>CP158804.1:0-3073670 GCA_050987995.1 Ralstonia pickettii
ATGACGCAGCCTATGCCCGACCTGACGATCCGCGCGCGCGCCACGCAAGGCCCGGCGCCGCTCTCGTTCGCGCAGCAGCGCCTGTGGTTCCTGCAGCGGTACGCGCCGGACAGCACCGCGTACAACCTGGTGCGCGCCTGGCGCCTGCAGGGCCCGCTGTCGGCTCCGGCGCTGGAGCAGGCGCTGGCGCAGGTGACGGCGCGCCATGCGGTACTGCGTACCCGTTTCTCGACCGGTGACGGCGAGCCCCGGCAGATCGTCGACAACGCGCCGCCGGCCGTGCAATGGATCGACCTGCCCGCAGGCGAGCTCGATGCGCTGCTGCGCCGCGAGTCGGCGCGCGTATTCGACCTGCACGCCGCCGCGCCTTTCCACGTCACCGTCGCCCGGCTGGAGGATGGCGCCCACGTGCTGGTGCTGGCCATGCACCACATCGTCTCGGACGGCTGGTCCAACCCGATCCTGGCGCGCGACCTCGCGCGGGCCTATGCCGCGGCCGTCAATGGCGGCGAGCCGGGCTGGACGCCGCTGCCGGTGCAGTACGCCGACTACGCGGCCTGGCAACGCGAGCGTCTCAACGGCCCTGCGCTCGATGCCGCGCTGGCACGTTGCGCGGACCGCCTGGGCACTGGCATTCCCGCGCTGGAACTGCCGCTCGATGCTCCGCGGCCGGCGCGGCCGGCAGGCAAGGGCGGGCGCATCCGCTGGACGCTGTCGGACGACGTGGTGGCAGCGCTGCGCAGCTATTGCGCCGGTGGCACGGCTGCGGGCGGCCGGCTCACGCCGTTCGCCGTGCTGCTGGCCGCATGGCAGGCGCTGCTGGCACGCTACAGCGGCCAGTCCGACTTTGCCGTGGGCGTGCCCAACGCAGCCCGCACGCATGAAGAGCTGGACGAGCTGGTCGGCTGCTTTATCAACACCCAGGTCTATCGCGCCCGGCTGACGCCGGGCCTGAGCGGCCACGCGCTGTGCCAGCGGGTCCGCGACGATGCCCGCGCCGCGCTGGACCACGCCGACCTGCCGTTCGAGCTGCTGGTCGACAGGCTGGCGCCGTCGCGCGACCCCAGCCGCACGCCGGTATTCCAGGCGATGTTCAACCTGCAGATGGGCGAGCCCGCCGCCTTCACGCTGCCCGGCCTGCAGGCAAGCGCACTGCCGGTGCCCGACGACAGCGCCAAGTTCGACGTCACGCTCGACCTGCACGCCAGCACCACGCGCGTGTCGGCCACGCTGGAATACGACGCCACGCTGTTCACCGCGGCCACGGCACAGCGGATGGCGCGGCATTATGAACACCTCCTCGGCGCCATGCTGGCCGCGCCCGAGACGCCGCTCGAAGCACTGCCGCTGATGAATGAAAGCGAGCGGGCCCAGACGCTGGCCTGCGGCAACGACACTGGCCTCGCACTCGACCCGGCCGACGACGTGGTGGCACGGATCGCGCGCGCCGCCGCGGCCACGCCCGATGCCATCGCGGTGACGGACGGCGCGTCGAGCCTGACCTATGCCGGGCTGGAAGCCAACGCCAACCGCATCGCGAACTGGCTGGCCGCGCAGGATGTCGGCGCCGAGACGCTGGTCGGCGTGTGCCTGCCGCGCACGCCCGCGCTGGTGGCGGTGCTGCTCGGCATCCTGAAGGCGGGCGCCGCCTACCTGCCGGTCGACGCCCACCATCCGCCCGCGCGCAATGCCCACATCCTCGGCCATGCCCGCGCGCGCCTGATCCTGGCGAGCGCCGCTACGCGCGCCGCGCTCGGCGATAACGGCGCGGTGGTGCTGGTCGACGGTGACGCGCCGCCCTGGAGCACGGCCCCCGATACGCCGCCGGCTGCGCAATGCTATCCGGCACAACTGGCCTACACGCTCTACACCTCCGGCTCGACCGGCACGCCCAAAGGCGTGCAGATCTCGCGCGACGCCTTCGCCAACTTCCTGCGGGCGATGACGCCGGTGGTGCCGATGGATGGAAGCGACCGGCTGCTGGCGGTGACCACGCTCGGCTTCGATATCGCGGGCTTGGAACTGTTCCTGCCGCTGGCCAGCGGCGCCCGCGTGGTGATCGCCACGCGCAACGATGCGCGCGACCCGGCGCGGCTGGCGGCGCTGATGTCCGCGCACGGCATCACCGTGATGCAGGCCACGCCCGCGACCTGGCAGATGCTGGTGACGCAAGCCTCGCCGGCATGGCAGGGGCTGCGCGTGCTGTGCGGCGGCGAGGCGCTGGGGCGCGAGCTGGCCGCGGCCCTGCTGGCCAGGGGCGCGCAGGTCTGCAATGTCTATGGCCCCACCGAGACCACGGTCTGGTCCGCGGCGCATGCGCTGGCGGGCGAGGGCGCTCCCGCGTGGGCGGTCGCGCCGGTAGGCCGGCCGATTGCCAACAACCAGCTCTACGTGCTGGACGCGCGGCTGGAGCCGGTGCCTGCGGGCGTGGCCGGCGAACTCTACATCGGCGGCGCCGGCCTGGCGCGCGGTTATGCCGCTGACCCGGCGCGCACCGCCGCGGCCTTCGTGCCCAACCCGTTCGCACCCGGCACGCCGGGCGCCACGGCGGGCGACCGGCTGTACCGCACCGGCGACCTGGCGCGCAAGCGTGCCGACGGCATCGTCGAATTCCTCGGCCGGCGCGACCACCAGGTCAAGGTGCGCAGCTTCCGCGTCGAACCGGGCGAGGTCGAGGCGGCGCTGAGTGCGTGCCCGCAGGTGCGCCAGGCCGTCTGCGTGGCCCGCCAGGGGCCGGACGGGATGGCGCGGCTGTGCGCGTATTACGTCGCCGCCACGGCCGGTGATGACTCGGACGACGCCATCCTCGCGCGCCTGCGCGAGCAGTTGCCCGGCTACATGGTCCCGTCCAGCCTGACGCGGCTCGATGCGCTGCCGCTCAACGCCAACGGCAAGGTCGACCGCCAGGCGCTGCCCGAGCCGGCCGCGCCGCGCGCCGCGGCGGCGCCATCGACGCCGACCGAGCACGAACTGGCGGCCTTGTGGTGCGCGGTGCTGGGCGTGGCCCAGGCCGGGGCCGACGACGACTTCTTCCTGCTGGGCGGCCATTCGCTGCTGCTGGTACGGCTGCAGACCCGCATCCGCGAGCAGATGGCCTGCGAACTGGCGCTGCCGGCGCTGTTCGCGGCGCCCGTGCTGCGCGACATGGCCGCGGCGATCGACCAGTCCGGCCGGCGCGATGCCGGCGCCGACCTGGCCTTTATGAACGACCTGCTGGAGGCCCTGTGAACCTGTTCCTCTCATTGCGCCGCCGTTTTGGCGGCCTGTTGTTGCTGGCACTGGCCGCGGGCACCTGCAGCGCGCTCGCCGGCATCGCGCTGATTGCCGAGATCAACCGCATGATCGCCGCGCCGGCGGCGCTGGAAGCGGGGCGCATCGGCGTGCTGCTGGGCCTGCTGGCGGTGCTGTTCGGCTGCGGCTTCGGCTCGCAGGCGCTGCTGACCGCGCTCGGCCATCGCGTGGTGTACGACATGCGCCTGCGCATGCTCAAGCGCGTCCTCGATACCGACGTGGAGCGCCTGGAAGCGATCGGCGGCCCGACCGTCTATGCCACGCTGACCAAGGACATCGCCTCGATCGGCATGGCCTTCAACCGCGTGCCGTTCGTGTTCTACAACGGGGTGCTGGTGCTGGGCGGTCTGCTGTACCTGGGCTGGCTGTCGTGGCAGCTGTTCGTGCTCGGTGCCGCGGTGCTGGGCGCGGGCGTGCTGCTGGCACAGCGCTGGGTGCTGCGCATGCGCAACCTGATGAAGGCGGTGCGCGACACCGACGACCGGCTATATGCCGGCTACCAGGGCGCGATCGACGGCCGCTACGAACTGGCGCTCAATGCCTGGCGCAAGCAGAGCTTCTACCAGCGCGACTTCGAGCCCGCCGCGGAGTTTGCGCGGGCACATGAGGTGCGGGCCGACCGTTTCTGGGTGCTGAGCCTGTCGTTCACCGCGACGCTGATCCTGGGACTGGCGTGCGCGATCTTTATCGCCGGCGATGCGCTGGGCATCCCGCGCGAGCGCATCACCGCCTTCGTGCTGGTGCTGATGTTCCTCCGCATGCCGCTGAACGACCTGGTCGGCACGCTGCCGATCCTGATGACCGGCAACGTCGCGCTGCGCAAGATCGAGACGCTGCGGCTGGCGCCGTACACGGAGGACTTCGCGCTGCATTCGGCCAATACCGCCGCTACGCCGCCGGCGCCGGGCACGCCGCTGATCACGCTGCAGGACGTGCGCTACGACTATCCCGGCCAGGGCGACGAGCGCGGCTTCCGGCTCGGCCCCGTGTCGCTGACGCTGTCCGCCGGCGAGACTGTCTTTATCGTCGGCGGCAACGGCAGCGGCAAGTCCACCCTGATGAAGCTGCTGGCGGGCCTGTACCAGCCGAGCGCCGGCAGCATAGCGCTCGGCGACCGGCCGGTGGGCACCGCCGAGCTGCCCTGGTATCGCAGCCACTTCGCCACGGTGTTCTCCAACGCCCATCTGTTCGCGCGGCTGGTCGGCCCGGACGGCCGCTTCGACGCCGCGGTGGCCAATGCGTTCCTGAAGCGGCTG
The DNA here is from genome assembly GCA_050987995.1 of Ralstonia pickettii. Taxonomy (GTDB): domain Bacteria; phylum Pseudomonadota; class Gammaproteobacteria; order Burkholderiales; family Burkholderiaceae; genus Cupriavidus; species Cupriavidus pickettii_B. The sequence goes on from CP158804.1 coordinate 4,548, forward strand.
CACATGGACCACAAGGTCGCCATTCGCGACGACCTGCTGTCGACCACGCAGCTGTCGCAGGGGCAACGCAAGCGGCTGGCGCTGCTGGCGGCCTATGTCGAGGCGCGCCCGGTGCTGCTGCTCGATGAATGGGCGGCCGACCAGGATCCCGTGTTCCGCGCCTATTTCTATGAATCGCTGCTGCCGGAGCTCAAGCGCAGCGGCAAGACCATTGTCGCGGTCAGCCATGACGACCGCTATTTCCACGTGGCCGACCGCGTGATCCGTGCCGACAGCGGCGTGATCCGCGCCGACAGCCCCACCGACAGCGCCGCCGCCCCCGCCGCGGCCGGCCAGACCGACCATCAGGCCGCCGCATGACGCGCGCCAACACAGACAGGGAGTCAGTTCACATGCAAAGCAATGCCGCGCCTTTGATGACCCACGCGATCGCGAGCCAGCCCTGGTTGTCCGCGACGATCCCCACGCTGCAGAGCCGCTGGGAAGGCTCCGCGCTGCAGCTAAGCCTGGATGGCACGCCGCTGCAGGCCTGGCAGTTCACGCCCGGCACCGAGCCGCGGCTGGCGCTTGCCGATACCGACCCGGGCCACCCGCTGGCGCGCGCTGGCACCTTTGCCGCCTGCGAGGCGGTGCTGGCGCGCGCGCCCGCGGCGCAGGCCATAGCGCTAGACGTACCCGAAGCCCTGGCCTCCGCCATGCTGCGCGAAGGCAGCGCCACGCGCACCGCCGGCGGCGAACTGGTGACGCGCGTCGAGCAGCTCTGGCAGCTGCCGGCGCTGTGGCACACCGGCACCTCGGGCCGCGACTATCCGCTGCAGTACGCGATGACCCAGGGCCGGCGCCATCCGGTGCGCGCGCCCAAGCCGTCAGGCCAGGTCTATGCACGCCATATCCCGTGGCTCGACCAGGTGTTCTCGATGCGCGTGGCCGATCTCGATGCTGACCTGGCGTGCTTCCACGGCTGGATGAACGATCCGCGCGTGGCGGCGTTCTGGCAGGAAGAGGGCGATCTCGCCAGGCACCGCGACTACCTGTCGGCGCAGCATGCGGACCCGCACACCATCCCGCTGATCGGCTGTCTGGACGGCAAGCCGTTCGCGTACTTCGAGGTGTACTGGGCCAAGGAGAACCGCATCGGCCCGTACTACGACGCCGACGACTTCGACCGCGGCTGGCATGTGCTGATCGGCGACGGCGAGATCCGTGGCAAGGCCTATATCAGCGCCTGGCTGCCGTCGCTGATGCACTACATGTTCCTGGACGACCCGCGCACGCAGCGCATCGTCGGTGAGCCGCGCATCGACCACGTGCAGCAAATCCGCAACCTGGACCGCTCCGGCTTTGCCAAGGTCAAGGCCTTCGACTTCCCGCACAAGCGCGCCATGCTGGTGATGCTGCTGCGCGAACGCTTCTTCGGCGAGCGCCTGTGGGTGCCGCTGGAAGACGGGCAGGCCGCAGAATTCGTCGCGCCGGCCGCGATGGCCGCCTGAGCAAGCCGCGCAAGGAGAGACCATGCTCTATTCCGCTTCCACCTTCGCCGCCAACCGCACTGATGCCGGCACGTCGCCCGTGCTCGACCTGCTCGGCATCGGCTTCGGGCCGTCCAACCTCGCGCTGGCAGTGGCCCTGCGCGAAATGCTGCCGCAGCAGGCGCCGTTCCGCTTCGGCTTTATCGAGAAGAAGCCGGGCTTCGTGTGGCACGGCAATATGCTGCTCGACAACAGCCGCATGCAGATCTCGTTCCTGAAGGACCTGGTCACGATGCGCAACCCGGCCAGCCGCTATACCTTCATCAACTACCTGCACGAGCGCGAGCGGCTGCTCGACTTTATCAATACCAGGACGTTCTATCCCAGCCGCTACGAATTCAACGACTACCTGTCCTGGGTCGCGGCCGACTTTGCCGACGCCTGCCACTACGGCGAGGAAGTTGTTTCGGTGGAGCCCGAGGCCGCCGGCGGCAATGGCGCGCTGGCCTGCCTGCGCGTGACCTCACGCACCGCCGACGGGGCCCTGACCGAGCGCCGCGCGCGCAATGTGGTGGTCAGCGTCGGCGGCGCGCCCAGCATCCCCGACATGTTCATGCCGCTGCGCGGCCATCCGCGGGTATTCCATTCCTCGTCGTACCTGGACTCACTGGAGCGCCTGGAGCGTACCGCCCCGGTGCGGCGCGTGGCGGTGATCGGCTCGGGCCAGAGCGCGGCCGAGATCTTCCTGGACCTGCATGGCCGCGAAGGCGGCATCGCGGTCGACCTGGTCAGCCGCGCGCCGGCGCTCAAGCCGGCCGACGACAGCCCCTTCGTCAACGAGATCTTCAACCCGCGCTATATCGACTACCTGTTCTCGCGGGAGGCGACCGAGCGCGAGCAACTGCTGCGCGAGTTCGGCAATACCAACTACGCGGTGGTCGATACCGACCTGATCGAGGCCATCTACGAGGTGTTGTACCAGCAGAAGGTCACCGGCAAGGTGCGCCACCGCCTGCTTGCCGGAAGCGAGGTCCGCCATGCCGAGGCCGATGCCGAGGGCGTGCGGCTCGACATCGCGCGGCGCGACGATGGCGCGCACCAGCTCCAGCGCTATGACGCGGTCATCCTCGCCACGGGCTACCGGCGCGAGCTGCATCAGTCGCTGCTGGCGCCGCTTGCGTCCTATCTGGACGACGCCAAGGGCTTCCAGGCCGACCGCGACTACCGGCTGCAGATGGCGCCGGGTTGCCAGGCGGGCGTGTTCCTGCAGGGGTGCTGCGAAGCGACCCACGGCTTGTCGGACACGTTGCTGTCGGTGCTGGCGGTGCGCGCGCGGGAGATCGCCGCCGCGGTGCTCGGCAAGCAACCGGGCGAGGACCGCGTCATGCAGGCTGAGCCGCCTCGCAGCCGCGCCGTGCGTGTAGCGCACGCCGGCACGCACTGAGGCATCGCCCATACAAAGCAATGCGAGGACCGGCGGCCGCGACCAGGCGGCCAGCCGGGTCCCACGGGCTGGATTTTCACAACAGAGCAGGGGAGTAAGAAGGGCATGAAACATAGCAACAGACGCGCGACCGAACGCGCGCGGGCAACACGGCATGGGTCCGTGCAGTGCCGCACCGCCATGCGCTGGATCCCGGCCGCCGTCGGCCTGGTGGTCAGCGCATCGGCCTTCGGACAGGAAGCCACGACAGGAGCAGCGCCGGCAGCAACGCAGGCAGCGAAGCCCACCGCCACGGGTAGCGCCGCCAGGCAACCGGAGGCTTCACTGCCGGCGGTGACGGTCAACGGCGCCCGCGAGAATCCCATCAACCCGCCCACGACCGCTGGCAGCAAGGTGCCGCTGACCGCGCGCGAGGTGCCGCAATCGGTCACCGTGGTCAATGCCGATCGCATCCGCGAGCAGAACCTGGTCACGCTGGAAGATGCGCTGGCGCAGGCCACCGGCGTGGTGGTGGAAAAGCGCGACCAGGAACGCACCATCTATTATTCGCGCGGCCTGGAGATCGACACCTTCATGCTGGACGGCGTGCCGACCAAGTATGACTGGCGCAACACCGTGCAGCCCGATATGTCGATGATCGAGCGCGTCGAAGTGCTGAAGGGCCCGTCCGGCCTGCTGTCCGGCGCCGGCAAGACCGGCGGCGCGATCAACCTGGTGCGCAAGAAGCCCACGCGCGAAGCGCAGGTGCAGGGCGCGCTGTCGGTGGGATCGTGGAACAACTACCGCGCCGAGATCGATGCGGGCGGCCCGCTGAATGCCGACGGCACGCTGCGCGCGCGCCTGACCGGCGCCTTCCAGGACAAGGACTCGTTTATCGACAAGGCCAATATGCGCACCGGTGCGCTGTATGGCGTGGTCGAGTACGACATCACGCCCAGCACCATGGTGACGGTGGGCGCGAGCTACCAGGACTCCGAGGGCCGCCAGCCGTGGACGCTGCCGGCCTACTACAACCCGGTCACGCGGCAGGCGAGCCTGCTCGACGTGCCGCGCTCGACTTACCTTGGTGCCGACTGGAACAGCGACCACTTCTACACCACCTCGGCGTTTGCCGAGCTGGAACACAAGTTCGACAGCGGCTGGCAGGTCAAGGGCGCGGTGCGCTACCTCAACAACCGGCTGCACCGCGAGCAGGCCTATGCCTACACGCCGGTCATCCCGGGCGTGAACACCACCACGCTGTTCGCTGCCAAGCAGACCTACACGCAGGAGCAGACCAGCTTCGACGTCTATGCCAACGGGCCCTTCTCGCTGTTCGGGCGCCGGCACAAGGCGCTGATTGGCTTCAACTTCTCTGATTCGGAACGGCGCGACCCGAAGTACTCGCAGACGCCATTCTCGCAGGTCGTAAACATCTTCAGCCCGCGCAGCGACTTTGCCAAGCCGACCTTCACCCCCAATGGCTCGGGCACGAATACCACGACCAGGCAGTACGGCGTGTACGGCGACGCACGCTTCTCGCTGCTGGATCCGGTGACGCTGGTGCTGGGCGGCCGCCTGAGCTGGTGGGACATCAACGCGCGCCAGTACACGCCGACGGCCAGCACGACCAAGGAAGACAACATCAACGCGAAGTTCACGCCGTTCGCCGGGCTGATCTACGACTTCACTGAACACTGGTCGGCCTACGCCAGCTATGCCGAGATCTTCCAGCCGCAGGACGAGTACTTCACCGTCAGCGGCAACCTGGTCGATCCGATCAAGGGCAAGCAGTACGAGGTCGGCGTCAAGGGCGAGTTCTTCGAGGGCACGCTGAACACCTCGCTGGCGCTGTTCCAGGTGCGCGAGACCGGCCGCGCCACGCTAGACAACATCAACACGACCAGCGCGAGCAATCCGTTCTTCGTATCGCAGGGCGAGACCAAGAGCCAGGGCTTCGAACTGGAAGCCAGCGGCCGCATCACGCCGAGCTGGACCCTCTACGCCGGCTATACGTTCAACGTCACGCAGGACCTGCAGAACCGCACCGGCCAGGCCAACACGGCGTTCTCGGCGATTGCGCCCAGGCACCTGTTCAAGCTGTGGACGCAGTACCGGCTGCCGGGCGACTTCAACCGCTGGCGCGTCGGTGCGGGCATGACGGCGGTGAGCCATGTGCAGAACACCGCGCTGTTCCCCGCGCCGGTCGGTGCGGTCACGCTGCGTCGCGGCGGCTATGCGACGTTCGATGCCGCGATCGGCTATGACTTCAACAAGCATGTGTCGGCCGACCTGAACCTGACCAACCTGTTCGACCGCAGCTACTACTCACGGATCAACAGCCCGCGCGAAGGCAACATCTGGGGCCAGCCGCGCGCGGCCATGTTCACCGTGCGCATGAAGATGTAAGCGCAGCGAGGAGCGTGGCGGTTTCCATTGCACCGCCACGCTGCCCGTGCGTTGCCAAGAATTCAAATGACCGACAGTCCCTTATCCCTGCCATCGCGCCGCGCCATCCGGCCCGCGCTTGTCATGACCGCCCGCGCGCTGGCCGCGCTGGCGGGCAGCTATGCCTTTGTCTGGGGCATCACCGCCGGCGGCGCCGCGCTCGGCTGGCGCCTGGGCCTGGCCCGCAGCGAGGCCGTGCTCTGGTTTTCGATGCTGGCTTTCCTCTTGTTTCCGATGATGTCGCTGTGGGCGCTGGTGACGCGGCACCTGCTGCGCGTGTGGCTGGTGCTGGTGGCCGGCGCGGCCATCGGCGCCGGCGTGGCGTGGTGGCTGGGGGAGAAGCTGGCATGACGCGACCCGCACGAAACAACAAGACCCGCTCCGGCGCACAGAAGGCTGATGCACACGCGGGCGGCCTGCGCCAGGCCATGACCTGGGCGCACACCTGGATCGGCGTATTGCTCGGCGGTGTGCTGATGGTGGCCTTCTTCATGGGCTCGGTGGCGGTGTTCGACCGCGAGGTCGATCGCTGGATGATGCCGGCCACGCGCCTGGACGCAGCGCCGTCCACGATCGATATCGACACCGTGGTGCCACGCGCCGTGGCGGCGCTGGCGGGCGGCAAGCCGCTGCGCGAATGGGCGGTCACGCTGCCCGAGCAGCGCACGCCGGTGATGATCGCGCGCGTGCGCTATGCCGCCGCGGGCGGGCAGACCCGCCTGGCCGATCCGCGCAGCGGCGCGCTGCTGCCTGACGTGGGCACGCTGGGCGCGTCGTCGTTCTTCTATCCGCTGCACTACAACCTGCACCTGCGTGCCTGGAATATCGGCTACTGGCTGGTGGGCCTGGCGGCGATGGCCATGCTGGCGGCGATCGTGTCGGGGGTGATCATTCATGTCCGCATCTTCCGCGACTTCTTCACGTTCCGGCCGCGCAAGCAGCTGCAGCGCAGCCTGCTGGACCTGCACAACCTGACCGGTGTGCTGGCGCTGCCGTTCCATGCGGTGATCACGTTCTCCGGCATCTGCATCGTCTACATGATCCTGATGCCGGCCGGCATCAGCACGCTGTACCAGCAGCCGAACACCTATTACGACCAGGCCTTGTCCGGCTACTCGCGCGCGCCCGCCGGGGTACCGGCGCCGATGGCCGCGCTCGGCCCGATGGTCGAGGCCGCGCGCGCACGCTGGGGCGGGGCAGCGCCGGCGGCGATCCGGGTGTGGAACCCCGGCGATGCCAACGCCGTGGTCAAGGTCAGCCGCTCGGTGGGCGACCGCGTCAGCCTGGCCGACGACGCCGCTTACTTCGACGGTGCCACCGGTGCGTTGCTGCACCACGTGCCGTTGCAGCCCGCTGCCACCACGCAGCGCTTCCTGACCGGCATGCACTTCATCGCATTCGATCATTGGCCGCTGCGCTGGCTGTATTTCCTGGCCGGGCTGGCGGGGTGCGTGCTGATCGCTACCGGGCAGTTGTACTGGCTCGACAAGCGCCATGCGCGCCACGGCGAAAAGGGCGTGCGGCTGGCGGCCGCGGTCACCGCGGGTACCACCACGGGCCTGGTCATCGCCACGCTGGCGATGATGGTGGCCAACCGGCTGCTGCCGATGACGCTGCCGTCGCGCGAGTTTATCGAGGCCGGGCTGTTCTTCCTGGTCTGGCTGGCCACCGCGATCCACGCGCGCGTGGCGATGCGCCCCGGCAGCCGCACGCTGGTGCCATGGCGCCAGCAATGCCTGGCAATCGCCGCACTGGCGCTGGCGGCTCCGGTGCTCAACGGCCTGAGCACCGGCGACTGGCTGCCGCTTGCGCTGGCGCGTGGTCACGTTGCGGTGGCCGGCGTCGACATCGTGCTGCTGTTGACGGGCGGGCTCGCGCTGACGGCGGCGCGCCGGCTGCGGCGCGTCGACGCGGCACGCCAGGCCCGGACCGCTGCTGCCAGCGGCCAGATGCAAGGGGAGATGGACCGTGCCAACCACGCTTGAACATTTGCTGTTGCTGGGCCTGGCGCTGTGTGCGTACAGCGCCTTCGTATTGTTCGCCTGTGCCACGGAGCGGCACTGGACCGAGCTGTCGGGGCGGGGCGGCGACCTGCCGGCCAGCCGGCGCCAACGCCTGCGCCGCGCGGCGTGGGCGCTGGTGGCGCTTGGCGCCGTGGCCGCGCTGGCGGGCAACCGCACCGGCTTTGGCGTGCTGCTGTGGGCGCTGGCCATGATGGCGGGGGCGCTGGCGGTGTCGTTTACGCTGACCTGGCGGCGCGTCTGGCTACAGGTGATCGCACGCGGGTTGCTGGCGGTCTTGCGCGTCTGAGGCATGCGCCCCGAGGGGCGCATGCTTTTTAATAGAAAACGCAATTAACCGCCAGGCATTGCGCCGGACTACGTTCGCGCGGGCGCGCCAAAGCTGGCAAGACGAAAGGTGATATCGAAGCGGGGTATGCCAGGCAATTGGCAGACGCGACGCACCGTGTCACGCCAGTCGTGTAAAACCGGGACGCCACGGTCGCGAGCCGGCGCCAGCCATCACTGTCCGGCGCCCGTATAGCCCCGACCATGCGGCCCCAGCAAGCGCCGCAGCCACTGCCGCCATGCGCTTGCCGTCCGCTCGCCACCTTGCCGGCACCTCGTCACACGCAGCGATGCCGTGGTCACGGCATACAGCTCGATATGGCCGCTGTCAGTCAACGTAAAGCATTCGCTCGCCGTCAGCGCCGTATCCTTCGGGTCGCCGTCGCGGATCAGCCAGAGTTCGCCTTCCGTGCAGCGCACGGCAACGTGCTCGCCGGGGTCGGCCACCAGCCGCAGCGAACTCCGTGCAGGCAGGGTGGCGGTCATGTCATTGCTCACCAGGAACATGATGGTCTCCAGGTTCAGTCGACGGCCAGGCCGTGCAGCGCGGGCGGGATCACCGCGCACGCGGGTGTGGCTTCGGGCCGGATGAAATCGGCGATGCGCCGGATCACGCCGGGGTCCTGCAGGATGCGGCGATGGCCGAGGCCGCTGGTGGTGACCAGCTGTGCGCCAGGCCAGGCCCCGGCGATGGCGGCGCCGTCTTCCCAGCGCACTTCCTTGTCGTCGCGGTCATGGATCACCAGCGTCGGCGGTACCGGGCGGGTGCGGCCCACGTCGGGCACGTTGAAGGCCGACCACGGCACGCCCAGCCAGCGCTCGCTCTGGCGCTGCATCCGCGCCAGCACGACGGGGGTGAAGCCCATTCGCCATGCCAGCGACGCGCACGCGGCGTGCATGTCGGCCGGCGAGCCGACCAGCACCGCGGCGCTTGCCGGCAGGCCCTCGCGCAGCGCCAGCGCCGTGGCCGCGCCGCCGAGCGAGTGCGCCACCAGGGCATCTACCGGCCCTGCGTGCCAGGCTGCGGCGAGCAGCGAGCGCGACATTTCCAGCACCGAGGTCTGCGCCGCGCCGCGCGCGCCGGCATCGGAGGCGCCGTGCGAGAGCGCATCGAAGGCCACTACCCGCATGCCGGCTGCTACCAGGCCGTCGACCACCGCATGCCATTGGCCGGCATGGCCGCCCCAGCCGTGCGCGAGCAGCACGACCGGACCGGCGTCACCCCACCGGTAGACACGCACGCGCCGGCTCGGACCGTGGCCGGTGACGAGCGCCCAGTCGGTGCGCGCACTGTCCAGCAGCCGCCGTGCCGCCGAGTTGGCCGCGGCGCGCGGCGGGCAAAACCAGAGGCGCTCCAGGGCCCGCGCCGTCGCGGCGGGCGACACCAGGCTGCCCGCCTGCCAGCGCAGGCGTTGCCAGCCCATCATCGCGCGCTGCCACGGTCCCGCCACGCCGCCGGGCCGGGTCGGCACGCCTGGGGCTCGCTCAGGGCCAGCGGCGGCAGTTGAAGTCGAAGAAGCCGGGGAAGGGGAAGATACTGCATGCGTCACGACCTGCACCTCCAATGGATTCTGGATTGCGCGCGTCATCGGAACCGGCTTGCCGGCGGCGTTCCGCGCTGTTCTAAGAACGACCAGTCGTGCTTTTTTTGGTGCAAAAAACCCGGCTGGAAGGGTTGCTGCCCGCCGGCGGGATCGTGCCGGCGCCAATGTCGTGCCTCTCAGTGTTGCCGGGCGCCCTCGGTGGCACGGGCCACCAGGGCCGCGAAGGCCCGCCGCGCCATGAGTTCGGCATCCGCCCGGCCGAGCAGCTTGAACGACTGCTGGAAGGCCATGCCGATGCCGGACAGATCGAAGGCGAACTGGCGCGGATCGGTGTCGGGCCCGAAGTGGCCTTCGTCGATAGCGTCGCTCACCACGCGCGCCATGGTGCTGTGCCAGTCCTTCAGCGATTGCACCACGAGGTCGCGTATCGAACCGGGCTTGTCGCGGTATTCCTGGCTCAGCGCCATGAACAGGCAGCGCCCCTGGGTGACCGTGCCGCCCAGCCAGCCCAGGTAGCCTTCGAACAATGCCTCCAGCCGCGGCATGCCGCGCGGCTGGCGCATGGCCGGCCGCACCACGATCTCGCCGAAGCGCTCCACGGCCAGGTCGAGCACCGCCTGCTGCAGCGCCTCCTTGGACTTGAAGTGCGCATACAGGCCGCTCTTCGACATATTGGTGTCCGCGGCCAGCGTGGCCAGCGACAACTGTTCGAAGCCGACCTTGGCGGCAGTGTCGAGCGCCTGTTCGATGATGGCGTTACGGGTGAGCTGTCCTTTTTGCATGCAGTGGAGAATAGCACGACCGGTCGGTTTGTCAAACGAAACCGGATGCATGGTAGTTGCCCGGACTTGCGAAGTTGTGTCCGGGAGGCCATAACGTCATATGGAGGAGCATGTGACGTCAACGCGAACCGCAAAGCCTCGTTAGAGTCTGGGCGGCGCAACGATGTAGTGCACGATTCGGCGCTTTGACTTCCGGTTGCCGGCCGGTGTCTGGCCCGTAGAGCGGACTTATAAGAAATCTGCACAAAGTGTTTCTGCGGTTACATACGGAACGCTTTGCGTGCTCTATACTCGAATGCACGTCCGCGCACTTTTTTTCATTGGTGACTGGAGACCGACATGAACAGTACAGCCGTGCCAAGAGGCGCTAGCGAACCGTTCCGGCAACTGCGGGCGTTGCGTCGCGCGCGTAAGCTCAAGCAGGAGGACGTCGCCCGTAAAGCGGGAATTTCCCGGGAAGCGTACCTGCGGGCGGAATCGGGTCAGGCCGATCCCCGCATGTCGACGTTCCTGGCCGCGTGCGAGGCGCTGGGCCTGGAAGTGGTGCTGGCCCCGCAGCATCTTGCCGCCGACGTGAACGCATTTATTGCCAGCCGCAATGGCGGCGTGACGGCAGCTTCGATGGCCGGCCAGCCAGCCGCCGCCGGTGCCCAGGCACCAGCCGCGGCCCCGGCTTCCGGCACGTTCGGCTCCGGCACTGGCGAGGGCCACAAGCCGGTCTGAGCAGGCCGCTGCCTGGCCGGCCCTGTTCCCCACAGGCCGGTGCAGGCATCCGGCGTCCAGACCACCATCCTGACAACCGGCGCGGGGCTGTCCGCACCGCGCCGGTTGCTGTCGTCCGGAGAGCCGCTTCCCGGCACCAGACGTCAATGACGCCGCAGGCCGGCATGGCCCGCGCGGCGTTTCCTGCCTTTCCTGGCGCCTTTCTCTTCGCCGATCCCGGTTTTCCTTTCCGTCCTTTCGCCAGACACTCTGCGCCAGCGTGCCGTGCGCTTGCCGGCGCTCGACCCTTTCCCGCTTTCCCCGTTTCCGACCTACAACAGCAATGAAAGCGACGCCCGGCGCATCCGCGATGCGGCGCCGTTTGACACGTCCCGTTCCAGCGATTACGATATGGTAAATGCATTACGCAATCCGTAATCTTCGCGGATAACGAAAGCAGGACGATCAGGGCGCCAGCGCAGTGCCTCATGGAGACGCCGTGGACACCACTTACCAGCACCGCACCTTCGCGTACCAGCCTGGCGCCGAGCAGCGCTCGCCGCTGGCGGGCGGCGCTGCGCCCGTGGTGCATCCGGTGGCGGTGGTCGGCGCCGGACCGGTAGGGCTGGCCACGGCCATCGACCTGGCCCAGCGCGGCGTTCCCGTGGTGGTGCTGGACGACGACGACACGCTGGCCACCGGATCGCGCGCGATCTGCTTTGCCAAGCGCACGCTCGATATCCTCGATCGCCTCGGCTGCGGCGAGCGGGTCGCACAAAAGGGTGTGAGCTGGCATGTCGGCAGGGTGTTCTTCGGCGATGCGCAGGTGTATAGCTTTGACCTGCTGCCCGAAGCGGGCCATCGCCGCCCGGCCTTCGTCAACCTGCAGCAGTACTACCTGGAAGGCTTCCTGGTCGAACGCGCCATGGAACTGTCAGACATCGAGCTGCGCTGGCGGCACCGCGTCACCGGCGTTGCGCCCGGTACCGACGAGGTGGCACTGACCGTATCGACCCCCGATGGCGACTACGTGCTGCATGCCCGTTATGTGGTGGCCGCCGACGGCGCGCACAGCGGGGTGCGTCAGTCCCTGGGGCTGGAGAGCAAGGGCCGCGTCTTCCGCGACCGTTTCCTGATCGCCGATGTGAAGATGGCGGCGCCGTTTCCCGCCGAGCGCTGGTTCTGGTTCGATCCGCCGTTCAACCGCAACCAGTCGGCACTGCTGCACCGGCAGCCGGACGATGTCTGGCGCATCGATTTCCAGCTCGGCTGGGACGCCGATCCCGAGACCGAAAAGCAACCGGAGCGCGTGGTGCCGCGCATCCGCGCGATGCTGGGCGACAAGGTCGCCTTTACGCTGGAATGGGTCAGCGTCTACACCTTCTGCTGCCAGCGCATGGATGCCTTCCGCCACGGCCGCGTGCTGTTTGCCGGCGATGCCGCGCACCGCGTCTCGCCGTTCGGCGCGCGCGGCGCCAACAGCGGCGTGCAGGATGCCGAGAACCTAGCGTGGAAGCTCGCGCTGGTACTGGCCGGCAGGGCCGGGGATGCTTTGCTCGATACCTACGCCAGCGAGCGCGAGGCCGCCGCGGACGAGAACATCCGCCATTCCACGCATTCCACCGATTTCATCACGCCCAAGAGCGTGGTCAGCCGCACCTTCCGCGACGCCGTGCTGCGCCTGGCGCGCCGCCATGCCTTTGCGCGCCAGCTTTTGAACAGCGGCCGGCTGTCTCTGCCGACCGTGCTGGCCGATTCACCGCTCAATACGCCCGATGCCGACCCATTCGCCGGCGCCATGGTGCCCGGCGCCGCGTGCGTCGACGCGCCGCTGCTGCGCCACGACCCTGCGCAGCCCGGCTGGCTGCTGGGCGAACTGGGCGGCGATTTCACTCTGATGGTCTTCGGCGATGGCAGCGCCATCCCGTCCGACGTGCGGCACAAGCTGGCAACGGGTGCCGTTCCCGTGCGCATCCTGCTGGTGCTCGCGCAAGGCCAGCCAGCCGCCGCGCCACAGGGCGTGCGCCGTGTCACCGACAGCGAAGGCCTGCTCGCGCGCCGCTATGACGGCCGCGCCGGCACCTGCTACCTGATCCGCCCGGACCAGCATGTCTGCGCCCGCTGGCGTGCTTTTGATGCCGACGCCGTGCATGCCGCGCTGCTGCGCGCGCTGTGCCGGCCGCCGGACAGCCAGCCTCATTAATGAACCTGCATACCCGAACCCCCGACCGACACCCGCAACGCTGACGACACCATGAACCTCACGCACACCCAGCTCGCCGAGCACGGCTACATGTCCGGCTTCGCCAATGAATTTGCCACCGAGGCGCTGCCCGGTGCGCTGCCCGTGGGCCAGAACTCGCCGCAGCGCGCGCCCTATGGCCTGTATGCCGAGCAACTGTCCGGCACGGCCTTCACCGCGCCGCGCGCGCACAACCGCCGCTCGTGGCTGTACCGCATCCGCCCGGCGGCAATGCACAAGCCGTTCACGCAGCTCGAGCAGTCGCGCTTCCTGAGCCGCTTCGACCAGGTGCCGCCGTCGCCCAACCAGATGCGCTGGAGCCCGCCGGCGATGCCGTCCGTGCCGACCGACTTCATCGACGGCATCGTCACCATGGCCGGCAACGGCGGCCCCGAGGCGATGAGCGGCTGCGGCATCCACCTGTACCTGGCCAACCAGTCGATGCAGGACCGCTTCTTCTACAACGCCGACGGCGAGATGCTGATCGTGCCGCAACAGGGCCGCCTGCTGATGGTGACCGAGCTGGGCCGCCTGGAAGTGGAACCGCAGGAAATCGTGGTGATCCCGCGCGGCGTGCGTTTCCGCGTGGAACTGCCGGATGGCGAGGCGCGCGGCTATATCTGCGAGAACTACGGCGCACTGTTCAAGCTGCCCGACCTGGGCGTGATCGGCTCCAACGGCCTGGCCAACCCGCGCGACTTCCTGTCGCCAGTGGCCAGCTATGAGGACCGCGAAGGCGATTTCGAGCTGGTGGCCAAGTTCCAGGGCAACCTGTGGCGTGCCGACATCAGCCACTCGCCGCTGGACGTGGTGGCCTGGCATGGCAACTACGCGCCGTACAAGTACGACCTGCGCAACTTCAACACCATCGGCTCGATCAGCTTCGACCATCCGGATCCGTCGATCTTCCTGGTGCTGCAGTCGCCGTCGGACACCCCGGGCGTGGACACCATCGATTTCGTCATCTTCGGGCCGCGCTGGCTGGCGATGCAGGACTCGTTCCGCCCGCCCTGGTTCCACCGCAATATCGCCAGCGAATTCATGGGCCTGATCACCGGTGTCTACGATGCCAAGGCCGAGGGCTTCGCCCCGGGCGGCGCCAGCCTGCACAACTGCATGAGCGGCCACGGCCCGGATGTGGAAACCTTCGAGAAGGCGAGCGCCGCCGATACCTCGACGCCGCACCGTATCGACAACACCATGGCCTTCATGTTCGAAACCCCGGGCGTGATCCGCCCGACGCCGTACGCGGCGCAGTCGGCCTCGCTGCAGCAGGAGTACTACACCTGCTGGCAGGGCCTGAAGAAGCATTTCAACCCGAACGTGCGCTGAACCCCGGACGCCCGACCTCACCTGCCGGTTTGCTCCCCTCTCCCGCAAGCGGGAGAGGGGCCGGGGGAGAGGGCAGGCGCCCGCCAAGCATGGCAAGTCACGGCACGCCGCCACCCGCCGTGCCACCCAAACAATCACGGAGTAACCCAATGACCGCCCCCCAGACCAGCTGGATCGCCTCCGCCAACGACGGCCAGACCCATTTCCCGCTGCAGAACCTGCCGTACGGCGTGTTCTCGACCAAGGGCCAGTCGCCCCGCGTCGGCGTCGCCATCGGCGACCAGGTGCTCGACCTCGCCGCGCTCGATGAAGCCGGCCTGTTGCCGGCCGCCGCCAAGGGCGCGTTCGCCGCAGTGAACCTGAACCGCTTTATCGCACTCGGCAAGCCGGTGTGGAGCGAGACCCGCAAGCGCCTGACCGCATTGCTGTCCGGCGAAGACGCCGCGCTGCGCGACAACGCCGCACTGCGCGACAAGGCGCTGGTGCCGATGTCGGCGGCGACGCTGCACCTGCCGGTGGAGATCCCCGGCTACACCGACTTCTATTCGTCCAAGGAACACGCCACCAACGTCGGCCGCATGTTCCGCGACCCGGACAATGCGCTGCTGCCGAACTGGCTGGAAATCCCCATCGGCTACAACGGCCGCGCCAGCTCGGTGGTGGTGAGCGGCACGCCGCTGCATCGTCCCAACGGCCAGATCAAGCTGCCGAACGAGGCGCGCCCGGTGTTCAGCCCCTGCCGCAAGCTGGATTTCGAACTGGAGATGGGCTTTATCGTCGGCAAGGAATCAGCACTGGGCGAGCCCATCAGCACGGCCGATGCGCCGGCGCATATGTTCGGCATGGTGCTGCTCAATGACTGGAGCGCGCGCGATATCCAGCAGTGGGAATACGTGCCGCTGGGGCCGTTCAACAGCAAGGGCTTCGGCACCTCGATCTCGCCGTGGGTGGTGACGATGGAAGCGCTCGAGCCGTTCCGCCGCGATAACCCCGAGCAGTCGCCGCAGCCGCTGCCGTACCTGCAGCAGCAGGACAAGAACGCCTATGACATCGCGCTGGAAGTCGCGCTGCAGCCGCAGGGCGCAGCGGCCCCCAGCACCATCTGCCGCACCAACTTCAAGGCGATGTACTGGACCATGGCGCAGCAGCTGGCGCACCACACGGTGTCGGGCTGCAATGTGCGCGTGGGCGACCTGATGGGCTCGGGCACGATCAGCGGCAACACGCCGGATTCCTACGGCAGCCTGCTCGAAATGACCCGCAACGGCGCCGAGCCGGTGACGCTGGCCGACGGCAGCCGCCGCGGCTTCCTGGAGGATGGCGACGACGTGATCATGACTGGCTTCTGCCAGGGCGAGGGTTATCGCGTCGGCTTCGGTTCGGTGTCGGGCAAGATCCTGCCGGCACGCTGAAGCGCTTCAGCCGGTGTGGCTGTCATGCAGGGCGGCATCGAGGATCACGGCCGCCCGGCCTGACAGCAGCAGCCGGCCCGCGGCGCTGACGGTGAAGGTGTACAGCACACTGTTGCCTTCACCGCTCTCGCGTTGCGCCGCGATCTCCAGCGGGGCGTCGATATCGTCGAGCCGCTCCACCTGCAGCACCAGCTTGCGCACGCTGGCCAGGTAGCCTGAGCGCGGGCGCTGCGGCGCTTGTTCCGCTGCGGCTTGCGCCAGCAGCGCGCCGTGCACGGCCATCGCCTGTGCCGCATATTCGATCCCGCATACCGCCGCCAGCCGGCCCTGCGCCCGCAGCGGGTTGTCCGCGCGCGTGTGCGTGCCCGACGTGCAGCGGACCGAGTCCGCATCCCAGTCCAGTACGCCATCGAGCAGGCACATCGTGCCCTGGTGCGGAATCCGCGCCGCGATCCAGTCGCGGTCCCTCACCACATCAGGCATCCGCATTGCCGCAGGCCACGTCGGCTTCGATCCGCACGGTGTCGAGATAGTCGAGCACCATGGTGGTGGTTTCGCCACGGGCGATTGCTGCGAGCAATGGCAGCGCGCGTGCCGCGGGCGCGGAAAGGCGCAGTGCTTCCAGCGCCGCGTCCGGCATCACGGTGGCCGGCGCCTGGGTCAGCGCCACGCTGATGCGCGCCAGCGAGCGCGGTGTCGGCTCTGGCGTGAACAGCAGCGCCACACCGAACGGATCGGGGATCGGCCGGTGCGTGTGCAGCGGCTCCGGGTAGCCGGTGTCGTAGGCGATCAGCAGGCAGGGTTCGGCGTCGGCGGCGGCCTGCAACGCGCCTTCCAGCAGGCCCGCGCCGAAACTGCCGTCCATCGCACACAGTACGTTGGACGTGCGCATGGCGCCCGCCGCGATCGACCAGTAGCCGGCGGTGGCGTTGTGCACGGAGTTGTGAAAGCGCGTGGGCGACATCAGCGGATCGGGTTCGGCCAGCGCTTCGCAGATCGCATGGAAGTTGAAGCCGTCGCTGCTGGAGGAGGCAAAGATTGCCGGCAGTTGCGCGGCATCGCGGCCGCTGGCGGCGACCGCCTGCTGGCCTGCACCAAGCGCCAGGCGCACGGTCGGGCCGGTGCGGCGGCGCTCGGCGGCCGGCAAGCCCGCGGGAGGCGGCAGTTCAGTAGGTGCATGCGCGTACGGCACGCGCCCCGCAAGCACGTCCGCGGCTTGCTCCCACCCGGTCAGGCCCGGGCCGAGCAGGCCGATGCTTTCGATATAGACAGGCTGTGGCATGGCGCTGGCTCAGTAAGACACCGCGTCCGCGCGTGCGAACAGCAGGCTGCAGTTGGATCCGCCGAAACCGAACGCGTTGCTCATCGCGTAGCGCAACGGCGTGTCGCGGTTCAGGAGCACGTAGTTCACGTCCAGCGCCGGGTCCGGCTGCGTGGTGTTGATGCCGCCGGGCAGCAGGCTGTGGCGCAGCGCCAGTGCGCAGATGACCGCTTCAAGCGCGCCGGCCGCGCCCAGCGCATGGCCGGTCGCGCCCTTGGTGGAACTGCACGGCGTGCCGGGCAGCACCGCGGCCATGGCCAGCGCTTCGGCAGCGTCGTTGCTGCGCGTGGCGGTGCCGTGCAGGTTGACGTAGTCCACCTGCGCCGGCGCGATGCCCGCGCTTGCCAGCGCCTGTTCCATCGCCAGCCGCGCGCCCAGGCCTTGCGGATGCGGGGTCGACATATGGTGGGCATCGCTCGATTCGCCGATGCCCGCGAGCAGGATGGCATCGCCATCCAGTGCGCCGCCAGCGCGTTCGAGCAGCCCGAATGCCGCACCTTCGCCGATCGAGATCCCGTTGCGTGCCAGGTCGTACGGACGGCACGGCTGGTCGGACAGCAGCTCCAGCGAATTGAAGCCGTACAGCGTGGTGTAGCACAGCGAATCGACCCCGCCGATCACGGCCGCGTCGATCAGGCCGGCTTCCAGCATGCGCCGCGCCGAGCTGAACGCCTTGGCGCCGGACGAGCAGGCGGATGACACCGCCGCTGCCGGGCCGGCAAGGCCGAGGTACTGGCGCAGGAAGGCGGGCAGGGAATACGGGTTGTGGGTGCCGCCATAGTTGAAGCCCGGCGGCAGCGCGCCGGTGGCGGGATCGCGCTGGCGGTAGGCCAGTTCGGTCTGCAGCACGCCGGCCGTGCTGGTGCCGAGAAAGACGCCGATCCGGTCGGCGCCGTAGCGCGCCAAGGCTTCGCGCACACGCGCGGCGAAGCCGTCCTGTTCGAGCGCCAGCTGCGCCAGGCGGTTGTTGCGGGAGTCGAACGCCGACAGGGCGGGCGGCAACGCCACGGCATTCAGGGCCGGCACTTCGCCGACATAGGTGTCGAGCCTGACATCGCCAAAGCGGCAGGGCGCCAGGCCGCCGCGCTGCGCGCGCAGCGCCGACAGGGTGGCGTCAACGCCGGTGCCGATACAGCTGGTGGCCGTGAAATGCGAGAACAGGAGCGGGGACACGGCTTTGGGGGAAAGGATGGGAATCTCGGAAGGGCTGGGCTAATTGTAACAAGGCGCCGACCGGTCAGGCGGGCGGCACCACCGCGCGCAGCGTCACGCAGCGCAGGCCCGCCTGGTCGATGGCGGCGAGCAGGCCAGGCAGCACCGTGGTGCAATGCGCATTGCCGGCTGCATCGATGCCTGGATCGCCGTCGTGCAGCAGCAGGATGTCGCGCCCGGCCAGGTTGCGCGCGAGGCGCCGTGCCACGCTGGCGGCATCGTAGTCGGAGCGGGTATCGAAGCCGCGCCGCGTCCACGCGGCAAGCTGCAGGCCGAGCTTGCACAGCACCGGTTCGAGAAAGGGGTTGCGCAGCCCCGCGGGCGCGCGGAAGAAGCGCGGCGCCTGCCCGGTGATATCGCACAGCACCTGCTGCGCGGCGCCAATATCCCGCAGCATGCGCCCCGGGCCGAAGACGGAGAAGTGCAGCCGGTGGTACATGCTGTGGTTTTCCACCGCATGGCCGCGCCGGATGATCTCGCGTACCAGCGCCGGATGCGCCGCCGCGCGTGCGCCGATGCAGAAGAACGTCGCGCGCGCGCCATGCTGGTCGAGCATGTCGAGCACGCGCGGCGTCAGTTCCGGATTGGGGCCGTCGTCGAACGTCAGCCCCACGCAGTCATGCGCCGACGGCGGCAGCCGCAGCAGGTTGGGACCGAGCCAGTTGCTGCGCGGCCACAATCCGGCGAAGCACATCGCCGCATGCGTGGCAGCGACGCCCGCCAGCGCCACGCCCATGCCCGGCGGATAAGCCAGCATGGCGCCGGCCGCCGCGGCATGGACTGCGGCGGTGCCGTACAGCAGCGGGCTGGGCCGCCAGGGGCGGCTGTGGGCGGCATCGCGCAGGTCGACGCCAGGGGCGGATAACGGCTTCATTTGCTTGAACTCCCGGCTGCATCCGGCGCCGCGGGGCGCGCCAGGATCGCCGCAAACCACAGCGCCAGCACCGCCCCAGGACCGACCGTCAGGCCGAAGGCCTTGAGCAGCGGCAGGCTGGACAGCGCCAGCAGTCCGAAGGCGGCAACCGTGGTCAGGTTGGCCAGCAGCAGCGACACCAGCGTATGCGGTGAGGTCGCCGCCACCTGGCTGCCCGCCGTGGGGCTGTTGAAGAATAGCGCGTAATTGGAACCCACGGCGACCAGCAGCAGCAAGCCCACCAGGTGCAGCAGCGTCAGCGGCTGGCCCAGTGCGGCCAGGCCGCCCAGCACCACCAGCGCCGCTGCCGCCAGCGGCAGCACGGTGGCTACCACGCGCCGCACCGAGCGCAGCGCCAGGACCAGCAGCGCGATGATCGCCAGCAGGCCGGCCAGCGACAGCAGCAGCGCCTCGCGCATATAGCCCGTGTAGAGCCGGTCGGATTCGCCCTTGAGGTCGACGAAGAGTGTGTCGGGCACGCCGGCACGTGCGATCGCGGCGCGCACTG
Organism: Ralstonia pickettii; assembly: GCA_050987995.1. GTDB lineage: Bacteria > Pseudomonadota > Gammaproteobacteria > Burkholderiales > Burkholderiaceae > Cupriavidus > Cupriavidus pickettii_B. Next base: position 24,204 of record CP158804.1, read on the forward strand.
CAGCGCTGTCGACGCCGTCACCTGCGCTGCCCTGCGCGTGGGTCGGCGCGCGCAGCGGCAGCGTTGCGCTCCAGCGCCCGTTGCGCTGCGACAGCAGTGCGTCGACCGCCAGCGCCATCGACGTGCCGCGCAGGTCCTCGCGCCGCAGCAGCGGGCCGGTGCGCGTCTTGTCAACGTCTTCCAGGAACGGTGCGAACAGCGACGCGCGCACCGGGTGCGCGGCGATGGCCGCCTGCAGGCGCTGCGCCATCGACTCGGGCGGCGGCAGGCTGGCCTGGCGGGCGCGCTGGGTCGCTGCGCTGGGCAGGTAGCGTGCCGGGTTCTCGTAGCCGCCGATAAAGTTCTGCGCCACCAGCGGGTCCAGTTCATGCGCCACGCGCTCGGCGCCCTGCAGCACGGATTCCTGGTCGGGGCCGGACAGCACCACCAGGTAGCGCACGTCGGGCGCGCCCAGGTCGGCCCGCAGCGAGGCATCGAGTGCCTGGTCGCTCGTGGAAACCGGGCTCAGTGCCTGCAGCTCGCGGCCCCACAGCGTGCCGCGATGCGCCACCAGCACCGCGCACGCCGCCAGCACCAGCACGGCGACCAGCCATCGCAGCCGGTGCGCGCGCGTTGCCAGCCAGGCCAGGCGGCGGCCCAGCGGGGTCACGTCGCGCAGGTGCAGCGTGGCGGGCATCAGCTGCGGCAGCACGAAGCGCGTCACCAGTGCTGCCGTCGCCAGCCCGGCGATCGAATACAGCCCCAGTTGCGCCAGCCCTGGAAAGCCCGACAGCAGCAGCGAGGCGAAGCCGCAGATCGAGGTCAGCACGCCCAGGCGCACCGTGGGCCAGAAGCCGCCCAGCCACGCGCGTTCGTCGCGCCGGCCGCCGCGCACATACTGCGCCGACTGCACGAACAGGTAGATCGAATAGTCCACCGCCTCACCGATCAGCGTGGTGCCAAAGCCGAGCGTCAGGCCATGCACGGTGCCGCCAAAGCCCAGGCTGACCGCGGCGATGCCCGCCAGCGCGCCGCTGAGCACGGGCACCAGTCCCAGCACCAGCAGCGGCACCGAGCGGTACACCACCAGCAGCAGCGTGACGATGATGGCCAGCCCGATCGTCGACAGCCGTTCGACGTCATGGCGGATGGTGTCGCGTGCCTGGACCGAGAACACGCCCGGACCGGTCATCACCAGCTTGTATGCGCCGGGCGCCGTGGTCTGTTCGAAGGCCGCGCGAATGGCGCCGATGGACTGCGCCTGGGCATCGGTGTCCGAGCCGGTCGCCGCGGTCTGCGCCAGCAGCACGGCACGCTTGCCGTCGCGCGAGGCCCACGCGCCGGCGTGCATCGGCACGCGCTGGGTGGCGTCGAGCTGCGCCATCATCGCGGCAACTTCGCCGGTGGGATCGCGCGGCAGCAGCGACTTGGCAAAGAGGCCCGCGGACGATGCCAGCAGTTCGAACGACTCGTTCAGCGCCATCTTCAGGCCATGCTCGCTGAAGCGCTCCGGCGTGACCGCGGGGCTCAGCAGGTAGCGCTGCGTGAAGACGTACTGGCGGTCAGCCGCCTGGTTGACCGGCTCGCCGTTCTGGATCGAGGAGAAACGCGCGTCGCCCCGCAATTTGGCCGCCATCGCGCGCGAAATCGCGGCGCGGCCATCGGCGTCGCCGCCCTCGATGCCGACCAGCACCAGCCGCGACACCAGCCCGTCGCGCAGCTGGTTCACCAGCAGTTGCTGCTCGGCGCTGGGCAGCCGCGGCAGGAAGGCGGACAGGTCGGCGGTGAAGGTAGTGCGGCTGATGATCGCCGCGCAGGCGAGCAGGGCGAGGATCCACAACGCCAGCGCCAGGCGTGCGCCCGGCAGCGTGAAGCGGCGCGGCATCCCCGGTGGCTGTCCCGGTGGCGTGGTACTCATGGACGGCCCGCGGGCTTGCCGGCGGGTCGGATCTGCATCACGGAGCGGTCGCCGTCGGCCTGCCGGATCTCGACGCGGTTGAGCGCGTCCTGGCTGCCGTCGATGCGCACCTGGCTGATCACCGCGGCCATGCGCGAGTCCGCCGGCGTCAGTGTCAGCGTCCAGCGGCTGGCGCGGCCTTCGAGGCCGAGCTTGTAGTAGCGCTCCAGCGTACCGCGGTTGCCTGCCAGCGTGCCGCGGATGCTTTCGATAAAGGCGGCCACTTCCGGGTAGTTCTGCAGCGGCAGGGTGTGGCGCTTGCCGTCACGCTCGACGGTCAGCATGTCGCCGTCGAGCACCAGGTTCTCTTGCTTGGGTGCCAGCGTGCGCTTTTCCAGGTGATCCGGCGCGGTGAACAGCAGTTCGCCCGACGACTGCACCGGCTTGCCGACGATCGCCAGGTACTTGGTTTCGGTGAACAGCACGCGGCCGGACTTGCGCCGCGCCAGCGCCGACATCAGCTGGTCGACGCCGAAGGCCGCGGCGCCTTCACGCGCGGCGGGTGCGGCAACGCCATGCGGCGTGGCGAAGGCGAGCACGGCGCTGGCCAGCAGCATGGGGAGCAGGGAACGGAGGGGGCGCTTCGTCAGGAACATTCAGCAGGGGCTCACGGTTCGTTGCCCGGCGGCGGCTGCTCGGAGAGCGGCGGCCCGGCGTGCCAGAAGTCGTAGAAATTGAACCAGTTGTACGGCGCGCTGCGGCAGAACTTCTCCAGCAAGCCGACATAGCCCGCCAGTGCCGACTGCACCGCCGCTTCGCGCTGGCCGCGCCCGGTGTGGGTGAAGTCCGCCAGCGGCACGAAGTGGACATCGTAGCGGTTGCCGCCGCGGTACAGGCCGGTGATAAAGAACACCGGCCGGCGCAGCATCGCGGCCATGCGCAGCGGCCCGGTCGGGAAGCCCGTGGGCGTGCCGAGGAAGCTGCATTGCTGCACCGGGTCGGTGGCGCGCTGCGACAGCGTGCGGTCGGCCAGCATGCCGATCATGTAGCCGCGGTCCAGGTAGTCGCGCACCCTGAGCATGGTGTCGAAGCGGCCCAGCGCGATCACGTCCTGGCGCATGGCGGGATTGATCGATTGCAGCACGTCGTTGAGCTTGTGCGCGTTCTCCTCGTACATGGTGATCGCGACTTCCATGTCCGGATGCTGCCGCCCGAGCGCGCGCACTACCTCGAAGCTGCCCAGGTGCGCGCCCAGCAGGATCGCACCGCGGCCGTTGGCCATGGCCGCTTCCAGCAGGGTCTCGCCATGCAGGCGGATATCGAACAGGTCGAAGCGGCCGTTGAGCAGGTAGATGCGGTCGTGGATGGTCGAAGCGAACGTGAGCACATGACGGTAGCCGTCGATCCAGTTCGCCTCGCGCCCGAGCGCGCGGTCCAGGTAAGCGCGCGAGGCATGGCGTGCTGCCGGCGAGAACAGCGTGAAGTACGCCGCGATCAGCCGCAGCACCACGCGCCCGACCGGGCGGCCGAGCGCCAGCGAGATCCACGTCATCACGCGCAGCAGCGGGATGTTGCTGCGCTCCTCACGCCGCGACCAGTCGGCTTCCAGCGGCTGCGGCCGCTTCCTCGGCCAGGTCAGCATGGTGTGCCCTCCGCCTGCGGCGCGGCGTTGCGCACCTGCAGCGTGCCGCTGGCGACGTCGCGCCCGGCGCTGCGCAGCGTAAAGCGGATGCTCTCGCCGCTTTCCGCCGCGGTGCCGGCGTGGTGCAAGACCTCTACGCGCTCGCCGGGACGCACCGGGCTCAGGAATTTCACGGCGGCAACCTGCGTCAGCGCCAGCCGCCGGCCCAGCGCCGAGCCGAGCTCCAGCACCGCATGGTCGAGCAACACCACGCCAGGCACGATCGGGTTGCCGGGAAAGTGTCCGGCGATGGCCGGATGGTCAGCCCCGATGACAAAGCCGGGCTGTGCGACGGTATCGGCGTGTTGCGCTGCGGCCAGCCGTGCCACCAGCGCCGCCAGCGCTTCGCGCGGCAGCTTGCCGGCGGCATTGCGCGGCAGGCGGTCGGCAAACAGCAGCGGCCGCGGCATGAATGCCGGGTCGATACGCGTGCGCAGTGCGCGCTGGATCTGCGCCGGTGCCACCCCGGGCGCCACCACGACCGCGGCCAGCCGCACCACGTGGCCGCGCAGCTCGCCTTCATTGGCGTCATCGGGCATGAAGAACGCGCCGTCCTGCACGCGGTCGATGGCATTGAGCTGGTGGTCCAGGTAGCCCAGCGAGGTGCGCTTGCCCGCGATGTTGAGCAGGTCGGCCTTGCGGCCATGCAGCAGGAAGTGGCTGGCGTCCAGCGGCGCGATGGCATCCCCCAACGGCACCGGCTGCTCGATATGGCCGCCTTCGGCCCAGGTCTCGGTGTCGTCGCCACTGGCGCTGGGGCGTTCATGCAGGCTGACGCCGGGCACCAGCGTCCAGGTGTCGGTTTGTGCGGTGCGCCGGGTGGCGAGCTGGCCGGTCTCGGTGCTACCGTAGATTTCGCACAGCGGCGCGCCGAACAGCGTTTCGGTCTCGGCGGCGAGCTGGCGGCCCAGCGGGGCGGTGGCGCACAGCACCAGGTCGGCCGGGGGCATGGCCATGCCGGACTGCACCAGCGTGCGCAGGTGTACCGGCGAGCTGACCAGCGCACGCGGACCCGGTGCCGACGCCAGCGCGTCGAGCACATCCGCCGGATAGAACGCGGTGGCTGCCGCCAGCGCCGCGCCACCCTGCAGCGCCAGCATGACGGTGGCTTCCAGCCCGAACATATGCTGCGGTGGCACCGTGCCGACCAGCGTCCAGGCGCGCCCGTCCAGCAGCCCGAGCCGCTGCGCCGCGGCGCGTGCGCCGCGCGCCATCGCGCCCCAGGTCTTGCGGTGCGGCACCGGCTTGCCGGTCGAGCCCGAGGTGAAGACATAGGCCATCACCTGCGCGGCGGGAATCTGCGGAACCTCTACCGGGCCGGCCGCGGCCGGTGCCGCGTTCTCCGGATAGCGGAACGCCGGCATGGCGAAATGCGTGCTGGCGGGCTGGTCATGCAGGCAGAAAGCGTCCGGCGCGAACCCGGCAAGCTGGCGCACCATCTCCGGCGTCTGGGACGACGGCAGCAGCGTGGCCTTGCCGGCCAGCAGCGCGGCACACAAGCCGACGGTAAAGCGGTAGCGGTCGGTGCAGGCATTGAACACATGCCCGCCGGTGGGCAGGGCGGCGGCCAGGCTTGCCGCGTCGGCCAGGAACTGCCGCACGGTGACGGGCCGCCCGTGCGCCCAGGCGATAACGCCTTCGGGCGAGGCATGCGCAACGATCGGGAGCATGGTCATAGCCGGTGCCGGTTGCCGTGTAGGAGGCGGCGCGTCAGCGCGGCGCCCCGGACCGGCCAGCACGGGCAGCCATGACCGCGCGGTAGCCGTGCACCGCGTCCAGCAGGCCGGTGTGGCGCATGCGGGGGAAGACGATGCGGCGGCACGCTGCCTCGGCAGCGAACATCGCGGCAATCAGCAGCGGCGTGCCCAGGTTGGCGAAGGAGGACCAAGTCGCCACCGGCGCCAGCACGAACAGCAGCGTCGACACGCCCACCATCGCGGCAAAGAACATCGTCCAGGCCTGGGTCACGCGCCGCGTATAGAGCGCGTGCGCGGGCGACAGCGGGCCGTGCAGCGCCGTGGCGATCTGCGTGCACAGCGGCGTGCCGCCCGCGCGCAGGGTCTGCCCGAACATCACGCCGAGGGCCGCATTGACGCCGGCATGCTGCAGGAAATAGGTCCAGCCAAAATGCGCGGCCAGCGGCGTGCGCCACATCCACAAGGCCGCGCAGGCCGCCAGCAAGGCGAGCCATGCCGGCGCGCGCCATCCGGCGCGGCGCATGATGACGAAGCCGATCACCAGGAAGGGCGCCACCCCGAGCAACAGTGCGGCGACCTCGGCACCCGGTTGGTGTGCAGCCCGATGCAAGGCCGATTCATAGGCCACGAAGCCCGCCACCGCGGCGATCCACCCATGGCGCCGCCAGGGCGAAGCGGCGGCAGCGCCGGCATCGGCAACCGGTCGGGCCGGCAAGGCCGGCGCGGCGGGCGGGGAGGGGTGGTGGAAGGGCTGGCTCGAAGGCATCTGCAGGGTTGTCGTGTGTTGCGTAAGGCGCTTCGTGCGGACATTGGAAGCCTGTGCCGCGGCGGCGCACAGTGCGCGAAGCGAACGCTTTATACCCCAAAAGACCCGGCCGGCGGGCCGATGATTCCCCAAAGGCCCGCCTTTGTTGTTACTAAACTTCTCTCAACTGGCTCGGGATTGGGCCCTTTGATAGCATCGGTTGCCCTGCCCCTGCGTTCCGGGTCGACCTTCGCCCTGGACGCGTGCCGCAGCGGCCTTCCTGCATCATTGCGACATGACCGAACTCGAAACCGAACTTGCCCGCCTGATCATCGACGAACTCGACATCGCCGAGTTGCGGCTGGAGGACGTCAAGGCCGACACGCCGCTCTATGGCGATGGCTTCGGGCTGGATTCCATCGACATTCTCGAGATCGCACTGCTGGTATCGCGCAAGTACGGTGTCGAACTGCGTTCGGACAATCCCGACAACAAGACCATCTTTGCCTCGCTGGGCAGCCTGGCCGCCTACCTGGCGGCCAACCGTACGCGCTAGCGCGGCGCTTCCCCCCACCCGGCCAGCCACTACCCGCACACGACCATGCTGCAGCAAGCCACGCCCCGCCCGGCGCTGGTGGCCGGCGGCACACCCCGTCCCGCCGACGGTACCGCGCCGTCGGCCACGCACTTTGTCCTGATCCCCAGCTACAACCCGGGCGCGCGCCTGCACGACACGCTGCGCGCCGCGCGCGAGGCCTGGTCTCCCGTATGGGTCGTGGTGGACGGCAGCACCGATGGCAGCGACCGTTGGCTGCAAGCACAGGCGGCCAGCGATCCGGGACTGCGCGTGCTGGTGCTGCCGAGCAACCAGGGCAAAGGGGCGGCCGTGTTGCAGGGCATCGAGGCCGCGGCCGCTGAAGGCTTCACGCACGTGCTGGTGATGGATTCCGACGGCCAGCATCCAGCGCACCTGATCCCCGAGTTCATGGCGGTATCGCAGCGCCAACCCGGCGCGATGGTACTGGGCCGGCCCGTGTTCGACGCCAGCGCACCGCGCGAGCGGGTCTACTGGCGGCGCATGTCCAATTTCTGGTCCGACTTCGAAACCCTGTGGGCCGGCATCGGCGATTCGCTGTTCGGCTTTCGCGTCTACCCGATCGCACCGCTGCGCGCCGTGATGCAGGAAAGCCGCTGGATGCGCCGTTTCGACTTCGACCCCGAGGTTGCGGTGCGACTGTGCTGGCGCGGCGTGTGGCCCATCAACCTGGATGCGCCGGTGCGCTACTTCGCCCGGCGCGAGGGCGGGGTCTCGCACTTCCGCTACCTGCGCGACAACCTGTTGCTGACCGGGATGCACCTGCGGCTGCTGGCGGGCTTCCTGCTGCGGCTGCCGATGCTGGTGTGGCGACGATTGCGGCGTTCCGCGCGCAATGCGTCCGCCGACGAGGTGGTCTGACCCTCCTTTACCCCTTCGCCGACCCCAATCCGCACCATTGCGGATTCTGACCTGACACAACAAAGCTGCGTTTACCCACTCAAGAACCGATGGGACTGTCGATATCTCGATATCGCCTATTGCGAAGGGTGGCCATGATCCTTACAATCGCCCGAACTCGCAATTTGTAACTATTTGTAATCGGGGGAAGCGATGGGTTTCAGCAGGTTGTTGGCTGCAGGCATGTGCCTCGGGCTGGGCGCTTGTGCCACGGTCACCACGCCGCCAAAGGTGGTGGAAGCGCCCGCACCGCGCCAGCAGCAGGTCGCCGCACAGGAAGCCATGTCGCTGCCGCCGGTGCACCAGCTCAAGCGCAAGATCGCCATTGGTCGCTTCTCCAATGAAACGCGCTATGGCCGCACGTTCTTCACGGACCAGAACCTGGATCCGCTCGGCAAGCAGGCCAGCGACATCCTGTCCAGCCGGCTGGTGGCCTCCAAACGATTCCTGGTGTTCGAACGGCCCGATCTGGGCAAGGTCCAGGCTGAGCAGAGCCTGACCAAGGACAGCCAACTGGTGGGTGTGGATACGCTGATCATCGGTTCCGTGACGGAATTCGGTCGCGCCACCACGGGCAAGGCGGGCTTCCTCAGTTCGACCAAGGTGCAGACCGCCCACGCCAAGGTGGAAATCCGCCTGGTTGATGTGAAGACCGGCCATGCCTTTTTCTCCGCCAGCGGTGCTGGCGAGGCTTCCACTGAATCCGGTGAGGTGGCGGGATTCGGCAGCAAGGCCGACTACGACGGCACGCTCAACGACAAGGCCATTGCCGCCGCCATCTCGGATGTACTGGGCCGCCTGATGAGCAAGCTCGAAGAGCGCCAGTGGAAAACCGACATCCTCAAGGCCGAAGGCCGCACGGTGTACATCTCCGGCGGCAGCCGCCAGGGCATCCGTGCCGGCGACATGCTGTACGTCTATGCCGAAGGCGAACAGGTCAAGAGCGCGCAGAGCGGATTCCAGATTGCGCTGCCGGCGCGCCCCGTAGCCAAGGTGCGGGTGCAGTCGTCGTTCGGCGACAGCGAAACCAATGAGGGATCCGTGACGGAACTTGTGTCCGGCACGCTGCCCAAGGGCACCGCCAACCTCTTCGTCGCGCAATAAGGAACCCAGATGAAACAGCTTCTGTGCGCCGCGCTTGCGGCGCTGGCCATGTACGGCTGTGCATTGCCGAATACGACCGTACAGAGCGGGCAGGGCCGTCCGACGCTGCGCGTCGTCGGCGCACCGCCACAGTCCGTGCTGATGGTGGATGGCATCCAGGTGGGCCAGGCGTCCGCCTTCGATGGCGTGCAGTCGGTGCTCAAGATCGAAGAGGGCCCGCACGAGGTCGAGGTCCGGCAAGGTGGGCGCGCGCTGCTGACGCGCAGCATCTTTGCCTCGGGCGGCGAGTCCGTCAGCATCGAAGTTTCCGCGGAGCAACAACAATGAAAATGATCCACATCACCGGCGTGCTGGCGACCGCCGCGCTGCTGAGCGCCTGCGCGCCGCAGCAGAAGTACGCCTGGGGCTCGTACGAGCCGGCGCTCTACACCTACTACAAGGCGCCAGCCGCTTCCGAGGCATTCGCGGAACAGCTCAACAAGACGATCTCGGGCGCCGAAAGCAGTGGCGCCAAGGTGCCGCCCGGGCTCTATGCCGAGTACGGTAACGTGCTGCTCGAGCAAGGCAAGGCGAAGGACGCCGTGGTCTGGTTCGGCAAGGAAAAGGCCGCGTGGCCGGAATCTGCCGCACTGATGACGCGCATGATCCAGATCGCCAGCGCACCTGCCGCCGACAAGGGCAAAGGCAAGGTGGTGGAAAACACTCAGACCAGCGCTCAGGCTGTCGCTCCTGCGCAGGCCCCAAGCCAGACTACCAAGCAATAAGGGGAATCCATGCGCCTTATCCAATCGTTCCGCACGCTCGGCCTGCTGGCACTGGCAGGCAGCCTTGCCGCCTGCGCGCCCATGGCCAAGCGTTCCGACTACACAGCCTTCCGTGCCGAACAGCCGCGTTCGATCCTGGTGGTGCCGGTAGTGAACCGCAGTGTCGATGTGGATGCGCCTGACTACTTCCTGTCGACCATCTCGCGACCGATCGCAGAGCGCGGCTACTACGTTTTCCCGGTGCATTTGACCAAGCGCCTGATGGAAGATGAAGGGCTGTCCGACGCGGACCTGGTGCACAGCAACGACCCTGCCGTGGTTGGGAAAATGTTCGGCGCGGATGCAGTGATGTATGTCCGTATCGACCGATGGGATTCCAAGTACCTGGTCTTGCAGACCACGACGACGGTAGAGCTCGATTACACGCTCAAGAGCGCGAAAGACGGCAAGACCTTGTGGACTCGCCATCAGCAACTGGCCTACACGCCCAACAACAATGCGGGCGGCGGCCTCGCAGGCCTGATCGCTTCGGCAATCGCTGCCGCCGTGGAAAAGGCAAAGCCCAACTACGTGCCGCTGGCACAGCAAGCCAATGCCTCGGCAGTCGGCCCGGCAGGCGTAGGCCTGCCCGCGGGCCCGTACGATCCGAAGTTCAAGGCTGACTCGGCAGAGTTCTGAGCGCCGACGCCACCATGCAGAAAGGCCGCGCAATGCGGCCTTTCTGCATTCCTGGCCCGCCTGGGCCGGGGCATCAGCTTACTTGCCCAGTTCGTGCCCGATCACGCCGCCAACCACGGCGCCGCCGATCGTGCCCGCGGTGCTGCCGTCGGTCAGTTCATGTCCGGCCACACCGCCCGCCACGGCGCCCGCCGCGGTACAGCCGGCCAGCGCCATGCTTGCGCCTACCAGAAGCGCGCCTGCGAGTTTCCACATGATGGTCTCCTGCCTCGTTGCCGGGCCGCCCCGCTGGACAGGCCCCATGTCTCCAGCTTAGGCCCGCGGCCGGCAGCGGCCTTTCCGAGACACGCCGATTGCGCTGTAGGAATCGGACGACGACAGGTGACGCAGCCGCGACTTCAGGCGTCCTTTTGGTGCTGGCGCAGGCGCTTGATCAGCGACGAGGTGTCGGCACGGCCGCAGTCCATCTGCTGCAGGTCGGCATAGAACTGGTCCACCAGCGCCGTCACCGGCAGGCCGGCACCGTTGCGGCGCGCCTCGTCCAGGCACAAGCCCAGGTCCTTGCGCATCCAGTCCACCGCGAAGCCGAAGTCGAACTTGTTCTCGATCATCGTCGGGCCACGGTTTTCCAGTTGCCACGAACCGGCCGCGCCCTTGCTGATGACGTCCAGCACCAGCTTCATGTCGAGGCCGGCGCGCTCGCCGAAGGCAATGGCTTCGGACAAGCCCTGGATCAGGCCGGCGATGCTGATCTGGTTGACCATCTTGGCCAGCTGCCCGGCGCCCGATTCGCCGATGCGCGTGACCGCGCGCGCGTACGCGGCAATCACCGGCTCGGCGCGCGCATAGACCGCGGCGTCGCCGCCGCACATGATGGTCAGGATGCCTTTCTCCGCGCCGACTTCGCCGCCGGAAACCGGGCCGTCGATAAAGTGCAGGCCGTGCTCGCGCGCGGCGGCATAGAGTTCGCGCGCCACGTTGGCGCTGGCGGTGGTGTGGTCGACGAAGATGCAGCCGCTGGGCGCGCTGAAGTAGGCGCCGTCATGCCCCGTCAGCACGGAACGCAGGTCGTCGTCGTTGCCCACGCAGGAGCACACCACCTGCGCATCGCGCACGGCCAGCGCCGGCGTGGGCGCGGCCTTGCCGCCAAACTTCTCGACCCAGGCCTGCGCCTTGGCGGCGGTGCGGTTGTAGACCGTGACCTCGTGCCCCTTGGCGGCGAGGTGGCCGGCCATATGGAAACCCATGACGCCGAGTCCGAGAAATGCGACACGCATGCTGCTGCTCCGTTGCTTGTTTGGTGTGTAGATCGGTGAGCGCGGCCCGGTCTGCGTGGAATCATGCCAGGCGCTGCGCGGGCGGAGCGGCCTGGGCCGCGTCCGGACACAGAGTATACGGCTGCGCTCGTGAAGGGGACAGATACAGTGCCCTGCGCAACAGTGCGCTACAGCGGGAGGTCGCGTATCGATCTGCTTCACTATGTCTACGCCTAGTGCCTGGCGGGCGTGAACTGAAAAGCAAAGGCGAATTGATTTCTTCGCAGTGGCTGCGGCACCGCTGCGGCATCACTCCGGCTTCACCCCCGCCTCCCTGATCACCGCATTCCACTTGCCCACTTCCGCCCTGATCCGCGCCCCCGTCTGCGCAGGCGTGGTCCATGTGGCGATCGCGCCCTGCTTCAGCAGCGTGGCCTGGACCTCCGGCTCGGCAAGGATCTTCTTCAGGTCGTTGCTCAGCCGGTCGATCACCGGTGCGGGCGTGCCGGCAGGCGCGACGATGCCGAACATCGAGCTCACCTCAAAGTCCTTCAGGCCCGCCTCATTGGCGGTCGGCACGTCGGGCAGGGTACCCACGCGTTCGGATGAGGTCACGGCCAGCGCGCGCAGCTTGCCGCTCTTGACGTAGGCCTGCGCAGCGGGAACGGTTTCGACCATGCTCAGCACCTGGCCGCCGATCAGGTCGGTCATGGCCGGGCCGCTGCCCTTGTACGGCACGTGCAGCATTTCCACGCCGGCCATGCGCTTGAACATCTCGCCGGCCAGGTGCTGCGGCGAGCCGTTGCCCGCGGACGCAAAGGTGATCGCGCCCGGCCTGGATTTGGCCAGCGACACCAGTTGCGGCAGGCTGTTGGCGCTCACCGAAGGATTGACCACGAATACCAGCGGCACAGTGCCCACGATAGCCACCGGCGCGAAGCTCTTTTCCAGGTCATAGGGAACGCGGCTCTTGTACAGCGCGGCGTTGATGGCGTGGCTGGTCAGCGCGCCCATCAGCAGCGTGTAGCCGTCGGCGGGCGCCTTGGCGACCAGTTCTGCGCCGATATTGCCGGCGGCGCCGGCACGGTTGTCGACCACGACCTGCTGGCCCAGCGTGGTCGACAGGTGCTGCGCCAGCGTGCGGCCGATCACGTCGGTGGCACCGCCCGGCGGGTAGGGCACGACCAGCCGGATCGGCTTGGCGGGATAGGTTTCCGCGGCATTGCCGAGTGCGGGCGCGAGCAGCATGCCGGCAAACGCGAGCGAGGCAACCAGGACGGCGCGGCGAGGGGCGCGGCGCGGCGCAAGCATGCCGCGGGCGGACATGGACGAAATGCCAGGCATGTGGAGTCTCCTGTGCCGGGAAATCGTTGAAATAGGAAGTTCGTGCCGGATGGCGCAGGGCCGCCTGGGCGATGACGCCCCGGCTTCGTCATCGGGGCCAAGTGTAGGGGGCGGCTCTTGATTGATGAAGACGTATTTTTCTATCGACTGATCTGAAATTCAGATTAATTTTTCCGGCAAGCGCTTGGGCTTGCGTCCCTTGTGCATTGGCAGCTAAGCTCCCGGCTTAGATTATCAATAATCCTATTGGAGATAGCCATGTCAGCCCCCGACCCCCGCCAGGCCCGGCCCGCCAGCGCCGTCGACACGCAAGCCGATGCCGAAATCGCGGCCGGCGGCAGCACCCAGGGCCTGTCCAAGGGACTGACCAATTACGGCGACACCGGTTTCTCGCTGTTCCTGCGCAAGGCGTTCATCAAGGGCGCCGGCTATACGGACGACGCGCTGGCGCGCCCGGTGATCGGCATCGTCAATACCGGCAGCAGCTACAACCCCTGCCACGGCAACGCCCCGCAACTGATCGAGGCGGTGCGGCGCGGCGTGATGCTGGCCGGCGGACTGCCGGTGGACTTCCCGACCATCTCGGTGCACGAGAGCTTTTCCGCGCCGACCAGCATGTACCTGCGCAACCTGATGTCGATGGATACGGAGGAGATGATCCGCGCCCAGCCGATGGATGCGGTGGTGCTGATCGGCGGTTGCGACAAGACCGTGCCGGCGCAGCTGATGGGCGCGGCCTCGGCCGGCGTGCCCGCGATCCAGTTGGTGACCGGTTCGATGCTGACCGGCGCGCATCGTGGCGAGCGCGTGGGCGCATGCACTGACTGCCGCCGCTACTGGGGCCGCTATCGCGCCGATGAAATCGATGCGGCCGAGATCGCCGACGTCAACAACCAGCTGGTGGCCAGCGTGGGCACTTGCTCGGTGATGGGCACGGCCAGCACGATGGCCTGCGTGACCGAGGCGCTGGGGATGATGGTGGCGGGCGGCGCATCGGCGCCGGCGGTGACCGCCGACCGCATCCGCGTGGCCGAGCGCACCGGCACCACCGCGGTGGCGATGGCCAAGGCTCGGCTGACGCCCGACCGCATCCTGACCGGCAAGGCCTTCGAGAACGCACTGCGCGTGCTGCTGGCGATCGGCGGCTCGACCAACGGCATCGTCCACCTGACTGCGGTTGCAGGGCGGCTCGGCATCGATATCGATCTGGCAGGGCTGGACCGCATGAGCCGCGAAACGCCGGTGCTGGTGGACCTGAAGCCGTCGGGCCAGCACTACATGGAAGACTTCCACAAGGCCGGCGGCATGACCGCGCTGCTGCGCGAGCTGCGCCCGCTGCTGCATCTCGATACGCTGACGGTGTCGGGCCGCACGCTGGGCGAAGAACTCGATGCGGCGCCGCCTTCTTTCCCGCAGGACGTGATCCGCAGCGCGGGGGATCCGATCTACCCGGCCGGCGGGCTGGCCGTGCTGCGCGGCAACCTTGCGCCGGGTGGCGCCATCATCAAGCAATCGGCGGCCGATCCGGTGCTGATGGAGCATGAGGGCCGCGCCGTGGTATTCGAGAACGCCGAGGACATGGCGCAGCGCATCGACGACGAAGCGCTCGACGTCAAGGCGGATGACATCCTGGTGCTCAAGCGCATCGGGCCGACCGGCGCGCCGGGCATGCCGGAGGCCGGCTATATGCCGATCCCGCGCAAGCTGGCGCGCGGGGGCGTCAAGGACATGGTGCGCATCTCAGACGGGCGCATGAGCGGCACCGCGGCCGGCACCATCGTGCTGCACGTGACGCCGGAAGCCGCCATCGGCGGGCCGCTGGCGCTGGTGCAGAGCGGCGACCGTATCCGGCTGTCGGTGCGCGGGCGCGAACTGACGCTGCTGGTGGACGAGGCCGAGCTGGCCCGCCGCGCCGCGGCGCAGCCGGTTGAGCGCCCGCGTGCGGATCGCGGCTACCGCAAGCTCTTCCTGGAGACCGTGACGCAGGCCGACCAGGGCGTCGACTTCGACTTCCTGCGCGCCACCCAAACGGTGGAAACCATTCCGCAAAAACGCTGAGCCATGAACGATCTGCGAGCCGATGCCGGCGCCATGCAGGATGCCGTCGACACCCTGGAAGAGGACATCGTGTTCGGCCGCCTGCATCCGCGCGAGCGGCTGACCGAGGACGACCTGATAGCGCGCTTCAGCCTGAAGCGTCATGTGGTGCGGCAGGTGCTGGCGGGACTGGAGGCGATCGGCGTGGTCGAGCGCAAGCGCAACGTCGGCGCGGTGGTGCGCGCCTTCTGCGCGCGCGAGGTGCTGGAGCTGTATGCGTTGCGCGAAGTGCTGGAATGCCATGCGGCATCGCTGATTGCTGTGCCCGTGCCGGCGGCGCGGCTGGCACCGCTGGTGGCGGTGCAGAAGCAGCACGATGCCGCCGTGGCAGCCGGCGACGCGCGCGCGGTGTTCCGCATCAACCAGGCCTTCCACCGCGAGCTGTTCGCGCTGGCTGACAACGCGGTGCTGCAACAGGCGATCGCCGACTACGCGCGCCGCACCCACCCGATCCGCTTCGGCACGCTGGCCGCCGCGGCCTACCGCGAGCGCGCGCGGCAGGAGCACTGGGCCATGATCGAGGCGCTCAAGCGCGGCGACCGCGATGCGCTGGTCGCACTGTGCCGCCGCCACCTGCTGCCGTCGCGCGACGCCTACCTGGCGGCCGAGCAGGCGCGCGGCGCGGCATAAAACGCCTGTGGCGTCACAGCCAAGTCAGAACCCGCCTACGTCAGCATCCGTCCTTGTCCTATCCCTTGCGTGCCCGCCACTGCCTACATTGAAGCCAGGTCACCACCGCAAGGAGCCGACTCATGTCATTCGCGCTATACATCATAGGTCTGCTGGTCCTGGTGGGCGGCATTGCCTGGGGCATGTCAATTGCCGGCCTGGCGCCTGTCTATATCGGCATTGCCTGCCTGATCGTGCTCGGCATCGGGATCATGGCGGCCGTCTCCCGTACCCGTACCAAAGACCCTTCCTGAAGGCTGCGGGCCCGGCTACTTGCCGGGCCCGTTTGTTCTTACGCCGCGCATCAGGATATCGACGTGACGCTTATGCGCCGGCCTCGGTGGCGCCGGCGGGATGTGCCAGTTGCATGCGTACTGCCGCCGCCAGTTCCGCGGCCGCAGGCGACAAGGTGCGGTTGCGCGACGTCACCAGCCCGATCGAGCGCTCGGTGACCGGCGCCGTCAGCAGCCGCTCGACGATGCCGGCTTGCCGCACCGTGCCGGCAGCAATCTCAGGCAGCGCGGCGACACCGAAGCCGCATTCGACCATGGCCGCGATGGTGGCCAGATGCTCGGCCTCGAACACCGGTTGGAAGCGGATGCGGTTCTGCAGGAAAGCCCATTCCGCGTACTGGCGCACGCTGCTGGGATGCGTCATCGAGACATGTGGTGCGTTAACGGTATCGGCCCAGCGCAGCGGCCCGGCGGTGCGCGCTAGCGGGTGCGCGGAAGGGATCAGCAGCACGAAGCGGTCGGATAGCAGCGGCTCGTAGTGCAGGTCGGCCTGCTGCGGGTCGGCCGCGGTTAGCGCAAAGTCCACTTCGCCGGCGCGCACCAGGTCGAAGGCGGGTCCGGACAGCGTGTCGATCACCTTCAGCGCCACTTCCGGGCGCGCGCGGTGGTAGGCCATCAGTACGCGCGGCAGCATGCGCGCCGCCAGCGATGGCAGCGCCGCCACCGCCACCTGGCCGCGCTCGGCGCTGGCGATGCCGGTCACGGCGTCGATGGCGCCGCGAAAGGTGGCCTGCAGCAGCGCGGCCTGCTGCATAAAGACCTCGCCGGCGGCGGTCAGGCGCACGGTGCGGGTGGTGCGGTCGAACAGGCGCACGCCGAGCGACTCCTCGATGCGCAGGATCTGCGTGGACAGCGCGGATTGCGACAGGTGCAGCTGGATGGCCGCCTGGCGGAAGTTGAGCGTGCGGCCGAGCACCAGTGTGGTCTCGATGTCGCGCATCGACAGGTTGATTTTCATGGTCTTGCTGCGGCAGGCGAACGCCGGGCGGCGAAATCCTGGGATTGATCTGATTTGTGGATCATTTTATCCATAGAATCGACTTCATCAATCAAAGCGAGTTCTCTACACTGCCGGGATTCGATGGCCTGGCGCGCCGATGGCGTGTGCGGGCCGCACCGCACCCTGGGGAGAACCTATGCCGAACCCGACCGCTCCGGTCATCCTTAGCCGCCCCGGCGCCGCGCATGCGGTAGTGGTGGGCGGCGGCACCATGGGCGCCGATGTCGCCGTGGTGCTGACGCGCGCGCTGTGCCGCACCACCGTGATCGAGCCCGACGCCGGCCGCGCCGCCGTGCTGCCGGAGCGCGTGCGCGAGAACCTGGCCGCCATCGGCCGCGCCGAGGGCGCCGACCGCCTGGCCGTGGCCGCGACGCTGGGCGACGTGGACTGGTCCACGGTGGACCTGGTGATCGAGTGCATCCCCGAACGGCTGGAGCTGAAGCAGGCGCTGTTTGCCGAACTGGTCCGGCACGCGCGCCCCGATGCCGTGCTGGCCAGCAACAGCTCCAGCTTCCCGATCAGCGCTATCGGCGACGGGCTGGGCACGCGGGCGCGCATGCTGGGCCTGCACTTCTTCATGCCGGCCCACCTGGTGCCGCTGGTGGAAGTGGTGATGGGCGAGGGCAGCGACGAGGCCTGCGCCGATGCGCTGATCGCCTTCATGCGCCGCTGCGCGATGGTGCCGGTCAAGGTGCGCAAGGACCTGCCGGGCTTCCTCGCCAACCGGCTGCAGCATGCGCTGTCGCGCGAGGCGTTCAGCCTGATCGACCGTGGCATTGCCTCGCCCGAGGACGTGGACGCGGCGGTGCGCTTTGGCTTCGGCTTCCGCTTCCTGGCAGCGGGGCCGGTGCTGCAGCGCGACCATGCCGGCATCGACGTGCACGCCGCCGCCGGCGCCACCATGTACCCGAGCTTCTGCAACGACGACCATCCCGCGCGCTGCCTGACCGAGCGTGCGGCGGACGGCCGCCACGGCATGAAGCGCGGCGAAGGCTTCTACCAGTGGACCCCCGAGACCATTGCCGCCGAGCGCTCGCGCTATGACCGCCTGCTGCGCGCCGGTCTGGAACTGATTGCCCCCGAATTGCCCGAAATCCAGCCATGACCCGAGCCAATCCCAACGCCGCGGCGCGCACGCCGCTGGCCGACTCGCCCCTGATCGTCACGGTCGCGCCTAATGGCGCCTACAAGCAAGCTGCCGATCATCCCGCGGTGCCGCTGAATGCGGCGCAGCTGGGCGCCGAGGCGCGCGCCTGCCTGGACGCCGGCGCGGCCATGATGCATATGCATGTGCGCGACGCCGATGGTCGCCATTCGCTCGACGTGCAGACCTACCGCGACGCACTGGCCGCGGTGAAGCAGGCTGTCGGCGATTCACTGCTGGTGCAGGTGACGAGCGAGGCCGCCGGCGTCTACAAGGCCGCCGAGCAGATCGCGATGGTGCGCGAGCTGCGGCCCGAGGCGGTGTCGGTGGGCCTGCGCGAAGTGGCGGTGCCGGAGATCACGGAAAACGAACTGGCGGACTTCTTCACCTGGCTGGCGCGCGAGCGCGTGATGACGCAGGTGATCCTGTATGACGTGGCCGACGTGCGCCGCTGGCATGCGCTGCGCGAACGCGGCATGGTGCCGCCGGGCGCGTGGTCGTTGCTATACGTGCTGGGCCGTTATTCGGCGGGACAGGTGTCGTCGCCGCACGACCTGCTGCCGTTCCTGCAGGTCGCGGCGGAGATCGACCAGGCGCTGCCGTGGGCGATCTGCGCCTTCGGCCGCGAAGAAAATGCCTGCGTGACCGCGGCCGCCGCGTTCGGCGGCCATGTGCGGGTAGGTTTCGAAAACAACCTGCTGCTGCGCGACGGCAGCCGCGCGCCCGGCAACCCCGCGCTGGTGGCGCAGGCGGTGCAGGGCGGGCTGACGCTGGGCCGGCCGATTGCCGACGCCGCCGATGCGCGCAGGATCTACGGCGCGGTGCGCTGAGACTCGCGCCGTGGCGTCAGGCGCCGTCGCTGAAGCTGTCGCGCGGGCCGTTGGGGTTGTGCGCGCCATCGGTGAACGTGTCGCGGGTACCGGTGGCGCGGTTTGCGCCGTCGGTGAACGAGTTGCGCGTACCGGTGGCGCTGTGCGCACCATCCGTGAAGGAGTTGCGGGTACCGGTGGCGCTGTTGGCGCCGTCGCTGAACGGATCGACGCTGCGCGGTGCAGCGTGCGCAGTGCCGGCCACGGCGGCAACGAGGGCGGTGGCGACAAAGATTTGCCTGAGTGCTTGCATGGATCGATTCTCCGTAAGAGTGCCGACCCAGGGGAGGGGCGGCGGTATGGAAAGTCTAGGTAGCGCCCCCCCACACCAGCATGACTGGTGCATGACAATGCCGTCATTTTTGGCATTTCTCGCATGCGGCGTGCGCATGCCGATTGCCCGTGCCATCACAATGGAGAAGCGGCAGCACTGACAAAGGCTGTAGAATCATGGCTGTCCGACCGGCCTGTGGTTCCATCGCCGGTCCTCCATTGCCCGCGGGAATGCAGCGGGTCTCTCACGAAAGTCATGTCCGAGTCTGATTCAGCCAAACTCGCTGCGGTGGCCTGGATCCGCGAGCAAATGGATCGTCATGCCCTGACGCTCGACGACCTGGTCGCGGCGGGATGCTTTGACAAGGTCCCGGCGCCTGCCGCGCCGTCTGCTGCCGCGAAATCCCCGCGCAAGGGCGCCGCCGCGTCGGAGGCCGCCCCCGATGTTGCGCTGCCGGCGCCGGCAAAAGCCGTAGCGAACGGTGCGCCGCAAGCTTCCGTTTCGCGCCCGCTTTACCGTAATGCCCTCGGGCAGACCTGGGACGGGCAGGGCGAATATCCTGACTGGCTGCAGCGCGCGGTCAACGCGGGGCAGTCGATCGAGTTCTTCCGCGTCGAATAAGGCGCACGCACGGCAATCGTGCGGTGCGGTCCGGAAAGGACTGCGTCGCGCGTGCAGCACGCGCGGCGAATGCCGTCAGCAGTGCGGGGCGAAGGGCAGCACGCCGGTGAATACGGCCGGGGTCGCCATCGGCGCCGCATGGGCCCAGTGGAGCAGCACTTCCGCGGGCAATTCCGGCAACTCGCCGGCCGCAGCGGACGGCTGCCCCGACTGTGGCAAGTCCGCATCGCCCGACGATTGCGGCGCGTCGGCATCATGCAGCATGAGCGGTTCGCCATTGCCGGTGGGCTCGGCCATCACCATTACCGCGCTGCGGCGGCAAATCCCCTCGTTGGCACCATCCAGTGCCGCTTCCGCCTCCATCTTGGCTGCGACATGCCGTTCCGGCAGCGACAGCCCGGTGGCCTGCACTGCGCTGCATACCGTCGTCACTGCCGCCGCTGCGCCAGAGACGGGCAGCACGAGCATGGCGAGGGACAACAGCAGGCAGTTGGGAAGGCGTTTCATCAGAAGGGAAAGGCGAACGAGAGGGGTGGACAACGGGCGCGTGAACCCAAGGCAGCGCCTGTGGTCAACGCGCATTTTACGGGATTCCCCGTGCATTGCCCTTGCCGCGCGATGACATTTCTGAAATCTTCGTCCATTTGCCGCCATCCTCGGATAGCGTTACGCCATGGCGGCGCTGGTGCCGCCGAAAAGTGACTGAATCATGCGTATCCTGATTGTCGAGGACGAACCCAAGGCCGGCGATTACCTGCAGAAGGGCCTGACCGAGTCCGGCTTCGTGGTGGACCTGGCGCGCGACGGCGTGGACGGGCTGGCACACGCGCGCGAGCACCCGTACGACCTGATCGTGCTGGACGTGATGCTGCCCGGCCTGGACGGCTGGCAGGTGCTGCGCGAGCTGCGCCGCGAACGCGACACCCCGGTGCTGTTCCTGACGGCGCGCGACGAGTTGTCCGACCGCCTCAAGGGCCTGGAGCTGGGCGCCGACGACTATATGGTCAAGCCCTTCGCCTTTGCCGAGCTGGTGCTGCGCATCCGCACCATCCTGCGGCGCGGCCCGCTGCGCGAGAGCGAATTCATCGAAGTCGCCGACCTGCAGATCGACGCCATCCGCCGCCGCGTGGTGCGCGCCGGCCAGAAGATCGACCTGACCTCCAAGGAATTCGCGCTGCTCTACCTGCTGGCGCGCCGGCGCGGCGAAGTGCTGTCGCGCTCGCTGATTGCCTCGCAGGTGTGGGATGTGAACTTCGACAGCAATACCAATGTGGTGGACGTGTCGATCCGGCGCCTGCGCGCCAAGGTCGACGATCCCTTCCCGCGCAAGCTGATCCATACGCGGCGCGGCATGGGCTACGTGCTGGACGACGGCGACGAAGGGCTGCGCGACGCATGAGGCGGCTGACGTCTTCCCTGACCACGCGGCTGGCACTGGCGTACGGGCTGGCCACGGCCGTCATCCTGGCCGGCGTGGCCGCCTACCTGTCCAGCGCGCTGTCGACCCAGCTCGAAGGGCGCGATGAAAGCGAGCTGGTCGGCGAGGTGCTGCTGGTGCGCCACCTGCTGCGCGAAGTACGCAGCGAGGCCGAGATCCGCGCCGATACCCACCGCTTTGCCGATATCGCGATGGGACATGAAGGCCTGATCCTGGTGGTGCGCACGCGCCAGGGCGAGCCACTGGTCACGCTCAATCCGCGCAATGAAATCGTGCCGCCGCTGCGCGTGCTGCCTGCCACCGCGCAGCCCGACAAAGGCATGCTCCAGACCTGGTATCCGAAGAATGGCGTGCCGTCGCGCGGTATCGCCGCTCTCGGCCAGCTTGGCGATTCAGACAAGGCCGTGGAAATCGTGGTGCTGCGGGACGCCGGCTATCGCGTGGCGTTGATCCGCGAATACCGCGACCAGGTGCTGTGGGCCACGCTATGCGGCGCGGCGGTGGCGGCGGGGCTGGGCTTCGTGCTGGCGCGGCGCGGGCTGCGGCCGCTGCGGCGCATGGCCGCCGATGCCGCCGCGGTCACCACCAGCCGCCTGGCCACGCGGCTGGACGTGGGC
Organism: Ralstonia pickettii; assembly: GCA_050987995.1. Classification (GTDB taxonomy): domain Bacteria; phylum Pseudomonadota; class Gammaproteobacteria; order Burkholderiales; family Burkholderiaceae; genus Cupriavidus; species Cupriavidus pickettii_B. The sequence goes on from CP158804.1 coordinate 45,866, forward strand.
AGTGCGCCGGCCGAGCTGCGGGAACTGGCGGCGGCGCTCAACGACATGCTGGCGCGGCTGCAGGACAGCTTCTCGCGGCTGTCGGAGTTCTCGGCCGACCTGGCGCATGATTTCCGCACGCCGATCAGCAACCTGATTGGCCAGACCCAGGTAACGCTGGCGCAAAGCCGCGGCGTGGCGGAATACGAAGCGCTGCTCGAATCCAACCTGGAGGAGTATGAGCGGCTCGCGCGCATGATCGAGAACATGCTGTTCCTGGCGCGCGCCGACCATGCGCAGGTGGCGTTGGGGGTGCGCACGCTGGACGCGCGCGAAGAGCTGGACAAGATGGCCGAGTACTTCGAGGCCGTCGCCGCCGACCGCAACGTCGCGCTGGCGGTCAGCGGACACGCGCCGGTGCAGGCCGACCAGACACTCTTGCGCCGCGCCGTCACCAACCTGCTGGACAACGCATTGCGCCACGCGCCCGCGGGCAGCGCGGTGCGGGTCGACGTGAACCGCATCCCGGTGCCGGGCGGCGGCACCACCTGCATCCGCGTGAGCAACGCCGGGCCGGCGATCCCGCCCGAGACCCTGCCGCATATCTTCGGGCGTTTCTACCGGGCCGATCCTTCGCGCCGCAACTCGGCGGCCTCCACCGGGCTCGGGCTGGCCATCGTCGATACCATCATGCGGCTGCACGGCGGCAGCGTCGGCGTGCGCAGCGTCGAGGGCGAAACCATGTTTTCGCTGCAGTTTCCGGCCGAGGCCGGCACCGTCGCCGCGCCCGTCGCTGCCGCGGTCTCCTGAGTCCTGCCCGTCCCTTGCATGCTGCCGGCACGCGCGCATAATGGCGCGCGTGCCACCCGCGCCCATACCCGGGCGCTCGCCGGCGCACAACCCGATGCAACTTGAATGACAACCCAAAAGGAGAATGACATGCAGGTGCAACCCTATCTGGACTTTGGCGGCCGCTTCGACGAAGCCGTGGCTTTCTACGGCAAGGTGCTGGGCGCGCAGGTCACGTTCGTGATGCGCTACAAGGACGCGCCGCCGAGCGAGGGCATGGAAGTTCCGGATGACTGGAAGGACAAGGTGATGCACGCCAATATCCAGTTCGGCGAGAGCCAGCTGATGGCGTCGGATGGCCGGCGCGGCGAGAAGCCGGCGTTCACCGGTTTCAGCCTGTCGGTGGGCGCGGTTAGCAAGGACGAGGGCCAGCGTATCTTCGACGGCCTGAGCGAAGGTGGCCAGGTGGTGGTGCCGTACCAGAAGACCTTCTGGGCCGAAGGCTTCGGCATGCTGGTGGACCGCTTCGGCATGTCGTGGATGGTCAACTGCGAGCACTGAGGCTGCGACTGAGCCGGCAGTGCGGCATGGCGGACAGTAGCGTCGCCATGCCGCTTGACTCTGTAGTTGCTACAGGGTCTTCAATGTCATCAGGTCAATCCAGCGGGAACAACAAGATATGGCTCGCACGTCACCTGAAGACGCTCTCCCTCAAGATCATGCCGCGCATGGGCACAATCACCACGGACACCACCATCATGGCCACGATCACGATCACGATCACGATCACGATCACGATCACGGCCATGCGCATGCCGGGCCGGCTCGCGCCTGCTGCGGCAGCGGTTGCGCATCGACGATCGCGCTGACACCGGCCGCGCCGGTCGAGGTTCCCCCCGGCGCGCGCACCGCCACCTATCGCATCGATGCGATGGACTGCCCCACCGAGGAAACGCTGATCCGCAGCAAGCTGGGCGGCATGGCCGGCGTGGCGGCGCTCGAATTCAACCTGATCCAGCGCGTGCTGACCGTGCACCACACGCTGCCGTCGCCGGTGCCGGTGGTGCAGGCGATCCAGAGCCTGGGCATGCAGGCGGTTGCGCTGACGACCGAGGCCGCGCAGCAGGTGTTGCCGGAAAGCGCCGCCAGCAAGCCCTGGTGGCCGCTGGCGCTGGCGGGCGTGGCCGCGGTCGGTGCCGAGGTGACCGAATGGCTGGCGCTGGGCCTGCCGTGGCTGCCGGCTGTGCTGGCGCTGGCGGCGGTGGCGCTCGGCGGCCTGACCACCTACCGCAAGGGCTGGATCGCGCTGCGCAACGGCAACCTCAATATCAATGCGCTGATGAGCATTGCGGTGACCGGCGCGCTACTGCTGCGCCAGTGGCCCGAAGCGGCGATGGTGATGGTGCTGTTCGCACTGGCCGAGCGCATCGAGGCCGCCTCGCTGGACCGCGCGCGCAATGCGATCCGCGGCCTGATGTCGATGGCACCTGAGCAGGCCACGGTGCGGCGCGCCGACGGCACGTGGGAAGCGGTGCCGGCCGCCGGCATTGCGGTGGGCGCGCTGGTGCGGTTGCGTCCGGGCGAACGGGTGGCGCTGGACGGCAAGGTCGTGCGCGGCCAGTCGGCGCTGGACCAGGCGCCCATCACCGGCGAGAGCGTTCCGGTGGACAAGGCCGAGGGCGATCCCCTCTTTGCCGGTTCGATCAACCAGTCCGGCGAACTGGAATACACCGTGACCGCGCCAGCCAGCGATTCCACGCTGGCGCGCATCATCCACGCCGTGGAAGCCGCGCAGGGCAGCCGCGCGCCGACGCAGCGCTTTGTCGACCAGTTTGCGCGCATCTACACGCCCACGGTGTTTGCGATCGCGCTGGCGGTGGCCGTGGTGCCGCCGCTGTTTATGGGCGGTGCGTGGGTCGACTGGATCTACAAGGCGCTGGTGCTGCTGGTCATTGCCTGCCCGTGCGCGCTGGTGATCTCCACGCCCGTGACCATCGTCAGCGGGCTGGCCGCGGCCGCGCGGCGCGGCATCCTGGTCAAGGGCGGTGTCTACCTGGAGCAGGGCAGGCACCTGGCCTGGGTGGCGCTGGACAAGACCGGCACGATCACGCACGGCAAGCCCGCGCAGACCCATCATGCGCTGCTGGCAGCGGACGTGCCGCAGGCGCGCGCCATCGCCGCCAGCCTGGCGGCGCGCTCGGATCACCCTGTTTCGCATGCAGTCGCCGCGGCGGCGGTGGCCGATGGTATCGCCACGCTGCCGGTGGAGGACTTCGAGGCGCTGGCGGGCCGCGGCACGCGTGGCAAGGTGGAAGGCGTGGAGTACCGGCTCGGCAACCACCGGCTGGTGCATGATCTGGGCGCTTGCTCGCCGGCACTGGAGGCGCGGCTCGAAGCCCACGAGCGTGAAGGCAAGACGGTGGTGCTGCTGGTGCGCGTGGAGGGCAATGGCGCCGCCACCGCGCTGGCGTTGTTCGCGGTGGCGGACACGGTGCGCGACACCAGCCGGCAGGCGATCGCCGAACTGCATGCGCTGGGCGTGAAGACGCTGATGCTGTCGGGCGATAACCCGCACACGGCGCAGGCCATCGCCGCGCAGGTCGGCATCGACGAGGCGCGCGGCAACCAGCTGCCGCAGGACAAGGCCGACGGCATCGCCGCGCTCGCGGACGCGGCGCATGCGCGCGGCGGGCGGATCGGCATGGTGGGCGACGGCATCAACGATGCGCCGGCGCTGGCGCGCGCCGATATCGGCTTCGCCATGGGGGCTGCGGGCACCGATACCGCGATCGAAACCGCCGACGTGGCGCTGATGGATGACGACCTGCGCAAGATCCCGGCTTTCGTCCGCTTGTCGCGCCGCACCTCCCGTATCCTGGCGCAGAACATCACGCTCGCGCTCGGCATCAAGGCGGTGTTCCTGGTGCTGACGGTGATGGGGATGGGGACGATGTGGATGGCGGTGTTCGCCGATATGGGGGCGAGCCTGCTGGTGGTGTTTAATGGGCTGCGGGTGGGGGCGGTGGGGCGCGGCTAGCGCTTGCCGGCAGACGTACCCTCGCTGGCGGTTTGCTCCCCTCTCCCGCTTGCGGGAGAGGGGAGCACGCAAGCGCAAGCGCGCAAGCGCGCAGGAGCCTCAGCCCACTGACGGCTGCACAATCAACTCCCCACTACGCCCCGGAATCTCCCCCCACGTCACCGGCAACTCCGGCAACCCCTCACGATCCAGCCCCCGATACCACGTCGCCATCGACACCAGCTCGTGCCCCTGCGCACGCCAGCCCGCCAGCAGCCGCTCGAACACCGGCGCCAGCTTGCCGCCTTCCAGCTCGGTATGCAGCGTGAACACATGGTCACGCGGGCCTTCAGTCAGCTTGAGCAGCGCGGTGTGGACGTTGTCCTCGGTCAGGTCGTCAGTGCCAATCAATTCGTCCAGCGTCGGCAAGGTGGTGGGCATTTGTACATGCCGGCAGGGAACGCCGTCGATCGTCGGGATATAAGGCGCAGTGCCGCGTCCGTCTGACGCATACGCCATGCCCCAGTCATCAATCTGCCGGAACGCGTCCTCGTTCATCTGCCAGCCGGCCGCGCCGTGCGTGGTTGGCGCTTCACCGAAGATCTCGGTATAGCGCGCAAACGCCTGCTGCATCTGCCGCCGTGTCCACGCGGCATCGCGCTCGCGCACGTTGTCCTGCCAGTAGACGTGGTCCCAGGTATGGATGCCGCATTCATGGCCGGCCGCGCGCGCGGCGCGCATCTCGGCCGCGCCCTTGCGGCCGATGTCGGGCCCCGGCAGCAGCACGCCGTACATCAGCGTGCGCAGGCCGTAGTTGGACACCACCGAGGTGCGCGACACCTTCTTCAGGAAGCCGGGCCGGAACACGCGCCGCAGGGCCCAGCCGGTATGGTCGGGCCCGAGGCTGAACAGGAAGGTGGCCTGTGCCTGCGCCGCCGCCAGCATTGACAGCAGCCTGGGCACGCCTTCGCGCGTGCCGCGCAGCGTGTCGACGTCGACCTTCAGGGCTATGCGTGCCATCTGCGGTGCGCGCTCAGTTGGCCGAATCGACCAGCGTACGGGCCTCGACTACCTTGCTGCGGTAGGCCTCGAAGATGCGGCGCAGTGCCGCTTCCATCGTGATCTCGGGCTTCCAGTCCAGTTCTTCGATGGTGTTGTCGATCTTCGGCACGCGGTGCTGCACGTCCTGGTAGCCCTTGCCGTAGAAGTCGCCCGACGAGGTCTCGACGATCTGCGTCTTGCGCGCTTCGTCGGCGTATTCCGGATAGTCGGCCGCCATCGTCAGCATCATCTCGGCCAGCTCGCGCACCGAGTGAATATTGCCCGGGTTGCCGATATTGTAGATCTTGCCGGTGGCCACGCCGTTGGGGTTCTCGATGATGCGCATCAGCGCGCTGATGCCGTCCGAGATATCGGCAAAGGCCCGCTGCTGCGCGCCGCCGTCGACCAGCTTGATCGGCTCGCCGCGCACGATATGGCCGAGGAACTGCGTCACCACGCGCGAGGAGCCTTCCTTCGATTCGAAGATCGAGTCCAGCCCGGCGCCGATCCAGTTGAACGGGCGGAACAGGGTGTAGTTCAGGCCCTGCTCCATGCCGTAGGCGTGGATCACGCGGTCCATCAGCTGCTTGGAGCAGGCATAGATCCAGCGCGGCTTGTTGATCGGGCCGTAGACCAGCGGCGAGGCTTCGGGATCGAACTCGTCGTCGCTGCACATGCCGTAGACCTCGGAGGTCGACGGGAACACCAGGTGCTTGCCGTACTTGACCGCGGCGCGCACGATCGGCAGGTTGGCCTCGAAGTCCAGTTCGAACACGCGCAGCGGCTGGCGCACGTAGGTGGCCGGGGTGGCGATGGCCACCAGCGGCAGCACCACGTCGCACTTGCGGATGTTGTACTCGATCCACTCCTTGTTGATGGTGATGTCACCTTCGAAGAAGTGCATGCGCGGGTGCTCTACGAGGTCGCCCAGACGGTCCGTCGACATGTCCATGCCGTAAACCTCCCACGGGGTGGTTTCCAGGATGCGGCGCGTCAGGTGGTGGCCGATGAAGCCGTTGACGCCGAGAATCAGGACCTTTTTCATCGGTTTTCCTTGTTGGACTGTTCGGTAAGAAGTTGGGCGAAGGCATCCGGCGTGACGGTTGTGCCGTCCTGCGCCAGCAGTTGTGTCACGAGTACCAGCCCGCCGTCACCACACAGGCCGACGATGTGGCCGTCGCGCAGGTGCAGGCCGGGTGCGGTGCCTGACGGCAGCGCCAGCGCGGCATCGGGCAGCGGGCGGCGGGCTTGCGCGACGATAAAGCGTTGTCCCGCCAGCTCGGTGAATGCGCCGGGATAGGGCGGCGCCACCGCGCGGATCAGGTTGTAGACTTCGGCTGCGGGGCGGCTCCAGTCGATGCGCCCGTCCTCGGGTTTGCGGCCGGAATAATAGCTGCCTTCAGCCAGCCGGTTGGGACGTTGCGGCGTTTGCCCGGTCATCATCGCGGGCAGGGCGCGCCACAGGGTCTGCTCGGCGGCCACGGTGACCTTCTCGAAGACCTCGCCCGCGGTATCGTCCGGCAGGATCGGCACGGCGGTCTGGTCGACGATATAGCCGGCGTCGGGCTTCGCTTCCATCGCGTGCAGCGTGGCGCCGGTTTCGGTCTCGCCGTGCAGCACTGCCCAGTTGACCGGCACGCGGCCGCGGTATTTCGGCAGCAGCGAACCGTGCATGTTGAAGGCACCGCCCGGCGCCAGCGCCAGTACGCTCTCCGGCAGCATGGCGCGGTAGTAGAAGGAGAAGATCACGTCCGGGTGTGCGTCGCGCACGGCCTGCGCGATGGCGGGGTCGGTCGGGTCTTCGCCATAGATAAAGGGGATGCCCAGCTCCGCCGCGGTGTCGGCCACGCGCCGGAACCAGATATTCTCGTCGGGGCGATCGCGGTGGGTGATCACCAGCGCGACGTCCACGCCGCGCGCATGCAGCACGCGCAGGCAGCGGTCGCCGACATTGTGGTAGGCAAAGACGACGGCGCGCATCATCGCTCCGTGCTGGCTGCGTGGGGCGCGGCAGCGGTGCGCGTGGGATCGCCTTCCAGCACCGCCTTGATGCGGTAGCGCGGGCGGTCGCGCACTTCCTGGTAGATGCGGCCGACGTATTCGCCCAGCAGGCCCAGGCCGAACAGCAGGATGCCGATCAGGAAGAAGTTCATGGCGAACAGGGTGAACACACCCTGCACTTCCGAGCCGAGCACGAAGCGCCGTACCAGCAGCACCACAAACAGCACACCCGAGAACAGCGACAGCATCGTGCCGATGGCAGAGAACCACTGCAGCGGCACGATCGAGAAACCGGTCACCAGGTCGAAATTCAGGCGGATCAGCTGGTACACCGAGTACTTGGATTCGCCCGCGTGGCGCTGCTCGTGGCTGACCTCGATTTCCACCGGGTTCGAGGCAAAGGTGTACGCCAGCGCGGGGATGAAGGTATTTACCTCGCGGCAGGCGTTGATGGTGTCGATCACGTTGCGGTCGTAGGCGCGCAGCATGCAGCCCTGGTCGGTCATGCGGATCTTGGTGATGCGCTCGCGCAGCCGGTTCATCGCGCGCGAGGCATAGCGGCGGAACGCGGTGTCGTTGCGATGGCGGCGGATCGTGCCGACGTAGTCGTGGCCGGCGCGCATGGTTTCGACCAGGCGCGGGATTTCTTCCGGCGGGTTCTGCAGGTCGGCGTCCAGCGTGATCACGATCTTGCCGCGGGTATGCTCGAAGCCCGCCAGGATCGCCATATGCTGGCCGAAGTTGCCGTTGAACAGCACCACCCGGGTCACGTCCGGGCGCTTGTGGAACTGCGCCGCAAGTATCTGCGCCGAGCGGTCGACGCTGCCATCGTTGATGAAGATGATCTCGTACGGCTCGCCAAGGCCATCCAGCGCCGGATAGAGGCGGTCGAACAGGGCTTGCAGCCCGTCTTCTTCGTTGTAGACCGGAATGACGACCGAAACCTCGACCGGGCTCATTTGGAAAGACGTTTGCATGTTTCGCTGAGGGTTGCGCAGACCCGCTCCACGTCGGCGGCTTGCATCGCGGGGAACAGCGGCAGCGTGACGATGCCGCGCCCGACGCGTTCGGCATGCGGCAGCATGCCTTCGCGCCAGCCAAGCGAGCGGTAGTAGGTGAAAAGATGAACAGGCGGGTAGTGCACGCCGGTGCCGATGCCGCGCTCGCGCATCGCCTCCATGACCTGCTGGCGGGCCTGCGCCGGGCCGCCCTGGAGGCGTTCGGTCGGCAACACCACCTGGAACATATGCCAGTTGGTGGTGGCGGCCTGGGCATCGAGCGGTTGCGGCAGTTCGATGCCGAGTCCGGCCAGGCCGCTGTCGGCCGCGCAGCGGAAATAGGCTTCGGCCAACTCAGCGCGGCGCGCGGTAATGGCATCGAGTTTGGCGAGCTGCGCCAGGCCGACGGCGGCGTTGACGTCGGTCAGGTTGAACTTGCCGCCAGGCTCCTCGACATCCATGCCGTCCATGCCGGTACGGATCACGCCCTGCAGCCGCAGGCGCTCGGCGCGCACGGCTTCTTCAGGGGTGTTCATCACCAGGCAGCCGCCTTCGATGGTGGTGATGTTCTTGTTGGCCTGGAAGCTGAAGCTGACCAGGTCACCGAAGCTGCCGATGCGCTTGCCATGCCAGCGCGAGTCGATCGCCTGCGCGGCGTCCTCGATCACGCGCAGGCTGTGCTTCGCGGCGATGGCGTAGAGGCGGTCCATGTCCACCGGCAGGCCCGACAGGTAGACCGGCATGATGGCGCGCGTGCGCGGCGTGATCGCGGCCTCGACGGCGTCCAGGTCCAGGTTGCGCGTGCGCGGGTCGATATCGACGAACACCGGCCGCGCGCCGACCGCCAGCACCACATTGGCGGTGGCGACCCAGGTGATCGGCGTGGTGATGACCTCATCGCCCGGGCCGATATCGGCGATGCGCAGCGCGATCTCCATCGTCGCCGAGCCGTTGGCGAAGGTGCGCACGGGGCGGCCGCCGAAGAGGTCCGACAGCGCGGCCTCGAAGGCCTGCATCTTCGGGCCGGAGGTGATCCAGCCCGAGGCCAGTACCTTGCTGACTTCGGCAATGGCGTTGGCGTCGATGTCGGGCCGGACGAAAGGCAGGAATTCGGCAGGAGCGGTCATGGGAATGGCGATGGAATGCGGTCGGTGCTTGGGTGGCCGGCCAACCGCGTCAGGAACGGGCGATCAGGAAGACGCCAGCCAGTATCAGCAGGATGCCAGCCACGCGCAAGGGGCCGATCATCTCGCCAAACAGGTACCAGGCGGCCAGCGCGTTGACCACGTAGCCAAGCGACAGCATCGGGTAGGCGATCGACACGTCCACGCGAGACAGCCCCACGATCCACACGCCCACGCTGACGACATACAGCGTCAGTCCGGCCAGCACCGGCCATTGGGTCAGCACGCGCAGCGCCGTGACCAGCAGCGTGCCGCGGTCGAGCGTGATCGCGCCGATGGCGTTGACACCGGCCTTGAGCAACAGTTGCGCGGCCGCATTGAGCAGCACGCCGGAAAAAATAAAAGCGAAAGTCGAAAGCGTCATGGCGCTGCGTATTGGGGGTTCTGGCAGGCGGATTCTGGCAGGCGGATTTCTGGCAGGCGGATTTCTGGCAGGTTACTGTCCCCGGGCTTGCGCCTGCGGGCGCTGGCCCGGCAGCGCGAAATTGGCCACCGCGACGCGCCGGCGGTCGCCGGCAATCTTGTGCATCCGCACGCCGCGCGCGACCAGCGCGTTGTAGGTGTCGGGCAACATGATCGCCACCGCGCGCTGCCCGTCCTGCCAGCGGGCGATAAAACCGTCCATGGTCGGGATCCACTTCTGCGGCTCCTGGCCCACGCCGAATTCCAGCTCGTCCGGATGCGCGACCAGGATGGTGGTGCGGCGCAGGTAGAACGGCAGCGTGTGGTCCAGCAGCCCCACGCTGTACAGCGGCATGTCCGGCGTCAGCACGGCGTTGATCGCGGGCACCAGGTCCACGCCCGAATTCGGCCGGCCCATGGCTTCATGGCCACGCAGCGCCACCGTACAGCAAATGAACATCGCCAGCGCATAGGCCACCACGCTGGGGAACACGCCGCGCGTGCGCAGCAGGCGGCGGGTAAGCAGCGCGCCGGCCAGCATCACGGCAAAGGCAATGCCGAGCCACAGCGTAAATTCGCGATAGACCACATTGGGCGTGCTCGGCTTGTCCAGCATGGCGACGAACGGGCACGCCAGCAGGCCCACTACGCCGAGCGCGATCATGGCATTGACCTGCCAGCGCCAGGCGCGTTCCGTGACGGTGTCCAGCGCCACGCCGGCCAGCAGCGCCAGCGCGGGGAAGATCGGCACGATATAGCCGGGCAGCTTGGAGCCCGACAGGCTGAAGAAGACAAAGATCGCCACGGCCCACAGCGCCGCCAGCAATGCCGGCTGGAACGGCCGCGTCGAAGTGCCGCGCGCCACGCCCGCGCGCTCGCGCACCGCCTGCCACATCTGCGGCGCCAGGCCCAGCCATGGCAGGAAGCCCATCAGCAGCAGCGGCACGAAGAACCAGATCGCGCCCTCGCGCTGGTGCACGGCGGAGGTGTAGCGCTGCCAGTGCTCGTGGATAAAGAAGAAGCGCAGGAATTCAGGATTGCGCTCTGACACCAGCCAGAACCAGGGCACCGTCACCAGCAGCATCACAGCGATGCCGGCCGGCAGATGCAGGCGGCGCCACAGCCCGAAGTCGCGCGTCACCAGCGTGTAGACCACCAGCACCAGGCCAGGCAGCGCCAGCCCGACCAGGCCCTTGACCAGCACCGCCACACCCATGGCGGCCCAGCAGGCCAGCATCCAGTTGCGGCGCGCGGCGGGCGCGGCCCCGGGGTGCTGCCCCAGCAGCATGAAGGCCAGCACGCAGGCCATGGCGCCGGCCAGCGTCATGTCCAGCGAATTGAAGTGGCCGGCGATATTCCACATCGGCGCCGACACCAGCACCAGCCCGGTCAGTATCGCCGCGCGGTTGCCGAACCAGCGCACGGCGGCCAGCATCGATACGCCCAGCCCGAGCATGCCGGACAGCGCCACGCACAGGCGCGCCTGCCAGTCGCCCACGCCGAACAGCGTATAGGCCAGCGTGGTCACCCACAGGTGGAAGGGCGGTTTCTCGAAGTACTTGAGTTCGTGGTAGCGGATCGTCACCCAGTCGCCAGTGGTGAACATCTCGCGGGCAATCTCGGCGTAGCGGCCCTCGTCCGAGCGCAGCAGGTGGCGCATGTCGAGCGTGCCGAACCAGACCAGCAGGATAAACAGGCTGACCAGGACGATGGCACCGGCAGCGGTCCCAACGGACAGTCCGGCGTACCGCGAGGTCAATGAACTACGCATAGAGCTCCTGGAAAAGCGCGACGGATGGAAGGTCCTGCGAGGGCGCGCGGTGAGCGGAAGCCATCACAACGCATGGCGCCGCCCATTGGTGGACATCAGGGGAAACCCCGGGGCGCAAACGCTCGGATGGACACCGCGGGGCCGGCTGCCAGGCGCCTGGAACGCCACAGCCGCCGCCGGGTACTCGCGGCGGGCAATGGTAGCACGGCGGCAGGGATGCCTTGCCGGGAAGCGGCGGATTCACGGCAAAGGCCGGGGCAAAGGCCGGGACGAAGCCTCCCACTGGCGCTCGGTGGGCCGGCGCCGGGGAAAGCCGGGCAGGCGCCGAAATCGAGGAAAACCCAAGGAGCCCACAGCGGGAAAAAAGGCGACAAAGGCGCCACAAAGACACCATAATTTCAGTGACAAGGCCGGCGCGCCTGGGCAGGCCGGGCTACGTCGGGGGGATCGCCCGGGACATTCTAAACAGGGAATGATGTGAAGACAAAGGCGCAGCAATACTGGCTGGCGGGGCTGGTGGCGGGAATGGCGCTGGCAAGCGGGGCTGGCGCGCAACCGGGTGCGGTGCCCTCGGCGGCCGCAAGCGCCGCGGCGATGGCGGCGGCGCATACGGCGGTCAGCGAGGTCTCGGCCTCGGCGGCAGCCGTGTTGTGCAATGCGCCCTGGTTTCAGTCCGGCGCGCATGTGCAGATGGAAGGCGACGGCGTGATGCCGATGTCGATCCGCATGACGCTGCGCGATGTCAGCCGCAGCGCCTCCGGCTGCCGCGCGCGGCTGGAGGTCAACTCCAAGTCGGCGATGTCGGCGCTGATGGGCCCGCCGGTCATCATGGACCAGGTGCACGAGGTGGTGATCGATCGCCGCTCCCCGACTGACCAGACCAGCATCGAAAGCCAGCACGCCATCATCAACGCCCGCGCCCGCTACGCGCGCATGTACGGCGAGGCCGCCTTCCGCGGCAAGGGCGTGTTCAACTACGCCGGCCTGGACCTGCGCGAGGGCAGCACGCTGGAGGGCGAGACCTTCGAGTCCAGCGTCGCGCTCAAGATCTACCCGCTGGCATCGGACCAGGTGGTCAGCACCATGCGCGCGCTGCACGCATCGATCCATATCGGCTCGCGCCAGGTGGGGCGCAAGCAGATGATCGATACGGCCATGGGGCGCAAGGAATGCCTGCCGATCACCTACGACAAGCGCACCTCGCTGGGGCCGCTGATGGTTGGCGAGGAAGTGGTGCAGGTGGAGCCCACGGTGATGCATATCACCGACTGGTACTGCCCGGCCGAGGCCTTCGTGCTGCGCACGGAAGTGCGCCAGAACGACAAGGTGCAGCGGGTGGATGTCACGGCGCTGGAGCGCGATACGCAAGCGCCATGAGGCAAGCGCCCTGGGCCGGGCCGGCCAGTGGCAGGACACAAAAAAACCCGCCGAGGCGGGTTTTCTTGTGCACGCGGCTGGCGCTCAGCTGGCGGCCGGTGCGGAGGCGGCTTTCTTCTTGCTCTTCTTGTTGGTGGCCTTCTTGGCGGGCTTTTCTGCGGCCGGCGCCGAGGCGTCGGTCAGGTCGGTGCGGGTGCTCTTGTTCGCGCCTTGCGAGTACGGGTCGAACTTGTCACCGGTCTTCGCGCCCTGGGTGTGCGGGTCAAACTTCTCGCCCGACTTGGCACCCTGGGAATACGGGTCGAACTGCTTCTTGCCGGCGGTCTGGGCCTCCACGGCCAGCGAGGCGGCGCCGAGGCAGAGCGCGATCGCGGTCGCGACAAACTTGTTCATGGTTTCTCCTGAGAAATGCCGCTGTCGGGCGGTCGTGTATGTGGCCTATCCCACGCGGGGATGGCTTGGCCCAGTGTCGCCAACATCGCTCATTACTGTCAACTTGGGGCTTGCCCGGCGCCAACGCCTCATGGAAACCCTGAATTGCGGCCCCGGTCCGATTGCGGTGGGGACCGCAGGCATGGCTTGCGCGCTTACTCGGTGACCGCGTCGGACGGGTGCTTCCAGGCCGCGCGCACCTCACCCGACGGCGCCAACGCGAGGTTGATGCCGCGGCTGCCGACCGGCTCCTGGAACCAGCGCTTCTGCAGCGCGGTGACCTCCGCGCCGGCAAAGGTGGTGGTCAGCGTGTGGTCGACCAGACGCTTCCATTCCGGATCGGCCCTGGACAACGTCAATGCGTTCTGTTCGACCGACAGGACCGGGCCAACGATCACGAACTGCGCCGGATCTTTGGCGCGGGCGCGCAGGCCGGCCAGCAGCACGTCGTCCATCACGAAGGCCTGGGCGCGGCCGGCCTCGAGCAGCAGGAACGACTCGCCGTGGTCCTTGGCGTAAACGTCGTGGTAACCATACTGACCCTTCAGGCGGCGCACGTGGCGGTCGCCGGTGGAGCCGGCGCTGGTGACCACGGTCTTGCCGCGCAGGTCGGCGAGCGAGCGGATGCCCGAGTCGGCCCGCACCAGCATGCGCACCGTCGAGACATAGTGCGAGACGCTGAACGCGACCTGCTTCTGGCGCTCCAGCGTATTGGTATTGGGCGCGCAGTCCAGGTCCACCAGCCCGTTGACCACTGCAGGGATGCGGTTCTGCGGGGTCAGCGGCATCCAGCGCACCTTCAGGTCCTTCAGGCCCAGCTTCTGGCGCGCCGCTTCGGCCGCGCGCAGGCACAGGTCGACGGCGTAGCCGGCGGGCTGGCCCTTGGCGTCGGCAAAGGAGAACGGCAGCGCGGACTCGCGGTAGCCGAGCACGATGGTGCCGGAGTCGCGGATCTTGTCGAGCACGGGGCTCTGGGGTTGCGCCTGGACCGCGGCCGGCACCAGCGCGACAACGGCGGTAGCAGCCGCAGTGGTGAAGGCCAATGCCACCAGTGCGCGGCGGACACGGAACAGGCGGGTCAACAGGGAAGACAGGTCGGAGGGAGACATGCAGGGAAAACCGTAATCGGCCGACAATTCGGCCAAGACGCTAGGGTATACGCCGGGACGGGGCGAACGAAGGATATTGTCGTCATAAGCAAATGCCTGACTGATAAGACATTTAGAACAAGGCCCGGCGGCATTGTAGCCTGCCGGCCAAGTATGTAACCAATCTGCATTTAGTGTACTTTTCGCCACATTGGGGCCTGGGGCGACAGGGTAGAATCGCGCCTTCCGTGCCTTTGGTTGCCTTCTTATAAATGAGCCCCCGTCCTTCGCGCCTGCCGTGCATCGACGCCCTGAAGGCGGTCAGCTCGCAGCTGATCGTGCTCCATCACCTTGCGTTCTATGGTCCGATGTCCGACGCCGCTTACCAGCTGGCGCCCGGCCTGGTGGACTGGCTGTATGACTATGCCCGCATCGCGGTGCAGGTCTTCCTGGTGATCAGCGGCTTCCTCGCTGCCCGCAGCCTGGCGCCGCAGGGCCGGCTGGAGATCCGACAGCACCCGCTGGTGGTGCTGTGGCGCCGCTACCAGAAGCTGGTGGTGCCCTTCGCGGCGGCGATCCTGCTGAGCATTGCCGGCGCCGCCGTGGCGCGGCAGTGGATGGTGCACGAGTCGATTCCGGCGCCGCCGCACCTGATGCAGTTCCTGGCGCACGTGACGCTGCTGCACAACGTGCTGGATGTGGATGCGCTGTCGGCTGGTGTCTGGTACGTGGCCATCGACCTGCAACTGTTCGCGCTGCTGCTGGCGGCACTGTGGGCCGCGCGCGCGCTGGCGCGCGGACAGGCGCCGGCCAGTGTCGGCGCCAGCATCGGCATCGTGGCCGTGCTGGCGGTGGCCTCGCTGTTCTGGTTCAACCGCGATGGCGCGTGGGATATCTGGGCGGTGTACTTCTTCGGTGCCTACGGCATGGGCGCGCTCGCCTGGTGGGCGTCGAATCCGGGCCGCTCCGCCATCCCGCTGCTGGTGCTCGGCACCGTGGCGCTGGCGGCGCTGATCGTCGACTTCCGCCTGCGCATCGCCGTGGCGCTGGCGACCGCGCTGCTGCTGGCGATCGCGCGCCGCGGCGGCTGGATGGAGCGCTGGCCGCGGGCGCGCGTGGTCGGCTTCTTCGGGCGGATTTCTTACTCGGTGTTCCTGGTCCACTTTCCGGTGTGCCTGCTGGTCAATGCCGCGGTGTCGAACCTGGCGCCAGGACAGCCGGCTCTGAATGCGCTCGGCATGGTGGCGGCGTGGATGCTCAGCAATGTCTCCGGGGCGCTGTTCCATCGCTATGTGGAAGCAGCCAGCCCGCTGGCAGCATTGCGCGCATGGCTGACGAACAGCAGCGGCTCGGCCAGCCGTCCGACCGTGTAACGCTTACAAGCCCTGCGCGCGGCGCTGGCCCCGGCTGGCGTGAGCGCCGCGCCGTGCGCCGCTTCTTGCTGGTGCGTGCGCACCGCAGATGTCATGTCCTCGGCACGAATCGTGTGCACGCCGCCGCGGCAGACTTGTGTTCGCCGCCACACACAACGCGGCAAAACTCGCGTAAACGGGCATTGGGCGATGGCATGAAGGTTGCCTAGTATGGAATCGTAAACCTGACCATTTGGTCAGGATTCCATCGGGAAAAACCGAGGGTGCCATGTCTGACCATATCGTCCTCACCTCGCACGCGCGCCGCGACAAACCGGCCGAGCCGATCCACTGGGGCGCCCCCACGGCGGCCGAGCGCGGACCGATAATCGCCAGCCTGGCGAACCCCGCGCAGCGAAATGTGATCGGCACCCATGCCGGCGCCTATGCCATCTACCGTGCGCTGGCGGTGGCCGCGGGCTCGCTGCAACGCGACCATCGTACCGACCTGACCGACACCGCGCCGGCCGAGGCCATCGGCCCGCACCCGCAGTGGAACGATCCGGACAAGATCGTCTCGCTCGATCCCTGGGGCCACCTGGTGTCCACCGTGTTTGCGGACCGCATCGCGGCCGGCGTGGATATCCGCCCGACCATTGCCGTCACGCGGGCGCATATCAATATGCCCGAGCTGACCTCGGCCATTGCAGCAGGGCGGCTCACGCCCGATGGCAGCATCCTGTATTCCAATGGCGACGTGCGCGTGACCAAGGCGGCGGTGGACCCGGTGTGGTACCTGCCGGGGCTGGCGGCGCGCTTTGGCATCAAGGAAAGCGTGCTGCGCCGCAGCCTGTTCGAGCAGACCGGCGGCATGTTCCCGGAGTTGGTGACGCGTCCGGACCTGAAGGTGTTCCTGCCGCCCATCGGCGGCATGACGCTGTACTTCTTCGGCGACATCAGCCAGTTGGGCAAGCCCGAGACCCGGGTGGCGTGCCGCGTGCACGATGAATGCAACGGATCGGATGTGTTCGGGTCAGACATCTGTACCTGCAGGCCGTATCTGGCACATGGCATCGAGGTGTGCATCGAGATGGCCCAGCAGGGCGGTGTCGGGCTGGTGGTCTACAACCGCAAGGAGGGCCGCGCGCTGGGCGAGGTGACCAAGTTCCTGGTCTACAACGCGCGCAAGCGGCAGGCGGGCGGCGACCGCGCCGAGACTTACTTTGCCCGCACCGAATGCGTGGCAGGCGTGCAGGACATGCGTTTCCAGGAGTTGATGCCGGATGTGTTCCACTGGCTGGGCATCCGCCGTATCGACCGTTGGGCGTCGATGAGCAATATGAAGCACGGCGCGCTGGTGGCGCAGGGCATCGAGGTGGTCGAGCAGGTGGCGATCCCCGAGGCCCTGATCCCCGCCGACGCGCGCGTGGAGATCGATGCCAAGGTGGCCGCCGGCTACTTTACGCGCTACACGCCGCCGGATGCCGACGAACTGGCCCTGGCAAAGGGCAGGGGGTTGAACGAATGACAATGTATCCCGAAGAGGATCGTGGCGGCATGGACCGTCGGGGAGCAAGCGAGGAAATGCGGCCGGGTGCCGGCTGGCTGAGCCCGGTGCCGGAAGGGCACCCGGCCTCGGCGCTGCTGTGCGCCGAGGCGGTGCGCACGCATTGCGCGGCGGTCACGGAACACGTGGCCAGCGGCGCGTCGGAGTTGTTCACCTGGCATCCCGACCGCGTGCACGCGATTGCCGATTACGTCGCCAGCACCATCCGGCAGCGCTACCCGGACTTGCAGGTACCGTACCACAGCCGCTGGCGCCACTTTGAAAGCGGCGGCATCGAGCAGCGCGCCGACCGCTGGCAGGTGCTGTGCGAGCGCGCCGGGCTGAGCGGGCCGGATCATCGTGAAGAGCGCGCCCGCATCGGCATCGACCTGGTGATCCCGAGCGTACTGCTGGATGCCGGCGCCGGCCCTGACTGGCGCTATCGCGATCCGTCGAGCGACCTGGTCCTGACCCGCTCCGAAGGCCTCGGCGTGGCCAGCTTCGTGCTGTTCGCGCGCGGCGGCTTCTCGGCCGCGCCCGGCGACCCGCTGCGCGCGGATGCCGAGCGGCTGCAGCGCATCGACGCCGACAGCATCGCGCATGCCTTCCAGGTCGCGCAGCACAACCCGCTGGTGGGGCTGGAAGGCCGCGCCGGGTTGCTGCGCCGGCTGGGCGAGGTGATGGAGGCGACGCCGGCGCTGTTCGGCCGGCCGGCGCGGCTGGGCAACCTGTTCGACTACCTGAAGGCGCATGCGGTCAACGAGCGGCTCGACGCCAGCTTCCTGCTGCGCACGCTGCTGGTGGGCCTGGGGCCGGTGTGGCCGGGCCGCATTTGCATCGAAGGCGTGTCCCTGGGCGACTGCTGGCGCCATCCGGCCGCGCCGGGCGGGCTGGTGCCGTTCCATAAGCTGACGCAGTGGCTGACCTATTCGCTGCTGGAGCCGCTGGAAGACGCGGGCCTGACCGTGACCGGGCTGGACGCGCTGACCGGGCTGCCGGAATACCGCAACGGCGGCCTGCTGTATGACTTCGAGTTGATGGTACCGCGCGATCCGAACTTTGCCGCCGTGCCGCACGCGGTGGACGAGGCCGTGATCGTCGAATGGCGCGCGCTGACCGTGACCGGGCTGGACCTGGTGGCCGACGGCGTGCGCCAGGCGCTGGGCCTGGCGGAAGCGGACTTCCCGCTGGCGCGCGTGCTGGAAGGAGGCACCTGGGCGGCCGGCCGGCGCATCGCGGCCAAGCGGCGCCCGGGCGGGCCGCCGCCGTTCAGCATCATCAGCGACGGTACGGTGTTCTGACGCACGGGCGCCCCGGGGGGGCGCCCGCGGCAGGACCGGCGCTGCGCGAGCCGCGGCGCCGGCAAGGAATTGCGTGTGAAACGTGGCCATCAGGAGCTTCCCCATGAATGACATGTCCGCTGTTCCCGTCGATGCCGCTGTCATTGCCGACACCGCGGCCGATCCTGCCGGCATGCCCGGCGTGCTGGTCGTCGACCACCCGCTGGTGCAGCACAAGGTCACGCTGGCGCGCAGCGAGGAAACCACCACCGACAACTTCCGCCGGCTGGTGCGCGAGATCGCGCAACTGCTGACCTACGAGGCCACGCGCGACCTGGCGATGGAGACCATCGCCATCCGCACGCCGATCGCGCCCACGCAGTCGCGCGTGCTCTCCGGCAAGAAGCTGTGCCTGGTGTCGATCCTGCGCGCGGGCAACGGCTTTATCGACGGCATGCTGGAGCTGCTGCCGGCTGCGCGCGTCGGGCATATCGGGCTGTATCGCGACCCCGAGACGCTGGAGCCGATCGAGTACTACTTCAAGATGCCCGAGGACATCCACGAGCGCATGGTGATCGTGGTGGACCCGATGCTGGCCACCGGCAACTCGGCCATCGCCGCGCTCAACCGCCTGAAAGAGGCCGGGGTCACGACGATGAAGTACGTGTGCCTGATCGCCTCGCGCCCGGGTTTGCGCGCGCTGCGCGCCGCGCATCCCCAGGTGGGCATCGTCACCGCGGCCATCGACGAAACGCTCAACGAGCACGGCTACATCGTGCCCGGCCTGGGCGATGCCGGCGACCGCCTCTACGGCACACGCTGATGGACGCGCGCGCCCGCGTCGCGCCGCGACGACAGCTGCCCGTGCGGGATGTGTCGGGCGGCCGCATCCGGCAGGAGAACCAGGCCATGATCCTGCGCGCGGCCGAGCATGTGTTCGCGCGCGCGGGCTTTGCCGGCGCTACCATGGCCGAGATTGCGGTGCGCGCGGGCGTGCCCAAGTCCAACCTGCATTACTACTTCCGCACCAAGCAGGCGCTGTACCGCGCGGTGCTGGCGCACACGCTGCAGCTGTGGCTGTCCGAGACCGACATCATCCGCGCCGAGCTGCCGCCGCAGGTGGCGCTGGAGCAGTACATCCGCGCCAAGATGCGGCTCTCCGCCAGCCATCCGGACGCGTCGCGCGTGTTCGCCAACGAGCTGCTGCACGGCGCGCCCGAGATCGGCGAGATCCTGCGGCATGCGCTGCGCGAGCTGGTGTCGCGCAAGGCGGCGGTGGTGCGGCAGTGGATCGACAGCGGGCAGATGGCGCCGGTCGATCCGCAGCATTTGTTCTTCACCATCTGGGCAGCCACGCAAACGTACGCGGACTTTGAAGCGCAGGTCTGTGCCGTGCTGGGCGTAAGCCAGCTGGGGCGGCAGGATTATGCGCAGGCCACCGAGCACCTGGTGGCGCTGCTGCTGCGCGGCTGCGGCCTGGCGCCCGAGCCGGCGGCCGTTGCCGCGCTCTCCGACGGGCAGGCGTGAAGCCTGGCGCGGCGGCACGTGGCGCGTGACGCGCGGCCATGAGAACATCGTCGTGCATCCGGCCCTGAGAGACCCACAATGTTCGACCTGATCCTGCGGCACTGCAATCTTCCCGATGGCCGTACCGATGTCGATATCGGCATCGCCGACGGCCGCATCGCTGCCGTGGAGCCGGCGCTGGCCGCGCGCGCGGGCGAGGAGATCGACGCGGCCGGGCAACTGGTGACGCCGCCCTTCGTCGACGCGCACTTCCACATGGATTCCACGCTGTCGTACGGCCTGCCGCGCGTGAACCAGTCGGGCACGCTGCTCGAAGGCATCGCGCTGTGGGGCGAACTGAAGCCGATGCTGACGCAGGAGGCCATCGTCGAACGCGCACTGGCCTACTGCGACTGGGCCGTGGCGCGCGGGCTGCTGGCGATCCGTTCGCACGTGGATGTGTGCGATCCGCGCCTGCTGGCGGTGGAGGCGCTGCTGCACGTGCGCGAACGCGTGCGTCCCTACCTGGACCTGCAACTGGTGGCGTTTCCGCAGGACGGGGTGCTGCGCGCGCCCGGCGCGCTGGAGAACCTGAAGCG
Organism: Ralstonia pickettii; assembly: GCA_050987995.1. Classification (GTDB taxonomy): domain Bacteria; phylum Pseudomonadota; class Gammaproteobacteria; order Burkholderiales; family Burkholderiaceae; genus Cupriavidus; species Cupriavidus pickettii_B. The sequence goes on from CP158804.1 coordinate 66,227, forward strand.
CGCACTCGACATGGGTGTCGACGTGGTCGGCGGCATCCCGCATTTCGAGCGCACCATGGCGCAAGGCGCGGAGTCGGTGCGGCTGCTGTGCGAGCTGGCCGCCGACCGCGGCCTGCGCGTCGACATGCATTGCGACGAGAGCGACGACCCGCTGTCGCGCCATATCGAGACCCTGGCGAGCGAAACCGTGCGGCTCGGCTTGCAGGGCCGGGTGGTGGGCTCGCACCTGACCTCGATGCATTCGATGGACAACTACTACGTGTCCAAGCTGATCCCGCTGATGCGCGAGGCCGGCGTCGCGGCGATCGCCAACCCGCTGATCAATATCACGCTGCAGGGCCGGCACGACACCTACCCGAAACGCCGCGGCATGACGCGCGTGCCGGAGCTGCTGGCAGCCGGCGTGCCGGTGGCGTTCGGCCACGATTGCGTGATGGACCCCTGGTACGGGCTGGGCTCAGGCGACATGCTGGAAGTGGCACACATGGGCCTGCACGTAGCGCAGATGACCGGGCAGGAAGCGATGCGCGCCTGCTTTGCCGCGGTCACCGGCACGCCGGCGCAGATCCTGGGGCTGGACGGCTACGGCATCGCGCCAGGCCACCGCGCCGACCTGGTGCTGCTGCAGGCGCGCGACCCGGTGGAGGCGATCCGCCTGCGCGCCACGCGGCTGCGGGTGCTGCGTGCCGGCAAGGTCATCGCCAGCACGCCGGCGGCGACGGCGACGCTGCAATTGCCTGGTCGGCCGGCGCAGGTGGATTTCCTGCGGCGCGGTGGTGCGGCATAGCGGAGCTTGCCTTGCAGCCGGGCAGCGAAGTTTTTTGCGAGAGGGTGTTGACAGTGCCCGCTGTGCTCAGCATAATATCGTTCTTCGCATCGCAGCAGCAATGCAGCGAAACGAAGCCCAGATGGCGGAATTGGTAGACGCACTAGGTTCAGGTCCTAGCGGTGGCAACACTGTGGAGGTTCGAGTCCTCTTCTGGGCACCAATTTTAAGAAAGGCTCGCGCAAGCGAGCCTTTCTTCGTTTCTGCCCAGAAAGGGAAGTCCTTGAGGACTTCCCGCGAGGACGAGAAAAGGCAACGCTTGCAAGCGTTGCCCGGGGTCGCGCGTGGGTGACCGAGTCCTCTTCTGGGCACCAATATTCGGAAAGGCTCGCGCAAGCGAGCCTTTCGTCGTTTCAGCCCGGAAAGGGAGGTCCTGGAGGACTTCCCATGAGGCCGAGATTCTGGAAGAAACCCGCAGCGATGCGGGTTTTTTTTCGTCCACGTTTTCTTGCTTGCCGCCCGACAGGTGCGCCGGGCGCGCCGTGCTTTGTCATTGCCGCCACTACTGACAAAAAGGCGTGAGTTTCGGATAGGAGCCCCGGCGATTCTCTCCACTACCGGGCCACAGCCCCGCGCCGCAGTGTGAATATGGCCGACCGCCGCGACGCGCGCGTCCGAACATTCGACGCTAACGCTCGCAGGGCAATTGACCTATGCTCAAGCTCATCGGGCAGGGTCCATATAACGTCCCGAAGGTGGTTGCCATGATGCGCGTGTCATCATCGAGAGAGAGGGAGGAGGCGGGGAGTTGCCCCGGTTGGCACCCATGTGCCGCGCACCCGGGACTCAACCTGCATCACCTGCAATACTGCGGCATCCTGGCCATGCTGATGTGTGCGCTGGCCCATGCGGATGACGCGGTGCCCGACCGGCTCGGCCACGGTGTCTCGGGCTGGGGCTGGGATCTTCCCCCGCCGGCGCAACAGGCCCCGGCCGACGTGCCTGACCTGCTGGTCGCCGGCACCAGTTTGCCGGACACGCCCCCCAGGCCCGCCGAACCCATCACCGTCGAGTATGCGGCGCTGCCGCCGCCCTCCCCATCATCGTCATTGTCGCTAGCCGTCGGCCCCGGGCCGGATGAGGATGCCCCTGGCCTCGCCGCCGTGGACCGCGACACCGCCGCCATGCCTGAGCGTGGGCGCCGCGTGACGCTGCACCTCGACGACATCACCACCGCGGGCGGCTTTGCCGACAGCCGCGTGCGCACCATGGCGCTGGCCCTCGATGCGGTCGTGCCGCGCGCGGGCGGCCTGACCATCCAGCCGCGCGTGCAACTGGCCTACCAGCCGGGCATGAACCCGGTCAGCGGCATGCCGCAGGCCATGCCCGGCGACTCGAGCGCCACCGGCGTCGGCGTGCGCCTGTACGGCGCACAGCCCACGCGTCTGGCCGGCATCTATCCGTTCGTGGAAGCGGACTGGTGGCAGGACAGCCGCAAGCAGACCATCAACATCAATGGCACCAAGATCGATACCGACCTGCTGCGCGGACTGTTCTCGTTCAACATCGGCGCGCATGGCAATACGGCGACCGGCGTGAAGCTGTGGTTCAAGGTGAGGGCGGGGCGCAATCCGGGCGGGACAGTCGGGGCGCGGTATCGCTGGTAGGGAGGAGGGCAGGGAGGGGCGCAACAACAAAAAAGGGCTTCCGTTTCCGGAAGCCCTTTTTCTTTCTGCTGACCCGTCCTGAATAAGGTTGACACTTTTCCAGTAGGAGAAGGAGAGTCCCCTTGGAGACGGTACAAAAGCGAACTCAGCGAGATTACACGCTGGCTTTTAAGCTGGCAGTAGTTGAGCAGGTGGAAAAAGGCGAGCTGACCTACAAAGAGGCACAGGAACGCTATGGCATTCAAGGTCGCTCGACCGTGCTGGTATGGTTACGCAAGCACGGACTCCAGGACTGGAGCGCCTCGCCAGGGGCGGCCAAAATCACGATGGGAAATCAATCCAGCAAGCCCAAACCGCTCACGCCCGAGCAGCGCATCAAGGAGTTGGAGGTGCAATTGCGGGAGGCCCAGGAGAAAGCACGCCTGTTCGAAGCAGTGATAGACGTGATCCAAAAGGAACACGGGGTGCGCGTCGTAAAAAAGCCTTCGGGCAGGTCCTCGCGCAAAAGCTCGTCCAAGGGCTAAGCATCAGCAGGGCCTGCCGCCATATGGGCATCAGCCGCCAGGCGTACTACAAGCGCCAGCACAGCGAGATTCGGCAAATAGCACGCGACGCCAAAGTGTGCGCCTTGGTCAAGCACGTCCGGCTGCGTCAGCCACGTCTGGGGACGCGCAAACTACAGCATGTCCTGCGCCCCTCTTTGGCCGAGGCTGGCATCCAGGTCGGCCGTGATCGCCTGTTCAATATCCTGCGTGCAGCGCGACTGTTGGTCGTGCCGCAGCGGGCCTACCACAAGACCACACACAGTCATCACCGCTTCCGGCGTCATCCCAATCTGCTCAAGGACGGTCCGCAAAAGGTGGTACCGGACGCGCCAGAACAGGTTTGGGTGGCCGACATCACCTACTTACCGACGGCGCAGCAGTTCGTCTATTTAAGCTTGGTGACTGATGCCTTCTCGCGCAAGATCGTCGGGTACCACGTGCATGACAGCTTGCAGACCGAGCAGGTCAGCCAAGCACTCAAGATGGCGCTGCGAGGACGCCGCACCCGGCAGCCGCTGGTCCATCACTCGGACCGAGGGATCCAGTATTGTTCGACCTACTACCAAGCCATCCACGCGCGCCACGGCCTGATCTGCTCCATGACCGACGGCTACGACTGCTATCAAAATGCCATGGCCGAGCGCATCAACGGCATCCTCAAGAGCGAATTCCTGTTGCAACGCCCTGCCGACCTACAGCAAGCCGCCCGCATGGTCCAACAGTCGGTGCAGATCTACAACCGAGAACGGCCGCACCAGGCCCTGAAATACAAAACGCCCGATGAAATCCATCGGGCGTTTATGACCTCAGCCTGATCGGCCAAGCGCGCTGCAGAAAGGTGTCAACCTATGGCAGGACTTGACATGCATAGGTGGCGCGGCTGGCAGGATTCGAACCCACGACCCCTTGGTTCGTAGCCAAGTACTCTATCCAACTGAGCTACAGCCGCACACGAGAGGCGCAATTGTATCGCAATTTTTGATTTGGGCAAGCGTTCCGCGAAAAAATCTTCAGCTTGATGCGAGTGGCCTTCCTGGCGCTACGCGGTGGCCTCCGACCAGATGCCTTCGGCCTCCCGCGCCTTGCCCTCGTCGCGCAGCTTGAGCAGGTGCGCCAGCAACGAGCGCTGCGCGACCGCGTGCATGCGCGGCGGCACGTCGTCATAGACGCGCACAACCAGCTCGGCGATCGATGCGGGCCCCAGTTCGCGCAGCGCGCCCGCAACCTTGGCTTCACGCTGCAGCCGGTGCCGGATCAGGATGCGGATGGCGTCTTGCGGGCGCGCGATCAGGAAGCCGTGCCCCGGTGCCAGCCAGTCGAGGTCTTCCTCCTGCAACGCGGCCAGCGAATCGAGGTAGGCGCGCATGTCGCCGTCGGGCGGGCCGATGACGACGGTCGAGCCCTGCATCACGTGGTCGCCGGTGAAGAGCGTCTTCTCTTCTTCGAGCAGGTAGCACAGGTGGTTCGACGCGTGGCCGGGCGTGTGGCACACGCGCAGGGTGCAGTCGTCGGTGAGCGCAATGCGCTCGCCGTGCGCGAGTTCGCGCTGCGGCGCGAAGGTCGCGTCCTGCCACTGGCCCGCGGGCGCGGCGCGGCCCATCACGGTGGCGCCGGTGGCAGCCTGCAGCGCGTTGGCGGCCGGTGAGTGGTCCAGGTGCGTATGGGTGGCCAGGATCCAGCGGATCGGGCCAGGCGCGGCTGCGAGGATGGCGCGCACGTGCTCGCCGTCGTCGGGGCCGGGGTCGATCACGGCCCACTCATTGCGTGCGCCGCCGCCGACCAGGTAGGTGTTGGTGCCGGGCCCGGTCATCACGCTGCCGTTGTTGGCGGTCACGCGCCAGACCCGCTCCGACAGCTGCACCGGCATTCCGGGCGCCAGTTCGTAGCGGCCATGCACCTTGCCGTCCGGATCGATGCGGCCGATCTCGGCGTAGCTCGGCTCGTTGGGCATCACCGGGCGCACGCCCGCCGCGCCGGTGGCCAGCCGCGGCATGATGCAGGCGATGCCGCGCAACTGCGAGAAATAGGCAAAGCAGGCCTCGGCACTGCCGAACTGCGCAATCGCGCTCAGCGTGCGGCGTGTGACATGCATCATCGGCAGGCCGCTGGCCGGGTCGGCGGCCTCGGCCGGACGGACCCAGCGGTGCTCAACGATTTCGGTGCCGTCGGGCACGGCCACCTGGCCTTCGGGCGCGATGGCGACAAAGAAGCGCGTATCGAAGCGTTTGGGCAACCCGGGCGGCGTCAGCCAGTAGCTGTGATAGGCGAGCCGGTCGGCCGCGAGCCGCAGGCCCAGTTGCTCGCATGCGTGTGCAAGGCCCGGTCCGCCGCGCTGCACCGCCTCGCGCAGCAGCGCCTGCTGGGCCGCGTCGAGTTCATGTGGAGACAGCAACCGGCCGTCGCGGCCATAGGCAAACAGCAGGCCGGCCTCTTCGAAGCATTCGCGCACGGCGGCCACATAGAAGTCCAGGCCGCTCGCCGGCAGGCCCAGGCGCTCGCTGGCGAGCGTGTCGTCCAGCCCATGGGCATGCGCGTGCAGCGCCTTGTCCTGCGGGTCGAGCGTGCCGCCCGGGAATACATAGGCGCCGCTGCTGCGGTCGTTGGCGCGCTCGACGCGGCGCACCAGCAGCACTTCCATGCCGGCCGCGGCGTCGCGCACGACGAGCAGGCTGGCGGCATTGCGCAGCAACGGCGAGGGGGTGGCAGGGCGGTTGCCGCTTGTCTCTGTGGTTGTCATTGTGTCGGCATCTTTGGTGTGCTTTGCGGCGCGGTGCCTGGCCGGCAGGGCAGGCCGGTGGGGCTGCGGGCAGGCGCCGGGAGCCCATAGTGTAGCCGCGTTGAAAGATTCGCTATCCCGGGGATTTCCGGGAGGCGGGGGGGGCAGCGGGGAAGAGCGAGGAGGCGCCGGCTTTGGCTTTTCCCGCCAGACGCAGTAATCTGATAGCTCCGCTTCACTTTTTGGGGCCGCGCTTGCCAGCGCAGTCCCCGGAGGAGGTCCGCGTGATCCGAGCTTTGACCCTGTGCCTGCCGCTGGCGTGCCTGCTGGCCGCCTGCGAAACGCCGCCACAGATGGCGCGGCGCCCGCTGCCGCCGCCCGCGACCACCCGCATCACGGTCGATCCGCAGGCCGTCTCCAGGGCCGCATCCACCGCGTGCGAACCGGCCGTAGCCGAAGCGCTCAGGCGCCGCTACCCGCAGCCCGGCAGCGTGATGATGATGGCCGACCGCGAGCAGTACTATCACCGGCCCAACGCACAGACCTCGGTCAATGGCGAGGGCGTGTTCGAGCCGGACGACAGTTCGTCGTCGATCGGGTTTCACTATGCCTGCCTGTACAACGCGCGTACGGGGAAGGTTGATGACGTGCAGATGCGCTATTGAGGAAGATCCACCCCATGCCCTACCTGATCGAAACCGTCGACAAGCCCGCGCACCAGCACGTGCGCCAGGCCACCCGCGCCAGCCACCTGGAATACCTGGAAACCAACAAGGCGCTGCTGCTGGCCTGCGGCGCCAAGCTCAACGATGACGGCTCGGATGCCGGCGGCGGCATCTATATCGTCGATGTCGACAGCCGCGAGGCGGCGCAGCGCTTTATCGACGCCGACCCCTTCGCCGAAGCCGGCCTGTTTGCCGAGATCCGCATCGTGCGCTGGCGCAAGGCCTATCTCGACGGCGTACGTTTCATCTGACACATATGATTCGTTCCGCGGCCGCGGTACGCGCCAGGTCGGCGCGGATGGCGCTCGGTGCGCTTTGCCTCGATCCCCGACCTCGGAGGAATTGACATGGCGCCTGCGTCCGGCCAAGATGCGGACGGAACAGATGCGCCTCCGGGACGACATGCCGGCAGTCATAGCCGCACCGCCCGGACAAGCCGCAAGAACAACGGGAATTGGGGTCATGAAGCCTTCCTTTCGTCTACTGGCGAGCGCGGCCGCGCTCGCCGTCGTGCTGTCCGGTTGCGCCTCCGCGCCGGACAACGTAGCCAACCCGGTCGTCGCCGAGAAGCCGCCGTCCGACCAGGCCATCAAGGCCTTGTCCGCCGAGGTCTTTACCTACGCCTATCCGATCGTGCTGATGGACGTGACGCGCGAGCTGATGACAGTGCGCACGCCGGTCAATACCTTCAGCCACAAGCGCACCTTCCCGGACGCGAGCTTTACCGATGTGGTCAGCCCCAATGCCGACACGCTGTACTCGTCGGCCTGGCTCGACCTGTCGCAGGAGCCGGTGATCCTGTCCGTGCCCGACACCAACGGCCGCTATTACCTGATGCCGCTGATGGACGCGTGGACCAACGTCTTCGCCTCGCCGGGCAAGCGCACCACCGGCACCCGCCGCGGCAATTTCGTCATCACCGGGCCCGACTGGCGCGGCACGCTGCCCAAGGGCATGCAGGAGATCCGCTCGCCCACCTCGATGGTCTGGCTGATCGGACGCACGCAAGCCAATGGCAAGCAGGACTTCCCGGCAGTGCACCGGCTGCAGGACCAGTACCGGCTGACGCCGCTGTCGGCCTGGGGCGGGGGCAAGCGCATGCCCGAGAAGGCCGCGCCGCGTGCGACCACGGTCGATACGCAAAGCTCGCCGGTGGAACAGGTGGCGGCGATGGACGCGCAGGCGTTCTTCACGCGCTTTGCCTCGCTGTTGCCGACCAACCCGCCGGCGCCCGCCGACAGCGCCATGGTCGACAAGATCCGCCGCATGGGCATCACCCCCGGCGTGCCCTTCAAGACCACGGTGATGGAGCCGTCCACCGCGCGCGCCGTGCAGGAAGGCGCCACCGCGGCGCTGGCGGCGATCGTGCAGGGCGCGCGCAAGGGCAATGCCGATGCCGGCAACGGCTGGGTCATGCATCGCGACCTGGGTTCGTACGGCACCAACTACGGCCGCCGCGCGGTGACCGCGTGGGTGGGCCTGGGCGCTAACCTGCCCGAGGATGCGATCTACGCCTCCACGCGCACCGATGCGAACGGCAAGCCGCTGCAGGGCGGGGCGCGCTACGTGCTGCATTTCGACAAGGGCCAGTTGCCGGCGGCGCGCGCATTCTGGTCGCTGACGCTGTACAACGACCGCCAGGCCTTCATTCCCAACCCGATCAACCGCTACGCCATCGGCAGCCGCGACCGCCTGCGCTACAACCGCGACGGCTCGCTCGACATCTATATCCAGCACGAGCGCCCGCCCGCATCCAGGGTATCGAACTGGCTGCCAGCGCCGCCTGATGCCCTGAAGATGATGCTGCGCGCGTACTGGCCGGAGCAGGCGCTGCTGGACGGCAGCTGGATGCCGCCGGCGGTGATGCGGGTGAACTGAGCCGGCGCGAACGCGCGGCGATACAGCAAGAAGGCCGCATGCCTGTGAGGGCATGCGGCCTTTTGTTCTGCTGCGCAATGGTTGTCAATGGCCGTCAACAGGCCGTAGCGGCGGCGCGCCCGCCGCCGCTACCCCGCAGGTCAGTGCGCGTGCGTGGCGCAGCTTGTGCAGGTGCTGCTGGTGTGCGGCGTCACAGCTGCGGGAGTCGTCGTCTTGCTGACCCGCTTCCAGGCCGTCGCGGCCGGCGCCGACCACTGCTCGCGCAGCGCCCGGGCCGCGCTCACCATATTGGCCAGCGCCGCTTCGGTTTCGTCCCAGCCGCGCGTCTTCAGGCCGCAATCCGGGTTGACCCACAGCCGCTGCGGCGGCACTACCTCGCAGGCGCGGTTGAGCAGCCGCTCCATCGCCTGCACCGACGGCACGCGCGGCGAGTGGATGTCGTAGACGCCCGGCCCGATTTCATTCGGGTAGTCAAACTCGCCGAAGCCTTCCAGCAGCTCCATCGCCGAGCGCGAGGTCTCGATGGTGATCACGTCCGCGTCCATCGCGGCAATCGACGGCAGGATGTCATTGAACTCCGCATAGCACATATGCGTGTGGATCTGGGTCTGGTCCTGCACGCCGCTGGCCGAGAGACGGAAGGCGGTGACGGCCCAGTCCAGGTAGGCGTCCCAGTCGGCGCGGCGCAGCGGCAGGCCTTCGCGCAATGCCGGTTCATCGATCTGGATCACGCGGATGCCGGCCCGTTCCAGGTCGCACACCTCGTCGCGGATCGCCAGCGCCAGCTGGCGCGCGGTGGTCGCGCGCGGCTGGTCGTCGCGCACAAAGGACCATTGCAGCATGGTGATCGGACCGGTCAGCATGCCCTTCATCGGCCGCTCGGTCAGCGACTGGGCGTAGCGCGAGGTCTCGACCGTCATCGGCTCGGGACGGTACACATCGCCGTAGATCACCGGCGGCTTGACGCAGCGCGAGCCATAGCTCTGCACCCAGCCGTTTTCGGTAAAGCCATAGCCGCACAACTGCTCGCCGAAGTATTCGACCATGTCGTTGCGCTCGGCTTCGCCATGCACCAGCACGTCCAGCCCCAGCTCCTCCTGCTTGCGCACGGCCAGCGTAATCTCGGCGCGGATGCGCTCCAGGTATTCCAGCGCGCCGATGTCGCCGCGCTTGAAGGCCGCGCGGGTCTGGCGGATGGCCGCGGTCTGCGGGAACGAGCCGATGGTGGTGGTCGGCAGCAGCGGGAGTTGCAGCGCCTGGCGCTGGCGTTCGATGCGTTCCGCAAAGGGGCTGGCGCGTCGGGCCATGTCGGCGGTCACGTCCGCCAGGCGCTGTTGCACGCGCGGGTTGACCACGCGGCGCGACTGACGGCGCGAGGCCTGTGCGGCGTCGGAAGCCGTAAGCAAGTCGGCCACAGCGGCATCGCCCTCGTTCAGCGCGCGCGCCAGCACCGACAGCTCGTCGAGCTTTTCCGTGGCAAAGGCCAGCCATGACTTCAGCTCGGCATCGAGGCGCACTTCATGCGCGAGCGATACCGGCACATGCAGCAGCGAGCATGACGGCGCCAGCCACAGGCGGTCGCCCAGCGCGGCATGCAGTGGCCGCAGCGTGTCGAGCACGCGGCGCAGGTCGGTGCGCCAGATATTGCGGCCATCGATCACGCCGGCCGACAGCACGGCATGCGCGGGCAGCGCTGCCTGCCATGCGGCCAGTTGCGCCGGTGCGCGCACCAGGTCGATATGGAAACCATCGACGGGCAGGGCGGCGGCGCGCTGCGCGTGGTCGGCGGCGGTGTCGAAGTAGGTGGCCAGCAGCAGCTTGGGGCCCGCATCGCGCAGGCCTGCATAGGCCGTGTCAAATGCGTCGAGCCAGGCCGGCTCCAGGTCCAGGCACAGTGCCGGCTCGTCGATCTGCACCCACTCGATGCCGCGTGCCTTGAGCTGGCCGAGGATGCGGCGATAGGCCTGCACCAGCTTCGGCAGCAGCGTCAGGCGGTCAAAGCCGGCCACATGGCTCTTGGACAGCCACAGGTAGGTCACCGGCCCGATCAGCACCGGGCGGGCGCGCAGGCCCTGCGCCAGCGCTTCATCGGTTTCCTCGAAGAACCACGCCGGGCCGCCGTCGAAGGTGGTGTCGGCGTCCAGTTCCGGGACCAGGTAGTGGTAGTTGGTGTCGAACCACTTGGTCATCTCCATCGCCGGCTGCTCGCGGTTGCCGCGCGCCAGTTCGAAGTACTGCGTCAACGTGAGCTGCGCCGCGTCGAAGCCGAAGCGGCGCGGCAGCGCGCCCAGCAGCGCGGTCAGGCTCAGCATCTGGTCGTAATAGGCAAAGTCGCCGGTGGCGACGGTGTCCAGGCCGCGCTCGGCCTGCAGTTGCCAGTGGCGGCGGCGCAGCTTGGCCGCGGTGTCGCGCAGCGCGGCTTCGGTGCTGTCGCCGCGCCAGAATGCCTCTTGCGCGAATTTCAGTTCACGGCGTTCGCCAATGCGGGGAAAGCCGAGGATATGGGTGCGTGCCATTTGTCTTGCTCCAGAAGATGTCTGGCGCACAGTGTCGGTTTGCCCGTAAAATGAATCAAGCGACAAGTTTTAAACAACATATGAATAAATTTCATACGAGGGCGCGTTCGGCGGACGACGAGGGCGGCGCATGATCGAAGTCCGCCATTTCCGCTCGCTGGTGGCGATCGCCGAGTCCGGCAAGCTCGCCACCGCGGCCGAGCGCGTGCATGTCAGCCAGTCGGCGCTGTCCCATCAGATCAAGGCGATCGAGTCGCACTACGGCGTGCCGCTGTTCGACCGCACCAGGCAGGGGCTGCGTTTCACCCCCGCGGGCGAGCGGCTGCTGGCGCTGGCGCGCGAGGTGCTGGCGGCGGTCAGCGCCGCCGACCGCGATATCGAACGGCTCAAGGGCGACACCCGCGGCGAGTTGCGCGTGGTGCTGGAATGCCATACCTGCTTTGACTGGCTGATGCCGGTGATGGACGAATTCCGCCGCCGCTGGCCCGAGGTGGAGGTGGACCTGGTGGCCGGCTTCCACGCCGACCCGATCGCGCTGCTCGGCGACGGGCGCGCCGACATGGTGATCGGCTCGCAGCCGGCGGTGCGACGGGGGCTGGAGGTGGCGCCGCTGTTCCGCTTCGAGATCCTGGCGGTCATCGCCAACGAGCACCGGCTGCGCAACAAGCGCCGCCTCGAAGCCGCCGACCTGGCCGGCGAGACCCTAATTACCTATCCGGTGCCGGAACAGCGCATCGACCTGATCCGCGAAGTGCTTGAGCCTGCGGGCATCCGGCTCGAGCGCCGCACCGCCGAGCTCACCGTGGCCGTGCTGCAGCTGGTGGCCAGCCGCCGCGGCGTGGCGGCGCTGCCGAACTGGGGCGTGAAGAACTACGTCGATCACGACTACGTGCTGGCCAAGCGCATCGGCGCCCGGGGCCTGTGGAGCGAGCTCTATGCCACGGTGCCCGCGGCGATGGCGCGGCGGCCCTATGTGGCGGACTTTGTCTCGATCGTGCGCGATACCTGCGCGGCGCAGCTTGATGGTATCGAGCTGCTACCGGAGGCGGCATAAAGCGAGTTCAGGCGGGCAGGGCAAGCGCCGCGTCGCTGTCGGCGCGGCGCGTGACAGCACGCGGGGCCGGATCTGAAGGGGCGTCACCGTCCGGGTCATCCACGTCCGCGAACAGCAGTTCCACATCAAAGCCGTTGTCCAGCCGGCGCAGGAACAGCCACAGCAGGTTGGCATCGCCAGCGGTCAGCGTGGCGTGCAGCACGGGCTGGTGGTTGGCGTCGAAGCTGAACTGCGCGGGTGCCAGCCCGGTGCGGCGGGCATTGGCCAGCACCCATTCCATGGCGCCGAACAGGTCGGCGGTGTCAAGTCGCAGCGAAAGGCGCAGAGTCGGAGCGGTGGCGGCGGGCATGTGTGGTTTCAGGCAGGCAAGTCGATGAAGTAAATTTACCAGCCATGCCGCAAAATTGGCTTCTTTATTGTCTCCAGATTGGTGGTGGATGGAGAATAAACATCCAGCTATGGCAGAATACGTGGATGTTTCTTCCTTAAGAGTGAGGGATATGCCTCAGCCGCCAAAACTCGACGACACCGACCGGCGCATCCTGCGCGAACTGCGCCGCGACGGCCGCCTGTCCAATGCCCGCCTGGCCGAGCAGGTCGGCCTGTCCGCCACGCCCTGCTGGAACCGCGTGCGCGCGCTGGAAGAGAGTGGGGTGATCGAAGGCTACGCCGCGCTGCTGAACCAGAAGGCGCTGGGGTTGCCGGATACGGTGCTGATCGAAGTCACGCTCGAACGGCATGACGACGACATGCTGTACCGCTTCGGCAAGGCCCTGGCCGAGCTGCCGGAGGTGATGGAGGCCTACCTGCTCACCGGCGACTATGACTACCTGATCAAGGTCGCCGTGGCGGGCACGCAAGGCTATGAGGAATTCCTGCGGCACAAGCTGTACAAGCTGCCCGGCCTGCGCCATAGCCGCTCGACCTTCGTGCTGCGCACGCTCAAGCGCGAGCCGTCGGTCGAGCCCTGAACGACTGGCCATCGGCATGAAACGTCACTAGGCCGTCCTCAGCACCTCGGCGGTGGTGTTGCGCAGCGCCCGCAGCGTCTCGTTGCATTGCTCTGGCGTAGTCGGGTGGACCAGCAGCGCCCACCGGCCGTGCTGCACGGCTTCACGGACCGGGGTGATCACCAGTTGATGATCCGGCCGTGCCGTCGCCAGCCCCGCCAGCAGCATGCCGAAGACCAGGCCCAGGAAGATGGCCGCGCCGGCGGCGGGGCCGGGGCTCTGAATCACCGCCTCGATCCCCTGCCGGTGCAGGATGCCGACGATGGCCAGACCGATCACCACGCCCAGCGTCCCCATCATCAGGTGCGAACGGATGGCGGTGCGCACGATGCCGTCGTTTTCGGGTTCCAGCTTGCGTCCGAAGTGTGCCTCGTAGGGATGAACCAGGCGCACCTGCCCGCGCTTGAGGTGCGCTTCGTAGCACACGCGCTCCGCGGCGTTGTTGGCGGCCGATTTGGTGTCGAACAGTGCCGCAATCTTGGTACTGGCTGCTTCCGCGCTCAAAGGGTTTGCGGTCATGGGGAACCTCCTGCAAGGGCCCGCGGCAGCCGTCAGGTGATGCGCGGTGCGCATCAAAACCCTGGGGCACGCCCACGGGCCATGTCCTGTAAACGAGTCTATAGACCCGTTTGAAACGGCTGCATAAGTGGGTAGCGCGTACTGCTGTAGGAATTGACCGACGCACTGCAACACCCGGCCCGGCGGGCAAACCGAGCGCGAACCTGCAATTCCGCTCATAATGTCGCCGGTGCCGGGCAGCCCCAGCACGATTGACCACGAATTCCGGTATGAACGACACAGAAATTGAGCTGATCGATTCGGCACGCCTGCCGACGCGGTTCGGAGACTTTACGGCGCATGCTTTCAAGGGCGCCCATTCAGGCATCGAGCACCTCGCGCTCAGCGTAGGCGACGTGTCGGGCGAGAACGTCCTGATCCGCTTGCATTCGGAATGCCTGACCGGAGATGTCTTCGGCTCCTGCCGCTGCGACTGCGGTCCGCAACTCGAACTCGCCATGGAGAAGATTGCCGCCGAAGGCCGCGGCATCCTGCTGTACCTGCGCGGCCATGAAGGCCGCGGCATCGGCCTGGCCGAAAAGATCCGCGCCTACCGGCTGCAGGACGGCGGGCTCGACACGGTCGACGCCAACCTGGCCCTGGGCCAGGCGATCGACGCCCGCAACTATGCGTTTGCCGCCGACCTGCTGCACCAGTGGAGCGTCAGCTCCGTGCGGCTGATGAGCAACAATCCGCTCAAGGCCGCGGCGCTGGAGAAAGCCGGCATCAAGGTGGTCGAGCAGATGCGGCATATCGTGCCGTCCAACGCCGAGAATGAGAAATACCTGGCGACCAAGCGGACCCGCATGGGGCATTTGCTCGACTGATTGCTGAAGCCAGGCGGGCTGCCCATCCTGGCTGAGCGCGCCCGGTCCGGCGTATGCTCCGGCCGGCTTCCTCCGGTTTTCTCCCTGGCCGATTCGCCTGCGTCCATGCGACCGCAGGTCGTGCGTCACGTTTCCTTGCGTCCATCCCCCTGATCGCGTTTCCCCTTGCCCTGGCTGGGACAGGCGGTATCGGTGTAAGTCATTAGTTGCTGATGGCAACTATTGCCAATAGAATCTATGCGCCGCCCGCCAACTCCCAACGCCCATGCCTGCCTCCACCAACGCCACCGGTTCGATCCTGGAATACATGTCGTTCCGCCTGAACCGCCTGTGCGAAATGACCAAGAACTCTGCCTCGGACATCTACGAGCGCGAGTTCGGCATCGGCCTGCGCGAACTGCGCGTGCTGCGCTTTGCCGGGCTTGAGCCGGGGCTCACGCTGACGCGCCTGATCGAACTGGTGTTGCTGGAGAAGACGGTGACTTCCAAGCTCGTCACCACGCTGGCAAAGCAGGGTCTGCTGCGCCGCGAGATCGGCGAGGCGGACGCCAGGCAGTTGAACCTCTTCCTGACGCCGGCCGGCGAAGCACTGGTCGCACAGACGTACCAGCGTGGCGACGTGCTGGAGAAGATGTTCCTCTCCGTGCTGACGGAAGCGGAAGTGCGCACGCTGGATCGCTGCATCGACAAGCTGACGGCGGCCCTGCACGAGCACCAGCAGGGCCTGGACGCGCAGGCGGGATAGCGGCGGTGCGGGCGGCAAAACAGGCACAACACACAACAAGGAGACAACATGCCCTTTACGACCCCTCCGGCACTCAACCGCCCCTGGCGCCGCCTTGCGTGCATGGCGCTGTGCGCCGCCAGCCTGCCGGCCTGGAGCCAGACCGCCGGTGGCGCCGCCACCGGCAATGCACCGGCCGCCGCGGCGCCCACGCTGGTCGCCGCGCTGGACAGCGACCCGAACCGCATGGGCTGGATGCAGGGCTTTCCGCCGCCCCCGGACAAGCTGATCACACACGCGCCGGGCGCCGACAAGTTCCCGCGCAATCGCTGGCTGTTCTCGCATATCCGTGAACTGGTACCGACCGCGGCCGTGTGGCGCGGCAACGGCCCCGCCAGCGCGCTGCCGCGCGCCGAGCGCGAGATCGGCTCCATCGCCTTCAACGATGCCGACGGCACGCGCCGCACCTTCGACGAGATGCTGGCGCTGACCTATACCGACGGCATCCTGGTGATGCACCAGGGCAAGGTCATCTACGAACGCTATTTCGGCGCGCTCGACAGCCATACACCGCATATCGCGATGTCGGTCACCAAATCGTTCGTCGGCACGCTGGCCGCGATGCTCGCCGCCGAAGGCAAGCTCGATCCCGCCGCACCGGTGACGCGCTACCTGCCGGAACTGGCCGGCACCGCCTATGGCGACGCCACGGTGCGCCAGGTCATGGACATGACCATCGGCGTGCGCTACTCCGAGGACTATGCCAATCCCAAGGCGGAGGTCTGGGACTACGCGCGTGCCGGCGGCATGCTGGCACGCCCCGCCGGCTACAACGGCCCGCCCAACTTCTATGAGTTCCTGAAAACGCTGCAGAAAGACGGCGAGCACGACGCCGCTTTTGCCTACAAGACCGTCAATGCCGAGGTACTGGCGTGGATCCTGCGCCGGGCTTCGGGCCAGTCGCTGGCCAGGCTGCTGTCCGAACGGATCTGGCAGCCGATGGGCGCGGAGCAGGACGCGTATTTCACCGTCGACAGCATCGGCACGGAATCCGGCGGCGGTGGCCTCAACACCACGCTGCGCGACCTGGCTCGCTTTGGCGAAACCATCCGCGGCAACGGGCGCTTCAACGGCAGGCAGATCATTCCCGCGCCGGTCGTGGCCGATATCCGCGGGGGTGGCGATCGGGGGCAATTTGCAAAATCAGGCAGCGCGACGGCACTGCCGGGCTGGAGCTACCGCGACATGTGGTGGGTTTCGCATGACAGCCACGGCATGCTCCAGGCCGCCGGCATCCACGGCCAGCGCATCTACATCGACCCGAAGGCCGAATTGACCATCGTCCGGTACGCGTCGCACCCCGTTGCAGGGAACGCTGCGAACAATCCGATTACGTTCCGTGCGTTCCGGGCGTTGGCGGAAACGTTGATGCGGTAACGCGTTAGCCGGGGCGCAGCGGATGCCGCGCGCCCCGGCAGCACCGGTCCTTTACCTGTCCGTGGTCGATTGGCCAGGATGGGTCGCCCCGTCCCGCGGTACCACCTCCGCCGCGATCCGCTCGCCATGGTCGCGCTGTGCCACCTTCAGGTCATAGTTCAGCTGCATGTTCATCCACGAGCGTGCATCGCCGCCAAAATAGCGCGCGAGGCGCAGCGCGGTATCGGGCGTGATGCCGCGCTGCTCACGCACGATATCGTTGATGCGTGCCGCGGTCACATGCAACGCCAGGGCCAGTGCATTGGCGCTCATGCCCAGCGGCACAAGGAATTCCTCGCGCAGGATTTCGCCCGGATGGATCGGGGGCATGCCGTCTTCGAAGCGGGCCATGTTTCTGTCCTCAGTGGTAGTCGACAATCTCGACGGCCGCGGGGCCGTCATGTGTCCAGATAAAGCAGATGCGCCACTGGCCGTTGATGCGGATGCTTCGAAAAGTTCAGCGGTATCGGAACACCTGAATGACTGGATCATATCGTATATCGGTAATCGATAAATAGTAAAAAGGCGAAATTGCGCGACGAACCGCCCTTGCCAAATGAATTCGCCTTACCGATCCCGCCACATCGTCACGCGTCTGATTTCGAATGAAGCGGTCGATACCAAATTTTTCCCCTACTGTTATACTGTATGGATGTACAGTATTCGCGAACGGCGCTCGCTAGCATGAGCGCTGGCCGAAACCACCCAGGCCCCTGTGCTATGGTGTTTGTCTTGCCGGACGCAGCCTCAGCAGGCCATCCGCCGGCCTCGCCCCGTCTGTCCCTTAACGCCCTGATTCGAAAGAGAAATCGTGTCGAGCAAGCAGCTAATCCGCATTCGCGGCGCCCGCCAGCACAACCTCAAGAATGTCGATCTCGACCTGCGCCCCGGCGAGATGACCGTGGTGACCGGGCCGTCCGGCTCGGGCAAGTCCAGCCTGGTGTTCGACACGCTCTATGCCGAAGGCCAGCGCCGCTATGTCGAGACCTTCAGCGCCTACGCCCGCCAGTTCCTGGACCGGATGGACCGGCCCCAGGTGGAGCGCGTGGACGGGGTGCCGCCGGCCATCGCCATCGACCAGACCAACCCGGTGCGCAGCTCGCGCTCGACCGTGGGCACGATGACCGAGCTGAACGACCACCTGAAGCTGCTCTATGCGCGCGCCGCGGAGCTGTTCGACAAGCAGACCGCGCAGCCGGTACGCCATGACTCGCCGGAAACCATCTACGCCGAGTTGCAGGCACGTACCGCGGCAGGGCAGCCGCATCATGACGCCCGCCTGGTAGTGACCTTCCCGGTCGAGTTGCCGGAGTCGGCCACCGACGAGGAAGTCCAGCAGTGGCTGTCCGTCAGCGGCTATACCCGCGTGCAGGCGCAGCGCGTCGTGCAGTCGCCCACCGGCGCGCGCAAGCTGCTCGACGTGGTGGCCGACCGCTTCCGCATCGGCAATGCCGAGAAGGTGCGCGTGGTGGAGGCGATCGAGGCCTCGCTCAAGCGCGGCGGCGGGCGCGTCAACATCTACGTGCTGACCGATGGCGATGAAGGCCCGGTGTGGCGCTTCTCCACCGGCCTGCACAGCCCGGACAGCGACCTGCGCTATGCCGACCCGCAGCCGGCGCTGTTCTCGTT
Organism: Ralstonia pickettii; assembly: GCA_050987995.1. Classification (GTDB taxonomy): domain Bacteria; phylum Pseudomonadota; class Gammaproteobacteria; order Burkholderiales; family Burkholderiaceae; genus Cupriavidus; species Cupriavidus pickettii_B. The sequence continues at coordinate 84,318 of CP158804.1, forward strand.
CAACTCCGCCTACGGCGCCTGCGAGACCTGCCGCGGCTTCGGCCGCGTGATCGGCGTGGACCTGGGGCTGGTGATCCCTGACGCGCGCAAGACGCTGCGCGGGGGCGCGATCAAGCCGATGCAGACCCCGGCCTGGAAGGAGTGCCAGGACGACCTGATGCGCTATGCCGGCAAGGCCGGCATCCCGCGCGACACGCCCTGGGCGGAGATGACCGAGGCCGAGCGCCACTGGGTCATCCACGGCTCGCCGGACTGGAACGGCCAGTGGAACAAGCACTGGTACGGCGTGATGCGGTTCTTCAACTACCTGGAGTCGAAGGCCTACAAGATGCACATCCGGGTGCTGCTGTCCAAGTACCGCAGCTATACCCCGTGCGAAACCTGCGGCGGCGCGCGCCTGAAGACGGAGTCGATGCTGTGGCGCCTGGGCTCGAAGGACAACGCCGATGCCGTGCTGGCGCCGGAACGCCGCTTCCTGCCGCGCGGCGTGGACTGGGACCGCACGCAACTGCAAGCGCTGCCGGGTTTGACCGTCCACGACCTGATGTTGCTGCCGATCGAGCGGATCCGCCGTTTCTTCGACGACCTGACGCTGCCCAGCGCGATGCTGGACGATGCGCTCAAGCTGCTTCTGGCGGAAGTGCGCACGCGCCTGAAATACCTGTGCGACGTGGGCCTGGGCTACCTGACGCTGGACCGCCAGAGCCGTACGCTGTCAGGCGGCGAGGTGCAGCGGATTAACCTGACCACAGCGCTCGGCACTTCGCTGGTCAATACGCTGTTCGTGCTGGACGAGCCCAGCATCGGCCTGCACCCGCGCGACCTGAACCGCATCGTCGAAGCCATGCACCGGCTGCGCGATGCCGGCAACACGCTGGTGGTGGTCGAGCACGATCCTTCGGTGATGCTGGCCGCGGACCGCCTGATCGACATGGGCCCCGGCCCGGGCGAGCGCGGCGGCAATATCATCTTCGACGGTACACCGTCGGATATCCGCGGCGCCGGCACGCTCACCGGCGACTACCTTGGCGGGCGCCGCCGCGTGGCCGATGCCTCGCACTGGCAGCGCCGGCCTGTGGACGCGAAGCTGCCGCGCATCGTGCTGGAAGGCGCGACCGAGCACAACCTGCAGGATGTCACCGTCGCGATCCCGCTGCAGCGGCTGGTGTGCGTGACCGGCGTGTCCGGCTCGGGCAAGTCCACGCTGCTGCAGGACGTGCTCCATCCCGCCATGGCACGGCATTTCGGCAAGGCGACCGAGTCGCCGGGCGCGTACCGCAAGCTAAGCGGCGTGGAACTGGTCGATGACGTGGTATTCGTCGACCAGTCGCCGATCGGCAAGACCGCGCGTTCCAACCCGGCCAGCTACGTCGGCGCGTTCGACGAGATCCGCAAGATTTTTGCCAAGGCGCCGCTGGCGCTGCAGCGCAGCTACACCGCGGGCACTTTCAGCTTCAACTCGGGCGACGGGCGCTGCCCGACCTGCGGCGGCTCGGGCTTCGAGCATGTCGAGATGCAGTTCCTCAGCGACGTCTACCTGCGCTGCCCGGACTGCGACGGCAGCCGCTACCGCCCCGAAGTGCTGGAGGTGAAGATCGAGCGCGCCGCGCCCGGCCAGCCGCCGCGCGTGCTCAGCATCGCCGACGTGCTGGCGCTGACCGTCAGCGAGGCCGCGGCCTGCTTTGCCGGCGACCCCGCCGTGCTGCGTGTGCTGCAGCCCATTATCGACGTTGGCCTGGAATACATGAAGCTGGGCCAGCCGGTGCCGACGCTGTCGGGCGGCGAGGCGCAGCGCCTGAAGCTGGCCGGCTTCCTGGCCGAGGCCGCGCAGGCCACGCCCTCGCGAACCCGCGCCAGCACCATGCCGCGCCGGCTCTTCATGTTCGATGAACCGACCACGGGCCTGCACTTCGACGATATCGCCAAGCTGATGCGCGCCTTCGGCAAGCTGCTGGACGGCGGGCATTCGCTGATCGTGATCGAGCACAACCTCGACGTGATCCGCGCGGCCGACTGGCTGGTCGACCTCGGCCCGGAAGGCGGCGATGCCGGCGGGCGCGTGGTCTGCACCGGCACGCCGGAAGACGTGAAGGGCTGCGCCGAATCGCATACCGGCCAGGCCCTGATTCACTATGACGCGGCGCTGGGCGAAGCCGGCATGCTCGCCGCCGAGCGCGCGGAGATCGAAGGCGTGCCGCTGCAGGCTGCGTTGCAGGCACGCCGTGCGCGCCGCGAGATCGAGGGCGAGGACGTGGTGCGCATCGTCAATGCGCACGAACACAACCTGAAGTCGCTCAACGTCGATATCCCGCATGGCAAGTTCAACGTGGTCACCGGCGTGTCGGGATCGGGCAAGTCGACGCTGGCGTTCGACATCCTGTTCCACGAGGGCCAGCGCCGCTACCTGGAATCGCTAAACGCCTATGCGCGTTCGATCGTGCAGCCTGCGGGCCGGCCCGAGGTCGATGCCGTCTACGGCATCCCGCCCACGGTGGCGATCGAGCAGCGCCTGTCGCGCGGCGGCCGCAAGAGTACGGTGGCAACCACCTCAGAGGTCTGGCACTTCCTGCGGCTGCTGTACGTCAAGCTGGGCATCCAGCACTGCGTGCATGACGGTGCGCCGGTGACCTCGCAAAGCCCGGAATCGATCGCCGCGCAGTTGCTGCGCGATCATCGCGGCCAGCATGTGGGACTGCTGGCGCCGCTGGTGGTCAACCGCAAGGGCGTCTATACGGACCTGGCCAAGTGGGCCAAGGCGCGCGGCAACACGCATTTGCGCGTCGATGGCGAATTCCTGCCGGTCGACCCATGGCCGCGGCTGGACCGTTTTCGCGAGCACACCATCGAGCTGCCGGTCGGCGACCTGGTGGTGACGCCGGAGAATGAAGGTGAGCTGCGCGCGCTGCTGGCGCAGACGCTGGAAGCCGGCAAGGGCGTGATGCACCTGCTGGCGCCGCTCGACGGCCTGGACCATGCCATGAGCAACGGCGGCACCGCGCACGTGGGCGAGGTCAAGGTGTTCTCGACCAAGCGCGCCTGCCCCGTGTGCGGCACCAGCTATCCCGAGCTGGACCCGCGCATGTTCTCGTACAACAGCAAGCACGGCTGGTGCGGCACCTGCGTGGGCACGGGCCTGGCCCTGACGCGCGAGCAGCGTGCGGCCTATGACGATACCGTGCTGGTCGAGGACAACCGCGGCCGCGAGCAGAGCCTGCCATCGGAAGAGCAGGAGCCCGAAGGCGTGGGCGACACGCCGTGCCCGGACTGCCACGGCACGCGCCTGAACCCGGTGGCGCGCGCGGTTACGTTCGACGAGAACGCCATCGTCGATGTGGCGCAGTGGACCGTGTCGGAGACGCGCAGCTGGGTCGACGGCCTGCGCCTGACCGGGCGCGACGCCGAGATCGCCCGCGACGTGGTCAGCGAGATCGGCAGCCGCCTGCAGTTCCTGGAAGAAGTGGGCCTGGGCTACCTCAGCCTGGACCGCGCCGCACCGAGTCTTTCCGGTGGCGAGGCGCAGCGCATCCGCCTGGCCGCGCAACTCGGCAGCAACCTGCAGGGTGTCTTCTACGTGCTGGACGAGCCCACCATCGGCCTGCATCCGCGCGACAACCAGATCCTGCTTGACGCGCTGCGCAAGCTTGGCGACAAGGGCAATACGCTGGTGGTGGTGGAGCATGACGAAGACACCATCCGCCGCGCCGACCACATCATCGACATCGGCCCCGGCGCCGGCAAGCGCGGCGGCACGCTGGTGGCGCAGGGCGGCGTGGCCGACCTGGCCGCGGCGCCCACCTCCACCACCGGGCAGTTCCTGGCGCAGCCGATCGTCCACCCGCTGCAGGCCAGGCGCACTGTCAGGCCGGGCGCCGCCGGCAAGCCGGCCGATCCGCCCGAATGGCTGACCGTGCATGGCGCGTCGCTGCACAACCTGCGCAGCGTCAACGCGCGTATCCCGCTGTCGCGGCTGGTGGCGATCACCGGTGTGTCAGGCTCGGGCAAGTCCACGCTGGCGCGCGACGTGCTGATGACCAACCTGCTCGATGCGGTGGGCCGTTCGGTGTTGTCGTCGCCGGCCACGCGCCGCGCCCGCAATGCGGCCAGGGAAGAGGCAAAGGCCACGAAATCGAGCGCGCGCAACCCGCTCAACGTCGAACACAACTGGCATGGCTGCGAGGCCATCACCGGCTGGGAATCGATCGACCGCGTGCTGGAAGTCGACCAGACCCCGATCGGCAAAACGCCGCGCTCGTGCCCGGCGACTTACATCGGCGTATGGGACACCATCCGCCGGCTCTTTGCCGATACGCTGGAAGCGCGCGCCCGCGGCTACACGGCCTCGCGCTTCTCGTTCAACACCGGCGACGGCCGCTGCCCGGCGTGCGAAGGGCAGGGCGTGCGCACCATCGGCATGAGCTTCCTGCCAGACGTGAAGGTGCCGTGCGACGTCTGCCATGGCCAGCGCTTCAACCCGGAGACGCTGGCAGTCACCTGGCGCGGCAAGAATATCGGCGACGTGCTGACCATGGAGATCGACGAGGCGGTGGAGTTCTTCTCCGCGATGTCGAACATCGCCCATCCGCTGCAGCTGATGAAGGACGTGGGGCTTGGCTACCTGACCCTGGGCCAGCCGTCGCCGACGCTGTCGGGCGGCGAGGCGCAGCGCATCAAGCTGGTGACTGAACTCAGCAAGGTGCGCGACGACATCACCCGCCGCGGCCAGAAGGCCCCGCACACGCTGTACGTGCTGGACGAGCCCACCGTGGGCCTGCACATGGCCGACGTGGCGCGCCTGATCCGCGTGCTGCACCGGCTCACCGACGGCGGCCACAGCGTGGTGGTGATCGAGCACGACCTCGACGTGGTTGCCGAGGCGGACTGGATTATCGACCTGGGGCCGGAAGGCGGTGCGGGCGGCGGCACCATCGTCGGCGCGGCCGATCCCGAGCGCTTGTCGCGCATTGCGGCGAGCCATACCGGGGCGGCGCTGGTACACGTGCTGGCGCGCGGCACGACCACGGCGGGCACGCCGGCCGAGGCGGGCGCAGTGGGCATCGCCTAGCGCGGGCGGCGCAAGCGGAGGGCGCACGGGCACGCCTTTCGCTTGCCCATGGTTACTGGCGCGCACATTGCGCGTTGAACGGAGGTAACCATGAAGCATATCCGACCCAGCCAGCTCCTGGCCGCCGTGGCCCTCGCGGCCGCCGCCATCCCCGCTATGGCGCAGATGACACCGGGCACGCCGCGCGGCACGTATGACCCGTATTCGCAAGGCGCCCGCAGCACCGAAAAGTTCGATCCGTACACGCAGGGCGCCAACGCGCCTACGCGGCAGGACCTGGCTCCGGCGCCGGAGGCCCAGCCTTCGACCGTGCCGGCGCAGCCTGGCATGCCTGGCACAACCATGCAGCGCACCGCCGACCCGTCTATGGACAGCACGCGCTGGGGCAGCCCCGACCTTGGCCGCCCGCTTGGCCGGCGTAACCAGTTCCTGGACGGCTCCTGACCGACAAATCGTCCTCGGCCCGGTCCCGCGCGATCAGCGCGCAGGACCGGCATCTTCCTCCCCGGACCGACTGGCGCGCCGACGTCTCGCAGACTTCACGCAGGGAGGGCACGGCCTATGCGAATGCACCCTGACTTACCGCCTCTTGTAAATCCTGCCCAGCAGCGTGACCTGGACGACGCGCCGGCGTCTGGCAGCGCCGCGGCTACCGCTGCGCAGTGCGGGCCGTTGCGCGCGGCGGACCTCGCGCGCATGACGGTGGTCAGCTACAACATCCACCGTGCCGTGGGCACGGACCGTCGCTACCGCCCGGACCGCATCGCCGCGGTGCTGGAAGAACTCGGCGCCGATATCGTCGCGCTGCAGGAGGTCGAATCCGGCAGCAGCAACGACCACACGCTGGAATACCTCGCTGGCCATACCGGCATGCATGTGGTGTCGGGTTTTACGCGCGTGCGCGGCAACGCGGATTACGGCAATGCGCTGCTGACCCGTTTCGCGCCGCAGGCGGTCAACCAGATCGACCTGACGGTAAAGGGCTGCGAGCCGCGCGGCGCCATCGACGTGACGCTGGCCTGCACCGCCTTGGGCCACGCGAGCGAACTGCGCGTGATTGCCACGCACCTGGGCCTGCGGCCGGGCGAGCGCCGCCACCAGGTGCAGCAGCTGCTGAACTACATCGCCACCGCGCCGCCATTGCCCACCATCCTGCTGGGCGATGTCAACGAGTGGTTCTTGTGGGGCCGCCCGCTGCGCTGGCTGCATGCGTATTTCGAGCATACGCCGCACACCGCGACGTTCCCGTCGCGCATGCCAGTGTTCGCGCTTGACCGCATCTGGGTGTCGCCGCGCGCGCACCTGATATCCGTGGCCAGCCACCGCAGCCAGCTGGCGCGCGTGGCTTCCGACCACCTGCCGCTGCTGGCGTGTTTCGAGGTGCCGGTGGCGGCGCGAGCGGGGGGTGAGAGCGGGGGGGAGTAAGCGCAAGGAGGCCCGCTCGCACTGAACTGCCTTGAACCAGCAACCGAGGAGCAATCCCATGAGATACAGCGATGACGACGATGCGCGCAGGCGTGGCGACGACGACTACCTGCGCAGGCGTCCCGACCGGCAGTACGGCGGTAACGACCAGGGCTACAGCGGCATCCCCGCGCAGGCGCACAACCGCCGCCAGCGCGATCTCACTGCCGGCCGGTATGGCAATACCGCCGAGCGCCTGCCGCGCGAGCAGTCCCGCGAGGTCGAACCCGGCGCGCAAGGCTGGTATGGCTTCTATGCCGAGGAATGGCGCTATCCGGCCGGTGGCGCGCGCGACGAACAGTTCGAGGAAGAATGGTCAAGGCGCGGCCGCGGCATGACAGACCGGGGCGCACGCTATGGTCCAGGCTATGGCGACTGGCCCGATGTGCCACGCGGCGAATACAGCGAATACGGCGGCTACGCGCCGGGTGAGCGGGGCGTGCCCTCAACGCGCTGGGAGGGCCAGCGCAGGCCCGGCCCGAAGAACTACCGGCGCGACGACGATCGCGTTCACGACGAGGTATGCAACCGCCTGGCGCGCGAGGACGAACTCGACGTCAGCGAGGTTTCCGTGCGCGTGCAGGACGGCGTTGTGACGCTGGAAGGGCACGTCACCGACCGCGACACCAAGTACGAGATCGAGGACATCGCCGAGCACGTATTCGGTGTGCAGGACGTTATCAACCATATCCGGGTGCAGCGCTACGGCATGCTGGCATCCGAATGAAAGCGGCGGCGGCCCCGGCTGGAGCGGGGCTGCCACCACGCACAGGGGCGGCGCCTGCCGCCGCTCAGGCCTTGCCGGCGTTCCCGCTGCCGCGCGGCTGGTGCGGGGGCTGTTCGTCGCGATCGTCGGTACGGTCGGCCTTGTCGACCGGCATGTCGGCGGGCAGCCCCTCGGCGGCGCGCACGACTTCATCGGCAATTTCTTCCTCAGGGATCTCGTCTTCCGTCGCGACGTGCGATTCGTCATCGCGCTGGACGATTTCATCCTCGATATCGTTGGTCTCCTGGTCGAGGTCGGGGTCCAGCGTGCTCGGGATATTGCCCGCGTCGGCGCGCGCGGCATGCGACGCGGTCTCGCCGCGCGCACGCTTGCGCCCGGTCGACGCCCGCGGGGCACTGCGCTCCATGGCCGGGGTGCCGCCCACGCGGTCACCGCGGCGTGCGCCGGTACGTATGGTCTTGCTCATGGTCGCTCCTGTGCATAGGCGCCTGCGCCTTCAGGTGTTCTCCACCGGCGGTTCGCTTTCCTCGGGCTTGCCGCCGGGGCGCCTGACCGAAGGCGGTTCGCCGTTTTCGTCGGGGATGTCATGCTCGCGCTCGACATCGTGGCGACGGTCGCGTCCGGGCTTGCCGCGCTCATGTTCGGTGTCCGGGCCGCCCTTGTGCGGATCCGGGCGGGGCTCGGTGCGGCGCCGGGTGGTGTCATGGTCGGGCTGGCGGTGAGTGCTCATGGCGTCTCCATCTCTATGAAAGCACTGCGGTGCAAGCGGAGCCAGGAAGCTGCGCTATGCATAGCATGCGCTAATCCGTGCCGGCACGCAGTTCGTCTGACACGGCAGTCACGCCGCGCACCGTGCGCGCCAGTTCCATGGCCATGTTGCGCTGCTTGTCGTCGCGCACGGTGCCTTCCAGTTTGACCACGCCGTCGGTGGTCGAAACCCGGATCTTGGCAGGATCCAGTGTGCGCGCATTGGCCAGGCGCGCGCGGACTTCCGTGGTGATGGCGCGGTCGCTGGCGATTTCGGTGTCGCGCGGAGCGGTCGTGCGGCCGGTGGAAGACGGCGCTGGCGGCGCATCGGTCGGGGCGGCCGGGATGGCCTGGGAGGCGGCCATCGCCAGCAGCGCGAGCGGCAGCGCCAGGCGGGCGCTGCGGAAGCGGGAGCGGGATGTCATGACGATCCTCCTGTACACGGCGGCGGGCAGGGATTTTCCTATCCGCATCTGTTCCAGACCTGCAAGCTCCGTTCCCGCCGCAATACGACGTGGAGGGCATGGCCATCCGTTCGTCATTCCCGCGCAGGCGGCAATCCAGCGTCTCGAAAGTCACTGGCTCCCCGCGTGCGCGGGAACGACAAAGTTGAACCAACACGGCAACACCATCGGCGGCTTGCGCCGCTGTCGCGACGGCTACGTTGCAGCGCCTGCCGGTCCATCCTTGCACTGACTGTAGTGCCACAAAAGCCGTAGTTTTTACAGCCGCTGCAGAAACTGCATGTGCGCCCGCGTGTGTCCCTCCCGGCGATGGTGTCGGCGGCAACGGCATGACGCTTGCGTGCGGTCCTGTGCTTGCGTGCCGTCCTGTCTATAGTGAAGGAAATGCTGGCCAAAACTGGCGTGCGACATGTGCCGGCGAGCACAGCCCGCAACGCCGGCCCCATGCCGCGGCGGCGCCCGTTTGCCGCGTGCTGCCGGGCCCATCAGCGCAGCCGGCCGGGGGGAGCGGCTCATCTGTTGCGAGGAAGCCATGAATTTCGCCAGCATCCTGTCCACCATCGTCCTGGCCTCATCGGTCTCGGTATCCTCGGCGCCTGTCGAGCGCCAGCTGCTTGCCATCACGCCCTCGGACTTTGCCCAGCGCTTCAATACCGTCGCGCAGGACACCGGCTCCGGCCTGAGCCTGCCCAGCTTCAAGGTCAAGCCGGGCTGGCACAAGGCCGCGCCCAGTTCGGGCGTATCGGTGCTGGTGCGCGCCAGCCGCTCGGGCTATGCCATCGATGAAGTGGTGGTGGTGTGCCGCGAAGTGGAGCGCTGCTTCCTGACCATCTGCACGGCCGCGCTTGCCATCGACGACAGCGTCAATCCGCTGCTGCTGCAGCGCTTTATCGTGGCGCGCATCGCGACCGAGCTGGGCGAGGTCGGCCTGGTGATGTCGGGGCTGGCGTACATCGTGGTCACGCCCAAGGAAGACGACTACGTGGCGGTGGTGATCCGGCCCTACCTGCCGCAGGAACGCAGCGCATCGCCCAGCCAGGCTGCACGCGAGCCGCCCGCGGGGCCGCATCCGCATGCCATCCCGCACGGGCCCGGCAGCCCGGATGGCCACCATGCCGCGCCCCATCGGCCGCCCCATCGTCCCTTCACGCCGATCGTGTGGCATCCGGCGCAGCCTGGGCAGTCCTGAGCCGCGTTGGTGCACGCGTGCCGCTCACGGCTCGCGCAGCAGCAGCGCCACCGGCAGGCCGCCGAGCACGTCGTGCAGCCGCAGCCGGCCCGCGGGCGCGTCCAGGACATGCCCGGTCAGCGCATCGGTCCAGCGGCTCGCCTGCGGCGCGCCCAGGTTCAGCGTGGTGTCGCCCCAGCAGGCCGGCGGGATGCGAGGCACCGCCGGATCGACGTGCTCTGCCGCCAGCCGGCTCACCACTGTGATCGCCTGGCGCTCGCCGGCGGTGCGGGCAAAAGCCAGCACCTGCGGCACCAGCGCGCCGTGCGCCGCCAGCATGCTGTACTGCCCGTCGCCGAACAGGTCGGGATGCGCGCGGCGCACCGCCAGCACCTGGCGCACCAGCTGCTGCTTGATGCGGCCGTCGCGCCAGTGCGCCAGCCAGTGCGCCCAGCCCGCGCTGCAGCTCAGGCGCGACTGCAGCCGTGCAAAGTCCGGCTGGAGCCGGTTGTCCGGGTCCACCAGGCTCAGGTCCCAGCCTTCGCAGCCCTGGTAGCGGTCGGGTATGCCCGGCGCGGTCAGCTGCACCAGCACCTGCGCCAGGCCGTTCAGCGCGCCGGCCGTGGCGATGCGTTGCACGAAGTGGCCGATATGCGCCAGCACGCCCTGTGGCCAGCCCGCCGCGATGCCGCGCAGGAAGGCCTCGCAGGCCGCTTCGTATTCCGGATCGGGGCAGGTCCAGTTGCCGTGGCGCTTGGCTTCGCGGATGGCCTTGACCTGCCATGCGGAGACCCGCGCGAGGAGCGCGTCGGGGGCGGGTGCGGCGTTGGTGCCCTCGCTGCCGTCGGGGCGGGGGGCGGTGTCCGCCATCGGCCATGCGCCCACCAGCGCCTGGTACAGCATCAGGCGGTCGCCGGGGTCTGGCGCCAGCGGCAGCGTGGCCAGCAGCGGCGCGGATTCGCGTTCCCACGCGGCCACGGCGTCGGCCCACACCCCGGGCAGTTCGCTCAGCACCGCCAGGCGCATGCGCGCGTCTTCGCCGCGCTTGTGGTCATGCGTGGCGGTGGCCAGCATTGCGTGCGGGCAGGCCAGCCGCCGCGCCGCCATGCGCGCGTGGAACTGCGCCGGCGGCAGCGCCAGCTGGCCGGGATCGCTGCCCACTTCATTGCGCGACAGCAGCCGGCCGTAGCGGTAGAACGCGGTGTCCTCGCCGGCCTTGGCCGCCAGCGCCGGCATCAGCTGCTGCAGGCGGCGGCGCAGCACCCCGGTTTCGCTGTCGGGATCGGCCACGGTGCGCTGGCAGCCGGCAATGAAGGCCAGCGCCACCACCTCGTCGGGGGCGAGGCCGGCCCGTGCGGCCTGCATGGCTTCCTCCAGCATGGCCTCATCCGCCTGCGCGGCGGCGGTATCGCGCGCGGCAGGCTGGGCGTCGTAGTAGCTGCGGTAGACCGGCACCGCTGCCATCAGCGCAGCCAGCGCACGCCGCAGCGCCGCGCGCGTCAGGTCGCGCGTGGCGGGGTCGCTGTTTGCGCATGCGTGCAGGCGCGCCGCCACGCCCTCGTATTCGGTCACCAGATGCCGGTCCAGCATCTGGCGGCGTGCCTGCGCCGCGTGCGCGGCATAGGGGCGGGCGTCGCCGCTCATCAGCGCCCAGAGCGCGCCAAGCGGGGCCTCGCCCTCGCCGTTGTGGAGCACTGCGGCGACATCGTCCATGAAGTCATAGCCGGTGGTGCCGTCGACCTGCCAGTCGGGCGGCAGCCGTTCGCGCGGGCCCAGGATCTTTTCGACCACCAGCCAGGGGCTGCCCAGTTGCAGCAGCGGCGGGCGTGCGGCGGCGTGGCGGTCCAGTTCTGCGCGCAACCGGCGGCAGTAGCCGGCGGGATCGGCCAGTCCGTCGACATGGTCCACGCGCACGCCGTCGATCCAGCCTTCGCGCAGCAGCCGGAACACCAGCGCATGGACTGCCTCGAACACCTGCGGGTCTTCCTCGCGCACGCCGACCAGGTCGCTGATCTCGAAGAAGCGGCGCCAGTTCAGCGCCGCGGCGGCGCTGCGCCACCAGGCCAGCCGGTAGTGCTGGCGTTCCAGCAGCGCATGCAGCCGGGCGCGGCCGTCTGCCTGGGTGGCGTCGTACCAGCCCGGATCGCTGGCAGCTTCGGCATCGGCGCTGTCCGGGGACAGCGGCAGCGAGTGGTCGAAATAGCGCAGGTGCGCGGCGCCGTCGCCGCTTGCCGGCACCCATTGCAGCTCCCCGGCCACCAGCGTTTCCCAATATGACTGGCCCAGTATCGGCAGCAGCACCTTGCCGTGCAGCGCCGGGTCGCGCGGGGTCCAGTCGATATCGAAGCAGCCGGCAAAACGGCTGTCGCGGCCATGCGCAAGCACGTCGCGCCACCAGCCGTTGTGGGTGACGTCGGCGGCCATATGGTTGGGCACGATGTCGAGGATCAGGCCCAGCCCCGCCGCGCGCGCGCGGCCGGCCAGCGCCTTCAGGCCGGGCTCGCCGCCCAGTTCGGGCCGCACGCTGGTGAAGTCGGTGACGTCGTAGCCGTGGCTGGAGCCCGGGCGCGCGCTGCACACCGGCGACAGGTACAGGTGGCTGACGCCCAGCGCGGCGTAGTAGTCGACCACGCCGGCGGCGTCAGCGAAGGTGAAGCCCGGGTGCAGCTGCAGCCGGGCGGTGGCGCGCGGCAGCGCGCGGGGGCCACCGCCCTCGGCGGCCCGGTCGGCGGATTCCGGCGCTGTGGCCGGCATCATCGCGGGCGCGCCGGCGCGGGCTCGCACATGGTGGCGACGCAGGTCAGCGGCGGCAGCATGCCCGCGGACAGTTCCGCGGCGGCGCCGGGCGCGCTTTCATGCAGCGCGGCGCTCTTGTCGCGGCACGGGCGCAGGCACGGTACGGCTTCGCTGCCCAGGTTCAGCCACAGGCTCAGTTCCATGCTGTCCGTCAGGCGCCAGCGCGCGCACAGCGCGGCCGGGCCCAGGATATCGACGCCCGCGCTCTGGCAACCGGACAGCCGGTGCAGCAGCTCGCGGCGCCGGATCGACAGCAGCTCGCCGTAGTACGGCGTCCAGTCGCCGTCGTCCTCGAGTTCGGGGCGCGACGCTTCAAAGGTGGCGGGGTCGTTGGGATCGGGGATGGCGGCGGCGCGCGCGTCGTCGCGGAACGCCGTGCTGGCCGCGAACTCGCGCCGCCTCCCCTCGCGTACGGCGCGCGCCAGCTCGGGCGGATGGCTGGTGAAGTAGAGGAAGGGCCGCTGCGAGCCGGTCTCTTCGCCCATGAACACCATCGGCACGTGCGGGCACAGCAGCTGCAGCGCCACCGCCGCCCGCAGCGCGGGGCGCTCGGCCAGTGCAGCCAGCCGTTCGCCGAAGGCACGGTTGCCGGTCTGGTCGTGGTTCTGCAGGAAGCTGACGAAGGCGGTGGGCGGCAGGTGCGCGCTGGGCTGGCCGCGGCGCACCTGTGCACTGTCAGCGGAGCGGTGCACCGAAGGCTCGCCCTGGTAGGCAAAGCCCTCGGCCAGCACACGCGCGAGGTGGCGCAGCGCGGGCTGGCCACGCTCGCCACCCACGCCGTCGCCGGCGTCAGCGGTGTAGTCGCGATAGTAGCCGTCATCCTCGCCGGTCAGCAGCACGTGCAGGGCATGGTGGGCGTCATCGTTCCACTGCGCGTCGAAGCCCGTGGCCAGCAGCCCGGCGTCGTTGTTGTCGTTCTCCAGGATCAGGTGGATATGCCGGTTGGTGCCGTCGCCCTGGGCCAGCATGGTGCGCAACTCGTCCGGCAGCGCCGCCAGCCAGCCTTCGTCCTCGATGGCGTGGACGGCATCCAGGCGCAGCCCGTCGAGGCGGAACTGCTCCAGCCAGTAGCGCGCGTTCTCGGTGAAGAAGCGCCGCACCTGCGGCCGGCGAAAGTCGATGGCCGGCCCCCACGGTGTCTGCCGGTCTGCGCGGAAGAACGGGCTGGCGTAGCGGTGCAGGTAGTTGCCCTCCGGCCCGAAGTGGTTGTAGACCACATCCAGCAGCACCATCATGCCGAGCTGGTGCGCGCGGTCCACCAGCACGCGCAGCTCGTCCGGCGTGCCGTAGCCGGATTCGGGCGCGAACGGCAGCACGCCGTCATAGCCCCAGTTGCGCGTGCCGGGGAATTCCGCCAGCGGCATCAGCTCGACCGCGGTGAAGCCCAGCGCCGCCAGCCGTGGCAGTTGCTGCGCGGCGCCGGCATAGCCGCCGCACAGGCCGATGTGCAGCTCGTAGATGATGGCCTCGTGCCAGGGGCGCCCGCGCCAGTCGGGACAGCCCCACGCAAACGCGCCGGCGGCGTCGCGGCCGGGCACGATGCTGGGGCCGTGCACGTCGTCGGCCTGCCAGCGCGAGGCCGGGTCGGGCACGGTGGTGCCGTCATCGAGCCGGAACCAGTAGCGTGCCCCTTCGCAGCACGGCACGATCGCCTCGTACCAGCCGTTGGGCCCGCTCGCCATATGTACCGGCCCGAGGCCGGCGATCTCCAGCCGCACCGCCTGGCCTTGCTCGGCCGCATCCGGCGCCCACAGCCGGAAGCGCACCCGGCCATCGTGCAGCCACGCGGGCCCGAACAGGTAGTCCTGAGCGTGATCGTCGTTGGAGGAGAAGGCTTGCGCCGAGGGCGCGGCAAAGCAGTCGAGCGGCGCCAGGCTGGGCAGGGCGGACCTTGCGCCGGGGGCGAGAAGAAACGGGTTCGCGTTCAAATTCGGCTCCTGCCTTCAGAGGCTCCTCGGGGCCCACCGGGCACGCATGGTGGCGCTGCCGGAGGCGTGGCTTGCAAGCGGTGATGCGGCGGTCCTGCCGCGCAAGGCGTGCCGGCGCATGGCCGCTGGTGGCGGTCGGCCGGGCCGGTCCTTGCACAATGCGAACTCCATGCCAGCAGAACAGCGTATTGCGGCGCGGCATGCGGGCAGGGCGCGCATGCGCCGCGGGCCTTGTTACATGGCCGATTGTAGAAACTACGGAGCCGTTGGCACATGCGCCAGCGCACATTCGCTGCTCCGAAGCATGGTCAGGCCGCGCGCGCGCTCGCTTCGGCCTGCCCGGGCGCGCCGCTGGCGCGGTGCAGCAGCCGCACCGGCACCGGTTCGACCTTCCAGATGCGCTCGCAATACTCGCGAATCGCCCGGTCCGAGGAAAACCTGCCCGAGCGTGCGCACGACAGCACCGACATGCGCTGCCAGCGCTGCGGATCGGCGAACACATCCGATACGAACTGCTGGCATTCGATGTACGAGGCGAAGTCGGCCAGCAGCAGGTACGGATCGTGCTGCAGTTGCGGGTCGAACAGCGGGCGGAACAGCGCCGGGTCGCCGCGCGAGAAGAAGCCCTGCTGGATCAGGTCGATCACCGCGCGCAGCTGTGAGTTGCTGTGGTAGTAGGCCGCGGGCTCGTAGCCGCTGGCGCGCAGCGCATAGACCTCGGGCGCGGTCAGGCCGAACGGGAAGAAGTTGTCGTGGCCGACGGCCTCGCGCAGCTCGATATTGGCGCCGTCCATGGTGCCGATATTGAGCGCGCCGTTCATCGCGAATTTCATGTTGCCGGTGCCCGAGGCCTCCTTGCCCGCCAGCGAGATCTGCTCGGACAGGTCCGCCGCCGGGTAGATGCGCTGCCCGTAGGTGACGTTGAAGTTGGGCAGGAACACCACCTTGAGCCGCTCGCGCACCTGCGGGTCGCGGTTGATCACATCAGCCACCGAGGTGATAAAGCGGATCATCAGCTTGGCGTACACATAGCCCGGCGCGGCCTTGCCGCCGAACAGGAAAGTGCGCGGCTGGATCTCGGCGTTGGGGTCGGACTTGATGCGGTGATACAGCGCGATCACGTGCAGCACCGCCAGGTGCTGGCGCTTGTATTCGTGGATGCGCTTGACCATCACGTCGAACATCGAGGCAGGGTCGACCACCACCCCGGTGGTGTCGCGGATCAGTTGCGCCAGGTCCGCCTTGTTGGCGTGCCGCATGGCCTGCCATTGCTCGCGGAAGCCGGCATCGTCCGCATAGGGTTCGAGCGCGCGGAGCTGGTCCAGGTCCGAGATCCAGCCATCGCCGATCGCGTCCGACACCAGCCGCGTCAGCCGCGGGTTGGACAGCGCCAGCCAGCGCCGCGGCGTGACGCCGTTGGTGATGCTGGTGAATTTCTCCGGCCACATCGCGTAGAAATCCTTGAGCACGTCCTCGCGCATCAGCCGCGAATGCAGCTCGGCCACGCCGTTGATGGCGTGGCTGCCCACGCACGCCAGGTTGGCCATGCGCACATGGCGCTCGCCATGCTCATTGATCAGCGACAGCCGCGCCAGGCGCGATTCGTCGCCGTAGAAGCGGATGCGCACCTCGTCCAGGAAGCGCGCGTTGATCTCGAGGATGATCTCCAGGTGGCGCGGCAGCACCCGGCCGAACAGCGGCAGCGGCCACTGCTCCAGCGCCTCGGGCAGCAGCGTGTGGTTGGTGTAGGCAAAGGCATTTTGCGTAATGTGCCAGGCCTCGTTCCAGGGCAGGTCGTGGTCGTCGACCAGCAGCCGCATCAGCTCGGCAATGCCAACGGCGGGGTGGGTGTCATTCAGTTGCACCGCGAACTTCTCGTGGAAGCGCGTCACCGGGATGCCGTCGGCGGCCAGCAGCCGCAGCATGTCCTGGAGCGAACAGGCGACGAAGAAGTACTGCTGCTCCAGCCGCAGTTCCTTGCCCTGGCTGGTCTCGTCGTTCGGGTAGAGGACCTTGGTCAGGTTCTCGGAGGTGACCTTCTTGCTGACCGCGCCCAGGTAGTCGCCGCGGTTGAAGGTATGGAAGTCGAACGCTTCGGTGGCGTCCGCGCGCCACAGCCGCAGGGTGTTCACGGTGTTGACGCGGTAGCCCAGGATCGGCGAGTCGAACGGCACGCCCACCACGGTCTTGGCCGGCACCCACCGTATGCGGTAGTGGCCGCGGTCGTCGGTGTAGTGCTCGGTGTGGCCGCCCAGGCGCACCTGCACCGCCCATTCGGAGCGCTGGATCTCCCACGGGTTGCCGTTGCGCAGCCAGGTATCGGTCTTCTCCACCTGCATGCCATCCATGATGGTCTGCTGGAAGATGCCGTATTCGTAGCGGATGCCGTAGCCGAGCGCGGGGATTTCCAGTGTCGCCAGCGAATCCATGAAGCACGCCGCCAGCCGGCCCAGGCCGCCGTTGCCCAGCCCCGGCTCGACCTCCTGCGCCAGGATGCGGTCGAGGTCCAGCCCGGCCGCGGCCATGGCCTCGTGCACCTCGTCGAAGATGCCCAGGTTGATCAGGTTGTTGCCCAGGTGCGGGCCCATCAGGAATTCGGCCGACAGGTAGGCGACCGTGCGCGAGGGCTGGCCCAGGTAGGTTTCGGCGGTGCTGATCCAGCGCTGCACCAGGCGGTCGCGCACGGTATGCGCCGCCGCCTGGTAGAGGTCGTTCTCGCTGGCGTGGCCGGGCAGCTTGCCCTGGGTATGGAAGACGTGGTCCAGGAAAGCCTGGCGCAGGCTGGCGCCGGACAGGGCGGTACGGGTGTCGTCGGGATGCTCGGGCCGGAGGACTTCCTTCATGGCGGGGCTCCTGCGCATGTTCGTGGGTCAAGCTTAGCGGATCAGGCAATGCCGCAAGGCAGCGAATTGCCGCGAGGTCTGGCAGCCGCCACATGGGGGCTAGCGCCGCGGCGGGGGAGGCCGCGCGCCGTGGCGGCCACTGCGCACGGCTTCGACCCGGGCGCGCACTTCCGGGCTGTCGGCGAGCGCGCGCACGTCGGCGTCCAGGCGCCGTTGCCAGTTGGGATGGACGCTGGTGGTGCCGGGCAGGTTGGGCTGCTCGGCCACGCCCAGCAGGTCTTCCAGCGGCACTACGCGCAGCGCGGTGCGTGCCGTGCCCAGCCAGGCCAGCACGGCATCGAGCGGAGCGTGGGCCGGGCCGGGCTCCGGGCCGCTGCACAGGCCGGCGTCGCACAGCGCCTGCCACAGCGCGCCGCGTTCGCGCGCGCGACCGGCGTGGGCATGTTCGATGGTTTCGCCGGGCGCGAGCAGTCCCAGCCGCGCGCGCCATTCCAGGTCGCGTCCGGCCCACCAGCCGCGCACCGTGGGCAGGTCGTGCGTGGACGTGGTGGCCACGGCTTGCGTCGGCCACTGGTCGGGCGGCAGGAAGGCCGGCACGGTGTCGCAGGCCTGGCGCGGTGGCGGTGCTTCGCCGCCGGTATCGGCTGCCACACTGTCTTCCTCTCGCTGGAACCACAACACGTCGATACCCAGCACGCCGCGCGCCGACAGCGCCGCATTGAGCTCCGGCGGCACCGTGCCGAGGTTCTCGCCGATGATGATGGCGCGGTGCCGCCAGGACTCCAGCGCCACCAGCCGCAGCAGGTCTTCAAGCGGATAGCGCAGGTAGGCGCCGTCGCTGGCAGGTGCACCGGCCGGTACCAGCCACATGCGCGCCAGCCCCAGCACATGGTCGATGCGCAGCCCGCCGGCATGGGCCAGGTTGGCGCGCAGCATCTCCAGGAAGGCGGCAAAGCCGTGCCGGCGCAGCCCGCGCGGCGAGAACACCGCCACGCCCCAGTCCTGTCCGAGCGGGTTGTACACGTCCGGCGGCGCGCCGGCGTGCACGCCTGCCAGGATTTCCTGCTGGCGCGTCCAGGCCTGGCTGCCGCCCGGGTCCGCGCCCACGGCCAGGTCGCTGACGATGCCAACCGCCATGCCGGCGTCGCGCGCGGCCCGCTGCGCGCGCGCCAGGCCGTCGGCGGCGATCCATTGCAGGAAGGCGTGCCAGGCCACGTCATCGGCATGGGCCTGCGCAAAGGCCGCCACCGCGGCACCGGCGGGCGATCGCAGCGTGACCGGCCAGCAGCGCCAGTCGGGGGCGGCGTTGTGGTTCATGCCGGTGGTGCTCTCGGCAAGCCGTTGTGCCTGGATCGCCTCGTAGCAGGCATGCGCATGCAGCGCGGTGCCGCCGCGCGTGCGGAAGGCGGCGCAGTCGTCCAGCGCCGCGCGTGGCAGCAGCGTCTCGCGGCGCTGCCACAGCCACTGCAGGATGGCGTAACGCAGCGGCGTGAGCGCGAGCCAGTCGATCTCGGTGCGCGCTTCCAGCGCGGCCAGCGCCTCGCCCGCGCCCAGCGCGGCGATGGCGGCGTCCACCGCAGCCTGTCCGAACAGCGCGGCCGGGTCGGCGTAGAGCGGGTTCAGGAACAGCCGGCTGGACGGCGCATACGGGCTGAAGCGAACGGGCAGCGCGGCAAAGCCCGCGTGCAGCGGGTTGATGGCCACGGCATCGGCGTGCGCTGCAGCGGCGCTTACGCAGCACTGCGCCAGCGCGGTCAGGTCGCCCATGCCGCTGGCGGCGCCGCGGCGCAGGCTGTAGAGCTGCACCGCAAGGCCCCATGGCCGGTTCAGTTCGCCGGCGCGGCCGGCGTGGCGCAGCGCATCGGCCACGCCGTAACAGCGCGGCGGCGCCACCGCCAGCACCGTGTGCGCATCGCCCAGCTCCAGGCGGTGGTAGCCGCACACGTCGACGGCGGGCAGCAGCATGGCGCCGTCGCTGGTGCGCGCGCTGTGGTCGTTGCCGCGCACCGCGGTGCCAGTGACGATGGCACCGTCTTCCAGCGTCAGCCGGTAGGACCGCTGCGGCAGCGTATGCGGCCACGGCACCGCCACCGGCTTGCCGCGCTCGGCTGTGACCAGCGGCGGCAGCGCATGAGCGGCATCATCCGCGGCAAGCCACGCGCGCGAGGCCTCGCACTGGCCGGTGGTGGCGCAGGGCAGGCCGAGGCCGTTGAGCACGCGCCGCAGCGCGTCGTCGGACACGGTTTGCGGCTGGTTCCAGGCATCGGTCCAGTCGGGCAGCAGGTTTGCGCGTAGCGCCAGCGCCTGCAGTGGCGTGGGCGCCGGGGCGTGGCTGCGGGTACGCCGGCTCATGGTTGTGCCTCCTGCGGGGCGCCCAGCGGCGGGCTTTCCTGGCGCGCGCTCTCGCGGCTGCGGGCCTGGGCCGCCAGCAGCACCAGCGAGTGGCCCGGCACCGCGTGGCTGTCGTTGACCGCCTCGCCGGCGAGCTCGGCCTCGGTGGCGTCGGGCCGGCTGCTGTCGAACAGCAGGGTCCACCCGAGCGCCGGTTTGGGCAGCCGGAACGACGCATCGGCATCGCCGGCGTTGAGCAGCAGCAGCGTCACCTGCACGGTGCGCCCGTCGTCCTCTTCCTCTTCCGCCAGCGAGCCCAGTTGCGGACGCTCCGGTTGGGGCGGCGCGGCGGCGCGGCGCAGCGCCAGCGTGCGGATCTCCGGGTCGGCCCATTCCTCGGGGGTCGGTGGATTGCCGTCGGTATCGAACCAGGCAATGTCGGTGATGCCCCGCGCCGGTTCCTCGCGTCCGTGCGCAAAGCGGTCGCCGGTGAGGGAATGCAGCCGCCGGCGCAGCGCCAGCAGGCGGCGCACCATGTGCTGCAGCGGTTGCGCGCCGGGCGTCTGGGCCTGCTTCCAGTCCAGCCACGACACTTCGTTGTCCTGGCAGTAGGCGTTGTTGTTGCCTTGCTGGGTGCGGCCCCATTCGTCGCCGGCGGTCAGCATCGGTGTGCCCTGCGACAGCAGCAGCGTGGCCATCAGCCCCTGCGCCACGCGGCTGCGGCACGCCAGGATCTCGGGGTCGTCGGTCGGGCCTTCGCCGCTGCCGTCGGGGCTCCAGTTGGCGCTGGCGTTGTCGTCGGTGCCGTCGCGGTTGTCTTCGCCGTTGGCTTCGTTGTGCTTGCCGCTGTAGCTGACCAGGTCGGCCAGCGTAAAGCCGTCGTGCGCGGTGATGAAGTTGACGCTGGCCCAGGGGCGGCGATGGCGCCGGTCGAACAGGTCGGCCGAGGCGGTCAGGCGCGCGGCCAGTTCGCCGCGCTTGCCCGGGTCGCCGCGCCAGAAGCGGCGCACGACGTCGCGGAACTTGTCGTTCCACTCGGCAAAGCCGGGCGGATGGTTGCCGAGCTGGTAGCCGCCCGGGCCCAGGTCCCACGGCTCCGAAATCAGCTTGACGTGGCTCAGTACCGGGTCCTGCATCAGCGCATCGAAGAAGCCCGAGCCCTGGTCGAAGCCGTTGCCCTCGCGCCCGAGCGTGCTGCCCAGGTCGAAGCGGAAGCCGTCGATGTGGTAGCACTGCACCCAGTAGCGCAGCGAGTCCATCACCATCTGCAGCACGCGCGGATGCGACAGGTTGAGCGTGTTGCCGCAGCCGGTGTCGTTGATGTAGTGGCGCTCGTCGCCCGGCATCAGCCGGTAATAGCTGGCGTTGTCCAGCCCGCGCCACGACACCGTCGGCCCCAGCTCGTTGCCCTCGCAGGTGTGGTTGTAGACCACGTCGAGGATCACTTCGATGCCCGCGGCATGCAGGCGCCGCATCGCCACCTTGAATTCCTGCAACTGCCCGGTGCCCAGGTAGGCCGGCTCCGGCGCGAAGTACGCCATGGTGTTGTAGCCCCAGTAGTTGCGCAGTCCACGCTCCAGCAGGAAGCGGTCCTGCAGGATGGCGTGAATCGGCAGCAGCTCGACGGTGGTGATGCCGAGCTGCACCAGGTGGTCGATAAAGCGCGGGTCACACAGAGAGGCGAAGGAGCCGCGCAGGTTGGGCAGCAGGTCCTCGCGCAGCATCGACAGCCCGCGCAGGTGGGCTTCATAGATGACGGTGGACGGCCACGGCACCGCGGGCGGGCGGTCGTCGCCCCAGTGGAAGCTTTCGTCGACCACCACTGCCTTGGGCATGGTCGGGGCGCTGTCGCGGCGGTCCGGCGTCAGGTCGCCGCGCGCGCTTTGCAGTCGGTAGCCGAACAGCGCATCGGACCAGCGCACCGGGCCGCTCAGCTGGCGCGCATACGGGTCCAGCAGCAGCTTGTGCGGGTTGAAGCGGTGGCCACGCGCGGGATCGTAGGGACCGTGCGCGCGATAGCCATACAGCGTGCCGAGCGCCGCGTTGGGCAGATAGCCGTGCCAGATCTCGTCGGTGCGCTCGGGCAGCCGCAGGCGTGCAAGTTCCTTGCGCCCGCTCTCGGAGAACAGGCACAGGTCGATGCGAGAAGCATGCGCCGAGAACACCGCGAAGTTGACACCCAGCCCGTCCCAGTGGGCCCCCAGGGGATACGGCTTGCCCGGCAGCAGCCGGTCCGCGACGGGGCGCGTCATGTGGATGCGCCTGGTGCCCCGGCACCCTGGTCGAACCGCAGCACCAGCGTGGCCAGCGGCGGCAGCGTCAGCGCCAGCGAGGAAGGCTGGGCATGCGAGGGCACGTCCACCGCCGCCACCGCGCCGCCGTTGCCGACATTGCTGCCGCCATAGCATTCGGCATCGGTGTTCAGGCATTCGTGCCAGGTGCCGGCGAACGGCACGCCGAGGCGGTAGCCCTGGCGCGGCACCGGGGTCATGTTGACCACCACCAGCACGACCTCGCGGCTGTCCGGCGCGGCGCGGCGCAGCCAGGCGAACACGCTGTTGTGGTTGTCGTCGCCGACCACCCACTGGAAGCCCTCCGGGCTGTGGTCCAGCGCATGCAGCGCGGGCAACTCGCGGTAGAGCCGGTTCAGGTCGCGCACCAGCGTGTGCACGCCGCGGTGCATGGGGTGGTCCAGCAGCGCCCAGTCCAGTTCGGCGTCATGGTTCCACTCCTGCCACTGGGCCAGCTCGCCGCCCATGAACAGCAGCTTTTTGCCGGGGTGGGTCCACATAAAGCCGTAATAGGCGCGCAGGCCGGCAAAGCGCTGCCAGTCGTCGCCGGGCACCTTGCCGATCATCGAGCCCTTGCCGTGCACCACCTCGTCATGCGACAGCGGCAGCACGAAGGCTTCGGACCACGCGTAGACCAGGCCGAAGGTCATGTCCTGGTGGTGCCAGGCGCGGTGCACGGGCTCATGCCCCAGGTAGCGCAGCGTGTCGTGCATCCAGCCCATGTTCCATTTGAAGTCGAAGCCGAGCCCGCCACTGGCGACGCTGGCGGTGACGCCTGGCCACGCGGTGGATTCCTCGGCGATGGTCAGCGCGCCGGGGCAGCGTTCGTGGGCCACCGTGTTCAGTTCGCGCACGAAGTCCACGGCTTCGAGGTTCTCGCGGCCGCCGAAGCGGTTGGGGACCCACTGGCCGGGCTCGCGGCTGTAGTCGCGGTAGAGCATGGAGGCCACCGCATCCACGCGCAGGCCATCGGCGTGGAAGTGCTCCAGCCAGTGCAGCGCGCCGGCCAGCAGGAAGCCGCGCACCTCATTGCGGCCGAGGTTGTAGATCAGCGTGTTCCAGTCCTGGTGGAAGCCTTCGCGCGGGTCCTTATGCTCATAGAGCGCAGTGCCGTCGAAGCGCGCCAGTCCGTGCGGGTCGGTGGGGAAATGCGCCGGCACCCAGTCCAGGATCACGCCGATACCGGCCTGGTGGCAGCGGTCGATAAAGGCGGCGAAGGCCTGCGGCGGGCCCAGGCGCGCCGTTGGCGCATACAGCGACAGCGGCTGGTAGCCCCATGAGCCGCCGAACGGGTGCTCGGTGATGGGCAGCAGCTCGATATGGGTGAAGCCCAGCTCCTGCACGTACGGCACCAGCCGCTCGGCCAGGATCTCCCAGCCGCGCTGCGTGTCGTTGGCGGCGCGCAGCCACGACAAGGCATGGACCTCGTAGACCGACATCGGCGCTTTGTAAGGATTGGCGGCGTCGCGGCGCGCCATCCAGTCGGCATCGTGCCACTCGAAGGGCGGGGCGCTGTGGCCGGGCGCGGTCACCACCGACGCGGTCTCGGGCGGCGGCTCCGTGGCCAGCGCCAGCGGATCGGCCTTGTCGGGCAGCTCGGTGCCGTGCGGATCGAGCAGGTCGAACTTGTAGCGGCAGCCCGGCTCCGCGCCCAGCGCGGCGGGCACGAACAGCTCCCAGATGCCGCTGGGATGGCGCAGCCGCATCGGATGCCGGGCCGGGTGCCAGGCGTTGAAATCCCCGATCACCGACACGCGCCGCGCATTCGGCGCCCACACCGCGAAGCGCACCCCGTCGACGCCGTCCAGGCGCTGCCATTGCGCGCCCAGGCACTCGCCCAGTTTGAAGTGGCGGCCCTCGGCGATCAGGTGCAGGTCCAGTTCGCCCAGCAGCAGGCCAAAGGCATAGGGATCGGCGGCGCACTGCTCGGTGCCGTCGGGCCATTGCACGCGCAGCCGGTAGTCGGTGGCGTGGGCCTGGCGCGCGCGCGCGGGCAGCCGCCCGGCAAAGACCCCGCCTCCATGTAGCGGCTCCATCCGTGCCAGTGGCGTGCCGCCGGCATCAGCCAGCTGCACCGACACCGCGCCCGGCAGGCAGGCGCGCACCAGCATGCCGTCGCCATCGGGATGCGGACCCAGTACGGCAAACGGGTCGTGGTGGCGCGCGCCGAGCAGGGCGTCGAGTTCGTGGCCGGGCAGCATGCCGTGCTGTGCGCCGTGGGTGCCTGGGGTGGTGGGGCTCATGGCTGGCCTCCCGGCGCCACCAGCTTGCGCACCAGGCGGGCCAGGCCGCTGACCGGCAGGTCGATCCAGGCCACGCGGTTGGCGGCCTCGTAGTCGACCTCATAGGCCGCGCGTTCGAGCAGGAACAGGTCCAGCAGGGGCTGCAGCTGTTCAGGCTCCACCCATGGCGCGGGCGATGCTTCCATATGCTGGCGGTAGCTTTGCAGGAAGGCGTCATTGGCGGTGGTGCGGAAGCTCTCCAGCAGCACGGCGCGCCGTTCGGCCAGCTGCGGCGGCAGCTCGGTATGGGTGCGTTCCTGGCGATCGGTGCCCACCGTGGCCGCGGCGTAGTCGAGCGAACGCAGCAACCCGGCCACGTCGCGCAGCGGCGAGGTCTTGCGCCTGCGCCAGTCCAGCGGCAGCCCCGGCTCACCCTCGAAGTCGACCAGGTAGGTGTCGTTCTGCGCGATCAGCACCTGGCCCAGATGGAAGTCGCCGTGGATGCGCGTCTGCAGGCTGCCCGGCGCGGCGGCGGCGAGCCGCTCCACCAGCGCCGGCAGCGCCTCGCGCGCCTCCATCAGCGTCTGCACGTCGGCTTCGAACACCATGCGTGCCGAACCCTGTACGTTGTCCGCGCGCTTCTCCAGCAGTGCCAGCGCGCGCTGCAGCGACTGCATGGCCTGTTGGCCCCAGGCGCGTGCATCCTCGCCGCTGGCCGGCTGCGGGGTAAAGGCCTCGTCGTCGGTGGGCCGGGCCAGCACCGCATGCAGCTCGGCCAGGCGGCGCCCCAGCGTGCCTGCGAGCGCCGCGTAGCCGTTCATGGCTTCGGCGAACTCATCTTCGCTCTCCTGGGCCGGCAGCGCGTCGTCGATGACGCGGCCAAGGTAATCCAGGGTCCAGTCCCAGCCGTTGCCCTGGTTGAGGATATAGCCCTGCAGCAGCATCAGCGTATGCGGCACGCCGTCGGCGTCGGTGCGCACTACCTCGCCCAGCAGCGGGGCCGCGTGGGCATAGCCCTGCGCGGTCAGGTAGCGCGTCATCTCGGCTTCGGGATGGATGCCGCCGGAGAGCCGGCGCACCAGCTTGAGCACGGCGGTGTTGTTGTACGACAGCGAGCTGTTGGACTGCTCGGCGGACATGTACTCGATGGGGTCGCGCTCCAGTTCCAGCGCGGCCAGTCCCGGTTCCGCCTGGAAGCGGATGGTGTCCTGCCCGGCGCGCATCTCCACGCCGTTGCGCAGTGCGCGCACCACTTCGCGCGCAAAGGGCTCGACCACGAAGCCGTCGGTGGCCAGCCCGACGCGGCTGCCCTGGCGCACGCGCGCCATCGACAGCCCGTGCGCGAGCTGCGACACGCCGTCGGCGCTCTCGCGGTCCCACAGGATCCCGACAGGGAGCTGGTAGCGTTCGGTGCGCCCGGACAGCGCGACCTCGACCTCGCCCAGGTAGACGTCTTCGCCCGCGCTGCCGCGCGCGAACGGCAGCACATAGGCCATGCCGACGCGCTCGATGCGCTCGTGCTTGGCGCCGAACCAGCGGCGCCGGCTGATGTAGTGGGGCAGCACTTCGCTGGCCATGATGCGGCGCGAGGCGTCGGTCAGCTCCGGCCGGCCTATGTTCTGCATTACGAGGGTGATCTGGTCTGGCATCTGCTCGGGCGCCTCCACGTGCCACGACGGCGGCTGCGCCTCGTCGCTCAGCACGAACCAGTAGAAACCATAGGGCGGCAGCGTCAGCAGGTAGGTCAGCGTGCCGATGGCGGGAAAGGGGGTGGCGCCCATCATCTCCACGGGTACGCGGCCGTTGAAGGCGGACAGGTCCAGTTCAACGGCCTGCGGCGCGCGCGACAGGTTGGCCACGCACAGGATGTGCTCGTCTTCGTACTCGCGCAGGTAGGCCAGGATCTTGCGGTTGCCGGGAAACAGGAAGCGCAGCGTGCCGCGGCCGAAGGCCTGGTGTTTGCGACGCAGCGCCAGCATGCGCCGCATCCAGTTCAGCAGCGAATGCGGGTCGCGCGCCTGCGCCTCGACATTGACCGCCTCGTAGCCGTACAGCGGGCCCTGCAGCGTTGGCAGCACCAGCCGCTCGGGGTCGGCATGCGAGAAGCCGCCGTTGCGGTCGGGCGACCATTGCATCGGCGTGCGCACGCCGTCGCGGTCGCCCAGGTGGATGTTGTCGCCCATGCCGATCTCGTCGCCGTAGTAGATCACCGGCGTGCCCGGCATCGAGAACAGCAGGCTGTTCATCAGTTCGATACGGCGGCGGTCGCGCTCCATCAGCGGCGCCAGCCGGCGGCGGATGCCCAGGTTGATGCGCGCGCGCCGGTCGGTGGCGTAGACCTCCCACAGGTAGTCGCGCTCGCTGCTGGTCACCATCTCCAGCGTCAGCTCGTCATGGTTGCGCAGGAAGATGGCCCACTGGCAGTTGGGCGGCACCTCCGGCGTCTGGCGCATGATGTCGGTGATCGGGAAGCGGTCTTCGCGCGCGATCGCCATGTACATGCGCGGCATCAGCGGGAAGTGGAAGGCCATGTGGCATTCGTCGCCTTCCGGCTCGGGGCCGGTCAGGCCGAAGTACTGCTGCGCGTCCTCCGGCCACATATTGGCTTCTGCCAGCAGCATGCGGCCGGGGAAGCGCGCGTCCAGGTGGGCGCGGATATGGCGGATGACGGCATGGGTCTCCGGCAGGTTCTCGTTGCTGGTGCCTTCGCGCTCGACCAGGTAGGGCACCGCGTCCAGGCGCAGCCCGTCGACACCCATGTCGAGCCAGTAGCGCATTACCGACAGCACCTCGTTGAGCACCTGCGGGTTGTCGAAGTTCAGGTCCGGCTGGTGCGAGTAGAAGCGGTGCCAGAAGTAGGCTCCCGCCACCGGGTCCCAGCTCCAGTTGGACTTCTCGGTATCGCAGAAGATGATGCGGGTGCCGGCGTAGGCCTGGTCATGGTCCGACCACACGTAGTAGCGGCGCGCCGCCGAGCCGGGCTTGGCATTGCGCGCGCGCTGGAACCACGGATGCTGGTCGGAGGTGTGGTTGATCACCAGCTCGGTGATCACGCGCAGCCCGCGCGCATGCGCCGCGGCGATAAAGCGGCGCGCGTCGGAGAGCGTGCCGTAGTCGGGGTGGACGTTGCGGTAGTCGGCGATATCGTAGCCGTCGTCGCGGCGCGGCGACGGGTAGAACGGCAGCAGCCAGACGGTGTCCACGCCCAGGTTGACCAGGTAGTCGAGCTTGGCCAGCAGCCCGGCAAAGTCGCCCACGCCGTCGCCGTTGGCGTCGTAGAAGGACTTGATGTGGAGCTGGTAGATGACCGCGTCCTTGTACCAGAGAGGATCGGCGTTGAGCAGGGCGGCGCTGGCGGTTTCTGTTAGGCGTTTCATCCGTGTCTCCACGTGTGCCTTTGTCAGGCGCCGTGCGGGTCGGTGGACGCGGGCGCGGCGGCGGGGCGGGGCGCGGGGCGCTCAAGCGGGCGCACATGCCAGACCGTGAACGGCAGCTGCGCCGGGTCCAGCCGGATGCGCTGGTGCTTGCCGCGGAGTTCGAAGCGCGTACCGCGCATCAGGTCCTGGACCGCCACGCGGGCATGGTCGGACAGGCCCCATTCCCACAGCGGCAGTTCGATATCGGTCTCATGCGCGGTGCGCGGGTCGAGGTTGACCGCAACCAGCAGCACGTCGTCGCCGAAGCGGTAGTCGGTGCCCGGCATGAAGCGCGCGAACCACAGCACCGAGTGGCTGGTGGCATGGTAGAAGCGCAGGCCGAGGTGGTTCTGCAGCGCCGGGTGGTTGGCGCGGATCTCATTGAGGCGCGAGATCTCGGCGACGATATTGCCCGGCTGGTGCCAGTCGCGGGCGCGCAGCTGGTATTTCTCGGAATCCAGGTATTCCTCGCGCACCTTGCCGTCCAGCACGAAGGGCGCGCTCTCGCACAGTTCGAAGCCACTGTACATGCCCCACAGCCCCGACAGCAGTGTGGCCAGCGCCGCCCGGATCAGGAACGCAGGGCGGCCGCCGTCATGCAGGAAGTAGGGGTTGATGTCGGGCGTATTGACGAAGAAGTGCGGGCGGTAGAAGTCGCGCAGCGGGCTCTGGGTCAGCTCGGTCAGGTACTCGGTCAGCTCCCACTTGGTATTGCGCCAGGTGAAGTAGGTGTACGACTGGCTGAAGCCCAGTTTGGCCAGGCGCGCCATCATCTTGGGCCGGGTGAAGGCCTCGGCCAGAAAGATGGTGTCGGGGTGGTGCGCGCGTATGTCCGCGATCATCCATTCCCAGAACGGCAGCGGCTTGGTGTGCGGATTGTCCACGCGGAAGATGCGCACGCCCTGCTCGACCCAGAACATCACCACGTCGCGCAGCGCCTGCCACAGCGCGGCACCGCCGGGCGGCGCGGCGTAGAAGTCGACGTTGACGATGTCTTCGTATTTCTTGGGCGGGTTCTCGGCATAGCGCAGCGAGCCGTCGGGGCGGTGCGCGAACCATTCGGGGTGGTCGCGCAGCCACGGATGGTCGGGCGAGCACTGGATGGCGAAGTCCAGTGCCAGCTCCAGGCCATGCCTGGCCGCCGCGTCGCGCAGGCGACGGAAATCTTCGAAGGTGCCGAGCTCGGGATGCAGCGCATCGTGGCCGCCTTCCTCGCCGCCGATGGCGTAGGGGCTGCCGTGATCGCCCGGCTCGGCACGCAGGCTGTTGTTGCGGCCCTTGCGGTGGGTCCGGCCGATCGGGTGGATCGGCGTGAAATAGAGCACGTCGAAGCCCATCGCGCGGATCGCGGGCAGCCGAGCGATCACGTCGTCGAAGGTGCCGTGGCGATTCTCGTCGTTGCTCTGCGAGCGCGGGAACAACTCGTACCAGCTGGCGTAGCGCGCTGCCAGCCGGTCGGCCTCGACCGGCATGGCGACCGGATGGCGCGAGGCGAACGGGCGCCCCGCGGGCGTGGCCATCACCGCCTGCATGGCGGCGGCGGTGCGCTGCGACAGCAGGATCTCGAGGCGGCGCTCGTCGTCGCCGGCGGCTTCGGTCAGTTCGTCGACGATGGCCGACAGTTCGCTGTCAGTGGGGGCCTTCCCGGCGTTCTTCCTGCCGTTGGCCCGCTTGCCGTTCTTGCCGGCGGGCGGCAGCAGCGCATCAGCCACCAGCCGCGCGCCTTCCTCGATCTCCAGCGCCACCTTGAGGCCGGCGCCGCGCTTTTTGCCGATCTCGTCGAGCCAGCTGGCGTAGGTGTCGCGCCAGGCTTCGACGGTGAATTCATGCCGGCCCAGCGCCACCAGCGGGAAGCTGCCTTGCCAGCGATCGTTGATGACCGGCTGCATCGGCGTTTCGTGCCAGTCGGTCTCGCCCGGCGCACGCCACAGCACTGCCGCGGCGAGCTTGTCGTGGCCGTCGATCCAGATGTCGGCGCTGACGATGACGCGCTCGCCCACGATGCGCCGCACCGCGAAGCGGCCCTCGTCAGAGCCGGGCTCGACGTGTTCGATGGCGATGCGCGGCGCTTCCATCGCCGCCACCACGCTGCCCAGGCCGGTGGCGGCAAGCGTCTCATGGCCGCGCGGGGCGCGTGCGTCAGGGCGCGGCACGCCGGGGCGCGTGAGCGGCACCGGCGGGACTTCATAGAGGCGGATGTCGGCCGGCGCCAGCGTGATGCTGGCCAGCGCGTCGAGGCGGCTGGTGGCGTCGAGCGTGCCGCCGGGGCCGCCCGGCGAGGATTCCAGGTGGGCGCTGGGATGTGGCAACGCGCTCAGTACGCGGTCGGCGCCAAGCGTGCCGGGCGCGACCGGGTCCGGATTGACCACCACGGCCAGTGCCGCGGCGCCGTCGGGCAAACCAGGCGCCGTGCCGTCGCTGGCAGCGCCCGGCATGCCGCAGGCGCCATCGGGAGCGGGCAGCCGCGCCAGCACCGTCAGCGGCGCGTCCGGGCCGCTCAGCAACCGTACCGCCAAGGCCGGCGCGGAATTGCGCGCGGCTAGCCAGGTGTTGGCTTCCAGCAGTTCATGCGTGATGTCATAGGGTGCGCCCTCATGCGCGGCGCCATCCGGCACCATCCGGTCGCGCGCCAGCGCACCGCCGGTCTCGAAGCCGGCCGGCACCAGGATGCCGTCCCCGATGGCGGCGGCGGTCCACAGCGCGCGCCGCGCACTCAGCGCATCCTGGCGCGCGGGCGTCAGCGCCGGGGCAGCCAGCACGCGGCCAAAGGGACGCAGCCGCGCGATTTCTTCGGTCAGCCACGTGCTGCGGAAATCCCACCACGGCAGCGAGCAGAAGGCGGCGTCGAAGCCCGCCGGGGCCAGTTCGTCGAGCTGCGCCGGAGTCAGCCCCGGCGTCCAGGCAAGAAAGCGCGGCGTGCCGCGCGCCTGCTCCGGCACGGCATCGCCGCGCAGCGTCGCGGTCAGCGCGCTCCACCATTTGCCGGGCACGCGTGCCGGCGCGCGGCAGCAGAACCCTGCCGCGCCCGCCGCCCAGGCCATGCGCAACTGCGCCGCCCACCATTGCACCAGCGCCTCGGCCACGCGCGGGTCGTGCCAGCGCAGGCGCGCGCCGGGGATGTGGTTGTCGGTTTCGTGCGGGGCAAAGGCGGGCGCGGTGGCGTCGATCCAGCGCGGGTCGGCCGCGCGGTCCGCGCCGTCGGCGGTGTAGCGATCCAGTGAGATATCGAGCAGCGGCGCCAGCCCATGCCGGGCGCACGCCGCGAGAGCGTCTTCGCCGGGTAGGCGCGGCCAGCCGCCGATCATTACGTGGTCGAAGCCCAGCGCCGCCACGCGTTGCAGCGCGTGTTCATCGGCATCGGGCGTTCCGGTCAGGTCGATCTGGCAGATCCGCACAAAAGTCCTCCCGGTGTTCCGCTCCGTCGGAGCAACAATGACCCGTCCGGCGCCTTGCGGCCTTCCGGCGGGATGGCACAGCCATGCGAAGTGCGTGCCAGCGCGCCCGGCGACGCGGCCGTCTCTGCCGAACCAAGACCGCGCAAGGGCAAGCGCTGGATCACGTCATGTGCGCCATGCGCTACTGCTTGTAAAAAGTACCGGCGCAGGCATTGCCGATGGAAAGAACGCGCAAGGCCAGCGCACGTTGCCGCGTGGGGCGTGTTGCCCGGTACGCTTCTTGCCCTTCTGGCTGCAGGTGCCCGGCGCCGCCGCATTGGCGCCATCGCCCGCATGAGTCAAAGCGATCGAAACTCGGCAAGGAGAGCGCATGGACTGGTGGCTGGAGGCAACGCAATGGCCGGCGATGGTGGTGACGGTGATTGCCACCTGGCTGGTCGGGTCGCGCTCGATTGCGCGGCGGCGCGCGGGCTTCTGGGTGTTCCTGGCGAGCAACGTGCTGTGGATCGCCTGGGGCTGGCATGGCGATGCGTACGCGCTGATCGTGCTGCAGCTCGCGCTGATCGCCATGAACCTGCGCGGCATGCACGAGGCCCGCACGGCGTGGCTGGTGGCCTCGCACCACGCGTTTTCCGCAACTGGCGGCGTGCGGGACGGGCACCTATCCTTGTCTGACCCTGGCGGGCGGGGCGCGCACGGCAGGGCCGGCAACAATGGACAAGAGGGACAACCGCCGGCGGCAGCCGGCCCTGATCGATGACTTCACGGGTCCGGCCACGGACCAGGGCAGGTGCACATGGCGAAGAAGAAGATCCTGTTGCTCAACGCGCTGATCGCGGCCTCGCGTGATGGCGAGTACGGTTGCCGGCGGGCCGCCCTGGCCGCGGCCAATCCGCACCTGAAATCGCTGTTCACCAGCCGCGCCAACGCGTTTGCGCTCGCGGCGCAGGAACTCCAGGCCTGCCTGCTGGACCTCGGGCAATTGCCCGAGACGGCTGTGCCCGCCGCATCGGCGGCCTCGGCCGGGCGCGGCAGCGGCAAGCAGCGCTCGGACCGCGCCCTGCTGCAAGCCATCAGCAAGGGCGAACGCTCGGTGCAGCGGCGCTACGCGCGTGCGCTGCGTGCGCATGTGCTGGGCTCGCGCCTGCGCGCGGTGGTGCGGCGCCAGTACCGCGGCGTGCAGGTCAGCCACGAACTGTTCCGGGTGCTGCACGAGCGGTACCGCACGCTGCCCGCCACGCTGTAGCGCGGCGGCGCCCGCATTTCTTACAAGGTATCGAACGAATTGCACGCTGCCGCGGCGCGGTGCGCCGCAGTTGCCCCGCGGTTGCTCTTCAGGCACTGAACTTGCGGAATGCAGTCATCGCTGCCCTGTCATGCCTTTGCGCCGCCACTGCCATGCCCACTGCCACCACCGCCGACCTGCAAGCCTTCGAGCATGCCGCCCGCCTGGTGCTGATGTACGGTCTGGTGCCGCTCTGGCTGCTGGCCGGCCTGGGCGACTGGCTGTGCCACCGCGCCACCCACATCGAGCGCAACGCCGGTGCCCCCGAATCGCTGATGCACATGCTGATGCTGGCCGAGGTCGGCCTGCCGCTGCTGATGGTGCTGTTCCTGGAGGTCAATGCGCTGGTGATCGGCGTGGTGCTGGCCGCGGTGGTGATTCATGAAGCCACGGCGTGGTGGGACGTGCAGTACGCCAGTACGCGGCGCCATATCGCGCCGGTCGAACAGCATATGCACAGCCTGCTGGAGGTGCTGCCGCTGACCGCGGCATCGTATGTGGTGGTGATGCACTGGGGCCAGTTTCTGGCCTTGTTCGGGCTGGGCAGCGAGCCCGCGCGCATGGCGCTGGCACTGAAGGCCGAGCCGCTGCCACCAGCCTACCTGGCCGGACTTCTGGTCGCGGTGGTGGTGCTGGCGGGACTGCCTTACCTTGAAGAGCTGTGGCGCTGCGTGCGCTGGCGCCGGCGCGAACGCGAGGCTGCGCTGGCAGAGGCCGCGCGCGCGGTGCGCGGTGGCGGCATGTAGCCGCGCCGCGCCCGCCGCAGGCAAGAGCGGGCGGCCCCGTCCGCGAGGCGCCTGCCCTGACCGCAGGCTGCGCGTGCGTGCGGTTATTGCTTGGGTGCCGGACTCGGCGAATCGCCCTTCGGGCCGCTCGGCGCATCGGCCGTCGGTGCCGGCGGCGCGCCTTGCTCGCGGGGCTTCTTGCTGCGCTCGGTCTTCGACTCCTTGGTGGACTTCGACTTGGACTTCTTCATGTCCTTGGTGGTGTCCGGGGCCGAGGCCGCACCCATGTCGGTGGCAGCCGGCTGGTTGCGCGAAGCGCCGGCACCTTCGACTGGCGGCGCGCTCGGGTTCGGCGCGGTAGGCGAAACCGGAGCCTGTTGGGCGAAGGCCGGCAGGCAGAGCGCGGTGCCGACGACCAGTGCCGTGGTAGCGAGGGTGCGTTTCATGATGGTCTCCATTGCAAGACTACGTCGGTCGGGCCCAGGGCCCTGGGGTAATGCCGGTGCGCCGTTTCGGCGTATCCGGCGATTCATCGATGCGCTGGCGCATCGTTCGGCTCGACGAGGTGCAAGCGCCTCGCGGTTTGTCCACGCCGCGCCAGCTCGTGGTAGTGGCAGATGCGCGCCAGTGCCCAGTCGGCCGCGGCTTCGCGCACGGCATTGCGCTCGCCCGGGAAGCGCCGCGTCTCGGTGAACGCGGCAGTGCCCGCGGTGCTGCCGAGCACATCGCGCGCGGCATGGCCGGCGCGGCGGAAGACCCAGGCAAAGCACTGGGTGCCCGCCGGCGTGTCACCGTCGCCGCTATCATCGGCAACGCCGGTGTTGGCGATCGCCAGGTCGGCGCCCGTGAGCTGCATGGCGCCGAGTGCCATGGCCAGCGAGACTTCCTCACTGGTCAGCCCGTGACGCCGGATGGTTTCGGACGGCACGCGCAGCAGTTCTTCCTTTGCCCACGGCGAATACGCGACGATCGCGCAGCGCAGGACCGCGCCGCATCCCGGTACCTCGGCGATGCGCGAAGCGATCAGGCCAGCGGTACACGATTCCGCGGTGACCACATGCAGGCCATGGCGCAGCAGGTAGCGCGCGATGTTTTGGCTGTCGGTGCCCTTGTGCGTCCCGCTTTGCATCATCGCCGTGTACCCGGATGGCGGGCCGGCATGCCGTTGCCACGCGCGACGGCTTGCGCGGCCTGGGCAGCGTCTTGCGCCGGGCGCCCCGGTGCAGGATGGCGAGCCTTGTGCGCACGCACGAACGTCACCTTGCCGTCGCGCTCCAGCACCACGCGGCTGAGGTCATCGAACGAATCGGTCTGCAGCGTGGCGCGCAGGTTGGCCTTGAGGTCCTCCTCGGTCAGCATGCCGCGGATGACGCGTTGCCGGTCCAGCTCGCCCTGGCTCAGCAGGTCGAGCTCATGGCCGCCGGTGATACGGTCGAAGGCCGGGTAACGGCTCGACAGCCAGCCTACCGCGCGATGCAGCAGCACCAGCGCCAGCGCGGCGGCGAACGCCACCGCGAACGAGGTGGCCCCGACCACGGCGCGCGACAGCACGGCCCCGAGCAGCAGCACGATGCACAGGTCGAACGAATTCTTCTGCGCGAAGGCACGGCGCCCGGCCAGCCGCAGCATGGCCCAGGTGCCGATGACGATGATTACGGCGCGCACCGCACCCTGCCACCAGGCCAGGTCGTCCCCTTCACCAACGAGGTTGCGCATGACATCGGCCACAACGTCCATGATGTCCATGAGGTTCATGACGGCATCCGGAGTGGATTTCATGACTGCGGCGGCAGGTTCCGTGCCAGCGTGGCCACACCGTGCATGCCGCCGTGCATCCGCCCGTAATGCGCCCGTACGGGCCGCGCTGCGGCCAAAGCCCGTGCGCCGGGCGGGGAAAAATGTACATGCAGCGCCAGCCGTGGCCTTGTAAAAGCTGCGTGGGCGCGCGTTGCGCCGCCGCCGCCACAGCGCAGCCCCGGGCCATGTCGCGATGGCGTCCATCTTGCATACCATCGGGCAACCAGCGTGTACGGAGACAGTCATGCCCGAGCAGCCGCCCAGGCCCGGCCAGCCATCGCAGACCGGCCCGCACCGCCACCCCGGCGATCCCAACGATGTCCGCAAAGGCCAGGTTACCAGCCCGCTGCCGCGCGAAACCTTCCGCGAGCGCTTCCTGGCGCGCTTCACGGACCCGGCCTACCGGCAGGAGGACGCGGCGCTGGACCGGCTCGAACGCATTGCCTGGGATGCCTACCAGGAAGGGCGCAAGGCGCCGCTCAAGCACAAGGCGGGCCCTGGCTATGCCGATCCGGACTACGAGCTCTCCGACGAGTGGCGCGCGGCGAGCGCTGCCGTCGCGGCCGCGCAGCAGCGCCAGGCCGACCCGGCCACGCCGTCGCGCGTGCTGCTGGTGTGCGCGGCGGCGCGCAACGACTACACCTGTCCCGGCGAGATGTCGAAGTCATGGCGCCTGTCCGAGCGCGCGCGGCAACAGCTGGAAGCGGACGGCATGGAGGTGAACGTGCTCGACCTGAGCCTGCTCACTTCCGACGCGGAGCAGCGCATCTTTCCGTGCAAGGGCTGTGTCTCGACGTCGATGCCGTTGTGCCACTGGCCCTGCAGTTGCTACCCCAACCACGCGCTGGGCCAGGTCAACGACTGGATGAACGATATCTATCCGCGCTGGGCCGGCTGCCACGGCGTGCTGATCGTCACGCCGGTGTACTGGTACCAGGTCACCAGCCCGCTCAAGCTGATGATGGACCGGCTGGTCTGTGCGGACGGTGGCAATCCCGATCCCACCTCGACGCAGGGCAAGGACGTGGTGCGCGCCAAGTCGCTGGAACTGGCCGGCTGGGACTATCCCAAGCACCTGTCGGGGCGTGCCTACGGGCTGGTGGTGCACGGCGACGTGGCTGGCATCGAAGGCGTGCGCCGCGCGCTGTCCGACTGGCTGGACTGGATGGGGCTGATCGATGCGGGATCGCAGGCGCGGCTGGACCGCTATATCGGCTATTACAAGCCATACGCCACCAGCCATGTGGAACTCGATGAGGACAGCGGCGTGCAGGCGGAAGTGGACAATGTAGCGCGGGCGCTGGCGCGCGCGGTGCGGCAGCTGCGCGCGGGCGAGCTGAACACGCCCGACCGCGGCCTGGTGCCGCCGCGGCAGAAGTAGCGGCTAACAGTAACGACGACGCAGTGGAGACAGCGATGGACCGCCGAGATGAGCGACGAGACAACTGGCGCGGCGAACCGTGGCATGAGAGCGCGGTGCCCGAAACCGACATGCGCAGCCACTATGTGGGCGCATATGGCGTTTACGACTACGACAAGCCTGTCGACCCCGGCGAGTTTGACGTAGCCGGTGGCGGGCGGCAACTGCCGCCGAACGACGTGCCGCAGGGCCGGCGTCCCCAGGGCGTGGCCGACCCGTATCGCCAATTCACCGGCTACAACGAGCGCATGGGCCTGTATCGCAGCGGCCCGCAGCGCGCGCGGCCGGTGGGCCCGCGCAACTACCAGCGCTCGGACGAGCGCATCCTTGAAGACCTGTGCGAGCAGCTCACACGCAGCGCACGGCTGGACCTCAACGAGGTGGAGGTGAAGGTCGAGCAGGGCGTAGTGACGCTGGAGGGCAGCGTGCCGGACCGCCAGCAGAAGTTCCACATCGAGGATATCGCCGACGAGGTCTTCGGCGTGAAGGAAGTTGCCAACCACCTGCGCGTGCCCAGGCGCGCCACGCCGGTGTACTGAGCGGCCGCACCATGCACGATCCATCTACAAGCCCGAACGATGCGGGCGGGGCGGGAGGCACGCCGCAGGCCGATGCCGCGCTGCAGGCCGCGTTGTGCGAGCGGCTGTGGGACAGCGGCCTGGACATGAGCGAGGTGTCGCTGCGCGTGGCGCAAGGCCGCGTGACGCTGGAAGGCGCCATCGGCACCGCGGCTGACCGCGACGCGGTGGAGGCCTGCGTGCGCGGCTGTGCGGGGGTGAGCGAGATCGTCAATCGCATCCGCGTTGCGCCGGATCGCACCGGCGGTTGAGTGGGCATGGGTTTCGCGTCGGCGCCCAGTCTCCCATTCAAAGCCATTCAAAGCCATTCAAAGCCCGTAAGGCCACATCTCCGGCGCCCCCCGTGCCGGCGCCGTCGCCAATGCCGGCACCGCGCGCGACCGATCGAACCACAGCAGCGCATCGAACTGCTGCGGCAGCGTGGCCCGCGCATAGTGGCTCTGCAGCTCGGTCTCGGGGCGATAGATCACGCCGATAAAGCGCTCCTGCCGCTGCGGCAGCAGCACCGAGCGCGCATGGTCGAGCACGGCACTGCGCCCGCCGCGCAGGTCGAGCCAGCAGTGCGCGTGCCCGGCCAGGTGGAACAGGTGCTCGTAGCTGTCGGAGCGGGCCGGGCGCACGGCTTTGACTTCCATCGGCCCGTCCCACCAGGTTGCCGCCGCCACGGTGCCGTCGTAAGTGCTCATGCCCACCAGCGCCGCCGCGTCGCCATAGGCCTCGCGGCATAGCTGGCCGATGTTGAGCTGGCCCTGGTGCGTGCCCATCTCGGTCTTCGACGCATCCCCGATATGCGAGTTGTGCGCCCACACCACCGCGCGCGACCGGGGTCCCTGGCTGTGCAGCAGCTGCTCAAGCGTTTCAAACATATGGGTGTCGCGCAGGTTCCAGCTATCGTCGCTGCCGTGGTACATCACGCGGTAGTAGCGCTCGGCCGACGCGACCAGCCGTGCATTCTGCGCGGCGTCGAGGAAGTCTTCATGGCCGGTGCGGGCATAGGCCAGCCGCTTGTCGAGCAACGCCTGCAGTTGTTCGATGACAGCGTCTTCGCAATCCTCGTGGGTGCCGCTCAGCACGGCGCGGCCATAGCGGGCCGGGTCGCGGCCCCAGGGCTCCAGGCAGGCATAGCGTTCGCGCGCCTCGCGCGCGGCTTGCGGGTCGACGCCTTCCAGGTAGGCCAGCACCGCAGCGATGGAAGCGCGCAGGCTGTAGATGTCGAGCCCGAAGAAGCCGGTGCGCTGCGCCGGCGGCTGCGTGTCGTTGTGCGCGCGCAGCCAGCGGATAAAGCGCGCCACCTCGAGGTTGCGCCACATCCAGACGGGAAAGCGGGTGAAGGCGGCGCCGGGCGATTCGGCCGGCTGCGGCGGGCGGTCGCGCACATGCCGGTCTACGGCGGCGGCGTCGGGCCAGTCGGCTTCCACCGCGACGATGCGAAAGCCATGGCGCACGATCAGGTGCGCCGTCAGCGCGGCGCGGGCGTGGTAGAACTCCGCGGTGCCGTGGCTGCTTTCGCCCAGCAGCACTACCCGGTGCGCCGCGAGCGCATCGGCCATGGCGGCCAGCGCGTTGGCGAAGGGGCCGGTAAAAGGACTTTCGGCCACGTCATCGGTGGCCGGAAGCGGAATCGCCGCGGCGGCGAGCGCGGCCGCAGCGTGCAGGTCAGCCTGGCTGGCAGGCATGTCGCATCAGGCTCCGGCGCTGCGCCGGCGTATCCGGGCGCCGCCCGAAGCGAGGGGTCAGCCGGCCACGGCGCGCGGATCGTGCCCGAAGCTGTTGCGCGAACGGATCTGGCCGTCGCGGCCGTGGATCAGCAGTTCCACGTGTTTGCGCCGCGCGGCGGTCGTGCCAGCCGCGATGGCTTCTTCCTGCGTGGCATGGTGCGATTCGGCGTAGCGGGCGCCTTCATAGATCACATCCCAGCCATCCAGATGCGGCACGACGTGTAGGTTGGTGCCCATTTGCGCTCTCCTCGACGATCGATGCTTTCATTGTGGCGCATATACCGGCGCTGTCTATCCGGCAACGTCTGACAAGCGCCAAGGGCAGCAAGCCCGACTTTTCGACTGAAATTTCTGGTTATTTGTCGGGCCTCTTGTAAGCTGGACTTGGATCGCAATAAGAGGAGTGGACCATGCGAGCAAGATTTGCCAGGGGGCTGACGCAGTCGCCGGTAACCGTAGTGGCCCGGGCGTTCGACGGAGAAGCCGTGCAAGCCCCCCAGATTGGCGACCTGGTGACCGTTTATAGCCAGGACCAGGACACCGAATTCAATATCCGCCTGTGCGAGGCCGTCGAACCCGGCCGCTGGCGCGGCGTGGTCTACGCCATCGGCCGCGGCCAGGACGTGCTGGTCACGGCCGAAGGGCTGGAGATCGACGATGTGGTCGAGGTGATGCGCGAGGAAATTGCTTCCGTCGTGCCCTGCGGCCGTTCCCACTGAAGGCCGCACCCCGTCGGGCGCGGATCTCCCGCTCCTGAAGGCACCCGCGGCGCAGCTCAGGCCTGCCGCGCGGGCAGCCTTGGCACGCCCAGCCACATCGCCAGCCCGCTGGTCAGCAGCAGCGCCGCCAGCAGGTAGAGCGCGTTGTCGAGGCTGCCGGTCTGGGTCTTGATCTGCCCGATCACCCAAGGGCTGACGATACCGCTGGTAATGCCGATGCTGCTGATGAAAGCGATGCCGGCGGCCGTGCCGGCGCCCGGCAGGTAGCTGGGCGGCAGCGACCAGAACACCGGCAGCGCGGCAAAGATCAGCACCGCCGCCACCGACAGGATCGCCAGCATCGCGGCCAGGCTGGACGGGTGCAGCGTCAGCGCCGCCAGCGCCAGCGCGCCGCCGGCCGTGCACAGCAGGAAATGGCGGTGGCGCTCGCCGGTGCGGTCGGAGTTGCGCGCGATCAGGATCAGGCCGACCGCGCCCACGGCATTGGGCACCACCGAATACAGGCTGACCGACATCACGTCGGTGATGCCGAAGTCGCGGATCATCAGCGGCATCCAGAAGCTCAGTGCCAGCGAACCACAGGTCAGCGAAAAATAGATAAAGGCGAACAGGTACACACGCGGGTTGCGCAGTACCTGCCGCAGCGCGTGCAGCGAATGGCTGCCGGCATGCGGTTCGCTTGCCGTGGCGCGCGCCAGGTGCGCGCGTTCGTCGTCGCTGAGCCAGCTCGCCTGCTGCGGGCCATCGACCAGGCAGCGCGCCGCCACCAGCCCGAGCAGCACTGCGGGCGCGCCTTCGATCGCGAACATCCACTTCCAGCCCTGCAGGCCGAGCACGCCGGCCATGTCGCGCATGATCCAGCCCGACACCAGTCCGCCCAGCACGCCCGCCACCGCCACGCCGGCGAAGAAGATCGCCATCACCGCGGCGCGGCGCCGCGCCGGAAACCAGTAGGTCAGGTAGAGCACGATGCCGGGAAAGAAGCCGGCCTCGAACACGCCGAGCAGGAAGCGCAACGTATAGAACTGCGTGGGCGTGGATACCGCCATCATCGCCACCGAGGCAATGCCCCACAGCACCATGATGCGCGTGAAGGTGCGCCGGGCGCCGAAGCGCGCCAGCAGCATGTTGCTGGGCACTTCGCACAGCACGTAGCCAACGTAGAACACGGCGGCGCCCAGCCCGTACATGGCGTCGCTGAAGCCCAGGTCCTGCTTCATCTGCAGCTGGGCGAAGCCGATGTTGATGCGGTCCAGGAACGACACCACGTAGCACACGAACAGGAACGGGATGATGCGCAGCCAGACCTTGCGGTACAGCGCGTCCTCATCGTGCGCGGCCAGTGTGGAGGGGGGCGATAGGGTGGATAGGGACGAAAGATCCCCTGAGACCGGATGGCTCATGAACGTTGTCTCCGTACGGTGATGGCTGCGGCGGCGGGCAGCCGTGGGGTTCCGCCAGCGGGCGGCGTCTTGCGCGCGCTGTCCCGGGTTGGTGCGAGGAAAAGAGCAGCGCGGGCGCGGCCTGGCCGCGCCCGCGGCAGGTCAGGCCGGCGTGGTGGCCGGCGCGGCGGCCGGCATCTCGGCCACGCCTTCGCGCGCGGCCTGCAGCGCGGCCAGCAGCACGTCGTGGTCGCCGATATGGTTGGCCAGCAGCAGGATCAGCTGCGCATTGGCGGCCTGGCTCTGCGCTTCGTCGAGGTCGCGGTGCATTTCGATCAGCGCTTCGTAGAAGTCGTCAGGGCGTGCCAGGTTGGGCTGGGTGTTGAGGGTGTTGGGCATGGGTTGTCTCCGCTGTACTTCTGTGCGTTGCGTCTCAGGCGGCCATCCGGCCCGGTTCCGGCGCGCGCTGGCCGGCGCCGGTGGCGCGTGCCAGCGCGGCGCGGATCGCCGCGGGCTCGGCGCGGCGCCAGCGCGCGCATACATGCTGGTCCGGCCGCACCAGGTAGCAGGTGCCCGGCGTGGCGCCGTAGCGGGCGGCGGCCAGGCCCTGGTCGTCGCGCAGCACGGTGGCGTTGGAGCAGGTCATCACCGGCTGCGCGGCATCGGTGACGTAGACCAGCCGCAGCGGCGCGCCGGCGTCCTTCAGCGCGGCCAGGTCGGCGAGCGTGCCGGCATCGATCGCTTCGGGGTTGCCGAACAGCAGCACGCTGAAGTCCTCGCCCAGGTGCGAAAGCAGCCAGCCCCCACCCTGCGCGCCGGACACCGGCGCATCGGCACAGACCGCGCCGGGCACCATGCTGCCAGCATAGCCCTCGGCATCGTCCGCGGTGTTCAGCGGCGAGCCGTGCAGCACCGCGGGCACCGACAGCCGGCCGCTGTTGACCAGGCCGCGCGCAAAGGCGTGCCGCTTCGACAGCGTCAGCACCGCATCGCGGAACACGCGGCTGACCGCGCTCTTGGGCGTGATGAAATCCGTGGCGCGGGTGGAGTTAAGGATGTTCTCGTCGGCGGCGTATTCGCGCTCGCTGGCGTAGGTATCCAGCAGGCTGCCGGCGGCCGTGCCCTGCAGCACGTAGGCCAGCTTCCAGGCCAGGTTCTCGGCATCCTGCACGCCGCTGTTGGCACCGCGCGCGCCGAACGGCGACACACCATGCGCCGAATCGCCGGCGAACAGGATATTGCCGTGGCGGAAGCTGTCCATGCGCAGGCACGAGAAGGTGTACACGCTGACCCACTCCAGCTCGAACTTGACGTCCTTGCCCAGCAGCGCCTGCACCCGCGGGATCACGCGCTCGGGCGATTTCTCCAGCACCGGGTCGGCATCCCAGCCGAGCTGGAAGTCGATGCGCCAGACATTATCCGGCTGGCGGTGCAACAGCACCGACTGGTTGGGGTGGAAGGGCGGGTCGAACCAGAACCAGCGCTCGGTGGGGAAGTCCGCTTCCATCTTCACGTCGGCGATCAGGAAGCGGTCGCGGAAGGTGCGGCCCTTGCTGTCCAGTCCCAGCAGCTTGCGCATCGGGCTGCGCGAGCCATCGGCGGCGACCACGTAGCGCGCGGCCAGCGGATAGCAGCCGTCCGGCGTTTCAATAGTCAGCACCACGCTGGCCTCCGGCGTGCCGGGCTGGTGTTGCTCCAGCCCCACCACCTTGTTGTGCCAGCGGATCTCGATATTGGGCAGCGCCTGCGCGCGCTCCAGCAGGAAGCCTTCGACGTAGTACTGCTGCAGGTTGATAAAGGCCGGGCGGCGGTGGCCGCTCTCCGGCAGCAGGTCGAAGCTGTAGACCTGCTGGTCGCGCAGGAACACCTTGCCCACGTTCCAGCTCACGCCTTTGTCCACCATGCGCTCGCCGCAGCCCAGCCGGTCAAAAATGTCCAGCGTGCGCTTGGCAAAGCAGATCGCGCGCGATCCGGTGGACAGCGTGCAGTCGTCATCCACCAGCACCACGCGCACGCCGCGCTGCGCCAGGTCGATGGCGGTGGCCAGGCCGATCGGCCCGGCGCCGACCACGACCACCGGGTGGATGGCCGGGTCGGCCGCTGCCTGTTGCTCGGCGCAGGGCTGGTACTCGAACGACAGCCGCTGGTAATCGATGCTGCTCATGCCTGTGTCTCCATCCATAGCTTGTTGCCCGACTTTTTTTTCCTTTGCTGGTCAGTCCTGCAGCGCGGCCCACATTTCCTTGTCGCGCTGGGCCGTCCAGATGCGCGGGTGGCGGATGCCGCTGGCCTCGTCATAGGCGCGCGAGACGTCAAAGGGCAGGCAGTGCTCGTAGATAAAGACCTGGCCGAACTTGGGATCCATCGCGCGCCGGGTGTGCGCCATCGCGGCCTTCAGGTCGAGCTTTTCGGCCACGGCTTCCTTGCCTGCCTGAAACAGCGTGGTGACGAAGTCCTTGGTGTAGGCGATACCTTTCTTCACTTCCTCCGGCGTGGTCAGCGCGGGGCCGCGGCCGGGCACCAGCTTTTCCGGGTTGAGTGCCTGCAGCGCGTCCAGCGTGGCCGGCCAGTCTTCCAGCTGGGCGTCGCCGCAGTAGCAGGCGGCGTCGTACTCGACCAGGTCGCCGGAGAACAGCACCTTCTGCTGCGGCAGCCAGACCACGGTGTCGCCCTTGGTATGGCCCGAGCCCAGGTGGGCGATGCGCACTTCCAGCTTGCCCAGGAACAGCGTGATTTCCTTCTCGAACACCAGCGTCGGCCAGGTCAGGCCGGGCACGGTCTCGACGCCGGCGAACAGGCGCGGGAAGCGCTCGATCTCGGACTTCATGTCGGCGTCGCCGCGCTCGACGATCATTTCCCAGGTGCCGCGGCTGGCGATGATCTGCTGCGCGCCTTCGGCGAAATAGGCCGACGCGCCCAGCACGCGCACCGCGTGGTAGTGCGACAGCACCACGTACTTGATGGGCTTGTCGGTGATGCTGCG
Organism: Ralstonia pickettii; assembly: GCA_050987995.1. Lineage (GTDB taxonomy): Bacteria > Pseudomonadota > Gammaproteobacteria > Burkholderiales > Burkholderiaceae > Cupriavidus > Cupriavidus pickettii_B. The sequence continues at coordinate 127,779 of CP158804.1, forward strand.
GATGCGGGCGATCAGGTCCTGCGCCATGGCCGGGGTGGCGGTGGTGTCGACGATCAGCACGCCGTCGTCACCGATGATCACGCCGGAGTTGGGATCGCCTTCGGCGGTGTAGGCCCAGGCGTTCTCGGAGAGCTGGGTAAAGGTGATCTGCTTTTCTTCCAGGTCGGCCTGGGATGCGAATGCCTTGGACATGGCGTCTTTCCTCTGTGTGGGGAGGCGAGACGGCGCACGGACATGCGGTTGCATGCGCAGCAGGGCCGCGCGGGCTGTCTCGCCCCGTTTCTATGGGTGTCTCACGACATGGTGCGACGGGGTAGTGCAATCTTAGGAAACGTTCGAAAATTAATCAATAGCGAAATGATTAGCCTATGACAAATAATGGGTGTGTGCAGGGAGCGCCATCAGAGCGGGCCTGAATGCATGCGGGTAAACCCCGTTGCGAGCCCTTGGGGGAGGCGTTCGATTAATATCCGGGTTTTCCGATCACACAGGATGGCAATGGCCGGGCGCAAGGCTGGGGAAGCAGGAACACAGGCGGACGCGCCTGCCGCACGCGCCGACAAGGCGCAGCGCGGCATCCAGAGCGTGGAGGTGGGCGGGCGCCTGCTGGCCGCGCTGGCCGCCGCGCGCACGCCGATGCCGCTGGCCGCGCTGGCCGAGGCCGCCCAGCTGGCGCCGGCGCAGGCGCACGCCTACCTGGTCAGCCTGACGCGCCTCGGCCTGATCAAGCGCGACCACCTGTCAGGGCGCTACGAGCCGGGGCCGCTGTCGCTGCAGCTGGGCATGCTGCACCTGGAGCAGGACCCCGCCTACCGCGCCGCGCTACCGCGCGCAGACGCGCTGGCGCAGGCGTCCGGCTTCAGCGTGGCGATCAGCATTGCCGGGCCGCAGGGGCCGACCGTCGTGCGCTATGTGCCGGCCAGCGCGCCGCTGCATGTGAACCTGCACGTGGGCACGGTGATGGCGCTGGCCGCCACGGCCACCGGGCGCGTGTTCTGCGCGTTCCAGCCACCGGCGCAATGGCAGCCGCTGTGGCACGCGCAGCAGCCGGGCGCCACCGACGCCGAGCTCGCAACCTTCAGCGAAGCGCTGCAAGCGATCCGGCAGCGCGGCATCGAGCGCAGCATCGACACGCCCAGCCCCGCCGTCAGCAGCCTCAGCGTGCCGGTGCTGGACGCCGCCGGCGCGTTGCGGCTGGTGCTGACCCTGGTGGGCTCGACCGGCGCCATCGACGTGGGCTGGCGCGGCACCGCCGCGCAGGCGTTGCAGGCGGCGGCCGCTGACATCGGCGCCGCGCTGCGCCAGGCATAAGGACGGCCTTGCATGACGCGTGAGAAAAACCTGACTACCGAAGCCCCGCGTACCGCTGAAGGCGACACCGAAGCCGGCAAGCCGCAGCGCGGCATCCAGTCGCTCGACAGCACCGGCCAGTTGCTCGCCGCGCTGGTCGCGGCCGGCAAACCGCTGGCGCTGCGCGACCTGGCGCTGGCCGCCGGCATGCCAGCCGCCAAGGCCTTCCCGCACCTGGTCAGCCTGCAGAAGATTGGCCTGCTGGCACGCGATGCCGCTGGAAACTACCTGTGCGGGCCGCTGGGGCTGGAACTGGGGCTGATCGCGCTGCAGCGGCTGTCGCCCACGCGCGAGGCCGAGCCCGAGGTGATCGAGCTGGCCGGCGCCACCGGCCTGAGCGTGGCGATGGCGGTGCTGGGCCCGCTGGGGCCCACGGTGGTGCGGCTGGAAGAATCGGCGCGGCCGCAGCATGTGAGCCTGCGCGTGGGCACGGTGCTGTCGCTGGTCAACACGGCCATCGGCCGAACCTTCGCGGCGCATCTGCCGGAGAACGTGCTGGCCGGGCTGCTGGAAACCGATCACCTGCGCATGGCGGGGGCGGCCGCGGCCGATGCCCTGGCGCCGGGCGGCAAGCTGGCGGCGGCCTATGTCGAACGACTGGCGCGCGTGCGTGCGACGCAGGTCGACAATGCGCTCAGCCACCCGGTGCCGGGCATCGACACGCTGGCCGCGCCGGTGTTCGACCATACCGGCAGCCTGGCGCTGGTGATCGCGGTGATGGGTTCGGCCGGCAGCTTTGACAGCGGCACCGAAGGCGCCACCGCCGCGCTGGTGCGGCAGGCGGCGCGGCGGCTGTCGTGGCGCTTCGGCGCGTTGATGGCGGATTGAAGAAGCGAGCCCCGCGGCCTGCCTCAGTCCGTCATTGGTCCAGCTTGATATTGGCGGACTTGATCACGCCGTCCCACTTCTCGTACTGGGCCCGGATATAGCTGCCGAACTGCGCCGGCGTGGCCGGAAACGGCACCGTACCCTGGCTGGCCAGCTTCGCTGCCATTTCCGGCTGTTTCAGCGCGGCCACGATCTCGCCGTTGAGGCGGTCGATCACGGCCTTGGGGGTGCCGGCGGGTGCCGCCACGCCGAACCATGCGGTCAGCTCGTAGCCCGGCACGCCAGCGGCGGCCAGCGTGGGCACGCCCGGTAGCTGGTCCGAGGGCTTCTGCGTGGTCACCGCCAGCGCGCGCACGCGGTTGTCGCGGATATATGGCAGCGCGGTCGAGACGCTGTCGAACATCATGGTGATGCGCCCGCCGATCAGATCGGTCATCGACGCGGCGCTGCCCTTGTAGGGGATGTGCGTGATATTGACGCCGGCGATATGCGTGAACAGCTCGCCCGCAAGGTGCGACGACGAGCCGTTGCCGAACGAGCCGTAGGTCAGCTTGCCCGGCTCCTTGCGCGCCAGCGTCAGCAACTCCTGCACATTGCGCGCCGGCACGCTCGGGTGCACCACCAGCACATTGGGCAGGTAGGCCACCGAGGCCACCGGGGCGAAGTCCTTCAGCGGGTCGTAGCCGGGCTTGTCGTACAGGCTCTTGTTGACCGCCAGCGAACCGAAGGTGCCGAACAGCAGCGTGTAGCCGTCAGCCGGCGCGCGCGCCACGGCGATCGCGGCCAGGTTGCCGCCGGCGCCGGGCCGGTTGTCGATCACCACCGGCTGGTGCAGCCGCACCGACAGCGCATTGCCGATCTCGCGCGCCAGCAGGTCGGTGGCGCCGCCCGGCGGGAACGGCACCACCAGCCGCACCGGCTTGTCCGGATAATCCGCCAGCGCGGTCCCCGCCGCGGTGGCGGCGCACGCAAACAGCAGCCCCGTGGCTGCGCGCTTCATCCAAGCCCTCCAACCCTGCATCGCTGTCTCCTTTCTGTGTCTTGTGCGATGGAACGGGTGCCAGTGTGTCGCAGCGCGCGTGGCCGCGGGTTTGGCATTGGCGAAGGGCGGGTTTGGCGCGGGGACGCGTCACTCCGGCTGCTGCAGGCGTGCAATCGTGCCGAACAGCGTTTCCAGCTCGACCGGCTTGACCAGGTGCGCGTCGAAGCCGGCCTTTTCGGTGTGCAGGAGGTCGGCCGGCTGGCCGAAACCGGTCAGCGCCACGTAGCGGGTGTGCTCGGTGCCGGCCACGCTGCGCATGGCGCGCACCACCTCGAAGCCGTCCATGCCCGGCATGGCCAGGTCGATCAGCGCGATATGCGGGCGGCAGCGCGGCGCCACGTGCAGCGCCTCGGCGCCGTCGTAGGCGATGGTCACGTCGTGGCCGCACATCTCCAGCAGCATGGCCAGGCTGTCGGCGGCGTCGCGGTTGTCGTCGACCAGCAGGATGCGCTGCGCCTGCACGGGCTGCGCGGCAGGGCGCGGCGGCTGCGGCGTAGCGGCTTCATGCGTCACCGGCAGTGGCAGGCGCAGCGTGAAGGTGCTGCCCAGCCCTGGCCCCGCGCTGGCCGCGGCGATGGTGCCGCCGTGCAGCTCCACCAGCGAGCGGCACAGCGACAGGCCGATGCCCAGCCCGCCATGCGCATCCGTGCCCGGCCGGCTTTCCTGCACGAACAGGTTGAAGATGTCTTCCAGCGCATGCGGCGCAATGCCGCGGCCCTGGTCGATCACCTGCACCAGCAGCGTCCGGCTCTGCACGCTGGTGACGATTGCCACCGACGAGCCGGGCGGCGAGAACTTCGACGCATTGAGCACCAGGTTCTGCATCACTTGCACCAGGCGCGTCTTGTCGGCATTCATCGGGATGCTGGCGGCATGGGTCTGCACCTCCACGCGCTGTGACTTGGCCTCCAGCGCCGGCCGTGCGGCCTCGATGCCGAGCGCGATAATCTCGTTGAACTCCACCGGACCGGTGCGCAGCTCGATGCGGCCCGAGGTGATGCGGCCGATGTCGAGCAGGTCGTCGACCAGCCGGCTCAGGTGCGCCACCTGGCGCTCGATCATGCCCAGGCTCTTGCCGGCCAGTTCCGCGTCGGCGGGCGCCAGGCGCATCGCGTCCAGCGCGCTGCGTACCGGCGCCAGCGGGTTGCGCAGCTCATGCGACAGCGTGGCCAGGAACTCGTTCATGCGCTGGCTGGAGCGCTCCAGCTCCTCGCGCCGGCGGCGTTCGCTCATGTCGCGCGTGACCTTGGCAAAGCCGCGCAGGGCGCGGGCTTCGTCGTAGACCGCGGTCAGCATGACGTTGGCCCAGAACAGCGAGCCGTCCTTGCGCACGCGCCAGCCTTCGTCTTCGATGCGCCTGCCGCGCCGGGCCCGCTCCAGGAGCCGCGCCGGCTTGCCCGCGGCAACGTCCTCGGGCGGGTAGAACACCGAGAAATGGCGGCCGATGATCTCGTCGCGGCGGTAGCCCTTGATGTAGGACGCGCCCGAGTTCCAGCTGATGATGTGGCCGGTGGGATCTAGCATGAAGATCGCGTAGTCCTTCACGCCTTCCACCAGCAAGCGCAGCGTCTCCTCGCTCTGGCGCAGCGCCTCGGCGCTGCGGCGCTGCTCGGTCATGTCGCGCGTGACTTTGCCGAAGCCGATCAGCCGGCCGTCAGGGTCCTTCAGCGCCGTGATGACCACGTTGGCCCAGAAGCGGGTGCCGTCCTTGCGCACGCGCCAGCCTTCGTCCTCGAAGCGGCCCTGTTCGGTGGCGGCCTTCAGTTCGGCCGCCGGCCAGTTGCGGGCGATCGCGTCCTGTGTGTAGAACTGCGAAAAGTGCTTGCCCAGGATCTCTTCGCGCGTGTAGCCCTTGATGCGCGCCGCGCCCTTGTTCCAGCTGGAGACGTGGCCGTCGACGTCGAGCGTGAAGATGGCGTAGTCCTGGATGGCTTCCACCAGGGTCCGGTAGGGCGCATCGTTGGGCGCATTGCCGGGGGTGCCCGTCAGCGCTGTGTCGGGCGCAGCCTTGGGCACGTCGTCATGCACGTCATAAAGCACGTGGTCGGGCACGTGGTCGGGCAAGTGGGCAGGCACGCCGTCGGGCACGTCAGCCGGCATCTCGCCCGGCGCCTTGCCCGCTACCTCGCCGGCGGCCTGGCGGCGGGCGGTTCCGGCATCCTGCGAGTCGGCGGAGGCTTTCTTCATGGTGGCTGGTCCTGACCGGCGAATTCCCGGCTATTTGGGGGAAGGCGCCAGTGCGCCTGTCCTCGTCGTGCTGAAAGAATACGCCAGCGCCGGCCCGACAGGGCAACCGGCTGCGCGGGCGCAACATCGCTGGCGCAACCGGTATATATCCCCGCGCCGCTGCGCACCGCGATGGCATCGGCGCAAAGGCCAGACACTTCCCACGGAAAAATCGGAATGTACAGATTGTTCGGACCTCTTTCGTCCGCAAGAATGCGTCACAGGTTTTCTGCGCCGTCAACATTTGTCACGGAATGATGCATTTGATCCCGCCGCCTTGCCGAAGCATGTCATTTTTCCGCACCGCGGCTTCACGCGGCGTGCGGCCGGAGCCTGCCGCTATCGGTGTCGCGGCCGGCCGGCCCCATCCGCGCGGATCGGGCGCTTGCAAGAGGCGCCAATGACCCGGGCTCCGGCACGCCCTTTGCCGTGCGACCCCGTGCCGTGCGACCCGATGCCGTGCTCCGCCAACTGCCCGATGGCGCGGTTCTGCCTGGCGGGCCGCCTGATGCGGGCCGGCCATGCAGCCGCGGGCGACGACGCGCGCCAGCGCACGGTCCGGCTGCGCAAGGGCCAGTCGCTGTACCTGCTCGGCGACGCCGTGACCGCGCTGTACGCGATCCGCGTCGGCACGGTGAAGACGCATGTCACCACCGAGGACGGGCGCACGCAGGTGGTCGGCTTCCACTTCCCCGGCGACATGGTGGGCCTGGACAGCCTGGCGCGTACGCAATACGCGTCTTACGCTACAGCGCTGGAAGACACCAAGCTGTGCGTGATCCCGGTGCAGGCGCTGCACGCCGCCACCGCGAGCACGCCCGCGCTTGGCAACCAGCTGTTCCTGGTGCTTGACCGGCAGGCGCAGCGCGCGCGTGCGCTGCAGACCATGCTGGCGCTGATGACGGCCGAGGAGCGGCTGGTGACCTTCCTGCTGTGGCTGGCCGATGGCTTCGCCGCGCGGGGGTTCTCGTCCTCGGAGTTCATCCTGCGCATGAGCCGGGAAGAGATCGGCAGCTATATCGGCCTGACGCTGGAGACGGTCATCGCCAGTTCTCGCGGCTCGACGACTGCGGACTGATCCGCGTGCGTCACCGCAGCGTCGAGCTGCTCGACAAGCGGGCCCTGCACGCCATCGCCGAGCGCGCGGCGGTCTCGGCGCGCAGCACTCGCGCGCCGGCAGGGCTGCGCATGGCGCATGACAGTCCCGCCGGGCGAGGACGACGCAATGGATAGTGCAATGCCAGGCGACGTGTCCGCCAGTGCAGACCCCGGCATGGAAGGCAGCCCGCACACCGGCGAGATCGTGCGCGAGGTCAGGGAACTGAACCTGTCCTACCTGCTGCTGGTGCAGCGGCTGATGCGCGCGAACGAGGCCGAGGCCCTGTTCCGGCTCGGTATCGGACGGGAACTGGGGCGCGCGCTGGCGGCGCTGACGCCGGCGCAGATGGTGGCGCTGGCGCGCTCGAATCTGGTGCTGTGCCGCTTCCGGCTGGACGACAGCCGGCTGCTGGCGGCGCTGACCGGGACCGGGTCGCCGCACACGCTGCAGAACATGCATGCGGCGATCGTGATGGCGTCGCAGGACACCGGGGATCTGCCTTGACGCGGTGGCAGCCGCGCTTGTCAACATCGCAACAGCGCCCGGTGTTCCGGGCACAGCAATCACTACGGAGGGCAATATGACGGGCAATGCAATTACGCATGTCGATATGAAGCTGCAGGCGGCCATGGCGGGAGCAGGCGGGCGCCGGGGCGCCTCCATCCCCGAGGCGGTCCGCACGGAGATCGTGGGCCCGCTACAGGCCCAGGATATCGTGCAGGCGCTGGGCGGCGAGGGCGACGCGCGACATTGCATCGAGGCGGCGCTGGACGTGCTGGCCACGGCCGGGTGCCTGCCGGCGCGCACCGTGGTGTCGATGGGGCAGGGCCGGCAGGCGTCGCTGGACTTCTACGTCGATGCGGACCTGTCGACCTGCTGCGAACTCGACGGCGCGCTGCAGCGGGCCATCGCCAGCCATTACACCAGCGTGTTGCCACCCGGGCTGGCGGCCTCGGTGCGGCCGCTGGCTGCCTGCGCGCAGGAAGCCGTCAGTGGCGGCCAGCCGTATACGGCCGAGCGCTTTCGCACGTGCGCGCGGGAACTGCTGTTCCGGGGCGGCGAGATGAACCAGCGGCTGTCGACTGTGTGCGCCTACCTGTCGGCGCTGTATGACGCGCAGGAAACGGCTGAACGGCTGGGCTACCTCGACCAGAGCCTGCTGGGACCGGGCCAGGAGGCCCTGTCGTGGCGGCTGCGCCGGCACCGCAGCGTGGAAGGGCGCGCGCTGGCGCAAGCGCTGGAAGGGCTGTCGCGCGCGGCCGACGGCGCGCTGTATGAGTTCGGCACGCGCTACAGCTTCGAACGGGCCAGCTACCAGTTCGAGCAGATGCAGCGCTTCCACGCACAGATCGAGCGCTTTCGCAGCAACTGCCCGCCGGGCGAAGCATGCTGGTCCGAACCCGCCAGCCGCCGCGCTGCGCGCTCACGCCCGGCGCGCTGAGAGCGGCGCCGGCGTGCGCGGACGCCGGCGCCGGCAAGGTCAGATCCCCGCCATGCAGGTGTACTTGATAACCAGGTAGTCCTCGACGCCGTAGTGCGAGCCCTCGCGGCCCACGCCCGACTGCTTGACGCCGCCGAACGGCGCCACCTCGGTGGAGATCAGCCCGGTGTTCACGCCGACGATGCCGTATTCCAGCCGTTCCGACACGCGCCACACGCGGCCCAGGTCGCGCGCGTAGAAGTAGCTGGCCAGGCCGAACTCGGTATCGTTGGCCATGGCCACGACCTCGTCCTCGGTATCGAAGCGGAACAACGGCGCCAGCGGGCCGAAAGTTTCTTCGCGCGCCACCAGCATGCCGGGGGCCACGTCCGCCAGCACGGTGGGCTGGAAGAACGAATGGCCGAGCGTGTGGCGCTGGCCGCCCTGCAGCACGCGCGCGCCTTTGCCCACGGCATCGGCAATATGCTCCTCCACCTTGGCCACGGCCTTGTCATCGATCAGCGGGCCGATGCGCACGCCGTCCTCCATGCCGTTGCCGACCTTGAGCGACGCCACTGCCGCCACCAGCTTCTGCGCAAAGGCCTCGTACACGCCCGACTGCACGTAGATGCGGTTGGCGCAGACGCAGGTCTGGCCGGCATTGCGGTACTTTGAAACGATCGCGCCTTCCACTGCCGCGTCCAGGTCGGCATCGTCGAACACGATAAAGGGCGCATTGCCGCCCAGCTCCATCGATACCTTCTTGACCGTCGACGCGGTCTGCGCCATCAGCACGCGGCCGACCTCGGTCGAGCCGGTGAAGGTCAGCTTGCGCACCAGCGGGTTGCTGCTCATCTCGCCGCCGATGGCGCTGGCCGAACCGGTCACCACCGACAGCACGCCGGCCGGAATGCCGGCGCGCTCGGCCAGCGCCACCAGCGCCAGCGCGGTCAGCGGCGTCTGCGAGGCGGGCTTGAGCACCATGGTGCAGCCGACCGCCAATGCCGGGCCCGCCTTGCGCGTGATCATCGCCGCGGGGAAGTTCCATGGCGTGATGGCCGCGCATACGCCCACCGGCTCCTTGGTCACAACGATGCGCTGGTTGCTGACCGGCGCGGGGATGGTATCGCCGTAGATGCGCTTGCCTTCCTCGGCAAACCATTCGATGAAAGAGGCCGCGTAGGCGATCTCGCCGCGCGACTCGGCGATCGGCTTGCCCTGCTCGGCGGTCATGATGCGCGCCAGGTCTTCCTGGCTGGCCATGATCAGCTCGAACCATTTGCGCAGCAGCGCCGAGCGTTCCCTGGCGGTGCGCGCGCGCCAGGCCGGCAGCGCGCGGTTGGCGGCTTCGATGGCCTGGCGGGTTTCGTCGGCGCCCAGTTGCGGCACCTGCCCCACGCGCTCGCCGGTGGCGGGGTTGGTCACGTCGATGCGGCGCTCGCCGTCGATCCAGCGGCCGTCGATATAGCACTGCTGCCGCAGCAGCGAGGAGTCCTTGAGGTTCAGCATGGTCGTCTCGGTGGATCCGGGTACGTGCCCGGAGGTCTCGTTGGGAAAGGTGGGAACGGGGGATGTGAACGGCGGTGAGGTCGATTGTAATCCTCCTGGCGCGTTGTAGTTCTTGCGTTCCCCGCATGTAAAAGATCAGGACGGGCCACGTGCGCGCCTTCGGCGGCGTTGCCGGGGCCTGCGGCGGCGCATTGGAACAGAGCTTGCGTCGCATGGGCCATCGGCGCAGCCCACTGGTTGCGAGCCCCGGACTATGCAAGGAATTCCTATGAAAGCACTCTGCTGGCATGGCAAGCACGATATCCGCTGCGACACGGTTCCCGACCCGGTCATCGAGCATCCGCGCGATGCCATCGTCAAGGTCTCGAGCTGTGCCATCTGCGGCTCGGACCTGCACCTGTACAACGGCTTCGTGCCCGGCATGGAAAAGGGCGACATCCTGGGGCATGAGTTCATGGGGGAAGTGGTCGAGGTGGGGCCGGCGAACCGGCGCCTGCGCGTGGGCGACCGCGTGGTGGTGCCCTTCACCATCTGCTGCGGTGAATGCGACCAGTGCCGCCGCGGCAATTTCTCGGTGTGCGAGCGCACCAACCGCAACAAGGCCAGCGCGGACAAGGTGTTCGGCCACGCCACGGCCGGGCTGTTCGGCTACTCGCACCTGACCGGCGGCTATGCCGGCGGGCAGGCCGAATATGTGCGGGTGCCCTATGCCGACGTGGCACCGGTCAAGATTCCGGACGGGCTTTCGGACGAGTCCGTGCTGTTCCTCGGCGATATCCTGCCCACCGGCTGGCAGGCCGCGGCGCAGTGCGATATCCAGCCGGAGGACATCGTCGCGGTGTGGGGCGCGGGCCCGGTGGGCCTGTTCTGCGTCATGAGCGCGCTGCTGCAGGGCGCTCGGCGCGTGATCGCGATCGACCGCGTGCCCGAGCGCCTGGCCATGGCCGGGGAACTGGGCGCGATACCGCTGAACTTTGAGAAGGTCAGCATCCCGCAGGCGCTAAACGAGCAGACCGCGGGCAAGGGCCCGGACAGTTGCATCGACGCGGTAGGGCTGGAGGCGCATGCCACCGGTTCGCTCGACTCGGCCTACGACCGGGTCAAGCAGGCCGTGATGCTGGAGTCCGACCGGCCCCATGTGCTGCGCGAGATGATCTATGTCTGCCGCCCGGCCGGCGTGCTGTCTGTGCCGGGCGTCTATGGCGGGCTGGTCGACAAGATCCCGATGGGCGCGCTGATGAACAAGGGCCTGACCGTGCGTACCGGGCAGACCCACGTCAACCGCTGGACCGACGACCTGCTGCGGCGCATCCGGCTGGGCGAGTTCGACCCGTCGTTCGTGATCAGCCATCGCGTGACGCTGGAAGAGGGCCCGGACATGTACCAGGCCTTCCGGGAAAAGCAGGATGGCTGCGTCAAGGTGGTGATGCGGGTCGGCTAGGTGGTGCTGGCCGGCGGGGGCGCCTCGATGCCTCAGTCGCCGAACTCCAGCCAGTCGTCGCCGAGCAGTTCGATGGGATGCTGCGTGCGGCTCGAGCCGTTGCCGCATCCCATGGCGTCGGCGGGGCAGTATTTGTCGCAGCCCCAGCAGACGCGTTCGGGGTGGCTGGGATGGATGGGGAATTTCTTGGCCATGGCGCGGGGTGGGCGGCGGCGAGGTTGCCGCTGAGGCCATTATGTCGATGCCGGGGCGCTGGGGATTTGCGCGGCGTCAAGGCGGCCCGTGCCCGTACAGGCGTCTGTTCCACCCGTCCGCGTCCAGCCGCGTCCAGCGGTCGCGCGCCTCGCCATCGGCCGCAGCCAGCAGCAGGGTCTGGCCGCATTGATCGCAGCGATACACGAAAGCGTTCTGGCCGCTGGCGGTGCGCAGCGTCGCGGACATCACCAGCTTTGGATGCGGCGGCACGTGGCCGGGCCGGTCCAGTTGCGACAGGCACAGGTCGCACAAAGACATAGGGGTTCCTCCAGCACGAACTCCACAGCAAGAAATGCTGTGGTGCAGCATTCGCGTTTCCAGTATAGGTGCAGATAGCTGCGGCAGGCACTGGCGGGAGGGGCGATGACGGCCGCAGGGCTATTCGCCAAGGAACTCCGCCACCACTTCGAGGCCCTCGATGTGATCGGCAACCACCTTGACGATGGTGATCAGCGGGATCGCGAGCAGCATGCCCCACACGCCCCAGAGCCAGGTGAACAACAGCAGCGCGACGAACACCGCCACGGCGTTCATCTTCGCCATGCGCCCGGTCATCCACGTGGTAATGACCGAACCGATCAGGGTGGCGATCAGCAACGACCCGCCCGCCGCCGCTGCGGCCATGCCCAGGGTGCCGAACTGCATGAACGTCACCACGCCCAGGCATACCGCGATCGCCATCGCGCCGAAGTACGGCACCAGGTGCAGCGCCGCCGCCGCGATCGACCAGCTGCCGGCGTTGTCCACGCCCAGCCATTTCAGCAACAGCCAGGTGCAGACGCCCAGGCCGGCATTGGTCACCAGCAGCATCCCCATGTAGCGGCGGATCGACAGGTTGACCTCGTCCAGCATGTGCACGCTGATCTTTTTCTCCGAGATGGTACCGCCCACCATCTTGATGAACTTGCGCTTGAAGGTGTCGCCGGCCAGCAGCAGGAAGTACAGCAGGAACACCACCACCACCGCCTGCCCGGCCATGGTGAAGATGCTGACCGAGCCGGCCAGCATCATGTTGCTGATCTGGTCCGGATGCTCCACCACCACGCGCGCGCCGCGTGCCGGCGGCTGCCCGGCGCCGCTGAGCACGGTGGCGGCGCGCCGCACCTTCTGCCACATCGAGTCGTCGCCGCTGAGCAGCGCGCCGACCGAGCGCGAGATCTTGCTGGCCACTTCCGGCAGGCTGTTGACAATGGATTCCACCTGCCCCTGCAGCAGGTAGGCGCCAGTAAGCAGCGCGCCCAGCAGCGCCAGCAGCACCACGGTGCTGGCCAGCACGCGCGGCAGGCCCAGCCGCTGCAGCGCGCAGACGACCGGATCGAGCAGGTAGGCCATCACGATCGCGATCACCACCGGCACCAGGAAGTCGCGTGCAATGTGCAGCGCGTACAGCGAGAACAGGCAGGCCAGCACCACCAGCGCAATGCTGGCGCGGTGCAGCGCGGCGCTCGCTGCGTCGGACGGGGCCACCACTACCGCTGGTGTTTCGAGCGGGACCTCCGCGGTGTCTTCCGCGCTTTCCGCCGTCGGTTCTGGCGTGGCAGGGGCAGCGTTACCGTTCGCTCCGGTCAGCCGCACGCGCACGCCGCCATCGGCCGGCATGGGGTCGGTTGGCGCGGCAGGAGATGGAACCGGATCGGGAATGGTCGACATAGCCAGGCGCTTCGGCAAAAAGGCCTGGCGCTGTCTATGAAGAGTAGCCGGCCTGTAGCCGCCGGCTGTCGGACGCCGCCGCCTGCTGGTGTCAGACAAGCGCGGCAGGCGTTGCCGGCCGTGGCCGCCAAGTCATCCCGCAAACGTATCGGGCACTGCCCGGGGTTTCATTTCCGACTGAAGCATTTAATAAAGATCATGGCCCGGAATATGGTCGGATTCCCTATTTCTGTTGTATTTCCGAAAACTCTAAAAATGTTCCATTTAATGTCCCATTGAGGCGAGCGGAATTCCTGCGATATCGTTCGGGCTACTTCGGACCTTGTCCCGAAGGCGCCGCCGTCCCAACGGACAACTCTTACAGATCAAGGCGTTGCAATCCGTTTTATCCGGACGACCATGGCGAAATCCAGTTCCCCTGTGCCACGTTATCACCAGATCTACCTCATACTGCGCCAGCAAATCGCCAGCGGCATTTTCGACCAGACCGGTCTGCCGCCTGAATTAAAACTGGTCGACCAATATAAAGTGGCCCGGGTAACCATGCGGCGCGCGCTTTCCGAACTGGTCAAGGAAGGGCTGGTATATCGGCGCGCCGGCCACGGCACCTTCGTCAACAAGGAGCACGCCAGCCGTGCGCCGGGCCTGGCCCGGACCTGGCGCCTCGCCGACAACCTGGTCGAGGACACCGGCGAGACCGCGATCCGGCTGATCGAGTACGGCATGCTGCCTTGCCCGGCCGAAGTGGCGCCGCTGCTGGAGGTGCCGCCGCTGCAGGGGGTGTTGCGCATCGTGCGCGTGCGCAGCCGGGAAGGGCGCCCGGTTTCGTGCGTCACCATGTACAGCCCGCCGGAACTGGCCCCGCTGCTGACACCGCAGGCGATCACCCAGACCTCGGTGCTGGCCCTGCTCGAGCGCGGCGGCGTGCGCATCAGCCAGGCCGACCAGAGCATCTCGAGCTGTCTGGCGGATGCGCAGGTGGCGCCGCTGCTGGACGAGCCCATGGGCGCCGCGCTGCTCTCGGTGATGCGGCTGGTGCGCGACGGCGAGGGGCGGCCGGTGCAATGGCTGCGCGGCCTGTACCGGCCGCACTACTACGACCACCACATGGTGCTGGCGCGCGCCGGCGAGGACAGTGCGCGCATCTGGATCCCGCGCGACATCACCACGGCCGTGCGCTGACGATGGCGAGCTTGCTGGCGGCACATGGCGTTTCCCTGCGTCAGCGGCTTGCTGGCACCGGACGCCGGTGCGGTCGAGTTTGACGGGCGCGACCTTGCCGGCCTGCATCCGGATGCGCTCTGCCGTATGGGGTTGGTGCATGCATCTGGTAGATGCTCGACGGCTTGTCGCGGCTGGTGGTATGTTGTCATTGCTCGACGGCTCTCGTTGTCGATGATCGGCGGCTCGCGTTGCTGGTGACATGTTGTCGTCGGTCAACCGCTTGGTTCCGCCCTCCTGGGCGGGTCCCTTTTTGTCCGAGCGACAAAAAGGAACCAAAAAGCGCGTCGCCTGAGCGGCTGGCTATCAAGGAGACGCTTCTGGTGGTATGGGCGGCTTAGGGTTCCGTGAGGCGTGGTCGCGGTTCCACCCTGCTACGCCAGGTGAGTCAGTGACAGTGCCTGCGTACACCGGCTTTTGAACGATCCCCATGCCGGGCGGTGGCCGCCTGCTTATCACCGTCTCGCATCAACGCCTTCGGCTGCGCTACGCGCGGCGCCCAATGGTGGCAGACCCACCGACTGCGTTCTACTCCGCGATTGTTCTTGAGCCCGTGACCGGCGTCGTCGCTGTGCGAGCGCAGCGACGCACTTCCCGGCACCGGCGCCTCGCCCCGGATCATGAGCCTGAGCCGCGCGCAGCGCAGCCGTAGGCGTTGACGCGATATCCCTGTTAGGAGGCGGCCTACACCCGGCATGGGGATCGTTCAAAAGTGGGCCTTCGCAAGGCACCGCCACTCACTCACCTCGCGTAGCAGGTTCGAACGGCTGACCCCATAAAAACGGGAATCACCGCCGCCCGAACCACCCACGCCGCCTCCTTGATAAAGGCCAGCCGCAGGCGACGCGCTTTTTGGTTCCTTTTTGTCGCTCGGACAAAAAGGGACCCGCCCAGGAGGGCGGAACCCAGCGGTTGACCGACGACAACATGTCACCAGCAACGCGAGCCCTCGAGCATCGACCAGATACCCCGCCTGCAGGCCGATCCCCAATCAGCCAGTCACCGTCTTGCTTTCCAGAAACTCGGCAATGCCCTCCGGACCATATTCGCGCCCATTACCCGAGGTCTTGTACCCCCCGAACGGAGCCGTGATATCCAGCATCGCACCATTGATGCGCACGTTGCCCGCCCGCAGCCGCGCGGCCACCTTGCGCGCACGCCCGGCATTGGACGAGGCAATATACGCCGCCAGCCCAAACTCCGTATCGTTGGCGATGGCCACCGCCTCTTCCTCGGTGTCATACGCCAGCACGCACAGCACCGGCCCGAAGATCTCTTCGCGCGCGATAGTCATGTCGTTGCGCACGTCAGCAAAGATAGTCGGGCGCGCATAGAAGCCGCGCTCCAGCCCTTCCGGACGGCCGAGGCCGCCCGCCGCCACACGCGCGCCTTCCTCGATCCCCACGCCGATCATGCGCTGCACCTTGTCATACTGCCCGCGATTGGAGATCGGGCCCATCTTGGTTTCCGCATCGGCCGGGTCGCCGACCTTGACCGCGTTGGCGACGGCGGCCGCGATCTGCACCGCCTGCTCGTACTGACCGCGCGGCACCAGCATGCGCGTCGGCGCAATGCACGTCTGTCCCGAGTTCATCATGCACTGCGCCACGCCGCAGCTCACAGCGGCCTGCAGGTCGGCGTCGTCCAGGACGATCAGCGGCGATTTGCCGCCGAGTTCCTGCGCCACGCGCTTGACCGTAGGCGCGGCGCTGATCGCCACTTCCACCCCGGCACGTGTCGATCCGGTGATCGACACCATGTCAACATCGCGGTGCGACGACAGCGCGGCGCCGACCACGCCGCCCTCGCCAAAGACCATATTGAACACACCCGGCGGCGTGCCCACCGCATCCATGATCTCGGCAAAGATCTGCGCATCCAGCGGCGCGATCTCGGAGGGCTTGAGCACCACGGTGCAGCCCGCGGCCAGCGCCGGCGCCACCTTGGCGGCGATCTGGTTCAATGGCCAGTTCCATGGCGTGATCAGCGCCGCCACGCCGATGGCCTCGCGCAGGACGTGGCTCTTGCCGCGGGCGCTTTCGAACTCGAAGTCGCGCAGCGCCTGCAGCGTGGCCTGCAGCTGCCCCAGGCCGATGGCCGCCTGCACATTGGTGGCGAGCGTGACCGGCGCGCCGATCTCCTGGCGCACCGCCGCGGCGAGGTCGGGCAGGCGCGCCTGGTAGGCGGCGCTGATGCGCTCCAGCAGCGCGATGCGGTCTGCGCGGCTGGACGCAGACCACGCCGGAAAGGCCGCGCGCGCGGCAGCTACCGCGTGGTCCACATCCGCGGCGGTGCCCATGGCGAGCTTGCCGGCGACGGCTTCGCTGGTGGGATCGATGATGTCGGCCTGGGTCGCGCCCGGTGCGGGCTCCACCCACTGGCCGTTGATATAGAACTTGTCGACGAGTTTCATATGCATTGTCCCGATGGTCGGTAGGGCGGCGCCGCTCAAACCGGGCGATCGCCAATGATGGTGGCGCGGTTCATGTGGCGCACCGCCGGGAAGTAGTCCTGCACGGCGTAGTGCTGCGTGGAACGGTTGTCCCACAACGCGATCGTGTCGGGCTGCCAGCGCAGGCGCACCTGGTATTCCGGTGCGGCGGCCTGGCGGTACAGGTATTGCAGCAGGTCGAGCTCGGCGGGACGGTAGTCGGAACCGAAGCGATACGGCTCCTCCTTGGCGAAGTTTGCAAAATGCGTGGTGAAGGCCTCGTTGACGAAGAGGATCTTCTCGCCGGTCTCCGGATGGGTGCGCACCACCGGGTGGACCATCGGCGGGAACCTGGCGCGCATTTCCGCGTACTTCTCCTCGCTCAGTACGCTGCCGAAGGTCGGCATCGCGTCATGCACGGCTTTCAGATTGGCGATGCGCGCCTTCACATGGTCCGGCAGGTTCTCATAGGCTGCGGCCATGTTGATCCAGATGGTGTCGCCGCCGACCTCCGGGCATGCCAGGCAGCGCAGCATCGAACCCATCGACGGGATCTCGCGCCAGCTCACATCCGAGTGATACAGGTTCTCGCGCCCGCGCTTCTCGCCGTCGCGCCCGAACACGACCAGCTCCGGATGCTCCGGGTGGTTGGTAAACATCGGATGCACCTCCAGCTCGCCGAAGCGGCGCGCCGTGGCCACGTGCTGAGCCGGCGTGATGGCCTGCTTGCGGAAGAACATCACCTTGTACTTCAGCAGCGCGGCACGCAGCGCCAGATAGGTATCGTCGTCGAGCGGCTCGCGAAAGTCGATGCCGTCGACATCCGCGCCGATCGTGGGCGTGCAGCGGCGTACCGAAAACGGCCAGGATTCGGGTTGTTGCGACCGGAATGCTTCCGGGCTGAGGGTGAGCGCGGTGGCTTGCATGCGAGTCTCCTTGATGTGGTTGTTGGCGCTGCAGGAATGCCGCCCATGCCCCGGGCGGCCGGGGCCGGCTTTAGCGCAGCGAGGCCTTGATCAGGTCCGCCGCCTTCTCGCCGATCATGATTGCGGGGGCGTTGGTATTGCCGCCTACCAGCGTCGGCATCACCGAGGCATCCGCCACGCGCAGGCCTTCCACGCCGTACACGCGCAATTCCGGATCGACCACCGCCATGTCGTCGACGCCCATCTTGCAGGTGCCGACCGGGTGGTAGACCGTGTCCGCATGGGTGCGCACGAAGTCGCGGATCGCCTCTTCGTTGCCGCTGTCGGAACCGAACGCCTCGGTCATCAGTTCGCGCCCGCCGTGCTGCGCCAGCGCGGGCTGGGCAAAGATGCGGCGGATGGCGCGCACGCCCGCGACCATGCCGGCCAGGTCTTCCTCGGCCGACAGGAAGCGTGGGTCGATCAGCGGCGCCTCGCGCATATCGGCGCTGCGCAGGCGCACATAGCCGCGGCTCTTCGGCCGCAGCACGCAGGCGTGGCAGGAATAGCCATGGCCGAGGTTGCTGCGCTTGCCCAGGTTGCGGTTGCCGACCAGCGCCACAGCAAAATGCAGCTGCACGTCGGGGATCTCCAGCCCGGGCCGGCTGCGCAGGAAAGCCCCGGCTTCGGCGATATTGGACGTCACCATGCCGGTGCGCGTGCGCCGGTAGCGCACCACCTCGCGCGCCAGGCGCAGCATGCCGCCGGCGGTCTTGCCGAACAGCTCGGTGGTGTGCAATTGCTTGTTGACGATGATGTCGAGATGGTCCTGCAGGTTCTCGCCGACGCCCGCCAGGTCATGCACCACACCGATGCCGAAGCTGCGCAGCTGCGCGGCCGGGCCGATGCCGGATGCCAGCAGCAGCTGCGGCGAGTTGAAGGCGCCCCCGCTGACCACGATCTCGCGCCGCGCGCGCAGCACCTGTACCGAGCCGTTGCGCACCACCTGCACGCCCACCGCACGCTTGCCCTCGAACATGATGCGCAGCGCCTGCGTGTCCGTCAGCACGGCCAGTCCCTTGCGGCCGCCGTTCAGCGCCTTGTCCTCGGCATTGCCGCCGTGCAGGTAGGCACGCGCCGTGTTCCAGCGCTCGCCGTTGTGCTGCGTCACCTGGAACAGGCCGACGCCTTCCTGGCTCTGGCCATTGAAGTCGTGGTTGCGGGGCAGGCCGGCCTGCATCGCCGCCTCGATGAAACGCTGCGAGAACGGGTTGGGCGAGCGCAGGTCGTTCACGTGCAGCGGGCCGCCGCTGCCGTGCAGGGTATCGCCCCGGCCAGCCAGGCGTGCGTTGCGTTCGCTGCGGCGGAAGTAGGGCAGCACGTCGTCGAAGCTCCAGCCCTGGCAGCCCAGTGCGGCCCAGCCGTCGTAGTCGCGGCGGTGGCCGCGGATATAGACCATGCCGTTGATCGAGGAGCTGCCGCCCAGCCCGCGCCCGCGCGGCTGGTACGAGCAGCGGCCGTTCAGGCCGGGTTGCGGCTCGGTGTAGTAGGCGTAGTTGCGTGGCCCCGCCTTGGGCACGATCGCGGCAATGCCCACCGGCGCCCAGACCGAGAAGTGGTGGTCATGCGGCCCGGCCTCCAGCAGCGCCACGGTTGCGGTCGGGTCCTCCGCCAGCCGCCCCGCCACGGCGCATCCGGCCGACCCTGCGCCGATCACGATGTAGTCGAACTCAGCCGCCGGGCTGGCGCTGCCTTGGGTTGTCTTCGTGTTCAATTTCCATGTCTCCTGGGTAGCCGGCATGCACGGGTTGGTCGGGGGGCGCACGCATGCTCTGGCGAGGGATACTGCCATTACCTGTTATAACAGGTCAACAGATTTGCCTCCCTACCTGTCATGATAGGTATAATCCCTGATCCCCCGCATCGGAGCCGCCGCCAGGCGGAACACAACGTGGCGCTGCCCAGGTTCAAAGAGATCGAGAACGAGATCCGCCAGCGGATCGTCCACAACACGTTGGGCCCCGGCGCCAAGCTGCCGTCGGAGGCGGAATTGATGGAAGAGTTCTCGGTCAGCCGCATCACCGTGCGCCAGGCCCTGTCCGGGCTGCATAACGCGGGGCTGATCGAGAAGGTCAACGGCAAGGGCAGCTTCGTCACGCGGCCCACCGATACGCCCAGCCTGGGCGCGCTCACCGGCTTCTATGAGGCCGGCCGCGCCCGAGGCAAGCTCGCCTACGGCAAGCTGGTTTCGGTCAGGCTTGTGCGTGCGCCCTCGTTCGTGACAGCAGCGCTTGACCTGCAGCCGACGGAAAAGGTGCTGAGCGTCGCCACCGTGCGCTACTGGGACGATGCGCCGGTGGCCTGCTTCAACTTGCTGGGACGCGAGCCGCTGATGCGGCGCCTGGTCCAGGAGGACCTGGAAACCAACGACGCGATGTCACTGTTCGAAAGCCGGCTGGGCTATCGCTTCAAGGAAGTGGCGATGGAATCCACCGCCGTGGCCGCGCCCGCAGACGTGGCGCGGCGCCTCGGTGTTGCCGAGGGTGATCCGCTGCTGCGTATCCGCAGCACGCCGTATGACATCGAGGGCCTGCCACTGTTCTGCGCGGAACTGCTGTTCCGGCCGGACCGCTATGCGTACAAGTGGACGCTGAAGCGATAGCCGGCGGTGCCGGTTGCGATGCCGGGCTGTGCAGGCGTCGTGGCGATTTCAGCAAGTGCTGAACACAGGTGCCGGCTGCCGGCCTCGTGCGCGGTAACTTTTACCCGCCGCAAGCACTTCTTACTGCGGTTCTTGTCCGCCCGTATCCCTTTCCTGCACTTTCCGCAGCCGCATCGCCAAGGCAAATCCACATGTCGCAGCGGCTAAGGCGCCACTGGTACGTCAGTTGCGTCCTCAGCAGCGGAGCGGGGGCTTCATCGCGCTCGCCCGGCCTGGCCGCGCATTGCGACGCTGCCGGTCGCCAATCTGCTAGATGGAGGAAAACATGAAGACGACGTTACGCATCGGCACCGCCCTGCTCGCAATGCTCGGCATCCTGGCGGGCTGCACCGCGACCGGCAGCACCAGCGGGGCCGGATCGCTGTCGGGCTCGGGCTCGGTGTCTGAACAGAGCCGCAGCCGCAGTGGCACGCCTGGCTCCGGCACGTCCACCGGTACGTCCGGCGCTACCAGTACCACCAGCCCGAGCGGCACCTCCAGCGGCCCCAGCGGCTCGACCACCGGCACTGCCGGCAGCCGCTACTGATGGCTTCGCGGCCGCCCGCGTAGTAGCGTGGCGGCCGCGCACCGTTGCTATCGATCGCGACCCATATTGACGCGATCGACGCGGAGTGGTGGTACGACGCCCTCATTGGTCAGCCGCTGGTGCAGGCCGTTTTCGGGCACGTGGGCGAAGTCCTTGTCGATTTCCTTGGTGACGGTGTCGCTCACGGCGCTGGGCAGGGTCTTGCGCAGCAGGCCCAGGAAGCGCGGCGCCGCGATCAGCACCAGCTCCTCGAAACGTTGCTTGTTGCGCGCATCGGCCAGGTAGTCCGACACGCGGTGCGCGAACAACTGCGCCTCTTGATGCAGTTCATCCTCGCCCGCGGATGAGGTGACCGTGGACGGCCCGCTCTGGTGAGCGCCGGGGCGGCCAGCGTCGCCCTGCATGGACGCATGCCCGCGGCGGCCATAGGCATCGCGGCGCAGGTCGGCACGGTCGGCGTGCGCCGCGGCATCGGTGATTTCCTCGACCATCGTCAGCGGCGCGCCGTCGCCATGCGAGGCAAGGATGCGGGCGACGGATTCGTCCGCGACAAGAATCCAGATGTTCTTCATGATCGCTCCGGTTACGGGCCCGAATGCCGGGCCTTGTTGGCCCACGTTGCAAGCGGTACGCCATTGCCCCGGGCACCGCCGGAATGGTTGCCTGCGCCACCGCCGCGCCACCGGGTGGCGCATGCGCCATGCGGTTGCAGTATCGACAGGCACGCTGTGCAACTTTTTCAGGCAGATGTGTCGGGCGCAGGCGGGCGCCACAAGGTGGATTTCCCGAACACGCTTTCAATCAAGTCTACTGCGAGCTGCGCGGTCTGGTTGCGCACGTCGCAGGCGGGGTTGAGTTCCATCACGTCGAGCGAAGCCAGGCGCCCGGTGTCGGCGATCATCTCCATGCACAGCTGCGTTTCGCGGTAGGTGGGCCCGCCCGGCACGGTGGTGCCCACCCCGGGCGCGATCGCGCAGTCGAGAAAGTCCACGTCGAAGCTGACGTGGAGGTGCGTATTGGCGTCGATACCGGCCAGCGCCTGCTGCATGGTGTGGCGCATGCCGTTCTCGTCGATGTAGCGCATGTCGTACACGGCCAGCTGCAGCTCGTGCAGGCGGCGCTTCTCTTCGGCATCGACGCTGCGGATGCCGATCTGCCGGATCGCGCTGGGCTGCACCGCCGGCGCCGGGCCCGCCAGCGTGGTCAGCGGCTGCGGGCCGTGGCCGCACAGGCAGGCCACCGGCATGCCGTGCATATTGCCGGTCGGGGTGGTGGTGCCGATATTGGCGTCGGCGTGCGCGTCAAGCCACAGCACCATCAGCGTCTTGCCGGTGTCGCGGCAGTGGCGCGCCACCGCGCTGATCGAGCCGATCGCCAGGCAGTGGTCGCCGCCCAGCAGCAGCGGCACGCGGCCGGCCTGCAGCACGCGCAGGCTGGCGTCGTAGACGGCGCGGTTCCAGGCCACCACTTCGTCCAGGTGGCGCATGCCGCCGCGCGGCGGCTGCCACGGGTTGTCCGGGCCGGCGAGGTTGCCGGCGTCTTCAATTTCCAGGCCGTTGCGCACCAGCGCGGACACCAGGCCGGCCACGCGCAGGGCCTCGGGCCCCATCGAAGCGCCGCGCGCCCCAGCCCCGACATCGGTGGGCGCGCCGATCAGCGTCACAGGTTTCATGGCGGGATACCGTGGGTACAGACGTCATGCTGTTTGCACGTTCCGTACCCACCTGGTTGCCACACGCGTCACCAGACGCCGAAGAACACCCCCGCCTGCTTGTACACGTTGGTTTTGGCCGCTACCTCTTCGTTGCTGACGGTCACGCGCGGCTTGAGGGTGCAGAACCAGTCCAGCAGGCGCACGCGCATGGCGCTGCGCACCGCCTCGTGGCCAGGATCGCTGCCCAGGTCGAAGTACTCGTCCGGGTCGTTCTGCAGGTCGAACAGCTGCGGGCGGAAGCCCTGCCAGTGGACATATTTCCAGCGCTCATCGCGCACCATCCACGCGCGGCATTCGCCGGGATGGCGGCCCAGGGCCACGCGTGCGCCGCGGTAGGCGTAGTCCAGTTCCGATACGACAAAATCCCGCCACCCGCCGGCCCGCGCGCGCGTGAGGTCAAGCAGCGAGCGGCCCTCGACGCGGTGGTCCGCCGGCGGCAGGCCCAGCGCGTCGAGCACGGTCGGCACCACATCGACCGCCGACACCATGCTGCCCTGCGCGGTGCCGCGCGTGCTGTCGGCCTCGGACGACGGGTCGTAGACGATCAGCGGGATGTTCTGCACGGTGTCGTAGAACTGCTCCTTCTCGCCCAGCCAGTGGTCGCCGAGGAAGTCGCCATGGTCGGCGGTAAAGACGATCAGCGTGTCCTGCCAGCGGCCCAGGCGCTCCAGCTGCTCCCACAGCAGGCCGAGGCGGTCGTCGATCTGCTGGATCAGGCCCTGGTAGGCGGGGCGCACCGTGTCCGACACCTCATGGCGCATGAAGTTGGCGCATTCCTCCTGCGTGCGGTAGGCCGACAGTACCGGGTGCGGGTCTTCCAGCTCGGCGTCGTGGCGGCGCAGCGGCAGGCAGTCGTCCAGTGTGTAGGCGGCGTGGTAGGGCGCGGGCGCCAGGTAGGGCCAGTGCGGCTTGACCAGCGACAGGTGCAGCACCCAAGGATCGTCGCCGCGCGCGCCGATGTACTGCATCGCCTGGTCGACGGTATAGGCGGTCTCGGAATGCGGCTCGGCCACGCGCGCGGGCAGGCCGGCATTGCGCATATGCCAGCCGGAGACGATCTCGCCGCGCTCGTTCTCGGCGCTGATCACGTAGTCGGTCCACGGGTCGGCACTGTCGTAGCCCTGCGCGCGCAGCCAGTCGGCGTAGGCGCTGCGCGGCTCGGCATGGTGGCCGTCATGCCGGTCGACTTCGGTGAAATGCCCGCTGCGCAGCAGCGTTTCCAGCTCGGTGCCGCCGTCCAGGTGCAGGCGCTTCAGGTTGGCGTTGTCGGGCATCACATGGGTCTTGCCCGCCAACGCCAGCGCGCGGCCGCTGTCTTTCAGGTATTCGCCCAGCGTGATTTCGCCCACCGACAGCGGCACGCGGTTCCAGGTGGCGCCGTGGCTGCTGACGTAGCGGCCCGTGTAGAAGCTCATGCGGCTCGGGCCGCAGACGCCGGAGGTGACAAAGGCGCGGTGGAAGCGCACGCCGCGCGCGGCCAGGGCGTCGATATTGCGCGTGCGTAGCGCGGGGTGTCCGTAGCAGCCGAGGTGGTCGCGCCGGAGCTGGTCGCACATGATGAAGAGGGTATTGCGGATCGGCATGGTCGGTGTGCGGTGGCTCAGTCGCCGGTATAGCCGGACGCCTTGACCACCGGCGCCCACTTGGCCGCATCGGCCTTCAGTACGCCGGCAAAGGCCTCGGCGGGGCCGGTTGCGGGTTCGAGCCCGAGCTTCAGGAACTTGTCGCGCACGTCGGGCGACTGCACCGCCTTGACGATGGCGGCGTTGAGCTTGTCCAGCGCCGCACGCGGCGTGCCCGCCGGCGCCAGCACGCCATAGCGGCCTTCGCCCTCTATACCCTTGTAGCCCAGCTCGGTGAAGGTCGGCACATCGGGCAGCGCCACCGAGCGGTGCGTGCCCGAGGTCGCCAGCACCCGCACCTTGCCGGCGCGGTGCATCTCGCTCAGGTCCGCCAGCGTGTCGACCGAGGCCGGCACCTGCCCGCCGACCAGCGCGCTCATCAGCGGCGCCGAGCCGTTGAACGGCACATGCAGCATCTCCACGCCGACCTGTTTGCCGATCATCAGCCCGAAGAAATGCGGGATGCTGCCGAGCGCCGGCGAGGCGTAGGAATTGTTCTGCGGGCCGGCCTTGAGCCATGCCACGTAGTCCTTCAGCGTGCGCGCCGGGCTGGCCGGGCCGGTGGCCAGCGCGAGCTGGAAGTTGGCGGCCTGTGCCACCGGCGTGAAATCGCGCTGGATGTCGTAGTTGAGCTTGCGGTAGACCAGCGGCGCGATCGTCATCACCGCGGAATTGGCCACCACCAGCGTGTTGCCGTCGGCCGGCTGCGTGCGCGCGTAGTCCATCACCAGCCGTCCGCCGGCGCCGGGCTTGTTCTCGATCACCACGGTCTGGTTCAGCGTCTCGCGCAGCTTGTCACCGACCAGGCGCGCGGCCAGGTCGGCGGTGCCGCCGGCCGGGTAGCCGACCAGGATGCGCAGCGGGCGCTCGGACTGGGCGCCGGCCGGGGCGCTCCATGCCGCGGCCACGGCCACCAGGCAGGCAAGCAGGCGGGGAAGGAAGGGGCGAGGGCTCACGATGTCTCCTGTTATGTGCCGGCGTCCGGCATGGATGGCACGCTAACACCCGTCGATATAATTGACAAAGTCTACTAATTGGCAGGTGAGGCATGGCACTGGGAAAGGCAAACGATGGCGGCGTGCGCCTGCAGCGGCCGAAGTGGCTGGCCGACTTCATCAACTACCGGGTCTATCACCTGAACCGCGTGGCGCTGGGTGCGGCGGGGCTGCACCTGCGCGCCACGGCCGGCGTCACCCGGCGCGAATGGCGCATGATTGCCTTCCTTGGCGAACAGCCCGGCACCCGCCTGACCGAACTGGCCGACAGCGCCGGCCTGGACAAGGTGCTGGCCAGCCGTGCCGTGCATGCGCTGGTGGAGCGCGGGCTGGTGCGCCGCGACACGCGCGCGCAGGACCGGCGCGCTGCCGCTTTCACGCTGACGGAGGAGGGCGAGGCGGTCTACCGCACCGCCTTCGCGCAGGCGCGTGCCTTCAATGCCAGGCTGGCCGCATGCCTGACGGCGGAAGAAGCGCGCGTGCTGTCGCGCTGCCTGGACAAGCTGCAGGCCCAGGCGCAGGCGATGCTGGCCGAGGCGCAGGCGCTACCGCAGCCGGAAGCAGCGGTCCCGCCATGGGACCCGCTGCAGGTCTGGCGAGGCAACAAGACCTAGCGCGGCGCTGCGTCGGCTAGCAGGTCGCCCGCCACACCCTTGGTCCGGGCGCAAGCCCTGGTCGGTTACCCGCCACACCAACGCGCAAGCCTGCTAAGTGGGGCAGATCACAGAGCCGCGGTGGGGTGCGTGTATCGTCAATGCAGCGTCCGGCGCGGGTTTTCCGCGTGCCCGCAGACGCCTGAGCCCCCGGGGGCATGCCGCCGCCGGGGCCGATGCGTTCCTGCAAGGTCCACCACACATGTCCGACGATCTGCGCAGTACGTACAACAAGGCGTACGTCCCGTTCACCGCCCGCGAATACCTGCATAGCCTCGACGACGAGCGCGAGGTCTGGATCTACGGCGAGCGCGTGAAGAACGTGGCCGAGCATCCGGCGTTCCGCAACGCGGCACGGATGATCGCGCGCATGTACGAGGCGCTGCACGATCCCGTGCGCCAGCCGGTGCTGACCATGCCGACCGAGTGGGGCGGCTTTACCCAGCGCTTTTTCCGCGCGCCGCGCGACGTGGCCGAGCAGGTGGCGCAGCGCGATGCCATTGCCGACTGGCAGCAGTGCGCGTGGGGCTGGATGGGCCGCTCGCCGGACTACAAGGGTTCGTTTCTCGGCACGCTCGGCGCCAATGCGGCCTTCTACAAAGGCTACGAGGAGAACGCGCGCTACTGGTATCGCAAGGCGCAGGAGAAGACCTGGTACATGGGCCATGCCGTGGTCAACCCGCCGGTCGACCGTGAGCTGCCCCCAGCGGCCACCTCCGACGTGTTCGTGCGCGTGGTGCGCGAGACCGATGCCGGCATCTATGTGAGCGGCGCCAAGGTGGTGGCCACCGGCTCGGCGCTGACGCACTACACCTACGTGGCGCATGTCGATGGCGTGCCCGCGCGCGGGCCCAAGTTCATCGTGGCCACCAACGCGCCGGGCTTGAAGCTGCTGTGCCGGGTCTCCAACGAGTATCGCGCCGCGGTGCTGGGCAGCCCGTTCGACTATCCGCTGTCGTCACGCCTGGACGAGAACGACGCCATCCTGGTGATGGACGACGTGTTTGTGCCGTGGGAAAACGTGTTCATGCACGGCGAGGTGCCGCTCGATTGCAACGCGCAGAGCGGCTCCGGCTACCTGGAGCGGGCTTCGCTGCACGGCTGCACGCGCGTGGCGGTCAAGCTGGACTTTATCGTCGGCCTGCTGGCGCGCGCGCTGGAAATCACCGGCACCAAGAGCTTCTACGGCGTGCAGGTGCAACTGGGCGAGGTCATCGCCTGGCGCAACGCCTTCTGGGCCCTGTCCGACGCCATGGCCAAGAGCGATGTGGCCTGGCACGGCAATGTTCGCCCCGATTCGCACTTTGCCGGCGCCTACCGCGTGCTGAACCAGGAAGCGCTGCCGCGCGTGCGCAATATCATCGAGCAGGTGGTGGCCAGTGGCCTGATCTACCTGAACTCGCATGCGTGCGACTTCAACGTGCCGGAGATCCGCGCCTACCTGGACAAGTACGTGCGCGGCTCCGGCGGCGCCAGCGCCGAGGAGCGCGTCAAGGTGATGAAGATGCTGTGGGACGCCATCGGCACCGAGTTCGGCGCGCGGCATGAGCTGTACGAGATCAATTACATCGGCAGCAACGATGCCACGCGGCTGACCAACCTGTCCGCCGCGCAGTCCAGCGGCAACCTGGAACGGATGAAGGCGTTCGCGCGCTCGGCCATGGACGAGTACGACCTGCACGGCTGGACCGTGCCGGACCTGATCAACCCGGACGATGTCAGCGTGCTGCGCGCCATCGAGCGCCGGAGCTAGTTGCGCGTCAGTACCCTGACCGGCCCCTGCCGGTCCAGTACATCGACCACCACGCGCTCGCCGGAGCGGCGCACGGCCACGTCGGCGCTGCCGCCGCCCACCGCCAGGTGGCGGAACACCACTTCGTCGAGGAAGGGCGGCAGCGACGGGTCCTCGAAGGTGATGGCCGGTTCGCTGGTGTCAAAGTCCAGTCCCAGGCAGGCCTGCAGCAGCAGCAACGGCGCGGCCGCCGCCCAAGCCTGCGGCGAGCAGGCTACCGGATAGAACGTGGGCCCCTGGCTGCGCTGGCGCGGGAAGCCGCAGAACAGCTCGGGCAGGCGGCGCAGGTCGATGTAGCTGGAAGCGGCGAACAAGCCCTCGAAGATCCGGCTGGCTTCGCGGTGGTAGCCGTAGCGCGCCATGCCGGCGGCGATCAGCGCATTGTCGTGCGGCCACACCGAGCCATTGTGGTAGCTCATCGGGTTGAAGCGCGCCGCATCGGCGGCCACGGTGCGGATGCCCCAGCCGCAGAAGGACGAGCTTTCCATCAGTGCGGCCACCACCGACGGCGCGCGCTCGGGCAGGGCGATGCCGGCAAACAGTGTGTGGCCTGCGTTGGACGTGCGGATGCGGCAGGGGCGCTTGTCGCCGTCCAGCGCCAGCACATAGGTGCCCAGCTCGGCGTCGAAGAAGTGTTGGTCGAACGCGTCGCGCAGCACTTCGGCCCTTGCCGCGTAGGCTGCCGCGCCCTCGCTGTCGCCCAGCGCGGCGCGGATCGCGGCGGCGGCGTGCCAGGCGCCGTAGGTGTAGGCCTGAACCTCGGCCAGGGCGATCGGGCCCGGCGCCAGGCTGCCGTCCTGGTGGAAGACCGAATCGCGGCTGTCTTTCCATCCCTGGTTGATCAGGCCCTCGGGCGACTGCCGCCCGTACTCGACAAAGAGGTCGCCGTCGCGGTCGCCGTAGTCGCGGATCCAGTGTAGCGCGGCCTCGAGGTTGGGCCACAGCGCGCGGATGGTGTCGAGGTCGCCGGTGCGGCGCAGGTAGGCGCCGGCCAGCAGCACGAACAGCGGGGTGGCATCGACGCTGCCGTAATAGAGCCCGAACGGCACCTCGCCCAGCCGCGCCATCTCGCCGTGGCGCATCTCGTGCAGGATCTTGCCCGGCTCGGCGTCGGCCTCGGGGTCGACCGCCTGGGCCTGCATCGCAGCCAGGTACTTCAACACGCCGCGCGCGATGTCGGGGTCCAGCCACAGCGTCTCCAGCGCCGTGATCAGCGCGTCGCGCCCGAACACCGTGCTGAACCACGGGATGCCGGCGTATGGATAGGGGCCGTGCACGGTATCGGTCAGCAGCATGTACAGGTCGGACACGCTGCGCCGCGCCACCTCGCTGAAGAGCTCGTTGGAGGTGGTGATCGATGCCGCACGGCGCGATGCCCGCCGTAGCTCGCGCCGGGACTGGCGCAGCGCGCCGAGGAAGGAATGGGCTTCCGGCGGTTCGCGCTGCACCGAGGTGCAGCGGATCTCCATGCGCAGCGCCTGCGACGAGAGCGGATCGAGCGACAGCACGAAGCTGGCGCCGTTGCCCGCCAGTTGTTCAGGCGGCGGGTCGAAAGTGAGACGGGTTTCGCGCCGCGCCTCGTCCAGGCCGGTGTAGCCGAGGGTGACCGCAGCGTCAGCGACCTCCGGCGGGTGCAGCGTCCCACGCCGCAGCCGCTGCGTGCCGCGCACTTCGAACAGGTCGGCGAAGTCGGCATCGAAGGCAATGTCCACGCGCACGCGCCGCGGCACGTCGTCGAAGTTGCGCACGGTCAGCCGCTCGTAGCAGGCGCCGTTCCACAGGAAGCGCGTGCGCCGCAGGTGGATCAGGTCATGCTCCAGCCACAGGCGGCCGTCCTGGTCGAACAGGTCGGGATTGGTCAGGTCGCAGGTCAGCGCGGCGTTGTCGTCGCGCAGCGTGGACGACAGCAGCATCGGGCGCGTGCCGTTGATGGTCAGCCGCAGGTAGGACAGGTGCCGGGTATCGAAGTGGAACAGCCCTTCCGGGCTGCCCGGCGCGCCGATGGCATCGCCGTTGTGGTCGAACAGCGCAAAGGTGTCGCCGTGCTTGAGCGTACGCGGGCGCCGCTCCTGCAGCGACGCCGCCGCCGGGATATAGAACTGTGCGACATGGTTGGCACCGGCGACCAGCCCCGGGCTGGCGGGAAATTCATGGGTCGGGTCCACAGGCATGGGTGAGATTCCTCAGTTCAGGCGAGCGCCAGCGCGCCGGCCTCGCCCTCGGGCTGCGGCGTGGCGGTTACGCCGGGATCGGCCAGGCTCCGGTAGATGCACACATAGTCGCGGGCCATGCGCTCCACGGTGAAGCGCGCCTCGAAGGCCGCCCGCACCGCGGTCCGCGACAGGGCGGCCGTGTGGCGTACCGCCGCGACCGCTTCGTCGATGCTGTGCACGATATAGCCGCTGACGCCGTGCTCGATCACCTCCTGCACCGAGCCGCACGGGAACGCGATCACCGGCGTGCCGCAGGCCATGGCCTCGATCATCACCAGCCCGAACGGCTCGGGCCAGTCGATCGGGAACAGCAACGCGCGCGCATTGCCGAGGAAGGCGGCCTTGCCGCGCTCGTCGATCTCGCCGATGTACTCGACGATACCGGCATGCGCGGCCACCAGCGGCCGGATGGTGCTGTCCCAGTAGGCGCGGTCGACATTGTCGATCTTGGCGGCGATCTTCAGCGGCATGCCGGCGCGCACGGCGATCTCGATGGCCTGGTCGGGACGCTTTTCGGGCGAGATCCGGCCGAGGAATGCGAGGTAGTCGCCGCGCGGGTTGACGCAGCACGGCAGCAGGTCCGCCGGCAAGCCGTGGTGCACGGTGCCGGCCCAGTTAACCGGCGGCATCGGTGCGCGTTGCGCGGTCGAGACCGATACCAGGGGGAAGTGCGGGAAGCGCGCATAGAACGGCTGCAGGTCGGGCAGGTCCAGGCGCCCGTGCAGGGTGGTCACGGCCCGTACCGGGAAATGGCGCAGCAGCGGGAAGTGCACCATGTCGATATGGAAGTGCAGCACGTCGAAGCAGTTCGCGCGCAGCATGACGCGGTCCAGCATCATCACGTAGTAGGGCAGGGGGTCGCGCACGCTCGCATCCAGGCGCAGCGCCATGTCGCAACAAGGTTCCAGCCTGGCGCGCGTGACCGAATCGCCGCTGGCGAACAGCGTGACGTCGTGGCCCTGCCGCACCAGTTCCTCGGTCAGGTAGGAGACGATGCGCTCGGTGCCGCCGTACAGGCTGGGCGGGCAACATTCGGCAAGTGGGGCAATCTGTGCAATCTTCATCGGCACCCTCCGAAAAGCATGAAGCTACCGCTGCAGGCTGAACGACCGCGACCGAGCCTGGGCTGCTGAAAGGCAAAATAGAAAGGGCCGGCGGCTTTTTCAAGCGACCCTGCCCGGCGGGAAGTGCGCGCCAGATCGCTGGCAGGCGGCGGCGCACAGGTCCTGCTTCCACAGTAGATCAAAACCGGCGCTTCCCCTTGCCGCGATGGCAGGGGAGAAAGTCGATGCCTGTGTACTTGCTGGCACAACGACGCTTTACCGACCGTGCCCCCTGCGTCCGGCTGCCAGTCGCGCAACTGGCTCTGGCGTGGAGCGATTTTTGCTTGTGAGTCAAGGACTTAGCCAAAATCGGAGCGTGCCATGACCGCCGCCCTACGCGCCTCGCTGTGCCATCTGTTCGTCGCCTGCTGCCTGGGCATCGCCGCGTGCGGCGGAGGTGGGGGAGACGGCAGTGGCAGTGCAACTGACTCAGGGGGCGGCGGCGGTGGCGGCGCCGGCACGCTGTCGCTGGCCATCTCCGGCCTGCCCGCGGGGACGTCGGCGGCCGTCACGGTCACTGGGCCGGGGCAATATCGGCAGACCGTCACGCAGTCTACGACGCTGTCCAACCTCGCTGCCGGCACCTACACCGTCAGTGCCGCCAGCGTGCTGGCGGGCACCGCCATGCACAAGCCACAGCCGCCCGCGCAGACCGTGGCGGTGGGCACCGGCTCCGGTGCGTCGGCCAGCATCGTCTACGGTGCGCCCGAGACCCTGCGCCTGTCGCTGACGCAAGTGGGGGCGGGCCTCTCCGCGCCGATCTTCCTGACCGCGCCTGCCGGCGACGCGCGCCTGTTCGTGGTCGAACGCCCGGGCCGCATCCGCATCGTGCGCAATGGCGCGCTGCTGGCCACGCCCTTCCTCGACATCGACGCGCTGACGACCACCGACGGCGAGCGCGGGCTGTTGTCGATGGCATTCGATCCGGGCTACGGGAGCAATGGCCGCTTCTACGTCTATTACACCGACAACAACGGCGCCATCACCATCGCGCGCTATAACGTCTCGGCCACGAACCCGGACGTTGCCGATCCGACCGGTACCGTGCTGCTGTCGATTCCGCACAGCACCTTCGCCAACCATAACGGCGGGCAACTCGCCTTCGGCCCCGACGGCATGCTCTATATCGGCACGGGCGACGGCGGCGGCGGAGGCGATCCGGCGGGCAATGCGCAGAACGCGGGCTCGCTGCTCGGGAAGATGCTGCGCATCGACGTCAGCGGGGCGGCAGCGCCGTACGGGGTACCGGCCGGCAATCCGTTCGTCGGCCAGTCCGGCCGTCGGGGTGAGATCTGGGCCCTAGGCCTGCGCAACCCGTGGCGGTTCACGTTCGATACCGGCCTGTTGTATATCGCCGATGTCGGACAGAGCCAGCGCGAAGAGGTCGACGTGGCGCCGGCCACCAGCGCCGGCCTGAACTACGGCTGGGACCTTACCGAAGGCACGGCCTGCTTTGGCGCGGCAACTTGCGACAAGACCGGCCTGACCATGCCGGTGTTCGAGTACAGCCACGACGCCGGCGGCTGCGCCATCGTCGGCGGCTATGTGTACCGGGGCAGTGCCGTTAGCGCGCTGCATGGGCGGTATTTCTATACGGACCTCTGCACGGGCAAGCTGCTCAGTTTCGTGTACAGGGATGGCGTTGCGGCCGAGCAGGTCGACTGGAACGTGACCATCCCGGGCAGCGTGTTCTCCTTTGGCGTGGATGACGCGCAGGCGCTTTACGTGCTGGCCGATCCGGGTACGTCGGCGACGAGTGGCCGGGTGTATCGGATCGATCCGTCCGGCGTCACACCGTAACCGGCCAGGCGCTTCGACCCGGCGCCAGTCTGGCGCCGGAAGCTTTTCCTTTTGGGAAACGATGGTGGAGAAAGGCGCGACTCAACCGCGCCTTTCTTCCGTCATCATGGGACAGCGCCGACGCCCCCATCGAACCCTGACGAGCTACCTATGAAGATCGTATTCCTGGACCGTTCCACCATTTCCCCGCAGACCACGCTACGGACGATGCCGTTCCCGCACGAGCTCGAACTCCATGACGAGACGGCCGAAACCGAAGTCGCCGCGCGCATCGCCGGTGCCGACGTGGTTATCACCAACAAGGTCAGGCTGAGCGAACAGCAGTTGGCCCAGGCGCCGAATCTGAGGATGATCGCGATTGCGGCCACAGGCACGGATATCGTCGACCTGAAAGCCTGCGCGGCGCGCGGCATTGTCGTGTCGAACATCCGCAACTACGCCATCCATACGGTGCCCGAACACACCTTTGCCCTGATCTTTGCGCTGCGCCGCAGCCTGGCGGCCTATCACGACGCCGTAAGGCGCGGGCGCTGGCAGGAAGCCGGGTCGTTCTGCTTCTTCGACTACCCGATCCGGGACCTGCACGGGTCGGTCCTTGGCATCATCGGCGACGGTGTGCTCGGACAGTCGGTCGCCCGGATCGCGCGCGGGCTGGGCATGCAACCGCTCTTTGCCGCTTACAAGGGGCGCCGGGATATGGGGGCGCTTTACACGCCGTTCGAGGAGGTGCT
Organism: Ralstonia pickettii; assembly: GCA_050987995.1. Taxonomy (GTDB): domain Bacteria; phylum Pseudomonadota; class Gammaproteobacteria; order Burkholderiales; family Burkholderiaceae; genus Cupriavidus; species Cupriavidus pickettii_B. The sequence goes on from CP158804.1 coordinate 161,027, forward strand.
GCGCCGCAGCGACATCATCACCTTGCACTGCCCGCTGGTGCCCGAGACGCGGGACCTGATCGATACCGCCGAGTTTGCCGGCATGGAACGGCGTCCGTTGCTGATCAACACCGCCCGCGGCGGCCTCGTCAACGAAGCGGCGCTGGTGCAGGCGCTGCGATCAGGGCAGGTGGCGGGGGCCGGTTTCGATGTCGCGACGGAAGAACCTCCAGGACCCGACCATCCGTTCCATCAGCTCAAGGACGCGCCGAACTTCATCCTGACGCCTCACGTGGCATGGGCCAGCGATGAGGCCGTCCAGGGCCTGGCCGACCAGCTGATCGACAATATCTGTGCCTTTGTGCAAGGCGCGCCGCGGAACGTTGTCGTCGGGTAGGGGGGCGGGCGCGTCGCTCGCGCTATCGTCTCCCGGTTTGCCTGATCGCGCAGTAGTGCCGCGGCCTCAAGGCACCAACGCTGCCGCCTCGGCGCCGAACCTCGCCACACAATTGCGCCCGGCGCGCTTGGCCAGATAGAGCGCTTCGTCACCGGCGCGCAGGAACGCGCGCAGCTCGCTGAATGCCTGCGCGCTGCCCGCGCTATTGCTGTCGGTCGCCACGCCGACGCTCACCGTCAACTGCCCGTCGGGCCCCGCCGCATTCGGAATCTCCAGGGCCTGGACCGCCGCGCGGATGGTTTCGGCGACCACGGCCGCACCGGGCGCGTCGGTGTTGGGCAACAGGACGGCGAACTCTTCGCCGCCATAGCGGCCCGCATAGTCGCCCGGGCGCCGTATATGCCGCTGGATGCATGCCCCGACCGCGGCCAGCGCGTCGTCGCCGGCCTGGTGGCCGTACTTGTCATTGAATTGCTTGAAGTAGTCGACGTCGAGCATCAGCAGCGATAAAGGCTGGCCGTGCCGCCGCGCGCGCCGCCATTCCACGTCCGCGGCATCGTCGAGCGCGCGCCGGCTGCCCAGCCCGGTCAGGCCGTCGGTGTTGACCATCCAGCGCAGGTGCTCTTCCATCTCCGCACGGCGGCGCCACTGGCGCGACAGCAACACCGAGAGCGCAATGATGGCCGCATCCATGGCGGCAATCAGCGACGCAAACAGCCATGCGCGGCGATACCAGGGCGCCAGCACGTCGTCGGTAGCGCGCCCGACCACGACGATCAGCGGAAAGCCCGGAATCCGCCGGAAGCTGTAGAGCCTCTGGACGCCGTCGACGGCCGCGACGCCGACAAACGACCCTTGCGTGCCGTTGAGCAGCGGCGCGAATGAAGGGCTGGCAGAGATGTCGCGCCCGATCGACTCCGCCTCATACGGGCGCCGCATGATGATGGTCCCGTCCGTGCGCAACAGCGTCAGGGTGCCACCGGCGCCAAGGCTCACGCCGTCAAACAGCTTGCGGAAGTAATTGAGCCGCAGGGTGCCGACGACAATGCCGGCAAAGCTGCCATCCGGATCGGAGAGCCGGCGGCTGATGCCGATGGACTTGTTTTCCGGCGTCAGCCGCGGCTGGAACGGCCGGCTCAGGAACAGGCCGACGTTGCTGGCGTCGCGATGCGACTGGAAGTAATCGCGGTCGGACACGTTGACCGGACGCGGCGGCCATTGCTGCGAATCGAGCAACAGTTTGCCGGTGGCATCGGTGACCAGCAACGAACCCATGTCTTCGGCATTGATGGAGCGGTCGAACAGCAGGCGCTGGCGCAGGGCAGGCACCTGCGACATGATGGTGCCATCCTGCAAGGCCTCGACCACCCCGCGAATGGCCAGTTCGTGGATCTGCAGATTGCGCGTGATGCTGCGCTCCAGCGTCAGCGCCAGGTTGGCCGACGCCTCGCCGGCATTGTCCATTGCATCCCTGCGCATTTGCATCAGGGCCAGCGCGCCAAGGGCGGCGATCATGCATACGAGGACGACGCTGGCGGCGACGATCAGGGACGCCGGACGGTAAAGAGATTTGCGAGCTGGAAAGTGGATTATGTGACGCACGAAGGAGGGCCCTTCTTCTTGTATGCGCACATTGTAGTACCTGGCTGCCGGCGTGAACGGCACATCCCGGGGCCGGAGAGCCGGGCTCGTCGCCCCGGTTCCCCGCTATCCCCGGGAACAGCCAGCGTCAGTCGGCGCGAATATTGGCGTCCTTGACTACCCGGGCCCAGCTTGCGAGCTCCTGGTCGACAAATTTGCCCAGTTCCTGCGGCCCAAGGTAGGCAGCGAAGGCGCCTTGCTCCTCGACCTTCTTCTTGTAGGCGTCGCTGGCGACGATCTTCTTGACCTCCTGCGAAAGCCGCTCGACGACAGCCGCAGGCGTGTTCGCCGGGGCAAACAGGGCGAACCAGGACTCCACCTCATAGCCCGGCAAGCCGGCTTCGGCCGTGGTCGGCACATTCGGCATCGAGGGATGGCGCTTCGGGCCGGCGTAAGCGAGCGCCTTGATCTCGCCCGCCTGGACATGGCTAATAACACTCGGCGGCGTGGTGATGAACATATCGACCTGGCCGCTGATCAGGTCGGTGACGACCGGCCCGGCGCCCTTGTAGGGCACGTGGGTCATCGGGACCTTGGTCTGCCGCCCGAACATCTCGCCGGCAATATGCTGGATCGAGCCATTGCCGGAGGAGGCGTAGAACAGTCCCTTGCCATTCGATTTGCCGGAGGCGATCAGCTCCTTCAACGTCGTGGCCGGAAGCTTCCCGCTGACGGCGATGACGTGCGGCGCGCGCATGACCAACGCTACCGGTGCAAAGCCGGATGGCTTCCAGCGGATCTGCGGAAACAGCGCCGGATTGCCGACGTGGTAGCCGGAATACTGCAGCAGCAGGGTGTACCCGTCCGGGGCGGCTCTCGCGACCGCCTCGGTGCCGATGTTGCCGCTGGCGCCGGGCCGGTTGTCCACGACCACCGGCTGTCCAAGGGCGGTCTGCAGCTGTTCGCCGATCAGGCGCGCCACGATATCGGTCGAGCCCGCCGGCGCGCTGGGCACCACCAGGGTAATGGGCTTGTTCGGGTAGGCGTTGCTGCTGTAAGCCGACGTGGTTGCGAAGAGGGTCGCGATGGCCACGAGGGATGCTGCAGCGATATGGATTCGCTTCATTGCTGTTGTCTCCTTTCTGATCGTTTTCTGCGGTCTGTGATGACTTCCCAGATCCGGAGCGTCCGACCCCGAGGCCGGACGCGATATGCGATCTCCGCCTCAGTCGACCAGTTCGGAGATCTCGATGAGGTTCAGGTCGGGATCGCGCACGTAGACCGAGCGGATCTTCTGCGTCGCGCCGGTGCGCGCGACCGGGCCTTCGACGATCGGCCACTGGCAGCGCTGCAGATGTGCGATGACGTCGTCCAGCGGCACCGACGCGATAAAGCAAAGATCAAGCGCGCCCGGGACGGGCAGGTGAGCCTTGGGCTCGAACTCGGCACCACGCTGGTGGAGATTGATCTTCTGGTTGCCGAAGCGGAAAGCCAGGCGGCCATTGCCGAAGGTCTCCAGCTGCATCTGCATGACTTCCGTGTAGAAGTGCCGCGTGGCCTCCAGGTCGACGCACGTAAGGACCAGGTGATCGAGATGGTCGATAAGGGACATGATCGCTTCCTCGTTGGATGGTGATGGCGGGCCGCTTCAGGCGGCGGGCGGGTTGAATGCCCGCTGCTCGGGGATCGCATCCGCGGCCGGCAGCGGATGCAGGTCAAGGCGGCGGCCTGCCTTGAGCAGCTGGCTCGGGACGTCGTGGCCGATCAGGCCGGGCAAGCGTGCGGAGGCATCCAGGATCGCCGCCAGATCGACGCCGGTGTCATAGCCGTCCAGTTCCAGCATATGGACGAGTTCCTCGGTGCAGACGTTGCCGGTTGCGCCGGGGGCATAGGGGCAGCCGCCCAGGCCGCCCAGGGAGGCGTCGAAGCGGTCGATGCCCTGGTCCAGCGCTGCCAGCGTGTTGGCAAGGGCGAGGCCGCGGGTGTTGTGGAAGTGCAGCGTCAGCTCGAGCCCGGGGAATTGCCGGCGCGCGGCGGCGCATAGCGTGGCGACCTGCGACGGGAAGGCCATGCCAGTGGTGTCGCACAGCGTCACCCCGTGTACGCCGAGGTCCGCGAAGCGCTGCATCCAGCCGAGCACCTGTTGCAGCGGCACGTCGCCCTCCATCGGGCAGCCCATCGCCGTCGACAAAGAGATATTGATGGCGGTCGGCGTTTCCCGCACCACGCGGATCACGTCCGCCAGTTGCGCGAACGATTGCTCGCGCGACATGCGCAGGTTGGTGCGGTTGTGGCTTTCGCTCACTGACATGACCAGGTTGACCTCGTCGACCTGGCACGACAGCGCGCGTTCGGCGCCGCGCACATTGGGCACCAGCACCGTGTAGACCACGCCTTCTCGTCGCGCGATGCGATGCATGACGGCTTCGGCGTCGCGCAGCGCCGGAATCGCCTTGGGCGAGGTGAAGGACGTCACCTCGATCTTGGCGTAGCCGCATGCGCTCAGGTCGTCGATCAGGGCGACCTTGGCGTCGGTGTCGACAAACTGCGCCTCGTTCTGGAAGCCGTCCCGGGTGGCGACTTCCTGGATATACACTCGCTTGGCATTCATGCCGGTCTCCTTCTCAAATGATTCCCGCCTCGCGCCAGGCCGCGCGTTGCGCTGTGTCGATGCCCAGGCGCTCCAGCACCTGGTCGGTGTGCTGGCCGAGCGCCGGCGCCGGGGTGGGCAGTTCACCGGGGGTATCGCTCAGCTTCGGCACGATGCCGGGTAACTGGACGGGGGTGCCGTCAGGTAATTGCGCGTCCAGGATCATGTCGCGCGCACGGTAGTGCGGGTCGCGGGCAATATCGGCGATGTCGTAGATCCTGCCGGCCGGGATACGCGCGGCATTGAGCGCGTCCAGCGCCGCGTCGAGGCTGCGCTGTGCCGACCATTCGCCGATGGCGGCGTCGAGCTTGCCGACCTGGCTGACCCGGCCGTCGTTGTGCGCCAGTGCAGGATCGTCGCGCAGGTCGGGCCGGTCGATCATCTCCATCAATCGCCGGAAGATGCCGTCGCCATTCCCGGCGATCAGTACATACTTGCCGTCGGCGCAGCGATAGGCGTTAGTGGGCGCAATGCCGGGCAGGCTGCTGCCAGCCGGCTGGCGCACGGTGCCGAACACCGAGTATTCCGGCAGCAGGCTCTCCATCATGTTGAACACGGACTCGTAGAGCGCCACGTCGACCACCTGGCCCTTGCCGCCATGCTGTTCGCGGTGGCGCAATGCCAGCAGCACGCCGATCACCCCATGCAAGGCCGACAACGAGTCGCCGATGGAAACGCCTACACGCACCGGCGTGCGGTCCGGTTCGCCGCTCAGATGGCGCAGCCCGCCCATTGCCTCGCCGATCACCCCGAACCCTGGACGGTCGCGATAGGGCCCGGTCTGGCCGTAGCCGGACACCCGCAGCATCACCAACCCCGGATTCAGCGCCTGCAGGGCATCCGAGCCCAGGCCCCAGCCCTCCAGCGTGCCGGGGCGGAAGTTCTCGATCAGCACGTCGCATTGCGCGGCAAGCTTGCGCACCACATCCTGGCCTTCAGGGGTACGCAGGTCGAGGGTGACGGACTGTTTGTCGCGCGACTGCGCTTCCCACCAGACCGAAGTCCCTTCATGCAACAAGCGCCATTTGCGCAACGGATCCCCGGTGCCCGGCGGTTCGATCTTGATGACTTCCGCGCCGAACGCCGCCAGCATGCGTGCTGCAAAAGGCCCTGCGATCAGCTGTCCCAACTCCAGTACGCGAATGCCTGCAAGCGGCTTTGACTGCGTTTTTTCCATGACTATGGCTCCTACTGTCTGCAGCAGATAGTGGGTCAAAAGCCGGCGCATGGTAATCAATGGTTTCTCAACGAACCTTTCCTCCGCGGAAAGGAAGGGGCGGGTGCGGTTCAGGCGAGGAATTGGACGCTTGGGTAGAAGACCGCCGCCATGGGGCAGCGGCCCCAATTGACAAGGCGAAAGCGGTTCACTAGCCTTTCCGGAATTTCAAAGCTGTTGGCACCGTCAGCCAGTGCCATTGCGCCTGCCGGCAGCGAAGGCCAGTCGATGATCAATCCCGCCCATTTCGATCTTCAGTCGCTTCGCATCTTCCTGCTGGTGGCCCAGACCGGCGGCCTGACGCAAGCGGCGAACAAATCCCACATGACGCTTTCGGCGCTGAGCAAGCGCATCGCCGACCTGGAGCGCACGGTCGATTGCGCGCTGTTCCTGCGGGTCCGGCGCGGGCTCGAACTCACGCCTGCGGGACATGAGCTGGTGCACCATGCGCGCAGCGTGCTGGACCAGGTCAACCGGATGGCCGGCGACATGAGCGACTTTGCGATCGGCGTGCGCGGGCACGTCAAGGTCTGGGCGAATACTTCAGCGGTGATCCAGTTCCTGCCCGGCGATATCGCGGCCTTTCTTGCCGCGCAGCCCATGATCCGGATCAGCCTGGAGGAGCGCCTGAGCCAGGATGTGGTTGCGGCACTGGTTTCCGGGGAGACCGATATCGGCATCTTTGCCGACAACGTACCGGCGTATGACGTCGAGAAGTTCGCCTATCGGCATGACCGCCTGGTCGTGCTGGTGCCTTCCGACCACCCCCTCGCGACGCAGTCCGAGGTGAGCTTCGAGGAAACCCTGGAGCACGACTTTGTCGGGCTCAACCAGGGCAGCTCATTGCTGCAGCGCCTGACCGACGCCGCCTCTGCGCTGGATAAGGTGGTACGCCTGAGAATCCAGGTCAGCAGCTTCGATGCCATCTGCCGGATGATCGAGGCAGGCCTGGGGATCGGGGTATTGCCAGAGGGCGCGGTACGGCCCGAGGTGCTGGGCGCGGGGCTGCGTGCGATCCGCCTGTCTGACGCCTGGGCGTCGCGCACGCTCTGGCTGGGGGTGAAGACGGAAGCCGGCCTGCTGCCCGAGGCGAAGAAGCTGCTTGACCACCTGCGTGCAGCCGGCTCGTGACGCACGTCCTGTACTACAGGAGGTCAGTCCAGCGTCGCACCAGTCAGCTTGACCAGGGTCTCATAGCGCTTGAGTTCGGCGTTCCAGAACCTGGAGAACTCCGCCGGCGTCCCGGTCCGGACTTCGGCGCCGATATTGGCCAGTTGCTTCGGCAGCTCCCCCGAGGCGAGCGCGCTGTTGATGGCGGCATTGACGCGGGTCACAACCGGCGCCGGGGTGCCGGCAGGCGCAGCGATGCCATACCAGGCGTTCATCTGCATCCCCTTGATGCCGAGCTCGGCAAAGGTCGGCACCTCCGGGAACAGCGGCAGCCGCTTGTCCGCCGCGACGGCCAGCGCACGGACCTTGCCGCCGCGGATGTAGGGCACGGCACCGGTGTCGAACATGTAGGAGAGCTGCCCGGCCATCACGTCCGAGATGGCGGGGCCACTGCCCTTGTACGGCACGTGGATCACGTCGATGCCGGCAACGGACTTGAACAGCTCGCCGGCAAGATGTGCGGATGCACCGACACCGCCGGAACCGTAGGAGAGTTTGCCGGGCTTGGCCTTGGCGGCCTCGATGACGTCCCTGGGTGTCTTGAAGGGGGAGGCCGCCGGCACCACCAGGATGCTGGGAATCGCCGCCACGGATGCCACCGGCGTGAAATCCTTGACCGGTTCGAAGCCCGTGCGCTTGTAGAGATGAGGGCTCGCGGCATTGGTCGAACTGGTTGCAAGGTATAGCGTGTAGCCATCGGGTTTGGCGCGCACGAACTGCGAGGTGCCGATATTCCCGCCGGCGCCGGCGATGTTCTCCACATAGACGGCCTGGCCCAACTGCGTGGTCAGCGCCTGGGCGACCAGGCGTCCGACCGCGTCGGCGGCGCCGCCTGCGGGCCATGGCACGACAAAACGGATGGCCTTGTCGGGGTAGGCCTGGGCGTGGGCAGGCGGCAATGCGACGGCGCACAGCGCGCCCATGGCGAGGCGAACGAAGTCTTTGCGATTCACGGGTGTCTCCATTGTTGTTGTGCTTCTGTGATGCAGGTGCCGCCGTGCGTTGGTGGATGCCGGCGCACGGCGGGCTACGCGTTACCGCAGCGTCGCCACGGCTCGCTTCAGGCGCTCGCAGCCTTCCTCGATCACCTCCAGCGAGGTGGCGAAGGAAAAGCGCAGATAGGGCGAAAGGCCATATGCCGTACCGTCTAGCACCGCCACGCCGGCCTTGTTCAGGAAGAACATCACCACGTCGAGATCGGTTTCCAGGAACTTGCCGGTATCCGTCTGCTTGCCGAGCAGGCCCTTGACCGACGCGTAGAGATAGAAGGCGCCGGCGGAAGGCGTGCAGGCAATGCCGGGAATCTCGTTGAGCAGCGCCGCCATGCGGTTGCGCCGTTGCTCGAAGATGCCGACCATCTCGCTGACGCACGTCTGGTCGCCTTCCAGCGCCACCACGGCGGCGGCCTGTGACACGGAGCTGGTACAGGTCGAGCTTTGCGACAGGATGGTGCTGATGGCCTTCACCAGTTCCCGCGGGCCGGCGCCGTAACCGACGCGCCAGCCGGTCATGGCATAGGCCTTGGACATTCCGTTGATCAGCAACGAGCGCTGCTTCAGCGCCGGCATCAGCGCCAGCGGAGACACGGCGGTGCCGCCGTCATACACATAGGGCTCGTAGATCTCGTCGCTCATCACCCAGACGTGCGGGTGGCGCTCCAGCACCGCGCACAGATCGCGCAGTTCCGCAGCCGTGTAGACCGCGCCGGTCGGGTTGTTGGGGCTGTTCAGGATCAGCCAGCGCGTGCGCGGCGTGATGGCGGCCTCCAGCGCGGCCGCGGTCAGCTTGAAGCCGACGTCGGCATCGCACTTGACGATGACGGGCTTGCCGCCGTTCATCGTGACCATGTCGGGATAAGAGACCCAGTACGGCGCGCTGATGATGACCTCGTCGCCGTCTTCCAGCGATGCGGTCAGCGCGCTGAAGATCACCTGCTTGGCGCCGCAGCCGACGACGATCTCGTCCGCGCCGTAGTCCAGCCCCAGGGTGCGGCCGAGCCTGGCGGATATGGCCCGTCGCAGCGCGGGGGTTCCCAGCGTGCTGGTGTACTTGGTCTCGCCGCGGGCGATGGCGGCGTTGGCCGCGGCGCCGATATGCGCGGGCGTCGGCAGGTCGGGCTCGCCGATAGTGAAGTCGAGCACGTTCTGTCCCTGCGCGCGCAGATCGTCGACCAGTGCCTTGGCGGCGATGCTGGGCGACGGCTTGATCAGGCCCATGCGGCTGCTGATGATGGATTGATGCATTTGTAAAGGTCCTTGCGTTGGCGGTTGGCGATCGAGAGCTTCAGGCAAGGCCATGGCGCCGGAGCGTGTCCTGCAGGCCCAGCAGCTCGACCATGGTCGAGCCGCTTTCCAGGCGCTCGCGGATGGCCGCCTCCTTGCGCTCGCGCTCTTCGCTTGCGGCAATCACCTGCTCGACTTCTTCCTGTGCCACTGCGACCAGGCCGTCGCGGTCGCCCATGATGATGTCGCCCGGGCGCACCACCACGCCGCCGACGGTGACTGGCACATTGACCTTGCCCGGCTGGAACTTGTTGGTGCCCTTGATACAGAGACCGCGGCAGAACACGGGGAAGCCCATGTCGACGATCGCGCTGGCGTCGCGTACCGCGCCGTCGATGACCAGGCCGGCGATGCCGATCTTCTGCGCCGCCAGGGTCAGCAGGTCGCCCCACGGGCCGGCATCGACAAAGCCCTTGGCGTCGACGACCAGCACGTCACCGCGCTTGGCCTTGGTCAGGGCGTAGTGGATCATCAGGTTGTCGCTGGGCCGGATATCGATGGTCAGGGCGGGGCCGACCACGCGCATCGACGGGTCCAGCGGGGCGATGCGGGGATCGATGGCGCCACGCTGGCCCTGGGCCTCGTGGATGGTGGCGGCGCCCAGGCGATTGAGCGTGTCCAGTTGGGATTGGGTGATTTCGGGCATGGTTGTCTCCGGGTAATCGAGAGCGACCCTCTCAGCAGGAGGGCGTGGCAGGTTTAATCTTTCAGTGAAAGCGTTCGAGGCGAAATGCCGAGAGTTCCAGCGGCGGCGGCATGTCGCGGACCAGGCTTGACACACATCTGGCTGTGATGGCCGAGGTCGTGAGACCGCTATGTGCATGGCCGAAGGCATAGAACACGGACGGGGCGTGCCCGACACGGCCGATCGCGGGCATGCCGTCCGGGAAGGACGGGCGCACGCCCATCCACGGCTTTGCGGCCGCGCCGCGGATGCCGGGCAGGTATGCGCGGGCGAGCCGGAGCAGCATGTTGGCGCGACCCATGTCCGGCTTTGCGTCGGCATGAGCGAACTCGGCGGTGCCGGCTAGTCTCAGTCCTTCGTCCATCGGCGTCGCCGCGAAGAACGGTTCGCCAAATACGACGGGGCGGCGCAGTGAGATGCCGGCGTCCGGCAACATCAGGTGATAGCCGCGCTCCGCCGCCAGTGGTACGCGGTAGCCGAGCTGCGCCAGCAATGGCCCGGACCGGTAGCCCGCTGCCACCACGACACTCGCGGCGGAATGGGTTCCGTTTGTGGTGACCACTTCCGCGCGAGCCGGTGCCGCCTGGCGGACAGCGCGCACTTCGTCGCGCAGGATCGTCCCGCCCAGCGCAACCAGGCGCCGGGCGTAGTGCTCGCCCAGGCCACGCGGATTGCTGCAGCGCCCGGCATTGGGATAGAAGATCCCGCCGGCGATGTCCTGGCACAGCGCCGGCTCGAGTTCGCGCACGCTGGCGGCCGACACGCGTTCCGCGGCGAGGCCATAGCTGTTCCACACGGACAGGGCGCGGCATTTCGCATCGAGAGCGGCTTCGCTCTTGAAAGCGACCAGTCCGCCGTCACGGCTCGCAAGATGCTGCGCCGATGCCTCTCGCGTCAGTTCGTCGAAGGCCGCGATGGCCTGGGCAGTGAGCGCTGCCATGTTCGACAGCACGGCCTGATACGGTTGGGGCCGCAGCGCGGCTACCGCGCGCCACGCCCACGGCAACAGCCGTGGTGCATAACGCGGCTGTACGACCAGCGGAGCATCCTTGTCGAGCATCAGCCGTGGCAGCCTGCGCAGCAGATCCGGTGTTGCCGGCGGAAAGATGTTCGCTTCCGACAGGTAGCCGGCGTTGCCGGACGAGACCCCGGACATCGGCGCGTTGTTGTCGATGACGATGACCTGACAGCCATCCATGCGCAGCCGCAAGGCAATGGACAGGCCGATGATCCCCGCGCCGACCACGATGGCAGAGCCCGGCGCGTTGTTTCGTTCCATGATGGGGCGCGTCCTCAATGTGAGCGCAGGTCGGACAGGAACGCGCGCGCCCGCGGATGTTGAGGCGAGGCAAAGAAGTCGACCGGCGAGGCTTCTTCCAGGATCGCGCCCTTGTCCATAAACCAGACGCGGTCGGCGACTTCCCTTGCAAAGTTCATTTCGTGCGTGACGCAGACCATGGTCATACCGTCCTTCGCCAGCCCCTTCATCACGTTCAGCACTTCGCCCACCATCTCCGGATCGAGCGCGCTGGTCGGTTCGTCGAACAGCATCACCGGCGGGTCCATCGCCAGCGCCCGCGCAATCGCGACACGCTGCTGCTGGCCCCCGGAGAGCTGCTGCGGGTAGGCCTCGGCCTTGTGTGCCAGCCCGACACGCTCGAGCAGCGACATAGCCTTGCTCTTGGCTTCACTCTTGCTCTTTGCCGAGACCTTGACCGGTGCCAGGCAGACGTTGTCGAGCACCGACAAATGCGGGAACAGGTTGAACTGCTGGAACACGAAGCCCACGTGGCTGCGGAACTTGTTCAGGTTCAGCGAAGGTGCGTGGATGTCCTGGTTGTCGAGCCGGATGGTGCCGTTCTGGATTTCTTCCAGGCGGTTCACGGTACGGATCAGCGTCGACTTGCCCGACCCCGACGGGCCGCACACCACCACGACCTGGCCGCGGCTCACTTCAGCGCTCACGTCCACGAGGGCGTGATAGTCGCCATACCACTTATTGACTTTGGAGAACTGAATCATTTTGAATGCTCCGTGCGGGGGCGGTCTTGCCGCTGGTTTTTCCACTCCTTCTGCGCGTGACCCGACGCTCCAGGGCGTGCGCCAGCTGGGTCAGGCAGAAGCAGACAGCGAAATAGGTCAGGGCCAGGATCAGGAAGACTTCGAACGGCCGCGTCAGCAGGTTGGTGTTCACCTGGTTGGCGGAGAAGGTCAGTTCCTGCACGCTGATGACATAGCCGAGCGAGGTCTCCTTGATGGTCGACACGAACTGGCTGACGATGCTCGGGATCATGTTGTAGAGCGCCTGCGGCAGGATCACCTTGGTCATCGTCTGCGCATGGCTCAGGCCGAGCGCGCGGGCCGCTTCAGTCTGGCCGCGCGGCAGCGCCTCGATGCCGGCGCGGATCACTTCGGAGATGTAGGCCGCCTCGTAGATGACCAGCGTGCACAGCAGCGTGGTGAAGCCCGTCACGCTGTGGCCGAGCAGCAGCGGCACCAGGAAGTAGCTCCAGAAGATCAGCATCACCAGCGGCACGCCGCGGACGATGTAGACGATGATCGTGGCCGGTACCCGGAACACCTTCCAGGGCGAGACCCGCGCCACCGCCAGCAGGATGCTGATTGGGAACGAGAGCACCAGTCCCAGCACCGACAGCAACAGCGTCAGGGCCAGGCCGCCGAGCGGTCCGTTGGGGTACTGGCCGAGCAGCAGCAGGTGCCAGTTGTCGCGAAGAATATCGATCATGGTTTATCTCGCCGGAATGCGCGTGCGTTGCGCCATCGCCGCGCCGATCGCCATCAGGCCGAGAGACACCGCCAGGTAGAACGCGGTGGCCAGCATGTAGGCCTCGAAGGTGCGGAAGGTGTGGTTCTCGACTTCGCGCACGGCATAGGTCATCTCCGCCGCGCCAACGGCCATGGCCAGGCTGGTGTTCTTGAACAGCAGCACAGTGTGGTTGATGAAGGGCGGCAGCGCGATGCGGAACGCCTGCGGCAGGATCACGTAGCGCATCGACCCCAGGTAGCTCAGGCCGAGCGAGCGCGACGCTTCGTGCTGCCCGTGCGGGATCGAACGCAACCCGCTGCGGATGTCCTCGGAGAAGTAGGCGGCCATGCACAGCCCGATGGCGATGCCGGCGAAGATCATCTCGCCGCCGTGGGCGTTGGCCCAGTTCTGCGCCGCTTCGGGCAGCAGCGTGGGAATGCCGAAGTACCACAACAGGATATGGACCAGCATCGGCACGTTCTGGTGGTAGGCGACGTAGCCGGCCACGAAGCGTTCGGCGATGGCGTTGCCCGAGACGCGGACGGTGGCGAGCACGGTCCCGAGCACGAAGGCGAGCGTCCAGCTCGAGATCGTGAGCCAGGCGGTCAGCTGCAAGCCCTTGAGCAGCTGCTCGCCATATGGCGCGGCCAGGATGGCGGTGAAGTTGAAGTGGGAAAGCATGGCTTGCTCCTCGGGTGGGGCCGATATCAACCGATACGGCCCCGCCTTTGTGTTCTCAGCCCTTGATCGGCTGGATGCGGAACTCCCGCTTCATCTGGAACAAGGTCTTGGGCCCCAGCCACTTGTCGAAGATCTGCTGCGCTTCGCCGGACTTCTCCATATCGGCCAGTGCGGTGTTGACGGCCTTTTCCAGTGCCGGCTCGCCCTTCTTGACGCCCAGGCCCCAGGCTTCTTGCCCCAGGGCGGGGGTGATCACCTGGATGTTCCCGGAGGGTCCCAGCTTGGCGATGAAGCGGCGCAGCATCGACTCCGACAGGCCGAAGCCGTCGACCTTGCCTTGCACCAGTGCCATGAACGCGGACGGCGCGTCGTCGTAGCTGACGAGCTGGGCCGAAGGCAGCACCTTCTGGACGAAGTTCTGCGTGCTGGAGCCCTTGATGGTGCTGATGCGCTTGCCGGCGAGGTCATCGCGCTGCTTGAAGGCGCCACTGGCCTTGACCGCCAGCTTCTGCTCGCTGACGAAGTAGCTGTCGGAGAAGGCAATCTGCTCGGCGCGCGCCGGCGTATAGCCGAGCACCGCGGCCAGGATGTCCACGCGGCCCTGGCTCAGCTCGGGAATGCGCGCTTCGAGCGATACCACCTTCAATTCGGGCTTGACGCCCAGAGACTTGGCGATGGCCTTGCAGAAGTCGACGTCATAGCCCGCCAGTTCGCGGGTCGACGCGTCCTGGAAGCCGAACGGCTCCAGGTTGCTGAGCACGCCGCAGACCAGCGTGCCCCGGGATTTGATATCGGCCAGCTGGTCGGCGTGGGCAGGTGCGGCCATGGCCGCGGCACAGGCCAGTACGGCAAAGCTCGCTTTGATGATGGACTTCATGGTTCCTCCAGGGCAGTGTCTGTGGGTCTTCGTCGTAAGTGGCGCAGGTTCGGTCGCGCACCGTGAAACGATTCTTGCAGATGGATATAATTAGTTAAAGCGACATTTTCAGGCGCTATCTCATTCAAAATTGTGACGAAACGATGGGGTTACCCCTAAGGCCATGACGACGCTCAAGCAACTGGAAGCCCTGGCTGCGATCGCGGAGACGGGGTCGGTGGAGGCGGCGGCGCGGCGCCTCGGTGTGGTCCATTCGGCGGTGTCCCGGCACATCCGCGACTTCGAAGACAACTTCGGCTATCCGCTGCTGGATCGCGCCGGACGCACGGTGCGGCTGACGGTGGAAGGGGTTGAAGTGCTCAACCGCGCCAAGGCCGTGCTGATGCAGCGGGACCTGCTGCTGGAGCGGATCGCCAGCAAGGAGATGCTGACCCGCAAGCTGCGCCTCGGCGTGACCGAGCTGACGGCGCTGACCTGGCTGCCGCGGCTGCTTGAGGCGATCCAGGCGGCGTATCCGCGCGTCACGATCGAACCGGAAGTCGACTACAGCGTGCATTTGCGCGAGCGGCTACAGGCCGGGCAGCTCGACCTCGCCATCCTTCCCGACGCCTTTGCCGCCACGGGCTTTGTGAAGGACAAGCTGGCCGAGGTACAGAACGAGTGGTTCTGCACGCCGGGCTTGCGACCGGGTACGGGCCGCATGCCCTTGTCCCGGATAAGCGAATACACCTTGCTGACGCAGGGCAACCTGTCAGGCTCCGGCATCCTCATCGGTGAATGGCTGCGACGGCACGGCGTGGTCCCACGCAATACCATCTCAAGCAACAGCCTGGTCGCGCTGGTCGGCATTGCCGCCTCCGGGCTCGGCGTGGCATACCTGCCGCGCTCGGTTATCGGGAACCTGCTGGCATCAGGGCAGTTGGTGGAACTGAACGTCACGCCGAAGCTGCCGCGCGTGCGCTACGTGACGTTGATTCGCTCCGATGTGGCGATGCCATTCCTGCGCAGCGTGGTCGAACTCGCGCGCAGCACTTGCGACTTCGAGCATTCCTATCAGGCACCGGCCACGGACATACGAGAGTGAGAGGGGTCGCATGATCACCATCAAGCAAGTGGAGGCGTTCTACTGGGTCGCCAAGCTGGGCACCGTGCAACGGGCCGCGTCCAAGCTTCACGTCACCCAATCCGCTGCGACCAAGCGTTTGCAGGAACTGGAGCGTATCTCGGCGGCGCCGCTGTTCGACAGCTCCGGCAGGAAAGCCGCGCTGACGCCGAAAGGGCAGGAACTGCTCGAGCTGTGCGAGAACTTCCTGGCGGCAACCGCGCGCCTGGAGGAGGTCAAGGCATCCGCGAAGCACGTAGCACGCGTCCTGCACATCGGCATTACCGAGCTGGTGGCGTTGACATGGTTCCCGAGCCTGGTGCGCAGGCTCAAAGGCGTATATCCGCAGGTCACGCTGCAGCCGGACGTCGACCTGTCCGCATCGCTGCGCGACAAGGTGCTGGACGGGCGCCTGGATCTGGCGGTGCTGCCCGAAGCCTATATCGCGCCGGCCATGGCGTCGGTCAGGCTGCAATCCGTGCAGTTCGGCTGGATCTGTCCGAGCGGTGCTTTCGATGGCAAGGCGGTGGTGTCGCTGCAGGACCTGGCAGCGCTGCCGCTGATCGAGCAGGACGCCGGTTCCGGCCTCACAGCGCTTTGCGAGACCTTGTTTGCGCAGGCCGGCATCCAGCCGCAGCGAGTCTCAGGCAGCAACAGCCTGGTCGCGCTGGCCGGGCTGGTGGAAGCTGGCATGGGCGCGAGTTGTGTGCCTTTGCATTTGTTCGAACAGGAGATCAGGCAGAAGCGCCTGCAGCACGTGCGCACCGACCCGCCTGCACCGGGCATTACCTACTTCGCGGCATTCCTGAAGCAGCATCAGGCGGCACTCGGTTATGCCGTCGCGGACATTGCCCGGCAGTGCTGCGATTTTGGGACGAGGCACAGGCAGGCACGAACTGACCGCGCACCGGCTGCTGACGCAGGATGACCGCTCGGGAACCGGTCAGCTCTACAACCGTTGGCTCCGGTCGATCGGCGTGAACACGGAGAATGCGGTGTTGAGCAACAGCGTCGTGGCGCTGATCGGCCTCACGGTTTCAGGCTGGGGATCAGCTATCTGCCGAGTGGCAATACCTCAAAATTGCTGCGGAGCGTCTTGTGCCAGGCTCTGTTCAAGCATGTCGAGAAACACGCGTACACGTAGCGGCACGTACTTCCGGGTCGGCAGTACCGCCCATATGGACAGCTGCTGCGGATTCGCGTCGTTCAAATCGATGGCGACAAGCGACCCGTCTGTCAACTCGGCTCGCACATCCCAATACGTCAGCAATGCCAGTCCAAGCCCTTGCAGGCATGCGGTGCGGACACCCTCGATGCTGCTGCACAGGAACCTGCCGTCGATCCTGACCGATCTGGTCTGGTCGCCAACGACGAACGGCCAGTGCGCCATGTTGCTGAGCCGCAGGCAGGCATGCGCCTCGAGGTCGGCCAGCATTTTGGGGGCGCCATGTCTTTGCAGGTACTCCGGCGTCGCGCACAGTACGCGAGGATTGGGTGCGAGCGCGCGCGCAACCAGTTCGGAATCCCGCAGCGGCGCGATGCGGATCGCGACATCGATGCCGCTGCCGGCGATGTCCACGATCGTGTCGCTCAACTGAAGCTCGATCCGCATGGCCGGATTCTGCTCGAGCAGCAGGGGGATCAACGGCATGACGCTGACCCGCCCAAACGCGGCGGGGGCAGTGACCCGCAGCAGGCCGGTCGCGCCCTGGGACGCCGGCGTTAACGTGCCGCGCGCTTCTTCGGATGCATCCAGTATGGTGCGCGCGTAAGGCAGGAACTCTTCGCCTTCGGGCGTCAGCGACACCGAACGCGTCGTACGGTGCATCAGGCGGACCCCCAGCTCGCGCTCCAGCGCAGCCAGTCCGCGGGAAACGGCCATCGGTGTCATCCCCATTTGCCGCGCAGCGCTGGCGAGGCTTCCGCCTGAGTGGGCCGCGACAAACACGGCGATGTCGGTGATGTTCATGGTGTAACGAAAACCGTTATGCTGGCCAATCGATTTCGGAGATTGTTTGGGTGATGCGCAGGAATTATATTCTTTTCCGTTATCGGCAACGAAAGTGTGCTCTGCCATGAACCCTGATCCGTCCCCTCTCTTCGCGTCCCGGGAGATCCTCAACGTCAAGCTCGGCAACCGGCTCGCGGTCGCGCCGATGACGCGCGTGACGGCCACCGAAGACGGTGTGCCGACCGATACGATGGCCGCCTATTACAAGCGCTTTGCGCGCGGCGGCTTCGGTCTCGTGATCACCGAGGGCAACTACATCGACAAGGCGTTTTCCCAGGCCTACGCGTACCAGCCGGGCCTGGCCGACGACGTCCAGGCAACTGGTTGGCATGCCGTGGTCGATGCCGTCCATGCGGCGGGCAGCAAGGTGTTTGCGCAGATCCAGCATGCCGGCGCGTTGTCGCAGAGCACCCGCTATCGGACCGGAACGGTCGCCCCCTCAGCGGTGCAGCCCAGGGGCGAGCAGATGCCGTTCTACCGAGGCGAGGGTCCATACCAGGTGCCGCGAGCACTGACCGACGAGGAAATTGCGGACGTGATCGCGAGCTTCGGCGCTGCCGCGGCGCGTGCCGTCAATGTGGCCGGCTTCGACGGCGTCGAGATCCACGGCGCCAATGGCTACCTCCTCGATCAGTTCCTGACCGATTACACCAACCTTCGCAACGACCGCTGGGGCGGCGATATCGCGCAAAGGCTGACTCTCAGCACCGAGGTCGCGAAAGCCGTACGGCACGCCATCGGTGACAGCGCGCCCGTGGGGATTCGCATTTCGCAGGGCAAGGTGAACGACTTCGTTCACAAGTGGGCCGAGGCGGAGGCGGGCGCCGAAGCCGTATTCGGAGCACTGGCCGACGCTGGCCTGGACTATATCCACGTGACAGAGTTCGAAGCGTGGCGACCGGCGTTCGGCAATCAAGGAGCGAGCCTGGTGAAGCTCGCGCACAAATATGCGCCCACGGTGACGATCATCGCCAACGGCAGCCTCCACGACCCCGCACGCGCCACCGAGGTGATGCAGCACGGCGCCGATATCGTGGCGCTAGGGCGCGGCGCGCTGGGCAATCCGGACTGGCCGCACCGGGTGCGGCAGCGGGGCGCGTTGGCTGAGTTCGACCGTGCCGTGCTTGCGCCAATTGCGGATATCAAGGCTTCGGAACTCGCCGCGTGATGGCGCGCAAGATGCAGGGAAGTTCAGACGGCAGGGCCTTGCCTGGTTTGCCCTTCCGCCATATCCCATATGGGAGATGTTCATCCCACGCTCGTTCTGGGTGAGGACCGGTCCACCGAAGATCAGCGTTCGATTGGTTGGGGTATGCAATTCATATCTCCTTGAAGTACAGCGGTAAGCAGGGCGCCTCGAACAAGGAGAGCATGGGAATTCAGCATTGACCTGTCATCTGCCAAATGGGAGATGCCGTCATGGCCGGGTCACCGCCACCCTGCGTTCGGCCCGGCCGTATGACCCATTCGGTAAATCCGGATTGCCCTACGATGCCGTTTTCGCGCACTCTAGTCTTCGTTTGATAAACCGACCGGCGCGATACAGCATGCGCCGGCGATATGGAGACGGTGATGATGCGTATGCGAACGGGCAAGGCCATGCTGGCCGGTATCAGGTGGATGTCGTGCGGAGCGCTCGGCCTGGCGTTTTCCGCGGGGGCGCTGGCGGCGGACGCCTATCCGTCCAAGCCGATTACGCTGGTGGTGCCGTTCTCGGCCGGCGGCCCGACCGATGTGGTGTCCCGGGCGCTTGGGCAGGCCATGTCGAAGGATCTGGGGCAGAGCGTTGTCGTGGAAAACAAGCTCGGCGCCGGCGGCACGGTGGCGGCCGCATTTGTGGCGCGGGCGCAGCCCGACGGCTACACCATCCTGATCCACCACAATGGCATGGCGACGGCGCCGGCGCTGTACAAGAAGCTCTCCTACAGCCCCCTGAAGGACTTCGAGTACATCGGGCAGGTGGCGGATGTGCCGATGACGCTGCTGGGCCGCAAGGATCTGCCGCCGGCCAACGCGGCGGAGCTGATCAAGTATGTGTCGCAGAACAAGGAGAAGGTCTCGCTGGCCAATGCCGGCCTTGGCGCGGTTTCGCAGCTATGCGGCCTGCTGTTCGAGGAGGCGGTCAAAGTCAAGATGACTTCCATTCCCTACCAGGGCACCGGCCCCGCGCTGACGGCGTTGCTGGGCGGGCAGGTGGATCTGCTGTGCGACCAGACCACCTCGACGCTGCCGCATATCAACGCCAACCGGGTCAAGCTGTATGGCGTGACGACGCCTAGCCGCATCAAGGCGCTGCCCAATGCGCCGACGCTGCAGGAAGGCGGCCTGAAGGGCTTCTCGATGAAGGTCTGGCACGGGATCTATGCGCCCAAGGGCACGCCGCCCGAGGTCACCGCCAGGCTGACCAAGGCGCTGCAGCAGGCACTGAAGGATCCTGCTGTGGCCAAGCGGCTTGACGACCTGGGTGCGGAGGTTGTTCCGGTAGACAAGCAGACGCCCGAGGGGCTGCGCACCTGGCTCAAAGCAGAAAGCGACAAGTGGCAGCCGCTGCTGAAGACGATGAAGGTGGAGGCCGACTGACATCCTGCAGCAGCCGGTAGCGCGCCAGCGCTTCCGTTCCGTTGGACCTTGAATGTACGCCGCGCGGCAATGGCTGCGCGGCGTACTTGCGTTTACGCGGCGCCTGCGGCGCCTGCTTCGGGTTAACACCGCAGTAGAAGCCCCAGGCATGCCGCCCGTTGATAGCAGCAGCGGAATTTTCTATTTCACCGTCGCCACGGTTGCTCGCTACCATCGTTTCAAAGGGTGTCGACGCGCAATGCGCCACCCAACCAAAACTATCTACCTGGAAGAGACATGAAACGCTTGCTTGCTCAAGTGGGGATCGGTGCGCTCATTTCGTTCAGCGCGCACGCCCAGGCTGCTTATCCTGACCATCCCGTCCGCCTGGTCGTAGGCTTCGCCGCCGGCGGCAGCACCGACGTGGTGGCGCGCATCGTGGCAAACAAGCTCGGCGCCTTGCTCGGGCAGCCGGTCGTGGTGGAAAACAAGGCAGGTGCGGGCGGCACCATTGCGACCGATGTGGTGGCCAAGAGCCCGGCGGATGGCTACACGCTGTTGTTCGGCACCAGTTCCCACGCCATCAACGCCACGCTTTACAAGAAGCTGCCGTATGACCCCGTCAATGCGCTGGTGCCGGTATCTGTGGTCGCCGGGGTGCCGATGGTGCTGGCGGTCAATCCTTCGGTGAAGGCGAATACGGCCAGGGAACTGGTCGAGGACATCAAGAAGAATCCTGGCAAGTACAGCTACGGTTCCGCAGGGAAGGGTAGCGCCGTCCATATGGCGGTCGAGTTGCTGCAGTTCCAGGAGCACCTGAAGCTTACCCATGTTCCGTTCCGTGGCGCCAGCCAGGCGATCCAGTCGGTGATTTCCGGCGACGTCCAGTTCATCACCGATGCAGTGTCGACGGCTGCGCCCATGATCCAGTCCGGTCGCCTGAAGGCGCTCGCTGTCACGACTGCCACGCGTTCGAGCGTGCTGCCGGACGTGCCGACGATGAAGGAAGCGGGCTACGCGAACTATGAAACGTCGCTGTGGAACATGGTGATGGTGCCCAAGGGCACGCCGGCCCCGGTCATTGAAAAGCTGAGCGCTGCCTTGCAGACGGCTGTCAAGGACCCTGAGGTGCGTCAGCGCATGGAGAAGATCGGCGTGCAGCCCATCGTCGATTCCACTCCGGACAAGGCGGCCAGGTTTGTCCAGGCTGAGACGCGCCGGTGGGCCGAGGTCATCAAGGCCGCCAACATCGAACTGGACTGAACTGCCGCTGGCACCGTATCAGGCGCTGATCCAGGATGCACCGGGCCATGCGCCGTCGAGCACCAGCCGCTTCATCAGTGCCACCAGCTCGGCGGAGACGAAGCTGGCTGCGGGTGTCAGCCTGCGGGTGGCCGCGTGCGCGAGCACGATGCGGCGCGACAGGTTGGGCGACACGATGGGCGCGCCCGCCAGCACGCCAGTCTCCATCTCCTCGGAAATCGCGGAGCTCGGCAGGACGGTGTGGCCGAACCCTTTGCCGACCAGGTTTTTCTGAACCGCCAGCGAGTTGGTCTCGACCGCTACTACCGGGGTGATGCCGGCGACCGCGCAGGCATGCTCGACCACGCTGCGTAGCCCGTGCGGGGCGTTAGGCAGGATCAGCGGCAGGCCGCGGAAGCGCTCGACGGTTTGTTCCTCACCTGGCGCAAACGTGCCAGCGGGTCCCACCAGGTAGAGCTGTTCATCGAGCAATGCTTCGACGTGCAGGCCGGGAGAGCTCTTGGTGTCGTAGAGCAGGGCGACCTCCACGTCGCCAGCTTCGAGCCACTGCAGCAGGTTCCCCGCGTAGCCGACGTTGAGGCGTACCACCAGTTGCGGATGCCTGGCCTTCACCGTGGCAACCAGCTCCGCTGCCAGCAGTTCACAAGTGCTTGGGAGTAACCCGATGACCGCAGTGCCTGAAATAGCGCCAGACGCCGGCTTGATCTCCGCCTTGGCCCGATCGAGTTCCTGCAGCGCCCTGCGGCCGTATTCGACCAGCGTGCGGCCGGCCTCGGTCAGGACCATGCCATGGCGCTCGCGCTCGAACAGCTCGACGCCCAGTTCCTCCTCGAGCAGGCGCACGTGCCGGGAAACCGCCGGCTGCACGATGCGCAGGAGCTCGGCCGCCTTGGTGGCGCTGCCGGTTTCGGCGATGGCTAACAGGGCGCGAAGCTGCTTGATGTCCATATCGGTAGAGGCCCTTGGCCGGCATTCAACTTCGTGATTGCAGGCATCAATTAATTGTATTTCATACTTCCAGCTAGTCAACTCTATGATAGCAAACGTTGTCCCCTCGCTTTCCCCTTTCTTAACTTGCGCACTATGACGACAAACAACTCAGAGCCTCTTGCCTGGCAAGAGGACATCTTCCAGGTCCTTAAACAGAACGGCATCCGCCAGGTGGCCTACGTGCCCGACGCCGGCCATTCGCATGTCATCCGCCAAGCCAAGGCAGACCCCGAAATCCGCGACGTGGTGCTGACCACCGAAGAAGAAGGCGTGGGCGTCGTCAGCGGCGCCTGGCTGGGCGGGGAACGCGCCGTGCTGCTGATGCAGAGCAGCGGCGTCGGCAACTGCGTGAACATGTTCTCTCTGCTGGAGAGCTGCAAGTTCCCGTTCTTCACCCTGGTGACCATGCGCGGCGAGTACGCCGAGTTCAATCCCTGGCAGAACCCGATGGGCCTGGCCACCCAGCGCGCGCTGGAGCTGATGGGCATCACGGTCTATCGCGTGAATTCGCCGGACGAGGCCGCCGAGCTGGTCGACGCCGGCCTGGTTTCCGCCTTCGACGCTGGCAACCGCGTTGCCGTTCTCCTGTCCCAGAGCCTCATCGGCCGCAAAAAGTGGATGCGCTGATCCTATGACTACCTCTACCTCCAAGCCTGCTAATCCCGGCCTTGACCGCCGCAAGTTCGTTGCCGAACTGCTGAAGCAATTTCCCGACGCGCTCGTGGTATCGGGCCTCGGTTCGCCCTCGTACGACGTGTTCGCCGCTGGCGACCGCCCCGGCAACTTCTATCTGTGGGGCGCGATGGGCGGTTCCACCTCGCTGGCTCTCGGGATTGCCATCGCACAACCCGAGAAGACCGTGATCGCCATCACCGGTGACGGCGAGCAGCTGATGGGCATCGGCAGCCTGGCGACGGCGGCGGCGCAACAGCAGAAGAACCTGAACATCGTGATTCTCGATAACGGCCACTTCGGCGAGACCGGCATGCAGCAGAGCCACACCAGCCTGGGGACCAACCTGGCCCAGGTGGCGAAGGCGGTCGGCGTGCCGACGACGCTCGAGATTTCCGATATCGAGGAGCTGGGCAAGCTCGCGCAAGCCATCAAGAAGGCCGACGGCATGACCGTGGCGCAGGTCTACATCTCGACCGACGAGCCGCAGCGGGCCCTGCCGCCGCGTGATGGCACCTTCGTCAAGAACCGTTTCCGCGAGCATCTCGGCTTCGCACCGCTCTGATCGGCCAACACCAACACGGACAGCATCGCGCCATGAAGCAGTATCAAATGTTCATCGACGGCACCTTCGTCAATGCGAGCGACGGTCGCTGGTTTGAAACCCAGAATCCCTTTACCGGCAAGACCTGGGCCGAAGTGGCCCGCGGCACCGCAGCGGATATCGATCGCGCCGTGCAGGCGGCCGACCAGGCGTTCCGCACCGGGCCGTGGTCGGAGATGACGGCGACGCAGCGTGGCGCGCTGCTGCGCAAGCTCGGTGACCTGATCGCAAGGGACGCCGAGCGGCTGGCCGAGTTCGAAGTCCAGGACAACGGCAAGCTGCTGGCGGAGATGGGCGCCCAGCTCAAATACCTGCCGCAGTGGTTCTATTACTTCGGCGGGCTGGCCGACAAGATCGAAGGCACGGTCATTCCGCTCGACAAGAAGGGCTACTTCAACTACACCCGGCGCGAACCGCTGGGCGTGGTGGCGGCCATCACGCCGTGGAACTCGCCGCTGATGCTGCTGGCGTGGAAGATCGCGCCCGCCCTCGCCGCGGGATGTACCGTGGTGGTGAAGCCGTCGGAGTTCACCTCGGTGTCGGCGCTCGAGCTTGCGCTGCTGTTCGAGGAAGCGGGCTTTCCCGCGGGCGTCTTCAACGTCGTGACCGGGTTTGGCGCCGAGGTGGGCTCGCCGCTGGTGACGCATCCTCTGGTCAAGAAGGTGACCTTCACCGGATCGGACGCCACCGGACGCGTGATCAACCAGCAGTGTGCGGCGCAGTTCAAGCACGTGAGCCTGGAGCTCGGCGGCAAGTCGCCGAACATCGTCTTCAACGATGCCAACCTGGATGACGCCGTCAACGGCGCCGTCTCCGGCATCTTCGCCGCGAGCGGCCAGACCTGTATCGCCGGTTCACGGCTGCTGCTGCAGGAAGACATCCACGATGTCTTTGTCGAGAAGCTGCTGGCGCTAGCCAGCACGGCCAAGCTGGGCAACCCGATGAATGCCTCCACGCAGGTGGGGCCCATCACCACGCCCGCGCAATACGAAAAGGTGCTGTCGTATATCCAGATCGCGCAGGACGAAGGGGCGGAGCTGCTGCTCGGCGGCAAGCCGGCGTCCTGCGGCGACGGATGGTTTGTTGAGCCGACCATCTTTGCCAACGTCTCACCGGGGATGCGCATCGCGCAGGAGGAGGTGTTCGGGCCGGTGCTGTCCATCCTGAAATTCAGGGACGAAGCCGAAGCCATCGCGATTGCCAATGACAGTTGCTATGGGCTCGGTGCCGGGGTTTGGACCTCCGATATCGGTCGGGCTTTCCGTATGTCGGAGAAGATCCAGGCGGGTACGGTATGGGTGAACACCTATCGCGCCGTCAGCTTCATGTCGCCGTTCGGCGGCTACAAGGACTCGGGCCTCGGCCGGGAAAACGGCATCGCCGCGATCGAGTCGTACCTGCAGACCAAGAGTGTGTGGATCAACACGGGGGCCGCCACCGGCAATCCGTTCAACATCCGCTGATTCCTGCATTACCCAAGCCTCATCGCCTGCAG
The DNA here is from genome assembly GCA_050987995.1 of Ralstonia pickettii. Taxonomy (GTDB): domain Bacteria; phylum Pseudomonadota; class Gammaproteobacteria; order Burkholderiales; family Burkholderiaceae; genus Cupriavidus; species Cupriavidus pickettii_B. Next base: position 186,008 of record CP158804.1, read on the forward strand.
CACGTGCTGCAGGCGAAGGGGATCGTTTTGCCCACAAATAGAAAGAGGAGACGCAAATGCGCAAGATCACAGCAGTCGCGATGGCTGCACTCACGTTGTCCCTGACCGCAACCAGTGCTTTCGCGGACCAGCTCGCGGACATCAAGCAGCGTGGCTCGCTGGTTTGCGGCGTGCTCGGCACTGTGGAGCCCTTCAGCTTCAGCAATCCGCAGACCCGCGAGGTGCAAGGCTACGACGTCGACTTTTGCTCTGCCATCGCGAAGAGCCTGGGCGTCAAGCTCGAACTCAAGCAGATCGCCGTGGCCGCTCGCATTCCCGAGCTACAGCAAGGGCGTGTCGACATCCTCGCCGCCGCGCTGGGCTGGACGCCCGAGCGGGCGCAGCAGATCGCCTACAGCGACCAGTACTACGTCAGCCTGACCAAGGTTGCAGTGAAGCGCTCCGAAGGCTTCAAGTCCGTCGCCGACCTCGCCGGCAAGCGCATCAGTGCCAACAAGGGCTCCACTTCCGAGACTGCCGTGAAAAAGGCAGTGCCAACGGCGAGCACGGTGACATTCCAGGATGCCCCCACCGCCTTCCTGGCGCTGCAGCAGGGCCGCGTCGAGGGGCTCGCACTCGGCGAGATGATGCTGGTCAAGTTCAAGCTGCAGGCCGACCCCTCCACGCCCATCGAGATTCTCGAGCCCCCGGTCATGCACGAGCAATGGGGGCTGGGCATGCGCAAGGGCGAGAGTGCCTTCATCGCCCACGTCAACGGCGTCCTCCAGGCGATGGAAAAGTCCGGCGACGCCACGAAGATCTTCGACAAGTGGCTGGGCAGCAGCACCGCGTACAAGTTGCGGCGTGACTTCAAGGTAGAGCAGATCAAGGGTTGATCCCTGGCGGGCCGGCTCGCTGCCGGCCTTTTTTGTCGACCTACTTCGTACGCGCATGAACCTGGATTTCTCAATTCTGTTGCAAGGCGAGTACCCCCGCCTGATCGCCGGTGGGCTGGTGACGATGCTCGAACTTGCCGTACTCGCGTGGATACTCGCGCTGGCGCTCGGGACCGTGCTGGCGGTTATCCGCCTCAGCAATGTCCGCTGGGCCCGGGCGGCCGTGGCCGCCTACGTCGAATACCACCAAAGCGTGCCCATCCTGGTCCAGATCTTCCTCTGGTACTTCGGCATCCCGACGCTGCTGCCGGAGGGCGTCCAGCAGTGGTTCAACAAGAACCATAGCGAGTTCGTCTTTGCGTTTATCGCGATCGGGCTGTGCATGGCGGCCTACATGTCAGAGGACCTCCGCGGCGGTATCCGGTCGATTCCGAAGGCACAGCTTGAAGCGTCACGCGCACTGGGCATGACCTACCTTCAGGCATGCCGGAAGGTGATCCTGCCGCAGGCGATCCGCATTGCGCTGCCGCCGCTGATCAGCCACACGGTGCTGCTGTTCAAGAACACCAGCCTGGCCATGACGATTGGCGTGCTGGAACTCACCTATGTCACGCGGCAGATCGAGAGCGATACCTTCAGGACGGTCGAGGTCTACCTGTGCGCGACGCTCGCATATCTGGGGATATCCGTGCTGATCATGACCGGTGGCACGGCGCTCGAGCGCCGCTACCAGATCAAGGCGAGGTGAGCATGGAAAGCATCATTTCGATTCTTCGCGACAACGGGGAGATGCTTCTCCTCGGCCAGTACCCGCACGGGCCGCTTGGCGGCCTGGCCATCACGCTGCTGTTGTCCGCGCTGGGGCTGGTGCTGGCCTTTCCGCTAGGCGTGGCCGTCGCGCTGGCGCGCATCTCGCCGTTCCGCTGGCTACGATCGCCTGCCATTGGGTTCATCTACCTGGTGCGCGGTGTCCCGCTGATCATGTTTATCTTCTGGGTCTACTTCTTCGTGCCCGTGCTGATAGGCAGGCCGGTCAGCGGTTTCACGACCATGCTGGTGACTCTGGTGCTTTATGAGGCGGCTTATCTGGCGGAAATCGTGCGAGCCGGCATCGAGGGGTTGCCAAAGGGGCAGACCGAGGCAGCGCGTGCGGTAGGCCTGACCTACATGCAGACCATGGTCAAGGTGGTCCTGCCGCAGGCGCTCTACAACATGATTCCGTCGATGATCAGCCAGTTCGTCTCGATCATCAAGGACACCTCGCTGGCCTATGTCATCAGCGTCAACGAACTGACGTTCGCGGCCAACCAGGTCAACACCATGCTGCTGACCAAGCCATTCCAGGTGTTCCTGATCCTGGCGGTGGTCTACTTCGTGCTCGGCTTTGCCCTGACCAGCCTGGCGCGCCACGTGGAGCGCCGTATCTCAAGCAAACGTGCGGGGACTGCCCCGAAACCAACGAAGCGGCCGGCAGTGCCGCAGACGGTGGCCGCCGAGTAACCGTCGCTACATGGAGACATTGCAATGCAAGCAGCAGCATCGAAGCAGCCAATGATCAGCTTCAAGGGCATCAACAAGTGGTACGGCGGCTATCACGCTCTCGACGATATCTCCGCGGAGGTGTCGCGGGGCGAGGTCATCGTCGTCTGTGGCCCGTCCGGTTCAGGCAAATCCACGCTGATCCGCACGGTCAACCGCCTGGAGGAGATCCAGGCCGGAACCATCGAGTTCGATGGCCTGGACATCAATTCGCCGACGGTGGATATCAACAAGTTCCGCAGCCGCGTGGGTTTTGTCTTCCAGAGTTTCAACCTGTTCCCGCATATCTCGGTGGCGGAGAACATCATGCTGGCGCCGGTCACGGTCCTTGGCAAGAAGAAGTCGGAGGCAAGGGATCGGGCCGGGCAGTTGCTGGAGCGAGTGGGATTGGCGAACAAGGCCGATGCCTATCCCGGCCAGCTCTCTGGCGGCCAGCAGCAGCGAGTTGCCATTGCCAGAGCCCTGGCCATGGACCCGCCCGCCATGCTGTTCGATGAGCCCACCAGCGCCTTGGATCCGGAAATGGTCGGTGAAGTGCTCCAGGTGATGAAGAGCCTGGCGCGCGACGGCATGACCATGATGTGCGTCACGCATGAAATGAATTTTGCGCGCGAAGTGGCGGACCGCGTGTGGTTCATGGACCACGGAAGCCTGGTGGAAAGCGGTACACCTGAGAACTTCTTCTCGAAGCCGCAGAGCGATCGTGCCAGGAAGTTCCTGTCGGACCTGCGCAATCACTGAATCCGGTTCTCCGGGCCGACTGCCCGGATCCGCCTTGCCAACCTGTCGCGGGCACTTGCGGGCCAGTAGCGGGGGGGGGGACGTGGGGAACGCCTTATCCCCCAATGTTCGCCGGGCTCCCGCCCGCCGCCTGCGCCACCACGATCAGTTCATCGATCAACGCCTTCGCGCACCCCGGCAGCCCTTCCAGTTCCCGCACGATCACCGCCCGCTCCCGGATCGCCCACGGTTCGTGCAGTTCGATGATTTCGATCTTCATCGTCTGCTTGTGACGCAACGCCGCCGACAGCGGCACCACGCCAATGCCCACGCCGGCCTCGATCATCCGGCACATGGCTTCAAAGCTCCGGATCTGGATGCGGATCTGGAGCTTGCGCCGCTGGTCGCGGACGAGGTCGGTAAGAAAGGCGTGCAGGGTGCTGCCTTCATGCAGGCTGACATGCTCATAGTCGAGCGTGTCTTCGAAGGAGACCTTGTCCTTATGCGTCAGCGGATGCCCGACCGGTGTCGCCAGGACCAGCTTATCCGTACTGAAATGGATAACCTCCAGCCCTTCCGAGTTCAGTGGGCCGGAGATGATGCCGAGATCCGCGCTGCCATCCAGTACGCCGCGAATGATGTCCCGCGTCAGGCGCTCCTGCAGGTCTACGGTGACGGCCGGCCGCTCTGCCATGAAGCGTGCCAGTACCTCCGGCATGAACTCCGTGACGGCAGTCGTGTTCGCAAAGATGCGGATATGGCCGACCGTGTCCTTGGAATACTCCTCGAATTCGCTTTTGACATGCTCGAACTGGCGCTCGATCACACGGGTATGCCGCAGCAGGCGCTCGCCGGCGGGGGTCAGGGCGAGGCCTTTGCTCTCGCGGTAGAAAAGACGGGTACCCAGCTGGTCTTCCAGGGCCTTGAGCCGTGCGCTGGCCGCGGCAGGCGACAAAAATGCCTTTTTCGCCCCGCGCGACAGGTTTTCCTCCTCGGCGATGCGTGCAAACAGCCTGAGGTCGGCAAAATCAAAATGCATATGCGCTCCTTCCCCTGCACTGTAGCAAGGCGTCACATTTGTCGCAAACCGGGCCGGGCCCCCGGTGCAGTTGGTGGTTTCGGCATAGGCGAACGGTCGCTTCGAGAAAACGAGATTTACCGAAGCTTCTCTCGCTGCGAGACTCTCTGTGAGGCGAGCTGCATCGCCGACCGAATCCCAGTCGTTCTTTGCTGCCATGGCAGTCTGAACGCAATCCTTCCCGAAAAAGGCTGTTATGCGTCCCCTCGATGGCATTACCGTGGTTTCCCTGGAGCATGCAATCGCTGCGCCGTTCTGTACCCGCCAGCTCGCCGACCTGGGCGCGCGCGTGATCAAGATCGAGCGGCCCAAGGTGGGCGACTTTGCCCGCGGCTATGACGAGCGGGTAGACGGCATGTCGTCGCACTTCGCCTGGACCAACCGCTCCAAGGAAAGCCTGGCGCTGGACCTGAAGCACCAGGAAGCGCCAGCCATCCTGCAGAAGATCCTGGACAAGGCGGACGTGCTGGTCCAGAACCTGGCACCGGGGGCCGCCGACCGGCTGGGCCTGTCCTACGAAGCGCTGTCGCAGCGCTATCCCGGCATCGTCGTCTGCGATATCTCCGGCTATGGCAACGACGGCCCCTACCGGGACAAGAAGGCCTATGACTTGCTGATCCAGGCCGAGTCCGGCTTCGTCTCCATCACCGGCACGCCGGAGAGCCCGTCCAAGGCAGGCTGCTCTATCGCGGATATCGCGGCCGGCATGTACGCGTACACCAATATCCTGGCCGCCCTGTTGCAGCGCGGCAAGACGGGGAAGGGCGCCCATATCGATGTATCGATGCTGGAGAGCATGGTCGAGTGGATGAGCTACCCCCTCTACTACGCCTTCGACGGCGCCACGCCGCCGCCGCGCGCCGGCGCCTCGCATGCGACCATCTTCCCCTATGGCCCGTTCACGGCCGGCGACGGCAAGACCATCATCCTCGGCCTGCAGAACGAACGCGAGTGGGAGGCCTTCTGCCGGGTCGTGCTGGAACGGCCGGAACTCGCCACCGACGCGCGCTTCGTCACCAACTCCCTGCGGGCCAAGAGCCGCGAGGAGCTGACGCAGATCATCACCGACGTCTTCTCCGCACTGAGCATCGACCAGGTGGTCGAGCGGCTGGAGCGCGCCCAGATTGCCAACGCCCGCATGAACGACATGCGCGATGTCTGGAACCACCCGCAACTTAAGGCTCGCGAGCGGTGGACGTCGGTTTCGTCGCCGGTGGGCGTGATTCCGGCACTGTTGCCGCCCGGCCTGCCGAATGCCTTCGAGCCGCGCATGGACGCCATCCCGGCCCTGGGCGAACACAGCGAAGGCATCCTGCGCGAACTCGGCTACACCGCCGACGACGTGTCGCGCCTGCGCACCGAAGGCGCCATCTGATCCTCCCGGCCGGACCACGGCCGTTCCCTGTTCCCGCCTCTTTACGGCCACCTGATGGCCGGGGGAGGCGCTCGCCCATCTGCCCGACAGCCCTGCCATGACCGCCACCGCCATCGCCCGTTCCTACCTCTTCGTTCCCGCCAACCGGCCGGAGCGCTTTGCCAAGGCCCACGCATCGGGCGCGGATCGCGTCATCCTGGACCTGGAGGATGCCGTCTCCGAGGGCGACAAGGACCGCGCCAGGCAATTGCTGGCGGACTACCTGGCCGCAGGCGGCACCGGACTGGTCCGCATCAACGCCACGCAGACGCGCTGGTTCGAGGATGACGTGCGCGCCTGCCTGAAGCCGGGCGTGCTGGGCGTGGTGCTGCCCAAGGCGGAGAGCGCGGCGCAAATCGCTGAGGTCGCGAAACACCTGCCACCGGAGGTCAAGGTGCTGCCGTTGATCGAGACCGCCGCCGGCATGACCAACGTGGCGGAAATTGCCGCCGCGCGGGGCGTCGAGCGGCTGATCTTCGGCACCGTGGATTTCCGCACGGAGCTTGGTATCGAAGGGGACGACCAGGAGCTGCTGTTTTTCCGCTCCATGCTGGTACTGGCCTCCCGGGCCGCGGGCATTGCGGCGCCGGTGGATGGGGTGACGGTCTCCATCTCCGATGTCGATGAACTGCGCGCCGCCAGCACCCGTGGTCGCCGGCTGGGGTTTGGCGCAAAGCTCTGCATTCATCCGGCGCAGGTAGCGGAGGTCAACACAGCGTACCGGCCTACCGAAGCCCAACTGGCGTGGGCACAGCGCGTCATCGATGGCGCCAAGTCGAGCCCCGGCGCGTTCCAGCTGGATGGCGAAATGATCGACGCGCCCGTGATCACACGTGCTGCGGACCTGCTGAGGCAGGCGGGCCGCCTCCCCTCCTGACAGGAGGCGAACGCATTCCAAGATTCTGGTTCCCACAAGCAAGATGAAGAAAATCCGCAGTCTCCTGATCGCCAACCGGGGCGAGATCGCCATTCGCGTCATGCGCGCCGCCAGCGAGCTTGGCATCCGTACCGTCGCCATCTATTCCTACCAGGACCGCTTCGCCCAGCATCGCTTCAAGGCCGATGAAAGCTACCTGGTCGGCCAGGGCAAGAAGCCCGTCGACGCCTATCTCGATATCGAGGATATCCTGCGCGTGGCCAAGGGGGCGGGCGTGGATGCCATTCATCCGGGCTACGGCTTTCTCTCCGAGAACCCGGACTTCGCCGAGCGCTGCGCGCAGGAGGGCATTGCGTTCATCGGCCCGAAGCCAGAGGTGATGCGGGAGCTGGGCAACAAGGTTGCCGCACGGGAACTGGCGCAGCGGGTCGGTGTGCCGGTAGTGCCCGCCACCGGCGCGCTCCCCGATGACCTGGCGCAGGCCGCCAAGCTGGCAGCGGAGATCGGCTATCCACTGATGCTGAAGGCGAGCTGGGGCGGCGGCGGCCGCGGCATGCGCGCCATCCACAAGGAGGCGGACCTGGCGGACGCCATTGCCGCGGCGCGGCGCGAAGCCAGGGCCGCCTTCGGCAACGACGAGGTCTATCTCGAGAAGTTCATCGCGCGGGCCAAGCATGTCGAGGTGCAGATCCTGGGCGATACCCACGGCAATATCGTCCATCTGTTCGAGCGCGATTGCTCGGTGCAGCGGCGCAACCAGAAGGTCGTCGAGCGGGCACCGGCCCCCTACCTGGACGATGCCAGGCGTCAGGCGCTGTGCGGGGAAGCGCTCAAGCTCGCGAGAGCCGTCTCGTACACACATGCGGGTACGGTCGAGTTCCTGATGGACGCCGACACGGAAGACTTCTACTTCATCGAAGTCAATCCCCGCGTCCAGGTCGAGCACACGGTGACCGAGGAAGTCACCGGGGTCGATATCGTGAAGGCGCAGATCCGCATCAGGGAAGGCGCGCAGATTGGCGATGCCGCTTCGTCCGTGCCGCGCCAGGAACAGATCAGGCTGCGCGGGCATGCCGTCCAGTGCCGCGTGACCACTGAAGATCCGGAGAACGGCTTCGCACCCGACCACGGCAAGGTGACCACATATCGCAGCGCCGCCGGTTTCGGCATCCGGCTGGACGCCGGCACCGCCTATACCGGGGCCGTGGTGACGCCTTACTACGACTCGTTGCTGGTCAAGGTGACCTGCAAGGGGCGCGATGCCGACGAGGCCAACGAGCGCATGAGCCGCGCGCTGCGCGAGTTCCGCGTCCGCGGCGTGGCCACCAACCTGGCCTTCCTCGAGAACGTCATTGAGCACGAGGAATTCCGCTCGGGGCGCTGTACCACGCGCTTCATCGACAACACGCCCGAGCTGTTCAACTTCCGCCAGCGCCGGGACCGGGCGACCAAGCTGCTGAACTTTATCGCCGACGTCAATGTCAACGGCAATCCTGACGTCAAGGGGCGCGCCGCGCCCTCCCGGATTGTGCTGTCGCATCCGCTGCCGGCTACGGACCCTGCCGCCGTGGTTCCGGAAGGGACCCGTACGCGGCTGTCGAGCATCGGTCCACGGGCATTTGCCGAATGGATGAAGGCGAGCAAGGCGGTCCTGCTGACCGACACAACCATGCGCGACGCCCACCAGTCGCTGCTGGCGACCCGGATGCGGACCGGCGACATGACCGCCATTGCTCCGTACTACGCGCGGCAGTTGCCGGGCCTGTTCTCGATGGAGTGCTGGGGCGGGGCCACTTTCGACGTGGCGATGCGGTTCCTGAAGGAGGACCCGTGGCAGAGGCTGGAAGCACTGCGCGAGGCCGTCCCCAATATCCTGTTCCAGATGCTGCTGCGCGGCTCCAACGCAGTCGGCTATACGAACTACGCGGACAACGTGGTCCAGTACTTCGTCAAGCGGGCTGCCGCCAGCGGCGTCGACCTGTTCCGCGTGTTCGACTCCTTCAACTGGGTCGAAAACATGCGCGTGGCGATCGATGCGGTGCTCGACAGCGGGGCGCTGTGCGAGGGCACCATCTGCTATACCGGCGATCTCTTCGACCGCTCGCGCGCCAAGTACGACATCCGCTACTACGTCGAACTGGCCAAGGCGCTCGAGAAGGCAGGCGTCCACATCCTCGGCCTCAAGGACATGGCCGGCGTGTGCCGTCCGCAGGCAGTCCACGCGCTGGTAAAGGCGTTGAAGGAGGAGGTCGGCCTGCCGGTCCACTTCCACACGCACGACACCAGCGGTGCCTCGGTGGCCTCCGTGCTGGCGGCGGTCGACGCCGGTGTCGACGCCGTCGATGGTGCCATGGACTCGATGAGCGGGCTGACTTCGCAGCCAAGCCTCGGCGCCATCTGCGCGGCACTCGAGCACAGCGCACGCAAGCCCGCGGTCGGCTACCGTGACCTGCAGCCGTTCTGCACCTACTGGGAGTCCGTGCGCAGGAACTACGAGCCCTTCGAGGCCGATATGCACGCGGGTACGTCGGACGTCTACCGGCACGAAATGCCTGGCGGCCAGTACACCAACCTGCGCGAGCAGGCGCGCTCGCTCGGCCTGGCCTCGCAATGGCCGGAGGTCGCACAGGCCTACGCCGACGTCAATGTGATGTTCGGCGACATCGTCAAGGTGACGCCGTCGTCCAAGGTCGTGGGCGACATGGCGCTGCATCTGGTCGCCAACAAGCTGTCGACGGCCGATATTCTCGATCCGGCCAAGGAGGTCTCGGTACCGGATTCCGTCATCTCGATGTGCCGCGGCGAGATGGGCTATCCGGCCGATGGCTTTCCCGAAGCGCTGCAGAAGAAGCTGCTGCGCGGCGCCGCGCCGATCGAGGGCAGGGCCGGTGCGCATATTCCGCCGGTCGACCTGGAAGCGGCCCGCAAGCAGGCCGAAGGTGAGGTCGGCCGGTCCCTGTCCGACAACGACCTCGCCTCCTGGCTGATGTATCCGAAGGTCTTCAGGGACTTCTGCGCGCACCAGGAGCAGTACGACGATGTCTCCATTCTGCCGACGCCCGTGTTCTTCTATGGCCTGGAAGCCGGCCAGGAGATCGCGGTCGAACTGGAGAAGGGCAAGACGCTATACGTGGGTCTGAACGCCCAGGCGGAAGCGGATGCGCAGGGCGGCGTGCGCATGTACTTCGACGTCAACGGCCAGCCGCGACCGATCCGCGCCTTGAAGCGCCAGGAGGGCAAGACTGCCCAGGCTGATCGCATGGCGAATGCGAATGACCCGATGCAGGTGGCCTCGCCGATGCAGGGCAGCGTGATTTCGGTGAGCGTCAGTCCGGGACAGACTGTCGCCAAGGGCGACACGCTGGCAGCCATCGAGGCGATGAAGATGGAAACCAGCGTCGTCGCCGAGGCCGGCGGCACCGTGAAGAGCATCCTGGTCCAGCCCGGCACACTGGTTCGGGCTGGCCAGTTGCTGATCGAGCTGCAATAGGCCGGTAGCGGCCTAAAGGCTGTCTTCCCGCAGGCGCGAAACCGTCTGCAGGGAGACGCCGAACCAGTCGTAGAAGGACGCCTCCAGGTCGCGGCTGTCCGCCCAGCCAATGCGAGCTTTCAGGTCTGCCACGGACAGGTTCGACTGGATCGACTCGAACAGCGCCCGCATCAGCCGCTGCGTCCGGCAGATCTGGGTAAACGCCGCTCCCTGCCGGAACAGCGCGGTGCGGATCCGGTCCGGTGTCGTCTGGAGCGCACTGGCCATCACTCGCGCATTCCACTCCTGCTGCGGGTGGTGAAAAACGGTCCCGGAGATGAGCTCGCGCAGGTACTCAACCTTGGGGGCAGTCGCCCCGACCTTCATGACGGTGCGCAGATCCACCGCGGCGTCGTCCAGCACCAGAGTGCAGGCGCTGGGGCTGAACAGGCTGCCTGCCAGGTGCAGGTCGATGGACGCGAACGCAGGGATGCTGACGGTCTGGCCTTCGCGCAGGGTGCGTGAGAAGCCGCGCGCGGCGAGGATGTGCTGTCCGCGGGACGCGGTAATCCGCAACGGGAAGGCCGGGATGAGCCGATGCAGGGACACACGGCTGCGGCAACGAATCTGGACTTGCATGGAAAGCAGTTCAACGCTGTGTCAACTGCCCAGATGCTCGCTGCACTTTGTGCCTCAGTAAATCCGTTTCTTCCGAACACTGCATTCGGATATGCGGCAGGCCCCGTGCTTTCTGTCGAAGCGAATGGCTCGTTCCGAACTTTCGAATTGGAAGCGGCGGCGGCACCGTGCATAGTGGAGGTCAGGCAATCAGACCACAGAGAGACGTGATGGACGTTGTGAAGTTGAAAGAATGGGTCGGGAAGACGACCGAAAGCCAGGACGAGGTCACGGCGTTTCCCGTCAAGGCGCTCGCGGCGACGCTTGACTACGATGATCCCGCGCCCGTTCGCGGCGACGCCATCGCGCCGCTCTGGCACTGGCTCTATTTCCTGCCGCTGCACCGGCAATCCGAGATTGGTTCCGACGGCCACGCCAGCCGCGGCGGCTTCCTGCCGCCGGTGCCGCTGCCGCGTCGCATGTGGGCCGGCGGCCGCCTGTGGTTCCACCAGCCGCTGCGCATCGGCGATGCCGCCTCCAAGGTGTCGCGCATCCTCGATGTGAGCGCCAAGAGCGGGCGCAGCGGCTCGCTCGCCTTTGTGACGGTGGAGCACAAGTACTACGGCGGCAATGGGCTTGCGGTCACCGAAGAACACGACATCGTCTACCGCGAGAGCGCATCGCCGAACGCGCCCGCACCCGAACCGGTGCCGGCGCCGACGGGCGAAGAATGGGTGCACGAGGTGGCGACGGATCCCGTCCTGCTGTTCCGCTTCTCCGCGCTGACCTTCAACGGCCATCGCATCCATTACGACAAGCAGTACGTGACCGCGGTCGAGCACTACCCGGACCTGATCGTCCACGGCCCGCTGCAGGCGATGCTGATGCTCGAACTGGTGCGCAAGAACCTGCCGGATGCAGTGGTCAAGAGCTTCTCGTTCCGGGGCGTGCGGCCGACCTTCGTGCCCCAGCGCATTTTTGTCTGCGGCAAGCGCAGCGAGGACGGCAAGACCGTCGAGCTGTGGATCCGCCATGAAGACGGCGCCCTCGCGATGAGCGCGACCGCTGAACTGAACTAACCCCAAAAGTTGTTGGAGACCAGGCTGTGCAGAACAGAATCGATGAATACCAGGAAATCCGTGAAGCCGTGCGCGATCTGTGCGGCCAGTTCTCGTCGGAGTACTTCCGCAAGATTGACGAGGTACGCGGCTACCCTGAAGAGTTCGTGAATGCGCTGACCGCGGCCGGCTGGCTGGCAGCGCTGATCCCGGAGGAGTATGGCGGCTCGGGCCTGGGCCTGACCCAGGCGTCCGTCATCATGGAAGAAATCAACCGTGCCGGCGGCAATTCGGGCGCCTGCCACGGCCAGATGTACAACATGGGCACGCTGCTGCGCCATGGCTCGGCCGAGCAGAAGAAGCTGTACCTGCCCAAGATCGCCAGCGGCGAACTGCGCCTGCAATCGATGGCCGTGACCGAGCCGACCACCGGCACCGACACGACCAAGATCAAGACCACCGCCGTGCGCAAGGGCGACAAATATGTCGTCAACGGCCAGAAGGTGTGGATCTCGCGGGTCCAGCATTCCGACCTGATGATCCTGCTGGCCCGTACCACGCCGCTTGCCGAGTGCAAGAAGAAGTCGGAAGGCATGTCGATCTTCCTGGTCGACCTGCGCGATGCCATCGGCAAGGGCCTGACGGTCCAGCCCATCATCAACATGGTCAACCACGAGACCAATGAGCTGTTCTTCGACAACCTGGAAATCCCGGCGGAGAACCTGATCGGCGAGGAAGGCAAGGGCTTCAAGTACATCCTCGACGGCCTCAACGCCGAGCGCACGCTGATCGCCGCCGAGTGCATCGGCGACGGCTACTGGTTTATCGACAAGGTGACCAAGTACGTCAATGAGCGCGTCGTCTTCGGCCGGCCGATCGGCCAGAACCAGGGCGTGCAGTTCCCGATCGCCAGGGCCTTCGTCAACGTGGAAGCGGCCAACCTGATGCGGTTCAAGGCGGCGAAGCTGTTCGACGCGCACCAACCGTGCGGCGCCGAAGCCAACATGGCCAAGTTGCTGGCGGCTGATGCGTCGTGGGAAGCGGCCAATGCCTGCCTGCAGTATCACGGCGGCTTTGGCTTCGCGGCGGAGTACGACGTCGAGCGCAAGTTCCGCGAGACCCGCCTCTACCAGGTGGCGCCGATCTCGACGAACCTGATTCTTTCCTACGTCGGCGAGCACATCCTGGGGATGCCGCGCTCGTTCTGAGGTTTTGCTTCAGTGGTCTCCTGGACCTTGCGACCCGCCTTCGAGCGGGTCGTTTTTTTGCGGGCGGTCAGTTCGGCGTCAGCAGCAGCTCTTCCATGAATGCCCGGCGCTCCGCCTTCTGCTCGTCGGTCCCCTGGTGCGAAAGCAGGGACTCCGACAATTCATAACTGTATAGAGCAAACGCCCGTGCCCGCGCCTCGGCAATACCGAAGCCCAACGCGCTGAAGCACTGGGAAATATACGAGAGCCGCTTGGCATCGACCTCGTCCAGCACCTGGCGCACGCGCTCGTCGCGGCGCGCCCACGCGCGGATGGCCAGTTCCGTCGAAGCCGCCTCCTGCGCCGGCACGCCCCGGAACGGCAGCGACAGCAGGTCGCGGATCAGGTCGCGCGGGGTCAGGTTGCGCCGTTCGAAGCGGTAGATGATCTGCTCCGTGGCCTCATCCCGCCAGGATTCGAGCATCCGGCGCAACAGGTCGTCGCGATCCTTGAAATGCCAGTAGAAGCTGCCGCGCGTGACGGCAAGCTCCTTTGACAGCACCTCCACCCGGACCGCGTCCACGCTCCGGCTCACCAGCAGGTTGCGGGCGGCCTTGATCCAGTCCTCAGGCGTCAGTTGGTTGCGCGCAGGGGCTGCCGCACCTGGCGTGGCTTTCGTCATAGGGTCTCCATATGCAATGTGCACGATTCTACTACTGCGTGGAAATGCACCAGTGTACGGTCGGCCAGCCGGCGCATTGCGCGTAAACCCTCATGCTTTTTGCCGGGATTCGTTCTTGACCTGGATCAACTCGCTCCCTACCATACACATACGTATGTGTATGGAGAAACGCGATGGGCAAGTTTGAAGGTGTGGGTTCGACCTTGGTAGCCGCTGGCCACCAGACCAATTACTTCGACCAGGGCTCGGGCAAGCCTTTGTTCTTGCTGCACGGCTCGGGCCCGGGGGTGTCCGGCTGGAGCAACTGGAAGGGCGTGATGAACGAGCTGGCGCAGTCGTTCCGCGTGATCGTGCCGGACATTGCCGGCTTCGGTTTCACCGAGTTCAAGGACGGCACCAGGTACGACATCAAGCTTTGGGTCAGCCACCTCGTCGGGATCATGGACGCGCTGGAGATCGAGCGCGCCTCGTTCGTCGGCAACTCCTTCGGCGGCGCGTTGTCGCTGGGCCTGGCGGTGTTCGATCCGAAGCGCGTCGAGAAGCTGGTACTGCTGGGCACGCCGGCCGGCGAGTTCGAGCAGACCCCTGGGCTGCGCTCGGCCTGGGAATACGAGCCGTCGCCGGAAAACATGGAAAAGACCATGCGCCTGTTCCCGTATGACCAGTCGATCATCACGCCGGAAATGGTGCAGTCGCGCTACGAGGCAAGCGCCCGTCCCGGCGCCCAGGAGGCGCTGCGCAAGCTGATCCCGCAGCCGAACATCGAGGGCCCGACTATCGTCAAGGGCTTCCCCGAGCATGTGGTGGCCAAGATTGAGGCCCCCGCACTGGTGCTGCACGGCCGCGAAGACCGCGTCGTGCCGCCGGCCTGCGGCCAACTGCTGGCGCGCGCTATCCCGAAGGCCGACCTGCACCTGTTCGGCCGCTGCGGCCACTGGGTGCAGACCGAGCGCCGCGCCGACTTCCTCAATCTGGTCACCGACTTCATCGCCTGACGCCATGAGCCGCAACGTACTCGAGCGGGTGCTGCACCAGCTGACCGTGGACCGGTCCGCCAAGCAGCGTTTCCGCGAAGACCCGCAGGCCTTCCTGCAGCGCTTTGCGCTGACTGAGGCCGAGCGCGCGATGCTGACCGGCTTCGATGTGCTGGGGCTGCAGCAGGCCGGCGTGAACCCCATGCTGACCATGGGGTTCTGGCAGGAGCTCTCGCCCGAGCGCGACATGCGCGCCTACATGAAGAAGCTGCGCCCGGTGGGCGCGTCCGAGGCGCTGCACAGCGCTGCCCTGAAGCAATAGGTGAGCAGAGATGGGACAAATCGTAGGCGGCTTCCTGGTGCCGCATGACCCGGTGATGTTCGTGGCGCCGCAGGCGCCGGCAGCGGCCGTACAGGACCGTATGTGGGGGGCGTTCGCCACCTGTGCGCGGCGGCTGGCCGAACTGGAGCCGACCAGCGTCATCGTGGTGGGCGCCGACCACTACATGCTGTTCGGTACCACCTGCCTGCCGAGCTACCTGATCGCCACGGGCGACGTCGACGGACCGCTGGACGCCATGCCGGGCCTGAAGCGCGGGGTCATCCCGAACAGTGAGGGCCTGGCGTTGCATATCGCAGGAGACGGTCGTGCGCGCGGCATTGACTGGGCAGTTGCCCGTGCCCTGACGGTGGACCACGCCATCGCCATCCCGAACCAGCTGATGATCCAGCCGATGCGCGAAGCCGGCCGCAAGGTCGGCACGATCCCGGTCTACCTGGCCGCGGGCGTGGACCCGTATATCCGGATCGCACGCGCCATCGAATTGGGGCGGCAGATCCGCGAAGCGGTGGAGTCGTTCGATGCCAGCGAACGCGTGGCCGTGATCGGCAGCGGCGGCATCAGCCACTGGGTCGGCACCGCGGAAATGGGCCGCGTCAACCCCGACTTCGACCGCCAGATCCTGGACTACGCCGAGCGCGGCGACCTGGATGCGCTGGCCGTGCTGAGCGACGAATACATCCTCGCCAACGGCGGCAACGGCGGCATGGAGATCCGCAACTGGGCCTGCGCCATGGGCGCCCTCGAGGGCGCGCGCGGCGAGGTGATTGCCTACGAGGCCGTGCCGGAATGGGTGACCGGCCTTGGTTTCGTGCAGCTGCATCTGCAGTCATGCACGCAGACGGAAAGCAAGAGATGAGCAAGAAAGTATTCCTCCTGAAGCGCGATGCGCTCGAGCCCGGCCAGGTGTGCAAGGTCGAAACCAGCGGCTGCCCGCTGGCGGTCTACAACGTCGACGGCACCTTCTATGCCACCAGCGATGTCTGCACGCATGCAACCGCCTCGCTGTCCGACGGCGAGATCGTCGACGGCGACCTGATCGCCTGCCCGCTGCATGACGGGCAGTTCCATATCCCCACCGGCCAGGCCATGGCATTTCCCTGCACGGTGGACCTGCGCACCTACAAGGTGATCGAAGACGGCGACGAGATCTACGCCGACCTCGAGCAGGAGTCCGAAGCCGCAACGTCGGCCATCTGAGGAAAGCGAGCCATGACACACGACTGCACGGGCAACTGCGAACGCCTGCGGAAGGACCCGGTCAGCGAACCGCTGAGCGGCCTGGATCGCCTGATCGACCTTGACGTCGGCCGCCTCTCGCGCCGCGTTTACTGGGACCACCGCATCTACGAGCAGGAGCTGGAAAAGATCTTCGCGCGCAGCTGGCTGTTCCTGGCGCATGAATCCCAGATCCCCAAGGCCGGCGACTACGTCACCACCTACATGGCGGAAGACAACGTGATCGTCGTGCGCCAGAAGGACGGATCAGTCAAGGCGTTCCTCAACACCTGCCCGCATCGCGGCAACAAGCTGAACTTTACCGACGCCGGCAATGCCCGGAGCTTCGTCTGCAACTATCACGGCTGGGCCTTCGGCATCGACGGTGCGCTGCGCGGCATGGCCGGGCAGGAACTGTTCGAGGAGAGCGGCATGGACCGCGCCGAGCACGGCCTGCACCCGGTGGCACAGGTGGCGACCTACAAGGGCCTTTTGTTCGGCAACATGGACCCGGATGCTCCGTCGCTCGAGTCTTGCCTGGGCGACTTCCGCTACTACCTCGATGTGATGCTCGACATGGACGGGCAGGGCACGGAGTTCGTCGGCGGCTGCGTGAAGTCGGTGATCAACAGCAACTGGAAGGTCCCGGTCGAAAACTTCATCGGCGATATCTACCACGCGCTGTGGACGCATGACTCGGCGGCGCGCGCAATGCTGGGCGGACCGGTTGCCGAGGTCTACAAGGACCCGGATTCCTACCACGTCAACTTCAACGGCCACGGCTGGGAGTTCAACCTGGATGTGGTCGGCAATGCCGCGACGCTGGGCGACAAGGAAATCCGCAAGTACCTGTACAGCATCCAGCCGAAGGTGGCCGAGCGCCTGGGCGAGTTCCGCTCCAAGATGATCGGTTCGATCTCCTCGGTCAGCGTGTTCCCGAACCTGTCTTTCCTGCCGGGGCAGAACACCTTCCGGGTATGGCATCCGCGCGGCCCGGGCAAGATCGAACTGCACACCTGGACCATCGTCAACAAGAGCGCGCCGCAGGACATCAAGGACCGCTGGCTGAAGGGAACCATGATGACCTTCTCGCCGTCGGGCGTGTTCGAGATGGATGACGGCGAGAACTTCGAGTTCTCGACGCGCACCAACGCGGGCTTCGTCACGCGCCAGCAAGACCTGTACATGGGCCTGGGCCGCGGCACGCGCCTGGACGACAGCGGGCTGCCGGGCAATGTCTACCGCAACCAGGTGAACGAGGCCAACCACCGCGCGTTCTACCAGCGCTGGCTGGACCTGATGCGTGCGCGTAGCTGGGATGAAGTGCCGGCGCGCGACCAGGCCAGCCTGGACGACAGCGCATTCACCTACCAGAACAGCGCCAAGGAGGTCGCATGAGCGCGGTGCCGCAATCCCTGCCGGAAGTGAAGGGCGAACAACCGGTGGATCGCGAGACCGCCCACCGGATCGAGCAGTTCCTGTTCCGGGAAGCGCGCCTGCTGGACAGCGAAGCCTGGGAGCAATGGCTGGCGCTGCTGACCGACGACATCCATTATTGGATGCCGGCGATCGAGAACCGCCGCCGCGCGGACAGGCTGGGCGCCTATGCGCCGGGCCGGGGCGCCTTCTTCGACGACAACCACCTCGACCTGGAGCGGCGGGTGGCGCGTTTCAAACAGCCCTCGGCGTGGGCCGAGGATCCGCCGACCCGGCACGTGCATGTGATCAGCAACGTCGAGGCACTGCATGGCGCGGCGCGGGACGAGTTCATTGTGCATTCGGTCTTCGTCAACTACCGCAGCCGCGGCGAAGCCGACAACGACTTGCTGCTGGGCCGCCGGGAAGACCTGCTGCGCCTGGTGGACGGTGACTTCCGGATCGCGCGTCGCAAGATCGTGATCACGCAGTCCCTGTTCATGTCCAAGAACCTCAACACCTTCCTCTGACCATGGGCTGGCTAAATGACGATGTGGCGCTGGTCACCGGGGCGAACTCCGGCATCGGACTGGCAGTCGTGCGGCGCTTCCTGGCCGAAGGGGCCAAGGGGATCGGCGCGCTGGTGCGCAGCGCCAGCGGCGCCGACAGCCTGCGCAAGGAGTTTGGCGACCGCGTCGCCGTGACGGTCGGCGACGTGCGCTCGCCAGAGGCCAACGCCGAGGCGGTGGCCCATACGCTCAACGCATTCGGCAAGCTCGACACGCTGGTCGGCAATGCGGGGGTATGGGACTACTTCGCGCCGCTGCGCAAGTTTGCCGACGGGCAGCAGGTGGCCAATACCTTCCGCGAAGTCTTCGACATCAACGTCCTCGGCTACCTGCTGGCCGCCTATGCAGCGGCGCCCGCGCTGCGCGAAAGCCGCGGCAGCATGATCTTCACGCTGTCCAACGCGGCCTTCTATGCAGGCGGCGGCGGGCCGGCGTACGTGGCCTCGAAGCACGCCGGCGTCGGGCTGATCAAACAGCTCGCGTACGAGCTGGCCCCGGATGTGCGTGTCAACGGCGTGGCCCCGGGCGGCACCGTGACCCCGTTGAAGGGGCCGGAGTCGCTGGGCAAGCAAGGTTCGAAGCTGTCGGAGATTCCCGGCTTCGGCGATGCCGTGGCGGACGCGGTGCCGCTCGGCTTTATCGCGCAGCCGGAGGACCACGCCGGCCACTACGTGCTGCTGGCTTCCCGTACCAACTCGCCGGCCACCACGGCCGCCATCCTGCAGAGCGATGGCGGCTGGGAGGTACGCGGCCGCCCGGCGCGGCGCCCGCGCAACTGATCACTGACAAAACGATGAACGCCCCCATCTCCCATTCCGCTTCCGCGCACGCCTCACTGCGCGCCACCTTCGCCGGCGCCCGCCTGCCGGTGATGGCAGCACCGATGTTCCTGGTCTCCGGCCCGGAGCTGGTCTGCGCCAGCCTGAGCGCCGGCATCGTCGGCACCTTTGCCGCCCCCAATGCGCGCAATATCGAGGCGCTCGACCAGGCGCTGGCGCGGATTGCCGACCACGCACAGGATTGCCCGACGGTGCCGTGGGCGCTCAACATGATCGTGCACAGCAGCTATGACCGCTTCGAGGCCGAGATGGCGCTGGTCGAGCGCTACCGCCCTGGCATCGTCACCACCGCGCTCGGCAGCCCGCGCCGGGTGGTGGACCGCGTGCATGCCTACGGTGGCCTGGTGATGGCCGACGTCATCTCGCCGGCGCTGGCGCGCAAGGCCATCGAAGCCGGGGTGGATGGCCTGGTGCTGGTCACCAGCGGTGCCGGCGGCCATACCGGCCAGTACCACCCGTTCTCGTTCCTCGCCGAGGTGCGCGAGTTCTGGGACGGCCCGATCGGGCTGGCCGGCGCCATCTCCAGCGGCGCGCATATCCGTGCCGCACAGTTGCTCGGCGCCGACTTCGTGGTGGTCGGAACGCGGCTGATCGCCACGCCGGAAAGCATGGTGCCGCAGCAATACCGCGACCTGCTCGTGGCAAGCCGCATGGAGGACCTTGCGCTGTCCAGCGCGGTCTCGGGCGTGCCGGCCAACTGGCTGAAGCCGACGCTCGCGGCCGCGGGCTTTACGCCAGATCAGGTCAAGGCGGAAGGCAAGATCGATTTCTCCGGCGATATCGTGGCCGCGCCCAAGGCCTGGAAGGACGTCTGGTCCGCCGGGCATGGCGTGGGTGCGGTGCGCTCGGTGGCTTCCGTTGCCGAGGTGGTGGCGGAGCTCGAGACGGACTATGTCGCCTGCCTGCGCGCCGAGCAGGCGGCCACGGCGGCGCTGATGCACCGCTATGCGCAGAGCCGGGCGCCGGCCTGATATTTCCTGAAGTGCAGTGACGGGACGGACAGACGCAAGCACGCGCGGCGTCCCCGGATTCCAACGACAAGGTAGACACAGGATGACAGCCCCTCATACCCAGCAGGCAGCCGACGCGCTGCACCAGGCCCGGCAAGACCGCGCGCCGATCCCGCGCATTTCCGAGTCGTACGGCATCACCGGTCTTGACGATGCCTATGCCGTTGCGGACGCCAACACGCAGCGCGCCCTGGCGGCGGGCCGCGTCATCAGCGGCAAGAAGATCGGCCTGACCTCGGTGGCCGTGCAGAAGCAGCTCGGCGTGGACCAGCCCGACTTCGGCGTGCTCTTCGCCGACATGGAGTACGTGAGCGGCATGGCCGTGCCCGTCTCCACGCTGATCCAGCCCAAGGCGGAAGGGGAGGTGGCCTTCGTGATGGGCAAGGACCTGGAAGGCGACCTGACCTGGGGCCGCTTCCTGAGCGCGATCGAATATGCCCTGCCCGCCATCGAGATCGTCGACAGCGCGATCCAGGACTGGCGCATCACGCTGGTCGATACCGTCGCGGACAACGCCTCCTGCGGCCTCTATGTGCTGGGTGCGGATCCGAAGCGCCTGAGCGACGTGACCCTGCCGGAATGCGGCATGCGCTTCCTGCGCAATGGCGAGCTGAGCTCGGAAGGCAGCGGCGCGGCCTGCCTGGGCCACCCGCTGAATGCGGCCTGGTGGCTGGCCAGGATGATGCTCAAGGTGGGCGCGCCGCTGCGCGCCGGCGATGTGGTGCTTTCCGGGGCGCTCGGGCCAATGTTCCCGATCCGGGCAGGGGAGGGTTTGCAGCTGGAAGTGGAGGGGCTCGGGCGGGTGACCTGCCAGACCGAGTAATTCGTTCATCGTGCCCGCCCCGAGAGCGGGACGCAGGAGACAACATGAAACAGGCAATCTTCAAGGCGGCAGCCATCGTGCTGGCCACCTCGGCAGCGCTCACCCTTCTTTCCGGCGCGGCACAGGCGCAGACAGCCGAGATCACCATCGGCGTGACGCTGTCCGCGACCGGTCCCGCCGCGTCGCTGGGCATCCCCGAGAAGCAGGCGATCGGCATGCTGCCGAAGACGCTGGGCGGCAAGCCCGTGCGCTACGTGATGCTCGATGACGGCACCGATCCGGCGGCGGCCTCCAAGAACGCGCGGCGGCTGATCGAGGAAGACAAGGTCGACGCGATCATCGGCTCCTCCACGGTGCCGACCTCGATCGCGGTGGCCACCGTCGCCGCCGAGGGCAAGACCCCCGCGATCGCGCTCAGCCCGTTCGTGCCCAAGCCGGGCTGGATCGCATGGTCGTTCTCGCTGCCGCAACCGGTGGGCGTGATGTCCGCCGCGCTGCTCGACGACATGGCCAAGCGGAAGGTGGGCTCGCTTGCCTTCATCGGCTACAACGACTCCTACGGCGAGGCCTGGCTGAAGGACATCCAGCCGCGCGTCGAGGCGGCCGGCATCAAGCTGGTGGCGACCGAGCGCTTTGCCCGCACCGACCAGTCCGTGGCCGGGCAGTCGGTCAAGGTGGCGGCGTCCCGGCCCGACGCGGTGCTGGTGGTCGGCAGCGGCACGCCGGCAGCGCTGCCGATGACGGCGCTGCGCGAGCGCGGCTTCAAGGGCGCCATCTACCAGACGCACGGCGTGGCCAATAACGACTTCCTGCGCGTGGGCGGCAAGGCAGCCAATGGCGTGGTGCTGCCCGCCGGTGCCCTGCTGGTTGCCGAACAGTTGCCGTCGTCGCACCCGAGCAAGGCCGTGGCCACCGACTTCGTCACCCGCTATGAGGCGAAGTACGGCGCCGGCTCGCGCGACCTGTTCGCCGGCTATGCCTATGACGCCTACCTGCTGCTGGACAAGGCCGCCGCCACGGCTGGCAAGGCCGCGCAGCCCGGTACGCCGGCGTTCCGCCAGGCGCTGCGCGACGCCATCGAAGGCACCACCAACCTGCCGGCTACGCATGGCGTGATCAGCGTCAGCAAGACCGAGCACTCCGTCTATGACAACGCCAGCCGCGTGCTGGTCAGGATCCAGGATGGCGGCTGGAGGATCGTCCAATGAACGCCGTAGCTTCCCGCCTGCTGGGCGACTGCCCGGCTGAAGCGACTCCGGTTGCGCTGGCCACCCCCGATATCGTGATCGACCGGCGCCAGGACGGCAGCTTCGTGCTGCGCTCGACCCAGCCGCTGCAGCCCTACGTGCGCTGCATCGGCGACTGGCTGCAGTACTGGGCGCAGGAGGACGGCAGCCGTACCTTCCTGGCGGAGCGGCAGGCCGAAGGCTGGCGCCGCGTCAGCTTCAGCGATGCCCTGGCCGCGGTGCGCCGGATCGGCCAGGCCATCCTGGACCTCGGAGTCGCGGAGGATGCGCCCGTGGTGGCACTGTCGGACAACAGCGTCAACCTGGCATTGCTGTCGCTGGGTGCCATGCACGTCGGCCGCCGCATCGCGGTGGTGTCGTCGGCCTATACCGTGGTGGCCAAGGATCACGGAAAGCTGCACGCCATCCTGGACCGGCTGCAGCCCGGCCTGCTCTATGCGGAGAATGCCACGCAGTACGGCGGGGCGATTTCGGCGTGGCAGCCGGCGTGTCCGGTGGTCTTCACCCATGGCGCGGAAGGCGATGCACTGCCTTTCGCCAGGCTGCTCGACGCCACGCCGGGTGCAGCCGTCGATGCCGCCTTCGCGGCGGTCGGCGGGGATACCGTCGCACGCATCCTGCTGACCTCCGGTTCGACCGGCGTGCCCAAGCTGGTGCCGAACACCCATCGCATGCTGTGCGCCAACCAGCAGATGATCGCGCAGTGCTGGCCCTTTATCGACAAGGCGCAGCCGGTGGTGCTCGACTGGCTGCCCTGGAGCCATACCTTCGGCGCCAACCACAACTTCAACCTGGTGCTGCGCAACGGCGGCACGCTGTATATCGACAACGGACGCCCGGCACCGGGAGCGATCGAGTCCACCCTCAAGGGAATCCGTGAAGTCCGGCCCACGCTGTTCTTCAATGTCCCGCGCGGCTACGACGTGCTGCTGCCCTACCTGGAGGCCGATGAATCGCTAGCCCGGGCGCTGTTCGAACGCCTGGACATGCTGTTCTTTGCCGCCGCCGCACTGCCGCAGCAATGCGCGGAGCGCCTGCGCGCGGTCGCGGCGAGGGTGCGCGACGTGCCGCTGTTCTTCACCACCGAGTGGGGCTCGACCGAGACCTCGCCGGTGGTCACCAGCGCCCACTTCGAGACCCGCGAGACGCGCAATATCGGCGTGCCGGTCCCTGGCGTGGAACTGAAATTCGCCCCGTGCCAGGACAAGTACGAACTGCGCGTGCGCGGGCCCTCGATCTTCCCCGGCTATATCGGCGACGAAGCGAAGACGCGCGAGGCCTTCGACGAGGAGGGCTTCTATTGCATGGGCGACGCCGGCAAGCTCGCCGACGCGTCGGACCCGAACAGCGGCGTCATCTTCGACGGGCGCGTGTCGGAGGACTTCAAGCTCACCACGGGTACCTGGGTTTCGGTCGGCACGCTGCGCATCGCGGCGGTATCGGCGATGACGCCCTATGCCCAGGATGCGGTGGTTTCCGGCCATGACCGGGGAGAGGTCGGCCTGCTGATCTTCCCCACGCCGGCACTGCGCGCCCTGGCGGGCGACGCCGAAGGCCGCCTGTGTGGCAAATCGCTGGGGCAGCACCCGGCCGTGCGGCAAGTGCTCGGCGAACTGCTGGCTGGCCTTGGCAAGGGCGGCGGCAGCTCGCAGCGCCCGGCCCGCGCGGTGCTGCTGTCCATGCCGCCGTCGATCGAGCAGGGCGAGATCACCGACAAGGGCTACATCAACCAGCGCGCCGTACTGACGCTGCGCGCCGATGACGTCGAGCGGCTGTACTCCGGCTGCACGTCGGTCATCTATCCAATCTGAACCGTCCGGACAGGAACACACAAGGAAGCAGTCATGACTCGAAAACTGAAGGCCGCCATCATCGGCTCGGGCAACATCGGCACTGACCTGATGATCAAGATTCTCCGCCATGGGCGGCATATCGAAATGGGAGTCATGGTCGGCATCGATCCCGCCTCGGACGGCCTGGCGCGCGCCGCGCGCATGGGCGTGGCCACGTGCGCCACCGGTGCCGAGGGGCTGAAGGTGATGCCCGAGTTCGCCGATATCGACGTCGTGTTCGATGCCACGTCGGCCGGCGCGCATGTGCAGAACGACAAGCTGCTGCGCGAGGCCAAGCCTGGCATCCGCATGGTGGACCTGACACCGGCCGCAATCGGCCCATACTGCGTGCCGGTGGTCAACCTGGAAGCGCACCTCGACGCGACCAACGTCAATATGGTCACCTGCGGCGGCCAGGCCACCATTCCCATCGTGGCTGCCATCGCCGCCGTCACCAGGGTGCACTACGCCGAGATCGTAGCCTCGATCTCGAGCAAGTCGGCCGGCCCGGGTACCCGCGCCAATATCGACGAGTTCACCGAAACGACCTCGCGCGCGCTGGAAGTGGTCGGCGGCGCGACCAAGGGCAAGGCCATCATCGTGCTGAATCCCGCCGAGCCGCCGCTGCTGATGCGCGATACGGTCTACACCCTCTCCGAGCCCGCCGATACCGACAAGGTCGAGCGTGCCGTCGAGGCGATGGTGGCCGTGGTCAACCGCTACGTGCCGGGCTACCGCCTGAAGCAGCGCGTGCAGTTCGAGAACTACGGCGCCGATCGTCCGCTGAACATCCCCGGTGTCGGCAAGCTGCCGGGCCTCAAGACCTCCGTCTTCCTGGAGGTGGAAGGCGCCGCGCACTACCTGCCGGCCTACGCGGGCAACCTCGACATCATGACGTCCGCCGCGCTCGCCACCGCCGAGAAGCTGGCCGAGCGTCAGATCGCTGCCGCCCCCGCCGCGGCTTGACCGTCCAGACAGGAAACCAAGATGGCAACCAAACTTTATATCTCCGATGTGACGCTGCGCGACGGCTCGCACGCAATCCGTCACCAGTACAGCATTCCGCAGGTCCGCGCGATCGCGCAGGCCCTGGACGAAGCCCGCGTCGATTCGATCGAGGTAGCGCACGGCGATGGCCTGCAGGGCTCATCGTTCAACTACGGCTTCGGCGCGCATACCGACCTGGAATGGATCGCCGCCGTGGCGGAAACCGTCAGCCACGCCAAGGTCGCCACGCTGCTGCTGCCGGGCATCGGCACCATCCACGACCTGCGCGCCGCGTATGACGCCGGCGCCCGCATCGTGCGCGTCGCCACACATTGCACCGAGGCAGACATCTCGCGCCAGCATATCGAGTACGCACGCGAGCTCGGCATGGACACGGTCGGCTTCCTGATGATGAGCCACATGACCACGCCGCAGGTGCTGGCGAAGCAGGCAAAGCTGATGGAGAGCTATGGCGCCACCTGCATCTATGTCGTCGATTCCGGCGGCGCGCTGACCATGGACGGCGTGCGCGACCGTTTCCGCGCGTTCAAGGACGTGCTCGATCCCGCCACGCACACCGGCATGCACGCCCACCATAACCTGAGCCTGGGCGTGGCCAACTCGATGGTCGCCGTGGAAGAGGGCTGCAACCGCATCGATGCCAGCCTGGCGGGCATGGGCGCCGGGGCCGGCAACGCACCGCTGGAAGTCTTTATCGCCGCGGCCGAGCGCATGGGCTGGGACCACGGCACCGACCTGTACAAGCTGATGGACGCCGCCGACGACCTGGTGCGCCCGCTGCAGGACCGCCCGGTGCGCGTGGACCGCGAGACGCTGGCGCTGGGTTACGCCGGGGTGTACTCGAGCTTCCTGCGGCATTCGGAAGTGGCCGCGGAGCGCTATGGGCTGAAGACCGTCGACATCCTGGTCGAGCTCGGCCGGCGCCGCATGGTTGGCGGCCAGGAAGACATGATCGTGGATGTGGCCCTCGACCTGAAGTCGCAACAGAACGCAGCCGGATAATCCTATGTCGCAGGAACAGACCCTGGAGCGTCCCGGCATGGCGGACGAAGTCAAGGCCCAGGCCGAACACCGCATCACCTTTGCACCGGCCGGAGTCACGCTCGACTGCGCGCCAGGCCAGTCCGTGCTGGAAACGGCCCTGAGCGCGGGCTTCTTCCCGAAGCACAGCTGCCGGCGCGGCGAATGCCATGCCTGCTGCGCGCCGGTCCGGAGCGGGTCCGTGTCCTATCCCGAGGGCTTCAAGCCAGAAGGCGTGCCGGAAGGGCATTGCCTGACGTGCATGGCCAGGCCCGAGGGCGACGTTGTGATCGAGGCGCCGGAAGTGTCGGCGGTGCCCGGCCGGCGCGTGGTGCAGGCCGGCGCCCGCGTGTTGTCGGCGGACCGGGTCAGCCATGACGTGACCGTGGTGCGGCTGCAGGTGCCGCCCAATGCTGGCTTCGATTTCAAAGCGGGGCAGTACTGCGACGTGCTGCTGCGCGATGGCACCCGCCGCAGCTACTCCATGGCCAACGCGCCGGACGGCAGCGGGACGATGGAGTGGCACGTCAGGGCACTGCCCAAGGGACGGTTCTCGACCCATGTGTACCAGGCGCTGAAGCCGCGCGACATGCTGCGGGTGGAGGGGCCGTTCGGCGCCTTCGTGCTGTCTGAAACCGACAAGCCCGTCATCCTGCTGGCATCCGGCACCGGCTACGCGCCGATCGCTTCCCTGATGAAGACCCACGCCCAGGCGCTGCAGGCACGCGGCGCCGTGTTGTACTGGGGCGGCCGCAGACGCGAGGATTTGTATGCGATCGACGAGGCGCAGGAGTGGGAGGCGCTGGCGGCGCGGCTCCGTTTTGTTCCGGTGCTGTCCGAGCCGGATGCCGACTGGCAAGGGCGCAGCGGGTTCGTGCATGAAGCGGTCGCGCATGACTTCCCGGACATGAGCGGCATGGAGGTCTATGCCTGCGGCAACCCGCTGATGGTGGACGCCGCCCGCGCAACCTTCACGCGCGAGCATGCCTTGCCGGATGGGGCCTTCTTCAGCGATGCCTTTATAACCGCAGTGACCGACCCCAGGCCCGCCACATAACCCGCGACGCGGGGGCACCCAAGAAGTACCACCAGAAGTCCAGGCGCCCGGACGGCGCCGAAGGGCTCAGCTTTCGATTGCAGCGCGCCCGTGTGGGGCGCTTGGCCGAGGTACGAGGAGACAAAGATGGATATCACAACCGCCGCCCTGCTGGCGCAGGACGGCATCACTTCAGGCGCGGTGTACGGCCTGCTCGCGCTGGCACTGGTGCTGGTGTTTTCCGTTACGCGGGTCATCTTCCTGCCGCAGGGCGAGTTCGTCGCCTATGGCGGCCTGACGCTGGCCGCGATGCAGGCGGGACACGCACCGCAGACCAGCCTGCTGCTGGTCGGCATGGGCGTGCTGGCCTTTATCTTCGATGTCGTGGCCGTGATACGCAGCCGCGATCTGCGCCGGGCGGCGCCGCGCCGCATCGGCGTGCTGGCTGTGAAGTACCTGCTGTTCCCCGCCGCGGTACACCTGGCGGCGCAGGTGTGGGGAGGCCAGCAGGCGCCAATGGCGCTCCAGGTCGCGCTGACGCTGCTGATCGTCATCCCGCTCGGGCCGATGCTGTACCGGGTCGCCTACCAGCCGCTGGCCGAAGCCAGCACGCTGGTGCTGCTGATCGTCTCGGTCGGCGTGCACTTTGCGCTGGTGGGGCTGGGCCTGGTGATGTTCGGCGCCGAGGGCTCGCGCACCGCTTCATTCTCCGAGGCGTTCTTCGAACTGGGCACCATCAACGTTTCCGGCCAGAGCCTGTGGGTGGTAGGCGTGGCGGGACTGCTGATCGCGGCGCTTTACTTCTATTTCGAACGGACCCTTCCCGGCAAGGCACTGCGTGCCACCGCAGTCAACCGGCTGGGTGCCCGGCTGGTTGGCATCGGCACAACGCAGGCCGGGCGGCTGTCGTTCACGCTCGCCGCGGCGATCGGCGCGCTGTGCGGGGTGCTGATTTCACCGCTGACCACGGTATACTACGAGTCCGGCTTCCTGATCGGCCTGAAAGGCTTTGTCGGCGCCATCGTCGGCGGGCTGGTCAGCTATCCGCTGGCGGCGGCCGGCGCGCTGCTGGTCGGCCTGCTCGAATCCTATTCCTCGTTCTGGGCCAGCGCCTACAAGGAGGTCATTGTCTTCACGCTGATCATCCCGGTGCTGCTGTGGCGGTCCGTGGTCAGCAAGCCGGCGGAGGAGGAATAAACCATGGATATCGCAACGAACAAGGGCCAGCCGGTCGCTGGCGCACGGGCCCCCGCGATCGGCATGCGGCGCATTATCTGCGGGATGCTGTTGGCGATGCTGGTGCTGCTGCCGGTGCTGCCGACGCCGGAATTCTGGATCACGCTGGGCAACTACATCGGGCTGTACAGCATCGTGGCGATCGGGCTGGTGCTGCTGACCGGCGTGGGCGGTATGACCTCGTTCGGGCAGGCGGCGTTCGTGGGGCTCGGGGCGTACAGCACCGCGTACCTGACCACGCAGTTCGGGCTGTCGCCATGGTTCGGCCTGCTGGTGGGGCTGGTGATCACGGTGGCCTCGGCCTATGTGATCGGGCTGATCACGATGCGCATGTCCGGGCACTACCTGCCGCTGGCCACGATTGCGTGGGGCCTGTCGCTGTTCTACCTGTTCGGCAACCTGGAGTTCCTCGGCAAGTATGACGGGCTGAACGGCATCCCGGTGCTGTCGTTCCTTGGCATCGAGCTGCAGTCGGGCCGCTCGATGTTCTACCTGATCTGGGCCGTGGTGCTGCTGGCGGTGCTGGCGATGCAGAACCTGCTGAACTCGCGCCCGGGCCGCGCCATCCGCGCGCTCAAGGGCGGTGGCGTGATGGCCGAGGCCATGGGGGTGAACACCGCCTGGATGAAGGTGGTGATCTTCGTGGTCGCGGCGATCCTCGCGTGCGTGTCGGGCTTCCTGTATGCGCACCTGCAGCGCGCGGTGAACCCGACGCCGTTCGGGCTCAACTACGGTATCGAGTACCTGTTCATGGCGGTGGTCGGTGGTGTTGGCCACGTGTGGGGCGCAGTGTTGGGTGCAGGCATCCTGACCATCCTGAAGGATGTGCTGCAAGGCCTGCTGCCCAAGCTGCTCAGTGCCACCGGCAATTTCGAGATCATCGTCTTCGGCGTGCTGCTGGTGCTGCTGCTGCAATATGCGCGCGATGGCATCTGGCCGTTCCTGCGTCGTCTCTTTCCATCGGGGCCGGCGGTGCTGGCGCCATCGCAGGCGGAGGCACTGGCTGTGCGGCAGAAGCCTGAGGCCGGCGAACTGATCCTCGATGTGCGCGCCGTGCGCAAGGAGTTCGGCGGACTGGTGGCGGTCAACGATGTCAGCTTCCAGGTGCGCGCCGGCGAGATCATCGGGCTGATCGGCCCCAACGGCGCTGGCAAGTCCACCACCTTCAACCTGGTGACGGGCGTGCTGCCGGTCACGCGCGGCGAAGTGGGCTATCGCGGCGAGGTGATCTCGGGCCTGCCGTCGCGCGAGATCGTCAAGCGCGGCATCGGCCGCACCTTCCAGCATGTGCACCTGCTGCCGACCATGACGGTGCTGGAGAACGTGGCCATCGGCGCGCACCTGCGCGGCGACTTCCGCGCGCAGGGCGGTGTCACGGCTGCGATCCTGCGCATGAACAAGGCCGAGGAAGAGAAGCTGCTGTTCGAGGCGAGGCGCCAGCTCGAGCGCGTGGGCCTGGCCGACTGCATGTACATGGAAGCGGGCAGCCTGGCGCTGGGCCAGCAACGCATCCTGGAGATCGCGCGTGCGCTGTGCTGCGACCCGGGGCTGCTGCTGCTCGACGAACCCGCCGCGGGCCTGCGCTACAAGGAGAAGCAGGCGCTGGCCGAGTTGCTGCGCAAACTGAAGGGCGAGGGCATGAGCGTGCTGCTGGTCGAGCACGACATGGACTTCGTGATGAACCTTACCGACCGGCTGGTGGTGATGGAATTTGGTACGCGCATTGCCGAGGGCGTGCCCGAGGAAGTGCAAAAGAACCCTGCGGTGCTGGAAGCCTACCTGGGCGGCGTGGAGTAAGGAACTGACATGAGCCTGATCTTGGAAGTGAAGGACCTCCACGTCCGCTACGGCAAGGTGGAAGCGGTGCATGGCGCCAACCTGAAGGTGGAAGCCGGCAAGATCGTCACGGTGATCGGCCCCAACGGTGCCGGCAAGTCGACCATGCTCAATGCGATCATGGGCGCGCTGCCGGTCAACGGCTCGTCAAGCGGATCGGTCAGCTACCTTGGCCACGACATGGCGGGCATCCCGGTCGAAGGACGCGTCGCGCGTGGCATGTGCCTGGTGCCGGAGAAGCGCGAGCTGTTCGCGTCGATGACAGTGGAGGACAACCTGCAGCTCGGTGCCTTCCGCCGCAAGCGCGCGGGCGAGAAGAACTATCTCGACCAGATGGACGTGGTCTACGACCTGTTCCCGCGCCTGCGCGAGCGTGCGCGGCAGGACGCCGGCACGCTGTCCGGCGGCGAGCGCCAGATGCTGGCGGTGGGCCGCGCGCTGATGGCCAAGCCGCAGTTGCTGATGCTGGACGAACCCAGCCTCGGACTGGCACCGCTGATCGTCAAGGAGATCTTCCACATCATCAGCAACCTGCGCACGACGGGCGTGGCGACGCTGCTGATCGAGCAGAACGCGCGTGCCGCGCTGCAGGTGGCGGACTATGCCTATGTGATCGAGACCGGCGATATGTCGATGGAAGGACCGGCGGATGAGCTGGCCGCCAATCCGAAGGTGATTGAGACTTACCTTGGGTTGGCGAGAAAAGCGGCGTAACCGGGTAATGCCATTCAGTTTTCTGACACGGATGAGGGAGCGGCAGCTTCCCAACCGCTTCGGGAAGGGCGCGACGGAGGTCGCGCCCCTGCGCCTGCGCGCTACTCCGCCTTGGCTCCGGAAATGCGCACTTGCTCGGCTGCCGTCGGCATCTGCTTCCTGACGAAGTTCCAGAATTCGTCCACGCCCATGGGCTTGACCGGCAGCGAACCCTGCTCGGAAAATTGCCGTTCCAGTTCCGGGTCGCGCAGTGCCGTCGCCAGCGCTGCATTGAGCTGTTCCAGGACCGGCCGCGGGGTGCCGGCCGGCGCGACCAGTCCATACCAGGAATCGGTATGGAAGCCCTTCAGGCCGGCTTCGTCGAAGGTGGGTACGTCCGGCAGCGCAGGCAGGCGCCGGGGTGCCGCCACGGCCAGCGCGCGCACCTTGTTGGAGCGGATGAAGGACATGGCGCCCGTCGTCAGTACCAGGTCGACCCGGCCCGCCATCAGGTCGGTCATGGCCGGCGCCGTGCCCTTATAGGGGATGTGCGCGATGTCCACGCCCGCCAGCTTTTTGAAACTGGCCCCGGCGAGGTGCTGACTCGAGCCGACGCCGCCCGAGCCGTAGTTGAGCTTGCCGGGCTGCGCGCGGGCCTTTTCGATCAGCTCGCGCACGGAGTGCAGCGGTGAATCTCGCGGCACCAGCAGCACGCTGGGCGAGGTGGTGATCAGCCCGATTGGCGCGAAGTCCTTCAGCGGGTCATGGTTGAGCCGCGTGTAGAGCGCGGAATTGAGTCCGTGCGACGCGACCGTGGCCAGCATGATGGTGCTGCCGTCGGCGCGCGCGCGGGCGGCCGCGTCAGAGCCGATATTGCCGCCCGCACCGGCGCGGTTGTCGATCATGACGGGCTGGTTCAGCGCCTTTGCCATATGCGCCCCGACCAGGCGCGCCACGGCGTCCGAGGGGCCGCCTGCAGGCCAGCCGACGATCATCGTGACCGGTCCGGGCGGCAGCGGCGGTTGCGCTGATACGGACGAGGGAAAGACTGCCGCAGTCGCCAGCGCCACCACCGCCAGCACGCTCAGTTTTCCTGCCACGGCATCTCCTTCCACAGTTTCTGGAAGCCCGCCTCGCCGCGCTCCAGCTCCGCGCTGTAGGCCGCCGGCGCGAGGTAGCGCAGCGGCGCATACATCGCCTCGGCCTGCTGGCGGAACTGCGGATCGGCGACCACGCGCGCCATGGCATCCACCAGCTTCTTCTTTACCGGCTCAGGCAGTCCCTTGGGCGCCGCCAGGCCGCGCAGCGAATTCAGCTCGATGTCGAAGCCCTGCTCGCGGAAGGTGGGCACATTAGGGGCGAGGGCTGCCCGTGTCGCACCCATCTGGCCGATGAACTTGATCGGCGAGCCGCCTTTCTGGTACTGCAGCGCCTCGCCCACGTTGATCGCGCCGATGGTGAGCTGCTGCCCCACCAGCGCTGCGCGAACATCGCCGGCGCCCTTGTAGCCGACATGGGTCAGCTTGACGCCTGCGGCCTTCTGGAACAGCAGCATGGCGAGGTGGTCGTCCGAGCCGACGCCGGTGGTGCCGACCGACACCTCTCCCGGATGCGCCTTGGCATGGCGCACCAGCGCCGCCAGCGAATCGATGCGGTCGCTGTTGTGCACGGTGAAGGCGCCCGGATCGTCGACCAGGTTTCCGATCAGGTCGAAGCTGCGCCAGGTGAAGGTGGTCTTGCGCTCGATCGGAATGGTCAGCAGGTTCGGAGTATTAATGAAGCCGATGGTGTAGCCATCTGGTGCGGCCCGTGCCAGTTCGGCAAAGCCGATGGCACCGCCCGCGCCGGGCTTGTTCTGTACCACCACCGTGGCGCCGCCGAGTTGCTTCTCGAGGTGGCGGGCCAGCAGGCGGGCCACCAGGTCGGTACCGCCGCCGGGGCCGTAGGCCACGATCATCTGGATCGGGCGGCTGGGATAGGGCGTCTCTGCGTGTGCGCTGGTCGCGGTGGCGAGGCCGCAGGCCAGCGCGAGCGCGCTGCCAAGGCGAAGGGTGATGCGCCGGCGCCTTTGGTCGGAAATGGGGTGCATGGTAAGTGTCTCCTCGCCGGTCTCGTGTGGCCGGTGTGTGATAGATGAAGAATAGTTCGCGGCCTGCGGGCTACGGTGCGACCGATGACCCGGCCGCCTCCATCGCTGCCGCGATGCGCTGTCGCGCACGCGGCCAGACTTCGGGGTTGACCAGCCGCTCGGGCCGCTCGCCACTGGCCAGCAGCGTGACGATTTGAGTGGCGGCCAGTTCGGCGTTCCTGCGCCGCGCTTCGTGCGTGACGCCGGCGGTGTGGAAAGTGGCGACGACGTTGTCCAGCGCGAGCAGGGGGTTCTCGCGCGGCGGCGGTTCCTGCTCCCACACATCCAGGCCAGCCCCGGCGAGATGCCCGCTGGCCAGCGCCGCATGCAGCGCGCCCTCATCGTGGATGCCGCCGCGCGCGGTGCTGACGAAGATGCTGCCCGGCCGCATCGCGGCAAAGGCCGCGGCGTCCATCATGCGCAGCGTGGTAGCGTCGCGCGGGCAATGCAGCGAGACGACGTCGGCACTGCGCAGCAGTTCGTCGAACGACACCGCCTGTGCGCCGCGTGCGGCCAGCTCCGCTGCATCCAGCGCCGGGTCGCAGCCGATCACGTGCATGCCGAAGGCGCGGCCGAGCGCGGCGACGCGGCGGCCAGCGTGGCCCACGCCGACGAGGCCGAGCGTGCGGCCCCGTAGTTCGTGGCCCATCAGGTCCTCACGGCTCTCGCAGTCGTGCGCGCGCAGGCGGCGGTCGGATTCGGCAATGCGGCGCAGGACCGCGAGCATCAGGCCCAGCGTCATCTCCGCCACCGAGTCGGCGTTGCCGCCAGCCTGGTTGAGCACAGCGACGCCGGCTTCGGTGCAGGCATCGATGTCGATGGTGTCGCAGCCGGAGCCGCTGGATGACACCGCCAGCAGGTCGGGGCAGCGCGCCAGCAGCGCGGCGTCGGCGAACCAGCGGCGGGGGATCTCGTCCTTGGCGGCCGAGATCTGGTAGACATGGGCGCTGGACAGCCGGGCCCAGGCCGCCGCGTCGGCGCCTTCGCGGGCACAGGTGTGCAGGGTCAGGCCAGGCGTGGCCGTGATGATGCGGTCGAAGGCCGGGTCCAGCCAGTGGTCGAATCGGACCACCGTGCCGGCGGCGGGCATCGGCAGGACGGGCGCGTTCATACCACCCCCTTCTCGCGCAGCGTGCGCTCGACCCAGCTGCGATCGGCGCGGCCTTGCGCGATCGACTCGAGCACCGCTGCTTCGGTGCGCTGTACGTTTTCCACACGCGCGGCGATTGCCTCGGCGTCTTCGGCGGCAACGACCAGCAGGCCGTCGCCATCGCCCAGCACCAGGTCACCGGGGCGCACCACCATACCGTCGATGCAGACAGGCACATGCAGTTCGCCGGGGCCGTCCTTGTAAGGACCGCGGTGCGAGACGCCGCGCGCATACACGGGCAACGTCTCCTTGCCGATCGTATCGCTGTCGCGGATCAGTCCGTCGATCACGAAGCCCGCCGCGCCGCGCGCGATCGCCAACGCCAGCATGATCTCGCCGATGATGGCATTCGGACCGGCGCCGCCGGCATCGACGACGATCACATCGCCGGGGCCGCAGAGGTCGAGGGCCTTATGGACCATCAGGTTGTCGCCAGGTCGGGTGCGCACCGTGAGGGCGCGGCCGGCCATGACGCCATCGCGCCGGTGATAGGGCCGCAGCTGCGTGGTGCCGACGGTGCGGCTCATTGCGTCGCTGACATTGGCCACGGGGAAGCCGCGGTAGCGTTCCAGCAGCGCGTTGCTGACGGTCGGCGCCGGCTGGGGGTGGATGCGGAAGCCGTGAAGCATGCTCATCGATAAGTCTCCGGGTGAGGGGGCATGTGGGGTGAGGCGGCAGGTCGGATGCAGGCAGGGCCGATGTCTGCCAGCCGGGTCAGGCCGAGCATCGCCATATCGCGCGAGATCTCGGCCTGCAACAAGTCGATGGCGTGTGCCACGCCGGGGGTGGACCCCACCGCCGCCGCATAGGCGAACGGCCGGCCGACGAAGACGCAACGCGCGCCAAGCGCGAGGGCCTTGATCACGTCCGTGCCGCGGCGTACGCCGCTGTCGAGCATTACTGGCAGATCGGGCACGGCGTGAACGATCTCAGGCAGAACGCGCAGCGGCGCGATGGCGCCGTCCAGTTGCCGGCCGCCGTGGTTCGAGACGATGATCCCGTCCACGCCGTGCCGGCGCGCCAGCAGCGCGTCTTCCGCGGTCAGGATGCCCTTGACCACCAGCGTGCCTTGCCAGCGCCGACGGATGGATTCAAGGTGTGTCCAGGTGAAATGCGCGCGGTCGGAGAAGTCGCGCAGCACGCGCGACGACAGGATGGGCGCGCCGCGGTGCGCGTAGGCGTTCTCGAAATGCGGCATGCCATGCCGCAGCAGCGTGCGCGCAAAGGTGCCGAGCAGCCAGCGTGGATGCGTGATGCCTTGCCATGCCAGACTCGCGCTCGGCCGCAGCGGCGTCGAGAAGCCGGCGCGCACATTGTTCTCGCGATTGCCCGCAACGGGCGTATCGACGGTGATCACCAGCGTTTCCACGCCGGCCGCCTCCACGCGCGCCAACAGCCCCTCGATCTGCGCCATGTCGCCGGGCAGGTAGGCCTGGAACCAGGTGCCGGGCGCGGCCGCCATCACTTCTTCCAGCCGGATCAGGGACGAGCCGCTCATGATCGCCGGCACGGCGGCCTGCTGCGCGGCCTGCGCCAGCACGATATCGCCTCGGTAGGCGAACAGCGCGGCGATGCCCATGGGCGCAACGCCGAACGGGGCGGCATAGCGCCGGCCGAACAGATCGAAACCAAGTTCGCGCGCGGCCACGCCGGCAAGTACGCGCGGGCGCAGTGCGATCTCGGTGAAGGCGCGGCGGTTATCCGCCAGCGAGACGCTGTCCTCCACCGCACCGCTGAGGTAGGCGTACAGCGGCCGGGGCAGGCGGCGGCGTGCGAGCGGTTCAAGGTCGTTCAGCGAAAGCACTTGCCTGCGCAAGGCGCCTGCGCCGCTTGCGGATGTGTTCGTCACGCGTGGCGCGGGAGCGGCGCTGACGGCACTCTCGGTGCGGTCCGCGGCATGTTCTGCAGCAGGGGCGTGAAGGGCTGACATTGGTCGATTTACGGGGCCGTGGGCGGTGACAGGACTTCAATCTAGCAACCTCAAAGCGTCGATAAAAGCGAAAAATAACGAAGCTATAATTTCGCTTTTAGGAAAGAAACAATGGCCGCCCGCGGCCCTGATCCCATGACCCTCAAGCAACTGGAAGCCTTCTACTGGGCCGCGACCTGCCTCAACTTCTCGGTAGCCGCCGAGCGCTGCCACCTGTCGGTGTCCTCGCTGTCAAAGCGGGTGGCGGAGCTCGAAACCTCCCTCGGCGTGCAGCTGTTTGACCGCAGCGGCCGCCGCGCCGAGCTGACCGCGCAGGGCGAGCAGATGCTGCCGCGCATCCGCGAATTGCTGCGAGTCGCCGCCGAGCTGCAGCAGTCGGCAGGGCAGCGCCCTGGGCTGCAGGGTCGATGCCGTGTCGGGCTGGGCGAGCTGAGCGGCCTGACCTGGCTGCCCAAGCTGGTGCGGCAGACGGCAATCAGACATCCCGAGCTCCAGCTCGAGCCCTACGTCGATATCGGCCAGGTGCTGGAGCAGCGCCTCGAGGACGGCGAACTCGACCTCACGGTGATCGCCGGGCCGTCGTCGCGCAGCAGCCTCGCCTCGGAACGGATCGCGCAAGTGGACTTTGTCTGGGTCGCCACCCAGTCCTTCCTCGACGAGGCCGGCACCGAAGACCCCGAACCGCTGATGCGCGAGCAATTGCTGCTGTCACTGCCAGTCGGCGCGGGCGGCACCCGCGTGCTCGACCAGTGGCTGGCCAGCCGCGGCGTGGCCGTGAACCGCCGGCTGGTGTGCAATAGCTGGGGCGCAGTGGTCGGCATGGTGGCGGAGGGACTGGGTTTCGCCTTCATGCCGAAGCAATGGGCCGAAGCGCTGGAAGCGCGTGGGGTGTTGCAGGTCCTGAAGCAGGGCGGCACGCTGGAACCGCTGCACTATGTGGTGCAGTGGCGCCGCGATGACTCGCGCGTGCTGATCACGGAGATGCGCCAGATCGTCAGGGACGTGATCGACTTCCAGGCGCCGCGTTGCCTGGTCTAGCGCGGACGTCGCCGGTGAGCCTGAACGAGCCGCCGCCGCGCCAGCATGAAGCCCGGGTCTCGCAGTCCATGTTCCTGGCGCGGTGGCCTTGTCGTTCAGGTCTTGTACGACGGATCGCGGCGGTCGAGATAGCGCAGCATCGCCGGCCACTCCATCTCCCCGAAGGGCCGCCTGACGTGCGGCTGGTAGAGGTTGTAGGTCTTCTCGATGACTTCCGGCGGCGGCATCGTCAGCTCGGCGTCCGTGCCCAAGGCATCGAGCTGGATCTTGCAGGCCATTTCCAGCCAGTACATCAGGTTGAAAGCCTGGGCGATGCTGGCGCCTGCAGTCAGCAGGCCGTGATTGCGCAGGATCAGGGCCTCATGGTTGCCAAGGTCGCGCACCAGGCGTTCGCGTTCGTCCAGTTCCAGCGCCACGCTCTCGTAGTCGTGATACGCGATATGGGCAAAGCGCATGGACGTCTGCGTAAGCGGCAGCAGCCCGCACTTCATCGCCGAAACCGCGGAGCCCGCGCGGGTATGCGTGTGCAGCACGCACTGGACGTCGTGTCGGGCGGCATGGACGGCACTGTGGATGACGTAGCCCGCCTGGTTGACGCCGAACTGTCCGTCGCCGCCATCCAGGATATTGCCGTCCAGGTCGATCCTGATCAGGCTGGAGGCGGTGATTTCCTCGTACATCATCCCGTACGGATTGATCAGCAGATGGTCCGGTGTCCCGGGGATGCGCGCGGTGATGTGGTTGTAGATGAGGTCGCTCATGCCATACAGCGCCACCAGCCGGTAGCAGGCGGCCAGGTCGACGCGCGTCTGCCACTCGGCCGCATCGAAGTCGCTCGGACGCCTTGCGGCGGGATTGACGGTGGATTCGCTCATTTTTGGGTCACCTTTTGCGGTTCACGCAGAGAATCTGCGATGGGTTGAAGCTCTTTCCTGTTGCCGGTCAGCGCCGCGGTCCAGGCGGCGCCGGGCAGGAAGGCCAGCACCGGCGCATCGTTGCGGGCGGCTGCGATGAATTCGGGGTCGCGCAGGCTCGCTTCGATGGCCTTCTCCAGCCGTTGCGCAATATCCGCGGGCAGGCGGGCCGGCGCCGCAACGCCGCGCTCCGAGCTCATGACGATGGGCACGCCAGCCTCCTGCGCGGTGGGGACGTTGTCGATGGCGCGCAGGCGCGTCTTGCTCATCTGGGCGATGCCCTTGAACGGACCGCCCGCCAGGCTGAGCTCGCGCATCTCGCCCGCGCTCACATAGGTGAAGTCGACATGCCCGCCCATCAGCGCGGTCTTGGCCTCGGCGGCGCCCTTGAAGGGGATGCTGTTCGCCTGCACACCGGCAATCCGCTGCAGTTGTTCCAGTGCCAGGTGGCCATTGGTGCCCACGCCGCTATGACCGAAGGAGAGCGAGCCCGGCTGCTGCTTCAGCGCCTGCACCACGCTGCGCAGGTCGGTGTACTTGCTGTCCTTCCGTGCGATCAGCACCGTGGGGTCATCGACCAGCCGCGCGATCAGGCGCACGTCCTCGGCCTTGTACTGCGCTTCCTTGTACATCGGCAGGAAGATAAAACCCGGCACATTGACGATGCCGATGGTGTAGCCGTCGGGTTTGGCGCGGGCGACGTGGGCCACCGCCAGTTCGCCGGCGGCACCGGGCTTGTTGGTGACGATGATGCGGGCGTTGGCGCCGAGGCGCCTGGACACAAACGGCGCCAGGACACGGGCCATCTGGTCGGTGCCGCCGCCGGCGGCAAATCCCACCACCAGCTCGATCGGGCGGTCATCGGGCCAGGCGGCGAGGGCCGGGCCGCACGCCAGCATGGCGAGGGAAAGCGCCAGTCGGCGCAGGAGGGGCATATGCATCGGTTGTCTCCACCGGGTTGTAATTTCTGATCCCCCGGCCTGACCGGGTCCTTATGTGCTCTGCGCATGCAAGCTGGGAAGATCCGGGCTGGTGCGGCAGGGCCGGCTTTGGGCGGCGGGGGCTATACTGTGTCGACATTCTCGAATCCGGACGGGGTAACAACAAGCGACTATTTGTTGCCCTGTTGATGAGTTTTTTGAATGAATCCACGGCGCCTTACCCCCTCGATGTCGTCCTTGCTGGCGTTCGAAGCGTCCGCCCGGACTGAAAGCTTCACCCGCGCTGCGCAGCACCTGTCGCTGACCCAGAGCGCGGTCAGCCGGCAAGTGCAGACCCTGGAAGCGCTGCTGGGCGTACCGCTGTTTCAGCGGATCGGCAGGCGGGTCGTGCTCACCGATGTCGGGCGCATGTATCTGCGCGAGCTGACCGGTCCGCTGGAGCGAATCCGCAGCGCGACATTGCAGGCGATCGCGTTCCAGGCCGGCGGTGGCACATTGCATCTGTCAGTGTTGCCGACCTTCGGCTCCAAGTGGCTGATGCCGCGGTTACCGGGTTTCTATGCCAGGCACCCGGAGGTGCTGGTCCATATTCACTCGCGGACCTATCTCGACCTGGACCTGTCTGGCATGGATGCTGCCATCGTGGTGGGAGACGGTCAGTGGCCCGGGGCCGTGGCCTACCAGCTAGTCGCCGAAGAGATGATTCCGATCATCAGTCCCCGGCAGGCGCGGCGCGACAAGATCCGGACCGTCAATGAGCTGCTGCGGTACCCGCTGCTGCAGGTCGTCACCCGGCCGACGGCGTGGCGGGACTGGTTTGCCAAGCATGGGTATGCCGGCGACGCGCTCAAGCTGGGGCCCCAGTTCGAGATGACGTCCCACCTGATCCAGGCGGTATCGGCGGGGATGGGTATCGGCCTGGTTCCCAAGGTGCTGGTCGAGGACGAGCTTCAGGCCGGGACGCTTGCGGTCCCGGTCAAGGTCAACAGTGACGCCAGTGGCAACGCCTACTACCTGGTTGTCGCGGCGAATCGCGAGTCGTATCCGCCGTTTGCGCAGTTCCGGGACTGGCTGCTGGGGGTTGTCGGCGATGCGCATTGAATGGCGGAAGCTGTGGCTGGGGACCCCGCTTCCAGGCAGGTAGATTCTTCGCAGGGTGCGCAGAT
Source organism: Ralstonia pickettii (assembly GCA_050987995.1). Lineage (GTDB taxonomy): Bacteria > Pseudomonadota > Gammaproteobacteria > Burkholderiales > Burkholderiaceae > Cupriavidus > Cupriavidus pickettii_B. The sequence continues at coordinate 225,889 of CP158804.1, forward strand.
TTCGCACGCGGCAGTACTACGGCCGCCTCCGTTTTGCCGGTGGCCGCACGAATGGCAAGCCTGGAACGACATTTGCGTGGCTTTGTATTTAGCCTGCTGGCAGATGGCGGGCCATGATCAGCGCCGCGGACATTGCATCTGCCATGGCCCAGGCCGGATGACCGCGGCAGTCATGGAGACCACCATGCCAAGGGCATCGAGCATCGCCCAAGCCAGGGCAGACAAGCGAGAGGGCAAGGCGCCGACCACCCAGGCCGGCCATTTCGTTCACGACGAGATCGAAGCCGTGCGCAAGGGTAAGCACGGCGTGCGCTCGGCCAAGCAGGCCATCGCGATCGGTTTATCGGAGGCGCGCCGCGCTGGCGTGGATGTGCCGCCGAAAAAGGGCGCGACCAAGGCAGAGACCAAGTCCGCCGCCGCCAAGACAGGCGCCACAAAGGCCGCGCCGCGACGGGCCAGTTCAGAAAGCACGGTCAAGCGCGCCAGCGCTGCTTTGAAGGCGCTCAAGCGCGAGAGCACCGCCGGGGCTTCGCCTAAGGCCCTGTCCGCCCAGGCCAAGCGCGCGGCAGGCACGCGTACTGCGGCGGAACGTTCCGCTGCCGCCAAGAAGGCCGCCAGCACCAAGGGTGCCGCCGGTCGCTCCGAAGCGGCCAGCAAGGCCGCTCGCACGCGCGCCGCGAAAAAGCAGGCAGCCCGCTAGCACCGCAAGTCAGCAGCCGGCTGGCACGGGAGTGGCGGCGGCGCCGCTCCCGATCCGAGTCGTCCCGACACCGGCGGTCAGGCGTACGCGAGGCTACTGGCTAGCGCAGGCTGTTCACACCAATATTCGAACCTGGCGGAGCCAGATGCTGTCATCCCTGCTCGGAAGGCTCCTGATGCCTGCGTTCACCGATGCGTTGCCGAAGATCGGCGAGACGGAACGCGCTGCACTGGAGTCCGGTACGGTCGGCTTTGAAGGCTGCTTCTTCGAAGGCAAGGCCGATTTCGCAAGGCTTGCAGAGATTCCGGCCGAGCAGTTGACCGAGGCGGAGCTGGCCTTTCTCGAACAGCGCGTACCTGAGTTGTGCGGCATGCTCGACGACTTCGCGATCGAGGAGGCGCACGATCTGCCGGCGGAAGTCTGGCACTATCTGCGCGAGCATCGATTCTTCGGCATGGTCATTCCGCGCGCCTACGGCGGACTCGAATTCAGCCATGCCGCCCATGCCGCGGTCGTGACGCGCATCGGCAGCGTCAACATCGCCGCAGCGGTGACTGTGATGGTGCCGAACTCGCTCGGCCCGTGCGAATTGCTGGTGCGCTACGGTACCGAGGCACAGAAGAACCATTACCTGCCGCGCCTGGCACGTGGCGAGGATCTGCCGTGCTTTGCACTGACCTCTCCGTATGCCGGCTCGGACGCCGCCGCCATTCCGGATATCGGGATACTGACGCAGCGCGAATGGAACGGCGCCATGACCGAGGGCTTTGCGCTGACCTTTTCCAAGCGCTACATCACGCTGGCGCCGGTCGCCTCGTTGGTCGGCCTTGCCTTCAACGCCGTCGATCCGACGCGGCCCGCAGGCGCGCAACAATTGGGCATTACCTGCGCGCTGATCCCGGTGCCGCATCCGGGTCTGCGGATTGGTGCACGCCATCGGCCGATGAACAGTGCGTTCATGAATGGCCCGGTGGAGGGGGAAGACGTGTTCATTCCGCTTGACTGGGTCATCGGTGGCAGTCCCAACATCGGCAAGGGCTGGCGCATGCTGATGGAATGCCTGGCTACCGGCCGGGCGATATCGCTGCCTGCGCTCGGTGCGGCGCTGCAGCAGACCTCGCTCTATGTGGCCAACGGCTATGCCCGGCTGCGCAATCAGTTCGGTCAGCCAATCCAGCGCTTCCAGAACATCGCCGCACCGTTGGCGGAAATGGCCGTGGATCTGTATGCCACCGATTCTGCGCGGCGGCTGACGACCAGCACGCTCGATCAAGGCGAACAGCCCAGCGTCGCCGGCGCCATCCTGAAATACCATCTGACGGAAGCGGCGCGCCGCGCGATCAACCATGGCATGGACATTCTGGGCGGCAAGGCGATCTGCGCCGGCCCGTCCAATCTGCTGTCGACCGCCTACCGCCATGCGCCGATCGCGATCACGGTCGAAGGGGCCAATATCCTCACGCGTGCGCTGATCATCTTCGGCCAGGGCGCCGTGCGCTGCCATCCCTATGCGCTGCGGGAAATCCATGCAGTCGAACAACGCGACGCCATTGCGCTCGGCGACGCCGTGCTCGGGCACAGTGGCCACCTGTTGCACAGTTTCTGGGGCAGTCTTGTCCATGCGCCGCTCGTGGGCAACGTCCCACCGGGATTCGAGCACGAAGCGCGCAGGATTGCCCGGCTCGCCGCCAAATTCGCCTTCACCACCGACATTTGCATGGGGGTTCTCGGAGGCAATCTGAAGCGGCTGGAATTGCTGTCGTCGCGGCTGGGCGATGCGCTATCTCACCTTTACATGGCATGCGCCTGCTTGTGGCGATACGCCGGGCAGGGAGATGCCGAACTGGCGCCTGTCGTGCGCGGCGCAATCCGGCACCAGGTCTGGCTCGCCAGCGAAGCCTTGCACGAGCTTTATGACAACGTATCCAATCCGGTGCTGAGGGTCGCCGGCAAGATCGCGCTACAGGGATTAACGCCAATCCACCGCCTGCGCGATTCGGAAAAGCTAGCGATAGCTGATGCACTCGGCGATCCGCGGGTCGTCCACCGGCTGTGCCCGGACATCGGAATGCCACGTGCCGGCGGCCTGCGCGATCTGCGTGACCTGCTGTCGCTGGCGCAGGAACTCGGCGAAACGGAAAGCCAGCGGCTGGCCGGCGAAATTCGCCAGCTCAAAACGCTGGAAGAAATCGCCGCCACCTCGTCGGCCCCAAAGGCGCTTGCCTTCCTGCGCGCCCTTGACAAAGTGATCCAGGTGGACAGCTTCCCCGCGGACGACGCGACCCGACCGTCTCACGCTTCACTGCCGCGACATGGCGTGCGGCAGTGAAGCGATCGTTGCGCGCTACCGCTTGGCAGCGCGTGTCGCCTGCGTGCCAGCTTCCTGCGCCGCAACAGACGCCGCATCAGCAGCCTGGTTCAAATTGCTTTCGGCGAGTTCGAGCGCCTGCCTGGTGGTCTGCTGCATCGTATCGCACAGGGTGGTCGTGGCAGTCAACGCCGATTGCCAGGCGGCGACTGCTCCCTGCGAGCCAGCCGGCGCGCCTTTCAGGGCGTTATCGACAATTTCCTGCATCTTGCGCTTGCTTTCTTCGTACTGTGCATCGGCGACCTTCGTGAACTCGGCTTGCGTGGCTGAGGCGATCTCAAACAGCTGATGGCGGTACGACTGTGCTTTCTCAACCGCCAGCTGGACCAGACTGGCTTGCAGCGCCAGCAGTTCCCCCAGATCTTTCGCGGCAAATGCCTGGCGTGTGTTCTGCTGCGTTTCCGCCAAGGTGGCCCTGGTCATCTGCAAATTCAGCTCAACCACTTTCTGCAGGCCCTCCAGGGTCTTGTTCGTCAGACCTAGCAGAATGTCGAGGCCGGCGGCTTGCACTGCCGAAATCGGTTCAGTGGGCAAGGTGGGCATGATGTGGCTCCTGAGAATAGGGTCGAATTCAGGCCAGGCGGCATCGGGCCGCCGGACGCATTCGACCGGGTGATTGTTGGGGGGAGCGGGAGCACCGGGGTTCGCCCGGGCGGGATAATCGTCGCGGCAGTACCTTAACGGCTGCGGCCAACGGCTTTGAGAACAAAGTCCCCGCGATGGGTAAGGCGGGGACACGCCTGGCCGGAAGGCCGTTCTTCCAGCGTTACGAGCTGGCGTTCCAGCAGGGCGTCAAGATCCGAAGGGTCCAACTCAACCGGATCCGGGGCATCCTTGACTAGCATCAGCGTGGCGATCTCATGAGGGCTCAGCATGGGTCTCTCCTGTGCGCTCTTACATTTGCCGGGATGTGGAACGACAGCCGCTGCGGGGGCTGGTGTGTCTGCAACAACCGCCTTGGTGGGAGGCCTCGGGCTGAAATCATGCTATGGATCGAGTGCCCATCCCGCACCGCGGAGACAGCTCTGCGCCGCAGCGCCAACTGAAGTTTTCAAATATATGACATGGAACAAATTGTGTAATCCTTTTTTTTCCGCATCCAAGGCCGCCAGGTGCCGCGGAAGCCGATCGCATTGGTGCGACGCGACCCATTCTCGGACATAAACGCCGGAGGAATCAATGAAGTTCGCCAATCGGGAACGAATTCTGACCGACTCTCCGTTGTAGCGATTTGGTGGTTGCTGCCACGGCATGTCGACATCGCGCTGTGACAGAAGCCGGCTGCCGGTTTGCTCCCTCTCCCGCTTGCGGGAGAGGGGCAGGGGGTGAGGGTAGGCGCCGGCATACCACCGGCCTCGACTTCGTTGTTGAGGCCGGCCCTCACCCCAACCCTCTCCCGCAAGCGGGAGAGGGAGCACACCAAACGGTAGTTCAGAGGCTTGTGAAGGGGATAGCGGGCATGGGCATCGAACCGTTGGCGCCTACGACGCCTTCGCGAACGCGAAAAGCGCCTGGCCAAAGCCAACCAGCGTACCGCTTTCGACAAGCTGCTCGCCTGGCACGCCGCGCTCCCCGGCATTCACCGCACTGAGCACCGAACCGACACGCAAGTAGCCCACCGGCTCGCCGGCCTCGACCGTGCGATCGGCCAGCGCGAAGGTCTCTTCCGCCAGCGGGTGACTGGCGTAGAACACGCCTGCCGCGGGCGCTCGTATGAAATCGAGCGCTGCTTCCGGTGATTCTGCATGAGGCATACCTTGGCTAGTGCCTTCACACTGTGCCTGCACCCCGTCGCCGTCCGCCGGACGTTGCAACACCAGGCGCTTCCCTTCCAGTTCGAGTTCCAGCGTCCCAACCGGGCTGCACGCAAGGCGCTGAACCAGCCGCTCGATATCTTCCAGGTTCATGTCAGTTGGCCTCCCCAAGGCCCTGTGCCAGGCATCGTTCCAGATGATGGATGTCATAGCCGCCCTGGGTGAAGCCAGGCTCGTCCATCAGCACCCGGTGCAGCGCAACATTCGAGCTGATGCCGCCCAGCACGATTTCCTCCAGGGCCACACGCATGCGCGCGATCGCTTCCTCGCGCGTGGCGCCGTGCGCCAGCAGTTTTGCGACCAGGGAGTCGTAGTTCGGTGGCACGGTATAGCCGGCATAGAGATGGGATTCCACGCGTATCCCGGGACCGCCAGGGGGAATCCACTCCGTGATCCGCCCGGGAGCCGGCGTGAACCGCCACGGGTGCTCGGCATTGATGCGGCATTCGATGGCATGCCCGCGAAACTCTATATCCTCCTGCCGGAAGGAAAGCGGTTCGCCGCGGGCGATGCGCAACTGCTCGGCGACGATGTCGATTCCGGTGACGAGCTCGGTGACCGGATGCTCGACCTGCACCCGGGTATTCATCTCGATAAAGAAGAAGGCGCCATCCTCGTAAAGGAACTCGAAGGTGCCGGCACCACGGTAGCCGATATGCCGGCACGCCCTGGCGCATTGCTCACCGATCCTGGCGATTTCCTCGCGTGAAATGCCGGGTGCCGGGGACTCCTCGATGACCTTCTGGTGGCGCCTCTGCATCGAGCAGTCGCGTTCACCGAGCCACACGGCGTTGCCGTGCGCGTCCGCAAGGACCTGGATTTCGATATGCCGGGGATGTTCCAGGAACTTCTCGAGATAGACGTCGGGGTTGTTGAAGGCCCGGCCGGCTTCCTCCCGGGTCATTGCGACTGCCTGTGCCAGTTCGTCGGGGGCTCGGACGATGCGCATGCCGCGACCGCCTCCGCCACCGGCCGCCTTGACAATCAGCGGGTAGCCGACCTCATCGGCGAGTGCGGAGGTCGCCGGAAAGTCATCCGTCAGTGCGCCCTCGGAGCCGGGAACGCAGGGGATACCGACTTCGATCATGGCCCGTTTGGCGCTGACCTTGTCACCCATGCGCCGGATCGAGGCAGCGGTGGGGCCGATGAATACCAGCCCGGCCTTCTCCACGGCTTCGGCAAAGTCCGCACTCTCGGACAGGAATCCGTACCCGGGATGGATGGCGTCGGCCCCGGACAGCCTGGCGGCCAGCAGCAGTTCGTTCTGGTCCAGGTAGCTGCGGCCAGCGGGGGCGGGGCCGATGCACAACGCCTGGTCGGCGAGAGCGACATGCCGCAGGTTTGCGTCGACTTCCGAGTGCACGGCAACCGTCCGGATGCCCAGCTTGCGGCAGGCTCTCAGTACCCGCAGCGCGATCTCGCCTCGATTGGCGATCAGCACCGTTTCAAACATCGCCGTCTCCCGCAGGCTCGATCACAAAGAGCGGGGCGCCGGCTTCCACCGCTGCGCCGTCCAAGGCAGCGACGCGGACCACCCGGCCCTTGAGATCGGCTTCCACGGCATTCAGCATCTTCATGGCCTCGATGATGGCAAGCTGTTGTCCTTCCTCGACCAGGTCACCGACCGCCACGAATGGAGGCTGGTCCGGGGCAGGGGCGCAATAGAACATGCCCGCAAGCGGCGCCGATACGCTTCGTTCCTTCGGCTCGATCTGGAGTGGGGACGCGGTACAGGTCTGCGCGGGCGCGTCCTGCACTGCCGCTGCAAGCGTCGAAGCCGTGTCTGCAGCCCCACGGTTGCCCGCACGCACTAGCCGGATGCGCCCCCCATCCTCGGCGTACTCGACCTCAGACAGCGTCGAACGCTCCAGGATGCCGATAAGCTGCTCAACGAACGCGATATCCATCGACATGACCACCTCAGCTGAAGGACCGTACGGTGACGCCAGCCTCCTCCAGCGTGCGCCGCACCTCCGCCGCCATGGCGATCGCACCCGGGGTATCGCTGTGCACGCAGATCGACTCAATCGGCGCGGGTACCAGCTTGCCGGAGATGGTTTCGATGGCGCCGGCACGGACCATCCGCAGCATCCGGGCCGCAGCCTCGTGCGCGTCGTGCAGCACCGCGCCCGGAACCTTGCGATGCACGAGGTGGCCCTCGTCGGTGTAGGCGCGGTCGGCAAACACTTCGGCGCACACGCGCAGGCCCATCTCCTTGCCGATGCGCTCGAGATGGCCATTCGCGAACGTCAGGCAGACCAGCTTCGGATCGACCGCCTTGATCGCCCGTGCGATGGCGGTGGAGACGTCGGGGTCGGTCTGGGTCAGGTTGCCTAATGCACCATGCGCCTTGACGTAGGTGATGGGATGGCCCGCGTATGCGGAAAGGGCTTGTGCCGCACCAACCTGGTAGGCGACCAGGCGTTCGATCTCGCCAGTGCTGAACGGAATGATGCGTCGACCGAAACCCCAGAGGTCCGGGAAACCAGGGTGCGCACCTACCGCAACCCCACGCTCCCTGGCCAGCGCGAAGGTCTTCGCCATGATCTCCGGGTCGCCGGCGTGCAGCCCGCAGGCGATATTGGCGGAGCTGACGATATTCAGGATGGCTTCGTCGTCGCCCATGCGATAGGCGCCGTATCCCTCGCCCATGTCGGAATTGAGGTCGACGCGCAAGGATGCTGCATTCTGTCTGGTCATGACTGGCCTGTGTGTGGATGTGATTGGAAGGCGGGAAGCGAGGCTTAGCTGCGTCGCGCCATCAGCGCGATGTTGCTGCGCAAGGACGCACGTTCATCGGCTTGCGCTTTCGAGGCGGAGATGGCCTGGTCCTGGTCGACTGTCATGAAACGCACGCTGCAGCCCACCGGCGCCTGGGCAAGCCGCCAGAGGTCTGCCTCGATCACGGTGGCGATCTTCGGATAGCCGCCGCAGGTGTTCGCCTCGGCGAGCTGGATGATGGGTTGTCCGGAGGGCGGGACCTGGATCGTTCCCGGCACGATGCCGTGCGAGAGTAGTTCCAGCGGCCGGCTCAGCGTCAGTGCTTCGCCGACCAGGCGATAACCCTGCCGGTTGGCGTCGGGGGTGACCTTGTAGTCGGTGGAGGTGAGGGCCGTTCTTGCCTCGTGGCTGAACAGCTCGTACTCGGCGGCTGGCATGGCCCGCACGGTGATGCACCGTCGGGACAGCTCCTGCCAGAACGGGGGGATATCGTTGGGTATCAGGCCCAGGCCGGACGCCTGCAGCACCGGATTCCCTGCTGTTCCGAGCGGCAGCACGTCCCCGCGCCGCAGTCCACGCCCCTCCCAGCCTCCGAATCCGTCCTTGAGGTCCGTCGAGCGAGAGCCCAGGACGGGCGCAACATCAATGCCGCCAGAGAAGGCCAGATATGCACGAGCGCCGCGGCGGGGGCGTTCCACAACCAGGACCTGGCCGGCGCTGGCGCGCCGGCCCCACCACGGCGCCAGTGCGCGCTCGTCCAGCAGCAGGCGGCTGTCCGAGCCGGTACAGGCGAAGACAGTGTCGGACTGAAAGCGCACGCGGAACGGAAACAGGCTGATTTCAATCCCGGCTTCGCCGTCATCGTTGCCAACGAGTGCGTTGGCGAGGGACAGCGCCATGGCATCCATGGCGCCACTGCGGCCAACGCCGATACCGAGATGGCCCGGCCTGCCCAGGTCCTGGACGAGGTTCGGCGCGCCGGTGGAGAGGACTTCAATCATGATTCAATTCCCTTCACCCGAAAATGCACCCGGTCCCCCGGGGAGAGCAGGCAAGGCACGCTGCGGCTCGGGTCAAACATGCTCAACGCCGTCATGCCGATCAGATGCCACCCGGACGGCGCGGCACAGGGCATGACGCCGGCCTGGCTGCCTCCGATCGCCACGGAACCCTTCGCCACCTTCATCCGGGGCACCTGCCGGCGAGGTGTGGCGAGCCGCGCAGGCAGGCCGGTCAGGAAGGCAAAGCCAGGGTAGGCACCGATGCAGGCGACCGAGTAGACAGCGGCGCTGTGCAAGCCGACAAAGGCCTCGATGTCGAGGCCGGCGCCTGCGGCCAGGGCCGGCAAGTCTTCGCCGGCTTCTCCGCCATAGACCACGGGGATCTCGATCTCGCGGCCCGGGCGCGCACTGACTTCCAGCGTTTCCCATAGTCCGGGCAAGCATTCACGAGCCTTGGCCGGATGCAGCAGCTCGGGGTCAAAGACGACGAGCAGGTTGTTGACACCGGGAACGGTTTCCCGAATGCCATCCAGCACCTTGCCGGCCGACAGCAGGGCGGAAAGCGCCCAGACGCGTTCCTGTGTCGCCGGGTCGAATTCACCGGCGCAGGCATCGAGAAGCAGTGCGCAGGTACCCGCCGCGTGAATCCTCAGCGTTCGCTGGGCGCCGCCTGCCATCGGCGGCACTTGTTCCTCGACGGCCATCGTTGTATCATGTCCACTCGTACACTCCGTTGCGCTGCTGCCGTATCAATCGAGCTTGATGCCGGCGTCGTCGACGACCTTCTTCCACTTGACGGTCTCGCTCTTCATCAGCGAACCCAGTTGCTCCGGAGTCCCGCCGGCGGGCTCCAGGCCCATCTCGACCAGCTTGGCCCGGGTTTCCTTGTCGCGGAGGATTTCATCGATGGCCTGGTTGAGCTTCGCCACAACGTCCCTGGGCGTACCCGCCGGCGCGACAAAGGCCTGCCAGAAGATCATCTCGAAGCCCTGCATGCCGGATTCGGATACGGTGGGCAGGTCGGGGTACTCGGCGGAGCGCTTCGTGGTGGTGATGGCCAGGGCCTTCAGCTTGCCGGCCTTGACCAGCGGCATCGCCTCGGGCAGCAGCGCCATCATGATCTGCACCTGGCCGGCCATCAGGTCCTGGAGCGCGGGCGCGCCGCCCTTGTAAGGCACATGAACGACATTGGCGCCGGTGACCCGCTTGTAGAGCTCCATGCCGAGGTGGCTTGGCGTACCGTTGCCAGCCGAGGCATAGCCCTCGCTGCCGGGCTTGCCCTTCAGGAACTTGAGCAGGTCCGCCATGGACTTTGCCGGTACGTTCGGGTTGACGACGACAACGCTGGGGATGGTCGTCGTCTGGATGATGGGCGCGAAGTCCTAGCGCGGGTCATACGAGAGCTTGCTGTACAGGCTCGGGTTGACCGAGAGGCCGGTCATCGTGGCCAACAGGATGTTGTAGCCGTCCGGTGCCGATTTCGCCACGAAGCTTGCGGCAATGGCTTCGCTGGCGCCGGGCCTGTTTTCCACGACCACGGGCTGGCCAAACTTTGCCGTCAGCTTGTGCCCGACCATGCGCGCAACCGCGTCCGTGGAGCCCCCCGCAGGATACGGAACGACCAGCCGGATTGGCTTGGTCGGGTAGTCGGTGGCGCTTGCGGTGGAGATGGTCGAGGCAAGCGTCAGGCAGGCAACCAGGCAGGTAATAGCGAACTTCATGACAGTGTTCCTTCTATGGGGGCAAGAACAAATCGTGGGAACGGCACACGCAACAACGCTCGGAAGGTGGAGGGGTGCCAATACCAGTCTTGGCGCTGGCTATGGATATGTAAATTCCGAAGTTCGTAGCGTTTCCATACGCTGAGGCTATCGAACCCGCCTGGAACTGCCGGTGACCGGGACTCCGGCGGATGAGGCAATGTTGACCCACTGTGCCAGTGCGTGGCAAACGGGTTTTTCGGAGACTTTCTGATAAGAAATTTCTTTCAGAGTGACGGCTAGCGCCCATCCATGGTGCTGCCGCGCCTCAGTCTGGGGCGTAGGGTGGGGAAAGTGACTGCGAGAAGCTGTCAGCCGCGCCGCACGCCAGGGCAGCGACGATACCGATGGCCTCGGCGGCCTGGTTGTCGCGATAGCTGATGACGAAGCGCTGGTTCGGCAGCGATACGTCGCAAGCAATGATGCGCAGCAATCCCGCCTCGATGTCATCGCGAACCGCTGCCGGCGGCATCAGGGCATTGGCGAACCCGGACCGTACCAGCCGGACGATGGCGGCAATGGAGCCCACGCAATGAACACGGCCAAAGGGCAGGCCAGCCTGCCGGTACAGTTCCTTCAGCGCGATATGCGGCTGGGAGCCTGCCGTCAACGTCACAACGGAACCTTCGAGCAGTGACGGCAGTGGCTCGGTCCCATGCCTGTCCGTGGCCGGTGGCCCGACCCAGCGCAGGGACATCGGCAGGCAGTGCGTGTTGACAATGCCGTCGCCGACCACGGCATCGGTCTGCAGCGCAATGTCGATCTCGCCGTCGCGCAGGCTTCTGTGCAGGCGCTCCGTGGACTCACAACTGAGCTGTACCTCGATGCTCGGATACGATGACTGCAGCTCGTGGATGAAGTCGACCAGCCAGGTATGGACGACGGTCTCGACCGCGCCGATCCGGACCAGCCCGAGCAGCTTTGCGTCGCCTTGCCCGATGGCGATCATCTCCCGCTGGAGCTCGAGCATGCGCTCGCCATAGCTCAGCAGCCGCAGCCCGACCGGTGTGAGGCGCAGGTCGCGCGCGTCCCGGTCGAACAGGCGGGCGCCAAGCTCCTGCTCGAGTGCGCTGATCCGGCTGGAGATGGCAGCTTGCGAGACGTAGAGCTTCTGTGCTGCCGCCCTGAAGCTGCCCAGCCTGACGACGCAAAGAAAGGCTTCGACGAAGCGCGTATTCATCGCGGTGCAAGCGCGCGAGCCTGGCGGTGCAGGCTTGCCCCGGCGTTGGCGCTCATGGCATTACCCACGCGCCAGGAACCTGGCAATCCGCTCCCACATCGCGGGCGGATTCGAGTACATCGGGAAATGCCCGCACCGCGGAATCTCCGCCAGTTCCACGCCATGGCTTTGTAGTTGGCTGAGGTAGGAAAGCGAGGCGTTCTGCTCTCCGTACATGAACATCCTCGGACAGGGCAATCCCAGGAACTTCGTCATCAGGTCGGCGTTGTCGGACAGGTCGACCATCGATTCGAAGATTCCGCGCACCGCGCCGGCGCGCACCTTGTGGCGCAGGCTTGCCGCATACAGCGGACTGGAGAAGTACGGGGAATGCCAGGTACGGTCGATGAACTCTTCAAAGAAGCGATCCGCGTCCTCGCTGTGATGCGAGACGATCTGCCGGCTGAGGAAGCAATCTTCCGGCGCCACATTGCCCTCGATGTCGATGAAGCTCAGCACGCGATCCGGCACGCGGTGGGCCAGCATCAGGGCGGTCAGGCCGCCCATGGAATGCCCGACCAGGTGAAACCGGTCTATGCCGAAATGGTCGAGCGCCGTGAGGGCGGTCTTGACCAGGAAGGGAATCGAGATCCGGGACAGGTCACGGCATTCTGTCTCCCCGCAACCCGGCGCGTCGTAGGCGAGCACCGCCCGGCCCGCGAGGCCTGGATGCAGGACCACGTCCGCATAGTCCTCCTTGGTCGAGCCAAAGCCATGCAGGAAGACCAGGGGAGGGTGCTCGCCGGGGCTATGCAGTGCGGACAGGTCGATGTCCGTTCCGTTTATTGACAGGTGGAGGCGTTTCTTGGTGAGGGTGCTTCGTGACACGCTGGCGAACTCCATGTTAGGGGCGAAAAGAACGGCCGAGCTGACTGGCGGGCCGTCAGACTGCTGACAAAGCTGTCGCAGCGCCGCCGGGTTATGAATCACCGTTTGTGTGCTCCCTCTCCCGCTTGCGGGAGAGGGTTGGGGTGAGGGCCAGGCGCATCGATGAAGCGCTGTCCGTCGGTATGCCAGTGCCTGCCCTCACCCCCTGCCCCTACCCAGGAACCTCCACTAACCCATTGATTTTATTAAGGCTGATTTTGGAGCCTTGCTACAGCGGTTGTGGAGCGAAGGCCTCCTGGTTCCTGGGGCAAGCCGGCACGGCGAGCGTGCATAGGACTCTCCCGCAAGCGGGAGAGGGGAGCAAACCGGCAGCGTGCGAATTTCTTCAGCAATCTGATGGTCAATCTGACCGTGGCTTAATCCCGCAACGACTGACAGAACTCTCGGATTGCCAGGCACGCCTGCCGCAGCGACTCAGTGTCAAGCGCATAGGCAATTCGGATGTAAGGCCCAAGCCCAAAGGCACTGCCATGCACGACCGCCACATTGGCCTCATCCAGGAGTGCGCCCGCCACGTCTTCATCCGTGTTGAGCAGCGTTCCGGCAGCCGTGCGCCGACCGAGTAGTCCCTCGCACGAGGCAAACGCGTAAAACGCCCCGCCAGGCACCAGGCAGGACAGCCCCGGCGTGTCATTAAGCATCCGGACCATCAGGTCCCGCCGTTCCTCGAAGACCGCACGCGACTCGCCGATAAAGTCCTGCGGCCCGGTCAGCGCGGCCAGCGCGGCATGCTGGGAGATGGAGCAGGTGCCCGAGGTCTGCTGTCCCTGGACCTTCTCCATGGCTTCCAGCAGCCAGCGAGGACCGGTGCCGAAGCCGATGCGCCAGCCGGTCATGGCGTAGGCCTTGGAAACGCCGTTCATAGTCAGGGTTCGCGGCGCGAGACGCGGCTCCACCGCGGCGAGCGTATGGAAGCGGGCGCCGTCGAAGGTCAGGTGCTCATAGATATCGTCTGACAGCACCAGGACATGCGGGTGTGCCAGCAGCACCTCGGCGAGCGCGGCCAGCTCCTCCCGCGTATAGACGGCACCGGTGGGGTTGGACGGCGAGTTCAGGATGAGCCAGCGCGTGCTGGCGCTGATGGCGCGCGCGAGTGCGGCCGGGGTCAGCTTGAAGCCGACGTCGGCGCCGCACGACACAATCACCGGCGTCGCGCCGGAAAGCTGGACCATTTCCGGGTAGCTGACCCAGTAAGGTGCGGGCACGATGACCTCGTCGCCAGCGTTCAGCGTGGCCGACAAGGCGTTATAGATCACCTGCTTGCCGCCGGTGCAGACGATGGTGTCCTGCCAGCCGATGTCGAGGCCATTGTCGCGCTGGAACTTGGCGGCAATGGCTTCGCGCAGCGGGCGCATGCCGGCCACTTGCGTGTAGCGGGTATGGCCGGCGCGAATCGCCTCGATGGCCGCGTCGCACACATGCGCCGGGGTGTCGAAATCCGGCTCGCCGGCGCTCAGCGAAATGACCCTGGCACCGGAAGCCCGTTTTGCCGCCACCCGGTCCATCATCCGGTAGGTCGCCGAGGCCTGGGCGCTGGCCAGGTTGACGTTCAGGCGTTGGAGATCGACTGTCATCAGGACTTCCTCTGCAGGGTGTGGTAGCCGAGTGCCCAGCTCTTTGTCTTGCGCGCTCATTTTGCTTCCTTGCTGTGGATGGCTTCGAATTCCTTGTCATGCATCACTTCTTCCACGGAGCGGCCCGCGCGTACGGCCTGGACCATGCCGTCCTGGCGACGGGCGATGCGCTCGCCCAGGTCCAGCACCGCTTCGATGTGCTGCGCCGGCACAAAGACCGTGCCGCAGCGGTCGGCAATCACATAGTCGTCCTGGTTGACGACGACGCCGGCGAAGACAACGGGCTCCCCAGAGCCGAGCTGCACCACACGGTTGCGCGCGCTGATCATGGTCACGCCGCGGCCAAAGACCGGGTAGCCGATCGATTCGCTGCCTTCGATGTCGCGGCTCAGGCCGTCGATGACAGAACCGCGCACCTTCTTCGCGGTCGCGGCATTGGCGAGGATGTCGCCCCAGCAGGAGATGCCTTCGAGGCCCCCGGCGATCACCAGGATGCGGTCGTCGCTCCGGATCTCCGCGACGACGGGGGTGATCAGGTGCGCCGTCGGCGCTGCGTCGGTCTTGGCGCCAAGCTGGACGGTGCTTGCCCTGCCGACGATCCTGGGGCAGTCCCAGAGCGGGCGAATGCCATATGTCGCCCCGGGCAGGTTCAGGAAGTCCAGCGCGTCCGATACGGTGTTGGTATCCAGCGCGGCAAGGCGGTCGAGCAAGGTGGGCGGGTTCATTCCGGCGTCCTCAGTGGTTGCTTGGCTTGCACTATCGGCGCTAGAGTTCCATATGTAAATTCCGAAGAACATAAGCTTTTCATACGCCAAAGCTATCAAAGCCATGATCAACTTCAGACTGGTCCGGCATCTCTGGCTGTTCCTGGCCGTTGCCGAGGAGGAGCACTTCGGACGCGCCGCCAAGCGGCTGGGGATGTCGCAACCCCCGCTGACCGAGCAGATCCAGGTACTTGAACACGCGCTCAAGGTAAAGCTCTTCGAGCGGTCCAGAAGGGGCGCGAAGCTCACGCCCGCGGGCGCAGCGATCCTGCCGGCGGTACGGAAATTCGCCGAGCAGCTGGAGCGGCTCGAGCTTGCCGTGCGCGAGGCCGTCCAGGGGCAAAGCGGGCTCCTGACGATCGGCGCGATCTCGTCGGCCATGGTCGACACGCTGCCCCCGCTGATCGAGCACCTGAAGGCGGAACACCCGCAGCTCACCGTGTCGGTCAAGGAGATCGACAGCGTGGATGCCGTGCCTGCGCTGGAGCGGGGTGACGTAGACCTGGCGTTCGCCCGTCTTGAAGGCGACCTGGGGCCAGCCATCAAGTCCATCGCCCTGAAACAGGATCGCCTAGCCGTCGCGCTGCCGCGGTCGCACCGATTCGCTGAGATGCCTCGCATTCGCCTGGCGTCGCTTGCGGACGAGGAATTCGTGATCTTCTCCAGGCACGTGAGTCCCGTCTACTACGACAGCCTCATTGCGACCTGCAGGGCGGCCGGCTTCTCGCCCCGCATCCTTCACGAAGTGAGAACGGTGTCGTCGCAGATCGCCTTCGTTGGCTGCGGGCAGGGGATTGCGCTGGTGCCGGCGTCGCTGAAGAAGGCGGCCTCGGACAACGTGGTGGTCAGGCCGCTGAAGGAGGCGGTCAACGTGGTCACGACTGCCGTGGCATGGTCAACCAGCCGTGAGAACCCGATGGTGGAGGCGGCTATCGCTGCCTTGGCAGCGGAAAAGGTGGTGGCGCGCAGGCCCAGGCGCTGACGGGCGCTGCCCGCCGGACTCAGTCTCCTGGTGCCTGTAGCGCACTCAGGAATGACGACACCAGCGCGCTGTCGTCATCCTTCCGCGTGACCGCGACAATGGTCCCCGTCCCCTTGATGCCCGTGATCGGGACAAAGGCAATGTCGGAGCGGTTGCCATCGGCCACCGAACGGCCGACCAGCGTAAAGCCCAGGCCGGCGGCCACCAGGCCGAGCGCGGTATGGATCTCGATGGCTTCGTGTCCCGCCACGCAATCCACCCCGGCATCGCGCAGCAGCGCCATCATCCGCGCGGCGAAGCCGCTCTGCGGGTCCTTCGGATACCGGATCAGCGACATCCCGTTCAGCTCGGCCGCGCGTATCGTCTTGCGCTTGCCCAGGCTGCTGCTCGCCGGAACGGCCGCGACGAACGGGTCGTCGAACAGCGGCGTGTACAACAGGTCCGGGTCCTGCTCGAACACCCCGACGTAGCGCGAGATGCCAATATCGATGCGCCCGCGCCTCAGTTGCTCCGGCTGGTGTTCCGAGAGCAGCTCCAGCAGGTCGACCTGGACATTGGGCCGCGTGGTGCGAAAGCGGCGCACTGCCGCCGGCAGGATGCTGAAGATCGCCGAGCGGGTAAAGCCGATGCCCAGCCAGCCGCCGCTGCCGGCTGCGACAGCGCGCGTCTCTTCCTCCAGCCTGGCCAGCATGGCCAGTGCGTCCTTCGCGCGCGGATAAAGAAAACGGCCTACCGCCGTCAGCGTCATGGGCCGGTGCGAGCGGTCGAACAGGGGCGCCCCGACGCTTTCCTCCAGTTGCGCAAGCTGCATGCTGATGGCCGTCGGCGCGACGAAGAGCCGCTTTGCCGCTTCGGCCGCGCTGCCGGCGTCGACTACCTCACAGAAGTATCGAAGCTGCCTTTGGTTCATTTTTAATGAAGTTAAGTCCAATAAACGATGTTTGATCTCGTCGTTACTTTACTCGAAACTCCATTGCATCAACATAAGGAGTGAGGCGATGACGCAGCAGACACAAGCCGGCTGGATCGAAGCAGCGAAGGCATTGACCACCGCAGAGGTATCCGACGCGCTGGATTTCTTCCGGCTGCCCGGCAGCGCGCACGGCATCGGGCGCATCGCGGGCGAAGGCAAGCTGTTCGGCCAGGCCTATACCGTGCGCTATGCGCCGGTGGATACGGCTGCACCCGGCACCGTCGGCGATTACCTCGATGAAGTGCCCGCCGGCGCCATCGTGGTGATCGACAACGCTGGCCGCACCGACTGCACCGTGTGGGGCGGCATCCTCAGCGCGCTGTCCGCGCACCGCGGCGTCGGCGGCACCGTGATCAACGGCGTATGCCGGGACACGGAGGAGGCCGACCAGGCCAACTACCGGCTTTATGCCCGTGGCCGCTTCATGCGCACCGGCAAGGACCGCGTGCAGGTGGAAGCGGTCCGTGTACCGGTCAGCCTCGGCGATGTACGGGTTTGCCCGGGCGACTTTGTCGTGGGCGATGCCGACGGCATTGTCGTGGTCCCCCAGGCCAGGGCGGAAGAGGTGTTCGGCAAGGCACTGGCCACGCGTGGCGCCGAAGAAAAGATCCTGGCCGCGGCGCTGGCCGGCGCAACGCTGTCGGAAGCGCGCCGCCAGCACGGCTACCACACCCTGCAACGCGCCGCCGGCTGAAGCGGACGCCTGGCCAAAGCCGGCAGTCCGACCGGCGCCTCGGCCAGATTCACGGAGACAAACCATGTCCGATCGCTTCAAGACCCGCGCCATCAGCGCGGACCGCCGTACGTCCCATGTGCTGTGCGGCGCGGTGCTTGGCCTTGCGCTGGCCGGCGTTGCAGCGCATGCCCATGCAGAGGCCGCGTACCCATGCCAGACGGTGCGGCTGGTGTCTCCCTATCCGCCCGGCGGCACCACCGACATCCTGGCGCGCATCGTGGCGCCGGGATTGTCCAAGGGCCTTGGCACCACCGTGATCGTCGACAACAAGGGCGGCGCCAGCGGCAATATCGGTACGGAGTTCGTTGCCCGGTCCAAACCGGACGGTTGCACGGCACTGCTTGGCAACAACACGGGCATCGTCATCAACCGCAATTTGTACAAGTTGAAGCTCGATCCTGTGACCGGCCTGGCGCCGGTCGGCATGGTCGCATCGGTTCCCCTGGTGCTCTACGTCAATCAGGCGGTTCCCGCGCAAACTGCGCCAAAACTCGTGGAGCTGATCAAGTCGTCACCAGGCAAATACAGCTATGCCTCCGCTGGCAGTGGCAGCCCGCAGCACCTGGCGGGCGAGTTGATGAAGCTGGACAAGCATCTCGACATGCTGCATGTCCCGTATCGCGGCGCCAGCCCTGCGCTCAGCGACGTACTCGCGGGCCAGATACCGATTGCCTTCGAGACCACGACGGCACTCGCGCCGCAGCTCAAATCCGGGCGCATCCGGGCGCTGGCCACCACCGGTGCCCAGCGTGCCAGGACGTTGCCTGACCTGCCGACCATGCAGGAGGCGGGTTTTCCGGGCTTTGTGATCGAGAACTGGTACGGAGTGTTCGTCCCGACCGAAACGCCGAAGGCCCTGGTCGACCGGCTTAATGCAGAACTGAACCGCGTACTGCGCGAGGCCAGTGTCGCGGCAAAGCTTGCTGAACTGGGGTCTCGCGATGTCAGTGGCTCGGTGGCCCAGTTCCAGTCTTTCATCAGGAAGGAGCTGCCGTTGTGGGAGTCCGTGGTCAAGCGCTCGGGCGCCACGGTCGACTAGGCGCGCACTGCCGCACCCATCGCTTCTTCTATCCAACAGTCTAATCGCCATGAACTACCCCGTTACGCTACCGCAACTCGAACGCCTGAAGGCCTTCGGCACCGCAACCATTCATGAAGCGCAAGGCCAGAAAGGCGCGCTGGACGGCGGCCTGAAGCCGCTGGACCCGGGCGTCAGGATGGCCGGGCCCGCCCTCACCGTGGACCTGCGTCCCGGCGACAACCTGATGGTCCACTATGCGCTGACCAAGGCGCGTCCCGGCGACGTGCTGGTGCTCGACGCCAAGGGCTTTACCGAAGCGGGCCCGTGGGGCGACGTGCTGACCCTGGCGGCCCAGCAGGTCGGCCTGGCGGGCCTGGTCATCAACGGCGCCGTGCGCGACGGCAATGCCATTGTCGAAATGGGCTTCCCGGTGTTCTGCCGCGGCCTGTCGATCAAGGGCACCAACAAGAACCAGCCCGGCAAGGTCAATGTGCCGGTGTGCGTGGCCGGGGTATCGATCGCGCCCGGCGATATTGTTGTCGGAGACCGCGATGGGCTCGTGCTGGTTGCCGCCGGCGAGGTTGAGGCCGTGCTGGCGAAAAGTGCCGAGCGGGAAGAGAAGGAAGACTGGATGCGCGAGCAACTGGTGCAAGGCAAGACCATGGTCGAGCTGCTGGGGCTTGCCGGGACGCTGGAGCGCTTCGGGCTTAGCTGACAGGCGGCCCGACGCCAGATTGCTTGACCCTCTCCCGCAAGCGGGAGAGGGGAGAAAACCGCCCACGTTGTGAGATAATCGAGGCCTGGTTTTTGCCAGCCGCGCCAGTTTATCGGCGCGCTGGATCGGCAATCGAAATAGGGCGGTCAATCAATGGAACCGAAATTCTATCGCGGGTGGCATCTCGCAAAAACGGATCTGGAGCACAAGGCCACGGAATTCGAGTGGTCCCTGATCCGATTTAATGAGGCATTTTCCCGTTTTGTGCTTTCCACCGGGATGGTTACGATTGCTGCCGATGTGGATATCAAATACGAGGAACACGTTATTCTCCACGTCATCAGGATGCAGGATCGGCCGAAGAATAGTGCCACCATTGCCCGCCTGATGAATCGCGATGATATTCCGAACATCCAGTACAGCTTGCGCAAGCTCGAGATGGCGAAATTAATCGAGAAGCAGCGGGAAAAAAACAGCAAGACCTTTTCCTACACGGTCAGCGAACTGGGGGTGAGGCTGACAGACGAGTATTACAAGGTCAGGGCTGAAATACTGGTAAAACGACTGGAAGAAATCAGCGATGTTTCGGAGAAATTCGACAAGGCGTCACGCTTCCTTTCGCTGCTGACCGGTATCTATGAGGAAGCGGCGCGCGATTCGGCGACGATTACGCCGTTGCGAGATGACGAGCCAGGTGAGCCAGCTACCGACAGATAATGCTGAGTGAAATCAGGCCAGTCCCTGCCGGCCTGATTTCGTAAGACAGCGTCAGTTCCGGAGATGGATATCCGGATGGCGCCGGTGCCAGTCGGTGGCTTGCTGGAAGGCCATGCCGGCACGGCACAACAGCGCTTCCTCGCCATGGCGGGCCACGAGCTGGAATGCGATCGGCATACCGCTCGCGGTGAATCCGCATGGCAGGGTGATCGCGGGATGCCCGCTCGAGTTGAATGGCGCCGTGAACTGGATCAGGCGGCTGTTCAGTTCGGGATCTTGTGCCAGCGCGCCAAGTTGCTCATGTGTCGGCGCGGCGAACGGCTGCACGGGGACGACCAGCAGATCAATGTCCTGCATCAGCTTGTTGACCTTGCCGCGGAAGGCGGCACGGTTCAGCAGCGCTTCCTGGTAGCGCATCGCGCTGGTATTGCGGCCGATCTCGATCAGTCTGGTCAGCGCCGGCCCATATTGCGCTGAAAGGCGAGGGAAAGTGTCCGCATGCGCAACCGCGACTTCGACGCCGCACTTGATTTCCCATTGGTCGACGACGGTCCTAACCTCGGGAAAACGAATGTCCCGGATCTGCCCGTTAAGCCCCCTGAGTACGTCGATGACCCGGCCGATGGCCTGGCTGATGACGTCATCCGTGCCCTCGCTGTTCCATTGCCAATCGACACCGATCCGGAGATCGCGCAGGTCCTGCCCCGCGGTGGGCAATTCCAGGTGGGCTTGCGGGAGCGAAGTCGGATCGCGCGGATCGTGGCCGGCAATGGCCCCGAGCATCAGCGCGGCATCGGCGGCGCTGCGGGCAATGGGCCCCACGTGGTCAAGGCTCGCGCCCAATTCGAAGACACCATAGCGGCTGACCCGGCCCCACGTCGGCTTGATGCCGGTCAGGCCGTTGGCCGCCGCGGGAAAGCGGATGGAGCCGCCGGTATCCGTCCCGATCGATGCGTAGCAAAGTCCCGCGGCTGTGGCCACGCCGGAGCCGCTGGAGGACGCACCGGCCCAATGGTTCGGGTGCCAGGGATTGACCGGCTCCGGTACGCTCGGGTGATGGGTGGCGAAGGCGCCTTCGGTGAGCTGCAGCTTCCCGAGCACGACAGCTCCCGCCGCCTTCAGTTTGCTGACGACGGTGGCATCTTCCGACGGGACGAAGTCCTTGTGGATCGTGGTACCGGCGGCGGTCGGGGAACCGGCAAGCCAGCAGAGGTCCTTGACGGCCACCGGGACCCCGTGCAACGGCCCCAGCGGCTCGTCATGCATCAGCGCACGTTCGGCCTCGCGCGCCTGTGCCAGCGCTTGTTCAGGCAGGACCAGGGCGTAGCTATGCAGCGCCGGATCGAGGCTGGAAATTCTGTCGAGGATGGCTTCGGTGACTTCTACTGGCGAGATCTCGCGCGTGCGGATCCTGCGTGCGAGTTCCGCGGCTTCCCAGTAGTGCAGGTTTGTATTCGGCATGAGCAATTGGTCCGAAAGTTCTGTTAGGTGAAGACGGGCATCCTGCCTTCACCGCCCGATGGGACGAAGGGACGCCCGCTCCTTCAGCGGAGGCCGAGTTCCGTGCGTGTGCGTGTGAGCGTGTCGATCACGGCGTACATGATCTTTCGGGCGCAAGGCAGCAGGTCGGGGACATAGGTCGCACCCATGCCACCGAGCCCCTCGGCCACGCTTTCAGGGGAACCCTCTGCCGGCCATGGCCAGCCAATGCGTGCAGTCGGAATGCCGAAGCGGCGCAACGCGGCACCGTCGGTCTGCCCGCCAAGCAGGTCGGGAACGCCATGCGGGCGCTCTTCGACATGCTCCCATCCCCGCCTGGCCGACTGAATGATCCAGTTGGACGGTGGTGTGCTGCCGCCGGGAACGGAACCGTACATCTCCCAGTCGAGATCAAGATCCGGGCGCCGGGCGCGCAGATCCGCGACGAATTGCGCAACCTGGGCCCTGACGTCAGCCGGGCTGGTGCGCGGATTGATGCGGACGTCGAAAAAGATCTCGGTGACCGCCGAAGGAAACGCCGGCCGCTCCGGCCAGCCGGCGCGTACGCCGGCGATCCAGCCGTGTGGCTTGACGACGCCGGAAGTATTTCGTTCCGCGTAGTCGACCAGCCACTGCTCCAGTTCCAGGATGACATGCGCCGCCGGGACCACCGAGCTGCGGAAGCCCGGTGTGCCGCGCGGTACGCCCGCATAGCCCAGCGTCCCGTTGACCCGCAGCCGGAACCAGCCCATCCCTGGCTCTTCGTGGTAGACCCAGTTCCACGGCTTCATGATGATGGCAAAGTCAGGCGCGATACCACGGGACAGCAGATGCGTGACGCCCCCTGACATGCCGGCATTGTCGCGTTCGGAGACATTGACCGGCATGCCGCCGTCGGCCATTGCCAGGATCAGGTCGCCCACGAGCGGCACGTCGGCCTCGACCAGCGCCGTCGCCACCTCGGTCAAGGTTGCCGCCATGGCTTTCGGGTTGGAGGAGCCGAGGCCATAGACCCAGTCGCCCACCATCCTGGCAGCGGGACGCAGGTCGACGTGATCCGTGAGGCCTGCCCATGGCCGGTCACTGGCATCGCCTTCGAGATGCGTGTCGATCGGTGCATACAGCATCAGCGCCGCACCGCCGCCGCTGCCGCGCTTTTCCCCGACGACGTTGCCGGTGCGAGCGTTCATCGGGCGGTATTCAGACTTCAGGCCCGCCTTGGACATGTAGTCCGCCATGAACTGGTTCACGTCGCGGACAGCGCCGGTCGGGCTGTGGATGTCCGTCAGGTCGGACAGAAGCTGCTGCAGGCGCCCGGCATCGATCCGGGCGCAGGCCTTTTCATACCAGCCTTGCTGCTCCGGCGAAAAGGGTAGGGTAATGGTTGGCTCCACGAATGCTGTCTCCTGGGATTTCTGGGGTGATGCGCAGCTAGTTCGATGGTGCGAACTGCTCGGCGTAGATGTTCTCCGGCCGGACCCCGATCTGGGCGAGCCGACGGGTGGCTGCGTCGATCATTGCCGGGGGGCCGCACAGATAGGCGACGGTGTCGGCGTGCGCGGCATCGTCTTCACGAATGGCATCGACCGGGTTCCCGCTCAGCAGGTCTCCCGTCGCGTCCCGGTCCACTGAAATCCGCGCCGAGAGATTGGGCAGCCATTGCTCGCGCAGCGCGATGTCATCCAGGCAGAACAGCGCATCTGGCGTTGCACAGCCAAAGCTGAGCAACACGGGCGGCTTGCGCCCCGATGTGTTCCGGAGGGTGTCGATCATGGAAAGGATCGGCGCCAGGCCCGTTCCGCCCGCCACCATGATGTGAGGCGCTCGTACCTTCTCCCGCAGGAAAAAGCTGCCATACGGGCCCTCGAGCTCGAGCACGTCGTCGCGGGCGGCGCGTTGCTCGAGATAACCCGACATGACGCCGTCATGCAGCAGGCGGATCAGCAGTTCGATCTTTGGCAGGTCGGCAGCCGTACTGGCCGGCGAGTAGCTGCGGACGATGTCGGTGCCGGGAACACGGACCTGGATGAACTGGCCGGGCTTGAAGTCAAAGGTCTCGCCATCGGCAAGTTCGAGCGTGAGACGCACGACGTTGGGTGCCAGCTTTTCGACGCTGTCGACAAAGGCGTTGACCTTGATGGCGCGCCCGGCCCCCGCATCGCTCTCATAGTTCAGGTCGAAGGTGCAGTCGGTGTCGGGTTCGGTCAGGCACAACAGGCGCTCGCCTGCGTCGTATTCGCTGCGCAGCAGCGTCGAACTGGCACCGGCGCGCATGCCTGCCTGGCCTTCGGCCAGCCGCGCGGTGCAGCTCGAACAACTGCCGGAGCGGCATTGGTGGATCAGCGGCACGCCGGCGGCGAGAGCGGCGTCAAGCACGCTCTCGCCGTGCGGCACGGCAACCGATCTGGTGGTTCCGTCGCGAAAGCGAAACGCGACGTTCTTGACAGTAGACATTCGGATACCTCGGTTGCCGGATTGATTACTCGTCTGCTTCGATCTTTTCGACGAAGTAGGCCGTGGCCTGCTTGCCGTCCGACGCCTTCTTCAGCCGCATGCTCGACGCCTTGACGGCACCATCCACACCGCGGCCCGGCTTGGCGATGCCCCGGTTCCAGCGCGATGCCAGCTTGCGCCAGGTGATCGGCGAGATGTCCGTTGCCATCAGTTGCTCGTTATCCCACCCGGTGCCATCCGCGTAGAAATCCTGCATCGCTTCGCGCGCATAGAGGTCGCAATCATTGAAGCCGTGCAGGCACAGGGGCTTGTACAGATAGTCGAAGCGGTATTTGTAGTCCTTGCGCTCCTGCTCCGTGTTGCAGACCTTGACGAGGACTTCCCAGTACTCATAGGTGTCGTCGGTGACGGGCACATACCACTCGTACTGGACCACATGCTCTTCCGGCCAGTTTTCCACCATAAGAACGCCGGGCAGGACGACGGACGTGCGATAGGGACGCGCGCTCAGGTTTTCCACCTTGAGACCGACCTTCTCGTTTTCGAGGATCGGCTTCCACTTCTCGGTGAACAGCCACTGCACCAATCCCTTGGGGCCATTTTCGTCATCGACCACGGTGATGCAGTCGTCAGCGGTCGGCACGATGCCAAGCGGCAGCACCCAGTCCTTCGCATGGATGATGGCGTTGTCCTTGTGGACCAGGATGTGCGCATTGTCGAAGCCGTTCTCGCAGGCAATGCGCCAGTTGGCATAGCCGGTACGGTGCATGCCGTGGGCGACAACGTTGTCGTCGAGCAGGCTGGGCGAAGACGGCCACAGCGGGTGCGGGAATTTCTCGCTGTTCTCGGGGAAGCGGAACGGCAGGTCGTGCGACAGCGGGGGCACGTCTTCATCCGGGTAGTCGTCCTCGCGCACGAAGACGAAGATCATGCCGGCGACTTCCTGCACCGGGTAGGTGGTCAGGCCAGTCGTGCCGATCAGCTTGTCATCGGGGTTGCCCGCGATGGTCGCCAGGTTGCCGCTCTCGAGATCGAACGTGAAGCCGTGATACCAGCAGCTGATGGTGTCCTTGGTCAGGCACATCGGCTTGGCGGACAGACGGACGCCACGGTGAACGCACTGGTCCTTCAAGGCAAAGATCTTGCCGTCCACGCGGCGCAGCACGATCGGAATGCCGCAGATCTGGATGCCCTCCACGCCGTCTTCCGGCAGTTCCTTGCTGAACAAGGCCGGATACCAGTGGTTGATAAAGCCCCAGGCCGCGTCCTTGTACGGCTGGTACTGACTCTGCACTTTGGCGTCATTGACGCGCGCATTGCTGATCTCGTTGTTCCTCGCCTCGCTGCTGCGCCGGCGGATGACGGGTTTGTCGCTCATCTTGAGGTCTCCTCGTGGGGTGGGTGTCTGCCATGGCCAATTGCCACGGTGCGATTGAAGATTACGAAATCATAGATTGACTGTCAATCGAAGTTCTATCAAACTTCGAAGCACAATGGATCGATAGTGGATCGATTGTTGAACGCAGGTGATGTCAGGGCGACACGCAGAAGGTGATTTGCACTGACGAGGGCCACTGGAGACCGGCCGCATGCCCTTGCGACCCTTGAGGGCTCGCGCCGGCAATCAAAGCAAAAAGCGGGGAGACATGAAATGAGGATGCTGAAGGCGTTTGCCGCCTGCGGCCTGGGCTTGGCGGGCGCGGCGGCGCAGGCGCAAAGCAGCGTGCAGGCCTATGGAATTATTAATTCCGGTGTGATGTATGTATCCAACCAGGGCGGCCACAGCAATGTGGTGGCCGATCCCGGAACGCAGGCGCCAAACCTGTTCGGCTTCCGCGGCACGGAAGACCTGGGCGGCGGCCTGCACGCCGTGTTCAAGCTGGAAGGCCAGTTTTCACTGAAGAACGGCCAGTCCATCGGGAACCTGTTCGGCCACGAAAGCTATGTCGGGATTCGCAACGACAAGCTCGGGACGCTCACGTTCGGTAATCAGATGGATTTCATGTTCTATTCGCTGGCGCTCGATCACTGGGGCACGGCATTTCCGTTTATCAGCTGCATCAGCCTGCGGCAAGGGCCATTTTCAGGCCTGGGGGTGCCCAATACGCCCGGGGGCTCGTTCGATTTTGACCGGGTCGCGGGCCTTGCCATTCCGAACTCCGTCAAGTACCAGAGCCCGTCGCTCGGCGGCCTCTCGTTCGGCGCGCAGTACAGCTTCGGCGAGCAAGCTGGTTCTTTTGGCAAGGGCAGTGGCCAGAGCGCCGGCGTGAATTACCACCTCGGCGACCTGAGGCTGAATGCCGCCTACACCTACGTCAAATACCCGGAGCTGAATGGCGGCAACGACGGCATCCGCAACGTTGGCGTTGGCGCGTCTTACGCCATCGGCCCTGCCGTGGCCGCCCTGATGTACACGAATACACAAAACACGGCGACGGGTGCGCGCGTTGCCGTTTATGAGGGTGACGTGACCTGGACGTTTTCGCCGGCCTGGCACCTGAACGCCGCCTACCAGTTCATGCAGGGCAATGACACGCTGAACAAGCAGAAAGCCATGCAGGGAACGCTGACGCTGCTCTATTCGTTCTCGAAGCGGACCAGCATCTACGCCGATCTGGTCTACCAGAAAGCCTTTGGCGGACAAGCCTGGATCAGCCTCGCGCCCGGCCCTTCGTCCGGAGGGACGCAGGTCGCGGCAAACCTCGGGGTCTTGCACGCCTTCTGAGGGAAATTTTTTTGGCAGTAACAGTTGAAAATCAATTGATGATCAACATAAAAGGCAGAAAAGGCCACAGGAGACAATGACATGAACGACCGCCCCACCAACAACACCATGCAGGCAGCACGCGTCCACGAGCCCGCTGGCCGGTTCCGGCTGGACACGATCCCACGCCCGCCATTGCTTCGCCAAACCGATGTGCTGATCGACGTCAAGGCCGCGGGCGTGGTTCCGAACCTTCGGAACGTGATGAGCAACTACGGCGAGCGCGCTTACCTGACGGTGCCGGACCTGCCTGCCATCTACGGCCTGGACACCGCCGGCGTGGTGGCCGAAGTGGGAAGCCAGGTGACCGGCATCGTCCCCGGCGACCGCGTCTATATCAATCCCGGGCGCGCCTGCGGCTCCTGCCATGCCTGCCGCACGGGCGAACCGATCAACTGCACGGCCTATACCTTCCAGGGCTATTTCGGCTTCGGACCGGAGTCGAAGCGGATCTACCAGCAATATCCGTATGGCGGCTTCAGTGAGTTTGCCACCGCACCGGCCGACGGGCTGGTGAAGCTGCCCGACGCGGTCACCTTCGAGCAGGCCGCGCGCTTCGGGTACCTGGGCACGGCGTATTCCGGCCTGCGCAAGGCGGGCGTCGGGGCAGGGCGGACGGTATTGATCAGCGGCGCTACCGGCACGCTCGGGCTCGGCGCCGTGCAGATCGCTCGGGCCATGGGTGCAACCAGGATCCTGTGCGTGGCGCGGAACGTCGACTTGCTGGAACGCGTCCGCGCGCTCGATCCGCAGCGGATCCGCACCCTTTCCCACGGCACGCGCCCGCTGGCCGACTGGGTTCGCGCCGAAACGGACGGCATTGGCGCGGACGCCTTTGTCGATGCCATCGGCCCGGGAGCCTCCTCACAAATCACGCTGGACTGCATTGCGGCACTCAGGCGCGGCGGCCGCATGGTGGAGATCGGCGCCATGTCGGACCCGATGCCCGTCAATCTCCATCAACTGATGTGTGCGCAGATCAGCCTGATCGGGTCGCTCTGGTTCTCCGTGGCGGAAGGCCAGGAACTCGCCGCCATGGCGGCGGCGGGCACGCTCGACCTCGGCATCTTCGAACACCAGCGGTTTGGCCTGCACCAGGTCAATGAAGCCCTCGCTACGGCAGAAAAGCGCGCCGGCGGGTTTGTCAATGTGGTTGTCGTCCAGTAACCGGCAGCCGCTCAAGGAGAAAGCAATGGTAAGACGCATCGTAACCGGTGAGCGGGACGGCCGTTCCGTGATTGTTTCGGATGGCCCGGTGGCCACCACGCATGACTATGCCGCCGTCCCCGGCTTCCGCACGACGCTGGCATGGGCCACGCAGGCCGTTCCGTCGCTGCCGCATGACGGCGACGATCTGGCCGTGACGGTCACGTCCGTGACACCTGACCCGCACGGGACGCGCCTGATCGTCGTCCAGTTTCCGCCCGACACCGTCATGGCATCGGAGCAGTTCGATCCTGTGGCGGCAGGCGAGGAATATGCCCGCCACTTGCCCGGCCTTGCCGAAGCCTTCGAGCCCGATGGCTCCGGCATGCACAAGACCCAGTCGGTCGACTACGACATCATCGTATCGGGCGAACTGTGGCTGGAAGTGGATGGCGGGGAAGTCCGTCACCTCAAGGCGGGCGACATCGTCATCCAGAACGGCACGCGGCACGCGTGGCGCAACCGCGGTGAGCAGCCCGCCGTCATGGTGGCGGTCTTGATCGGCGCCAACAGATAGAAGCAGAGGCAGCTCGCGTTGTGATCGGTGGCGTCAATGCCACCGATCCACAGCAGCGGCACATCGGTGCCGTTGGCGAGCTGTCAGGAGAAGATGGAATGAAAGAAAGACCGGATATCGGCAGGCCGCCCGCCGCGGATGCGTGCCAGGCGCTTGCGTGGTCGGATGCCATGCTGCTGGGCCATGGGCCGATCGATGCGGCACACCAGGAGTTCGTTGAGGTGGTGAACGCATTGGCTCACTGCTCGCCGGACACGGCGGCTGCGTGCCTGCAGGACCTCGAGGCTCATATCCATTCGCATTTCGCGACCGAGAAGGCGTGGATGGAGAAGACGGACTTCCCCGCCGCGGAGTGCCATATCGACGAGCACGAGCGCGTCATTGACGCCGTGCAGAAGGTCAACGCGAAACTGTGCCTCGGGGAACTCGGGCTGGCCGACGTCAGGCGACTGGCGCAGGCATTGGCGGACTGGTTCCCGGCGCATGCCGCCTACATGGATTCCGCGCTGTCTGCCTGGATCAACAAGAAGACATACGGCGGTGCGCCGGTGGTGCTTCGCCGTGACATGCGCGCAGACCAGCGTCACGCCGAGGTGGGAGCATGAACATGACGATTCAGCTGGAATGCCTCTCGCACACGCCGTTGCACGGCTACTTCGATCCTGCACCGGACACCCTCGCGGAAGTCGAGCGCGTGCAGGCCGCCGCCCGGGCCCGTGTCGAAGCCTTCGATCCCGAACTGGTGATCGTCTTTGCGCCGGACCACTACAACGGCTTCTTCTATGACCTCATGCCGCCATTCTGCGTCGGCGTCGCTGCCAGTGCGGTGGGGGACTACAAGAGCCTGGCCGGCCCGCTGCCGGTGCCGTCCGACGCGGCGCTGGCCCTGGCACAGGCGGCGATGGATGCCGACCTGGACGTGGCGGTGTCGTACCGCATGCAGGTCGACCACGGCTGCGCGCAGGCGCTCGAAGTGCTGACCGGCGGCCTGGACCGCTTTCCGGTGATTCCGGTCTTCATCAACTCGGTTGCGCCGCCGATGGCGAGTTGCCGGCGCGCCCGGCTGTTGGGCGACGCCATTGGCCGCTTTGCGGGGCGGCTGGGCAAGCGCGTGCTCGTCGTCGGTTCCGGCGGCCTCTCGCATGAGCCGCCCGTGCCGGAAATCGCCACGGCCACGCCGGAGAATGCCGAGCGGCTCATCGCCGGGCGCAACCCCGGCCCGGAGTCGCGTGCCGCGCGGCAGGCGCGCACCATCGCCGCCGCGCAGGGGTTTGCCGCCGGCGACAGCCGCCTGCGCCCACTGAACCCGGCGTGGGACCGCGCGTTTCTCGACATGCTGGCGAGCGGCAACGTCACGGCGGCAGATGGCATGACGAACGACGCCATCACACGGGATGGCGGCAAATCCGCCCATGAGATCCGCACCTGGATCGCCGCCTTTGCCGCCCTCGCGGCCAACGGGCCTTACCGCGCCGAACTCGACTACTACCGCGCCATTCCCGAATGGATCGCCGGCTTTGCCGTCATGCACGCGTGGACGGCCGCCTGAGACACAACCTGACTGAGAAGGACACGACATGACAACCCAGCAAACCGTGGACGCGCTCGCTGAGCGCCTGCGACGCGCCGAGCAGAACGGTGCCCCGATCGCACCGCTGCGCGGGGAAATCCTCGCCGGTGACGCCGTCACCGCCTATGCCGTGCAGCGCGCCAACGTCGAGGCCTGGCGCCAGCAGGGCCGCCGCGTGGTCGGCCGCAAGGTCGGGCTGACCTCGCTCGCGGTGCAACGCCAGCTCGGCGTGGACCAGCCTGACTTCGGCACACTGTTCGCCGACATGGTGTATGGCGACGACCAGCCTGTTCCCGCAGCGCGCACGCTGCAGCCCAAGGTCGAGGCTGAAGTGGCGCTCGTCCTGAAGCACGATGTCACCGCGACGGACGCGACGCTGGTGGACCTGATCAACGCCGTCGATTACGTGCTGCCGGCCATCGAGGTGGTGGGCAGCCGTATCGAGAACTGGAACATCTCCTATGTCGACACCGTGGCGGACAACGCTTCCAGCGGTCTCGTAGTGCTCGGCGCGGTGCCGGTGCCGCTGGCCGGGCTCGACCTGAAGACGGTGCAGATGGAGATGTTCCGGGGCGAGCAGCGCGTCTCCGCCGGCAAGGGTTCCGACTGCCTCGGCCATCCGCTGAACGCCGCCGTGTGGCTGGCCCGCACGCTGGCATCGCTGGGCGACCCGCTGCGCCGCGGCGATCTCATCCTGACCGGGGCGCTCGGGCCGATGGTGCCCGTCGAGCCCGGGCAGTCCTACGAAGCGCGCATTACCGGTATCGGCAGCGTCCGCGCGACGTTTGCCGAAGCATGAAAGAGAGATTGACATGGCTTCCGCAAAACTCAAGGCAGCAATCATCGGGTCGGGCAATATCGGCACCGACCTGATGATCAAGATCCTGCGCAACAGCAAGCATCTGGAGATGGCGGCGATGGTCGGCATCGATCCGGCCTCCGACGGCCTGGCCCGGGCCGCGCGCCTGGGCGTGGCAACCACGCACGAGGGCGCGCAAGGGCTGACGCGCCTGCCGGTGTTCGATGACATCGACTTCGTCTTCGACGCCACCTCGGCCGGCGCGCACGTGAAGAACGATGCGCTGCTGCGCCAGCTCAGGCCCGGTCTGCGCATGATCGATCTGACGCCCGCGGCGATCGGCCCGTATTGCGTGCCGGTCGTCAACCTCGACGCGCACCTGGACGCACCGAACGTGAACATGGTCACCTGCGGCGGCCAGGCCACGATTCCCATGGTCGCGGCCGTGTCGCGCGTGGCGAAAGTCCACTATGCAGAGATCGTAGCGTCGATCAGCAGCAAGTCGGCCGGCCCTGGCACCCGCGCCAATATCGACGAATTCACCGAGACCACGTCCAGGGCCATCGTGGCCGTTGGCGGTGCCGCCAGGGGCAAGGCGATCATCGTGCTGAATCCGGCCGAGCCGCCGGTGATGATGCGCGATACGGTCTACACGCTTTCCGATCTGGCCGAACGGGCAAAGATCGAAGCTTCGATCGAGGAGATGGTCCGCGCGGTGCGTGCCTATGTACCGGGGTACCGCCTCAAGCAGACCGTGCAGTTCGACGAGATCCCGGCCAGCGCGCCGCTGAACGTCCCGGGCCTGGGCCACTTCAGCGGGCTGAAGACCTCGGTGTTCATCGAAGTCGAAGGCGCCGCCCATTACCTGCCTGCCTACGCTGGCAATCTCGACATCATGACCTCCGCCGCGCTCGCTACCGCCGAGCGCATGGCGCAATCGCTGCTGAGCGTTGAAGGAGCCCGCGCATGAGCACCCCCGGCAAGAAAATCCATATCTCCGACGTGACCCTGCGCGATGGCAGCCATGCCGTTCGCCACCAGTACTCGATCCAGAACGTTCAGGACATCGCCCGCGCGCTGGACCGCGCCAGGGTCGACAGCATCGAGGTCGCGCACGGCGATGGCCTGCAGGGTTCGAGCTTCAACTACGGCTTCGGCGCGCATAGCGATCTCGAATGGATCGCGGCGGTGGCCGATGTGGTCGAGCACGCCAGGATCGCGACGCTGCTGCTGCCGGGCATCGGCACCACGCACGACCTCAAGGCGGCCTTCGACGCGGGCGCGCGCGTGGTTCGCATCGCCACGCACTGCACCGAAGCGGACATCTCGAGGCAGCATATCGAGTACGCGCGTGAACTCGGCATGGACACGGTTGGCTTCCTGATGATGAGTCACATGACCACGCCCGAGAACCTCGCGGTGGAAGCGAAGAAGATGGAAAGCTACGGCGCCACCTGCATCTATGTCGTTGACTCGGGCGGTGCCCTGACGATGAACGACGTCAGGGCGCGCTTTCGCGCGCTGAAGGGGGTACTGAACCCCGACACGCAGACCGGCATGCACGCGCACCACAACCTGTCGCTGGGTGTCGCCAACTCGATCGTTGCCGTCGAGGAGGGCTGCGACCGCATCGACGCCTCGCTCGCGGGCATGGGGGCAGGGGCTGGCAATGCCCCGCTCGAAGTCTTCATTGCCGCGGCCGAACGCCTGGGCTGGAACCACGGCACCGACCTGTACACGCTGATGGACGCGGCCGATGACATCGTCCGCCCGCTGCAGGACCGCCCGGTGCGCGTCGACCGCGAGACGCTCGCGCTCGGCTATGCCGGGGTCTACTCGAGCTTCCTGCGCCACTCGGAAGTCGCGGCGAAGAAGTACGGCCTGAAGACCGTGGACATCCTCGTCGAACTGGGCAAGCGCCGGATGGTGGGCGGCCAGGAAGACATGATTGTCGACGTCGCCCTGGATCTCAGGAAACGCGCGGCCGAAGCGCAACAGTGATAGCCGGAAGGAACGGGAGTTGGGCGCGAGCTGCCGTACCCGGCTCGCGCTTCCGTTCAGATTCAGTGAAGGAACGAAGATCATCATGAATGCAACAACACAGGCCATCACGGAAGCCTCGACCAGCAGGTTCGTCTCCGTGAAGGATGGCGACACGGAATTCCGGATTCACTACAACGATGCCGGCTCGGGGGCCGAGACCGTCGTCATGCTGCACGGCTCGGGACCAGGCGCAAGTGGCTGGGCGAACTTCAGCCGCAACGTCGAGCCGCTCATTGCGGCCGGCTACCGCGTGCTGCTGGTGGACTGCCCGGGCTGGAGCAGGAGCGATCCGGTCATCAGCACCGGTTCGCGCTCGGAGCTGAATGGAAGGGTGCTCAAAGCCGTGCTTGACGCACTTGCGATCGAGCGGGTGCATCTTATCGGCAATTCGATGGGCGGGCATAGCGCCGTTGCCTTTGCGCTGGCCAATCCGCAGCGCATCGGCAAGCTCGTCCTGATGGGCGGAGGAACCGGCGGCCCGAGCCAGTTCGTGCCGATGCCCACGGAGGGGATCAAGCTATTGAACGGCTTGTATCGCGAGCCGACGCTGGAGAACCTGAAGCGGATGATGAACGTGTTCGTCTACGACGCCAGTGCGCTCACCGATGAACTGATGCAGGTCCGTCTGGACAATATGCTGGCCCGGCGCGACCACCTCGATAACTTTGTGGAAAGCCTGGCAGCGAATCCCAGACAGTTCACGGACTACGGTGCGCGTCTGGGCGAGATCGCCGCGCCAACGCTTGTCATCTGGGGCCGGGAAGACCGCTTCGTGCCGATGGACGTGGGCCTGCGGCTGATCGCCGGCATTCCGAATGCGCAGATGCATATCTTCAACCGCTGCGGGCACTGGGCGCAGTGGGAGCATGCAGATGCATTCAACCGGATGGTGGTCGATTTCCTGTCCCACTGACAGGTGATCGGCTGGATAGTCGGGACGCGAGAAGCCTTATCGCCCCTTGATCATCCTGTGTACGATGAAAAAGAAGAGGCCAAGGTTTGAATACCTTGGCCTCGATGTAGTGCCATCACGCTTGATCATCCTCGTATGCCATCAAGCGCCATCAGTGAACATGTCACGCTTGTCGGTAGTTCTTGCGCCGTCGGAGAAGGTGTCACGCCCGCCTGTGGCTCTGGCGCCGTCTGTGTAGACATCGAACTTGCTTGTCTTTGCTCCATCAGTGTATGGATCGGCCGTCCGTACGCCCATGGCGCCGTCCGTGTAAACGTCGCGTGTACCGGTCCCGGCCCATGCCGCTCCGGCGCACAATGCGACGGCTGTCGCCCCCAGTATCAAGAGTCTCTTGCTCATTGCCCACCTCCATTCAGGTGGTAGTTTGCCCCCGGCATATAAATATGCCGTTCAAATATAGAACGATGGGGACCGTCGTTACTTCTGGTACATCGACAATTTTGTCATGTGCAGCGGCTGCATAATGACTTCGGAGAATATTGACTTGCGCAGGCCCGGCCATTCCCCGGCGAGTGCCGAAGCGTCAATGCAAAAGACGATTTGGCTGGCTCAGGGGTGCGGACTATGGCACATGGGCCGTGCGCTTCAATGCCCGGAGCCACGAATCGAATCGGGCGAAAAATACGCTTCGTTGAATTGGGGGCTGCTGTTCAGGCGTACAGGCTTACCCTCGTTGGTCAGCCGGTCCGCGAGATAGGAGCCCGCGATGAGATCATGATAGAAAGCAACTGCCGGGTAGTACCGGCGTGCATCGTAGGCGTATAGAGAGGATTGCATATTGGTTCGCCACAACTGACCGCGAGCATCGTAGCTGTCAGCCAGAACGGCCATCCACGTGTCCTCGTCCAGATACAGTACGCGCCTCGCGTACTGATGCCGGAAGCCTTGCTTCAGTGTGGCTTCGAGAACCCAGACGCGGTGAAGTTCGTAACGGACGAAGTCGGGGGTGGGATGGTTGGGGCCCAGCAGCTCGGCATACTTGACGTCGGGATCGACCAGCTTGTAGTTGTGGTAGGGAATATAGATCTCCCTCTTCCCGACAATTTTCCAGTCGTAGCGTTCGCCGGAGCCATTGAACAGGCGATCGTCATCCACGGTCCGGAAGCCACCCGGGCCGAGCGGCTGGTCGAAGCCAAACTCCGGTGCTTGTCGCACGCGGCGGGTGCCGGGATTGTACTGCCACGTTCTGGCGGTATCTGAACCTTCGCGATCCCAGTAATTGTGGGAGACGATGATATTGCCGCGTTCCCGTAAAGGCAGATCGGTTTCAACGCGTGCAAAGGTTCGGTTGATGAGCGGCGAGCCCTTTTCAAAGGCGCTGCCGTTTGCCGGAGACCAGATGTCATATTTCCACTTGCCCCAGGCGACCTTGCCGTCGCGATACACGACTGCCTGGTCGTAGACGGCTGCCTCTTCGGCGATGGCGGAGGAGAAGCGCAGGTTCCACATCAACTCCAGACCACGCTTGGGTATGGGGAAAGGCACGGTGGGCGGATAGTCCTTGAGGCCGTTCGCGTCCGTCGTCAACTGCGTCTTCGGTGCGTGGTTGTGGATCGCCTTGTAGACGGAATCACCATAGCGAAAGTCGCGATGACTGGGATAGATCGCCATCTTGAAGGTTGCAGGGTACAGCCTGAACATGGCGAGCTGGCCGTCGCTCAAGTGAGCACGATACTGTTCCAGGTTCTGCGCCGTGATCGTTGCCAGCGGCTTTTCCGCTGGGTAGGGATCCGGATATGGGTCCCCCGGCCGGAATGCCAGCCCTGCGGGCGCGGCCTGCCACTTTCCGCTCCACGCCGGGATGCTGCCATCCTTGTTCCCGGCTCTCTCGGCACCCATTGGCGTGAGCGGGCCGTCCAGGCGCCTGACTTCGTCGGGGGTCATCGCGGCAAAGGAAGGTGCGTTCATCTGCGCGGTGGCAATCAGCGCACCGGCTATTGTGCAAAGAAGATTCTTGTTCCTCATCGTCTCTCCTCCATTTTCGATGGTGTGATGTTTTTGGCTTCTCATGGCCAGGCAGGCCAAACGGCTTCTGGCCGCGTGCTAAAGATTCCCTGGCTCAGCGATTTGCAGGACCAGTTTGGTTGCTGCCTTGCCCGACTGGACCAGATCGAGCGCGCGTCCGGCATCTTCCAGCGGCAGGCATTCGATGCGAGGCGGTCGCAGCCGGCCGGTCCCGAGCAGTGACGCGATCTCGCGTAGCCGTGTGCCGCTGGGCATCCTGCTGAACGCCAGGGCGGTCCGGACGCCGCGCCGGGCGGCTTCGGCAGCATCCGGGCCGTTGTCGCCAATGACCAGTGTCAGGATGGCTACGAGGATGCCGCCGGGCCTGAGAAGGGCCATGCCATTCGGCAGGGTGCCGCATCCCACTGCGTCCAGTACCAGATCGGTGCCACCTGGCGCCCATGCCTGCATGGCGGCAGCGATGTCGCCGCCCCGGTAGTCGATCGTCAGACGGCAGCCGAGGGCCATCAATTCGTCGCGGCGCGCGGCACTGCAGGTGGCAGCTACCGCCGCACCAGCCGCGTTCGCCAATTGGACAGCAAACGTGCCGACCGCTCCTGCGCCGCCATGGACGAGCACGCTTTGGCCTGGCTTGAGTCCGCCTTCGTCGAAGAGTCCCGTCCAGGCGGCCAGCGCCGGCGTCGGGACTGCCGCGGCTTCGGCAAATCCCAGGCTGTCCGGAATGGGCACCACGGAATCCTGACTGACGGGAACGTACTCGGCATAGGATCCCCATTTGCCTGCGCCGGCATCGGTTTGCGCGAATACGCGCTCCCCCGGAGCAAAGCCTCTTACCCCGCTCCCCACCGCTTCCACGATGCCGCTGACATCGAAGCCGATCACGAATGGGAAGCTGTAGTGCATGAAGTGACTCAGATAGCCTTCACGGCATTTCCAGTCTGCAGGATTCACACCGGCACAGGCCACACGGATCAGGACTTCGCCTGCAGCGGGTTCGGGCACCGGCACGTCTGCGATTCTGAGTACGTCAGGTCCACCGGTACGGTCAATGACGGCAGCGCGCATGCTCTTCTCCATGAGCTTATTTTTCGGGCAAGGCGGACTGAATCAAGCCAGGATGCGCCCATGCCGGGATAATGGGCGGGGGCAGCTTGCCTTGTCCGTCGAGGGTATGGACGTCCAGCCCGCAAGCCAGGGGGAAGTGCAGGCTATGGGCGATGTGGCCAGTGCGCAGGCGAGCCGGAACGCTGCATAGTGCGAGCGCCGTTTCCACCAGGTACTCCACCGGCTCGGTTGGATAGCCGTCTGGTATATAGCGCTCGCTGCCTGGCGTGCGGATTGCCGTGCTTGGTGCTACGGAATTCACCGCGATATTGTCGGCCTCCAGTTCTGCGGCGAGTCCCTCAGTGAACCGATTGATGGCGGCCTTGACGGCGGCATAGGCCGTCGCCCCGCCAGTCTGGTCAAAGTCGTGATATGGGCGTGAAGGCGACAGGGCGGTGACAGATCCCAGGTTCAGAATCCATCCCGCGCCGCGTGCGCGCATCAGAGGGATAGCTGCCCGGCTAAGCACGAAGGGGACGCGCAGGTAGTGCCCGATAGTTCTGTCGAAGACTTCCAGCGGCATCGATTCGATGCGACTGTATTCCGCCATGCCAGCATTGTTGACCAGGATGTCGAGACCGCCCGCGGCCTCTTCTGCCTGCGGCACGAGGTTGCCGCGTTGCACCGGATCCTCGAGATCCGCCGCCAGTGCAATGGCACTGCCCCCTTGCCGCCTGATCTGCGCGACTGTCTCTGCGAGCGTGCCACGCTCGCCCTCATGGCCAACGTGTCTCGCCGTGGCGACCACCAAAGCCCCCTCCGCCGCGAACCGCTGCGCGATGGCGCAGCCGATTCCGCGGCTGGCACCGGTAACAAGCGCAATCTTTCCTGTCAGTTTTCCGTGTCCGGTCATGGGGCGTATTCCTCTCTACTGGTGTGGTTGGCAATCAGGCTCGTCGTGAGCGGGCAGAAAGCATGGGAGATCGCATCCACTGTCCATTCGGGAAACTCGGGGTCGAACCATCGGTCGACTCGCCCCCAATGGAAGGGGTGCATCAGGTACTCGCCCAGCAGGTCGTCCACGCTGGCGAACTCCTGTTGCCAGACATGGGTCCACGCGCCGGGCGACAGGACGCGGGCAAGCCGCCAGTTGCGAATGCCAGGCATGTAATCCGGCATCCGCAACAGATCCCGCTCCAGGCTGCGGACCTGCCATTCGGGCGCTTCGGACCGGACACGGAACATCAGCGTGCGCCAGATCCCGTGGCAAAGCTGCGGGGCACGCAAGCCGCCCGCGATCGGTCTGTATGTGACGCTGTCCACCTGTGCCATGCCTTTCAGTGCAGCAGCCAGGCCGGCAGCCTGATCGGGCGAGTCGGGCGAAGTTGGGGCGAATTGCAGGTCGAGGGTGTAGTCGCCAGCCCCCCAGCTTCCCGCCAGGTTGCGGCCAAGTGCCACGTGGCGGATGCCTGGCAGCCCCCTGACGCGGGAAAGGAGGGCCTGCTCCTGTGTTCGTGCGTCCGCCACTGCGATGCCGGCGCACATTCGGATCTGCGCTGTCTCAAGCTGCATCGCGATGCTCCTTGCGCTGTGGCAGCACCGGTGTCGCATCGGTCATCACATGGCGGCGGCGGACTTCACACAGCGCGTCGATTGCCGACCAGAACGCGAGGGTCGGGGCGTCGATGCTGGCGCGCATGGCGTAGTAGGCCGGCGCATCCGGCACTTGCCACAGAAGCCAGAGCGTATTGGGCACATCTTCCAGCGCCACGGGCGGCGAAACCCACCGCTGCAAAAGCGTCAGGCCCCTGGTGCCGCTACCCGGCAGGTATTTGCTTTCCAGCAGGCCAAGCACGGTGGGCAGATGCGCAGGGGCGAGCACGATTTCATCGAGCACGTGGATCATGGTTGGGCCTCGCTCAGCGCAAGCAGAGCGCAGCAAGGCCGCGATGCCGGAATCCGGGATCTCCGGGAGGGAAACGCTGTCATGGGTTGTCCCGTATATGCAGGTGGTTGATTGCGTGGCAACCTCCCTGGCCCAGGCCGCGCGCAACCTTTTGCGAGGGTGGAAGTGCCGGGATCATTATGGGAGGCCTGGCAATCACACATCCCTACCCGGACGATCAACAATCGCTACCGAAGCAATCATGACGAGCACCCATGAATGCCCCCATACCGGGAAATCCCGTTCCTGTTCCGCATGGCATGGTGCAGCGCTTGCTGGAGGAACTGAAACGCCAAGGCGTCGAGGTCCCACCTGCCACCGGTGCTTCCGGGCATCCGCGGCCCGCCCAGTTCACCGCGCTCTATCGCGCGTCGATCGAGCGGCTGGAAGCGTTGGTCGCCAAAGGAAACGGCCATCCCCCGATGCGCAAGCAGGAAGTGGATCTGTTGTGCCGTTGTGTTTTGAGTTGCCAGACGCTCAGGGAGGCGATCTGCTGCGCGGCTGATTTTTGCGCGATGCTATATCCGCGCGCCGGTGCTCTGAGTCTCGGACAGAGTGGAGACCAGGCGGTGTTCCGCATGGACTCCCTGCGACGTGTGAAAACCTCTGCGGCTTGCCTGGTCGACCTGACGGGGCTCTTCTTCTACATGCTGCTGTTTGGCTGGCTGATCGGCCAGCCGGTGCGCCCAACGCACGTCTTCCTGGCGCATCCCCGGCGCGAGGATGCCATGCCTTTCCTGGGGTTGTTCCATGCCGCCGTGTCTTCCGGCGCCCAGACCTACGGCTTCGAATTTGATGAGGCTTTGCTGGATCGGCGTGTCGTGCGCCAGGCAGCAGAGCTCGATGCTTTCCTGGAAGATTTTCCTTTCCGGCTGATCGGTGCGCCAGTCGAGGTGGTACCGCTGAGTCAGCAGGTGCGCGGCATTCTGCATGCAGCGCTGGCGCACGGCGCACGGCTGCCGACGCTGGCTGAACTGGCCGTACACTTTGATGTGAGCGAACCGACCATGCGTCGCCGTCTCGCGGCCGACGGCAGCAGCTACTCGGTGTTGCGCGAGCACAGCCTGCAGGAGCACGCCGAACGATGCCTGGGTACGACGAACTGGTCGGTGGGAAGGATCGCGGAGCAGCTTGGCTTTGCCAGCGAGGAAGCGTTTCGCCGGGCATTTCAGCGCTGGACAGGCCGCGCACCAACCCGGTTCAGGCGCGAAACCAGAGGTGATACTGTGGAAACTCGTCGATAAAGAACACCAGGAAGCCGGCGGCTCTCAAAGTTGGCCTGTCCCGCAGCCAAACGCGGATTTCAGCAATCACCGCAACTGGCCGGGCTACTGCCCTAGACGCTCCCGAAGGAACTCGATGAAGCGCTGCGTCTTCGCCGGCAGCAGACGGGTTTCGGTAATGGCATAGACGGCCATCGGCGCGCCGTGCCATGCCGGCATGATACGGCGCAGCTTGCCGCTGGCCAGTTCATCGGCGACGATTTCCTCCGGCATCAGGACGATGCCCATATCGAGCGTTGCCAGGCGGCGGCTCATGCCAACGCTGTTGAGCGTGAACCGCCCACCCAACGACACCGTGGCGGTCCGCTTCCCGTCCCGCAACGTCCACGAACCCGCCTTCAGGATGCCCAGGCATTCGTGCCGCGCCAGGTCGGCGGGCTTGATTGGCTCGCCCGATCGTTCAAGGTAGCCGGGCGAGGCGTAGAGGTAAGGCGTGAGTGAGGCCAACGGGCGTGCGATCAGTTGCGAGTTTTCGGACTCCCCCATGCGGATCGCCTCGTCGAAGGGTTCGCTGACCAGGTCGACCCGTCGCGGCGTCAGGTCGAAATCGAAAGTGATGCCAGGATAGAGGCCGGCAAACTCGGCGATCAGGGGCGCCAGGTAGGTCACGGCGAAATCCACCGGCAACGAAGCGCGCAGCACGCCGCTGGGCTGGGCCAGCATTTCGCCGAGCTGCTCGTGTGCCAGGCGGGCTTCATCGACGATGCGCTTGCAGCGCTCGAAGTAAATCTGGCCGGCCTCGGTCAATTCGATCTTGCGTGTCGTGCGATGCAGCAGGCGCAGCCCGATCGCCTTCTCCAAGGCGCTGATTCGGCGCGACAGGGTCGAGTTCGGCACGCCCAACGCCTCCGCAGCGCTGCGAAAGCCCTTGGCTTTGACGACCTCCACGAACAAGGCCATGTCGTTCAGCAACTCCATGCTTATTGCTCCATTGTTGGATCAATGTTATCCAAATTACCATATTTATCCCGCAGGAGAAGCAGGCGATGATTCCCCCATTCGAAATCAGAGGAAGTCATCCCATCATGAGCAAACAGTTCGATCCCGTCCGCGTCGGTCGCTACACCCTGCAAAACCGCCTGGTCATGGCACCGATGACCCGCAGCCGTGCCCAGTTCGATGGCACGCCGGGAGAACTGGCCGCCGAGTATTACGCCCAGCGCGCCGGTGTCGGCCTGATCGTCACCGAAGGCACCCAGCCCTCGGACGATGGACAGGGCTACCTGACCACGCCGGGCATCTACACCGACGCGCACGTCGCAGGCTGGAAGCAGACCACCGATGCCGTGCATGCCAGGGGTGGTCATCTCTTCATCCAGCTCATGCATGCCGGGCGCATGTCGCACCCGGATAACACGCCGCATCATCGCCAGGGCGTCGCGCCTTCGGCCATCGCGCCGGGCACGCCGATGTTCACGGCCAAGGGCATGCAGGACATTCCCGTGCCGCGTGCGCTCTCCACCGAGGAAGTGCGCCAGACCGTCCAGGATTTTCGCTACGCGGCTCGCCGCGCGATCGAGGCCGGTGCCGATGGCGTCGAAATCCACGGCGCCAACGCCTACCTGATCCAGCAGTTCTTCGCCCCGAGCGCGAACACGCGCACGGATGAATACGGCGGTTCGATCGGGAACCGCGCCCGCTTCGCCATCGAAGTGGCCACCGCGATCGCCGAGGAAATCGGCGCGGATCGCACCGCGATCCGCCTGTCGCCCGGCACGACGATGTGGGGCATCGATGAAGGCGCCGAAGGGGCGGATCTGTACCGCTATCTGGTCGCCGAACTCGACAAGCTGGGGCTGGCCTACCTGCACATCATGCACCAGGGCAACGAACCGCTGCTGGCCGATATCCGCAAGCTCTGGCAAGGCACGCTGATCCTGAACCGGCCGGGCCGCCCGCGCGAGCAGATCGGGGCCGACCTGGCGTCGGGGCTGGCCGACCTGGAAGCCTACGGCCAGATGATTCTTGCGAACCCGGATTTCGTCGCCCGGTTGAAGGACAGCGTGCCGATGAACGAGGCCGACCGCAACGGTTTCTTCGGCGGTACGGCGCAGGGCTACACCGATTACCCGACCTTGAGCGAAACCCAAGGCGCCTGAGGCCTAGGCCCCCCCGTCGCGGCGGGCGATTGCGCCTTCGTCATGCCGATCTTCGGCACGGCGCGGGTCGACGGCCAGGACTTCGGGCATTGCAGGGGTGAATGCGGGAGCACCTCTTGCAAGGCAGAGGTGCTACTCCGATCGTGCTTTGGGAATCAAATGAAATTGTCAGATTGCTGACAAAGCCTGCATGCTGCCGCAGACGGTGAATCAAAGCCCGGCGGCTTCGCGACTGCTTTGCCAGCAGTCTGAGGAGCCGCGGACGGCTCCCTTTTTCTGATTGTCACGCGCTGCTGCGACCCTGGACTCAGTATCCACCTTGCCCTGGCACCCAGGCGGTGCCAGCAAGCGGCACCTGTGTCATCGCTGCCGCCTCAACGGTCAGCGCAACGAGGTCTTCGGGCTCCAGGTTATGCAGGTGGGACTTGCCGCAGGCACGCGCGATGATCTGCGCTTCCATCGTCATGACCGACAAGTAGTTGGCCAGGCGACGCCCGGCCTGTACCGGATCCAGGCGAGAAGCCAGCTCCGGATCCTGCGTCGTAATGCCTGCGGGATCCTTGCCTTCATGCCAGTCGTCGTAAGCCCCCGGAACGGTCCCGAGCTTGTGATACTCGCTGGCATAGCGCGGATCGTTGTCTCCCAGCGCGACCAGTGCAGCCGTGCCGATGGCAACGGCATCTGCCCCAAGAGCGAGGGCCTTGGCGACGTCTGCGCCATTGCGAATGCCGCCGGAGACAATCAGCTGGACCTTGCGATGCATGCCCAGGTCCTGAAGCGCCTTCACCGCGGGCCGGATTGCCGCGAGGATTGGGATGCCCACATGCTCGATGAACACCTCCTGCGTCGCGGCGGTGCCACCCTGCATGCCATCGAGCACCACCACATCGGCGCCAGCTTTTACGGCCAGGGCCACGTCATAGTAGGGGCGGGTGGCGCCAACCTTGACGTAGATGGGCTTTTCCCAGTCGGTAATTTCCCGCAGTTCGAGGATCTTGATCTCGAGGTCGTCGGGGCCGGTCCAGTCCGGATGCCGGCACGCCGAGCGTTGATCGATGCCTTCGGGAAGGCATCGCATCCTTGCCACACGCGGGCTGATCTTCTGTCCCAGCAGCATGCCGCCGCCGCCGGGTTTCGCGCCCTGTC
This sequence comes from Ralstonia pickettii, assembly GCA_050987995.1. GTDB lineage: Bacteria > Pseudomonadota > Gammaproteobacteria > Burkholderiales > Burkholderiaceae > Cupriavidus > Cupriavidus pickettii_B. The sequence continues at coordinate 269,129 of CP158804.1, forward strand.
CGATCACGACTTCGATGGCGTCAGCCTTGCGGAGGTCGTCGGGGTTCATGCCGTAGCGTGAGGGCAGGTACTGGTACACCAGCGTCTGCGACTGGCCGCGCTCCTCCGGTGTCATGCCGCCGTCGCCCGTCGTCGTGCTCGTGCCGACAAGGGTGGCACCACGTCCAAGTGCCTCCTTGGCCTGGGCGGACAGCGCGCCGAAGCTCATGCCGGCAATGGTGACCGGCGTCTTCAGGTGAATCGGCTTTTTGGCATAGCGCGTTCCCAGTACGACGTCGGTCCCGCACTTCTCCCGATAGCCTTCCAGCGGATAGCGGCTGACCGAGGCACCCAGGAACAGCAGGTCATCGAAATGCGGCAGCTTGCGCTTGGTGCCGCCGCCGCGGATATCGTAGATGCCGGTGGCCGCGGCGCGACGGATTTCGGCCAGGGTGGCCGGGTCGAACGTCGCGGAATAGCGCGGGGGAGTCTGGGTGGAGCTCAATGCCAGCTCCTGCAGTTGGGTCGGGGCATTCATCTTAGTAGGCTCCTGCGTTATCGACATGGAAGTTGTAGAGCGTGCGGGCCGAGCCATAGAGCTTGAACGACGACGGGTCGACATCCACATGCCCGGCGCGGTGGAGCAGGTGGGCCAGCACCTCGCGTTCGCGAGGGCCCATGGTCTTTTCTTCGCAATCAGCGCCCAGGCTCTTCACCTTGCCGCGCACGTAGATGGCGGCTTCGTAAAGCGAGTCGCCCAGCGCTTCGCCGGCGTCGCCGAGCACCACCAGGTTGCCCGCCTGTGCCATGAACGCCGAGAAGCTGCCGACGGAGCCGCCGACGACGATATCGGCACCCTTCAGGGAAATCGCGCAACGCAGGCCGGCATCCCCGTCGATCACCAGCAGCCCGCCGTGGGCGGTGGCACCTGCGGCGTTGGAAGCGAAGCCCTTGACGTGGACCTTGCCGCTCATCATGTTCTCGGCGACGCCCGTTCCGGCGCTGCCATTGATTGTCAGGGTGGCGCCTTGATTCATTCCAGCGGCGTAGTAGCCGGCATGGCCTTCGATGACCACGTCGACAGGCGCGTTCAATCCGGCAGCGATCGCGTGCGCGCCATTCGGGTAGTCGATCTGCACGCGCAAGCCGCCTTGCGCAGGCACGTTCTTGTGCAGGTACTGGTTGACTTCGCGCAGCGGCGTGACCGCGAGGTCAAACTTCACGCTTTCCATACGTACATCTCCTCGGGTGCGGGTTCGAAAACATGGGCGTGCCTGACGCCGGGCAGATGGGCCAGCGAGCGGAATTCCGATGCGATGGCGACGTAGTCGTCGGTTTCGGCCACCACCGCGGGCTTGCAGGCAAAGGGGTCGCGGATCAGCGCCAGTTCCGTGGGTGTTCCCATCAGGAAGGTGTAGAAGCCATCCAGTACCTCAAAGCCTGCCTGCAGCGCCTGCTCGAGCGTGTCGCCTTCGCGCAGCCGCCATTCCAGGAAACGCGTGGCCGCCTCGGTGTCGTTGTCGGTGTCGAAGTGGATGCCGTGGGGCGCCAGCATGCGCCGGATGCCGTTGGGGTTCGACAGGGAGCCGTTATGCACGAGGCAGAAGTCCTCGCCGGCGGTAAACGGGTGTGCGCGATCGGGCGTGACGGCCGACTCGGTTGCCATGCGGGTATGGCCGACGAGGTGGCTGCCCTGAAGGTCGGCGAACCGGTAACGGGCCGCCACTTCGGCCGGGGTGCCGATGTCCTTGTAGAGATCGATACTGCGACCCGTGGAGAACACATGCAGCTTCGGGTCGTTCGCGGAGATCCAGTCCTTGACGCGCTTTGGTTCGCCCCGGAAGGTCACGATGCCATGGTTTCCCTTTGCCTGCACGGTTGCGTGCACATCAAGCGCCGCATTCAATTCGTCGGCCAGGCGATTCCAGTCATAGCGCTCGCCGTCATCGGTGTATCCGGCATAGAGGCTGATCTTCCTGTGGCGTTCTTCCACAGGCGCAGAGAACACCGCCAATCCCGCTGAATCAGGGCCGCGCCCGGTCATGCCGATCAGTATGGGTACCATCAGCTCGCCAAGCTTTTCCCGCAGCGAAGGTGTCTTGACTAACAATCCAACAATTCCGCACATAGCGTGATTCCTTCCTTAAAAGAATTCCAGGTACTGCTTCACTTCCCAGTCCGAGACATGCCGTTGATATTCGAGCCACTCCATGCGCTTGAGCTTCAGGAACTCTTGCGCAACGGGTCCCAGTGCCTCGGTCATCAGCGCATCGGCTTCGAGGGCATCCAGCGCACTGCCATGGGGTAGCAGGCCGATGCCGGCTTCGGCCAGCTGCGCCTCGCTCCAGTCATAGAGATTGGTATTGCGCGGTGCACCGGGATCCAGCTTCCGGTCGATGCCGTCAAGCCCCGCCGTGATCACGGCCGCTGTGGCGAGATACGGGTTGGCGGCACCATCGGGCAGCCGGAGTTCCAGCCGGCCCTTGGGGATGCGGATCATGCTCGAGCGATTGTTGTCGCCATAGCTGATATATGCGGGAGCCCAGGTGGCGCCGGTTAGGGAACGGCCCACCACGAGCCGCTTGTAGGAATTGACGGTGGGCGCGCAAAGCGCCGCGAGCGCCGGCGCATGGGCCAGCAGCCCGCCGAGGAAGTGATAGGCCAGCGGGGACAGGTCCAGCCCGCGCGGGTCGCTCTTGTCAGCAAACAGGTTGCGCTGGCCATCGCCGATCGACATGTGCATATGCATGCCGTTGCCAGGGCGATTCGCAAAGGGCTTCGGCATGAAGGAGCACACCAGGCCCAGCTCGTTGGCGATTTCCGATGCCGCCATCTTGAAGAAGATGAAATGGTCGCAAGACGTCAGGCAATCGGTGTAGGTGTAATTCAGCTCGAATTGCCCGTTGGCGTCTTCATGGTCGATCTGGTAGACATCGATGCCCGCCGCGCGCAGGCCGTTGGACAGACGCTCCAGGAAAGTGCGCGTGCGCGACAGCCCCTTGTAGTCGTAACAAGGCTTGGCCAGCGTATCGCTCGGGTCGCACGGCGCGATGCCGCCTTTGTCGTCACGGCGCAGCAGAGAAAATTCAGGCTCGAGGCCGGTATAAAGCGTGTAACCGCTTTGCGAGAGCCTGGCGATCTGCCGCTTCAGGACGACACGGCTGTCGTACTTCCATGGCGCACCCTCGACATGCCCTTCGCATACGATCCGGGCCAGGCCCGGCTGCCATGGCACCAGCCCGATGGTGTTGAGGTCCCCGCGAGCCATGAAGTCCGGGCCATGCGGTTCAATGCCAACGCCCCAGATGGCAAAGCCGGCAAAGCCCGCACCCTCCGACAGGACCGAACCAAGATGCGCCACGGGCACCGATTTGGCCTTGGCGACGCCGTGGATATCGACGAACTGCGCGAGGACGTAGCTGACGCCGCGCGCCAGCAGATAATCCTGCGCTTCTGCGAGGGTGTTGAACCGCGGAGCGGGGGTCAGCGCCCCGGCTGGCGCGGCAAGATGCGCACTCAACTCTGACTTCATGGATCAAGCTCCTTCGGACTTTAAAATGCGCCTCGCAGCGCCAGGCGTATGACTTGCTCCCTGAGAAGCAAATCTGCGATGATTCCTATGGAGCAACAAGTGTGCCTAACAGGAATCATCGTTCTGGTGCGTTAATAACTACGAGACCGCAAATGAAGACCTCTGGTGAGCCCATTTTTGAAGCCGCCGTGCCCCTTATTGAAGAATCCGTGGGCATGGTGATTCGCGAGCTACGACTGCGGGAAAGGCTGACGATCGCTCAGGTCGCCGAACAAGCCGGGTTGAGCCGTGGGATGTTGTCGAAGATCGAAACCGGCAGCACCATGGCTGGGATGGATACGCTTGCGCGTATCGCCCGCGCGCTGGGCGTGCCAATGGCGGTGCTGTTCAGCAAGTACGATGGCGCGTCGGCCGCTGCGCAGCATGTCAAGCGTGGAGCGGGTATGGAGGTGGTGCGGCGCGGCACCAAGAGCGGCCATACCTACCATCTGCTGGCGTACGACCAGGGCCCGGTGAAGGCCTTTGAGCCATTCCTGATCACGATCGAGGACGACACCGAGCGCTATCCGACCTTCCAGCACCCGGGTACAGAATTTCTGTACATGCTGGAGGGCGTGCTCGAGTATCGCTGCGGACAGCAGACCTATACGCTCGAGCCCGGCGATTCCCTGACCTTCGCTGGCGAAATACCGCATGGCCCGGTGGGCCTGACTAAATGTCCGATCAGGTTCCTGTCCATTACCATCTATCCGCGACAAGGGGAGTGATGGACCGGGCATGAGACGTTGGCCAGCAGGCGCAATTGCTGGAACAGGGCACTGCGGGCCGGACCAGCCGCGCGATTCCCGCTCGCTGTACCATGAGCACCTTGAAAGGTGCCCCGCGCCTCCACCTCAAACCGTGGGCCAGCCTTGTGCTGCACACTCAAGCGAATCACACCGCCGAGAGCATCGACATGACTGCCGACCTTGCCCACTCCTGGTTGACCTTCAGCGCGCCTGTGGCCGCCGCACAGGCCGCCGGCCGCCCGCTCGTGGCGCTGGAATCGACCATCATTGCTCACGGCATGCCCTACCCGGAGAACGTTCGCACGGCGCGCGAAGTGGAGGCCTTGATCCGCAGCCTGGGCGCCGAGCCTGCGACGATCGCGCTGATCGGTGGGCGAATCCGCATCGGCCTTTCGGACGACGAGCTGGAACTGCTCGGCCGCTCGGGCCAGGCACAAAAGGTCAGCCGCCGCGACCTGCCAGCCGTGCTGGCCAGCGGCGGGCTCGGCGCCACGACGGTAGCTGGCACCATGATCTGCGCGGCGCTGGCCGGCATTGAGGTCTTCGTCACCGGCGGCATTGGCGGCGTGCACCGCGGTGCGCAGGAGACCTTTGACATCTCGGCCGATCTGCAGGAACTGGCGCAGACCTCGGTGGCGGTGGTCTGTGCCGGTGCGAAGTCCATCCTGGACATCGGGCTCACACTGGAATACCTGGAAACACATGGCGTGCCGGTGCTCAGTTGCGAGCAGGACAATGTCGCTGCGTTCTACACGCGCGACAGCGGCTTTCGCGCGGATTTCAGGCTGGACGACGCGGCGGAGCAGGCACGCTTCATCCGCACCAAGTGGGACCTGGGCCTCGCGGGCGGCGTGGTGTTGAGCACGCCGGTGCCGGAAGCGGCAGCGATGGCATCCGACGAAATCGACGCGCTGACACAGCAGGCGCTCGCCGAGGCCACGGCGCAGGGCATCACCGGCAAGGCCGTGACCCCCTTTCTTCTGGCTCGCATCAAGGCGCTGACGGGCGGACGCAGCCTGGCGACAAACATCGCGCTCGTCAGACACAACGCCGAGGTGGGGGCAAGGCTGGCTCTGGCGCTGGCACACGTGGGGCGCGGGGCGGGCGCAGCGTAACCGCTTGGGAAAGAAAGGCCTTGTCTCACTGTGTGCCAAGCCTTTTTCTGCCCAGCCGCCGGGTCAGGCCTGAACCATGACCCGATCGCGGCGCATGAATGCGCTTGCGGCGTCGACCAGTGCCGCAAGGACGAGCATGGCGATAATGACCGTGCAGGCCTGCGCCAGATGAAAGAGGGAGAGTTCGAAGTACAGCATCTGCCCGAGCCCGCCGGCGCCGACGAAGCCCAGGATCGCCGCCATGCGGATATTTGTCTCCCACCGATACAGGGTGTAGGCCAGGAACTGCGGCTGGACACAGGGGAGCGTGCCATACAGGAAAGCCAGGGCGGGGGACGCCCCAGTTGCCAGCAGCGCCTGTGCCGGCGCGGTCGGCGCATTCTCCAGCGCTTCGGCGAACAGGCGGCCAAGCACGCCGGCGGTGTGCAAGGCCAGCGCAAGGGTGCCGGCAAATGGCCCGAGGCCCACAGCCAGCACGGTGAGGACCGCCCACACCAGCTCGGGCACCGAGCGCAACACGTTCAGCACCAGCCGCGACAGCGCCTTCAGCGCCTCGCCATGGCGGCCGGAGGCAGGTAACGCCAGGACCAGGCCGAGGACCGCCGCGCACAAGGTGCCAACGGCAGACATCGCGAGCGTTTCGAGCATGCCCCTCGCTATTCTGGCAAGAAAGCCGGCCGACAGGTCGGGGGGAAAGAAGGATTGCAGGAAGCGCAGCATCTCGCCGGCCGCGTCCATGGAGAAGAGCCGGCCAAGATTGAGCGAGAGATAAGCGAAACTGGCCGACACCACCAGTACCACGGCGATCAGGGTGAACAGGCAACTCATGCAGAGCTGGGCGGCGCTGGTCTTGTTTGCCATGATTTACGCCAGCAGTTTGCGCAGCCGTGCGCTGATCGCGTCCGCCAGCAGGACCAGCAGCAGGAAGACAAGCAGGATCGTGGCGGCTTCACCGCCATTGAGCAGTTTCATCGCCTGGTCCATCAATTGGCCGAGCCCACCGGCGCCGACGAAGCCCATCACCACCGAAGCCCGGATCGCGCACTCCCAGCGATAGACCGTGTAGGAAACCAGCTCCTGCGCGGCATTCGGCAGCAGCCCATAGAGCAGCGCCACCACGCGCCCGCTGCCGCCGCCGAGCAGCGCGTCCACCGCGCGCCGGTCGCTGGACTCGAGGATTTCCGCATAGACCTTGGCCAGCATGCCGCCATAGGTGATGGCAAGTGCCAGCACGCCGGCCGCTGGCCCCAGTCCCAGGGCGCGCACGAAGAGCAGGGCCCAGACCAGTTCGGGCACCCCGCGCAGCAGGAGCACAAGGGCGCGCACGCCGACGCGCAATGCCATGCGCGGCTTGCGGGCGGGGCCAGGTCCGATGCGGGAGATCGACAGGCTGTTCGTCATGGCTACGGCCAGTGGCGTGGCAACGACGAAGGCGAGGGCAATTCCCGCAGTGGCGATGGCCAGTGTCTCCAGCGTGGCCTTGACCACGTAGCCGAGAAACTCGGCCGAAACCTCAGGTGGAAGAAAGGTGCGCAAAAAGCTCCCCATCACCTTCAGGTTTCCGGCCTCGAACAGCGCCGACGGACTGAACTGGGAAAGCCTCAGCAAGGGCCACAGCAGCAGCAGCGCAACGACCAGGCCGCTCGCCCGGCGCAGCGCCTGCGGATCGCGCGGGTGGGCGCTCATCGGCACGCCGATTTGGGCCGGTCGCCGCCAGCCGATCCGCCGGCCATGAGCAGCGGCTCGCGGCCCTGCACCGGCGGCGACTCGCTTTCGGAGGCATAAAGCTCCCGCAGCAGCGCATCGGTGACGCGTTCGGACGGCAGGTCAAAGGCGATCACGCCTGCCCTGAGCCCCACGATGCGGGGAAACCAGCGCAAGGCCAGATCCACCGCGTGCAGGCTGGCGACCAGGGTCGCTGTCCGCGTCGCCGCTTCCTTGCACAGCTCGCCCAGGGTGAGGTTGGCCAGCACAGGGTCCATCGCCGAGACGGGTTCGTCCGCCAGGATCAGCTCGGGGCGCTGGTATAGCACGCGAGCGACGCCTACCCGCTGGAGCTGGCCCCCTGAGAGTTGATCGCAACGGTCGAACAGGCGGTCGGCCAGATCGAGGCGGGCGAGCTGTTCGGTGGCGCCGGCGAGGTCAGCAGGGTAGGCCAGGGACAGCATCGACTTCCATGCCGGCCAGACGCCGAGGCGGCCGGCCAGGATGGCGGTCACGACGCGCTGCCGTGGTGGCATTGGCGGCGCCTGGTGCACCATGCCGATATTGCAGCGCAAGCGCCGCAGGCGTCCGGCGGACAGCGCCCAGGGGCTTTGCTCCAGCACCTCGACGCGGCCCTCGCTGGGCCGCAGCGCTGTTGCCAGCAAACGCAGCAAGGTAGTCTTGCCGGCCCCCGACGGGCCGATGACGGCGATGCGTTCGCCGCGGCCCCCGGCGAGCGTCACCTGGCTGAGCGCACGCTGTCCGTTCGGGAAGCTGATGCTGGCGGTCTCGATGCGGAAGCTCACTTGATCAGGCCCGCGCCACGCGCCGCAGCCTCGATGCCCGCATAGTTCTCCGGCCGGGTGGTGATGTACTTGGAGGTCCGCTGCAATGCCATGATCTCCCGCTGTTCGGGGTTGTTCGGGTCAAGCCGGAGGAAGGCCTCGGTCAGCTTCTTGCGCAGGGCCGGATCGAGACCGCCGCGTACGGTCCAGTTGTAGTCGTAATAGGGCGGCGTGACGGCGAACACCCTGACCTTGTCGGGATCGACCTTTTTCTGCTCCACCAGCTTGTCCCAGACCGATGCGTTGAGGACGCCGGCGTCGGCCCGGCCGGCCTGGACGAAGGCGACCGTCGCATCGTGGGCGCCTGAATAGGCGACAGTCTTGAAGTCCTTGTCCGGATCGATGCCGGCCTGCAACAGGAAATGCCGCGGCATCAGGTGGCCGGAAGTCGAAGACGGCGAACCGAAGGCGAAGGTGCGGCCCTTCAGGTCCGCCAGGGACTTGACCGCCTTGTCGGCGGTGATGAATTTACTGGTGAAGGCGGCATCTTCCTGCCGCTGGACGATGGGGATGGTCGCCCCATTCGTGCGGATCTTGCTCTGCACGTAGGTAAAACCGCCGAGCCAGGCCATGTCGATCTTGCCCGTTGCCAGCGACTCCACCACGGCAGCGTAGTCCGTGACCGGCACGAACTCCACCTTCATGCCAGTTTCCTTTTCCAGGTATTTGCCCAGCGGTGCGAACTTGCGCTGCAATTCGGTCGGTGACTCATCGGGGATGGCCGACACCTTGAGCACCGGCTGGGCGCTGGCAAGACCGGCCAGGCCCAGCAGGCCAAGCATGGAAAGACGCTTCAGGGTGCGCGAGAGAATAGTGAGCATGATGGATAAGGGTCCAGGGTTGGCACGGCAATGGTGGGGACGGGCGTTCGTCGCTGGCCGCGATGCCAGACCAGCAGCGCTGACGGGGCCGGGAAGTGCCTGGATTTGCCTTGAATTCATGGGGATCTCCGACAGCACACCGGGTGTCCGCAACCTCCGCCATTCGTTGTCTGGTTCACGGCGGGGATGCGGCTCGTGGTTGTATGAGGGCGTCGGCGACAAGTTTAATCACTTCCGCCTGTTCCCGAGCTGGCGCGAACAGCGGCGCCCGGCGTGCAACTTGCTCTCGCAGGTGGGCCAGAAAACCGGCGTCCCGGCTGACCCGCTCGAGCAGGAGCGCCAGTTGTCGGGCGTCGCCCGCGGGGAAAAAACCCTCGTAGTCGGAGCCCAGCATGCCAATATTGCCCGGGATGCGGCTGGCCAGCACCGGCACACCGCTGCTTACGGCCTCGACGATAACGTTGGCGCCGCCTTCCATCACGCTAGAGATCACCATTGCCTGCGCTTGCCGGATGCGCCGGCGCGTCTCCGCGTGCGGTAGGCTGGCCAGCCAGACATAGCGCTGCACCGCCGGCCAGACGCGCGCTTGCAGCGCCTGCGCCGCTTGCAGGTACACATCGTCAAGGGCGCCGCCTATGTGGATGAGCCGTACGCGCGAATCGTCGGGGAGCAGTTCCAGCGCCCGCATGGGGGTCAGAGGGTCCTTTTCCGCCCGCATGTGGCCCACCAGTACGATGTCGAAGGTGCTGCCACCGCCGGGTGTGCCCGGTGCGCATGCCGGGGCCGACTGGTAAATCACACGGCACTTGGCGCGATGCCGGGGAGACAGTTCGGCTGGCCCTTCGTCCTGCAGCACCACCAGATGGGTGGCGAGATCGAGGGAGCGCCGGGCGGATTCGTCGCAGTGTATGTCGCGATAGAGGTCGGTCCCGGTCAGCACCGCCACCAGCGGACGATCCGGGCAGGCCGCGGCAAACCTTGCGATACTGTCTGCCGACCGCCGGGCGTGCAGGGCGATCATGCAGTCGGGCAGTGCGCCGCGCTCGCCATCCGACGGCCACTCCGCGGCCAGCAGGACATCGTAGCCGGCGCGCAGAAAGCGGGACCAGCGGCTGGCGGTCTGCCAGTTGCCGTTATTGGCTTTCCGCAGTGCCGGACTGATAATTGCCACTGTGGCCTTGGGAGGGTGCATGGCGATGAGGGCTGAAGGGCTTGCTGCGAGAAGCATAAACAAGTTCGGGCTGGATGAGGCGTTCGTCGAAGCGCATCGACGCACGTGGGCCATCCTGCAGGATTTGTCGCCGTCCCAATGGCGGGTTCGCTACGATCCGGGCATCAACCCGCCATTGTGGGAGTATGCCCATATCGCCTGGTTTACGGAGCACTGGATCCTGCGCGATCCGCGCGCCGACCAGGCGGGGCGCTTCGCTGCCAGTCTCCCGTCCTTGCTGGCCGACGCCGACCGCTGGTTCGATTCCATGCGCGTTGCCCACCAGGACCGCTGGCATCTGGACCTGCCTCAGCTCGCGGAGATACGCGACTATGTGGGCGCGGTGCTGGAAGGCGTGCGCAACAAGCTTGCCGCAACCGACGACACCGACGACGCGCTCTATTTTTTCCGTCTCGCCTTGCTTCACGAAGATATGCACGCCGAGGCGCTGACCTACATGCGCCAGACGCTTGACTATCCCCTGCATGCTCCGCTGGCGATGCCTTCGCTCACGCCCGGCGGTGATGTGGCGATCGCGGACGATGCCTTCCTGATGGGGGCATCGGGAGACGACGGGTTCGTGTTTGACAATGAGAAGTGGGCCCACGCAGTCCGCATCGCCCCCGCTCGTATCGACCGCCAATGCGTCAGCAACGCGGCATTCGCCGAATTCGTTGCCGCGGGCGGCTATCGCGATTGGCGCTGGTGGTCGGATGAAGGTCTGGCGTGGCTGCAGCAGAGCGGGCTGGCGCATCCGGCACGGTGGCGCCAGGCGGCGCGCGAGCCGGGGCCATGGGAATTGCGCTGGTTCGGGCAGTGGGTGCCGCTTCCCCTCGACCTGCCAGTCTGCCATGTCAACGCCTATGAAGCACAGGCCTATTGCCGCTGGGCCGGCAAGCGCCTGCCCACGGAAGCCGAATGGGAGTATGCGGCGAGCCGCAGCCTGATCCAGTGGGGTGGGGCGGTGTGGGAATGGACGGCCGATGCTTTCCTGCCATATGCCGGTTTCTCGGCAGACCCCTACCAGGAGTACTCCGCGCCGTGGTTCCGCACGCATCGCGCGGTTCGCGGCGGATCGTTCGCCACGCATGCCCGCATGCAGCATCCCCGCTACCGGAATTTCTACCTGCCGCACCGCAGCGACATGTTTGTCGGATTCCGGTGCAGCGCTTGACCGGCATTCTGAGCGTGGTCGCGAAACCCCCTGCAACTATGCAAGATCGGCTTCTGCCTCCGCCCTGGTTCCGAGATGCCGTCGCTGTTGCGCTGCCGTTGGCGCTGACGTTCGCCTTGTCCGGCTGCGCAGCCGTATCCGGCCCCCCGTGCGCGGCCGGCGAGGAGCGCGCGGTTAGCGAGTTGATGTACTTTGGCATGGCGAAGCCGGATGGGGTGGTGTCGGCATCCGAATGGGACGCCTTCCTGCAAGGCTCGGTGACTCCGCGCTTTGCACAGGGTTTCACTGCCTGGCCTGCTTCAGGACAATGGCGCGGCGCCAATGGCCGCGTGGTGCGCGAGGCCTCATACGTCCTCAGTCTGGTGTACCCAGTGGATGAACGCAGCGAAGCCGAGGCGCGAGCCATCGTCAGCGAGTATAAGACCCGCTTTCAGCAGGAAGCAGTGCTCCGGGTTCGCAGCCACGTGTGTGTGTCGTTCTAGCACAGCGCGCAGTAGCCGGCACAAGCGGCTCTGGGACTGCAGCGACTCATATCCCTCGGCGGTTTGGACTCGTCCAAGGATTTTCGTAACTGGTTGGAATATTCGGCCCGGCCCGCGTGTTTACCAAGCAGTGCAGGCACGAGCCCCTGCGTGGCGTGCACTATTCTGAATAGATTCGCGCACGCCGCCCCTACCGGAGATCGATCATGCGCCATCGCCTGTCCGCCTGGCTGGCCGCCGCTGCGGCCACCCTGCTGTGCGCCTGTGCCACCCTCCAGCCCGTAGAGACTGCCCAGAAGATGCTCGGCAGCCCGCAGAGCGCCGTACGCGATACTTTCGGCGCACCCTCGGAGACTTACCAGCTCGCCAACGGCACCAGCCGGTGGATCTACTCGAAGCAGCCGCTCGGCTTCCAGGTCTACGCGGCGGACTTCGACGCCGGCGGCAAGCTGACCAATTTCCGCCAGATGCTGACTGAGAAGGAGATCTATGAGGCCCGTCCTGGCGTCTGGACCAAGCAGGACGTTGCCGAGCGCTTCGGCCGGCCGCGCGAGCCGATCGAGTACTACCCCATGATGAAACGCGAGGCCTGGTCCTACCGGCTCTACTCGGGCGCCTATCAGCCGGCGCACTTCAGCGCCTACTTTGACGAGCGCGGCGTGCTCGATCGCACCATGATCATTGTCGACCCGCTCGGCGGTGACGCGCGCGACAGCAGCAAGTAGGCGCTGCCCGTTCAGCTGAAGAACCGAAAGTGTCCTGTGCTCTACCTGGAAAGCGGCGACTCCGTGGACGTCAGGTTACAGAGCGTTCTTGTGGCGCGGGAATCCGTCGCCGGCGCGATCCGCTGACCGGCACCAGCGTGCACTGAGGACCCGCGCGCGCTCTCCGACGTACCGCTTCAAAAATCGCAGAAGACGTTGCGGCCGGCCGTCTCAAGGCGAAGCCATCCCGGGTCTTCAGCTTCGATCAGATCCACGAGGCGCATCGGGTGATGGACGCTAATGAAGCTGGCGGAAAGATGGTGGTCGTTCACTGAAGAGACGCCGTATAACAACTCGCAGCACGCCGCGCGCGCCCGCTCAGATTGGCCGGCAGGCTGGCAGCGATTGACCACTTTCTCGCATAGACCGGAGGGGCCATCGGATCTCTGTTGGCTACCTGACTGCCCGAGTCGAAGCGCGAATTCGCTGGACCGCTCCATATCGGTAGACATTGTCTCTTGCCGACCCGTTGCCATCATTCGGGTTTCCGCGACGGCAACGTCCGTTCTCAAAAGCTAACCGCCATTCGTTCCCGCCGGGACGCCTGCTCCTTGTCGGCCTTTGCGGACGGCCGCGAACACATGCCCTTGTATCGACAATGTCAGCTTTGGGCCTAAGTTTCGACAGCGGCTATTCGCTGCGAGGAGAACTACGTTCAAGTCTGATCGTGGGCCGGGTATCCCGCCTCATCGCCTGAGCGCGCTGTCCGGATTTCGCTTGCTTGAGCCATGGATTGATATCAATGCAACGCCTCACTATTATGATCTGATGCAGTTGCTCGGGCTGGAGCCTGCGAGGAGAATCGTCATGCGGATGCCATGGAAGGCTGCGCTTCAGACAGCGTGCGTTATCGCAGTCATGGTGATTGGCCTGAGCAAGGCACATGCAGCGGAAGTGACGGTGATGGCTGCGAACGCCGTCAAGGAACCCATTCTCGAACTTATATCGGCCTTCGAAAGATCGAGCGAACACAAGATTACCCTGATCTGGGGCGGTACTGAAGGCATCGCTAAAAGAGTCAATGACGGTGCGGCGGTCGACGTCGTCATCATCGCCGCGGCCAACATCGACAAGCTAAGTTCGGACGGCAAGCTGGTCGCAGGCAGCCGTGCAGACTTCGCAAAGATCGGCATCGGCATCGCCGTGCGCGCCGGCCTGCCGAGGCCCGACATTTCTTCCGGCGAAGCGGTCAAGAGGGCTGTACTTGCAGCAAAGTCAGTTGCTTACTCTTCTGGGCCCAGCGGCTTCTATATCGCGGATATGTTCAAGAAGATGGGAATCGCCGATCATTAGGGACAAGGTGAAGCAACCCGCGTCGGGCGCTCAAGTTGCCGAGTTGGTAGCGCGGGGGGAGGCTGATCTTGGCTTCCAGCAGGTCAGTGAACTTGTGCACGTCAAGGGCATCGACTACCTTGGGCCCTTGCCCGCCGACATTCAAAATGTGACAACGTATTCAGCAGGCCTGCATACGACTTCGCGGGCACCGGAAGCTGCGAAGGCGCTGGTGAAATTCCTCACCGCACCTGAGGCGGGCCCCATCATCAAGAAGTCCGGAATGGAGCCAGGTTGACGTCCAGGCCCGCCAGTCCTTGCCGTGAGGCGGTAGACTAATCGTTCAAGCAAGCGGATGCATTGAGCCAGCCGTCGTTGGTTTTTTTCAGCAGCGTTGGGTCGTCCCGCTTCGGCCGATGACGCGACGAAGGTGATTGGCGAGTGAGAGTCCTAGCCTACTGCGCAACGGCCGTTTGAGCCTCCCAGTCTTGCTGTTCGCCTCCGAGAATGCCGGCTGCTTCTGATCACAATGGTTCCGAGGGCAACAACCGAATCCTGCTGTATTTCGGTTGGCTGACCCTGTTCGTCCATCTGGCAACGCCGGCCGGTTACCTGGTTGATATACAGACGTCGTACCTGCTCAAGAATCAGTTGCATGCGACGGCGCCGGAGATCTCGACATTCCGGCTGGTTACGGGCATACCAGTCTACATCGCGTTCGCTTTTGGCCTCGCGCGCGACCATTGGAATCCGCTGGGATTGCGGGATCGCGGCTTCTTCCTGATTTTTGCTCCCGCAACCTCGGTGGCATTCATTTGGATGGCGTTTTCAGATATCTCATACGCAGGACTGGTCGTCGGAATGCTACTGGCAATGCTGTCGTCCCGATTTACTGCCGCAGCCTATCAGGGGTTGATCGCTCTGGTGGGCCAGGAGAAGCTCATGTCTGGGCGCCTGAGCGCTCTGTGTAACGTGGTCAGCTCCATCCCCGTCGTTGCGGGAGCGTTCGCTTCCGGGTACGTCTCCGATCATCTTGCCGCGAACGAGGCCTTCTTCCTGGTGGCGATGGTCACTCTTTTGATTGCCGTGTTGGGCTTCTGGAAGCCCATTTCCGTCTTCGGCCATACCTACGAGATGCCGCAAGCCAGGGGCGCAGATTTCGTTGGGAATGTCAGGCGGCTGGTGAAGCATAGGGCCGTCTATCCAGCGGTTCTCATCTGCTTTCTGTGGAACTTTGCGCCGGGATCGGCCACTCCGCTGCAGTTCTATCTGACCAATGAGCTGCATGCATCGGATTCCGTCTACTCGTACTACAACGGGATCTTTGCCGCCGCGTTCATCCCGACATTTTTGCTGTATGGCTTTCTGTGCAAGAAGGTATCGCTGAACAAGCTGCTGTGGTGGGGAACGATCGTCGCAGTGCCGCAGATGATTCCGCTGGCATTTATTCAATCAGCCAATCTCGCGCTTGTATTGGCGGCACCGATAGGGCTGATGGGCGGTCTAGCCACGGCAGCATACTTCGATCTCGCGATGCGGTCCTGTCCTCCGGGCCTGCAAGGGACCTTGATGATGCTGGTGGAGGGCGTTTTGGCGCTCTCGGCGCGGGCCGGTGATCTATTGGGCTCATGGATCTATAACAGCGGCGCAACGCACGGATTCACATTTTGTGTGATCGCGACTACCGTGGTGTACGCACTGATCCTGCCCTTGATCCCGCTGACGCCGAAAGAATTGGTTGCTACCAAGGATGGTGAACCAAATCCGGAGGCCGGGGCCGAGGGGCTGAAACGAGGTCCGGGGAACTGAGCCTACATAGACTCCCGCGGCTTGGGCACAGCTACGCCGAGAGGTTCGAGTGCCTTGAGGAAGAACGCTTTGCTCGCTGCATAGTCGCTGACTCCGAATTTGACGTGGTCAAACATGAGTTCTCCTGAAGTGTGTGGGCCTGCGCGAGGCGGCTGATCCTGTCGACGCGGAGACTTTCGATCTCTATGGTCAGCCCCGCGTCCGGCAGGGTCGCGTCCGCAGCAGGCGGATACCAGACGATCGATCAGTTTTAATACTTCGTTCTTCTTTTGTCGATTCACTAGGCGACTGATCCACTACGATTAGCGCATCCCTATGACTGACAACAACTTCAGTACCATCATGAGCAAGGGTTTAACTATCGGTGCGGCCCAGGATGGCGACAGGCCAGGGAAGGGGGCCAGGGCATGAAGCTGCTTCTTGTGGGATCGACAGGCCTGGTCGGCGGACGTGTCCTGCGGCTGGCGCTGGCGGATGCCAGGATCAACAGCGTGGTCGCGCCGTCGCGCCGCGTTCACGCGGATCACCCGAAGTTGCAGGTGCCGGTTGTGGATTTCGATCAGCTTCCTGCGAATGCCCCATGGTGGCAGGCGGACGCAGTCGTTTGCACCCTTGGCACGACCATGCGCAGCGCCGGCTCGAGGCAAGCGTTCCGGCGCGTGGACTACGACTACCCGCTGGCGGTGGCGCGCCTTGCCAGGCAGCACGGAACCTCCACCTATGTGCTGAACTCCGCCATTGGCGCCAACGCGGACTCGCGCTTCTTCTACAACCAGGTGAAAGGTGAACTGGAGCGCGACCTGGCCGGCGTCGGCTTCGCCTCGCTGACGCTCGTGCGTCCGGGCGTGATTGGCGGCCATCGCGAGGAGTTCCGCCTGGGCGAGCGGGCGATGGTGCTTGCGCTGGCGTTGTCAGGGCCTGTCCTGCCGCGCCGTTGGCGCCTCAATCCGGCGCAAACGATCGCCCGGGTACTGATCGAGTCCGCTATTCGAGCGGAGCCCGGGATCCATGTGATCTCATCCGAAGCGCTGCTCTGAACTGGCGCTTCGCCGGTCCGTTGTCAGCGCCGCTTGCGATTCATGCTTTCCGCGGCTTCCGTAATGCGCTGCGCCAGCACGGTGGCCGCTGCCTGGCGGCTGTGGCTCGGCCGTTCGACCAGGCCGATCTCGCGATGGAAGGTGTCCTCGCCCAGGCTGAGCGGGACCACGCCCTTCGGCCATCGCGTCATGCTCGTCTCCGGCAGCAGGGCCACGCCAAGCCCGCGCAGCACGAGTTGCGCAATAGCCTGCAACTCATCCAGCTCGATTGCCTCCTTGACCGGGATGCGGGACCGCCGCAGGAACTGGTCGACCAGGCGCCCGCCAAAAGATCCCCGGTCGTAGCGAATGAACGGCTCGCTTTCCAGCAGCTCGCGCCATGGCGTCTTCTTGTGCGCCTCGGGAACGAGCAGCACAAACGGTTCGGCCAGCAGCATGCGCCATTGCAGGTCGGACGGCAGCGCAAACGGCGGCTTGATCATCACGGCGATATCGAGCTCCCCTGAGTCCACCTGACCCAGGAGGTTCAGCGAAACCCCTGGCACCAGCCGGATCCGGTACCCGGGCATCTCCTGGCGGAATGCGCTCAGGGCATCGGCGAGGAAGGAAACCTGCGCCGAAGCGATCGCACCGACATGGATCATGCCCGTGCGCGGGCTGCCTGCATGGCGGCCAAGCTTGGCGTACACCGCCATCAGTTCCTCGGCGACGGCCAGCGTCTCGCGCCCGGAGGAGTTGAGGACCGCGGCCCGTCCGGTCCGGTCAAACAGCGCGAACCCTAGCTCCTGTTCCAGCCGTTGGATCTGCGCGCTGACCGCGGATTGGGTCAGCCCGATATGCGCCGCTGCGTTCGCAAACGTTCCGTAGCGAACGACAGCCATGAACGTTTGGAGTTCGCGAAGCATGTCGATTCATCGATATTGTTGTTGCTCAGGGCAAAAATATATCGCTTTGCATGAAGATTGGCGATGCATAGACTAAGCGAACGTGGCGGTTTGACAAGCCGCACCAGAAACTGATTTTTCCTTCCTGATTGCAAGCCATGACTACAGCCGTCCCTCAACTCCCTCCGTTCCACCTGGCGTTCCCGGTCAATGACATTGCCGAAGCCCGCGAATTCTACGGCTCGCTGCTTGGTTGCCCGGAAGGCCGCAGCGCCCCCGACTGGGTCGACTTCAATTTCTATGGCCACCAGATCGTGGCCCACCTGGCGCCGGAGGAAGTTGGCCATCGCAAGACCAGCGCGGTCGATGGCGATGCCGTGCCCGTGCGCCACTTCGGTGCCGTGCTGTCGATCGCTGAATGGGAGGCCACCGCCGAGAAGCTGAAGGCGGCAGGCATCAAGTTCATCATCGAACCGCATATCCGCTTCAAGGGCGAGCCGGGCGAACAGGCGACGATGTTCTTCCTGGATCCGTCGGGCAATGCGTTGGAGATCAAGGCCTTCGCCGATATGTCCTCGTTGTTTGCGAAGTAAGGCTGCGGCCTCATTGCCCGTGAGCAACATCGGCAATGAGGCCTTTTTTTGCGCTCAGTCCGCCAAACGACCGTTTGCGGCCTCCGACCGCCACGCCCGGGGCGACAGGCTGCATTGCTGCCGCCATGCTGCCCTGAATGCCTGCGGACTAGCGAACCCGCAACGTTCGGCGATGCGCTCGATGGGCCAGTCGCTGTCTCGCAAGAGCCGCTCGGCCATCGCCAGGCGCAACTGCTGCTGATAATGCTTAAGGGTGATACCGGTTGCCTGCTGGAACAGCCGCGCCAGATGGCGGTAGCTGAGGCCGAAGCGGGCGGCCAGCGTGGCGTAAGGCTCCCCGGACTCGGGGTGCGCACTCAGGTGGTCCTGGATGGCATGGATGGCCGCGTGATCATGGTCCCGGTATTGCAGCCACGCGTCGAGCGCTGGGTCTGCCGCCAGCCGCCGGAACGCCACCACATTGTCTCGCGCCACCTGGATGGCAGCGGCCGGGCCGAAATGGCGGGCGACCAGATGCAGGGCGAGATCGATGCCCGCCGATACGCCGGCCGAGGTCAGCAGGTCGCCATCGTCGACCAGGACCCGCTTTGCCAGCACCCGTGCAAGGGGATTGCGGCGTTGCAGCGTTGCCAGGTAGTCATGGTGGGTGGTGCAGTCGCGCCCGTCGAGCAAGCCGGCCGCACCCAGAAGCAGGGCACCCGTGCAGACACTGCCAAGGGTGATTCGCTCGCGCATCGGGGCCGCGACACGACGCAGCCAGTCAACTACCGGCTGCTGCTGCGGCGTTGGCTGCGCCAGCTTGTCGAGCTTGCAGCCGATCACGATGATGACATCGCCAGGATCAAGGCGTGTGGGAAGCGGCTCCACCCCGGTGAGCCTGACACCCTGGAAGCTGGTCGGCTGCGGTTGCGGCCCGATGGTGCGCAGCAACAGCGGAGCCAGGCCGAGTTCGGTCACCGTGCCCAGTATCTGCATTGGCCCACCCAGGTCGAGTATATGGACCTGCGGCGGCACCACCATCCACACCTGTCGCATCGTCTCTCCGTTGGCAGAATTTTTTCTCAATCAGGCACATGGCCACATCGTCGGCCCTGCAACGCCCCGCTATGATGGCATTAATTTTGACATGGAGACGAAGGAGTCATCATGCTGGAACTGAGACCCAGCTGCGAGCACTGCAACGCGGCACTGCCGCCGGATTCAACGCAAGCGCGTATTTGCAGCTTCGAATGCACCTTCTGCGCCAACTGTGTCGACAACGTGTTGGGTAACGTCTGTCCCAATTGCGGAGGCGGTTTCGAGCCGCGGCCAGTAAGGCCGGCTCGCGACTGGAAGAACGGCAATCACGTCGGCAGGTATCCGCCATCCACCACCGTGAAGCACCGGCCGGTGGATGCCGCGCAGCATGGCGCTTTCTCGGCACTATTGCGAGACATTGCGCCCCAAGACCGGTAGGTGAGCGGTGAGGTCGTGCCACTTCGAAGCGCTGGCGAGATTGGCGACAGACAGGGTTCCAACGACCAAGTGCTCATGCCGGGTCTGCCATTCGGGTGGACGGCGGGCTCATCGGCAACATCTGAACGACGCACCAAGAGAACTTTCAGGCTTCAGGAGGTAATCCATGCCACTCACGACCGATGCAAAAGGCGTCTTTCCCATCGCGCCTACCCCTTTCTTCGACGACGGCTCGATTGATGTGTCGTCGATCGACCGCATGATGGACTTCTATCTCGGCTGTGGGTCGACCGGCGTGACCGTGCTCGGCCAGCTCGGCGAGGCGTCCAAGCTCGAGCATGCTGAGTCCATCGACGTCGCTGCCCGTGTGATCGCGCGCGCCGGGAACTTGCCGGTAGTTGTAGGCGTTTCAGCGCCCGGGTTTGCCGCCATGCGCGCGCTCACCCAGGACGTGATGGCGAAGGGGGCCGCAGGGGTGATGATCGCTCCGCCAAACACGCTGCGCACTGACGACCAGATCGTTACCTATTACAGGCAGGCAGTTGAGGCGATCGGCCCGGACGTGCCATTCGTGCTGCAGGATTATCCGCTCACGTTCTCCGTGCAGATGACACCATCGGTGATCCGCCGCATCGTGCAAGACCTGCCTTCGTGCGTGATGCTGAAGCATGAGGACTGGCCGGGTCTGGAGAAGATCTCCGCGCTGCGGGCCTTCGAGCAGGACGGCTCGATGCGGCATATCTCCATCCTGTGCGGGAATAACGGCCTGTTCCTGGACTACGAAATGGAACGTGGCGCTGACGGTGCCAATACCGGGTACTGCTTCCCCGACATGCTGTGCGATGTCGTGCGCCTCACCGAAGAAGGCAAGCGGGAAGAGGCACACGATCTCTTCGACGCGCACCTTCCGTTGCTGCGCTACGAGCAGCAACCGGGAGTCGGCCTCGCTGTGCGGAAGTATGTGCTGATGCGCCGCGGGATTCTGTCGTCTGCCGCGCAACGCAAGCCGGCCGCGGCAATGTCGGCGCAGGCGCGGCAGGAGGTTGATCACTTGCTGGGAAGGCTTGGCAGGCGGGACCGCCGGGCAGCGGGGCTGGTGGGCTAGTGTCCTGTCCGGCCGTGCGGACCTGGTGTGGTCCGTCCGGTCGGCGACACCACAAGCAGTGGAAGATTCCGCCCTAAGGCTTGCCGGCACGCATGCTACGCATCGCCGCGGGGGCACCATGCAGAAACATGTCGACTTTCTGGCGAATCACCGCGTCCATGTCCGCCGGCACCTTGAGTCCGTAGACCCATTTGCGCACGCCAAGATAAAAGATCGCGGCGTGCAGGCTCCAGATCATCTCGATCTCGGCGTCGGTCTCCGCGGCATTGCGCGGTGCCGGAATGCCGAACGCCTCCCGCACCTCGGCGAGAACGGGCAGGAACACTTTGCTGCGCAGTTTGCTCAGATACTTGTTGTTGATGCCCTCGTGCGTCAGGCCGGCAAAGATGAACAGCCGGATCCACTCCTCGCGCAGAATCACCGACGAATAATCGAGATAGAACGCGTATAGCCGCTCGGTAAGTGGCATGGAGCGGTCGGCGATCTGACGCTCCCAGTCGGGCCGCCACTGGAACACTTCGTTGTAGACGCGCTCGATCAGCGCTTCCTTGCTCTGGAAATAACGATAGAGCAGAGGTTGCGTGACGCCAATCTGCCTGGCCAGCTCACGCGTACTGCCGCCGAAGCCGTTACGGGTAAAGTGCTCGATCGCCTTCTCGACGATCTGCTGCTCGCGCTCTTCGGGCAGCAGGCGCCTGGTGACCTTGATGGCGGAGTCTTCCTTGGCCGGCGCGGAGCTTGAATCCATGACTTTCTCTCTGGCACTCACGATGAGCGATCATGTCGGGATTCTACCAATCAATCGATAAATGAGAAGGCGGGCGGCGTACGCGTCCTGCGCCGCCGCCCGCATCGGTTCGGGAATTACGCTTACCCGGCGTTCCTTTTCGCGATGCCGAGTTCGCAATCCACGCGCTGATTCTCGTAGGACGCGCGCTCCCATGCACCTCGCGCCGAGCGGTCTGTGACCGAGAAGGCGTAGATCCCGGCAAACGCCACCAGCATCGAGAACAGCGCCGGATACTCGTACGGAAAGATTGCGTTGGCGTGGCCCAGCACCTGCACCCACACCGTCGGACTCAGGATGGTCAGCACCACGGCGGTCATCAGCCCCATCGTCCCGCCAATCACAGCGCCGCGGGTGGTAAGGCGTCGCCAATAGATCGACAGCAGCAGCACCGGGAAATTCGAGCTTGCGGCAATCGAGAACGTCAGGCTGACGATAAAGGCGATGGTCTGCTTCTCGAACAGGATGCCGAGCAGGATCGACAGCACGCCGAGCACGAGCGTGGTGGCGCGCGACACGCGCAACTCATCCTTGTCCCTGGCCGTACCTTTGCAGATGACGGTGGCATAGAGGTCGTGCGAGATGGCCGAGGCACCGGCAAGGGCCAGTCCCGCGACAACGGCAAGAATGGTCGAGAACGCCACCGCGCAGATAAAACCGAGGAATACGTTGCCGCCTACCGCGTGAGCCAGGTGCACTGCCACCATGTTGACGCCGCCGATCACCGCGCCGGTGTTGCTGTGATACAGCGGATCCTGCGCCACCAGGGCAATCGTGCCGAAGCCGATGATGATGATCAGCGCGTACCCTGTGCCGACGATGCCCGTCGCGTACAGCACGCTCTTGCGGGCCGCCTTGACGTTGCTGACCGTGAAGAAGCGCATCAGGATGTGAGGCAGGCCAGCGGTACCGAAGATCAGCGCCAGTCCGAGCGATACAGCAGAGACCGGGTCCGAAACCAGCCCGCCGGGCCGCATGATCGCGTCGTGCCTGGCGTGCGCGGTGATGGCCTGGTCGAACAGCAGGTTCAGGTTGAAACCGAAGCGGCTCATGACCATGAATGCCATGGAGGCGCAGCCGGCCAGCAGCAACACTGCCTTGATGATCTGGATCCAGGTGGTGGCAAGCATGCCGCCGAAGAACACATAGACGACCATCAGCACGCCGACCAGGACGACCGCCGAGGTATAGCTGAACCCGAACAGCAGTTCGACCAGCTTGCCCGCCCCAACCATCTGCGAGACCAGGTAAAGCAACACGATGACGATCGAGCTTGATGCCGAGAATGCCCGGATCGGGCGCTGCTTGAGCCGGTACGACAGCACATCGGCCAGCGTGTACCGTCCCAGGTTGCGCAGCGGTTCGGCGATCAGGAACAGGATGATCGGCCAGCTCGCGAGAAAGCCGATCGAGTAGATCAGGCCGTCGTAGCCGCTGGTGAAGACCAGCGCGGAAATACCGAGCAGCGACGCGGCGGACATATAGTCGCCGGCAATCGCCCAGCCGTTCTGCATCGCCGTGATCTTGCCGCCGGCGGCGTAGTGGTCCGCCACGCTGTGGTTGCGCCGCGCGGCCCATCGCGTCACCATCAGCGTGGCGACCACGAAGGCGAGGAACATGCCGATGGCAATCAGGTTCAGCCCCTGTCCGACGGGAGGTGTGGCAGCGAGCGCCGGCGCAGCGGACGCCAGGGCGGCTGCCGTCATGAAGATGCGTTTCATTGCTGCGCTCCCTCACGGATGTCGGTGATCATCTTGTCAAAGGTGACATTGCTCCGATGCACGTAAACCGCAACGAGCGCGAACGTCACCGCGAACATGCCGAAACCGATCGGAATGCCGATGGTCATCGGCTGCCCTGGTGTGACCGGCACGGCCAGCCACCCGGGCCGGAATGCGAGCGTCAGGATGAAACCAAAGTAGATCGCCAGCATGGTGGCCGTCAGCGTCCAGGAGAAACGGCGGCGCATTCGATGCAGGCGTTCGAAGCCGGGCTGGCCAAGCATCGGATGCGGAACCACCGGCGCATCGATGGCGGCAACCTCGAGCTGCGATGGCTGTACCGGAAAGGGGGCGGTGTGGGACATGACATTGTCTCCGGGTAGTTGTGGTTGTTCAGGGCGTCAGAACTGACGGGAGACTGCGGTCTCGCGCATGACAGCCTCGGGGGTGCGATAGCGCTCTGCCATCTCGCGGTCCTTGTCGCTCCTGAGCTGGGCCTGCATGTAGGCGCCCAGGTGTCTGGCATGCTCGACAATCGCGTTGCCGACTTCGACACGCTCGGTGCTGTACGCCTCAAGTGCCGTCCCGACAGCAGGGTGTGCGGCGAGAGCACGGACCAGCGCCATCGCATCGCCTGCAGCCTTGGTCACGCCCATCCCGCAGTGAGGCCGTGCAACGAAGGCGGCATCGCCGAGCAGCGCAACCCGCCCGAACGCCATGCGCGGGACCGCGAGGTCGAAGATTGGCTGGAACAGCGGTTGGGTAGCGCTGGTGACGACCTCGGCAAACTGTGGCGCCAGCAGGGCATTTGCTGCGTCCTCCATATCGGCCAGTACATCGCCGCGAATCAGTGCCGGGGGGATCCCGTTCGACCAGCACTTGCCGGTCGCATCGGTCAGCAGATCGGGCAGCTCGTCGTCCTCGCGCGTCGCGCGGTACCACACAAAGTTGTAGCGGCGGTGTCCGGGAGCGGTGCTGTTGCCTTCGCCAGCCACCGGGTAACCGAGGATCTGCTCGCGTGGCGGCAGGCAGAAGGCAAACTTGTCGAAGATGGCGGCGTGGGTTGCGGGCGACAGTCGCGTCTCCTCGACCAGGCCGCGCCAGGCGACGTATCCTGCGTACTGCAGGCCGATGGAAGGCAGCAGCTGTTCTCGCACGCCGGAGCGGAAGCCGTCAGCCGCAATGACCATGTCGGCGCGGTGCTGGGAGCCATCCTGGAGCGTGATGACCGCATGGTCGGCATGCGAGTCGACCGAGGTGACCAACGCACCCACGCGGTAGGTGCCGGAAAACGCCTTGCGCAGTACGTCGTACATCTTGCCCCACGCCGTCAGCGTCTGGGGCATGCCTCGCTCCGAGAGCGGCACGCCGTCCCGCGAGAGCGTGACACGTGCACTGACGCGGACGCCAATGCTGTCGTCGACCACGACGCCGGCGGCACCCAGGGCGTCAAACAGCTCGGGGTGCGTGACGATCCCCGCGCCACGGCCGGCCAGTGCTTCCGGCGTGCGCTCAAAGATCTCGACCTCCCAGCCGTTGCGCATCAACATGTTGGCGGCAAACAGGCCGCCCAGCGACCCACCCACGATGATCGCCTTGCGCTGCTTGTTGAATCCGGTGTTCATGCCATGGCTCCAGTTGTTGCTTGCGTACCCTCTGGTAGCGCCAGTCCCGCCACCTCTGCCGCCGGATAGTTGAGTTCGATCGTGACGCCGGACGGATCCTCGATGAATACCTGGTGCAGCCCGAGGCTCGGTACCGTGCGGTCGCGCCAGGGGATGCCCTCGGCGCGCAACGTGGCCCACATCTGCGCGACGCCCGTCGCCAGGAACGCGATGTGATCGAGCGTGCCGGTGCCGGATTCGGGCAGGTCCTTCTCGCCCAGGTAGGCAGCCAGGCCGGCCGGATTGTCCCGGTCGATGCCAATGATGTGGACGGCGCCGTAATCGCTTTCGTCATCGCCCATGTAGAGCCATGCGCCTGGAAAGTCGAAGGGCGGCCGGAAGCCGCGCCGGAAACCCAGCACGCGTTCATAGAACGCACAAGACCGCTCGAGGTCCGTGGTCCGAATGGAAAAGTGTGCAAGTCTGGAAAGTGCCATCGCCTACCTCATAAATTATCGATCGATCATTGATCGGTTGATAAATGATAGGGCGGAAGGTTGGACAGGCCAAGGACTTTGGGGGTTGGTACTTACCCTGAAAGGTCGACTGTCCGCACCTATCCTCGGTTGACGCCGAAATTTATGTGCGTAAAATATAATTCACAACTATGAATAATGATGGGTGCCCTGCGCTGCTGGCCAACACCTGTCGAATGGAGACAGCCGAATGAAACCGAACCTGCGTCGCCGCCTGATGTTGTGTGCCGCCGTGCTGGGCGCCATGCCCGCGCTGGCCTGGAGCGATACCTATCCCAGCAAGCCAATCCGCATGGTGGTGCCGTTCGCGCCGGGCGGGGCCACCGACGTGGTGGCGCGCCTGATCTCGCAGAAGCTGGGCGAGGCGCTGAAGCAATCCGTGGTGGTGGAGAACCGCCCGGGTGCCAACGGCATCATCGGCACCGACATCGTGGCGCGCGCGGCGCCCGACGGCTATACGCTGCTGCTGAACAGCGCCGGCGCGCAGACCCTCAGCCCGCTGCTGTACAAGGCGGGCTACGAGCCGTTGAAGAGCTTTGCGCCGATCTCGCTGATCAGCAATATCGGCTTCGTGATGGTGGTCCATCCTTCGGTGCCGGCAAAGACCGTGCAGGAGTTCGTGGCGCTGGCGAAGTCGAAGAGCAAGCCGTTGAGCCTGTCGGCGGGCAGCAGCATGATCGAGCTGATCGGCGCCACCTTCAAGACCACGGCCGGCACGCCGGATATCGTCAGCGTGTCGTACCGCGGCACCGGGCCGCAGATGCAGGCGGTGGTGTCGGGCGAAGTGGACATGACCATCGACCCGTTCAATTCGATGGCGATGATCAAGGCGGGCAAGCTACGGCCGCTGGCAGTGCTCGCGTCCAGGCGCTCGCCGGCGCTGCCGGACGTGCCGACCATGCAGGAAGCGGGCTTCGACGGCATGGCGTTCAACTCGTGGGCGGGGTTGCTGGCGCCGGCGGGCACGCCGAAGGAGATCGTCGCGCGGCTGAACCAGGAGGTGACCCGCATCGTGGCGCTGCCCGAGATCAGGCAGCGGCTGGCGGCAATCGACTACGAGGCCTTGGGCAGCACGCCGGAGCAGTTCGCCAGCACCATTGCCGAAGACGCGGCCCGGTGGGCGAGGATCGTCAAGGAGACGCAGTACAAGGCGGGGTCCTGACGCCTTACGCCGCCGCTGGCGTCACCTGCCGCACCAGCCAGCTGCGGAAGGCGCGTGCTGCCGCGGGCTCCATGCGGTCGCGCGGCCACACCACGTAGTAGCCACCGCCCAGGCTCGCGCTGGCGTCGCAGGCGCGAACCAGCAGGCCTTCGCGCAGACAGGCGTCGATCATATGGCGCCAGCCGAGCACGATGCCCTGGCCTTCCATCGCCAGCTGCAGCAGGATCGGGTACTGGTTGGCGGTCATCGCGCTGCGCGGGGTGGCGTCGGGCAGGCCCTGGTGCGCGAGCCAGGTCTGCCAGGACATCCACTGGCGCTGGCCGTCGTCGAGCATCAGCAGGGTTTCGTTGACCAGTGCGGAGGGCGTCAGCGTGCGCCCGTTCAGATAGGCGGGCGAGCATACCGGGAACACCTCTTCGCCATATAGCCGGCGCGCGGCCAGCCCGGGCGGCGGGCCTTCGCGCAGGTAGTACATGCCGATATCGAACTCCGCCGGCGACAGCGAGGCCAGGCTGTCATTGACGATCAGCCGCAGCTGCACTTCGGGATGGGCCTCGCGGAACGAGGCCAGCCGCGGCGTCAGCCACAGCACCGCCACGCCGCTGGAGCAAGCCACCGTCAGCGCGGTCTGGCTGCGCACCTTCATCACGTCTTCGGTCGCCTCGGCGCAGCCGACCAGCAGGCGCTGCACCACCTCGGCATAACGCTGGCCGCTGACGGTCAGGCGCAGCGCACGCGGTTCGCGGATAAAGAGCTTGCGCCCGAGAAAGCTTTCGAGCTGGGCCACCTGGCGGCTGATCGCGCTTTGCGTCAGGTGCAGTTCAGCCGCGGCGCGGGTGAAGCTGCCATGGCGCATCGCGGCTTCGAAGGCGACCAGGTTGGGCAGGGGCGGGAGCGGGGAGATACGCATGGCGGCTTCCGGTCGGAGAAGCCGCCATGATAGAACGCGGGCAAGCCGGGAAGGTGAAGTGTAGAGGCCGCCCGGAACGCGTCCGGGCGGGAGCGTGCCGGATCAGCCGGCGCGGCGGTGGACGCGGCCGGCCTGCATCACCACGCTCAGGTGCTCGCCCTGGCCGGCGATCAGGCCGATATCGGCCAGCGGGTTGCCATCGACCAGCAGCAAGTCGGCCAATGCTCCGGCGCGCACGGTACCGAGTTCGCCATCGCGCTGCAGGATGGCGGCGGCGATCGAGGTGGCGGAGCGGATCGCTTCCAGGTTGCCGAGCAGCTCGGCGCGAATGCGGAACTCTTCGGCCTGGTGGTCGTGCATCTCGCCCAGGAGGTCGGAGCCGTAGCCCATCGGCACGCCAGCATCGGCATAGATGCGCAGCGAGTCGCGGCCGGCCTGGCGCACGGTGTCGATCTTGGCGACGGAGTCCGCGGGCAGGCCCAGTCGGGCGCCGTCGCGCGCCAGCGCATCGTAGGTGACCAGCGTCGGCACGACAAAGGCGCCATGTTTGCGCATCTCGTCGGCGGCGGCGCGGTCGACCAGGTTGCCGTGCTCGATGGTGCGCACGCCGCAGCGCACCGCGCGCGTGATGGCGCGGCCGGTGTAGGCGTGGGCCATCACGTAGGTCTGCGCGGCTTCGGCCTCGGCCACGATGGCGCGGATCTCATCTTCGCTGTACTGGGTGTTGCCGATCGGGTCGGTGGGTGAAGCCACTCCGCCCGAGGCCATGATCTTGATCTGGGTCGCGCCTTTCTGGATTTCCTCGCGCACTGCCAGGCGTACGGCATCCACGCCATCGACCACGCGAGCGATGGCGCCGGCGCGGAAGGCGCACGAGCAGGGCTCCAGCACATCGGAGCGCGGGCGGAAGTCGCCATGGCCGCCGGTCTGCGACAGCGCCTTGCCCGACGGAAAGATGCGCGGGCCCGGCACCAGCCCGGTGGCGACTGCCTGCGACAGGCCCCAGTCGGCGCCGCCGGCATCGCGCACGGTGGTGAAGCCGCGCTCCAGCATGCCCTTCATGATCGGCAGCGCGCGGATCGCCACCAGCACGTTGGGCTGCACCGCGTTCAGGCCGAGGTTGGCCAGCGACGCCAGCACATGTACGTGGCAGTCGATCAGGCCAGGCATCAAGGTCTTGCCGCGCGCGTCGATGCGCTGCGCGTTGGGGGCGTCGATGGCGGGGCCGACGGCGACGATGCGTTCGCCCTCGACCAGCACCTCATGGCCGCGCATCAGTTCGCCCGTGCCGGGCTCCAGCACGTCGCCGCCGTGGAAAAGGATCTGGGAAATCTGGGTCATGTCAGCGTTGTTGCAGGTAAGCAGGTTCGCGCACGAAGCGGGTGCCGACCAAACTGATGGCTGCGGCGATCATCACGTAGATCGCGGGGGCCATGCTGCTGCCGGTGGTTGCGATCAGCCAGGTGATGATGAACGAGGCAAAGCCGCCGAAGATCGTCACCGCGAAGTTGTAGGCCACCGACAGGCCGGTCGACAGCACGCGCGCCGGGAACAGTTCGGAGAACGCCGCCAGGATCGGGCCGGTGTAGGTGGCGATCAGCACGCCGAACACGAGCTGGAACACCAGCAGCGACGACAGCGTGGGTACATGATTGATGTAGGCGAACATCGGCCAGGCCAGCGCGAGGATCAGCAGCGCCGAGCCGCTCAGCAGCACGCGCCGGCCGACGCGGTCCGCCAGCATGCCCACCAGCGGCGCGAACAGCATGATCGCGCAGCCGCCCGCCATGCCCGCGATAAAGCCGTCGGCCTGCGGCACCTTCAGCACCTTGACGGCGTAGGTCGGCATGTAGAACAGCAGCACGTAGGTGCAGACCGTCCACAGGATCACCATCGAGAAGCTGGCCAGCGTCTCGCGCGGATAGGCCTGTACGATTTCCTTCAGCGGCGAATCGGCGCGTTCGGTGTTGTCGCGGAAGGTCGGCGTCTCGTCGAGGTGATGGCGGATGTAGTAGCCCACCGGGCCGATCACGATGCCCAGCAGGAACGGCAGGCGCCAGCCCCAGCTATTGAGTGCCTCGGTGCTCAGCGAACTGGTGACGAAGGTGCCCACCGCTGCGCCCAGCAGCACGGCCACGCCGATGCTGGCCTGGATCCAGCTGGAGTAGTAGGCGCGCTGGCGCGCCGGTGCGTACTCGGTCAGGAAGGCGGTGGCGCCGCCCATCTCGCCGCCGGCGGAGAAGCCCTGCATCAGGCGCGCCACCACGATCAGCAGCGGGGCGAAGATGCCGACCTGGTCGTAAGTAGGGGCGATGCCGATCAGCGTGGTGCCCAGCGCCATCAGCAGGATGGTCATCGACAGCGCCGCCTTGCGGCCCACGCGGTCGGCATAGATGCCGAGCACGATGCCGCCGACGGGACGCATGAAGAAACCCACGCCGAAGGTGGCCACGGCCAGCAGCAGCGAGCTGAGGTCGTTGCCAGTCGGGAAGAACAGCTTCGCGATGATGACCGCGAAGAAGCTGTACACGGTGAAATCGAACCATTCCAGGCCGTTGCCAATTACCGTGGCGACGATGGCGCGGCGGCGCTGGCTGGGATGGATGGCGGCCGCCGGCGTGGCGGGCGCCGTTGGCGTAAAGGGTGCGCTCGTCGGCGCAGCGCTGTTTTGCATGGGTTCCTCCTCTTTGACAGCTGCGTGCAAGGGCCGGGTGCTCGGCATGCCGGCCTGGCAGATGGTGCAGCCGATGTTAGGAGAAGGAAGGGAGCGAACGGTAGCGATATCTCCGAATGAATGCATGCGCGTAGCGCATGGGTCGGGGTGAGCGCGTAGTAGAGAGTATTTGCCGCCCGGACATTGCCGCCCGCTCAAGAGCAGCAGTTTCGCGGTGCTCTACGCCCGGGCAGCTGCTGCTGTCGCCGGCGTTCCTGCTGTTAGTGGCAAGCGCGCCGGCCATGCAGCCAACCATGTCAGCGGACGCTAGTGAAAAGCAAGCTCAAGCTCCACTCCGCTGTAGTCAACGCGCGGAGCAAGCCTGCGGCGTGGCCCTTGTTCGAAGTGAATCAAACCGTAACCCTCCATCGTGCGGAGTGTCCGCGACAGGTTCGACACGGCCCGTCCGGTTTTCTGCGATAGCTCTTCGAGCGATTCAGGATTCGTTTCCGCGATCAGCGCAAGCAATTGGCGATTGGCTGGGGACAGGACCTTTGCCAGCACGTCCAGCGATTGAAACCAGACCTTGGGCTCATCCTTTCCGGGCTTGCGTTCGCCGCGGGCGATCGCCATGGTGCGGGCCTTGAAGTCTTCCAGTGAGGCGATGCCAATCTTGAGGTTGCCGCTCATCATTCACTCCTTTTGCTGCAGGATCTTGTCGACCTCTGTCCAGAAATCTTCCAGCAACGTGGAAGCATCCTGGTAGTCGTAGAATCGAACGCCCGCCGCCATGTGCTGGTGGTCGTATTCAATGCGCGTCCGCACTCCTGGCCCGGATCCCTCATTGATGCCGTGCGCATTGTCAAAGCCAAGCAAACGGCGGCCAATCTTGTCATGCAGTGTCAGCGAATACCTCAGTCCGTGAGGGCGTTCCTGCGAGACAGGGCAGGTGCGCACCACGATTTTCACCCAGTGCAAGCTTTCGTCATCTATGACGAAGCGGAGTCCATCCAGGTCCAACAGTGTGTCGAGGCTACGGTCGCGCATAGGCATGCTATCACAGTGTGATAAGTTGTGCGAGCCCGACCGCTTGCATAGTTTCGTACGTCCGTAGGGACGCCCGAATAACGTTGGCTGTGGCCAAGGCTAGTCTGGCTAGCACATCACTTTGCCACCGACAATGTAACGAGGGGGTTACTTTCTCGAGATCTGGCGCATATTTAGAGCTTTCCCAAAGGGCTTTCCTTGCTGGCTCCGGCTTTCCCGTTGCTGATCGATTTGCGGCTCCTGTCGCCGGCCCTTCAGGCAGCCAGCAATTCTTCCACTTCCTCGCGCCGCGGCGGATACGCGCCGGCCCGTGTCGCCGCTATGGCCGCCGCAGCGGCAGCCAGGCGCGCCTGCGCGCCAAGGTCGGCAGCAGCGCCGGACAGCACGCCGGCCATCCAGCCGCCCATCGCCGCATCGCCACAGCCGACGGTGTCGGCCACCTCGACTTTTAGCGCGGGCTGCTCGACGGCAAGGCTGCCCTTGAGCAAGGTCATGCCCTGCGCGCCGCGCGTCAGCATGACGGTAGCATCGGGCGCCATGGCACGTACCTGCGTCAGTGCGGCGTTGGTGTCCAGCGCGGGAAAGAGCCCGGCCAGGTCTTCGTCGGAGATCTTGACGTAGCTGGCCAGCCGCAGCATGTGTGCGAGGACGTCGCCGTAGCCGGGTGCGCGCATCAGGTCCCGGAAGTTGGGGTCGAAGGCAATGCGCTTGCCCGCCGTTGCGGCCAGCGTGGCTTCTTCACACAGCCGTGCCGCCAGCGGCTGCCGCACCAGGCTGATGGAGCCGAAGTGGATCACCTCTGCCGCCTGGCGCCAGCCCTCTGGCAAGCGGGCCGGGTCGAAATGCAGGTCCGCGCTGTCGTCGCCGACAAAGAAATACTGCGGCGGATGGCGTGACGCGACAAAGGCGAGGAACGGCGAGCGCGCCACCCGCTGCAGGAAGCGGCTATCCAGCCCGGCTTCGGCACTGGCCTGCGCCAGGTCGTCGCCGAACAGGTCCTGGCTGACCGCGCCGGCAAACGCGGTGGCGATCCCCAGCCGCGCGCCCACGCGGGCCACATTCCAGCACGAGCCGCCGGGCAGGCCCAGCCAGCTGCCGTCGGGCTGGCGGACCATGTCGGTCAGCGCCTCGCCAAATACGACGTAGCGAGGAAGGGGCATGGACATTGGTGTCTCCTGTGATGTCTTGGTTTCGCGCGGGCCCGCTCAGCCGGCCGCTGCGCCGCACACGGCCTGTGCGCGGCGGATCAGCGCGGCGGTCGAGGCATCGTGCGCGGCGGCGCTATCCGTCGCTGCGCCTTCCAGTTCGCGCTGGATCGGCGCGGCCAGCTTCTTGCCGAGCTCCACGCCCCACTGGTCGAAGGAATTGATCTGCCACAGCGCGCCCTGCACAAAGGTGCGGTGCTCCGACAAGGCCAGCAGCGCGCCCAGGTGGAACGGGTCGAGCCGTTGCATCAGCAGGGTATTGCTGGGCCGGTTGCCTTCGAAGACCAGGTGCGGCACCAGCGTTTCATCGGATACGCCTTCGGCGCGCACCTCGTCGGCGGTGCGGCCGCGCAGCAGCGCCTCGCCCTGTGCAAAGCAGTTAGCGAGCAGCTTGGTATGGTGACCGGGCAGGTTGCTGACCGGTTCCAGCGTGGCGATGAAGTCTACCGGAACCAGCTGCGAGCCCTGGTGCATCATCTGGAAGTAGGCATGCTGGCCATTGGTGCCGGTCGTGCCCCATACAACGGCTGCCGATCCGGCATCGAGCGCGCCGCCGTCCAGCCGCACGGACTTGCCGTTGCTCTCCATCTCTAGTTGCTGCAGGAAAGCCGGCAGCAGCGCCAGAGGCTCGCAATACGGCGCCACGCAGCGGCTGCCAGTTCCAAGGAAGCTGCGATACCAGACATCGAGCAGGCCCAGGATCAGGGGCAGGTTCTGCTCAGGTGGCGCGCCGGCGAAATGCAGATCCATCGCGCGCGCACCGTCGAGCAGTTGCCGGAAGCGCTCGAAGCCGATGGCCACGGCAATCGACAACCCCACCGCCGACCACAGCGAGAAACGCCCGCCCACCCAGTCCCAGAAGGGGAACATATTGGCCGGATCGATGCCGAACTCCACCACCGCCTCGCGGTTGGTCGACACCGCCACGAAATGCCGCGCTAGTCCCACTTGCGTCACACCCTGATGCAGGAACCAGTCGCGCGCGGTACACGCATTGGCCATGGTCTCCAGCGTAGTGAAGGTCTTGGAGCAGAGGATCACCAGCGTGGTGGCGGCATCGAGCGTGGCCAGCGTGCGTGCCAGGTCATTGCCGTCGACGTTGGCGACAAAGTGCATGCGCGGCCCGGTGACCTGGGGATCTGCCAGCGCGCGGCAAACCATGCGCGGGCCCAGGTCAGAGCCGCCGATGCCGATATTGACCACATCGGTGATGGCGCGGCCGTCGAAGCCGGTCCAGGTCCCGCTGCGTACCGCACCCGCAAAGCGCTCCATCTGCGCCAGCACCGCGGCCACGTCATCACCGACCGGTACGCCGAGCGCGCGATAGCCGTCCTCGGGATAGGCGCGCAGCGCGATATGCAGCGCTGCGCGGCGCTCGGTAGTATTGACCGGTTCGCCGGCAAACATGGCGTCGCGCCGCTCGCCCACTTGTGCCTGCGTGGCCAGCGCGAACAGCAGCGCCAGCGTTTCGTCCGTGATGCGGTTCTTGGCGTAGTCAAGCGTCAGGCCGCAGGCTTGCGCGACGTAGCGTTCGGCACGCGCCTGGCCGTGCTCGCCATCGAACCAGTCGCGCATATGGGTGCCGCGCAGGGTATTGGCGTGCTCGCGCAGGGTGTGCCAGGCGGGTAGGGAAGTGGTCATCTCGGGTGCTCCGCAATACTTGCAATACTTGGACTACATCTCTTCATGCCAGGTCATGCCATCGCGCGACAGCAGGGCGCTGGAGGCCGCCGGGCCCCAGGTGCCGGCGGTGTACGGCTTGGGCGGCGCGGTGGTGTTCTCCCACGCCCGCAGGATCGGCGCGACCCAGCGCCACGCCTGCACCTGCTCGTCGCGCCGCACGAACAGCCCCAGCCGGCCGCGGATCACGTCGAGCAGCAGCCGTTCATAGGCGCCGACGCGGCGCACGCGCGGCGCGGCGCTGGTCAGCTGCAGGTCGAGCGAGGCCGGCAGCAGCGCCTGCGTATCGCCCGGCTGCTTGGTCAGGAAATACAGCCGGATGCTCTCCTCCGGCTGCAGCGTGATCACCAGCCGGTTGCCGGGCGTCGCGCCCAGCGGATGCGGGAACAGCGGGTAGGGCACATCGTGGAAGTGGATCACGATCTCCGCCACGCGCGACTGCATGCGCTTGCCGGTGCGCAGGTAGAACGGCACGCCGGCCCAGCGCCAGTTGGCGATCTCGGCACGAATGGCGACGAAGGTTTCGGTGCGGCTGTCGGCGGCGATGCCGGGTTCGCTCGAGTAGCCGGGCACCGGGTCGCCGCCCGCCGCGCCGCGGCAATACTGGCCGCGTACCACTTTCTCGGCGACGTCTTCGGGGCGGATCGGGCGCAGTGCCTTCAGGATCTTGAGCTTTTCATCGCGGATGGCGTCTTCCGACAAGCTGGTGGGCGGCTCCATCGCCACCATGCACAGCAGCTGCAGCAGGTGGTTCTGCACCATGTCGCGCAGCGCGCCGATGCCATCGTAGAAGTTGCCGCGGCGCTCCACGCCCAGCTCTTCGGCAATCGTGATCTGCACCTGCCGCACCCACTCGCGCCGCCACAGCGGTTCGAACAGTACGTTGCCGAAGCGCACCGCCATCAGGTTCTGCACCGACTCCTTGCCCAGGTAGTGGTCGATCCGGTAGATGCGGTCCTCGGCAAAGTGGCGCGCTACCTCGGCATTAATCGCTTCGGACGAGGCCAGGTCGTGGCCGAGCGGCTTCTCCAGCACCACGCGGCTGCGCTCTCCGGCCAGCCCTACGCGCGCCAGTTGCTCGCAGATGCGCACGAACAGGTGCGGCGCGGTGGCGAGATAGCACACCACCACCGGCGCACCGCGTGCGTTGACGAGCTCGGCCAGCGCGTCGAAGCCAGCGTCGGCATTGGCGTCCACCTGCAGGTAAATGATGCGATCGAGAAAACCCTGCCACGCAGAGGCCGCGGCGTTGCCGGCCAGCGCCGGCAGCACCTCGTCATTCAGCATCGCCAGGTAGGCGTCATGCGCCAGCGGCTGGCTGCCCAGCGCCAGGATGCGCCCGCGCGGATGCAGCGAGCCGGCGGCGTGCGCGTCGAACAGCGCCGGCAGCAGCTTGCGCCGCGCCAGGTCGCCGGTGGCGCCGAACAGTACGAAATCGAATTCCGGTGCCTGCGCTCCGGCGGGGTGGCTGTTCATCATTTCAGCAAGAGGAAGAGGGTTGGAGGGACCGGTCAAGCCTTCACCGCGGCGTGGCCCAGCCCTTGTATTGGCCGACATTGGCGCGGGTTACCAGCGTGGACGGCAGCATCACGGTGGGGTTGGCGGGGCGCTGGCCATTCATCATCTCCACGCCGAGCTGCACCGCCGTGCGCGCGATCGCCCACGGATCCTGGCTGGCCGAGGCCTGCACCAGCGTATCGGCCTTGAGCGCGGCCTCGATATCCGGCGCGCCGTCCACCGAGGCGATCAGGATGCCGCGCCGGTTGAGCTGGCGCGCGGCCAGGTCCGCGCCCACGGCCTGCGGGTCGTTGATGGTGAAGACGGCATCCACCTTGGGAAAGCGCGTCAGGTATAGCTGCATCACGTTCAGCCCGCCTTCACGCGACCCCTTGGCATCCTGGTCGTCGGACAGGATGCGGATCTGGGGATGGCGCGCCAGCACCGTCTTGCAGCCCTTGACGCGGTCGAGCACGGCCGACACCGGCGGGCCGTTCTGGATGATGACGTTGCCGCGCCCCTTGAGCTGCTCGGCGATAAAGCCGCACGCCAGCTCGCCGGCCTGGGTGTTGTCGGTCTGCACGGTGGCATCGGCACCGGCGGCGGCGACATCGACCGCCACCACCACGATGCCCGCCTTGCGCGCCTTGCGCACCGCCGGTTCGATCGCGCGTGCGTCGGCGGCGTTGATCAGTATCAGGTCGACTTTGGCGACGATAAAGCTGTCGATATGCGTGAACTGCTTGTTGAGGTCGTAGTCCGCGGACAGCACGGTGACCTTTGCCTGCGGGTTGACCTGTCGGGCCGCGGCCTCGGCGCCGCGCGCCAGCGCGACAAAGTACGGGTTGCCAAGCGAGCCCAGCGTTACGCCGACTTTCTTGAGCTGGCGTTGTGCGGCGGGTGCGGCCGAAGCCGGCGTGGCTCCCGGCTGTGCGGGCGTCTGCGCCGCGGCGGGGACCGCGCACAGCGCGGCCAGTGCGCCTGCAGCCAGCGCTTTGAGGATGGGTTGGATCACGATCTGTCTCCTGTCAGCCACGCATCAGGGCCGCGCCGAGCCCTTCTGGCGATAGCGGTCGAGCGCGACCGCGCCGATGATCACCAGCCCTTTGATGATGTATTGCCAGATATCCGACACACCCAGCAGGATCAGCCCGTTCGACAACACCGCGATGATCAGCGCGCCCACCAGCGTCCCGGCAATCGAACCGACCCCGCCGACGAAGCTGGTGCCGCCCAGGATCACCGCGGCGATCGCATCGAGCTCATACGACTGGCCCAGCTGCAGCCCGTTGGCCGCATACAGGCGCGAGGCCGACATCACGCCGCCCAGCCCCGACAGCAGGCCGGACACGGCATAGACGAACAGCAGCACCACCCATACCTTGATGCCGGACAGGCGCGCCGCTTCGGCATTGCCGCCGACCGCGTAGATCTGCAGGCCCAGCACCGTGCGGCGCAGCACCACCCACGACACGGCCACCACCGCAATGGCGATCACCACCAGCCACGGCACGCCCAGCAGGTCGCCGTTGCCGATAAAGGCAAAGCCGATATCCGGGTTGTAGACCGTGCTGTCGTGGCCCACCAGCCGCGCCAGCCCGCGCACCGCGGTCAGGCTGCCCAGCGTCACGATGAAGGGTGGCAGCTTCATGAAAGCGATCAGCGCGCCGTTGATCAACCCGAACAGCAGCCCGCACAGCAGCGCCGCCGGCACGCTCAGCGCCGCGAGCTGCGGCATCAGGGACACCAGCATCGCCACCACGGCAGACACTGACAGGATCGATCCGACCGACAGGTCGATGCCGCCAGTCAGGATCACGAAGGTCATGCCGGCGGCCAGCACCAGGTTGATCGAGGCTTGCTGCGCGATGATCGACAGGTTCTGCAGGCTGGCGAAGTTTTCGGTCAGCACGGTGAAGCCGAGGCAGAGCAGCACCAGCACGGGCAGCATGCCGAGGGCGCGCAGGCGTTCTTGCGTGGAGGCCCGGCCGGTGGTGCCGGCAAAAGCAGGCCGGGTGGCGGGGGCTGCCGCCGCAGCCTGGGCGGTGGGATGGAGGGGATTGCGCATGGTGTCTCCTGATCGCTGAATGTCGGGCCTGTGGCGGCCCATTCGTTCTACGTTTCTGTGCGTTTGCTGGTGCCATTTGCTTGCCCCTCTCTCCCATGAAGTGGGCGAGGGGAGCAATCCATCGGCATCAATCAGTGAAGCGTCGGCTGGCCAACGTTTGCCTGTTCGCCCGCGCCCGTGGCCAGCGCGATGATCCGTTCCTGCATGGCCGCAGCATCGGCACTGCCCGGCACCTCGCCAACGAGCTCGCCCTCGCGCATCACCAGCACGCGGTCGCACAACCCGACCACTTCTGGCAGCTCGCTCGAAATCAGCAACACCGCCACGCCCGAGCGCGCCAGCTCATTGATCAGCCGATAGATCTCCGCCTTGGCCCCGATATCCACACCCCGCGTCGGCTCATCCAGGATCAGCACGCGCGGCCGGGTTTCCAGCAGCCGCGACAGCATCACCTTCTGCTGGTTGCCGCCCGACAGCGACCCCACGTTGACCTGCGGATGCGCCACGCGGATGCCAAGCGAGCGGATCGCCTCGGCGGTGCGCTGCCGCGCGCTGGCGCGGTTGAGCCGGCCGCCGCGCAGCGCATCGCGCGCGGCCACGATCAGATTGATGTTCTCGTGCACGCTCTGGTCCAGGAACAGGCCCTGCAGCTTGCGGTCCTCGGTCAGGTAGGCGATGCCGGCGTCGATCGCCTGGCGCGGGCCGGTGATGGCCAGCGGCGTGCCGGCGACGAATACCGCACCATCGGTGCGGGCATCGGCGCCAAAAACCAGCCGCGCCAGCTCGGTACGCCCGGCACCAACCAGCCCCGCCAGGCCCAGCACTTCCCCGGCGCGCAGGTCGAAGCTGCACGCGCGCACGCGGCGGCCATCCGACATATTGCGCACGGACAGCATGATCTCGCCGGGCGCGACCTCGCCATGGGTGCGGGTGTAGAAGCCGGACAGGTCGCGCCCGACCATCATCTTGACCAGCGCCGCCTGCGTGAGCTGCTCGCGGTCCAGTGTGCCGACGAAGCAACCGTCGCGCAGCACGGTGACGCGGTCAGCCAGCTCGTCGATCTCCGCCATGCGGTGGCTGATATAAATGATCGCCATGCCTTCGGCGCGCAGCTGGCGGATCAGCGCGAACAGGCGGTCAGTCTCGCGTGTGGACAGTGGCGTGGTGGGCTCGTCCATCACCAGGATGCGCGTCTCGAAATGCACCGCGCGCGCGATCTCCACCAGTTGGCGCTGCGCGATCGACAGCGTATGCACCGGCGTGTCCGGCGTAAAATCCGCGCCCAGCCGCGCCAGCGTGGCCTCGCAGCCGCGCGCCATGGCGGCGCGGTCGACCATGCCGCGGCGGTGCAGATGGCGGCCGAGATAGATGTTCTCGGCCACGCTCAGGTTGGGCGCCAGGCTCAGCTCCTGGTAGATCACGGCCACGCCGTGCGCGCGCGCCGTGGCCGGGCCGTCGATCTCCACCGGCGCGCCGCCGATGCGGCATTCGCCGCCGCCGTCGGCGATATAGGCGCCGGAAAGGATTTTCATCAGCGTGGATTTGCCCGCGCCGTTTTCTCCCATCAGCGCATGGACCTCGCCTGCGTAGACGGTGAGCTGCACGTTGCTGAGCGCCTTCACGCCCGGGAAGGTCTTGGAGATATTGCGCAGTTCGAGCAGCGGAGCAGGGCCGCCCACATGGGTGGCATGCTGGTGCGGCGGCAGGGGCGTTGCCCCCATGGCTTCAGACAATGGCATGGCTGGCCTCCGGAACGATGGCGGACGCACCCCGAAGCAGTTCGGCGCGCGGCGAGAAGTTCATGAACATCGGCAGCGATGCGGCGCCGACCGCGCCGGCGTTGGCGCCAAAGCAGCCGCGCACTACCGTGGCGGGCGCGCGCGCTTCGGGCGCGCCTTCGTCCAGCGCCTGCTGCAGGCGGGCGATCAGCGTGGCGACCAGCCCGCCGTCGATATCCGCATCGAAGATCACCAGCGGCACGTCGATCACCGCCAGCGCGGACTGCAGCGCCGGGGCCAGTGCATCGACGCAGTCATCGATCCATTCCTCGACCGCCGGGTGGTTCAGCTCGACCTGGCGCTGCAGGTCGGCGTGGCCGTTGACCACCACGCCGTGATGGCGCAGGTGCCGTGTCAGCGCGTTGAGCGAGGCGCGCGACAGCAGGATGTCGCGCCGCCTGCCATTGCCCGGGACGCCCGGCGCGGAGGCGAGGGTGCTCGGCGGCACCGGCATCATCGCGATATCGCCGGCATTGCCGGACACGCCGCGCACGCAGTCGCCGTTGAGCACCACGCCGCCGCCGATGGCCGGGCCCAAGAACACATAGAGGAAGTGCTGCGCGTGATGCCGGCCATAGAACAGCTCGGCCACCGCGGCCGCGGTGCCGTCGTTCTCTCCGAAGACCGGCAGGCCGGTGGCGGCGTTGAGCATCGCGGGGAAGTCTGCCTGGTCCCACGCGCGGAAGCTGGCCTGGAAGGCATCGCCCTGCACATCGAGTTCGCGCAGCCAGGCGCCCAGGTTGTACGGCTGCGCCACGCCGATGCCCAGCAAGCGCTTCTGTTCGGCGGCGCTGAGCAGGGCGCGCATCTCGACGATGTCGTGCCGGACCATCTCCAGCGCCTGGTCGGGGTGGGGCAGGACCAGCTGGTGGGCGCGGCTGGCCAGGATATGCCCGGCAAAGTCCACCATCACCACCTCGATGCTGCCGCGGTCCAGCCGCACGCCGATGCCGAAGGCGCCCTTGGGTTGCAGCCGGATCAGGCTGGCGGGCTGGCCGCGCAGGCCTTCCGTGCGGCGCCCGGACTGCTCGATCAGGCCTTCCTCGGCCAGGGTCTGCACGATGCTGCCGACCGCCGTATTGGTCAGCTGTGCCATCCGCGCCAGGTCAGCCTTGGAGGCCTCGCCGGCACGGCGCAGCGCCAGCAGCAGCGCGCGTTCGTTGTAGAGGCGCAGGCTGGCGGAATTTACGCCGCGGCCCGCTTTGGATGCGGTCATCTTGTCTCCGTCCTGTCTGTCCGGCTGGCCCTGTCTGCAGGGGCTGCCACTATTAATTAATTCACGCTGAATTAAAGAACAGGGAGCGGCAGAACTCAACCACGGGAAAACCCGTATGGCGAATACGGCTCATGGCACGTTTGGACGGCCAGCAAGGTACTGCCTTGCCTGCCGGGATGCCGGCGGCTAGCGTGAAAGGGCAAGAACTTCCGGCGTGGAGCCACCATGAAAGCCCGTGCAGAGCCCGGCAACTGGAGCCGCTTTTACATCCTCGACAAGAAGAACCGGCCGGTTCTGGTACCAGGCCGTGAGGAATGGTCGCGCTGGATGGCGGAGAACGATCCGGTTTTCCGCCGCACGCTGCTGGAAGACAGTGGCGGCGTGGTCACGACGCGCTTTCGTGGTGTCGCGGAGGGGGAGCCGAAGGAACCGCCGCTGTTCGTGACGCGAGTGTCGGGCATGGGCGAACAGGACAACCAGAGCTTTGGCTCGCCGACGCTGGAGGCCGCGCTGACGTTGCACGAGGAGATCGTGCAGAAGCTGCTGCGGCAGCTGGGGGGCAAGGCGTAGCGGCGGACCCGGTCGCGTTTGACTGGACCGCCGCCATGCTTGTTACTGCTTCGACATCTGGGTGGTAAGATAGCCGCCGTTGCCGGTGCGGGCAGACATCAGCAGCGTACGGACGTAGCGGGTGTCGCTGGTTACCAGGATGCTACCGTCCGCCGGCATGAGCCGGATCGCGGCATAGCCCCGGTGCGGTGCGCTGGTCGTCAGATCGCAACCTGTCGAGGCCGCATCCGTTGAATTCGACGGGACCACATTGACCACGTAGAGATTCTTTGCCGAACCGGGTTCCGCCAGCAGCACCGTACCTTGCAATGTGCAGACGCGGGTGCCGCGGGTATAGGTGCCGGTGAGGTTGCCGGCGTCGTCGAGCTGCATCGCGAACCCGTTTTGCTTCCAGTTGCCGGCGATGGCAGCCTGGTTGACCGCCAGCGCGTTGGCCGCGTCGTAAGTGCCGGAGATCGGCTTGGGGACACCGTTCTGTGCGGTGCTGTAGTTGCCGTCAAAGCGGTTGTTGGGCGTGATGGTTCCCGAGCCGGTGGCCGAGTAGGCCAACATCCATTCGAAAATCGTGCCAGGGCTCAGCGTCCAGGTCGAGCCGGAGAACTGGAACGCGCCTCCCAGCACGCCCAGCAACTCCGTGCTGATGAACTTGCCGCTGCTGTCGATCAGCGTGGCAGTTGACCTGTTGATCCACAGGCCTTCGCTGCCGTTGCCGACTGCGGCGGTGGATCCGGGTTGCGGCGCGTTGATGTTCGGCAGCGGTTCGCCGACGGGAGCAGGCCCCGGCTCAGGATCGGGCGACGGCTTCGGCGTCGGATCCGGTGCGGGCACAGGCGCGGGCTTGGTGTCGGCTGGCGGCGTTTCTGCCGCCGGCGCGCTACCACCATCATCTCCGCCGCCGCCGCATGCGGCCAGCAGCGCGATCGCCGACAGCAGGGCTGCCGGCATTGCCAACTTTTTCATTTGAATTCACCTCCGGAATTGGGACGGCTCGTCTTGTCCCGTTAATACAAGCGCCGGCAGGCTAGAAATGCCGGCTGAGCCAAGCTATCGATCCGTAGGCGGCGGGGGAATCAGAATCCTCCGAAAGACAAATTGAAAGAGCAGATTTCTGCAGATGGCTCGGAATGCTGAAGCCTGACGTCGTTGCCCGGCCGAAACACCTCAGTCCGGCAACGCCCCCACTTGCCGCAGCGCC
Organism: Ralstonia pickettii; assembly: GCA_050987995.1. Taxonomy (GTDB): domain Bacteria; phylum Pseudomonadota; class Gammaproteobacteria; order Burkholderiales; family Burkholderiaceae; genus Cupriavidus; species Cupriavidus pickettii_B. Next base: position 311,327 of record CP158804.1, read on the forward strand.
GCACGAGCGATCGCCATCCGGGCCTTGGCATGCTCGGGTTTCAGCATATCGAGATTGAACGCGAACAAGTAGCTGTCGCCGCCACGCTCGACCCAGCCGACCAGCCAGCCCACCGCCGGCTGCGCCGAATCGGCCCAGCCGGTCTTGGCATGTAGCGTGTAGTCCGCGGTGCGCTCCATCACGGTGATGTCGTCGACGGCGCTGAACGTCGCCGGCGAGAACGGCAGCGTGCGCCGCACCAGTCCGTGCAGGAAGTCGATCTGCTGGTAGGCGGAGATCTTCAGCTTGCCATTGAGCCAGAAGCGGTCGACCGGGCCGGAGCTGTCGGCATTGCCATAGTGGGTGGCGGTCAGGTAGCGCTGATAGGCCGCGCTGCCGACGCGGCGCGCCAGCGCCTGGTAGGCGGGTACGCAGGAGTTGGAAAAGGCCACGCGCAGCGACACATCGGCGTTGCACACGTCGGGCAGGATGGCCTTGCCGCCGACCAGCCAGACCTTGCCGTCCCACGGCAGCTTGTCATGATCGACGTCGGCCACGGCGCCGGTTTCCAGGCCGATCAGGGAGTTGAGGATCTTGAAGGTCGATGCTGGGGAGTACTGCGTGGCCGCGCGCTCCGGGTTGTACGTCAGCATCCGGTCGCGCCGCAGGTCGTAGATGACCATGGTGCCGGCGGTGCCGGCCTCGCGGAACAGTGGCGCGGCTTCCAGCGGGACTTCTTTCGGGGCCGCGACGGCGGTGAGGGTGGAGGCAAGCAGGCCGAGGCCGACGGCGACCGGGGTCAACAATCGTGCTATGCGATGGTTCATGGCATTGGGGAGTTGGTTGGGTAGGCAATCCGGGCCCGGACCGTGGTGCGCAGCATAGGAGAGCGCCCCGTCAACGCCAACCGGCGCTGCTGTAACTTGCGTAACATGACGGCGTCGCGCCATCACGACTCCTCTTTGCCCAATGCCAGAAGCCACGATCCGTATCGACCTGTCCGCCCCATATCGCGTTGAGGACCAGCCGGCGCGCTACCAGTCGGTCTGGCTGCTGGCGCGTATCTGGCATGCGCAGCGCAGCGGCGAAGGCAGCGTGCCGGCGTCGGCGGTACGCGGCGCGTTCCCGGCGGCGGCCAACCTGCGCATGCTGGTGTCGCGTGCGTTTGCCGACTTCGCGCGCTGGGATGTGGCGGTCGGCTGGGGCGCCGACACCCGTCGCGACCCCGCTGCGGCCAACCCGGCGCAGCGCAGCCGCGGACCGTTCTGGATCGCCGCCGCGAGTGCGCGCCGCCTGCGCTTCATTGCCAACGGCCGCTCACTGGGGCCGGCCGCGCTGGCACGGCACCTCGGCTTTGGCGCCGCGGTTCAGCCGCAGCCAACGCCAGCCGCGCCGGACGGCGTCGGCTACGTGATGCGCGACATGGCCTTCTGGAGCGAGCTGACCCAGGCCATGCGCAGCGCGCAGGACGGCTATGCCGGCGCGCGCGGCTCGGCGGTGGCCGAGTCGTTCCGCACGGCGCAGCGCAGCGCCGCCGACGGCTTCCAGCAGGCGCTGGCGCTGCTCAAGGAGAGCCTTGCCTGGCGCCGCTGCGGCCGCCTGGAGCAAAGCCGGGCCGCGTTGCGGCGTTTCGACCGGCTGGCAAGGGCGGGCGATATCAACGCGACGATGCCGACCTTTGCCGCGATGGCGCACGTGGTGCGTGCGTGGGAACGCTACACGCGCGGCGACAACGATGGCGCTCGCGCCGGCCTGGCTGCGTTGCGCGCCGATGCGGAACTGGGCCTGGTGGTGCGCTACAACCCGCGGCTGCGCTTTGAGGTGATGAACCTGGAGGCGCTGCTGTACAAGGCCGAGGCCATGCGCGCCGCACAAGCAGGCAGCGCGCCGCCGGCCCAGTCCGCACAGCGCGCGCTCGATGCCTTCGCCGGCGCGCTGCAGGCGGCCTACGAAGCGGATTCCGTCGACGCCGTGCAGCATGCCGCCGCCAATATCGGGCTGTGCCTGTGGCTGTTCTGGCAGCGCGGGCTGATCGACGCAGCGCGCACGCTGTCCGCCGAAGCGGTGCAGCGGCAGGCGATGCGCTGGCTGGGTTTGTCGGAATGGATTTGCGACCGCTTTGGGGTAGGCGGCGGCACCGCGTGGAATGCGATCTTCCTGCTGCGCATTGCACGGGGCAGCAGCGGACCGGACGCGCCGCAAACGGGGAAGACGCCGGGAAGCCGCACCTCGGCCGCGGCCGCCAGCATGACCGCGTTTCGCCGCCAGCGTCCGCTCTCGGTCGCGGACGCCATCGACGCCTTGCGCCCGTTCCACGCGCCATTTGCGCCGGCCAAGGGCTTTGTGCGATGGTCAGCCGTGGCTGCCTTCGCGCTGGAGGACCATGACGCCGGGCACGTCAGGCTGGGGCCACTGCAGCTGGCCAATCTGCTGTTGGAGTCCGCCTGGTATCTGACGCATGAGCACGGCGCGACGGCGAAGGCCTGCGCCGCGGTGGAGCGGCTGGCCACGCAGTTGCCGTCGCTGCGTGCGGCAGAGCGAAAGTTCTTTGCCTTAGAGATCCGCGGGTTGCCACCGGAATTGCGCGATGCGGCGGCGGAGGCGGCGCGGAGGCGGCGCTAAGGGTAGGGATGAACGAACACGGGGCGACTGGACGTCGTTACACCAGCAGCGTGTAAGGCGTCTCAGCCAGGCCACGCCGATCCGTCAGTCAAACAACTCGTGCCAGATGCTTTTCTTGCGATAGGGTTTCTGCTCGCGCTCGTAGTAGCGGTCGCGGTCGCCATGGTGGCGGCGATCCTGATCATAGCCCCGCTCATAGTCATGCTGCTTTGGCGGCGGAGGGCTGTGCACCGCGGCTTGCGGCGCCTGCGCGGGCGTGGCCGCGGAGCGCTCAAGGATCTTGTCAAGTTCGCCGCGATCCAGCCAGACGCCACGGCACTTCGGGCAATAGTCGATCTCAATACCCTGGCGCTCGGACATCACGAGCTGGGTCTGCGCACACACCGGACAATCCATGGGTTTCTCCTCTTTGCTGTGAAACGGTCGTGGTAAGACCGGTGAGGCGCGCGTTGGTTCGCCGCGATGTTGCGGCATACAAAGTGGCGAAAAATGCACCGAAAATGGCGGGGACCGGAGGCCAACGCGGAATTTTGTCGCCCCCTGCGCCGTCGAAGCGATATGCCTATTCCCAGTCCCGAAGGCCGTTCCCCGTCCCACGCACGAGCCTTGCGCGCCTTCTCGCGCCTGGCCTGGCTGGCCGCGCTCGCAGCCGTCCTCTGGGCTGCCTGGCCCTGGCTGCAGCCCCAGATCGATCGCGCGATCTACGCCGCCCGCCTGTCCGCCCGGCCGGCGCCGACGGCGCTGCCGGTGCCGGTGGAAGGGGTCGCGACGCGGGCGCTGCGCGACACCTGGCATGGCATGCGCTCAGGCGGCCGCAAGCATGAAGGCATCGATATCTTTGCGCCGCGCGGCCGGCCGGTGCTGTCCGCGACTGAAGGCATCGTCACTCGCGTGGGCACCAACCAGCTGGGCGGCAAGGTGGTCTGGGTGATGGGCCCGGGCCGGCAGCTGCACTACTACGCCCACCTCGACGATTACGCTGCCATCCGCGCGGGGGATATCGTGGTTGCCGGCACCGTACTGGGCTATGTCGGCACCACCGGCAATGCGCGCGGCACGCTGCCACATCTGCACTACGGCATCTACACCGCGGTCGGCGCTATCAATCCCTATCCGCTGCTGAAGGGGCGAGCGCCGGCAGGATCATGACAAAGCGCGAGCAGCGGTGGCCATGAAGACTCAAGCCAGCCCGTTCTGCACCGCATAGTGGTACAGCTCGGCATCGCTGCGGATGCCCAGCTTTTCCATCGCGCTGTGCTTGTGGGTACTGATGGTCTTGATGCTGCGGTGCAGGTGCTGGGCGATCTCCGACACGCACATGCCGCCGACATAGAGGCGGATCACCTCGATCTCGCGCGGGCTGAGCACCTGCGCCGGGCTCGCCGCCGAACGGGCAATGCCGAAGACCTCCATTTCCTTCTGCACGGCCTTGCCGAGGAAGGGCCGGTGCTGGAATGCCGAAACGATGGCCACCGGCAGTTCCGCCATGTCGCCGCGCTTGCTGAGCAGGCCCAGCGCGCCCGCATCGCGCATGCTCTGCAGCAGCGCGGCGTTGTCCAGCATGGTCAGTACGACGATACGCACATTGGGAAAGCGGCGCCGGATCGTGCCGAGCATCACCAGCCCGTCCGCATTGCGCTCGCTTGGCATGGCAAAGTCGGTCACCAGGACGTCGCACGCGACCGTGGCCAGCAGGTCGAGCAGTTCGTCGGTATTGTGCGCCTCGCCTACCAGCGAAATTCCCAGCTCGGTGGACAGCACCTGACGCTCACCCAACAATATCAACGGATGATCGTCTGCAAGCATGACGCGGATCAGCATTCGAATTCTCCCTCTTCGATGTGTAGCGATGGCGGGCCTTGTCGCGGCCCGGCTATTCTTTTTTGTTAAGCCAGCAGGGCGAGCAGGTGATCCATCATGTCGAGCATGGTCCGCCCCGCAGCCCGGATGCGCGGCGGGTCCGCAGCCTTGACGATGGCGCTGAACCGGTCGAAGAACTGGTCGATATACGGATGCTGGAACACCGACATGGCACCGCTGGCGCGATGGCACCAGCGGCGCAGTTCCACGCTTGAAGCCTGCGGTAGCAAGGCGGCCAGCTCGTCCCGGTCGGCGCGGATGGATTCCACGCAAGTGGCGAGCATGGTGTCCGTCCAGGGCGCCTCGCCCAGCGCACCGCACAGCTGCTTGCGGGCGATCAGTGCCGGCCTGAAGGCCAGCGGACCGGCGATGTCCGAGGCCTTGTGCCGGCCGCTGGCGACGATCGTGCCGGACACTGTTTCGGGATCGGCGAGGGCCCGGGACAATGCCTGCTGCATGGAAGCGAGCGTGGTGGGCTTGAGCACGCATTCGTTCATGCCCACCGCGAAGCAGCGCTCGTGCTCCTCGGCCAGCGTGGTCGCGGTGACCCCGACAATGGGAAGCTTGCGGATGTGCGGATCCGCATTGGCGCGGATGGCGCGGGACAGGTCAAAGCCGTCCATCACCGGCATATGGCAGTCCGTCAGCACCATGTCGAAGTGCGCTTGCTGCAAGCGCGCGAGCGCCTCGGCGCCATCGTGGCACAGGGTAGAGGCGTACCCCAGCAGCGCGAGCTGCTGCTGGATCAGCTCGCGGTTGATGGGATGTCTTCGGCCACGAGGATATGGATGCGCCCGTCAGCTGACGCGCCGTCTGCGCCGGCCGGACCGCGCTGGTCCTTCACGGCGGCTGGCCGGGTGGCTGGCACGCCGGTATCCCTGGCGCCAATCGCGGCCCGCACGGCACCCAGGAACGCGGCCCAGCGCAGCGGATTTTCGCTTAGCCTGACCACGCCGGCGGTGGTCCGGAATCCCAGCTGCTTGGGGGTCCGGGTGACATGGATGACAGCGCCGGGCTCCACCCCGGCCGGTGCCGCCAGCGTGTCCGTGAAGCAGGTATAGCCTTGCACTGCATCCGGCGCATCGGGCGCTGGCACCGCGGCAAGCAGACGCAGGCCGGCGGCTTGCGCATGCGCGCGCAGCGACCCCGCCAGCGCGTGGTCGCTGACTGCCAGCATCACCCCGTGGCCGCGGAGGGCCGGCAGGTCATAGTGCACGCATACCACCGGGCAGCGTATGCGCAGCGACACCACGGTGCCTTCGCCCGGTTCGCTGCGCATGGCCAGCTCGCCGCCCATCAGGTCCGCCAGGCGCTTGCAGATGGACAGCCCCAGTCCCGTGCCGCCATAGCGGCGGGTGGAACTGTGCTCGCTCTGCACGAAGGGCGCAAACAGGCGTTGCAGGTTCTCCGGGGGGATCCCGATGCCGCTGTCGCTGACAGTGATGACGAGCTGGGCCGTGTCGTCCTGTATCGGGCCGGTTTCCACGCGCAGGGTCACGGTGCCGCGGTCGGTGAACTTGATGGCGTTGCCCAGCAGGTTGAACAGGATCTGGCGCAGCCGGATCGCATCCGCTTCGATCGTGGCCGGCACCTCGGCGTCGATATGCATGCGCAGGTGCAGATCCTTGCTGTGCGCCTGCGGTGCCAGCAGCCCGAGCACGCTGTCGGACAGCTCGCGCAGGTCCATCGGTGCCGGCAGGATGGCGAGCCGGCCCGCCTCGATGCGCGCGTAGTCCAGCACGTCGTCCAGGATCTGGGCCAGCGCCTGGCCGGATTCCTGCGCCAGCGACAGCACGCGCTGCTGTTCGGAATCGAGCGCTGTGGTCTGCAGCACTTCGATCAGGCCCAGCACGCCGTTCAGCGGCGTGCGGATCTCGTGGCTCATCATTGCGAGGAAGCTCTCCTTGGCGCGCAGCGCGGCTTCGGCGGCTTCCTTGGCCCTGGCCAGTGCCGCCGCCTGCTGGTGCTGGCCGGTCACGTCGGCCACCACGCCGCTCCAGAGGGTGGCACCGTCTTCGCTGCGGCCAACGGAGCGGACGCTGGCCCAGCGCAATCCGTGCCGTCCCTGCAGGCGCACTTCCATATCGATCGGCGTGGAGGAGGGCGGGCGCATGAGAACGTCCCGCACCACGGCGAGGTCGTCGGGGTGCATGAAGCGGCTGAGCGTGGCCGGGCTCCTGAGCAGTTCCTTGGGCGTGATGCCGAGCGAGGAGCCGGTATCGCCGGCGGCGTAGGTAAAGGTCGGCGCGCGCCCGTCATGGGGCTGCCGGATCTGGTAGACGATCGCCGGCAGGCTGCTGGTGACGTCCTGCAGCCGGCGCTCCAGCACCCGCGCGCGTTTCTGCGCCTGGTAGATCTCGGTGATGTCGACCATGGTCGTGATCACGCCACCGGCATTGCCGTCGCTGTCCCGGAAGGGACTTGCCCAGTAGAGGATCCGGCTCAGGTTGCCCGCGGTGTTGCGGATTTCCACCTGCGCACGGTTCGGCTCCATGGTGGCGACGGCCCGGCGGCAGAGTTCGTTCACTGTCTCCATGACCTCGGCCGACTGGCCCGTGATGGGGGTGTCTGCCGGCCTGCCGATGATGTCCTGGCGCCCGAATCCGCACAGGGCTTCGAATGCGGCGTTGACTTCCATGTAGCGCTGGGCGGCATCCCTGGCAGCCACCGGATAAGGCAGTGCGCCCAGCAGCGCGTTCTTGAACGCCAGTTGCTCCTTGAGCAGCGTTTCCGCATTGATCCTGAGCCGCACCTGGCGGCGCAGCCGGGCGTAGTTGAAGGCCCAGGCCGCCAGCGCGACGGCGCTGATCAGGATCAGCGGCCATACGCGGCGTACGATCGCGCTCCAGGGCGTCTGGAACTGGTAGGGGGCAGCGCTCCAGTGGTTGCGGATGCGCAGCCGTTCGATCTCCGGCATGGTCGCCAGCGCCCGCCGCAAGGCCGGCACCAGTGCGATCGCGTGGGGCGCCGCCCACAGCACCGCGTTTGCCGTCAGGTCGGCCAGCCCGGCCACGCGCAGCTCGCCCGCGTATTCGTTGCGCAGCAAGGCGTCCATGGTGGTCAGGCTGCCGATGGTGGCGTCGGCGCGCGCGCCGCGCACCATGTCCAGGGCCTGGTGCACCGTGCGTGCCTGCACGTGGATCGAGGGCGGCAGCCGTTCGATGATGGTGGCCGCCATCGGGTCATCGCGGGCAATGGCGATGCGCTTGCCGGTGAGAGCGGCCAGCCCAGGCACGAATGGCATCGATGCCGGGGTCACGATCACCATGGGCGATGATTCATAACTGTCGACCAGTGTCAGCGGCGCCGGGGCCTGCGGGGCATTCGAGGTACTTGCGACGATGTCGACAAGGCCGGCCGCGGCACTGCTCACGGCCTCGTCCAGGCTCTGCGTGGGCACGTACACGACTGGCACCCCGAAGCACCGGCCGAGGTATTGCATATAGTCAACGGTGATGCCGGCGACGTCGTGCGAGCGCAGCTGCAGGGCGTAGGGCGGCTGCGGCGTGGCCACGGTATAGCGCAGCGCGTCCCGACCGGCCAATGGTGTGCCGCAGGATGGGCTCGCTACCAGAACGCTGCGTACGGGACCGGATGACGAGGGTGTGGCGAGCCCCTGCGGCACGGCCAGCACGCAGAGCAGGAACAGCAATGCGGCAGCCAGCGTGCCATGGTCCGCGGCGCGGCACCGCCGTGCGCTGCCCGGACCCGATGCAGCCGACTGCCTGGGATCTTGCATCCCGCTCCCCCGGTGTTCCGGTGTGTGATTACCCGACATTTCCGCCTGTTTATCTACGTCGCTGCGCCCGCTGTGGTGCGGCAGGGGGCGATCTTGCCAACTTCAGCCCCTCTTTTTCACTATGCAGCATTGCCTTGATGCGATTCTGCGGCGGCTCAAATGGCAAAGGCGGTGGTTCTGCCACCGCCTTGCGAGACCGGCAGCAGCGGCATCGTGCACGCCGGCAACGTTGCCTCGGGGCGCTATGCGTCAGGGCGCTGCGTCGCGGCCAGCACGATGACGACAACGGCGAGGGTCAGCCAGAACGTGCCGAGGCCCTCGGCAAACAGCTTGCGAAACAGAGGCATGAGCTTGGGGGAAGCAGGATTTGACCTTCGACCTGCGGACATGCACCAGGACGGCGCGCCCGCATTTCGACATATTAAGAAGCGAGTGCACGCCCAGGGGTAGGACAATTCCGAATAGGTGTGCGCCGCCGGTATTCCGGCGCACGGAATACGGCTCAGGGGCGGAAGCCGTTACGCGTGGGCGGCGTCGGCCGGGGTTGGGAGCAGCTGGCGCGCCAGTCCGGCAGCCGTCTGCGCTGCGCCGACCACGGGCCCTTGCATAAAATCGCACCCCAGGCCGCGCAGAATCGTGAATTCAGCCGGCTGGCTGACAGCGGTGGCCACCACGCGCATGTCGAGGCCCTTGGCCAGGTTCACGATCCCTGCCACCAGTTGCTGCACAAAGGGGTCGAAGGCGACACCGTCGAGCAGGTCCTGCGAGAGCTTCAGCTCGCTGACGGGAAGGTCCGCCAGCGTGGCAAAGGTCGCGCCATTGCCAGCGCACGACACGGCAAACTCCAGGTCCTGCAAGCGCAGCTGCAACAGCGCCGGCGCGATTGCGCGCATGTCGGGACAGCCGTCGGACAGGTCGAGTTCGAACGTCAGGTCGCGCGGATGCAGTCCGAATTCCTGCATTGTCCCTGCCAGCAGTGCCGCGCAGTTGTTCAGTCCCAGCAGTGCCAGCGGGAAGGGGCAGGAGATGGAGGGATGGAAACCCTGCGCCCGCCAGAGGCCCAGCGCGCGCGACGCGTGCCTGAGCACATAGCGCACCAGCTTGACCGCGCTTTCGGCACTGGCGGCGCGGGACCGGACGCAGGAGCTGACCTGCCCGCCGTGCCCGGGCTGCCGCCAGGTGAGTATGGCTTGCGCCGCGGCAATGTCGGCAGGGTGCGTGGCACAGGCCTGTGGCAGATACATGACCTCGATTTGATTCGTGTCAAAAGCGGTATCGATGTCACCGCCGGCCGGCTCCGCATCGGCATGCGTGTCGGCCGGCAGCAGGGGCCCGGCCGCTTTGCTTCGCAGCAGTGCCTTCAGCGCCGGGCCGTTGATCGGGCCGCGCAGGTAACCGCGCACGCCCACGCCGAGCCCATGCGCCACGCGCATGGCGGCGGTCAGCAGCGCCGGGTCGTCGGGTGTGGTCAGGATCAGCTCGGGTGGCTGGCCCCGCTCGGCGAGGGCATTGATAAGCCGGACGACATCCGCATCCTTGAGCGAGACGCCGCACAGGAGGATGTCCCAGCTTGCGGCGGCAGTCCGCTGCAGCACGCCTTCAATATCGTCGACAGCCTCGCACCGAATGTCAGTGGCCTGCTGCAGGACTTCCAGTGCATAGGCGCGTTCCATGGCGTGATGGAGCAGGACAAGTACGTTTGTGGTCATTCCTGGGTGTTTCCCGAGAATCGGTGGAACCGATGGTTGCGAAAGGCACGGCATACCGCGCGACGAGCAAGACCCTGAAACTGGACTGCGATTGCCGGCATCGAGGTTGGTTCCCACGCCGCGTTGACTTCCTTAAGAAGATATGTTTGCGTGCACGATCCAAATATCGGATTTGTCCGAATCGGCGCTTTCGGCGCGGGGCTGTCCGTGGTTCATTTACCGGATTCGGAGCGGGGCTTATATCGGAAGTTCATCCCGGATGATGCCGACGACTTCCCGCCACGTTTCCAAATCAAGTTTCTTGGATTTTCGGAGTACTCCGATTAACGGCATCAATTCCCGATCTCTTGCGCCGAGCAATATCTGCATCAAGGGCAGTCTCGCTGTTCCGGGAAAATCCACTGCGTCGTCGTCTGCCGCAAGTCGTGAATCGTTGCAAGCTGCAATTCTGGCGTGAACTTTCTTAAATTCTCGGATTAGTCCGATAACGGTGCCAAAGCGAGGAAATTATCGTATTGGATGTCCCCGGCACGATCAGGTGCCGTTCAATACTAAGACGACGCGCTGATCGGCAGGACAAAGAAGCATTTCCTTCGGGAAACCCTCTTTTCCAACCACCATTTTGAAGACTGCATTATGAAACTCAAGCTTCTCGCACTGATCGTTGCCGGCACCGCCATGGGCGCCCAGTTTGCACACGCCGCCGACGGCCTCATTACCTTCAATGGCAAGCTGGTTGCTCAAACCTGCATCATCAACGGCAATGGCTCCGGCTCCAAGGACTTCGCCGTCACGCTGCCGCCGGTCTCGACCTCGACCCTGGCGAAAGCCGGTGACAGCGCAGGCCGTACCCCCTTCAATATCGCGCTGACTGGCTGCACGCCGGATTCGGGTACCGTCCATACATACTTCGAGCCCGGCACCACCACTGACGCCGCAACCGGCTACCTGATCGTGAACGGCGGCGCTACCAACGTGCAGATTCGCCTGTTGAACGACAACTTCACGGAGATCAAGGCAGGCTTTGCCGATGCGTCGCAGAACTCCAAGCCCGCAGACATCATCGGTGGTTCGGCAACCCTGCCTTACTACGCTGAATACGTGGCCACCGGTGCGACAGGCCCTGGCCTTGCGAACTCCAGCGTGATGTACACGCTCGCCTACCAATAAGTCCCCTGAACCCGCGGAGCGCGTTACCGGCACGCTCCGCGGTCTCGTTTGCAAGACTGGCCGGCCCTCCCATCCATCCCGCAGACATCATGAATACGACCCTCAAATCCTTCATCGCCGCCGGCCTTACCGTGCTCGGCCTGGCAGGTGCGATGCAGGCCAATGCCTCCGTGGTGATCGCGGGCACCCGGGTCATCTACAACGCGAGCGAAGCGGAAACCACGATCAAGCTGACCAACGAGGGCAAGTCGCCCGCGTTGACGCAGGTGTGGCTGGACAAAGGCGATCCCAAGGCTGCGCCCGCCTCGGTCGAGGTCCCCTTCACCGCAACGCCGCCAGTGACCCGCATCGATCCCGGCAAAGGGCAGACGCTGCGCATCATCTATACCGGCGAGCCGCTGCCGCAGGATCGCGAATCGGTGTTCTGGCTCAACGTGCTCGAGATTCCGCCCAAGCCGGCGGCCGAGGATGCCGGTGCCAACAAGCTGCAACTGGCATTCCGCAGCCGCATCAAGCTGTTCTTCCGCCCGGCGGGCCTGAAGGACAGCGTCGAAGACGCCCCGGCAAAGGTCGTCTGGCGCCTGACCCAGACCGGTGGCCGGCCCGCGATCGAAGCGCGCAACCCGACCCCGTATCACGTCTCCTTTGCGCGCGTGGATGTGGTCGGCGCCGGCAAGGCCGCCAGATTCGAAGAGGGCGGCATGGTCGCTCCGGGCGAGACCACGGTCTTTCCGCTGACCGGCGAAGCGGTGCAAGCGCCGGACACCAAGGTGCAATACCACGCCATCAATGACTTTGGCGGCGCGGTCAAGGGCGAGGCTGCGCTGGGCGCCGCGCACGCCCGGCAGGTTCCTCGCTAGTCCCAGGCCGGCTGGCCCGGCCCACTCCCTGATTCTCTTTCCCTCTTGACGTATGCCGTGGCAGCGGCAGGAGCAAGTCTTGCCCGCGGATAGCCGGCAGTCTGGCACTGACAGCAATGAAAACGAAAAAGACTCCTCACTTCCCCTCCCGGCTGCGGCCTGCAAGCGCGGCGATATTGTCGCTGTTTGCCGGCGTCGGCGCATGGGCCGCAACCCCCGACGTGGCCGGTTCCACCCTGGTGGCCGAGGTGGAATTCAACGACACGTTCCTGCAGCAGCCGGGCTCCGGCAAGATCGACATCAGCCGCTTCAGCAAGGGTAACGTCGCCTTGCCCGGCGACTATCGCGCCGACCTCTACGTCAACCAGATGTGGTTGGGGCGCGGGGAAGTGAAGATGCGCCAGGTCGGTGGCGACAAGCGCAACGTCCAGCCATGCTTCAGTCGCGCCATGATGGAGCGCATCGGCGTGGACCTGGGCAAGCTGGTGCCGGGCGCCGCCGAACGGCTCGGCGACGAGAACGCCTGCGCGCCGCTGCCCGAGCTGGTCCAGGACGCCACGGCGGCCTTCGACAACGGCGAGCAGCGCCTGGACATCACCGTGCCGCAGATCTCCATGTCGCGCCAGGCGCGCGGCTATGTCGATCCCAAGTACTGGGACAACGGCGTGACCGCAGCGCGGCTGCAGTACAACGCCAACGTTTATCACACCGACATGCAGGGCATCTCGAGCACGCAAAGCTATCTCGGCCTGAACGCGGGTTTCAACGTCGGTGCCTGGCGCTTCCGCCATCTCGGCAACCTGACCCATAGCGACCAGGCCGGCACCCGTTACCAGAGCGTGCAGACCAGCCTGCAGCGCGCCATCGTGCCGCTGCAGAGCCAGCTGATCATCGGCGACGCCTTCACCGAAGGCATCATGTTCGACAGCGTGGGCTTTCGCGGCGTGCAACTGGCGACCGACGACCGCATGCTGCCGCAATCGCAGCGCGGCTATGCGCCGACCATCCACGGCATTGCCAACAGCAATGCGCGCGTGCAGATCCGCCAGAATGGCAACATCATCTACGAAACCACCGTCGCCCCGGGCGCGTTCGAAATCAGTGACCTGTATCCGACCGGCTATGGCGGCGACCTCGAGGTCATCGTGACCGAGGCCGACGGCAGCGTGCACACGTCCCGCACGCCCTATGCCGCGGCGGTCAACTCGCTGCGCCCTGGCGTGACGCGCTACGCCGTGACGGCGGGCCAGTACCGCAACACCTCCATCCACAGCCACCCGATCCTGCTGCAGGCCACCATGCAGCACGGCTTCAGCAACCTGATCACCGGCTACGGCGGCATCTCGGTGGCCGAGAACTACATGTCGGCGTTGGCGGGCGTGGCGCTGAATACCGACTACGGCGCATTCGGCGCCGACATGACGCAGGCCTCCGCGCGCCTCGCCAACAGCGTCACGCGCAACGGGCAGAGCGCGCGCCTGTCGTACAGCAAGCTGGTCACGCCGACCAACACCAACCTGACGCTGGCGGCGTACCGCTATTCCAGCAGCGGCTTCCTGAGCATGGCCGATGCCATCGCGCTGATGGACCTGGAAAGCCGCGGCCTGGGCTTCGCCATGAACGGCATCCAGCGCGGCCGGCTGCAGGTGACGATCAACCAGGCGCTGCCGCGAGGCTATGGCTCGTTCTACCTGACCGGCTCGACGCAGGATTACTGGAACCGCAGCGGCACCGATACGCAGTTCCAGGCGGGCTACAACAACAGCTACAAGCGCATGAACTACGGCGTATCGGCATCGCGCCAGTTCAATATCGGCAGCGGCAGGTGGGATACCCGGGTGATGCTCACGGTCGGTATCCCGCTGGGCAAGAACCCGCAGGCGCCGTATTCCATGACCAGCCTCAGCCACGACACCAGCGGCGGCACTTCCCTCCAGGAAACGGTCACCGGTGTGCTCGGCGTGGACAACGCCTTCAGTTACGGCCTGAACGCCGGCTACACCACGGGCGGCGCCAGCGCCAGCGCCGGCAGCCTCGGCGCGAATGCGTCCTATATCTCGCCGGTGGCCACGGTGACCGGCAGCGCCAGCACCGGCCGCAACTACACCCAGGCCTCGCTAGGGATCAGCGGGGGCATCGTCGCCTACGCCGGCGGCGTGGCCTTCACGCCCACGGTGGGCGACACCATGGCCATTGTCGAGGCCACGGACGCCGCGGGCGCGCGGGTCGCCAATGCCAGCGGCCTGCGGGTCGATCCGTGGGGCCATGCGATCGTGCCTACCCTCACGCCGTTTGCTTCCAACCAGATCGAGATTGACCCCAAGGGCTTGCCGATGAGCGTCGAGCTGAAGTCAACCCAGCAGCATATCGCCCCGACTGCGGGCGCCATCGTGCGGATGAAGTTCGAGACCGACAACCCCGGCCGCGCTGCGATCCTGCGCGCCACCGGGGCCGACGGCAAGCCGCTGCCGTTCGGGGCGGAAGTGATGAATGCGCAAGGCAATGCCGTGGGTACCGTGGCGCAAGGCGGCCGCATCATCGTGCGCGGCCTGAAGAGCGACGAGGGCCAGTTGACGGTGACATGGGGCAAACGGGCCTCCGAGACGTGCAGGCTCGGCTATTCGCTGCCCAAGGCTGATCCGAAGACCCCCACCCAGTACCAGATCGTGGACGCAGGTTGCCACTGAGGCACGGGTGTTCCCGGTGCAGGACCGCCGATCTATGAATGGAGACAACATGGTTCTACGTCATTTCAGGAAGTCGCTGATCCGCCTGCTGAATGCCGCGGCACTGGTCGCGCTGTTAGCGATGTACGGCCAGTCGTTCGGTGCCGCCTTCTCGTGCACGCCCAATCTCGGCGTGCTCAGCTTCTCGCTGCCGACGGGCAACTTTGGGGTGCCGCGCGACACGCCGGTTGGCACGCGTATTACCCCCTTCACGGGGCGGCAGCTTGGCTATCCGAGCGTCTGGACTTGCAGCGTGCAGGCCCTTACCTATATCGGTCCAGCCTATCAGTCGTTGCTGCCCTCCGCGGGTATCACGTACTCGGAGAACGGCGTTACATACCCGGTTTTCCAGACCAATGTGGCGGGCGTGGGGGTGATCATCGGGGCCAACTCGAACCTGTGGACGATGGGCTGGTTCGGCGGCGGCAGGGAATTTGGCTTTGCCACCGGCTGGATCACTGCCGGCTTGTGGTCCAACTCCGCACCGGCCACCGGCGTGTTCTTTGGCCCCAGTGTCGATATCGCCTTCGTCAAGACCGGTCCGATCGCGGGCGGCACCGTGACGTTGCCCGGAACCATCGGCCAGGCCGGGATGTCGCTTGATCCGCCTGTCAGCGTGCAGGCCGCCGTTCCCATCGTTGTCTCCGGCAATCCTGTGTTCAATGAACTCGCCTGCAGGACGCCCGACGTCACGGTCGACCTGGGCACGCACCAGCGCAGTGAGTTCTCCGGCATCGGCAGCACCGCGGCGCCAAAGTCGTTCAGCATTTCCGTAAACAACTGCCCCTCCGGCATCAGCACGGCCAGGTATCGGCTGGATGCCGTAACCACCATCCTGAACGCGAGCAATGCGGTCGTCGCCCTGGATGGCTCCTCGACCGCGGCCGGCGTCGGTGTGCAGATCCTGGACGATGCAGGCAACGTCCATCCGCTGGGAACCCTGCGGGCGGTGCCGGGGTATAACCCGGCAGGGGGCAACTTCACGGTGCCGCTCAAGGCCCGCTACTACCAGACCGGCAACCCGATTACGCCCGGTTTGGCGAACACGGCGCTGACTTTCACCATGGATTACCAGTAGCAGCCGTTCGTGTGGCTGCGCGCCGGGCCTTACTTGCGCTCGGCCAGCGCCTTCTGGATCGCGGCTTCGGTTTGCGCGTAGTTCCCCTCGCCGAAGTGCTTGTAGACTACCGTGCCGTTGGCATCCACCAGGTAAAGCGCCGGCCAGTACTGGTTGCGCCAGGCGTTCCAGGTGGCATACGCGTTGTCCTGCGCGACCGGGTAGCGGATATCGAAGCGCTTGAGCGCAGCCTGCACGTTGGACGTGGATTTCTCGAAAGGGAACTCGGGCGTGTGCACGCCGACCACCACCAGCCCCTTGTCACGGTATTTGTCGTACCACTGCTTCACGTGCGGGAGCGTGTTGATGCAGTTGATGCAGGTGTAGGTCCAGAAGTCGACCAGCACCACCTTGCCGCGCAGGCCGGCGACGGTGAGCGGTTCGGAGTTCAGCCATTTCTCGATGCCGGTGAATTCAGGCGCCTTGCCATAGTTGGCGGGCGCGGCGGTGGCGTGGGTGGCGGCGACGATGGCGGTGGTGGCCAGCAGGGTGCGAAGGATGCGTTGCATGGTTCAGGACTCCGGGGTCAGGTGGTAGGGACAAGGGTGGTCAGCCAGGCGACGGCGAGCGTGTCGTACTGGAAGTACATGGCGGCGGCGGTTGCCACCACCAGCACGCCGAAGGCTTGCTGCAGGCGTGGGGTGTGCCGCGCAATCCTGCGGACATGGGTGGTGGCGAACTGGCCGCCGTAGGCGATCGCCAGCATCGGGATGGCGGCGCCGGCGGCAAACACGGCCAGCAGGGCGGTGGCGCGCTGCAGATCCTGGGCCTTGGCCACCAGCGCCAGGATCGACGCCAGTACCGGCCCGGCGCATGGTGTCCACACCACCCCCAGCGTCATGCCCAGCACGAAGCCGCCGGCCACGCCGTTGCCGGAGCGCTGGCCCACGCCGGCTACGCGGTCGATCACGCCGCCGAACGGCGTCATCAGGCGCTCGAACCCTGCCGGCCAGATCCGGGTCAGGCCCGACACCAGCAGGAACACGATGGCGGCATCGCGGATGACGCCGTGCGCTTCGCCGAAGGCACTGGACAGCGCGCCGAAGACAATGCCGAGCCCCGAAAAGGCAGTGACAAAGCCCAGCGCGATCCCAAGCGGCCGCAGCCGGCTGGCTTCGCCGACCGAGGCGCTGAGCAGCATCGGCAGCACGGGCAGCACGCAGGGCGACGCGATGGTCAGCACGCCGGCAAGAAAGGCAAGGACGACGTCGATCACGGGCGTCTCCCGCGGGCCGATGGCGACCCGTTGAGTGTGGCGAAGGCGGGCATCTGGCGTCTCCGGTGATGCGATAGCCTGCATTCCACCGTCCGCGCGTATCCCGTGTGTTTCCGGATGCCTGTCCGAATGCAATGTTTCATGTCTGCGGCCGTCCCGGATACAGAGCGATACAAAGTGGCGAGCGGGCCGCCGCATAATGACGTCACCGGGACCGTGCCAGCGGGACCGGGCCTGTCACAAAGAAAACGATTCCGCCCCTTCCAGATCATTCCGCAAAGCGCCCCATGACCACGCAGGACCATATCCTTATCGTCGATGATGACCGCGAGATCCGCGAGCTGGTGGCCGCCTATCTCGAGCGCAGCGGCATGCGCGTCACACTGGCGTCGAACGGGCGCGAGATGCGCGCGGCGCTGGACAAGGGTTCGGTCGACCTGGTGGTGCTCGACCTGATGTTGCCTGGCGAGGACGGCCTGGCGCTGTGCCGCGACCTGCGCGCCGGCGAACGCCGCCACCTGCCGGTGCTGATGCTGACCGCCCGCAACGAAGAGGCGGATCGCATCCTGGGGCTGGAGATGGGCGCCGACGACTACCTGGTCAAGCCGTTCGCCGCGCGCGAGCTGCTGGCCCGCATCCGCTCGGTGCTGCGGCGTACGCGCATGCTGCCGCCCAACCTGCAAGTGACCGAGGCCGCCAGCGTGCTGGCCTTCGGCCCCTGGCGGCTGGACACCACCGCGCGCCACCTGCTCGACGAGCAGGACGTGATCGTCGCGCTCAGCGGCGCGGAGTACCGGCTGCTGCGCGTGTTCGTCGACCATCCGCAGCGCGTGCTGACGCGCGACCAGCTGCTCAACCTGACGCAGGGGCGCGACGCCGAGCTGTTCGAGCGCTCCATCGACTTGCTGGTCAGCCGCCTGCGCCAGCGCCTGGGCGACGACGCGCGCGAGCCGCGCTACATCAAGACCGTGCGCAACGGCGGCTACGTCTTTTCAGCCACCGTCGAGATCCGCGAGGAGCGCTCATGAACGGGGGCGCGCGCAGGGTGCTGGCGTGGCCGCGTACGCTGTTCGCGCGGCTGATGGTGATCCTGCTGGTCGGCCTGGTGCTGGCGCAGGGACTGTCCTTCGGCCTGGTGATGATGGAGCGCCGGGAGGTGGCGGACCGGTTGATGCTGGGCAACCTGGAGATGGACGTGGCCAGCTCGGTGGCGATGCTCGACATGCTGCCGGCGGAGAAGCGCGGCGCCTGGCTGGACCGGATGCGGCGGCAGAACTACAGCTACCGGCTGGATGGCGGCACGCATGGCGCACCACCGAGCTCCGAACGGGCCCGCCGCGCCGTGGACACCATCGCGCAGGCACTGCAGGGCCGCTACGAGGTAACGGCCAGCAAGCAGCCCGGCAGCAGCGACCGCTTCCAGGTCCACCTGCGGCTGCGTGACGGCAACCCGCTGACCATCGACGTGCATCCGGCCGGCACGGTGCTGTCGGCCTGGCTGCCGGTGCTGCTGGCGATCCAGCTGGCGCTGCTGGCCGGCTGCGCCTGGATGGCGGTGCGGCTGGCAACGCGCCCGTTGAACCAGCTCGCGGCCGCGGCGGAGAATCTTGGCCCGGACCTGAAGGCCGAGCGCCTGCCGGAAAGCGGGCCTGCCGAGGTGGCCAATGCGGCGGCCGCCTTCAACGCCATGCAGGCGCGCATCGCCGGCTACCTGGCCGAGCGTGTGCAGATCCTGGCCGCGATCTCGCACGACCTGCAGACGCCGATCACGCGCATGCGGCTGCGCGTGGACCTGATGGAGCCCTCCGAGATGCAGGAGAAGTTCTACAACGACCTGCGCGCGATGGAGCAGCTGGTGCGCGAGGGCGTGGCCTATGCCCGCACGCTGCACGGCGGCACCGAGGCCCAGGCGCGCATCGACCCGGACGCGCTGCTCGACAGCCTGGCGGGCGATTATCTGGACGCCGGGCATGCCGTCGCGGTCGAGGGCAGGGCGGGCGCGCCCATCCTGACGCGGCCGCAGGCGCTGCGGCGCATCCTGACCAACCTGATCGACAACGCGGTCAAGTTCGGCGGCGACGTCATGCTGGCGGTGTCGCGGCAGGCCGATGGCGGGCTGGCCATCGCGGTGCGGGACCGGGGACCGGGCATCCCCGAGGATGAGCTGGAGCGGGTCATGCAGCCGTTCTACCGGCTGGAGACCTCGCGCAACCGGGGCACCGGCGGCACCGGCCTCGGGCTTGCCATCGCCCAGCAGCTGACGCAGGCGCTGGGCGGCACGCTGACGCTTGCCAATCGCGACGGGGGCGGCCTGGAGGCCACGCTGACGCTGCCCGCGTAGTACGCCTGCCGTGTGCCGGGACCGTCATTGACGGCGGTCCGGCGCCGCTGCGCTTCCTCTGCTCTTCCTCTGCTTCAATTCCCACGTCCTGCCCGGCTGGCGCCGTTTGAGGCGGCGCTCGGCCCGCCTTCCGGCACGCTTTCACCAGTCGCTTTGTATATCTCTGTATCAGGCGCAAGGGCTGATACGTGCGCTGACCATTCCCACGCAATCCCGCTACGTGCCCGATACATCGGTCGCATTAAATGCATCTCGTGGCGCGGCGCCAGGGCAGATGAAAGATCTCCCGGCCGGCGTCGCGATACCGGCCACGCCGCCTGTTGCGGTACGGCTCATCGACCGAGCACCGCAACCTGACACAAGGAGCGTCCAAATGCACACCACCCAATTCCCCCGCATCGCCCGCCACGTGGCTGCCGCCATCGCCATTGCCGCCGCCTTCGGCGCCGCGCAGTCCGCCTCCGCCGCCGTACGCCCCGGCGACCACGACGTGGGCGGGATCACCGCGGCGCGCAGCGCCGATCGCGACGCCTTCACCGACGGCGCCCGCACCGGCGAGCGCAACCCCTTCACCGACGGCGCGCGGATCGGCATGCACGATGTCGTCACCGACGGCGCGCGCGATGCCGGCGACGCCGCCACCATTGCCCGCATCAGCAACCGCGACGGGTATACCGAAACCGAACATGCGCCTGCCAGCGGCAACGGCGTGACCATGCAAGCCATCGCCTGAAGGCCCCTGCAGCCTGGCTGAGCGCCGCACGCCAGCCAGGTCTTTCCCATGACTGATAAGGACCATCCATGACCAAACTCGACAAGATCCTCTACACCGGCAAGACCCACACCTCCGCAGGCGGCCGCGACGGCACCGCGCGCAGCGACGATGGCCGGCTCGATATCCGGCTGTCTTCGCCAGGCAGCGCCGGCAGCGGCACCAACCCGGAACAGCTGTTTGCGGCCGGCTGGTCGGCCTGCTTCATCGGCGCGATGAAGAAGGCGGCCGCGAAGCGCAATATCGCGCTGCCTGCAGACCTGGCGGTCGACGCCGAAGTCGATCTTGGCATGGTGGGGGACGGATACTCCCTGCAGGCGCGGCTGAACGTGAGCCTGCCGGGGGTGCCGCGTGAGGCGGCGGAAGCGGTGATCGGGGACGCGCACCAGACGTGCCCGTACTCCAAGATGACGCGGGGGAATATTGACGTAGCGATCCGCGTGGTTTGAGGCAGTGAGGCCGCGGTGCACGAGGGCACCGCGGCGGCTTCAGTGCGCGTCGTAGGCGAGCACTGCGGGCGGCGTCGCGGGCAGTAGCTGTTCGAACCAGTCCGCCGTCAGGCTGGCGATGCTCGCCAGCGCCGGGCAGTCTTCGAAGCTGCGGCCGTTGGTCGGGATCAGTCGCAACTGCCGCGGGCCATGCATCTGCCCGAAGGCCAGGTCATTGACGCGGATGCTCTCCGGGTCGCCGCTGGCGCACATCAGCAGGACCGGCGTCTCCAGCTCTCGCAGGGCCGCGCCGCCGGACAGGTCCGCGCGCCCGGCAACAAAGGCCATGGCGCCGAGCCGTTCCGGGTTGGCCGCGGCTTCGCGGACCGCCGCCGCGGCGGCGCTGCCGGTGCTGAGCAGGCCCGCCGGCAAGCGGGAAAACGGCGTGCGGGCGCGCAGGAAGTCCAGCGTCTGCTGCAGCCGCGCCGCCAGGTCGTCAAGGTCGGATGCCGGGCCGTCGTCGTCGCGGCTTTCCGGGCGCAGGTCGACCAGCATGGTGGCGAAGCCCCTGGCCCTCAGCTTGCGCGCCAGGTAGTGGCTGCGGGCGGAGCGTCGCTGCGCGCCGCCGGCATAGGCCATCAAAACGACGCCCACCGGCTCCGGGCCGGATTCGAGCATGGCCGGCAGCCAGCCGCTGCCATACGGCACCTGCACAGCCGCGCTCAGCGCTGGCAGGCCGGCGCCCGCGCGTTGCCCGGCGCCCTGGCCGGCCTGGGCAGGGGCCCTGGCCAGCAGCTGCCTGACCCGGTCGTCGCTGACCAGCTGGAACTCCCGGTAGTAGTGCGCGAGGCTGGCGATGCGCTCCGGCGTGTCCAGGCAGACGACCTCGTCGGCCAGCGCGCGGATCCGTTCCAGGCCGGCCCTGGCGGCCACCGGCAGCGCGCAGACGATGCGCGCCGGATGGCGCTTGCGCAGGCGCGCGAGCGCGGCAAACATGGTGGCGCCGCTGACCAGCCCGTCGTCGACCACGATCACCACGCGCGCGTGCGGGTCGCAGTGCTGCCGCAGCGGTGTGTAGACCGCGCGCTGCCGGCGCAGTTCGTCGAGCAGGGCGTCGCGCTGGTCCTCTGCTTCGTTGCAGGCATCGTCTGCGCCGGTGCGCCAGGTTGTGCCGGCATCGTCCAGGGCCACGCCGGGCGCGATCCTGCGCGCCATCGCCAGGTCAAAATCGGCACCCAGTGCATCGGCGACGATGCGCCCGACCGGCACGCCGCCGCGCGGGATTGCCAGCACCAGGGCACCGGTGCCCTGGTAGGCGCGCAAGGCCCAGGCCAGTTCCGTGCCGGCATGCTCACGGGTCTGGAAACGTGTCTGGTAACGGCTCATGGAAATCAATGAAGAAAGGTTCGCCGCGGGATGGCGCACAGGCTGCCAGGCCGGCATGGGGGGCCGGTCCCGGCGGATACGCAGTGATATGTGGCTGGAGCCGGGCGCGCGTTCTGCGCGCGCCGGCGGTCAGCCTTCGGTCTCGCTGCGGACCAGCAGCACCGGCTTGCTGGTTTTGGCGAGGACGCCTTCGGACACGCTGCCCATCAGCAGACGCCTGACGCCGCGCCGGCCGTGGGTGCCCATGACGATCAGGTCGGCATTCCAGCCATCGGCTTCGGTGACGATGGTCGACGAGATCCGGCCCGGCGCCACCGGTTTCTGGTCCAGCTGCGCGGTGCTGCGGATGCCGGCCTCGCCGAGGCGGGCCGTGGCGGCATCCAGCGCCTTGCGGCCATGGGCGACGAGGTTTTCGACCAGTTCGCGCGGGTCGAAATAGCTGGCCTCGAAGTAGATATCGGTATCGTCCACGACGTACAGCACCTTGACTTCGGCACCCGTGGCGCGGGCAATGATGACGGCCTGGCTCAGCGCCAGGTCGGACGAGCGGCTGCCGTCCACGGCGAGCAGGATGCGCTGGTACATGGTGTGTCTCCGGAGGGGGAAAATGGCGACGAACTTCTGTTGCGATTCGTTGCAGTTAGCGTAGTCGGAGGGCGCGATAAGGACTTGATATGCATCAACCCGGGCGCAGGCAAAAGCGTTCTGAGGCAGTCGGCAGGGGTGCGGAGTGGCGGCGGCGGAACCTGGCGCATCCGGGGCAGAACATCACCGCATGCGCGCCGGTCGAACTGGCAGGGATCTGGCCGGTTGCGGCGTTGCCGTGGCGCCGGCGCCGGTCTCCCTGCATCGTTGACACCGCGCAAATCCACGCCGGCCGCCCGTGTCACGATGGACTCGCCCGGCAGGTGCCGGGCGGCAATCGCCAGAGCAAGGAGGCATCATGGGCAGCAACAGGATGTACGACCCGTTCTCCATCGAACCCATCGGCGACATGCTCCAGGGAGTGCTGCGCACGCTGCGCGGTGCGGCCGAAGGCGGTGGGGGCATCAAGGTGGATGTCAGCGAGACCGAACGGGACTATACGGTGACGGCTGAGATCCCCGGGGCGAGGAAGGAGGATATCGAGGTCTCGGTGGAGCGCGGGACGGTGGTGATCTCGGCCAGGGTCGAGCGTTCCAGCGAAGAGAAGGAGGGCGAGCGCGTGATCCGCCGCGAACGCTACCGCGGCACCATGCGGCGCGCATTTGCGCTGGATACCGACGTCGATGCGGACAAGGTCGACGCGGTCTATGAAAACGGCGTGCTGCGCCTGGTGCTGCCCAAGAAGGAAGCCACGCCGCAGCAGAACATCAAGGTCCGCTAGCGGACCGCCACGCACAGGATCACGCCATGCACTTCAGGACCATCCTGGTCGACCTCCGGGAAGACCACGCCCGCGCGGCCCGCATCGAGGCCGCCGCGCGGCTGGCCGCGCAAACCGGCGGCAGTGTTGTCGGGCTGACGGCGACCGGCACGCAGAACGTGCTGGTCGCGGGCGGATATGGCCGGCCCCGGCTACGCGAGCTGGTGCTCGGCGGCACCACCCGGGCGTTGCTGCACCAGGCGGCGCTGCCGGTGTTCCTGTCGCGCTGAAGGCCGGCCCGACCCCTCAGGCCTGGAGCGGCATCTTCCCGATCAGCTTGTCCAGCGTGATCGGGTAGTCGCGCACCCGCACCCCGGTGGCGTTGCAGACCGCATTGGCCATAGCCGCTCCCACGCCGGAAATGCCGAGCTCGCCCACGCCCTTGGCCTTCATCGGCGATGAGGCCGGATCGGTCTCGTCGAGGAAGATCACTTCCTGGTGCGGGATATCGGCGTGTACGGGCACTTCATAGCCGGCCAGGTCGTGGTTGACGAAGAAGCCCACGCGCTTGTCGACGGCGAGCTCCTCCATCAGGGCCGCGCCCACGCCCATGGTCATGGCGCCGATCACCTGGCTGCGCGCGGACTTGGGGTTCAGGATGCGGCCCGCGGCGCAAACCGCCAGCATGCGCCGCACGCGGATCTCGCCGGTGGCGGCATCCACCGCGGCTTCGACAAAGTGCGCGCCGAAGGTGGACTGCTGGAAGCGCTTGTCGAGGTCCCCAAACTCCAGTACGTCTTCGGCCACCATGACGCCCTCGCCACCCTCGCCGGCAACGCTGGCCAGCGGCACACTGCGCCCGCCGGCGCGTATCTGCCCGTTCTCGAACACGGCTTCCTGCGGGGCAAAGCCCGCCTTCTGTGCCATCGCATCGCGCAGCTTGACGCAGGCCGCATAGACGCCGGCAGTCGAGCAGTTGCCGCCCCACTGTCCGCCCGAACCGGCCGAGACCGGGAAGTCCGAGTCGCCCAGCCGCACCAGCACCTTGGCCAGCGGCACGCCCATCATCTCCGCCGCGGTCTGGGCGATGATGGTGTAGCTGCCGGTGCCGATATCGGTCATGTCGGTTTCCACCGTGACCATGCCATTGCCATCGACCTTTACACGCGCGGCCGACTTCATCACCTGGTTGTTGCGGAACGCCGAGGCCACGCCCATGCCCACTAGCCATTGCCCGTCGCGCCGCGTGGCAGGCTTGGCGCTGCGTGCCTGCCAGCCGAAGCGCTCGGCACCGATGCGCAGGCAGTCGGCCAGCCGGCGCTGCGAGAACGGGCGGCCCGGTTTCTCCGGATCGACCTGGGTGTCGTTGAGGATGCGCAAGGCGATCGGATCCATACCCAGCTTCTCGGCCAGCTCGTCCATGGCGACTTCCAGCGCCATCATCCCCGGCGCCTCGCCAGGCGCGCGCATGGCATTGCCTTCGGGCAGGTCCAGCGACGCCAGCCGCAGCGTGCTCAGGCGGTTGGGCGCGGCATAGAGCAGCCGGGTTTGCTGGATCGCATTTTCCGGCTTGCCGCCGGGCAGGTCGCCCGACCAGCTGTCATGACCGATCGCGGTGAGCTTGCCGTCCAGCGTCGCGCCCAGCCGGATGTGCTGGATCGTGGCCGGGCGGTGCGGGGTGTTGTTCATCATCAGCGGGCGCGTCAGCGCCACCTTCACCGGGCGGCGCACCGCGCGCGCGCCGATGGCGGCCAGCAAGGCATCGGCGCGCACAAACAGTTTGCCGCCGAAGCCGCCACCGATAAACGGCGACACCACGCGGACATTCTCCCTGGGGATGCCAAGCGTGGTGGCCAGGTCGGTGCGGGCCCAGTCGATCATCTGGTTGGAGGTCCACACGGTCAGCTTGTCGCCTTGCCAGGCGGCTACGGTGGCATGCGGCTCCATCATCGCGTGCGCCTGATCCGGCGTGGAGTACGTGGCGTCGAGCTTCACCGGCGCCGCGGCAAAGGCGCCGGCAAAATCGCCCACGGCAGAGTCCGGCCGGTTAGCCACTTTCGCGGCTGACCCGCGCGCCTGTTCCAGGTCATAGCCGCCGCTCTGGCGGTCATAGCGCACGCGGATCAACTGCGCCGCCGCGCGCGCTTGCTCGAAAGTCTGCGCGATCACCAGCGCGATCGCCTGGTGGTAGTGCTGGATCTCAGGCCCGCCCAGCAGCGTCGCGGTATTGCGGCCGGCCTTGGCGAGCTTGCCGGCGTTGCTGGCGGTGATGATGTCGATCACGCCCGGCGCGCGGCGCGCTTCATCCAGGCTGATCGACGCAATGCGGCCCTTGGCGATGCCGGCGCCGACCACATAGCCGTAGGCGGCCCTGGGCGCGACATCGTGGCGCTCATAGGCATAGGCTGCGGTGCCGGTGGTCTTGCGCGGACCGTCGATGCGGTCCACGGGGTGGCCGACCACCTTGAGCTGGTCGATCGGGTTGGTGGTGGCTGGGGTATCGAATTTCATCAGTCCTTATCCCTTTGCCTGGGTCAGCGCCGCGGCGATGGTGCGGTAGGCCAGCGTGAGCTTGAACTGGTTCTCCTCGGTCGGGCGGGCATCGGCAAGCAGGCGCTCGGTGACCGCGCGGGCGCCTTGCGGCAGCAGCGCATCGGCCGCCTCGACGCGCCACGGCTTGTGCGCGGCGCCGCCCAGCGCCACCCGGCCGGTGCCGTCGCGCTGCACGATGGCCGCGACCGACACCAGCGCAAAGGCATACGAAGCGCGGTCGCGCACCTTGCGATAGAGCTGGGCGCCGCCGACCGGCTTCGGCAAGGTGACCGCCGTGATCAGCTCGCCAGGCGCCAGCGTGGTTTCGATATGCGGCGTATCGCCGGGCAGGCGGTGTAGCTCGGCAATCGGGATCACGCGGGCCTTGCCGTCGGGGCGTACGGTCTCCACCGTGGCATCGAGCACGCGCATCGCCACCGCCATATCGCTGGGATGGGTCGCGATGCAGCTATTGCTGCCGCCCACTACGGCATGCTGCCGGCTGAAGCCGCCGATGGCCGAGCAGCCGCTACCGGGCACGCGCTTGTTGCACGGCAGGTTGGTGTCGTAGAAGTAAGGGCAGCGCGTGCGCTGCAGCAGGTTGCCAGCGGTGGTGGCGCGGTTGCGCAACTGCCCGGAGGCGCCTGCCAGCAACGCGCGCGACAGCACGCCATAGTCGCGCCGCACGCGCGCATCGGCTGCCAGGTCGGTGTTGCGCACCAGTGCGCCGATGCGCATGCCGCCTTCCGGCGTGGCGTCGATGCGGTCCAGCGCCAGCCGGTTGACATCGATCAGGTGGACCGGCGACTCGATGCCCAGCTTCATCAGGTCGAGCAGGTTGGTGCCGCCCGCGATAAACCGGGCGCCCGGCGTGCGCGCGGCCGCCGCCGCGGCCTCGGCCGGCGAGCGTGCGCGTTCATAGGTGAAGGGCTTCATGCTTTGCTCCCGGCAACCTCGGTGATCGCGTCGACGATATTGGAGTAGGCGCCGCAGCGGCAGATATTGCCGCTCATGCGCTCGCGGATTTCCTCGGCGGTGACCTGCGGCCGCGCCTTCAGGTCGGCGCTGACGTGGCTCGGGATGCCGTCGCGGATCTCGCCCAGCACCGCCACGGCCGAGCAGACCTGCCCCGGCGTGCAATACCCGCACTGGTAGCCATCGTGCCTGACGAAGGCCGCCTGCATCGGATGGAGCTTGCCCGGCGCGCCGAGTCCTTCGATGGTGGTGACCTTGCTGCCGTCATGCATCACCGCCAGCGTCAGGCAGGAATTGATGCGCCGGCCGTCGACGATTACCGTGCACGCGCCGCACTGGCCGTGGTCGCAGCCTTTTTTGGTACCGGTGAGCTGCATATGCTCGCGCAAGGCGTCGAGCAGCGTAGTGCGGGTGTCCAGTTCGAGCTTGTGCGGCTTGCCGTTGACTTCGAGCGAGACGGCTGCGGTAACGGCCCGCTGCGTGGCGCTGCTGGCGGCTTCCTGAGCATTTGCCACGGAGGGCACGGCGATGCCGGTGGCGGAGGCGGCGCCGACCTTCAGCAGGTCTCGCCGTGTGATCTTGATATCGCTGACGTCTTCCATGCGTGCGGGTCCTTGTCTGGCCGCTTTCCATAGAAAAGCGAAACGCCGGCGGGGCGGCGTTCAGGTTGTGGGGGAGGAAGCAAGGTTGCGTGCTGCGTGGCCTGCAGGGGCGCTCCGGGCCACCGGGAACCGCCGCGCGGGCGGTCGCCCGCGAGGGCGCCCGCAGTTAAGAGGGCGCAGAAAAATGATAGGTTGGATGGCGAGGCGTGATTAGGTGTGTAAATCCGCATGCACCTATGGCCTGCATTCATGAATGGCGCCGGAGCGCAACGCCAGCAATAGGCCGGCGGTGTGGTGAGTGCGTCGCTCGGGGCACCCCACCGCCGCAGCCAGAACGCTAGCCGCGATAGCGCAACGCGTCGACCACCACCGCCGTCGCGGCAGACGACTGACGGCGGCTGGGGTAGTAGAGGTGGTAGCCGGCAAACGTCGGGCACCAGTCATCGAGCACGCGCACCAGCCGCCCGGCCGCCAGGTGCTCGCGCGCCATGTCATCCGGCACGAACGCGAGTCCGCAGCCGGCCAGCGCCGCCCGCAGGATCGGCGTACTGCTGTTGAAGATCCACTGCCCCTCGACGCGGGCGTTCAGCTGGTGCCCTTCCTTCTGGAAGTCCCATGGCAGCAAGCCGCCATAAGTCGGCAGGCGCAGGTTGATGCAGTTGTGCGCGGCCAGGTCCTGTGGCGTGCGCGGCGGCGCCCGGTCCGCGAAATAAGACGGCGCGGCCACCACCGCCATGCGCATGTCCGGGCCGATCCGCACCGCGATCATGTCCTTGGCTACCTGGTCGCCCAGGCGCACGCCCACGTCGTAGCGCTGCGCCACGATATCGGAGAGGCCGTAGTCCACCGTGATCTCGACCTGGATGTCCGGGTACCGCGGCAGCACTTCCCGCAGCTTGGGCCAGAGGATGGAATTGGCCGCGTGCTCGGCGGTGGTGATGCGGATGGTGCCCGCGGGCTTATCGCGGAACTCGGCCACGGCAGCCAGTTCGGATTCGATTTCCTCGAAGCGGGGCGCGACGGTCTGGTACAGGCGTTCGCCCGCCTCGGTCGGCGACACGCTGCGCGTGGTCCGCGTCAGCAGGCGCACGCCCAGCCGGGCCTCCAGCGCGCGAATGGTATGGCTCAGCGCAGACTGCGACACGCCCATCTGCGCCGCCGCGCGGGTAAAGCTGCCTTCGCGCGCCACCGTGACGAAGGCCAGCAGGTCGTTAAAGTTCTCGCGCTTCATTGATGAATCGGGCTCATGGACGTATGCCGATTGTGCCCGCTAATCAAGGGGCTCCGCAATCCGTAACGAGCCCGCGGTGAGTCCGATGGTGAGTCGCGACGCACCGGAAGAGATTAGTGAATAGAATGGCGGCATAGCTACCTATTCACACAATCAATATCCGGTGCGGAGCGAGACATGGAGCTGCACAACGTCGACCTGAACCTGCTGGTGGTGTTCGAACACCTGCTGCGCCTGCGCACCGTCTCGGGCACGGCCAAGGCGCTGGAACTGAGCCAGCCGGCGGTCAGCAATGCGCTGGCCAGGCTGCGTCGCATCTTCGACGACGATCTTTTCGTGCGCAGCGCCAAGGGCATGCTGCCGACGCCGCTGGCACTGGAACTCGCCGAGCCGGTGTCGTATGCATTGGATGCGCTGCACACCGCGCTCAACCGCAAGGTCGACTTCGATCCGGCGCGCAGCGAGCGCGACTTCCATATCGCGATGACCGATATCGGCGAAGTCCATTTCATCCCGAAGCTGATGGGCGCGCTGCGTGAACTGGCGCCAGGCGTATCGGTCGCTACCGTCCGCAATACCGCCGTGAACCTGGCCGAGGAAATGAGCCAGGGCAAGATCGACCTGGCCGTCGGCCACCAGCCTGAACTGACTTCCGAGTTCTTCCAGCGCCGGCTGTTCCGCCAGCGCTATGTCTGCATGTTCCGGCCCGGCCATGCGCTGGACAAGCGTACCGTCCGGCTGCGCGACTTCGAGGACGCTGAACACGTGCTGGTGACCGCGGCCGGTACCGGTCATGCCCGCGTGGACGAGATCCTCGCCAAGCGCGGCGTGCAGCGGCGCATCCGCTTAAGGGTGCCGCACTTTGTCGCGCTGGCGGACATTGTCGCCAGTACCGACCTGATCGCGACAGTGACAGAGAAGTTTGCCGAGCGCAGCGCCAGATACTTCGGGCTCAAGTACGTCAAGCACCCGGTGGACCTGCCGGATATCCAGATCAACCTGTTCTGGCATGCGCGCTACCACCGGGATCCGGCCAACCAGTGGCTGCGCACACAGGTGTTCGATCTGTTCTCCGAGTA
This sequence comes from Ralstonia pickettii, assembly GCA_050987995.1. Taxonomy (GTDB): domain Bacteria; phylum Pseudomonadota; class Gammaproteobacteria; order Burkholderiales; family Burkholderiaceae; genus Cupriavidus; species Cupriavidus pickettii_B. Next base: position 341,016 of record CP158804.1, read on the forward strand.
GGCCGCCGCTTAGCGCAGGTCGAGCCAGACCTTGCCGCCGTCGATCCGCACCGGGTAGGCGCGGATATTGTCGGTCAGCGGCGCGCACAGGGCTTCGCCATTCCGGACGTCGAACTTGCCCTGGTGCAGCGGGCATTCGATCGCGTGGCCGTCGAGGAAGCCGTCGCACAGCCGTGCATGGCCGTGGGTGCAGATGTTGTCGGTGGCAAAGACCTCGCCATCGACGCCGTACAGTGCGATCTCGCGGCCTTGGATCTCGATGGCGATCACGTCGTCCTGCGGCACGCTGGCGAGCGCGGCGGCCTCGATCCAGGTTTCGGTCGTCATGGTTGGCTCCTAGATGGGGTAGATCAGCGAGTTCGGGATCATCTCGCTGTCGAAGATGCAAAGGCGGGACGCAAAGCGCAGGCCCTGCGGCGTGCGCACGATGGTGTCCAGGTAGCGGCCGGTGTTGAGCACATCGGTGAGCTGGTCGGGCTTGGTGCGCAGCACCGCGTAGTTGGCTTCGGCGACGATGCGCTCGCTATCGGCCTGCCGCACCAGCGGCGCGCCGACGATATGGCGCTGGTAATACGGGTCATGGAACAGCGTTTCGCGGATGCCGAAGACGCGGTCCTTCAGCATGCCCTTGCTCTCGAACGACAGCGTCGCCAGCGGCAGGCCGCGCTCGTAGTTCTCGCGCGGCTGCAGGCGGTAGACGCAGTCGTCGGTGAAGAAGTCGGGCCATTTGTCCCACTCGCCGTTGTCTACAACGGCGGTGTAGTCGGCGTAGAGCGAAAGCAGGGCGTAGTAATCCTGGAAGTCCATGGGTCAGATCTCCATCACCTTGCGCCAGTAGGCGTACATGCCGCGGATCAGCGTCTCGGTGACCATATGGTCGGTGTTCTCGGCGGTGGTGCCGCCCAGTTCGGCCAGCACGCGGTGCCACGGCTTCTGTGTAAAGCCCTCCTGCGAGCACTCGATGACTTCGCCGTCGTCGGCGGAGACAAAGCCCGCCGGCCCGAACAGGTTGGCCTGGCGCAGGCGGCGCCGCGTCATTTCCTCGGTGTCATCCTCGAAGCCGAAGTGCGTCCAGACAAAGTCGAACGAATCCGGGCCGTTCGGCTGGATATGCCGGGTCGATACCGAGTTGACCTGCTGCTGGAAGATCACGCTGGGGAAGACCGTCATCATCACCGCGGTGGGATCGCCCCACCAGGGCTCGTGCACGATGTCGAGGATGCGGTCATCCTGCAGCGCCATCTGGTCCTTGAAGCTGGCCACGCCCGAGGTCACTTCACCCTTGCCGCCCTGGCCGCGGGTGGAGACCATCGCGGCGTGGCGGAACTGTTCGTCCATTACCAGGCGCGACTTGTTGTCGGCGCGCCAGAGGCCGAAGGTCACGAACCAGGTGTGCAGCAGGCCCGGGTGATAGGGGTCCTTGATGTTCTCCTGCATCAGCTTCCAGTTGCCCGGGATGCGCTGTTTGTTGTAGCCGAGGATCTTGAGCTTGCGGCCGTTGAACAGGCGATCGAAGTAGCCAGTGATCTCCGGTCCGAGGAAGTCCTCCAGCGGCTCGACCTCATGGTCGAACGAGGCAAACACCACGCCACCACGCACCGAGACCTTGAGGCGCGTCAGCCCATGGTCCTGCGGCTTGAAATCCGCCGGCATGCCGCCGTTGACCTTGCCGTCCTGCTTGACGCCGCGGCGGAACGGCACGCCCTGCAGGTTGCCCTTCAGGTCATAGTTCCACTGGTGGTACGGGCAGTGGAAGTCCTTGCGGTTGCCGCTGCGCTCGCGGCAGAACTTCATGCCGCGGTGGGCGCAGACGTTCTCGACCACGTTGATCTCGCCTTCCTGGTCGCGCACCAGGATCACGGAGCGTTCGCCGATCACGGTGCGCTTGAAGTCGCCGGGGTTGGGGATCTCGGCTTCCAGGCCGACGTAGTTCCAGTGGCCACGGTAGAAGCAGCGCTCCAGCTCGCGCTGGTAGAGCTTCTCGTCGGTATACACGCGGAACGGGATGCGGCTGATGCCGTCGTCTTTCCAGACCGGTTCGGTCAGGGTGGATGCGGTGTCCATGGTTGTCTCCGTTTTCCTGTGAGGGGATGCGGTGCAGCGTCGCGCAGCCTGCGCGCACGCGTTCGATGTCTTGAGGCTTGCCGGGCTCAGGTGCCCGAGGCGTAGAAGGCGTCGGCGTAGATATGCTCGGGACGCACGCCCTTGTCGCGCAGCAGCAGCGTGGCCGCGTCGACCATCGGCGGCGCGCCGCACAGGTAGGCACGCCAGCCACCCAGTGCGTCGAAGTCCTGTGCCACGGCTTCGGTGACCAGGCCGGTGCGCAGGTCGCTGCGCATGTCGCTGGCATGGCCGGGCAGCGTGGACACGACTTCCACACGCAGGCGCGGATGGCGCTGCGCGAGTTCGTCCAGCCAGTGCAGGCCGTAGGCGTCGCGCGGCGAGCGGATGCCGAAATAGAGATGGATCGGGTTGGGCAGTCCGGCTTCGATCGCGCCGCGCACGATCGACAGCACCGGCGCCAGGCCGGTGCCGCCGGCGATGCAGAGGATCGGGTCTTCGTTGCGGGTACGCAGGTACGAGGTGCCGAGCGGGCCGCTGACGCGCACCGTATCGCCGGCCTTCAGGGTGTCGCGGATATAGCTGGTGACGCGGCCGTCGGGGACCATGCGGACGTGGAATTCCAGCTCGCCGTCGCTTGCCAGCCGCGCCATCGAGTAGGGGCGGATATGGTCCGGCGTGAACTGCAGCATGGCGTACTGGCCCGGCGAAAACGACAGCGGCTTGGCCGGGGCCAGCCGGATCATCCGGACATCGTGGCTCAGGTCTTCCAGTGCCGTGACGGTCGCCTTGACGATGCGGGCCGGGTGGACGACGACCTCATCCGGTTCGGGAATCTCGATGGTGCAGGCGCCGGTCACGACCGACTGGCACGCCAGGACGTGCCGTTCGGGCTGATGGTCGGCATTGTGGAAGGCATAGCCGCCGGCTTCATGGATATCGCCGTCGACGACGCGGCAGCGGCAGGTGCCGCAGCGTCCGGCCATGCAGCTGTAGGAAATGGGAACGCCGTTTTGCTGCAGTGCGGTCAGCAGGTTTTCACCGTGGGGAACATCGAGGCGTTGCCCTTGGGGGAGGACGAGGACTTCCATGCCGTCTCCATATTCGTTGTCGTAGCAGTGACGGAATAATGGGTCATCATGGAAAATCAGCCAATAGAATCGCGGTTATATCGCCTATTCAGCAGATCAATAAGGGTCGGCAGCGTCGCGCAGCCAGGCGGGGCGCCGCGCGCTGCAGCCGCTTGAGCGCGGGCGGGGGCAATCAGCCTGCGCCAGCTCCCTCCAGCGCGCCACCGCGTGCCTCCATGGTCCTGCGCGCGATATTGAGCTGGTGGATCTGCGTGGTGCCTTCGTACAGCCGGAACAGCCGCACATCGCGGTAGAAGCGCTCGGCCACGGTGCGGGCCATATAGCCGCTGCCGCCGAAGACCTGCACCGCGCGGTCCGCCACCCGGCCTGCCATCTCCGAGGCGAACAGCTTGCACATCGACGCCTCCATCGTCACGTCCTCGCTCGCATCGCGCTTGCGTGCGGTGTCGAGCACCAGCGCGCGGGCGGCGTGCAGCTCGGTATTGCTGTCGGCGATCATCTGCTGCACCAGCTGGTAGTCGGCAATCGGCTTGCCGAACTGGCGGCGCTGCGCCGCGTAGCGGACCATCTCGTCGACCAGCCGGATGGCGGGGCCGACGCACAGGCCTGCCAGGTTGATGCGCTGCTTGTTCAGCGCCTTCATCGCGGTCTTGAAGCCGACATTGGGCTTGCCGCCGACGATGGCGCTGGCCGGCACGCGGCAATCCCGCAGGTAGACATCGCCGACCGGCGAGCCGTGCTGCCCCATCTTGCGCTCGGGCTCGCTGGTGGTCAGGCCCGGCGCGCCGCGCTCGACCAGGAAGGCGCTGATGCCGTGGGCACCCGGCAACTCGGGATCCGTGCGGGCAAACACGGTGAACAGGTCCGCGATCGGGGCATTGGTGATAAAGCACTTGCTGCCGTTGAGGACGTAATGGTCGCCGTCGCGGCGCGCGGTGGTCTGCAGCGAGGTGGCGTCGGAACCCGCCTCGGGCTCGGTCAGCGCAAAGCAGCCGGTGACCTCGCCGGAAGCCAGCCGCGGCAGGTAACGCTGCTTCTGTTCCTCGGTCCCGTCTGCCACCAGCGATTCCGAGGCAATGCCGGTATTGCCGCCGAAGCGGGCGCGGAACACGGTGGCGGCCTGCGAGACCTCGATATTGACCAGCGCCAGCTCTTCGGTCGTCAGCCCGGCGCCGCCGTAGGCCTCGGGGATGCTGTGACCGAACAGGCCGAGGCGGCGCATCTGTTCGACCACGGGCTCGGGGATCACGTCGGTGCGGTCGATTTCCGCCTCGAGCGGGATGCAGGTCTCCAGTACGAAGCGGCGGAGGTCGGCCAGCAGGGCTTGCTGACGGGCAGGGTCGCGGATCATGGGCGTTTGCGGTGAGTGGAGGGAAGAGGGGGCGGGCGTCGTTACTGTGCGGTGATGCCGGCGGTCTTCAGCACGCCGGCCCACTTCTGCGATTCGCTGTCCAGGAAGCGGTCGAACGCGGCGGCCGATTGCGGCGCGACATCCATGCCGAGTTCTGCCAGGCGGCGCGCCGTGGCCGGGTCGGAGGCGGCCTGGGTCGCAGCATCGGCCAGCTTGCGCACCACGGCGTCAGGCGTGCCACGCGGCGCGACCAGGCCAAACCAGGCGCCCACTTCATAGCCGGGAAGGCGGGCCGCTTCAGCCACCGTGGGCACGTCCGGCATCGACGCCGAGCGCTTTGCCGAGGTCACCGCCAGCGCGCGCAGCTTGCCGCTCTGCACCTGCTGGCGCGCAATGGCCGTGGTCAGCGCCATCATCGACACGCGCGCCCCGAGCACGTCGGCCAGCGCCTCGGGCTGGCCCTTGTACGGCACGTGGCTCAGCTTGACGTGCGTCATCTGCGCCAGCAGTTCCGCCGACAGGTGGTTCGACGTGCCGACGCCCGCACTGGCGTAAGTCAGCGTGCCGGGCTGGCTGCGCGCACTCTCGAGCAGCTCAGGCAGCGTGCGCAATGGCGACGCCGCCGGGACCACGATCACGTTGGGCACCGCGCCCAGCCCCGCGACGGCGCGGAAATCCTTGCCGTTCTTGCTCTGCACCCAGTTGTTGAGCAACGGCCCGACCACGTAGCTGGGGCTGACCGCGAGGAGCGTATACCCGTCGGCCGGCGCCTTGGCGACCAGGTCCGCGCCGATCGCGCCGCCGGCGCCGGTCTTGTTTTCGACGATGACTGGCTGTCGCAGCACCTGCGCCATCCGTTCGGCGGTGATGCGCGTGACGGAATCCACCACGCCGCCCGCCGAGAACGGCACGATGATCCGCACCGGCCGGTCCGGAAAGCGCGCGCCACTGTCGGGTGCCGCACCGGCTGCCGCCGGCATCAGCGCGGCGCAGGCCAGCATGCCGGCGGCCAGGCGCCGGCGCAACGGTTGGATGGTGTCCATCTTGTCTCCTGGGTTGTCTGCCGGGGTCCGTCCCCGGCGGGTGGCGGCCTCGTGCGGGCCGCTTTGGGATGCCGGCTTGCTGCCGGCGGGTCTTGCCAAAGTCCTTTTGTCCTGTCAGCGTGCGCAGCTCAGTTCGATCTGCCGTACCGCCTCGCGCAGCCGCGGCGCGACCTCGCGCTCCAGCACGTTGTCGCGGTTGCGCGCCGCGGCGATGGTGCAGTTCAGCGCGAACGGGTCCTCATGCAGCGACTGGCGGATCGGTGCCGCGATCGCATGGATCTCCGGCCGCCATTCGCCGCGGCTCACGCAGTAGCCGTGCGTGCGGTAGTGCTTCTGGTCATTCGTCCACATCGCTTTCTCCTGGTGGAACCGCTCCGGATCGGCCACGCGCAGCCGGTTCAGCACCGCCGTGCGCTCGTCGGCGCTGCACGCCAGCAGCACGGCGCGGCCGATCGCGCTGGCCAGCAGCGGCCGCGTGCTGCCGATATCCGGCTGGTAGAAGTTGCCCGGATCGAGCCGGCAACTGTCCACGTACACCACCGACAGCCGCTCGCGCATGCCCAGGTTCACCGTGCAGCCGGTCTCGCGCGCAATCGCCTCCATGTACGGCCGTGCCACCTGACGGATCGCCAGCCCGGCCAGCATCGGGTAGGCCAGCGCCAGCACGCCCGCGCCCAGGCGGTACTTCTGGTTGCCGGGCACGCGGCTCAGGAAGCCGAGCAGGCCCAGCGTGTAGGTCAGCCGCGACACCGTGGCCTTGGGCAGGCCGGTGCGCGCCACGATGTCCTGGTTGCCCAGCACCGGGCTGGACGGCGTAAAGGCCCGCAGCACTTCCAGCCCGCGCGCCAGGTTGGTGGCGAACTGGCGGTCGGTGGCCAGCCCTTCTTCGTCCGCCAGGCCCGGCGGTGTGCGTTCCAGGGTGCGTTCCATGTCTGGCGGTGGTTGCTTGGGTTCCATGCTCGGATCCGTGGAAGGGGGAGTCAACCTTGTAGCACGAGCGTTCCGCACAGCGAAACCGTACTTGCCCCGGCGATGGCGGCCTGTCACCTTGGCCTGGTGAACGCCACCCAAGGAATCGCGCCATGGAACACACCAGCAAGGACCGGGTATCGCCCGACGCACAATCAGCAGCCCCGCTTAGCGGCCTCCGCATCCTCGACATGGCCACGGTGGTGGCCGGGCCGTTCTCCGCCACCTTGTGCGCCGACATGGGCGCCGACGTGGTCAAGCTGGAACTGCCCGACGGCAGCGATCCGCTGCGCGGACTGGAACCGGTCACCGACGAACACGCGCTGTACTGGAAGGTCACCAACCGCGGCAAGCGCGGCATCTCGCTCGATGTGCGCACGCCGCGCGGGCGGGAGATTTTCCTGCGGCTGCTGCCGCAGTTCGACGTGCTGGTGGAGAACTTCCGCACCGGTACGCTGGCGCGCTGGGGGCTGGACCTGGAGACGCTGCATGCGGCCAATCCGCGGCTGATCGTGCTGCGGCTGACTGGCTTCGGCCAGACCGGGCCGGATGCTGCGCGACCCGGCTTTGCGCGGATCTTCGAGGCGAGGAGCGGCTTCACCTGCCTCGCGGGCAGCGAGGAGAGCGGGCCCATGCATATGAACTACCCGGTGGGCGACATGATCGCCGGGCTGTTCGGTGCCTTTGCCATCGCCACCGCGGTGGCGGAGCAGCGCGCGCGGCCGACGTTGCCCGGCCGGGAAATCGACCTGGCTGCAACCGAAGCGCTGTTCCGCCTGCTGGACCCGCTGGCGGTGGAGTACGAACAACTGGGACGCGTGCGGCAGCGCGCCGGCAACCGCACCACCTATGCCGCACCGTCGAACATGTACCGCACCGCGGACGATGTGTGGGTGACGGTGGTGGCCTCGTCCGATGCCACCTTCCGCCGCCTGGCAGAGACCATGGATGCGCCGCAGCTGGCGCAGGCGCCGGAATATGCCACCAATGCCGCGCGGGTGCGCCATATCGACGCGTTGGATGGGCGCATTGCGCGGTGGTTTGCGGCGCGGGCCTATGCCGACGTCGCGGCAATGCTGGAAGCGCGGCAGGTGCCATTCAGCAAGGTGTTCAGCATCGCGGATATCGTCGACGACCCGCAGGCGGTGGCGCGGCAGGCCATCGTGCGGCTGCCGGATGCGGAGCTGGGATCGGTGCCCGCGCCGTGCGTGGTGCCGCGGTTTTCAGGCTATTCGCCGCTGCCGCCGCGTACGGGGCCGGGTGTTGGCGAGCACAATGCCGAGGTCTATGCAGGGTGTGGCATTGGTGCGGAGGAGCTGGAGCATCTGCGCGCGGAGAAGGTGACCTGACACTTCTTCCCGTGGCCTGCTGCCGGTTGGCTCCCCTCTTCCGCAAGCGGGAGAGGGGACCGGCCTGTAGTGGTTTGAGCGATTGCGTCGAAGCTCACCGATACGACAACACCAACCCCTGTATCAACTGCGTCCACCCCTCCAGCATCACGAACAGCAACAGCTTGAACGGCACCGATATCGTAGTCGGCGCCACCATCGACATCCCCAGCGCCAGCAGAATCGCAGCGACGATCAGGTCCACCACCACAAACACCAGGTAGACCACGAAGCCGATCTGGAACGCCCGCGTCAGCTCCGACAGCGTAAAGCTGGGGATCAGCACCATCATGTCGTCGGTTTTCAGGTCCTCCGCACGCCCCTCAGGCCAGATGCGTTTGGCCGACTGGACGAAGAATGTCCGGTTGCGCTCTTCAGTGTGCTTGACGAGAAATTCCTTCAGCGGCCCGCTGACCGCATCGTAGACGGTGACCACGTCATTGACATTGAACGCGGCGTTGGCGTCCGCGCGGCGCTTGATGGCGTCGAAGGCGTCGGAGCCGATCGGCGCCATGATGTACGCGGTCAGGATGATGGCGATGCCGTTGAGCACCATGTTCGGCGGCACCTGCTGCAGCCCGAGCGCCGCGCGCAGCAGCCCGAACACGATCACCAGCTTGGTATAGCTGGTGACCATCAGCGCGACGAACGGCGCGATGCCGAACGTCAGGATGAGGGTGAGGATCAGTACCGGGTTGTAGAGTCCGCTGTTCATCGCGCTGGCCGGGCGAGGTTCATGCGTCGCCGCCGGCGAAGCTGCTGATGCGCACGCCCAGCCGGTTGCCTACCGCGATCAGCGTGCCGGTGCCGATGCGGTTGCCGTTGGCGACGATGCGCACCTCGCTCTGCTTGAGCGGCTGCGGCAGCTCGAACACGTAGCCGGGACCCACCGCGCGCAGTTCGGCCAGCGGCACGGCCACGTCGCCCACTTCGAAGCGCAGCGTGACTTCCAGGCTGTCGAGGCGCGACAGCGGCGGCTGTGCGGCGTCGGGGTGGGGAATGGACTGCTGCGCGTGGTCTCGCTCTTCCATATGCGCTCCGTTTGAAACGTCTGTTTTGTCCGCGCCGCCGCCAGGCTGCACGATCAGGCGGCGGCCCTCGGCCAGTGCGGTCCAGCCAGGGCCGCTGCGGCCGGTGGAGCAGCGCACGACCAGCGCGCTGCCTTGTGAATGCCAGTCGTCGATGCCCAGGATGTCGCCGGGCTCGATGCCGCGCATCTCGCCCACGGCCAGCCGCGTGGTGCCGATGCGCACCGCCAGTGGCACCGCCAGGCGTTCCGTCCATGCGGCGGGCGCAGGCACGGGTCCCGCAGGCACAGCGGCCAGCCGCTCGGGCTGGTCGAGCTGCAGCGTGCCGCGCAGCCGCGTGGGCGCCGCGTCGCGCCATAGTTCAAAACCGAATGCATGCGCGGACGGCGGCGCCTGGGTGCGGCTGGCGTCAGGCTGCCAGCTGAACGCGTCGGGCTGTGCATGGCCCAGGGTCGCGACGGCTTCGGCCAGCGCATCGGCCATCAACGCATGGCGCAGCAGGCCGGGCAGGGCCTCGGCGGCACCAGGTTCGCCCAACAGCAGGCGTTCGCTGGCCACGTCCCAGCGCAGCACGCCGTGGCTGCTGCCCAGCATGAAGGCGTATCCGGCCTCGGCGCGTGCCGCGATGGCCGGGTCGGCCGGCACGAAACGCAGTTGCCAGTCCAGCCCGGCCACGCGTACAGCCAGCGCGGCGGCGCGGCAGATCAGGCGGTTGGACAGTCGCGCGATATCAGCCTCCATATGCGGCAGCGCCGGCGAGGCATCGAGCGACGCCGTGGCCAGCCGCGCGACCGCTTCGGCCGTATGCACGGCCACGTGCACATTGGCCGCGGGCACAGGGGCAGGCGTTTGGCGAGGCAGGGCGGATGGCATATCGGCAGGCAGTTCCCGTCGGGGTGTCAGCGCAACGAGTTCGAACGATACGCAGCCGGGTGCAGCCGCGTCCACTACGAGCCCTTGTAGGCAAGCCCCCACGGTTACGAGAAGTTACGAGATGTGCCGCAACCGCTACGAATCCTCGGTACTGGTCGCTGTGCAGGGGCGGCCATACACTGCGCCCACTGATCCCACCAGCAAGGGCGATGGCGAAACTACCGACCAACCTCCCGGCGTTCCCCCGCGGCCTAGGCCCCGGGGCGCCGGGCCTGCAGCAGATGGCCGCGGCCGCTTCGCGCCAGTCAGACCTGGCACTGACGCTGCTGCTGTTTGCGGTGATCGCGCTGTTCGTGCTGCCGCTGCCCACCTTCCTGCTGGACCTGTTGCTGACGATCAACCTGGGCATGAGTCTGACGCTGCTGATCGTCGCCACCTATATCCCGTCGGCGCTGTCGCTGTCGACGTTTCCGTCGCTGCTGCTGTTCACCACGCTGTTCCGGCTGTCGCTGAATATCGCCTCGACCAAGCTGATCCTGCTGCACGCCAACGCGGGCCACATCATCGACACCTTCGGCAAGCTGATCGTCGGCAACAACGTGGTGGTGGGCGGCGTGGTGTTCCTGATCATCGCCATCGTGCAGTTCATCGTCATCGCCAAGGGCTCGGAGCGCGTGGCCGAGGTGGGCGCGCGCTTCGCGCTGGACGCGATGCCGGGCAAGCAGATGAGCATCGACGCCGACGTGCGCGCCGGCACCATTACCGCCGGCCAGGCGCAGGAGCGCCGCCGCGCGCTGGAGCAGGAATGCCAGCTCCACGGCGCGATGGACGGCGCGATGAAGTTCGTCAAGGGCGATGCCATCGCCGGCGTGGTGATCGCGCTGGTCAATATCCTGGCGGGCATCACCATCGGCACGCTGATGAAGGACATGAGCATCGGCGACGCGCTGCAGCGCTACGCCATCCTCACCATCGGCGACGGCATGGTGTCGCAGATCCCGTCATTGCTGGTGTCGATCGCGGCCGGCGTGGTCATCACGCGGGTGTCGTCGGACGAGGACCGCACGCGCTCGCTGAACCTGGGCAACGTGATCGGCAAGCAGTTGCTGGCGCAGCCCAAGGCGCTGGTGGTGTCGGGCCTGGCCATCGCGGTGTTCCTGGTGGTGCCGGGCTTTCCGAAATGGAGCTTCGGCCTGATGGCGCTGGTGGTGGCCGGCGGCGGCTACGTGCTGTTGCGGCGCGCACAGCGCACCACTGGCACGGTGACCTGGATCGACATGGTGGACGCGGACAGCGGCGCCGCGCGCGACGGCATGCAGGCCGCGGTGGCGCCGGCGCTGGCGCTGGAACTGGACGAAGGCCTGCGTGGCCGGATCGACCTGCGGCTGTTCGAGCAGCGCATGACCACCACCCGCGCCGAAGTCGAGGCCGAGCTGGGCATGGTGTTCCCACGCCTGCGCATCCAGCACCGGCCGATGGCCGAGCGCGATGCCTATGCCATCCGCGTGCAGGACGTGGTCGCTTCCGGCGGCGTGCTGCGCCCCGGCAAGCGGCTGCTGGAACCCGGCGCCCGCGCCCGCGTGGATCAGGGCGAGGCCGAGGTCGGCGCGCCGTTCGGGCCGTTCCAGGAAGTGGTGTGGGTGCCCGCGCTGGCCGGCAGCGATACCCCCGAGGGCATACGCACGCTGTCGTGCGAGGAAGTGCTGGCGGTACACGTGGGCGCGGTGATCAAGCAGCACGCCGCGCCGCTGCTGGGCATCCAGGACGTGCAGTCGATGATCCACGCGATCCAGGCCGAAGCCCCTGACCTGGTGATGGAACTGGCGCGCGTGGTTCCGCTGCAGCGCATTACCGACGTGCTGCGCCGCCTGCTGCAGGAGGGCGTGCCCATCCGCAACCTGCGCACCATCTTCGAGAGCCTGGTTACGTGGGCGCCCAAGGAAACCGATGCCATTGCGCTGACCGAGCTGGTGCGCGTCGACCTGGGCCGTCTTATCACCAGCCGCCATGTGGGCGCCAGCCGCTCGCTCGACGCGGTGCTGTTCGAGCCCGCGCTGGAAGCGCGCGTGCAGGGCGCCATCGAGAAGGCCGCGCGCGGCAACCTGCTGCTGCTCAGCCACGACGTGACGCGCGATATCCGCGAGCAGCTGCGCGTGCTGCTGGAGAAGGCCGCCGAGAAAGCCGGTGGTGCGCGCGTGGTGGTCGTCGTCAGCGTTGACGTGCGCCGCTATATCAAGCGGCTGATCGAGCCGGTGGCGCCGCGCATCCCGGTGTTGTCGTACCAGGAGGTGGACGAGGACGTCACGCTGGTGCCGGTGGGCTGGATCCAGAACCCGGCCGGTGAATGAGGACCAACGCCCGATGACCGCCGACACCATCCTCGATATCACGCGCCAGGCACTGCTGGTGGTGCTGTGGGTCACGCTGCCGGTGGTGCTGATTGGCACGGTAGTGGCGCTGGTGGTGGCGGTGCTGCAGGCGGTGACGCAGATCCAGGACCAGAGCATCGGCACCTCGACGCGGCTGATCGCGGTGCTGGTGTCGCTGGTGCTGCTGGGCGGCTGGCTCGGCGGCGAAGTAATGAAGTTTGCGCAGCGCGCGCTGCAGACCATGCTGACGTTCCTCTGAACGGGGGGGCGCCATGCATCCACAGGCAAGAACAACGGACAAGCAGACTGACATGACGCTGGGGCACCACGGGGAACTCGGATCGACTATCCGCCAGCCGGCGCGGCGGCACCGGCTGCCTGCAATGGCCCGGCTGTGGCTGTACAGCCTGCTGCTGTGCGCCGCAATGCAGCCCGCGCGCGCGGCTGACCTGCGCTGGCCCAACAAGCCGTTCCAGGTGTCCGCCAGCGAGAAGCGGCTGCCCGACTTCCTGCGCGAGCTGACCGCCTCGCAGGGCACCACCGCGGTGATCGACCCCAAGGTCGAGGGCACCATCAGCGGCAAGTTCAACGAATCCGCTCAGCACATCCTCAAGAGCGTCTGTTCGATGTTCGGCCTGACCTACTACTACGACGGCTCGCTGCTCTATATCGACGTGGCCAGCGAGGCGCGCAGCGAGGTGCTGCCGATCGCGCGCGGCTCGGGCATGCGGCTGCGCGACTCGCTGGAACGCATGCAGGTGCCCGACTCGCGCTACCCGATCACGATCAACGACGCCGAAGGCACGCTGATGGTGTCCGGGCCCAAGCGCTATGTCGAGACGGTGCGCGCCGCGGTGCGCGCCGTGGATGATCGCTCGATCGCCGACGAACGCGCCGAGATCCAGCTTTTTCCGCTCAAGTATTCGTGGGCGTCGGACTTCCGCATCAACCGCGCCGGCAAGGAGATGACCGTGCCGGGCGTCGTCACAGTGCTGCGCAACCTGTATGGGCGCAACCGCGCCCCGGCCACCGGTACCGGTCCCAGCCTGAGCACCAGCCGCGGCGCCACGCGCCAGGCCAAGCTGCGCATGGGCGAGGGCGGTGGCGGCGGCATGGGCATTCCCAGCGCCGATCCGTCGCAGATGCTCGACGCGATGGGCGGCGGCGAGATGGGCCTCGGCACGCAGAACAACTGGGGCAGTGGCCAGTTGCCGCAGTTCCAGGCCGATACCAGGCTCAATGCGGTGATCGTGCGCGATACCCCGGACAAGATGGCGCAGTACCGGCGCCTGATCGAATCGCTCGACGTCAAGCCGCGCCTGGTGGAGATCGAGGTCACCATCATGGACATCAGCCAGGCCGACCTCGACAGCCTGGGCGTGGACTGGCGCCTGCATACGCGCCACATCGACCTGCAGCTTGGTGGCGGCAACGGCAACCAGGGCCTGAGCTTCGGCAACCTGACCAACGAGGCCGGCACCACCATGGCCACCGTGGGCTCGGGGCTGCAGTTCACCGGCGCCATCGGCAGCGACGTGACGCGCTATCTGCTCACGCGGGTCAAGGCGCTGGCCGAGCGCGGACAGGCCAACTTCGTGGCGCGGCCCAAGGTGCTGACGCTAGACAACACCGAAGCCGCGCTGGAGAACTTGCAGGAGTTCTACGTGCGCGTCGACGGCTTCCAGGACGCAAGCCTGTTCAACGTGACCGCCGGCACGGCGGTGCGCGTAACGCCGCTGGTCGTCGACGAGAACCAGAACCGCGCGGTGATGCTGACCATCGATATCGCCGACGGCAACCTGTCGGGCGAGACCGTCGACAACATCCCGGTGGTGCGGCGCCGCTCGATCACCACGCAGGCCATGGTGGATGAAGGCAAGAGCCTGCTGATCGCCGGCTACACCACCGAAGAGAAGATCAACGCCACCTCGGGCGTGCCGCTGCTGCAGGACGTGCCGATCATCGGCAACCTGTTCAAGTTCCAGGAGAAGCGCCAGAACAATATGGAACGCTTCTACCTGCTGACGCCGCGCCTGATTATTCCGGGGATGAGCTGATGGCGGACTCCCTCTACGACACCCCGGCGCAGGCCGCCTCCGGCTGGTCGCTGCGCTTCCTCGGGGGCGACGTCTACGGCCGCCTGGTGACGTTGCGGCGCGGGCCCAATGTGCTGGGCACGGCCGCCGACGTGGATATCAGCGTGCCCGGCGCCGAGGTGCAGCCGCGCCACCTGGTGCTGAACGTGGGCGACCTGGCGGTCTCCGCCGAGCGCGTCGGCGAGGCCGCGGTCAACGTCAACGGCCGGCCCACCACCCAGCGCGCCTTTGCGCTGGCGGGCGGCGACATTCTGACCATCGGCGCGCTCGACGTAGAACTGCTGCGCGCGCAGCCGGGCGTGTCCGAAGCCACCGACACGCTCTTCGCCTGGGCCGAGTCTGGCCGCCGCGCGGCCCGCGACGCCGACGCGCAGCAGGCCGCCGGCCGCGGGCCGAATCGCTGGCTGCTGGGCGGCGCGGGCGTGCTTGGCGTGGTGCTGCTGGTGAGCGCCGGCTGGATGGCCGCCACCTTTGCCAATGCCGGCATGGCGCCGCGCACGCAGCAGGTCGACCCGGCCGCAGTGCGCAAGACCGTGGCCGCGTATCCGGAGCTGGAAGTAGTGTCGCTGCCCAACGGCACCGTCACGGTCAAGGGCTTTGTCAATTCGCGCGTGGACCGGCAGCGCATCGTGCAGGCGCTGGCGCCGTATGGCCGCGGCGTACAGCAGCAGGTGCGCTCGGCCGACGACCTGATCGAGCATATCCAGCGCTATATCGACGAGCCCGGCGTGGGCATCGCCTACCAGGGCCAGGGCCGCGTGCTTCTGACCGGCACCGCCGATCCGGTGGGCGGGCGCGACAAGGTGAAGCGCGTGATCGAAGACCTGTATCCCGGCGTGCTGGTATCGGACAAGATTGACTACCGGGAGACCGCCGACAGCAAGCGCCGGCAGCTGCGCGAGGGCCGCATGGAGACCTGGCAGGGCGTGTTCCCGGCGCGCGTGGTCAGCATTACCGAGGACGGCAATGGTACGCGCTCGGTGCAGCTGGCCAACGGCGCGCGGTATTTCGAAGGCGCGGTGCTGAAGAACGGCGCCGAGATCGAACGGATCGACGCGGACGGCGTGGTGCTGAAGGACAGCCCGGTGCCGCCGCAGGCACGGCGATGAAGGACGCCGTGCCGATGAATTTGCGCCAGCCGGCGCAAATGCCGCTTGCCCCCGGAGGGCAGGTGTATGACGCCAACCTACCTGAAGGAGATTGTCATGGCTGAAGTCGACCTCAATGCCAAGATGAATGAAATCCAGCAGAAAGCGCAGGAGTTCTCCGTGAACATCCTGAACCTGCAGGACACGCTGACGCGCCAGAACGCCGTGGTCAGCAGCGAGATGGCCCACAACACGCAGAAGGCCAACCTGATCCAGGGCGCGATGCAGGACGTCAAGCAGACCTCCCGCACCAACTGACGGCGGCTCGGCGCGGCGATGTCCGGGGGCGGACCGCCGCGCCACCTGCCACGGCCCCGGGAGTCCGGGGTGCCAAACGCATCGCAAGGAGAGCCATGATGGACCCGACCGCAATTGCCGCCACGGGCGCTGTCTCCGATACCGCCACCGTCACGGCGCACCAGTCGCCGGCCAACGCCGCACCGGCGGACCCGCAGCAGGCGCAGGAGTTTGCCCAGATGGTCCAGCAGGGCCGCGCCGCCGACGGCTCGCGCACCGCGCAGGTCGCACAGGCGGCGGATCCCACGTCCACTACGCTGGGCAACGCCATCCGCGCCAGCTATGTCTCGGCCGGCGAGGAGTCGGCGCGCCAGGCCGCGCGGCTGCAGGAACTGCGCGACGGCATGTTCGCCTCGATGTACCAGGGCAACACCACCGAGGTGGTCTACCAGGCCATGATGCTGCAGACGCAGTCGCTGGAGCTGTTCTCGTCCATCCACGTGACGTCCAGCATCGGCAGCGCCGGGACCAACCTGTTCAACAGCCTGCTGAAGAACCAGCAATGACGCCCACGCCACCGCTGTCCTCAAGCCTTGCGCGCGCCGCGCGCCTGGCGCCGGCCCTGCTGGCGCTGGCGCTGGCCGCCTGCAAGGTCGACCTGTACGCATCGCTAAACGAGCCCGAGGCCAACCAGGTGCTGGCCGCGCTGACCGCCGAAGGCATCGACGCCGAGAAGGCGCGTGCCGGCGACAGCGGCGGCGGCAACGAGGGGCAGTGGAGCGTGCGCGTTGAAGAATCGCAGCTGCCCGCCGCCCTGGAGATCCTGCGCAGCGAAGGACTGCCCGGAGAACGCTTCGCCTCGCTGGGGCAGGTGTTCCAGAAGCAGGGCCTGGTGGCCACGCCCACCGAGGAGCGCATGCGCTATATCTTTGCGCTGTCGCAGGAGCTGTCGGAGACGCTGCGCAATATCGACGGCGTGGTCACGGCGCGCGTGCATGTGGTGATCCCGGCCAACGATCCGCTCTCGGACAAGATCCGGCCTTCGTCGGCGGCGGTATTCATCAAGCACCGGCCCGATACCGACCTGCGCCTGCTGGTGCCTACGGTCAAGGACATGGTCGCGCATAGCATCGAAGGCGTGACCCACGACAACGTGTCGCTGTCGCTGGTGGAGGCGCGCCCGTTCGCGCCGCTGGCGGCCGCGCACGCGCCTGCGCCGGGCTTCCCGGTCGGGCGCTTTGCGGCCATCGCAGTGGCTGCGCTGGCCGCGATCGCGCTGATTGCCGCCGCCGCGGTGGCCTGGCAGCGCGGCGGGCTGCGCTGGCTGCGGCGGCGCGCAACGCCGCGGAGCGCGTTGTGACGCTGCCGGGGGCACTGTCCACCGCGCTGGCGCCGGCGCCCGCGGCCTTGCCCGATGCCGCGCTGGCGCGTGCCGTCGCCGGCTTCGCGCAGCGCCCCCTGGAGCATTTGCACGCAAGCTGGCTGCCGGCCGACTGGCCGCCGGCATGGCGCCGCCCCGGCAGGTTCGGGCCGGCCGCCGCCGACGTGCTGGCGCGGCCGCTGGGGCTGGCCGGCGAGGGCCCCACCCGTGACGCCGTGATCGGCGATCTCCTTGCCACGTCGGGGGATCCGCTGGCACGCCTGGTGCTGATGGCGCGCAACGACCTGCGGCTGCTGGCGTGGTGGCTCGGCCTGGCGGTACACAAGGCGGGCTTTGCCAGCGAGCGCCGCATGCTGCCGGCGCAGCTTGCCGACAGCATCGCGCCGTTGCCCGGCGCGCTGGCCGCGCCGCTGATCGGCAGCACGCCGCGCGCGATGCGGCGTGCCGCGCGGCGGCTGGACCGCCGGGCGGTGGCTTTCATCCTGAAGCGCGTGCCTGAACTGCCGGCACTGCCGATGAACCTGGCGCCGCTGCGCGCGCGTCCCGCCTGCGCTGGCCGGCTGATGGCCGAGCGCGGCTATCGGCTGCTGTGCGGCCTGCTGGGCACGCCCCGGCATGCGCCGCTGCTGCAGGCGCTGCGGCGCAAGTTCCCGCGCCGGCTGGCCAGGCTGTCGCCCGCGCCGCTGACGCCGGTGCAGTCCGGGCAGCTGCGCGAACTGTTGTTGCTCAACCTGATCCCTGAACGATTCCCGGCATGGCACTGGCTTTTCTGATCACGAGCGAGAACCTGCAGCTGCTGTCCGAGCGCAAGGTACTGAAAGAAGCGGAGTACGCCGCGCTGATGGACGCCGCCGAGGTGATCGAGTCTGCGCGCCGCGAAGCCGTGCATATCCGCACCGAAGCGCAGCGCGAGGCCGAGGAACGGCGCCAGCACGGCTACCGCGAGGGCTGGGCGCGTGCCCATGCCGACCACGCCGCCGCCCGGGTCAGCGCCGCCGCCGAAGCCGAGCGCCAGCTTGGCGCGATGCGCCGCGCCATGGCCGAGATCGTAATGAAGGCGGTGCAGCAGATCGGCGGCGAGCTCGACCCCGACATCATCCTGGAGGTGGCGCTGCAGCGCGTGGAAGCACTGGTGCGCGCCGAGCCCTTCATCACCATCCAGATCCCGCTGGGCCGCGAACAGGCCGTGCGCAGCCTGCTCGACCGCCTGGCCGAAACGCAGGAATGGCCGCGCCGCGCCAACGTGGTGGTGGAGCCCGGGCTGGAGCCAGATGCCTGCCGCATCCAGACCCCGTCCGGCACCATGGAAGTGGGCCTGCAGGCCCAGCTCGAGGCGTTCGCGCGGCGCCTGCGCGCAGGCTGATCCCGGAGCCCATGGCTATGTCCAGCGAACTGCCCGCCACCGATATCGAAGCCGCGCTGCAACACGCCGCGGCCGACCTGGAACGCGCCTTCGAACACTTCACGCCCGTAGCGATGCGCGGCCGCGTCAGCAAGGCCGTGGGCATGCTGATCAACGCCACCGGCATCCAGGCGCACGTGGGCGAGCTGTGCCAGCTGGTCACCCCGGGCGAGCCGCCGCTGCTGGCCGAGGTGGTCGGCTTCGTCCAGCAGACCGCATTGCTGACGCCGCTGGGCCGCACCACGGGCGTGTCGGCGCTGACCGAGGTCATCCCGTCGGCGCACGGGCATGAGTGTCCCGCCGGCGCCGCGCTGCTGGGCCGCGTGCTCGATGCGCTGGGCGAACCCATCGACGGCAAGGGCGCGCTCGACGGCGTTACGCGCGTGCCGGTCGACAACGAGCCGCCCGACCCGCTCACGCGCCGGCTGATCCGCGAGCCGCTCGCCACCGGCGTGCGCGCCATCGACGGCCTGCTGACACTGGGCGAGGGGCAGCGTGTGGGCATCTTCGCGCCGCCGGGCGTGGGCAAGAGCACCTTGCTGGGCATGCTGGCGCGCGGCGCTTCCAGCGATGTCAACGTGGTGGCGCTGGTGGGCGAGCGCGGCCGCGAGGTGCGCGAATTCATCGAATACAACCTGGGGCCGGAGGGCATGGCGCGCACGGTGCTGGTGGTGTCGACCTCGGACCGCTCGCCGATGGAGCGCGTGCGCTGCGCCTATACCGCCACCGCCATTGCCGAGCATTTCCGCGACCAGGGGCGGCGCGTACTGCTGTTAGTGGATTCGCTGACCCGCTTTGCCCGCGCGCAGCGCGAGATCGGGCTCGCAAGCGGCGAGCCGCCCACGCGCCGCAGCTATCCGCCATCGGTGTTCTCGATGCTGCCGCAGTTGCTGGAGCGCGCCGGCACCGGCGTGCAGGGCTCGATCACGGCGGCGTATACGGTGCTGACCGAGGGCGAGGACGACAGCGATCCGATTGCCGAGGAAGTGCGCTCGATCCTGGACGGCCATATCGTGCTGTCGCGCAAGCTTGCCAGCGCCGGGCAGTATCCGCCGGTGGACGTGCTGCAGTCGGTCAGCCGCGTGATGCCGCAGGTGGTGGCCGGTGCCCACGCCCGCGACGCGGCGCGGCTGCGGCAGCTCCTCGCCAAGTTCCAGGAGATGGAGTTGCTGCTGCAGATCGGCGAATACCGGCCCGGCGCCGATCCGGTCGCCGACGCGGCCGTGGCCGCGATCACCAATATCCGCACCTACCTGGCCCAGCAGGCGGCCCGGCTGGATACCTTCGCCGGCGCTGTCGACAGGCTGGCGCAGGCCATTCGCGTGCCAGAGCCGGGCCCGCGCGCAGGAGAGACAGCATGACGCAGAAGACCACGGACCCCCGGCTGGGCCAGCTCGAAACCGTGCGCGAGCGGCGGCAGGACGAGGCCATGCGCGTGATGCAGCAGCGCCGCGCACACGTGATGGCGGGCCTGCGCGAGGCCGAGGCCGCGCAGCAAGCGGTGCATGCCGCGCTGACCGAGCGCGCCGCGTTTATCGAGCGGCTGCGCCAGGGGGCATTGCAGGGTGGGGTGTCCATATCCGGGCTGCTGGATGCGCAGGGCTGGCAGACCGCGTTCGACGCGCGCATCGCGCGTGCCAATGCCCGGCTGGGCGAGGTGCTGGACGACGTGGCGCAACGCCGCGCGGCCTTCGACGAGAGCCGCCGCGCGCTGCTGCGTGCCCGGGCGCGGCTCGAAGGCGCGCGCGAATTGTCCGTGCGCGACCGCCGCGCGGCACTTGCCGGCGCCGAACGCCGCGAGGACGAGGCCATCGATGAGGCCGCCGCGCGCGCGTGGCATGCCGCGCTGCGCGCCTGACCATGCAGGGTCAGCTGCTCGATCCCGGCTTGCTGTTCCAGTGGGGACGCGAAGTCATCATGCCGATCGTGATGGTGATGCCGCGCCTGCTGACCGCATTCACCGTACTGCCGTTCCTGTCGCAGCAGGCCATCCCCGGTGTAGCCCGCAACGGCATCGTGCTGGCCATCGCGCTGTTCGTGTCGCCGGGGGCGCGCATCGACCTGGACGCCATCGCCGGCGGGCTGTGGCTCGCGCTGATCTTCAAGGAGGCCTTTATCGGCCTGCTGCTGGGCATGGCCTTTGGCCTGTTCTTTGTCGCGCTGCAGATGATCGGCGAGCTGATCGACTTCCAGACCGGCTCGGGCAATGCCACCTTCTTCGACCCGGTCACGCAGCAGGAGGACGGACCGATGGAGAACCTGCTGTCGCACTTCGGCATCGCGCTGTTCGCCTCGCTGGGCGGCTTCTTTGCCATGACCGGCGTGATCGTGGAGTCTTTTGCGTTCTGGCCGGTGATGTCGTTCGGGCCGAAGATGTCGCTGGCGTCGATGGGCTTTGCCAACCTGTACGCCGGCACCATGTTCTCGTGGGTGGTCAAGCTGGCCGCGCCGATTCTGTTGCTGCTGGTGATTGTGGAACTGGGCTTTGCGCTGATCGCGCGCTTTGTGCCGCAGTTCGACGTGTTCCAGTTCGCGCAGCCGGTCAAGATCACGGTGGCGCTGCTGATGCTGGTGTTGATGCTGGCGGTGATGGTGGATTCGCTGCAGGGCTTCCTGCGGCCAGACAATGTGCTGATCGAACTGCTGCGCAAGGGCGCGGCGGCGCCCTAGGCTAGCGACATGAGCGACAGCGAAAAGAACCTCGAAGCCACCCAGCGCAAGCTGGATGAGGCGCGCAAGCGTGGCGAGGTGCCGCGCAGCAGCGACGTGACCTCGTCGGTGGTGTTTCTCGGCGTGCTGGCCGGGCTATGGCTGCTGGGCCGCTATTTCGTGCGGCTGTTCCAGGCGCTGTGGCATAGCGCCATGGGCAGCGTGCCGCAGCACCTGGTTGACCAGCAGATGCTGGTGCTGGGCGAGGCCGGGGCGCGTTTCCTGCTGATGGGCGTGCTGCCGATTGTCGCGATCGCCCTGGTATGCGGCATCGTCGGCGCCTTCGTGCAGGTAGGGCCGTTGGTGGCATTCGAGCAGATCAAGCCCAATCTGGCGCGGCTGAACCCTGCCGAGGGCCTGAAGCGCATGTTCGCGGTGCGCAACCTGGTGAACCTGGTCAAGATCCTCGTCAAGATCGCGCTGCTGGCGGGGCTGGTCTACGTGCTGGCGCTGGGAGCGATCGAGGATGGCGTGCGCACCGGCTATGCGCGGCCGGCGGAGATCCTGCTGCTGGTGGCCTACATCATCCTGCGCATGTGTTGCTGGGCCGCGGTGATCTACCTGGTGATGGCGGTGGTCGACTATGTGCACGAGCGCTACCAGTTCATGAAGCGCCAGCGCATGAGCGTGGAGGAGTACCGGCGCGAGTACAAGGAGACGCAGGGCGACCCGATCATGGCGGGGCGCCGGCGCGCCGCCTTCTTCGAGGCTGCGTTCTTTGGCGTGGGCGAGCGGGTGAGGGTATCGACGGCGGTGGTGTATTCGACCCAGTACGCGGTAGCGCTGCGCTATGACGGCCCGGGCACGCTGCCCAAGGTGGTGGCCAAGGGCAGCGGCCACGTGGCCGCGCGCATCCGCCAGGCGGCGGCGGACTACCTGATCCCGTCAGCATTCGATTCCGACCTGGCGCAGCGGCTGTACCTGAACGTGCCGCTGGACCGCTATATCGACCGCACGCTGTTCGAGCGCGTGGCAGACCTGATGCGGTGGGCCAAGGGCGGCTGAGCCGGCCGGGCCGGTTCAGGCCGCGATCACCCCCGGCGCCGTCTCACCGGGCGGGTGGCGATCCACCGACAACGGCGCCCCAACAGGCCGCAGCAGCGTCGCCGCACTCGCCAGCTGCACGCGATTGCGCACGCCAAAGTGGCTGCGCAGCCGACGCATGTGGTAATCGACATTGAAGATCGACATATCCATGCGCCGCGCAATCTCCTTGTCCGACAGACCTTGCGCCAGGCAGGCCAGGATATGGCGCTGCACGTCGGAGAGCCCTTCGCGATGGCGCCCTGCGAACGCGGGAATCTCCACATGGCAGGTCAGGAATTCATGCAACGCCAGCCCCGTCGCCAGCGCCTGCCCAACCACGGAATCGCCGATCCAGCGCCGGCTCTCGATGCCCGACATAAAGCTGATCAATACGAAGTCGCTGCTGCCCGGCATCGGCAGGTTCAGGAAGATGCCGCTGCGGATGCCGGCATCACGCAGGTCATCGAAGAAGCGCCGGCGGCGCAGCGGCGGCACGTTGCCAGCCGGCATCTGCGCCAGGTCATCGGCATCCCACACCGTAGGCAACCCATATGTCCCAGGCTGCGGATTACGCGGATCAATCTCGTAATAGCGCTCGCGGAAATAGCGTTCGCGCCAGCCGGGCGCAGAGTAAGTCTCGAAGAACGTACGCGGCTGGATCTGGCCGCCCACATTGGCAGCGGTGCCATAGCCCAGCCAGTCAAAACCGATTGCCCGAATGGCCGACTGCATCACGACAGTACGGCCCTCATGCGTGCTCTCGGCCTGCAGCGCCGTCACCAGCCCCGGCGTGGCGCCATGGCGCACACGCTGCCTGACCGGCACCAGGTGCCGCTCGCCAAATACCTTGATGCCATTGTTAGCCACCAACGCAGGGGCGATCGCCGTGCCCGGCCGCAACGTCGCGGCAGGGGTATGGCTTGTGGTGGGGCTTGCAGTGCCATACGCGAACGCCCCCGCGTCACTGTACGGCACGACTTCCACATCTTTAATCATGTAGGCCTCCGACAACGAGTCTTTGGCGCGCGGCATCGGCCTTGTGAGCCGGCCGCCGCGTGCAAATGGGGGCCCGCCTTCACGGCGGCGATGCTGTCGCGCAGTGCGTCGTGCCGGTCGCGTCCGCCCGTCCGCCGTAAGGGGGAGAGCGGCCATCGCCGGCGCGTATCGCGTCTGCGCCGCATTGCCGTCGAGCTGGCAAAGCCCAACATACTGCTGACCCGGATCCCGTCGGAAATAACAGGAAAGGCATGCTCCGTGCAGGGCTGCCCTTATGTAGTTGTTGCGCGCCGGCATGGCCATGGCCCCGGCGTCGTGATGCATGCTGGTGAAGATGTCCCGCGGCTGCACGCCGCGGGCGTGCATTGCGCAAGGGCGGTCCGCAAACCGGTACCGCCGCGCACGTGGTTAGGCTTTTTGATTGGGCGCGCGGAGACCGGGGCGGGGTGCGTGTCCCTCGCATGGGTGACGCACCGGCCTGCGACGCATTGTGCGGCAGGGACAGTGGTAAGGTGACCACTTACCCTGCCGCCTGTAGGGTTTTTTGCGCCACGGCACGACACGCTCGCCATGCCTAGGCTTCCAGCGCCTTGCCGCGCGTCTCCGGCAGCGTCAGCGCCGCCAGGATCAGCACGCCGTAGGCGGCCGCGGCAAATATGCCGATGGCGTGGCCCAGCGACATCTGCTGGCTGACCTGCCCGATCAGGAACGGAAAGAACGCCCCGATCGCGCGGCCCACGTTGTAGCAGAAGCCCTGGCCCGAGCCACGCACGCTGGTCGGGAACAGCTCGGTCAGGAACGCGCCCATGCCGGCGAAGATGCCCGAGGCAAAGAACCCCAGCGGGAAACCCAGCAGCAGCATCACCGTATCGTTGACCGGGATATGCGTGTAGGCCAGTGCAATCGTCATCGAACCCAGCGCGAACAGGATGAAGTTGCGCTTGCGGCCGATGCGGTCGGTCAGGTAAGCGCTGGTGACATAGCCGATATAGGAACCCACGATCACCATCGCCAGGTAGCCCCCCGTGCCGAGCACGGTCAGGCCGCGCTCGGTCTTCAGGAAGGTGGGCAGCCAGGTGGTGATGGCGTAGTAGCCGCCCTGGGCACCGGTGGTCAGCAGCGCGGCGCGCAGCGTCACCGACAGCAGCTTCGGCGAGAAGATCGCGGCGAAGGAGGCCTTGTCGCTGGTCTGCGCTTCACGTGCCTTGTGCTCGGTATAGACCTCGGGCTCCCTGACCATGCGGCGCAGCACGATCACGAACACCGCCGGCAGCAGGCCAATCAGGAACAGCGCGCGCCACGCGGTCTCGGCGGGCAACAGCGAGAACACCAGCGCGTAGAGCAGTGCCGACAGGCCCCAGCCGATCGCCCAGCCGGCCTGCACCATGCCCACCGCCTTGCCGCGATCCCGCGCGCGGATGGCCTCGCCGATCAATACCGCGCCGGCGGTCCATTCGCCGCCGAAGCCGAAGCCCATCAGCGCGCGGGCGATCAGCAACTGTTCATAGTTCTGCGCCAGCCCGCACAGGAAGGTGAAGAAGGCAAACCACAGGATAGTCAGCTGCAGTGTGCGCACGCGGCCGATGCGGTCCGACAGGATGCCGGCGACCCAACCGCCGGCTGCCGAGGTCAGCAGCGTGGCGGTGCCGATAAAGCCCGCATCGGCGCGGCTGATGCCCCAGGTGGCGATCAGCGTCGGGATCACGAAGCTCAGGAACTGCGTGTCCATCGCGTCGAGCGCGTAGCCGACCTTGCAGCTCCAGAACGTGCGTCGCTCGTTAGGCGTGATATCGCGGTACCAGGAGAAGAAGCCGCGCGAGGGCGCTGTCTCATCGGCCGTTGGTTGCGCTGGATGCTGCGGACTCTGGATGCTGCCAATCTGCGTTTCCATGCATGCCTCGTCGTGATATGGCGGGTTCAGGCCTTGGGGCAAATCACCGGCGGCCGAGGTTGCTCTTGTTGTTGTGGGGCCCCCTGCGGTACGCCCCGCTGCCTGCATTCTTGAAAAGCAAGGCGCGCCGCGTCCAACTACTTTTTCGGGCGACGGCCGATAGGAAAAACTGATGACTGAGCTGAAAGCGCGTGAATTCGCGGCTCGCGCCGGTTTGCCGCCATGGCGTGATGGCCGCGGCCCGCGGGTTTTCCCTGATCCCCGCGGCGAGCCCTGCCATCTTCGTTGTGTTGTGCAGGGATCAGCGCGGGCATAAGCATACGGCGCGCCAGCTCGGGCAGGGCGGCCGCATGACTACGGAAATGCGTAGGGAAGGCGATGGCTACGAGCCTTCGGTAATGGCAGCGGGCGCCGCGCTCGGCTAGGCTTGCAGCCATTCCTCTGCCTGCGCGCCGACTACCTTATGCCGATACCAGCCCGCCTGATGTTGCCGACCCTGCGGCTTGCCGCACCCGCGCTGCTGGCTGCCTGGCTGGCCCCAGCGCACGCGCAACTCATCCCGGTCGAGCGCTCGGTTGAGGTGCTGGCCGATCCGGTGCGCGTCTGGGAGCAGGTGGGCAGCTACTGCGCCGTGCCGGACTGGGACACCGCATACAAGGACTGCAAGGTGGTACTGGGCGATGGCAGCCCAGGCACGGTACGGCGGATGACGCGCAAGACAGGCGGCCTGCCGGCGGTGGATGTGCTCACCGACAAGGGGCCGTACTCGTACAGCTACCGCAAGCTGTCCAACCATACGCGCGGGCGGCTGCAGGTGAGCGCGGGCACCGGCGGCACCACGCGCGTCACCTGGCAGGTATGGCTGGATCCGTCGGCGGTGCCCGACGGCCCGCGGGCCGAGTATCCAGCCGCGCTGGGCGATGATATGCAGGTCTCGCTGGAACGCCTGAAGGCGCAGGCCGAGGCTGCCGAGCGGGAGGCTGAAGCCGCCGCTGCGCGCGGGTCTGCGCTCACGTCCCCGCGCGTGGCGCCGTCGCCGTCGGAGCCGTCGCCGCTGGGGGCTTGAAGGTTGCATAAAGGGGACGCGGGCACGAAGCCTGCGTCCGACAGAGCGCCGGACCGAGGCGCGCTGTCAAACGCTTGTTTGCCGTGCCGCCATCGCGTAGATTCTGTCGCTTGCCAGGCTGGCCGCCGCGGCGGCATTCCCCCGCACATTGCCCATGAACCTGCGCTTTCTCGAAACCTTCGTCTGGGTCGCACGCCTGCGCAGCTTCAGGCTGACCGCCGAAAAGCTGTTCAGCACCCAGGCCTCCATTTCCAGCCGCATCGCGGTGCTGGAGGAGGACCTGGGCGTCAAGCTGTTCCTGCGCGATTCGCGCGGCGTCACGCTGACGCCGGAAGGCCAGCGCGTGCTGGAGTACGCCGAGAAGATGGTGAACACCATGCACCATATGCGGCAATCGCTGGACCGTTCGCGCGCCATTGCGGGGCGCGTGCGCATCGGCGCGATGGACTCGGTGATCCATACCTGGCTGTCGACGGTGGTCAAGCGCGCCATGCAGGCCTACCCGGCGCTGGAGATCGAGCTGACCGCCGACGCCGCGCTCAACCTGTGCGACCAACTGCAGAAGGGCTATCTGGACGTGATCTTCCAGACCGACCTGCTGCGGCTGGAGACGGTGCGAAATATCGAACTGGCGCGCTACCCGATCCGCTGGATCGTGGCCACCGGCTCGGCCTATGACCGGCCCTACGCGTCGCTGGATGAACTGGCGGCCGAGCGCGTGATCACCTTCGTCAAGAACTCGCGCCCGCACCAGGACATCCTGAGCCTGTTCCACCTGAACGGCGTGGCCTCGCCGCGCATCAACTGCGTGAACTCGGTGGCGGCGATGACGCGGCTGATCGGCGACGGCTTCGGCATCGGCGCGGTGCCGCCGGCGCTGGTGCGCAAGGAGCTGGCCGACGGCACGCTGTCGGTGGTGGACGTGGAGAACCATCCGCCCGCGCTGGATATCGTGGCGTCATGGCGCATCGGCGCGGGGCTGGAGGTCAATGAGTCGATCGTGGGCCTGGCCACCGGCGTGGTGGCGGAGTTCTGCGCCGAGGTGGGCGAAGAGATGGCCGTGCCGATGCAGCCACCGGTCGCCGGGCCCCACGCGAGCTCGTAGTCATCGGATTCCTTTATCGCGCTCTATCCGAAAGATTTGTTGGACGGCAGGCCGCCACGGCAACCAGAATCGGCTGGTCAACCTAGCCTGCGCGCCCCTGCGGCGTGCCTCCCTGCCGACCATGAACCAGCCGCTCCAGCACGCCACCACGCTCCTGCCCGAAGACCCTGCTGCACTGCGGCAACTGATCCGCGAAGGCCGCTACCGCGGCCACACCAGCGGCCTGGCGCGCGGCCACGTGCAGGCCAATATCGTGATCCTGACCCGCGACTGGGCCTATGACTTCCTGCAGTTCTGCGCGCTCAACCGCAAGGCCTGCCCGCTGATCGACGTGACCGATCCGGGCGACCCGGTGTTCCGCAACCTGGGCCGCGACGTCGACATCCGCACCGACGTGCCGATGTACCGGGTCTACCGCAACGGCAGCGCCTATCACGAAACCACCAGCATCACCGAGCTGTGGCGCGACGACTTCGTGGCCTTCGCCATTGGATGCTCGTTCTCGTTCGAGCAGTCGCTGCTGGCGGCCAATGTGCCGCTCAAGCACATCAACCTGGGCCGCAACGTGGCGATGTTCCGCACCACGATCGAGACCCGGCCCGCAGGCCGGCTGTCCGGCAAGCTGGTGGTGTCGATGCGCCCGCTGAAGGCCGCCGATGCCATCCTGGCCACCCAGATCACCGCGCGCTACCCCGATGTACACGGCGCGCCGGTCCATATCGGCGACCCGTCGCTGATCGGCATCGAGGATATCGAAGCGCCCGACTACGGCGACGCGGTCCCGGTAGATGCCGATGAAATCCCGGTGTTCTGGGCCTGCGGCGTCACGCCACAGGCCGTGATCCGCGAGGCGCGCCCCGAGATCTGCATCACCCATGCGCCCGGCTGCATGCTGGTGACCGACCTCGACAACAACCGCCTGTAAGCACCGCGCAGGCCGGGCCTACGAATTCCCATAGTTTGCTTGCCGCGCCGCCGCGCGCAGAATCGGCGGGCATGATGCCCTTGGTCCGCCCATGCGTACCTGGCGTCGCTCGGCAAGGAAGTGGTCTACGTCACCGACCGCGCGCATGCACGCGCGCTGCGCAAGATGCTGCGCCAGGACCTGAACCAGCCCGACGCACGGGTAGAGACGTTCTCCGCCAATGACTTTGCCAGCGCTGGACAACAGTCGCGCGCGCTGCTGGCCATGCACAAGCCGCAGGCGGTGGTGGCGGTGGAAGTGGCCGGGCGCAACACCAACAACCAGTACCGGCTGCAGAACGGCGAGCAGGTGCACGGCAACGCCATGCTCGACCAGTTGCTGATCGACGCCAACGACATGGCCGACATGGTCACCATCGCCGTCGGCGACCATGGCAACGAGGCCGGCATGCGCGCCGCGCGCGACCGCATCCTGCGCGACATGGCGGTGGAAGACCAGTTTGCCGATATCTGGTCCGCCGTCGGCGCCGACCACGTGGTCACCGGCATGAACTCCAACCTGGCGGCGCAGGCGATCGGCTTCGGCGTGCAACGCGCGCTGGGCCACCAGCAAGGCATGCCGGGCGCGGACAAGGTGGGCGCATTGCTCGACACCATGGCGCGCAACAAGGCGCGCGACGGCGTCACGCTGGAGGTGGGCGCCACCAGCGTGCGCGGCTACGACAAGACCGTGCAGAAGGGCGTGTACGAGCTGCTGCAGAAGGCGGCCGAAAGCCTGCCCGACGGGCTCGACATGGCGACGCTCTTCGAAGGCATCCAGCGTCGCTTCCTGCCGGAGGGCGTCGAACCAGCCGACTTCGGCATCAAGGTGCAGGACGACGCCATCGTCATCACCGCGTTCGATTCCAGCAACGGCGGCCTGCTGGCCGCGCAGAACATCGCGCGCCATGTCTATGCCATGACCGGCAAGGCGGTGCAGGTGGTGGCCTTCACCGACCACGCCGCCGGCACCTACGGCGGGCGCGAGCGCTCCGACCTGGTAGAGAAGGTCCACGCCGGCGTGGTGGCGGCGCAGAAGGCCAAGGGTGCGGTCGACCTGTTCGCCTGCAACACCGCCTGCACCGCCTTCCCCGATGCGCTCGTGGGCACGCACCAGGCCAAGGTGGTGGACCTGATCATGCAGACCGCGCCCAAGATCGTCACCGAGGGCGGTGCGCGGCCGGTGATCGTGGCGACGCCGGGCACGGTCAACCTGCACGCTTACCTGCAGGCGGTCAGCGAGGCCAGCGGCGGTCGCGTCACCGTGGAAGAGATCGCCGCGGTGGAATGGGCCGACGCGGTCAACAACCTGATGCACATGGCCGAAGGCCCGCAGCTCGACAAGCTGCGCCAGCTCGTTGCCAAGTACATCAACCCGCAGCGCATCCCGGAAGACGCCACCTCGCTGTGGTTCTGCTGCACCCATTACCCGGCGCTGGAGACGGTGGTGCGCCAGCAGCTCGACGCCATGGGGCGCAGCGACGTCAAGCTGATCGACCCGATGCAGTACCAGGCGCGCAAGGGCGTGGAGATGCTGGTCGAGCAGGGGCTGATCGACCGCGCCGACGTGCGGGCGCAGCCGCTGGACCCGTCCAGCGTTCCCGATCACAAGACCCTGCCCACCATGGTCTTCACCACCGGGCAGCCGTCCAAGGTGTCGGGGCTGGCGCATGCGATGGGGCGCCGGCCGGATATCCGCGTGTTCAAGACCGAGTTTGGCGAAGCGGCCGACGTGTCGGCTGCGCTGGCGCTGGTCGACGGCGGGCGCTGGATGACCCCGATCGACCGCATCAGTTTCAACTACATCGGCCGCGGCCTGCCGGACTTCTACATGCCGGGCGGCGCGGATCGCGCGGCCAGTTCGCTGGAGAGCGCCAACAACGTGATGCTGGTGACGGGCTTCTCGGTGGCCAAGGGCATGCCCGAGACCGACGGGCCGCCGGGCACTGCGGAACTGGGCCGCGCGCTGCGGCTGCGCGGCAAGCAGGTGACCTATGTGGTGGACGCGGCCAACAAGCCGATCCTGGAAGGCATCCTGCGCGAGATGGGCGAGCCGCTGGACAATATCCGCGTCTTCGACGCCCCCATCGACAGCGCCGCCGCGCCCGCGCAGGCGCTGCTGCGCGAGGTCAACCCTGACCGCGTGATGGCGATCGAGCTGCCGTCGCGCAGCGCGCGCGGTACCAAGCACAATATGCGCGGCATCGGCATCGATGAGTTCAACCCGGCGCTGGACCAGATCATCATCGAAGCCAACGCAATGAAGGACGTCGAGACGCTGGGCATCGGCGACGGCGGCAACGAGGCCGGCATGGGCGGCGTGACCGGCCTGATCCCGTTGGCGAAGGACGGCAGCAATATCGCCGCGGTGGTGCCGGTGGACCATGTGGTGACCGCCAGCGTGTCGAACTGGGCCGCCTATGCGGTCTCGGCGCTGCTGCTGCGCCGGGGCAATATGCTGGAGCATTTCCAGAGCCCTGAGGAGCTGGGCCGCGTGCTGCAGGCCGCGGCCGATGCGGGTGCCGTCGATGGCGTCTCGCGCGAGCAGGTGGCGACGGTCGACGGCTTCTCGACCGAAGTCCACCAGGCCGTGATCGCGCTGTATGCGCGTGCTGCCGGCGGCAACCCGCCGGGCGGCCCGGGCGCGGCGCGCTCGCCGCTGCCAGGCGGGCCCGGCGTGGCACGCACGCCGGTGGCGGAGGCTGCCGAAGCGATGGTGTCGCACGGCGGTAAGTTGCCGCCAGGCAAACGCACCACGGGCGATGGCGCGCATGCCGGCCAGCCGGCCCATGCGGTGCCTGCGGTGGCCAAGCCCGTGATCCGCGACGGCAGCTGGTCGGTGCGCGACGGCGCGCCGGGCCGCTCGGCGATCGAGGCCACCATTGACGGCATCCATGATTCGGGCGGACGGCTGGCGGGCGTGCACTACGTGGTGATGCATGGCGACGGGCTGTCCGTGCCGATGCGCGGCGGCCTGCCGGAATCGTCATACACGTCGCTGCAGCGGGCGATGCGCGACCTTGCCCCGGCGCTGGAGGCGGGCGGCAACTACCGCATCGCCGTCGTCTCGCAGCGCGAGGCGGCACGGCATGGCACGGTCGACGAGCGCAGCGTAGTCGGCACCATGCCGCTGTCGCTGCACGGGCACAAGCCGCAGGCTGGGCGCCTGGAACTGAATCCCGACTACCACGGCGACATCCGCGCCGCCTTGCCCGACGATTTCCGCGCTGGCATGCCGCTGGTGCGCCAGCAGGACGGCCGCCGCATCGACCTGCTCGAGCAGCTCGAACAGTTCCCGCGCGGGCGCGCGGACCTGGACCTGGCGCAGGAGGCGGGGCAGAAGACCTTTGCCGATGAAGCGGTGGCGGTCTCGGTGCCGCAGATCCCGGGGCATTTCACGGTGCGGGCCGAAGGGCTGTTCGGCGGCATCCAGATGCAGGCCGGCGGCAACGGCCGGTCACGGGTGATCGATGCGCAAGCGGTGATCGACCGCATCCGCGCGCACCCGGACTACCAGGAAGGCATGCCGGTAGTGCTGTACGGCTGCTACGGGCAGGACGGCGTGGAGTCGCTGGTGCAGCAACTGGCCACCGGCCTGAACGCGCGCGTCTACGGCGCCGATGGCCGGCTGGACGTGGATGCGTTCCGCGCCCCGGGCAGCGACCTGGCCTATGGCGCGCGGCTGCGCGTGGCCGGCGACCGGTCCACCATGGCAAAGTCGGGCGCGCCGGTACACGTGCAGGACGCCGGCCGCATGCGCGGCGCGATGCCGGGGCTGCCGATCGTGGAGGTGAGCAGCGGCGGCAAGCCGGTGCGCCAGCACGGCGGCAAGGCCGTCGGCGATCCCATGCCAGCGTCGTGGCACAACACCAAAGGGCGCTGGGCCGACGTGGCGGTGGGCGAGCCGACGGTGAGCGTCAACGCCCCCCGTGATCATGTCGTGGTGGTCGGTGCGGTACACCCCGAGGGCGGCCTGCGTGGCGACGATGGCAAGGGTCTGGGCGCCCATGAGCTGGCGTTGCAGCTCGCGCATGAGTGGGAACCTGGCCAGCCGATCGTGCTGGCGCTCGACGGTGCGCACGGGCCGCAGGGGCGTGTGCTGGCCCAGCAAGTCGCGGACGTGACCGGCGCCGAAGTGCTGGTGCCGGAGTTCGCGCTGCAGCGCGGCGCCTATCCGGACCATCCGGCAAAGAGCCAGATCGACCTGGCGCAGCCGGGCCGCTGGCGCCGGCTGACACCGCAGCCCGATCCGTATGCCAACCACAGCTTCAAGATCGACAACCACGGCAATGTGTTCCTGCGCCGGCCCGACGGCACGCGCGAGCGCGTGGCGCTGGACGCCTACCTGGGGCCGCGGCTGGGCAGTGGCGGCGCCAAGACCGTATTCGCGCTCGGCAAGGACCTGGCGGTCGGCATCGCCAATGAGACATGGTTGGGCGATATGGTGCACATAGAGCGCACGGCGATGAGACAGGCCGGCGAGCACGGACTGAACGCCGTGCGCACCTACGGGCCGCAGTCGTTCGAGGTGTTCGGTCGCCCGGCTATCGGCTATGAGCGCTATGCAGCCAGCAGCAAGGACCTGTTCGACGGCGCCGGCAAGTTGCGCCCCGAGCTGGCCGGGCTGTTGAACGGCAAGTCGCGGCAGGACCTGGAGGCCTTTGCCGGCAACATGGAGGCCGGCAAGCTTTACCTGGGCGATATGGAACTGGCGCTGTTCCCGGACGGCGCGGTCAAGGTGGCCGACCTGACCCATATCGAGGCTGGCTCCGGCAAATGGCAGGGCAGCGCCGTGCACGGCGTGATCGGCGGCATGTTGCAGGCCGCGCGCGCCAACGAAGCCGTGCAGCGCCAGTCCGTTGCCGCGGACGACGGCGTGGCGCGTGCCACCGTCGCGCACGGTGGCGGCAATGCACCGCCCCCGGGCAGCAATGGTCCGCGGCCATGGAAGCTGCGCACGGCGCTGATGGTGTCCGCGGCCGGCACCTTTGCCGCGGCCTCCGGCGCGGCGGCGTTCTCGGCGCAGACCGGCGCCAACGTGGTGCTGACCAGCGCCGGCTGCTTTATCTACCGCGGCAGCGTGGCGATGGCGCGCACCGTGCATGCCAACAAGGTGATCCGGCGCGCGGGCAGCCACACGCCTGCCGATATCGCCTGGCTGCGCCGCACGCTGACCGAGAAGCCCGGCACCGCGGCGTGGGGCATCAATGAAGCCAACCAGAAGAAATTCTCCGAGGCCCTCGACAAGCTCAACGACTACGCGCACAACCCCGACAAGAAGAACCTGCCCGAGGCCGCCGACAAGATCCGCGAGGCGCAGGCCGTGCTCGGCACCGTCGGCACGTCGATCCTGACGCCGGACACTCCTGCAGGGCGGGTCAACGACACGCTGCAGCTCACCACGCTCGCCATCAACAACGGCAATACCATGCTGTGGTTCGGCGAGCACGGCGTCACGCAGCTTGGCGAGCCGCTGACCTACAGCAGCGCGATCTTCCTGGCGGCCAACTCGGTGCTGAGCACGGTCAATTTTGCCGCGCGCGCCGGCTACCACACCGGGCTGACGCAGCCTGCGCTGCTCAGCGCACGGCTGCGCAAGTTCGTGATGAACGCGTATTCGGTTGGCGCGGTGCCGCTGGCGATTGCCGACATGGTCCATACCGGCGGCGTGGTCGGCGCGATCGAGGCCGGCAGCCTGGCCGTATTCGGCGTCGGCGCCCATCTGCAGTCGCGCAACGAGCAAAAGGTGATCAATGCCGAGAAGAACCGCCTGGCGAAGGAAGCCGACCCCAATGCCGTCGACAAGCCCGTCACGCCCTGGCTGGCGCAGAAGTGGGAGTTCTTTGGCCGTGCCATGCCCAAGGGGCTGGTGCTGCTGGGCGGCGGCGTGATCGTCAACTTCGGCGCCAAGATCCTGATGGAAATGCTGAAGGACGAGGACAAGCGCAAGGACACGCCGCAGCTGACGCCCACTACCGAGCCGACCGTGCCGCCTCGCGACGATGTCGAGCCACCCAAGGAGCCACCCAAGGAGCCACCGAAGGAACCGCCGAAGGAACCGCCGGCCAGCGAGCCAGCGCCGGTGCGCGTGCAGCCCTATAGCGCCGGCAACGCAGCCAACTCCACGCTGTGGGGCATCGCCGGCGCCAATCTCGATACGCTGCTGTCGGACGACCAGAAGGCCCAGGCGCAGGCCGAGACCATGACGCAGGATCAGCAGGTGGGCAATTTCGCGCTGCGCGAGTTGATCAACCTGAACCCGCGTTATCGGCTGGCGGACGACCCCGATCACCTGGAGCCGGGGTGGGAACTGGATGTAACGCGGTGATTCGGGACGCGGTTCCGCGAGCATTACCACGAAGTCAATCGCATCGTGCTTGCCACAGGCCTGCCCTCACCCCCACCCCTCTCCCACTTGCGGGAGAGGGGTGGGGGTGAGGGCCAGTGCGTCGACGAAGTGCTGTCCGTCGATGGGTGGGGCGGCAGTGGATACGCTAGGCGAGCCCGACCGCTTGTGCGAGCATCAGCACACCGCTGATGCTCGCGAGGACGCCGATGGCTTTGGCCACGCGCTCGGCATCTGATGCGAGTCGTTCCGCAGTGATGGCTGCGGTAATCACGGCCATCGCGCGCAGATCCATGACGCCGACTGCCAGCAGGATCGCCGTCATGCCTGCGCAGCAGTAGCTGCAATGCAGGCCGAGGCGCAGGCCGTATCGCCATGCCGTGCCGGCGTCCGCCGCTAATGTGCAGGCGGGCGAATGCCGGCAGCACGCAAGCTGGCGGGCCTTCCACGCGGTGAACTGCAATGCTCCGGCTACCAGCACGGCTAGGCCGGCGAGGAGCGGCACGGCACGTGCCAGCGCCGGCCACCGCATCGCCAGCGCGGCCAGAGCAGCGCCCGACGCGAATACCGCTAAACCCAACGCCGTCCACACGACGAAGTACGCCATGCCTGCCAGCGTAGTGAGCCGCCCCAGGCCGACCGTGGCGCCCACGGCCACGTGATAGCCCCACAGCATCGGCGCCAGCGACGGCAGCATCATCGCTGCCATCATCACGACCCACATACCGACAAAGGACGCCGCGGCCCCGGCCCAGGTCTGCCCGCACATCCGCATCCATGCCATCGACATGGTCCAGCCGCCGGGCATCGGCATCGAGCCCATGGCGGACATGGAGTCGTGCAGCATGACCGTTGCCGTGGCGCTGGCGGCGAAGAGCAGGGCGCAGACGCCGATGAAGACTCCCATGCTTGCGCGGACCTCGGGCGTCACAGTTGTGCCGGCGATCGCCATGGCTTGCCTCAACGCTCGCCGTACTCGTCATGGCGGCGCCACCAGACGCCGCCGGTCTCATTGCGTCCCTTTGGCGCGCGGTCGAGCCACTGGTACATGCCCCACAGCCCGTCGAGCCCACGCGCATAGGCGGAATAGGTGTGGTAGACCACGCCGTCCTCCATCACAAAGGCGCTCATGCCGGGCCGGTCACGCTGGTAGGTGGCCGAGTCGGTGCCGCACATCGACGCAAACTTGTCTTCCGCCGCCTGGCCGCCGGCTTCCAGCTCCGGGCGCCATGCGAACGCCGGCTCGCGCCGGTAGTTGTAATCGATATCGCCCTCACGCTGCTGCGCCGTGGTGAACGCGACGTGGAAGTCGCTGTTGAAGTCGCTGTCGTCTGACGAGGCCCACGGGAAAGTCCATCCCATGCGCTGCTTGTACGCCTGCAATTTCGCGAGCGGTGCGCGCGACACGGCCGTCAGCATGACGTCGTGGTTGGCCAGGTGGACGGCGAAACCGTTGAAGCCGTCGGCAATTGCCGAGCACGACGGGCAGCCGGCCTTGTAGTCGGGCCCGAACATGAAGTGGTAGACGAGCAGTTGCGAGCGTCCTTTGAACAAGTCGGCAAGCGTGGCGCTGCCTTCGTCGGTTTCGAAGCGGTATGCTTTGTCGATCCGTAGCCATGGCAAGGCCTGGCGTTGCTGCGCCAGTTCGTCGCTGCGCCGCGTCAATGCTTTTTCCGCCTCCAGCAGTTCGATCCGGGCGGCCAGCCAGTCTTCGCGCGTGGCGGTTGCATGTGTGGTCATCGTGGTTTCCTCCGTGAATGTGGTGCGGTATGCGATACGCCGTGTGGTCGGGTAGTCCTGTGCTAGATTAGGCGCCGACATCGACAGGCGGGAGTGACATGTGTGGCGCGATTCAGATGGACGCAACGATCTCAGCCGCCGCACGCGCGCTCGCGGCCGGTGACCCGCTCGGGGCGCTGAACCGGGTCGCCCTGCGTGACGATGCGCCCGCGCTGGCGCTGCGCGGCATTGCCATGGCGCAGCTCGGCGACCTGGCACGGGCCAGGGCGCTAGTGCGAAGCGCAGCGCGTGCCTTTGGCAGCAAGGCGCCGCTAGCTCGTGCAAGGTGCGTGGTCGCCGAAGCCGAGATCGCACTCGCCGCACGCGACCTCGGCTCGCCGGCAAAAGCACTGGACGTTGCGCGGGCGACGCTCGAAGCGCATGGCGACCGGGCCAACGCGGCGCATGCCCGCTATCTAGGCATCCGGCGGCTGTTGCTGATCGGCCGTCTCGACGAGGCCGAGGACATGCTTGCCGGGTTCGATCCGGCGCGCTTGCCGCCTGCATTGCGAACCACCCACGAACTGGTCCTGGCTGGTATCGCCATGCGGCGGGTGCAACCCCGTATCGCGCGCGCCGCACTCGCAAGGGCAGGCCGCGCTGCGATGCTTGCCGGCATCCCGACGCTGACAGCGGAAGTCGAAAGCGCCTCCCGCATCTTCGATGCCCCCGCCGCACGCCTGATCGCGCGCGGCGAAACGAGGCTGCTGCGGCTCGAAGACGTTGACGCGCTGCTGGCATCGAAGACGCTGGTGGTCGACGCCTGCCGCCTTGCCGTGCGCAACGGCGGGACGGTGGTGTCGCTGGCCACGCGCCCGGTGCTGTTCGCCCTGGCACGCGCGCTGGCCGAAGCCTGGCCGGAAGACGTGCCCCGCGACACCCTGAGCGCGCAGGCGTTCCGCACCCGACACATCGACGCCTCGCACCGCGCGCGCCTGCGTGTGGAAGTGGGGAGGCTGCGCGCCGTGCTCGGGACGCTGGCGGACATCAGCGCCACCCCGAGCGGTTATATGCTGGTGCCGCGCCGCACACGCGAAGTCGCAGTGCTGGCGCAACCAGTCGAGGACCGCAATGCACCGGTGCTGGCACTGCTCGCCGACGGCGAGTCATGGTCCAGCTCAGGCCTCGCGCTTGCACTTGGCGCCAGCCAGCGCACCGTGCAGCGCGCACTCGACGCGCTGTCGTCAGCGGGCAAAGTCCAATCGATCGGGCACGGCCGCGCGCGCCGCTGGATGACCCCGCCCGTGCCGGGATTCACGACCACTTTGTTACTCCCCACGCCGCTGACGGTGGACTAGCATGGAGACCATGATGAAACGATCCACCGCACAAATCCTCCGTGAATACGGCCCGTTCCCCGGCGTTGACAACGTGCATGGCGTCTCGTACGACGGCCGGCATGTCTGGATCGCCACCGGGGACAAGCTCAACGCCTTCGACCCCGCCAACGGGCAAACGCTGCGCTCGCTGGATGTCGCGGCTAATGCCGGCACCGCCTTCGATGGCCAGCACCTGTTCCAGATCGACGGCGAGCGCATCCAGAAGATCGATCCCCAGACCGGCGACGTACTCGCCACCATTCCCGCGCCACCGGGTGGCGGCAACTCCGGGCTCGCGTGGGCCGAAGGCACGCTCTGGGTCGGCCAGTACCGCGAGCGCAAGATCCACCAGGTCGATCCGCAGACCGGCGCGATCCTGCGCACCATTGCTTCCGACCGCTTTGTCACCGGCGTCACCTGGGTCGATGGCGAGCTGTGGCATGGCACCTGGGAAGACGATGCCAGCGAACTGCGGCACGTCGACGCGCGCACGGGCGCGGTGCTCGAGAGCATCGAGATGCCGGCGGGCGTGGGGGTGTCGGGGCTGGAGTCCGATGGTGGGCAGCAGTTCTTTTGCGGGGGTGGTAACAGTGGGAAGGTGAGGGCTGTGCGGCGGCCATAGCGAGTTGCGAGCAGCCAGAGCCCTTTGGCATATTCGGTTCATCAGACTTGCTCCGAGAAACCCCGTCCTTGAGGGCGAAAGGAGTGCTGCCGGGAGCAAGCAATCCCAATTTAGAATGACCGGCATGCTTCTCGTCTATCGCTACCGGGTGAAGTCGCTGAACGGCCTGCTCAATCAGGAGGGGAGGATCTCAACCAAATTATCCCGGGCGCGCTGATCCCGTGGGCGTTTTGCATTTGCAGTGCGCCCTCGGTTGCCCGCTGGCGAAACGATGATATTCTGTGGCGCACGCCACGCGTCTCGCTCTGCCGCCCCGCACAGCGTTGCCCATTACGATGTCAGTCCGATGCGCCGCTCGACGCCCCTGCCAGGCCCTTCTTCAGCTCCCCACGCAGACACTGGCTTTCCAGGCTCTCCGCCAGAGCCACAGGAGCGCCAGGGCGGCGCGGCAATAACCGCCGAATCGTCCCGTTCGCAACGTGCTTACTTCAGCCTGCGGGACGACATCTTCGCATTCCGCCTGTTGCCAGGCGACCGCTTCTCCGAGAACGATGTCGCGGAGCGGTTCGGCATCTCCCGCACGCCGGTACGCGAGGCGCTGCTGCGCCTGCAGTCCGAAGGACTGGTGCGCGGGCACTTCCGCAATGGGTGGGAGGTGGTGCCGATCGACCTGGCGCGCTTCGAGGCACTTTATGACCTGCGCACCTTGCTGGAAACCCATGCCGCCATGCGCCTGTGCCAGCAGCCGGTGTCGCCGCGCGTGGATCGCTCGTGCCTGGAGGTGCTGGCAGCCACTTGGCAAGTCCCGCCTGCCGAACGCCTGACTGACGGCAACCAGGTTGCCGACCTGGACGAGGCGTTCCACCGGGCCATCGTCTGTGCCGCGGGCAACCCGGAGACAGCCGCGGTGCATCAACAGGTCACGGACCGCATCCGGATCATCCGGCGGCTCGATTTCGCCTACGGCGAGCGCATCGCTCTCACGTATGAGGAACACGCCAATATCCTCGCCGCGCTGGTCGCCTGCGATGGCGCGCGCGCGGTCGAGTTGTTGACCGGGCATATCGAAGAAGGGCGCGTAGAGGTCAGCCGCCTGACTACCGAACGCCTGGAACAAGCCCGCACCAACCTCGAGTGCCCGCTCCCCACCGACGCACCGCCGCGTCGCAGGCGCTTCGGGTAAGCCCTGATATGGTGCCGTCG
Source organism: Ralstonia pickettii (assembly GCA_050987995.1). Taxonomy (GTDB): domain Bacteria; phylum Pseudomonadota; class Gammaproteobacteria; order Burkholderiales; family Burkholderiaceae; genus Cupriavidus; species Cupriavidus pickettii_B. The sequence goes on from CP158804.1 coordinate 380,478, forward strand.
GCGCCATAACCTTTCCACTCCGGCTCCCTTCCCCAGCAAGGGAAATTCCCCGCTATCGCCAGCAACGCATTGACGGGCGCGGCATTGCCTGCCGCCGCGCGTGTGGCAAGGCATGGCGTGGCACAGGCCTTGCGTTGTGTTCCGCGAATTTTATGTATACATAATTTTCGGAGCACATTGTGATAGGTCATCGGAACCCGATTCGCGGCAGCCGCGGCATGGCGGTGGCGCCGCACGCCCTGGCTTCTCAGAGTGCGCTGGCGATCCTGCGTGAAGGCGGAAACGCTGTCGAAGCGATGATCGCAGCGGCGGCCACGATCGCGGTTGCCTACCCGCACATGAACAGCATCGGCGGCGACAGCTTCTGGCTGATCGCGCGGCCGAATGAGGCGCCCCGCGGCCTGGAAGCGTGCGGCGCGGCGGCGGAGGCTGCCAGCATCGAGCGCTACCGTGAAGCTGGCCTCGCGACGATGCCGTTCCGCGGCGGAATGGCGGCCAACACCGTGGCCGGCACAGTGTCCGGCTGGCATGCCGCGCGCACCTGGTCGCGCGAGGCGCTGGGCGGGCGCATGCCGCTGTCGCGGCTGCTTGCCGACGCCATCGGCTATGCCCGCCACGGCGTTCCGGTCACGCATAGCCAGGCGGCGTGCGTGGCAGCGAGGGCCCATGAGCTCACTGGAATAGCCGGGTTTGCCGAGACCTTCCTGGCGGGCGGCGTGCCGCCGCTTGCCGGCGCACGTTTTTGCCAGCCGCGGCTGGCTGCCACGCTGGAGCAACTGGCGGAAGCGGGGCTCGACGATTTCTACCGGGGCGACCTGGCCCGCACCATTGCGCAGGACCTGGCGGCCGTCGGCAGTCCGCTCAGCCTGCAGGACCTCGCGGAACACCGCGCGGTATGGAAGGCGCCGCTGGTGCTGGCGCACTCGCGCGGCCGCGTCTATAACATGCCGCCGCCCACGCAGGGGCTGGTTTCGCTGCAGATCCTGGGCCAGTTGGACCGCCTGCTCGATCTGCTGCCCGCCAGTGCCATGGCATCGACCGGCGCGCCCTACGTCCATGCCTGCGTCGAGGCAACCAAGCAGGCCTTCCTGGCCCGCGACCGCCATATCACCGATCCCGCGTACATGGACGTGGATCCGCGCGAGCTGCTTGCGCCAGCCTGGCTCGATGCCGCGGCCGCACGGGTCCAGACCGACCAGGCGCTGCCGTGGGGGGAGGGCATGGGCCCCGCGGATACGGTCTGGATGGGCGTGGTCGACGCCGAAGGTGTCGCGGTCAGCTTTATCCAGAGCATCTATCACGAGTTCGGCAGCGGGGTCGTGCTACCTGCCTCCGGCATCAACTGGCAGAACCGCGGCTGCAGCTTCTCGCTGGACCCCGCCGCGCCGCTGATGCCGGGGCGCAAACCGTTCCACACGCTGAACCCGGCCCTGGCGCGCCTGGCCGACGGCCGCACGCTGGTCTACGGAAACATGGGCGGCGACGGCCAGCCGCAGTCGCAGAGCGCAGTGTTCTCGCGCATCGTGCATTTCGGCATGAACCCGCAGGCCGCGATCGACGCACCCCGCTGGCTGCTGGGCCGCACCTGGGGCCAGACCACCGACACCCTCAAGCTCGAGTCGCGCTTTCCGCAGGCGACCTGCGATGGCTTGCGCGCGCTCGGCCATGAGGTCGAAGTCCTGCAGCCGTACGACGAAACCATGGGCCATGCCGGCGCCATCGTGCTGCACCCCAACGGGCTCTACGAAGGTGGCGCCGATCCGCGCAGCGATGGCGCCGTGGCCGCCTGGTAATCCGCGCCGGGATGCCGCTTGCCAATGCCTCTCGCATGGCAGGTCCCGGTCTTCTATGCAGTCCCCTCTCCGCCCCCCCGAAGCTGGTTTTAAGGAGCACTCCAATGAATTCCGTTGCAGAGAACACATCCGTACCTACCGCCGTAGCCTTGCCGGCGGCGCGCGATCGCTGGATACAGCTCGCGCTTGGCGTGCTGTGCATGATGGCGATTTCCAGCCCACAATACGTCTGGACGCTGTTCACGAAACCGCTGGCCGCCAAGCTGGGGGTTCCGCTGTCTGAGTTGCAGGTCACGTTCTCGCTGCTGATCGTGCTGCAGACCTTCTTCTCGCCGTTCCAGGGCGCGCTGATCGAACGCTTCGGGCCGCGCCGGCTAATTGCGCTTGGCACGGTGCTGTCGGGATTGAGCTGGGTGCTGGCGGCGCAGGTGCAGAGTGTCGGTCTGCTGTACCTGAGCTATGGTGTGGTGGGCGGACTGGGCACCGGCATTGTCTATGTCGGTGTGGTCGGGCAGATGGTGCGCTGGTTCCCCGATCGGCGCGGGCTTGCCGTCGGCATGGTCGCCGCGGGATACGGCATGGGCGCCATCGTCACCACCTTTCCGATCGCATCGGCCCTGGCCGGCAAGGGACTGGAAACCACCTTGTGGCAGTTCGGGCTGCTGTTCGCCGTGATCGGGTTCTTCGCTTCGCAGGGACTGCGTTCGCCGCATGGCGCGGTGGCGCCGGTACACGCTGCAGCCCACGCCCCGGCGAAGGCCGCCCCGGATGTGCCGACGCGCCAGATGCTGCGCACGCCGCTGTTCTGGCTGCTGTTTGCCATGATGACGATGATGTCCACGTCCGGGCTGATGGTGACCTCGCAGATGGCCACGTTCGCCAAGGATTTCGGCGTCGCCGGCGTGACCGTGCTGGGCATGGCCGCACTGCCGCTCGCGCTGACGCTCGACCGCTTCACCAATGGCCTGACGCGCCCGTTGTTTGGCTGGGTATCCGACCGCTGGGGCCGCGAGAACACCATGTGCTTCGCCTTCGCGCTGGAGGGCGTGGCGATGGCGCTGTGGCTGCTGACCCGCGAGAATGCGGTGCTGTTCGTGCTGCTGTCCGGCGTCGTGTTCCTGGGCTGGGGCGAGATCTTCTCGCTTTTCCCGTCGACGCTGACCGATACCTTTGGCACGCGCTATGCCACCACCAACTACGGCTGGCTCTACATCTCGCAGGGCATCGGTTCGATCCTGGGCGGGCCGCTCGCGGCGCTGATGCATGAGCAACTCGGCAGTTGGATCCCGGTATTCAGCGTCGCCATCACCCTTGACGTCGTGACTGCAGTGCTGGCGATTGCCGTGCTCAAGCCGGCCCGCCGGCGTTACCTCGGCTAAGGCCATGCCTGACAGCCAGGGCACACGCCCGCAGCGCTCGAGAACTGTCGCCGATCCAGTAGCAAAACGCATCACATAAGCAAAAGGTTATATTCAATAGAAAAAGGTTTAATTGTCCTTAATGCATTGCCGGGATTAGGCTTTTCTCAAATTCACCCCGATTGCTTGGGCCTTCGAAGATGAGCCAGCCAACCCCCAATCCAGGTCACACTACCAAGGGACTCCTGACAGAGCCGCCGCTCGGTGCGCATCTCGTCACCCCGCGGTACGGCTACAGCCACCATGGCATTTATGTGGGCGACGGCAAAGTAGTGCATTACGCTGGACTGGCCGGGTCGTTGCGTCGCGGCCCGGTCGAGGAAGTCAGCCTCACGCGCTTCGCCGCCGGCTACGAAGTCCTGGTCGAACCATGTGCCGATCCGATGTACGTGAGGAACGAAGCCGTGCAGCGTGCACGCTCGCGGCTAGGCGAGAATCGCTACAGGCTGCTGACCAACAACTGCGAGCATTTCTGCGCCTGGTGCCTGTATGGAGAAAGCCGTAGCGAACAGGTGCTCGCGTGCTTTATCGACCCGCGCGCGGCCCTGCGGACCGCGTTATGCCTGTTCACTGCATTTGTGGCGGCGGCATGGCCGATGCGGCGCATCGGACCTTGCGCGACCTGACGATCGATTCCGCCGCTGACGGCGGCGAATGGGTAAGCGGCCTGCACCAAGGCAGGCCACCCGAATAACGCTCAAGTCAAAAAGTCAATAAGCGCAGCCGGTCACGCGGCCGGCATGGCCATGGCCGGATCGCTGACGCTGTCCTTGCCGGTTTCAAGACGGCCGGCAAAGCGCCGCAGGTAGCTCCCGTCGTCCGCGCGCACGACGCTGAAGTCATACCAGCGCGCGCTCCGTTCCAGCGACCAGCGCTCTTCCACGACCTCGCCGCCCGGCGGTACGGTCAGCGTCCACGGACCATCGTTCCGGTACGCGTTGGCCTTGACCGTCACGGTGCACGCGGCGTTGCCGGTGTTGCGCATATGCAGGTACAACTGGCCGTTCTTCGGGTCGTAGCAGACCTGGCACTCCGGCTGCGCGCCGCTGGCGGCCGCGGTGCCGGTGAAATGCCGGACGAAGCCGTTCGGCCCGAGCACCCACAGGTCGTACTTGCCGTTGTCCGCGACCACGTCCCACGCGTCGGACAAGGTCTTGTCCGCTTCCACGGTGTAGCGTCGCGGGATGCGGTCCAGGTGCAGCTTGTCGTAGACATGAAACACCGCGCCCTGCATGCCGCTGTTGGCAAGCAGCAGCGTCACGCTGCGGCCCCCACTGTCGACGCGCGCGCTGGTGTGCAGTTCGTAGGGCAGGGCGCGCGAGAAGCGGGTGCCGGTTTCCTGGAACAGCGGCTGTGGCGTGGCGGGCGGCGTCGGCGCCGGCATGGTCTTCTGCTGGGCTTCGATGATCGCGTAGTCGCTGGTGTCGGGCAGTGCCGGGAACTTCGGGTCGTTAGGCGTGGCGAAGTCGAAGGCCGAGGTGAGGTCGCCGCAGACCGCGCGGTGCCAGGGGCTGATGGCGGGAATGGTGATGCCGAAGCGCTGTTCGAGGAACAGCCCCACCGACGAATGGTCGAACGTTTGCGAATTGACCCAGCCGCCCTTGCTCCATGGCGATACCACGTACATCGGCACGCGCGGTCCCAGCCCCCACGGGCGCACGTTGCCGCTGATGGTGTCTTCGGGATGCAGGTACTTGCGCGCCGGGTCGGAGAAATACTCGCCTTCCAGCGGCAGCGTCGACTTGCCCGCGAGCGTGCCGTCGAGGTTGTAGGAGGGCACGGCCGGCGGCGGCAGGTGATCGAACAGCCCGTCGTTCTCGTCGAAGGTCTGGAAGAACACGGTCTTGCTCCAGACGTCCGGGTTCGAAGTCAGTGCGTTCAGCACCTGGGCCGTGAAATTGCCGCCGTGCTGCGGGCTGGACGGCGCGCCCGGGTGTTCGGACTGCAGCTTGGTCGGCAGCACCCACACCACCTCGGGCAGCGTGTCGTTCTTCACGTCGCGCTGCAGGTCCTCGATGGTCCACAGGCTCATGCCTTCCTTGTACAGCGGCGATTCCGGCTGCGCCGTGCGGAACGAATCGAAGGCCAGGCCGCCGTGCATGGCGCCGGTCCAGTTGTCGTTCGGATTCTGGTAGATGCGCCAGCTGATCCCCGCCTTCTGCAGCACGTCCTGCAGCGTGGGCCACCGGAACGACGAGCCGGCATAAGTGTATCCCGGCGTCGGCAGCGCGCCCTTGATCCAGCAGCGCAGGTTGTTCGGCTCGGAGTCCGTATCGGTGCTGTTGATGCCTTGCGCGCGCAGGTCAGGATTGAAGTTGGAGCCCGAGAAGAAAACGATGCGGTTGGGGTCCGTGCCGGTGGTGATGGAGCAGTGATAGGCGTCGCAGATGGTGAAGGCTTCGGCCAGCGCGAACTGGAAGGGGATGTCGTCGCGCTTGTAGTAGCCCATCGAGTAAGGCTTCTTGTACTTGGGCCACATGCCGAACTTGCCCTGGTTCCAGGCCGCTTGCGCATCCGAGAACGAGTGCGGCGTGCTCGGGACCAGCAGTGCGTTCATGGTCTGCTTGTCCAGGTGGAAGGGCGGAATCTCCTTCGTGCCATCCGACTGATACCAGACGGGTTTGCCGCTTTCGAGCGGGATCGGGAAGCGGTCACCGAAGCCCCGCACACCTTTCATGGTGCCGAAGTAGTGATTGAAGGCACGGTTTTCCTGCATCAGGATGACGATGTGCTTGACGTCCTTGATGGTGCCCGTCTCTACGGCGGCGGGCACGGCAAGCGCGCGGCGGATGCTCGGCGGCAGCACCGTGAGCGCGGCGGCGGCACCCATGGCCTGGGTGGCGGTGCGGAGGAAATTGCGTCTGTCGTTGGATTGCATGTGGCTGACCTGTGGGCGATGGGGGGAGGAGATCAACAGAGGCTCAGGGGGCGCAGCGCAGCGTGTCCGCCGGCTTTTTTTGCTCGTTCGCTTGTGCCGATGAAAGTTGCTGTGACGTTGCCGTGGATGCGGAGTCTTCTCCGCCGCCGCAGCCGGCTAGCGCCGCGCTCAGTACAACGCCAGCCAGTACAGCGAGACATCTCGTTCGCAGGGTGTTCATGGAGGTTCCGTGTCGCGTGGTGGGGGATGGGGCAACACGGATGCTAGAAGACCTGCATGACAATAAAATGAACGTTGCTCAATATAAATCGTATGTATAATGAGCTTTGCTCAAAGCGATCGAACGCAACGATGACAGATATCAGGCGGTTCCCTTCCGGCCAACGCGCCACCGACGAGGCCCCCATCCCGCCGTTGGCGCTGCCGCCCTGGCGCGCGCCGGCATGGCGCTACATCGTCGACCTGGACGGCACGCTGATCCGCAACGGCGCTGCCATGCCGGGCGCGGCCGCATTGCTCGAGGCGTTGCAGGGGCGCTATGTCATCGTGTCGAACAACTCCACCGACACGGCGGCCGGCATGTCGCGCAAGCTGCGCCGCATGGGCCTGGCCATTGCAGCGGAGCAATTCGTGCTGGCCGGCGAAATGACTGTGAACTGGCTGCGCCGCACCGCCCCCGAGGCGCGCGTGCTGTTGCTGGGCAGCGCGGCATTGCGCCGCTATGCGAAGCGGATCGGTTGCCGGCTGGTGGAGCAGGGCGCTGACGTGGTGCTGCTGGCGCGCGATCCCGACTTCAACTACGGCAAGCTGGCGCTGGCGGCGAACGTGCTGCGCGCCGGCGCCAGGCTGGTGGTCACCAATCCCGATCTCAGCCATCCCGGCGACCACGGCACGTGCGTGCCGGAAACCGGTGCGCTGCTCGCCGCGCTGACAGCCTGTGCCGGCGTGCATCCCGAGTGCATCATCGGCAAGCCCGCCGATGCGCTGTTCCATGAAGGACTGCGGCGGCTGCAGGCAAGCCCGGCGCAGGCGCTGATGATCGGCGACAACCCGGCGACCGACGCCGCGGGCGCGGTCGCGATGGGCATGTCATATCTGCTACTTGGCACCGGCCCCGAGGCGGAGGCGGAGACCCCGGCTCAGTTGCTGGAGACATGGTGTGCCGGCCGCACGGGCCTGCACGCCAGGCTCAATAGCGCTTGAGCGACAGTACGTCGAAGGTGTGGCGGATGGTCTTGACCGCACGGTCGTAGTCGGTCAGCGCCAGGCAGGCGATCAGCACATCGATGATCGCCAGTTGTGCCAGGCGGCTGGTCATCGCCTCCGTGCGAAAGTGGGTCTCGCGCGCCATCGTCAGCAGCACCACATCGGAGAAGGCCTGGATCGGCGATTTGCCGAAATTGGTGATGCAGATGGTGTGCGCGCCGGCTTCCTTCGCCAGTCGCGTCGCCGTCACGGTTTCATAGGTGCTGCCGGAATGCGAGATGGTCAGCACGGCGACATCCGGCCCAGTCAGGGCCGCGCTGATGACCTGCACGTGCGAATCGATCACCGCCTTGACGTTAAGGCCGATGCGCAGCATGCGGTAATGCGCGTCCTCGGCGATGGTGGCCGCACTGCCGATGCCGTAGATCTCGATGCGTTTGGCCTTCTTCAGGATCTGGACCGCGCGCTGCAGCGCGCCCACATCGAGGGTCGACTGCGTGTCGTGCAGCGTCTGCACATTGCTCTGGAAGATCTTGCGTACCACGGCAGCCGCATCGTCCTTCGGTTCCAGGTCTTCGTGGATCATCTGTACCGGCTGCACGATCTCCTGGGCCAGCACGATCTTCAGCTGCTGGAAGCCGGTGGCGCCGAGCGCCTTGCACAGTCCGACCACACTGCCTTCACTGGCGCCGGTGCGCTCGGCCACTTCGCTGACGGACATATGGACCACTTCCTCCGGATGCCCGGCAATGAAGTCGGCAATGCGCTGGCCGGTGGCGCCCAGCGTGTCGCGGATGCTGTCGATGCGCGCCATGATGGCGCTCAGCGTGGCTTGCTGCGGGGGCGGGGCGTCCTTATTCGGGGCCGTCTTTCCCGGGAGTTTCTTCTTCGCTGGCATGGGTGGGTTCCGTCGCGCGTCCGGCGCTGCGGACACATGGCCGCCATTGTAGAAGACTTCGACGCAGGCTCCCGCGTGCCGCCGCTCACCAATGAGGGGCATCGACGCGCGGGCCATTCTTGTCCCCTTCGTCGTGATCGATATCCGCGATCGCCGAAAACGCCTGCTCCAGGTCGGCCAGCAAGTCGCCAACCCCCTCCAGCCCGATATGCAGGCGGATCACCTGCCCGCGCTCCGACCACTCGGTCACGCTGCGTGCGCGGCGCATATCGGCCAGCACGGCCAGGCTTTCGAAGCCGCCCCATGACGCGCCGATGCCGAACAACTGCAGGCTGTCGACAAAGCGCTCCGCCGCCACCGGTGCCGTACTGCGCAGCGTGAACGACAGCAGGCCGTTGGTGCCATGGCAGTCGCGCAGCCACAGCGCATGGTTGGGATCGTCCGGCAGCGCCGGGCAAAAAATCCGGGCAACTTCAGGCCGTTCGCGCAACCAGCCGGCAACGGCGATGGCGCTTTCCTGGTGTTGCGCGAGCCGTGCACCCAGCGAGCGGATCCCGCGCTGCACGAGGTAGGCATCGTCAGGGCTCACCGTCATGCCGAAGGCATCGGCCGTGGCGGATAGCTCTGCCCACGCGCCTTCGGTGGTGCACACCGTGCCCATCATCACGTCGGAATGGCCGCCCAGGTACTTGGTCGCCGCCATCAGCGAGATATCGGCGCCCAGCTCCAGAGGCCGGTACAGCAGGCCCGAGCCCCAGGTGTTGTCGGCGGCGACCAGCGCACCGTGCGCATGCGCCAGCGCCGCGACGGCGGGCAGGTCGCACATTTCATAGGCGAGCGAACCCGGGGCTTCGACATAGACCAGCCGCGTCTCAGGGCGCAGGCGCGCGGGGACGTCCGAGCCGTCCGCCGCGTAGAAGTCCGTGGCGATGCCGTGCTGGCGCAGGAAACCGTTTGCCAGGTTGCGCACCGGCTCGTAGACGCAATCGGGCAGCAGCACGTGTTGGCCGGGCCGCACGTAGGACAGGATCACCATCGCCGCTGCGGCGAGCCCGGTGGGGAACAGCCGGGTCCGGTAGCCGCCTTCGAGCATGGTCACCATGTCTTCCAGCGCGAAGTTGGTCGGGTTGCCGCGTGCGCCGTAGGTGAAGAGCCGGTCGTGGCCGCGGCGCGCGCGCATCTCGCGCTGCTGCGCCACGGACTCGAACAGCACGGTGCTGGCGCGCACCACCGGCGGGTTGACCGGCTGGCCGCCGGCCACATTGGACGTGCGGCCGGCGTGGGCCAGGCGGGTCGGAAGCGAATGCGTCATGGCGAGCGTATCCGGGTGGCTCAGTCGACGTGTGCGCCTGACAGCTTCACGATCTGGGACCAGCGCGCTATGTCCTGCTTGAGCTGCTCGGCAAACGCATCGGGACTGCTGGCGACGACGTCGCTACCGCCGTCGTTGATCAGCTTCACCACCTCTGGCATCTGCAGTACCTGCACGATGGCCCGGTTCAGCAGCGCCACGCGCTCCGGCGCAGTGCCGGCGGGTACGAAGAAGCCATACCAGTCCTCGAAGCGCGCGTTGCGGTAGCCGAGTTCCTCCAGTGTGGGCACCTTGGCAAACACGCCCAGCCGGCGCGGGCTGGTCACCGCCAGCACGCGCATGCGGCCGGCCTGGACAAAGCCCGCCACGGACGAGGTCGACGTTATCAGCACATCGACCTGGCCGCCGAGCAGGTCATTGATGGCCGGCCCGGCACCCTTGTACGGCACATGCTGCAGCGACACGCTGCTGTCCTTGTCGAGCACCACGCCCACCAGGTGCGACAGTGTGCCGTTGCCCGGCGTCGCGTAGGTGATCTTCTGCGGCTGTGCCCTGGCCTGCGTGGCCAGCTCGGCAAAGGTCTTCCACGGCGAGTCTGCGGCCACGACGATGGCCAGCGGCGCGGCATTAATCTGTGTGACCGGCATGAACTGCCTGACGGGGTCGAAGCCCGGCGCGCGGTACAACGACGGGTTGACGGCCATCACCGAGACCTGCGAGGTCAGCACCGTGTAGCCGTCGGCCCTGGCTTCCGCCACGAAGCGCGTGCCGATATTGCCGCCGGCACCGCCGCGGTTGTCTGTCACCGCGCTCTGGCCCAGCACCTGCGACAGGCGCGTGGCAACGATGCGCGTGACCGCGTCATTGCCGCCCCCGGCCGGGAACGGCGAGACGATCCGCAACGGCTGCGACGGGAAGCCGCCGACCGGCGCCAGCGGCTGCTGCGCGGATGCGGCGGACCCGGCGCCGAGCGTGGTGAGCGTAAGCAATGCGGCAAGGAACTGCGGAATGCGTGACATGGGGGCGACCTCGTTCTTGTGTGGGCAGAGTCAGGTGGGGAGGGGCAGGATCAGGGCAAATCAGGAAGCCGGCGGGAAGTTGAATGTCGCCAGCTCCTGGGCGTCGAGCTGGCCGACCAGGTTGGTTTCCCAGGCCAGGTATTGCCGTGCCGCGGCCTTGTTGCCGTCATGGCGGTCGTGCACGAAGAAGAGGAAGTCGATGCAGCGCGTGTCGGGCAGCATGTGCGCGCCTTCATCCAGCGGATACCCGGCGCGCTGCCAGGCCGCGAGCCCGCCGCGCAGCCGGCGCACATCGGCGAAGCCAAGCGCGTGCAGGTCGGCAACGGCGAGTTCGGTGGGGTCGCCGGCATCGCTCTCGCCGATCAGGACCACGGTGGTGTCTTGCGGCACACCGGCCAGGTCCTGCGCCAGGCGTGGGCGGATCGACCAGCGGCTGCCGGCAATGGCAATATGGCCGGCCCGGTAGGCCATGCTGCCGCGCAGGTCCAGCGCCAGCATCGAGCGGTCTTGCAGGCCGGCCGCCAGCGCGGCGGCGTCTACGGTGGGCAGGGCAACGACCTCCGCCTGCGGCCCGTGTGCTGCGACAATGCCCGCCTCCAGGCCCGCCTGGAGGCCACCCTCCAGCACCACCGCGTCATGGCCCATCTGCCGCAGCCAGCTTGCTACCACCGGCGCGCGCACGCCATCCGCATCGAACAGCACCAGCCGCGCGCGCCGCACGCCGATGTACTGGTCCGTCGCCTGCATCAACTGGCCACCAGGGGTGTGCCGGGCGCCGCGGAGGGTGCGGGCCGCAAACTCTTCGGCGGTGCGGACATCGCACAGGAACGTCGTGCGCGCCGGATCGCCCACCCAGTTGGCCGCTCGTGCCGGCGCGATATGCGGCACGGCAAAGCGCTGCGCCAGCCCCCGGGCGGCATCGCGCGCGGCGTCGAGCCCGCGCGGCGAGCCGTTGTCCGGGTAGCGCGCGGTGCCGCCATGCTCCAGCCTGAAATCGTTCAGATACCAGCCCTGCGTGCCGTTCTCCAGCGCGTAGACAGGGTTGGCCACGCCAAAGTTGATCAGCGACTGCGCGCCGACAATGCTGCGCGTGCGGCCGGCGCAGTTGATGACGATGGGCGTCTCGGTGTCCGGCACCAGGTCACGCAGCCGATAGGCCAGCTCGCCGTTTGGGCAGCAGATCGCGCCCGGGATGTTCATCTTGTGGAATTCGGACGCGGGCCGGCCGTCCAGCACCACCGGCACGCGCGCGCCGGCGCGGCCGGCCTGCATCGCGGCAAGTTCCCTGGCAGACACGCGCGGGGTGCCATAGTGATGCTCGGCCAGTTCGCCGAACGTCTTGGAAGGCACGTTGACGCCGGCAAACAGCGTGTAGCCCGCGGCGCGCCACGCGGGCATGCCGCCATCGAGCACGAACAGGCTGGTATAGCCCAGGCGTGCCAGCGCCTGCGCGGCAACCTGCGCCACACCATCGCCGTCATCGGCCAGCGCGATGCGCACATCGATGCGCGGGGCCAGGCGGCCGACATCGAGCTCCAGCCGGCTGTAGGGCAGGGGCACCGCGTAGAACGGGTGGCCTTCGCCGTACTGGCCGTGCTCGCGCACGTCAAACAGGGCGATCTCGGCGGCATCGTGCAGCCAGCCCTTGAGAGTGACGGCATCGACAATGGTGAAAGCTGGCTTCGGCATGGAATTCCGGGCAAAAAGGGGCCATCCTTCCCGTGGCCCGGGAAGGGATCGGTCTTGCTGGTCGGGGAGGGCGGCGAGAACGCGGGAACGCCGCCCGGTTCAGGCTGGGGTCAGCGGCGCGTCTGCACGCCCACGCTCATCACCTGGCAACGCCCGGTTTCCAGGTCGAACGACAGGCGCTCGGTCAGCGTTTCCAGCGAGCGGCCATACATATGCAGATGGCGGATCACGTCCTCGCCACGGATCTCCACGGAATGGATGTCGTCCGGCAGCAGCGCGATGCCGTGGCGCGGCCCCACTTCCACCGTATGCGAGAAGGCCAGCGTGCCCACGCCGGGCTGGCTTCCGTCATCGGTGCGCTCGTAGACGTCGTTGAACTCGATGCCGCTTACGCCCGCCACGCAGGCCCAGGTCGTGTGGTTATGCGGCGGAATGCGCTTGCCGGGGCGCATCACGTTCAGGTAGAGCGCGTAGGTCTGGTCCGCGTCCTCGGCAATCAGGTAGCGCGCCTGGCGCTCGCCCGGCTCAGGCGGCGGGAAATCGGCCTGGTTCCACAGTTCGGTGCGGGCCGCCAGGTCCTCGACCCGGGTCAGGACCTCGGCCAGGGCGTCGCGCGTGACACCACCCCTGGCTACGATTTCCCTAATGGATTCGATGGCGTCCCCTACGGCTGCCTGACGTTGTTGTGTGATGGACATAAAGCGGTCGATCCTTGCAATCGTGGTTTTTGAAGGGTAGAACGATGTTTCTTGTTTCACTGTAATGAACACCTGTTCTGATAACCACTTAATGCCTGACGAAAACCCATTAGCGTTTCTAATGAATGCGCAACCTCGACCTTGACCTGCTCCGCACCCTGGTGGCCATCGCCGACCACGAGACCTTCGGCGCCGCCGCCGAGAACGTGCAGCGCACCCAGTCGGCGGTCACGCAGCAGATGCAGCGGCTCGAGGAGCAGCTCGGCCTGACGCTGTTCGAGAAGCAGGGCCGCGGCAAGCAACTGACCCGTCACGGCAAGAAGCTGGTCGAATACGCGCGCCAGCTGCTTACGCTCAACGACGAGGCGCTACGCGTGCTGCGCGAAGGCGATCTCACCGGCTCGGTACGGATCGGCGCACCACATGATGTGGCCGACACCATCCTGCCGGTGCTGCTGTCGCACATCGCCCGGACCTCGCCCGCGCTGCGGCTGGAGATCCACGTGGGCCGCAGCCCGTTCCTGATGGAGTCGCTGCGCCGCGGGGAGATCGACCTGACGGTGTCCACACGCGAGGACACGTCGCTGGACGGCATCGTGCTGCGCACCACGCCAACCATCTGGGTTTGCTCGGCGGATTTTGTCTATGAGCGCGGCACGCCGGTGCCGCTGATCCTGGCCGACGAGCCCAGCCTGTTCCGCAAGCTCTCGCTGGAAGCGCTGACGCAGGCTGGCGTGCCGTGGCGCATCGCATATCTGGCGCCCAGCCTGATCGGCATCAAGGCCGCGCTGCGCGGCGGACTGGGGATTACGGCGCGCAGCATTGACCTGCTGGGCGCGGACATGCGCATTCTTGGCGAGAGCGATGGACTGCCGCGGCTGCCGGATGTCACGTATTACCTCTGGGCGCGCCCCAATGCGGTCAATCCTGTGGCGCGGCATGTGTTTTCGATGCTCAAGACGGCGCTGCAGCGGGGGCTGGTCAGTGCCTGAGAGGGGTGCTGTGCCGTCAATTGGGTAAGGAATTCCCTATTTTGCGTTCAGGAAAACCTTGATTTGCTGGTGTGACGTTGAGGCCATGAGGTGCGCTACCAGGCGGTGATATGCTGCACGCGCGACAAGGCCCGATCAGGAGTGGATGGTGAACAGGAGCTTGCCGGACAGCGCCGCTGTGTCCGGCGCTTTGTCCGGTATCGGAAGGGCGGGCACTCGGACCAGCCATCGTCCAATCCGGCGGCCAAACGTCAGCTGAGCAACCGTGGGTCAAGACACCGACGAACCGCAAGTGCGGCGCACGATCCTCATCGTGGACGATGTGCCGGCCAATATCGCCATCGTTGCCCAGCACCTCGAGGCGCAGGGGATGTGCGTGCTCGTCGCACAGGATGGCGAGGAGGCCCTGGAGCGAGCCAGCTTTTCCCAGCCCGACCTGATCCTGCTTGACGTGAAGATGCCGCGCATGGACGGGTTGGAGACCTGTCGGCGCCTGAAGGCGATGGCGCAGACGCAGGATATCCCCGTTATCTTCATGACGGCGCTTTCGGCCACCGCCGACATGATGGACGCATTCGCGGCGGGCGGGGTGGACTATGTCGTCAAGCCATTCCAGCTGGCCGAGGTCATGGCGCGCGTCAATACGCATTTGTCGCTGCGGATGATGCACCGTCGGCTTGCGGAGCAGAACGCCAGCCTGCAGGAGGAGATCGCCATCCGGCGCGCGGCGCAGCAGGAGGCGATGCGTGCGCGCGATGAACTCGAATACCGGGTCGTACAGCGCACGCAGGCCTTGGCGCGGGCCAACGCGAGCCTGACGCAGGAGATCTCCGAGCGTTGCCGCGCGGAAGCGGCGCTATCGGCCAGCGAAGCCAGGTTTCGCTCTATCGTCGAATCCAGTCCGGTGCCGCTGGTGATTACCGCCATCGACGAAGGCCAGATCCTGTTCTGCAACCAGCCGTTTCGTGACCTGTTCGGCCTGACGGAGGCGCAGGCACCCGGGTTTGACATCCGGCAATGCTACGCCAGTGCCGAAGCCCGGCAGGCAGCCATACAGTTATTGCGTCGCGATGGCAGGATCAGGGCGCTCGAGCTCGAGGCTCGACATCGCGATGGCACGCCGTTCTGGGTCGTCATTTCGACGAACCTGATCACGTTTGGCGACACCGCGGCTGCCTGCGCCGGCCTCTACGACATCACCGCCCGCAAGCGTGCCGAGCTGAAGGTGGTCGCCAGCGAGGCAAGCCTTGCGAATGCCCAGCGCCTGGCACGGCTCGGCGACTGGGAGTGGAGCGCCGCAGATGGCACCGTGCGCCTGTCCAGGGAGATGTGTCGCATCCTGGGGGTGGATGAGTGTCGGATCCCATCGCTGCGCGCACTGATGCGCCATGTGCACGTGGACGACCGGCATGCGGTCTTGGCCACGCTCAGCCAGTTGATGAAAGCGCCGGGAAGCGCCAGCATAGACGTGCGTCTCAGGTATAGAGACGTGAGCGATCATATCGTGCAGTGGCAGGCGGAGCGGCGCAGTGATGTGGCAGGCCATTGCATCGGCCTGGTGGGCACCCTCCAGGACATTACCGAACGCAAGCGCATCGAGCAGGAGCTGCTGGCCTCCCGTGAACAGCTCAGGGAGCTGTCGGGCCACCTGGAGGTCGCGCGAGAGGAAGAGCGCAAGCATATCGCGATGGAAATTCATGACGAGCTGGGTCAGCTGCTCACGGCGCTGAAGATGGATGTTTCCCTGTTGCGCATGAAAATCGCCGGCAACCATGCCGCGCAGCAGAAGGCCGACGACATGCGCGAGCTGGTCGAGCGGACCATCAGCATGGTGCGCCATGTGGCCAGCCACCTGCGGCCGGCCTCACTGAACTACGGGATCGTCTCGGCGCTGGAATGGCTCACTGAAGACTTCGGGCGCCGCCATCACGCGCGTTGCCGGCTGACCGTCGAAGGCCCGGAGCCGCAGTTGGACGATCCGGTGGCGACCGCGGTGTTCCGCATTGTGCAGGAGTCGCTTACCAATGCTGCCCGCCATGCGCGCGCGTCGCGGGTGACGGTGTCATTGAGCAACCGGCCCGACGGGTTGTTGGTTTGCGTCAGCGACGACGGCCAGGGCTTTGAAGTGGCTGCCGCGCTACAGGGCGATTCCTATGGCTTGCTCGGTATGCGGGAGCGGGCCCGCCTGATCGGCGGTAGCCTGAATATCGACAGCCATCGCGGCACCGGCACGACCGTTTCCATTCATATCCCCCGCCAAGAGAGTCAAGGATGATCCGAGTTCTGATTGCGGACGATCATGCCATCGTCCGCAGTGGCCTGAAGCAGATCGTGGCGACCACCACCGACGTGGTGGTGGAGGCCGAGGCCGCGGACGGCGGCGCGGTGCTCGAGCAATTGCGCGCCGGCGAGTTCGACCTGCTTCTGCTCGACATGACCATGCCGGGCATCAGCGGCATTGACCTGATCCGCCGTGTGCGGGCCGAGTGGCCCGATCTTGCCATCCTGATCCTGAGCATGCACAACGAAGCGCAGGTCGCTTCGCGGGCCTTGCGTGCCGGCGCATCGGGCTATGTGACGAAAGACAGCGACCCGGAGATCCTGCTGGGCGCGATCCGCAAGCTGGCGTCGGGCGGCAAGTTCATCGACCCTGCGCTGGTCGACGCCATGGTTTTTCACCAGCCCGGCGCCGACGCTCCCGCGCACGAGGTGCTCTCGGACCGGGAATTCCAGGTACTGCAGCGGCTGGCCGCCGGCCAGACTGTCAACGAGATTGCGGAGTCATTTTCGCTGAGCGCCAAGACCATCAGCACCCACAAGATGCGGTTGATGCAGAAGCTGGGCCTGCAGAACAACGCCGAACTGATTCGCTATGCGATCAAGCATGGCTTCACGCAGGAGTAGGCGGCGCCACCCGCCCGGCCGCTGTCAGGATTTTCCTACGATTGATTCAGGGAATACTGAACGCGCTTTCATCGTCCTCTGAATGCGGTGGCCGCTCGCCCGGCCTACGATGGAATCACGAAAGCTGCAACGTCGGCCGACAGTGCCGGGGCAGCCCGCAAGTGGAGGAAGCATGGGAGCAGAGAAGTCGTTGCGGTCGATGGTGGATAAATGGCTGGGACCAGCCATGTCGAATCCACCGCGTGTCGCCTCGGTGGGGCGGCTGCGAGACTGCGGCAGTCGCTTTGTATGTGTCGAATCCGACCGCCTCACAGGCACGCTATCGATCGTATTTTTCAGGCATGGCGACGGGGCCTGGTATGTCTTTCCGCCAATGACGAGCAGAGCGGGGCTGGCAGCTTACGCGTGAGGCAAGGCGCCTGACAACCGTGCTCCAGGCACGCATCGCTCGCCAGCGCTCTGCACGCAGATCCGGCGTTTATTCAGGGGACAGCCTTGTTTGACGACCAAGTTGGGTACGGCGCCGACCGTGGCGCGGACCCGTGGGGTGTGGCCACGGCACCCTTCGATATCTACACCTGGGCCGCTGCCTTGCATGAATACGCACTGAGATCCGGCTTGGTATCCGATGCATACGTGCCGGACTACCGCACGCTGGAGCGCCTGCGGATATATTTTCGCTCCGGCCTGACGCCAAGCGAGGCGGCGCGGGCGTGTTTCAGGCCCTGCTAGCAGGGCCGCCGTTCATACACCCTCGGGTGCCGATAGATGAAAGAGAAGAGAGGGGACGGCTGGCTACCCCGCGCTAGCCGTATGCCGTCCCAAAGCCCCCACGCACGGGCCCAAAGCCGGCACAGTCACGCAATGCGGCGCTTGAAGCCCGTCGTCCTGGATTTGCGTTGATCCCCTGCGGCCGGCTCTTCGCATATCAGAGCTTGTTATGTGGCGATTATCGGAGGCGCCGTGGTGGCCGGCCAGTCAGCCTGCGCTGAATTGCTCTTCGGATTTCCCTGACAACGCCACTCATCGGCACCCCGCCGGCACGGATCATTCTCCAGCCTTGCGTGGCTTCTCGTAGCGCGCAAGTTCCTCGCGTACATCGGCATCGTCGAGCCGCGCTGCCGTCACCACGAGCGTGCCGATGTTGATATGACGCGGCGGCCGGTTCGCCCGCATGGATTCGGCCAGTTCACGCGTTGCCTCGTAGCCCATGTTAAATGGCCGTTGAATAACGATGGCGTGGAGTTCCCCATTGCGCAGGCTGGGCGCAAAGCTTGGCCAATAGTCAAAACCGACGTGGAGAGGGCGCTTGCCTTTCGGCAGAGCGTTGATCGCTCGCAGCACGCTGAAGGTCGAGATGTCATGCGGCGTGAACACGGCATCGAGCGCCTGCGTGTGCGCAGAGAGTGCCGCGGCGGCAGCGGTCTGCATGCCCCGGATGTCATAGCCCAGGTAGGTTTGCAGCACCACCCGGAATCCCAGTTCGGTGGCGGCGGCGATAAACCCGTTTTCGCGCGCGGTGGTGGCCTGCAGATCTCGCGCGACGCGGAAGACGCCGATGCGGGCACCGTGGGGCAGGGCGCCGCGCAAGGTTTGCGCAGCGCGGCGGCCAGCGGCGTAGTTGTCCGTGGCGACCAGGGGCGCGGAGTAATCGGCCCCCTCCCTGTCGATCAGGAGGAAGGGAACGCCAATGAGGGGAGGGGTCGCGGGTGCCGCCACCGGCATCGGCGCGAGAATCAGGCCATCTACCTTGCGCTCCAGCATGGACTGGATCATCCGCACTTGCAGGTTGTCCCGGATCGCCTGCGGGTCATCCTCATTGGGGGCGCGGATGATCACGTCGACCTTTGCGTCGCTTGCGGCCTTGCGGACGCCGTCTGCGAGCACCTGCCAGAACTGGCTGCGGTTGCCCGCGAGGATGACGCCAATCTCCGTGGCACTGGCCACGGTGTGGTGAATGACTGCCAGCAAGCCAACCAGGCAGACCACCAGGATCCGAACCATGCGCCCAATCTCCGACTTTCTGATCGATAACCCGCGCGCCATTGTCGCACGCGCCTAGGTGTTTGTACCGGCGGTCTGCCAAAGCGCGGCCACAGCCGTTAAAGTTCGGATTGGTTTTTCGGTTGGACGTTGGTCAGAATCCGGGAGTACGTCAGTTGAAGTCGGTCATCCCTGCATGGTTGTTGCAGCTGTGGCATGCCCCACGCGAGAAGATCGCGGTAGTCTTGCTGACCCGTGTCGTGCTGTTCAGCACCGTCATCACGCTGCTCCTGACCGCCATGCAGCTTGCGCTCAGCTATCAGGCTGAAGTCGCCGGCATCCAGAATCGCTTCCAGGAGATGGAGGAAGGCTACTCCGGCGCGCTTGGCAGTTCGCTCTGGTCCCTCGATGGCCGCCTGGTCCAGGAGCAACTGGAGGGCATGCTGCAATTGCCCCATATCCGCTATGTCGAAGTGCGTGAAACGGCGCAGACCACGCACCCCCTGGTGGTGCAGCGGGGCACGCATGCCGAGCGCAATGTCGTCGCCAGCGAGTTTCCCATCTATTGCTGCAACAACGACAAACGGCAGGTCGGCGTGCTGCGCGTGGAGGCCAGCCTCGATGAGGTCTATCGCGACATCCTGCGCCAGGCGGTCGTCATCCTGGCCAGCAACGCGGCCAAGACTTTCCTGGTTGCGCTCTTTATTCTCTGGATCGTCCATCGCGTTGCCACGCGCCATATTGTCGATATCACCACGGGGCTGCGCAAACGTGTGCCCGGCGTACCGTCGGCGCCATTGAGCCTGCGCCGGTCCCGGCACGGGCAGGATGAAATCGAAGAACTGGTCGAGGCGCTGAACCTGATGTTCGCGCGCATCGACCGGCATACGGCGGAAATCCGCGATGCCAATACCAGGATGGCCGCGATCCTCGACAACATCCCCGATTTGGCCTGGGTCAAGGATACGGAAGGGCGCTATGTGGCCGCAAACCGCGCCCTGGCGGTTTCACTGGGCGTGCCGCACCCCGCCGGGCTGATCGGCAAGACCGACTACGATTTCTATCCGCACGATCGGGCGCTGGCGTACCTGGCCGACGATGCCCGGACCATGGCTTCGGGCGAGCGGCAACGCATCGAAGAGCCGCATACCCAGGCGAACGGTTCGCGGACATGGATCGAGACCATCAAGACCCCGTATTCCGATGGCCGTGGACGGCTGGCCGGGACGGTCGGCATTGCCCGCGACATTACCGAGCGACGGCGCATCGAGGACGAGTTGCGGCGCAGTGAATCCTTGCAGGCTGCCGGCCAGCGGCTCAGCCGGACCGGGAGCTGGTCGTGGAATGTCAGGACCGGTGCCATCGTCTGGTCCGACGAGCACTACCGCATCTATGGATTTTCGCCCGGCGAGGTCGAGCCGACCGCGGAGATCTTCATGAGCCGCATCCACCCGGAAGACCGGGCCGCCCTGCAAGCCTTCGTTACCGACAGCCTGCGCGATCCGCGCGAGCTCGAACACGAGATGCGCCTGGCCCTGCCGGACGGCACCATCCGGCATGTGGGCGTGCTGGCGCACCCGATACGCAACAAGGAAGGCGGGGTCGATGAGTATGTCGGCATCGCGGCGGACAAGACCGCGGTACGGCTGGCGGAGGCCGAGCGCGAGGCGCGCCGTGCTGCCGAGGCGGCAAACCGCGCCAAGACCGAGTTCCTGGCCACCATCAGCCACGAACTGCGCACGCCGCTGAACGGCATACTCGGCTATGCCCAGCTGCTGATGCGCGACAAGCACATCGCCCAGGGCGTGCGCGAGAAGAGCGAGGTCATCAAGCGCAGCGGCGAGCAGCTGCTGAAGCTGATCGACGATCTGCTGAACTTCTCCAAGATCGAGGCCGGGAAGCTGGAACTGGTGCCGACGGAATTCGGTCTCGCCGAACTGCTCGCCTCGATCGAAGAACTGATACGGGTCAAGGCCGAGCAAAAAGGCCTGGCTTTCGAGTGCCATGCACCGCAAGCGATGTCGACCACGGCCTGCGCGGACGTGGGCAAGCTGCGCCAGGTGTTGCTGAACCTGTTGTCGAACGCCGTCAAGTTCACGGACCGCGGCTATGTGCGGCTGGAGGTGAACGTTTCAGAAGCGGGGCCGGGCAGGTCACGCCTGCGCTTCGAGGTCAAGGACAGCGGCGTGGGCATTGACGCGCAGCATCAGCAGAGACTGTTCCGACCGTTTGAGCAACTGGGCGACGCAAGGCATCGCCGGGGCGGCACCGGCCTGGGACTCGCCATCAGCCAGAAGCTGGTCGGCCTGATGGGGAGCGAGATCCGGCTGCATAGCCAGCCGGGTGCCGGCAGCACGTTCTGTTTCGAGATCGACGCCGCCACCGGTGCGACCCAGGCGCGTAGTGAAGACCATGCTGCCGTTGTCGTCGGGTATGCCGGACCGCGCCGCCGCGTTCTTGTCGTGGACGACATCGCCGAAAATCGTGCGGTGCTGGTGGATCTGCTGCGGTCCCTGGGGTTCGTGCCCGAGGCAGCGCCGGATGGCCACGCGGCCCTCAAGCAGGCGCTGAGAGCGCCTCCGGACCTCATCCTGATGGATATCTATATGGTGGGGATCAGCGGTCTTGATGCCATCCGCCAGTTGCGGCGCGACCCCAGGCTGAAGCGGGTGCCGGTCATCGCGACCTCGGCAAGTACGCGGGGCATGGACGAAACCAGCTCGATCGCAGCGGGCGCCGATGTCTTCCTGCCCAAGCCGATCGACCATGATGCGCTGCTGGTCCAGCTCGCCAGGCTGCTCCCTATCCAGTGGGACTACGATGCCGCGACGACGGCCGGCGCGCAGCCGTCACCCGCTGCCGTGGTGGTGCCACCTGCCGCCGAAATCGAGAAGCTGCACTACCTCGCCAAACGCGGCAGCATGCGCGAGATACACGAGTGGGCGCAACGGATCGGAGAGCTGGACGACCGCTACAAGCATTTTGCCGCCAGGCTCAGGCAACTGGCCAATACCTATCAGTCGCGCGAAATCCTGCGCCTGGCCAGCCAGTACCTGTTGAAGCCCTGAGCGGGGAGGAGGCAGCGGATCGCGCGCTAGCCCGGCTCATGGGCTCGGGTAAGCCTGTGCAGCCGTTCATCGTCCTCCGGCATGCGTCGTCCCCGCGTGATCTTCTCCCAGCCCAGATAGACGCCATAGGCCCATGCCGCATTGCGCGAGCGCCCCAGCAAATCGGAGGCCGGAAGCGTCATCAGCCTGCGGATCTCGAATTCAGTGGCAATCGTGATTTCTCCATAGGACACAGCATTGTTGCCGGTACGGTGATCTGTTTGCTGCGGGCCCATCACTTACACGGTTGGTTGATTGAAGATGAAATGCGCTTCTCCTGTTGCCGGTCTGGAACAACGGCCGGCATCGGGGAAAGCCAACATCATGGCCGACATTATGAGCCGCGTGCTTTGCTACGGTAAAGGCTGGCGGCAATTTAACAAGAATTAATCCATCGGCATTAATAATAATCCCCAATTCGGTGCGCGAATTCCGGTATATGGCATAAGCTTTCCTCCTTTCACCGCTCCTCTGTTTCCAATGCACACGATATGCAGAAATGGCATCAGAAAATCCTGACAAAAGAAACAGGAAATCCTGCTTATTAACGCCACGCTATGCAATAACGCCCTGCGTTAATCTGTCGCCGCCACTGCAGGAAACCGGCGAATACAGCCAGACCGGCGCTGCAGCGGCGCATTTCAACATATCGAAGGGTCAATGATGAAACGAGTGATAAAGACGTGGCAGGTGCGCCCTGCCTTGCGACACGCAGACACCGATACAGGCCTGGCGTTGTCGCGGCGCAGCTTCCTGCTTGGCTGTGGGGCGCTGATGATGTCTGCGTGCGGAGGCGGCGAGGGCGCTCCGTCAACGGGGGGGACCGCTTCGACAGCCTCCGCCCTGTCGGTGTCCGGCATCGACGCCGATACGTCGAAAGCGCTTGCCTCGACGGAGAGCATCGCCTCATCGGCCGCGATGGTGCATCCCGGCCTGCTCCATACGCAGGACGACTTCGGGCGGATGAGCGAGAAGGTCGGGGCACAGGTCTCGCCCTGGGTTGATGGCTGGAACGTGCTGATCGCCAATTCGCATGCCAGCCTGGGCTGGACGCCCCGCCCGCAGGCCGTGGTCTATCGCGGCTCCGACGGCGTGCATAGCGAGAACTACCGCCTGCTGTACAACGACATCGCGGCTGCCTACGCCTGTGCGCTGCGCTGGAAAGTCTCCGCCGATACCGCCTATGCGGACAAGGCCGTGCAGATCATGAACGCCTGGTCCTCCACGCTGACCGGGCTGGGCGGGGATACCAACGCAGCCCTTGCCGCCAGCATCTACGGCTATGAATTTGCCAATGTGGGTGAAATCATGCGGGACTATGCGGGCTGGCAGGCGCCGGACTTTGCCCGCTTCCAGGCCATGATGCGCAACGTCTTCTATCCGGTTAACCATGACTTCGTGGTACGCCATAACAACACGGAGGTGACCCACTACTGGGCCAACTGGGACCTGTGCAATATGGCGTCGATCATGGCGATCGGCGTGCTGTGCGACGACCGCGCCTTGTTTGACGAAGCGGTGGCCTATTTCAAGAACGGCGCGGGGAACGGCGCCATCCGGCAGGCCGTGTATTACGTGCACCCGGGCAACCTGGGGCAGTGGCAGGAGTCCGGACGCGACCAGGGCCACAACACGCTCGGTATCGCCTTGATGGGCGCGATCTGCGAGATGGCCTGGAACCAGGGTATCGATCTGTATGGCTACGATAACAACCGGTTCCTGGCCGGCGCGGAGTATGTCGCCAAGGCCAACCTGAGGGAGACCGACACCACGTTTTATACGGTGCCCTACATCACGTACAACAACGTCGATAATGTGAACCAGACCGCCTTGTCCACGGCCGCTCAAGGCAACATACGGCCGTGCTGGGCCGTGGTTGCCAACCACTATGTCAATCGCAAAGGGATGGCGGCGCCGTATAGCCAGAAGTTTGCCGCGCAGATCCAGCCGGAAGGCGGAGGCGGCAACTACGGGCCCAACAGCGGCGGATATGACCAGCTCGGCTATGGCACTCTGGCTTACACGCGCGAGGCGATCGGCGCCGGGACCGCGCCCAGCGGGCTCACGGGCGTGGCCAGCGCCGGCAGCGTGGTGCTTTCATGGTGGGGCACGGCCTATGCAACGGGCTATACCGTCAAGCGCAGCGCCAGCCCGGGCGGCCCATATACGGTCGTGGCCAGCGATATCACCGACCCTCTCACCTGGACCGACAATACCGCGACGGCGTCAACCTGCTATTACGTCGTGACCGCAACCACCCCCAGCGGCGAAACCAGCCCGTCGAACGAGGTCAGGGTGGTGACGGGGCTCCAGTTGCATACCTGGCTGCCGCTTGACGACGCGACCGGCACCACTGCTGCCGACGCCAGCGGCGGTGGCCACGACGGCCGGCTCCAGGGCGACGCCATATGGACCGGCGGTCGTTCAGACACCGCCGTCTCGCTGAATGGCAGCAATGCGTATGTGGCGCTACCCGCGGATATTCTCGCTGACGTTTCCGATTTCACGATTACGGCATGGGTCCAATGCCGGGCGCTGCGCAACTGGACCCGCCTGTTCGATTTTGGCGATGGCACCGGCCGCTACATGATGTTCACGCCCAGGGCAGGCAATGGCCTGCCACGGTTTGCGATCACGCTGAACGGCTATTCAGGGGAGCGGCATATCGATGGCGTCGCCGCGTTTCCCGTGGGCCAATGGGTCCACGTCGCCGTGACGCTGTCCGGCAAGGGCGGGGCGCTGTATATCAACGGAAGCCTGAGCGGCCAGAATGCAGACCTGCCGTTTGCACCCTGGCACCTGGGCGGTACCAGGCAGAACTGGCTGGGGCGATCCCAGTTTTCCGCAGATCCGTACCTGAACGGCCTTGTCGATGAGTTCCGTATTTATCGGGGGGCCATGAGTGCAGCACAGGTAGCGGGGCTGGTTGGCGGCTGATAGCGCGGGCGGCGACGCAAGGCTGTCCCGCCAAGCGAGTCGCAAGGTGGCGGCGCCGGCCACGCCGCCACCCCTGGCACTACAGCACGCTCACATCCGCCGTACCGGCGACCACCTCCAGTACCTTCGTGCTCGCCGTTGCGGGCTGGGCAGGGGCCGTGCCGCCGTCGAGCAGCTTGAGCGTATGGAAGGTGCAACTGAGCTTGTCCGGCGTCAGCGTGACCAGCGCATAACCCTCCGTGTTGGTATCAGCGTGGCGGATCCACGGATTGAAGGTGCGCAAGGTGGTATCGAAGGTGTTCACCACCGCGCCGCCCACGTTGCTGTAAACGAGCTCGCGCAGCGCGGCGAAGGCCTGGTCGTTGTCCACGATCGCGCGGAACCCGCTGAGCAGCGAGTTACTCGACAGGCCCGCGGTGGCCAGGTCCACCATCACGGGCGCCGGCGTCGCGGCATCGTAGTCGTCCATCACCTGCCCGGCGAAGAAGGCATGGAAATCGCCGCTCAACCCCACCACGTTGCGGATGTTGTTGGCCTTCAGGAAGCCCACCAGGTTCTTGCGCTCGGCGTTGTAGCCATCCCATTGGTCGGCATTGAGGATAAAGCGGTCGAGCAGGGCGATGGCCGGCAGCCGGCTCTCGATGAAGGGCTTGATGTTGGCATCGAAGGTGGCGGCATCGATGCCGGCCTGCGACAGCACGTTGCGCAATGCCGTGTACGCAAGGTTGGCATAGGTGCCGGCGGCCTTGGCGGCGCGCAGGTCGCTCGCCAGTGCATCGGCGATGGCGGATTGCAGCGAAGACAGGGCGCTGTTGGCCAGCACCAGGGCCCGGGCGATCAGGTTCGCCACCGCCTGGGTCACATCCACCTGCATGCGCAGCAGCGACACCTGGTTGCCCCACAGCTTCCACGTCGTGGCGGCGCCGCCCACGCGGTCCTGCCACCATGCGCGCTGCGTGTCGCCCAGCATCGACACGGGCGTCAGCGTGTTGCCGGCGGCGGCGATCTTCTGGGCCTCCGCCGCGGCCAGCGTTGCGGCCGGCACGAAGAACAGGCTGCCCACGGCGCGCCCGGTGGACTCTTCCGGGATGATATGGTCGGCCCGGTACAGGCGCTCGTCGGTCATCAGCAGCGTGGCGAGATTGCCGAAAGTGAAGGAACGATAGATCTGGATGTTCTGGAACGACGGATTGTCCGTGTCCAGGCTGACGTCCGCCGGCAGGTATTCGAACCACGCCTGGTTGGCTGCGCGCCGGCGCGCGGTGCGGGGCGTCAGGTCATCGTCCGAATCGTAGGTCTGGCGATCCTGCCAGCTGTTGTCCGAGAACTCGTGGTCGTCCCAGATGGCAATCATCGGGAACGCGGCATGCAGTGCCTGCAGGCGCGGGTCGCTGCGATAGCTGCGGTACAGGAAGCGGTAGTCGTCCAGAGTGGTGGCGTAGACGCTGCCATCCGGCAGCACGGTGCCATTGGGCAGTTGCAGCGCGGTGTGGCGCTCCTCCACATTGCCGGCGCGCGAGCCGCCGGGCACGGCCTCATAGATGTAGTCGCCCACGTGGACGATAAAGTCCAGGTCCTGTTGCACCAGTTCTTCCATGCCGGCCCAGTGGTTGGCATTCCAGTCCTGGCAGCTGACGAAGGCGATACGCAGCTGCGCCAGAGGCGTGCCGGCCGCGGCGGCCGTGCGCGTGCGCCCCACGGTGCTGGGACGGTTGCCTAGCAGGAAGCGGTAGTAGTAGCGGGTGCCGGCGGTGAGGCCGGTGACCTTGTTGCGGATCGTGTAGTCCCACTCCGGCCGGGCCATCAGCGGTTGGTTGACAAGCAGGCTCGGGGGCGGGAAATCGGGCTGCGTCGACACCTGCAGCCGCACGACCACCGGCCGCTTGCCATTGTTGCCCTCCACGCGAGTCCACAGCACCACGCTGTCCGGCTTCGGGTCCCCCGAGGCGACACCATGTACGAAACTGAAGTTTTCCGGATTGCCCGTGTCCTGCGGCTCGGAGTCGGAGCCGCCGCCGCAGGCGGTCAGGCCGCCGGTGGCAACGGTGACGGTCAGGAAACTTCCCCACTTGAGAAACTGGCGGCGGTCCATGGCTGTTCTTCCTGTTTGCGTGTGACGTGGGCGCGCAGCCATGACAGGGGATGCCGTTCGCGGCACCAGGATGGGCGCGCTGGCTGCTGATTGCACTTGGATACTAGGTTCTGGCCAGCACGCTCGCTGTCGGTGACGCGCCGACATCGATATAGGAGAAAGACGACTGTGCAGCCGGTCCCTGCAACTCGCTTATTGCGCCAGGCGAGGAGGTGGGGCGGCCTGCCGCCTTGAGTTCGTCAGCCCCTGTGGAGATCCAGGTAATCGGTGAATTCGTCGCGCACGACGGCTTCGATGCGTGCGAGCTCGTCGTCCGTGATGTCTTCGAACAGCTTGCGCTTGCGCTTCGACAGCTCACCGTGGTTCTGGACAATGAGATCGATCAGGTTTGACAGGCGTGACTGCCGCAGATCGAGCCAGTTTTCCAGCCGCGTGACACTGGCGTCGTAGGCGCGCAGGTACTGGATCTCCTGCGCCAGGTCTTGCTCGACGCATTGCTCGATACACTCGAAGACGAATTCGCACAGCGCCGTCGCATCGAAGGATGCGTAAAGCCACCAGGGCTGCGGCGACTTGATCAGGATCGTGTCGCTATCCGAGTCCAGTGCGTAGTTGAGCAGCGCCGTGCGCGGCGCAGAGTAGGACTTCAGCAGCGCGGCATAGGTATCGATCTGCTTGAGCATCCGCGCTGACACCGGCAGCACCACACCCTCCGGCGTGACACCGGCCTGGCGCAGCAAATGATGGATGAGAAAACGATGCAGGCGGCCATTGCCGTCGTAGAACGGATGGGCGAAGACAAAGCCAAAGGACACGCAAGCCGCCACCACGATCGGGTTGGCCACCTCGGTCTCGACCAGGCCCGCGACCGTGGCAATCCCGTCCATCATCGCGCCAAGCTGTTCGGGCGACGGCGGGATATAGTCCGCGATATTGCGCATGCGCCCGCCGCGCGAGAGCCAGTTCTGCGTGTTGCGGTATGAATATTCGGCCCGCAGCCCGGAGATAATTTCGTTCTGCCACTCGCATAACTGCTCTTCGGTGAGACGGCCTGGCGCACCGGCGTACTCGAGCAAGCGTCTGAACTTGGCTACGCGCTGGTTATCGGGGACCTCGTGCTCGATGGAGTAGGTCGAGCGCGTTTCCGCCAGGTACAGGTAGTCCACCGCGCGTGCAAGCAATTCTGGCTCGAGCCGCCTGATCGCCGCGGACACTCGGCCGGGGAGATCGCCGGCGATACAGGACGATAGTTTCCCGGTGCGGCGTACCAGCGGGCAAAAGGCAGCGGGCCCAAGGTGGTTGTTCTGGATCCCGAACTGCAGGTCCATCGTCGCCGGGCCCGTTACGTATTCAGTCTCGTCGAGCGCCAATACCCGGGGCGCCCCGGCCGGGAGTTTGTAGTCGAACTGCACACCGGCGAGCCATTTGGCATAGAAAGCGCTCAGCCTCGCATAACGCGAAGTGGGTGTCGCCGCCAGCCACTCCCGTACCGCCTCCACCGCTTCGCCGTGCTCGAACAATGCCGCGAGCACGGTCAGGTCCAGTTGCTCCTTCTTCAGTGCGAAGGTCAGGTGGTCAACAGTCGTGTCACCGCCGCGATAGCGGTTTTTCGGATACACGGTGCGCGTGGTGCCGTCCGGGCCCGTATGCGTGCTGAGGACACCGGTTTTGTCTGCCAGGGCGGACGTCGAGCGCAGCGGCGGGACGCGCAACCCAAACTTGCGGATAAGCGCGTCATAGCCTAGTGACGCATGAGCCATATTTTGGTCGGTATGTGAGTTCCGGGGCGCGTCGTAGCTTACCAGAGTTTCTACCGGAGTTACCAAAACTTCTATTTTCCCGGAGTCTGGTTACCACACTCGATATAAGCAGGCAGGAGATCGGCGGGCTTGCCAAACCCTCTACAGCGCTTACCGTTTCATCTATTCCTGCTGGGGTCATCGACCATTCTGACTATCTGAGCCGGTGGCGCGACCGGGAAACCGGATTGTCAGCGGCGTCTGACTGGCTTCAACCTGCCAAAATAGCCCGGCGCTGAATACCGCGCCGGTTTTCCCGACATTTGAGGAGCGCCTGCAGGCTGGTCGGCCCGGAAATCCATCAGTTTGCCCGCCCGAACAAGCGGGGGCGTACATGGGCGAGTGTTTTCCGTTATTTATTTGGGTCGGATAATCGCCTATAACGGTATTCACATGTTGCGGCCGATGTCCCGCATCATGCCTCAGCCCGCCAGGCTCGCCTGCGGGCATTTTTTTTGCCCGCAGAATAATGCGCGGCTTGCGTGAATGGTCCCGCTCATTAGTTTCAATCATGAGGCGGGCGGGGAGGGAAAACCCTGCCGCGTCGCAAAACGCAATTTCAGTCCTTATTTTCATGGCATTGAAAAAGAACGCTCATCGATGCCTGCAATCCCTTGCCGGGCCTGGCTTCCCGCCAGATGCGCCGGCCCGCCGGGGTTGCCGGCCAGCCATTTCCGTTGGCCTGAGTAATGCGCGTTCAATGTGAATTCCTTATTCCCATTTATACGGGTCATAAGTTTAGTGAAAACCCTGCCGTTTCTTTGCCTTGACTTACTTGATATATCACATACTGTGTATCCCATCGCACTCGTAATTGAGAAAGGGTGAGGGCGGCGACGTCAGTCAATCGGGCGTCAGGATTAAAAGGCACCAAATGCCATGACACAGGAGACAGAAAATGCCAGCAGCCATATCCAAGCTGAGGCGCGGCGCGCCCGCATACCCGTCCGCATTTTCGGATAAACAAGATCAGACGATTCAAGGAGCCCGCAATGAATAATCCATCGGCAGCGGCGCTGCGCCCTGGTCAACAGGTTCCGGAAGGAACTCGCTGGATGCAACTAGTCGTTGGCGTCATCTGCATGATCGCCACCGCGAACATCCAATATGCCTGGACCCTGTTCGTCCCGGAAATCCAGGAGACTTACGGCTGGAATCGGGCAAGCATCCAGATCGCCTTCACCATCTTTGTGCTGGTCCAGACCTGGCTTGCGCCGATCGAGGGCTACTTTATCGACAAGTTCGGCCCCCGCATGATGGTCGCTTTTGGCGCGGTGTTCATCGGGGCAGCCTGGTGTATCAACTCGCAGGCCACCACGCTGATGGGCTTCTACGTCGGTGCGGCCGTCGGCGGTCTCGGCGTGGGCTCGATCTATGCGACCTGCATCAACAACGCGCTCAAGTGGTTCCCGGATCGCCGCGGCCTCGCCGTCGGCCTCACCGCCGGTGGCTATGGCGCGGGCTCGGCTGCAACGATCCTGCCCATTGCGGCCATGATCGAGTCGCAGGGCTTTCAGCACACCTTCCTTTTCTTCGGCCTCCTGCAAGGGTCCCTCGCTTTTGCCGCCGCGTGGTTCCTGCGCTCGCCGAAGGCCAATGAGGTCAGGGCGTCGCAGAAGCTGGTCCAGGCCACCCGTGACTACACGCTCAAGGAAGCCCTGTGCACCAAGCTGTTCTGGCTGATGCTCGTGATGTTCATCCTGGTGGTCACCGGCGGCATGATGGCCGTTGCCCAGCTCGGCGTTATCGCCAAGGACCTGGGTGTGAAGGAATTCAAGGTCGACCTGCACTTCTTCGTGATGGCTGCCTTGCCGCTCGCCCTGATGCTCGATCGCATCATGAACGGCATCTCGCGCCCGTTGTTCGGCTGGGTCTCGGACAACATCGGTCGCGAGAAGACCATGGTCATCGCCTTTACGCTTGAAGGCCTCGGCATCATTGCGCTCGGCTACTTCGGCAGCGATCCGTATGCGTTCCTGATCCTGTCTGGCGTCGTGTTCCTGGCCTGGGGCGAAGTCTATTCCCTGTTCTCGGCCCTGGCCGGCGATGCCTTCGGCACCAAGCACATCGGCAAGATCTACGGCGTCCTCTATACCGCCAAGGGTATCGGTGCGCTGTTCGTCCCGATTGGCAACCTGATGATGGAGGCGACCGGCACCTGGTCGACCGTCCTCTATACCGTCGCCGCCATGGACCTGACCGCCGCCTTCCTGGCCATCATGGTGCTGCGTCCGGTGCTGGCGACTCACGTCGCGGCTTCCAGGAGCCTCTATTCGAAGGAGATGGCTGCTGCCGGGACACAGGTGCCTGCCTGATCGGTATCCACGCGGCTTTCGGTAGCAACCTGGGCGGGCTTCTTCGGAAGCCCGCTTTTCTTATGTGTGCGTCTCCCGTATGGGTGTATCGGGCTGGTAGCCCGTCGGAGATGCTCGCCGGGCGGGCCACTGTGCCTTGCTTCCCCTAAACCGGAAACTGCGTCGTCGACAACACCTGCTTGAGCACCATGAACGAGCGGATCTGCCTCACGCCCGGCAGGTACAGCAGCTGTTCCGCGTGCAGGCGATTGAAGCTCTCGCTGTCGCGGGTACGCAGCATCAGGAAGTAGTCGAATTCGCCGGTCACCACATGGCACTCCATGCAACCGGACACCGTCTGCGCGGCTTTCTCGAATGCCGCAAAGGATTCCGGCGTGGAGCGGTCCAGCACCACGCCGATGATCACCAGCATGCCCGCGTCCAGCGCGGCCGGGTTCAGCAGCGCCACGACGCCCCGGATCATCCCCGATTCCTTCAGCCGCTCCACGCGCCGCAGGCAGGCGGGCGGGCTCAGGTGCACTTTGGCCGCCAGCGCCACGTTCGAAATCGAGGCGTCTTTCTGCAACAGACGGAGTATGGCCTTGTCCGTGCGATCCAGTGCCGGTGCGGGTTCCGGGGCCGGCGCGATATCAAAGCGAAATTTTGTTTTGCGAGTGGCCATGTTTGCGCAACAAGCATAGGTTTAGAAGGCGTTTGACACCGCCATGGTG
Source organism: Ralstonia pickettii (assembly GCA_050987995.1). Taxonomy (GTDB): domain Bacteria; phylum Pseudomonadota; class Gammaproteobacteria; order Burkholderiales; family Burkholderiaceae; genus Cupriavidus; species Cupriavidus pickettii_B. The sequence goes on from CP158804.1 coordinate 412,228, forward strand.
TGTTGGAACCGTGATCTTTGCAAGCACGTTTCGTCGCCAATTGCCTACCATTTCACTGAACGCGGCGCCTCACCTCCAGGGAGGACGCAGCCACCCCCTCAACGCCACCATCCGGAGATGATGCCGTGAACCTCGACCGCTTTCCCCGCTATCCGCTGACTTTCGGCCCCACGCCAATCCACCCGCTGACACGCCTGAGCGAGCACCTGGGGGGCAAGGTGCAGCTCTATGCCAAGCGCGAAGACTGCAACAGCGGTCTGGCCTTTGGCGGCAACAAGACGCGCAAGCTGGAATACCTGGTGCCCGACGCGCTGGCGCAAGGCGCCGATACGCTGGTGTCCATCGGCGGCATCCAGTCGAACCAGACGCGCCAGGTGGCTGCCGTGGCGGCCCACCTCGGCATGAAGTGCGTGCTGGTGCAGGAGAACTGGGTCAACTACTGGGACGCCGTGTACGACCGCGTGGGCAATATCCAGATGTCGCGGATGATGGGCGCCGACGTGCGGCTGGTGGCGGACGGCTTTGACATCGGCATCCGTCCGAGCTGGGAGGACGCCATGCAGAGCGTGCGCGACGCGGGCGGCAAGCCGTATCCGATCCCCGCGGGCTGCTCGGAGCACCCGCTAGGCGGCCTGGGTTTTGTCGGGTTTGCGGAGGAAGTGCGTGCACAGGAAGCCCAGCTCGGCATTAAATTCGATTACATCGTGGTCTGCTCGGTCACAGGCAGCACGCAGGCTGGCATGGTGGTCGGTTTCGCGGCGGATGGCCGCGCCGACCGCGTCATTGGCATCGACGCCTCCGCGAAACCGGCGCAGACGCGCGCCCAGATCCTGCGCATTGCGCGGCATACCGCGGAGCTGGTCGACCTCGGCCGCGATATCGCCGAGGAGGATGTTGTGCTGGATACGCGTTACGGCGGTCCGGAATATGGGCTGCCGTCCGAAGGTACGCTCGAGGCTATCCGCCTCTGCGCACGGCTTGAAGGCGTGATGACCGACCCGGTCTACGAAGGCAAGTCCATGCAGGGCATGATCGACATGGTGCGCCGCGGCGAGTTCCCGCAGGGTTCCCGCGTGCTGTACGCCCACCTTGGCGGGGCGCCCGCGCTGAATGCCTACAGCTTCCTGTTCAAGGACGGCTGAAGCGATCCGCGGCCCCCGTACTGGCCCTCGCCGAGGCCACCATGGCGGACCTCGCGAGGAGCCTGTTTCAACTCTGAATCAGTCTTTCCGGGGCTGTACTAGCCTGTTTGAATGATGGGCCCGCGCGCGCTGATGCACTACGCTCGTAGCGAACATCACACCACTGAAACCGGGGGGAATCATGGGTGAGCGGAATCCGCGCGGACGGAAGGAGTCGGTTGACCTTGCGCAATGCGAGGCGCCAGCACAAGACATAGAGGGCGTATCAACGCCATGGCGGTGGACACAGCAAATCAAGACAACGCCCACCGCGCATCCCGGGACTTCCAACTTGTACTTCATGGCTGGCCGCCGCAAGCCGCCTGCTGCAATGAACCAGCCGACGGGTGCGGACGATCCGATGCTGGGCAGCCTGCTGTTGCTGAGCCGGGCCTTGCACCGGCCGGTTCCGTCTGCAGTTCTGCTGGAAGGGCTGCCGCCGGAAGGGCAGGGCATGACGTTGCCGCGGCTCTTTGCCGCGGCGGCGCGCGCCGGCTTGTCGACCCGCCTGGTGGAGCGGGACCTCGACGATATCCCGGACACCTCGCTGCCGGCCATCCTGTTGTTGCACAAGAGCAATCCCTGCGTACTGCTACAGCGCTGTGAGCACGGACGGTTTCTGGTCGCACTGCCAGGTTGGGGCGGCGGGGAGCAGGAAGTCAGTCGCGAGGAACTGCTGGCCCAGTACAGCGGGCACGCCGTCTTCGCGCAGCCCGCGCTACCAGTCGAAGTGTCGGCCGATACGGAGCCGGCGCAGCCGTGCCAGTCGCCAGTCGCCGCGATCGGGCCATCATGGTGGCTCCATTGGGAGCGGCTGGTTGCCTCGACGCTCAGGGTGATGTGCCTGCGTAGCAGGCAGCCAACTGAAGACGTGGCCCGCGTCGGTGGCTAGTCAGTCCGGAAGCGCGCGTGGCCCCTGCGCCAGCAGCGTATCCATGTCGAACTCGATTACGATTTGATCGACAAGGGACATGGATGCCCGACCACCGTTTCAAAGTACGGGGGACTTCGCTGTTGCGCGATCGTCAGCCTGATGCAGCCAGCGGGCGGGAGCCCGCTGGCTAGTGGCATATCGGCCTCCGTCGTCCATGTGACGGCGGGGGTTTTCCATCTTGGCCGCGCCTGCCAAAAGCTCAGCCCGCAGCGTTCTCCAGCGCCGCTTCGTATTGCCCCAGGCAGGCCATGCCATTCAGCCGTGAGCGCTGCAGCAGCGCCCGTTGCGCTTGCGCCGCCTTAGCGGCCTCGCCGCGCCAGGCCAGCAGGGGCGGCTCCTGCAAGGCGCGCCCGTAGGAGAAGCTCAGCCGCCAGGGCAGCGGGGCAAGCCGGTTCATGGCATCGAGGTTGGCGGTGGCCTCAGTGGGCGTTTGACCGCCGGACAGGAAGAAGATGCCCGGCACCGCCGCCGGCACCGTGCGCTTGAGCACCTGCACAGTCTGCATGGCAACCTCGTCCGGCGCCGCGTGCCCGGCCTCCTTGCCGGGGAGCACCATGCTGGGTTTCAGCAGCATGTGTTCGAGCACCACCGCATGCCGGTGCAAGGCGTGAAAGACTTCATGCAGCACGGCCTCGGTGACCTCGGCGCAACGCGCCATGGAGTGCGCGCCATCCATCAGCACCTCGGGCTCGACGATGGGCACCACGCCAGTCTCCTGGCAGATGGCGGCATAGCGTGCCAGCGCCTCCGCATTGGCCTGTATCGCAGGCCGGCCGGGCAGTTGATCCGACACGTTGTACACCGCGCGCCACTTGGCAAAGCGCGCGCCCTGCTGGCGATAGCCGGCAAGCCGCTTGGCCAGCCCGTCGAGGCCCTCGGTGATCTCGTCGCCGGGAGCATGGGCGAGCGCGAACTTGCCCTTGTCCACCTTGATGCCGGGCACGATGCCCTGGCGCGCAGCCAGTTCCGGCAGCGGCGTGCCATCGTCGGCGCGCTGGCCCAGCGTTTCCTCGTACAGGATCACGCCGCTGATGAATTCACCCAGACCTGGCGTCGACAGGAGCAGGTTGCGCCACGCCCGGCGGCTTTCCTCGCTTGATTCCACACCGATGCGCTCGAACCGCTTGGCGATTGTCGGCCCGCTCTCGTCTGCAGCAAGCAGGCCTTTGCCCGCTTGAACCAGGGCGTCCACGGTTGATTGCAGTTCGCTACGTGTGTCCATGATGTTGCTCCGCGAAGATGACATAGGAACAAGCATTAGCTCGTAAATGCAATCGCGCAAGCGATCCGGGGGCGCGTGGCCCGTGCTTATGGTGGCCGCCCGAACGCTTCGCGCAGCTTGGCCTTGGCCTGCTCGAGCGTGGCGCGACGCTCCTTGGGCAGATTACGGCCAGCGCGATTGATGTAGAAGTTGAGCATCGACATCGCCGACTGGAAAGCCGTGCCCTTCCGGCGCCGGCTGCTCAGAGCTGAACGCTTGAGCGAGGCGGCGATCTCCTCGGGGCTGTCCGAGGCGAAGAGATGCGATTCGAGGTCCAGCGCGTTGCTGTGCTCGGTCACATCCTGCGACCAGCGCCGCACGTTCCTGGCGCCACTACCGGCGCGGCCCTTTGCCGGCCGGCGAATGGATTTCGTGGCGGCCATTTCCGGTCGTCCCAGAGTTTCATCGGCATCCATAAAGCGTAGGCAACTTTTCGCCGTCTTGGCCGCTTCGGCCGGTGTTGCAAGACCGGTACCGCCAGAACCAGTCCTTTCAGGTGTACAAGCGTTTGCGAGAGGGCGCCCGCATGTAGGGCGGCAGTTCGCGCCTGGCCGGTCTGGGGCTCGTCAGGTGGCGGCCCGCGCGAACCCCTCACGCAACCACGTGGAACGGGCGCCGCAAGCCCGCAGGTCCCGCGTCCTGCACGGGTGGTGGCACCTCTGCACACGGCGCAAGGACCAGCAGGGCGCGTACGTCTTTTTCGATACTGGCGAGCGAGGCCGACCTGGGCAGGCAGCGGGCAAACCTGCCATCGAGGCCTGGCGACAGGCGCAGCCACATATTGTCGGAGACCAGCAGCAGGCGCATCGGCTTCTGCAAGATACTGGCCTGGCGCAGTAGGTGCCAACCGTCGGCAAGATCGGATGGCATGCCGAACACCAGCAATTCCGGCGCCGGCAGGCGGGTACCGCGTGTTTCAGGTTCTCCGGCTCCACAAGCTCCACCCAGCCGATGCCCGGTATTCTGGCCAGCAGATGCATGGCGGCCTTTGCGGACGGCCGGCAACGAGCGGGATGTGTTACGTGTAACGTAACGCGTTTCCGCAACCGCTGGCCGGCGCTAACACCTGATCCAGCTGCTCCGCATGAAACGAGAGGCGGGGTACTACCGCAAGATCGCAGTTCAAAAAAGAAGCCTGCACGATGCAGGCGGTGAAGCGAGAGGTGCTGGATTTGCTGGAGAGCTGTCGGTCACGCGGGTGCTGGTGCCGAGCATGTCCGGGCACCAGCGCCTTCTGTAGGGGGTGCTGATTTGACATAAGATAGATTATGCGAACTGTTGGTATGTCCTGAAGTGTTGCGTGTGGGACGGCACGGAGACTTCAGGTACCGCAACGGAAAAGTGCTTTTATGGTATCTTTCGCCGTTGCGTTTTGTGGTGGGTTTTATGTTCGTTCAGGTCAGCGCCGCCGCCGTGCCGCGGGCGCTATGGGGAGTTGCGCTGGTCGACAGCCATCACATGCCCAGGTACTGGGCCGCGGTCTGGCTGGTCGTCGCGGGTGCTCAGTGGGCAACGTCCACGCAGACCATCCGGCTGCGGTACATCGAGAACCTGTATGAGCATGCGGATCGGTCATTCAAGGCGAATGCGCTGGATGACGCGCTATCCGACCTTGATGATGCCCGCCTTGCGGACATTCTCGAGTCGTGGTTCGTGAGCCTGCGTAATCAGCCTGTCGCCACTCGCAGCAATGAGGACCGGTGGCGGACCGGGCTGGCGTTCGTGACATCGGTGGTCACATGGCTGTCGAAGTCGGCGGACGCGAAGATGCGACAGATCGAAGCGCGGATCCACCGACTATCAACTCTTTACCGCCAGCTTCACATTCGGCAAGGTGCCCGCAGCGAGACCGTTCGGTCGTTGCCCTCCAGCGTGGTCGAGAGTCTCTATCAGATCCTGGATCCGGAATCGGATGCCAATCCCTTTCAGCGCGCACACACACGGTGGCGGGTCTTCATCGCGTTCGTGTTGATGCTGCATCAGGGTCTGCGCCGCGGCGAACTCTTGCTGCTGCCAGCGGACGCCATCAAGAGCAGCTATGACCGCGAACTTGGCCGGACAAGGTACTGGCTGAACGTCCGGCAAAACGAGTATGAAGAAGCTGGCAGCGACAGCCGTTACTCGAAACCCAGCATCAAAACGCGCCATTCGGTCAGGCAAATTCCCGTCAGCGACGCAACGGCGGGCCTGGTGCAGTGCTATGTCGACAATTATCGGGGCCGGCCTTCGCATTCGTTCATGTTAAGCGCCCAGACTGGCGGCCCTCTTTCCACAGAGTCGTTGACGAAAATCTTTACAACGATATCGAAAGCGTTGCCTACGGATGCGCTGCAGGAACTGCATGACCGCACCGAAAAGAAGTCGGTCACCTGCCACGACCTCCGGCATACCAGCGCCGTATTGAGGCTTCACCAGTTGCTGGAGCGAGGCGACTCGATGCCCGAAGCGCTGCAGAAACTGCGTACATTCTTCGGATGGTCGAAAGAGTCGGACATGCCCTCGCGCTATGCCAGGGCTGTCTTTGAAGGCCGACTCGCGAGCGTATGGAACGACGCGTTCGACGATCGTGTGGCCTTGCTGCGCGCGCTGCCGCAGGGACGCTGATCATGCTGGAGGCCTTCCCATCCCGGCTTCGTGGGCAAGCCGGGCCATCGGTGCTCGAAAGCATGGTGGCGTCGTTGCCGGAGCTACCGCCCGTTGTACGCTACTACGACGACTTCGACGACAAACTCCGCTCCATCCCGGCAGTCGGTCAGACAGAGGTCTTCGGACTTCACCTCAATGGTCGGATGGGCCGGCTCGACTTTGGCCGGTATCCTGCCGTCTACGGCGCTCTGCAGAAGCATCTACTGGTCTTCCTGCTGGGCGAAGACGTGCATATCTCGACCTGCTTCAATGTATTGGCCGCAGCAATGCATCTCGAGGTGCATGACGTCGACCGCGTTGTTGCAGCCGGCCCAACTCGCATCTCAATGATATGGATGGCGCTGCGCGCTCGTCAGTTGCCGGTTCATGCCTATCGATTCGTTAAGGCGGTCCTGCGGCTGCTATGCAGGCATCGCCTGCACGGGTGGTCCGAGTCGTATCTGACCTATGTCAGCGCTGCCCTGCCCGGCCCCGCGTCGGACTCATACACCGGTGTGCGGTCCGGGGATGTCTTCCTGAGCGCTGATGAAGAAGCCGTGATCGTTCGCTATCTGGACGAAACATCGGACCTGGTGAGGACCCGAGGTTGGTCAGGCGTCGTGCATGACGAGCTTTGCGAGGCCGCGATGGTGCTCTGTTCCTATCAGTTCGCCATGCGCCCCATTCAGGTCGCGATGCTGACGAGGCGTGATGTACGGGTCTGGCAGCCAGAACCCCGCGGCGAGCCGGCCGTTCACCTCACGTTCGTCATGGTCAAGCAACGGGGAAGGCTTCGCAAAAGGCCGATGGTCCGTCGTGTGAAACAGGAGTGGGCGGTGCTGTTCACGGCCCTGGTGGCATATGCAGATTTGCACGGTGGCGACGCGAGTGATCGCGTCTTCGACGTCAGATCCAATCATGAAGCCGGCTCTCGCATCGCCCGCTGCGTGGAACGCCTCATCGGGGATGACGCTTGCGCGATGGACCTTCGCCATACGGCAGCCCAACGCCTCGTTGACGCTGGTGCAAGCCACGAAGAACTGGCCGAGTTCATGGGGCATTCCGATGTACGGACGGGGCTGGTGTACTTTGCGGCGTCAGCCTCTCACGCGGAACGGGTCAACCGGGCACTCGGCGCGTCAGAGATATACCGGCGGGTGGCAAAGATCGCGCACGATCGGTTCATCTCCCCGGAAGAGCTCGCCCAGCTCAAGGGAGAACAGCAGATCGCCGGCGTGCCTCACGGCATCCCGATCGCCGGCATCGGCGGCTGCACGTCAGGGCAACCAGCCTGCCCCTACAATCCGGTGACGTCGTGCTATGGGTGCAGGAAGTTCATGCCTTTGCACGACAAAACGATGCACGAGAGTGTATTGGCCGCAATGCGTGAAGTGGTCTCGCTCTTCGAGCTGAGTTCCCGTGGTGATGCCCGATCGCCGGCCTACCTGCAACTGCAGCGCACGATCGCCGAAATACAGGCGGTCATTGACGAGTTGGAAGGCGAGCGCCGATGAACCCACACTACTCTGCCTTCATCGAGTTGGGCAAGGCACTCGTCGGTGAAAAGGGCCTGCAATGGGACATACCTCTGGACGAGGCAGGCGCTGCTCGTGACGGTGTCGGCTGGAATCTGACGGCGGTTACCTGTGACGTGCCACCCCCAAACCACTACCTGCGAGATCTCGGCGCTGAGGCGAAGGCGCTGGCTATCGTCAATGCAGAGCGCGTCGAGCGTGGCCTGATGCCACTGCCCCGGCGAGCGCTGGCTGTCTCGTGGCAAGACCTGATTAAGGCAGCGGTGGCTGAACAGTTGCTGTTCAGGCGTAACACCACGCGGTATGTGGCACATAGTATCGCGCGTCCGCTGCGGGTGATCGCCACGTGCGTGGACAAGGCCCCGTGGCAACTGACCGCCGATGATCTGCGTGCGGCTATTCGTATTGCAACAGCATGCCAGGCGACCGGCAAGCTGGGGGATCAGGTGGTCGGCATCGTCAAGACAGTGTTTGATGCTCAGCACATTTGCGATGCAGGCCCATTGTACCCATCGCTAGCTGTCCCGCGCATGCAAGCAAACGGTACGAACAAGGCAAAGCATACCTGGTCGCAGGAGGAATTGCGGGCCGACCTGGAGGCTCGCAAGCGCGGCGAACGCCTGCCTGAACGCCGGGCGTTCTGGGAGCTGACCCGCATCGTGATGACCGAACGGCCACGCACGTTCATGGACGAGCTGCGGTTCGCTGCAGTGCGCACTCTGATCGTGACCGGCATGCGTGCAGGGGAAGTTGCGTTGCTGCCGCTCGATGGAAGCGTGAGCGGACGTATCTGGACTCGAAGGGTCGTCCAGCCGGTGAGTCCGGTGGCATCTCGACATCCTTGATGGTGCGCCACTTTGCGGAAAAGCAGCAGGACGCTGAAGCGGACAGTCGCGTCCTGTTTGAAGGCGCCCAGCCGGTCCCGGAAATGTTCCGGGCGTTGCTGACAGAGACACTTGACCGGGTAGCCAAGCTCACAGAACCCCTCCGCGCGACGCTGAAACTGCAATGTGAGACGGAGCGACTGTTGCCATGGTATCCGGTCGACAGACTCGTACCTGTCATCGAGCTTTACACCCGCCTGGCAGGCAACCCATTCTGGCTAGGCATTGAGCGAGATCCGTTCATAAAACGCTACCGCGATGGCCTCGATCCGTCAGTGTTTGATGAACTGCATGACCACCAGTGTGCGCTGTGGCGGAATGGCGCCCTGACCCTCGACATGGCTGTTTACGTGTTTGGAAATCGTCTGGTGAAGGCGATGCGTGAAGGCAAGACCAGCATGCGCTTCCGATATGCTGATGGCTCGCCGATCGGCCTTGGAAAGCGGATGGAGTGGCACGCTGCATACTTACACGTTGGCGAGCTCGAGGAATATATCCGGTTCACGACGCCAACGAAGGTATCCGACACCATGCGGCTTCCGCTGGCCACGGGATTCGTTGAGCCCTGGGAGTTGCTGTTCGTGCAGCCCAAACGGTCGGTGGCCGAGGAACGCAACGATGGGCTTTGCGATGTGACCCGCTACATGGCGGTCAACCGGCCAGACCCTACGTTCATCGGACAGTCGCTGGGTGACGCGAAGCACCTGCCGACGCTGTTTGAAAAGTACGGACAGACCGACGAAGACCGGGCCTTGAAGATCGAGGCACACATGCTGCGCCATTTGCAGAACACTGAGCTGTTCCGGCTTGGCGTTGCCGACACGATCATCTCAAAGCGCTTCAACCGGCGCAGCGTTGCACAAAGCTATGAATACGACCATCGCAGCCTGGCGGAGGATCTTGATCAGATCGAAATTCCACAGGATGTCGAGATCCTGCTCGGCGAAAAAGCCGTCACGGTTGCCCGGCTCATCAAGGGTGGCAAGGCAAGCGGTCCGATCGTCGATGCCTTCCGGCGCATCCAGAAAACGGAGGGCGACGCGGCCGCATACGAGTACCTGCGTGCCGAAGCGGACGGATTCCATGCCACCCCTTATGGGCACTGCCTGAACTCATTCACGGTCGATCCGTGCGCCAAGCATCTGGAGTGCTTCGCCGACTGTCGCCACCTCTCGGCCACTGACCTGCCGGAGCACAGGCGGAACCTGATTCGGCTCGAGGGCCAGCTCAAGCTCGCCGTGGAAACGATCAAGGCCCGCCCATCGACCAGCATTGGTTGGCAAAACCAGCTCGACCACGCGGAAAAGCGGCTGGCTGGGGTGCAAGGGCTGCTCCAAACGCAGCCGGGCAAGCGTCCCTTCCCCGATGGCATTGACCTCTCCTTGCCCCGGCGACGGGGAGTACATGATGAATAAAGCCAATGAAGCGTCGTCGGCCGATGACGGGCAAATGCGTGAGATCCTCGAGGTGTTGCTGACCAACGACGAGGACATCACGGCGCGCGCGGTCGCCCGGCTGCATCCGTCCATCAGGGCAGCGTCGTCGATCACCCGCAGCGAGTCACGCCGCAGGCTGCTTGCCGAGTATCAGCGCCGCCAAGCGGAATACCGGCGCTGGCGTGGCCGCGCTACCAAGCGATCTGGCGCTGACATGGTTGCGACGCTTGCCGACAAGGACCTCCGGATTGCGGAGCTTGAAGCCACCGTGCAATTGCTGACGGCTTCCCACCTCGCTATGCTACGTGCAGTTGGTGAACTGGGCGGATTCAGCAAGTGGGCCAGATTCTACGAACAGTATCGCGACGCCCGGGACAAGCTTGCAGAACTTGGCGCCATACCCGAAGCGGCAATCGTCCCGATGCCGGAGAATCTTAAACACCGGAAATAAGGCACGGCGACGATGAATGCCATCCGGCGTGATACTGTCTGCATTGATGCTCGCAGCCACGAAATGGCTGCGGTTCCGCGGCGGAAGCCGTCTCTCTCCCGAAAGGAGCGTTCATGTCCTATTGCCCCTTCTTCCAGACCCTGCATGACGAAACTCGCCCAGTGGGCAACCTCGGCCGGGGAACACATTACTCCATCCTCCGGGCGCCGGTCTGGCATGACGAGCTTCTGAACCGGCTCGATCGCTGTGCATTCCTTGACCTCGCGGTCATCTGGGACGAGGACCATGACGATCGCGTCATCGACGCGCTCATGATGCTTTACGTCGGCGGCCTGCTCTCCCCTGTGCGGTATATCGGGGAGCGCAAGGGTACGCTCTCTGTGTTGTTGGCTCCAGATGCAATGCGGACCTGGACCCCGAAGGCGCTACAGCAGTATCGCGACGATATCGAGGATGTCTGCCAGTGCCTGGAAGATCCGTGGACGGCAAAAGTTGACTCCGTCGATGGGCGCGAGCACTCGATCATCCACAGTTCGGCCGAGAACGTCTCCATATATCTGCGCAACATCGACGTGCTGTGGGAACTGGGTGTCAAACCAAAGACGCGATCGTAGTCCCACGCCTTAGTGCGCAACACGCAACACCGCAGTCGTCAAACTCCCGGCCTGGCGTTCCTTCCGTTGCGCCTCCACACCAAACTCAACGCAACGAAGACCGGTGCCACGAGCACGCAACACATGCCAGCCAAAAAAGTGGGCTGCCCTGTGGATCACTCGGCCGCCTTCCGCCTGAGATACAACAAAAACTGAACACCCGAACCAACGCAACGCTAGGCCGTAGGTGCCAAGAATGCGTAGCGACAGTGTTGGCCGTTTTTTCTAATGTCGTACTTGGGTTAAGTTCAAATGTCGTACCCCGTCCCGGAGCGTGCCAAGCTTGGCGGCCTCGCAAGCGAGCCAGGAGCGCGACCATGGGCCGACCCGACACGATCACCATGAGCATGCGCGAACTGGACCGCTGCAAGGTCATCCAGGCCGTTGTGCAGGACGGGCTGATGGTCTGGCGCGCCGCCGAGAAGCTCGGCATTTCCAAGCGCCAGGTCGAGCGGCTGGTGCAGCGGTACCGGCAGTATGGCCCCCAGGGCCTGGTCTCCCGTAAATGGGGACAGCCGGGCCACAACCAGTTGCTGCCAGGTCTGGAATCCCGCGTGCGCGGCCTGATCCGCGACAGCTATGCCGACTTCGGCCCGACCCTGGCCTGCGAGAAGCTGCGCGAGCGCCATGGCATCGAGATCTCGCCGGCGTGCGTGCGCCGGATCATGATCGATGCCGGTTTCTGGGTCCCGAGGAGGCAACGCCCGCCCAAGGTGCACCAGCCGCGCAATCGCCGCGCCTGCCTGGGCGAGCTGGTGCAGATCGACGGCAGCGACCATGCGTGGTTCGAGGACCGGGCGCCGGCCTGCACGCTGCTGGTGTTTGTCGATGATGCCACCGGGCGGCTGATGCAGTTGCTGTTCGTCCCATCGGAATCCACACAAGCGTACTTCACCGCCACGCGCGCCTACATCGAGCGCCACGGCAAGCCGATGGCGTTCTATTCGGACAAGGCCGGCATCTTCCGCGTCAATGCCAGGGACGTCGCCGAAGGCCGCGGCTACACGCAGTTCGGACGCGCGCTGTTTGAGCTCAACATCGACATCCTGTGCGCCAATTCGAGCCCGGCCAAGGGCCGTGTCGAGCGGATGAACGGCACGTTGCAGGACCGGCTGGTCAAGGAGCTGCGGCTGCGCGGGATCAGCGCGATGGCAGCCGCCAACGCCTTTGCCCCGCGCTTTATGGTCGACTTCAATGCGCGCTTTGCCAAGGTGCCGCGCAGCGACTTCGATGCCCACCGGCCGCTGCGCGGCGACGAGGATCTGGCGCGCATCTTCAGCTGGCGCGAGTGGCGCAAGGTATCGCAGAGCCTCACGCTGCAGTACGACAAGGTGATGTATCTGCTCGAGGACCGCCCCGAGCATCGGCGCCTGATCCATCGGTATATTGAGGTGGCCGAGTACCCGGACGGCCGGATCGAGTTGTGGGCCGATGGCGCTTCCCTGCCCTACACCACCTATGACCGGCTTGGCGAGATCGACCAGGGCGCGATTGTCGAGAACAAGCGGCTCGGGCACGTGCTTGACCTCGCGGCCAAAGTACAGGTGCTGCGCGACAGCCGGCAAACCGTAGGGCCGTCGCGCACGCTGGCCGGCGAGCCGCCGCGCCCGCACCGGCCGGCGCCGAACACCAAACGGCAGCGGCTGATCAACCGGCTCGATCTGGAGCGTGCGATGGCTGCAGCGCCGCTCAATCAGAATGCGGACATTTTAACTTTGCCCACCGCGCTGTCACCGCCCCACCCTGGGCCAGACTCGGTCGCCTCAGGCCAGCACCACCGCCCCACAGCAACCCAGCAAAAGACGCCAACCCCGCACAAAAAGCACGGTCGCTCCGACATTTGAATGTAGCCGGCACCCCGACAAGTCAAAACCGGCTGGACAGACAGTGTTGGCCGTTTTTTCTAATGTCGTACTTGGGCCAAATAGAAATGTCGTACCCCCTAGCCAAGGCTGGCATGCTGGCGGCTTTCCGTCTGTCTGACCGGAGGCCGCGATGCGCATGCCCGAGACCATCACGATGACGATGCGCGAACTCGATCGGCTCAAGGTGATTCAAGCCGTGGTCGACCATGGCTTGGCAATCTGGCGCGCGGCCGAGAAACTCGGCTTGTCGCGGCGTCAGGTGGAACGTCTGGTGCTGCGCTACCGCGAGGACGGTCCGATCGGTCTAGGCTCGCGCAAGCGTGGCCGTGACAGCAACCGCCAGCTCCCGCCCGGGCTCGAATCCCGCGTGCGCGGGCTGATCCGCGACAGCTATGCCGACTTCGGACCGACGCTGGCCGCCGAGAAGCTGCGCGAGCGCCATGGCATCGACCTGGCCACGGAAACGGTACGCCGAATCATCGCTGTACGAGCTCAATATCGATAGCTTGTGCGCCAACAGCAGCCAGGCCAAGGGCCGTGTCGAACGGATGAACGGCACGCTGCAGGACCGGCTGGTCAAGGAGCTGCGGCTGCGCCGGATATCGTCTCAGGCCGACGCCAACGCCTTCGTAGCGGTCTTTGTGGCCGACTTCAACGCCCGCTTTGCCAAACCGCCCAAGAGCGACTTCAATGCGCATCGCCCAGTGCGCGCCGATGAGGATCCGGAGCGGATCTTCACCTGGCGCGAATTGCGATCCCAGCTTGGAGCGGATGCTGGCCTTTCAGTACCCTCCCCCTCTTCGAGAGCTGTTTCCACATGACTACAACCTGCTGTATAGCGACGACCCTTGGGGCGAGAAAGATGACGCAGCCGCTCATAGCTAGCGAGTCGGCATAGCGGGCCAGCCAGATGGTGCCGGCTGCTACACGCATTTCTGCCCGCGCGATATCAGGGCATCGAGTGATGGTTGTTGAGGTGCCCCGCGAGGGCATCAAGATGTGGCTGGCTCCGGCCACCGGCAAGAATTCTCGCCGGTGCCTCGACGCACTGGCTGTGCCATACCGCCCGGCTGGCACGTGAGCGGCTACCAGTTGATCTGCGTCGCAACAACTTTTTTTGTCATGCCATGATCGCCAACATCGGCGCCCTACCGGCAATCCCGCGCAGTTGGCTAGGTGGAGGCCCGACCGGATTTCGAAAAAAACTGCCTACGTTCTCAGCAACCAATACCACCATTCCACCATTGTCTTGCAGTTTGGAGCATAATATTCTTCAATTTTCCGCCGCGTAGGAATGAAATTACAATTCCTCACGATACGGAACCAAAGTTCGCATGCCTGTGCTCCCAGCCCATCCATATCATGGATATTTCTGTCAAGAACAAGGACAAGGAACCTGCCATGCCAACCGGATCGCCCCCGACTCCATCATGTTCCGCAGTTTCACCTCATCTCTCCCTGCCCGCCACACCGCTCGACCGGCTGGCGCTCGACATCGAGGCCACCTTCGCCAACTGCGCGCGTATGGTGGCCAGCCATATCGCGGCGCATCTGCAAGACACCGACACGCTGCTTGCTACGCTGCCGCCGGGAGCGCTGCTCGGCAAGCCGGACACTTATGCTCGCCACCTGGTTCATGTCGATCCACTGGGCCGCTTTTCGGCTATGGTATTGGTCTGGCGACCAGGCCAGTCGAGTCCGATTCATGGCCACCGGACCTGGTGCGCCTACCGGGTGCTGCGTGGCACACTGCGCGAGCAGCACTACCAATGGGACCCCGCCAGTCAGCGAGCGAAATTAATCAACACAGTCGCGCGACAAACCGGCAGCACCTTGAGCGTACCCCATGGCTTGCAGCATATCCATTCGCTAGGCAATGCCAGCGACGACATCGCGCTGTCCTTGCATTTCTATGGGGTGCATCGCGACCACATTGCCACGGGCGTAAACCTCGTGGTACAGACAGCAGACGCCTAGCATTCAATGGGGCGTAGCTCCACCGTGCGCGGGTAACCGCTCGATCCTGACACAGCAAGCTAATGGACATGGACCGCTACGACAAACAAATCCTTGCCATCCTGCAGGAAGACGCCACCGTCCCCGTGGCCGAAATCGGTGAGCGCGTCGGCCTGACCTCGACGCCGTGCTGGCGCCGCATCCAGAAACTGGAAGAGGCCGGCCTGATCCGCAAGCGCGTTGCATTGCTGGACGCGGACAAGCTGAATGCCGGCGTTACGGTCTTTGTCTCAGTGCGCACCAGCCAGCACAACCTGAAATGGCTCAAGCAGTTTCATGGGCTAGTGGCATCGATCCCAGAGGTGACCGAGTTCTATCGTATGGCAGGGGACACCGACTACATGTTGCGCGTGGTAGTGCCGGATATCGCCGCCTACGATCGAGTCTACAAGAAGCTGATCCAGGGGGCGGAGCTCTCCGACGTCAGTTCCAGCTTTGCGATGGAGCAGATCAAGTACACCACGGCGCTACCGTTGGACTACGCATAGTCAAGTGCCCGTCATTCCGGACCGGCGCCTGCAGCCAGCCGGTATTCATCCACGCCCGGCTTCCTGTACCTCAGAGGCACGCATGTTCAGATCGCATTCAGCGGAACTTTGACGTAGCGAATGCCATTGTCCTCCGCTGGCGGAAGTTGGCCGGCGCGCATATTGATCTGGACAGAAGGCAGCATCAGTGCAGGCATGGCCAAGCTCGCGTCGCGAGCTTGGCGCATGGCAACGAAGGCAGCCTCGTCGATGCCGTTGCGCACATGGATGTTGTGCTCGCGCTGTTCGGCTACCGTACTGATGAAGCGTAGCTCACGGCCTCCCGGCTGATAGTCGTGGCACATGTACAAGCGAGTCTCCGGCGGCAGGCTCAATACCTTCTTGATGGAGCGGAAAAGCGCGCGCGCATTGCCGCCAGGGAAATCGCAACGCGCTGTACCGTAGTCGGGCATGAACAAGGTGTCGCCGACAAAAGCTGCCGTTTGCCGCCCATCATTGACGACATAGGTCATGCAGGCCGGAGTATGTCCGGGTGTATGGAGAACCTGGACCTGCAGGCCACCGATCATGAACGTCTCGCCGTCGTCCAGCAGACAGTCGAACTGCGTGCCGTCCGTGACAAAGCTGCCGCCCGCGTTGAATAGTGCTCCGAAGACGCGTTGCACGGCGTTGATGTGGCGGCCGATGGCCAGCGTTCCTCCGAGCGTGCGCTGCAGATAAGGTGCCGCCGAGAGGTGGTCGGCATGCACATGCGTCTCCAGAATCCATTGGACCTGGACGTCGAGTTCGCGCACGCGGGCCACGAGCTTGTCGGCGCTGATGGTCGACGTGCGGCCGGTGCCCGGGTCGTAGCCAAGCACGCTGTCGATGATTGCGCATTGGCGGCTCGATGCGTCCAGCACCATGTAGCTGATGGTCCGAGTATCGGGATCGAAGAAGCTTTCAACCTGAAGTGCGGAGTTCGAGGGCATCGTTGTTTCCTCAAGCCGTCCCTCAAAGCCAGGGCGGGAATGGTCTTTTCGGGTCATTTCGCTATCGGGCACAGCACCGGCAGTTCAAAGGCCTGAACTTCAGGCGGCTCACCCTCCGACCATGGCGCAATCTCGACCAGCGCGGAAAGGGCGCTGGACGCCTGCGCCAAACTGGAGGTACCGCGGTCCATCGTCAGGACGTTAGGATTGCCATGGCGTTCGAGCAAACTGTCGCTCGCATCGAACCAGGCACCGGTGGCCATCACCACGACACCGCGCATAAGCGCTTCATCCAGGCATGCGCCGGCCAGACATGCACCGCGCTCGTTGAACACACGCACGATATCGTTCCCCGTAATGCCGCGTTCGGCAGCATCCAGCGGATGCATGTGGACCGCCTGCCGGCCCCGGACCTTCATGGCCATGGAGTGGCTGCCGGCGTCCAGTTGGGAGTGCAGCTTGTCCGGCGGCTGGGATGTGATGAGGTGCAAAGGCCAGTGCCGCGCAGCCGCGCCACCAAGCCATTCAGCAGGCGGGAGCCAGGATGGGTGCGGTGGGCAGTCCTCATAGCCGAATCCTCCAACGCGGTGGGAGTAGAGCTCAATCTTGCCGCTGGGTGTCTTCAGGGGATTCGCCTGCGGATCGGCACGGAAATCCGAGAACAGCACGAAGGGCGCGCTCGGTTCCGGAAGTTCGGTGTATCCCTGCTCCCAGAACTGTTCAAACGGCGGCGCATCGAAGCCCGCCTCGACCCAGCGCGCCGCCATGCTGTCGTAGATGTGGCGGATCCACGCGAACTCGTCACGGCCTCCGCTGAACGCGGGCTCGCAGCCGGCGCGCAGCGCCAGATCACGGTAGATGTCAAAATCGTTGCGGCTGCTGAACTGGGGCGGCAGCGCCTGGTGCATCGCCAGCACGTAGCGGTCCCTTGACGAGCCTCCGATGTCGTTGCGCTCCAACGTCGTCGTGGCTGGCAAAACGATGTCTGCACGTCGTGCAGTGGGCGTCCACCAACTGTCGTGCACCACGATGGTCTCCGGCACCTGCCATGCACGTGCCAGCCGGTTCAGGTCCTGATGGTGGTGGAAAGGATTGCCACCCGCCCAATAGACCATGCGGATATCCGGATATATACCTTCGCGGCCATTGAAATCGTAGCGATTCCCTGGGTTCAGCAGCATATCCGATATTCGTGCCACTGGGATCGAGCTGTGCGCAGGATTGGTGCCAGCGCTCATCTCCGGTGCCGCAACCTCGGGTCGAGGTGTTCCGGCGCCGTTAATGGAGCCATGTCCGAACGCGAAACCACCCCCCGGAAGGCCGATCTGACCGAGCATGGCCGCCAGTGCGATGCAGGCCCAGTATGGTTGCTCACCATGGTGAGCTCTCTGCAACGACCAGGTGCAGTTCATCAGCGCGCGATGGCTGGCGGCCTCGGTGGCCAGTTCGACGATTGTCTGGGCAGGAACGGCGCAGATCGATTCCGCCCATTGGGCGTCCTTGGCTTGACCGTCTTCGTGGCCCAGCAGATAGGCCGCGAAAGCGTCGAAGCCCTCGCAATAGCGGGAGACAAACTGTGCGTCATGCAGGCCGCGCGAAAGCAGCGTATGCGCCATGCCCAGCATCAGCGCGGTGTCGGTGTTCGGCCGGATCGGCACCCACCGGGCCTTCAGGCCGTCGGGTATATCCGCTCGAGTAGGGCTGACGACGACGAAACGCACACTGGAATTTTTTGCGCGCTCGATCCACTGGTGCGTGCTATGTAGGCCCGCTCCTCCGGAGGTGATCTGTGTGTTGCGCAACGGAATGCCGCCAAAAGCGATGAACAGCTGCGAGTGCTCAAGAATGCTACGCCAATCGGTCACCCGTCCGGTTACCGGCTTATAGGTACCGATTACGTGTGGTAGCAGGAATTGAGCGGCTCCCCAGCTATAGTTGCCAGCCTGGGTCGTGCATCCGCCACTGGCGAACAGAAAGCGATGCGTCAGCGTGCGGGCATGATGCAAGCGGCCTGCAGATGACCATCCATACGAGCCGCCGAAGATGGATGCAGGACCATAGGTGGCGCGCACCCGCGCTAACTCGCCGGCCACCAGGTCCAGGGCAGTGTCCCAGTCCACCTCGACGAAGTCATCCGTACCGTGCCGGCTGCGGTCTGCCCCCTCTCGGTCGCGGAGCCATCCGCGGCGTACTGCCGGTCGCTGGATGCGCAATTCGGAATGCACCATCCCCGGCATCGACCGAAGGATGGGCGAAGGGGCGCTGTCGTACGGAAACGGCTCACACTCCACGAGCTTCCCGTTCTCTACTACCGCCGTATATGCGCCCCAGTGCGAGAGGGTCGGAAATCGGGTAGTGGTCACGGCAGGAAGTGGGTGCGGGTGTGGTCAAAGGGAAGCGCCGTTGTCATTTTGATCTCCTCGACAGGATTGCAGGCGTTCATATTGAATAACTAAAACACTCACGATTGTGTTCGCCGTTAAAGAAATTTTTTTCTCTTTTTGGACTGATGCCCCACCGAAAAGAGATTAATTTGCTCTGGCGGTTTCCCTATGCTGATCGACATTCCAGCGGCAATCACAGACGTGAAGGCCGCACAGTACAGACATGGAGATCCGATGAAGGAAAGCACCAAGTTGGTATGTGCCGGCCGCCACCCAGAGCGCTTCGGCGGCGTCGTCAACACCCCGATCTTCAGGGCATCGACCATCCTCGCGGGGTCGATGGCCGAATGGGAAGAGATGAAACGCGCCCGCGCCGCGGAAGAACCGGGGGCAACTACCTATGGCCGCTATGGCACACCCACGACCCATGCGCTGGAAGAAGCCATTGCCGCTCTCGAAGGCGGATATCGATCACTCGTATTTCCGTCCGGCCTTGCCGCGATCAGTACCGCGCTAACTGCATTACTGTCCGCAGGTGACCACATCCTTGTAACCGACAGCGCCTATTCGCCGACGCGCGCTTTTCTAGAGCGAGTTATGACGCGTTTCGGTGTCGAGGTCGAGACCTACGATCCGGTTGGTCACAAGTCGATCGAAGAGTCATTGCGCCCCAACACACGTGTCGTATATGTCGAATCGCCCGGGTCCGAGACGTTCGACATCCAGGACATTCCCGCCATCTGCGCTGCGGCACATAAGCACGGTGCTTATGTGGTCATGGATAACACCTGGGGGACGCCGCTTTACTTCAAGCCCTTCGCGCACGGGGTCGACGTTTCGATCCAGGCCGCCACGAAGTACATCGTGGGTCATTCCGATGCGATGCTCGGCGTTGTCACCTGCAATCGAGACACCTGGTCGCTGGTCAAACAGACTACCCAGGACATGGGGCAGACCGCCGGCCCGGATGACATCTATCTGGCACTGCGCGGCCTGCGTACGTTGGAGCTCAGGTTGCAGCGTCACTGGGATTCCGGGCTGCGTGTCGCCCAATGGCTGGAGCGGCAGCCGCAGGTCGAAGCGGTTTTGCATCCCGCATTGGCCTCCCATCCGGGACACGCGCTCTGGAAGCGCGATTTTACCGGTGCATGCGGCCTCTTCTCGGTGGTGCTGCGAGCGAGTTCAAGAGCTTCGCTCGAAGCCTTCGTTGACGCCCTTGAGCATTTCGGGCTGGGTGTTTCCTGGGGCGGCTATGAAAGCCTGGTGATCCCTTTCACGCCCGGAAAGGGATGCACCGGCGCTCGCTGGCCCTACCAAGGGCAGGCAGTGCGTCTGCATGTGGGCCTCGAGGATCCGCAAGATCTCATCGACGATCTCCAGCGAGGCCTGCTGGCGCTCGCTGCGCGTGAATCCCGAGCACAAAATAAAAAAGCTGGCGCTGACCAGACCTGCTCGACTTGAAGAATAGAACCGCTTGATCAGATTGATTCCTATCGGAACCTACGCCCACATAACTTAACAATGGAGACATACATGAGCAAGATGAAGATTGAAGGGTCCTTTGTCGCCCTCATCACGCCCTTCAACAAGGACGGCAGCCCGGACTTCGGCGCCTTTCGCGAGTTGCTGAAGTTCCAGGAGGACAATGGCACGTCTGCGGTGCTAATTATGGGGTCCACGGGTGAAGTCTCCATGCTTTCGCAAGAAGAGCGCCAGGCCATCATTGTCGAGACCGCAAAGATGAAGACCGGCAAGATGAAGCTGTTCTATGGTTGCACCGGTAACAACACCGAGACAACCAGGGACTATCTGTTCTTTGCCAAAGCCAACGGCGCGGATGGTGCCATTCTGGCAGCGCCCTCCTACATCTGTGCATCGGAAGCCGACATCGAGCGCTACTTTCTCGAAGTTGCCGACGCGACTGACCTGCCACTCGGCATCTACAACAACCCGCCGCGGGTAAAGACCGATCTGCATTGGGACAGCCTGCTGCGCATCTTCAAGCATCCCAACTATGTCGTCCACAAGGAATCAACCACACGCGTGGGACAAGTGGCACAGGTGCTGCGCGGTGCGCCGGATGTCTCCGTGATGTGCTGCGACTCGCCCAACCTGGGATTAGTTGTCCCGACGATGAGCCTGGGCGGCCACGGCACGGCGAACATGACCGGCAATATTGCGCCCGCAGAGCTGGCGCTGATTTCCCGGCCCTGGACATCGTCGGACGTCTCCGTCAGCTTCCGGAGCGCTTACCTTCGAAACCTCCAATTGCTGCACTACTCCTACTCGGCAATCAACCCCGTTGCAATCAAGTCGCTGATGAAAGCCGTCGGTCTTCCTGCCGGGGACCTGCGCAAGCCGCTCACCGGCCTGGAAGGGGAGCCGCTCCGCAATGGCCTTCGGATCATCAAGGAACTCGAGCTCGATCAGAAGTACGGCTGGTCCTCGCCAATGCTCAGGGCAGCTTGAACCGCAACGGGAGAAGTCAATGGATCTAGGCATCGCTGGGCGCCATGCTCTCGTCTTCGGCGGGAGCAAGGGCATGGGGCGCGCTTGCGCGCATCAGTTAGCATCGGAGGGGGTACATGTCGTCATTGCTGCTCGTACCGAGAGCACGCTGGCCGCGGCATCGGAGGAGATCGCTCGCACCACTGGCGGTATCGTCAGCTACGTCGTGGCGGACATCACCAGCGACGATGGACGAGAAGCTGCACTGGCGGCATGCCCTTCTCCGGACATCCTGATCAACAACGCGGATGGTGCCCCTCCGGGGGATTTTCGTCAGTGGACACCGGCGGACTGGCATGCTGCCATCGATTCCATGATGCTTGGGCCGATCGATATGATTCGACGCGCTGTCGACGGAATGATGGAACGCCGCTTCGGCCGCATCGTCAATATTGTCTCGCGCAGCGTGAAGACACCGCAGCTCGAATTGGGCTTGTCCAATGGTGCGCGCTCCGGCCTGGTCGGTTTTGTCGCGGGCCTCGCGCGCCAGACGGTGCGCCACAACGTCACGATCAACAATCTGCTCCCAGGCGTGTTTGCGACCGATGCACAGCGCCATCACATCGAAGGCATGCTGGAATCGACAGGCAAGAGTTTCGAGCAGCTCTGGAACGAACGCGGAGCGAGCAACCCGGCTGGCCGCTACGGTCGACCAGAAGAGCTCGGCGCGCTCTGTGCCTTCATCTGCTCAGAACAGGCGAGCTATATCTGTGGCCAGAGCATTCTGATTGACGGCGCGGCCTACCCCGGCACCTTCTGAGACAGGGCTTCGTCGAAGCCCATCCGTTGCAGCGCTGCTCTGCGCAGGTCTCCACTTTGGAGAGTGGGTGCGCTGCCTCCCTTCATCTTCAAATTTAAGCTGATTCAGGTATGCGACTACACCATTCTCGCCTGACCCGCTCACACCAGATCCTCGGTGCGCGCATGAGCGTCACACTCCTGGCGACTTTTATGGCATTGGGCGTAGCCAGAGCACAGCCCAATGCCGACAGCGCCTATCCGTCCCGTCCAATCACCATCGTCGTCCCACATGCACCTGGCGGCTCGGTAGATGGCCTTGCGCGCGTATTTGCGATGAAGCTCGGTGAAGAGCTAAAGCAATCGGTCATTGTCGAAAACCGGCCGGGTGCTTCTGGCTTGGTCGGGGCCGGTATCGTTGCGCGCTCGACGCCGGACGGTTATACGCTCTACATCAACGCATCGATCCACAACATCAATCCGATGCTCTATCGGAAAACGATCAAGTTCGACGCGGTCAAGGATTTCACGGCTGTCAGCATGCTGGCGCAAGGGGCTCTGATCTTCAGCGTGAATCCGCAAGTGCCGGCAAAGTCTGCGCTGGATCTCGCCAAGGCAGTGAAAGCAAATCACAGACAGTACAACTTCGCCACGAGCGGCAACGGTTCGGCCGGTCACTTAGCGTTGTCTAAGTATATGTATGACAGCGGCATCGCGGATTTGCAGGTACCCATTGCATTGTATAAGGGCGGCGGGCCCGCACTGGCCGACCTGATGGGTGGACAGGCCCAGGCGATGATGGATCCGATGCTGTCGTCACTGCCAAGTGTCAAGGCTGGCAAGCTGCGCGCCATCGCGGTGACAGGGCGCACGCGTAGCCCATTGCTGCCTGATGTCCCGACCATGCAGGAAGCGGGATTCAAGGACTTCGAGTTCTATTCGTGGTACGGCCTGTGGGCGCCGGCGAAGCTGCCCGACGGGATTCGGAAGAAGCTTGATACGGCCTCCGCCAAGATCATGGCAGCGCCAGACATCAGGGAGCGTCTGACCGGACTGGGATTCGAGAGCGCCTACAAGAATGGCGGCGACTTCGAGAAGTATATCGACAGCGAAACCAAGCGATATCGCGCGATCATCGATCGGGCGCACATCACCGCCGATTGAATCATTGGAACGAAGGCAGCAGATATGCGCGTCCTAGTGCTTGGGGCCGGCGTTGCCGGAGTATCCGTCGCCTATCATCTGTGGCGCGACGGCCACGAGGTGACGGTGCTGGACCGGGAAGCTGGTCCGGGGCAAGGATCTAGCTTTGGCAACGCCGGCGGCCTTTGTCCCGGCTTTGCCGGACCATGGGCGGCCCCCGGGATGCCGGGAAAGGTATTGCGCATGGCACTGCGAAGACATGCGCCAGTCCGCTTCACCGTCTGGCCAGATGTCGAGCGCTTGCGCTGGCTGGCAAAGTGGCTCGACGAATGCAAAGCGGCACGCTTTCGCATCAACAAGGCGCGCATGCAGCGCGTAGCCCACTACAGCATGCGCTGCATGAAGGACCTGATCGACAAGGTGCCGGGCCTCTCATTCGACTATCACAGCAGTGGCACGCTGCAATTGCTCGAGACCGACCAGGAGCTCGAGTTGGCACACCTGGCCTCCAAGACGCTGGATTCGTTCCAGGTCCCCTGGCGCCTGATGGGACGGGACGAAGCCGTTTCGCTCGAACCCTCCCTGCGAGCGGGAGACTCGACATGGAGGGGCGCGCTCTATCTTCCTGCGGATGCATCAGGGGACAGTTCCAAGTTCTGCATCGATCTTGCTGGCTACATCGCAAGTCACGGCGTCTCGTTTCACTACGGCGTTTCCGCAACACGGCTGGTTCAAGTCGGCGGCCGTCTTACCGGGATTGAAGTCACGAATGCCGGGCAAAGAGAGCAGTGGCAGGCTGATGCTTGCGTAGTAGCCCTGGGCTGCCAGGCGTCTGCGCTCCTCTCGACGGTAGGCTTGCGGATTCCCGTGTATCCCCTGAAAGGATACTCGATCACGATCCCGATCACAGATGCAGAGGCGGCCCCCCGCATGGCGATCATGGACGAGCACCACAAGATCATGCTTACCCGCCTTGGAGACAAGTTGCGTGTCGCGGGAATGGCCGAACTCGTCGGATACGATCTGACGCTTCAGCCCAATCGTACAGAGTTGCTGTCGAAGCTGACACGGCGGCTCTTTCCACGAGGACTCGACTTTTCCGCTGCCTCTTGTTGGGCCGGACTTCGTCCGATGACGCCAGATGGGCCGCCGATCCTTGGCGCGACACCATTGAAGGGCCTGTACCTGAATGCGGGCCACGGATCAAACGGCTGGACACAGGCCTGCGGGACCGGCCGCCTGGTTGCCGACGCGGTATCCGGCCGGCCGCCGGCGATCGATATGGATGGACTAACAGCCGAGCGCTTCGGTATGAAGACTTGGGCTTGAGCGAGTTTGCACAGGCCGTGTATCCGAAACCATGGCCAGCGAAGTCGCATACATGGGGGTGCCAGGGTGCTCCGCGGATTCCGTACTGCGATCCGCGGGAAGTCGGGAACGTGGGAGCTCAGATCAAAAACAAGAGGAGGAGAACGATGAAAGAAAACGGGAAGTACTTGGTCGCGGTATCGATTGGCTGTCTGCTCACCGCTGCAGCAGAGGCTCAGTCCAGCGTCACAGTGTATGGTGTCATGGATGCCGGCATCGAATATGTCAGCCATGCCGGCGCGGACGGATCCGGCTCAGCATACCGTGTCACATCCGGAAATACGGCCGCTTCACGGTGGGGGCTGCGCGGCAGTGAGGATCTGGGTGGAGGAGTGAGCGCAATCTTCGTACTCGAAAGCGGCTTCCTCGCCGATACCGGCATGGCTGGATTCGGCGGCCGCCTGTTCGGCCGGCGAGCTTTCGTCGGTATCGCGGGTCCTTGGGGCCAGGTCACTCTTGGGCGTCAGAACACCACCCTGTTCGACTTCTTTATTCCCTTTGACGCGAACCGCTATGCTCCCTACTCCGTACTTGCCCACGATTCGCAATTCGCAGGCCGGGCTGACAATGCTATTAAGTACACCGGAGATTTCGGAAACCTGACGATCAGCGGGCTCTATAGCACCGGATATGACTCGACTATTTCCGGAGGCAGCGAAGTCCCCGGTGTACCGCGCGTCGGGCAGGAAATCGGGGCCGGAGCTTCGTATACGACCGGCAAGCTCGGAATGGCCTTCGTCTACGACCAGCGCCGTGGTACATCGGTAGCCAGCGCCGGGAACGTGGAACGGCGCTATGCTGCCGGACTTATTTACACGAGCGGCCCCTTCACCGCAATGGCAGGCTATCGCTTCCTGCAAAACGGAATTGGCAATCCCGCAAGCCGCTCCAATCTCTATTGGTTGGGAGGTGCCTACGCGATTAAGCCCGCGCTGACGCTACGCGCAGGAATATACCGTACGGATGTGCGCGCCTCAGATGACGATGCCATGAGCTACACGCTGCAGCTTGCGTACAACCTGTCGAAACGTACGGAGGCCTACCTCAACGCCTCCTTCATGGACAACAAGGGGCGCTCAACGCTGGGCGTGGCAAGTTCGACCAAAACTGCGCAAGGTGTTGGACAGACCGGCGCCGCAGCCGGAATCAAGCACATCTTCTAGTTATGCGGCGCGGCGGGTGAGCTGCACATGCCGCCGTGCCAGGACGGCTCTCAGAACCAAGCACAAACCTGTGCCAGTCGCGATGCATTGCGCGAAGCGACGCAATTGAGAGCATTGGTTCCCACGGTACGGGCCGCGCGCGCATCAAGGCAGTTGAAAAGCGGAGGAGCAAGAAATGTACATCGGCATCCCGCAGGAGACGCGGGCCGGCGAGACTCGCGTCGCCGCCACCCCGGAGACCGTCAAGAAGTACGTCGCCCAGGGCCACAAGGTCGTGGTGCAGGCGGGCGCCGGCGTACGCGCCAGCCAGCCTGACGGCGCCTATGAAGCGGTCGGCGCCACCATCGGCACCGCAGCCGAGGCACTGGGCGCCGAGCTGGTGCTCAAGGTACGCGCGCCCGAAGCCGCCGAACTGGCGCAGATGAGGCCAGGTGCCGTGCTGGTCGGCATGCTCAATCCCTTCGATGCCGAGAGCAACGCGCGCATGGCTGCAGCGAACATCACCGCATTTGCCCTCGAAGCCGCGCCCCGCACCACGCGCGCGCAGAGCATGGACGTGCTGTCGTCGCAGGCCAACATTGCCGGCTACAAGGCCGTGCTGGTGGCCGCGCACCACTACCAGCGCTTCATGCCGATGCTGATGACCGCCGCCGGCACCGTCAAGGCCGCGCGCGTGCTGATCCTCGGTGCCGGCGTGGCCGGCCTGCAGGCCATCGCCACCGCCAAGCGCCTGGGCGCGGTGATCGAGGCCTCCGACGTGCGCCCCGCGGTCAAGGAGCAGATCGAATCGCTCGGCGGCAAGTTCCTCGACGTGCCGTTCCTCACCGACGAAGAGCGCGAGATCGCGCAGGGCGTGGGCGGCTATGCCCGCCCGATGCCGCCTGACTGGATGAAGCGCCAGGCCGAGCTGGTCCACCAGCGTGCGATCCAGGCCGATATCGTCATCACCACCGCGCTGATCCCCGGCCGCAAGGCGCCGGTGCTGCTGCAGGAAGCCACCGTGCAGCAGATGAAGCCAGGCTCGGTGGTGGTCGACCTGGCCGCCGCGCAAGGCGGCAACTGCCCGCTGACGGTGGCCGACGAAGTGGTCGAGCGCCACGGCGTCGTCCTGATCGGACACACCAACCTGGCAAGCATGGTCGCGGCGGACGCCTCGGCGCTGTATGCGCGCAACGTGCTGGACTTCCTCAAGCTGGTCATCGACAAGAATGGCCAGTTCGTGATCAATCACGACGACGACATTGTCGCGGCCTGCTTGATGACCGGGCGAGGCGAAATGACACTGGCCAGCTAAGCGCATTTAAGGAGACTTCATGGAAATGGTGAACCACACGGTGATCAACCTGATCATCTTCGTGCTGGCGATCTACGTGGGTTACCACGTGGTCTGGACGGTCACGCCGGCCCTGCATACACCCCTGATGGCGGTGACCAACGCGATCTCGGCCATCATCATCGTCGGCGCGATGCTCGCCGCGGGCCTGACCGAAGGCGGGGTCGGGCGCGTGATGGGCACGCTGGCGGTGGCACTGGCCGCGGTCAATGTGTTCGGCGGCTTCCTGGTCACCCAGCGCATGCTGGAGATGTTCAAGAAGAAAGAGCCGAAGGCCAAGGCCCCTGAGGCCAAGCAGGCGCTGGCCAGGGAGGGCGCGTAATGACCGGTCTCGTCAGCATGAACCTCGTCACCCTGCTCTACCTGGTGGCCTCGGTCTGCTTTATCCAGGCGCTCAAGGGCCTGTCGCACCCGGCTTCGGCGCGCAAGGGCAATGCCTTCGGCATGATCGGCATGGCGATTGCCGTGGTGACCACGCTGGTCCTGATTATCAAGCTCAAGAATGATTTCCTGGCGGCCGGCACGGCCCAGTCGTCGGTGGGCACGGGCCTCGCGCTGATTTTCGCCGCGCTGGTGGTGGGCGGCGGCATCGGCGCCTACGTGGCCAGGAAGGTCCAGATGACCAAGATGCCGGAACTGGTCGCGGCGATGCACTCGCTGATCGGTCTGGCCGCGGTCTTCATCGCCGTGGCGGCGGTGGCCGAGCCGGCCGCGTTCGGCATCGCGCCGGCGGGCTCGCACCTGATCCCGCTGGGCAACCGCATCGAGCTGTTTATCGGCTGCTTTGTCGGTGCCATCACCTTCTCGGGCTCGGTGATCGCCTTCGGCAAGCTGGCCGGGCGCTACAAGTTCCGCCTGTTCCAGGGCGCGCCGGTGGTGTTTGCCGGCCAGCACTGGCTGAACCTGCTGCTGGCGGTGGCGATGGTCGGCTTCGGCATCATCTTCTTCATGTCGCAGGCGTGGCTGCCGTTCCTGATCATGCTGGCGATCGCCTTCGTGCTCGGCGTGACCATCATCATCCCGATCGGCGGCGCCGACATGCCGGTGGTGGTGTCGATGCTGAACTCGTACTCGGGCTGGGCGGCGGCAGGCATCGGCTTCTCGCTGAACAACCCGATGCTGATCATCGCGGGCTCGCTGGTGGGCTCCTCCGGTGCGATCCTGTCGTACATCATGTGCCGGGCGATGAACCGCTCGTTCTTCAACGTGCTGCTGGGCGGCTTCGGCGGCGAAGCGGCGGCTGCCGGTGCGGCCGGCGCGCAGGCGCAGCGCAACGTGAAGTCCGGTTCGGCCGACGACGCCGCCTTCCTGATGGGCAACGCCGAAACGGTCATCATCGTGCCGGGCTACGGCCTGGCCGTTGCGCGCGCCCAACACGCGCTCAAGGAACTGACCGAGAAGCTGGCGGAAAAGGGCGTGACCGTGAAGTACGCGATCCACCCGGTGGCGGGCCGCATGCCCGGCCATATGAACGTGCTGCTGGCCGAGGCCGAGGTGCCGTACGACCAGGTCTTCGAGATGGAAGACATCAACAGCGAGTTCGGCCAGGCCGACGTGGTGCTGGTGCTGGGCGCCAACGACGTGGTCAACCCGGCGGCCAAGAACGACCCCAAGTCGCCCATCGCCGGCATGCCGATCCTGGAGGCGTACAAGGCCAAGACCATCATCGTCAACAAGCGCTCGATGGCGGCCGGCTACGCCGGGCTGGACAACGAGCTGTTCTACATGGACAAGACCATGTTGGTGTTCGGCGACGCCAAGAAGGTGGTCGAGGAGATGTTCAAGGCAGTCGCCTAGACGCGGTGCGCGGCGCAAACGCTAGACTGGCTGCAAATCTCGAGGGAAATAACGTTCATGCAAATCGACGAAGAACTAGTTCGGCGGTTTCAACATATAAAGTAGCAGATTGATCCGGTAAAGGTTCCTGGCGGCCCCTTCTGCGTTGCATTTTGCCCCGGCCAACGCCGTGCCGCTGGGTCCATTTACACAACCGCTAGGGGTGAGCATCCCGAGCCTCGGCGCTGCCCGCACATCGTACCCTTGACAGAGCAAACGCCGTCTTGCCCTGACACAATGGACAACAATATGCGCAATTTGAAAGGCTTCTACATTCTGCTATTCACGGTCTCGGTTGCGTTCGTATGGATCCTGCTTCCCTTCTTCAGTGCGATTTTTTGGGGTACGATTCTTGCTGTCATCTTTCAGCCGCTGCAGCGCAAGTTGACGGTCAGGTTCGGCAATCGGCCGAATCTTGCAGCGCTGACGACCCTTGCACTCTGCGTGCTGATGGTCATTCTGCCGGTCGGCCTGATGGTCGGCACGCTCGCACAGGAAGTTGCGTTCGCCTACAACCAGATCAAGACCGGTCAATGGGATTTCGGTCTATATTTCCGGACGGCTGTGCAGGCCCTTCCAAATTCTGTACAGAACTGGCTGGACCAGGTCGGGCTAGCCGACGTGGCGGGATTGCAAGCAAAACTGACCGAAGGCGCGGCCCGAATCAGCCAGTTTATGGCGACGCAAGCGGTCACCATCGGTCAGAACACGCTTCAGTTCGCCATCGGCCTCGGCATCATGCTGTACCTGGTATTTTTCCTGCTACGCGATGGCACTACAATTTCGCATCGCATCCGTGAGGCGGTGCCACTTGAAGATGCGCACACCCGCAGGCTTCTCGGGCGCTTCGCCACCGTGGTCCGGGCCACGGTGAAGGGCAACGTTGCGGTAGCGGCCATTCAGGGGTTCTTAGGTGGCCTGGCCTTCATGGGGTTAGGGATCAAAGGGGTTCTGCTATGGGGCACGCTGATGGCGTTCCTCTCGCTCCTCCCTGCCATTGGTGCTGCGCTCGTATGGGGGCCAGTCGCCGTCTATTTTCTGCTGGCAGGTCCCTTCTGGAAAGGGATTGTGCTGCTTATCTTCGGCACCTTGGTAATCGGCGTCGTGGATAACGTAGTGCGCCCGATCCTCGTTGGCAAAGACACGAAGCTACCAGACTGGGTCGTGCTGATTTCGACGTTGGGCGGAATGTCCGTCTTTGGCATCAATGGCTTTGTGATTGGCCCACTCATCGCTGCCCTCTTCATATCCTGCTGGGATATTGCAATGGTTGAGGACCGGGACGACACCACGACTACAGAACGTCCAGCGCCGAGAACCGACGAAATAAGCCGCGTCCACAGCCAACATCGAAAGGATCTGTGAGGTGCATTCACCTCTCGCACGCCGCCGACAGTGTGCGCAAGAACCCCCTCTTCCTGTACGTCGCAGCGGCGGCCGCCAGCCCGTAGCACTCGCTGCGTGACAATGCTGCGCGAAGGCCGCCCCTAAACCTCTTACTGGCGCAAGACAGCTTCAACCATGTTGACGAAGGCTGGGGCGATAAGGTCGTAACCCTTCGCGGTCAGATGAATCTCGTTCAGCCAGTTCGGATCCGCCGCCATCGGATCGGCAGGGGCCGGGGGGGCCATCGCACGGGAATCGAGGACGTGGAAGTTCTCCAGCTCTGCCTCCGCGATGATCTCATCGTGCAGAAGATCGATAAAATGCCTGGTGAGTTCCAGCCAGTCGGTGGGCGGCACTTCATAGGCTAGCAACGACGGGAAGAGCCAGGGTCCCAATGGCCCTGCCCCAACATTGCGAGGCTGCGCATAGGCGTAACAATGCGTGAAAATCGGAACGTTCCGGTTCTTTGCACTGCTGGCGCGCAGCGTATCCAGGGCGCGGTACTGTGAGAGCATGTGCTCACGAAAGGCCGTCCACCCGTCCCGAGACACATACCGACCAACCGACCCCGTTGCCGCCCGCTCGGATTTGGTGAGCAGGAGGCGCTCACTGGTCATACGTGGTAGCCCATTTGTGTCATGCGGCAACACCGCCAGCGCGTCAATAAGATCGTTGCCCCCGCCAGGCAAGGGCAGCCCGTCCCACTTTTCCTCGAACCCTGCGCCTGCGGCGAAGTGCCTGAAGAAGAAGGGATCTCGACGCCATTCCACCATATGTTTGAGCGTATCCGCGGAGTCGGCACAGTTCACGATGGCCGTGTCCACATTGAACTTCAGCCTCATGAGCAGCGATGACGCGGCAAACAGGCTCAGGCCGTTGATGGAGAACCAGGAATCGCCCTGCGCCAGCAGCTTCAGGGCAAAGAGGTTGAAGTCGGGCGCCGCATCGGTCCGAAGGTGCGACGCTGGTGCGATGCGGACAGTCGGCATGATTCCCCCTAGCCGGGCGCTCCCTGCCGGAGCCCGTCAGCTCTCGCTCCCTTCGTCAAGCGCCCCTTGCAGCGGCCTGGTGCAGTTGGAAAAGAATAGGTATTGCCGGCCCAACCGGTTATCAACCAAAAGGTTGACTGGCGAAGCGCGTCAGAACGGATAGCTGCCCCGTGCGCTCTAAACCTCTTTGGTGTCGAAGATCAGCAGGTCCACTCCTGCTTGGGCAAAGTTTGCCAGATCGGCCGCTGTGGCGGCGCCTTCCGGCGAAGCCATCCCCTGCTGGATTGCCTCCAGGGAATCGAAGCTCAGCAACGCCACCAGATGGAAAGATGATTCCCCGGCCGGTGTCCCCACTGGGCCGCTGCTAACCTCGTAGCCTCGCAAGCCGGGAATCTTCCTGGCGATCGGAATGTGCTTGGAGAAGTAGTGCGAATCAAACGCCGCCTTGTCTGCGGGCTTTTTGTACAGTGCCACAAGTTTTGCCATTTTGATTTTCCGTTGGAAACCACCAAGTAGCCTTGAGTGCGGATCAAAGTGCTGCGCTCGAAGTCAGCAGGTCTCTGATCCAGTTTGATAAGCGGCTGCCTTGCACGAACGGCCCGGCTTATGTCGCGATCCGCATGCACGGGTGGCCACCAGGGGCAACGATCTGTCGATGTTGCCCTTGAAAAACGGTACTGCAGGTCGCAGGTTTTCCCAAGGGGAACAGCTTTCAACCCCGAAATACACCACAGGCGGCCCCGCATTGATCACCCGCCGCAGCCAGGCGGGCAACATTCCCTGCCCGTCCCAGCTCCGCCGTTCGCCGTTGCGATAGCAGACGTCACGCGGGAATTGCGACGGCGCCGGTGTACAGCCTGCGCAGGTCGCTGATAGGTTGCGGCGCTGATCGCATCCAGCGTATCCAGGGCTTGGCCACAAATAATTTCTAAATTTCCTGGCCGGCTCGGCGTGCTGGTTACTACGCACAAAGGCCGAATGTCGCGCAAAGGGCACAACACCACAACATGCGCCATAAGGGTACGCGGACGCAGAGCAAAAGACCGGCCATCCGCACTAGTCGTTCATCGGATGGACCGTGCGCGAAGCGATGCCGCTCCCGGCCCGCCGTCGAGCCACGGACTGCGGCGGCCGTCGATGCCGGTCGGTTCCGATAACAGAGCAGCCCTCAGGCATCGGCGATATCGCCACGGTAGGCGATGTGCACCTTGTTGCCATCCGGGTCGCGCAGGTAGGCGCCGTAGTACCCATGGCCGTAGTGCGGACGCGGTCCGGGTTCCCCCTCGCTGCTTCCGTGCATGGCCAGCCCTGCCATGTAGGCGGTGTCGACGGCCGCGTGCGTCGGCGCGGCGAAGGCGACCATGCTGCCGTTCCCGACAGTGGCGGTATTGCCGTCGAAGGGGAGGTAGACGTGGAACCTTGGCAGCGCGTGTCCTGGGCGCACCCAGCATGCCGCGGCAGGCCCGCCGTCCGCTGCTACCACCCGCCGTGCCAGGCCGAGGGGGACAAGCACCGCGTCATAGAACGCGGCGGCACGCTCCAGATCGGCGCATCCGACCGTGATGTGGCTGAACATTGGGGTCATCCTTGCTTGTTGCCACGCCCTGCCACTCAGGCCGGACGCGCCATCACGATCAGCCTGAGGGCCAGCAGCACCAGTACGGTGGCGAGCCCCAACGATTGCAGGCGAGCGAACTTCGGATTGCCATCCAGGAAGCGGCGGACGGCGCCGCTGCCCACGCCGAGGGCGGCGTGGAACACGATGGCGATCGCGGTCAGCACGCTCCCGAGGATCAGCAATTGACGGGCGACCGGCCCATGGCCCGGCACGACGAATTGCGGGAGGAACACCACGAAGAACAGCAAGGCCTTGGGGTTGAGCAGGCTGTTCAGCATGGCACGCGCGAACACGGTTTTCAGCGTCGCCTGCGACGCGATGGCCCCGCCTGCTGCCGCCGGTGCTTGCAGGCACTTGTAGGCCATCCACAAAAGGTACGCGGCCCCGCAATAGCGAATGACGTCGAAGGCCGCCGGCATGTTGCCGATCACGGCTGCGATGCCGGTCGCGGTCAGCATCGTCAGTACCAGGTCCGCCGCGCCAATGCCCAGCGCCGAAGCCACGCCGCCGCTCCAGCCGTAGGTCACGCCATGCGTGACCACGAACATCATATTGGGCCCCGGCGACATCAGCAGGAACATCACTGCCACGGCGAATACAGAAAGGGTTGTCAGATCCGTCATGCCTGCTGCCTGTTGGTTGAATGCTGGTAGAGTAAGACCATCACCTGATACAACCAAAAAATTGTTCTAGATACAACCATGACCAGGGCGCGATACAAGTCGATCATGGATCGGATAGCGGCGCGCATCCGCGTGGGCGAACTATTACCGGGCACGCAGTTGCCCACCGTTCGCGCGCTGATGCGGGAGCATCGCGTCGCGCTGGCCACGGCCTTGCGGGTATACGGCGAACTCGAGGCGGTCGGGCTGGTGGCCTGCGAACCCGGCCGTGGCACCTTCGTACGCGATACCTCGCTGCCGCGCGGGCTGGGGCTGGAGCAGCATCCGCTCAAGGCCGGTGCGGTGGACCTGACCTTCAATTACCCCTCGCTGCCGGACCAGGTGGAAATATTGCGCGAGGGCCTGCGCAGCCTGGCCGTGTCGGGCGATCTCGATGCCCTGCTGCATTCGGCGCCCCACGGCGGCCGGCTGCACGAGCGGCAGACCGTGGCCAGGCATTTGCGGAACCGGGATATCCGCGTCGGCGGCGACCAGGTACTGATCGTCAACGGCGCCCAGCAAGGGTTGGCCGTGACCGTCATGGCCCTGTTCAAGCCTGGCGACGTACTGGCCGTCGATGCCCTCACCTATCCCGGCATGAAGGCGCTGGCGCACGCGTACCGGCTGGATCTCGAACCGCTACCCCAGTCCGCCTGCCGCACTGACCTCGATGCCCTGGCCGCGCTCTGCAAGCGGCGGCCCGTGCGGGCCATCTATACGATGCCCACGCTGCACAATCCGCTGGGAACGGTCATGCCTGAGCAGGATCGCGCCCGCCTGGCGTCGCTTGCCGACGCGCACGATTTTCTGATCGTCGAGGATGGCGCCTATGCCTTCCTGGCCGAGCCGTCGCCGAAACCCGTGTTTACCCATGCCCCGCATCGGACCATCTATGTGTCGGGCCTTTCAAAAAGCGTGGCGTCCGGATTGCGGTTTGGATTCGTCGCGGCGCCCCACGCCCACATTCCCGCCCTCGAACAAGCCATTCGCGTATCCACCTGGAATACCCCTTCGCTGACCGTCGCCCTGGCCTGCCGCTGGATCGAAGCGGGTACGGTCGATGCCCTGGAAGACCGCAAGCGCAAAGACGCCAGGGAGCGCCAGGACCTTGCCCGCCAGGTCTTGCAAGGCTGCACGGTCATTGCCCACCCTTGTTCCTATTACCTTTGGCTGGAACTCGGCGAAGGTTTGCGTGCCGACCGTGTCGTAGCCGAACTTGAGCGCAAGGGGGTATTGGTGACGACCGCCGAGCCATTTGCCGCAACGCCTCGCGTGCCTCACGCATTGCGGGTGGCACTGGGCTCCATTGGGCTGGGAACGCTGCAGCGGGCGCTTTGTGAAATCCGGGCCGTGGTCGGGCAGTGATCGGGAGCGCATCAGGCCGATCTGCCGGGACGGATCCGCGAGCGCATGAGCGCCGGGGACTACGCGGGCGCCGAGCGACCTCTCCTCCTTGCTGCATGGATCGGCACGCTCGCCGGCCTGCCCTTCGGTGCCGCCGGCGAGCGCGAGACGATGCGAACGCCTTACGCCGTCACGGCCGCGCGCTGGCGCGCCACCTCTGCCCGCGGGGCGTTCGCATTTTCGGCATGCAGCGTGAAGTTGAAGCGGATCAGCGAGAACGGCCTGTCCACGCCCAGCGCCTGCATGGAGGCCGCGTCGTCGACGCGCGTGACCGGCGGCACCAGCCCCTCGCGCGTGGCGAAGGCGAAGTCATCCCACAGATAGGGATCGCCGTCGATATTGATCTGCGTGGTCAGCTTGCGATGGCCCGGCGCGGATATGAAGAAATGGATGTGGGCCGGACGCGTGCCGTGACGGTCCAGCTGCTTCAGTAGCCGGTCGGTGGCGCCATCCGGCGGCACGCTGTAGCCGACCGGCACGATGCTGCGCAGGCGATACCGCCCTTCACTGTCGGTGACGATGGTGCGCCGCAGGTTGAATGCGCTCTGGGTCGGATCGAAGTAGGAGTAGTTGCCCATCGAGTTCGCGTGCCAGACTTCCACCCGGGCATCGGGCAGTGGCTTGCCGTCGCTGTCGAACACCTGCCCTTCCATCACCAGTATCTCGCCGTCATCGGTGCCATCGTCCAGGCGGGCCTCGCCCTGGGCGACCGGGGCCCCGGCCACGTAAAGCGGTCCTTCGATGGTGCGCGGCGTGCCGCCTGCGATGCCGGCGCGCGCTTCGGCCTCGTCCATGCGCAGGTCGAGGAAGTGATCAAAGCCAAGCCCGGGCGCGATCAGGCCGAGTTCGCCGGCGCGGCCTGCCTCGGCCAGGTAGTTGAGCCCGGTCCAGAACTCCTCGGGCTGGATGTCGAGGTCGTCGATCATGTAGAACAGGTCGCGCACCATCCGGTGCACGATGGCGGCGATGCGCGGGTTGGCGTCCTGGCCGGTGCTCTCCTCGATGCGGTTGAGCACGGCGTCGATTGCGATTTTGTCCATGGTTGTCTCCTTGGGCCTTGTGGGTGAAGTGGCGAACGGCAGAGTCTGCGTCAAAGCGAGCGGAACAGCGGGCTGCGGGTGGCCTGGCTCGCGTCGGCCGCCGACAGGAACTTCTCGGTGAATATGTCTTTCTCGAACAGCCGGCCTTGCATCAGCGTGGCGATGCAGGCCTCGATCATCGGCGGCGGCCCGCACAGGTAGGCGCGCCAGCCACGGAAGTCGTGGCCGAAGTGGCGCCCTGCCAGATCGTGGACATAGCCGCGCTCGCCAGCCCAGTCGCTTGGTTCCGGCTCGCCGGACAGCACCGGCAGGTAGGTGAAGTTGTCATGCTGCAGCGCCAGTGCCTCGAAGGCGTCGCGATAGTAGAGCTCGGCGGCATTGCGCGCGCCCTGCACCAGCACGATCTCGCGCGGGTCGCCGCACGCAAGCAGGTCGAGGATCATCGAGCGCGGGCTCGACAGCCCCGATCCGCCCGCCATGAACACCAGCGGCCGCGGGTCGCTCTTGCGCACGAAAAAGCGGCCCAGCGGGCCCGACAGCTGCAGGCGCTCGCCTGCTTGCAGCTGCTCGTGCACATAGGTGGTGGCGCTGCCGCCGGGCACCAGGCGGATGTTCAGTTCGATCTCGTCCGCGCAAGGCGCGCTGGCGATGGAGAACGCACGCGGTGAGGCCTCCTGACCCAGCCAGACATTGACGTACTGGCCTGGCTGGAACTGCAGGGGCTCGCCCTCAATGCGCAGGAACACGCCCTTGATGGTCGGCGTCATCGCTTCGATGCGCACGACCTCCGCGGTGAAATCCATCAGCGGCAGGCACTGTGCGTCGGGATCGGGCTCGATGTCTGCCTCGATCACCATGTCGGACATCGGCCTGGCGCAACAGGCCAGGCACTTGGCCTCTTCGCGCTCGAAGTCCATCAGGGCGAACGGCGACGCTTCGCCGTGATCCAGTTCGCCTTCCAGCGTCTGCACCTTGCAGGTCCCGCACAGCCCGTGGCCGCAAGCATGCGGCAGCCACACGCCGGCGCGCAGGCATGCGTCGAGCACGGTCTGACCCTCCTCGATGTCGATGGTCTGGCCGATGGGCTCGATGGTGAGTTGATAGGTCATGGCAGCCTCCGTAATGCCGTTGGGGCGACAGGGTCAGTTGCAGGAACCGGCGATGCCGGTAAGGCCAGGCGTGCGCAGGCGCAGCAGCGACTTGTGCCCGAGCCCGTTGGCGGCGAGGGTGGCGTCCGCGTCCGGCGCGAATTGCTCGCCGCCGCGCAGCCACTGCGCTTGCGTCCAGTCGATGGCCGCGCCTTCGGGGTGCGCGGCCAGCAGCGGCGCGATGACGTCGCTGACCATGGCGCCGAACGGCATGTCGGGCGGCAGCGGCAGCGTGAACGGGCTGCAGAACAGCAGGTGCTGATCCCAGCCGAAGTACACCAGCTGGTTGCCGTGGAAGTTCTCGATCTGGTCGCGGGTTTCGCCCGCGTAGCCCGGCTTCAGTGCGATGACTGGCATGGTGGTCTCCCGTGGTCGGTTCAATCGTGTCCGTGGTCGCAGCACGGCGCGCTGGTGCCCTGCTCCGTTGCCGGCGCTGCCGCCGTGCCGGTCCAGCGCTGCCAGTTGGCGCGGTCCTGTGAATCGGCGTAGTCGCCGCGGTCCTCCGGGCTCAGGTGGTACCAGTCGAGCACCTCCGGCAGGGTCGCGCCGCCGCAGTTGCCCTGGAAGATCTGGTGCACGGGCAGCCAGGCCTGCACATACTTCTCGGGCTCACCGAGGAAGATGTCGCGGCAGCCGTCGGAACAGAAGTGGTAGTGGTCGCCGGCGTGCTCGGCCTCGCGGTAGCAGATCTGCGTGGGGTCGTCCGGCTCGGTGAAGGCCATCGGGATCTGGCAGACCTGGCACAGCATCGGCAGGCCCGGGTTGAACCAGCGCTGCCCCGCCTCCTGTTGCTGCTGCCAGTAGTCGAAGCGCGGCCGATAGTGCCGGTCGAAGCTGTCGGGATACTTCTCGGCCAGCCAGGCCATTTCCGACGGCTCCGGCACCCAGGTGTGAATGGCGGCCGCGTGGTTGAAGTTGTAGAAGATCGACCAGGCGATGTGCGACAGGTGGTCCTTCTCCTTCATCGCCTGCTCGTGGTACTTGGGCATGCGGATACCGTAGCGCGCCAGGTCGGCGAACAGCGCGCCGCCGTTCTGCTCGAAGTAGATCTCCCAGGCCTCCTTCCAGCTCATCACGCGCTTTGGCAGCATGTAGTCCATCATCATCGCCACCAGCGTCAGCAGCCGGTAGCCACGCCAGAACCACTTGTCGATCCACTTCTGGATGATGGGGCGGTTGGCGGGATCCTGCTCCAGCATGAACTTCACCACCTCCAGCCCCAGCGTCATGTGGCGCGATTCGTCGGACTGCGCCGAGAAGCCGAAGGTCACGGTAGCCATGTCGCCGTTGTAGGCTGCGCCGGACATGAACGGCATGAACAGCAGGTTGGTCAGCACGTACTCGAACGAGAACGAGATGGCCGTGATGAACTCGAACGGCCCCGCCGTCATGGCGTCCTCAAAGTAGGACTTGGGCACCGACAGGTACCACAGCCGGTCATGCAGGTGGCGCCAGTCGGCAAAGCCGTTGAAGTACTTGTTGTAATGGCTGATGGTGTGGATCTGGGTCTGGCAGTGGCGCAGCTCGTCGATCGACTGCATCTGGCAGGCCACGCGTGCGCCCACGCCGCGCAGGTTGCGCCCGGCCATCGCAAAGCCGCGGTGCGCGGCATATTCCAGCGGCGACACGCCGGTCAGGAACAGCTTGAGCGCGTTGACGTAGCGCGCGTCGGTGACGTTCAGCTGGCCGTTGTTCTGCTGGAAGGCGTCGATGATCGCGTACAGCTTGCGTTCCTTCTCGGACTGGAATTTCCAGTACGCATCCATGGTCAGGCGGAACGGATCCTCCCAGCCGTTCCAGTCGTGGATCACGATGCCTTCGAACTTGTCGTGCGGGAAGACGGCATCCATTGGCTGGTAGGTGGTCTCCCAGCCCAGGTCGCGCGTCAGCACGGCGTACTTGTCCTTGAGCGACAGCTTGGGCCTGGCGGCCTGCCGTGTATTGGCTGCGGGGGTTGCGGTGGTCATGTCCTTGTCTCCTGATGTGTCCGGCTCAGCGCCAGGCCAGCACGAACTGGTCTTCGGTTTCGTCGATGTTGCCGGCCAGCGAGATCAGGCCGAGCTGCAGTTCCTGCACGTCCCATGCGCGGCCGATGCGCTCTTCCACGCTGGCGCGGTTGATCTCCAGGTGGCCGGGCGCGTCGATCTTGACCATGGCCGGGTAGCGGTTGACGGTGGCATGCGGGTTGTCGGCCTCGATGGCGTCAATGACGGGACGCATCTCTTCGTTGGCCTGCAAGGCGATAAATACGATCTGTGCGGTCATGGCGGGCTCCCTCGGTGTCATGCAGCGGCTTCGGCCGGAGCCGACGGTACCGATGCCGCGTCAGCGGCACGGACAAGGCCCAGCCCGGCCAGCCGCTTGGTCAACGCGGCCACCGCCTCGCCCAGCGCGGTCTCTGCCTCCTCGGCGAACAGGCGGCGCGCCAGTGGCGCCAGCGCGTGCTGGAAGCGGTCGAGCCAGGCAAAGGCGAAACCAGCAATCACAACGGCGTTGGCGGGCTGCTCCTGCGCCGCGGTCTTGACCGTGGCGTCGACCCAGCGCGCGGTCTCGGCGTACCAGGCGTTCATGAAATCGGTGACCAGCGAAAGCGCCGGGCTTTCGGCGGACAGGCGCGCATCGAGGCGCTGGTAGACCAGCGGGTACAGCAGCCCGTCCAGTACGAGGTTCTGCGCCACGTGCAGCTCAAACCAGTCGTCGCGCACCAGCAGGTCCTCGACCGCATGGCGCAGCGGCTGCCAGGCGAGGTCTTCCGTCCATGCCGCCTTGGCCGCGTCAACGGCCGCCTTGTCGCCGGCCAGCAGGCCGATGCGGGTCAGGTACTGCGCAATGCCGAGCCGGTCCATGGTCTGGAACATGGCCGCCTCGGTGATGGCGGAGCCGAAGCCATAGGCTGTGATGGCGGCATTGTTCATGTTGGCCGCCCACTCGACATGGCGCAGCGGCACCACGCCAAGCGTCAGCAGCTCACGCAAGTGCGCGGGCAGCGACGCCAGCAGGCCGCGTTTCTCCACGAATTCGAGGTTCTTATCCATCGTCTCCTGCTGGCGGGCGCGGGCGTTGACGTAGCTGCCGTAGTAGAACTGGCGCGGATCCTTCAGGGCGTACCAGTCCTGCATGACAACCTGGGTGCGGCGCGCATCGTAGAGCTCGTATTGCGGCTGCCACAGCGGGCGGTAGTGGAAGCTGGTTTCCGGCTGCAGGTCGTACATCGCCTCCTGGTAGCGCGTGGCCGGCTTGTCGGCGCCGAGGCGCCGTGCGAGGTTGGCGAAGGTCTGCCTGATCGGGCTGACGCTGTCGGTACGGATATCAATTTGCATGGTGGGTTGCTCCTGTCTCCCTGGTGTCTGTTCGAATCGCACTGGCCTCAGGCCACGGTCTCGCTCCATTTGCCGCGTTCCTGCTCGAGCGCCTGGCCGAACTGGTGCGGCACGGCGGTGGCGCCCTGCGCCGAGCAGAACGCGGCGAACTGATCGGGGCGCATGACCAGCTCCACGTAAAGCGCCGGGTCGCCGAGCGAGAACTCGAACTCGACCCAGTGCTGGTCGCGCGCGGTCACCCGCACATAGCGGCGACCCGGCGTGGTGGAAGGGATGATCGAAGTGGTCATGTCTCGCCCCTGTTGCGTTGCACACCGCCTGGTGTGCGCTGTTTTTGGTGAGAAGACATATAGCGAAGAGCGTGCCACCGGCTGCAAAGCCATGCACCACAAGGGCCGGAGGGAAATCGGCACGCGTTTCCGGGGCGTGGTCGCTTGACGATTTGATGAGGTGAAGAACCCGGTTTTCACCAAATGATCGAATCCGTCGCTATTGCAGCGCACCATGCCTTTCGCGGCACTGGTCCGGCGCTTGCGTGGCCCACGAACCGGCGTGTAGGCTACGGAAAAAACGAGGCAGGACGTTCCGCTCTGGATCGATTCACGCCCGCAGGCAATCTGGAGGATGGAGATGACCGCGCCCCCCAAGCAGCAGCCGTTCGACCTGGCTTCGCTGCTGACGATCGACCCCAAGGCCGCACGGATCCGGCTCGGGGAATCCCGCATGGTGCTGATGCATACCGAGGCACTGAGCTACCTGCGCAAGGAGATCCTGGACACGCTGGGGCTGGAACGCGGCAAGGGCCTGCTGATCCGGATGGGCTACGCGCAGGGCATGCGCGATGCCGAGATGGTGAAGCGAGAGCGCAAGGAAGAACTGGCGAACTCGCCCAACGATGCCTTCCTGCTGGGCCCACAGCTGCACATGCTGGAAGGCGTGACACGGGTCGACCCGGTGCGCCTGGAGATCAACCGCGACACCGGCCACTTCTACGGCGAGTTTCTCTGGCAGGATTCGTGGGAAGGCGAAGCGCCCTACAACGAGGCGCTCAGCCGCGAGGAAGGCGGCTGCTGGGTGCAGCTGGGCTATGCCTCGGGCTACACCAGCACCTTCATGGACCGCCTCGTCATCTACAAGGAGACCGAATGCCAGCGGCGGCTGGACGCGCTGTGCCGCATCGTCGGCAAGCCGGCCGAAGCATGGGACGATCCGGACTACCTGAAGTACTTCGAACCCGATTCGGTCATCACCGACCTGCTGACCCTGCAGCAGGAAGTCAGCACGCTGCGCGAGACGCTGTGCGGCGCCAACCAGGGCAACCTGATCGGACAGTCTCCCGCCTTCCGCGAGGCCTTCAGCCTGCTTTCCGCCGCAGCTGACAGCCACATCACCGTGCTGCTGACCGGCGAGACCGGCGCGGGCAAGGAGATGTTCGCCCGCTGGCTGCATGATCACGGCCCACGCAGCGAGCGGCCCTTCATTGCCGTGAACTGCGCCGCGATCCCGCACGAGTTGATCGAATCGGAGCTGTTCGGTGTGGAGAAAGGCGCCTACACCGGCGCCCAGCAGTCGCGCCCCGGGCGCTTCGAACGGGCACACGGCGGCACGCTGTTCCTCGACGAGATCGGCGACCTGCCGCTGTCGGCACAGGTCAAGCTGCTGCGCGTGCTGCAGAACGCCGAAGTCGAGCGGCTGGGCGGCGTCGAGTCGCGCAAGGTCGATGTGCGCCTGATCGCGGCCACCAACGTCAACCTGGCCCAGGCGATCCGGCAGGGTCAGTTCCGCGCCGACCTGTTCTACCGCATCAGCACCTACCCCGTCGCCATCCCGGCCTTGCGCGAGCGCCGCGAGGACATTCCCGAACTGGCGCAGGCGTTCATCCAGCGCTTCAACGCACGCTACCAGAAGCAGGTGCGCGGCCTGAGCCAGCGGGCGCGCGATGCGCTGCTGCAGTACCAGTGGCCGGGCAATATCCGCGAACTGGAGAACATGATCGAACGTGGGGTACTGCTCGCCCCTGCGGCGGGGCTGATCGACATTTCCCACCTGTTCGCCAGCCAGCAGGCAGGCACGGCCGAGCCGCCGGAG
Organism: Ralstonia pickettii; assembly: GCA_050987995.1. GTDB lineage: Bacteria > Pseudomonadota > Gammaproteobacteria > Burkholderiales > Burkholderiaceae > Cupriavidus > Cupriavidus pickettii_B. The sequence goes on from CP158804.1 coordinate 454,656, forward strand.
GATGCCGATGCCCTGCTGCAGAAGCTGCTGGACCAGCAGGTGTCGCTACCGCAGATCGAGGCAACGTTGATGAAGCTGGCCATCGACACGACACGCGGCAATCTTTCGTCCGCGGCACGCATGCTGGGGATCACGCGGCCTCAGTTGGCGTATCGGTTGAAGAAATGAGGAGTGCCGAAGCACGACTTCGATGCGCACCGGCCGCTGCGCGGCGACGACGATCTGGCGCGCATCTTCAGCTGGTGCAAGTGGCGCAAGGTGTCGCAGAGCCTGACCCTGCAATGCGACAGGGTGATGGACCTGCTGGACCGTGCCCCCCCTTGCCCAGCTACCCCTTATCCGTACTACCCGCGAAGCGCTCGATCTTGCGGGTCAGGCCGGAGACCACCAGCAGGTCTCCCGGCTGGATCATGGTAGTGGCTGTCGCGTGCTCAAATTCTTCATTGGCGCGCTTGATGCCAACCACCGTGACGCCGAAATGCTCGCGTACCCTGGACATCAACAGCGTCTTGTTGTGGGTTGACGGCGGCGCATGGATTCTGGCGATGGCAAAGCCATCGTCGAACTCGATGAAATCGATCATCCGGCCTGTGATCAGGTGTGCGACGCGCGCCCCCATATCTGCTTCCGGATAGACGACGTGGTGCGCACCGATGCGTTGCGCGATCTGCCCATGCTCGGCGGTAAAGGCCTTGACCCAGATGTCCTTGATCTCGAGCTCGGTCAGCGCCATCAAGGTCATCAGGCTGGACGACATGTCCGTGCCAATCCCGACAATGGCGTGAGAGAAATCGGCCACGCCGAGCTGGCGCAACACGTTCACGTCGGTCGAGTCGGCCTGGACCGCGCAGGTCAATACATTCGACCAGCGCTGCACAAGATCGGCATCCTTGTCGATGCCCATGACATCGTGTCCCAGGCGCATGAGCGATTGCGCCACGGAGCTGCCAAAACGCCCAAGCCCGATCACGACGATACTGTCGCCTGCCGAGAAGGCGAACTGTTCGGAAAATAATCTAGCCAACAATTGGGTGCTCCTCCGGGTAACGGTATGGCGTGCGATGTTCGCCCATCGCCAGCGAAACTGCGAGCGTGATGGTGCCGACCCGGCCGGCATACATGAGCGCGGCCAGAATAAGCTGGCCGGAAGCCGGGAGGTCTGCGGTGATGCCGGTCGACAAGCCTGCCGAGCCGAAGGCTGCGATGACCTCGAAGATAACTTGATCGGTCGGAAACTCGGTGACGAACAGGATGGCCAGCGTCCCTATCGTAGTCAAGGCGCTTCCCAGCACCAGCACCGTGATCGCCTGCCGCTGCGCCGACCTGCTGACCCGCCGCCCGAACGCCTCGCTGTCGCCGCGCCCGCGGATCTCGGCAATCACCAGCAATGCCAGGATGGCGATGGTGCCGACCTTGACACCGCCGGCGGTACTGGCACTGCCGCCGCCGACGAACATCAGGAAGTAATGCAGCGCCATGCTTTCATGGGTCAGCGCGCCGATGTCGATCGAGTTGAATCCGACGGTACGGGCCGAGACCGAGGCGAACGCCGCCGACAACAGCTTCTGGGCAGACGGCATCGGGCCCATGGTGCGTGCGTTGTTCCATTCAAACAGCAGCAGGCCGATAAAGCCCGCCACGAACAGCACCGCCGTGGTTGCCAGGGTGAGCTTGCTGTGCAGGGACCAGCGGCGTGGGCTGAAGGTCTTGTTGCGCAAGTCGTGCAGCACCGGAAAGCCGATGCCACCGACGAAGGCAGCCACCATCACCGGCCACAGTACCCACTGGTCGGCCGCATAGCGCATGAGGCTGTCCGCGTGCGTCGAGAAGCCGGCATTGTTGTAGGAGGAAATCGAATGAAACAAGCCGTCCCACGCGGCCTCGCGCCAGGACAGGCCATAGGTGAGATGCAGCCTTGCCGCCAGCCATGCCGCGAGGGCCAGTTCGACACCGATCGTCACTACCAATACCAGCTTGGCTACACCAACGACATCGCCCAGGCCGATCGCATGGGTCTCGACCTGGGTGAGCAGCTTGGTCCGCAGCCGCAGCGAGCGATTGACCATCAGGCCGAGCAGCGTGGACGCGGTCATCATGCCGAATCCGCCAAGCTGGAACAGCCCCATGATGACCGCCTGTCCGAAGCCGGACCAGTACGTTCCGGTATCCACGATCACCAGGCCGGTCACGCAGACCGCCGAGACTGCGGTGAAGAATGCGGTCAGCCACGGCACGCTCCCGCCATCGACCCGGGCGCCGGGCAACATCAGCAACACGCTGCCAGCCATGATGGCAAGCAGGAATCCCATGGCGACGGTCCGGGCTGGATGCAGGGATGCTCTCATTCCGGAATTGTGTCCTGAAGTCTGTCACAAATCCACGTTTCCAAACGGACCGCCCGGCGTCCGTGGAGGGCCACTCGCTGCCGTCAAGCGGCCCCGGCTGACTGACCGGCCGGATCTGGAGCGGCTATTAGTCGGCGGGCCGTCGCAGAGGAGGTCTGAAGGTCGACTCCGTAAATCAGCTTTAGGCTTTCGACTTGTTCAGGGTTACGGCAGCGCGAACGAGAGTCTTCAACGCCTCCTCGTCTATCTCCTCGCCCTCGTGGAAGTCGATGGCACGCCTTGTGTTCCCGTCAAGACTGGAGTTGAAGAGGCCCGAAGGATCCTTAAGAGCCGCTCCTTTGGCGAAGGTCATCTTCACGACGCTCTTGTAAGTCTCGCCTGTGCAGATCAATCCGTCGTGCGACCACACCGGAACCCCTCTCCACTTCCACTCCTCGACGACTTCAGGATCGGCATCCATGACCAAGGTACGGAGCCGGCTGAGCATCTTGCCCCGCCAGTCGTCCAGCGCCTTGATTTTCGCGTCTATCAACTGAGAAGGAGACTCGCTTTCTTGCAACCCGCTCTTCTTCATGCCCGTTTCTCCTCAAGCGCAAACGCCAGACCTGCGACACAGGGCTAGCTTTGAATTGTTCGCAAACGTGCAATATTCCCCGAAAATTTAAGGCCCCCCAAGCAGGCGCTCCGCCTCATCGATCAGGGCGGTAGCCGCCAGCATGTCGCCACGCGCAAAGTGTACCAGCGCGAAGGATCGTACCAGCGGCGGATCGCCCGGGACGTGGGCGGTGAGCAGGTCGATCTCGTGTGCCGGCGCCGCGCTGTCCGGCGCGAGCAGCACGTTCATTGCACTAAGCCGCAGCGGTCTTTTCTCGAGGGAAAAGCAGGAGCGCGCGTCCGCGAATACCTCGGCCAGGCATTCCAGTTGACGGTCAAGCGCCCCGGTTTCGGGTCCAAGCTGCGCAAGCTCCCGCTCGTTCTCGGCGACCTGCTCGCTCAGCCGGCCCTGCTCGCCGGGCGTGGCATCTCCATCGCCACCAAACACCGAACGCATGCCAGTGCCTTGCCGCTGGAGCAGGCGCAGGCGCGCCACCAGCAGCGCCTGCTCGCGCTCGAGCACGTCGCGGCGTGACTTGCCGGCAGCGAAACGGGCCAGCCCTTCCATGGCGAGCTGATCGAACATGCGCCGCACGATTTCCTCGCGCAGGGCGGCATCGGTGCCAGCGATTATCCTCACCTTGTGATCGCCGAAACTGACGGTGGTTTGCGGCACGTCCGTGCGCATGACATCACCTTCCAGCGCAACGCCGAGCGTGCGCCGCTCGGTCATCGCCATCCCAAGCACTGCGTAGGCCTGCGGCGTATCTGGCGACTGCTGGAAGAACTCTTGCAGCTCGGGAGAGCGGCTGAAGACCAGCTGCACGTCACGGGGCGTGCCGAAAAAAGCCTGGATGCACGGGTCGGTACCCCATGCCTGCGGACTGGCCTCGCGCGGGGCGGGAAGCTCCTGGACGCGTTCGCGCACATAGTCCAGCGCTTGCCCGAGCGCAGGTCGTAGCCGCTGCTGGTAACGCGACACCAGCCGCAAGCGCGGATTCAGCCGGGTGACGCGCTCCGTCAGTTCGGCAATCTCTTGCTTGTCGTGTGCATGGACTCGCGCAGCGCGCCGGCGCAGCCATCCTGGAAATCCCATCGACATGCTCCTGCGTAATCCCTTTCAGGACGACCCGCGCCGCTCAGCTATAGCGCTGCTGCATGACCAGCGCGGTGACTTCGTGGCCACTCGCCCGACTCAGCGGGCATTCCTGGGCGTGACAGAGATGGCAAGGGCTTCTGTGTAGACGGCCTGCACCTGATCGCCGCGGCGAACGGCCTTCAGCTGCTTTGGATCCTCGACATGCACGTCCACCGTCTTCCCCTTTGGCCCCTTGAGCGTCACCATGCCGGTCTTGGCATTGACAGCCACCACATCGGCGGTGACCATCACTTCGCGCCCGACCGTGCCGCCGGGCTTGGCGCCGGGCGGAGCCCTGTCCACGATCTCGCGCTCCGTGCTGGAGCGCATGCCGCTCTGCCTGTTCAGGCTCACCGACAAGGCCTGCTTGTATTCGACGTTGACCGTATCGCCCACGCGGAGCTGTTCGAAGTTGCGCACCTCCTCGCCGACCTGGACGTCCGTGACCTTGCCCTGCTTGTTCTTGAGCGAAATGGTGCGTGTGGCGGCGTCGATGGCCACTACCGTGGCGCTGGCCTTGACCGTGCCGGTTGCCATGGAAGCACCCACGCCCGACGCCATGTCCACGCGGGTCTCGGGTTGCGCCATCACCGGATGGGCCACCGCGGCCAGCGCGGCGACCAGGATTAGCTTGCTGGGATTCATGCTGAACTCCTTGCGTCAGTCCGGTTGCATTGCTTGTGATACAGCCTGATACCGCCACGAACAAGTGCGTCATGTCACGCTGACCTTGCTCCGTCCATCATAGGCAGGTGACGGCTTCTTTGCTACAGCGCTGTTTCACGCCGCCGCACGCACCTCTCGTTTTCCCCGACTGTCCCAAAATGCAAACAACTTGTCCCCGTTAGTCAAACCATCGACAGCCATTCCTAGATACTTCGCCAGTCGCGACAGGACTGTGGCCAGCGTCTCCATAGCCGCAGTCAAGCGCATCCAGGAAAGGCTTTCATGCTCGGACAACCCTCCACGCATTCCCCCATCGCAGCCGGCGCCGCCGGTGCGAGTTCGTCACGTTCTTACGCCTGGCTCGTCTTTGCGCTGAGCTTTGGCTTGCTGCTGTCGGACTACATGTCCCGGCAGGTGCTCAATGCCGTCTTTCCGCTGCTGAAGGTGGAATGGTCGCTGAGCGACACCGAGCTGGGTGCGCTGGGCGGGATCGTGGCGCTGATGGTCGGCTTGCTGACGTTTCCGCTGTCGATCCTGGCCGACCGCTGGGGCCGGGTCAGGAGCCTGATCCTGATGGCGGCGCTGTGGAGCCTGGCTACGCTGGGCTGCGCGCTGGCCAACAATTTCGGGCAGATGTTCGTGGCGCGGCTGTGCGTCGGGATTGGTGAGGCGGCTTATGGCAGCGTCGGCATTGCCGTGGTGCTGTCGGTGTTTCCGCGCCACCTGCGGGCCAGCCTGAGCTCGGCGTTTATCGCCGGCGGTGCGTTCGGCTCCGTGCTGGGCATGGCGTTGGGCGGTGCCCTGTCGGCACAGTTTGGCTGGCGCTGGGCCTTTGCCGGCATGGCGATCTTCGGGCTGGTGCTGGTGGGGTTCTATCGACTCTTCATTACCGAGCCACGCCTGCAGGCGCAGCGCCGCGCGCTGGGCGAGGAAACGCAGGGCGTCAGCCGGCACGACAGCGTGTCGCTGCGCCCGCTGCTGTCTGCCCTCTTCTCGGCGCGTTCGATCCTCTGTGCATATGTGGGCAGTGCGCTGCAGTTGCTGGTGATGGGCGCCCTGCTCACCTGGATGCCGAGCTACCTGTCGCGCTACTACGGCATGGCGACGGATCGTGCGGGCGTGACCGCTGCGGCGTTCGTGCTGGCGGGTGGCGCCGGGATGGTCCTGTGCGGCGCGCTGACCGACTGGGCGGCCCGCCACGCGCCCAGGCGCAAGTGGCTGATGGCCGTGGCCTACAGCGTGACCTGCTGCGCGCTGCTGCTCACTGCGTTCCGCCTGCCCGCAGGCACTGCGCAACTGGTGCTGATCGGTGCCGGCATGCTGTTCGTCGGTGGCACGGCCGGCCCGGCCAGTGCCGCGGTGGCGAACCTGACCCACCCTGCCATCCATGCCACCGCGTTTGCCACGCTCACGCTGGCGAACAACCTGCTGGGCCTGGCGCCCGGTCCCTTCGTCACCGGCCTGATCGCCGACCGCATCGGCTTGCTGGGCGCGCTCCAGGTGATCCCGCTGGCCGGCGTGCTTGCCGCGCTGTGCTTCCTGGCCGGGCGCCGCACCTATACGGCCGACCTGCTGCGCATGGAAAGCCAGCGTGAGGCGCACGCAAACAACGCCTGATCTTTCGACTGACTACCTGTATTACCGATGAACCTCCCTGCTGATACCACTTTCCTGATCGTTCCCGGCCTGCGCGACCATGTCGCGGAACACTGGCAGACCCTGCTCCAGGCCGAGTTGCCGAACGCCCGCTCGGTGGCGCCGCTGGAACACGACAAGCTAAGCCGCGACGCCCGCGTGGCCGCGCTCGACGCCGCCCTTGCCGAGATCGACGGCCCGGTGGTGCTAGTGGCGCACAGCGCCGGTGTGATGATCACCGCGCACTGGGCCGCGCAGCACCACCGCAAGATTAGTGGCGCGCTGCTGGCCACGCCTGCCGATCTCGAAACCCCGATGCCGGCCGGCTATCCCGACATCGCCACGCTGGCCGAGCACGGCTGGCTGCCCGTGCCCCGGTCGCAACTGCCCTTCCCCAGCATCCTCGCCGCCAGCCGCAACGATCCGCTCGCCAGCTATGAGCGCGCTGCGCAGATGGCGAGCGACTGGGGCAGCCGGCTGATCGACCTTGGCGCAGTCGGCCACCTGAACCCGGCGGCCGGATATGGTCCGTGGCCGCGCGCGATCGAGTTGCTGGAAAAGCTGTTGCGCGCCAACTGAGGCCCGGTACGGGCCTCAGCGCAACACCGCAGGAGGCATTGCAGTACCCGAAGTACTCATCAAGACGGATTCATCCGCACGCAAACCAAAGGAAAAAGAGGAGAAATACCAATGAAGCTCAGGAGCATGGCCGCGGCCGCACTGCTCGCCTGTTCGGGAGGCGCCTTCGCGCAGACGAACGTTACGCTCTACGGCGTGGCGGACATCAACGTGGAGTACGTCAACCACCTCGGCGCGGTACCGACCGCCGCCAACCAGTTCAACCGCGGCCCGGCCAACGACGTCTACCGCATGAACTCCGGCGGGGTCTCCGGCTCGCGCTGGGGCCTGCGCGGCAGCGAGGATCTCGGCGGGGGACTGCAGGCGCTGTTCGTACTGGAAAGCGGTTTCAACCTTGACACCGGCACCTCGCAGCAAAGCGGGCGCCTGTTCGGACGCCAGGCGTTCGTGGGCGTGCAGAAGGCCGGCATCGGGCAGATCAGCCTCGGCCGCCAGTACACGTCGATGTTCGAGGCGCTGGCCAATTTCTCGCCGACCGCCTATGCCACGCAATACGAACCGGTGGTGCTGCAGTCCGGCCCGAACTTCCGTGAGGACAACACGGTCAAGTACACCGGCAAGTTTGGCCCGGTCACGGCGCTGGCGCACTGGTCGTTCGGCACCGGTCTCGCCCTGCCCGCGACCGTGGGCGTGGCCACGCCGATCGGTGGCAACGGTGAAGTCCCCGGCCAGTTCCGCCGCGATACCGCCTATGGCGCCGCGGTGGCGTACCAGGGCGGACCGTTCGGCGTAACCGTTGGCTACGACCAGTGGAATCCGACCATCGGTACCAGCAACGGCACCAACAAGAAGGCCGTGGTGGGCGCGAGCTACACCTTCGGGCCTGCCAAGATCATGGGCGGCTACCGTTGGGGCCAGAACAAGAACGCGGCGGATGTCGTGATCCAGCGCGATGACTTCTACTGGATCGGCGCCAACTACCAGGTCACGCCGGCCATCGGCCTGACGCTGGAATACAACTACGACGACGTCAAGAGCCTGTTCGGCAATACCAACGTCGCCAATCCCTGGCAGATCGCCTTTGTGGCGAACTATGCGTTCTCCAAGCGCACCGACGTTTACTTGACCACCGCCTATGCCAAGAACGCCGGCCTGATGCTCGAGTCGTTGGCGACGGTCTTCGCCAACAGCCTGTCGCTGGGCAACAGCTACACGCTGGCCAACGGCCAGAGCAACATGTTTGGCGTGGCCGTGGGTCTGCGCCACAAGTTCTGACCGGTCGCTCCAGTCATCGGATCGACACCGAGCACCTTGCTCGTTAGCGGCCGCCCGGGGATTTTCCCGAGCGGCCGTTTTTTTATTGCGAGGAATAAAGGGAAAAAGCCGCGGGCTCGCCGGGGCTTGAGGAAGGGTCTAGCGGCGCAGGAAGGCGCCGATGACGCGCGCGGCGTTCTCCGCGCCGGTCACGAGGAAGAGATGCCCGTCGTCGAGCACATGCAGTTCCGCATTGGGAATCCGGGCCACGAGGATCCTGGCATTGACCAGCGGCACGATGGGATCGTCCGCGCCGTGCATCACCAGCGTGGGCTGTTTCACCGCGCCCAGCCACGGCAGGCTGCTCCAGCCCCAGGCCGCCAGCAGCTGGTAGAGATAGCCGCGCCCGCGCGGCGGTTGCATGTGGCGGCCATGTTCGTCGAGCAGCGCAGGATCGTCGCGGAAGGCGCCGCCGTAGAGGTCGGCGCCGACGCGTCGCAGGTACTCGGGATCGGTATAGCGGCGCACGCCGATCATCTTCGACAGCACCGACAGCCTGCCCGGCACCATGATCACGCCGGGAGACGTCGCCGCCAGCACCAGGCGGCGACATCGCTGCGGATAGAGCCGCGCGAATTCCTGGGCAAGCGCGCCGCCCCACGACACGCCGAGCGTATCGACCTGGCCCGAATAGCCAAGATGCGACAGCAGCTTGTCGGCAAGGACGCAAAGGTTGGAGAAGCGGTAAGGCAGCATCGGCGCGGGGGAGCCGCCGGCACCGGGGACGTCGAAGATGATCACTTCCACGCCCGCCAGCGCATCGACGAAGGGCTCGAGCAGTTCGAGGTTGGCGCCGATACCGTTGAAGATGAGCAGCGGCGGACCCGCGTCGCTGCCGGGCCGGATGCCGACCCTGACTTGCTGCCCGTCCAGATCTACCGTCTGGACATGCATGTGGCCGGCCTTGGTGCCGGCATCGCTTGTTGTCATCAAGTTGTCCTGGAGGCGTTGGCGCGAAAGCACGGCCGGGGGGCCGGCCGTGCCTCCTGGTACTTACTGCCGGGGTCGCAGGATGCCCTTCACTTCCTCGACGTTCTCGGCAATGCGCCGGCCTACCGTCGCAATGCTGTCAGCCTGGGCCTTGTACATGGTGTCGGTCAGCCCGCGCAGGCCGTTTACGGCCTTGTGCAGCGAGCGCGGCAGCACTTCCGAGACCTTGGCCGCCTGGCCGTCCGCATCCTTGCCGCCGCGGGCTAGCGTCTGCAAGTCGGCGGCGGTATCGCACAGGTATTCGCCCTGCTGGCGCACCAGCGACTGCAGGCCAGCCAGCAGCGCGATGTTGACGCTCGCCAGCGCCTCGATGTCCTTGCGGCGCGATTCGAGGATAGCGGCCGGGTCCAGGCGGTTCTGCTTGACGAAGTCAAACAGCTTCTTGTGCGGGGCCGAGGTGTGCGGGGCCGATGCGCCCGCGGTGTTGGTCGATTCCATCTTTATTTCTCCTGACAGGTTGGGTTGCAGAAAACGATGGCCGCGCGGGCCAGTGGACTACGCTTCAGTCACGTAGACGCCAGGGGCTTCGCCGCATGGCGTGTATTGCAGGCTGCCGGGGCTGGCCGGTGCATTGCGCTTCGGTCCGGAGCGCTTTTTCAGCCACTGGCTCCAGTGGGTCCACCAGGAGTCCTGGGTAGCGGTCGCGCCTTCAAGCCAGGTTTCCGGATCCGCAGCGGACTCGTCGTTGCGGAAGAACTTGGCCTTGGGGTTGCCGGGCGGGTTGATCAGGCTCTGGACATGCCCGCTGGAACTCAGCACGAACTCCGTGCGCCCGCCGAAAGCGCGCATCGAGCGGTACACAGCCTTCCATGGCGTGATGTGGTCGGTCATGCCGGCCAGCACGTACTTGTCGCACTGGACTTCGGACAGGTCGATGGCGTGGCCCAGCACGCGCAGCGTGCGCGGCGTAGCCAGCTGGTTCAGCGTGAGCATGTCCAGGAACTGGCCATGCAGGCCAGCCGGCAGCCGCGTGGTGTCGTTGTTCCAGTAGAGGACGTCGAACGCCGGCGGCGCATTGCCCAGCAGGTAGTTGTTGACCCAGTAGTTCCACACCAGGTCATTGGGGCGCAGCCAGGCAAAGACCCGCCCCAGCTCGTCGCCGTCGAGCACGCCGCGTGCCTGGCTGCCCTGACGCGCAGCCGTAATGGCTTCCGGCGTGCTGAACAGCCCAAGCTGCGACTGCGCATCCAGCCCGAACACCGACACCATCAGCGTGGCCGCATGCACCAGCTGCTCGCCGCTCGCGGCACAGTAGCCCATCAGCGCCGACATCGTCATGGCGCCAGAGCAGGCGCCGTGCAGGTTGACATCGGGGCTGCCGGTGATGTCGCGGATGGCGTAGATGGCTTCGACCAGCGCGCCGACATAGGTATCCATGTCCCAGTCACGGTGCGCCGCGGTGGGGTTGCGCCAGCTCACGATAAATACCTGCAGTTCCTTGCCCAGCAGGTACTCCACCATGCTCTTGCCTTGCGCCAGGTCGAACACATAGAACTTGTTGACCTGCGGCGGCACGATCAGCTGCGGCCGGGCGTGCACCTTCGCGGTGGTCGGGGTGTACTGGATCAGCTCCAGCACGTCGTTGCGAAACACCACCGCGCCGGGCGTGGTGGCCAGGTTTTTGCCAACGCTGAACGCCTCCTTGTCCACCTGGGCAGGCATGCCGCGGTTTGTCAGGGTATCGGTGACCAGGTTGGTCAGCCCGCTGATCAGGTTCATGCCGCAAGACTCCACGGTCTTCTTGAGTGCCGCCGGGTTGCCCAGCAGCGTGTTGGTCGGTGCCAGCGCATCGGCCACCAGCGACGTGAAGTACTCTGCGCGATGCTTGCTGCGCTCGTCCATCACCGAGCGCTGTACAAAGCCGCTCACTGCATTGCGCCAGGCCTGGTAGCCCTGCAGCGACATGCGGTACAGCGGGTTGTCCAGCCAGGTCGAGTCGCCAAAGCGCCGGTCGCGCGCCGACGGCAACGGTGCCGAGCCGTCCAGCACGCTGACCAGATCCTGCGCCAGCTGTGCCTGCTGCTCCAGCACCAGCACCGGCTCCTGCATGCACTGCGCGCCGATCTGCTGTGCGGTGCTGACCAGGTCTTCCGGGCGCAGTCCCACGAAGGGGTTGGGGCCGGCCATCAGGTCCGGCGCAAGGTCGATGGATTCCACCGCCGTGGCCGCGATCACGGCTGCAGGCTTACCGGACTTGCCGGCGTGCTCTCTCGCACTATTGACCCTTGTCATCTCACTTCTCCTGCCTTATTCCTTGCTTGTTCTGTCTTGCTCGTGCTTCAGGCGACCAGCAGCGCCAGGGCTTCCGCCACCAGCGCCGGCTTGGCCTCGCCTTCGATCTCGATCGTGTTTTCCGTGCGCAGCAGCACGCGGCCGTCGCCCTTGGTGTCTGCAGCGAGCAGGCTGACGCGGTTGCGCACGCGCGCGCCCGCCTTCACCGGCGCCAGGAAGCGGGTCTTGTCCAGCCCGTAGTTGACCGCGGCGCTGGCATCCGCCGGAACCACGCCCATGTCGAACCACTGGCCCGCTACCAGCGACAGCGTCAGGTAGCCGTGGGCGATGGTGCCGCCGAACGGGCTTTCCTTCCTGGCGCGCTCCACGTCCACGTGGATCCACTGGCTGTCGTTGGTGCATTGCGCGAACGCATCGATGCGCGCCTGGTCCACTTCCACCCACTCGGACACGCCGAGCTCCTTGCCGACGAACGCGCCGAGCGTCGTCATGCTGTAGTTTTCGATTGCCATACGGCCTCCTCCATTGATTGATCTGGTTGCGCGGTGCCGCGCGACGCCTCGGGTGCCGCTTCAGAACCGGGATTCGTCCAGGGTCAGGAAGCCGTCCGTGCCCGACGCGCCGGTAATGGCCGCTTCCAGCGCTGAAGCGCGCGGCAGGATCTGCTTGGCGAAGAATTCACAGGTGGCGATCTTGGCGGCGTAGAAGGCTTCATCCTCGCTGCGCTTTTGCGTCGCCACGATCAGCGCGCACGCCATCTGCCAGCCCGTCAGCACAATGCCGGCAAGCTTGAGGTACGCCACGCTGGCACCGAATACGGCGTTGGGATCTTTGGCGGTGCTTTCCAGCACGAAATCGACGGCCCGGCCCAGCGCCATGCGCGCGTAGCCGAGCTGCAGGAACATGGCGCTGCACGCTGCATCCGCGCCGTTGCCTGCGCAGTCCTTGAGCGCATCGATGGTCTTGTCGACTTCGGCCAGGATGGCCCGCGCGGCCAGGCCGCCGTCGCGCACGGTCTTGCGGCCCACCAGGTCGTTGGCCTGGATCGCGGTGGTGCCTTCGTAGATCGGCAGGATGCGCGCGTCGCGGAAGTGCTGGGCGGCACCGGTTTCCTCGATAAAGCCCATGCCGCCGTGCACCTGCACGCCCAGGCTGGTCACATCCAGCGACATCTCGGTGCTCCAGCCCTTGATGACGGGCACCAGGAATTCATAGGCCGACTTGAACTGCGCACGGGTGTCCGCGTCTGGCGCATGGTGGGCAACGTCCGAGTAGGCGGCCGCCACCAGCGCCAGCGCACGCGCGCCTTCGGTCAGCGCGCGCATTTCCGTCAGCATGCGGCGCACGTCGGGATGATGGATGATCGTCACCGCTTCGCGGGCCGAGCCATCGACCGGGCGGCTTTGCACGCGGTCCTTCGCATAAGCCACGGCCTGCTGGTAGGCGCGGTCGGAGATGGCGATACCCTGCACGCCCACGCCGAAGCGCGCAGCGTTCATCATCACGAACATGTACTCCAGGCCGCGGTTCTCCTCGCCGACCAGGTAACCGATGGCGCCGCCGTGGTCGCCGAACTGCAGCACCGCGGTCGGGCTGGCCTTGATGCCGAGCTTGTGCTCGATCGACACGCACTGCACGTCGTTGCGCGCACCCAGCGAGCCGTCGTCGTTGACCAGGAACTTCGGCACCACGAACAGCGAGATGCCTTTGATCCCTTCGGGCGCGCCCGGCGTGCGCGCCAGTACCAGGTGGACGATGTTGTCCGCCATGTCATGCTCGCCGTAGGTAATGAAGATCTTGGTGCCGAACACCTTGTAACTGCCGTCAGCCTGCGGCTCGGCGCGGGTGCGCAGCAGCGCCAGGTCGGAACCGGCCTGCGGCTCGGTCAGATTCATGGTGCCGGTCCACTCGCCGGCGATCAGGCGCGGCAGGAAGCGTTGCTTCAGTTCGTCGGAGCCGGCGGTGAGCAGCGCTTCGATCGCGCCGTCGGTCAGCATCGCGCACAGTCCGAACGACAGGTTCGCCGCGTTCATCATTTCCATGCACGGCGCGCCGACCAGCCTGGGCAGCCCCTGGCCGCCAAACTCGACCGGGTGCACGATGCCCTGCCAGCCGCCTTCGCCGAACTGGCGGAAGGCTTCCGGGAAGCCGGCAGTGGTCCTGACTTCGCCGTCGTGCCAGCTGCTGGGTTGCTTGTCGCCGGCAAAGTTGAGGGGCGCGATGACCTCGCCGTGGAACTTGGCGGCCTCGCCGATCACGGCTTCGACGGTGTCGGGGGTGGCGTCTTCATAGCCAGGCAGGCTGGCAATCTTTGTCAGTCCGGCGAGTTCACGGATGACGAACAGGATGTCTTTGGTAGGTGCGGTATAGCTCATCTCGGCCTCTGTGCGATGTTCACAGCGCCGGCATCCGATTCACTAATCGGTGGCACTGCAACGTTATGTGCCGATCCTAGTGGCGGCGAGCGCAAAGGCGGATACCCAAACCTGCCCATTCACTGACAAATCCTGCCGCTTTGCGCGGCAGCGGCCCTGCGCGCGCGTCGTGCGTAGCGAGAGGCTTGTAGCGTGGCCAGATTTGTCAGTCGGCGGCCGGCTTTGCCAGCCACGCCGGCGGGCTTACAGCGCGCGGCGGTAGGCGTTGGGCGTGCTGCCGGTCCAGTGGCGGAAGGCGCGATGGAAGGCGGTGGGGTTGTCGAAGCCCACGTCGAAGGCAATGGCCGCGATGGGATCCTCGGAGCGCGTCAGGCGCTGGATGGCGATATCGCGCCGGACATCGTCCTTGATCGCCTGGAAGGCGGTGCCCTCCGCGGACAGCCGGCGGCACAGCGTGCGCACCGAGCAATGCAGCGCCTGCGCCACCGCTTCGATCGTGGGCGACACCGGCAGGCAGTCGGCCACGTACTGCCTGACCCGGTGGGAGGTCATCTGTTCGGCAAAGGAAACGAAGATCCAGTCCTCGGGCGCGCGCGACAGGAACTTCTCCAGATCCGGCTTGCGCTGGCGCACAGGCATGTCAAGGTAAGCCGCATCGAAGCCGATGCGGGTATGGCCGCAACCGAAATGCACCGGGCCAGGAAACAGGTAGAGATGGTCGCCGGCCAGCGGCGAGCGGGGAAACTGGAACTCCACCGCCTGCAGCGGGATCTTCTGGCGGATCAGCCATGACGCCACGCCGTGCACGAGCTTCAGCATCAGTTCCCGCCCCAGCACGCTGACGGCGGGACCGGCCGGGTTGTCCACCAGCTCCACATAGCCTGACCCACTGTCGCGCCGCGACTCGATGCGGAAGTCATCGAGGATCAGGTGGAAGAACTGGCCGAAGCGATGCAGCGCCACCTCCAGCCTTGGCGCATCCAGCAAGCTCAGGCACAGGTATTTGAGCGTCCCGTTGCGCAGCGGCCGGCTGAAGATGCCCGGCATTTCATCGTCGACCTCCTTGGCGAGCAGGCGGTACAGCGTAGAGAACTGTTCCTGAGTGACGCGCGCCGCCGGCTCGGCCAGCAGCTCGCTGGCGATGCCCGAGCACTCCGCCAGCCGTGCGATCGCGGTGGGATCGGCGCCGGACAGGAAGCCGTTGACGACAGAGATGGGGACAGTAGCGGACAGGCCGTTCACGCGGGGCGCAGGCAATGCATGCCGGAGAGGAGGTGACGGCGCATTCTGTCACAGCGTGTGCGCGATGGAAATGCGTAAGGATGCCTAGAGCAGTCCTTGCACGGGCTGCGCAGCGTCCGCGACGCGCTCCTGCGCCTGCTGCTGCGTGCGCCACTTCGACACGCTGCAGCCGAACTGCCCGCTGAACCAGCGCGAAAACGCGCTCAGCGAAGAGAACCCCAACAGCGTCGCCACTTCCGACAGCGGCCGCTCGGGGTTCTCGATATAGCCGAGCACCAGGCTGGCGCGAGCCTCGTTGAGGATCTCCGAATACGTGGTGTCGTCCTGCAACAGGCGCCGGTGCACGGTACGGCGATCGACGCCAAGGTGCTGCGCCACGCGATCGACCGAGCACATGCCGGTGGGCAGCAGCACGTAGACCAGCTTGCGCACCTTGTCGGGCATGGTGCTGTTCGCCTGCGCGAGCAAGGTGCCGAGGTAGCGCTTCACCTGCCCCGCCATCACCGGGTCATAGGAAGGCAGCGGCGCATCCAGGTCCGCGGCCACGCAGACGATGCCGTCAAAGTCCTGGTTGAACAGCGCCGGCATGCCGAACACCCGCGTAAACGTCGCCAGGCTGGCCGGTGCGGCATGCGTGAAGCAGATCCCGCGCGGGCGCCAGGACGACCCGAGAAAAAGGCTGAGCATGCGGTACATCACCCCGACAGCCAGGTCAGTGGCCTGGCGCAGCGTGCCAGGCTGCTCGCTCAGGAGTTGCAGGCGGATCATCACCAGGCCTTCGGCCTCTTCCATGCGCATGGCGAGCGCTTCGTTCTGCAGGCCCATGTACAGCACCATCGACTCCAGCGCCCGGCGCAGCGTCGGTTGCTCGCGCACCACGAAGGCCAGCGGCCCGAGGTTGGAGAACTGGCGCAGCTCGGCCATGCGCAGCCCGAAGTCGTCCGCCTGCGAGGCGCGCGCTGAAGCATCCAGCAAGCGGCCCACCAGCCCCGCCGGAATGCGGATATCGGGGTCGAGCAGCACGTCGCGGCTGATCTTGGCCGCGCGCAGCTGCTGGTGTGGGTCGAGCCCCACTGCGCGGGCAACTTCCACGTAATTGGTGAGGCTGGCGCTGCGTAGGTAGTAGGACATCGCGTTTTCCCTGACTGTCCCGAAATGTAAATCGATCGTCCCGGATCGTCAAATCGCCGCGCGCCGTTACACGATACTTCAGCCACCGAACTTGATACCGCGAACGCGACTGTCCGGCGCCGCCATGCAGGCGGTACCCAGGGCGTTTCGCTCACAACATACCAGGAGCAAAACCATGCAATTCCTCGACGATTCCCTGCACCCCGAAAACCAGGACAAGGTGGTCATCACCGTGGCCCCGTACGGCCCCGAGTGGATGCCGGCGGATTTCCCGGAAGACATTCCGGTGACGATGGAAGAACAAGTCCAGAAGGCCGTCGATTGCTACAACGCCGGCGCCACCGTGCTGCACCTGCACGTGCGCGAGCTGGACGGCAAGGGCTCCAAGCGCCTGTCCAAGTTCAACGAGCTGATCGCAGGCGTGCGCGCGGCGGTGCCCGACATGATCATCCAGGTGGGCGGCTCGATCTCCTTCGCGCCGGAAGATGACGGCCAGGCGGCCAAATGGCTGTCGGACGACACCCGCCACATGCTGGCTGAACTGGACCCGAAACCGGACCAGGTGACCGTGGCGATCAACACCACGCAGATGAACATCATGGAGCTGCTGTACCCCGAATACCTGAAGGGTACGTCGCTCGAGCACCCCGCCTACCAGCAGGCCTACCGCGAAATGACCGTGCCGGCCGGCCCGGGCTGGGTGGAAGAGCACCTGCGCCGCCTGCAGGCCTCCGGCATCCAGCCGCACTTCCAGCTCACCGGCATCCACGCCATGGAAACGCTGGAGCGCATGGTGCGCGCCGGCCTCTACAAGGGCCCGCTGAACCTGACCTGGATCGGCATCGGCGGCGGCTTTGACGGCCCCAACCCGTTCAACTTCTTCAACTTCGTCCATCGCGCGCCGGACGGTTGCACGCTGACGGCGGAATCGCTGCTGAAGAACGTGCTGCCGTTCAACATGATGGCGATGGCGATGGGCCTGCACCCGCGCTGCGGCATCGAGGACACCATCATCGACCAGCACGGCAACCGCATGAGTTCCGTGCAGCAGATCGAGCAGTGCGTGCGCGTGGCCAAGGAGCTGGGCCGCGAGATCGCCTCGGGCAAGGAAGCCCGCGAGATCTACCGCATCGGCACCTGGTACGACAGCGCCGAGGAAACCCTGGCTGCGCACGGCATGGCGCCGAACCGCAAGGCCGGCCAGAAGAACCTGCCCCTGCGCGCGGCCTGACGTGCACTGACCGGCCGCGGGCGAGAGAGCCTGCGGCCGGGCTGTCGCCCCGCCAAGTTTTGTTGAAAGCCATGAACCCGTCCCCTTCCGTCGCCAATCCGTGCCTGAATATCTGCCGTATGGACCATGCCGGCAAGTATTGCCAGGGCTGCGGCAGGACGGCGGTCGAGATCGGCCGCTGGCCGCAGATGACCGACGCCGAGCGCGCCGACGTCATGGCATCGCTGCCGGCGCGCCAGTCGTGGCGCAGCCGCGCGGCGCCGGCGCCCACCCCCTGATCCTCCACAGCCTGCTGCGGCCTGCGCCGGGCTCGCCGGCTGGCGTCTTGAAGCTGCTGCCATGAATCATCCGTCCACGCTCTCGGTCGAGGCTTATTTCGACCTGATCTGTCCCTGGTGCCTGATCGGCAAGAAGCACCTGGAAACCGCCATTGCCTTGCTGGAGCGGGAGCGCCCGGACGTTGCCGTGCAGGTGGAATGGCGCTCGTATCCGCTGATCCCCGCCACGCCTCCCGCTGGCCTGCCCTATCGGGACTTCTACGTGGCGCGCCTGGGCAGCCCCGAGGCGGTAGCGGTACGGCAGGCACAGGTCTGCGCCGCGGCGCGGGACGCCGGCCTCACGCTGGCACTGGATCGCATCGAGACCTTCCCGAACACCCTGCTGGCGCATCGCCTGGTACGACTTGCCAGGCAGCAGGCAGGGGCCGAAACCGCGGCTGCGCTGATCGACGAGCTGTTCACGCGTTACTTCCTGCGCGCGGAGAACATCGGTGATCCGCTGGTGCTGCGAAAGGCTGCGACGAAATGCGGTATCACGATCCCGGATCAGGGCGATGCAAGCGGGCACCGTGACCTGGACTGGCTGCCGTCGCTTTGGGCCCCAGAAGAACCCCTGGTGCGGACCGGGCTCGGCGTGCCGCATTTTGTCTTCGACGGCACGCGCAGCGTGTCTGGCGCGCGGCCTCCCGCCGCGCTGCTGGAAGCCATGCTGCAGGCGCTGGCGCGCGCCAAACAGCGCGCCACGCGGGCTGCCGCCTGAACACCCTGGCGACGGTGGTCTTGCGCCGACGCCTCGATTTTTTTGCATGATCCCATGTACCGCCCCCCGACAAGAAGGCTGGCATGGGCTTTCCATACCCTAGACTTTGAACGGAGACACAGAATGCCTCAACGCCCCGCCCTCTTTCGCCTGCGCCACGCCGCGCTGGCCGCTGTAAGCGCCGTCATGGCCCTGTCCACGCCGGCCGCGATGGCGTGGACTAACAAGCCCGTGCGCATGCTGGTGCCCGCCCCCTCCGGCGGCACCATGGACGTGATCGCCCGCCTGCTGGCCGACCAGCTTTCGCATGACCTGGGCCAGCCGGTCGTGGTCGACAACAAGCCGGGCGCAGGCGGCGGCATCGCTATCAGCGCGATGCTGGCCGCGCCGGCCGACGGCCAGACCATCATGGTGACGGCCACCAATGTGCTGACCGAAGTGCCGCACGTGCTCAAGACGCCGTACAACACGATGAAGGACATCCGGCCCGTGGCGGCGGTGGCACGCTCGCGCCTGCTGCTGGTGGGTGCCCCGAACCTGCCGGCCAAGGACCTCAAGAGCCTGGTCAGCTACGTGCATGCCAACCCCGGCAAGCTGAGCTTTGCCTCCTACAGCGCCGGCACCGCATCCCACTATGCCGGCGTGATCATGAACCAGAAGGCCGGCCTGGACCTGGCGCACGTTCCCTTTGCCGGATCCGCACCAGCGCTGACCCAAGTGATGGGCGGCCAGATCGCAGTGATGTACGACGGCATGGTGACCTCGCTGCCGATGATCAAGGCCGGCAAGCTGCAGGCCTATGCGGTCGCCTCGAAGAACCGCTCGCCGCTGCTGCCGCAAGTGCCGACCTTCGCGGAACTGGGCTATCCGGATGTGGAGTTCAGCAACTGGGTGGGCGTGATTGCCTCGTCCCGCGTGCCGGCAGAGCTTGCTCAGAAGATCCAGGCTGCCACCTACAAGGCGGCGGCCACGCCCAAGGTGCAGGAACGCATGCAGGCGCTGAGCTATGAGCCGATGCGTGAGCAGTCGCTGACGGAACTCAGCCACTCGCTGAATGCGGAGTTCGAGCGTAACGCGGGCATCGTCAAGACCTTCAATATCCAGCCCTGATCCCGGCTGAGCGCCGGCAGCCTGTGCGCCTCCTTCGGGAGGCGTTTTGCTTGTTGCATGCCGCGCTGACAAAAATGCTTCACCGTTTTCCGGGGAAGAAGTCTATCCGCCGCCCGTTTGGCACAAGTGATTATTGCAGCGACTCCAGCTTCAGAATGAAGGGCGATTCACTGTGCTTATCGGGGTCGAACTGGGAGCGCTGGGTGAAATTAACGTGCTTCCCGTACACGTGCAGCGACAGCGTGACTTGATCGGATTCATTCCGTACGCTGTGGATCGTGCCCGCAGGCATCGCGAGCACGTCGCCGGAACGGAATATTTTTTCCCCGCTCTGGCGCAGCTCCGCGTAGCCTGGACTCGAGCGGTCGTCGGTCCGCTGCCAGAACACATTCTTCTCCGGTCCGTCCACGCCCACGACGATCGCCCATGTGCCATGGTCATGCGGCGGTATGCCACGTCCGGGAAGCCAACTCACGGCGAACACCGCGAGCGTATGGTCTGGCTCCTCGTGAAGCAGGTGCACACCGTAGCCCTGGCCGCTATCCGCCTGGTAGTGGCGCGGATCGCGCCAGGAGCCGGAAAGCGCAAGCCGTTGCGCGAGCGGCCGCAGCGTCGCAAGGATCCCATGCTCATCACGCCCATCGCGAGCGGTGCGCCGCAGGTCAGTGACGAACTGGTCAAGAGAGTACGCATTCTCTTTCATCATTCCTCCTTCGCCTCGCGGGGGGCTGGCACTACCGATGCCAACACTAAAGGCCTGCTAAACTATTTTTCGGCACCGCCGAACGTAACCGCATTTCAGCTCCGACTGCCCTTTGCCCGCCTATGGAGGCATTCTCAACAGATCTGACAGCTTCAGTCTGTGCCCGGAGCTCGCGAACCACAAATGAATTCCGTGCGAAGAAATATTACCCACACTTAACTTTCGTGCGCACCCTTGATCTGGAGCTTCTCCGTACCTTTGTCGCGGTCGCCGACGGCGAAAGCTTTGCCTTTGCAGCCGAGCAAGTGCACCGCACACAATCCGCCGTCACGCAACAGATGGCTCGTCTCGAAGTGCAACTCGGCGTAGCGCTGTTCCAGAAGGTTGGCCGCTCGAAGCGGCTGACCGAGCCCGGCGTGCGACTCCTGGACTATGCGCGCCAACTGCTCGCGTTGAACGAAGAAGCGCTGGAATCTCTCGCGGCCCCGGACCTGCGCGGGCCACTGCGCATCGGAAGCCCCTATGACGCCGCGGAGTTCTTGCTGCCGCCCTTGCTCGCACGCTTCTCGGCGCTCTATCCACATGTGCAGATCGAGGTGCATCCTGCCCGCGCGGCCCACCTGCTGCAGGCGCTCAAGCGGGGGGAAATCGAGATTAGCCTCATTGCAATGCCGGAAGGAATGGTGGATCCCGCGCATCCGCACGTGCGCTTGCGAACCTCGCCGATGGTATGGATGGCCGCCGCCGAATACGTGCACGATCCGTCGCAGCCCGTGCCCCTGGTCTTGCCCAACGAGCCGAGCAACTACCGTTCGACGGCGCTTGCCGCGCTGGACACGCACCATATCCCTTGGCGCATTCGACACGTATCCACTTCGCTCGCGTTCGGCGGCTTGCGGGCCGCCCTGCGCGCCGGCCTGGGAGTGACGGTAAGGGCGATCGAAATGCTCGCCCCCGAGCTGCGGGTCCTGGGAGAAGCCGAAGGCCTCCCACGTCTTCCCGACCTTTGTTTTGATCTCTATCTGCGTGACTGGCGAGTGAGTCCGCCTGCAAAGCAGTTGTTTGAGGCGGTGGGTGGAAGCGGAGTCCGGCAGACTATCCAATCGCCAGGGACTCGTGCCAGGTGGCATGCCACTTAGGGCTGGGCGGCGCATTGGCTCGCGCTGCTGGTGACATGCTGTCGTTGTTTGAAACCCAGCGGTTCAACAGCGACAACATGTCACCAGCAACGCGGGCCATCGAGCAACGACATCCAACGCTCCCACAAACAAAAAAGCGCCAGTCCTCCGCCCGAGGACTGGCGCAAATTCCCTTTCCTACCCTTCAGGCCGCTTCTTCACGCAGCTGCTTCTTGTTGATCTTGCCGACGCTGGTCTTCGGGATCGCCTCGACGAACGCAATACGCTCCGCCTCAGGCACCGCATACTTGCTGATGCGCCGCGAATCCACATGCGTCATCAGTTGATCGCGGATCTGCTCGGGCTTCACTTCGGCACCCGCCTTCCGCACCACGAAGGCCATCGGTCGCTCCCCCCACTTCGCATCCGGCACGCCGATCACCGCGCATTCCTGCACGCCGGGCACTTCCGTGATCAGGTTCTCCACCTCGATGGAGGACACCCACTCGCCGCCGGTCTTGATCACGTCCTTGATCCGATCCACGATCTGCACAAAGCCATCTTCGCCCATCACCGCAACGTCCTGCGTATGCAGGAAGCCACCCGCCCACAGCTCTTCCGACGCTTGCGGCTTGCCGAAATACGCCTTGGTCAGGAACGGCGCGCGCAGCACGATCTCGCCGCGGCTCTTCCCGTCGCGCGGCAGATCCTGCATGTCCTCGCTGACGATACGGTAGTCCACCATCGTCACCGGACGCCCGGTCGAGCAGCGCATGCGGACTTCCTCGGCGCGGTCCTTGGGCGTACAACCCGGCGGAATCTGGGCCAGCGACACGATCGGGCCAGTCTCGGACATCCCGTAACCGGCGAAGATATCGATACCGCGCGCCAGCGCCGCCTCACACAGCGCGGGCGGCAGCGCCGAGCCACCGATGATGATCTTCCAGCCCGACAGGTCCTGCGCGCCGTCCTGCGCGGACTGCAGCAGCATCTGCAGGATGGTCGGCACGCAGTGCGAGAACGTGACCTTCTCGGTCTCACGCAGCTTCAGCAGCGCGTCCGGCGCGTAGCGGCCTGGCAGCACGGTACGCAGGCCCAGCATCATCGCGATGTACGGGATCCCCCATGCCAGCACGTGGAACATCGGCGTGATCGGCATATAGACGTCTTCACGGTGCATGCGCTGGCCCTCGCGGGGCGAACACAGGCTCGTGGCCGAGGCCAGCGTGTGCAGCACGATGTCGCGATGGCTGTAGCAGACGCCCTTGGGGTCGCCAGTGGTACCGGTGGTGTAGAAGGTCGCGGCCTTGGTGTTCTCGTCGAAGTCCGTGAACACGAAATCCGGCGAAGCGGCTTCCACCAGCGCCTCATACTCGCCCGCCAGCGGCAGCGTCAGCTCGGGCGCATTCTGGCCGTCCGCCATCAGCACGAAGCGCGGGTTGCAGGTCAGCTCGCCGCGGATCTGCTCGAGCACCGGCGCGAAGTCCGGATGGAACAGCACGATATCCGCGCCGGCGTCGTTCAGCGTGTAAAGAATCTGCTGGGGCGAGAGCCGCACGTTCACCGTGAACAGCGTCGCGCCCATCATGGGAACGCCGAAGTAGCACTCCAGGTAGCGATGGCTGTCCCAGTCCATCACCGCCACGGTGGTCCCGTGCCCGGCGCCGAGCGAAGTCAGCGCCGAAGCCAGCTTGCCGATGCGGCCGCGAAAATCGCGGAAGGTGTAGCGCATCTGGCCGCGGTAGCTGATTTCCTGGTCGCCGTAGAGGCTGACCGAGTTGATCAGGAGCTGCTTGACCAGCAGCGGGTAAGCGTAAGCCGACTGTGCGGCCGTAATCAGGTTGTCTTGCATTGCTTGTCTTGCCTCGGCCAGATATCAGTACGGCTTGCTGCCGATAATGCCCGCGCGCTCCATCTTGCGGTGGCACGGCGGATAGTCCATCACGGCGTAGTGCTGCGTGGCGGTGTTGTCCCAGATCGCCACGCTGTTGGGTTCCCAGCGCCAGCGCACCTGGTACTCGGGGATATACGCCTGGCTGACCAGGTAGCGCAGCAGGTCGGACGCGCCCGGATTGGCGTCCTGTCCGAAGCGCACGCGGTCAGCCGTGTGGTAGTTGGTGAAATGGGTGGTGAAGGCGTTCACATAAAGGACCTTCTCGCCGGTATCCGGGTGCGTGCGCACCACCGGGTGTTCCGCATCGGGATACTGGGCCTTCAGCGCCAGGCGCTTCTCGATCAGCATCGCCGCGCCGAAGGAAGCCTCGATGCTGTGGCGCGCGCGCAGGTCGGCAATCTGGTCCTTGATATGTGCAGGCAGCCTTTCATAGGCAAGCGCCATGTTCGCCCACATGGTGTCGCCGCCCACCGGCGGGCACTCCACGCAGCGCAGCACGGCGCCGAACTGCGGGGCTTCGCGCCAGGTGGTATCCGAATGCCAGGCGTTCTCGTAACGGTCGTTGGGCTGGTCCGGGGTCTTGTAGATGCGGACCAGGCCCGGGTGCTCGGGATCGCTGCCGGCGACCGGATGGTCCTCCAGTTCGCCAAAGCGCCGCGCAAAGGCGACATGCTCGGCCCGGCTGAACTGCTGGTTGCGCAGGAACAGCACGCGGTGCTTCAGCAGCAAGGCGCGGATCTCGGCAAACAGGCCGTCGTCGCGGATCGCATCGGCCAGGTCGACACCGGTCAGTTCGGCCCCAAGCGCGCAGGTGATTTGTTGAACTTGCATGGCGCCTCCTCAGATAACGAAGATCGAAGAACCCGTGGTCTTGCGCGACTCCAGGTCCTGGTGGGCCTGCACCGCATCCTGCAAGGCATAGCGCTGGTTGATTTCGATGCGGATACGGCCCGCGCCGACGTGATCGAACAGTTCGCCAGCCAGTTCGGCCTTCTCTGCGGGGTCGGCGATGTAGTCGGCCAGCGCCGGCCGGGTCAGGAACACCGAGCCCTTCATGGCCAGCAGCACGGGGTCGAACGGAGGGATCGGGCCCGAGGCGGTGCCCACGCACACCATCGTGCCGCGCCGCTTGAGCGAATCCAGCGACGCCATGAAGGTCGACTTGCCCACGCTGTCGAACACCACCGACACGCCGACACCATCGGTGAGCGCGCGCACCCGCTGGGCGACGTCCTCATGGCTGTAGTTGATGACATGGTCGCAACCGTGTGCGCGCGCCACCTCGCCCTTGGCTTCGGACGAAACCGTGCCGATCACGGTCAGGCCCAGCAGCTTGGCCCACTGCGAAACGATCAGGCCCACGCCACCGGCAGCGGCGTGCAGCAGGATGCTGTCGCCTTCCTTGAAGGCATGGATGCGGCGCATCAGGTAAGCCGAGGTAAGCCCGCGCATGGTCATCGCGGCGGCCGTCTCGAAGCTGATCGTCTCCGGCAGGCGGATCAGCGGTGCGGCGGGCACCACGCGGGCGGTGCTGTACGCGCCGAGGGTATTGAGGAAGCCGGTGTAGGTCACGCGATCGCCCACCGCAACATTGGTGACGTCCGGGCCGATCGCCTGCACCACGCCAGCCGCTTCCACGCCCATGCCCGAGGGCAGCGGCACGCGGTAAGTCCCGTTGCGGAAGTACGTATCGGCATAGTTCAGGCCGACCGCCACGTGGCGGATGCGCACCTGGCCGGGGCCGGGGTCGCCTACTTCAGTGTTTTCATAGCGCAGTACTTCCGGCCCGCCGATCTCGTACATCCGGACAATTTTTTCCACAGCCTTGGTCTCCTTGGTCAGGCGCGGCACAAGGTGCGCCGCGTATGGAAGCCAATGTAGAACTGAGCGCGCGGTGACGCTTTGCAATAGCTTCCAGCGACTTTGCATTTCATGCCAGGTGGGCCTATCATCCGCTGCGAGACAACGCTGGCGCACCTTTACGGGCAGCCACGACAAGAACAAGGAGACAGGTTTGGAGACGCTGGTGCGTGCGGCTGCACTGACCAACTTCTTTGAAGTAGCCGCTGAAATCGGCCTCGACCCACAGCCGCTGCTGCGGGCGGCCAAACTGAGCCGCGCCCTGCTGGCCGACCCGGACCAGCGCATCCCGGTCAACGCCGGTGCCAAGTTGCTGGAAGCCGCGGCCGAAGCGACCGCCTGCCCGACCTTCGGCCTGCGCATGGCCGAATCGCGCCAGTTGTCCGACTTTGGCGTAATGAGCCTGCTGATCAGCCAGCAAGCCACGCTGCGCGACGCGCTGGCCACCATCATCCGCTACCGGCACCTGGTCAACGAGTCGGTCGCCATCCTGCTGGAAGAGGCGGGAAAGACCGTCACCATCCGGCAGGAAGTCGTGCTGAATGCGCCCTCGCGGCAGGCTACCGAACTCGCCATTGGCGTCATCTTCCGGCTGTGCCGGGCGCTGCTTGGCCCGCAGTGGCAACCGCTCAGCGTCAATTTCACGCACCCGGCACCGGTCGACCTGCGCGTCCACCGCAGGCTGTTCGGCTGCCCGCTGGCGTTTGACAGCGAGTTCAACGGGATCGTCTGCCTGGCGGCAGACCTGGACGCGCCGAATCCGACCGGGGATCCGGCCATGGCGCGCTATGCGCAGCGCTTCGTCGATACATTGCCGCGGGTGAACGAACCGTCCATTGGCCGTGACGTACGCAATGCCGTCTACCTGATGCTGCCGATGGGCCGCGCCACCTGTGAAGCCGTGGCCCAGGGGCTTGGCCTGAGCCTGCGCACCATGCAGCGCCAGCTCGATGAAGCCGGCGAGACCTTCACGGACATCCTCAATGAAGTCCGCCGCGAGCTGGCGCGGCGCTATGTGGAGAACCCGCAATACTCATTGCTGAGCGTGTCCGAGCTGCTGGGCTATGGCTCGGCAAGCTCTTTCACGCGATGGTTCTCTGCCCAGTTCGGGGAGTCGCCGGTGGCCTGGCGGCGCAGGCATGTGGCCGGTGCGCCGGCGTCCAGGCAAGGTGAGGGTTGAGGCGTCCTAACGCGCTCCCGCTGCCGCGAGTTTGCCGTCGAGCGCCATCAGGATCTGGTACGCGGCCTTGATACGGGCGGCCACCGGGAAGTTCTTGTTCGCCAGCATGACGATGCCGATTTTCTGCGCGGGAATATAGACCACGTACGCCCCGAACCCGTTGGTCGATCCGGTCTTGTTGACCAGCACATCGGCCTTAGCTGACCGCGGCGGATCCAGCCTGGCCACTTTGTTGGCCTCGAAAACGACCTGCGAAGAACTTCCGGCCAGGATGCTGTCGAGTTGCGTCGGATAGTCATACATCTCCCATCCCAGCCCCTGCGTCATCTCGCCGACCTTGAAGTACCCGGTGTGCGTGCCGGCGATCGCACGTTGCAGGGTGTCGTCCAGCCCTGCCCCGTTCATATTTGCCTCGACAAAACGGACCATGTCGGCCGCCGTGGTCTTCACGCCATAGGCTTCCGAATCCAGCACGCCGGGGGACACCCGGGTCGGCTTGTCGTCCTTGTAGCCATAGGCGTAGTCGGCCATCCTGGCCTGCGGCACCCGGATATAGGTGTGCTTCAGGCCCAGCGCCGGAAACAGCGTCTTTTCCATCAGGTCATCGAACGGCTGGCCCATGCTTCGGGCGACCAGGTAGCCGAACAGGCCGATGCTGGGGTTCGAATAGCGCCGATGCGTGCCGGGGGCGTAGTCCGGGCGCCAGCTCTTGAAATAGGCGACCATCTTGTCCGGGTTGGTGACGGCCTCCGGGAATTGCAGTGGCAAGCCGCCCGCCGAATAGGTGCCCAGGTCCAGCAGGCTGATCGTGTCGAAGCTGCTGCCGGCAAGCGCGGGCAGGTATTTGCTGGCCTTGTCGGAGAGCGACAGGCTGCCGCGCGCCTGGGCATAGGAGGCCAGCGTCGCCGTGAAGGTCTTGCTGATCGAGCCGATTTCGAAAATCGTGTTCTCGGTAACGTTCTTGCCGCCTTGCTTCGCGGTGACGCCATAGTTGAAGAAGTAGTGCTTGCCGCCGACCGTGACCGCTACGGCCATGCCGGGCACGTTGCTGGCCTTCATGGCGGGGCGGATGGCGGCGTCGACGGTGCGCTGAAGCTGGCCCTGCTCGCTGCTGCCGGCGGCGTGGGCGGTGGCCCCGCAGAGCAGGCACGCGGCGACGAGGGTTCTGATGCTTGTGGTGAGAATTTTTTTCATAACAGACGATTAGACCTTAGGTTTGGAGCTAGTGTAGTGTTCCATTCTGTTTGGAACTTAAGCGACGGTTGGCGCGAATGACCTTCTGTAGGATGTCGCGAGCGTTCTTGGTCCAGATGAACGGCTTGGGGTTGATGTTGTGGTGAGCGATGTACTCGTTGATGGCGTCGACCAGTTCCGGCACGCTGGTGAATACGCCGCGGCGAAGTCGCTCGGTTGTGATGTCGCGAAAGAACCGCTCAACCATGTTCATCCATGATGCCGAAGTGGGCGTGAAGTGCATGTTGAATCGCGGATGCTTGGCCAGCCAGTCCTGCACCGCAGGATGCTTGTGCGTTGCGTAGTTGTCGGCGATCAGATGCAGTGTTTTTTCCTTGGGCGTCTCGCGGTCGATCTTGCGCAGGAATTTCAACCACTCGCTATGACGGTGGCGCTGCTGGCACTGGGCGATGACCTGGCCATCGAGCACGTTGAGCGCGGCAAACAGCGTGGTCGTGCCATTGCGCTTGTAATCGTGGGTCATGGTGGCGGCGCGCCCCTTCTTCAGCGGCAGACCGGGCTGTGTGCGATCCAGCGCCTGCACCTGGCTCTTCTCATCGCAGCACAGCACCAGCGCATGCTCGGGTGGCGACATGTACAGGCCCACGATGTCCTCAAGCTTCTCGACGAACTTCGGATCGCGCGACACCTTGAAGCCGCGCACGATGTGCGGCTTCAACCCGTGGGCGTGCCAATGGCGCATGATGGTGCTGGCGCTCACGCCCAACTCGGCGGCCATCTTGCGCGTGCTCCAGTGCGTGGCGGCCACGGGCTTGGCTTGAGTGGTCAGTTCCACCAACCGCGCCGTGTCCACCTTCACCGGCGGCGCACCGCGCGGCAAGTCGCGTTCGATCCCGGCCAGCCCCGATTGCGCATACCGCTCACGCCAACGCGAGACCTGCACGCGTCCGACTCGCAACTGCTCGGCGATGTCCTTGTTCTGCATTCCGTTGGCGGCCAGCAGCACGATACGCGCGCGCTGCGCCAGCCTCACGCTCGTGAGCTTGGACCGAACCAGCCTCGTCAACTTGGTTCGCTCTTCGTCGGTCAACAGGATCTCAGGGGCAACTCGCAATTGCTCTCTCCACGCTGTGTCGCAGTAGAGCAATAGTCTCATATATGTTCCATCAAGAACAGAACACTACACTAGCTGCCCACTCATCCCAATACGGCGGACTCCCGATCGCCGCCCGCACGCATTCCGCGAACGCGCGTAAACGCGCCGACACGCGCTGCCCTTCGGGGTGGGCGATGTAGATGGACTCCGGTTCCGCCTGCAAGCCGATATCGATCACCGCCAGCGCGCCGCGCCGGATGGCATCGCCGACGATAAAGGTCGGCAGCAGCGCGATGCCGACGCCTGCTTCTGCGGCATCGCGCATCATGTCGCCGTTGTTGACGCGCAGCGCCACGGCGGCGCGGGCAATCCCGGTGCCGTCGGGGCCTTGCAGGCGCCAGTCGGCGGCGCCGCGGTTGGCGTAGAAGATGCCCCGGTGCCATTGCAGGTCGGCGAGCGTGGCCGGGTTGCCCATTTGCGCGAGATAGCCGGGCGATGCCACCAGCAGGCGCCGGCTGGGCGCTAACTGCCATGCCACCAGCCGTGAGCTTTCCAGCGGGCCGTGGCGCACGACGGCATCGTAGCTGTCGGTGGCGGCGTCGACGCGGCGATCGTCGAGGTCGAGCGTCAGTTCCAGTTCCGGGTGCCGCGCCAGGAACGGGTAGAGCGCCGGCCCAAGGTGCATGCGGCCGAACGTGACCGGCGCGGAAATACGAAGCGGCCCGGCCAGGCTGCCGCGCCGCTCGGCCACGTCGGTGGTTGCCGCCTCCACCTCGTCCAGGATGCGGGTAGCGCGCTCCAGGAAGGCGGCGCCGTCCTCAGTCAGCGTCAGGCGGCGCGTGGTTCGGCGCAGCAGGTTCGCGCCCATGGCTTTCTCGAGCTCGGCCAGGCGCTCGCTGACGACGGATTTGGAGAGGTTCAGGCGCCGGGCGGCCTCGCTGATGGAGCCAGCCTCGACCACGGCGGCAAAGCTGGCGACGCCTTCGAGCTTGATCATTGTTCGGGATATCCGGAAAGTTGTTCCGCGATCTGCAGTCTAGTGCGAACCCGGGCCGTTGCCCATACTGGATTCACGAGGCAGCCGGATGGTCCTGGCTGTCCTGCGCACTGACACGGCGCCGCGCCCCCTACCCTTGGCCCAGCGCCTGAATGGAGATCGATCATGGGACGTTTGTCTGACAAAGTTGCCCTCATTACCGGCGCCAGCTCCGGCATCGGCCGCGCCACCGCCTTGCTGTTCGCCGCCGAGGGCGCCAAGGTAGTGGCCGGTGCCCGGCGCCAGGCCGAGCTCGACAGCCTGGTCGCGCAAATCCGCGAAGCCGGCGGCGATGCCGTGGCGCTGGC
This sequence comes from Ralstonia pickettii, assembly GCA_050987995.1. Lineage (GTDB taxonomy): Bacteria > Pseudomonadota > Gammaproteobacteria > Burkholderiales > Burkholderiaceae > Cupriavidus > Cupriavidus pickettii_B. Next base: position 484,665 of record CP158804.1, read on the forward strand.
CGGCGACGTGCGGAGCGAAGACTACGCCAGCGCACTGGTGGCGTTGGCGGTGGAGCGCTACGGCCGGCTGGACATCGCCTTCAACAACGCGGGCACACTTGGCGAGGGCGGCCCCAGCACCGAGGTTTCGGCCGAGGGCTGGAACGACACCATCGCCATCAACCTGACCGGCTCGTTCCTGGGAGCCAAGCACCAGATCGCGCAGATGCTGAAACACGGCGGCGGCTCGGTAATCTTTACGTCCACGTTTGTCGGCTACACCGTTGCCTTCCCCGGAGTGGCGGCCTATGCGGCCAGCAAGTCCGGGCTGATCGGCCTGACGCAGGCACTGGCGGCCGAATTCGGGCCGCAGGGCATCCGCGTCAATGCGATCCTGCCCGGCGCCGTGGATACGGACATGTATCGCAGCATGAACGACACATCGGAATCGCAGGACTTCATCACCAACCTGCATGCGCTCAAGCGCGTGGCCAGGCCGGAAGAGTTGGCCCGTTCGGTGCTGTACCTGGCGTCGGATGACTCGTCGTTCGTCACCGGCACGGCCTCGCTGGCCGATGGCGGGGTGTCGATCACACGGACCTGACGGCTGCGGCCCCGCCCGGCCGGCCTCAGCCCATTTTTACCAGATTCAAGCCAGGCAGCGGCCCGCCAGGAAACTGGACGAGCCGCCCGCCCACTTCCAGCTTGCCCAGGTCGATGCCGAAGAAACCCAGCCGCTCGATCAGCGCCGCTACCTCAGCCTTGGCGCCGTCGTCATCGCCGGAATAGAAGAGCACGCGCCGCCCTCCTTCCCTGCCCGGATCGCCAGACAGCAGCGCCGGCTGCAGGTGGTTGAATGCCTTCACCACGCGTGCACCTGGCACCATGCCGGCAAAGATCTCGCTGGACAGCCGCCCATTCAACTCGGCGGGACGGAACAGCGGCGCATCGATCGGGTTGTTGGCATCGACGACGATGCGCCCGCCAAAGTCCGGCAGCCCGGCCAACGCCTGCGACAGCCGGGACCAGTTCACCGCGACCAGCACGATGCCCTGCGCCGCTGCCTCCTCGCGCGTGCCGGCACGGACGGAGGGGCCGATTTCCTGTACCAGGCCCTGCAGCGATTCCGGGCCGCGGCTGTTGGCGATCACCGCCTTGATGCCGTGGCGCGCCAGGGTACGCGCGAAAGCCGTGCCGATGGCGCCGGCGCCGATGATGCCGATGGTCTTGTCGTTCATGAGATCCTCCGGAGCTGTTCGATGTGCCGTTCAGGCCGTGAAGCCGCCGTCGGCGACGATATCCGCACCGGTCACGAAGGACGATTCCGGGCCCGCCAGGAAGGCCACCACATTGGCGATCTCGTCCGGCTGGCCGTAGCGGCCGATGGCGATGCCAGGCCCGACGATCTTGCTGACCGGGCCGCCGGCCGGGTTCATTTCCGTATCGGTGGGGCCGGGATGGACGGTATTGACGGTGATGCCCTTCGGGCCCAGGTCGCGCACCAGGCTGCGGTTGAAGCCGCTGATCGCGCCCTTGGTCAGCGTGTACAGCGACGCCGTCGGGAACGCCGCATAGCGCGTCATCGACGAACCGATATGAATCACGCGGCCGCCCGCCTGCATATGGCGCACCGCATCCTGCGTCGCCACAAAGACGCCGGTCACGTTGACGGCGATCATGCGCTCGTACGTATCGAAGGCGATCTCCTCGATAGCGCCACCCAGGCCCAGGCCAGCGTTGTTGACGAGAATATCCAGCCCACCGAAGGCCTCTGCCGTCGCGGCCACTGCGGCGCGTACCGCCGCGGGATTCCCTGCGTCGGCCTCGATGGCGAAGGCGCGGCCGCCGGCCGCCTCGATCTCGCGGACCACCGCATCGGCCTTGTCGGCCGACGCGCTGTAGGTAAGTGCCACGGCGGCACCGTCGGCGGCCAGGCGGCGGGCAATGGCCGCGCCGATCGAGCGGGAGCCGCCGGTGACCAGGGCGGTCTTGCCAGCCAGCGGAAGGGTGTGGTTTGCAGTCATGTCGAACTCCGTTGCGTGAAGGGGTGAATGGAGTATGGGCATTCGATTACCCGTTGATTAGTGGGTAATGGCTGGAATCATTTACAAGCAATGGTGTAATCTGGCTGACATGGAAACCCTGGCCAACCTCGAATCGTTCGTCCGCAGCGCGGAAACCGGCAGCTTCTCTGCCGCCGGCCGGCGCCTGGCCCTGACGCCCGCGGCGGTCAGCCGCAACGTGGCCATGCTGGAGCGCAACCTGGGCGTGCGCCTGTTCCAGCGCTCCACGCGCAAGCTGACGCTGACTGAAGCCGGCGAACGCTTCCTGGCAGCGATCGGCGGCAACCTGGACGCGCTGCAGGCCGCGATCGCCGGGGCCACGAGCGACCAGGGCGAGCCCGCCGGCGTGCTCAAGGTCAGCCTGGCACCGACCTTCGGCGTCACCCACCTGATGCCGCTGCTGCCGGCGTTCCTGGCCCGCTACCCGGCCATCCGGCCGGAATGGCATTTCGAGAACCGCGCCGCCGACCTGATCGCCGAGGGCTATGACGCCGCCATCGGCGGCGGCTTCGAGCTCGCACCCGGACTGGTCTCGCGCACGCTGGGGCCGGCGCATATCGTCGCGGTGGCGTCGCCCGCCTACCTGCGCGGGCGAGCCTTGCCGAAGGATCCTGCAGGCCTTGCCGGGCTGGACGGCATCGTGATGCGCTCCATACGCACCGGGCGGGCGCGGCACTGGGCGATGCGCGATGCGGCGGGAACGGAGGTAGCCACGGCGCTGCCCGAGCGCATTGTCGTCAACGACCCCGCAGCCATGCGCGAAGCCGCGCTATTGGGCCTTGGCGTGGCACTGCTGGCGGTGCCCGACGTGCTGCCGTGGCTGGAGCGTGGCGAACTGGTGCGCCTGCTGCCGCACTGGTATGCCGACGCGGGCGCGATCTCGCTCTATTACCCCACCCGCACGCTGCTGCCGGCAAAGACGCGCGTCTTTGTCGACTACGTGGTGGAGGCATTCCGGCGCGAACGGCTGGCAGAGCGGTTTGCCGGCAGCCTGGGCTAGCACGACTTTATCTGCCGCCAACGTCATCGTTCTGTCATCCGCCCCGGCCAGAATGCGCAGGTCATTCAAGTCAGGGAGTCGACATGACGCACGCAATTGAAGTCCGCGGGCTTTCCAAAACGTTCCGCGCGGACCGCAAGGCGCTTGACGATGTCACGCTGCACATCGCGCCAGGCGAGATGGTCGCCCTGCTGGGTGCATCGGGATCGGGCAAGTCCACACTGTTGCGCCACGTAGCCGGGTTTATCACCGGCGACGCCGGCGCTGGCGAGATCCTCGTCAACGGCCGTCACGTGCAGCGCAATGGCCGCCTGGCCGGCAACGTGCGCAAGGTGCGCGGCGAAATCGGCTTTGTCTTCCAGCAGTTCAACCTGGTCGGCCGCCTTCCGGTCATCACCAACGTGCTGGTTGGCATGCTGACCCGCGTGCCGAAATGGCGCAGCCTGCTGCGTATTTTCAAGGCCGATGAAGTGCAGTCCGGGCTCGATGCGCTTGCGCAAGTTGGTATAGACGACTATGCCTTTCAGCGCGCTTCGACGCTGTCCGGCGGCCAGCAGCAACGCGCGGCCATCGCCCGCACGCTGGTGCAGAACGCACGCGTAATCCTGGCCGACGAGCCGATCGCCTCGCTCGATCCGGAATCGTCGCGCCGCGTGATGTCGTTGCTCAGGCAGATCAATCGCACCCGCAAGGTGGCGGTGCTGGTGTCGCTGCACCAGGTGGATGTGGCGATGCGCTACTGCCCCCGCGTGGTGGCGCTGCGCCACGGCAAGGTGGTCTATGACGGCCCGTCCGCGGCGCTGACGCCGGGCATGCTGCGCGACCTCTACGGCACCGAAGCCGACGAACTGTTGCTCGATTCCGTGCCGGAGGAGGACGAAGCCGGCGCGGCCATGCCTGCGCCGGCGATGGTCACGATGAACCTGGCGGCGGCCTGAGCGCCCCGCTATCGCTGCGCTAACTCGCAGCCTTAACCCCCACGCCTTTCCCAACGGAGTTGTCCATGCTTCGCAGAACCTTTCTCGCCGTAGCGGCCTCGGGCCTGGTCGCCCTGCCCGCCTTTGCGCAAGACGCCAAGAGCCTGAGCATCGGCTTTATCTCGACCGAATCGTCGTCGAACCTGAAGAGCGCGTGGCAGCCGCTGATCGACGATCTCAGCAAGACGCTGGGCGTGCCGGTCAAGCCGTTCTTCGCGTCCGACTACGCCGGCATCATTGAAGGCATGCGCTTCAACAAGGTGCAGATCGCGTGGTTCGGCAACAAGTCCGCGATGGAAGCGGTGGACCGCGCCAGCGGCGAGGTCTTTGCCTCGGTGATCGACAAGGATGGCAACCCGGGCTACTGGTCGCTGCTGATCGTCAACAAGGACAGCGACCTGAAGAGCGTCGAAGACGTGATCAAGCGCGGCAAGGACCTGAGCTACGGTGCCGGCGATCCCAACTCCACCTCGGGCACCGCCGTGCCGGGCTACTACCTGTGGACCGCAAACAAGGTCGAGCCCAAGACGCTGTTCAAGGCCGTGCGCATCGGCAACCACGAAACCAACCTGCTGTCGGTACTGAACAAGCAGGTCGACGTGGCGGTGAACAACACCGAGAACCTGGAGCGCTACCGCATCAACACTGGCAAGAACGCCTATGACCAGGTGCGCGTGCTGTGGAAGTCGCCGCTGATTCCGGCCGATCCGATGGTCTACCGGAAAGACCTGTCGCCCGAACTGAAGAAGAAGATCCAGACCTTCTTCGTCAACTACGGCAAGGGCGCCGACGCCGCGCGTGAAAAGCAGGTGCTGGCCACGCTGACCTACCAGGGCTTCCGCACGTCGAGCGACGCGCAGCTGGTGCCGATCCGCCAGATCGAGCTGGCCCGCGAGAAGGCCAAGATCGAAACGGACACCACCCTGGCCGCCGCCGACAAGGAAAAGCGCCTGGCCGACGTGACCCGCCGCCTGGCCGAGCTGGACAAGGCCGCTGCCACCAGCGCGCAATAAGCCTCACCCCGCAGGGGCCGGCGCGCTGCCGGCCCCGCGTCGTCTTTTTCTGTTGCCTGATTCGGATTGCCCATGACTGTCACCGCCACGCCCGGCCTCCCTCCCTCGCCGCAAAGCAACGTCCGGCCGCCGCGCAAATCCCTTGCGATGATGCTGACCTGGGCGGTCGTGCTGGCCTTGCTCGCCATGTCCTGGCAAGGCGCCGACATGCGCCCGCTGGACCTGCTGCGCGATTCCGACAACATGGCGAAGTTTGCCGCCGACTTCTTCCCGCCCGACTTCCGCGACTGGCAGCACTACCTGGACGAGATGCTCGTCACCGTGCAGATCGCGCTGTGGGGCACGGCCCTGGCCGTGGCGATGGCGGTGCCGCTGGGCCTGCTGTGCTCGGCCAATATCGTCCCCGCGTGGGTCTACCAGCCGGCGCGCCGCGTCATGGATGCCTGCCGCGCCATCAATGAGATGGTCTTTGCGATGCTGTTTATCGTGGCCGTCGGCCTGGGCCCGTTCGCGGGCGTGCTGGCGATCTGGATCCACACCACCGGCGTGCTGGCCAAGCTGTTTGCCGAAGCGGTGGAAGCCATCGATCCGCGGCCCGTTGAAGGCGTGCGCGCCACCGGCGCCGGCCCGATCGAGGAAATCGTCTATGGCGTGATTCCGCAGGTGCTGCCGCTGTGGCTGTCGTTCGCGCTGTACCGCTTCGAGTCGAACGTGCGTTCCGCCTCGGTAGTCGGCATTGTCGGCGCGGGCGGCATCGGCACCGTGCTGTGGGAAATCATCCGCAGCTTCCAGTACGGGCAGACCTGTGCCGTGATGATCATCATCATCCTCTTTGTCTCGGCCATCGACATCCTCTCCGCACAAATCCGCAAGGTACTGGTCTGACCCCATGCTCACGCTCCCCCGCATCGAAACCCTGTTCGCCAGCCATGGCACCGCCTGGTACGGCGGCGAGGCCATCAGCCAGACCGCCCACGCGCTGCAATGCGCGCAGCTGGCCGAACAGGCTCGCGAGCCAGAGCCGCTGATCGTCGCGGCCCTGCTCCACGACGTCGGCCACCTGCTGCTGGCGGAAAGCACCACCACCGACATGCGCCACCAGGAGGCCGCTGCCGACGCGCTGGCGGGGCTCTTCGGCGAGGACGTTACCGGGCCCGTGCGCCTGCACGTGGCCGCCAAGCGCTTCCTGTGCGCCGTCGATCCCGACTACTTCAGCACGCTGTCGCCGGCTTCCGTGCAAAGCCTGGCGCTGCAGGGCGGCCCGTACAACGAGGCACAGGCCGATGCCTTCGCCGCCAGCCCGCATGCCGATGCCGCGGTGCGCCTGCGCCGCTACGACGACCTGGCCAAGGTGGTCGACCTTGCCACGCCACCGCTGGCGCACTACCTTGAAATGGCCGCGCGTTGCGCGCGCCTTGCCGTGTGAGTGGCCGAATGTGTGGCATAAATGGCATGAACGGATTGCAAGACATGACTGAGGCCGTCCTGGCCCTGCGCGAGGTGCGCGGCTCCGATGCGGAGCTGCGGCACCTGTCCGCCCTGCTCGCCGCGATGGATGATGAGCCGCCATTGCCGCTAGTTACGATGCGCGAGCGCTACGCGACCATGCGCCGCTACCCGGACTATCGCTGCTACCTGATGGTGGACGAGAACGAGGTGCCGCTCGGCACCTTCAGCCTGCTGGTATTCCCCGTGATGGTCCACGACGGCCGCCCGGAGGCGATAGTCGAGGCCGTGGTGGTGGCGCCGTCGGCGCGCGGCATGGGCGTCGGCAAGGCGATGATGCGCGAGGCGATGCGCCTGGCGCGTGAAGCCGGCGCGGCCAAGCTGGCGTTGTCGTCGAACGCGCGACGGTTGCAGGCGCACCAGTTCTATCGCCGGCTCGGCTTCACCGAGCACGGCATCAGCTTCAGTATTGAACTCTGAGATTCAGGCCTGCGGCGCCAACGCGGGCGTGGCGCCGACCAGTTCTGCAAAGGCGTCGGCCGATGCCTGCAGCGCGCCGCTGTTGTCGATCTCGACCAGCTTGCACCCTGCCGGCACGTCGAACGCCTGCCCCGCGCGGGCCAGCCGCCTGGCAATCGCCTCTTCCGATTCGCGGCCACGCTGGCGCAGGCGTGCAGCCAGTACCTCCGGTTTCACGCGCACGTGTACGGCGCACAGATTCGGGTAGCGTGCGACGGCTTGCGGCAGGTATTCGCGCGAACCATTGACGATCACCGTCAGGCCCTTGGCCAGCCACTGCTCGATCTCGACGCCGATGCCGTAGTGCAAGCCGTGGCTGTGCCAGTTCAGCGCCAGGCAGCCGAAGGCCTTGCGGCGCTGGAATTCATCGAACGAAAGCGCGACCGAGGCCTCGTTGGCGTCGGCGTCGCGCGTGATATAGCGATGCGCAATCACGATCGGGTCGTCCGGGCCCAGGCGTTCACGCAGCGCGCGCAGCAGCGAATCCTTGCCGCTGCCTGAAGGTCCCATAACGTAGAACAGGCCGCGCCCGTCGGTGCGGGCGCTCATGCCTCGAGGTACGCCGCGCCGGCGCCGTCCGTGGTGCTGCCGTTGAAGCCGTAGTGGCGCGCGGCAATAAAGTCATCGCCTGACTTTGGCTGCACGAACACACTGATACCGTCCACATGGAGGGGCGTTTCCAGCAGCTTGCCGCCGGCCGCCGACAGGCACGCCAGTGCAGCGGCTTCGCTGGCGGCGTCGAGCATGCCGGTCAGCGTGATGTGGAAGATGAAAGTTTCGAACACGTACGGGTAGCCCCATGCCTCCAGCATGCGGCGCTCGTCGGGCGTGAGCCGATCCGGCTTGCGTCTGGCGAGTTCTTCCGCGGTGGCCGGTGCGCGGAAGCGGTCAAACGCCAGCACGCAGGCATCGGCCAGCGCATGCATGTCGCGTGAGCCACCGTCGTCCAGGCACCAGGCGATAAAGCCTCGCAGCGCGCGCAGCGTCAGCGGCGCGTCGAACGCCTCGCGGCCGCGCGCAAAGTCGCGGGCTGCGGCGTCGAGCATCGAACCATCGGTGCCGTCCGCGAGCCGGAACGGCGGCTTCAGCGTGGCGTGCAGGCCGTAGTGCGCCGGGGCCTTGAGCCACTCGGCGGGCGGCGGCGCCATGTCTTGCGGCATGGGCAGCGCTGCCCCTGTATCGGCATTGCGGCCCAGCCATTGGCTGCCGAAGGATCGGAACGGTTCGGCCGGAGAGAGATAAATGGCGTAGCGGTGCGCTTGCATGCTCATGCGGCCAGGGTCCCGGCATCGGCGAGATCGACCAGCGGCAGGAACGCGGCCGCATGCTTCAGTTCGCCATTGACGATGGTGGCGCAGACGCGCGGCAGGCCGGGCTGGCGGTCATCGACCAGGATAGCGTCGGCGCGCTGTCCGGGAGCCAGTGTGCCGCGGTCGCGCAAACCGGCGGCACGCGCCGGGTTGCGCGACACCAGCTTCCAGGCGCCGGGCAGGTCCAGCACGCCCAGTTGCGCCAGCCGGAATGCGGCCTGCAGCGGCGCCGGATAGTTGTAGTCGGACGCCAGCACCGTGCACAGGCCGGCGGCCACCATCTCGGTCGCGTTGGGCGCGCCGGTATGGCTGGTGCCGCGCACCACGTTGGGCGCTCCGAATACGATATCGTCGCCCAGCTGCCGCGCCAGCGTGGCGGCTTCGACGGTCAGCGGGAACTCGGCGATGCGGCAGCCGCGGCGGTGGTAGTGCTGGCGCGTGGCCAGGTCCGGGTCGTCGTGCGATGCCACCGGCAGGCCTGCATCGCGCGCTGCGGCAATCAGCCGCGACATCGCCTCCGGGACCTCCTGAGCATTGCCGCTGGCCGCGCGCAGGCGGCTGCGAAAGGTCTCGACGTCGCACTCGGCGCGCTCCGCGTACTGCTGCATCTTGCGCTCGTCGCCCATGCGGCGCGCCATCATTGGCAGGTGGTCGTTGATGGCCAGCAGGTCCACGCGTCCGGCGGCCATCCATGACAGCGCGGTCTGCACGCCGGCCAGGTGGTAGGCCTCGAAGCGCAGGTGGACCTTGTGCGCAGCGCCGAGCACCGGCCTCAGCTGTGCAATGGTCTCGAACATGCGCAACGCATACGCCTCGCCGCGCAGCCCGCCCTCCCAGGACAGGGTCACGCCATGGAATTCGGTGGTGATCCCGTTCGCCAGCAACTGGCGATCCACGTCGAGCAGCGCGCCCGGGTACGGGAAGCTGACGCCGGGGCGCGGCATCACTGCGCGCTCGAAGGCGTCCCCATGGATGTCGACAATGCCTGGCAGCACCAACAGGTCGCCGGCATCGAGGCAAGGGCCGGACTGCGGCGCCTGCGGAGCCACGCTGCCGTCGCGAAAGCCCAGCGTTGCCGGCCCAAGGCCGGCGGCGCCCAGCACGCGGCGGCCCGTGATGCCGGCCAGCGGCGGCGATTGAGGTTGGATGGTCGTGTGCATGAGCAAGACGTTAGCGCCGGTAGATGACAGACAGATGTCTAGACCAATGCGCCCGGCAACAACTGGCCTCAGTCGCTGTCGGACACCGTGAGTTGCACCCAGTCGCCGGCAAACCGCGTCACGCTGTATTGCACCGGCGCGCCGTCGATATCGACGTTGAGCGCCTCGACCTGCAATACCGGCCGCGTCTTCGGCTGGTTCAGCAGGCGCGCGACCGGCGCGCTGGGCATGGCGGCGGTGATGCGCGACCACTTGCGGGTGTAGTCCGCAATGCCGAAATGCGCGAGCGCGCGCGAGACCGATTGCTTGTCGCGCAGCACCTCGTCGATGCCGGGAAAGCGCTTGAGGTCGAAGTAATGCTCGGCGACGTCGATGGTGCGCTCCTCGGCCTTGCCCAGCATCTGCACGTGCAGGATCTCTGCTGTGCGCGCCAGCCCCAGGTGCTTGGCCACTTCGGGCGCGCGCACCAGCTGGCTGTCGAGGATCTCGGTGTGCCCGCGCATGCCCTGTGCGGCCAGGTTCTGCGAGAAACGCGTGCGGCGCCCGATCGCATAGTCGATCGCATGCTCCTGCACGAAGGTGCCGCGGCCCTGCTCGATCCGCACCAGCCCGCTCAGCTCCAGCTCGCCCATGGCGCGCCGGATGGTGTGGCGGTTCACGGCGAAGCGCGTGGCCAGCTCCGGCTCCGGCGGCAACTGCTCGCCGGGCAGGTACAGCTTCTTGCGGATGTCGTCCGCCAGCGCCTCGCCGATCTGGCGCCACACCGCTACGCCGGAACCCCGTTCTACTTCCCGATCAGACATCTTGCCCTGCCCTCGTGTCATCAAGCGTTCATGAATGCCATGCGATTGTGCCTCAGTTGCGCCGCCCTGTCGGGGTGCCCGACCACACTCCCGATCCGTCATCAAACGTTCATCTGCCTGTGGTCTAGTAGCGGCGTGTTCAGGCAATAACATCTAAACGTATAGACGTATAGGGGTGATGATGCAAAGCGAAACTGCCGGGCCGGCCGGTCCAACCGGCACCGAGGCCAACGAAGCCCGCGCCGCGTGGCTGCGGGTGCTGGCGACAGCGCCAACGGACGCGCTCGATGCCGCCTACACGCGGCTTGGCCAGGCAGGGGCCCTGCCCGCCTGGCGCCTGCTGCGCAAGCCGGAATCCGGCATGGCGATGGTCCGGGCCCGTGCCGGCGGCACCGGCGCCCAGTTCAACCTGGGGGAAATCACGGTGACGCGCTGCGCGGTGGTGCTGGAAGACGGCGATGCCGCTGGTACCGCGGGCGTGGCCTATATCCAGGGCCGCAGCGCGCGCCACGCGGAGCAGGCGGCCGTACTGGACGCGCTGCTGCAGCGTCCCGCCTGGCACCAGCGCGTGCAGGAGATCGTGCTGGCGCCGCTGGCCAGCGCTCATGCCGAACGCGCGGCACAGCAGGCGGCCACCGCTGCCCAGACGCGCGTCGAGTTCTTCACCATGGTCCGGGGAGAGGACTGAGACATGACATCCGCCCAATCGCTCCTGACGACCCCGGCCGCCTCGCTGCTGGCGGGTTTCAACAACCCCGTCGACGACGCCCAGCAGGTGTTCCGTGCCACGCTGCACGCGTTTGCCCATCCGGGCCGGCTGCAGACGCTGCACGTTACCAGCGGCCTGCCCGATGGCCTGTCACCGGCGCTGGCCGCGCTACTGCTGACGCTGGCCGATCCGGATACCCCGGTCTGGTTGCCTGCCGATGTGCCCGCCGCGGCGCGCGCGTTCCTTCGCTTCCACTGCGGCTGCCCGCTCACCGACGACCTCGGTGCCGCCACCTTTGTCTGCGTGCCCGCCGGTTATGCCATGCCAGCGCTGGCTGACTGCGCGCAGGGCGATCCGGCCTTTCCGGACCGCTCGGCCACGCTGATGGTGGAAGTCGCGTCGCTTACCGATGGCGACACGCTGACGCTGCGCGGCCCCGGCATCGAAACCACGCAAACGCTGCGCGTGGCCGGCCTGCCAGCGGACTTCCGCGCCGCCTGGCGCGCCAACAACGCCGGCTTCCCGCTCGGCGTGGACCTGCTGCTGGCCAGCGGCGACCGATTCTGCGCGCTGACGCGCACCACACACGTGGAGGACTGACATGTACGTAGCCGTCAAAGGAGGCGAACGCGCCATCCTCAACTCCTACCAGATGCTCGACATGTACCGCCGCGGCGACACGGCGGTGCCGGAGCTCACACTGACCCAGATCCGCGAACAGATGCCGCTGGCAGTATCGCGGGTGATGGCCGAGGGCTCGCTGTACGACCCGCACCTGGCCGCGCTGGCACTGAAGCAGGCCGCCGGCGACCAGATCGAGGCGATCTTCCTGTTGCGCGCGTACCGCACCACGCTGGCGCGTTTTGGCTATACGCAGCCGGTCGATACCGGGGCGATGCGGCTGCAGCGGCGGATCTCGTCCACCTTCAAGGACGTGCCGGGGGGCCAGGTACTCGGGCCGACCTACGACTACACGCAGCGTCTGCTGGACTTCTCGCTCGAAGCCGGCCGCGATCCCGACCCGCTGCCGCTGTCGGCAGAGCCCGTTGCCGCCAGCATGCCGCGCGTAACCGGCCTGCTGGAAGCCGAAGAACTGGTCGAAGCCGACGCTATCCCCGCCGGCGACCCGGCCCCGCCGGACCTGACGCGCGAACCGTTGACCTTCCCCGCCAGCCGCGCCGCGCGCCTGCAGAACCTGGCGCGCGCCGATGAAGGCTTCCTGCTGTCGATGGGCTATTCCACGCAGCGCGGCTACGGCAACTCGCACCCGTTCGCGGCCGAGATTCGCTACGGCACGGCGGAAGTCGAGCTGTTCGTCGAGGAGCTCGGCTTCGCCGTGACGATCGGCGCGATCGAGCTGACCGAATGCCAGATGGTCAGCCAGTTCGCCGGCAGCGCCGACGAAGCGCCGCGCTTCACCCGCGGTTACGGGCTGACTTTCGGCTACAACGAGCGCAAGGCGATGTCGATGGCGCTGGTGGACCGTGCCATGCGCGCCGAAGAGCTCGGCGAAGCCGCCGACGCTCCCGCCAACGATATCGAATTCATGCTGTACCACAGCGACAACGTCGAGGCCTCCGGCTTCGTGCAGCACCTGAAGCTGCCCCACTACGTGGACTTCCAGACCAACCTGGAACTGCTGCGCCGCCTGCGTGCGGAGCAGGAAGCCAGCCCGGCTGCAGCGCCGGCGCAGGCTGCACCGCAGCCCCAGCCGCAAGAGGAGACGCTGGCATGACCGCCGCGAACGCATCCCCCACCGCGGGCATCGCCCGCGACGACCACTACAACTTCGGCTATCTCGACGAATCGACCAAGCGCATGCTGCGCCGCGCGCTGCTCAAGGCCGTGGCGATTCCCGGCTACCAGGTCCCGTTCGGCAGCCGCGAAATGCCGCTGCCCTACGGCTGGGGCACGGGCGGCATCCAGGTCACCGCCGCCATCATCGGCAAGCCGGACGTGCTCAAGGTGATCGACCAGGGCTCGGACGACACCACCAACGCCATCAATATCCGCCGCTTCTTCGGCCGCGTGACCGGCGTGCAGACCACCGAGCGCACCGCCGAAGCCAGCATCATCCAGACCCGCCACCGCATTCCGGAAACGCCGCTGCGCGCGGGCCAGACCATGGTGTTCCAGGTGCCGATCCCCGAGCCGCTGCGCTGGCTGGAGCCGAGCGAGGGCGAGACCCGCACCATGCACGCGCTGTCCGAATACGGCGCGATGCACGTCAAGCTCTATGAAGACATTGCCCATCACGGGCATATCGCCACCACCTACGACTATCCCGTGATCGTCAACCAGCGCTACATGATGCGGCCGTCGCCGATCCCCAAGTTCGACAACCCCAAGCTCGACCGCAGCCCCGCCTTGATGCTGTTCGGCGCCGGGCGCGAGAAGCGCGTCTATGCGGTGCCGCCGTACACCTCGGTCAAGAGCCTGGACTTTGTCGACCATCCCTTTGCCGTGGAGAAGTGGTCGAGCTGCTGCGCCCAGTGCGGCGCCACCGACAGCTATCTCGACGAGATCATTACCGACGATGCCGGCACGCGCATGTTCGTGTGCTCGGACACCGAGTACTGCGCGGACCGCCAGGCGGAACAAGCCGTGAAGACGGCCGCTGGAGGTGCCCGATGAGCGCGACTCCGCTGCTGTCCGTGCGCAACCTGACGCGCACCTGGGACGGCGTGCATGGCTGCCATGACGTCAGTTTCGATCTCTACCCGGGCGAAGTGCTGTGCGTGGTGGGCGAATCTGGCTCCGGCAAAAGCACGCTGCTGCAGGCCCTGTCGATGCAGGCGCCGCCGCAGCGCGGCAGCGTCAGCTACGACATGCGCGAATCCGGCCTGACCGACCTTGCCACGCTGTCCAGCGCGCGCATGCGGCTGCTGGCTCGCACCGACTGGGGCTTCGTGCGCCAGCACGCGCGCGACGGCCTGCGCATGCAGGTCAGCGCCGGCGCCAATATCGCCGAACGGCTGATGGCCGTGGGCGAGCGCCACTACGGCAACCTGCGCGAAGTCGCCGGCGCCTGGCTCGAGAAGATGGAAATCGACCTGGCCCGCCTCGACGACGTGCCCGGCACCTTCTCCGGCGGCATGCAGCAGCGCCTGCAGATTGCGCGCAACCTGGTCACGCATCCGCGGCTGGTGTTCATGGACGAGCCCACGGCCTCGCTCGACGTCTCGGTGCAGGCGCGCCTGCTGGACCTGTTGCGCCGCCTGGTGTCCGACCTGGGCCTCGCCGCCATCCTGGTCACGCACGACCTTGCGGTGGCGCGCCTGCTGGCACACCGCACGCTGGTGATGCAGGGCGGCCGCGTGGTCGAGCAAGGCCTGACCGACCAGATCCTCGACGACCCGCAGCACCCCTACACGCAGTTGCTGGTCTCTTCCATCCTGCAAGGCTGACGACGATGCAAGCAGAGAATGCACAGAAGCTGATCGAGGTTCGCGGCCTCGGCAAGATGTTTACGCTGCACAACCAGGGCGGCATCCGCCTGCCGGTGCTGCGCGCCATCGATTTCGACGCGGCCCGGGGCGAATGCCTGGTGCTGTCGGGCCCTTCGGGCACCGGCAAGAGCACGCTGCTGCGCTGCCTGTATGGCAACTACCTCGCCACCGAAGGCACTATCCGGCTGCGCGATACCAGCGCCGACGGCGAGCCGTGGGTCGAGCTGACCAACGCCCCCGAGCAACGCGTGCTGAAGCTGCGCCGCGACGTGATCGGCTACGTCAGCCAGTTCCTGCGGGCGATTCCGCGCGTGTCGGCACTGGACGTGGTGGCCGATCCGCTGCAACAGCGCGGCGCCAGCCATGAAGAAGCCCGCGCCCGCGCCGAGGTGCTGCTGGCGCGCCTGAACCTGCCGCGCCGCCTGTGGGATCTGCCGCCAGCCACCTTCTCCGGCGGCGAGCAGCAGCGCGTGAATATCGCGCGCGGCCTGATCGGCGGCCACCCGATCCTGCTGCTCGACGAGCCGACCGCATCGCTCGATGCCGACAACCGCGCAGTCGTGATCGCACTGATCCGCGAGGCGCTGGCCGAAGGCCGCGCACTGATCGGCATCTTCCACGATGACGCCGTGCGCGATGCCGTGGCCACGCGCCTGCTGCCGCTGCAAGCGGCCACCGCCCTTGCCTGACAGGAACCCGCACATGCCTGCTACCTACCTGACCCACGCCACCCTGGTGCTGCCCGACCTCGTGCTGCACGACAGCGCGCTGCTGATCGAGGATGGCCGCATCGCCGCCATCGAACCAGCCGCGGTACCGCCGCACGCCACCGTGATCGACCTGCACGGCCACACCGTAATGCCTGGCCTGGTCGACGTCCATTGCGACGCGATCGAGAAAGAGGTCGAGCCGCGCGCCAACGTGCTGTTCCCGCTGGACTTCGCCGTGGCACAGGTGGACCGCCGCAACGCCGCCGCCGGCATCACCACGCCGTACCACGCGCTGTCGTTCGCGGGCGACCATTTTGGCGTGCGCAACGTCGATACGGCGGCCACGCTGGTGCGCACCGTGGCCGCCTATCGCCGCCACAGCCTCGTCGACAACCGCATCCACTGCCGCTATGAAGTGACCGACGCCAGCGCCGTGCCGGTGCTGGAAATGCTGATGGCCGAGGGTGTGGTCGACCTGCTGTCCGTGATGGACCACTCGCCGGGCCAGGGCCAGTTCAAGACGCTGGACGCCTACCTGGCCTACATGATGGGCAACCACGGCATGAGCCGCGAAGAAGCCGCCGAGGCCGCTGGCAAGAAAGCAGCGGCGCTGGAAGGCGCGCACGAGCGCGTCAACCGGCTGGTGGCCATGGCACACGAGCTTGGCATCCCCACGGCCAGCCATGACGACGATTCGCCGCAACGCATCGCCGCGATGCAGGCGCTGGGCGTGCGCATGAGCGAATTCCCGATCAACCTGGAAACCGCGCAGGCCGCCTGCGCGCAGGCATTGCCGACCATCCTTGGCGCGCCCAATGTGCTGCGGGGCAAAAGCCAGAGCGGCTCCATGCGCGCGATCGACGCCATCTGTGCGGGCGTGGGCACGATCCTGTGCTCGGACTACCAACCGTCCACGCTGATCGCCGCCGCGTATGCCGCGGCGCGGCAGGCCGACCTGCCGCTCAACGAGGCGCTGGCGCTGGTCACCGCCAACCCGGCAGATGCCTGCCTGCTGGGCGACCGCGGCCGGCTGGTGCCGGGCCTGCGCGCCGACGTGATTGCAGTGGCCAGCGTGGCGGGCCAGCCGATGGTCACCCACACCTGGTCGGGCGGGCGGCTGGTCTTTGCCGCGGGCTACCCGCCCGCGCGGCATGTGGCTGACGACGAATCGTTGCCGCGCGAAGTCGCGGTGCGAGAGCTGGCCTAAACGGCCGGCGTCGCGAACCCCAGTGCTGTGCTGACCGTGCGCGCTTCGCGCCGCACGGCGCTGCCGATGGGCCCGTCGATGGACGGGTCGAAGCCGCCGGTGGCGCCCAGCGCGGTCAGTACCGCGCAGACACGGCCGGTGTAGTCGCGCACCGGCGCGGCCACCGCGCTGATGCCGGTCAGGTTGGTGTCACGCACCCAGGCGCAGTCATCGGCCTGCACCGCGCGGCGCAGCGCGCCGATGGGGTCTTTGCGGTCGAGTTGCGCCAGCCGCGCCGGGCTGGCTTCGGCGAGCTCCTCTTCTGCCTGGGCCTGCATGGGTTTCTCGTCGAGCAGCCCCAGGAACACGCGGCCGGTGGCCGACCACAGCAGCGACATCACCGAGCCCGCGCGCACGTTCACCGTCACCGGCAGGCCCGGTTCCTCGAAGCGCATGATGGTCGGGCCCTTGTTGCCCATCACCGCGACAAAGCACGTGACTTCCAGCGCTTCGCGCAGCCGCACCAGCGAAGCCTCGGCCAGCCGGATCGGGTCGGCCTGCCGCATCGCCGCCATGCCGATCTGCAGCGCTTCAAAGCCCAGGTGGTACTGCTGCGTGCCCACCTCCTGCGCGACGAAGCCCTCTTCCACCAGGCTGACCAGGTAGCGGTGGACCTTGGCCGGGCTTTCGTCGATCTGCGCAGCCAGCGCGGTCAGGCTGGCGCGGCCGCCCAGTCTGGCCAGGCCCTTGAGCACCGCCATGCCGGTGACCGCCGACTGCACGCGCTGGCGGCGTTCGCGCGGGCGCGGAGTGTCAGCGGCTTTGGTGTGGGGGTCGGCGGATTTGGGGCGGGAAGGGGCCATGGCGGGAAGGATGAGTGACAGCGCTGGTTCAAGGTTAACCCGCATTCAATCGTTACGCAATGCGTATATGATTTACGCAAATCAGAAGAACGAGTGCCGCACACCGGCTCACCACAAGGAGACAAGCCCATGCCCCGCCTCAAGCGCCTTGCCCTCGGCGCCCTAGCCCTGCCGATGCTGGCCGCCGTCCCCGCATACGCCGCCGACACCTACCCCGCCAAGCCCATCCGCTGGATCGTCCCCTACGCCGCCGGCGGCGGCTCGGACTTCCTGGCCCGCACCATCGGGCAGGGGCTGTCGGCCAAGGTCGGCCAGCCGGTGGTGGTGGACAACAAGCCGGGCGGCAACACCGCCATCGGCGCCGCGGAGACGGCACGCTCGGCGGCGGACGGCTACACCGTGCTGTCAGCCGACAACGGCACGCTGGTGTTCAACCCGGTGCTGTACAAGACGCTCTCCTACAACCCGGTCAAGGACCTGGCGCCGGTCACGCTGCTGGGCCGCTTCCCCATGATCCTGGTGGTGAGCGCAACCAGCCCGGTCAAGAACGCCAAGGAATTCATCGCCCAGGCGAAGACCACGCAAGGCGGCATCAACTACGGCTCGGCCGGCGCCGGCAGCCCCCACCACCTGGCGATGGAGCTGCTCAAGGTGGAAGCCGGCCTGCCGATGACGCACGCCCCCTACCGCGGCGCAGCGCCCGCGCTCTCCGACGTGGCCGCCGGCCAGGTGGCGGCGATGATGGTGGACTACGCCGCCGGGGCCGGCTTTATCAAGGGCGCCAAGGTGCGCCCGCTGGCCGTGGCCAACGCCACCCGGCTGCCGCAGCTGCCTGACGTTCCGACCTTTTCCGAACTGGGTTTCCCGCGCGTGGAAGCCGCGGCGCTGGTGGGCATGGTGGTGCCGGCCGGAACGCCGCCAGAGGTGATCAACACGCTGAACAAGGACGTGGTCGCGGCGATCCGCGAGCCGGCCGTCAACAAGCGGCTGGTGGACTTCGGCGTGGAGCCGGTAGGCAACACGCCGGCGCAGTACACCGAGTTGCTGCGCAGCGAGTCGGCCCGCTGGAGCAAGCTGATCCGCGACCTGAAGATCACGCTGGACAACTGAGGCCCGGCGACCGGTATGACCCCAAGCCCGTCCGGCACCGGCCGGACGGCAGTGTTTTAGCCAGGAGCACGCAGTATGGCCAACCCCTCCCCCGAGACACCGCGCAGCGGCTGCCCCGTCGACCATTCCGCCTTCACAGCCCCCAGCGGCTGCCCGGTCAGCCACAACGCTGCGGAATTCGATCCCTTCGGCGACGGCTACCAGCAAGACCCGCCCGAGTACGTGCGCTGGTCGCGCGAGCAGGAGCCGGTGTTCTACAGCCCGAAACTGGGCTATTGGGTGGTCACGCGCTACGACGACATCAAGGCGATCTTTCGCGACAACCTCACCTTCAGCCCGTCGATCGCGTTGGAGAAGATCACGCCCACCGGCGACGAGGCCAATGCCGTGCTTGCCACCTACGGCTACGCGATGAACCGCACGCTGGTCAACGAGGACGAGCCCGCGCACATGCCACGCCGGCGCGCGCTGATGGACCCCTTTACGCCCGCGGAACTGGCCCACCACGAACCGATGGTGCGCCGCCTCACGCGCGAGTACGTCGATCGCTTTATCGACGACGGCCGCGCCGACCTGGTCGACCAGATGCTGTGGGAAGTGCCGCTGACCGTGGCGCTGCACTTCCTGGGCGTGCCGGAAGAGGACATGGACCTGCTGCGCCAGTACTCCATCGCCCATACGGTCAACACCTGGGGCAGGCCCAGGCCCGACGAACAGGTCGCCGTGGCGCACGCCGTGGGCAACTTCTGGCAGCTCGCCGGCCGTATCCTCGACAAGTTGCGCGAGGACCCCTCGGGCCCGGGCTGGATGCAGTACGGCCTGCGCAAGCAGAAGAAACTGCCGGAAGTCGTCACGGACTCGTACCTGCATTCGATGATGATGGCCGGCATCGTGGCCGCGCACGAAACCACCGCCAATGCCTCGGCCAACGCCATCAAGCTGCTGCTGCAGCATCGGGATGCATGGCGCGAGATCTGCGAGGATCCGTCGCTGATCCCCAACGCCGTGGAGGAATGCCTGCGCCACAACGGCTCGGTGGCGGCGTGGCGCCGGCTGGTGACGCGCGATACGGAAGTAGGCGGCATCCGCCTGCCTGCGGGCAGCAAGCTGCTGATCGTGACCTCGTCGGCCAACCATGACGAGCGGCATTTCGCCGATGCTGATTTGTTCGACATCCGTCGGGACAACGCCAGCGAGCAGCTGACCTTCGGCTACGGCTCACACCAGTGCATGGGCAAGAACCTGGCTCGCATGGAGATGCAGGTCTTCCTGGAGGAGCTGACGCGCCGGCTGCCGCATATGCGGCTGGCGGAGCAGACCTTCACCTATGTGCCCAACACTTCGTTCCGCGGCCCTGAGAACCTGCTGGTGAAATGGGATCCCGCGCAGAATCCCGAGCGCCGCGACCCCACGCTGCTGGCGGTGCGCCAGCCGGTGCGCATCGGTGAGCCGTCGACGCACACCATCACCCGCACGGTGGTGGTCGAACGCGTGAGGCCCGCCGCCGATGGCGTGGTACGGCTGCGGCTGGCGGCGCCGGACGGCAAGCCGCTGCCGCGCTGGGCGCCGGGCTCGCATATCGACGTGGAGTGTGGGGATACCGGGCTGTCGCGCCAGTATTCGCTGTGTGGCGATCCCGACGACGCCGGCGCGCTGGAAATCGCCGTGCTGCGCGATCCCGACAGCCGCGGCGGCTCGGCCTGGGTGCATGGCAGCGTCGGCGCCGGCGACCGGCTGCGCATCCGCGGGCCGCGCAACCACTTCCGCTTCGACGAGGGCTGCGAACGCGCGATCTTTATCGCCGGCGGCATCGGCATCACGCCGGTCAGCGCAATGGCGCGGCGCGCCCGCGCGCTGGGCATCGATTACCAGTTCCACTACTGCGGGCGCTCGCGCAGTGCGATGGCGATGCTGGAGGAGCTGCAGGCGCTGCATGGCGACCGGCTCCATGTCTACGCCGGCGACGAAGGCCGGCGCGCCGACTTCGGCCGCCTGCTTGCGCAGCCGGACCGCGGCACACATATCTACGCCTGCGGTCCGCAGCGCATGCTCGATGCGCTGGCCGAATGCTGCGAGGCGTGGCCGGAAGACGCACTGCGCGTGGAGCACTTCGTGTCGAAGTTCGGCACGCTGGATGCGTCGAAGGAACAGTCCTTTACCGTGGAGCTGAAGGACTCCGGGCTGGTGATGGAAGTGCCGCCCGACCAGACCCTGCTGAGCGCGCTGCGCGGCGCCAATATCGACGTACAGAGCGATTGCGAGGAAGGGCTGTGCGGCTCCTGCGAGGTGCGCGTGCTGGCCGGGCAGGTAGATCATCGCGATGTGGTGCTGACGCGCAGCGAGCGCGAGGCCAACAACCGGATGATGGCGTGCTGCTCGCGCGCGTGCGGTGGGGGGCGGTTGGTGCTGGAGCTGTGAGCGGGGGAGGTCTCTTCTCAACCTTCAGGCGGTAGCGTTAGAGGCGTCGTGATACTGCACCGCGCCAGCGGGACAATTGCCAGCGAAGCTCGCCGCTGCACGGCCGCACCCGCCTTGCGTGCGGGCGCGCACCCACGGCCATGCCAGGCGCGTCTGGCGAGGCAATAATGGCGCGGAAAGCATGGCCGTCGCGGCCATGCCCCGCCCCCGCAACCCCTCCCGCAGGAAGCGCCACCATGCCGCTGCTCAACGCCCCGCGCGTGCTGTCCGTCGTGATTGCCGGCGCGGGTGGATTCGCGCTGGAAATCTTTGAACACCTGGACCGTGAAGCCCGCCAGGGCGGGCCGCGCATCGCCGGCCTGATCGACGACGATCCCGGCAAAGTGCTCGACGGCACGGGCCTGCCGCACCTCGGCACGACCTGGGACTTCCTGCCAGATGACGGACAAGCCGTGGTCGTGGCGATCGGCACTGTCGACGCGCGCTGCAAGATCATCGGCCGGCTCACCGGCAAGGGCGTGCCGGTGCCCAGCTACGTGCACGGTACTGCCATCGTTTCGGACACGGCAGCCATCGGCCCGGGCAGCATCGTCTGCCCGTTCGCCATCATCAACCGCAACACCACCGTGGGGACGGGCGTGCTGGTCAACTGCTACGGCAACGTGGCCCACGGTGCCAGCGTGGGGGACTATTCCGTGCTGTCGCCCGGGGCGATCCTCAACGGCGACGCCGCCGTGGGCGCGCGTTGCTTCCTGGGCACGCGCGCGACCATCTATCCCGGGGTGCGGATCGGGGACGACTGCGTGGTGGATTCGCACACCGGCGTGTCCACCAGCGCAGGCGACAGGAAGTTCATTACCTCCGGAGCACAGCAGATCACGGGCAGACGGATCCTCCGCTAGGCAGGCATGTGCGCTGCCCTCTCGCAATGGCGGAACGCATGCCGGGGAGAGCCCCCGTGCATGCGCTCAGCAAGAAGATGCCGGGGGCCCGGCGGCAGTCAGATCCCGCCTAATGCCGCCCGTACGGTCTTCGGCCACTGTCCGAGTTCCAGCCCGTGCTGCCGCAACAGCGCCAGCGTCAGCCGGTCGATCCCGAACGCCGCGCAGCCGGTATGCGCCTTCTCGCCGTCCGACGTGCGCAGCGTCCACACCGTCGAGAAATGGTCGACGTGGTAGTTGAAGCTCATGCACGCGGTCGGCGGCGCGCCGTCATTCACCGGGATCAGCAGCTCGAACTTGAGCTTCTGGTCGCGCTGGTTGTCGGCCACCAGCTTGCCGCCGCGGCCAAAGAAGGGATCGTTGGCCACGTCCAGCATGTGCCGCAGTTCCAGCTGGTCGGCCAGTGCCTGGCCGCGCTCGATCCACATCTGGCGGAAGGCCAGGATCTGCCCGGCGTTGCCCAGGCGCACGTATTCGCGCATGCGGAACATCTGCATACGGGTCGGCTCCAGCGAGGGCTCGTGCCGGAAGCAGTACGAGAACACATCCACCACGCGGCCTTCGGGCGGCAGCGGCCCCCGGCGCGCCATCACCGGGTAGATCGGGTAGCAGGCGGCCGGGGTCAGCACCACGCGCGTGGGGCGCTGCTGGTCGGTCCAGTCCTCGCCCTCCTCCAGCCGCTCCAGCAGGCGGAAGTGGTCGCGTTCGTTGCCGCAGAAGCTGTGCACGGTGCCGGCCAGATGCGGGAAGCTCTTCAGGTATTCGCTGTCTTCGAAATCCTTGCGCGGCGTGGTGGGCGGAAAGCGCAACACCTCGGCATGCTGGTCGGCGCCGGCCTGGGTGACCAGGGCGTTCATGCCCTCGGCAATGGCTTCATACACGCCGCTGCGGCCGTAGATGCCGTCCACGCCGGTGGGGATCAGGATGTCTGCGTCGATCAGCGCCTGCAGGAAAGTGGGCGTGGTGTAGCCGGTGCCGGCCACGGAGGTGTCTGGGGGTACTGCGTCGGGCAGCTCGCTGGCGTTGTCGAGGCTGGCTTCCATACTGGCTCCTCAGGAGGATCGCTCCGCCAGCAACAGGTTGGCGGTATTGGTCAGGATGCGGTCGTTGTTGATCATCAGCGGCGCGGACCACAGATCGCGCAGGTGGCGGCCCAGGCTGTAGGGCGTGCCGTGCTTGTAGCCGGCCATGCCGCATACGAGCATCGCGGTCTGCACGGCCTCGAGGGCCAGTGTCGAGACGCTGGTCTTGACGCTGTTCATTTCCGCTGCCAGCGCAAATGCCGCCGACATGCCGGCGCCGCCCCGGCGGTGCTGACGGTAGCGGTTCAGTGCCAGCTCGATGCGCCCTTCCATCAGCTGGATGATGGCGACCGCTTCGGCCACGCGTGTCGCGGACGGCGGCAGCACGCCCGGACGCGCGCGCGCCTGGCCGCGGAACAGGGTCTTGGCGCGCTGCACCGCGTCGCCGGCGATGCCGGCCCACACAGCGGCCCAGACGATATGCGAGAACGGCGTCATGGTGGCTTCGGCAATCTCGCCGAACGGCACTGGCAGCACCTGTTCGACGCTGCCGCGCGCCTCCAGCCGGAAGCCATTGCTGCAGGTGCCGCGCATGCCCAGCGTGTCCCAGCCGGACACGCATTCCAGCGTGTAGTCGGGCTTGAGCACGCATACCAGCACCTGGTCCGATGGCACTGCATCGGGATTGCGGCGCGCGGTGACGAGGATGCCGTCGGCATGCGCACCGTAGGAGATCGTGGGCGCCATCTTGAGCAAGTGCAGCGCGCCGTTGTCTGTGCTGTTGTCGACATTGACCGCGCAACCGCTGGTGCGCAGCGCGCCGCCGATGCTCTCCTCCGAGGTGGCGGAAGCCAGCAGCAGCTGCTCGCCGGCCAGGCGACGCAGCAAGTCCTCATGCCAGGCGCTGCCGATGCCGTGGTCGACCACGCAGGCCACCTGGAGCTGGTGCATCGCGTAGATCATGCCGGTGGAGGCGCAAGCGCCGCCCAAGATCCGGCAAATGGCCGCGATGGTGTCCGGCGAGGCGCCGGCGCCACCGTACTCGGGCGGGACCAGGGCGCCAAGCAGCCTGTGCTCGCGCAACGCCGCCATGGCCTGGTCGGGGAAGACCGCGTCGCGGTCGACCTGGTCGGCATGGCTGGCCGCAATGCCCGCCACCGTGTGCGCCGCGGCCAGCAACGCGGCGGGATCGCCCGCCCCGGCCGCGGCTGGGCTGCCATCCACACTGGCCAGTACCGGTCTCATGCTGCCTCCCGCGGCGTGGTGATCAGCTGTTCGGCCGTGGCCGCAAGCGAGTTGATGCTGCGGAACAGCTCGCGGTTGAGCACGGTGTCAGGAATCTCGAAGTTGAAGGCGTTCTCCAGGGCCAGCATCAGGTGGACACTGGCCACCGAGCTCAGGCCCGCCTCGTACAGATCGGCGTCGTCGGCCAGCGAATCGACCGGCACATCGAGCCCGGCCACCTTGGCCAGGATGCCGCGGATGATGGTTTTCATGCCTGCGTCTCCGGAGTTCAACCCTAGGGGATTTGCCGTATTGCGCCATAAGCGGCTCACCGGCTTCGGTACGTTGACGCACAGACCGGCGAGGGTAGTACCCGGCAGACAACAGGCTGTGGCAGGCCGGCGCCGTCGCCGTCGCCGTCGCGATGTGCCGCGGCCGGCGCTGGCCGTTTTGCAAGCCCCCGTTGCGCTGTAGGACAGCGCCTGACAACGGCTGCAAGGGGTCGGGGCTACAGTAGCAGCGCGAACCCCAGGCACCCTGTATCCGTATCGTCATGCCCCCTGATCCTGCCGCCCCTGCCCGCCGTCCGTTCCCCGCTGCCGCTGCGCGTCTCTGCCTCAGTTGTGCCGCCGCTACACTGGCCGCCCCGGCCGCCATGGCTGCAGCGCCCGCCGAACCCGCGCAGCTGTCCGGGCTGGCTACCCTGCTGCTGGGCACGGTGCGCGGCAAGCCCACCGGCATGACCGGCGTCACCCGCCTGACCTCGGGCGACGCCGACCGGGAGCTGCGGCAGGCTTGCCAGGAGCTGAAGCGGATCGGCCCGGTCGACCTGGACGACACCACCCGCTTCGACGGCTGCGTGACCAGGCCAGGCAAGGTCGTCGAGTTCCAGCTGAAGGTGTCGGGCGTGGACGCGTCGCGCGACGGCACGCGCGAGTACATGGCCACGGCCAAGCCGATCCTGGTGCGCGGCATCTGCCGCAACCCGGATGTGCCGGTGCTCGGCAAGCTCGGCGTGACCTTGCTCTATCACTATGTGGCGGGGCGGCAGTCGCTGGTGTTGCTCGATATCCCGCCGGACCAGTGCCTGCGCAAGTGAGAACCGTGGCACCAACTCGCGCGGCAGCCTAACCCTTCCCGCTGCCGAGCACCTCTTCGCAGACCGCCAGCCACGCCCGCGCCGCGTGCGACAGATACCGCCCCGGCGACCAGATATGCGCCAGCGTCCAGTCCACCGCCGGCTCGGTCAGGCGGGCCATCGCCAGCGTGTCCTGCCCCTGCAGGCGCTCCGCCAGCGGCTGCGGCAGGAAGGTGGTGCCCAGCCCCGCCGCCGCCATCGACGCGAGAAAGTCCCAGTGGCCGCTGCGCGCTACCACACGCGGCTCGATGCGCGCCTCCAGGAACGCCTGGTTCAGCTTGCGCGTCAGCGAGAAATCGTCGGTCAGCATCACCAGCGGCTCGTCGCGCAGCGCGGCCAGCGAGACCGTGCGCCCGCGCGCCCAGGCGGCCTTGCGCGGGCCCACGGCCCAGATCGGGTAGCGGCCGAACTGGCGCGTCTCCAGCGCCAGGCCGCTGTCGCCCGGCAACACGGTGGCGCCGATTTCCAGTTCGCCGCTGGCCACCAGTTGCTCCACCACCTGCCCGCCGTGTTCGTCCAGCGTCAGCAGCAGGTTGGGATAGCGCTGCCGGAACGCGCTGACCGCGGGCGAGAAGAACAGGTTGACCATCGGCGGGATGCCGACCGTGAGCTGCCCGCGGCCTAGCGAGGACAGGTCCGCGACCTCCAGCGTCAGACGGTGGACCACGCCCAGCGCCTCCTGGCCGCGCTCATAGACCACGCGGCCGACGTCGGTCAGACGCACGCTCTTGCCTTCGCGAATCAGCAGCGGCTGGCCGACCTCGTCTTCCAGCTGTTTCACCATCTTGCTGATGGTCGACTGGGTGACAAAGAGCGAGGTCGCGGCCTGGGTAAAGCTGCGCAGGCGCGCGGTTTCGACGAAGTAGCGCAGCGCGCGGATATCGATCGGCATGTTGAGGATGGCGTGCGCGAGCCATAGGGCGGCTCCCGTATCCATGAACAAAGCGAATGGAAAGGCCAATATTAAATCATGAATGGAATGCGAAGGGTTTGGCTACACTCGCTTCCACGCATAGCCCCAGCCCAACCGCGTGGCTACAGCATGCACAACGGCAAGCGCGACCAACGGCACGCTGAATGCTTCTGACGCGCGCGCTCCGGTGCTAGATTGAAAAGGCGTGCGCCCGGCAAGCGCCGGCTGCGCCTGACAAGCCACCCCACAACGCTACCGACTACAAGCGAGGAGCCACGCATGTCCCTGCCCCACCTTTCTTCCGGACAGATCGCCAGCGTGCTGCCACTGGGCACCCGGCTGGACCAGACCGCCACCCAGGCCTTGTTCAAGGAAGGCCCGCTGGAAGTGATGCGGCTGGTGCTGAAGACTGGCAAGCATGTGCCGCCGCACTCGGTGGATGGCCCGATGACCGTGCAATGCCTGGAAGGCGAAGTGCGACTGCGCGTGGATGGCGCCGAGCGCCACCTGCGCCAGGGCGACCTGCTCTACCTGGGGCCGTGCGTGCGTTACGACGTGACAGCCATCACCGATGCCTCGGTGCTGGTGACGATGGTATTGCCTGGCGGCTGCTGACCGCTGGCCCGGAGCCTGCGCCACGCCCGGCTGCCAGCGCGCTGGCAGCCACGAAGGCAGCGCCGCTACCGGCTCGCGGCCGGCCCGGGAATCCAACTAAAATGTGACGCCAACCAACCCTACTCACATGATCAGCCGTGATCAGGCGATGCGGCGCATGGCCTCGCGGATCGGCTCCGCATGGGTCGGCCGCACCAGCCGCGCCACCTCCTGCCCGTCGCGCAGGAAGATCAGCGTCGGCCACAGCTTGATGCGGAACGAACGCCCCAGCGGCCGGCCGCTGCCGTCTTCGATCTTGATATGGCGAAGGTCCGGGTGCACGGCAAAGGCGTCGGCCAGCGCCGGCTGCGCGCGCTGGCAATAGCCGCACCAGGGCGCGCCGAACTCCACCACCGTGCCGCCAGGCAGGGCGTCCACTTCGGTGCGGGGCGGCTCCGTGGCCGCGTAGTGTTGGGTCAGTGGCATTGGTCTGGTCCTTTCATGCGCTCACGACATCCGCCTTGCCTGCCAGATTCGTTCCAGCGCCGACGCGCCGGGCGGCAAGGGAAAGCGGACGATCTTGCTGAGCCGCTAGTGTAATTTCTACGCCGCCGGGCCGATTTCCCACCACGCCGGCAGCAGCTGGCGCACCTCGGCGCCGGCAAAGCGGTCGTCGATCAGGTACACCACGCCCTGGTCCTGCTGGGTGCGGATCACCCGGCCCGCCGCCTGCACCACCTTGCGCAGGCCGGGATACAGGTAGGCATAGGCATAGCCCTGCCCGAACACCGCCTGCATGCGCGCGCGGAACTGTTCGTTGACCGGATTGAACTGTGGCAGGCCGAGCGTGGCGACGAAGGCGCCGATCAGGCGCTCGCCCGGCAGGTCGACGCCCTCGGCAAACGCCCCGCCCAGCACCGCGAAGCCAATGCCCTCGCCGCCTGCCACAAATGCGGACAGGAACGCGGCCTGCGCCGCCTCGTCCATGCCGCGCGACTGCACCCAGTGCGGGATGTCGGGGTGTGCCCGGGCAAAGCTGGCCACCGCCTGCTGCAGGTATTCGTGGCTGCTGAAGAATGCCAGGTAGTTGCCGCGCCGCGCCCGGAACTGGCCGGCCATCAGCGCGACCAGGGCCGGCAGCGACCGCTCGCGCTGCGCATAGCGGGTGGAAATGCGCCCGGCGATGCGCACCGACAACTGCTCGGCGCGGAATGGCGACGGTACCTCCACGCGGGCGCAATCGGCGGGCAAACCCAGCGTATCGAGGTAGTAGCCGGCGGGATCGAGCGTCGCGGAAAACAGCGTGACCGAATGCGCGGCGGCAAAGCGCGGGCGCAGGAACGGCGCGGGAATGACATTGCGGATGCACAGCCGCGCGTGGTTGCCGCGTCCGCCGCGCGGGGGGCGGTGCAGATCGAACAGCGAGTTGGCATCGAGCTGCTCGGCCATGCGGCCGAAATGCAGCGCATCGAAATAGAAGCGCTGCAGCGCCGGGTCGTGCGCGCCGGGATGCTCGGTCATATGCGTGAGCGCAGCCGCGCAGTACTCGTCGAGCGCGCGCCGGAAGGCGGCGGGGACTTCGGGCAGCACTTCGTACTCGTCGTCGCCCTGCCGGGCCAGCACGCCCCAGTGGCGGGCCAGCTTGCCCAGCGCCTTCGCCACCGTCGCGGGCGCGCTGCGCCGCACCTCGCGCAGCGCCTGCGGATCGAGTTCCGCGGTGTACATGGCGCGGCCGCGCTCGACCAGGTTGTGGGCCTCGTCCACCAGCACGCTGGCACGCCAGCCATTGGCGGCGGTCAGTGCGTACAGCAAGGCACTGCGGTCGAAGTAGTAGTTGTAGTCGGCCACGACCACGTCGCTCCACCGCACCAGCTCCTGCGCCAGGTAGTAAGGGCAGATGCCGTGCGTTTGCGCCAGCGCGCGCACCGCGGCGCGGTCCCGTACCGGCACGTCGCGGGCCGCTTCGCGTGCGGCCGGCAGGCGGTCGTAGAAGCCGTGGGCCAGCGGGCAGGACTCGCCATGGCAGGCCAGTTCAGGATGTTCACAGGCCTTGTCGCGCGCCACCAGTTCCAGCACGCGCAACGGCTGCGCGCCGTGGCCGCGCAGCGCGTCCGCTGCCTGCAGCGCCACGCCGCGCCCGGTGGAGCGGGCCGACAGGAAGAAGACCTTGTCCAGGCCCTGCCCCGGCATGGCCTTGAGCACCGGGAACAGCGTGCCGACCGACTTGCCGATGCCGGTCGGCGCCTGCGCCAGCAGGTGCCGTCCCGACCGGTTCGCGTTGTAGACGGCATGCGCCAGCTCGCGCTGGCCGGTACGGAAACCCTGGTGCGGAAACGAGAGTTGTGCCAGCGCGGCATCGCGCGCCTGCCGGTGCGCGAGTTCGGCCTGGGCCCAGTGCAGGAAACGCTCGCAAGTCTGCACGAAGAACGCTTCCAGGTCGGCGGCGGTGAAATGCTGCACGACCGGGTGCTCGCGCTGGCCGACGATGTCGAAATAGACCACGGCGATCTCCAGCCCGGGCAGCGCCAGCTTGCGGCACAGCAGGCAGCCGTAGATCTTCGCCTGCGCCCAGTGCAGGTGGCGGTGGTTGTCTGGCACCGACGCTTCGCCGCGCACGGTCTTGATCTCTTCCAGCCGGTTGGCAACGGGATCGTAGCCGTCGGCGCGGCCGCGCACGTGCAAGGGCCCGAAGTCAGCGGACAACGCCACCTCGGCCTGGTAGCCATCACCGCGCCGGCCCGTGACCACGGCATGGCCGGCCACGCCCTCCTGCGCCGACGGCGTCGGCACGAAGCGCAGGTCCAGGTCGCCCGCCTTGGCGGTGAACTCGCACAGCGAGCGCACGGCCACGACATAGGACGGCGCGGGAGCTGGGGCTGGAGGGGGCGGCAAGACAGTGGACACAACCCGGGAGGACGGCGGAGAAACTGTATGAATATACAGTATCGGCCGTACCGGGCGCCAGGCGGCTGTCACACGGGTACGGCAAACGGGGTACGGCAACCGAAGCGCGGCCCGCGCGCAGTATGATGCTTGCGCCTCCGCGTCGGAGGCCGCCCCTGTCCGGTTTATCAGCAAATGATGCCGCAACAGGGCGCGCGGCCGCTGCGGCGCCATGGGGTGCCGGCGGACTTTGTCCTCGCATTGGAGCCAACACGTGAAATTCCTGATTGCGCCAGTCTTCGCGCTGCTGTCGTCCGTGGCCGCGGCACAAACGGTGTCCGCCGTACCCTCGCCCCTGCCCTCGGCCTTGAGCCGGGTTGCGGAGAGCGGCACCCTGCGCGTGTGTACGCCAGGAGACTACAAGCCATTCGGTTTCCTGCGCGCGGACGGGAGTTTCGAGGGGCTGGATGTGGACCTGATGGGCTCGCTCGCTACGGCGATCGGCGCTAAGCCGCAGTTCGTCAAGACCACCTGGGCGAACCTGATGAAGGACTTTGTCGCGGGCAAGTGCGATATCGCGGCCGGCGGCATCTCGGTAACGCTCGAGCGCCAGAAGCTCGCATACTTCAGTGCTCCCTACATGGTGAATGGCAAGACGCCTATCGCGCGCTGCGAGAACGCGGCCAAGTACCAGAGTATCGATGCCATCAACCGGCCCGAGGTCCGCGTCATCGCCAATCCTGGCGGCAGCAACGAGCGCTTTGCAAAGACCGCTGCAGCGTGCGCAACTCACCATCCATCGCGACAACCTCACCATCTTCGACGAGGTGATCGCCGGCCGGGCCGATGTCTTTGTCACCGAGGCGGCCGAGGCCGTGGCGCAAAGCCGGATTCATCCGGAGCTGTGCGCCGTCAATCCGGAGCAGCCGCTGCAATACGCGGAAATGGCCTTCCTGCTGCCGAATGCGGACTCGGTCTTCAAGGGCTTTGTCGATCAATGGCTGCATCTGGCCAAGGCAAGCGGCGAGTACCAGGTGCATGCGGCCAAATGGCTGGGCAGGTAAGCGGGACGGGTATGTCGAGGCGACGCGGCGGCACCGTCTCGTGGCTGGATCTGATCCGGAAACCCATGCGCCGCCCCTGAAACAGCGCTCAGCTCGCCGGCGAACCGCGCGTGCGCAGCCGGCCGCTCTTGCCTCCTGCCAGCGTCCCACGTGCCGGCCGCGCCCGGCGCACAGGCTGCGCGCCGAGGCCCGCGCTGGTCGCTCCACTGGCAGCTGACTGCTCTCGATACTCCGCCAGCAAGGCTTCCCGCTGCCGGACGCGCTCTTCCAGCACGGCCAGGGCCTGGCCGAGGCGGGTCATTTCGCCGCCCTGCTTCGAGGCAGACTCAGCGGCATGCGCAAGGCGCGCCATGGCAGCCTTGCGCTCCGCCTCCAGTTGCTTGTGTGCCTCCCTGGCCGCCACGCGGGCGGCATCCAGCTCAAGCGCCATGCGGCGCTCATTGGCGGCGGTGCGCTGCGTGAGCGTTTCGCGCTCCTGGTCCCACGCCGACCGCTGGGCGGCAAAGTCCCGCTGCAAGGCGTCCCGGGCCTCCAGCGCGGCGGCGGACTCGGCGCGCAGCGCTTCGACCTGCCGCTGCAAGGCCTGCGCCGCGGCTTCGGCGCGCTCGGTGGCCTCGTCGCGGGCGCGCGTCAACTCGGCCATGGCCGTCTCGGCGCCATCCAGGCGGGCCTGCATGACCTCGCGTTCCTGCGCCAGCGCTTCCCGGTCCTGCGCCAACAAGGCCTGTTCCTCGCCCAGCGCCGCCTGGCGCTGGGCCAGCGCGGCTTCGGCCGACGCCTTTGCCACCTGCTGCGCGGCCTCCCACAGATAGCGCGCCGCTTCCGTGACCGGCTCCGGGCATCCGGGCGCGGGCGCGAACCCGTGCGGATCCTGGATACGACCACCTAGTGCGGCAAACCAGGCGTCCAGGTGCGGACTGACGGTATTGGGCGAGCCCCGCCCCAGATGCAGGCGAATGCGTTCGATGGTCGGCCGCTGACCCGCCTTCAGCAGGCTGTCGGCGGCCTGCCAGACGTCGTCGCGGGTGATGCCACGGCTGCGCAGCGTTTCCATGATGGGATCCGGTAAAAGTCCACTAAGCCACAAATAAGGTTCGATAATGGAGACTTATCGGCTGTTATTTGGCTTGTTCGTATGATATATTACAGCATACATCATATTTAATATGATCAAGACACGACAAGCCCACGAGGCCTACTTTCCTCCCATCGTCTCCGATGTCGAACTACCGGCGCCGCTTCGCCCGTCCGAACTTGACCCGCTTGCCGAACAGGCGGCCACCGCGCTGCGCCGCGAAGGCGAATCGCAAAACACGGTGGCGAGTTACCGGTCTGCCCTGCGCTACTGGTCTGCCTGGTATTCCCTGCGCTACCGGCAGCCTGTGCGGCTCCCGCTCACGCCTGCCGTCATCGTCCAGTTCATCGTCGACCACGCCACGCGACAGACGCCGCAAGGTCTTGTCTGCGAGATGCCCGCGGCCCTCGACCAGGCGCTGGTCGCTCATGGACACAAGGCACGACCCGGGCCGCCCGCGCTGTCCACGCTGACGCACCGGCTGGCGGTGGTGGCCAAGGCGCACCGCCTGCAGGCCCTGCCCAACCCCTGCGCCGACGCCGCCGTGCGTGAACTGATGGCCGGCATCCGCCGCGCCTATGCGCGCCGCGGACAGCGCCAGGCGCGCAAGGCGGCGCTGACGCGCGACCCGCTGCTGCGACTGCTCGACACCTGCGATGACTCGCTACAGGGCTTGCGCGACCGCGCCCTGCTGCTGTTCGCCTGGTCCAGTGGCGGGCGCCGCCGCTCGGAAGTTACGCGCGCGACCATGGACAACCTCACCCGGCTGGGCCCGGGTGAATTCGTCTATGCCCTGGGATGGTCCAAGACCAACCAGTCAGGCAGCGCGCTTGCGGATACCGCCAAGCCCGTCACCGGCGCCGCCGGCCAGGCACTGGAAACGTGGTTGGCTGCAGCCGGCATCAGTGCCGGGCCACTGTTCCGGCGTATCCGCCGCGGCGGGCATGTGGGAGAAGGCTTGTCTGACGCGGCGGTCAACCGCATCGTCAAGGCGCGTTGCGCGCAGGCAGGGCTGGAAGGCGATTACTCCGCGCACTCGCTGCGCTCGGGCTTTGTCACGGAAGCCGCGGCACAGCAGGTGCCGCTGGCCGAGACCATGGCCATGACCGGCCATGCGAGCGTGGCAACGGTGGTGCGCTATTTCCGCGCCGCCGACGCGCGGCGCTCACGTGCGGCAGACTTGCTTGCGCCGGTGCCGGGAACGGATGGAGAGGCGTGACAAGACGAAGGACGGCGCACCGCCCCACCATGCGCTGCGGCAGCCGCAAATACGGGTATTTCGCTAGCGGTCGACGCTGGTCTGGGCTGCATGGCCTGCCTATACTGGCAGGCGCGTCGGACCTGCCAGGTGAGCTGTCCGGCCGCGCCCGGAGGTTCGGGCAGGCGATGGCGACCGGCCCGGAAGTGCCCAGGAATGTTGAGGATGGGCCCCGGATGCGCTTTCGGACCGCCTGCCTGGGCCCGTATAAGTGGAAACGCGGAGATGGGCATGCCCAACGAACAATTCCTCGCCACCCAGGAAACTCGCCGCTCGGGGCTGAAAGCCTTGCGGGCGGCCTTGCTGCAGGTTCACAAGGAAGTCATCGGCTACGACAGGGGCCAGTATGAGCGCCTGAATGGTCCCATACCGGCGGGCCTGTTCGTGCAGCTGGTGACTGAAGACAACTTCTTCCGCTGGCTCGACCCGCTGTCGCGCCTGATCATCGAGATCGACGAAGAACTCGAATCCAAAGAACATCACGACGAAACCTGCCGCGCGGTGGCGCGCGCCGCGGAGAAGCTCTTCAGCGACGGTACCGATCCGGCCTTTCGCAAGCGCTATCAGGAAGCCCTGCAGGACGAATCCGGCGTCATCGTGGCGCACGGTCGGCTGATGTCCGTGATCGGACAGTTGCGCCAGTTGCCGTAGCGCACCCGAGAGCGTAGCGGGCTGCGAGACCCGGCCGCGCCCGGCGAATTACACGCCGGCGCGGCGGGAGCTTGCCTGCTTTCCTTTCCCCGGCGGGTGCGGCTGGTGGGTGTCGACGGCCACCGGGTCGCTGGCCGGAAAGGTCTCCATCAGCCCCTCATCCAGTTCACGCTCGAGGGCCTCGTCTTTTTGCTTCTGCTTGGCCGGAACTGGCTTCGGGTGGGTCTGGTGCTTCTGCTGTACGGGCTTACTCATGGCGATAAGGCTCCATTGGGGACCATGACAGGATGCTAGAGCCGCCGCCCGGCATGGTCATCGGCACGGCATACGGGTCAGTGGCCTCTGCTCCCACCGCCACGGCCAGCACCCCAGCCACCTCTGCCACCGCCGCGACCGCCACCATGCCAGCGACCATGGCCGTGGCCGCCACCATGCCAGCCACCATGGCGGTGGCCGCCATGCCCGTGCCAGTGGCGTCCACCATGGCCGCCGCCGTAGATATAGGCAAAGCTGCCATAGAAGCCGCCATAGCCGGGGCCGTAGTACGGATAGCCCGGCGCGACCGGGTAGCCGCTGTAATAGGCGGAACTGACCGGATAGGCCGGGTAGCCCAGGTACTCGTCGCCGGCATACGGATATGCCACGCAGCCCGCCAGGGCCGCAGCGAGGACCACTACAACGCTGTATCGCATGATCCCCCTCCCACCGTTATATGCCGGCCTGCAGAGGCCGCCTGTCAAAGTTAGACAGCACCGGAACGCAGGCAATTCCACGCAAAGCTGGCCCGCGCCGTGTTGTCTTAGCGGCTAACCGGAGCCCGAACGCGCAGGTCGAGACAAATCGAGGACAAATTTAGGAATAGTCCGATTTTAAGTTGAGAAAGCCCGGAATACAGTCGTGATGCACCCGACCCGCGGGTGCCCCGACTGAGCCAGGTTGACCCCCTTCCTGGTTCTTTATGCTGCCACGATGGTCCCCGCCATCGTGGCATTTTTTTATGACCGGCTGCGGTGCAGAGGCGCCAGTGGCGTTACAAGCCTTTCTCGACCATATCGAGCAGCCGCTGGCCCAGGCTCTCGGCCTGCTCGTGCGCGCGGCTGCGCAGCGGGCCGTCGATCAGCAGGATGGCCAGGCCGTGGACCGCCGACCAGGCCAGGTACTCCGCACCGGGCCGGCGCTCGGGCGGCAGCACGCCGGCCTCGACCAGCTTGTCGAGTGCCGCGCCCAGCAGTTGGAACGGGTTGAGGCCGCTGTTGCCGGCCTTGGCCGGGTCGGCATCGTGTTCTACTTCATCCGGCACCGAGAACGCAGTGCGAAAGAGCCCGGTCTCGGTCAGCGCAAAGCGCAGGTAGCCGGTGCCGACGGCACGCAGGCAGGCGCGCGCGTGGGCGGCGGCGCCTCGGCCCGGGCGCAGCCCGCCGATCTCGGCCTCCATGGCGATGGCAAGCGACGACAATGCCGACGCCCGCACCGCCTGCAGCAGGTCCTGGCGACTGGCAAAGTGCCGGTACGCCGCATTGGGCACCACGCCGGCGCGGCGCGTGGCCTCGCGCAGCACGATGGCGTCCGGGCCGCCTTCGCGTGCCAGGTCGATGCCGGCGTCCAGCAATGCGCGGCGCAGGTCGCCGTGGCGGTAGGTCGCGCGCGCGGCCGGCGCGGGGACAGTCCGGCTCATGCGGACACCCTTGAATACGGATAGCGGTTCATCATGTGTATCGTCTTATAGTGAACAGTGTACACAATCAAACCGTCACAAGTTTGTCGCACTTGTGAAATTTGGCGGCGCGCTGAACGGCCGCGGGCTCAGAGGATTGGCGCGAACAGCTTGGCGACGTGCATCGCCACGCGCAGCGGCGCCGGCGCGGCAAGGAATTCATCGAGCCCGATGCGGCGGGCCTGCGCAAAGTCGGCCTCGAGCATCGCCGCCACCTTTGCGGCAAAGCCCTTGTCCGCAGTCATTACCATCAGCTCGAAATTGAGCCGGAACGAGCGGTTGTCCAGGTTGGCGGTGCCGACGGCGGCCGCCTCGTCGTCGACCAGGATGACTTTCTGGTGCAGGAAGCCGGGCTGGTAGCGGTAGAGCTTGATGCCCGCGCCTACGGCCTGGTACGCGTAGATGGTGGAGGCGGCATAGACCACCAGGTGGTCGGGCCGTGCCGGGATCAGGATGCGTACGTCCACGCCACGCAGGACCGCGAGCCGCAGTACGGCGAAGACGGCCTCGTCCGGCACGAAGTACGGCGAGGTAATCCACAGCCGGTGCCGCGCCGACTGAATGGCCTCGACAAAGAACAGCGAACAGGTCTCCTGCGAATCCGCTGGGCCCGATGGCACCACCTGGCAGGTCATGCTCCCGCCGGCTTCCGGTGGCGGCATCAGCAGTTGCGGCACTTCGCGCGCGGCCCAATACCAGTCTTCGGCAAAGGTCAGCTGCAGGTCCAGCACGGCGCTGCCGCGCAGCGCGATATGGGTGTCGCGCCAGGGCGTCAGCGGCTGGCGCTCGCCCAGGTATTCCACGCCCACGTTATGGCCGCCGACAAAGGCCTCGCGCCCGTCGACGATGACCAGCTTGCGGTGGTTGCGGAAATTGAGCTGGAAGCGATTGACGAAGCCGCGGTGGGTGGAGAACGGCCGCGCGTCCACACCGGCCTCGACCAGTGTGCGCACATAGCGGCGCGGCAGCGCGTGGCAGCCGATGCTGTCGAACAGGAAATACACCTTGACGCCGGCCTGCGCGCGCTCGCACAGCAGCGCCTGCAGGCGCCGGCCCAGGGCGTCGTCATGCACGATGAAGAACTGCACGATCAGCACCCGCCGGGCGCTTGCAATCGCGGCGAAGATCGCCTCGAAAGTCTGCACCCCGTTGATGAGCAGGTCCACGTGGTTGTTGGCCAGGCACGGCATGCCGGTGAGCCGCGGCAGCGCGCGCATGCAGGCCTGCCGCGGGGTTTGGACCACGCAGGCGCGGCGCGCCTCGCGCTCGCGCGGGGTCATGCCGTGGCGGATCTCGCGCAGCCGGTCGTCGTTGAAGCGGCGCGCATCGACATAGCCGGCAAAGGTGCTGCGCCCGAAGATCAGGTAAGGCACCAGGGTGAAGTACGGCATCATCACCAGCGACCCTGCCCACGCGATCGCGCCGGGCGCGGTGCGCACCGTCATGACGGCATGCAGTGCGGCCACCACGCCAACGGCGTGGAAGGCCAGGATGATGATGACGATATAGCTCGGGCTCTGCAGCATCAGTGGGCTTGAGTCCCCGGACCCGGAACATGATGCGCGCTATTTTGGCACACCGCCGTCCGGATGTTGGCGGTACGGCGCACGCCATGCCGCCATGGTCCCCCCTTGGTGCCGAAACGGCCTGCCTTCTTTTTTTGCACGCCGATGGGATGACGGTGCCATGCGGCAGTCAGGCCTGCCGCCCCTGCCTTGTCCACAGGAGCTGTGGACAACTTTTCGCCTGCCAACGCATCGCCGTTTCCGTCCCGCCGACTCACCGCCATGCGCGCCCTCCCCCCAAATCACAAAAGGGAGCAAAAACCGCAAATCTTTCAGAAATGTCCGATTGTCCTGCCGATCGCACCTTTCTACGCTGTGGGGTTGCTTCCGGTCCGAGCGGTCCACCGCTCCATTGCTTTGTTCTCGTATGTCGCCGTCGATCCATATTGCGCTGCTGATGGGCAAGTCGCCCCAGCTCCATGCCGTTGCCGAACTGCTGGCACGCTCCGGCATGCGCTGCAACGTCTTCGCGGCCGGGCGCGACCTGATCCACAGCGTGACCCAGGTGCCCTACGACATGCTGCTAATCGACGACGATCTGCCTGACATCCCGGCCATCGACGTGGTGCGCGCGGTGCGCGGCGCGCGCTCGCGTGACGTGCCCATCATGATGCTGGCGAGCGACAGCAGTGAAGACAGCCTGGTCGATGCTCTGGACGCCGGCGCGGATGACTACGTGTGCCGCCCGCTCAGCTCACGCGTGCTGATGGCGCGCATCGCGGCGCTGCGCCGTCGCGTGACCGGCGAGCGCCTGCGCCAGGGCCTGGTGGTGCGTGCCGGCGCGTACCAGCTCAACAGCGCGGGCCGCTTTGCCACGCTGCGCGATGAGCGCATTGCGCTCACGCCGAAGGAATTTGACCTGGCCATGCTGCTGTTTTCCAATGTCGGCCGGGTGCTGCCCAACAGCCGCATCGAGCAGACCGTGTGGCGGCATGAACTGCCGCCGCTGTCGCGGGCACCCGGGCTGATCTCGCGCCTGCGCAAGACGCTGCGGCTAGGCATGGAGAACGGCGTCACCATCACCGTCGTATACGCGCACGGCTACCGGCTCGACGTACTGGAAGAAGGGGCTTCGCCGCGCCTGCCTGCGCCAGGGGGCCGGATCACGGTGCGCAGGTTCGTGGGTTAGCCCGGCAGCGTCGCCGCCAGCAACAGGAAGTCGAGCACGGCCACGCCTGAGGCCGAGCGCTTGGCCTCGCGTTTGGCGACCGCGGCCGCGGCGCCGATCTGCTGGCTGCCCAGCCGCTGCAGCCCGGCCACGCCCTCTCCGCTTACGCACACCACGCCCACCGCCATCGACACCGGCGGGAAGAACACCGGCTGCCCACGCCGGTCCTCGCCGTGCATGCCGCCGGCAGCGCGATCGGCCGCAGAGTACATCGCGCACGCCGCGTCGTTAAAGCGGCGGATCGCGCCCTGTATGCGCGCCCACCAGTCGCCGCTCTGGTACAGCACCAGGAAATCGTCGCCGCCTACATGGCCGAGAAAGTCGCGCGCGGGGTCGCACGCTTCGGCCAGGATCGCGGCCGCGCCCTTGAGCATTTCATCGCCCTTCCAGTAGCCGTACTTGTCGTTGAAGGGCTTGAAGTGGTTCAGGTCGACATAGCAGGCGTGGAACTCGCTGGCAGCCGCGATCAGGCGCTCGATATGCTGGTTCAGCGGGATATTGCCGGGCAGGAAGGTCAGGGGGTTGGCATAGCGCGCCGCCTCCATGCGCACCTCAGTAATCGCGCGGATCAGGTCCGCGCCAGTGCCCAGGCCGATATAGCGGCCCTGGTCGGTAATCACGAAGCCATCGGCCAGCGAGCGTGTGTTCTCGCCCGACAGGATCTGCGCCATCTCCTCCAGGCTGGCGCGCCGGTCGAAGCAGGCGGGCTCGCGGTTGGCCATGGCGATGCAGGCCTTCTTGCCATAGAGCTCGCGGTGGAACGGCGCCGCGTAGCGGTCGATAAAAGCCTGCCGGCTGATGATGGCCAGCGGCCGGCCCTCGTCGTTGACCACGGCCACGGCGTGCAACTCGGGCTGCTCCTGGAAGGTGCGCAGCACCGCATCATTGCTGGTGGCCGGCGATACCGTCGGCGCCGGCCGCAGCAGCCGCCCCGCGGTCATGCCCGACCAGCCCGAACGCACCATCTGCGGAAATACCGCGATATGCCGCGAGGCCAGCGCCTGGCGCACCTGCGGCGCCGCCTGCGCGGCGGGCTGCGCCGCAGGCCGGCCCACGTAGTAGCCCTGCGCGCCGGTTACGCCGAGGTCGCGGATCACGGCCAGCTCATCCTCGTCCTCGATGCCTTCCGCGATCACGCGCCCGCCGAAGGCGCTCATCATGCGCAGCACGCCGCGCAGGATCTCCAGCCGGCGCGAGCACGAGGCAATGCCGCGCACCAGCGACTTGTCGATCTTGACGAACTGCGGCGACAGATGCGCCAGCAGGTCGAGGTTGGCGTGCCCGGTGCCGAAATCATCCAGCGCGTATTGCATGCCGAGTTCGCGCAGCACCGACATGGCCTGGCCAAAGCTGGCGGCATCGCCGATCGGGGTCTGCTCGGTGACTTCGATCACCAGGCGCGACGGCGCAATGCCGGCTTCGAGCAGCGCCGCCATCAGCCGTCCGCGGTCGGCCAGCAGCTGCCGCAACGCCATCGGGCTGAAGTTCAGGAAGAGCTTGCCGGGCAGGTCCAGGCTGCGCCAGGCGGTGAGCGCGGTGCGGGCTGCGTGAACCTCCAGCGCGATGGTGGCGGCCACGCCTTGCGCCAGCCGGAACAGTGCCTCAGGTGCGGCCCATGGCGAGCCCACCGGGCCGCGGATCAGGGCCTCATAGCCCAGGATCTCGGCATTGTCCGCCTGCACGATGGGCTGGAACACCGCATACAGCGGCGGGATCCGCGCAAGCGGCAGCGCCGGCGCGGCAGGTGCACCGGGCGCGTCGTCGTGCGAGTGCGGGGCGGCATGGTTGCCGGTCATGGCGGGATTCCGGGATAGAGCAAGAGGTGGGCGAGCAACATTGCATGACATGGATATGACGGCACGATGACAGTCCCTCTTTAGGCCATGTCACGCCGGCGTCACGTTTATGCCCGACCATCCGTGCGCCGCTCGCCACCCGTCCCGCGCAGAGGATGGGGGCATGCGGCAATTCGGGTCAACCCCGGGCCGCGCGTCCCCTGGAGTCCGCGCGCCCGTCTGGAGTCATCTCCGTGTTGCAAGTTCTCAAGACAAGCCTGCCCGGCCGCAGCCTGGCGGCCGCGCCGCTGCGGCTGGCCGCGCGGCTGGGCCGCCTGCCGCTGGTGGCG
Source organism: Ralstonia pickettii (assembly GCA_050987995.1). Taxonomy (GTDB): domain Bacteria; phylum Pseudomonadota; class Gammaproteobacteria; order Burkholderiales; family Burkholderiaceae; genus Cupriavidus; species Cupriavidus pickettii_B. Next base: position 524,715 of record CP158804.1, read on the forward strand.
CGCCTGTGCGCCGCCTTTGCCCTGGTCTACCTGTTTGGCGCCGCTGTCGGGCTGACCGGCATCGCCAACCTGGTGTCGATCAAGGCGCGCACCGATACCCTGTACCAGCAAGACATGCACGGCGCGGTCTCGGCCGAGCGCGCGCAGTCGGCCCTGGCCAGCCTGGGCCGCGCGCAGCTGGCGCTGACCATGGCCACCAGCAGCACCGAGCGCGATGCCGCCGCCGCCGACATTGCGGGCGCGCTGTCTCAGCTCGATGGAGCACTCGCCGGCGTACGCCAGACGGGCGCCACGAAGGCAGGGCTGCTGGCGCGCGAGCGGCAGCGCGCCGCCGAACTGGTGCAGGGCTACGTGACACTGCTGCGCAAGCAGCCGCTGGACCCGCTGCAGTTCGACAGCGCGGTTTCCGTCGACGGGCACTTTGTCACCGAGCAGTTGCAGTCGCTCAGCCGCCAGGTGGAAGGCGTGCGCCGGCTGCAGGAGCAAAAGGCCGCCGCCACCGTGGCCAGCGTGGCGACCAGCCAGCTGCGCGCGCAGGCATGGATGGTGGCCCTGCTCGGCGCCAGCCTGATGGCTGCGGCGGCGCTGGCGTGGGTGGCAGCGCATAGCCTGCGCGCCGAACTCGGTGGCGAGCCGCGCGACGCCGCCGAGATTGCGCGCCGCATCGCCGCCGGCGACTTGACCGCCACCATCGCGCTGCGCCCGTCGGACCGCAGCAGCATGCTGCACCACGTGGCCGGCATGCGTGACCAGCTCGCCGGCGTGCTGGCGCGCATCCAGGCCTCCGCGCACGAGATCACCGCGGCCAGCCAGCAGATCGCGGAAGACAACCAGGCGCTGTCGGCGCGCACCAACCAGCAGGCCAGCGCGCTCGACGCGACCACCGGCAGCATGCAGGCCCTGGCCGCGCGCGTGGCCGACGCCCATGCACAGGCCACCGAATCAAGCCTGATGGCCAGCCAGGCGCGCGCAGCCACCGATGCCGGCGCTGACGTCGTGCGGCAGATGCGCAGCGCCATGGACGCGCTGCACGGGCACTCACGCCATATCGCCGAGGTGGTCGGCGTGATCCAGGGCATCGCCTTCCAGACCAATATCCTCGCGCTGAACGCCGCCGTGGAAGCGGCCCGCGCCGGCCCGGCGGGCCGTGGCTTTGCCGTGGTCGCGCAGGAAGTGCGCGCGCTGGCGCAGCGCAGTGCCGATGCGGCGCGCGAGATCGGTGGCATCATCGGCACCGCCACGGATGAGATCGAGCAAGGTGCCCGCCTGAGCGGCAACGTGGTGGCGGCCATGGACCGCATTGCCGCCACCGTCGGGCACAGCCATGCACTGGCCGAAGCGCTGCGCACGCTCGCCGACGAGCAGGCCGGGACCGTGCAGGCCGCGGGCCAGTCGGTGTCGCAACTGCGCCAGACGGCGCAGCAGAATGCGGCGCTGGTGGGCGAACTGGCCGACCAGGCGGCGCGGCTGGATCACCAGGCAGCGGCCCTTGCCGACGATGTGGCGCGCTTCCGCTTCTAGCCATGTGTCCTGAATGTGTCGGGCAGATGTGTCTGCATGAAACATCTGACATGCCGGGGTAACCGGCATTTACGTCTTCCCCGATAAAGTTACAGATCTGTTTCAACTGCACGGGTGCCGGTTACGTGTCGGCCGGCCCTTGGCGGGTAATCTTGGTTCACACCAACTGATCTGGCACCCGCACAGGAAATCATGGCTGAACGAATCATCATGCTGGACATCCCCGGCGTCCTGTACTCCGACCGCTCCCGCGCCCGCTTGGGCGGCATCCCGGATTCGGGCACGGTTCGCGACGTCAGGTACTTTGATCCCGTGGCACTGGGCTTCGTGCGCCGGCTGTTCGGCGTGGCCGGTGCGCGCGTGGTGGTGTCCGACGCCTGGCGCCGCGGCAAGCCGGCCGCGATCCTGCAGCAGCTGGACCTGCAGGTCGAAGCCATGACGCCGCCGGCCGAAGGTGACCACGGCGCTGAAGTCGCCGCATATTTCGCCCAGGGCAACACCCCGATCCACTACGTGATCATGTCGTGCGCAGCGCCGGAATCGATCCCTGAGCCGCAGCGCGCACACCTCGTCAGCGTGGATCCGGCCGTCGGCCTGACTGTCGACAACTTCCAGCAGGCCCTCGATATCCTGGGCGTTGCCTGCCCCTCCACGGTTGCGCCCGCACCCCGGCTGGACCCGGACCTGAAGGCTAAGCTTGCGCAACTGCAACAGCTGGCCCGCGAAAACCCCGCACGCTTCAACAGCGCGGCGCGCGCCGGGACCGAACTGGAACAAAGACTGGTGCACGCCTGAGACGCGTTGCCACGTTGACATCTGAGTACCAACGGGGGCGCCAATGTGGCGCTCCCGTTTGCATTGGCGCCTCCGCAGTGCTCGGCAATGCAGAACTAGCATTCCACGATGCAGGTTGACGAATCCCCCCAAGAAATGGGACGAGGCCGCACTCGGCGCTCCGGCAAACCTGAGCGACAGGGCTATTCCTCGCCACGCCGACCATCGGGGTTGCTCTTCTCGGCCTGCTCCCCGCCGTTGCGGTCCGGGTGCCGGTGGTTCGGCTTGTCGCCGTCATGCCCCTCCAGCACCCGGTGCAATGCCATCTCGAAGCGTCCGCCCACCCAAAGCAAGGCCATGCCGAGCACCAGTGCCGTCGCCGTGACCACGTAATACCCGGCCCCGGCCGCGGCACCCAGCACCGCAGCCAGCCAGATCGCCGCGGCGGTGGTCAGCCCCTGCGGACGGTCGCGCGCGCCATGCCTGGCGATCACGCCCACGCCCAGGAAGCCGATACCGGTCAACACACCCTGCAGCACGCGCGACAGCGCATCCGGCGGATGCCCGCCCAGCGTCACCAGGCACACGGCGGTGGCCGCACCGAGCGACACCAGCCCGAGCGTACGCATGCCGGCCGCCTTGCCGCGCAGGTTGCGGTCCAGCCCGATCAGGGCACCGGTCAGGAGCCCGGCAAGCAGGCGCAGCACGAGGTCAAGGCTGAACGTTTCCATGGCGTTTTGCTAAGGCATGCGGGATCGCGCGACTCCGGTGTGAGCTTACTCCAGCGCAACGATCCCGTATCATGCTGGCTGTCGCCGGCACTTCCGCCGACCGTCTATTGCCAATTGCCCAGAACGCCGCCATGCCGCACCTCGTCATCGAACTTACCGAAAACACCCGCCTGAACTGCTCGCCGGACGAACTGCTCGATGAAGCCAATGCGGCGCTGCTAGCCTCGGGGCAGTTCCAGGAGGCGGACATCAAATCGCGCTGCATTACCTTGCAGACCTACCGGCAGGGCGTGGATGCCGTGGAGCGCGCCTTCGTCCATGCGCGCTTGTCGATCCTCGACGGCCGCGACACCGCCGTGCGCCAGGCGCTGGCGCAGTCGGTCTGCGACGTGATTGCCGAAGCGGTGCGCACCGGCGCCGACGGCGGGCCAAACGTGCAGGTCTCGGTGGAGGTCTGCGAGATGGAACGTGCGACGTTCGCCAAGCAGGTGGTGGCCTGATCGGCTAGAAACAAAGGGCCCACCACTCCGACCAGCGATTCCAGCGGCGCGGCCTTATTCCTCGCTGGTCCACTCGACCTGCACGCCGAGGCTGCGCAGGTTCTCGACAAAGCGCGGGTGCGCGCGGCGGATCGGCGTGGCGTTGCGGATCTCGGAGCGGCCATCGATGCTGGCCGCGACCATGAACAGCGCGATCGCGACCCGGATGATGTACGGGCTCTCGACTACCGCCGGCGTCAGCGGATTGCCACCGAAGGTGATCAGCCGGTGCGGGTCCGATGAGAACACATGCGCGCCGAACTTCGACAGCTCGCCGGTCCAGCCGAGCGCGCCGTCGTAGACCTTGTTCCAGAACATCGCATTGCCCTGCGCGCGCACGCCCAGCGCGATGAAGATCGGCAGCAGGTCGACCGGGAAGTACGGCCACGGCGCGGCCTCGACCTTGGTCAGCACATTGCTGGTGAAGGGCGTCTGCACCTTCAGCGGACCCGGCCGCAGCGCGCGCGACCAGCCGTCCTCGTGCACCACCTGCACGCCGAACTTGGCGAAGGTGCGGTCGATCAGCGGAAAATTGCCGGGCGTGCTGTTGCGCACCACCACGTCTCCGCCGGTGATCGCACCGAGCGCGAGGAAGGTGGTGATCTCGTGGAAGTCCTCCTCGAAGGTGAACTCGCCACCGCGCAGCCGGGCGCCGCCGCGCACCGTCAGCCGCGAGGTGCCGATGCCGTCGATGTCGGCGCCCATCATCGCCATGAAGCGGCAGAACTCCTGCACATGCGGCTCCGAGGCGGCGTTGGTCAGCGTCGATTCGCCTTGCGCCGCGGCCGCGCACAGCACGAAGTTCTCGGTGGTGGTCACCGACGCATAGTCGAGCCAGTGGTGGGTCGGCTTGAGCGGACCGCCGCTGCGGACCAGCAGCGAGCCGCTGGTGCGCTCCACCTCGCCGCCGAACGAGCGGAAGATGTCGACGTGCGGATCGATCTCGCGCACGCCCAGCGTGCAGCCTTTGACGTTGTCTTCGAGCCGCGCCACGCCGAAGCGGGCCAGCAGCGGCGGCACCAGCATGATCGACGAGCGCATTTCCTCGGGCAGCCGGTGCGTGGCGGCGTCGAACGCGGTGTCGCGATGGTGCAGGTCCAGCGTGCCGGTCGCGTCGTCCAGGTGGACTTCACTGCCCAGCGTGCGGAAAATATCGAGGATCTTGCGGACATCCGTGATGTCCGGAACGCCATGCAGCCGCAGCGGCTGGTCGGTCAGCAGCGTGGCGCACAGCACCGGCAGCACCGCATTCTTGTTGGCAGAGGGAACGATGCGGCCGCGCAGGGGCGTGCCACCGTGGACGATGAGGTTGGACATGGGCGAGGCGGTGGGGTGGCGGGAAAGGCAAATCGGGGGAACGCGTCTGGCATTTTACTGTTCTCGCGCGGCGGACGCCCCGATCCGCCGCGGGCCACCCGCGCGGTACAGCAGTCCTGAAGATCCGCGCGGCCTTCCCCGGAAATCGGTAAAAAACAAATAAAAAGCCCGCGACCATTGCGGCCGCGGGCGGAAGCTTCCGGGGAAGACGCCGGGAGCTGCGTCATGGGGAGCGCCCCCGCACCCATGACCTGACCGATTCTATGGGGCCGTCCGAGGCCCCGGTTTGACGTGGGTTAAATCCGCGCCAGTTGGCAACACCCGGCGCGCGTCATCCTTCCGCATCCATCACTTCCTTCACCGCATCGGCGGCTTGCATCCCATGCGCGGCGCCCGCCGTGCCAGGCGAGTCATCTCGCTGCACCGCCTGCACGATCTGCGCGAACGCCGCGTCTGCCTCCGGCATCGGCAGCAGCATCCAGACGTGGAACATCCCCTCATGCTCGCAATACTGCAGCGGCAGGCCCTGCTCCTGCGCCAGCTCGCGGAACCGCCTGCAGTCCGGCAGCAGGATGTCGTGCGTGCCGATGAACAGCGTGGTCGGCGGCAGCCCGCGCAGCACGCCGCGCATCGGGCTGACCTGCGGCAGCGTCACCGGCTCGGCGCCGGCATAGACCCGCCCGCATTCGATGCCGCCGGGTCGCGACAGCATCAAATCGAACGGCTCCAGCGCGTCAATACCCGGGTTCTCGCCGGTGGCGTCCAGGAACGGCGACATCAGCACCAGGCGGCGCGGCAGCGGCTGGGCGCTGTCGCGCAGCAGTTGCGCCAGCGCCAGTGCCATACCGCCTCCGGCGGAATCGCCCATCACGGTCAGGTCTGCATCCGCATAGCGCTGCTGCAATGTCTGCCACAGCGGCAGCATGGCGCCGAACACGTCGCGATGGGTGTGCTCCGGCGCCAGGGGATAGATAGGCACCGTCACCGCGCAGCCGAGCGCGTCGACCAGCTTGCCGATGAAATCCCAGTGCTGCCTGACGATGTCGAACACGTAGCCGCCGCCGTGCAGGTACAGGATGTGGCGCGCATTCCCCGCGGCCACCGCAGCCCTGGGTTGCACGGTGTAGACCTCCATCCCCGCCACCCGCTCCAGGCTGACCGCATGCCGGGCGCACAGGCGCTTTGAAGGAAAAGCCCGGCCTGCCTCGCGGCGCCGATGGATTTCATCATGGAGCGCCTGCGCGCTGGCAAATCGCTGCTTGCGGCGCACCAGGCGCAAGGCCAGCCGCCACAGGCGGCATTGCAAACTGGGCATGTTGTCTCCCCCTGCGCCGGTCTGCGCCGGCGGCAACAGCGTGTGTGCGGCACCAACGGTGCCGCGCAAAGAAAAAAAGGAGCCGGCAAGCGGCTCCTTTTTCGTCAGGACAAAGTGGCGCAGGTTCAGGCCGCGGCGTCCTTCAGCTTCTTCAGCGGACGGACCTTGACCTTGACGCTGGCCGGCTTGGCCGGGAACCAGCGCTCTTCGCCAGTGAACGGGTCCTTGCCGAAGCGCTTCTTCTTGGCCGGCACTTGCTGCGCCGTGACCTTCAGCAGGCCCGGCAGCGTGAATTCGCCGGCGCCCTTCTTGTTCAGCGCGCTGACGATGGTGTTTTCCAGATGGGCCAGCACCGTCTTCACGGCCTTGGGTTCCAGTTCGGTCTGGGCTACCAGGTGAGCGACCAGGCTCGACTTGTTGAAGGTGTCCTTCAGCGGGCGCGCCACGGGCGCAGCAGCGGGAGCAGCCTTCTTGGCCGGCGCGGCCTTCTTGGCGGCAGCCTTCACGGGTGCCTTGGTTGCCGCAGCCTTCTTGGCAGCGGGCTTGGTTGCAGTCTTCGCGGTCGGTTTCGCTTTGGTCGCCATATCGATATACGTAAGTTGAACAATGGATGCCGGCGGACGTTTTGCATTGCTTGGCAGCGCTGCTGTATCGCCCTGTCGGCGCCCACTGAATCATAGCGGAAACAGCCGTAAGTCAAGGGGTTTTCGTGCATGCGAAACGCAAAACCCCGTGAAAACCCCGTGTTTTGTCGCGGCTTAGCCTCAGTCAAAACGCGAAGAGGGCCTACGTCCCCCCGTTTTGGCGTTCGCGGCGGTCACGCGAAGAGCCTGCACACAGTGCGATGCGATGCCGTAGCGCGGCCTTTTTTCGCTCACTCGCCCACGCAAAGCGCGAGCAGCGGACCAGCGGCAAGGGCGCCGAACGCGATCATCGGCAGGCTCGCTTCGGCATGCCGCCATGCGCGCCACAGCGCGGGCAGCCCTACCTGCATGACGCGGGGCGTCAGTGCGCGCGCTCGAGCATGGCCTCGCGCGTGTCGCGCGCCAGGCCCAGCGCAAAGGCGGTTTCGGCTACCAGGAACAGCGGGCCGATCAGCAGCCCGACCAGATCGTCGACAAAGGCCGGCTTGCGTCCCTCGTAATAGTGGCCGACGAACTGGATGACCCAGCCCACCACGAACAGCCCGATGCCAATGGCGAGCCACCACGCGGTCGGCATCGCGGCAATCTGCGCGCCGGCGTAGAGGAAGGCCGCCAGGATCGCCGCCATCGCCACCCCGAAGCCCAGCGACAGTCGCAGATAGAACAGGCAGGACAGGATGTACACCAGCATCGCCGGCGTCAGGTAGGCCGAACCGTCCCCCAGCGGCATCGCCGGGCGCGCCAGCAGCGTCGTCACCGCCAGCACGATCATCGGGATGCCGATGAAATGCGTGAAGACGTTGCGCGGGTCGCGGTGGTAAGCGGCGTAGTTGGCCAGGTGTTCGATCAGGGTTTTCACGGGGGCGTCTCCTTTGTGCGCGGGCGCGCGTCCGGCGCGGCGTTCGCTCCGGTCGCTGCCACCCGCTGCTGCTGCGCAGTGGGCGCGATGTGGATTTATAGTAGTGAGCGCATGGCGGCGGGTCTGTCAGGTTTTTGACAGTCGCGGCCGCCACCGCACGCCGTTGCGTGTCCTGGCAGACACGCGACGCAAGCCCCGCAGCAGCGGGATAACCAGACAGGAGACCGGCATGGGACTGGCGCCCCCGCCGCACCGCCCCCACGCGCATTCCGCCACGCTACCCGGCACCGCATCGCAGCATGAAGACCCGCTGGCGGCGGTGCGCGCCGGCGCGTGGTTCAGCCAGCTGTCGCCTGCGTTGCGCCAGGCCTTGCTCGATGACGGCAGCCTGCGCCGGCTCGTGCCCGGCGAGACGCTCTTTGCCCGCGGCGACCGCTTCGATGGGCTGTACTGTGTCGCCAGCGGCACCGTGCAGATCCACGCCAGCGGCGAATCCGGCAAGGCGGCGCTGCTCGGGCTGCTGGAGCCGGGTACGTGGTTCGGTGAGATCTGCCTGTTCGACGGCCTGCCGCGCACGCACGACGCGCGCGCAGTCAGCGCCACCACGCTGTGGCACGTGCCGCGCGCGCCCCTGGAACGGCGGCTCGCGCAGCAGCCGGCATGGTGGCAGGCGTTCGGCCAGCTGCTGGCGGCCAAGACGCGCCAGGCCTTCGATTATGTCGAGGAAGCGCAATTGCTGCCGCCCGCTGCACGCATCGCCCGGCGCCTGGCCGCGATCGCGCATGGCTATGGCAACCTGCCCGTGCAGGCCCATGCCACGCAGCGTGTGCGCATCCCGCAGGAACAGCTGGCGCAGATGCTGGGCCTGTCGCGCCAGACTGTCAACCACGCGCTGCGCGAACTGGAAGCGCGCGGCCTGCTGCGGCTGGAGTATGGAGGCATCGAGCTGCTCGACCTGGCCGCGCTGGAAGCGCTCAACTGAATGCATTGCATCGGAGCCACTCACACCATGATCTCGCTCGACGCGGCCCAACTGGACGCCTGGCTGGCGCGACTGGGCATCGCCGCCCCGCCCTCGCCCACGCTGGAAGCACTGGATACCGTGCTGGCCGCCAACCTGGCCAGCATCCCGTTCGAGAACGTCGACCCGCTGCTGCGCCGGCCAGTGCGCATCGAACTGGACGCGGTCTTCGACAAGCTCATCACGCAGCGGCGCGGCGGCTATTGCTTCGAGCTCAACACGCTGCTCACGGCCGCGCTGACCGCGCTTGGCTTTAGCGTGACGCCGCTTGCCGCGCGGGTGCGCTGGGGCGTGCCCGAGACGGTGCCGACCATGACCTCGCACATGCTGCTGCGCGTGGAGGTGGCGCATCAGAGCTATCTGGCGGACGTGGGCTTCGGCGGTCCCACGCCATTCCGGGCGATGCCGCTGTCGGCGCCGATGGACGAAAGCTTTCCGTACCGGCTCGCGAGTTCGCCGCCGGAGGCGGCGGGCAGCGCCTTCCACAGCTATGACATGGAGGCGCGCGGCGATGCCGGCTGGATCAAGCTCTACCGCTTCGACCTGACGCCGCAGCCGTGGATCGATTTCGTCCCGCGCAACTGGTACGTGTCGACGCATCCGGACAGCGCGTTCCTGCACCGGCTGATGGCTGCACGCACCGACGCCGGCACGCGCGTGACGCTGGCCGATGGCGAACTGGCCGAGCGCGCGCCGGACGGCACCGTGCGGCGCCAGCGGCTGGCAACGCCCGAGGCCGTGGTGCAGGTCCTGTCGGAGCGCTTCGGCGTGCAGCTCGACGATCAGCTTCGTAGCGGCCTGATGGCCGCCTTGCCGCCGCTGCTGGCTGCATCCCAAGTCACCTGAGCCGCGCCGCTGCGCTCCGTGTTCCGCTCTGCGGCATGCCACCATGCACGGCGCGCATTGCCCGCAGAAAGAATGCTGATATGGCCGCCGCGCGCCCCTTCGGGCTGTGGACTGAGCGTACCGGCGCCACCATAATGTCCCGGCGATGTGGCCCATGTGGCGCGTCGCCAGGACAATAGCGCGGCACATGCCGCCTGCACAAAGCCGGCCGCTGACGCCGGCACAGCCATACAGGAGACTCCATGTCATTGTTCGATCTGACGGGCAAGGTTGCCATCGTCACCGGCTCTTCGCGCGGCATCGGCCGCGCCATCGCCGAGCAGATGGCCGTCCAGGGCGCTAAAGTTGTGATTTCTTCGCGCAAGGCCGAGGCCTGCCAGGAAGTGGTGGACGCCATCAACGCCCGCCACGGCGACGGCACCGCGATCGCGGTCGCCGCCAATATCTCTTCCAAGGACGACCTGCAGCGCCTGGTCGACGAGACCAACCGCGTGTTCGGCAAGATCGACGTGCTGGTCTGCAATGCCGCTTCCAACCCCTATTACGGGCCCATGAGCGGCGTGTCGGACGACCAGTTCCGCAAGGTGCTGGACAACAACGTCATCTCCAACCACTGGCTGATCCAGATGGTGGCGCCGCAGATGATCGACCGCAAGGACGGCTCGATCATCATCGTGTCGTCGATCGGCGGCCTGCGCGGCTCGCCCACCATCGGCGTGTACAACATCTCCAAGGCCGCCGACTTCCAGCTGGCGCGCAACCTGGCGGTGGAGTTCGGCCCGCACAACGTGCGCGTGAACTGCATCGCCCCGGGGCTGATCAAGACCGACTTCGCGCGTGCGCTGTGGGAAGACCCCGAGCGCTACAAGCAATCCACCCAGGGCGCCCCGCTGCGCCGCATCGGTGAGCCCGTCGAGATCGCGGGCGCGGCCGTCTTCCTGGCTTCGGCAGCCAGCACCTTCATGACCGGCCAGGCGCTGGTCGTGGACGGCGGCGTCACCATCTGAGCTGCTGACGCAAGCCTTGCGCGGGCGCCGGCAGAGACCGGCGCCCGCCGCTTTCCTGCATTTCCCTCAACCTGCAGTGCAGTACCGGGAGGCAGTCATGTCGAGCAATCCACAAGTGGCCGGCACCTGGCCGGTCATGTCCCTGGCCGAGGCCCACGTCCGGCTCACCGCGCCCGGCGCGCCGTTCGAAACCGAAACGCGCACGCTCCGCGGCATCCCCACCACGGTCTGGAAAAACGGCCCGCACACGCTGCGCGAGCTGTTCCTGGCCACGCGCACGTTTGCCGACCGGACCTTCGTGGTCTACGAGGACGAGCGCGTTTCCTACGATGCCTTCCAGCGCGCCGCCATCGCGCTGGCCCATGCGCTGGTACGCGACGGCGTACGCAAGGGCGACCGCGTCGCGGTGGCCATGCGCAACCTGCCGGAGTGGCCGGTGGCCTTCTACGGCGCGCTGCTCACCGGCGCGATCGTGACCCCGCTCAATGCCTGGTGGACCGGGCCTGAGCTCGAATACGGGCTGGCGGACTCCGGCAGCCGTGTGGCCATCGTCGACGCCGAACGGTTCGACCGCATCCTCGAGCACCTGCCAGCATGCCCGGCGCTGGAACGCGTCTACGTGTCGCGCGCCGGCGGCACGGTGGCCGAGGCGCGCGTGGCGCCCCTGGAAAACGTGATCGGCACCCCTGTCGCCTGGGCGACATTGCCGGACCAGGCGCCACCGCAGGTCGAGATCGACCCGGAAGACGACGCCACCATCTTCTACACCTCGGGCACCACCGGCAAACCCAAGGGCGCGCTCGGTACGCACCGCAATTCCGCGTCGGTGGCCGTTGCCGGCAGCTTCCCCCCGATCCGCAACCTGCTGCGCCGGGGCGAGCCGATCCCCGCGCCCGACCCCGCCGCACCGCAAAAGGCCGCGCTGCTGGCGGTGCCGTTCTTCCACGTCACCGGCTGCATGGCGGTGCTCAACGGCGCACTGGCGACCGGCAGCAAGCTTGTGCTGATGCACCGCTGGGACGCGCTGCGCGGCATGGAACTGATCGAGCGCGAGCGCTGCACCTCGGCCGGCGGCGTGCCGACCATCGCCTGGCAGATCCTGGAGCACCCGCAACGCGCGCGCTTCGACCTGTCATCGCTGGAGAACGTCAACTACGGCGGCGCGCCGGCGTCGCCGGAACTGGTGCGGCGCATCCAGGAGGTATTTCCGCAGGCCGCGCCGGGCATTGGATGGGGCATGACGGAAACGTCCGCCACGTTCACCAGCCACAACGCCGAGGAATACGTGCTGCGCCCGGACAGCAGCGGGCCTGCCTTGCCGATCGGCGAGATGAAGGTGGTCGACGGGCACGGCAACGCGCTGCCGCCGGGCGAAACGGGCGAGCTGATGGTGCGCGGCGCCAATGTCGTGCGCGGCTACTGGAACAAGCCTGAGGCCACGGCGCAGACCTTTGTCGACGGCTGGTTGCGCACCGGCGATATCGCGCGGCTCGACGAGGAAGGCTACGTCTATATCGTCGACCGCATGAAGGACATGCTCATCCGCGGCGGCGAGAACATCTACTGCATCGAGGTGGAAAGCGCGCTGTACGAACACCCGGCGGTGATGGACGCGGCGGTGGTCGGGCTGGCCCACAAGACGCTTGGCGAAGAGCCTGCAGCAGTGCTCAGCCTCAAGCCCGGCATGCAGGCAACCGAGGCCGAATTGCAGGACTTCGTGCGCGAGCGGCTGGCGGCGTTCAAGGTGCCGGTGCACATCCTGCTGTTCCCGGAGATGCTGCCGCGCAATGCCAATGGCAAGATCCTGAAGTCGAATCTGCGCAAGCTGTTCGATGCAACCGACAACAAGGACAAGACCAATTGAAGCGAACCCCGTTGCATCCGAGCGGCAAATCTCCGCCGTAGCGGAAGCCGCGGCGCTGGCCTGCCCGCCTACTTGACCGGAATCACCGTGCCGGCCGGCACCGGCACGGCCGTCACGCTGTTCTGCGGACTGCCGCTGACGATGCGGTCGGAATACGTCAGGTACACCAGCGTATTGCGCTTGCGGTCCACCGCGCGCACCACGTGCAGCGTCTTGAACAGGATCGACATGCGCTCGGAGAAGACGTTGTCCTGCTGCCGCAGTGGCGCCTTGAAGGCAATGGCGCCCACCTGCCGGCACGCGATCGACGCCTCGGGCGGGTCTTCGGCCATGCCGAGCTGGCCCTTGATGCCGCCCGTGCGGGCGCGCGACACGTAACAGGTCACGCCGTCCACCTGCGGATCGTCATAGGCCTCGATCACCACCTTGTCGGAGCCGGTCACGCGGAAATTGGTGCTGACGCTGCCGATTTCCTCGGCTTGCGCGCCCGTTACCGCCGCCACGCAGGCGACGGCCAGGAGCGTGCGGATGCTGTTGCAGTAGCGCTTCATGGCGGGTGCGCGCTCCTCAGGTCACCGACGTCTTGATTTCGTCGTGGCGCTTTTCCATTTCCTGGCGCAGCGCGCGGCGCTGCTGCGCAGCGGCAAGGCGCTGGCGCTCCACTTCATCGCGCGGCTGCAGCGGCGGCACCTCGGCAGGCGTACCGTTGTCATCCACGGCCACCATGGTGAAGTAGCAGCTGTTGGTATGGCGCACCAGTTTGCTGCGGATGTTCTCGGTCACCACCTTGATGCCGATTTCCATCGAGCTGCGGCCGGTGTAGTTGACCGAGGCCAGGAAGGTCACCAGCTCGCCCACGTGGATGGGCTGGCGGAACACCACCTGGTCGACCGACAGCGTCACCACGTAGCGCCCGGCGTAGCGGCTGGCGCACGCGTAGGCAACCATGTCCAGGTACTTGAGGATGGTGCCACCGTGGACGTTACCGGAGAAATTGGCCATGTCCGGCGTCATCAGCACGGTCATGGAAAGCTGGTGGGACTGGTCGTTCATGATGCGGAGTCGGGATTGCGGGGGGGTGGATGGCCAGGGCAGCGTTTACGACGGCCCGGGCGCCGGCAGTTTAACCCGATCGTGGCAGCTGGTGTCATCTGCCACGGCCACAATAGAAAAAGCGGCCTGCCAGGCCGCTCTTCTAGCTGTGGACGCAGACCGCTTACTTTTTCTTGTTCACGGCGTCCTTGAAACCCTGTCCGGCAGAGAACTTGACCGTCTTGGCGGCCGGGATTTTGATGGTTTCGCCGGTACGCGGGTTGCGGCCGGTGCGGGCGGCGCGCTTGCCGGCGCTGAAGCTGCCGAAGCCCACCAGCGTTACCGAGTCACCCTTGGCCACTGCCTTCTTGATACTGTCCAGCGCTGCGTTGAGCGCACGCTCGGCGGCGGCATTGCTCAGTTCTGCTTCCGCGGCGATGGCCGATACCAGTTCACCTTTATTCATGGCTGATTTCCCTTGTTGGTCGTCGTCACCGATGTGCCGGCCTAGGCGGCAAGCCATCGATCGGCGCAGTCTAATCTGCCCTTTGCGCGTTGAGCAATCCCCAGTGGCACCAATGCAACGAAAAAACCCGCAAATCCTTGATTGAGGCCGGTTAGCGGGCAATTTACCCCGCTTTTTCCGCTTGCCAGAGGCTCGGTTTGCAGGGCCGCCACCTTCCCCGCCCCACAGCTACGGCTGGCCGCGCCTGCCCACCAACGACAGAACCAATGCCCATTCATGGGGCATTGCACCACAACGAGTCAGCCGAGCCTGCCCACAAAGCTCCATTCTGGCGCATCCGCGACCCACCCGGTGCACGCGCTTCCATCCCGCTCAACTTTCGGAAAGGACGCCACGCGGCATTCCGGTGCGGTTTTACTCAGGAAGGTGCAACAAGCACCAGAACGCAGCCCAAGCTGGAATGCTTTTTGCGTACCCACGCTCCCATTTTGAGCATGAGGTCACTATGGACAACTGGAAGACCGGCACCGACGCCATGTTTATCCTCCTTGGCGCCATCATGGTGCTGGCCATGCACGCCGGCTTTGCCTTCCTGGAACTGGGCACGGTGCGCAAGAAGAACCAGGTCAATGCGCTGGTGAAAATCCTGGTGGATTTTGCGGTTTCCACGATCGCTTATTTCTTTATCGGCTACACCATCGCCTACGGCGTGCAATTCATGTCCGGCGCAGAAACGCTGGCCCAGAAAAGCGGTTACGAGCTGGTCAAGTTCTTTTTCCTGGCCACATTTGCCGCGGCCATTCCGGCGATTATCTCGGGTGGTATTGCCGAGCGTTCGCGCTTCAATCCGCAAGTGGTCGCGACCTTTGTGCTGGTGGGTCTTGTCTATCCCTTCTTTGAAGGCATTGCCTGGAACCAGCGCTATGGCGTACAGGACTGGATCACACGCGTCGCCGGCGCGCCGTTCCATGATTTTGCCGGCTCGGTAGTAGTGCATGCGGTGGGCGGCTGGATCGCGCTGCCCGCGGTGCTGCTGCTGGGCGCACGGCGCGGCCGCTACCAGAAGGATGGCCGTATCAGCGCCCATCCGCCTTCCAACATTCCCTTCCTGGCGCTGGGCGCCTGGGTCCTGGCGGTGGGCTGGTTCGGCTTCAACGTGATGAGCGCGCAGACGGTCGACAAGATCAGCGGCCTGGTGGCGATCAACTCCCTGATGGCAATGGCCGGCGGCACCCTGGCTGCCTGGGCGGCCGGGCGCAACGACCCCGGTTTTGCCTACAACGGCCCGCTGGCCGGGCTGGTCGCGGTCTGCGCGGGCTCGGACCTGATGCACCCGCTGGGCGCGCTGATCACCGGTGGCGTGGCCGGCGCCCTCTTTGTCTACCTGTTTACGCTGGCACAGAACAAATGGCATATCGATGACGTGCTGGGCGTTTGGCCGCTGCATGGCCTGTGCGGCGCCTGGGGCGGCATTGCCGCCGGCATTTTCGGCGCGAAGGCGCTGGGCGGGCTGGGCGGCGTGACGCTGGGCGCGCAGGCGATCGGCACCGCGCTTGGCATCGTGATTGCGCTGGCCGGCGGCACGCTGGTATACGGCACGCTGAAGAAGCTGGTGGGCATCCGCCTCGACGCTGAGGCCGAGTTCAACGGCGCCGACCTGACGCTGCACCGGATTTCCGCAACGCCGGAGCGCGAAACCAACTGGTAATCCGCGCGGCAGTGATAAGTGGACAAGCTGCCTGGAGGCAGCTTGTCTTCACAATTATTTGCTTGCGCTTCCCCGCACGGCATTCCAATAATTGCCGTGCCCACGTCTGGCGCCGCGTCAGCGCGCAGGGCTTGCACCCGGTAACCGGCTGGATCGGCGGGGATGTCTGCCGCCGGCAGCCGGGCGGGACTCCCCAAATACCGAAAGGAATCGCCGATGGACGCCTCCACCTTCGACAACCTAAAGACCCTGGTTGTCGCCTATGCCACGCAGTTCGGGGTCAAGATCCTGGCAGCCCTTGCCTTCTGGGTGATCGGCCGATGGCTGATCCACTTTGTCGTGCGCATGGTGCAGAACGCGCTCGGCAAGCAGAAGGTCGATCCGACGCTGCTGCGCTATGTCGGCTCGATCGTCACGGTGACGCTGAACGTGGTGCTGGTGATCGGCATCCTCGGCTACTTCGGCATCCAGACCACCACCTTTGCCGCACTGATTGCCGCCGCGGGCGTGGCCATCGGCATGGCCTGGTCGGGGCTGATGGCGAACTTCGCGGCGGGCGCGTTCCTGGTGGTGCTGCGGCCGTTCAAGGTGGGGGACTTCGTCACCATCGGCGGCGTCACCGGCACGGTGCGCGAGATCGGCCTGTTCGCGACCTCGCTGGACACGCCCGACAACGTCCAGACCGTGGTCGGCAACAACAAGATCTTCAGCGACACCATCCAGAACTTCACCGTCAACGCATTCCGGCGCGTGGACCTGAAAGCGCAGCTGGCCGGCAGCACCGACGTGGCCGATGCGGTGGCGCTGTTGAAGTCGCGCATCGCGCGGATCCCCAACGTGCTGGCCGAACCGCCGGTCGACGTCGAGATCCTGGAGTTCACCCTGGTCGGCCCGGTGCTGGCGGTGCGCCCTTACTGCCACAACGACCACTACTGGCAGGTCTACTTCGACACCAACCGCGTTATCCGTGAATGCTTCGGCCAGGCCGGCTATGCCGCGCCGATGCCGGCGCACATGGTGGTAGTGCAGCAGGCTGCGGCCTGAGAACCGTGCGGCCGGTCAGCGGGCGCCGGCGCAGCCATAGTGCCGCATCAGCACCGCGCCGGCGCCGCACACCGCCATCACCACTGCAAGCGGCAGCGCGGTGCCGTCACGCCATATGCTGACGGCCGCGCCGCCCAGCGTGCCCAGTGAAAACTGCAGCGTGCCCATCAGCGCCGAAGCCGTGCCGGCGCGATGACCCTGGTGCTCCAGCGCCAGGGCCGAGGCATTGGGCGTGACGCAGCCCAGTGCGCCGATAAAGACAAAGAAGCCGGCCAGCAGCACCGGCAGCACGGCCATGCCCGCGAGCGCGGCGACGGCCAGCACCAGACCCGCCGCCAGCGGCCCCAGCAGCGCGCGCCCCAGGACATGGTCAAGCGTGCGGCCGCGCACCAGCCGGCCATTGAGCTGCGACATCGCAATCAGCCCCAGCGCATTGGCGCCGAACACAAAGCCGTAATGCGACGGCGAGATGCCGTGCAGCTCGATCAGCACGAACGGCGACCCGGAGATATAGGCGAACATCCCCGCCGAGCCGAAGCCGGCGGACAGCGAATAGCCCAGGAACTCGCGATCGCGCAGCAGCTCGGCGTAGCTCCTTGCCACCGTGCCGAGCCGCAGCGGCGCCGCCTGGCGCCGGTCCAGCGATTCTTCCATGCGCCAGTGCACCAGCAGCAGGATCATCAGCCCCGCCGCCGCCAGCACCCAGAAAATCGTGCGCCAGCCCGACGCCGTCAGGATGGCGCCGCCGAGGATGGGGGCGAGGATCGGCGCCAGCCCCATCACCAGCATCAGCGACGAGAACGCGCGCGCGGATTCATGCGCCTCGAGCCGGTCGCGGATCACCGCGCGCGCCATCACCATGCCGGCGCAGCCGCCAAGTGCCTGCAGGAAGCGCCACAGCATCAGCGACTCCGCGCTGCGCGCCAGCGCGCACCCCACCGCGGCCACCACGTACAGGCACAGCCCGACATAGAGCGGCGGCTTGCGCCCGAAGCGGTCACTGAATGGTCCGTAGAAGGCCTGGCCCAGCGCCAGCCCGACCAGGAAGGTGCCAAGCGTGAGCTGCACCTGCCCGATGTCCACGCCCAGATCGGACGCCAGCGACGGGAAGCTGGGCAGGTACATGTCGATCGACAGCGGCGCGATCGCCATCAGCGAGCCGCAGATCAGCAGCCAGGCTGGAAAGCGCGCCGCGGAGGCAGCGCTCGGGGAACGGGACATGGAAAGTATCCGGGGATGACGGTTGCCACGCGCGGCCAGCCTGCCTGCGCGGCCGGCCCGTCCGTGCAACCCGAAAAAAGGCGCAATTGTTGCACAGGGTAACGAAAGCGGCGCGGCACGGGCGTGCAGCGGTTTGAAGCAGTTGTTCAGGAAAATTGCCGTTGCGCCGGAAGCGGTTGCCGCGCAGGATGACAACGTCTTGCCAATGGATTCGATGAAGATGGCACGACTGGCACTATTGTTGAATAGCGGTGATACACGAGCGCAGCCAATGCCCGCTGCCGATGCCCTGCCGCTGTCATGCAAACGGTCCCCGCAGTGTGGCGCGCCTTTCACGCCCACCGGGGTGGAGGGTACAATGCGAGCCTGTCGGCGCAAGAGACCGCGAGAGATCGCGAAAAAGCGCCGGCGGCCACGCAGAGACGGACGACAGTACCGGTCCCGGCAACGTTAGCCTGCATGAGAACACGACAAACGCCGCTTTCCGCTTCGCTTGGCCCGGCCGCACTCGCGGCTGCGCTGCTGTTGCCGCTGCCCATGCCCCTGACGGTCATGGCTGCACCGGCACAGCTGCGCAGCGCCGCCTCGGCGCCGCCTGCCCCTGCGATCGATGAAGCCGAAGCGTTGTCGCGCATGCTCAAGGGTGCGGCCACCGGACAGAACACCGGCGCTGCCGGCGTGCCCGAACTGCTGCGCAATACCACCCGCCCGGACAACGTGCTGGCGCGCGCCTGCCGCCAGCTCAATGACGCCCTGCCGATCGAGATCGATGGCGAGACGCGCCTGCGCCGCTGCCAGTCGATCCCGGGCAAGCACGTGCTGTTCCAGCTCGAACTCACCAACTACCGCGGGCCGATGCTGGACCTGGCCAGCTTCGAGGTCAATTACGCCGCGCCACTGCAGCGCAATATCTGCGCTAACCGCGACGTGGAAATCCTGACCAAGCTCGGTGTCAGCCTGATGTTCCGCTACATGACGCGCAAGGACCGCGGCGAGCGCCGCGTGGGCGACGTCTATATCAACTCGCCGATCTGTACTGCCGCGCTGCGCTGAGCACGATAAACAAGAATCGGTTGCAACAAGAGATTGGTTGCAGCAAACGACAACGGCCCGCAAGCGGGCCGTTGTCGTTTGCTGCTGCTTTCTGCTGCGCGCTTTAGGCCGCGCGCGGACGCAGCGGCACCACATTGGCCGCGCGCCGCATCAGCATGCGGGTGTCCTTCCAGCCGGCATCGGCCAGCGGCGAGCCCCACACCAGTTCATGCAGGCGCGCCAGCGCGAACGGATTGCCCAGCAGGATATGCTTCTGCGCCGGGGTCAGCGCGCGCGGGCCATGAGTCAGCGCATGCTCGACCAGTGTGTCGTGGCGCGTCCGTGCCGACTCAGGCTGGATGGTGCGCGGCGTTGCCGTGGCGCACATCAGCGCATTGGTGACCGGGTCGACCACGGCATCGACAAAGTCCGGCGTTTCCGCCGCGCCTTCGACGTGCTGCTGGGTCTCGATGATCTCGCGCGGGACCAGCGTCTCCTCGGGGATCATGAAGAGCCCTGCATTGCGCGAGCCGCGGCCGAACGACACCCGCGACAGCATCACCGACAGCGGGATCGACATCGCCAGCGAGCCCACGATCGGCAGCAGCCACAGCACGTACGACGGGTTCAGCCAGTAGACCAGCCCACCCCAGGCCAGGCCCAGCGCGGTATGCCAGCCGTGGCGGCGGAACGCTTCGCCCCAGGTGGTCTCGGCGTCTTCACGCGGGGGCGACTTCCACGAGATGCCCCAGCCGCTATACGCGGCGATCACGAACTTGGTGTGGAACAGCATGCGCGTGGGCGCCAGCAGCGCGGACAGCAGCACCTCGATCAGCATGCTGGCAAAGAGCTGCACCGCGCCGCCGTAGCGCCGCGCCTGCTTCATCAGCAGCACCACGCTGGCCAGCTTGGGCAGGAACAGCAGCGTCGCGGTGGCGGAGAAGAGCGCCAGCGCCTTCTCGGGATGCCACTCGGGCCAGGTCGGGAACAACTGGTACTGCTGCGTGAAGTACTCCGGCGGCACCAGCGCATGCTTGGCCAGCATCGCCGTGGACAACAGCAGGAACAGCAGCCACAACGGCGCCGACAGGTAGGCCATGATGCCGGTCAGGAACACCGCGCGGTGGACCACGTGGAAGCCCTGCTTGAGCCACAGCCGGAAGTTCATCAGGTTGCCCTGGCACCAGCGGCGGTCGCGCTTGACCTCGTCCAGCAGGTTCGGCGGCAGTTCTTCGTACGAGCCTTCCAGGTCGTAGGCGATCCACACGCCCCAGCCCGCGCGGCGCATCAGCGCGGCTTCGACGAAGTCGTGCGACAGGATCTCGCCCGACAGTGGCCCGCGGCCCGGCAGCGGCGCCAGCGCGCAATGCTCGATGAACGGCTTGACGCGGATAATGGCGTTGTGGCCCCAGTAGTGCGATTCACCCAGCTGCCAGTAGTGCAGCCCCGCGGTGAACAGCGGCCCATACACGCGCGTCGCGAACTGCTGCACGCGCGCATAGAGCGTCTCGCGGCCCACCGCCAGCGGCGCGGTCTGGATGATGCCCGCGCCGGGGTTGGCTTCCATCAGCCGCACCAGCGTGGCCAGGCAGTCGCCGCTCATCACGCTGTCGGCATCGAGCACCACCATATAGCGGTACTTGCTGCCCCAGCGGCGGCAAAAGTCGGCCACGTTGCCGGTCTTGCGCTTCACGCGGTGGCGACGCCAGCGATAGAAGATGCGGCCGAAGCCGCCGACGGCGCGGCACAGCTCCATCCACGCATCGTGCTCGGCGGTGCGCAGGTCCGGGTTGCCGCTGTCGGACAGTACGATGAAATCGAAGTTGGACAGGTGGCTGGTGCGCGCCAGCGATTCGTAGGTGGCGCGCAGGCCCGCGAATACCCGCGTCACGTCCTCATTGCAGATCGGCATGATGATCGCGGTGCGCGCCTCGGGCGCGAGCGGTCCGTCAGGCGCGGCCGAGCGCGAGATCAGGTGGCGGTCGCCGCCCTTGGCCAGCACCAGGAAGCCCATCATGGCCGTCCAGAAACCGGCCGACACCCACGAGAACAGGACGGCGAACAGCGCCAGGATCGCGATCTCGAGCGGATCGGCACCGTGGTACGGCAGCACGCTGGTCATGAAGTACGTGGCCAGCACGGTCTGGATCACGACCAGGCCCAGCAGGAACCAGCGGCGGTGCGATCCGGCCGGGTGCCACTTGCCTTCGGCATCGGGGCCGTCGTGCAGCGTGTCCCAGGTCTCGGGCACCGGCGGGCGGCCCAGCATGCGGCGCCAGGTATTGCGCAGCCAGCCGGTGACGATATGCGGCGGCCACTGGCGGGGCACCATCGAGCTGCGCTCGGGTTCGGGGCCGGTATCGACCTTCACGGTGCCGTCTTCGCGCCGCTGCAGCAGCGGCGCGCCGCCTACCTGCGGATTGCCGTACGCCATGGTGAAGCGGCGGCCGACGGAAGCGTATGCGCTGCCGCCGGGGGTAGCGGGAGCAGGCGTTTCACGCGCTGCGTCCTTGGCCGCCAGGCGCGACTGCAGGCGCTGGATCGCGCCCTGCACATCGCGCGCGTCAATCGCGGGCAGCGCAGGGCCGACGGAGGCGACCGGTGCGATCGCGCTGTCCGCCAGCAGTTCGCTGCGCACTTCAGGCGATACGGGCAGGCGGTCGACATAGCGCTCGCATGCCGCCGCCTGGGCCGGTCGCTGCTTTAGCCGGGGGGTAAGATGTAGCTCCACGTCTCGGATAGGGTTGTATTGCCGTTGCGAAGATAGCCGCGCAACTCTACCGGCTTGGTTTCGTCCTTGCGGCGCATCAACATGGTCATGCGCCAGCCGCCGGTCGCCTCATTGCGCTGTACCGACGTCTTCAATAGTTCACCGTTGGCATCGGCCGAAACCACCGGGTCGATGCGAACGTCAGCCGGCAGCCTGCGGAAGGACGGGCCTTCGAAGTCCACCACCAGCGAAAAACTCGTGTCCTCTTTGTTGCGGGTCTGGCCCTGGCCCAGGCGGGTCTGGGTCACCCACGACAGCGGCGGCTGTTGTTCGCCGTCCTTCTGCCACAGCAGCCGGTATTCATAGTCGAAGGGTTGCTTCGGCTTGGGCGGGTTGTCCGGCACCCAGTACGCGACGATGTTGTCGTTGGTCTCGTCCGGCGTCGGGATCAGCACCAGCTCCACCCGGCCAGACCCCCAGTTGCCACGCGGCTGCACCCAGCCGCTGGGCCGGCGCTCGTACCACGCGCCGAGCTCCTGGTAGTTGTTGAAGCTGCGGTCGCGCTGCATCAACCCGAAACCCTGCGGATTGGTCGCCGCGAAGGACGTGACCAGCAGCCGCTTGGGGTTCACCAGCGGGCGCCACACCCACTCACCCGTGCCCAGGTGGATCGACAGGCCATCCGAGTCATGCACCTCCGGCCGGAAATCCTGCGCCGGCGACGGCTGGTTCTCGCCGTACAGATACATGCTGGTGAGCGGCGCAAGGCCCAGCTTGGTCACGTTCTCGCGCAGGAACAGGCGCGACTTGACCTCCATCGCGGTCTCCTCGCCGGGCTTGATGGTGAAGCGGTACGCGCCGCTCATGCGGCGCGAATCCATCAGCGCGTAGATCGTGATCTCCTTGGCATTGGGCCCGGGGCGCTCGATCCAGTATTCGACAAAGCGCGGGAATTCCTCGCCCGAATTGAGCGCGGTATCCACCGCCAGGCCACGCGCCGAGAGCCCGTACCACTGGTCCTTGCCGAGCGCGCGGAAATAGCTCGCGCCGAGGAAAGACGCCAGCTCGTCCTTGCGCTTGCCGTTGAGCGGATACAGGATGCGGAAGCCCGCGAAGCCCAGGGTCTTGAGCTTGGCGGCATCGACCTTGTGCGGGCCGTAGTTGAACGCGGACGGGTCGAAGCGGAACTCGCGCACGCTGTTGCCCACCACTTCATGGATGCGCACGGGCTGGTCAAACACCATGCCCTCGTGGAAGAACGACAGCTCGAACGGCGAGCGCGTGCCGCGCCAGGCGAAACGTTCGGGCTTGTATTCGATTTCGCGGTAGCGTTCGTAGGACAGTTCGCGCAGCTCGCGCGGCAGGTCCTGCGGCGGCGCTTTGTAGGGGGATGCCGCGAGCTGGCGCGCGCGCGCCGCCACGGTATCGAAGTCGAACGCATGCGCCGCCATGGCGCACAGCGCCAGCGCGCCGCCGCCCAGCCATGCCGCAATCCGCAAGCCGGCCCGCGGCGCGCGGCGGCGGGCACCCGCCCCGGCAGCGAGCGCGCGGGCGGAAGGGAAAAACATAGCGGACAGGCGTGGCGTGGCGGTCTGTGACATGTATGCCAGGGTGAGCGGTTGAATCAGGGTGACCGGCATCGGCGGTCGGAACGAAGGACGGCAGAGCAAGAGACGGGCCGGGCGCCAAGTGGCGTGGCCCGGACACGAAGCGGTCAGCCCGCGGGGCACTGTGTCCGGTTTGTTGCGATGCGCAATAAACCATAACAATTCGAGACGTGGAAGTCACGTTTCGATCACGCAAGGTTTGAAACAAATTGTTCGCCAGGTTGCCCGGAAGCCGCTCCGGGCAAGGCTTTGCGGGCGCCGGGGTCACACTGCCGCGAGCCCCGGCATGGACAGTGTCCGTCGGCCGGGGTCGCGGGGCGCCTGTTGCGGCCCGGTTGACGACGAGCCCTTTAATACAGTGTTACTTTTTGGCCCCTTCGCCGTATGTATCGAACTTGCCGCTCCTGGCGCCATCGGAGTACGTATCGAACTTGCCGCTCTTCTGCGCGCCCTCCTGGATCGGCTCCATCTGATCGGGCCGTGCGCCCGGGTTCAGCGAGGTCACGTTGTCGCTTTTTGCGCCATCCGAGTACGGACTGAATTTGTCCTTGGCGCCATCCGTGTAGGGATTGAATTTGTCCTGCCTGGCGCCGTCGGTGTAGGGATTGAACTTGTCGGTCTTGCCCGCGGTCTGGGCGTGCAGCGTGCCGAATGCGCAGGCAAAGGCGAGGCCGAGGGTGAGGTAGCGCAGCTTCATGGGATCTCCTCTCACAGGGACTGTGCTTGCCAGGGCATCAGGAAAGGGGCGCGGCACCAGCAGTAGCTGCGCGTGGGGGCGGCAAGCGTCGGGGGCAAAAATCAACGCTAGGTCAGGGCCGTGCCTGTGTCAACCGCGCGGCAAGGCAAGCGCGGCCGCCGCCGCATGGCGGCATGCGCTGGCCGCCAGCGTCGGCGCTCCTTTATTGCGCTTACAATGCCACCCGAACGCCACCACGAAGCCACAAGGAATCATCATGCTGCCTCGGCCAACACACCGTACCGCCCCCCCTGCCCTGCGTGCCGCCGTCGCCGGCGCGCTGGGTGCCACGCTGCTGCTCGCCATGGCCGCGCCCGCGCAGGCATACTTCGACAACTACCTGACCGGCACCATCATCGGCACGATGAACGACAAGGAAGGCCAGTCGTTTGCCAGGTCAGTGCGCACGGCGCTGAACGATACCGCCGATGGCCAGGCCGTGGCATGGACCTTCCCGGCCGCTGGCCGGCGCCAGCAGATCGACGGCACCATCACGCCGGTCGAAAGCAAGACCGACAAGGGCCAGCCGTGCCGGCGCCTGAAGTCCGACCTCAAGCGCGGCAGTTCAGAAGAACACTGGAACGGCTGGTTCTGCAAGCAACCCAACGGGCAGTGGAAGTCGCGGCATGTGGCTGACTGAGCTGCGCTGATTCAGCCACGCTGATCTGGTGCATCGCAGGACACAGACTTCATGCCGCCCCCGATGGTGCCCGCGCTGGTCCCCGATGAGGGTGCGCCGCCGGATCGATATCCGGCGAGCCTGGCTGCTCGTACCATTTCGCCTCCGGCACATAGACCGTGGTCTCCGGCTGCGCCATGAAATGCGGCGACATGATCTGCACGCCGTGCGCATTGAACTGGTCCTGGATCGCCGCATGCAGCGCGGATAGCGCGAAGAAGCGGTTGCGCGGGTGATCCAGCGCGGCGAACAGTTCGTACTCGACATAGAAGTCCGACAGCCCGCGCTGCAGCACGTACGGCGTGGGCGACGGCGCCACGTGCGTGGCCTCGGCGGCGGCCGCGAGCAGCATGGCATGGACCTGCCGCCACGGCGTGTCGTAGCCGATGGTGACCGAGGTCGAGATCATCGCCGCCTGCCAGCCCTCGTGCGCATGCGGATCGCGCACGCTGCCGTGGCGCGTGTAGTTGTGGATGGCGCTGCCGACCACCACCGCATTGGGCAGGGTCACCTCCTCGTTGCGCAGGTTGATGACCTTCACCGACAACGCATCGAGCGAAGCCACGGTGCCGACGGTCTCGCCGATGCTGACCATGTCGCCGCGCCGCAGCGCGCGCGAATACACCACCACCATGCCGCTCATCAGCTGGTTGACCACGTTGGCCGATCCCAGCGTCACCATGAAGCCGAGCAGCACCGACAGTCCCTTGAACACATCGCTTTCCGAGCCCGGGATATACGGGTAGGCAAAGGTAAAGCCCAGCGCCCAGATCACCACCGCCGCCAGCCGGCGCGTGGCGCCCGCGGTCTCCGGATGCATGCCGGGCACGGTGACCTGGCCTTTCTGCACCGCCTTGAAAATGTTCGACACCAGCCGCTGCACCGCGCGCGTGATTAGCAGGATCACCGCGACCGTGATCAGCCCCGGTACCGAGGCCACCATCGACATGGCGATGCCGGACAGCAGCCCGACGATAAAGGCGCCCATGCGATCGCCCATCGGCTGCGTCAGCGGAAACTGCTCCAGCGCGAATTCCAGCCAGACAAAGGCCAGTACCAGCACCAGCCCGATCGTCAGGATCTGCACGATACGTGAAACCAGCTGGTAGAGCGCGCCGGTCCAGTCGAACTGCCCGCCGGTGCGCTGCTCAAGGTGCCGCTGCAGGGCCGCTTGTACGCGCGTGCGCAGCGCGATGCCGGCACGGCCTATACCCCATGCCAGCGCCACCAGCACCCCCAGCCCGAGCAGGCTCAACACGGCGCCCCGCAACAGGTTGGGCCAGTGCAGGTGCTCGAGCCTCGCCTCCACGGCCTGGCGCAGTCCGGCCGCCGCGCGCGTGGCGGCGGCCTCCAGCGTGAGGTTGTCTTCCGGGGACAGGTCCTGCGCGGTGAGCACGAACAGCAGTCGGCCGCCCTGCCGGAAAGCGATCATCGGGGCTTCATCGAAGCTTCCGCTGAGCAGGTCGGGCGCCACGGAGAGCTCGGCTTCGGAAAGGTTGTCGAAGGCCTCCCGCGCCCGCGCGACGCGCGTGGCCGGGCTGGCGCCCGCGATCTGGGCGCGCAGCGTGGCCACCGGCCGGTCCATCAGGCGCAGCTCGGCCGCGTCGCCGGTGCGCACGACCATCGCCGCCGGCGCTGAGACGGGCGCCGACGCAGGCGCCGCGGCCACGCTTGCGTTCGTCCAGGTCACGCAAAACAGCCAGGCCAGCCCGGCCATCCAGGCTGCCGCCGTCCGCCGCCACCGCCGCCACGCTGCAAGCGCTGCCATAAACGCCCCCGTCCGAGTTCGCCCTGCGCCAGCGCGGCCGCTACACGCCATGTCTGGCACGATGCCAGCAAGCATAGCTCCGGCAGGCGCAGGCGCAAAGCCGGCTGGCCACAGGCGCCAAGGGCGCCAACGGGGCAATGGGATAAAAAAAGGAGGCCGAAGCCTCCTGTTCTGATCCGCCTGACGCGCCCTGCCTTTCCCCCCGGACGGCACGCGATGCGTGCCACAGGGCTGTCAACCGCGCAGCGGTGCCGCACCATGCCGGCGCGGCCCGCCATCGATGCGTGGCGGCATGGCGGTATGGGCGCAGCCTGCTTCCCCGCTTGCCGGGGAGCCGTGCGCCCGCCGCCAAGGACAGCGGGCGCTCAGGCGCCTTTGTTCGTCTTGGGGTCCTTGGTACTGGGCGCGTGGCTCTTCTTCTTCGCGCTGGTCTTCTTGGCCTTGGTCTTGCCGCTGTCAGCCTTGGCCGGTGCAGCCTTGGCCGCTGCCGGCGCTGCCGGCGTGGCGGGGGTGGCCGGGGTGGCGGGGGTAGCCGGCGTCTGCGCCATCGCGCCCGCGCCGAACATTGCCATCGACAGCATGACGATCCACTTCTTCATTTCGGTCTCCTCGTGAGCCCTGGGTGTGGGAATGCCTGCAATGACGGGGGCGCATTGGCTCGCGCCCTGTCATCAGCATCAACGAGGCTGGTTTGTACGCGGTTGACCGGGACAAACCCTGAGTCAGACGATCTCTTTGGAGTGCGGACCGCTGCCTGGCTTATTGCCTCACCGGCACAGCCTGCGCAGCAGCTCGCCGGCGATAGTGCCCGGCCCGGCCGGCTGGAAGGTGCCGTATTGCGGCGCGCGGATCGTATAGAGCGAGTCGCCGCGGGCAAAGCGCTTGCTGAAGAGCGTCTGCTCGACCACCGCGAACATCGAGTTGGCGCAGTTCAGCACCATGCGCTTGAGCGACGAACGGATCGGCTCGCCGCTGGCGGTGCGGATCACGCCCGACGGCGAATTGCGCATCACTACCACGCCGACCTCGGTGCCCTGGCGGCGCACGGCGGACTGGTCGAAATAAGAGATCACGCCGTTGGCGCCCATCAGCGGGATCCAGCGCTGTGGATCGGGTGCTCCCGCATCGGGCGGGACCACCAGGCGGCATCCTTCCTTGGGGGTGGAGCGGAACACGGCGGCGGCGCCAGGCACCTGGCACTCGTACAACCCTGCGGCGGCGGCCGGGCGGGAGGCCGGCACCGCGCTGCCTTCGGCATGCGCGAGCGGTGCGGCCAGCCCGAATACGCAGCCAGCGATCACGGCTGCGTAGTTAAAAATGCGGAACGTCATGGAATTGCCCTCGTATTGACGGGAAAAGCGATCCGCATTGTCGCATAAGGCCGCCCGTTTCCGACACATTCCGATACGTTTTCAGACCGGAACCAGCCGCGGGCGTGCCAGGTTCAGCCGGGCATGCGCCGCCAGGCCACCAGGTCTTCGATGGTCAGCACCGGCAGCCGGTACATCTCGGCGAAGGCCAGCGCTTCCGGGCGGCGCGCCATGGTGCCGTCCGGATTCATCAGCTCGCACAGCACCGCGGCCGGCGCCAAACCGGCCATGCGCGCGAGATCGACCGAGCCCTCGGTATGGCCGCGCCGCTCCAGCACGCCGCCGTCGCGCGCCACCAGCGGGAAGACATGGCCGGGGCTGACCACGGCGTCGGTGCCCGCATCCTGCGCAATGGCGGCGCGGATGGTGGTGACGCGGTCCGCCGCGCTGACGCCGGTGCTGACGCCCTCTCGCGCCTCGATCGACACGGTGAAGGCCGTGCCGTACTGGCTGCGGTTATGCTCGACCATGGGCCGCAGGCCCAGCTGGCGCACCTTGTCCGTGGTCAGGCATAGGCAGACGATGCCGCTGCATTCGCGGATCATCATCGCCATGTTGGCGGTGGTCAGGCGCTCCGCGGCGAGGATCAGGTCAGCTTCGTTCTCGCGGTCATCGTCGTCGAGCAGCACGACGGGACGGCCTTCGCGCATGGCTTCGAGCGCCTGCGCGATGCGCGCGGCAAGGGCACGGGTATCGGCATCGGCATCGGCATCGGCGGCAGATGCCACGGACACATCGGGATCGACAACTTCGGTGGAAAGGACAGGCATTGAAACGCTCCTTGTTCTGCATCATTTGGGCGTTCCAGGGGAAGGGTCGACGGAGTTGCCACGCTGCGCAACGCACGCGCGCAGACAGCCCCGCCCGGCGCGCGCGGCGCAAGGCAACGGCAAGGCCGCGGGCCAGGGCAAATGCGCCAGGCCACGCGGGCAAGCTCCGCCCATCTTCTTTCATCCGGACTATGACCGTCGGCCCTGGCCTCTCACCAGGTCTGCTGACCTCGCACGGGAATGCGAGCGCTCGCGGGCTCGCCGGGCACGCACTGCGCACCGCGGCATACCGCCGGTGGGGACTTTCACCCCGCCCTGAAGACGTAACGTACCGGCACGGCCATGCAGCCGGCGCCGGCTCGCGCATGTTAGCACGATTGTTTTTTTCTCTGCACCCGGTGCCCGCAGTTGCGCCCAACCACGTTCGACCGCTGCAACGCGCGCCCCCGTGTACTACAAATAGGGTAAGGAGGCCGAGCATGCGCAACCGGCGCCCGTGGTGGCGCCGGCCCATGCCACGCCTGACAACCACGCAGCATCGTTCCTCCGTGCTTCCCATGCTCCGACAAGACCAAGAAGCCAGGCCAGACTACCGTGCGAGTTGCTCCTCCTTTGACCCCACGCCATACCCGCGTGCGCATCCCCAACGGCTGCCGCGACGCTGGGCGCGCCCCGCAGCCCTCGCGGCGCTTGTAGCCCTGCCCTTGTGCCTGGGCCCGGCGGCCAGCGCCGCGCCGGCCGTACAATTGAACTACGGCTTCGACGATACCCACCATGTGCAGAAGGCCGAGGTCGCCATGCTGTGGGATTCGGGCTGGGCGTGGGGCAATCCGCAGGGTTGGCAGGTCGACCTGCAATGGGAGGTCAATGTCGCGCGCTGGTTCAGCAACAGCGACCACAACCCGAACGACCTGTGGGAGTTCGGCGCTTCGCCGGTGGTGCGCATCGCGTGGTGGCGGCACGCCTGGGTGCCGTTCCTGGAGTTGTCGGTCGGGCCGCGCCTGCTGACCGGCACGCGCACCTCAGACGACCACGTCATCTCCACCGCCTTCCAGTTCTCGGAATACGCCGGCATCGGCGTGACCTTTGGCAAGGACCGGCGCTTTACCACGGGCTACCGCTTCCAGCACCTGTCCAATGGCGGTATCAAGGAGCCCAATCCCGGCACCACCTTCCACGTCTTCTACCTGCGCTACCGCTTCTGATGGGGCGGTTGGAGCGGCGCCTCGGCCAGCGTTTCAAACAGGGTGCGGGTGGCATCGTCGGCCGGGAAGAAGCATTCGATGCGCAGTTCCTGCAGCGTGATGTCCTGCGGAATGCCGAGCGTGGTCAGCGTCGAGAACAGCGACGCGCGGAACGCGCCGGCGTGCAGCACCACGGGCAGCACGGGCGGCGGCGGGCCTTCGGCACCCTCATCATCGGGCAGCAGCGCGCCGCCCGCTCCTACCATGTCGGGATGCCAGTCGGCGATGCGCCGGAAGATCTCGCGCGCGGTCTGGTCGTGGGCCTGCACCTGAAGCTCCTGCCACACGCGCCGCAACAGGTAGCGGCCGACCTGGCGCGCATTCTCGATCACCGGCCACAGCCCGTCGGGATCGAACACGGTCAGCATCAGGTTGATGCGCCGCCCGCCTTCTCCCTGCGCATCCGACAGCGCCGCCGGCGCACGGCCGTCCAGCAGCGTATCCAGCATGCGCCGGTAGGCGCGGTTAGCATCCACCAGGTTCCAGAACCGGTCCAGCACCACGGCCGGGTAAGGCTCCTGCTTGGACAGGATCAGCGCGATCGCTTGCTGCACCATCTGCAGCGGCGGCGACGCCAGCGCATGCTCGCTGTAGGCCGGCGCGAAGCCGCTGGCCAGCAGCAGCCGGTTGCGCTGGCGCAGCGGCACGCCTAGCCGCTCGGCCAGCGCCAGCACCATTTCCCGGCTGGGGCGGGCACGGCCGGATTCCAGGAAACTGATGTGTCGCTGCGAGACCCCGGCGGCCAGCGACAGCGCAAGCTGGCTGTACCCGCGCTTGCCGCGCCAGTAGCGCAGCAGGCCGGGGAAGTCGAGGGTGGCTTCGGAAGCGGGGGTCAGCGTCTCCATGGCATGCATTACAGCATGCACCGCGGCCAATGGCCATTACCTGGCAGGTAATGGCTCCAATTCAGTCAGCGCATGCGCAGCACCGGGCCCCGCCGCGCGCACCGCGTCGATCAGCAGACGCATGGCCGGCGTGGCCGCCCGCCGCCGGCGCACCACGATCCCGTAGGGCACCAGCCGCCCTCGCATCGCCACCGGCAGGACCGCCAGCGCGCCCAGGGCGGCGAAGTAGTCCGCGATGGCGCCCGGCACGACGGCAATGCGGTCGCTGTCCGCCAGCAGCGGCAGCGTGCCCATGATCGACGAGGTCTCGATGATGTCTTCCGGCAGCGGCACGCGGTTGTCGCGGAAGGTCTGGTCGATGATCTGCCACATCGGCACGGCCGCCGGCGGGATGATCCAGGGATAGCCAGCCAGGGCGGCCAGCTTGACGCTGCGCTTGCCCGCCTGCGGATGACCGGCACGCGCCACGATGGCCAGCGACTCCTCGAACAGTGGCTCGAAGGCGAGATCGTCGGCCATCGTACCTTCGGGAATGCGCCCGATCACCACGTCCAGCGCATCCTGCCGCAGAGCCTGCACCAGCACGTCGCTGGTATCGACCTGCATCACGATATGCAAATGCGGATAGCGCGCCTTGAGCGCATTGATGACGCCGGATAGCACCGAGGGTACCGGGGCCAGGATCGAGCCGAGCCGCACCTTGCCCACCTCTCCCGCGGCGATGGCGGCAAATTCATCATGCAGGGCATCCAGGTCGGCTAGCACCACGCGCGCGTAGCGGATCAGCGCCTCGCCGAATACCGTCGGCTCGATGCCGCGCGCATGGCGCGTGAACAGCAGCGTACCGACCACGCTCTCGAGTTCGTGCAAGGCCTTGGTGACAGCCGGCTGCGATAGCGACATCTGCGCTGCGGCGCGCCGCAGCGAGCGGTGCTCGGCCAGCGCAAGGGCCAGACGCAGATGCCGCATGTGCAGGCGTTTGCGCAGGGTGGAGGCGCTGGAGAGTGTGGCGGGGAGGTCTGGCATGGTGGCCGCTCAGGATGAGCTTCGGCGAAGATCGGGCTTTATAGCATGCGCCATTGCCGCTGACGCTCCTCTCCCGCTGAGTGCGAGAACAACCTTGCTCAGGCTAGCTCGAACAGCTTGGGAGCACAGATGCGATAGAACCTCGCCGTATTGCCAACTAGCACCCGCTGCCTGGCCACGGGATCCGGCAGCGCCTCGCACACCGTGCCGAGGATCGTACCGAAGTCCGCGCTCAGCTTCGAGACCGGCAGGTTGCTGCCGAACATCGCCCGCTCATGCCCGAAAATCGCCAGCACCTCACGCACGATGCGGCGGTTGCCCTGCGCATCCCAGCGCCCGCCGGCCAGCCCGAACTCCGACAGCTTGACCGACACATTGGCACAGGCAGCCAACGCTTCCATGCCGGCACGCCAGCTAGCCAGGCCCTCCTCCGAGCGGTCCAGCGGCAGGCCCGCGTGATTGAGCGCGATCGGCACGCCCGGCAAGGCGGCCGCGACCTGCGCCGCCTCGCGCAAATGCCAGAACGGTACCCGCAGATCCCACGACAAGCCATAGCGTTCCAGCCGCGCCAGGTCATCCAGCCAGGCCTGGTCCTGCATCGACCCGGGCCGCCCTGTTACCGACTCGCCCGGCGCCGACGCCGTCAGCGGTTTGCACCGGATCCCCCTGATCCGCGCGAAACCAGCCTGGCGAGCCAGCAACTCGGCGCATCCGGGGGTGCCGAACGGCGCGTAGGCCACCACCGCGGCGGCCATGCCGGGGCGCCAGGCTTGCCGGTGCAGCCACGCGGTCTCGTCGACAGCTTCGCTGCGGTCGCGTTCGGCCTCTATGTGCACGGTGGCCAGTACCGTGACGGCGCTGGTGTCATGCGCGTACTGCGCCTCCAGGTAATCGCTGCGCAGGGCCTGGTAATCGCCGAGAAAGAAAGTCTGCGGCCGGTATTCGTCCTGCAGCCAGGGATAGCGGCCGCGCCCGAGTTGCCACAGGTGGTGGTGGGCGTCGACGATGGCCAGGCCTGTGGGCAGCGCGCCAGTTGTAACCCGGTTCATCGGCACCGCCTCGGCAGCGTGGCGGCCAGGGCGCCGGCCAGCACCAGCGCGGCGACCAGCAGGTAGACACCGGCGCCCGCGCCGACGCGCTCGATCAGCACGCCCGCGGCATAGGGACCGCAGAATCCGCCCAGGTTGCCGAGCGCATTGATCACGCCGCGCGCCACGCCCGCGTGCTCGGCGGCCAGCAGCCGCGGCGGCAGGGTCCAGAATACTCCCGCCGCGGACTGCAGGAAGAAGCCGCTGCCGACCAGCAGGCCATAGGACAGCCAGGTATTGTCGTGCCACCAGACCGAACCGGCCAGGCAGGCGGCGAAACCCAGCAGCGGCCAGACCACGAAGACCTTGCGCCGGCCGGTGCGGTCGGACAGCGAGGAGATCGCAAGAATGCCGGCCATGGTGCCCAGGTAGGGCAGCACGGCCAGCATGCCGACCTGCCCCATGCCACCTCCGGTCAGGCCCTTCAGGATGGTGGGCAGCCACAGCGTGTAGCCGTAGATCCCCATCTGGTAGAGAAAGTTGACAGCGATCAGGCGCCAGATCACGTCCTGCGACAGGATGTGCGCCAACACCGCCCGCGTGCCGCCCGCGCCCTGCCCCACCGCGCCAGCCGCGGCTGCTTGCTGCTCTTCCTCGCGCAAGCGGGCCAGCAGATAAGCCTTCTCTTCGGCCGAAATCCAGCGCGCCTGCTCCGGCCGGTCACAGGCCAGCTTCCACCACACGCCGAGGCAGGCCAGCGAAATCAGGCCTTCCACGATAAACAGCCAGCGCCAGTCGAGCGCCGCGATCACAAGCCCCGACAGCGGCGCGGTGATGATGCCGGCGATCGGCACGAACAGGATCACCAGGGCGTTGGCGCGTCCGCGTTCGTGGTCGGGAAACCAGTTGCCGACCATGGTCAGCACCACCGGCAGCATGCCGCCCTCGGCCACCCCCAGCGCAAAGCGCAGAATCAGCAGTTCGGTCTCGTTGCGCACCAGGCCGGTCAGCACGGAAATGACGGCCCAGGCCAGCATCGACCAGGCGATAAAATTGCGCCCGCTGCCGCGCACCGCCAGCTTGCCGCCGGGAATCTGCAGGAACAGATAGCCGACAAAGAAAATGCCGCCGGCCAGGCCGGCCATGCTGGCGCCGATACCGAGCGCGTCGCCCATCCCGCCCGGCATCGCGAAAGCGATGTTGACGCGATCCATGTACGAGACGATGCAGACCATCAGGATCGGCGGGATGATGCGCCACCAGCGCTGGGCTGGAATGCTGGGGGCACCGCTGAGAGGTGTCGCGTCGATGGCGACGGACGTGCCGGCGCCGGCTTGGTCCAAGCCTTTCATGCTCTGTCTCCGTACTTTTATTTGTGTATCAGCCGCCGGCATCTGCGCTGCCTTCGCGGCCTTGTCGGTTGAAACGCCCGGTTGCTACCGCGGCGGCAAAGCCAGGATGGCAAGGCCGTCCGGTTCCTTGCCGGTAGTGAAGGCATGGCGCAGGGTCAGGCCAGGCAGGTCAAGCTGGCCGACGGTGTGGTCGTTGAGCGCGATATAGGCGCGGCTCGGGTCAGCCGGATGGAAGGCGAGCGCGATCGGCTTCGCGCCGGTGTCGACCCGGCCGGTTTCGGCGAGCGTGTCGGGGTCGAAAATGCGGATGCTGCGCTCGCCGTAGTTGAGCACGAACAGGCGGTCGTCCGGCGACCAGTAGATGCGGGTGGGGTCCTCGCCGGTCGGCACCGTGCGCACCACTTCCATCGTGCGCGCGTCCAGCCGGGTAAGACTGTGATCGTCGCGGCTGGCAACGTAGAGCGCCGCTTCGTCGCGGCTCAGGCAGCAGCCCTCGGGGCGCCTGCCGGCGTACGCTGCGCGCGGAGCGCGGGTGGCATCGTAGGGGTGGACCAGCGTCACGGTATGTGACAGCAGGTTGGTCACGTAGGCCCGCTCGCCATCGGCCGACAACACGAACAGATGGCTTTTCACCCCGCCCGCGGGCACAGCGCGGTCGGGGACCGTGCGCTCCAGCGGCGCCTCGAACACCAGCAGCATATTGTCGCGCTCGCTCAGCGCGTAGACGCGCCCTTGCCGGTCGATCTGCAGGCCATGGATGCGGTGATAGGGCGAGCAATCGAGCCGTGCCCTCACTGCGCCGCGCATCAGGTCGACCGCGATCACCGCAGCGC
The DNA here is from genome assembly GCA_050987995.1 of Ralstonia pickettii. Lineage (GTDB taxonomy): Bacteria > Pseudomonadota > Gammaproteobacteria > Burkholderiales > Burkholderiaceae > Cupriavidus > Cupriavidus pickettii_B. Next base: position 559,624 of record CP158804.1, read on the forward strand.
CGCCATCGCCGGCGTGCGCGAAGGTCTGCACGCCATAGTGGCCGACGTAGCCGCGCAGGCGCTCGCGGTCCACTACGAATTCATGGGGATAATCAGGCAACTGCACGCTGAAGCGGCGCTCACCGCCATCCAGTTCGTAAGCGCTGAAGCTATGACCGAATTTCTCCACCAGCACGGCCGTCCATTGGCTGTCCATTCTGTCTCCTTGTGATTCGCACGCCTGTAGGCTCCAGGCTTTTCGGAAGGCGGCACAGGTGCTGCCATGGACGGAAGTTTGGCGCAGCCAACGATAACTATCTATTGAATATTTGGTATCGAGCTATCTCCATTGGTTATCGCTACGCCAAGCGGAGACGCCACCATCACCTTTGCCGGGGAACCGCCGAGCCGTCATGCGCGGATGGTATGCTTGGTGCTTTCAACTCATACGCATAGGGCGCGCACCCTGATGGAAATTGCCATACTGCTGGCGCTGATTCTGCTCAACGGCCTGTTCGCGATGTCCGAGATCGCGCTGGTCACGGCCCGCAAGGCACGTCTGCAGCGCCAGATCGAGAACGGTGACCGCGGCGCGATTGCCGCGGTCCAGCTGGGCGAGGACCCCACGCGCTTCCTGTCCACGGTGCAGATCGGCATCACGTCGATCGGCGTGCTCAACGGCGTGGTCGGCGAGTCCACGCTGGCGCAGCCGCTGGGCCTCTGGCTGCAAGGCTTTGGCTTGTCGCCGAACACCTCCGGCTATGTGGCGACCGCCATCGTGGTGGCCGGCCTGACCTACTTTTCCATCGTGCTGGGCGAACTGGTGCCCAAGCGCCTGGGCCAGATGGCCCCGGAAGCCATCGCCCGCCTGGTGGCGCGCCCGATCGGCTGGCTGGCAGTGGCCTCCACCCCCTTCGTCAAGCTGCTGTCCAGCTCCACGCGGCTGGTGCTGCGGATGCTGGGCACCAAGGTCGACCGCGGCCCCGGCGTGACCGAGGAAGAAATCCACGCGCTGCTGGTCGAGGGTTCCGAGGCCGGCGTGATCGAGCAGCACGAGCACACCATGGTGCGCAACGTGTTCCGCCTGGACGACCGTCAGCTGGCGTCGCTGATGGTGCCGCGCGGCGATGTCGTCTACCTGGACGTGGAAGCGCCGCTGGAAGACAACCTGCGCCGCATCGAAGAATCGGATCACTCGCGCTTCCCGGTGGTGCGCGGCGGCATGCATGACATCATCGGCGTGATCAGTGCCCGCCAGTTGCTGGCGCGGCGGCTGCGCGGCGAGCAGGCCGACCTGCTGGCAGTGGTGCAGCCGGCCGTGTTCGTGCCGGAAAGCGTGACCGGCATGGAGTTGCTGGAGAACTTCCGCGGCTCCGGCGGCCAGGTCGCCTTTGTCATCGACGAATACGGCGAGGTGCTGGGCCTGGTCACGCTGCAGGACCTGATCGAGGCCATTACCGGCGAATTCAAGGTTGACGGCGCCGGCGAGGAATGGGCGGTGCAGCGCGACGACGGCTCGTGGCTGCTCGACGGCCTGATCCCGATCCCGGAACTGAAGGACCGCATCGGCCTGCGCCAGGTGCCGGAAGAAGAAAAGGAGCGCTACCACACGCTCTCCGGCATGCTGCTGTTGCTGCTGGGCCGCCTGCCCCAGGTCGCGGACAGCGTGCGATGGGGCGACTGGCGCTTCGAGATCGTCGACATGGACGGCAAGCGGATCGACAAGGTGCTGGCTTCGCGCCTGCCGCCGCAGGAAGGCCCGGAAGAGGAAACGACGGGCTGAGTGCCACCATGCTCCGCTCGCCGCTGTTGGATCCCGGCGGCAGCGTCAATCCCAGGTCTGCGCCTGATTAATCCTGCGTAGATCTGCGTCAATTGAAGTTGCGGCCTGGTCACCTTGTCGCAACTTGCAATGTTCCACCCCTTCCCTTCGCTTATGATCGGGCTCTGCGGCCGGCGCACGGCCGTGGCAGGCATCGTCCGTCACGTGCCTGACGACAGCATCCGGCACCGCGCCAGCGGCCTGCCGGGCGTATCCAATTGACAACGGGGAGACGCGGGCAGCCCAAGGGTCGAGATCTGGCTGCGCGCAAGACCATCCATGCATCCTGACGCCGATGACTTCGCCGCGCCCGCGGCCGGGGGCGCGCATGGCGCGAATGACCGTGATGCCGCCACGCAGCCTGCCGGCCTGGTGTCCGCGCTGGCGGCGCGCCGCACCCGTGGCGGGCAGCCAGCGGCCATCCTGGCCATCCGGCTGGACCGCTTTGCCAGCGCCTGCGAAACGCTGGGCGCGCAGCGCGCGCCCCGGTTGCAGGCCATCGTGCAGGCCCGCATCGCCTGCCTGCTGCCGCCGGGCGCCGTCATGGACTGGGTCGGCGCCGCCGACCTGGCCGTGATCACGGCGTTACCGAACGGCACCACCGACCCCGCGCCGCTGGCCAGCCGCATTGCCGACGACCTGACCCGGCCGTTCTCGCTGGATGGCTTCGAGCTGTTCCTTTCCTGCAGCATCGGCGTAGCCGCCGACCAGCCGGACATCCCGGCCGAACGCAACCTGCAGCAGGCCTTCGACGCCATGCTGCGGGTCGACCGCCAGGGCGGCGCCGGCCTGGCCCGCGCCGACAAGCCCGCCGCGCCGCCGGCCGCCCCGCTGCTGGCCGCCCTGCCCGACGCGCTGGAGCGCGGCGAACTGAGCCTGCAACTGCAGCCGCGCGCCGACTTTGCCGGCGCCACGGTGAGCGGCTACACGGTGCGGCTGCGCTGGCACAACCCGGCGCTCGGACGCGTGGCGCCGCAGGATTTCCTGCCCGCGGTGGAATCGCTCGGGCTGGTCGGGCGGATCGGCAGCTGGCTACTGGAAAGCGTGCTGCCGCTGGTGCGCGCCGCCGACAGCATCGCCCCGCTGCAGTTCACACTGCTGGCCTCCAGCGCCTTGCTGCATCGCCCGCAGATGGTGGGCGCGCTGGCGCACATCCTGGACGCCGGCGGCTTCGCGCCGCAGCGCCTGTGCATCGAGCTGCCGGCCAGGGCCGTGCCGGCCGACGCCGACATCATGGCGCGCTTGGCGGCCCTGCGGCGGCGCGGCCTGCAGCTGGCGCTGGGCGACTTCGACGACAGCGCCGGTTGCCGCCATGCACTGGCGGCGCTGCAGCCTGACAACGTCACGCTGGACGTGCGCCGCCTGGGCCATGCCGGCCAGCCCGGTGACAGCACCGACCGCCTGCGCGATGCCTGCCTGCTGGCGCGCCGTGCCGGCGCGGCGGTGTGCGCCAAGGGCATCGAGACCCGCCAGCAGCTCGACGCCGTGCGCGCCTGGGGCTGCCACAGCGTGCAGGGCTACTTGCTGGCGCAGCCGTTCCCGGCCGCGTGGCTGCTGCAGACCCATGCGGCCATCCAGCAACGGGCGCAGGAACTGCTGGCGACCGCTGACTGAGCGCGCGCGGACGCTGTTGCGCCCGTTGCACGATTTACAAATTGGCACATACCAGATATCAAAGGCGCTCACGGCAGCGGTAAAATCTGCGCCAAACCCTCAATAAGAATCCCTCGATTCTCAACATTCTCGAAAGGAGCCCGGCGTGAAGAAAGGTTGGATCTGGTGCGTTTTGTTTGCCACCCTGTTGGCTGGCTGCAACACGATGGCGGGGCTCGGCCAGGACATTCAGCGCGGCGGCCAGAAGCTCGAAAGCTCGGCGGACCGTCACAAGTAAGCCGCCCGGGCCCAGTCCCGCCGACGCGGTCCGGACCGCGTCGACATGAAAACGGCACGCCCTGGCGTGCCGTTTCCTTTTTCAGCCTGAAGCCGGCAGCGATCAGCCCTGCTTGCGCAACGCCTTGGCCTGCTCGGCCAGCGTGCGGATGCGGCCCCAGTCGCCGCTGGCCACGGCATCCTTGGGCACCACCCACGACCCGCCCACGCACACCACATTGGGCAGCGCCAGGTAGGTCGGCGCCAGCGCGGCGTCGATGCCGCCGGTCGGGCAGAAGCGCAGCTGCGGCAGCGGGCCGCCCAGCGACTTCAGCATCGGCACACCGCCCGCGGCCTGTGCCGGGAAGAACTTCAGGAAGGTAAAACCGGCCTCCAGCGCCGCCATGGCCTCGCTGGCGGTGGCCACGCCCGGCAGCAGCGAGATCCCGACGCCCTGCGCGCCCGCGGCCAGCGCCGGCGTCAGGCCCGGCGACACCGCGAACTGCGCCCCCGCGTCGCGCACGGCGTGCAGTTGCTCGACGTTCAGCACCGTGCCGGCGCCCACGCAGGCCTGTGGCAGCGCAGCCGCCACCGCCTTGATGGCCTCCAGCGCCACCGGCGTGCGCAGCGTGATCTCCAGCAGCGGCAGGCCGCCGGTGACCAACGCCTCGCTCACGTGCAGGGCTTCGTCGACCGAGTGGAACTCCAGCACGGGGATCACCGGCACGTCGGCCAGGCGTTGGAGCAGCGGGGAAGTCTGGTTTTGCATGGTGGCTGTCTCGGAATAAATGGGATCAGGAAAGCAAAGCGTTCAGGCCCGTTCAGGCCCGTTCAGGCCAATAAGGGGTTACGCAATCACCGACACCGACTGCGCAAGCCGCGCCAGCACGGTCTGCCCGTCGGGGATCGGCGCCACCGCGCCGTAGCCGGTGGTGGACAGCGCCGCGGCTACGTTGGCGTAGCGCGCCGCGTCAAACGGATCGGCACCCGCGGACAGGCGCGCGATGAAGCTGCCGCCGAAGCAGTCGCCCGCGCCGGTGGCATCGACTGGCTCGACCGGGAACGGAGGCACCAGCGCACGCGCTTCGGGCGTGGCCACGTAAGAGCCCTCTTCGCCCAGCTTCAGCGCCACCAGGCCGATGCCGCAGCCCAGCAGGTAGTCGGCGATGGCGTCGCGGTCGTCCATCCCCGTCAGCACCGTGATGTCGTCCCAGCTCGGCAGGCACACGTCGGTAAACGCAAAGGCTTCGCGCATGATGCCGCGCGCGCGGGCCAGCGACCACAGCCGCAGCCGCAGGTTGGTGTCGAGCGAGACCTTGACGCCGGCCTTGCGCGCATGCTCCATCGCCGCCAGGCCGGCATCGCAGGCGCTGGTGCTGATCGCCAGGCTGATGCCTGAAAGATGCAGGTAGCGCGCCGCGGCAATGGCGCCCAGCGGCAGCTGCTCATGCTGGTAGCGGCTGGCGGCCGAGCCTTCGCGCAGGTAGTCGAAGCGGTGGCCGTGGTTGTCGTGCGTGACAAAGTAGACGCCGGTAGGCGCGCCCGGGTCGATGTACACGTTGCGTGTATCGACCCGCTCCTGCGTCCACAGCGCGCGCAGCCGCTCACCGAAGGTATCGGCACCAACGGCACAGATATAGCCCGTGCTGGCGCCCTGACGCGCGGCGGCGATACAGAAGTTGGAGGTGTCGCCACCAAAGCCCTGCAGGTAGCGCGTGGGATCGTCCGGCAGCTGGTTGAACTCCACCAGCGGCTCGCCATAGGCCAGGATGTCGATGCTCATGGGCTGTCCGCCTCAGAAGAAGGTTTGCACGATGTCGATCACGCGCAGGTCGCGGTCCAGCACCGGGATATGGCGCCACTTGTCGAAGGTCAGGCACGGGTGCGAGATATCGAAGGCGATCATGTCGCCGACCTGCACGTCGTCGCCCGGCTGGATCTTCAGGTAGGCGTGCTGGTCCATCATGCCGGTGACTTCCCAGTGCGAGGGCACATCCACCGGCGTCTCGCTGCCGGGGCGGTACAGCCGCGCCGGGATCGGCATGCCGGCGTCGAAGGCCGCGTCGCGCTTGCCCATGCCGATGATGGCACGTTCCGGCTCGGGGATCGACTGCACGTAGGCCCACAGCTGCAGCGCCGGCAGCAGGCCTTCGCGCATTTTCTGAGCGACCGGGTTGCTGGCCAGAATGCGCTGTTGCGCGGCGCGATAGATGCCCACGTCGTGCGTCAGGTAGCAGCCCGGGCGCAGCACGATGTCGATCGGCGCGCCGATCTCGGTGCGCGCGAATTCCTCGGCCACCACGTCGTACCAGGCCGAGCCCGCGCCCGACATCACCACCGGGCTGCGGCCGAAGCGGCCGTCCTTTGCGAGTTGCCGTGTCACTGCTACGGTACGCTGCAGGAAGCGGCGGATATCGGCCTCTTCCTGCAGCACGCCTTCATAGATCTCCACGCCCGCCAGCGACAGCGCATCCGGCCAGCGCGCCAGTGCGTCGAGCACGGCCTGCTGCTGGGCGTCGTCGCGCACGCCGGTACGTCCGCCCTCCACGCCCAGCTCCAGCAATACCTGCAGCTTCTGCCCGCGTTCGCTGAAGAACTTGCCGAGCTGGTCGACCAGCGCGGCCGAATCGACCAGCGCGAAGAACTCGAACTCCGGATCGCGCAGCAGGTCCGCGATGATTTCCATATTGCGCCGGCCCACCAGCTGGTTGGCCATCAGCACGCGCTTGACGCCGTGCGCATGCGCGGCGGCGGTCTGGTGCGCGGTGGCCAGCGTGATGCCCCACGCGCCCGCGCCCAGCTGACGCGCAAACAGCTTGGGCGCCATCGTGGTCTTGCCATGCGGCGCAAGCTGCACGCCGTATTCGTTCATGAAACGGCGCATCCATGCCAGGTTGTGCGCAAGCCGGTCTTCATAAAGCACCGCGGCCGGCAGGCTCAGCTCTTCCTGCAGCAGGCTCCAGCCGGTCTTGCCGGCATCCGGGGCCAGCGGGGCTTCCATCCGGCCCAGCGCCTTGTTAAGCGGATCGATCACGCCGGCCTGATACTTTATTTCACGCATGCTTGTCATCACCCTGAAAAAATCTGATTGACGTAATGATATCCCTGAAAATAAGATATTTCATCCTTGTTATAAAGTAACACGCAGTCGGACGGAAGTGTGCCCCGCAGCGTCCGGACCAGTGTCCGCGACGCGGCGCCAGTCACTGTTATAGCCCCTCTGCGCGGGGGCTGCCGACTCCGTCACATTGCGCCCCGGACCACCTTCCGACCCGACCAGCCCGCCCATGACCGCGCCCTTCGACATCCTGACCCGCATCGCCGAGCGCGGCCCCGCGCTGCGCCTGGCCGAGCAGAAGGTCGCGCAGGTGGTGCTGGAAGACCTGGCTGGCGCGGCCGCCGCCAGCATCAACGAGCTGGCGCGCAAGGCCGGCGTCAGCGAGGCCAGCGTGACGCGCTTTGCCAAGGCGATCGGCTGCCGCGACGTGCGCGACCTGAAGTTGCGGCTGGCGCAGGCCACCGCGGTGGGCGCGCGCTTCCTGCAACCGGGCGGCGTGCCCGCCGGTGAAGAAACCCCGGCCACGCTGGCCGACAGCATCCATGCCGACATCCTCAACGCGCTCGAAGTCAACCGCGGCCTGATGGATCCGCAGCGCATCGAGCAGGCCGCGCGCCTGTTGCTTGGCGCACGCATGGTCTACGCTTTTGGCATGGGCGGCGGCTCGTCGTTCATGGCCGACGAGGCGCGCCACCGGCTGGCGCGCCTGGGACAACCGGTGGCGAGCTACCAGGACGCCCTGCTGCAGAAGATGGTGGCGGCCACGCTCGGCCGCGACGACGTGGTGCTGGCGTTCTCGGCCAGCGGGCGCGTGCCGGAGATGCTGGCCAGCTGCGATATCGCGCGCGAATACGGCGCGCGGCTGGTCGCGGTGACCGCGCTGGGCTCGCCGCTGGCGGCGCGCGCCGATGTGCTGCTGCCCGTGCGCACGCTCGAGACCGATTTCATTTTCAAGCCGTCCGCGTCGCGCTACGCGATGCTGATGGTGCTGGACGTGCTGGCCACACAGTGCGCGCTGCTACAGCAGGACCAGAGCAAGGAGCGGCTGCGCCGGCTCAAGTACGTGCTGGACAGCCACCGCGGCGAAGGCGGCCCCGGCACGGGCCCTGACAGCCGCCAGCCGCTGGGAGACTGACCATGCCTCATCTGTTCGATACCCTCATTCGCTGCGTGACGCTGCTCGATGGCTCGGGCGCCGCCGCGCGCATGGCCGACGTAGCGCTGCGCGACGGCCGCATCGCGCGCATCGACGAAGCCGGCGCGATCGATCCCGATGCCGCCGCGCACGTGGTCGAAGGCCACGGCCTGGTGCTCGCGCCTGGCTTTATCGATGTGCATACGCACGATGACACCAACGTCGTGCGCCAGCCGGAGATGACGCCCAAGCTGTCGCAGGGCGTGACCACCGTGATCGTCGGCAACTGCGGCATCAGCGCCGCGCCGGTGACGCTGTCGGGCGAGCCGCCCGACCCGATGAACCTGCTCGGGCACGCCGACGCGTTCCGCTACCCGGATTTCAAGACTTACGTCGATGAGGTCGAGGCCGCGCAGCCGGCGGTCAATGTCGCCGCGCTGGTCGGCCACACCGCGCTGCGCAGCAACCATATGGACCGTTTCGACCGCGCCGCTACGCCGACCGAGATCGCGGCGATGCGTGCGCAGCTGGAAGAAGCGCTGCAGCACGGCGCGCTGGGCCTGTCCACCGGCCTGGCCTATGCCAACGCCTTCAGCGCCCCGACCGAGGAAGTGCTGGCGCTGGCCGAGCCGCTGGCCAACGCCGGCGCGCTCTACGCCACCCATCTGCGCAGCGAGTTCGCCGAAATCCTCGACGCGATGGACGAAGCCTTCCGCATCGGCCGCCATGCGCGCGTGCCGGTGGTGATCTCGCACTTGAAATGCGCGGGCGTGGCCAACTGGGGCCGCAGCACCGAGGTGCTGGACGCGCTCGACGGCGCGCAACGCTGGCAGCCGGTCGGCTGCGATTGCTACCCCTACACCGCCAGTTCGTCGACGCTGGACCTGAAGCAGGTCACCAGCGACTTCGACATCATGGTGACCTGGTCCGAAGGCGCGCCCGAAATGGGCGGCCGGCTGCTGGCCGATATCGCCGCCGAATGGCAGGTCGACCTGCACGAGGCCGCGCGCCGGCTGATGCCTGCGGGCGCGGTCTACCACTGCATGGAAGACGCCGACGTCGACCGCATCCTGAGCCACCCGGCCACCGTGGTCGGCTCCGACGGCCTGCCCAACGACCCGCTGCCGCACCCGCGCCTGTGGGGCGCCTTCCCGCGCGTGCTGGGCCACTATGCGCGCGACCGCGAGCTGTTCCCGCTGACGGTAGCCGTCAACAAGATGACCGGTCTGTCCGCCGAGCGCTTCGGCCTGCACGAACGCGGCTTCGTGCGCGAAGGCTACTGGGCTGACCTGGTGCTGTTCGACGCAACCACCATCCGCGACGCGGCCAGCTTTACCGATCCGATGCAACCGGCCGAGGGCATCGCCGCGGTCTGGGTCAATGGTGAGCTGTCGTGGCAGCAGCGCCAGAGCACCGGCGTGCGCGCCGGCCGCTTCCTCGCGCGCGGCACGGCCTGACCCGGGCCGCGACCGATTTCCTTTTCTTCGATTTCCCCTGCAACAAATTCCAGGAGTACCCATGGACATCAAACGATTCGGCGTGGAGGGCGGCACCGGTACCGGCGGCCAGCACATGCCTTTTGCCCGCGCGGTCGCGGCTGACGGCTGGCTCTACGTTTCCGGCCAAGTGCCGATGGTCAACGGCGAAGTCATCGACGGCGGCATCGTGCCGCAGACCCACCAGGCCATCAAGAATGTGCTGGCCATCCTGGCCGAGGCCGGCTACGGCCCCGAGCATGTGGTGCGCTGTGGCGTATGGCTGGACGATGCGCGCGACTTCGCCTCGTTCAACCGGATCTTCAAGGAATACTTCGGCGCCAATCCCCCGGCGCGCGCCTGCGTACAGTCGAGCATGGTGGTGGACTGCAAGGTCGAAGTGGACTGCATCGCTTACAAGAAGCCGGCGGCCTGAGCCTGCTGCCGACTTGCCATCGCTGAGGGTGTGCTCCCCTCTCCCATGAAATGGGAGAGGGGCCGGGGGAGAGGGCCGGGCGTATCCATAATGCGCCGCCGGCCGTTGAACTTCCCGCCCTCTCCCCTCCTCTCTCCCGCCAGCGGGAGAGAGGAGAAAACCAAAAACCTGACCTCTGCCGCCATTGGCGGCTTTTTTTCCACGCAAGGAGACAATATGGGTCCCGTCACCGGAACCTTGCTCTTGGTGTATGCGCTGATCGCCGTGATCGCCCTGGTAGTGCTGATCGCGCGCTTCAAGCTCAACCCCTTCATTACCCTGGTCGTCGTCTCGGTGCTGCTCGGCTTTGCCGTGGGCATGCCGATGGGCGACATCGTCAAGTCATTCGAAGCCGGTGTCGGCGGCACGCTCGGCCATATCGCGCTGGTGGTGGGCCTGGGCACCATGCTCGGCAAGATGATGGCCGAGTCCGGCGGCGCCGAGCGTATCGCGCGCACGCTGATCGATTTCTTCGGCGAGAAGAACGTGCATTGGGCGATGGCCACCATCGCTTTTATCGTCGGCCTGCCGGTGTTCTTCGAGGTGGGCTTCGTGCTGCTGGTGCCGATCGCCTTCAACGTGGCCAAGCGTACCGGCACGTCGATGGTGCTGGTCGGCATCCCGATGGTGGCCGGCCTGTCGGTGGTGCACGGCCTGATCCCGCCGCACCCCGCCGCGCTGCTGGCCGTGACGGCATATGGCGCCGATATCGGCAGGACCATCATGTACGCGCTGATCGTGGGCATCCCCACGGCCGCCATCGCCGGCCCGCTGTTCGCCAAGCTGATGGACCGCTATGTCAAGCTGCCCGAGGTCAACCCGCTGGCCGACCAGTTCACCGAAGAGGATGAAAGCGTCAAGGAATCGCACCATCTGCCGAGCTTCGGCATCACGGTGTTCACCATCCTGCTGCCCGTGATCCTGATGCTGATCGGCAGCTGGGCCGACGTGTTCACCACGCCCAAGACCTTTGCCAACGACTTCCTCAAGCTGATCGGCAATTCGGTGATGGCACTGCTGATTGCCGCGCTGGTGAGCTTCTACACCTTCGGCAAGGCGCGGGGCTTCAACCGCGACATGATCCTCAAGTTCACCAACGAGTGCGTGGCGCCCACCGCCATCATCACGCTGGTGGTCGGCGCCGGCGGCGGCTTCGGCCGCATCCTGCGCGACTCGGGCATCTCCACCGCCATCGTCGACGTGGCCACCAGCGCGAACGTGTCGGTGCTGGTGCTGGGCTGGCTGGTGGCAGTGATGATCCGCATCGCCACCGGCTCGGCCACGGTCGCCATGACCACCGCCGCCGGCATCGTCGCGCCGATCGCGGCCAGCGTGCCGGGCACCCGGCCCGAGCTGCTGGTGCTGACCACCGGCGCCGGCTCGCTGATCCTGTCGCACGTCAACGACGGCGGCTTCTGGCTGGTCAAGGAGTACTTCAACATGACCGTGACCCAGACCTTCCAGACCTGGTCGGTGTGCGAAACCATCATTTCGGTGGTGGCGCTGCTGCTGACCCTCGGCCTGGCCACGGTGGTCTGAGCGTTTCCCTGCCGCGCCCCCATTCAACGGGGGCGCACCGCATTGTGCACTGGCACTGAAGCAACGGTTTACAACCCCACGGCCAGCGCCTAAGGTCAACCAGTGTGACTCGCCGGGAACCGCCCCCATGTCGATCGACCGCCGCTCCTTTCTTGGCCTCGCCGCCGGGCTGGCCGCCACCGCCGGGCTTGGCGCCGCCGTGCCGGCCGGCGCGGCCACCGTGGCCGCGCCGATGCGCCGCAACATCCCGGGCACCGCCGAAGCCCTGCCCGTGGTCGGCATGGGCACCGCCGACACCTTCAACGTCGGGGCCACCGCTGCCGACCGCAAGCCACTGGCCGAGGTCATGGGCCTGCTGCTGCAGAACGAAGGCTCGGTGGTCGACACCGCGCCCAGCTATGGCACCGCCGAGGCCGTAACCGGCGACCTGCTGCGGGCCGCCAATGCCCGCAACCGCGTGTTCCTGGCCACCAAGATTTCGTCGTCATCCGGCGCCCCCGCGCAGGCGCAGTGGGCGCGCTCGCTGGCCGACCTGCGCACCGACAAGGTGGACCTGCTGCAGGTGCACAGCCTGATCGACTGGCAGGCCAACCTGCGCTGGATGCGCGAGCTGAAGGAACAGGGCCGCATCCGCTACATCGGCATCACCCACCACCATGAAAGCGCGCACGAGGCGATCGAGAAGATCGTGCGCAGCGAGCGCATCGACTTCGTCCAGGTCAACTACTCGGTGGCCGAGCGCAATGCCGAACGCACGCTGCTGCCGCTGTGCGAGTCGCGCGGCATTGCCGTGCTGGTCAACCGGCCGTTCCAGGACGGGCGGCTCTTCCGCGCCGTCAAGGACCGGCCGGTGCCGCCCTGGGCCGGCGACATCGACTGCGGCTCATGGGGCCAGCTCTTCCTCAAGTTCATCGTCAGCCATCCCGCCGTGACCGCGGCCATCCCGGCCACCTCCAAGCCGCGCAATATGGCCGACAACCTGGGCGCGGGGCTGGGCCGCATGCCCGATCCGGGCCAGCGCGAGCGCATCGCCGCGCTGCTGGCCTGACGCGCGAGGCGCCCGCGCCGTGGACGACCCCGCTGTGCAAGATCCGTCCGCCTCGGGCGGCCTGGCGCGGCTGCGGCGCGGCTTCGGCATCCGCCCCGGCGAGGCCGGCGCGGTGGTGGCCGGCTTCCTGTTCTTCTTCTGCCTGTTCGCCAGCTATTTCATGCTGCGCCCGGTGCGCGAGACCATGGGCATTGCCGGTGGCGTGAAGAACCTGCAATGGCTGTTCACCGCCACTTTTGTGGTGATGCTGGCGGCGATTCCGCTATATGGCGCGGTCTGCGCATGGCTGCCGCGGCGGCGCTTCGTGCCCTGGGTGTACGCCTTCTTTATCGCCAACCTGCTCGGCTTTGCGCTGGCCACGCGCGCGCTGCCGGACAATGTCTGGCTGGCGCGCGTGTTCTACGTGTGGCTGTCGGTGTTCAACCTGTTCGTGGTCTCGGTGGCCTGGAGCCTGATGGCCGACGTGTTCCGGCCCGAGCAGGCGCGACGCCTGTTCGCGCTGCTGGCCGCGGGCGCCAGCGCAGGCGGCCTGGCGGGGCCGGTGCTGGGCGGCTGGCTGGTGCCGCAGATCGGGCTGACCGGGCTGATGCTGCTGTCCGCCGCGCTGCTGGCCGCGACGCTGCCAGGCGTGGGCTGGCTGTTCGGCTGGCGCCGCCGCGCCGGTGCCGGGCAGGCCACGGCCGGCGACACCCCGGCCGCGGCGGATGCGCACGACCCTTCCAACCCCGTCGGCGGCGGGCTGTTTGCCGGGCTGTCACTGCTGCTGCGCTCGCGCTACCTGCTCGGCATTGCCCTGTTCGTGATCCTGCTGGCCACGGCCAGCACCTTTTTGTATTTCGAACAGGCGCGGCTGGTGGCCGAGACCTTCCCTGACCGCACCCGCCAGACCCAGGTCTTCAGCGCGCTGGACGCCACCGTGCAGGCGCTGACTATCCTGATCCAGCTGTTCTTCACCGGCCGCATGGCGCGCCGCTATGGCGTCTCGCTGCTGCTGACCGCGGTGCCGCTGGCGGTCATGGGCGGCTTCCTGGTGCTGGCCTTGCTGCCGACCTTCGGCGTGCTGGCCGGCGTGATGATCCTGCGGCGCGTGGGCGAATATGCGCTGTTGCGCCCGGGGCGCGAGATGCTGTTCACCGTGGTCGATCCGGAAACCAAATACAAGGCCAAGAACGTGATCGACACCGCGGTCTACCGCGCCGGCGATGCGGTCAGCGCGTGGGTCAAGACGGGGATCGATGCGCTGTCGGGCCATCCGGCCACGGTGGCGCTGGCGGGTGCCGTGCTGGCGCTGGTGTGGGCGGGACTGGGGTGGTGGCTGGGGCGGCGGCATGAGGGGCAATTGGTGCAACCAGGGACCGCCAGCGCCGGCGCGCGGAGCGCCCACGCCGCGCCTTCATCGCCGCCTTCGCACTGAAAGCGCGCCTTGGGCGCCGCGCAGGCTGGCTTCCGGCAGCCGGATGGCCGTATAGTCTTGCCCTCGGGCCCCGCATCGTCGCCAAGCGCCACCTGCGGCCGCGCCCATCCGTATCCCTACCCCCCGGAGGACCCCCCCATGAAAACCAAAGCCGCCATCGCCTGGAAAGCCGGCGCCCCGCTGACCATCGAAGACGTGGACCTGGACGGCCCGCGCGCCGGGGAAGTGCTGGTGGAAGTGAAAGCCACCGGCATCTGCCATACCGACTACTACACGCTGTCCGGCGCCGACCCGGAAGGCATCTTCCCCGCGATCCTGGGCCATGAAGGCGCGGGCATCGTCACCGACGTCGGCCCGGGCGTGACCTCGCTCAAGCCGGGCGACCACGTGATCCCCCTCTACACGCCCGAGTGCCGCCAGTGCAAGTTCTGCCTGTCGCGCAAGACCAACCTGTGCCAGGCGATCCGCGCCACGCAGGGCAAGGGCCTGATGCCTGACGGCACCTCGCGCTTCTCGCTCGACGGCAAGCCGATCTTCCACTATATGGGCACCTCGACCTTTGCCAACCACATCGTGGTGCCGGAGATCGCGCTGGCCAAGATCCGTCCGGACGCGCCTTTCGACAAGGTCTGCTACATCGGTTGCGGCGTGACCACCGGCGTGGGCGCGGTGCTGTTCACCGCCAAGGTGGAAGCCGGCGCCAACGTGGTGGTGTTCGGCCTGGGCGGCATCGGCCTGAACGTGATTCAGGCGGCCAAGATGGTCGGCGCCGACAAGATCATCGGCGTGGACCTGAACCCGGCGCGCGAAGCGATGGCGCGCAAGTTCGGCATGACGCATTTCATTAACCCGAAGGACGTGGAGAACGTGGTCGACCACATCATCCAACTGACCGACGGCGGCGCCGATTACTCCTTCGAATGCATCGGCAACACGCAGGTCATGCGCCAGGCGCTGGAGTGCTGCCACAAGGGCTGGGGCAAGTCGATCATCATCGGCGTGGCCGAGGCCGGCGCGGAGATCTCGACGCGGCCGTTCCAGCTGGTGACCGGTCGCGAGTGGAAGGGCTCGGCCTTCGGCGGCGCACGCGGCCGCACCGACGTGCCGAAGATCGTCGACTGGTATATGGAAGGCAAGCTCAATATCGACGACCTGATCACGCACACGCTGCCGCTGGAGCGCATCAATGAAGGCTTCGACCTGATGAAGCGCGGCGAATCGATCCGCTCGGTGGTGCTCTACTGAGGACGGCACCGACATGGAACTGATCTCGCAACACGGCTGCCACGGCGGCGTTCAGCGCTTCTACCGCCATGATTCGACGGCGATCGGGCTGCCGATGCGTTTCTCGGTCTACCTGCCGCCACAGGCGCAGGGAGGTGCAAAAGTGCCGGTGCTGTTCTACCTGGCCGGCCTGACCTGCACCGAGGAGACCTTTATGATCAAGGCCGGGGCGCAGCGCTTTGCCGCCGAGCACGGCCTGATGCTGGTGTCGCCCGACACCAGCCCGCGCGACGCGTGCCTGCCGGGCGAGGACGATGCCTGGGACTTCGGCGTGGGCGCCGGCTTCTATGTCGATGCCACCGAGGCGCCGTGGCACAAGCACTGGCGCATGGAGAGCTACGTCGCCGGCGAGCTGTTCGACCTGGTCACCACCGCGCTGCCGGGCGACGCCCCACGCGTGGGCATCTTCGGCCATTCGATGGGCGGCCACGGCGCGCTGGTACTGGCACAGCGCCATCCGGATCGCTTCCGCTCGGTCTCGGCGTTTGCGCCGATCGCCGCGCCCTCGCGTTGCCCGTGGGGCGAGAAGGCCTTCACCGGTTATCTCGGCGCCGACCGTGCCGCATGGGCCGAACATGACGCCAGCGAGCTGATGGCGCGTCAGGAGAGCGCCCCCTTCCCCGCCGGCATCCTGGTCGACCAGGGCCTGGACGACCAGTTCCTGCAGAGCCAGCTGCATCCGCAGGCGTTCGAGGCGGCCTGCCAAGCCGCGGGCCAGCCGCTGACGCTGCGCCGGCACAGCGGCTACGACCACGGCTATTACTTCATCACGACCTTTATCGCCGACCATATCCGCCACCACGCCGCGCAACTCTAGGCGGCGGGTACCGCAAGCGGACAGAAGTGACTGCGCCGGCCCCCGATCGGGGGATGCCCGGCGCGGGGCCGGCTCCCATAATGGCAGTTCTACCGGCCACACAGAGCCGGGACAAGAGGGGTCGGATAATGAACCAGGTCACGTCCGTTGGTGGTTATATCCTTGCGTTCCTCGCGGCGCTGCTGAGTGCGGTGCCCTGGCTGCTCCGGAACGATCCGGTCTTGCGCGACGAACCGCGCGAGCCGTCCGACTCCACTCCGGCGGCTCAGGCCTCTTCGGCCACGCGTCGATAAGCCCCAGGCCGCGAGCCGGTCCAGCGGCGGAACGCGCGGTGGAACGCCCCCGGCTCGGCAAAACCGAGTTCCGCCGCGATATCCGCCACTGGCCGGCCCGAGTGGCTCAGCGCCTCGATCGCCAGGTCGCGACGCAGCGCATCCTTCAGGTCCTGGTAACTGACGCCCTCATCCATCAGCCGGCGCCGCAGCGATGACGCCGACAGGTTCAGCCCGTGCGCCAGTTCGTCGAATGTGGGCCACTGCTCGGGGCGCTGGTTGCGCAGCAGGCGACGCACGCGCGCGCCCACGCTGCCGCGGTCGGAATACTTCACCACCACGTTGTGCGGGGCATCGCGCAGGAAGGCCTTCAGGCTGCGCTCGTCCTGGCGCACCGGCTGGTCCAGCAGCGCGGCGTCGAACACCAGCGCGGTGGCCGGCTGCCCGAAGGCGAGCTGGCGCGAATACATGACCCGGTACTCGGCGCTGTACGCAGGCTCGTCATAGTCGAAGGCGGCCAGCAGCACCGGCACGCGCCGCCGCAGCAGCCAGCTCATCAGGCCATGCAGCATGATCAGCATGGTTTCCTTGGCAAACACGCCCGGCAGCCGCCCCAGGTGCGCCGACGGCGCGGTCAGCACCAGCGCCGCTTCCCCCTCGTGGCGGTCCAGCCGCACGCCGATATCGTCCAGCAGCAGCCGGAAATACCGCGTGATCCGCTCCAGCCCCTGCCCCAGCGTGCGGCTGCCGGCCACCGCGTGGCACAGCATGGCAAAGCTGCCGCATTTCATGCTGCGCGAATCCTGCCCGAAAAACTCGTCGTCCAGCGCCGCCGCCACGGCTAGCCATAGCTCGCTGTAGCTGGCAGAGGAAACGCGCGCCTGCGGCACCTCTAGCAGGGCTGGGGCGATGCCCGCGCCACGCAGCGCCGGCTCGGGGTCGATACCCCGCGCGCGCAGGCCGGCAATGGCGTGGTGGACGAAACAGATGGCAACGCTGCCTTTTTCCATGGCACAAGGGGGTGGCAAACGAGGTGGCAAACGAGTTCAGGAAGATTGGCGGATTTTGGCATAGGAGCCCGCCCCGGGCGTTCCTACACTGGCCGCACGTCAAACGCCGAGCGCGCATTCTGCCTGACTTGCCGCGCGGCTCCAACCGGGTTCCAGGCACGCCACCCCCAACCTGCCATGCACAGCGACTACACAGAAGAGCAAACCATGATCCGCGACAGTGCGCGCGCCTTTGCCAGCGAACGCCTGGCCGCCGGCGCCGCGCAGTGGGACCGCGACGGCCGCCTGCCCGACGAGGTGGTCGCCGAGATGGGCGCACTGGGCCTGCTCGGCATGATCGTGCCCGAAGAATGGGGCGGCACCTACACCGACTACGTCGCCTACGCGCTCGCCATCGAAGAAATCGCCGCCGGCTGCGCGGCCTGCGCCACCATGATGAGCGTGCACAACTCGGTCGGCTGCGGGCCGATCCTGCACTACGGCACCGATGCGCAGAAAGAGCGCTACCTGGCGCGCCTGGCCAGCGGCGAGCTGATCGGCGCGTTCTGCCTGACCGAGCCGCAGGCCGGCTCCGAGGCGCACAACCTGCGCACGCGCGCACGCTTCACCGACAACGGCTGGGTCCTCAACGGCAGCAAGCAGTTCGTCACCAACGGCAAGCGCGCCGGCGTGGCGGTGGTGTTCGCCGCCACCGAGCCCGAGCTCGGCAAGAAAGGCATCTCGGCCTTCCTGGTGCCCACCGACACGCCAGGCTTTATCGTCCACGCCCCGGAGAAGAAGCTTGGCATCCGTGCCTCCGACACTTGCGCCATCACGCTGGAAGACTGCACCGTGCCGCACGACGCGCTGCTGGGCGAGCCCGGCGAAGGACTGCGCATCGCGCTGTCCAACCTGGAAGGCGGGCGCATCGGCATCGCCGCGCAGGCAATCGGCATTGCGCGCTCGGCCTTTGAGGCGGCGTGCCGCTATGCGTCGGAGCGCATCCAGTTCGGCCGTGCGCTGCGCGAGCATCCGCCCATCGCCAACATGCTCGCCGACATGGCCACCGAACTGAACGCCGCGCGGCTGCTGGTGCACCGTGCCGCGCGCATGCGCAGCCAGGGCGTGCCGTGCCTGTCCGAGGCCTCGCAGGCCAAGCTGTATGCGTCCGAGCTGGCCGAGCGGGTCTGCTCCAAGGCGCTGCAGATCCACGGCGGCTATGGCTACCTGGAAGACTACCCGGTCGAGCGCCACTACCGCGATGCCCGCATCACCCAGATCTACGAAGGCACCAGCGAGATCCAGCGCATGCTGATCGCGCGCAGCCTGTAACGCTTGCCCTACCCATACAACCACACCGTCCGGAGACAACCATGAGTGCCGTGCCCAAGACCGACAACGCCGTGCCGACCGTACCGCTGCTGATCAACGGCGAATGGGTGGCATCTTCCGCCACCGAATTCCGCCAGGTGGTCAATCCCGCCACGCAGGAAGTGCTGGCACGCGTGCCGCTGGCGACGGCCAGCGAAGTCGCCGCCGCCGTCGGTGCAGCGCACCGCGCCTTCGCCACCTGGCGCCACACGCCCATCGGCGCGCGCCTGCGTATCATGCTGCGCTACCAGGCGCTGATCCGCGAGCACAGCAAGCGCATCGCCGCGATCCTGACCGCCGAGCAGGGCAAGACCCTGGCCGATGCTGAGGGCGATATCTTCCGCGGGCTGGAGGTGGTGGAGCATGCGTGCTCGATCGGCACGCTGCAGCAAGGTGGCTTTGCCGAGAACGTCGCCGCCACGGTGGATACCTACACGCTGCAGCAGCCCATCGGCGTGTGCGCGGGCATTACCCCGTTCAACTTCCCGGCGATGATCCCGCTGTGGATGTTCCCGATGGCGATTGTCTGCGGCAATACTTTCGTGCTCAAGCCCTCCGAGCAGGACCCGCTGTCGACGATGGAGCTGGTCAAGCTGGCGCTGGAAGCCGGCGTGCCGCCGGGCGTGCTGAACGTGGTGCATGGTGCCAAGGACGTGGTCGATGCGCTGTGCACGCACCCGGACATCAAGGCGGTGTCGTTCGTCGGTTCGACCGCGGTCGGCACGCACGTCTACAACCTGGCCGGCGCGCATGGCAAGCGCGTGCAGTCGATGATGGGGGCGAAGAACCATGCCGTGGTACTGCCCGACGCGCACAAGGAACAGACGCTGAACGCGCTGGCGGGCGCCGGCTTCGGCGCGGCCGGCCAGCGTTGCATGGCCACCTCAGTGGTGGTGCTGGTGGGCGCTGCGCGCGACTGGGTACCTGATCTGGTGGCACGTGCGAAGACGCTCAAGGTCGGCGCTGGCGCCGAAGCCGGCACCGATGTCGGCCCGGTGGTATCGGTGGCAGCAAAGGAACGCATCCTCGGCCTGATCGCCGCCGGCGAGCGCGATGGCGCCACGCTGGCGCTCGACGGCCGCAACGTGCAGGTGCCGGGCTATCCGCAAGGCAACTTCATCGGGCCGACCATCTTCACCGATGTCCGGACCGATATGTCGATCTACACCGAAGAGATCTTCGGGCCGGTGCTGGTGGTCATCGGCGTCGAGACGCTGGATGACGCCATCGCGCTGGTCAACCGCAACCCCTTCGGCAATGGCACCGGCGTGTTTACGCAGAGCGGCGCTGCGGCTCGCAAGTTCCAGAGCGAGATCGACGTGGGCCAGGTGGGGATCAACATTCCTATCCCGGTGCCGGTGCCCTACTTCAGCTTCACCGGTTCGCGCGGGTCCAAGTTGGGAGACCTGGGGCCGTATGGCAAGCAGGTGGTGCAGTTCTATACGCAGACCAAGACGGTGACGGCGCGGTGGTTTGATGATGCGACGGTGAATGATGGGGTGAATACGACGATTAGCTTGAAGTGATTGCGGCTGACGCGCTACGTGCGCTGGCGGTTTGCTCCCCTCTCCCGCGTGCGGGAGAGGGGCCGGGGGAGAGGGCCGGCGCTGGCAGTACCTCTGACCTACGCAAACCACCGGCACACGGGCCCTTATGGCTGCTGAACAGACGCAATAGCCATTGACACCCCTGCCCTCTCCCCCGCCCCTCTCCCGCAAGCGGGAGAGGGGAGAAAACACGCGGTAACAGAGAAACATCAGCGAAGGAGACACCCCATGCATATCGCCTTCATCGGCCTCGGCAACATGGGCGCGCCCATGGCGCGCAACCTGCTCAAGGCTGGCCATACCCTGACCGTCTTCGACCTCAACGCCACCGCCGTAGCCTCGCTGCGCGCCGAAGGCGCCGCCGCTGCCGATTCCGCACGCAAGGCGGTGGCCGAAGCGGACTTCGTCATCACCATGCTGCCGGCCGCCGCGCATGTGCGCAGCGCCTACCTCGGCGAAGACGGCGTACTCGCCGGCGTGCGCCCGGGCGTGCCGCTGGTGGATTCCAGCACTATCGACCCCGCCACCGTGCGTGAACTGGCCGCCGCCGCGGAAGCCCACGGCAACGCGCTCGCCGATGCCCCCGTCTCCGGTGGCACCGTCGGCGCACAGGCCGGCACGCTGACCTTCATGGTCGGCGCCACCGACGCGCTGTTCGCGCAGGTGCGCCCGGTGCTGGCCGGCATGGGCCGCAACCTGGTCCACTGCGGTGGCACCGGCACCGGCCAGGTCGCCAAGATCTGCAACAACCTGATCCTGGGCATCTCGATGATCGGCGTATCCGAGGCGATGGCGCTGGGCGTGAAGCTCGGCATCGATGCCAACGTGCTGGCCGGCATCGTCAACACCTCCACCGGCCGCTGCTGGGCCTCCGACACGTGCAACCCCTGGCCCGGCGTGATCGAGACCGCGCCGGCCGGGCGCGGCTACAGCGGCGGTTTTGGCGCCGACCTGATGCTCAAGGATCTGGGCCTGGCCGCCGACGCCGCGCGCAGCGTGAAGCAGCCCCTGTTCCTGGGCGCGCTGGCGCAGCAGGTCTACCAGGCCATGAGCCACGCCGGCGACGGCCAGCTCGACTTCTCCGGCGTGATCCGCCAGTACCTGGAGCCCAAGCAATGATCGAGTTCGTGCTGGAAGGCCACGTCGCCACGCTGACGCTGAGCCGCCCACCCGCCAATGCCTTCACCGCCGAAGGCCTGCAGCAGCTGCGCGAGCTGGTGGCAAAGATCGACGCCAACCCGGAAGTCCGCGCCGTGGTCATCACCGGTTCCGGCGAGAAGTTCTTCAGCGCCGGCGCCGACCTGAACGGCTTTGCCGACGGCGACCGCGCCCATGCGCGCGTGATGGCGCAGCAGTTCGGGAGCGCCTTCGAAGCACTCCAGAACGCCCGCCCCGTGGTGATCGCCGCCATCAACGGCTATGCCATGGGCGGCGGGCTGGAATGCGCGCTGGCCTGCGATATCCGCATCGCCGAGGAACACGCGCAGATGGCGCTGCCAGAGGCCGCTGTCGGCCTGCTGCCGTGTGGTTGCGGCACACAGACGCTCCCGTGGCTGGTGGGCGAAGGCTGGGCCAAGCGCATGATCCTGACCAATGAGCGCGTCGATGCGGCTACTGCACTGCGCATCGGGCTGGTCGAAGAAGTGGTGCCGCGCGGCCAGGCGCTGGCCACGGCGCTGGCGATGGCCCAGCGCGCCCGCAAGGTCAGCCCGCGCGCCGCCGCGCACAGCAAGCGGCTGGTGCACCTGGCGCGCCAGGGCGTGCCGCGCCAGGCCGCACTGGCGCTGGAGCGCGAGCGCTTTGTCGACCTGTTCGACGATGCCGACCAGCGCGAGGGCGTCAACGCCTTCCTCGAGAAACGCGCGCCGCAATGGCGCAACGCCTAGGAGCCCCGCCATGCGCCTGACTGAAGCGACCACAGCCGCCAACCTGGACGCCGCCGAACCGGAGGCCCTGTTCCACACCGTCAACGGCGTGGGCATCGCCACGCTGAACCGTCCGCGCCAGCTCAACGCGCTGTCGTACCCGATGATCGTCGCGCTCAGCGCGCAGCTGGAGGCTTGGGCGCAGGACGACAACATCCGCGCGGTGGTACTGCGCGGCGCCGGCCCCAAGGCCTTCTGCGCCGGCGGCGATATCCGCGCGCTGACCGACAGCTACCGCGACGGCACCCCGCTGCACCGGCGCTTCTTTATCGACGAATACACGCTGGACTACCGCCTGCACCGCTATACCAAGCCGGTGGTGGCGCTGATGGACGGCATCGTCATGGGCGGCGGCATGGGCCTGGCGCAGGCGGCGCACCTGCGCATCGTCACCGAGCGCTCGCGCGTGGCCATGCCGGAAACCGGCATCGGGCTGGTGCCGGACGTTGGCGCCAGCCATTTCCTGTCGAAGCTGCCGGTGGAGCTGGCCTTGTACCTCGGGCTGACCGGCGTCACCATCGGCGCGGCCGACGCATTGCTGTGCGGGCTGGCGGACGCGGCGGTGGACAGCGGCACGCTGGCTGGGCTGGAGCAAACGCTCGCCGGCATTGCCTGGGGCACGGACGTGCTGGCGGACCTGCGCCACGCATTGGTACGCGAGTCCGTGGCCAGTGCCGCCGATGCGCCGCTGCTGCAGATGCTGCCCGCGCTGCTGCGTCATTTCCCGGCGCACGCCACGCTGCCCGAGATTCTTGCCGGCCTGGGCTGCGAGGACGATCCCCGGTACACCGCGTGGGCCACACGCACCCTCGACGTGCTGCGCACGCGCTCGCCACTGTCTGCCTGCGCCACGCGCGAACTGCTGCTGCGCGGGCGCCGCATGGACCTGGCCGACTGTTTCCGCATGGAACTGGCGGTAGTGGTCAATACGTTCTCGCAGGGCGATTTCATCGAGGGCGTGCGCGCGCTGATCGTCGACAAGGACAACGCGCCGCGCTGGCGCACCACCAGCTACGACGCCGTCGATGCCGCCGCGGTGCAGGCGCTGTTCCGGCCGTGGTGGGCGCCGGGCGAGCAGCCGCTGCCCCTGCACGCCTGAGCGGATTCGGCGCCGTGAGCCTGGACGCGTTGCTGGCGCGCAGCGCCTGGGCGGGCTTGCTGACGCCGGAACAGCGACAGCGCGTGCGCGCCGAGTTGCGCGAGCGGCGGGTGCCGCAAGGCGCCTACGTCAGCCGCAAGGGTCAGCCCGCCGACTGCTGGCTGGGTGTTGCGGAGGGATTGGTGAAGGTGCATTGCGCCGCCGCGTCGGGCAAGCGCGCCACGCTGACCGGCGTGCCCGCCGGCGGCTGGCTGGGCGAAGGCTCGCTGCTCAAGCGCGAAGCGCGCCGCTATGACGTGGTGGCGCTGCGCGACTCGCGGATCGCCTGCCTGCCGCTGGCCAGTTTCGAATGGCTGCTGGCCAACAGCCTGCCGTTCAATCGCTACCTGATCACGCAGCTCAACGAGCGCCTGGGGCATTTCATCGCCACCGTCGAACATGAACGCATGCACGGTGTCGAGGGCCGCGTGGCTCGCGCACTGGCAGCGCTGTTTCATCCGGTGCTGTGCCCCGCCCTCGGTGCCGACGCGGCGGCCAGCCTGCACCTGACGCAGGAGGAAGTCGGCCTGCTGGCCGGCATCTCGCGCCAGCGCGCCAATGCTGCGCTGAAGGTGCTGGAGGAGGAAGGCTTGCTGGCGGTCGAGCACGGCGTGGTGCACGTGCTCGACCTGGAGGCGCTGCGCCGCTACTGAGCCGCGCGCCTGGTGGCCTTAGCGGATTTTGCCGGCGTTTCCGCGTGCTCCGGCGACGGCACCTTCACCAGCCCGTCCGCACGGAACATCGCCTTGATGCCCCGCACCGCCTGCCGGATGCGCGATTCGTTCTCGATCAGCGCAAAGCGCACGTACTCGTCGCCATAGTCGCCAAAGCCGATACCCGGCGACACCGTCACCTTCGCCTTCTCCAGCAGTTGCCGCGCAAACTCCAGCGAACCCAGGTGGCGATACGGCTCGGGAATCCGCGCCCAGATATACATCGATGCCTTCGGGATATCCACCGGCCAGCCCGATTCGATCAGCCCGCGCGCCAGCACGTCTCGGCGCGACTCGTACTGCGCCGCGATGTCGCGCACGCATTGCTGGTCGCCCTCCAGCGCGGCGATGGCCGCCACCTGCAGCGGCGTGAAGGTGCCGTAGTCGTGATAGCTCTTGATGCGCGTCAGCGCCGCCACCAGGTCCGGGTTGCCCACCATGAAGCCGATGCGCCAGCCCGCCATGTTGTAGCTCTTGGACAGCGTGAAGAACTCCACCGCAATGTCCTTGGCGCCCGGCACCTGCATGATCGATGGCGCCTTCCAGCCGTCGAAGACGATGTCCGCATACGCCAGGTCATGCACGACAAAGATGTCATGCTTGCGCGCCAGCGCGATCACGCGCTCGAAGAAATCCAGCTCCACACATTGCGCGGTGGGGTTGGACGGGAAACCCAGCACAATCATCTTGGGCTTGGGATAGCTGCCGCGGATCGCGCGTTCCAGCTCGGCAAAGAAGTCGATGCCCGGCACCAGCGGCACCGAGCGGATGTCCGCGCCGGCAATCACCGCGCCGTAGATATGGATCGGAT
Source organism: Ralstonia pickettii (assembly GCA_050987995.1). GTDB lineage: Bacteria > Pseudomonadota > Gammaproteobacteria > Burkholderiales > Burkholderiaceae > Cupriavidus > Cupriavidus pickettii_B. The sequence goes on from CP158804.1 coordinate 584,305, forward strand.
AGCTGGGATCGGGCACCAGCACCGAATCGCCCCGGTCCAGCGTGGCCAGCATCAGGTGTGCCAGCCCTTCCTTGGAGCCGATGGTGACGATGGCCTCGGTATCCGGGTCGATCTCGACGTCATAACGCTCCTTGTACCAATGCGAGATTGCGCGCCGCAAGCGCGGGATGCCCTTCGAGGCCGAGTAGCCATGCGTATCGGGCCGCTGCGCCGCCTCGGTGAGCTTGGCCACGATATGCGGCGGCGTGGCGCCATCGGGGTTGCCCATGCTCATGTCGATGATGTCCTCGCCACGGCGGCGGGCGGCCATCTTCAGCTCGGCAGTGATATTGAAAACGTACGGGGGAAGGCGATCGATGCGCGCAAAGCGGCGCTTGCCAGAAGTGGCAGTCATGAGGGAGTCCTTTACGTAAGCGCCCGGAACCGTCCGAGCGACGTCGGCGGCCGTTGTCTCGGCCACCGGGGACTTATGTTAGCGGGGATGCGGCCATTGCACAACGCCCGCGTGCGATCCTTACAGCCTTCCGCCCGGCAGATGCGTGGGCCGGTCCGCCGGCAGGTTGCGCACCATGCAGTCCAGCGCGGGCGCGTCAGAGCGCCCGCCCAGCGCCGCGCTGATCGAATCGCGGTACTGCTTGACCGAGATGCGTTGGTAGTACAGCCGCGAGGTCTGGTCCAGCCAGTAGACGTAGTTGCTGTCACCGCTGTCGCCACCGGTACGCAGCCAGTCGCTGATATTGCTCGAGCCAATGATCATGTTCGGGCACGCGGTCTTCAGCGAATCGAGATAGGCATTGAAGCCCTTCGCATGGATATTGCGCACGGCGTCAGGCGCGCAGGCGGCAAGCACGACCGCACTGGCGGCCAGCGCAAGACGCAGGCCGGAGCGGAGGCGGCAAGGCATGGCGGCGTGCGGCACGGCGAGTCCTTTCGAGGGCGCGATGACCCTATCTTAGGCCATCGGGTGGGCATCTTACATGGCGGCCCAGGTGCCTGATGCCGCCACTCTGCGGCGCTTCGCCTCAGTCGTCCAGCGTCTCATGCACCGCCGCATCGCCACGCTTCCAGTACGCCGATGCGCGGATACGGCGCTTGTCGATGCCGCGCTCGCTGACCAGGTACTGGCGCACCGCCTTCATCGCTGCTGCTTCACCCGCGGCCCACACATAGCCTTCGCCGCGCGGCAGCGTGATCTTGCGCAGCGCCGCTTCCAGCTGGCTGCCTTCGGGCGCATCGCCGCGATGCAGCCAGTGCAGGTCGAGCTGCGCCTGCGTCGGCAGCGGGATCTGCGCCGACGCATCGGCCACTTCCACCACCACGATGGCACGTGTATCGGAGCCGAGTTCTTCCAGCCGCCGGCCGATCGCCGGCAGCGCGGTATCGTCGCCGATCAGCAGGTGCCAGTCGAACGCCGCCGGCACCACGAAGGAGCCGCGCGGCCCGCCCACGCCGAGATACTGGCCAGGGCGCGCCTGTGCCGCCCACGTCGAAGCAGGACCGTCGCCGTGCAGCACGAATTCGATATCCAACTCGCGCTTAGCCGCGTCATAGCGGCGCGGCGTGTAGTCGCGCGCAGGCGGACGCGGCTGGCCTTCCGGGAAGGCGATGCCGTCCGGGCCGACCTGCGGCAGCACCGGCTTGTCGGCGCCATCCACCGGGAAAAACACCTTGACGTGGTCGTCGAACGACGCCGAGACAAAGTCCTCCAGGTCGGCGCCGCCCAGCGTCACACGCAGCAGCTGCGGCGAAACCTGCGCGGTGCGCACCACCTGCAGCAGGCGCATCTTGAGCGGATGCCGCACGCGCTGGACTGTGAGGTCGCGTGCGGGATCAGGGGTGTTTGCAGTGTTTGCTGTCATCGTATTCCTTGGATTGCGGCCCGACACGCGTCGGGCCTGGTTGCCGATTGCCGAAGCCAGCGTCAGTGCCACGGCTCAGGCCTTGGGACCGGCTTCGATCTCGGCCGTGGCGCGCGCCAGGATCGCGGCGATGCGACGCTGCTCGTCGACGCCCGCCTCGCTGCGCAGCGCCAGCGCGTGCTTGAGCGCCGCGCGCGCCTGCATCAGCTCGGGCAGCCAGCCGCCCTGCTCCGGCTCCGGCTGCGGCTCGCCGCTCATGGCCCGGCGCATCCACTCCATCTTGCGCGCCACATGGCGCAGCTTGGCCACCATCACATCGACCCGCTCGCGGTTGGCCGCCAGGTGCTCCTTGCCGGCCTCCGATAGCTGATAGCGCTTCTTGTTGCCTTCCGTATCGACCGTGGCGTAACCGACTTCTTCCAGGTAAGTCAGCGCCGGGTAGACCACGCCCGGGCTCGGCTTATAGAAGCCGCTGGTGCGCGTCTCAAGCGCCTTGATCAGTTCGTAGCCGTGGCTGGGCTTTTCTTCCAGCAGCGACAGCAGCAGCAGTTGCAGGTCATCGGCGCTGAACTTGCGGCCACGCCGCCAGCCTTCGCCGTCGAAGCCGCCAGGGCTGCCGGGCCCGAAGCCGTCATCGTGTCCGCCGCCCCAGAAGCCGCCGCCGTGGCGGCCGATGGCGTGGCGCGCCAGGTGGGGGGCAAGGCGCATAAAGAGGTGCTGGCCGTGGCCTCCAAGGCCGGACAGATGGCGCATGATGTTCTCCGTTATGTCGCAAGACATATCGTACGATATATATCGTAAGAGCTAATGTCAAGTGCGGCCTGGGCCCCGTGCCGCGCAATCTGCGTGTCCTGCCGCACGTACCTGGGTTGTGTATCGCCTTCCCGCTTTCCAACATTCATTTAACGCCAAGCTCCGCGACAGACGGTGCCATGGCCGGGCAGCAAGTACGGCGAAGAATAAGAAGGACAACCGGGGAGAAAACATGGGCGCCATTACAAAGCGCAGGCTCAGGGCAGCCTGCATCGGCGCCATGATGCTGGCGTCATGGGACACGGCGCTCGGCGCCATGGATGATGCGCTGCTCAGCGCGGAACCGGTGGTCGCGGCGGCGTGGGGGTATGCCGCGGAAGGCGCCTATGACGTGGGCAGCCATTACCAGGGGGGCCACGTGCGCGCGGCCTACAAGTTCTCGCCTGTGTGGTCGCTGGAAGCCGGATACTGGCGCCGCCGCCTCAGCTATGCCGATGACTCCGCCGGCATCGACAGCTGGCTTGCCTCAACGAGTTATGGCCTGATCGTGAGCCCTGACGCCGGCAGGAAGCTCACGCTGCGCCTGTCCGCATGGGGCAACTACACCGGCAGCCTGAGCAAGAGCGGGCCGACCTACGGCAACAAGCTCGCCGACTTCAGCATCGCGCATCCGAACGATACGCAGGTGCAGGCTGACCTGATCTACACAGGCCGGCCCTGGACCAACCACTCCCTGACAGGCTTTATCAGCGCAGGCTATAGCTGGGTACGGGCGGGCGATATCCAGGGCACGCTGAAGCAAGGCTCTTGCCTGTACAACGTCAAGGTGAGTGCAGACAACATGGCCATCGGCACCCTGGCGGCGCCGTGCCGGGTGGGACGTGCCACCATCGCCAATGGCGGCTTTCGCATCAACGCCGCCCAGTTCGGCGTGGATGCCGGCGACAGTTTCAATGACAGCGGCGCGTTCATCGGTGCTGGCGGCTCATGGCGATGGCGCTACGGGTCGTGGAGCCTGCTGGCCGGCTACCACGCCCAGTATTTCTTCCGTGAACTGGACGAACGCTATACCGCATATGGCGCGCCCAAGGCCCAGTTCAACCAGACCGTCGTACTGCAGGCGGCGTATGTGATCAACCGATACGTGGACGTGTTTGTGCGCGGACAGGGCTCGCAAAACAGCCTGATGGGATATGTGCCGATGCTCTACAACCCGGTCACGGCAAGCCGGCTTGACCGGTCATACGGGCTGTTCTCGATCGGGCTGCGCATCGGCGGGTTCTAGCCCTGCCGCGGGCACCGGTCAGCGGCGATGCAGCTTGACCCGCACCCCGTTGCCGGATCGGATCGTCACGCGCCCCACCACCTTGGGCACATGGTCCGGATCGGCTTCGACGCGATAGCGGCGCACGATGCTGGCAAGGATCAGCACCGCCTCCTGCGTGGCATAGGCCGCGCCGATGCAAACGCGCGGCCCCTTGCTGAACGGGATATACGCGCACTTTGCCGATTCCTTGCCAGCGTGCGTGTCGAAGCGCCCGGGATCGAACTCGTCCGGCCGCTCCCAGAGCGTGCGATGGCGATGCAACAGCCACGGCGATATCAGGATCGGCGAACCCTCCTTCACCTCCTTGTCGCGAATGCACTGGGACTGCGCTGCCTCACGCACGAAGAAACCGACCGGCGGATACAGCCGCAACGTTTCGCGGAACACATTACCCACGGTAGGCAGGCTCTTGATATCGCTCAGTTCGAAATCACGGTCCCCTACCTCAGCCTGAATTTCTTCAAGCATCTTGTCCTGCAGGTGCGGGCATTGCGAGATCAGGTAAAGCGCCCATGTCAGCGCACTGGCCGAGGTCTCATGGCCGGCCAGGAACAGCATGCAGACCTGGTCCACCAGCTCTTCATAGTTGAAGCGGTCGCCGTTGACGGGATCGACCGCCTCCATCATGCCGGCGAGAATGTCCTGCCGCCCGCCAGCCTGCCCGCTGTCACGCTCGGCAAGCCGCCGCGCGATAATATCGGACAGGATCACGCGAATCTTCTTCGCCGCGCGCCTGCTGGCCCACGCGGAAAACACCGGCGGCAGGCGATAGATCATCAGGATCATCGCGCGTTGCGCATGGTGCTGGAAGTCGAGGAATGCGTCGTAGATCGCCTTGGCGGCCGACGCTTCGAGGTTTTCGGACAGGATGGTGCGGAAGATGATGTCGGCGGTCACGTAGGTCATCTCGCCATCGACTTCATACGAGCGCCCGTCTGCCGCCGCATCCAGGCGCCGGGTCATGCCAGCGACCGAATCCGCCATCAGCGAGAAGACCAGCTTCAACCGGGCCTGCGCGAAGGCCGGTTCCACCAGGCGGCGCTGGCGCTCCCAGGTGTTCCCGTTGGTCGTGAAGATGCTGCTGCCCAGCAAGGGCTCCAGCATCCGATGCATCAGCCGGTGCTTGGGATACTGGTGCGTATCGCCAAGGATGCGGCGCACCCAGTCAGCATCGTTGACCATGAAGATGTCCATGCCGGGCTGGGAGATCTTGCCCATCTTCATCGAATAGCTGCGCTCGAACAGCACGTCGATCCAGGAATTCCAGCCGCGCAGGAAACGCAACAGGAACGAGCTCTTGCGCACGTGCGGCTTGGGATACGGGGGCTGGAAATTCATGGCGATGGACTACCGCGCTTTTAAAAGGGTTGAATGCGGCGCGGACCGGCCGTCATTCGAAAATAGTCGTACTCGTTCGGCAACGCACTTGCCATCAGGTACTGGAAATGGAGGCGCTGGCGGCTGCGTTTCATCCGGGCATATTCCTTCTTGCCGAACATGCGGAAGGGGCGCACTACCTGCGCGGTCGGGCGGCCGACGCCGGCACCCGTGATACCTGAGATATCTAGCGGATTGGCTTGCGAAAAGCACAGCGAGTCGGCGCGCGCGTTCATGTCGAGCCACTGCATGTCCCGTTCTTTCGCAAGCCGGCGCAGGTCACTGCGGAAAGCCTTTGCCGATGGCATCAGGCTCAGCAGCGGAATGCACTGCCCCAGTGTGATCAGCGTGAGATTGCGGCGCTGCGCGGGCGTCAGGATGTCCGCCATCCGGGCAGCGAGCGATACGGCAACGATCGAACCAACGCTGTGGCCGACCAGCAATACCTCGTCACAGGGCGACGCCTGCTGGTCACGACGGATCCAGTCGGCAAAGGCATCGATCCGATCCTGGACGTCCTTGGGCTCGCGCACACCCCAACCCTGGACGAAGCGGTAGATCCGCAACAGCCAGAACACCGCCAGCCGATTGGCCAGCGCGACGCCGGCCCAGGCGAGCGCGACGCCACAGGCAATTCCACCTGCCCAGCCCAATAAGCCATGGCCCATGGCACTACCGATGGCTGTCTTGACCGCCATTCCGACAGCAAGGGCCAGCATCAGCAACAAAAAGAGGTAAGCCAGCGGATACAAGGCACTGTAAAACGGCCCGCGAAACGTCTTGCCCAGGCGGCCAAACGCACCGCATCCGACATAGCCCGCATAAGTGGCCAGCGAGGACAGCAGCAGTTTCAGAAGATTCGGCTCCCAGTGCCGGCGTACCAGGTCATCCCAATGCAGGAACTGGTACTCCGTCGACACTTCATTCCCATGCCATTGGCTGCTGACGTTCCATGCGCTGACATGCTTGTCCAGGCGCGAACGGGCGCCCACCTCGACGGTAGTGCCCAGATGAACCGATTGCTTGGCCGATTCTTCGCGATACAGACGGTGGTAGAAACCCGCGCCACGCGGGTCGAAGCCGCTGACGTAGTACACCTTGCGACGCCGCACTTCGCCGGCCGCCGGCTCCGCGGGTTGTGTGACCCTGGCAGCATGTGTCATTGCGTTCGGTGGTGCAGCTTCTTCTTCAGGACCAGGTCCACAACCGGCTGCTCACGCTTGTTGGCACGGCGGCAATGGTCTTTCTGGAACTTGTCGGTGAACCAGATGATGAATCTTGCCCACCACCGGTGCTGCTCCCGCCAGGCGTGCGAGGACACAGACTCCCACGCGTAGCCGTTGAACAGGGTCGCATTGACGAAATGGTCCATGGCTCGCACCCCTGCCCGGCCCCGCTCGGTCTTGCCGAAAAAGCCGATGTAGACGATCAGCAGGTATCCCAGGAGGGCCAGGGGGACGATGAAAATCATCAGCAGGAAGCCGGCGATTCTTTCTCTCATGACTACGGATTGCGGTGATGTTGGGGGCGTGGGGGCTGGGGGCGCAGCGGGGGGTGGTGGCTGTCGGGGGCGACAGTAGCGGGGGCTCAGCCGATCCGTAGTATACCGAGCGCCATGGTCAGCGTAGGCCTGTCCAGCCTATGCCAGGGCTCGCACCGCGATGATTGTGTCAAATTTGTTGTACTTTTGAAACAGGATCGGGCGAGCCTCGCCAGCACATGCGCGCAAGATAATTCCGGCTAACCTACAAAGATGGCGGCCAGCATGTCTACAGCGTTGGCAATGCCCCAGGGGCGCCCGCTGTAGGTATCGGCAGCAATCAGACCCACCGCGCAGAGCAGCCGCGCCGGCATAAGGCGATACCCCCTCCAGCGGCGATGATCCGGCACAGGCAACAACATGTCGTCCGCATAGAACGACGAGTTGATCTGCGACACGCGCACCAGATAGTTGCGGAATCGGGCGTAGGTATTCATATCCACCGTACCCGGATCATTCCAGAAGGCATCCAGCGGCCCCTGGTACGTTAATCCCGGCTTGGCATAGAAACAACGCCCCAAAGCAATCACTGGCACGCGGTGGAACAGGGCTTGCAGCCCCGTCGTGGAGTTTATCGTTATCAGGCCCATGCAACGGTGCAACAAGGACGGAAGGTGGGCATCATGGATATAGACAATGCGGCCACCGGCACCGAAGCGCACAGCGCAAGCCTCGATAGTAGTCGCGTAATCCGTGTGTCCGCGATCCATCGGATGGTGCTTGAAGACCAGCACACTGTCGACCGGCGCATGCTCCGCAAAGGAATGGATCGTCCATTCGATAAAGTCCTCGATGCGCCGCCATGGGCTGTGCACGCGGATCTGGCTGTCGTTGTATACCTGCAGGGCAACCAGAAAGAAATGCGGGTGATCGTTCGCCAGCAAACGCTCTCGGAGCTGGCGCTCCTGCCAACGGAAATACTGCTTGCGGTACGCCGACCTCACCCATTGGGCCAACTCATGCACGCCAAAAGGCTTGTGATGGCGATAATGCCGATAGCCGCGTGCTCCCAGCATGCCGCCGGCAAAGTACCAGAACGAGTACAAGGCCATCTTGCGGAAGGAATGCTGGAACTTGCGGGGTTTTGACGGGGTGTTTAGCTTCGGGATATCCGTCATCGCCAGCGGCGCGAGCGGAGAATCCGCGTTGACACCGCCGGGCTCCAGCGTGATGTAGTCCGGCCGGACATAGCCTTCCTCGAAAGCCCAGAAAGCGATACCAAGAGACTCGGCTAGCCGTACGGCAATGCGGTGGTGGCGCCGACTGGTGCCGAAGACGACGATCGCGTCGATACAGCGTTCCGCAAGCAGATTCCGCAGGAAGGACTCCCACAGGACCATCGGCTCGGTGTAGTGCACGACGTCGCCGGAACGATAGAAGAAATCGTCCCCGCCGTTGAAATTGACTTTGGTGACGTGGCGGCCCTTGGCCAGCAGCAAGTCGCGCAGACGGGAAAAGAACGGACCATTCGGCCCTTGTAGAAGGAGAATGCGGCGATGCCGGGCGATATGGTCGAGGCTTGCATGGTCCGGCACTTCGGGCGCCGCAATCTCCTGCGCCCGCGCATGCCAACCTCCTCCTGTCAGATGGGCTATGTCCGTGCTTCCGGACGGCTTCCTGAACGACAACATTTCCGCGACCCTTTTTTTTTGCTCTGGCTAATTGGTATTCGTTCTTTGGCTTCTGCTTTGTCGGCTTACGGCTCTGATGCAGCGACTTTACTGCTCACTGCTCCACCGATTTCACGCCCCGAATCGACAGCGACCGGATGCACCCTGCTCTGCCCATCCGCTACGGCGGCGGAATCGCGCCATCGGAGCCAGGGCCGCAGAAGCGGCTGCATGATGTCGCGAAGAAAACGGGGGCCTCGCCCGGGCGCCTCCGCACGCCACGCCAACATGTGGTCCACAGCCTGCTCAGGCGTCGCAAATCCATTCTTGCCCTCACGCAGGACATAGCGCGGATACAAGATCAGCGCGCCTGCCACGAGCATGTCCAGGGACAGCCGTCGCTTGCGCCGCGGCAATTCGCACCGATCGTCCGTCAGGCCCCAGCCAGCGTAGAAAGGCGCCCCGTGAGCCGTGACCGGCTTGCCGCGCAGCAGCGCTTCAAAGCCCGCCAACGATGTCAGCACGTGGATGTGGTCAACAGCACCGATCAGTTGGTCCATGGGATAGTTCGGCACCAATTCATCGCATAGTCTGCCCAGCGCATTCTCAGCGTCGCGGTCCCCGCGCAAGCCCGTCATGACATCCGGATGAGGCTTGTAGAGGATGTAGGCATCTGGCGCCTCGGCACGGACAGCTTCAAGCAACGCGCGATTAGTGCTAATGCCCGGTGCGCCAAAACGCAACGATGCATCCGCCTCAACCTGGCCAACCACCAGAATCACGTTGCGATTGCCTGCCGGACGGCTCCAACAGCCCGCCCCAACGTTGTATTTCGTCAGACCAGCGTGAACGATCGATTCACGCAAACGCGCCGCACGTGAAAGCGTTGCGGCATTAAAGTCGGTACCGTTCAACAGCCGCTCCAGATCCGACTCCGTCGTCGCATCGTAGTAAATGCCGTTACGGTCAAAGACCCAGGACACCGGCCGGACCAGTTGGGCACCAAGCCCGACAGAACGAAGGAACCCGTCCTCGACCGTGATAAACGACAGATCGGCGCGGACGTTAGCGTCGTGCTTCCGGCCCCAACGGACGACCGTCGCTCCCTGCGGCACCGTTCCCAGGCCCCGATGGAAGATCACGTCGTGCCCTTGCAAGAAATCTCGAAGAATCTGACGCTTCCAGCGTGAGAACGCAACCGCATGCAAACACATAGGGAATTGCTGCCGCATGCGACGTTGTAGCGACAGATACTCGATTGCCTCTTCAACCTCACAACGCTTGCCGGTACACGGCTGGACATAGCGTGTGTACCGGACCAGCGCAGCAAATGCCAGCTGCTCGCGGGATACAGGATGACGGCGGGAAGGCGGCGGCAAGGCGTCGTTTGTTAGCCCCCATCCGGCGTAGAACGGCATGCCGAACGTGTGGACGGGCTTGCCGTGAAGTAGCGCTTCGAATCCAACTTGCGAGGTCACGACGAAGACAGCTTCTGCGTGTTGAATGAGCGAAACTACGTGTACATCGTCCTGCAGACGAGTTACGCGCTGGTAAATTCCCGAGTCGAGAATCTCCCCAAGGTAGCCGCGCTTGCGCCCTAGCGCGACCTCGGGATGCTCCTTGACGACGATAGTGCAATCTGGATGGCTTTCCAGCGCCGCGTCAAGCATCCTGCGGAAGCTGCTGGCATCGGCCAGCCCATACCGGACCGACGCATCATTTGCGGTCTGGTCGACCACGAGCACATAGGGGCCTTGCGGCAACTCTGCCGGATCCGGCGCATAGTTATACTTGGAAATGTCGGCTTCTCGCCATTGCGCCATCAACCTACCGGCACGAGCGCATTCCGCCGCGGTAAGCGGCGTCGAGATCATGGCCTCCAGGCGTGATGGCGACGAGGCATCGTAATAAATCCCAAGATCGTCGACGACTAGCGAACACGTTGAGGAGCCTGCCCCGGGGTCGATGGAGCGCAGGAAGCCGTCTTCGAGCAAAAGACAGCGCGCATTGGTAGCCAGCGCACGGGCTCGCGCACGTTGGCCACTTGGCTTCTTGCCCCAGCCAACATGACAGGTAGTCGGCTCATTCCTGTACCCATGCGCGAAGCCCACATACCCCCCCAGAAATGCGCTCAGGCTGCCGTGACGCCACAGGCCCCAGTCCCGAACCGAGATCCTGTATCTTGCTACGCTGCCGGTCGTTCCCATGCTCATATACCCGCGACCCTGGCGATATCCGCGAGACGCTGCACCCACGTGTGATTTGCAAGCACATACTCCGCGCCGGCCTCCGCCCGCGCGAGATCAGTCGAGGATGGCCCATGCCTCAGCCGACGAAACAACTCGACTCCTTGTTCGCTACTCTCAAGCACATGGCAGTAGTCACTGAACATCTTGTCCACTGCAGCCGTTCTATTGGTGACGGCGATGCCACCACAGGCGAGAATCTCCACCAGCCGGCGCGAGAACATCGTCGGCGAATCCTCCACCGTGTTCACGTTTAGCGAAACGAGGTTCTCTTTGTAGATCGCTCCTGTCATTCCATGAGAAACCGCGCTATGCACTTCCATCCCGGGCAATTCAGGGTATCGATAGTTTGCTGACTTGCGGCCGGAGTTCCTGTCATAAACGCAGAGGCCAAGGCCCGCCTCAACGGCTGCACCAAAGAACAAATCTTGCCAATACCGGCGCCGCTCATGGACGTGTCGACTATAACTTCCGACAAAGTTCGCGTTGAACTGCTTGAACGCAAAGCCAGTGAAGCGATGGAACTTCGGCTGCACAGCAAACATCAACGTCCCGACAGTCGCCCACGGCGCCACCACCTCCTTGTATCTCGGGATGCAGGACTCATCGACAGTCAGAACGTGATCGAATAAACGTGCGCTATCGATAAAGCGATCAAAATGCACTCCGTCTTCCTTATTCCAGAAGACGGTCGGAATGTCCCGGTCCCGAGCAAGGTCTACCAGCCCGACCAGCGATTGGTTGTTTCGCTTCGGATGCGCCGGATATGCAGCGACACGATACTGCCACGCGTTTCGCATGCCTTTCCAGGCGGACTCGACCAGCACGAGATCCGGTCGCCAGAAGCGCAGCATCCATCTATAGTTCAATGGGGTCAAGTGCCGCACTTCGCAGGACGACTCCAGGCACGCCCGCGTCAATTCATCCGCAACTAGCGCGATTCTTAGCACCGACGGGGAACGCTGGTTCATGAATGTGTCTCGCGCCCCTGATGAACATCCTTCAGTTTCGCTCGTAACCTCCATCCCAACTCCTCGTCATAGGGGAGCGAACATGCGATGGTATAAATACTGGTCGATTGCATAAACGCCAGTCCGGTGACACCACGGATGATGTCACCGTCGGTCTTGCCAAAATAAAGCCGGACATCAACGCCAGGCAGATCAACTTCCAAGCAGTAAATTGAATCAGGGTGACTTAGCACTACCAGCGCGCCATCGCACTTGGCAGTCACACCTTCTCCACAATGGAGGAAGAGTTCAAGATTGCCTTCCGCACCATGGTGGCCATTAACCAGACTTGCCCGGTCGCGGAACTCCACAGTCAGACTATCAATAGCCCCCCTCAATTCGCGGCTGATGACAATGTCGCCATATGCGTGATGCTCACCTTTAAATCGATAATCTCCAGCCGTGACCTCGCCCTCCATATCCGCCACACCAGGCTCAGTCGAGTATTGCCGTCCGGCAACCGCGAGTGCATTGTGCGCGGCTGCGCTGCGAAGGTATGCAGGCAGCGGAGCGGAATACTCATGTGAAAAAAAGCTTGGATCAATCAGCCACTCGATCCCATCGAAAAAGAGTGTAAAGCTAAGATTATCCTCATGCTTGTGTGTTTTACACAGCGATGTCGCCAAAAATGTCAGCATGTAGCGAGCATTCTCGTGAATGCCCTTGACAATGGCATAGCCAGCCTTCGGTAAGATGACGGCTTCCGGTTTCCCGTATGGTTTCAGCCTCCGAATGTCGTCACCACTCGGGTTAGCGCGACGGAAAGTATCTCCGTGTGCCGGTGCACGGTTGTCAGGATAGCGAAAGAAGTTTGAGAATTGCGATAGTTCCCTTGCCGTCGCCGCAATAGACGACTCTCCGGATGCCAAGCCCGCCAGTCCACCGGCAAACTCGACAATTCTCTGTACGCCTTGGTGGTATCCAATTGAATTCTCGACGAACACTGCAAAGCCGCTGTCTCTGACAATCAGCTTGCCAAATTGATCAACTAGGCGCGCTAAAGCCGTCTCACGCCAGAAATGCGCAGCGGGCAGCGAATCGAGTGCAAGAGAAGTCGCGAGCAATGCCAAGTCTTGAAACCAAGCATGATTGTGGTAACGCGTTGGCTGGTGCGAGGCATAGAACATCTCGCTGTGCAACAGGACGGCATGCCGATGGATTGTCATGAGAAGCCGTGCCATGAACCGATGATCGAACCTATGCTCAACACCGGAGCACCACATTAGCACTAAGCAAAGAAGTCTCTCAGCAGTTCCATGATCGTACCAGGCGAACTTCTTGTCCTTATCTGGTTTGTCATAGCTCTCATTTAGCCAACTCTCGACAAACGAGCGCGCAGCTCCTAGATACGCAGGACTGGATGTACGACGAAACTCCATCAGCAAAATGGCCGCCGGATGCAACGCATGCCATGAGAAGCGGTAAGTACCTACCTGCCCAAGCTCGGCCGGTTGCTGCGATCCTACGGCCCAATCCAAGTTGACATTGCCGTAGAGAGGAGCATCGCCTTGCTCCATAAAGCGCTGGGCCTGAGTTCTAGCATCCCGAAAACATTTTTCTAAATAGGCGTATGTCACCTCAAGCAGGCCCGGCCGGACTTGCGGAAAATGCTCAAGGATTCTGCCACGCGCGATCAACTCGGAAGCCGTTGCAATTCCATTTCCCAGATCCGCAACAGGAAAATCTCCCTTGCGGGCCTTCCAAATGGTCGCCTCACGCAGATCAACGTATGCCTCATCGCTCGACCGCTGGCCTTTGATATACAGCCTAATATCCGAAATACTTGCGTCGCCCGGCTCCGACCATCCGTTCTGCAATCCGAATGCAATGTCATCATGCCCAAAATCTATCGCCGTCCATGCTTCGAGAAGAGGATTTACCACCTTTATATGCCGGAAGGAACCCTCAAAGGTATATCCGATTGCCACATACCGAATATGGGACCAGCCACGCAATCTAATGGAAACGCCCAAGCCGGTTGCCAGAACATCACGAGAGAGCTCCAAAAGAATTTGATGCGTATCACCCGTTTCCGCGAAAGAAAATATGGAGTGACCGTCGTCTCCGAAACTCACTTTTGAGTTTCCACGTACACGCAGCGCAGTCACAGTGAATTCATCATCGAGTTTCTGATCCGGGCCTGGTATGGCAATTTTATACAGAGACTCAATCACTCGTACATGAGCGGCTGAACTCCATGCACCGCTTCCCAAACAGACCTTGTCTTCTTCGACAGAATGCTGTGATTCCATTGAATTCATATGCCGCCTTAGCGACTCGATGCCCGTCACGTAATAGCCTTTCGTATAATGAAAAGGGGCCAATCCCCACCGATGCATGTGACTTAGTCGAAGATGCTCCGCCCGATGCGAAATAAACTGCTCCGGCTTAAGAATTTGCGCGAGCTTTGCATACATCCATTCGAGATGTCTGTTCGCATATTGAAAGGGCGTACTCTGTATCTCCGATGGTGGGTTGCTGCCATCGTCCATTTCGGCAGACCAGAAGACCTTATTAACAATGACCTTTGCCAGCGCACCATGCCTCTTGAGGGCGGTTACCAGCTTTACCATCCCTTGCAGCCATAGCGCTCTGTGCTTGGTCGAGCCGCTAGTCACCCAACGTCTATCCGATTTAGAAATCCCCTCCAAACATCCCGCATTGACCAACTCCGTCGATACCGTAATATAGGCACTTGGTTCGTACTCGAAAAGATCGAAACGCTCGTCGATTAGATCTATCACTAAGGCATCAAATGATGATCCGTCGAGCTCGTCAAGAAATGCTCGATCGATATCAAATCCCACCGTTCGACGCTGAAATGCAGACGCTATTTGCGAAGTATCCGGTCGGTCCCGCAAAGGCCGGGAAGCCAGCGAAGCAAATGAGCTGCGTGCGAAATAGCCAATCAGATCGAACGTATTTTTGTCATCGTACTCAAACAGATCGCGAGAAACACAACTACCTAGGATAAGGATTTTAGCCATGCTACATACCTGGAACACCCATTAGCTTCAGCTCCGCAGCAATCATCGTTCCGGCGTTGCTCTGACCGCGCACGCGCGCAGCGGCCTTGGCAGAAAGCCGCGAAAACAGTTGCGGACTGCTATGTAGCATCTCAAGCGCCTTTGCTAGGGCCATTGCGTCTTCGGCTTCGCACAAGATGCCGCAGTCGCTGTCAACAAAATCAGGCACCGCAGCAACTGCGTTAGTCACCGGGACGAGACCTGACGACATAGCCTCGTCACGGGATACACCTTGCGTATCCATTCGCGTAGGGACAAGAAATATCCCATAGTCCTTGTGCAGTTCCGCAATCTCGTTTTGGGTGAGGAATCGCTTCTCAATCAGAACGTTCGGAAACCGGCGCAGCGGCTCCAACGTGGACTCAAATAACGGCCCATCGCCGATCAGCCTGAACTCCATCTCATCAAAGCACGGGCGCGTCGACAGTTGCTCAATGGCTGCCACGCTCAGGTCATTGGCATAGGTCTTTGATGCATAAGGCCGGATGGACAGCACCTTCGAGCGTTGCTGTGTGGGCTTTTCCACGTACTTAAACCGTTCCGTGTCAATGGGGTTGTGGATGATCTCGTACCCGGCACGATTCAGTCGGAATCCGAGATCCTCCATTACCGTCTCGGCGAAGTGTTTTGAAACAAAGACAAGCTTGAGGTTTTCCGGCTGATCACGCAGCAATCCTCGCCAGAAAGCCATCCGCTCCTCGCTCTGAACCTTGGCGCGAGCCAACTGGACTTCGCCCTTGAAATTGAAAGCCCGCCGATACCACGGCTGGATTTCCGCGCCATGGACCCAAACCGCTACTTTCACCTTTCCAACATAGTGTCTGAGCACTTCCCACATGTTCTGGTCGAGGAAGTGAACAAGAACGCTCTGGAAGCGGCCGCTGCTAAGGACTCGGTGCAACACCTCTGCTGTACCAGATAGCACGTCGATGCCCTCAAATTCGTGATAGGACGCCGCCTCACCTGCCCGGAAGCGGAATACTTCACAGCGAACGCCTCTCTCCTGGTACGCCCGCACTCGGCTGTGGACAAAGCCATTCCGGTACAGATCCTCATAGGAGGGATAGTGGTTAGTCACGACAAGATGACTTCCCTCCCCGAGCATCTCCGGTACTTCCAGCTTCTTCTCGCCCAGTACGAGCCCGTTGATGCAAGCATTGCCTCCCGCATAGAAGCGCAAACCGAAGCGCAGAAATGCCGTACCCACGGGTATAGCGGCCGACTCGTTTCTGTTGGCATGCTTGATCACGTGGCTGATCTTCTGCTTCTGTGCATCCAGGAACAACACGACCAACTGAATGTTCAAACCGGGGGTGACATCCAGATGGAAACGCCCTTGATCGGCAAACCCCGTGTCGTCAACCGCCAGTTCCGAGGTTGCATACAGGTACTCGTGCTTGCCATCATCAAGGGACGAATCGACTCGCCATTGCTCGCCAGTCAAAGACATCTGAATAGCAGCGCTCGGCTTCTTGGAAAATCCGTCGGCTAATTGCTTACCCGATAGCCAGACTCCCGTCATATCGCCGCCTGCAGCCGGCTCAATGCTCTCTGCGCAGGAAAGCAGTTCTTCAGCGCTCAGGCCCACGTTGACGCCAGGGAGATCATCTACGTGCACTGTCACCTGCCGGGCATCGTCGAGTCGCGCTGCGTCCCGACAATAGTTGAACTCATCAATCGCGAGCAGTTTCCCACCGTCGATAGTCCGCCCGGGCAACTCCCGTATCCATGTCAACGCATTGATACCCTTTACGGCCGTGACGCGCTCCGCTGCGGATCGCGCAGGCAGGGCGTCGACATAGTGGAACGCCAGATTCCCATTGGAAAGCGTGATGCTTGAGCCCCGAGCCTCATAATATGCCGCCTTGCCAATGGCAACAGCATCGCTATAGCGCGTGGCCAAGGCAATGTCCGACAAGTAATTCGGGCCATAGTAGTCACACGCCACCCAGCCAGCGACTAAGTCCGCGTTGCCGGCAATGGCACCGAGTTCCAATCCCGCGACACGTGCTGGGGAGACAATTTCGATCCGCGAACCATCGCTTACCCGCTGGACGGCATCAGTCACCAGGTACAGTGAGCCATTGGCGTACTTCTGGCTCTCGAACTGCGAGATGATGGCAAGCGCTCTTGTCTGGTCGACGGCCTCAGCTACGACAGCGATTTTTGGCAGCGGCACAGAAACCGCTTTCCCAGTCACCTTTGATAGTATGTAGGCCAACCGGTGTCCATAGGTATGCTCGCCCAGTACCTTGCGAAGCGCGGCCAGCCGCAGCTTTCGGCCGTAGATACCGTCGTGCTCAATTGTGCGCAGCCTGCGCAAGACCTCGCTGCCGCTATCACTCGAAATGACAAGGTCCCCAAACAGCAGGCGTACACCGCGCGAGAAGTTGCTGATGGTCAACGTATTGCATGCCAAGAGTTCGAACACCCGGCGAGCAAACATGGACTGAGATTGCTTGATCGAGTTGAGGTTAATGGCGTACCGGTAGCCCTTGTATGCCTTGTCTATCTCCTCGAAAGGCAGCGTCCCAACGATATATGGCTGATAGCTCGGCGGGAACTGGTACGACGGGTCATCCTTGCCAAAATTGCGATCGAAGATCTCAATGGGCTTGAAGGACGGCAGCTCCGCAACAAAGGTCTCGAGGTCACGCGTGCGTTCCGGATACTTTGCGTAATAGGCACCCGCAAAGGAGACCGCATCCCTTCTTTCGAACGTCTCCACCGGGTTGTTTGTAGCGGGCTGGCAGGCAAACGGCAGCAGGTAAACCCGTTCATGACCCAACGCGGCCTTGTATCGGTGAATGCAATCGATGTCGGTGGTAAAGATGAAATCGAACAGCTTGGCAGTCGTCAGGAAGGTTTCGAAATGTACCGGATCTTCCTTATTCCAGAACACCGTCGGAACGGCATGGTCCCGACACCAGCGGATAATGGCCTGAAGCTCACGGCTGGTATGTCCGACTTTGCTGCCCCAAAGCCCGTCCTTTCCGCGCCAGGCGGACTCCACAAAGAGCAACTCCGGCCGAAACTCTGCAATGGCAGCCTGCCATCCTTCCGGCGTCAGTTGCACGGTTTCGCATTCATGGCGGTACGAACCATAAGTGAACTCGTCCATGATGCATGCCATGCGCAGCCGGGCAGGCATTGGCGCAGCGTCCGGCAGGGGCGGTGTCGCGTTCGCCGCCAGAAGCGCGGGGGCAAGGTTAGCCACGTGCGCTGCGGGGACAAGCCTATGGGATTCTTGCTGTGCGATCTTGACAACCGGCGCCACGCCGACATCACTCCCAAGCTTGCCCTTTACGCTTCGGCGGCGCTGCGCCTCCTTGCGCAACGCAAGCAACCCTCGGGGCATGTCCATAATTCCCCTGGCCGATTTGAAGCCATGGATCAGCAGGTATCCGAGCTGGAATGACAAGGTTGCGCGTGTTTTCGACACTTGCTCTTCGGCAGCGGTCTTCCGGCGCTCCATGTCCTGGAGTTTCCTGCCAGTGCTCACGACTTCCCTATGGCTCTCCTGCAAGGCCACCTTGGCCTTCTCAAGGGCGCGCGCCGCGTCCCGCGCAGCAATGCGCTGGGTCTCGAGCTTGCTTTTCAGCTGAGGAATCTCCTCCGCCGTGAGCTTCCTGTACTTATCATTGGCTCGATTCAAGCCAGTCCGTGTTTCCTGCAGCGCAGCCTTATCTGCGGCCTCGACCTGCTTTTGCCGCGCAAGTGTCGCCTCCAGATCCTCAATTTGCCCGCCCGCTGCTCGCAGCATTTCTTCTGATGCGGATTGATGTGCGCTGACCGCTTCCCGTTGCTCACGCAGAGCCGCTTCGAGATCGCCGATCCTGTGGAATGCATCTGCCCGCTCCGCTGCCAGATGCGTCAACGCACTCCTTAACTGCTCCTGCTGCAATACTTGCTCGCTGATCGCTTGCTGTTGGTTGCTTAGCGCGGACTCAAGCCCACCGATCCTCCGGAACGCCTCTGAGCGCTGCTCGCCTAGTTGCTTCTCGGCGGCGAACAAAGCGCCATTCAACTGATCGTGGATCGACGATTGCTCGCTGATGGTTTGCTGTCGGTCAATCAACGCAGATTCCAGTTCAGCGATCCTGCGGGACGCTTCTGCGCGCTCCGATGTCAACTGCGCCTCGGCGGTAAGCAAGGCATGCGTCAACCGATTCTGGAGCGCCTCTTTGCTCGCTTCCAGTTCCTGGCGAATCCGCTCATGGCGCAAGACCTCATCGGTAAGTGCGGTGAGTTGCCCTCGCAGTTCCTGGCAAGCGGCCTCGGCTGCTTCGACCTTTTGCTGCCAGCGTGCCACCGCAGATCCTGCGTCCACCAGGCGTTCTTCAGCGGCCTGCATAGCGGCTTCGTGCTGGGCAGTGGCGGCGCTGGACGCACGCTCCTGGTCCAGCCGTGCGCTGCGTTCACCTTGGAGTTGCAGGTGCAACCTCTCCGCGGCTTCATGCTGCTCGTGGTAGCGCCTGCTTAGCTCGCTGAGACGCACCTCTACAAGGTCACGCTCGGCCTGTACCTTGATCACCTGCTTTTCAGCTTGGTGCACGGCTTCCTTGCCGGCTCGGCTTTCCTCGGTAAGGCTTGCGATCTGCTGCCGGGTAGACACCCGTTCCTCGTCGCGTGCCTGTGTCACCGCAGCGAGTTGACGAGATAGCATATCAAGCTCTTTCGCCGAAAGATCCCGCTGACTCTCTGCTTGCACCATGCGCTCACGCAATGCTTGCAGCTGGGCATCTGCCTCACGCCAGCGGCTATCACTCGTCTGTACCCGCTGCTTTAGGAATTCGAATTCTGCGCTCAGGCGCTGATTCGCGGCTTCGGCATGCCTTGCGACGTCCGACTGCTCCGCCCCTTGCTGGAGGGCCTTGGCAAGTTCGGCTCTAAGCGCCGCCGCTTCTGCGGCGAACTTCTCCCCGGCTTGCTCCAGTTCACGCCCGGCACGCTTCTTCTCGCTTTCCTCGTGCGCCAGCCGCTGTTTAAGCGTGGCGATCTGCTCGGTGGCGTCACGATACTTCAGATTGGCGTCATTAAGTCTCTTGCGCGTCCCCTCGAGGTCGTCGCTGAGCGAACGCTCCAGGCACGCGAAGGCATCCTCCAAGGCGGCAATCTGCGCTTCAGCGAGACTCACCGGGGAGCCGATTTCTGTGCTCTTTGCCTTCCGGATGGCTTTCAGTCCTAGCCACTTTCCGAGGACCACCATATCCGAGACATCGAAATGCTTCGAGATCAGGCGCCATGGCTCCAGCAAGTAAAACGTGTGCTTGTGATCAATGTAGTCGTTGATCCCGAACGGAACTGTCACGATCAGCGTCCCACCCGGTTCCAACAGGCTGGCTGCCCGTTCTATGAATCGCTCGGGCTGAACAAGGTGCTCCAGCACCTCGCTCATCACGATCGAGTCGAAGTTCTGTCCCGCCGGATCATAGGAAAGGAAGTCGCAATTGATGAAGGTGAGGTAGCGTCTTACGCTGGCAGCTTCTGTGGCAAGGACACTGTTTGCCTCATCAATCGCGCGCGGACTGACATCAATGCCGGTTACCTTGCGGTTCTCTCGCGCAATCAGGATCGACGCTATACCTTGACTACAACCGACATCCAGCACCGATTCGCCTCGGACCTGACGACAGATCCAATGAATGCGGTCCTGCGTGTCCCGCATGAACTGCGGGCCAAGCCTCCCATAGTATGCATCCAGGACCCGGTCATGGATGTCAGCGGTCAGTGGTTGGGATTTTGCCTGCGGGTCCTGGGCAATCGGCTG
Source organism: Ralstonia pickettii (assembly GCA_050987995.1). Classification (GTDB taxonomy): domain Bacteria; phylum Pseudomonadota; class Gammaproteobacteria; order Burkholderiales; family Burkholderiaceae; genus Cupriavidus; species Cupriavidus pickettii_B. Next base: position 604,823 of record CP158804.1, read on the forward strand.
TCTTGCTGTCATAGAGATCAGATCCTGGGCGAATGCTTGTTAGCGCTTTGTTGACACACCGACAGCGTCGATCAGCCTCGTGCCGCGACGTAGCTTTTCTGGTACCGAGTAGAATTCGCGATGCGCAACCAACAGCACTGTGATATCTGCTACCTGCACGGCGTCGTCAACTGAGCACAATCCGTAGCTCTCCAGCGGGTGGGGCAACGGCTTTTCGATATTCGGCTCGACAAACATCAGCGACGCAGAGGTACTCGCAGCGAGCGCCGAGGAAATATGCAGCGCAGGGCTTTCACGAAGGTCATCGATATTGGGCTTGAATGCCAAGCCAAATACAGCAATCTTGAGATCCTGCTCCTGACGTCCCTCGCCCTTGCAAGCCGCAATGGCCTTCCGTACCTTTCCAAGTACCCATTCCGGCTTGTGGTCGTTCACCTCACGCGCCACTCGGATAAGCCGGGCTTCATCGGGCGTTTTGTCCACGATGAACCAAGGGTCCACGGCGATACAGTGCCCGCCCACACCACAGCCGGGTTGCAGTACGTTGACTCGCGGGTGGTGGTTCGCCAGGCGAATCAGCTCCCATACATCGACTCCAATCCTCTCGCAGATCATCGAAAGCTCATTGGCGAATGCGATGTTCACGTCGCGATAGGCGTTCTCCGTGAGCTTTCCCATCTCGGCGGTCCGGGCATTGGTCACCAGCAGGTCACCGCTGACAAACACTCGATACAGTTCCATGGCCCGATCGGAACATGCCCGTGTCAGGCCACCGATAATTCTGTCGTTTTCGACAAGCTCGCGGACAACCTGCCCCGGGAGCACGCGCTCAGGACAGTATGCGACATTGATGTCCACAACGCTCTCGCCTTCTCGCGGAAACCGCAGGTCCGGCCGACACGCAGCCAGCCATTCAACCATCTGCTCGGTGGTGCCGACCGGTGATGTGGACTCCAGTACAACAATGTTCCCGGGCTGCAGCACCGGCGCGATGGATTCAGCGGCCGCGCGTACGTACGACAGGTCGGGCTCATGATTCCCCTTGAACGGCGTCGGTACTGCAATGAGAAAGGCATCGGCCGCTTCCACCGTGGTCGTAGCCCGAAGAAACCCTTCGGTGACGGCGGCATGAACGATCATGTCCAGTTCAGGCTCAACGATATGGATCTTTCCCTGATTAATCGTTCTTACAGCATGCTCATTGATGTCTACGCCAATAACTTTTACTTTGCGCGACGCGAACATTGCCGCAGTAGGCAGCCCAATGTAGCCCAGCCCGATTACGCTGACTGTTGAAAAGGAACTAGTTTGCATGTTTGTCTTCTTCTTTCTGTAGAGCTCTGAAATCAGTGGCCGCTCATAAGCGCGACAATGCGCTCGGAAGCCAATCCGTCGCCGTACGGGTTGTGCGCAAAGCTCATGCGCTTGTACTCGGACTGATCGGTCAGCAAGCGCGCTACGCCACCAACGATACGTTCCACATCGGTCCCGACTAGCTTGACGGTTCCCGCTTCGACGGCCTCAGGCCGTTCGGTTGTATCTCGCATCACGAGAACCGGCTTCCCAAGCGATGGCGCCTCCTCCTGGATACCGCCCGAGTCGGTGAGAATGACGTGCGCCCGCGTCATGAGATAGACGAATGGCAGGTATTCCTGCGGCTCAATCAGGTGAATGTTGGTCACCCCGCTGAGAATCCTCATTGCCGGTGCGCGCACATTGGGATTCAAATGCACCGGATAGACGAAATCACAATCGGGGAATCGCCCGGCAAGAATCCGGATGGCTTCGCAGATGCGTTCGAATCCACCGCCAAAGTTCTCTCTGCGATGGCCTGTAATGAGCACCAGCCGGGATTCATCTCTCAGCATCGGGAATGCCGACAGCAGCCGCTTTGCCAGTTGCGGATCCGTGTCGATTTTTTCGCGAACCATAAGCAGCGCGTCAATAACCGTGTTGCCGGTGACATGCACCTGCGATTCATTGATGCCCTCGGCGAGCAGGTTCTCGCGTGACTGTTCGGTGGGTGCAAAGTGGAGCTTCGCCAGCGCGCCAGTCAGCTTGCGGTTTCCCTCTTCCGGCCATGGCGAATACAGGTCGCCGGTCCGCAAGCCTGCCTCCACGTGGCCTACCGGGATGCGCTGATAAAACGCCGCCATCGTCGCGGAGAATGTGGTGGCCGTGTCCCCGTGGACCAGCACCATGTCCGGCCTGAAGTCAGTGAGGACAGGTTCCATTCCGGAAAGGATGCTGGTCGTGATGGAGGACAGCGTCTGACCGGCCTTCATGATGTCGAGGTCGTAGTCGGCCCTGATATCGAAGAGATCGAGAACCTGGTCAAGCATCTGCCGATGCTGTGCCGTGACGCAGACCTTGCTTTCAATGTCCGGCCGTTCAGCAAGCTTTTTAACTAGCGGCGCCATCTTGATGGCTTCCGGCCGCGTTCCGAATACAGTCAGTATCCTCATAGTCCCAATACCACCCTTGCACTAATTGCAATTTGATAAAGAATCTGGAAGACATCCTTGGCAAACTGCCGCGTCTTGAAGTCGACCTTCGGCAACACCATGATCTCGTCGCCCGGCCGAACCGCATCGTCCTTCTTGCCGTCCGAGAAGCTGCCGTCCCGGTGGGCAATGATCACGCGAGACGTATCAGCGTTCTGCGAGAAGCCGCCGGCCTGCTGGATGAAGTCGTCCAGGTCCAGGCTCTTGTCATACGCCACGGCGTTGGGAAACAGCACTTCGCCGCTGACCAGGACGAGGCCGTCCTTGACCGGCACCCGCAGGACGTCACCGTTTTCGAGAAGCAGGTCGTTGCGCGTCGTGGACTTCGCAATGAGAGTCTGCCCTGACGGTTCGATCTTCTTCGCGCGCTCCACCCATTGCAGTACCAGTGCAGCCTCTTCCTTACGAAGCTGTGCTTCTTCGGCGGTGCCTGATCTGGCGGTCAGCACGCTGGACTCCAGGGTTTTAAGGGTGGTGCCAAGCAGCGCCTTCTGGCGTGCCTTTACACTCTGGCGGAACAGCTGGATGCTTTCTGCATCGGATTCCTGCGTGAAATGAATCTGGCTGAGCAGCTGACCCATGCGGCTGCCATAAGGCAGAACGTATTCCTGAGGCCCGGTATGCTCGCCCTCGACGCGAACGGTAATCGTGCCGGGCCGCTTGTCGGCGGTAAACTCAATTTCATCGCCATCGCGCAGGTCAATCTGATTGCCGTTCGAAATAGGGAAATACTCCACATTGCGGACGGTGCCTGTATTACGTACCACGCGAACATTGGTGGCTTGCGGCAGCGGTTTTGCCAGCTGTACGATCTGGTCGAGACGGGCCTGGTCGCCAAGAAACTCAAACCGCTTGGCGTTCTCCGCCAGCCCGCTGACCTTCACCGTCTTCTTGCGCGACTGGACAAAGATGACGTCTCCGTTGTTGAGTTGCCGGGAAGTCAAATCGCCTTTAAGCAGGAAGTCATAGAGATTGACGACTTCCAGTGTCTGGTTGCCCCGCTTGATGGCGACGTCGAGGAACGAGCCTCGGTCCGGGTCGATCCCGCCGGCCTGGTCGAGGTAGCGGAGGACGCTGTCGCTCGATGTACCGTCATACATGCCCGGCCGGCGCACGGCGCCGGTCACGTACACCCGCACGGGTTGGGCCGCTAGCAGGCTGGCATAGATTGATACCTTGCTGGCAAATACCCGCCGCAAGGCATTGCCGATCGCCATTTGCAGGTTGCCGTTGGTGATGCCCTGCACGCGGAACGGCCCGATCTCTGGCAGCACAATATTGCCGCCGGCATCCACGGTCAGCACCGTATCGACGTTGTATCCGTTCCAGATTCGCAGTTGGATTCTGTCGCCGACGGAAATCACATGGCTGGGATTGAACACCGAAGCACTGTCACGGCTGAATGCGCCGGTAAACAACTGTGCGCCAAAGGCGTCGCTCGCCATGTTGGCCGTATAGTCGTTATTCTGTGGGGCACTTTCCGGCAGAGGCGCGTCAGTTCGGCCAGGAACCATCGGGGCTGCGCCGGGCGTGGCTGACGCAGCACCGCTAAGCGAGGTGCCTCCTTGTGCCGCCAAGACGGCATATTCCATTGGCCCGATTGCGGAAGATTGTGGAAGGCGCGCGCCGACCTGCGCCTGTGCGCCATGGATGCCGGCCAGGCCGGTAGCTGCAAGGGCAATAGCAAGAATTCTTCGAAGCATGACTAGTCCCGGTGATCGCGGATGATGGCGCTCAGCAGCTGAACAACGCCTGCGAGCATCAGGGTCATCAGGACAAACACCACTATGTTGTAGATACGCCTAGGCTGGAGTGGGTATTCCGGCCTGGTCGGGCTTTGCACGACGGCGACGTTCTTGAGCTTGCGGGTGGCCTCGATCCGGGCTTTCTCCAGCGCGCCGATCGCGGTCTTGTAGATGTCGAACGCGAACTCGGCGGCGGCCTGCAGACGATCGTGCTCTTCAACAACGCGGTTCAGCCCTCGCCCTTTGGTGGACACCATCCGGCCGCGTTGCTCGGCCATCTGCCGCTCAACCGCGGCGATCTGGGCATCAAGCTGCTGGATGGCCGGAGACTGCGGCGTGAAGACGTCCTTGAGCGAGTTCCGCTTGACGTGCAGTTCGGCAAGGGTGGCCTCGGCGTTGGCCACCACGGTCGACAGGCTTTCCACCTCGCCGCGCGGCGATACCAGGCCGTTGGCATTCTGGTAAGCCACCAGCGCCTGGCGCGCCGCCTTCAGGCGTTCGCCCTGGTCGTGGACCTGTTTCTCTATATAGACGACCTGCTCCCCGGCGATCCGGTGGGTCATCTCGTTCATGAAGCGCTCGCCGTCGCCGACCAGTTCACCGGCGATGGCATGTGCCATTTCCGAGGTGTAGGCCTGGACCTTGATAACAAGTACGCGAGCGAAGTCATCGTATTCGACGCTCACGCGTTTAAGGTAGTAATCATGAAAGCGCTCCAGCGAAGCATCCTCGAACCACAACCGGGACCATGGGTCCCGGTGGCTGTCCGCGTAGTGCTTGCGGAGGCCAAGCTGTGCGTCCAGCTTCTTGAGCATGTCGACGGAAAGCAGGTATTCCCGCAGCAGCAACAGGTCTTGGGGAGCGGTGTTGCCGACCAGCAGCGAGGTGAAATCCGCCGCGCTGGCGCCCACGCCATCGCTGCGCTCCACGACGACGCGGGCTTCCGACACATACAGATCGGAAGCGATCACGCTCCAGTACAGAACGGCGAGCAGGCAGGCGCCAAGGGCCATCTGCCAAATGCGGTTCAGGCGAGTGAGGCGGCCGACCTGCCCCACCGCGCCCGAAGTAATCGTCTTCATCATGCTGGAATGCTGTCCCTGTACTCTCGCAGGGCCTCCTCGACCGAATCAAACAAATGCGCCTGGCCCTGATGCAGCCAGACCGCCGTTTGGCAGAAATTTTTAAGCGTGGATTCGCTGTGCGAGACCATCACCAGGCCTGCCCGCCCGGCGAGGTCTTCAAAGGCTTTCTGAGACTTGCGCTTGAATGCTGCGTCACCAACGGCCGTCAGTTCATCGACAAGATAGGTATCGAAGTCGAAGGCAAGCGACATGGCGAATGCCAGCCGCGAGCGCATGCCAGACGAATAGGTCTTTACCGGGTCGTCAAAGGCATCGTTGAGCTCCGAGAACTCGCGCACGAACTCGAGCTTTTCGGAAAGGTTCTTGTCGACACCGTGAATCCGGCAAACAAATTTGGTGTTTTGTCGTCCGCTGAGGGATCCCTGAAAGCCGCCGGACAAGCCCAATGGCCAGGACACCCGGCAGTTGCGGACAATGTGGCCACGACTCGGCTGGTCGATGCCGCCCACCAGCCGCAGTAGCGTGGACTTGCCCGCCCCGTTTGCGCCGATCAGCGCCACCCGGCTCTTGGGTGGAATATTGAGCGATACCCCCTTCAACACCCACTTGGAACCGTGGGTGGTGCGATAGCGCTTATGGACATCCGATATCTCAATCATTGCGCTGTCAACCGCGTTGCGTATCGCACGTGCAAAGCAAGGCCAAGGAAGACAGTGCCCAGCGCCCAGAAGGCAAGGTAGCTCAGACTGATATGCGCTTCCCCACGGTAGGCCGCAAACCAGCCGCTTCGCATGGCTTCCAGCCCATGCGTGATGGGGTTGACCAGCACGGTGCTGCGCATGCCCGGCGGCAGACTCGCTACCGAATACATGACCGCCGACAGGAAGTAGAGAGGCGTGAAGGCGAGCCGGATGATCTTGCCGACTTCCGGCAGCAGCGTGCCGATCACAGAGAAGCTCAGCCCCAGGCCAAGACCGAATGCCCAGAGCAGGAACGCCGACCAGATAACGAGAAGCGGATCGGCTGGCCGCACGTCAATGCCGAACATCGCCAGCGCGACAAGCAGTACAGCGCCCACGATGGCGTACAGGAACCCCTCAACAGTTGCGCGCACCAGGACCGTATCCACTGGTTGCACCTGCCGATAGGAGAACAATGCCTGGTTTGCGTTGATGGCCTCCATGCCCCGTTGGGCGATATTTCGCACCAGAAAGAATCCCCAAACGCCAACGAGGACGAACACCTCGATGTTCGCCCCTTGCATGACCTGGTGTCGGATCACGCCAAAGATCACCATCAGGAAGATGATGTGCGCCGCCGGCTCAAGCAGGATCCACAACCAGGCAGCGCGCCCAGTCGCAAGGCGAGCGCTGGCCTCGCGCAGGAACAGCGCCTTCCAGACGGAAACCGCGATGGAAACGTCCGACCGGACTCCAGCCCGGCTCATCGTGCGTAGTCGGTAGATTCGCGGACGTCGACAGCGCGGCGCGGGTGCGCGCACGCAGGAATGGGAACAGGAACCCGGCACAACGGCGTGAGGCGAGCGCGCGCCCCCGCGTTTGCTTGCACGCTACTGAGCAGCAGCCCGCGTTGCCGACGCACGGCAACAGCTATCCCGTTGCCGACCTCTTCGAGCGTGATCGCCGCCGCGCCGGCTTGTTCTTTGAGTACTGACTCTAAGGTTGGTAGCGCGCCAGGATGAGCCTCATCATCCACACGTCCCACCCCGTCGCGAACCGCTGTTTTCATTATTGGTACCTGCTTATATTGCTGACAGGCCGCGTATTCTACGGCCACTTACTTCGGCAGGGCGCCATAATAAGGGGCGTCGACAACAAACGCAACAGCTTGTAACAATGCCGGTACACTTTACCCCACTAGGGGGAAGACGCGAGCGATAGCCTCTGACAGGCTGCATTTCTAGGCACATCAAGGGCTTACATGTGCCCTACAGGACACTAACTTACAATTTCCGCCACGGAAACGTTTTGCAACAAATTACATGGCCATAATCTGATTTGGATTAAATCCGGCTCACTTCCGGACGCATATTAAAATGATTTTAGATTATGACATTCAATGGATGTTGCATCGCACAAAAGTATTTAACGCGCAAGCAGAAAAAACTAATTTCCTTGGGGAAAATGATGCATCCCTCTTCGGGATTTCACCAATTGTCGGTACGGACTGCAGATGGCCGCGTTGACCAACTTCAGATGGCTCAGCCATTACCGAGCCGCCCGCGCAGCAGATCCGCTGGCGGGAACGCCCTAGTGGCCCAATAGAACGAGTTTTAAATCCCTTCTTTCAGGGGGTTATTCCATCCGATACCAATAGCACCCGTCGCCACTTGATTCCCGCACCACCTCCCCTCGCGCCAGCAAATAGTTCAGATGCGCGATGCTTTCCCCCGTCGCCATCCCGAGCAACCCGCCGCTGCCAGTGATCGGCCGGCTAAACAACTCCCCGAACACATCAACAGCCCGCTTCGGTTCCGCCAGCGCGCCGCGCAGCCGGTCGAGCCCCTGTAGCTGGCTGGCGCGCAGGTAGTCGATGCGGGCGTGCAGGCCGCGGAACGGCTCGTTGTGGGCGGGGAGCACCAGCACGTCGTCGGGCACGGCGGCGCGGACCTTGTCGAGGGAGGCCAGCCAGTCCTGCATGGGGTCGGCGTCGGGTTCGGTCGGGAAGACCGATACGTTGGAGGAGATGCGTGGCAGTACCTGGTCGCCGGACACGAGCACCTTCAGCGCCGGGCAGTACAGGCAGGCGTGTTCGGGCGAATGGCCGGTGCCGACGATGACCTGCCAGTCGTGGTCGCCGATGCGGACCGTGTCGCCGTCGGCCAGGCGATGGAACTGCTCGGGCAGGGCGTGGACGAATTTGCCGAAACCGCCGAAGCGGGCGCGGTAGACCTCGATGGCATCGTCGTCCCAGCCGGCCTTGCGGTAGAAGCTGATCGCCTCATCCGGCGCCGCCCTCCCCGTATCCGCCGCCAGCACGCGGCACATCAGGTATTCCAGCCGCGTCATCCACAGCTGGCAGCCGAACTTGCGCGTCAGCCAGCCTGCCATGCCGATGTGGTCGGGGTGCATATGGGTGACGAACAGCCGCGTCAGGCCGCCGGCGAGCGCGCCGCCGTCGCCGAACAGCGTGCGCCAGGCCTGCGCGGTCTCCGGCGTCTGCAGGCCCGAATCGACCGCGGCCCAGCCGTTGCCATCGCGGATGGCCCACAGGTTGATATGGTTCAGGCCGAGCGGCATCGGCATGCGCAGCCACAGCACGCCGGGGGCGATTTCGTGGGCGCGGCCGGGTTCGGGCGCGCCGCCGCACGGGTAGTCGAGCTCGGGTTTTTCGAGGGGAACGGTGGCCGGATTGGCGGCGGGGGCGGCGATATTGGGGGCTTGGGCGCTCATCGTTATCTCGGCCGGTGCCGGCCGTGGTGTGCCGGATACCGGTGCGACGATGCCCCGGCTCCGCGCGTTCTGGACACTGACACCTTAGCCGAGATGGGCGATTCATGCCACGCGCGCCCTGCCCCCCTGCGCCGCGCGGGATTCAGGGCGGCTATTGCCCCAGCGGCGGCAGCACCTTGCCCGGATTGAGCAGGTTCAGCGGGTCGAGCGCCTGCTTGACCTGCCACATCAGTTCCAGTTCCACCCGCGACTTGTAGCGCGTCATGTCATCGCGCTTGACCACGCCGATGCCGTGCTCGGCCGAGATTGAGCCGTTCTCGGCGTGCGCCATGGCGTCGACCAGCGTCGAGACCGGCTCATACCACTGCGCCAGGAATTCCTTGGCGGGCTGGTCCTTGGGTCGCAGCGGGTTGAAGTGCACATTGCCGTCGCCCATATGGCCGTAGATCACCATGCGCGTGTCGGGCGCCAGTTCAAGCACCTTGGTCGAGGCCTCTTCCACAAAGGCCGCGATACGCGACAGCGGCACCGAGACGTCACACTTGATGCTGCCGCCAGTGCGCGTCTGCGCATCGGAGATCTCTTCGCGGATGCGCCAGAAAGTCTGCGCATCGGACAAGCTAGCGGCCACGGCGGCGTCGAGCACCAGTCCCTGGCTGAAGCCGGATTCGAGGATCTCCATCAGCGTGGCGTTCAGGCTCTCGGCATCGGTGCCGGAGGTCAGTTCGATCAGCACCATCCAGTCGTGGGTGTCCTGCAGCGGCGACGCGACGTTGCCAAGGTATTCCAGCACCAGTTCCAGCGCGGGCCGCGAGATCAGTTCGAACGCGGTCACGGCCTGGCCGGAGAGGCGCTTGGCCTCACCCAGCAGGGCCACCGCCGCGGCGGGATCCTGTACGGCGACGAAGGCCACGGCACTGCTGCGCGGCTGCGGCATCAGCTTCAGTACCGCGCCGGTGATGATGCCGAGCGTCCCTTCCGCGCCGATAAACAGCTGCTTGAGGTCGTAGCCGGTGTTGTCCTTGCGCAGGCCGCGCAGCGACGAATAGATGCGTCCGTCCGGCAGCACCACCTCGATGCCGAGCACCAGGTCGCGCATATTGCCGTAGCGCAGCACGGCGGTGCCGCCAGCGTTGGTCGACAGGTTGCCGCCGATCTGGCAGGAGCCTTCGGAGCCGATGCGCAGCGGGAACAGGCGTTGCTCGGCTTCGGCGGCGCTGCGTGCCGCGCTCAGCGTGACGCCGGCCTGCACGGTCATGGTGTCGTTGATGGTGTCCAGGCCCAGCACGCGGTTCATGCGGCTCAGGTTGACGACCACGGCGGTGCCGCTGTCGTCGGGCACCGCGCCGCCCATCAGCGAGGTATTGCCGCCCTGCGGCACCACCGGCACGCGATGCGCATGGCACCACTGCAGCACCTGGCTGACCTGCTCGGTCGAGGACGGCAGCACCACCACCTGCGCCTGGCCGCGATAGATGCCGCGGTAGTCGGTGACGTAGGCCTGGGTGTCGGCGTCGCCGCTGCGGCAGGCGTTTTCGCCGACGATGGCCTGCATCGCGCGCAAGGTGGTGTCGGGGGTCTGGATTTCAGCGGACATGTCAGGGTCTTCAAAAAAAAGCTGGTCAGTACGCGGCGGACGGCTTGTCCGCGGCGCTGTCCGAGGGCTGGGAGCGGAACGATGCAGCGAGCTTGCGTGCGGCGTTGGCGTACATCAGCACGTCGACGCCCGTGGCCACGAAGGTGCAGCCGAGTTCCAGGTAACGGCGCGCCAGCGCCGGGTCCGAAGTCAGCGTACCGGCGGCCTTGCCGCTGGCGATGATGGTGCGCATTGCGCCTTCGATGGCCGCCTGCACTTCCGGGTGACCCGGGCGGCCGCGATAGCCCATCGATGCTGCGAGATCGGCCGGGCCGATGAAGACGCCATCGACGCCGTCCACCGCGCAGATCTCTTCCAGGTTCTGCAGCGCCGTGACGGTTTCCGCCTGCACCAGCAGGCAGACTTCATCGTCGGCCACGTCGAGGTAGTCGGTGCGCGCGCTCCACAGCGAGGCGCGCCCGACCGCGCTGCCCACGCCGCGAATGCCCTGCGGCGGATAGCGCGTGGCGCTGACCAGCGTGCGGGCCTGTTCGGCTGTATCGACCATCGGCACCAGCAGGTTCTTCGCGCCGATATCGAGCAACTGCTTGATCAGCGGCACTTCGCCGGACACCGCGCGCACCACGGGCTGCGACGGGTACGCACCCAGTACTTGCAGGGCATGCAGCGTCGATTGCAGGTCGTTGGGCGCGTGTTCGCCGTCGATCAGCAGCCAGTCAAAGCCGGCCGTGGCCGAGACTTCCGCCAGGTACGGCGTGGCCATCGACAGCCACAGGCCGATCTGCGCCTGGCGGGCGGCCAGCGCGGTTTTGAAAGGGTTGGTTGCGGGCATGGTGGTTCCGGTTCGGTTTGCTGTGGGCCCGGCGCTTCAGCCGAGCTGGCCCTGGCAAAGGTACTTGGTGTGCATGTAGTCGTCCAGACCATGGCGCGAGCCCTCGCGGCCGTAGCCGGATTCCTTGACGCCGCCGAATGGCGCCGCCTCGGCCGCGATCGCGCCTTCGTTGATGCCGACCATGCCGGTTTCCAGCGCCTGCGCCACGCGCCAGATGCGGCGGATGTCGTTCGAGTAGAAATACGCGGCCAGTCCGAACGGGGTGTCGTTGGCGTCGCGGATCACTTCGGCCTCGTCGCGGAAGCGGAAGATCGGCGCCACCGGCCCGAAGGTTTCTTCGCACGACAGTTCCATCGCGGGCGTCGCGTCGACCAGCACGGTCGGTGCGTAGTAGTGGGGGCCGTCGGCGGTGCGCACGCGCTTGCCACCGGTGACGACGCGCGCGCCCCTGGCGACCGCGTCTTCCACATGGCGCGCGATCTTGTCGACGGCGCGGGCATTGATCATGGGGCCGATCTGCGCGGCATCTTCGGTGGCGGGCCCGACATGGAGCGCGCTCACGCGCTGCGCCAGGCGCTCGACAAAGGCATCGTGCACGGCGTCATGCACGTAGACCCGGTTCGGGCAGACGCAGGTCTGGCCGCCGTTGCGGAACTTGGAGGCCATCAGGCCGTCGACCGCGGCGTCGAGGTCGGCATCGTCGAAGACGATAAATGGCGCGTTGCCGCCCAGTTCCAGCGAGACTTTCTTCAGCGTGGCGGCCGATTCGCGCGCCAGGTGCTTGCCTACCGGCGTCGAGCCGGTGAAGGTGATCTTGCGCACGCGGCTGTCGGCCAGCCAGGCGTCGACCACGCCCGGCGTGTGTTCGCGCGAGGCCGTGACCATGTTGAGCACGCCTGACGGGATGCCGGCCTGCTGCGCCAGCCAGGCCAGCGCCAGCGCGGTCAGCGGTGTGTCTTCCGCGGGCTTGGCCACGACCGTGCATCCGGCGGCCAGCGCGGGGGCGATCTTGCGGGCGATCATCGCCAGCGGAAAGTTCCACGGCGTGATGGCCGCCACCACGCCAACCGGTTCCTTCAGCACCAGCAGTTTGCGGCCTGACACCGCTTCCGCGACGATATCGCCGCAGATGCGGGTGGCCTCTTCCGCGAACCATTCGACGTACGAGGCGCCGTACTGCACCTCGCCGCGTGCCTCGTGCATCGGCTTGCCCTGCTCGGTGGAAATGATGCGAGCCAGGTCGTCCAGGTGCGCGAGGATCAGCGCATGCCAGCGCTTGATCAGTTGCGCACGTTCGCGCGCGGGGCGGCGGCTCCATGCCGGGAACGCCGCGGCGGCGGCGTCGACAGCGAGACGCGCATCGCCCGCGTCACTGTCGGGCACGCTGGCGAAGGCCTCGCCGGTGGCCGGGTCGGTCACTGGCAGCCGGCGGCCAAGGCCAGCATCGCGCCATTGGTGGTCAATCAGGTTCTGGCTGCGCAGCAGCGCAGCATCGGCAAGTGACAGGGCCATTGGTGTAAGCAGAAAGGGTGTGAGGGGCGGCAACTAGCTGACGATGCCCACGTGCCAGGGCACGAACTCATTGTCGCCCAGGCCCAGCGTCTCGCTCTTGGTCGGCTCGCCGGAGGCGGCGCGCAGGATGTGCTCGAAGATCCGTTGGCCCATCTGCGGCACCGTCAGCTCGCCGTCGAGCACCAGCCCGCAGTTGATATCCATGTCTTCTTCCAGCCGGTTGAACATCGCCGAGTTGGAAGCAAGCTTGATCGTAGGCGCCGGCTTGGAGCCGAACATCGAGCCGCGGCCGGTGGTAAAGCAGATCAGGTTGGCGCCGCTGGCGATCTGGCCGGTCACGGCCACCGGATCGTAGCCGGGCGAGTCCATGAACACGAAGCCGGCCTGGTCGATCGGCTCGGCATACTCGTACACGGCCTGCAGCGGCGTGGTGCCGCCCTTCATCGCCGAGCCCAGCGACTTCTCGAAGATATTGGCCAGGCCGCCCTGCTGGTTGCCATGGCCGACCACGCCGTTGAACTGCGCGTTGTGGCCGGCGGTATAGCGCTCCCACCACGCCAGCCGGTCCAGCAGCTTCTGACCGACCTCGGGCGTCACCGCGCGGCGCGTCAGCATGAACTCCACGCCGTGGATCTCGGGCGTCTCGGACAGGATAGCGGTGCCGCCGTGGCGTACCAGTAGGTCCATCGCCGCGCCCAGCGCGGGATTGGCACTGATGCCGGAGAAACCGTCCGAGCCGCCGCATTCCAGGCCGATCTTCAGGTGGCTGGCCGGCACCGGCTGGCGCACCGCCGCGTTGGCAAGCGGCAGCATCGATTCGACCGCCTGAATGCCGGCCGCGATGGTGGCACGCGTGCCGCCAGTGTCCTGCATCACCAGAGTATGTACAGCGGGCCCGGGCTCCAGTCCTTGCGATTCGACCAATGAAGCGACCTGGTTGCGCTCGCAGCCCAGGCCGACGATCAGCACGCCGGCCAGGTTGGGATGCCGCGCATAGCCGGCCAGCGTGCGGCGCAGCACGTCGAAGTGCTCGCTCGGCGAGGACATGCCGCAGCCGCTGGTCTGCGCGAACGCGACCACGCCATCCACGTTGGGAAATGCAGCGAGTCGTTCCGGCGTGAAATGCGCCGCGATCTGCCGGATCACGGTGGACGAGCAATTGACCGACGACAGGATGCCGATGAAATTGCGCGTGCCCACACGCCCGTCAGGGCGCACAAAGCCGTTGAAGGTGGCGCGCTGCGCCTCGGGCACGTAGTCGACCGGGCGCACGTCCTGGCAGAACGCCGGGTCGCGGTAGAAGTCGACCAGCGTCAGGTTGTGCGAATGCACGTGCTCGCCCGGCGCGATATCGCGCGCGGCCACGCCGATGACGGTGTCGAACTTGCGCACCGGTGTACCGGCCGTGATCGCGCAGGCGGCGATCTTGTGCCCGGCCGGCACCTGCGCGCGCACGCGCACGGCAGGATCGGCGAGCTGCTGGCCCAGCGACAGGTCGATGCGCGCGACCAGCACGTTGTCGTTGGCGTGCAGGCGGATGACGGGATTGGGGTTCACTTGTGGTTCGCTTGTTATTCGCCCGCAGCTCAGCTTTGCTGCAGCAGTTCCTTGAGCTTGAGGCGCTGAATCAGCTGCGTTTCCTGCTCATAGACGCTGGCCACGTACTTCTTGTAGTCGGGACCGTCGAGGTACATCACCGGCGCATCGAGGCGCGCGGCCACCTGCTTGAACTCGTTGCTCGCCACCGCAGCGCGGAAGACGTCGCGCAGCTTCTTCTCCACCGCGGGCGGCAGGCCCTTGGGCGCGCCGATGCCGTTGGGGGCTTCGACCACCACGTTGTAGCCGAGCTCCTTCAGCGTCGGCGTGTCCTTGAAGCGCGATGCGCGCTGCTCGCCCCAGGTCGCCAGCAGGCGCAGCTTGCCGGCTTCCACGTGCGGCGCCCATGAGCTGGAATCGGCCAGCAGCTCCACCTGCCCCGCCAGCACGTCCTGCAGCGCGGCGGCACCGCCCTTGTAGGCAATCGCATTGAACTGCACGCCTGCGGCCAGCGCGAACTGCTCCATGCCGACATGGGTCGCGCCGCCGATGCCGGCGTGCGCATAGGTCACCTTGCCGGGGTTGGCCTTGGCGGCGGCCACCACGTCCTGCAGCGTCTTGTAGCGCGAGCTAGTTGGCACGGCGATGCCGAAAGTCTGGCCCGACGTGCGCGCCAGGTAGGTCAGGTCGGTGCGCGGATCCAGCTGCAGCATGCCGAGCTGCGCGAAACGCGTGACCGAAATGGGGATCTGGCCGATGGTGTAGCCGTCCGGCGTGGCGCGCGCCAGCGCCTTGGTGCCGATCATGCCGGACGCGCCGGCCCGGTTCTCCACTACGATCGACTGCTTGAGGATGCCGCTGGCCACCTGGCACAGCGCACGCATCGACTGGTCGGCAGTGCCGCCGACCGGCCATGGGCAGATAAAAGTGATGGGACGCTCGGGATACTCGCTCGCCAGCGCACGGCCAGCCGGCAGCAGTATGCCAGCGGCGCTGGCAGCAACGCCCGCGGCAGCGCCGATGAGCAGGTTGCGGCGCTTCAGATCGATGGGGAGTCCTTGAGTCATTTGCGGGTGTCTCCGATGTTTTGATTATGGGTGAGGCTGGGGTCAGCCAGCTTCGTCATGCCGCATGATGGCGTTTCCGAACATAACAATCCAATCAAAAACTAGCATTGCTTCATAACCCTTCTGTTATGTAGACTGCGAGCATGGTCCAGATCGATCGCGCGCTGCGCTCCAATATCAAGCTGCGCCACCTGCAATTGCTGGTAGCGCTGGATGAGTTCCGCCACCTCGGCCGGACTGCCGAGTTCCTGTCGGTGAGCCAGCCTGCGGTATCAAAGGTGCTGACCGAGGTTGAGAAGGCGCTGGGACTGACGCTGTTCACGCGCTCCACGCGCGGCACCGAGCCCACGCCGGCCGGCGAATCGCTGGTGCGCTTTGCACGCTCGGTGCTGGCGCAATACGAGCAGACGCGCGACGAGATCGCGGCGGTGCAGAGCGGCGCCTCGGGCCGCATCCGCGTGGGCTCGATGGGCGCGGCGCTGCCGGTGTTGCTGGCGCGGGCCGTGGGCATGCTGAAGGATCGCTACGCACGCGCCACCGTACTGGTGGAAGAAGGCGACCTCACGCACCTGCTGCCCAAGCTGCGGCTGCGCGAGCTGGACCTGATCGTTGGCCGGCTCGAGCCAGGCTATGCGGCGCCAGACCTGCTCACCGAAGCGCTCTACGACGAACCGATGGTGGTGGTGGTCAAACGCGGCCACAAGCTGGCGCGAAAGGCGCGCCCCGGCTGGGCCGACCTGGCGCAAATGCCCTGTGTCATGCCGCCGCCGTGGGCGTCGCTGCGCGTGAAGATCGAACAGGCGTTCTACCGCTACGGCCTGCATCCGCCGCAAGACGTGATCGAGTCTTCGTCTTACCTCGCGCTGTCCACCTTCGTCAGCCAGCGCAATGCCGCGGGCTTTATGGCTGAATCGGTGGCGCGGGCGATGCAGGCGGAGGGCCGGCTGTATGTGCTGGCGATGGAGGTGCCGGTAGACCTGCCGCCGGTCGGCATCATCACCTTGCGCGAGCGCGCGCCGTCGCTCAGCACGGACCAGTTGATGGACTGTTTGCGCCAGTCAGCGGCTGAGCTCCAAAGCGGCTAGTTCACGCGTGCCAGCAGCACCGGCACCGACGTCGCCAGCAGCGCCACGCCGGACGCGGTCAGCAGCGCCAGCACGACCTTGCGGAAGACGACCTCGCTGATGCCGAGGTAAAGCCGCGCGCCCAGCAGCGACGGCACCAGCATCGCCGGCGCCACCACCAGGAACATCGGCAGCATCTCGCGCGTGACGATGCCCTTGCCGACATAGGTGGCCATGGTCACCGCCAGCGTGGCGAGGTTGAAGTTCTGGATCACCGCGCGCTGCTCGTCCTTGTCGAAGCCGCGCAGCGTGCACCACAGCGTGGGGATCACGCCGGTGAAGCCGCCGATGCCGCCCATCACGCCGCCGGCCGCGCCGGCCACGCCATCGGCCACGCGCCCGCCCACGCCGATATGCGGCAGCCGGCGCGCCATCAGCATCACCGGGCACCACAGCGTCAGGAAGCCGCCCAGCACCGCCTTGAACCACTGCGCGTCCAGCAGCGGCAGGATCGCCACGCCCAGCGGAATGCCGGCCAGGCCGCCGGCCACGAACGGCCACAGCCGCCGCCATGACAACCCGCGCCGCACCGACGCGGCCGCCAGCAACTGGCCGGTGAGCGCGCCGAACACCGTCATCGCGGAAGCCAGCCGCGGCTCGATCGCCCAGGCCCAGAAGGACATAGCCACCATGCCGAAGGCGAAGCCCGACAAGCCCTGGACAAAGCCGGCCACGGCGGCGCCGGCGATCACGATCAGCAAGGTGGAATCCATATGGGCAGCGACGTCCGCCGGGCGCGGATGCAACGATAAGACGCGTGGGCAAGCGCGGAACTATGCACTTCTTTGCGCGCGTTGTCAGCCGCCAGCGCTGCTGCAGCGCGCAAAACTGATATGGTGTTTTTCGGTCGATGTGATGCTGTTCTGCGAGCGCAATGTTCCTTAGCATTTCTATCGGCAGTCATGACCAGAGACGTGCAAAAAGCGGACCCTCACGCACCGCCTGCGGCGAAATGTCACCCGTCCGCCTCCTGCTGCCAGGCTGCACTTTGCGCGGCGCGCGCGTACACTACGCTTACCGCACGCGCCTACGCCCCCGCGCCCCAGGCGCGCCCTGCCGACCGGCCCGGCCTGCCTCACGGCAATGCCGCGCCCGTCC
The DNA here is from genome assembly GCA_050987995.1 of Ralstonia pickettii. Taxonomy (GTDB): domain Bacteria; phylum Pseudomonadota; class Gammaproteobacteria; order Burkholderiales; family Burkholderiaceae; genus Cupriavidus; species Cupriavidus pickettii_B. Next base: position 622,336 of record CP158804.1, read on the forward strand.
AAGGCGTGCGTCAGGCCAGCGCCACGGAGAACAACACATGTTTGGTTTGACCGCGCTCGACCTCGCCCGCATCCAGTTTGGCTTCACCATTTCCTTTCACATAGTTTTCCCCGCGATTACCATCGGCCTGGCCGCGTACCTGGCCGTGCTCGAAGGCTGCTGGCTGCGCACGCAGCGCACGCATTACCGGGACCTCTACCACTTCTGGTCCAAGATCTTTGCCGTCAACTTCGGCATGGGCGTGGTGTCCGGGCTGGTGATGGCCTACCAGTTCGGCACCAACTGGAGCTTCTTCTCCGAGTTCGCGGGCAGCATCACCGGGCCGCTGCTTACCTATGAAGTGCTGACCGCCTTCTTCCTGGAAGCCGGCTTCCTGGGCGTGATGCTGTTCGGCTGGAACCGCGTCGGGCCGGGGCTGCACTTCTTTGCCACGGTGATGGTGTCGCTCGGCACGCTGATCTCGGCCACGTGGATCCTGGCGTCCAACAGCTGGATGCAGACGCCGGCCGGCTTCGAGATCATCGACGGCCGCGTGGTGCCGACCAACTGGTTCGAGGTCATCTTCAATCCCTCTTTCCCCTATCGGCTGGTCCACATGAGCGTGGCCGCGTTCCTGGCCACGGCGCTGTTCGTCGGCGCCGCCGCCGCGTGGCACCTGCTGCGCGGGCGCGACAATCCCGCCATCCGCAAGATGCTGTCGATGGCGATGTGGATGCTGCTGATCGTCGCGCCGATCCAGGCCGTGATCGGCGACCTGCATGGCCTGAACACGCTCAAGCACCAGCCCGCCAAGATCGCCGCGCTGGAAGGCCACTGGGAGAACAAGGGCAATGAAGCCCTGCCGCTCTTGCTGTTCGGCTGGCCTGACATGGCCCGCGAAGAAACGCGCTTCGCGGTGGAAGTGCCGCGCCTGGGCAGCCTGATCCTGACCCATAGCTGGGACGGGCAGATCAAGGGCCTGAAGGAGTTCGCGCCCGAGGACCGGCCCAATTCCACCATCCTGTTCTGGTCGTTCCGCGTGATGGTCGGGCTGGGCGTGCTGATGATCCTGCTGGGCGTATGGAGCCTGTTATTGCGGCGCGGAGACCGGATGTACCGATCGCGGGGCTTCCTGCACATGGCGCTGTGGATGGGGCCGGCCGGCGTGATCGCCATCCTGGCCGGCTGGTACACCACCGAGATCGGGCGCCAGCCGTGGGTGGTCTACGGCCTGCAGCGCACCGCCGACGCGGTATCGCCGCACGGTGTGCCCGAGCTGGCGCTGACGCTGGCGATCTTTGTGGTGGCGTACTTCTTCGTGTTCGGCGTGGGCATCGCCTACATGATGCGGCTGGTGCGCAAGGGACCGGCGCTGGAGGAGCCCAAGCCGGAGGGCGGCCCGGGCCGCGAGCATACGCCGGCGCGGCCGCTGTCCGCCGTCGACGACGACGAAGTGCTCGCCCCCACCCCTGTTGCACGAAGCCGGAGCTGACCCCATGGGTATCGACCTCTCTCTTCTCTGGATCGTCATCATCTTCTTTGGCGTGATGATGTACGTGGTGATGGACGGCTTCGACCTGGGCATCGGCATGCTCTATCCGTTCGTGCCCGACCGGCATGACCGCGACGTGATGATGAACACGGTCGCGCCGGTCTGGGACGGCAACGAGACCTGGCTGGTGCTGGGCGGCGCCGGGCTGCTGGCGGCGTTCCCGCTGGCGTACTCGGTGGTGCTGAGCGCGCTCTACCTGCCGTTGATGCTGATGCTGCTGGGGCTGATCTTCCGCGGCGTGGCGTTCGAATTCCGCTTCAAGGCCAATGACCGGGAGCGGCCCGTGTGGGACGCCGCCTTCATTCTCGGCTCGGCCACCGCTACCTTCTTCCAGGGCGTGGCGCTGGGCGCCTATATCGACGGGATCAAGATGGAGGGCCACCGCTTCGCCGGCGGGCCGCTGGACTGGCTCACGCCCTTCCCGCTGTTCTGCGGCCTGGGGCTGATGGTGGCCTACACGGTGCTGGGCAGCACCTGGCTGATCATGAAGACCGAGGGCGAGCTGCAGCAGCGCATGATCAGGCTGACCGGCGCGCTGGCCTGGCTGCTGCTGGCGGCAATCGCGGTAATCAGCCTGTGGACGCCGCTGACGCACCCGGAGATCGCCGAGCGCTGGTTCAGCCTGCCCAACCTGTTCTGGTTCTCGCCGGTGCCGATCCTGGTGGCGCTGTGCATGTTCATGCTGATGCGCGCGCTGCGCCGCGAGCCCGACATCTCGCCGTTCATGTATGCGCTCGGGCTGGTGTTCCTGGGCTACAGCGGGCTGGCGATCAGCGTCTGGCCCAACATCATCCCGCCGGGCATCTCGATCTGGGACGCCGCCGCGCCGCCGCAGAGCCAGGGCTTTGCGCTGGTGGGGGCGCTCTTCATCATCCCCTTCATCCTGATGTACACGGTGTGGGCCTACTATGTGTTCCGCGGAAAGGTCCGCCACGGCGAGGGCTATCACTGATGGCGACGCAACGCACCGGCGCGGGCACCTGGCTGCGCCGCGTCGGCTGGCTGGTGCTGATCTGGGTTGCCAGCGTGGCGGCGCTGGGCGTGGCCGCGTGGGTGCTGCGGATGATCATGCAGGGCGTCGGCTTCCGTAGCTGACGCCTCTCTCCTTCCTGTTTTTCTCCCGATGCCGCGCGGCGCATAGGCCCCGCGCGGCCTTGTCACGCCTGCCTTGTCTGCAATGCCTCCAAGAATCTGAATAGCTCCATCAGCATTCTTTGCCTCTCTGTCACCACGGTGACAACCCCGGTTCTTACTCTGCGGGCGCCACGCTACCGATCCCTGCAGGAGATGAACCATGACCTTCCGACCTTCCACTCTGGCCCGGCCGCACTGGCTGGCTGCCCTGCTGCTGTGCACGGCGCTTAGCGCCTGCGGCGGCGACTCCGGCGACAGCCCCACTACCGGCTCGCCCAATGCAGCGCCGGCCACGCCGGGCGCCCCTGGCACCGGCGGTAACCCCGGCCAGGGGAACGGCAGCGACCAGCCCGGCGAGACGCCTGCCGTGAAGCCGCAGTTGCGCTGCGCGCCCTGAAGCCGGGCCTGGCCTGTCTTCCCTTCCCGAACAACCCCCCGGCACAGAATCCATGAACCCGCAAAGCAGACGCAATTTCCTCAAGCTCGCCGGCGGCAGCGCCGCTGCCGCCGCCGCGCTGGCCGCCTTTCCGCCGGCCATCCGCCGCGCGCTGGCGATCCCGGCCAACAACGCCACCGGCACCATCCGAGATGTCGAGCACGTGGTCATCCTCATGCAGGAGAACCGCTCGTTCGACAACTACTTCGGCACGCTGCGTGGCGTGCGCGGCTTTGGCGACCGCTTCCCGATCCCGCTGGCAGGCGGGCTCAACGTCTGGCAGCAGACCTATACCAACGGCACCACCTCGCGCACTGTGCTGCCCTACCATCTCGACAGCAGCGCCGGCAATGCGCAGCGCGTCAGCGGCACGCCGCATTCTTATCCCGATGCGCAGAACGCGTGGGACCTGGGCCGCATGAACAAGTGGCCGACCTACAAGCAGCCCCAGTCGATGGGCTACTACACCGAGGTCGAGCTGGACTTCCAGGTGGCGCTGGCCAATGCCTTCACCCTCTGCGACGCCTACCACTGCAGCTTTCACGGCGGCACCAACACCAACCGCCTGTACCACTGGACCGGCACCAACGACCCCTCCGGCACGCACGGCGGCCCGGTGATCGACAACAGCGGCGATTCGTTCACCGGCTCCAACACGCCCTACACCTGGACCACCTACCCGGAGCGGCTGGACACGGCCGGCGTGAGCTGGAAGGTCTACCAGAACATGCCGGACAACTTCACCGACAACCCGCTCGCGGGGTTCAAGCAATATCGCGACGCCAACGCCGCGCGTGGCAACCTGCCCAACGGCAGCCCCTACACGCCCTACACCAGCGCCGACGACGCCATCAGCCCGCTGCTAAAGGGCGTGGCCAACACCATGCCCGACGGCGGCTTCCTGCAGTCGCTGCGCGATGACATTGCCGCCGGCAAGCTGCCGCAGGTGTCGTGGATCGTGGCACCGGCCACGTACTCGGAACACCCCGGGCCTTCCAGCCCGGTGCAGGGCGCGTGGTACACGCAAGAAGTGCTCAACGCGCTGACGGCCAATCCCGCGGTCTGGAGCAAGACCGTGCTGCTGATCAACTTCGACGAGAACGACGGCTTCTTCGACCACGTACCGCCGCCGTGCGCCCCCGCCTGGGACGGTGACACGCTCGCCGGCGCCACCACGCTGGCCCATGAAGATGTCTCGCCCGAGTACCACGTCGACAAGCATCCCTACGGCCCCGGCCCGCGCGTGCCGATGTACGTGGTGTCGCCCTGGAGCCGGGGCGGCTGGGTCAGCTCGGAAGTGTTCGACCACACCTCGGTGTTGCGCTTCCTGGAGGCCCGCTTCGGCGTGGCCGAGCCCAATATCAGCGCGTTCCGCCGCGCGGTAGCCGGCGACCTGACCTCGGCCTTTAACTTCGTCAGCCCCAACGCCAACCCGCTGCCCTCGCTGCCCAATCGCGACAAGGTCAGCGCCGACGCGATCCGCACCGCGCAGGGCGTGCTGCCGCAGGTGCCGGTGCCGCCGGCGGGCAGCCAGCAAATGCCGCAGCAGGACACCGGCACGCGCCCGTCGCGCGCCCTGCCCTATGAGCTGCACGTCAGCGCGCGTGAAGACGGCCGGGACCGCTCGGTCTGGCTGCTGTTCGCCAATACCGGCACGGCCGCGGCGGTGTTCCACGTCTACGACCGCCTGCACCTGGACCGCGTGCCGCGCCGCTATATGGTCGAGCCGGGCAAGGAACTGCGTGGCAGCTGGGATGTCTTCGCCGCGGACGGCGGCAAGTACGACCTGTGGGTGCTCGGCCCGAACGGCTTCCATCGCGCCTTCCGCGGCAACGTGGCCGCGGTCACGGCAGCCGGCGCCAGCGCGCCGGAGATCCGCGTCTGCTATGACATCGCCAACGCGGCCGTGTACCTGACGATGATGAATACCGGCAGCGCGCCCTGCACCTTCACCGTCACGCCCAACGCTTACCGCAGTGATGGTCCGTGGACCTTCGAGATTCCGGCCGGCAAGCAACTGGACCAGCACTGGCCGGTCGGCCGGCAGGGCAACTGGTACGACTTCACCGTCACCGCCAGCCAGGGCGGCTTTACACGGCGCTTTGCCGGCCGCATCGAGACCGGCGAGGACGGCGTGTCCGACCCGGCGATGGGCGTGGTCGGCTGACGTCCCCCGCACCTGACGCGCAGTCCCGCAGCCCGCCCCGGCCACCCAGGCCGGGGCGGGCTTAGCCGTTTTGTCATATTGGCCCGCTAGACTGCGCGCGGTCGTCCGGACCTGTCCGGTCCATTCCCCCACTTTTCCGCGGATAACCATGCTTGGCGACCTGCTGATGACCTTTTTTGAAGTGGCGCGCCAGGGCAGCATCACCATGGCCGCCCGGCAGCTGCGTGTCAGCCAGCCCACCGTGACCGGGCGCATCCGCCAGCTGGAAGAGACTTACGGCGTGGAACTGTTCCACCGCCGCGCCAGCCGCGTCGACCTGAGCGACGTGGGCGTGGCGCTGATGCCGGTGGTCGAGCAGCTGATGCAGCAGGAAGGCAATGCCGACTACCTGCTGCGCAACGCCGGCAACCTGCGCTTTGGCAACCTGCGCATCGGCGCCACGGGTCCGTACTACATCCTGCGCGCGGTGGCGGCCTTCCGCCAGCGCTACCCCGCGATCGACGTGAGCCTCGACATCGGCAACTCGCAGCAGATGCTCGAGGCGCTGTTCGAGTACCGCATCGACGCGGCGGTGTCGTCGCACCCGGTCGACGACGACCGCCTCGCGCGCATCCGGCTGGCTTCGGATCGGATGGTGTTGGTGGCCCATCCCGACCATGCGCTGGCGCGGCTGGCGCAGGTCGAGCTGCCGCAGTTGCGCGGCTGCCACCTGCTGGTGCGCGAGCATGGCTCGATGACGCGCAGGGCCACCGAGGATGCGCTGGCCGCGTGCGGGCAGGAGCTGCCGCCACATACCGTGATCGGCAGCCGCGAGGCGATCTACGAGGCAATCCGGCAGAACCTGGGCGCCAGCGTGGTGCCGCTGGGCGAAGTGCCGCGCGACCCGCTGCTGCGCGTGCTGCCGTTCGAGCGCGGCGCGCCGGTGCTGCACGAGTACCTATACTGTCTGCAGAGCCGGCGCGAGACCAGGCTGGTGGGTGCCTTCCTGGAATGCGTGGCGACGGCCGAACCGGTCGTCGAGCGGGTCACAGAACCGCAGGCCGCCTGAGCCCGCGCATGCGCAAAGCGCCGATGTCGGTATCGGAAATCTTGCTTCGTTTATCATCGCGCGGCCACCGCGCGACGCCAGGGTTACAGGTTTCGCCACGGGAGCTTCGCCGCATGCCCCATCTGCCCCGCAATGCGACAGGCCACCCGGTTGCGGTCAATCCGGATCGGGCGCTGCATGCGCTCGCGCAAGCGCGCGAGCCTGTCGTGAAGTTATTCGAGACGGCAGGCGCGCTCGCCGCGCCGCCGTTGCCGGTCGCCTGAGCGGCATGATCGCGCGCGCCGACGGCTTTCCTGAATACGACCAGCTGCTGTCCTTGCTGGACGCCGGCAGCCACGTGCTGGAGCCCCGCGTAGTGTGCGAGACCACCGTGCAGGGTCATCGCTTCGGCGTGCATGTGGCCACACTCGGCAGCCGCGACCCGGGGGCACCCGCGATCGGCATCTTCGGCGGCATCCATGGGCTGGAGCGCATCGGCACGCAGCTGGTGCTGGACTATCTGCGCGCCGTGCTGTGCCGGCTGGCATGGGACGAACTGCTACATCGCGAGCTGCAGTCGGTGCGGCTGGTGTTCATGCCGATCGTTAACCCGGGCGGCATGTGGGCCGGCACGCGTGCCAATCCCAATGGCGTCGACCTGATGCGCAACGGGCCGCAGAATGCGGATGCGCACGTGCCCTTCCTCGCCGGCGGCCAGCGCATCGGTGCCTGGCTGCCCTGGTACCGCGGCCAGGCGGGCGCGCCGATGGAAGTGGAAAGCCGCGCACTGCTGCGCGTGGTGCAGGAAGAACTGCTGCCGCGCCCGCTCAGCTTTGCGGTGGACTGCCACTCCGGCTACGGCTGGCGCGACAGCATCTGGTTCCCATACGCGCGCACGCGCCGCCCGATGGCGCACCTGGCGGAGATGTACCAGCTCAAGACGCTGTTCGAGCAGGCCCATCCGCACCACGGCTATACCTTCGAGCCGCAAAGCCACCAGTACCTGCTGCATGGCGACCTGTGGGACCATGCCTACGACCTGACGCCGCAGGGCAACCTGTTCCTGCCGATGACGCTGGAACTGGGCTCGTGGCTGTGGATCAAGAAGAACCCGCGCCAGCTGTTCTCGCGCGAAGGCATCTTCAACCCGATCAAGGCGCACCGCACCGCGCGCGTGCTGCGCCGGCATGTGAGCCTGTTTGATTTCCTCGGCCGGATCGCCTATGCGCCAGAGCGCTGGCGGCCGCGCGGCGCGCAGCGCGAGCAGTTGCTGGAGCAGGCGCGCGCGCACTGGCAAAAGGAATCGTCACGATGAACTCGACGGGCCGGGCCATAGGCCGATGGGTATTCCTGAGGGGACTGACGCGCGAGTCGCGCCACTGGGGGACGTTGCCGGCCCGGTGGGAAGCGGCCGGTTTGGGACGCCCGCTGCTGCCGGACCTGCCGGGCAACGGCGCGCTGTCGGCGCGTCCGGCGCCCTGGGGTGTGCGGGAAATGGTCGGCGCCGTGCGGCGCCAGTTGCCGGATGCCGGTGCGCACGGGCCCTACCGCGTGCTGGCGATGTCGCTCGGCGCCATGGTCGCGACCGAATGGGCGAGCATGCATCCGGAGGAAGTCGGCGCGCTGGTGCTGGTCAATACCAGCATGCGGCCGTTCTGCACGCCAACGCAGCGGCTGCGGCCGCGCAACTGGGGCAAGCTGCTGCGCGTGGCGCAGCGCTGGCACGACCGCGAGCTATGCGAGCGGACCATCCACGCCATCACCTGCGCGCGTGCCGATACGCTGGCGGGCGATATCGACGCGTGGAAGGCGATCGCCGCCGACGCGCCGGTCAGCCGGCAGTCGGCGTTGGCGCAGTTGCTGGCCGCGGCACGCTATCGCGCGCCTGCCAGCGCGCCGCGCTGCAAGGTACTGGTGATTGCCTGCGCGGCAGACCGCCTGGTCGATCCGGTGTGCTCGGCGCGCATCGCCCAGGCATGGAACGCGCCACTGCTGACGCACTACTGGGCCGGGCACGACCTGCCTCACGACGACCCGCAGTGGCTGTGCGACGCGGCGGTGCGGAACACACTAGGCGTGAGCTAGCTCCGGTTCGACCGGCATGGCGTTGGCCAGCAACGAGGCCGCGGCATCGAGCCGCTCCGTCGTGCCGAACAACCGCGCGCTGATCTGGCCGCTCTGCAACGCGCCGTAGACCACTTGCGCTAGCTGCTGCGGCGCTACCTGGTAAGGCGTCTCGCGCTGCGCCGCCGCGCGCTCGAACAAACGCGCCAGCCATTGCTCGTTGCCGCGGATATAGTCCTGCATCACCGCGCGTACTGCGTCCGGCAGCACCAGCACGTCAGCCGACAGCATGCTGACCAGGCAGGCCTGGTCGGTGCCGGCGTTGGCGCGCAGCGGCGCGAGATATTGCCGCGCCTGTTCAGCGGGCGGCAGGTTGCTGTCGATGGCGTGCAGGCGTGCCTGCATGCGCGCGCTGTACTCGCGCACCGCTTCCAGCACCAGGTCGTCCTTGGACGGGAAGTAATAGTGGATGCTCGAGGTCTTGACCCCGACCAGTTCGGCCAGGTCGCGGTAGCTGAAGCCATTGAAACCCCGACGGCGGATCAGCACCAGCGCATGTTCGACCAGTTGCTCGCGTACGGATCGGGTTTTCATGGAAGCAGCTCCTCGTCTTGCCGCCGCGCGGTTCAGGCGGGCAGCGTTTGTCCGATCAGCGTGATGAGGGCCCCGCTTACAAGGCAAAGCCCTACCCATCCGCCCAGGATCAGCGCAGTGTCAAGCCAACGCATGATCGACTCCTTGAGCCGGGCCGCATCTGCGCGGCCCGGAAAACTTGAATGGCCGGCACCAGGCCGGCCGCCTCTCACGCGTTGGCGCCGTCGGTGAACGGGTCAGCCTTGCCCACGCGCGCACCGTCGGTGTACGGGTCGATGCTGCGGCCCGGTTGCGACGACACGCCGCTGCGGTCCAGGCCGGCGATGGTGCGGGCACCGTCCGTGTACGGATCGGCCTTGCCGACGCGGGCACCGTCGGTGTACGGGTCAATGCTGCGGCCCGGTTGCGACGACACGCTGCTGCGGTCCAGGCCGGCGACGGTGTGGGCACCGTCCGTGTACGGATCGGCCTTGCCGACGCGGGCACCGTCGGTGTACGGGTCAATGCTGCGGCCCGGTTGCGACGACACGCCGATGCGGTCCAGGCCGGCAACGGTGTGGGCACCGTCCGTGTACGGGTCGGGCTTGCCGACGCGCGCGCCTTCGGTGAACGGATCGAAGTTGCCGGTGCGGGCGCCTTCGGTGAACGGGTCGAACTTGCCGGTCCGGGCGCCGTCGGTGAAGGCATCGGCCTTGCCGACGCGGAATTCATAACCGTACTTGTCACCGGTGAAGGGGCTGTCCTTCACGCCGGCGGCGTTGGCCACGCCACCTGCGAAGGCGGCAGCAAGGGTGGCGGCGGTGATCAGGGTCTTGGCGAACTTGGCATTCATGATGGGCTCCTGGATGGCGATGTTTCGTGATCGCGTCAATCGGGTATCAGTGGCTGTGAAGGTCGCTTTCTCTTTTCCGAATCTACTGGTAGATAGATAACCGGTCCTGAAAAAATGACCTCCTTCGGTCATGCAATGGGATCGTCGCTGTGCCGCGCCTTGTTGCTGGTTGGTGCGCTGCGGCGCTTCCATGGGTCAAATACTATCTACTACTAGGTAGATAGTCAAGGGAAAACTTTCCTATCAACCTGATAGTCGCGGCGACTTGCACTCTATCGTGCTGTTTTTAAAGCTCTTTTATGACAATGCGGGGATCCGTGAATCCGCGCCGGCACGCACAACAAGAAAGCCGCCATGCAGCTTACGCCACATGGCGGCTTAAGACGCGCCACTGATTTGCGCGAAAAACTCAGCCGGAGACGGCAGCCATCAGCGTATCGGCGGCCGCTTCCACCCGATCGGAGGTGCCGAACAGGCGTGCCGCGATCAGCCCGCTCTGCAGCGAGCCGAACACCACCTGCGCCAGTCGCGCTGGCGGCACCGGAAACGGCGTGCTGCGATGCGGCTGCGCGCGTTCCAGCAGGCCTGCGAGCCACTGCTCATTGAGCAGATAGAAGCCCTGCAGCAGCTTGTGCACCGATTCAGGCAGGGACAGCGTCTCGGTGGACAGCATGCCGCACAGGCAGATCTGATCCGAACCGCAACTGGAGCGGAACGGAGCCAGATAGATCGCCGCCTGCTCGGTGACCGGCAAGGTGGTATCGATGGAGCGAATGCGCTCGGCCAACCGGGCGCTGTACTCTTTCACCGCCTCCAGTACCAGGTCGTCCTTGCTGGGGAAGTAATAGTGGATGCTGGACGTCTTGACTCCAACCAGTTCCGCCAGGTCGCGATAACTGAAGCCGTTGAAGCCGCGGCGTCGGATCAGCACCAGGGTGTGCTCGAGCAGTTGCTCGCGTACGGATTGCGTTTTCATGAAAGCAGTTTATCTACGCGAAGATAGACGCTCAAGCCGAAATGCCCGAAGCTCGGGAAATCCCTAGCGTTCGGGGCATGGCTTTAGCCAGGCAAGACCTGCGCGGCGAAGGTGATCATCGAGCCACTCGTCACGCAAAGCACCAGCCATCCGCCAAGCAACAGGATGCTGTCACGCAAACTCATGATGGACTCCATCAGGCAGCGGTCAAAGTGACCGCTGCCGTAAAGGTTGGGCCGCCGGCCTCATGGCCGGAAGCGATCAGGCCAGGGCGCCGTCGGTGTACGGGTCAGCCTTGCCCACGCGCGCACCGTCGGTGTACGGGTCGAAGCTGCGACCCGGTTCCGACGACACGCCGCTGCGATCCAGGCCCGCCACCGTGCGGGCGCCGTCCGTGTACGGGTCGGCCTTGCCGACACGCGCACCGTCGGTGTACGGGTCGAAGCTGCGGCCCGGTTGCGACGACACGCCGCTGCGGTCCAGGCCGGCTACCGTGCGGAAGCCATCCGTGTAGGGATCGCTCTTGCCGACGCGTGCGCCTTCGGTGAACGGGTCGAAATTGCCACGCGCCGCTACGGTGCGGGCACCATCGACGTACGGGTCAGGCTTGCCGACGCGCGCGCCTTCGGTGAACGGATCGAAGTTGCCGGTGCGGGCGCCTTCGGTGAACGGATCGAAGTTGCCGGTGCGGGCACCGTCGGTGAAGGCATCGGCCTTGCCGACACGGAACTGGTAGCCGTACTTGTCACCGGCGAAGGTGCTGTCCTGCACGCCCGCGGCTTGCGCGACGCCGCCTGCAAACGCGGCGGCAAGGGTGGCGGCGGTGATCAGGGTCTTGGCGAACTTGGCATTCATGATGGGCTCCTGGATGGCGATATTTCGGGATCGCGTCAATCGGGTATCAGTGGCTTCCGGCAGGTCGCTTTCCAGACTCGCATCTACTAGTAGATAGATACTCAAGCCAAAAAAAAGACCGCCTACGGTAATGCAATGGGATCGCCACTTTTCCGCCCGTTCTTGCTAGTTGGTGGGTGCAGCGGTGCCATGGACTGAATGCTATCTACTACTAGGTAGAGAGTCAAGGAAAAACTTTTCTATCGACGTAATAGCCAGTACCTAAGGCGCCTGGCGATACCGCGCGCAGACCGGCAGGCGGATGAACTTTCCTTCACCCGCGCCTTCGCAGCCTGCTAGCCTGAAGAGATGGCTCTCAGACGATCGACCATGCCTCCTGGCCCGCAACCGGAATCCCCACCGCCCGCCTCCACCTCGCACCGCTGGCTTGCCGCCGCCGCGGGGGTCGCGCTCGCAACCGGTGTTGCGCGCTACCTACTGTTTCGTACGCTGGAACGCAAAGCATTTGTCACACGGACGGATGAGACAAAGGACACCGCGCCATTCACGGAACCAGCCAAGCGCACGGCAATGGCGCGGAATACCACATTCGCGAGCGGCAAGCGCGTATTACACGCCTCGTTCATGCCCGCGGCCGATCCCGCCGCCCCGGCCATGATGGTGTGTCACGGTGACAACGAGTGCCTGGCCGACTGGGCGCCCTTACAGGCGATGCTGGCCGCTGCGGGCGTCGCCTCGTATGTGTTCGACTACAGCGGCTATGGCCGCAGCACGGGCCGGCCCAGCGTGCGCCATCTGCGCGAAGACGCGCTGGCCGCTTACCAGCGCTTTATCGAGGCCACGCCCGCTGCGCAGCGGCGCGTGGTGCTGGGGCATTCATTGGGCTCGGGCATCCTGCTCGACGTGGCGCGGCGTTTCGATCCACAGCCCGATGGCTACGTGATTGCGGCGGGCTTCAGCTCGGCGCGGCAGGCGGCAGTGCAAACCGGCCGCGTGCCGGCATGGGCCGCATGGCTGCTGCCAGATCCCTGGAACAACGCCGCGCGCGCAAGCCAGCTGGCGCGTCCGCTGCTGGTGGTGCACAGCCGTGACGATGCGGTGATTGCCCCGCGCCATGCAGAGCACCTGGCCCGCGCTGCCAGGCAGCTGCATGCATTGGTGATGCTGGAAGCGATGCCGCATAACGCGGCCATCGTGCCGGACCATATCGCGGCATTCTGGTCGCCGATCCTGCGCTTCGTGCATGCGCAAGACCGCGATGAAACACAAGCGGAAGCAAAAGGGATCGGAGAATCCGGGGACGCGATCGGCGCAAGGACCGACGCAAGACAGAGAACCGCGAAAAAATGACACGAAAGCGCGTTAGCCTCGGTCGACCGCATGCGCAGCCAGCAGACCCGAGGTACGGTCCGAGCGTCGCCGGACAATCTACAGCAGACTTCCGCCAGCGGCAATCATCCTTGTGGGCGAGGCACCACGGCCAAGCGGCCTAAAGGTCTTTTGTCGATTTCTTGTCTATATTGGTCCCGTGGCACAAGCATCGCAATTTCGCCATTGACAGCACTGGAGGTACTGCCATGCGTTGGCTTGCAAACATGTTCAGCCCACCGACCCCGGAAAAAATCGCCGAAAGGGAACTGCAAGACATGAGGCTGACGCTGTTCCAGGCCGAACGGCGCTTGCTCGAGGCACAGATGCAGGTCGCCTACTACCGTGACATGGTGGCATTCCTGGAAGATGTCGCGGCCAAGGGCGTGGAAGACGTGGTGGACAAGCGCCGCGCCGTCCTGCCCGCCACGCCGGAGCTGCAGGCTGCCGCGCAGCATGCGCGCGCACCGGGCCTCACCACCGTTCCGATCGTGCCGTCCGCGGCCTGACGCTGGTCCTGCCAGCGTACGGCTGCACCCATGCCCTGGCCAATGCCGGGGCATGCGGTGCGCCGACGGTGCGCATACAGCAGGCCTGGCCCCGACCTGTGCGATACTCGCGCTGCCTGCCGCCCCAGCGGGGCGCAGGCGCACCGTCACACAGGAACCGGCCCTATGAGCGAACTGCTGCCCGCGATCGAAACTGAAACCGCGCCCAATCCCGGCTGCGCCGTCATCTGGATGCATGGGCTGGGCGCCGACGGCAGCGACTTCGCGCCGGTCGTGCCCGAACTGGGCCTGCCAGCATCGCCCGGCGTGCGCTTTATCTTCCCGCACGCGCCGGCCGTCCCCGTTACCTGCAACGGTGGCTATGTCATGCCGGCCTGGTATGACATTTATTCCCTGGATGAATCCGGCCGCCGCGCCGATGAGACCGGTATCCGCGCCTCGTGCGAGGCCATCCGTGCGCTGATCGCGCGCGAGAACGCACGCGGCATTCCCTGCAGCCGCATCGTGCTGGCCGGCTTTTCGCAAGGCGGCGCGATTGCATACACCGCGGGCCTGACGCATCCCGAGCCGCTGGCCGGCATCGTCGCGCTGTCGAGCTACATCCCCGCGCCCGACTCGCTCGCGGCCGAAGCCACGGCGGCCAATGCCGCCACGCCGGTCTTTGCCGCCCATGGCACGCAGGACGACGTGGTGCCGTTGCGGCTGGGCATCGCCGCGCGCGACTTCGTGCGGCAGCACCCGGTCACGTGGCAGACCTACCCGATGGGGCATGCGGTCTGCCTGGAAGAGATCGCGGCCATCGGTACATGGCTGACCGCGCGCTTCACGCAGGCCGGCCAGGCCTGAACCCGCAATCACCCCGACAAGAGGATCGCCGGCCAGCACGCCGCGCGCACCCCACCACGCCGTACGCATGACAACCGCCCCACTGCCCAGGATCGATTTCAATACCCGCAAGGCGCTACTGTTCGCGCTGGCCGCCGAACGGCTGTCGGCCTATTACGAACACCGTCAATGGATGACCGATGCCCAGGGCGCGACGCTGGCCGGCGAGTGGCTGTCGCGCTCGAAGCTGCAGTTGCCGCTGTCCGAGCGCCGCCTGCTGTCCGCGCTGAGCGACCAGTTTGCCCGGCAGCTGGCTGAATCGCTGTCGCGTGAAGCAGGCCTCTACGCCGCGCATGAAATGATGGAAGCGCTCGATCCCAACTACCAGTCCGCGTTTGCGCACGACATGCTCGACGAATGCGAGCGGCTGCTGCGCGAGCATGGCGTGACGGAATAGCGTGACCAGGCGGCAGGCCGCGGCGTTTGCAAAGGTTGACAATCGCTTTGCACAAGGGCGCTTAAACTGCGCGCTCTGATGACGCCCCCTTTCCCTCACCATGGAACGCAAGCACTGTCTGGCCTGGATTGCGCTGAGCATGATCGCAGCGGCCTTGCTGATGCTGCTGTGCCTGATCCTGAATGACCACGCTGAAACGCAGGCCGCGAGAAAGGTGCGGCAGATGGCCGGCCGGGTGAATGCCGATACGAGGGCCTCGCAGCCGGCGCATCAGCCGCAGCGCTTGCCGCAAGCGATCAGCACCGCGCAGCGCTGACCCTGCATCCCGCCGGAGCGGCGCGCTCCGGCCCGCAACTTCAGAACGACGACCAGATAGTTAAGAAGAAAAACGATACGGGTCGGAGCGCGGGCTTGAGTTTAGTCTTAGCCCCCGGGGGCGACTGCAAAGAATTGATAACAATCCCGAGGCAAGCACTCCCTCAGCCACCCTGCCCTGGCCAATTCACGCCGGCGAGCGTCGCCAGCGCGCTATAGGATGTGGCCAGGTGATAAGGCGAGGTCGACGGCATTTCCGCACGCACCACGTCACCCGAGGGCGCCAGGCATTCGTGCCAGCCCTTCTCATGCAGGAAACGGCTGCGGAACTGCTGCGCCCAAGTATCGAGCGTGGCCAGCGACTGCGCCTCGCCATGCAGCGCCAGTGCGCGCGCATATTCCGTCTGGGCCCAGATGCGCTGCGTACCGTCGAGCAGCGCGCCGCCGGCGTCCAGCGCAGCGCTGACGCCCAGCGTGTCCGCGGCCACGCCGTGGCGCTGCGCGAAATCAAACGCATTGCGCAGCGCGCCGTTCAGCGGCAGGTCGTCGAACAGGTCCGGCCTGCCGGCCACCAGCGAAAACCACTCGAACTGATGCCCCGGCTCGATGCGGTTGTCCGCGCTGCCCTGCGGCAGCTCCGCGATGCAGCCGCTGGCGGGATCGACAAAGCGCTCATGCATGGCCATCGCGATCTCGCGCAGGCGTTCCGCATACCATTCGTCGCCGGTCGCATCCAGCGCGGCCAGGTAGGCCTCGGTCAGGTGCATTACCGGGTTCTGCAGCACGCCGGCGCCCTTGGGCCGGAAATGCTCGGTCAGCGCGGCATGGTACAGACCCTGGCCGTCGGCAAAACGGTCCTCGACGATATCGACGGTTTCATCGAGCACGTCCAGCGCATCGGGATTGCCGCGCCGCGCATGATAATGCGCGCTGGCAAAGATCACGAAGGCATGCGTGTAGAGGTCGCGCGAGACATCGAGCGGTGCGCCGCCCGCGTCCACGCTGTAGATCCAGCCCCCCTCGCCGTTGCCGAAGTACGCCTGCAGCGAGCCGAACAACGTATCGGCATGCGCATGCTGCCCGGCCATCGAAAACACATAGAGCTGGCGCGCGCAGGCCATGGCACGGTAGCGCGCCGGCGGCAGCGCCGCGGCGGTGGCGCCGTCCAGCGCCTCATAGGGCAACAGCAGGTCGGCGTTCCAGCCGCTGGCGGTCCACAGCGGCAGGACCGTGGTGTCGTAGTGTGCCGTCAGGGCGGAGACCCGTTCGGTGAGCTGAGGCGAGATGGGCATATTCGGTCACGAGAAGCGGGCGCCGCGTGGCGCCATGTCGCAGAAGATACTGGAATTGCGGCGGCGGCGATACCCGCCGGCTGCTGCACCTGCCGTATCTTGCCATGCTGCACCCGCAAAACTGTCATGGCATCGGCGCCGCACAGTTGCTAGCATCAATGTGTCCCACCCTGCCAATGGGAGGCACCCATGTCGACCCTGCCCCTCACGCTCACCGACGATCACCGCACGTTGGTGCTGCATGTCCTGGAAGACCCGCCCGGCCTGTACACCTGGCGCATCGTCATGGAAGAGCGCTGTGGCGCCGCCGATGCCGATTGCACCGTCGCGGCCACCTCGAGCTATGCCTCGCATGCCGAGGCCGAGGCCGCCTGCTGGGCCGCGGGCAACCAGATGCTGGACGGCCCGCGCGCCGCGGGCGAAGCGCGCGCCACCTGAGTCGCCCGATTCTCGTTCGGTTCCGGGCTTTGCGCCACGCGGCACTTTGCTCCGCGCGGCGCTTGACCTAGTCTGGAAGCGTGGCAGTGGCAACGCGGGGCGAACATTGCCCGCGATTCTCCGTTCCGGCCACTCCCGGCAGTCCCCTGCTGCCGGAGGTATCCCTGCCACCTGCCTGTCATATTCCTGGCCTTAACTGACCTGGTCGCCCAGCCCTCTCAGAAGGGACAGTGCGCAAGGCCGCAGGAGCATGCAATGGATAAGCCGGTCGTGACTCCGCAGCGTTTCGTCGAGTTGATGAACGAGCGCCTGAGCAAGCATCCCCTCTTCCAGGAGGGCATGCGCGTCTATGCCATTCCGCAGCACACCGATCATCCGCGCAGCCTGGTCTGCGTGGGGCCGCGCGGCACCGAATGCGTATGCGCCACCATTGAGAACATCGTGCGGGGCGAGTGTGACGTGTTCCCCGACATTTCTCAGGAGTGGCATCGCCATCATCCCGGCGAGCGCAGTCCAAGCGAAGTCCGGGCCCGCTGAGCCGCTCCGGCAGCCGCCTGAAGCCAATGCCCAGTGGATGGCTTGATCAGAACGTGATGTACCGCGGCCACCGCATCCATGTTGCGGCGCTGCGCTATGGCGGCCAGCACGACGGCTGGTGGACGCTGCGCGCCGAAGTCTGGCATCACGGCAACAAACTCGCGCTGCCCTGCCCGGCCGCGCAGACGCGCTTTGGCTGCGCGACCGACGCCACCCGCGCCGGCATCGCATGGGG
The DNA here is from genome assembly GCA_050987995.1 of Ralstonia pickettii. Classification (GTDB taxonomy): domain Bacteria; phylum Pseudomonadota; class Gammaproteobacteria; order Burkholderiales; family Burkholderiaceae; genus Cupriavidus; species Cupriavidus pickettii_B. Next base: position 639,928 of record CP158804.1, read on the forward strand.
GCGCGAGGCCATCAACGCGCGCATCGCCGGTCAGCACGATGCAGAAGAGGCGGCGCATCACTAGCGGCCGCACCGCCCCTGTTCATCAGACGTCGATCGCCGTATCCGACTTCACCTTGCGGCGCAGTTCGAACTTCTGGATCTTGCCGGTCGAGGTCTTGGGCAAGGGTCCGAAGTACACCGCCTTGGGCACCTTGAAGCCCGCCAGCAACGTGCGGCAATGCGCGATCAGGTCTTCAGCGCTGACGCTGGCGCCGTCCTTCAGTTCGACAAAGGCGCACGGCGTCTCGCCCCACCTGGCATCGGGCTGCGCCACCACGGCCGCGGCCAGCACCGCGGGATGCCGGTAGAGCGCGTCTTCCACCTCGACGCTGGAGATGTTCTCGCCGCCGGAGATGATGATGTCCTTGCTGCGGTCCTTGATCTTGATATAGCCATCGGGCATGCACACGCCCAGGTCGCCGGTATGGAACCAGCCGCCGGCAAAGGCTTCGCGCGTGGCCTTGTCGTTCTTCAGGTAGCCCTTCATGCAGATATTGCCGCGGAACATGATCTCGCCGATGGTTTCGCCGTCGGCCAGCACCGGCTGCATCGAATCGGGATCGAGCACCGCCACCTGCGACTGCAGGTGGTAGCGCACACCCTGGCGCGCCTTCTTGACCGCGCGATCCTGCTCGGACAGCGTGCTCCAGTCATCCTGCTCGGCGCAGACCGCGGCCGGGCCATAGACTTCGGTCAGTCCGTAGACGTGGGTCAGCTCGAAGCCCATCGCCTCCATCTGCGCCAGCACTGCGGCCGGGGGCGGCGCGCCGGCGACCATGCCGCGCACCGGCCCGCGCACGCCCTCGCGCCAGGCGGCTGGAGCATTGACCAGCGCGGTATGCACGATCGGCGCGGCGCAGTAGTGCGTCACGCCTTCATCGCGCATCAGGTCGAACACCAGCTTCGGCTCGAACTTGCGCAGGCACACGTTGATGCCCGCGCGCGCCGCGATGGTCCACGGAAAGCACCAGCCGTTGCAGTGGAACATCGGCAGTGTCCACAGGTACACCGGATGCTTGGGCAGGTCCCATTCGAGGATATTGGACACCGCGTTGATGGCCGCGCCGCGGTGGTGGTAGACTACGCCCTTCGGATCGCCGGTGGTACCGGAGGTGTAGTTCAGCGCGATGGCATCCCACTCATCGGCCGGCATGCGCCACGCGTACTCGGGATCGCCGGACGCGAGGAAGGACTCGTAGTCGGTATCGCCGAACGGCTCCGCTTGCGGACCCAGTGCGTCATGCACGGCGACCACCTTCAGGCCGGGGATTTCCAGCGCCATCTGCCGCGCCAGGTCGGCGAACTCGGTATCGGCCAGCAGCACGCGGGCCTCGCCATGGCGCAGCATGAAGATGAGGTTGGCGGCATCGAGGCGGATATTGAGTGCGTTGAGCACCGCGCCCGCCATCGGCACGCCGAAATGCGCCTCCACCATCGCCGGCGTGTTGGGCAGCAGCGCGGCCACGGTATCGCCGTTGCCGATGCCGGCACGCGCCAGCGCGCTGGCCATCCGTCGCGCACGCGTATACGTGTCGCGCCAGTTCTGCCGCAGCGGGCCGTGCACGATGGCCGGGCGCTCGCCGTATACTTCGGCGGCGCGGACCAGGAAGTCGATAGGCGTAAGCGGCACGAAGTTGGCCGCGTTGCGGGCCAGGCCGCTGTCGAAGTCGGTGGGCATGACTGGTGTCTCCATTTGTCTGCGGCCTTGGCGGCGGCGGGCCGCACTACAGGCCGCGTGATGCTGTCGTTGCGCTGCATGGCTGCAGCGATGGCCGGGGCGTTGTGACCTTGCGTGGCGCTGTCCGGCGCTGTCACTTTTTCTGGCACAAGGCTATCATCGCACTCGCCGGCGCACTGTCGCCTGGGCGACAAACCGCCCGCAAACCCGCGCCAGTCAAGGCTTACACAATTCTTACAAGGATGCTTTCCGTGCCTTTCGCGTCCGTAAAATGACCGAACCCGCAGACCTTACCCGCGCGCCCGCATCGGCCCTCGCGGGCCATGCCTGGTTCGGTGCCCTCTCTGCGGAACACCAGGCGCTGGCCGCGCACGAAACGCTGCTGCAGTCGTTTGCCGCCGGTGCCTTTATCGCCCGGCGCGGCGAGCCGTCGCGCCACTGGATCGGCGTGGACAGCGGCCTGATCAAGCTGGCGGTCTATACGCCGGACGGACGCGGCTGCACCTTCTCCGGCGTGCCGGCGGGCGGCTGGTGCGGCGAAGGCAGCGTGATCAAGCGCGAGCACCGCCGCTACGACGTGATCGCGATCCGCGACTCGCAGGTGCTGCTTGTGCCCGAGCCGGTGTTCAACACGCTGCTGGCGCAGAGCCTGCCGTTCGCGAGCTTTGTGGTGCGCCAGCTCAACGAACGCATGGGCCAGTTCATCGCCACCGTGCAGAACGACCGCCTGCTGGGCGCCGACGCGCGCGTGGCGCAGGCCATCGCCCAGCTCTTCCATCCGGACCTGTACCCGCGCACCAGCCCCGTGCTGGAGCTGTCGCAGGAAGAGATCGGCCTGCTCACCGGGCTGTCGCGCCAACGGGTCAACCAGGCGCTGCGGCGGCTGGCGGATGAGGGCATGGTCCACCTGTCCTACCAGAGCATCCGCGTCACCGACCTGCCGCGGCTGCGTCACTTCGGCCTGTCCGAGCTGTAGGGCATTGGCCGCGCCGTTGTGACTTGGGCGGCCGACTGTCAAGCGGGCGACGCTGGCGGCCTTGCATCGCCCGTACAATGCTGCGACAGTTACCGGCCGCGCACCACGCGCGTTTCGCCAGCTTCCGGGTAGTGTTCCGCATGCCGCTTGTCAGCCGTCACCACGTCCGTTTTGCCCGCCTGCGCTTTCCGTTCGCCGTGCACGTACAGGCGCTGCACGGCTCGGCCAGCCTGCGCGACGCCAACGCACGGCGCGAGGTGCGGCCCGGCGACCCGTTCGTGGTCCACGCCTTTGCCCACTTCGACTGCGACCTGCCGGGCACCGGGCAGCAGCCCTGCGCCATCGTGCTGACCGCCGTGCCCGACAGCGAATGCCCGCGCCTGATTGGCAAGCCGGGCGACAAGCCATGGTCGCGCCGCCTGGCCGAGCTCGTCTTCACCCGCCCCGATACCGACTGGAACGCCGAGCGCCTGGCCGCGCATTGGCAGGTGCCGGCTCGACTGGTGCGCGCGCGGCTGTTTGCCGAGGGCGAGGCGCTGCATCCGCTGCTGCGCGAGCAGCGCGCCGCGCATGCCTTGCACGCGCTGGCCGCCGCGGCCGGGCCGGTGCCCACGCTCGACCGGCTGGCGCTCCATGCCGGGCTGCGCTCCGGCGCCGCGCTGGCGCGCGGGTGGCAGGACTGGTTCGGCATCGACGCGGAGCAGTTGCTGGAAGACTGCCGCGCAGGCAGCCGGACGAAGTCGCAGCCTACCGGCCTGTGGCCCGGGCTTTTGCCGGCAGCGGCCTAGCGCGGCGCAAGCGCTTTTGGGATCGTTGGATCCTTCATCAACGTCGGGGCATCCAAGGCATCGCCAACCGTCCGTAGCCCTGTTGTGGGCTTTTCCTTTCTCCACCCCCGCAACAAACAAAAAAATACCCACAGCCGGGTGGTAGTGGGTAAGGAAAAAGTGGTGTGGACACGTCGCGGAACTGTCCACGGTCCGCATCATCGCACCGCCGCGCCGCGTGGCAAATAATCTTTCCGGACTAGTCGTGCTCACGCATCTCGTGCGTGGACAAGCACGCCGGATTCTTGTCCAATGTCTTTTCCCTCACTCCTGCCGGGGCTGAGATCCTCTCCGGGCCATCCCCGTGCCCCGCCCCCAAGCCATGCCCCGAGCCCGACTGCTGCTGATCGATGACCACACCCTGTTCCGTACCGGCCTGCGGCTGGTGCTGGCCGACAGCCCCAGCGTCGAACACATCATCGAGGCCGGCTCGGTGATGCAGGCCGTTCAGGACCACGGTGGCGCCGCGGTCGACATCGTGCTGCTGGATATCCAGATGCCTGGCCTGAACGGCATCGAGGGCGTGAAGGTGCTGCGCCGGCATTTTGCCGCGGCGCGCATCCTGATCGTGTCGGGCACGTGGGGGCTAGAGACTATTCCGGCCGAGGTGCGGCGCGAGATTGCCGGCTTTTTGCCCAAGTCGGCCGACGCGCGCGAGATCGAGGAAGCGATCGCCTGCTGCCTGGCAGGCGGCACGCATTTCTCCGGCGACGCCGATGCCGACGCCCATGCCGGAGTCAATCCCGCGCCCGCCCCCTATGCCGCCAGCACGCTGACACCGCGCCAGCTCGAGGTGCTGCACCAGCTCACCCTTGGCCGCTCGAACAAGGTCATTGCCTACCATATGGGCCTGTCCGAAAATACCGTGCGCGTCCATGTGGCCGCGATCCTCGGCCACCTCGGCGTGGTCAGCCGCGTCGAAGCCATCCTGGAGGCCCAGCGCCGCGGCCTGGTGCAGGCGGCGCGATGATCGCGGACAACGGCGCAGACAAGGGCACGGACCAGGCCGCAGCGCCGCTTGGCCGGCTGCGGCTGCTGCCCCGTTTCGACGAACCGCGGCTGCTGGCCGCGCAGATGGCGCTGATCGACCAGAGCTTCGGCATCGCCATGCTGGGCTGCTCGCTGGCGGCCTTTATCCTGGCCGCGGGGCTGATGCTGAGCGGCGACCGCCCTGGCGCCCTGCCGTGGGCCTGCGCCATGGCCCTGGCCTGCGTTGTGGCGTACTTCGGGCGCCTGGGCTTGCCCGGGCGGCTGACCGAAGCCGGCGCGGCACGCTATGCGCGCGGCATGACGGCGATGCTGTCGCTGATCGGCGCATTGTGGGGACTGGTGGCCTGGCTGTATCTGGATGTGCGCCTGCCCGCGGTGGTGATCTGCGTGCTGTCGCTGATCGCCGGCATGAGCGCGGCGGCGCTCGCAGTGTTCTCGGCGTGCCTGCCAGTGGCGATCGGTTTTTTCATCCCCTCGATCGTGCCGGTCTGGATGGTGTTCCTGGCCACCGGCGATATCGAATACCTGCCGATGTTCCTGGGCACGCCGCTGTACCTGCTCGTGCTGATGGTGTTTGCCCGCAATTACTCGCACGTGGCGCGGCATTCGATCGCGCTGCGCTTCGAGAACGTAGAGCTGATCTCGCAGCTGCGCGAGCAGACCGTGCGCGCCGAGGCGGCACAGCACGCGGCCGAGGATGCGAGCCGGGCCAAGTCCGTGTTCCTGGCCTCGGCCAGCCACGACCTGCGCCAGCCGCTGCACGCAATGGGGCTGTTCCTCGTATCGCTGGGCCGCACCGGGCTGGACGAGCGCCAGCGCCAGCTGGTGGCGCATATCGAAGCCTCTTCCGGCGCGGCGCGCGAGATGCTGAACTCGCTGCTGGACTTCTCCAAGCTGGAAGCTGGCGTGATCACGCCCCGGCCGCGGCCCTTCCGGCTGCAGCCGCTGTTACACAAGCTCGAGAACGAGTTCGCGCCGCAGGCCGACGCGCGCGGGCTGGTGTACCGCACGCGCGATACCACCGCCACGCTGTACGGCGACCCCACGCTGGTCGAGCTGGTGCTGCGCAACCTGATCGCGAATGCGATCCGCTATACGCAGCAAGGCGGCGTGCTGGTGGCCTGCCGCAATCGCCGCCTGCATGCCGTGGTCGAGGTGTGGGACACGGGCATCGGCATTCCCGTGGCCCAGCACCGCGACATCTTTCGGGAATTCCACCAGCTCGGCAATCCCGAGCGCGACCAGCGCAAAGGGCTGGGGCTGGGCCTTGCGATTGTCGACGGCCTGGCGCGCACCATGCGCACACGCGTGACGCTGGGCTCGCGGCCGGGACACGGCTCGGTGTTCCGCTTCAACATGCCACAGGCATGGGGCACGCCGGAAGAAGCCCCGCGGCCGCTGGCACCGCGCGGGCTGGACGGGCTGCGTGTGCTGGTCATCGACGACGACGTGGCGATCCGCACGGCGATGTCCGAACTGCTGGCGACATGGCAATGCCAATGCCACACGGCCGAAACCGAGGAGGACGCGCTGCGGGCACTGGGGACTTTCACGCCCGGGCTGATCCTGGCGGACTTCCGCCTGCGTGGCCACCGCACGGGTCAGGAAGCGCTGGACGCGATCCGCCAGCGGCTGGGCCGACACGTGCCGGCGATCATTATCACGGGGGATACTGCGGCAGACCGCTTGCGCACCGCGCACGCGGCGGGCACGGCGCTGCTGCACAAGCCTGTCGTACCGCAGGAACTGCAGCAAGCCATCGACGCACTGCTACGCGTGGCGCCTGCACAGGGCGAAGACAGCCGCGGCCGTCAGACGCGGGCCGAGGCAGAGTGAACGACAGCCCCCGATCAGCCGGGGGGCCGGCGGCGTCAGCCGCCCGAATGTAGCGGGGACAGCGAATAGGCAAGCACCAGGCCCGCGACGATCGCCGGAGAACCCAGCTTGATCGCCGTGCTGCGGGACAGCACGCCTAAGTACACATACAAGCACACCAGCACCATCGCAGTCACATACAGCAGGCTGTCATAGACTTGCATGGATGTCTCCCTTGCCATTTTGTTCTTATTGCTTTACTTCGGTGGTCTGGCGACGGGCGGGGAAAAGCGTGGGAAATGCGTGGGGGCCGCCCGGTCGTCACGCTATGGCTGTCTGTTGCAAGCATAGTCAACAGTTGGGTGTGGCGTGGCAATCATGGAAATCCCTTTGCGGCAGCGCACCACGTCATGGTGCATTGCCGCAACGGAAAGCCTCCAAGGGAACGAATTTGCGCGTCAGTCCTCAGGCAGCATCTGCGGATTCCAGGCGATCTCCCACAGGTGCCCGTCGGGATCCTGGAAATATCCGGCATAGCCGCCCCAGAACGTATCCTGCGCCGGCTTGACGACGCTGGCACCCGCGGCCAGCGCCTGGGCCATCACCGCATCCACTTCTGCCTTGTCGGCGACGTTGTGCGCCACCGAGAAATCCGTAGTCGCGCGCGGCGATACGGTCAGGCCCGTGTCATGTGCAAGGCTTGCGCGCGGCCACACGGCAAGCTTCAACCCGGCCTGAAGGTCGAAGAACGCGACCGCCCCATGTTCGAACTGCTCGCCGACGATGCCCGCCGTGGGCAGCCCCATGCCGTCGCGATAGAAGCGCAACGCGCGCTCCAGGTCGTCGACGCCCAGCGTGATCAGCGTGATGCGGGGTTTCATGGTGCTTGTCTCCTGTGGTTGCCGGGGCAGCTAACGCTGCCCGAAAGCCGCGCCGGCGAACAGGTCCTTCAGTTCGCGCGGCTGCGACCGCCAGTATTGCTTTGGCGCTTGCACGCTGGCGCCCAAACGCGCGGCCGCATGCCACGGCCAGCGCGGGTCGTACAGCATGGCACGCGCCAGCGACACGGCGTCGGCCTCGTGATTGGCGATGATCGCTTCGGCCTGCTCGGGCTCGGTGATCAGGCCCACCGCGATGGTCGGCAGGCCGACCTCGGCCTTCACGCGCTGTGCATATGGCACCTGGTAGCCCGGCCCGAGCTTGATCGCCTGCTGCGGCGACACGCCGCCGGTAGTCACATGGATCGCCGCGCAACCGCGCACCTTCAGCGCCTTCGACAACGCCACCGTGCCTTCGATATCCCATCCACCCGGCACCCAATCGGTGGCCGAGATCCGCATCCACACCGGGCGATCGGACGGGAAGGCTTCACGCACCGCATCGAACACCTCGATTGGAAAACGCATGCGGTTCTCCAGGCTGCCGCCGTATTCGTCATCGCGATGGTTGGCCAGCGGCGACAGGAACTGGTGCAGCAGGTAGCCGTGCGCGGCATGGATCTCGATGCCATCCAGCCCGAGCCGCGCCGCACGCCGGGCCGCGGCAACGAAGTCATCGCGCACCTTGTCCATGCCGGCGCGATCCAGCGCGACAGGTGGGACTTCTTCGGCGCCATGCGGGACCGCAGACGGCGCCACCGCATGCCAGCCACCGGGCGCATCCGGCGCGATCTGCTGGCCGCCATCCCACGGCGCCTGGCTCGACGCCTTGCGGCCCGCATGCCCGAGCTGGATCGCGATGGCGATCGGAGAATGCGCGCGCATCGCCTGCACCACGCGGCCGAGCGCCGCTTCGTTGTCGTCCGAGTACAAACCCAGGTCCTGCGGCGTGATCCGCCCTTCCGGCGACACCGCGGTGGCTTCCACGATCAGCATGCCCGCGCCGGACAGCGCCAGCGAACCGAGATGGATCATGTGCCAGTCGCCGGCGTTGCCGTCTTGCGCCGAGTACTGGCACATCGGGGCAATCGTGATGCGGTTGGCCAGCGTGAGGTTGCCGATGGCGAGCGGTTCGAACAGATGGCTCATGCGTGGTGCTCCTTGCAGGGATCGGGCTGGCCCGACAGGGCCGGAAAACACGATTCTAGGCCGATGCCAGATTTGCTGCCGACGGCCGCTCAGCGCGCCGCACGGCGCTCGCCGGCCAGTCCCACGGCCAAGGCAAGCGCCAGCGCCACCGCGCCGCAGCCGAAGATCAGCGCGTAGTTCTCATGCGAATGCGCAAACACCCACGCATAGCCATAACCAGCGAGCGCCTGGAACAGCGCAAAGGCACTGGTGGCATGGCTCCACGCCGCACGCTGCGCGGCCGGATCGTGCGGCAGCGTTTCCTGGATCGCACCAAGACCCAGCGGCGCAATGCCGGGCGTAAAAGCACCGAGCACCACTGCTGCCACGCCAACCGCCAAGGGATGGCCGGACAGCGCCAGCACCGCCGTAGCCAGCCCCTGCAACAGCAGCGCGCCCCGGTACGCGGCACCAAAGCCGAGCCGGTCCCCGGCAAAGCCGCACACCAATGGTCCCGCAATCGCGCCGATGCCGTACAGCACCCAGTACGATGCACCGACGCTGCTGCCGCGGCCCAGTCCGCGGGCGACGAGATCCACCAGCAGCATCATGGCCGGCACCAGCCCGAAGGCGTTGATCGCATACTGCGCGTACAGAAGGCGCAGCTTGCGGCGGGCTTCGGGTGCCATTGCGGTAGAAGTCGTTGCAGCCGCGCCCGCGCTTGTGGATGCCTGCGGCAACTGGCCCGGCCAGCCGAACCAGCTGAATGCCGTCAGCGCCAGCGACAATGCACCCAACCCCAACCACGTTTCTCGCAATCCAAATTGCAGCAGGCGCGGCACCAGCGTGCCGGACGCGGCGATGCCCAAGCCAAGCCCGAGGAAAATCGTCCCCATCACGAAGCCGCGGCGCGGCGCGGGGATATGCGGCAGGATCGACGTCGCCACCAGCACCATGATCGCCCCGCCAGCAAGGCCCGAAACGAAGCGCCAGGCAAAGAACCACGCGACGGAGAGCGGCCAGGCGCAGGCAAAGAAGGCCACCGTGGCCGCCAGCATCAACGCGCGCAATACCGTCCGGTTGGACCAGACCGACACTAGTGGCCGCCCCAGCAAGGCGCCGGCGAGGTAGCCGGCAAAGTTGGCCGCGCCCAGCGCCACCGTCTGCGATGCCGGGAACCAGTGCGCCTGGATCAGCGGCGGGATCAGTGCGGTATAGGCGAAGCGCGCAAGGCCGATCGCCACCAGGCTGGCGCAAAGACCTGAGAGGGCCGCATAGACGTCGCGTATGCTCAATTGTGCTGGGGGTATGGCGCACGGCTGCCGCACGGTGATATGGCTGGACATGGTGTTCTCCAGTGAACGGTTGCCTTGCTGCAGGCAAGACGGGGGCATCGGCGCCAGGGCATGGCGCCGGAAAAGGGATGCAGCTCACCCGCACGCGGCACGGGCGCATGGCTGCTACGGATGGGGAATCAGGAAAGGCTGAGGAGGATCAGCCGGTGCCGGCGCTCAGCGGCGGCAACCCTAGCAAAGCCAGCGTCGGCCGGACCGCTCCCTCGAGCAGCTCGCGCTGCGGGGCGGCACGCGCCAGCACGCGCATGCCGAGCAGAACGGCCAGCAATTGCGCGGAAGCGTCTTCTGCCAAGAGGCCGGCATCAACCTCGCCGGCCTGCTGCGCGGCGGCGAACTGGCGGCGGAAGAAGTCACGGATTTCCATGAAGGCATCCGCCACCTTCTGTTGCAGGTCAGGACTGTCTGGCGTGACTTCGAGCGCTGTGTTCACCAGCAGGCAGCCGCGGTGCAGCGGATCGGCCAGCGAACGTTCGATACTTTCGGCGAAATAGGCAGTGATGACGGCGGCGGGCGGCAACGCGGCTTCCAGCCGTGCGATGCGCTCACGCACCGTGCCGTCGAGATAGCCGTCCAGCGCCAGCAGGAACAGCGAGCGCTTGTCGCCGAAGGCGTTGTACAGGCTCGGCTGGGTCATGCCCATCGCGCTGGTCAGGTCGCGGGTGGAAGTGGCTTCATAGCCACGCGCCCAGAAGGCGTCCAGGGCGGCGGTGAGGGCGGCCTGTTCGTTGAATTTGCGGGGGCGGGCCATGGGCGAGAGTTTTGTATCGATCGGTATGGAATGGGATTATAGATCGGTTGATACAAAACGCAAGGCTGTTGGTTGTTGCTGCTGCTGCTGCCAGTAGGGGCGCATCGCATCAAGAGCGTCGGTCCAGGACTTAGAAGTAGTAACAAAAAGATTTTCTGAGATGCGCCCATAGTGCCGTCCTGCCCGACTCAATTCTGCATTCCCTCAGATCCTGTCTTATCCTCATCCCCCATCACCAACCTCAACCAACTAGCCACCGCCCCCACCCCGGCAAACCCCGCCCCCAGCGCCAGCGCCATCCCCGGCCCATGCGCCCCGCCGATCCCAAAGCACAACGCCACTAACGCCGCCCCAGTCGCCTGCCCCAACAACCGCGCCGTAGCAATCACCCCACTGGCCCCGCCACTACGCTCCCGCGGCGCGCTCGACATCAGCGCCTTGAGATTGGGCGACTGAAAGAAACCAAAGCCGGCGCCGCAGATACACATGCGGATGCCGATATCCAGCGCACTCGGATTGGCAGGCAGCATCGCCAGCGACACCATCCCGGCACTCATCACCGCCAGCCCCACACCGCCAAGCAGCCCCGGCGGATAGCGGTCGGACAGTCGCCCGGCGATCGGCGCGATCAGCGCCACCACCACCGACCACGGCGTCAGCAGGAATCCAGTCTCCACCTGCCCACGCCCCAGCACATGCTGAAAATAAAACGGCAGCGACACAAACGCCAGCCCCTGCGCGGCGAACGAACACACCGCAGTCAGCGTGGACAGCGCAAACATCGGCCGCTTGAACAAGTCCACCGGCAGCATCGGCGCCGGATGCCCACGCTCGCGCCACAGCAGCAGCCCGAACGCCACCACAAAAATCCCCGCCGCCGCCAGCGACTCGTGCAGCGGCGCACGCTGCGCGCCCTCGCCCAAAGCAAAGATCAGCGCCGCAAAGGCAATCACGTTGAGCACCGCGGTCACGCGGTCGAAGCCGTGCGTGCTGCGCGGCGTCTGCGGCAGCGAGCCGCGCGCGATGGCCAGCGCCAGCAGGCCGATCGGCAGGTTGACCGCGAACAGCCATGGCCAGGGTCCGAACGACAGGATGACGGATGCCACCGTAGGCCCGACCGCAAATGAAACACCCACCACCAGCGCATTCAGCCCTAACCCGCGCCCCAACCGATGCATCGGAAAAATCGCGCTGATCAGCGCCGTGTTGACGCTCATGACCGCAGCGGCGCCGATGCCCTGCAGCACCCGCGCCGCCGCCAGCGTCGGCAACGACCACGCCAGCGCGCAGATGACAGAGGCGACGATGAACAGCCCCACACCGCCCAGGTAGATGCGACGATGCCCGACGATCCCGCCCAATGCCGCGAACGGCAGCAGCGTCGCCACCATTGCGAGCTGGTAGGCGTTGATCACCCAGACAGATGCTGCCGGCGTGGCTTGCAGGTCGGCCGCGATCGATGGCAGTGCCGTATTGGCGATGGCGGTATCGAGGGTGGCGAGAGCGACGGCGATGAGGATGGCGGCCATGCCGCGGCGCTCGCGCGAGGTCATGGCGGCGTCCGCGCCGGTGGCGGACGCGGACTGGAGGGGCGCTGTATTGGGCACTGTCTTTACCGGTTGCCGCCACGGCCGGTCGCAGGCATCAGGGACCGTGGCGATTCACAGTCCAAGACGATACGGGATATTGCTTCAGCGTGCTGAAGGCGCCTTCATATGTATGCACATTCAGGCAGGCTGTGCTTTCGCCCCCACTCCATAGCGCACTGCCGGCTTGCTGCGCGACAACTTGGGCGCCAATGCCAGCCGTGCCGATTCAAAGGCCTGCCAGTCGGCCAGGTCGGGCAGCGACGGCGCCGTGGCCAGTTCGCCCTGGTCGAGGCCAGCCAGTGCAGCGTCAACCATATCGTCGGCGTCCATCACGATTTCCTGCGGCAGGTTGTCGACCGCATGCCCTGCCACGTCCCAGAACTCGGTGCGCGTCGCGCCCGGCAATACCGCCTGTACCCGCACGCCCTTGTCGGCCAGTTCATGGTGCAGCGACTGGGTGAACGCCAGCACATAGGCCTTGCTGCCGCCGTAGACGCCGTTGAGCACCTCGGGCGCCACCGCCACGATCGAGGCGATGTTGATGATGGTGCCGGTGCCGCGCTCGACGAACTTCGGCGCGATCGCGTAGGTCAGGCGCGTCAGTGCGGTGACGTTGAGGCCGATCATCGCTTCCATTTTGTCCGGATCGGAGGCGAGCAACGGCCCTGCCCCACCCACGCCCGCGTTGTTGACCAGCATCGTGATGCTCGCGTCGGTGCGCAGGATCTCTTCTACCCGTCGCACGTCCGATGGCTTGCCGAGGTCAGCCTGGACCACTTCGACCGCGCGGCCGGTGGTGTTGCTCAGATCATTGGCAAGCGTGTCGAGCCGCTCGCGGTTGCGTGCGACCAGGATCAGGTCGTAGCCGCGGCGCGCCAGCCGCTGTGCGTAGATGGCGCCGATGCCGGAGGAAGCGCCGGTGATCAGGGCGGTGCCCTTGTGCGTGGTGTCTTGCATGGTAGTTCTCCAGTGTGCGGCGGCATCCTTTGCCGCCTGCGTTGGAGCCAGAATAGGTGCATAATGGCCTGACTCAAATGTCATAGATGCCACCTTTCAGGACATCCATCGGAGAACGCCATGCTGCGCATCGGAATCGTGCTGTATCCCGGCTTCCAGGTGCTGAACCTGTCGGTGACGACGGTGTTCGAGTTCGCCAATCTCACCGCCGGCAGCAAGACCTACGAGGTGGAACTGCTATCCGAGCACGGCGGGCTCGTGACCAGTTCGGCGGGTTTCTCCGTGGCCACGGAGCCATTCGGGCGGCGCCGGTTCGACACGGTGCTGGTCGTGGGCGACAACGAGATGATTGCATCGCCGGCAGGCGTGATCGCGTTCCTGCAGCGCGCGGCGCGCACTTCCAGGCGCATGGCTTCCACCTGCACGGGCGCGTTCAACCTTGCGCAGGCGGGCCTGCTCGATGGCCGGCGCGCCACCACACATTGGTTCTTTGCCCAGCGCTTTCGGCAGGAGTTTCCGAACGTGAAGCTGGAGGAGGACCGCATCTTTATCGTCGACGGGCCGGTGTGGACTTCGGCGGGCATGACGGCGTGCATCGACCTGGCGCTGGCGCTGGTCGAGAAAGACCTCGGCCCCGACTGCGCTCGGCAGGTGGCGAAGAAACTGGTGGTGTATCACCGCCGCGCGGGCGGGCAATCGCAGTTCTCGGCACTGCTGGAGATGCAGCCGCGCTCCGACCGCATCCAGACCGCGCTCGACTATGCGAAGCGGCACCTGCAGACCGAGTTGTCGGTGGAGCAACTGGCAGACGCGGCCAATCTAAGCGCGCGGCAATTCAGCCGCGCTTTCCGTGCGGAGACCGGGCAGTCGCCGGCCAAGGCGGTCGAGCACCTGCGGCTGGAGGCGGCGCGGCTGATGCTGGAATCGGGCCGGCACCCGGTCGATGTGATCGCCCGGGAAACCGGTTTTGGCGATCGGGAGCGCATGCGCCGCGCCTTCCTGCGCGCCTTCGGGCAACCGCCGCAGATGATCCGGCGCGCGTCGCGCGCCGGCGAAGTGGCGGCTTAACAGGCCGCTGAAATACCTCGAGCGGATGTCAGCGCGACGACTAACTAAGGCGTTGATTTGAGGACCCCATCCAACCCTACATTCATGCGCGGCGCAGACACCTTCACCGAGAGTTTGTTCACTATGCGGAGGCTGGATGATTTCGTGCCGAAGTCCCACCCGCTGCGCTCGATCCGCACCATGGCCAACCAGGCGCTGGTGAAGATGGACCGGTTGTTCGCGCAGATGTACGAGGCCGATATCAAGGGTGGCCGGCCCAGCATCGCGCCGGAGAAGTTGCTGCGGGCCATGCTGCTGCAGGTGCTCTACAGCATTCGCTCCGAACGTCAGCTCATGGAGCAGACGCACTACAACTTGCTTTTTCGCTGGTTCATCGGGCTGTCGATGGACGACCCAGTTTGGGTACCCACGGTGTTCACTAAGAACCGCGAACGGCTGATCAAGCATGATGCGGTCATCGAGTTTTTCAACGAGGTGCTGGCCATCGCGCAGAAGAAGAACTGGCTGTCGGGCGAGCACTTCAGCGTCGACGGCACGCTGATTCAGGCGTGGGCAGGCCACAAGAGCTTCGTGCGCAAGGACGGCGGCGACAAGGACGATAACGAAGGCGACAACTTCAAAGGTCGCAAGCGCAGCAACGACACGCACGAGTCCAAGACCGATCCCGATGCCAGGCTGTACCGCAAGGGCAAGACTGCGAGTGAACTGCGCTACATGGGCCATACCCTGAGCGACAACCGCCACGGCCTGGTGGTGAGCGCCATGGTGACCAATGCGGACGGACACGCCGAGCGCGAGGCCGCAAAGGTCATGCTCAACGATGCCAGGCAGGTGACGGAAGACCTGGATGTGGAAGTCACCGTGGGAGCGGACAAGGGCTATGACGCGCACGAGTTCATTGAGGCTTGCCTGGAGATGAGGGTGACGCCTCACGTGGCGCAAAACACTTCGGGGCGGCGCTCGGCCGTTCCTGATGCCATTGCTTGCAGCGCCGGTTATGCCATCTCGCAGCAGAAACGCAAGCTCATCGAACAGGGCTTTGGGTGGGCGAAGACCGTGGGGCGCATGCGCCAGGTAATGGTGCGCGGACTAAAGAAGGTCGACCAAATGTTTGTGCTGAGCATGGCCGCCTACAACCTCGTGCGCATGCGCTCGCTGGGACAAATCCGTCCGCAGTTGCAGTAATCGCGGTAATGAGGCCGGAAATGGGCGCCAAAACGCGGAAAAAGTCGATGCAGTGACGCACGGCTTCCGGATTGTGAAAAATAGCGCCCCCCCGGCCTTGCGGGGGGAGCCTCATCGCTTGCGCGGTGAGTACTTCAGCAGCCTGTTAAGGGCCTGCGGCTACTACTGCGCCGACAACCCGCCGTCCACGCCAATGCTCTGCCCGTGGATAAAACGGCCAGCAGGCGAGGACAGCAGCACCGCCAGCCCCGCCACATCCTTGGCTTCGCCGATCCGACGCATCGGAATGTTGGCAGCCAGCCGCGCCTCGCGCTCAGGGTCGCCCCACAGCGCTTCGCGCGAGAACTCGGTACGCACCGGTCCCGGGTTGATCGCATTCACATTGATGCCGGACGGCCCCAACTCCAGCGCCAGGCTGCGCATGGCCTGGTCGAGCGCGGCCTTGGTCACGCTGTACATGCCGAGGTAAGCCGAGCCGCGCCTGGCCGCGATGCTCGACATGAAGGTAATGGAGCCGTCGCCGCGCGCGATCATCTGCGGCGCCAGCGCGTTCACGAGCACCAGGTTGCCGCGCACATTGCCTGCCATGGCGTCATCAAATACTTCTGGTCCCTGCGCCAGCATCGACCCCGGCGTGCCGTCCGCTGCCGCATTGAGCACCAGCGCATCGACGCGCCCGTAGGCGGCCAGCGCCTGCTCCGCGAACGCGCGCACGCTGTCCACGTCGGCGATGTCGCAGGCGATGCCGGTGGCGCGGATGCCTTCCGCTTCCAGTTGTCCGGCCACGGCACGCGCGGCGTTGCCGTCGCGCCCGGACACCACCACGGCGGCGCCGGCAGCGCCCAGGGCACGGGCCATTTCCAGGCCCATGCCGCGGGTAGAGCCGGTGATAACGGCGACACGGCCGCCAAGATCAAAAAGATTCTGCATGACTGATCACTCCTGAAGGGAAACCAAAACCGCCTGCCGGGACCCGCATGACGAACACGACACTCTAAATAGATGATGGCTGACATCTATTGAATAAAGTATGGCCATCATTTAAAATTGCGTCAAGGCAGGAATTTGAGGAGGACCTCACATGGCACGCGCATCACGCGAACAAACCGAAAAAAACCGCGAAGCGATCGAGCAGGCATCGTCGCGGCTGTTCCGCGAACGCGGCCTGAACGGCGTCAGCGTGGCCGAACTGATGGCTGATGCGGGACTTACGCATGGCGGCTTCTACGGCCACTTTTCGTCCAAGGACGCGCTGGCCGCACAGGCATGCCGGCGCGCTTTCGAAGAATCGACCACGCGCTGGGCGCGCCGCATTGAGAGCGCCGGCGATGACCCCAAGGCCATGCTGGTCAGTCTGGTCGAGCCCTACTTGAGCGCCGCACATCGTTCCCACCCCGGCGTCGGCTGCGCCGCCGCGGCGTTGGCCGTGGATGTCGCGCGCGAACCGGCCGACAAGCCCGTGCGCCAGGCCTACCTGGAAGGCTTCAAGGAGATGGCGCAGGGGATGGCAAGGACCGTGGAATCGGACGACCCGCAAGTGCGCCACGAAGAAGCGCTGGTGCGCATGGCGATGCTGATCGGCAGCCTCACGCTGGCACGCGCAACGGATGGCGATCCCATCTCCGATGAAATGCTGAAGGCGGTACGCACGCGCCTGTTGGGCAGTACCACCTAGCGCCCCAGCATCGTTTTTCCCCAAGCAGACTTCCCCACCCGCTGCCATCAACAGCAGCGGGAGGACCCTCTTTTGTCTTTTTAAACGCCCCAACCCAGAACCCACGGATCCCGAGACACCCATGTTCGCGCAAGCCCTTTCCAGCCGGCTCGACCGGCGCGGCATCCACTACGCGTGGCTGGTCGCCGCCCTCACCTTCCTGGTGATGCTCACCACTTCGGCCGCGCTCGGCCTGCCCGGTGCCTTCCTCACGCCCCTGACTAAGGAAATGGGCTGGAATACCGACCAGATCTCGTCGATCCTGGCGTTCCGGTTTGCGCTGTTCGGGCTGATGGCGCCGTTCTCGGCCATCCTGATGGAGCGCTTCGGCGTGCGCAACGTCGTCTGCGCCGCGCTGGCGCTGATCGCCGGCGGCATGGCGCTGGCGACAGTGTCGACTGAGCTTTGGCAGCTCTTTGTCGCGTGGGGCCTGATGCTTGGCATTGGCTCCGGCATGACCGCGCTGGTACTGGCGGCAGTGGTGGCCAACCGGTGGTTCAGCGCGCGGCGCGGGCTGGTGATCGGCATCCTGACGGCCAGTTCAGCCACGGGGCAGCTTGCCTTCCTGCCGGTGGCGGCCTGGCTGATCGAGCATATGGGCTGGCGTGTAGCCGTGATCCCGGTGCTGATTGCCTGCGCAGCGCTGGCGGCGCTGGTGTTCGGCTTCATGCGTAACCGGCCGGCCGACGTCGGGCTGGCGGCATTCGGCGAAGTCCCGGCAGCTGTGCCAGTGCAGGCGGCCGCGGCCCGCGCCACGCCGCTCACGCTGCGCGGGCCCTTCGTGGTGCTGCGCGACGCCGCCCGCACCCAGACCTTCTGGATCCTGGCCGGCACCTTCTTTATCTGCGGCCTGAGCACCAACGGGCTGATCCAGACCCACTTCATCGCGCTGTGCGGCGACTTCGGCATGGGCCCTGTGCCTGCCGCCTCGGCGCTGGCGATGATGGGCGCGTTCGACTTCGTCGGCACGATCCTGTCGGGCTGGCTGTCGGACCGCTATGACAGCCGCAAGCTGCTGTTCTGGTATTACGCGCTGCGGGGGCTGTCGCTGTTCTGGCTGCCCCATTCCACGTTCACGCTGTATGGCCTGTCGGTCTTTGCGATGTTCTACGGGCTCGACTGGATCGCCACCGTGCCGCCCACGGTGAAACTGGCAGCAACGGCCTTCGGCCGCGAGCGCGCGCCGATGGTGTTCGGCTGGATCTTCGCGGCCCACCAGATCGGCGCGGCGGTGGCGGCGTTCGGCGCGGGGCTGAGCCGTACGCTGCTGCTGACCTATACGCCGGCGCTGTATGCGGCCGGCGCGGCCTGCATGGTCGCGGCGTTGCTGGCGCTGATGGTCAGCCGGACACGCACGGCGACAGCAACCGAGGCAGCGCGGGCCTAGTGTCCTGCGCTGCCTCGGTGCCAGCCTCAGCCTTCCTTCGCGTAAGCCACGAACGAATACAGGCTCGGCGTCCGCTGGTCGCGCGACACCACGTTGATGCGCAGCGCCGACCGGCATGCAGTACATCGTGCTGGTCATGCGCCACCATGACGGCTTCAGCCTGCGGAACACGAAGGCCGATGCGTATTCGTCGGATTTCAACAGCCAGAATCGCAGCGCGCAACCGCGCCGAGATCGTCAAGGCGCTGGTCCGCGGCCAGAGCGAGAACTACCGGATGCTGGAACGCCTGGTGGCGCGCCAGTACGTGATGCGTTCCCCGGGCGGGGACCGCCATGCGCTCAGCCTGAAGCTGTTTGCGCTCGCGCACCGGCATCCGCCGGTGAACCACCTGGTGACCCAGGCGCTGCCGCTGATGGACCAGTACGCACGCCAGGCCGAGCAGTCCTGCCACCTGGGCATGTATGACCGCGGCAACGTGCTGATCGTGGCGCGTTGGGGGCTTTCGCTCCGGCAGGGCGCGCGCGTCAGCCTGATCGATAGCGGCTCAGGCCACGTGCTGCTGGCCTGCCAGACCGATACGCGGCGCCAGCAGATGCTGGACGAACACCATGCGGTGGAGGGGGGAAGTGCAGATCCCGCGCGAGGAACTGGAGCAGACCTTCGCGTCGATCCGGGAGCTGGGCTACAAGCAGCGCGACAGCCTGCAGTCTTTTGGCGTCACGGATATCAGCTGTCCGATCCTCGACCCCAAGGGGCATGCGATGGCGGTGCTGACGTCGCCGTATATCCGCAGGATCGACCGGCATGCCGGGCCAACGCTGGATGAAGCGCGGGCGCTGCTGATCCGCACGGCGCAGGCGCTGTCGGTGAACCAGCAAGCGGAAGAGAAAGACCAGGCGTGAAGCGGAAAAGCGCGGGTTCCGGCCCCGTCAGCCTTTGCCCTTGCCCCTGGTCGCGGCGGCTTTCCCCTGCGAGCGCCCGACGGTCCGTTTTGGCACCGCCTCCGGCTTCGCCGCCTGGGCCGACTTCATCAAGTTGCTTTCGCTGGTGGTCACACCCACGATCCGGGCGAGCTGCCGGCTTACGCTGATGTAGGCGTGGCCCATGCGGGCATCGAAATACAACGCATCGCCCCGCGTCAGGTGCAGCTTCTCGCCGTTGTCGAAATGTATTTCGATCTCGCCGCTGAGCACATAGACAAACTCCTCGCCGGGATGGCGCGAGAAGTCACCGGGGCCCTCGATGCGGCGCGCATGCACGGTGCCGACCACCGGGCTCATCTGCTTGCCGACGGCCTCTGTGCCAAGAAATTCATAGGTCAGCGACGATCCCCGGTAGGTCACGCCCGCGCCGGCCCGGGTCACGACAGGCCCCTGGAACGGTGAAGTCTTCGTGCCGGCACCCGCGAACATCGAGCCCATGTCCATCTGCAGCGCCTGGCCCAGCGCAGCAAAATTCTCGTAGCCCAGCGCCAGTTGCCCGCGCTCCGCACGCGAGATGGTGGTGATCGAGACTCCCGACAGTTCAGCGAGGTGCGCCAGCGTCCAGCCGAAGGCCTTGCGCGCCGCGCGCAGGCGCTTGCCAAAGGTTTCACGGTCGAGCGTGCGCGACTCGCCGTCATCGGTCCCGATGCCGCTGCCGCGCCCGTGGGCGGTGTGTGGTTTCAAGCCTGCGTCCTTTTTTCCGTTGGACGGAATGCTAACAGAGCAGACCGCGCCAAGGCTCATCCCCTGACGCCCACCTTAGCGCAAGATTTGCGTATCCGCAATTTGCATATACGCAAATTCTTGCCTACACTCACTCCCATTCCGAATGCATGAGCGCCCCGCAGGCGCTCTCCTGCCACCTGATCCATGCACCCGACTCACGCCACCTCACCGATTCCAGCCGACTATCTCATCATCGGAGGCGGCATTGCCGGTGCTTCCGTCGCGTACTGGCTCGCGCCCCATGGCCGCGTCATCCTGCTCGAACGTGAAGCCCAGCCCGGCTACCACTCGACCGGCCGCTCGGCGGCGTTGTTCATGGAAAGCTACGGCACCACGCAGGTCCGCGCGCTGACGATGGCAAGCCGCGCCTTCCTGCAGGATCCGCCGCCGGGGTTTGCCTCGCACCCGCTGCTCACGCCGCGCGGCGCGCTGATGGTCGCCGGCCCCGGGCAACAGCATTTGCTTGACGCGCACTGGGACGTGGTGCGCGCCGTCGATCCCGACGCCCGCCTGCTGAGTGCCGCGCAAGCGTGCGAGCGCGTACCGGCGCTGCGCCCGGAGCAACTGGTCGGGGGCGTCTATGAGCCCGGCGCCGCAGACATGGACGTGGACGCGATCCACCAGGGCTACCTGCGCGGCATGCGCCAGGCCGGCGGCAAGCTGGTGTGCGATGCCGAAGTCACGGCCATGGCACGCGTGCGGGACCACTGGTGCGTGGAGGCTGGCGGGGCGGTATATGCGGCTCCGGTGGTACTCAACGCCGCCGGCGCCTGGGCCGACGTCATCGCGCGGCTGGCCGGCGTGCAGCCGCTGGGGATTGAACCCCGCCGCCGCTCTGCCTTCGTCTTCGCTCCGCCCGTGGATATGGACACCAGCGGCTGGCCCATGGTCTTCGGCGCCGACGAGGACTGGTACATCAAGCCCGATGCCGGCATGTTGCTGGGCTCCCCGGCCAATGCCGACACGGTCGAGCCACAGGACGTGCAGCCCGAGGAAATGGATATCGCGCTCGCCATCGACCGCATCGAGACCGCGACCTCGCTCAGGATCCGCCGCCCTGCGCGCACCTGGGCCGGGCTGCGCTCCTTCGTCGCCGACGGCGACCTTGTGGGCGGGTTCGACGACGCCGTGCCGGGCTTCTTCTGGGTGGCGGGCCAGGGCGGCTACGGCATCCAGACCTCGGCGGCCATGGGCGAGACCTGTGCCGCGCTGGCGCGCGGCCTGCCGGTGCCGGCGCATCCCGCCTCGTTCGGCCTGAGCACCGAGATGCTTGGGCCGGCGCGCCTGCGCCACCTGGCCGCTTCGGCCTGAATCGCGTATTCCCCCAACCGCTAATCCCCGACTGACCAGGAGCTAACCATCGTGCGTGTCTTCAGTGCCTCCCTCGCTACCGAAACCAACACCTTTGCGCCGATGCCCACCGGCCTGTCGTCCTTCAGGGATCGCGGCTACTTCGCGGCCGGCCAGCATCCTGACCAGATGACGTTTTTCTCAGGCCCGCTGTGGGCAGCACGGATCCGCGGCAAGGAGCGCGGCTGGCAGCTGTGCGAAGGCATGGTGGCCGGCGCGCAGCCCAGCGGCACCACCACCCGCCATGCCTACGAAACACTGCGCGAGGAACTGTTGGCCGACCTCCGCGCGGCGCTGCCGGTGGACGTGGTGCTGCTCGGCCTGCACGGCGCGATGGTGGCCGATGGCTATGACGACTGCGAGGGCGACCTACTGCAGCGTGTGCGCGCCATCGTCGGCCCCGAGGTGGTGATCGGTGCGGAGCTGGACCCCCACTGCCACCTGACGCCCGAGATGACGGCATACGCCGACGTGATGGTCGCCTTCAAGGAATACCCGCATACCGACGTGCTGGAACGCGCGCTGGAACTGGTCGACCTGTGCGCGGCCACGGTGGAAGGCAAGGTTCGCCCGGTGGCGGCGGTGGTCGATTGCAGCATGATCGTCACGGTCCACACCTCGCGCGAGCCGGCGCGCGGCTTCATCGACCGCATCCAGTCGCTGGAAGGGCGCGACGGCGTGCTGTCGATCTCGGTGGCGCATGGGTTTTCATGGGGCGATGTGCCGGGGATGGGTACCAAGGTGCTGGTCTACACCGATGGCAACCAGGCCAGGGCCGATGCGCTGGCGCGGCAACTGGCCGACGAACTGGTCGCCATGCGCGACGGGCTCACGGTGCGCTACCCGGACATCGAGACCTCGCTCGACGAGGCACTGGCCTGCGACGGCGGGCCGGTGGTGCTGGCCGACGGCGCCGACAATCCCGGCGGCGGCGCAGCCAGCGACTCCACCTTTGTCCTGCGCCGCATGATCGAGCGCGGCATCGGCAATGCGGCGGTCGGCCCGATGTGGGACCCGATCGCCGTGCGCATTGCCTTCGATGCCGGCGTGGGCGCACGGCTGCGGTTGCGCATCGGCGGCAAGATCAGTCCGCTATCGGGCGACCCGTTGGACCTGGATTGCACGGTCAAGGCTCTGCTGCCCGACATGGTGATGACCGGGCTGTCCGACGCGCCGGTGCCGATGGGCGACTGCGCGCTGGTGGAAGCCAACGGCATCGACATCGTGCTGATCACGCTGCGCAACCAGGCCATGGGCACGGACATGTTCACCCAGCTGGGCTGTGACCTGGCGCGCAAGCAGATCATCGTGGTCAAGTCCTCGCAGCACTTCTACGCGTCCTTCTCGAAAGTGGCAAGGCACGTGATCTACGCAGGCGCCCCGGGTGCCGTCACGCTTGACCTCACGACCCTGCCCTATCGCAAGATCCAACGGCCCAAGTGGCCCCTCGACTGCGCCGCGGCCTGAGCGCCGGCCGCCTGGCTGCGATCACGACAACAACGACAACGAAGAAAACGGAGACTGCTGATGACACCAAACCGATCCCTGTCCGCCGCGCTCGCGGCGGGCGCCCTGGTCCTGGCAGGCGCCAGCCTTCCCGTGCTGGCGCAGACCAAGACGCTCAAGGTCGTGGCGCATGCCGACCTGAAGATCCTCGATCCGACCTTCACCACGGCCTACATCACGCGCAACTTCGGCTACATGGTCTACGACACGCTGTTCGCGCAGGACGCCAAGGGCAAGCCGCAACCGCAGATGGTCGAGAAGTACAGCAGCTCGAAGGATGGCCGGCAGTGGACCTTCACGCTGCGTCCCGGCCTGAAGTTCTCGGATGGCAGCGCGGTTACCTCGGCGGACGCGATCGCCTCGCTGCAGCGCTGGGGCGCGCGCGACAGCCTGGGCCGTGCCATGGGCGAAGCCGGCGCCGAGTGGAAGGCGGTCGACGCGCGCACGTTCACGCTGACGCTCATGGAACCCTTTGGCATGGTGCTCGATGCGCTGGCCAAGCCCTCTGGCTTTCCTCCGGTGGTCCTGCCGGCTCGCCTGGCCAGGATGCCCGCCACCGCGCCGCTGCCCGAGGTGCTGGGCTCCGGCCCCTTCATCTTCAAGCGCGACGAATGGGTGCCGGGCAACAAGGCGGTCTTCGTGCGCAACCCGCACTACGTGGCACGCAGCGAGCCCGCGAGCGGTCTCGCCGGCAGCAAGCAGCCCCGCGTGGACCGCGTCGAATGGCTCTACCTGCCGGACGCCAACAGCGCCATCGCGGCGCTCAAGCGCGGCGAGGTCGACCTGATCGAACAGGTGCCGCCGGACTACATCACCCCGCTGCGCGGCGACGCCAGCATCAAGATCGGCTCGGGCGGCGCCTACCAGGGCGTGCTGGTGATGAACCAGCTGCATCCGCCATTCAACAACCCGAAAGTGCGCCAGGCCTTCCTGCAGGCGGTCAGCCAGGAACGCTTCACCGCGGCCATGGGCTATCCGCTCGACATGCGCATCAACTACTGCGCCACCTTCTTCATCTGCGGCGGCCCCAACGATACCGCTGCCGGCGCCGAACCGTACCGCAAGGCCGATCCGGCCCGCGCCAGGCAGTTGCTGGGCGCGGCGGGCTACAAGGGCGAAAAGGTGGCGCTGCTGGTGCCGACCGACATTCCCCAGCTCAACGCTGAAGCCCTGATGGCGGCACAGACCATGCGCAGCATGGGCATGAACGTCGACATGCAGAACATGGACTGGGCCTCCATCGGCGCGCGCCGCGCCAAGCGGGATGCGCCCGAGGCCGGGGGCTGGAATATGTACGTGACCGTCGCGGGCGAGTTCGATGCCGATTCCCCGATCACCAATGCCTATCTCAGCGCCCCCTGCGGCACCAGCCTGCCCGGCTGGCCCTGCGACAAGCCGCTCGACGCCCTGCGCACGGCCTGGGTCCGCGAGACCGTGCCCGCCAAACGCAAGGAACTGCTCGATGCCTTCCAGAAGCGCGCCTATGAGGCGGTGCCCTATGTGAACGCCGGCCAGTACTCGGCGGCGTTCGCGGCACGCGCCAGCCTCAAGGGCATCGACAGGATGTGGGCCGGCATGCCCACGGTCTGGATGCTCGACAAATAACCACGAAGCACGAACCACCGGGGGAAACACGACAATGGGCTACCTGCTCAGACGCCTGGCCGCGACGCTGCCCGTGATGGCAGTGGTGGCCGTGGTGGTCTTCCTGCTGATCCACTTGTCGCCGGGCGATCCAGCGGCGCTGATCGCAGGCGACCTCGCGACCGTTGACGACATCGCCAGGCTGCGCGGCGTGCTGGGGCTGGACCAGCCGCTGTGGCGGCAGTTCTTGCTGTGGCTCGGCCGGCTCGCCACCGGCGACCTCGGCACCTCAATCTTCACCCAGGTGCCGGTGGCGCAGTTGCTGGCGCAGCGGCTGGAGCCGACCGTCTCTGTCGCCGCGCTGACGATGCTGCTGACCTTGCTGGTCGCGGTGCCACTGGGAACGCTGGCCGCGTACCGCGCCGGTAGCTGGGTCGACCGGCTGGTGATGCTGTTCGCGGTGCTGGCATTCTCGCTGCCGGTGTTCCTGGTGGGCTACCTGCTGGTCTACGCCTTTGCCATCCAATTGCCGTGGTTCCCGGTGCAGGGCTATGCGCGCCTCGCCGACGGCGCCGGCGCATGGCTGCGCAGCCTGGTGCTGCCCTGCGTCAACCTGGCGCTGGTCTATATCGCGCTGGTGACGCGCATGACGCGCGCTACCGTGCTGGAAGTCCTGCATGAGGACTACATCCGCACTGCGCGCGCCAAGGGCCTGGGCGTGCTGCCGGTGCTGGGCCACGCGCTGCGCAACGCGGCGATCCCGATCGCCACCACCGTCGGCATGGGCATCGCGCTGCTGATCGGCGGCGTGGTCGTGACCGAAACCGTGTTTGCGATCCCGGGGGTCGGCCGCCTGGTGGTCGACTCGGTGCAGCGCCACGACTACCCGGTGATACAGAGCGTGCTGCTGGTCTCCGCCGGGGTCTACGTGCTGATCAACCTGATGATCGACCTCAGCTACCGGCTGTTCGATCCGCGCATCAAATACTGATGGCTCGCCGCGAGACCTGCTGACATGACCACTTCCCTGCCCGCTACCGAACCTGCCGTACCGGCACCCGACCATGCGCCTTTCGTGCTGCCGCGCTGGCACTGGGCGCGCAAGCACCCCACGCTGATCCTGGGCGCGCTGCTGCTGGCGGTGATCGCCGTGCTCTCCCTCGGCGCGCCCTGGATTGCCACCGTCGACCCGCAGGACATCGACCCGCTGGCGCGCATGCAGCCGCCATCGGCCGAGCACTGGCTCGGCACCGACGCGCTGGGCCGCGACGTATTCAGCCGCGCGGTCTGGGGCGGCCGCGTGTCCATGATCGTGGGCCTGTCGGTCGGGCTGCTGGCAACCGTGTCCGGCGTGCTGCTGGGCTTGGTCGCGGGCTTCGTGCGCCGGGCGGACTCCCTGGTGATGCGCGTGATGGACGGCCTGATGGCAATCCCGGGCATCCTGCTGGCGATCGCGCTGATGGCCGTTACGCAGGCCAGCCTGGGCGCGGTGATCATCGCCATCGCCATACCCGAGGTCCCGCGCGTGGTGCGGCTGGTGCGCTCGCTGGCGCTGACCCTGCGCGAGCAGCTCTACGTCGAGGCGGCGCATGCGGTCGGCACCCGCCTGCCGGTGATCCTGGTGCGCCACGTGGTGCCAAATATGGTGGCGCCGCTGATCGTGCAGGCCACTTTCGTGGCCGCCACCGCGGTGCTCACGGAAGCCGCGCTGTCTTTTCTCGGCGTCGGCGTGCCCCCCCAGATGCCGAGCTGGGGCAACATGATGGCCGAGGGGCGCAATTTCGTGGCCGTGGCCTTCCACATCATCCTGTACCCGGGCATCCTGCTGGCCGCGACGGTGCTGGCCATCAACCTGCTCGGCGACGGGCTGCGCGACGCGCTCGATCCGCGCCTGGCGCGGCAACTCTGAATCCGGGAGCGCAACCATGACCATCACGATGTCGCGCGCGATGTCCCATGTCAGGCCGGCCACGGGCGAGCCACTGCTCGAAGTGGAGGACCTCCATACGCATTTCGACACGCTCACCGGGCCGGCCCGCTCGGTCAACGGCGTCTCGTACACCGTGCGCGCCGGCCAGACCCTGGGCGTGGTGGGCGAGTCAGGCTGCGGCAAGAGCGTGACGGCGCTGTCCGTCATGCGGCTGCTGCCCACGCCGCCGGCACGCATCCGCGGCGCTGTGCGGCTGCGCGGCACGGACCTGTTGCAGCTCAGCGAACGCGAGATGCGCCGCATCCGCGGCAATCGCGTCTCGATGATCTTCCAGGAGCCGATGACCTCGCTGAACCCGGTGCTGACGATTGGCCGCCAGATTGCCGAAACCGTGCAGCTGCACCGGGGCGCGAGCCGCGCCGACGCGCTCAGGCGCGCGGTGGAAATGCTGCGGCTGGTGCAGATCCCCGAGCCCGAACGCCGCGTCACCGAGTACCCGCACCAGCTTTCTGGCGGCATGCGCCAGCGCGTGATGATCGCGCTGGCGCTGGCCTGCAATCCCGAGGTGCTGATCGCCGACGAACCCACCACGGCGCTCGACGTGACCATCCAGGCGCAGATCCTGGTCCTGATCCGCCGCCTGCAGCAGGAACTGGGCATGGGCGTGGTGATGATTACGCACGACCTGGGCGTGGTGGCCGAATGTTGCGACCGCGTGATCGTGATGTACGCCGGGCTCAAGGTCGAGGAAGCCAGCGTCACTGAGCTGTTCGACCGCCCGCTGCACCCCTACACCCGCGCGCTGATGGCATCGATGCCGTCGATGAACACCAGCAGCCGGCGCCTGGCCGAAATCCCCGGCCTGGTGCCCTCGCCACAGGAAGCGCGCCGCGGCTGTGCCTTCGCGGCACGCTGCGCGCATGCCGACGCGCGCTGCGCGCGCGAGCTGCCGCAGCTCACGCGCCACGGCGGCGACCATGCGGTAGCCTGCTTCGCCGTCGAGGAAGGCCGCATCGAATGCAACCCGCAAGCCCAGGAAGCCATCGCATGAGCACGATCTCCGCCACGCCAACGCCCCTGCTCAAGGTCGACGGCCTGAAGAAGCACTACCTCGCACCGCGGCGCTGGCTGGCACCGGGCAGGCCGCCGATCCAGGCGGTGGACGGCGTGTCCTTCACCGTGGAGCGCGGCGAGACGCTCTCGCTGGTCGGCGAATCCGGCTGCGGCAAGACCACCACTGCCAAGTCGGTGCTGCGCCTGATCGAGCCGACTTCAGGCTCGGTGCAGCTCGACGGCGAGGAACTGCTGGGCCTGCCGGCAAGCGCCATGCGGCAGCGCCGGCGCGACCTGCAGATCATCTTCCAGGACCCCTATGCCTCGCTCAGCCCGCGGCTGACGGCGGGCGAGATCGTGGGCGAGCCGCTGCGCAACTTCGGCCTGCACTCGCGTGCCGAGCGCAACGAGCGCGTGCAATGGCTGTTCAGCAAGGTCGGCCTGCGGCCCGAAGCCGTGCGCAAGTTCCCGCACGAGTTCTCCGGCGGCCAGCGCCAGCGGCTGGGCATCGCGCGCGCGCTGGCACTCAACCCGAAGCTGATCGTCTGCGACGAGCCGGTATCGGCGCTTGATGTTTCCGTCCAGGCGCAGGTGGTCAACCTGCTGATGGACCTGCAGGCCGAGTTCGGCATCGCCTACCTGTTCGTCGCGCACGACCTGGCCGTGGTGCGCCATATCAGCCACCGGGTCGCCGTGATGTACCTTGGCCAGATCGTCGAACTGGCCGACCGCGACACCTTGTTCTCCGCGCCGCGCCACCCCTATACGGAGATACTGCTGTCCGCCGTGCCGGTGCCCGACCCGCGCAGGCCCGCGCGGCGCCTGCTGCTGCAGGGCGATCCGCCCAGCCCGGCCAATCCGCCGGCGGGCTGCCGCTTCCACACGCGCTGCCCGCATGCGCAAGCCCGCTGCAAGGAGCAGGCCCCCTTGCTGACCGAACGTCCCTCCGCGACCGGCATCCACCAGGTGGCCTGCCATTTCCGCTGACCGCTACGCTCCAGTCCAGGAAAGGAATTCCATGACCGACCCCACCTCTGCACTCGCCACGCACTATGACCTGCTGATCGCCGGCGGCACCGTGATCGACGGCAGCAAGGCCCCCCGCTTCAGCGCCGATATCGGCGTGCGCGACGGCTGCATCGCGGCAATCGGCGACCTCGCCGGGCACACGGCCGACCGCGTGCTGGATGCAACGGACCTGATCGTAGCCCCAGGCTTCATTGACGCGCACACGCATGACGACCAGGCGGTGCTGTCGCAACCCACCATGCCGTTCAAGGTCTCGCAGGGCGTCACCACCGTGATCGCCGGCAACTGCGGCATCAGCGCCGCGCCGCTGCGTGCCGACATGGATCTGCCGATGCCGCTGAGCCTGATCGACACACCGGCGCAAGCCCGCTTCACCACCTTCGCCGCTTACCTGGACGCGCTGCGTACCATGCCGAGCTCGGTCAATGTAGCCGCCATGGTCGGGCATTCGACCTTGCGCGCGGTCACCATGGCGGCGCTGGACCGGCCAGCCGATGCCGGAGAGATCGCCGCCATGCAGGCGCTGGTCGAGGAGGCCATGCAAGCCGGCGCGATCGGCCTGTCGACCGGCACCTTCTACCCGCCCGCCGCCATGGCGACGACCGAGGAGATCATCGAAGTCTGCCGGCCGCTCAGTGCCCGCAAGGCGCTCTACGTCACGCATATGCGCGACGAGTCCGACCACGTCATGGCCTCGCTCGCCGAGACCTTCCGCATCGGCCGCGAGCTCGACGTGCCGGTGGTGGTGTCGCACCACAAGGTGCAGAGGCAGGCCAATTTTGGCAAGAGCCAGGTAACCCTGCCCTTTATCCGCGAGGCCATGAAGCACCAGTGCGTGTCGCTCGACTGCTACCCGTACACGGCCGGCTCCACCATGATCCGCACCGACCGCGGCATGCTCGACGGCCGGGTGCTGATCGCCACCAGCGAACCGCACCCCGAATGCGCGGGCCGCGATCTCGACGACATCGCCAGGGAATGGGGTGTGCCCAAGGACGAAGCCGCGCGCCGCCTGCAGCCGGGCACCGCGATCTACTTCCAGATGGACGAGGACGACGTCCAGCGCATTCTTGCCTTCGACGAAACCATGATCGGCTCCGATGGCATCCCCGTCGGCGCCAGCCCGCATCCGCGCCTGTGGGGCACTTTCCCGCGCATACTGGGGCACTACTGCCGCGAGGTCGGCCTGTTCCCGCTGGAGACGGCGGTCTGGAAAATGACCGGGCTGACGGCGCGCAACTTCGGCCTGCACCGGCGCGGCACGCTCGCCGTGGGCAATCATGCCGACATCGTCGTTTTCGATGCGGCCAACGTGCGCGATGCCGCCAGTTACGAAACCCCCACCCGGCCAGCCGAAGGCATCGACACCGTGATCGTCAACGGCGCCATTACCTGGCAGCACGGCGCGCACAGCGGGGCCCGCAACGGGCAAGTCATCACGCGGCCAGCAGGTTCTGAGGCGGGAAACGCGACACCTGTCCAAGGTTCCCGCCCTGCCTGAAGCCAGAAGCGAAGCCTTCGGCGGATCAGAACTTGGGAATGCGCAGGGTCTTACTGACCATCAGCGTTCCCGACAGCGCGAACAGCAGCACCAGCGGATGCAGCACCGCGGGGCCAAGCTGCCAGGCGCCGCCCGGCAGATCGCCGCCGAGGCGGCCCATCCACGCGCACCATGCCAGCACCGCGGTCAGCAGGACGCTGGTCGGGATCGGCGTGCCTTCGAAGTACGCCACCTTGCCGCTGTCGCTGCCGGCCGCGAGCGACTCGGCGGTGACGTTGAAGCGCGCCAGCCGGCTCACGCCGCAGCAGACAAAGTAGATCAGCACGGCCAGGTCCCAGCCGCCGCGCATGCCGGCGGCAAACGCCAGCGTGGCGGGCCCGACGCCGAAGGAGATCACGTCGGCCAGCGAATCCAGCTCGCGCCCCAGCGCGGAATGCGCATGGCGCCAGCGCGCGATGCGGCCATCCAGCACGTCGAAGATAAACGCCAGCGGCGCCAGCGCCGCGGCCGTGAAGAAATGCGCCGGCCGCGGGTCGGCGACGAAGAACATGGCGAAGAACACCGACCCCATGCCACAGGCCGCATTGCCCAGCGTAAAGACATCGGCGAGCTGCAGCTCGCGCAGCATCGTGAAGTGGCGGGGGCGCTCCGGCCGCGTGTTCATGGCGCGTGCTTACAGGACCTTGGACACGTGATGCACGTTGGGCGGTGCGGCAAAGGTTTCGCCCACCAGCGCGCGCCACTGCTGGAACTCGGGCGATTCGCGGAAATGGACCATATGGTCTTCCACGGTCTCCCATTCGACCACCAGCGTGTAGTGTTCCGGCTGTTCGACCGAGCGGAACAGCTGCACGCCGTGGCAGCCGCGCGAGCGCAGGAACAGCGGCGTGGCCTGGCTCACGCCCTGCTCGAATTGCTTGTCCATGCCGGGCTTGATGGTGAGTTGGGCGATTTCCTTGATCATGGCTGATAGGTGGATATGACAGTTCGAAGTGGATGCCGGCGCGCCGGCGGGGGTTGCTACTACCTTAGCACGATCGCGGCGTCACATGCCTGCCTTAAGCATTCCGTTACATGGGGCGGTTAGGATCCCTCGCTGTGTCATTACCTGCCGAAACCGCCATGCACATGCACCTGCCTGAACGCCGCACGGCCAGGGCCGTGATTCCGGTCCTTGCCGTTTTCTGCCTGCTTTGTCCTGCGCCGCGGGCGCATGCTGCGCTGCAGCCATGCGGCGCGCCGTCGACGCCAATCGCGGAGATCCAGGGCAGCGGCACCGCATCGCCGCTCGCGGGCCGCATGGTGGAGGTGGAAGCCATTGTCACCGCGGATTTCAGCGGTGCCGACGGCTTGCGCGGCTTCTTCCTGCAGCAGGCGGACGACCGGCGCCTGCACCGGCCCGGCGTCTCCGAGGGCCTGTTCGTCTACGCGCCGCGCACGGCCGCTCGCGCCGGCGAGCTGCTGCGCGTGTCCGGAAAGATCGAGGAAAAATTCGGACAAACGCAGTTGGTGTTGTCCGGCACGCCTGCGGTCTGCGCCAGCGGACTGGCGGTGACGCCTGCAACCCTGACCCTGCCCGTTTCCGGCGACGCAGACCTTGCCGCGCGGGAGGGCATGCTGGTGCGCCTGCCGCAGACGCTGACGGTCAGCGATACCTACGAGCTGGCCCGCTACGGCACCCTGGCGTTGAGCCTGGGCCGCCCGCCCGCGCCCACGCAGGTGGCACTGCCCGGCACGGCCGCCATGCAGGCCGCCGCCGCCAATGCGCGCAACCGGTTGTTGCTCGACGATGGCTCGGCGCGCCAGTATCCAGGCGTGGTGCCCTATCCGCCCCCGCAGCTTGCCGCCACCCATCCGGTGCGCTCCGGTGACAGCGTCAGCGGCGTGCAGGGCGTGCTGGAGAAGCGCCACGGCCAGTGGCGCCTGCAACCGGTGCCGGGCGCACCCGCACCGGTGTTCCAGGCCGCCAACCCGCGCCGCGGCGCCCCGCCGCGCCATCCGGCGGCGACGCTGCGCGTGGCGGCGTTCAACCTGCAGAACTATTTCAACGGCGACGGCCAGGGCGGCGGCTTCAGTGCGCCCGAGAACCGCGGCGCGCAAAACGCCGAAGCGCTGGCGCGGCAGGAGGCCAAGCTGGTTGCCGCGCTGCGCGGGCTGGATGCGGACGTGATCGGCCTGATGGAGCTGCAGAACAACGGCTACGGGCAATACAGCGCCGTGCGGCAGCTTGCGGCGCGGCTGGGGCCGGACTGGCGCGTGATCGATCCCGGCACGCCGGCGCTGGGCGGCGATGTCATCGCGGTCGGGCTGCTGTACAACGCCCGCACCGCCGAGCCGGTCGGCCGCGCGGCCACCACATGGCTGGGCGCGCGCAGCCGTCAGCCGCTGGCAGGCAGTTTCCGCGCGAAAGCAGGCGGAGCGACTGTCACCATCGTGGTCAACCACCTCAAGTCCAAGAACTGTGCCGAAGCCACCGGCGCGCAAGTCGACCAGGGCGACGGCCAGGGCTGCTGGAACCCCGCACGCGTGCAGGCGGCCGAGGCGCTGGCCGGCTGGCTTGGCACCGCGCCGACCGGCCTGCCCGGCGCCGGCGTGCTGATGATCGGCGACCTGAACAGCTATGCGATGGAAGACCCCGTGCGACTGCTGGCCCGCCGCGGCTATACGGACATGGTTGCGAAATTTGCCGGCCTGGCGGCCTACAGCTACGTCTACAACGGCCAGGCGGGCTACCTCGACCACGTTCTCGCCGATGCCGCGGCCGCGCGGCATGTCGTCGCCGTTCACGAATGGCATATCAATGCCGACGAGCCCGTGGCTTTCTCCTATGCGCCACCGGCGGGCGCGCCTGCGGTGCCGGGCTACTATGCGCCCGACGCCTGGCGCTCCTCCGACCACGATCCGTTGCTGGTCGACCTGGCGCTGAGCGGCGGGCCTGCGCAATCAGCAAGTCTGTTGGACCGTCACGCCGCCACGCGTCGCGCGATCAGTCCCCTCGCCAGATAGAGCACCACCAGCAGGTTGGCCACCGCCAGCCCGCCATGCAGCCAGCTCGGATGGACAAAGGCCTCGTACAGCTCCAGCGGGATATAGATGCCGCCCGACCACACCCCCAGCCAGTTGCCCCATGCCAGCCCGCGCCACAGCCCGTAGGCCTCGGCAAAGCGCATCAGCGCATAGACCGCCGCCGAGCCGCCGATGGCCCACAGGCGCGCATTGTCGGGATGCGCAAGCAGCGACAGGAAGATGGTGGGATAGCGGCTGGCGGGATTGACATGCAAGCGCTGGATGATGGCTTCGGCCAGCGCCTGGGCGTCGCGGTGCAGCAGCTCGGCCAGGCCCAGCCCGGCCACGATCACCAGCAGGCCCTTGGCGGCCTCGAACAATGCAATGCCCTTCAGGCCCAGTGCACCCTGCTTTGCCATGCGGTTCCCCCAATCCGGGTTGCAAGAATTGCAAAGCCGGTATTGTGCAACAGGGGAAGGCCGCGTTGGCCGCAGGAGGAGCGGCGCGGCGACGCGCCGGCTTCCGCGTCAGTAGTCGCGCTCGCGCATCGGCCCGTCCGCATCGATGCCACCGCTGGCGGCGATGGGACCATCGACGGTGAGCGGGCCCGCGACGGTCAGGTCGCCGTTGACGACCATGTCGCCGTGGACCGTCAGCGGTCCCTTGAAGACCTTGAGGTAGCCGCCGCGATACGGCAACCCCCGCGCGCTGACCGGTCCGGTGAAGTAGGCCGCGGTCAGCGGGCCGCTGGCAAAGACCCGGCCTGCGACCGTCAGCGTGCCATGTACCGTCACCGGGCCCTGCACCTGCGCCGAGCCGCCGATCGTGATCGGGCCGGATTCATGCGGCTGGGCGCGCAGCGGACCGGCGCACAGCATCAGGGCAAGCGCCCCTGCCGCCGCCCACTGCCACGACAACCTCCTGGCATCGAGGTGAAGCGTTCGGGACGACATGGCGATACCTCCGGCAATGCGGCTTAGCGCTGCAGCTTCTGGTAAGTCCCGATCAGCTCCGCGCTGGCCAGCACATGACCCTTCATCGCGCGCTCCAGCGCCGCCTTGTCGGGGGTGCCGAGATCGGGCAGTTCCACACCCAGCGCATACAGCTTGAAGAAATAGCGGTGCCGCCCGATCGGCGGACATGGCCCGCCGTAGCCGGTGCGGTGCCAGTCGTTCAGCCCTTCGCGCGTGCCAGCGGGCAAGCCAGCCTTGGCGATGTCGGCCGGCAGCGCCTCCGCATGGGCCGGCAGGTTGTAGAGCAACCAGTGGACCCAGGTCATCTTGGGCGCGGCAGGATCTGGCGCATCGGGATCGTCGACGATCAGCGCCAGACTGGCGGTGCCGGCGGGCAGGCCTGACCAGGCAAGCGGCGGGGAGATATCGGCGCCTTCACAGGTGTGCTGCGCGGGAATCTCGCCGCCCGCGGCAAAGGCGCTGGATTGCAGTAGGAGCGACATGATGGCCTCGGCAGACGCCCGGGGGGCGGTGGTTCCAACTTAGGCCGGATCGGTGCCCCGTGCAAGGCGCAGCGCCCCAGGGGCAGCGGGCGCCCCACGGCATTATGGCGACTGCGGCGCCTCCAGCCGCGCCTTGAGCCGCCTGACGGCTTCGGTGGATTCCGCCTGGATGCGCGGGCGCAGCACCAGGCGGTTGAGCAGCCTGAAGAGCAGCGTAGGCGACCGGTAGGTGAATTCGCGCTCGAAACGCGTGCTTTCCGCCGAGGGCGTCAGCGACGGCGTCATGGCGGGCGTGAGCGTGTAAGTCACCGTGCCGGCCTTGCGCCCCTCGATCTCGCCCTCGATCGACCAGGTGCGCGGCGGCTTGCTGTCGGTGACAGTCCAGACCACCACGCCGCTGCGCCCGGCAACCACAAAGGTCTCGGTCACGCGCTCGCCCGGCGCCAGCGAATGATCCGTCGCGCCGGACACGCCCAGCGAAGACGGGTGCCATTTCGGCCAGTTTTGCGGGGTGGAGACGTAGTTGAACACCACGGCCGGAGGCCGGGCGATCACGACCTCATTATGGATGCGCGTGCGGTCCGCCCAGGGCAGCGGCACGAACAGCGCCGCCACGATGACCACCGCGATAATCAGTCCCCAAATCAGTGTCTTATGTCGATGCATGTCGGCGGGACGGGGCGCAACCCAGGGCACAAACGCGCGCCCCGGGCGCATGGCGCAATGCATCCAGTGTAGTGATTCGGATGCATCGCGCCAGCCCCGCCGCCGCCAGGGGGTGCCGGCGTGCCGCGTTACTGGCTCGGCGTCGCGGCGGCGCTCGCCGGCTGGTTGGCCGCCACCGTCTCTGGCAACGGACCCCAGCCGCCGCCCAGCCGGCGCACCAGCGAGACCGTTGCGGCAGCGCGCAAACCGGCCACCTGGTTGGCCTCACGCTGCGATTGCAGCACGGTGCGATCGGCGTCGATCACGGTCAGGTAGTCCACCGCGCCGGCGTCATAGCGGCTGCGCGAGATGCGCGCCGCGCGCCGGGCACCGCCGAGTGCGCTGTCCAGCGCGCCCGCCTGCTGGCTCAGCCAGCGCACATCGGCCAGGCTGTCTTCCACTTCGCGGAACGCCACCAGCACGGTCTGCCGGTACCCCGCCACGCTTTCCTCATGCGCGGCACGGGCGCCGGCCAGGTTGGCGCTGTTGCGGCCGCCATCGAACACGGTCTGCGCGATCGAGGAGCCGATCAGCGGCCCCAGCATCCAGGTGCGCGACGACCACTTGAACAGGTTCGACAAATCCGCCGACTCAAAGCCGAACAGCCCGGTCAGCGTGATACGCGGGAAGAACGCCGCCTTGGCCACGCCGATGCGGGCATTGGCCGCGGCCATCTGCCGCTCTGCCGTGGCGATGTCGGGCCGGCGCTCCAGCAGTTCGGACGGCAGCCCCGCCGGGATCGCGATAGGCGCGGCATCGAACGGCCGCGCCGGCAGCGAGAACGCCGCGGGCGGCACGCCGGTCAGCACCGCCAGCGCATGCTCCTGGTTGGCGCGGCGGCGCTCGATGCCGGCCAGGTCCGCGCGTGCGGTGCCCAGTTCGGCCTCGGCACGCGCCGGGTCCAGGTCAGTGGTTTCGCCGGCGTCGTAGCGCTTCTTCAGCAGCGACAACGCGTCTTCGCGCAGCTTGATGGTCGCGTTGAGCAAGTCGCGCTCGCTGTCGAGCGTGCGCAGTGCGAAGTACGCCTGCGCCACGTCCGCCTGCAGCGCCAGCTGCACCGAGCGGTACAGGTCCTCGGCGGCCTCGCCGTCGGCACGCGCGGCATTGACACTGGAGGCGACGCGGCCGAACAGGTCGAGCTCGTAGCTGGCGAAGGCGCGCGCCTTCAGCACCGTCTGCGGCGGCACCCGCGTACCGTCTGGCAGGCCCTGCGACGCAGCCGACGGCTGCGAGCGGGTCGGGTCCAGCCCCACGCTCAGCTGCGGGTAGAGGTCCGCCTCAGTGGCACCCGTGAAGGCCCGCGCCTGCTTCAGGCGGGCCGCGGCAATGGCCAGATCCTGGTTGGAGGAACCCGCGGCGGCGATCAGGCGGTCCAGCTCGGGATCGCCGAATATCTTCCACCACTCGCCGCGATGCTGGCCTTCAGCCGGGGTCGCGGTCTTCCATTGCGCGCCTTCGGCCTGCGCGGCCTCGGCCTCCTTGAAGGCCGGCACGGTGGCGGTTTCCGGCACCTTGTAGGTCGGGGCCAGCGAGCAGCCCGCGAGTACTAGCGCTGCTGCCAGTGTCGCCAGCTTAGGCAGCCATTGTCTTGTCGAAAATGCAGGGGCATTCATGTTAGTCACCATTATTCAGCCGATGCAGTCAGGCGCGTGCCTTGCTCTTGCGTTGCCGCGCGGCGCTGGCCGCGCGTGGCAAACAACCGCAGCGCCACGTAGAACACCGGCGTCAGGAACAGCCCGAAGAAGGTCACGCCGAGCATGCCCGCGAACACCGCCACGCCCATCGCATGCCGCATCTCCGCGCCAGCGCCGGTCGATACCACCAGCGGCACCACGCCCATGATGAACGCGAACGACGTCATCAGGATCGGGCGCAGGCGCAGGCGGCTGGCTTCGATCGCGGCCTGCACCACGGTGCGGCCATGATGCTCAAGCTCGCGCGCGAACTCCACGATCAGGATCGCGTTCTTCGCTGACAACCCGACGAGCACGATGAAACCGATCTGCGTGAAGATGTTGTTGTCCCCACGCGTCAGCCACACCCCGGTCATAGCGGCCAGCAGGCTCAACGGCACGATCAGGATCACCGCCAGCGGCAGCGTCAGGCTCTCGTATTGGGCCGCCAGCACCAGGAACACCAGCAGCACGCACAGCGGGAAGATCCACACGCCCGCATTGCCGGCCAGAATGTCCTGGTAGGTCAGCTCGGTCCATTCGAACTTGATGCCCTTGGGCAGCGTCTCGGCGGCAATGCGCTCGGCAGCGGCCTGCGCCTGGCCCGACGAGAAGCCGGGCGCGGGCCCGCCGTTCATGTCGGCGGCGGTAAAGCCGTTGTAGCGCACCACGCTGTCCGGGCCGAAGCCCTGCTTCACCTGCACCAGCGACGACAGCGGCACCATGTCGCCGGCGGCGTTGCGCGTCTTCAGCTGCAGGATGTCCTCGGCATGGGCGCGGAACGGCGCGTCTGCCTGCACCTTGACCTGATACGTACGTCCGAACTTGTTGAAGTCGTTGACATAGGCCGAGCCCAGGTAGGTCTGCAGCGTGTCGAACACCTCCGTCACCGGCACGCCGAGCTGCTTGGCCTTGACGCGGTCGAGCTTGACGTCGAGCTGCGGCACGTTGACCTGGTAGTTGCTGAAGATACCGGTCAGCTCGGGCGTGGCACGGGCCTTGTTGGCAAACGCATTGGTCGCCTCGAACAGCGCGTCATAGCCGAGCGCGGCACGGTCCTCGATCATCAGCTTGAAGCCGCCGATGGTGCCCAGGCCCTGCACGGGCGGTGGCGGGAACACCGCGATAAACGCATCCTGGATCGCCGCGTACTTCTGGTTGAGCTGCTGCGCGATGGCCGCGCCCGACAGGTCGGCGCTCTTGCGCTCGTCAAAGGGCTTGAGCGTGGCGAACACGATGCCGGCGCTCGGGCTGTTGGTAAAGCCGTTGATCGACAGGCCCGGGAAGGCCACCGCCGATTCCACGCCCGGGTGCTTGAGCGCGATCTCGCTCATCTTGCGGATCACGTCCTCGGTACGGTCCAGCGTGGCGCCGTCAGGCAGCTTGGCAAAGCTCACCAGGTACTGCTTGTCCTGCGCCGGCACGAAGCCCTTGGGCACCAGCTGGAACACGCCCCAGGTCAGCGCCAGCATCACCGCGTAGACGCCAAACACCGAGCCCTTGCGACGGATCACCCCCTTCACGCCCTTGCCATATTGCTCGGCGCTGCGGCCGAAGAAATGGTTGAAGCGCTTGAAGAAGCCACCGAACACGCGGTCCATGCCGCGCGACAACCAGTCCTTCGGCGCGTCATGGCTCTTCAGCAGCAGTGCCGACAGCGCCGGCGACAGCGTCAGCGAGTTGAAGGCCGAGATGATGGTCGAGAT
Organism: Ralstonia pickettii; assembly: GCA_050987995.1. Taxonomy (GTDB): domain Bacteria; phylum Pseudomonadota; class Gammaproteobacteria; order Burkholderiales; family Burkholderiaceae; genus Cupriavidus; species Cupriavidus pickettii_B. Next base: position 678,474 of record CP158804.1, read on the forward strand.
CGAGATCGTCAGCGCGAACTGCTTGTAGAACTGCCCGGTCAGGCCGGTCATGAAAGCCAGCGGCACGAACACGGCGATCAGCGTCAGCGCGATGGCGATGATGGGGCCGCTGACTTCGCGCATGGCCTTGTAGGTGGCCTCCTTCGGCGTCAGCCCTTCCTCGATATTGCGCTCGACGTTTTCCACCACCACGATCGCATCATCGACCACGATACCGATCGCCAGCACCAGCCCGAACAGCGACAGCGCGTTGATCGAGAAGCCGAACGCATGCATCAGCCCGAAGGTACCGACGATCGACACCGGCACCGCCAGCAGCGGGATGACCGACGCGCGCCAGGTCTGCAGGAACAGGATCACCACCAGCACCACCAGCGCGATGGCCTCGAACAGCGTATGCGTCACCGCCTCGATCGAGTGGCGCACGAACTGCGTGGGGTCATAGACGATGCTGTAGTCGATGCCGTCCGGGAAGTTCTGCTTGAGCTCTTCCATGGTCTTGCGCACGTCATCCGAGATCTGGATGGCGTTGGAGCCCGGCGCCTGGAAGATGGGGATGGCCACTGCCGGCTTGTTGTCCAGCAGCGAGCGCAGCGCATACTCGGACGCGCCCAGTTCGATGCGGGCGACGTCCTTCAGGTACGTGACCACGCCGTCGGCGGAAGTGCGCACGACGATATCGCCGAACTCCTCCACCGTGCTCAGGCGGCCCTGCGCGTTGACCGACAGTTGCAGGTCAGCGCCCGGCAGCGACGGCGACTGCCCGATCACGCCTGCCGCCACCTGCACGTTCTGCTCGCGGATAGCCTTGACCACGTCGCTGGTGGCGAGTTGGCGCTCGGCCATCTTCTCGGGGTTGAGCCACACACGCATGGCGTAGTCGCCCGAGCCGAACAGCTGCACCTGGCCCACGCCCTGGATCCGCGCCAGCCGGTCCTTGACGTTGATCACCGCGTAGTTGCGCAGGTACGTCATGTCATAGCGGTCGTTGGGCGAGACCAGGTGGACCACCATGGTCAGGTCCGGCGAGCTCTTGACCGTGGTGATGCCCAGGCGCCGCACGTCTTCCGGCAGGCGCGGCTCGGCCTGCGACACGCGGTTCTGCACCAGCTGCTGGGCCTTGTCCGGGTCGGTGCCCAGCTTGAAGGTCACGGTCAGCGTGAGCAGGCCGTCGCTGTTGGACTGCGACGACATGTAGAGCATGTCCTCGACGCCGTTGATCTGCTCTTCCAGCGGCGAAGCCACCGTCTCGGCAATCACCTTGGGGTTGGCGCCCGGATACTGCGCGCGCACCACCACCGAAGGCGGCACCACTTCCGGGTACTCCGAGATCGGCAACTTGAACATCGATATGGCGCCAATCAGGAAGATCAGCACCGACAGCACCCCCGCGAAGATGGGGCGGTCGATAAAGAATTTTGAGAGATTCATCTTGGTCTCTGCTAAAGCGATCCCCTGGCGGCCTGCCAAGGGCGGGCACCATCTACTGCTTGGGGAACGATAAAAACTAGGGGTGCACCAAAGCCGTCCGAACTAGCCTAAGCAAGGTGTTCTCCCTCTCCCCTCAGGGGGAGAGGGCCCGGGTGAGGGGTGGTCTAGCAAGGAACCACAACAAACAAAGCCAACGGTTTTAACCCACAGGCCTCAGCCGTTGACGCTCCTGCCCTCACCCCCTGCCCTTCTCCCGCAAGCGGGAGAGGGGAGCAAACCGCCGCAAGCTCTGCTGCGCTCAACTCACCGGCTTTGCCTCACCCTCGCCCTTCTCGCTCGCGGCCTGCTTGCGGTCCGGCGCAATGCCGCGCGGTTCCAGTTCGCTGCGATAAGCCATCGCCACGGTCTTCGGCTGCACCGTATCGCCCGGCCGCACGCGCTGCAGGCCGTTGACGACAATGGTCTCTCCCGCCTTCACGCCCTTGCGGATCACGCGCAGGCCTTCGTAGTTGGGTCCGAGCTCGACTTCGCGGTAGACCAGCTTGTTGGTCTTGTCCAGCACCAGTACGAACTTCTTGCCCTGGTCGGTGCCGACGGCGCGGTCATTGACCAGCACCGCCGGGTGCGGCGCGCCGCCGCCCAGCTTGACCTTGGCGTACAGGCCCGGCAGCAGGCGTCCGTCTTCGTTCTGGAACACCGCGCGCACGCGGATGGTGCCGCTGCGCGGGTCGAGGCGGTTGTCGACCGACTGGATCTTGCCTTCGTGCGGATGTCCGTCCTCGTTGGCGAGTCCGAGGTAGACCGGCAGGTTGGCCTGGCCGCCGCCGGCGCCCGGCGCGGTGTAGCGCAGGTAGCTCTGCTCGTCGATCTCGAAGCTGGCATAGACCGGCGACACCGACACCACCGTGGTCAGCGCCGGCGAGGCCGCACCCGGCGCCACCAGGTTGCCGACGGTAATCTCCGCACGCGACACGCGCCCCGCCACCGGCGCGGTGATGCGGGTGTAGGCCAGGTTCAGGCGCGCCGATTCCAGTGCCGCCTGCGCGCCGCGCACGTTGGCGCCGGTTTCGCGGGCAGCGTTGATGCGCTCGTCGAATTCGCGGCGCGAGATCGCATTGTCATCCAGCAGCCGCTGGGCGCGCGCCTGTTCGCTCTGGGCGTGGGCGGCGCGCACCTGCGCGGCGGCCAGCGCGGCTTCGGCGCGGGCCACCTCTGCGGCATAAGGACGCGGGTCGATGGTGAAGAGCGGATCGCCCTTCTTCACCAGCGCGCCCTCGCGGAAGTGCACGGCGTCGATGGTGCCGCCTACCCGCGGACGGATTTCAACACGCTCCACCGCCTCCAGGCGGCCGGAGAACTCGTCCCACTCGGTGATGGTCTGGCCGACCACGGCGGCGACTTCGATGGACGGTGCGGGCGGCGGGGTGTTGGCATGGGCTTCGCCGCCATGCCACGCACCGCGCAAGGCCGCGGCGGCCACGCCGGCGCCCAGCACCACGACGATGGCGAGGGCGATCAGGGTACGTTTTTTCTGCTGCTGCATTTCTCAAACTCCTGGTTCGGGTTTTCTTCAACCGGAAAAGCAAATGGCCGAACGCCGCCTCCCGGTCCACGAAAGGGACCGGAATCATGGCCAATCTGATGGTCGGACTTAGGGCCGCTTCCGCACTACTGCGCTGCGGGCGGTCCTGGCTCTGGCCGAGGCAGAGCCGGCTGGCGGTTGTCTGGAGCGGCTCAGCCGGGGGGCTCGGCTCCAGTCCGGCTGCGTTCAGGCAGGCCGGCGTTCAGTCGGGGATGAGGTATCGTCGGCCGCGGCCAGACATCGCCGCAGGAACCGCGCACCTTCGTCGACCCATGCCTGACAACTGTCATGGGCCTCTTCCACGCCGTCGCCGCAGGCGCCGGGCATGATCATGGCTTGGGCCGGCACACCGGCCTTGCCCAGGCGCTCGGCGAAGGCTTCGCCTTCGGCACGCAGCGCGTCTTGTTCCGCTACCTGGACCAGCGTGGGCGGCAGCCCCGCGAGCCGTGAAGCCAGCGCTGGCGCGGCATATGGATGCACGGCGTCCGCCGGCGTGGGCAGGTAATCGCGATAGTTGCAGGCCAGGCGCCGCAGCGTTTCCATCGGCACCTGCCCGCCCCCGAAACCCGCGCACGAGGCGTGCTGCAGGCACGGGTCGGTCACCGGGCGGATCAGCCACTGCCCGCGCGGCTGCGCAGTGCCGCGGTCGCGCAGCATCTGCGCCAGCGCGATCGCCAGGTTGCCGCCCGCCTCTTCGCCCACCAGCGCAAAGCGGGTCTTGTCCACCTTCAGGCGCCGGGCATTGCGCAGCACCCATTGCACGGTGCTGTGCGCGTCCTCGGGCGCCGCCGGGAACGGATGATCCGGCGCCAGCGAGTACGCCGGCGTTACCACCACCGCCGGTACCGCACCGGCCAGGTCCTGTACCAGCTTGCGTGCCCACTCCAGGCCGCCATCGACAAAGCCGCCGGCATGCAGGTACACCAGCCAGGGCAGCATGGCCGCGGCTTCGGCGCCCGGCGCGGGATAGCCCGCCGGGTAGCACACGCACACCGAAATCTCGCGCCCGTCGCTGGTCACCGTGTGCTCAACCACGCGTGGCTGCGCCTGGCCGGCTGCATTGGCGGCGGCGTTGGGGCGATGGCCTGGCTTCTGTGGCATGGCGTCCGGCGCACGGGGGAAACGATGCGCTTGAGTGTTGCGATGCAACGGATTATGGTGATTGACGAGGATGGGATAAAGCAAGAGATCGCCAATGCACTGTTCCGCGATTGGAATAATCGGCAACCGTGCAGTCATGACCACCGCGATCGCCTGCGACAGCCTAAATCCCCACGCATGACAAGGTCTTGGGAATTGTGATTCACTCCGGCTCTCGGCACGCGCGGCGGTCCGCCAAGACCGGTGCGCGCCCGGTCGGAGGCGGGACTTCCCGCGGCACCGGACGCCTGACAAACCCATGCCGGAGAGGACGCGCCCAGCCAGCGCGCCGTCCGGTGCCAGCCACCCGGCAGATTCCCCATAACAACAATCAGCAACGGCCGCGCGCGCCACGAGCGCGGGCGGCATCGCCGTTCGGATCTATCGTCGGAACCTCATCATGGACCGTCTCGTATCAATGCAGGCATTCACCCGGGTCGTGGACGTCGGCAGCTTTGCCCGTGCCGCCGAATCGCTGGACCTGCCCAAGGCCACGCTGACCCGCCTGATCCAGAACCTGGAAACCCACCTGGGGGTCAAGCTGCTGCACCGGACCACGCGCCGCATCAGCGTGACCAACGACGGCGCGGCCTACTACGAACGGTGCGTGCGCATCCTGGCCGATGTCGAGGAAGCCGAGCAGTCGCTGACGCGGCATAACAACTCGCCGCGCGGCACGCTCTCGGTCGACACCACCGCGCCGCTGGCGAATCTGGTGATCGTGCCCGCCTTGCAAGACTTCTTCCAGGCCTACCCCGACCTGAAGCTGAACCTGACCATCAACGGCAAGCCCATCGACCTGCTGCAGGAGGGCGTTGACGTGGTCTTGCGCGTGGGGGTACCGCTGGATGAATCGATGGTGGCTCGCCGCATCGGCCACGTGCAGCTGGCCTTCTACGCCTCGCCTATCTACCTGAACCGCTTCGGCACGCCACGCGACCTGGCCGAGCTGGCGCTGCACAAGGCGGTGAACTACCTGTCCAACCGCAACGGGCGCGAAATGCCGTGGCCGATGGCGCGCGGCATGGAGCGCAGCGAGGTGCTGCTGCCGTCGACGATCTCGACCAACGATCCCGAGGTCTACGTGGGCTGCACGCTGGAAGGCCACGGCATCGCCCGCATCTCGCGCGCGATGGCCGAGCCGTACGTGAACAGCGGCCGGCTGGTGGAGATCCTGGCCGACTGGCAGACCGATGACCTGCCGATCTCGGCGATGTACCCGCAGAACCGGCACCTGTCGGCCAAGGTGCGGGTGTTCGTCAATTGGGCGGCCGACCTGTTCTCGCGCCACCCGCATTTTGGTGCGGCACAGCAGCGGCTGGCGGTGGCGGCCTGACCGGCGCAGCCGTGGTCGTACTCGGTTAGCCAGGGTGACCGGTAACGCCAGGTAGGACAAAACCGGAAAGCCGTCATGGCGTTGCCGGCCTATACTGTTTCATCTGAAATCACCAACCAGAAGAGGATTCCGATGAAACAATTGCTTTCCCCCCTGGCTGCCTGTATCGCCGCGACCGTGGCACTGGCTGGCTGCGCCGGTTCCAGCAAGAGCTCCTCGGCCTCATCCAGCGCGGCTGGCGCAACCACGGCAACTACGGCAGCCAGCGCGTCGAGCACCGGCGGCCCGACCCGGGCGACCGCGACGCTCCAGCCCAAGAGCGGCAGCAACACTGCCGGCACGGTGACCTTCCAGCAGCAGCCCGGCGGCGTGATGATGACCGCGGCGATCACGGGCCTTCCGCCCAACTCGGTCCACGGCTTCCACGTCCATGAAAAGGGCGACTGCTCCGCGCCTGACGCGATGAGCGCAGGCGGGCATTTCAACCCGACCGGCAAGCCGCATGGCCAGATGACCATGCCAGACCATCATGCCGGCGACATGAACAACCTGACCGCCGACGCCAGCGGCAACGTGCGCGTCAGCATGCTGCTGCCGGACCTGTCCGTGGGCACCGGCGCCAACAGCGTGATCGGCCGCGCGGTGGTGGTGCACAAGGACCCGGACGATTACAAGACGCAACCGACGGGTAATGCTGGCGGGCGCATTGCTTGCGGAGTGGTGGCGGCTTCTTGATGGTGTTGCGGGTGTTCCCCCGCTCCCGCACGCGGGAGCGGGGAGCAAACCAGACCCGCCGACAGCCATGCCATCGCCGACAGACGCCGCGTTTGTGCCCCATGGCCGCCTGCGCGCCAATTCGCTGCTGCTGTGCTGCGCCACCCTGCTGGGCGGCTGCGCGCTGCCGCCGCTGGACCATCGCACCGAATCCACCGCCATTACTCCCGCTGAAGCCCGTGCCACACCGCTGGGCAAGGCGATCGCGCCTGAACTGGAGCGGCATCCCGGGCTCAGCGGCATCCATCCGCTGAACAACGCCTACGCTGCGTTCGCCGCGCGCGTGCAACTGGCGCGCACCGCGCAGCGCACGCTTGACGTGCAGTACTACATCTGGCGCAACGACCTGACCGGAACGCTGCTGCTCGAAGCGCTGCATGAAGCGGCCGACCGCGGCGTGCGCGTGCGCCTGCTGCTGGACGACAACGGTATCGCCGGCATGGACGAGCTGCTGGCGGCGCTGGACGCGCATCCGCAGGTCGAGGTGCGCATCTTCAATCCGTTCGTGGTGCGCCACCCCAAGCTGCTCAACTTCCTGACCGACTTCCGGCGCCTGAACCGGCGCATGCACAACAAGTCGTTCACCGCGGATGGCGTGGCCACCATCATTGGCGGGCGCAACGTGGGCGACGAGTACTTCGGCGCCACCGACGGCGTGCTGTTCGCCGACCTGGACGTGATCGCCATCGGGCCTGCGGCCGCCGACGTGGCGCATGACTTCGACCGCTACTGGTCCAGCGGCTCGGCCTACCCTGTGGACCGGCTGGTGCTGCCGGTCAGTGTCGAGCGGCTGGCGGAACTGCAAGGCAAGGCCCGCGCCGTCGAAGAGGACCCCGCCGCTGGCGCCTACATCGCCGCGGTGCGCGAGCTGCCCAACGTGCAGCGCATGCTCGACGGCACGCTGACGTTCGAGTGGGCCAGCACCCGCATCGTCAGCGACGATCCCGCCAAGGCGCTGGGCCACGCGCCGCGCGACACGCTGGTGGCGCACCAGTTGCGCGAGATCCTGGGCGAGCCGCAGCGCGAGCTGGACCTGGTCTCGCCCTACTTCGTCCCGGCCACCGGCGGCACCACGTATTTCACGCAGCTCGCCGAGCGCGGTGTGACGGTGCGCGTGCTGACCAACGCGCTCGAGGCCACCGACGTGGCTGCCGTGCATTCCGGTTATGCAAAGCGCCGCAAGGCGCTGCTCGAAGCTGGCGTGGCTTTGTATGAGCTGCGCCGCGCGGCGGTGCCGGACAAGAAAGGAGAGCGCGCCGGCCCCTTCGGCAGCTCGGGCTCGAGCCTGCACGCCAAGACCTTTGCGGTCGATGCCAGCCGCGTGTTCGTGGGTTCGTTCAACTTTGATCCGCGCTCGGCCAACCTGAATACCGAACTGGGCTTCGTCATCGACAGCCCGGTGCTGGCGCAACGGATCGAATCGACCTTCGCCAGCGTGATCCCGCAAGCGGCCTACCAGGTCAAGCTGGACGAAACCGGCAAGCTGTACTGGCTGGAACGGCGCGGCGAGGAAGTGATCCGTTACGACACCGAACCCAACACGAGCTGGTTGCGCCGGCTCGGCATCTGGTTCCTGCAGATCCTGCCGATCGAGTCGATGCTGTAGGCGAGCGTCAGATCTGGTCGGTCAGGCTGCGCACGATATCGGCCAGCCGCGCGGCGCGCTGGCGCCCTTTGGCGTCCAGTTCCATGCCGCAGCCGCTGGCAAGCGCCTTCAGGCCGAACAGCGCGTCGCCGACGTCGCGCCAGGCCGGAAAGTCGGCGTGGATCTTTTCCAGCGCGGCGGCGCCCGCCGTCACCTGCGCGGCTGCGGGCATGTTGCCGGCGGCCAGGTCTTCCAGCGCCCTGGCGGCATCGTCCAGGCCTTTGCGGTTCATCTGTGGTCTCCCCTGTGTGTCTTGTCATGGCCGCCACGGCGGGCGGCTTTGACACTGTAGCAGGGCAGAGGGAGTCGGGTCAGTCGGGGACAGCCCGAGGCGGGCGCCGGTGCGCCCGCCGCAAGTGCGGTATCGGGCGCTGGCCAGCCCGCCGTCAGTCGCGTCCGATGTCTTCCAGGATGCGCGTCATCAGGTACAGGCGCGGCACGATCGAGTCGAGCTCGATGTACTCGTCGCGCGCGTGGTAGCCAAAGCCGGCCAGCCCGAAGCTCTCCACCACCGCGGGCTTGCCGGAGCGCGCGGCGTAGCTGGCGTCAGTGGCGCCCCCGGTGCCTTCGGCCAGCGCCAGGTGGCGGCCGTCCAGCTCGGCGTAGATTTCCTGCGCGCGCTTGGCCAGTGCCCGGCCGCGCGCATCGGCCACGAACGGCGGGCGGCCCTCTTCCATCGTCACCGTGGTCAGCGTCTCCGGCACCAGCTGGCTGGTCTTGACCTTGTCCTGCAGCGCAACCTTGAGCTTCTCCGCCGCACCGCTGGCGGTGGTGCGCACGTCGCCATAGGCCACGGCGCTTTCCGGGATCTGGTTGCGCACCACGCCGGCCTGCGCCTGGGTCCAGTTCAGTTGCGAGCCCGGCACCAGGCTGGCGGTGTCGCGGGTCTGCTGCAGCTGGTAGGCGAGTTCCATCAGCGCATTGCGACCGCGTTCCGGCGCGGCGCCGGCATGCGAGGCGCGGCCCTTGACCTGCATGGTGGCGGTGGCGGTGCCGGACGCACCCAGCAGCAGCGCTTCGGCCTTGACCACGTCCTTGGCCGCGGTGGGCTCGCAAGACAGCACCACGTCGTGCTGCGCGGCCAGCGCGGCAATGGCCTCGCCGGAGCCGACCGAGCCGACTTCCTCGTCCGGGTTGAACAGCACCGTGATCTGCGCGTAATCGCGCCAGCCCTTGTTCTTCAGGATCTCGAGCGAATGCAGGATGACGGCGATGCCGCCCTTGTCGTCGGCGATGCCGGGTCCGTAGAGCCGGTTGCCTTCTTCGCGGATCGGCTGCGTGGCCAGCGTGTTGTCCGGGTACACCGTGTCCATGTGGGCGATCAGCATGATGCGGCGCTTGCCGTTGCCAACAAAGGTGGCCTTGACCATGGTGCCCGGGCCCTTAGTCACCGGCATGCGCTCCACCTTGGCGCCCAGCGCCTGCAGCCGCTTCTCGGTATAGCTGGCCATCTTTGCCAGGCCCTGCGCATTTGCGCTGCCGGATTCGATCGACACCATCTCCTTGAGCGACTGCACCAACGCGGGCTGCGCCGCGCGCGCGGCGGCCAGCAGCGCGGCATCGGGCTGGGCCGCGGCGGCAAGGGTGCCGGCACCGGCAAGCATCAGGGCAGCGGCAACGACAACGTGGTGTACGGAAAACGGCATGGAATCTCCTCGGTCTGGTTTTATTGGGGCCATGCGGTGGCGCAGCGCCTGTGCCATCGCACAACCTGGAGGATGCTAGCCCTTGCCAGAAACTTAGGGGAGGATCAATATCGCCAATCGGGATGCCGATCCCGCCAACGCCCATGGCGCCGCGCACGCTGTGCCACGCTCCAATCCCCGTACCGCGCCCCACTTCCACCACGCTGCCCGACGCCCCCGCATGCGAACCAAGAATCCATTGCCTTCCGGCAGCACGCCGCTGCATGTCCGCCTGCTATGGCTGCCCGAAGCCATGCCGGGCACGCTCTTCACCACGCTGGACGTACTGCGCACCGTGGCCGGCGTGGCCAGCCTGCAGCGGCCCGATGCCACGCCTACGCTGAGCTGGCAGCTGTGCGGCGGCAACGGGCGCGCGCTCACCACCGACCTGCCCGGGCTGCTGCCCTCGACCCGGCGCTCACGCGCCGCCGACGGCCACACGCTGCTGGTGATTCCGGCCCTGCTCGCCAGCAACGCGCCCCAGCTCGGCGAGATCGTGCGGCGCGACAGCGCCGCGCTGCGCCTGGTGGAGCGGCATGCGCAGGCCGGCGGCTGGATCGCGGCGTGTTCGTCGGGGGTAGTTTTCCCGCTGCAGCTGGGACTGCTGGAGGGGGCGCGGATCGGCGCGCCATGGATGTACCAGAGCTGGATGACGCGCGAGTATCCGCAGTGCGACCTGGGCGGCGACCAGGCCATGAGCGTGCACCAACGCGTGTTCTCGAGCGTGGCGCCGGCGCTGCAGGTGGAGTTCATGCTGCGCGTGCTGGGCCATCTGCACGATCCCGACCTGGCCCAGGCGGCATCGCAGCTGATGCTGTTCCAGTCCGAGCGCCAGCGCAGCGTGCCGGCGCTGGTATCGCAGCGCTGGCTCAGCCGCACCGCCGACAGCCCGGTCTACCGCGCGATCCAGTGGCTGCAGGACCATGTGGGCGAACCCTACCGGCTGGCCGAGGCAGCGCAAGCCGCCGCAGTCAGCGAACGCACGCTGCTGCGGCATTTCCGCCAGGTCACGGGCATGACGCCGCTGGACTACCTGCACACCCTGCGCGTGGAGCGCGCGCGCATGCTGCTCGAAGTCACGCTGCACGGCACGCAGGCGATCGCCGAGGCCTGCGGCTACAGCGACGCAGCCGCATTCCGGCGGCTGTTCCAGCGCACCACAGGGATGTCGATGTCGGACTATCGCGCCCGCTTTGCGCTACGGGCGCGGCGCCGCTACTGGCGCATGGAAGACACCGCGGCACGGCGCGGCACCCGCGGGTGACCGCGCCGGCAGCAGCGTTTACTCTCAGGCACGCAACGAGATGTGGTTGACCACGTCTTCCACGCCCTGTACGTACCACGCGTCGCGCTCGACCTGGCGACGCGTGTTCTCGCTGCTGACGCAGCCTTCCAGCGTGACCACGCGGTTTTCGGTATGCACGCTGACCTGGCCGGCGTCGACGAAGGGATCGGTCTCCAGCACCAGCATCAGCGCCTCGGTGATCTCATCGTCGCGGTCGGCCTCGGCGGGTGCCACCACCAGTTCGTTGACCACGCAGCGGCAACCGCCCGACCACCATGCCAGCACCCCGGCCAGGCGCATGTGCGACAGGCTGATGACCTGGCCCCACAGCGTCACCACGCCGTCGTGCACCTCTACTTCGATCCAGCCGCTGCGCTCGCCCACGGCCTCGCGCATCGCCTCGGGCTTGCCCTTGACGCGCGCGCAGATCTTGCAATTACGGAAATCGATGGCATTGAGCAGGCGCTCGCATACCGCGTCGCGCAGTTCGCCGTCGCCTACCGGCATGCCGCCATCGGCCACGCGCAGGTGGTCGATCACGCTGGTGACGCCGTCCACGCGCCGCAGCGTTGCCGCCGCGCGGGTCTTGTCGACGATATCGGCGACCTCGCCTTCCAGGATCAGCGCGCCGTCGGACAGGCGCAGGTTGATCGTGGGATGGAGGACATGACCCTGATAAGGCACATGCGCCAAGGCTGCGCGCGCCTGTGTCAGCACCGCTTCGCTACTCTGCATTTTGATCGCCTCGCCCGATGGTCTGGAGATGGAAGACACGCGCCCCTGCCTGCGGGCGCGCCTGGCACGGCGCCGAGGCCTCCATCAACGCCGGGGGCCCAGGCAACCGCTCCCTCATTATAGGAAGCGGTCCGAAGCGGTCAGGAACGGGCCGGCGCGGCTCAGGCCGCGGCCGCCTCGCGCAGGCGGGCCACTTCCTGGTTGCGCAGGATGAAGCGCTGGACCTTGCCGCTGGGGGTCTTGGGCAGTTCGGCCACGAACTCGATCTCGCGCGGGTAGGCGTGGGCCGCCAGGCGCTTGCGTACGTACTGGCGCAGCGCCTCGGCCAGTTCGGGCGCGGCGCGGTGCTGCGGGTCCAGCACAACGAAGGCCTTGATCAGTTCGGTGCGCTCCGGGTCGGGCTTGCCGATCACCGCGGCCTCGACCACGGCGGGGTGTTCGATCAGCGCGCTTTCCACGTCGAACGGGCCGACGCGGTAGCCGGAGGTGGTGATGACATCGTCGGCGCGGCCGATAAAGCTGATGCTGCCGTCGTCATTCAGCTCGGCCGAATCGCCGGTCAGGTAATAGTGGCCGGCAAACGAACTGGTCGGCGTGCCGTGATAGCCGCCGAACCAGCACATCGGGGAGCGCTCCAGGTCCAGCGCCAGCGTGCCCGGCTGGCCGGGCGGCAGCTCGCGCTGCTCGTCGTCCACCACCACCACGCGGTGGCCCGGGCTGGCAAAGCCGGCGGCGCCCATGCGCACGGGGTGCGCCAGCGCGTGGTGGTTGCACAGCACCATGCCCAGCTCGGTCTGGCCATAGTGGTCATGGATGGTCACACCCAGCTCGCCGGCGAACCAGCGGATCACTTCCGGGTTGAGCGGCTCGCCCGCGCTGCTGACCGCGCGCAGGCGTCCGCGCAGCGGCCCGGACACGGCCGCGCCGGCGGCGATCAGCAGCCGGTAAGCGGTAGGCGAGCCGGCCAGGTTGGTGATGCCGTACTTGCGGATCACCCGGCAGGTGCTCTCCACCGTGAACGGCCCGTCGTAGAAAGTGGTGGGATGGCCCAGCGCCAGCGGGCCGGTGACCGCGTAGTACAGGCCGTAGGCCCAGCCCGGGTCGGCCAGGTTCCAGAAGGCATCTTCCGGGCGCAGGTCGACCGCATCGCGCATATAGCCGGCAAACGCGGCGATGGCCTTGAGCGGCACCAGCAGCGGCTTGGCCGGGCCGGTGGTACCGGAGGTGAACATCATCAGGAAGGGATCGTCGCCACGGCGCATTACGGGGGCGAACGTGGCCGGCTGGCGCTCCAGCTCCGCCCAGAAGCTGAAGTCGCCGCGCACCAGCCCGCGGCCCTTGTCTCCCGCCACGGTGACGATGGCGGGACAGTCGGCCACATCGTCGAGCTTGGCTCGGTTGACGGCATCGGTGACCACTACCCTGGCGCCCGAGGCATTGAGCCGGTGCTCGATCGCCTTGGGGCCGAAGGCCGTGAACAGCGGCTGGTACACCGCGCCGGCGCGCCAGGTGCCGAGGATCGTCACCAGCAGCTCGGCGTTGCGCGGCAGCAGCCCCGCCACGCGGTCGCCGGGCTGCACGCCCTGCGCCTGCAGGAAGCCGGCGAACTGCGCGGACAGGGCCTGCAGCTCGGCAAAGGTCCAGCTGCGCGAGCTGCCGTCGCGCCCTTCCCAGAACAGCGCGATGCGGCCCGGCAGCGCATGCCGGTCGCAGCATTCGACGCAGGCATTGAGCGCCTCGAGGCTGCCGTGCAGTTGCCGTGCCACGGCATCGTCATAGGAAAAGCCGTCGAAGGCTTGGGCGTAGTCGCGCATGGTGTCTCCTGTAGATCGGGCTTGATGCCGGACCGGGGCGCCGGCAGGCTGCCTGTTGTCGTCGGTGCCGCGCGCAGCGGCAGCCGCATGAGTGTGCGGCGGCCCCACGAGGCGGGGCAATAACCGAATCCGCCAGCGCGGCTGACAGTTTTTGCCATGCCCGTGGTGCGCCGCCCGCCGCACCGTACGCGCGTGCGGTTCGCTTGACGCCATGCCGTCCGGCGCCGACGATAGCCGCATCACGGCAAGGAGGCAGCGCATGTGCACCAACTACGCACCGGTCCAGCGCCAGGTCCTGCGCGATATCTTCGGGGTGGAACCGCCGCCGGGGCTGTTCAAGGCCGAAACCTACCCTGACTACCTGGCCCCGATCGTGCGCGCCGCCGACGACGGCACCCGCAGCGCCGAGCTGGCTTCGTTCGGCATGGTGCCGCGCAAGCGCATCCCCCCCGGCGCGCGCCGCTACGACAGCACCAATGCCCGCAGCGAGACCGTGGGCGAACGCCCCGCCTTCGCGCGTTACTGGCGCCAGGGCCAGCTGTGTCTGGTGCCGGCCACCGCGTTCTATGAATTCGCCTATCCCGAGGATGCGGTGCCCGGCGGCCCGCCCGGCAAGCCGGTGCGCTGGCGCATTACGCTGCCGGGCGAGCCGGCCTTCGGCATTGCGGGCCTGTGGCGCAGCTGGCCCGACGAGGCACTGTCGTTCACCATGCTGACCATCAACTCCGCGCAGCACCCGGTGATGCAGCGCTTCCACAAGCCGGGCGACGAGAAGCGCTCGGTGATCATCGTGCCGCGCGCGCAGTGGGACGACTGGCTTGCCTGCCGCGATCCCGAGGTGGCGCGAACCTTCCTGACCCTGTTGCCGGCAGCCGCCATGCATGCCGAGCCGGCGCCCAAAATCCCGGGCGCGCCAATTCCGGACGCGGCCTGAGCGGCCGTCCTGTCCCTGTTGGCGCCCCGAATGGAAAAGCGGCGCCTGCCCCACCTCATGAGGGTGTCGGACGTAGCGAATGCTACGCATACTGCGCTCCACACCGGCCATAAGAGCCGACAACACGGGTCAACCAACCATGCAAAACGTCGTCGCCTTGTGCGCGTATTTTTTCGGGTGCCTGATCGCCTTGCTGTTTGCCGCGCGGTGGATCCTGCGCAATCATCCCGCCCTGCGCGAGCGCCCGCCCACACGCCTGGCGTCGCGTCCGCCTGACGAAGACGGACCACCCCCTCGCTGAGCCGCAGCCCCGGGGCTTCAATCCACTTTAAAATCCACGCAATTGCTTGCAAATTTCAGCAATTGAAGGGAACCGATTGGCTTTTCACCTGCCATACGACTGTTGCCGCACCCACGCACGTGGCTTTCGCGACACACCTCTTCGCTATCATGCGTGCCGCATGGCACGCCCGCGCCGCCCGGCTCGGTACAACGACAAGAAAGGACACACAGGGATGGCACTGACTTCCAACAAGCTGCCGGCCTGGACCATCCTGGCTCCGCTGGCCGCCGCGGCCACGCTTGGCCTGGCGTGGCTGCTGCCCGGCCAGGGCTGGCTGATCGCGCTGATGGCGGCCGCACTGGCCGGCGCCGTGTTCGCAGCCGTTCACCACGCCGAAGTGGTGGCGCACAAGGTGGGCGAACCCTTCGGCACGCTGGTGCTGGCGATCGCCGTCACGGTGATCGAAGTGGCGCTGATCGTCTCGGTGATGCTCTCTGCCGGCCCGGAAAAAGCCGGCCTGGCGCGCGATACCGTGTTTGCCGCGGTCATGCTGATCTGCAACGGCATCGTCGGGCTGTGCCTGTTCGTCGGCGGCCTGCACCACCGCGAGCAGGCCTTCCAGGCGCCCGGCGCCAACGCCGCGATGGCGGTACTGGCGGCGCTGCTGGTGCTGACCATGGTGCTGCCGAACTACACCAGCTCGTCGCCGGGCCCGGTGCTGACGCCGGCGCAGCTGGCCTTCTCCGGGGTCATGTCGCTGGTGCTCTATGGCTCGTTCGTGTTCGTGCAGACTATCCGCCACCGCGACTACTTCCTGGCCGAAGGCAGCTCGGACGAAAACGTCCACGCGCCGCCGCCGCCCGCGCGCATTGCGCTGACCAGCGGCGTGCTGCTGGTCGTCTGCCTGGTGCTGGTGGTGGCGCTGGCCAAGCTGCTGTCGCCCTCGATCGAGGCCGCGGTGCTGAAGGCCGGCGCGCCGGCCGCGGTGGTAGGGATCGTGATCGCCGCCATGGTGCTGCTGCCCGAGGGCCTGGCGGCGCTGCGCGCGGCGCGCGCCGACCGCATCCAGACCAGCCTGAACCTGGCGCTGGGCTCGGCGCTGGCCAGCATCGGCCTGACCATCCCGACCGTGGCCGCGGTGTTTATCTGGATCGGCCAGCCGCTGGAGTTGGGGCTGGGTGCCAAGGACATGGTGCTGCTGGTGCTGACGCTGGTGGTGTCGTCACTGACGCTGGGCATGGGACGGACCACCATCCTGCAAGGCGTGGTGCACCTGGTGATCCTGGCGGCGTACCTGTTCCTGTCGATCGTGCCGTAAAGGTCCTCACGACCACCCGCGCTTGCCGCCGGCGACTAAACTAAAACTCCCGCACCAGAGATCCGCGCCTGCCCTGCCGCGCACGCACCGGAGAACGCCAATGCTGGAAGTCGCCGTCACCGCTGCCGACCATGTGATCGGCCCCGACACCGCCAAGGTCACCGTCGTCGAATATGGCGACTTCGAGTGCTCCTATTGCCGCATCGCCTATGGCGCGATGAAGATCCTGCTGGAGCACTACGGCCCGCAACTGCGCTTTGTCTACCGGCACTACCCGATGAGCAACTGGCACCCGTCCGCCGAAGCCGCCGCCGAATGCGCGGAGGCCGCGGCGGCGCAGGACCGGTTCTGGCCGATGTACCGCATGCTCTACGAGCACCCGCAGGGGCTGAAGCCCGAGGCGCTGCGCCACTATGCCGGCATGGCGGGGCTGGACCTCGAGCGCTATGACCGCGACATGGCCGAGCACAGCCACCTGTCCCGCATCCGCGCCGACCTGCAGGGCGGCACCCGCTGCCAGGTGCGCGGCACGCCGTCGTTCTTCGTTAACGGCGCAGTGCAGGACGTGACCTTCGGCATGGAGCGGCTGCAGCACGCCATCGACACCGCGATGGTGGCGTAGTTTCCTCAGAAGCGGTAAGTCACGCTGCCCACCACCGTGCGGCGGGCGCCGAAGTAGCAGTCGCCGCGCGCCAGGCAGGTGGTCAGGTACTTCTTGTCGAACAGATTGGTGACGTTCAGCGCCACGCGCACCGGGCCGTGGTCGTAGGCCAGCATGGCATCGAACAGCGTGACGCCGCTGACACGGTTCTGATCGTTGCCGTCATAGCTCGGGCCCACGTAGCGCACGCCGCCGCCAGCCATGAAGCCCGGCATCTCGAACAGCCTGAAGCGGTAATTGGCCCACAGCGACGCCATGTTCGACGGCGTGCTGGCCAGGCGCTTGCCGACCTCGGCGCCGGTGCCTTCGATCACGCGGGCATCCAGGTAGGTGTAGGTTGCGATCAGGTCCAGGCGGTTGGACAGCGACGCCAGGGCCTCCACCTCGATCCCGCGCGTGCGCGCTTCGCCCACCTGCACTGAATCCGGCCTGCCATTGACCACGCCGTTGACCTTGCGGTTTTTCTCGCGCATATCGAACGCGGCAATCGTCAGCGTGGCGTTCTTGCCCGGCGGCTGGTACTTGATGCCCGCCTCCCACTGCGAGCCGCGCAGCGGCTTGAAGGCCTGGTTGGACAGGTTGAAGCCCGCCAGGCCCTGGAACGATTCGGAATAGCTGACGTACGGGTTCAGGCCGATGTCCGAGCGGTACATCAGGCCCGCGCGCTTGGTCAGCTCGTTGTCGTCGCGGCTGGCCGACGGCGTGTTGTCCTGCGCCGCGCGCGACCAGTCATAGCGCAGGCCCAGCATCAGCAGCCACTTGTTCCACGACAGCTGGTCCTGCACGTAGAGGCCGGTCTGCGCCTGCGTGCTCGGGTTCAGGTCGCGCGTGCCGGGCATGGTGAAATTGCCGTAGACCGGATTGAACACGTTCAGCGGCGCGGCCGTGCCGCCCACGCCGGTGCGGCCGGTGATCTCGGCATGCTGGTAGTCGACGCCGGTCAGCAGCGTATGGGCGACCGGGCCTGTGCGGAAGTGGCTCTGCGCCTGCGTATCGACTGCGAACGAATTGAGCGTGGGCTGGTTCAGGTAGACCGTGCGGCGCATCAGCGTATCGCTGCCGGGGACCCAGCCATGCGTGGCGCCGGCAAAGCCGGCCGCGTAGATACTGCGGTAGTCGACCGTGCTGTGCGCATAGCGCAGGTTCTGCCGCACCGTCACCGCGTCGTTGAACTTGTGCTGGAACTCATAGCCCACCGACGCCTGCTCGGCGTTGAAGCGGTCAAAGCCGGGTTCGCTGATAAACAGGTGGTCCGGAATCTGCCCGGCCGGGTTGGCATACAGTGTGCCCCGCCACGGGAAAAAACCCGCCGAGGTCCCGCTTTCGTCGCGCTGGAAATTGGCCAGCAGCGCCAGGGAAGTGGCATCGCTCGGCCGCCAGGTCAGCGAAGGCGCGATCAGGTAGCGGTTGTCCTTGACGAAGTCCACCTGCGTATCGCTGTCGCGCGCCAGCGCCACCAGCCGGTACAGCCATTTGCCGTCCGCATCGAGCGGGCCGGTCAGGTCCGCCTGTACCTGCTTGCGGTTGTAGTTGCCGAACTGCACGCCGATCTCGCGCGCCGCTTCCGGCTGCGGGCGCTTGCTGACCAGGTTCAGGATGCCACCGACCGCGCCCTGCCCGAACAGCATCGACGACGGCCCGCGCAGCACGTCGAGGCGTTCCAGTGCGTACACGTCGGCACGCACATTGTTGTAGAAGCCGACCTGGTTCAGCAGCCCGTCGCGATATTGCGTGAAATCCGTGCCACGGAACTTGCCCCAGTCGCCACGGCTGTCGTTGCCGTACGGCCCGGCATAGACGCCGGCGCTGTAGCCGAGGGCCTGCTGCACGCTCTGCGCGCCCTGCGCTTCCATCCGGTCGCGCGTGATCACGGTGATCGACTGCGGGGTTTCCATCACCGGCGTGTCGGTCTTGGTGGCGGTGGCGCTGCGTTTTGCGACGAAGCCGTGCACCGGGCCGGTGGAGGTTTCATCGTCGCTGGTGGCGCGCACGGTGACGGCGGGCAGTTCGGCGGGTGCACTGGGTGTGGCCGGTGCCGGGCCTTCGGCGGATTGGGCGAACACGCCGCCGGCCTGCAGGCTCAGCGCCAGCGTGGTCAGCGACATGCGCCGAGGGGTCAGGAACGGGCGCTGCAACGGAAACGCGGGAAGGGAACAGGCAAAGCGGCGCAGCGCCCGCTTGGTGGGGTGAAGAGGCATCAATCAGGAGTTGGAATGTCGCGCGCCATTGGCCAACTCGGGCGCGATTTGACAAGAGGAATTTTTTATTACGAATGCGAACAATTCGCAATTACATTCAGATTCTACCCTGAATGTGTCAAGAACAATACAAAACCGTGGATGGGGATGCGGGATTTCCTCGCGACCGCTGGCGCCCGCAGGGCTATGCCGCCTGTAGCCGCCGCAGCAGGCGCCGGCCCGCCTCGATCACCGCCGGATCCGGCTGCATCTGATAACGCACGATCATGCCTTCGATGCAAAGCATCGCTTCGTCCGCGATCTCTTGCGGCTTGTCCAGGCCCAGGCGCGTGGCGATATCGGCGACGAACGCCGCCAGTTCGGCCTTGTGCGCCGCTGCCTGTTCGGCCGCGCTCGCGTCGCCGCCCGCCTCGGCTACCACGTTGATAAAGGCGCAGCCGCGGAAGTCGGCGGTGAACCAGTCGGCCAGCGCGTCGGCGATCACGTCCAAGTGCGGGCGCGCAGCCAGCCGCGTCTCAACATCCTGTCGGAACCACGCCATCCATTCATCATGGCGGCGCGCCAGGAACGCGGAAATCAGGTCGTTCTTGGATGCGAAATGGCGGTAGAGCGACATCTTGGCCACACCGGATTCGGCAATGATCCGGTCGATGCCGGTGGCGCGGTAGCCCTCCTGGTAGAACAGGCGGGCGGCGGTGTCGAGGATGCGGTCGCGGGCGGAAGGCGTGGCCATGGTGGCGGCGGGAAGGACAGTGTATGTATTCGGCGGGAGGGCCGGACAGCGGGTTGCGCTGACCCGGTTCCTCTGAAGCGATATTATGACAGACAGACCTGTCTAGCAAACGCCGTGCTGCCTCAGGCGGCCAGCTTTGCCGCCGCGTCGCGCAGTGCCGTGCGCAGGCCCTCTTCCACCACTGGGTGGTAGAACGGCATGCCCAGCATCTGCTCGATGGAGAGGCCCTGCTGGTACGACCAGGCGAGCAAATGGGCGATGTTTTCGGCACGCGGGCCGGTCCATTCGGCGCCGAGGAAGCGGCCGGTGGCCTTGTCGGCATAGACGTGCATCAGCCCGCGGTTCTTCAGCATCACGCGGCTGCGGCCCTGGTCCTCGAAGCTGACCTCGCCGGTGACAAAGCTGTCCTCGGCCAGGTCGGCAAAGCGCTGGCCGACCATCGCGATCTGAGGGTCAGTGAAGACCACTGCGATCGGCGCGCGGCGCGCCAACGGCTTCACCTGCGGATAGCTGGCGGCGTTCTCTCCCGCGGCCTTGCCCTCGTCGGCGGCTTCATGCAGCAGCGGCAGGATGTTGTTGGCATCGCCGGCGATAAACACGGGCGCTTTGCCGCATTGGAGCGTCTGCGCGTCGAACAGCGGCACGCCGCGCTGGTCCAGCGCCAGGCCGGTGTTCTCCAGGCCCAGGCCACGCACGTTGGGCTCGCGGCCGGTAGCAGCCAATGCGTAATCGAAGCGCTCGGTCACGCTGCGGCCTTCGCGGTCGATATAGGTCACCACCACCTGGTCGCCGTCACGGCCCATTTCCGTCACCTTGGCGTCCGGATCGAGGTAGAACTCATCGTTGAATGTCTTGGCCGCATAAGCGCGGATCACCGGATCGGTCAGCGGGCCGAGCGAACCGCTCACGCCAAACACGCGCACCCGCACGCCAAGACGCGACAGCGCCTGGCCCAGCTCCAGCCCGATCACGCCTGGCCCGAACACGACCACGCTGCCGGGCAGGTCTTCCCAGGCAAACACGTCGTCATTGACGATCAGGCGGTCGCCGAAGGCCTTGAACGGCGCCGGCAGCGTCGGCGTGGAACCGGTGGCGATGACCACCCGGCTGGCGCGCACGGTGGTCTGTCCGTCCACCTCAAGCGTGGTGTTGTCGATAAACCGGGCATAGCCGCGGATGCGGTCCGATTCCGGGATGTTCTCCACGCCGCGCACCACGAAACCGACAAAGCGGTCGCGTTCGCTGCGCACGCGGGCCATCACCTCGCGGCCGTCGATGCGGATCTGACCGTCCACATGCACGCCGAACGGCGCGGTGTGGCGCACCTCGTGCGCGGCCTCGGCCGCGGCGATCAACAGCTTGGAGGGCATGCAGCCCACGCGGGCGCAGGTGGTGCCGTACGGGCCGCCTTCGATGATCACAGCGCGCTTGCCTGCGGCAAGCGCGGCGCGGTAGGCGGCAAGGCCGGCGGTGCCTGCGCCGATCACGGCGACGTCGGTCTGGATGGTAGTCATGGCGTACGGTTCCTCTGTTTTTATGGCTTCGGGCTGGTGTCAATCAGCGGGCTGGATGGCGCCGCCCTGCCCTTGTGCGCGGACAAGGCGGCGCCATCGGGTCCGGCGACTGCCGGTCCGCGGGGGCGGAAATCGATGGAGATCGAGGGGCTTAGTTGGCCAGGTACTGCTGCAGCGCCTCGGCGCCGCCGATCAGCTTGCCGTTGATGAAGACCTGCGGTGCGGTCATCTCGCCCGACACGGCGCCCAGCACCTTGCCGCGCACCTTGTTGTCCAGCGGCACGTCGATGAAGTCGTAGCCGTTGTCGTCCAGCAGTTGCTTGGCCTTGGCGCAGAACGAGCAGCCGACCTTGGAGAACACCACCACCTGGTCAGGCTTGCGCGCATCCGGGGCGATATGGGCCAGCATGGTGTCGGCGTCGGACACCTTGAACGGGTCGCCCGGCTCTTCCGGCTCGATGAACATTTTCTGCACCACGCCATCCTTGACCAGCATGGAATAGCGCCAGCTGCGCTTGCCGAAGCCCAGATCGGCCTTGTCCACCAGCATGCCCATGCCTTCGGTGAATTCACCGTTGCCGTCGGGGATCATGGTGATGTTTTCGGATTCCTGGTCCTTGGCCCACTCGTTCATCACGAAGGTGTCGTTGACCGACACGCACAGGATGTCGTCGACGCCGTGTTGGGCGAACACCGGTGCCAGCTCGTTGTAGCGCGGCAGGTGGGTGGACGAGCACGTCGGCGTGAAGGCGCCCGGCAGGGAGAACACGACCACGGTCTTGCCGCTGAACAGCTCGCCGGTGGTGACGGTCTTCCACTCGTTGTCTTCACGCACACGGAAAGCGACATCGGGAACGCGTTGGCCTTCACGGGATTGCAGCATCAGATCACTCCTTGGTCTGGGTTCATTCGGTTGGTTTCGGCTGCGGGTTGCAGCGAAGGCCTCATTCTGTCGACCGGGATGTGATTTGTACAATTCATCGTTTCAACCACCGCGATTGTCTTTCACTATCGCAGACCCATAGAATGCCGCTATCAGGCCGACAGCGGTGCCGTCTGCGCGGACGCAAAAGCATATTTTTTCGGGCAAACCAGGGGGAGTGCCCTATCATGCGGCATCTCCTCAACACTCGTTTTCGTCCCGCAATGACCCGACCTTGCCGCCTGCCGTCCTTGTATCGGTGGGCACCGATGCTCGCGCTGTCGCTGGTGCTGGCGCACCCCACGCAGGCCGAAACCCTGAAAAAGCCGGCGCTCGAGGCGCTGGTCACCGGCACCAGGTCTGCCGCCCAGGGCGACCTGCAGGCATTCATGGCGGCCGCGGCCAAGGCCGAACCCGCGGTAGCGCCGGCGGTGGCCGCGTGGCATGCCAAAACACCGCTGTCAGGCGACAACCTGATCAATATCGGCCGCCTGCTGGGGGTCTACAACCGCGTGCACAACGAGGCCGCGGTGATCGACACCATCGGCAAGATGGTGGCGCTGCGCACCGTGCGCGACGAGAAGATCGCGCAGCACGACAACCCCGCCATCATCGAGTTCGGCAGGATGGTGGAGGCCATGGCGCGCGATTTCGGGCTGGCCTACCGCAACGTCGACAACCGGGTGTTTGAAGTCACGCTGCCCGGCGGCGGCAAGGACACCTTCGGCATCCTCACGCACGCCGACGTGGTGCCAGCCATCGCCGAGGAATGGGTGCTCGACGACGGCACCCGGCTCGATCCGTTCCGGCTCACGCGCGTGGGCGACACGCTGTACGGGCGCGGCACCATCGACGACAAGGGCTCGATCGCCGCGGTGCTGTACGCGATGAAGACGGTCAAGGAAAGCGGCGTGCCGCTGGAGCGCACCATCCGGCTGATGATCGAGACCACCGAGGAAACCGGTGGCGACGGCATGAAGTACTACCGCCAGCACACCACGCTGCCCGAGTACAACGTTGTGCTCGACAGCAAATACCCCGCCGTGGTCGCGGAGAAAGGCGCGGGCACGCTGACCGTATCGTTCGGCATCAAGTCGGCGGACGGCAAGGCGGAACGCAGCAGATCCGATAGCAAGGGCCCAGCCATCATCGCCATGCGCGGGGCGGCCTCGGCCAACGCCATTCCGGAAACCGCCACCGCACGGATTGCCGGGGGCGATCCCGTGGCGGTAGCCGCCGCGCTGGAACAGGCAAAGCCTGAATTCCTGCGCCGCCACACGCCGCGGGGCAAGTTCTCCATCGATGTGAAGCGCGACGGCAACGAGGTCGAGGTCAAGGTCACCGGCGCTTCGGCGCATGGCTCGCGTCCCGAGGAAGGCGTCAATCCGCTGCCGCGCCTGGCGCTGTTCCTGCAAGCCAGCGACGTGCGCTTTGCCGAGAACCACTACCTGAACGCGGTCCGCTACCTGAACGACCTGTACGGGCTGGACTACTTGGGCAACAAGATGGAGGTCGCCTATCGCGATCCCTTCATGGGCCCGCTGACGATGTCGCCCACACTGGTGCGCGAACGCGGCGAATACGTCGACGTGGTCACCAACGTGCGCATGCCGCGCGGCCGCACGCCCGATGAGTTGGGCGGCAAGATCACCAAGCGCATCTTCGGCTGGGCCGCCACGCACGGGCCGGTCGAGATCAAGTACGACCAGGGCAACTGGATGGCGCGCGATCCCAAGGGCGCGTGGCTAAGCACCCTGCTGAATATCTTCGGCGATACCACGGGGCTGGAGGCCAAGCCGGTTTCCACCGCGGGCAGCACCACGGCCAAGCTGATGCCCAACGCGATCAACTTCGGACCGGCGATGCCGGGCAAGAAGTACACCGCGCACAACGCGCGCGAGTACAAGGAAGTGGCCGACCTGAACCTGGATATGCAGATGTTTACGGAGATGCTGGTTCGGATCGGGAACCTGGACAAGATGCAGTAAGGCTCTCTTGTTTGTCCCCCGCCCGCTGGGAGGGGGACCGGCTTCTGGATCTTCGCGTGCGATCCCCCAGGAAGCCCTACAACCCCAGCTCACTCAACCCCGGATGCTCATCCGGGCGCCGTCCCAGCGGCCAGTGGAATTTGCGGTCCGCCTCACGGATCGGCGCATCGTTGATGCAGGCAAAGCGCCGGCGCATCAGTCCCGCCTCGTCGAACTCCCAGTTCTCGTTGCCATACGACCGGTACCAGTTGCCGGAATCGTCGTGCCATTCGTAGGCGAAGCGCACCGCAATGCGGTTGCCGTCATGCGCCCACAGTTCCTTGATCAATCGGTAATCCAGCTCCTTCTGCCATTTGCGCGCCAGGAAGGCGACGATATCGGCGCGGCCGGTGACGAACTCTGCGCGGTTGCGCCACGCACTGTCGACGGTATAGGCCAGCGCCACGCGCTCGGGATCGCGGCTGTTCCAGCCGTCTTCGGCGGCGCGGACCTTGGCGGTGGCGGATTCCAGGGTGAAGGGAGGCAGCGGCGGGCGGACTTCGGGGTGTTCGGCCATGGTGGTTCTCCTGCAAGGCGGAAAGGGAGGAAAAGGTGGTCTGTTCGGGCTGCTTCGTCATTGATACAGACCTGTCTCATTATTAGTAGACAGACCTGTCTTGTCAAGCTCCGTGATAACTGGAATTCAAAAGCAAGACCCGGAGTGTGGCGCGGGCGCCAGCAGCCTAAAGTTGGCACCATGCAAGCCAGACACAGGAGAACGGCAGTGAGCATCAAGCAGGCACAGCGCCCCCCGGCCCGCGACATGGCTTTCGCAGGGCCGCGCAGGCCGGTCCCGGGCACGGGCAAGCCATCGCCAACAGCCTTGCCGAAGACCGCGCCGGCGCAAGACATCGCCACGCGCGTCGACAGCGTCGACTGGGGCGCGCTCGCGGCAGACCTGGACAACTACGGATGCGCCACGATCCACGGCCTGCTGTCGCCCCCTGAATGCGAAGCGCTTGCCGCCGGCTATACGCACGACGCGCTGTTCCGCTCGCGCATCGTGATGGCAAGCCACGGGTTCGGGCGCGGCGAATACAAGTACTTCGCCTATCCGCTGCCCGGTACCGTTGACGCCTTGCGTGCCGCGCTCTATCCGCGCCTGGTGCCGGTGGCCAATCGCTGGAACGCCGCAATGAGCATCGATACGCGCTATCCGGCCGCGCATGCGGACTATCTGGCCCGCTGTCACCGCGCAGGCCAGTTGCGCCCCACCCCGCTGTTGCTGCGCTACGGCCCTGGCGACTACAACTGCCTGCATCAGGACCTGTACGGCGAGCATGTCTTCCCGCTGCAGGTCGCCATCCTGCTGTCCGAGCCGGGCCGCGACTTCACCGGCGGCGAGTTCGTCATGACCGAGCAGCGGCCGCGGATGCAGTCGCGGGCAGAAGTTGTGACCCTGCATCAGGGCGATGCGGTGGTGTTCGCGGTCAGCCAGCGCCCGGTGCAGGGCAGCCGCGGCAGCTACCGCGTCAACCTGCGGCATGGGGTCAGCCGGCTGCATGCGGGCCAGCGCTACACGCTGGGCATCATCTTCCACGACGCCACGTGAGGGATGCCATGATCCACAGTCGAACCTATCGAACCGAGGCAAGCGACACCATGCAGAATCCGCATCGATCCCCTGCCACCGCGGTCGAGGACGACCCGCGCTGGGCCCGCGTGCTGGCGCGCGATCCGTCCGCCGACGATGCCTTTGTCTACGCTGTCAAGACCACCGGCGTCTACTGCCTGCCAAGCAGCCCGTCGCGGCTGCCGCATCGGGCCAACGTCGAGTTCTTTGACAACGCCGCTGCAGCCGAAGCCGCCGGCTACCGGCCCAGCCGCCGCGCCGCCGCGCCCGCACTGGCCGCGCAGCACGCGGCCATGGTGGCGCAGGCCTGCCGGCGCATCGAGGCGTCGGACACGCTGCCGACGCTGCCCGAACTCGCCCGGGCCGCAGGCGTCAGCCCCTATCACTTCCACCGCCTGTTCAAGGCCGCCACCGGCCTGACGCCACGCGCCTACGCCGCCGCGCATCGCGCAAGGAAGCTGCGCGAGCAGCTCGGCACCAGCGAATCCGTGACGGAGGCGATCTACGACGCGGGCTTCGGCTCCAACAGCCGCTTCTATGAGACCTCCGACGCCGTGCTGGGCATGACCCCGTCGCGCTACCGCGCCGGCGGTGTGGATACCGATATCCGCTTTGCCATCGGCCAGTGCTCGCTGGGTGCGATCCTGGTGGCGCAGAGCGAGCGCGGCGTTTGCGCGATCTTGCTGGGCGACGATCCGCAGGTGCTGCTGCAGGAGCTGCAGGACCAGTTCCCGCGCGCCAACCTGATCGGCGGCGATGCGCAGTTCGAGCAGATGGTGGCGCGCGTGGTCGGCTTTATCGAAGCGCCGTCGATCGGGCTGGAACTCCCGCTGGATGTGCGCGGCACCGCGTTCCAGCAACGGGTGTGGCAGGCACTGCGCGAAATCCCGCCAGGTGCGACGGCGAGCTATGCCGAGATCGCGGCCCGCATCGGTGCACCGCGGGCGGTGCGCGCGGTGGCGCAGGCCTGCGCCGCCAACCACCTGGCGGTGGCGATCCCCTGCCATCGCGTGGTGCGCAGCGACGGCAACCTGTCTGGCTACCGCTGGGGCGTGGCGCGCAAGCGCGAACTGCTCGAGCGCGAGGCGCAGTCCTGAGCGGCCCGCGCTCAGAGCGCCACGGCCACCTGCTGCACCTTCGCCAGGTAGTCGTGGATCTGGGCCACCACCGCCGCGCCCTCACCCACCGCCGCGGCAACCCGCTTGGTCGAGCCTGAGCGCACATCGCCGATGGCGAATACGCCCGGCACGCTGGTCTGCAGCGGATACGGCACCGCCGATGCGCAGCCCAGCGAGCCACCACCGGTACGCACGAAGCCCTTGTCATCGACCTCCGCATTGCAGGTGCGCAGCCATGCCGTGTTGGGATCGGCGCCGATAAACAGGAACAGGTGCCGCACGTCCATCTCGATCGGCTGCGGGCTTTCCGCCGGCGCCTCGTACCGAACCCGGGACAGCCATCCCTCGCCGTCCAGCGCGGTGATCTGCGCGTGCGTATGCAGCGTGAGGTTGGGCAGCGCGCCGAGGCGGTCGATCAGGTAGCGCGACATGGTCGCCGCCAGCCCGGCCCCGCGCACCAGCATATGCACGTGCGCCGCGTTGGAGGCCAGGTAGACCGCCGCCTGCCCTGCGGAATTGCCGCCGCCCACCAGCATCACCGGCTCGTCGCGGCACAGCTTGGCCTCCACCGGCGAGGCCCAGTAGTAGATGCCGCGCCCTTCGAAGCGCTCCAGCGCGGGGATGCCCGGGCGCCGGTACTGCGCGCCGGTGGCGATCACCACCGTGTGCGTGGGGATCATGCGCCCGTCCACCAGTTCCAGCCGGATCGGGTCGGCACCGCAATGCAGCGCCTTTACCTCCAGCGGGATCGCCATATGCGCGCCGAACTTCAGCGCCTGGACAAAGGCACGCCCCGCCAGCGCCTGCCCGGAAATACCGGTGGGAAAGCCCAGGTAGTTCTCGATGCGCGCGCTCGCCCCGGCCTGGCCGCCCGGCGAGCGGCAATCGAACACTGCCACCGACAGCCCTTCCGAGGCCGCATACACCGCCGTAGCCAGCCCGGCCGGCCCCGCGCCGACCACCACCACGTCATACACGTGGTGGGGATCGAACTCCGGCAGCAACCCCAGGCAGGAAGCCAGCTGGCCTTCATCCGGCGCGCGCAGCACGCTGCCGTCGGGGCAGATCACCAGCGGGAAATCGCTGGCGGGCGCCTTCGCATATTCGAGCAGGCACGAGCAGTCGTGGTCGGCATCGATGTCGATCACCGTGTGCGGGTAGCCGTTGCGCCGCAGGAAGGCCTGCAGCGACAGCAGCAGCGGCTCGGCGCCGTGGCCGACCAGCACCGGCCCGCTGCCGAACTCGATCAGCCCCACGCGGCGCAGGATCAGCGCGCGCATGATGCGCTCGCCCAGTTCGGCCTCGGCCACCAGCAGCGCGCGCAGCCGCTCGGGCGGGATCGCGTAGCCATCGGTGTCGGTCACGGCCACGCCGTCGACCAGTGCGGGACGGCCGCTGAGGGTGCCGACTTCGGCCAGGAAATGGCCGGGGCCCTGCTCGGTGATCGCATGTTCGCGGCCCAGCCCGTCGCGCCTCACGATGCGCACGCAGCCACTCGTGACCAGGTACATGCCGCGCCCGGTCTGGCCGATCGAGAACAGCTTCTCGCCAGCCCGCCAGGACTGCGGCGTGCCAAAACGCCGCACGCGCACCATGTCGTCGGCGCTGAGCTGCGGGAACATCTGGTGCCAGCGCGACTCCAGCGTGGAGTACGGCGCTTCCAGCCCGCCGCCTGCCCCGGGTGCCACCTCCGGCGCCCCGGCCTCGCCTTCGTGCGCTGCCATCGCCTGTGAAATCGCCATGCTGCCTCCGCGTCTGAACCTGCGCCCGCCCGGCTGTGGCGGCGCAGCTTATCGATAGTAGTCGGCACGCCGGAGAATGCGAGGGGCGGACATGGCACATGGGGAGCACGGCACAGTTGCGGATTGTGCCGGGTTGGGATTGAATGATCGCCTCGGCAAGCCAGCGTCCGCCGCTGTCCGCCATCATCCGTCCTGAACCGAGCCTTGATGCATTCCGATTCCGCTTCCGCTTTCGATCCTACCTCCGACGCCAGCCAGCCCGGCGAGCGCCCCGCCCGTTCCGCACTACGCGCCCTGACGCCCGTGGAGGGCCGCGTGCTGGGCGTGCTGGTCGAAAAGCAGCACACCGTCCCTGACACCTACCCGCTGTCGCTCAACGCGCTGGCCGCCGGCTGCAACCAGAAAACCGCCCGCGCCCCGGTGATGAATGTCAGCGAGGCCGAGATCCTCGACGCCATCGACGGCCTGAAAGGCCTGAGCCTGGTCTTCGAAGGCAGCAGCAGCCGCGTGCCCCGCTTCGAGCACAATATGCAGCGCGCGCTGGCCGTGCCGAGCCAGTCCGTCGCGCTGCTGGCGCTGCTGCTGCTACGCGGCCCGCAGACCGCCGCCGAGCTGCGCCTGAACACTGCCCGGCTGCACGCCTTTGCCGATATCTCGTCGGTGGAAGCTTTTCTGGACGAGCTGGCCAGCCACGCACCGCCCTTTGTGGTGCGCCTGGCGCGCGCACCCGGCGCGCGCGAAAGCCGTTGGATGCACCTGCTGAGCGGCGAAGTCAGCGGCGCGGCCGCAGCCGAAGACAGCGGGCGCGCCGCGGATGGCGCCAGCGCGTCGCCCGGCGAGCTCGAACAGCTGCGCGCCGAACAACAGGCCCTGGCCGACAAGGTCGCCAGGCTGCAAAGCCTGGTGGTACACATGGCCGCGCAACTGGGCATCTCCTCGGACGAATTCCTCGACTAGAGCCCTCGCCAGCGCACCGACCACCAACACCCGCTGCGAGCCAGGGTTTGTGGTCGGTTCAAATTTCTGGCGGTTAATTGCGTTATTCAATCGCACTCGTGGCCCTGCCAGCGTGCGCCAATGTCGCCTATGCTTTGCTCAGTGCGGACAGACACGCAAAGGGGAAACCGGCGCCGCCGCAGCGGCGCCGCATCGGACAGCCATGGACAAGACAGCCTTCGTATTTGCCGGCGGCGGCAGCCTGGGCGCGATCCAGGTCGGCATGCTGCGCGAGCTGGTGGCCTGGGGCGTAATGCCCGACATCGTGATCGGGGCCTCGGCCGGCGCCATCAACGGCGCGTATTTCGCGTGCAACCCCGGCGTGGCCGGTGCCGGCCGGCTCGACGAACTCTGGCGCGGCATCCGGCGCGCCGACATCATGCCGTGGAGCTGGCGCAGCGTCTGGAGCATGGTCGGCGGCAGCCGCGGGCACCTGGTGGAATCGGCCGGGCTGCGCGGGCTGCTGGCGCGAAATTTCGGGCCGCGGCGGCTGGAGGCGGCAGAGCTGCCCCTGCACGTGGTGGCCACCGACATGCAAAGCGGCGACGAGGTGCTGCTCTCCAGCGGCAGCATCGTCGATGCGGTGCTGGCCAGCGCCGCCATCCCGGGCGTGTTCCCGCCGGTGCAGTTCGAAGGCCGCACGCTGATCGACGGCGGCGTGGCCAACAACACGCCGGTGTCCACCGCGATCGCACTGGGCGCCACGCGCGTGATCGTGTTGCCGGCGGGCTTCACCTGCGCCGAGCGGCGCCCCCCGCGCGGCGCGCTGGAGCATGCCTTCAACGCGCTGTCGCTGCTGGTGGCGCGCCAGCTGGTGAACGACCTGCAGCACTTCGCCGAGCGCGCCTATATCAGTGTGGTGCCGCCGCTGTGCCCGCTCGATATCTCGCCCTACGACTACACCAAGTGCGGCGAGCTGATCGACCGCGCCGCGGCCACCACCGCACTCTGGCTCAAGGCCAACGGCCTGGACAGCCGCCATGTGCCGGGCGCGCTGCATGTGCATTCGCACGACGAGGCGTCACCCAGCTGCAGCACCGATTTCCCGGCGGCCGAGCCCCATTGATGCCCGTTGGCGATGGCTGGCGCGGCGGCTGCCGGCCGTCGCTGCGCGCGATGTTCGCGCAGGGCTGCTGAGCAGCGGGCGCGTCAGGGCAGGCGCGCCAGCAGCCGGTCGCGCAGCGTCGGCGGCAGCATCAGGCGGCCTTTTGCGCCAGGCGCCGCGGCGTCGTAGACCAGTGCCTGCCCGTCCCAGCTCAGCCGCACCGGCTCCACGCTGGTGAAGGTGCGCCTGGCCAGCACGCCGTCGCGCCCGACATCGTAGACCCGCAACAGCAGCCGGTCCCGGCGCAGGTAGCAATACTCCGCCGCGTAGAGGGCGCGGGCGTCCAGCGCAGGCAGGTGCCGGCAATTGTGCGCGCCGGCGCGCTCCCAGGCGCCATGGCCGTAGACGATGGCAGTCCAGATGCCGCCCACCGCGAGCAGCCAGCCCGCCATAGCCAGCGCCAGGCGCCGCGCGCGGGTGGCATGCCCGTCGCGCGAGGCCAGCACCTGGTACACCGCGCGTGCGGTGTCCAGCGCCAGCAGCAGCAACGCCACCGCGGCCAGGTGGAAATAGGATGCCCATTCCGGTAATGCCGCCATGGCGTGGTTCATGACCCTTTCCCGGAAAATACCCGTTTCGGCGGATTTGAAAATCCGATTCATGTGGGTATTACATTAACCAGCGCGATTCATTCCCGGCCTTTCAAAATCAGCGCCCGTGATAAATCCAGCATAATCAACGCAAGCAATGCCGCCAATCCGGTGAATTACCGCCCCCGGTATTCCGGGCGCATTTTTATTTTATTTTTGCGCCAGGCAGTGCGGACAGCAGTTCGAGCAACCGCGCTACGGTCGGCTCGAAGATCGCGGCCATCGCGGCGGTCGTTGCCGCATCGCCGTCGCGGGCGGCGTGCTCCAGCCGCTGCGCGAGCGCTCGCAGCGACTGGCAGCCAACGTAGTGCGCCGACGACTTCAGCCGGTGTGCCACGCTGCGCACGGTTTCCAGATCGCCGCCGGCGGCACGCAGTTGTGCCAGATCGTCCTGAGTCGAGTTCACCAGCGCCTGCACCAGTTCGGCGGCAAAGGCCGGGTCGCCCAATGTCTGTTCGGCAATGGCGTCGGGAATGCCGGCCGCCTCGCGCGCGGACAAGGCCAGGTAGTGGTGGCCGGCAAGCGTCTCCAGCAGGGCAGCTTCGGTTACGGGTTCGCGCAGCCGGGTAACGGCCGGCTCCCACTGCGCAGGCGGCGCCGGGGCATCGGCCGGAAGCACCATCGCGCAGACCGCGCCGGCAGCGTGCCAGGCTGGTAACTCGCTGGCGCCGTCCGGCCCGGCGACCACCAGCCCGACTTCCGGGGTGGCAGCCAGTGCCTGCGCCTGCGTCTGCACGGTTAAGCCGAGCGCGCGCAGGATGTCGCCAACGCCGGCGGCCCAGCGCGCGTCGGCGGGCCCGGCAAGCAGTAGCGCGCCGGTCATGGCCGGGCAGCCAGGGGTGGCGCAAGGCAAAGGCAGTGCGCCATGCTAGCCAATCGCAATATGGTGGCGCCTCGCAAAATCGATGACATCGACGATCGATCTTGCGCCGAGTTTTTCCATGATCCGGGTCTTATGGGTGCTGACGGTCTTGTTGGAAATAAACAGGGTGTCGCCGATTTCCTTGTTGGTCATGCCCTTGGCCAGCATCTGCATGATAATCAGCTCCTTGTCCGACAGGCTGGCCAGGCGGGCGTCCTCGCCGGCATGCCCGGATTTACTGCGGTCGATTTCCGGCATCACGGTATAGCCGGCCAGCACGGATTCCGTGCAGCGCACGATTTCCGCCAGCTCCTGCGTCTTGCTGACGTAGCCGTGGGCTCCTGCCTGGCGCGCGCGCGGCGCAAAGGTGTTCTGGTCCTGGCCCGAGATAACCAGGATGCGTATGCCGGGGTGGATGGCCTTGAGGCGCGGGATCACCTCCAGGCCGTTGATCTTGGGAATGTCGAGGTCAAGGATCACGACATCGGGGGCGTACTGCCGCACGATCTCGATGGCGGCCTGGCCATTGTCGGCTTCCAGGACATGCGTGACGCCCAGCACCTGCGACAAGTGGGTCTTGAGGACGACACGCACTGGCGGGTGGTCGTCGACGATCAGGATTGTGGCCACAGCTTTAACTCCATTGCTAACTCCTCGGTGTCCGGATGAGCGGGCACGCAGCACGGTTTCAACATTGTGCTCAGCATTTGCTCTCAAAGGCGCCGGAATTTTCCGAGGAGTACTCCGATTCTTCCCGAAAGCTCAGACTTCGCCGCGTGAGCTGAGGCCTATGCCGGGTTCCCGGCGCTAGGCCCGGGCCCAGCGTTCAATGCACTGGCGCAATTCCGGCATTCGCACCGGCTTGGTCAGGTGGGCGCTGATCCCTGCCTCTTCGCAGCGCTGCGTGAGGTCCGCGTCGGCCGCGCCGGTCAGCGCCACCACCGGCACGCCGGCGTTCGGCCCCTGCGCGGCACGTATGCGCGCTGCCAGCTCGAACCCGTCCATGCCCGGCATCTGGCAGTCCGTGATGACCAGCGCGTAGGGCCGCTGCGCCAGCATGTCCAGCGCTTCGGCGCCGTTGGTCGCCAGCACGCACTCCCGGCCCAGCAACTCCAGCTGGCGGCGCATGATGACCTGGAACGGAAGATAGTCCTCCACCACCAGGATGGCTTTTCCCGGCATTGACGCCAGCCCTTCGGTCGTCGCTGTCGCCGCGGCCCCGATCGCCAGCGCCTGGCGGCAGGCGTCCTGCAGGCTGCGCCACCAAATCGGGCTGGCGAGCAGCGGGATGCCGGGCACCGGCGGCACGCTGGCGGACGCCCGCTCCACCAGTACGATGGCCGGCACGCCAGACATCAGGCGGCCGGCGTCGGCTGCGCTGGCCGCGTCGGCAAACTGCAGGTCCGGCTGTGCGCTGTCGCCCGCTGCCGGCGTCCAGGGCTCCGCCCCCAGCGCTGCCAGGTAGGCGCGTACCAGGCGTGCGTCGCCGCTGTCGGGCAGCCCGTCGGTACGCACGCGGCGGCCGGAGAGCAGCGGCGGCTCGGCAGCCGGGGCGACCGGCAGCGTGATGCGGATCACCGCCCGCGTGCCGGCGCCGGGCTCGCTGTGCAGCGTCAGTTCGCCGCCGATCATCCGCAGCATCCGGTTGCACAACGCCAGGCCCATGCCGCTGCCGCCGGACAGGTGCAGGATCACGGCCTCGGCCTCGCCTGGTTCGGCCGGCTGGTTTTGCGCGGCCGCGGCCGGCATGCCGACGCCGGTGTCGGCCACCGAGATCTCGATATGCTGCCGCTCACCCTGGTCCTCCCGCAGCACCACCGCCAGCGTGATGCCGCCCGCCGACGTGCCCTTGATAGCGTTGCCGGTCAGGTTCAGCAGCACGCGCTTGAGCCGCGTGGGATCGCTGACCAGCTGCGCCGCGATGCCGGCATCGACATGGGCTGACAGCCGCAGCCCCTTTGCCGCCGCGGACGGATACTGCGCCTGCAGCACGTCGTCGATAACCGCGCGCAGGTCCAGCGGCAGTTTCTCCGGCACCATTTGCCCCGCCTCCTCGCGGAAGTAGGCAAAGACGCCGCCCACGATATCCATCAGCAGCCGGGCCGATCCCTCGGCCAGCTCGATCTGGCCCGACTGTGCCGGCGTCAGCGGCGAGGCGCGCAGCAGGTCGAGCGCGCCGATGATGGTGGCCAGCGGCGTACGGATTTCATGGGTTACGCCCGCCTCGTACTGGGCCTTGGCCTGGAACACGCTCTGCGCGGCGAACTGCGCGTTTGCCAGCAGGTCCTGCTGGCGGTGCGCCCCGGTCACGTCTTCCCAGTAGCCGATCCGTCCCGCCCCCGGCAGCGGCGCGCCCGTCGACAGACACAGCCAGCGGATGTCCGCGCCGACATGCACGCGCAGCTCGACCCGTACCGGCTCGCCCTGCGCGGCGGAGCGCGCCAGTGCCTCGGCGGGCCTGGTCCGGTCGTCGATGTGTACGTCCGGGTGGGTGCCGGCCAGCACCGCGAGGAAATCGGCTTCGGTCCAGTCAGGCAAACCCGGCACCTTGCCGGTGAAGCTGTCAAAGCGATAGTCGCCTGCGTCGGGCACATCGGCCAGGCGAAACAGCGCGACGCACATCGTGGCGGCGATGTGGTCCAGCAACGGCTGTTCAGGCGGTGCCACCATCGGCGACGTGGTCGCGCGCGGGCGCGAACCGCCCCGCCCCAGCCATACGCCTGCCGCGAGCGAGGCCGCGGCGAGCAAGCCCTTCGATACCAAGGCCATGCGCAGACTCCGTTCCGGATGGATGCGGCATCATAACGCCGCGATCGCGTCGGGCGGCAATGCATGAGGTAGTTGCTGAATGCATGTCGATGCGTAGGCACTCGCTCCATCCGATTCGGAAATTTCCACAAACATTCTCAGACGCGTCTTACTGAGACGGCGGGACCGCACTCATAGAGTGAGGACAAGCCCGCGTCCGTTGCGCTACCGCGCCGCGGACGCTTCCGGTTTTCCATCGTTTCCCGTCGCCCCCCTTGTCTACCAGTTCCCCCGACCGCATCGCCTCACCCTGGGCACCGCGCGCCTGTGCAGCGGGCTTGCTGCTCGGCCTGTCTCTTTACGCTGCCGCCAACACCGCTGCCCATGCCAACGCCCACGAGCGGATGCTGTGGTGGGCGGCTTCCGTGCTGTGTTTCCTGACGCCGCTACTGCTGGCATGGATCATCGTGCTGTATCGCGAGGTACGTCTGCGCCGCGCGGCCGAGATTGCCCTCAAGGACCATGCCGCGATCCAGTCGGCGCTGCTCGACGGCATTCCGCAACCGGTCTACCTGCGCGATGCCTCGCTGCGGCTCATCACCTGCAACCGCAGCTATGAGGAGCTGGTCGGCACCACGCGTGACGCATTGCGCGGGCAGGGCCTGGAGGAGGCGGGCCATGTGCATCCCGTCGTCACTGACATGGCCGAGGTCGTGCGCGACTACCGCAAGGTGATCGAAGACGGCGTGCCGCTGCACAAGGACCGGTGCCTGCAGTTGGGCAAGCGCAATCACCACGTGCTGAACTGGCTGACCCCGCTGCGCGGTGCCGACGGCAGCGTCAAGGGGCTGGCCGGCGGTTGCGTGGACCTGACCGAACGCCACGAAATGCTGGCCGAACTGGCGCAGGCCAAGACCGAGGCCGAGGCCGCCAACCGGGCCAAATCCACCTTCCTCGCTTCGGTCAGCCATGAGATCCGCACGCCGATGAACGCCATCACCGGCATGCTGGAACTGACACTGGCGCGCTGCCAGCTGTCGGACGACGAACGCCTGCAGCTGGTCACGGCGCACAACTCAGCGCTGGGGCTGCTCAGCCTGATCGACGACATCCTGGACCTGTCCAAGATGGAAGCCGGCAAGTTCAGCATCCAGGCCGCGCCCGCGTCTCTGCCGGCCCTGGTGCAAGACACGCTGCTGATCTTCGGCCCCGTGGCCGCGCAGAAAGGCCTGCCACTGTCCAGCGAGTTCGGCGCCGGCCTGGCGCCGTTGCACCAGGTCGACGGGCTGCGCTTGCGCCAGATCCTGGCCAACCTGATTTCGAACGCGGTGCGTTTCACCGACAGCGGCACGATCCGCGTCCGGCTGGACGCGCATCCGGCCTGCGAAGGCGTGCAACAGGTGGTGCTGACGGTTTCCGATACCGGCATCGGCATCGGCGCCGAGGCGCAGGCGCGGCTGTTCGAACCGTTCGAGCAGGTGCACGGGCGGTCGCGCCCGCAGGCGGGCGGCACCGGGCTGGGGTTGGCGATCTGCCAGCGCCTGGTCAGTGCGATGGGTGGCCAGATCACGCTGTTCAGCGAGGCCGGGAAAGGCACGCGGGTGGAGGTGTCGCTGCCGCTGGAGATTGCGGAGGCGGATGCGGATGCGGATGCGGCAGCCGTAATCGAGGCGGCTGCACCTGCCCCGCCCTCCGAGCCGATGGCCGGCTGCGCGCGGCGCCACGCGCGCATCCTGGTGATCGACGACCACGCCCCCAACCGGCTCCTGCTGCAGCGGCAACTGGAACACCTGGGCCACCATGTGACCACCGCCTGCGACGGCCGCGACGCGCTGGCAAAGCTGGATGCCGCACGGTTCGACATGATCGTATGCGACTGCGCCATGCCGGTGATGGACGGCCTGGCCTTCACGCGCGCCGTGCGCGCGCGCGAGGATGCGGTCTGCTGTGTGCCGGTGATCGGCTGCACCGCCAGCGCCGTCGCCGAAGACCACCAGGCGGCACTGGACGCCGGCATGAATGCCGTGATCGTCAAGCCGGTCGGCCTGCAGGCGCTGGATGAAGCCGTGGCACGGGCTTGCGCCGGCGGGTTTCCGCCGCACCGGGTGACCATGCCCGTGTTCACGGCAGCTACCGGCTGGGCCGCCGGCGTGCCGGACGAGATTGCCCACTGCGGCGCCAAGCCGGGTTCACGGCCATCCTGGTGCGCAGTGTGCCGCCAGATGAACGTGCAGTGCGACCGGCTCGACCCCGAGCCCGGCTAAGCCGGGCCAGCACCGCCGCTCAGGCCTCCAGTGGCACGGCGCTGGTGCACTTGATCTCGTCCAGGCAGACGCTCGACTTCACGCCGCTGACCCCCGGAATGCGCATCAGCGTATCGAGCAGGAAGTCCGACAGCGACTTCAGGTCCTTGGCGACCACCTTCAGCACGTAGTCGATATCCCCGGTCACCGAGAAGCACTCCTGGATCTGGGCGAGTTCCGCCACCAGCCGCTTGAAGTTGGACAGGTCGCGGATATGGCCCCGCTCCATCGTCACATGGATGAAAGCGACCACCCCGAAGCCCAGCGCGGCGGCATCCAGCCGCGCCTCGTAGCGCTTGACCAGCCCTGCCTCCTCCAGGCGGCGGTGGCGCCGCAAAGTCTGCGCCGGCGACAGCGCAATGGCCTCCGCCAGTTCCAGGTTGGAAGCGCGGCCGTGCTCCTGCAACACCCCAAGCAGGCGGCGATCGGTGCGGTCCAGCTCGATCGATTGCATGTCGATTTCCTCGATTCGGGTATTCACGCAACTAGATTTCACAATCTAGGGTTTCCCTGCGTGAGTTACGAAATCCAATTTTGCTGCCCAGAATATACACTTCATCCGAAGCTAGCGGATAGCAGTACACACCATAACGGTTTGTGCTGCAGCGACTGGCGGCAGCGCCACATCGTTGCTGGGTGCTGTCATTGCAATATTATTTCCCGACTGACCGGTTCCGAACGCCCCCATGACCACGAACCTGCCGCCCCTGCCTTGTGTTCCAGGCGCCAGCCCTGATGGCGAGGGACGCTGAACCGGATCTCCAGACATCCGATGCGAGCCCGCCCGTCGCCCTGCCCGGCAACTCCGCCGGCCTCGCATCGATCCAATCACTTAACCTCCCCCTTTAGTGAGAAAGCCATGGCCGACCTGTTTGACAACCCGATGCAGCTGATGGGCTTCGAATTCGTGGAATTCGCCTCGCCCACCCCTAACGTGCTGGAGCCGCTGTTCGAGCAGATGGGCTTCACGCTGGTGGCGAAGCACCGCTCCAAGGACGTGGTGCTGTACCGCCAGGGCGAAGTGAACTTCATCGTCAACCGCGAGCCGCACAGCCACGCCGCCTACTTTGCCGCCGAGCACGGCCCGAGCGCCTGCGGCATGGCTTTCCGCGTCAAGGATTCGCACAAGGCCTATGCCCGCGCACTGGAGCTGGGCGCGCAGCCGGTGGAGATCCCGACCGGCCCGATGGAGCTGCGCCTGCCCGCGATCAAGGGCATCGGCGGCGCGCCGCTGTACCTGATCGACCGCTTCGAGGAAGGCAAGTCGATCTATGACATCGACTTCGAGTTCATCGAGGGCGTCGACCGCCACCCGGTCGGCCACGGCCTCAGGCTGATCGACCACCTGACCCACAACGTCTACCGTGGCCGCATGGCTTACTGGGCCAACTTCTACGAAAAGCTGTTCAACTTCCGCGAAATCCGCTATTTCGACATCCAGGGCGAATACACCGGCCTGACCTCCAAGGCCATGACCGCACCGGATGGTAAAATCCGCATTCCGCTGAACGAGGAATCGTCCAAGGGCGCCGGCCAGATCGAAGAGTTCCTGATGGCCTTCAACGGCGAGGGCATCCAGCACATCGCCTTCCTGACCGACAACCTGATCGAAGTCATCGACAACCTGCAACTGGCAGGCGTGCCGCTGATGACCGCGCCGAACGACTACTACTACGACGCGCTGGACACGCGCCTGCCCGGCCACGGCCAGCCCGTCGAGCAACTGAAGTCGCGCGGCATCCTGCTGGACGGCACCACGGAAGGCGGCAAGCCCCGCCTGCTGCTGCAGATCTTCTCCAAGACCGCGCTCGGCCCGGTGTTCTTCGAGTTCATCCAGCGCAAGGGCGACGAAGGCTTCGGCGAAGGCAACTTCAAGGCGTTGTTCGAGTCGCTGGAACGCGACCAGATCCAACGCGGCACGCTCAAGGTCGAGGCCTGACCGGCATCGGCCTTCCCTGACCGGCCGCCTCTTGCAGGCACCAGCCGGTTCCGGAAACGCGCACACCTCCTTCGCGGCAGTGACCCTGCCGCGCGGGGCGGTGACGTCCCCCGGCCCAAGCGTCCGACTCCAAACAGCCAGAGGCGCGGGCCCGCATTCCATGAGAATGGGTAGAGGAAACAACTTAATGCATGCAAGCAGCAATGACGGCACGCTCAAGCGTGGCCTGAAGAACCGGCATATCCAGCTGATCGCCCTGGGCGGCGCTATCGGCACCGGCCTTTTCCTGGGCATTGCCCAGACCATCAAGATGGCGGGCCCCTCGGTCCTGCTGGGCTACGCGATCGCCGGCATCGTGGCGTTCTTCATCATGCGCCAGCTCGGCGAGATGGTGGTGGACGAGCCCGTCGCCGGCTCCTTCAGCTACTTCGCCGACAAGTACTGCGGCCACTTCGCCGGCTTTATCTCGGGCTGGAACTACTGGGTGCTGTACATCCTGGTGAGCATGGCCGAGCTTTCCGCCGTGGGCATCTACATGCAGTACTGGTGGCCGGAGATGCCGACCTGGGTGTCTGCGCTGGCCTTCTTCCTGATCATCAACGCGATCAACCTGTCGAGCGTGAAGTCCTTCGGCGAGATGGAGTTCTGGTTCTCGATCATCAAGGTCGTGGCGATCATCGGCATGATCGGATTTGGCGGCTACCTGCTGATGTCCGGCAATGCCGGCCCGCAGGCAAGCGTGGCCAACCTGTGGCAGCACGGCGGCTTCTTCCCCAACGGCATGGGCGGGCTGGTGATGGCCATGGCGGTGATCATGTTCTCG
Source organism: Ralstonia pickettii (assembly GCA_050987995.1). Lineage (GTDB taxonomy): Bacteria > Pseudomonadota > Gammaproteobacteria > Burkholderiales > Burkholderiaceae > Cupriavidus > Cupriavidus pickettii_B. The sequence goes on from CP158804.1 coordinate 718,290, forward strand.
TTCGGCGGGCTGGAACTGGTGGGCATCACCGCGGCCGAGGCCGATGCGCCCGAGAAGACCATCCCCAAGGCCACCAACCAGGTGATCTACCGCATCCTGATCTTCTACGTGGGCGCGCTGGCAGTGCTGCTGTCGCTCTACCCGTGGGAGAACGTGGTCACCGGCGGCAGCCCCTTCGTGCTGATCTTCCACGCGCTGAACAGCAACTGGGTCGCCAACGTGCTGAACGTGGTGGTGCTGACCGCGGCGCTGTCGGTCTACAACAGCGGCGTGTACTGCAACAGCCGCATGCTGTACGGCCTGGCTCAGCAGGGCAATGCGCCCAAGGCGCTGCTCAAGGTCAGCAAGCGCGGCATCCCGCTGACGGCGCTGGGGCTGTCGGCGCTGGCCACCGCGGTGTGCGTGGTGATCAACTACTTCATGCCGGGCAAGGCCTTCGAGATGCTGATGGGCCTGGTGGTGTCGGCGCTGATCATCAACTGGGCCATGATCAGCCTGATCCACCTGAAGTTCCGCGCCGACAAGCGCAAGGCCGGCCAGGCCACCCGCTTCCAGAGCTGGGGCTATCCGCTGAGCAACTACCTGTGCCTGGTGTTCCTGGCCGGCATCCTGGTGGTGATGTACCTGACGCCTGGCCTGCGCCTGTCGGTGTACCTGATCCCGGTGTGGCTGGTGGTGCTCGGCGTGAGCTACCTGCTGCGCCAGAAGAAAACCGCCGCCGCGCTGCAAAGCGGCGTGGCCGCCCAGCAACTGCGCTGACCGGCAAAGCGGCGCCTGCAGGCTGCGGGCGCCGCCGGTTAGAATCCAGGCTGCGCGGCATCCCGTGCCGCGGCAGCAGCCCCCCGACCCAATTCCATCGCATCCCATGTTTGCACATATCGAAGCGTTTCCCGGCGATCCGATCCTCTCGCTCAATGAGGACTTCCAGCGGGACCCGCGCACCGACAAGGTCAACCTGAGCATCGGCATCTACTTTGACGATGAAGGCCGCCTGCCGGTGATGCAGGCCGTGGCCAAGGCCGAAGCGTCGCTGCTGGCCGACATGGGCCCGCGCCCCTACCTGCCGATGTCGGGCCTGGTCGGCTACCGCAGCGCGGTGCAGGCGCTGGTGTTCGGCGAAAACTCGCCGGCGCGCGCCGCCGGCCGTATCGCCACGCTGCAGACGCTGGGCGGCTCGGGCGCGCTGCGCGTGGGCGCGGATTTCCTCAAGCGCTACTACCCGCAGTCGCAGGTGTGGATCAGCGACCCGAGCTGGGAAAACCACCGCGTCGTGTTTGAGCGCGCGGGCTTCACCGTCAATACCTACCCGTACTACGACGACGCCACCGGCGGCCTCAAGTTCGACGCGATGATGGACGCGCTGCGCACCATCCCCGCGCGCAGCATCGTGCTGCTGCACGCCTGCTGCCACAACCCGACCGGCGTGGACCTGGGCCAGGACCAGTGGCGCCAGCTGATCGCGCTGCTCAAGGCCAACGAGCTGCTGCCGTTCGTTGACATGGCCTACCAGGGCTTCGGCGCCGGGCTGGAAGACGATGCCTTTGCCATCCGCGAACTGGTGGCGCAGGACGTGCCGTGCCTGGTGGCCAACTCGTTCTCGAAGAACTTCTCGCTGTACGGTGAGCGTTGCGGCGGCCTGAGCGTGTTCTGCAACACCGCCGGTGAAGCCGCCAACGTGCTCGGCCAACTGACCGGCGCGGTGCGCGCCAACTACAGCAACCCGCCGACGCACGGCGCGCGCGTGGTGGCCAAGGTGCTGGCCACACCCGAGCTGCGCCAGCTGTGGGAAGAGGAACTGGCCCAGATGTGCGGCCGCATCGCGCGCATGCGTGAGGCGATCCACGGCCACCTGCGCGAGCATGTCAGCGGCGAGGCGCTGTCGCGCTACCTGACCCAGCGGGGGATGTTCACCTACACCGGGCTCAGCGCCGACCAGGCTGAGCGGCTGCGCGAGCAGCATGGGGTGTACCTGCTGCGTTCGGGACGGATGTGCGTGGCGGGGTTGAATGAGCGGAATGTGGGGATCGTGGCGAAGGCTATTGGGAGCGTGCTGAAGGGCTGAGTCTCCTGGTCAAGGCGCCGGTTTGGTCCCCCTCTCCTGCTTGCGGCAGAGGGGAAACAACAAGCTGGCCTCCCAGCCTTATTCCGCATCCCAGGCGGCGCCATCGTGCGCCGCTTTTTTATTTGCCCGCCGCCCCACCAGCGTAATTTCTACAAACTTCGTAGAGTTTTGACGTGCCCCGTCGGAGGCCGCCTCGTCCTGCGCGACCACCGCGCCCGGCACCGAACTTGCTGCCCTTTGGCATCCGGCATCGTCCCCGACCGTGCCGAACCTTCCACAAAGGCCAGCGCATGTCCGAAAACCAGCCCCCTGCCCCGGGCAGCACCGCCCAGCCCCCGGGCACTGCCGCGCACCCCGTCACGCTGCGCGTCAACGGCAGGCCCCACACGCTGCAGCTTGAACCCCGCACCACCCTGCTCGATGCCCTGCGCGAAGTGATGCACCTGACCGGCACCAAGAAAGGCTGCGACCGCGGCCAGTGCGGCGCCTGCACGGTGCTGTCGGACGGGCGCCGCATCCAGGCCTGCCTGACGCTGGCGGTAATGCAGGAAGGGCGCGAGATCACCACGATTGAAGGCCTGGCCAGCGGCGACGCGCTGCACCCGCTGCAGGCCGCCTTTGTCGCGCACGACGCGTTGCAATGCGGCTTCTGCACGCCGGGGCAGATCTGCTCGGCAGTGGGCATGCTGGCCGAGGCGGACGCCGGCGAAGCCAGCGCGCTGCAGCCGTTGGCGCCGCCGCCGCTGCCGCTCAGCGACGACGAAATCCGCGAGCGCATGAGCGGCAACCTGTGCCGCTGCGGCGCCTATCCCAATATTGTGGCCGCCATCCGCGAGGTAGCCGGCAAGCGCGGCGCGAGCTGAGCACGGGCATGAATCCCTTCTCGTACGCGCGGCCCGAGACGGTCGACGAAGCGCTGCGCCTGGGCAGCCAGCCGGGCGCGCGCTATATCGGCGGCGGCACCAACCTGCTCGACCTGGTCAAGGCCGGCGTCGAGCAGCCGCAGTACCTGGTCGACGTGAGCCGGTTGCCGCTGGCGGAGGTGGCGGCATTGCCTGACGGCGGCCTGCGCCTCGGCGCGATGATCAGCAACACCGACGCGGCCAACCACCCGCTGGTGCGCGAGCGCTACCCGCTGCTGGCGCAGGCGCTGTTGTCGGGCGCCTCCGGGCAATTGCGCAATATGGCGACCGTAGGCGGCAACCTGCTGCAGCGCACGCGCTGCCACTACTTCTACGACACCGGTTTCGCCTGCAACAAGCGCAAGCCCGGCTCGGGCTGCGGCGCGCGCGACGGCATCAACCGCATCCACGCCATCCTGGGGGCAAGCGAGCAATGCATCGCCGTGCATCCGTCCGACATGTGCGTGGCACTGGCCGCGCTCGAGGCGGTGGTGGTTGTGCGCGATACCACGGGCGAGCGCCGCATCCCGATCGCCGACTTCCACTGCCTGCCGGGCAATACGCCGCAGATAGACACCACGCTGGCACCGGGCGAACTGGTGGTCGCGGTGGACCTGCCGCCCTCGCCCTACGCGGCGCACGCGTGCTACCTGAAGGTGCGCGACCGCGCCAGCTTTGCCTTTGCACTGGTGTCGGTGGCCGCGGCGCTGGAGCTGTCCGGCAACACCGTGCGCAGCGCGCGCCTGGCACTCGGCGGCGTGGCGCACAAACCGTGGCGCGTGCCCGCGGCCGAGCAGGCCCTGGCAGGCCGCCCGCTGACCGCGCTGAGCGCCGCGTCAGCCGCGCGCCTGCTGCTCGCCGGGGCGCAGCCCTTTGAGCACAACGCATTCAAGGTCGGGCTGGCAGAGCGGGCCGTGGTGCGCGCGCTGCAGGTCGCCAACCGGCCGCCAGGAGGATCCCCATGAGCGTGACCGGCGCCCCCATCGACCGCGTCGACGGCATCCTGAAGGTCACCGGCCGCGCGCGCTACGCCGCCGATCACCCGCTGCCCGGCCTGGCCCACGCGGTCATGGTCACCAGCACCATCCCCAGCGGCGAGATCGCGGCGATGGATACCGCCGCGTGCGAACGCATGCCCGGCGTGCGCCTGGTGATGACGCCCTTCAACGCACCGCGCCTGCCCGAGGACGGCAAGGCAGGCGCGGACACGCCGACTGCCGGGCACGTCCTGAGCCTGTTGCAGGACACCGAGGTCCACCACAACAATCAGCCCATCGCCGTGGTGGTGGCCGACACACTGGAACAGGCGCGCGATGCCGCCAGCCGCCTGGCGGTGCGCTACCGGCCGAGCGATGCCGTGCTGGATTTTGCCGTGGCACGCACGCAGGCCTGCAAGCCGGAGGAGGAAGAGGACGGCGGCGCCGACACACGCCGCGGCGATCTGGAGGCCGGCCTGCGCAACGCAGCCGGCATCGTCGACGCGGTCTACACCACGCCGATGGAGCACCACAATCCGATGGAGCCTCACGCCACCATCGCGAGCTGGGATGGCGACGAACTCACGCTGTACGACTCGACCCAATACATCACCGGCGTGCGCAAGGCCGTGTCGGGCACGCTCGGCATCCCGGCGGAGAAGGTGCGCGTGGTCTGCCCGTTCGTGGGCGGCGGCTTCGGCTGCAAGGGCTCGGTATGGTCGCACGTGGTGCTGGCGGCGATGGCGGCGCAGCAGGCGGGCCGCCCGGTCAAGCTGGTGGTGGAGCGCCCGCAGATGTTCGGCACAGTGGGCGCGCGGCCCATCACTGAGCAACATCTGGTAGCCGCCGCCACGCAAGATGGCGAGCTGACCGCATTGCGCCACGACGTGATCGCCAGCACCTCGGTGATCGAAGACTGGCTCGAGACGTGCGCCCTGATCACGCGCATGCTCTACGCCTGCCCCAACCAGCAGACCAGCCACCGGCTGGCCAGGCTCAACATCGGCACGACCACCTTTATGCGCGCACCCGGCGAGGCCCCCGGCAGCTTTGCGCTGGAATGCGCGCTGGATGAGCTGGCGGAGGAACTCGGCATCGATCCGGTCGAGCTGCGCCTGCGCAACCACGCCGACACCGATCCCCAGAAACAGAAGCCGTTCTCCAGCAAGTCGCTGCGCGAGTGCTACCGCGTGGCCGCCGAGCGCTTTGGCTGGGCGCGCCGCAATCCTGCGCCGCGCTCGATGCAGGCCGACGGCAGGCTGGTGGGCATGGGCATGGCCACCGCGACGTACCCGGCCAACCGCTCGGGCGCCAGCGCCATGGTGCGCCTTCTGCCCGACGGGTCGGCGCTGGTGCGCTCCGGCTCGCAGGACCTGGGCACCGGCACCTACACGGTCATGACGCAGGTCGCGGCCGACGCGCTGGGCCTGCCGCCCGGGCGCGTGCGCTTCGAGCTGGGTGACACTGACTTCCCCGAAGCCCCGGTATCGGGCGGCTCGCAATCGGTCGCCAGTGTCGCACCCGCAGTGCAGGCCGCGGCCACGGCCGCGCGCACGCAACTGATCCGCCAGGCCGTGGCGGATCCGGCCTCGCCTCTGTCTGGCGCACCGCCGGAAGACGTGGAGATCGCCGACGGCTGGCTGCAACGGCGTTCCGATCCGGCGCAGCGCGAGCCCATCGCCGCGCCGATCGCCCGCGCCGGCGGCAAGCCGATCGAAGCGCAAGCCAGCGCCAAACCCGGAAAGGAAAAGGAGAAATACTCGATGCATTCCTTCGGCGCGGTCTTCGCTGAGGTCCGCGTCGATCCCGACCTGGGCGAGATCCGCGTGCACCGCATCGTCGCCAGCTATGGCGTGGGCCGGCTGCTGAACCGCAAGACCGCGTACAACCAGCTGATGGGCGGCATTGCCTGGGGCATCGGCATGGCGCTGCATGAGAAGAGCGAGCTGGACCCGGCCACCGGCCGCGTCGCCAACGCCAACCTGGCCGAGTACCACGTGCCGGTCAATGCCGACATCGGCACCATCGACGTCAGCGTGGTGGACGAGGACGACCCCCATATCAACGCGCTGGGCACCAAGGGCATCGGCGAAATCGGCATCGTCGGCGTGGCTGCCGCCATCGCCAATGCCGTGTACCACGCCACCGGCCGGCGAGTGCGGGATTTGCCAATAACGCTGGACCAGTTGCTGGACTGACCTGTGCAGGAGCGTCCGATGGTTGCGCAAGCGGCCATCCAGTGAAAAGATGTGGCCCACGGGCCCCGCGCCCGCAACCAGACTGCCAGCCACGCGGGCGTGGAGGCTGCCGTGACCGAGCTCAACCCGAAGCGTCCGTCCCTGTGCATCGCCCTGCTGCTGGCCGCCGGCGCCGTGCTGGCCCCGGGCCTGGCCAACGCCCAGACCCCGGCGCCGCTGGCCGAATGGCAGTTCTCGGCCGGCTGTTCGCAGACTACGCGGTGTCGAAGGAATTCCCGCTGGTGCTGCGCGTGGACGCGCGCCGCAGCCTGGGCGGCAGCGACGGCTGGGTCGGCGATACTGGCGCCTATATGCCGCTGCCGGGCAGCTCGGAGAAATTCTTCTGGTTTGCCGGCCCCACCATCACGCTGGCCGATTCGCGCTACATGAACGCGTGGTATGGCGTCAGCGCCGCGCAAGCCCGCGCGGGACGGCCCGAGTACCATGCGCGCGGCGGCATCAAGTCATACGGTTTCGGCGTGACGTCCGTCTGGTACTTCGCCAAGCACTGGTTTGCCTCGTGGGACGTGGCCATTTCCCAGCTCGCCGGCGATGCGGCGGACAGCCCCATCACGCGCAAGAAGACCAACGGCGTATTCGATTTTTCGGTCAACTACGAATTCTGACGCGGCGGGCCGCCGTTGGTGGCGGCCCTACCGCTAGTGGAAGTCCCGGCTCCCCACCATCAGCCGCCCCAGCAGCGGGCTCAGGTCCACCAGCTCCTTGGCCACCAGGTGGCGCACGTCGCCCTGGCGCTGCCAGGTGCCGACCACGCCCAGCAGCGTGGCGCCCAGCACCTCCTTGCGCTGGCGCTCGACCAGGTCGGGCCACAGGATCAGGTTGACGGTGCCGGTCTCGTCCTCGATGGTCGCGAAGATGGTGCCGCTGGCCGTGGACGGCCGCTGGCGCACGGTGACGATGCCGCAGGCGCGCACCCGGCGGCCGTTGGCGCAGCGCTCCAGCTGGCTGGCGGTGGCAAAGCGCATCGCTTTCAGCTTGTGCCGCAGCAGCGCCAGCGGATGCGATTTGAGCGACAGGCCCAGGCTGGCATAGTCCGCCGCCACGTCTTCACCGATTCGCGGCGCGGGCAGTGCCAGCGCCTCCTCGGCGGGCGGGGCCTCGTACAACAGGTCGCGGTGCGCGGCATGGCCGGCCGCGGCGCGCGCCTGCCAGCGCGCCTGGCGGCGGTGGCCGGCCAGCGGCGCCAGCGCATCGGAAGCGGCCAGCACGTCGATATCGTGGCGGTCCAGCGCGGCGCGCAGCGCCAGGTCGTCGACGCTGTCGAACGGGCGCTGCGCGCGCGCCGCCTCGATGCGCAGCGCGGCTTCTTCGCGCATGCCCTTGACCCGGCTCAGGCCGAGGCGCACCAGCGGGTATGGCGATTCCTGCGACTCGCCAGGCCCCGCTTCGGCCACCGGCTCCAGCGTGCTTTCCCACTGGCTTACGGTGACATCCACCGGCAGCACCCGCACACCATGCCGGCTCGCATCCTGCACCAGTTGCGACGGCGAATAGAACCCCATCGGCTGGCTGTTCAGCAGCGCGCACAGGAACGCCGACGGGTGGTGACGCTTGAGCCAGGAACTGACATACACCAGCTTGGCAAAGCTGGCCGCATGGCTCTCGGGGAAGCCGTATTCGCCAAACCCCTCGATCTGCTTGCAGATCGCCAGCGCGAAGGATTCCGGATAGCCGTTGCCGGTCAGCGCCCGCACCAGCGCATCCTGGTGCTGGCGCAGGTCGCCGCGCCGCCGCCACGCCGCCATCGAGCGGCGCAGCTGGTCGGCCTGCCCCGGCGAGAAACCGGCCGCATCGATGGCGAGCTGCATCACCTGCTCCTGGAAGATCGGCACGCCCAGGGTGCGGCCCAGCACCTTCTCGATCACCGCGTTGAAGTAGACCGGTGGCTTGCCGGTGCGGCGGAACGCCTCGCGCCGCTTCAGGTAGGGATGGACCATGCCGCCCTGGATCGGCCCGGGGCGCACGATCGCGACCTCGACCACCAGGTCGTAGTATTTGCGCGGCTGCAGCCGCGGCAGCATCGACTGCTGCGCGCGCGACTCGATCTGGAACACGCCGATGGTGTCGGCTTTGCAGATCATGTCGTAGGTTTGCTTGTCTTCCTTCGGGATGTCTTCCATCCGCGTCGGCAATGCGGCGCGCTTGGGGTCCGGGTTGGGGATCATCTCCAGCGCGCGCCGGATCGCCGACAGCATGCCCAGCGCCAGCACGTCGACCTTGAGCAGGCCGAGCGACTCCAGGTCGTCCTTGTCCCACTGGATCACGCTGCGGTCGGCCATGGCCGCGTTCTCGATCGGCACCAGCCGCGACAGCTTGTGGCGCGCGATCACGAAGCCGCCCACATGCTGCGACAGGTGGCGCGGAAAGCCGCGCAGCTGCGCGGTCAGGCTGGCCCACATCTGCACCGCCGGCGAATCCGGATCGAGCCCGTAGCGGGCGATCTTCTCGACAAAGCCCTTGCCGCCGTCCCACCAGGCCTGGCCCTTGACCACCTGCTCCACCACGCTGGCATCGATGCCCAGCGCGCGGCCCACGTCGCGCAAGGCGCTGCGCGAGCGGTAGGTGATCAGCGACGCCGCCAGCGCGGCGCGGTGGCGGCCGTATTTCTGATAGATGTACTGGATCACTTCCTCGCGCCGCTGGTGCTCGAAGTCGACGTCAATATCGGGCGGCTCATCGCGCTCGCGCGACAGGAAGCGGCCGAACAGCAGGTTGGCCTGCTCGGGGCTGACCTCGGTCACGTACAGGCAGAAGCAGACCAGCGAATTGGCGGCCGAGCCGCGGCCCTGGCACAGGATGCCGTTGGCGCGCGCAAAGCGCACGATGTCGTGCACGGTGAGGAAGAAGGGTTCGTACTGCTTTTCCTCGATGAGGTCCAGCTCGTCTTCGAGTTGCTTTTCCCATTCGGGCTTTAGGCCGTTGGGAAAGCGCTCGCCCTTGCCGCGCTCGACTTCCTTGCGCAGGTAGGAGATCGGCGTCTCGCCCGGCGGCACAAGCTCTTCGGGATATTCATAACGCAGCATGCCCAGCGAGAAATCACATTGCTCCGCGATCTTCAGCGTCTGCGCCAGCGCCTCGCGCGGGTACAGCCGCGACAGCACCTGGCGCATGCGCAGGTGCTGCTCGGCATTGGGCGCCAGCGCCATGCCGCATTCCGCCAGCGGCTGGCCCAGCCGGATCGCGGTCAGCACATCGGACAGCGGCTTGCGCGAGCGCACGTGCATGGTGACCGCGCCGGCCGCCGCGAGCGGCACGCCGGTCTGCGCCGAGACCGCTTCCAGGCGCGCGCGGTGCAATGCATCGGCGTGGCCCTGCAGTTGTTCCAGCGCGAGCCAGGCGCGCTCACCGAAGACCTCGCGGCACCACTGCGCCTGTTCGCGCAGCAACTCGGGATCGGCGCAATAGTCGGGCAGCAGCAACGCCAGGCAGCCGGGCATGCCACGCAGGTGCGCCTCGTCCGCCGCGGGCGTGGTCAGGTCTTCGGGATGCAGGCGATAGGTGCCCTTCGGTGCGCGCCGGCGGCCCAGCGTGATCAGCTCGCTCAGGTTGCCGAAGCCATCGCGGTGTTGCGCGATCAGCACCAGACGCAGCGGCGGGCGTTCCGAGCCATCGGCCGGGGTCAGGGTGAAGCGGCTGCCGATCAGCAGCGAGAAGGCATCGGCGGCTTCGGCCAGCGCCTGCAGCCGCTGGTGGCGGCTGGCGTGCGCGTGGGGATCGTCGTGGTCCTCGTCGGCCTCGTCATCGTTGTCGAGCAGCGGATCGTCCACGCCCTCTTCCCCGCGTGCCGCGCTGCGCGCCACCGCGTCGCGCAGGCGCTTGCGCAGCGTCTCGATCGCATCGTGCGCGCGCGCGGTGCCGGCCACCGAGCATTCATCGGTCAGCGCCAGCCCGCGGTAGCCCAGTTCGAAGGCGCGCTCGATCAGCTCGCCCGGATGCGAGGCGCCGGTGAGGAAGGTGAAGTTGGAGATGCAGTGCAACTCGACGTAATCGGGCAGGGATGGAAGCAAACCCGGCAGCAAACCCGGCAGCGAAGGCAGGACCGTCATGCGAACAACCCGTGCAGGAACCACCGGTACTCGCCGCCATCGTCCTGCGCCGCATGGCCGGGACGCTCGCGGAAGATCCAGCAGCGCAGGCCGTCGGCGCGCTCGGCAATAAAGTAGTCGCGCGTGGCCAGCGCGCCGTCCCACCAGCCGGCCTCGATGCGCTCGGGCCGGCTCAGCAGCGCCAGCGGCCCGCCGTGGCAGGGGCGGTGTTGCTGCACCGGCAGCGGCAACGGTTGCGGCAGCAGCCACAGCGGGCGCTCTGGCAGCGGGCCGGGCAACGCGCCTGCCTTGCCGCCCGGCTGCGGCTCGTCGACCGGGCACCAGCGGTTGGCGCGCTCGGGGCGGTGGTCGGCCAGCGGCCGGGGCTGCAGCACGTTGTCGCGGCCGAGGCGGGCCATCAGCGTGTCGAGCAGGCGGCCAAGATCCTCGGGCGTGCCGCCGGGCTCGGGGAAGAGCGCGTCGCTTTGCGGCATGCAGGCGGCCATCGCCTCCACCCGCAGCGCCAGGCCGGTGACCGGGGCGTGGAAGTTGAGCTTGTCGAGCTTTTCGCGCAGCAGCCGGGACAGGTGCGCGGGATCGCGGCTGGGCTGGGCCAGGCCGACCAGCACGGGCGTGCCTTCAGTATCGACGCCGCGCCGGTAGCGTTCGTGCTCCAGCACCAGCACGCAGCGCGTGACGCCGGCCTGCTGCACCGCCAGCCAGCCGGCCAGCGCCAGCAACAGGCGCTGCGCACCGGCCAGCACGCCTTCGGCGGATTCGATGCGTCCGGGCAGGTCCATGCGCTGCGCAAACGCGGGAGGCGCCGCATACCAGGCAAAGCGCGCCGGGGCGTCGCCATAGGCCTGGTCCAGCCGCGCCAGCAGCGCCGGACCCAGCCTGCGCGTCAGGCCCGCGCGCGGCAGGCGCCGCACCTGGCCCAGCGTGCGGCAGCCGATGCCGTCCAGCCAGGCCGGGTCGGCCAGCGTATGCAAGGCCTCCACTGGCAGGCAGTCCAGCAGCCGGTGCAGGCGCGCCATCCCCACCGCCCGGCGCGCGGGCCGCACCACGCCGCGCCGCGTGCGCCGCAGCGGCTGGCGCGCGAGCCACGCGGCACCGTGCGCGGTCGGGCCGGAGCCCACTTGCGCAATGGTGCCGAGCTGGCGCACGCAGGCGCGCACCGCGCGGCACAGCGCGCGGTGGCCGCCGAACAGGCGCAGGCTGGCGGTGACGTCCAGCATCACGGTGGCCGATTCCGGCTCCTCGTCGAAGGTCACGGCCGGCGTGAAACGCAGCAGCGCCAGCGCCACCGCCTCCATCAGCTCGGCCTCGGCGTTCGGCTCGCGCTCCAGCTGCACGATATCGGCCGACAGCGCCTGCACGCCGCCGCGGCGCATGCCGTAGCGCACGCCGAGCTGCAGCGCCGGGCCGTTGGCCAGCACCACCTGCTCCTGCGCCATCACCGCCACCGGCAGCGCATGGTGCAGCGTGCCGGTGGCGGAGGACGGACTCGGGGCGGGCGCCGGCTCAGGCCAGGTGGGCTGCAGTGCGTCCAGGGGCAGGCGCGGCAGGTGCACCGCGATCCAGTACGGCATCGGAAGAAGACAGAGAAGACGACGAAGACAAAGCAGGCGCCCGCGCGGGCGACGGCCAGGCGGCCGTGCGCGTGGCCGCCTCCATCCCGTCCAGGCGCAGCAGCAGCGGGGTGTCCCGCACTGGTCCGCGCCGTTTGTGGAAGGTGATCGACAGCATATTGCCGGGCTGCGGCGCCAGCAGCAGCCGCAGCACCGCCGGCGACGATTCGCGCAGCGCTGTGGCCGGGCGCAACGCCCAGACCACCGCGTCGCCGCCCTGCGCCAGCACCTGCAGGCGGCGCAGCGCCTCGGGCCGGGCCGCCGGCATCCATACCAGCACGCCGCCGAAGGCCTGGCTGCGCAGCACCTGCTCTGCCGCCCACAGCATGTCGGCCTGCTGCGCGGCCTTGGTCGATCCAGCCGGGGGGCGCACCCAGTAGAGCTGGCGCGAGGGCAGCCCGGCCGCGGCCAGCCCCATCGCATTGGGCAGGTACGGCGGCGCCACCAGCGCGATGCGGCGCCCCGCCGCTGCCAGCGTGCGCAGCGCGGGGAGCAACAGGCGCAACTCGCCCGCCCCGCCTTGCGTGGTCAGCAGCTCGGTCAGCCCGCCGGCCGGCCAGCCGCCGCCGGGCAGCTCTGCCGACAGCGCGTCATAGCCGGTCGGGCACACCGACTCGCTGCCGGCACGGCCCAGCTGGCCGGCCCGCCACAGTCCGGGATAGCGCTGCTCGAGCGCCGACAGCGCCTGCTGGCGCGTGGCCGGGACTGGCTCGGCTGGGGTCGGCGCAGGGAAAAGAAAACCCTCCGCCGCCGTGGGTGGGGCTGCGTGCGATTGCGCAGTCATGTGAAGTTTGCGTCGCCGGGTGGCGAGGATTTAGGATGTTTACGATACCTGTATATTTATACAGTATCGGGTGCGAGCGCAAGGGGTAAGCGGCGAGGGGTGGCGCGGGAGGCATAATGCTGCATTCATCAGCGCATCGCCTCACCCATGCAAGCAACAACCCACGGCACCGGACGCATCGACTGGACCACCCTGTTTCTGCTCACCTTCCCACCCCTGAGCTGGGCCGGGAATGCGATTGTCGGCCGCCTCGCGGCCGGTACGGTGCCGCCTGTCACCCTGAACTTCGTGCGCTGGCTGCTGGCCGGGATACTGCTGGCCCCCTACGCCTGGCGCGGCGTGGTCGAACACCGCGCGACACTGCGACGGCATGCCGGGGTGATCATCGCCATGGGCGTGCTTTCGATCGCCAGCTATAACGCCTTGCAGTACCTGGCGCTGACCACGTCGACGCCGATCAACGTGACGCTGATTGGCGCCTCTACGCCGCTGTTCCTGCTGGTGATCGGCGCAACCTGTTTTGGTGAACGGGTGAAGCCCTGGCATGTCGCCGGCGCGCTGTTGTGCCTGGTAGGTGTGGGCTTCGTACTGGTACGCGGTGAGCCTGGCCGGCTGGCCCAGCTCGATTTCGTCGCGGGGGATTTGTTCATGCTGGCGGCGACTATCGCCTGGAGCGCCTATACGTGGCTGCTGCGCAAACAGCGTCCCGCCTTGCCCCTGCCCGTGCTGCTGTTCGCGCAGATCGTCACTGGCCTGGTGGCGAGCGCGCCGGTGACGGCGTGGGAGTTGATGACGCTGCAGCAGCCGCTGCAATGGAACGGGAAGGTCGCAGCTATCCTGCTCTATGTGGCGACGATTCCTTCGCTGCTCGCCTACTTTGCGTGGGACCGCGCCATTGCACGCGCGGGCGCGCAGTTGCCGGTTTTCTTCATCACGCTGACGCCGGTGTTCGCGGCGCTGCTCTCGACGCTGCTGCTGGGTGACTGGCCGCGCTGGTATCACGCGGCCGGGATGGGGGCCATCGGGGCGGGGATCTGGATGGCGCAAAGGCGGTGAGTAATTTTTTTATTTCAGGTTCTGTGCCTGCGGCAAGCATCTGGTGGTTGCTCGATGGCCCCCTCGCGCTGCGGCAATGCATCTGGTCGATGCTCGGCGGCTTGTCGCTGCTGGTGACATGTTGTCGTTGTTTGAACCGCTTGGTTCCGCCCTCCTGGGCGGGTCCCTTTTTGTCCGAGCGACAAAAAGGAACCAAAAAGCGCGTCGCCTGAGCGGCTGGCTATCAAGGTGACGCTTCTGGTGATATGGGCGGCTTAGGTTTCCGTGAGGCGTGGTCGCGGTTCGACCCTGCTACGCCAGGTGAGTCAGTGACGGTGCCTGCGTCGACCGGCTTTTGAACGATCCCCATGCCGGGCGTAGGCCGCCTGCTGATCACCGTATCGCATCAACGCCTTCGGCTGCGCTACGCGCGGCGTCCAATGGTGGCAGACCTACCGACTGCGTTCTACTCCAGCGATTGTTCTTGAGCACGTGACCGGCGTCGTCGCTGTGCGAGCGCAGCGACGCACTTCCCGGCGCCGGCGCCTCGCCCCAGATGATGAGCCGCGCGCAGCGCAGCCATAGGCGTTGACGCGATATCCCTGTTAGGAGGCGGCCTACGCCCGGCATGGGGATCGTTCAAAAGTGGGGCTTCGCAAGGCACTGTCACTGACTCACCTGGCGTAGCAGGCTCGAACGGCTGACCCCATAGAAACGGAAAGCACCGCCGCCCGAACCACCCACGCCGCCCCCTTGATAAAGGCCAGCCGCAGGCGACGCGCTTTTTGGTTCCTTTTTGTCGCTCGGACAAAAAGGAACCCGCCCAGGAGGGCGGAACCAAGCGGTTCAAACAACGACAACATGTCACCAGCAACGCGAACCGCCGCACAACGACCAGATTGCAACCTCCCAAGCCCCTTATTTCAGATACTTCATCGTGGCCACCCCCGTTGCAATCAGCAACCCCTGGTCCAACCACACCTCCGCACGCGAGAAGTAAATCGAACGCCCACGCCGATCGACAAATCCTTTCGCAGTCAAAACGCTTCCCGTCCCATTGCTCAGGAAGTTCGAAGTCAGCGACAGCGTGACCGCATGGAGCGGGGTATCACCCGGCGGCGAATAAAGGCCGGCGTAACCGGTGGCTGCGTCAAGCAAAGTACAGATGGTCCCGCCATGCACCACCCTGCTGCGGTTGAGCATCTCAGGCGCTACGGCCAGCTCAAGCTCCACATAATCGCGGCGCCACCGCGTGATCCTGACGCCAATACTCTCCAACGCCGGATTATCCAGGCAGAATTCGCCGTCCTCCGCCGGAGGTATCACGTCGGTGGGCCGCTCCACATCCTTGGGCTGGGTCTTCAATTTACTCATCGATCGCTCTCATACCGGTAGCGTCATCATGTTGCCTGGCGAGACCGGTAAACCGTCAAGCGATGGCCAAGGCGTAATTTCCTCGCAATTCCATGCCTCACGTAAATCTCTATTTCGCGAACAGCCCCTTCCGCCTGCGTGAATACGTGCCCCATCTGCGTCCACGACTGTGGTAGCGTGGCGCCTTCCGACTTTCCGTTAGCCATGACCACCCTCGACGCCGACGCCCTGAAGCGCCTCGTCACCGTCACCATGCCCTTCGGGAAACACAAGGGCACAGTGATCGCCGACCTGCCCGGAAACTACCTGAACTGGTTCGCCCGCGAGGGCTTTCCGCCAGGGGACATCGGCCGTCTGCTGGCGCTGATGCACGAACTTGACCATAACGGGCTGTCCCATCTGCTCAAGCCCTTGCGCGGCCGAACCTAGTGCCAGACCCGCGGCTGCGACCTGCCCCCTACGCAACCTGATTTGCTGCCGGCTGCCGCGCTGCCCTCTTCTCCCCGGCATGCTTGCTGCGCCTGGTCGCACGCAGCACCAGCAGCACCACCGGCAGGATCAATACCCCCTTGATCACTTCCGGGTCCAGCGGAAGATGCACCGCATGCAGCGCCTTGAGCCCGGTACCCGCCAGCGACAGCACATAGTAAGAAATAGCCGCCACCGACAGCCCTTCGACCGCATGCTGCAGCCGCAACTGGCTGCGCGCGGTCTGGTCCATGCCCTCGAGCAGGCGCGTGGTGTCCTGCTCCTGCGCCAGGTTGACGCGCGTGCGCAGCAGGTCAAGCGCGCGCGCCACGCGGCCGGCGAACTGCTCATGCCGCGCCCAGACCGACCGGCACGTTTCCATCGCGGGCGCGAAGCGGCGCTCCATGAATTCCGCGATGGTCGGAATGCCTTCGATCCGCTCTTCACGCAATTCCTGGATACGCGCCAGCACCAGCTTCTCGTAGGCGCGCGATGCGCTGAAGCGGTTGCCGGATTCGGCCAGCGCCTCGATGCGCACCGCCAGGTGCGTCAGCCGCTCCAGCAACTCGGCATCGTGCCGGCCGCCCTGGCTCGTGTCCATGCTGCGCATCAGCGGCGCGAGCGAGCGCTGCAGGTTGTCCACGCTGCGGCCCAGCTCACGCGCCACCGGCAAGGCCAGCAGCGCCATCATCCGGTAGGTCTCGATCTCGTACAGCCGCTGCAGCAGCCGTCCGCCCTGCACTTCGCGGAAGCCGTTGTCGATGACCAGGAAGCGCGAGAAGCCGTCGGGCGGGATAGTCCAGTCGCAGAACACCTCACCGCCGCCCAGCACATGGCTGCCCGCCAGGATGGGACCGTCGATCCATTGCCGCACGTTGTCGCGCGCATAGCCTGCGGCCTCGCCCGAGACCAGTTCCATGCGCAGCGCCACCAGGCGCTTGCCGACGAAGTTGTCGAACCAGTCGGCCGGGATATGGGAAGTGGCCAGGTCGGAGAAGTAGTCGGTGTCGCTGCGCCGGGCCACGAAGGTGAAGGTGGAGAACTCGGTGTGCCGCTCCCACTTCAGCTGCTTGTCGTCGCCCCATCGTCCGGAATAGTGCGTCACGCCGTCGGCCGGTTCTTCCAGCCCGGTCAGCCGGCACAAGGAGGCCAGCAAGGCGTGGTGGACGGCGGTATCGCCGTCGCCATAGATCGCAAAGTGCGTCAGCGAGGCGGAGCCGCCGATGCGCAGGAAGGGTCGGGCATGCAGTTCACGCGCAAGGCTGTCGCGCAACGGGTGGTCCATGATCGGCTGTGCCATAGGTCATCAACGTGTTTCGACCAGTATGCCCGAGGGCCGATGATTAAGAAAAACGCGTAAAATTGATCTGTTGCTTCAGTTTTTCTGATACCAATGAAAGCGCTTGACCTCGATGTGCTGGCGATGATGGTGGCGGTTGCCGATACCGGCAGCATTTCCCGTGCGGCCGAACTTGTGCACCGGTCGCAGTCGGCCGTCAGCATGCAGATCAAGGCGCTCGAGCAGGCACTGGGCAAACCATTGTTCGTGCGCAAGCCGAGGAACGTGCTGCTGACCCCGGAAGGCGAAGTCCTGCTCGGCTTCGCCCGCCGCATGCTTGCCCTGCGCGATGAAGCCTGGGCGGCCGTGGTCCGCCCCGACGTGACCGGGCGCGTAGTGCTCGGCATGCCGGACGACTTTGCCTCGTCCCTGCTGCCCGCGATCCTGAAGAAATTCTCCGCGACCTACCCCAAGGTCGAGATCCAGGTCATTGGCTTGCCAAGCGTGGCGCTGGCGGCCATGGTCAAGGACGGATCGGTCGACCTGGTCTGCGCCACGCGAGTGAAAGGCTTGTCCGGCGAGTTCATCCGGCTGGAACCGATGGTGTGGGCCGCCTCGCCGGCCGCGCATGAGATCTGGAACGAGCGGCCGCTGCCCATCGCCGTGTTCCAGGCGGGCAGCGTCGCCCGCGACATTGCGATCCGCAGCCTGGAGCAAGCCAGCATCCCCTATCGCATGTCCTATGAAAGCCCCAGCCTGCTCGGCCTGCTCAGCATGGTCGAGGCGGGACTGGCGGTGGCGCCGCTTGCGCGCTGCGCAGTGCCGGCGCATTTCACCATCCTTGGCCAGGCCCAGGGGCTGCCCGAGCTGGCCGCGCTGGAGCTGGTGCTGGCACGCAGCGCAAAGTCCAAGCGGCCGCCTTGTGACTTCCTCGCTGAACAGATCCTGTCCGAACTACAGCGCTAGCCAGCGTGATGAGGCATTGCAGGCCCTGCGCCTGCATCGCTGCACCGGGCAAACATCGTCATGTGCAGGCAGATATGGTCCAGCAGTTCGAGCGCCGCGGCGGGCAAGGGCCTGCCGGTCTTCACCAGCAGCCGTGCCTGGGTACCCTGGAACAATGGATGATCGACCGGCACCACGGCAAGGGTGCCGGCCGCGATCTCGCGATAGGCAGCGAACTCGCCGATCAGCGTGACGAAGTTCTCGTACGCGACGAATTGCTTGAGTGCCGTCAGTGAGTTGCTGACCAGCGTCGGGCGGATCTTGATGTTCTCGGCGAACTCGACCATCTTGGCCGCATGCCCGATGCCGAACGATGCCGGCATCATCGCGAGCGGATAGGACAGCATGTCCTCGATGCTGGCGGCACCGCCGCGCAAGGCCAGCGGGTGATCGGGCCGGACCAGCAGCACCACGGGCTGCGATGAACTCGCGCGGTACTCGATGCGCGGGTGCGGCGGCGGATTGTAGGCAAGGCCGATATGCGCGCGGCTTTCCGCGACCTCGTTCAGCACGTCGTCGACCGGCAGGATCTGCATGCTGATGTCGAGCCTGGGGTAGCGCGCACAGAATCGCGCCAGCACTTCGTTGACCAGAAGATCCACATAGCCCTCGCTCAGCACGATCTGGACCTCGCCTTGCTGCAGCCCCTTCAGCGCGTGCAGCTGGTCCTCGAGCTTCTCCTGGTGCGAGCGGTAGCCCCGCCAGAATTCCAGCAGGTGCGCCGCCGCCGCGGTCGGCTTGAGCCCGCGCGGTTCGCGCTCGAACAGCGTGGCGCCGAGTTCGTCTTCGAGCAGCTTGATCTGCCTGGTGATCACGGAGGGTGAGGTGTTGAGGCTGTCGGCAGCCCCGCGAATGGTTCCGTGGGCCAGGACTTCACGGAAATACCGCAGCCGCTGCTGATTAATCTCGCGCATGTCGAAACATCCACTCCGCCGATGGGTTGATCCGGCGCCAACCATACCTGAACCGCGGCGATCCTGCCCGACCCATACCGTGGCGGCCGGATCGGGTGTTGCCCAAAAGAGAACGAATCGTGAACTTAGTTGCTGTTGGTGGATACACCCGCCGCTGCCACTATCAGCGCAAACGAAGCACCAAACCACACGCAATACACAGGAGACCGGCATGTTGGCAATTCCCACCACGAGCGCCGTCGACGACGCCTCGGCGCTCTACAGCAAGATCAACTGGCGCTTGCTGCCCTTCCTGCTGGTCTGTTACCTGTTCGCCTACCTGGACCGGGTCAACGTCGGCTTTGCCAAGCTCCAGATGCAGAGCGAGCTGGGCTTTTCCGATGCGGCATATGGCGTGGGCGCCGGCATCTTCTTCCTGGGCTACGTGCTGTTCGAGTTGCCGAGCAACCTGCTGCTGCCGAAGGTCGGGGCGCGCAAGACCTTCAGCCGCATCCTGGTGCTGTGGGGCATCACGTCGGCCTGCATGCTGTTCGTGCGCGACGTGCCAATGTTCTATGCCATGCGCTTCCTGCTGGGCATCTTCGAGGCGGGCTTTGCGCCGGGCATGATCTACTACCTGTCGTGCTGGTACGGGCCGCAGCGCATGGCCCGCGCCATTGCGATCGTCTTTATCGCAGGTCCCCTCGGCGGCATTGTCGGGGGCCCGGTATCGGCGTGGCTGATGACCGCGCTGGCAGGCACCGCCGGCCTTTCCGGCTGGCAATGGATGTTCCTGGTCGAGGGCCTGCCCTGCGTGCTGCTCGGCATCCTGGCGCTGCGGTTCGTGCCGAACCGGCCGGCGGAAGCGACCTGGCTGACCGACCATGAAAAGCGCCTGCTCGAGGCTGAACTCGCGGTACCCGGGGTGCACAAGCATTCCTTCCTGGCCGTGGCAAAGGACGTGCGGGTCTATGTTCTCGCCCTCGCGTACTTCTGCATCATTGCGACCATCTACGCCATCAGCTTCTGGCTCCCGACCATGATCAAGGCACAGGGCGTGAACGATACGGTGCAGTTGGGCTGGTATTCGGCACTGCCCTATGTGGCCGCCGCATTCGGCATGTATGTCATGGGCCGCAGGTCCGACCGCGTGGGCGAGCGGCGCTATCACAGCGCAGTGCCCGCCGTGACCGGAGGCCTGCTGCTCGCCGCGTCGACCCTTGCCGATGGCAACCTGGTCCTGTCGCTGATCCTGCTCACGCTCGCGACCATGGCGTTCTGGATGGCCTATACCGTGTTCTGGGCCATGCCCGCCGAGTACATCAAGGGCCCGGCGGCGGCCGGCGGCATTGCGCTGATCAACACGATCGGCTTGTCCGGCGGCTTTTGGGGCCCGGCCATAATCGGGTGGGCCAAGACGGCCACGGGCAACCTCCATCTCGGCGTGCTGGTGATGGCCTCGCTGCCGGTGATCGCCGCGCTGATCATCCTTGCCAACAAGCTGCCCGCGAGACGGTAATCCGCTTCAGAAGAAAGGAGTACAAATGCTTTTACATCTCTCAACCTGGGCTGAAGTCGAGCAGTTCCTGTCGCGCAGCCGCACCATCGTCGTCCCGATCGGCTCGAACGAGCAGCATGGTCCGACCGGACTGCTCGGCACCGACTGGCTGTGCCCGGAGATCATCGCGCGCGAAGCCGAGAAGGCCGCCGATATCCTGGTTGCGCCAACCTTCAATATCGGCATGGCCCAGCATCATCTCGGCTTCCCCGGGACCATTTCGCTGCGCCCGTCCACCTTTATCGCCGCCATCGGCGACTGGACGCGCTCGCTGGTGGGGCACGGATTCGACAGGATCCTGTTCCTCAATGGCCACGGCGGCAACGATGCGTCGATCGAAGCCGCGTTCTCGGAGATCTACGCCGAAGCCAGTTTCGGCAGGCGCCGTGCAGGATTCGCGCTTAAGCTTTGCAACTGGTGGGACCTGGAGGGCGTCGGTGAACTGGCGCGCGAGCAGTTCCCGACCGGTCATGGCTCGCACGCCACGCCTTCGGAGATCGCCATCACGCAATGGGCTTTTCCCGACGCCATCAAACGGGCCGACTATGCGCCGCGGATCGCGCCGTCCGGCCCGATCCGCGAGGCGCTCGACTTCCGTGCGCGCTATCCCGACGGCCGCATCGGCTCTGACCCGGGACAAGCGACGCCCGCAAAGGGCGGTGAACTCGTCAGACTGGCGGCGCAAAGCCTCGCACGGGAACTGGAAGCTTTCAGCTGCGAGCCGGTGCCTGCCTGATTGCGCCGGATTGCGGGACGCGCGCCCGGCCTGACCGGGCGCGCCGTCACTCCTTTACCCCAGGCACCGCTGCGCGCTCTGCCGCCGCTTCACCCCGGCGCGAGCCGAAACGCCGGGCGTAGTGCCAGGTAAACTCCGCGCCCAGCAGGAATATCTGTGCGGAGTAGTACACCCACAGCAGCAGCACCACCAGGGAACCCGCTGCACCGTAGCCGTTGGCGACACCGCTCTTGCCGATATACAGGCCAATCAGAAACTTGCCGAGCGTGAACAGCAGCGATGTCACCGCTGCGCCCAGCCACACGTCGGGCCAGCGCACTTTGGCGCGGGGCATGATCTTGTAGATCATCGCAAACACCAGCGTGACCAGGACCAGGCTGACAACCGTATCCAGCACATGGCCGATGGCCTCCTCCGCGCCGAACAATGGCCCCCACAGCCGGCCGAGTGCCGAAATGGCCGCGCTCAGCAGCAGGGACACAACCAGCAGGAAACCGATGCCGAGGATCATGCCGAAGGAAAGCAACCTCGCGCGTAGCAGTTCAAGGATGCCGGACGTCTTGCGGCGCTCGGGCACGCGCCAGATCCGGTCGAGCGCGGACTGCAATTCCGCAAACACGGTGGTAGCACCCACCAGCAGCACAAACACACCCAGCACGGCAGTCAGCGCGCTGGCCGCCGGCTTGCTTACCGCCAGCAGCATGGTTTCGATCGTCTTGGCCCCGTCCGGCCCCAGCAGGCCCTGCAACTGCGCCACCACCTCGCCCCGGGCGGCCTCAGGGCCGAACACCACACCGGCCACAGATATGACGATCAGCAGCAGCGGCGCGATGGAAAACACGGTGTAGTAGGCCAGCGCCGCGCCCATGCTGGGCGCGTAGTCATCGAGCCAGGAATCGACCGTGTCACGCAGCAGCTCGTAGAAGGCGCGGGGGGACGACCTGATCACGGTCAAAACGGATGGCATCGCTCGGAAGGCATGGCGGGCAACTAGTCCCTTCATCCCCTCCTCGCAATTCCCGTTCCCGCGGCCCGGGCAGCGTTGCCGCAATAGCAATAGCAGCGGCCAGATGTACCGCCGCACCCTCTCCCGCACGCATACCGTGCCCATGCCTTGCATCCTTTACAACCCGGGCTTGCAAGGCCGCGCTTTGACTCGCAATTGAGAACGTCCTAGTCTGAGTAGGCTTGATATGCACTTTGGCGGGTCATGCACCGGCAGTCTGGCGACGTGTGATCGGCAGAACGAGGAGGGCTTACCATGAACATGCGGCCGGATCCCACGTTTCACGCGTCACCGGAACTCGCGATGAGCGCGCCAGCGGAAGAGTTCGCCTATACATTGCTGCTCAGTCCCGACGCCTCCCAGCCGGACGCCCTCGCCATCATTGACGTCAAACCCGGCTCGGCGACCTACAGCCAGGTGGTGCACACCGTGCCGATGACGAACAAGGGCGACGAGCTGCACCACTTCGGCTGGAACGCCTGCTCGTCGGCGCTGTCGCCGCTGAGCGGCCATGCGTTTCTGGAGCGGCGCTACCTGATCATCCCGGGCATGCGCTCTTCGCGCCTGTACATCGTGGACACCAAGCCGCACCCGACCCAGGCACGGATCCACAAGATCATCGAACCCGACGAAGTCTTCCGCAAGACCGGCTACTCCAGGCCCCACACCATCCATTGCGGACCGGAAGGAATCTACGTCAGCACGCTCGGCGGCAGCGGCAAGGATGGCACGGAGGGAACACCCGGCATCTTCATCATGGACTGCGAATCCTTCGACGTCCTCGGGCGCTGGGAAATCGACCGGGGCGAACAGGAAAAGCATTACGACTTCTGGTGGAACTTGCCGCGCGACTACATGGTGTCCAGCGAATGGGCCTTGCCGCCGCAATTCGAGAACGGCATTGTCGCGGAGGACCTGCTGGCCAATAAATACGGGCACAAGCTGCACTTCTGGGATCTGCGTGCGCGACGCAATGTGCAGACCATCGACCTCGGCGCCAACCACCAGATGGCACTGGAAGTCAGGCCGGCGCACGACCCCATCAGGGAATACGGCTTCGTGGGCGTGGTAGTCGATACCACCAACCTCGAAGGCTCGATCTGGACCTGGTGGCGCGAAGGCGGCAAGTTCCACGTCGAAAAGACGGCGACCATCCCGCCTGAACCCGCAGCCGCGGATCTGCTCCCGCCGCTGCTGCAGGGCTTCGGCGCCGTACCGCCGCTGGTGACCGATATCGACCTGTCGCTCGACGACAAGTTTCTCTATGTCTCCTGCTGGGGCACCGGCGAGATGCGCCAGTATGACGTGACCGATCCTCGCAAGCCGAAGCTATCGGGATCCGTCCATATCGGTGGCATCGCCCGGCGCACGCCGCATCCGAACGGCAAGACCTTTACGGGCGGGCCGCAGATGGTCGAGATCAGCCGCGACGGCAAACGCGTCTATTGGACCAACTCGCTCTACTCGACCTGGGACAACCAGTTCTACCCGGACGGGGTGCCCGGCACGCAGGTGATGGCGCGTGCCGACCCGGGCGGCGGCCTGACGCTGGCCGATGACTACTGGGTCGACTTCCCCGAAGGCTACCGTGCCCACCAGATCCGGCTGGAAGGCGGCGACTGTTCAACCGATTCCTTCTGCTACCCCTCGGTCAGATCTTGATCGGCAATCCCTGGGAGCAGATCGGCCTGTGGTCGGCGGTGCTGGCAAGCGGCGTCTACCACGGGCTTAACCCGGCCATGGGATGGCCGCTGGCGGTCTCCAACGGGTTGCTGGAGCAAAGCCAACGCGCGCTCGTCAGGGCGCTGGGGTATCTCGCGTTGGGACACGCGCTTGCGGTATTTGCGGTGACGCTGCCCTTCGGCATGCTTGCCGCCCTGCTTGCATGGCAAGCGCAGATCCAGCTTGGCGCCAGCGTGCTGGTCATTGGCTTTGGCGTCGCCCTGCTGATCTGGCGACGCCATCCACGGGCGCTCGCGCGCATCGCGCCATCGCGGCTTGCCTTCTGGTCTTTTGCCGTGGCTATTGCGCACGGGGCCGGACTGATGCTGGTGCCGATTTATCTCGGGCTTTGTCGTGTCGAGACGGACCCGGGGCATCGGGCCGCCACCGCGCTTGCCAGCGCCAATCTGGGCATGGCGTTGGTTGTCGCTGTCGCGCACACCATTGCCATGATCGCGGCTGGAGGCTGCATGGCATGGCTGGTCTACCGTTACCTGGGACTGAAGTTCGTGTCGCGGAGCTGGTTCAACCTGGATAAGGTCTGGGCTGCCAGCCTTATTCTGGTCGGGGGACTGGCGCTGGTTTTCGCGACCTGAGGCAGGCCGGCAGACAACGCCGTACGGGCACCGCCGGCGCTGTCCAGGCCTCAGGCCTCGGCCTCAATCCGCCGTGATCTTCCCTACCTCGATGACCTTTTTCCAGCGCGCGTATTCGGATGCCTGAAACGCGGTGAATTGCTCCGGCGTGTTGGCGACGATCTCGAAGCCCACTTCGAGCAGCTTCGGCTTGACGGCCGGGTCGTTGAGTGCCGCGACAATGGCGGCATGCAGCTTGGCCTTGATCTCCGGCGCAAGTCCCTTCGGCGCGGCAACGGCCTGCCATGAGTAGACCGTCACGCCCTTGACCCCTGCCTCCTCCATGGTCGGCACATCGGGCAGGATTGGCGAGCGCCTGGTGCTGGTGATGGCAAGCGCGCGCAGCTTGCCGGCCTTGATATGCGGCACGGCGGTGTTGATGTTCATGAAGGTGGCATCGACCTGGCCACCGATCAGGTCATTCATTGCCGGGGCGCCGCCCTTGTAGGGAACGTGAATGCCCGTGGTGCCGGTCTGCTGCCAGAACAGCTCCGCGGTGAGGTGGTCACTGGTGCCGTTGCCCGCCGAGGCGAACGTCATCTTGTTGGGATTGGCTTTCTCGAAGGCGATCACGTCCTGCAGGCTCTTGTGCGGCGAATTGACAGGAACCGCCAGCACGTTGGGCGCCTGCACCGCCACGCTGATGTAGTCGAAGTCCTTGAGCGGATCGTAGCCAGGATTCTTCACCAGGTGCGGGCCGATCACGAACGGACCCAGCGACGACACGAACACCGTATAGCCATCGGCCGGTGCGCGCTTTGCCATGGCAGCGCCGATCATGCCGGCGGCGCCCGGCTTGTTATCGACCACGAAGCTGCCGCCAAACTGCGCCTGGAGTTTGGCGCTCAGGATACGGGCGACATTATCGGTCGATCCGCCCGCAGGAAAGGGAACGAGCAGTGTCACGGGCTTTTCCGGCCAGGCGGCATGCGCACTAACCATGGCTGCGCCAAGCAGCACGGATGCAATCAGCTTTTTCATCGGTTGTCTCCTGTGTTTTGAAGGCCCGGTATGCCGGGCTTACGACTATTGGCCGAATTCGGCTTGCTCCCGGGTCCAGGCCCTGGCCTGTTCGCTGATCGTGACGCCCAGTCCGGGCAGGGTCGGCACCGTGATGCGGCCGTTGCGGATCTCGAGCCGTTCGTTGAACAGCGGCTCAAGCCAGTCAAAATGCTCGACCCACGGCTCGCGGGGATAGGCGGCGGCAAGGTGCACGTGCAGCTCCATCGCAAAATGCGGTGCGATCATCAGACCCGCATGCTCCGCCAACGCGGCCACCTTGAGGAACGGCGTGATGCCCCCTACCCGCGGCGCATCCGGCATCAGGTAATCGGCGGCTCGGTGACGGATCAGGTCCCAGTGCTCCGCGGCGCTCGTCAGCATTTCGCCGGTGGCGATCGGGGTATCGAACTGCGTTGCCAGTGCGGCATGGCCCTCGTGGTCGTAGGCATCGAGCGGCTCCTCGATCCACACCAGGTTGAACGACTCGAAGGTGCGGCACATCCGCTGCGCCGTCGGGCGATCCCATTGCTGGTTGGCATCGACCATGACCGGCACCGCGTCGCCCAGGTGTTCGCGCACCGCGGCCACGCGCTTGATGTCGAGCGCACCGTCAGGCTGGCCCACCTTCAGCTTGATGCCGCCAATGCCGCGCTCGACGGAAGCCGCGGCATTGACCAGCAACTGATCCAGCGGGGTGTGCAGGAAGCCGCCCGATGTGTTGTAGCAGCGTACCGAATCCCGGTGCGCGCCAAGCAGCTTGGCAAGGGACAGGCCTGCCCTTTTTGCTTTCAGGTCCCAGAGCGCCACGTCAAAGGCACCGATGGCCTGCGTCGACAAGCCGCTGCGGCCAACCGACGCGCCCGCCCAGCAAAGCTTGTCCCACAGCCGGGCAATATCGCTCGGGTCTTCGCCGATCAGCGCCGGCGCGATCTCGCTGGCGTGCGCAAACTGGCCGGGACCGCCCGCGCGCTTGGAATAGCTGAAGCCCAGTCCTTCATGGCCGTTCGCGGTCCGGATTTCCGCGAACAGGATGGCCACCTCCGTCATCGGCTTCTGCCTGCCGGTCAGCACCTTGGCATCGCTGATCGGCGTCGCCAGCGGCAGATAGCACGAAGAGAGCCGGATCCAGGTGATGGTGTCGGCGGGTTGGTTGGAAAGAGTCATGTGATGGTCCAGGCGTGAGAAGGGAATTCGGTTGCGGCGTGCTGGCCGCCCGCCTCGGTATGACAACGTTATCATTTTCGGACAAGAAGGATTGGTATAATGCGATCCATTCAACACCCGAGGTAAGTTAAGACGCCCGGGGTGGAAATGTGCTCCTTCTGCCCGCATTGACACGCGGCGGTGCTGAATGATTGGATGGTAACGTTGTCATTTTCGATGGTCAACCGCTGTCAGCGGACCATGACCTAGCGATTTTCCCTTAGTCCGAACCGGCATGACCGACTCCACTGCCCCCAAATCCGTGACGCTCCATGACGTGGCGCGTGAAGCCGGGGTCTCACTGATCACCGCATCGCGCGCACTGAGCAATCCGGGCGTCGTGTCCGAGAAGACCATCGCGCGCGTGCAGCGGGCGGTCGAGGTAACCGGCTACATCCCTAACCTGCTTGCCGGCGGCCTGAAGTCTCGGCGCAGCCTGACGGTGGCCGCGCTCGTGCCGAACATCGCCGTGGCGCAGTTCCTGCCGACGATCAAGGCACTGACCGACGTGCTGGACGCGGCTGGCTACCAGCTGATCCTGGGACAGACCGGCTACGACCATGCCCGTGAAGAAGCGCTGCTTGGCACCATGATCAGCCGCCGTCCGGACGGCATCATCGTCACCGGCCTGATTCATTCCCAGGTGTCCCGCGACCGGCTGCGGCGCGCCGGCATTCCGGTTGTCGAAACCTGGGACCTGACCGACCGGCCCGTCGACATGGCCGTGGGGTTCTCACATGTCAAGGTCGGCAGCGCGATTGCCGGCTTCTTCCTCGGCAAGGGATGGCGCAGGCTGGGCATCGCGACCGGCGACGACCAGCGCGCGGCCGTACGCCGGGAAGGCTTCCTCTCGACGGTGGGCCATGACGTCCCGACAGCCTTCGTGCCGGCGCCGAGCAGCCTGGCGCTTGGCCGCCAGGCATTGTCCGAACTGCTGGCAAAGGATCCCGGCATCGAAGCGATCTATTGCAGCTCCGACCAGCTTGCGCAAGGCGTTATCGTGGAAGCGCAGGCACGCGGCCTGCGCATTCCACAGGATCTGGCCGTCTGCGGATTTGGCGATGCAGACTTCGCGGCGCACATGGAGCCGGCGCTGACCACGGTGCAGGTCGATGGCGCGCATATCGGCAAGCTGGCGGCGCGCATGCTGCTTGACCGGTGTCGCGGAGAAGCGGTTGCCCAGCCGGTGGTCGATGTCGGCTTCCGCATCGTTGAACGGGGGTCGACGTAGCGTCATGGCCGCTTTTCCGCGGCCGATAACCCATTGGTCCTGATCCAGGCCAACCGCGGACGCCAGCCAGTCTTCAGGCATAGGCACCGTCGGTGAAGACACTGCGCTCGCCGATGCGGGCACCGTCCAGGTACGGGTCGATCGCGCGCGCCGGATCGGCCGATACGCCGGTGCGGTCCAGGCCGGCTACGGTGCGAGCGCCATCGGTGAAGACGCTGCGCTCTTCGATGCGGGCACCGTCCAGGTACGGATCGACCGCACGGGCGCCATCGACAAACGGGTCGCGGGAATCGCTGATGCGGGCCGCACCCTGGGCATAGCCCCGATAGGTGCCGGCGTCGGCTGCAAAGGCTGCCTGTACCGCACCTGCGGCGGCAACCAGGACGATGGCGGAAACAAGGCGCTTGGTGATGGTGGTGTTCATGTGGAATCCTCGGGGTATGTGGAATCGATGAGTCAGTGGTTGGCGTGGCCGCTGCTCCATTGCCGCCGCGCCACGAGATGCATTTAAGGCGACCAAAGTATTTGGCTTGTAGCGACCTGGCCCCGGTTGCGTGAGTCTGCGTATCGCGCCGGGCGGGCGATACAGACGCATACAAATTCGCTGGCCCCGACGTTGGGATATGCTGCGCGCCGCACACTGCCGTGCGGGATGCGTCTGGGAAGGGAGTGGGAGAACGGACGGCCTCGAGTGCGGCGCCGGCATGGCAGGTACGCCCGTTTCCGGGCATCCCAGGCAATCGCTTTGTATCGCAATGCATCCGGCGAGCACCCGGAAAACTTGCCTTACATCCGCCGCTAGTCCCCGATACACGAGAGATACGGCGGCGGCCTAGCCTTGCTGCATGCATCGCGGGTCCACAGCCGTGGCCCCAGCAACATGCCGGAGGCCCAACCATGACCGCTCTGATCATTGCCTACATCGGGGGCGTGCTGACGATACTCAGTCCGTGCATCCTGCCCGTCCTGCCGTTCGTCTTTGCGCGCGCGGACCAGCCTTTTGTCCGCAGCACCCTGCCGATGCTCGCCGGCATGGCCGTGAGCTTTGCCGCCATCGCCACGCTGGCCGCCGCCGGTGGTGGCTGGGCGATCCAGGCCAACGAATATGGCCGATACGTCGCGCTGACGTTGCTTGCGGTCTTCGGCATCACGCTGCTCGCGCCGCCGCTGGCCGGCAAGCTGGCGCAACCGGTCGTGGCGTTGGCAAACCGCCTGCTGAAATCGTCCAACGGGCCGCGGCCGGCACCGACGACCGGCGCGGCCCTGCTCCTCGGCATCGCCACCGGCCTGCTCTGGGCGCCATGCGCGGGCCCGATCCTGGGCCTGGTGCTGACGGGTGCCGCACTGCATGGCGCCAACGCGCAGACCGCCGCGCTCCTCATGGCGTATGCGGCGGGCGCCGCCACCTCGCTGGCCGTCGCCCTGCTGTTCAGTGGCCGGGTCTTTGCGGCCATGAAGCGATCGCTGGTTGCCGGCGAATGGCTGCGGCGCGGGCTCGGTGCGGCGATCCTTGGCAGTGTCGCCGCCATCGGGCTAGGCGCCGATGTCGGCCTGCTGGCCGAACTCTCAGGCGCCAGCACCGTGCGCCTGGAACAAGGCGTCCTGAATGTTTTCTCCACCAGCAAGCCGGCCCGGCGACCCGTCCGGCGGCAAGCGACGGCATGGTGCGGCCCGTCGCCGACACGCAACCGGCTTTCCGCAGCGGCCTGCCAGTCGAAGGTCAGATGGCGTCGCTCAATGGCGCGGTCGACTGGCTGAATTCGCCGCCGCTGGCGGCCGGACAACTGCGCGGCAAGGTCGTGCTGGTCAACTTCTGGACCTACTCCTGCATCAACTGCATTCGCACCCTTCCCTATCTCCGGGCCTGGGCGGCGAAGTACAAGGATCAGGGCCTGACCGTCATCGGCGTGCACACGCCGGAGTTCGCTTTCGAAAAGAATACCGGCAACATCCGCAAGGCGATCGACAAGCACCGCATCAGCTATCCCGTTGCCGTGGACAACAACTACGCGATCTGGCGCGCCTTCGGCAATCACTACTGGCCGGCCTTCTACGTCATCGACGCCAGGGGGCAGATTCGTCACCATCAGTTCGGTGAGGGCGACTATGACAAGTCGGAACAGGCCATCCAGGCGTTGTTGAGGGAAGCCGGCAGTCAGGCCACGGCAATCGATGCCGTGCCGCCACAGGCCAGCGGCGCAGAAGCGGCGCCCGATCTCGGCAACGTCCGCTCCCCGGAGACCTATCTCGGCTATCGGCAGGCGTCGAATTTCGCTTCACCCGAGGGACTGCAGGCTGACGCCGCGCGGGATTACTCGATCGCGAAGCCGTCGCTGAACCGATGGGGACTGAGCGGCAACTGGACCGTGAATCCCGAGCAGGCAACGCTCAATCGCGCGGGCGGCGGCATTAGCTACCGGTTTCGCGCGCGCGACCTCCATCTCGTGCTCGGACCCGGGGCCGACGGCAAGCCGGTGCGCTTCCAGGTGACCATCGACGGCAAGGCGCCGGGCGCGAATCACGGCGCGGACATCGATGCAGCGGGCAGCGGGACCGTCATGGACACACGCCTCTATCAACTCGTGCGCCAGGCCGGTGAAGTCGGTGAGCGAACTTTTGAAATCCGGTTTCTCGATCCCGGCGTCCAGGCCTTCGTCTTTACCTTTGGCTGATTGGCCTCGGGTACGCGATCAGCCCAGCCTGACTTCCGCCGCCAACCCGCCGCCTTCGCGATTGCGCAGCCTGAGCGAGCCGCCGATCGCCGCCGCGAGTTGCTGGGCAATGGCCAGGCCCAGCCCGGTGCCGCCGGTCTCCCGGTTGCGGGAGTTCTCCAGCCGGACAAAGGGTTGCAGCACGGCTTCGAGCTTGTCCTCCGGGATGCCGGTGCCGCGGTCGAGCACTTCGATGACCACGGCGTCGCGCTCGCGGCGCACGTTCAGCTCCGCCGCCCCGCCGAACTTGATGGCGTTGTCGACCAGGTTGGTCAGGATGCGGCGCAGCGCGTGGGGGCGCGTCTCGATGGCGCCGCCGGGGTTCTGCAGGATCGTTACCGCCTTGCCGGTATCCTGGTAGTCGTACGCGAGGCTCTCAATAAACGATCCGAGGTCGATGCGCGACGCCTTCTCGCCAGCGCCGTGCGTGGTGCGCGCATAGGCCAGGCCTTCCCGCACCAGCGTCTCGATCTCATCCAGGTCTTGCACCAGCTTGCGCTTCTCCTCGGAGTCTTCCGCCATCTCGGCGCGCAGCTTCATGCGCGTGATCGGCGTCTGCAAGTCGTGGGAGATCGCAGCCAGGATCTGTACGCGTTCCTCGACGAAGCTGGCGATGCGCTCGCGCATGGCATTGAACGCGCGTGCCGCGCGCACCAGCTCGGTGGGGCCCTTCTCACGCAACGGCGGCGTCTTCGCGTTCGGGTCGAGCGCATCGGCGGCATCGGCCAGCGCCACCAGCGGGCGGATCGACAGCCGCACCGCGAGCCAGCAGCACAGCACCAGCAGCAGCAACTGGATCACCAGGACATAGGGCAACCACTGCGCCACCGGCGTCGGGCGCGGATGCACGTCGATGGTCAGCGGACTGCCGTCGCTGAGCGTCAGATGCGCCTGCATCCGCTTGCCCTGGCCGGGAATGGACTCGACCCGGACCGGAAAGCGGCCGCCGCTCGCCTCCATGATCCGGTCGGCGATCTCCTTGCCTTGCGGTGTCATCTCGGGCACGCCCTGCATGCCCGGCCCCAGCATGTACTGATAGGCGCCGCGATTCACGCGAGGCAGCCACTGCGGCCGCTCATGCGCCGGCACGCGGTCCAGGATGGCAATCGAGGTGGATACGTCGGTTTCCAGCGTGCCGAGCATCACCCGGCGCGCGGAGATGTAGCGTTCAGCGAACAGCACGCCGAACGACAGGCCATGGGCGATGACCAGGCCCGCGAGCAGGATCAGGAACAGGCGCGATCCCAGCGTCCGCGGCCAGGGCCAGGCGCGGAGGTTCACTGGCGCGCCTCCCGGATCTCCACGGGCATCGAGAACACATAGCCCTCGCTGCGCACGGTCTTGATATAGCTGGGCTCGCGGGCATCGTCCTTGAGGTGCTGGCGCAGGCGGCTGACCAGCAAGTCGACCGAGCGCTCGAACATTTCTGCTTCGCGCCCCTGCGTGAGGCTGAGCAGCTGGTCGCGATTGAGCACGCGCTGCGGGTGGTCGACAAACACGCGCAGCAAGCGGTACTCGGCGCCGCTGAGCGCGACGATGGTGCCCTCGCGGTCGATCAGGTGCCGCGCGGTGGTATCCAGTTGCCAGTCACCGAATGCGACGATCTGCCCGGCCTCGGTGATCTGCAGGTTGGGCGGCAGCATCCGGGTCCTGCGCAGCACGGCCTTGATGCGGGCCAGCAGCTCACGCGCCGCAAACGGCTTGGCCAGGTAATCGTCGGCGCCCATTTCCAGGCCCACGATGCGGTCTGTCTCGTCGTCGCGCGCGGTCAGCATCAGCACCGGCGTGGCCTTGTGCTTGCCGGCCCGCAGTTCCCGGCACAGCACCAGGCCGTCGTCGCCCGGCAGCATCACGTCGAGCACGATCAGGTCGACGGTATTGGCCTCCAGGAACGCCCGCATGTGCCGGCCATCGGGCGCCACGGTCACACGCAGGCCATTCCTGGTGAGATAGGTCGAGACCAGTTCCCGGATTTCCCGGTCGTCATCGACGATCAGGATATGGTCGACGTGTGAGTCCATCGGTGTCACCTCGGAATGATGAAAGAACAACCCGCTGCGATGCCACAGATGAAAGCATAGTGTTAAGCCTGCGCAACTCGCAAGGATGCGGTCGCGTGCCGCCGCCGTCGTTTTTCAGCCCCCTGCCCCTGACGTTCAGGTCACCGGCGCCGGGTTGAACAGCACCAGCGCATTCTTGATCTTCCAGTGCTCGGCCCATGACTTCTTGCCGCTTGCGACCGCCAGCAGCGTGTGGAACAGCTCCCAGCCCACCTCTTCAATGGTGGCTTCGCCGGTGGCGATGCGGCCCGCGTTGACATCCATCAGGTCGTGCCAGCGCCGCGCCAGGTCGTTGCGGGTCGACACCTTGATCACCGGCACCTCGGCCAGCCCGTAGGGCGTGCCGCGTCCGGTGGTGAAGACGTGCAGGTTCATGCCTGCCGCCAGCTGCAGCGTGCCGCAGACAAAGTCGCCCGCGGGCGTGGCCGCATAGATCAGCCCCTTCTGCGTGACCTTCTCGCCCGGGCCGCTGACGCCGTGGATCGGGCCGGTGCCGGACTTGACGATCGAGCCCATGGCCTTTTCCACGATGTTGGACAGGCCGCCCTTCTTGTTGCCCGGCGTGGTGTTGGCGCTGCGGTCGACCTTGCCCTTCTCCAGGTACTGGTCGTACCAGGCCATCTGCTTCACCAGCGCCTCGGCCACTTCGGGCGTGGCCGCGCGCGCGGTGAGCTGGTCGATGCCGTCGCGCACCTCGGTCACTTCAGAGAACATCACCGTGGCGCCGGCGCGCACCAGCAGGTCGGTGGCAAAGCCGACTGCCGGGTTGGCCGTGACGCCGGAGAAAGCATCGCTGCCGCCGCATTGCACGCCGACCACCAGGTCGGAAGCCGGGCAGGTCTCGCGCCGGCGCGCATTGAGGCGCGCCAGGTGCTTTTCCGCGGTGGCCATGATCGAATCGATCATCGAGGCAAAGCCCACGTGCTGCTCGTCCTGCAGGCAGACCACGTCGGGCTCGCCCTCCTTCTGGATCGGGATGGTGCCGGCGCCGATCAGGCGCGTGGGCTGCAGCTTTTCGCAGCCCAGGCTGACGATCATCACCTCGCCGCCGAAATTGGGGTTCAGCGCGATATTGCGGATGGTGCGGATGGGGATGCCGGCATCGGGGGCGTCGATCGCCACGCCGCAGCCATAGGTGTGCTCCAGGCCCACCACGTCGTCGACGTTGGGGTACTTCGGCAGCAGCTCTTCCTTGATACGGCGCACCGCAAACTCGACCACGCCCTCGACGCACTGCACGGTGGTGGTGATGCCGAGGATATTGCGCGTGCCGACCGAGCCGTCCGCATTGCGGTAGCCCTCGAAGGTATAGCCTTCCAGCGGCGGCAGCGGCGTCACGCGCGTGCCGACCGGCAGGTCGTGCAGCTCGGGCGCGGCCGGCATGCGGATCACGCGCTCGTTGATCCAGCTGCCGCTTGGCAGGTCCTTGAGCGCATAGCCGATCACCACGTTGTAGCGGATCACCGCATCGCCTTCGCGCAGGTCTGCGAGCGCGACCTTGTGGCCCTGCGGGACAGCCTCGACCAGTGTCAGGCCGCACGGGAAGGTGGTGCCGGCCGGCAGGCCGCCGTCATTGGCCACGATGGCGACGTTGTCGTCGGGGTGCATCGTGATGTAGAGGGGGCGCGCTGCCTGCGCGGGGTTCGCTTCACTCATTGTTCCTTGCTCCGGGGCGGGCTGGACTGGCACTGTCATGCAACCATTAGAGTTACGTTGTCTGATGACATTCTAACGGGTGCCGGCGCTAAAGGGCTGCGGGATTTCCCTAACGCAGGGACATGGACTGGCAATTTCCGGGACTGGTTAGTGCCTTTTGCGACGCTTGTGCCACAAATAAGCCGCTGCCCGGTTTCCTCGGGAGCCTTGTTGTACGACAACCCGTAAGTCAAACCTTGGCATAGATGCTTCCACCCTACTTTTTTGCCCTGCGATGTTTCATCCGGCAAAACTTTTTGACATCGAAGAATGCCTGCCCTTATTCCATAGCCTATAACGGCACATACCGGTTTCACGAAACGAAAACCGGACAGGAGACCACCCGCGTGACCACCCCGAGCACCTCGCTGCAGAAGGCCTGCCGCCTGCTGCGCGCGCTGACTGATGTGCGCAACAGCCGCCTGACCGATCTGGCGCTGGCCGCCGGCGTCGACAAGGCGTCGGCGCTGCGCCTGCTGGAAACGCTGACGGCGGAAGGCCTGGTGCAGCGCGACCCGGCCACCAAGGCCTTTACGCCGGGCCCCGAATGGCTGGCCCTGCATGCCGCCACGCTGCAGCGTACCGACCTGCGCCCGCTGGTGCGCCCGGCGCTGATCCGGCTGGCCAATGCCTTCGAGGACAGCGCAATCCTGTCGGTGCCGAGCGGCTGCGAATCCGTCTGCATCGAACTGCGGCTGGGCACCTTCCCGATCCGCGCCAATTACCTCGAGATCGGCAGCCGCCGGCCGCTCGGCATCGGCGCCGGCAGCCTGGCGCTGCTCGCCGCGCTGCCCGATGCGGAAGTCGACGCCGTCCTCGACGGCATCGCCCCGGCCCTGCGCCGCTACCCGCGCTTCAGCCGCGAGATGCTGCTCGGCCACGTGCAGGCGACGCGCGAGCGCGGCTACGCGGTGTTGCTGGACGTGGTGGTCGAGCGCATGGGCGGCATCGCCATCGCATTGCCCGGCCCGGACGGCTACCCGCTGGGCGCGCTCAGCATCGCCGCCCTCAATGAACGCATTACTGGCCGCGAGGCCGCCATGGCGCGCGCGCTGCGGCGCGAGGCCGACGCTATCTGCACAAACTGGCGCTCCCACGCGGGCGCGATCCCCACCACAGACCGGCCGGCCACCCGGCCACGCACGCGAGAGGAGGCATGACCGATGCGCTGGAAGCAACGTCCGCAAGGTTCCAACTGGGGTGACTTCGGCCCCGACGACCAGCTTGGCCGCGTTAACCTGATCGGCCCCGAGCAGGTGGTCAAGGGTGCGCGCGAGGTGCAGGCCGGCATCAGCTTCTGCCTGTCGCTGCCGCTGGACTACCCCGGCGGCAACAAGCTCAACCCGCGCCGCCACCCGCCGGTGCTGCGCCCGACCTTCCGCGACGACATCCCCTACCTCAACTTCCCGCTGGCCAAGGTCGATCCCGCCGCCACCGACGTCATCAGCGACGACCAGGTCCTGCTGTGCCTGCAGTACAGCACGCAATGGGATGCGCTGGCGCACGTAGGCGCGCTGTTCGATGCCGACGGCGACGGCCGGCCCGAGCGCGTCTACTACAACGGCTACCGCGCCAATGAGCATATCGTCGGCCCGGTGGACTATGCCGAGGACGATCACTTCGAAGCCCATCCCTGCGGCCACGACCACAGCGCCGCACAGGCGCTTGGGATCGAGAACTTCGCGGTCAAGGGCATGCAGGGCCGCGGCGTGCTGGTCGACCTGGCGCATACCTTCGGCACGGACTTCCGCAACGTCGGCTACGACGATCTGATGCGGGCGATGGATGCGGACAAGGTCGCCGTGGAACCCGGCGACATGCTGCTGTTGCGCACCGGCTTTGCCGAGGTGGTGCTGTCGATGCAGCGCCAGCCAGACGAGGCCGTGCTGCACCACAGCTGCAGTGCGCTCGACGGCCGCGACGACAGGCTGCTCAACTGGATCACCGATGCCGGCATCGCGGCGCTGATCGCCGACAACTACGCGGTCGAGCGCTATCCCGCGCGCCCCGCGCCCGATGGCGACAAGAGCCACCCGTTGCTGCCGCTGCACCACCACTGCCTGTTCAAGCTGGGCCTGCCGCTGGGCGAGCTGTGGTACCTGCGCGAGCTGGCCGACTGGCTGCGCGCCAACGGGCGCACGCGCTTCCAGCTCACCGCCCCGCCGCTGCGCCTGCCCGGCGCGGTGGGTTCGCCAGTGACGCCGATTGCCACGGTATAGCCAACGACAACAAGCCAGGGGAGACTAAATGGATTATTCGATTTGCCGCAGGGCGGCCAGCGCCCTTGCTATCGCCGCCGCGCTCGCCTGTGGCAGCGCGCATGCGCAGCAGCCAAAGGCCGCGATCTCGGCCGATGTGGTCAAGATCGGCATGCTGCTCGACATGAGCGGCCTGTATGCCGACGTCACCGGCCGCGGCAGCGCCACCGCCGCGCAGATGGCCATCGACGACTTTGGCGGCAAGGTGCTGGGCAAGAAGATCGAGCTGGTGGTGGTCGACCACCAGAACAAGGCCGATATCGCCGCCAACAAGGCGCGCGAATGGTTCGACACCGCCAATGTCGACGCCATCCTCGATGTCGCCGCCTCGGCGCCGGCGCTGGCGGTGCTGGATGTCGCCAAGCAGAAGAACCGCATCGTGGTGTTCTCCGGGCCCGGCACCGAGCGCATCACCAACGACCTGTGCACGCCGGTGTCGGTCCACTACGCCTACGACACCTATGCGCTCGCCAACACCACCGCGCGCACCATGGTGCAGCGTGGCGGCAAGTCGTGGTTCTTCCTGACGGCGGATTACGCCTTCGGCCATACGCTGCAGGACTCCGCCACCGCCGTGATCAACGAAAACGGCGGCAAGGTGCTGGGCGCCGCGCGCCATCCGATCGGTGCCAGTGACTTTGCCTCGTACCTGCTGCAGGCGCAGGCGAGCAAGGCACAGGTGGTGGGCCTGGCCAACGCCGGCGGCGACACGGTCAACGCCATCAAGGCCGCCTCCGAGTTCGGCCTCACGCGCAACAACACCCAGCGCATGGCGGGCCTGCTGCTCTATATCAACGACATCCACGCCATCGGCCTGAAGACCGCGGCCGGGCTGGTGCTGACCGAGGCCTTCTACTGGGACATGAACGACGCCACCCGCACCTGGTCGCGCCGCTACTTCGACAAGCTGAAGAAGATGCCCAACATGAGCCAGGCCGGCGCGTACTCGTCGGTGATGCACTACCTCAAGTCCGTACAGGCGGCCGGCACCGACGAGACCGCGGCGGTGATGAAGAAGATGAAGTCGACACCGATCAACGACTTCTTCGCGAAGAACGGCCGCATCCGCGAGGACGGCCGCATGATCCACGACATGTACCTGTTCGAGGTCAAGTCGCCGGCGGAATCCAAATATCCGTGGGACTACTACAAGGTGCTGGCCACCGTGCCGGGCGACCAGGCTTTCATGCCGGCATCGAAGTCGCAGTGCCCGCTGCTCAAGCACTGACATGACGATCCACACCTACGTACGCGGCACCGGCAACACCCGCTTCGGCCGCCTCGAAGGCAGCACGCCGCTGACGCTGATGGCGCAGGCCGCCGATGCGGCGCTGGCCGATGCGGGCCTCGCCAGCAGCGATATCGACGGCGTGCTGTGCGGCTATGCCACCACGCTGCCGCACCTGATGCTGGCCGACCGCTTCTGCGAATACGCCTCGCTCACGCCGGCCTATGCGCACGGCGTGGCCGCGGGCGGCGCCACCGGCGGCGTGATGGCGATGCTGGCGCACGAGCTGGTGCGCGCCGGCCGCTGCCGCCATGTGCTTGTAGTGGCCGGCGAAAACCGTCTCACCGGCCAGAGCCGCGACCAGTCGATCCAGACGCTGGCGCAGGTCGGCGAGCCGCATGCCGAGGTGCCCAACGGCGCCTCGGTGCCGGCCTACTACGCACTGCTGGCCTCGCGCTACCTGCATGAAACCGGCATGCATGCCGATGCGCTGTCTGACTTTGCCGTGCTGATGCGCGAGCATGCCGGCACGCATCCCGATGCGCACCTGCGCGAGCCGCTGTCCGCCGCCGAAGCGCACGCGTCGCGCCCGATCGCCACGCCGCTGCGGCTGTCCGACTGCTGCCCGATCTCCGACGGCGCGGTGGCGGTGGTGGTGTCGGCCGAGCCCGGCGCGGGCACGCCGGTGCGCATCGCCGGCGCGGGCCAGGCGCACCGCCACCAGCATCTGAGCGCGATCGACGATGTGATGCAGACCGGCGCCGCCGACGCCGCGCGGCGCGCCTTTGCCGAAGCCGGCGGCGACGCCGGCGGCATCGACTACCTGGCGATCTACGACTCCTTCACCATCACCCTGGTCATGCTGCTGGAAGAGCTGGGACTCGCCGGCCGTGGACAGGCGCATGCGCGGCTGCTTCACGGCGATTTCGCAAGGGACGGCGCAGTGCCGCTCAACACGCACGGCGGCCTGCTTGCCTTCGGCCATTCCGGCGTGGCCGGCGGCCTGATGCATCTGGCCGAAGCCGCGCGCCAGCTTGCTGGCCGCGCCGGCGAGCGGCAAGTCGCTCGGCGCCACCGCGCGCTGTTCCATGCCGACGGCGGCGTGCTGTCGTCCCACGTCAGCCTGGTACTGGAGGCCGCGCCATGACCCATCCCTACACCGACGGCCTCGATGCGGACCTGGTGCGCTACCAGTGCTGCGACGACTGCGGGGTGTGGCAGCCGCTGGAACGCCATGCCTGCCGCGCCTGCGGCAGCCTGCAACTGCGCTGGCACGATGCCTGCGGCCTCGCCACGGTCCACGCGGTGACCGAGATCAGCCGCGCACCGACCGAGGCATTCCGCGCGCTGGCGCCCTACACGCTGGTCCTGGCCGCGCTGGACGAAGGCCCGCGCGTGATGGGCCATGCAGAACCCGGCGTGGCGATCGGCGACCGCGTGCGCGCCGGCTTCCTGCGCTTCGGCGAAGGCACGCTGCTGCGCTTCCTGCGCGAATAGCGCGGCCCCGGCGCCCGGCCGGCGGGCGCACCACCCCTTCTGCCGGCACCTGACAACCGGAGAGACCCTTGGCACCGAATCCATCCCGGCGGCACGCGCTCGCCCTCCTTTCCTGCCTCGCTCTGTCCATTGCCGCCCCGGCGGCATACGCACAGGCGTGGCCGTCCAAACCCCTCCGCCTGGTGGTGCCCTACCCGCCCGGCGGCCCGACCGACATCGTCGCGCGTGTGATCGGGCAGAAGCTCTCCGACAAGCTCGGCCAGCCGCTGGTGGTGGAGAACCGCCCCGGCGCCGGCGGCAATATCGGCGCCGAGGCAGTGGCCAAGGCCGCGCCCGACGGCTACACGCTGCTGGTGGCGACCACCGCCCACGCCATCAACATGACGCTGTTCAGCAAGCCCGGCTACGACACGCGCAAGGACTTTGCGCCGATCAGCCTGCTGACGCGCGGCCCGCTGGTGCTGGTGACCGCGCCGGCCACGCCGGCCGGCAACGTCGCCGAGCTGATCGCGCTGGCCAAAGCGAAGCCCGGCCAGGTGACCTTCGCCAGTTCCGGCAACGGCCAGTCCACCCATCTCGCGGCCGAGCTGTTCAACAGCATGGCCGGCATCCGCATGACGCACGTGCCGTACAAGGGCAGCGCGCCGGCGCTGACCGACGTGATGGGCGGGCAGGCCACGGTGATGTTCGACACCATGCTGTCGGCCATGCCCTTCGTGCGCAACGGCAAGCTCAAGGCGCTGGCGGTCTCCGGCTCCGCGCGCTCGCCCGCCGCGCCGGACACGCCCACGGTCGCGCAGGCTGGACTGCCCGGCTACGAGGCCAGCGCCTGGAATGCGCTGCTGGCGCCGGCCGGCACGCCACCGGCGGTGCTCAGCACGCTCAGCACCGCGCTCAAGGCGGTGCTGGACGATGCCGACGTGCGCGCGCGCTTTGCCACGCAGGGTTTTGCCGCCGAATGGACGGCGCCGCCCGCGACCGCACAGTTCCTCGCACAGGAGATCGACAAGTGGGCCAGGGTCGTCAAGACCTCCGGCGCGACCATCGACTGATTCCCCTCGCTCAACCGCAACCTCTCCCGTCATGACTGCCACGCTCCAGCCCCTGCTCGCTCCCCGCTCCATCGCCGTGATCGGCGCCTCCGACAATATCCACAAGATCGGCGGCCGGCCCATCCACTACATGAACACGCACGGCTACGCCGGCACGCTCTACCCGGTCAATCCGCAGCGCGACACCATCCAGGGCCTGCCCGCCTATGCCACGCTGGATGCACTGCCCGAAGTGCCCCAGCTGGCCATCATCATCGTCGCCGGCGATGCCGCGGTGCAGGCCGTGCACGACTGCGCGCGGCTGGGCGTGGCGGCGGCCATCGTGATTGCCTCGGGCTTCGGCGAAGCCGGCGCGGCAGGCCGGCGCCAGCAGGAGGAGATGGTGCGCTCCGCGCGCGCCAGCAGCCTGCGGCTGGTGGGCCCCAACAGCCAGGGGCTGGCCAACTTCGGCAGCGGTGCGATCGCCAGCTTTTCCACCATGTTTATCGAGGTGCCGCCGCAGGACGGGCCGGTCGCGGTGGTCAGCCAGAGCGGCGGCGTGGCGGCGATGGTCTACGGGCTGTTGCGCGCGCAGGGCCTTGGCGTGCGCCATATGCATGCCACTGGCAACCAGGCCGACATCACCGTCAGCGAACTGGCGCTGGCGGTGGCGCACGATCCCGATGTGAAGCTGATCCTGCTGTACCTGGAAAGCCTGTCCGACCCCCACGTGCTGGCCGAGGCTGCGCGTGTGGCGCGTGCCCGCAATGTGCCGGTGGTAGCGGTCAAGGCCGGGCGCTCGCAGGACGGCCAGCGCGCCGCGGCCTCGCACACCGGCGCCATCGCCAACGAGGACCGCGCGGTCGATGCCTTCCTGGCGCGCCACGGCATCTGGCGCGTGGATGACGCGCACGCGCTGGCGCGCTGCGCGCCGCTGTACCTTCGTGACTGGCAGGCCAGCGGGCGCCGGTTGGTGGTGGTCAGCAATTCTGGCGCGAGTTGCGTGATGGCGGCCGATGCGGCGCAGACCTTCGGCCTGTCGCTGGCACCGCTGTCCGACACCACGCAGGCCGCGCTGGCCGAGCGCCTGCCGGGCTTTGCGGCCACCGCCAACCCGGTCGACGTCACCGCCGCGCTGCTGACCAACAGCGCGCTGTTCGGCGAGGTGCTGCCGGTGGTGGCGCAAGATTCCAGCGCCGACCTGTTCCTGCTCGATATCCCGGTGTCTGGCATGGGCTACGACGTGCCGCGCTTCGCCCGCGATGCCGCGGCCTTTGCCGACAGCGCCGGCAAGCCAATCGCCGTGGCGGTGTGGCAGCCGCCGGTGGCCGAGGCGTTTCGCCAGGCCGACGTGCCGACCTACGCCAACGCAGCCGAGGCGCTGGCTGCCTTTGCGCAACTGGTGTCGCACCAGCAGCGGCTGGGCCAGATTGCGGCCGAGGGGGAACCGTCCGTGCCCGCGGCGCCTGCCCTGCAGGCGTGCGCATCGCCAGGCGCGACGCTCAGCGAAGCCGCCAGCCTGGCGCGCCTGGTGGCGGCCGGCATGCCGGTAGTCGAACATTACCTCTGCCAGGACGTCGATGCCGCAGTCGCCGCCTGGCGCCGCATCGGCGCGCCGGTGGCGGTCAAGGCCAGTTCGCCGCAGGTGCCGCACAAGAGCGAGCACGGCCTGGTCGCCCTGCACTGCAACGATCCCGAGGCCGTCGCCAGCGCCTTCACCGCGCAGACGCGCACGCTGCAGGCGATGGGCGCCAGTTGCGAAGGCATCGTGGTCGCGCGCATGTCGCGCGGCCAGCGCGAATGCATGATCGGCGCGCACTGGGACCCGGTGTTCGGCGCGGTGCTGGTGATCGGCGACGGCGGCAAGTATGTGGAGGTGCTGCGCGATACCGCCGTGCTGCTGGCCCCATGCCGGCAGGCAGACGTGGAACGCGCGTTGTCGGGCCTGCGCATCGCCCCGCTGCTGCGCGGCGTGCGCAACGAGCCCGCCGTGGATAGCGGGGCGTTGTGCCGGCTGGCGGTACAGGTTGGCGACCTGATCCACGACGCTGGCGGCACGATCCGCGCGATCGATCTGAACCCGGTGATGGCCGGGCCCGATGGCGTAGTGGTGGTGGATGCGCTGATCGAAGTGAGGAAGACAGCACGCGACTAGCAAACGGCGGCATCTTCCGCCCCTAAAGCCGGACTTTTCTTGCATCCGCCCGGATACTGTATATATTTACAGTACCTGTATGGATAAACAGTAGGAGTCCGGCCATGGAACACCTCATCCGGGTGCAAAACGACTATGACCGCCAGGTGCTGGCCTGGTTGCGCGGGCGCATCGGCGATGCCGCGCTGCAGACCGCGGCGTTGCGGCTGGGCGGCCAGCGCAAGCCGTACCTGTCCACGATCTGCCGCAGCCTGGGCATCCGCCCGCCCAGCCGCCGCCAGTTCGCCGCCGAGGCCGCGCGCATGCACCGCACCGTGGGCGACACCTACCTCGCCCGGATCCGCGAGATCCTCGGCCAACGGCCTGCCGAAGGCGCATCGGGCCGGTAAGCAGGCCAGTCATCTGACCCGCGTGGCCGCCGTACTATGAAGCCCCCTTGCCGTCACACGGCAACGGGGCTTTTCCTGTGGATCCCTCGCCAAGGCCGATCTGAGCGAACACCGCATCCCCGCCCCCGGAACCGCTGTCTGCGCTGGCGCGCGACTGACTATCATCAGTTATGCCCCGCCGCACCACGCGGCAGCCCACAGGTAACCACCGAGGACACGGACATGAGCAAGATCGGTTTTGTCGGACTTGGCGTGATGGGCAAGCCCATGGCCCAGCACATCGTCGACGGCGGGCATACCGTGTTCGCGCATACGCGCAGCGGCGTCCCGCAGGACCTGCTGGACGCAGGCGTGAAGGCGTGCGCCAACGCCGAGGAGGTGGCGCGCCAGTCGGAGACCATCATCCTGATGCTGCCCGACACGCCTGACGTCGAGCGCGTACTGTTCGGCAAGGAAGGCGTCGCAGACGGTCTTG
Organism: Ralstonia pickettii; assembly: GCA_050987995.1. GTDB lineage: Bacteria > Pseudomonadota > Gammaproteobacteria > Burkholderiales > Burkholderiaceae > Cupriavidus > Cupriavidus pickettii_B. Next base: position 761,575 of record CP158804.1, read on the forward strand.
CCGACACCCCAGGCGGCGTCACGGTGATCGACATGAGTTCGATCTCGCCGATCGCCACGCGCGAGTTCGCGCGCTGCATCGAGGCGCTGGGCGTCGACTATATCGACGCGCCGGTCTCCGGCGGCGAGGTCGGCGCCAAGGCTGGCACGCTGTCGATCATGGTGGGCGGCAAGCAGGAAGTGTTCGACCGTGTGCTGCCGCTGCTGCAGCTGATGGGCAAGAACATCACGCGCGTGGGCGAAGCCGGCGACGGCCAGGTGGCCAAGGTCGCCAACCAGGTGATCGTAGCGCTGACCATCGAAGCCGTCAGCGAAGCGCTGGTGCTGGCCGCCCGCGCCGGCGCCGATCCCGCGCGCGTGCGCGAGGCGCTGATGGGCGGCTTTGCCAGCTCGCGCATCCTGGAAGTGCATGGCGAACGGATGATCAAGCGCACCTTCGATCCGGGCTTTCGCATCACGCTGCACCAGAAGGACCTGGAGCTGGCGCTGTCGACCGCGCGCCAGCTCGGCGTGGGGCTGCCCAACACGGCGTCGTGCCAGCAACTCTTCAATGTCTGCGACGGCCTCGGCGGCGCGGGGTGGGATCACTCCGCACTGGTCAAGGCGATCGAACACTTGTCATCGTTCGCCATCGGCGACGAGCCGCCGGCAGGCTGAGGGCACGCCAGACATCCGAACCGGTCATCCACGCAGCCGCCAGCCTCCCGCCACGCATGCCCCTTGCGCGCACCGCCCTGCTGACGACGCTGGCGATGCTGGCGTTTGCCGGCAATTCGCTGCTGTGCCGGCTCGCGCTCAAGGGCACCACCATCGACGCGGCGAGCTTCACGCTTGCGCGCGTTGTCGCCGCGGCGGCGGTGCTGTGGCTCATCGTAGTGGCGCGGCGCCAGATGGGGCGCGCGCGCATGCAGGATGCATCGCTGGGCGGCAACTGGATTTCCGCGCTGGCGCTGTTCTGCTATGCCGCGGCCTTTTCCTTTGCCTATGAGCGCCTGAGCGCGGGCACCGGCGCGCTGCTGCTGTTCGCCTCGGTGCAAGCGACCATGACCGGCTATGGCCTCTATGCCGGCGAGCCCCTGCGCGCGCGCCAGTGGGTCGGCCTGGCACTGGCGTTGACGGGGCTGGTATGGCTGCTGCTGCCCAGCCTGGCCACGCCGCCGCTGGTCTCCTCGCTGCTGATGATCGCGGCGGGCATCGCGTGGGGCGTCTATTCGCTGCACGGCAGGCGCGCCTCCGATCCGGTCTCGACTACCGCGGGCAACTTCGTGCGGGCCGTGCCGATGGCGCTGGCCCTGGGCGCGGTCATGCAGGCGCCGCGCGCGCTGGAGGACGGCGCGGGACTCGGTTATGCGCTGCTGTCCGGCGCGATCACCTCGGGGCTTGGCTACGTCATCTGGTACGCGGTGGTGCCGCAGATCAAGGCCGCCACCGCCGCAACCGTGCAGCTGAGCGTGCCGGTCATTACCGCGGCAGGCGGCATTGCGCTGCTCGGTGAAGCGCTCAGCCTGCGGCTGGCGCTGAGCGCAGCCGCGGTGCTGGGCGGCATTGCCCTGGTGATCGCGGGCAAGCGCGTCGAACGCGCCTGAGCTATTGCTGATCGGCGCCGGCAAACCCGCCGCCGTGGAACACCAGCGGCAGACCCGGCGACGAAGCGTACGCCACCACCTCCACCACGAACACCACATGGTCGCCCACCGCGCGCACCGAGCGGTGCCGGCAGATGAAGCTCGCCAGCGCGCCGGCGATCAGCACAGTGCCGCACGGGCCCGGGCGACAGTCGATCCCCGCAAAGCGGTCGATGCCGCGTGCGGCAAAGCGCGCGCACAAGGCCTGCTGGCCGCCGGCCAGCACGTTGATCGCATGGCACGGCGCCGCGCGCAGCGCGGGCAGGCTGCCGGATGCGCGCGCCAGGCACCACAACAGCAAGGGCGGCGCCAGCGACACCGAGGCAAACGCGTTGATCGTGACGCCGACCGGCTCGCCGTCGGCGCCCGTGGCGGTGACCACCGTGACGCCGGTGGCAAACTGCCCCAGCGCAGCGCGCAGCGCGCGCCGCGCCGTCTCGTCGTGGCCAATGCCGCTGGCCTCGTCGTGATAGCCGCTGTCGTTGCAGGCCTCGGTGGCAAACGGCAGCGGCGCCAGCGCGGGCATCATTGCGCGGCCTGCCGCACCTCGCCGGGCGGCGCGTCGATATCCAGCCCCAGCGCCATGCGGCCCGCATACTCCTGCTGGGCCCCGGCCTGCAGCGGATGGAAGCGCGCGCCCTGCGCATCGCGGAAACGCCGCTCCAGCCCGGCATCGCGATAGAAGCCCGCGCCGCCGGCCAGGTCCATGGCGGCCTCCACGCTGGCCAGCACCGCGCGCGCGACCAGCGTGCGCCCGCTCATGATGCGGTTGGTGGTGACCGCGCCCGGCGCCTGGCCCGAGGCGGCGTCGAACATCGCATCCAGCGCCAGGCGCGCGGCGTCGGCCTCATTGCACAGACGGCCCGCCGCTTCCACCGCATGCGCGTTCAGGCGCCGCTGGCGCGCGAGCTGCAGTGCGATATCGCGCGCGGCTTCGGCCACGCCCACGTAGACGGCATAGATCAGCGGCAGCGCGATCATCGCCACCGTATGCATCATCGGATGCCACACGCCCTGCGGACGGCGCGCGGCAACGGCGCTGTCCGGCACCAGCACGCCTTCGAGCAGCACGTCGTGCGAACCGGTGCCGCGCATGCCCAGCGTGTCCCAGTTGGACATGACGCGCACGCCCGGCGTCTTCATCGGCAACGCAAAATGCAGCACCGTGGGCCCGCTTTCCGGATCGTCAAAGACGGCGCAGGTCATGAACAGGTCCGCCGCCGGTGCGCCGCTCGCAAAGATCTTGCGCCCGTCCACGCGATAGCCGCCGTCCACGCGCGTGGCCTTGGCGCTGCCCTGCAGCCAGTCCGAGCCGCCGCTGCCGAGCAGCACCATCTGCTCGCCCGCCACGCGTTTGAGCAGTCCTTCCACCGGCGCCTTCTGGTTGCGCCAGCGCCATGCGGCCGTCGCCACCGGGTGCGTGTGCATGGCAAAGGCCAGCGCGGTCGAGCCGCAGTACTTGCCCAGCTCGCGCAGCACGGCGCCCAGTTCGCGGTGCGAGAGCCCGCCTCCGCCCAGTTCCTGCGGCACCGCGGCGGCAAAAAATCGGTGCGCGCGCAGGTCGTCGTAATTGGCACTGACGAATTGCTCGCTGGCGTCGATCTCGGGCGCGCGTGCGTCGAAGGTGCGGCCCAGTGCCGCGGCAAGGGCGAGCCAGTCGGCCTGCGCGCCTGCGCTGGCATCGGGGGCGGTTTGCGTTTCCATAGTGTTGTCTCCTGCTGCTCTGATACGTGCCCCGGCGCTGCTGTCCACGTTGTCCAGCAAGGGGCACGGTGCTAGTACCGCTGCACAGAGGTTGTGACAGTTTGGCTGGGTTGTAGGACAGGCAAGCAGTTGTGGTCAACGAGCAGTTCGATGCTGCGAGCGATGCCTGCTTGCCGGCGGATCAATCCATTGCGTTCGAGGTTGAGCACCATTTGGTGGACGGAAGGAGCCGTGACGGCGAAAAATCGCTGCATGTCGTGCTCGGCCGGAGCGCGACCATTTATCAAGCTGTAGGCCCAGATGAAGGCGAGATACTGACCTTGCTTGTCGGTGAAGCTCGGGCAGGCTGAGCGCTCGCCAGACAATGGAAGCGATTTTTGATTCATTCGGAACCCCGGCAGTCGAAGGAGGCTCCCCCGAAGGAAGCCATCCGGATGAATCTACGCTATCGAGTCGAACTCGACCAATCCGAGCGTGAAGCGCTTGCTGCCATGCTAAGCGGCGGCAAGCACGCGGCACGCAAGCTCAAGCGAGCGCAGATCCTGCTTGCAGCGCACGCTGGCAAGGATGACGCAAGCATTGCCGCCACCGTGGCGGTTGGCGAATCCACGGTGTACCGCACCAAACGTCGCTTCGTGGAGGTGGGTCTGGAAGCGGCGCTGAACGAACAGGCTCGGCCTGGGGCCCAGCGCAAGCTCAGCGGCAAGGAAGAGGCCCTGTTGATCGCCACCGCCTGCACCAACCCGCCAGCGGGACGTGCACGCTGGACGCTGGAATTGCTCGCCGACACGTTCGTCAAACTAACCGAGCACGAAGAGTTATCGCGCGAGACGGTACGCCGGCGCCTGGCCGAGAACGATCTGAAACCCTGGCGCAAGGACATGTGGTGCATCCCCAAGATCGACGCGGAATACGTTGCACGCATGGAAGACGTGCTCGACCTGTATGCCGAAACCCCGGACCCGCAGCACCCGGTGGTGTGCTTCGATGAAAGCCCGACCCAGCTCATCGGCGAAGTACGCCAACCGATTCCGGCCGAGCCGGGCAAACCCTTGCGCTACGACTGCGAATACAAGCGCAACGGCACCGCCAACCTGTTCGTCTTCCTCGATGCACACCGTAGCTGGCGCAAGGTGAAAGTCACAGAACGGAGGACGGCAGATGACTTCGCCCAGTGCATGCGCGATCTGGTCGATATCCACTACCCCCAGGCACCGCGCATCCGGATCGTGCTGGACAATCTGTCGACTCACACGCCTGCTGCACTCTACCAAGCCTTGCCACCAGCGGAGGCACGCCGCATCCTGCAGCGGATCGAATTCCACTACACCCCCAAGCACGCCAGTTGGCTCAACATGGTCGAGATCGAAATCGGCGTGCTGCGAAGTCAGTGCCTGGATCGCCGCATCGACTGCCGCGACCGGCTGATCACCGAGGTCGCGGCTTGGGAGCAACTGCGAAACGCCAGCGGCGCTCGCATCAACTGGATGTTCTCTACCGAAACGGCCCGGGAAAAATTGGCCAAAGCCTACCCAGTACCGACCTCTGACAAACCGTCATAACCTCTGTGCGGAGGTACTAGTATCGGAGCCCGGTCCCCTGGCCCGTATGATCGGGCGTCCGGCTTTCTTGCGCGAAACTCCGGATCTGGAGGAATGTGACCATGGATGCCCTGTCCGACCTCTTGCGCGCCGTGCAACTCAGCGGCGCCGTCTTCCTCAACGGCGAGTTCAAGTCGCCGTGGTGCCTGGTCTCTGAAGCGGATGCTGAATTGCGTGACGCCTTCCTCCCCGGCACGGATCGCGTAGTCTCGTATCACCTCATCACCGAAGGCGCCTGCTGGGCCCGCCTGGTCGACGGCAGCGGCCCCGGCGTGCGCGTGGAGACCGGCGAGCTGCTGGTGGTCCCGCAAGGTGAACCGCATGTGCTGGGCAGCGACCTGCGCCTGCAGCCGATACCGTCGGCGCCGCTGGTTTCCGACATGCTGCGCAACAGCCCCGGCGAAGTCATGCGCGTGTCCTATGGCGGCGGCGGCGAGACCACGCGCATGGTGTGCGGCTTTCTCGGGTTCGACGACACCATGGGCAACCCGCTGCTGACGTCGTTGCCGCGGCTGTTCAAGGTAGGGTTGGGCAGTGGGCTCGAGTCCGCGTGGCTGGCCTCGGCGCTGGCCTTTGCCACCTCGGAAGCGGCCGAGCCGCGCGCGGGCAGCGCCACGGTACTGGCCAAGCTGTCCGAACTGCTCTTCGTGCAGGCGGTGCGCCGCTGCATCGACACGCTGCCCGACAATGAAAGCGGCCGGCTCGCCGCGCTGCGCGATCGCTACGTGGGGCGCGCGCTGTCGCGCATGCATGCGCGCCCGGCGTATCCGTGGACGGTGGATGAACTGGCGGGCAACGTGGGCCTGTCGCGCTCGGCGCTGGCACAGCGCTTCACCGACCTGCTGGGGCAGCCGCCGATGCAGTACCTGGCGCACTGGCGGCTGCGCACCGCGGCGGCCGAGTTGCGCAGCGGCAACCGTTCCATCGGCGAGATCGCAGGCGCGGTCGGCTATGACTCCGAGGCGGCGTTCAGCCGCGCCTTCAAGCGTGAGTTCGGGTTGCCGCCGGCAAGCTGGCGCAGGAGCCGCGCCGACGAGATGCGTGCTCCCGTCACGGCCGTGAGCTGAATCCCGGCGCGGTCGCTACCTCCGGCCGAATATGAAAACGGCCCGCGCCAGTAGCACGGGCCGTACTGCGTGACAGGGATAGCTGGTTTGAGGCAGGGATTACATCTTCTGCTTGGTGCTTTCCGCCGCGCCCTGCACCTTCTCGCCGCCGCGTTCGATATCCTTGCCTGCGCCGGCCATGGTGTTGCAGCCAGTGACCAGCAGCATGCCAGCCAGGGCAAACAGTGCGTATAGCTTTCTCATGATGATCTCCTTGCTTCGTGTGGATGCGGCTTGCGCCGCCAGAATGGAAATGATCGGAACAGCATGACCGGGCAAGCCGCCTGCCCAACCGGCAATTGGATCGTAGCAACGCGCAGCGGGCCGAAAAGTCGGCTTTCGTCCTACGGCGATGTCAGCCGAAGGCGCGACATGCCGGGCAGCACTGCCCTGGTCCGGACCGCCACAGCGCGCAATGGTCCGTTGCGTCAATCATGTTGAGTCAGATCAACAAAGCGAGCCTCGGATGCCAGCGCCACGGGTTCGTTGCCGATAATGGAAACCGGCAGATACGGCTATCCAGGATTCAGAAACAACCGAGACCCGTCATGACCCTCTTCCTCAGGTATCGCCCGCTGGACATCTATCCCGACCCGATCGAGGCCAGGGTTACCGAACTGCATGAGCTGGCCGCGGAGGTCCAGGCCAGGCAGGCGCGCAAGTGGCAAAGACACGGAACGATGCTGGCCCAACCAGGCCGCACGGATCGGAGATTTCCTGCTGGCGATCCGGAAACGCGGCATTAGCCGCAGGCCGTTCCGCTTGCACGCGGAAATGTGAACAAGTGTCATATCGGGTTGGCAAAGACATGACCCCTGCGAAAGAATGGGCTCCCGCATGCGGCGCGGCCCCTCAGGGCACCCGCCGCTGCATCACCTTCCTGACGCAGCGACATGAATCGAACCACCCGGGATTGCGTGCTGGCGTTGATTTCCACTCTGCGTGCCAAGGGCCCCATGCCCCGGCACAGCCTTGCCGCCGCCAGCCGCCTGAGCGCCGCGGAACTGACCCGCGCACTGAAATCCGCCCGCCAGATGGGCGTCGTGGCGTACGCCGGCGAGCCTGAACTGCCGGCGCAGGCCGATACCCCGCTTGTGCTGACCGGCCGGCCATTGCCGCCACCGCGCCGGGTCACGCCGCCGGCGCGCGAGAGCACGCCGCACTTCCAGCCCTTGCTCGACGCCTGGGGCATTGCCCGCCCCGCCGCACGGCCGCGCGGCCATGCCTCGTAACGCCATCCGCGCCCGCCATCCGCGCCAGGGCGCACGAGGTTTTCCTGCCCGCTGTCTGACGCCGTCGCACCCAGCGGCACGCATTGGCGGAATCTGCCCGCGCGGCGCGCCGGCATGCCGTTCTTACAAAGGCCGGTAAAGCGCACACGCGCAGGCTCTGCCCCGGCGGCCCTGTCTCACGTACCGGGTATGCCGCCACCTCCTCAGGCATAGCGCGGGGTCCACGCCCCCAAGTGCATCAGCCGCCCCCTTTCCTTCCACCCTCTGCTCCGGTACAGAACTTGCGCGACACTCCAGGCTGAACAATCCCTGAGGTGCGACATGAGGCAACAGAACCCGCCCGGCACCACGGCGCGACTTGCGCCGGACACACCGCATGAAGTCCAGGAGCCGGCCAGCTTCACACTGCAGCCGGGCCGCAATTGCTGGCGCGTCGAGCCGTGCCAGCGCTTTGCCATGCTGGTCGATGGCGACGCGTACTTCCGCGCGCTGCGCGAGGCGCTGCCATTGGCCGAGCACACCATCTTTATCCTCGGTTGGGATATCGACAGCCGCATGGAGCTGGTGCCCGGCGGCGCCGACGATGACCTGCCCGCAGGCTTGCGCGACTTCCTTTGCGCGCTGGCGGACCGGCGCCCCGACCTGCGCATCTACATCCTGAGCTGGGACTACGCCATGGTCATGGCCATGGAGCGTGAGTGGCTGCCATCGGCCAGCGCGCACTGGCAGGCGCACCGGCACCTGTCGTTCTGGCTCGACGGCAATCATCCGCCGGGTGCTTCGCACCACCAGAAGGTAGTGGTGCTCGACAACAAGGTCGCCTTCTGCGGCGGACTGGACATGACGCTGCGCCGCTGGGACGACAACCAGCACGCCCCCAACGCCCCGCTGCGCATGGCCGAAGGCAAGCCCTATCCGCCCTTCCATGACGTGCAGTGCGCGCTCGACGGCGAGGCCGCCGCGGCGCTCGGCACGCTGGCCGCGGAGCGCTGGCTGCGCGCCACCGGCAAGGAGCCGCGCCCGCCCGAGGCCACATCGTCAGACCCGTGGCCGCCTTCGCTCGCGCCGGAGCTGACCGATATACGCGTGGGCATCGCCCGCACCATGCCCCACTGCGAGGACGAACCCGGCGTCAGCGAGATCCGCATGCTGCTGCGCGACGCCATCGCCTCGGCCCGGCACAGCATCTACATGGAGAACCAGTACTTCAGTTCGGGCGAAGTGGCCAAGGCGCTGGAGGCAAAGCTGGGGCGCAAGGATGGCCCGGACATCGTGCTGGTATCGCGCCGCAACGAGAGCGGCTGGCTCGAAGCCCACAGCATGGGCGTACTGCGCGCACGCCAGTACCGCCGGCTGCGCGCCGCCGACACTTACGAGCGCTTCCACCTGTTCTGCCCGACGATTCCCGGCTTGAAGCCTGAATGCGTCAACATCCACAGCAAGGTGACGGTGATCGACGACGACATCCTCACCATCGGCTCATCCAACCTGAGCAACCGCTCGCTCGGCCTGGACACGGAGTGCAACATGGTGGTCACGTCCGACGGCGAGCAACGCGTGCGCGATGCCATCTCGGCCATGCGCGCGCGCCTGCTGGGCGAGCACCTGGAGGTGGCGCCCGAAGACTTCCAGGCGGAGGTGGCCGCCAGCAGGAGCCTGCTGGCGGCCATCCGCTCGAAGCAGCGGCCAGAGGGACGTTCGCTTGAAGACTACGTCCCGCCGCTGCCCGACGACCTCGACGCCGCCTCGCCGGCGGACCATCTGCTAGACCCTATCGAACCCATCGACAGCGACCAGGTGCTGGCCGAGTTCGTCAGTCACGAAGCGCGCCCGCGCGTGCTCGGGCGCGTCGGCGTCATGGTGGTGCTGGCGTTGATGCTGGCTGGGCTGGCGTTTGCATGGCGCCACACGCCGCTGCGCGAGTGGGCGGACTTCCGTGCGCTGCTGGGGGTAGTCGAGCAGCTGGACGAAATGCCGCTGGCGCCGCTGGCGATGATGGGCATCTACCTGGCGGGCGCGGTGACGATGCTGCCAGTGACGATGCTGATCCTGGTGACCGTGGTGGTGTTCGGCCCGGTCTACGGCGCGGCGCTGGCGCTCGCCGGCATCGTGCTGAGCACCGGAGCCGGCTACCTGGCTGGCCGCCTGCTCGGGCGCAATACGGTGCGCCGTTTTGGCGGCAGGCGCCTGAACCGCGTCAGCCACCAGCTCGGCAGGCACGGCATCCTGGCGATGGTGGTACTGCGGCTGGTGCCCCTGGCGCCGTTCTCACTGGTCAACCTGGTGGTGGGCGCGTCGCGCATCAGCCTGCGCGACTGCCTGGTCGGCACCGCACTCGGCATGCTGCCGGGCATCCTGATCTCGGCCGCGCTCGTCAATCGCGTTGCCGCGGCGGCGCGCGACCCGGGGCTGCTGACCTTCGCCTTGCTGGGGCTGGTGCTGCTGGTGCCGGCGTCCTTGCTGCTGGTGTTGCGCCGCCGGCGCCGGCGCCAGGCCGAAGGCGGTGGTGCGCACCCGCACGACGATCGGGCTGGCGGCCGGCTGGCGCGCCTCGCCCGCATGGCGGGCGGACGCACGTAGTCGACCTCCGCGCCTAGCGCCTGCGGCGGTAGCTGGCGGTCATGAACTCGGTCCACTCGCCGTTTTCACCCAGCATGTAGGACGTCAGCACGCGGTGGTCGTCGTCCTTGAAAGTGATCACGTCGCGGTACTGCGCCATGCGCCCGTTGCCCGAGCAGTCCGGCCCCTCGGCGCGCAGCGTGAGTTGCTCGCCACCGGCATCGAGGTCGCCCTCGTAGATCCACAGGTGCGTCATCATCGAGCCGATAAACGTGCCCACGAAATGCTTGCGCGCGGGATCGTAGCCCAGCGTCATCACGGTCGTCGCGGGCCCACAGCCGGGCATGTCACCTTGCGACACGCACTGCACCCAAACCTCGCCCACGCTGCTCACGCGCTCGGGGATTTCCCACTTCTGCGCGGGCTGGTCCGGCCCCATCGTGGCCTCGCCCTCGGCGATCCAGTCGCCCACCAGCCGTTGCAGCCAACGGTGTTCCTTCTGCGCTTCGGTCTTCATTCGTAGTCTCCTTGGCGTGGCAGCCACAAGCGGCAACGGCACGACGCCGTGGCCTCAGGAACAAGCTTTTGTGGATGCTGTACACATAGCCTAGCAAAGGAGATGGACAGTGTCCACATTTAGTTTTGCCTGGCTGGCCGGGGGCGGAGGAAGAACGCGGAAGAAGAAAGGGTCGCTTGCCGGGCGGCAGCGGCAGGGACTTATTGCGGCAGCCTGAGCTTTGGCACCACGAACTGGTTGCCCGGCGCGCGCAGCACGTCGCATTGCACCTTCGCCTTGCGCACGGCGCCGTCCTGCGCCAGGTATTCGACATCGCCCACCACGCTGTACGCGTCTTCAGCCACCTTGCGGGTCTTGCCGGCGAGCCACTTGAAGCTGCCGGGATTGGGCAGCGCCGCCTTTACTGCCTTCATGCAGGCAACGGGCGCTTCCGGGGCTTCGTCCTTGCCGCGCGGCTTGGGCGCCTGGTCCTGCCCGGCCGCCAGCGCCACCGATGCGCACGCGACCGACAACGTCAGCGCGAGCGGGGCGGACAGGGAACGTGGCGAACGCGGGGACAGCGGCATCTTGGACTCCTTGGAGGGCGGTGACTGGCGCGACATTCTAACGCCGGCGCCGATCCAGTTCAGGCTGCGTCGCCATGCCAAAAGTTCCCTCGCCGTCACTGCAGCGGCGCTTCTGCGCCGACATCTCCGCGCCTGCCACGCTCAGGTCGCCGCCAGACCCGCGTGATACAGTCGTCGTCATACAGCCCCCGCGACCACGCGAGCATGAAGACGCTGCTGATCATTTACCACACGATGACCGGAGGCACCCGGCAGATGGCGGAAGCGGCCGCTGACGCAGCACGTGGGCAAACTGGCGTCGCCGTCGTCCTTAAGCGTGCTGACGAGGCGGGACCGGACGATGTCCTCGCCGCCGACGGCTACCTGTTCGCCACGCCGGAAAACCTGGCCGCAATGGCCGGGATGATGAAGGACTTCTTCGACCGCTGCTATTACGCGGCGCTGGACCGCATCAATGGCCGTCCCTACGCGACCATGATCTGTGCGGGCAGCGATGGGCAGAATGCCTTGCGACAGATCGAACGCATCGCCACCGGCTGGCGCCTCAACTGCGTGGCGCCCGGACTGATCGTTTGCACGCATGCACAGACGCCGGAGCGGATTCTGGCGCCCAAGCAGATTGGTGCGGAGGATCTGGCGAAGTGTGCGGAGCTTGGAGAGGGGTTGGCGGCCGGGTTGGCGCTTGGGGTGTTTTGACAAACCGACGTCTGACGACTCGCCTTTCCCGCAACACGAGACGCCCCTCGCGAAGCACGACATCGGGAACGGGACTTGCACGACCATAGCATCGTCCCCCCCGGCAGCCCTCCATGGAAGACCCCGAAATCACCGCCTCGGAAGCTCGGCGCGACCCGCTTGCCAGCGCCGCGCGCGGCCCTATGCGGCTTGTCGATGCCCTGACCCAGACCGCGCTGGTGGTTGCCACCGCCACGCTGGCGTGGGTGTTGTGGCGCCGCACCGACGCCTTTGCCTGGTTGGGCTCGCTTGAGCCGGCGGCGATCGCCGCGCTGGCGTTGCTGACCACGCTGGTGGCGCTGCTTGGGGTGTGGATGGGCGTGCGCACCTGGCGGCGCGTGGGCTGACGCGTCGCTAATCCTTACAACGCAGCGGTAAAAAGGGCTTGCGCCGTGCGCGCCGCACCGCAGCGCTGGACCGCGTCCGAATGCCGCGTTAGCGGCCGGCATGTCCCCGCGTCTGGAATGGACCTTGCAGCATCCGGTACACCGATTCCCCGTATTGGAGGCCATCGTGGCTGACTCTCCCCTTACTCCGGCCGCCAGAGCCACGCGCACCGGCCTGTTTGCCGTCGTCACCGGTGCATCGTCGGGTATCGGTTATGAGCTGGCGCGCTGCTGCGTGCGCCATGGGTATGACCTGGTGATCGCCGCGGACGAGCCCCAGATCGAGATCGCCGCCGCGCAGCTGCGCGACGAAGGCGCGGAAGTCGAGGCGCTGTTGGCGGACCTGTCCACGCCCGAAGGCGTCGACAAGGTGTGTGCCGCCCTGGACGGGCGGCGCGTGGACGTGCTGTGCGCCAACGCCGGGCGCGGCCTGGGCCATGCCTTCCTGGACCAGGATTTTGCCGATATCCAGCGCGTGGTGGAAACCAACGTGACCGGCACGCTGCACCTGCTGCACCGCGTGGGCCAGCGCATGCGCGAGGACCACAGTGGCCGCATCCTGATCACCGGCTCGATCGCGGGCTTTGTGCCAGGCACATACCAGGCGGTCTACAACGCCACCAAGGCCTTCCTCGATTCCTTCTCGTATGCGCTGAAGCACGAGTTGCACGGCACTGGCGTGACCGTGACATGCCTGATGCCGGGCGCCACCGAGACCGAGTTCTTCGAGCGCGCCGACATGCTCGATACGCGGATCGCGCAACAGAAGAAGGACGATCCGGCCGAAGTGGCGCGGCTCGGCTTTGAGGCGATGATGCGCGGCGACGGTGAAGTCGTCACCGGCTGGCAAAACAAGCTGCGTGCCGCCATCGCGATGGTGACGCCGGCGGACGTGCTGGCCGAGAGGCATGGCCGGATGGCCGAGCCGCAAACCGAGGCGCCGGGTGAAGAGGCGAACCAGCCGCCGCCCGCAGCGTGAGAGAGGCGGTCTCGGGCGCCGCGCGTTTAGCGCGCCCGAGACTCTGACCCAGACCCTTGTTCAGAACTACCCGATGCGCGTGGTCCCGCCGGTGCTGTCGCGGCCCTTGCCGGGCCCGCCGCTGCCGGTTTCCATGCCGGCGCCATAGCTGCTGGCGCTCGATCCCGTGGCACTGCCCGAACTGCTGACGCCGCTGACATGGCCCTGGCCCGATGCGCCAGCCTGCCGGCTGCCTGAGGTGCCCTGCACGCCCTGCCCACCCTGCGCCCCTTCCGTGATGCCAGACACGCCGAATGCGCCAGGCGAACCCAGCCTGATGGCGTTATGGATCTCGCGCACGCCAAACACGTCGTCAACGACTTCCTCGATGCAATACTTCTGGCGCCGGTCCTGCACGTTGCCGGTCAGGCGCACCACGCCGCCCTGCACTTCCACCTCGACCTCGCGCACATCGACATGGCGGGCATGCGCGAGCCGCTCGCAGATTTCTTCACGGATGCGTTCGTCACTGCGCTGGTAGCCCTTGGGACCGACCCGGTCGCGGCCGCGCCGCATGGCGCCAGACTCCTGCGCGCGCGCGCCGGGCGCCTGCTTGCCGGGTTCACCGATGCGGCGGCCGGCTGCACCGGGCTGCCCGGACATGCCGGTGCGGCCGGACTCGTCTTCATCCCAGCCGCTCTCCCTGCCATACGAGGACGAGCGTGTCAGCCCGCTTTGCGGCCGCCGGGTCTGCGCGCCGGGCGAGGCGTAGTCGGAAATGCCGTAGCCCTGGTCATAGCGGCCGCGGCGCGCTTCCATGCCGCCCTGCCGGCCCGTCATGCCGCGCCGGCTGTCGCCCCATTCATCGCGGACACTGCCGCTGCCGCGCCATGTGTCATCGTCTTCCCACGGCGCACGGCGGCCGGCCTGCTGCCAGTCCTCGCGCCGTTCCTGCCCGCCGCCCTCACGGCTGCCGTAATAGCCCCGTTCGCGCACGTCGCTTTCATGCCACTGCCGGCCTTCATAGCGGCCTTCGCCATAATCGCGGGCCGGGCCGCCGCCCTGGCCGTAGCGGCCTTCACCGTAGCCGCGCGGATCATCGCCGCGGCCCTGTCCTTGCCACTGTCCCTGCCTTTGTCCCTGGCCCTGCCATTGCCCCTGGCCTTGCCCTGGCCTTTGCCCTGGACTTTGCCCGCGCCCGCCGCGCCCGCCGCGCCCGCCGCGCTCATCGCGGCGCGCGTCGTCATCGTCGCGGTCCTCGCGCCACCAGGAGCCGCCGCCTTCATTCCGGGATGGATGCATCGTTGTCTCCGCTGATTGGAACCGCGGCGCCGCCATCGCGGCCACGCCAGTCACTGAGGGCGCAAGTTCTGTACCACTGGGGTGATGCGACCACCGGCAGTGCTGCGCATGTGCCGCACAACGACAACGGCGGGCGCCATGGGTAAAAAGCGCCCGCCGTTGTAAAGGCATCCTTTGCCGCCGGCAAGGGTGGAAGTTCGGCAACTGGCGTGCCGTGAGGCCGGCTCTCCCGGTGTTGTGTCTCGGTGTTTGGTCTCTTCAGGCGGCCAGCGACCGCGCAAAACCCTGCGGGGTGTCGCAGCCGCCATGCTCTTCCTGCACGATCAGCGCCACGCCACGCCGCCTGGCAGCTGCCGTGCCGATATTGACCGCCTCGTCCCGGTCCTTGCAATGAACCAGGCCCTTGCGTGCACTTTCGACCGTCAGTTCCCAGCCTTGGGGCGTCTGCCTGATGAGGAAGTTCGCAGCCATGGGTTACTCCGGAGTCGTTGGTGTTCTTGCAGGGTAGCCCATGGGAGTACAGGTGAAATCGGGGTCTGTCCGATAGCGTGTGGGCGCGCCTCCTACACGAATTCGCTAACGCCATATGGGGGAAAAGCACATGCCTGGCAATCATGTCGCGAAGATGCGACTTTTGATGCATATCATGGATATAAGGCCAAGGCGGTCCATAGAATCCATCGCCGAAAAACACAGTCGCAGGTTCTGCGAATTCGAACGATGGACGCATGCAAGACCCCGCCCCCAAGCTCAGGGCCTCCCACCCCGCCGCTGGTCAAGAGCGTGCTGCAGGACGCGGAACAAACCCGGCTGGCGATCGAGATGATCGGCCTGGGCGCCCGGCTGCAGGTGCTGGAATCAGAGGTTTCGCTGCCGCGCGTACGGCTGATCCGGCTGTACAAGGAACTGTGCGGCGTGTCGCCGCCCAAGGGCATGCTGCCATTCTCGACGGACTGGTTCGTTACCTGGCGCCCCAACGCCCATGCCTCGATGCTGCTCAACGCCTACCGCTTCATGCGGCGCGACGGCGGCCTGGACGGCATCCGCGCGGTGCTGGCCGGCTACCGCATGTACCGCGAACAGGTCTGCGTGACCGGCGCGGCCGCAGAGCTCAGCTTTACCCGCGCGTGGACGCTGGTCCGCTTCCATGAAAGCGGCATGCTGCAGCTGGCGCGGTGCAAGTGTTGCAGGGGGAATTACGTGGTGCATGCCCACGATCAGCGCCGCCAGTACGTTTGCAGGTTGTGCATGCCGCCAGCGCGCGCCGGCAAGGGCCGCAAGCGGGCACTTGCAGGCGCCGCGGGCTAAGCCAGTATGCGGCGCCGGAACTGTCTCCTGCCGCACAGTCCCGCCAGGCGCGGGCTTTCATGATTAGCGCGTCAGCCATCACGGCCCACCGCCACGCCGCCCTCCGGCAGCAGGTGTGGCCCGCCCCCGGGAGTCGCGCCCATGTTCAGGATCTCGATGCTCTCCAGAAAGTCAGGCGCCGCGGCGCCCCTCCCGTCCAATCCTGGCGACACGTCGCCAGCCGCCCCGCCGGCGGGGTCGGCCAGCCCCGCCGCACCATCCGCGCAGCCCGGCATGCCGGAGCAGGTCGCGCGCAATCTCAAGACACAGGGCGACGCCATGGTCCAGTACGGCGCTCGGCTGCTGGTCATACGCGAACTGCTGTTCGCGCTGGCGGCCGGCTTGCCGCCGGCGGCGCGCGCCAGC
Organism: Ralstonia pickettii; assembly: GCA_050987995.1. GTDB lineage: Bacteria > Pseudomonadota > Gammaproteobacteria > Burkholderiales > Burkholderiaceae > Cupriavidus > Cupriavidus pickettii_B. The sequence goes on from CP158804.1 coordinate 777,578, forward strand.
GTGGAGCGGCGCTTCCGGGAGCGCATCGACCAGTTGCTGGCGCTGACCGACGACCGCGCCTTGCCGGGCGAATTCCACGATACCCTGCTGGCGGAAATCAATTATTACCTTACCGAACTGAAAGGCTGAGCGGATACAGGGGCCGTCATTTTCAGGACCACGATAATCGTTGCGCCCGGTGATAATCGAGGCTATTTCCCATCGTTGCGTTCAGAATCCGTAATCGGAAATCACGCGGACAGAATGAGATATTTCGCCACGATAATAGGGACCTGTCGCGCGCTGGCGTTCTTATAATCATCTGCACGGCAAGCCGCCACGCCCCCCGGCCAAATCTCACCCTATGGCCGGTTGCCATGTCCGCGTGGTCCGCGCCGCGTTATCCGGCGGCCCTCCGCGGCCGGCATTCAAGACTGACAAGCAGGACGTCGGGCGCCGCGCGACACGGCAAGCGGCGGCCGCTTAATGCGCCATGACCGACCAGCCCTGCTCCACTTGCCCCTTGGGGCGCTTCTGCCTGCCCAACGACCTGGATCCCGCCGAGCTTCCGGCGCTAGACGCCGTGGCGCACCGGCGGCTGCGCCTGAAAAAGGGCGCGCTGGTTTACCGGGTCGGCGACCCTGTCATGGCGATCTATGCCGTGCGGCTGGGTACGCTCAAGTCGCACGTGGCCACCGAGGATGGCCGCTCGCAGATCGTTGGCTTCCACCTGCAGGGCGAGATCCTGGGGATGGACAGCGTGTTTGGGCCGTTCCACCTGTCCAGCGCCACGGCGCTGGAAGATACGCAGCTGTGCGTGCTGCCGGTGAGCGCATTGCGGGCGGCGCTGCCACGCCTGCCGTCGCTGCGGCGCCAGCTGGTGCTGGCGCTGGCACAAGAGGCGCAGCATGACCGCGTCATGATGACGACCATCGGCCTGATGACCGCGGAGGAACGGCTGGTCGCCTTCCTGCTCGGCCTGTCCAAGCGGCTGTCGGCGCGCGGCTTTGCGGCGAACGAATTCGTGCTGCGCATGAGCCGCGAGGAGATCGGCAGCTACCTCGGGCTCAAGCTCGAGACCATCAGCCGGCTGCTCTCGCGCCTGGCCGAGGCCGGCATGATCGCAGTGCACCACCGGCGCATCCGGCTGTTGCAGCCCGACGCGCTGCGCAGCATCCACCGCCGTTCACGCTCGGTGCCGGCGCTGGAGCCCACGGACCGCTGCACCGCGCCGGGCTCAGGACCGGCGCCGGCAATCCTGGACACGCTCGCCACGCCCTAGAGGGCATGCCGCGCAGCAGTGCGCCGAAAACAGCAATGGCCCGATTGCACGTCCGCATGGGAACCCGCGAGCCCCCACACCCAGCCGCTATGATTGCGCTGCGTTTCCGCTCCAGAACCCAATAAGAAAAGAAAACCATGCGCTCCATCACCGGGTCACACCATCCCAGGCATCCCGACACAGGGCAGCCTGGCGTGTCGGGCCTTGGCCCGCGCCTCGCGCTCGGCATCGTACAGGGCGTGCTGCTCTACGGCCTGTACCGCGAAGCCGCCAGCCATTCCGATTTCGCGCGGCAAAGTCTGCTGTTCGTGCCGCTGGTGCTGGCGGCCTTGCTGGTGCCGCCGCTGGCGGTCGTGGGCACCACGCAGTTGCGGTGGCGCCGGTTGCTGCTGTGGTGCGCGCTGCTGGCGGCCGTGGTGGCGGTGCTGGGCTACCACGACGCATGGCGCCAGCTCGACCCGGCCGCGCGGGCCGCGGGGCAGCTAGGCATCCTGGTCGAATATCCGTCCGCGCGTGCCGTGCTGGCGGCATCGGCCATCCTCTTCATCGCCTTTGCGCTGATCCTCGCCGGAGAGTCGGCGGGCCGGGCCTTTGCGCCCTACCCCGCCTACTTCCGGCTGAGTTGGAAGCTCGGCCTGCAACTGCACCTGGCGGGGCTCTTCGCCGCGGTGCTGTACCTGGTGCTGTGGGCCGGTGCCGCGCTCTTCATGCTGGTGAAACTGGATTTCCTGCAGGTACTGCTGCGCCAGTCGTGGTTCAACATCCCCGTGGTGGCGATGGCATTCGCCGCCGGCCTGCACCTGACCGACGTGCGCGACGACTTTATCCGCGGCGTGCGCACGCTGGTGCTGACGCTGCTGGCCTGGATCCTGCCGGTGCTGGTGCTGATCGTGGCCGGCTTCCTGCTGACGCTGGCATTCCGGGGCCTGGCGCCGCTGTGGGCGACCCGGCACGCCGGCATGCTGATGCTGGCCGTGATCGTATTGCAGGTGGTCCTGGTCAATGCCGTGTTCAAGAGCGGGCAGGAAGACGAGGCCCTGCCGCGCGCGCTGCGATGGTCGGCCCGCGCTGCCTGCCTGACGCTGGCGCCGCTGGCGGCCATCGCCGCCTACGCACTGGCGCTGCGCATCGCCCAGTACGGCCTGTCGGAGCGGCGCGTGCTGATGGCGGCATGCCTGGCCGTGGCGCTGTGCTACGCCATCGGCTATGCCTGGGCCGCGCTCGGGCGCGGCGCGCCGCTGCAGCGGCTGGCGCCGGTCAATGTGCTGACCGCCTGGGTCATGCTGGCGGTGCTGGCGGTCCTGTTCACGCCGCTGGCCGATCCGGCCCGGCTGGCGGTCAGCAGCCAGGTGGCGCGGCTGATTGACGGGCGCGTAGCGCCGCAACAGTTCGACTTCAGCCACCTGCGCTCCACGGCCTATGGCCGGCAGGCACTGGCTCGGCTGCAGGCCGAGACTGCGGCCCCGCAAGCCGCCGCCATCCGCGCACTGAGTGCCCAGGCCGCGCAGCAGCGCGGCCCTGACGGCACGCGCGCGCCGCAGCCGGCGCCCGATGCCGCCGCCATCGCCGCCAACCTTGACCTGCGCACGCCCGGCCGCGCCGTTCCGCCGTCGTTCCTCGCCAATGACTGGCAGCAGGTCACCCCTCGCTGGCGGCTGCCGGCCTGCCTGACCTCCCGGAGCATGCGCTGCGACGCTTACGTGCTGGCGCTGACCGCGCAGGAGACCCCCAATGTCGTGCTGTTTCCCGGCACGCACCCCAACGGCTCGGTGTTCGGCCAGGACGCCGGGGGCGCATGGCGCCTGATTGCAACGGTCAACATCGGGCCGGACTGCGCGGCCGTGCGCGAAGCGCTCGCGCACGGCACTTTCCGGCTGGCGCCGCCGGTGCTGCCGGACATAGAGGTCGGCGGCCGGCGGCTGCAGCTGGAAGACGCCCGGCACCGCGGCACAGGCTGCAAGCCGTAGCGCGCCCGGGCGGGCAGCGGCGGGCGGCGGCGAGAGGAAGCGAGCGGCGCGGGCATGCTACAGTGCGCGCTTCAGGTAAAGCTTGCACAGCGACGCATAGCGCACCTTAGCCGCCCCCGGATACACCCGCGCGCCGCGCCGGGGCGGCCGCCATTGCGTACTGCCATGCTTTCAAAGCCCCGACGCGCGCACACCGTGCCGCGCCAGGCGCCGCCCCACGCGGGCCGGGCGGCCGGCAAATCGCTCTTACCGCTTTCGCGCGCATCCCGCCCGCCACGAGCCCGTGGCGCCCAACCATTGCTGCGCAGCCGGCTGCCCGGGCCGATGCCCCGCCGCCGCTGCCACTGCTCCACAGGATCTTCATGACCCAACGGCTCCAGGCCGCGCTGACCATCGCACTCTTCAAGCTTCTTGCCGCGTTGCCCTATGGCGTCACCGCACGCATGGGGGATGGGCTCGGCAAGCTGCTCTACCGCATCCCCAGCCGCCGCCGGCGCATCGTCCTCACCAACCTGAAGCTGTGCTTCCCGGACATGGACGAAGACACGCGCCAGAACCTGGCGCGCAATCACTTCGGCCACGTCCTGCGCAGCTACCTGGAGCGCGGCGTGCAATGGTTCGGCAATGCCGAACGCCTGGGCAAGCTGGTCGAGCTGGACACCCGCATCGACCTGGCCTCATGCGCGGAGCATCCCACCATCTTCATGGGCTTTCACTTCGTCGGCATCGAGGCCGGCTGCATGTTCTATTCGATGCGCCACCCGGTGGCGTCGCTGTACACCAGGATGTCGAGCCCGATGCTGGAAGAGATCTCGCGCACGCAGCGCGGGCGCTTCGGCGCCGAGATGATCCCGCGCAGCGGCAGCGGCAAGCAGGTGGTGCGCACGCTGCGCGCCGGCTGCCCGGTGATGCTGGCGGCGGACATGGACTTCGGCATCAACGATTCGGTGTTCGTGCCGTTCTTCGGCGTGCCGGCATGCACGCTGACCTCGGCCTCGCGCCTGGCCAGCATGACCGGCGCGCGCGTGGTGCCCTTCACCACCGAGGTACTGCCCGACTATCGCGGCTACCGGCTGCGCATATTCGACCCGCTGGAAGGCTTTCCGTCGGGCAGCGTGGAAGAGGATTCGCGCCGCATGAATGCCTTCCTGGAAACGCAGATCGCGACCATGCCGGAGCAGTACTACTGGATCCACCGGCGCTTCAAGAACCGACCGGCGGGGATGCCGCCGGTGTATTGAGGGCGGGCTAGGCCGCGGCGCGCCGCCAGGCCGCCTGGATGTCCGCCACCAGCCGCAGCAGTCCGGCAGCATGGCGGGCGTTGTCGCGGCTGCGCTGGTCCTCCGTGTGCGGGAAGCTGATATTGAGCCCGTACAGCTGCTGGTCCGGACCGCGAAACGCCGCTCCCACGGCCAGCAGGTGACCGGGCTGGTAGGCCGCGGTGCAGTAGCCCAGCCGCTGCGCCTGCGCGATGCTGCGCAACACGCGTGCGCGCATGCCGGCCCAGGCCTCGCCCTGGCGCGCGGCGATCCCTTCCAGCATGTCTTCACGCACGCCCGGCGGTTGCGCCGCCAGCCATGACAGCCCGATCGCCGTCAGCTCCATCGGCACGCGCGAGCCCGGCACCACGCGCCGCGTGCGCGACACGCTGTCGCGGCTGTGGCGGATCGACGCCAGGTACACCATCTCCAGCTGGTCGCCCACGGCCAGCCCCACGTTGACCTTGCCGGCCTCGGCCACCTTGCGCATCAGCGGCAGCGCGATCTCCGGCGCGCGGCTGGACTGGTGGAAGGCATCGGCCAGGCTCAGCACCACCGGCGCCAGCCGGTAGGCGCGGTCGTTGACGTCATAGCGCAGGAAGCCGGCATCCACCAGCGAGCGCGCCAGCCGGCTGACGGTCGGGCGCGGCAGGCCGGTGCGCGCCGCCAGCTCGGCATTGGTCAGGCTGCTGGTCCCCACGCGAAATGCCCGCAGCAGCGCCAGTCCGCGCTCCAGTGACTGGCTGCCCGCGGTATCGCGGGTAAAGCGCCCGGTCTGGTGCGTGATCCGGCGCGTGGAAGCCCGTTGCTGCGCAGTGTCCGGCATCGTTCGTAATTTCAGTAAGCGAAATTCGAGTATAGCGGCGGCGCCGCGCAGCGCGAATACTGTGTGCTCGCCCGGCCCGCGCCGGACCACACCAGAGGAGCGCCCCGCATGTCATCCGACGCAGAAATCCAGCTCACCCGCGAAGGCCACGTGGCCCGCATCGTGCTATCCCGCCCACCGCACAACTTTGTCGATGCCGAGGTGATGCGGCGCCTGGCCGATACCCTGCTGGCGCTGGACGACGACCACGACTGCCGCGCCATCGTGCTGGCCTCCGGCGTGGGCGCGTTCTGCGCCGGTGCGGACTTCAGCGGCGCCGGCCAGGGCGATGTCGCCAACGACCCCGCGGGCTTCTACGTGCATGCGATGAAGCTGTACCGCAACCGCAAGCCTATCGTTGCCGCAGTGGAAGGCGCCGCCATCGGTGCCGGCCTGGGCCTGGCGCTGGTGGCCGACTTCCGCGTGACCTGCCCCGAAGCGCGCTTCAGCGCCAACTTCAACCGGCTGGGCTTCCATCCGGGCTTTGGCCTGAGCGTCACGCTGCCGCGGCTGGTCGGCGAGCAGCAGGCCGCGCTGCTGTTCTATACCGGCCGCCGCATCAGCGGCACCGATGCCGTGGCCATTGGCCTGGCCGATGAACTGGTGGCCAGGGCCGAGGTCAACGCGCGCGCCATGGCGCTGGCGCAGGAGATCGCCGCCTCAGCGCCGCTGGCCGTGGAAACCACCCGCGCCACGCTGCGCGACGGGCTGGCCGAGCGCATTGCCGAGGTCAACCAGCGCGAACTGGCGATCCAGCGCGGCCAGTTCCTCAGCGAGGATTTCCGCGAAGGCGTGGCCGCGATGGCAGCGCGCCGCGCGCCGGTGTTCCAGCGCCGCTAAAAGGGTGAGCCGGATGAGCGAACAAGACACCCAGGCAAAGCCGGCCGGTCCGCTGGACGGCATTCGCGTGCTGGACCTCACATCCGTCGTGCTGGGCCCGCTGGCCACCCAGGTGCTGGCCGACTTCGGCGCCGACGTGATCAAGATCGAAGGCCCGGAGGGCGACCTGATGCGCGCCAACGGCGTGTCGCAGCATGCCGGGATGAGCTCGATCTACCTGGCGCTGAACCGCAACAAGCGCTCGGTCGTGCTCGACCTGAAGACCGCCGAAGGCGCCGAAGCGCTGCGCGGGCTGATCGCTGGCGCCGACGTGCTGGTGCATAACATGCGCGTAGCCGCGATCGAACGGCTGGGCTTCGGCTATGCCGAGGTCGCGCGGCTCAATCCACGCATTGTCTACTGCGCGGCCACCGGCTTCGGCCAGGACGGCCCGCACCGCGACAAGCCCGCCTTCGACGACATCATCCAGGCCGGCTGCGGGCTGGTGGCGCTGGGCTCGGCCACCGGCGAGCGCCCCGAGTACGTGCCCAGCCTGATCGCCGACAAGACCACCGGGCTGGCGCTGGCCAACGCCGTGCTGGCCGCCTTGCTCCATCGCGAGCGCCACGGCGTGGGCCAGTCGGTGGAGGTGCCGATGCTCGAGACCATGGCCGCCTTCGTGATGGCCGAGCACCTGGGCGGCCTGACCTTCCAGCCGGCACCCGCGGGCGCCGGCTATGCGCGCCTGCTGCAGGGCGGACGCCGCCCCGCACCGACCAGCGACGGCTGGATCTGCGCGCTGCCCTACACCGAGCGTCACTGGCATGCCTTCTTCCGCGCGGTGGGCCGCGACGACCTGGCCGAGCGCTACAAGGTAAGCGACCGCGCGCAGCGCAACGCCAATATCCGTGCGCTGTACGGGCACCTGGCAGAGCTGACGCCGCAACGCACCACCGACGCGTGGATGCAGCTGTTCGAGTCGCTGGATATCCCCGCCACGCCGATCTACGGGCTCGATGCGCTGGTGGACCACCCACACCTGCGCGCGGTCGGGCTGTTCCAGGCCACGCAGCACCCCACCGAAGGCCCGCTGCGCGAGGTGCGACCCGCCGCGCGCTTCTCGGCCACGCCGCTGTCGCTGCGCCGCCACGCGCCGACGCTGGGCGAACACACCGACGAGGTCTTGCAGGAAATCGGCATGACGCGGGACGCGCAAGCGACCGGCACGCAAGGATAAGGAGAACACATGAACTTCGAACTCGATGAAGAACACCGGATGCTCAAGGACCTGGTCGCGCGCTTCGTGCGCGAGCAGCTGATCCCGCTGGAGCCCACGGTGCTGGCGCGCGAAGCCGCCGACGGCCAGATGACGCTGCTGGCGGAGGAACATGCGAAGCTGGACGGGATGTCGCGCGAGCTCGGGCTGTGGGGCCTGGACGCTCCCACCGAGATGGGCGGCGCCGACCTGCCCGTGGTGGCGATGGTCGGCGTCAACGAAGAGCTGGGCAAGACCATCACCCCCTACGACCTGCCGCCCGACTCGCCCAACCTGCGCATGCTGATGCTGACCGCCAGCGCGGCGCAGCGCGAGCGCTACCTGGCACCCTATGCGCGCGGCGAGACCGTGTCCGCCATCGCCATCTCCGAGCCCGGCGCCGGCGGCGATCCCGCCATGATGACCACGCGCGCCGAGCGCGACGGCGATCATTGGGTGCTCAATGGCCGCAAGATCTGGATCAGCCGCGCGGCGCGTGCCGACTGGACCATCGTGATGGCCGTGACCGACAAGGCCAAGGGCGCGCGTGGCGGCATCTCCGCCTTTATCGTCGAGCGCGGCACGCCGGGCTTGCGGGTTGAGCGGCGCATCCCGATGATCGGCGGCGCCTCCACCTATGAGGTGGTGCTGGAGGACTGCCGCATCCCCGCGTCGCAGCTGTTGGGCAACGAGGGCCAGGGCTTTGCGCCGATGCAGGCACGGCTGTCCACGCGCCGCGTGCAGATGGCCGCATGGTGCATCGGCCGAGCGCAGCGGGCGCTGGACATGATTTGCGAGTACGCGCCGCAGCGCCAGACCTTCGGCGCGCCGCTGGCGCAGCGCCAGGCGATCCAGTGGTGGGTGGCCGACGCCGCCACGCGCATCCACGCCTGCCGCCTGATGACCTACGAGGCCGCCAGCCGCATCGATGCCGGCGACGAGGCGCGCACGCAGGTGTCGATGATCAAGGTCTTCGCCACCGAGATGGCCTGGGACGTGATCGACCACGCGATGCAGACCTTTGGTGCCATGGGCATGACCAAGGAACTGCCGCTGCAGCAGATGGCCAATGAAACCCGGCTGATGCGCATCTACGAAGGGCCGAGTGAAGTGCACCGCTGGGTCATCGCGCGCGACCTGCTCGGCCTGCGCCGCTGAACCCCGTCCGATCCCTGTGCACCGGCGGGAACACGCCGGGCTTTCCGACCGAAGGAGACACCATGCAACAGCCTTTCCGTTCGCGCCGCCGCTTCCTGGGGGTGGCTGCCGCCGCGCTTGCCGGCATCACCGCAGCGCTGCCCGCGCTGGCTGCCGAAGACGCCTTTCCCAACCGGCCGATGCGCTTCATCGTGCCGTTCCCCGCCGGCAGCGGCACCGACACCACCGCGCGCATGTTCGCCAAGAAGATCGGCGAGCTGACCGGCCAGGGCGTGGTGGTGGAGAACAAGCCCGGTGGCAATGGCTTTATCGGCGTGCAGACCGCACTGAACGCGCCCGCTGACGGCTACACCGTTTTCATCGGCAGCAACTCCACGCTGTCGACCAACGCCGCCACTTTCCGCAAGCTGCCCTACGACCCGCTGACCGACTTTGCGCCGATCACGCTGCTGTCGCGCGGGCCGTGCGTGATCATCGTGCCGGCGAATTCGCCGTACCACACGCTGGCTGAACTGCTGGAGGATGCACGCAAGCGCCCGGGCGCGCTCAACTACGGCTCGGGCTCGATTTCTTACACGCTCTATTCCGAGTGGCTCAACGAACTGGCCCGGATCAAGACCACGTCAGTGCCGTACAAGGGCGCCGGCGATGCCATCAATGGCGTGATGGCGGCCAATGTCGACTTTGCCGTGGTGGATGCCACCGGCGCCATCGAACTCGTACGCGGGGGCAAGATCCGCGCGCTGGCCTACACCGCGCCGCAGCGCTCGCCGCTGCTGCCTGAGGTGCCGTCCATCGTCGAGGCGGGCCTGCCGGACTTCCTGGCCTACAACTGGGTGGCCGCGGCGGTGTCGGTCAAGACGCCGCCGGCCGTGGTGAAGCGGCTGCAAGACCTGTTTGCGCAGGCGGGCAATGCGCCTGACGTGCGCGAGTACTACACGCGCCAGTCGACCAAGCTGATCCTGTCGTCGCCGGCGGAGATGCGGCAATACCAGAAGGACGAGATCGAGCGCTGGAAGCGGCTGGCGGCGGTGGCGAAGATCCCGCTGCAGTAACCCATCACTGGCTTGTCGCCTCAGCGGCTGTGTTCTCGCAACAGCGCCGTCAGCCGCTGCGCCAGCGGCGACAGGTAGGCGCCCGCGCGCGAGATCACGCCGATGTGCCGGCGCAGGTCCAGTTCCTCCACGCTCAGCGGCAGCGCGCGCAGGCCGTGCTGCATGGCGTCGCCGCCTTCGTTGGCGATGCTCAGCATCTGCGTGCCCTGCATCAGCGCGAACAGCGAGGTGCTGCCGAAATCGATCTCGATGCGCAGCTTCGGTTCCGGCAGACCACGCTGGCGGAACGCGGCATCGACCTGCTGGCGCAACGTGATATGGCCTTCCGGCAGCAGCCACTCCTGGTCGGCCAGGTCCGCCAGCCGCAGCTTGCGCCGCCGCAAGAGCGCGTGGCCTTCGTCCGCCACCACCACCAGGCGATCGTCGAACAGCGGCTCCACCGCGAAATCCCCCGGGACCGTCGGTCCCTGCGGTGCAGGGGCCACTGCCATATCCAGCTCACCCGCGGCCAGCAGGTCCAGCAGGTCGCGCGCCAGCCGGCGGCGCAGCCGCAGCCGCGCCACGGGCCGCTCGCGCACCAGTTGGCGGCAAGCGCCCAGGATCACGCTGCCCGGGATCGACGGTGAATAGCCCAGCCGCAGGATGCCCTGCTCGCCGGTGCGGATGCCCAGCATCTCCTTGATGCCGTCCTCGTACTCCAGCCGGATGCGGCGCGCCCGCTCCAGGAAGCGCGTGCCGGCGTAGGTGGCGCTCATGCCGTTGGCGGTGCGCTCGAACAGCGGCAGACCCGCCTGGGTTTCCACCCGCCGCACCGCCTTGGTCAGCGCCGGCTGGCTGATGCCCAGCGCCTCCGCCGCGCGGCCGATGCCGCCGTGGGCCGCCACGGCCAGGATGTACTCGATGTCTCGCGTTTCCATTGCCTCACATTCCCGATGGTTATGGCTTTATAGCCAACGCACCATTGTGGTGATGCCGGTCATCTTACAGACTACAGCGCACGGGCACACGCAAAAACCGCCCGGACAAGAACCATCGAGCATCACGGAGACAGCATGGGTTTCGCGTATTTCCTGCGCCGCGCCGCGCGCTACTGGGGCGACCAGCCCGCCATCCTCTACCAGGACCAGGTAGTGACTTACCGCCAGCTGGACGACCGGTCCACCCGCCTGGCCAACGCCCTGCTGGCGCTCGGGCTGCAGCGCGGCGACCGCGTGGCGGTGCAGTCGCGCAACCGGGCCGAACTGGTCGAACTGGAATGCGCGCTCTACAAGGCGGGGCTGGTCAAGGCCGCACTCAATCCGCGCTTTACCGCGGCCGAGGCCAGCGACGTGGTCGAGAACTGCACGCCGCGCGTGCTGATTGCCGGCCCCGGCTATACCGGATACTCGGGCGCCACGCCGGGCTTTGGCAGCATCGAGACCTTTATCGCGATTGGCGATGCGCCAGCGGGCTATCTCGAATATGAAGCCCTGCTCGCCCGTTCCGGCACCACGCCGCCCGACATCCCCCCAGCTGCTGACGACCTGGCGGTGCTTCATTTTTCGTCGGGCTCGACCGGCAAGATCAAGGCCGCCATGCAGAGCTATGGCAACCGCATGGCGGCGCTGCGCAAGATGGTGGCCGGCATGGACCGCCCCGCGCGCCCTGGCGACCGCCTGGCGCTGATCGGGCCGGTCACGCACGCCTCCGGCATGCTGATGCAGCCCTATCTCTACCTGGGCGCCACGCTGGTGCTGTTCGACAAGTTCGAGCCGGCGCACTTCCTGGCCGAGGTGGCGCGGCTGCGCGTCACCCATGTGTTCATGGTGCCGGCGATGATCAACATGCTGCTGGCCGAGCCGACGCTGGCACAGGCCGACCTGTCCAGCCTCAAGACGCTTGCCTACGGCGCCGCGCCGATGGCCCCGGCTCGCATCCGCGAGGCCTGGGAGCGCATCGGCCCGGTCCTGTCGCAAGGCTATGGCGCCAGCGAATCCACGTCCGGCGTCACGCGCCTGTCGACCGCCGACCATGCCGACGCGATCGCGCACCACCCCGAGCGCCTGGCCTCGTGCGGCCGCGCACTGGGCGAGACTGAAGTGCGCGTGGTCGACGAGCATGGCCGCGAGGTAACAGTGGGCGAGATCGGCGAACTGGTGATCCGCGGCGAAGACGTATTCCAGGGCTACTGGGGCGAGCCGGAGCTGACCCGCGAGGCCATCGTCGACGGCTGGCTGCACACCGGCGACATGGCGCGCGTGGATGAGGCCGGCTACCTGTACCTGGTGGATCGCAAGAAGGACATGATCATTTCCGGCGGATTCAACGTCTATCCGACCGAAGTGGAAGCCACGCTGTACCAGCACCCGGACGTGCTGGAGGCCTGCGTCATCAGCGTTCCCGACGATACCTGGGGTGAAAGCGTCAAGGCCGTGGTGACGCTGCGGCCGGGCCGCGAGGCGACCGCACAGCAGCTCATCACCCATTGCCGCGAGCGCATCGCCGATTACAAGTCGCCGCGCTCGGTGGATTTCGTTGCCGAGCTGCCCAAGAACGCCAGCGGCAAGCTGGCCCGCAAGATCGTGCGCGAACGCTACTGGCAGGGCGTCGCGCGCCGCGTCAACTAAGGAGCCAGCCATGTTCGATCACCTGACCAATCCCGTGCTGGCCGAAACGCGCGCCGGCATCCGCCGCTTTATCGACGAAGAGCTGCGCCCGCTGGAGCGCGAGCTTGGGCTGGGCTCGGAAGACCCGTGGCCGCGCGAGACCCTGCGCAATGTCTGGCGCCGCTCCAGCGAGCTGGGCTTCTACGCTGCCTGTTTGCCCACGTCGCTCGGCGGCAAAGGCCTGAACATCCAGGAACAGTGCGCGCTCAAGGCCGACCTGGCCGCCAGCGGCTCAACGCTGGCAGCGCACGTACTGGGCGACCTGGGCGGCCCGCCGCGCGTGGGCAATATGCTCAAGTACGCCACGCCGGCGCAATTGAAGCAGTACTTCGAGCCGGTGATCCGCGGCGAGAAATCGACCTGCTTCGCGCTCACCGAAACGCACTCCGGCTCGGATGCGCAGAGCATCAAGACCAACGCCGTGGCCGACGGCGACGATCTCGTCATCAACGGCGGCAAGCACTACATCAGCGGCGCCCCGTTCGCGGACTTTGCCATCGTCATGTGCGTGACCGACGCCAGCACCACGCCGCCGGCGATCACCGCGGTGCTGGTCGACCTGGACCTGCCCGGCGTTACCGTGACCAACGAATACGTGCCGATGTCCGGCCAGCACATCGACGGCGACATCCACTTCGATAACGTACGCGTGCCGCGCGCCAACATCTTCGGCGGCGAGGGCAACGGCTTCAAGCTGGGCATGTCGCGCATCAATGTGAACCGGCTGCTGCACTGCCCCACCATGCTGGGGCTGGCCACGCGGGCCTACGAGTCATCGGTGGAGTACGCCGGCAGGCGCCGCCAGTTCGGAGGCCCGATCGCTCGGTTCCAGGCGATCCAGCATATGCTGGCCGACATGGCCGCCGCGCTGTGGGCCTGCGAAAGCATGATCGCGCACACCGCGGCGCTGGCCGATTCCGGCGCCGACCTGCGCATGAAGGCGGCGGCGTGCAAGCTGTTCGTCTCGGAGCGTTGCTTCGAGGTGGCCGACAAGGCCGTGCAGATCCACGGCAACGTCGGCGTCACCCGCGGCCACCCGGTCGAGCAGACCTTCCGCAAGCTGCGCATGTTCCGCATCTTCACCGGCACCAGCGAGATCCAGCGCAACACCATCGCGCGCGCGATACTGGAGCCGTTGCAGCAGAACGCATGACCGTGCCGGCGGCACGGTCGCCGCCGGCATGAAGACAATACGACAAGACCACGGAGACTAAGCATGAACCGCCGAGAATGGCTTGCCACCGCCGGCGCCGCCGCGCTGGGCAGCCTGGTACTGCCCGCGCGCGCCGCCGCGCCTTCCGCCAACTATCCCAGCCGCCCGATCCGGCTGATCGTTCCCTTTATCGCGGGCAGCACGCCGGACAACACCGCCCGCACCTTGTCCGCCGAGCTGGGCGCAAAGCTCGGCCAGCCGGTGGTGGTCGAGAACATGCCCGGCGCCGGCGGCATCATCGGCGCCAGCGCACTGCGGCGCGCCGCGCCCGACGGCTATACGCTGGGCATCCTGGCCAACACGCACGTGATCAACGTGCACATGTACCGCAAGATGCCGTACGACCCGGCGCGAGACTTCACCCCGATCACCGCGCTGTCCGGCGGCCCGACCGCGCTGGTGGTGCCGGCATCGTCGCCCTTCAAGACTGCGGCCGAACTTATCGCCGCAATGAAGAAGGCCCCCGGCAAGTTCAACTACGGCTCCGGCGGCAAAGGCAGCATCGCCCACCTGGCGGTGGAGACCATGCTGCACCAGACCGGCTGCGAAGCCGTGCACATCCCCTACAAGGGCGCACCGGAGATCGTCACCGCGATGCTGACCGGGCAGACCCAGTTCGGCATGCCCGTGCTTGGCACCGCGACGCAGTACGTGCGCAATGGCCAGATCCGCGTGCTGGCCGTTACCGCCGCAGCGCGCTCGCCGTTCTTTCCCGATGTGCCGACCATGGCCGAGGCACTGCCGCCGGGCTTTGTCATCGACAACTGGAGCGGCCTGTTCGCACCGGCCAACTTCCCGGCCGAGCTGACGCAGAAGCTCCATGCCGCTGTCAGCGCGCTGCAGAGCGCCGGCGTCTTCGACGCCCAGCTCAAGGCCAGCGCCGGCGAACTGCGCCGCAGCGCCTCGCCCGCGCAGTTCGGCACCATGGTTGCCAGGGACAATGCCCGCTATGGCGAGCTGATGAAGTCGATCGGCATGATCGGAGACCTGGGTTGACCTCCTCCGTATCGAAACCGGGAATCCGCATGAAGCCAGAATGGTCCTGCCTGAAGGACGTCACCATCATCGACGTAAGCCAGTTGCTGCCTGGACCGCACGCATGCAGTTTGCTGCGGCAGTTGGGGGCCGATGTGATCAAGGTCGAACAGCCGGGGACCGGCGACACCGCTCGGCAGCTTGGGCCGGCAGTGTTTGCGCAGTTCAACCGTGGCAAGCGGTCGGTAGCGCTGGACCTGAAGACTGATGCGGGACGCGAGGCCTTCCTCGAACTGGTGCGCAATGCCGATGCCGTGGTGGAGGGATTCCGGCCGGGCGTGATGGAGCGGCTGGGGTTGGGTTACGAGGCGCTGGCAGCCGTCAATCCCGCCATCGTGCTTTGCTCGGTCTCTGGCTTCGGCCAGACTGGCCCTTATGCCAGCCATGCCGGGCATGACCTGAATTACCTGGCGCTGGCCGGCTACTGGGCCACGCCGGTGCAGGTGCATGACGTGGTGTCGCGTCCGCGTGTGCGGGTGTCGGACTATGCCGCTTCCGGTTATGCCGCCCTGTCGCTCGCCGTTGCCATCATGAGCGCACGACAGCATGGGCGGGGCCAGCATCTGGATGTGTCGATCCATGATGCGATCCTGTCTTGGACTGCCCATGGTGCCTGGGCCGCGCGGGGGTATGAAACAGCGCCGCAGCAATCGCCGACAGTGATGCCGGAGAACGACTTGTTCGAGACCCACGATGGCCGGCATCTGGCGATGGGCATCCTGGAGAACAAGTTCTGGGTCAACCTGTGCGAGGCGCTTGGAGATGCGTTCCCCGCCCTGCGCGATCCGCGCTTTGCCACGCGCGCGGGGCGCTACGGGCATAAGCTGGAAGTCAATGACCTGATGGCGGCGGTGTTCCGCACGCGTGACCTGTCGGATTGGGAGGCATTCTTCGGGCCGCTGGATATTCCGTTTTCGCCGGTGCTGGGGGTGACGGCGTTGTTTGCGGATGCGCATGTGCAAGCGCGGCGGGTGGTGCGGCAAGTGGCTGGCGAGGACGGGATTGCTGTGAATTTTCCGGTGAGGTTTTCGTTGGGATTGCCCGAGGGGGAAGATTTTGTAGCGGCAGTCGGCGAGCATAACGCCAGCTAGCGTTACGACCGAAGGCACCTTTGAAAAGCCTCTTACAGCACTTTAGTGGTTGCAAGGGGCCGAGCATGGGATGGTTTAGCGGGAATTATGGCTGGTCTATAATTATTGCCAGCCAATAATTTACCCTAAGTGCGCCATGACCAACATCTACCGCCGCCCTGCCCTTGCCGACCAGATGGCTCGGCAACTACTGCACCCCGGGGTCCTGGACGAAGGCTTGCGCTCCGGCCTGTTCTTGTCCGGGCTGCGGCGCACCGGCAAGACCACGTTCCTGATCAATGACCTGGTTCCGGCCCTGGAAGCCGACGGTGCGATCGTGATCTACGTCGATCTCTGGAGCGACACGCAACGCAGCCCTGCCGCCCTCATTCTGGCAGCGGTGAAGAGAACGCTGGCCGAGCTGGAGCAGCCCGGCTCCGCAGCGCTCAAGCACCTGAAGCGGGTTTCCGGTGCCGACGTCGGCGGCTTTGGCGTCAAGTTCGGGTTCAAGCTGGACAGCGTAGGCGAGCCCGGCGGGGCCACGCTGGCACAGGCGCTGGCGGAAGTGGTCGACAAGGCGAAAACCAACGTGGTCCTGATCGTGGACGAGGTGCAGCACGCCATTACCTCCGAGGAAGGCAACCGGATGCTGCTGGCGCTCAAAGCCGCGCGCGACGCCATCAACCCGCGCCCCGGCACGCCCGGGTACTTTCTCTTCGTCGGCACTGGCTCGCACCGGGCGCTGGTGGGTGAACTGACGGCACGCCGTAACCAGGCCTTTGCCGGCGCCACCTCGGTTTCTTATCCGGTGCTCGGCGAAGACTATGTCGCCTACCTGCTGGAACGCTTGTCGGCGGAGGGATTCAACGCCCTGCCCTCACCGGAGGTCGCGGTCCAGGCGTTCCATGCGCTGGGCAGCCGGCCCGAAGAGATGATCAAGGCCTTGCGGCAATTGCACTTCCACCTGCCGCCGGGCAGCGATCCGGACGAACATCTGCCGGTTATCGCCAACACGCTGCGCTCCACCGCTGCGGACCTCGAACTGATGAAGCTCGAACAGTTGGGCGGGTTGGCCACCGCGATCTTCGACCGCATCGCCTCCTCAGACGGTGACGCCCGCGGCTTGTTCTCGGCCGAATCCGCCGCCGCGTATTCCGCCGCAATCGGACGCGAAGTCCGTATCGAGGAGGCACAACCAGTGGTCAATGAACTGATGGCGACGAACCTGATCATGCGCAAGGGGCATGGCATCTATGGCATCACGGACCCCTTCGTGCAGGAAATCTGGCTGGAGCGCAAATCGATTGAAGGGAAGCTGTAGTACCTGCCGCGACCGACCTTTATGGCCAGCATTACCGGCACTGGCAAGGTCGGATTCGCTGGAACTGTCCATGGCAGCGACGATCCCGCCCTGCTGATATGACTCCCCGTGTCAATCGAGATTGGTTTGGTTCAGGGTTTCACAGTTCCATGCTGTTCTCCCCAATTTCCTGAGGGCGACGTAGCAAGTAAGTCTCGACGGTGGATCACGCTGATATCCGCGGGTTGGTTACCGCATTACAGAGGTCCGCCCAATGAGCCCGCCGCCATCTAAAGCCGCAAGTCGGATGGAATCCGTTGCCTAGCAGGGCCGCGGGTTGCTCATGTGCCCGGGCTACGCCGCCTTCAGGAAACTGGCTCCACAGTAGGTGGTGGGGATATGTTGGCCGGTGGTTACGTTGTCCGCGCCTCGTTTGGTACGGCGAGCGACATCGCGAGCCGGCTGATGTCCCAGATAAACCCGCTCAGTTCACGGGCCACCGCCACTACTGCAATGTTCGGGTTCTTGCCGCGTGCGGCCAGCCTCCGATAGCGCCGGCACAATCGAACTTGGGCGTCCCAGGATCGGTCAACGATGGCCTTTGGAATGCCTTCGTGCCGGCGCTGGATCTGAGGGCTCACGCGTGCCGGGTGCCGGTAACTCCAGGCCGCCTCGACCAGTAGCTTTCTTGCATAGCTATTGCCGTTCTTGGTAATGCTGCCCTGCCGCCGCTTCTCACCCGACGAGTGTTCGGCGGGTGTCACACCGAGCCAGGCCATCAGTTGGCGCGGATGCGTGAAGCGCGAGAGATCGCCCAACTCGGCGAGCATGCCCACCGCCGTGGTGAAGTCCACGCCGCGCATGGTCTGCAAGCCCAGTACGGCCGGATAGAAGCGCCAGTTGACCACTGCCTCGCGCAAGGCCGCTTCAAGACGGCTGCATTGCGCGATCCGGTCCTCGATGGTCCGTCGATATTCCTCAAAGGCTAGTTGCTGCCACACGCTGTCGAACGCATATTGGCTCAGCCAACGCTGGTGTGCCTGGCCCCAGTCGGCTTTACCGGTGTAGCGAACCCCGTGCGAGAGCAGAAAGGCCTTCAGTCGCTGCCGTGCACGCTTCAGATCGTCCTTGGCGCTGACCCATGCGCGCGACAAATCTCGGAATGCTTCATCCTCCACGCTGGGCACGTACACCACTGACAGGTCGCCGGCCCGTAGCGATCGCACAAGCTTGACTGCATCGCGCCGATCGGTCTTGACTCGTTCACCGGGCTTCCTCGGGATCAGCGACGGCGCACACACCATGCACTCGAATCCCTTCCCTGCAAGCTGCCGGTAAAGGCCATATCCGCAGGGGCCGGCCTCGTAGACGATGCCGATGTGGCGTGCTTTGGACTGCAGGCGCTTGCACAAGCGATCGATATCCGCCTGCGTCGTGCCGATCTTGCCAAGCAGTTCCACGTCGCCCATGCCGAGTGCATAGGCGACCGTGATCGAGTCCTTGTCGGGTAGCAGCGACGCATTACTGCGTCGCCGCCCCCTAAGAACCGGACGTGCGAGTCGCCCCGCATCCGGCTCAAGCCATCCTTCAGCACCACTAGCTGGCACCGGGCAGCCCGGCGGAACGTTTCGCGGATCGACGGCGGGCAAGGTAGGTGTCCCATGCCGGATCAAACGGATTGGCCAGTCCCCGGATTTTGAGGTGGCGCTGGATGGCGACCGTCGTTGCGCGGAAGAGTTGTAGGCCGCAGGTGTCACCCTCGGTTGAACCCTTCGTTGCAAAATCCCAGGACCGGTGTCCGTCGCGCCGGTAGTACCGTTGCCTGACCCACCGGGCTCCTTTCGTGGGGTGCCTACGTCTTGCCCACTTCCAGAGCAGGTGCCAGATGTGCGAGTCTATCGTCGAGAAGGTCGCTTTTGCCACGACGTGGCGATGATACATAGCCCATCCCCGAATGATCGGGTTCAGCCTACGGATCAACACCTCTTGGGTGACACTCGCGTTGGCTTTTATGATTCCCCTGACCTTGTCGAGCAGCGATTTGATACCTTTCGTCGCTGGCTTGATCAGCAGTTTGCCGCCGTACTTGCGCACGTTCTGGCCAAGGAAATCGAAACCCTCCGCTATGTTGGTGATTCTGGTTTTCTCTTCCGAGAGTTCCAGGCCTCGGGCGGCCATAAATTGCTTGACCGCGGGAAGCACCCGGGATTCCAGCACATCCTTCGATACGCCAGTCACCACAAAGTCATCGGCATAACGGACGACGTTGAGTTGAGCCTGTCTGCGAGCAACTGTGGATGTTCCCACACTTGCACGAACTGCTGCTTCAAGCCCATCCAGCGCCATATTCGCGATCACGGGCGAGATGACACCCCCTTGGGGTGTACCCGCCCGCGACTCGAACAGGGTTCCCTCATCGATATATCCGGCCTGAAGCCACTTTCGCAGAACCTCCTTATCCATCGGTACGTGCTCCAGGAACCAGGAATGACTGAAGTTGTCGAAACAGCCTCGAATGTCACCCTCCAGAATCCATTCTGGCGAGGCACGCTTGGCCAGAACGTTGAAGCACTGTTCGATGGCGTCGGCGGTCGAGCGTCCGGGCCGAAAGCCGTAGGAATTGGCGTCTGCCAGGGTCTCCGCGATGGGTTCCAGAGCGAGCTTCCATAAAGCCTGCATCGCCCGGCACCGCATGCAAGGAATTCCCAGCGGACGCTTCTTGCCGTTACTCTTGGGAATGTAAACCCGCCGCAGCGGCATCGCACGATAGCCGCGATGACGTAGCGACAACACTCCTTTCCATCTGGCCGCCGGGGACGGCCATATTCTGCCATCCACCCCCGGCGTCCTCTTACCGCGATTTTCCGTCACACGCTTCACGGCGAGCATCTTGCCGCTATGCGAGCGGGTCAGCAGATGTTGCAAGGCTTTCACCTTGCCCCATCGGCCTTCCCCAGTTGCCTTGGCGATACGCACCTGAAGTCGTTTCACTTCTGCCTCGATCTGCGACCAGTCCGCCTGATCCCACATCTGCGCAGCGCGCGAGGACGCACCGGCTCCCGCCGCCTTCGCGTCGGTTGCCGTCATCTGCTTTCCCTCGTATAACGATTGGTCAAAGTTATCTCGCCATGAATGACCTCGCGGAAGTCTGCCCGCTTTCGCGTCGGGCAATGTCTCAGCCCGTATCCCGTCCATTACAGCCGGGCATTCGCTTTCTCCGCATTCCTTTACCCACCGCGCCAACAGCGTTCCTTGCGGTTCGCCTGCCGTTGCCGGCAGCACGATGGGCTTACCCTGTTCCGCTTGAGTCTCTGGGCGGGGCGGACCCTTCCTATACGCCGGCGGCTAGTCGTCCATGGTGGCCCAGTCCACGAGGGCCACTCCACACCGCGTACCGTTTTGGTTCAAGCCTGTCAGCACGTTTGGCTTGTTTCTTGGTGACGACGTTTATCGGAAGTTCACATGTGTTGGTCGTACCCGCCCGTCCCTTGCTCCTCTCCGCCTTTGTGCTGGCAGATTCCACCTCACCTCGCGGTTCGGCGTACCGGTTATCCGGCGGCTACGTTGTCCCCGGAGCTTCACACCAAGCTGTTGCCGGCTCGGCATGTCCGGGTAGGGAACGGTTGATGGAACAACCGGTTTCATCAGGTCATACCTTCTCCACTGAAACAGAAACTTGAGCGACTTTCAGGTCGCACATGGACATCCAGACCGACATACAAAGTGCTATCGTGTTCCATGCTGGCCTCCGCGCTGGAAATCGCCGGGTGTGGCACTGTCCACACCATGCGGCTCTGGCAGTCATGCTAACCCGCGTTTGATTCCGCGCGGCGGGCCAGCCCTCTTGCCCAGGGGAGTCATACTGACTAACTTGCCCCACGTTACAAGCGCTGTCGGCGCAAAGGGGAGGCAAACATGAAGACCATCGGGCTAATCGGCGGCATGAGCTGGGAATCGTCCGCCGAGTACTACCGGCTGATCAACCAAGGCATGAAGGCGCGCCTGGGCGGGCATCGCAATGCCCGCAGCATCATGGCCACGGTGTGCTTCGAAGAAATCAAGGAACTGCAGCACGCCCAGCAGTGGGACGAACTCGGCAGGCGCATGCAGCAGGCAGCGCGGCAGGTGGAGGCCGGAGGTGCGGATTTCGTGCTGCTCTGTACCAATACCATGCACCGGGTGGCGCCCGCCATCGAGTCGGTGCTGAAGGTGCCCTTCATCCATATTGTCGATCCCACCGCACAGGCACTGCGCCAGGCGGGAATCGGGCGCGTCGGCTTGCTTGGCACGCGCTTCACGATGGAGCAGGATTTCTATCGCGCGCGGATGAGCGAGTTGCATGGCATCGACGTGGTGGTGCCGGATCAGGCAGACCGAGAACGGGTGCACCAGGTGATCTATGAAGAGTTATGCCACGGCATCGTGCGCGAAGACGCAAGGGCCGAATACCAGCGCATCGTTGCCGCGCTCGCGGCGCAGGGCGCCGAAGGCGTGATCCTCGGCTGCACGGAAATCACGCTGCTACTCGGGCAGGGTGACGTAGCGCTGCCGGTCTTCGATACCACTGCGCTGCATGCGCAGGCGGCGGTGACGCTGGCGCTCGGTTGAGGTCGTCTGTTCTATGTTTAGCCATTTCTTAGGCGCTGGCGCGCGTGATCCCCGCACGCCTGCCGCGCCAAGCCTCGCGTTCCTTCCCTCCTCCATCGCCCGCACTCTTTCAGGACTCAGCGATTTCCTAGTGAACCGCGTTCCTGCAAGCTTCGCTCTCCCAACGGGAATGCGACACCTCTTATCGCCTTCATGGCGCAGGCGGGAAATACTGGTTGCGTCATCGGATTGCCGGTGACCGGGCGTGGAAACCCGAGCAATAGACGCGAACAGATGTTGCCCGACCAATGGGCAACGTCTGTGTACTCGCACGAACCTGTTTGGTTCCATGGCGGGTCGAGCGGGGCAGCCGCAAGGCTGGGCCGGTTCTTCGCTTCTTTCCGGTATTTCCACCCTCGCTGCTGACCCGCCGCCCTCACTTAATTGAGTGGCGCGCATTCACTTAGTGAGGTGTCATATATGACGATCGAACCAATCGAAACCAATGTCTGCCTTCACCAAATCCGCGCTGGCATTGACGGCGTGCTCGTACTGTTGGAGCAACTAAGCGTGCGCTCGGAAGAGTGCTTCAGTGCGTTCTGCCTGCTTGGCATGGTGATGGCGAAGCTGAAAGCACTGATGGAAGCAGAGCCTCTCGCGGCATAGCAGTCCAGCAGCATTGACGGTGCTTCGGCACCGTCTCCTGGCGACGCCCTCGTGAACGAGGGATAAGCGTGGCCCCCATCCTTATCGTCAGATTTGGGCGTCAGATCGGATTCGCCAGACACTGTCTGGCGAATTTGCGTCTGAAGCATCACTCATCCTCGCCGCGAGCAGCACGGTGAGAATGCTGCATTTTCCCCGCCGCATTTTGGGAATCGTCCGATTCCATTCCCTATCCCTGTCACTTCTACTGGCCATCTTGGGTTGCAGCACCGAAAGCGCATCTGCCCTATACCACGGACCTCCCCGATACCGGTTGCCACGGTTCCAGATACTCCCGCTGACGGCGGCAATCGCTCCGCACTGTTAACAGCTTTCTCGTCAAAACTTGCAACGACATGCCAGCAAAATCGCAGCCCGCACCGGCGCAGTCTCCGACGCCTGTACCCGCATCTTCATTACCTTCCGCGCAGACATGGGTGTATCCGTTTCGCGATATCCAGCGCAAAGAGATCACCGACCCGCAAACGATCTATCAGGCATTGTCCTCAATGGACGATGGCTTCTTTCCACTCGGCGTGAACGGCTTCCCGCATGGCGGCGTTCACTTCGGCAATGGCTCAGCATCCCGCCTCGACCAATCGGGCGGTGTGCGCTGTATCGCAGATGGTGAAATCGTCGCGTACAAGATCGATGACCGTTACCCACACCTGCAATTTGCTGATGGCAAATGGGCGGCTTACTCGACCGGGTTCGTCCTTGTGCGCCACCGTCTGACGTTGCCCCCCGCACCAAACAGCACAGGCATCCCACCCACGGATGAAACGCTGGATCTCTACAGCCTGCACCTGCACATGGCGGACTGGTCCACTTACCTGGCTGACGGCAAGCTACCACGCCCGTATTGGTGGGATGTCGAAGCGTTTCGTACCAGCGACAAGGATCGCCAACTCGCGCCAGACGGCGGCTCCGGCGGCGCGGTCGGTGCCTTCGTGTGGACGGAACCGACAGCGGGAAAGAGCAAGGGAAAATACGCAGCGGGCAAGCGGGTCGGCTTCCTGCCTGAAGGCAGCGAGGTAATCATTGGCGAAGCGCGTGGCAAGTGGCTGCATATCAAGGCCATCACGGCGGGCACGATGATTAGCCCGACAAGCGGCGGCGTGTTCGGCTCGGATGACCTGAATGTCCCCTGGAAAGCGCCGGAGGGCAGCAGCAACGTGCCCACCACGCCCGAGGGAGACTGGGGTTGGCTGTACCGGCCCAACCTGCAGGCGGCCCAAGAGCCGAAGGTGGCAGACAAAGTGGTCATTCCCTCCATGCCGATCCGGGTGAAGGCTGGGACGCTGCTGGGGCAAATCGGCGAGTATCAGGACTACGAGCGCGCAACACCGCTGCCGCCGATCTCGCGGCGCAGGTTGTTGCACCTTGAGGTCTTTGCAAGCGACGCGTTCAGCGGGTTCCTGGACAGGAGTCGAGCCCGGGCCGCGCAACTGCCAGCGGATCAGCGCAGCCTGCTCGTGATCGGTGCGGGTGCGAAGCTGGTGCAGACGGTGCCCGCACCGGATCGCAAGCTCAGGTACTCCTATCCGGTAAAGGGGGCAAACCCTATGCCGGACAGCCCGGCCAGCGGCCCGTGGGTGAAGGTAAGGCCCACATACCTTGCGCAAGGTTTTGCGCTCCTCTATGACGGGCCACCAGTCTGGATCGAGCGCGAGCACCTCGGCAAACTAAGTGACAGCACACCGGCATGGAGCCAGTTCCCGTTATGGCTGCAAGGCATGAGCGATCCAGCCAATGGCTTGCCCTTGATCTACTCGCGCGGACAACTGGACGCTTTGGACGCGAAGAGCAAAGCGACCGACGAGCAGCAGGTGAATTGGTGGCGGGTGCCATTCGGCACTGCAGATGGCAAGAGCGCGACCGGATGGGTCTGTGAGAAGAACCATCCCGGCACGAAATGGGAAAGCCCATGGGCTTGGCCCGGATTCGAGATCGTGGACGCAACGGGCATCCAGCTCCCAGACGCCTTCCGACGCAACCTGGTCATCACCGGGGCCGCCAACTGGAAGGAACAGAAGGAATTCGAGCCATCCGCCGCAGCGGTGAACAACAGCGCCCTGCTTCTCAAGTTGCAACAGACAATAGCCAAACTGGAGTCGGCCAAGGGCGCGGACAAGGTCACGGCGCGGGCCATCCAGTCGGCCATGCGCGTGCGGCCGCTCGCGCAAGCGCTGTCTCACGTGATCCTGCGGTATGAGAGCGAATGGGGCGGGGACATGAGCCGGTGGAATTCCATCACACCGCTGATGCGCAATGCCAGGGACAACTGGGTGCGTGAACTGGAGCGGATCAAGAAACTACAGTGGTGGAATGAGGTGAAGGGCAAGGTCGTGGGGTTTCCTGCCAACCCGACTGTGCATCATATTCATCCGATCGCGCTGATTGCGAACTTCTTGCGCCGACACCGGATAGATATTGAGAAATTCTTGAGCTTGTACAAAGGTGCGCACTCTTCCTCTTTCGGCTGGTATGACAGCGCCTCCAGCCCAAAGCAGAACCTTCCTCCACTCTCCGAAAAATCAGAACAAAATCTCAAAACATTGATGCACTGGATAAATGACCTCTATATTTCAAAAAACGAAAAATTCAGCATTCAATATGTAGCATACATGTTGGCAACCTCCCGCGTCGAATCATACGATTTCACCACAAGGACATTCTTTGGCCCTTTTTCAGAAATCATTTCATATGATGACGCAGAGAGGAGATACGGTTGCGGCCCAACAGGGAACGCCCCCTCACGCGCGAAGGCCCATGGAAATACAGTCGTCGGTGATGGCTATAAATATCGCGGCAGAGGGCTTGTTCAAATAACATGGAAAATAAACTACCAAAAATTCACCGCCCTTACTGGAATTGACCTCACCGAAAACCCTGACAAAGCACTTCCCTGGGAGAACTCTGCTTTTATTATGATTGAGGGAATGCTGAAAGGAATCTTCACAGGACATAAACTATCCGATTATATCAACGAATCTGGCGCAGATTACGTCGGCGTCGGATGATTATAAATGGAACGGACAAGAACAAGATAATAGCCGAATACGCATCCAAGTTCGAACTGATACTGAGGCAATGCATATGAAGAAAATTCTCGCCATTATGTTCTGGCTGCATTCCATTTCACATACTTTTGCAGCAACGCTTTGCGATAGCGACGCAATGGCCTGCATGCTATATTCAGAAAGGTCGGGCTCCCTCGTTGATCGGGACACAGGAAAGGTGGTCGCCCACCGCATCGGTAATGTGGGCGCCTTTTCCGATGTCTCGGTTTACAAATACGGGAACCAGTATGCGATCGTTCAGGAAAATCACTCCAATGATCGACTCGTTACCGCGGTCCCTTTGACTCGCGAGAACGGAATCTGGAGCTTCGATTCAGTTTATTATTTTTCCATTTCACTAATCGAATCATCCGCACAAACAGGACCGCGCTGGCTGGCCAGGAAACTTCACACCAGAAAGTCTGTTGTCGACGATGATATTTTGTTGCGAGCGGGAGAATTAGCCTCCGAACGCAGAACGTCTCCCACGAAACCAGACGGCTGGCCAAACACTAAACTATATCTCGCGACAGATGAGCAAAAGAATAGTGGACGGAGTTGCTTTATTCCCTTTGAATCGAAGAATAGCCCGATTCCGGTCGGCCTGATAGCGTGCCGCTCGGCAAACTCGCTGCAGCATGATGGAGCACATGATTTATCTGGCGTAATTGGGAGAAGCGATCTTATCGTTGTCTCCCTAACCAAGAATGGCAACGAGATTACTGGCCGGTATCAACACCTCGATCATCCGAATCAGAACATAAAATTAAGAGGGATTCTATACCAAGATGGCACATTTGAAATGACAGCGCATGAAGAAAAGGGAGACAGCATTTCCGGATTCTTCAATGGATCGATTGACTCCGAAAAGTTATCCGGCGAGTGGCGATCAGGGGACAAACTCCGAATCCTTCCATTTTCTATTTATGCACAGGGTTTTTCTCATTAGTCAATATGATCTTATTCCCCCTCTTGTTCACTCTCCAACCCCTCGATGGCTGATGCGCTCTGCAATAACAAGTTGACTCGCAAACTCGAAGAATGCGCCATAAGCAATTTGAACTCTCAGACAAAGAGCTGAATGCCGTCTGGTGCTTCGGCACCGTCTCATCTTCGCAGCCACGGCGTGGTTTGCGCAGTCAGAACGTGCGCACCCGCCGCGCCGGCGCCTTGTCGCGCACGAGGTCCAACGCTCCGAAATCCTCATTTGTCAGTCCACCTCATCAGGTAGATTGCGCACCATCAGAATTGCCATAGCCACAGCCCCGACTCGATTTGATCGATTGCATCTTAGTCCATTGACTACACCCTACAAGCCGTCACGCCGGGCTGTGTCTGAAACGAAATGAGAGCGAGAAGCCAGCGATACTTCGCTGGCTCCTTGCTTAACCACTGCGGTGGCATCATCGTTCCGAAGCCGATCTTCAAACCGCCAACCTCTCCACCACCCTCTCCCGCCTCACCACCCCCAGCGAAAACATCGACATCGCAGCGATCAGCGCCGGCAAGCCGATCAAGGCAAACAACGCCGGCATCCCCAGCCCCATCGACAGCATCGTCGCCCCGCCAACCGAGCCCACGACCGATCCCATCCGGCCGACGGCATTGGCCCAGCTCACGCCAGTGGCACGGCAATCCGTCGGATAGAAGTTCGCCGACAGCGCGTTGCCGCCGACTTGCGAGCCCGAGATGCAAAATCCGGCAAAGAACACTGCAATCCCCGCAGCGGTCGGTTCCGAAGCAAAACTCCCCACCGCCGCAATACAAAGCGCCGCCAACGTATAGCTTGCCGTCAGCACATAATGCGGATTGATCCGATCCATCAGCCACCCCAGCACGATCGCACCAACCGTGCCACCAACCTGGAACATCGTGGTCACCAGCGCCGCGGTCCGCATCGACTGACCGGTGCCACGCAGCAACGTGGGCAGCCAGCTCGACAGCAGGTAGATCACCAGCAGGCTCATGAAGAATGTCAGCCAGAACAGCAGCGTGCCGCGCAGCAGTTCCGGCCGGAACAGGTGCCGCACCGGCGAGCTGGTGGTGCGCTGCTCGCCGACCGAGAAGGTGGCATCGCGCAGGTCCGCCTGCGGCGCAATGCGCTGCAGCGTCGCGACGATCCGCTCGCGCGACTTGCCGGTCAGCACCAGGTAGCGTACCGACTCGGGCAGTTGCCACACCAGCAGAACAACCAGCGCAAGTGGCAGCACACCACCCACCACAAGCACCGAGCGCCAGCCGAATGCTTCGATCAGCCCGGCCGAAGCAAGCCCGCCAAAAGCCGAGCCTAGCGTGAAACCGCAGAACATGGTGGTGACAAGGAAGGACCGGCGCTTGTCCGGGCAGAACTCGGAAGTCAGCGTGATCGCATTGGGCATGGCACCACCAAGCCCGAGGCCGGTGAGGAAGCGCAGCAGCACCAGCGTCCACAGGTCGTGCGACCAGGCCGAGGCCAGGCTCGCGGCGCCAAAGAACAGCACCGACACCACCAGCACACCCTTGCGCCCGAAGCGGTCTGCCAGCGGGCCGAACAGGAAGGCGCCCGCCATCAGGCCGCCAAGGCCGGCGCCGAACAGCGGCGCGAGCTGGGCCGGCGTCAGCTGCCATTCCGCACGGATGGCCGGTGCGATAAAGCCGATTGCCGCCGTATCGAAGCCATCGACGGCCACGATCAGGAAGCACAGTACGACGATAGTCACCTGGAACGCCGACAGCGGCTGGCGGTCGATGAACGCGGTGACGTTCAGGGGTTGGCTGGCAGGCATGGTGGTCTCCTCCTCGATGCCAGGATTAGGGGCGAGTCACGGCCGGCGGCTCCATGGGCCGCCGGTTCGTTATCGGGATTTGCTGCGAGAGAAAAGAAAAGCCGCCGTCAGCGGGCTACAGCCACGGCGTCTGACTGAGGCACTTGTCGGCGCGCCACCCATGCAGCCACTGCAGCGCGTCGTAGAACTGGGCTTGCGTGCGGCCGGTCCACAGGCTGTTGCGCACCAGGCGGTCCACACCCTTGGCATGGTAGACGCGGCCCATGTCGCGCGCGGCGTAGAGCACGCGTGCGGTGCGCGGGATGCGGGCCTGCTCGTACAACTTGAATGCCGCTTCAAAATCGCCGCCCGCCACCTTCACCGCTTCGCCCAGCGTGACGGCGTCTTCCAGTGCCTGGCAGGCGCCCTGCGCCACGTACTGCGTCATCGGGTGCGCGGCATCGCCGAGGATGTTGGCACGGCCGAAGCTCCATTGCTCCACAGGGTCGCGGTCGGCGGTGGCCCAGCGCTTCCACGAGGTCGGGCGGTCCAGCATCTGGTGCGGCAGCGGATGGATGCCTTCGAAGTACGACAGCACTTCTGCCTTGCTGCCGTCGCGCACGCCCCAGGTTTCCTGTTCGCGGCTGTGGAAGGTCACCACCAGGTTGTACTGCTGGCCGCCGCGCAGCGGGTAGTGCACCAGGTGGCAATGCGGGCCGGCCCACACCACCGGCGCGTTGACCTGCAGGTCTGGCGGCATGTTGGCGACGTCGACCACGGCGCGGTAGACCACGTGGCCGGTGACGCGCGCCTCGTCGCCGATCAGCGCCTGGCGGATGGCGGACTTGACGCCGTCGCAGCCGATCACGGCATCGCCGCGGTGGTGCTCGCCGTGCTGGTCGATCACGGTCACGCCCTGGTCGTCCTGCAGCAGCTGCTCCACACGCGTGCTGGTGCGGAACGTGATCAACGGATGGTCCTGCACCGCCTCCAGTATCGACAGGTGGATATCGGCACGATGAATCACCGCGTACGGATTGCCGAAGCGCTCGCGGTACGCCTGGCCCACATCGACCTCGGCGATCACGCTGGTATCGATCGCATCGCGCAGACTGATGTAGTCGGTAAAGACCGCGCGGCTGCGCGCGGCCTCGCCCACGCCGAGCGCGTCGAGCGCGGCAAAGGCGTTGGCGGCAAGCTGGATGCCGGCGCCGATCTCGCCGATCTGTTCGGCCTGCTCCAGCAGTTCGATGCGGATGCCCTGGCGTGCCAGCGCCAGCGCCGCGGCGAGGCCACCGATGCCGCCGCCGATGATAAGGACCTTGCCGGTCGCGTTGTTGGTGCTACTCATTCCTTGTCTCCTGGCCTGCGCGATGCGTCAGGCGGTGTAGTCGGGCTGGCGCCCGGGCGCGGCCTGGGCAAAGGCCGGGTGCGCACTGGCGTGGGCGTAGATGGCCATCGCGCGCTCATAGCGGCCAAGGTCGCAGCCCATGCGCAGCGCATTGGCGACCTGCGGCACCAGCGTGACGTCGGCCAGCGTCGGCGCATCGCCGAAGCACCACTTGCCATGGCCGTGCAGCGCCAGCAGACGCTCGACGCCGGCCATGCCTTCATCGATCCAATGCCGATACCACGCATCCTTCTGTTCCGGCGTGACCTTCAGCACGTCTTGCAGGTACCGCAACACGCGCAGGTTGTTAACCGGATGGATGTCGCAGCCGATCAGCGTCGACAGCTCGAGCACACGCGCGCGCTGCTCCGGAAATTGGGGGATCAGGCGCGGCTCGGGATGGTGCGCGTCCAGGTAGTCGATGATCGCGAACGACTGGCCTAGCGTGAAATTCCCATCCACCAGCGCCGGCACGGAGGCGGACGGGTTGATGCCGTCTACGTACTCCGGCTCGCGGTGCTGGCCGGTGCGGATATTGACCGGCAGGTAGTCGTACGGCAGTCCTTTCAGCGCCAGCGCGATGCGCACGCGGTAGGACGTCGAGCTGTTGAAGAAGCTATAGAGCTGCATGGTCGGTAATGCCTGTTTGCTGCAATCGATTCGCGCTCAGACCACGCGCACGGTCAGCTCGCCCAGTCCATCGACGCCGGTGACCATGGTGTCGCCAGCCTTGACCGCGCCTACCCCTTCCGGTGTGCCGGTGAAGATCACGTCGCCCGGCTCCAGGCGGAAGAACTGCGACAGGTAGGCCACCGTCTCCGCCACCGACCAGATCAGGTGCGATACGTCGCTACGCTGCTTAGTTTCGCCATTGACGGTCAGCCAGATGCCGGCCTGCTGCGGGTGGCCGATGTCGCTGGCACGGTGGATCGGGGCAACCGGGGCCGAGGCATCGAAGGCCTTGCCGATTTCCCACGGGCGGCCCATTTCGCGCATCTTCATCTGCAGGTCGCGGCGGGTCATGTCGAGGCCGACGGCATAGCCCCAGACGTGTTCGAGCGCCTGTTCGACGGGGATATCCGCGCCGGCCTTGCCGATCACGGCCACCAGTTCGGCCTCGTAGTGGTAATTCTGCGTTTGCGCCGGATACGGCAGATCAAGCGTGGTGCCGGCCTGCACCGGCACGATGGCATCGGCCGGCTTGCAGAAGAAGAACGGGGGCTCGCGGTCGGGATCGAAACCCATCTCGCGGGCATGGGCGGCGTAGTTGCGGCCCACGCAGTAGACGCGGCGCACGGCGAACTGGTCGTCGCTGCCGGCAACGGGGATGGCGACGGTGGCGGGAGGCGTGAAGACGTAGGACATGCTCGGAACTCTCTTCAGGATACGTGTGAACGGGGCCGCGGCAGCCCGGCTGGGCATGCCGCAAGCGATATGGGTCAGGACTTCGGCGTGGCCGCTCAGGTGCGCGCTTCGCGCAGCAGGTTCATCGCGGACAGCACGGGCCGGTCGGAGTAGCTGAACAGCACGGCGTCTTCCAGCGCCCCCAGCTGCACCGGCGCCCACGACGGGGCCACGAACACATCGCGCGGCTCGAACTGGAATTGCGCGTCGCCGATACGCACCGTGCCGCGCCCTTCCACCACGCTGTACACGGTGGCGTCGGTGCTGCGATAGGTCTTGCCCTGGAAGCCGGCCGGCAGGTACTGCATGAAGGTGGCGATGGTCGGCATCGGCCAGCCGCCGGTGGCGGGGTTGATGTAGCGCAGCTTGACGCCGTCCCAGGCATCGAGCTCGCCGTTGCGGTAGAGCTGGTCCAGCGCCTCGCGCGAGCGCTCGTACGGATAGCTGAAGACCGGCGAGGTGGGATCGGTCACGCGATGCCGCACCGGCACCATGTTGTAGCCAAAGCGGGCAAAGCTGTCGCCCTCGGCACGCGTAACGGGCTGCTGGGCTTCCGGGTAGTTCTCGGCAAAGCCGGCATCGAACTGCTGCACCAACGGGATGTCCAGGCCATCGAGCCACACCACCGGCTCGCCGCCGTCTTCGACGGTGGGGTTGCCGTGGTCATGCCAGGTCCACGACGGCGTAATGATGAAGTCGCCGGGATGCATGGTGGTGCGCTCGCCGTTGACCGCGGTCCAGGCGCCCTTGCCTTCCACGATAAAGCGCAGCGCGGACTGGGTATGACGATGGCTGGGCGCCACCTCGCCCGGCAGGATCAGCTGCAGGCCGGCGTAGAGGGTGGACGTGATGCTCGACTTGCCGGGGATGCCGGGGTTCTCCAGCACCAGCACGCGGCGCACGGCTTCTTCGGCGCTGATGACGCTGCCCGCCTGCATCACCAGCGGGCGGATCTGCGCGTACTTCCAGATGGCGGGAACGATCTGCGGCCGCGGTTGCGGCGGCACCAGGGCGTGCAGCGACTCCCACAGCGGGGTCATGTGGCTGCGGCCGATTTCTTCGTAGTAGGCCACGCGGGCCGGATCAGGGGTATGTTCGGACATGCTGTCTCCGTAACTTTTTTGCGGGTGCTTTAGGGAGCGCTCTTTGCGGGTGCCTGCGTCAATGCGCACCGTCTTGTTGTCGTTATACGCGTCGCGCTATAAGATTTGAAATGAACTTTTCATCTTATCGATACGATTTTTCATATAGGTAGGCACCATGGACTGGACCCAGAGATTGCGGCTGCGCAACTTGCAGATGCTGCTGAGCCTGGCCGAGACCGGCAACATGAGCCAGTCGGCGGCGCTGCTGAACACCACTCAGCCCGGCCTTTCCAAATGGCTGAAGGACCTGGAGGACGACATCGGCCTGCCGCTGTTCGAACGGCAGGCGCGTGGCCTGCGGCCGACGCCGTACGGTGAGTCGCTGATCGAGCACGCGCGCCGGATCGAGGCGCAACTGGACGCCGCCCGCGATGACCTGCAGGCCATGCGCGACGGCGGCAGCGGACTGGTGCTGGTGGGCACATCAGGGGCCTCGGCGGCCGACACCGTGCCACTGGCCGCGCTGCAGTTGCTGCAGCAGATGCCGCGCGCCAGCGTGCGGCTGGTGGAGACCACCATGGACCGCCTGATGAGCCAGCTCGCGCGCAGCGAGCTGGATATCGTGGTGGGCCGCTCGGCGCCCGAGTTGCAGGACGCGCATATGCGCACCGAATCGCTCTATATGGAGCCGATCCACTTTGTCGCGCGGCCGCGCCATCCGCTGCTGCAGGGCGGGCGCATCGGCTGGGACGACATGTACCGCTACCGCTGGGTGGTGTGGCCGCGCGGCACGCCGATCCGCAATGCGCTGGAAGGCGCGCTGGCCAGCGCCGAGCGGGCACTGCCGGCCGACTGCGTGGAAAGCAATTCCACCGTGCTGAATCTCACCTTGTTCAACAACAGCGACATGATCGGCCTGGCCTCGCACCGCACCGCCCGCCGGCTGGAAGAACTGGGGGCGCTGCGCATCGTTCCGCTGCGACTGGCGGGGTTCGGCTCGGTGTCGATGTACTGGCGCGAGGACGGACTGTCGCGCGCGGCGGTGATGGCGATGCTGGACTGCCTGCGCCGGGCGGCCGGTGCGCCGCAGGCGCAGGCCGAGCTCCCCGCATAGCCGCGCCGGTCAGAAGCGGTGGCGGATTCCGACCGCTACTGCCGTCATGCTGCGATGGCCGCTGCCGAGGAAGTACCCATTGGCGAAACTGACCGCCGAGGTGTCGAAGTTGATGCCGGCATTCTGTACATAGGCCGTGGTCAGGTACACGTCGGTGCGTTTCGACAAGCTGTAGTCGGCGATCAGGCTGACCTGCCACGGGTTCCTGACGTTGCTGCCGGCCAGGGCCTTGACGTCGTCGTAGTAGTACGCGAGCGTCAGGTCAAGGTTGGGCGTGGCACGATAGTTGATGCCGGCCCAATAGTAGTCGTCGCGCACGATGGTGGCACCGCTGGCCGACTTGTTGAGTCCCCAGCGATAGCCGCCCATCAGCTTGACCAGGCCCGCGCGATAGCTGGCCGCAACCCCCGCCTTCCTGAAGTTGCCGACGGCGCCGCCAGTCCCCAGCGTCGGGTTGTAGCGATTGAACGCCAGAGCCACGCCGAAGCCGCCCGCGAAATAGTTGAGGCCGGCGCCAAAGCCCGTATCGCGCTGCGACTGCGCCGCGACCTCGCCGGCGCCGAATACACCGTTGCCGAACGAATAATTGGTGATGGCGGTGAGTCCGCCGAACGTGCCGGTGTACTTGACCGTGTTGTCCGAGCGGAAATCGAGGCCAAGCTGCGCCGCAATCGGCTCGTACTGGGTGGAATACCCGCTGGGCGAGAAGTTGGAGAACGCATCGAAAATCGCCGTGTACTGGCGCCCGAACGTCAGGCGGCCGACGCGCTCGCTCAGCAGCCCGACGAAAGCCTGCCGGCCGAACAGCCGGCCTGACTGCGTCTGCCGGCCATCATCCAGGCCGAAGCCGTTCTCCAGCGCGAACACGGCCTTGAGTCCACCGCCGAGCTCCTCGGTGCCGCGCAGGCCCCAGCGCGAGCCGGACAAACCGCCGGAACCCAGGCTCACGCGGTTACGCGCGGGGCCGGGAAAGCCTGCCTGCGTCGGCAGCACCGCCGAGAGGTGATTCACGTATTCAATGTTGGCGTCGGCGACGCCATACAGCGTTACGTTGGCCTGTGCGGCGCCGGCCAGCGTGCCGAGCATGGCCGACAGCAGCAGCTTGCCGGGCTTCGTTTTCTTCGCTTTCATGTCTCCGTCCTGTCTTGTTGTGGTTTGTTGTGTACCTGCGGCTGCCTCGCGCAGGCGTGCAGCCGCCCGCCCGCTCAGCCAGCGGCCATGCGGGGGAGAGAAATCGGAAGGGAATGCCGGCGCAGCCGGCTTGACTCAGCGGCTGGCCGCGCGGTGGATCGCGAGCGCCGCAGCCACCATGGCTGCAGGTGACTCGAGCGCGCGCGACGGGTCGTCGCGCTTGCGCACGCCGGCGGCGCTGGTCGCGCGCGCGGTGCCGTCCGGGCTGGCTGAGAACTTCACCACCGTCAGCGCCTTGGCCGGGTTGATGTAGATCTTCTGCCCGAAGCGCCCGCTTGCCTCGATGCTGCCGTCGCCGTCGTTGCGCTGGAACCAGTAGTTGTGGTAGCCATAGCCGTCGCGGCCAGGCATGGTGTTGCCGCGCGCAAAGCGGGCCTGGTTGCCGGCAGGTTGCAGCGCGATGCGCACGGCCGCCGGCGAGATCCCGCCCGAGGCATCGCCGGCCGCCGCGCGGCGCACCGCCTCGGCAAAGCGGGCGGCATCGCGCAGCGTGGAGTTCAGGCCGCCGCTGGCCATTTCGGTGCCGAGGCGATCCACGTGCGTATAGGCATCGTCTTCAGCAAAGCGCGACCACAGTCGTTCGGTGACGAGCTGCGCCCAGCTCTTGCCGGTGATGCGGCGCAGCGCCCAGGCCACCGCTTCCGGCGAGCCGTTCTGGTAGTACCAGACCCCGCCCTGGTCGCGGTCGCCGGTTGGATGAACGACCTTGAGGAAGTCATAGATGTTGTCTGGCGCATCCGCCTTGCGCGGCACGATGCCCACCGCCCCGAACAGGCCGAGGTCCGGCGGCAGCGCGTCCGGGTAGCCCACCGGCACTTCCATGTCCAGGTTCTGCTGCACGGTGGCCTCGCCAAACGGGTTGCCCGCCAGCTCAGGCACGTACTGCGCCAGCCGGGCCTGCGGGTCGAGCTTGCCCTCCTCGACCAGCATGGCGGCCAGCAGGCCGGTCACTGACTTTGTCATCGACGCCCAGAGATGCGGCTGGTACGGACCGAAGCCGGCAAAGTAGCGCTCGTACACGACCTTGCCCTGGTGCAGCACGATAATGCCGTCGGTATGGGTGTCGCGCAGGTAATCGGCCAGCCGGACAGTGTTGCCCGCCACCGCGAACGTGATGCCATCCAGCTCGGTGCCCTGCTGCCCCGCCAGCGTCGACGGCCGGCTGGCATGCCGGATGCCAGCCGTCGGCGACATCTCGCGCGCATGCCGGAACGCCCAGCGCATGTATGGCGGGCGCAGGCCGTTGCCGCGGCTCACTTGCTTGTCCGGCGGCGGCGGAAAGCCCTGCATGACTTCGTCATCGGCAACGGCCGATGGCTGCCCGCCCTGCTGCGCCAGCGACGCGGCCGCCGGCAGCACCAATAGCGCCGCCGCCAGCCATGCGCGGCTGCGCCCGAATCCCGTCCTGCGCGACGGCGAATACGCTCGCATCCTGTCTCCTTTTTATGGCGAGGCGGCAGCACGCCGGGGGCGCCGCCTCTTGTGCATGAGATGCAGGCCCGCGTGGTGCAGGCTGCGGGCGCCATCTTGAAGGAGGCAAGCCATGACCACAATGATGCATTCGGAATGTCGCCATAACCGTGTGGAATGGGGGGCGGAAGCGCGCTTCGCTTCCAGGCGCGATCACAGTGCCAGGGGCGCGGCTTGGGCTAGTGGAGAGAGGCGCTCGAGCATGCGCCTTGCAACCGCCTGAAACGCGGTGAAACAGGTCTGGGATTCCGGCCTTTCGGCGGCAAAGACAAGTGGCTTCAACCGCAAATATGTGACGGCGTTATGACGAAGTGACTCGATCACCAATCGCCGCTAAGTCTCTGATAGATAAATATATTTTCGTTTCAGAAACTGCTCATTGATGAGCAGTTTCTGTACTCCGACATGGCCTCCGGGTGGCCTGGAAAACCGCATCCACCCGACATCGACCCATAATGTCAGCATTAGCCATCTCCGATGCCCTCCATGCAGCATCCCGACGCCCGCGTCCGCGACCTGCTCCGCCATCCGCGGCGCTTTGCCTTGCACACGCTCAGGCAATTCCGAGCCAACCAGGGCCTGCTGCTGGCCGGCGCGGTGGCCTATTACGCGCTGCTGTCGATCGTGCCGATGCTGATCCTGATGGTGATCGCGCTGTCGCATGTGGTCGCGCCGGACCTGCTGCTGTCGACGCTGGCACGGTATCTGGAGTGGTTGGTGCCGGGGCAGTCGCGCGCGCTGATCAACGAGCTCGCCGGCTTCCTGCGCAATCGCGGCACCATCGGCTGGGTACTGCTCGGCACCATGCTGTTCTTCAGTTCGCTGGCATTCACGGTGCTGGAGAACGCGATGTCGGTGATCTTCGTGCACCGGGTGGCGATCCGACGCCGGCATTTCCTGGTGTCGGCCGTGCTTCCGTATTGCTACATCGTGATGCTGAGCGTGGGCCTGCTGCTGGTCAGCGTGGTCTCCGGCGGCCTGCTGGCCATTGCCGAACGCCATGTGGCCGTGCTCGGGCACGAATGGTCGCTCGACCGGCTCTCGACCGGCCTGCTCTACCTGCTCGGGTTCCTTGGCGAGATCCTGCTGCTGACGTCGATCTACATGGTCATGCCGGTGGGGCGGCTGTCGTGGCGGCACGCCCTGTCCGGCGCGGTGATTGCGGCCGTGCTATGGGAGATCTCCCGCCATGTGCTGGTGTGGTACTTCACCACACTGTCGCAGGTCAGCCGGGTCTACGGCTCGCTGACCACGGCAATCGTGGTGCTGCTGAGCCTGGAGATTGCGGCAACGTTGCTGTTGCTGGGGGCACAGGTGATTGCGGAATTCGAGCGCGGCAGCTGGGAAGGCACGGCAGCGCCGCGCGCGGCTCCGGAGGAATTCCATACCTGAGCGACGTGGGATGTCGCGGCAAGCCGCGTGGTCTCACGCCAATGCCACATCGAGGCATGCACGCAGGCGGTCTTCACCGGTTGCGTCGAAGACGCCGATAAAGACCAGCGTGGACTCGCTGGACTCGCTGGACTCGCTGGACTCGCTGGACTCGCTGGACTCGCCTTGTTCCATCGGACTCAGCCTCATACGTCCGGCGACCACATGCAGCTCATGCAGCCGCGGATCGGCGGCCAGCCTGACAATGCCCTTGGCACGCAACAGGCGCACGGGCAGTGTCGCCAGCGCCTGCCGCAGCCGCACCTTGTCGAAGCCGCGGCGGGTCCGGTACGAGAGACTGCGGATACCCGCGTGCACACCGCCGACGGCTCGCTGCCAGCCCGCGCCCGCCCTCGGCACGCCCACGTCATGCGGCACCGGTAAAGCGGAATCAACAAACACCGACAGCGGTACATCCCCCTGCCGTGCCGTCAGCACCGCGGCCCGCGGCGCAATGCTGCCGACCGTGTGGGCAACCATCACAACAGAGGTCTCATCGCCCAGGTCCGCCTTGGTCAGCACCGCCACCGATGCGCCCGCGATCTGCCGCCGCACCATCTCGCCCACGAGCGGGTCGCGCAGGCTGCCATCGACGCCAACCACATCGACCGCCACCACCACCGCATTGAGCCGGAACGCCGGATCGAGCAGCCCGACCTGCGCGATCCGCTGCGGGTCAGAGACGCCGCTGGCCTCGATCACCAGCAGGTCCGGGCGCTGCTCGCGCGTGGCAATGGCCATCAGCGCATCCGCCAGCCTGCCGCCAATCGAGCAACAGATGCAGCCGTTCTCGAGCTGGATTACGTCGTCGCTGCGCGTGCGAATCAGCGCAGCGTCGATATTGATCTCGCCGAAGTCGTTGACCAGCACGGCGATGTGACGCCCCTGCGCATTGGCCAGCAGCCGGTTGAGCAACGTGGTCTTGCCCGCGCCGAGATAGCCGCCGACCACCACCAGCGGGATCGGAGCCCGCGCGTTCATCGCGCCGGTGCAGGGAACACGCGGCCACCCAGCACCGTGCCCCAGACGCGGATGTCCTTCAGCCGCTCTGGCTCCACGGCCGTGGGATCGTCCTCGAGCACCGCAAAGTCGGCCAGCTTGCCGGGCGCGATGCTGCCGATGCGGTGATCAAGCCTCAGCGTATAGGCGGCGCCCAACGTGATCGCATGCAAGGCGTCGGCAACCGTCAGGCGCTCGGCCTCGCCCAGCATGCGGCCTGAAGCGGTCTGCCGCTGCACCGCACACCATGCCGTGAACAGCGGGTTCAGCGGCGTGATTGGCGCATCGGAATGGATCGCGAACGGGATGCCGAGCCGGCTCGCGGTACCGGCTGCGTTCATGCGCGCAGCGCGCGCCGGCCCGACGGTCTGTTCGGCATGCGCATCCCCCCAGTAGTACAGGTGGTTGGAGAAGAAGTTGATGCACAGGCCGAGCCGCGCCGCGCGCGCAAGTTGCGCCCCGTCGGCGAGTTGGCAGTGCTGCAGCGTATGGCGATGATCTGCCCGCGGATGGCGCAACAGCAGCACCTCGAGCACGTCCAGCACCACCTCGGTCGCCTCGTCGCCATTGGTGTGGATATGCAGCGGCAGGCCGGCCAGGTGGAACGGCGTAAACGCATCCAGCAACTGCTCCGGCGGGATGAGCCACAGACCGTTGGGCTGGCCGCCCGCATACCCCGGCGCGCGCAGGCGCGCGGTAAAGCCCTGGATCGAGCCGTCGACGATGAACTTGACCGGCCCGAAGTGGAGCTTGTCGGAGCCCGCTGCAGCCGCATCATGCACACGTGCAGGCCCGCCTTGCGCATCGCGCTGCGGCGCGAACGCCGGCACGATGCGCAGTGGGAATCCTTCATCAGCCGTCACCGCACGCAGCGTTTCCAGCCCCTTTGGCGACAGGTCGTTGACCAGGTCCGTGGCCGTCGTCACGCCGGCCAGTTGCGCCACGCGCCCGAAGCGGCGTACCGCCTCCGCATCCTCGGCAGCCGCCAGTGACAGCGCGCTGCCGATCACGCGCTGCACCGGGAACATCGCCGCGAACTCCTGCAGCTCGCCGGTGGGCTTGCCGTCCGCGTCCTTGTGCACGCCGTCGATACCGGTGTCCTCGTCGATACCGGCCAGTGCCAGCATGGCCGAATTGACATTCATCAGGTGCACGCTGGCATGCATCACCACGATCGGCCGGGCGGCGGAGACCCGGTCCAGTTCGCGCACCGACAGCCGCTCGGTGCCGAAGTAGATCGGGTCAAAGCCCCACGCCAGCAGTGGCGCATCGCCGTACTGCAACCGGCAGGCCGCGCTGGCCAGCCGATCGATCACCTGCTCCAGCGTACGCAGGCCGCGCCACAGCCTGCCGTCCGGATCGCGGCGGTCGAAGTAGCCGACGTAGACCGCGTCCCACATCGCGCCCTCCATCAGGTGGCAATGGGCTTCCACCAGTCCCGGCATCAGCACCTTGTCGCGGAAGGTGTCGACCTGCACCGCATCCGGCCACGGTGCCATGTCGGCATGGCCGCCTGCCGCGACGATCTCGCCATCGCGGACCGCGACATGGGTCGCGTCCGGTTTCGCGGCTTCCATCGTGAGGATCTTGCGCGCGACGAATACCTGCGTGCGCGCCTTGTCGCTATCGGTCATGGCTTGCGTGTGAAAGTCGTGAGTTCAGGCGGGCTGTATGCGCGACAGCCGGGGCGCGTAGTTCACCAGCGCAATCACCAGCAGGTTGACGCCGAGGCTGATCAGGCCGAGGTTGATGCCGCCGAAATCGGCCTGCTGCACATACAGCGCGATCGCCAGCGCCTGTCCGCTGACGATGCCCAGCGCAATCGCCAGCGGCCTGACTTTGAGCGAGAACAGGATCACCATCACGCCGGGGAAGAACTGCGTCACGCCGTAGTAAGTGGTATTGATCAGCGTGAGCATCAGGTTGGGCGTGGCCAGCGTCATCGCGATGGACAGCACCAGGTAGATCACGATCACCACCTTGGCGCCCTGCTTCTGCCGCGCCTCGGGCATGCCGGGCAGCAGGTTGCGCGTGACGATGGGGCCGATCGCCAGGCAGATGCCGGCCAGCACCAGCAGCCCCGACAACGCGGCGCCTGCAGCCACCAGCCCCAGCAGCCAGCCCGGCAACAGCCGCACTGCCGCCGCAAAGAAGGCCTCGTTGGGCGATGCGAGCTGCAGGTCCTGGCTGATTGCGTAGTAGGACGCCAGCACCAGAAA
Organism: Ralstonia pickettii; assembly: GCA_050987995.1. Lineage (GTDB taxonomy): Bacteria > Pseudomonadota > Gammaproteobacteria > Burkholderiales > Burkholderiaceae > Cupriavidus > Cupriavidus pickettii_B. Next base: position 817,881 of record CP158804.1, read on the forward strand.
CGGGTACATCAGCATGTACAGCGGCATCGCCACCTGCGTGCGCCGGATGGTGTTGGCGCTCTTGGCGGTGAAAAAATTCTGCACCGCGAGCGGCATCATGTAGAAGCCCAGCGCCTGGAACAGCATGGTGCTCATCGAGAAGCGCAGCTGCGTGTCGCTCATCTGGTTGCTCACCTGCACGCTGGCGGCATGGAACACGTCGCCCACACCGGTCTGCCAGCCCACCGCGACGCCGGTGACTACGATCGCCACCACCATCAGGATGTCCTTCAGGATGGCGATATAGGCCGAAGCACGGACGCCGGAGATGGCGATATAGGTGAAAGCCAGCACTGCGGAAATCATCACCAGGTACACCGGCTTGAACTCCCAGCCCAGTCCCTTGAGCGCCGCCACCAGCCCGGTGAACTGCAGCTGGCCCCAGGGCAGCAGGAACAGGATCGCCGAGCCCGCCACGATCAGCTCCAGCGCGCGGCTGCCATAGTGGCCCTTGAACAGGTCGGGCAACGTGATCGCGTTGTAGCGCGCGCCGGCCTGCCAGATCCTGGGGCCGAGGAAATAGCCGAGCGGATACGCCAGCAGGATATAGCCGAGGAACCAGACGCCGTAGGTCGGCCCCTTGGCGTAGATGCCGCCGGGAAAGCCGACCATGGTGCCGATGCTGTAGATCTCGCCCGCCGCCAGGAAGAACACCAGGTAGGCGCCGAACTGCCGCGACGCTACGAAGAAATCATGCACGCTCTGCGCGCCATGACCCTTCTTCGAGCGGATGGCGAGATAGCGCGAAAACACGATAAAGCCGAGGAATACCGCTGTGGTCATGGACGGCTCCCCTCAGGCTTGGTGCGCCGCGTCGGCGGCGTGGCGGTCGAACAGCAGCCAGCACGCGAGCATGCAGCCAGAGGTCAGCACGAACCACGCAAAGATCCAGGCGTAGATAAAGGGCACGCCGAGCACGAAACGCTCGACCGACGCCACCCAGGGCAGGAGCCCGATCACGCCGATATATGGCAGGCCGAGGCCGATTAACAGCTTGAGCATGTGTGTCTCTCCGGTTTCCGATGGACGGTTTGTTGGCGGGCGCCCTGTGTGCTGTCAGCAGGCCCGCTCTTGTGTTCCGCTCATCATAGGAAGCGCAAAGGTATGATTCAAATGCAAATATCGCACCGCTCCCATAACCGATACGCATGGATCTCCGCATGGACACGCAGAAACTGCTGCACCTGCTTGCCGTGGTCGAACACGGCACCTTTTCCGAAGCGGCCCGCGCCGTACACCTGACCCAACCAGCGCTGAGCCGCAGCATCCGCGCCTTGGAAGACGAACTGAAGGCGCAGCTGTTTGACCGCGGCGCCCGGCGCGCAAGCCTGACCGTGTTCGGCGAACTGGTGGCCGACCGGGCACGCCGCATGCGGCTGGAAGAGCGGCAGCTACGGCGCGATCTCGAACTGCTGCGCGGCGGCGAGGAAGGCTCGCTCGCGATCGGCGTAGCGCCCGCGCCCGCTGCATTGCTGCTGACGCCCTTCCTGATCCACATGGCAAAAACGCATCCGCGCATCAAGGTACGCACCGAAACCTGCGCCACCAGCGCGCTGCTGGACGCATTGCGCAGCGAGAGCATCGACGCCATCGTCGGCGACGCCTACGTGCTGCGCGCTGCCGACGATATCGACATGGAGCCCCTGGGCGAACTGCCTGCCGGCCTGGTGTGCCGGGCCGGGCATCCGATCCTGCGCAAGCGCCGCGTCGATATCGAAGCGATCCGCGCCTACCCGGTCGCGACCACCACCCTCAGCACCATCGTCAGCCGGCAGCTTGCCGAGCTGTGGGGCCCCGGGGCAGCCCCGGACAAGCTCTTCACTCTGCACTGCGACAACCTCGACATGCTGCGCAGCGTAACGCTGGCCACCGACACGCTGCTGTTCGGCGTGCTGCCGATCACGCGGCAGGAACGCGCTGCGGGGTTGATGGCGGAGGTGCGGATGCCGCCCGACCCGCGCCGCTGCGGCCGTTATGGCATCGCGCGCATGGCGGCACGCTCGCTGTCGCCGGCGCTGGAGGCACTGTACGGTTTTACGCGCGAGCACTGGAAAGAGCTGTCGTCTGAAGCGAGCGGCTCCAGACAGCGCCGGTGACAGCTGCCCCCCAGGCCACCATATATCGACCCAATCGATAAGCACTAACTGGAAAACCCGTTTCACAACTTAAGGTTTCCGACGCAAAGTAGCCGCCACAAACGCATCGCACACGTCCAGACGCGCCAAGGAGACGCCCCCATGCGACACAAGAACAATCCGGCGGACCTTGCCGGCCATTCCCTGCTGCTGCCCGCTCGCCGCCGCTTTGTCCGCAACGCGGGCCTGCTTGCGCTGGGCGCATCGCCCCTTGCCGCGCTGGCGGCGAAGCCTGCCGATGGCGTCACGCTGGCCGACGGCCCGCGCCCGCTGGTGCGCTATCCCGGCAAGCGTCCGCTGGTCCGTGTCAGTACACGGCCGCCGCACCTGGAGACGCCCTTTGCCGCCTTCAACGAAGGGCCGATCACCGCCAACGACGCCTTCTTCGTGCGCTACCACCTGGCCAACATCCCGCTGTCGGTCGACCTTGCCACCTATCGCCTGACCATCGGCGGCCACGTCAACAAGCCGCTGCGGCTGTCACTGGACGAGCTCAAGCGCCTGGCCGACCCGGTCGAGGTAGTCGCAGTGAACCAGTGCTCGGGCAACAGCCGCGGCTTCTCCGAACCGCGCGTGTTCGGTGCGCAGCTGGCCAATGGCGCGATGGGCAATGCGCGTTGGACCGGCGTGCCGCTGCGCAAGGTGCTGGAGCATGCGGGCGTCAAGGCCGGCGCGAAAGTGGTCACGTTCAACGGACTCGATACGCCGGTGCTGCCGAGCACGCCGGACTTCCGCAAATCGCTGGACATTGCGCATGCGATGAACGGCGAGCCGATGCTGGCCTGGGGCATGAACGGCGCAGACCTGCCGCTCCTCAACGGCTATCCGCTCAAGCTGGTGGTGCCGGGCTACTTCGGCACCTACTGGATCAAGCACCTGTCCGAGATCGAGGTGCTCGACCGCCCCTTCGAGGGCCATGACGCTTTCTTCATGACCAAGGGCTACCGCGTACCGGATAACGACTGCCAATGCGTGGCGCCGGGCACCCCCGCCAGCAAGACGCGGCCGATCTCGACGCTGGCCGTGCGCAGCTTCATCATCAGCGTGGGCGCCGGCGGCGTGCTGCCTGCGGGGCGCACGGTCGAACTGAAGGGCATCGCCTTCGACGGCGGCTCCGGCATCCGCACCGTGGAGGTATCCGTCGACGGCGGGCACAACTGGCAGGCCGCCACGCTGGGCCAGGACCTGGGCCGCTTCTCGTTCCGTGCCTGGCAGTTGCCGGTCAAGTTCGCGCGCAAGGGTCCGGCGGTGCTGATGGTGCGCGCCACCAGCGGTCAAGACGAGGTGCAGCCGGCAATGGCCAACTGGAACCCCGCCGGCTACCGCCGCAACGTCATCGAATCCACGCCGGTCACCATCGCCTGAGGAGCGCGCCATGAAAGGAACCATCGCCCCCGCGCTGCTGGCGCTCGCCCTGCTGGCCAGTACGGGCAGCGCTTGCGCGGCAGCGCAGGACATCAGGCTGCCGGCAGAAAACGTCAAGCTCAAGCCCGCCAAGCTTCCGGGCTACGGCATCGCCATGCAGAAATGCGCGATCTGCCATTCGGCCGACTACGTCTCTTACCAGCCGCCCGGCCTGAGCCTGGCGCAATGGACGGCCGAAATGAAGAAGATGCAGCAGGCGTATGGCGCGCCCATCGACGATGCCGAGGTCGAGCAGCTGGGCGCCTACCTGGCCGTGGCCTATGGCTCGGCCAAGCTGAAGGATCCCGAGATCGTGGCAATCGCGCAGAAGGCAGGCAAGCCCGCCGCGCCGGACTCCGCACCGGCTGCGGCCAGCGTCGATGTGCAGGGCCTGCTGGCGAAGAATGCCTGCCTGAGCTGCCACAGCGTGACGCAGAAGGTGGTCGGCCCGGCGTATCACGAGGTGGCGGCGCGCTACAAGAACGATGCGCAGGCGCAGGCCAGGCTGGAAGCCAGCATCCGCGGTGGCAGCAGCGGCAAGTGGGGCGCGGTGCCGATGCCGCCGTTTGCCGGGCTGAAGGCCGAGGAAGTGAAGGCCCTGGCGGCATACGTGCGGCAGCAGTAGACCCCTCCCCTCGTCCTCGCTTCGCATACATGACGCCCCGGCTCACCCCGGGGCGTTTCGCATTTTGCCCTTGCATGTTTCGCGCACCTCCTTATACTTAGCCACATGGCTAACCATTGTGCCGAGCTTTCCCCCGTGGCCGAGCTTTCCGACGTGTTCTACGCGCTGGCGGATCCCACCCGCCGGGCCATCGTCAGCGTGCTCGGGCGCGGGCCGGAAACGGTCTCGGCGCTGGCGGCCCCGTTCGCAATGGCGCTGCCCTCGTTCATGAAGCACCTGCAGGTGCTGGAACGCAGCGGGCTGATCCGCTCGCGCAAGACCGGGCGCGTGCGCACCTGCGAGCTGGTACCGCAACCGCTCACCGATGCGCAGCAATGGCTGGCCGATCAACGCGCGCTATGGGAAGCCAGGACCGACCGCATGGCCGCTTTTGTCGAAGCGCTTCACCAGGAGGAACTGACCGATGCCGAACGAAAACACCGCCAGCCCTGACAGCCAGGACCTGGTCATCTCCCGACTGCTCAAGGCCCCGCGCGCCAAGGTCTGGCGCGCCTGGACCGATCCGCAGTTGCTCAAGGAATGGTGGTGCCCCAAACCCTGGACCACCGAGGTGCGCGCCTTCGACATGCGGCCCGGCGGCGCATTCCATACCTTCATGAAGGGCCCCGACGGCGGCACCAGCGACAACCCGGGCTGCTTCCTCGAGATCGTACCGATGGAGAAGATCGTCTCAACGTCGGCGCTGGTGGCTGGCTATCGGCCGGCTACGCCGTGGCTGTCTATGACCGCAGTCATCACCATGGCTGACGAAGGTGACGGCACGCGCTACATCGCCCGCGTGATGCATCCGGACGAGGCTACGCGCAAGCAGCATGAGGAGCTGGGGTTCTACGAAGGGTGGAATACCTGCATTACGCAGCTGGAAGAGTTTGCTGCGCAGCTGAAGTAAGGCCTGGTGCTGCTGATATCCGTCGGTTTGCTCCCCTCTCCCGCCGCGAGGCCGCGCCGCGGGCCGGGGCTTGATGCGGGACAAGGTCGCCGAAGCATGGCTGTGCCGTGCGGCGATAAAGACGCAATCCCGGAAATGAGCGGCCCGGCCGTGTGGGCCGAGCCTGGGAACCAGCATGACTGCCCCGCCGCCCCGATGCCGGATTTACCCGACCCACCGCTTGATCGCACCCGCCATCACGTTCGTCGAGATGCCATAGCGGTCATGCAGCGTGGGCAGCGCCCCCGCATCGAGGAATGCATCCGGCAGGCCGACCTGCCGGAACGGCACGGAGACACCCGCCTGCATCAACGTCGTCGCAACGGCCTCGCCCAGGCCGCCGATCACCGTGTGGTTCTCTGCCACGACCACCAGGCGCCCCGACCGTTTTGCCTCGCGCAGGATCGTCGCCGTGTCCAGCGGCTTGATGGTCGGCACATGCAGCACGGCGACGCCGACGCGATCCGCTTCGAGCACCCTGGCAACCTCCAGCGCCCGCATCGTCATGATGCCGGACGAGATCACCAGCACCTCGGCGCCATCGCGCAGCAGCTTCGCTTTTCCGAGCTCGAACTTGTAGTCGTACTGATCCAGCACCACGGGCACGTTGCCGCGCAGCAGGCGTGCGTAGACCGGGCCGTTGTGCGCGGCGATGGCGGGCACCATCTGCTCGATATCGATGGCGTCGCACGGGTCGATGACGGTCATGTTGGGCATGGCGCGCATCAGCGCGAGATCTTCCGCGGCCTGGTGGCTTGGACCGTATCCGGTGGTCAGACCCGGCAATGCGCACACGATCTTCACGTCGAGGTTGTCCTCGGCGATGGTCTGGTGCATGAAGTCGTAGGCGCGCCGCGTGGCAAACACCGCGTAGGTCGTGACAAACGGCTGGGCACCTTCGTGGGCGAAGCCGGCGGCGGCGCCCATCAGCAGCTGCTCGGCCATCCCCATCTGGTAATAGCGCTCGGGAAAGGCTTGCGCAAAGATATGCAGGTCGGTGTACTTGCCCAGGTCGGCGGTCATGCCGATGACGTTGGACTTCTGCCGCCCCAGTTCGACCAGGGCGTGGCCGAACGGCGCGGACCGGGTGGCCTGCCCCTCGCCGGCGATGGAGGCGATCATTGCCGAGGTCTTCAGCTTCGGCCTGGCGCTGGTGTTGGTGTCGGTGCTGCTCATGCTTGTCTCCCGGCCTCCAGGGCCTGCAGTGCGAGTTGCCATTCGTGGGCATCCACGCGGATAAAGTGGTTCTTCTCGCGCTGTTCGAGGAACGGCACGCCGCACCCCATGCGCGTATCGCAGATGATCATGCGCGGCTGCGCGCCCGGATGCGCGCGGGCGGCGCGGAAGGCGGCAGCGACGGCATCGATGTCGTTGCCGTCCACGCGCTGCGTGAACCAGCCAAAGGCTTCCAGCTTCGGCACCAGCGGCTCGAACGCCATGATCTGCGTCGATGGGCCATCAGCCTGCTGGTTGTTGACGTCGACCACGGCGATCAGGTTGTCGAGCTTCCAGTGGCTGGCGGAGAGGATGCCCTCCCAGATCGCGCCCTCGTCCAGTTCGCCATCCGAAAACAACGTGTAGACGAAGGCATCGGAGCCCTTGCGCTTGAGCCCCAGGCAGCGGCCCACCCCGATGGTCAGCCCCTGGCCGAGCGAGCCGCCGGACATTTCCATGCCGGGCGTGTAGCTGGCCATTCCCGACATCGGCAGGCGGCTGTCGTCGCTGCCATAGGTCTCCAGCTCCTCGGCGGGCAGGATGCCCGCCTCCAGCAGCGCAGCGTACAGCGCAATGGCGTAGTGGCCGTTCGACAGCAGGAAGCGGTCGCGCCCTTCCCATTCCGGGTCTTCCGGACGGTAGCGCATGGCGTCGAAGTAAGCGACGGCGAGCACGTCGGCGATGTCGAGCGCCTGGCCGATATAGCCCTGGCCCTGGACTTCGCCCATCAGCAGGGCGTTGCGGCGGATCCGGTAGGCGCGTTCCCGCAGAGTCACGGCCTGGTCGGAGGTTTGGTGTTGCATGATGTCTCCTGCAATCAATCGGAAATCTGGAGCAATGGATAAGGGCCGGCCACTCAGCGGTTGACCGATCTCGCCGGCACCAGGAAGACCAGCATGGCGCCCGCCACGACGGTGGCCGAGATAAAGATCAGACCGGCGGTGGACTTGCCCGTCAGGTCGTTGAGCCAGCCCACGATGGCGGGCGAGAAGAAGCCGGCCAGATTGGCGAAGCAATTGACCGCCGCAATCCCGGCCGCCGCCGACATGCCGCCCAGCAGCGCGGTCGGCAAGGCCCAGAACTGCGACGACGAGGCCAGGATGCCGGCGGCAGCAAAGCACAGGCAGATCAGCGACGCACTGACACTGCCCAGCATCGGCAAGGTCGCAAAGCCCGCTGCGGCAACCAGCATCGGCACGATCAGGTGGAAGCGGCGTTCGCGGCGGCGGTCGGCGCTCATGCCGACCAGCGGCAGGGCCACGATGGCGCACAGGTACGGCAGCGCGGTAAGGATGCCGACCCACAGCGGATCTGCCACGCCAGACTTGCGGATGATGGTGGGCAGCCAGAAAGTCAGCCCATACTGGCCCAGCACCACGCAGAAGTAGATCGCGGCCATCAGCCAGAGCCTGCGGTCGGCCATGAAGGCACCGATCGAAAGGTGAACTTCCTTCTGGGCGTTGTCGCCTTCGATATTGCGCTTGAGCAGCGCCTTCTCCGCATCGTTGAGCCAGTGCGCCTCTTCGATGCCGTTGTCCAGGTAGTACAGGATGGCGACGCCCAGGCACAGCGACGGCAGGGCCTCGATCAGGAACAACCACTTCCAGCCGGCCAGGTCGCCCACGCCGTGGAAGGCGTGCATGATGTAGCCCGACAGCGGCCCGCCCACGATGCCTGCCAGCGGAATGGCCATGAAGAACATGGACAGTGCCTTGGCACGGCGCTCCGACGGGAACCAGTACGTCATGTACAGGATCACGCCGGGCGCAAAGCCCGCCTCCGCCACGCCCAGCAGGAAGCGCAGGATGTAGAACTGGGTCGGCGTGCTGACAAAGGCGAAACAGGCGGAAATTACCGCCCAGGTCAGCATGATCCGCGCCAGCCAGCGCTTGGCGCCGACCTTGTGGAGGATGACGTTGCTGGGTACTTCAAAGAGGAAGTAGCCCAGGAAGAAGATGCCGGCGCCGAGGCCATAGATGGTTTCGCTGAACTGAAGATCGCTCAGCATCTGCAGCTTGGCAAAGCCTACGTTGACCCGGTCCAGGTAGGCGCCCAGGTAGCACAGCATCAGGAACGGGATCAGGCGCCGCACGACCTTGGCGTAGGTGCGGGATTCGAACGTGGCCACATCGGCGTGCGGCATCGCTTCGCCGCCGATGGGCGAAGGCGCGTATTTGGTCTTCATTGGTTGTCTCCTGCCTTGTGCGCCGGATATGCGGCGCAACGGCCTTGGTGGTCCGCCTCTTTGGGCGGCTGCTTTGGGAAGATTAGTGGATCAGCATGCCGCCGTTGACGTCGAGCGTGATGCCGGTCAGGTAGGCGGACATGTCGCTCGCCAGGAACACGCAGGCGTTGGCCACGTCGGCAGCATTGCCCAGGCGGCCCAGCGGGATGCCCTTGATGATGTCGGCGCGCATTTCGGGGGTCAGCTTGTCGCCGGTGATGTCGGTCTGAATCAGCCCGGGCGTGATCGAATTGACGCGCACGCCGTCCGGCCCGAATTCCCGCGCCATGGCACGTGCCAGCCCCAGCACACCGGCCTTGGCGGCGCTGTAGTGGGGGCCGCCGAAGATGCCGCCGCCCCGCTGCGCGGAGACCGACGACATGCACACGATGCTGCCGCGCTTCTGCTCCTTCATCTGCGGCAGGACCGCCTGCGACATGTACAGCGTGCCGCGCAGGTTGACGTCCATCACAGCGTCGAAATTGGCCGCCTGGATCTCCAGCGTGCGCACCGGCTGGGTGATGCCGGCGTTGTTGACCAGCGCATCGATGCGGCCATAGCGTTCCACAACCGCCTGCGCGGCCCGCTCGCAAGCGGCCTTGTCCGTCACGTCGCAGGCCAGCCCGAGATGCTGCTCGCCCAGTTCGGTGGCGGCTGCCTGGGCGTCTTCCAGGCGCAGGTCGAGGATGACGACCGTGGCCCCCTGTGCGGCAAATGCCCTGGCCGCAGCTTTACCAATGCCGCGCGGCGAAGCGGCTCCCGTGACGATGACGACGTTGTTCTCGACCAGCATCCTTGTCTCCTGACTGTTGAAGATTTGATGGGTCAAGTTTTATCGCTGGCGGCCTTGCGATCAACGCGGTATGCCTCAGGTATTGCTGAGAAATTTTCAGGCAACGCTTGCGGAGGCTGCGCCTGGGGCATCGCAGGAAGCACTTATCACGGCCTTCCATATGATTTGGCTCAAGCCGGCAACTGCCGCTCCATCCAGGCCAGGAAGCGAGCCACGCGCGGCAGGTCGGCGTTCTGTGCCGGGTAGACCAGGTGGTGGCTGCCGACCTCGACCGCATGGGAGTCATCGAACACGGGCACCAGTGCGCCCTTGCGGATCAGCACCGACGCCAGCAGCGTGCTTTCCAGCGCCACCCCGAGCCCAAGTGCCGCGGTCTCGAGCGACATATACGAGCGATCGAAGGTGAAATCGAAGGTCTTGTGGGCAGTGGGCACGCCAAACCGGGCGAACCACTGCTGCCATTGGACCAGCGGTGTCTCTGAGTAGATCAGGCGCTGCGACAGCAGGTCCGCCGGCGACTGGATCGGATTCCTCGCGAGATAGTCCGGCGAGGCCAGCGGAGTAATGGTCTCCTTGCGCAGCGTCCTGACCTGCAGGTCACGCCAGTGCGCATAGCCGTGACGGATATCGATATCGTAGTAGCCGCCCGTGAAGGAAACGTCTTCATACGAGCACGACAGATTCAGCTGGATGTCGCCATTGTCGGCCTGGAAGGATTGCAGCCGCGGCAACAGCCACATCAGGCCAAAGCTGGGGCTGGAATGAACCCGGAGGATCTCGATGTCAGAGGGACTGGACGCGCGCTCGGTGGCGCGGCTCAGTTCCGCAAGCGCCCCGGTGACGTCCCGCAAGTACTGCTCGCCCACCGGCGTCGGCACCAGGCCCCGCCCCTGCCGGAAAAACAGCGCCTGGCCGATCGCATCCTCGAGATTGGCAATCTGATGGCTGACCGCGGACGCGGTCAGCCCCAGCTCTTCCGCTGCCCGGCTGACGCTCTTTGTCCTGGCAACGCTTTCGAAGGCGATGATCGCCTTCATCGGTGGAATCCGCATGGCTCGGGGGATCGGCACGCATCGCCTTGGGCGAGGCGTAGTGCGATCCGGGTGGGGAACATGCGCGCATTCTACTTGGCACCGCCTCACCGCAGGCACGGCGGCGCAATCCCGGGGAATAACGCCCTCAGGACCCGATTTCGTGATTGGCCATCAATTCCAGCGCCCGCACCAGCGCCGAATGATCCCAGCCCGCGCCGCCATGACTGGCGCAAGCATTGAACAACTCCTGACACGTCGCCGTATTGGGCAGCGACACGCCCAGTTCGCGGGCATTGGACAACGCGAGGTTGAGGTCCTTCTGGTGCAGCCCGATGCGGAAGCCCGGATCGAAGGTGCGCTTGATCATGCGCTCGCCATGCACTTCCAGCACCTTGGAAGACGCAAAGCCGCCCATCAGCGCCTCGCGCACGCGTGCCGGGTCCGCGCCCGCCTTGGAGGCAAATAGCAGGGCCTCCGCAACCGCTTCGATGTTCAGCGCCACGATGATCTGGTTGGCCACCTTGGCAGTCTGTCCCGCGCCATTGCCACCTACCAGGGTGATGTTCTTGCCCATCAGCCCGAACAGCGGCCGCACCTTGTCGAAGCTCGCGTCCTCACCGCCCACCATGATCGACAACGTGGCATTGCGCGCGCCCACCTCGCCGCCCGACACCGGTGCATCAAGGTACTGGCAGCCGAGCGCGTTGATGCGGCTGGCAAAGTCCTTGGTGGCGATCGGCGAGATCGAACTCATGTCGACCACGATCTTGCCGGCGCTCAGGCCCTCGGCAACACCGCCTTCGCCAAACAGCGCTGCTTCCACATGCGGGGTGTCCGGCACCATCAGGAAGATCACGTCGGCCCCCTCGGCCACTTCCCTGGCGGAGCCGCATGCCACGCCGCCCTTCTCCACCAGCGCTTGCGGCGCGCCGCTGCGGCTGAACAGCCTGACCTCATGCCCGCCGTCGATCAGGTTCCCAGCCATCGGGCTGCCCATGATGCCAAGACCGATAAATCCCAGTTTCACTTTCGCTCTCCGTTAGTTTTGTTGGCCTGCCTGGCCGGACTCAATATCCCGAGGCGGACTCCGGCGGTGACGCCTGTCCCGCGCGCATCTGCGATACCACCTGCCTGGCCCCGGCCGCCATCAGCCGCGCATCCGAACTCACCGTGACAAAGCGGAAGCCCTGCTGGATCCGCCGCAAGGCGGCTTCCGGGGTGCCGTTGTGAATGCCCGCGACCACGCCATGGGCCTGTGCCCGGGACACGACATGCGCAATCGCTTGCGCAACCGGAGGATCGACATCGTCGAACGTCGGCCGGCAGCCGAGCGCCAGCGACAAATCAGACGGGCCGATATACACGGCATCGAGCCCCCTGACCGAAAGGATGTCGTCGAGGTTGTCCAGCCCTTGCAGGGTTTCGATCATGGCAAACACCACCACGGTATCGTTGGCGCGTTCCGGGTAGTCGGCACCGCCGTACAGCAGTCCGCGAATCGGCCCGAAGCTGCGCGAACCCAGCGGCGGATAGCGCGTGGCGGCGACCAGCCGTTCGGCGTCTTCGCGGGTGTTGACCATCGGGCAGATGACGCCATAGGCGCCGGCATCGAGCACCTTCATCAGGATGCCGGGCTCGTTCCACGGCACACGGACGACCGGAACGGTGTCGGTCGTGGAGACCGCGGTGAACAGGGCCAGCGCATCCCGGTAATCCAGGGCGCCGTGCTGCAGGTCCACCGTCAGCGAATCCCAGCCCTGGTGGGCCATGGTTTCGGCGGCAAAGCTGCTGGGGATGGACAGCCAGCCGTTCACGACCGCGCGGTCTGCGGCCCACATCTTTCGAATCCGGTTCTCGCGCATATGGGTCTCCTGCTTGGCTATGGTCTGTAATACGTTGTCGTACAACATTCTAACGATTCGTCTGGAAGACGCTGTTGGGGAATACCCCACAGCGAACCCCTCGTCAGTCATTTCTTTGGCTTAAATTCGGCGCGTTCTCCACTTCATGGTCACTCTCAAGGCTTGTAACCAGTCAAATTTCTCTTGGCGTCTGCCGCTTCCATGTCATAGGATAACTGATAACTGGAACGCTCCAGTTGCTCGCACGCCACCTCATTTGTCGGGCAAACCCGACGCCCGCCCCTGACTGACCAACCGATATGAAACCCGACATCCTCCAGCTTAGCCCGATCCTGATCCCCGCCATCAATGACAAGCTGAATGCGCGCTACACCGTGCACCGGCTCTTCGAGCAGGCGGACAAGGACGCCTGGCTGCACCAGCATGGGCCGTCGATCCGCGCCGTCATCACCGGTGGCCACACCGGCATCACGCGCACGATGATGGAACAGCTCCCTGCCCTGGAGGTGGTGGCCGTCAACGGCGTGGGTACCGACGCCGTCAACCTGGAATACGCCCGCGCCCGCGGACTGCCCGTGACCGGCACCTTTGGCGCGCTGACCGAGGATGTGGCCGACCTCGCCGTCGGCCTGCTGCTCGCCACCTGCCGCGGCATGTGCGCGGGCGACCGGTTTATCCGCGCCGGCGAGTGGGTGCGCAACCCGCAGCCGAGCGCGATCCCGCTGGCCCGCCGCGTCAGCGGCATGCGCGTGGGCATTGTCGGCATGGGCCGCGTCGGCCGCGCCATTGCCGCGCGCCTGGCGGCATTCGGCTGTCCGATTGCCTACACCGACCTCAAGGCGATGGACGACGTGCCGCACGCGTTCGTGCCCGAGCTGGTCGAACTCGCCCGCCAGAGCGATGCACTGGTGCTGGCCGCCGCCGCCGACAAGGCCGAGGGCATCGTCGATGCCGCGGTCCTCGACGCGCTGGGCAGGGACGGCTACCTGATCAATATCGCGCGCGGCCGCCTGGTGAAGGAAGACGACCTGGTGGCGGCGCTCAAGGCCGGCCAGATCGCGGGCGCGGGGCTGGACGTCTTCGTCGACGAGCCCAACGTGCCTGAAGCGCTGTTTGCCATGGACAACGTCACGCTGCAGGCGCACCGCGCCAGCGCCACGCACCAGACCCGCACCGCAATGGGCGAAATGGTGCTGGCAAGCCTGGCACAGGCCCTGGCTGGGCAGCGGCCCGAGTTCAGCCTGACCACCTGACACCGCCACGACACAACCCACATAAGAGAACACAGGAGACATCATGCGCATCCCCCACCTCGCGGCACTCACCCTGGCACTTTGCGCGTCCGGCATGGCCGGCGCGCAGTCCTATCCGGCCAAGCCGATCACCATCGTGATCGGCTCCAGCCCCGGCAGCACGACCGACGGGCTGGCCCGCGCGGTGGGGGCGCAGATCACCAGGGAGACCGGCCAACCTGTCGTGGTCGACAGCCGTCCCGGCGCGTTCGGCGGCATTGCGGCCCAGCAGGTCGCGCGCTCCGCGCCCGACGGCTATACGCTGTTCATGACCACCAACACCACGCAGGCCGCCAACCCGCACCTGGTCAAGACCCTGCCCTACAACCCCATCAAGGATTTCACGCCGATCGGCCAAATGGTGCAGGGCTATATGCTGATGGTCGTGAACCCGAACGTGCCCGCCAAAACCGTGCCGGAGTTCGTCGCGCTCGCAAAGAAAGAACCCGGCAAGCTCACCTTCGGCTCGGGCTCGTCATCGGCGCGCGTGGCGACCGAACAGTTCCAGCACATGACCGGCACGAAGCTGACCTACGTCCCTTACAAGGCCAACCCGCCCGCCGTGATCGACCTTGTCGCGGGGCAGACCGATGTGATGATCGTCGACCTGACCACCAGCCTGCCGCAGGTCAAGGCCGGCAAGCTGCGTGCGCTGGGGGTCAGCAGCCCGCAGCGCTCAGCGCTGCTGCCGAACGTGCCGACCATTGGCGAGCAAGGCATCGCGGGTTATGAGTTTGGCTACTGGAATGCGCTGTACGCGCCCGCCGGCACGCCCGCGCCGATCGTCAACCGGGTCTATGAGCTGATGCGCAAGGCCATGGCCAGCGAACAGGTCAAGCACTTCGTCGTGGAGAACGGGATGGAGGTGAAGGTGTCTTCGCCGGAGGAGCTGGCGAAGTTCCAGGTGGCGGAGCTGGAACGCTGGGGAAAGATCATCAAGACGGCGGGGATTCAGCCAGAGTAATCGGGAAGGACCGGTCGGCGTGGTACCGCGCAGCACGGCGAGAGCTGGCTATCTCGACGGCGCGGCTGCATGGACTCGCGAGGTGATACTGGCGACGCGACCCAAGGACGCATTCGCGTTTTCCCCGTAAAAGAAAGTCGCGGGTGGGGCGAGATGCCTCAGGAACGGTTGGAAATCCCGGCTGCCAATGCATATCTTCGACCGTTCCGAGGCCGCGCCGAGAAGCACCTCTCTTGCCGCCTGGTCGGCCTTGTCCATCCCTACGGCGCGCGAGCGCTGATCGGTCAGATCGTCGTCAACCAGCACGTATCGCCCCGGCAGCAGGTGGGCGAGCATGAAATCACTCAGCGCTTCCTGGACCGATATGGACAGGCCAAATAATCGCTTTGGCATATTGGAGGGATTGATACCGCCCCAGTCGTAGCTTCCGCCCTCGCGATTGCGGCGGGGATTCACGGTAAATTTGGACGACATCGTGCCAATCGCCATCACATGGATCTCCGAGGCCGCCCGGGCCAGGGAATACTGCGCGTCATGCACGGCCAGCAAGCCCGGCGCATTGGCGTACAGGCCACCATCGACAAACTGGTTGTTATTGAACGTGTAGCGAGAGAAATAAGCCGGCGCGGCACTGGTGGCCATCGCGATATCCACGATCCGGAACCGATGATCCCGCTTGAAATTGATATGGTGCGGCGTCTTGAATATTTGCGGCCGGCCCGTGGAGTAATTGATCGCCGGAATGACCACCCGGTGCGCGCAAGCCGCCAACACGCGGTCGCCGAACATCTCGCGGCCGGACAGCAGTTCCGCCAGGCGACGCGAGGAAAACGGCGCCCGCCAGATACCGGCGAGCGACCAGCGGCGCCTGAAGATCTCCTCCCCATACTCCGTCAGCAGCGCAACAATGCGGCTGGCGGGCACCTCCAGTGCAAGTGCCAGGGCAATGATGCCCCCGATCGAGGTCCCGGCAATCAGATCGAAGCGGGTCGCGATCGGCGCCCCGATTTCGTCCTCGAAATCGGCAAGCAGCTTTGCCGTGTAAAGTCCACGGAAGCCTCCGCCCGACAGAGCAAGGATCTGAAACCGGGATTGCGCGGCCTCGTTCAAGAATTTCCCTCCCTACGACCGGGCATGAATCGGTCGTTTGCCCTGGATCGGGTGAAAACCTACAGTGCTTTGGACAATCTCAATAATCGTCCCGGGCCAGACCATGAAGCATCGTGGCAATGGAGCGCGCCGCAAGATGCCATGCGCATCTATACTAGGCGACGCCGGAATTTTTTCACAGCATGGATGCCGCGCTCATAACCTGCGCAAGCCATCGGGCCCGTACAAGAAATTAAGCGGCGTTTAACTCTGATTTTCAGCGCGTTACCGCTCCGCAAGCTGCCAGGTAGAATCCCCGCCATGAACCGACGCAACGCCCCGAAATCCGCCGACTGGGTGCACCGGGCCGCGCCGGCCGAGGGCGTCGAAGGCATCGAGGCTTTCTTCGAAGGCAAGGCCTATGGCTGGCACCGGCACGATACCTATGCGATCGGCCGCACGCTGGCCGGCGTGCAAAGCTTCAACTATCGGCGCGACATGCGCCATAGCCTTCCCGGCCATACCATGGTGCTCCATCCGGACGAGCCGCACGACGGCCAGGCCGGGACGGGCGAAGGATTTCGCTACCGCATGGTCTATGTCGAGCCGGCGTTGTTCCAGGCGGCGCTGGGCGGCAGGGCCCTGCCCTTCATCGAAGGCGGCGTGACCACGGATCTGCGCCTGTCGCAGGCGACCGAGACGCTGCTGCAGCAAGTCTCGCACCCGCTCGAGCCGCTGGAGCTGGGCGACGCGCTTTCGGAGCTGGCGCATGCGCTCGCCGCGGTATCCGGCACCGTGCCGGCACGCACCTCGGCAGACTATGCCAGCGCCGTACGCGCGCGCGACTACCTGCATGCGCACTGGCAGCGCATCGTCACGCTGGAAGAACTGGAGGCCGCCACGGGGCGCGACCGCTGGAGCCTGTCGCGCGACTTCCGCATGTTCTATGGCACCAGCCCCTATCGTTACCTGACCATGCGCCGGCTGGCCGCCGCGCGCAGCATGATGCTGCGCGGGATGAACCTGACCGACGTGGCGGCGAACACTGGCTTCGCCGACCAGAGCCATATGACGCGCCAGTTCACCAGGACCTATGGCATGCCGCCGGCACGCTGGCTGCGGATGACCGGCGGACGCGGCTGAGCCGGACGCACGATCGTTCAAGACGCGGTTCCCCTGCCGGTTGTACGCTGCCTCCACATTGCATTCACCCGGAGGCAACCATGCAGGACGTATCCCCACAACCGCCCGCATCGCGCGGCCAGCGCACCGTCATCAACCCGCTCGACAAGGCCAGCAAGGTCGAAGGCCACTGGCAGCAGCGCGTGATCGCGGAAATGAACGACTACCAGTTCAAGGTGGCCAGGATCGAGGGCGATTTTGTCTGGCACCAGCATGCCGACACCGACGAGACCTTCATCGTGCTGGAAGGCGAGCTGCGCATCGACCTGCGCGACGGCTCGCTCCTTTTGCACGCGGGCGACATGGCGGTCGTGCCGAAGGGAGTCGAGCACAAGCCGTATGCGGCCGCCGAGGTCAAGCTGTTGCTGATCGAGCCGCGCGGGGTGGTGAATACCGGCGACTTGCAGAGCGAGCGCACGGCGCCGAACGATATCTGGATCTGACATTCCCTCCCTAAAGGGACCCTGAAGGGAAGGGAAGGGATTCCCTTCTGACGAGGCCGGCGCGGGCTTTCTTAAGGAATCCGCCCGGCCCGCCGCCAACGTTCGCTCTACTCCTCAGGCCAGAAAGAAATCGCGCAACGCCGCCGATACCGCGCCCGGATCGTTCTCCGCAGGGAAATGACTCGCGTGCGGGATGCGCACCAGGCGCGCGTGCGGCATCTCGCGCGCAAAGCGTTCGGCATGCTCGATGCGCTGGAACGGATCGTCCTCGCCCCAGACCAGCAGCTTGGGCGTTGCCGACGCGCGCAACGCCGGCACCAGTGCCTGCGTATGGCGATTGTCCGCCGCCCCGGCCAGCGCCATCCACGACCGCGCCACGCGCGCATCCAGCCATGGCGACAGGTACTCCTCCACCAGTTCAGGGGTGGCCGCACGATCCAGGCATCGCGTGATTGCCGCTCGCCGCGCCGAGAGGATTTCCTCGTGGGTGGTGGCGGCGACCACCGCCGGGTCGCGGAAGCGCGCCACGGCCGGCACCGGCCATGAGTCGTACATCACGGCATTTACCAGCGCCAGATGGCTGACTTCGATGCCACCATGTACGAGCAGGTGCTGCGCGATCCCGCCGCCGATGTCGTGCGCGGCCAGCCGGACCGGGCCGGTGATCCCGACCGCGTGCGCAAAGCGTTCCACCCAGGCCGCAAGTGCCGGGACCGACGCTGTATCGACGGTCAGTTCGCCGCCAGAGCGGCCGAGCCCGGGCAGGTCCACCGCCACGCAGTGCAGTCCGGCCGCAGCCAGCTCATCCAGCACCGGCTGCCACACGCGGCTCCAGAAGGTGCCATGCAGCAGCAGCACGGCGGGATGCGCCGGGTCGCCGGCGCTCAGATAGCTGGTGGCCACGCCATCCACATCAATGGTCAGTCTTTGCATGTCATTGCCTCGAAGCCATATGGTTGAAAGATATTGTGCCGCGCCGCTACCGCAGCGGCATGCCGCGCGTCTCCGGCGTCTTGCAGAACGTCAGCAGGGTGATGAAGGCGCCGCAGCCCACGTAGAGGAAGAACCAGCCCTCCTGCCCGCGCGAAGACAGCCAGGTCAGCAGGTACGGTGTCGTGCCGCCCAGCAGCGCCACCACCAGGTTGTAGCCGGCGCCAATGCCCACGCCGCGCACCTGCGTATCGAACCACTCGGCCATGATCGATGGCGCGATCGACGCATAGAGCGCAAACGCCATCAGCCCGAAGCATTCGATCAGCAGCAGCGTCCAGAAGTCCGCATTGAGCATCGACACGACCGGATACAGAAACAGCAGGTTGAGCAGCGCATAGACGAGCAACTGCGGGCGCCGGCCGAAGCGGTCCGACAGCGCACCGCACAGCGGCAGCGCCAGCATGAACAGCGCAATGCTGATGGTGCTCGCCTGGAACGCGACATCGGGCGTGGCGCCACCCTTGCGCATCGCGTAGACCGGCATATAGCTGACAAAGAGGTAGAAGCTGAACGCCGGCAGCACGGTGCTTCCCATCAGGCGCAGCATCGCGCCGCGGTGGTGCTGCCAGACCCAACCCAGCGAGCGCCGGCGGATCTCCCCTGCGGCCTTCATCTTTGTGAACGCCTGCGTCTCGTTGACCCCATGGCGAATCCAGAAGCCGAACACCGAGCCGCAGCCGCCGAGGAAGAACGGGATGCGCCATCCGTAGTCGTGCAGGGCCTCGGGCGTCATGAAGCGCGTCATCACCCAGGCCAGGCCCGAGGCCAGCAGCAGGCCCGCGGCAATGCTGCAGAACAGGAAGCTGCCGTAGAAGCCGCGTTTAGCCGCCGGCGCCGATTCCGTCAGGTAGGTGGTGGCCGCACCATACTCGCCGCCGACCGACAGCCCCTGCACCATGCGCGCGACGGTCATCAGCACCGGCGCCCAGATGCCGATCTGCGCGTACGTCGGCAGGATCGAGATCGCGAACGACGAGCCCGCCATCATCATGATGCACAGCGTCAGCGCGCTGCGCCGGCCATAGCGGTCGGAAAACGCGCCGATCAGCCAGCCGCCCAGCGGGCGCATGAAGAAGCCGATGGCGAACACCGCGAAGGTCGACAGCAAGGCGGCATTGCTGTCTTCGCCCGGAAAAAACTGCTTGCTGAAATAGATGGCGAATACCGTGTAGATCGACCAGTCGAACCATTCGACCGTATTGCCGATGCTGCCGGCAAAGATGGTGCGCACCGCGCCGCTGCGCGCGGGCGCGTGATGGGCTTGCGCCAGGTCCTGCACCTGGCTGGTCTGGATTTCCATATTGTCTCCCCGGGGCCCTGCTCGGTGGCGGCAGGGTCCTCTGTCTTGCGCGCGGCGGTTGCCGCGGGCTTTGTCGATGACGCGATTGCTTGCAGCGGATCAGCGGATCAGCTTGTCGAGGTCGCGCTGGTCCAGGCCGTTCTCTTCATAGTGGCGGCGTGCGGAAGCGATCTTGGTGAAGACGTCCTCGTGGCCGACGATGTTGTCGCCGTCGAGGTAGATGTAGCCCGCCACCGCGTGGAACCAGGTGATCATTTCCGGCACGTCGTCCGGCACCACCAGCGTATGGGTCTCGCCCGGGGGTTCCATGATGAACGAGCCCTCGGTGTACATCTCTTCGTGCTCGAGATAGAACCAGCGGCCCTTGAGCACCACTGCATGCACCGCGCCGAAATGCTTGTGGCAGGACAGCACGCCAGACTTACGGACGCGCAGCAGATTGACGTAATATCCCTGCGTCACGCCGAAGCACAACGGCAGGAAGGCAACGCCATCGGCCTGGGGGATCCAGCGGATGTCATCGATGTCGCTGAGGTTGCCGAAGAAGATGTCCGGGCGCGCATCAGGCGGCAGCGGATTCACCGCCGCCTGCACGCCGCGGGGATTGTGGAATTTGCGCGAATACACTTGCACAACGAGCTCCTTTGAGTGGGTACTGACCCTGGTCACGCAGGGTTGAGCGCATTGTGTTGCGTGAAGAATCCGCGAACCAGCACCGCGGCGGAATAGCCGCTGTGCCAGGCAGGCACAGGTCGCCTTTCCACCGGGCGCGGACAATGCCAACGACCGGAGGCCGGCGCGCGGCCACCAGGGGCAACAGACCGTGGACAAATATTCAGAGCTCGTCGCTTTCCTGCATTCCGCCCGCAGCCGCAGCTTCTCTGCCGCCGCGCGCAATCTCGACCTCACGCCGTCAGCGGTCAGCAAGCTGGTCGCGCGGCTGGAGACGCGCCTGGGCGTGCGCCTGTTCGTGCGGCAGGGACGCACCGTCGCCCTGACCGAAGAAGGCCAGAGCTACCTGCCGAGCGCGGAGATGGTGGTGGAAGCGATGGCCAATGCGGATGCGCACGGCGAAGCGCTCGGCGAGGCGCTGCACGGCAAGGTGCGCGTGCACACCATGCTGACGTTCGCGCGGCACCAGATCGTGCCGTGGCTGCCCGCGTTCCTGAAATCTTATCCGGGGCTGTCGGTGGAGTTCCATATTGCGCCGCAGTATGAAGACGCCTTCGACAAGGGCGTGGACGTCGCCATCCACAGCGGCGCGCTGCCAAGCTCCTCGCGCGTGGCGCGCAAGATCGCAGCGAGCCGCTGGATCGTGTGCGCGTCACCGGAATACCTGGCGCGGCACGGCCGGCCGCAGACGCCGGCCGACCTGCAGCAGCACACCTGCGTGGGCTTCAGTTTTGTCAGCGAGTGGAATGTGTGGCCGTTTCGCGCCGAGGATGGCACGACCTACGGCGTACGGCCTGCCAGCGTAGTGGACACCACGCAGGGCGAGATCGCGCGAGACCTGGCGCTCGACGGTTTCGGGATCGTGCGGCTGGCCGAGTTCCATATCGGCCAGGACCTGCGCGCGGGCCGGCTGATGCCGGTGCTGGAGGCTTACCAGGACCCGGCCAAGGAGCCGCTCTACCTGGTCTACCCCGGCCGCAAGCATCTCAGCCCGCGCGTGAAGGTGTTCTGCGACTACCTCACCGAACGGCTGGCAGCGCAATCCTGGGCGCAGTAGCGCGCGGCGTCATTCCACGCGGGTCGCGGGCCTGGCGTGCGGCGCCGCCACCGGCGATTGCAGGTCGAGCTTGGCGGACTGGTACCCGCGCCGGAAATCCTGCACGTGCTTTTCCATCCAGGCCTGCGCGCCCTCCTCGTCGCCCGCGCGGATCGCGGCGACGATCGCCTTGTGTGCCTCCAGCAGCCGCTTGCCCGCCACCGGCACGCGCGTCATGACGGCAGCGAATGCGGGATAGAACAGCCGGCTGAGCGGTTCGCGGGCCAGCACGAGCGCGCGGTTGCCGCTCATCGACGCAACGATGCCGTGGAACTCGATGTCGAGCTCCACCAGGCTATCGCCGGCCTTCATCGCCTGCTCGGTCCTGCGCAGGTTGTCGTCGAGCCGCTCCAGCGCCTCGGGCGTCGCACGCGCGGCGGCCAGCCGCGCCATCGGCGGCTCCAGCACCGACATGGCCTGCCATAGCTCGTCGAAGACGATCTCGTGCAGCACCAGCGCGCGCTCCAGCTGCTTGCCGACCTCTGCGTCGGAGGGGCGCGTCACCACCATCTTCTTGGCGTGCTCGCGGCGCACCAGGTTGGCTTCCTCGAGCACGCGGATGCCCTCGCGCACCGTGGAGCGGTTCACGCCGAACATCTCGCACAGCCTGGCCTCGGTCGGCAGCGGGTCGCCTTCACGCAGCCGGCCGTCCAGGATGCGCTCGATCATGGCCTCGGCCAGCACCCGGTATGCCGGGATGGTGCGGATCTTCTCGAATTGGGCTTCCAACGCTCTTCCTCGCTTGTGCCGGCGCAGGCACCGGCCTACGTCCCATTGTCTGACCATCAGACTACTCAATCACACCCACGGTGTCAAACCCTCTCGGGCGCTTGACAAGCGAAAAGTGGCTGCTATTCTGATTGTCAGACAAACCGACACACGTTCGGTTCACACCGCCCGCCGGCAATGCCGGCAAGGAGAGGAGACACAATGCAACGCAAACCACTCACCACGGCCGTGGCGTGGGCGCTGGCGCTCGCCCTGCCGCCTGCGCTGGCGCAAAAGCCCGCCAGCTCGCCGGGCACCTCGCCCGGCATCTCGGACAGCGAAGTCCGCATCGGCGTGCTGACCGACCTGTCCGGCATCTACTCTGACCTGTCCGGCTCGGGCTCGGTGCTGGCCGCGAAGATGGCCATCGATGACTTCAAGGCCACCGGCAAGCCGGCCTTCGCGATCCGGCTGGTCTCGGCCGACCACCAGAACAAGCCCGACATCGCCTCGACCAAGGCGCGCGCGTGGTTCGACGAGGACAAGGTCGACATGATCGTCGACCTGCCCGCCTCATCGGCGTCGCTGGCCGCGGTCAAGCTGGCGAAGGAGAAGCAGCGCCTGGTGATCGTGTCCAGCGGCGCCTCGACGCGCATCACCAACGAGGACTGCACGCCCACGGCATTGCACTGGACCTACGACACCTACGCCCTCGCTACCGGGACCGCGAGCGCCGTGCTCAAGCGCGGCGGCGACAGCTGGTACTTCATCACCGCCGACTACGCCGGCGGGCGCGCGCTGGAGAAAGACGCGGCCGACGTGGTCACCGCCGGCGGCGGCAAGATAGTCGGGCGTTCGACGCACCCGTTCCCGGGTTCGGACTTCTCGTCCTACCTGCTGGCGGCGCAGGCCTCCAAGGCAAAGGTGATCGCGCTGGCCAATGCCGGCAACGACACCACCAACACCATCAAGCAGGCGGCGGACTTCGGCATCACCCGCAAGCAGACCATGGCGGCGACCCTGATGTTCATTACCGATGTGCACAGCCTGGGCCTGGACAAGGCCCAGGACATGTACCTGACTGAAGGCTTTTACTGGGACCTGGACGAGCAGACGCGGGCCTGGTCCAAGCGCTTCCATGCGGTGCAGAAGCGCATGCCGACGATGGCGCAGGCCGGGGTCTACTCCGCCGTGATGCACTACCTGAAGTCGGTGCAGGCCGCGGGCAGCGACGACTCGATGACCGCGGTGAAGAAGATGCGCGAGCTGCCGGTCTCGGATATGTTCGCCCGCAACGGCAAGCTGCGCGAGGACGGGCGCATGGTGCACGACATGTACCTGTTGCAGGTAAAGAAGCCCGCCGAGTCCAAATACCCGTGGGACTACTACCACGTCCGGCAGGTGATCCCGGGCGACCAGGCCTTCCTGCCGCTCGCCAAATCGACCTGCGCCGGCGTGCGCAAGGGGTAACGCCGTGGCAACGATCCTGCCAGCCACGCCGCACCCCGGCCCGCATGCGGACCCGGCCATGCCCGGGTTCCGCCCGCGCGGCCAGACCGTGCCGCTCGACTGGGCGCGCCTGCGCCGCTACCTCGCCGGGCTCGGCCATGAACTGGACCTGGCGGAGATGCCCAGGCAGTTTGCCGGCGGCCTGGCCAACCTGAACTACCTGATCCGCCTCGACGGGCGCCAGTGCGTGCTGCGCCGCCCGCCGCCCGGCCCGCTGCCGCCCGGCGCCAACGACATGGCGCGCGAGCACCGCGTGCTCAGCAGCCGGCTGTGGCAGCGCTTCCCGCAGGCGCCGCGCAGCCTGATGTACTGCGTCGATCCGGACGTGCTCGGCGCGCACTTCCTGGTGATGGAATACCGCCCCGGCCTGACCATCGGCGCCGACTTGCCAGCGTGGCTGGACAGCAACGTCGCCGGCCCGCGCATCGCCAGTACGCTGGTCGACCTGCTGGTGCAGCTGCACACCACCGACGCCGCCGAGGTCGGCCTGGACGATCTCGGCAAGCCCGACGGTTTCCTGTCCCGCGCGATCGAGGGCTGGACGCGCCGCGCCGAAGCCCTCAATGGCGCGGCCCCGCACCCCGCCGTGCGCGAACTGGCGCAGTGGCTGCGCGCGCATTGCCCGCCCGACGGCAAACCGACGCTGCTGCATTGCGACTTCAAGCTCGACAACGTCGTGCTCGATCCCGAGACCCTGCGCCCGCGCGCCGTGCTGGACTGGGACATGGCCACCCGCGGCCACCCGCTGTTCGACCTGGCCACGCTGCTCAGCTACTGGACCGAGCCGGGCGACCCCGAGGCCGTGCGCGAGCTGCGGCAGATGCCGACCACCTCGCCGGGATTCCCGTCCCGCGCGCAGATCGCCGAAGCCTATCGCCAGCGCACCGGCTGTGACCTGTCGGACCTGCCGTTCCATCGCGTGCTGGCAATGTTCAAGCTCGGCGTGGTGTTCCTGCAGCTGCATGCGCGCTATCTGGCAGGCGCCACCACCGAGCCCAGGTACGCCAGCTTTGGCCGCATCGGCCGGTCGATCCTGGACTTCACGCATGACATCGCGCACGGACGCGCAAACTAGGCGGACCGCAGATCCGCAACCATGGAGACAAGCCAGATGGATTTCACCTTACCCGATTCGCTGCAGGCGCTGCGTGAGCGCACCGCGGCGTTTATCCGCGACGAGATCATCCCGCTCGAGGCCGATCCCGGCCGCGGCGCGCACGGCCCCACCGAGGCGCTGCGCGTGGAACTCAATCACCGCGCACGGCACGCCGGGTTGCTGGCGCCGCACGTGGCCGAGGAATGGGGCGGCCTGGGGCTGTCGCATCTCGGGCGCGCAGTCGTGTTCGAGGAAGCCGGCTATTCCTTGCTAGGCCCGCTGGCGCTGCATTGCGCGGCGCCGGACGAAGGCAACATGCACCTGCTGGAAGTGGTAGCCACGCCTGCACAGAAGGCGCGCTGGCTT
Organism: Ralstonia pickettii; assembly: GCA_050987995.1. Classification (GTDB taxonomy): domain Bacteria; phylum Pseudomonadota; class Gammaproteobacteria; order Burkholderiales; family Burkholderiaceae; genus Cupriavidus; species Cupriavidus pickettii_B. The sequence continues at coordinate 842,910 of CP158804.1, forward strand.
CGGCCGCTCCCCGCCGCGGAGATCCGCTCATGCTTCTGCATGACCGAACCCCACCCCGGCGCCGGCTCCGATCCCGGGCTGCTGCAGACCACGGCCGAGCGCGACGGCGAAGGCTATGTGATCCGCGGCCACAAATGGCTGATCACCGGCGCGGACGGTGCCGGCTTCGCCATCGTGATGGCAACCGTGCCGGGAGAAGGCGGCGGGCCGACCATGTTCCTGACCGACATGCAGGTGCCCGGCATCCGCATCGGGCGCATCATCGACAGCATCGACCAGAGCTTCGCGGGCGGCCATGCCGAGGTGTTCTTTGAAGGCTGCCGCGTCGGCCCGGACCAGGTGCTCGGTGAAGTCGGCCAGGGACTGCGCTATGCGCAGGTGCGACTCGCTCCCGCGCGGCTCACCCATTGCATGCGCTGGCTGGGAGCCGCGCGCCGCGCGCACGATATCGCCACCGCCCATGCGCGCGAGCGCCATGCGTTCGGCAAGCCGATCGGCGAGCACGAAGGCGTGGGCTTCATGCTGGCGGACAACGAGATCGACATCCACATGTGCCGGCTTTCGATCTGGCACACGGCCTGGCTGCTCGACCAGGGCCAGCACGGCAGGCATGAGTCCAGCATGGCCAAGGTGTTCTGCTCGGAGGCGATCTTCCGCATCGCGGACCGCTGCGTGCAGGTGCTGGGCGGCCTGGGCGTGACGCGCGATACCGTGGTGGAGCAGATCTTCCGCGAGGCGCGCGCATTCCGCATCTACGACGGCCCGTCGGAGGTCCATCGCTGGGCCATTGCACGGCGCGCGCTGCGCACGGAGACCACACGATGAACGACTTCGCAAACCTGTTCGACCTGCGCGGCCAGGTCGCCGTGGTGACCGGCGGCGGGCGCGGCATCGGCCGCGCGATTGCCGAGGCGCTGGCGGCCCACGGCGCCCGCGTGGTGGTGTGCGGACGCACCGCGGGCACGCTGGATGCCGTGGCCGAGGCCATCCGCGGCCGCGGCGGCGAAGCCATGGCGGTGAGCGCCGACGTCGCCAGCGACGACGATATCCGGCGCCTGCGCGACACCGTGTTCGACCGCTACGGGCAGATCGACATCCTCGTCAACAACGCCGGCATCGATCCGCACTATGCCTCGATGGAGCACACCACCGACGAGGCATGGCGGCAGATCCTGGATATCAACCTCACCGGCGTCTATCGCTGCTGCCGGTTGCTGGGCGAAGCAATGCTGCCGCGCCGCCAGGGTGCCATCGTCAACATCAGTTCCATCGCCGGGCATATCGGCCTGAAGCGGCAGGTGCCCTACGCCGCCTCCAAGGGCGGTGTCGAGCAACTGACCAAGGCGCTGGCGCACGACTGGGCCGAACACGGCATCCGCGTCAACGCCATTGCCTATGGCTTCGTGCAGACCGACCTGACCGCCGGCGTGGTGGCGCATCCGCATATCGGCGCGAAGCTGCTGTCGCGGATCCCGCTGGGCCGCTTCGGCAAGCTGGCGGACGTGCCCGGCGCCGCGGTGTTCCTGGCCTCGCCGGCCGCGGCCTACGTCACCGGCCACAGCCTGCTGGTGGACGGCGGCTGGACCGCCACCTGAACCAAACCCCTGACAGCCATGACCACCGCCCTTGAAGGACTCAAGATCCTGGACCTGACCCGCCTGCTGCCCGGTGCCTTCTGCACGCAGCTGCTCGCCGACTACGGCGCCGACGTGCTCAAGATCGAGCAGCCGGGCCAGGGCGACTACAACCGGCAGTTCGCGCCGATCCACAAGCAGGAGTCGGGCTCGTTCCTGCTGCTCAACCGCAACAAGCGCAGCCTGACACTGGACCTGAAAGCCCCGGAGGGCAAGGAGGTGTTCCTGCGCCTGGCGAGCGAGGCCGACGTCGTGGTGGAAGGCTTCCGCCCTGGCGTGATGGAGCGCCTCGGCCTGCACTACGACGTGCTGGCGGCGGCCAACCCGCGCCTGATCTATTGCGCGATCTCCGGCTACGGGCAGGACGGCCCGCGCGCGCAGGCGTCCGGCCACGACCTCAACTACATGGCGCTGACCGGTGCCTTGCAGCTCTTCGGCACGCCGGCCACGGGGCCGATCGTACCCGGGCTGTCGATCGCCGACGTTGGCGGCGGCTCGCTGATGGCGGCGGTCGGCATCCTGACCGCGCTGGCGGCGCGCGGTGCCAGCGGCCGCGGCCAGTTCGTCGATATCTCGATGGCCGACGGGCTGGTGAGCTGGCTGTGCTACCACGCCGCCGACTACCTGTTCGGTGGCGTCGAGCCGCGGGGCGGCGAGCGGCCTTTTATCGGCCAGGCGCCCTGCTACAACGTGTACCGCTGTGCCGACGGGCGCCATTTGTCGCTGGGCATCATCGAGGCGCATTTCTGGCACCGCTTCTGCGACCTGATCGGGCGCCCGGACTTCAAGGCCATGCAGTGGCCCACAGGCGAGGACGCCCTGCTCCAGCAAGCCATCCTGACCGCGGTGTTTGGCGCCGAGCCATGCGATACCTGGGTCCAGCGGCTGGCGCAGGCCGATATCCCGGCCAGCCCAGTCAATTCGATGGCCGAGGCCTTCGACGATCCGCAGCTGCGGCACCGTGGCATGCTGCAGCGCCTGGACCATCCGGTCGAGGGCCGCATCCCGCAGCTCGGCTTCCCGATCAAGTTCTCGGCCTCGCCCGGCACGTTCCGGCTGCCGCCTCCGCTGCTGGGCGAGCACAGCGAGTCCGTACTCGCCGGGCTTGGCTATTCCGCCGGCGAGATCGCGCGCCTGCGCGAGCGCGCCGTGATCTAGCGCCGTACTGACAACAATTGCCGTGGCGCCATCGCAGCGCCCCAGGAGACAGACATGCCCGACCTGATGACGGCGTACGCCAACGCCTATCGCCGCTTCCGCTGGTGCCTGCCGGCGACATTCAACTTTGGCCGCGATGTCGTGGATGCGCACGCGCAGCGCCAACCCGACAAGCTCGCCTTGCTATGGTGCGACGACAGCGGCGCCGAACGCCGCTACACATTCGGCGAGATGCGCACCCTGTCCAACCGCTTCGCCAACCTGCTGGCCGGCGCGGGCGTGCGCCGCGGCGACCGCGTCATCGTGATGCTGCCGCGCATCCCGCAATGGCAGGTGGCGATGGTGGGATGCCTGAAGCTCGGCGCGGTGCCGATTCCCTGCATCGAGATGCTGACCGCCAAGGATGTCGGCTACCGCATCGGCCACGCCGGTGCCACGGCGGTGGTGGCGCACCGCGACAGCGTCGGCAAGTTCGATGGCATTCCCGGCATCGGCACCCGCATTGCCGTGGGCGGCGCGCCCGGCTGGCTGGACTTTGATGAAGCGCTGGCCGCCTGCGATGCCGATTTCGCCTGCGCAGATATGGCGCCGGACGAGCCGGCTATCCTCTATTACACCTCCGGCTCCACCGGCAATCCAAAGGGCGTGCTGCATGCAGCGCGCGCGCTCTATAGCTGGCGCGTGGCCGCCAGCGACTGGCAGGGCCTGCGCGAAGACGACCTGATGTGGTGTACCGCCGATACCGGCTGGAGCAAGGCAGGCACCAGCATCCTGTTCGGGCCGTGGTCAGCGGGCACCGCCGTGCTGTTCTACAACGGCCCCTTCGATCCGGCCACGCGGCTCGAACTGATGGCGCGCCACGGCGTCACGGTGTTCTGTGGCGCCGCGACGGAATTCCGCCACCTCGTCAATGCGCGCTTTGCCGACTACGACCTGGGCCGGCTGCGCCTGGCGGTCTCCGCGGGCGAGGCGGTCAACCCGGAAGTGGTGCGCCGCTGGCGCGAGGGCACCGGCGTCGAACTACGCGAGGGCTACGGCCAGACCGAGACGCTGATGACGGTAGTGAATCCGCCCGGCGCGCCCGTGCGGCCGGGCGCGATGGGACTGCCGCTGCCCGGCTCGACACTGGCGATACTGGACGAGCAAGGGCGTCCCTTGCCGCCCGGCACCAGCGGCCAGCTGGCGCTGCGCCTGCCTAATCCGCAGGTGATGCTCGGCTACTGGAACGACCCGGACCTGACCGCGTCGACCCGCGTGCAGCACGAGGGCGCCGAATACCTGCTGACCGGCGACCTGGCCCATGCCGATGCCGACGGCTACCTCTACTACGACGGCCGCAGCGACGACATCATCAGCTCGGCCGGCTACCGCATCGGCCCGATGGAAGTGGAAAACGCGCTGATCGAACATCCCGCGGTACTGGAATGCGCCGTGGTGGGCAGCCCCGACGCGGAGCGCGGCGAGATCGTCAAGGCCTTCGTCACGCTGCGGCCCGGCTTTGAGCCAGGCGATGCGCTCGTGCGCGCGCTGCAGGACCATGTCAAGCAGGTCACCGCGCCCTACAAGTACCCGCGCGCGATTGCGTTCGTCGAAGCGTTGCCGAAGACCGCCAGCGGCAAGCTGATGCGGCGCCTGCTGCGCGAGCGCGAATACGCCGCGCTTGCCCCCGATGCATCGCCTCGCCAGCCAGCCTGAGCACCGGCGCCGCCACTCATTGACGCTTTATCGCTTCGGAATACTGATGCCAGCCGGAACCTATCGCTACCTGCCCCTCGAACGGGTGCACTTTGGCCGCCCCACCGCGCAAGTGCTGGCCGAAGAGGCCGACCAGCGCCGCACGGCGCGCATCTTCGTGGTGACCAGCCGCACCCTGAACCGCACCACCGACGCGGTCGGCCGCGCCATCGCCGGCGTGCGCGACAAGGTGGTCGGGCTGTTCGATGCATGCGTCGAGCATGTGCCGCGCGACTCGGTGATCGCACTGGCCAGTGCCATGCGCGAGGCCCGCCCCGACCTGGTCGTCACCATTGGCGGCGGCACCGTGATCGATTCGGTAAAGGTCGCACTGGTGTGCCTGGCAGAGGATGTGAGGACGGCCGCAGCGCTGGATGCGCATCGCGTGCGCGTCGATGCCGCCGGGCAGCGGATCGTGCCGCGCATTGCACCGCCGCCCTGCCGGCAGATCGCCGTGCCGACCACGCTGTCGGCGGCCGAGTTCAGCGACCTGGCGGGATGCACGGATTCGGCCACCGGCAGCAAGCACCATGTGACCGCCGATGGCATCGGCCCCGCCAGTGTGATTCTGGATCCTGCCATGACAGTGCATACGCCAGCGCAGCTGTGGCTGTCCACCGGTATCCGCGCGATTGACCATGCCGTGGAATCGCTGTGTTCGATCGATGCGCAGCCGCTGACGGACGCCACCTGCCTGCACGGGCTTGCCCTGCTCGCCGCGGCGCTGCGCCGCCATCAGGCCGACCCGACAAACCATGCCGCGCGGCTGGACTGCCAGCTTGGCGTGTGGCTGTGCGCGAGCGGCGTCAACCGCGTGCGCTACGGCGCCAGCCATGGCATCGGCCATGTGCTGGGCGGCGCGCTCGGCGTGCCGCACGGCACCACCTCCTGCCTGCTGCTGCCTGCCGTAATGCGCTACAACCTCGCGGTGACCGCGCCCGCGCAGCGGGCCATGGCGCGCGCGCTGGGGCAGGACGGCGCCGATGCGGCCGGCCTGATCGCCGCGCTGATCCGCGATCTCGGCCTGCCCACGCGACTGCGCGAGCTCGAGATCCCGCCGTCAAGCTTCGAGGGGCTGGCGCACAAGGCGCTGGAGAATCAGTGGGTGCGCAGCAATCCGCGGCGCATCGATCGCGCGCAACAGGTAATGGACATCCTGCAGGACGCCTGGTGAGGCCACGCCGCGCTCAGCGCGCATGCACCTTGAACGCCTCGCCTTGTTCGGTCCACACAGCTTTGCCGTGGTGGCCTGGTCAATCATCGTGGTCTTCATGCCAGCGGTGCCATTCCCGCCGCCGTTCGCGCCATTCGCGTTCACGCCATTTCCGCTCGCGCCACTGTTGCTCGCGCCAGGCGCGACGCTCGCGCCAGTCGTCGTAGTAGCCGGGCGCCACCACCACCGGCTGGGGCGGTGCCACGTAGACGGGCGCGGGTTCGTAGTAGACCGGCGGCGGCGGTGCCACGGCATAGCCTGGCACGCCGATGCCGATGTCCACATTCACCCGGGCCTGGGCCGTGCCCGAGGCAAGGATTGCAACGCCGGCCAGGGCACAGGCCGCCAAGATTCTCTGCATGGTGATGTCCTCCTTGCGCGAATGTAGCGACGCGGCGGCGCAGGAGGTGTTTGCAGAACGTTAGCCTGGTAGCGGCATGTAACAGGCGACGGACTTTCGTGTGCCCGCGCGCCTGGCTGACCGGCCGTGGCGACAACAGGTCTTCGACGAAGAAAGCGGCAAGCTGGTCGCGGCCATCGACCCTGGCCTTGGCGCAGACGTTGGCGGCATGCTGGCGCACAGTCTTTGCCGCGGTCTCGCGAACGCGGGCGATCTCTTTCAGCAAGAGGCCCTTCACCAGCAACAGGGCGACATCCTTCCCGGCAGGCGTCAGCCGCCACAGCTCGAACTGATCCTGCAGCGTGCGCAGGAAATCGCGGGTCGAGTGCTGGGCTGCCGTTGTGTGCGCGACGTCGATATCTTTGCCGATAACTGAGAATCAGTTACATTTACTGCCGTCCCGGTTTGCCACCGTTCTTGCGCACAAGACCTGCTATGTGTCGCCACAGCTTCCAATAAAGGTAAAAACAATGAACCGCATCGCACGACGCCTGCTGCAGATTTCCTTTGCCGTGTCCGGCATGATGCTGTGCCTGCCCGCCGGCGCCCATTACCTGTGGTTCCAGCATGAAAAGACCAACGGACACCTCTACTTTGGCGAATACGAAGAGATGCTGCGCGAGCGCTCGCCCGGCCGCCTCGACGAGATGCCCGGGCCCCAGATCCGCGCCCTCGCCCGCGACGGCAAGACCGTGAGCCTGCCGGCGACCCGCGAAGCCGGCGGCTTCCGCTTTGCCATGCCGGCCAGCAATGCCACCGTGCTGGCGATCGAGCCCGGCTACGCCGTCAAGGACTGGCGCAAGTACAACAACGGCATCGTCAAGCCGATGTTCTATGCGCGACTGGCCGGCGAACCGGCGCTGGCACAGAAGGAAACCCTGCCGCTGGATATCGTGCCGACCGGCAAGGCCGGCGAGTTCCGCGTGCTGTTCAAAGATGCGCCGCTGGCGGCGACCGAAGTGCGCGTCATCGCGCCGAACGCCTGGGTGCGCGAAACCAAGACGGACAAGGACGGCGTGGTGCGATTCGAGTTGCCGTGGCGGGGCCAGTACCTGCTGCATGCGGTCCATCTGGAGCGCAGCGCGGGCGTGTTCGAATCGAAGGAGTACGAGGCCATCCGCCATCGCACCACCACCTCGGTGACGGTGCGGACCGGGGCGCCGACCAAGGTACCGACGTCGTGGCAGGCGTCGGGTGCTGAATAGCCGGCCGCGCGCGGCCTTGTCGAGATCTCCCCGATACAGACGTCGGACGGGCACCGGCATGTCGCAAGAATAGTGCCTAACGGCGCACAATTCCCGATCGCCGTCCCCAGTCCCAGACGCGCGCGAGCTCGTCCGATCGCCAAGAGTTTCGCCAGAATCCGCTTCACTATTCCTTACAGTTCACGCCGCCAGAACGATTTATCCTCGCGGGGCAAACGAATTACCCCACAACAAGGAGAATGCAATGAAAACCGCTCTGGCCCTTCTGGTTGCCTGCAGCGCGCTGCTCGGCGGCTGCGTGGTCGCCCCCTATGACACCTACGGCGGCGGCCCGGGCTGTCCCCCGGGGCAAGCCAAGAAGGGCAACTGCCGCGTCGACGCGTACGGCAACGAATCCTTCTGCCCGCCGGGCCAGGCCAAGAAGGGCCGCTGCTGATCGCGCCCGGCCGGCTGACGCTATTGCGCAGCCGGCCATAGTGGCCGGAAAATGGCATGCGGGCATGCCGCCCGCGGGAGAGTGCCATGCAGCATCGGTCATTCGGCGGCTTGTGCGCGGCCGCGTTCGTGCTTGGCTTGCTCGGGGCCTGCGCAACCCTGCAACCCGAGCAGACTGCCCAGAAGTTGATCGGCAGCCCCGAGAGTACCGTGCGCGATACCTTCGGCAAACCCACCGAGACCTATCGCCTTGCCGACGGCACCACCCGCTGGATCTGGTCGCGACAGCCCTTCGGCCACGAGGTCTACGCCGCGGATTTCGACGCCAGCGGCAAGCTCACCCGCTATCGCCAGATGCTGACCGAAACCGAAATCTACCGCGCGCAGGTCAATGTCTGGACCAAGAAGGACATCCAGGAACGCTTCGGCCTGCCACGAGAGCCGGTCCAGTACTACCCCCTGATGAGGCGCGAAGCGTGGTCCTACCGGATGTACAAGGAGGCCTACCAGACCGCGCACTTCAGCTGCTATTTCGATGACGCTGGCGTGCTGCGCCAGACCATGATCATCGTCGATCCGCTCGGCGGCGACTCGCGCAAATCACGCTGAGCGCGGCAGAATTGCCGGTGCCATTGCCGGCAGCAGGGGCTCCACCGCCCTCGTGCGGTTTTGCGCGCAAAATGTCAGGGATGCGGCAACCGCCGCCCACCCCTCCATGCGGAAAACGAACGTGACCACTGCGATCCTGCTCGAGAACATCCACCAGAGCGCCACCGCCCGCCTGACAGAAGCCGGCCTGCAGGTCGAGCGCCGCACCGGCGCCCTGGCCGGCGCCGAACTGCGCCAGGTGCTTGCCAGCCATGACCTGGTCGGTATCCGTTCGGCCACCCACCTGCGTGCCGACGATATCCGCAGCGCGCCCGAGCTGCTCTCGATCGGCTGCTTCTGCATCGGCACCTCGCAGGTAGACCTGGAGGCGGCCACGGCCGCCGGCATCCCCGTGTTCAACGCGCCCTTCTCCAACACCCGCTCGGTGGCCGAGCTGGTGGTGTCCGAGGCCGTGATGCTGCTGCGCCGGATCCCGGAGAAGAACGCGCTGGCCCACGCCGGCAAATGGGCCAAGGGCGCCACCGGTGCGTTCGAGGCGCGCGGCAAGACCATTGCCATCATCGGCTACGGCAATATCGGCTCGCAGGTCGGCGTGCTGGCCGAATCGATGGGCATGCGCGTGGTCTACTACGACGTGCTGGCGCGGCTGTCGCACGGCTCGGCACGCGCGGCCGGCTCGCTGGAAGAAGCGGTGTTGCAGGCGGAGGTCGTGACGCTGCACGTACCGGCCACCCCGCGCACGCGCAACATGATCGATGCACGCGTGCTGGCCGCCTGCAAGCCGGGCGCGATCCTGATCAATGCCTCGCGTGGCACCGTAGTGGACATCGCCGCGCTGGCGGCCGCGCTGCGCGAAAAGCGACTGGGCGGCGCCGCCATCGACGTATTCCCGGAAGAGCCCAAGACCAACAACGATCCGTTCATCAGCGAGCTGCAGAACATGCCCAACGTCCTGCTGACCCCGCACGTGGGCGGCAGCACCGAGGAAGCACAGGAGAATATCGGCACCGAGGTGGCGGCCAAGCTGGCGCACTTCCTGGCCACCGGCGGCACGATTGGCGCGGTGAACTTCCCCGAGGTCGATCCGGGACCGCTGCATGCGCCGGCGCGGCTGCTCAACGTGCACGGCAACGCGCCAGGCGCGCTGGCGGCGCTGAACACGCTGCTGGCGCAGGAAGGCGTGAACATTACGGGCCAGCACCTGCAGACGCGCGGCCACACCGGCTATGTGGTGACCGACCTGGATCGCGTGCCGTCCGACCAGCTGATGCAGGCGCTGCGCACCCATGCGGGCTTTGCGCGTTCGCGGCTGATCCTGCGCCAGGCTGCGCACGCGGCAGGATAAGTTGGCGGGGCCATAAGCAGGCTGGCGGCCGGAAAAAGCCGTAGGCGGCTCGAAAATGGCCGAGCCGCCTTGCTGCGCCGCTCCAGCGGCAATCCACAGCACAATGGTCACAAGATTGTCATAACCCTCGTAAAACGTCCAAATGCGCATCTATGATGAAAGTGGTCGCTGCACGAACCCCTCCGGGTGCAAGGTGCACGGCCTCGCTGGCAGCATGCATACGCACCAAAACTGACGAAAGGGTGAAGACATGGAATCGCTGCAACGAAACGGGATGGCCGCCGGGGTTGCCGGCCGGCTGGTGATAACAAGTCTTCTGGCCGTGGCGTCGACCGGGATCGCGGTCGCACAGACCGGCACCATTACTTTCCAGGGCGCGATCGTTAACCCGTCGTGCGGCTTCAGGCCCGCCGCCGGACAGCTGCATGCGAGTTGCGTCGAGCCTTCAGGACGAACCGTCTCGGCACCGTTCCCAATGCCGCCGGCCCTCATGCCAGGGCACGCCCGCATCGGCAGCGCGCAGCTGCACGTCGAACCGGTTCCAGACCGCTCGCTGGGCGGTGCACGCGAGATGCCCGGGGCCTATGTGATGGTGGCCACCTATCACTAAGCGGAGCGCGCGACCGGCTGCCAGGTGCCGAGCGCGCGGCGACCGCGGCGCGAGCTTGCGGTGCCCCGCATGCTCTCGTCTGGCTACCGCAATCGGGTGATCGCGCAGAAGCTCGTCCTTTCCGAACTGACCGTAAAGTCGCACATGTGGCGAATCCATCCCCGCGGTTGGGCGCGCAAAGGCCGCTGAAGCATGGCGCCGGCGCGCGCCCAGGGCCTGATTCCGTAAGCCTGCGTGGCGCCGCGCGCGCACGCTGTGCGAGCGCTGTCTTGACACCTTGATTGCCACTACCTTTAATGGGCTTACACATCAGGTGCCTTGCCTGACCACTTTCGCCGATTACTTCAAGCCATGATGGAAACCGGGGAAGTCCACGACCCGCAGCGCAAGCAAGAAGAACTGCGCAGCTTCCTGTTCCTGACCGCCGTGATGGTGCCGGTATTGTCCGTCATCGTCGTGGCCGGCTACGGCTTCATCGTCTGGATGAGCCAACTGATCAGCGGTCCGCCATCGCATTGAGCATTGCGCGCCTGTGGCGCGCGATTGCCAGATAAAAACAACACAGACTGAAACGGCATCGAACCGGAGCTTGCGCATGCCCGCAGCAAGACGTGCCATCCCCATCCAGCCGATCGAGCCGGTAGCCGCCGGCGACGAGTGGCATATCGCCGGCGTCGTCGTCCATGCAAATCCCGCCAGCCTGGCACAGGTACGCACCGCGATCGAAGCCATGACCGGCGCCGAAGTCCACGCCGCCAGCGACGACGGCAAGCTGGTGGTCACCATCGAAGCCCCCACCTCCCGCGCCATTGCGGCCCACCTGACCTACCTCCACCAGCTCGAGGGCGTGCTGTCCGCCGCGCTCGTCTACCAGCACAACGAAGACGCCGAGGCGATGAACGAGGAGATGAACGATGAAACTCTCTCGTCGTGATTTCATCAAGCAGACTGCCGTCGCGGCGACCGCGTCGGTGGCCGGCGTGACGTTGCCGGCCGGGGCCGCCAACTTCGTCACCGACAGCGACATGACGAAGCTCAAGTGGTCCAAGGCCCCCTGCCGCTTCTGCGGCACCGGCTGTGGCGTCACGGTCGCGGTCAGGGACAACAAGGTCGTGGCCACCCAGGGCGATCCGCAGGCCGAGGTCAACAAGGGCCTGAACTGCGTCAAGGGCTACTTCCTGTCCAAGATCATGTACGGACAGGACCGGCTGACCAGGCCGCTGCTGCGCATGAAGAACGGCAAGTATGACAAGAACGGCGAATTCGCCCCGGTCACGTGGGAGCGCGCCTTCGACGAGATGGAGCACCAGTTCAAGCGCGTGCTCAAGGAAAAAGGCCCGACCGCGGTGGGCATGTTCGGCTCCGGGCAATGGACCGTATGGGAAGGCTATGCCGCCTCCAAGCTCTACAAGGCGGGCTTTCGCTCCAACAACATCGACCCCAATGCGCGCCACTGCATGGCATCGGCCGTGGCCGGCTTCATGCGCACCTTCGGCATGGACGAGCCGATGGGCTGCTATGACGACTTCGAAGCCGCGGACGCCTTCGTGTTGTGGGGCGCCAACATGGCGGAGATGCACCCGATCCTGTGGACCCGCATCACCGACCGGCGCCTGAGCTATCCCAAGACGCGCGTGGCCGTGCTGTCCACCTTCACGCACCGCTCGTTCGACCTGGCCGACATCCCGGTCATCTTCAACCCGCAGACCGACCTGGCGATGATGAACTACATCGCCCACTACATCATCAAGAACAACAAGGTCAACAAGGACTTCGTCAACAAGCACACCGTGTTCAAGGAAGGCGTGACCGAGATCGGCTACGGCCTGCGCCCCGAGCACCCGCTGCAGAAGGCCGCCAAGAACGCTGCCGACCCGGGCGCGGCGAAGCCGATCACCTTCGACGACTTCGCGCGCTTTGTCGCCAAGTACGACGCCGACTACGTCAGCAAGCTGTCGGGCGTGCCCAAGGCCAAGCTCGACCAGCTCGCCGAGCTCTACGCCGACCCCAACGTCAAGGTGATGTCGTTGTGGACCATGGGCTTCAACCAGCATACGCGCGGGACCTGGGCCAACAACATGGTCTACAACCTGCACCTGCTGACCGGCAAGATCGCCACGCCGGGCAACAGCCCGTTCTCGCTGACGGGGCAGCCCTCGGCGTGTGGCACCGCGCGCGAGGTCGGCACCTTCTCGCACCGGCTGCCGGCCGACATGGTGGTGACCAATCCCAAGCACCGCGCCGAGGCCGAGCGCATCTGGAAGCTGCCCGCGGGCACCATCCCCGACAAGCCGGGCTACCACGCCGTGCTGCAGAACCGCATGCTCAAGGACGGCAAGCTCAATGCCTACTGGGTCCAGGTCAACAACAATATGCAGGCCGCCGCAAACCTGATGGAAGAAGGCCTGCCGGGCTACCGCAATCCCGAGAACTTCGTGGTGGTGTCCGACGCCTATCCCACCGTGACCGCGCTGGCTGCCGACCTGATCCTGCCCAGCGCGATGTGGGTCGAGAAGGAAGGCGCCTATGGCAATGCCGAGCGCCGCACCCAGTTCTGGCACCAGCTCGTCGATGCGCCGGGTGACGCGCGCTCGGACCTGTGGCAACTGATGGAGTTCTCCAAGCGCTTCAAGGTCGAGGATGTCTGGCCGGCGGACCTGATCGCCAAGAAGCCCGAATACCGCGGCAAGACCCTGTTCGACGTGCTCTACCGCAACGGCCAGGTCGACAAGTTCCCGCTCAAGGAAGTCAACGCCGAGTACCACAACGCCGAAGCCAAGGCCTTCGGCTTCTACGTGCAGAAGGGCCTCTTTGAAGAGTACGCGAGCTTCGGCCGCGGCCACGGCCATGACCTGGCGCCGTTCGACGCCTATCACGAGGCGCGCGGGCTGCGCTGGCCGGTGGTCAACGGCAAGGAAACCCGCTGGCGCTACCGCGAAGGCAGCGACCCGTACGTCAAGGCCGGCACCGGCTTCCAGTTCTACGGCAACCCCGATGGCAAGGCGGTGATCTTTGCCCTGCCCTACGAGCCGGCCGCCGAAGCGCCCGACAAGGAGTACCCGTTCTGGCTGGCCACCGGCCGCGTGCTGGAGCACTGGCATTCCGGCTCGATGACGCGGCGCGTGCCTGAGCTGTACCGCTCCTTCCCCAACGCGGTGGTCTTCATGCACCCGGAAGACGCCAAGGCGATGGGATTGCGCCGCGGCGTGGAAGTGGAAGTGGTATCGCGGCGCGGGCGCATGCGTTCGCGCGTGGAGACGCGCGGGCGCGACGCGCCGCCGCGCGGGCTGGTGTTCGTGCCGTGGTTCGACGCCAGCCAGCTGATCAACAAGGTGACGCTGGACGCGACCTGTCCGATCTCGCTGCAGACCGACTTCAAGAAGTGCGCGGTCAAGATCGTCAAGGTCTAGCGCAGCCATCGCCAAACGCGCTGAAGAGAAACAGGGAGACGCCATGAAACCGAGCCGATCCTGGACGCACCTGCTGGCTCTGTGCACGCTGCTGCTGGCAGTGCTGGCGGGCGCGCCGGCGCTTGCGCAAGGCCTGGTCGACCCGATGCGCGGGCCCACCGCCATCGGCAACGAGAGCAAGGCGCCGCTGCTCTACCCGACCGAGAACAAGGACATCCGCCGCACCCGCAACTACACCATGCAGCCGCCGACGATCCCGCACAAGATCGACGGCTACCAGCTCGACAAGGACTTCAACCGCTGCATGTTCTGCCACGCGCGCACGCGCACCGAAGAAACCCAGGCCATCCCGGTCAGCATCACGCACTACATGGACCGCGACAACAACGTGCTTGCCGACGTGTCGCCGCGGCGCTACTTCTGCACGCAATGCCACGTGCCGCAGGCGGAGGCCAAGCCGCTGGTGGGCAACTCCTTCGTCGATGTCGAGGAGTTGCTCAAGCGCAAGCCCGGCAAACCCGGCGGGGCCGACAAGGCCGGCAAGCCCGGCGTGAGGGGTGCGGCCAACTAGCCGCCACCGGGGCCTGGCCAGGCACGTCAACAAACACAACAGCGGATGCGCGCCATGCTCGACCTGATCAAGCGCTACTGGCGGACCATCAACCGGCCCAGCGCCTATTTCAGCCTTGGCTTCCTGACGCTGGGCGGCTTTATCGCCGGCGTGGTGTTCTGGGGCGCTTTCAACACGGCGCTGGAACTGACCAATACCGAGCAGTTCTGCACGGGCTGCCACGAGATGCGCGACAACGTCTACCAGGAGCTGCAAGGCACCATCCACTTCACCAACCGCAGCGGCGTGCGTGCCAAGTGCTCGGACTGCCATGTGCCGCACAACTGGACCAGCAAGATCGCGCGCAAGATGCAAGCGTCCAAGGAAGTATGGGGCAAGATCTTCGGCACCATCGACACCCGCGAGAAATTCCAGGCGCACCGGCTGGAGCTGGCCCAGCACGAATGGGCGCGCTTCAAGGCCAACGATTCGCTGGAATGCCGCAACTGCCACGATTACCAGTCGATGGACTTCACGCGGCAGAGCCCGCGCGCGCAGGCGATGCACTCCACCCACCTGGCCAACAAGGAAAAGACCTGCATCGACTGCCACAAGGGCATCGCCCACCGGCTTCCCGATGTCTCCAAAGCCGAGGAGAAATGACGCGTGCCTGTCCGCTCGCCCGCGCCGCCATCCGAGCTTCCGCCTGACCCCCAACGTTGCGCGCCGCCCGGCAGCGACGCCGCTCCCCTGCTGAGCGGCAGCGGCCTGGGTGTATCCCGCGCCGGGCGCCCGGTGCTGCGCGGCATCGACCTGACGCTTGCCCCCGGCGGCCTGCTGCAGGTGGTGGGGCCTAACGGCAGCGGCAAGACCAGCCTGTTGCGCGTGCTGTGCGGGCTGGCCGTGCCCGACGAGGGCACGCTGCACTGGCACGGCCGCCCGGTGCGCGCCGGCGATCCGTCCTACCAGCAGGCGCTGGCCTATGTGGGCCATACCAACGGCATCGACCCTGACCTGAGCGCGGCGGAGAACCTGCGCTTTGCCGCGCGGCTGGCGGGCGACGATGGCGTCGCTGTCGCGCCCGCACTCGCGGCACAGGGGCTGGAACGGGTCGCGCACACCCCGGTGCGCGCGCTCTCGCAAGGCCAGCGCCGGCGCGTGGCGCTGGCGCGGCTGTCGCTGGCACGGCGCGCGCTGTGGCTGCTGGATGAGCCAGTGGCCGCGCTCGACGCCGACGCGTGCGCGCGCTTCGATGCCCAGCTCGACGCGCACCTGGCCGCGGGCGGCATGGCGGTGATCGCCACGCACCAGCTGCTGCCCGCGGGCGGCGCGGTGCTGCACCTGGGACTGAATCCGGGAGCGCCGGCATGATGTGCACGCTTGGCGCCATCATCGCGCACGACGTATCGCTGTCCTGGCGGCGGCGCGGCAGCCTGCTCGGCAGCGTGGTGTTCTTTGTCATTGCCGCCAGCCTGTTCCCGCTGGCGATCGGTCCCGAGCCGCAGCAGCTGCGCGCGCTGGCGCCGGGCATTCTGTGGATCACGGCGCTGCTGGCGTCGATGCTGTCGCTGTCGCGCCTGTTCGCGCAGGAGCATGCGGATGGGAGCCTGGACCAGCTGCTGCTGTCGCCGCAACCGCTGGCTCTGCTGGTGCTGGCCAAGATCGCCGCACACTGGCTTACCAGCGGCCTGCCGCTGTTGCTGCTGACGCCGCTGCTGGCACAGCAGTACGGACTGCCGGCGGGGGCATCACTGCTGCTGGCGGCGTCGCTGCTGGTCGGCACGCCGGCGCTGAGCCTGATCGGCGCTGTGGGCGCGGCGCTGACGCTCGGCGTGCGCGGCGGCGCGGTGTTGCTGTGCATCCTGGTGCTGCCGCTGTGCGTGCCGGTGCTGGTGTTCGGCGCCAGTGCGGCGGCCGCGGCCGATGCCGGGCTCGACGTGCTGCCGCAGTTCTCGTTGCTGGGCGCCTGCCTGGCGCTGTCCCTGTTCCTGTGCCCGCTGGCGACCGCCGCCGGGCTGCGCATTGCCATGGAGACGCCGGCATGAGCCAACCCCTGCCCTCCGTCCACCCTTCGGCCGCGCCACGGCCACGCACGCACAGCGGCTGGCTGGCCTACGCCGCGCCGGTCCGCTTTTATCCGCTGGCCGGCCGCATGGCGCCGTGGTTCTTTGCCGCTGCAGCGCTGTTCGCGGTGGCTGGCCTGTGGCTCGGCTTTGCCGTGGCCCCCACCGACGCACAGCAGGGCGAGGTCTATCGGATCATTTTCATCCACGTGCCGGCGGCCTGGATGTCGATGTTCATCTACCTGGTGATGGCGGGCTACTGTGCGCTGGCGCTGGTGCTGCGCACGCGGCTGTCGTCGATGATGGCCTCGGCACTGGCGCCGACCGGCGCGCTCTTCACCGCGCTGGCGCTGTGGACCGGCGCGCTGTGGGGTCAGCCGACCTGGGGCACCTGGTGGGTCTGGGATGCGCGGCTCACGTCCGAGCTGATCCTGCTGTTCCTGTACGTGGGGTTTATCGCGCTGGAAGCGGCCATCGACGAACCGCGCCGCGCCGAGCGCGCCTGTGCAGTGCTGGCGCTGGTAGGCGTGGTCAATGTCCCGGTGATCTATTTCTCGGTGCAGTGGTGGAACACGCTGCACCAGGGCGCGTCGGTCAGCCTGACCGCGGCGCCGTCGATGGCGACCACCATGCTGGCCGGCATGCTGCTGATGACGCTGGCGTGCTGGCTGTACACCATCGCCGTGGCGCTGGTGCGCGTGCGCTGCATCCTGCGCGAGCGCGGCGAGGTGGTCGACGTGGCGACCGCTGCTTCCGGGGAAACATCATGACACTGTCGTCGCTGCTTCCCTACGGGCATCACGGCATCTTCATCGCCGGCGCCTTCGGCGTGAGCGCCCTGCTGCTCGTGCTCGAACTGGTGCTGCTGGCGCGCCGCAGCCGCGCCAGCGCCCGACTGCCAGACGCACACCGATGACGCCGCGCCAGCGCCGCTTCGGTCTGCTTGCCGCAGCGCTCGCTTGCGGCGGCATCGCGCTTGCGCTGGTGCTCAATGCCTTCCGCTCCAACCTGGTGTTCTTCTTCAGCCCCAGCCAGGTCGCCGCGCAGGAAGCGCCGGTGGCGCGCAGTTTCCGCCTGGGCGGGCTGGTGGCGCAGGGCTCGATCCAGCGCGAGGGCGACGGCATGACGGTGCGCTTCGTCGTGACCGATACCGCGCGCCAGGTGCCGGTGCTCTATCGTGGCCTGCTGCCGGACCTGTTCCGCGAGGGCAAGGGCGTGGTGGCGCGCGGCAAGCTGGGAGCGGACGGCACCTTCATCGCCAGCGAGGTGCTGGCCAAGCACGACGAGAACTACATGCCGCCCGAAGCCGCGGATGCACTGAAGCAGGCCGAACAGGTGAACCGACGCATGTCCGGGGCCGTGCCGGTGGCGCAGCAGGGAGGGCAGCGATGATCGCCGAACTCGGCCATTTCACGCTGATCGTGGCGCTGCTGGTGGCGCTGGTGCAGGCGGCGGTACCGCTGGCAGGCGCAGCGCGCGGCTATCTGGCGTGGATGGCGCTGGCACGCCCCGCCGCACGCGTGCAATGCGTGCTGGTGGCGCTGTCCCTCGCCGCGCTGACCTGGGCCTTTGTCGCCAATGACTTCAGCGTGCGCTACGTGGCGGCCAATGCCAACAGCGCGCTGCCGCTGGCATACCGCGTCGCGGCCGTCTGGGGCGGCCATGAGGGCTCGATGCTGCTGTGGACGCTGATGCTGGCGCTGTGGTCGCTGGCGGTGTCGCTGTTCAGCCGGCAGCTGCCGCTGGCGGCGGTGGCGCGCGTGCTGGGTGTGATGGGCGCGATCAGCGCCGGCTTCCTGCTGTTCCTGCTGTTCGCCTCCAACCCCTTCGTGCGGCTGCTGCCGCCGGCGATGGACGGCCGCGACCTCAACCCACTGCTGCAGGACCCGGGCATGGTGTTCCACCCGCCGCTGCTCTACATGGGCTACGTCGGCTTCTCCGTGACCTTCGCCTTTGCCGTGGCGGCGCTGCTGGCCGGGCGCGTGGATGCCGCGTGGGCGCGCTGGTCGCGGCCCTGGACCACGGTGGCGTGGGCCTTCCTCACGCTCGGCATCACGCTGGGCAGCGCCTGGGCCTACTACGAGCTGGGCTGGGGCGGATGGTGGTTCTGGGATCCGGTCGAGAATGCTTCCTTCATGCCCTGGCTGGCCGGCACCGCGCTGATGCATTCGCTGGCCGTCACCGAGAAGCGCGGCGCTTTCCGCGCCTGGACGGTGCTGCTCGCGATCTTCACCTTCTCGCTGAGCCTGCTTGGCACCTTCCTGATCCGCTCCGGCGTGCTGACCTCGGTCCATGCGTTCGCGGTGGATCCGAAGCGCGGCATCTTCATCCTGGCGCTGCTGGGGCTGGTCACCGGGCTGGCGCTGGCGTTGTATGCGTGGCGTGCGCCCCGGCTGTCGCGACGCGTCGAATTTGCCGCGGTGTCGCGCGAATCGCTGCTGCTCGCCAACAACGTGCTGCTGGCCGTGGCCGCGGCCACAGTGCTGCTCGGCACGCTCTACCCGCTGCTGGTCGACGTGCTGGGACTGGGCAAGATCTCGGTCGGCCCGGCGTATTTCGAGCAGGTGTTCGTGCCGCTGATGGCGCCGGCGGTGCTGCTGATGGGCGCAGCGCCGCTGGCGCGCTGGCACCACGGCGGCCTGCCTGACATGGCGCGGCGCCTGCGCTGGGCCGCAGTGGCCAGCCTCGCGATCGGTTTGGGCCTGCTGCTGGTGCTGCGCAATGCCTCGGCGCTGACCGGCCTGGGGCTGGCGCTGGCCACGTGGTGCGTGCTGAGCGCCGCCGCCGGCCTGGCAGCGCGGCTGCGCCACCAGCAGGGACGCCGGCTGGCCGTGTTGCGCCAGCTGACGCCGAGTTACTGGGGCATGCTGCTGGCGCATGCCGGCGTGGGCATCTTCATCGCCGGCGTGACGCTGGTCACGGGACAGGAGAGCCTGCGCGAGCTGCCGATGCGTGCCGGCGATACTGTCAGCGTGGGCGGCTACGACTTCCGCTTTGCCGGCGTGACGCAGGCCGGCGGCCCCAACTACGATGCGCTGCGCGGCACGCTGACCGTGTCGCGCCACGGCAAGCGAGTCGCGGTGCTGGCGCCCGAGCGCCGCATCTATCGCAGCCAGGACATGCCCACCACCGAGGCCGCGATCGACAGCGGCCTGACGCGCGATCTTTATGTGGCCCTTGGGGAGAACCTCGACGGCACGGCGTGGGCCGTTCGCATCCACGTCAAACCTTTTGTCGACTGGATCTTGGCCGGCTGCGTGCTGATGGCGCTGGGCGGCGTGCTGGCCGCGTGCGACAAGCGCTACCGGCTGCGCCGCCGCATTGCTACGGAGCCGACGCCCTCGCCTGCCCCCGCTGAGGCGCCGGCGGTCCCGGCGCTGGCATCCGCGCACGAGGAGACGCCGGCATGACCCGCTTCCTGCTGCCGCTCGCCGCCTTCCTGGCGCTCGCCGTCGCGCTCGCGGCCGGCTTGCGCCACGACCCGCGCGAGCTGCCCTCGCCACTGGTCGGCAAGGCCGCGCCGGCGTTCCGCCTGCCGCTGCTCGAGCCCGAAGGCCGCACGCTTGCCTCCGCCGACATGCGCGGCGAGGTCTGGCTGCTGAACGTCTGGGCCTCGTGGTGCGCGGCCTGCCGCACTGAACATCCGGTGCTGGTGGACTTTGCGGCGCGCTCGCCGGTGCCGCTGTACGGGCTCAACTACAAGGACAAATCCGGCGCGGCGCGCGACTGGCTGCAGCGGCTGGGAAACCCGTATGCGGCGTCGCTGGTGGATGCCGACGGCCGCGTCGGCATCGACTACGGCGTCTACGGCGTGCCCGAGACCTTTGTCATCGACCAGCAGGGCGTGGTGCGCTACCGCCAGGTCGGCCCGGTCACGCGCGAGGTGCTGGAGCGCAAGCTGATCCCGTTGATCGAGCAGTTGCGGAAGAACGGGGACAGCCATGCATAGCGGAGCGCACCGTGTCCTCGCCTTGTTGCTGTGCTGCCTGTCGCTGCAGGCGGGCGCCGCCGCGCTGACCGACGCCGAGCTCGATGCGCGCGTGCATGCGCTGTCAAACGAGCTGCGCTGCCTGGTCTGCCAGAACCAGACACTGGCCGATTCCAACGCCGACCTCGCCATAGACCTGCGCCGCCAGATCCGCGAGCAGCTGCGCGGCGGTGCCAGCGACGCGGCGGTGAAGGACTACCTGGTGCAACGCTATGGCGACTTCGTGCTGTACAAGCCGCCGCTGCGGCCGCTGACCTGGCTGCTGTGGTTCGGGCCGCTGCTGCTGGTGGCCGGCGTGGCGCTCGCCATCGTGCGCGCGCATTCGCGCAGCCGCGCTCCGGATGACGCGCTCGACACCGGTGCGCGGCAACGACTCGCGGACCTGCTGGGCGAGCCTGCAGAACCGCCAGCCCGAAACGGACCACCATGACCACCTTCTGGCTGCTCGCCGCCGCCCTGATCGCCGCCACCATGGCCTGCCTGCTGTGGCCGCTGCTGCGCCGCCGGGTCGCGCCAGACCCCGGCACGCCGGAGCGCGCGCTGTTGTTCGACCTCTACCGCGACCAGCTGCGGGAACTGGACACCGACCTGCGCACCGGCACGCTGAGCCCCGCGCGGCATGCCGAGGCGCGCGACGAGCTCGGCCGCCGGCTGCTCGACGAAAGCGCCGGCACCGTCGCCGGCATGCCACAGGCCCGGACTTCGCCCCTGCTCGCCGCCCTGATGCTTGCCACCGTGCCGAGCGCCGCCATCCTGCTCTACCTGCACCTGGGCAACCCGGTCGCGCTCTGGCGCGCCGACGACATGCCGGAAACGACGGGTAGCCAGCACCAGCTCAGTGGCGCGCAGATCGAGGGCATGGTCAACCAGCTCGCGCAGCGCCTGCGCGAAGAGCCCGCCGATGCCCAGGGCTGGGCCATGCTGGCGCGCTCGTACAGCGCGCTGGAGCGCCATGCCGATGCCGCCGCGGCCTACGCGCGCGCCATCGAACTCGCGCCGGACGTGGCAGCGCTGCGTTCCGACTACGCCGACGTGCTGGCCAGCCTGAACGGCGGCTCGCTGGAAGGACCGCCGATGGTGCAGATCCGCCAGGCGCTGAAGCTGGACCCGGACGACCTCAAGGGCCTGGCACTGGCGGCCAGCGCCGAGGCAGAACGTGGCGACAAGCGGGAGGCAATGGGATATTGGGAGCACCTGCACCGGCTGCTGCCGGCGGATTCGCAGACCGCGGCGAGGGTGGCGGCCAATCTCGCGGCGGCGCGCGGCACCCCCGCACCAGCCACGCCAGCCACACCAGCGGCAGGCCCCGCCGCCAGGGTCACCGGCCTGGTCACGCTCAGCGAAAAGGCCGGTCGCATGCCGCAGCCGGGCGACACGTTGTTCGTCTACGCGCTGCCGGCCGACGGCTCGCGCATGCCGCTGGCGGTGATCCGCCGCCAGGCGCGCGAGCTGCCGCTGTCATTTACGCTCGATGACGCGATGGCAATGCGGCCCGACCGCAAACTGTCGGGGCAGGCGCAAGTGATACTGGAGGCGCGGATTTCCGCAAGCGGGAGAGCCGCGCCGCAGGCCGGCGACCTGGTCGGACGGACCGGGCCGGTGGCGGTCGGCACCGAGGGCGTGCGGATCGCCATCGACGGTACCGTGCCGTAGCGGGGCACTCAGGCAGCAGCCAGCGTCGTCCTGAGGTTGGCCAGCATGTCCGCCACCATCTCCTTCAGCCCATACTCCGCTTTCCATCCCCAGTCCGCGCGCGCCACCGAATCGTCGATCGAATCCGGCCACCCCTGCGCAATCGCCTGGCGGTAGTCGGGTTCATAGCGGATCTCAAACCCCAGCACCTGCTCGCGAATCGCCTCGGCGATCTGCGCGGGCGTGAAGGTCATGCCGGCGATGTTGTAGCTGCCGCGCTCGCTCAGCCGGCCCGCCGGCGCTTCCATCAGTTCGATGGTGGCGCGGATCGCATCGGGCATGTACATCATCGGCAGGGCCTCGTCTTCCTTCAGGAAGCAGGTATAGGGCTCGCCCTTCACCGCCGCATGGAAGATGTCGACGGCATAGTCGGTGGTGCCGCCGCCGGGCGGGGTCTTGTGCGAGATCAGGCCGGGATAGCGCACGCTGCGCACATCGACGCCGTGGTTGGCGTGGTACCAGCGGCACCAGCCCTCGCCCGCCTGCTTGGAGATGCCATAGACGGTGGTCGGCTCCATCACGGTCTTCTGCGGCGTCTGCTCGGACGGCGTGGTCGGGCCGAAGGCGGCGATCGAACTGGGCCAGAACACCCGTTCCAGGCCGGTCTGGCGCGCCAGTTCCAGCACATTGAGCAGGCTGGTCATATTGAGGTTCCAGGCCCACTGCGGCGCCTTTTCGCCGGTGGCCGACAACGCCGCGGCCAGCAGGTAGACCTGCGTGATGCCGTGGCGCTCGACCACGGTGGCCAGCTCGCCGCGGTCGGTGGCATTGAGCATCTCGTGCGTCAGGTGGACATGGCGCCCGGTGGGCACCACGTCTGACGTGATCACATTGGTGCGCCCGTAACGCTCAGCCAATGCCAGCGCGAGTTCCGATCCGATCTGCCCGTTGGCGCCGACGATCAGGATCCTTGTTTTGCCCTCGCTCATCGAATCAGCCCCAGTTCGCGGCCGGCCTGGCCGAAGGCGTCGAGCGCCGCCTGCAGCGCGGCTTCGTCATGCAGCGCGCTCATCTGCACGCGGATGCGCGCCTGACCCTTGGGCACCACCGGGTAGAAGAAGCCGACCACGTACACGCCCAGCTCCAGCAGCCGCTGCGCGAGCTGCTGCGCCTTGTCGGCGTCGTAGACCATGATCGGGATGATGGGGTGATCGCCCGCCTTGACGTCGAAGCCGAGCTTGTCGAGCCCGGCGCGGAAGAAGCTGGTGTTGCGCTCGAGCCGGTCGCGCAGCTCGGTGCTGCCTTCCAGGATATCCAGTACCGTAATCGACGCGCCCACGATGGCCGGCGCCACCGTATTGGAAAACAGATACGGCCGCGAGCGCTGGCGCAGCAGCGCCACCACTTCCGTGCGCGCGCTGGTGAAGCCGCCGGAGGCGCCGCCCAGCGCCTTGCCCAGCGTGCCGGTGATGATATCGATCTTGCCGAACACGCCGCGCAGCTCATGCGTGCCGCGCCCGCGCGGGCCAAGGAAGCCGGTGGCATGGCATTCGTCAATGCCCAGCAGCGCGCCGTATTCATCGCAGATCGCGCGCATCTCGTCCAGCCGGGCGATGGTGCCGTCCATCGAGAACACGCCATCGGTAAAGACCAGCGTAAAGCGCGCACCGTCGGCCTGCGCCTGCGCCAGTTGCACGCGCAGGTCGTCCATGTCGTTATGCTGGTAGCGGTAGCGGCGCGCCTTGCTCAGGCGGATGCCGTCGATGATCGAGGCGTGGTTGAGCGCATCGCTGATGACCGCGTCTTCCGCGCCCAGCAGCGTCTCGAACAAACCGCCGTTGGCATCGAAGGCCGAGCCGTAGAGGATGGTGTCCTCGGTGCCGAGGAACGCCGACAGCCGCCGCTCCAGCGTCTTGTGCAGGTCCTGCGTGCCGCAGATAAAGCGCACCGAACTCAGCCCGTAGCCATGCGTGCGCAGCGCCTCGTGCGCGGCCTCGATCACCTGCGGATGCGAGGACAAGCCCAGGTAGTTGTTGGCGCACAGGTTGATGACCTCGCGGCCGTCGGCGGTGCGCACCCGGGCGCCCTGCGGCGTGGCGATCACGCGCTCGTTCTTGAACAGCCCCGCCTCGCGGATGGCATCGAGTTCGGTGCGGATGGATGCATAGAATGCCTCGGCATTCGACATGGCTTGGCTCCGTTGGTAGGCGGCGGTGTGCTAGGATTCGATCGATAAATCGAACGCGTTCTGTATATCGAACGTTTTGCGCAATATAACGAACATCCATCCATGACGCAAGCCCTCGTCCAGAGCTCGCAGACCCCGCAGGCCGAAGGCCCGCCCGCCGTCGGCATGGCGCTGCAGGCGCTGCGCCAGCAGCAGCGCCTGTCGCTCGATGAACTGTCGCGCCGCGCCGGGGTATCCAAGTCGATGCTGTCGCAGATCGAACGCAACCTGGCCAACCCGACCGTAGCCGTGCTGTGGCGCCTGGCCAATGCGCTCGGCGTGAACCTGACGGATTTTCTCGCGGGGGGTGCCGCCGAGCGGCCAGGCGGCGGCATCACCGTGGTCCAGCCCCACGCCATCCCGTCGCTGAAAAGCCCCGATACCCGCTGCGACCTGCGCATCCTCGGCCCGATCGACCTGGCCGGGCGCTTCGAGTGGTATGAGCTGACCATCCAGGCCGGCGGCGTGCTCGCCTCCGAGCCGCACGAGGCCGGCACGCAGGAACACCTGTCGGTGCTGAGCGGGTCGATGACGGTGCGCGCCGGCGCCGACGAGAAGAAGCTGCGGCACGGCGAGACGGCGCGCTATGCGGCCGATGTCGCACATGCGATCTCCAATGGCGGCAAGACCACTGCCACCGCACTACTGGTTGTAGTGCATCCGGGCTGACGCGGGCAAGGGGCGCGGCAGCCCGGCGGGCGTGCTCAGCGGGCGCCGAACCACCGTTTGACCCGCTCCCACAGCACGCCGACGAACATCGCCACGGGATTGAGACGCACGGCCTGGTTGCGTTCGGCATCGCTCAGCGTCGGGTCCATCCGGCGCGCCACCGACTTGCCGAAATCGGCAATCATGCGCCGCACGAAATCGCGCACCAGCCCCGACCGCGAGAACTGCGCCAGCGGCCCTTGCAGCGAATACTGCAGGTCGACCGCGACTTCGGTCTCGTGCGCGGAAAGCGCCTTCAGCTGGTAGGCGATGTCGCCCGCCGCCTTGGAATTGCTGAGCGAGTCCTGACCCGCCCCCTTCAGCACGCCGCGCTTGTCCGCATCGTCGCGCTGCAGGCGCGCGGCGCCGTCGAACCTGGCGGACATCGGGCCGAACTTGATGGCGATATGGCCCTTGACCTTCTCCCCCGCCATTTCAGTGAGCACCGCGCCCGGCAGGCAGCCCGCCACGGCCGGCAGGTCAGCCATGAAGGCCCATACCGCGTCGAGTGCGTAGGGGACGCTGAAGCTGCCTTCGATGCGCGACCAGCCTTTGCGGTCGGCTGACCGCTCCGCCTCGGCGCCGGTGCTGGCGGCCAGGTGCGGCTGCGTGCCGAGCGCTTCGTCCGCCACGGCAAAACTGGTGAACGGCGCTTCGGCCGGCGCCGCGCCCGCGGCGTGCCGCGCAATCACGCCTGCTGCGTCGCGGCGTGCATCCAGTACCGCCCGGATGGCGGCGACGATCCCTATATAGCCGGTGCAGCGGCACAGGTTGCCCGACAGCTCGTGGCGGATGGTGGCGTCGTCGGCGTCGGGCAGGCGCAGCACGATGTCGCGCGCGGTCGCCAGCATGCCCGGCGTGCAGAAGCCGCACTGCAGCGCGTGGTGCTGGTTGAACGCCGCGCGCAGGTCGGCCATCACGGCATCGTCCTGGTAGCCTTCGACGGTGACGATGTCGGCGCCCTGGCAGGCCGCCGCGAAGGTGATGCACGAGCGCACCGGCTTGTCGTCGAGCAGCACGGTGCAGGCGCCGCACACGCCGTGCTCGCAGCCGAGGTGGGTACCGGTCAGGCGGTGCGTGTCGCGCAGGAAGTCGCCCAGGTGCGTGCGGTCCGCGCACGCGCCCGAAACCTGGCGGCCGTTGACGTTAAATTCGATGGTCTGCACGGGCGCTCCTCAGTTCAGCATTTGCGTGACGCAGCGCATCACGACGGTACGGTAAAGCTTGCGGTCAATGGCGTCCTTGCCGGGCGCGGCCTGCGCCACGGCCTCGTCCACGGCGCCAACCGTGAGCGCCGCTGCGCCTTGCGCCGCGATGGCGCGCGTGAGCGCGGGCAGCACCACCGGCGGGCCGTCCAGCGCGCCGAGCACGATGCGTGCGAAGCGGCGGCTGGCATCGAAATACGCGGCGCAGCTGGCTTCGGCAAACTCGCCAGTCTTGCGGCACAGCTTCTGGTAGCCCCACCGGCTCTGTGCCGTCGCCGGCGGCACGTGCACCGCGGCAATCAGTTCGCCGTCCGCCAGCACGGTGGTGTAGGCACCGACCATGAAGGCTTCCATGGGCACCTGGCGCGTAGCGGTAGAAGATGCGATCTCGATGCGCGCCCCCAGCGCCGTCATCACCACCACCCAGTCCGCGGCAGGATCCGCATGGGCGAGGCTGCCCCCGACGGTGCCGCGGTTGCGGATCGCGCGATAGGCGATGCCGCCGGCCACGGCCTGCAGCATCGAGCCGCGCAGCGGCCCAAACACGCCGTCCTCGATCTGCGCATGGGTGACGCAGGCGCCGATGCGGACGCCGTCGGGCGTCGCGCTGACTTCGCGCAGCTCGGCCAGCCCGGACACATCGACCACCGTGTCCGGACGCGTCAGCCGCAGGTTCAGCATCGGCCCCAGCGACTGGCCTCCGCCCATGGTCTTGGCAACATCGGTGCCCGCGCCCAGGCGGGCCAGCGCGTCCGGCAGCGAGCCGGGCGCATGATAGGAAAAGGCGACGGCTTTCATCGGTCAGGCTGCCTTCTTGTTTTGCGCGCCGGCTTCTGCCGCATCCAGCGCTTCAAGGATCTTTCTTGGCGTCAGCGGCGTTTCCTTCAGTTCGACGCCGAAGCCGCGCAAGGCGTCGTTCACCGCGTTGAAGATGGCCGCGGGCGGCGCGATGGCCCCGCCCTCGCCCATGCCCTTGGCGCCGAACTCGGTATGCGGCGACGGTGTCTCGAAATGATGGATGCGAATCGCCGGGATTTCGGTCGGCCCGGGCAGCATGTAGTCCGCCAGTGTCGAGGCCAGTGGCTGGCCGTTGCCGTCGTAGCGCATCTCTTCGAACATCGCGGTGCCGATGCCCTGCGCCACGCCGCCGTAGGTCTGGCCTTCGACCACCATCGGATTGATCATGGTGCCGCAGTCTTCGACCACCACGTAGTCGAGGATTTCGACATGGCCCGAGTCGATATCGACTTCCACCGCGACGGCATGCGTGGCGTAGGTGAAGCTGCCGGTATCGACCGCCGGCTTGAAGCCCATGGTGACCTCCAGACCCTGCGCGTCGACGTCTGGCGGCAGCAGGTGCGGGTTGATGTACCACGCGTTGGCAATGCGGGCGATATCGACGCCGCCGGCATCGCCGGCCTGCACGGCGCCCGCTTCGAAGGCGACCGCCTCCACCGGCTGCCCCAGCATATGCGCGCCGATCTTCAGCAGCCGCGGCAGCAGTGCCTTGCAGGCGCGCGACACCGCGCCGCCCGACATCACCAGCGAGCGCGAGGCATAGGTGCCGGTCGAGAACGGTGTCTGCCCGGTATCGCCGTGGACCAGTTTGATACGCCCGATATCGATGCCCAGGATCTCGTGGGCAATCTGCGCGAACGTGGTCTCCATGCCCTGCCCGTGCGAATGCACGCCGACGCGCACCTCCAGCCCGCCATCCGGCGTGATGCGCACCGTGGCCGAATCGAAGCCCGGGATCACCGGCGTGCCCCAGGCCGCGAACACCGAAGTGCCGTGTGCCGACTGCTCCGTGTAGGTGCCGAAGCCCACGCCGACATAGCGGCTGCCATGCGGCCCCGCCTGCTGGCGCGCGCGGATTTCGGGCAGGCCGATCATTGCCATGGCCTTGCGCACGCTGGCCGGGTAGTCGCCACCGTCGAAGTGCTTGTTGCTGACGTTGACGTAGGGCATGGCCTCGGGGGGCACCAGGTTTTCGCAGCGCACTTCCCACGGTTCGCGCTGCACCTCGCGCGCGATGGCGTCGATCATCAGTTCCATCGCAAAGCAGACGCCAGTACGCGCCACGCCGCGATACGGTACGAAGCCCGGCTTGTTGGTGGCTACGCACACGGTCTCGCAGCGATAGCCGTCAAAGGCATAGGGCCCGGGCAGGTTGCCGATCGCCTGTCCCGGCTCCAGTCCGATGGTAAAGGGCCATACCGAGTAGGCGCCGCCGTCGATGACGATCTTTGCATCCAGCGCCAGCAGGCGGCCGCAGGCATCGGCGTAGGCGGTCAGGTCGTAGTGATGCTCGCGCGAATTGGCGCCCGCGGTAAGGTGTTCGCGCCGGTCTTCGATAAAGCGGAACGGCCGCTTGTAGGTCATCGCCAGCCAGGCGATGCACAGCTCTTCCTGCTGCAGCACGCACTTGTAGCCGAAGGCGCCGCCTACGTCGGGCGAAATCACGCGCACGCGCTCCTGCTCCAGCCCCAGGCAGTGGCCGAGGATGGTGCGGATCATGTGCGGCACCTGCGTGGCGCTGTACACCACCAGCTGGTCGAACTGGTGGTCCCAGTAGGCGAGCACCGCCTTGCCTTCCATCGGCACCATGCACTGGCGGGCCAGGTCGATGCTGCGCCGGACCACGACCGCAGCCTCGTCCCGGCGTGCCTCGAAGTTCTTGTCGGCGTTCAGCGTCAGGAAGGTGTTGTCGCGCCAGTGTTCGTGCACGCGCACCTCCGCCGCCAGCTGGCGCGCCTGCGTCACGTCGGTCAGTGCCGGCAGTTCGTCGAACTCGACCGCGACCTGCTCGGCGATGTCTTCCGCCTCGGCGCGGGTCGGCGCGAACGCCATCGCAACCGGCTCACCGACGAAGCGCACCTTGCCGCTGGCCAGTGGCGGCTGCGCGGAGGGCTGGTACGAGGGGAATGCCGAATCGGCGACGATATCGCTGGCCGCCGCCATGTCTTCGCGCACGATCACCGCCGCTGTGTGGCGCGCCGGCTTGGTGACCGACAACACCCGGGCATGCGCCACCGGGCTGCGCAGGAATGCCACCTCCTGCAGGTCCGGCATGGCGATATCCGCCACGAAGCGGCCCTTGCCGTGCAGGTGCCTGGCGTCCTCCTTGCGCGCCACGCGGGCGCCTACGCCCTGACCGCGCACTGCGTCCGGATGATCCGGTTCCGTCGACGATGTCATTGCTCTTTTCGTCCTGATGATTCCGTCTGGTTATTCATGCAAGCGCTCATTCACGCACCCCGATGGCCGCCAGCCCCTGGGCGCGCGTGGTGACCGTCGCATACTTCTGCTCCATGTCGAACAGGTTGGCCTCATGCGGGCCGAGCGCCCGGTCGCCCACGCAATCCGACAGCACCAGCGGCCGGAAGCCGTACTGCATGGCGTCCACCACGCTGGCGCGCACGCAGCCGCTGGTCACGGCACCGGCCACCGCCAGCGTGCGCACGCCGCGCTGCGTGAGCCAGGCTGCCAGCGACGTGCCGAAGAACGCCGACGGCACGGTCTTGCGCACCACCAGTTCACCGGGCTGTGGCGTCAGTTCCGCCACGATCGCGCTGTTGCGCTCGCGCTCCTTCAGCGTCAGCATGTTCGGCACCTTCATCGAGAAGATGTTGTGGTCCGAACCATCGTCCGCAAAGACGATACGGCTGTGCGCGATGGCCCAGCCTTCGCGCCGCGCCGCAGCCAGCAGTGGCACGGTATTGGCGATGGCCTCGCGGATATTGCCGCCGCCGAACACCTCCGGATCGGCAAAACCGTTGACGAAATCCACTACCAGCAGCCCGAACGGGCCCGTCAGTTCCAGGTCGTTGCCGAAGCCCTGGCGCTGGTACGCGCCGATCTCCTTGTGCATGGCTACTTCTCCTCCGGGTAGCGGAACCCGTCCGTGACCTTGCCGCGGGTCACCACGTCCACGCCGTCCAGGCGGACGGTGCAGTTGCGCACGGGAATATCGATATGGCAGGCCGTGGTGCGGCTGCCGCCAGCCTCGTTGTTCGGGCCGAGCGAGAACAGGAAGTTGCCCTCGAAGGCGCGCGCGTCCATGCCGATGGTGGCCTCGCGGTCGTACAGCCCCAGCGTGGACCAGTGCGCGCGCGGCTGCAGTCCCCAGCCGATATGCGAGATGGCGTAGGCTTGCGGGTCGTTGAAGGAAGCCATGTACTCGCTCAGCAGGTCGGCATGCAGGCCACCTTCGATGCGCGTGGCAAAGCCACCCTCCACCGTCAGCCTGACCGGCTCGGTGACGTAGGTCTTCTGCGGCAGCAGGATGTCGCCACGGTCCAGCACGATGGTGCCGTTGGCCGCGCCTTCGTTGGGCCAGGTCAGCGCGAAGCCGCTGGGCCAGTGGTCCCAGCGCCCGGGCTCGTCGACAAAGCCATACTCGCTGATAGCAGGGAACTCGCCCAGCGGGCAGCGCAGGTCGGTGCCGGCCGGCGAGACCACATGCATTTCCCTGGCGCCTGCCAGCCGCTCGGAGGCAGCCTTGACGCGCTCGCGGTCGGCCTCGCAGGGCACCAACCGCGCCAACACCTCGGGCGGCTCGACGGCCAGGAGGATTTTGGTGCCGCCCTTCAGGATGTCATGCTGCTCGGGAGAAAACAGCAGCGTCATCAGGTCCAGCACCAGGTCGCTTTCCCTGAGCGCGGCGATCGCGGCGCGGTTGCCCGTGAGCGGGGTCGTGCCGAGGTAGGCCAGCGCGTCGCGGCTGAGCGCCTTCTCGCCGTTGACCGGCGGCAGGTCGAGCCGGTTGACGATGGCGCCCATCGCCTGCGAGGCGATCAGCGCGGTGGAGAGTGTCTGCGGGTGGGTGGCGGCGCTGGTCAGGATGGTGACAGTCTGTCCCGGCTCCAGCCGGGACAGCTTCAGCACCTGGCGCCAGGCCTCGATCATCTGGTAGTCACTTACCGGCATGTCGGCTCCTTGCAGGTCATCGGGTCAGCGGCGCGCCGAGGAAATCCCCCAGCGCAGCGTAAAAGCCCGCTTCGTCATCCCACGGGATCATGTGGCCGGCGCCGGCGAGGTGGCTGACCAGCACGCCCGGCAGCAGCGTGCGGATCTCGGCTACGTCTTCAGCGCGCACCACGTCGCCGCGCCCGGCGGTCACCAGCAGCGTCGGCACCGTGATCCTGGGCATGTCGGCATGGATGTCATCGCGATGGAAGTCTTCAAAGCTGCGCACCACGGCGTCTTCATTGCAGGTATGCAGCCATTCGGCACGCAGGCGCAGCTGCTGGTCGGTCCAGGTCGGGCAGAAGCCGCGCATGCCTTCCATGTCGGTGCCCTGGCGCGACAGGCGGATGGAATCCACATACCACGGCAGTTGCGCGGGATACGCGCGGCGCCCGGGCCCGGACACCGGGGGATCGACCATCACCAGGCGGGCCAGCCCGGCGGGCCGGCCCGCCGCGGCGCGCACGCCGATGCGTGCGCCCATCGAATGGCCGACCACGCTGTAGCGGCGCAGGCCCAGCGCCTCGGCAAAGGCCACCACGTCGCGGGCCTGGGCGTCGAGGCCGTAGTCCAGGTCGGCCTCTGCCGACGACAGGCCGCGCCCGCGCACGTCCAGCACATAGGTATCGAAGCGGGCACCGAAGCGCTCGCCGACGAAACCCCAGGTGATCGCCGGGCTGGTGATGCCCGGCACGATGATGACGGGGTCACGCGCAGCAAGTTCGCCGTCGTTGCCGCCATAGCGCAGGTAGTGCTGGCGGATGCCATTGGCGTGGACGTTGCCCCCGTAAAGGTAGGTAGACATGGCAGTTCCTCAGTAGGCGCCCGACAGCAGCGCACCGGCCCCGGGCACCACTGGTTCCAGGTCCAGCGCCTTGAGCATGGCGTAGGTCGTGGCAATGGCCGCGGTGATGACCGGCTTGCCCGTCATCGCCTCCACCTTCGCCACCGCCGGCAGCGACGGCATCTGCACGCAGGCCGAGAGCACGATGGCATCGACCTCCGCCAGGTTCATCTGCGACACGATGCCCGGCAGCCGCGACGGATCGTGGCGGCCCACTTCCAGGTTGTCGGGGATTTCCAGCGCGCGGTAGTCCACCACCTCATAGCCTTCGTTGCGGATGTAGTCCACCACCAGCTCGGTCAGCGGCTTCATGTAAGGCGCCACCACGGCGATACGGCGGGCGCAGATGACGCGCAACGCATCCACCAGCGCACCGGCGCTGGTGATGACCGGTGCGTCGCCGCCGTTCTCGATGGTGTGGGCCTTCAGCCGCTGTTCCGATTTGCGGTGATAGCCATGGCCCATGGCCATGATCGCAACCAGGCAGGCGTAGCCGAGCACATCGACGCGGGCATCGCTGAGCTCCACGGCACAACGGTCAGACTCTCCATCCATGGCGGCCAGCTCCTCCTTGACCACCTTCTTCATCCGCATGCGGCTGGAGTGGAAGGTGAAGCGCTCCGGACGGATCTGCTGGCGCGCCAGCAGCATGGCGGGGATCTCGGTTTCCATCGTCGTGTTCGAGCTAGGGACGATCTGGCCGATGCGAAAGATCTTTTGCATGAGGGTCCTTGTTTGTTCGGTTACAGCTTGAGCAGGCGTTGCGCGTTGCCGTGGCAGACCAGCGCCCGCGTGGTGTCGTCCAGCGGCGCGTCTTCGATGAACTTCGCCGCGACTTCAGTGGATTCGTAGGGATAGTCGACCGAGAACATCACGGCCTCCGGGCCGAGCTCGGCAATGGCGCCGGCAAGCGCGCCGTGCGAGCACACGCCCGAGGTGGTGATGACGATATTGCTGCCGATATATTCGGAAGGCGCGCGCGCCAGCCGGAGGCCGTGCGAATAGACCGCGAAGCGGCTGTCAAAGCGCCAGCGCTGGAACGGCAGGCCCTCGCCCATATGGCCGAGGATGATCTTCAGCCGCGGGAAGCGGTCGAACACGCCGCCGAACAGCAGCCGCAACGCATGCGAGGCGGTCTCCACGCCCCAGCCCCACGCCGCGCCGGTCAGCTCCGGGTGGCCGGCCAGCACCTGTGGCTGCACGCAGGCATCGGTCGGATGCAGGTAAAGGGGCACGTCCAGCGCCTGCATGCATTCCCAGAACGCGTCGTAGGCAGGATCGTCGTAGTAGCGACCATGGGTATGGCCGTTCACCAGCGAGCCCTTGAAGCCAAGCTCGTGCACGGCGCGCTCCAGTTCGCGCGCCGCCTGTTGCGGGTCATGCATCGGCAGCGCGGCGAAGCCGGCGAAACGCGTGGGGTGGCGCGCGATCTGTGTTGCCAGGAAGTCGTTGCTCTCGCGCGAGCGCGCCACGGCGAGGCGCGCGTCGGGCTCGCCTTGCACGCCCGGGCCGGTTTGCGACAGCACCGTGATGTCGATGCCGGAACGGTCCATCTCCGCGAGGCGATCCTCGTCGAAGTCCGCCAGGCGGCGGCCCAGTTCGGCAAACACCGCCGGATCGATATGCTGGGTAAATGCCTTGGAATAGGCCTGGAAACCCGGGGTCATGAAATGCTCTTCCAGTGCGATCTTCTTCACTTTGGTCATGCTGGTGGGGGCTCCTGATGGGGGAAATCGCTCGCTGCGAGCAGGTCCGGCGTTGCGCCGCTGCAATTGCTCAGTACACTGATTAGTTCCGGATTCTAGTCAGCGAATTTCGAAAAGTCCATGACGCCGCGCGGAGGGTTAACACCTATAACGATGGCCATACACCCTCAGTACACTGACCGTAGATGCTCAGTATGCTGACGATATTAAAAGGCCATTTAAATAGGGGTGTTTCGGGGTTTCCCGTCGCTCCAGAACTGGCCCGCATTTTGCTCAGCACACTGCTTATCTCATCAGCATACTGACTGATGCACCGGAAGGATGCAGCGCTGCACTCCGCGAGGGATCGACAGGCCCTGGCGAGCGGCGCCGGCACCGCCGGGAAGAGCAGACATACATATAGAGACAAACAGCTTCACCAAAGGACCCCCGCCATGACGATCAGTCTGACTCGCGCCGAGACGCGCGCCCCCGCTTCCGGCATGACTGCCGAGGAGCGCAAGGTCATCCTTGCCTCTTCCTTCGGCGCGCTGATGGAGTGGTACGACTTCTACATTTACGCCGCCCTGGCAGTGTACTTCGGAGCACTGTTCTTCCCCAAGGGCAATGAAACCGCCGCTTTCCTGGCCAGCCTGGCCACCTTCGGCGCCGGCTTCCTGATCCGCCCGGTGGGCGCGCTGCTGTTCGGCCGCCTGGGCGACCTGATCGGTCGCAAGTACACCTTCCTGGTCACCATCCTGCTGATGGGCGTTGCCACCGTCGGCGTCGGCGTGCTCCCAACGTACGAGCAGATCGGCATCACGGCCACGGTGCTGCTGGTGGTGCTGCGTCTGCTGCAGGGCCTGGCGCTGGGCGGCGAGGTCGGTGGCGCGGTCACCTATGTGGCCGAGCACTCTCCCATGCACAAGCGGGGCCTGTACACCAGCTCGCTGCAGACCACGGCCACGCTGGGCCTGCTCTCCTCGCTGTTCGTGGTTTACCTGCTCAAGACCTTCCTGACCGAGGCTGAATTCCGTGACTGGGGCTGGCGCATTCCTTTCATCGTGTCGCTGGTGATGCTGGTGATCTCGGTCTACATCCGCGGCAAACTGCACGAGTCGCCGGTCTTTGCCCGGATGAAGGCCGCCAACACCACCTCGAAGGCGCCGATCCGCGAGAGCTTCACCAACTGGAAGAACCTCAAGTCGGTGCTGCTGCTGTTCGTGGTGGCGGCCGGCCTGGGCGCAATCTTCGGCACCGGCCACTTCTACACGATGTTCTTTCTCAACAAGACGCTGCATGTGCCGCTCGAAACCGTCCACATGCTGATCGCGCTCGCGCTGGTGGTGGCCACGCCCTGCTACCTTTTGTTCGGCTGGCTGTCCGACCGCATCGGCCGCAAGTACATCATGATGGCCGCCTGCCTGCTGGCAGCGGTGTGCATCCAGCCGGTGTTCAAGGGCCTCACGCACTATGCCAATCCGGCGCTCGAGCAGTTCCAGTCGCAAGGCGCGGTGCAGGTGACCGCCGGCGACTGCAAGGCGCGCCTGTTCGGCGAGCCGGTATCGGCCTGCGACAAGATCCGCGGCTATCTGACCGACCTGGGCGTGGGCTACACCTTCGTGCCGGCCAGCAATCCGGCGCAGGCGGAAGTGCGCATTGGGGACCGCACGCTGCAGGGCTTTGACCGCGACGCCATCAAGGGCGCCCTGGTCGCGGCCGGCTGGCCGGAGCGCGCCGACCCCGCGAAGATCAACACGCCGATGGTGTTCTTGCTGCTGCTGGTGCCGATCCTGTTCCTGGCCATGGTGTACGGACCGATGGCGGCGTTCATGGTGGAACTGTTCCCGGCCAGGGTGCGCTACACCTCGCTGTCACTGCCCTTTCACCTCGGGGCGGGCTGGGTCGGCGGCATGCTGTCCTTCGTGGTCACGGCCATGAACGTGTCCAGCGGCGACGTCTACTTCGGCCTGTGGTACCCGGTGATCATCGCCGGCCTCGCCTTCGTGATCGGCATGCTGTTCGTGCCGGAGACGCGCGGCCGCGACCTGGCTACCTGAACGGCATAGACGGCGAAGCTGAAGGGCGGAGAGATCCGCCCTTTTTCCCGCCCATGTATTCAGCATACTGATGTTTTCTCTGCAAGACCGCGGCGCGGCGATGGCGCCGCAGTCCGCCGCACGCAGCCATCGCAAACCTTCCATTCGTTCGCGCAGACAACCTGGAGTCCCCATGTCCCCCTCTCGCATTCTCCGCACCCTCGCCGCGTCCTCCGCCCTGCTGGGCCTGGCCGCCGCCACGCCCGCGCTGGCCGACGCCAATGGCGTGAAGATCGGCGTCATCACCGATATGTCCGGCTCCTATGCCGACCTCTCCGGCAAGGGCTCGGTGCTTGCCGCACAGATGGCGGTGGAAGAGTTCGGCGGCAAGGCCCTCGGCAAGCCGGTGACGGTGCTTTCCGCCGATCACCAGAACAAGGCGGATATCGCCTCCTCACTGGCGCGCCGCTGGTTCGATACCGACGGCGTCGACATGGTGATTGACTTCCCCAACTCGTCGACCGCGCTGGCGGTGCAGGAAGTCGCGCGGCAGAAGCAGAAGATCGACATCGTCTCGACCGGCGGCGCCATGGCGCTGACCAACCAGAACTGCTCGCCGACCGGATTCCATTGGGCGTGGGACACCTACTCAGTGTCATATCCGCTGGTACGGCGCCTGATCGAACAGGGCCGCAACAGCTGGTACTACATCACCGTCGACTACGCCTTCGGCCAGTCGCTGGAAGCCGACTTCCGCAAGGCGGTGGACGCCGGCGGCGGCAAGAACGTCGGCAGCACCCGCCATCCGCTCAATGCCAGCGACTTCAGCAGCCCGGTGGTCGCTGCGTCAGCCTCCAAGGCCAAGGTGGTGGTGCTCGCCAACGCCGGCAACGACATGATCAATGGCGTCAAGGCGGCCGGCGAATTCGGCCTGATCAAGGCCGGTCAGACCGTGATCACGCCTTCCACCTTTATTACCGATCTCAAGAGCCTGGGCCTGAACGCCGCGCAAGGCCTGACCTATGTCGACCCGTTCAAGCTCGACCTGGATGGCAAGTCGAAGGACTTCGTCGAGCGCTACTACAAGCGCCACAAGGCCTATCCCACGCATGGCCAGATCGGCGTCTATTCCGGCGTGCTGCATTACCTGAAGGCGGTGGAAGCCGCCAAGACCGTAGAGGGCCCGGCCGTGGCGGAGAAGATGCGCGCGCTGCCGGTGTCCGATGCGTTCGTGCGCAACGGCAAGGTACGCGCCGACGGCCGCATGGTGCACGACATGTACCTGGCCCAGGCCAAGACCCCCGCCGAGTCGAAGGGACCGTGGGACCTGGTCAAGTACATCGGCACGATCCCGGGCGATGAGGCCTTCCGTCCGCTGTCGGCGAGCGAATGCCCCCTTGTGAAGAAGTGAGCGCACCATGCCTGACACCGATGTAATCCTGCAAACGCACGGGCTGACCAAGGCGTTCAAGGGCTTTACCGCCGTGAGCGATGTCAGCCTGTCCGTGCGGCGCGGCTCGATCCATGCGCTGATCGGCCCCAACGGGGCCGGCAAGACCACCTGCTTCAACCTGCTGACCAAGTTCCATGCGCCTTCGTCCGGCTCCATTCACTTCAACGGCACCGATATCACCGCGCTGCGGCCGGCGCAGATCGCCCGCATGGGGGTGATCCGCTCGTTCCAGATCTCCGCGGTGTTCCCGCAGCTCACAGTGCTGGAGAATGTGCGCATCGCGCTGCAGCGCAGGCTCGGCACCGCCTGGCATTTCTGGCGCGGCAAGCGCTCCCTGTCGCGGCTGGACGCGCGCGCGATGGAACTGCTGGATGCGGTCGGCCTGGCCGGCTTCGCGCACCTGGGCACGGCGGAACTGGCCTACGGGCGCAAGCGCGCGCTCGAGCTTGCCACGACGCTGGCGACCGATCCCGAGCTGATGCTGCTGGACGAACCCACGCAAGGCATGGGTCATGAAGACGTGGAGACCGTCACTGCCCTGATCAAGCGCGTCTCGGCCGGGCGGACCGTGCTGATGGTGGAACACAACATGAGCGTGGTGTCGTCCATCGTCGACCGCATCACGGTGCTGCAGCGCGGCGCGGTGCTGGCCGAAGGGACATATGACGAGATCTCGCGCAATCCGCAGGTAAGAGAAGCCTATATGGGAACCACCGACGAACCTGAAGATCGCCGCGCAGCCACAGCGGCGCCGAGCGCGGAGGCATCATGAACATGATTGCCTCCCCTGCCCTCGAACTGCGCGACCTGCACGCCTGGTACGGCGAATCGCACATCCTTCACGGCGTGGACCTGACCGTCAACCCGGGCGAGGTGGTAACACTGCTCGGCCGCAATGGCGCCGGGCGCACCACCACGCTGCGCGCCATCATGGGCCTGGTCGGCGCGCGCAAGGGTTCGGTGCGCGTTCACGGCCAGGAAACCATCGGCATGAAGACGCACCGCATCGCGCCGCTGGGGCTGGGCTACTGCCCGGAAGAACGCGCCATCTTCGCCAGCCTGTCCTGCGAGGAGAACCTGCTGCTGCCGCCGCAGTTTGCCTGCACCCCGGGCGCAGTCGGACTGCGCGAGCCGATGACCCTTGGCGAGATCTACGAGATGTTCCCCAACCTGCATGAGCGGCGCAAGAGCCAGGGCACGCGCATGTCGGGCGGGGAGCAGCAGATGCTGGCGGTGGCCCGCATCCTGCGCACCGGCGCCAGTGTGCTGCTGCTCGACGAAATCTCGGAAGGCCTGGCGCCTGTGATCGTGCAAAAGCTGGCGAAGATGATCGCCATGCTGCGCAACCGCGGCTACACCATCGTCATGGTGGAGCAGAACTTCCGCTTTGCCGCGCCGCTGGCGGACCGCTTCTTCGTGATGGAGCACGGCCGCATCGTCGAGGCGTTCGCCGCCGCCGATCTCGAACGCAAGATGCCCACGCTCAGCGCGTTGCTGGGCGTTTAAGGAGATTTTTCATGGAATTGTTTGGAGTGCCCCTGCCCGCGCTGCTGAGCCAGTTGCTGCTGGGGCTGGTCAACGGCTCGTTCTACGCGATCCTGAGCCTGGGGCTGGCGGTGATCTTCGGCCTGCTCAACGTGATCAACTTTGCGCACGGAGCTCTGTTCATGCTTGGCGCGGTGCTGGCCTGGATGGGCCTGAACTATCTTGGGCTGAGCTACTGGCTGATGCTGGTGCTGGCACCCGTGATCGCCGGCGCGCTTGGCGTGGTGCTCGAGCGGACCATGCTGCGCCATCTCTACCGCTTCGACCACCTGTACGGGCTGCTGCTGACGCTGGGCATCTGCCTGCTGATCGAAGGCGCGCTGCGCTCGGTCTATGGCGTCTCCGGCCTGCCCTACCCGACGCCGGAAGCCTTGTCCGGCGTCAGCCACCTGGGCTTCATGGTGCTGCCCAACTATCGCGCCTGGGTCGTGCTGGCGTCGCTGGCGGTGTGCTTTGCCACCTGGTTCATGATCGAGAAGACCCGGCTGGGCGCGTACCTGCGTGCCGGCACGGAAAATCCGCGCATGGTCGAGGCCTTCGGCGTCAACGTGCCGTTGCTGGTGACGCTGACCTACGCCTTCGGCGTGGGCCTGGCGGCACTGGCCGGCGTGCTGGCCGCGCCGGTGATGCAGGTCTCGCCGCTGATGGGCCAGAACCTCATCATCACGGTCTTCGCCGTGGTGGTGATCGGCGGCATGGGATCGATCCTGGGTTCGATCTTCACCGGACTTGGGCTGGGTGTCTTCGAGGGCATCACCAAGGTCTACTACCCCGAAGCCTCCGCAACGGTAGTCTTCGTCGCCATGGTGTGCGTGCTGCTGGTACGTCCCGCCGGGCTGTTTGGAAAGGAAAAATGATGGCAAGCG
Organism: Ralstonia pickettii; assembly: GCA_050987995.1. Classification (GTDB taxonomy): domain Bacteria; phylum Pseudomonadota; class Gammaproteobacteria; order Burkholderiales; family Burkholderiaceae; genus Cupriavidus; species Cupriavidus pickettii_B. Next base: position 882,436 of record CP158804.1, read on the forward strand.
GAAATATGGCAAGCGGAAAGCGCGCGACCTGCGCCTACGGACTGCTCTTGGCGGCCTTGCTGCTCGCGCCCTGGTTAGGCCTCTACCCGGTGCTGGCAATGAAGCTGCTGTGCTTCGCGCTCTTTGCCTGCGCCTTCAACCTGCTGCTGGGCTATACCGGGCTGGTCTCCTTCGGCCATGCGGCCTTCTTCGGCGGTGCTGCGTACGCGTGCGGCTATGCGATGAAGTTCCTGCAACTGTCGCCGGAACTGGGCGTGCTGGCCGGCACGGCGTTCGGTGCCCTGCTCGGCCTGGTCTTCGGCGCACTGGCGATTCGCCGCCAGGGCATCTACTTCGCCATGATCACGCTGGCGCTGGCGCAGATGTTCTACTTCTTCTGCCTGCAGACGCCCGCGACCGGAGGTGAAGACGGCCTGCAGGCGGTGCCGCGGGGCGACCTGTTCGGCGTCCTGCCGCTGGCGTCGGACCACACCATGTACTACATCGTGCTGCTGATCACCGCGGCGGCCTTCCTCGGGATCATGCGCATCGTCAACTCGCCCTTCGGGCAGATCCTGCGCGCGATCAAGGAGAACGAGCCGCGTGCAATCTCGCTGGGCTATGACGCCGACCGCTTCAAGCTGCTGGCGTTCGTGCTGTCGTCCGCGCTGGCGGGACTGGCGGGCGCGCTCAAAACCCTGGTGCTGGGCTTTGCCACGCTCACCGACGTGCACTGGATGATGTCAGGCACGGTCATCCTGATGACGCTGGTCGGCGGCATGGGCACGCTGTCGGGTCCGCTAGTCGGCGCGCTGGTCATCGTGGCGCTGGAAAACAAACTGGGCGATGCGGGTAACGCACTTGCGGCCATGACCGGCATCGGGTGGTTCGAAACGCTGGGCGAGTCGGTCAGCATGGTGACCGGGCTGATCTTCGTGGTTTGCGTGCTGACGTTCCGCCGCGGCATCATGGGCGAGATCCTGGCACGCTGGCAGGGCCGTGCCACGCCGCAGCCGGCGGTGCCGGCCGTTGCGCGGGCACAGCCCGGTGCCGCGAGTCCCGGACAGGGTTAACCAGAATACTTCGTCCCGAAAACATCAGTACACTGATCTTATATGCTCAGCATACTGACAAATCCAATTCACGGAGATTGCCATGGCATGGATTGAAATCGATGCGGCGCAACAGTTGCAGAACGACGAGGTGATGCCACTGACCCTCGGCGACCGCCAACTCGCCGTCTATCGCAGCGACGACGAGTACTTCGTCACCGACAACGTCTGCACGCACCAGTACGCGCTGCTGTCCGACGGCTACCTGGAAGACGGCTGCATCGAATGCCCGTTGCACCAGGCGCGCTTCGACATCCGCTCCGGCAAGGCCATGTGCGCGCCGGCCAGCAGCGACGTCCGCACCTACCCGGTCAAGTTCGAAGACAGCCGGGTCTGGGTCGAGCTTTGAAGGAGCCGAGCATGTCACAGGACGCGTCCATCCTGATTATCGGCGCCGGCCAGGCCGGCGCGATGGCCGCCGCCGAACTGCGCAAGCTGGGCCACGGCGGCCGCATCGTCATAGCCGGCGGCGAACGCCATGCGCCATACGAGCGACCGCCGCTGTCCAAGTCCGTGCTCGCCAATGGCGGGCAGGACGGCCAGATCGGCGTGCATCCGGCCGGCTTCTATGCCGGGCAGGATATCGAGTTGCGGCTTGGCACCACGGTCACCGCGCTGGACCCGGCGCACAACGTAGCGCGCTGCGCCGACGGCGAGGCCATCCACTACGCCGCCTGCCTGCTCGCAACCGGCGGCAATGCACGCGTGCTGCCGCCGCTGCCGCCGGGCACGCCGCATGTGCACTACCTGCGCACCCTCGACGATGCCACGCGCCTGCGCGACGCCATGCAGCGGGCCGGCGAGGTGGTAGTAATCGGCGGCGGCTTCCTCGGCCTGGAGACTGCATCCACTGCCGCGGGCCTGGGCCTCAGGGTCACGCTGATCGAAAGCGCCGACCGGCTGCTCGGCCGCGCCCTGCCCCCTGAACTCGGCACCTGGCTCGCGCAACGCGTGCGTGCGCAAGGTGTCGAGCTGCGGCTCGATTGCGGCATCGCGGCCTTCGTGCCGCAGGCCGACGGCGTGCAGCTGCGGCTTGCGGACGGTACGGCATTGCACGCGCCGCTGGTGGTGGTTGCGATCGGCCTGACGCCCGAGGTGGCGCTCGGTGCTGCCGCCGGCCTGGCGCTGCACCCCGTCAACGGCGGCATCCAGGTCGACGAACATGGTCGCACCAGCACAGCCGGCATCTATGCCGCAGGCGACTGCTGCAGCCAGTACCAGCCGCAGTTCGGCGGCCATGTACGGCTCGAATCGTGGCAAAGCGCCAACGAACAGGCCCGCATCGCTGCCGCGGCCATGCTGGGAGTGCAGGCTGAACCTGCCGCCCTGCCATGGTTCTGGACCGACCAGTTCGGCTGCAACGTGCAGATGCTCGGCGCGGCAGATCCCGCCATCCGCTATGCCTGGCGCGGCGTCTCCGACAGCGATGCGCCCTCGCCCAGGTTCATGCTGCTTGGCACCCGGGAAGGCCGGCTGTGCCACGCCATTGCCATCAACGCCGGCGGCGACCTGCGCCAGTTGCGCGCGCTGTTCGGTCAAACCGTCGAAGGCCTGCTGCCTCGCCTGTGCGACGACGCGCTGCCACTGCGGCTGCTCGTGCGCGATATCCAGGCGCAGGCGGCCAGCCCCACCCCACTCTGAAAGGAACCCCACATGTACCAGACACAAGCGGTGATCCAGCACACGCTGGGCAGGAAAGACGCCGGCCTGGCCGAGTGCCGCTGGCCCGAAGACGCGCTGCACTACATCCCGGACTGGGTCTACACCAGCAAGGACGTGCATGACCTGGAGCTGGAGAAGATCTTCCGCGGGCGCTCGTGGAACTATGTCGCGCTCGAGGCGGAGATCCCCAACGCCGGCGACTACAAGCGCTCCTTTGTCGGCGCAACGCCGGTGGTGGTGGCGCGCGCCGAAGATGGCTCGGTCAATGTCTTCGAGAACCGCTGCGCGCACCGCGGCGCCGAATTCTGCCGCCACAGCCAAGGCAATGCGAAAGAATTCGTCTGCCCGTATCACCAATGGTCCTATGACCTGAAGGGCAACCTGCAGGGCGTTCCGTTCAAGCGCGGCGTCAACCGCGCGGGAGGCATGCCCAGGGATTTCCGCAACGAGGACCACGGGCTGGTAAAGCTGAACGTGGCCACCCGCAACGGCGTGGTCTTCGCCTCGTACGCGGCGGACATGGAAAGCCTGGAAGACTATATGACGCCGGAGATCCTCAAGGACTTCGACATCGTCTTCAACGGCAAGCCGCTCAAGGTGCTCGGGTACTACAAGAACGAACTCCCGTGCAACTGGAAGATGTACCACGAGAACCTGAAGGACCCGTACCACGCTACGCTGCTGCACTCCTTCCTGGTGGTCTTCGGACTGCTGGTGGCGGGCAACGAGTCGGCCATGATCGCCGATCCCGTGCACGGGCGCCACGGCACCATGGCCTCGGCCAAGAAGGAAGACAAGTACGCTGCCGTCAGCGACGAGAACAAGAAAGAGATGCGCTCCTACCACGAAGGCATGCGGCTGGAGGACGAGCGCTTCCTGGAGTATGTGCGGGAGTTCGATTCGCCCTGGTCGGTCACGATGCAGACCATCTGGCCGAACCTGATCGTGCAGCGCGAGATGAACACCCTCGGCGTGCGCCAGATCGTGCCCAACGGCCCGGACAGCATGCTGATGCTGTGGACCCTGTTCGGCTACGAGGACGATACCGACGAAATGACGCAGCACCGCCTGCGCCAGGGCAACCTGATGGGCCCTGCCGGCTTCCTGGGGCTGGAGGACAACGAGGCGATGAAGTTCGTGCAGGAGGGGGTGCGACGTTCGAGCAGCGACCTCAATGTGCTCAAGCTCGATCCCGCGCAGGTGGGCACCTCCAACTCCCTGATCTCCGAATCCGCCATCCGCGCGATGTACCAGTATTACCGCGGCGTGATGGGGTTCTGAACGGCGGCCAACGGGATTCCCTGAATATGAAACCGATGAACTACTCCCTCTATCGCGAGAGCGCCCTCGGCGCCGCGCGCGCCATCGAACTGCGCCTGGAGATCGAAGCCTTCCACGCCGACTACTGCGCGGTGCTCGATGCGGGGCTGGTCGAGCAATGGCCCTGCTTCTTCACCGACGACGCGCTCTACCGTATCACCGCGCGCGAGAATGCCGAGCGCAACCTCCCGGTGGGACTGGTCTACGCCGAAGGCATCGGCATGATGCGCGACCGCGCCGCGGCGATTGCGAACACGCAGATGTTCGCGCCGCGCTACAACCTGCACCTGGTGACCAACACGCGCATCAGCGACGAAACCGCGGACGGCGATATCGTGGCACAGGCCAACTACATGCTGCTGCAGACGCTGGTGGAAGGCGCCACCACGATCCACCTGGCCGGCACATACTACGACCGGTTCCGCCGCCAGGGTGGCAGGCTGCTGCTGCGCGAGCGGCAGGTCGTCTACGACACCACCATCATCGCCAACGACCTGGTCTATCCGGTCTAGTGCGCTTGCGCACGGCGGGCCTTGCGCCCGCCGTCGCCCTTACAGGCTTCGCAGCACGGTCCGGCTGTACTGGTTGTTAGCTTCCACCAGCGTCGCCAGCAGGTCCATGAACACTTCGCGCTGAGCGGGCTTCAGGGGCGCCAGCATGCGCTCCTGCGCACGCGCCATGTCGGCACGCAGCGCGGTGACCACGCTCTTTCCTTCCCGCGTCAGGTGGACGTGGCGCGTACGCCGGTCGGCGGGATTGTCGCGGCGCTCTACCAGCCCGCGCTCCTCGAGCCGGCGCACGACGTCGGCGGTCGTGGTCCGGTCCAGGCCGACCTCCTGCCCGAGCGAGGTCTGGTCCAGCCCCGGCAGCACCGACAGCACGGTCAGGATGGCATATTGCACCGGTGTGATATTCGGCGACTTGCACTCCTCGAAGAACATCGCGACGTGGATCTGATGCAGGCGCCGCACCAGAAACCCGGGACGTGCCCACAGCAATTCTTTTGCGGGATCCGCTTCTGCCGCCACGGCCTCCGCCGCACCACCACTTCCGCTCATTGCGTTGCGCTTTGCTCTCGCAGACATCGCTCTCACCAATTTGTATGCACACTGACAGTATATATGAGGCATGGGCGAGCAAGCGGCGACGGCATCGCCATCGGCCTGTGACCGCTCAGCGCGCACGGTCTCGGCATGCCCCCCGTGGGCGTGGCCATCAGGTTGTCATCTTGGCTGGGCAATAATGCATGGCAGCGGCCACGGTGAAACCGCCAGATGTAACGGCCGCCGCCGCAAGGAACCGCGCGCCGCCGGTGCCGTCAAACAACCTAGTCGCCGGGCACAGCGTGCCGCGCCGCGGGGTTCTGCCGCAGTGCGCAACGGCATGCGCGGCATGTGCCGCATAGTTGCCCCGGCCGGCGTCGCGCGCTGGCACCGCAGGATTGCGGCGCCGCGCAACCCTCCCCCAGCAAACGCCCCCCTCTAGCCAAGGAGACGAACGTGCTGAGCCCGCATGAACTTGCCACGCTGCTATTGTTGAGCGATGGCCCGGATTCCCTCGATTCCAGCGATTCCCGCCAGATCGATCCCATCGACCTCAAGGCGCTGGTCGAAAAGCAACTCGTACAACTTGAAGTCCTGCACGGCTGCCAGCAGGAACCGCGCATCACCAGCCACGGCTATTCGATGCTGAAAGCGATGGGGCGCTGATCTGAGCGTCCCGCGTCCAAACAGACACGCCGGCTGAAGGGCAGCATTGCGCGCCGCAAGGCGCACCCAAACGCAACGGAGCTCACGATGAACGTGCGCCCTGCAGCTGGCGCTGTCGGTACAGCACACGCCGACGCCGCCCGCCGCCGCTTCCTGCTTGAGTTGGGCGGCTTGCTGGCCTCCACCGGCGTCGCATCGGGCGCTGCTCTCGCCGCGCCCGCGGCCTGCCTGCTGACTCCCGCCGCCACGGCAGGCCCCTTCTACCTGGACGATGCGCTGCTGCGCGCGGACATCCGCGATGGCTTGCCCGGCCAGCCGTTACGGCTGCGCCTGCGCGTGGTCGACACCGACCGCGGCTGCGCGCCGGTGCCAGGTGCGCTGGTCAGCATCTGGCATTGCGATGCGCAGGGGCGATACAGCGGCACGGGCAGAGAAACGGGCGCTCGCAGCGAGCGCTTCCTGCGCGGGGTGCAACCCACCGGCGCCGACGGCGTGGCCGCCTTCACCTCGATCTATCCCGGCTGGTACGCGCCGCGCGCGATCCATATTCACTTCAAGATCCTGCTCGGACAGTCGGAAGCCCTGACCAGCCAGCTCTACTTCAGCGACGCCCTGAACCGTGAGGTGCTGGGCAGCCATCCGGCCTACCGCGCGCACGGCGTGCCGACGCGCGCCACCGCGCAGGACGCCATCGCCGGGACCCGCCCCAACCTGCTGCGCGTGCGCCGGCTGGCGGATGCGCCGGACATGCTGGAAGGTGAATTCACGGTAGGCATCGCACGCGCCTGACGGCGCCAAGTGCGCGACCCCACACCGCGCGGGTATTCCCTAGATTGTGGTTCCCTGTGCCTTTCCTACCATGAAGGGAATCAGGGACCACCCGAGCGGCCGCGCGGCCCAGTGCTCGTAGTGTTCGGCCGCGCCGCCACATCCGGTCCCGCGCTTTCCGCTTTCCCGACTCTTCCGGTGTTCGCGTCAAACGGCGAGCCTGCTAACGGCCGCCAGGCCAGCCCTCGCGGGTTGTCACACACTCAGCAAACGGAGACAGACATGGCATCCAGGACGAGGAAATCTGGCGTTTCACGGCGCGGCTTCCTTGGCGGCGCCGCGGGGGCGGCGGCAGGCGCAGCGGCAATGGGATTCCCGGCGATCGTAAAGGCGCAGGGCCCGGTCACCATGCGCTGGCAGAGCACCTGGCCCACCAAGGACATCTTCCACGAGTTCGCCGGCGACTTCGTCGCCAAGGTGAACGCCATGTCGGGCGGCGACCTGAAGATCGAACTGCTGCCCGCCGGCGCGGTGGTCAAGGCCTTCGACCTGATCGATGCGGTCAGCAAGGGCACGCTGGACGGCGGCCACGGCGTGATCGCGTACTGGTATGGCAAGAACTCGGCGCTGGCGCTGTGGGGCTCCGGCCCGGCGTGGGGCATGGACCCGAATATGCTGCTGGCCTGGCACAAGTATGGCGGCGGCAAGGAGTTGCAGCAGGAGATCTACCGCAGCCTGAACCTGGACGTGGTGTCGTTCCTGTACGGTCCGATGCCGACGCAGCCGCTGGGCTGGTTCAAGAAGCCCATCACCAAGCCGGAGGACTTCAAGGGCCTGAAGTTCCGCACGGTGGGGCTGTCGATCGATATCTTTACCGGCCTCGGCGCCGCGGTGAATGCGCTGCCGGGCGCGGAGATCGTGCCGGCGATGGACCGCGGCCTGCTGGATGCGGCGGAGTTCAACAATGCCAGCTCGGACCGTGCGCTGGGCTTCCAGGACGTGTCCAAGGTCTGCATGCTGCGCAGCTTCCACCAGCCCTCGGAGCAGTTCGAGATCCTGTTCAACCGGAAACGCTATGACGCGCTGCCGGCCAAGCTCAAGGCGCTGATTGCCAACGCCGTGGAGGCGGCCTCGGCCGATATGTCGATCAAGGCGATCGACCGCTATTCCAAGGACTACCAGGCGCTGCAGCAGCAGGGCGTGAAGTTCTATGCGACCCCGAACTCCGTGCTGCAGGCGCAGTTGAAGGTGTGGGACGAGATAGTGGCGCGCAAGGAAAAAGAGAACCCGATGTTCAAGAAGGTCAACGATTCGATGAAGGCCTTCGCGCAGCGCGCCACGCGCTGGCAGAACGACACCAACGTCGACTATCGGCTGGCATCGAGTCACTACTTCTCCAAACGCACCTGAGCCGCGCCACGCCGGGGGCCATATCGTGCAACGCCTGCTGCTTGGCATCGACCGAATCAGCACCTTCGTCGGCCAGGCCGGCGCGTGGCTGATCATCGCGCTCACGCTGATGATCAGCTACGAGGTGTTCTCGCGCTACGCCCTGGGCGCGCCGCACGCCTGGGTGTTCGATGCCAGCAATATGCTGTACGGCACGATGTTCATGCTGGCCGGCGCCTACACGCTGGCCAAGCGCGGCCATGTGCGCGGCGACATCCTGTACGGCTTCCTGTCGTCGCGGATGCAGGCGAGCATCGACCTGGTGCTCTACCTGGTCTTCTTCTTCCCCGGCGTGATCGCGCTGGCCTGGGCCGGCATCGATTTCTTCGAGGTCTCGCTGGCGCAGAACGAACACTCGTCCATCGCCGCCGAAGGCCCGCCCATCTACCCGTTCAAGGCGGTCATTCCCGTGGCCGGCGCGCTGTTGCTGCTGCAGGGCGTGGCCGAGACCATCCGCTGCATCCTGTGCCTGAAGAGCGGGCACTGGCCGCTGCGCGAGGGCGACGTCGAGGAAGTCGATGTCGACAAGCTCAAGGAGATGGTGCATGGCACGCCGACCGCCGAGATGGTGGAGGCGCCTCCCCCTGCCCCTTCCCCTCCTGACGACCAGCACGGAGCCGGGCGATGAGGAAGGAACTGTGGTTCGGCGTCTCGCTGATGGCGCTGATCGTCGGCGCGGTGATCTGGTTCATGCCGGCGCCTTCGGAATGGACCAACGGGCATCTTGGCCTGCTGATGCTGGCGCTGATCGTGGTGGCGATCATGCTCGGCTTCCCGACCGCATTCACGCTGATGGGCATGGGCGTGCTGTTCTCCTGGCTGGCCTACCGTCATGCCAACCCCGAGATCGCGGTGCAGCAGACACTGGACCTGATGGTGCAGCGCGCCTACGCGGTGATGACCAACGACGTGCTGATCTCGATCCCGCTGTTCGTGTTCATGGGCTACCTGGTCGAGCGCTCGAACCTGATCGAAAAGCTGTTCCGCAGCCTGCACCTGGCGCTGGCGTGGATCCCCGGCTCGCTCGCGGTCGCCACGCTGGTGACCTGCGCGATCTTCGCCACCGCTACCGGCATCGTCGGCGCCGTGGTCACGTTGATGGGGCTGCTGGCCTTCCCCGCGATGCTGCGCGCGGGCTATAACACGTCGCTGTCGGCAGGTGCGGTCACGGCGGGCGGCTGCCTGGGCATCCTGATCCCGCCATCGGTGCTGCTGATCGTCTATGGCGCCACCGCGGGCGTGTCGGTGGTGCAGCTCTATGCGGGCGCGTTCTTCCCGGGGCTGATGCTGACCGGGCTCTATATCGTCTACATCCTGATCCTGGCCAAGCTCAAGCCCGCGCTCGCCCCGCCGCTGCCGGAAGCCGAGCGCGTGGTGCCGCTGCCGCCGCTGGCGCGCACGCTGGAAGCGGGCGGCGCCAGGCATGCGCTGCCCGCGCTGGGCACCGGCATGATGCGCACGCTCAAGGGGCCGCGCAACGCCGACATGCCGACCGGCGAGTTCGCGCGCCAGCTCGGCATCGTGCTGCTGCCCGCACTGGCGGTGGCGGTGGTGATGGGCACGCTGTACGGCGCGGTCACCGCACCCGCCGCCAGCGTCGCCGTGGAGTCATCGCTGTCGCTTGGCGGCACCGAAGAGAGCAGCGCGGCGCTGGACGACCTGCAGGCACCGCCGGCCGAGGAAGCCCCCGCCGCGGCAACGCCGGCCGCGCCGGCTGCACCGGAGGCGCCTGCCGCCAAACCCGCCGAGCCAGCCACCCCGGCGGAGCCGGCCACCGCGCAAGCCGGCGCACCGACGTCCCCTGCCGCCGCCGCAACCTCCGCGCCGCGCTGGTTCTGGATCACGCTGGCCGTGGTGATGGCTGTGCTGCTGTATTTCTACTGGCGCTTCAGCTTCGCGCGGCTGGAAATCTTCAAGATGCTGCTGTCTTCGTTCTTCCCGCTGGCGCTGCTGATCCTGGCGGTGCTGGGCTCGATCGTGTTCGGGCTGGCCACGCCCACAGAAGCGGCGGCGGTGGGCTCGCTGGGCGGCGCGCTGCTGGCGGCCGCGTACCGGCAGCTGAACTTCCGCGTGGTCAAGGAATCGGTGCTGCTGACGGCCAAGACCAGCGCCATGGTGTGCTGGCTGTTCGTGGGCTCGTCGATCTTCTCGGCCGCGTTCGCGCTGCTGGGCGGGCAGGCGCTGGTCGAGCAGTGGGTGCTGTCGCTGAACCTGTCGCCGGTGCAGTTCATGATCCTGGCGCAGCTGATCATCTTCCTGCTCGGGTGGCCGCTGGAATGGACCGAGATCATCATCATCTTCATGCCGATCTTTATCCCGCTGCTGGATAACTTCGGCATCGACCCGCTGTTCTTCGGGCTGCTGGTGGCGCTGAACCTGCAGACCGCGTTCCTGTCGCCGCCGGTGGCGATGGCCGCGTTCTACCTGAAGGGCGTGGCGCCGCCGCATGTCACGCTGAACCAGATCTTCCTGGGCATGCTGCCGTTCATGGGCATCCAGCTGATCGCGCTGGTACTGCTCTACGTATTCCCCGGCATCGGCCTGTGGCTGCCCACGGTGCTGTACCGCTGAAGCCCTGAACAGCACGTCCGGCCTGGGCGCCTATACTGGTTGGCGATGCCGACCGACAGCGCCCTCGCCAGCCTCCCCATCGATACCGCATTCCGCACCGACATCCCCGGGCGGCTGGATCGCCTGCCGTGGTCGCGCTGGCATTGGCGCGTGACCATCGCACTGGGGATTGCATGGGTGCTCGATGGCCTGGAAGTCACGCTGGTGGGCTCGGTCGGTGCGGTGCTGGAGCGCCCCGATACACTGGCGCTGACTGCGACGCAGGTCGGCTGGACCGGTTCGCTCTACATCCTGGGCGCGGTGATCGGTGCGCTGGTATTCGGCCGCATGGCCGACCGGCTCGGGCGCAAGCGGCTGTTCCTGGCCACGCTCGCGGTCTACATGGTGGCGACGCTGGCCACCGCGTTTGCGCCGGACTTTGCCTTCTTTGCCGCTTGCCGCTTCCTGACCGGCCTTGGCATCGGCGGCGAATACGCGGCGATCAATTCCGCCATCGATGAACTGATCCCGGCGCGTGTGCGCGGGCGCGTCAACCTGGCCATCAACGGCAGCTTCTGGCTCGGCGCGGCGCTGGGCGCGGGACTGAGCCTGGTGCTGCTCGATGCGCGCGTGCTGGGACCGGTATGGGGCTGGCGCGCATGCTTTGCGCTGGGTGCGGTGCTCGCGATTGCAATCGTGCTGGTCCGCAAGCACGTGCCGGAAAGCCCGCGCTGGCTTGCCACCCACGGCCGGCTGGAAGAGGCGGAGCGCGTGGTCGCCGCGATCGAGGCCGAGGTGCGCGCGAGCCACGGCAGCCTGCCGCCGGTGGCGCCCGATTGCGTCGCCCTGGCCATGCGCAGGCGCGCCGCGCCCGGGGTGGGCGAAGTCATGCGCCTGCTGATGCGGCGCTATCGCCAGCGCAGCATCGTCACGCTGGCGTTGATGGTGGCGCAGGCGTTCTTCTACAACGCCATCTTCTTCACCTACGCGCTGGTGCTGGCGCGCTTCTACCATGTGCCGGAAGGGCGCGTGGCACTGTATATCTTCCCCTTTGCGCTGGGCAATGCCGCGGGGCCGCTGCTGCTGGGGCCGCTGTTCGACCACATCGGGCGGCGGCGCATGATTGCCGCGACCTACGTACTGTCCGGCATCGGCCTGGCGCTGACGGGCTGGGCCTTTGTCGAAGGCTGGCTCGACGCGCGCGCGCAGGCGTTGTGCTGGTCCGGCGTGTTCTTCCTGGCTTCCGCAGCGGCGAGTTCGGCCTACCTCACCGCCAGCGAAGTGTTCCCGCTGGAAATGCGCGCGCTGGCGATCTCGGTGTTCTATGCGGTCGGCACAGGCACCGGTGGCTTTATCGCTCCGCTTCTGTTCGGCATGCTGATCGAAAGCGGCAGCCGCGAAGCGGTGGCAGTGGGCTACGGCATCGGCGCGGCGCTGGTGATCGTCGCCGGGCTGCTGGCCTTACGCTTCGGCATCGATGCCGAACGCCGTCCACTGGAACATGTGGCTCCGCCGCTCGCAGCCGACGACTGATCCACCACATCGCGCTCGCAATTATTGCGCTATGGCGACATTAGCGACATTGGCCGATTCGCAACACTCCGCAACATTACGTAAGTGGCCAGGCATGCTGTTACAGGCACGGCGCAACGCTGCGCGCCGCCTGCCATCTTACGGCCGTGTTAAGCAGTGCTACAGCCTCCCCTTACACATTTTTACAGCAAGCCAAGGGGCACTTGTCTAGCCTTGAGTCACCTGCGGTGGCCTGAGTGCATGAATCTTTGCGTCAACGGGCCGCCACTTCTTGGCCAGCGATGGTTTGCTGGCCATTGTTCAACGCTGCCCGCACAGAGGCGGGCAAATCCACGGACCGCATCGCGGTCTGATCGCAAAGTGCGCCGATACGGCATCCCGCCACATCGCGCGTGCTGCAGACAACAAGCTGAATTGGGGACATGCAAGCCGGGCATCGTGCGACCGCCCTAGCGCGACGCTACTGGCTTGCCTGAAAAAAACACTCGCCCGGCATGCGTCACACGCAGCCGGCGGGGAAGCCTTTGACTTGCTTGCCGGAGAACAACACCATGGCCGACCAGCGTAACAACCCGCCACCCAGACAACACTTGCTGCCACCGGCGCAGGCACGCCAGCCCCAGGGCGAGGGGCTGGTGGAACGCAAGACTCCTGTAGCCGTGCCGCTGTGGCACATCGTGCCGCGCATGGCTGGCTACGGCGTGGTGCTGTTCATCGTGTGGGCAGTGCTCACCATCATGTTTCCAAATGTGTTTACGCGCTCGTCGGAGCGCGCCGTGGTGAACAGCCCCGTCAGTCTGGTCACATCGCCGGTGGAAGGCATCGTGATGCGGCAGATGGTGGCCGCGGGCCAGTCCTTCGCGGCCAACCAGCCGCTGATGATCGTGCAGAACCCCAACATCGACCGCTCGCTGCTGGTCGACCTGACCGGCAAGAAGCTCGACAACCAGCAGCGCTACGATTCCGCCAAGGCCAAGCTGGAAAGCAACCGCCGCCTGCTGGCCGCCACCGACCAGGACCTGCAGCGCTACAACAGCGCCGCGCAGCGCGAGCACGGGGCGCGCGTACGGGCCCTGGAGGCGCGCCTGGCGTCGGCCAGGGCGCAGGAGGACCAGCAGCAGGAAGTGGTCAACCGCAACCAGAACATGCAATGGGCGGGCGCGGTCAGCGAGGCCTATACCAACGCCTCGCGCTACCAGCTGTCGATGCTGTCCAACGCCAAGGCCGCGGCCAAGGCCGAACTGGACAACGCCATCGGCGAAAGCGAGGCCTCGCGCAACAAGGTCTATACCTCATCCACCGACGGCCCCAGCGCTACGCTGGCGCAGCGACGCCAGGTGCTGAACGCGGAGTCCGCGCAGCTGACCGCGGAACTGACGCAGCTGGAAGCGTACGGCAAGTCGGTCGACCAGATGCTCGCTACCGAGCAGGAACGCCTCGACCGGCTCTCCAACCTGGAGATCCGCTCGACCGAGCCCGGCACCATCCAAGACCTGATCGCACAACCCGGCATGCGCGTGGCGGCCGGCGCCACGCTGGCGCGCAGCAGCAACTGCGCGCAGACGCGCGTGGTGGCGGTGTTCCCGCGCAGTCTCAGCGACAGCCTGCTGCCAGGTTCGCGGCTGAACGTGCAGGTCGATGGCCTGCCCGCCGCGCTGCCGGCATCGGTGGCAGAGGTCCTGCCGCGTGCGCCTGATGGCGACCAGGCCCGCTACTTCGTGCCGTTCCCGCCGATCGAGAAGAACGAGATCTACGTGATCGCCAAGCTGGACCGGCCGCTGGCTAACCTGCCGGGCAAGGCGAGCGCATCCGGTGTCGCGACCACTGCTGGCGCATCGGGCTCGCAGGCAGCGTCGGGCCACTGCGGCATGGGCCGCTGGGCACACGTAACGCTGAACCAGAGCTGGCTTGGACAGCTGCGCGCTTCGCTGTGACGGCGAGCGCAGGCACAGGAGAACCTGATGCGACGACTCAATCCGGCTACACGCCGGTCCCGGATCGCGGCCAGCCTGTTGCTCGCTGCGATGCTGGCGCCGTCGCCACGTGCGGCACAGGCGGCAGCACCGCCCGCCCAGCAGACGCTGCTGGCTGAAGGCTGCAAGACACTGGCCGAGCGCGTCAGCCGCGAACCCGGCAACGGCCCGCTGTTCCTCGCCAGCTACGAGCCCGCGCCGGGCGGCGAGCCGCTGGCGCCGGCGCTGCGCAATGCCGCTTTCGTTTATGACAACGCGCTGGCCGGCATCGCGCTGGTGGCCTGCAAGCGCCCGGCAGAAGCACGCCGCATCGCCGACGCCGTGCTGCAGGCCACGCGCCAGGACCGGACCTACCGCGACGCGCGCCTGCGCAATGCCTATCGCGCCGGCGCGTTGCCGGCGGGCCCGGCCCTGCTGCCGGGCTGGTGGGACGACCCCAGCAAGCGCTGGTTCGAAGACGCCTACCAGGTCGGCACCGCTACCGGCAACGTGGCCTGGGCCGCGCTGCTGCTGCTGGCCGTGCATGAGGCCACGCGCGACGCGCGCTACCTCGACGGCGCCGCCGCGCTGATGGGCTGGGTGCATGGCAGCATGCCGGACAACGGCGCGCCCGCGGGCTATATCGGCGGCTTCTTTGGCCATGAACCCAAGCAGACGCGGCAGGGCTGGAAGTCCACCGAGCACAACGTCGATACCTACGCGGCCTTCAGCTGGCTCGCCAGCCAGCGCAACGACCCGCGCTGGCGCGACGGCGCCGCGCGCTCGCGCGGCTTTGTCAACGCCATGTGGCAGCCACGCGAGGGCCGCTTCATCATCGGCACGCACGACGACGGGCGCGCGCCCAACGCCAGCCCCTCCGCGCTGGATGCCGTGCTGTGGCCGCTGATCGCGATTCCCGATCCGCCGCAGGACTGGCGCCGCAACCTGGCCTGGGTCGACGCACGCCATCGCGCCGGCGGCGGCTACGGCTTCAAGGCCAGCCCCGACGGCATGTGGACCGAAGGCACCGGACAGGCCGCGCTGGTGTTGCAGGCCGCCGGCCTCGCGCAGCAGGCGCAGCCGCTGTGGCAGTTGCTGCTGTCGCAGCGCGCGCCTTCCGGGATGCTCTACGCCACGCCGGAGGCGCGCATCAGCACCGGGCTGTCGATCGGGCCCACTTCGACCACGGAGGACTTCTACTACTACCACCTGCCGCACCTGGGCGCCACCGCGTGGGCCGTACTGGCCGCGGCGCGCTGGAACCCCTTCCGACCGGGCGGATGCCTGGAACCGTCCTGTCCGCCGCCGGCCGTCGCAGCAACGAGCAACGCCACCAACAATGCCACCAACAAGGAGTGACGATGTTCGCCCTCTTCCTCGAAAACCAGACGCTGCTGGTCATCAACAGCGGCGTGCTGCTGGCGGTGGTATTGCTCGCGCTGATGTGCCGGCAGGACCGGCCCGCCGACCGCGTGCTGTTCGGCGGCGTCACCGCCTTGCTGCTGGTGGTCTACCTGACGTGGCGCATCCGGGAAACGCTGCCGGACTGGCAGATGACCTTCGCCAGCGTGTGGGCGCATGTGTTCTTCATCTTCGAATGCATGACGCTGACCTATACGCTGCTGTCGATCGTGGTACTCACGCGCACCAGCAACCATTCGCCTGACGCCGATGCGGGCGAGGCCGCGCTGCGGCGCGCGCCACAGGTGCCGCGCGTGGATATCTTCATCGCCACCTACAACGAAGGGCTGGATATCCTGGAGAAGACCATCGTCTCGGCACTGGCGATCGACTATCCCGACTTCCGCGTCTGGGTGCTGGACGACACCCGGCGCGACTGGCTGCGCAAGTTCTGCGACAGCGTGGGCGCGTACTACGTGACGCGCCCGGACAACGCGCACGCCAAGGCCGGCAACCTCAACAACGGCCTGCGCCACAGCGCCGAGGCCGGCGGTGCGCCCTACATCCTGGTGCTGGATGCCGACTTCGCGCCCCACCGCAATATCCTGCTGCGCACCGTGGGCCTGTTCAACGACCCGCGCGTGGGCGTGGTGCAGACGCCCCAGTTCTATTACAACGCCGACCCGATCCAGTACAACCTGCGCGCCACCGAGTGCTGGGTCGACGAGCAGCGCGCCTTCTTTGACGTGATGCAGCCGGCCAAGGACGCGTGGGGCGCGGCTTTCTGCATCGGCACCTCGTTCGTGGTGCGGCGCGACCTGGTTGAGCTGATGGGGGGCTTCCCCACCGGCACGGTAACCGAGGACATCCACCTGACCTACCGGCTGCTGCCGCATGGCTATGTCACGCGCTGGCTCAACGAGCGCCTGAGCGTGGGCCTGTCCGCCGAAGGCCTGCCCGAGTACATCAGCCAGCGCAGCCGCTGGGGGCTGGGCACGATCCAGGTGGCGCTGACCGCGGACGGGCCACTGCGTGGGCCCGGCTACACCGCGGTGCAGCGCCTGCACTATGTGCACGGGCTGCTGCACTGGTTGTCGCGGCCGTTCACGCTGATGCTGCTGGCCGGGCCACTGTTGTACTGGTACTTCGGGGTATCGACGCTGTACGGCGAGCCGCTGCAGTTCCTGGCCTACGGCCTGCCGGCGCTGGTAGCGTACTGGGCCTACAGCATCTGGGTCACGGGCCAGCGCGCGCTGCCGATCTTCACCGAGGTGACGCAGATCGTGGCGTCGCTGGCGGTGACCGCCTCCCTCGTCAGTGCGATGTTCAAGCCGTTCGGACGGCCGTTCAAGGTGACAAACAAAGGGCTGGACCGCTCAAAGCTGGTGATCCACAGCAAGTTCGCCGCGCTGTATGCGGGACTGCTGGCGCTCTCCGCGCTCGGACTGGGGCACGCGCTGATGACCGACCCCGATGCGCCGGGGCTGGCCTTCAACACGGTCTGGACCGGTGTCGCGCTGATGCTGTACCTGGCATCGTTCCTGGTCTGCGTGGAGCTGCCGCGCCCGCGCAAGGAAGAGCGCTTCCCGCACCGCGCGGCGGCACTGCTGCGCGTGGACGGCCGCGAGTACCGCGTTACCACCAAGGATCTGTCCTGCAACGGTATCGCCGTGACCACGCCCCTGGCAGCGGCCTTCCGCCCTGGCATGGAAGGCGCACTGTGGCTCAGCCAGACCGGCTGGATCCCCTGCCGTATTGTGCGCCGCGATGACCAGTTGCTGGGCATCGCACTGCATGCCGACATGGCGGTGCGCCACAGCCTGATCCGCCTGCTGTTCAGCGATCCCGCACACAACATCGCCCGGCAGGGCCGGCCACGGCTGGCGATCTCGCGCTTCATGCGGCGCGCGCTGCTTGGGTGACCGGCCCCTGCCTCCTCTTCAACTCTTCGGGATCATTTATGCGAAGCCTGCCACGCCCCCGTACCCTGCCCCCGCCGCGCCTGCTGTTGCCTGGCGCACTCGTACTGGCCCTTGCGGCCTGCACGCTGGAGCCGCAATACCAGCGGCCGGATGCGCCAATACCGTCGGCTTTTCCGCAGGGTGCCGCCTATCGTCGCGACGCGGCCAATGCCACTGGCGCGGCTCAGGCCGCAAAGCCGGGGCAGCCCGCACAGCCCGCCGGGCCCTCCGCCGCGGACCTGGGATGGCGCGACGTCTTCGTCGATGCGCAGCTGCGCCAGCTGATCGAGCTGGCGCTGGCCAATAACCGCGACCTGCGCATGGCCACGCTGGCCATCGACGAGTCGCGCGCGCTGTACCAGATCGAACGCGCGGCGCAGTTCCCCACGGTGGAAGCCAATGCCGGCATGGCGTCGCAGCGGCTGTCGTCGCGGCTGCGCGCGCCGGGCCAGTCGTCACAGATCACCACATATAACGCGGGCATCGGCTTTACCGCGTTCGAGCTCGATTTCTTCGGCCGCGTGCGCAGCCTCAAGCATGCGGCGCTGGAGGAATACATGGCGACGGAAGAGGCGCGACGCAGCGCGCAGATCAGCCTGGTGGCGGAAGTGGCCAACGCCTACCTGACGCTGCTGGCTGACCGGGAACTGCTGCGGTTGTCGCAGGAAACGCTCAAGACCCAGCAGGACGCGGCCGAGATGGTGCGGCGCGGGCGGCAGGCCGGTGCCATGGCCCAGCTCGACCAGCATCGCGTGCAAACCCAGGTGCAGACCGCGCAGGTGGGCGTGGAGCAGTACACGCGGCAGGTGGCGCAGGACGAGAACGCGCTGACGCTGCTGGTCGGCGCTCCGTTGCCGAAGTCCGTGACCGATGCGGGCGCGGTGGCGGGCAACGCGGCAGCGAAGCCGGATCCGCTCGAACCACGCACGCTGCTTACCGAGTTTCCCGAAGGACTGCCGTCGAGCCTGCTGGAACGGCGCCCTGACATCCTTGACGCCGAGCACCGCCTCAAGGCCGCCAACGCCAATATCGGCGCGGCGCGCGCGGCGTTCTTCCCGCGCATCTCGCTGACCGGCGCGCTGGGCGTGGCCAGCACCAGCCTGGCGGGATTGTTCTCCGGCGGCATGGCGTGGCTGTTCGCACCGCAGCTCACCGTGCCGATCTTCGATGGCGGCCGCAACCGCGCCAGCCTGGATGCGGCCAATGTGCGCAAGGACATCAACGTGGCCAACTACGAGAAGACCATCCAGACCGCTTTCCGCGAAGTGGCCGACAGCATGGCGGCGCGCGCCACCTACGAGCGCCAGGTCAAGGCGCAGGAAGCGCTGGTGCGCGAAGGCGGCGAAACGCGGCGATTGTCGGAAATGCGCTTCAAGAATGGCGTGGACGACTACTTCGGCGTATTCGATGCGCAGCGCCAGCTCTACACCGCGCAGCAGGCGCTGGTCACGTACAAGCTGGCCGGGCTGACCAGCCGGGTGTCGATGTACAAGGCGCTGGGCGGTGGCTGGCGCGAGGTGGCCGACGCCTCCGGCGGCGGCGCAAACCCCGCACCGGCCGCGCGGCCCCAGGCGACGGCCCGGCCTCAGGCGGCAGCGCGGCCGCAGGCCGCAGCACAGCCGCAGGCCACAGCGCAGCCCCAGGCCGCAGTGCAGCCCCAGGCCACAGCGCAGCCACAGGCCGCAGCACAGCCGCAGGCCACAGCGCAGCCACAGGCCGCAGTGCAGCCCCAGGCCACAGCGCAGCCACAGGCTGCAGCGCAGCCACAGGCTGCAGCGCAGCCACAGGCCTCAGTGCAGCCCCAGGCCACAGCGCAGCCACAAGCCACAGCGCAGGCCACAGCGCAACCAGCGCCCGTTGCGGCTTCGTCCCGTTGAGCCAGGCGGTGCGCTATCGAACTGCGCTGGTCAGAAGTACTTCAGCCAGCGCCAGTCGCGCCGCCTTGCCTTCAGCGCGGCGAACCAGCGTACCGCCGGCCACATCAGGAAGGCCAGCACGGCTGCCGCCAGCCAAAGCTGCCAGACGTGGTCGAAGCCGAAGACCCTCCCCTGGTTAAGGCCCCACTGCCGCACGCAGGCCTGGTACAGCCCCTGCAGCACGTACAGGTGCAGCAAGTAGAAGAACATCGGCACCGACCCGGACACGGCCAGGCGCTGCACCAGCCAGCCGCGCTGCGTGCGCTCCAGCCAGACCAGCAGCAACAGCCCGACGCCCAGCGTCAGCAGCAGGAACAGCAGCGACGGCGGGTACTTGGTGACGTTGAGAAAGCTCATCGCGGTATGCAGCGCATCGGGGACCGGCATCCACTTCTGCTCCTGACCGTAGCCGTTCAGGCCGCGCAGCACGGCAAATGCCGCCAGCCCCGCCATGGCGCACGCCGCGAGGCGCCGCTGCCTCGCAGCGGCAGGCATCGATGCGGCAAACCACGGCCCCGCCGCGTAGCCCAGCGCGATCACACCGATCCATGGCAGCACCGGGTACGAGGTGCGCACCCGCAGTCCGTCGGCAATATCGATCCAGGTGCGGTCGTGCAGAATCGCCCACGGTACGTGCCACACGTTCTCCGGCGGAAAATGCAGCGGGCTCAGCAGGTTGTGGCCGGCCACCAGCGCGATGCCGACAGCCAGCAGCAGCGGCCGTGGCAACCAGACCAACGCCGCCAGCGCCATCATGCTCAGGCCGATGGTCCAGATCACCTGCAGGTAGATCACCTGGGGCGGGAAGCTCCAGGTCCAGGCAAAGCCGACCAGCGTCACCTCAAGCACCACCAGGAACACGCCACGCCGCAGCAGGAAGCCGCTGACCACACCCCGGTCATGGCCGGCCGCGCCGTAGAGCCACGCCGAAACCCCGGCCAGCCAGATAAACACCGGCGCACACAGGTGGGCGGCAAGACGGCTGAAGAAGAGCGCCGGAGAGGTCGCGGCGGCATCCATGGGATCGGCCACCTGGACATGCAGGAAGAACAATTCCCGCACGTGGTCGAGCAGCATGATCAGGATGACGAGTCCGCGCAGTGCATCGATGGACTGCCGCCGGCCACCAGCCGGCCGCGCGACCGCGGCGAAAGGAGAGACTGTCGGGGGCGAAAGCGGCGCGGCAGTGCGCGCAAGGCCTGGCAGCATCGGTCAGTAGCTCAGTTGCACGCCCAGGCGCACGGTGCGGCCCGCGCCCGGTGCGATCCACACGCTGTTGTACGAGCTGGCGTAGTAGGTCTTGTCAAAGAGGTTGCCCACGTTGAGCGAGACGCGAAGGTTGCGGCTGTATTGCCAGTACCCATGCAGGTCCACCGCCACGTAGGCAGGCAGCGAGAACGAGTCCTGCACATCGCCCGAACGCCGGCCCACGTAGCGCAGCCCGGCACCGATGCCGTAGCGCTGCCCGATCGGCGCCGCGTCTTCATACACGGCCAGCAGGCTGCCGCTGGTGCGCGGCACGTTGGACAGCGGCGTGCCCGGCGCGATGCGCGTGTCCTGCGTAATCTCTGCATCAGTCAGCGCAAAGCTGCCCGACAAGCGCCAGTGCGTGCCGATGTGCCCGGCCACGTCCAGCTCCACGCCGCGGCTGCGCGCTTCGCCGGCGGCGATGAAGAACGACGGGTCGGTCGGATCTGCGGCCAGCACGTTGCGCTTGCGGATCTCGAACACGGCCAGCGTGGCGCCGGTGCGGCGGTCGTCGCTGTCGAACTTGATGCCGGCCTCGACGGCGCGGCCGCGCTCCGGGTCGAACGGCTGGCCGGCGGCATCGACGCCGGCATTGGGCCGGAACGACTGGCTGGCATTGGCGAACAGCGACACGTTCTGGCTGGCGAGGTAGCTCACCCCCACGCGCGGCGACACCGCGTTCTGGTGCTGGGTGGTGCGGGTGCCGCGCAGGTGATTGTCCAACGACTGGTCGAAGGTGTCGAAACGCACGCCGGCCAGCACACGCCAGCGCTCGCCCAGGCTGATCTGGTCCTGCGCGTACAAGCCGACGTTGGTCTGGCGCTCGTACGTGTCCATGTTCCAGGACATCGGCGGTGCCGGCTGGCCATAGACCGGATCGTAGATATCGAGCGCGTACGGTGCGGCAGCGCTGGGGTTCCTGCGCAGCACCTGCATGGTGTTGCCAAAACGGTAGGCGTCCACGCCCATCAGCAGTTCATGGCCGACCGGGCCGGTGGTGAACTTGCCGGTCACGCTGGCCTGCAGCGAGACGTCATCTGACTGGAAGTCGCGGTAGCGCCGCGAGCGCGACAGCGTACGGCCGTCGGCGGCCAGCGCAGCGGCCTCGGTGGAATGCCCGGCCAGCGCGCCGCCGCGATACGACAAGGCCAGCCGCCCCTTCCACTGCTCCGAGAACTGGTGTTCCACGCTGAGCTGGTGCGACTGGCTGTCGAGCCGCATGTCGCCATCGCCCGGCTCGCCCAGGAAGCGCGAGCGCGGAATGCGGCCCAGCTGGCCGTTGACGGCGACCACGCCACGGTCCATCGGCGTGGTGTAGCGCTGGAATTCCGCCGCGTACTGCAGCATGGTGTTGTTGCCCAGTATCCAGGTGAACGACGGCGCCACCAGGTAGCGCTGGCTGTTGATGTAGTCGCGCGTGCTGCCCTGGTGGTCGGCCACGGCGATCAGCCTGCCGGCCACGTTCTCGCCCAGCGGGCCGGTGACGTCGGCTGCCAGCCGGTACGCGTCGCGCGTGCCGACCTCGAAGGAATAGGTCTGCGCGGGCCGGAACTGTGGCTGGCGCGTGACCACGTTGAAGGTGCCGCCGGGCTCGCCGGTGCCGTACAGCGAGGACGTGGGGCCCTTTAGCACTTCCACGCGCTCGATGGTGGCCGCGTCCATCGGCGCGGTATAGCCGCGGTTGGCGGCAAAGCCGTTGACCAGGTAGCCCGCGCCAGTGGTCTCGTTGCCGGTGAAGCCGCGCATGGCAAAGTTGTTCCACAGGCCGCCGAAGTTGTTCTGGCGCGCCACGCCGCTGACATAGTCGAAGGTCTGGTCGAAGCGGGTCGCGCCGATATCGTCGAGCATGGCGCGCGGCACCACGCGCACGGACTGCGGGATCTCGCGCAGCGGGGTGTCGGTGCGGGTGGCGCCCGACGCGTCGGGCGGGTTGTATGATGCGGTGGCCGTGCCGACCACCGAGACCGCCGGCAGCGTAATATCGGAAGCCTCGGCCGCGTCTGCGAGGCCCGACATCGCCAGCATCAGCGCGGCGACGGGGCGCAGCGAGCGTCCCGGCAACGGGTTCTGGCGCAACGGGCAGGCGGCGGACAGGAAGGAAGCCGGCGCGCGGCAAGGCCGCTTGCGCCGGGCAAGGCTGGGCTGCGACAGCAGCATAGGAACACCCCGGAAAGAACGAATCACCGCGCGGGCAACTGAGGTAGCAGCTGAGGTAGCAACCCGTGGGGTGATTCGCTAATGATAATAAATTCTCATTAAGATTTTAGTCATGGAACGCATGACCCGTCAACGCGGCGCTGTGATGGATGCGCTGCGTGAAGCCGGCCGGCCGCTGAGCCCGGCCGAAATCCTGGCCGCGGCGCAGCGCCACGTCCCCTCGCTGGGCCTGGCCACGGTCTACCGCAACCTGCGCGCGCTGCTGGACGACGCGCGCGTGCATGCCGTCGAACTGCCCGGCCAGCCGGACCGCTATGAACTGGCGGAAGAACCGGGGGCCGTCACGCACCGGCACTATTTCCAGTGCCTGTCGTGCGACCGCGTCTTCCCGCTGGAAGGCTGCCCCGGGCACCTGGAAGACATCACGCCGCCGGGCTTCGAGGTCGAGCACCACGAACTGACGCTGCTGGGGCGCTGCCCCGATTGCGCGCGCAAACCCGGCAAGCGGCGCAAGGCGGCGGCGCACAAGCACTGACTCGATATCCGAATGCGCTGGTTTGCTCCCCTCTCCCGCGTGCGGGAGAGGGGGAACGCAAGCGGCAGTGGAAAGCTCACGAGGTGCAGACCTCGCCCCGGAACAACTGTACTGCGCAAACCAACCCCACCTGTATATGGCGCCAGCCCTGCATCTGCCCCATGATGCCGCTGCCCCGCGCACAAGCCGCACGCCATCCCACAGGAACCCCAATTGCAGCAAACCGCCGCCAAACGAAGCTCAACCCTGATCGCAGTACTGGCCCTGATCGGCTCGATGGCCTCGCTGTGCATCGGCACTTCCTTCGCCAAAAGCCTGTTCACAGCACTGGGCGCGCAAGGCACCACCGCGCTGCGCGTGGGCTTCTCCGCGCTGATCCTGCTGTGCGTCTGGCGGCCATGGCGCATTCCGCTGACGCTGGCCAACGCGCGCGCAATTGCGCTGTATGGGGCCGCGCTGGGCGCCACCAACCTGCTCTTCTACATGTCGCTGCGCACCATCCCGCTGGGGCTGGCGATTGCCATCGAGTTCACCGGCCCGCTCGCGGTCGCGGTGCTGTCATCGCGGCGCGCGATCGATTTCCTGTGGATTGCGTTCGCGGTGACCGGCCTGCTGCTGTTGCTGCCGGTGGGCGAAGCCGCCGGCACGCTCGACCCGGTCGGCATCGGCTATGCGCTGGCCGCCGGCGTGGGCTGGGCGCTCTATATCGTGTTCGGGCAGATGGCGGGCAACGCCCACGGTGGCCAGGCGACGTCGCTGGGGCTGACCATGGCGGCGCTGGTGGTGATGCCGTTCGGGTTGGCGCACGCGGGCACCGCGATGTTCAGCCCGACGCTGCTGCTGTTCGGGCTGGCGGTGGGCGTGCTGTCGAGTGCGATCCCCTATTCGCTGGAGATGGTGGCGCTCAAGCGCCTGCACCGGCGCACCTTCGGCATCCTGCTGAGCATGGAGCCGGCCATGGGCGCGCTGGCGGGGCTGGTGCTCCTGCACGAGCAGCTGAGCCCGCTGCAGTGGCTGGCGATCGCCAGCATCATCACGGCCTCGGTGGGCTGCACACTGACGGCGCGCGCCAAGCGCGCGGCCGGCTGAGGCGCGCGGCAAGCGCGCCGTTTGCTGAGGGGCGCCCTGCCCTCAGCGCGCGAACCAGTCCGCCGGCAGCGACTGCGCGCTGCGTGCCGGCGCCTGTAGCGCCAGCGAGACTTCATGCAGGTAGCTGTCCTCCGGATTGCGACGGCTGCTGAAGCCGATGTCACGCAGGATGGCGAGCATGCGGCGGTTTTCGCTGAGCACGTCGCCACGCATCGCATCCAGGCCGGCAGCCCCGGCCAGGTCGCGCAGCTTGCCGATCAGGCGCCGGCCCAGCCCCTGGCCTTGCCAGGCATCGGCGACCACCACGGCCAGTTCCGCGACTCGCCCGGTCACCACGTATTCGGCGCTGGCGACCACGGCCGGCTCGCCGTCGGCGCCGGGCGCCTCGATCACCAGCGCTACGCCATCCGGGCCCGGGCTGGCGAGGCCATCGACGATCTGGTCCACCACGCGCCCGCCGGTCAGGAAGCGGAAGTAGCGGCTTTCGCGCGAGAGGCCGTCCACCAGCGCCCGCAGCGCCCCGCCATCCTGCGCCTGGGTGCGGCGCAACCTGACTTGCACGCCTCGTTTCACCGTCCAGCTTTCCGCATCACCTGACCGAATTTCGCTCTTGCCTTCCATGCTACCACCCTGACTACATTCTCTGTAGCCAGAGTATAGGCAATAACCTGACTTTTGCAAATGAAGTCAGCATGCTATGCTGGATTCACCATGAACATCACTGCGTCCGACCTCCGTCACTGCTCGATCGCCGCCACGCTTTCGCTGATCGGCGAGAAGTGGACGATCCTGATCCTGCGCGACGTCCTCCAGGGCGTGACGCGCTTCGACGACTTCCTGCGCCGGCTGGAATGCTCGCCAGCTGTGCTGTCAGCGCGGCTCAAGACGCTGACTGAGGCCGGACTGCTGCGCAAAGTCGGCTATCGCGAGCCTGGCGAACGCGAACGCTTCGAATACCGTCCCACCCGTGCCACTGTCGAGTTGCTGCCCGTGCTGATCGGGCTGATGCAGTGGGGCGACTGCCATATGGCGCCGGACGGCGAAGGCCCGGTGCAGGTCCGCTCGCGCGCCAGCGGCAAGCTGGTGCGCGCCGCGCTGGTCGACGAGGGTGGCGCGCTGGTGTCGCCGCGCGACATGCAGATGATCCCCATGCGTCGCCCTGAGCAGGAAAGCGAGGACGCCTAGACCTCAGCTCCGTGTGCTGCATAGCACCATAGCAGCCCACTGCAGTGCACCATGACTGTGCCGCCGGCCCGGCGGCCGCCCCACCGCAGCGCATTCGCTGCGTTCCCAAAGGCGCCTGAGCGCGCCACTCCCCCATCCGCCGTCACTTTCAGGCCTGGCACACCCCTTGCGTAATGTGGTCCGGGCCCGTCAACGGCGACCGGCCCACCCCACATAAGCAGCCGCTATCCCATGTAGCGGTTGTTCAGGACAACGGCGTCCCCTGAACCGGCCATGACTCGATCACACCGATCACTGGCCAGGTTTGCGGGACGCCACTTGTTTTTTGGAGCAAGGGACGATGACCGGCAAAGCCACCCGCATCGAGCTGATGAGCTTGAGCACCCCGCAGATGCGCGCCTTCCACCTGACCTGGATGGCGTTCTTCGTCTGTTTCTTCGCGTGGTTCGCCTGCGCGCCGCTGATGCCCGTGCTCAAGGGCGAGTTCGGCCTGACCCCGGGCCAGATCGCCAATATCAACATCGCCGCGGTAGCGGTGACCATCCTGGTGCGCCTGGTGATCGGCCCGATGTGCGACCGCTTCGGCCCGCGCAAGACCTACACCGGCCTGCTGGCGGTGGGCGCGCTGCCGGTACTGGGCGTGGCGCTGGCGCAGAACTACGAGACCTTCCTGACCTTCCGCCTGCTGATCGGCGCGGTCGGTGCCAGCTTCGTGATCACGCAGTACCACACCTCGGTGATGTTCGCGCCCAACGTCGTCGGCACCGCCAACGCGGCCTCGGCCGGCTGGGGCAATGCCGGCGGCGGCGCCGCGCAGGCCATCATGCCGCTGCTGCTGGCCGCGGTGCTGATGCTGGGCGCCGACCACGCACTCGGCTGGCGCTTCGCGCTGGTGGTGCCGGGCGTGCTGATGCTGATCATGGCCGTCGTCTACTGGCGCTTCACGCAGGACTGCCCGGAAGGCAACTACTCGGACCTGCGCGCCCGCGGCGTGGAGATCACCGGGAAGGACAGTGGCAAGGGCGGCGGCTGGGCCAGCTTCCGCGCCGCCAGCGCCAACTATCGCGTGTGGCTGCTGTTCATCACCTACGGCGCCTGCTTCGGCGTGGAGATCTTCATCCACAACATCGCCGCCTCGTACTACGTGGACCGCTTCGGCCTGAGCCTGAAGGCCGCCGGCATGGCTGCCGCGAGCTTCGGCCTGCTGGCGCTGTTTGCCCGCGCCCTGGGTGGCTGGCTGTCGGACAAGGCAGCGCGCCGCCGCGGCCTGGATGCACGTGCCACGCTGCTGTTCGTGCTGATCATGGGCGAAGGCCTGGGCCTGCTGTGGTTCGCGCAGGCCGGCAGCGTGACGCTGGCCGTGGTCGCGATGCTGCTGTTCGGCCTGTTCACACACATGGCCTGCGGCGCGACCTACGCCCTGGTGCCCTTCATCGACCGCAAGGCGCTGGGCGGCGTGGCCGGGATCATCGGCGCGGGCGGCAACGTTGGCGCCGTCGCCGCGGGCTTCCTGCTCAAGGGCCTGGGCGACCTGCAGCACACGCTGACCGTGCTGGGCGTGCTGGCCACCATCGCCGCCCTGTGCGCCATCGCCATCCGCTTCAGCGCCGAGCACAAGGCCCAGGAGCAGGCGCTGTACGACAGCGCGCTGGCCAACTGAATCACTTGAATCGCCCCCACAGCACAACAAGCAGCAAAGACTGACTACCGGACAAGGAAAGCATCATGAAACTGATCATCGTCGGCCACGGTATGGTGGGTCACAAGTTCCTGGAATGCCTGGCGGAAGCCGGCGCACAGAATCTGGAAGTGACCGTACTGTGCGAAGAACCGCGTCCCGCCTACGATCGCGTGCACCTGTCCGAGTTCTTCGCCGGCAAGTCGGCCGAAGACCTGTCGCTGGTCCCCGCGGGCTTCTTCGAGCAGCACAACAACATGCTGCTGCGCCTGAACGCCCGCGCCGTGGGGATCGATCGCGCCGCGCGCACGGTGAAGGTTTCGACCGGCGAGACCCTGTCCTATGACAAGCTGATCCTCGCCACCGGCTCCTACCCCTTCGTGCCGCCGGTGCCGGGCAAGGACCGCAAGGACTGCTTCGTCTACCGCACCATTGAAGACCTGGAAGCGATGCGCGAATGCGGTGCGCGCTCCAGGACCGGCGTGGTGGTCGGCGGTGGCCTGCTCGGCCTGGAATGCGCCAAGGCCCTGCGCGACATGGACCTGCAGACGCACGTGGTGGAATTCGCCCCTCGCCTGATGGCCGTGCAGGTCGACGAAGGCGGCGGCCGCATGCTGCGCCAGAAGATCCAGGGCCTGGGCGTGACCGCCCACACCGGCAAGAACACCGTTGAAATCGTCGACGGCGAAGACGGCACCCATCGCATGGTGTTTGCCGACGGCACGCACCTCGACACCGACATGATCGTGTTCTCGGCCGGCATCCGCCCGCGCGACGAACTGGCCCGCGCCAGCGGCCTGAACGTTGGCGAGCGCGGCGGCATCGCGGTGGACAACAACTGCCGCACCTCGGATCCGGACATCTACGCCATCGGCGAATGCGCGCTGTGGCAAGGCAAGATCTACGGCCTGGTGGCCCCGGGCTACGACATGGCCCGCGTCGCCGCGCGCCACCTGCAAGGCGAAAGCGCGGAATTCGGCGGCGCCGACATGAGTACCAAGCTCAAGCTGATGGGCGTGGACGTGGCCAGCATCGGCGATCCGCACGGCACCGTGCCGGGCGCCCGCATCTACCAGTTCAGCGACGACCGCAAGGAGGTCTACAAGAAGCTGGTGGTGTCCGACTGCGGCAGGTACCTGCTGGGCGGCGTGCTGATCGGCGACGCCAGCGAATACGGCACGCTGCTGCAGATGATGCTGAACAAGATCGAGCTGCCCGAGTCGCCCGAATTCCTGATCCTGCCCGACAGCAGCGGCAAGGCCAAGCCGGCGCTGGGCGCCGATGCCCTGCCCGACACCGCCCAGATCTGCTCGTGCAACAACGTCTCCAAGGGCCAGATCTGCGGCGCCGTGTGCGACGGCGCCACCAGCATCGGCGCGCTCAAGACCTGCACCAAGGCCGGCACCGCCTGCGGCGGCTGCGTGCCGCTGGTCACGCAGATCATGAAGGCCGAGATGAAGAAGCAAGGGATGGCGGTCAACAACCACATCTGCGAGCACTTCCCCTTCTCGCGCCAGGAGCTCTACCACCTGGTGCGCGTGGGCAAGTTCAAGACCTTTGACGCGCTGCTGGAAGCGCACGGCAAGGGCATGGGCTGCGATATCTGCAAGCCGGCGGTGGGCAGCATCCTGGCCTCGTGCTGGAACGAGTTCGTGCTCAAGGAAGAGCACGCCAGCCTGCAGGACTCCAACGACTACTACCTGGCCAACATCCAGAAAGACGGCACCTACTCGGTGGTACCGCGCATGCCGGGCGGCGAAGTCACGCCCGAAGGCCTGATCGCCGTCGGCCAGGTCGCCAAGAAGTATGGCCTGTACACCAAGATCACCGGCGGCCAGCGCGTGGACCTGTTCGGTGCACGCGCCGAGGAACTGCCCTATATCTGGGAAGAACTGATCGCCGCCGGCTTCGAATCGGGGCATGCCTACGGCAAGGCGCTGCGCACGGTGAAGTCGTGCGTGGGCTCGACCTGGTGCCGCTACGGCGTGGGCGATTCGGTCGGCCTCGCCATCGAACTGGAGAACCGCTACAAGGGTCTGCGCGCGCCGCACAAGATCAAGTTCGGCGTGTCCGGCTGCACCCGCGAATGCGCCGAGGCGCAAGGCAAGGACGTGGGCGTGATCGCCACCGACAAGGGCTGGAACCTGTACGTGTGCGGCAACGGCGGCATGAAGCCGCGCCACGCCGAGCTGCTGGCGAGCGACCTCGACCACGACACGCTGGTGCGCTACATCGACCGCTTCCTGATGTTCTACGTGCGCACCGCCGATCGCCTGCAGCGCACCAGCGTCTGGCGCGACAACCTGGAAGGCGGCCTGGACTACCTCAAGGCCGTGGTCCTGGACGACAAGCTGGGCATCGCCGCCGAGCTCGAATCCGAGATGCAACACGTGGTCGACACCTATGAAGACGAGTGGAAGAAGGCCATAACCGATCCGGAGACGCGCAAGCGCTTCCGCCACTTCGTCAACAGCGACCGCCGCGACGACAACCTGGTGTTTATCGAAGAGCGCGGCCAGATTCGCCCCGCCACGCCGGAGGAACGGAACTTGCAGCGCTCCCGGCTGGGCCACATTCCCGTGGTCGCCGTGCCCGCAAAAGCAGCCTGACCGTACCGGAAACTAAGGAGAACGTGATGAGCCATTCCCACCATCCCGAAAGCTGGACCGCCGTCTGCACCGTACGCGATATCGTGCCCAATACTGGTGTGTGCGCACTGGTGGACGACAAGCAGATCGCAGTGTTCCGCATTGGCCGCGGCGAAGAGGTCTACGCCATCGACAATTTCGATCCCAACTCGCAGGCCGCGGTGCTGTCGCGCGGGCTGGTGGGCAACCTGGGCGACCGCCTGGTGGTCGCCTCGCCCATCTACAAGCACCACTTCGACCTGCGCACCGGCGAATGCCTGGAGGCGCCGGAGCACTCGGTCAACGCCTACGGCGCCCGCGTCTATGACGGCAAGGTGTGGGTCGCCGCCAGCGTGGTGATGCGCGAGACCGAAGAAGAACTGGCCGCCTGATACCGCCCTCCTGCCCTCGATGTTCGCCCTACGCTCACCTTTTTGCCCTGGAGATGCCGGCATGACGCCATCCGCCAACCCGCAGTCCCGCCCGCGCCTGGTCGTTGTCGGCAACGGCATGGCCGGCATGCGCACCGTCGAGGAGCTGCTCAAGCTCGCCCCGGACCTGTACGACATCACGGTGTTCGGGGCCGAGCCGCATGGCAACTACAACCGCATCCTGCTGTCGCCGGTGCTGGCCGGCGAGAAGTCGGTGGCGGACATCATGCTGAACACGCGCGAGTGGTACGAGGAGAACGGCATCGAGCTGCTCGCCGGCGATCCGGTGGTGGCGATCGACCGCCCGCGCCGCGTCGTACGCTCGGCCTCGGGACGCGAGGTGCGCTACGACCGCCTGCTGCTGGCCACCGGCTCCAAGCCCTTCATCCTGCCGGTGCCGGGCCACCAGCTTGACGGCGTGATCGCGTTCCGCGATATCCAGGACGTTGAGACCATGCAGCAAGCCGCGCGCAACCATCGCCATGCGGTGGTGATCGGCGGCGGCCTGCTCGGGCTGGAGGCGGCCAACGGGCTGCTGCGCCAGGGCATGGACGTGACCGTGGTGCACCTGCCCGACAGCCTGATGGAGCGCCAGCTCGACAAGCCCGCCGCCACGCTGCTGCAGAGCGCGCTCGAACGCAAGGGCCTGCGCTTCCTGCTGGGCGCGCAGACCGCGGAGATCCTCGGCACCGACCGTGTCACCGGCGTGCGCTTCAAGGACGGCAGCGAGATCCCCGCCGACCTGGTGGTAATGACCGCGGGCGTGCGTCCCAATATCGAGCTGGCCGCCGGCGCCGGCCTTCACTGCGAGCGCGCCATCGTCGTCGACGACACGCTGCAGACCTACGATCCGCGCATCTACGCCGTGGGCGAGTGCGTGCAGCACCGCCAGGCCACCTTCGGCCTGGTCGCGCCGATCTGGGACCAGGCGCGCGTGTGCGCTGCCCATCTCGCCGGCTCGGGGCATCGCCGCTACGTGCAGCAGGCCACCGCGACTAAACTGAAAGTGACCGGCGTGGACCTGTACTCGGCCGGCGACTTCATCGGCGGCGAAGGCAGCGAGGACCTGGTGCTGCGCGATGCGCGCCGCGGCGTCTACAAGCGCCTGGTGCTGCAGGACGGCTGCCTGGTCGGCGCCGTGCTGTACGGCGACGTGCAGGACGGCCCCTGGTACTTCGACATGATCCAGCGCCGCACCCCGGTGGGTGCGCTGCGCCAGCGCCTGCTGTTCGGCCAGGCGCAGTGCGAAGCGCTCGCCGCATAAGCATCACCTAAGCCATATAACGCCCCCGCACGGAGAACGCGTGAACCTGTCCGACATCCCGGTCGTTTCGGCTACCCCGACCATCACCACCGCCACCACCTGCCCGTATTGCGGCGTCGGCTGCGGCGTGCACGCCACCGTGCGTGCCGACGGCCAGGTCGAGATCGCGGGCGACGCGCAGCACCCGTCCAACTACGGCCGGCTGTGCGTCAAGGGCTCGGCACTGGGCGAGACGGTGGACCTCGAAGGCCGCCTGCTCCACCCCAAGCTGCGCGACGCGGACGGCAGCCTGCAGCAAGTCTCGTGGGACCGTGCGCTCGACACCGTGGCACAAGGCTTCTCCGACATCATCCGTCGCCATGGGCCGGATTCGGTCGCGCTCTATGTCTCGGGCCAGTTGCTGACCGAGGACTACTACGTCGCCAACAAGCTGATGAAGGGTTTCATCGGCAGCGCCAATATCGACACCAACTCGCGTCTGTGCATGTCGTCGGCCGTGGCCGGCCACAAGCGCGCCTTCGGCGAAGACCTGGTGCCGGGCAACTACGAAGACCTGGAACTGGCCGACCTGGTGGTGCTGGTGGGCTCCAACACCGCGTGGTGCCACCCGATCCTGTTCCAGCGCCTGTCCAAGGCCAAGGAAGCCCGCCCCGAGATGAAGATCGTGGCGATCGACCCGCGCCGCACCGCTACCTGCGAACTTGCCGACGTGCACCTGGCCATCCGCCCGGGCACTGACGTGTGGCTGTTCAACGGGCTGCTGAGCTACCTGGCGCGCGAAGGCCGCACCAATGCGGCCTTCGTTGCCGCGAGCACCGCGGGTCTGGACGAGGCCCTGCAGGCCGCCGATGCCGCCTGCGCCGATCCGGCTGCCGTGGCGCGCGCCTGCAAGCTCAACGTGCAGGACGTGCTGGCCTTCTACCAGCTGTTCGCGGATACGGCCAAGGTCGTGACCGCCTTCTCGCAAGGCGTCAACCAGTCGTCGTCGGGCACTGACAAGGTCAACAGCATCATCAACTGCCACCTGCTGACCGGCCGCATCGGCGAGCCGGGCATGGGCCCGTTCTCGCTGACGGGACAGCCCAATGCGATGGGCGGGCGCGAGGTCGGCGGCCTGGCCAATATGCTGGCCGCACACATGGAGTTGGCCAATCCGCTGCACCGCGAGGTCGTACAGAGCTTCTGGCAGTCGCCGGTAGTCGCCGACCGTCCGGGCCTGAAGGCGGTGGAACTGTTCGAAGCCATCGAAGCCGGCCGCGTCAAGGCGGTATGGGTGATCGCCACCAATCCGGTGGTGAGCCTGCCCGACGCCGACCAGGTGCGCCGCGCACTGGCCAAGTGCGAACTGGTGGTCGCCAGCGACATCATCGAGCGCACCGACACCAATGCCGGCGCACACGTGCTGCTGCCCGCGCTGGGCTGGGGCGAGAAAGACGGTACGGTCACCAACTCCGAACGCCGCATCTCGCGCCAGCGCGCCTTCCTGCGGGTTCCCGGTGAGGCGCGCGCCGACTGGCGCATCCTGTGCGACGTGGCGAGCCGGATGGGTTTCAGCGGCTTCGACTATGCAGGCGTGCATGAAATCTTCGACGAACACGCGCGCCTGAGCGCCTGGCGCAACGATGATGCACCGCGCGTGTTCGATATCGGCGGGCTCGCCGGCATGGACAAGGCGCGCTACGACACGCTGGAGCCGGTGCAATGGCCCGTGCGCGCCAATGTCACGGCCGATTCCAGCCGCCTGTTCCGCGACGGTCGCTACGCCCACGCCGACGGCCTGGCCCGCTTTGTCGCCACGCCGCCGCGCGCGCCGGTCCATGCGCCGGACGACGATTTCCCGCTGATCCTCAACACTGGCCGCGTGCGCGACCAGTGGCACACCATGACGCGCACCGGCAAGTCGGCGCGGCTGGCCGACCACCTGCCGGAGCCCTTCGTCGACATGCACCCGCAGGATGCTCTGCTGTGCGGCGTGGGCGAAGGCAAGCTGGCGCGTGTCAGCACGCGCTGGGGTTCGATGGTGGCGCGCGTGCACCACGGCGGCGGCATCCCGCGCGGCAGCGTGTTCGTGCCGATCCACTGGAACGGCCAGTTCAGCTCGGATGCGCGCGTCGGCGCGCTGGTCAACCCGGTGGTCGATCCCGTGTCGGGCGAGCCCGAGTTCAAGCACACGCCGGTGCGCGTGGAGCCGTTCGGCGTGAACTGGCACGGCTTTGTGCTGAGCCGGAGCGAGCTGCCGGCCGAGGCGCTGACCTACTGGACGCGCGTGCAAGGCCGCCAGTTCCAGCGCTACGAATTCGCCGGCCGCGAAACCATCGCCGACCGCGCCACCTGGGCGCGCGCGCTGCTCGGCGTGACCGATCCGGACGCCGACTGGCTCGAGTACGAGGACCGCACCGCGGGGGTCTACCATGCCGGCTACGTCGTCAACGACCGGCTCGAAGCTTGCGTCTACGTGTCCACGCGGCCCGAGCTGCCGTCGCGCGCGTGGCTCGCCGGCCTGTTCGGCCGCGATCGGCTCGAGGATACTGACCGCATCGGCCTGCTGCTCGGCCAGCCGATGGAGAAAGGCGCCGATACCGGCCCGACGGTGTGCTCGTGCTTCGGCGTGGGCCGCAACACCATCTGCGATGCGGTGCGCAAGCACGACCTGAAGACGCCGGCCGAGATCACCGCCTGCGTCAAGGCCGGCGGCAACTGCGGCTCGTGCGTGCCGGAGCTGAAGAAGCTGCTGGTGGAAGTGCGCGTGGCGGAAACTGCCTGAGCGCTGGCTGCGCGCTTCGGGGTAGCATAGCGGCCGGAACCGGCGGGCCAGTCCATGGCCCGGCCGGACCGCACCGCCCCGGAGCGCCCCGTGACCACCTCGCCGAACCTGCGTTTTTCCGTCTTTATCGCCGCCAGCCTCGACGGCTTTATCGCCCGCGCCGACGGTGATCTGGACTGGCTACTCACGGCCACCACCTCCACCGACGATCACGGCTATGCCGCCTACATGCAGTCGATTGACACCCTGCTGCTGGGCCGGCACACCTACGAGAAGGTACTGAGCTTCGATCCGTGGCCTTACGTCGGCAAGCGCGTCGTGGTGATGAGCAACACGCTCGATGATACCGCCATCCCGCCCGCGCTTGCCGGTCAGGTCAGCCTGCAGCACGGCACCGTGCACGACGCCGCAGCGGCGCTGGCCGCGGCCGGCGCCAAGAGCGTCTATGTCGACGGGGGCAAGCTGATCCAGTCGTTCCTGGCTGAAGAGCTGATCGACACGCTGACCATCACGCGTATCCCGATGCTGATCGGCAACGGCATTCCGCTGTTCGGCAATGCCGGGCACGATATTCGGCTGGCGCACCTGCGCACCACGACTTACGAAAGCGGCTTTGTGCAGAGCACCTATCGCGTGGCGGCGCCGCTGGCCACGGCAACCCACTGCTGAATTCGATGAAGATTCGGTCGGACTAAGCTGGACGCTGGAATTTGAACAACTTGCGTGCTGTTGGAGAGCGTGCCGGCGTTGAATTCCACGCTCCAAAAAGCAAAAACCCCAGCCCAAAAAGCAAAAACCCCAGCCTGTGAGGGCTGGGGTTTTGCGGTATAAGAGCCTGGCGATGACCTACTTTCACACGGGTAATCCGCACTATCATCGGCGCGGAGTCGTTTCACGGACCTGTTCGGGATGGGAAGGGGTGGTTCCAACTCGCTATGGTCACCAGGCATAAGGGGTTGCAGCGCTGAGGTTGAGGTCAACGCTGCGAATAGGGATGTAGTTGGGGTTGTGCGTATTGTGTCAACTGTTTGGGCACAGTTGCGATTCCCACACACCAGGCAAAACACACTGGTTATAGGATCAAGCCTTACGGGCAATTAGTACTGGTTAGCTTAACGCATTACTGCGCTTCCACACCCAGCCTATCAACGTCCTGGTCTCGAACGACCCTTCAAGGAGCTCAAGGCTCCAGGGAATCCTCATCTTCAGGCGAGTTTCCCGCTTAGATGCTTTCAGCGGTTATCTCTTCCGTACATAGCTACCCTGCGATGCCTCTGGCGAGACAACAGGTACACCAGCGGTACGTCCACTCCGGTCCTCTCGTACTAGGAGCAGCCCCCGTCAAGATTCCAACGCCCACGGCAGATAGGGACCAAACTGTCTCACGACGTTTTAAACCCAGCTCACGTACCTCTTTAAATGGCGAACAGCCATACCCTTGGGACCGGCTACAGCCCCAGGATGAGATGAGCCGACATCGAGGTGCCAAACACCGCCGTCGATATGAACTCTTGGGCGGTATCAGCCTGTTATCCCCAGAGTACCTTTTATCCGTTGAGCGATGGCCCTTCCATTCAGAACCACCGGATCACTATGTCCTGCTTTCGCACCTGCTCGACTTGTCGGTCTCGCAGTTAAGCACGCTTTTGCCATTGCACTTTAGGTACGATGTCCGACCGTACCAAGCGTACCTTCGAACTCCTCCGTTACACTTTGGGAGGAGACCGCCCCAGTCAAACTGCCTACCATGCACTGTCCCCGACCCGGATTCACGGGTCAAGGTTAGAACCTCAAACAAACCAGGGTGGTATTTCAAGGACGGCTCCACGCAGACTAGCGTCCACGCTTCAAAGCCTCCCACCTATCCTACACAGATCGGTTCAAAGTCCAATGCAAAGCTACAGTAAAGGTTCATGGGGTCTTTCCGTCTAGCCGCGGGGAGATTGCATCATCACAAACACTTCAACTTCGCTGAGTCTCGGGAGGAGACAGTGTGGCCATCGTTACGCCATTCGTGCAGGTCGGAACTTACCCGACAAGGAATTTCGCTACCTTAGGACCGTTATAGTTACGGCCGCCGTTTACCGGGACTTCAATCAAGAGCTTGCACCCCATCATTTAATCTTCCGGCACCGGGCAGGCGTCACACCCTATACGTCCACTTTCGTGTTTGCAGAGTGCTGTGTTTTTATTAAACAGTCGCAGCCACCATTTTATTGCAACCCCGTCACCCTTCTGGCGCAGGCCAGTCAAGCTACCAGGGCGTACCTTATCCCGAAGTTACGGTACCAATTTGCCGAGTTCCTTCTCCCGAGTTCTCTCAAGCGCCTTAGAATACTCATCTCGCCCACCTGTGTCGGTTTGCGGTACGGTCTCGTATGACTGAAGCTTAGAGGCTTTTCTTGGAACCACTTCCAATTGCTTCGCAGCACTAGGCCGCTCGCCCCGCATCCTTGAATTCCGCGCCCGGATTTGCCTGAGCGCCTTCTCCAATGCAGGGACCGGGACTTCCAACACCCGGACAACCTTCCGCGATCCGTCCCCCCATCGCATCATACGACGGTGCAGGAATATTAACCTGCTTCCCATCAGCTACGCATCTCTGCCTCGCCTTAGGGGCCGACTCACCCTACGCCGATGAACGTTGCGTAGGAAACCTTGGGCTTACGGCGAGGGGGCCTTTCACCCCCTTTATCGCTACTCATGTCAGCATTCGCACTTCTGATACCTCCAGCATCCTTTACAAGACACCTTCACAGGCTTACAGAACGCTCTCCTACCACGCACTTGCGTGCGTCCGCAGCTTCGGTATATGGCTTAGCCCCGTTACATCTTCCGCGCAGGACGACTCGATCAGTGAGCTATTACGCTTTCTTTAAAGGGTGGCTGCTTCTAAGCCAACCTCCTGACTGTTTTAGCCTTCCCACTTCGTTTCCCACTTAGCCATATTTGGGGACCTTAGCTGGCGGTCTGGGTTGTTTCCCTCTTGACACCGGACGTTAGCACCCGATGTCTGTCTCCCGTGATTGCACTCTTCGGTATTCGGAGTTTGCTATGGCGGGGTAATCAGCAATAGACCCCCCAACCATGACAGTGCTCTACCCCCGAAGGTGAGACACGAGGCACTACCTAAATAGTTTTCGGAGAGAACCAGCTATTTCCAGATTTGTTTAGCCTTTCACCCCTATCCACAGCTCATCCCCTAACTTTTCAACGTTAGTGGGTTCGGTCCTCCAGTACGTGTTACCGCACCTTCAACCTGGCCATGGATAGATCATCTGGTTTCGGGTCTACACCCAGCGACTCAACGCCCTGTTCGGACTCGCTTTCGCTACGCCTTCCCTAATCGGTTAAGCTTGCCACTGAATGTAAGTCGCTGACCCATTATACAAAAGGTACGCCGTCACCCCCGAAAGGGCTCCGACTGTTTGTATGCATGCGGTTTCAGGATCTATTTCACTCCCCTCCCGGGGTTCTTTTCGCCTTTCCCTCACGGTACTGGTTCACTATCGGTCGATCACGAGTATTTAGCCTTGGAGGATGGTCCCCCCATCTTCAGACAGGATTTCACGTGTCCCGCCCTACTTGTCGTACACCTAGTTCCACAACGCTGTTTTCGCATACAGGGCTATCACCTGCTATGGCCGGGCTTTCCATCCCGTTCTGCTAACAATGCTGCTAAAGAGTACAAGGCTCTTCCCATTTCGTTCGCCACTACTTTGGGAATCTCGGTTGATTTCTGTTCCTGCAGCTACTTAGATGTTTCAGTTCGCCGCGTTCGCTTCCGTAACCTATGGATTCAGTTACGGATGACCCATACGGGCCGGGTTTCCCCATTCGGACATCTCCGGATCAAAGCTTGTTTGCCAGCTCCCCGAAGCTTTTCGCAGGCTACCGCGTCCTTCATCGCCTGTGATCGCCAAGGCATCCACCACATGCACTTGTTCGCTTGACCCTATAACGAGTGTGTCTCGATCGCTCGAAACTAGTCGCTACAGGATGAGTTCTCGCATTTGTGCCGTATTCCAAGTCATCTTTCGATCACTTAAATACATTTTGGTTGATACAATCACAACCCGGTATCGTGTTTTGTACTGCAGCCTCTCATCAAGGCTTCACGACACCTTTACTACATCCCATATTTTTAAAGAACAGCCGATCGTTAGATCGCTTGGCAATGCCAAATGAAAACACTCGCAACCTCATCGTCGCGATGCGCTTTCATTTGACAACCAATCCAAGGTACCAGGTGATGGTGGAGGATGACGGGATCGAACCGACGACCCCCTGCTTGCAAAGCAGGTGCTCTCCCAGCTGAGCTAATCCCCCTTTGGATAACTTGGTGGGTCTGGTAGGACTTGAACCTACGACCCCCGCCTTATCAAGACGGTGCTCTAACCACCTGAGCTACAGACCCTTGGCTGTAACAGCAAACAAACCGATAAGTGTGAACGCTAGGCTTGAGACACAAGCCTCTGGAAAGGAGGTGATCCAGCCGCACCTTCCGATACGGCTACCTTGTTACGACTTCACCCCAGTCATGAACCCTGCCGTGGTAATCGCCCTCCTTGCGGTTAGGCTAACTACTTCTGGCAAAACCCACTCCCATGGTGTGACGGGCGGTGTGTACAAGACCCGGGAACGTATTCACCGCGGCATGCTGATCCGCGATTACTAGCGATTCCAGCTTCACGTAGTCGAGTTGCAGACTACGATCCGGACTACGATGCGTTTTCTGGGATTAGCTCCCCCTCGCGGGTTGGCAACCCTCTGTACGCACCATTGTATGACGTGTGAAGCCCTACCCATAAGGGCCATGAGGACTTGACGTCATCCCCACCTTCCTCCGGTTTGTCACCGGCAGTCTCTCTAGAGTGCTCTTGCGTAGCAACTAGAGACAAGGGTTGCGCTCGTTGCGGGACTTAACCCAACATCTCACGACACGAGCTGACGACAGCCATGCAGCACCTGTGTCCACTTTCCCTTTCGGGCACCTGATGCATCTCTGCTTCGTTAGTGGCATGTCAAGGGTAGGTAAGGTTTTTCGCGTTGCATCGAATTAATCCACATCATCCACCGCTTGTGCGGGTCCCCGTCAATTCCTTTGAGTTTTAATCTTGCGACCGTACTCCCCAGGCGGTCAACTTCACGCGTTAGCTACGTTACTGAAGAAATGAATCCCCAACAACTAGTTGACATCGTTTAGGGCGTGGACTACCAGGGTATCTAATCCTGTTTGCTCCCCACGCTTTCGTGCATGAGCGTCAGTGACGTCCCAGGGGGCTGCCTTCGCCATCGGTATTCCTCCACATCTCTACGCATTTCACTGCTACACGTGGAATTCTACCCCCCTCTGACATACTCTAGCCTTGCAGTCACAAGCGCCATTCCCAAGTTAAGCTCGGGGATTTCACGCCTGTCTTACAAAACCGCCTGCGCACGCTTTACGCCCAGTAATTCCGATTAACGCTCGCACCCTACGTATTACCGCGGCTGCTGGCACGTAGTTAGCCGGTGCTTATTCTTCCGGTACCGTCATCGACCCGGGGTATTCACCCAGGCCATTTCTTTCCGGACAAAAGTGCTTTACAACCCGAAGGCCTTCTTCACACACGCGGCATTGCTGGATCAGGGTTGCCCCCATTGTCCAAAATTCCCCACTGCTGCCTCCCGTAGGAGTCTGGGCCGTGTCTCAGTCCCAGTGTGGCTGATCGTCCTCTCAGACCAGCTACTGATCGTCGCCTTGGTAGGCTCTTACCCCACCAACTAGCTAATCAGACATCGGCCGCTCCTGTAGCGCGAGGCCTTGCGGTCCCCCGCTTTCACCCTCAGGTCGTATGCGGTATTAGCTAATCTTTCGACTAGTTATCCCCCACTACAGGGCACGTTCCGATGTATTACTCACCCGTTCGCCACTCGCCACCAGGCCGAAGCCCGTGCTGCCGTTCGACTTGCATGTGTAAGGCATGCCGCCAGCGTTCAATCTGAGCCAGGATCAAACTCTTCAGTTCAATCTCTGTGTGGACCCTCGCGGGTCCTCGCTCTTTCGAGCGGTCGCTCACTCTCAGAAAACTGACTGACCAGATCCGGAGATCCAGTCACGTTTTACTGTGCGAGCACTAATAACTTTTGAAGCAACACTGTCCGAAGACAGCGGCGTCCGCTACCCAGCGCCCACACTTATCGGTTGTTTGGTTGTTAAAGAACCTGGCCTTTCGGCCGCGCATCCGGCTTTGCCGTTTGCGTCGCTGCATCAGCAGCAGAGAAGGAGATTATGCAGAGCTTTCTTCGTTTCGTCAACAGTTTCAGCAATCTTTTTTTGCTGCGGTCAGCGCTGCAAACCTCGCTGCGCCAACCTCCCGGTCGACCCCGCAACCCTTGCTGCGTCTGCTTTGCGGCGCTGCGCTGTGTTGCGAGGGGGCGAATATTAAGGGAGCCCGACAGCCTTGGCAAGGGGTTTCAGAAAACTTCTTCGTGCCACCCTTGCCGCGCCCTTAAAATCGGCGGATGTCGGACATGCCTACCTATCTGCCGTCGCGCCTGCCAGCCGACGGCGCACGCCTTCTTGACGCCCAGTCACTGGCCGCCGCGCTGTCGCGCCCTATTGTCTTTGTCGATCTGGAGACCACCGGCGCCGACGCCCAGCGCGACCGCATCACGGAGATTGGCGTAGTCGAAGTCGGCCCGGACGGCATCGTCGAATGGGACACCCTGCTCGACCCCGGCATGTCGATCCCGCCCTTTATCCAGCGCATGACCGGCATCAGCGACGAGATGGTGCGCGGGCAGCCGACTTTCGAGTCACTCGCCGAGTCGCTGGCCGAACGCCTGCAGGGCCGGCTGTTCGTCGCGCACAACGCCCGCTTCGACTACGGCTTCCTGAAGAACGCATTCCGCCGCGCCGGCGTGACCTTCCGTGCCGATGTGCTGTGCACGGTGCGGTTGTCGCGCTCCCTGTTCCCTTCAGTGGAACGCCACGGCCTGGATGCGCTGATCGCACGCTTCGGCCTGACGCCCAAGGGGCGCCACCGCGCGCTGGCCGATGCCGAGCTGCTGTGGCAGTTCTGGCAGAAGATCCACGCCACCTATTCCGTCGACCTGGTGGAGTCCGCGGTCCGGACGCTGGTGCGACGCGCAAGCCTGCCCGCCGGCCTGGACGAGACCGCGCTGGAAGATGTCCCGGCCACGCCCGGCGTCTATATCTTCTATGGCGACCAGGACGTGCCGCTCTATATCGGCAAGAGCGTGCACCTGCGCCAGCGCATCGGCGCCCATTTCTCCGGCGACTATCGATACGGCAAGGATATGCGGCTGGCCCGGCTGGTGCGCCGCGTGGAATGGCGCGAAACCGGCGGCGAGACCGGCGCGCTGCTGCTCGAAGCCCGGCTTGTCAAAAGCATGCAGCCCGTGCACAACCAGCTGCTGCGCCGCAATGCGCGGCTGTTTGCATGGGAGCTGCCGCAGCAGCTACCCGTACCGCGCCTGCGCTCGGACCGCGACACTGACTTCTGCCGCCATCGCGACCTGTTCGGCGTGTTCAGCAGCCGCGGCGCGGCCGAGGCGCGTTTGCGCGCCCTGGCGGAAGAGCACGGCCTGTGCATGTCAACCCTGTCGCTGGAAAAGACCACGCGCCGCGGCAGCCCCTGCTTTGCGCGCCAGATCCACCGCTGCGCCGGCGCCTGCGTCGGCGCCGAACCGTCGGCCGGCCACCGCGCCCGGCTTGCCGAGGCGCTGGCACCGCTTGCGCTGGCGCGGTGGCCGTTCGATGGCCCGGTCGCCTGGCGCGAGCAGCACGGCGCCCGCGTGTGGTGGCATGTGGCCGACGACTGGTGCTACCTCGGCTGCGCGGGCACGCTGGACGAAGCGCAGGCGCTGGCTGCGGCGCCGGCGCATTTCGACCTCGACACGTACCAGATCCTCGCGCCCCGGATGGAGCAATGGATGCCGGATACGGTGCCATTGGCGGTAACGAAGACCTTCGTCCTGACCGCCCCGGAAGTCGACGAAGCCGCCATTGAAGCGCCGCGCGCGGTGCGTACCACGCCCGGACTGCCTGCGCGCAAGGCGCCCTCTCCCGCCGGCCAGCAAACCCTGGGCTTGTTCGCCGACTGAAGACGCCCGGCTCCGCGTTCTGTGTGTCATCACGCAGAACGCGCTTGCGACGCAGGACGCGGCTCCGCTAGTCTCCACAGACCGGCCCTTGCAGCCGGCAGCGCCGACGCGGAGTCATCATGCCTGCCAACCCAGTTCGTCCTGCCGAGACGGCCCGCGGCGCCGCCCGGCTGAGCGCGTGCCTGGCCGCCATGTGGGCGACGGCCGTCACGGGCGCTTGCGCCGGCGTGGGGGCCAGCGCCATGCAGGATGTCGTCGATTCCTGGAAGAACGTCTCCATCGAAGAAGCCAAGCGCCAGTGGGGACCGCCCAAAGCCGTACAGGCCATGCCGGCCGGCACGGCCTACGTCTGGGACGAGACGATCCCGGCCGCGCGCGCACCCGGCAGCGGTCCCCGCGATGCGGGCATGGAGCGCACACCGGTACCCGGCCATTGCCAGCGCAAGCTGGTGGCGGGACCGGACGGCATTGTCATTGGCGGGGAATGGCGCGGCGATGCCTGCTGTGTCACCACGCTGGTCGGCCACTGCGCCG
The DNA here is from genome assembly GCA_050987995.1 of Ralstonia pickettii. Classification (GTDB taxonomy): domain Bacteria; phylum Pseudomonadota; class Gammaproteobacteria; order Burkholderiales; family Burkholderiaceae; genus Cupriavidus; species Cupriavidus pickettii_B. Next base: position 925,372 of record CP158804.1, read on the forward strand.
GCCTCAAATACCGGGCGCGCGGCTGACCACGACACCCCTATTGCGCCGGTGCGACCGCAGGCTCAGGCCGCCGGCCAGGCTCCCGTATCTTTCAGCACCGGCGAATACTCCCGAAACTGCCAACGCAGCGGCAGCACCGCCGGACGTCGCACCACGCGCTCGACCTGCAGCCGCACCAGCCGCTCGGCGCCCGCGAATGACGCCAGCCCGGCGCCGTCCCAGATCACCTCGGCACGCCCGCCGACATGCAGCAGCGAACCCTCGGCAAAATCCGGGACCAGGATGCCGGCACGCGGATTGGCAAGGAGGTTGCCGACCGTATTGAACAAGTTGTTGCCGTTGAAGTCCGGGAACGTCAGCGTCCCCCCGTCGTCGACGCGGATAAAGCCCGGCTTGCCGCCGCGGTGCGACACATCCACGCCGCCGGTGTGTTCGCCTTCGGCTTGCGACGATGCGGTGTGGCTGGTGGCGATGAACAACGTGTCGGCCTGGCGCAGCCACGCCGCTGCCTGCTCATCGAGCGCGTTGCCTTGCCAGATCGCGGGCACCGGCGCAGGTTCGGCAAAGTTCAGGTCGCGCAGCTGGATATAGCGCGGGCAGTTGCCGAAGCTCTGCTCCACCTCCACCGTCAGCCCCGAGTCATTCCGCTCAACAACGATGCCGTTCATGCGGTTGCGCCGCCGCGTATGCAACTCGATGCCGAGCAGGCCGATGCGCGCGCCGCGCGCCAGCCCCGCCTGCGCCGGATCGCCCGGCAGTGGCAGCGCGTCGATGCGCAAGTGCGTGGCGTCAGGCGTGTGCGCAAACCCCGGCCTCCCGGCCAGCACCGTCGCCCAGGGCAGCCCGTCGGCGTCGACCGCACCGACCAGCAGGAACGGCAACTGGGCAAAGAACGTCCGGTGTTGCTCCGGCATCTCGCCACGGATCACGCGGTTGCCGATCGCCGCAATGCGCTCGCGCTTGCCGGCGCGCTCCTGCGCGGCCAGTTCACCGGTGTGGAAAGGCAGGCCTTCATGCGGCCAGACAGGCAGGTCCATGATGCGCTCCTTGTTCGGCGCTGGTTCATCGATAGAGGTTGGCCGACCTCAGGCGGCCAGCCCGACCTTTGACGCGACCATCGGCACGAAGCCGGGCAAGGCCTCGATGCGGTGCAGCCACGCAGTCAGTGCGGGGTACGGCGCCAGCGCCACGTTGCCCTCTTCGGCGCGGGCGATGTAGCTGTACGCGGCCACGTCGGCGATGGTGGCATGGTCCGCGGCCAGGAAGGGCTGCTCCGCCAGCAAGGACTCCATCAGCGCGAACAGCCGCTGCGCGCGGGCGATGGCGTCATCCATCGCCACCGGCCGCCCGAACAGCACGCCCAGGCGCGCCGCCGCCGGCCCGAACGCGATCTCGCCGGCAGCCACCGACAGCCAGCGCTGCACGCGCGCCGCGCCCACCGGGTCGCGCGGCAGCCAGCGGCCGTCGTCGTAGCGCATGGCCAGGTAGACCAGGATCGCATTGGAATCGCCCACCACCACGCCGTCGTCGTCCAGCACTGGCACCTGGCCGAACGGGTTGAGCCGCAGGAACGGCTCGCTGCGCTGCTCGCCGCCGCGCAGGTCCACGTCCACCAGCCGGTAAGGCAGCCCCAGCAACGACAGGAACAGTTCGGCGCGGTGCGCGTGGCCGGACAGCGGCGAGCGGTAAAGTACCAGCGGCTTGGCCGTGGCCGGGCGGTTCGTGGCTTGCATGGCAGTCTCCTCGATGGTTGGTATAGCCGAATTCTGGGCGCCGGCGCGGTTGCAATAAAGGGGGCATCTGATATTTGACTACTCCGGAAATCGGAGTAATGTTCAACGCCATGGACAAGCTACGCGCGATGCAGACCTTTGTGCGCATCGTCGACGAGGGCAGCCTGACGGCGGCCGCCGCGACGATGCATACCTCCTTGCCGGCCGTGGTGCGCACGCTCGCTGCGCTGGAGTCCGAGCTGCAGGTGCGCCTGCTCAACCGCACCACGCGACGGCTGTCGCTGACCGGCGAGGGGCGCAGCTACCTGGACAGTTGCCGGCGCATCCTGGCCACCATCGACGAGGTGGAGGCAGGCCTGAGCGCCAGCCATGTGGAACCGAGCGGCCAGCTCACGCTGACCGCGCCGGTGCTGTTCGGGCAGATGTACGTGGCGCCGGCGGTGACGCGCTTCGTGCAGCGCTATCCGCGCGTGCGCTGCCGCATGGAATTCACCGACCGCGTGGTGAACCTGCTGGAAGAAGACCTGGACGTGGGCGTGCGCATCGGCCCGCTGGCGGATTCCACGCTGGTGGCGCAGAGCGTCGGTCGCATCCGGCGCGTGGTGGTGGCCACGCCCGCATACCTGCGCAAGCACGGCGTGCCGCGCCATCCCGACGAACTGGCGCACGCCAACTGCGTGGGCTTCACCGGCAATGCCGCGCACTGGTGGACCTTCCAGCAAGACGGCCGCGCGTTCCACGTGCAGGTGTCGGGCAACCTGGAGTTCAATCAGAGCGCGCCCGCGGTGGCCGCCTGTGCCGAGGGTGCGGGCTTCGGCCACTTCCTGTCGTACCAGGTGGCGGAGCTGGTGCAGGCGCGCAAGCTGCGCATCGTGCTGGAAGCGTTCGAGCAGCCGGCGTGGCCGCTGTCGCTGATCTATCCCCATGCACGGCTGCTGCCGGCGCGCACGCGCGCCTTTATCGAATGGATGCGAGATGACCTGGGCCCGCGTTTCAGCTAACTTTCCGCCATGCCTTTGACCAGCGCCCCGACTCCAGCCAGCCTTGGCGCCCGCGTGCGCCGCCTGCTCCATCGCCCCTCTGGCAACGCGCTGCGCGCCGCGGTGCTGGGCGTCAATGACGGACTGGTGTCCAGCTTCTGCCTGGTGATGGGGCTCGAAGGCGCCGCTGCCACGCGCGAGGCGGTCATCCTGGCCGGGTTGGCCGGCCTCGCGGCGGGGGCGTGCTCGATGGCGCTGGGCGAATGGCTGTCGGTCACCAACAGCCGCGAGATGAACAGCAAGAGGCTGCGCGACATGGCGCACGAGATCGCGCACGATGCGGGCAAGGCGCGACAGCGGCTGGTGGCGGTGATCACGGCCAAGGGCGTACAGCCGGCCGATGCCGGGCGCGCCGCCGACGAGATCATGCGCGACCCGCAGGCGGCGCTCGACACTTTTGCGCGCGACGTGCTGGGCATTAACCCGCAGGAGCGCGGCGGCAATCCCGTGCAGGCGGCGGTGATCTCCTTCGTGCTGTACAGCAGCGGCGCGCTGGTGCCGTTGCTGCCCTTCCTGGTGACGGGCGGCCCGTCGGCCCGGCTCGGCAGCATCGTTGCCTGCCTGATCGGGCTCGGCCTGGTGGGCTGGGGCACTTCCTCGTTCAACGGCCGCCCCGGTTGGTTCTCGGCCGCACGGCAGATCGTGATCGGCGGCATGGCGGCGGCCTTTACCTACGGGCTCGGCACGGTCTTTGGTGCGCTCTGACATGGCCTCCCGGCGTAGGCGATGAAGCGGCGCAGAATGCCCGCCCTGCCCCGGCGCTTTGGTGAAGCCCCCCCACGCCGGCCCGAGCCACCACCCGACAAAAGCCTTGACGCATCGCGGCACGCACCGGTATTTTTCAAAATCGAATCCGAATTCGAATACGGAAAAACCCTATGTCAGCAACCCCCTCCGGCCTCGCGGCCTCCGCCTTTCCCCGTATCGATACGCCGTCGATCCTGCAGCCGCCGCGCCAGCGCCGTGCGCGCGAGACCGAGCAGGCTTTGCTGGGCGCGGGCCGCGAATTGCTTGCGACGCGCGACTTTGCCGCGGTTTCCGTGGCGCAGATCGCCGCGGCCTGCCAGGTCTCGGTGGGTGCCTTCTACGGGCGCTTCCGCGACAAGATGGCCTATTTCGAGGCACTGCGCACGCTGGTGATGGAAGAGACCTCAGCCTCGATCGACCGCTACCTGGCACAGGAGCGCTGGGACGATGTGCCGACCGGCATACTGCTCGACAAGACCGCGCGCTTTATGGTGCTGGGCACGCTGGCCAATCGCGGCGTGATCCGTGCTTCGCTCCGGCATGCGTCGACCCGGCCGGAGGAATGGCTGCCCCACCGCCAGAACGGCGAAGCGATCGTCGAGCGCATGGTCCAGTTGCTGGTGCCCAGGCTTTCGCTGCCCGCCGATGCCGCCGAGCTGCGTGTGCGTTTTGCCATGCAGGCAGTCTTCAGCGTGCTGGTCAATGCGGTGCTCAATGACTCCGGCCCGCTGCATCTCGACGACGAACGGCTGGTGCCTGAGCTAAGCCGGTTGATGGCCGGCTACCTGGGCGTGTCGTCCGAGCCGCAAACCTGAACGGACCGCGTGTCGGGTCGCCGGCACCGTGCATCGCCCTGCGGTAATGCAGCCCGGCCATGGCTGCTATGAATTGCGTACTGCTTGCTTGGCGGGCGCGGTGCGCATCCCTAGAATGCCTTCACACCGGGCCCGCGCCTGGCCAGGCCGCTCCGGCACCCGGCGCGGCTCGCTCTGCTATCCGCACCCTTACGACACCGAGCACACCGAGACCACTCATGGCCACGCTTTTCCTCGTCCGGCACGGACAAGCCTCGTTTGGCGCCGCCAACTACGATTGCCTGTCGCCCACTGGCCGCCAGCAGGCACGCTGGCTCGGCGAGTACTTCAGCGAGCGCGGCGTGCGCTTCTGCCGCGTGGTGGCCGGCTCGCTGGTGCGCCAGCAGGACACCGCCAGCGAGATCCTCGCCGCCATGGGGCAGCCGCAGGCGCAGATCGCCACGCACCCGGGCCTGAACGAATACGACGGTGAGGCGCTGTACCGCTGCCATACCGACGGCGCCGACCACCGCGCGCACCAGAACAGCGACTACAACGATTACTGGCGCACCTTCCGCGCGGCTTACCACGCCTGGACCCAGGACGGCCTTGCCGACATGCCCGAGACCTGGGGCGACTTCGGTACGCGCATTGCCGGCGCACTGGCGCACGCCTGTGAAGGCACGTCGCGCGAGGATGCCATCCTGGTGGTGAGCTCCGGCGGCGCGATCGGCCGCGCCACGGCAGACCTGCTCGGCGCCCCTTCGCAAGCAGCGATCGAGATGAACCTGCAGTTCCGCAATACCGCGTTCTGCGAGATCATTGTGGGCCGCGGCGTGCAGCGGCTGCTGAGCTTCAACAGCGTGCCGCACCTGGAGCGGTCCGATCGCCGCAGCGCGCTGACTTTCGCCTGAAGGGCATCGCGCGAGAGCTTCGCGCCTGACGTCAAACAAAAAAGACCGCGGTGTCGCGGCCTCGTTCATCCGGCTGCTGGCGCGGGCACTTTGACATGCCCGCACCGCCGGTCCTTCTCCCTTTACCTTTTACCGTTCCCCGGACTGCGCCTTACAGCCGCTCCACGATGGTGACGTTGGCCAGCCCGCCGCCTTCGCACATCGTCTGCAGGCCGTAGCGCTTGCCATGCGTATGCAGCGCATGGACCAGCGTGGTCATCAGCTTGGCGCCCGAGCCGCCCAGCGGATGGCCCAGCGCGATTGCGCCGCCATGCACGTTCAGGCGCGATGCATCCGCGCCGGTCGCCTTCAGCCAGGCAAGCGGCACCGGCGCGAAGGCTTCGTTGACTTCGAACAGGTCGATATCGCCGATGCCCAGGCCCGCCTTCTTCAGCGCAAGCTCGGTCGCCGGCAGCGGTGCTTCCAGCATGACCACCGGGTCATGGCCGATCACGGTCATATGGTGCACGCGCGCCAGCGGCTTGACGCCGAGCTTCTTCAGGCCGGCCTCGTTGACTACCATCAGGCCGGCGGCGCCGTCGCAGATCTGGCTGGCCGAGGCCGCGGTCACGCGGCCACCTTCGGCGATCAGCTTGACACTGCCGATGCTCTCCAGTGTGGCGTCATAGCGGATGCCCTCGTCGGAGTTATGCATTTCGCCGTTGGCGCCATCGGCCGTGCGTACTTCCACCGGCACGATCTCGGCATTGAAGCGGCCCGCCTTGGTCGCGGCGGCGGCGCGCTGGTGGCTCAGCAGCGCGTAGGCATCGAGCTGCTCGCGCGAGAGGTCATACTTGCGCGCGATCGCCTCGGCACCGCTGAACTGGCTGAACTGCACGCCGGGATAACGCGCTTCGACACCGGGGCTCTTGGGCACGCCGAAGCCATTCTTGGCCGGCAGCTGTGACGACAGGCCCATCGGCACGCGCGTCATGCTTTCCACGCCGGCGGCAATGACGATATCCATGGCCCCCGACATCACCGCCTGCGCGGCAAAGTGCAGCGCCTGCTGCGACGAGCCGCACTGGCGGTCCACCGACGTGCCGGGCACGCTTTCCGGCAGGCGCGAGGCCAGGATCGCATTGCGCGCGACGTTGCCGGCCTGCTCGCCGACCTGGCTCACGCAGCCCATGATGACGTCATCGACCAGCGCCGGATCCGCACCAGTGCGCTCGACCAATGCGTCGAGCACCTGTGCGGCGAGGTCGGCCGGATGCCAGCCCGACAGCTTGCCGCCCTTTCGGCCGCCGGCGGTGCGGACCGCCGCGACGATGTATGCCTCAGCCATGTGATCTCCTTTGTCGGTGCCGGCAAACGGGCCCGGCGACTGCGTTGTGCGGGGTGCCGGCATTGGCGCCGGCTGCATTGATCGGTATTGTTGCTGTGCGGGAACCGTCCATCGTCGTCGGAAGCGACGATGTTTGCGAGCAGGCTCAGCCGCGCGGAGCCAGCACCGCAAAGATCGCCGTGGCACGCAGCAGGCAACGCTCGCCGCTGACCAGCCGGCAGGTGCCGTAGCGCAGCCGCGAGCCGAGCTTGTCGAACTCCACGCGCGCCTCGACCCAGTCGCCCAGCCGCGCGGAATCCAGATAGTCCAGGCTCAGGTTGACCGTGACCGCGCTCTTGGCGCGGCCGGTTTCCAGCGACATCATCATGCCGATCGCGGTGTCGGCCAGCGTTGCCAGCATGCCACCGTGGGGGATGCCAAGGTTGTTCAGATGGCTCTCGTCGATGCGCACCGCCAGCGTGCGGCGTTCGGCATGCAGGTAGAGCTGGCCGAAGTTGGCCATATAGCCGCCCAGTTGCCGCAGCGGCACGAAGCCCTCCGGCAAGTCACCAGCACCGGCGGCCCCGGCCGGCTCGGCCAGGGCTTGGGTCATGGCCGCCTCGATTCCGGCTTCAGCCATGGCGTCAGGCAAAGTAGCGCGAGGCCACGCCGAGGTATTCCCGGCAATCGGCAACCATGCGCGTGATCAGTTCTTCGCAGCTCGGCACGTCGTCGATCAGGCCTACGCACTGGCCGGCGCTGATGATGCCGCCATCGGTCTCGCCCGCCTTGAGCGCTGCCTTGCCGCGCACGCCGGCGACCAGGTGCTTGACGTCCTCGAACTGCGCGCCGCCCGGGCGGCGTTCGATGCTCACGACCTCGTCCGACACGGCGTTCTTCAGCACGCGCGCGGTGTTGTGCAGCGTGCGGAAGATCAGGTTGGTGTCGCGCTCGCTGGCCTGCACCAGCGCCCGCTTGACGTTATCGTGGATCGGGGCTTCACGCGTTGCGCAGAAGCGCGTGCCCATGTTGACGCCCTCCGCGCCCAGCACCAGCGCGGCGGCCATGCCGCGGCCATCGGCGATGCCGCCCGAGGCGATCACCGGCACCGACAGCTTGCGCGCGGCCTGCGGGATCAGCACCATGCCGGGCACATCGTCCTCGCCCGGATGGCCGGCGCACTCGAAGCCGTCGATCGACACCGCGTCCACGCCCAGGCGTTCGGCCGACAGCGCATGGCGGATTGCGACGCACTTGTGGATCACCTTGATGCCGGCGGCCTTGGCGCGCGCGATATGTTCCTTGGGATTGTTGCCGGCGGTTTCCAGCACCGTGATGCCGCTCTCGATGATGACGTCGAGGTAGCGCGCGTACGGCGGCGGGTTGATCGACGGCAGCAGGGTCAGGTTCACGCCGAACGGCTTGTCGGTCATCTCGCGGCAGCGGCGGATCTCGTCGGCCAGCGCCTCCGGCGTGGGCTGCGTCAGCGCGGTGAGGATGCCCAGCCCGCCGGCGTTGGAAACGGCGGAGGCCATTTCGGCGTAGCCAACCCATTGCATGCCGCCCTGGATGATCGGGTAGCGGATGCCAAGCAGTTCGGTGATTCGTGTCTTCATGATTAATCCTTTGCTTTCGGCGCCGGCCGGCGCGCTCGAGGCGTGGCCTGCCGGCGATCCGGGCCAGTCTAAGGCCAGGCGCCGCTCCCCAGCCTCGTCGGAAGCGACGATTGCAGGCGGCGCATTCTGCACTAGTGTTGGCTGTCCCCCTGCCGGCACAAGGCCCAGCCGCCGCCCCCCGGCCATTTCATCCTTGCCCCCTTCCCTCAGCAGGAGCCGCCATGACGCAAGCCACGCCTTCGTTCGAAACCCTGCGCTACGCCGTCGACAACGGTGTCGCCACCATCACGTTGCACCGCCCCGACCAGCTCAACGCCTTCACCGCGCAGATGATGCAGGACCTGATCGCCGCGTTCGACGCCACCGATGCCGACGACAACGTGCGCGCGGTCATCGTCACCGGTTCGGGCCGCGCCTTCTGCGCCGGCGCCGACCTGTCGGGCGGCACTTCCACCTTCGACTACGAGAAGCGCTACGGCGCCAGCCCCGATACCGCCCATCGCGACGGCGGCGGGCGCGTCTCGCTGCGTATCTTCCGCAGCCTCAAGCCGGTGATCGCCGCGGTCAACGGCGCCGCGGTCGGCGTGGGCGTGACCATGCAGCTGCCGATGGATATCCGGCTGGCCTCGACCGATGCCAGGTTCGGCTTTGTCTTTGCCCGCCGCGGCATCACGCCGGAAGCGGCCTCGTCGTGGTTCCTGTCGCGCGTGGTCGGGGTCTCGACCGCGCTGGAATGGTGCTACACCGGCCGTGTCTTCTCCGCGCAGGAAGCGCTCGAGCGCGGCCTGGTGCGCTCGCTGCACGCGCCGGAAGACCTGCTGCCGGCGGCGCAGGCGCTCGCCCGTGAAATTGCGGACAACGCCGCGCCGGTGTCGGTGGCGATTTCGCGCCAGCTGATCTGGCGCATGGCCGGCGCCAGCCACCCGATGGAAGCGCACAAGCTGGACAGCCGCGCGATCCAGTCGCGCGGGCGTTCGGCCGATGTGAAGGAAGGCGTCAGCGCATTCCTCGAAAAGCGTCCCGCCGCTTTCCCCGATACGGTGTCGCAAGACCTGCCGGACTTCTTCGACTGGCGCGGCGAGCCGCCCTTCGCCTGAAGCCGCCCTGCCCCACCCACGCATTCCGGAGCTCGCATGAAAGTCAGCCAAGCCGTCGCCAGCCGCAAGTCAGTCCGCGGCTTCCTGCCCAAACCGGTGCCGACCGACACCATCCGGCGCGTGCTCGACGCCGCCGCGCGCGCGCCCTCGGGCGGCAACCTGCAACCCTGGCATATCCACATCATCGGCGGTGAAGCGCTGGAGGGGCTGCGCGGCATCATGCGCGAGCGCATCGCGCAGGCACCCGCCGGCGAAGAACGCGAGTACGACGTCTACCCGCGCGAACTGGCTTCGCCCTACCGCGACCGCCGCTTCCAGGTGGGCGAGGCGCTGTACCACTACCTCGGCATCCCGCGCGAGGACAAGGCGCGGCGGCTGGCGCAGTTCGCCAACAACTTCACCTTCTTCGGCGCGCCGCTGGCGCTGTTCTGCACCGTGGACCGCCGCATGGGCCCGCCGCAATGGTCGGACCTGGGCATGTACCTGCAGTCGGTGATGCTGCTGCTGCGCGAGGAAGGGCTGGACAGTTGCGCGCAGGAATGCTGGGCAATGTATCCGCAGACCATCGGCGAATTCCTGTCGCTGCCGGCCGAGCGGATGCTGTTCACCGGCATGGCGATCGGCTACGAGGATCCCGAAGCCCCCGCCAACCAGTTGCGTGCCGCACGTGCGCCGCTGGAAGAGTTCGCCGAGTTCATCGGCATCTGAGCGGCGGGCTCAGAGCAAACCCAGCTGCCGCGCGATGGCCACCGCCTGCGTGCGGTTGCTGGCGTGCAGCTTGGCGCTGATATTGCGCAGGTGCGTGCGCACCGTGGTCTCCGACACGAACAGCCGCTCGGCCATCGCCACGTTGGAGAAGCCTTCGGCCAGCAGCTGCAGCACTTTCAGCTCCTTTGGCGTCAGCGGTTCCACCAGCGCCGACGGCGCGGGCCGGGCCGGCATGCCGGCCTGCGCTTCAGCGCAGCGCTGGCCGCAGGCCTGCAGCAACTTTTCCACGTAGGCGGCCGGCAGGCTGGCCGACTGGCGCGCACAGGCGTCCGCCACCAGCCGGCGCACGTCGTCGCCTTCGTCGGCGAAGATGCGGACAAAGCCCTCGGCGGCGCCGAAGCGCAGCGCCTCGCCCATCACCACCAGCGCATGCGCGCCGTCGCCGATGCGCTGGCACGCCTGCGCCAGCAGGATGCGCAGCTTGAGCGCGCGCCGCATCAGCTGGCCGGCGGTGGCGGCGGCCAGTTCACGCTCGATTGCCTCGCGCACCTGCGCACCGGAGTGCGCATACACGTCCAGCCGCAGCCGCCCGACGGCAATGTCCTCGACATCCTGGGCAAAGGAGCTGACCCCCGGGCGGGTGCGCCACAGCGCCGGATCGGCGGCGCGTTCGATCGCTTCCTGCGCGGCGTGGACATTACCCTGGCGCAGCGCCAGGCGCGCGCGTTCGAGCATCGCCGCCATCACCAGCCGGGTCAGGCTGCGGTGGTGCCCCAGTGCCTCCAGCTGTGCCAGCCATTCATGGGCCTGGTCGGTTTCGCCGCGCTCGAAGGCGATGCGCGCCAGCACCGCGTGGCCGGTAATGATCTGGTCCGGCAGGCCGAGGTCGCGCGACAGCGGCAGGTAGACGTTGAGCAGGCGGCCAGCGCGCTCGGTGTCGCCGCTCTCGTACAGGCCTTCGGCCAGCAGGATGCCGGCCATGGCGTTGCCGTTGGTCGGGCCGAAGCGGTTGGGCAGCATCGTGCGCGCGGCGATGCGAAAGCGCGCCAGGGCCTGCTGCAGACGCCCCTGGCGCAGGTCGATCAGCCCCTCGACCGACTCCGAGAAGATCTTGTTGAAGTTGCTGTCCGAGCCGCGCACCGCCTGCCGCGCGACCTGCAGCAGGCGCCGCGCCTCCGGGTAGTCGCCGCTGACCGCGGCCAGCCGCGCCATCGAGGTGGCCAGGATCGCATCAGGGAACGCATAGCCCATCGGCAATGGCGGCAGCTCGTTGCGGGCAAAGGCGCGCGCGTCGTCGAAGCGGTCCATCATGTTCAGCAGCATGTGCCGCAGCGCGCGGATATGCGCGAGCAGGTCGCCGGCCGCGCCTTCGGTCGGGATCGCCTGCAGCAGCGCGATGGCATCGGCCGGTCCGCGCGTGAACGAGACCGCCCACACATGGGCGATCTGCAGCTTGGGCCAGCGCGCCAGTTCGTCCGCCGGCACCGCTTCCAGCCAGCGCGTCAGCAGCCGCATGCGGCCCTGCGCCAGCAATTCGTCGGCGGCGCCGTCGAGCAGCTGCAGCGCGTGCGCCAGCGCGCCGGCCGCGAGCGCATGCTCGATGGCGGGCACCGGGCGCCCCTCCGACTCGTACCAGCGCGACGCGGCGAGATGCAGCTGCGGTACCACCTCGGGCATGGCCTGCGCGAGCTGGCCGCGCAGGAAACCGGAAAACAGGCTGTGATAGCGGTACCACTGCTCCGGCGCCGCGCCGGTGCCGCGCTCGCCATAGCGCTCGCTTTCCAGCGGCAGCAGGAACAGGTTGGCGCGCTCCAGCCAGGCGAGGATGTCGTCGCTGCTGCCGGCGCCACCCGAGGGTTGGCACACGGCATCGCACAACGGCCCGCACAGCTGGTCCAGGATCGAGGTGCGCAGCAGGAAGTCGCGCACCGCGTCGGGCAGGTGCAGGAAGACGTCTTCGACCAGGTAATCGGCAATGGCCGCGTTCGAGCCGGAGAAGCCGGTGATAAAGCTCTCCGGCTGGCTGCGTCGCTCCAGTGCCACCGACGCCAGCCACAGTGCCGTGGCCCAGCCCTCGGTGCGCCGGTGCAGCGCGCTGATCGCGGCGGGCTCCAGCCTGAGCCCGCGCGCCTGGCGCAGGAAGGATTCGGTTTCGCTGGCGCTGAAGCGCAGTTGCGCGGGCTCGATCTCGAGCAGCTCGCCGCGCGCGCGCAGCCGGCCCAGCCCCGATTCAGGGACCCAGCGCGTACCGATCACCACGCGGCAGCCCGGCGGCAGGCTTTCCACCAGCTGCCAGACCAGGCCGGTCACGGCGGCATTCTGGATCGCCTCGAAATCGTCGAGGAACAGCGTGAAGGCGCCACTGTAGCTGGCCAGGCGGTCGATCAGCGCCAGCGCCTGTTCGCCGGCATCCTGCGCCAGCGCGGCCTGCGCGGACCGGCCCGGACCGCTGCCGCCCAGGGCCTGCGCGATGGCGGCCTCGACCGAGCCCAGGAAGCGCGTGGCGTCGTTGTCCGAACGGTCCAGCGTGAGCCAGGCGGTGCGCCCGCCCGCGGCCTCCAGCCGCGCGCGGCACTGGAGCATGGCCGTGGTCTTGCCGAAGCCGGCCGGCGCGCGCACCAGCACAAGCTTGACGAAGCCGGCCGCGCACACGGCCTCGCAGATCGCCGCGCGCTCGACCTGGAACGGGGTCAGCAGCGGCGGCCGCAGTTTGGCCGCGAGCGATGCGGCGCCGGACGGCGGGCGCCGCCCTGTCTCCTCGATACTTGCCATTGGCTGTTGTCGTCTCCCGCGCATGGCCGCCTCTGCGGGCAAGGCGATGCGCCCGCGCCTGCTGCTTGCGCAGCCGGGCGGCCGTAGCTGTGATGTAACGAGGGATTATGGCGTAAACCGTGGCGCGGGCGGCAACGCGCTTGCACGCCAGCGCCACCGGCGTCACACCAGCTTGTTGCCGTGGCCGGCCCAGTAGCGGTCGCGCAGCAGCCGCTTGAGCAGCTTGCCGGTGGGCAGGCGCGGCAGCTCGGCTTCGAAGTCGACGGTGCGCGGGCACTTGATCGACGACAGGTTGGCGCGGCAGAACGCGATCAGCTCTTCCGCCAGTTCGGGCCCGGCCTGCGCCATGTCGGCCGGTTGCACCACCGCCTTGACCTCCTCGCCAAAGTCTTCGTTGGGCACGCCGATCACGGCGACGTCCATGACCTTGGGATGCGTCATCAGCAGGTTCTCGGCTTCCTGCGGGTAGATGTTGACGCCGCCGGAGATGATCATGTTGGCCTTGCGGTCGGTCAGGTACAGGTAGCCCTCTTCATCGACGTAGCCGACATCGCCGATGGTGCTCCAGTCCGGATGCTGCGGGTGGCGCGATTCCGCCGTCTTGGCCTCGTCGTTGTGGTACGTGAAGGCGCGGCCTTCGGCGAAGTAGATCGTGCCCGCCTCGCCCGGCGGCATCAGTTCGCCGTCCGGGCCGCAGATGCGCAGCTTGCCGACCATCGCCCGCCCCACCGTGCCCTTGCGCTGCAGCCACTCCTGCGTGCTGACCACGGTCACGCCGTTGCCTTCGGTGCCGGCGTAGTACTCCCAGATCACCGGGCCCCACCAGTCGATCATCGCTTCCTTGACCTGCACCGGGCACGGCGCGGCCGCGTGGATCGCCACGCGCAGCGACGATAGGTCGTATGCCAGCCGCTGCGCTTCAGGCAGCTTGAGCATGCGCGAGAACATCGTCGGCACCAGTTGCGTATGCGTGATGCGGTGCTGCTGCACCAGCCGCAGGAACTGCTCCGCGTCGAAATGCTCCATTACCACCGAGGTGCCGCCCAGCGCCTGCACGGTCAGGTTGTAGCGCAGCGGCGCGGCGTGATACAGCGGTGCGGGCGACAAGTAGCGCGTCCCGGCATCGAAGCCGTAAAGCCGCTGGCACAGCGTCGTCAGCGTGGTGGGGTCGTTGATGTCCGGGCTCGATGGCGGCGCGAACACGCCCTTGGGGCGGCCGGTCGTGCCGGACGAATAGAGCATGTCGCCGCCCGTGACCTCGTCTTCGATGCGCGTCGCCGGGCAGGCGGCCAGCGCGGTTTCATACGCCTCGTAGCCGCGCACGGTGCCATCCAGCATCAGCCTGCCGAGCAACGCCGGCGTCTGATCTGCCAGCGCCGCGGCAATCCCGGCCTGTGCATGCGTGGTCACCAGCATCTTCGCGCCGCTGTCGTTGACGATGTAGGCGGCGTCGGCAACGTTCAGCCGCGTGCTCAGGCAGATAAAGACGATGCCGCTGCGCTGCGCGCCCCAGCACAGCTCGAACAGCCGCGGGTGGTTCTCCACCAGGAACGCCACGCGGTCGCCGGGACGCAGCCCGCGCGCGCGAAACAGCTGCGCGACCTGGTTGGAGCGCGCGTCGAGCTCGCGGTAGGTGACGACTGCGCCGCTGCTGGCCATGATGACGGCGGCTTTGTCCGGCGTGCGCTGCGCGTGGATGTGCGGATGCATGACGTTGAGCTCCTCGACAGGTGTCACTGGATAGGCAATTGCCAATCCCGCATTCTGGGAAGGACCCGCGGTTCGACCATCGTCGGAAGCGACGAAGCGCCGGCACTCAGCTTTGCCGCAGCGCCGCATAAACCGGAATCCTGCCCGCCCGCACGGCTTCGTCCGATGCGACGATGCGCCACCCCGCGACGGGGCCGGATCATGGCCGGCAGACTGGCGCGGCCACGTCCGCAGTCAAACCCGCAGTCACGGCTTACCCCCATTCCGAAGGAGCCACGGTGGATTTCCAGTTCAGCGAAGAACAGTCGATGCTGCGCGACACGATCGCGCGTTACCTGGCCGATCACTATGATTTTGAAGCCCGCAGGGCTGCAGCGCAGTCTGCCGCGGGCTGGCGCCAGGATTGCTGGCGCGCATTCGCCCGCGAGCTCGGCATTCTCGGCGCCGCCTTTCCCGAGACGCTGGGCGGCCTGGGCGGCGGCGCGCCCGAGCACATGATCGTGATGGAGCAGTTCGGCCGCCACCTGGTGCTGGAGCCGTACCTGGGCACGGTAGTGCTGGGTGGCGGTGCGCTGATGCACGGCAGCCCGGAACTGGCGGCGCAGTGGCTGCCCGCCATCATCGGCGGTGAAGCGACCGTTGCCTGGGCCCATGCCGAGCCCGCCAGCCGCTATTGCCGGCACGACGTGCAGGCCAGCGCCACACGCGCGGGCGAAGGCTACAAGCTGAGCGGACACAAACGCGCCGTGGTCGGCGCCCCGTTCGCCACACACCTGGTGGTGAGCGCGCGCACCGCCGGCGCACGCCGCGACCGCGACGGCATCTGCCTGTTCTGGATCGCGCGCGACACGCCGGGCGTGACGCTGCGCGAGTACCCCACCTTCGACGGCCTGCGCGCCGCCGAGGTGCTGCTCGACAACGTGCAGGTGCCCGCCAGCCAGCGCATCGGCGCCGAAGGCGAGGCGTTCGCGTTGATCGAGCGCCTGTGCGACGACGCCATGGTGGCACTTTCCGCCGAAGCCAACGGCGCGATGGCGCGCATGCTGGCCGACACCATCGACTACGCGCGCCAGCGCAAGCAGTTCGGCGTGCCGATCGGCACCTTCCAGGTGCTGCAGCACCGCATGACCGACATGTACATGCAGCTCGAGCAGTCCGTGGCGCTGACGCAAGTGGCGGCGATGCAGGCGGCCAGCGCGCCGGCTTTGCGCGCGCAGGCGGCGTGCGCCGCCAAGATCCAGGCGGGCCAGGCCGGGGCCTTCGTCGGCCAGGCCGCGGTGCAGATCCACGGCGGCATGGGGGTCACCGAAGACCTGGCGGTGGGCCACTACTTCAAGCGCGTCACGGCGATCGACCTGCAGATGGGTTCGGCCGAGCACCACCTGCGCCGCTACGCCGATTTGCTCTATCCCGCCGCGGCCTGAAGCCCGCGCCCGCGAACACAGACGACTACCCCAGCGAGGCCCGTCGATGCATCTCGATTTCTCCCCGCAAGACCAGCAGTTCCGTGAAGACGTGCGCGCCTGGATTGCCCAGGCGTATGACGCCGACCTGCGCGCGATGATGGCGCAGTCCAAGAACGGCTATCTCGACAAG
Source organism: Ralstonia pickettii (assembly GCA_050987995.1). GTDB lineage: Bacteria > Pseudomonadota > Gammaproteobacteria > Burkholderiales > Burkholderiaceae > Cupriavidus > Cupriavidus pickettii_B. The sequence continues at coordinate 941,405 of CP158804.1, forward strand.
GCCGGCCAGGTGCGCTGGCAGAAGGCGCTGCACGCGCGCGGCTGGGCCGCGCCCAACTGGCCAAAGGAATACGGCGGCCCGGGCTGGAACGCGACCCAGCGCTTTATCTTCCAGTCCGAGCTGCCCGCCGCCGGCTGCCCGCCGGTATCGCCGATGGGCCTCAAAATGGTGGCGCCGGTGATCATGAAGTACGGCACGCCCGAGCAGAAGGAGCGCTTCCTGCCCCCGATCCTGGCCTCCGACGTGTGGTGGTGCCAGGGGTATTCCGAGCCCAACTCCGGCTCCGACCTGGCCTCGCTGCAGATGCGCGCGGAGCGTGATGGTGAGCACTACATCCTCAACGGCTCCAAGCTCTGGACCACGCACGCGCAGTGGGCCGACTGGATGTTCTGCCTGGTGCGCACCAGGCGCGAGTCGAAGCGCCAGGAAGGCATCTCGTTCCTGCTGCTCGACATGCATACACCCGGCATCACGGTATCGGCGCTGCCGACGCTAGACGGCCCGGTGCCCGGCCAGCAGGAAGTGAACCAGGTCTTCTTCGAGAACGTGCGCGTGCCGGTGGAGAACCGCATCGGGGAGGAAGGCAAAGGCTGGACCTATGCCAAGTACCTGCTGGAATTCGAGCGCGGCGGCACCTACAGTCCGATGCTGCGCAAGCAACTGGCGAAGGTGGCCGAAATCGCCGCCGACCAGTCTGCCGACGACGGTGGCCGGCTGCTGGACGATCCCGCCTTCCGGCGCAAGCTGGCGGCGCTGCATGTGCGCACGGCGGCGCTGGAGGCCGTGGAGTTGCGCGTATTCTCGGGCGTGGAATCGGGGAGTTCGATCGGCGCGCCGTCGAGCATGCTGAAGCTCACCGGCACCGAGACGCTGCAAGCGGCCAGCGAACTGGCGGTGGAAGCCGCGGGGCCGGCGGCGCTGCCGTTCGTGCAGGACACGTGGGCCGGACTGCAGGGCCGCGAGGCCGGCCCACGCGTGGGGCCGGACTACGCCGCCGTGCTGGCGCCGCGCTACTTCAACTATCGCAAGGCATCGATCTACGGCGGATCCAACGAGATCCAGCGCAATATCATCGCCAAGCTTGTGCTGGGGCTTTGAGCCGCCGACGCGGCACGCCAGTCGCCGCGCCCCTCCTCAGGCGCTGTCCCGAAGGCCAGACCGCCACGTGCGGCTGGCCGTTCTTTTTTGCTCCCACTACTCGTCAGGCAAACGGCTTTGGCATCTGCGGCCGGTAATCGAGCAGGCGCGACAGCTCGGCCGCCGCCTGCCTGACCTTTTCCACCACGATGTCGAGCTGGTCCGGATCGATGCGCGCGGCCGGAATGGTCGCGCCCAGCGCCGCTACCACCTTGCCGCTGCGGTCGCGCACCGGCGCGGCGATGGTCGAGATGCTGGCCTCGAAGAAGCCTTCGTGCAGCACGTAGCCGCGCTGGCGGTCGCGCTGGACCATCTCGTACAGCTCTTCGACGGTGCGCGGGGTGCTTTCCGAAAAGACCTCCAGGCGCTCTTCCGGATACAGCGCGCGCAGTTCCTCAAGCGACAGGTCTTCCAGCAGCACGCGCCCCAGCACGGTGGCGTGCGCCGGCAGCCGCGTGCCGACATTGACCGTGCTGGCGAACGGCCGCGCCGCCACCGACTTGGCCACGTAGACAATCGAGCGCCCGTCGCGCACCACCAGGTTGCACGGGTAGTGGATCTCGTCGCGCAGCCGGTCCAGCAACGGGCGGCCCAGCTCGGTCAGTTCCAGCGACGCCAGGTAGTCGAAGCCCAGGCGCAGCACCGCCATGCCGAGGCGGAACTCGCGCCCGCCGTCGGTGCGCTCGACGAATCCCATCATTTCCAGCGTGGCCAGCAGCCGGAACACGGTCGAACGCGGCACCTTGAGCCGGCGCGCCAGCTCGGCCGCCGACAAGGTGCGCTCGCGGCTGCTGAATTCGCCCAGCAAGCGCAGGCCGCGCTCCAGGCCGGGCACGATGTACTTGTCCTGGGCGCTGTCTTGGGCGCTATCCTGGCCGCTCTCCGGGGCCTCATCCTGCGGTGAATCGGTAGTCATGGTCTGTCTCTGCAATATTCGGTCTTGGCGTAACGCTCCCATATATCACGCCTGAGCCCCGTAGGGTACCCGGATTGCCGACAAACTCCCTTCCCTGCGACCGCTATGCCCCCTGGCGCAGGTAATCACGCAGCCAGGTGGCGCACTGCTCGCCATGGGCCGCCGGCCAGCGCACCACGATGGTTTCGTCGCGGCGGCGCAGTTCGACGCAGATATCGCTGTGCGGCCCGCGCGCTGCCTCGCCGCGGCCAAACAGCCGTGCGAGCAGCCCCCCGGCCGGCGCCGCCCGCACGGTTTGCGCCGGCAGCACCGCATGGCCGTTGACGGCGGCCGCGGCCGCGGGGGCTCGATGGCTCTGCGTCGCCGGCTGTGGCGCGGCAACCTGCGCGCCCCCGGGGGACAGCCGCGCCAGCAGGTTGGCGCCGAACTCGTCCCACATGCGGTCAGCCTTGGTCTTCATCACGCTCAGGCCGAACGTGCCCAGGCGGCCCAGCACGTCGACCTGCACCTGGATGCGCAGCTGCGTCGAGCCGTCGGCCTGCTCGGTCAGGAAGATCTCGCTCGACTGGCGCAGCGAACTCGCCACCGAGGCATCCTCGCCGGTGCCTTCGGTGCGCAGGTAATGCGGCGCACGGGTCTCGACGATCTTCGTATGCAGCCGGAAGCGCGCATTGATAAAGGCGATCTTGACCGCCATGTGCGCGATGTACTCGACATCGCTCAGCACCTCGATCGATTCCATGCCGGGCACGCAGGCGCCCATCACGTTGGGGTCGAGCAGCAGCTCCCACACGCGCGCCGGCGGCGCCGCGGTGACCAGGGTCTTTTCAATTTCCACGCATTTTCTCCGCGGCGGACAGGATGGATTCGACGATGCCGACATAGCCGGTGCAGCGGCACAGGTTGCCGTTGAGCCCGAGGCGGACCTCGTCTTCCGTAGGGTTGGGATTGCTGGCGAGCAGCGCGCACGAGGCCATCAGGAAGCCCGGCGTGCAGTAGCCGCACTGCAGCCCGCCGTTGTCCATGAAGCACTGTTGCAGCGGATGGAGCTCGCCGTCGGCGGCCAGCCCTTCCACGGTCATCACATGGCGCCCGCGCGCCTGCACCGCGAGCATCAGGCAGGACTTGACCACCTCGCCGTCGACCAGCACCGAGCAGGCACCGCAGATGCCGGTCTCGCAGCCGCGCTTGGTGCCGGTCAGGTTGAGGTCATCGCGCAGCAGGTCGGAAAGCAGGCGCCGCGCCGGCACTTCCACCTGGTGTTCTTCACCATTGACGGTGAGTTCGATGCTGACTTTGTTCATGGGAACTCCTTACTCCGATGCCACGCCGAACAGCTCGGCGATGGTGCGGCGCGCGACTACGCGCACCATCTCGCGCCGGTAGCTTGCGGACCCGCGCATGTCCGATACCGCATTGATGTCCTCGGCAACGAGGGCCGCCGCGTCCGCAGCGAGTTCCACGGTGACGGCTTTGCCGGCCAGCAGCGTTTCGGCGCGGCGCAGCCGGGCCGGAATTGGCGTGGACGCGCCCACCGCAAACCGCGCTTCGATGCAGAACGCGCCTTCGCGCCGCACCGCCAGCGCCACGCTGGCCAGCGGCCGGTGCTCGGCCGCCGTGCGCAGGAAGCGCGCATAGCGGCCGTCGGCGCCGGCGCCCGGTGCAGGCAGGCGGATTTGCGTGACGATTTCATCCGGCGCCAGCGCGGTGACGTAGTAGTCGACCAGGAAGTCCTCGATATCGATCACGCGCTCGCCGCCGCGGCCGCTGACCACGATCTGCGCGCCAAGCGCCATCAGGCAGCCAGGCGGATCGGTGGCCGGGTCGGCATAGCAGAGGTTGCCGCCGATAGTGCCCTGGTTGCGCACCTGCGGATTGGCCACGCGCGACGCCATGCTGGCCAGCATCGGGTAATGCGCCTGCACCAGCGGCGAGCGCGCCACCTCGGCATGCAACGTCAGCGCGCCGATGCGCAGGCCCTCGCGCGCATCAAAGCTGATGCCGCGCAGCGCCTCCAGCCGGCCCAGCGATATCAGGTAGCTCGGCGTCAGCATGCGCTGGCGCATGCCCAGCATCAGCGCAGTGCCGCCTGCGAAGATGCGGCAGCTATCGCCGAGGTCGGCCAGCATGCGGTTGGCCTCGGTCACGGTCGCCGGTTCCAGGAACTCGAAATCACGCATGGCCGGCCTCTTCTTCCTGCAGCGCACGCAGCCCCGCCAGCACCTTCTCCGGCGTGATCGGCAGCGACTGGATGCGCACGCCCACGGCGTCATAGACGGCATTGGCGATCGCCGCCGCACCCGGCAGGATCGCGGTTTCGCTCGCACCCTTGGCGCCGTAAGGTCCGTGGGGATCGTTCGATTCGACCACGTCGGTGCGCAGCATCGGCACTGCGTCGGCGGTCGGCATGGTGTAGTCGGCAAAGTTGCCGTTCATCAGGCGGCCATCCTCGTATTGCAGGTTTTCATACAGCGTCCAGCCGATCGCCTGCACCGTGGCGCCGTGGGTCTGCCCGTGTACTGCGAGCGGGTTGATCGCCTTGCCGCAGTCGTCAGCGACAAAGCTGTCGATCACGGTGACCTGCCCCGTGCTGGTATCGACTTCCACTTCCACCGCCTGCGCCGCGAACGAATGCGCGGGCGCGACGTTGCCGTAGTAGTCGGCGTCGTGCATCACCGTGGGCGCGTCGTAGGTGGCGCGCACATGGATGCCTTCGCCGCCGTGGCGGAAGATATGCAACCGCGCGATCTCGGCCAGCGTGGCCGCCTTGCCCGGCTGGTCCGGCACGCCGATGCGGCCGTCTGCGATCACCAGTGCCTCAGCCTCGACACCGAGCTTCTCCGCTGCCAGCGCCACCAACTTCTCGCGCGCCTCGCGCGCGGCGCGCAGCACCGCATTGCCGGAGATGATGGTCACGCGCGAGGCCAGCGAGCCCAGGCAGAACGGCGCGGTATCGGTGTCCGGCGCCGTCACGGTCACATGCGACAGCGGGATGCCCAGCTCCTGCGCGCAGATCTGGCTGAGCATGGTATTGGCGCCCTGCCCCATGTCGCATTCACTGGTCTGCAGCATCACGCGGCCGTCTTCGTTCATCTTGAGCAGGATGGTCGAGCCGTCCCAGTTGCCCAGCGTGCGGTTGCCGCTGACATGCATCGCCGCGGCAATGCCCACGCCGCGCCGGCGCGTGCCGGTGCCGCGCGCGGCGGCGCGTTTCTGGTCCCAGCCGATGGCCTTGCGCGTCATGTCCAGGCACTCGGCCATGCCGGTGCTGCTGATCTTCCAGCCATGCACGCTGGTCTCGCCGGCGCCGATCGCATTGCGCTTGTGCACTTCCACCGGGTCCATGCCGATCATGCCGGCCAGCACAGTCAGGTGGCAGTTCAGCGGGAACTGCATCTGCTGCCCGCCGAAGCCGCGGAAGGCGCCGCGCGGCGGGTTGTTGGTATAGGCCATCACCGCGTGCGAGCGCACGTTCTGCAAGCGGTGCATATTGTCGCTGCGCATCGCGGTGACGTGCATCACGTCGCCGGCCAGACCTGAATATGCGCCGCACTCGGCGACGATGCGCACGTCCTTGGCGACTATCACGCCATCGGCCGACAGCCCCATGCGCAGCCACACCTTCATCGGCACGCTCGCGCGCGCACCCTGAAAGTCTTCCAGCCGGCTGTTGACCAGCCGCACCGGGCGCTCCAGCCGGCTTGCCAGGAAGGCGCAGATCAGGCTGTTGTTCTCCTCGACGATCTTGGCGCCGAAGCCGCCGCCGGTGGTTGCCTGCACCACGCGAATGGTCGACACCGGCCGGTCCAGCGCCTCGGCCAGCCGGGCGCGGGCCAGGAACACCGACTGCGTTGAGGCCCATAGCGTCAGCCGCCCGTTACCGTCCTGCGCCGCGACCGAGGCCATCGGCTCCAGGTAGCCGGGATATTGCGAGTGCATGTCGTAAGTGGCCTCGTACACCGCGGCCGCCGCGGCAAGGCCCGCGTCCACGTCGCCGCGCACGATTCGCATCTCGTGGCCGATATTGCGCGTGCCGGCATGGATCTCCGGTGCGCCCTCGGCCAGCGCCGCTTCCGGCGTCAGCAGCGCCGGCAGCGGCTCATACTCGACGCGGATCAGGTCCAGCGCATCGCGCGCGATCTCCTCGCTGACCGCCACCACCGCAGCGACTTCCTCGCCGACATGGCGCACCACGCCGCAGGCCAGGATGCGCTGTTCCTTGCGGTGCGGGCCCCAGTTGCGCGTCGGCACGTCATGCCCGCTCACCACCAGCTTCACGCCTTGCAGCGCCTTCGCTGCCGACGTGTCGATGCTGACGATGCGCGCATGCGGGTGCGGGCTGCGCAGCACCTTGGCGTGCAGCATGCCGGGCAACCTGATGTCGCCGGCATATTGGGCACGCCCCATGACCTTCTCCCGCGCGGTCACCTGCGGCGTGGAGGTTCCCACGATGGCCTTGCTCATGCCGGCCTCCTGCTTGTCGGTTTGCATGGATGCGATGCGCTGGCCGGCGTCATTCCGCGGTGATCGCCAGGTCGCGGATGACTTTGCCCAGGCGCTCGTAGTCGGAAGCGTTGGTCTTCTCGAGCGCGGCCGGCGCGCCGCCCACCGGGCTGGCGCCGAAGGTCGCCATCTTCTCGGTCACGTCGGGCAGCCGGATCACTTCGTTGAGCTGCTGGTTCAACACCTTGACCACTTCGGCGGGCGTGCCCTTGGGCGCCATCACGCCATGCCAGGCGCCGACCACCACGTCCTTGTAGCCAAGCTCGGCCAGCGTCGGCACGTTGGGCAGCAGCGGCGAGCGCTTCGCGTCGGTGATCGCCAGCGGGATCAACCGGCCGGTGTTGATGTACTGCGCCACCGGGCCCAGCGTGACGTAAGCGAAGTTCACATGCCCCGCCACCACGTCGTTGACCGCGGGGGCCACGCCCTTGTACGGCACGTGCTGGATCTTGACGCTGGCGGCGCGGTTGAGCATCTCGCCGGCGATATGCATCGGCGAACCGGCGCCGGGGCTGCCGTAGGTCAGCGCCTTGCCACCCTTGGCCGCGGCGACCATCTCGCCGACGGTCTTCACGCCCGCCGCCGGGTTGGACACCAGCAGCACCGCCTGCACGGCGGTCTGGATCACCGGGGTGAAACCGTGCAGCGGGTCATAGCTGGCCGCCGGCGCGAGCTTGAGTACCATCGGCGCGGTGGTGAACGGGTTGGGTGTGTACAGCAGCGTGTAGCCGTCGGCCGGCGCGCGGCTGACGTAGCTGGCGCCGACCACGCCGCCGGCACCGGGGCGGTTCTCGACGATCACCGGCTGCTTCAGGCGGGCGGACAGCTTGTCGGCATACAGGCGCGCCATGGCGTCGCTGTCGCCGCCGGGCGGATAGGCGACAACCATGGTCACGGTCCTGGCGGGATAAGCGGCGCTTGCCAGCGGGCTGCCCGCGGCCAGCGCGAAGGCAGCCATGGCAGTGGCGGCAAGGAAGCTACGGCGGGGGCGATCTTGTCTCATCAACTGCTCCTGTGGGGGGCGCATTCGCGGCGTGGAGTGGGCTGTAGTGCGCACCGCGAAAACAGGGGGTCGGTTCCGGGTCACAACACTTCGGTTGTTTTTTTAGTAAAACGTATGTTCACATCAGGAACATACGTCATACTAGGCCCCAATATTGACAACTCAACTTACGTTAAACCCTAATTGACACACTAGCTTTTACTTTAGATTGGATTCGCGTAGCGCTGACGACACAACCGGTCAGATTCGGCGCCCGCCTATGAGACAATCTGGCCCGCCAACCGGCCCCGACATCGGCGGCCGACAGATTCGAACAAGAGGACCGCATGCCCCGTGACGCCGCGCCCGCGAAGGGCCAGCCCGCGCCAGACACCCCCACCAGCCCCTGGACCGACCTCGACGAGGCCGGCACCGGCCTGAGCGTCGACAATTTCCTGACCACCATGCTGAGCCAGCTGGTTACCGCGCTGCGCAGCACGGTGACCAAGCCTTATGCCGAGCAATTCGGGCTGACCGTGCCGGAGTGGCGCATCCTGGCGCTGCTTGCGCACGCGCGCGAGCTGCCCTTTGCGGAGCTGGTCGAGCAATCGACCTCGGACAAGGCGCTGGTCAGCCGCACGCTGCGGCTGCTGGAAGAGCGCGGGCTGGTGCACCTGACCTCGACAGGCAACACGCCGCGCAAGAAGCTGATCTGCGCGATTACCGAAGCCGGCGCCGCGCTGCATGACCAGGTGATGCCGCTGGCGCGGCGGGGGCAGGCGCAGGTAATCCGGCAGTTGTCGCCGGAAGAGCGCGAGGCGGTTTATCAGGGGTTGCGCAAGCTGTTGCGGGCGCAGGCCTGAAAAGAGAAATGGTTCCCGGCCGAGCTGCGCCGCTGGAACCGTCATAGACACGGCTTACCGGGTGCCTGAACCCGGCCCTCACGTCCGACGCGTCAGTGCCGCGCCGCCACGCTCTGGCGCTGGTACGAAGCCAGCGTCAGCCGCATGGCGTCACGCACGGCCGCCACCGAGCGGTTGTCATCATCGCCCTTGCGCGTCACCAGCGACAGGGTCAGCACCGGCGCCGCGCGGCCCAGCCGCACCAGGCGCACCGGGTAGTTCTGCACCAGCGTCGGATCGGGCCCCTGCAGGATCGACACGCCCAGCCCGGCACTCACCATCGCCACGATCGCCGGCGCACTGTCGAATTCCAGAGTGCCGCGGATTTCGGACACGTGCGTATGCACGTACTGCGCCGCCATGGCGCCTGACACGGTATTGCGGTCGTAGCGGATCCAGTCGTACAGCCGGAACAACGAGGCTGCGTTGGTCTCGGTCGCGCCGGGCGGCGCGATCAGCACCAGTTCGCGCCGCATCATCGGCGTCCAGCGCAGCCGCGCCGAGCCGCCGCCTGCCGGTTGCGCCACCAGCGCCGCATCGATATCCCCCGCCTTGACCGATGCCGTCAGCGTGCTGCTGCGGCCGCGCACCAGGCGCAACTCCAGTTTGGGATGCCGCTCGCGCACATAACGCACGATGCCGGGCAGCACGATCGGCTGCAGCGACTCGATCACCCCCAGCCGCACTACCCCTTCCACCGCCAGCCCGCTGCCGGCGCGCAGCGCCTCCAGATTCTGCAGCGCCTGGCGCATGGTGTCGGCCACCTCATGCGCAAGCTGGTTGGGCCGCGCCTGCAGCCCAGAGCGGTCGAACAGCGGCTTGCCCAGGTACTGCTCGAGTTGCTTCATCTGCATGCTGACCGCGCTGGGTGTGACGTTGGCCTGGCGCGCGGCGCCGGCGAAGGTGCCGGTCTGCAGCACGCCCTCGAGCGTATGGAACGTTTCAATCTTCATCAAAAACTCTTATGAAGTAACTCAAATATGTTCGCTTTTCTAATGATAGGCGACGTCGCTAGACTGGCTTCCAACGTAACGCACAACAAACGAAGGAGACCCCTGACATGTCACCCATCGCCGCATCGCAACGCCCCGTCGCCTGGACTGCCCAACGAGCCCGCGAGGACCGCTCCTGGATCCTGCGCATGAACGAGGCAGAAATCCAGGGCATGCGTGAAGCCCTCAACCACGCCAAGGCGCTGAACAAGCCGCTGCTGGAGATGGAGCAGGCCGACTTCCCGCTCAACGAGGCCGCGCGCGCAGTGCTCAAGCGCGCCATCGACATCACCCAGGGCGGCTGGGGCATGTGCCTGGTCAAGGGCTTCCCGGTCGACGAATGGACCGAGGAAGAATCGCGCCTGGCCTACTGGGGCATGAGCCTGTACATGGGCGTGGGCCGCACGCAGAACCGCGCCAGCCAGTTCATGAACGATGTGCGCAACGAAGGCGGCGAGTACAAGGTCAAGGGCGGCCGCGGCTACAACACCAATGCCGGGCTGGACTTCCACCAGGACTCGTGCGACGTGGTCGGCCTGCTGTGCCGCCGCACCGCCCGCGCGGGCGGCACCAGCAAGGTGATCAGCTCGATCGCGCTGTATGAGGAAGTGCAGCGCCGCCGCCCCGACCTGATCCCGGTGCTCAAGGGCACCTTCTTCCACAGCTACCAGGGCACGCAGGATCCCAGCCAGCCGGCGTACTACCGCTGCCCGATCTTCGGCAGCCACCCCGAGTACTTCGCGGCGCGCACCAACCGCAAGAACACCGACGCCGCCCAGCGCGACTTTGCCGAGCTGCCGCGCCTGACGCCGGCCCAGGTCGAGGCCCTTGACCTGCTCGACGAACTGATGCCGAGCGATCAGCTGTGCTTCACCATGGAGCTGGAGCAAGGCGACATGCAGCTGCTGAACAACTACGTCACGCTGCATTCGCGCACGCCGTTCGAAGACTATGAAGAGCCGGACCGCAAGCGCCACCTGTTCCGCCTGTGGCTGGCGGTGCCGGGTTCGCAGCCACTGCCCGACGACTGGAAGGAGTACTACGGCGACGCGCGTGCCGGCTCGGTGCGCGGCGGCGTGCGCGGCAGCGAGATCACGCAGGCTTTCCTCGACTACGAGAAGCGCCAGGCGGCCGCGCTCGGCATGGCGTTCGAGACCTGGCGCCCGCAAGTGCGCCAGGAAGACATGGCGCGCATCCTGGCCGAGCATGCGGTCAGGGCCGCCGAGGGAGCTACGGCATGAGCGCCGCCGGCATGCCCTCCCCTTCGCTGAAGGTACGCCTGCGCCGGCGCGAGCCGGTGCTGGCGCCAGGCGTCTATGATGCGCTCAGCGCGCTGCTGGCCGAACAGGCCGGTTTCGAGGCGCTGTACCTGTCGGGCGGCGCGGTCGCCTACACGCTGTTGGGCCGCTCTGACGTGGGCCTGACCACCGCCACCGAAACCGCCGACGTGCTGGCGCGCATCACCGACCGCGTGTCGCTGCCGGTGATCGTCGACGGCGACACCGGCTACGGCAACGCGCTCAACACGCAGCGCACCGTGCGCGCCTTCGAGCGTGCCGGCGCCGCGATGATCCAGCTCGAGGACCAGGGCTTTCCCAAGCGCTGCGGCCACCTTGCCGGCAAGTCGCTGGTGTCGGTGCGCGAGATGTGCGGCAAGCTGCAAGCCGCGCTCGATGCGCGCCATGACGCCGACACGCTGATCCTGGCGCGTACCGACGCGGTCGCGGTGGAAGGACTGGACGCCGCCATCGAGCGCGCCGAAGCCTACCTGGCCTGCGGGGTCGATGCGCTGTTTATCGAGGCGGTGGTGTCCGCCGCCGACATGGACCTCGTCTGCGGCCGCTTCGGCGCGCGCGTGCCGCTGCTGGCCAATATGGTCGAAGGCGGCAAGACGCCGATCCAGAGTGCGTCCGAACTGGGCGAGCGCGGCTACCGCATCGTGATCTACCCGGGCGGCACGGTGCGCTTTCTCTCGCACCAGCTGCAGCGCTACTTCGCCGGGCTCAAGGCCGATGGCAGCACGCGCGCTTTCATGGAGGAAATGAACGACTTCGATGCACTGAACCGGCTGATCGGCACGCCCCAACTACTCGATGCCGGCCGCCGCTACGCGGAAGACGACTGACGGCAACGCACCGCCGCCCATCGAACCAACACATAAATAGAGAAACGGAGACAAACCATGCAACGACGCGAATTCCTGGCGCTGCTGGCGGCCAGCACGATGCTGCCCGGCACCCTGCAGGCCGCCCCGGCCGTGACCAAGGTGCTGGTCGGCGCCACGCCTGGCGGCGGCACCGACCTGGTGGCCCGCGCTCTGGCCGCTGAACTGGAGCAACGCCTCAAGCATCCCTTTATTGTCGAGAACCGCGGCGGCGCGGCCGGCAATATCGCGGCGACCGCGGTGGCCAAGGCCGATCCGGACGGCGGCACGCTGCTGCTCAGCTACACCAGCCACGCCATCAACCCCGCGCTGTTCGACAAGAAGCCGTTCGACCCGATCAAGGACTTCACGCCGATCTCGCTGATCGCCAGCTCGCCGCTGTTGCTGGTGTCGCGGCCCGACCTGGGCGCGAACAACGTGCGCGAGCTGATCGCGCTGGCCAAGTCCAAACCCGGCAAGCTCAGCATCGCCGTGGCCGGCCTCGGCAGCGCCAACCACCTGGCCGGCGAGATGCTCAAGCACGACGCCGGCATCGACCTGGTCAGCGTCCCTTACAAGGGCGCGGCACCCGCGGTGGCCGACGTGGTAGCCGGCCAGGCAGACCTGCTGCTGGGCAATGTCGCCACGGTGCAGCCGCTGATGCAGGCCGGCAAGGTCAAGGGGCTGGGCGTCAGCAGCCTGAAGCGGCTGGCCACGTTCCCGAACATCGCGCCGATCGCCGACGTGGTGCCCAACTTCGACTACAGCTCGTGGTATGGCCTGCTCGGCCCGGCCGGCATGCCGGCGGATGTGGTTGCGCAGCTGGAGAAAGCCGTGCGCGCCGCGGTGGCGTCGCCGGCGATGCGCAAGCGCCTGACCGGCGAAGGCCTGGTGCCGGTGGGCAACGATGCCGCCCAGTTCACGCAGTTCCTGCAGAGCGAGATCGCGCGCTGGGCCAAGGTGGTGGCGGTTACCGGGGCGAGGATGAGCTGAGCCCCGCAGAAAGAAAAAAGGCCGCACCGGATCGCGGTGCGGCCCTAAGTGAACGGGACGAGCACTCCCCGTTCAGACCTCCAGTTCCTCCAGCACCCGACCCTTGGTCTCGATGCCGAGGAAATGCACGGTGATGGCTGCCAGCGCCGGCACCACCGCCAGCGCAAAGAAGGCGACGCTGAGGTTGCCGCTGCCGATGGTTCCGGCAATCAGCCCGGGCGCGAAGATCGCCGCCAGCTTCAGCCAGGCGCCGCCAAGGCCGCAGCCCATCGCGCGCACGCTGGTCGGGTACAACTCGGGCGTGTAGACATAGGCGGTGATAAAGCCGCTCGCCAGGAAGCCCATCGCCAGCGCGCAGAAAGTCGCCACCACGTACACCGAAGAGGCGTGGAACACGCCCGCCAGCACCAGCGACAACGCGCACAGCAGGAACGACACGTTGATCACCGGCTTGCGTCCGACCTTGTCGACGATCATCGCGCACACCAGCGAACCGACCACGCCCAGCACCGACGCGCCGGCGGCAAGGTTCAGCGCCAGTTGCAGCGGCGCATGGTAGACGGTCTTGTAGACCGTAGGCAGCCACGTCGACAGCCCGTACTGGATAAAGCCGCAGGTCGCCCACAACATCCATACCGCCAGCGTGCGGCCGAGGTAGGCCTTGCTGACCAGGTCACGCACGCGCCGGCGCGGGTGCTGGGTCATGCGGTCGTAGCTGCTGGCATTGACCGGGGGCGGCAGCGGACCCTTGGCGCGCGCCTCGAACGCACGCAGTGCGGCATCGGCTTCTTCAAGACGGCCTTTCTCCGCCAGCCAGCGCGGCGATTCCGGGATCACGCGGCGCAGGATGAAGAACAGCACCAGTGGCACGCCGCCGATGAAATACATCACCTCCCAGCCGTAGTGCGGCACCAGCCAGGCGCCAACGCCGTTGGACACCATCAGGCCGATCGGGAACACCACCTCGTACAGCAGCACGAAGCGCCCACGGCCATGCGCGCGCGTGACTTCGTTGATATAGGTGGCGGCCACCGGCAGCTCACCGCCAAGGCCGAGGCCCTGCACGATGCGCAGCAGCAAGAATATCTCGAACGACGGCGCTAAGCCGCAGGCAATGCTCATCAGGCCGATGATGCCCGCGCTCCAGCCGATCGAGCGCAGCCGGCCGAAGCGCTCGGCCAACCCCGGGAACAGCAGTGCGCCGACCAACTGGCCAACCGAAGGGGCCGCGATCAGGAAGCCGATCTGGCCTGGCGTCAGCGACCACTGCGCGATCAGCAGCGGCAGCGTGGCGGCAATGGCGATGACATCGAAGCCGTCGAAGAAGGTGGCCAGGCCGATCAGCAGCCGGGCGCGGATATGCATGGCGTTGCCCGGCATGCGTTCGATGCGGGCGACGATGTTGCCGCGGGTGAGCGAGCCGGTGCGGGCGGTTGCCGTGGCGGCGCCCTGGCTGGCGCTGTCGGCCGTGGTCACGATACCTGCGGTGGCGGCCACCGGCGCGCCGGGCGGCGCTGCGTCTTGTCTCTGGGTCAACACGGGACTTCTCGTTTGATTCTTTGGGGAATGCCCGGCTTGCGGGAGGTTCGCTCCCCTCTCCCGCTGGCGGGAGAGGGGCCGGGCGTGAGGGGCGGCGTTCGCCGTGGCGCTAACGGTGGAGCTACTGTTCGAGGGTTCCATCGCAATTTGGCGGCACGTTGGCTGCTGCCAGCGCTTGCCCTCACCCCCGCCCCTCTCCCGCGCGCGGGAGAGGGGAGCACCCAATCGGGAAATTTTTGGATCGAGCAGCGGCCTACAGGTCCAGCACCAGCTTGTTGCCCTTGCAGCCGGACACGCACACCATCATGGTCTTGTTACTGGCGCGCTCGCTGTTGCTCAGCACGCTGTCGCGGTGGTCCGGGCAGCCTTCCAGCACCGCGGTCTCGCACGAGCCGCACACGCCTTCGCGGCAGCTATAGTCCATCTCCACGCCGGCATCGAGCAATGCGTCCAGCAGCGACTTGCCCGACGGCACCTTGACGGTGGTACCGGTGCGCGACAGCGACACCATGTACTCGCCCTCCTGCACCGCTTCGGTCGACGGGTCGGCGGCGAAGCGCTCGATATGGACATTGGCGTAGCCGTGCGCCTCGCAAGCCGCCTCGAACGCCTTCAGCATCGGGCCAGGGCCGCAGCAGTAGAAGTGCGTCTGCGCATCCTGACCGGCCAGCATCGCGTTCAGGTCAGGCGGCGCGCCAACTTCGTCGTCGAAGTGGAAGCGCACCGCATCGCCATGCGCCGACAGTTGTTCGACAAACGCCGCCTCGGCACGCGAGCGCGCGCAGTACAGCAGCGTGAACGACTTGCCCAGCTCGGCCAGCCGGCGCGCCATGCAGACGATCGGCGTGACGCCGATGCCGCCGGCGACCAGCACGGTATGCGCGGCGGACTCATCCAGCGCGAAGTTGTTGCGCGGCGCGCCCACGGTCAGCGAGGCTCCCACGCGCAGCTGCTCGTGCACATACCGCGAGCCGCCGCGGCTGCCGCGGTCCAGCAGCACGCCGACGGTATAGCGCTGGCGCACTTCCGGCGCGCCGCACAGCGAGTAGCTGCGCACCAGGCCGTTGCCCAGGTGCAGGTCGATATGGGCGCCCGGGCTGTACTCGGGCAGGGTCTTCCCTTCGGGATCTTGCAGTTCGATGCTGACCACGCCGCGCGCTTCGTAGCGCATGGCCTGGACGCGCAGGGTCAGGGACTGGTGGGCACTCATGCTGCTTCCTTTTTCCGCTTGCTGCTGACTTACCGCTTCTCGGTCAGGAACTTGCCTGCCGGTCCGCCCGCATTCTTCTGGCGGCGCGTATTGCCGTCGATGCCGCCCTCGATCGCCCACTCGGCGAACATGGTCGGGCCGGGCTCGAAGGCGCGCGGCTCCCAGTGCTCGTCGAGCTGGTCTTCGTCGGCGTAGTACTCGATCAGGCCGCCGGCCGGGTTCTTGAAGTACCAGAAGTAGGCCGACGAGATCGGGTGGCGGCCCGGGCCGAGCTGCGTGTCCCAGCCCTTGCGCGATACGTGCATGCCGCCGCCGAAGACCTCGTGGATATCGCGCACGGTGAAGGCGACGTGGTTCAGGCCGCTCTTTGGTTCCGGCAGCTGCAGCAGGAACAGGTCGTGGTGGCCGCCCTCCGGCGTGCAGCGCAGGAAGGCGCCGCGGTCGGGATAGCGGTCCGACGGCACGAAGCCGAACTTCTCGACATAGAAGCGCTCCGTGGCTTTTACGTCTTTCACGAAGAACACCACATGGCCCACCTCGATCGGCGTGGCGTGGTCGTAGATCGGGCTGCGCTGGTTCAGGCGCGGCTTGTCGTTCCACGTGTTCATCAGCGCGCATTCGACCTGCACGTCGTGCTTGCGCGTCACCTGGAAGCGCACCGCCAGGGCGTTCGGGTCGGTGCAGCCGATGCGCAGGGTGTCACCCTCGCCTTGCTTCACAAAGCCCGGTGCGTCGGCAATTGCGTCCGCCAGATGGTCGAGCGATGCCTGCGAGTCCACGCCCCACACCACTTCGCGCAGCGTCGGACCGGTTTCGATCGCCGGCGGCAGCGCCGGGTCGTCGATGCGGCGCACCAGCACGCGGCAGCCGTTCAGCGTTTCGAAATCCAGGCCCTGCGCGTCGTCGCGCTTGATGGCCAGGCCCCAGTCGGTGAAAAAGCCACGGCAGGCGTCAAAGTCATCCGCGCCGTAGACGATCTCGTCGATCCCCAATACCTTGATCATTGCTTGCTCCAGCCTGCCGGGTTCAGTTGTTGGCCCACGGCAGCGGTTGTTCGTTCAGGCCCCAGTACACGCTCTTCTGCTCCATGTACTGCAGGATGCCAAGCCGTCCCTTCTCGCGGCCCAGGCCGCTGTCGCGCCAGCCGCCGAACGGCGTCGCGATCGAGAACTGCTTGTAGGTGTTGATCCACACATTGCCCGCCTGCACGGCCCTTGCGACGCGCCAGGCGCGCTTGTAGTCGCGCGTCCAGATTCCGGCGGCCAGCGCATAGACGCTGTCGTTGGCCTGCGCGATCAGGTCGTCCTCGTCGTCGAACGGGATCGCGACCAGCACCGGCCCGAAGATCTCTTCCTGGCAGATGCGGGCGTTGTTATCCAGCCCTTCGATAATGGTCGGCGTGTAGAAATAGCCGTTCGGCAGGCCGGCCACATCGGGACGCAGACCGCCGGTGCGCAGCTGGCCGCCCTCTTCCACGCCTGCGGCGACGTACGACTCGATGCTGTCGCGGTGGCGGTCGGTGATCAGCGGGCCCATCTGGGTGCGCTCGTCGGCCGGGTCGCCCACGCGCAGGTGCGCGGCGCCGGCGGCCAGGCGGTCGATAAAGGCCTCGTACTGCGAGCGCGCCACGAACAGGCGCGAGCCGGCGATGCACGACTCGCCCGACGAGCTGAAAATGCCGTACAGCACGCCGTTGACCGCGTGGTCCAGGTCGGCATCGTCGAACACCATGGTCGGCGACTTGCCGCCCAGCTCCAGCGACACCGGCATCATCTTGTCGGCGGCGATATGGGCGATGTGCTTGCCGGTGGTGGTGCCGCCGGTGAACGACACACGGCGCACCAGCGGATGCTTGGTGATGGCGTCGCCGATCACGGAGCCCTTGCCCGGCAGTACGCTGATCAGGCCCTTGGGCACGCCGGCCTCTTCACAGATGCGCGCCAGCTCCAGCGCCATCAGCGGCGTGACCTCAGCGGGCTTGACCACCACGGCATTGCCGGCGGCGAGCGCGGGCGCCATCTTCTGCGCCTCGCTGGCGATCGGCGAGTTCCACGGCGTGATCGCCGCGACCACGCCCATCGGCTCGTAGACGCTCATGGTCAGGCAGTCGCCGCGTTGCGGCGTGATGGTTTCTTCCAGCGTCTCGCAGGCGGCGGCAAAGAACTGGAAGGTGCCGGCGGCGCTGGCTACCAGGGCGCGGGTTTCGCTGATCGGCTTGCCATTGTCGAGGCGCTGGCGCTGGGCCAGCGCCTCGGCCTGGGCGCGGATCAGTTCGGCCACGCGGTACAGCACGGCGGCACGCTCATGCGGCTTGCGCTGGGCCCAGCCGCTGCTGACGAAGGCGCGCTGTGCGCCCTGCACCGCTTCCTCCACATCCGCGAGGCTGGCAGCGTTGAGTTCCGCCACCACTTCGCCGGTGGCGGGATAGCGCGTGGCGTAGCGGTCGCCGGTCCCCAGGCGCCATTCGCCTGCGATGCAGATGGGAAGTACTTCTTGGTGTTTCATTGTCGTTGCCTGCTAAGTCTGTGGGGCGCGTGGGGCGCGACTAGATCGATACTGCGTGGGCGCGGTTGCCCAGCGCGCGCACCACGCTGAACACCGTCAGCGCGGAAGTCTTGGGATTGGCCGCCAGCGGCTTGCCGCGCATGGTCAGCTCGAAGCCGCCAAACGCACCCCGCGCTTCCACGTGATGCACGTTCTCCACCGCATGCGGATCGGCCAGCAGCTTCACCGACGTCCGGTCCAGCCCGAGGCCTGCCAGCGACACCGTCGCGGCGACGTTGGCGTTCTTCGGGTACAGGCGCGCGGCGTCGCGCGCGCTGCCTTCGAAGATGACCGTGGCCTCGGTCAGTGCATCCAGATCGAAGAGCTTCTCAGCCGGCGTGCCGGCCCAGGCGCGCGCCGGCTTGCGGCCGGTGTAGATCACTTCATCCAGCCCGCCGACACGCGCAGCGGCCAGCGCATCGATCGCGCCGATCGCGCCCGACAGCAGTTGCACCTGCGTGCCGCCGCGGCGCGCGGCCGCTTCCAGCCGCTCAGCCATGCCGGGCTCCGACAACGCGCCCACCGACACCACCATGCACGGGATGCCGCGCTCCAGCGCCGGCACGATGTGCTCCTCCAGCGCATGGTGGCCGGCGCACTCGACCAGCAGATCGGGACGCTGGTCGTCCAGGTGCGTCGCCACACGGGCGCGCGGCGCCAGCGCGGAGACCGCGCCGCGGGCCTCGTCCATCGTGTGCTCCGGCACGATCACCACGTCGAAGACCACGTCCGGATCGCTCTTGAGCAACTCCATCACGCCGCGACCGATCGCGCCGCAGCCAACCATGGACACATGCAGCATCTCTGGACTCCCTCAGGCGGTTACAGTCGATTGTTCACGCGCCGGCTCTTCCTTGTCCTTGTTCACCGGGGGGCCGGCAAACACGGTCTTGAAGCTGCCGATCGACAGCATGTCGATTTCCAGCAGGAACGGACCGGGCTCAACCGTGGCCTGCTCCAGCGCCGTGCCGACCTCGGCCAGGCTGCTGACGCGCGTGTGGCGCAGCGACAGCGCCTTCGCCAGCGCGGCGTAGTCGGGCGTATGCAGGTCCACATAGTGGCGGCGGCCGCCGTACTGCGCGTCCTGGATGTTCTTGATCACGCCGTAGCCCTTGTCGTTCATCAGCACGATCACCATGTCGGCGCGCTCCTGCACCGCTGTGGCGAGCTCGCCCAGGTTCAGGATGAAGCCGCCGTCGCCGGCCAGCGTGAAGGTCTTCTTGCCCGAAACCGTCGCCGCGGCGCCGATCGCGGCGCCGATGCCCATTGCCAGGCCCTGGCCGATACCGCCGCCCAGCGCATGCACGCCGGCACGCGAGTCGAAGATGCGCAGCTGGCGGTTGCCCCAGGTGCTGTTCGACACGGTCACGTCGCGCACCCAGTTGAAGTTGCGGCCGACCGCTTCCTGCAGCGCCTGCACCAGCGCCGAGTACGGGCCGAGGCCGTCGACCAGGCCGTTGACGGCGACGTCATGCGCGCGGCGCAGGTCGGCGGCAAAAGCCGGGTCGATCTTCATGCGGCCTTCCAGGCGATCTGCCAGCGCATCCAGCGCCAGCGCGGCGTCGCCGCTGACAAAATAGTCGCTCTGGTAGCAGCGGCCTTCGGCGGCCGGGTCGGCGTCGATGCGCAGCAGCCGGCGCGGCAGCTTCAGTTCGTACTTCAGCGTTTCATTGCCGCGCAGGCGCGAACCCACCACCAGCATCGCGTCGCAGGTCTGGTAGAAGTTCTCGACCGGCTTGTGCAGGTTGTAGGCGCCAAGCGAACGGGGATCGTCTTCCGCCACGATGCCGCGGCCCTGCGTGCTGGTCACCACGCCGAAGCCCAGGTCCATCAGGCGGCGCACTTGCGCCGAGGCGTGGCGGGCACCGCCGCCCAGCCACAGCAGCGGGCGCTTGGCGTTGACCAGGCGCTCGGCCAGCGCGTCCAGCGCGTGGGCCGACGGCACGTGCTTCGGCACCGGCAGCGGCTGCAGGTCGGCCGGCAGGTCGATCAGCGCGGCCTGGATGTCGATGGGGATCTCCACGCTGACCGGGCCGGTCGGCGCCGTCAGCGCGGTCTGCACTGCAAGCTTGATGGTGCTGATGGCGGTGTCGGCGCTGCGGATGCGGAACGCGGCCTTCGACACGGCCTTCAGCATGGTGAGCTGGTCCGGGGCTTCGTGGATATACGCGAGGCTCTGGTCGAGGTACGGCGTCTCGATCTGGCCGGTGATGTGCAGCAGCGGCGTACCAGCGGTCAGTGCTTCGACCATGGCGCCGGCGGCATTGCCCGCGGCGGTGCCGGTGCTGGTCAGGCACACCCCCAGGCCGCCGGTGGTGCGGGCATAGGCATCGGCCATATTGGTGCCGCCCGCTTCGCCGCGCGCCGGCACGAAGCGGATCTTGCCGCGCTCGCCCATGGCGTCGAGGATCGGCATGTTGTGGATCGAGATCACACCGAATGCAGCCTTGACGCCGCACTGTTCGAGAAACGCCGTGATGGCGCAGCCCACGGTGACCTGTTGTTGTTCGTACTGTTGCTGATTAGGCATGACGGGAGTGTCCTCCGGAGATATCGAGATGGCTGCCCGTGGTGTACGAAGACAACGGCGAGGCAAGGAACAGGATGGCGCGGGCTGCCTCGACAGGCAGGCCCAGGCGGCCAAGGGGAATATGTTTCTGCTGGGCCAGGCGCGCGGTCCATGCGGCCCAGTCCAGGTGGCGGTCTTCTTCGGGGCGGGCCTCGAAGCGACGGCGCCACTGGCCCGATTCGACCAGCCCAATCAGGATGCCGTTGACGCGGACACCCTTGGGCGCAAACTCGGTGGCCATCGAGCGCACCAGGTTGAGCACGCCGGCACGCGCGGCGGAAGTCGCGACCATGTGCGGCTCCGGCTGCTGCGCCAGCAGCGAGTTGACACAGACAATCGCGCCCTGGCCCGACTTCTCGAGCTGCGGCAGGAACGCGCGCGTCGGGTGGATCACGGAGAAGAACTTGAGCTGCAGCTCTTCCATCCAGGCCGCGTCCTCGGTATTCGCAAAGGTGGACACACGGCCCTGGCCGGCGTTGTTGACCAGCATGTCGGCATTGCCCAGCGTAGCCTGCACGGCGGCGGCAAAAGCGGCGACCTGTTCAGGCTTGAGCACGTCGCAGGTGGCGGCATGGAGCCGGCACGCCGGGAACTTCTCGCGCAGCTGCGCTTCTGCACTGCGCAGGCGGGCTTCATCGCGGCCGCATATGGCGACGGCGGCGCCCGCTTCGAGCAGCAGTTCGACGGTCGCCAGCCCGATGCCGGAGGACCCGCCGGTAACGACGGCAACCTTGCCGTCGAGTTCAATCATGGACATTGTCCTCACTCCCGATACAGATTCACCACCTTGCCGGAGGCAGACGGGCGGTAGTCGAGCAGGCGCGACAGTTCGCTCGCGGCATTCCTGACCTGTTCCACCATCGCGTCCAGTTGTTCCGGATCGATATGCGCGGCGGGGATGGTGGCGCCCAGCGCCGCCACCACCTTGCCGGTGCGGTCGCGCACCGGTGCTGCGATGGTGGAGATGCTGGCTTCGAAGAAGCCTTCCTGCAGCACGTAGCCGCGTTCGCGGTCGCGCTGGACGATGCTATGCAGTTCATCGACCGTGCGCGGCGTGCTGTCGGAGAAGACTTCGAGATGCGTCTCTGGATACAACGCGCGCAGTTCCGCCAGCGACAGGTCCTCAAGCAGCACGCGCCCGAGCACCGTGGCATGCGCCGGCAGCCGCGTGCCGACGTTGACCGAGCTCGCGAACGGCCGCGGCGACACCGCCTTGGCCACGTAGACGATCGAACGCCCGTCGCGCACCACCAGGTTGGTGGGGTAGCCGATCTCGTCGCGCAGCCGCTCCAGCACGGGTCGGCCGAGCTCGGTCAGCTCCAGCGATGCCAGGTACTCAAACCCGAGCCGCAGCACCGCCATGCCGAGCCGGAAATCCCGGCCGCCGTCGGCACGCTCGACAAAGCCCAGCATTTCCAGCGTGGCCAGCAGGCGGAACACGGTCGAGCGCGGCACCTTGAGCCGGCGCGCCAGTTCCGCGGCCGACAGGGTGCGGTCCTTGCTGCTGAACTCGCCGAGCAGGCGCAGGCCGCGCTCCAGTCCCGGGACGATGTACTTGTCGGGAGTTTCGTTGGCAGCGGCTTGGGTGGCCGGGATTGCGCTGGTGGTCATGGTCAGTGCTTGCGGACGGGCGGATGCCGGCATCAGCGCTTGATCTTCGTCAGCGGATGCTCAGGCGGGTACGTCGGCGTGATCGGCTTCTTGCTGCCGAGCATCACGCACATCAGCGCGTCTTCCTCGCCGATATTGATTTCCTCGCGGTAGACGCCCGGCGGCACCGAGACCAGGTCGCGGTCGGTCAGGATGGTCTCGTAGCGCTCGCCGTCCTTTTCCAGGATCAGCTTGACCTTGCCGCGCAGGATGAAGAACACCTCTTCCACGTCGGTGTGGATATGCGACGGACCTTCATGGCCGGCCGGGATGATCATCGTGGAGAAGGTGAAGTTCTCCGACGGCACGGTGTTGGTGTCGGCGGCTACGCCGGTGCCGCCGGTGCCGAGGTAGCGCATCTGCGCGCGGCGGTACTTGGGATCGTAGTCGGCCTGGAACTTCAGCGCGTCCCAGTCATACTTGCGCGTGGCGAAGCGCGCGACGCGGCTTTCCATCCACTGGTCGAACGAGGCGCCGTCCGGTTGGTCCCAGGAACGCTTGATATTGGCTTGTTGGGAAAGATCGCTCATTTGGATTCCTTCTGTTTTCAGTGGATCAGTTGGATCAATGCATGACAAAGCCGCCGTTGACCGCCAGCGTCTGGCCGGTCACGAAGCGGGCAAGATCGGAGAGTGCGAACAGCACCGCGCCGCAGACGTCGTCGGGCAACTGCTCGCGCGAGATCGCGCGCTGTTCGCGGTACAGATCGTGCCGGTGCTGGGGCACGTATTCAGTGGCTTCCACCAGCGTCAGGCCAGGCGCCACCGCGTTGACGGTGATCTGGTCCTTGCCCAGTTCGCGAGCGAGCGAGCGGGTCATGCCGATGATGGCGCTCTTGCTCGCCACGTAGGCCAGCAGGTTGGGCGCGCCCCACAGCGGCGTGTCCGACGCCAGGTTGACGACCGCGCCGCGGCCGCTGGCGCGCAGTGCCGGCAAGCAGGCGGCGGTCATCAGCCAGGTGCCGCGCACGTTGACGTTCATCACGCGGTCCCAGGTGGCGATGTCGATGGCGCTGGCGTCGCGCCCGCCGGAGTCGGTCACGGCGGCGTTGTTGACCAGGCCGTCGAGGCCGCCCAGCGCCTTGACCGCGGCGTCGGCGCAAGCCTGCACCGAGGCGGGATCGGCCAGGTCTACCGGCACCGGCACTACTTTCAGGCCGGCCGCGCGCAGCGCGTCGGCTTCCTGCTGCAGGCGCTCGGCCAGGATGTCGGCCATTGCCACCGCGGCGCCCGCTTCAGCCAGCGCCTTGACGAAAGCCAGGCCGAGGCCGCGTGCGGCTCCGGTGACCAGCACCTTGCGCCCGGCCAGCAGCGTGTCGTTGCGGATCGCCTCATGCATGGCTGGCGGCTCCGGCGGATTGGGCAGGCTTCAACATGGCTACCGGCTCGTCGGCGACTTCCTGCTCGGCGCGGCGCTTGAGCAGACGGCGCACGCGCGTGATGCCGGCGTCGTGCTGGTACAGCATCTCGTGATCGCGCGCATTGGGTGCCATCATTTCCAGCACCACGCGATCCTGCTCCAGCACGTCCCAGTGCAGCTGCTCCAGGCGGTTGCGATACAGGAAGCGCCACACATCGCGCTCCCAGCCCTGCACGTGGCGGGTACGCCAGAAGAACACCATGCAGTGGTCTTCATCGACCGGCGTGGCCATGCCGACGATACCGAACGGGCCGCCGGGGCCGACACTGGCGCGGTACGGGATCGCCAGGCGCAGCCACAGCGTGCCGGTCTCGCCGAACTCGACCCAGTCGAAGTTGACGCCGCGCTGGCCGGTCTTCTCGAACACCAGGCCGTGCTCGGTCTCGCGGATCTGCATCACGGCGGACTTTTCGCCGCAGGCCATCGAGTGCGACACCGCGTGCAGGTAGGCACCGTGCATCGGGTCCATCACGTTGTCGATGGCGTAGCGGTAATTGCAGTCCCAGTGCGCCACGCACAGGAAGCGGCTGTGATCGTCGCTGACCAGTTCTTCCGGCAGGCGCAGTTCGTCGGGGCTGCCCTCGCCTTGCTGCGGGGCCTGGTCGCCGAACCACAGGAAGATCGCGCCGGCCTTCTCCTGCACCGGGTAGCTGCGCACACAGGTGCGGCCTTCCAGCGGGCAGCTCTCGACCGCCGGCACGCTCTTGACCTGGCCATCGCCGCCGACTTCGACGCCGTGGTACCAGCAGGCGACGCGGTCGCCCAGGTTCCAGCCCATCGACAGGCGCGCGCCGCGGTGCGGGCAGCGGTCTTCCAGAGCGTGGACCTGGCCTTCGCCGTCGCGCCACAGCACGATGTTCTGGCTCAGGCGGGTGATGCCGATCGGTGCGTGGGACACCGCCCACGAGGCGGCGACCGGGTACCAGTAATTGCGCAGGCCGGTGTTCAGGCGGGCTTCGGCGCGGGCTTGCTTGTTCGATTCCATGTTGTTCTCGCTACGACGCGGTTCGTGGAGGGCGGGCGGGCCGGGGCTTAAGCGCCCAGGCGGCGCATTTCGGCCAGGAAGCGCTCTTCGGTCCAGGGCTGGCCGTCGACGCCGAGGAAGCCGGCGGCATTGAAGGCGCGCACGATGTCCTGCGGGTTCTGCGCGCCGCCCTCGAACGCGGCTTCCAGGGCATCGCCCAGCGCGTTCTCGTAGGCGCTCGGGGCGCTGGCGCGGGTCTGCCAGATGATGTTGGCGACCTTGCCGGGTTGCTCGATATGGCCCTTGCCTGCGACGTTGTTCGGCGCCGGACGCTCCCAGGGCACCAGGTTCGGGTTGTACGAGAGGCTTTCCATTGCGCTTTGCTCCATGTCTTGCAGCTTGGGGGACCGTGTTCCAACACTGTCCGGATGCGCCTTGCTTTGCGTCCGTCGTGTTTTACTAATGAAACACTGGTTTAGATATTGAACACAGGTACGACTATAGACAACGTCGCCTTAAAAATTGACTGGGGTTAACCCGCGGAAATGGCAGGGATGTGGGGATGGGTGGCGCAACGTGCGCGCCGCGGGCGGCGATGCGGGGCACCGCCGCGGTCGGGTCAGGCGGAAGAGGCCAGGTCGGCAGGCAACGCGGCCCGGATCAGGCGGGCGGTGGCGGCCGCCTGCTCGATATAGCAGGCGTGGCCGGCATCCGGGATCAGCGAGAACGGCAGGCCGAAGCGTTCGGCCAGCGTGCCGCAGGCGGGCGGCGTGGTGACCTCGTCGCGGCTGCCGCAGGCGATCTGCGTCGGCAGCGCTGCCGGGCGGCGCGCCAGGTAGGCATCGATATCGTCGCCGCACAGCATGGCCACCGCCTGCCGGTAGCCGTCCGGGTTCAGCCGCTGCATATTCCAGCGCACCCAGGCCTGGGCGCCGGGGTCGGTCTCCTCGCTCAGCAGGCGGGCGGGACCGCGCTGCGCCAGGCCGTCGATGCCGAGGGATTCGAGCGCTTCCAGCCGCTGGCGCGCCACTTCCTTTGCCTGCGCTTCCTTGCCCGGCCCCCCGTAGCCCTGCGCCACGCTGAGCAACAGCAGTCGCGCCGGCAGCTTGCGCACATTGGCGACATAGGCCGCCGCCATCAGCGCGCCGAGCGAGTGGCCGACGATCAGCGCGGGCTGCACGCCGAGCGCCTGCAGCAGCCCGGCGAGCCGCATCGCATAGTCCGCCGCCAGCGGCCGCGGCTGCGCCAGTGGCGTCGAGTTGCCGTAGCCCGGCGCGTCCCAGGCGATCACCCGCGCCTGCGCGGCCAGCAGGCTGGCGCACGGCAGCCACGAGGCCGCGCCGGAACTAATGCCGTGCATGAGCACGATCACCGGGCCGCCGGTGCCGCCGCTGCGGTAAGCCACCTGCTCACCGCCCTGCCCAACCTGCGCGACGCGCTCCGCAAACCCTTTGTCGAGGGCTTCCAGCAACTGCCGATCTGGCTGAGCTGGCATGTGGGGCTGATTTTGTTCCATATATAAAACTTAGGTTTGATAATAAAACTTTTGAAGCATAGGCGCGCCGGGATTCAATCGGGATGAGGGTTAACGATAGGCAAGGCGAAAACCCGCACGCAGAGCCGCCGACAGCCGTCATGGCGCGACGTCCCTAGGGATAACCCTCCTCACCACTTGTGGAAAGTCGCGGCTATATTTTGCCTAACGTTTCTTATGTTGTTTGATGTTTCATATATAAAACACAAAAGAGACCGAAACAGCATTCGCAGCCGCCATCCGCAGTGGCAGCGGACAACAAGACGACAAAACGGAAAACGGAAGGAAACTGGTAGATGAAACTTGCACGAATCGCCGCCGGCCTGGCCGCGGCTTTCCCCCTGCTGGCCTCGGCGCAATCGTCGGTCACCCTGTACGGGGTCGTCGACACGGGTGTCGAATACGTCAGCAATGTCGGCGCCAACGGCGACGGCCTGGTGCGCATGCCCAACCTGACCGCCACCGTGCCCTCGCGCTGGGGCATTCGCGGCACCGAAGACCTGGGCGGCGGGCTGAAGAGCATTTTCGTGCTGGAGTCGGGCTTCTCGCCTGACTCGGGCACCTCGAACCAGGGCGGCCGCCTGTTCGGGCGCCAGGCGCTGGTCGGGCTGACCAACCAGTACGGGCAGCTTTCGTTCGGCCGCCAGTACACCATGCTGTTCTGGGCCCTGCTGGACAGCGATATCCTCGGCCCCAACGTGTACGGCTCGGGCTCGCTCGACAGCTACCTGCCCAATACGCGCGCCGATAATGCGGTGTCGTACAAGGCCAACTTCAGTGGCCTGGTGGTCGGCGCCACCTACAGCTTCGGGCGCGACGCGGTCAACGCCGGGCCGAGCCCCTCCGGCACCAACTGCGCCGGCGAGAACCCCGCCGACAAGAAGGCGTGCCGCGAGTGGTCGGCCATGATCGGCTATGACAACAAGACCTGGGGCGTGACCGCGGCATACGACTCGCAGCGCGGCGGCCCTGGCGCGTTCGGCGGCCTGACCAACAGCAGCCTGACCGACGACCGCCTCTCGGTGGGCGGCTACATGCTGCTCAAGCGCACCAAGCTCGGCGCCGGCTGGATCCGCCGCGACAACGAAGGCAGCCCCACGCCGATCAGCGACCTGTATTACGCCGGCGTGTCCTACGACATCACGCCCGCGGTCAACCTGGCCGGCCAGGTCTACTTCCTGAACTACCACGGCAGCGACAACCAGGCCATGCTGTATACGCTGCGCGCGATGTACAGCTTCAGCAAGCGCACTTCGGTGTACGCCACCGCCGGCTTTATCAACAACGGCGGCCAGCTGGCGATGTCGGTCAGCGGCGGCTCGCCCGGTTCGAACCCGCGTCCGGGCGAAAACCAGTGGGGCTCGATGCTCGGCATCAAGCACGTGTTCTGAGTTTTTCCCCGATCCCCGGCGGTACCGTCCGGCGCACCCTGCGCCGGACGCCACCACAGCTATTGGCCCCGGCCACGCCCGGTGCTACGTTTTACTGAGGTCTGAACATCATGAAGTCCGCACGCCGCAAAGTACTCGCCACGCTGGCCGCCGCGACCGCGCTGGTCGCCACCGCCACCACCGGTACCGCCTTTGCCCAGGGTTCTTACCCGAGCAAGCCGATCACCATCGTCGTCGCCTACCCGGCCGGTGGCGATGTCGACGTCCTGGCCCGCCTGTTCGCGGAAAAGCTCGCCCCCCGCCTGAAGCAGTCGGTGGTGGTGGAAAACCGCACCGGCGCCGCCGGCACCATCGGCAGCGCCTACGTGGCGCGCGCCAACCCGGACGGCTACACGCTGCTGCTGGCACCCAACACCGTCGCCATCGCTCCGCTGGTGCTCAGGTCCGGCACCGGCGCCAGCTATGACGTGCAGCACGACTTCACGCCGGTCGCGCAAATCGGCACGCAGTCGCTGTTCGTGGTGGTCAACAAGGGCACCGGCATCGCCAAGGTCAGCGACCTGGTGGCGCGCGCCAAGGCCGGCAAGGTCGAGACTTACGCCACGCCGGGCAACGGCTCGCCGATGCACATCATGGGCGAGCTGTTCAACAAGTCCGCCGGCATCAAGATCAGCCAGGTGCCCTACCGCGGCCTGGCGCCCGCCATCGTCGACGTGATCGGCGGGCAAGTGCCGGTCACCTACGTCACCTATGGCGCCGTTGCGCAGTACGTGGGCAATGGCAGCCTGGTGCCGCTGGCGGTGGCCGACCTGAAGCGCTCGCCGTTCGCGCCCAACGTGCCGACGCTGGCCGAGCTCGGCTACAAGGACGTGGAGATCGGCGCGTGGCAGGCCCTGCTCGGGCCGAAGAATATGCCGGCAGATGTGGTGCGCATGCTCAACACCCACGTCAACGAGATCCTGAAGATGCCCGACGTGGTCGCGCGCATGGCGACCATCGCGGTGACGCCCGCGGGCGGCGAGCCGGCGACACTGTCGAAACTGATCGCGGCCGATACGACGCGCTACACGAAGATCGTCAAGGAGTTCGGCATCCAGGCTGACTGATCCGCGCCCCGGCTTCAGGTTGCGGAATCCCGCCACGCACGGGATTCCGCCCCTTCGTGGCAGCAAACCGTACCCGGCCGCTGTAAGAATTACGCGCTCCGCAGGGCGCGTGCGCCACGCCGCCCATCCTTGCAAAATGGCCCGGAAGTTGCTGGGTACCGCGCATGGATCTCTCTGTCGACTGGCGCGACGTCCTCTTCTTTTCGGTTTCCCCGCTCGAGATCATCGTGCGCGGCACGCTCATGTACTGGGCGCTGTTCCTGCTCTTTCGCTTCGTGGTCCGGCGCGATATGGGCTCGCTGGGCATTGCCGACTTGCTGGTGGTCGTCATCATCGCCGACGCAGCGCAGAACGGCATGGCCGGCGAGAGCCATGCCGTAGCCGATGCGGTGCTGCTGGTCTGCACGCTGGTTGCCTGGAATCGCCTGTTCGATCTGCTGGCCTACCATTCGCCGGCGTTCCAGCGCTTCATGGAGCCGCGCAAGGTCATGCTGGTGCGCAACGGCACCAAGCTGCGCGAGAACATGCGGCGCGAATCCATCACCGACGACGAGCTCGAAGCCAAGTACCGGCAGGAGGGCATCGAATCGCTCGACCAGGTCAAGGCGCTGTACCTGGAGGCGGATGGAAAGGTCAGCGTGATCAAGAAGAAGTAGCTGCTGAAGGAAAGAAAGCGTTTGGGTGCTCCCTCTCCCTCAGCCGGGAAAGGAAGCAAACCG
Organism: Ralstonia pickettii; assembly: GCA_050987995.1. Taxonomy (GTDB): domain Bacteria; phylum Pseudomonadota; class Gammaproteobacteria; order Burkholderiales; family Burkholderiaceae; genus Cupriavidus; species Cupriavidus pickettii_B. The sequence continues at coordinate 970,618 of CP158804.1, forward strand.
GCAGTGCGCGAGGCAAACCGGCTTAATTCACCTGCCGGCTCATCCCCTCCCAAAACGGCTCGCGCAGCTTGCGCCGCAGCAGCTTGCCGGACGGATTGCGCGGCAGCGCATCGACGAAGTCGATGCTCTTGGGCACCTTGAAGCCCGCCAGCCGTTGCCGCGTCCACGCGATGATGCCGTCGCGGTCGGGGGCCTGGCCGGGCTTGAGCACGACGATGGCCTTGACTGCCTCGCCCCACTTCTCGTCGGGCACGCCGATCACCGCCACGTCCGCCACCTGCGGGTGGCCGTAGATCGCGCTCTCGACCTCGGCCGGATAGACGTTCTCGCCGCCGCTGATGATCATGTCCTTGACGCGGTCGTGGATGTACAGGTAGCCCTCGGCATCCATATAGCCGGCGTCGCCGGTGCGCAGCCAGCCGTGGGCGTCGATGGCACGCGCGGTCTCTTCGGGCTGCTTCCAGTAGCCGGCCATGTTGTGCTGCGCGCGCACCACCACTTCGCCGACTTCGCCCGGCGCCAGTTGGCGCCCTTCGTAGTCCACCACCTTGAGTTCGACACCCGGCAGCGGCTTGCCGGCAGCGCGCATGCGCGGCACATCCTCGGTGGTGTGGTCCTCGGGCGGCAGCGCCACGATGGTGCCGGTGGTCTCGGTCATGCCGTACTGCTGCACGAAGCCGCAGCCGAACACCTCGATGCCCTCGCGCAGCAGCGCCGCCGGAATCGGCGCGGCGCCGTACAGCAAATACTTCAGGCGCGAGTAGTCCACCTGCCGCGCGCGCGGGTCGCGCAGCACGATCTGCATCGCGGCCGGCACCATGAACAGCTTGCTGATGCGTTCTTTCTCGATGAAATCGAGCACCGCGCGCGGGTCGAATTCGCGCGCGACCACGCCCCTGGCGCCGGACAGCAGGTTGCGCAGCCCCCAGCCGGAGCCGCCGATATGCGCCACCGGCATCGCCACCAGCGAGATGTCGTCCGCGGTCCAGTGCGACCAGGGGATGCTCTCGCGCTCGCTGACCTCGGTGCCGATGGTCAGGTTGCGGTGCGTGAGCATCGCGCCCTTGGGCCTCCCGGTAGTGCCCGAGGTGTAGAGCTGCAGCACCACGTCGTGCGCGGCAGGCTGGTGCGCGGGCGGCGTGGCCGGCTGCGCGTCGCGCCAGTCGATGTAGCACGGCGCATCGCCCTGATCGGCGCACGGCTCCATCATCACCACCTTGCGCACCATCGGCAGCGCCGGCAGCAGGTTCCTGGCCATCGCCGCCGATTCCGGCCCGACGAAGAGCACCACGGCATCGCAATGGCCGAGGATGAACTCCACCTCGGGCGGCGCCAGGCGCCAGCTCGCCGGCGTCATCACCGCACCGGTCTTGGCCGCGCCCAGCAGCAGTTCAAAGTAGTGGTCGCTGTTCTTGCCGATGTAGCCGATGCGGTCGCCCGCGCCGACGCCTTCCGCCAGCAGGGCCTGCGCAACCCGGTCGGTATTGCGCTCGAACTCGGCGTAGGTGGTCTGCCGTCCCTCGAACGCATACGCTACTGCATCGGGCCGCAGCCGGGCGAAATGACGCACCGCGTGGGGCAGTGTCGTCAGATAGCTGAAATCCATCCGCGTCTCCGTGATTGTTATGGTGCGACCAGGGTTGCCCCGCGCTCAGCGCGGCGCCATGCGGATGGCGCCGTCCAGGCGCACCGACTCGCCGTTGAAATAGCCGTTGCGGCACATCTCCACGGCCAGCGAAGCGAACTCCTCGGGCTGTCCCAGGCGCTTGGGGAACGGCACGGACGCGGCCAGCGCGGCCTTGACGTTCTCCGCCGCGCCCTGCAGCAGCGGCGTATTGAAGATGCCCGGCAGGATGGTATTGACGCGGATACCCTCGCCCGCGAGGTCGCGTGCGATCGGCAGCGTCATGCCGGCCACGCCGGCCTTCGATGCCGAATAGGCGGCCTGGCCCATCTGGCCGTCCTGCGCCGCCACGGACGCGGTGTTGATGATCACGCCGCGCTCGCCGGCGGCGGCATCCAGCGTCAGCATGCCCGCGGCCGAGCGCGCGATGCAGCGGAAGGTGCCGATCAGGTTGATCTGGATGATGCGTTCGAAGGCATCGGTCGGAAAGTGCTTGATCTGGTCCGGCGCTTCCTTGGAACGCGAAGCGGTCTTGATGGCGTTGCCGGTGCCGGCGCAGTTGACCAGGATGCGTTCCTGGCCGATCGCGGCACGGGCCTTGGCAAAGCCGGCTTCGACTTCGGCTTCGGAGGTGACGTTGACCTGGCAGAACACGCCGCCCAGTTCGCGCGCCAGGGCCTCGCCCTTTTCCACGTTGAGGTCGAACAGTGCCACGCGCACACCGTGCGCCGCCAGCGCACGGGCCGTTGCCGCGCCCAGGCCCGAGGCCCCGCCCGTCACCACTGCCGTTACCGATGCATTGAGTTCCATGTCGTCTGTCCTTTGTCTCTTGTCTCTGGCTGGGCCGCGCCGGGTACGCGTGGCCCAGCGGTTGCGATGTCAGCCGGCCTGCGCGAGAAAATCGCCTGTGCCGGAGTGTGGGGTCGAGATTCGTGGATCGGGGCCGCGCACGCATCGTCCGAAGCGACGAATGGCGTCGGCATGGTCGTGACCCGGGCGTGCGCCGGCATTTCTGCGCAGTGCGCAAGCGCGGCCTCGCCATGGCCACGCGTCCCCGGCGCCACCCGCGCCCGATGCGCTACAGTGACGCGATCGACGGCCCTTTCCACCGCCCGGCCAGCAGCGGCACGCCGGACCCCGCAACGGATTCCAAGCCATGCGCAAACCCGAAAATGCCCCCATTCGTTTGCCGCTGCCTGGCATCATGCCGGCAGCGCTGGTCTTGCTGATGACGTTGCTGTGCGCGCTGTGGTACGCGCCAACGGCACGTGCCGCACCAGGCGGCCCGCTTGCCACGCTGCTGCCGCAAGCGGCGAAGCCGGCGCCCGCCAGCGCGGCCGCCGCCGCGGCCAGCGTGCCGCTGGCGCAGTCGCTGGACCAGGTCATCGCCACGCTGCAGGACGATCGCGAGCGGCGCGCCCTGGTGGGGCAGCTGCAGGCGCTGCGACGCGGCCTGGATGCCTCCGCCACGGCACCGGCTTCCGCAGTGGCTGCAGAGGCCGGCGCGTCGGCGCCGGGGCTGATCAGCGCCGTGGCCGAAGTCATGGACGAGGTCGACTCCCAGCTGCGCAAGGACCGCGGCCCGTGGCAGTACTGGCGCTGGCGCGCGAGCTTCGCCGGCGAGGAATGGCGCGCCGCGCTCACGCGCAACGGCACGCGCACGGCGCTGGCGTCACTGCGCGAGTTCGCGCTGGTGCTGGCGGTATGGGCGGTGTGCGGCTGGGTGGTGTGGGAGATTGGCCACCGCATCCGGCGCCGGCGCGCGGCCAAGCACCCGCGTGCCGAGCGCGGCAAGCTGCCCGAGCTGCCCTCATGGATCGATGTCGGCATCTTTATGCTGCGCCATATCGGGCCGTGGGTGGTGGCATTCGGCCTCACGCTGGTGCTGGCCTACCGCACCCTTGACCAGTCGCCGGCCAGCGTGGCGGGCGTGCTGGTCGCGCATGCGATCGTGGCGGGCGCGATCGCGGCGGCGGTGTGCCAGGTCATCTTCGTGCTGTTCCGCAGCGCGCACCGGCAGCTCGCGGTACGGCAGCTGCTGGCGCGCTCGCCGTGGCTGCTGTTCGCCATCGGCGCGCTGGCGGCACTGGGCGACAGCACCACCGACAGCCGCGTGATCGCCGTGCTCGGCACCAACCTGGCGGCGCTGGCATCGACCATCGCCAATATCGCCGCGGCGCTCGGCATCGGCGTGTTCGCGCTGTGTTTCCGCCGCCAGATCGGCCAGCTGATCGGGCAGCGGCCGCTGGCGTTCCGCCAGGCGCATCCGGCCGTGACCGACCTGTTGCGGCTGGCCGGCCAGGCCTGGCACCTGCCGGTGCTGGCGGTGGTGGTGGCGTCGGTGATCGGCACCATCCTGGCCACCGGCCACGCCGATATGTTCCTGCGCCGCACGGTGGCCTCGGTGGCATTGTTTGTCGCCGCGCTGCTGCTGACCATGGTCGCCAGGCGCTCGCCCCAGGCCGCCGCGCGCGCACCGCGCATCCGCGACCGCCGGCGCTCGGCCTACCTGCAGCGCTTCGGCCGCTTTGCGCTGGCGCTGGTGCGCGTGCTGATCTGGGTGACCTTCATGGAAATGATCATGCGCATCTGGGGCACGTCGCTGGTGCGGCTGGCCGAATCGTCGGCCGCGGGCCGCCATCTCACCGAGACGGTGTTCAGCGTGACCAGCACGGTGCTGCTGGCCTGGCTGGTCTGGCTGCTGATCGACACCGCCATCACGCAGACGCTGTCTCCGATGCACGGACGCGGCGCGCAGCCCGGCATGCGTGTCAAGACCATCCTGCCGCTGGTGCGCAATGCCTCGTTTATCGCGCTGCTGGTGATCGCGGTGATTGCGGTGCTGGCCAACCTGGGCGTCAATGTGACGCCGCTGCTGGCCGGCGCGGGCGTGGTCGGGCTGGCGATCGGCTTCGGCGCGCAAAGCCTGGTGCAGGACCTGATCACGGGGCTGTTTATCGTGGTCGAGGACACCATCGCCATCGGCGACTCGATCGAGCTGCCTGACCACAGCGGCGTGGTTGAAGGCATGACCATCCGCACGGTCAAGCTGCGCGACGGCCGCGGCGCGCTGCACACGCTGCCGTACAGCCAGATCAAGGCGGTCAAGAACCTCTCGCGCGGCTATGGCTACGCCGTGTTCAATATCGGCATCAGCTACCAGAGCGACCTGGACCGGGCGCTGGAGCAGATCCGCACCACTGGTGCCGAACTCGCGCGCGACCATCGCTACGCGCGCAACCTGATGTCCGGGCTGGATATCCTGGGGCTGGACCGCTTCGACCCCAGCGGACCGGTGGTGATGGCGCAGTTCAAGACCCGGCCGCTGATGCAGTCGGAAATCACGCGCGCCTTCAACGTACGGCTCAAGCGCAATTTCGACGCCAACGGGATCCGCATGGCGTCGCCCAGCCTGACGATCCAGGTCGATGGCGGCGCCGCGCAGCTGAGGACAGGCACCGAAGGCGTGAATCCGGCGGCGCAGTAGCCTGCGCACCGGCACGCAGAAACGGGTACGCCGTTTTTTTTTGCCCGCGTATTACGCGATCATTGCGCGCCTCGACTGTGGCGTGCGTGAAACGCCTGGCACTGTTTCAGCGCTGAAAATTTTGAAGTTTTCGTGTCGGCGATTACCATCGCCGGCGCGGCCCGAATAGGTCCCGCACGGATATATGGTCGCGCGGCCAGCGCCCACAATCCGGGTTTCCCCCCTCCGATACGGGGGATAAAACAGACAACATTGTTTGGCATGATTGGCGTATCGCAGCCGGGCCGGCCAAAGACGGCAGGCTGCGCTGCATCAACCGTATCGGCGCATATACAGAACGCCAGAACGGAACCGATAACAAAAGGGATGCGGCCACTTGCCGTGGCGCAGAGCAAGAGGCGTTTGCCACCGGGGGGGAATCAGAACATGGGCGAACACCCGACTACGGACGAGGACTTTCATCGTCTGGTCGACTCCATCTACGAATCAGCGCTGGACGTCGCGGCCATGCCTGCCGCGCTCGACCTCTTTTCCCGCTATACCTCCACCGGCAGCCCCCGCTACCTGATCTGGGACAAGCTCGCAGGGCATGCCCGTCTGGGCGTGACGCCGCACGGCTGCTTCACCAGCGGCGTCAGCGTCCCCGAATGGCTGCCCGGCACGCTCGACCTGCCCCACGGCGGCCCCTGCTGCGCCCAGCCCGATTTGCCGGAACTGGCGCAAGCCACGGCCGCCGCTTTGCATGACGGCAGGGTTGCCCGCCCGACCGCTGACACGCTTGCCTGCAGCGGACTGGAACAGGGCATGCGCCTGATCGAGAATGCCGAGGTCTGTGTGCTGATGAGCGGCACCAGCGCCGGCAGCATCAGTGCGGGACAGCGCGAGCGGCGCCTGGGCCATGTGATGCCGCACTGGGTCCGTGCGGCGCGGATGCAGCAGCGCAACTTCGAGCTGAGCGGGCTGGCCAGCCTGGGCCTGGCCGGGCTCGATACGCTGGACTTCGGCGTGATGGTGCTGCAGGCCGACCTGCGCGTGCGCTATGCCAACAGCTGGGCCGAGGCGCTGGTGCAGGCCGACAGCCACCTGTCGCTGCAGGACGGCGTGCTGCGCGCCCACAGCGACGCGCTGCAGGCGGTACTGCGCAAGCTGCTCGACGGCGCGGTGCGCGGCCGCGGCGCCGATGCGGCCTCGGGCTCGTGGATGCACATCACTTCCGGCGGCCAGCCGGTGCCGATCATCGTCACGCCGCTGGTGTCGCGCCAGCCGGTGGAAGGCCCGTGGCAGCTACCGGCCGCGATGCTGCTGCTGGGCAATTCTGAATCGCGCTCGGTGCTCGATGCCGGCGTGCTGACCTCGCTGTTCGGCCTGTCGCGCAAGGAGAGCATCATCGCGATCCGCCTCGCCGCGGGCGAAACGCTCAACGAGATCGCGGAACGGGAATTCCTCTCGCCCCATACCGTGCGCGTGCATATCCGCGACACGCTGCGCAAGACCGGCACGCATCGCCAGTCCGAGCTGGTGCGCCTGCTGCACCTGTTGCCGGGCGTGAACCTGGAACGCGCCGGCGTGACCCCGGCCGCGCGCCCGCGCGCGCCGCGGCCGACGCGGGCCGCCTGACCCACCAGCGCGCCCTTCCCTACTTCCCTTCGCCGACTGCCGCCTGCGCCGCGGCCAGGAAGCGCTGCACCTGGCGATCGCCATCGTCCGGCCGCGCCGCTAGCGCGATGCCGATACGCCCTGCCGGGCGGGGGCTGGACAGCGGCAGGAAGCGCACGCGCCGGTTAGCGTAGCGCGCTGCCACGCTGGGCACCAGCGCCACGCCCAGGCCGCTCTCCACCAGGCTGATCTGGGTCTGCACCTGCACGGCCTCCTGCGTGACGCGCGGGACAAACCCCGCCTGCTGGCACAGCATCATTGCCACTGCGTGCAGGTTGGGCACCTGGTCAGCGGGGTACATGATGAACGGCTCGGCCGCCAGCGCACGCAACGGGATCGATTCCTCCCTTGCCAGCGGGCTGTCGGCCGGCACCGCGGCCACGAACACGTCGCTTTCCAGCGGCGTCAGCGAATACTCGCCGCTGCTCAGGATCGGAAAACGCACCAGGCCGGCGTCAAGCTGGTGTTTTTCCAGGCGGTCCAGGATCGATGCGGTGGTGGATTCGTGCAGGATCAGCTCGATCCCCGGGTGTGCCGCGCGGAATGCCGGGATCAGCTTGGGCAGCAGCGCATAGGTGGCCGAGCCGACAAAGCCGATGCGCAGCGCGCCGCGCTCGCCCTGCCCCGCCGCGATCGCCGCCGCGCGCGCCTGCTGCGCATGGAACAGTGCGCGGCGAGCATCGTGCAGTGCCGCTTCGCCCGCCTGTGTCAGCCGGACCCCGCGCGAGGTGCGCTCGAACAGCGCCGTGCCGAGCTGCTCCTCGAGCTTGCGGATCGAAATCGACAGCGGCGGCTGCGCCATATGCAGGCGTTCCGCGGCGCGATGGAAATTGCCCGTCTCGGCCAGGGCCACGAACTGCTGCAGTTGGCGGAGGTCCATGTTGGCTTGATATCCCGTGGATATCGATTTCTAAAAAACTAATATTAGACCAGACGGCGCCGCTGATCTACGCTGTGCCTCTCAGTCAAAAGACCGGAGACAACAGCATGCTGCCGCTCGCAGGCATCCGCGTGGTCGACTTGTCCACGGTGGTGATGGGCCCGTACGCCAGCCAGTGGCTGGCCGACCTGGGCGCCGAAGTGATCAAGGTAGAGCCAGGTAGAGCCGCCAGAAGGCGATTCCACGCGCCACACCGGCCCCGCCACCGAGCCCGGTATGGCGGCCATCTTCCTGGGTGTGAACCGCAGCAAGCGCAGCGTGGTGCTGGACCTGAAGCAGCCGGCTGCGCAGGCGGCGCTGGACCGCGTGCTGGGCGGCGCCGATGTGCTGATGCACAGCATGCGACCGCAGAAGCTGGCGGCGCTGGGCCTCGCGCCGGACGACGTGATGGCGCGCCACCCCGACCTGGTCTTCGTCAGCCTGCTCGGCTTCGCCGAGGACGGCCCCTACGGCGGGCGGCCGGCGTACGACGACATCATCCAGGGCCTGTCCGGCAATGCGGCGCTGATGGCCGCGCAAACCGGCGAGAGCCGCTATTTCCCGACCATCGCTGCGGACAAGACCAGCGGGCTGGTGGCCGCGCTTTCCGTCTGCGCGGCGCTGGCGGGGCGGGCGCGGCGCGCGCCGGATGGCGGTGGCAAGGGCACGCTGGTGGAAGTGCCGATGTTCGAGTCCATGGTGGCCTTCAACCTGGTCGAGCATTTCTACGGCCGGCACTTCGAGCCGCCGCGCGGGCCCAGCGGCTATCCGCGCGTGCTGGCGCCGCTGCGCCGCCCCTACCGCAGCGCCGACGGCTACGTCTGCATGATGCCGTACACCGACGCGCACTGGCGCGACTTCTTCCATGCGGCGCAGCGCGCCGAGCTGGCCGCCGACGCACGCTTTGCCGATATCGCGGCGCGCACCCGGCATATCGAGACGCTGTACGAAATCACCGGCGAGATCGTGCGCGAACACACCACTGCGCACTGGCTGGCGCTGTGCGAACGCCTGCAGATCCCGGTGGCACGCATCAACGAACTGGATGACCTGCCCGACGATCCGCACCTCGCCGCCACGGGTTTTTTCGAAACGATCGACGACGCGGCCATGGGCACGCTACGCTTTCCCGGCGCGCCGGTGCGCTTCGACGGCCGGCGCGCGCCGCTCGGCATCCCGCCGCGGCTGGGCGAGCACACCGCCGACGTGCTGGCGCAGGCGGGCCTGGCCGCCGATGAGATCGCAGCCTTGCAGCAAGCCGGCGCCGCGCGCTGCGCAGCGGCCACGCCAACCACATCCACAGAGGAGACACCATGACGCATGCAGAACTTCCCCGGCTGGGGCAGGGCTTCTACTGGCAGGACCTGAAAGAGGGACAGGCCTTCCGCACCTTCTCCCGCACTGTGACCGAGACCGACCTGGTCAACTTTATCTCGGTCACCGGCATGGTCGAGGCCATCTTTATCGAAGCCGGCTACGAAGGCGGGGCGATCCAGGGCCGGCCGGTGCCGGCGGCGCTGACCTACGCGCTGATCGAGGGCTTCATCCTGCAGACCATGATCCAGGGCACCGGGCTGGCAATGCTGGAACTGACGCAGCAGATCCACGCGCCGGTGGTGGTGGGCGACACCATCCATGCCACCGTGACCGTGACCGGCATCCGGCCGACTTCGCGCAGCGGGCGTGCGGTGGTGGATTCGCGCATCGAGGTGTTCAACCAGCGCGGCGACAGGGTCATGACCTATAGCGCGCGCCGGTTGCTGGCGGGACGCTAGCCCATGCGGCACGCGAGGGTGCATGCTTCGCTGCAACGTCTTGCCTGCCGATTGCGTGCTCCCTCTCCCGCAAGCGGGAGAGGGAGCACACCGCCGCTATCTGAAAAAGCCTTTGCTGTATCAAGCGACAGGACCTACACGTGACCGCATTGCTTTCGACCTTTAGCCTCACCGCCCTGCCGCCGCACGCCGTGGCATTCCGCGGCGAGGTGCGGGCCTTTCTTGACGAACACCTGCTCACCCTGCCGCCCGAAACCCGCGCCCGCTCGTGGATGGGCTTCGATGCCGCGTTCAGCCGGGCGCTGGCCGCACGCGGCTGGGTCGGCATCACGCTGCCGGCGCAGTTCGGCGGCGCGGGACTGGACCCGTTCTCGCGCTTCGTGCTGGTGGAGGAGCTGCTGGCCTGCGGCGCGCCGGTGTCGGCGCACTGGATCGCCGACCGCCAGAGCGGCCCGCTGATCCTGCGCTATGGCAACGATGCGCAGAAGGCGCGCTACCTGCCGGCGATCTGCCGCGGCGAGGCCTTCTTCTGCATCGGCATGAGCGAGCCCAACTCCGGCTCGGACCTGGCCAGCGTCGCCACGCGCGCAGTGCGCCAGCCCGACGGCTCATGGCGCCTGAGCGGCCGCAAGATCTGGACGACCAACGCCGACCGCTGCCATTTCATGATCGCGCTGGTACGCACCTCGGGCACGCCGCAGGACCGGCAGACCGGCCTGTCGCAGTTCATCGTCGAACTGCACGCGCCGGGCATCACGGTGCGCCCGATCCGCGACCTGGCTGGCGACGCGCACTTCTCGGAAGTCAGCTTCGACGAGGTGGTGCTGGCCCCCGATGCGCTGGTCGGCCAGGAAGGCAGCGGCTGGGAGCAAGTCAATGCGGAACTGGCGTTCGAGCGCAGCGGGCCCGAGCGCCTGTATTCCAGTGTGGTGCTGCTCGATACCTGGCTCGATGCCATGCGCCGCCTGCCGCCGGCACGCCGCGACACCTTGACCGCGGGACGGCTCGCCGGCCACCTGGCGGTGTTGCGCGCAATGTCGCTGGCGGTAACGGCGCGGCTGGCTGCCGGTGAAAGCCCCGTCGTGGAAGCCGCGCTGGTCAAGGACCTGGGCACCACCTTCGAACAGTCGATCCCCGCGCTGGTAGAAGCCGCACTGGGCGACGAGCCCGCGCTGGCGGCCGATGCGGCGCTGTACCGCACGCTCGCCTACGTCACGCAGATCGCGCCGTCGTACTCGCTGCGCGGCGGCACGCGCGAGATCCTGCGCGGCATGATCGCCCGCGGGCTGGGCCTGCGCTGAACGCCACGGCACCGCATCCCCACGAGACCCCATCATGCATAACGCCTACTCCGACGCCCTCGACGCGCTGCTGCGCGACTGCTGCCCGCCCGCCACCGTGCGCGCACTCGAACAGCAGGCCGACCCGCAGCCCCTGTGGCAAGCGCTGCTGCAAAGCGGCTTTGCCGACTGCCTGCTGCCCGAATCCGCCGGCGGCGCCGCGCTGCCGCTGAGCGAGCTGGCACCAGTGCTCTTTGTTACCGGCCACCACGCCTTGCCGCTGCCGCTGGCGCAAACCATCTTTGCGCGCGCGCTGCTGCATGCCCATGGCATCGCCCTGCCCTCAGGTCCGATCGCGCTCGCCGGCTTTGCAGACGGCGCCACTGCGGCACTGGTTGCCGACGCGCGCCATGCACAGTGGTTCCTGCTGCAGGACGGTGACCGCTGCCTGCTGCTGTCCGCGGCCGACGCACACGCCGAAGCGACCGGCGCGCATGGCGACCTGACGCTGCGCCTGCCGCGCCCGGATCGTTCCGTGCCGGCAGCGTTCTCGCTGCCCACAGGCACGCTGCGCGCGCTCGGCGCCTGCCTGCATGCCGCGCAGCTGGCTGGCGCGCTGTCGCGCGTGCTCGACATGACGCTGCAGTACGCCAACGACCGCCAGCAGTTCGGCCGCGCCATCGGCAAGTTCCAGGCGATCCAGCACCAGGTCAGCGAGATGGCCGAGCACGTCGCGGCCGCACGCGTAGCCGCACAACTGGCGTGCGACAGCAGTACCAGCGAGCCCGACCCGCTGCGCGCGGCCATCGGCAAGCTGCGCGCCAGCGACGCGGTGACGCCGGTGGCGGCCATCGCCCACGCGGTGCACGGCGCGATCGGGATTACCGAGGAGTACGACCTGCAGCTCTATACGCGCCGCCTGCATGCGTGGCGCGTCGCAGACGGGTCGGAACGCTGGTGGAGCCGGGTGCTGGGGGAGGTAGTGTGTGCCAGCGAAGGCCGCAACGCGGTGGAACTGGTGCGGAGCTGGAGCGAACCGGCGCCCGCCGCGTAAGCCGCGGGGGGCGCCGGCAAGCCAGTGAAACAGTGAATCAGGCTGCCAGACTCAGGCCGCCACCGTGCGGCCGGCGGTGCCGCCGCTCAGGCTTGCACTCGTACTTGAGTTCGGTACGGCCGTCTTCGTAAGCCACTTCCAGCCGCACCGTGAAGCCCCACAACCGCGTCACGTGCCGTATCACCTCGTCGAAGTTGTGCGCCAGCGGCCGGCGGTCGTTCTGCAGGTGCCGCAGCGTCAGCGAGCGGTCGCCGCCCACGTCCACGTTGGTGACCTGGATATTGGGCTCCATGCTGGACAGGTCATACTGCGCCGCCATCAGCTGGCGGATCGCGCGGTAGCCTTCGTCGTCATGGATCGCGGTGACGCGCAGCTTGCCTTCGCGGTCATCGTCCAGCACCGAGAACAGTTTCAGTTCGCGGATCACGCGCGGCGACAGGAACTGCAGCAGGAAGCTCTCGTCCTTGAAGTTGCGCATGGCGAAGTCGAGCGTGGTGCGCCAGTCGCTGCCGGCGATCTCCGGGGCCCAGCGATAGTCTTCCTCGGTCGGGTTCTCGCACATGCGGCGCAGGTCCTGGAAGATCAGGAAGCCCACCGTGTACGGGTTCATGCCGCTGTAGTACGGGCTGTGGTACGGCGGCTGGTAGATGACGTTGGTGTGTGCCTGCAGCAGCTCGATCATGAACGCATCGTTGACCAGCTTTTCCTCGTAAAGCTGGTTGATGATGGTGTAGTGCCAGAACGTGGCCCAGCCTTCGTTCATCACCTTGGTCTGGCGCTGCGGGTAGAAGTACTGTGCGATCTTGCGCACGATGCGCACGATCTCGCGCTGCCACGGCGCCAGCTTGGGCGCGTTCTTCTCGATAAAGTACAGCAGGTTTTCCTGCGGCTCGGGCGGGAAGGTGATATCCGACTCGGTCGCGTCTTCGTCCGAAGCCAGCGCATGCGGCCGGTGCTTGGGCAGCGTGCGCCACAGGTCGTTGACCTGCATCTGCAGGTAGTTCTCGCGATCGGCCTGGCGCGCCTTCTCTTCGGTGATGGACAGCTTCTTGGGCCGCTTGTAGCGGTCCACGCCATAGTTCTGCAAGGCGTGGCAGGAGTCCAGCAACAACTCCACCTCCCGTTCGCCGTAGCGCTGCTCGCACTCGGCAACGTAGTTCTTGGCGAACAGCAGGTAGTCGACGATGGCGTCCGCGTTGGTCCAGGTGCGGAACAGGTAATTGCCCTTGAAGAAGGAATTGTGGCCGTAGCAGGCGTGCGCGATCGTCAGCGCCTGCATCGGCATGGTGTTCTCCTCCATCAGGTAGGCGATGCAGGGGTTGGAGTTGATGACGATCTCGTAGGCCAGCCCCATGTGGCCGCGCTGGTAGCTGCGCTCCGATGCCAGGAAGTGCTTGCCGTAGGACCAGTGGCTGTAGCCGACCGGCAACCCCGCTGACGCATAGGCGTCGAGCATCTGCTCGGCGGTGATGATCTCGATCTGGTTGGGATAGGTGTCCAGCCCGAATTCGCCGGCGATGCGGGCGATCTCGCGGTCATACCGGTTGATCAGCTCGAAGGTCCATTCCGAACCCGTGGAGAGATAAGCCATCTTCGCCCCTAGTTGCCCGGACAAGGCGGCAGACCTGTCCGGCGCGCACGGCATCGCCGCGCCGCGTGGTTCCCGCGTTGCCTCGCCATTTGCCTTCACTGTGGCCTTCCGGCTGGAAGGCCGGATCGGTGCCAGTCTACGCCGCGCGCTTCTGGAACAGGTCGTGCAGCACCGGGTAGATCTCGTCCGCGCCGATGATGCGCTGCATCGCAAAGTGGTCGAACTGGTTCTTCACCGTCAGGTACTCTTCCCAGAGGTTCTGCGGTTCCTCGGACGCCACTTCCACGTATGCGTAGTACTGCACCAGCGGCAGGATCGACTCGCGCAGCAGGCGTCCGCACAGCTCGGAGTCGCCGGCCCAGTTGTCGCCGTCGGAGGCCTGCGCGCAGTAGATGTTCCACTGGCTCGGCGGATAACGGTCGTGGACCACTTCCACCATCAGCTTCAGCGCACTGGACACCACGGTACCACCGGACTCGCGCGAGTGGAAGAAGTCTTCCTCTTCGACTTCCTTGGCCACCGTGTGATGCCGGATGAACACCACGTCGATGCGCTCGTAGTTGCGCTTCAGGAACAGGTACAGCAACATGAAGAAGCGCTTGGCCAGGTCCTTGCGGCTCTCGTCCATCGAGCCGGACACGTCCATCAGGCAGAACATCACTGCCTGGGCCTGCGGGCGCTTCTTCAGCACGCGGTTGTTGTAGCGCAGGTCGAGCTTCTCGATAAAGGGCACGCGGTCGATGCAGGCACGCAAGTGCCGCATCTTCTCCATCAGCTCGAGCGTGTGCTCGGTGTAGGGACCGTCCTTTTCCAGCGCCTCGGCGTAGGCCAGTTCCAGGTCGCGCAGGCGCTTCTGGTACGGGCTGGACAACGCGATGCGCCGCCCCAGCGAGCTGCGCATGGTGCGCAGGATCGACAGGTTGGAAGGCGTGCCGTCGATGGAATAGCCGGCGCGCACCTTGCGCACCTCGGCGATCTTGGCGAGGTGGCGCTTGGCCAGGTCCGGCAGCGCCATGTCCTCGAAGAAGAAGTTCAGGAAATCCTCGCGCGACAGCGTGAAGACGAAATCGTCCTCGCCCTCGCCGCTGTCGCTGGCCCGCGAACCGCTGCCGCCGCCGCCCTGCTGCTGGCGGTCGAAGGAATCACCCTTGACGAACTTCTTGTTGCCGGGGTGAATCCATTCGCGCCGCCCGCCCGGGCCGTGGTGGAAGATCGGCTCGGAGATGTCCTTGACCGGAATGGACACCTGGCCACTCTGCTCGATGTCCATGATCTTCCGGCCGGACACCGCCTTTGCCACTGCTTGCCGGATCTGCTCGCGGTAGCGTTTGATAAAGCGTTGCTGGTTGACGGCACTCTTGTTGCCGCCGTTTTCGCGCCGATCGATGACCGTAGCCATAAGTTTCCCTCGTTGAGAGATCTGTTCCGCGGCGCCGTTACGATGATTTTCTTACGCGCAGATACCACTCCACCAGAAGTCTCACTTGCTTGGGCGTGTACCCCTTCTCGACCATGCGGTTGACGAAGTTCTCGTGCTTGTCCTGGTCTTCGCGAGAAGACTTGGCGTTGAACGAGATCACCGGCAGCAGGTCCTCCGTCGTGGAGAACATGCGCTTCTCGATCACCATCCGCAGCTTTTCATAGCTGGTCCAGACCGGGTTCTTGCCACTGTTGTTGGCCCGCGCCCGCAGCACGAAGTTGACGATCTCGTTGCGGAAGTCCTTCGGGTTGGAGATACCCGCGGGCTTTTCCACTTTCTCCAGCTCGTCGTTCAGCGCGTTGCGGTCGAGGATTTCACCGGTATTCGGATCGCGGTACTCCTGGTCCTGGATCCACAGGTCGGCAAACACGACATAGCGGTCGAAGATGTTCTGGCCATATTCGGAATACGACTCCAGGTACGCGGTCTGGATCTCCTTGCCGATAAACTCCACGAACGGCGTGGTCAGGTACTCCTTGATGTGCGACAGCAGCTTGGATTCCTGCTCCGGCGGGAACTGCTCGCGCTCGATCTGCTGCTCGAGCACATACAGCAGGTGCACCGGGTTGGCCGCCACTTCGGTGTTGTCGAAGTTGAAGACCTTGGACAGGACCTTGAACGCGAAGCGCGTCGACAGCCCGTTCATGCCCTCGTCGATGCCGGCGTAGTCGCGGTACTCCTGGTACGACTTGGCCTTCGGATCCACGTCCTTCAGGCTTTCGCCGTCATAGACCCGCATCTTCGAGAAGATGTTCGAGTTCTCGGGCTCCTTGATGCGCGTGAGCACCGCGAACTGCGCCATCATCTTCAGCGTGTTGGGCGCGCACGGCGCGGCCGACAGCGAACTGCAGCGCAGCAGCTTGTCGTAGATCTTCACCTCGTCGGACACGCGCAGCACGTACGGCACCTTGACGATATAGATCCGGTCCAGGAATGCTTCGTTGTTCTTGTCCGACTTGAAGGTGGTCCACTCCGCCTCGTTCGAGTGCGCCAGGATGATGCCGTCGAACGGGATCGCGCCGAAGCCTTCCGTGCCCTTGTAGTTGCCTTCCTGCGTCGCGGTCAGCAGCGGGTGCAGGACCTTGATCGGCGCCTTGAACATTTCGACGAACTCGAGCAGGCCGCGGTTGGCCAGGCACAGGCCACCGGAATACGAGTACGCGTCCGGGTCGTCCTGCGGGAAGTCCTCGAGCTTGCGGATGTCCACCTTGCCCACCAGCGACGAGATGTCCTGGTTGTTCTCGTCGCCCGGCTCGGTCTTGGAGATCGCGATCTGCGACAGCACCGACGGGCGCAGCTTGACCACGCGGAACCTGGTGATGTCGCCGTTGAACTCGTGCAGGCGCTTGACCGCCCATGGCGAGGCGATGGTGTTCAGGTAGCGCACCGGAATGCCGTAGTCCTCTTCGAGGATCTTGCCGTCTTCTTCAGGCGCAAACAGGCCCAGCGGCGACTCATGGATCGGCGATCCCTTGAGCGCGTAAATGGGGATCTGCTCCATCAACGCCTTGAGCTTCTCCGCGAGCGAGGACTTGCCGCCGCCAGGAGGCCCGAGCAGATACAGGATCTGCTTGCGCTCTTCCAGACCTTGCGCCGCGTGCTTGAAGAACGAGACGATCTGCTCGATCGTGTCCTCCATGCCGTAGAAATCGCGGAAGGCCGGATAGATACGGATGACCTTGTTGAAGAACAGTCGGGACAGCCTGGGGTCATGGTGGGTGTCCACCAGCTCCGGCTGGCCGATCGCGGCAAGCATGCGCTCGGCAGCGGTCGCGTAGGCAGTGGGATCCTTCTTGCAGATCTCCAGGTATTCCTGGATGGTGTATTCCTCTTCCTTGCGAGCTTCGAAGCGCGTAGCGTAATGGCCGAAAATGTCCATACCTCACTCCCGTCAGAGTCCACGTCCGAGGCGTAGGTAGTGCTACCCCCAAGACTCCGCGCAACTTTTCGCGGTGCACCACCCCGGCCTGGCGACCTGTCATGTTGCGAAGTCTTTACTTCATCATAGTCAAATAACGGCGATGGTGGAGGCCGAGTTGACGAATCGTGCATTCATGCAACGGCTGTTTCTCTGCTGCATTTTCTGCCTGATTTCGCTGTCAGCTTTTGGCTGATTTCCGCTCTGCGCTTCGCCCCCGCACGCGACGGGCCATTGACCATGCTTGTGACACACCTTACACCTTTCCCGCCAACCGTGCACAGCCGGTTTTGTAACCGGAAGCACAAAAGCCGGCACCTGTGCGGGCCTTTACTCAGTTTCAGAATTTGCTTCTGCGCGCACTAGCACGCGGACACTGCTGATAACGGTCGCGTCAGAGCGTGCGCGCCACCAGCTCCTTCATGATCTCGTTGGAGCCGCCGTAGATCTTGCCCACACGTGCGTTGGCGTACATTCGCGCGATCGGGTATTCCAGCATGTAGCCGTAGCCACCGTGCAACTGCAGGCACTCGTCGATGATCTCGCAGTTCTTCTGCGTGCACCACCACTTCGCCATCGCCGCGGTGGCGGCATCGAGCGTGCCCGCCATCAACCGCATCATGCAGTCGTCCACGAAGGTCGCGGCGATAGTTGCCTCGGTCTTGCACTCGGCCAGGCGAAAACGCGTGTTTTGCAGGTCTGCCAGCGGCTGGCCGAACACCTTGCGCTCGCGCACATAGTCCGTGGTGAGCTCGATTGCGCGCTCCATCGACGCAGTCGCGCCGAGGGCGATGATCATCCGCTCCTGCGGCAGTTGCTGCATGAGCTGATAAAAACCCTGGCCTTCCTGCTCGCCGAGCAGGTTCTCACACGGCACCAGTACTTCGTCGAAGAAGAGCTCGGCGGTGTCCTGGCCCTTCTGTCCGATCTTCTCGAGAATGCGCCCGCGGCGGAAGCCCGGCAGGTCGCGCGTCTCGACCATGATCAGCGAGACGCCGCGCGAGCCGGCCTGCGGATCGGTCTTGGCGACCAGGCAAACCAGGTCGGCGTGGTAACCGTTCGTAATAAAAGTCTTTGCACCGTTTATGCGATAGCAGTCCCCATTCCCGGTCCTTTCCCGCACCGCGCGGGTGCGTACCGATTTGAGGTCGGAACCGGCGCCAGGTTCCGACATGGCGATGGCCGCCACCATTTCGCCGCTGGCCATCTGCGGCAGCCATTTGCGCTTCTGCGCCTCGGTGCCGTAGTTGAGCAGGTAATGTGCCACGATACCGCTATGCACATTGTTGCCCAGGCTGGTGCAGATGGCGCGTGCCATTTCGCGCGTGATCACGGCCTCGTGCGCAAAGCTGCCCCCGCCGCCGCCGTACTCCTCCGGGATGCTGGCGCACAGGATGCCGGCCTGGCCGGCGCGGCGCCAGACGTCGCGGTCGATATAGCCCTGGTCGGCCCAGCGGGCCTCGTTGGGCGCCAGTTCGCGCTCGACGAAGCGGCGCACGGTGTCCTGGAACATGACCAGGTCTTCGGTCATCCAGGGGGTCTGGCGTGCGGTGCTGGCCGCGTGCTGGTTATGTGATCCCATAGGGTGTTCAGATATCAGGGTAAACGAGGAAAACAGGCCGGGGCGCCGCGTTGCTGCGACCGCACGCCTATATAGGTAAACGATGCGGTTGGCGCGTCCGCCCTGCTGCGATGCAGCAGCAGCAGACGCCGCCGCTCAATCGGGCCAGCGGTAGCGCAGCGGCTGCTTGGCCATGAAGCGGTTGGCCGCCTCCATGCGGTATTCCGTGGAGAAGGTGATGCCCTGCCCGTCCGCCTCCATCGCCAGCATGGTGTGCAGGTCCTGGTTCAGCGAGGCGTTCAGCGCCTGCTTGGTCAGGCCGACCGCCACCGGCGAGGCTTCGGTAAAGGCGCGCGCCAGCGCCTGCGCACGCTCGGCCAGGCTTTCCTGCGGCACGATTTCCATGACGATGCCAAGGTCCTGTGCCTCCTCGGCGCTGAGCTCCTTCATCGAGAACATCAGTGCCTTGGCGCGCTGCACGCCGACAATCCGGGGCAGCGTGTAGAACACGCCACAGTCCGGTATCAGTCCCATGCGCAGGAACGGCAGGCCAAAACGCGCGCGCGGGGTGGCCAGGATGATGTCGGCCGTCAGCGCCAGGCTGAAGCCGGCACCATAGGCCGCGCCGTCGACGGCGGCGATGACCGGCACGTCAAGCTGGATCAGGTCTTCCAGCCAGCCGTGCGCCTGCTGCAGGCGGCGGCGCCCTTGCGGTGCGGTCATCTCCGTCTGCATCGAGCTGATATCGCCGCCAGAGCAGAACTCGGTGCCCGCACCGGTCAGGATCAGCGCGCGCACGTTGTCGTCGGCACGTACCCGGCGAATCACTTCCGCGATCTCGCCGCGCATCGGGATGGACAGCGCATTGCGGCGCGCGGGGAAGTCGAGGGTCAGGGTGGCGATCCCGTCCTCGACGGCAAAGCGGATGTATTCCATGGGATGAACTCCGGAAAGCTGGCTGGGCTCAATCGAGCTGAATATTGGCGTCGCGCACGATCCTGGCCCACTTGGGTGTGTCGCCGCTGACCACCGTGGCGAGCTCCTGCGGCGTCGACCCGACCGGCTGCAGCCCCATCCCTGCCAGCTTCTGTGTCACTTCGGGCAGGCGCACGATGCGCGCGGTTTCGGCCGCCAGTTTCGCCGTCACCTCCCTGGGCGCACCACCCGGCAGGAACAACCCGAACCAGCCGTTGGGCTCGAAGCCGGGCAGGCCCAGCTCGGTGAAGGTCGGCACATTGGGTAGCGCCTTGTACCGCTGGCTGCCGGTGATGCCAAGGATCCTGAACTTGTTGCTGGCGAGGTGCGCATTGGCCGAGGTCACGTCGACGAAGGCCGAGTCCACCTGCCCGCCGAGCAGGTCGCTGACCAGCGGCGCGGCGCCCTTGTACGGGATGTGCGTCAGCTCGATGCCGGCTTGCTGCTTGAGCAGTTCGCCATGCAGGTGCGACGAGGTGCCGTTGCCATACGAGCCGTAGCTGAGCTTGCCGGCCTTGGCCAGCGCCAGGAATTCGCGCATGTTGCTGGCCGGCAAGCGGTTGGGCACTACGAACAGGTCCGACGACTTGGCGATCAGCGACACCGGCGTGAAGTCCTTGGCCACGTCGTACGGCATGCGCTTGTACAGACTGGGCGACTGGATCAGCGCGGTGATCGCCAGCAGGATGGTGTAGCCGTCGGCCGGAGCCTTGGCGACCATGTCATTGCCGAGCATGCCGCTGGCGCCGGGCTTGTTTTCCACCACCACCGGCTGCCCCAGGCTTTCGGCCAGGCGCTGGCCGATCAGGCGAGCCACGGTGTCGGTGCCGCCGCCGGCCGGATACGGCACGATCATGCGGATCGGCTTGCTCGGGTAAGGCTGCTGGGCGAAGGCCTGGCCCACGCCGCCGAGGATGGCCGCGCCGGCCAGGGTGCCGGCCTGCGCCAGCCAGTTGCGTCTGCTTTGCTGCATGCTGTCTCTCTCTTTCTCTGTGTCGCGGCGGGCGTCAGGCGCGGGGGTCCTGCGCTTGCATCTCGCGTTCCTGCAATGCGCGCCACTGGATCTTGCCGGTGGCGGACTTGGGCAGTGCATCGACAAAGGCCACGATGCGCGGCACTTTGTAGGCGGCCAGGCGCTCGCGGCACCAGGCCATGATGCGTTCGGCGTCCGCCTCGGCGGAGCCGCGCGCTTCGGGGCGCAGCGCCACCACGGCCTTGACGGTCTCGCCGCGGCGCTCGTCGCGCGCGGCGATCACGCAGGCTTCGTGGATCGCCGGATGCGCGTACAGCAGGTTCTCCACCTCCGCCGGCCAGACCTTGAAGCCGGAGGCGTTGATCATGCGCTTGAGGCGGTCGCGCATGAAGAAGTAGTCGTCTTCGTCCATGAAGCCCAGGTCGCCGGTGCGCAGGAAGCGCTTGCCGTCTAGCTCGACAAACGAAGACTCATTGGCCTCGGGGTTGCCCCAGTAGCCCAACATCACCTGCCCGCCATGGGCGACGATTTCTCCCGTCTGGCCCTGTGGCAGTTCCTTCAGCGTCTCGGGGTCGATCACGCGCGCGTCCACGCCGAAGGTGGCGATGCCCAGGCATTCGCGCTTGGGCTTGTGCCGCGGGTTCGACAACAGGAATGACGCGGTCTCGGTCATGCCGTAGGCCTCGACATACGGCAGGTTGAAGCGCTCCTGCAGCATGTTGGCGACCGCGTCCGGCATGGCCGCGCCGCCGCCGCCCAGGTAGGCCAGGCTCGACAGGTCGCGGCTGCCCACGTCGGGCTGCGAGAAGAAGTCCACCAGCATCGCCGGCGGCGCGCCCCACACCGAGACGCGGTAGCGCTCGATCAGGTCAGCGGCCAGCGCGCGGTCCCAGCGCGGCATCAGCACCACGGTGGCGCCGAGGTAGAGCGGCGAGTTCATGCAGTTCTGCATACCCAGCAGGTGGAACATCGGCGCCACCGCCAGTACCACCGACTCGGGCGTGCTGCTGCGCCAGATCTGCGAGCCGACCGCCGCGGTCATCAGCGTGCCGTGGGTATGCATGCAGCCCTTGGGGTTGCCGGTGGTGCCGGAGGTATAGGCCAGCATGCACAGCGTGTCGTAGCCGGCCTGGTGCGGCAGCGGGCGATGGCCGGCGGCGCTGGCGGCGTCCCACGCCACCGGCATCGCGCCGGACGGCGCGGCGTGCAATGCCGGCGCGGGTTCGCGCAGCCAGTCCGGCACCGGCAGGCCGCCGTCGTCGCGCAGCATGCCGCCGTAGTCGTGCACGATCACATGACGCAGCGCCGGCCCGTGCAGCGGCGCCACGCGCTGGTACAACTCGCTGCCGGCAAAGGCGGCCACCGCGCCGCTGTCGCCAACCACGTGGGCCAGCTCGGCCTCCAGCCACATCGGGTTGGCCGGCACCACCACACCCTCGGCGCGCAGGATCGCGTAGTAGGCGATGATGAACTGCGGGCAGTTCTGGCTGAACAGCACCACGCGGTCGCCCGGCTGGATGCCGCAGGCCTGCTGCAGGTAGCCGGCCATGCGTTCGATCTCGTCCTGCAGCTGTGCGTAGGAAATCGCGGTACCGAAGTACTGGATCGCGGTCTTGTCCGGATAGCGGCGCGCCGCGGCCTCGACGTTGTAGAACAGGCTGGTGCGTGGCGTGTGCAGCGTGGCCGGCAGGCCGGGCGGCCAGGCAGGAGAACGGAACGGCGGCTTGGGACTTGTAGCAGGCTTCATTGGCAGCGAATCAGCAGGTGAATCAGTTGGGTTCAGTCCAGGCGGATGTTGTTGGTGCGGATGACCTTGCCCCAGCGGACGTAGTCGGCCTGGACCACCTGGGCGAAGGCGTCGGGCGTGCTGCCGGTCAGCACGATGCCCAGGTCGTTCATGCGCTTGCGCACGTCGGGCTGGGCCAGGATGCGGTTGACGTCGACCGAGAACTTGTCGACGATGGGCCGCGGCGTCGCGGCGGGCAGGAACAGGCCGAACCAGCCCTGCCCGTCCATGCCGGCCACGCCGGCTTCGCGGAAGGTCGGCACGTCCGGCAGGTGCGGCGAGCGGCCGCCGCCGGTGACCGCCAGCGCGCGCAGGCGTCCGGTCGCGTTATGCGGCTTGGCGCCCATCACCGAGATGATCGCGGCGGGCACCTGTCCGCCGAGCAGGTCGTTCAGCTCCGGCGCCTCGCCCTTGTACGAGACGTGCACCATGTCGAGCTTGGCCGACTCCTTGAAGATCTCGCCATACAGATGGCCGCTGGAGCCGGTGCCGTAGGAGCCGTAGGAAAACTGCTTCGGCCTGGAGCGGACCAGTTCGATGAATTCCTTCAGGTTGTTGGCCGGCACCGAGCTGTGCACGGCGAACACCAGGTTGGTCGTGGCCAACTCGGACACCGCGACAAGATCCTTGACCGGATCGAACGGCGGCTTGGCGTAGAGGCTGGGTGCCTGCACCAGCGTGGTAATGGTCAGCAGCGCGGTATGGCCGTCGGCTCCGGCGCGGGCCACCACTTCAGAGCCGATCATGCTGCTGGCGCCGGGGCGGTTCTCCACCACCACCGGGCGCTTCCAGGCCTTGCCGAGGCCGTCGGCAATGGCGCGCGCCAGCACGTCGGTGGCGCCTCCGGCCGGATACGGCACCACCAGGCGCACCGTCTTCGACGGGAATTCGCCCTGCGCCCACGCGGCGCCGGAAGTCAGCATGCCGGCCGCGGCGGCGGACACGGCCAGCAACCCGGCGCCGAGGCGCCGCAATGCACTACGACGATTTTCCTGCATGGGCTTGTCTCCTTTGGTGTCTGAGGGCGGGCGCGGGGGTTCAGTCCCCTTTTTTTGCGTTCTGCCTGTCCGGTGGGTTCCGGCCTTGTCCTGCCTGCGTGCCGGCGGCTGTGCCCGCACTTGGCCTGTATGAGCCGCAGAGTGCGCGATGCTGCGGTGCGTGGACAATGACCAGACTCACCAAAATGATTGGCCGAATCGCTCAGGCGAAAGGCAGGCTTTGGCAAATCCCGATTGTGCGGTGCGTTCGCGGCTTGTTAATGTGGCGAAAAGACCGGCCAGGCCCGCGAATATGACCGCCGCGCCCTGCTGCGCCGGCGCGTCACCCTGACGAGGAGACTCATGCATACCGCCGTGTCATCGCACCGCCTGCCCACGCCGGGTAAGCTGCACATCGCCGGCCAGTTGCCGGCGCTGCCCGACAACCCTGTAGTCCGACCGGCCGCGCCGCCGCCCGCTACGGTGGCGCCGGCGCGCCACACCATCGCGGTCCAGCACGTCGACCGCATCCTGCTGGGCGCGCGGCGGCTCGGCCTGGACATCGATGCGCTGCTGCGCCGCGCGGGCATTTCGCCGGCCCTGCTGGCCTCGCCCAGCGCGCGCGTCACGCAGGGCCAGTACGCTGCCCTGATCCGCACGCTGCGCCGCGTCACGCGCGATGAGCTGTGGGGGCTGCTGGACCGGCCGGTCACCCCGGGCGTGTTTGCCCAGGTATGTGCAAGCGTGGTCCACTGCGCCACCCTCGAAGACGCCATCCGCACCGGCATCCGCCTGTACCGGCTGCATATCGACGCCTTCGCGCCGCGCCTGCACCTGAGCGCCGACGGCCAGACCGCCACGGTGGAACTGCATCCGCGCGCGCCAGCCTCGGCCTGCCGCAGCTTTGCCGAATCGACCTTTGTTTTCCATGCGTATGCGCTGGTCAGCTGGCTGGTGGCGCAGCATATTCCGCTGCGCCGCGTCGACCTGAGCGCCGCGCCCTCGCAGCGCGGCACCGACACCGAGCGCGTGTTCAAGGCCGCGGTGCATTACGGCCAGCCCGTCACCGCGCTGCATTTCGACGCCGCTTGCCTGCGCCTGCCGGTGATGCAGGATGCCGCCAGCTTGCGCGAGTTCCTGCGCGAGACGCCGCGCAACCTGCTGATCCGCTACCGCGACAACTGCTGCCTGGCCGAACGCATCCGGCAGCACCTGCGCTCGCACCTGGACGACGAACTGCCGTCGCTGGAGCAGATGGCCCAGCTGCTGCGGCTCACCCCGCAGACCCTGCGCCGCCGGCTGCGCGACGAAGGGCGCGGCTACCAGAGCATCAAGGACAGCCTGCGGCGCGACGTGGCCATCGGCATGCTGGAGCGGCCGGGCATGACGCTGCTGGATGTGGCGCTGCGGCTCGGCTTCTCGGAGCCGAGCACCTTCCACCGGGCGTTCAAGAAATGGACCGGCGTGGCGCCGGGCGAGTATCGGTTGCGGGGGCTGCGGGGGGAGGTTGTGCCAGGCTGAGGCGGCTGCGCCGTCCCTTACCTCTGGGCCGGTGTCTGGCCCGGCGGCGGCCCTGTGCGCTGCCCAACCTGCACCATCCCCTCCCTCGGCATCGGCACCTGCAGCGTCGCCAGCAGCAAGCCCATGCCGGCAAGGATGCGGTACTGGCTGGCCAGCTCGGTGTACTGGCCGGTCACGTAGGCAGTGCGGGCGCTGAAGTACTCATTCTCGGCATTGAGCAGGTCAAGCAGGCTGCGCTGCCCGATCCGGAACTGCCTGCCGTAGCTGACGCGCGTCGCATCGCTGGCCTGCACGTATTGCCCGAGGCTTGCCAGCCGGTCCTGCGCCGTCAGGTAGGCGTTAAAGGCCTGCGACACGCTTTCCTGCACCTGCCTGCGCAGCCGGTCCAGGTTCTGTTCCGCTTCCTGGACCTGGTACCCGGCCTCATTGATGCGTGCCTTGTCGGCATTGCCGCGGAACAGGTTGTAGCGCACGCGCAGCATCACGCTGCGCTCGTCGGTGGTGCCGAGCACCCGGTCACGGTCGCGCGCCACGCCGAGCTCCAGATCCAGTCTTGGCCACATTGCCGCCTTGGCCAGCGAGCGACCGGCCTGGGCCTCGGCGATATCGGCCTGCCCGGCGCCCAGCGCAGGATGGCTGGCGCTTGCCACCTGTTGCGCCTCGCGTTCGGTGGCGGGCAGCACCCCCGACAACGATTCCGGCCTGGATAACGCGTCCGGCGGCGCCCCGACCACGCGCAGGTAGGCCGTCATGGCGTCCTGCAGGCTGCCCTGCTCGGCGCGCAGGCTGGCCTTGGCCAGCGCCAGGCGGCTCTCGGCCTGGTAGAGGTCGGCACGGCGCAGCACGCCGTTGTCGGCGCCAAGCCTGATCTGGTCATAGATGTGCTGGTGTGCTTCGAGATTGGCCATGCCGATGGCCACGGTTTCCTGGCGCCGCAGCACCTCCACATAGACGCCGACCGTGCGCAGCGCGATGTCCTCGGCAGTCGCACCGACCCGATAGGCCGCGCCGTCGATCCGTGCGCCCTGGCGCTCCACGTCGCTGCTGGTGGCAAAGCCGTCGAACAGCATCTGCGAGATCGTCACGCCGGCCGCGTGGCTGGCATAGGAAGAGTCGGACAGGCCCATCAGCCGTGTGCTGTGGCTGTCCAGGCGTACGCGACCGGTGGCGGCATTGACATCGACCCGCGGCAGGTAACCGGCGCGCGCCTGCGTCAGCCCCTCGTCCGCGGCCAGCCGGCGGCTGCCCGCCGCCAGCACTTCGGGATTGGTATGCACGGCTTGCTCGACTGCGTGGCGCAGCGCCTGGGCTGCCGCGTGATGCGGCACCACCATGGCTGCCCATAGCAGTACATGTGCCAGCCGGCACCATGTCGTTGTCATGCTTCCCCCACTCGGGCGCACCCGCTGACACGTATCGGCTTGCCGGCGACATGGCTGCCATGCCTGCGCGATACGGAAAGCGGTGCGCTACCCGTTTATTATGGTTTTCAACTACACCGGAGTCCGGTTTTACTGCCGTCCTGCAATTCCCTCTCTGAACCCGCCTCCGCCCGCACGCCTCAGGCCGTGTGGATATTGCCGTTGCTCAACAGCGTGTTGAGATCGAGCCCCACCACGCCCTGCAGCACGGCCACGTCCTGGAATGCGGCAGCCGCGCCACTGCCATCCCGATCCAGGCTGACGACGGTGTTGCCATCGACTTCCGACAGGCGCACGAACTGCGCTGCATTGGCGGTGGTCACGCCGACGCCGGATAGCAGGTCGGAGAGATCCAGCACGTCGCCACCGCCGGCTTCCGGAGCCACGTCGAAGTCGCTGATCGTGTCGACCGAGGCGGCATCGGCGCGCAGGAAGCGGAAGGTGTCGCTGCCGGCGCCGCCGGTCAGCGTGTCGGCCCCGGCGCCGCCGGTCAGCACGTCGTTGCCAGCGGCTCCCGCGAGCAGGTCGTCGCCCGCGCCGCCGCGCAACACGTCGTTGCCGGCCGAGCCGGTGAGGTTGTCGTTGAATGCCGAACCGATCAGGCCTTCCATGTTTTTGTAGCTGTCGGTGCCAAGGTTAGTCGCCGTGCTCAGGTCAGCCGTGGTAACCAGGCTGCTTTGCGTCAGCGTGAAGACAACCGAGCCCTTCGCATCGGAAAAGTCCAGCAGGTCGAGGCCTGCGCCGCCGTCGATGATGTCATTGCCCCCGCCACCGCGAATGATGTCGTTGGCGGAGCTGCCGGTCAGCGTGTCACCGCTCCCCGAACCGATCACGCCCTCCATGTTCTTGTAGCTGTCGGTACCGAGTCCGCTCCCCGAACCCAGGTTGACCGAGGTGGCGAGGCTGCTTTGCGTCAGCGTGAAGGAAATGGAAACCCCCACGGCGGTATCAGAGAAATCCAACAGGTCTATGCCTGCGCCGCCGTCGATGATGTCATTGCCCGCAGCACCCCGCAGCACGTCGTCGCCGTCGCCGCCGTTGAGCGTGTCGGCTCCCGTTCCGCCAATAAAGGTGTCGGCAATGCCGGCGCCCGTCAGCGTATCGTTCTGGGTGCCGCCATCGAGGTAGGAAGCCTGGTAGTCCTGGCCCGCCAACGACACAGTGGCATCGTTTCCGGTCAACAAGACATTGACCGTGACGGTCGCCGTGCTGGTGCCGCCGGCTCCGTCTGAAATGGTATAGCTGAAGGTGCCCGGCGACGTCTTGTCTACGTCGAACCTGATGTAGCTGCCATTGGTTTCCGGCGCGAACATCAGGTTGCTGATCCCGGCTGTGGAAGGCCCAAGTGCGGTGACTGACAACGCCATCCCATCGACATCGCCATCATTGCCAAGCAGTGCGCTGACCGGAATCAGGACGGTGCTGGTGGTGTTGCTGTTGCCATTGTTGTTGTTCGAGACATAAATCACGTCTGCGGCTGCCACGGGAGCGTCGTTGACAGGATTGACCGTGATCGCCACCGCGTCGGTATCGACGGCACTGCCATCGCTGCTCTGCATTTGTACCGATGCCATACCCGCATAGTTGCCGTCGCCAACGAAACGCAGGCCGTCCAGCGCGGCATTAATCGCCGCGTCGCTGCCCGTGAACGTCATGGTGCTGTCCGCAGTGCCGTCGCCCGCCAGGAACTGCAGCCCGGCGATACCGTTGAGCGTGAGCGCGCCGGCGGTCGCGGTCAGCGTCACGGTATGGCTGGCATTGTCCACATCAGAGAGGCTGAGCGCATTGCCGTTGGCCGAACTGAACACCAGCGGCGTGTCTTCGTTGACGGCCTGCGCCGTGGGCACAGTGTTCACCGCGGCATCGTTGGCGCCAGTGATATTGACGGTAATCACTTGGGTGGCGGTGAGGTCCGACGATTGCACCGACAGCGTGTCGGTGACTTGCTGGCCAGCGACGAGCGTCTCTGTCTTGCTGTTGTCGAGCGTGTAGGTCCAGGCGCCTGTATTGCTGTCGAAGGTAAAGGTACCGTATTGCCCCAACAGGCTGCCGGCTGGAACGGGGGCAAAGTGGGCGTCGCCGGTGTCGACGTCGTTGACCGTCAGGGTGCCGCTGGCCGAGGTGTCTCCGGGGACGGCGTTGGCCGCTCCGCCCGCTTCGGTCACCGACGTGTCTTCACTGATCGACGCCGTAATGGTGGCGTGGTCGTTGGACCCGGTGATGTTGACCGTGATGGTCTGCTGCGCCGTCTGGTCTGCGGAAGCGACCGTCAGAGAGTCGCTGACCTGCTGGCCTGCGCCCAATGCATCGGCTTTGCTGTTGTCGAGCGTGTAGGTCCACGCACCGGTATTGCTGTCGAAGGTGAAGGTGCCATATTGCCCCGTCAGACTGGCCGGTGTCACGGCGGCAAAGTGTGCTTCGCCGGCATCGACATCGCTGACCGTCAACTTCCCGCTTGCGGAGGGGTCACCAGCATTGGCGTTGGCCGCCCCACCGGCTTCGGTCACCGACGTGTCTTCACTGATCGACGCCGTGATGGTGGCGTGGTCGTTGGACCCGGTGATATTGACCGTGATGGTGTGCTGCGCGGTCTGGTCGCCCGACACCACCGTCAGCGAATCGCTGACCTGCTGGCCTGCGGTCAGCGCTTCGGCCTTGTCGTTGTCGAGCGTATAGGTCCAGGCCCCGCTATTGGTATCGAAGGTAAAGAAGCCGTACTGCCCGAGCAAACTGGCCGTCGGCACGGCGGAAAAATGCCTATCACCGGCATCGACATCGCTGACCGTCAGTGTGCCGCTGGCGGAGGCGTCGCCCGCAATCGCGTTGGCCGCGCCGCCCGCTTCGGTCACTGACGTGTCCTCGCTGCCCGACGCCGTGATGGTGGCGTGGTCGTTGGAGCCGGTGATGTTGACCGTGATAGTCTGCTGCGCGGTCTGGTCGGCTGAAGAAACGGTCAGCGAATCGCTGACCTGCTGGCCAGCGGTCAACGCATCGGCTTTGCCGTTGTCCAGCGTGTAGGTCCACGCACCCGTATTGCTGTCGAAGCTGAAGCTGCCATACTGACCGAGCAAACTGGCAGGCGCCACGGCGGCAAAGTGCGCTTCGCCGGCATCGACATCGCTGGCCGTCAGCGTGCCGCTGGCGGAAGCGTCGCCCGGAACGGCGTTGGCCGCCCCGCCGGCTTCAGTCACAGCCGTGTCTTCGCTGCCCGAGGCCGTGATGGTGGCGTGATCGTTGGACCCGGTGATGTTGACCGTGATGGTCTGCTGCGCAGTCTGATCGAATGAAGCGACCGTCAGCGAATCGCTGACCTGCTGGCCTGCGGTCAATGCATCGGCCTTGCTGTTGTCCAGCGTATAGGTCCATGCACCCGTATTGCTGTCGAAGGTGAACGTGCCATATTTCCCGGCCAGGCTGTCCGGCGGCACGGCGGCAAAGTGCGCCTCGCCGGTATCGGCATCGCTGACCGTCACCGTGCCGCTGGCGGAGCCGTCCCCGGCATTGGCATTGGCCGCCCCACCTGCTTCGGTCACCGACGTGTCCTCGCTGCTCGACGCCGTGATGGCGGCATGGTCGTTGGCGCCCGTGATGTTGACGGTGATGGTTTGCTGCGCGGTCTGGTCGCCCGACACCACCGTCAGCGAATCGCTGACCTGCTGGCCTGCGGTCAGGGCATCGGCCTTGTCGTTGTCGAGCGTATAGGTCCAGGCCCCGGAATTGGTATCGAAGGTGAAGAAACCGTACTGCCCGAGCAGACTGGCTGTCGGCACGGCAGAAAAGTGCGTGTCGCCGGCATCAACATCGCTGACCGTCAGCGTGCCGCTGGCGGAGGCGTCGCCAGCAATCGCATTGGCCGCGCCGCCCGCTTCGGTCACCAACGTGTCCTCGCTGCCCGACGCCGTGATCGTGGCGTGGTCGTTGGCGCCGGTGATGTTGACGGTGATGGTCTGCTGTGCGCTCTGGTCGGCCGATGCCACCGTCAGCGAATCGCTGACCTGTTGACCCGCGGTCAGCGCATTGGCCTTGTTGTTGTCGAGCGTATAGGTCCATGCACCCGTATTGCTGTCGAAGGTGAACGTGCCATATTGCCCGGCCAGGCTGCCCGGCGCCACGGCGGCAAAGTGCGCCTCGCCGGCATCGACATCGCTGACCGCCAGTGTGCCGCTGGCGGAGGTGTCGCCGGGAATGGCGTTGGCCGCCCCACCAGCTTCGGCCACGGAGGTGTCCTCGCTGCCCGAAGCCGTGATGGCAGCATGGTCGTTGGCGCCGGTGATGCTGACCGTGATGGTCTGCTGTGCGCTCTGGTCGGCCGATGCCACCGTCAGCGAATCGCTGACCTGTTGACCCGCGGTCAGCGCATCGGCCTTGCTGTTATCCAGCGTGTAGGTCCACGCACCGGAACTGCTGTCGAAGGTAAAGGTACCGTACTGCCCGACCAGACTGGCGGGCAAAACGTCGGCAAAGTGCGCCTCGCCGGTGTCGACATCGCTGACCGTCAACGTGCCGCTGGCAGAAGCGTCGCCGGGAACAGCGTTCCCTGTCCCGCCAGCTTCGGTCACCGACGTGTCCTCGCCAGCCGATGCCGCGATGGTGGCCCCATCATTGGCGCCGTTGATCCGGATGCTCAGCGACGATGCCGCGCCGGCCTGGCCGTCGGTCACGTCATAGCTGAAAGTGTCCTGCACATGCTCGCCTTGCCGCAGTGCCTGCACCTCGGCATTGCCGTTATCCAGCTTATAGCTGTAGCTACCGTCGGTATTGATCGTCAGCGTGCCGTAGTGCCCGACATACGTGCCGGCATTGGCCACTGCCAGCACGTTGCCGGCGTCGACATCGCTGTCATTGGACAGCACATTGCCGGTGATCGGGTTCGGCGAGTTGTCCTCGCCGATCGCATGGGTGTCGGCCGTGGCCGTGGGCGCATGGTTCTCATAGCCGGCGAAGTCCGACTTGGTCAGTTCGTGCAGGCCATTGAGCCTGATGACCATTTCCGCAGTCGCGGGATTGCCATCGACATCCACATAGACATAGGTATTGCCGCCGGATTGCTGGAACCAGGCACCATGGGCCGTGGGCTGGCTCCCACCCCATTCAAAACCCGTATTGCCCAGCACCGGCCGCAGGTCCAGGCGGTCCGCGCCCCGCTGGAAGTCGGTGATGATGTCCATGCCGGCCGCGGTGGAGTCGGACACCGCGTTGTAGACGAATACGTCACCGCCACTGCCGCCGCTCAACGTGTCGCCGCCGCCCCCGCCGCCGATGTTGTCATCGCCACCTTCGCCATAGATGGTGTCCTTGCCGTTGCCGCCGGTGATGATGTCGGCGCCGCCCTGGGCGCCATTGTTGCCGTTGTCCCCGTAGATCAGGTCGTCGCCGTTGCCGCCATAGATGCGGTCGTTGCCCGGCTGGGTCGATTCATGGCCGCGCCCGAGCAGGTAGTCGGCATAGCTGTCGTAGCCGTCGCCATACAGCGTATCGCCGCCGTTGTCGCCGGTGTAAAGCGCCGAGGAACCGTCGATACTGCCGATCACGTCATCGCCGCTGCCGCCATAGACCGCGTCGGTGCCGTTGCCACCGGACAGGTTATCGTTGCCGCGCCCGCCGAACACGCGGTCCTTGCCGTTGGCGCCCAGCAGCGTGTCATTGCCGTCGCCGCCCTCGACGATATCGTCGCCGTTTCCGGCGTCGACATAATCGCTGCCGTCGCCGGCGCTGACGTAGTCATTGCCATTGCCGCTCAGGATGGTGTCGCTGGACGTGGTGCCGCTGATGTTGTCGCTGCTGTTGGTGCCAGTCAGTGTTGCCATGATTTCCTCTCTCGGTCCTGAGTGCCGGCCTGGTGGCCATGCATTGTTTGTTGTTGTGGTGGTGGTGGTTAGATGAATGCGTGCGCGCTCGGGCTCATCGTTCGCGGAACGCCATTTCTTTGGTCTTGATAATTGGCTTGAGCAGGTAGTGAAGCACCGTCTTCTGACCGGTCAGCACGTCGACCGTGGCCACCATGCCGGGCAGGATGGGCACCTGCACCGCGCTGCCGCCGGGCCGGTTGTCCCGCGTGCGCACGCGCACCAGGTAGTAGCTTTCGGGGCGCTCGCCGGGGCGTTCCGGCGTCAGCGTATCGGCGCTGATATGCTCGACGGTGCCGGGGAAGCCGCCATAGATGGAAAAGTCGTAGGCCGACAGCTTGACCATTGCGGGCTGCCCGGGCCGCAGGAAGGCAATGTCGGCCGGCCGCACGCGCGCCTCCACCAGCAAGGTGTCTTCCAGCGGGACGATTTCGAGCAGGTCCATGCCGGGCTGCACCACGCCACCAACGGTATTGATCTTGAGCTGCTTGACGATGCCGGCCAGCGGGGCGCGGACCAGGGTACGGTCGACGCGGTCCTGCAACGCCGTGTTGGTGGCGCTCTGTGCCACCTGTTCGGCCTTGGCCTGGTTGAGTTCGCGCATGGCCTCGGCGCGGAAATGCGTGGCCGCCTCGTCGAGCTTCTGCTGGCTCTCGCGGTAGGCAGCTTCCAGGCGCGGCATGGCAAGCCGCGTGGCATCGAGCTCGCCCCTCAGGTCATTGGTCTGCCGCTCCAGCCGCAGCACGTCGACGTCGGACACCACGCCCTGTGCCACCATCGGGCGCATCATGGCCAGCTCCTGCGCCACCAGCCGATGGCTCTGCCGCAACTGCTGCTCGCGCGAGCGCTTCTCGGTCAGTTCCTGCCGCCGCTGCTCGGACTGCTGGCGCAGCACGGCAAGGTTGGCCTCGAACGCGCGCTTGCGCGATTCGTACAGCGAGCGTTCCTCGACGACGAAGCGGCGGCTCTCGGCATCGGCGGGCGCGCTTACGACGAAGTCCGTGCCGCCGGCCTCCGCGCTCAGGCGGGCGATGCGGGCCACCAGCGCATCGTCCTTGGTGCGGCCTTCCTGGTACGACGCCGTGAAGCGGGTATCGTCGATGCGCATCAGGGCCTGGTCCTTCTTCACGACCTCCCCTGGACGCACCATGATCTCCGCAATGATCCCGCCTTCGAGGTTCTGCACCACCTGTACCTGGCTCGACGGGATCACCTTGCCTTCGCCTACCGTGACCTCATCCACGTGCGCCAGCGCGGCCCATGCCAGTGCCACCAGCACAAAGGCCAGAGCGGACCAGAGAATCCAGTGCGTGAAATAACGCGGCGCCGCCATCGCGGCCGCATCGCGCTCACACATGAAGGCGGTGTCGTCGGCACGCGGCCTCACCGCGGCGGCGAGCCATCGCGCCAAGCGGCGGGCCGGCGAATGACGTTGCGGGTCAGGCTGAGGCAACATGGAGCTTCCTTCCCGCGAGCGCGTTCAGCACCTCGGCCTTGGGACCGTCGGCGACGATGCGGCCCTGGTCCATCACGATCAGGCGATCGACCAGGCTGAGCAGCGAGCCGCGATGCGTGACCAGGATCAATGTGCGCCCGCCCAGCGCCGATGCCAGGCGCGCCTTGAATTGCTCTTCGGTGCGGTTGTCCATCGCGCTGCTGGGTTCGTCGAGCAACAGCAGCGGCGGCTGCAGCAAGTCGGCACGCGCGATGGCGATGGCCTGGCGCTGGCCGCCCGACAGGCCTTCGCCACGCTCGCCGAGCCGCAGGTCATAGCCGTCCGGCAGGCGATCGGCGAAGTCGCTCACGCCGCCCAGGCGTGCTGCGCGCAGCACCGCTTCGTCATCGGCGTACGGGGCGCCCATCACGATGTTGTCGCGGATGGTGCCGCTGAACAGCATCACGTCCTGCGGCACATAGCCGATATCGCGCCGCAGCGCGGCCGGGTCGAGCTGGCGCACTTCCGCGCCATCGACCAGCACCGTGCCGGCGTCCGGCGCGTACAGGCCAAGGATCAGCTTCTCGATGGTGGTCTTGCCCGAGCCGATGCGGCCGATCAGCCCGACCCGCTCGCCGCTGGCAATGCGGAACGAGACGCCATCCAGCGCCGCGCTGTCGCGGCCCGGATAGCGGAAGCTGACCTGGCGGAACTCGATCTCGCCGCGCAACGGCGGACGGTGCACGAAATGCTTGCCAGGCGGGCGTTCGACCGGCAACGCCATCAAGCGGTCGATGCCGGCCAGCGCGGTGCGCGCCTGGTGATAGCGCGTGGTCAGCCCGGCCACTTGCGACAGTGGCGCCAGCGCGCGGCCGGCGAGGATGGTGCAGGCAATCAGGCCACCCATGGTCAGGCGGTCGTCGGCAATCAGGTAGACGCCGATGACCACCACCACCAGCGTGGCGGCCTGCTGGGCGAACAGCGAAACGTTGATCACGCAGGCGGAGAGCAGCCGCGCCCGCAGTCCCAGCTTTGCCATCTGCCCGACCACCTGCTCCCAGTTGCGCTGGGCCGCGCCTTCGGCGCCGGTGGTCTTGATGGTCTCGAGCCCGACCAGGGTCTCGACCAGCGCCGCCTGCCGCTGGGCCGCGCAGGCGCTGCTGGCGCGTACCGCGCGCGACAACGGGCCCTGCAGCGCCAGGCTGACGCCGATCACCAGCGGCACCGCCAGCAGCGGCACCCATGCCAGCGGACCGCCGACCCAGAACAAGGCCGCAATGAAGACCGCGGCAAACGGCAGGTCGATCAGGGTCGTGATGGTGGCCGACGTCAGGAATTCGCGCACCGACTCGAATTCATGGAGCTGATTGCTCAGCCCGCCCACCGAGGCCGGCCGCGCCTTCATCTCGATGCCCAGCACTTTCTCGAACACCGTCGCGGAGACCGTAACGTCGATGCGCCTGCCTGCCACGTCGACGAAATAGCCCCGCAGCGTACGCATGGCCAGCTCGAAGGCCAGCACCAGCCCCACGCCGATGGCCAGCGCCCACAGCGTTTCCAGCGCATGGTTGGGCACCACGCGGTCATAGACGTTCATGGTGAACAGCGGCATGACCAGCGCGAACAGGCTGAGCAGCAACGAGGCCACCATCACCTCGCCATAGACCGGCCACGACTGCCGCATCACGCCCCAGAACCACGCGTGCGGCGACGTCGGCCCGGCCTCGCCAGCCGCCTCGAAGCGGTGCGCGGGCCGCGCAAAGATGGCATGTCCTGTGTACCGGGCCAGCAGGTCTTCGCTGCGGACAGCCTGCTCTCCGTCCCCCCACTCGGGCAGCGAGACCAGCAGCTCGCCCTCCTCGCCGCGGCGCAGCAATACGCAGGCCTGGCCCTGGTCGAGCAGCAGCACTGCGGGCAGCACCAGGTCGGGGATATCGTCCAGGGGGCGCTTTACCATCCGGGCCGACAGGCCGGCGCGTGCGGCCGCGCGGGGAAACAGCGCAGGCGTCAGGCGATGGGCTTCAAGCGGCAGGCCGGCAGTCAGGGCTTCGGCCGAAACCGGCCGGTGAAAACGCCGGGCCAGCCATAGCAGGCACTCAAGCAGCGGATCGTCGGGGGGGGCGTGCTGGGAGGCCGGATCCGGCATATGCCAGCCGGTGTCCTCGACCTTCTTTGCAGGCGCAGCGGCGGCGGCGTGCATGGGGCAGGCGCGCGCGCTTCAGTACGGTCCGTGGCCAGCGCGGTGGCGTGCGCTCCGGCCTGCCATCGTTGCCCGGCTTGCGGATACTCCGTCCCCTGCGCGCCGCGTGCGCTTGTCCCATCCAGCCATGGTGTCCCCCCGGTCCCATCGGTGTGGCGTTTTTCGCAAGAATATGCGAGGGGGACCGGCGCGCCCATCCTGCTGATGGATCACCGGGCGCGTCAAAAGGGACTGGAAGGCGTCATCCGTTTGGCGTTACACGGAAGAAACAGATGACACCGGGCACAACGAGCGGGGCTTACTCGAGGTGGATCTCCCCGTCGAAGCGCACGTTGAGCTGCACGCCCGGCAGCTCCAGGATCACCGAAACCGGAAAATGCTCCGTGCCGGCGATCTTGCCGTCAGCCAGAGCCTTCGATACCGCCTGCTCGATCTCGCGCTGGGAACTGACGCCGACTACCTTCAGGAACTTGCGGATGCTGAGGTTGAAGGTTTCCTCGTTCATGGCTGTCTCCTGGGATCCGGCGCGCGACCGCTACCAAGACAGCCTAGGCGATGTGGGGGCTTTGTGCAGGTCAGCGTCGTGCCGGCATGGGTGCCTGGCGCTCACAGCCGGGTCCGGGGCATCGACGGGCCGGCGGCCTGGCAACCTTCTGCCAGGCACGCCCCGCCCGTCAAATCACGCCCTGCTCGCGCAGCTTGTCGATCCGCTCGGCCGACAGGCCCAGCACGCCTTGCAGCACCCGCCCGGTATGCTCGCCAAGCCGTGGCGGCGGCGCGTCATACTGCACCGGCGTCGCGGACAGCCGCAGCGGGCTCTTGACCGTCGGGCAGAGACTGCCGTCCTCGCGCACCAGGTCGACCTGCAGTTCGCGATGCCGCACCTGCGGGTCTTCCAGCACCTGGCCGTAGTCGTTGATGGGACCGCAAGGAATCCCCTGCGCTTCCAGTGCCTGCACCCAGTGCGCCGTCTCCCGCGTCCGCATATGCTTCTCGAGCATCGGCACCAGCGTTTCGCGGTGGACGATGCGGCCCGGGCCAGTGGCAAAGCGTTCGTCGGCGGCGAGATCGGGACGCTCGATGCCGCGGCAGTAAGCCTGCCACTGCCCGTCGTTGCCGGCCGCCACGATCATGTAGCCATCGGCGGTGGCGAACACATGGTAGGGCACCATGTTCGCGTGCGCGTTGCCGAAGCGCGGCATGGCCTTGCCGGTTACGCGCTGGGCGATGATCGGCGTGGCACCGACCGCGACCACCGCGTCGAGCAGCGCCATGTCGATATGCTGGCCCTCGCCGGTGCGCTCCGCATGGCGCAGCGCCGCCAGCACGGCCACCGTGGCGTACATGCCGGTGAGCATGTCGACCACCGCCACGCCCACCTTCTGCGGTCCGCCGCCGGGCAGGTCGTCGCGCTCGCCGGTGACGCTCATCAGGCCGCCCAGGCCCTGGAAGATGAAGTCATAGCCGGGCTTGTGCGCGCTCGGCCCGGTCTGGCCGTAGCCCGTGATCGAGCAGTACACGATCGACGGGTTGATGGCCCTGAGGCTGTCATAGTCCAGCCCGTAGCGCTTCAGGTCGCCGACCTTGTAGTTCTCCAGCACGATCTGCGCCTGCGCCGCCAGCTCGCGCACGATCGCCTGCCCTTCGGGGCTGGCGATATCGAGCGTCACCGACTGCTTGCCGCGGTTGGCACCGGCAAAATAGGTGGCGTCGCGCGACGGCTGCCCGTCCGCATCGGGCAGCCAGGGCGGCCCCCATGAAC
This sequence comes from Ralstonia pickettii, assembly GCA_050987995.1. Classification (GTDB taxonomy): domain Bacteria; phylum Pseudomonadota; class Gammaproteobacteria; order Burkholderiales; family Burkholderiaceae; genus Cupriavidus; species Cupriavidus pickettii_B. Next base: position 1,007,859 of record CP158804.1, read on the forward strand.
GGGTGTCGTCGCCCGCGCCGGGCCGCTCCACCTTGATGACTTCGGCGCCCAGGTCGGCCAGGTTCTGCGCACACCAGGGGCCGGCCAGGATGCGCGACAGGTCCAGCACCCGGACGCCTGCGAGGGCGCCCTGCGTACCTTGCGTCCCCGCCATCTCAGATCGGGTCCCAGCCGATCACGTCGGGCGAGCGTTCCAGCTTGAAGAAGCTGTTGCGCATCGCGGGCATGGCGATCTCGCCCACGCTTTCCGGTGTCCAGCCTTCGCTCATATGCACCGAGCGCACCGGGCGCGGCTGGCTCATCAGCATGATCTCGTTGGCGCGCACCGCGAAGATCTGACCGTTGACTTCGCTGGCGGCCGGGCTGGCGAGGTACACCGCCACCGGTGCGATCTTGCCCGCTTCCATCTTCTGCAGCTTGGCCACGCGCGCCTTCTCTTCCGGCGTTTCTGCCGGGATCGAGCTGGTCATGCGGCTCCACGCAAAGGGCGCGATGCAGTTGGAGCGCACGTTGAAGCGCTGCATGTCCAGCGCGATCGACTTGGACAACGCGGCGATGCCCAGCTTTGCCGCCGAGTAGTTGGCCTGGCCCAGGTTGCCGATCAGGCCCGAGGTCGAGGTCATGTGCACGTAGGCGCCGCTCTCCTGGTCCTTGAAGTAGTTGGCCGCGGCGCGGCTGACGAAGAAGGTACCATGCAGGTGCACGTCGATCACGGAGCGCCATTCTTCCTCATTCATCTTGAAGAACATGCGGTCGCGCAGGTTGCCGGCGTTGTTGACCACGGCGTCGATGCGCCCGAAGTTGTCCAGCGCGCACTGCACGATCGCATTGGCGCCGACCCAGGTCGACACGCTGTCCGTGTTGGCCACGGCTTCGCCGCCCGCTGCACGGATCTCCTCCACCACGCGCTGCGCGGGGCCCGCGTCGCCGCCTTCGCCGGTCATCGACACACCCAGGTCATTGGCCACGACCCTGGCGCCGGCGGCGGCCAGTGCGAGCGCGATGCCGCGTCCGATCCCACCACCCGCGCCCGTCACCAGCGCGACCTTGCCTGCCATCAAACCGCTCATTACGTTGCTCCTCTGAATACTTTTTGTGCGGTCACCGACCGCAAACCCCGCAAACACCCCTGCGCGGCGGGCATATGGCCCGCCAATGCGGTCACTCCGGATGTCCACGCCGCACTGGATACGATAAATTGGCAGCCGCGTCTTTGGAATTCACGAATCACAAAAGTGGCCTTTGGCCCTACGGAAGCCCATGCATTACGACCTGACCGACCTCCGCCTCTTTCTCAATGTCGGCGAGACGGAGAACCTGACCCGTGCGGCCGAGCGCAGCTTCCTGTCCCTGCCAGCGGCCAGCACCCGGATCAAGCAACTGGAAGAGGCGTTCCAGACGCAATTGCTGATCCGCCAGGTCAAGGGCGTGCGCCTGACGCCGGCCGGCGACGCGCTGCTGCGCCACGCGCGCGAGGTCTTCCGCGAACTGGAGTGCCTGCATGCCGACCTGCGGCCTTATGCCAAGGGCGTCAAGGGCCGGGTCAGGCTGCTGGCCAACACCACCGCCACCAACTCCTTCCTGGCCGCCGGCGTGTCGCGCTTCCTGACAGAAAACCCGGACGTGGACATCGAACTGGAAGAGCACCTGTCGCAGGAAATCGTCTCGGCGATCAGCGCTGGCGCGGCCGACCTGGGCATCGTGGCCGGTGAAGTTGCCACGCAGGACCTGGACGTGATGCACTTGTGCAGCGACGAGCTGATCGTGATCGCGCCGGTCAACCACCCGCTGCCGACCTTCAAGCGGCTGCATTTTGCTGACCTGCTCGATACCTGCCGCTTCGTCGGCCTGAACCAGTTCAGCGCAATCCAGTCGTTCCTGGACCGCATCGCCAGCGGCATGGGCAAGCGCATCAGCCTGCGCATCCAGGTGGGCAGCTTCGATGCGGTGTGCCGCATGGTGGAAGCCGGCGCGGGCATCGCCATCGTGCCCAACAGCTGCGCGCGGCGCTACGCCAGCCGCAAGGTGCTGCGCTTTATCCAGCTGGAAGATGAATGGGCCAAGCGCGAGCTGCGCCTGTGCCGCCGCCCGGGGCGCGAGCTGCCCCAGTTTGCCGAGACCCTGATCAAGTATCTGGTCGATGCGGCGCGCGAGCCGGTGTAAGCCCGCCCGCCGACTCTTTGCTCAGCCCGCGGCCAGTCCCGCGGAATGCGCCACCAGCCCCGCCAGCGGACGCAGCGACACCACCATCACCGCCAGCAGCAGGCCCATGGCGAACACGCCTGGCCAGCTGGTGCGCCCGCAGCGCGCCAGTGAATAATTGACCAGTTCGGGCGACCAGTGGTATTCGCGCAGGCGCCGGATCGTGGCCTCGGCATGCCAGCGGTACAGCTCGTTGCCATACATGCCCAGCAGCAGCGCCAGCGCATACAGCATCGGCCGGGACAGCGCGAGTGGCATGTCCAGCCGGAACAGCGCATGCAGCACCGGCTCCGCGCAGACGATCAGCGCATACACGCCCACCTGCCAGTACATGCGCCGGTAGGCCATCCAGAACGGCCCCAGCAAGCACGCCGCCCAGTTCCACGACATGCCGCCGCGGGCCCCGGCCAGGGCCCAGCTCGTCTTGTAGTACGGGTAGCGCGCTCCCACGAAAACGGCCAGCGCCGCGTCGTCACGGATCGATGATTTCATGCCAACCTCCCCCTGCATGCGGCTGCGCCCCTGCCATCGCCGCGCAACCTGTGCCACAGCATAGGCCGCGCCGCGCGGGCGCTGTGTGCGCTGGCGCTCATTACGGCGGAGATCGGGGAAAGATTTGGCGGCGCGGGTAGCGCGCGCGCCCTATTTCCAGCGCCACAGGATCTGCAGGATGATCAGCGTGAAGACGGTCGCGATCACGGCGGTGGTTTCGCGCCCCAGGCCGGCGGCGACGCCGATGGCGGCGACCATCCAGATGCTGGCGGCCGTGGTCAGGCCCTTGATATGGGCCTCGTCGCTCTGCTTCAGGATCGCACCGGCGCCCAGGAAGCCGATGCCCGCGATCAGGCCCTGCAGCACGCGGCTCATGTCGGCCAGCGGCACTCCGGCCTGCAGCGGCACCAGCACGAACAGCGCCGAACCCAGCGCCACCAGCATATGGGTGCGCAGCCCGGCGGCCTTGCCGGCGGCCTCGCGCTCATAGCCGATCAGGCCGCCCAGCACCACCGCCATGCACAGGCGCACCAGGATGCGGGTTGCTTCGCCGGCGTCAGGCACGTCGGCAAATTCGGCGCGCAGCGCGCTGTAGACTTCGGACCAGAATCCATCCATCGCTCCGCCTCCGGGTGCTGTGGCACAGACCTGAGCGTAGCACGGGACATGCGGCCGCGGCACCGCGGGGCCGCCGGCGCCACATCGCCGCAAGCGCCCCGCCCTGCGCGTGCGGCGGCGTCCTACATGGCAAGCGGAAGGTCCCCGACAGTCCCGCTACGTCCCGGTTCCTATATTGAAATCACCGCGACATGACTTCGACAGGAGCCACACCATGCCCTACATCCTCGCCTGGCTACTTGGTGTCCCAGCCTTTGTACTGATTCTGATCTGGCTGTTCGTACACTGATCCACGGGGCCAGGCTGCGGCCAACGGCCCTCTTGCACCGCGCGGCGCCCCTGGGGCGCCCACATCGCGACGCCCGGCCCAGCCGGGCGTTGTGCTTCCTGCACCCCGCTTCCGGCGCCCCTAAGCCGCTCTTTCGCAAATCCGAATTTCGGCGTGCAGGGGGCTCGGGAATAATGGCCCCACTCAAATAGACCACCGGGCCACCCCATGCTTGCACAACAGGATCCAGACCAGCTCTACCCCGAAATCCGCGAAGCGGTGCGGGACCTCTGCGCCGGCTTCGACTCGGCCTACTGGCAGCGCGTGGAAGAGCAGAACGCCTTCCCTGAGCAATTCGTCCAGGCGCTGACCCAGGCCGGCTGGCTCTCGGCCCTGATCCCGGAAGCCTATGGCGGCTCGGGCCTGTCGCTGACCGCGGCCTCGGTCATCATGGAAGAAATCAACCGCAGCGGCGGCAATTCCGGCGCCTGCCACGGCCAGATGTACGTGATGGGCTGCCTGCTGCGCCACGGCTCAGACGAGCAGAAGCAGCGCTGGCTGCCGGGCATCGCCTCGGGCGAGCTGCGCATGCAGTCGATGGCCGTGACCGAGCCCACTACCGGCACCGACACCACCAAGCTGAAGACCACCGCGGTGCGCCAGGGCGACAAGTACATCGTCAATGGCCAGAAGGTATGGATTTCGCGCGTGCAGCACTCGGACCTGATGCTGCTGCTGGCGCGCACCACGCCGCTGGACCAGGTCAAGCGCAAGTCCGACGGCCTGTCGGTGTTCGTGGTCGACCTGCGCGATGCCATCGGCAAGGGCCTGACGGTCAAGCCGATCCGCAACATGGTCAACCACGAGACCAACGAGCTGTTCTTCGACAACCTGGAAATCCCGACCGAGAACCTGATCGGCGAGGAAGGCAAGGGCCTGAAGTACATCCTTGACGGCCTTAATGCCGAGCGCATCCTGATCGCAGCGGAGTGCATCGGCGACGCCTACTGGTTCGTCGAGCGCGCCAGCAACTATGCGCGCGACCGCATCGTGTTCGACCGCCCGATCGGGCAGAACCAGGGCGTGCAGTTCCCGATCGCGCGCTCGTATGTCAATGTGGAAGCCGCCAGCCTGATGCGCTACAAGGCCGCGCAGCTCTTTGACGCCGGCAAGCCCTGCGGCAAGGAAGCCAATATCTCCAAGCTGCTGGCCGCCGACGCCTCGTGGGAAGCGGCCAACGTCTGCCTGCAGACCCACGGCGGCTTCGGCTTTGCCGCCGAATACGACATCGAGCGCAAGTTCCGCGAGACGCGCCTGTACCAGGTGGCGCCGATCTCTACCAACCTGATCCTGTCCTTCGTGGCCGAGCACGTGCTCGAACTGCCGCGTTCGTTCTGAGGCTGAGCATGTCCGGCACATCGCCGCGCTGGTGGACCGAAAGACCATCTGAGCCATACCGGCGCCCGGGCAACCGGGCGCCTTTTTCCTATTCTGCAAGACCCTACCCAAGCTTCGGAGCCGGCATGAGCCAACCCGCAGACACCACCTACCCGACCCGCCAGCTTTGCGAATTCCTCGCAGACCTCAAGCTGGCTGACGTGCCCGCGCCCGTGATCGAGCGCACCAAGGACTTGTTCCTCGACTGGATCGCCTCGGCCATCGCCGGCAAGGATGCCCCGGCCGTGCGCCGCCTGCAGGAGTTCGCCGCGGCCATGGGCCCGGCCCAGGGCGGCGCCGAGGTCCTGGTCGACCGCCGCCGCACCTCGCCCTACTTCGCCGCGCTGATCAACGGCGCCTCGTCGCACGTGGTCGAGCAGGACGACGTGCACAACGGCTCGGTGTTGCACCCGGCCGCGGTGGTGTTCCCGGCTGTGATTGCCGCCGCGCAGGCCGAGGGCAAGACCGGTGCCGAAGTGCTGCTGGCTTCGATCGCCGGCTATGAGGCCGGCATCCGCGTCGGCGAATTCATGGGCCGCTCGCACTACCGCGTGTTCCACACCACCGGCACGGTCGGCACGCTGGCCGCCGCCGCGGCCGTCGCCAAACTCTACGGCCTGGACGCCGAAGGCATCAACCAAGCGCTCGGCTCGGCCGGCACGCAGGCCGCCGGCCTGTGGGAATTCCTGCGCGACGCCGCCGACTCCAAGCAGCTGCACACCGCCAAGGCCGCAGCCGATGGCCTGCAATCGGCGTGGCTGGCGCGCGCGGGCTTCACCGGCGCGAAGCAGATCCTGGAAGGCGCGCAGGGCATGGCCGCCGGCATGTCGAGCGATGCCAACCCCGCCTGCCTGACCGACGGCCTCGGCACGCGCTGGGCCACGGCCGAGACCTCGTTCAAGTTCTTCGCCTCGTGCCGCCATACGCACCCGGCCGCCGATGCGCTCAAGGCTGTGATGCAGCGCGAAGGCATCGCCGCTGACCAGGTCGCCAGCGTCACCACGCACGTGCACCAGGGCGCGATCGACGTGCTCGGGCCGGTGGTCAACCCGACCACCATCCATCAGGCCAAGTTCTCGATGGGCACGGTGCTGGGGCTGGTGGCGGTGCATGGCCATGCCGGCCTGGGCGAGTTCGAGCAGCATGCGCTGCAGGACGACAAGGTGTCCGCCTTCCGCGGCAAGGTCGAAATGGAACTCGACGACGAGATCAACGCCGCCTATCCGCGCCAGTGGATCGGCCGCGTGACCGTAAGGACCACCGATGGCCGCACGCTGGCCGCGCGCGTCGACGTGCCCAAGGGCGATCCTGACAACACGCTGTCGCGCCCGGAACTGGAAGCCAAGGCGCTGCAGCTGGGCGCGTTCCGCCATGGCGCCACCGAGGCCGAGATGCGCGAGATCATCCGCCGCGTGTGGGCGCTGGAGCAGGCGCCCAATGTCAACGACTGGCTGCCCGCCGCACGCTGAGGACCAACCGATGTCCACCGCAGTCACTTACCTGTGCTTGCTATCCGACAACCATCACGTAATGCAAGGCCCGATGCCATGACTGACGCCACCTCCGAACTCGAACGCCTGCGCGGCTGGATCGGCCGCAGTGAATCCCGTACCGAAACGCTGTCGCCGGAGCCGGTCATCGGGCTCGCCGCAACCTTTGACCTCGACCCCGAAGCCATTGCGGCCGGCCCGCTGCCGCCGCTGTGGCACTGGCTCTATTTCCTGCCACGCGCGCCGCAACGCGAACTGGGCCGCGACGGTCATCCCTCGCTCGGCGGCTTCTTCCCGCCGGTGCCGCTGCCGCGGCGCATGTGGGCCGGCAGCGAACTGAGCTTCCACCACCCGCTGCATATCGGCGATACCGTCACGCGCACCTCGACCATCAAGGACGTGCAGTACAAGACCGGCCGCACCGGTGAGTTGTGGTTCGTCGCGGTGGATCATGAGCTGACCGTCAACGGCAAGGTCGCGGTCAACGAGCGCCACGACATCGTCTACCGCGCCATGCCCGATCCATCCAAGCCGCAGCCGCCGCGTCCGCGGCTGGAGCACACTGCGCAGTGGCAGCGAACGCTGCAGGCGGATCCGGTGATGCTGTTTCGCTATTCGGCACTGACGTTCAACGGGCACCGCATCCACTACGACCGCGAGTACACGCGCAACGTGGAGGGCTACCCCGGCCTGGTGGTGCATGGGCCGATGCAGGCCATGCTGATGCTGGACCTGGTGGCGCGTGAACAGCCGCAGGCGCGCGTTAAGCGCTTTGGCTTCCGGGGGCTGGCGCCGTTGTTCGATCAGGACATGGTCACCGTCGGCGGCGCAGCGGATCCGGCGCAGCCGGGCCGGCTGGTGCTGTGGACTGGCGACGATGCTGGTGGGCAGGCGATGCAGGGATGGGCTGAAGTCGAGGTCTGAATGGACCGGCGGTTTGCTCCCCTCTCCCGCTCGCGGGAGAGGGGCAGGGGGTGAGGGCAGGCACAGGCATACCGACACGCGGCACTTTGTCGACACGCCCGGTCCTCACCCCAGCCCTCCGAATACCCATTGCTTGCATCGCTCGCCCTTCGAGCAGTATTGCGCCCCCCGCTTGACGATGCTTGATGGCCTTTCGATGCGGCTTTCATTTGGTCGTTGTTGGGGGGGCGCAGCGGTTTTGCATCTTGTTTGATGCTCGACGGCTTGCGCTGCTGGTGACATGTTGTCGTCGGTCAACCGTTCTGTTCCGCCCTCCTGGGCGGGTCCCTTTTTGTCCGAGCGACAAAAAGGAACCAAAAAACGCGTCGCCTGGGCGGCTGGCCTTAATCAATTTGACGCTTCTGGTCAAAACGGCGGCTTTGGTTTCCGTGAGGCGTGGTTGCCCGTTGGACCCTGCTACGCCATGTGAGTGAGTGTGGGTGCCTGGCGAAGACCGGCTTTTGAACGATCCCTAATCGCGTGGTAGGCAACCTGCTGAAACGGCCAGCGGTGGGACGCCTTCGGCTGCGCTGCGCGCGGCGGCTGGGTGCTAATTCCTGCTTCAAAGGCTGAGCCACAGCTTCACTGCGCAAAACCCTCCGCCCCCGACTAGGACCCGCGCGCAGCGCAGCCGCAGGCGTCCCACCAATACCGCCGTCAGCAGGCGGCCACCGCCCGGCATGGGGATCGTTCAAAAGCCGGTTTACGCAGGCACTGTCACTGACTCACCTCGCGTAGCAGGCTCGAACGGCTGACTCCATAGAAACGGAAATCACCGCCGCCAGAACCACCCACGCCGCCTCCTTGATAGCCAGCCGCTCAGGCGACGCGCTTTTTGGTTCCTTTTTGTCGCTCGGACAAAAAGGGACCCGCCCAGGAGGGCGGAACCAAGCGGTTCAACAGCGACAACATGTCACCAGCAGCGAAAGCCGTCGAGCTTCAAACAAGATGCAAAACCGCTGCGCCCCCCCCGAGCATCGACAACCTGTCACCAACAGCACGGCCCGTCGAGCAGCGACCAGATGCAATTCCCAGCCAACTTTCACCGCCCGAGAGAGCCCGTGTCGTCGAAGCCTTATCTGAACGGCTTTAGGCTTTTCGCCGGCTTTTTGCATCGATGCCTGACAGCCCTCAATCCGCCTGGATCTTCGCCGTCTTAACCACCCCACCCCACAGCGCCAGCTCACGCTGGATCCGATCACCAAGCTGCTTGGGCGTGCCGACATTGACGTCATAACCACCAGCCGCCATCCGCTGCCGATACGCCGGATCGTCGCCGATCGCCTTCTGCGCCTTCACCAGCTTGTCCACCACATCCGCCGGCAGCTTCTGCGGCCCGATCAGCGCATACCAGCCGGTCAGGTCATAGTTCTTCTGCCCAGACTCGATCATGGTCGGCACGTTCGGCAGCGCCGGGTTGCGCGTCTTCGACGTGACCGCCAGCGCGCGCACCTTGCCGCCGTTGATATGGCCAATCGCCGTGCCAGTGATATCGAACATGAAGCTCACCTTGCCGCTCATCACATCGGCCATCGCCGGCGAATTGCCTTTGTAAGGCACGTGCAGCATCTTCACGCTGTTCATCTGCGCCAGCAGCTCCGCCGACAGGTGGTTGGACGCCCCCACGCCCGCCGACCCGAACGAGACATCGTCCGGGTGCTTGCGCGCATAGTCGACCAGCTCGCCCACGTTCTTCGCCGGGAAGTCCTTGTTCACCAGCAGCACGTTGGTGTAGTCGGTGATCAGCCCGATATACGTGAAATCCTTGGTCGGATTGAAGTTGACCGAGCGCTGGATCAGCGGCGTCATGGTCATGGTCGGGCTGGCGACGAAGTACAGCGTGTAGCCGTCCGGCGCCGCCTTGGCGGTCAGGTCGGCGGCGATCGCGCCGCTCGCCCCGGCGCGGTTGTCCACCACCACCGGCTGCTTGAGCACGCGGCCGAGTTGCTCCGCGTAGATGCGCGCGGCCGTGTCCACCGGGCCGCCCGGCGCGTAGCCCACCAGCAGCTTGACCGGGCGCGACGGGTAGGCATCGTTAGCCCACGCCCCGCCCTGCAGCAGCAGCGTGGTGGTCAGTGCGGCCAGTGTTTTCCATGATTTCATTGTTGTCTCCTCCAGGTAAGTCTCAGTCCAGCAGCGCGCGCAGCGGCTGCTTGAGCAGCTTGCCGCTGGCCGTGGTGGGAATCACGTCGATGGTGCGGATTTCCGCCGGGCGCTTGTACGGCGCCAGGCTGTCGCGCAGGTAGGCGTCGAGCGCCTTGCGGTCGGGCTCGGTGCCGTCCTGCATCTCGATAAAGGCGACGACCTCTTCGTTGCCGTCGCTGGTGGTGCGCCCGACCACGGCGGACTGGCGCACGCCCGGGAAGGCATTGATCACCGACTCGACCTCGATCGGATAAACATTGAAGCCCGAGCGGATGATCAGGTCTTTCGAGCGGCCAGAGATAAACAGCGCGCCGTCGGCGTCCAGGTAACCCAGGTCGCCGGTGTTGAGCCAGCCGCCGGGCAGCAGCGCCTCGGCGGTCTGTTCGGGATTGCGGTAGTAGCCGAGCATCACGCCCGGGCCGCGCACGCGGATCTGGCCGCGCTCGCCGGCCGGCAGCAGCTTGCCTTCGGCGTCAGTGATCTCGATCTCCACGCCTTCGACGATATGGCCCGCCGAGCAGTCGGCACGCGGCGCGTCCATGCGCGTGATGAAGAGCGAGCCGGCGTATTCAGTGATGCCGTAGCCGTGGTGCAGCGGCTGGCCGAACAGCGTCTCGACCTCGCGCTTGAGCGTGGGATCGAGCGGCGCGCCGCCGGTGTACAGGTAGCGCAGGCGCGGATAGTCGGCGGCCTTCGCGCCCAGCGACGGCGCCACCGCCATGATGCGCGTGAACATGGTCGGCACGCCCTGCAGGATGGTGACGCCGGGCGAAGCCAGCGCCTCGAACACTTCCTTGGCGTCAAAGCGCGGGCGCAGAAACAGGCTGGCGCCCGCATACAGCGTAGCCATCAGCACCGTGGCGATGCCGAAGATATGCGACATCGGCAACGCGCCGTAGGCCACGTCGGCCGGGCCCATATCGCGCGAGGTGGCGGAGATGCGGGCAAAGTGCGTCAGGCCCGCGTGCGGCACCATCACGCCCTTGGGCGCGCCGGTGGTGCCGGAGGTATAGATCAGCGTGGCGACGGTGCGCGCCTGTTCGGCGCTCACGCGCTCGGGCGCGGTGGCGGCGCGCACCGCGTGCATGTCCTTGTCATACACGGAGCAGCCGCTGGTCTGGGCGCCGAGCCGCTCGCCGTGCGCGGCGGCCACGTCGGACACGTGGCCGGTAAAGAGCACCAGCGCCGGCTGCGCATGGTCGCGGATATTGTCGATCTCGCGCGCGGACAGGCGCGCGTTGACCTGGATCGGCCACGCATGCAGCAGGCTGCTGGCGAACAGCGTGACCACCATCTCGTTGCAGTTCTCGCCGACCACCATGACGCGGTCGCCCTCGCCCACGCCCTGCGCCGCCAGCCAGTCGCGCGCGCCTTCGATGCGCCGCCACAGATCTCCATAGGCGATCACGGCGCCGTTCTCGTACAGGCATGGGGCGTCTGGCGTCTGCGCGGCCCAGTGGCGGGGAATGTCGTGGATAAATTGAGGGCGGAAGGAAGACATGGGCTGGGTCGTGAGGCAGGCTGAGGTTCGATGCAGGCCGCTCGCGGATGCCCCGGAATGCTCACCGGCGCACTTGAGCAGTGCTGCGCCAGTTTGCGCCAAGCCCGGCGGCGAAGCCATTTGCAATTGGCTAAGGCGGTCTTCGGCACCACTGCCACCCGACACAGGTGGTTCCACCGGCATGAAGGACGCCTTTACCATTGATGAAGCAACGAATCACGCCCGGCCCCTACAATCGGCCGGCACAGATGGGCCGCTGCACGCTGCACAAATCTGCCCGCAAGCACCGCGCGGCCCGCGTACCACAGGGGACATTCAGATGGATTTGCGTTTCACCGCCGAGGAACAGGCCTTCCGCGAGGAAGTCCGCGCTTTCGCGCAGGCCAACCTGCCCGAAGACATCCGCAACAAGGTGCTCAACCACCAGCGCGTGGAGAAGGATGACTACGTGCGCTGGCACCGCATCCTGCATGCGCACGGCTGGGGCGCGCCCACCTGGCCGAAGCAATGGGGCGGCACCGGCTGGACCCCGCTGCAGCGCCTGATCTTCGAGATCGAGACCTTCCGCGCCGGCGCCCCGCGCATGCTGCCGTTCGGCCTGACCATGATCGGCCCGGTGCTGATGAAGTACGGCAGCCCGGAACACCAGCAGCGTTTCCTGCCGCGCATCCCGACCGTCGAAGACTTCTGGTGCCAGGGCTATTCCGAGCCCGGCTCGGGTTCCGACCTCGCCTCGCTGAAGACACGCGCCGTGCGCAAGGGCGACAAGTACATTGTCAACGGCCAGAAGACCTGGACCACAATGGCGCACTTCGCCGACTGGATCTTCTGCCTGGTGCGCACCGATCCCGAGGCCAAGGCCCAGGAAGGCATCTCGATGCTGCTGATCGATATGAAGTCGCCTGGCGTGACCGTGCGCCCGATCAAGACGCTCGACGGCGGCCACGATGTCAACGAGACCTGGTTCGAAGACGTGGAGGTGCCGGTCGAGAACCTGCTGGGCGAGGAAAACCGCGCCTGGACCTACGCCAAGTACCTGCTCGGCCATGAGCGCACCGGCATCGCCGGCATCGGCCACTGCCACCGCGAACTGCGCCAGCTCAAGCACTACGCCAGCCAGACCACCGACGGCGCCGGCCGCCCGCTGATCGAAGACGTGCGCATGCGCGACAAGATCGCCCGTGTGGAAATGGACATCATGGCGCTCGAGATGCTGCTGTTGCGCGTGGCCACGCAGGCCGCCGGCACGCCGGGCCCGGAAGCGTCGATCGTCAAGATCCGCGGCTCGGAGGTGCAGCAGGACCTGGCCATGCTGATGATGGAAGTGGCCGGCCCCAACGCCTGGCCGTATTCGCCGGACTGGCTTGAGCCCGGCGCCACGCAGCCGGTGTCCGGCCCGGAATGGGCCGCCCCGGCCGCCTCCACCTACTACGACATGCGCAAGACCTCGATCTACGGCGGCGCAACCGAAGTACAGAAGAACATCATCTCCAAGATGATCCTGGGTTTCTGAAGGGATAGCTGACATGGACTTCACCTACAGCGAAGAGCAACAGATGCTGGCGGACAGCCTGCGTCGCTTTATCGATACCGAATACACCTTCGAAGCCCGCCGCAAGAGCGCGCGCGCCGGCGAAAGCCTGGATCGCGTCGTGTGGGCCAAGCTGGCCGAGATGGGCGTGCTGGGCCTGACCGTGCCGGCCGACTTCGGCGGCTTCGGCGAAGGCCCCGCCAGCCAGCTGGTGGTGCAGCGCGAGCTGGGCCGCGGCCTGGTGCTGGAGCCGGTGACGCCCAGCGGCGTGATGGCCGCGGCGATCCTCGCCGCCTACGGCAGCCCCGCGCAGAAGGAGGAATGGCTGCCCGCGATCGCCGCGGGCGAGCGCATCGTCACGCTGGCCTACCTGGAACCGGGCACGCGCTACCGTCCGGAATCGGCGCGCGCCAGCGCCGAGCGCAGCGGCGACGGCTACGTGCTCAACGGCACCAAGAGCGTGGTCTGGCACGGCGCCGCCGCCGACGCTTACCTGCTGACCGCACGCGTGGCCGGCAGCAACGAGATCGCACTGTTCCTGGTGCCGCGCGACAGCAAGGGCGTGGGCGTCACCGCCTATCCCACCATCGACGGCCTGCGCGCCGCCGACCTGTCGCTGCAGGACGTGACGGTGCCGGCCAGCGCGCTGGTGGGCGAACCCGCCGACGGCCTGGCCGCGCTGGGCGTGGGCCTCGACCACGGCATCGCCGCGCTGTGCGCCGAAGGCGCGGGCGCGATGGAAAAGCTGATCGAGATCACCGGCGAATACCTGGGCACGCGCCAGCAGTTCGGCAAGCCGCTGGCGGCGTTCCAGGCGCTGCAGCACCGCATGGCCGACATGCTGGTGCAGAAGGAGCTGGCGCTGTCGATGGCCTATGTGGCAGCGCAGGCGCTGGATGAAACCGATCCCGCGGCGCGCCGCCGCATGCTGTCCGCCGCCAAGGTGACGGTGGCGCGCGCCGGGCGCTTCGTCGGCCAGCAGGCCGTGCAGCTGCATGGCGGCATGGGCATGACCGACGAGCTTTCCGTGGGCGACTACTTCAAGCGCCTGACCATGCTGGACCAGTTGCTGGGTGACAGCGACTATCACCTGCAGCGCTTCGGCGAGGTGATGGAGGCCTGAAGCAGGTACCTGAAGCGGCCCTGCGCAGTGGCACACGCTGCGCAGGCCGTGCGCCCTCATTTCGCAAGCGCCGGCAGGCCGATCCCCGAGAATTCCGCCTACATAGGGATCCGATTAAGATGCCGGTAAGCATATGCTTTGTGCGGAAAGTGAAAGGGGCATACGGATGCGCTTTGAAGGGCGACTGCTCGCGGGAATGAAATGGCTGACAGCTGCCGCACTCGCCGGCGCTGCGCTGGCCGCGGCCGCTGCGCCCGCCGCCGCCTGCAAGTGGCCCGACTGGGATGCTTTCAGGCAAGGCCTGCTCAGCGGCGACGGCCGCGTGATCGACCGCGGCTCCGAGAAGCAGATCACGGTCTCCGAAGGCCAGGCCTACGCCCTGTTCTTCGCGCTGGCGGCAAACGACCGCCCCACCTTCGACAAGCTGCTCGCCTGGACCGAGAACCACCTGGCACAGGGTGACCTGAGCGGCCACCTGCCGGCGTGGATCTGGGGCAAGCTGACGGCGGAGCAGACCACACAGGCGGCACAGGCCGGCAAGCCCGGCAGCGATGGCTGGGGCGTCATCGATGCCAACCCGGCCTCGGATGCCGACCTGTGGATCGCCTACACCCTGCTCGAAGCCGGCCGTCTCTGGCACGAACAGCGCTTCACCGCGCTCGGCACGAAGCTCGCCCGGCGCATCCTGCGCGAGGAAACGGCTGTGCTGCCCGGCCTCGGCCGCACCGTGCTGCCCGGACGGGAGGGCTTCAGACTGACTGAGCAGCGCTGGCGCCTGAATCCCAGCTACGTGCCGCTGCAGGTCATGCGCCGGCTGGCCGCGCTGATGCCCGACGAACCGGCGTGGCAGCAGCTCGCGAATTCTTCCACACGGCTGATGCTGGAGACGGCGCCACGCGGGTTCTCGCCCGACTGGGTCGAGTACGAGGCCGGCCACGGCTTCCTGCCCGATACGCCCACGCGCGCCGAAAGCGCGTACAACGCGATCCGCGTCTACCTGTGGGCCGGTATGCTGAACAGCGACGAGCCCCGGCGCGCCGCGCTGCTGCGCACCTTCACGCCGCTGGCCGATTACGTGGCGGCCAGGGGCTACCCGCCCGAGCGCGTCGACACGCAGACCGGCCAACCCGGACCCAACGCCGGCAACGGCGGCTTCTCCGCCGCAATCGCACCCTACCTGGCCGCGCTCGGCCGCGCCGGGCAGGCCAACGCGCAGGTGCGGCGCACGCGCGAACTGGCGCAGCGCGAGCCCAATGGCCAGCCAGGCTACTACACGCAGGTGCTGACGCTGTTCGGGCTGGGCTACCTCGACGGCCAGTTCCGCTTCGCGCGCGACGGTGCACTCCTTCCCGCATGGAAGACCAGGTGCCCCGCGCGCTGACGCCGACAAGGCTCCAATAAAGACGCGGCGGCAGGGGAATGTCCCTGCCGCCGCGTTTTGCTTGCGACCTGCCTGTGCGAGGCTTACAGCGTAGCCGCCGTACCCAGGATGGCCGTAGCCTGGCTCGACAACGTGCCGCCATTGCCGTGCACCACCGCCACCTCGGCATCCTTCACCTGCCGCTCGCCGCAATCGCCGCGCAACTGGCGCACCGCCTCGATGGTGATGAACATGCCGTACATGCCCGGATGCACGCAAGACAGGCCGCCACCGTTGGTGTTCACCGGCAGCCGGCCGCCCGGGGCGATGCCGCCGCCGCTGACGAAATGGCCGCCCTCGCCCTTGGCGCAGAAGCCCAGGTCTTCCAGGAACAGCAGCGTGTTGATGGTGAAGGCGTCGTAGAGCTCGGCCACATCCACGTCCGACGGTTTCAGGCCCGCCATGGCGAAGGCGCGCTCGCCGGACTCCTTGGCGGCGGTGACGGTCACGTCGGGCATGCAAGAAATCTGGCGGTGCCACGTCGCGGTGGCGTTGCCCAGCACGTAGACCGGCGGCCTGGCCAGGTCTTTGGCGCGATCGGCACGCACCATCACATAGGCGCCGGCGCCGTCGGTGACCAGGCAGCAGTCGCGCACGGACAGCGGGTCCGACACCATGCGCGCGCTGAGCGCGTCATCGATGCTGAGCGGGTCGCGCATCATCGCTTCAGGGTTGAGCTGCGCCCACTTGCGCGCGGCCACCGCAACCTCCGCCAGGTGCTCGCGCGTGGTGCCGTACTGGTGCATATGGCGCGCCGCGGCGAGTGCGTACGAGGTGATCGGTGACAGCGGGTTGTACGGGTTCTCGTACGGCTGCGGGTCCAGCACCGCGCGCACCTTCGAGATGCCGGCGCGGCCGACGGTCGAGGTGCGCTGGTTACTGCCGTAGCAGACCAGCACGGCGTCGCACTGGCCGGATTCCAGCGCCATCATCGCGGGCAGCATGTGCGAGACAAAGCTGGAGCCGCCGATCATGGTGCTGTCGACAAACTTGGGCTTGATGCCGAGGTACTCGGCCACCGGCATCACCCACATGGTGGCGCCGACGCTGGCGGTGGCGATGCCGTCGATCTCGCGCATCGACATGCCGGCATCCCTGACGGCGGCCTTGGCGGCCTCCACCAGGATTTCCATTTCCGTCTTGCCGTGCGCCTCGCCCAGGCCCGCCTGGCCGACACCGACGATGGCGACGCTGCCACGCAAATTGGACAAACTCATGGCTCAGCCCTCCACCGGATCGAACACGACGAGAGCGGCCTCGCCTTCCTTGCCTTGCGCCACGCGCGCCTTCACGCGCATGCCGATGCGCACGCTGGCGGGCGCAATGCCTTCCACGCGGCTCATCATGCGCACGCCTTCGTCCAGGTCGACCAGCACGACGTTGTAGTCGCCGCCTGCCTCCGGCTTGCGGCGGATCACGCTGGTCGAGTAGACCGTGCCGGTCCCCTTGGGCTCGACCCAGGCGAGAGTATCGCCGCCGCAGTGCGGGCAGATATTGCGCGGGAAAAACACGTGGCGCTTGCAGTCCTGGCAATGCTGGATGCGGAACTGGCCCTCGGCGAGCATTTCCGCATAGACCTTGTCCGGACCCGCCGCCGCTTCCTGGTGGGGCATGGAGTCTCCTTCACTTTGATGGTGCCGCCATGGGTATTCCATGGCACGGCTATGAGCTTGACGCAGTCTTTGCGTTGCAACAATTCGCTTCTGCGGAAGGGTGGATTTTTGAATCGGAAAGCGCGGGGCAACGCGGGCATGTCGCGCTGCGCCGCTGTGCTCCCCTCAAATCACCAACTCAATCAAAAACGGCCCCTTGCGCCCGTTCGCCATCCGGAACAGATCAGCAAAGCTCTCCATATCCTTAGCCCGCGCCCCCTCCACTCCCATGCCATTGGCCAGCTTGACCCAGTCCAGGTCCGGGTTGCCGATGTCCAGCATATCCATCGCAGTCTTCCCCGGATTCGCCCCCACGCCCGCCAGCTCGCCCAGCAGAATCGCGTACTTGCGATTGGCCAGCAGCACCACGGTGACGTCAAGCTTTTCGCGCGCCATGGTCCACAGCGACTGCAGCGTGTACATCGCCGAACCGTCGGCCTGCAGCGACACCACGCGCCGGCCCGGTGCCGCCACCGCCGCGCCCACCGCCAGCGGCAGGCCGTCGCCGATGGCGCCACCGGTGAGTTGCAGCCAGTCGTGCGGAGCCGCGTGAACCGTGCCCGGGTAGAAGGCGCGGCCGAAGCTGACGCTCTCTTCGACCACGATGGCCTGTTCGGGCAGCAACGCGCTCAGGGTGCGCGCCACGTTCTCGGACGTGACCGCGCCGCGCGCCGGCTCGGGCGTGGGCGCGCCCGCATCCATAGTGGGTAGGGGTGCATTGCGCGCGACCACCTCATCGGCCAGCCGCGCCAGCGCCTCGCCCAGGTCTTCCTCGGGCCGCGCCAGCACATGCACCGCGGCATCTTCCGGATACGGCCGCGGCGACTTGCCGGGATAGGCGAAGAACGTCACCGGCGCGGGCGCGCCCACCAGGATCACGTTGCGGATGCCGGCGAGCTTGTCGCGCGCCACGTCGCCCGAATACGGCACGCGGTCCACCGCCAGGCGGCCGCGCCCGCGCGACACGCGCGCATTGGACATCGGCGTGATCAGCCGCGCGCCGGTGGCGGCGGCGATGCGGTGCGCATCGGCCAGCGGCGCTTCGCGCAGCGCGCTGCCCGCCAACACCACCAGCGTGGGTTGGCCCGACCTGAGCACGCGCGCGGCCTGCTGCACGGCGTCGGGCGAGACCTTCGGCACCGGCAGCGGCGGCAACGGCGCGGCCACCACGCCGCCGGCGTCCCAGCACACGTCGGACGGCAGGATCAGGCTTGCGACCCCGCCCGGCGCCGCGCAGGCGGCCTGCACTGCGGCAGCGGCGTCAGCGCCGACGGCAGCCGCGCGCGTGGCGGTGCGCGTCCACACCGAGACCGGACGGGCCCAGCCCTCGGTATCGGCGGTCAGCGGCGCATCCAGCGGCCGGTGGTAGGTGGCCTGGTCGCCGATGATATTGACCACTGGCGTCTGCGCGCGGCGCGCGTTGTGCAGGTTGGCGAGGCCATTGGCAAGGCCCGGGCCGCAATGCAGCAGCGTGGCGGCGGGCTTGTCCGCCATGCGCGCATAGCCGTCCGCCGCGCCGGTGACCACGCCTTCGAACAGGCCCAGCACGCAGCGCATGCCGGGAATGCGGTCGAGCGCCGCGACGAAGTGCATCTCGCTGGTGCCGGGGTTGGCGAAGCAGGTGTCCACGCCGTTGGCGAGCAGGGTCTTGACCAGGCTCTCGGCGCCGTTCATCGGTTGCGAATTGTCCATGTCTCGGGTTTCGTGTGGCGGGTTGGCATCGGGTGTACAGGACTCAGCCGCGGCGCTTTCGCGGCGCAAGCAGGTCGAAATCCAGGCAGACGAATTCCGTTGGGAATTCGATGCGGGCGTAATAGACGACCAGTTCGCCACCGGCACGCGGCACGCAGGCAAAGCGGCGCAGCTCGGCCACCGGCGCGCCCACGGCGAGCTCGAGCGCGCCGGCCGATTCCGCGCCGGCCGCGACGATCGAAAGGCGCTGCCGCGCGGTACTGACCGACAGGCCCGGAAAGCGATCCAGCACCGGCACCGACGCGCCCTGCCGGAAGGCTTCTGGCTCGCGCGCGAAGACCTCGGCCTCGATATAGACCTCGCCCACCGCGAAGGGCCTCCCGTCGAGCCGGTGCAGCCGGCGCAGGAAGTGATAGTCGGGCGCGCGCGCGGCGTGGCACGGCATGCCGAGGTCATCGGGCAGCGGCACGTTGCCGGCGGACTCGACCATCGCCTCGGTATCGAGCTGCCCGCCCACGGCTACCGCCTCGTCCCAGCTGGTGGACAGCGACACGTGGCGGCGCGCACGGCACGACGCCTTGACAAAGGTGCCGCGCCCGCGCGAACGCTCGACCAGCCCCTCCTCGTCGAGCATCGACAAGGCATGGTGCATGGTCATGCGGGCCACGCCGTATTGGCGGCACAGCTCGTCCAGCGAGGGGATGCGTTCGCCCTGGCGCCAGGCGCCGCTCTCGATCTGGCGGCGGAAGATGGTGGCCAGCTGCAGGTAGACCGGCTGGCGGCTGCGCGACAGGAGTTCGGCGGAAGCGGTGTCTGCCATTCGGCGTTGGGGCGGAGGGATGGGGAAATGCGGGAGCGCCCCGCAAGCGGGGAGCGATACGACTTTATAAAAGTCTACAAACCTAGACTATTAGGGTTAACCTGATGGCATGCGATGTCGTTCTGCAGGGCGAGGCGCCTCCGATTCGCGGTCAATCCGGCGGTTTTTGCCCGTCAGACACCACGCTTTTCCGTAGCCCGGAACCCCACTTCAGCGCCCTCCTCGCTCATAGCCAGGCGGACAGAATGCCACCATGCCCCGACCTTCCCCGGGACAGGCGTGGCTGCCGCTTGCAGCCATCTCAAGGAGTCAACTCATGTTGATGCGAGACGTGATCCCCCGTGTTCTCTACCGCGGCACCGCCCTGCCGGATGCCGGCGCGCTCGAGTCAGGCACGCACAAGACCTTCCACCATGCGATCGACATCTATCTCAAGGATTCCAATGCCTTCATGAACACTTACTTCGCCCGCTATTTCGAGTGGCAGGGCGTCTGCCGGGAGCGCTGGTTCCACGAGTGCATCCACGACAACCTGCTGGCCGCGGGCGGCGTCTTCGTGACCAAGCGCGCGCACCAGGAGTATGTCGAGGAGACCTTCCCGTTCCAGCGCGTGGACTGCTACCTGAACACGTTCCAGGTCCGGCAGTGCTCGGCGTACCTGCTGTTCCGCTTCTGCGTGGCCGGCAAGCCGGTCTCGCTGGGTTACCAGCAGATCGTCTTTGCCGACCGGCAGAAGCGCATCACGCGCTTTCCCGCGGGCATCATCGAGCGGGTCAGGGAATATGAGCTGGCGCTGCCGGAATTTGCGAGCTGATTCGCGTATGCATTTGCAATCCAGTCCGCGTCCGGCTGAAACCGGGCGGATCTGACATCTGAATTCAGCGCCGCCGGCCGCGGTTCAGCCGGCGGTGCTGGTGCGCAGGCGGCTGTCGGCCATCGAGGTGAAGCGCGGCAGCCGTAGCGTGAAGGTAGTGTGCACGCCGGGCACCGACTCGCAGTCGATGCGTCCGCCGAAGGTCTCGATCACGCGCCGGCAGAACGCCAGCCCGAGGCCCGCACCACTGCCATGGGCCTTGGTGGAGAAGAAGGGATCGAAGATGCGCGGCATCACGTCGGCGGGGATGCCGGGGCCGGTGTCGCGGAAGCGGATGACGTGGTACTGGCCTTCGGTGGCGCCGGTGATATCGATGCGCCCGCCGCCGGCGCCGCGCGCGCGGATCGCGTGCAGCGCGTTCTTCAGCAGGTTGTAGAGCACGTAGACCAGCAGCGTGTCGGAGCCGACGAAGCGCCAGTCATGGTCGATGCCGCGCACGTGCACGCAGCCGCGCTCCTCGCCCTGGAACGGGAAGCGCTCGAGCGCGGCATGCACGCAATCGGCGATGCCGTGCGGCGCAAAGGTGCTGCGGTCCAGCCGCTCCAGCGTGACCGAGGCCAGCGCCATGTCGATCACGGTGCTGGTGCCGTCGACCTCGCGCGTGATGGCGCCGACCAGGCTGGACACCCGCTCAAGCTGGCCGGGCCGCAGGCGGTCTTCACACAGCCCGTGCTCCACCGCCAGCCGGTAGCCCTGCAGCACCTGCGGCCAGGCGCGCGCCAGCTCCTGCGCCTGCATGCGGATCGTGGCCAGCGGCGTGCGTACCTCATGTGCGACCGTGGCCGCCAGCGAGTAGGGGTGCATCAGGTCGTAGCGCACCACGCTGACCGCCAGCATGCCCAGGCTTGCCGCCACGAAGACCACGCCCGGCGGGTAGAAGGCGATGCCGTAGTTGACCGCGTAGTCGACCGCCGCCAGCGAATAGAGCGCCACCGCCACCAGGCACAGGTTGAAGCGCTTGCGGCGTTCGGCCGCGGCATTGCGCCGTGCCTCGACCAGGATCCATGCGCTGCGCAGCGCCACCAGCACGGTCTGCACCAGGTGCAGCGGATGCAGCGGGCCGGCCTTGGGATATTCGCCGAAGAAATAGGTGTAGTAGCCCGACACCACCTGTCCCGTGCTCAACAGCAGCATCGCCAGCACCAGGCTCATGCCGTAGGAGGCCAGCAGCAGCGGCCGCTCCTGGCGGCGTTCGGTGACCTCGGCGATGAAGTGGTAGAACGTGGTGGGCAGGAACAGGATGAACAAGTAGCCCAGCCGGGCCAGCAGCAGCGCGACGTCGGGATGCGCGGCCTGGAACAGGAACACCCACGTGCCCTGCCACGCGAAGGTGGTAACGCACAGCAGGAAGAAAGAGGCCGAGATGCGCGTCACCCCCTTGGTCACCAGCACATAGAGGCCGTAACCGAGGAAGGTCGACGAGACGAAGGCGGGCAAGGCAGCGTACATGCGCAGTACACAAAGACAAGGCAGGCAAGGCAGCCCAGGCAAGCCAGGCGGATGGCGGCGTGCCCCCCTGCGCTGCAGGCGATCGCGATGCAGCCTGTTGCCGGCGGGACGCCTGACAGCTTCGCGGCGCAAAGAGCGAGTACGCGCCGGTGCGCGCAAGCCTGCTTTTGACCGCGACGCGCCATGGTATGCCTTCGGCGAGCGGCGTGTGCATCATTCGGTTGCATTCTGAGCTAACGCGCGCTTAAACCACCGCAACGCCCCTCGTTCCGGGAGTATCGGGACCATTACATTCGCGCGCGCATAAAAAAAACGGCGGGGCGCCCGTTGGCGCCCCGCCGTCTTGCTGCTCTCACGCGCCGCTTACCAGCGGACGTCGCGCTCCCATTCCTTCATTTCTTCCTCGGCCCGTTCCTTGGTGTAGCCATAGCGCTCCTGGATGCGGCCGGCGAGCTGGTCGCGCTTGCCGTTGATCTGCGTGATATCGTCGTCGGTAAGCTTGCCCCACTTTTCCTTGACCTTGCCCTTGGCCTGTTCCCACTTGCCTTCGATCTGGTCCCAGTTCATGATCTGCTCCTTCATGCGGTGGCGGCGCGGGCCGCCACAAGGGCGGCCCGGGTTGCTAGTGAGTCGGTAAATGGTCCGCCAGCGGCTGGCGGGACGGCGTGCGCTGCGTTACTTGGCGTACTTGGCCTTTACGTCAGCCTGGCACTTGTCCTTGGCATCGCCCGACATCGCGTCGCAACGCTCCTTGTCGGCCTTGTAAGCGGCGTCGGTGGCGTCCTTCTTGGCGTCGGCGCGAGCTTCGGCCACGTCCGCGCGCGAGCCGGTCGCCGCGGCCTTGTCGACCTTGGCTGCAGTCAGTGCCTGTTCATGGGCAGCCTTGGCGTCCTTCTTGCAGACGTCCTTTTCATTGCCCTTCTTGTCGTCGCACATTTCCTTGGCAACGTCATAGTCGCGGTCGGCCTTGGTCTTCTCGGCCTTTGCCATCGACTTTTGCGTGCCGTCGCGGCGTGCTTCCGCCTGGGCCTTGGCCACGTCGCGGTCGCGCTTGGCTTCGGCCTTGCACACGTCCTTGGCGTTGGCCTTCATCGCGTCACACTTGGCGGAGGCAGCCTTGTAGTCCGCGTCCGCCTGCTTCACCGCGGCGTCATAGTCCGCTTTGGATCCAGCAGTCGTCGTTTGCGCCAGGGCAAAGCCCGCCGGGGCGGCCATCATCATCGAACACACTGCTGCGGTCAGCCATTTCTTCATCATGTCGAGCTCCTTTCCGGGTGGATGCGTAAGGTACGCATGAGAGGCCGGCGGCTATGCTGCTGCTGGCCACGCCGTAAGTACAGAGTAGGTCCCGGGGAGTATGGGAAGCAGGCGAGGGGCTCCGAAAGGCGCGTCAGACTATTCCGACATAACGGTTCGGGGGGCACACAGGGGCGCATGCACCTGGTTGCGGAGGGCGACGCAGGGGGCTTTCAGCGGCCCATGTCTGCGATTCCAGACAGATGCCGCCACAGCGCTTTGCCCGGGGATGGAGGCGGTTCGCCGATGCAAGTGCTTCGGCAGGTGAAGCGGGGCATGGCCCCCGCCTGTCATCAAGCTGAAATCGACGGCGTCAACACGTTCTCGTCAGGCACCTCGCCCTCCTCGTCCGGCCAGTTGCGCCCCACCATCCATTCATACAGCGTCGGCAGCACGATCAGCGTCAGCACCGTGGCGGTGATCAGGCCGCCGATGATGACAATAGCCAGCGGGCGCTGCGTCTCCGAGCCGATGGCGCGCGAGATCGCCATCGGGAACAGGCCCAGCATGGCCAGCAGCGCGGTCATCAGCACCGTGCGCAGCCGGTCCATCGAGCCGGTCAGCACCGTCTGGCGCACCGGCATGCCTTCGTCGCGCAGCTGGTTGAAGTAGGTCACCATCACCACGCCGTTGAGCACCGCCTGGCCGAACAGCGCGATAAAGCCGATCGCCGCCGATACCGACAACGGGATGCCGGTCAGGAACAGCGCGAACACGCCGCCGATCAGCGCGAACGGGATGTTCGAGATGATCAGCGTGGCGCTCTTGAACGACTTGAACGCGTTGAACAGCAGCAGGAAGATCACCAGCACCGACAGCGGCACCACGATTGCCAGCCGCGCCATGGCGCGCTCCTGGTTCTCGAACTCGCCCGACCAGCTGATCTTGACGTCGTCGGCCTTGACGTTCTTGGCCACCAGCGCCTGCATGTCCTTGACCACGCTGCCCATGTCGCGGTCGCGGATGAAGATGCCGATCGAGGTGGTGCGCTGGCCGTTCTCGCGGCTGATGTTCATCGCGCCGGAAGCGGCGCGGAAGCTCACCAGTTGCGACAGCGGCACCTGCGCCCCGTCAGCCGTCTGCATGAAGATGTTGGGCAGGTTGGGCAGCGCGCGCTCGGACGGCTTCAGGCGCACCGCCACGCTGAAGTGCTTCTCCCCTTCCCACAGCTCGGTGGCGGCCCTGCCGGCCAGCGCCGTTTCCATCAGGTCCTGCACGTCGGCCACGTTGATGCCGTAGCGCGCGGCCTGGGCGCGGTCGAACTCAAGCACGTACTGCGGCAATTCGCCGTCGCGGTCGATAAAGGCGCGCATTACGCCCTTGACCGACTGCACGTTGGCCAGGATCTGGTCGGCCACCCGCTTGTTCTGCTCGAGGCTGTCGCTCTGGACCTTGATCACGATCTGGCCCTTGATCTGCGAGATGCTCTCCAGGATGTTGTCGCGCACCGGCTGCGAGAAGTTGGGTTCGATGCCGGGGAGCTGGCGCAGGTTGCGGTCGATATCGCCGATGATGCGGCGCTTGTCGTAGCCGTCGCGCCATTGCTTCTCGGGCTTGAGGTCGACCAGGATTTCGACCGTGTTGATCAGCTTGGGATCGGTGCCGTCGTCGGGACGGCCCACCTTGGAGATGGTGGTGTTGACCTCCGGCGTCTTGCGGATCACGCCGCGCAACAGCCGCGCCTGCTCGCGCGCCTCGTCGATCGAGACCGAGGCCGGCAGGTCGAAGCTGACCCACATCGAGCCTTCGTCCAGCTCCGGCAGGAATTCACTGCCGAGGAACTTGCCCACGCCCACGGTCGCCACCAGCAAACCCACCGCCACGCCGATCACCAGCTTCTTGTGGTCGAGCGCCCACGCCAGCATCGGCTCGTACACCTTCTTGCAGTAGCGCACCACGAAGTTGTCGTCATGCGCGATGTTCTTCTTCAGCAGCAGGTGGCACAGCAGCGGCACCACCGTCAGCGAGATGATCAGCGAGCCGATCAGCGCGCCCGTCACGGTATAGGCCATCGGCGCGAAGATCTTCCCTTCGTGCCGCTGCAGCGTGAAGATCGGGACGTGCGCAGCGATGATAATGACCATCGAGAACACGGTCGGCCGGCCCACTTCGGTGGTGGCCAGCAGGATCGCATGCAGCCGCGCCCGGCTGTCCTGGATCTGCTGTTCCTTGAGCTCGCCCAGCCGCTTGAAGATGTTCTCGACCACGATCACCGCGCCGTCGACGATGATACCGAAGTCCATCGCGCCAAGAGACAGCAGGTTGGCGGGGATGCCGACCCAGGTCAGGCCGATGAAGGTCGACAGCAGCGCCAGCGGGATCACCAGCGCCACGATCGCCGCGGCACGCACGTTGGCCAGGAACAGGTACAGCACCGCCATCACCAGCAGCGCGCCCTCGACCAGGTTGCCGAACACCGTGTGCAGGGTCTTGTCGATCAGCGTGGAGCGGTCGTAGTACGGCACGATCTTCACGCCCTTGGGCAGGATCTGGTCGTCCAGCAGCTCGATCTTCTTCTTAAGCGCTTCCAGCACCAGCGACGGGTTCTCGCCCTTGCGCATCACCACGATGCCCGAGACGATGTTGTCCTCGTCGTCCTGCCCCATCATGCCCTGCGGCGGCGCGCTGCCGATCCGGACGTCGGCGATGTCCTTGACCAGGATCGGGGTGCCGTTGTTCTCCGCCACTACCACGTTGGCGATATCGGCCGAGGTGCGGAAGCTGCCCAGCGAGCGCAGCAGGAACTGCTGGCGCCCGTGCGTCACGGCGCCGCCGCCGGCGTTGGCGTTGGCGCGCTGCAGCGCGGTAAAGAGCTGCGACAGCGAGATCTTGGCGTCGCGCATGCGCGCCAGGTTGGGATTGACCTCGTACTGCTTGATGGTGCCGCCGATGGTGACCAGGTCGGCAATGCCAGGCACCTGGCGCAGGTTCTTCTCGACCACCCAGTCCTGCAGCGTGCGCAGTTCCTGCGGCGTATAACCCTTGCCGGTCAGCCGGAAGCGGAAGATCTCGCCGATCGCGGTGGACAGCGGCGCCAGGTCGGGATGCACGCCCTCAGGCAGGTCCACGCTGCGCAGGCGCTCCAGGATCTGCTGGCGCGCGGTCACGTCGGTGGCCTTGTCGTTGAAGGTCACCATCATGAACGACAGGCCGAACTGCGTATGCGAGAACACGCGCACGGCGTTGGGCGTGCCTGCCAGCGCGGTTTCAATCGGGATGGTTACCTGGCGCTCCACCTCTTCGGCGGCGCGGCCCGGGTACAGCGTGATGACGTTGACCTGGATGTCGGAGACGTCGGGGAAGGCCTCGATGGGCAGGTTCTTGAAGGCGGCCAGGCCGCCGCCGACGAAGATAAGCAACCCCAGCCAGACAAAGAGCTTCTGGTGCAGGGCAAAGCTGACGATGCGCGAGATCATGTGGCGGCCGTCCTCACTTCTTCTCGGCCGCGCGCGCCGCGTTGACGGCGGTGGCATCGCGCAGGATGTCCTGCAGGTAGAGATTGCCTTCGGTGACCACGGTCTCGCCGTCCTTCACGCCTTCCAGGATCTCGCTGGTGCCGGGCATGGTCACGCCCACGCTCACCTGGCGGCGCTCGAAGCTGTTGGCGGCGGTGCGCACGAACACGTAGTTGCGGTTGTCGGCCAGGAACACGGCCTTGGACGGCACCGAGATGCCCTTGAACGACGCCGCCGGCAGCTTCGCGGTGACGAACATCTCGGCCTTGAGGCGGCGGTCGGGATTGGGCACTGCCAGGCGCACCTTGATGCTGCGCGCGGTCGGGTCGACATAGTCGGCGATCTTGACCACGGTGCCGGCAAAGGTTTCGCCGGGATAGGCGGCGGTGCTGAGCTGCACGCTGACGCCGGGCTTGAACAGGCTCAGGTCGGCTTCGCTGGCATCGACCTGGGCCCATAGCGTGGTGGGATCGGTCACCAGGAACAGCGGCGCGGCGGGCTGCTGGTCGGGGCGCAGTTCCATGCCGGGATTGATATTGCGCTCCACCACCAGGCCGTCGATGGGGCTGCGCAGCGCGAAGCGCTGGTTGACGCCGTCGCTTCCCGCTCCAGCGCCGTACTGGCGCAGCGCCGCCTGGGTGCGCTGCAGGTCGGCCGCGGCGCGCGCGGCGTCGGCCTGGGCCTGCTCCAGTTCCTTCTGCGCGATGATGCCGGCGCCATAGAGCTCGCGCTGGCGCGCCAGCGCCTTGGCTGCCACCGCGCTGTCGGCGGTGGCCTTGCGCGCATCGGCCTGGGCCACGCCGAAGTCGGGCGAGGTCAGGCTGGCCAATGGCTGGCCGGCCTTCACCGTCGCGCCTGGCTGCACCAGGATCTCGGTCACGCGTCCGGCAAAGGGCGTGGACACGCGCACGGTCTTGTCCTCGTTCCAGACCAGCCGGCCCGGCAGGTTCAGCATACGCTCGCCGCCGGTCTTGGCCACTTCGCCGGCGATGCCGGGCAGCGTCTTCACGGTGGCAGGGAACTGGATGGTGTTGCCGGTGATCTTGGGCTCGTCATCGGGCTTGGGCGCTTCGGACTTGCCGCAGGCGGCCAGGGCCAGTGCGCACAGGGACACGGCACAGAGGGCGGAACGGCGGGCGGACAAGCCGGCGAGGAAGCCGAAGAAGCGTGGGCAGCAGGACATGCTAGACAGGAGAGACATGAAGGAAGCGCGGCAACTGCGGTTTCTGGAGCGGTTCAGGGACGTGCCTGCGAGGTCGTCGCGGCGCCGGCAGTGGTAGAGGTCTGCAGCGCGGCGCGGTAGGCCGACAGCGCCTTGGCGTAATCGCCCTGCGCTTCGACGGCGTCGAGCCGGGTCTGACGCAGCGCGCGGCGTGCATCGAGCAGGTCGAGCACGCCGGTGGCGCCCTTGCTGTAAGCGAACTCGGCGCTGCCGGCTACGCTCTCGGCGGCGGGCAGCACGTCCTCGCGCATCTGCCGCAGCGACTGGCGCGCGGTCTCGAGCTGGCTGCGCAGCCGGTCGATTTCGTTGCCGGCTTCGAGCAGCACGCGGTTGCGGTCGTCGAGCGCGGCGTAGTAGTCGACCTCGGCGCGGCGGGCCTCGCCGCCGTTGCTGTGGCGCACCGGCAGCGGGATCGACAGGAACACGCCGAAGCTGTTGCCGGTGCCGTAAGTATTGGTGGCGGAGACAGGATAGTGCTCGGCCTGTGCGCCCACCGTCACGTCGGGCACGCGTCCGGCGCGAGCCAGGTCACGCGCGGAGGCGGCGGCAGCCAGGCGCGCCTCGGCGGCGGTCACGTCGGGGCGGCGCTGCAGCGTATCGGGATCGGCCTGGGGCACCGGCGTGTCCAGCGGCGGCCAGTCGGGCACGAGGCGGTTATCCGCCAGCGTGCCGGGCACGCCCATCGCCTGCGCCAGTTGCGCCTTGTCGCGGTAGTGGTCGGTCATGGCCTGGCGCATGTCGTTCTGCGCACGCAGCCCGTCGAGCTGCAGCTTGGTCACGTCGGCGCGCGCCACGTCGCCCGCCTTGAGCCGCGACTCACTGGCCTGGCGCGTGCGCTCGTAGAGCCCCAGCGTTTCCCTGAGCACGGCCACGCGCTCCTGGCTGACCAGGGCCTCAAAGAAGGCCTGCTCCACTGCGCCGGTCTGCTGTGCCACCACGGCCTGCACTACCTCGCCGGCCGCGGCGCTGGCCTTGCGTGCGGTATCCACGCGCAGGCCGCCCTTGTTGGCGGTCTCGATCACCTGGTCGACACGCAGCTTGGAATCGACCGTCTTGCTGCGCAGGTTGCCCGAGCCGACGCCGGCATGCGGGTTGATGTTCTCCACGCCCAGGCTGAGCACCGGGTTGGGCCGTTGCGAGGCGATCTGCACATCCGCCTGGCTGGCTTCGACGCCGCGGCGCGCGGCGATGATGTCGCGGTTGCAGCGCAGCGCGTCCAGGCGCGCCTGTGCCAGCGTCAGCGCGGCGCCGGCCGGCGGGGGCACGCAGGGCCCGGCGGCATCGGCGGAATCCACATAAACGACGGGAGCAGCGGGAGCAGCGGAGGCCGCAGAAGCACCGGAAGCGGTGGCAGGCGGCGGCTCGGCGGCGCCGGCCGCGGGGCTGGTCAGGACCCCGGTCACAAGCAGGGCCCCCACGGCGGCACGGGTGAAGACAAAAGGCACGGTCAGTCAGGCTCGGTTCGAGTACGGTCTGCGGTAAACGACCGTGCCCGCCGAACGGTGCACCGGACCGATGAAATTCATCCGTCCGTGCACCCGCCACTGCGGTCGCAAAGCGGAGCTGTCTTGGTGCGCCCTCGCCTGCTGTCCCGATGCATGAAATGCCATCCGGACACGATCTCCCGGCCGCATTCAAACCGAATCGCATTACAAACGGCTTTCATATAGCTGACAAAAGCCTTTAAATACGTGAAAACCCCATGTAATCGCAAAGTTCCGGAAAACGACTACCTGCGGCGAAGGGGATTCCCTACGTAGCCTTCGGAAACCTCCTAGGCGCCTACCCTGCCTTACGCTTTGGTGCGGTCGTCCAGCCCGAGGCTGCGGCCGATGATCTCCTTCATGATCTCGCTGCTGCCGGCGTAGATTCGCGAGATCCGGGCATCGGTGTACATGCGGCAGATGCGGTACTCCTCCATATAGCCGGCGCCCCCGTGCAGCTGCACACCCTCGTCCACCACCCGCCCCTGCAGCTCAGAAGTCAGCAGCTTGGCCGAGGCCGCGGTCTCCACCGTCAGCGTGCCGGCGTTGTGCTGCAGCACGCACTGGTCGACAAAGGTCTGCAACGCATCGAGCTGCGCGCGCAGGTCCGCCAGCTTGAAGCGCGAGTTCTGGAAGGTGCCGATGGCACGGCCGAAGGCCTTGCGTTCCTTCACGTAGTCCAGCGTGATATCGAACGCCACCTGCGCCGATGCCATGTAGCCGCAGGCGCCGATCAGCCGCTCCTCGGCCAGGTGGCGCGTCAGGTAGCGGAAGCCCTGGCCCGGCTCACCCAGCACGTTGGCCCTGGGCACCTTGACGTTGTCGAAGAACAGCTCCGAAGTGTCCTGCGAATGCAGGCCCATCTTGCGCAGCTTGCGCCCGCGCTCGAAGCCGGGCATGCCGCGCTCGACGATTAAAAGGCCCAGGCCGTGGCTGCGCTCGGGATCGGTGCGGGCGACCACCACCACGTAGTCGGCCAGCTGGCCGTTTGAGATATAGGTCTTGGCGCCGTTGAGCACCCAGTGGTCGCCTTTATCGTCCGCGCGCGTGCGGATCCCGGCCAGGTCCGAACCGGTCTGCGGCTCGGTCATGGCGATGGCAAAGATCGCCTCGCCGCGCGCGGCCGCCGGCAGGAAACGCAGACGCTGCTCCTCGTTGCCGATGCGCCCGACATACGGCGCCACCAGCCGCGAGTGCAGCGTGCTGAAGAAGCCCGAATCGCCATGGCGCGCGTTCTCCTCGATCAGGATCTGCTCGTAGCGGAAGTCCTCGACGCCGGCGCCGCCGTATTTCTCGTCGGCCCACATCAGCAGGTACCCTTGCTCGCCCGCCTTGCGGAACACCTCGCGGTCCACGCAGCCCTGCTCGCGCCAGCGTTCGCCGTGCGGGGCCACCTCGCGCTGGTAGAAGCGGCGGGCGGATTCGCGGAAGGCGTCGTGTTCGGCTTCGAAGATCAGGCGTTGCATGGCGGGTCTCCTTGGTCTGGTGTTCGGGTCGGATGAGTGTCCGCCGGGCCGCGTCCATCAGATTCGTCGGAAAGGATGATTTTTCCATCACACCCAAAATGGACGGAGCTGCCGGGAAAGCCCGTTCAGTGCAATCATATTGATATTAATTAGCGATAACTTTCATTTACCGCCGGGCATGCTTCGTGCACATACTGAATCCACAGACACACGATTCGACGAGGGAGCGGGCAATGGAAGTCATTCTCTGGATTGCACTGGCGCTGGCACTGATCGCGCTCGGAGGAACCGTCACATGGTTGATCGGGACGCTGGTGCCGGAACCGGTCTTCGAGCGTGCGCAAAAGCATGGCCGCTTTGCCGGGCTCGAGCCGCGCCCGCCGCGCCGCGGTGGCCGGGGCCGGCGCGTGCGGCAATGGCGCCTGGTGGCCGTGCCCGGGCCCAGGGGGCAACTGGTGCCAGTGCGGGCCTGAGGCCGGCGGCCCTCATACTTCGAAAGCTACTGCGGGAAATCCCAGCGCTGAGACCAGTCGGATTCTTCGCGCACGATGTCGTGCAGGATGCGTACAGCATCCTGCGCCGGGCCCGTGGGGGTCGTGGCGCAGACGAGAAATACCGGATAGGAAAATTCGGACGCATCCTCCACGCGCGCCAGCACCCCGCTGTCCAGGTAGCTCTGCACCACGCGCGTCCGGAAATATCCGCTGCCGCCGAACTGCAGGATGTACTGCAGCGCCAGCGGTCCCAGGTTGAAGTACAGCGACGCGCGCGCATGCTCCGGCAGCACGCTGTCATGCTGGCGGCGGAACTCCGGTCCCCAGTCGACATAGACATAGCCGCCGTCGCGCTGCGTCGAGCGGATCAGGATCAGCTTCTCTTCCATCAGCGCCTCGACGTGCATGCCGGGTGCGTACTCCGGCTGGTAGACCAGCGCGGCGTCCAGCGTGCCTGACTGAAGCTTGCGCTGCAGCGCCTCCCCTTCCCCCACTTCCGCACGCACCGCCTGCGCCGGCATCTGCTGGCGCAGGCGCGTGGTCCACAGCAGCACCAGCGGATTGCCCAGGCTGATCTCGGCGCCGAAGCGGAACAGGCTGGCCAGCCCGGCTGGCAGCGGCAGTTCGCGGCAGGCCGCTTCCCAGGTCTGCACCAGCTGGCTGGCGTAGCCAAGGAAGCGCTGCCCGTCGGGCGTCAGGCGTGCTCCGGCCTTGTTGCGGTCAAACAGACGGCAGTTGAGCTGCGACTCCAGGCTCTTGAGGCGGGCGGTTACTGCGGTCTGGGTGACATGCAGCTTATCAGCCGCCGCGAGCAGGCTGCCGCTGCGCACGACCTGCAGGAAAGTGCGGGCGAGTTCTATGTCCATGGGTACTGCGAAGATTGGCCGGTGTGACGAATTGTAGGCACCAAAAATCGTGAAACGGCTGTACACACACGGATGTACTTGCGATGGAATGGTGCTATGCTCGTACCTACAGGATGTACATGGAAACCATAATGCCTTTCACCCGGCTCTTCCGCAATGGCAACTCTCAGGCGGTTCGCATTCCCGCCGAGCTCGCCTACCCCGACACCGACATGCCACTGGAAATCGAACGTATCGGTGACGAACTGCGAATTCGACCGGCGCGCCGGCGCTTGACGGGGCTGCTCGACGCCTTCGCGGCTTTCCCGGACGACTTCATGGCGCATGGCCGTGACGACCAGACGCAGGCAGAGCGGGAGGGCTTCTGATGGCCAGGTATATGTTCGACACGAATATGTGCATCTACCTGATGAAGAACCACCCGCCGCAAGTATCGGAGCACTTTGCCCAATGCTTTGAGGGGGACATTGTGCTGTCGGCGATCACGCTGGCCGAATTGGAATACGGCGTCACCGTCTCGGGCGATCCCGAAGCTGCGCGGCGCGCCTTGCACGGTTTGATCGCACGGGTGCCGGTGCTGCCGCTGACCGCGGCAGCCGCGCGCGCTTATGGCCCGCTACGCGCGGCCACGCGCCAGCGTAAGGCCGACACTATGGACAGGCTGATCGCCGCCCACGCTCTTGCAGAAGACCTGACGGTGGTCACGCGCAACGTGCGTGACTTTGCGGCGTATCCGGGCCTGCGCATCGAAGACTGGACACAGCCGCCAGCGGGTTGAACTGCATAGTTTCAACGCGCCGGCTGCTCCTGTCCCACCGGCCGCACCGCCGCTGGCATGGCAACCGGCACGGCGCCTGCCATGGGCGCCGCCGGCATGCTACGCGCCTCGCGCGGCAGCCTCAGCGGCGCGATGCCTTCCGGCTCTTGCAAGGCCACCCCATTGTCATAGCCGGTGGCAACAGCCTCCAGGTATCCGGGAGCAAACTTCTGTTCAGGCGTCACGGCCTGCAAGGCAGGCGCAGCCGCCTGCGGCGCCTCGGCCTGCGCGCAGGCCACGCTGTTGACGCATAAGCCAAGCACACGCAGCAGGACCATGGCGCGGCGCATATGGCGGAGGACGGCGTGCGGGCGCGGCGCGGCCTGCCCGCCCTGGCATTGGGATTGTGTATTCATCGGGGTTCTCCGGGGAGCCATCGCTGGCGGGTGGAACAACGAGCTGCGGCGCCGCTCGCTGTCCATTGCGCAATGACCGTGCCATCGCCACAGGACCTGATGGGGCGCGGATTGCGGCACTTTCCGGAGGTTGGGTGGTGGGGCCGGGCCGACGCTGGCGGGGGAATGTCGGGCCGCGCCCAACAGTCAGCTCGCCGCTGCTGCGCGAGTTGATGGAGGCGCTGGCCCACGACGGCACGCTGGGCGGGCGAGTGCAGCCGGCAGCTATGCGCCAGCCGGCTGGTGGAGGAGCTGGCTGCCGCGCGCACGCTGTCGCTCGGCCTGGCGCTGCCTGACCGGCGGCTGCAGGCTTTGTGTCACGCCCTGAGGGAAGATCCGGACTCAACACTGACGCTGTCCGAGCGCGCACACCGGTGCCAGCCAACCCACGCTGGCGCGCCTGTTCGAGAGCGAGCTGAAGACGAGCTTCGGCCACTGGCGTCAGCAACTGCGGCTAGCGCACGCGTCGACCTGATGTGCCGCGGCAAGCCGCTGGCGCATGCGGCCGAGACCGGCTACGCGCACGCCGGAGCGTTCTCGACCATGTTCCGGCGCACGCTCGGGCAGACCCCGCGCGACTTCATGGCGCGGCGGCGCGCCGCAACCGGGGACTGAGCGCTGGGGCGCTCAGGGCTTCACCGCGGCGGCCAGCACCGCCGGCATCGGTACCTCGAAGCCGCTACCGCGCATATAGGCCGCCACCGTACCGCGCAGCACGGCGCGGATCTCGTCGCGGGCCTTGGGCGTCTGCGCGCGCAGCGTGGCCGCGGCGCGCACGGTGCCTTGCGCCAGCGCGTCGAACAACTGGTCGGGCGTGGAGAAGCGCCACACCTGGTGCACATGCCGGCAGGTGGGCGAGACAAAGCCCGCCTTCTGCAGCGCGCTGCGGCATTCCCCCGGATCGCTGAACAGGAAGAAATTCGGTCCGGCCGGGATATCGACCTCCATCGAGCCATAGGCGCGGATCGCGGCATAGACCGCGCCAAAGCCGACCGCGCGCTCGGGCGTGTCCCAGACCGTGAAGGCGATGCGCCCGCGCGGGCGCAGCACGCGGAAGGCCTCGCTCAGCGCGGCGTCAGGATCGGACAGATGGCACATGCCGAAGCCGTTGACCACCACGTCGAAGCTGGCGTCCTCGAACGGCAGCGCCTGTGCGTCGGCCTGCTCGTACCGGACAGCGGGGTAGAGCTTGCGCGCCAGCTCCACCTGCGCCAGCGAGAAGTCGATGCCGACGGCATCGGCGCCGCGCCGCACCGCCGCCGCGGCGATATGGCCGGAGCCGCTCGCCACGTCCAGCACGCGCTGACCGCTGGCAGTGCGGGCCTCGTCCAGCAAGGCCTCGACCGATTGCTTGGTCACGTGCGACAGGTGTTCCTGGTACTGGCTGACGACTTCCGGATCCTCCCAGCCAGCCAGCTCAAAGGCGCGAAACGAATCTTCGGTGTGATCCATGACCCCCTCCTCGGCATGGGTGTCCAGGCTGCCGGTGTGCCCGCGGGACCTGTGCCGCCGCGAGGACCCCGCGCCGCACGACCCCAGTCAGCCAAAGTATAGTCAGCGCCGCAGGCTCATAGTGCCCGCGCGCAGGTGGGAGGGCGGCGCGGATCGGCCCGGACACGCGGTCATGCTGACGGCGCCACTCGTTGCCGGGCTTCGCCTTGCTATTTCGCCCCGCTCACCCGCCACACGATATTGCCCACGTCATCGGCCACCAGCAGCCCGCCGCGCTTGTCGATCGCCACGCCCACCGGCCGCCCGCGGGCCTTGCCATCCTCGTCGAGAAAGCCGGTCAGCACGTCGAATGGCGCGCCGTTGGGCCGGCCCCTGCTGAACGGCACGAAGATGACCTTGTAGCCGGCCAGCGGCCTGCGGTTCCACGAACCGTGCTGGCCCACGAACATGCCTTCCTGGAAACGCGCCGGCAGGCTGTTGCCGCCAGCGGCGACCAGGCCCAGCGCCGCGGTGTGGGCGCCCACCGCATAGTCCGGCGCGATCGCACGGGACACCAGCTCCGGCGCCGGCGGCTTGACCCGCTCGTCGACGTGCTGGCCGTAGTAGCTGTAAGGCCAGCCATAGAAGCCGCCGTCGCGCACCGAGGTGATGTAGTCCGGCACCAGGTCGCTGCCGATCTCGTCGCGTTCGTTGACGGCGGTCCAGAGCATGCCGGTGACCGGCTCCCACGCCATGCCGTTGGGGTTGCGCAGGCCGCTGGCGTAGATGCGATGCTTGCCGGTCTTCGGATCGACTTCCCAGATGGCCGCGCGCCCGGCCTCCTTGTCCATGCCGTGCTCGGCCACGTTGCTGTTGGAGCCCACCGTCACGTACAGCTTGCTGCCGTCGCGGCTGGCGATGATGTTCTTGGTCCAGTGGTGGTTGAGCGGCCCGCCGGGCAGGTCCACCACCTTTTGCGGCGCTGCGGTGATCTGGTTCTGGCCGGGCTGGTACGGGAAACGCAGCACGGCATCGGTGGCGGCCACATAGAAGTCATTGCCGACCAGCACCATGCCGAACGGCGAGTTCAGGTCCTTCAGGAACACCGAGCGCTGGTCCGCCACGCCGTCGCCGTTGGTATCGCGCAAGAGCGTGATCCGGTTGGCGCTGGGCGTGCCGGCCCCGGCGCGCTTCATCACCTTCTTCATGATCCAGCCCCGGATACCCTTGCCGTCGTCAGGCTTGGGCGGGGCATTGCTTTCCGCGACCAGCACGTCGCCGTTGGGCAGCACGTAGACCCAGCGCGGATGGTCGAGCTTGTCGGCAAAGGCGGTCACCGACATGCCGTCGGCGGGCACCGGGCGCTGGCCCTCGGCCCAGCCGATGGCCGGCGCGATCTTGACGGTGGGGATGGCGGTCTTGTTGGGCGGGGGCAGCTGCGGCGTGGGGCCGAAGCCGGCTTCGGACGGCAGCTTGGCCGATTCGCCGCAGGCGGCCAGGGCGACAACAGCGCCCGTCAGCAAGCTGGCGCGCCACAGAGGCGAGACGGATCGGGAAGGGGTGGGCATCGGCATGGTCCGGGCTCCTCAGGCATGGCTCGGCCGCGCCGTGCCACGCGGGCCCGGCGCGCCCGCCCTTGGACTATAGGATGCGTGCCCGCCGGACCTCTGTAGGACGCCCGCGCAGCCGTCATGTAGGACAAACACGCACAGCTGCGCCGCGAACGCCGCCCCGCCGCGGAGGACGTCAGCCGCGGTGCGGCGTATCCAGCCCCTTGATCACGGCTGGTCGCTTGACGAAGGCCTCCAGCACGCGCGTGACGTGCGGGAAGTCCTGGATGCCTACCAGCTCGCCCGCCTCATAGAAGCCGACCAGGTTGCGCACCCACGGGAAAGTGGCGATATCGGCAATGGTGTACTCGTCGCCCATGATCCACGCGCGGCCTTCCAGCCGCTGGTTCAGCACGTTCAGCAGGCGGCGGCTCTCGGCCACATAGCGGTCGCGCGGGCGCTTGTCCTCATAATCCTTGCCGGCGAACTTGTTGAAGAAGCCCAGTTGCCCGAACATCGGCCCGATGCCGCCCATCTGGAACATCACCCACTGGATGGTCTCGTAGCGGCGCGCCGGGTCGGCCGGGATCAGCTTGCCCGATTTGTCGGCCAGGTACAGCAGGATCGCGCCCGACTCGAACAGCGCCAGCGGCTTGCCGCCCGGCCCGTTGGGATCGAGGATGGCCGGGATCTTGTTGTTCGGGTTCAGCGACAGGAATTCCGGCGACATCTGGTCATTGGTGTCGAAGCGCACCAGGTGCGGCTCGTACGGCAGGCCGGTTTCTTCCAGCATGGTCGACACCTTGACGCCGTTGGGCGTCGGCAGCGAATAAAGCTGGATCCGGTCTGGATGCTGCGCCGGCCATTTGCGGGTAATCGGAAAGGCGGAAAGATCTGACACAAGGCCTCCAGTTGCGTCCATTGCGCGATGGCCGCCGCGGGGCGCGGCACACCGGCTTGCAAAAAACCGGATGATAGCCCGGGCGCCGGAACTGTGCCGACAAGGCCCGCGGCGCATGGCTTGCACCGGCAGCGCTGCCTGTCCGGCGAATGCCCACCGCCCTTCAAATCGGAATTGCCTGACCGCGTGACGCCGTAGTTCCGCGAATGTCCGCAATTTCGCCGAACGACGATTTTTCGGTTGACCGCCCGCTCATATAGTCGCGTCTCCTTCCAAGGAACCAGGCAGTGGCCGGCAATTCGCCGCGTCTGGGATCAACCAACCCCATCGATATCTCATCCGCAAGCCATGAACGCTAAGCTCTTCGCCGCCATCGCGGCGCTGACCGTTACAGTCCCGCAATTCGCCAGCGCTGCAAACGGTAACATCACCTTCAACGGCAAGATTACCCCGCAGACCTGCGTCATCTCCGGCAACGGCACGACTTCCACGGACTTCACCGTCACGCTGCCCGAGGTGTCGGTGTCCACCCTGGACAGCGCCGGCAGGACCGCAGGCCGCACCCCCTTCTCCATCGGCCTGAACTGCACGCCCAGCACGGGCTCGGTGCATGCGTACTTCGAACCTGGCGCCAATGTGGACACCGCGACTGGCCGCCTGAACGTGCTTCCCGGCGGCGCTACCAATGTGCAAATCGGCCTGCTGAACGCCGCCAATTCGTCGAAGATCAACCTGGGCGCTGCCGATGCCGCGCAGAACTCGATCGCCGTCCCGCTCGTCGGCGGCATTGCCACGTTGAACTACTACGCCGAATACGTGGCCACCGGTATTGCCACGCCCGGCGCGGCCGAATCCAGTGTGATGTACACCATCGTCTACCAATAAGCCGGCCGCACGCCACCATGCCGGGACGGGCACCACGCCCGTCCCGTTCGCCTTGCTTTCCCCTCGCTTCGCCTCACAGAGACATGACCTCCATCCCCATGCGGCCGATGCTTGCGGCCGTGTTCTCGATCGGCATGGCCCTTTGCGCCGCCGTGCACGCATCGGTCGTGATCGGCGGCACGCGTGTCATCTACGATGCGCACGATACCGAAGTCACGATCAAGCTGACCAACGAGGGCAAGAGCCCGGCGCTGACGCAGGTATGGCTCGACACCGGCAATCCGAATGACGATCCCTCGACCATCAGCACGCCGTTCGATATCGTGCCGCCGCTCGCAAGGATCGACGCCGGCCGGTCGCAGACGCTGCGCATCATCCATACCGGCGCACCGATGCCGGCGGACAAGGAATCGCTGTTCTGGCTGAACGTGCTGGAAGTCCCGCCCAAGCCCCGGTCCGCCGGCGGCAACGACAGCCAGCTGCAGCTTGCATTCCGGTCCCGCATCAAGCTGTTCTACCGGCCGCGTGGCCTGGCCGGCGCGCCGGCGGACGCGCCCGCGCAAGTCCGCTGGCGCCTGGCCACCGCCGACGGCGCGCCCGCCATCGAAGCGCACAACCCTACGCCCTACCACGTCTCGTTCACCGTGCTGGACCTGCTGGACGGCAAGGCCACCGGGAACACGCCAGCAGCACAGATCAGCGCCGACATGGTGGCGCCGGGTGAAGCGCGCCGCTTCCCGCTGCCGGCAGGCATGCAGATCCAGGCAGGCACGCGCATGCGCTACCACGCCATCAGCGACTACGGCGGCGACGTGGACGGACAGGTGAGCGTGGAAGCCGCAAGCTCGCCGGCCGCGCCAGCACCCTCGCCAGCACCCTCGCCGACGCCCACGCGGCAGCGCGAGGCCGGGGGCAGCCCCGTGGCCGTGGCGGCTCCACTGCCTTGATTCCGGCGCGGCCGCCGTGCCGCCTCGCGGCGGCCCCCTTGCCGGGGCCGCCAGCAGCCATCCGGAGCGCCCGCACGCAGACGCAGGCGCCCTGACAACGATCCCCATCAACCCTGGAACGGACCGCCAGCCGGCGGCCCCGGGGCGCAGCCTTGCGCCTGCACAACGCCCACTGGCATGCCAAACCGAGAAGCTGAGTGCCGACCCGTCGGCTTGCGATTACGCCCACTGAGCGCCATTGCGCTGTCGCTGCTGGCCGCCCAGGCCCATGCAGTCCCTGGCGCCGCGGCGCAGGGCGCGGAGGTGGAATTCAACGAGTCGTTCCTGGAACGCTTCGGCACGAACCGGGCCGATATCAGCCGCTACAACAAGGGCCATGGCGTGCCGGCGGGACGTTACCTGGTCGACCTGTATGTCAACGGCGCGAGGCAGGAGCGGCTGACCATCATGGTGCAGGCCGCCCCGCTCGAAGGCGGCGCCACGCGGCCCTGCTTCGACGCGGCGCTGGTCGAACACATCGGTGTGGATTTGGCCAAGGTGGCGGCACTCCGGTTCGGCCCCGGGGCCGAACCGGGCGCCACCACCAATCCCACCACCAATGCCACTGCCGACTCCAGCACCACAGCCCAGCCCGCCCCGCTGCCGGACGACGCCTGCCCGTCCCTGGCGCGCCTGGTCCCCGGCGCCAGCGCTACCTTCGACGGTGGCGAACAGCGGCTGGATGTCAGCGTTCCACAGCTGATGATGAAACGCAGCGCGCGCGGTGCCGTCGATCCCGCGCGCTGGGACGAAGGCGTGCCGGCGCTGCTGCTCAACTACGACGGCAACGCCTATCACAGCGAGATGCAGGGCGCGTCCTACACGAAAGGCTACCTGGGCATGCGCGCCGGCCTGAACCTGGGCGCCTGGCGCTTCCGGCACCAGGGCAGCCTGAACTACGACGGCAATGCCGGCACCCGCTACCAGAGCGTGCAGACCAACCTGCAGCGCGGCCTGCCCGCGCTGCGCAGCCAGCTGGTGCTGGGCGATGCCTTCACCGATGGCTCGGTGTTTGACAGCGTGGGCTTTCGCGGCGTGCAGCTGGCCAGCGACGACCGCATGATGCCCGAATCACAGCGCGGCTATGCGCCCACCATCCGCGGCGTCGCCGGCAGCAATGCCCGCGTGCAGGTGCGCCAGGGCGGCAATGTGCTGTACGAAACCACGGTCGCGCCCGGCCCGTTCGAGATCAACGACCTCTACCCGACCGGCTACAGCGGCGACCTGGAAGTGGTGATCACGGAGGCCGACGGCAGCACGCGCGTGTCGCGCGTGCCTTATGCTGCGGCGGTCAATGCGCTGCGCCCCGGCGTCACGCGCTTCGGCGTGACGGCCGGCCAGTACCGCAACCCCAGCCTGGACAGCCATCCACTGATGTTCCAGGGCACGCTCCAGCACGGCTTGTCCAACCTGCTGACCGGCTATGGCGGCGTGGCGCTGGCCGAAGGCTATGGCTCGGCCCTCGCCGGGATCGCGCTGAACACCCGCTATGGCGCGATCGGCGCCGACGTCACGCACGCGACCACGCGGCTCGCCAACATGCCTGACCGCAGCGGCCAGAGCCTGCGCCTGACCTACAGCAAGCTGATCACACCGACCAATACCAACCTGACGCTCGCCGCGTACCGCTATTCGACCAGCGGCTTCCTGGGCCTGGCCGATGCCATGGCGCTACGCGACCTCGACCAGCGCCAGTTCAGCTTTGCCATGGGCCCCACGCAGCGCGGCAGGCTGCAGCTGACGGTCAACCAGACCCTGCCCGGGCGCTGGGGTTCGTTCTACCTGTCCGGCTCGACCCAGACCTACTGGAACCGCAAGGGCTCGGATACGCAGTTCGTGGCCGGCTACAACAACAGCATCGGGCGCATCAGCCTGGGCGTATCCGCATCGCGCCAGTTCAATATCAGCAGCGCACGCTGGGAAAACCGGGTGATGCTCAACCTCGGTATTCCACTGGGCAAGGCCGCGCACGCGCCATACTCGATGACCAGCGCGCAGACGGACTTCCACGGCGCCGCCAGCGTGCAGCAGGCGGTCACGGGCTCTCTGGGCGTGGACAACGCCTTTACTTACGGCCTGAACGCCGGTTACAACAACGACCGCCAGGGCGAGGCCGCCAGCCTTGGCGCCACCGCCAGCTATCTGTCGCCGGTGGCCACGCTGACCGGCAGCGCCAGCACCAGTCGCAACTACACCCAGGCAAGCGCCGGTATCTCCGGCGGCATCGTGGCCTATCCCGGCGGGGTCGCCTTCACCCCGCGGTACAGCGATACCGTGGCCGTGATTGAAGCCGGCAGCGCCGCCGGCGCCCGCGTGGTCAATAACAATGGCGCGCGTGTCGACCCGTGGGGGCACGCGGTGGTGTCAGGGCTGAGGCCGTTTGCGCGCAATGACATCGAGATCGATCCGCGCGGCCTGCCGCTTGACGTGGAATTCAAGTCAACTACGCAGGCCGTGGTCCCGACCGCCGGCGCGGTCGTGGTGGCGCGCTTCGACACCACCAGCGCCGGGCGTGCCGCGGTGCTGCGCGCGCTCACGCGCGACGGCAGGCGGCTGCCGTTCGGCAGCAATGTGCTGGACAGCGACGGCAACACGGTCGGCACCGTCGGACAAAGCGGCCGCATCGTCGCCCAGGGACTGAAAGCGGACAGCGGCGAACTGGTGGTGCGTTGGGGCGAGGCCCCATCGGACCAGTGCCACTTTCACTATGCCCTGCCCATGGCGAAGCTGCAGCGCGGCAAGCCGCTGCCGCAGATCGAGGCCCGGTGTGAGGATCCCGCGGTCAAGGCAGGACGGGACCAGCGTTAGCGCCATCCCAATGAAAAAGGCCCCGGCCTCTGCAAAGAGGCGGGGCCTTCTTCAATGCCGGCCACCGCATCGCGGCGCCGGCCCGGCAGTGCGACAGTCCTTACACCGTCACGCCGTCGGCCACTTCCTTGAAGTCCTCGATCTGGTCGAAGTTCATGTACTTGTAGATCTTGTCGCCGTTGGCATTGAGCACGCCCATGTCGGCCATGTACTCTTCCTTGCTCGGGATGCGGCCCAGGCGCGAGCAGATCGCCGCCAGTTCAGCAGAACCCAGGTACACGTTGGTGTTCTTGCCCAGGCGGTTCGGGAAGTTACGGGTGCTGGTCGACATCACCGTGGCGCCTTCGCGCACCTGTGCCTGGTTGCCCATGCACAGCGAGCAGCCCGGCATTTCGGTGCGGGCACCGGCGGTGCCGAACACGCCGTAGTGGCCTTCCTCGGTCAGTTGCTTCTGGTCCATCTTGGTCGGCGGAGCCACCCACAGCTTGACCGGGATATCGCGCTTGCCTTCCAGCAGCTTGGAAGCTGCACGGAAGTGGCCGATGTTGGTCATGCACGAACCGATAAACACTTCGTCGATCTTGGCGCCGGCCACGTCGGACAGCGTCTTGACATCGTCCGGGTCGTTCGGGCAGGCCACGATCGGCTCGTGCACGTCGGCCAGGTCGATCTCGATCACGGCGGCGTACTCGGCGTCGGCGTCCGGCTCCAGCAGCTTCGGATCGGCCAGCCAGGCTTCCATCCCCTTGATGCGGCGCTGCAGGCTGCGCGGGTCCTGGTAGCCCTGGGCGATCATCCACTTCAGCAGCGTGATGTTGCTGTTGATGTATTCGATGATCGGGTCCTTGTTCAGGCGCACCGTGCAACCGGCGGCCGAACGTTCTGCCGAAGCGTCCGACAGTTCAAACGCTTGCTCGACCTTCAGGTCGGGCAGGCCTTCGATTTCCAGGATGCGGCCCGAGAAGATGTTCGTCTTGCCTTGCTTGGCCACGGTCAGCAGGCCTTGCTTGATCGCGTACAGCGGGATCGCATTGACCAGGTCGCGCAGGGTCACGCCCGGCTGCATCTGGCCCTTGAAGCGGACCAGCACCGATTCCGGCATGTCCAGCGGCATCACGCCGGTGGCAGCGGCAAAGGCCACCAGGCCCGAACCGGCCGGGAAGCTGATGCCGATCGGGAAGCGGGTGTGCGAGTCGCCGCCGGTGCCGACGGTGTCGGGCAGCAGCATGCGGTTCAGCCACGAGTGGATCACGCCGTCGCCCGGGCGCAGCGAGATGCCACCGCGGGTGCTGATGAACTCAGGCAGCGTGTGGTGGGTCTTGACGTCGACCGGCTTCGGATACGCGGCGGTGTGGCAGAACGACTGCATCACCAGGTCGGCCGAAAAGCCCAGGCAAGCCAGGTCCTTCAGCTCGTCGCGCGTCATCGGGCCGGTGGTGTCCTGCGAGCCCACCGAGGTCATCTTCGGTTCGCAGTAGGTGCCCGGGCGGATGCCCTTGCCGTCGGCCAGGCCGCAGGCGCGGCCAACCATCTTCTGTGCCAGCGTGAAGCCCTTGCCGGTATCGGCCGGGTTCAGCGGCAGGCGGAACAGCGTCGACGGGGCCAGGCCCAGCGCTTCGCGCGCCTTGGCGGTCAGGCCACGACCGACGATCAACGGAATGCGGCCGCCGGCACGCACTTCGTCAAACAGCACGTCCGACTTGACCTTGAACTCGGCGATCACTGCGCCGTCCTTCAGGGCCTTGCCTTCGTATGGGCGCAGCTCGACCACGTCGCCCATTTCCATCTTGGACACGTCCAGCTCGATCGGCAGTGCACCGGCGTCTTCCATGGTGTTGTAGAAGATCGGGGCGATCTTGTTGCCCAGGCACACGCCGCCGAAGCGCTTGTTCGGGATGAACGGGATGTCTTCGCCGGTGAACCACAGTACCGAGTTGGTGGCGGACTTGCGGCTCGAGCCGGTACCGACCACGTCGCCCACATAGGCCACCAGGTGGCCCTTTTCCTTCAGCGATTCGATGAACTTGACCGGGCCGCGCTTGCCGTCTTCTTCCGGCTGGAACGCAGCGCCGTCGCGCTTGTTCTTCAGCATGGCCAGCGCGTGCATCGGGATGTCCGGGCGGGTGGTGGCGTCCGGGGCCGGCGAAAGGTCGTCGGTGTTGGTTTCGCCCGGCACCTTGAACACGGTGATGGTCAGGCTTTGCGGCACTTCCGGACGGCTGGTGAACCACTCGGCGTCGGCCCAGCTTTGCAGCACGGCCTTGGCGTTGGCGTTGCCCTTGTCGGCCTTTTCCTTCACGTCGTGGAAGGCGTCGAACATCAGCAGGGTCTTCTTCAGCGCCCCGGCGGCGACGGTGCCGACTTCGGCGTCGTCCAGCAGCTCGATCAGCGGCGAGATGTTGTAGCCGCCCAGCATGGTGCCGAGCAGTTCGGTCGCCTTGGCGCGGGTGATCAGGGCGCACTTTTCCTTGCCCAGGGCGACGGCGGCCAGGTACGAGGCCTTGACCTTGGCGGCGTCGTCCACGCCGGCGGGGACGCGGTTGGTGATCAGTTCGACCAGGTTCTGCTCTTCACCGGCAGGCGGGTTCTTCAGCAGTTCGATCAGCTCGGCCGTCTGCTTGGCGGTCAGGGGCAGAGGGGGGATACCAAGCGCGGCGCGCTCGGCCACATGTGCG
The DNA here is from genome assembly GCA_050987995.1 of Ralstonia pickettii. Lineage (GTDB taxonomy): Bacteria > Pseudomonadota > Gammaproteobacteria > Burkholderiales > Burkholderiaceae > Cupriavidus > Cupriavidus pickettii_B. Next base: position 1,052,267 of record CP158804.1, read on the forward strand.
CGATAGTTTTCAAGCATGGGAACCTGCTGAGTAATTAGGTTTAGAAAATCTCGTTACGTCGCGATTGTAGTCCGAAGCCGACCTCAGGTCAAATGTCTTATATCTTATATAAGAGTAAAAATCAGAAAAGCACGACAGATCAAAGACTTGCATCGAACAGGTCATGCAGGCTTGCATAAAGGACTACCCGAGTAGCGTAGTAGGGAATGCCGGAGGGGCACACGATCCCGCGGCAAGGACCTCGCCCGGAGCGCACCCCACAGGGCCTCCACATCAGGCCCCGAAGATCCCCGAATCGCCCGGAAAGCTACGCCAGCACTCAAGTTCGCCCCGCGCCAAGCGTTAACCAGCCTGCAGGCGCGCACCACGAAGCGCCCGCTGGCGTAGCCATGCCTGCCCCCTTTCCGCTCAAACGGCCAAGCTGAAAGGGTTTCCCCCTTTTTTTCGGCCCTTTGCTGGCCTGCGATTCCGGAAGAATGGCAGGCATTCCGATACAGGCTTCTCATGGCGAACACGGCTTCCCCTTCCCCGACTGGCAGCAACTCAGGCAAGCGCGGTCGGCTGCTGCTGATCGGCGGCGGCGTGCTTGTCGTGGCACTGGGCGCCGGAGGGTTCGTGCTTGGCAGCGTGCTGAGCAATCGCCAGCCCGCCGCAGCCGCCGCACCGGCCGCACCGGTTATCCCGCCGCCGATCTTCGTGCCGCTCGATGCGTTCACCGTCAACCTCAAGAGCGAGGACGGCGACCGCTTCCTGCACACTGGCCTGTCGCTGAAGGTGGCCGATGCCGAGACCCAGGCCCGCCTGGCCCAGTACCTGCCGGAGGCCCGCAGCCGCATCCTGCTGCTGCTGTCGGCAAAGCAGCCGGCCGAACTGGCCACGGTCGAAGGCAAACGCAAGCTCGCCGCCGATATCCGCGACACCATCAGCAAGCCGTTCGCCAACGGCCTGCCGGCCCAGCGCGTGCTGGATGTGTTGTTCACCTCTTTCGTGGTGCAGTAAGCGCAAGCCAGGGCAGCACCGGTTTCATCCATAACGCCGCACAAGGGGCAGGACACTAGATGGCCTACGACAAGTTCCTCTCGCAAGACGAGGTAGACGAGCTGCTCAAGGGCGTATCCGGCGAGGCCGATACGCCCAAGGCCAGCGAGCCTGCGCTCGATGAGGGCGCGGTGCGCCCTTACAACCTGGCGACGCAGGAACGCATCATCCGCGGCCGCCTGCACACGCTGGAAATCATCAACGAGCGCTTTGCGCGCTCGATGCGCACGGCGCTGTTCAATTTCATCCGCCGCGGCGCGGACATCACCGTGGGCAGCATCAGGATCGAGAAGTTCGGCGACTTCGCGCGCAACCTGCCGATGCCGACCAACCTGAACCTGGTCCACCTCAAGCCGCTGCGCGGCACGGCGCTCTTCGTCTATGACCCGAACCTGGTGTTCCTGGTCGTGGACAACCTGTTCGGCGGCGACGGCCGCTTCCACACCCGCGTGGAAGGGCGCGACTTCACCCAGACCGAGCAGCGCATCATCCAGCGCATGCTGGAGCTGACGCTGACCAGCTACGGCAACGCCTGGCGCACAGTACACCCGATCGAGACCGAGTACATCCGCTCGGAGATGCATCCCAAGTTTGCCAACGTCGCCACGCACAACGAGGCCGTGGTGACTACCGCCTTCCATATCGAACTGGGCGCCGTCGGCGGGCAGCTCCATGTGTGCCTGCCCTACGCGATGATCGAGCCGCTCAAGGACCTGCTGATGAATCCGCTGCAGGACGAGAAGGAAGTCGACAAGGGCTGGGTCAACCAGCTGTCAACGCAGCTGCGCGCGGCCGAAGTGGAGCTGGTGGCCGAGTTCGCGCACCTGCAGAGCACCGTGGCCGAAGTGCTGGCGATGCGCGCCGGCGACGTGCTGCCGATCGAGCTGCCGGAGAAGGTCTTCGGCAAGGTGGACGGCGTGCCCGTGATGCAGTGCGGCTTCGGCACCATGAATGGCCAGTACGCGCTGCGGGTAGAACGAATGATCAATCACCAGGACGGCGATTCCCACCTGGACATTAAGGACACCGATTATGAGTGAGGGCATCCAGGACAAGCCGGTCGATCCGATGGACGACTGGGCCAGCGCACTGGCGGAACAGACCAGCGCCACACCTGCCGAGGTCCCCGCGGCCGCTCCGATGGCAGCACCCGCGGCCACCCCCGCCGCCGCCACCGTCTTCCAGCCGCTGGCCAGGGAAGCGCCGAGCGGTTTCCACAACGATATCGAGATGATCCTCGATATCCCGGTACAACTGACGGTGGAACTGGGCCGCACCAAGGTGCCCATCAAGAACCTGCTGCAACTGGCGCAGGGCTCGGTGGTGGAACTGGACGGGCTGGCGGGCGAGCCGATGGACGTGCTGGTCAACGGCTACCTGATCGCGCAAGGCGAGGTGGTGGTGGTGAACGACAAGTTCGGCATCCGCCTGACGGACATCATCACGCCGTCCGAACGCATCCGCAAGCTGAACAAATGACGATGTTGAAGCGTCCCGTGCGTGGCGCCGCCCCGGCCAAGCGGTCGCGGGCGGCATGCGCGAGCCTGGCCGTGGTTGCGGCCATGCCTGCCGCCGCCCTGGCCGCTCCGGCCTCGGAAAGCGCGCACGCCCCCGCTGTCAGCGGCGCGGCCAGCCTGGCGCAGGCCGGGCTCGGCCTCTTTGCCGTGATCGCGCTGATCCTCGGCATGGCGTGGGTGGCCCGGCGTGCCGGGCTGGTGCGCCAGGCCACCGGCGGCGTGATGAAGGTGGTCGGCAGCACCATGCTCGGCGCGCGCCAGCGGCTGGTGCTGGTCGAGGTGGGCGACACCTGGCTGGTACTGGGCGTGAGCCCCGGCGAAGTCCGTCCGCTGCACAGCATGCCGGCCGGCAGCATCTCTGCCAACACCATGACCGCAGCGGGCACCACCGTAGCGCCGCAACCGCCGACCGGCGGCAGCTTTGCAGAAAGGCTGCTGCGTTCGATGCAGGACCAATTCAAGCAATGACTCCCCCGCATGCCGCGCTGCGGTGCCATGGATGGCCCGCGCGCATCGCCACGGCCGCGCGCAGCTTCCCGATGCTTTCCCTGCTGGCGCTGATGCTGGCCATCGCCGTGCTGGCTTTGTCGCCGGTGCCCGCGTGGGCCCAGGCGATTCCGGGTGTCGTCAGCAAGCCGGCCCCCGGCGGCGGCCAGATCTGGTCGCTGCCGATACAGACGCTGGTGCTGCTGACCTCGCTGTCGTTCCTGCCGGCGGCGATGCTGATGATGACCGGCTTCACCCGCATCATCATCGTGCTGGGCCTGCTGCGCAACGCGCTCGGCACCGCCACCTCGCCGCCCAACCAGGTGCTGGTGGGGCTGTCGCTGTTCCTGACCTTCTTCGTGATGTCGCCGGTATTCGACCGCGTCTACAACGACGCCTACAAGCCGCTGTCGGAGAACAAGATCAGCCTGGAGGCCGCCGCCTCCAAGGCCGCCGAGCCGCTCAAGGCCTTCATGCTGCGCCAGACCCGCGAGAAGGACCTGGCGATGTTCGCGCAGATGGCCAAGGCGCCCGAGATGCAGGGCCCGGAGGAAGTGCCGCTCAGCATCCTGGTGCCCGCTTTCGTCACCAGCGAACTGAAGACCGCGTTCCAGATCGGCTTCACCATCTTTATCCCGTTCCTGATCATCGACCTGGTGGTTGCCAGCGTGCTGATGGCGATGGGCATGATGATGGTGCCGCCGGCCACCATCTCGCTGCCGTTCAAGCTGATGCTGTTCGTGCTGGTGGATGGCTGGCAGCTGCTGCTGGGATCGCTGGCGCAGAGCTTCATGAACTGAGGCGGCCTGCCTCACCCTCCATAACCCGAGCCATGACACCGGAAACCGTAATGACCATCGCCACCCAGGCGATGAAGATGACGCTGCTGCTGGCTGCCCCACTGCTGCTGGTGGCGCTGGCCGCCGGCCTGGTGGTGAGCCTGTTCCAGGCCGCGACCCAGATCAACGAAATGACGCTGACCTTCATCCCCAAGCTGATCGCGCTGTTCGCCACCATGGTGCTGGCCGGTCCGTGGATGATCAACACCATGGTCGACTATATGCGCGAGGTGTTTCAGAGCATTCCCGCGCTGGCGCACTGACGCCGGCTTGTCGTACCGCGCTGCCCTCTCCTTCCCGCTCCCGCACAGCCCGCCGTGATCGAAGTCACCTCAGCCCAGCTATACGGCTGGCTCGCGGCGTTCCTGTGGCCTTTCTTCCGCATCCTGGCGCTGATCGGCACCGCGCCGCTGTTCGGTGAATCCACCATCCCGCGCCGCGTCAAGATCGCGCTGTCGGCGATGATCGCGATGGTGGTTTCGCCCACCATCGCGCAGGTGCCGGTGGTGCCGATGTACTCCTACGGCGGGCTGGTGATCATCCTCAATGAGGTCGGTATCGGCCTGGCCACCGGCTTTGTCATGCGGCTGGTCTTCGCCACCGTGCAGCAGGCCGGCGAAATCATCGGCCTGCAGATGGGCCTCTCGTTCGCCTCGTTCTTCGACCGCGCCGCCGGCGGCCAGACCATGGTGCTGTCGCGCTTTCTCAATATCATCGCGGTGCTGCTGTTCCTGTCGCTCGATGGCCATCTGCTGATGCTCGGCACGCTGGTCGACAGCTTCAACGGCCTGCCCATCGGTGGCACGCCGCTGTCCGCCGACGGCGCCATGGCGGTGGCCCGCGCCGGCGGCATGGTGTTCGCCTCCGGGCTGCTGCTGGCGCTGCCGATGATCGCCGCGCTGCTGACGCTGAACCTGGCCATGGGCATCCTGAACCGCGCCTCGCCGCAGTTGTCGATCTTCGCGGTGGGCTTCCCGGTCACGCTGTCCGGCGGGCTGCTGGTGCTGATGCTGGTGATGCCGCAGATGGGCACCTATATGCAGCATATGATCGAGGCGGGGCTGGAGGCGATCGGGTCGGTGCTGGGGCAGTTCGGGCGCTAGCGCGCCTGAGCGGGAATACTCAGCCCTTCACGCACACCACCTGCCGCAGGGTATGCACGATCTCCACCAGGTCTGACTGCGCCGCCATCACCGCGTCGATGTCCTTGTAGGCCATCGGAATCTCGTCGATCACGGCGGCATCCTTGCGGCATTCGACGCCCTCGGTCGCATGCACCTGGTCGGCCACGGTAAAGCGGCGCTTGGCCTCGCTGCGGCTCATGGTGCGGCCGGCGCCGTGGCTGCAAGAGCAGAACGACTCCGGATTGCCCTTGCCGCGCACGATAAACGAGCGCGCGCCCATCGATCCGGGGATGATGCCGAGTTCGCCCTTGCGCGCACTGACCGCGCCCTTGCGCGTCACCAGCACGTCCTTGCCGAAATGGTGTTCCTTCTGCACGTAGTTGTGATGGCAGTTGACTGCCTCCAACTCAGCCTTGAACGGCTTGCGCAGCACGCGCTGCGCCGCGGCCAGCACGGCCTCCATCATCAGCTCGCGGTTGCGGCGCGCGTACGCCTGGGCCCACGACACCGCATAGACGTAGTCCTCGTAATGCTCGGAGCCCTCGGTCAGGTAGGCCAGGTCGCGGTCCGGCAGGTTGGCCAGGTGCTGGCGCATGTCCTGCTGCGCCAGTGAGATGAAGGTGGTGCCGATGGCATTGCCGACACCGCGCGAGCCGCTGTGCAGCATGAACCAGACGCTGCCTGCTTCATCCAGGCACACCTCGATGAAGTGATTGCCGGTGCCGAGCGTACCCAGGTGGCTGCGGTGGTTGGTGCGCGCCAGGTGCGGATATTTGTCGGTGATGCGCCGAAAGCCCGGCGCCATCTCGGCCCATGCCGCATCGACATGTGCGGGGGCCGAGCCCCAGGCCCCCTGGTCGCGCCGCCCGCCCTGCGCGCTGCGGCCGTGGGGCACGGCGTGCTCGATCGCGCTGCGTAGCTGGCCCAGGTTGTCGGGCAGGTCGGAAGCGGTCAGCGAGGTCTTCACGGCCATCATGCCGCAGCCGATATCCACGCCTACCGCGGCCGGGATCACGGCGCCCACGGTGGGGATCACCGAGCCGATGGTCGAACCCTTGCCCAGGTGTACATCCGGCATCACCGCGAGATGGCGGAAGATAAACGGCATCTGCGCGGTATTGACCAGTTGTGCCCGGGCAGCGTCCTCCACCGGGACGCCACGGGTCCACAGCTTGACCGGCTTGCCGGCGCCGGTGTCGAGTACGTCGTAGTGGTGCTTGGCCGTCATGGTCGCCCCTGGCTCTGTCGTCGCGGACTGCACGTTAGACGGCCAGTGCCAGCCAAGGATTCCCCTGCAGGAGGCCTTATCCCAGCAAGAAGCTGGCAAAAGCGCCCAGGTCGACATTGCCCCCGGATACGATGATGCCCACGCGCTTGCCCTTCACATCGAGCTTGCCCTGCAGCACCGCGGCGGCGGCCAGGCAGCCGGTAGGCTCGACTACGATCTTCATGCGGCCGGCAAAGAACTTCATGGTTTCGACCAGCTCCGCATCCGACACGGTGACGATATCCGTCACCAGTTCGCGGATCACGGCAAAGGTGTGGTTGCCCAGGAACGGCGTCTGCGCGCCATCGGCGATGGTGCGCGGGGTGTCGATGCGCACGATTTCGCCGCTGCGCAGGCTTTGCTGGCCGTCGTTACCGGCCTCCGGCTCCACGCCGTAGACCGCGCAGCCAGGCGCCATCGCCTTCGCCGCGACCGCACAGCCCGACAGCAGCCCGCCGCCGCCCAGGCATACCACCAGCATGTCGAGCGGACCGGTTTCCTCCAGCAATTCCTTGGCCGCCGTGCCCTGCCCGGCCATCACATGCGGATGGTCGTACGGCGGGATCAGCGTCATGCCGCGCTCTGCGGCAATGCTCCGCCCCAGCGCCTCGCGGTCATCCTTGTAGCGGTCGAACAGTACCACCTCGGCACCATAGCCGCGCGTGGCCTCGATCTTGATCGCGGGGGCGTCCTGCGGCATCACGATCACGGCCTGCACGCCCAGCAGCCGCGCCGACAGCGCAATCGCCTGCGCATGGTTGCCCGAGGAGAACGCCAGCACACCGCCCGCCTTCTGCTGCGGTGTGAACTGGGCGATGGCGTTGTAGGCGCCGCGGAACTTGAAGGCGCCGATGCGCTGGAAGTTCTCGCACTTGAAGAAGAGTTGCGCCCCGGTGGCGGCGTCGGCGGTCGAGGAAGTCAGCACCGGGGTGCGGTGCGCGGCGTCGCGGATGCGGTCGTGGGCGGCGGCTACGTCGTTGAAGGTGATGGGCAAGGTGGTCATGGCAGCATGGATGGCGGTTGACGCGGGGACGGGCCAGTTTACTCTTCCCGCGCCCGGCGTGCAGCCCCCTGCACCTGTTCCCAATCCAACCCGAACCGCGCCAGATACTTCCTGAGCCGGTCGGCATCGTTCGGCTGCTTCTTGCTTTGCCGCGACACGGCGAACAGCGTCCGCCCGGCCTCGGACAAGCTCGCTGACGACTGGCACACCTCCAGCACCCGCTCCAGTTGCACACGGTCGAACAGGTCCAGCTCATCGGCCTGTACACCGAGCACGGTCCCGACAAGCCCGTGCTGCCCGTCCGTGGTCCATGTTCCCTGCAGCCGCTGCACTTCCTCGCCCGCCACCGCTTCGGTGATGCGACCGGCATCCGCCAGCGTGGCCATGCGGGTCACCGAAGCGGACAGCTCGCGGAAGTTGCCGGCCCAGACCGCCTGGCTCGACGTGGCGAACGCCAGGTAGCGGCGCTTCGCCTCGACATTGAAGCGCACCAGCTCCCCCTGATCGCGGCCGAAGCGGTCCAGTTCGAAGTCCAGGTTCGGTTCGATGTCCTCGCGCCGTTCGGCAAGCCCTGGCAGCGTATAGGTCCAGAGGTTGATCCGCGCGTAGAGGTCTTCGCGGAACGTGCCGGCGGCCACCATGCGTCGCAGGTCGCGGTGCGTGCCGGCGATCAGCTGGAAGTCGCTCCCGGTTTCCTTGTCGGCCCCGACAGGCAGGAAGCGCTTTTCCTCGATCGCCTTGAGCAGCATCGCCTGTTCGTCGAGTCCGAGTTCGCCGATCTCGTCGAGAAACAGCAGGCCGCCGTCCGCCGCGCGCAGCAAACCTGCGCGCGCGTTCTGCGCGCCCGTGAACGCGCCCTTGACGTGGCCGAACAGCGTCGACATGGCCGCGTCGCCGCGCAACGTCGCGCAGTTGATCTCGATGAATGGTCCGGAAATCTGGTGCCGCCCGCGCTTCAACTCGTAGACACGTTTGGCCAGGAACGACTTGCCGGCGCCCGTCGGCCCGACCAGCAGCATCGGCGCCCGCGATCGCACGGCGACACGTTCCAGTTGCTCGATCAGCGCGTTGAAGCGCGGATTGCGCGTGGCAATGCCTGCCTTCAGGAACGACATGGTTTCATCGCGTTCGCGACGGAAGCGCTGGGCGATGCGGTTGTAGCGCGACAGGTCGAGGTCGATCACGGAAACGCTGCCCGGCCCGCTCGGCCCCTCGTCGGTATGCGGCGGCGGAGAGGTCTGCACCAGCCGGGCGGGAAGGTAGCGCGCCTCGGCCAGCAGGAACCAGCAGATCTGGGCCACATGCGTGCCGGTAGTGATGTGCAGCAGGTAGTCCTCGTGCTCGAGATCGAACGGGTAGTTGCGGGCGAAGTCATGCAGCGTGGCGTAGACCTCCTCGAAATCCCAGGGGTCCCGGGTCGAGAGCGGCACGAGCCTGACTTCAGTGCGTGGCGAGCAGGTGCCGATGTCGTCGGCGATCCGCTGTGCAAGCCGGGCGTGGCTGGGCGGGTGCAACAGTTCGAGCCGGTCGATCGGCAGGTCGGGTTGGCAGCAGAGGCTGATCGTTGGCCGCCATTTCCGCCAGCGTTTGTCCCGGCCGCCGAGGTCAAGCACGGTGCCGAGGAAGCCGATCGCTACGGTCTTGCGCATGTCTATCTGTCTGGATAAATGACGCGATAATCGTATCAGAATTTCGTGCGGCCGGGCGACGTACCCATGCACGATTCAGACATAACTTCCTTTTATTTCAAGCACTTAAGCGCTGTAGCCAGCTATGCGTCACCTGCTGGCACGCTCTTCGCAATATCCCTGCAGCCGGATGTCCCTCTGGCCCGCGAGCCAGGGTTCGAAACGCCCTGCTGGTGCGCCGCCGCCGAACCTGTGTTCGTCGCGACGGCGTATGCCGCCATGGACAGATGAAGGCGATTGGGGTGCGCGTGGTGTCTCGCCCGGGTTCGACTCCCGGGGCATCCCACACCGTTCGGTAGCTCATTGGGTAGAGCAGTCGGCTTCGGCCGACGTGTAGCGGGTTCGAATCCCGTTCGAACACTGTCCTGGTAAGACAGTTCTGTCGTGAAAGCAGTACCCGCCGGTGCGGGCAACGGTGGCGAAACGCCGATGCGTGGAGGCACCGAAGCCCGCCGCGCGCCGGGCCGGTCACGGTGCCGCGCGAACGGCCGGGAAGCCAGAGGGGGCCTTGCAGCAGTCCGCAACCCAACGGCGAACCCGCCCGTCCGCGTCGCGCCGCGATCCGCCCGGCGCGCGTACCCGGCGGTCATCGAAGAAGAAGGAAAAGAAAATGTGGAAGCGTTATCTGGTCAAAAAGAATGAGCGTGCGCTGCTGCGGCGCGAGGGCGATTTCGTCAAGGTGCTGGAGCCGGGCGTATTCAAGGCGCTCGACCCTTTCAACCGCCTCGCGGTGGAAGCAGTGCGCATGGACGGCCCGCTGTCCGATACGGCGCTGGGCGACTACCTGCGCAAGTCCGAGCCCGACGTGATGTCGCGTCACTTCGTGCAGATGGACCTTGGCGATGACGAAGCGGGCCTGCGTTACGAGGACAGCACGCTCGTGGAACTGCTGCCGCCCGGCACGCGCCGGCTGTACTGGCGTGGCGTGATCGATCATCGGCTGGAGCGGATCAGCCTGACCGAGGCATCGGCACTGCCGCCGGCCCTGGTGCTGCGCATGACGCAGCCGACGCTGCGCGCGCGGCCGGTGCAAGGGCTGGCCGGCGTGCTGCTGGCGCAGGTGCCGGCGTACAACGTCGGGGTGCTCAAGATCGACGGCAAGGTGGACCGCCTCCTCGAACCGGGCGTAATCGGTTTCTGGCGTTACAGCCGCGATGTGTCCGTGGAACTGGTCGACCTGCGCGTGCAGGCCGTGGAAGTGGCGGGACAGGAGATCCTGACCCGCGACAAGGTCGCGCTGCGGCTGAACCTGGCCGCGACGTGGTGCTACGTGGACGTGCTGCGCGCATGGTCCACGCTGCAAAAGCCCGCGGAACACCTGTACCGGGAGTTGCAATTCGCGCTGCGCGCGGCAGTAGGCACGCGCACGCTCGATGAACTGCTCGAGGACAAGCAGGTGATCGATACCACGGTCACGGCGCAGGTGCAAGCGCGGTTGCAAGGGACGGGGCTCGAACTGCGCAGCGTCGGTGTGAAGGACATCGTGCTGCCGGGAGACATGAAGACGATCCTGGCGCAGGTGGTGGAGGCCGATAAGGCCGCCCAGGCCAACGTGATCCGTCGCCGGGAAGAAACCGCCGCCACCCGTTCGCTGCTGAACACGGCCAAGGTGATGGAAGAAAACCCGACCGCGCTGCGGCTGAAGGAGCTCGAGACGCTCGAACGGATCGCGGAGCGGATCGACCGGATCTCGGTATTCGGCGGTCTCGACCAGGTGCTGAACGGGCTGGTCAGCATCAAGCCCGGCGCAACCTAGCCAGTGACGGGCGTACCGGTATCGACATCGATATCGGTACGCCACTATGAATTCAGGAAATGATGATGAGTGAAATCGATTATCAGGTCATGGCGCTCGCCCACGGCAAGCCTGTGAAGATGTGGACGCAAGGTGTGGCCGTTGAAGAAGACGCACGCCGCCAGCTGCGCAACACGGCAAGCATGCCGTTCATCTATCGGCATCTGGCGGTGATGCCCGATGTGCATCTGGGCAAGGGCTCGACGATCGGCAGCGTGATCCCCACCAGGGGCGCGATCATCCCGGCAGCAGTCGGTGTCGACATCGGCTGCGGCATGATGGCCGTGCGCACGACGCTCAAGGCTGCCGAACTGCCCGATTCGCTGGCCGGGCTGCGCAGCGCGATCGAGACGGCCGTGCCGCATGGCCGGGCGCCGGGCCGCCGCGATCCGGGCGCTTGGGGCGATCGCGCACCCCATCATGTGGACGATGTCTGGAAAACGCTCGTGCCGGGGTTCCGGCGGCTTGTGGAAAAGTACCCGAAGCTCGAGCGCACCAACAACTACGTGCACCTGGGCACGCTCGGTACCGGCAACCACTTCATCGAGGTGTGCCTGGATGAGGCCGACAGCGTCTGGTTCATGCTCCATAGCGGCTCGCGTGGAGTTGGAAATGCTATCGGCTCGCTGTTCATTGAGCTTGCCCAGCAGGACATGCGCCAGCACATCGCGAACCTGCCGGACCGAGATCTCGCGTACTTCGAGGAAGGCAGCCAGCACTTCGACGACTATGTCGAGGCGGTGGGCTGGGCGCAGGAGTACGCGCGCCGCAACCGCGAGGTCATGATGGACGCCGTGATTGCGGTTGCGCGTAGCGTGATCGGCAAGCCGTTCGGTATCGACGAGCACGCGGTGAACTGCCACCACAACTACGTGCAGAAGGAGCGCCACTTCGGCGAAGACGTGTTCGTGACCCGCAAGGGCGCCGTGTCGGCACAGAAGGGACAGCTCGGCATCATTCCAGGGTCGATGGGCGCGAAAAGCTTCATCGTGCGCGGCCTCGGCAATCCCGAGAGCTTCTGCTCGTGCAGCCACGGCGCCGGCCGCACGATGAGCCGTAACGAAGCGAAGCGCCGCTTCACGGTGGCTGACCACGTCAAGGCCACCGCCCACGTCGAATGTCGCAAGGACGCCGCCGTGATCGACGAGATCCCGATGGCCTACAAGGACATCGATGCGGTCATGGCCGCGCAGCGCAGCCTGGTGGAGGTGGTCCACACGTTGCGGCAGGTGGTGTGTGTGAAGGGTTAAGGCAACGGGCGGCAGCGCGCAGGGCTGCCGCCCGATTGCCTTTAGATTTGGCGAGCACAATTGCCGAGCGCGGGGGCCTGCCCCGGTGACGGCAGCCGGAAGAACGCTACCACCTGGCTCAGCTCGCGCCCCTGCTCCTCCAGCGCGCGCGAGGCGATCGCCGCTTCGCTCACCAGCGCCGCATTTTGCTGCGTCACCTGGTCGATCTGCACGATCGCCTGGTTGACCTGCTCGATGCCGCGGGTCTGCTCCAGCGACGCCGTGGCGATCTCGTCAACGATACCGGTCACGCGCGCCACCGCCTGCGTCACCTCGGCCATGGTCAGGCCGGCCTCGCTCGCCAGCGCCGATCCGTCCTGCACCTGGCGCCCGGAGGCCTCGATCAGCTCCTTGATCTCCTTGGCCGCGCTGGACGAACGCTGCGCCAGCCCGCGCACCTCGCTCGCCACCACCGCAAAGCCGCGGCCCTGCTCGCCGGCACGCGCCGCTTCCACGGCCGCGTTCAGCGCCAGGATATTGGTCTGGAAGGCAATGCCCTCGATGATCCCGGTAATGTCCGCGATCTTGGCCGAACTGGCGCTGATGTCCTGCATGGTGCCGACCACGCGCTGCACCGTGCTGCTGCCACGCTGCGCCACGTCGGCCGCGCTGCGCGCCAGTTCGCTGGCCTGGCGCGCGTTGTCGGTGTTCTGGCGCACGGTCTCGGTCAGTTCTTCCATGCTGGCCGCGGTTTGTTCCAGCGAGGCCGCCTGCTCCTCGGTGCGGCTGCTCAGGTCGGCATTGCCGCGCGCGATCCCGCTGGTGGACAGCGCGATATTGCCGCTGCTGGCGCGCACCTGCGTGACGGTGGCGGTGAGCCGCTCGTTCATCTCCCGCAGCGCCGCCAGCAGGCGGCCGGTTTCGTCGTGCCGGTCCACCTCGATACGCGCGCCCAGGTCGCCGCCGGCCACGGTATCGGCCACCTCCACGGCCCGCTGGATCGGCCGCGTGATCGCGCGCGTGATCAGCACCCCGCCGGCTGCCGCCACCGCCGCGGCCACCAGTGAAATCAGGATCAGCAGGTTGCGCTGGCGCTGGTAGTCCGCCTCCAGCTTCTGCTCCATCTCCTTCTGCCGCGCCTTGGTGAAGTCGGCGTAGGCGTCGGTCGCCTTGATCAGCGCGGCCAGCAGGGGGCGGCACTGCTTGTCGATGCGGGATATGGCTTCCTCGACCTTGCGCTCCACGGCCAGGCCGACGATGCCCGTTGCCACCGGGCCGTAGTCCGCCTCGACCTTCGCCACCGCTTCCACCAGCTTGCGTGCCTCTTCGCCGGCGCCGGACTGCCGCACCATTTCATTGAGCCGTGCCAGCCGCTCCTGCACGTCCTGGTGCGCGCGCAGCGCCTCGGCCTTCTCGCGCTCCAGTTCCGCCGCATCGGCGACCAGCACCAGGTTGCGCGCCGCGATCGCGCGCCGGTCCACGGCGCTGCGCACCTGCGCAGCCATCTCAGCGCGCGCGTTCAAGCCGTTGAGATAGTCGTTGAAGCCATCGGTGGCATCGCCCATCGCGTGCAGCGAAAACGCCGACACCACCAGCACCACACCCGCCAGCGTGCCGAACCCGGTCAACATCCGCGTGCGGATAGACAAACTCCTGAAATCCATGATCACTCCCCCTTACCGTCCAACCGGACGTTTGCGCATCACTGTTTGAATTGCCAACTGCATGCCGAATCGCGGCCTGCAACGCTGCGCGCCCGTTCCCTGCTGGTCGGCTCGGTGTCCCGCGCTCCGACAGGAGTGCATTGCCCCTGCGGCTGGCGCGTGTCCGTGCTCTGTGTTGCGGTGGCTAACGGCTGCGGATGGGTGAACTGTTCCCTACGAGAGTGGGGACATGGGTAGACAAAGTCGGTGGGGAGCGAAGGAGGAGTGCGGCAGCGGTCACAGCCTGTGATCGGCGAAACCGCGATGTGTTGCGCCGACGCGCGGGCCGCCCCTGCCACCCCACAAGGGGGGCGACGGCGCAGCCGCGACATGGCAGCATACGGTTCCCGTGACCTGCCAGGGAGACCCCATGCTGAGCGGATTCGATGCACTTGTCGAGATGTCGATGGCGGAGTGGAAAATCCCCGGACTGGCACTGGCCGTCATCCGCGACGGCGAGCCCATCCTGCTACGGGGATACGGCATGCGCGACAGTTCCGCACCAGCGCCCGTGACAACCGCTACGCAGTTCCTGCTGTGCTCGCTCACCAAGTCATTCACAGCCGCCGGACTGGGCCTGCTGGTGGATGAGCGCAAGCTTGACTGGACCACGCCCGTGCGCGAGATCATTCCCGGCTTCCGGCTGCACGATGCCGTCGCCACGGAACGCCTCACGGTGCGCGACCTGCTCTGCCACCATAGCGGCCTGCCGCGCCATGACTGGGTCCACGCGCCGGGCGACCTCGACACGCAGCAGATGATGGAGCGCCTGCGGCACCTGGCACCAAGCCGCGGCCTGCGCGAGAGCTGGCAGTACCAGAACCTCGCCTACGCGGTAGCGGGCCATGTGGCCGAGCGCCTGAGCGGACAGCGTTGGGAAGACTTCACGGCGCAACGGCTGCTGCAGCCGCTGGGCTTTACACGCTACAGCTTTTCGACTGAGGCGCTGGCGGCCGATCCCGACCATGCGCACCCGCACGCGATGGACGGCGACGAGCGCCTGCGCGCCAGCTGGTCGCCGATCCGCGCGACACCAGCCGGCGGACTCAACGCCTCGGTGGAAGATCTGGCGAAATGGATGCGCTGCCTGCTGGATGCGGGCAAGGTCGACGGACATCCGCTGCTTTCCCCCACCATCGTGCGAGACATGATGACGCCGCAGGTCCATGTCTGCCGCGCGGAATTCCAGGAAGTTGGCGACGTGCATTACGGTTTAGGCCTGACGGTCGAGCACTACCGTGGCGACCGCACCGTCTCGCACTCGGGTAGCTGGCTTGGTTGGGCGACACTGATGACGCTGATGCCGGCACGGCGCCAGGGCATCGCCGTCCTGACCAACCGCGCCCCAAGCGCGGTGACTGCCTTGCTGACCTATTCCGCTCTGGACCAGGTATGCGGGCATCCGCCCATCGACTGGTTCAGCCGCCTGCGTGCCAGGCGGCACGAAATGCTGGCCCAGCAGCAGATCGACAAGGCAGCACAGCTGGCACGGCAGCATGCTGGCACCACCCCCAGCCACCCGCTGCCAGACTACGCGGGCACCTATTCCCACCCCGCCTACGGCCAGATCACCATCGAGACCGACAGCGATTCGCTTGCGTGGCACTGGCGCGGCATGTCAGGCCATCTCGCGCACCGCCACTACGATGTCTTCGTCACGCCCGAAAAGCCCGCCGAGATCCATCCCGACAATCTCGCCCTCACCTTCCTTTATGACCGTGACGGGACCATCGACCGCATCGCGGCTCCGCTGGAGCCGCTGGTCGACGATATCGTCTTTCACCGCGTGGCAGCGGGCGACGCAACCACCGCCGCCTTCCGCGCGCGCTGTGTGGGTGAGTACCGGCACAGCGCCCAGCGTATCGACGTCGAGTCCGATGCGGCCGGCGGGCTGCTGCTGACCATCGCCGGCCAGCCCCGGCGCCGCTTGCGGCCGCTCCACGGCCGGATGTTCGAGCTCGAGGACCTTCCGCGCATACGGGTCGAGTTTCGAATGCCTGGGCCGGATACGGTGGACGCGCTGGTATTTTCCCAGCCAAATGGCACGTTCCTGGCAATGCGGGTCGTGGCGTAGCACGGCACCGCAAACGCTACAATCGGTTTCTTTCAGGTGGGCATATCATGAGCTCTGCACTGCTTGTCATCGACTTCCAGGCCGGACTGGTCGGCACCGACACGATCGAGTTCAGCGCGCTCGCTCCGACTTAGATGCGCAAGCATTGCGCCGGTAGCGCCCGGTTATCCGGGCATGCATGCGTCGTTATATTTACGCGCACAATACGATTGCCGCTCAAAAATCGCCCAATATCCAAAGAAATCCCTCGCGCTGATCGTCAAGCTTCTCTGGTTCACGAACGACTTTTCGCGCCGCGGCTTCCTCCTCTCGCCGGCCACACTGTCCGCGCCCTTTCAACATCCTGCCGAACGGGCGCGCGTTCTAGTTTTATTTTTATCTCTATTTATTAATATCTATATTTATTAAAATCAGAATTAAACCGATGTTAATAAGCGACTAGGGTTAGTACTAGGCATAGTCGATCAATTCATAGACCTATATTAAGTCTCGCCGGACCAGCGGTTGCGCACTGGATAAACGACAACCTGTTAAACACAGGCGACAGGCAAATCCTGACGATCACGCATGGATGCCCCGACGAAATTCGATGCTGCCGCGGCCCTTTCGGACCTTATCGGCCCGCGCTTGTCGCGCGACGCGAACGCCTTCCGGCTAAGCGCATCGGGTGAAGTCAGCCAGGGCGCATCGATGCAACGCCTTGGGCAACTGCTAGCGCTGGCGAGCCGCCATGTCCGGACCGGCGTGGCACTCGATCTCAGCCCGGAAGAACTTCGAGCGCTAAGCACGGGTGTTCCAGGTTGGGATCCGTCGCATTGGAGCCTGCTGGAATCGCTGCGCGTCGCCTTGCTGCTCGCCTCGCCGGACATGGAAGGCGACGCCTTCGCCATAGCGCTCGAACATTGCTTTCGTTTCGCGGACCACGGCGAGTCGTGCGCCCTGTATCGCGCGCTGGCACTGCTGCCGGGCGGCGAACGCTTCGTCTGGCGCGCCGGCGAAGGCTGCCGCAGCAATATGCGGTCCGTATTCGAAGCCATTGCGTGCGATTCGCCGTACCCTGCGAAGCATTTTAGCGACGTCGCCTGGCACCAGCTCGTAATCAAGGCGGTGTTCATCGACGTGCCGCTCTGGCGCATCGACGGCATCGACCGGCGGCTCTCTCCCGAGCTGGCCCGGATGGCGCTCGACCTCGCGGACGAACGGCGCAGCGCGGGCCGCAAGGTGCCGCCCCAGCTATGGCTTTGCCTCGGTCCTTACGGTGGCGAGCGCGGACTGCAGGCACTGCGCAAGGAACTGGCGGAAGGCGATGCGCAGGGCCAGCGCGGCGCGCTGCTCGCCATCGCCCGGGCCGGTGACGCGTTGAGCGGCGAGCGCCAATGGCTGCGCACCGCGCTCGACACCCATGCTCGCTTTGTCGAACAAGCCCGCCAGTTACGCTTTACGCAGCATGCGCTTCGCTTTCTCTAGCGACAAGAACAACGAGAACCACAAAAGGACCCCGCCGTGAGATTCTTCGATCCCCACATACATATCAGCTCACGCACCACCGACGACATGGAGGCAATGGCCGCCGCCGGCATCCGCGCGGTCATCGAGCCGGCGTTCTGGCTGGGCCAGCCGCGCACCAACGTGGGCAGCTTCTTCGACTACTACTCGAGCCTGACCGGCTGGGAGCGCTTTCGCTGCAGCCAGTTCGGCATCGCGCATTACTGCGCGATCGGGCTCAATTCGAAGGAAGCGAACAACGAGAAGCTGGCGCGCGAAGTCCTCGAGCTGCTGCCGCAATTCGCGCTGAAAGAAGGTGTCGTCGCCATTGGCGAGATCGGCTACGACGAGATCACTGCCGCGGAGGATTTTGCCTATCGCGCGCAGCTCGATCTGGCACGCGAGCACGACATGGTGGTGATGGTCCACACGCCCCATCGCGACAAGAAGAACGGCACGCTACGGTCGATTGACGTCGCGCGCGAGCACGGCATCGATATGACGAAGCTGGTCATCGACCATAACAATGAGGAGACCGTGCGCGCCGTGCTCGACTCCGGCGCATGGGCCGCCTTTACCATCTACCCGAACACGAAGATGGGCTCTGAGCGGATGGTCGAGGTCGTCCGGCAATACGGGCCGGAGCGGATCATCGTCGACAGCTCGGCGGACTGGGGCGTCAGCGACCCGCTGTCGGTACCGAAGACCGCGCACCTGATGCTCGCGCGCGGCATTCCCACTGCCGATGTCGAAGCGGTCACCTGGGGCAACGCGTTGCAGGCCTACGCGCAGTCGCAGCAGATCGATGTCGCTGCGCTGGACCAGACCCCGCGGCTCGATCAGCGGCAATTGTTCGCCGACAACTCCGTGCTGCGCGGACAAGCGCCGCGTGTCGACGCGCCGGTACCGAACTGACCCGGCGCTGGTTGTCCTGCCGCTGGCGGCCACGCCCCGCTACCCACCCACGCCATTGCCTCGGTACGCGCCACAGGAGCACCTCATGCTCGAGCATCGCATCGACCAGGGTTTTGAAGTCCGCTACAGCTACCCTGTCTGCTTTACCCGCGGCGCCTTCGCGCCTGGGAACCTGCTGCTAGCCGACTTGATGCGAGCCCCGCCCCCCGGCGCCAGAGCGCGCGTGTTGTTCGCGGTGGATTCCGGCGTCGCCGGTGCGCAACCCGGCTGCATCGAAGCGATCGAGCGGTACGCCCTGGCCCACGCGGATGCGCTGGAGCTGGTCCGTTCGCCGTGGATCGTCCGCGGCGGCGAAACGTCCAAGCACGAACCGCTGGAGGTGGACGAGTTCTACGGCTACGCGCTCGATTTCGGCCTCTGCCGCCACAGCTACGTGGTCGTGATCGGCGGCGGCGCGGTGCTCGATGCGATCGGCTACGCGGCGGCAACCGCGCATCGCGGCATCCGCCTCATCCGGATGCCGTCGACCGTGCTGGGACAGAATGATGCCGGCGTCGGCGTAAAGAACGCGGTCAACTGGCAAGGCCGCAAGAATTTCCTCGGTACCTTCACGCCACCGTTTGCGGTCGTCAACGACTTCGACCTGCTGGCCAGCGTGCCGGCCGCCGACCGGCGCGCCGGCATTGCGGAAGCCGTAAAGGTCGCGCTGATCCGCGATCGTGCGTTCTTCGAGCGGCTGTACCGGCAGCGCTTCGCCCTCGCGGCGCTCGCCCCGCATGCGATGGAGCCGATGATCGTCCGTTGCGCTGAGCTGCATCTCGCGCAGATCCGCAATTCTGGCGATCCCTTCGAACGCGGCAGCGCGCGGCCGCTCGACTTCGGCCACTGGTCGGCGCACAAGCTCGAGGAACTCTCCTATCACCGCTTGCGGCACGGCGAAGCGGTCGCGATCGGCATCGCGCTCGACGTGCAGTATTCGCGGCGGCTGGGGATGATCGGCGATGGCGCGGCAGACATGATCATGGAGGTGCTGCGCGATATCGGCTTTGCGCTCGATGACGCTGCGCTGGACCAACTCGATGTCGAACGGGCACTCGGGGATTTCCGCGAGCACCTGGGCGGCCAGTTGTGCATCACACTGCTGAAGGGGATTGGGGAAGGCGTCGAGGTCAATCATATCGATGTCGCGACCATGCGCGCGTGCATCGCCGAACTGCGCGCGTCGCATCGGCATGCGCGGGCCGGATCTGTGCCGCTGGAGGTCGTGTCGTGAACCACGACTACCCGCTGACCTACTGCACCAACATTCACCCCGGCGATGCGTGGGCCGACGTCCGACGCAATCTGGAGGACCATTCGTTGCAGGTCAAGCGGGCCTGCTCACCTGAGCACAGCTTCCCGCTCGGCTTGCGCCTTTCCGCGCCGGCCGCATTCGAACTCGACGGCGCGGAAATCCACCGCTTCGCCAACTGGTGCGAGGCGCGCGACTGTTACGTGTTGACGCTGAATGGCTTCCCGTATGGCGCGTTCCACGGCACCCGAGTAAAGGAAGCGGTCTATCTGCCTGACTGGCGCGATCCACTGCGCGCCGCCTATACGAACCGGCTCGCCGACATCCTCGCACAATGGACGCCCCGCGGCCAGGCCCGTTCGATCTCCACCGTGCCGGTTGCATGCCGTAGTGGCTTTGCCGCCGAACACTGGACGCAGGTCAGGACGCATCTGCTCCACACCCTGACGCATCTTGCCCGTCTGCACGAGCATGGCGGTCCGCTGATCCGCCTCGCGCTCGAGCCGGAGCCGTACTGCGTACTGGAGCAGACCCGCGAGGTGGTCGAGTTCTTCGAACGGATGCGGTTCCCCGCGTCGGTTGCCGACTACATCGGCCTGTGCTTCGACTGCTGCCACCAGGCAGTCGAGTTCGAGCAGCCGACCGACTGCCTCGCGGAACTGGAACGCGCCGGAATCCGCGTGGTCAAGGTCCAGGTGTCCTCCGCGCTGCGGGCCCGTGGCAACGCGATTGCGAACCTGCTGGCGTTCGACGAACCAACGTATCTGCATCAGGCCGTGCTGCGCACGCAGGACGGCGAACTGCTGCGCTTCTCCGATCTGCCGGGGCTGGCGCGCTGGCTCGAACGCGGCGAGCCGGCCGACGAGTGCCGCGTGCACTTTCACGTGCCGATCTTTCTCGCAGAACTAGGCGAGGTCGGCACGACGCGCTTCTTCCTCGAGGACTGCCTGCCGCGTCTGGCGCCGGAGACGCCGCTTGAGGTCGAAACCTACAGTTTTGGCGTGCTACCGCCGGCACTGCGTCTCGACTCGCCCGGCGCGTCGATCGCACGCGAACTGAACTGGGTCAGGGAGACACTCGATGCAGCGCACGGCCGTCATTAACGTTGTCGGACTGACGAAGAAGCTGCTCGGGCCGCACACGCCGCACCTGTCGGCGCTGAGCAACGACGTCGCGGCAATCGATGCCGTAACGCCCGCGCTGACCTGTTCGGCGCAGACGACCTACCTGACTGGCAAGCTTCCGAGCGAGCATGGCATTGTCGGCAACGGCTGGTACTTCCGCGAGCTGGACCAGGTGATGCTATGGCGACAAAGCAACCGCCTGGTGGAGGCGCCGCGCATCTGGCATCTCGCGCGTGAGCGCGATCCGCGGTTCACCTGTGCCAACACGTTCTGGTGGTACGCGATGGCGACAGACGCGGACATCACGCTGACACCGCGGCCGCTCTATTGCGCGAATGGCCTGAAGCTGCCGGACTTCTACACCCAACCGGCGACGTTGCGGGAGCAACTGCGCCAACGACTCGGGCAGTTCCCCTTGTACGATTTCTGGGGGCCGCGCACCAGCATCCGTTCGAGCCGCTGGATCGCCGACGCGGCGCTCGAGGTCGAGGCGCGATTTGAGCCAACGCTGAACCTGATCTACCTGCCGCATCTCGACTACTGCCTGCAACGCCTCGGCCCGCAAGCCGATATCTCGACCGACCTGCGCGAGATCGATGCCGTCTGTGGCGACCTGATCGACAAGTTCCGGGAGCGCGGGGTACGCGTTGTCGTGCTCTCCGAATACGGGATCGTGCCGGTCAGCAGGCCGGTGCATATCAACCGGGTGTTGCGCGACGCCGGGCTGCTCGCGATCAAACGCGATCTCGGCCGCGACTACCTCGACACCGGTGCTTCGCGCGCATTTGCGGTGGCCGACCACCAGGTCGCGCACGTCTACGTCCGCGACCAGCGCGACATCGCCGCGGTCACCCGGCTTTTCGACGACGTCGACGGCGTCGGCGAAGTACTCCACGACGCCGGAAAGCACCACTACGGCCTCGCGCATCCGCGCGCCGGCGAGATCGTGCTGCTGGCCGAACCGGATAGCTGGTTCACCTACTATTTCTGGGCCGACGACGCTGCCGCGCCCGACTATGCGCGCACCGTCGATATCCACACCAAGCCCGGCTACGATCCGGTCGAGCTGTTCGTCGATCCGGGCATCCGCTTCCCCGCGCTGAAAGTCGGCGGCATTCTCGCGCGCAAGGCGCTCGGCATGCGCTATACGATGGATGTGATTCCGCTCGACGCGTCGCTGGTGCGCGGCTCGCACGGCATCCGCACGGCCAGCGACGAGGACGCGCCAGTGCTGATCAGCTCCGAACGCGGTCGCATTCCCGACGACAAGCTGGCCGCGACCGAGGTCTGCTCGTTATTGCTCGAGCACGTGTTCGTCCAATGAGCACGCTGCCCTTCCGTCCTGACTTCAACGCGGTACTGTCGCTGTGCCGCGTGAGCAACCTGCCGACTGTCTGGATGAACGTCCTGACCGCGGCCGTGCTCTCCGGCGCGGTATCGAACAGCGCCGGCAACGGGCCGGTTTCCCACTCCGCCTTGCTGGTCGTGCTGCTCGCGTTCGCATTGTCGTGCTTCTATTGCGGCGGCATGGCGCTGAACGACCTCTGCGACCTCGAGCACGACCGCCTGCACCAGCGCTACCGGCCGATTCCGGCCGGCCGCATCACGGCTGGCCATGCGCGCGCCGTCACCCTCGCGCTGTTCGCCTGCGCCCTCGCCTGCCTGCTGCCCGTGCCGCATCGCGCGGGGCTGGTCGCCGGCGTGGTGCTGCTTTTTGTCATCTGGGTCTACGACCACTTTCACAAACGCCACCCGTCGACCGTGTTCGCCATGGCCGGCGCCCGGCTGCTGGTCTATGTCGTCACCGCGTTCGCGCTGACCGGCGGGATATCCGCCGTGGTCGGAATCGCCGCCCTCGTCCAGGCCGCATACGTACTGCTGCTGACGGTCGTCGCGCGCCACGAAGGCCATACCGCTGCCGGGCGTTACCGGTGGCCGGTGATCCCGTGGATGCTTGCCGCGATGCCGCTCCTCGACGGCTTTGTGCTCGCCATGCTGGCACATCCCGCGTGGTTGCTCGCGGGCGTCGTCGGCATGGGACTGACCCGCGCGGGCCAGCGCTACGTGCGCGGCGACTGACGGATGTAGTCAATCGTGGCCGCTTCCGGCACAGCGGCCCGACGTAGAGCCCAAGCCATGGTGCCGGTTGTGCATGAAGCCTCCAAACCAACGAGGAGCACCATGAGTCCATCCGCCCCCACCACCGTCAGCCTTACATCACGCTGGTTCATCCGACCGGGATGCGAACAGGCCGCCGACGCCGCGCTGCGCCAGCTCGCCGACGACGTCCTGCAGCACGAACCCGATACGCTGGCATACCTGGTCCATACGCCTTATGGCAGCGACCCCCGTCTGCAATCGCTGCCGCCCGCCGATCCGCTTTCCGTCCTGTTCTTCGAGACGTATCGCGACGCCGACGCTTTCCTGCGCCACGTCAACGGACCGGTGTTCACCGGCTTCGTGCGGCAGCATGGCGAACTGTTTGTCGCGGCGAACGGCGCACCTTTCACCTTCGTCGAGTTTCTCGAGACGCGCGCGGGTTTCGTGCGGACCGCGACGGCGGCCGCCTCCCTCGCCTCGCTGCCAGCCGATGCCGTCAACCAGCACCCGAGCGTGATGTTTGAAATCATTGCGAAGGACCAGGCCGTGCTGAAGACCTTCTACTGCAGCGTCTTTGGCTGGCAGTACCAGACCGGCTCAGCCGGCTTCGCGTACATCCCGTTCCAGGTGCAGACGTTGCCGCTGCTCGGCGGCATCGGCCAGACAGAGCCGAACACACCCGGCTACGAGCCGGGCAAGAACTTCTATCTTCGCGTTGACGACCTGGAAGCAGCGATCAACCGTGCATTGCAGAACGGCGGCAGCCGCTATGTCGATCCGGTCAGCGTCGATGGCTACCACTTCGCGATCATCAAGGATCCGGAAGGCAATCCGGTTGGCCTGATCAAGCCGTTCTAACGCGCCGCGGCAACCACGTCGCACCGCCAACAAGGAGGTACATATGAGCTACCTGAACCCACTGCGGCTGCATTTCGCGGGCCAGTTCCAGGCCAACGTGTCGACGGTCAACAACGACCCCGGACACTTCGACAACGCTGCGTTCGAACCAAGCTACCAGAAGCTCCAGGGACCGAACATGAATCCGCCCAATGGCTGGTTCAATCCGACCGGCGACGCCTCGTGGCGGCTGCTCGGCTGCAAGGTCACGTCCGCGTGGCTGCCGTCGGGTGCCGCCAGTCCGACCGATCCGGTCCTGCAGTACCTGGTCGCCGACTCGGACGGCCGTGTCTGCGGCAAGATGGTCGATCTCGACAGTGAACAGCAGCTGGTATCCGAAATCTGGGGCTTGCAGGTGCGGATCACCGATTCGAAGGGCAACACGCTGCTGCGCGGCAATTTCGACCCGGCGCCGTTCCTGGACATCTGGGACCGCGCGACCGGCCAGACCTCCGGCGATGTGATCGCGGGCGCGATGTATCAGTCCGTGCTGACCAGCCTGCAATGGGCCGACGTGTCGAACTCACCGTTCCTGGCCGCGCTGCAGGCCAGCGGCGACCGGCTCTCGATCAAGTTCAACGTGGACGGCATCAATCTCGACTACACGTCACCGCAGTTCATGTGCGGACGAATTGCCGGCACGATCGGCCCCTCCGCGCCGGGCGAGCCGAAGAGTATGGTGATCGGCCGGCAGTTCATGACCGCCGCGGCGCAGGGTGGCAACTTCTTCAAGCCGAAAGGCGGCATCAACTTCTTCGCGGCGCAGGTCGACAGCGCGTCCAGTTCGATCTTTCTCGACCTGGGCAACGCGCTGAGCACCGGCACCCCCGGCGGCGCACTGAATGACCTCGGCGACCTGACGCTCAGTGTCGCCACCTCGGGCGGCACGCTCACACTGGGGACCATCCCGTCCGCGGGGCAGAACGGCTACTCGGGCAACACGCCCTGGTACCAGACCACCGCCGGCGTGGTGCAGTTGCCGCTGACGGCCCAACAGCTCGCCGCGGTGAAAAGTGCACCGCTGACGTTGAGCGGAAACTCGGGCATCACGATCAGCGAATGGGACAGCGGCGTGTTCGTGCGCGCGGATACGTTCGTCTACCGCGCAAGTCCCGGCGACAAGCTGCAGGTACCCGTCTACGCGATGCAATGGGGCCAGCCGATGGTCGAGGCAACGCTGAGTGTGGTGCCCGATTCATCGCAACTTCAGCCGAGCAATATGATCCATCCGCACGATGTGCCCCCGGTCGCGACACCGCTGTCCGCGTTGAGCTTCGTCGATAATACGCAGCGGCCGCAGAAGGTCACCCCCCTTTCCGACGAATTCAACGGCACGCTGGTGACGGGCCAGAACGGCGTCGCGATGCTGTCGCTCGTTACCAGCGACCCGGGCACGCCGCGCTATTTCAACCACGGCAAGGAGTATGGCCTCGACGGCCAGGTGTACGGCATTCGCATCGGTTTTGCGGATACGGGGACCTATAGCGGGCCGGAGAACCAGTGGAACTTCATCAGCATCCTGCTATGGAGCGACTTCAGCCCCGCGCAGCCGGTCACGTGGACGTCGGTGCAACCGATCTTCCAGCAATACGCGAACCTGTATCCGGTGATGGCGCGGTTTCTCGACATGGCCGACTACAAGCAGGTGGTGGCCAATGCATCGCTGCTGTCGCTCGCATTCGGCCTCGATCCGTCGGACCCGAACTCGATGCCGGTAACACGCGACCTGTCGCCCGCCAAGCGTGCCGCGATCCAGTCGTTCCTCGCCAATCCCCAATTCGGCACTGGCGCGCCGCCTCCCGTTGCGCGCGCGCAGGCCGCCGCGCCCGCGTCGGATGCGATGCGTCCCGCGGCGCAAGGCGGCAAGGCGGCGGCAAGCGCACGCCGGCTGGTACTGCGCGGAATCTCGCGCACCCTTTGATCACCCTCTTCGGAGATATCCAACATGATTCGCCTACAACGCTCCACGCTGAAAGGGCTGAGGTCCGATCAGCCGTCGCTGCCGGCCATGTACGCGGTGCTGAACCAGGCCATCGAACTCGAGCACGCGACCATTCCGCTCTACCTTTACGCGATGTACTCGCTCGATCCGACCAGGAACAAGGCCATTTCGGACATCCTGTTTTCCGTGGTGATGGAAGAGATGCTGCATATGACGCTGGCGTCGAACGTGCTGAACGCGCTTGGCGGAACGCCCGCCATCGGTGGGCAGTACTTCGTCCCGACCTACCCGGGTCCGCTGCCGGGCGGCGTCGAGCATGGCCTGACCTGCAATCTCGCGCCATTCTCGCCGGCCCAGCTCGACACCTTCCTCGATATCGAGCAGCCGGAAGATCCGCTCAACTTTCCGACCGCCCAGGCGTTCGCGCTGGACACCTCGATCACGATCGGCGAATTCTACGATGCCATCTCGACGGCAATCGGCGTGCTCGGCGATGGTGCGTTCGTCAACCCGCCGCGCAACCAGGTCGGCCCCAACCTGATGCAGGAAGCCGTGATCGTGCACAACGTGGCGACCGCGCAGCAGGCGATCCGCACGATCGTCGAGCAGGGCGAGGGGACGTCGACTTCCCCTGAGGAGGTGGTCGGAGATGGCTTCGCACACTACTACCGCTTCATGCAGATCAAGAACGGCAGGACGCTGGTGAAGAACCCGTCCGGCAATCCGGCGTATTCATATTCGGGCGAACCGATTAGCTTCGATCCAAGCGGCGTGTATGCGGTGCCGACCAATCCGAAGCTCGCGAACTATCCTCCCGGCTCGGCTCAGCGGCTTGCGTCCAACAACTTCAACTACACCTATACAAGCTTGCTTTCCGCCCTGAACACGCTGTTCAACGGCACCGCCACCTCCGCTCAGCTGAACATCGCGATCGGACTGATGATGTCGCTGAAGGGGCAGGCGAAGGCGATGATGTCGGGCATTCCGAACCCGGCCGTCCTGACCGGACCGAGCTTCGAGTACCAGCCGGTCGATCCGGGCAGCGCCGCTGCCTGAGCGCGCGCGCGTCCCGCGGGGGCCCCGAGGATTGAAGCGTGCCGGCAAGGCGCGCTACAATCCGTACGCCTCTGTTCGCAGCTGATCCCGCTTGCCATACTGGCAAACACCCGATCCCGCCGCACCCACCAGTGCAACAACGCCGCCGCCACGTGCAGCAGCGCCACCGCCAGGAAGGAATAGGCCAGGAATGTGTGCGCGCTGCGCAGGTACGCAAACGCCACCACATCGGGATTCATCAGCGGCGGAAGCGCCCAGGCGCCGAGCATCGTTACCGGATACCCGCCCGCCGACAGCATCGCCCAGCCGACCAATGGCTGCAGGCCCATCAAGACGTACAGCGCCAGGTGGCTGGCGTGCGCGGCGCCGCGCTGCCAGCCCGGCAGGTCAGCCGGCGGCGGCGGCGCGCCCCGCACCAGGCGCGTGACCAGCCGCACCGCCCACAACGCCAGCAGCAACGCGCCCAGCGGCCGGTGGATCGCGACCAGCGTCAGGTGCAGGTCCGACACGGTGGCCACCATGCCGATGCCGATAAACAGCATGACGAAGATGCCGGCGGCCATGGTCCAGTGCAGCCATCGCTCCAGGCCGCTGTACCGGTTGGGGGATGTGCTTGTCATTGTCCGGCTCCCGCGTGAATTTCGTGCTGCGCGTTCTCACTGCTGCGGCGGCGATATGACTCGGCATAGGCCGATGAGCGCGCCGCCAGCAGCGGATCGTCGGACGGACTGAGGCCGCGCGGCAGGATGGTGGGGTCGTAGTTGATATCGCGGCAGTTGCCGTCCTGCTGCGCGCTTTGCCGCTCCAGCACCAGCGTGCCGGCATCGATCTGCTGCCGCCCGGCGGGCCAGGCTTGCGTGGCATCGGCGGTGGGATCGCCGGGCTGCGCCACGGTGACCACCAGGTGCCAGCGCAGCGGGCCTTGTGCAAGCCGGCTGGCGAGGTCGCGCGCGAGGAAATCGGGTTGCGCGCCGGCCGCTGGTGCGGGACCGCCCTGCGCATCAGGCTCGAGCCGCCAGCGGATCGCGCGCTGCACGCCCGCGCCATCGGTGGCCACGAAGGCGTTGATGCCGTAGTACGCCGTGGTGGCGAAGCTGCCAGTCAGCGGATGGTTCTTGACCCATTGCCGGAACGGCTGCGTCTCCGGGTACTTGCTGAAGAATGCCGCCAGCCGCTGCGGATCGGGCTTGCCGGTGGCGAGATCGGGCCGCGCTGCCACCAGTTGCTCATAGAACTGCTGCGGCGTGCGCACCCCGAACACCGGCGTGGAGTTCATGGCGGTGCGCCATTGCTCGCCGTTTGCCAGCCGGAATTCCAGCGCCAGGCTGCGCACCGGGGCGGCGGCATCGGGCGCGGCCGGGTTGCCGCCGGGGATGGCCAGGCGGCCGGTCACCGGCGTGCGCACCGGCCCGAACACCGCCGCGCGCGAAACCGCCAGCGCCTTGCCATTGCCTTCGAAGTAGCCTTCGACGCAGACGCCCTTGGCATGGTTGCGGCGATATCCGGCGTGGATGCCGGCGTTGGCCTCGAAGGCATCGATGATCCTCGGCGCCGACAGACGCGCCGGCGTCAGCCAGCCGGCTGTCCAGGCAAAGCCGGCTCCGATCGTCCCGATCACCGCGGCAATGGCGGCCAGCCTGCATGGCAGGCAGGCGGGCCGGCCGGGCGGCGCTGCTTGGTGTCGTGTCATGGGCTCCTTCCGTCACTGGTTTGCGCGCGCTCTGGTCCGGGCGCGCTGAGCCCAATGTAGCCCGCAAGCGGGGCCGCAAACGATGACGGCTTGATTACCGATCCGTAATTCAGGCCGCGCCGCCACGCAATGGAAAGCTGAGCCGGAAGCGCGTCAGCGCCGCCGGTCGCGACTCCACCCCGACCTTGCCCTGGTGCAGGTCCATGATGGTCTTGACAATCGCCAGCCCGATGCCCGAAGACGCGCCCGAATTTGCCCGCGCCGGATCGCAGCGGAAGAAACGGTCGAACAGCTTGGGCAGATGCTCGGCGGCGATGCCGGGGCCCGGATTGCTGACGTCGATATGGACAAAGCCGTCCACTTGCTGCGCCGTCAGCACGATCTCCTGCCCTGCCGGCGTATAGCGCACCGCGTTCGAGACCAGGTTGTTGAGCGCGCGTCGCAGCAGGCCGGTGTCGGCAAACACCTTGCCAGCGCCCTGCACGCGGATCGATACCTGCTTGGCATCGGCCAGCAGCCCGAAGTAATCGGCCACCCGGCCCAGCTCCGACGCCAGGTCCAGCTCCACCACATGCATCGCCACCCGCGCATTGTCTGCGCGGGCCAGGAACAGCATGTTCTCGATCATCCGGGACAGGCGCTCGTACTCCTCCACGTTCGATGCCAGCAGCGCCTGGTACTCGTCGGTGCTGCGCTCGGCGGACAGCGCCACCTGGGTCTGCCCCAGCAGGTTGCCCAGCGGCGTGCGGAAATCGTGTGCCAGGTCGGCGGAGAACTGCGACAGCCGGTAATAGCTCTCATGCAGCCGCTCGATCATCTGCTGCAGCGCGTGCGCCAGCTCCTTGAGCTCGACCGGCAGCCGCGCCGGATCGATCGGCAGCGCCACGCTGGAGAACGTGACCGTGCGCGTGCCGGTGGCGATGCGGCGTAGCGGCGCCATGCCCGCGCGCACCGCCGCATAGCCGAGCAGTCCGACCGACAGCGAACCCAGCAGCGTCGCCCAAACCAGTTTCCAGCGGTACTCGCGCATCAGCGCGAAGCGCGAGCGCGCGACCTGCGACACCGTGACCTTCACCGGCGGGCCGCTGCCATGCGGGCGCGCCAGCAGCGCCACGCCGCGGATCTGGAAGCCCTCGGGGGTGCGCCACGCACGGATGGTGTCCGTTGCCAGCGCGGCGCCTTCATCCAGCGGCGCAACGTCCGGCACGGCCACGCCGTGGAAGTTGGCCTCGCTGATCAGGCTGCCGTCGACGGACTGCACCCGCAACGCATACTCATCATTGCCCGATACCACCCGCGCGATCTCGCGCCAGCGATGGGCGTCGCTGTCGAAGGGCTCGGCCAGCTCGTCGCGCACGCGCGTGGCCTTGCGCAGCAGTTCGGCGTCGTCGCGCGCCACCACCTGCATGGTCAGCGCCTTGTACAGATAGGTGCCGACGCCGGCAAACGCGATGCCCGCCACCAGCGCGAAGGCCAGTGCGAGCTGGACGGTCAGTGAGAGACGCGATCTCACTTGCGCCGGCTCTCGAGCACGTAGCCGATACCGCGCACGCTGTGGATGAGCTTGTTGCCGAAATGGTCGTCCATCTTGGCGCGCAACCGGCGCACCGCCACGTCCACGACATTGGTGTCGCTGTCGAAGTTCATGTCCCACACGTGCGAGGCGATCTGCGTGCGGCTGAGCACTTCACCGTTGCGGCGCGCGAGGAAATGCAGCAGCGCAAACTCGCGCGGCGTCAGGTCGATGCGCTGCCCCGAGCGCGCCACGCGATGGCGGATCAGGTCGATCTCCAGATCGTCTACCTCGATGCGATCGGCCTCGCGCAACGGACCGCGCCGTAGCAGCGTGCGCACACGCGCCAGCAGTTCGACAAAGGCGAACGGCTTGGCCAGGTAGTCATCGCCACCCAGCTCCAGCCCGCGCACGCGGTCCTCGACTTCATCGCGCGCGGTCAGGAACAGTACCGGGGTCTGCTTGCGCTCGCGCAGCTCGCGCAAGACTTGCCAACCGTCCATGCCGGGCAGCATCACGTCGAGGATGACCAGGTCGTACTGGTGCTCGGTGGCACAGTGCAGGCCGTCCGCACCGGTCACGGCAACGTCCACCACGAAGGCCGACTCCGTCAGCCCCTTGCGCAGGTATTCGGCAGTCTTGGGCTCGTCTTCGATTACCAGGATCTTCATTGTCTTTCGTGTTCGGTTCTGCGCGGCCGGCACCGGGCACGGCCCCGAAAAGCATAACGCGGGGCCCCGGGGCCAAGGATGACAAAACGGTAATCGAATCGTCAGCGTCCTGATGCGGGCCCGCTGCAAGGGACGGTGACGCCGCACGCAAGGGCTACGACGTGCCCAGCCCTTCACGCCGCATCTGGCTGCGTCGCGCGCCGCAGGTCTTCCCACTTCAAGACCGCATCGAGCGCCGGGCAAAGCGCCTGCCCCAACGGCGTCAGGCTGTACTCCACGCGCGGCGGCACCTCGGGGAACACGGTGCGGCAGACCACGCAGTCCTTCTCCAGCTCGCGCAGCTGCTGCGTCAGCATCTTCTGCGACACCGCCGGGATCGCGCGCTCCAGTTCCGAGAAGCGCAGCACCGGCGTGGCGAACAGGTGGCAGAGGATCAGCATCTTCCAACGGCCCTCCAGCACCGCGAGCGCGCTCTCGATATCGCGCGCGGCGGAATACGGCGTGTGCTGCGAATACTTACCTTCAGGTGCGCTTCCCACTTTCTCGTGCGTACTTGTCATCTCTTGCATCAATGAGGGATCCTTGTCGCGAACGGTTCGCCATGGCCGGACCGGGATACGTCGCGTTGCTGCCGTCATGGCAGGCGCATATTGTCCCCCTTTCCTGCAAGCCCATGCCATTCCACTTTCGCACCATCCACGCCACCAGGAGCAGACTTCGATGACCAATACCGCTTCCGGCATTGCCGCAGCCTATCTCGACGCCGTCAGCCGGCAGGACCTCGAACAGCAGCTTGCTTGCTTCCATGCGGACGCAACTGTCCGGGACGTGGGCGAGAGCAAGGTGCTGCAGGGCCATGACGCGATCCGCGCATGGTCTGCCGGCAATGCCAGCCAGTACGCGTTGCGCGTGGAAGTGCGCGACAGCCGTTGTCCGGCAGAGGGGCAGGTAGTCGTGCGCACCCTCGTGCACGGCGCCTTCCCCGGCAGCCCGCTACCTTTCACCTATGACTTCATGGTGCGGGATGGCCGCATTGCGCAGCTCGTGATTGAGCAGCCGTGAGGTGACATGGTGTTCGAGGTCGGCCCGCACCTGCGCGGAATTTGCCCATGAGTGGGGATGTTCCTGACCGAGGTGATGCATCGGCATCAGCTAAAACTGCTTCGCGAACTGCGCGAGCCGTATCGCAAACCGGCACCGACACAGCCGAGTCACAGAGAGCGGCCCGGCATACCTGCCCGGGCCGCTCCCCCATTCCCTTCCTTACGCCAACATCCTCACCTGCGGCTCCCGCTCCCACTGCCGCGTCTTCGCCGCCGCAATAAAGCGCGCCGTATCGCTGGCCGGCACCACCCCGCCGTCCGGCTTCAGGTTCGCCTGCGTCAGCAACACATCCCCGCCCTCATCGACCGCGATCGCCTTCAGGTGCGCATAGGCAAAGCTGACGAAGTCGAGCGCGGCGCTTTCCTGCGCCAGCCGTGCCGCGCCGTCTTCGGACAGCACCACGGCCACCGCATCAAACATCACCGATGGCGTACCCGCAAGCTGCCCGTCAGCCGGCAGCTTCGAGCCATCCGCCAGCGTTGCCCCACCTACCCTGGGCGCGACGATCTTCACCGTGGCACCGGCGGCGGTGGCGGCCTGCCGGATCGCTTCCACCGTGGCGCCATCGGAACCGTCGGAGACCAGGATGCCGACCTCGCGTCCTTCCAGCGTGTCTTTCATCCTGCCGATGATCTGCAGCGCCGCGGACGGCGGCATGTCCTGCACCGGTGCGGCGGCAGGCAGCGGGTCGGGCAGCTGGTCGAGCGCCAGGCCGTCGGCCACGCGGCGGCCCAGGTCTTCATCGATATTGCGCAGGTGGGCGACCATGCGCTCGCGCACATGCACGTGCTCGACCTTGGACAGCTCGAACACCAGCGCCGACGCGATATGCGCCTGCTCGGGCCGGGTCTGGCTGCGGAAGAACAGGCGCGCCTGGCTGTAGTGGTCGGCAAAGCGCTCGGCGCGGATGCGGCCCTTGTCGCCCTGCTCTGGCACCTGCGCGCTACGGAAGCCGAGGTCGGGGGCCTCGCGCGGTGAATCGTCGCCAAGCGAGTTGGGCTCATATGCCACGCGTCCCTTGGGCTGTTCCGTCTGCATATGGCCGTCGCGCTGGTGGTTGGCGAACGGGCACTTGGGCGCATTGACCGGGATCTGGTGGAAGTTGGGCCCGCCCAGTCGCAGCAGTTGCGTGTCGAGGTAGGAGAACAGGCGCCCCAGCAGCAGCGGGTCGTTCGAGAAGTCGAGGCCCGGCACGATATTGGCCGGGCAGAACGCCACCTGCTCGGTCTCCGCGAAGAAGTTGTCGGGCCAGCGGTCCAGCACCATGCGGCCGATGATCTTCAGCGGCACAGTTTCTTCCGGGATGATCTTGGTGGCATCGAGATGGTCGAACGGGAACTTCGCCGCGTCGTCTTCCGTGAAGAGCTGCACGCCCAGCTCCCATTCCGGGAAATTGCCCGACTGGATCGCGTTAAACATGTCGCGGCGATGGAAGTCCGGATCGGCGCCGGCGATCTTGACGGCCTCGTCCCAGACGGTGGACTGCAAACCCAGCTTCGGCCGCCAGTGGAACTTGACGAAGGTAGAGTTGCCCTGCTCGTCGAGCAGCCGGAAGCTGTGCACGCCAAAGCCTTCGATCATGCGCAGCGAACGCGGGATGGTGCGGTCCGACATGATCCACATCACCATGTGCATCGATTCCGGCGTGAGCGAGATGAAGTCCCAGAACGTGTCGTGCGCGCTTGCCGATTGCGGGAAGCCGCGGTCGGGCTCCATCTTGACCGCGTGGACCACGTCGGGGAATTTGATCGCGTCCTGGATAAAGAAGACCGGGATGTTATTGCCCACCAGGTCCCAGTTGCCTTCCTTGGTATAGAACTTGACCGCGAAGCCGCGCACGTCGCGCGGCGTGTCGACCGAGCCAGCGCCACCGGCCACGGTGGAGAAGCGCGCGAACACCGGCGTCTTCACGCCGACCTCGGTCAGGATCCTGGCAGTGGTGTATTGCGCCAGAGAATCTGTCAGTTCGAAGAAGCCATGCGCCGCCGTGCCGCGCGCATGGACGATCCGTTCCGGGATGCGCTCGTGGTCGAAGTGTGTAATTTTTTCACGAAGAATGAAATCTTCGAGCAAGGTCGGACCACGCGGATTGGCCCTGAGCGAGTTCTGGTTGTCCGCAACCGGGATGCCTTGATTGGTGGTCAGCGGTGGATGGCTGCCGCTCGCAGTCTGGTGCAGTTCGCCGGCATTACCGCGCTGGGCATCGCCATAGCCCGCGGGGGCACCTGCTGCTGCGTTGCCGGCACTGGTGTTTGCCGTGGGCCTTGCCTTTTTGTCGGGCATATCGATCTCCTTTGCGCTGGTTGACTGGGCTGGATAGGCGACAGCAAATGCCGGGCCCGCGCGCCCGACAAATCGGGTTACGAAGGCAAATCGCCAAATGTGCAGCCTGTCCAACTTCCGTCGCGCAACCCGGACGGCACGCTGGCTGGAAAATCGACTCGTGACCGGCGCAGCCAGCCCGTCGTTCGCGCGGCGTTTTTCGGGGCGGCAAGGATGCGGTCAGCGATCCGGCGATGGTGGGATGTGATGGCTTGCGCGCAGGCTAGTCGCTGCGTGAAGTCGGGCGGTTTCGTCCATCGCGGGCGAAACAGCCCAGGCGCGCGGGGTTGCGCCGCCGCGCGCCTGCCGCGTCATTCCTCCTGGAACGCCTCCTCACGTTTGGCCTTGATCGACGGCAATGCCACCACCGCCACCAGCGCCGCGGCAGCGACCAGCAGGCCCAGCGACAGCGGACGGGAGGTGAAGACGGAGAAATCCCCGCGCGACAGCAGCAAGGTGCGGCGGAAGTTCTCTTCCATCATCGGCCCCAGCACAAAGCCCAGCAGCAGCGGCGCCGGCTCGCAGCGCAGCTTGAGGAACACATAGCCGATCAGGCCGCAACTGGCCGCCGCGAACACATCGAACACCGTGTTGTTGACCGAGTAGACGCCGATGCTGCAGAACACCAGGATGGCCGGGTACAGGAAGCGGTAAGGCACGGTCAGCAGCTTCACCCACACGCCGATCAGCGGCAGGTTCAGCACCACCAGCATCAGGTTGCCGATCCACATCGACGCGATCAGCCCCCAGAACAGCGCCGGATTGCTGCTCATCACCTGCGGGCCGGGCTGGATGTTGTGGATGGTCATGGCGCCGACCATCAGCGCCATCACGGCATTGGGCGGGATGCCCAGCGTCAGCAGCGGAATAAACGAGGTCTGCGCCGCGGCATTGTTGGCCGACTCCGGCCCCGCGACGCCTTCGATCGCACCCTTGCCGAACTCCTCCGGATACCTGGAGGCCTTCTTCTCCAGCGAATACGCCGCGAACGACGCCAGCGATGCGCCACCGCCCGGCAAGATGCCCAGCGACGAACCCAGCAACGTCCCGCGCAGCACGGCGGGAATCATGCGCCGGAAGTCTTCGCGGGTGGGGAACAGCTTGGTGATGCGATCGGTGAAGGTCTCGCGGTGTTCCTTCTGCTCCAGGTTGGCGATGATCTCCGCAAACCCAAACAGCCCCATGGCGAGCGCGGTGATGCTGATGCCGTCGGTCAGCTCCGGCACGTCGAACGAAAAGCGCGCGGCGCCCGAGTTCACATCGGTGCCGACCAGCCCGAGCAGCAGGCCCAGCACGATCATCGCCACCGCCTTGACCAGCGATCCCGACGCCAGCACCACGGCGCCGATCAGGCCAAGCACCATCAGCGAGAAGTATTCGGCGGGGCCGAACTTGAACGCCAGTTCCGACAGCGGCGTGGCAAACGCGGCCAGGATCAGCGTAGCCACGCTGCCCGCGAAGAACGAGCCCAGGCCAGCGGTGGCCAGTGCCACGCCGGCACGCCCGCGGCGCGCCATCTGGTAGCCGTCGAGCGTGGTCACTACCGCCGACGACTCGCCGGGCAGGTTGACGAGGATCGCCGTGGTGGACCCGCCGTACTGTGCGCCGTAGTAGATGCCGGCCAGCATGATCAGCGCCGCCACCGGCGGCAGCGTGTAGGTGATCGGCAGCAGCATGGCAATGGTAGCCAGCGGCCCCAGGCCGGGCAGCACGCCGATCAGCGTTCCCAGCACGCAGCCAAGGAAGGCATAAGCCAGGTTCTGCAGCGAAAGCGCGGTAGAAAACCCCAGCGCAAGATGACTGAGCAACTCCATCCCATGTCTCCTAGTTGGTGAAGATCGCAGGCCAGACTGGCATCTGCAAGTTGATGCCGTACACGAACGCCACCGTGCTGATCAGCACCAGGATCGCAGCATTGAGCATGGCGCCCTTCCAGGTGAACTCATGGCTGGCCATCGACGACACCAGCACCAGTGCGAGCACCGACAACACCATGCCAAGCGGCTTGAGCACCAGGCCGAACAGCACCACCGATCCGAGGATCCATAAGAGCGTCTTGATGTCCCACCGGGCCATCCGGTCCGCATCGCCTTCGCGCGACATCGAACCGAATGCCACCACGGCGCCAAGCAGCGCCAGCACGATGCCAAGCCAGAACGGAAAATAGCCCGGGCCCATCTTTGCGGCGGTGCCCATGGAGTAGCTACGGGCGACGAATGAAAAGCTGAGGCCGACGATGACGAACATCAGGCCGGAGAGAAGGTCGGTTTGCTTGCGTATGCGCATGCGGGGGCTCCTTGTGGCGCGCGCAGCGGGCGCTGCCGGCGTGGGGGCAGTCGCCAGCGCTGTCGCGTCGGTTTCGGGAGTCCCGAACAATACATCATGTTGTGATGTATTTTTACGAAGACAAGGGTTATTCCCTACAAATTCGATGTTGAGTCAGGATCCTTGCGTCACGTCAGTGGCGAAGCAATGTATGCAGACATGAAGGCCTGCGCCGACTTCCGGCATTCGTCATCGCCGTCCGCTCGATTCGCTGCGCCAGGCAGGCGTGTCAGTGCGACACGCCCGCCCCCGCTTTTTCTCGCCCCATGCTGTACCCGGCCGGCACCCATGCGTAGCCCTTGCCCTGGCGCCGCACATGCCCGAGGCCCGGGAAGGAGATATGCGCCGCGCCTACCCAATAGCCATTGGCCGCGGCATCGGCCATGGCGCGCTTGCGCATCTTCACCGCGGCGGTGGAATCCACATCGAAATCGATGGCGACGCCCGGCTCCGGAAACTGCACGTGTTGCGCATGAATGGTGTCGCCCCACAGCTGCAGGCGCTGGCCCTCGCTGCTGATCTCATAGAACGCGTGGCCCGGGGTATGGCCCGGCATGCGCACCGGACGGATGCCGGGGAACAGCTCCTGCTCGCCGTCGAAGGGCCGGACCTTGTTGGCCTTCAGGTAGGGCGCGAATACCGCCTCCGATTGCGCGAAGTTATGCCGCTGGCCGGCAGCCGCCCGGGCTGCATTGGCCGGGTTCAGCCAAAAATCGGCATCGCGGCGGTCGACGTAGACCACGGCGTTCGGGAATACGGCCTTGCCGTCGACCGCCAGCCCACCGGAGTGGTCGACGTGGATATGGGTCAGCAGCACCGCATCGATCTGTTCGGGCTGGTAGCCGGCCGCGCGGATATTGTCCGGCAGCTTGCCGCCGACGCCGGGACCGAACAGGCCGCCCGCGCCGGTATCCACCAGCACCAGGTGCTGGCCGGTGTTGATCAGGAAGGCGTTGACCGAGGTCTCGGGCTCGGTGGACTGGTAGCTGCGCGCTTGCAGCGACGCAATGTGCTTGTGCGACGCGTGCTTGAGCAGCTTGCCGATCGGCACGTTGACGGTGCCGTCCGACAGCGCCGTGATCTCGAACTTGCCGAGCTTCATCCGGTAGTAGCCGGGCGCCTGGGTGCCGACCTGCGGCGCCGCGGCGTGGACTGGCAGGGCCATCACCGACCAGAGCAACCCACCGACCAGCAGCGCGCGTTGCCACAGGGATGGCTCCGACGGGGAATGGAGAGTGTTCATATGCTTGCCTCGAAATAAACCGCGAACGACAGCCCCGGAAGTCGTGGCTGTCGCGTCTTGTGCAGGATTGTGGCGGCCGCGACGGCATCGTTCAAATCGATTGGAATGATCGCCGGCATCGCCGCCGGCGATATCGCTCCTGATGGCGTTCCGGCCAGTGGCCCTCGCGTCATTCATTCCGCCACGGAAACTATCGCCCACAAAACTTCACTAGGCCCGCTCAGGGCTGTCGCTGATACTCAACCACAGTTACACGACGACGATGACGAGGGGAGTCAGCATGAGGAAGTCAGCAATACCAGTCCTGGCCGCGGGGATCTTCGGCGCGATACTGTTGGCGCCGGCGGCGGCGCAAGCGGCATGGCCGGAAAAGCCAGTCCGCCTGATCGTTCCGACCGCACCGGGCGGCGCACCGGACATCGTCGCGCGCCTGTTCGGCGACGCGCTGTCCAGGCGCCTGGGCCAGGCCGTGGTCGTCGAGAACCGGCCCGGCGCCGGCGGCAATATCGGCATGCAGGCCCTGCTGGCCGCCCCGGCGGACGGCTACACGATCGGCTACGGCAACAACGCCACGTTATCGACCAACCGGTTCCTTTACAGCAAGCTGCCCTACGACCCCGACAAGCTGGTGCCCATCGTCGGCCTGGTCACGACCTTCAATATCCTTGCCGTCAACCCGTCGCTGCCGGTCAAGACCACCCAGGAACTGGTGGCCTACGCCCGTGCCAATCCGGGCAAGCTGTCGATGGGCTCGGCCGGCAACGGCACCACCAGCCATCTGGGCGGCGAGCTGTTCAAGGTCATGGCCAACCTGAACATCACGCACGTGCCCTACAAGGGCAGCACGCCGGCGCTGCAGGACCTGGTCGGCAATAACGTGCAGCTGATGTTCGATAACGTGCCGTCGATCGGGCCATACGTGACATCCAACCGGGTGCGCGCACTGGCCGTCACATCGAGCAAGCGCTCGCCCCACTTTCCGGACCTGCCTACCATGGCGGAAGCCGGCCTGAAGGGCTACGACCTGACTGCATGGGCCGGCCTGGTCGCCGCGCCCGGCACCCCTGCCGAGGCCATCGAGCGGATCAACCGCGAAGTCAACGCCATCATCCGCGATCCGGCATTCCGGGCGCAGCTCGACAAGCTGTCGTTCGATCCGCTGGGCGGTACCGCTCGCGACTTCCAGGCGCTGATCGCGAGCGAGACCGTCAAGTTTGGCGAACTGGTGCGCAAGAGCGGCGCCAAGGTCGATTGAGGGGATCATTATGCAAACGCAATACGACCTGCTCATCCGCAACGGCGACATCATCGACGGCACCGGCGCGCCGCGACGGGCGGCCGACGTCGGTGTGATGGATGGCGAGATCGTCGCCATCGGCAACCTCTCGACCGCCAGCGCGGACACCGAAATCGATGCCACCGGCCTGATCGTGGCGCCTGGGTTTATCGACACCCACACCCACGA
The DNA here is from genome assembly GCA_050987995.1 of Ralstonia pickettii. Lineage (GTDB taxonomy): Bacteria > Pseudomonadota > Gammaproteobacteria > Burkholderiales > Burkholderiaceae > Cupriavidus > Cupriavidus pickettii_B. Next base: position 1,091,173 of record CP158804.1, read on the forward strand.
TGACTGGATGGTGTTCCAGTCCCCCGACATGCTGCCCAAGGTCACGCAGGGCGTCACCACCATCATCGCCGGCAATTGCGGCATCAGCCTGTTCCCGCTGGTGACCGACAGCATCCCGCCGGCTCCGCTCGACATCATGCGCGGCGGCTACCGCTTCGATTCCGTGCGGTCCTACCGCGAATCCTTCGCAGCAGAACCGGCCGCGGTCAATGTCGCGGTGCTGGTGGGCCAGTCGACGCTGCGCGCCCGGCATATGGAGCAGCTCGGCATGCCCGCCAGCGATGCCCAGATCGAAGGCATGCGGCAGGACGTGGAAGACGCCCTGCGCCAGGGCGCCATCGGCGTGTCCACCGGCACCTTCTATCCGCCTTCGGCCGCGGCGCCCGAGGATGAAATCGTGCGCATGTGCGAGCCGATGAAGCGGCTCGGCGGCGTGCTGGTTTCCCATATGCGCGATGAAAGCGACAACATCCGCGAGTCGATCGACGAGACCGCGCGCATCGGCAAGGCGTTGGGGGTATCGACCGTCATCTCGCACCACAAGCTGGTGGGCAAGCAGAACCATGGTCGCAGCCGGCACACGCTGGCCCAGGTGCGCAGCCTGGCCGAAACCATGCCGCTCTGCCTGGACTGCTATCCGTACGCGGCCTCGTCGACCATGCTGCGGCCCGAGCGCGTGCATCAATGCGACCGCATCCTGATCACCTGGTCGGCTCCGCACCCGGAGGCCGCAGGGCGCTACCTGGAGGATCTTGCGCAAGAATGGGGGCAGACGCGCCACGAGGTTGCACGGCAGCTGGTGCCGGGCGGCGCGGTGTACTTCATCATGGACGAGGCGGACGTGCGTGACATCCTGGCCTACCCCGACACGATGGTCGGCTCCGACGGCATTCCATCCGACGAAACGCCGCACCCGCGGCTGTGGGGCACGTTCCCGCGCGTGCTCGGCCTGTACTCGCGCGATCTGGGACTGTTCCCGCTGGAGCGCGCGGTCCACAAGATGACCGGGCTGCCGGCGCAGCGCTTTGGCCTGGAGCGGCGCGGAGAACTCAGGCCGGGCCATGTCGCGGACATCACCGTCTTCGATCCGGCAACGATCCAGGACCGCGCCACCTTCGACGATCCGCAGCAGCCCTCCGTTGGCGTGCGGCACGTGTTCGTCGCGGGACAGGCGACCCTCCGTGACGGTCAGCCGGCCAGCAGCCGCCCCGGGCGCTTCGTCACCTCCACACTGGTGAAGGCAGGCCCCGCCGGCTGAGCGCGCGGTCTGACCTAGCGCTGGTTTGCCTCGGCGCTTTGCTCAAGCAGCCACGCGATGAAGGTTTGCATCGCGGGGCTGTCGCGCTTGTCCTCGGGGCAGATGAAGTAGTAGGCCTTGGGTGAGACGTAGGGCTCGTCGGACAGTCGCAGCAACCGGCCGGCATTGATGTCTTCGCCGGCCACGTAGTCCGGCAACAGCGCCACGCCCATGCCGCTGAGCGCGGCCTGCAAACCCATGGTCAGCAAGCCATAGCGCGAGCCGTCATCCGGGTGCGCCAGCTTGATCCCGGTCTGCTGGAGATAGGCTGGCCAGGCTTCCAGCGCGGCGATCTGGTGCAGCAACGGCAAGCGCTTCACGGCCCTGGCCAGCGTGGCACCGCCGGGCAGCAGCTCAGGGGCGCACACCGGATAGAGCACCAGCGGCATGACCTTCAGGCTGAAATGGCGCGGCGGCGGCCCCGCGCAATACATGATCGCGGCATCGAGACCGGTACTTTCCAGGTCGACCGGCCCTACCTTGGTCGTGACGTTCAGCTGGATATGCGGCTGTTCCTTGACGAACCTGAGGATGCGCGGCAACAGCCAGATATTGCCCAGCGATACCGGCACCGACAGGTTCAGCCGCCCGCCCGCGGCGCGGCCCGACTGCACCTCCAGCGTCGCTTCCTCCAGCATCGCCAGCGCCTTGCGCACGCTCCTGAGATATTCCTCGCCCGCGGGTGTCGCCGCCACCGCGCCCTTGCGCCGGTTCAGTATGCGCGAGCCGAGGAAGGATTCCAGCTCCGTGATCTGCTTGCTGACCGCGCTTTGCGTCAGGCAAAGCTCTTCGGCGGCGCCGGTGACGCTGCCTGTGCGCGCCGTGGTCTCGAATGCAATCAGGTTGGCAAGCGCAGGCAAGTGGCGGCCGTTTGTACTTTTCATGGCGGTGGGGCGTGGCGGGAAGCCGACTTCGGTTTGGAGGGACCGTTCGCGTGCTGGCATTGTCGTCCATTCATTCCGTGAAGGAAAGCAGGACGGACAAAACATCCATTGCCTGCCGGCATGGCCGCGCCAATACTGGCGGCATACCGCCTGATCGCCGATGACATCAATGCCTTCTGCTGCCCCACGCTTTCTGCCTGAACGCTTCGACGCTTTCGAGGCTTCCATCCAAGAACTCGCCACGGCCATGCGCGCCGGCCTCTTTTCCGCAGCAGGTCTGGTGGACTACTACCTCGCGCGTATCGCCGCCTTCGATAAATCGGGGCCGCGCATCAACGCGATCAGTTACGTCAATCCCGCTGCCTTGCACGAGGCGCATGCCCTGGACGAGGAACTGCGCGCGCACGGACCGCGCGGGCCGCTGCACGGCATTCCCATGGTGGTCAAGGACAATATCGATACCCTCGGCATGCCAACCACTGCCGGCTGTGCGGCGCTGCGCCAGGCCTACCCCGACGCCGACGCAGCGTGCGTAGCGCGCCTGCGGGCAGCCGGCGCCATCGTGCTGGCCAAGGCCAATATGTCCGAGCTGGCCGCTTCCAACGGCCGCTTCGGGTACAGCTCCGCCAACGGCCTGACGCTCAATCCCTACCGTCTGTCGCGCAATGCCAGCGGGTCCAGCAGCGGCACCGGCGCGGCGGTGGCGGCGAACTTCGCGGCCTTCGGGCTCGGCACCGACTCCTTCGGTTCCGTGCGCGGTCCGGCTTGCGTGCATGCGCTGGCCGGCATGCGGCCGACGCATGGGCTGCTGGAAGCCGAAGGCGTACTGCCATTGGCAGGATCGTTCGATACCGTCGGACCGCTGGCCCGTACTGCCGACGATGCTGCGATGGTCCTGGCGACACTGGCGCCGGGCTCAGGCTTCACCGGTCAGCCATCGTCGTTGGCCGGCCGCAGGCTGGGCATCGTGGCGGACTTCGCGGGCGGCAACGACGAGATCGATGCGCTCTTCGCGACGGCAATTGAAACGATGCGGGCAGCGGGCGCCGATACGATACCCGTGCGCCTGCCGGCTGGCGCGCGCACGCTCTACGCCGACCTGCTGGACGATATCGTGAGAGCGGAATGGGTGCGCGGGCTCGACGCTTACCTGGGGCAGTTGCCTGCCAGCGCACCGGCAAGTACGGCTGCGTTGCTTGAACGCATGACTTCAACGGACTTCGCCGCGGGGGAACGCTCAATGAACCCGCTTACGCTTGCCTCATTACAGCATGCGTTCGAGACCCAAGGCATCCCGCCGCAAGCCGACGTCGCAGCGGCACGCCGTTTCGGCATCATGCTCGATGAAATCCTGCGCACCAATTGCGTGGAGGCCCTGGTATTCCCCACGCTGGCATGCCCCGCCTCGCCGCGCTTCGACATGGCGGATGCGACTTACCACTGCCGGGCTGAGCAGCCGTTGGCGGCGATGCATATGGCAAGCGCCGCCGGCTTTCCCGAGGTCAGCGTGCCCATGGGGTTCACCTCGGCAGGCGTCCCTGCGGGGGTGTCGTGGCTGGGGCGGCCAGGCTGCGATGCCGTGCTGTTGTCGATGGCGTCGGCCTTCGAGCACGCGACCCGGCACCGCCGCGCACCCGCCAGCACGCCGGCGCTGCCATGACGACGGCTGCCTTGTCGCGGAGGGCGCGCGATGTTTCAATGCTCCCATCTGTGGCGGAGGGTAGCAAAGGTGAGCATCAAGGAAAGCCATTTTCGCGGCGTCGACCTGAACCTGATGGTCACGCTGGTCGTGGTGCTGCGCGAGCGCAGCGTTTCGCGGGCCGCGTCGCACCTGCACCTGGGGCAGCCGGCCGTCAGCGGTGCGCTGGCACGCCTGCGGGAGTTGTTCGATGACCCGCTGCTGGTGCGAACCGCCCACGGCATGGAGCCGACCGAACGGGCGCTCGAACTGGAGCGGCGCCTTGTGCCGGCACTCGGGGAGATCGAGTCCGCCCTGCTCGAGCGGCGCGAATTCGACCCGCTGACCTCGGACCGGACCTTCGTCGTGGGCATGCCCGACTGGGTGGAGTTGTGGCTCGGGCCGCGGATCCTTGCACGGCTAAGTGCGTCTGCGCCGGGGGTGCGACTAGCTATCGTGCCGACCGACCCTTTCCGCGGCACCGACATGCTTGAGCGCAACGAGATGGACCTGGGCATCGGGCCGTTTGCCAAGGGGCCGGCATGGCGGCGCGAACGTGCCTTGCGGAGCATGGACTTTCGCTGCGTCTACGGGGCGGCACCGCTGGATGCCAGCCAGAGCCTGTCCCTGCAAGACTATCTGCGGTTTCCGCATGTGCTGGTGTCTTATCGCGGCGCCTTCGACAGCGCGGCCGACGCGTGGCTGGCATCGCGGGGCCTGGCCAGGGACGTGCGTTTTAGCAGCGCGCGCTTCGCCAGCGTACCGGCCATCCTGAAGGGAACCCCTGCGCTGGCCACGGTGCCGGCGGTACTGGCCGACCAATGGTGCACCACCGAAGGCCTGCGCCAGCTTCCCTCCCCTGTGCCGATGCCTGACTTCACCGTGACGTCGGTCTGGACCGCGGCAAGGGACAGTGATGCGGGCCTGAAATGGTTGGCGGATGCGATCGCCGAACTGGCGCAGGACGGCCTGGCCGACGGCATATGACGTCGTCCGCTTCGAGCAAACCCGTGTGCTACACCTTACGCCAGACCGGCGACGCCGAGATCGACACCTTGCGGGGCAGGATCTGCTGCGCGGTGAAGGCATCGGCGATGCGCTGCTGCTCCGCCAGCGCGGCTACGTCGACGGTGCGCACCGCATAGCTGCGCCGCGCATTCGCGGCTTCGACCGTTGCCGCATCCAGTCCGATCAGCGGCGCATGCCAGCGCGCCGCCTCGGCGGGATTGCGCTTGACCCACTCGCCCGCTTCGCGCAGCGCATCGAAGGCCACGTTGAGCACCTCCGCATGGGCGCGCGCGAACGGCGTAGCGGCCAGGTAGAAGCGGCGATAGCTCGCCAGCCCCTCGCCATCGCGCAGCACGCGCGCATTGGCCTGGCGCTGCACCGCGGCCAGGAACGGATCCCAGATCGCCCACGCGGCCACGCTGCCGCGTTCAAAGGCTGCGCGCGCATCGGCCGGACTCAGGTACACCGGCTCGATATCGCGGATCGACAAACCCGCACGCGCCAGCGCCTCGAGCACCAGGTAGTGCGCGCCGGCTCCCTTGGCAAAGGCCACCCGTTGCCCCTTGAGCTGCGCCACCTCGCGAATCTGGGAATCAGCGCGCACGACAATGGCCTGCGCCTGCGGCGAAGGCGTCTCGCTCGCATAGTAGGTAAGGTCGGCACCGGCGGCCAACGCGAACGGCGGCACGGCATCGGCCACATCGGCGCTCAGGTCCAGGTTGCCGAGGTTCAGGGCTTCCAGCAGCGGCAGCCCCGAGGTGAACTCATACCACTGCACCGCGACGCCCTTGGGCGTCAGCGCTTTCTCCAGCGTCTGCCGCGACTTCAGCAGGATCATCAGCGTGGAGGACTTCTGGTAGCCGATGCGTAGCGCGGGCTGGCCCTGGGCCAGGGCCGCTACGGGTAGTGCGCTGACTGCTGCAGCAGCGCCCGCAGCCTGCAGCAGCAGGCGACGGCGTGGGTTGGGGATCGGCGTCATGGCGGCGCTCCGGGATGTCATCGGAGCGCCAGCTTAGTCGTGCGCAGGCACAAAGCCAACGAAGAAAGTCGGCCTTGCTTATGCGCAAGGCGCGGGTATCATGCGGTGATCCACGCCGCCTACTGAAGCACGGAAACCATGAACCTGTCCGCCGCTATCCCCATTCTCCGGATCTTCTCGGTCGACAAGGCCAAGGAGTTCTACCTCGACTACCTCGGCTTCTCGCTCGACTGGGAGCATCGCTTTGAGGAAGGATTTCCGCTGTATGCGCAGGTCAGGCGCTCCGGCCTGACGCTGCACCTGAGCGAGCACCACGGCGATGCCACGCCCGGATCGACGGTGTTCGTGCCGGTCGAGGATATCGATGCGCTGCATCGGGAGCTGGCGGCCAAGCCGTATCCGTATGCCAGGCCCGGTGTTGAAACGGTTGGCTGGGGCCGCCTGCTGCAAGTGGCGGACCCCTTCGGCAATCGCCTGCGCTTTTGCGAGCTTGCCCCGGACTAGGGCGTCATTCGAAACGGTGCTCAACCAGCTCCAGCGTTTCGTTTACACGCTCATAGCGAGAGACGAAGCTCGCGTTGAACTGCACCACCCGACCCAGCTCCGGGGCGTACCAGACCACCGCCTTGTACGGAACCGATCCCGGACCGGATGTGCCGAAGGCGTAGAAGGGCCGCTGCATATAACCGTCGTAAGTGATACGGATCGTATGATAAGTCCCTGCCGCCACCCTAATGCCGTTCAGATAAGGCTTCGACGACACGGGCTCTCTCGGGCGGAAAGTTGGCTGGGAATTGCATCTGGTCGATGCTCGACGGCGCGCGTTGCTGGTGACATGTTGTCGCTGTTGAACCGCTGGGTTCCGCCCTCCTGGGCGGGTCCCTTTTTGTCCGAGCGACAAAAAGGAACCAAAAAGCGCGTCGCCTGAGCGGCTGGCTATCAAGGAGACGCTTCTGGTGGTATGGGCGGCTTAGGTTTCCGTGAGGCGTGGTCGCGGTTCGACCCTGCTACGCCATGTGAGTCAGGGACGGTGCCTGCGTGAACCGGCTTTTGAACGATCCCCATGCAGGGCGTAGGCCGCCTGCTAGCGGCGGTATTGGTGGGACGCCTGCGGCTGCGCTGCGCGCGGGTCCTAGTCGGGGGCGAGGGTTTTGCGCAGTAAAGCTGTGCCTCAGCCTTTGAAGCAGGAATTAGCACCCGGACGCCGCGCGCAGCGCAGCCGCAGGCGTCCCACCGCTGGCCCTTTTAGTCAGTATGACTCCCCTGGGCAAGAGGGCTGGCCCGCCGCGCGGAATCAAACGCGGGTTAGCATGACTGCCAGAGCCGCATGGTGTGGACAGTGCCACACCCGGCGATTTCCAGCGCGGAGGCCAGCATGGAACACGATAGCACTTTGTATGTCGGTCTGGATGTCCATGTGCGACCTGAAAGTCGCTCAAGTTTCTGTTTCAGTGGAGAAGGTATGACTTGATGAAACCGGTTGTTCCATCAACCGTTCCCTACCGGACATGCCGAGCCGGCAACAGCTTGGTGTGAAGCTCCGGGGACAACGTAGCCGCCGGATAACCGGTACGCCGAACCGCGAGGTGAGGTGGAATCTGCCAGCACAAAGGCGGAGAGGAGCAAGGGACGGGCGGGTACGACCAACACATGTGAACTTCCGATAAACGTCGTCGTCACCAAGAAACAAGCCAAACGTGCTGACAGGCTTGAACCAAAACGGTACGCGGTGTGGAGGTGGCCCTCGTGGACTGGGCCACCATGGACGACTAGCCGCCGGCGTATAGGAAGGGTCCGCCCCGCCCAGAGACTCAAGCGGAACAGGGTAAGCCCATCGTGCTGCCGGCAACGGCAGGCGAACCGCAAGGAACGCTGTTGGCGCGGTGGGTAAAGGAATGCGGAGAAAGCGAATGCCCGGCTGTAATGGACGGGATACGGGCTGAGACATTGCCCGACGCGAAAGCGGGCAGACTTCCGCGAGGTCATTCATGGCGAGATAACTTTGACCAATCGTTATACGAGGGAAAGCAGATGACGGCAACCGACGCGAAGGCGGCGGGAGCCGGTGCGTCCTCGCGCGCTGCGCAGATGTGGGATCAGGCGGACTGGTCGCAGATCGAGGCAGAAGTGAAACGACTTCAGGTGCGTATCGCCAAGGCAACTGGGGAAGGCCGATGGGGCAAGGTGAAAGCCTTGCAACATCTGCTGACCCGCTCGCATAGCGGCAAGATGCTCGCCGTGAAGCGTGTGTGACGGAAAATCGCGGTAAGAGGACGCCGGGGGTGGATGGCAGAATATGGCCGTCCCCGGCGGCCAGATGGAAAGGAGTGTTGTCGCTACGTCATCGCGGCTATCGTGCGATGCCGCTGCGGCGGGTTTTACATTCCCAAGAGTAACGGCAAGAAGCGTCCGCTGGGAATTCCTTGCATGCGGTGCCGGGCGATGCAGGCTTTATGGAAGCTCGCTCTGACCCATCGCGGAGACCCTGGCAGACGCCAATTCCTACGGCTTTCGGCCCGGACGCTCGACCGCCGACGCCATCGAACAGTGCTTCAACGTTCTGGCCAAGCGTGCCTCGCCAGAATGGATTCTGGAGGGTGACATTCGAGGCTGTTTCGACAACTTCAGTCATTCCTGGTTCCTGGAGCACGTACCGATGGATAAGGAGGTTCTGCGAAAGTGGCTTCAGGCCGGATATATCGATGAGGGAACCCTGTTCGAGTCGCGGGCGGGTACACCCCAAGGGGGTGTCATCTCGCCCGTGATCGCGAATATGGCGCTGGATGGGCTTGAAGCAGCAGTTCGTGCAAGTGTGGGAACATCCACAGTTGCTCGCAGACAGGCTCAACTCAACGTCGTCCGTTATGCCGATGACTTTGTGGTGACTGGCGTATCGAAGGATGTGCTGGAATCCCGGGTGCTTCCCGCGGTCAAGCAATTTATGGCGCCCGAGGCCTGGAACTCTCGGAAGAGAAAACCAGAATCACCAACATAGCGGAGGGTTTCGATTTCCTTGGCCAGAACGTGCGCAAGTACGGCGGCAAACTGCTGATCAAGCCAGCGACGAAAGGTATCAAATCGCTGCTCGACAAGGTCAGGGGAATCATAAAAGCCAACGCGAGTGTCACCCAAGAGGTGTTGATCCGTAGGCTGAACCCGATCATTCGGGGATGGGCTATGTATCATCGCCACGTCGTGGCAAAAGCGACCTTCTCGACGATAGACTCGCACATCTGGCACCTGCTCTGGAAGTGGGCAAGCAAGACGTAGGCACCCCACGAAAGGAGCCCGGTGGGTCAGGCAACGGTACTACCGGCGCGACGGACACCGGTCCTGGGATTTTGCAACGAAGGGTTCAACCGAGGGTGACACCTGCGGCCTACAACTCTTCCGCGCAACGACGGTCGCCATCCAGCGCCACCTCAAAATCCGGGGACTGGCCAATCCGTTTGATCCGGCATGGGACACCTACCTTGCCCGCCGTCGATCCGCGAAACGTTCCGCCGGGCTGCCCGGTGCCAGCTAGTGGTGCTGAAGGATGGCTTGAGCCGGATGCGGGGCGACTCGCACGTCCGGTTCTTAGGGGGCGGCGACGCAGTAATGCGTCGCTGCTACCCGACAAGGACTCGATCACGGTCGCCTATGCACTCGGCATGGGCGACGTGGAACTGCTTGGCAAGATCGGCACGACGCAGGCGGATATCGATCGCTTGTGCAAGCGCCTGCAGTCCAAAGCACGCCACATCGGCATCGTCTACGAGGCCGGCCCCTGCGGATATGGCCTTTACCGGCAGCTTGCAGGGAAGGGATTCGAGTGCATGGTGGTGTGTGCGCCGTCGCTGATCCCGAGGAAGCCCGGTGAACGAGTCAAGACGATCGGCGCGATGCAGTCAAGCTTGTGCGACGCTACGGGCCGGCGACCTGTCAGTGGTGTACGTGCCCAGCGTGGAGGATGAAGCATTCCGAGATTTGTCGCGCGCATGGGTCAGCGCCAAGGACGATCTGAAGCGTGCACGGCAGCGAGCGACTGAAGGCCTTTCTGCTCTCGCACGGGGTTCGCTACACCGGTAAAGCCGACTGGGGCCAGGCACACCAGCGTTGGCTGAGCCAATATGCGTTCGACAGCGTGTGGCAGCAACTAGCCTTTGAGGAATATCGACGGACCATCGAGGACCGGATCGCGCAATGCAGCCGTCTTGAAGCGGCCTTGCGCGAGGCAGTGGTCAACTGGCGCTTCTATCCGGCCGTACTGGGCTTGCAGACCATGCGCGGCGTGGACTTCACCACGGCGGTGGGCATGCTCGCCGAGTTGGGCGATCTCTCGCGCTTCACCCATCCGCGCCAACTGATGGCCTGGCTCGGTGTGACACCCGCCGAACACTCGTCGGGTGAGAAGCGGCGGCAGGGCAGCATTACCAAAACGGCAATAGCTATGCAAGAAAGCTACTGGTCGAGGGCCTGGAGTTACCGGCACCCGGCACGCGTGAGCCCTCAGATCCAGCGCCGGCACGAAGGCATTCCAAAGGCCATCGTTGACCGATCCTGGGACGCCCAAGTTCGATTGTGCCGGCGCTATCGGAGGCTGGCCGCACGCGGCAAGAACCCGACATTGCAGTAGTGGCGGTGGCCCGTGAACTGAGCGGGTTTATCTGGGACATCAGCCGGCTCGCGATGTCGCTCGCTCGCCGTACCAAACGAGGCGCGGACAACGTAACCACCGGCCAACATATCCCCACCACCTACTGTGGAGCCAGTTTCCTGAAGGCGGCGTAGCCCGGGCACATGAGCAACCCGCGGCCCTGCTAGGCAACGGATTCCATCCGACTTGCGGCTTTAGATGGCGGCGGGCTCATTGGGCGGACCTCTGTAATGCGGTAACCAACCCGCGGATATCAGCGTGATCCACCGTCGAGACTTACTTGCTACGTCGCCCTCAGGAAATTGGGGAGAACAGCATGGAACTGTGAAACCCTGAACCAAACCAATCTCGATTGACACGGGGAGTCATATCAGCAGGTTGCCTACCACGCGATTAGGGATCGTTCAAAAGCCGGTCTTCGCCAGGCACCCACACTCACTCACATGGCGTAGCAGGGTCGAACGGGCAACCACATAGAAACGGAAATCACCGCCGCCCTTATGACCGGAAGCGTCAAATTGATTAAGGCCAGCCGCCCAGGCGACGCGCTTTTGGTTACTTTTGTCGCTCGGACAAAAGTGACCCGCCCAGGAGGGCGGAACAGAACGGTTGACCGACGACAACATGTCACCAGTAACGCGAGCCCTCGATCATCGACCCAGGATGCCAAAGCGCAGCGCGAGCCCCCAACAACGACCAAATGAAAACCGCATCGAAAGGCCATCAAGCATCGTCAAGCGGGGGCCGCAACACTGCTCGAACGGCGAGCGATGCAAGCAATGGGTATTCGCATGGAACGACGGTGCTTAACTGAACGGTATTACTGCCGCCACCCGGATTGTCGACTCGCCTGTGGCCACGCCTTCCAGACGCGTCGGGAAATCTGTGCGGACGATATGACCGCCCATGCGTGGCGAGCCGCCGCCTGCGGGCTCCGCAGCACCGGATGCGGCGGTGCGCGCCGGCGCCGAGCCCGTCTGCGCATCGCCAGCCGCCGGCCGATAACTCGCCACCGCCGCCGCCCCGCGCGCGCGGATCTCCGGAATTCACGAAGCCGGCACCGCGCGCTGCCGCGTTTCCGCACAGTGCCCCCCGCTTTGGTGGGGTGGCGGGCATCAAGCGGGAACCCGGAGGTATATTTTCCGCGCTGGCTAATTCTCACAGTTCTCGCAGGTTCTCGGACACAAGACAGACAATGGACAGCGCCAAGGCAAATAAGAGCGGCAACGTAGAAAACCCACGGCGAAGAAGCGCGCTGCGTGCCGCCGGATTGGCGGCAGTGTCCATGGCAGAAGTGAGCCATGCCGCCGAGGCGCCCGTCGTGGACGACATCAGCAAACTCAACCGCATCCGCGTCGCACGCATTTCCCGACCCCGCGACACCCCGGATGTCCAACAACTCCTTCAGCGCAGCACAGGCCCCGTTTCGATCGGCGGAGCCTGCTATAGCATGGGCGGCCAGGTAGCTGCCGCAGATTCCCTGCACCTTGACATGCGCAGCATGAATTCCCTGGTGCGACTGGACGTGCCACGCCGCAGTGTGCGAGTCCAGGCCGGGATGACCTGGCGAGAACTGCAGGACCTCATTGACCCGCACGACCTGTCGGTCAAGATCATGCAGAGCTACAGCAATTTTTCAATCGGTGGCTCAGTGTCGGTCAATTGCCACGGCCGATATGTGGGAGCGGGACCGGTGGTGAACTCGGTGCGGGCGATACAGGTTGTCTTTGCCGATGGCAGCATTGCAGAGCTGAGCCGGGAACACAATCCTGATCTCTTCAGCGCCGTGGTCGGCGGCTATGGCGGACTGGGTGTCGTCACGGAGGTTGAACTCGAGCTTGCCGAAAACAGCGTGATTTCCCGGCATGCGGAACGCGTCGCGCTTGCCGACTATCCTGCGTACTTTCAGGCACGCATCCATGCCAACGGACGTGTATTGCTGCACAACGCAGACCTGGCGCCACCCGACTTTGATAAACCGCTTGCCGTGACATGGCAGGTCTCAGAAGCACCGCTGACCGAGACCAGGAGGCTGGTGCCGCGAGGCCTGGATTACGCGCGAGAGCAGAACCTGATCTGGATCGTCTCGGAACTGCCTGGAACACATTGGCTGCGTGAGCGCTACGCGGACGATACATTGCTTAACACGCGAGCGGTAGTACGCCGAAACTTCGAGGCCAGCCTGGATACCGCATCCCTGGAACCGCGCACCCGCCTCATCTCGACGTACTTGCTTCAGGAGTACTTCATTCCTGTCCAGCAGTTTCTTCCGTTCGCTCGGCGAATGGCCGCGATCCTGAAACGGCACGAGGTTACCGCGCTCAATATCTCCATCCGCCATTCCCCTGCCGACACCACTGCACTGCTTGCATGGGCCCGGACGGAAGTATTCTCCTTCGTCCTGTATTACAAGCAGCGGAGTATCCGGGAAGCCGACCTCAACGCGCAGCGCTGGACCAGCAGACTGATCGATGCCGCCCTGGAGTCTGGTGGCACTTATTACTTGCCTTATCGCCTGCACGCGTCGCGCGAACAGTTCAACCGCGCGTATCCACGCGCCACGGAGTTCGCGCGGATCAAGAAGCAAGTCGACCCCGATTACCGGTTCCGCAATTTACTCTTGGAAAAGTATCTGGGCATTTGATCCGTAATTCGTCACCGCGGTTTCTGGACTTCAGCCTCGTCAGGCGACAGCACACCTCCGTCGCTGGCGCGCGGCATCATGACCGGCACCGGCTTCCCGGTCCGTTTCTCCACCATCTGAGAACGCCGTTCGCCGCGAGCAAACAAATACCGCTCTCCCCATTGCCGCAACGCCAGCACGATGGGAAACAGACTCTCCCCCTTGGCTGTCAGCACATATTCCTGATACGCGCTGCCATCTGAGGCAGGCTGGGTAGCCAGGATCCCGGCCTCCACCAGCCGACGCAGGCGGTCGGACAGGATGTTGCGCGCGACCTCCAGGCTGCGCTGGAAGTCACTGAAGCGGCGCATGCCGTCGAATGCATCGCGCACGATCAACAGCGACCAGCGATCGCCGACAAGATCGACGGTGCGTGCCACCGGACAGGTCTCGTCGCTCGGATTCTTGCGATTGGTCATCTCTTGGCTGCCTCAGAGGGACGATGCGGGTTCATCAAAGTGGTTGCATTTTAAAACCACGCCGCTTACCCTTCAACTAGTTTTGTTTTGCAACCAGTTGAGAACCCATGAAGACTTCTTGTGATACGGCGGCCTTGGCACCGCCCCCAGGTTGTGCCGCGACACGGTCGTCTACCCTGTCGCGCAGCGCCGTGATGCTGTTCTCATGCGCCAGCGGGCTGAGCGTTGCCAACGTCTACTACGCGCAACCGCTGCTCGATGCCCTGATGCTGGATTTCTCCATCAGCCCCGCGGCCGTCGGCGGCGTTATCACCGCCACCCAGGTCGGCTGTGCCCTGGCGCTGCTGTTGCTCGTGCCGTTGGGCGATCTCGTGGAGCGTCGGCGCCTGATGCTGGCACAGGTGCTTGCCCTGGCGCTCGCGCTGGCTGCCGTGGCCCTGGCGCCGACCGTCACGGTGCTGCTAGCGGCAATGCTCCTGACCGGCATGCTCGGCACCGCCATGACCCAGGGGTTGATCGCCTACGCAGCCAGCGCTGCCGCCGACCACGAGCGCGGTCGGGTGGTGGGCGCGGCGCAGGGCGGTGTCTTTATCGGGTTGCTGCTGGCGCGCGTGGTGGCAGGCGCTGTCAGCGACATGGCGGGATGGCGCAGCGTCTATTTCTGCTCGGCGGCGGCGATGCTGGTGCTTGCGCTGCTGCTGTGGCGCGCGCTGCCGGCGGTGGCTGGCGCGCGGCAGCGGATGCGCTATGCAAGCCTGATCGTCTCGATGTTCCAGCTGTTGCGCCGCGACCGGGTCCTGCAGGTCCGGGGCACGATTGCGCTGCTGATGTTCGCTGCGTTCAATATCTTCTGGAGCGCGCTGGTATTGCCGCTGAGCGCCCCTCCCTACGGGCTTTCGCACACGGCCATCGGGGCTTTCGGGCTGGTTGGCGCGGTGGGCGCCCTGGCCGCTGCGCGCGCGGGACGCTGGGCGGATCAGGGTTACGGACAACGGACCACGCTGGCGGCACTGGCGCTGCTGCTGGTTGCCTGGCTGCCGCTGTCGATGCTGGGGACATCCCTGTGGGCGCTGGCACTCGGCATCGTGCTGCTCGATCTGGGCGGGCAGGCCATCCATGTGACCAACCAGAGCATGATCTTTCGCACCCAGCCTGAGGCGCACAGCCGGTTGGTCGGCGTGTACATGTTGTTCTATGCGGCGGGCAGCGGGCTTGGGGCAATCGCCACCACAGCGGTCTATGCGGCTGTGGGTTGGCCAGGGGTCTGCATGCTGGGCGCCGGGGTCAGCTTGCTGGCGCTGGTGTTCTGGGCGGCCACTAGCCCGAACGAATGGCCACGACCAAGAAAGCCGTAGAATCCTCGCTGACAACCCGTCTCAAGATCGTGAAATCAATCGCCAGCCACAAGATGAAGAAGGTCACCCTGCTCTGCGCCGCCCTGTTGGCATCCGTTTCCGTCCACGCAGCCTCCCCCGCGGCCCAGCCAGAAGCGTCAAGCAACACAGCGGCGCCGCTGGGCCTGGAACTGGGCAAGAGCAAGTGCTCGCGCCTGGCGCCGGCCGAGAATCATGCCAAGACTGGCAAGTCCGAGTGGGCCGGTGGCGACACCGTGGAGCTCAAGCATCTGGAGCGCTTCCACCTGCCGGGCCTGACGCGCGTGATCCTGAACTGCGACGCCCAGGACGCCGTGGCGCTGATCACGATGACGTTTGAGCGCTCGGCACTGGATGAGGTGCGCAAGAAGCTCGATGACCGCTATGCCTCCCTGCGCAAGACCGAAGGCGCGGCCGAGCACGGCTACGCCGAGTGGGCGGCCGCCAACGGCAGCCTGGAGCTGCTCTACGGGCGCGACAGCAAGCACTTCACGGTGGCGTACTGGGCGAAGGGCGCCAAGGCCAGGTACTTCGCATACAGCGGCACTGGCAGCAAGAAGCCCGCCGCGGCCACACCCGCTGCCCCGCCACAGCCTGCGCCGCTGTGACAGGCACCCCGCCAGCACTTCAATAACCTGCCTGCCGATCCACCAGGTTCAAAAGTTCCCGCCCGTCGCGCGCGCGCCGCAGGTTCTTGACGCACTGCCGCGCCACCAGTTCGTACGAGGGGTCCGCCGCGATATGCGGCGTGGCTTCGATGCGGGGATGGTTCCAGATCGGGTCGTCTGCCGACGGCGGTTCCTTGGCAAACACGTCCAGCGCCGCGCCGGCAAGGTGCTCTTCGTCGATCAGTGCGATCAGGTCGGCCTCGACCACGTGCTCGCCCCGTCCGACGTTAATGAAGTACGCTCCTTTTGGCAGCCGCGACAGAAGCTCGCGGTTGAGCATGCCGTTGGTCCGCGGCGTCAGCGGCAGCGTGCAGACCAGGATGTCGCTCTGCGCCAGCATGGCGTCGAGGCCCTCATCGCCGGTGTAGTCGGTCACGCCGGCAAGGTGCTTGGCGCTGCGACTCCAGCCGCCGACCGGGTAGCCGATGGCGGCGAACATGCGCGCCACCGCGCTGCCGATCTCGCCCAGCCCCAGCACGCCGACACGGCAGCGCGACAGGTCGCGGCCCGGATGGCGCTTCCATTCGCCGCGGCGTTGCTGCTCCGCGTAGATGGCCAGACCGCGGGTGTGGCGCAGCGCGGTGGCCAGCACGTAGTGGGCGATGCCGGCCTGCTGGCCCGGATCGACGATGCGCGTGACCGGCATGCTGGCGGGCAGGTCCGGCGCGGCCAGCAGCTTGTCGACGCCCGCGGTGGCGGCGCAGACCAGCCGCAGCTTCGGGTAGGCAGGCAGTACGCCTGGCTTGAGCCCCCAGGCGACGATGGCCTCCACGTCTTCCGGTATCGCAGCCTCGCGGCCGTTCCACACGGTGATATCGGGCGCGGCTTCGCGCAGCGCGGCGGTGATGGGTACCGCCATGAACGACGGCAGGTGGACGAGGATGGCCATGGTCAGTTGCGGTAGTCGGGGTTGATGCGGTCCAGGCGGCGCAGCAGGCCCGGCCATGCAAGGTTCGAACCCTTGCCTTTGGTGGCCTGGCGCGCCTGCTGGCCCATATTGGCGCTGGCGGCTTCCGGCACCATGGTCAGCGGCGAGCCGCCGCTCTGTGCCAGGATCTGGATGCGGCAGGCGGATTCGAGGGTGTACATGGTCAGGAAGGCATCGGCCACGGTGCGCCCGCACGTCAGCAGGCCATGGTTGCGCAGGATCATCTGCTTGCAGCGGCCCAGGTCGGCCACCAGCCGCGCCTTCTCGTCCTCGCGCAGCGCCACGCCTTCGTAGTCGTGGTACGCCAGCCCGGTCAGCGCGAACATCGATTGCTGCGAGATCGGCAGCAGCCCGGCCTGCTGCGCGGAGACGGCGACGCCGTGCGGCGTGTGCGTGTGCATCACACAGCCGATTTCGGGGCGCGCTTCGTGCACCGCGCTGTGAATGATGAACCCGGCGGGGTTCACGTCATACGGCGTCTCCAGCACGGGCTCGCCTTCATGATCGACCTTCACCAGGCTCGACGCGGTGATCTCGTCGAACATCATCCCGTACGGATTGATCAGGAACTGGTCGGGCGCATCCGGCATCCGTGCCGAGATATGGGTGAAGATCAGGTCGTCCCAGCCGAAGTGGGCCACCAGGCGGTAAGCGGCCGCCAGGTCGACACGCATCTGCCATTCGGCGTCGGAAACGCGGTCCTTTACTGAATCGACCAGCTGGATTTGCGCCATATGAATGCCCTCCTCGGGGGCCATGTCAGTCATTGATCCCGTGCATTCTCGCGGCGCGCCGTGCCAAAGTCTGTTAAGTGGTAGACAATCTCGGCTCCTGCATGGAGGACGATGTGAAGGGCGTGGAACCTGTCCGGACGCTGCCGCGCAGCGTGATGGCGAGCGGCTGGCTGCGCAAGGCGCCGCCCGGCGTGCTCGAGGCCGTGGCGAACGCGGCACGCCGCCTGCGCTTTGGCGACGGCGAGATGGTCTTTGCGCGCGGCGATCCGCCCACCTATTTCTGCATGGTGCTGTCGGGCCGGGTGCGCATGAGCCGCGTCAGCACCGGGGGGCGCGAGTCGGTGTACTCGGTGATCGGGCGCGGTCGCTGGTTCGGCGAGATTTCGCTGCTGGACGGCAAGCCGCGCACGCACGATGCCTTTGCGGTGGGCAACACCGAACTGCTGGTGCTAAGCCGCCGCGATTTCCACCAGATCCTGGCCGCGCATCCGGAAGGCATGCAGCTGATCGTGCAGCAGATCTGCGCGCGCCTGCGCGTGGCGTTCGACCATGCCGAGAGCGCGGCGCAGGCGCCGATCGATGCGCGCATGGCGGCGCGGCTGCTGGAACTGGCCGATCGCACCGACCATGTCGTGCGCATCAGCGCGGAAGATCTCGGCGACATGGTCAACCGCTCGCGCCAGACCGTGGCGAAGTACCTGCAGGCGTGGGAAGACGCAGGCCTGATCCGCCGCGACTACCGGCAAATCGAACTGCTGGACCCGGCGGCGCTGAAGCGGTTGGCCAGACGCTGAAGACGTCATGGATCGGCCTCTCAGGGACCCGCTTTGTATCCCAGTGTGTCAGCCGTCGCCGCCAACACACGGCGTTACCAAAATCCCGCCCGACCGATACATCCCCGATACGTGACCCCGCTGAAATGACGACTCAGGTTACGAAGCGCAGCCATTGACAACAACCCTTCCGGACAGTGGAAGTGAGTCGTTGCCAGATTGCGCCTGAGATCACTTACGCATGTTCATTCATGAAAGGATGTTGATATGAAAACGGCTCAAATCGTGGCGGCTACGTTGCTGGTCGTCGGTAGCGGACTGGCGTTGCAGGCGGCACAAGCGCAAATGGTGGGGATTCATCGCACGGATCTGCTGAAGGAAGATATCAGCGCGCCCGGACGCGAGGCCGTCCAGGTGCGCGTCGACATCGACGAGGGAGCGTTCGCGCCCATGCACTCGCATCCGGGCGAAGAGGTCGCCTATGTCCTCGAAGGCACCCTGGAGTATCAGCTCGCAGGCAAGGCGCCGGTCACGCTCAAAGCCGGGGACGCCTTGTTCATTCCGGCCGGTACGCCCCACTCGGCGAAGAACGTTGGCAGCGGCAGGGCGTCAGAGCTCGCCACGTATATCGTCAAGAAAGGGGCGCCGCTCGTCGCACCGGTCAAGTGAACGCTCCTGGACGCCACCGATACGGTGGCTCGATGACAGTTCGCTGACCGGGTGCGCAGCCGCGGGGAACCGGAGCGCTGGCTTGTCCGCGACAAGATGCCCGACGACATCACGACGCAGCGCTCACGCCAGCACCGCGCGCGCGATCACGGTGCGCTGGATCTCGGACGAGCCTTCGTAGATGCGCAGGATGCGGGCATCGCGCACCAGCCGCTCCAGCGGCATCTCACGCGTAAAGCCGTAGCCGCCGTGAATCTGCAGGGCGGTATCGGTGATGAAGGCAACGGTCTCCGATGCATAGAGCTTTGCCATCGAGGCATGATCGGTGAAGGGCTCGCCGTCCCTGCGCCGGACCGCCGCCTGCAGGGTCAGCAGCCATGCCGCCTCCAGCCGCGTGCGCATGTCGGCGAACATCCATTGCAGGCCTTGCTTGCGCGCCAGCGGCTCGCCGCCGACCTGGCGCTGCTTTGCCCAGTCCACCGCGCAAGCCAGCGCCGCCTCGGCGATGCCCAGGCTGGTGGCGGCCACGTCCAGGCGGCTGTTGTCCAGCACCTTCATCGCCGTGCGGAAGCCGCTGCCTTCCGGCCCCAGCCGGTTGGCGGCCGGCACGAAGCAGTCCAGCGCCACCTCGTGGGCCGGCGCGCCGCGAATGCCCATGAGCTTCTCGGCGGGAGCGACCTCCACCCCTGTGCTGTGGCGGTCGACCACGAAGGCGCTGATACCGCGCGTGCCGGCGGCAGGATCGGTCTTGGCATAGACGACAATGAAGCCCGCCGCGTCCGCGTTGGAGATGAAATGCTTGACGCCCCGGATACGGTAGCCGTCGCCCTCCGGCGTGGCACGCGTGGCCATGTCGGCCGGATTAGAGCCGGCGCGCGGCTCGGTCAGCGCGAAGGCGCCCAGCTTCGTGCCCCCAGCCGCATCGGGCAGGTAGCGCTCGCGCACGTTGTCGTCGCCACCGATCAGGATGGAATCGGTGGCCAGGTAGTGCGCGCCGATCATCGACGAGGTAGAGGCGCAGGCCCTGGCGACCTCGGCCAGCGACAAGATCAGTGCTACCGGCGAGGTCTCGGTCCCGCCCCAGCGTTCCGGCAGGTTCATGCCCATCAGGCCGAGCTCGGCAAGCAGCGGCACATAGCGGGTGGTGGAGACTTCATCGCGATCCACCTCGGCCGCCTTCGGCGCCAGTTCGCTCTGCGCGAAACGTCCGATCGCGTCCGCGATCTCCAGATCGCCCGGTTCGACACCCAATCGCTTATGCATGTTGCTGCTCCGTCTTGGAAACTTGCGGGAGAACGGCGCCGAGCGCGCCGAGTGCGCGCAATCGCTCCGTATGGGCGGGGCCGATGCCCAGCTCGCCCAGAATGGCCTCGGTGTGCTGTCCCAGCGCAGGCGCAGGCGTCACGCGGTTGGAACCATAGCCGGAGAATTTCACTGGCTGCGAGGGCAGCCGCACTGCGCCGCCATCCGGCTCGCGCACTTCGGTAAGCAGGCCGCGGTGGGCGGCATGCTCGCTTTCCAGTGCCTCCTTCACATTGCGGATGGGCGCGACGGGAATGCCCGCCGCGCTCAGCAGCCGGTTGACCTCGGCCACCGAGTGGCTGGCGGACCAGGCTTCGAGTCCGGCGCGCAGCTCGGCCTCGAAGCGGCAGCGCGTCTGGTCGTCGGCAAAGCGCGGGTCCTGCGCCATGTCGGGCCGGCCGATGGCATCGGTGAGCGCCTGGAACAGCTTGTTGTTCAGCACCGCCACCACATAGAAGCCATCAGAAGCGCGGTACGCGCCGAACGGCGCGGACGAGGGATGGCGGTTGCCGACCCGCTGTGGCGCCAGGCCGGTCGCGGCGTAGCGCGCGACCAGGGTGGCGCTGAGGCTCAGGGTGGCATCGAACATCGAGACATCGACATGGGTGCCCTGCCCGGTCTTCTCCCGCGCCAGCAGCGCGGCAAGCACGCCCCAGGAGGCGAACAGGCCGCTGACTGCGTCGGAGACCGCTTCACCCAGCAAGGTAGGCGTGCCGTCCGGCGCGCCGGTGGCGTCCATCAGCCCGCACATCGCCTGCAGGATGATGTCGTAGGCCGGCCGGTGCGATTCCGGGCCGGTCTGGCCGAAGCCCGACACGCTGGCGTAGACCAGCGACGGATTCAGTGCGCGCAGGGCCTGGTAGCCAATGCCAAGCTTGTCCGCCACGCCCGGGCGGAAGTTCTCCACCGCCACGTCGGCCCTGGCGCAGAGCGAGCGCGCCAGGTCCAGGCCTGCCTCCGTCTTCAGGTCGATCACGATGCTCTGCTTGTTGCGGTTCATGGCCCCGAACAGGCCGCTCTTGCCGTCGACGAAGGGGCCGACCGCGCGGTAGTCGTCGCCGCCCGGCGGTTCGATCTTGATCACCTCGGCGCCGAGATCGCCCAGCAGTGCCGTGCAGTAGGGGCCAGCCAGCACGCGCGAAAAGTCGATCACGCGGATGCCGGCCAGCGGCAGGTTGGATTGGGTCACCTTTAGCTCCTCCAAAGCTTGCAGGCCTTGCGGCTCCCTGCCCTGCAGGAAGCACCCGGCTTGCGTTCCGGTGACACGATTCTGACGAGCCGATGCTATCAAGTAAAATATGGAAATCTGCTAGCACCTATAGGATTTCTTAATGCGCGTGTCCTTGCGGCTGTTGCGATACTTCGTCGCGACCGCGGAATCGGGCAGCACCACGGCGGCAGCACGGCTGTTGAACGTCTCCCAGCCCTCCATCTCCGTCGCCATCCGCGAACTGGAGACGCTGTTCGAGGAAGCGCTGTTTGCCCGCGATGCCGGCGCGAAGATGACCCTGACCCGCTTCGGCGTGCGCAAGCTCGCGGAGGCGCGCCACGTGCTTGGCGCGGCAACGGCATTCGAAATCGACAAGAGCGGCGATGCCACCGCCGGCGAGGTTCAGATCGGCATCTTCCGCCCACTGGCGCCGGTCTACCTGCCGGTGCTGCTGCGCATTGCGCGCGAGCGCTATCCCAGGCTTTCGGTGCGCTTCGTCGAGGGCGACCTGGCCCAGCTTGAAGACTGGCTGCACGGCGGCCAGATCGAGCTGGCCCTGACCTACGACGTGGGCTTGCCCAATGAAATCGAGCGCGAAGTCCTGGCGGAACTCAGGCCCTACGGGCTAGTGCCTGCCGGTTCCCGGCTGGCCCGGCGCAAGGGTGGGATATCGCTGCACGAACTGGCCCGCGAGCCGCTGATCCTCATCGACCTGCCGCACAGCCGCGAATTCCTGATGGCGCCGTTCTGGCAATACGGGCTGCAGCCGGAAGTGCGCTACCGCGCGACTTCCCTGGAATTGGCGAGGAGCATGGTCGCGAACGGGCTGGGCGTGGCGCTGCTGATTACGCAGGCGCCCGCGTCCAGCCAGAGCGTCAGCGTCACGGAGAAGCCAATCCTGGAGGAAACGGTGCGCCAGCCGCTGGTGATTGCACGCGCGAGCGCAACCCGGACGCGGGCATCGGAACTGCTTGGGGGATGTATGCGCGAAGCGGTGGAAGAGGCGATGGCGGCACGGGCCAGTTCCTTGCCGCGGAAACGCGCGAATCGCCGGGCCACTTAGCGACACAGTCAGCCAATCCAGGCTGGCGTTGTGTCCTCGTTGTGTCCTGTTACCTGGCCACGTGGGCCAGGCGATCCAGCCAGTACCGAAGCGAGTGCTTCGCTTTGTGGAACACCGGCTTGTGGTGGATTCCCACCCGGATGATGAGGGCGTAGAGCGCGATCAACACCCCCAGGAAGACAAGCGGCCAGATTGTCATCAGACCTCCTCTGGATGAGCTAAGTGCGAGTGGGCGCGTTGAAGGGTCCGCGGCCTTGCTGAATCATGATGACGCACCTCACCGCCCACTCCCTTTCATGCTCTCGGCTTCCATCGCGGCGTGCCATTCCTCGTACGCCTCGATTGGCTCCATTTCCTGGTCGACGAACGCGCTGGCGCGTTCTGCGGCGGAGGCTGCATTGGGGGGAATGTCACCCTGGCTGTCGTTCTCCGTACTCGGAGGCAACAACATGTCCTCGAGCATCCCGTCCAACTCGGGAGTATTCCATGGCTTGCCCAGCCTGGCCTTCCTCTTGAGGTAGTGACGGATCTCCGAGTTTTGCTCTGCGGTAAGGGGAAGCCCTCGGAACGTAGTGGCCGTGTCGTAATGAATCATATGTATCTCCCGAGGCAGTCTGCGCTTCTGATGCAGGTATTGCGACTCCGTGTGGAACGTCACCGGTTACTGGTTGACAAGATCCTGCGTCCCCGTCGCCAAGCTAACTCACTTCTTCTTGGCGACCTCACTGTGTCCCACACGAGATTGAACGGTGCTGAAGGGGGCGGCAGGCACCGACGGCTTCTTTGGTTGCTTTGGTTTCTTGGCTTCGCGGTTGCCGCGTAGTTGACTCTTGGCCATGTTGGTACTCCTGATGACTTGCTTCGCCGGACTGGCAATCTCAGCATACGCCTTAAATCTCTGGCAAAGTGGATATCTTTCCAGGCAATGAAAAAAGGGCGGCCTGTTGAGGCGCGCCCTTCGTACCCGCTACTGCTTTTTGGCTCCTCAGGCTTGCCAACGCCGTGAGCGCTCGACCTTCACAGCTCCCTCTCATGCCGGTGCGAGCTGCCAAACAGTTTCGCACCCAGCACCACACCGACACCAAGGGCCACCCCAAGCGCACGGACCGGATTGGCATGGACCAGCGTTTCAGCGCGCTCTCGCCCCGTCTCCCACTCGTTCTTGACGCGTCCGGTGACTCGCCTGGCGACGTCCGCCGACTTGGCGGCCAGTTCCGTCGCGGGATTGCCGGTCTTTGCCGCGAGTTCAAGGAATTCGGCTTTCGCCTTCTCAAGGCTTTCGCCAGAAAGTGCAGGAAGGCGTTCCAGCAGCCTGTCCAGCTCGCGCGCAAGGTCCTGCGATGCGGTCGACCCTGCTGAAGATGAAGAAGCCTGCGAACGCGGCTCGGTGCCAACGGACTCCCGCGCGCCAAAAGCGGACTCCTTCTGCGGGCTCGTTCCAAATCCGCTGTTGTACGTGCTCTTCGTTTCGGTCTGTTCCATGTTGCTCCTCCGTATTGGAAATACACGCGCGAAAGGCCAGCCCTTGCGCGCTGAGGAAGAGGGGGTGCAGATTTCGTGCCCGCGCAGCCGATTGTCCTGATGATCCCCTGACCCGTGCGGGGCGAACGTCAGCGACGCCAGAGCGAGGCGTTGCGTTCCTGCTGCTTTACAAAAATCGGTAGATTTGCATGCCTGGGATTGCTTCACGTCGATCCGCGTGTTGCCAGAAGAATGCGCTAACGCGGCAGATCGCTCGAATGTGCGTCCGAACCCGGCATTCTCACCGTGGTCGGCGCTGGCATGACGGTTGCTTAATCAAGGATGCGGTACTTCATCGCAATGTGGAGGACACCATGGGACCCCAGACACCGCGGCGCAGAGATGGGCCGGACAAAATCCGGGTGCCGCCGGCCGAACAATCGCGCCACAGAGTGGAACGCTCGACGCCCATGCATGATGGGCTGGGAAAGCCACCCCGCCAGCCGGGGCAGGTTGATATCCATAGGCTGCCCGAGTCGTCGATGCAGCAGTAGTCCTGCGCTTTGCCTGGGCTCGCAGGGCGCTGTCGGGCCTACGAGCGGATGCCGAACAAGCCGTGCCAAAACGAATCGAAGACGCCCGGGTGACGCCTGGGTCGCGTCACTTCGTCGGGATTTGACGCTGCGGCCTCGGCGGGCGTCGGGGCAGGCTCGGTGTCAGGCGCGTCCGCGGCCGACCCACTGGCCTGCCGCGACTCCTGCAAGGCCCATACGCTGTCCGCAATGCGTGCCGCCAGTTCCGCCTCGCAATCCCGGCCGAGCAGCACGCCGAAGATGACGTCGCGGTTGTGACCGTCATCGGCAAAGCGCATCGCGACAGCAACCATCTTCTCGTAGTGTTCCTGCGCGACGCGCTGGCGCTCTCGTTGCGCCTCGCGCTCCTGTTGTTCCTGCGCCTCGCGCTCCTCCTGCCAGCGCCGCATCTCCTGCTCGAATACCTCGTCGTAGATCTGGCGCTGCCCGGCGTCGGAAAGAATGGCGTAGGCGTTGCGGATTTCCTGGAATGCCGCGTGCGCCTCCGTCTCGCGGCCAAGGTTGCGGTCGGGGTGCCACTTCATCGCGGCACGGCGGTAGGCGCGCTTGATCTCGTCCAGGGTGGCGTCCGGTTGCACGCCGAGGGTCGTGTAGAGGGTGGTCATGGGCCGATGGGGCGGCTGCGGGGCGGGCGTTTATCCTAGCACGGGGAGACCCGCCAGCACGTCAACGCGCATCCGTTGGATATCCCGCAAAGGAGGGGCCCCGAAAAGCCGGGCATATTCCCGGCTGAACTGTGATGCGCTTTCATACCCGACTCGCAGGCTTGCCGTTCCTGCGTCGAGATTCTGGCTCAGCATCAGTTGCCGTGCTTCCTGGAGGCGCAACTGTTTCTGGTACTGCAGCGGGCTGGTCCCGGTAATCGCGCGAAAGTGCTGCCGGAATGTCGACGGGCTCATGTGCGCATTGGCTGCGAGTTCGTCCACATGTAACGGCTGCGCAAAATTCAGCTTGAGCCACGTCACTGCCCTGGCAATCTGCTCACTCGGGGAGCCGGTGGCCGCGAACTTTCGAAGTAGTGGTCCATAGGCTCCGGCTAACAGGCGAATGGCAATTTCCTGCTGAATCAATGCGGCGACGTGAGGTATGAGTTCCGGCTCGTCGAGCAGTCGTACCAGCCGGATCAATGCGTCCAGGACAGGCGACTCAAGATCACTGACCGAAATTGCCGGATCAGGACTCTCCTTCCGAGGCTGCATGCCTTCCATTTCTGCCGCCAGTTCCATGACGATGCGCGGATCAAGCGCCAGCATCAGGCCCAGGAACGGCGCGGCCGGCGTCGCCACCGTGACGTTCGACACCACGGGCACGTCGATAGTCGTCAGCAAGGATTGACCGGCAGCGTAATTGAACACCTCGTCGCCAAGCATGACCCGCTTGCCACCCTGAGCGACCACCCCTAACCCGAACCCGTAGATGCATGGCATCGGTGCTGCGCTGGCGCTCCTGCGGTGGAGCGTCAGGCCTGAAATCTCAGTGAAGTAGTCGCCGTCATTTTGGGCAATTCGGCCAATTGCCTCAGCGAGGGTGTCAGTGGCCGCGGCCTTGCCAGGATTTCTAATCGTGTGACGCGCATTCATGCTCCTGCTCCGCCCTCCTCTTTGCTGCCGGAAGTCTAGCAGGGTCGAAGCCAGGCGGGCGTGGCGGGCATGCAATTCGTCGGATTGGGCAAAAAGTGGGGCGGAATTGGCAAACGGTTTTCAGACACCCTCCCTCAAACTGGGCCCCATCGCTACTCTCCATGGGCTTGCCAGATGTCGTCCCTCTTTTCCCCCTACTCACTGAAGGGCGTCACCCTTCGAAATCGCATCGTCGTCTCTCCCATGTGCCAGTACATGGCCGAGGACGGGCATCCAGGCGACTGGCATCAGAGCCACTACGCCACGCTTGCGCGCGGCGGCTCGGGACTGGTCATCGTTGAAGCGACCGCCGTGTCGCCGGAGGGACGGATTACGCCCGGCGACGTGGGACTCTGGAGTGACTCCCACATTGCAGGCCTTGCCTCTGTGGCGAAGGCCATCAAGGCCGCCGGCGCCGTAGCGGGCATCCAGATCGGTCACGCCGGTCGCAAGGCCGGCTGCACGCCCCCTTGGGAGGGCGGTGGCTTACTGGACAAGAACGATCCGCGCGCCTGGCAGCCGGTGGCGCCAAGCGCGCTGCCGTTCATGCCCGCGAACCCGCATATGCCGCGTGAGATGAGCCTGGAAGACATCCGGCGCACGCAGCAGCATTTCGTGAATGCCGCCGGTCGCGCCCTGCGGGCGGGATTTCAGTGGCTTGAGCTTCATTTTGCCCATGGCTTCCTCGCACAGAATTTCCTGTCCGCACTCACCAACGCGCGCGACGACCAGTACGGCGGGTCACTGGAAAATCGCGCTCGCTTCCTGATCGAGACGGTGGCCGCAGTGAGAGAGGTCTGGCCGAAAAGCCTGCCGCTGACTGCACGCCTGGGTGTTGTGGAATTCAACGGTCGGGAAGACCAGACACTCGCGGAGTCCGTTCAGGTCCTGAAATGGCTGAAGGATGCCGGCCTGGATCTCGTCGACGTCGGACTCGCGCTGTCCACTGCGGACGAACAAGTGCCATGGGGACCCAATTTCCTGGTTCCCTACGCCCGGCAGATTCGCGCGCAAACCGGGCTGCCGGTTGCAACCAGCTGGCAGATCACGAATGCGTCGGAGGCGGACGCCCTGATTCGCGAGGGGCAGCTCGACCTCGCGCTCTTCGCCCGTACGTTGCTGGCCAATCCGCACTGGCCGTTCCAGGCGGCGCGGGACCTCAAGGTCGAGAAGGCAGCGTCAGTGCTGCCAACGCCGTACGCCTTCTGGTTGCAGAGCTGGGCGGGCTGAGGCCAGGCGATTCACGGCACTCGTACCCTGACCACCACCTACGGAGAACCCTCCCCCCATGAGCACGCTCAACGTCAACGGTCGTAAGCACACGATCGATGTTGATCCCGGCACGCCCATCCTCTGGGCGCTGCGCGACTCCCTTGGCATGACCGGCACCAAGTTCGGCTGCGGTGCCGCACTGTGCGGCGCCTGCACCGTGCATCTGGACGGCCAGGCCATCCGCTCGTGCATCACTCCGGTCTCTGCCGCCGAAGGGAAGACCATCGTCACCATCGAAGCTGCCACCGCTGGCAGCGACCGGGTCGGCAGCGCAGTCCATGCGGCCTGGGTCAAGCACGACGTCGCGCAATGCGGTTACTGCCAGAGCGGCCAGATCATGAGCGCCACCGCCTTCCTCAAATCCCTGCCTCGCGGCAAGCAACCCAGCGCTGCCGAGATCGACGCCGCCATGGCGGGCAATATCTGCCGCTGTGGCACCTACTCCCGCATTCGCGCCGCGGTGGCCGATGCCGCCAAAGCCCTCGCCTGAAGGATCCACCATGTTGCCCAGTTTCGATCACGGCGAAATGCCGCGCAACCTGCAGCGGCTGCTGGCGCGGAGCCAGAGCGACGAACCCGCCATGCTGCCGCGCCGCAGCTTCCTGAAGCTGGCCGGCTCCGCCGGCCTGGCGCTCGGTGCATTTCCGCATCTGGCCATCGCGCAGGCCGCCAGTGCCGGTGGTGCCGCGAGCGCCCTGAAGCCGACGCAGCAGCCATTGGCCTTTGTACAGATCGCTCCCGGCGGCGAGGTCACCGTGACCGTCAACCGGCTGGAGTTCGGCCAGGGCGTGCAAACTGCCTTGCCGATGATCCTGGCCGAGGAGCTCGACGCGGACTGGAGCCTGGTGCGCAGCCGGCACGGCTCGAACGACGCTGCCTACGTCGACCCGCTGTTCGGCATTCATCTCACCGGCGGTTCGCATTCGGTCAAGAACAGCTTCACGCAGTACCGTGAGCTTGGCGCCCGTGCCCGCGCGATGCTGCTGTCGGCGGCGGCGGCGCGCTGGAAGCTGGACGTGGCGACGCTGCGCACCCGCGCAGGGGTGGTGTTGGGTCCGGGTGGCCGCACGCTGACCTACGGCGAACTGGCCGAGGCCGCCATGGCTCTGCCGGTGCCGGAGAAGGTCAGACTGAAGGACCCGAAGGACTTTCGCATCATCGGCACGCCCACCACGCGCATCGATGCGCATGCCAAGAGCAGCGGGCGCCAGGACTTCGGCATCGACACACGCCTGCCCGGTCAGCTCACCGCCGTGGTGGCACATCCGCCTGTGTTTGGCGCGCGACTGACTAAGGTGGACGACAGCGCCGCGCGAGCCATCAAGGGTGTCAAGGCCGTGCTGCGCGTGCCGGTCGACCGTGGTGGCGAAGGCGTGGCCGTGGTCGCCGACGGCTACTGGCCGGCCAGGCAAGGGCGCGACGCGCTGAAGCTGCAATGGAACACGGCCGCAGTCGAAATGGCTGACAGCGAACGGTTGCTGGCCCAGTACCGCGAACTGGCGGCGCGGCCCGGCCGGCGTCAGTTCGACGCTGACATGGCGCCGCTGGCCACCGCGCCGCGCAAGCTGGAAGCGGAATTCGTGTTCCCCTATCTGGCGCATGCGCCAATGGAGCCACTGAACTGCACCGTGCAGTTGTCCGACGGGCGCGCCGACCTGTGGGTAGGGAGCCAGTGCCCCGGCCTGGACGGTACCGCTGCCGCGCGCGCACTTGGCCTCAAGCCCGAGCAGGTGAAGATCCATGTGCAGATGGCGGGCGGCGGCTTTGGCCGGCGCTTCGCGAGCACGAGCGACTACGTGGTCGAGGCCTGCGCGATCGCCAAGGCCGCGCGCGCCGCCGGCATGAAGGCACCGATACGCACGCTGTGGAGCCGCGAGGACGACATCAAGGGCGGGTATTACCGCCCCATGCACCTGCATCGCGCGCGCATCGGCTTCGACCAGCAAGGCAAGGTGCTGGCCTGGGACCACGTCATCGTTGGCCAGTCCATTACCTCGGGCACGGTGTTCGGCGAATTCCAGGTGAAGAACGGCATCGACGCCACGGCCACTGAGGGCATGCGCGATCCCTACCCGCTACCGATGCGCCTGACCGTGCATCACCCCACGCCCAACGTGCCGGTGCTGTGGTGGCGCAGTGTCGGGTCCACCCACACTGCCTACGTCATGGAGACACTGCTGGACGAGATTGCGCGCGCCACCAGGCAAGACCCGGTGGCTTATCGCATGCGCCTGTTCGGCGACAAGCATCCGCGCCATCGCGCTGCGTTGCAACTGGCGGTGGACAAGAGCGGGTACGGCAAGAAGAAGCTGCCCGCCGGCCACGCCTGGGGTGTCGCGGTGCATGAGTCGTTCGATTCCGTGGTGGCCTATGTCGTGGAGGCCTCGGTGAAGGAAGGCCGCCCGCAATTGCATCGTGTCAGCGCCGGCGTGCATTGCAACCTGGTAGTGAACCCCCGCACCGTGGAAGCACAGGTGCAGGGCGCGGCAGTCATGGGTCTGTCGATGTGCCTGGCAGGCTCTGCCATCACACTGAAGGACGGTGTCATCGAGCAAAGCAACTTTGGCGACTTCACGGTGGCGCGCATTACCGACACCCCCGCGTTCGACGTCCATATCGTGCCAAGCGCCGATCCACCCACGGGCATGGGCGAGCCTGGCCTGCCGCCGCTGGCGCCGGCGTTTGCCAACGCCATTGCGCGCCTCACAGGCAAGCCGCTGCGCCAGCTTCCCTTCAAACTGACCTGATTGTTGATTGTGGATGCCCACCGACGGCAGCCAGGCCTCGCCTGCTGCTGTCGGCGCGTGGCCGTCAGCCCGCTGGCATCGATGCCGGATTTTGCTGTTTTGGGTCGATGCCTCGTCCAAAAGCATGCAAGGCCGGGACATCCAGTACGTGGATCGTGCCGTATTGCACTCGAACCAGGCCGGCTGCCTCCAGTTCGTGCAGGGCGCGATTCACGACCTGACGGGACAGGCCGCACAGGCGTGCGATTTCCTCCTGTGAAATCCGCAGGATGTCAGAGGTAGCCGTGCACAGTGCCGGGTTGAACAGTTCCGCGACGCAAATTGCGACCTGCGCCGTGGTAGTCTGCATGCGGTAACTCTCCACCACCGCAACAAACTGGCCGAGCCGCGCGTTCAACTGGCGCACCAGAAACTGGTTGAAGCTCAGGCTTGTTTCGAACAGCCAGTCAAAGGTCTCTGCCGGCACCAACGCGATCCAGCTGTCGCGCAGCGTGACCACTTCGTAGGGACGAAGCTCGTGCTTGAGCAGCGCCCCTTCTCCCAGCCATCCGCCGGTAGAAACGCCGATGAAGGTTGTTCCACGGCCATCCGGCGATACCGTATTGACCTTCACCATGCCGTCCAGCACGCCGATCCAATGCAGGGCCGCTGCGCCTTGCTGGCAGACCAGCGACCCCGCGGCGTAGCTCGACACGCGAGTGTCTCGCTCAACGCGCCCTAGCTGCTCTGCAGAGAGGTGTCGCGCCCACGGCGCTTCCAGCAGGCGATCGCGCATGACGGCGTATGAATCCGGCAAGAGTCCCTCGCAAGAACTAGATTAGTGGACCGGCGCGTCCAAGGTGCGCCGCGCTTCAACCGTTGCCTGCCCTTCTCAAGGCCGCGCCGACTTCTCCATAGAATGCCCGCAACTTCTCCGCCTCGACATCCACAGGCAGCAAGGCAGGCCACAACAACGCCACCATATCCCTGGCCGTCTTCTCGATATCCACTTGCCGCTGCCGGGCGATCGCGTCCCACAGGATGTGCTCCATCGGACCGAGGATTGCCGAGCGCAGCAGGCTCAAAGGCAGGTCATCCCGGATCTCGCCGTTGTCCCGCGCCCGCGCCAGCAAGTCCATCAACGGCGCCGTGTAGCGGCGCTGCAGCGGTACGAACACGTCTCCCAGCCCCGGCCCTTTGGCACGGCCCTCCGACAACACCAGCGCACACAAGCCGGTCCCCTGGATCAGGAACAGCCTCAGGTGTGTCCTGACATAAAACTCCAGCTGCACCTTTGTGCTCTGCCCGTGCGGCATGCCTTGTTCCACGGTGCCGATGATCTCGTCATACCAGTCCTCGATCACGCGCGCGCATAGCTCGCGCTTGCCATGGAAGTAGGTGAACACCGTGCCCTCGGAGATGCCCAGGCGCTGGGCGATCTCGGTGGTCGTGGTCCGCTCATAGCCGAGCTCGGCGAATACCTCGCGGCTGACGCGCAGGATGTCGCGGATGCGTTGTTCCGCCTTGGCGCCTGCCGGCACACGGCGGGGCGATGTGACGTCTTCCATGATTGAGTCCTTGCTTGCCCGAAGGCGAGATTATAGGGCCGGCTCAACTCTGACTTGAGCTTTACTCAATTTTAGGTTGCCATTTCGATCGGCACCATGTATTTTTCAATCATCGCACCAACGGGCGTCAGGCGGACCTCGGCAGAATACCTCGAAATCCGAGCAACTACCCGCGAATATCCGGGAAAACCCGGAGACGCTGCCCCACGATCCATCGATACGATGTTTGTTGAGTAACACTCACAAATATTCCAGCGAGACGAACCACAACCGGGCTTTGGAGACAAGTATGACGATGCAGGCCGAGTCCTCTCCCACCATCCTGCCGATTGGCGGGCTGTCGCATGTGAGGGGGGACACCACCATTCCGCTATCGGAGCAGACCGTGCCCGCGTTGCTGGCGCAAACGGTGGCTCGCTACCCCGAGCGGGAAGC
This sequence comes from Ralstonia pickettii, assembly GCA_050987995.1. Lineage (GTDB taxonomy): Bacteria > Pseudomonadota > Gammaproteobacteria > Burkholderiales > Burkholderiaceae > Cupriavidus > Cupriavidus pickettii_B. Next base: position 1,123,154 of record CP158804.1, read on the forward strand.
CGTTGCCTTTCGCGAGCAAGGGGTGCGCTGGAACTGGCGCGAGTTCTCCGACGCCGTGGATGCACTGGCGGCAGGCCTGCACACATTGGGGCTGGAGAGAGGCGACCGGGTTGGAATCTGGTCCCCCAACCGGGTCGAGTGGCTGGTAACCCAATTCGCCACGGCGCGGCTGGGGCTGGTGCTGGTGAACATCAATCCCGCCTACCGCCTGTCCGAGCTGGAATACGCGCTGAACAAGGTGGGCGTCAAGGCGATCGTCGCGGCGGAAGCCTTCAAGACCTCGCGGTACCTGGAGATGCTCCAGGTACTCGCCCCCGAACTGGCCACCTGCGCGCCGGGCGAACTGCAGGCGGCGCGGCTGCCGGCACTGCGCTGCGTCATCCGGATGGGCGACGACCATACGCCCGGGATGCTCCGCTATGCCGATGTAATTGCGCGCGGCACAGGCGTGGCGCGGTCGACGCTGGATGCCATCACGGCACAGCTGGACCGCCATGACCCGATCAACGTGCAGTTCACCAGCGGCACCACTGGCGCGCCCAAGGGTGCCACGCTGACCCATCGCAATATCGTCAACAACGCACGCTTCATTGCCATGGCGATGCGTTTCTCCGAGCAGGACAAGCTCTGCATTCCGGTGCCGTTCTATCACTGCTTCGGCATGGTCCTGGCGGTGCTGGCCTGCGTGTCCTCCGGCGCGGCAATGGTGTTCCCCGGCCAGGCCTTCGAGCCGGAAGCCACCATGCAGGCGGTCAGCGAAGAACGCTGCACGGCGCTGCATGGCGTGCCGACCATGTTCATTGCCCAGCTCGATCACCCGAATTTCTCGCGGTACGACTTCTCTTCCCTGCGCACCGGCATCATGGCGGGGTCACCCTGCCCGATCGAAACCATGAAGCGCGTGGTGTCGCAGATGCATATGTCCGAGGTGACGATTGCCTACGGCATGACGGAAACTAGCCCGGTCTCCTTCCAGAGCAGCACTACCGATCCGCTGGACAAGCGCACCACCACGGTGGGCCGCATCCAGCCGCACCTCGAAGTCAGGATCGTGGATGCGACAGGTGCCACGGTTCCCGTAGGCCAAACAGGCGAGCTGTGTACCCGCGGCTACTCGGTGATGCTGGGCTACTGGGATGACGACGCGCGTACCGCCGAAGCCATCCGCGACGGCTGGATGCACACCGGCGACCTCGCCACCATCGATGCAGAAGGCTACTGCAACATCGTCGGCCGCGTGAAGGACATGCTGATCCGCGGCGGCGAGAACATCTATCCGCGCGAGATCGAGGAGTTCCTGTTCCGTCATCCGAAAGTCCAGGCGGTCCAGGTGTTCGGCGTTCCCGACCAGAAGTACGGCGAGGAAGTCTGCGCGTGGATCGTGCTCAAGCCAGGCGCGAGCGCCACGGAGGATGAAATCCGCGATTTCTGCCGCGACCAGATCGCGCACTACAAGATCCCGCGCTACATCCGCTTTGTCGACGAGATGCCCATGACCATCACCGGCAAGGTACAGAAATTCGTGATGCGCGAGCGCATGACGCAGGAACTGAAGCTCAGCGAATCCAGGACGGCCTGACGCGCTGGCGCCGGTGCACGGCGCCAGCCATCTCGCCCGATCCCACAGACAACACCAGAGACGACACCGCTATGAACACCCTCCCCGGCCTCAAGTTCGACCTTGGCGAAGACATCGAAATGCTGCGCGATTCCGTGCGCGCCTGGGCCCAGGCCGAACTGGCCCCGCGCGCGGCCGAGATCGACCGCACCGACCAGTTCCCGATGGACGCCTGGAAAAAAATGGGCGACCTGGGCGTGCTCGGCATCACGGTGGCCGAGGAATACGGCGGCGCCAACATGGGCTACCTGGCCCACATGATCGCCATGGAAGAAATCAGCCGCGCCTCGGCCTCCGTCGGCCTGTCTTACGGCGCGCACTCCAACCTGTGCGTGAATCAGATCCACCGCAACGGCACGCCGGCGCAGAAGGCGAAGTACCTGCCCAAGCTCGTCTCGGGCGAGTGGATCGGCGCGCTGGCGATGAGCGAGCCCAATGCCGGCTCCGACGTGGTCAGCATGAAGCTGCGCGCCGAGCTCAAGGGCGACCGCTACGTCCTGAACGGCACCAAGATGTGGATCACCAACGGCCCGGACTGCGACGTGCTGGTGGTTTACGCCAAGACCGAGCCCGACCTGGGCGCGCGCGGCATGACCGCGTTTATCGTCGAGAAGGGCATGAAGGGCTTCTCGGTGGCGCAGAAGCTGGACAAGCTGGGCATGCGCGGCTCGCATACCGGCGAGCTGGTGTTCCAGGACGTGGAAGTGCCGGTCGAGAACATCCTCGGCGCCGAGAACGGCGGCGCCAAGGTGCTGATGAGCGGGCTGGACTATGAGCGCGCGGTGCTGTCGGGCGGGCCGGTGGGCATCATGCAGGCCTGCATGGACGTGGTCACACCCTATATCCACGACCGCAAGCAGTTCGGCCAGAGCATCGGCGAGTTCCAGCTGATCCAGGGCAAGGTGGCCGACATGTACACCACGCTGCAGGCCGCGCGCAGCTACCTGTACACGGTCGGCAAGAACCTGGACGGGCTGGGCAGCGACCACGTGCGCCAGGTGCGCAAGGACTGCGCCGCCGTGATCCTGTACACGGCCGAGAAGGCCACCTGGATGGCGGGCGAGACCGTGCAGATCCTGGGCGGCAACGGTTATATCAACGAATACCCCGCCGGACGCCTGTGGCGCGATGCCAAGCTGTACGAGATCGGCGCCGGCACCTCCGAAATCCGCCGCATGCTGATCGGCCGCGAGCTGTTCTCCGAAACGATGTGAGCGCGCCTTAGCCGCACACCCGCCCTCGCCATCTGCCGACCGACAGCATCATCTCGCGGCACACCAGGTAGCACGATATGCCAATCATCGAAACCAAACTGAACGCCCGCTCCGAATCCTTCAAGGCCAACGCCGAGGCCATGCAGGCCGTGGTAGCCGACCTGGAGGCCAGGATCGCGAAGCTCGCCGAAGGCGGCGGCACGGACGCGCGCGACAAGCACCTGTCGCGCGGCAAGCTGCTGCCGCGTGACCGCGTGCAGCAACTGCTGGATCCGGGCACGCCGTTCCTGGAGCTGTCGCAGCTCGCGGCCTATGACATGTACGACGATGCCGCGCCGGGCGCGGGCATCATCACCGGCATCGGCCGCGTGGCCGGGCAGGAATGCGTGATCGTCTGCAACGACGCCACCGTCAAGGGCGGCACCTACTACCCGATGACGGTCAAGAAGCATGTGCGCGCGCAGGAGATCGCCGAGCAGAACAACCTGCCCTGCATCTACCTGGTCGATTCCGGCGGCGCCAACCTGCCCAACCAGGACGATGTGTTCCCGGACCGCGACCACTTCGGCCGCATCTTCTACAACCAGGCCAACCTGTCCAGGCAGGGCATCCCGCAGATCGCGGTGGTGATGGGTTCGTGCACCGCCGGCGGCGCCTACGTGCCGGCGATGAGCGACGAGTCAATCATCGTCAAGAACCAGGGCACCATCTTCCTGGGCGGCCCGCCGCTGGTGAAGGCCGCCACCGGCGAGGAGGTCAGCGCCGAGGACCTGGGCGGCGCCGACGTGCATACGCGCCTGTCCGGCGTGGCTGACTACTTCGCGCAGAACGACCACCACGCGCTGTCGCTGGCGCGCAATATCGTGCAGCACCTGAACCGGCGCAAGCCGGACCAGATCCGCCTGCACGAGCCGGTCGAGCCGCTGTACCCGGTGCAAGAGCTCTATGGCGTGATCCCGACCGACACCCGCAAGCCCTATGACGTGCGCGAGGTGATCGCGCGCCTGGTCGACGGCTCCGAGTTCGACGAGTTCAAGGCGCGCTACGGCACCACGCTGGTGTGCGGCTTCGCGCGCATCTGGGGCTACCCGGTGGGCATCATTGCCAACAACGGCATCCTGTTCTCCGAGTCCGCGCTCAAGGGTGCGCACTTTATCGAGCTGTGCTGCCAGCGCAAGATCCCGCTGGTGTTCCTGCAGAACATCACCGGCTTCATGGTCGGGCGCAAGTACGAGAACGAAGGCATCGCCCGCAACGGCGCCAAGATGGTGACCGCGGTCGCCACCGCGCAGGTGCCCAAGTTCACCGTGATCATCGGCGGCTCGTTCGGCGCGGGTAACTACGGCATGTGCGGGCGCGCCTATTCGCCGCGCTTCCTGTGGATGTGGCCGAACGCGCGCATCTCGGTGATGGGGGGCGAGCAGGCCGCCAGCGTGCTGGCGACGGTGCGGCGCGATGGCATCGAGGCGAAAGGCGGCAAGTGGAGCGCGGAAGAAGAAGACGCCTTCAAGCAGCCGATCCGCGACCAGTACGAGCACCAGGGGCACCCGTATTACGCCAGTGCGCGCCTGTGGGACGACGGCGTGATCGATCCCGCGCAGACCCGCACCGTGCTGGGCCTGGGACTGTCCGCGAGCCTGAATGCGCCAATCGAGGACATGAAGTTCGGCGTGTTCCGCATGTAATCACGACAAGGAAGACCGATGTTCAACAAGATCCTGATCGCCAACCGCGGTGAAATCGCCTGCCGCGTGGCCGCCACCTGCCGCCGGCTCGGCATCCGCACCGTCGCGGTGTACTCGGACGCCGACGCCGACGCGCGCCACGTCGCCTTCTGCGACGAGGCCGTGCATATCGGCGGCGCGGCCGCGCGCGACAGCTACCTGCGCGCGGACCACATCATCGAGATGGCGAAGGAGACCGGTGCCCAGGCCATCCACCCGGGCTACGGCTTCCTGTCCGAGAACGAAGCCTTTGCCGAGGCCTGCGCCGCGGCGGGGCTGGTCTTTATCGGCCCGCCGGCCTCGGCCATCAACGCGATGGGCAGCAAGAGCGCGGCCAAGCAGCTGATGGAGAAGGCCGCGGTGCCGCTGGTGCCGGGCTACCACGGCGAGGACCAGGATCCGGCGCTGCTGCGCCGCGAGGCCGACCGCATCGGCTACCCGGTGCTGCTCAAGGCCAGCGCCGGCGGTGGCGGCAAGGGCATGCGCGTGGTCGAGTCGGGCGATGCCTTCGAGGCCGCGCTGGCCTCGGTCAAGCGCGAGGCGTCGGCCAGCTTCGGCGACGACAAGGTGCTGGTGGAGAAGTACCTGACCCGCCCGCGCCATATCGAGATCCAGGTATTTGCCGATACGCACGGCAACTGCGTCTACCTGTTCGAGCGCGACTGCTCGGTGCAGCGCCGCCACCAGAAGGTGCTGGAAGAAGCGCCCGCGCCGGGCATGACCGAAGAACGCCGCCGCGCCATGGGCGAGGCCGCAGTGGCCGCGGCCAAGGCCGTGGGCTATGTCGGCGCCGGCACCGTGGAGTTCATCGCCAACCAGGACGGCTCCTTCTACTTCATGGAGATGAACACGCGCCTGCAGGTCGAGCATCCGGTCACCGAGATGATCACCGGCCAGGACCTGGTTGAATGGCAGCTGCGCGTCGCCGCCGGTGAAGCACTACCGCTGACGCAGGAGCAACTGCGCATCGACGGCCATGCGCTGGAAGCGCGCATCTACGCCGAGAATCCCGACAAGCAGTTCCTGCCGTCCACCGGCACGCTGCGCTTCCTGCGCACGCCGCCGGCGGTGCAGTTCATGCGCGGCGGTGACGCGCACGGCCCGGCCGGTATCCGCATCGATGCCGGCGTGCGCGAAGGCGACACCATCAGCCCGTTCTACGACCCGATGATCGCCAAGCTGATCGTCTGGGGCAAGGACCGCGACGAAGCGCTGGCACGCATGCGCCAGGCGCTGGCGTCGTACCACGTGGTCGGCCTGTCGACCAACGTCGCCTTCCTGCAGCGGCTGGTGTCGTCCGAAGCGTTCTGCACCGCCAATCTCGACACTGGCCTGATCGAGCGCAACGAGAAGGTCCTGTTCCCGCCGCCAGCGCCGGTCGGCATGGAGATCATCGCGCTGGCCGTGGCCGCGCTGCTGGATCGCGAGAACAAGGAACGCCGCATCGATGCCGCCGACCAGCATTCGCCGTGGACCCACGGCGGCGCATGGCGGCTGAACAGTGGAGCGTCGCGCGCGCTGCGCTTCGGCTATGGCGAGCAGGTGCTCGACGTCACGCTGAACTCCAATGCGCGCGGCAGCACGCTGTATTACGCAGGCATGGCCGGGCAGTTCTCCGCGCAATGCAAGGCAGACGATATTCGCGTCGACCTTGGCACGCGCCGCGCACATGGACAGGTTCATCTCGATGAGGAGACGTTCCACGTCTTCAGTGCCGGCCGTCACGTCACGCTGACCTGGCTCGATCCCCTGGCCCATGCGGGCGAATCGGAAAGCGAAGGCGGCAAGCTGACCGCGCCGATGCCGGGCAAGGTCATCGCGGTGATGGTCGAGGCCGGCAGCACCGTCACGCGCGGCGCCCCGCTGCTGGTGATGGAGGCGATGAAGATGGAGCACACCATCAGCGCGCCGGCCGACGGCGTGGTCAGCGAAGTGCTGTACGGCATCGGCGAGCAGGTGACAGAAGGAGCGCAACTGCTGGCGTTTGAGGCTTGATAAGGGCAGGTTGCCGACAAAGCCTGGGCCTGTCGGCGCAGTAGCGCAGCGTTGGTACGTCAATGTGTTGAACGCGAGCCAGTGCCCTTGATGAACGCTCCCCTCTTCCGCAAGCGGGAGGGGGAAGCAAACTGGCAGCACGCAGGCTGGCTTTGTCAGCAAGCTGGGGTGGCATCGCCTGCGATGCCACCTCTTTTTTTTTGCAAGAAGCACGGAGCCAGCGTACCGGGGAACTAGCCCTCATTCCAGACAATCGTTCTCCAGCGGCGGCGCCGGACGCAAGCCGCCAACCCTGGTGAACGCTCCCCTCTCCCGAGCAGTGGGAGAGGGGTGGGGGTGAGGGCCGGAGCGTCAACGAAGTCCAGCCCGTCGGTATGCCAGCGCCTGCCCTCACCCCCTGCCCCTCTCCCGCAAGCGGGAGAGGGGAGCAAACCGGCAGCGCGCAGGCTTTGTCAGCAAGCACACGTTCAGGTGAAGAAATAAAAAAAGGCCCCCTGCATCAGGGAGCCCCGAGGCGCGTTGCCGCACCCTCTGCATGCGACATCACTGGCGCAATATCGCTGGACGCGTGCCGATTGCAACCGGCTCAGGAATCTCGGCGCTGACGTCCCCGTCATGCGCCGTGGCTGAGCGGCGATGGTCCACCAATGCGATGGCGGCCAACGCAATCACCGCCGGCACGGCGATCGCGAAGAAGTTCTGCTGCAATGGCAGGTTCATCCCGACCAGGGTGCCGATCACGATCGGCGCCAGGATCGCGCCGCTGCGGCCGACGCCTGAGGCCCAGCCGATGCCGGTCGAGCGCACAGCCATGGGGTAGAACTGCCCAACGTACGCGTAGGCGAGGATCTGCGTGCCGATCGTCGTGGCGCCGGCCATGCCGACAAGGAAGTACAGCACCGCGGTCGGAACCTTGTAGCCGAGCATGGAGATCGACACTGCCGCCAGCGCGAAGAACACCACCAGCACATGCTTGATGTGAAAGCGGTCAGCCAGCCAGCCTCCACCGACCGCACCGGCGATCGCGCCGAAATTCAACACCAGCACGAAAGTCAGCGCGGAGCCGAGGCTGTAGCCCGCGTTGGCCATCAATTTTGTCAGCCAGGAACTGAGCGCGTACACCATGAACAAACACATGAAGAACGCGATCCAGAACATGACCGTGCTGAAGCCGCGGCCCTCATGGAACAGGTGGCGAATCGGCGCATCGTCAGCCTTGTGCTCGGACGGCAGTGCGAAGCGGTCATTCGCCTGCGGCCGGTAGCTCGGCTCCAGCTTCGCGACAGTTTGCTTCAGTTCGTCAATGCGGCCCGACTTGATCAGGAACGGCATCGACTCGGGCAGCGACTTCATGATCAGCGGGATCAGGATTGCCGGGAGCCCCGCTGCGACGAAAACGGATTGCCAGCCGTAGGTCTCGATCAGGCCTTTGCCGAGGACTGCGGCCAGCATGCCGCCCACCGCATACCCGCTGAACATCAATGTGACCATGGTGCTGCGGATCCGCTTCGGCGAGTACTCGGTCATCTGCGCGACCACGTTGGGCATCACACCGCCGATGCCGAGGCCGGCAAGGAACCGGGTAACGCTGAACGTTACCGGGTCGCTGGTGAAGCCCGCCGCTGCCGTGAAGACGCTGAACAGTCCGACGCAGATCGCTATGGCCCGGCGGCGGCCTATCCTGTCCGCGATCGTGCCCAGGAAAATGGCACCGACCATCATTCCGAACAGCGCCGAGCTGACCATGAATCCCGCGCTGGTCGAGTTGACGCCCATGTCCTTCATGATCGACGGCAGCGCGATCCCGGCGACTGCCAGGTCGTAGCCGTCAAAGACGATGATGAGCGCGCACCAGAATAGTACGAGCCTGTGAAAACCATTGAAGCGGGCCTCGTCGGCCAGCTTGTGAACGTCGACTTGACGCATTGCTTGTCTCCCCGGTGCTGCTTGCACCAATGTTGGTCGACGTCAGCATAGGCAATCCGATCGCATCGATCTGTCCTTGCAATGACAATCCGCACCGGGGATTACCCTAGCGCTTGCGCGCGCTGCCCCACAAAGTAGAGGATGCTGCGCGCGTCGTGGCGATGAATAGGTCGGTTGGCCCGACAGGTCGGCTATGCGCATGCCGCGCGTGATCTAACGCCGGCATTCACTCCGCAGCAAAGTACGGCGAAACGAAAGCGAACATCGTAGTCGCGGCAACCGCCAAGGCAACGCCCCGGGCGGAAAGATGGCTGCTGCCGGTTATATTTCGGGTACGGCTTTGGGTGGAGAAATGGATCAACTCGACATGCAGCCGTCTTCCATCAACGTCCGGGGCAGCAGAGCGATACCTGTCTCCCCAACGCCCGCTTGCAATCCCTGCTTCACGTCGCCCCCAGCCGCTCTCGCGTCCGCCTGGCCACATCCCTGGCCCACGGAAACTGCGCCCAGTACCTCTCGACAAACTTCTCGATCTCCCCACGCTGCTTCAGCGAGAGACCAATCATATCCAGCCCCTCAAGAAACATGCGTCGATGCCGCGCCGACAACTCAAAGGGATACTCTCCCGCCGGCGTCCGCACCCGCATCGATTCGACATCGATGCTGATGGCGTTGTCGCTGTTGGCGTCCACGTCGTTCATCAACTGCTCAATCACCTCACGCGGCAGCATCACCAGCAGCAGCCGGTTGTTCATCGCATTCGAATAGAAGATCTCGCCGAAGCTCGGGGCAATGACGGCTCGGATGCCGAATTGCTGCAAACCCCATACCGCGTGCTCCCGGCTCGATCCGCAGCCGAAGTTCGCGCCCCCGACCAGGATGCTGGTGCCTGCGTACTCGGGGCGGTTCAGCACGAAGTCCGGACGCGGCGCGCCGGTTGCATCGAAACGGTGGTCGTAGAGAATGCCCTGGTCGAGGCCGGCCTTGTCGATCCCGCGCAGGAACTGCTTGGGGATGATCTGGTCGGTATCGAGGTTTTCGAAGCGGATCGCGGCGGCCTTGCCAGTGATGCAGGTGTTGTCAGACATGGGAGATCTCCAGCTTGCGGACGTCGGTGATGGTTCCGGTGATCGCCGCCGCGGCGGCCATCGCCGGGCTCATCAGGTGCGTGATGGCACCGCGTCCCTGCCGGCCCTCGAAATTCCGGTTGGTGGTGGAAGCACAGCGCACGCCGTCGGCGAGCACGTCATCGTTCATGGCCAGGCACATCGAGCAGCCAGGCTGCCGCCATTCGAATCCGGCGGCGGTGAGGATATCGGCGAGTCCTTCGCGTTCCGCCTGCGCCTTGACCGCACCCGATCCCGGCACCACCATGGCCCTGACCCCGGCGGCCACTTTCCTGCCGCGCACCACGCTGGCAGCCGCGCGCAGATCCTCGATGCGCCCGTTGGTACACGAGCCGATGAAGACGTGCTGGATTGCGGTGCCTTCCAGCGCCGCGCCCGATTGCAGGTGCGTGTACGCCAGCGCCCGCTCGACCGAGCGCTGCTCCACCTCGTCGATCTGGTCTTCCGGGAACGGAATATGTCCGGAAACCGGCAGCACCTGGTCCGGGCTGGTTCCCCAGGTCACGTGGGGCTCGACCTCGCTGGCATCGAACACATACTCCATGTCGAAGGCAGCGCCCGGGTCGCTTTGCAGCGTCTCCCAGTATCGGAGCGCGGCTTCCCGCTGCGGACCTTCGATGTCCACCGCGCGGCGCAGCACATAGTCGATGGCGAGCGCATCCGGCGCGATCAGCGCGCCGCGCGCCGCGGCTTCCACCGTCATATTGCAGAGCGTAAAGCGTGCCTCGACGCTCAGGTCGCGAATCGCCGATCCGCAGTATTCGACGACATAGCCCCGAGCGCCCTGTGCACCGATCGCACCGATGATCTTGAGGATCAGGTCCTTGGCGGTGGTGCCGAGCGGGAGCTTGCCGTCCACGCGAATGCGCATGGTCTTTGCCATCCGGTAGACCAGCGTCTGGGTCGCCAGCACATGCTCGACTTCGGAGGTGCCGATACCGAAGCCCAGCGCGCAGAGCGCGCCGTAGGTGGTGGTATGGCTGTCGCCGCAGATCACGACCATGCCCGGGCGGATCATGCCGTGCTCGGGCGCAATCACGTGCTCGATCCCTTGCAGCGTGTCGTTGGTGTCGAACAGCGGAATCGCATGCCGGTTGCAGTTGTCGCGCAGGTTGGTGGCCTGCAGCGCCGAGGCGGGATCCGCGATCACGCGGATCGCTGTCGGGTGCGTCGGGATGATATGGCTGACGACGGAGACGTTCTGCCCCGGGACCAGTACGCCGCGCTGCTGCTCATGCAGCCCGGCGAAGGCTTGCGGGCTGGTGTACTCGTTCATCAGGTGCAAGTCGCAATACAGCAGGACGTTGTCCTCGTCGATCCTGGCCACCGTATGGGAGTCGACCAGCTTCTGGTATAGGGTCTTCTGGGTCATTGCTACAGCCTTGTCTACAGTCATTCCGCGGTGATGCCGCGCTGCTTGATCAGTTTGGCCCACACGGGCATTTCCTTCTCCAGTCGTTGCCGGGCGGCCTCGGGCGTGGTCGGCGTCGGCTCAAAGCCTTCCTTGAGCATCCGGTCCCTGGTTGCCTGCGCTGCCAGCGCGGTGTTCAGGGCGGCGTTCAGCTTGTCGACCACGGGCTTGGGCGTGCCGGCCGGCGCAAACACCATGAACCACGTCTCGAAGGCGTAGCCGGACAGGCCCGCCTCGGCCGCGGTCGGTACATTCGGCAGTAGCGGCGAGCGCTTTGAGCCGGTCACGGCCAGCGCCTTGAGCTTGCCGCCCTGGACATGTTGCTGGGCCGCGGAAACCACCGGGAAGCTCATGTCGACCTGGCCGGCAATGGTGTCGACCAGGGCCGGGCCGCCGCCGCGATACGGGATATGGACGATGGAGACGTTTGCCACCGACTTGAACAGCTCGGCGGACATATGGAACGTGCTGCCATTGCCTGCCGACCCATAGGTCAGCTTGCCGGGCTTGGCCTTCGCGACGGAGATCAGTTCCTGCAGGTTCGTGGCCGGTACGTTGTTGTTGACCACCAGCACGTGCTGCGAGCTTGCGACCATGCCGATCGGCGCCAGGTCCTTCAGCGTGTCGTACGGCATGCGCGGGAACAGGCCCGGGTTGATCGCCAGGGAAACGGTCTGCAGGCCGATCGTGTAGCCGTCAGCGGCGGCCTTGGCGACAGCATCGACGCCGATATTGCCACCGGCGCCGGCACGGTTTTCGACCACGATGGTGCCGCCAAGGCTCTTCGACCAGGCATCCGAGACCAGGCGCGCGGCGATATCGGCGCTGCCTCCCGGAGCGTAGGGCACGATCAGGCGAACCGGGCGTTGGGGATAGGACTGGGCAGAGGCTGTGCCGATGGCGGTGGCGCAGGCCAGCAGCGCGGCAAGGTGGGCAAGCTTCACGAGTGTCTCCTGTGGGTATGAATCGTTATGGAAACCATCGTATCATTTACCCATAAAAACATAATTCAGGCTGGGTAACTTCTTTGGTTCCTGTAATTCATCAATGGACAACTTCTCCGACCTCGCCTTCTTCATGTGCATCAACAAGCACGGCACCCTTGCCGGCGCGGCGCAGGAACTCGGCGTAACGCCGCCCGCGGTCAGCAAACGGCTGGCCGGCCTCGAGGCCCGCCTGGGCGTGCGGCTGCTGCATCGGACCACGCGGCGCATCAACCTGACGCCGGAGGGAGAGAGCTACCTGGTGGAAGGCGGCCGCATCCTGGCGGAAATGGAGGCGCTTGAGCGCACCATCGCCGGCAGCAGCAGTACACCGCACGGGCTGCTGAAGATCGGGGCAACGCTCGGGTTCGGGCGCAGGCATATCGCACCGGCGCTCTCCGAGTTCTCGCGCAGGTTTCCGCGAATCGAGGTCCAGCTCTACCTGACCGACCGGCCGCTGAACCTGGTTGAGCAGGGACTGGACGCGATGATCCATTTTGGCGAGATGCCCGATGTGCGGCTGACGGCGCGGTTGCTGGCCAACAACCGCCGCTTCCTCTGCGCCGCGCCGGCTTACCTCGACGCGATGGGCGCGCCTTCAAGCCCGCGCGAGCTGGCGCGGCACAACTGCATCTTCATTCGCGAGGCCGACGAGACCTTCGGCACCTGGCATCTGCGCAATGGCGCGCAGCAGGAAACCGTCAAGGTCCGCGGGAGCATGAGTACCAATGACGGGGAATCCGCGCTGGCCTGGGCACTCGACGGGCAGGGATTGATCGTGCGCTCGGAGTGGGACGTCGCCGACCATTTGCGCAGCGGCGCGCTGCGGCGGGTGCTGCCGCAATGGCAGCTGTCGCCGGCGGATATCTACCTGGTTTTTCCGGCGCGCAACAACCGGCCGGACAAGGTGCGGGCGCTGGTGGATTTCCTGCTGGAGCGTTTTGCCGATCACCGAGTCGCGGGGCCTGGGGGCGTGGACGGCCATTGGTAGCGATTCCCTGGCTCATTCGCTTCCGTGGGCGAACGGCGCCGGATCCGCCGATAAAGAGGCAGTCAGCTGGCGTTCGCGTTCCGTCTATCCGGGCTTTGCCGACGCCTCGAATTTTGCGAATACGCGAGCCTGGACATCGGTCATGACTGCGAGGATGTTCTCATTAACCGGTCCACTTACCGTCACGCCGGTGGCATCCTTCGGCCGCGCTCCGGGAGGATCGAAGACAAAGACCGTATCGAACGTTCCAGCCGACTCCTTCTTCAAGCGCCGGTTGAGGGCTTTCAGGTACCGCTTCTTGTCTGACTTTGACATAGGATTCGTGGCTCTCTGCGGTTGCAATGAACAACTGCTGTCCGAGGTGAAAGCATCGCCAATGCGAACAAGGCGATCAACGGGCAGCGTCGGGTGACTGCCGTCTTCTTCGGATTGCCTCTTTGACTCTTTTCTCGGCCAGGACAAGCACATAGTCCAGGCACTTGGCGTCGATCAAAAGTGCATCCCAGGCGTTCCAGAATTCCCATTGGACCGCTTCCTTGGGCACATCGTACGTTCTTGCAATACGTTCGATTGCCTCGGTCCCAGACAACGGGCGGCGCGCCGGGCTGGGGGCTCCGGCACTCGGTCTGGCCGATGTGGGATTTTCCGGCGTAGGTTCCTGGGAGTGATTCATGAAGCATGACATGCAACATGAGCGACGACTTCAGTGTAGACGTCTCCGGGCCCATTCGATTGCCATTGGGCTGTAGCGGGCGTGGGCTGGCCGTGCCGCGTCGAGTGGCTATTGAAAGGTCTCTTTCCAGTACGCTTCAATATGCTTCACGACATTCTCCGGAAGCGCGACATAGTGCCCGGCGGACGCATCTGCCTGCCCCTCGGACAGCGCCCAGCGGAAAAACGCGAGCGCGTCTTTGGTCTCTCCCGGGTTGCCGCGCCCCCTGGAGATCAGAACGAACACGACACCGGTAATGGGCCATGCCTGCGGGCCAGGGGCATTCGTCAATACCTGGTAAAAGTCCGCTTTCGGATTCCACTCGGCCGCCGCCACCGCAGCGCTGAAGGACTCGCGTGAGGGCTGCACAAAGACGCCAGCGCGATTCCTGACCGCGGCGTAGGGCAGCCTGCGCTGCAACGCGTAAGTCAACTCGACATAGCCGATTGATCCCTTCACATTGCGAATGTAGGTGGCAACCCCTTCGTTTCCATTTGCGCCGACACCGACGGGCCATTTCACGGTTGTGCCGGCGCCTACGCTCTCACCCCATTGCGGGCTGACCTTCGCGAGATAGTCCGTCCAGTTGAAGGTGGTTCCCGAACTGTCGCTTCGATGGACGACCACAATCTTCTGATCGGGAAACGCAATGCCCGGATTCTCCGCGGCAATGGCCGGGTCATTCCAGTTGGTGATCTTTCCCTGGAAAATGTCCGCCAGCAGCAAGCCGGTCATGCGCAGTTGCCCCGGACGAACACCGTCAAGGTTCAGGACCGGCACAACGCCGCCGACCACGATGGGAAATTGCGCCAACCCCGCAGCCCGCAAATCCTCTGGCTTGAGAGGCATATCGGTGGCGCCGAAGGTTACGCTCGCGGAGCGGATCTGTCGGATGCCGTTCCCCGATCCGGTTGGCTGATAGTTGACCTGCTGACCAGTACGGGCATAGTAAGTTGCCGCCCATTTGGACATCAACGGATAGACAAAGGTTGAACCCGCCCCCGTGATATCTCCGGCACGTGCCAGCGAAATCGCACCAAGCGACAGCAACAGGATTGCCACCAGCCGACCCAGAGCATGGACAAAACGTATCCGGCAATCGAGCGTCGGCTTCATGATGTTCTTCCTTCGTCTGACGGTTACGTTTCTACACGCCTGCGCAATTCAGGCTAGCAGATCACCGCGCTGCGAGGGAGGACAAAACGGAGTCGATGCCCGAAGCAATGCTGCAACGCTGATTGAATCGCGCCCGTTACAGCAGCGCGGCACGCTGCGGTGTGTTTGTGACGGTCATATTTCTGTCACCCAACGATCCTTAGCAGGCTGTTGAATTTGGCCCGCGAGTAAACGGCGATTTGGTGCCAGACGTTATGGATATCGTGTTCATAAACTCGGGTGGCGGACGCGATGCGTGGAATGGATGAGATGCAAGAGACGTTGTTCACGACGGTCAAGTTGGAAGACCTCGTCCCCGCCGATCATCCATTGCGGGCAATCCGGCTGCTGGTCAACGACGCACTGAAGGACCTCAACGGGCTGTTTAGCACCATCTATGCCGACAGCGGACGTGCCTCGATTGCGCCGGAGAAGTTGCTGCGTGCACTGCTGTTGCAAGTGTTTTACTCCGTGCGCAGCGAGCGCATGTTGATGGAGCAAATGCGCTACAACATGCTGTTTCGTTGGTTCGTTGGCCTGGCGATGGAAGACGACGTGTGGAACCACTCGGTCTTTTCGAAGAACCGTGACCGGCTGCTTGAACACAAGGTGATCGAGAGCTTTTTCACGAAGGTGATGCGCGTGGCCGACCGGCATAACCTCCTGTCCAAGGACCATTTCTCGGTCGACGGCACGTTGATTCAGGCATGGGCCAGCCACAAGAGCTTTCGCCCCAAGGACGACACGGATAACACCCCGCCCGCAGGCGGCGGCCGCAATGCCGAGACCGACTGGAAGGGTAAGCGGCGCAGCAATGCAACCCACGAATCGAGCACCGACCCGGATGCGCGGCTGTACAAGAAGAGTACCCAGAGCCCGGCCATCCTCAGTTATCAGGGGCACATTCTGATGGAGAACCGCTCCGGCCTGGTGGTCGGCGCGGTTGTGAGTCACGCCGATGGCTTTGCCGAACGTGCCAGCGCATTGCGCTTGCTCGACTGCATGCCTGGCAATCATGCCAAGACGATCGGTGCGGACAAGGCTTACGACACGCACGACTTTGTTCAAGACTGCCGAGTGCGCAGGGTGACACCACATGTAGCGCGCAACGACGCGCGAGCTGGCGGCAGCGCAATCGATGGCCGCACCTCGCGGCACGAGGGATATCGAGTGAGCCAGGTCATCCGCAAACGCATCGAAGAGCACTTTGGCTGGGGCAAGACGGTCGGACGGCTTCGACAAACCGTATATCGTGGCCTCGAACGCGTGGACCAACACTTCAAGCTGACGATGATCGCCAGCAATCTGACCCGAATCGCCCGAATACTGGGTGCGGTGCCGCGAGGAGCGGTGCAATGAGCCGCCAAAGCGCGGTTGCCGCACAGCGCCATGCCGGCGCGCCTCGGAATTGGGGCGCCCAATCGCATGGCATGGTAGGAATTCAGCGACCATTTGCATGTCGAGTCGTGTTTAGCTGCGCTGCGCCCTTCGTGGCGGAGTGCTTTTCAACAGCCTGTTAGACGACCAGAAGGCCAACGAACCATTCGCGCAGCGTCCACGAACCATACGGCTCAGGTCAAAGCCGCCAGCAGGATGTCTTGCGCAGCCTGTCCGTCATGCGGTGACCGACGCTCGTATTTTCCGTCCGGCGTCATCTGCCAGGCGTCGCGCGGGTCGGACAGATATGGTGTCAGGCCTTCCGCGATGACGCGTTGCTTCAGCTTTGTGTCGAGGATGGGGAAGCAGATCTCGATCCGCCGGGAGAGGCTGCGTTCCATCCATTCGCCGCTGGAAAGCATGACCTTCTCTGCCCCGTCAGCGTGAAAATAAAAGATGCGCGAGTGCTCGAGAAAGCGGCCCATGATCGATCTCACCTCGATGTTTGACGACAGCCCGGCGACGCCGGGTCGCAGCGCACAGGCACCTCTGATAATCAGATCGATACGCACCCCGTCACGTGAAGCCTCGTACAGTGCCTGGATCAGGTCCGGCTCCAGCAGTGCATTCATCTTGGCAATGATCCGCCCTTTACGGCCGGCCATGGCGTGCTCGGCCTCGCAACGGATCGCCGCCAGCAACGCCTTCTTCAAGGTAAACGGCGATTGCCAGATATGGGTCATGCTGTTGGTCTGACCGAGGCCGGTCAGTTGGCTGAATACCTGGGCCACATCCTGCGTCAGCGACTCATTGCATGTCAGCAGCCCAAAGTCCGTATAGGTGCGCGTGGTCTGGCTGTGATAGTTCCCTGTCCCGAGATGCACATAGCGCCTGAGTTTCCCGCCTTCGCGCCGCAATACCAGCACCATCTTGGCGTGTGCCTTGAAACCAACCACCCCGTAGATGACATGCGCGCCGACTTCCTCCAGTTGCGCAGCCCAGCCGATGTTGGCCTCTTCATCGAAGCGGGCCAGCAGTTCCACGACAACAGTGACTTCCTTGCCGTTGCGCGCCGCCGCGATCAGTGCCGACAGCAGGACTGAGTCATGGCCCGCCCGATAGACCGTCTGGCGGATCGCCACCACATCGGGGTCCTGCGCCGCCTGCCTGACAAAATCGACCACAGGTGCAAATGACTGGAAGGGGTGATGCAGCAGAATGTCGTTATCGCGGATGGCGTGGAAGATGTCCGCATGCTCCTGCAAGGCCTTGGGCACAGCAGGCCGGAAAGGCTTGTACTTCAGTTCCGGACGATCGACCTGATCCGGCACCTGCAGCAAGCGAACCAGGTTGACCGGTCCATTGACCGCGAACACCTCACTTGCCGACAAGCCGAATTGTTCCTGCAGGAACGCAGTCATTGCCGGCGTGCAGTTGTCCGCCACCTCAAGCCTGACCGCATCACCGAGATGACGGTGCGGCAGTTCGCCTTGCAGCGCCTCGCGCAGATTCTTGACCTCTTCCTCGTCCACAAACAGCTCGCTGTTGCGGGTCACGCGAAACTGGTAGCAGCCGCGAACCGTCATGCCACTAAACAGCTCTCCGACGTGGGCATGCAGGATGGACGAGAGGAAAACGAACCCATGCTGACACCCGGAAATATCCGATGGCAGTGCAATGACACGCGGCAGCGCCCGGGGCGCCTGCACGATGGCATTGCCCGAGTTGCGCCCAAATGCATCCCTGCCCTCGAGTTCGACAGCAAAATTCAGGCTCTTGTTAAGGACTCGCGGAAACGGATGCGCCGGGTCCAGGCCGATGGGTGTCAGCACCGGCATCAGCTCGGCGAAGAAAAAGTCCCGGATCCATTCCGCCTGGACAGGATTCCAGGAGGGGCGGCGCAAGAAACATATCTGCTGCTCGGCCATGGCGGGAATCAGCACGTCATTGAACAGGCGGTACTGCTGATCGACCAGTTCCCGAACCCGCAAGTTGAGCCGTGTGTAGAGCTCTTGCGGCGAAAGCCCGTCGGGGCCGACAACCGGAGACTGAAGCAAACACTGCTCTCTCAGGCCCGCGACGCGGATCTCGTAGAACTCATCCAGATTGCTGCTGACGGTACACAGCGCACGCAGGCGCTCCAGCAGCGGCACCGCGGTATCGGCAGCCTGCTGCAAGACGCGGTCGAAAAACTCTAGCTGGCTCAGTTCGCGGTTGATGTAGAGTTCATTGCCATTCAGCATGTCAGCTCGTTCTGCTAGGGCATCATCTGTCCTCGCTGCCGGGACAATGGACGGGGTTTTCTGCATGGGAACGGATTCGTGCTTCATGATTTGAGGGCCAAAAATGCCCGGCGCTCCGCCTCGGCAACTCCACTTACAACGGCTTGGTCGGCGAGAGCCCTATTAATTAAGAACTTGCATTCAATTTGGAACGGAGGTCGGTCCTTCTTGATTCTAACTGGCGCCTGACCCAGGTTAAGGCGACTTTGCACACATGTCCCCGGGTTTGCATCCCGCTACGAGTATCCGCTGCCTAGAATGGTCTGGGCGTGCCCCACTGGAGTTGCCAATGACACATGAATTGCCGTCTGCGACCGAGACCACCCCGGCAGGCCTGAGGAGCCTGATCGATCATATCGAAAGTGCTGCTGCGGGCGGTCACCTCGACCCGGAGTTTGTGCGCAAGCTGGGGAAGCGCGTGGCCAAGGAACTGGAGCAGATAATCGCCACCGGGCTACGCAGCGAAAGTGAGCTTGCAGGCCTGCACGCCAGCGTAGAAGCCCTGATTCATGCGGCGGATCTCAAGAACGGCGCCAGGCTGACGAGGTCACTGCAGAGGCTGCGGGAGCACGAAATCTCCCCCGGCGAGGCGAAGCCTAACTGAAGGGTCTTCGAGGAAAATCGGGCTTCTTTCGGACTCTCCGTCCGAAGCGTGGATACTTGTCGGATTCGAATTTTTTAAGTAAATAGTCCATACTTTGTGGCGTGCCTGCCGTGCCTTCGCCCGCTCGGCCACCTGTTCCTTATTGCACGCGCAGCAGAGGTTGCACCCCGTGCACCGGAAACTCCTTCGACAGGCATCGTATTGATCTATCTGACCCGCAACAGGGCAGGCAGGCGCGTGGCTGGGGCCATCACGCCTGAACTGCTGAAGCAGCAACGGCTGACCCGCATGCGGATCACCGCGACCTGCCTGCTGGCCGCCATGGTCGGCTTGCTGATCATCTGCGTCATTTTGCAGGGCGACTATCCGGCCCTGGCATGGCTGCGCGCCTTTGCCGAGGCGGGCACCGTGGGCGCCATCGCCGACTGGTACGCGGTGGTGGCTCTGTTCCGGCATCCGTTCGGAATTCCTGCCCCTCACACCGCCATCATTCCGCGCAACCAGCAGCGAATCGCCAATGGCCTGGGCAGTTTCGTCGAGCAGAACTTCCTGACACCGGAGATTGTTGTCGACAGGCTGCGCGGCCAGAACACGGCCGCAGCGGTGGCCAACTGGCTGGCCAGGCCGGAGAACAGCCGGATCATTGCAAATTCGGTCGCGAAGTCGGTTCCCGCCTTGCTGGGCAGCTTCAACGACAAGCAGGTTGCGCGGCTCTTCGAGCGCACGGTGGTGCCGCAACTGCGCACGCTGGATGTGTCCCGCCTTGCCGGCAATGTCCTGACGATCCTGACCGAAGGCGGCCGCCACCAGCCGCTGTTGAATCACGGGCTGCGGGCGCTGGAGCGCTGGCTCGTGGCCAATTCGGATATGGTCAAGGCAAAGTTCGGCGAGGCGTCCAGGTACACGCCTGCCCTGCTGGATCGGTATATCGTCAACAAGTTTGTGGAAGGCATCATTGCCCTGCTGCATGAAGTCGTGGCGCATCCTCATCACGAGCTGCGGCAGCAGTTCGACGCCGCCATCCAGGACATGATCGGCAAGCTGCAGACCTCTGACGATTACCGGCGTGTGGGCAAGGTATGGATGCGGGACTGCATCCGGTATCTCAGGCGGGAGGACTACTACCGCATCCTCTGGGAGCGGGTCCGGGCGCGCCTGAGCGCCGATATCGGCAGCGAACGGTCCCTGAGCCGCGACACGATCGCTGGCACGCTGGCTTCCCTCGGCAAATCCGTCTCGGAGGATCCAGCCATCCAGCGGAAACTCAATGCATGGTGGCTGGATCTCGTTCGCACCGTGATGCTTCGCTACGGGCGCCATATCTCGGCGCTGATCACCGAGGTCGTGCAGGGCTGGAACGCCGACGAAGTCAGCCGCAAGATCGAGGCCGAGATCGGGCCGGACCTCCAGTACATCCGCATCAACGGTACCTTCGTCGGTGGCGCCGTCGGCGTACTGCTCCACGCTGGAGCGTTGCTGCTGGCCTAGCAGGCCGCCAGGCCACGTCTACCGGGGCCGCTCGACGCGACGGAAGCCCTTCCAGAGCTGTTTTTGCCTGGGCCGGTCCGCTTCGCGCAGAGCGGCCAGGTATCCTCGCGCATAGGCCGCGCCGGCCGCCACCGCCTCGTGCCGGTGCTGAAGCTTGCTGAGCAGGCCATCGGCCACCGCGATATCGTTGCCCCAGCCCAGGTCGTCTTGCAGGCGTGACAACGCCTTGTGATACCCGCGCAATGCCTTCTGCGGCACCAATGACGCAAAGAACTCGGTTGCGTACCGCAGCTTCTTTGCCGCGATACGGGCCCGATGCCGATGCTGCGCGTCCAGCTTGTGCAGTCCCCGGCCCCTGCGGACCAGCTTGCGATGCCGCTTGCGCAGCGTGTCGCGCGCGAACCCGGTCACGGGCGACGCCAGTGCGTCGGCCTTCGACGGCTCTTGCTCATTGCGCCACGCTGCCGACGCCACCCACCGGTTCAGCTCGATGGCGAGTTTCGCGTAACGGGTTGATGAAATCGCTTCTGCGGCGGCCTGCCGCCGCTGCGTTGCGATGTCCTGGGCACGTTGCCGCACGCGGTCCAGGTCGGCCTGCGTGCTTTCCTCCGCCGCTATCTGCGCGAGCGTCGAGTGGGCGAGTACCTCCCAGTCCCTGGACTCGCCAAGCTCCCCGGCGATCCATTGGATCTCGTCCTGGAGTGCGTCCGGACATGTCAGGACCGGCGAGAACATGTTCAGGGCGGAGCGAAGCCGCCGCAGCCCGACACGCATCTGGTGCACGCCCTCGGCCGAATGTCCCGATGCCACGGCAGCTTCGTTGCCGTGTATCTGCGCCAGGCAGTTCTGCGCAATGTTGCGGAAGGCGGCCTCCACGCTGTCTTTCCGCTTCAGTTCGAGCGGCGACGCGCGCACGGCCGCCGGCTTCTCGCACACCAGCAGGCCGTAGCCACGATCGCCCTTGCTCATGAAGCTCAGGCGCAGCGGAACCACTTGCAGGATCTGCGCGGCCAGCGCGTAGAGATGGGCGGGATCGCCCTCTTTGAGTTCCATTTCGAACTCGAGCAAGGGCTGGCTGGCCTCGCCCGCACTGACCACGCCGCGGTCGATCGCCAGCTCGATTTCGTCTCCCTCTGGCAGTTTCAGCGGGACGACGGTGCGACTGATGTCCGCCGAGAACACCGGCGCCAGCCGCTGGTCCAGCCCGTCTGCGTCAAAGATCCCCCGGACACAGGCGCCCTTCGGCACCAGCTCGTGCAATTTCATCGTATCGGGCTGCCAGCCAGCGACTGGTGATTCATATTCCTCGCGCTGGAACATGCCGGCACCGCGCTCGCCCACGGACTTGAGTGTCTGGACAAGGTGGTCACCGTCATTACGCACGCGCAGGGAAGCATTGCGGCGACGCAGATCCAGTTCCGGCGTGTCGAAGTACTGGCTTTTCAGCGCCGCCTCGCGCCGTTGCCCGCCCTGCATGGACAGCAGCAGCGGCAGATCCCGTACACGACCGGCCTGGTCGGCCGACAGTTCAAACTTCAGTTCGCGCTCCATGTCGTCACCTCCATGGAGCTATGTTAGACGTCATGCGTACAAGGTGCGACCCGCCTTCAGGCCCTTGTTCGATGCGACGCCGCCCGGGGCAAAGCGCAGCGCCATCGCGGCATGGTGCGCAGCATCAGGCACATGGGGGTCGCTGGTTCCGAGGTCACCAGCTTGTTGGAGCTTTTTTTCCGGCGTTGGGACCGTGGTGGGCGCAGTCATGTCTGAGCTATCTCGCCAGGAAGGGCAAATAGCATTCGTCACCGACTCATCCATGGGGAAGTGGTTGAGTCGCGAGTGACACCAGACTGCATTGCGGAACAACATCATCAAGTACGCAGGCGTCCGACGATATTGCGGGGCGTATTGGCTCCAATCGCTTGCCAACTGAAACAGCGGTGCAGTACTTTGTTCTTCAACTCGGCCTCACCTGCGTGCGGAGCGCGGGACGGCCGGGACAACGCAAAGGAGACACCTAGATGCGCACGCCTGTCGTCCAGTTTCATTTCGACTTTGGCAGTCCCAATTCCTACCTCGCCCATAAAGTCATTCCCGCCATCGAACAACGAACGGGAGTGAAGTTTGAATACGTGCCGATCCTGCTGGGCGGCCTGTTCCGCCTCACCGGCAACCGCTCACCGGCGGAAGCGTTTGCCGGCATCACGAACAAGCTCGAGTACGGCAGGCTCGAGATCAAGCGCTTCGTGGAAAAACACGGGCTCAGTGCTTATCGATATAACCCTAATTTTCCGGTCAATACGCTGCAGATCATGCGCGGCGCCGTCGCGGCAAGGCTTGACGGTTGCTTTGAGCCTTATGTTGAAGCGGTCTTCGCTGCCATGTGGGAGCAGGAACAGAAGATGGACGATCCCGCGGTGATCGAGCAGGTGCTGCGGGATGCGGGTCTTGCCGGGGGGCGCATCCTTGAACGGATCAATGAACCGCTCGTCAAGGAAACATTGCTCAAGAATACGCAGCAGTCTTTCGAGCGCGGCGCTTTCGGCTCCCCCACATTTTTCGTCAATGACGAGATTTACTTTGGGAAAGACAGCCTGCGCGATGTCGAAGAGGAAATTGAGCGCTGCAAGGCAAGCTGACTGCTCTGAGGGTGCATTGCGCGGTGGCAATCGGGGGACATGGTCCGTCCTGCTGCCATCGCGCCGCTCACGCTGGACTTCCAGGTCGGCCACGAGAATCGGTGTACCAGCGCTGGCGCTCGGATCTCTGCTCCCGAGCTGGCGTGGATCAACCGCTGTTCTTCCTGAACTGTATCTGTTCAAGCACCGCCTTCTCTCTGGCCATTGCGGACACAGCATAGCGCCGATACTGCTCCATGCTCATGTACATGGGTTCCATGTCGTAGTGGGCCAGCGTCTCCCTGAAATTCGCAGCTTCCATCGCCCGCTTGAACGCGTCGTGCAGCCTGGCGACAACCGGCGCCGGCGTATCCTTTGGCGCGGCCAGTCCCCACGGCGACGACTGCACGATATCGATCCCCGACTCTTTCAGGGTCGGCACGCCGGGAAAGCGGGCCATGCGCCGTTCGCCCCATACCGCCAGTAGCCTGAGCTTTCCGCTTTCCACATAAGGAACCCAGCCGGAGGTCTCGGCAGCGGACTGCACATGGCCGGCAAGCAGCGCCAGCAACGATTCACTGGTTCCCTTGTAGGGCACGTGGGTGAGCTTCAGTCCTGCCTCCCGCGCGATCTGCTCCATGGTCAGATGGTTGGTGGTAAGCGCCCCGGGCGTGCTGTATGTCAATTCGCCGGGATGTGCCCTGGCGTAGGCGATATAGTCACCCAGCGTCTTGATTGGAGACGATACCGGCACGACGATGCCGAAGACATAGCCCGTCAACCCGATGATGTAACCAAGGTCTTGGGGATTCCAGCGGATGTCGGTGGTGTAAGGCAGCCGGAATACTCCTTGCGGGATCACGGCAATCGTGTAGCCGTCCGGCTTTGCGGATTGCAGCATCTGCGCAGGCAGCACGCCCGCCGCGCCCGGCTTGTTCTCGATGACGACAGCTTGCCCGAGGATCCCGGCGGCATTGGCTGCAAGCACGCGCATCGGCACGTCAGTGGAGCCGCCGGGCGGAAAGCCCAGCAGTATCCGGATCGGCCGGTCCGGGTAGCCCCGGTCGGACTGCGCATTTGCCACGGCCCAAACCGCTTGTAGCGCACTGCCTGCGACACAGACCGCGCCCAGGGAAGCGACATGACGCCTCTTCATGGACAGCCTCCTCTCGTTCTTGTTTTCTCTCGGTGGGGCCGCCCGAAACCAGAAGGCGGCGCCCGACGGCACCACCGTTCAGGCGGCGATCAGAAGCAATATCACCACGCCTCGATCCAGGGGCGCAGATCGAGTTCGTGTGTCCACGCGTCCCGCGGCTGCTGGTGCAGCATCCAGTAGGCATCCGCGATATGTTCCGGGTTGAGAATGCCGTCGCGGTCCTTCAGCGCATATCGGTCCGGGAAGTTCTCCCGAATGAATTCCGTATCGATGGCGCCGTCGATCACAGGATGCGCGACATGGATGCCCTTGGGTCCAAGTTCCTTGGCCATCGACTGGGCCAATGCCCGCAAGCCATGCTTGGCGCCGGCAAACGCGGCGAAGCCGGCCCTGCCGCGCAGACTGGCGGTCGCGCCGGTAAAGAAAATCGAGCCGCGGCCGCGCGGCAGCATGACCCGGGCCGTCTCCCGGCCCATCAGGAAACCGGCAAAGCACGCCATCTCCCAGACCTTGTAGTACACGCGGGCCGTGGTATCGAGGACGTCGAAGCGGACATTGGCCCCGATATTGAAAATGGCGACTTCAATGGGCGCGATATTCGTTTCGATCTCCCGCACCAGGGAAGCCATTTCCTCCTCTTTCCGGGCATCGGACCCAAAGGCATGGGCCACGCCGCCGTCAGCCTCGATCTGGGCGACAAGCGGGGCCAGCTTGTCGGCATTGCGGCGTGTGACACAGGCGATATAGCCCTCGCGAGCGAAGCGCCGGGCGATGGCGCCGCCGGTTGCGTCGCCGGCGCCAATGACGAGGACGGCTTTCCTGGCATTCATAACGGTCTCCTTTTAGATTTTTGCAGAACAAAGTACTGCATTGCGGTTCATCATGGTAGAAGCAGCGGCTACCGTCAACGCGAAATTCCCATAAGACAGAGCGATTTTGCTGCTTTCGCCACTGCATAGCAGGATGCTAGACTGCACTGCAGTTCAAAAAAGGAGACTCGCCATAATGGACCATCACCCAGTGGGATTGCACTGCCGGCGCATCCATGAGGTTATCGCCCCATGGGTCGGGAGCATCCCGAACGCCCTGGCGCTCAGCGACCGCGACCGCGCCCTGACCTATGCGCAACTGGACATGGCGACCCGCGCCGCGGCCGTGCAGCTGCGCCAGCTAGGCGTCGAGCCGGGTGACCGGGTGCTGCTGGTGGCCGAGAATTGTGCAGCGCTCGCGGTACTCGTCCTGGCCGCCAGCCAGTGCGATGCCTGGGCCGTCGTGGTGAACGCGCGCTTGTCGGCACGTGAGATCGATACGTTTATCGAGCATTCCGGCGCGCGGCGCGTTTTATATACCGCGCGGGTGTCGCAGGAGGCAAAGGCGCACGCGGCACGCGCCGGGGCGACGATGTCCGCCTGGTCCGGTATCGGTGACCTGGCGGTCGGCCCCCTGAACCCCAGGGCCCGCGCGGAGGCAGTCAGCGACGACCCGACAGACCAGGTTGCCGCCATGATCTACACCTCGGGCACTTCCGGCCAACCCAAGGGGGTCATGCTCACGCACGCCGGCCTGCTGCACATAGCGTCGCTGTCGAGCCAGCTACGCCGGCTCAGTCCAAAGGACACCGTCTATGGCGTCTTGCCCATGGCCCATGTCGTCGGGCTATCGTCGCAGCTGATCGGGTCCCTGGCCTGCGGATGCTGTCTCCAGCTCGAAGAACGGTTCTCGCCGGAAGCGCTGTGCGCCATGCTGCGGGAGCGCAAGATTTCCGTGCTGATTGGCGTGCCGGCCATGTATGCGAGGTTGCTGGACTGGTGTGCCCGCACTGGCACCGCCTTCGCGGATCATGGCCTGCGCATTCTCGGCACGGCAGGATCGCCGCTCACCCCGGAACTGAAGCAGGCGGTGGAAGCTGCCTTTGGCATGACGCTGCACAACGGCTACGGGCTCACGGAGATGTCGCCGACCGTGGCGCAGACACACCTGGAGTCGCCGCGCGAGGATTGCTCGGTCGGCACGCCGGTCCCGGGCGTGGAAATCCGTATCGTGGATCTCGCCAGTCGGAGCGACGTGGTGCCCGGCGAGGTGGGCGAACTCTGGGTCCGCGGCCCGAACCTGATGAAGGGCTACTATCGAGCCGACGATCTGACGCGCGCGGCGATCAATGCCGAAGGCTGGTTCAATACCGGAGACTTGGCGCGCCAGGCCGAAGACGGAGCGCTCTACATCGTCGGGCGGACCAAGGAACTGATCATCCGCTCGGGCTTCAACGTTTATCCCGTGGAAGTCGAGCAGGTGCTGAACAGCCATCCGGCCATCGTACAGTCTGCCGTGGTCGGCCGCCCGGTGAGCGGCAACGAAGAAGTGGTCGCATTCGTGGAAGTGGCCGCCGGCATGACGCTGGCGCGCGAACCCCTGATGGCCTATCTCCGTGCGCGGCTCTCCCCGTATAAGGTGCCTTCGGAAATTCGAGCGATGACGCAACTGCCGGCCGCGGCCACCGGCAAATTGCTCAAGCATGAAATCAGGCAGCTGGCGCTACGGCAGGCGGACGCGCGGCAAGGGGTCCTGTAACGGAGGAACAGCCAGCATGGCAACCAGGAAAGAGA
Source organism: Ralstonia pickettii (assembly GCA_050987995.1). Taxonomy (GTDB): domain Bacteria; phylum Pseudomonadota; class Gammaproteobacteria; order Burkholderiales; family Burkholderiaceae; genus Cupriavidus; species Cupriavidus pickettii_B. The sequence continues at coordinate 1,150,135 of CP158804.1, forward strand.
CTGAGGACAGGATGGTATCTGCGGACGAGCCCGAAGCCGAGGACAGCGCGGCGGAAGAACGCCAGGACAGGCATTTCGTGACCGCGCTGGCGCGGGGACTGGAAGTGCTGAGCTGCTTTCGCAGTGGCGACAGCTTTCTTGCCAATCACGAGATTGCCGAGCGCTGCGGGCTGCCGAAATCCACGATCACGCGGCTGACGTACACGCTGACGAAGCTGGGTTACCTGCACCTCGTTCCGGATAGCGGCAAATACCGGCTGGGCACCGCCACCGCCGCACTGGGCAGCTCGATGCTGATCAACCTGGACGTGCGCCAGGCGGCCAGGCCATTCCTGCAGAGACTCGCAGCCGAAACCGGCGCCGTAGTAGCGCTGACGACGCGGGACCGGCTCTCCATGCTTTACCTGGAATGCTGCCGCAGCACCACCATTGTGACGCTGAGCCTGGACGTCGGCTCCCGCATTCCGCTGGGCACTACCGCAGCAGGGCGGGGACTGCTGGCTGCCCTGCCGGCCAGCGAGCGAGCGGACCTGATGGAGCGGCTTCGCGCGCTCGACGAAGCCAACTGGCCTGCCATCGAGGCCGGCATACTGCAGGCCGTGGAGGAATACCGCACCACTCGCTGCGTCACCGCTGCCGGGAGCTGGGTCAGGGAAGTGCATGGCATCGCCACGACGATATGGCCCGGCCGTGGCCTTCCGCCGATGGCAATCAGCGTGGCAGGTGCCGCGGGCTATTTCCCGGTCGCGCGCCTGCATGAGGAAATCCGTCCCAAGCTGCTCGAGACTGTCCGGGAAATCGAGCGCAGCCTCGGGCAAGTCGTGCGCGAGCCGCAATCGGAACGAGGGGCACTGAGTCCATCGCTCTGATTCATGGACGGCGCAGCGGACAACAAGAAATCGTGCGCCGTAGCCTCCCCGCCCACGCCTTTCCCCCGCGGCATCTGCCTCCCGCTCATGGAATGGGCGCTCGCATCGCCTAGTACCGCTGCACAGAGGTTGTGACAGTTTGGCTGGGTTGTAGGACAGGCAAGCAGTTGTGGTCAACGAGCAGTTCGATGCTGCGAGCGATGCCTGCTTGCCGGCGGATCAATCCATTGCGTTCGAGGTTGAGCACCATTTGGTGGACGGAAGGAGCCGTGACGGCGAAAAATCGCTGCATGTCGTGCTCGGCCGGAGCGCGACCATTTATCAAGCTGTAGGCCCAGATGAAGGCGAGATACTGACCTTGCTTGTCGGTGAAGCTCGGGCAGGCTGAGCGCTCGCCAGACAATGGAAGCGATTTTTGATTCATTCGGAACCCCGGCAGTCGAAGGAGGCTCCCCCGAAGGAAGCCATCCGGATGAATCTACGCTATCGAGTCGAACTCGACCAATCCGAGCGTGAAGCGCTTGCTGCCATGCTAAGCGGCGGCAAGCACGCGGCACGCAAGCTCAAGCGAGCGCAGATCCTGCTTGCAGCGCACGCTGGCAAGGATGACGCAAGCATTGCCGCCACCGTGGCGGTTGGCGAATCCACGGTGTACCGCACCAAACGTCGCTTCGTGGAGGTGGGTCTGGAAGCGGCGCTGAACGAACAGGCTCGGCCTGGGGCCCAGCGCAAGCTCAGCGGCAAGGAAGAGGCCCTGTTGATCGCCACCGCCTGCACCAACCCGCCAGCGGGACGTGCACGCTGGACGCTGGAATTGCTCGCCGACACGTTCGTCAAACTAACCGAGCACGAAGAGTTATCGCGCGAGACGGTACGCCGGCGCCTGGCCGAGAACGATCTGAAACCCTGGCGCAAGGACATGTGGTGCATCCCCAAGATCGACGCGGAATACGTTGCACGCATGGAAGACGTGCTCGACCTGTATGCCGAAACCCCGGACCCGCAGCACCCGGTGGTGTGCTTCGATGAAAGCCCGACCCAGCTCATCGGCGAAGTACGCCAACCGATTCCGGCCGAGCCGGGCAAACCCTTGCGCTACGACTGCGAATACAAGCGCAACGGCACCGCCAACCTGTTCGTCTTCCTCGATGCACACCGTAGCTGGCGCAAGGTGAAAGTCACAGAACGGAGGACGGCAGATGACTTCGCCCAGTGCATGCGCGATCTGGTCGATATCCACTACCCCCAGGCACCGCGCATCCGGATCGTGCTGGACAATCTGTCGACTCACACGCCTGCTGCACTCTACCAAGCCTTGCCACCAGCGGAGGCACGCCGCATCCTGCAGCGGATCGAATTCCACTACACCCCCAAGCACGCCAGTTGGCTCAACATGGTCGAGATCGAAATCGGCGTGCTGCGAAGTCAGTGCCTGGATCGCCGCATCGACTGCCGCGACCGGCTGATCACCGAGGTCGCGGCTTGGGAGCAACTGCGAAACGCCAGCGGCGCTCGCATCAACTGGATGTTCTCTACCGAAACGGCCCGGGAAAAATTGGCCAAAGCCTACCCAGTACCGACCTCTGACAAACCGTCATAACCTCTGTGCGGAGGTACTAGTCTGTAAAGAGACCACCAAGCCGCAGGGAGCCCCAGATGAACACCCCCGCATTCCGCGTCGAATCCGACCTGCTGGGCGAGCGCAACGTGCCCGCCGAAGCCTACTATGGCGTCCATACGCTCCGCGCCGTCGAGAACTTCCAGATTTCCGGCACACCGATCTCGGCCTATCCCAACCTCATCCTCGCCCTGGCAGCGGTCAAACAGGCCGCCGCGGAGGCCAATGCCGAGCTTGGGCTGCTGCCGGTCCCACTCAGGGATGCGATCATCGCCGCCTGCCACGAGGTGCGTGAAGGCAAGTTCCACGACCAGTTCGTTGTCGACACCATCCAGGGCGGGGCCGGGACCTCGACCAACATGAACGCCAACGAGGTCATCTGCAACCGCGCCCTTGAGATCCTGGGTCACCAGCGCGGCGAGTACGCTTACCTGCACCCCAACGAACATGTCAATATGGCGCAGAGCACCAATGACGTGTATCCCACGGCGCTGCGCATCGCGACGTTCTTCGCCATCGAGCATCTGCTCGAAGCGATGGAAGTCCTGCGAGCTGCCTTCAACGACAAGGCGGTGGAGTTCGCCGGCCTGCTCAAGCTCGGCCGCACGCAGCTCCAGGACGCCGTGCCCATGACGCTGGGCCAGGAGTTCTCCACTTACGCCGTGATGCTGGAAGAAGATATGGCGCGGCTTCGTGAAGCGTCCGCGCTGATTCGCGAAGTCAATCTCGGCGCTACCGCCATCGGGACCGGCATTACCGCCCACCCCGACTACGCCGCCAAGGCCACCGCGGCACTGAGCCGGATCACGGGCATCGAGTTGCTTACCGCGCCGAACCTGGTGGAGGCGACCCAGGACTGTGGCGCCTTCGTGCAGATTTCCGGGGTGCTGAAGCGCATCGCCGTAAAGCTGTCCAAGACTTGCAACGACTTGCGCCTGTTGTCGAGCGGCCCGCGCGCGGGCTTTGGCGAGATCAACCTGCCGCCGATGCAGGCCGGCTCCTCCATCATGCCGGGCAAGGTGAATCCGGTGATCCCGGAAGTGGTGAACCAGGTTGCCTTCGAGGTTTTCGGCAACGATACGGTGGTGACGTTCGCCGCGGAAGCCGGGCAACTACAGCTCAACGCCTTCGAGCCCGTGATTGCCGCCAGCCTGTTCCGCAGCTTCAAGCATCTCACCAACGGCTGCTTCACCCTCGCGGAGAAATGCATCAAGGGCATCACCGCCAACCCTGAGCGGTTGCGGGAAACGATCGAGCGCTCGATCGCACTCGTCACGGCCCTGAACCCGATCATCGGCTACAAGAACGCCACCGCGGTGGCAGCCGAGGCCTTCGCCAACAACACCAACATCCGGGATGTGGTGCTGCGCCGCAAGCTGATGACGGAAGCCGAACTCAATGAAGCCTTGCGCCCGGAAGCGCTGACGCAGCCACGGGTCTATCCGTCCAACCCGCCGCCCAAGTCCGGCCCAGCCAGTTGAAGTGCCGTATGTTTGCGAGTCGCGATGAATTAACCCTGGGAGGTCGCTCCTAAGCCAGCGCCACCTCCCCCGCCATCGCCAACTGCCAGCTAGGCGGGCTGCCGATACTCGCCGTCAGATGCGTGCAGAACGCCTTGACCTTGGCGCTGGCGTGCTGCGTGGCGCGCAGCAGGTAGATCCCGCCCTGCGCTTGCGGCAGCAGCCCGTCGAGCGTCAGTTCTACCAGCCGGCCCGCGCCGATATCCGGGCCCACCGACCAGTCAGGCATCAGCGCGATGCCGAGCCCCTGGAGCACGGAAAGCCGCCGGGCATCACAGTCATCGCACTCGAGCGCAAAGGTTGCCTGTGCGCTGTGCGCCGGTGTCAGCAATTCTCGCCACCCACGCATGCTGGTGCTGTGGCCACGATCGATCAGGCGGTGCCGCTTGAGTGCATCGGCATGGACGGGGCGCCCGTGCTGCGCCAGGTACGCGGGGGTCGCACAAATGATGTAGCGCTGGTCGGAGAGGCATCGTGCAATCAGCGAGCTGTCGGCCTGCTGGCCGACGCGTATCACGACGTCGAAGCGTTCCACCACGGGATCCACCACGCGCTCGGTCAGCGCCAGCTCCACGGTCAGCCGCGGGTATTGCGCGTAAAGCGCACCCAGGTGCGGCACCACGTGGCGCCGGCCAAAGGCGGGAAGACACGCTACCCGCACCAGGCCGCTGACGCCCTGCTCCAGCGCGGTGACGGCGTCGCGCGTATCGCTGAGTTCATGCAGGATGCGCGTGGCCCGCGCGAACAGCAAGTCGCCGGCGTCAGTGCGCACCAGCGCCCGGGTGGACCGCGTGAACAGCGGCACGCCAAGCTCCCGCTCCAGCGTGTCGATCTGGCGGGCCACTGACGACGCGACCATGCCACGCTGGCGAGCCACGGCCGAGAAGCTGCCGGACTGCGCGACTTCGACAAAGATGGCCAGGTTTTCGGCAAATCGGGCGGATTCCATTTTTGCAATCCTCGCAAAGGCATTGCGCGAGCATACTGGCTTCCCGCGCCTATTGCAGCGAGTTTAACATTCGACTGGCCAACGCAACCGGCAAGCTTTGGCGTAATAAGCAAAAGTGGCGCGCCGGACATATCAAGACCGACAACGGAGCGGATCCCGATGGAGACAACTGCAAAGATGACGATGACCCATGCCCGGCGACGCCTTGCGGCGACCGCTGGCATACTCGCCGCGATCGCCGTGGCAATGGCCGCTCCGGCCAGCGCTCGCGCCGAGAACTGGCCGGCCAAACCCGTGACGCTGATCGTGCCCTATGCGGCTGGCGGCACAGTCGACAAGGTCGCGCGCCAGGTCCAGGACGGACTGCGCAAGCGGCTGGCGCAGCCCGTGATGATCGATAACCGCGCTGGCGCAGGCGGCACCATCGGCACCGGGCAGATCGCACGCAGTGCTGCGGATGGCTACACCATCGGCATGGTGTTCGACGCCTTCGCCACCGAGCCTTATGTCTATCCCAAACTGCCTTACGCCTCGCACAAGGACCTGACCGGCGTCTCGTACATGGTGCGCTCGCCAATGGTGCTGGTCGTTCCCGCCAGCTCGCCTTACAAGACGCTGCAAGACTACGTGGCGGCGGCGAAGAAACCTAACGCCGTGTCCTACGCGTCGGTGGGCGCGGGCAGTTCCAACCAGCTGGTCGCCGAACTGTTCCATGAAGCGGCCGGCACCAGCGGCATCCATACCCCGTACAAGGGCGGCGGTCCGGCGATCAATGACCTGCTGGGCGGCCACGTCGATTCGATGATCGCCAGCCTGCCGCTGGTGCTGCCGTACGTGCAGGCCGGCAAGCTGCGCGCGCTGGCCGTGACCGCGCGGCAACGCGATGCGCGCCTGCCAGCCGTACCGGCAGTGGCCGAAGCCTACAAGGGATTCGAAGCCTATTCCTGGGTGGCGATGATCGCGCCGGCAAAGACGCCGCCGAACGTGGTCAGCAAGCTCGCGGCCGATGTCAATGCCACGCTGCGCGATCCGGCGATTGCCAAGGTCCTTGCCGACGGCGGCTTCGAAGTCATTGCGGGGGATGCCGCGCAGGCCAACAAGCTGATCCAGGAAGAATCCGCACGCTGGGGCCGGCTGATCAAGGCTCGCCATATCGCAACGGAATAGGTGCTCGCCCATCATGCAACCCTTTATCTACCAGACTCACCCGCAACGCATCGTTTTCCGTCCCGGCGCGCTCGCGGCGCTGGGCGAAGAGGTCGATACCCTCGGTGCCCGCAAGGTGCTGGTGCTCTGCACGCCGGCGCAACGCGACCTGGCCGAACGGGCGGCGGCAGTGCTGGGCGCGCGCTGCGCCGGCATCTTCGACGGCGCGGTCATGCATGTGCCGGTGGAACAGGCGCGCCTGGCGCGGTCGACCGCGGCTGAACTTGGCGCCGATTGCGTGGTGGCGATCGGCGGGGGCTCGACCATCGGACTCGGCAAGGCCATCGCCCTCGAATCGGAGTTGCCGATCGTTGCCGTGCCGACTACCTATGCCGGATCGGAGATGACGCCGATCTATGGCATGACCGAGGGCGGGCTCAAGCGCACGGGCCGCAATGCGCGCGTGCTGCCGCGGACAGTGATCTACGATCCCGACCTCTCGCTGGGCCTGCCGGTGCCGGTCAGCGTGACCAGCGGGATCAATGCCATCGCCCATGCCGCCGAAGGGCTCTATGCCGCGGACCGCAACCCGGTCAGCGAATGGATGTGCCGCGACGGCATCGCGGCGCTGGGCCGCGCCCTGCCCGTCATCGCCCGGGGCAGCGGGCAGGATGAGGCGGAGGTGCTGGCGGCGCGCGGCGATGCGCTCTATGGCGCCTGGCTCTGTGGCGCCGTGCTGGGCAGCGTCGGGGTGGGCCTGCACCACAAGCTCTGCCACACGCTCGGGGGCACCTACAACCTGCCCCATGCCGAGGTGCACACCATCGTGCTGCCGCATGCGCTGGCCTACAACGCGCCGGCAGCGCCGGAAGCCATGGCGACCGTCGCGGCCGCGCTCGGGCGCGATGATGTCAGCGGTGCGCAGGCGGTATTCGACCTGGCGGCTTCGCTCGGCGCCCCCGTTGCGCTGCGCGATATCGGCATGCGCGAGGAAGATCTCGATCGCGCATGCGAGCTGGCGCTGCGTGAACAGTATCCGAATCCACGCCCGCTGGACGCTGCCGGCATCCGGCAACTGCTGGACGACGCCTTTCATGGGCGGCGGCCCGGCTGATGCCGGTCGCGCCTGGCAGCCGGCAGGCCGGCGAGCCCCCCCATTAACAATCAATTACATATACCGGGATCTGTTTGCACTATCCTCCGCAACCAAAATGACGCCGCGGCCAAATCACGAGCTGCCGCGCGCCCAACGACACGGATGCCGGAGAACGCATGAAAACGATCCACTCGCTTTCCCTGATGGCAATGGCCTTGATGGCTGCCGCCTCGGGAGCCGCTCACGCGCAGCATGTTGTCGGCGGGATGGGCGAGGAAGTCAGGATCGGCGCTTTTTCCGAGCAGGCACACGGCAACCGAAACCGGGGCCTGTCGGACAGTCGCGCCTTCAATGCGGCAAAGCGAGACAAGGGACGCACGCGCAGCACCGAGCGTCATGATGCGCGCCCGGGCAGCGTGCGCGCGCCGGCGTCCTCGCTGCGGGGCAGGCATTTGCCCTAGCCGACCGGATACGGGCGCCTGCTGCTTCAGGCGCCTCCTACAGGAACTGCAGCAGCGCCTGCACGCGGGCCGTACGTCCGCGCCGCGTCGGCCCCAGCAAGGTTACCGGCGCGCTGTCGAACTCCCAGTCGGCTAGTACCCGCACCAGCTTGCCGCGCGCGACGGCGTCGGCGGTGTCCCATTCCGAACGCAGCACCAACCCAAGGCCCTGCTCCGCCCGCTGGCGCGCAACACTGCCGTCATTGCTGGTGTAGGCCGGCACCACACGCACGGTCTGGCGCGCCGAAGCCCTCCGCCCGCCACCGGCCCCGGGCCGGCGAAAGCGCCACAGCGTCACGTCCTCGTCGTTCTCGGGGATGCCAACTGCTCCGAGCGCCTTGGCCGGCGCGCCGCCGCCTTGCTGGGGATCGACTGGGATGTGGTCGTCACCTCCGAGCAAGCCGCCTTCTACAAGCCCGATCCACGCCCCCACCAGCTCGCGCTGGAGCAGCTCGGCGTGCAATGGCATCACCGTCTCCACGCTGAAGGAAGCCAGGCATTTCTTCGACGGCGGCGTCACCGACATCCTCTACGGCGTGGGCATGGTCGCCAGCAAGCTGCCGCAGGCGCTGGCGCGGCTGCGGCTGCGGCTGCGGCTGCGGCTGCGGCTGCGGCTGCGATCTCAAGATCGTGACCGACAGCATGGACTCCGCGCGCGCCATTGTCGCCTTCGGCAACGAGCACGACGAAGCGTTCGAGGTCTGGATCGAGATCGATTCTGACGGCCACCGCTCCGGCATCTGCCCGGAGGAGCCGGAGCTGATCGACGTGACAAGCGTGCTGCATGAAGGCGTCCCTACTGACGCCCAGCCAATCCGCCGTGTAGCGACGCGCTATACCAGCTGCAACGTACTGCCTCGCACCTCGATCTTCACCGGATCGGTCTTCTTCCACTGCTTCTTCGGCAGGACCAGCTTCCAGACCGCCTCCTTGTCCGAGCCGCGGAAGAACGCCACCACGCCGACATATTCGGCGTCGGCATGCATTGGCTCGCTAAGGCTCACGCTTGCATTGGGGCGCAGATCCGCCTTTAGCGACTCGAGATCGTTCGTCTCCAGTTGCGCGTAGCCCAGCTGCTCAAAAACCTGTGGCGTCTTCAACTGGTAGACCCGCACCACCGTCGACAGCGATTGGCCGGCGCCGTTTGAATTTAACGACGACCGGCTGGTGAGATCGAGGTTCATGGTCTTGACCTGGGTCGTGAACGCCCACTTGGCGGCCTCCACCGTGCCGTCCTTCACCGCCTGCCCGACGCCGCATCCCGCGAGCGCAAGGATAGCTGCCATGGCTGCGCCACTGTTCCGAAGCTGCCGTCTCATCGTGTTAATCCTCTTGGTCTGAACAAGTTGCCGTGTTGCATTGGTTGCTTAACATGGCTGCGATGTCGTGCCGTGCCCGTTCCAGGTTCCGAGTTGCACACGTGTCAGTGGCTTCGTGACGCAAGCGGTCTTGGCTTCCCTCAGTTGCGTGGTATAGCCCAGGCTCACCTGTTCCGAATTCAGGGCCGGCGGCGGCATCAGCGACGGCTTCACATGCATCTCCAGATGCGCCTGGGCTTCGTAGGCGAGGTAGAAGCGCAGCAACGCCATCACTTCCTGGTGCATGGTTCGCCCTGGCAGCAGCCCCAGTACCGCTTCACGCGTTTGCGGTGTGATGACCACGCGCACGGTGTTGGCGCGGTCGTAGAAGCCGCGCCCCAGCACGCAGTTTTCCCCCAGTGGCATCGGCTCGGTAGTATCGAGACGCACCCAGACGGGGTAGAACTCCTCTATGGCAATGTGCGCGTCCGGCACGGCATGTTGCAGCACACCGGCAAGGCCTTCGGCGGTGCGCGAGCGCTGGCTCGCCAGCCCCAGCATCGACAGCAACTTGCGCGTGCCGACAGTCCCTTCCGCCGGAGCCGGCCCGAAGCCCAGCCCAAGCAGGCTCAGCAGGTAGCGCGACACCTCATCCTGTCCGCCCGGCCGAAAGCCCACCGGATACCGATACTTGCGCGCGACCCGGTAGAACTGCGTGACGATCCGATGGTGGAACAGGTCGAGGAAGGCCGCCAGCGGCTCGGCTCCATCGCGGCGCTGGGCAATCTCGTCCACGAAGTAGGACGGCATGCGTGCGTCGACGCCATACAGGCCAAGGAAAGTCGTCCGGACCACGGGCGGCAGATCGGGATGATCACGGTCATGCTCGACCGTATCGATCTCGCGCCCAGGAAATCCAAGGCGCCCGTTCGACCGGAAACGCACCGGCTCGTCGGCCGGTGAGTCGGTGGTGCCCAGCGGCGCGCACTGCGGCGCACACAGCTCTATCAGCTCGCACAGCCGGAAGAAGTTCATCCGTGGTGCGCTGGCGAGCAGCGCCGGCAGCAAAGTGCCGGCCCGGGAGATCCTCGTGTCCTCGCCTGGCATGCTCAAAATGGCGCCCCCTCTCCCTTGCTGTCCGGCCACGCGAGGCGGCGGCCAGTGGGCTGCGACACGATCACCAGCCGCGTATACAGATTGACGGTTGCGTACAGCGACAAGAACCGGTTGAGCATCTCGCCGAACAGTTCGACGTCGCCGTCGCCGGCAAAGTGCGTACTGTCCAGCACCACTTCAATCTCCACACCGCGCAGCAGGCCGCCCTTGACGAGCTTCTGCAGCGGCCGGTGCCGCACCGCCGTGACGGCGTCAATGCGCCTGCGGTTCAGTTCTCCTTCTGTCCAGTCGTACAGCGCCAGGCTGCCGCGCAGGACTTCGGCATCGAGCAGCGACAGGTAATTCGGAGCGAGGTGCGACAGCACGCGCCAGTGAAAGCGGTCCGCGGTCGGGGGATACACCGGCAACGTCGGCGCGGTCAGGTTGCGCACCGCGCCGACATTGGTGAAGCCGCTGCGCATGCGGCTGATGCCTGCCTCGCGCAAGCCCTTGCGCGGCAGCATGCCGTTGGTGCCGGTGACCGACAGCGAGAGCGTTTCCTGCGGCAAGGCATCCTGCTGCTCCCAGGCATGACCGCCAAGCACGACCCAGGTGTCGAACCTGCCCGAGGGACCGCGGCGCACGCGGGCGTGGAAGTAGCGTTCCGGCATTTCATGGCGCAGCATCCCGCCCCGGTGGCGGAAAGCTGCAAACGGCGCGTACTCGAAGCGCTCGCCGCTCGCCGCCTCGAAGCCGCGTACAGTATCGACCGAATACGCTTCTACATGCTGTCCGTGATGCTCCATGGCCCGCACCCGGTACTCAGTCTCGAAGTGCGTGACCGTGATCGGGTCAGCTTCCAGTTCGAACAGGTTGATGATGGGCGTGCAGAAGAGCCGCACGTTCTCGGCCGAGAAGCGCATGTCGTCCGGGAACGGCCTCGCCAGCACCACCTCCACATCAAAATGCTCCGCCTCTGGCGGGATGGCATCCACGTCCAGCCCCACCAGGTCGACGAACATGAACTTCTCGGGGAAGGTGAAGTATTCCAGCAGCAACTGGTAGCCGCCGTAGGCGTTGTCAGGCTTGGGCCACAGGCGCTCCTCGGCGGAAAAGCCCGCCGGCTCCAGACTTAGGCCCGCCATCGGCAGTGGCGCTCCGGGCCGGTCCACCGGGTAGCCCGGCAGCCGCACATGCACAGCCAGCGGCTCGGCGGTCAGCGCGGCGTAGAGCGCCAACGCCAATGGCCTGTCGGCATGGAGGTACAGCCGAAGCCTTGGCACTGCCAACTGTTCACGGCGCCCCTGCACCTGCAGCGCGAGCCGCATCCGGATCACCGAGCGGCCATCCTCGCGCGCGTAGGCGTTGGCTTCGGTCAGCCGCAGGGGATACAAGTCGACCGCCTGCGTCGTCCGGTAGATGCACTCGACACTGTCCCCTCCGTTGGCCGTCTGGCTGCCCAGCGCAATCGGGTCGGACATGACTTCCAGCCCGGCTGGCAGGGTTTCGTGGCGTTGCAGCGCGCCGGCGGCCGGAGACAGCTCGAGGATCGACAACGACGGGATCATGCGCAGGTAGTGCGGCCACAGCATGCTGACCAGACCTTCGGTCAGTTCCGGCAGTTCATCATCGAGCTTATGGCGCAGGCGCCCCATCAGGAAGGCGAAGCCCTCGAACAGCCGTTCGACGTGCGGATCGCGCTCGCCGATGCGGTCGATGTTGAGCATCCGCGCGCGGTCGGGAAACGCCTGGGCGAACTCCTTGCCGGCCTCGCGCAGATAGCGCATTTCCGCCTCGTAGTAGCGCAGGATCTCGTTGTCTTGAGTGGGATGGTTCATGGGAGAGGTAACAGGCTGGCCAGCTAGGCGAGCGCCACGGCGCGTGCGGGATCAATGGCAGTCAGGTCGCCCACCAGGGCTTCGATACGCTGGCCGAGAGCCGCCTTGTCGGCGTCCTTGCGGGTCAGGCGGGCTTTCAGCAGACGCAGCAGCTGGTGCTTGGCCTCGAATGCCAGCGAGGGCTCCCAGCTCGCCAACTGGAAGCGCTGCGCGGCCAGGTCAAGGGCTGACAGCAGGAGCAAGGCCGTATCGGCCCGCTCAGCCCGCTCCGCGACGCGCGCCATCACCAGTTGCCGGATGAACCGATCGCGCTCGCCGTCGGGCACGGGAAGGCCCTGCAGCCAAGCAAGGGCGGCATCGAGGCTTTGCTGGGCGGCGAGGTCGGAGGCCTGGGCCTCCGTCTCCGCCCAGTCGGTACTGGCCGAGGCGACCGACACCGGCGCCATGGGCTCACCGCGCTCGACATCGCGCACCGTGGCGTGGCGCGCGATCCATTCGAGCGTGGTGTCGTCCGCGAACGGCGTGCCATCCGTGAATGCCAGCTGGTGGAGGCCGGGCAAGCGCTCGAGCATCAGCGCGCAGTCGGTGGCGAGCAGGTCGCGCACGCGGGCATACTCGCCTCCCGCCTGGTCCTGGGCAGTGAACGCGTAGTACTGCAAATCCAGCCAGAAGTGATTTGCGCCTTCGGCAAACGCCTGTTCGACACGGTCTAGCAACTCCGGCCACTGCTTTTGCAGCACCAGGCGCTTGAGCTGGGCGCGAAGTTCGGCACGGGGCGCCACCAGGCGCGTCCGGCCGCTGGGTTCGTGTGGCGGGACCTCGATGAGCGTGTCCCAGCGCACGCAGCGCATCAGGCGATAGGCGGCCAGATAGCCTTGGGGCTGCTCACGCAGGAACAATGCCATCTGGCGCGCACGGTCGAGCAGGTCGCGGGTTGAGGCCACCTCGCCGGCGGCGGGTAACGCCGAGGCGGACGTGGTGTGCGATGGTCTCGATAGTTCGGGCATGCCCGCACTGTCCGCGGCCGACGGGGACTCGACCCGCCCCTCGAAGCGGCGGAACAACCCGTCCAGCGCCGGGCGGGCTGCCTCCGGCCACTGCGCGGTGCGCTCCAGGATCAACGCAAGCGCCGACAGGGTGCGCTCCAGCGGCGCACCGGCGAGCCCTTGCACGCGGTCGAGCCGGTCGGTGAACCTGGCACTGGCCAGCCATTCGAGCACGGCCTTGCGGCTCTCGGCCCGGGCGGGCAGCAACTGGGCGCCAAATCGGTCGATCAACGCCGACAGCAATTCGAAGCCGGCAGCGATGCCTTCTGCGCCATCGCGCCGCATGCGGCCGTAGACGTAGTACACCGCCAGGCGCACGTCTTTCGCCTTTGCCTTGAGCAGGCGTTCGGCGGACTCAATGATCAACGTATCGTTGATGTCGGACAGCTTGGCGACTTCCTCCTTGATGGCGAGAAAATCGTCGTCGTAGCCCGGATCGTCGCCAACCGGAGCCTCCGCGCGGATCGGCTGCAGCCATGACTCCCAGCTTGGCTGGGTGGAACGGGCCAGGTCCGCAGGCGCGCGGGTGCCAAAGAGCGCTTTGAGGAGATTGCTGAACATGGTTTGCTCCCTTTCGTGCTCTATTTGCGTGAACCGGGAATGGCGCCAGCCACGGCCTGCGGCTCCCGGCCCACGAAGATACGCGACGGCAGCACGAAGCCTCGCAACGCCAGCATCTCCAGCGGCCCCTGGCCGACCTCGGTACGCATCTGGTAGCTGAGCGGATAGGCCACGTCCGCCGGCGGCGGGAGCTTCGCGGCACGGGTGGTCAGGCTGTCGGGATCCGTAGTGGCGACCTGGTCGCGTCCCTCGGTATCGGGCATGCCCTGCCAGGTCAGTTGATAGGTGGCGCTGTCCAGCGGCTCGACGCGCGCCCGCTCCAGCATCCGCACGAATCCCCAGCGGCCGCCGAACTCATAGCGTTTGTTGGTGCCGGCCTTCTCGGTCTGCCATTGCAGGCGCGTGCCCAGGTCCTGCAGGTTGTTGGTGGCCGGCCACGTCATCGCCTGCCAGGTCTCGCGCTGGTTGTAGTAGTGCAGCTTCTGGCCATCGAGGGTCAGTACCGTGTCGGTCAGGCCTGGCGTGGGGATCGGCCTGAGCTCGAAGCGGTACTGGGGTTCGCCTTGCGCCAGCATGTGCGCGGCGACGCGCTGCAGGGTATTGATCGCCTTCAGGAAGGCCGGATCGAAGGCCACTGCCTGTCCGCCCGTGGCCACAGGGACCCATTGATCGCCCTGCAACTCCAGCACGCCGGCCAGCTGCGTGCCGAGGAACGCCGCGATCAGGCCGGTCTGCGGGCGCAGGAAGCGCGCCAGTTCGGGCAACGAGGCATCATTGGCGTTGTCCGCAAAGGGATAGCGTCCGGCGAAGGAGCGTCCCCACGCCATCGCGATGCTCTGTCGCCACGCTTCGTTCAGGCTCGCCTGCGCGGGTTGCAGCACGGTCTGCGTGGCCTGCGCGATCGGCCGCACGAACAGCGTCTCGCCCATGCCCGCCCATTGGCTGCCGAGACTCGCTGCCATCAGTTGGGCATAGGCTTGAGTGTCGGCGAGTTCCGAGCCTTTGCCTTGGAACAGCGCCTGAGCCATCTGGCGGGCTTGCGCATCGGCATCGACGCTGTTGCTGACTTGCTGCAGGCGCAGGCGCAGTGCCGTGGTGCGGTCGAGGAAGCGTTGGAGGCTCAGGTCACCGTTGGCGCCCTGCCCTGTCCCGGTCGGGACCTGGCCCATCAGGCGCAGTACCGGGCCGAAGGCGGGCCCCAGCGGCCCGGCCGCATCCGGCTTGATCGCCTCGGGTCCGGCCGCCTTCTTGCCCAGCAGATCCTGCGCCTTGGCCACCAGCGTATCGGACAGGGAGCCCTTGCGCGCGCCAGCGCCACCCTGGTATTCAAGCGATTTCATCAGCGCGATCACCGGCGACTGGCGTGCGTCGGCCATCAGCTTAAGCTGCTCGATCGCGGCCGGCAGCGTGGGCGCGGGCTCCCATTGCAGGCTGTTCATGAAGCCCTGCCAGCGCTCTGCGTAGTCGGCAAAGTACTGTTCGGTCAGGGCGGCCTGCAGGGCTTCGGCGGAACGGCTTGCAGTCTGGGGCACCGCTTGCGCCGATTGCGGTTTGCCGTCGGTCAGCACCCAGTCGCTGGCGATTTCTGTACGTTTAGCGGCCTGTTCTATCGCCGGGGCCACATAGCCCTCATAGGCCTGGCGGGTGAAGACACCGGGCACGATGGCCGCGCTGCGCAATAGCCCCCGGGGATCGGTGCCGGCCGTCAGCAACGCCAGGGTCTGGTCCGGGTATTTGCTGGCGCCGCTGTCGCCGAACGCGCTGATGATGCCATGGTAGACGGTGTCCTCCGCATTGCGCTGCCCGATCACCGCCAGCAGCGTCTGGCGTGCGCCGGCTACCAGTTCGGGGCGGGGCTCGATGCGCCACGACGGGTTGGATGGCAGGTGCTGGGCGTAGAACTTGAGCAAGCGCTCGGCGAGATCTTGCCGTTCGCCTGGCGTGATGCGCGCGTCGGTGGACCAATGCTGCACCAACTGCGGGGCCAGAAAGGCGGGCTCGGCTCGCTCGGGGTGGGCCAGCATCAGGTAAGTCTTGAGACCTTGGTGGCCGCCCAGCGCCCACTTACTAGTCTGGTCGTCCAGCGTCGTGGTCTGCATTTGCGCCAAGTCCACCAGCGAGGCCTGCAGGTCTTGCTGCACTGGAGCCGTCAGCAATTGGCGGCTGGCTTGCGCGTACGGCTTCCACAGAGCCTCGAGCACCGCCGAATCGCGATTGAGACCGAAGCGGGTGGTGAGCGGCGCGGGATACTGGGTGCGGTACTCGTAGCGCCCAATCTGTTGCTGCAAGGCAAGGAGTGCGCGCAGACGGGCGGCAGGGTTGGGCGCCGACTTGATATCGTGCACGGCCTGCTGGGCGGCGTGCACATCGCGGCTGTTCAGCAGCGCCGACAGCAGCATGCCAGCGGTCCAGAGGCCGATCGTTGCCAGTGCCAGCGCTGAGAACACGGTGACCGGGTGCCAGCCGATGCGCCGGCCTGCCTGGCTACGAGCGGCGTCGACCAGGTACCGCCATACGGGCAGGTCTGCGCCGGACTGCGCGTTCTCGCCGCCGGTGTCGGATACTGGATACGGTGCAAACACGATGCCGCTGAGCGGGATGGGCCGGCGTTGCCCCCTCGCCACGCTGGCGACCCAGTCGGCGAGTACGTTGCCGCGGTTGTCCAGCCGCTGTGAGAGTTCTCCCATGTAGCGGTCGCGATGGTTCTGAATCAGCTGCTCAACACTACGCTGCGCCAACTGGTTGCGCAGGGACTGCAGGGCCTTGTCGATGGCGACAACATCCGCCTGACATGGCAACTCGCATCCGATCACGGTCGTGTTGCCGCTGGTCTCCGCGTCCGACGGGGCGACATCGAGCACGTAGACCGGCGCGAACCAGCGCAGCACCTCGGCGATGCGGGCCAGGCGGATGCCGTAGGGGGTCGTGCCGCGGCGGTGCGAAGGCAAGTCAGCCTCGCCGTCGGTCACGAGCACCACTGCGTCCACCGGACGACGGCGGCGCAGTTTGTATAGCCGGTTGAGCCAATCCGCATCCGGTTGATCGTCCTTGCCGCTCTTGCTCCAGAGCAGAACCGCGTCGGGAGTGCTCAGCCAACCTTGCTCGGCCAGATCGGGAAGAAGTTTTGCGATGGTAGTTTCGTTACCGGTCAGCAGCATCCATGGTTGGCGGTAGCGCCATCGCAAGCCATGGGTCGCGGACAACCTCTCATGCATTTCTTCCAATTGGGAGGCAGGGCTTGCCACATCTACAGTCGGTAACGCCTTACCTTCTGTACGTTTGCGAAATAGCCAGCCTGCAGCGTGATAAGCGCCAACACGTGTAGCGAAACCGTGAGCCACAACCAGCGCCACAATGGCCGCTGCAACCCACAGTGTGGCGGTCTTTTTCCGCTCGACGCTTACCCATCCGAACGTGTCGCCCATCAGCCAGATGCCGCCCAAAGCGAAGACAGCTAGAGCCAACACCGCCATAGGAAAACCCCACGATCGGATAGGTTTCCCTTCGATGGCTGCCTGCGGATCACGGTTCTGCGACATCGTTATTGTCTTTCTTTGGATATGTATAAACCACAGCGAGCTGCATTGGGTCCAATTGACTCATCACGAATTGAGGCGCGCCGTCAGCTCCAGTTTCAAGGGCGCCGGCAACCGCAAGCCAGCCGGCGGCCACGCCGGCATGCCCAAGCGCTCGATCAAGGTGACACAGTCGCTTGCTATCTGACAAAGCTGAAAGATTCGCGTCTGCGAAGCCAGACGACACTGCGGCATCCGCTTCCTCTGGAATACCAGCCATCCATAAAGTCCCGACGGTATTGGCATCGGCGAGACCGGCGCGCAACGCAGCCCTGCAGCCCGCATCGAACTGTTCCAGCGCGCACGCTATAGGGCGATGCAATCGCCCAAGTGGGTGCATCCCTGAAGGCAATGCCAAGCGCTTTGGCACCATCAACAATGCCACTGCCGCCTCCGCACTTCCCTCAGGTGGTACCTCGTGCAATTGCGTGGCAACCAGTAGCAGGGGAGTGGTAATCTCCTGATCGAGCCAGTTGTCCCCAAGCATCAATCCTTGGGATGCGTCCGAGCTGTCCGCCAGATCGCAGTCGAGCACTGACAGGCCGAATGCGTGCAACCGTTTCCGCAACTGCTCTAGCCGTCTCTTGGCGAATTTCGGTGAGCCTTCCACGAGGCGGACCGCTGGTGCATAACGGCGCCCTGCCTGCTGCAACCCATGAACCGCCTCCAGAATCGGGCCAAGCAGTGTGTCGAGCAGTACGTCGAACCGGTCCCGAGGCGGACCTGTCTCATTGCCGTGCTGATCGTACTCAAGCAGATCATTCCAGGCCGGGAGCGGACTGTGTCGCACAAGGGCGCCGCCCAAACGTGCCGGCCTCGCCTCTAGCATCGTTGCCATTGAGGCCCGGAGCTTTCCTAGTGACTGCCCGTCGCCAGGGGCGCAATAAGACGAGGCCACGATCTCCAGCGGTACCTGGGAATGCGCCACCAGCTCGCGTAACCGCTGGTCGCGGTGCTGGTTGTAATACATTGCACCGAGGTACTCGTTCTCGTAGGCGTGCCTGACGAATCCCAGCAGCAGCGCGAAGGCTGCTTGCGGCGCCACGGCGATTGCAAACCAGAAAACTGCACCTTGCGCGGGCTTTCCCGGCGGCCACCAAATGAGCACAGCAGCACCCCCGGCCAGCGTGCAGCTCAGCCAGAGTAGCACCCCCCCAGACTGGTTCGCTCCGGATAGGTCCTTGCCGGACCGACGCTGGAAAAGTCCACTGGCATCGTCAGGCCTTACCAGCGGATGCCAATGATGAAATGATCCTGCAACCGCAGCCACATTTGTGCAGGTGCAGCGCCACAGGCACAGTATCATCGGTGAATACTGAATCGCCTTCCGCAATGTAAGTATCGCCATGCACCGTACATTTCGCTGGGTCGCCTCGGCGGGCTACCGCACGACCCAAAAAAAACATCGTCTTTGACCCCGCCAGAATTTGGCCACCACGCTCCAGTGCATCGCCTACCCGAACGATTCCAAGTGTCATTAGATACCACCTAAATGTGCAATCACATAAAGTTCGCACCAGGCTTTCAATTTAGCCCTTTTAATATTCACAATTAATATTCGCACCATACTCCATCGCCTTTATTAGGCTAATCAAACATCATGCCGAGCTCTTTTTCAAATTGGTTTTACATAGCCTCGGGATTCCACCCTCAAAATACGTGCTAATGAGCCGCTTATTTTTTTTATCTACTTTCAGGTTGATAAATTCATCGTTGCACTTTGGAAAATTCTCAATGAATTCATTTTTTTCCTTCGAAAAAACGAACACTCTATGAAGCGTGTAAGTACCCATTCCCTCATCCGTGTGCCACACCGAGAAATCGAGTCGGCCGTCGAAATTGTAGTCTGCAATTTCGATGTGTAACTGCTTTTCCACCTCGAAATTTATCTCCTCCCTCTTCTTCTGAGATTCATTTTCTATTTCATACAAAATATGCCCACCATTAATATGAACAGCCACTCTTGTTGCCCCATCAGGCGAGAAATTTGTCCCGCTTGACGCCGTCGCATTGAGCGCAAATAGACCAATTAGCAGGGTGACGATAAATTTGAATGGCATGACAATTTTTAGTCCGGCTTGGTCATATCGACTTGCACGGCACTTTTTCCAGATGGTTGAATGGTGACCATTGATGCTTGACTTGCATCGTCGCTCAGCGCACGAAGAATATATACCGAGTACGCCTGCCTCTCGTAATAGCCGTTACCACCACCATTTACCAACCTATTAACGAAACCCATGTTGTCGGCCGAAAAATCGCGATCCGCAACTCGGTTTATATTGAGACCCACAGAAAATGATTTTGAAACCCAATAAAATCCGCCAGAATCGCAAGCCGCTTCGCGGTCCTCCCCAATTAAATCGGGATCGTAACGAGGGAACCATAGTATTCGTTGCCCGCCATCGCTTGGGTTGGCTGTATAATGTGTTGATGTGGAGGTAATTCTCGGCGCGGAAGGTGAAAGACGTTCGACATAGCCGCCGGAATGCGACGGAAGCATTTTGAATTTCCCATAATTCTTGTAATTCCCGGCCCAGGTAATTTGCATGATACCCCGCCCATAGAACGGCCCATAGAACTGTGTTGCCGGGTTGGCAGAAGAGTACGATCCAAACCCCCATTCATGCAGAAGCCGTCTTGTTCTCCCAAGATTTCGCCATTGCGCCGTTTCCAGCAAAACTTGAGCCAGAAAAATGGATATGCGCTTTTTATCCGGACCAATATATTTTCTGATGCATCTGTTTAGGGCGGGCGTATGCGCAGCGATTCGCTTACGCGCCTCCCTCTTTACTATGGTATAAGTTTCTCCAGCAGTAGTGATAGGAGTGCGAGGGCTTCCCTGATTCGAATAAAACAAATGGCGCGGGAAGGTGAGCGAAAGCTCATCCGCACTCAGCCAATTACATCTTCTGAAATGCCGAATGAATTCGAGAGGGTGAAAAAACCAGAGTTTGTTTGAGGTCGTAGTAGGTAAGCTCGCCTCGCCCCAAAACTGAAATTTATCCAGTGACTTTATAAATTTGTCATACCCTGCTTCATCACCAGCGTAGAACTCCCCATCCGCCTTCAGTTTTTCATATCGCTTTTGGTTGTTGTCCTTATCCCACTCCGAGGCCATCTCACACACTAAGCCGCGCAACTGATTCCGCACCCCAGAAGCCATTTGCACGTAATACTGGAGTTCCTGATTGACATTGATATTCTCATGTGGATTATGAGCATTGTGGTTGTCTTTCAGGATCATTTTGAGCGATTCGATGTCGCACAAGCCGTCACTTGCGAATGGACCACTTCCTTCGGTAAGCTTCTTCCAGCCCATGAAACTCGGAAAGTCCGCATCTGATAGCTTTATGATTTGACTGTTGCTGATATCGATGTACCCAGCCTTGTCCTTATCGAAAGCCACCTTGAACCATGTTGTGGAGGCTGCTTCCGAAAGAGTCGCCGGTGTACTCAGAATGCGTCCGAAGCGGAGCATCTCATAACCATCGCTTGGACAACTCTTATAAAGTTGGGTCGCCCGATGGTACAAGTCATACTCGTATTCCAGTTCCTTGATTGGTTCGGCTGTCAGTAGCGTTCGCTGCCCGGTTCCATCGTCTTGCCATACACGGGTATTTTTGTCTCCTCGGAATTGCACTTCCACGTAGAGCTTCCGCTCTGTGGCCTCGCAGCTTTGCAACAGGGGAAACTCGATGCCATGCAGTTTGTACTTACCATCAGCATCAATCGTGGTGCCGGGAGGCTGGGCCAATACCCGCGTGCCGGCTGGGATTACGAAATAGCTATTCCCCCAGTAGTCCGTCGTAGCCGGGGTTGAGGGACTCTCGTTGCCAAGCTGCGTGGCGTTGAAATACGCGTCGAAATCCTCCTTCGTCATGAAGATCTCGAAGTGCAGGAACCGCTTGCCGTGGCATTCTCCTGTCCAGCCCAGGATGTCCTTCCGGTACACTTTCTTGCCGTCTCCCGACGCAGCTTCCGTTGGCATGCGTAGCCACTGCGGCAACCGGTTCGGATCGCAGCCAGTCCCGACATAGTCGCCAAGATGGCGCAGGTGCATGTAGAGCGAATAGAACCGAAGCGTGCGGTTTTCTCCAGTTTCTGTCTCGTGCTTGAGCAGCACGAACCCTGCACTACTGTCCTTGCCGTCGTCAGGTCCTTCGAGGTACTGACATACGCGGTACGCAATGACTTCGCCATCCGCTATCGCTCGCACGGGCTCGTCCGCGTCCAGCGGTGCGATGTGGCAACCGCCGTGCCAGCGCCGATCCGAGCAGATGGGATAGATGCCATGGAACAATTCGCGATCCTTGATTGCATCCATCGCGTCGGCAGCGGGATCATTTTGACGGGGCAAGTAGGGAGGGCTGATAATCATGATCGTACTTAGAATGACAGACCGTAGTTACCACTGATCTTGAACTCGGAGGACGGTAGGATAGGAAGAGGCGCGCCACGGTTAGCTGGGCCGGCATACCTGAACGAGCCGCTCCTGATCTTGAAATCGCCCGGACATCCGATCTCGACGCTGCCCCCTTCCAACTTGATGTAGGCCCCACCGCACAGCAGGGTGAGCTTTCCTTTCGCGCCAACGACCACATCGCCGTTCGCACTGGCAATGTGTAGCTGCTTATCGGCGAACAAATCGAGCCCATCGGCCTGCGCCTGGATTTCAACCTTGCCCTTCGCAGCAAAGAGCTTGAGACCGAGCTTGTGGGCGCACAGGGAAATGAGATCGCCTGCCGCGACAGCAAAGCGCCTGACGGCGCTCACCTCGACATGTTTGCCTGAAGTGACGATGACGTTTTCGCTCGCGCTATGCTGAATCGACTTCGGCGTGACCAGGGCAACCCCACCCGGCGCGGTTGCGACAAGTCCCGCCGCCTTGAGCTGATCCAGGGCGGACTTCAGCGCCGATTGTGTTGCGCTGTCCGCCGGTGACGCATGCGCCTGGGTGGTGGTTTGAGCTAGTGCCGTCACCCTGTCACGTGCGAGACGCAGTTCGACCAGCGCTTCTTGCATATCAAGCTGATTGCCGCTGGCACCCCTGCGGACATCCGCGCTGAGCAGCAATCCATTGCTGCGGACGCTACCGGCTGCATCGCTGCGCAGTTCGAATCCTTCTCCACGCTTTTTCTTCTTGTGGTCAACGAGGTAGCCCAGGTTGAGCTGCGTCTTGCCATATTCGGTGGAAAGCTTGATCCCCTCCTGCCCCTCCCAATCCTCCATCCGCATCTTGTTGTTGCTCTGCGTGCGGATGACATTGCGTGACAGCCACCGGTCCTGATTGGTGATCAGGTCCTCGTGCTGGCTGTTGTGCTGCACGTGCGCGATATACGGCTTGTTGGGATTGCCGTCGCGGAAGGCGACGTCCACATAGGTGCCATCGATCAGCGGGAAGTGAAAACCCGTCTGGTGCGCCCCCGCAAACGGTTTAGCCAGTGCCAGCGGCACGCTTTCGCCGCCGTTAGGCCATTCATCGAAGTCCAGGTCAAAGCGGACCGTGTAGTGGCCCTGCTGCGTCAGATAGGCATACTTGTATTGCCCCGGTGACGTCACACGCGCGCTCAGCGTGCCGTGGATCTTCGGCCAGTTCTGTTCGTCAAGCGGTAGTCGGAAACGCCGGTCCGAGGGAATGGCCTTGTAGGCATTACGGTAAGCTGCATCACGCGCCCCACGATGGATGACCTCGGTAATCACCTGCCCGTTGGGCGCGTCCGGCAGCGCCTGGTCCATGCGCAGGATGCGTGCCGAGCGTAGTTCCAGCACATTGCTCTCGCCTGCGTAGACGACCTGTCCGGCAAGCGCTGCTTCGTGGCGCAGTTGCGCTTCCCATCTGGCGCTCTGCTGGTCCAGGTGATGGGTGCCATAGACGTAAGGCTGGCCGTAGGTCGTCTTGTCCTTGCGAGCGATGTTCGCTTCCGCCCTGAAGCGTTCATACGCCTGGTCAGGGTTGTAGTCCGCGACGAGGAATGATTCGGGCACCGTCTGCGCATGGGTCTGCAGATCAAAGACGGCCTCGGCGCCAGACTCGAGCCCAGCCGTTTCCCGGTACGGCACTCGCAGTTCCGGCTTGTAGATGTAGTGGTCGATATCATCGCCAAACACCACCATCTCGCCGAATTTCCCGGGCACGAAATAGCTATAGAGACCCTCCTGCTCCATCAGCAGCCGGATGTATTCCCAGTCAGACATCTGGTACTGGAAGCGGAACTTGTGCTGCGGATACTTGCGGCGTGTCTTGAAGGCGAACTGGTGGCCTTTCAGGCCGTGCCGGCGCAGGATCGCCTCGATGATCTGCGGGGCAGTCTGGTGCTGGTAGATGCGGCTGGCGCGCGTGAGTTGCAGCCGCGCGACCAGCGGTTCGACCACGATCTCGTAGCCGCAGAAGTCATGGGTCTGCTTGGTCTTGCTGAAGCGCGTGATGCAGCCGGCGAACTTGCGTGGCTCGGTGCCGTCGGCGGGATCGATCAGGAAGGTGGCTTCCTTGCCCAGATAGTCGGCTCGGTCAAGCTCCAGGGGGTGCGTCAGCCGGATGGTGACGGTATAGGGCTCACCGAGGCGCTCCACGGCTTCGAATGACACCACCGACAGCGCGGCAGCGCTCGCGGTGCCCGGCACCTCCAGGAAATACGACTGACGTCCGGTCAGCCCCCTGAGCAACGCGCCACCATAAGTCTTCAGTCCTTCCGCCCGCTCCGCCATTTTCTGAGCTCCGTTATCAGCGCGGTCCAACCGCTGCACAGGCGAACTAACGCCCTCCGCGCCGCACGGTAACCCCTTTCGCTTGCGGCTGATACCCCTTTGTGTCGGATATGACAGTTTGTTGCGATTTAAAATGACAGCTAAAGAGAATCGGAACTTTCCTATATCAATCCCTAGCTCAGATTGTTAGAAATCTCAGATGCATCGTCTAACCGATTGCACGCTGGCTGCGATTGAAGGCTGGTTGAAAGCTCATTGCAAGCCTTGATAAACATTGAAGTCAGAGATAAACGAGGACCAAGAACATGGCCGAGAGTTTCCAGAACGAAGTGCCCAAGGCACGCGTCAATATCAAGCTTGACCTGCATACCGGCGGTGCGCAGAAGAAGGTGGAACTGCCGCTCAAGTTACTGGTGATGGGCGACTACAGCAACGGTCAGGACGCGCGGGCTCTCGCCGAGCGCGAGAAGGTTTCGATCAACAAGAGCAACTTCAATTCGGTCCTCGCCGATCTCAACCCGAAGGCCAGGATCGCGGTCGAGAACACGCTCGTCGGCGATGGTACGGAGCTGCCGGTCGATCTCGATTTCAAGTCGATGGACGATTTCAAGCCGGAGGTGGTCGCCGGCAAGGTACCGGAGTTGCGTGCGCTGATGGCGGCGCGCAATCTGCTGCGCGATTTGAAGTCGAATCTGCTTGACAACGCGATGTTCCGCCGCGAGCTCGAGAGGATCCTCAAGGACCCCGCCCTGTCCGAGCGCCTGCGCGCCGATCTGCAGAAGATCGGCGAGGCCGCCCCGGGTACCCCGTCCGTCCAGTAACTGTCTTCCTTGAGGAGTGAGCTCCATGACCAAGCATGAAATCGCCGCGCGCGGCAATAGCGATACCGACACCGTCGTGCTGGACGCGCCCGGCAAGAGCGTCTACGAGTCCCTGTGCGAGAAGATCAACCTGACGCCGGTCACGACCACGCGCCCGGTGGAATCGTTCCAGAGTGCCGATGCGCTCTCGGAATCGTCGCTGGACGAACGCGTCGCGCAGGCGATGAACGTGTTCCTGAAGATGATCCAGGACTCGTCGCAGCAGGTGGACCGGCTCGACAAGAGCCTGCTGGATTTCCATATCGAGCACCTGGACCAGCAGATCAGCCGCCAGCTGGACACGATCATGCACCACGAGGCGTTCCAGCAAATCGAATCGGCATGGCGCGGCCTCAAGTTCCTGGTCGATCGCACCGACTTCCGCAAGAACGTCAAGATTGAAGTCCTGGATGTCTCGAAGGACGCGCTGCGCCAGGACTTCGAGGACACGCCGGAGGTCATCCAGAGCGGCCTGTACCTGCACACCTACATCCAGGAATACGATACGCCGGGCGGCGAGCCGATCGGCTCGATCATCTCGAACTACGCGTTCGATCGCAGTCCGCAGGACATTGCCCTGCTGCGCAACATCTCCAAGGTATCGGCGGCGGCGCACATGCCGTTCATCGGCTCGGTCTCGCCGGCCTTCTTCGGCAAGGATTCGATGGAAGAAGTCGCCAGCATCCGCGACATCGGCAATTACTTCGACCGTGCCGAGTACCTGAAGTGGAAGAGCTTCCGCGATTCAGACGACGCCCGCTATATCGGCCTTACGTTACCGAATTTCCTGGCGCGGCTGCCCTATGGGCCGGAAACCGTCCCGGTGCGGGCCTTCAACTACACGGAAGCCGTCAAGGGTCCCGACCACAACCGCTACCTGTGGGCCAATGCCTCGTTTGCCTTCGCCGCGAACATGGTGCAGAGCTTCATCAAGAACGGCTGGTGCGTGCAGATCCGCGGCCCGCAGGCGGGCGGCCTGGTGAAGGACCTGCCGATCCACCTGTACGACCTGGGCACCGGCAACCAGGCCAAGATCCCGACCGAGGTGCTGATTCCGGAGACGCGTGAATTCGAGTTCGCCAACCTGGGCTTCATCCCGCTGTCGTATTACAAGAATCACGATTTCGCATGCTTCTTCTCCGCCCATTCGACTCAGAAGCCGGTGGTGTACGACACCAAGGAAGCGACTGCCAATAGCCGCGTCAATGCGCGCCTGCCATACATCTTCCTGCTGTCGCGGATTGCCCACTACCTGAAGCTGATCCAGCGCGAGAACATCGGCAGCACCAAGGACCGTCGTCTGCTGGAGTTGGAGCTCAACACCTGGATCAAGACGCTGGTGACGGAGATGACCGATCCGGGCGATGAACTGCAGGCTTCCCACCCGCTGCGCGAGGCCAAGGTAGTCGTCGAGGATATCGAGGACAACCCGGGCTTCTTCCGAGTCAAGCTCTTCATCGTGCCGCATTTCCAGATCGAGGGAATGGATATCAATCTGTCGCTCGTGTCGCAGATGCCCAAGGCGAAGAACTGATCTGCGGCTGCTCTCGACTTTGCGCTGTCAAGGCGCTGAAACGAGGTCACCCCGCCGCACGTTGAGCCAACGGCCACCGTGCGGCGTATCCCATGCGGGACGAACTTTTTCCGCGTACGAGCCATCACGATGAAGATAACGAGACCGCTGTGGGCGCAGGGGATATTCATGACCCCCCAGCATTTTCAGCAGCAAGCGCTGTGGGATCGCTATGCCGACGATCACGTCGCACACATTGCCAACCCCGATCCTTGGGGGGTGATCCGTATCGGGATCGACCAGCAGGCACTGTCGATCCATCGGCTGGCCGTGAGTTCCCTGGCGCTGCGTCTGCCTGACGGGACGCTGATCGATATCGAGACGGCGGACCGCACGCCGCCGGCACGCGACCTGGCCGATGTGCCCGCGCATGTCGATGCCGTGATCGTGCTGCTCGGCGTGCCGCTGATGGACGCGCAAGGCGGCAATTGTATTGAGGCCGGCGTACGGCCCGCGCGACCACGGCGTTTCGTGCGCGAATACCTGGAAGTCGCCGACCTGCATGGCGAGGGCAAGGAAGAGATCAGCGTCGAGCGGCACGCACTGGCGCTCCTCTTTGATTTCGAGACGCACGGCGACTATGTAACGTGCCCCGTTGCCCGGCTGGTGCGCGGCGCGCAAGGGCGCTTCGAGACGGATCCGGCTTTTGTGCCGCCCTGCCTCTTCCTGTCGGCCAACGACCGGCTCACTGAACGGATGAACCGGCTGTCGGAGATCCTGAGCGCCAAGAGTGCGAGCCTGGCCGTGCGCCGGCGCGAGCGTTCCGACCAGATCGCCGATTATGCGGTGGCCGATGTGGCGCTCTTCTGGCTGCTGCACACCGTGAACAGTACGTGGCCGGATCTGGCGCGCCTGTGCGCGGCACCGCGGCAGCATCCTGAGCGACTCTATGCCGTGCTGGCGCGTCTTACCGGGTCGCTGTTGACGTTTTCCACGACAGAAACCCTGCAAGCCATCCCGCCTTACGATCATGTCGCCCCCGAACCGGTGTTCGCGGAGCTGGAATCGCTGATCCGGACCCTCCTCGACACGGTGATCCCGTCGCGGGTGATCCCCGTTGCGCTGGAACACACCCGGCCGACGGCCTGGGTCGGCAAGATTCTCGACGAGCGCCTGGTGGAGGGGGCCGAGTATTACCTGTCGGTCCAGGCAGGGCTGCCCGCCCACGCGCTGCTCGAACAGCTGCCGCGCCTGTGCAAGGCCGGGGCACCGGATGAGGTGGAGCAGATTGTCAACTCGGCGCTGTCCGGCATCCCGCTGCGTCCGATGTCGCGGCTGCCCGCCGCCATCCCGGTGCGCATCGAGAACCAGTACTTTGCGCTAGATAGCGCCCACCCAGCCTTCAAGCGCATGCTCGAGGCGCGGGCCTGCCAGTTCTACGTCCCGGCTTCGATGCCGGACGTGTCACTTGAACTCTTCGCGGTATTGCCGGCATGAGTACTCCAGACATGATGCTTCCGCTCGCCCTGCGCGACACGGCCCTGACCGTCACCGCGCTTGCTGACACAGCGCAGCCCATGGGCTTTGCTGCGTTCCAGACGAAGTGCCTGGACCAGGTGGCACGCCTGCGCGAGGAATTCCGCGCGAACGGCCAGCCGGCCGATGTGGTCGAGGATGCCGCCTATGCGCAGTGCGCCTTGCTGGACGAAGTCGCGCTGGGCCGGCTGCAGGGTTCCGACCGCGACGCCTGGGAGCGCGAACCCTTGCAGGTACAGCAGTTCCAGAGCCACGACGCCGGCGAAGCGCTGATTACCCGCATCGAGCGGCGTCTGGCCGAGCCGCAACCGGTGCTACCGCTGCTCGCTGTCTTCCACGCCGTGCTCGGGCTGGGCTTCCGGGGCCGGTACGCCCTGGAGGGCGCAAGCGCACGCACCGCCCTGATGCGCGCCATCGATGAGCGCCTGGACCGCGCCGGCGTGCGCAACGCGTCCGGCCCCGTGCTGGTCACCGGTGGCAAGCCACGTCGATGGGGGGCGGTCGCCTGTCGCCACTCGGGTGGGTCGTGAGCGCCTGTATTGGCGCGGGTCTTGTCTACCTTGCCGTGGACCGGTGGCTGGCCGCGGCAATCGCCCGGCTGGCGGGCTGAAAGGGGCCTTGTGACCGGCTATCCTTTCCGCACCCAAGTCTGCTGGATCGCGGCACTCGCGCTCGCCTGGCTTGCATTCAGCTCGCCCTGGTCGGCAACGTGGAACCTGCTGCTCGCTGCGTTCACGATCGCGCTGGCGCTGCTGGCGATCGTGATGGCTACGCGGCGAGAACGGGCGCGGCAGCGCGCCTCGCAACCGGTGCTGCAGGCCGTGAAGGCGTCACTGGACAAGCTGCCTGGCGATATCCGGCGCAATACGCCGCTGGTACTGGCCGTGGGGGACGCGAGCGGCGCCCCCGAGCGGGCCTTCGGCGAAGAACTGGTTCGGATCACGGACGCGATCTGGGTCCGCGTCGACGAGCCGACCCGGCTGGCGCATGTAGCGGATGCCCTCAAGCGCTGGCGCGAGGGACAAGGCCCGGATGCCATCGTTTACTTGCTTGGCGCCGACCTGGTCCACGACACGGCGGCACTGGAGGCCGGACTCAGACGTTGGCGCTCGGCCATCGGCGAGGCCAGCCGTGCAGTCGGGTACGCATTGCCGGTCTGCCTCGCAGTGTATGTAGAAGAAGCCAACGGCGCGCCGGACGACTGCCCCTGGTTCGGCGTCTCCGGCACCGATGCCCTGCATGCCGGCGCACTTCCCTCGCTCATCGCCACGCGTGTCCGGCGGTACGCGCAGGCCGCCGTGCCCGCGGACCGCGAGGCCCGCATGCATCGCGCCGCCCGCCTCGACGGGCTGGCGCGATGGGCCGCCAGTGCGCTGCTGCCCGCGCTCGTCGATGGCCAGCGGGATGGCTTCCGGCAACAGCGGCCGGTGCACCTCAACGCGTTCGTCGTAACCGCCACCGCGGGCGTCCCGGCCGCGGATTCGCTCCATGCCCGCTTCGTCTTGCGGACAACCGGACTGGCGCTTGCTGCAAACGAGGGGCGGCGCGTTCCCTACCCCCTGCCGGAACCGGTGATCCGCGGCATCGCCCTGCAACCCGTGCGCCGTACCCTTCCGCTTGCGCTGGCTCACGCCTTTGCTTGGCTGGTGCTGGCCTTCTGTGCCGCAGCCGCGGCCTCCGCGTGGCAGAACCGCGCACTGATCGCGCGCGTCATGGACGACATGGCCCGATATCGCGCTATCAGCCCCGAGCATGACGCCGCCCTGGTCGATGCGCTGCAGGCCATCAAGCGCGATCGGAATGAACTCGAGCAGTATGCCCGCACGGGCGTACCACCGCGGCTGGGCTTGGGCTTCTATCGCGGTGCCCCGCTGCTGGCACCGCTCAATACGTTGATCGCGGCGTATCAGCCACCGGCGCCGCCACCCTCGACCATCGAACTCGACAGCCTGTCCCTGTTCCGAAGCGGCAGCGCAGCCCTGAACCCCGGCTCGAATCGAGTCCTGATCGGCGCGCTGGAAATGATCAAGGCCCATCCGGACAAACGCGTGGTGGTTGCCGGACACACCGACATCAATGGCAACCCGGGCAGCAACCTCAAGCTATCCGAAGCACGTGCCGCATCGGTACGCGACTGGCTGGCAGATGCCGCTGGCCTGCCGCTCACCCATTTTGCGATTCAGGGCTATGGCGACACCCGTCCCAAGGCCTCCAACGACACCGAGGCGGGGCGCGCCGCAAACCGCCGTGTCGAGATCACGCTCGTCCCCGATTGTCGTGGTGCATATCGCGAGGATCGGACAACCTCGGGCCAATCGGCCTGTTCATTCCAGTAGAAGGAGCAAGAAGCTATGGCAATTCCCGCATACATGTGGATCAAGGACGATGGCGGCGCCGATATCAAGGGCTCGGTCACGGTATCGGGCCGCGAAGGCAGCGTAGAAGTGGTCGCCTTCGATCACGCCGTGAATATCCCCACCGATTCGAATACCGGCAAGCTGACCGGCACGCGCGTGCACAAGCCGATCGTGTTCACCAAGGAAACCGACGCCTCGACCCCCTACCTGTACAAGGCCGTCACCAGCGGCCAGACCCTGAAGTCGGTCGAGATCAAGTGGTACAAGATCGACGACGCCGGCAAGGAGAAGGAGTACTTCAATACCAGGCTGGATAACGTGAAGGTAGTCGGCGTGACGCCCAAGATGCTGGACATCAAGAACCCGGCCTACGAGAAGCATAACCACCTCGAAGACATCGAGCTGCGCTACGAGAAGATTACCTGGTCGTACAAGGATGGCAACATCATCCACGCCGACAGCTGGAACGAGCGCTCGTAATGCGCTGACAGCCGGTGCCTGGCGCCGGCCTGTCATCTCTCTCGCACGGGCCTCTTGTGGTGGTCCGTGCGCTTTTGCTCCCTCCCCGCGTCCCCTCTTGCCTCTTTGCCATGACCGCCCGCGACTTTTCCCCGTTCCTGCGTCGTCTCAATGACCACTGCGCCCGCGCCCTCACGGAGGCCGCCAGCCTTTGTGAAACACGCGCCCACCGGGATATCGAGGTCGAGCATTGGCTGATCAAGCTGCTGGAACTTGGCGATGGCGACCTGCTGGCCATCCTGCGGCACTATGCGCTGGACGTGGACGGCATCTGGAACGGCCTGCTGGCCGCCATCGAGCGCCTGCCGCATGACCTGCGTGGCAAGCCGGGGCTGTCGCGGCGGGTCGGCCAGTGGCTGGAAGCCGCCTGGATGCGGGCATCGCTCGAATCCGCGGCGCCCGGAGAACCCAGGTCAATCCGCTCGGCCCATCTGCTGGCCGCGCTGACCGAAACGCCGCACCTGCTGCACGCGCCCGATGCCTGGCCGCTGCTGAGCGTCTCCGCCGCGCAGATCGAGAGGTTGATGCACGAACTGGACAAGATCTCGGTGGAGGCGGTCGCTGTCGCCCCGCAGGACAATCCGTCCGCCGAAGTCCAGTCAGCAAAGATTGCCACCCCTGCCCCCCCTGTACCAGGACAGGCCGACACGTCTGCCCTGGCGCGCTTTACCACCGACATTACCCAGAAGGCGCGCGACGGCAAGATCGACCCCGTATTCGGCCGCGACCCCGAGATCCGGCAGATGGTCGATATCCTGGCGCGCCGCCGCAAGAACAATCCGATCCTGGTCGGCGAGCCGGGCGTGGGCAAGACCGCGCTGGTCGAAGGACTGGCGCTCAGGATTGCCGAAGGCGATGTTCCCGCGGTGATCCGGGACGTCAGCGCGCTGACGCTGGATCTGGGCCTGCTGCAGGCGGGCGCCGGCGTCAAGGGCGAGTTCGAGCAGCGCCTGAAGAATGTCATCGAGGCCGTACAGCAATCGCCGGCACCGATCCTGCTCTTCATCGACGAGGCCCATACCCTTATCGGTGCGGGCAATACCGCCGGCGGCGCCGATGCGGCCAACCTGCTCAAGCCGGCGCTCGCGCGCGGCGAACTGCGCACGATCGCGGCCACGACGTGGTCCGAGTACAAGCAGTACTTCGAGCGCGACGCCGCGCTGGAACGCCGGTTCCAGATGATCAAGGTCGACGAGCCCGACGACGAGAATGCCTGCCTGATGTTGCGCGGGCTGAAGGAGCGCTATGCGCAGCATCACGGCGTGCACATCACCGATGCTGCCGTCAGTGCCGCCGTGCGCCTGTCGCGCCGCTACCTGACCGGCCGCCAGCTGCCGGACAAGGCAGTCGATCTGCTCGACACTGCAGCCGCCCGCGTGCGCATGAGCCTGGAAGCTACGCCCGTAGCGATCTCCGCCTGCGCAGCGGAGCGTGCGGCGCTCGAGGTCGAACGTACGGCCCTGCTGCAGGACCAGGGAGCCACCGGCGCGCAGATCGGCGAACGGCTGGCGGCCATCGATGCCCGCCAGGCGGCGCTCGCCATCGAGTTGGAGCAGTTCGAGCGCGCCTTCGCCGAACAGAAGGACGCTGCCGAGACGCTGATCGGGTTGCGTGCCCAATGGCAGGCGATCACCGACGAGGCTGTGCGCCGCAACCTGGCGCAGTCGATCCAGGCTGCACACCAGGTGCTGGCCAGTCACGGGCAGGCCGCACTGCTTCACGCGGAAGTCGATGAGACCGCCATTGCCCGTGTGATCGCCGACTGGACCGGCGTGCCGGTCGATAGCCTGCTGTCGAACGAACTGGCCACCCTGCTGGAACTGGAGGCGCGCCTGGGTCACGCCGTGGTCGGCCAGGACGAAGCGCTTGCCGCCCTGGGCAAGAGCCTGCGAGCAGCCAAGGTGGGGCTCAAGTCCGAGGACGCGCCGCTGGGTGTGTTCCTGCTGGTCGGGCCTTCCGGCGTCGGTAAGACGGAAACGGCCCGCGCGCTGGCCTGGCAGATGTTCGGGGGCGAACGTTCGCTTATCACCATCAACCTGTCTGAATACCAGGAAGCGCACACCGTCTCGCAGCTGAAGGGATCGCCGCCGGGCTATGTCGGCTACGGCGAAGGCGGTGTACTGACCGAGGCGGTACGCCAGCGCCCTTACAGCATCGTCCTGCTCGACGAAGTCGAGAAGGCCCACCGAGACGTGCTGAATCTGTTTTACCAGGTCTTCGATCGTGGCTTCATGCGCGATGGTGAAGGCCGCGTGATCGACTTCCGCAACACCGTCATCCTGATGACCTCGAATCTCGGCAGCGAGCAGTTGCTCGCGGCGACCGACGCCGCGGCGCAAGCCGGTACCGAAATCCCGACCAGCACCATGATGGAGGCAATCCGCCCGCTGCTGGTCGACCACTTCCAGCCGGCGTTGCTGGCGCGCTTCCAAACCATCGTATATCGCCCGCTGTCGGCCGAGGCCATGGCCACGATCGTAGGGATGAAGCTCAGCAGGGTGGCCGACCGGATCGCGCGCCGCTTCGGCGTGCCACTGCAGTGCGATGACGCGCTAGTAGCAGAGCTGGTCCGGGCCTGTCTGCTGCCCGACTCCGGTGCGCGCAACATCGACAGCCTGCTCGATCAGCAGATTCTGCCAGTGTTGTCGCGGGAGCTGCTGGTGCGCATGGCTGACAAACGGGCGCCGGAGTCGATCCGGCTGTCGTTTTCCGAGGCGGACGGCATCGGCCTGCACTTCGAAGAGCCGGTTGCGGCAACCGAGAGGCGCGCGTGATGCGTGGCGGACCGGGACTCTTTGAAGCCGTGACGGGATACTTCGTAAGCGCTAAATTCAGCACACCTTGTTGAGTCGAACCGTTACCCGGTAACGTATGCAAGACGGGAACGTTACCGGGTAACCATGACGAGGGAGAGTGCAGAATGGCGCAGACGACAGCTCAGCGGCAGGCGGCCTATCGGGCAAGGCGCGCGACGGCGGGCAAGGACGGCAACGGAGAACGTCGGCTGGACATGTGGGTAAGTAGCGAAGCGGATCTCGCGCTCGCGCGGCTGGCACGCCGTTACGCGGTAACGAAGCGAGAGATGCTGGAGCGGCTGATCGCGCGAGCCGACGACGCCATCGTGCGCCGGCTCGATCCGGATTCGGAGCAATGGGATCTCTATTTCAAGGCGAGCCGGTAGGCTCGCCAGTTACCGGGTAACGGGCGAGTTCTCCCATATGGCCGATCGGCGCCTCGGGTGCGGTCGGTCGTCGTTCAGGCGGCAGACGCTGCGACGAAGCTGAACGGCAGCAGGTCGATGACGTCCGCGTCCGGGGCGCGCTGCGGCAATTCGGTTAGTACGTGCAGCAGATAGGCGTACGGCTCAACGCCGCAGGCCCGGCACGTGAGCATCAGGCTATAGACCATCGCGCTGGCCTTCGCGCCGGCGACCGTGTCGCTGAACAGCCAGGACCTTCTCGCGGTTGCAAACGGCCTAACGTCTCGTTCGATGACGTTGTTGTCCACGGGCGCACGCCCATCGACAACATAGCGGCTCAAGTATTCCCACTGATTCCGCGTGTAGACGATCGCCTTGCCCAGCAGGCTCTCTGGCAACACCCGCGGGGCCTGCTCGTCCAGCCACGCCTTGAACGCCGTCAGGAGCGGTACGCTATGCTGCTGGCGCAGCCGATACGTGTAGTCAGCGCGCGATTGTCCTTCGGGCAACTCAGCCTTGGCGAGCGCCTCGACCTGGTAGAGGGCCTTGAAGTATTCGAGCGCCTGCGCGGCGTGCCCGCCAAGCTTCTTCTGCCCCTTGAGCGCATCGACAAATGCGCGTCTCGCGTGCGCCAGGCAGCCGAAGTGGGTCACGCCCTCAATCGTGCGCCACGCGCTGTAGCCGTCGGTCATCAGCATGCCCTCGTAGCCGGCGAGAAACGCCTGCGGGTACTCCTGTCCGCGCCCTGGCTGGTAATCGAACAGCACCACGGGTTCCCCGCAGTCCTCCGCGCTGCGGTAGACCCACATATATGATTTGCTCTGCGCGGCCTTGCCTTGCTCCTTGAGCACCTGCACCGTTGTCTCATCCGCATGGATCAGTGGCTGCGATAGCAGCGTGCGGCGCAGCGCCTCATACAGCCGGCTGTAATGCAGCTCGGCAGGCCGGATGATCCAGTTGGCCAGCGTGCCACGGCCAACTTCAATGCCGGCGCGCCCGAGCGCATCTTCCATGCGATACAGCGGCGTGCCGTCAACGTACTTGCCGATGGTCACCGTCGCCAGCATTGCCGGGCTTGCGTTGCTGCCCGGCAGTGGTTGCGCTGGCATCGGCGCGGTCACCACCGGCGTGCGTTCGGCATTGCGCTCGCAGTGCCGACACGCGTATTTGAAGCGGACGTGCTGCAGTACGGAGACCTTGGCTTCGATGTGCAACTGCTCGCTGACTTCCTCGCCCAAGCGGTGCATCGAGCCCTGGCAGCACGGGCAGATCTTCTGGTCTTCGGTCAGGTCATACTCGATGCGCTGGCGCGGCAACTCCGCCGGCAGCGGCTTGCGGCCACGTTTGCGGCCTGCGGGCTTATCGGGCTCTGGCAGCCCCGTGTCCGGCGGCGCGAGCGCTTCATCCTCATCGTCGTTGGCCGGCGCCGCAGCGGCCATTTGTTCGGCTTCGTCGAACACGCGGTCCTTGAGCTTCTCGCTGCTTGGCGCGAAGCGTTTGGACTGCGCAAGCCGGAACTGTTCCTCAAGGAGCTTGATGCGATCGTTCAACTCGGCAATGTGCTGAGCGTTGGCAGCAGCCCGCGCTTCGAGTTCGCGGATATAGGCCTGGGCGGCCGGCGGCAATTGCGAGAGGTCGTGTTCGTTCATGCTGAACACGATAGTGCAGCCACCGCTCAATCGGGTATACGTCACACCGAACGACCATCAAGCCGTGTGCTGATATTTACGCGACGGGTGCCGCTTCACGGCGTCCACGTCGATACCGTCCAGTAGCCAGTGCAACTGCTCGGTCGTCAGCTCAATCACCGCGTGCTCACGCCGCGGCCACACAAAACGGTCTTCCTCCAATCGCTTCAAAAGCATCCAGAATCCGTTTCGGTCCCACAGTAACAGTTTGATGCGATTGCGCCGACGGTTATGAAAGGCGTAGACGGCGCTGGCAAACGGATCAAGCTGCATCGACTGCTCGACCAGGGCAACCAACCCATTGATCCCGAGGCGGAAGTCCACCGCATTGCGGTGCAGGTAGACCTGCAGGTCAGCGTCGAGCCGGAACATCAACGCGCTCCCAACGCTTCGATCATCGCCTTCACCAGGGCAACGTCCTGCCCGCCGCATTCGAGTTCGACCGTCACGCCGTTGGGCAACCGCGCCGTGAGCACAGCAGGCGTCAGAGATGGACGCGGCGATGGTTGGGTGCAAGCAGGCGCTTGGGCCGGCAGACATTCCAGCGCCACCGGCGATTCCGGAACGCGTGTTGCGCCGCTAACCTCGATGACCGGTACGAACGCGGGCAATGCAGGCTCCGCACTGTCGGCCGCAGCGGCTTCAGTTGCCACTTGGTGCAGCCGAATCCACTTGCGCAACTGGTTCGTATTGATGCCGACCTTAAGCGCCATACCAGCTACCGATACCCCTGGCCGTAGACACGCCTCGACCAGTTGGCGCTTATCCCTGGCGTCAAAGTCTCGCTTTCCGTTGGAGCGAACACGGATCACTCTCAGCGGCGGAACTTCACATTCGGCTTTTATCATGCTTGCGTCCGCAAATAGTGGTTGCGGACGCAAGCCTGCCCACTCTCAGCCGCAAAAGCTAGGTGCGCTTAATTTCGCGCTTACGATACTTCGCCAATGGTGTTGCGATCGATGAGTTCGATGCGGCGACGCAGACCTTCCTGTCGGTGCAGGACAATATCCAGCGCATTCTCAACAGTCGCCGCGGCGGGCTTGCGCACCTGCCGGACTATGGGCTGGGCGACCTGTCCCGGATCTACCGCCATCTGCCGGCCTCGGCGCACACGCTTAAGAACGAGATCGAAACCACGCTGCTGCGCTATGAGCCGAGGCTGAAGGCGATCGACCTCACCATCGAAGAGACCGAGCCCGGCATGTTGCTCAGCTTCACCATGAGTTGCCACCTGCACCGGTTGGGGTTGGTGCAGTTCGGGACGCATTTCGCACCCGATGGACAGACGCGGCTCAAGCTGCTGAAGGCAGACCGTGAACGCGAGTGACGTCGCAGCGCTCTAGACTTCCGCCATCCCCAAAAACTGCTGAAGTTCCGCCGTCTGCGGCCGCGCAAACACCTCCTCCGGCCGCCCCGCTTCACGCACCTTGCCCTGATGCATGAAGACCACGCGGTCGCACACCTCGCGCGCAAAACGCATCTCGTGCGTGACCATCAGCAGCGTCATCCCGTCCGCGGCCAGGCCACGCACCACCTGCAGGACTTCATTGACCAGCTCCGGATCCAGCGCGGAGGTGATCTCGTCGCACAGCAGCGCGGCGGGTTGCATGGCCAGCGCGCGGGCGATCGCCACACGCTGCTGCTGGCCACCCGAGAGCTGATCCGGATACGCGTCGAACTTGGCCGACAAGCCCACCCGCGCCAGGTTCACTTCGGCCAGCAAGCGTGCCTCGGATTCCGGCACGCCCTTGACGATCATCGGCGCCAGCATCACGTTGCGCCCCGCGCTCAGGTGCGGAAACAGGTTGAACTGCTGGAAGATCATCCCGACCTTGAGCCGCAACGCACGCAACTGCAATTCGCTGTCGGCAAGGTGCGCGCCGGCAACGGTGATGGCACCGGAGTCGATGGTCTCCAGGCCATTGATGCAGCGAAGCAAGGTGCTCTTGCCCGAGCCGCTCTTGCCGATGATGGCAATCACTTCTCCCGGCTCCACGTTGAGCGAGACGCCCTTCAGCACCTGGTTGCTGCCAAAGGACTTGTGGACCTGGTCAATGGCGATGAGCGGCATTGAATTTCCTCTCCAGCGATTTGCTGTATTGCGATAGCGGCCAGCACAGCGCGAAGTAGATCAGCGCGACGGCGGCATACACGGTGAACGGTTGGAAGCTGGCGTTGACGATCATGGTGCCGGCCTTGGACAGCTCGGTGAAGCCGATGATCGATGCCAGTGCGGTGCCTTTGACGATCTGTACGCCAAAGCCCACGGTGGGCGCCACGGCGATGCGCAGGGCCTGCGGCAGGATCACGTAGCGCATCTGCTGGATATAGCTCATGGCCAGGCTGCCGGACGACTCCCACTGCCCGCGCGGGATCGCCTCGACGCAGCCGCGCCAGATCTCCGCGAGGAACGCGGCACTCCATAGCGTCAGCGCCAGGCCGGCGGCGAGCCATGCCGGCACTTCGATGCCGAATAGCGCCAGGCCGAAGAAGGCCAGGAACAGCTGCATCAGCAACGGCGTGCCCTGGAACAGCTCGATATAGACGCCAGCCGTGCGTCGCGGCAGCGACCGCTTGCTCGTTCGCAGCAGCAGCACCAGCGTCGCGACCACGCCGCCGCCGACGAAGGCCACCAGCGACAGCACCACGGTCCAGCGCGCCGCCAGCAGCAGGTTGCGCAGGATGTCCCAGAAGGTGAACTCGATCATCAGGACCTCCGCATAAAGAGCTGGTGGCCGATGCCGCGCAGCAGCTGGCGCAGCAGCAGCGCCAGCAACAGGTAGACCGCGGTACTGACCAGATACACCTCGAAGGCGCGGAAGTTGCGGCCCTGGATGAAGTTCGCGGCGTAGGTAAGGTCTTGCGCCGCGATCTGCGAGCACACCGCCGAACCCAGCATCACGATGACAATCTGGCTCGACAACGCCGGCCAGATTCTCTGCAGCGCCGGGCGCAGCACGACATGGCGAAATACCTGCAGCGGCGACATGGCCAGGCTGCCACCGGCCTCGAACTGCCCGCGCGGCGTGGCGGCCACGCCGGCGCGCACGATCTCCGTGCCATAAGCGCCCAGGTTGATCACCATGGCCAGCGACGCGGCCACCATTTCAGGCAGGTGCACGCCCAGGCTCGGCAATCCGAAGAAGATAAAGAAGAGCTGGATCAGGAAAGGCGTATTGCGGATCAGCTCCACGTAGGCGCTGACGCACGCGCGCAGCCAGGCCGGCCCCTGCGTCTTCGCCCACGCGCCGAAGATGGCCAGCGCCACGCCCAGCACGCCGCCGGTGAGCGTGAGCTGGGCCGTCACCGCAATGCCCTTTAGCAGGACGTCGGTGTAGTCGAACACCGACATGAAATCAAACTGGTAGGCCATAAGAGAGGACCGGTCCCGACGCGATCAGAGCTGGGCCGGCAGCGGCCGCAGCAGCCACTTGATCGACAGCGAATTGAGCGAACCGTCCTTCTTGGACTCGGCCAGGATCGCATTGACCTTGGCCTGCAGCGCGGTCTCGCCCTTGTTCATGCCGATAAAGCAGGGCGAGTTCTTGATCAGGAACTTGGTTTCCGGCGCCTTGGGCGGATGCTTGGCGATCAGCGCCGACGCCACCACGTTGCCGGTCGCGATCAGCTGGACCTGGCCGGACAGGAAGGCGGCGATGGTGGCATTGTTGTCCTCGTAGCGCTTTATGGTGGCGCTGGCGGGGGCGATCCTGGACAGTTCCAGGTCCTCCACCGCACCGCGGGTGACGCCGACGGTCTTGCCGGCCAGGTCGGCGGCGGCCTTCACCGGCAGGTCGGCCGGGCCGAACACGCCGTTGAAGAAAGGCGCATAGGGCTCGGAGAAGTCCAGCACCTTTTCCCGTTCCGGGTTCTTGCCAAGGCTGGAGATGATCAGGTCAACCTTGCGGGTCTGCAGGTAAGGCACGCGGTTCGTGCTGGACACCGGCACCAGTTGCAGCTTCACGCCCATCTTTTTGGCCATCAGGGCGGCGACATCGATATCCAGTCCCTGCGGGGCCATATCGGCGCCGATCGACCCGAACGGCGGGAAGTCCTGCGGCACCGCCACGCGCAGCACGCCGGCCTTGGTGACATCGGACAAGGTGTCCGCCTGCGCAGTCACCGGAACGGCCGTCATGCAAACGCCTGCAAACAGGCCGAGCAGCAAGGCGCGGCGGCCGGCCGAAGCGCTATTGCGCACGCGGGCGATCATGGCGGAACAAGGGTTGTGGACCATCTGGACTTTCCTCTTTTGCCGAAGGTTGGACTGCTGTCGAAGCCAGCTCTATCGCAAGTCGTATGCCAGCCTTGTATGCAAAATTTGCGGGCAAAAAATGAGGAAAGCGCCACTGCGGGGCGTGGTGGTGTGCCGGGATATCACCAGACAGGTGCAATGCAGGCCGACCTTGGTGCATCGGCCGCGCTCACGAGCGTTCTTGGGGCAAACCAAAAAAGCGCGACGACGCCCTGCCAAAATATCGGGCAGTGGCGGCGCCGTCTTGCACTCAGGTCGTCAGAACAGCTTGATCAGCCGGACTTGCGTGAAGTCGCCGGCCTCGGCCTTGTGAGAACTGGCCGTCCTCATGTACTGGACGGTCAGCGCCATGCCGGAAGACTCGCTGGTAGCGCGGGCCACCGCGCGCGCCGTGGCACAGGACGAGTAGCGTCAGCCCGCGCCGGGGGCATCGCCCCCCGGCCGGCGCGCATCCATGGTGCTGGCGATCCGGGCGGCAACGCTCGCCAGCGGTGCCACGAACTTTGCTTTGGCCTCCGCCGGCTTCAGCGCGCGCGACAGGTACACCACGTTCAGGCTGCCCAGCACGCGTTCGCCCGCGCATAGCGGCACGGCGACCGCGCTGATATTGCGCTGCTCGGTCCAGTCGCCATGGTTGGTGCTGAAGCCGTCCTCGCGCACCCGCCGGATCAGGTTGCGGATATAGGTGGCATCGGCCGCGAGCGCGGCCTGCCCTTCACCGCCGGCGCCGGACCGTAGCACCGAAAGGATGTTCTCCTGTTCGGTCTCGGGGCTACTCGCGAAATAGGCACGGCCCGCGGCCGTCAGCAGCATCGGCAGCCGCCGGCCGACCATGGCGCGATGGAATGACAGCGGGCTGAAGCGGTGCGTAGTCTCGCGAATGATCATCGCGTCGCCGTCGGGCGTGGTCAGGTCCGAAGGCCATACCACCTGCTGCAGCAACTCGCCCATCAACGGCGCCGCGATCGTCGAAATCCACTCGTCGTCGGTAAAGCCTTCGCTGAGCGCGCGCACCTGCAGCGTCAGCCGGAAGGTGTCGTCCGACTCGCTGCGGCGCACGAACCCTTCGGCTACCAGCGTCTCCAGCAAACGCCTGACCGTGGTCCGGTGCAGGCCCGTTTCCACCGCCAGTTGCTGAGCGGTAGCGCGGCCGCTTTCCATGCGGTTCAGCGCGCGCAGCACGTCCAGGCCCCGTGTCAGCCCCCTGACGTTGGCGTAGACGGCATCCCGGTCAAGGGCCATAAAAAATCCTTTTAAATCAACGTTGTGCACTCCTTGCACAGTTTGCACATTTTTTTTGCCGGTGACAACGCGGTCTCTAGACTTCCGTCCAGGCAAGTCCTCATTCCAAGACCCCAGGAGACCAGCATGTCAACGCAAGCCGCCCCCGCCGCCACTGCCCCCTCGCCCGCCGCAGCGCAACCGTTCCAGAGCATCTGGGCCGAGCTGCGCGGCGTCACCTTCACCCAGGGCTGGCTCGATGCCGGCGGCATCAGCACCCGTTACCTGCACGCCGGCGCACGCGGCAAGCCTGCGCTGATCCTGCTGCACGGCGTGGGCGGCCACGCCGAGGCCTATGTGCGCAACCTGAAGGCGCACGCCGAGCACTTCGACGTCTGGGCCATCGACATGATCGGCCACGGCTGGACCGACAAGCCCGCCGGCCCGCGCGAAGTCTCGGCCTATGTCGACCATGTGATCCGCGTGCTGGATGCGCTGGGCCTCGAACGCGCCTCGTTCAGCGGCGAGTCGCTGGGCGGCTGGGTGGCATCACGTCTGGCCATTGACCACCCCGAACGCGTGGATCGGCTGGTGCTGAACACCGCCGGCGGCTCGCAGGCAGATCCGGTGGTGATGGAGCGACTCAAGACGCTGTCGATGCGCGCGGTCGAAGCCCCGGGCTGGGACTTCATCAAGGCCCGCGTGGAATGGCTGATGGCCGACAAGGCCAAGGTGTTCGACGATCTGGTCGCCACGCGCCAGGCGATCTATGCACAGCCGGGCATGGTCGAAGCGCAGCGCGACAACATGGTGCTGCAGGACATGGAGACGCGCCAGCGCAATATCCTGCGCGCGGCCGACTACGGCCGCATCCAGGCGCCGACGCTGGTGCTGTGGACTTCCGAAGATCCCACCGCCGATGTCTCCGAAGGCCGCCGCATCGCCACCATGATCCCCGGCGCGCTCTTCACCGTGATGGACGGTTGCGGCCACTGGCCGCAGTTCGAGGACGCCGACACCTTCAACCGGATCCACCTGAACTTCCTGCTCGGCAAGCCGGTGCCCGAGGCGACGACGGTCTGAGCCGACGCGCCGCAAGAATAGACCGGAACACCTAACACTCAACGGAGACAGACATGACCCACGCCATGGCAATGGCGGGCGGTGACGCTCGTCCTGAAATTGTCGATTGCGACGTCGCCATCATCGGCGCCGGGCCGGTCGGCCTGATGCTCGCCAATATCCTGGGCCTTCAGGGCGTGCGCGTGGTGCTGGTGGAGAAACTGCCGCAGATCATCGACTATCCGCGCGCCATCGGCCTCGACGACGAGGCGTTGCGCGTATTCCAGTCGGTCGGGCTGGCGCAGACGCTGCTGCCGCACACCACCCCCAACCACTGGATGCGCTTCGTCACGCCGGGCGGGCGCTGCTTTGCCTCGATCGAGCCGCGCACCGACGAATTCGGCTGGCCGCGCCGCAATGCCTTTATCCAGCCTCTGGCGGACCGCATCCTGTTTGACGGCTTGCAGCGCTTTGACCATGTGCGCACGCTGCTCGGCCACAGCGTGGCATCGTTCACGCAGGATGACCAAGGCGTACAGGTCGATGCCACCGACGAAGCGGGCCGCCCCCTGCGGATTCGCGCCGCGTACATGGTGGGCGCGGACGGCGGCAACAGCGTCGTGCGCCGCGCCCTCGACCTGCCCTTCGAAGGCCGCACCAAGCCCAACCAGTGGATCGTGGTTGACGTGCGCAACGACCCGATCGGCACGCCGCATATCTACATGCATTGCGACCCGGAACGGCCTTATGTGTCGGCGGCGCTGCCGCACGGCATCCGCCGCTTCGAGTTCATGGTCATGCCGGGCGAGACCGAGGAAGAACTGTCCCGGCCCGAGAATATGGCCGCGCTGATGCGCAAGGTCGTGGCCGAGCCGGACCAGGTCGACTACATCCGCAAGCGCGTCTATACGCACAACGCGCGCCTGGCGCGCGACTTCCGCGCCGGCCGCGTGCTGCTGGCCGGCGATGCCGCCCACATCATGCCGGTGTGGCAGGGCCAGGGCTATAAC
Source organism: Ralstonia pickettii (assembly GCA_050987995.1). Taxonomy (GTDB): domain Bacteria; phylum Pseudomonadota; class Gammaproteobacteria; order Burkholderiales; family Burkholderiaceae; genus Cupriavidus; species Cupriavidus pickettii_B. Next base: position 1,193,174 of record CP158804.1, read on the forward strand.
AGCGGCATCCGCGATGCCGCCAACCTGGGCTGGAAACTGGCGATGGTGGTCAAGGGCCAGGCCGGCGACGCGCTGCTCGACACCTACACGGCGGAACGTCGTGCCCATGCGCGGGCGATGATCCACCTGTCCGAGGTAGCGGGCGATATCTTCGCACCGTCCAGCCGCGCGGGCGCGGCGATGCGCGACGGGTTGACCAAGGTGCTGAACGCTTTCCCTTCGGTCAAGCGGTACTTTGTCGAGATGCGCTTCAAACCCATGCCGCGCTATGAGCAAGGCGTAGTGCTGCTGCCCGAAACGCAGCGCCGCGCAGGTCTTCTGGCACGCTGGCTGGAACGCTCGGGTCACTCCGCCCTGGGCCGCCTGCTCGGCCTGATGAGCGAGAAGCGCGAATCGCTGGTGGGCCGGCTGGTGCATGGCCGCGACCCCGCCGGCAACTCGCCGGTAGGCCGGATGTTTATCCAGCCGATGGTGCGCACCGAAGCCAATACCGTCGAGCGCCTGGACGACATGATCGGCAACCGCTTCGCCATCCTAGGCTGGGGCACCGATCCGACCTTCGGCCTGTCAGCGCAGGCGCGCGCCGCATGGCGCCAGCTGGGCGGCGTTTTCGTGATCGCCAAGCCGGACCCGCAGCTGGACTATCGCAACGACGTGCCGGACGGCGTGATCGCGGTGGGCGACGTGCATGGGCGGCTCAAGGACTGGTTTGGCAGCCAGCCCCACTCGGTGGTGCTGCTGCGTCCCGATCGCTTTGTCGCCGGCATGTGCTCGCCGCAGCAGGTCGCAGACGCCGTGCTGGCGCTGGCGCAAAAGCTGGCGCTGCGCTGCCCGGCCGCGAACGAAGCCGATACCCGCGCCGCCGCCCGTGCCAGCGCGGCACGGGACACGCGCGCCACCTCCGTGCAACAGCTTGCTGCGGGAGCCTGACATGCCGATGCACGTGGAATGCCTGTCGCACACGCCACTGCATGGCTACTACGACCCCGCGCCCGAGATCGTGGCCGAGGTCGAACGGGTCCACGCCGCCGCGCGAGCGCGCGTGGAAGCGTTCGATCCCGAGCTGGTGGTGGTGTTCGCTCCTGACCACTACAACGGCTTTTTCTATGACGTGATGCCGCCCTTCTGCATCGGCGTCGCGGCCAGCGCCATTGGCGACTTCAACAGCCTGGCCGGTCCGCTGGACGTGCCACGCGATCTGGCGCTCGGCCTGGCCGAGGCGGTGATGGCGCAGGACCTCGACGTCGCGGTGTCCTACCGCATGCAGGTCGACCACGGCTGCGCGCAGGCGCTGGAAGCGCTGACCGGCGCGCTGGACCGCTATCCGGTGATCCCGGTCTTCATCAACTCCGTGGCGCCACCGATGGCGACCTGCCGGCGCGCGCGGCTGCTGGGCGATGCGATCGGCCGCTACCTGTCGCGGCTGGACCGCCGCGTGCTGGTGGTCGGTTCCGGCGGCATCTCGCACGAGCCGCCGGTGCCCGAGATCGACGGTGCCAGCGAAGAAGTGGCGGAACGGCTGATCGCCGGCCGCAATCCCCCGCCGGCTTCGCGCGAAGCGCGCCAGGCGCGCACCGTGGCCGCCGCGCGCGCCTTCACCGCCGGGGACAGCCACCTGCATCCGCTCAATCCCGAGTGGGATCGCGAGTTCCTGGCCATGCTGGCCGGCGGCGAATTGCTGCGCGTGGACGGCATGACCAACGACGCCATCTCGCGCGACGCGGGCAAGTCCGCCCACGAGGTGCGCACCTGGATCGCTGCCTTTGCCGCGCTCGCGGCCAGCGGGCCGTATTGCGCGCAACTCGAGTACTACCGGCCGATCCTCGAATGGATCGCCGGCTTCGCCGTGATGCAGGCCGACCCGGTTGCCTGACCGCGCACTGACAACGACTTCACCGACAAGGAACCCACGATGCCCGATCAGGAAACCATCCTCGCACTGGCTGCAAGGCTGCGCGACGCCGAGCGCAAGCGCGAACCCGTGGCCCCGCTGCGCGGCGAGATCGCCGCCGGCGATGCCAGCACCGCCTATGCCGTGCAACGCGCCAACGTCGCCGTCTGGCAGGCCGCCGGCCGGCGCGTGGTCGGCCGCAAGATCGGTCTGACCTCGCCCGCCGTGCAGCGCCAGCTCGGCGTCGACCAGCCCGACTTCGGCACGCTGTTTGCCGACATGGTCTACGGTGACGACGAACCCATCCCGATGGCGCGCACGTTGCAGCCCAAGGTCGAGGCGGAAGTCGCGCTGGTCCTGCGGCGCGATATCGACGCGGCCGATGCCACCGTGCTCGACGTGCTCAACGCCGTGGACTACGTGCTGCCTGCGATCGAGGTGGTGGGCAGCCGCATCGCCAACTGGGACATCTCGTATGTCGACACCGTGGCCGACAACGCCTCCAGCGGGCTGGTGGTGCTGGGCGCGGTGCCGGTGCCGCTCGCCGGCCTCGACCTGAAGACCGTGGAGATGGCAATGACCCGCGGCGACGAGCGTGTCTCGCACGGCAACGGCGCCGCCTGCCTGGGCCACCCGCTCAACGCGGCTGTATGGCTGGCACGCAAGCTCGCCAGCCTGCGCGAGCCGCTGCGCGCCGGTGACCTAGTGCTGACCGGCGCGCTCGGCCCGATGGTGCCGGTGCAGCCCGGCCAGACCTATGAGGCGCGCATCACCGGCGTCGGTACCGTGCGCGCGAAGTTCGCCAGCGACTGACGCGGCGGCCCGAACGATTAACAGAACATAACGACAGAGCAAACGGAGACAAAGCATGCAACAGCCCCATCGCCCCCATCGCCTTCTGGCATCCCTGATCGCGCCGCTCGCCGCGGCCGCCACCCTCATTGGCACCGGCAGCGCCCTCGCCGCACCAGCCGCTGCGCAAGCGCCGGCCTTCCCCACCCGCCCCGTCACCATCGTGGTCCCGTTCCCCGCGGGCGGCATCACCGACATGATCGCGCGCCAGGTCGCGCAGCAGATGCAATCCGACTTGGGCAAGCCGGTGATCGTCGAAAACCGCCCCGGCGGCGGCGGCCAGATCGCCGCGCTCGCGGTCAAGCGCGCCGAGCCTGACGGTCACACCGTGTTCGTCGCGGCCACCGAGATGTTCGCGATCAACCCGGGTCTGTACCGCAATTTCTCCTTCGATCCGCTCAAGGACTTCAAGCCGGTGACCGCGCTGGCCGCCTCGCCGCTGGTGCTGGTGGTGCCGCAGGGCAGCCCGGCCACCTCGGTCAAGGAACTGGTGGCGCTGGCCAAGTCGCGCGCGGACGGCGTCAACTACGCCTCGCAAGGCATCGGCTCGATCGGGCACCTGCTCGGCGGCCTGTTCGCCGACAAGAGCGGCGGCAAGTTCACCCATGTCGCCTACAAGGGCTCGGCGCCCGCCCTGCAGGACGTGATGGCGGGCCAGGTCGACATGATGTTCGACCCGGTGATCACCACCTCGCCGCTGATCAAGGGCGGCAAGGTCAAGCCACTGGCGATCGCCGCCAGCAAGCGTTCGCCGAGCGTGCCCGATGTGCGCACGCTGGCTGAACTGGGGATGCCGGGGCTGGACGCGGGCGTCTGGTTCGGCATGGTGGTGCGCACCGGCACGCCCGACGCCGTAGTCGCCCGGCTCAACGAATCCGCGCTGAAGGCGCTGAAGGCGCCGGAGGTGGCAAAGCGCTTTGCGGACCAGGGCCTCGATCCCATGCCAATGAGCCCGCAGCAGTTCGGCACCTTCCTCGCCAGCGAAAGCACGCGCTGGACCCCGCTGGTCAAGGCCAGCGGCGCCAGCGTCGAATAACCCGTACAAGGAGAATCCCCATGACACGCAAGCTCAAAGCCGCCATCATCGGCTCGGGCAATATCGGCACCGACCTGATGATCAAGATCCTGCGGCATGGCAGGCATGTCGAGATGGGCGCGATGGTCGGCATCGACCCGGCCTCCGACGGCCTGGCCCGCGCAGCCCGGATGGGCGTCGCCACCACGCATGAAGGCGTGCAAGGGCTCACGCGCCTGCCGGTATTCGATGACATCGATCTCGTCTTCGATGCCACCAGCGCCGGTGCGCACGTGAAGAACGACGCCTTCCTGCGCGGCCTGCGCCCGTCGATCCGCATGATCGACCTGACCCCCGCGGCGATCGGCCCGTACTGCATCCCGGTGGTCAACGGCGCCGCGCACCTCGATGCGCCCAACGTCAACATGGTCACCTGCGGCGGCCAGGCCACCATTCCGATGGTGGCGGCGGTGTCCCGCGTGGCGCCGGTGCACTACGCGGAGATCGTGGCCAGCATCTCCAGCAAGAGCGCCGGGCCGGGCACGCGCGCCAATATCGACGAATTCACCGAAACCACCTCGCGCGCCATCGAGCAGGTAGGCGGCGCGCGGCGCGGCAAGGCCATCATCGTGCTGAACCCGGCCGAACCGCCGCTGATCATGCGCGACACCGTGTACTGCCTGAGCGAGCGGGCCGACCAGGACGCCATCGCCGCGTCGGTCGAACGCATGGCCGCGGACGTGCAGCGCTACGTACCGGGCTACCGGCTCAAGCAGGCGGTGCAGTTCGAGGCCATCCCGGCCGATGCGCCGCTGAACATCCCGGGCCTGGGCCGCCTGGCGGGCCTGAAGACTACCGTCCTTCTCGAAGTCGAGGGTGCCGCCCACTACCTGCCCGCCTATGCCGGCAACCTGGACATCATGACCAGTGCCGCGCTCAACACCGCAGAGAGCATGGCTGCCGCCATGCTTGCCGAGTCCGCTGCCGCCTGACAGGAACCGAATGCCATGAGCAACGACAAGACCCTCTATATCTCCGACGTGACGCTGCGCGACGGCAGCCACTCCATCCGCCACCAGTACAGCCTGGAACAGGTCCGCCAGATCGCGCGCGCGCTCGACGAAGCCGGCGTCGATTCGATCGAAGTGGCCCACGGCGACGGGCTGCAGGGCTCGAGCTTCAACTACGGCTTCGGCGCGCATACCGACCTGGAATGGATCGAGGCGGTGGCCGACGTGTTGCACCACGCAAAGATCGCCACGCTGCTGCTGCCGGGCATCGGCACCGTGCATGACCTCAAGGCCGCCTACGATGCCGGCGCCCGCATCGTGCGCGTAGCCACGCATTGCACCGAGGCCGACATCTCGCGCCAGCATCTCGAGGCGGCGCGCGAGCTGGGCATGGAGGCCGTGGGCTTCCTGATGATGAGCCACATGACCACGCCGCAGCACCTGGCGCAGCAGGCAAAGCTGATGGAAAGCTACGGTGCGACCTGCTGCTATGTGGTCGATTCCGGCGGCGCGCTGACGATGCAAGGCGTGCGCGATCGCTTCCGCGCCTTCAAGGACGTGCTGAAGGCCGAGACCGAGACCGGCATGCATGCCCACCACAACCTGAGCCTTGGGGTTGCCAACAGCATCGTGGCGGTTGAAGAAGGCTGCGACCGCATCGACGCCAGCCTGGCCGGCATGGGCGCCGGCGCCGGCAACGCGCCGCTCGAGGTCTTTATCGCCGCGGCCGAACGCATGGGCTGGCATCATGGCTGCGACCTGTACCAGCTGATGGACGCCGCCGACGATATCGTGCGCCCGCTGCAGGACCGCCCGGTGCGGGTCGACCGCGAGACGCTGGCGCTGGGCTATGCGGGGGTGTATTCCAGCTTCCTGCGCCACAGCGAGGTCGCTGCGGCGCGCTACGGCCTGAAGACCGTCGATGTGCTGGTGGAGCTGGGGCGCCGCCGGATGGTGGGCGGGCAGGAGGACATGATCGTCGATGTGGCGCTGGACTTGCTGAACGCCCGTGAGGGCACCCCGGTGTCCGCAGACTGACGCCGGGGCTGGCACGGCATCGCGCGCCTGGCAGTACTAGGGTTCGAGGAGCCGGCTGATCTGCGCCAGCGCGGTCAGCGTATGTTCGAGGTGCTCGCGCATGGCCAGCGATGCTTCTTCGTTGCGCTCACGCTCCAGCAGGTCAAGTATGTGCAGGTGCTGTTTCGCGTGTTCCGGATAGCGTTCGCGGTCGCGCATGGAGCGGTAGGACAGCAGCCGGCGCACACGGTTGACGCGGCGGATGGTATCGACGAAGAACGGATTGCCGGAGGCTTCGACCAGCGATTCATGGAAGCGCACGCCGCGATCGTGGAGCTGGTCGGCCGTGTCGGTCTCGATCCCGCCGTTCAGCAGGTGAAACTCCGCGGCGCGCAGGCGCTGGAGGGTGCGGGGCTCGAGGCGGTAGCCAGGCTCCAGCAGCGCGGCCGGCTCCAGCGCCAGCCGCAGTCGGTAGGACTGCAGCAGCGAATCCGGCGTGGTCAGCATCGACGAGAATTCCCAGCCGTATCCCGGCTTGCGCTCGGCCCAGCCCTCCTGCGCGATGCGCTTGAGCACGGTATTAAGCTGGGTGGTGGTCAGGCCGTAGCGCGCCTTGAGTAGCTGTTCCGACACCTGCGTGTCGAGCGTGCCCTGCAACAGGTCTTCGGCGATCTGGAAGTAGGCGGCAGTGGCCACATCCGGCTCGGCCAGGCCCAGCCGCGAGGCCAGTTCCGCTGCCGGTGCGGCAACCGGCCTGGCCAGGAAAAAGCCGCGGTTCTTCTCGCGCGTGAGCACGCCCTTCTCATGCAGCAGCGCAAGCGCCTCATTGACGGGGGAGCGCGAGACGCGCAGCTTGTCGGCCAGCATCTGCGCCGGCAGGTGCGCGCCCACGGGCAGGCCTTCAGACTGGATCAGCGCAACGATCTGGGTGGCAATGGATCGGTCGTGGTTCATGGGTTGGAGCGGTGAATGCGCCTGAAGCTTACCGCAATCACCGCCCCGGTTCCCACATCACTCGATCGTTACCTTGCCGTCCTTCACCAGCTTGGCGAACTTGACCGTTTCGTCGTTGATCCGCTTGGCGAACTCCTGCGGCGTGCTCGCCATCGGCTCGGCCCCAATGCCCTGCATCTTCTGCTGGAAGTCGGGCGACTTCACGATCCTGACGATCTCCGCGTTCAGCTTGCTGACCACAGGCTCGGGCGTCGCCGCCGGGGCCAGCACGCCGAACCACGTGCCGATATCAAAGCCCTTGAGCCCCGCTTCCTCCAGCGTCGGCACATCGGGCAGCACGCTCGAGCGCCGCGCCGTGGTGACGGCCAGCGCACGCAGCTTGCCAGACTTGATGTGCTGCAGCACCGGCGTCAGCGTGTCGAACGACATCGTGACCTGCCCGCCGAGCAGGTCGGTGGTCAGCGGCCCGCTGCCCTTGTAAGGCACATGAAGCAGCTTGGCACCGGTGGCGGTCTGGAACTGGGTGCCGATCAGGTGCTGCGCGGTGCCGTTGCCGTTGGAACCGTAGGCAAACTCCGGCGACGCGGTCTTCGCCAGCGTCACCAGTTCGCTGACAGTCTTCGCCGGCGTCTTCGCCGCATTGATCACCAGCACGTTGGGCACCATCGCCACGGTGGCGATCGGCGTCAGGTCTTTCTGGAAGCTGTAAGGCAGCTTCTTGTAGACGCTGGTGGCGATGGTGTGGTGGACCGCGCCCATCAGCAGCGTGTAGCCATCGGGCTTGTTCTTGGCGACGTAGTCCGCGCCCAGCGTGGCGCCCGCGCCGGGGCGGTTTTCCACGATCACGGGCTGGCCCAGGCTCTTCGACAACTGGTCGCCCAGCGCGCGGGCCAGCACGTCGGTGGTGCCGCCCGAGGGGAACGGCACGACCAGGGTGATCGGCTTGGCCGGCCAGGTCTGCGCCAGGCTGGCACCGCTGAAGGTGATGCCGGCGGCCAGCACGGCCAGCGTTGAAATGCGACGAACGAGTTCAGTACCACGCATGCTTTGTCTCCTGAATTTGATTTATATGGCAAGCCGCAAGCGAAGTGCTTATGGCTTGTTTGCTGCCTGCCGGATCGCCTGGCGCCCCGCAAAGGTCGCGGCGCAACCCAGTTCCGCCTCGATAAACAACAACCGGTTGTACTTGGCCACGCGATCCGAGCGGCTCAGCGAGCCGGTCTTGATCTGCGTCGCCGCCGTGCACACGCTCAGGTCCGCAATGGTGGTGTCTTCGGTCTCGCCCGAGCGGTGAGAGATCACCGAGGCATAGCCCGCGCGTTCCGCCACGGCGATCGCCTGCAGCGTTTCCGTCAGCGTGCCGATCTGGTTGGGCTTGATCAGGATGGCGTTGGCCACGCCCTGTTCGATGCCCTCTTCCAGGATCGCCGCGTTGGTCACGAACAGGTCGTCGCCGACCAGCTGCACCTGTTCGCCCAGGTGCGCCGTCAGCAGGCGCCATCCATGCCAGTCCTGCTCGGCCATGCCATCCTCGATGGTGACGATGGGGTACTGGCGGACCCAGCTGGCGAGCAGGTCGACAAAGGCGCCGGCGTCGTACGAGCGGCCTTCCGACTGCAGCACATAGCTGCCGTCCGCGTAGAACTCGGAGCTGGCCACATCCAGGCCCAGTGCGATATCCCGGCCGGCCCGGAAGCCAGCGGCTTCGATGGCCTGCATGATGACTTCGAGGGCATGTTCGTTGGACGACAGGTCTGGCGCGAAGCCGCCTTCGTCGCCGACCGAGGTGGCAAAACCGCGCGCCTTCAGTACGCCCTTGAGCGTATGGAACACCTCCGCGCCCCAGCGCAACGCCTCCGAGAAGCTTGGGGCGCCGACCGGCAGGATCATGAACTCCTGCATGTCGACGCTGTTGTCCGCATGCGCGCCGCCGTTGATGATGTTCATCATCGGCAAAGGCAGGCGTGTCTCGCCGTTGCTGGCGCCCACAGACCGGTACAGCGGCAGGCGGGCAGAGTCCGCGGCCGCCCTGGCATTCGCCAGCGAAACCGCCAGCAGCGCATTCGCGCCCAGGCGCGACTTCTCCGGCGTGCCGTCGAGGCGGATCAGGCAGGCATCCACCCCGGCCTGGTCCGCCGCGTCCATGCCGGCCAGCGCGCGCGCGATATCGACGTTGATATGATGCACGGCCTTCTGCACGCCCTTGCCCAAATAGCGACGCTTGTCGCCATCGCGCAGCTCGAGCGCTTCACGCGAGCCCGTGGAAGCGCCGGATGGCGCGGCAGCGAAGCCCTGCGAGCCGTCGGCCAGCAGCACCTGCGCGGCCACGGTAGGGTTGCCACGGGAATCGAGGATCTCGTAGCCGCGGATCTCCCGGATTGCTGTCATGGTTTTCTCCTTACTGGACCTGCGCGATGCGCAGCAGGTTGGTGGTGCCGGCCACGGTGAACGGCAGGCCGGCAGAGATAACGATCGACTGCCCGGTCTGGCCGAACTGCTCCTTCAGCACGGTCCGGCTGGCCAGGTCGGTCATCTCCAGCACATCGACCACTTCATGGCAGAGCACCGCGTGCACGCCCCAGGCCAGCGCCAGCCGGCGCGCGGTAGCGACCCGCGGGGTCATGCCCAGGATCGGCACTTCAGGCCGCTCGCGTGCCATGCGCAGCGCGGAGTAGCCCGAGCTGGTGTAGGCCACCGCAGCCGGCGCGCGCAGCAGGCTGGCCACGTGCCTGACCGCGTAGCCGATCGCGTCGGCGGCCTCGGGGCGCGGCGCCGAATGCGAAGCCTGGATGGCTTCGTGATAGTGGGGATCGGATTCGGTGCGCGTGATGATGCTGTCCATCATGCGCACGGCCTCGACCGGATACTGACCGGAGGCGGATTCGGCGGACAGCATGACGGCGTCGGCGCCGTCGTAGACGGCGGTCGCCACATCAGAGGCCTCGGCGCGCGTCGGCACGGGGGCGGCAACCATCGACTCCAGCATCTGCGTAGCGACGATCACCGGCTTGCCGGCCTTGCGGCAGGCACGGACGATGCGCTTTTGCAGCGACGGCACCTGCTCCGCCGGCATCTCCACGCCAAGGTCGCCACGCGCGACCATGACCGCATCCGATTCCGCCACGATCGCTTCCAGGCTCTGGATCGCGGCAGGCTTCTCCAGCTTGGCGACGATGCCGGCACGGCCATCGACGAGCTGCTTGATCTCCTGGATATCTTCAGCGCGCTGCACGAAGGACAGCGCAATCCAGTCCACCCCCAGCGACAGGCCGAAGTCCAGGTCGCGCCGGTCCTTCTCGGTCATCGCCGACAAAGGCAGCACTACGCCCGGCACATTGACGCCCTTGCGGTCGGACAGCGTGCCGCCATTGACGACCGTGGTCTCGGCATAGTCGGGGCCGCACCGCTCCACGCGCAGGCGCACGCGTCCGTCATCGACCAGCAGTTCCGTGCCTTCCTGCAGCGCCGCGAAGATCTCGGGATGCGGCAGGCTGACCCGCTCCACGGAACCGGGCGCCGAGGCGTCCAGGTCGAGCCGGAATCTTGCCTGCGCGGCCAGTTTCACCGGGCCGTCGGCAAACGTGCCGATACGCAGCTTGGGGCCTTGCAGGTCCAGCAGCACGCCGATCGGCCGGCCGCGCTCGTGCTCGATGGCGCGGATGGTTTCCAGGCGCTGCTGGTGGTCCGCATGGGTGCCGTGGCTGAAGTTGAGCCGGAACACATCGGCGCTCGCATCGAAGAGCTGCTCGATGATGGCCGGGTCTGTGCTCGCCGGCCCCAGCGTGGCCACGATCTTTGCATTGCGAAGGCGTCTCATGCGTTTGCTCCGGAAGCGCGCGTCAACAGGAGCGCGCGAAAATCTTGACATTGGTCAGCGTGGGGCCGGTCACTACGGCATCGCCCAGCGCCTCGAAAAATCCGTGGCCGTCGTTGGCGGACAGCGCGTCGTGCGGACACAGGCCTGCGCGCCAGGCGCGCTCGAGTGTGTCGGGCCCGATCACGGCGCCGGCGATCTCCTCCTCGCCATCGACACCGTCGATATCACCGGCGATCGCATGGACGCCGGCTTCCCCGCGCAGGGTCAGCACCAGAGACAGCAGGAAGTCGACGTTGCGGCCGCCCCGCCCCGTACCCCGCACGGTCACCGTGATCTCGCCGCCGGACAGCAGCACGCATGGCGCGGCAAAGGGCTCGCCATCGCTGCCGAGGCCTTGCCGGCACCGATGATGACGGTGTGGCCGCGCGGCGGTGCGGACCGGCGAGGCCCGCAGGATGCGGCCCGGCCGGGGCCGGGCGCGAGGACTAGCGGGGCTGGCGCTCAGGCCGCCTTAGCCTGCTTGCCGGAGGCGAGCAGATCGCACACGGCCTTGGTCACTTCGGCCGTGGTGGCCTTGCCGCCCAGGTCGCCGGTATGCAGCGCGGGGTTGGCGGTGACGGCTTCGACGGCCTGCATCACGCGCTGCGCCGCCTCGTTCTCGCCGAGGTGCTCCAGCAGCATGACCACCGACCAGAAGGTGCCGACCGGGTTGGCCAGGCCCTTGCCCATGATGTCGAAGGCGGAGCCGTGGATCGGTTCGAACATCGACGGATAGCGGCGTTCCGGATCGATATTGCCGGTGGGCGCGATACCCAGGCTGCCGGCCAGCGCCGCCGCCAGGTCGCTCAGGATGTCGGCGTGCAGGTTGGTGGCGACGATGGTGTCCAGCGACGCCGGGCGGTTGACCATGCGCGCCGTGGCGGCATCGACCAGTTCCTTGTCCCACTTGACGTCCGGGAAGTCCTTGGCCACCTGCACCGCGACCTCGTCCCACATCACCATGGCATGGCGCTGCGCGTTGGACTTGGTGATGACGGTCAGCAGCTTGCGCGGACGCGATTGGGCCAGCTTGAAGGCGAAGCGCAGGATGCGCTCCACGCCGACGCGGGTCATCATCGACACGTCGGTGGCGGCCTCGATGGGATGGCCCTGGTGCACGCGGCCGCCCACGCCGGAATACTCGCCTTCCGAGTTTTCGCGCACGATCACCCAGTTCAGGTCTTCGGAGGCGCAGCGCTTGAGCGGTGCGTCGATGCCCGGCAGGATGCGCGTCGGACGCACGTTGGCGTACTGGTCGAAGCCCTGGCAGATCTTCAGGCGCAGGCCCCACAGCGTGATGTGGTCGGGGATGTGCGGATCGCCGGCCGAGCCGAACAGGATCGCATCCTTGTCGCGCAGCGCATCGAGGCCGTCGGCGGGCATCATCACGCCGTGCTGGCGGTAGTAGTCGCCGCCCCAGTCGAAGTCTTCGAACTCAAAGCGGAAGTCAGCGCCTGCGGACGCCAGGGCTTCCATTACCTTGCGGCCAGCCGGCACCACCTCCTTGCCAATGCCGTCGCCCGGGATGGTTGCGATGCGGTAAGTCTTCATGGTTTGTCTCCTGGTCAGAATCGCGTTGAATGCAGTTGAGTGCGTGAGGCGGATTCTGGGCCGTGGACAAGGTTTTGGATTGGCAGTAGAGTTAAAGCATTGTTAACCTGAAATTAAAGGTGAAATGGCCTCGTCCTCAGGCATCCAGCCGTCCGAGCTGGGGTTCTTCACGTCGGTCGCCACCGCCGGCAGCCTGAGCGCCGCGGCACGCGACCTCGGCATCACCACGGCCGCGGTCAGCAAGCGCCTGGCGCAGATGGAGTCGCGCATCGGCATGCCGCTGGTGACGCGCACTACGCGCCGCATGAGCCTGACGCCGGAAGGCGAGGTCTACCTGGAGCACGCCAGGCGCATCCTCAGCGAGATCGACGACCTGGACCAGTTGCTGACGCGCTCCAAGGGCCGTCCGAGCGGTCTGCTGCGGGTCAATGCCACGTTGGGGTTCGGGCGCATGCATGTGGCGCCGGTGATCTCGGAGTACATCACCACCTACCCCGAAGTCGATGTGCAGCTGCAGTTGTCCGCCGACCCGCCGCCGCTGACCGAAGACGCGTTCGACGTCTGCATCCGCTTCGGCCAGCCGCCGGACGCGCGCATCGTGGCCAAGCGGCTGGCGCCGAACCGGCGGCTGCTGTGCGCCTCGCCCAAATACCTGCGCGATCACGGCACGCCGCAGACACCGTCGGACCTGCGCCGCCACAACTGCATCGGCATCCGCCAGGGCAGCGACGCCTACGGCGTCTGGCGCCTGACCACCGGCAAGGGCGCGAAAGCGCGCACGGAATCGGTCCGCGTGCGCGGCAATCTCACCACCAATGACGGCGAGATCGCCGTGCACTGGGCGCTTGAAGGCCACGGCATCCTGATGCGGGCCGAGTGGGACATCGAACGTTTCCTGCGCAGCGGGCGCCTGGTCCAGGTCCTGCCGCAGTATGCGACGCCGGAGGCCGATATCTATGCGGTGTACCAGCAGAGGCACCAGCTGTCGTCGCGGATCCGGCTGTTCGTGGAGTTCCTTGCGGCGAAGTTCAGTGAGTTCGGGAAGTAGCGACAAGCTCGAACGCGTCAGCGCTTCGAACAGCGAACGGGGATGGTGCGCCGTCATTCCCCAGCCTGGTCAGCAAGCGCAATGGCTTCGATCTCGATCATCGCATCGGGCGAGTACAGCGCCGAGACTTCGACGATGGTGTCGGCCGGATACGGGGCAGAGAACCACTTGCGGCGCAGTTCGACAATCTTCGGGAAGTGCGCCATCGAGGTAAGGAAGATGGTCACCTTCACCACACGGCCGAGCGAGGAGCTAGCCGCCCTGAGCGCGCGCTCGAGGTTCCTGAACGCTTGCTCAGCCTGCGCATCGAAGTCGCCGCGGCCGACGATGGCGCCATCGTCACCGACCGCAGCCTGGCCGGACACAAAGAGGAACCCGCCGGCCCGGATCGCTTGCGAAAGCAGGTAGGGCGCGTAGGGATCGGGGTGGGTATGAACTTGTTCGAGTCGCATTGCCAGGTCCTGTGGATGGTTTAGTAGAATTCATCCGAAAGCCAGATGCCATCGGACTGAACCCAGTATCTATCCAGTCAGAATCTCCGACAAATGCTCATTCCTCAGTCGATGGATGAGTTCACCTCATCCATGAAAGCTCCATGCGCAAACTGCCGCCCCTGAGCGCGCTGCGCGCCTTCGAAGCCGCCGCCCGGCGCGCCAGCTTCAAGCTCGCCGCTGACGAACTGAGTGTCACGCCGACGGCGGTCAGCCACCAGATCCGCTTGCTGGAAGAATTGCTGGGCGTGAAGCTGTTCGAGCGCCAGACCCGTAAAGTCCGGCTGACGCCGGCGGGGCAGCAGCTTTTCCCGGCGGTCCGGGACGGGCTGGACGGGATGGAGCGTGCGGTGCAGGCAGTGCAGCGCGCCGGCCGCACCAACGTCGCGACGCTGACCTCCACGGTCGCCTTCATGGCCAGGCGGCTGGCACCGCGTGCCGGCCAGTTCCGCGCCGCGCACCCCGACTGGACGCTGCGGCTGGATGCCTCGGACGAGGTGGTCGACCTCGACAGCGACGCGGACGCTGCGATCCGCTACGGGACCGGCAACTATCCCGGCCTGGTGGTCGAGCCGCTGTTCCGCGACCGCTTCGCGCCGGTCTGCAGCCCCAGCCTGAAATTGCGCTCGGCTGAAGACCTGAAACACGCGACGCTGATCCACTTCGAATGGGGGGCGGGCGCACGGGATGACGAGCGTGCACGGGTGTGGCGGCAATGGCTGGCGCAAGCGGGCATCGAAGTCGCCGATCCGGATGGCGGGCTGTCCTTTACCGACGAGATCCACGCCGTGCAAGCCACCATCGCGGGCCAGGGTGTCGGATTGCTCAGCCTGACGCTGGTCGCGGACGAACTGGCGTCAGGCGTGCTGGTGCAGCCCTTTTCGCTGGCGCTGGAGAGCTTCGGGTATGACCTCGTCTACAGCGCGCGTGCTGCGGAGCGTCCTGCGACCAGGCTGCTGCGGGAGTGGGTGAAGGCGGCGTTTGCCGGCTGACGCCAGGGAGAAGTCAGGGAGAAGCGGACGCGAGAGCGCCCATGCCCCATGCCCATCCCTCCCCTCAGCGCGACTTCGCGGGCGTGACAGAGATCGCAACCCCCGGTTCGATTTGTCAGCCCATTCTCTCCGTGCCGGCTGACGCCCTCAGAACCTGTGCCGGATCCCCACCACCGCGCCCAGCTGGTTCGAGCCCGGCTGCACGTTGATGATGGCATTCGCGCCGATGCCGCTGTTGTAGCCGTTGACGCCCAGGTACGAGTTTTCCTTGTTGAGCGCGTAGGCCACCGACGCATAGAGATCGGTGCGCTTGGTGAACGTGTAGTCGCCCGTCACCACGAACTGCCACGGGTCCGACCCGGTATGGCGGAAATCCGAATAGTAAGCCGCGCCGGTCAACGAGAACGCCGGCGTCAGCTTGTACGCCAGGCCGAGCCAGTAGAGGTTCGAGCCGGCATTGGCCGCTTGCGCGCCGGGCAACATGGCGCCGTCGAAGGCCTTGGCCAGCCGGTAGCCGGCGAATGCCTTGGCCGGTCCCATTGCATAGGTGCCGGCCACCGCATAGCGCCGCAGCACCGGCGCCTGGTTGGCCGGGGTGCCGACATGCGCATCGTCATAGGCCAGGCCTACCGAAAACGGGCCGCTGGCGTAGCTGAGGTAGGCCCCGTACTCGCGGCCGAACACGTTGCTGCCGGCCACCTCGCTGCCATTGGACTGGAACGAGTAGAAGGCCGATGCGGTGAGACCGCCGAAGGTGCCGACATACTTGACTGCGTTGTCCGCGCGCGCACCGAACTCAGGCGCGATCCCCAAAATACCGTAGCGGTCGGCCGTCGCGGCGGGATCATAGAGGTTGTTGAAGTCGCGCAAGGCGGTCTGCTGCCGTCCGAACAGCAGCGCGCCATACGGGCTTTCCACACCGACATAGGCATTGCGGCCGAACAGGCGCCCGCCCTGGCCCGAGTTGCCGGTATCCAGGTCGAAGCCGCTTTCCAGCAGGAAGACTGCCTTCAGCCCGCCACCCAGGTCCTCCGCGCCACGCACGCCCCAGCGCGAACCGGACTGGTTGCCGGAACTCAGCCGGAACAGGTTGTCGCCACCGGCGCCTGCATTGCTGTTGTATTCGATGCCGGCGTCGACGATCCCGAACAGGGTGACGCTGGACTGGGCATACACCGTATTGGCGGCTACGGATGCGGCAATCACTGCGAATGTTTTCTTCATGGGTCCTCCAATCGTCTTTTGTGGCTCGTTCTTAGGGCAGCAGCGATTTGACGGTGGGCGTGTATCCGCCCTGTTTTCACGAAGGCGTGGATTTGCAAGCTTCCATGTATGGATGCCGCCTGCATACACAGCGATACATGGCGACGGACGCAGATGTGCCGCCAAGTCGTCACGGCGCGGCGAACACACGCCGCTCGCGTATCGCAATGTGTGAAGCAACGGGATCGACAAGCAGTCATACAAGCGTCGGCCCTGGCGGAAACATTGGGGATACACCGCAGCGGTGAAATGCAAGCTCCGGACGCGCATCAGATGCCATGGGGGCGATCAAACGCCTTGCGCACTTGATGCATCGTACTGGATGCCCTGCAGAACTCAAGAAGGACCTGGACCAACATGAAACCCATCACGATCTCTTCCCTCGCCGCTGCCCTGCTCTTCTCGACGCTCGCCGTCGCGGCACATGCCGCCGACGCCAGCGGTGCGGCCCGTCCCCTCACACGCGCGGAAGTTCGCGCCGACCTTGAAGCCTGGACACGCGCAGGCCTGGCCGAGTACTGGCGCGGCGACCGCGGCCCCGACGTCAACAGCGCGGAATACCAGAGGCGGTTTGCCGTCTATGAAAGCCTGCGGGCGGCCCAGAGAGAGGCCGCCGCACGCTGATCCGGCAAGAAACGACGAGTGCCCACGGCAACTGCGCCACCCGGAGCAAGCTCCCGGGTGGCGCAGTTGCCGTGGGCATCAGGCATTGCCAATGCGTCGATCGCCATGGCGGCGATCATCAACGGTTGTAGCCGTGGCGCGCAGGCGCTACCGTTGGGAGAGGTCGGTTGCTTTCGATGCGGGCGATCAGCGCATTGCCGAGCCAGCTGGCGAGCAATGCGCCGGCCCGGGCGACGCCATCGTCTTCACCAAGGCGATCGACCAGCATCTCGCAGAGCGCATCGAAGCGGCCGTTCGCCTGCAGATGGATCAGGGCATCGCGCTCCACCGCTTCGCAGGAATTGACGCCGTAACAGCGGCCGGGCTCGTCGTTGGCCGCCGCCTGTGCGCGCGGCGACCGCAGACAGTGAGGTCAGCGCAATGATCGCCGTGGCGGCGGCAAGGCAACCGGGCAGAACAGGCCGCGGCGATACGCGGCGTCAGGCGCGGGCACCGTCGGAGTAGGGATCGACGTTGCGCGCGCCGTCGGAGTACGGATCGACATTGCGCGCACCGTCGCTGAAGGGGCTGCGTGCGTCTTGCACGGAACGGGCGCCGTCGGAGTACGGGTCGCGTGCGCCCTGTACGGAACGAGCCCCATCGGAGTACGGGTCGCGGGCGCCCACGGCGGCGGCCTGGGCACCGGCTGCGCTTGCCACCAGGGCAAAGGCGAGGAGAAGACGCTTGGCGATATTGGTAGTCATGATCGATTTCCTGGAGAGTTGCGTTGGGAGTTGCGTGGGGTATTGCGCGGCCGGGTCGCTTGCTTGTTGCGCGCCGCCGGGCCACAAGACGCATTTAAGGAGATCGATGTATCTCGCCCATAGCGGATGAAGGCCGTTTCTGTCAGGGCACGTATCGTTGCGGGAGGCTGATACAAACGGGTACAAAGATAGTGCGGGAACGGCCTTGGGAGGGAGTGCGAGGGGTGTGGGAATGCGGCTTTTGATGCTCTCACGCGTCGCGCCGGAGACAGCGCAGCCCGGCGAGACGCAACTGGCGGCGCAACCAGCTATTGCTACTTGTCCGCCCCAAGCTGCCGATACCGGTTGTAATGGCGGATGGCACGTTGCGTGTCACCCAGCTTATCGTGCAGCCGCGCGGCGTTGTAGTGCGCATCGGCAAAATCCGGCGCCAGCTTGATGCTCTCGTGATAGTGGGCGAGCGCTTCGCGGTATTGACCCGCATCTTCCAGCGCCACGGCCAGGTTGTAGTGGACCAGCGGCACATCCGGAAACTGGCCCAGCGCTTCGCGGTACAGACCCGCCGCCTCCTCGAACCGCGCCTGGTCGCATAGCAGGCAGCCGAGGTTCAGCCAGGCGTCAACCAGGTCGGGCGCGGCAGTCAGCGCCCTGTGATAGGCGGACTCTGCCGCTGCCGGATCGACCGGCTCAAGCTCCAGGGCAATCTCGAACAGCTCGATACCGCTCAGGCTGCCCGGTGCCTTGTGCCCGGCCCGTGGCGCAAATTCGACCACGGTGCCGGCGCTGCCGTCCGGCTCGAAATCGAGGATACGTTGCCCCGTATCGATGTGCCAGGCCCCGTGCTCGTCCCTTATCGCGATCTCACCGCCGACCGCCCGGATACGCACGCCCGTGGCGGGGCGCCCCGCTCCCACGGCGTCCAGCCGCTGCAACGCCCGGGTGATGTGGCGGGTGGAGACATGCGACGCCCTCAAGGACTGCGCCGTGCGCAACAACACGATGTCCTGAAACGAGAACTGGAGCTGCCCGCGCTCTCCCCGGCGGGGTGCGATCACGCCCGCGGAGATCAAGGCATTGACGACCGATCGCGGTACGCCAAGCAGTGCCTGAACATCCCGCAGCGTATAGGACTGCATTGCCGGCTATTTCCTTGCCGCCCGCTTCGGCAGGGTCGTCACGGTCTCCGCGCGCTTTGCACTCTTGCGCGGCGCCGGCTCGCGCGATGTCCTGGTGGCGGCAGCCTTTTTCTTCGCAGAGCTCAGACTATTGCGCAGCGCGTCCATCAGGTCGATCACCTCGCCGCCTTCCGTCTCCGGCGCTTGCGGCGCAACGGTTATCTTCTTGCCGGCGATCTTCTTGTCGATCTGCTCGAGGAGGCGCTGTTTCTCCTCATCGGTATAGGCCGAGGGGTCGTAGCCTTCCACCGTGTTCTGTCCGATCAGCTGTTCGGCAAGCGCCAGTTCCGCTGGCTGGACCTCCATGCGCTCGACATGCAGGTCGGCCATCGACCGTACCTCGTCGGCATACAGCAGTTGCTGAAGGATCAGTCCCTCATCGCCAACGCGTATCTGGACCATGTACTGCTTGCCCTTCCACACCCACTTGGCCAGGGCACAGGTGCCGGTCTGGCGCATGGCTTCCGAGAGCAACGTGTAGGGCTTCGCCCCGCGCTTGTCGGGCCCGAGGAAATAGGCCTTGTCGTAGTAGATCGGGTCGACCGCCTTGACCGGCATGAAGGCGATGATGTCGATGGTGTGCTGGGCCGCATCTTCCAGGGCCTTCAGCTCGTCCGGCGTGAAGGTTACGTAGCGGTCCTTCTCGAACTCATACCCTTTCACCATGTCGGTCCGGTCGACGACCACATCCTCCCGCTGGCAGATGTACTGCTGGCGCAGGCGCGAGCCGCAGCCCTTGTGCAGCAGGTTGAAGGTGACGGAAGATTTGCTTTCGGTAGCGGAATAGACCTTTACCGGTATGGAAACCAGGCCAAAGCTGACCGACAAGGAGGCGATGGAGCGTGCGGCCATGGGGGCTCCCGCGAAAAATTGGCTTCCTTGAAAGGCTATACCGTAGGGGCGAACTCGGCAAAGCCGGCGAGGAGAGTGGCGCGGACAGCACCCACCCCACCATGTCAAGCGATGGCGGGCAAACCGCCAGCCCGCCTTTGGCCCGCGTGATGAAGCGCTAGATCTGGATCTGCGTGCCAATCTCGATCACGCGATTTGACGGTATGTGGAAGTAGTCGGCCGCATTGCCGGCGTTCCGGCTCATGGTGGCAAACAGGCGTTCACGCCATAACGCCATGCCACTGGCGATGCCGGCAGTCGGGATGATGGTCTCGCGGCTCAGGAAGAACGAGGTGTCCATCATGTCCAACGCCAGGCCAGACTCCGGGGGCATCGCATTGAGCGCCTGCATGACGTCAGGCCGGTTCATAAAGCCGAAGCGCAGCGTGATCCGGTAGCAGTCGTGCCCGAGCGGCTCGACGGTGGCGCACTCGCTCAACGGCACCCAGGGCACATCCTTGAGCTTCACGGTAAGGAAGATGACGCGCTCGTGCAGCACCCGGTTGTGGTTGAGGTTATGCAGCAAGGCGTGCGGCACCACATCGGGTGTCGGGGTAAGGAATACCGCTGCGCCGGGCACACGCGGCGGCAGCGCGAGAAACAGCGAATCCAGGAACGACTTGAGCGGGATGTCGGTACGCTGGAGCCGGTCCAGCAGGACATTGCGGCCGCGCAGCCAGGTCAGCATCACGAAGAACATCCCGGTCCCGACAACCAGCGGGAACCAGCCACCCTCGGCGACCTTCAGCAGGCTCGAGGACAGGAAAGCCAGGTCCACCGCAATGAAGAAGCCGGTCGCGAACAGGCTCAGCAACAGGTCGTAGCCCCACCCGTAGCGGATCACGAAGAAGGTGAGGATCGTTGTCGTCAGCATCGTCCCGGTGACTGCGACGCCGTATGCCGAGGCAAGGTTCGAAGAGGAGCCGAAGCTGAGCACGGCAACGAGAACGGCCACCAGCAGCATCCCGTTGAGCGTCGGTATGTAGACTTGCCCGATCACCTTCGCCGAAGTCTGCACCACGTTCATGCGCGGCAGGTAGCCTAGCTGGATCCCCTGTCTTGTCAGCGAGTAGGCGCCAGAAATCGTCGCCTGCGAGGCAATCACCGTTGTGGCTGTCGCGAGTGCCACCATCGGATACAGGGCCCAGGACGGAAAGAGCAGGTAGAAGGGATTCTCGATCGCCTGCGGATTCACGATGAGCAGTGCGCCCTGCCCCAGGTAATTGAGCGCAAGTGCCGGGAATACCAGCCCGAACCACGCCAGCCGGATCGGAGCCGTGCCGAAATGTCCCATGTCCGCGTAGAGCGCTTCGGCACCGACGAAGGCGAGCAGCACCGCCCCCAGCACGGCGAATGAGGCAAACCCGTGCAGCGTAACGAAACCGAGCGCGTGCAGGGGGTTGAGTGCACCCAGCACGGCGGGATACCGGACGATGCCGTGGATGCCCGCCGCGGCCAGGGCGACGAACCACATGATCGTGACTGGCCCGAAGAACGCACCGATGGTCGCGGTGCCATGCCGTTGGAACAGGAACAGTGCGATCAGCACACCCACGGATATCGGCAGGACGTACGGCTTCAGGGCCGTCGTTCCTACCTCGATGCCTTCGACCGCAGAGAGTACCGAGATGGCCGGCGTCAGCACGGCATCACCGTAGAAGAGCGCGGCGCCGAACAGGCCCACGAGCAGGATCGGCGTGGGCGAGCGGCCCACCTTCTTCACCGATGACAAGGCAAGGGCCAGCAGTGCCATGATGCCGCCTTCCCCCCTGTTGTTCGCCCGCATGATGAGGATCACGTACTTGAGCGAAACCACCACCATCAGCGACCAGAAGATCGCGGAGATGCCGCCAAGGATGTTCTCGGGTGCGAGCGGGATGCCGAGGGCGGAATTGAAGGTTGCCTTGACCGCATAGAGGGGGCTCGTGCCGATGTCACCGTAGACAATCCCCAGCGCGGCAAGGGTCAGGGCAGCGCGGGCTTGCCGCGGGGGCGACTTGCCTGGAGGTTCGAGGTCATTCGCATCGGCATCCACGGCGGCTCCTCTTGCTCGTTGCACGCTCGGGCTCAGATCAGGCCCTGAGCCGTCCAGCGTCTCCAACGTCCCCTGGATCTAGAGCATAGACGGTGAATGCACCATCGGCATTGGTGATGTCCCTGCAATACACCAAGCCGATGAGAGATTCTGCAAGTGAACTTACCCGCACACCCCTCAAGCCAGGAAGAGGAAGCTGGCCGGTTCCGGCTCCACCGCCGGCGGCGTGCCGCGCGGCAATGCCACCACGAAGCGCGCGCCGGCTTGCCCGCCAGGACGGTCCGGCCGCTGCGCCGGTTCCACCCAGATGCGCCCGCCATGCGCCTGGACGATTGCCTCGCAGACGGCAAGGCCAAGGCCCACGCCTGCGGTCGCCGACTCGCGCTCGCCGCGCGTGAATTTCTCGAAGATCTGCCGCTCCCTGCCTTTGGGCACGCCCGGGCCATCGTCCTCGACCGTCATCCTGATTTCATCGTCGACCGCCGCGGCCGACAGCCGGATCTCGGTGCCCGCGGGGGTGTACTTGGCCGCGTTCTCCAGCAGGTTGCAGAGCACGCGCTCGATCAGCACCGCATCGCATTCGACCAGGGGCACCCTGGACAAGTCGGCGACGACCACACGATGGCGGGCGAGCGCGTCGCGCATGGCGGCAAGGCTGGCGCCAACCAGTTCCTCCACCGACTGCCACGCCATGTTGGTCCGGACATCGCGACCCTGCAGCCTGGCCATGTCAAGCAGGTTCACCACCATCGTCCGCATCCGCCTGGCCTGCTCCAGCATGGCGGCTACCGTCTCGTCCAGCGGCGGGGCCAGCGCAGGTTCGCTGCGCTGCATGGTTTCGGCCATGCCGATCAGGCTGGTCAGCGGGGTGCGCAGGTCATGGGAGACGGCGGCCAGCAATGAGCTGCGCAAACGCTCCGACTCCATCGACAGCAAGGCCTGCTGCGCCACCTCGACGTAGTGCAGCCGTTCGATCGCGATCGCGATCAGCGTGCAGAACACGTCGACCTGGCGCCGCAGCGCGGGTTGCGCAAAGGCGCGCGTGACCGCGGGCTCCACCGCCAGCACGCCGCGCGTCCGCATCGGCGCCTTCAACGGCAGGTACAGCACGGTGCTGCCCGGCAGCGTATGCGTGCCGGTGCCGGCCGGCTCGCCGTGATCGAAGACCCACTCCGCCAGCACACGGTCGATCGAGTCGGTGCGCGCCGCCGTGTCTTGCTGACCGGCATCGGACACCGGCGGCAGCAGGCGTTCTTGCGGCGAAACCAGGAAGAAGGCCGAGTTGGCATCGAAGGCGGCGCGCAGGAAGCGGCTGCCGATCGAAACGATCTGTTCCGGCATCAGCGCGGCCGACAGTTCGCGCGCCAGCTCGTACAGCGTGCGCGCGTCTTCTTCGCGCTGCACGGCCAGTTGCGCCTGTTCGCGCAAACCGGCAGTCAGTTGCCCGATGACCAGCCCGACGGAGAGCAGCACCAGGAAGGTCAGCAGGTACTGCACGTCGCTGACGGCAAAGGACAGCCGCGGCGGCACGAAGAAGAAATCGAAAGCGGCCACGGCCAGTACCGAGGCCATTGCTGCCGGCCCGCGGCCATGACGCAGCGCGACCCCGACCACCGCCGCGAGGAACAGCATGGCGATGTTGACGACATCAAACCAGGGAAACGCCAGCGCCGACAGTGCCGTGGCACCCGCGCACCAAACGGCTGCCCACACGTAGTCTTTGCGGGTCGCCCCGTCGCTGGCCTCGGGGGCCTCTGGTTCTTCGGCGCCGTGGCGCGGGCGAATGTCGGCCCGTGTGGTGTCGGCCGCCACGCGGATGATATCGATCTCCGGGCAGCCGAGCGCCAGCGCATCGGCAAAACTGCGCCGGCCGAACAGCCACGCCGGCGCATTCACAAAGGGCGACAAGGCCAGGCCAAGCAGCGAACGCGCCCGCGCCACAAAGGAGGTGCCGCCCCGGCGCCAGTCTGCCGGCGCCCGGCCGATCACCACCTTGGTCAGGTTGTGGCGGCGAACGTAGCCGACCACCGCCTGCACCATGTCATTGCCAGCCAGGGTCTCGGTGCGCGCGCCCAGCTCCTCGGCCAGGCGCATGGCCGTCTGCAGGCGCACCCTGGCGACATTGGAGGGCGGCGCCAGCCTCGGCGTGGCGATCGTCACCACATGCCAGTCGCAATCGAGCTGGCCGGCAAGCCGGCGTGCGCTCTTGACGACCTGCTCGGCATCGTCGCCGCTGCCGATGCAGGCAAGCACCGCCTCGCGGGTGCGCCAGACCGACTGCACGGCTTCAGACTGGCGCCAGGCGCGGACATCGTCATCGACGCGGTCGGCGGTACGGCGCAGCGCCAGCTCCCGCAGGGCAATAAGGTTGCCCTTGCGGAAAAAATTGCGCGCCGCATGCCGCGCCTGCTCCGGCAGGTAGACCTTGCCTTCCTTGAGCCGCAGCAGCAATTCATCGGCGGGCAAGTCGACCAGCACGACCTCGTCCGCGCTGTCGAAGACAATGTCCGGCACGGTCTCCCACACGCGGATTCCGGTGATGCCGCCCACGGCCTCGTTCAGGCTGTCGAGGTGCTGCACATTGACCGTGGTCCAGACGTCGATGCCGGCGGCCTGCAGTTCCTGGATGTCCTGCCAGCGCTTGGGATGGCGGCTTCCCGGCGCGTTGGAATGCGCCAGTTCGTCGACCAGGATCAGCGCCGGATGCCGGGTCAGCGCCGCGTCCAGGTCGAACTCCCTGAGCACCCGCTCACGGTATGGCACTTCCTTCATCGGCAGCCGTTCGATACCGGTGATCAGTGCTTCGGTCTCGGCACGGCCGTGGATCTCGACGATGCCAATGACGACGTCCGTGCCCTGCGCGGACGCCGCCCGGGCCGCGGTGAGCATGGCAAAGGTCTTGCCCACCCCGGCTGAAGCGCCAAAGTAGACCCTGAGCTTGCCGCGCGCTGCCCGCTCACCCTCGGCCTGCACGATCTGCAGCAGCGCATCGGGGTCGGGGCGTGCGTCGGCATCGCGGAACTCGGCATCAGGCATAGGCGGGCTTCATCGCTTTGGCGCAACGTCATCCAGGGCAAGGTTCAGCTTCAGGACATTGACGCCCGGGTCGCCCAGTACCGGCAGCAGTGGCGCTTCGGTATTGGCGGCGATCAGCTGCTTCACCTGTTCCAGCGCCATTCCCCTGCTCCGGGCCACGCGCGCCGCCTGATACTCGGCCGCGGCTGGACTGATATGCGGGTCCAGCCCGCTGCCGGACGCCGTGACCAGGTCCACGGGCACCGGCGCCTGGTTGCCGGGATCCGCGGCGTGCAGCGCGTCGATGCGCGCGCGGGCGGCATCGGTCAGCGCCGGATTGGTCGGGCCAAGGTTAGACCCGGCCGATGCCGCGGGGTTGTACGGCATGGGCGCCGTCGCGGACAACCGCCCCCAGAAGTACTTCGGTTCGGAGAACGGCTGGCCGATCAGTTCGGATCCGATCCGTTTCCCGTCCTTCTCGATCAGCGAACCGTCTGCCTGGTGGGGGAACACGGCTTTGGAGACGGCGGTGATCACGCCGGGATACAACAGCCCGGTAAGCAGCGACAGGGCTATGAAGATCACCAGCATCGGCCTGGCCAGGCCCTCCTGAATGGGTACCGGCGACGGCTGCGCGGACTGCACTTGCGTATTCATGGATGCTCCAATTCGTAGAGAAAATCAGACCCAGCCAAACAGGGTCAGGATCATGTCGATCAGCTTGATGCCGGCAAACGGCACCAGGATGCCGCCAAGGCCGTAGACCAGCAGGTTGCGGCGCAGCAGCAGCGCGGCGCCCAGAGGCCGGTAAACCACGCCCTTCAACGCAAGCGGAATCAGCACCACGATGATCAGCGCATTGAAGATCACCGCCGACATGATGGCCGAGGCCGGCGTGGCGAGCCCCATCACATTGAGCAGGTTGAGCTGCGGATAGGTGGTGGCAAACGCCGCCGGGATGATCGCGAAGTACTTGGCGATGTCGTTGGCGACACTGAAGGTCGTCAGCGAGCCGCGCGTCATCAGCATCTGCTTGCCGATCTCGACGATCTCGATCAGCTTGGTCGGGTTGCTGTCCAGGTCAACCATGTTGCCGGCTTCCTTGGCGGCCTGCGTCCCGCTGTTCATCGCCACGGCAACGTCGGCCTGTGCCAGCGCCGGGGCATCGTTGGTGCCGTCGCCGGTCATCGCGACCAGGCGCCCTTCGCTCTGGTACTGCCGGATCAGCTTGAGCTTGGCTTCGGGCGTGGCTTCGGCCAGGAAGTCATCGACGCCTGCCTCAGCGGCAATCGACGCCGCCGTCAGCCGGTTGTCGCCGGTGATCATCACGGTCTTGATGCCCATCTTGCGCAGCTCGCCGAAGCGCTCGCGGATACCGGTCTTGACGATGTCCTTCAACTCGATCACGCCCAGCACGCGCACCGCATCGCCCCTGGTGTCGGCCACCACCAGCGGGGTGCTGCCGACGCGGGCTACCTCATCCACGGCCTGCAGTACGGCATCGGGAAACTTGCCGGCGCGCTCGGTCACGTAGCGGCGCACGGCGTCGGCCGCGCCCTTGCGCACGTGGCGCTCGCCGCCGTCATCGCGCAGATCGACGCCGCTCATGCGGGCCTGGGCGCTGAACGGCACGAACTCCGGCTTCAGCGTTGCCATCTCCGGCGCCGCCAGACCCGGCTGCTGCCGGGCCAGCGTAACGATGCTGCGGCCTTCCGGCGTTTCGTCGGCCAGCGACGACAGCCAGGCCGCTTCCGCGAGCTGCAGCAACGACACGCCCGGTGCCGGGATAAAGCGCGATGCCTGCCGGTTGCCATGTGTGATCGTGCCGGTCTTGTCGAGCAGCAGCACATCCACGTCGCCTGCAGCCTCGACCGCACGGCCCGAGGTTGCGATCACGTTGGCCTCCATCATCCGGCTCATGCCGGCGACACCGATTGCCGACAGCAGGCCGCCGATGGTGGTCGGGATCAGGCAGACCAGCAGCGCCACCAGCACGGTGATCGTCACCGGCAGGCCGGCCCTTGTCACCATCACGCTGTAGAGCGAGAACGGCTGCAACGTCGCCGTGGCCAGCAACAGCACCAGGGTCAGGCCGACCAGCAGGATGGTCAGGGCCAGCTCGTTCGGGGTCTTCTGCCGCTTGGCGCCCTCGACCATGGTGATCATGCGGTCGATAAAGCTTTCGCCCGGGTTGGTGGTGATGCGCACCACGATCCAGTCGGACAGCACGCGCGTGCCGCCGGTCACCGACGAGAAGTCGCCGCCCGACTCGCGGATCACCGGTGCCGATTCGCCGGTGATAGCGCTTTCGTCGACCGAGGCCACGCCGTCGATCACTTCGCCGTCACCGGGGATCATGTCGCCGGCCTCCACCAGCACGACGTCGCCACGCCGCAGCGCCGTGGCGGCACGGCTTTCCGTGGCGCCGCCACGCTTGCCGTCCTTCAGCACGCGCGCTGTGACCGTCGTCTTTAGGCCGCGCAGCGCTTCGGCCTGCTGCTTGCTGCGCCCTTCGGCCAGCGCCTCGGCAAAGTTGGCGAACAGCACGGTGAACCACAGCCAGACCGAGACCGCGAGGATAAAGCCCGCGCTCTCTCCGCCATGGACCGCGGCGGGCGCGAACAAAGCGCGCAGGAACAGGATGGTCGTCAGGATACTGCCCACGTAGACGACAAACATCACCGGGTTGCGCAGCTGGTCGCGCGGTGACAGCTTGCTGACAGCCGCGACCAGCGCGGGCTTCACCAGCTCCGGCGCGAACATGCTGCGCGGCGCGGGACGATGATGGTGGGGATGGTGGGGATGCTCGGCATGGCGTGGCCGCCCGGACACCGGCGCGCCCTTCGCCTGGAGCGTGTCGGAAGAAGAAGCTTCGGGCGTCTTGCCGCTGCGCTTGGCCGCTGGGGCCGTCGAATCATGTTGCATGGTTTCTCCGCAATCCGCTGGAGACACCCGGCACCCGCGTCTGCATCGCAGTGCAGGTACCGGACGTGTCGGAATGCTCGATATCTCTTCGTCAGTGGTCGTCTTACTTTGCCGCGGCGGCCGTCACCGCGCCCTGCAGTTGCTCGGCAACCGGCCCGAGCGCCAAGGCCGGCACATAGGTCAGCGCGCCGACCATCAGCACCGTCCCCACCAGCAGGACGACGAACAGCGGGCCGTGCGTCGGCATCGTGCCGCCGCTGGGCGGCACGCGCTTCTTGGCCGCGAGCGAGCCCGCCAGCGCAAGGACCGGGATGATGATCCAGAACCGGCCAAGCCACATGGCCGCCGCCAGCAGCGTGTTGTAGAACGGCGTGTTGGCAGTGAGGCCTGCAAACGCGCTGCCGTTGTTGTTGGCCGCCGACGAGAGCGCGTAAAGGATCTCCGAGAAGCCGTGCGTGCCGGGATTGAAGACGCCCGCGCGCCCCGCTTCGGCCATGACCGCCACCGACGTGCCGAGCAGCACCAGCAACGGCGTGACCAGGATCGCCACTGCGGTCATTTTCATTTCGTAGGTTTCGATCTTCTTGCCGAGGTACTCCGGCGTACGGCCGATCATCAGGCCGGCGATGAACACGGCTAGTACTGCATAGACCAGCATGCCGTACAGCCCCGAACCGACGCCGCCGAACACCACTTCGCCCAGTTGCATCAGCAGCATCGGCACCAGCCCGCCGATGGCGGTGAACGAGTCATGCATCGCATTGACCGCGCCACACGATGCCGCCGTCGTGATGGTGGCGAACAATGCCGACGCCGCCATGCCGAAGCGCGTTTCCTTGCCTTCCATATTGCCGCCCGCCTGCAACAGGGAGCTGGCATGGTCGACTGGCAGGCCAGACAACGCAGCATTGGCCATTTGTTCAGACATCGCGGCGACGCAAGCCATGGCGACAAAGATCAGCGCCATCGAAGCCAGCACGGCCACCCCCTGTCGCCTGTCCCCCACCATCTCGCCGAACGTGAAGCACAGGGCCGCCGGGATCAGGAAGATCGCGAGCATCTCGATAAAGTTGGCCAGGCCATTCGGGTTCTCGAACGGATGCGCCGAGTTGGCATTGAAGAAGCCGCCACCGTTGGTGCCCAGCATCTTGATGGCCTCCTGCGAGGCCACCGGACCCATCGCCAGCGTCTGCTTGTCCGTCTTCAGGTCCTGCGTCACCGGCTTGCCTTGCGCATCGAGCACCGGCTGCCCGGCCGCATCGACCTTGGGCTGGCTGTATTCGACCGGCGTGACCAGGCTGACTTCCTTGTAGGCATCGAAATTCTGGATCACGCCCTGGCTCACCAGCGCCAGCGCGATCACCGTGGCGATCGGCGCCAGCACGTACAGCGTGATCCGGGTCATATCGACCCAGAAGTTGCCGATGGTGGCCGCGCTCTGGCGCGCGAAGCCGCGAATCAGCGCGAACACTACGGCGATGCCGGTGGCAGCGGACAGGAAGTTCTGCACGGTCAGCGCCAGCATCTGCGTCAGATAGCCCATGGTCGACTCACCGGCATAGCCTTGCCAGTTGGTATTGGAGACAAAGCTGATGGCCGTGTTGAAGGCCGAATCCGGCGCGACCGCGCCAAACCCCTGCGGATTCAGCGGCAACATGCCTTGCAGGCGCTGCAGCGCGTAGACCGCCACCACGCCAAGCAGGTTGAAGGCAAGCACCGCGACGGTGTACTGCTTCCAACCCATCCCGGCCCCGGCACGCACGCCACCCAGGCGGTACAGCAACCGCTCCAGCGGGCGGCCCCACGCGGTCAGCGCATAGCCGCCATCCTCCACGGCATGCCGGAGATAGCGCCCGAGGAATGGGGCGCACGCCAGCAACACGGCGAGATACAGGATCAGCAGGCCCACGAATTGCGAAGACATCAGAATTTCTCCGGCCGGAACAGCGCAACGAGGAGGTAAACAAAAATGGCGGCGGCCAGCGCGCCGCTCAGCAGGTCAGTCCAGCTCATCACAGCCCCCTGTCAGAGGCGCTCTGCTTTGCCGGCACCTGGTTATGCGCGGGGCCGTTACCAGTGCCCGCCGAGGTTTGCGGGGCAAGCACGGCGCACAGCCCCAGCAGCGCCGCGCTCAGCACGGCGAAGCCAATCAATACGATCAGGAAGATCCCGTCCATGACAAAACACCCTTGCGTGGTTTCCGGCTTGCAGATTAGCGAGGGGGTCGTAAAAACTGGGTAGAAAGGCGATCGGTCCGTATAAAGAACGTATAAAGATCGGCGTAGACGGGGGTGACAAGCGGACGGAGGAGCATCTCGCTGCCTTCATGGGAACACCTCGGCGTTCACGGCGTAGTCCGGCTGACGATGAGCGATAGAGGCTCGCAATTGAAATGCGTTGATTGGTGAAGGGCCCCTTCACGCCGGCCTGCCGTGTCATCGAGCCAGCTCACGCGCGTAATTACCCCGCCTCGCCGTCGATGGCAAGCCTGGTAAATCACCGTTGCAAAATCAAACAGAATGTCAGGTGCCTCGGCGCTACAGTGACCATTCCCATGCCTGTAGGCAATCTAGGAGGTACACGAATGAAGCAACATCTGGCGAAATCCCTGTTGATGGCTGGCGCGATGATCGCGTCCTACCCGCTGTTCGCGCAGCAGGCCCAGCCCGTTCAGCCGACCCAGCCGATGCCAATGACTCAGCCGATGCAATCCACCCAGCCGGTGCAGTCCGCCCAGTCTGTGCAAGCCATGCCGGCCGCAGCGCCGACGGCCCAGGGCACGATGCCGGCCGCACGCGATCCCTATGCGCAAGCTGCCGCTCCGGGGGCACAGCCGGGCATGGCGCCCGCACCCGCCGACCCGACGCTGTCCCGCAGCCCTGACCCGTCAATGGACCCCGCCAACACAGCCCTGCCCACCGACGCGCTCGGCTCGCGCCTGGGTCAGCGCAGTGCCTTCCTCGACGGCGCCTGAGCGACTGTCAGCTTAATGCGCGCTGCAAGTCCTGAGCGGTGCATGGGCAGCGACGCTGTCCGATGCACCGATCTGGCCTTGCCGCCCGCGGCGATCGGTGGGACTAGCCACCCTTGCGATTGACCAGGCGGCCAAATGCCATGGCCAGAAGTGGCAGTGCCAACGCTGCTGAACAGAACCATGACGTCTCTCCGAAGGCGTCGATCATCACTGCTGCCAACCCCATTCCAATTGCCGCAGGGCAAAAATCAGCACGGCAAGCGCCAGGGGTCCGATGCCGCCGGCCGTCAGGACGCTGCGCCAGCCGAAATGGGGATTGACATCCTCCCCTCCCTCGGCCTGCGGCCGCCGCCTTATGGCGGAAAGGGGAGGGGATTCCTTCGGCGCTACGCGATGAGTTGCGCAGTCGCTTGGGTGGGTTCCTGCTTCACCGAGCGGCCCGACTGCACCGACTCTCCACAGGCTGCAACGCGGTGTCCCCGCGCCAGCATGTTGATCGCTCCGACCACATCGGCGTTTTCCTCGAATCCGCACTCGACGCAGCAGAATCTTGCCTGCGTCGTACGGTTTTGCGCCGACACCTGACCGCAGCACGGACACGTCCGGCTCGTGTTCTGCGGTGGCACAGCGATAAGCCAGCCCCCGTTCCACGCCAGCTTATATTCCAACTGCCGGCGGAACTCGTACCAGCCCTGGTCGAGAATGGACTTGTTCAGGCCGGACTTGGCCCGAACATTCGCGCCTGGTCTTTCGTTTGTTCCCGCCGCCGACCTGGACATGTTCCGTACCTGCAAGTCCTCGATACAGACCATCGCGTGGTTTTTGCTGATCGTGGTCGTGGCCTTGTGCAGGAAATCACGGCGGGCGTTGCCGATGTGGGCGTGGATGCGCTGGACTCTGGCTTTCGCCTTCCTCCAGTTTTTGCTGAACTTCATCTTGCGACTCATCACCCGCTGAGCGCGGCGCAGTCTGGCTTCGTGCCGTTTGAAACTATTGAGCGGAGCGAGGAACGTACCATCGCTGAACGTAGCGAATCGGGTGATGCCAACATCGATGCCGACTGCGCTGGTTGCTTGCGGCACCGGCTTCTCCACCTCACGCGCGGTCTGGATCGAGACAAACCACCTGCCCGCCTTCAGAGATACCGTGGCGTTGCGCACCTCGCCAAGCACATCCCGGCTGCTGCGGTAGCGAATCCATCCGAGCTTGGGCAGGAAGATGCGACTGTTGGCCTGATCCAGCTTGATCTGCTTCGGGTCGGGGTAGCGAAAGCTGTCGCGCTGCCCTTTCTTCTTGAAGCGTGGATGTGCGGCCCGTTTAGCGAAAAATTTCTTGTAGGCCCACTCCAGATTCTTGAGCGCGTGTTGCAGCGGGTGCACCGGGGAGTCCTTGAGCCAAGGTGTTTCAGGTCCATTGCGCCACTCAGTGAGACGCTTTGCCATCGCCACATAGCTGATGAACTTGCCGCCAGCCTCGTAGTTCTCGATCTGTAGCGCCAGCGCCTTGTTGTAGACGAACCGGCACGATCCGGCGAATCGGCGCATGTCGCGCTGCTGCTCACCGCACGGCATCAGTTCGAACTTGAAGGCCTGGAGTCGTTGCATCTGGCCAATGTACAGGTGGCCGAAGAGCCCAAACGTGAAACTCTGTAAGGACGCCACTGTGCCTGCTTGATGCATGTCGACTTGGTCTTCGTGACCAGTGTCGGCGCCAAGGAGACTTCGGACGACTGTCGGGTCGTCAATGCCGGGGAAGGGTTTCAGTCCAGACGGGAGGAGTTCGACAGCGAGGACGACCATCTTCATCTGCTAATCGCCCGAGAATCCGCAGTACATGGCGTTCACAGTAAAGGCCCGAAGCCGCGCTGGCGCGTACTCCGACATCAGGGTGATGGTCATCGGCATCGCGGCACCGAGTCCGAGCCCCGTCAGAAAACGCAGCACTGTCAGTGCGGTAATGGTCTGCGCATGCGCCGCCACGATGGTCCATGCGCCAAAGCACGTCACCGCCACCACCAGCACGGTCTTCCGGCCGACGCGGTCAGCGACAGGGCCCGCGAAAATGGCGCCCAGGCTGAGCCCGACCAGTGGCGCACTCATGACCACGCCCAGTTCGCCGCGGGCGATGCCCCAGTCGCTGGCGAGCGACGGTGCGATGAAGCCGATCGCGGCCGTGTCATAGCCATCGGCCGCTACCACGCGCCCACGTTTGTTTGCGGCGTGGGCGAGTAGTGGCCATGTCCGGCCTTGACGTGCGGATAGGTCTGCTTGCGGCGCTCCAGGTTGTGCGGGAATCCGCCGCTGGCCAGGACGACGCCGTGGCGCGCCTTCACACTGACCTTCTTGCCGTCGCGCTCCACCACCGCACTGTCCGAAGACACCTCGCACGCCGTCGCGCTTGCCGTATGGGGAAATCTGGGGCCGGTCATCGTGCGCCTGATCGATGCGACATATCCCATCCATACGAACATCCGCACCGGGACAGTCATGTCACTCGCCAATACGGCGACGGGCCGGGTCTTCTCGGCGTTCCTGTCGCCCAAGTTCACCGAGAAGCTGTTATTGGACGATCGCATACGCCTCGGCCCCGACATCGCACATCCGCTCGACGCAAAGGTGGTGGAGGACATGATCGAGGAGACGCGGACGCGCGGGATGTCTCGCAGCCTCAACCATCCCACGCCCGGCATCGTCGCCTTTTCTGCGCCCGTGTTCGATTATTCCGGCAATATTGCCTTGGCCATCACGATCATGGGCCCGACCGGTACCGTCGACACAGACTGGGACGGCCCGGTTGCCAGAGCCTTGCACGATTGTGCAGAGGCAGTTTCGAAGCGCCTGGGCTACCGACGGTCCCTCTGATTTACCCCAGCAAATACGAAACGCAGTACCGGATGCCACTTGGCCCCCAGTTATCCGTCGGCATGGCCGCCACTTCGCCTCGCGCCAGCAAGCGCCTGGAGGCTTCCGACGGTGTAAGACCGGGCCGCTGAGTTGACGGCAGATGACCGTTGGACTTCAGATAGCCGTCATCGAGTTGGGGAAGACTCGCACGGCGAAAGAGGGGGCGGGAAGAGTCGGCCAGCGAGCGCTGACGATGTCGCATGCCGGCCATTCTCGGTCGATCATCGCTTGCTTACCGAGTGACCGTGGGTGCTCTGACACCGGTCGCTGACACTGCAGTGACTTCGATGCCACGCGCCAAGAGTTTCGCTGTTCCTCTTCGGATAAGCATGTCAAAGAGAAACTGCGCGGCTGGCGCCAACGGGCGTCCTCGTCGCGAGATCAATCCCAACGTTCGAGTTATGGCTGGGTCAGTCAGCGGGATCGCAAGCAGGCCACTGCTGGACTTCGGCGGCAAAGCCATTCGAGGCACAACACCGATTCCCAGGCCGGCCTGGACCAGGCTTACCAAGGCGGGAACATGATTTACCTCGCAGTACCAACGCGGTCTTACCTGCAGCCGCGCAAGGGCCTGGTCAATCAGGAAGCGATTGCCGCTGCCTTGCGCGAGCGTAATGTAGTCAAAACCTCCAAGGTCTTTCCATTTGACGCTTTTTCGCGTAGCTAACGGATGCCCTTTGCGACAGGCGACAACAAACGCCTCTTCAATCAAAGGGCAGAATTCGATGTCAGGCTCCTGCGTCCCGATATAGGTCAGACCGAAATCCGCATCGCCGCGCGTGACTGCGAGGAGGACATCCCCCGAAGACTCGTCAATGATGCGGAGTCGTATCCCCGGATAGCGCTCGTGATACGGCCCCACGACAGAGGGTAAGAAATGGCCTACCGCAGACGGTACGCAAGCAAGCGTCACCTCGCCCGACAGCCGCTCGGCAACGGTCTGAATGCCGAGCATGGCCTCTTCAAGCTCGTTGATGACGTTTCGTGCCTTGTGCACAAACATGCGGCCCAAGGTAGTCAATTCGACCTTCCGGGTTGTCCGCGTGAAAAGCGCGACGCCAAGCGCTTCTTCCAATTTGTCGACACGACGCGACAGTGCCGACTGCGACAAGAACATCGCATCGGATGCTGCCTTGAAGCTGCCCAGATCGGCTACGGCCAGAAACGCCCGCAAGTCCGCCAGATCGAAATTCATGTGTTGAACGCAAGAATACTTGTGATCTTTGCACTTTACACCGGAATCCGGTAAGCGTGATCATTCGCGGCACGGACAGTACAAAACGCTGTCCTGACCAAGCAGGAGACACAATGCCCAACAAAGTAAGAGAGCCGGTACGGCGCATGCTGCGCCGTACCGCCCTTGCCGCCCTCGCGATCCCGCTAGCCGCTTCACTGATCCCCGCACATGCGGAGACCTGGACACCCGTCAGGCCGATCCGGCTGATCGTCCCGTACGGACCCGGCGGAAGCTCGGACGCCATTGCCCGCGTCATCG
Organism: Ralstonia pickettii; assembly: GCA_050987995.1. Lineage (GTDB taxonomy): Bacteria > Pseudomonadota > Gammaproteobacteria > Burkholderiales > Burkholderiaceae > Cupriavidus > Cupriavidus pickettii_B. The sequence goes on from CP158804.1 coordinate 1,227,894, forward strand.
CGGCAGAAATGTCGAAGGGTCTAGGCCAACAGATCGTCGTGGACAACAAGGGCGGTGGCCAGGGTGTCATCGCCATGCAGGAAACCGCGCGCGCCGCGCCTGACGGATACACACTGGTTCTTGGTCACGTTGGCACGCTTGCCGTCAATCCCGCCATGATGCGCAAGCTTCCCTACGATCCTCTAAAGGACTTCACGCCGGTGACATTGCTCGCGAAAGTGCCAATGGTGTTCGCGGTCGGGCCTACCGTCCATAGCGATTCCATCAAGGCATTCATCGCCCAGGCCAAGGCGAAGCCTGGCGCCATGACATACGGATCGGCGGGCAACGGGAGCGCTGGCAACGTCGCCTTCGAGATGCTCAAGCAGACCGCGCATATCGATCTTGTGCACGTGCCTTACAAGGGCACCGGCGCCCAGATTACCGACTTGCTCGCCGGAAACATTGACGCCGCATCGGCGGGCCTGGCAGGGATCCTGCAACACGCCAAGACAGGCAAGCTGCGCATCCTCGCGGTCGGATCGTCAAAACGCCTCACGCCGATTCCCAACGTTCCCACCATTGCCGAGGAAGGCTATCCCGGATTCGAAAGTTCTCAATGGTTTGGGCTGATGGCGCCTGCGCGCACGCCCACGCCAGTTGTCAGTCGTCTGCATGCCGAGGCAGTAAAGGCCCTGGCCACCCCACTGGTGCGACAACGACTTGCAGAGGACGCAAGCACGCCTGTCGGTGCGGGCAGCGCCGAATTTGCGTCATTCATTCGTACCGAGCAACAACGTTGGGGCACCGTCATCCGCAGCGCGGGAATCCAGGCCAACTAAATCTTCAGAGAATATCCAGCATGCAACAAGATCGAATCACGGTATCCGAAGCCGAACTCCGTCAGCTCGGAACACGCGCGTTCCAGGGCCTCGGCCTGGCCGAAGGTGACGCCAGCGATGTCATTGACATCCTCGTACTCGCAGACCTCTTCGGGCTCAGCACCCATGGACTGTCTCGCATTGAATCCTATGGCGAACGACTCCAGTCCGGCGGTATCTCGGCACGCCCCACCATTACCGTCGAACGCGCCGCGCCGGCGCTGGTAAGGGTCGATGGTGGCAACGCGGTCGGTCCGCTCGCTGGCATGAAGGCGCTGCGCGCCGCCATGGAAGTCGCCGAAGAATTCGGCATCGGCATGGCCTTCGTCCGGGGCAGCAATCATTTCGGGCCGGTTTCGCCGTACAGCTACATTGCGGCGGAAGCAGGGTTCGCCAGCATGATTGGCAGCAATGCCACGACGACCATCGCGCCATGGGGCGGAAGCGATGCACGCCTGGGCAACAGCCCACTGGGCTTCGGCGTACCGGGGCATGACGGCCGCCACTTCCTGCTGGACATGGCAATGAGCGTGGCCGCGCGCGCCAAGATTCGCAATGCACTCAAGGCAGGACAACCAATTCCGGATTCGTGGGCCACCGACGCGCATGGACGACGAACCACCGATCCCAAAGCCGCCCTCGATGGCTTCCTGCTGCCTATTGGCGGACACAAGGGCTATGGGCTGGCACTGATGGTCGATCTCTTCGCTGGATTGCTCTCGGATGCGGCGTACCTGACGCACGTCAAGTCTTGGGTCGATGCACCTGACGAGCCCCAGAACCTGGGCCATTTCTTTATCCTGGTTGATACCAGGCGACTGGGATCGGCGCAATGGCTGACTGCTCGCATGAAAGACTTTGCAGCCATCCTCCACGGTAGCGCACCTGCCGAGCCTGGCAAGCCTGTCATTGTTCCCGGAGAGATCGAACTCGACAAGCTGGCGCGTCAGCGCGAAAAGGGCATTGCCATTGACCCAGCAGTGAAAGCACTACTGGATCGACATGCGAACGCGAAGACGAACTGAGATTGCACACTCCGGAAGCACCATGACAAATGACAAAGCACGGCTCGAGCTTGCGCCGACGGGAATCCTTCGCGCATCCATTAATGTGGGCAATCCTATCCTCGCAAACCTCGATGCCGGGGGAAATCCATTCGGCGTTTCAGTAGACTTGGCCGGCGAGTTTGCCCATCGCCTTGGCATCCCGTTTGAGCTTGTCGTGTTCGATTCCGCGGGAAAGTCGGTCGATGCCGTCACGGCCGGGCAGGCTGACTTCGGATTCTTTGCCGTCGACCCAGTCCGGGGGGCCGGCATCGCCTTCTCTGAACCCTACGTGCTGATCGAGGGCGCATACCTGGTGAAGAATGAATCCCCCGTCAAGACCAACGATGAAGTCGACCTTGCCGGACGCCGCGTCGTCGTAGGAAAAGGGAGCGCCTACGACCTTTATCTCACTCGTACGCTGCAACATGCACACATCGTGCGCGCCCCAACGTCTCCATCCGTTGTGCAAACATTCCTGGAACAGGATGCGGACGTGGCTGCAGGGGTTCGACAGCAATTGGAAGCAGATGCCAAGCGCACAGCGGGCCTGAGGTTGCTGCCGGGCCGGTTTATGGTCATACAGCAGGCCATGGGCCTACCCAAAGCCCGCAGCGCTGAAGCTGTGGAATTGCTACGGCGGTTCGTCGAGGAGATGAAGGCCTCCGGCTTCGTTTCGGACGCTCTCAGGCGTCACGGAATCGAGGGCGCGTCCGTCGCACCCGCGAAATCATAGCGAGGGGCTCGAAATTGACGGGGCTCCCGCCCGGAGAAAGCCGTAGGTGACCTCACTCGCACGGCTGGAGCGTGGCCTACGCGGACGTTCAGTCAGATGCTGGAAACCATCCGAGATGGGCTCGATCAGTCGACAGCAATTGAACTGCGCAGATGTCGCATCTCGTGCCTTCAACGGACATTCGGCCAGCCATGTTTGGGTGTCGGAGAAGGGTCGGAAGCGAATGCAGGTCAATCACCGGTTCGACACGGTCCACCGCGCGTTCAGCCGCTTGCCCGCCAGATCACCCACGCATCCGCAACAGATCAGCGTAAGAGACCAGCTTGCGTTTCTCATTAGCAAGCGTCTTTCGTTTGGACGCCGAACGGGTTGGTTGGCCGCGCTCGAACTTGGCGGCGGCGCGTGCGTCCTCCCGCGTGTAAGTCCGCGCGGTCTTGGCTTCCGCCTTCAGGCGTTCAGCTTCTAGCCGCGCAGCGGTGCGTTCCTCTCGGGCAACATCTTGCACGGCCGACATAATTTCGGCTCGTAGCAGATCGCGCCTTTGCTTGGCAGCGGCACGGGCAGCCTGCAATTGCTCTTTCCTCTGCCGCAGCCAGTCTTTCCCGTTGACCGGCGCAGGCCTGGCCTCTGGCGCCACGCTCAGGCGCAAAGCCCTGCTGATTGAAACTCTCTCAGTCCGCAGCGTGCGCCGCGTTTCCTGCTTCGCATCACTCACGCGCATCACTCTCCCGGTACCACATAGGTGCGGCCCATGCATCACCATTTGAAGTTTATGAACTCAGCCGCCAACCCTACCATAGGAGTCCATTTCGGGCTTGAATGAAGGCGGCTACACACCGCGGCGACCGGGCGCTCCCGGCCGTGGCATTGCCGGGCGCTCGAGGTGGCCAATACAGCACAATCGATGTTGTGGAATAGGCACGCCCTAAGCCCGCCGGCATGACTTGCGGCGGGCGCCCCAATTGGCGCAGGCAGTCTTTTGCCTGAGCCTCCGAAGTGCTTAGAATGAAAGCTGGTCTCGGATGCGGTCCACAACGCCTATGCTGGCGGCCCTGCGCTCGCTCACTGATCCCACTCCATGCGTTCTCATCTTCAGAGCGGTCAAGGGCAACATGCGCCTACATGAATTCATTCGAGCCAATATCGAAGGGATATTGACGGCCTGGGAGCAGGAGCTGAATCATGGCGACTCCTCTGGGAGTCCCATAAGATTGGGCGCACGTCGGCGTCTCACCCGCGAGATCCTCCTTGAAATCGCAACAGGCTTGCAGAAGGCCGGGACGATCCATTTGGACGTGTCCACCCGGCCTGCAAATCCCGAAGTCGCCCCTTCCAATCACGGTGGCCAGCGGCTAGCGACTGGCTACTCCCTTCTGGAGCTTCAGACTGAGTATCGAGTACTTCGAAGTGTCGTGGTAAGCGAATGGATGAAGGTGCGGCACTCGTGGTTGCAGCAGGAAATCGCAGATATGGCCCATTTCCACGCCGCGCTGGATCGGGCCTTGGGCGAATCCACAAACGCCTATGTCGCCGGCCTCGATCGTTCTCGTGACATTTTTGTCGGCGTACTGGGTCACGATCTTCGCGGGCCTATCAACGCAGCTCTGTTGAACATACGTCTTCTCGCAAGGGATTCCGATCTCAGAGACCAATCGAGGGCGGCAGCCTTGCGCATCGAACGATCCGTAAGGCAAATGAATGAGCTGGCTTCGGAATTGCTGGAATTTGTGAGCATCCATTTTGGCCGCCCTCGGCCCCTTTCCCTCTGCGACGTTTCGATGTCGCGCATATGCGAAGAGGCGATAGGCGACGCCCAAACACTCTCTCCGGACCGCCAGTTTGTCGCACAGCTGGACGACAATACAACGGGCCGCTGGGACGCCCACCGACTTAGGCAAGCGGTGTACAACCTCTTGCGAAACGCCATCGACCACGGGGCGGTGGACGCGCCGATAGGCATTGCCACACGCGGGGACAAGGATTCGGTGTCAGTGGAAGTTCACAGCCGGGGCGAGCCGATTCCCCCTGGCTCGCTCGCTCGAATTTTTGATCCCTTCACGCAAGCCTCGTCTGGCGAAGCCGACATGAAAATCCAAGGCAGCATCGGACTAGGGCTCTTCATCGTTCGGGACGTTGCCACCATGCACGACGGAAGCGTATCGGTTACTTCGACGGCCGAGGAGGGAACGACTTTTCGTATTGAAGTGCCGCGAAATGCTAAGGATGCGACCGACGTGAAATAGGCGTGCGGTTCAGATATACGCCCGAGAATATAGGCTTCGCGGCCACTCTGAGATCGCGCTGAAGAGGTTGTTTGGGGGCATTCACGCCGGCATTAGCAACACCTGCGCGACAGAAAGCTTGCTAAGCGGCGAACTCGTGCAGGCGTTCCGACATCAGCACTGTTTCCGACCCACTACCAGTCCACCAGGCAACGCAAGCTCCCCCCAAGAGCTCTGGCTGCCAAGCGCTATGAAGTTGCCAAGTACGCGACGCGACCATCCTTGCGCACATACAAGCCGGAAGACGACAGCACAATGTTCAGTTCATCCGGACACCAACGAAATCCGCCGGAGTCATGAGCGGCGTGGTTGATTAGCAAAACCAAATGATTGCCCACCCGATAGCGATTCTGTGCGCTTGCAAGTGCCTTGAATAGGCGTTTCCACTTGGTCATGGTCTGACACGGATCGGACAGTCCGATTTCCTTGAGCAGCCTTCCTATTTGTGGCCCTGTAAGGCCGCGCTCTCTGTCGCCCAGAACACGACATGCTGCTTCGAGATGCTGCAAAGTGAAGGGCACGAAGTGCGTCATGAATACTCCCGTAGAAAATCAGAAACAAAAATCATCCTCTCGCCAAATCTAGTTATCCTCACCCAACATCACATCAATTGCGGCCCGTCCGGCCAACTCGCCAACGAGATAGGCCCAGCGACGCGTGTACGGCCCCCCGTAGACTTTAACGAGCTTGCCAAGCCCCACACACCCAGGCGGCTTGCGAGGGCTCTCTATCTGGAACCAGGCTTCAAACATATCTTTAGAGCTGGGGATAAGGACCACCTGAATTTCGTACCCACGGTGCGGGCTCAGCCGCTTGTCATCTATATTCATGTGCCGGGTCCGTAAGACCATCTCAAATGTGTGGAGTCGCGAATGCAGTCTTACCCCTGTCGGTTGGGAAGCGCTCCGGGGTCAACTCCAGGCTCGGCGGGAAACACCTCGGCTTGCCATCGCAATGATCGTGCCCACGGCGGCTGCCAGAGGGCGCCATTTGAAAGCGCCTGCGGATAGGCCTCTCACGCGGTCTCTGCTCTCCCGCATCCTGTGCTGTCGGAATAGGAATGTGAAAGTTACAGGTGCCTCCGGCGGAAAATGCGCTGACCTCCGAAGGTCTGCAACTGACAAGTGTGGGATATCGCGTTTCGGACGCTCTTTCGGCCAGACTCGCTCCTCGGCATCGAGAATGCGTCCCCGCAGGGGCTGGCCCGCCGTGACTACTGCCCCTTTCCGATTTTTGGCTATTTGACGGCTACTGCCGAAGTGGCGAAAAAGGGGTGACTGTGGTGGTCTAATTTCCTCGGACAGGTCGATAGGAGGACAATCCTGAATCGACGAGGAAAAGAGATAGATGACAAGAAGGCGCCGACAATTTGACGCCAGCTTCAAGCTGGAAGTGGTACGGATGGTGCGAGACCAAGGATTGTCGGTCGGCGAGGTTTGCCGGTCGATGGAGCTTGGTGAGTCGGCCGTTCGGCGCTGGATGGCGCAGTACGACGCGGAGTGCGCCGGCGGACCTGGCGTGGGCAAGCCGCTGACGGCGGAACAGCAGCGCATCCGGCAGTTGGAGGCGGAGAATCGGCAACTGCGCGAGGACAATGCCTTGCTAAAAAAAGCGTCGGCCTTCTTTGCACGGGAACTGAAGTGAGCTACCGCGTGGTAGCCCACTTGCAACAGGAGGCCGTATCGGTCAGCGACGCCTGCCGGGTATTGCAGGTGAGCCGCTCCGGCTACTATGCGCACCGCCGCGCCAAGCCGAGCACAAAGGGTCTGCAGGACCAGATCCACGTCAAAGCGGCGTTCACCGCCAGCGGCGCGAGCTACGGCAGCCGGCGTGTCATGCATGCGGTGCGGGCACAAGGGCTGCGCCTTGGCCGCTACCGGATTCGTACGCTGATGCGCGAAGCGGGCTTGCGTGCGACCTGGAAGCGTAAGTTCGTGTCGACGACCGACAGCAAACACGCTCTGCCAGTGGCAGAGAACGTGCTGGATCGGCGATTTGACGTGGCCGAACCGAATCGGGCCTGGGTATCGGATATCACCTATGTCCGCACGGCCCAGGGCTGGCTGTATCTGGCTGTCGTGCTGGACTTGTACTCGCGCAAGGTCGTGGGCTGGTCGCTGGCGCCGACCATGCCGGCCGATCTGGTCATGTCGGCACTGATCATGGCGCTGCAGCAGCGTCGGCCAGCGCCGGGACTGGTGCTGCACTCGGACAGAGGCAGTCAGTACGCGAGCGCAGAGTATCAGGCTTTGCTGGCACGCCATCAGATCGTTTGCAGCATGAGTCGAAAAGGCAATTGCTGGGATAACGCGGTGATGGAGCGGTTCTTCCTGAACCTGAAAATGGAGCGCGTGTGGCAGCGTCAATATGCCAACCACGACGAGGCCCGGCGCGACATCACCCATTACATCGTTGGCTTTTACAACCCGGTGCGCTTGCACTCAACCCTGGGGTATCTGTCGCCCACTGCCTACGAGGCGAAATCGACAGTGAAAGAACCTATCTGCCTGTCCGAAATGACTTGACCACTACAGACAGCTCCGCATGAAAGACCGGCTTCTCAACGACGAAAGGCTCTCCACAATCGTCGGCACGCCCGACACCCCCTTGCAGAGCATGACCGACTGTCCATTCTGGAGCCAACTTCGGCCGTTTGGATAAGAGTTACCGAATGGCTGAGAAGTCGAGAAGAGCCGTTTGCTGGCGTGATGGCAAGGCGACCAAGGCAGCCGCATTACACTGCTACAAATGGGCTACCCTCCCCTGCAACCCCAGCCCCAAAACCTCCTGACCTCCTATTTCTGGAGCGGCGACGCCATCCGCAGTCGGTGCGTAAGTGACATCGTGCTGTCAGGCACGGTCGACGTGCCAGAGCCACCGGCGCGTCTGCTCGCGGATTGGGCGAGGGAGATATCGTCCCGCATGACCCTGGAACCCGGGGATGTTGAGGTGTTGCCTCTGGCACGAGCACGAGCGCGCTGGCCGGACTACTCGCACTGCGTGCAGGCAGTGTCTGATTGGGCAAGCACGCTTGGACTGCCCGGAGTACTTGCCTCCAGTGACGTCGCTCTCATGGCTTGCCGCGGCGCGAGGTATCACCATGACGGAGAGCAGTACGGCGGTGCGGCCTTCTGCAATCTCTTCCTGAGCGAGGATAAGGGGCAGGACGTACACTTTCCGTCGTTGGGTCTTCGAATCCCCCTGACCCGTGGTTCGGTTCTGATATTCGATACCTGCCAGCCTCATGGGGTCATTCAACGCGGCAGCAGCGGTTTTGATGTGGCCGACTTCCCGCCCGACCAGGATTGCACGCAGCTATTCCTGACCTGGGAGCTTTCCATTGAGGATGTCCATGTCATGCAGACGCTCAATGTCGCCTTCGACATTGACCTTTCGACCTCGCCGAAGGTCTGAATGATGAAAGGGTCAGCGTGCGTCACGAGTCAGGTCGGTGGCGCCGAGCTGACTAAACATGACGACATAAGTATTGCAGCATGTATGATTGCGTGGTTACTCTAATGGAGAGGCAGCCATGCGCAGACTCGAGATTGCAGACGCACAGATAATGCAGTTGGCGATTCGACAGGAGATCGAGCGAAGCGAGGAGTCGCGGTATGACCACCGCCTGCACGGGGTGCTGCTGGTCAGCAGCGGTTACTCGTGCACTGAAGTGGGGCAGATGTTCGGTCAAGCGGCCACGACAGTTCAGCGATGGGTCCGACGTTTCGAGCGGGGCGGTTTCGACGGATTGCGGGAAGGTGAACGGCCCGGTCGCCCGCGTGCGTTGAATGACTCGCAATGGCGTCGCATCGAGGCGGATCTGCGCAAGACACCACGCGACTTCGGATTTGAAGCGGGCCTGTGGGATGGGCCCGTTCTATCGGAGCACTTGCGTCAGCGCTATGGCATCAAACTGGGCGTGCGGCAGTGCCAGAGGCTGTTTCGCCAGATGGGTTTCCGGCTGCGCAAGCCGCGCCCGCAGGTCGCCCAGTCTGATCCCGTTCGCGTTGCGGCGGTAAAAAAAACTGCGGCGACTGTCAAAGCGCGACGACATTGAGTTATGGAGCCTGGACGAATGCCATTTCCAGCAACACGGATCGCGCTGTCGCATGTGGGTGGCCCCGGAGATCCGCGATCCGGTGTTGATGCATGCGCCGACGCGAAAGTCGGTGGCATGTTTTGGCGCCGTCAGTCTGAGCACGGGTCGCTTCGTCTGGCAGGTATGCCCTGTCTTCAACGCAGAAACGTTTGCATCCTTTCTTCGCCAACTACTCCGCCATCGACGTCGCGGCAAGCGCATCGTCGTGGTCCTGGACAACGCAAAGTACCACCATGCCGTCCTGCTCAAACCGTTACTGCACAAATACAGGCGGCACATGACGTTGTTGTTCCTGCCACCATACAGCCCGCAACTGGCGCCTATCGAACGCGTATGGAAACTGACACGGCGCCTGGGGTTACATAACCGGTACTTCGCCACCCTCGTAGAAGTTCTCTCGGCAGTCGACGCCTGCTTCCAGCAATGGAAGAGACCAAACGAGGTACTACGACGACTATGCTGCATTATTTAAGACGCTGTGTTTAATCGTCAGGACTGTTCACGATCCCACCTGACGCACGACGGCGGGCATCCGCGTACGGGTGGATCCAGAATCCTGACCTCCGGAACTGGCGTCGAACGGTCGAAGAAGTCTTGAGAATGCCTTGGCCAGGAAGCGGAACTTGCTCCACCATGTCCTCCCAGAAGAACTGGCCGGCTGCATCGATCTCGCCGTCGCCTGCTTGGCCAATTTCCGCCGTTCGCCCCCAATCACGCCAAAGGCCGAAAGCTCCGGCAAAGCGGCCGTTCAGCATTCATCGGCCTTAGGAGCCTCCGGCCTCCTTGTACTTGGCGGCATGAATCGCTTGGACATGCGGGCTTACGCCGTCACGTACCTTCCCTCCAGCGCGACAAACCCAACAGGTCAAGGGTCGTACGTCCTTGTCGCAGTTCGTCCATGATCCGGGCTTCCTTGTCGAAGCGCGCCTGCCCCTGAGCCAGCGTCGCCTCGACATGCGCGGCGGGAATGACAATCACGCCGTCATCGTCGGCCACTACCAGGTCGCCTGCCGATACCGGCGTGCCGGTGAAGCTAAGCGGCTGCCCCACTGAAGGGACACTGGCCTTGATTGTTCCGCGCACAGAGATCCCGCGCGCGAACGCCGGGAAGCGCCGCGCGGTAAGTGCCGCGATATCGCGTACGCCGCCGTCGATCACCAGTGCGGCAATGCCCGCCGCCTCGGCCGCGACCGTCAGCACTTCGCCCCAATAGCCAGCCACGAAGCCGCCGGTGGACACGACCAGGATGCTGCCGCGCGGTGCCTTCTCCATCGCGACGTGAATGGCCAGGTTATCGCCCGGCGCGCATTCCAGCGGGTAAGCGGGGCCGGCGACCGAGGCGCCCGGCCAGATGGTGCGGACCAGCGGATCGACCGCGCTGGTGGGCAGCCCCGAGGCCTCGTAGAGCGTGGACGAGCCGAGCTTGCGCGCCAGCTCGAGGGTGGCGTCGCTGTATGTGTGAGATGCGGTCATCATGCTTTCCTTTGCAGCGTGTGGTAGCCCAGCGCTTCGCGCGCCTGGCCGAGGGTCTTGCCTTGCGCGATCTGTGCGCGGATCTCGGCCTCTACCGCTTCAATCTTGCGCGCCACATGGGCCACTTCGCGGGCACGCTCGCGCGGCACCACCACAACGCCGTTGGCGTCCGCCACCACGATGTCGCGCGCGGCTACGCGGGCGGTGCCGATGGACACCGGCACGCCCACGGCCTCGACCTGCACACGGTCCTTGCCAGTGCGCATGAAGCGGCCTTTGGTGAACAGCGGGTAACCATCGCCAAGCGCCTTGGAGACATCCCGGCACACGCCATCGATGACGGTGGCGCCGATCCGGCGCAGGCCGGCGTACTGGGTCATGATGTCGCCCCACACCGTGCAGTCGGTGCGGCCGTCGTTGTCGATCACGATGACGTCGCCCTCGGCCACCTCATCGATAAAGTCGCCGACCGACCCGGCCGGCGTGGTCGCCGACACGTACTTGACAGTGAATGCGGGACCGACGACCGTGCCCTTGTAGTTGTCCAGCGGCGCGATGCCCAGGCATTGGCCGGGCAGGCCCAGCTTGTCCATGGCATCGGATACGCCCGGGGTGTCCAGCCCATCGAACAGGGCGATCAGTTCCTTGTCTTCTGCGCGCATGGCGGGTGCGTTCATTTCGTGCCTCCTTGATTGATGGCTTCAAACTCTTTGTCGTGCATGACTTTCGCGACCGAGCGGCCGGTGCGCACCGCGGCCACCATGCCGTCCTGACGGCGCGCGATGCGTTCGCCAAGGTCGAGCACCTCTTCGATGCGCGCGGCCGGCACGAACACCGCGCCGCAGCGGTCGGCGATCACGTAGTCGTCCTGGTGCACCGTCACGCCCCTGACCTGCACCGGCTCGCCCGAGCCGGTCTGGATCACGCGGTTGCGCGCGCTGATCATGGTGATGCCGCGGCCGTAGACCGGGTAGTCGATCGACTCGCTGCCCTCGATGTCGCGGCTGTAGCCGTCGATGACGGAACCCCTGATCTTCTTCGCACATGCCGCATTGGCGAGGATGTCGCCCCAGCACGAGATGCCATCGACACCGCCCGCGATCACGAGTACGCGGTCATCGGTGTTGACGGCGTCAATCACCGGCGAAATCAGGTGCACCGTGGGCCTGGCATCGGTCTTGGGCCCGAGCTGGATCGTGCTGGCGCGGCCCACGATCTTCGGGCAGTCCCACAGCGGCAGCAGGCCATGCGTGGCGCCGGGCAGCCCCAGGAAATCGAGCGCGACGGAGACCGTATTGGTGTCGAGCGCGGCAAGGCGCTCAAGCAAGGATGGCTGTTTCATGTGATGAATCCCTCAATAATTTGGTGATGCAATTCGGCGAGGCGCTGTGGCTTCAGCGCCAGAGCTTGAGCGCGGCGGGCGCGCCATCGAGCTGCACGCGCTCGCCGCTGTCGGCCAGCGTGCCGCCCACCTTCCGGTAGAGGCGTATCTGTCGATTGGCGGCGTCCTGCACCAGTACCGCGCTGCCATCCGGCGTGAAGGCATGGCCTTGCAGCCATTGCCCGCCAGAGAGCTGCGCGGCCGGCCGCAGACGGCCGCCTTCGAGGCTGAACAGGCGATAGCGCGCGGTGCCATGGAAGGCAGAAGCCTGCGGCTTGTTGCTGCCATCGATGACGGTCACGCCGACCGAGCGGCCGTCGGGCGAAAAGAAGATGCCTTCCGGCGTCTGCCCCACAGTGACGGTGTCGACCACGCGCGGCGGTTGCGCCCGCAGGTCGATGAGGCTGATCGTGTCGGCGTCGCCCTGCCCCGCGCCGAGGTTGGTCACCGCGGCCCACGCGCCGTCCGGCGACACGTCGAGTCCATAAGGACGCAAGCCGGCATACAGCTCGCGCTGGTCGAGCGTGACCGAGCGGCCGTCGATGGCCAGCAGGCTGACGCGGTTATCGCCATCGCGGCTCACGAGGGCACGGCGGCCATCTGGTGTAAAGGCGACGTGCGCCGGACCAGACTTGTCGCCGAGCTGCAGCTTGCCGACGGCCTGCACCTGCTCCCCGTCGATGGCGAGCACGGAGACGGAGCCCTCGGTGCGATTGGCGACCAGCGCCAGCGTGCCGGCCCGGTTGATCGAGATGCCGGATGCGCCAGCGCCGGTGTGCACGTTGCCGATGACGCGCGGCGCGGTGCCGCCGCTGGGATCCAGCGCCACCACCGACACGAGGTCGAACGTGGCCACCTTGGTCGCATCGGAAGGATCGCGTCGCGTAGCCGCGCTGACCAGCGCCAGGCGACCACCGGGGGCGATGGCGATGGAGCTGGGCGGCCCCACCAGCGAGGTCGGCATGTCGATCTGCTGCGCCACGCGCAGGCGTCCATCGGCAAGCTCGACGACGGCCAGGGTGTCCCCCGCGTTGCGTACCACGGGCTTGCCGTCGACCAGGCCAGCGCGGCCGTCCTGCACGGAGAGGAAGTAAGCGGTCGGCCTGGGCGCTACGGGTGTACCGGCGCACGCGGCGAGCGTGCCGGCCGCGGCGGCGGCCAGTGTGCAGCGCAGGAAGAATGACTGAGCGTTGGTCATGGTCATGCGCCTGCGCTTCATTCGACGCTCGCGCCCGAGAGCTTGACGAGCTTGCCCCACTTGTCGATTTCCTGGTCGAGGATCTTCTTGAACTCGGCCGGCGTATTGCCCACCGGCGTGGAGCCCTGGTCGGCCAGCGTCTTGCGGAAGGTCGGATCCTGCGTCACCTTCTGGATCGCCCCGGCCAGCTTGTCGACCACGGCCTGCGGCGTCGCCGCGGACGCGAACACGCCGTTCCAGAGCGTCACCTCGAATCCCGGCAGCACCTCGCCGACTGCGGGCACGTTGGGCAGGCGCGACGAGCGGCCCTTGGTCGTGACGCCGAGCGCGCGCAGCTTGCCGCTGTCGATGAACGGCAGCACCTCCACCATGGGCGAGAACACCGCCTGGATCTGGCCGCCGATCAGGTCGGCATTGGCGGGCGCACCGCCCTTATAGGGGACATGGAGCATTTCGGCATGGGCCAGGCTGTTGAACAACGCCCCGGACAGGTGCGACGCCGTGCCGTTGCCGGCGGAACCGTAGCTGACGGGGCCCTTCTTCTGCCGCACATATTCGACGAACTCCTGCAGCGTCCTGGCAGGCACGGCGTTGTTGATCGTGAGCACGTTCGGGATCAACGCCACCTGCGAGACCGGCACCAGGTCTTTGCGCAGATCGAAGCCCATGTTCTTGTAGAGCGTGACGTTGGTGGCGATCGTGCTCGTCGCCATCAGCAGCGTGTAGCCATCCGGCGCCGCCTTCGCCACGTAGGCAGCGCCGATGTTACCGCCGGCACCCGCCCGGTTTTCCACGATGATCTGCTGCTTCAGTTCCTTGCCGAGCTTGTCGGCGAGCAGGCGCGCGGTAGAATCGGTGCTGCCGCCGGGGGCAAGCGGCACGACCAGCGTGATGGGTTTTTTCGAGGGCCAGTCGCTGGCATGGGCGGTGAAACTCGCAAACGCCGCGCAGGCGGCGACAGCGACGTGGAAGAAACGTCGGGTCATGGTTGTCTCCGGTAATGGTTATATTTGCGCTGATGCGTGTGATCAGCGCCATCGAGCTGGATGAGTTATGCCGCCGAGGCCGGGGACGTGACTTCCTGCTGCATCTCTTTAGTGGTCACCGCAACGATGCCGGCATCCGCATCCATCTCGATAAAATCCCCGGTGGAAATGGCAAGCGTGGGATCCTGATCCAGTCCGGCGACGACCGGGATATTCCCGATAATCGCGCCGATCGTGGTGATCGCTTCGGGAGTCACCTGTACGAAGGCGACCGGGGCGGTGCCGCGCGACACCATGTCGTAGATCTTGTATGAGCCACCGGTGGAGCCTTTCCCCGTAAGGAACACCAGCACCTTGCCGGCAATATTGACGCCCTTCAGCTCATGGCCGGGCTCGGTGACGATGCCGGTCATGTTGTCGACCCCGCCATTAAAGCTGATCGCCTCCTTGGTGACGACTGCCTCTCCACTGGCCTTGCCCGTGACGATCTTGCGTCCTTTCAGAACAAATTGATTGGTCGTCATGCTGATTACCTCCAGACGCCGGCAATTGCGGCCTTCATTACGCGATCCAGATTCCCATAATGGGTGAGGAGTCCAAACTGGCCGGGCGCATAAAATGCCATCTTTGCCGAGTTGGTGGTCAGGGTCTTGTATCCTTTCTTCGGCGCAATGACCCGGCTGCGGGCCAGGAACGGGCAGGTCTCCCGCACCACGATGCCGCCGGCATCCTCGATCGTCTTGATATAGCCAACCCGCTCGGCCATGGCGTACATGGCGCCTGCCGTGGTGACCCAGAGTGAGACATCGGGATGCACTTTCTTGCCCTGCAAGGCTTCCGCCACTTCCCGAATCTCCTGCACGGAAGCATTCGGACAGCCGACCAGGATCCAGTCCACATGGTCGGATGGCTCCTTGTTCAAGGCAGCCTCTGCCTGCGCCTTCTCTGCATCGCCGAACACAAGGACCTTCTCCGGCTCGCGGCCGCCGAATGCCTCTTCCAGCGTTGGCGCCTCCGGTGTCACGCCGACCGCATGGAACATGCTCACCGAAGCGGAAGCCGCCAGCGCAGCGCTCAGTGCTTTGAACTGTTCCAGCGTCGGGTCCGAAGGAATGCCCGTAAACACCGGCGTATCCTGCCCTGCGATCTTGCCGGCGAAATAACCGAGCGTGCCGTAGTCGGTCATGTCATTGAGCGGCGTCTCCACCTTGACCAGAAACTTGCCGTAACGGTTTTCCTTCAGATGGAATCCATACTCAGGGGTGCGGCCGGTAAGGGCCGAGGCAAGCCCACTGGGTCCCCCTTCCCGATTGGTCCTGGCGCCGCAAACGGAGTTGGCAAACACAACGGCTGACGACTCCCCCCATGCCATATGCTCGCCAAAGCGCGGCAGGTTCCCTACCAGGTAAGGAATGCAGGTGTTGCATGTATTGGCGCCCATCCCGGCATAGGCATCGGTCAGCCGCGTCTGCAGGACACTGTCCGATTCGGGAATGCCGATCTCCTGCCACTGCGTGGGATCGACAGCCGTAGGATTGGTTGTGACCCGGGTGACAAACGTACCGCCTTGCTTGCGGATATCTTCAACGAACCTCGTACCGGCTTCCTCGGCGACCAGCACCGAAGAACCCGCCATATGCACGTTGTTGACCGGAACGAGCCTTGCGGCACCAAAGCTCTCGCCGAGGGCCACCAGGATCTCCATGGCCTTCTTGACGGCGAGGCCCTTGTCCCCGTTCAACATCCCGGATTCTTCTTCAGTCAGCAACATACCTGTGTCTCCATGCTGGAAGCCCGAGTCGCATTGGAGCGGTACTGGGGCGTAATCGATGCACTCATTCTGGTACTCGATCTCGATCAAAAAAAGCGATAAATTGGAATCTGTACACATTCCATGAATCGATACATAGGAAGTCGGAGGTGAGCGCCGTGATGACGTTCAAGCAACTGGAGGCGGTCTACTGGGTGGTACAACTCGGCGGCTTCGCGCAAGCCGCGAACAAGATGCACACCACGCAATCGGCCGTATCGAAGCGAGTGCAGGAGCTGGAGGCACTGTTCGAGACGCCCTTGTTCGATCGCTCGTTGCGATCGGCGCGGCTGACTGAAAAGGGAGAGGAGATGTTCCTGCTGGCCAAGCGGCTGCTGGAGCAGCGCGACGCGGCGGTCGAACAGTTCCAGCGCCCGGAGGTACTCGAGCGTCACGTCCGTATCGGAGTCACCGAACTTACGGCGATGACCTGGCTACCGCGCCTGGTCAGCGCGATCCAGGCCAGTTATCCGCGAGTGATCATTGAGCCGCACGTCGACGTAAGCGTCGTGCTTCGCGACAAGCTGCTGGCCGACGAGGTAGACCTGATGATCGTCCCCGATGTGTTCAGCGACCAACGCTTCCTGTCGACGCGCGTAGGGGTCGTCGAAAACGCCTGGATGTGCAAGCCCGGGCTGGTAGGCCGTCGCCATCGGCTGCGTATGCACGAATTGGCTGCGCATCGGCTGCTGACGCAGGATGACCGTTCGGGGACCGGCCAGCTCTACAACCGCTGGCTGCGGTCGATCGGCGTGAACCAGGAGAACACGCTGTTCAGCAACAGCGTGGTTGCCATCATCGGCCTCACGGTCTCGGGCATGGGCATCAGCTACCTGCCCAGGAAGTGCCTGGCACCGATGGTCGATGCTGGTGCGCTGGAGGTTCTTACGGTGAGCCCCGCGTTGCCGCCGGCGCCATATGCCGCCATCTGCAAAAGTGAGAGGAAGAGCATGCTTGTATCGGCCATCGCCGCGCTGGCTCAGGAGAACTGCGACTTCGGCCAGATGTTCCAGACCGGGTGAAAGACTTCCTGGATCGACGGAAGACCAGCGGCGGGAAGCGCTGCTACCTGGGCTTGTGCTTTTCTCCGGCCAGGAGCGGATGAGAAAGTTCAAGGCCGGCGGCAACGCTTCCCGTCGCGATCGAACATCTGCAACTCTGACTGAAGTTCGGCCTCAACTCCAACTGGCCATCCTCAAGCTTTGCGGTTGGGTATGCGAGAGTGCATTGCCGATGAGAAGCATGGCGAAGGCATAAGTAAACGCTTGCCAGTCGCGACCGACATGCGTCGCTAACATCCAGGCGCCCCCGCACGCGACCGGCATCGTAACCAGCATCGCGCCGGCCCGCACGACAAAACGTGCAAGCCATCTAAGCCAGTTGCCTGTCCGGTGTGTCGCACAAAGGACAAGCATCAATGCGGAGCTCCATGGGAAGGCAAGGACGTGTTGGTCAAACTGCCGAAGGACTCTCAGGTCAAAATCAGATTGAGTTCCGACGCATTGCGCGATATAGACGGTCGCCCGCCATCCCGCGGCATCGGTCAGACCTGCGGCGAGTATGGCAAGACAGAGTGCTCCCCCCCTGGCCACCGAAGGGGAACACGTCCTCGCCGGCACTTGGTTATTTGCACTCTTGGTGGTTGCCATGGCAGCAACCGTCTGCCTGGGCCGCAGGCGCTGCTGGCGCTGCTGGCGCTGCTTCACAGCAGTTTCCTGGCAAGATCTCTGCCTGCACGCCGCTATGATTGCAGCACCCGCCCTTCCACCAGTCAGCCCCTTCGCCCTGGCAGTACTTGTCATCGGCCTCGACCATGCTCATGAACATGGGGTGATAGTTGCGGCAGACTTCAAGCTCGGTCTTGACCCAGTGCAGCGGATCTTTGGCGTAATGGTTCCAGTAATCGCCTTTCACGTTGATGCCTGGCACGGCGGGATTCCAGCTCTCGTCCAGCCAGAGATCGGCGTCTCCGTACTTGGCACAGAGCTTGCGGATTTCCGGGTCATCCAGGGCCAGCAGGCGACCATTCTCGATGATGTTCTCGTTGTCGCCGGAACGCTCGGTGGTGTAAGTCGGGAAGTACAGGTGCAGATGCCAATGGCCTACAAGGTGCCCCATACGCGCCGCTTCACGTTCGGCCATCGATGAGATGATGGTTCCGAAACCCATATGGATAACACCCGAGCGCACTCGCTCGTACAGGCAGTTCACAAAACCCGAAGGAAAGTCCTTGCGTGGGCGGTGAATATGTGGATTGGTGCCAATGGAAGCTTCCCACCAGTACATGATTCCCTTTCCAGGGAACGTCGGATACTGGATATCCTTGGTTCGCTCCATCACGTCGCGCAGCTTGTCTCCAAACTCACCGCCAGCATTGATCTTGGTGATCTTTGAATTTTCGACGATGAGCTGGGTCCAGTCGCAAGGAGCGATATGGTTCGTGGTTCCGGCAATCGTGCCGCAGCCGTCCTCCTTGAACGGGTGGAACATCCATGGGCGCCCTGTGATATGACCGGGAAGGTAGGTCTTACCAAAGTGCTCGTTACCGCGCCATGTAGCGGTCGTCAGATCCGGATTGTAAAACTCCCGCTTGGAGTCCCAGTACTCATCGTGGTTGGTGAACTCGATATCGGTTCCCTCCGGATCCGTAATGCGGGCGCGCCTGGCAGTACGGATCCGATCCCAGGTCCAGCGGTCGATTGCGTTGATCACTTCGATCGGCATGGCGTGTGCGGGTGACGCCAGAATCTCGGGGGTGATGAACGGCATGCGCTGGATCTTGATGTAGCGTTCTGCCAGCACCGGCCCGCCATAGCCCATCAATATCTTGTCATACTGCTGCTTCTTTTCCTCCTCCTCCCACATATCCATCCATTCCGCCAGTTCCTTGGTTCGGAATAAGTAATACTCAACTTCGTCAGCACCCACCCAGGGCGGAATAGGTCCGCGGTCAATTCTTTGAATTTCGTATTTCACCTTGTACTTTTCAAGGATTCGCTGGCAAGCCTGGATGGTGAGTTCGCTGTGCCAGTTGTCGACGCGTAGCAGAACCCTCTCGCCTTCCTTCAGATCCCAACACGCATTCAGTCCATGGTTGTAAGGCCTGCGTGCGACATGCTCGAGATAGGGCAGCAGTTGGTCCGAGCTGGATATCTCGACGAAAGGCGGGCAGCGTGGACGGCGGCTCTCGACGAGCGGTGGACGCTCATAGCGAGGCAGTCCCTCCGGTAGAGCTACGGTGGCGTTGTCTTGTTTGCGCATGGCGAATCCTCTGTTTCGGTTGGGTGAGATATCAGTCGACGCTTGCGCCTGAGCGCTTGACAGCCGCGCCCCAGCGGTCGAGTTCTAGCTTGACAAAGCGGTTGAATTCCGTCGGCGAACTGGATACCGGCTCGGCACCTCGCTCTGTCAATTGCCGGCGGAGTCCAGGGTCGCCGAGCGCCTTGCGAATGGCTGCGTGCAGTCTCGCAATGACGTCTGGTGAGGTTCGTTTGGGGACAAAGATGCCGTCCCAGGCGCTCACTTCAAATCCCGTCAGGCCAGACTCAGAAATGGTCGGCACGTCGGGCAGGCTTGCCACGCGGTTTGCCGTACTCACCGCAAGCGCGCGCAGGCGGCCCGCCCGCACGTTGGGCATCAAATTCGGTATCACGTCGATCATCATGTCGACCTGGCCGCCCAACAGATCGGTGATCGCGGGTGCGCCACCGCGGTAGGGAACATGGACGATGGAAAGGCCGGCAGATGCCTTCAGTAGTTCGGTGGCGAGATGGGAGGTGGTCCCGTTTCCTGCGGAGGCGAAGGTGTACTTGCCGGGGTTCGACTTCAATAGCTTGAGTAACTCAGGCAGCGTGGAGACCTTCAGCCCAGGTCGCACCACAACCATCGTTCCTATTCTTGTCAATTGCGCCACCGGCACGAAATCTTGCAGCGGGTCAAAGCCAGGGTGCTTGTAGAGGGAGTGGTTGATTCCGAAAGTGCCGTTGGTGCCGTAGAGCAAGGTATAGCCGTCCGCCGCTGCTTTCGCGGCTGCCTGCGAACCCACGTTCCCGCCAGCGCCCGAGAGGTTTTCGATGACGATGGCCTGTCCCAATTCCTTCGACGTTTGCGCCATGACCAGCCTTGCCAGCGTGTCCGCCCCGCCTCCAGCGGGGAAAGGCACGATCAGTCTGAGAGGTTTCGCGGGATAGACCTCGGCCGCGGACAAGGCTGAGGGAGCGCCCCCCACGGACGCCAGCCCAGCAAGGATGCCGGCGCAGAAAAGGCGGCGGCAGAAGCCAGTCGCCCCGCCAGGTAAGGATGTTTCCTGGTGCGCAGGAGTTGTTCCCATGTTGTTTGTCTCCGTTTTGAGGGAACTGGCGCCCCTCTTTGCATGCAAATAGTGGTATGCACCTGCTTAAAATCTATATTTATCCGATGCAATGCATGCAATTATGGTGAGGCCTATGGTGGAGGTCAAGGCCAATTCGTGCATGTCATAATTGTGGCAACCACGCACTTTATGTGCGCTATTTAGCACTTTTTGTCATTTGAGGCAGCATGGCATCACAAATCGAACGGGTGACGATGGAATTGCGACGCCAGATCCTGGCGGGTGAATTGCCGCCCGGTGAACGGATTCGTGAGCTTCAGTCTTCATCCGAGCTAGGCGTGTCCCGCACTCCACTGCGCCTTGCATTAGGCGAACTGGAAAAAGAGGGATTGCTCGAGCGCTTGCCTAAGCGAGGATTTCGCGTTCGCCAAGTCACGCTCAACGAGGTCGCGATGGCGATTGACGTCCGCGGGACATTGGAGGGGATGGCCGCCCGCACTATCGCGGAAGCCGGTGCTTCGCGCGCGCTGATCGAGGTCCTCAACGCCTGTGTTGCCGAAGGGCGGGCATTGATAGACGACGCTTTGGCCAGCGGCAATCCAGTCGATACCGCTCATTGGGCGGCTATGAATAGTCGCTTTCACCGAGCGTTGGTCGATGGTGCTGGAAATCCCGCCTTGGCATCGGCACTCGATCACATCGCAAAGACGCCGATGGCCGGCCCGGGCGCGCTAGGTGCCAGCGGTGTACAACCCTCGCTTGAGTTGACTTTCCTTCAGCGAGCGCAGAGCGACCACGAAGACATCTTGCGCGCGATCAGCGCAAACGAAGGTAGCCGCGCTGAAGCATTGATGCGCGAACATGCCCGACGCAGCCGCGACAACAAGCGAGCCCTCGTTGAAGGATTGCATGCGGCTACTTGACGAGAAATGCGCTAATTCGCAGTGAGACTCGCAACTTGGGTTGGCGGCGTCTCCCATGGGCCGGATTTTTGCATGTGGGCGCCGGGACTCGTTCGACGATGGTGTACGCCCCGACCCGCGCGGACGCAACTGGCAACGTGGCTCGGAAAGTACTATCCTCCGATGGGCTCAGGTAAGGAGGCCAAATGTCGCAAGGTTCTCGGCATTTTCGCAAATCGAATCTCCCTGTACTCTGCATGGCAGGCGTGCTCGTTTCGTGTAGCACACCGAGGATATCGGCTCCGCCCGAACTCCAGCCCACCGACGCGCGTGGAACGATCACGGTGCTGCACGCATCCGGTGTACAGATTTATCAGTGCAAGCGCGCGAACGACGGCCGGTTGTTATGGGTCTTTTCGGCCCCGGAGGCAACCCTGAAGGATGACACCAGACAACTCGTCGTCAAACATTACTCTGGGCCGACCTGGGAAGCGCCGGATGGCAGCAAGGTGACCGGCAAGGTATTGCGGCAGACGCCCAATGCGCAGGAGCCGGACAGCATTCCACTCTTGCTGTTGCAGGCAACGAGCACGGGCGGAGCTGGCCTGCTTGCGAGGACGCGTTACGTGCAACGGCTGAATACGCTAGGCGGACAGGCCCTCCCTCAGGCATGCACACAGGAGGGACAGGAGAATCGCATGCCGTATCGGGCGGACTACGTCTTCCTGGAATAGCCAAGGTGACGCTGGCAGGTACTGTGCCGGTTAAGTACTCCCGCCGGGGGTGGCCGGCTGGTTGTACAGTTTGGTGGCGCCGCGAGCCCCGTAGTATTGAAACCATGGGTTCCCTGGAATGGGAAGCCAAGGTCACGTCGTAATTGGCCCGAACAAGGTCTACCATTTAAGCCGAGATAGGCACTCATCCTCGTAGACCAGCCGCCCGTTACCGATCCGAGCTGCGGGACGCGCAACGGCGCCTTCACCCGTCGCGAGAATATGATTCGATGAGATCAATCGTGCTTCAGCGCAATAGCGACCATGCCGCATTCTATCCAAGTACCCCCTGAAACCGTCAGGAAGTGGCAGGAAATTGTCGATCTACTCGCCGAGATCATGCGCGTTCCTTCCGCCTTGATAATGCAAGTAGAGCCCCCGAACATCAAAGTCTTCGTATCCAGCGAGTCCAAAGGAAATCCTTACGAGCCGGCCGAAACCGCGCCTTTGAACACGGGGCTTTATTGCGAGACCGTGATGAAGACCCGTCAACCGCTGCTTGTCCCTGATGCTTTCCAGGACGAAGCGTGGAAATCGAACCCCGATATTAAACTGGGGATGATTTCGTACCTGGGTGTCCCGATCAGCTGGCCAGATGGCGAGATGTTCGGAACGATTTGCGTTCTTGACAGAAAAAGAAACGATTACGGCGAACTCTTCCTCCGACTTCTGCTCCTTTGCCGCGACTTGTTGCAGGCTGACTTGAGAACGTTAACAACACTGAATAAACAACTCGAAGAGCGCGAAGCGAAGATCCAGCGCCTGGTCGACGCTGACATTATCGGGATCTTCATCTGGGAGCTCGGAGGCCGGATCATCGAGGCCAATGACGCGTTCCTCCGCATCGTGGGCTACGAGCGTGAGGATCTCGTCTCCGGTCGCCTCCGCTGGACAGACCTGACCCCGCCGGAATGGCTCGACCGCGATTTCCAACAATATCTGCCAGAGCTCAAGCGGACCGGCCGCTTGCAACCGTTCGAGAAGGAGTGTTTCCGGAAGGACGGCAGCCGGGTGCCCGTGTTGATCGGCGCGGCGAGCTTCGAAGAAGGCGGGGACCAAGGTGTCGCGCTCGTGCTCGATCTGAGCGAGCGTAAGCGCGCGGAGGCCGAAGCGCGCGAAAGCGAGCGCCGCTACCGCGAGATCCAGACTGCGCTGGCGCACGCAAACCGCGTTACGACCATGGGGCAACTCACGGCCTCGATCAGCCATGAATTAAAGCAACCGATCGGCGCGTGCGGCGCCAATGCCGAGGCGGGTCTACGCTGGCTGGCCGCACGGTCGCCGAATCTGGAGGAGGCTCGCCAGGCGTTTGAACGTATCACCAAAGACGCAAGGCGCGCCAGCGAGATCATGAACCGCATTCGTGGCCTCGTCAAAAACACCCCGATGGATAAGGAGTGGGTGCAGATCAACGAGGCGATTGGTGAGGTCATTACCCTGACGCGCGGCGAGGCCATGAAAAACAGCGTTACTGTGCGGATGGAGCTTGCGGAGGACTTACCGCTCGTTCGAGGCGACCGAGTGCAACTCCAACAGGCGATGCTGAACCTGATCCTCAACGCCATTGAAGCGATGAGCGCGATTGACGACGGGCCGCGAGAACTGACGATCAGCACCGGCAAGGATGAGCCGAGTGCCGTCCTTGTTACGGTGCGCGATTCGGGGCCGGGCGTTGCTCCCGAGAACATCGAGCGCGTGTTTGAGCCGTTCTGTACGACGAAGGCCGGCGGAATGGGCATGGGGCTGTCCATTTGCCGCTCGATCGTGCAAGCGCACGGGGGAACGCTACGGCTGAGCGCGAACGTGCCTCGCGGCGCCGTATTTCAGTTCACCGTGCCCGCCAACCGGCAAATGTCCACGACGCTCAAGCAAGCCTAAAGCTATTCACGATCGTCCTGAAGCATTCATGCTCAAAGTCTTGCGGCAGCAGTAGCCGGATGGTCTGACTCGAATGTTCGATCGAGGTCGGAATGAGCCTGACAAGCCTTCATTGCCGGCGCCGTGCCGCTGGACGCCGGCGAATGACTAAGAAGATGAATGTCACGTTCGCTTCGGCCGATGAACGTCGTTTTTGCCGGCCACAACCGGCCATTGAGCGAGCCGCACGACGGTAAGCGGGCGGTGATCCCGTCTTGACGACAGCGCCGCGGTCAGGACTGCGGGAGTTGCCAGTGATGAGGCAGAAGCTCCTCGAGGCGACTTGCGGGCTGCGTTGGCAGTCGTGTGAGAACGTCTTTGAGATAGGCGTAGGGATCGTGACCGTTCAGCCTGGCCGATTATGCCGCTCGCAGAACTATGCCGATCGAGCGCATCTTTCCCCAGATTTATCGCGGGTTTTCTACGATGAGCTCGGCATAGTTAGTCTTGTGCCTCCGCGTTCAACACCGGAGGGACAGGACTATGGTTACAGAAGAGTACTTGAGCAGGAGCCGGTTGTTCCGGCGCCTAAAGAATGGACCTCAAGGAGAGCTCATCGAGCTTTACACGGCACGTCTCGTCAAGGACGGGCTCGGTGGCCAAAGCACGTGGCGATGCCTTAACATGGTCAGCGGGCTGCTGAGTTGGCTCCCCAAAGCCCACTTGAAGCTGTCCGGTCTGGATGAACGCATTCTTGATCGGTACCTCAAGTATCGTGCCCGCCGACTGGCTATCCTGCTGGGCGACCGAGCGGCGCTGAAGCGGTTGCTCGTGGTGCTGCGCGAGGCGAACCTGATTCCACCGGTGTCGCCACCACCGAGCCTGCCCGAGGAAACGATACTCGAGAAGTTCGCAGATTATCTGCGACAGGAACGCGTGCTGTCGTCGAGGACCATCATCATCTATCGACCGGCTATTCACAGGTTCTTGCGCGAGGCCTGTCCTACCGGCGTCAGCGACCTGGGCAAGATCAAGCAGAAAGACGTCATCCGTTACATCGAGCGACACGCCTGGGACTGGAGCCCGGCAACAGGGAGGGCGATGTGCTGCGCGCTGCGGTCCTTCCTTCGATACCTCTACTACAGCGGGTCGAACCCGCACGATCTTGCTGGCTGTGTGCCGTCCATCAAGCGATGGAGGCTTGCCAGCCTACCAACCTATATAACCTTCGAGCAGGTTCAGAAGGTGCTGGATAGCTGCGACCGAACAACGGCGTTGGGGCGGCGCGATTACGCGATCTTATTGATGCTGGCCAGGCTTGGATTGCGGGCCAACGAGGTTGTGACGCTAACCTTAGATGATTTCGACTGGCGGTCGGGGACAGTGCTCGTTCGAGCGAAGGGGCGGCAGCAGGTAAGGATGCCACTACCTCCGGACGTCGGTGCGGCCATCGCGACCTATCTACGTGATGACCGTCCGATCACACCTTTTCGCCGGCTGTTTCTACGCACGTTAGCGCCACATGTTGGCTTCGCATCAGGTAGCGCTATCACGATGATCGCCAGAACTGCTCTCGAGCGAGCCGGAGTCAGCGGCTGCGCACATCGAGGGGCACACCTCTTCCGCCACAGCCTCGCTACCGAGCTTTTGCGCTCCGGTGCGACCTTGTCGACGATCGGCCAACTACTAAGACACCAAAGCCACGACACGACGCGCATCTACGCGAAGGTGGATATCGAGGGACTTCGGACACTGGGCCTTCCCTGGCCGGGAGGTATGCAATGATTAGCCTGAGATCTGCGCTCAAGCAGTATCTGAGCATGCGTCAGGGACTCGGATACAAGTACCAGCATCAAACACGGCGGCTTGCCGACTTCGTCTCTTTCATGGAGAGCCACAAAGCCACGACCATCACTACGAAGCTGGCCGTAGCCTGGGCAACCTTGCCAGCAGATCGACATGCGTCCTGGACACTGCGGCTGACCGACGTGCGAGGGTTCGCGCGCCATGTTGCCAACTTCAACCCTGAGACCGAGATCCCGCCTGCTGGCATTCTGCCACCCTTAAAGCGCGCCAGACCCTACGTCTACAGCGATACGGAGATTAGCGCGCTATTGGCGGCGGCGCTTGCGCTACCGCCTGCAGACGGTCTGCGGCGATGGACCTATCATCATCTATTCGGTTTGTTTGCGGTCACAGGCATCCGTCTTTCTGAAGCGATTGGGCTTCGGAACAGCGACGTCGACCTGGATGAGGGCCTGCTGACGGTCAGACAGAGCAAATTTGGTAAATCGCGCATTGTTCCATTGCATCCGACGGTCAGTGCGGCTCTACGCAGCTACGCTCAGCGTCGGGATGCGCATCTCGGATCGCGCTGCGGGCCACACTTCTTTGTGGCCGAGCGCGGCGGCCCCTTACTGCATCAGTATGTTCATCGTGTCTTTTGGCGATTGTCCTGTGAGACTGGGCTGCGACGTGCAGGCGACCACACGGGTCCTCGGGTTCATGACCTGCGACATCGATTCGCCATCCAGACGCTCCTAGGCTGGTATCGCGAAGGACTCGATGTTGAGCAGCGGCTCCCGCTTCTCTCCACTTACCTCGGCCACACCTGTGTGCGCGACACCTATTGGTACCTCTCGGCATGCCCACAGTTGATGGAAGAGGCTGCGCGACGCCTCGACAGGCGGTGGGAGACCAAATCATGAAGTCGAGCCCCAACGTCGCTTCGCTAATCGAGCGCTACTTTACTGTACGGCTCATGCAACAGCGCGATGTCAGCAGCAACACTATTGCCTCCTACAGGGATACGTTTCGGCTCTTGTTCAGGTTCGCCGAGGTACGGCTTCGCAAGCAGCCGTCAACCCTGGCTATCGATGATCTGGATGCTCACTTCATCAGCGCATTCCTTACTGATCTTGAGACGGCACGGGGTGCCAGCGTCGCGACACGAAACCTGCGCTTGACGGCCATTCGCTCCTTCTTTCGGTTCGTGTCCTTCGAGGAGCCGGCCTATGGTGCCTGTGCCCAGCGAGTCCTCGCAATTCCAAGCAAACGGCATGACAAGCCACAGGTACAGTTTTTGACTCGGCCCGAGATTGAGGCAATTCTTGCCGCGCCGGACCGAAGGACATGGTTGGGACGGCGCGACCATACGTTGTTGCTGCTCGCGATTCAGACCGGTTTGCGTCTTTCGGAACTGATCAACCTCGACCAGAGTGCCATCCACTTCGGCAATGGGGCCCATGTGCGATGCGTCGGCAAGGGACGGAAGGAGCGATGTACGCCGCTGACATCGTACGCCCAACACGCCCTTAAGGCCTGGATCAAGGAATCTGCGCGCCACGGTAGTATCGTATTGTTTCCCAACGTGCATGGCGGTCGACTTAGCGCCGACAGCGTTCAGGCGATCGTGTCCAAGCACGTGCGCGTCGCGAGCGAGCGATGTCGATCGCTGAAGTCTAAGCGCGTATCGCCGCACGTGCTGAGGCATAGCGCCGCCATGGAGCTACTACAGGCCGGCGTCGATTGCTCTGTAATCGCGCTGTGGCTCGGCCATGAATCCATCGAAACAACGCTGATCTATCTGCACGCCCATCTCTCCCTCAAGGAGGCGGTCCTGGCCAAGCTCAAACCTTACCAGCCCACCAAACCAAGCCATTTCCGACCGCCCGACCGGCTGCTCGCCTTTCTTGAGTCGCTGTGAGGCACAAGACTATGCCGAATGGTGCCAGGGCACCGGTCGCTCGTGCCGACGCACGTCCGCGACGGCTGCGGGTTACCTCGATCACTGCTCGGCATAGTCAAGCGCGCGGCATAATCGGCAAAGCTCAACGGCCATGATCCGTACGCCTATCTGAAAGACGTACTTACGCGACTGCCAACCCAGAAGACTGCCGACATCGCAGAGCTCCTGCCCCATCGCTGGACCGCTTCCGTCCTCTCTGCATAGCCCTGTCAAGACGGGTTCGCCGGGCGCTTACGATGCTTTCCCATTCTCCTAGTGAAGATCGGGCGTAAAGCATAGCGTTGGCACACTTCGTCCGCGCTTTGAGCCCAGGGTCCGTGAGGCTCATACGCCGGCACAGACAGCGTCTTCGAGGGGGATGAACCTCCCCACGGGCTGACCTGCAAGCAGGCGACTCCGTCGATGCTTATTCGTAGTCTCACGGACTATGCGTCAGCGCCAGGCCTGAGTGAACTCGCTGATCACCCGCTCCAGGTGGATTCGCATGGCTGCACGCGCCGCCGCGCCGTCACGGGCCATCACAGCGGCGAAGATCCGTTGATGATCCTCTTGCGACGCGACCCGCAGTTCCGGCGTGTGGAAGTGTTCCTCGATCTTGTCCCACAGGGGATCGCTGCGCGCGCTGTCCCACAGCGCAGTGACCATATGCAGCAAGACCTTGTTGCCGGTGGATTCCGCAAGGCAAAGGTGGAATTGGCGGTCTGCTGCCTCATTGGCTTGCTTGTCGTGCATGTGCTCGCGCATGAGACTCAGCGCCGAGAACATCCGGTCAAGGTCGCTGTCCTTGCGTTCGCTGGCCGCCATGCCGGCTATTTCTGACTCGATCAACACCCGGGCACGCAGCGTTTCGATGGGGCCCGGCCGCCAGGGCAATTCGAACGGGTCAGGACCGGGCGCAGCCGCGGCCGCGCAGACGTAAATGCCCGAGCCGACGCGCACCTCGACCACCCCCTGGACCTCCAGCGCAATGATCGCCTCACGCACCAGGGTGCGGCTGACGCTGAATCTCTCGGCCAGGGTCCGTTCGGACGGAAGCCTCATGCCCGCAGAAAACTCACCTGATGCGATCAGTGCATGCACCTGACTGGCCAGGCTCAGATAGGACCGATCGCTGGCACCAGCTGAATTCTCAATGTTCGGAGGTGGTGCAAGGTCACTTGTGGTGTTTCGCATCGTTGGAGTGGCGATCGCCACACATTTTGTATAACTGGTTGACCACCCCGCGTCCGGAAGCCTGGAAGCCTGGAAGCCTGGAAGCCTGCTGCGGCTGCAGTTGCTAGTGCCACGGGGGCCGGGTGGCATTGCTGCGCAGGACCTGATGTATCCCATGGTAAACCACGAGAGCAAAATTGGGCAACCAGCTCATAATTGGTGAACCATTTTGGTTCACCAGTGGTTCCGGTACTCGGCCTCTTGCCGATCGCCTCCCCGGATGGCAAGGCGGGTCGCTTTCCCGCCCTTCCTTCATCCACACAGTCGACCCAAGGAAGCCCCACCCATGAAGATGTCCTTCCGCTGGTACGGAACGTCCGACCCGATCAGTCTCGAGTACATCCGGCAGATCCCCGGCATGACGCACATCGTGTCTGCCATCTACGACGAACCCGTCGGCGAGGTATGGCCGCTGGACAAGATCCTGGCGCTCAAGTCCACCATCGAGGCGGCAGGCTTGCAGTTCAAGGTGGTCGAATCGGTCCCGGTCCATGAAGACATCAAGCTCGGCAAGCCAACACGCGAGCGATTGATCGCCAATTACCAGCAGAACATCCGGAACCTGGCCGCCGCCGGCATCGAAGTCATCTGCTACAACTTCATGCCGGTGTTCGACTGGACCCGCACGGAACTGTCGAAAAAGCTCGATGACGGCTCGACCTGCCTTGCCTTCAGCACCAGGGAGGTCGAACAGATAGACGTGAGCCAGGGCATCGCCCTGCCGGGTTGGGATTCCAGCTACCAGCCCGGCCAGTTGCAGGCGCTCCTGAGTGAATACCGCGGGATCGACGAAGACAGGCTCTGGGAGCATCTGGAGTATTTCCTGCGCGCGGTCATTCCGGTTGCGCAGGAGTGCGGGATCAAGATGGCCATCCATCCGGACGATCCGCCGCGCCCCATCTTCGGGCTGCCGCGCATCGTCAAGAACCGCGACGATCTGGCGCGCATACTCAAGATTGTCGACACGCCGGCGAACGGCCTGACGCTGTGCTCAGGCTCGCTCGGCGCCGGCCCGCAGAACAACGTCGAGGCGCTGGTGCGCGAGTTCGGTGGCATGGGACGCATCCACTTCGCCCACATCCGCAACGTCAAGGTCACCCCGGAAGGCGATTTTGAAGAGACCGCCCACTTGTCGAGCTGCGGTTCGCTGGACATCGCGGCGATCGTCAAGGCGTACCACGACGTCGGCTTCCAGGGCTATTTTCGCCCCGACCACGGCCGCATGATCTGGGGCGAAACCGGCAAGCCGGGTTATGGCCTCTATGACCGCGCACTGGGTGCGGTCTACATCAACGGGCTGTGGGAAGCGATGGAGAACGTGGCCTGAAGAGCCGTGAGACTGCAGCCCTGTCTAAACATAACTGGAGACCTGTCATGGAAATCATCAAGAACTCTCTCGCGACTTCGCGCCGTTCAGCGTTAATCCTGGGCATCGCTGCGCTCGGTCTTGGCGCGTTGACAGCGCCGGCCGCCTGGGCACAGACCACCTGGCCGACCAAGCCGGTAACCCTGCTGGTCGGATTCCCGCCCGGGGGGCAAACCGACTTCGCAGGACGTGCCTTGCTCAACGGCTTGCAGAGCTCGCTCGGCCAGCCCGTGGTCATCGACAACAAGGCCGGCGTGAACGGCAACATCGCATCGGTAGAGGTAATGCGAGCGCCGCCGGACGGCAACAAGCTGCTGGTGGGCAACGGCTCGATGACGATCATGCCGCACGTCTACACCAAGCTCGGCATCGTCGACCCGCAGAAGCTGACGCCGATCGGCGTGATGCTGCAGTCCCCGCTGGTCCTGGTCGTGCCTGCCAGCTCGCCCATCAAGACGTACGCGCAGTTCGTCGAGGAGGTCAAGGCGCGGGACAAGGCCGGCAAGACTGTCGACTACGGATCGGGTGGCACCGGTGCGTTGCCGCATGTCACGATGGAACTGCTGCGCGAGCGCATGGGTGGCCCGAAGATGAACCATGTGCCTTACAAGGGCAGCAGCCCGGCGATGATCGACCTGATGGCCGGACGCCTGGATGCGATGTTCGATGCGACTTCGGTGGTCGCGCCATTCATCAAGTCGGGCCAGCTGCGGCCGCTGATGGTCACCGGAGCAAAGCGCGTGGCGATGATCCCGGATGTGCCGACGGCCACCGAGAGCGGCATCAAGGACTTCACCATCATCTCCTTCATTGGCCTGTACGGGCCGCCCGGCCTGAGCCCTGACATCGTCAAAAAAGCCAACAGCGCCCTGAATTCAGCGCTGAAGGATCCAACCGTCGTCAAGGGCATCGTCGACCGCGGTGACGAGCCAGGCGGAGGCACGGCTGAGCAGCTCGGCAGCCTGACGCGCACTCACTACAAGATGTGGGGCGACGTGGTGAAGGCAAACAACATCACGGCCGATTGAGGCAGCCTGGGACGAGTCGCAGCTTCGGCTGCAGTAGCGATGCACTGGGCTATGGTGGCCGATTCGTGGCCGCCACCCACTGCCGAGTCGGTGGGCGCGCCGGTCGCGATCGGCGGCCGGCTCTCGCGCATCGTGCTGCTGTGCACTCAGAAGTTCGCCTCGATGGCCATCCTGGCGCCCTCTGGCACCTCGTTCGGAATGACCTGGTGCGCAAGAATCGCGTAGCTCCGAGCAGCCGCCACTGCCGTGGGATTCACCAGCCGCTTCGGGCCACCCAACCACGCAAAATGATCTCTCCCGTCGTCACTACTGAACCAGGCAAAGTCGCCGATGCAGTCAAGGCCGCGCTTCACCATCTTCAGCAGCGCCAGGGCTTCCTCTGAAACACCCAGGTGCCGTCCTGTGTCATGAATGACCGTGGCCAGATTGCGGAGCTTGTTGGTCGAGGTGGCTTCCCCGTTCGCCTGGTCAGGTAACAGCTCGACGACCAGAATCCCCCTGTGCGCGGTGATGCGTGCATGCTGCATAGATCCTCCCAACGGATGCCTGTCGCCTTACGACCTTATGCAATGAGCTAGCAAGTTTGCGGCCAGGCCTTTCGAAATGTGCAGCTTACAGGCCCTGCATGACATTACGACCCGGCATTGGCATGCGGACGCGGCAAGGGGCGCGAAAATCGACGGCCGGCGAGCCCCGCCAAGCCAAGCCAGTTCGCTAACGCCGATGCGGCGGTACTGGTGCAGTGTTGGTACCGGCCCGGCAGTTTCCGCGGACCGTTGGGCCGCAGGCGACTCATCCTGCATGGTCGGGAGCGAATGGATCGCGTTGCTTACCCGTCGTTACGGCAAGCCAGGCACGGAACTGGTGCACTCCTTCAATGCCGCCGGGAGAAATCCCAGCATCGGATGCGCTTGCCCTCGCGGTCGACTTGTGGCGCGTACGGATGCGCCGAGGCGGCCAGCAAATCACACCAGCGCAACCCGTCACTCCTATGGCAAGGCACTGCCCTATCCTTGCTATTGGAGGCTTCGCGCGGCAATCCTGCCGTCGGGCATAGGAATGGGCTGTCAGTCAATCTTGCCGCCAGGCCCGCAGGCGAGCCGGTTCGTCGCCCACCCGACCCTTCCTGGAGGTTCGAATGACAATCGCTAGCGCAGTTTCCGCTCCGGTAGCCGGGGCGTTGATGTGCCTGTGCATCGGCAACGCCAACGCCATCGGCATGCAGGTGTCGTCCACTTCGTACGCCGAGGGAGCCACGATCGCTGCGCAGTATGCGCATGATGGCATCGGCGGCGACCAGAAACCCTGCGGTGGCAAGGGCGTGTCGCCGCAGGTCTCGTGGTCGAAGCTTCCCGCGGGCGCGAAGTCCGTCGCCATCCTGATGTATGACATGGACGGCGGCGCCGGTCTCGGGGTCTCGCATTGGGTCGCCTACAACATTGCCGCGAATCGCGGTCAGCTGAAGGAAGGCGAAGGCAAGGCGGACGGGCCTGGCATCACGGTCGGCAAGAACGTGCGTGGCGAGGCGGCGTACCGCGGTCCCTGCGCGCCAACCGGCGAGACGCCGCACCATTACGTCATTACGGTCATTGCGACGGATCTGGAGCCGAACCTGCCTGCGGGCATGACGCGCGACGAACTGATGGCGCTGCTCAAGGGGCATGCCCTGGAGGCCCAGAGCTTTGTGGGACGGTTTGGGCGTTGAAGGGCCCGGAGCTTCCCCGTCCGCATAGCGTCATTTTCTACCGACAAGATACTGCACCCCTTCCGGACCATACCGATCTGGTCCGTCGACTTGGAGAACAGTATGCGCAAGCTCATTGTTTCCGCTTTCATCAGTCTGGATGGCGTCATTCAATCCCCTGGCGGGCCTGGAGAAGATCCCAGCGGCGAATTCCGCCTGGGTGGCTGGATAGTTCCCTATGCCGACGAAGCCACCGGCCAAAACTTGCAGGACCTGCTCTCGCAGCCGTTCGAGTTGCTGCTGGGGCGTTGCACGTACGACATATTCGCGGCGTATTGGCCGCGCGTACCGGCCGATTCAGACAACCGCGCCATCGCTGACCTGTTCAACAGCGTACCTAAGCACGTGGCCACGCATCGATCCGGTACCCTTGACTGGCAGAACACTCATGCGCTGGAGGGCGACGACCTTGCCGACGCGATACGCGCGCTCAAACGTCAGGACGGCGCCAATCTATTGACGTTTGGCAGCGGCGACATGGTGCGCCAACTGCTCGTAGCCGGCTTGGTGGACGAGCTTCGGCTTCTGATTTACCCCGTCATACTTGGGCGGGGCAAGCGCTTGTTCGGCGACAACGCACTAGCGTCTGCCTTCACTCTGGCGCACTCGACCAGCACGCCTGGCGGCGTGCTGATTACCCGCTACATGCGCAACGGCGAGGTGCGCACAGGAGCGTTCGAAGAAGTCGAATAACAATCCATGCTACAAGAGCATGCATTCTGGCACGCTCTCCCGAGACACGAATTGCAGCCTGATTTCCACGTGAATGGCAGCTTTCCGACTTGCCGAAGGGCAGCTAAGGGCCGCAAAGGGGAGGTTCGCTCGCAGCCAGGCCACCGGCAGCTTCTCGGCCACTCGGCGAGAACTGGCCCTGAAGGGTCGGGAAGCGCCGATCCGTGCCCTGCTCTCGGTTGGCGGATGTTGTTAAGGATTGTTTGATGTCTGCCCTCGTAGAACCTCAGCAGTTCCTTGCGGGTGACCTCGGCGTCGGGCTTCTTTGCCACCACCACGATCGGCCGTTCGTCCCATTTGGGGTGCGCCATGCCAATGCACGCGGCCCTGGCGATGGCTGGGTGCGCCACGGCGATGTTCTCGATCTCGATGGAGCTGATCCACTCGCCGCCGGACTTGATCACGTCCTTGCCGCGGTCGGCAATTTGGCAAGATGACTCATCGACGTACGTGTCCCTTGCAGCCATCTCCATGACCGATGTCGCCGCCGTCCGCAAATGCATTTCAACCCGTGGCCCGTTAGACCCCTCGTCGACGCGTTCCCCGCAGTGGCGGATCGGAGGGTGCACCGGCAAAACACTGCGCCACCTGCATCCACTGCGTTGTCGTGGCACCGCGTACCTGCAACGACGTGTCGGCCACCGCGCGAACCTGCGTCACCACCTGGCAAAAATCCACAGCAGGCCCTGTCACGAGGTCATCCGAGTTTTCTGCGTTCCACTCCCAAACGTCGCCTGACGGCGCTGTCAGTCGGATGTGGGACGGCGTCGACCGAACAGGAAGCTTTCGTATCGTGTACGGCCACTTGAACGTCTTGCGATCCAGCCGTCAAGCCGACCGATCAGCCCCGATCCCCGCGCGGCGTCGCCGCGCGGCGACCTCGCCGAACTGCTGCTTGTACCAGCGCGAGAAGGCGCTCAGCGCAGAAAAGCCCAGCAGCTCGGCAACCTGCGACAGCGGCCGCTTGCCGTCTTCCAGGTAGTGCTCCGCGAGTTCGCGCCGGATGGTGTTCATCACCTCGGAAAATGTCGTGCCCTCGCGTACGAGGCGCCGATGCACGGTCTGCCGGTCGACGCCGAGTTGCTTTGCCACCTGGTCGATCGAGCACTGGCCCGAAGGCAGCAGCACGAGCACGATGTGGCGCACGCTATCGACCGCGTTCGTGCGGTCCGAGCCCGCTGTGCTCTCGAGCATTTGCCGGGCATATCGCGCCATCACCGGGTCAGCCATCGGGTTCCGTGCGTCCAGGTCACTGGTGGTGCAGACGAGCCCGTTGAAGTCCTGCCCGAATTCGACGGCGTAGCCGAAGATGCGAAAGTGCAGGCTCGGATCGGACGGCGGTGGGTGCGCGAAGCATACCCGCAACGGACTCCACGCGGGGCCGAGAAAGAACTTCAGGTTACGGAACAGGACGCCGACGATCAGCTCCATCGCCTGCCGCGATGAGCCGCCTTTGCCAACGAGCAACTCATCGCGGATCACCGCAATGCCGCCGGCTTCCTCGAGCTTCAGGAACAGCGACTCGTTGATTAGATGGCTATAACGCATCAGCGACCACACGGCGCGCCGCACGGTGGGTTCCTCGCGCATTACCAGTCCCACCGCCCCGAAGTTCGACAGACGCCGTGTCTCGGCCATGCGCAAGCCGAAGTTGTCTATCCCGCTGGCGATCGCCGAGGCCTCGAGCAAGTCCCTGACGGCATCGCTCGGAATCCGCAGGTCGGGATCGTCCAGGCAGGCCGGACTCAATCCCACCTCGGCCAGCAAGGCCAACGGATCGAGCCCCGCCGCACGCGCCACCTCGGCGTAGTTGGTCAGGCTGGCGCTGCGAACCAGATTCGACATGGGGTTTTCACCGGGGTGTCACGGCAGGTTAAAAATCTGTCACAGATGGTCAATCCGCATGTCCCAGGACTCCAAATAATGGACCTGTCGAATCCGCCGAAGACGCAGAGCAACTTGCAGCGACAACCCAGGAAACGCGATTCGACACGGGGTTTCACTGGGGTGTCACGGTAGGTTAAAGATATGTCACAGATGGTCAATCGGCAAAACCCTTGACTCGAAACAATGGACCTCTCGAATCCGCTGAAGACGCGGAGCAACTTGAGGCAACCCAGGAGACAAACTTGATGGACCACAGCAACGCACCATCGTCACCAACACCGATTTGCGATGCCTTGCGCGTCGGCGGCGGATGGAATCCCAACTGGGACCCGTTCGCGGAGCTCGATCCGGCGTGGACCGAGAAATTCATGGCGATGGTCATGACGCCCGTGGCCTCGGGCGTGCTCGACGCGAAGACGATCGAATTCATCTGCATCGCGGTCGACGCGTCGTGCACCCACATGTATGGGCCGGGCGTGCGCCGTCACATCCGCAAGGCACTCGATCTGGGCGCGACCAAGGAAGAAATCACCGCGGTGCTGCAGCTCGTCAGCGTGCTGGGCATCCACACCATGAGCCTGTCCGCGCCGATCCTGCTCGACGAGCTGGGCACCGCGGAGCGGCGCGATGCCGACGTCCCGTCCTCCACCCCGTCAGAAGGCCTTGCGTCTCCCACCCAGCACGCCAGGACCGGCGTAGCCATGTAACCCCGTGCACCCCGTTCAATGACCCATAGACATAACCAGGAGACATTGATGACAGAAGCAAACGTAACCCGCCCCGCGCCTGCCGCCCCGGCCATCGTCCGGCCGTCGGTGCTCAAGAACTCCCTGAAGGTCGAGCGCGTGTCGCCGGCCCTCGGGGCCGAGATCAGC
This sequence comes from Ralstonia pickettii, assembly GCA_050987995.1. Lineage (GTDB taxonomy): Bacteria > Pseudomonadota > Gammaproteobacteria > Burkholderiales > Burkholderiaceae > Cupriavidus > Cupriavidus pickettii_B. Next base: position 1,264,198 of record CP158804.1, read on the forward strand.
AACGTCAGCCTGGTCGATGCCAGCCAGGACGCCGAACTGTTCGCGGAGATCAAGGCGCTCTGGCTCAAGCATAAGGTGCTGTTCTTCCGGGATCAGGACATCACGCCGCTGGAACAGCAGACCTTTGCCGAGTGCTTCGGCGAACTCGACGTCCACAGACTCTACCCCGGCCTGCCGGAGGCGCCGAAGATCCTGCCGATCGATGCAGTCGCAAGAAGTGGAATCCCCGACTCCGACAACCTGAGAAGCTTCGAGAACAACTGGCATTCGGACACCATGAACCAGCCCGAGCCGCTGATGGGCGCGGTGTTGCGCTGCGTGACCTGCCCGGAAGTCGGCGGCGACACGCTGTGGGCCAACATGGCGCTCGCCTACGAGACGCTGCCGGAGCACGTGAAGCAGCAAATCGAGGGACTGTATGCCAGGAGCAGCATCGAGGTCGCGTTCTGCGGTGGCATGCCGATCGAGAAGCGCCATGAGACCGCGGCGAAGAATCCGCCCCCCGAGCATCCCGTCGTGCGTATCCACCCCGAGACCGGCGAGAAGATCCTGTACGTGTGCATGGGCTATGTCACCAGTTTCACGAACTGGCACGTCGCCAAACGGGTGCAGTACGGCCAGGACATGCACGACCGCAACCATATGCTGAGCTACCTGGCCTCGCGGGCCACGATTCCCGAATTCCAGGTGCGCCTGCGTTGGCGTCCGAACACCGTCGCCGTCTGGGATAACCGCTCGACCCAGCACTACGCGAACTTCGACTACGGCGCGCAGCCCCGGCGCATGCTGCGCGCCGGCATCAAGGGCGACCGCCCGGTCTGACGAAATCGTCGCCACACAGAACTTCAAGACGACCTCGCCGCACGGAAATCATCGGCGAGGCCACGTTTTGACCCTCCATTGATAGAGGACAACCCATGACTGAGGCAACCGTACTCATGGTGCCGGGCTTGCGCGACGCCGTGCCACAGCACTGGCAGACGCTGTTGGCGGCACGCCTGCCGCGTGTTCGCAGCGTCGCGCCGATGGGGCGCGATGGCCTGGACTGCGCCGCCCGTGTCGCGGCCATCGAGCACGAGGCGCAGGCCGTCGAAGGGCCGCTGGTGATCGTCGCGCACAGCGCCGGCTGCATCATGGTCGCGCACTGGGCGCTGCAGACGAAGCGCCCAGTGCAGGGCGCGTTGTTGGTGACGCCGCCCGATCTCGAGTCACCGCTACCTGAGGGGAACCCCACGATCGAAGCCTTGCGCGCTGGTGGCTGGCTGCCCGTGCCGCGGTCCAGGCTCCCCTTTCGCAGCATCGTCGGCGCCAGCCGCAATGATCCCTTGGGAAGCTTCGAGCGCGTCGCCGGGCTGGCCCTCGACTGGGATGCCGACCTCGTTGACCTGGGCCAGGTCGGCCATATGAATCCGGCGTCGGGCCACGGCGATTGGCCACAGGCCGAAGCCTTTGTTGCACAGCTCAGTGCGGCGCGCCGACATCCTCAACGAACTCCGGACGTCGCGAGCCCACAAGGAGACAGAACGATGGCCCAGGCCAGCCCCTCTATGAACTCCGCTCCTTCGCAGTGAGGGGCGACCTGCCCCACCACCCTTAACCCTGCTCGACGCGTCGAGCGCCGCGGCGCGGTGTGATGCCGGCGTCCAGTTCTGAACCCCATTCAATTACCCAAAGGTAACCCATGCAATTCCTCGACGACTCCCTCTTCCCCGAAAACCAGCAGAAGCTCGTGATCCAGGTCGCGCCCTACGGACCCGAATGGGTCCCTGGCGATTCCGACGACATCCCGGTCACCATGGACCAGCAGGTCCAGAAGGCGGTCGATTGCTGGAACGCCGGCGCCACCGTGCTGCATGTGCACGTGCGCGAAGAGGACGGCAAGGGCAGCAAGCGGCTGTCAAAGTTCAACGAGCTGCTGGCGCGGCTGCGCGAGGCCGTGCCGGAGATGATCCTGCAGGTCGGCGGCTCGATCTCCTTCGCCCCTGAGAACGAGGGCGAGGCGGCGAAGTGGCTGAGCGACGACACGCGCCACATGCTGGCCGAGCTCACCCCGCGGCCCGATCAGGTCACGGTGGTGGTCAACACCACTCAGTTCAACGCACTGGATCTGTTGATTGAGGCAGACATCGCAGGCACCTCGCTGGCGGGCCCCGCGCTGCAGGAGGCCTATCGCAACATGGTCGTTCCATCCAACCCGTCGTGGCATGTGGAGCACCTCCGCCGCCTGGTGGCAAACGGCATCCAGCCGCATTTCATGCTGACCGGCCTGGCCTCGCTGGAGTCAGTCGAGCGCCTGGTGCGACGCGGTGCGTACAACGGTCCGCTGATCCTCAACTACACGGCGGTGGGGGGCGGTGCTTCCGGTGTGCATCCGGCGGACATGCTGGAGTTCGTGCGTCGCACGCCCGACGGCGCAGTGCTCACCATCGAGAGCCTCGGCCGCAGCGTGTTCCCGTTGAACGCGATGGCGATCGCGCTCGGCATGCATGTGCGCGTCGGCATCGAGGACACGCTGCGCGGCCCGACGGGTGAGCGCATGACTTCGGTCCAGCAGATCGAGTCGATGGTGCGCATGGCGCGCGAGCTGAACCGCGACATCGCCAGCGGCGAGGAGGCACGGCAGATCTACAGGCTCGGCGAAACCTACCGCAACGCGGATGAAACGCTGGCCAGGATAGGCTGGGCGCCGAACCGGGCTTATGGCCAACGTGGCATTCCGCAGCGCCAGGTCGCCTCGTGACCCATGGAGATTTCGGAATTCACTTCCACAAGGAGCCAAAAATGCAAGGTTTGATGCAAGACCAACCGCTGCTGATCTCGTCGCTGATCGAGTTCGCGGAGCGTCACCATGGGGACGCCGAGATCGTCTCGCGGCGAGTGGAAGGCGACATCCACCGCACGACTTGGCGCGACGTCGCCGCGCGTTCGCGCCAGGTGGCCAATGCGCTGGACCAGGAACAACTGCTGTTCAGTGACCGAGTCGCCACACTGGCCTGGAACGGCTATCGCCACCTCGAGCTCTACTACGGCGTCAGCAGCAGCGGCCGTGTGCTGCACACCATCAACCCGAGGCTGCACCCCGACCAGATCGCGTGGATCGCGAACCATGCCGAGGACCAGATCCTGTGCTTCGACCTAAGCTTCCTGCCGCTCGTGCAGGCGGTGCAAAGCAAGTGTCCCACGGTCAGGAAATGGATCGCCCTGTGCGATGCCGACAAGCTGCCGGCCGACAGCGGCGTGCCCAACCTGGTGAGCTACGAGACCTGGATGGGCGAGCACAGCTCGAGCTACGACTGGCCGAGCTTCGACGAGAACTCGGCGTCGAGCATGTGCTACACGAGCGGCACCACCGGCAACCCGAAGGGCGCGCTCTACAGCCACCGCTCCACCATGCTGCATACCTATGCGTCCGCCATGCCGGACGTGATGGCCATGTCCGCCCGCGATTCGGTGCTGCCGGTGGTGCCGATGTTCCACGTCAACGCCTGGGGCATCCCGTACTCGGCCGCGCTGGTCGGGGCCAAGCTGGTGTTTCCCGGCCCGTGGCTCGACGGCAAATCGGTGTTCGAGCTGATCGAATCCGAGAAGGTGAGTTTTGCGGCCGGCGTCCCGACCGTCTGGCAGATGATGCTGGCCCACATGCAGGGCAATGACCTCAAGTTCTCGACCCTGAAGCGCACCGTCATCGGCGGCTCGGCCTGTCCGCCGGCCATGATCAACGCCTTCCAGTACCAGTATGGCGTCGAGGTGCTGCATGCCTGGGGCATGACCGAGATGTCGCCGCTCGGCACGCTGTGCACGTTGAAGAACAAGCACCTCACGCAATCGCAGGATCAGCAGATGGCCATCCGCATGAAGCAGGGCCGTGGCATCTTCGGCGTCGAAATGAAGATCGTCGATGCCGAGGGCAAGAAAATGCCGTGGGACGGCAAGGCCTCCGGCGACCTCCTGGTCACGGGGCCGTGGGTGGTCAAGGAGTATTTCAAGGGCGAGGCTGACCCGCTGGTGCGCGACGAGCAGGGGCGCGGCTGGTTCCCCACCGGCGACGTCGCCACCATCGATGCCGACGGCTATCTGCAGATCACCGACCGCAGCAAGGACGTGATCAAGTCCGGCGGCGAATGGATCAGCTCCATCGATGCCGAGAACATCGCCGTCGCGCACCCGGCGGTCGCCATGGCCGCATGCATAGGCGTGGCGCACTCAAAGTGGGACGAGCGCCCGATCGTCGTGGTGGTGAAAAAACCCGGCGCAGAGGTCTCGCGCGAGGAGCTGCTGGCCTTCTACGAGGGCAAGACGGCCAAGTGGCAGATCCCGGACGACGTGGTGTTCGCCGAGTCGATTCCGATCGGCGCCACCGGCAAGATCCTGAAGGCCCGTTTGCGCGAGCAGTTGCGCGACTACAAGCTGCCGGGTCTCTGAGACGCGCGGACGTCGGTTCGCGGATACGAATGGGTCGAATTGCCTGATCCGCGAATTGAGACCTTCACTTGCAGAGTGGCCGAGCCTGAATACACAACTGAAAAGAACTGGAGACAAACATGACTTCCCTATTTAACCGACGTAGCCTCGGGACCGCCCTCGCCGCCGCTCTCGCCCTGCTGGCCGCGCCTGCCGCGTTCGCGCAGACCTCATCCGACAAGCCGCTGCGGGTTGTCGTGGCGGTGCCACCCGGAGGCACCAGTGACATCGTAGCTCGCATGCTGGCGGAGGGCTTGCAGAAGGAGCTGAACCGGACCGTGGTCGTCGATCCGAAGCCTGGCGCCGGCGGTGCACTGGCGGTCAATGACCTGATGCAAGCGCCGCACGATGGCAACACGGTGCTCGTCGCGCCGAACGCGATGGTCAGCGAGATCCCCCACGTGGTGAAGCTGCGCTTCGACATGGCCAAGGAGATCAAGCCGATTGCAGAACTGGCACGCGCCGGCCTCGTGATGGTGGGTCATCCGTCGGTGCCGGCAAAGAACCTCGCCGACGTGATCTCCTATGTGAAAGCCAACCCGGGCAAGGTGAGCTACGCCTCTTACAGCGCCGGAAGCATGTCGCACGTGATGGGGCTGCAGTTGATCAAGGCCGCCGGCATCGACATGACGCACGTCGGGTACAAGGGCTCAGCACCGGGGCTGGTCGACCTGGTGGGCGGGCATGTGCAGTTGATGTTCGACGGGATTCCAACCTCGCTTCCGATGATCAAGGCCGGCAAGGTCGTGCCCTACGCCGTCAGCCTGCCCCAGCGTTCGCCGCTGCTGCCCAATGTGCCAACGTTCAAGGAGTTGGGCTACCCGCAGCTTGAGGCGGTGGCGTGGATCGGCCTGTGGCTCACGCCCAACGTGCCGGCGGCGGCGCAGGCCCGGCTGCGCGAAGCCGCGCTGAAGGTCATGGCGCGGCCGGCGATGCGCCAGCACCTGAATGAGCTGGGCATGGACCCGGGCCAGGCGCGCACACCGGATGAGATGGCGAAGTCGCTGGGTGCCGAATACGAGCGCATCGGCGCAGTGCTGAAGTCGATCAACTTCAAACCTGAGTGAGCCACGTGATCTGCCGCGCGTACGGCATGCATTTCGATGTCGCGATCGGCTGCCCGGAGATGGCCCGCTACGCGTTGATTGGTAGCCGGTTCCCACGTCACCTTCACCGAACGACGCCATGACTATCGCCACCACGACGCCCCACGACACCCCCGCGCCGGCTCCCCCCATCAAGGCGGCCCACATGCTGCCGTTGCTGGGGATCATGGGGCTGCTCATGCCCCTGTGGGGTGACATGCTGATTCCCGTGCTGCCTGCCTTGCAGAAGGATCTGCGTGCGTCCGCATCGGAAGCGCAGCAGGTGTTGTCCCTGTTCTATTTGGCCAGTGCCTTCATGGCCCTTTGGCACGGGGTGCTGGCCGATGCGTTGGGCCGCCGGGTGGTGCTGCTCGGTTCGCTTGGCGTGCTCACCCTGACTTCCCTCGCGTGCTTGCTGGTTACCCGCACGGAACATTTGTGGGCGCTGCGCATGGCGCAGGGATTGGCGGCGGGCTCGGGGATGATCCTGGGGCGCGCCATCATCCGCGACCTGTACAGCGGCGAAGCCGCACAAAAGATGATCGCCCGCACCAGCTTGATCCAGACCGCGGGCCCTATCGTCCTGCCGGTATTGGCGAGTTGGCTCACCGTATTCTGGGGATGGCGCGCGGTGTTCGGTTTTCTCAGCGTCGTCGGCGGGCTGATGCTGACCGTGTATGCGCGCAAATTGCCAGAGCCGTTGCCGCCAGCGCGCCGTCAGCCCTTGAATGCCCGAAACATCCTGCACGGCTACCGCTCCGTGATCGGCTCGGCGCAGTTTGTGCGCATGTCGCTTGCCCATGGGCTGAACTGGGTTGCCCTGTTCATCTATGCGGCAGGGGCTGCGCAATTTCTGGTGACGCTGCTTGGCCGTTCGGTGACAGAGATGTACCTGGTCTTTGGGCCGGCCATGGTGGCAATGAGTCTGGGCTTTGCGACCTTGCCACGATGGCTGCAACGCTTTCGCCTGGAGGGCACGATGCGTATCAGCTATGGGTTCTTCATGCTAGCCATCCTGTTGAACCTGGGGCTGGCATGGGCCGCCCCGCCGGGCCTGGCCCATTTGCTGCCCCTCGCGCTGTGCTCGTATGCCGTTGGCTTGTCCATGCCGCTGCTCCTGGGCCATGCGCTCCAGCCCATGCGCAACAACGCCGGCTTGGCTGCCTCCACCCAAATGTTCATCCAGTTCGCCCTCATGGCGCTGGGTTCGGGCCTGATTGCGCCGCTGCTGTGGGGCTCGCTCCTGCATCTGGCGCTGGGTAATGCGGCGCTAATTCTGTCTGGTGGCATCTTGCTGCTGTGGCAAGGTCACGCCGAGCGCAAAGCGCTGAGCCAAGCCGCTACCGAGGGCTGAGCCACCCATGCGAGGCCCGGTGCGGGCCTCGCGCAGCGCAACGCCGCAGGAGACATTGCAGTACCCGAAGTACTCATCAAGACGGATTCATCCGCACGCAAACCAAAGGAAAAAGAGGAGAAATACCAATGAAGCTCAGGAGCATGGCCGCGGCCGCACTGCTCGCCTGTTCGGGAGGCGCCTTCGCGCAGACGAACGTTACGCTCTACGGCGTGGCGGACATCAACGTGGAGTACGTCAACCACCTCGGCGCGGTACCGACCGCCGCCAACCAGTTCAACCGCGGCCCGGCCAACGACGTCTACCGCATGAACTCCGGCGGGGTCTCCGGCTCGCGCTGGGGCCTGCGCGGCAGCGAGGATCTCGGCGGGGGACTGCAGGCGCTGTTCGTACTGGAAAGCGGTTTCAACCTTGACACCGGCACCTCGCAGCAAAGCGGGCGCCTGTTCGGACGCCAGGCGTTCGTGGGCGTGCAGAAAGCCGGCATCGGGCACATCAGCCTCGGCCGCCAGTACACGTCGATGTTCGAGGCGCTGGCCAATTTCTCGCCGACCGCCTATGCCACGCAATACGAACCGGTGGTGCTGCAGTCCGGCCCGAACTTCCGTGAGGACAACACGGTCAAGTACACCGGCAAGTTCGGCCCGGTCACGGCGCTGGCGCACTGGTCGTTCGGCACCGGTCTCGCCCTGCCCGCGACCGTGGGCGTGGCCACGCCGATCGGTGGCAACGGTGAAGTCCCCGGCCAGTTCCGCCGCGACACGGCCTATGGCGCCGCGGTGGCGTACCAGAGCGGGCCGTTTGGAGTGACCGTTGGCTACGACCAGTGGAACCCGACCATCGGTACCAGCAATGGCACCAACAAGAAGGCCGTGGTGGGCGCGAGCTACACCTTTGGGCCTGCCAAGATCATGGGCGGCTACCGTTGGGGCCAGAACAAGAACGCGGCGGATGTCGTGATCCAGCGCGATGACTTCTACTGGATCGGCGCCAACTACCAGGTCACGCCGGCCATCGGCCTGACGCTGGAATACAACTACGACGACGTCAAGAGCCTGTTCGGCAATACCAACGTCGCCAATCCCTGGCAGATCGCCTTTGTGGCGAACTATGCGTTCTCCAAGCGCACCGACGTTTACTTGACCACCGCCTATGCCAAGAACGCCGGCCTGATGCTCGAGTCACTGGCAACGGTCTACGCCAACAGCTTGTCGCTGGGCAACAGCTACGCCCTGGCCAACGGCCAGAGCAACATGTTCGGTGCGGCCGTCGGCATTCGCCACAAGTTCTGACCAGGCGCCCCAGTTATCGGGTCGACACCGAGCGTTCTGCTCGTTTTGCGGCCGCGAGCGGGATCTCCCCGGGCGGCCGTTCCTTTTTTCTTGGGCGGAATAGAAAGGAAAAGCTGGGTCAGCGCCGCGGCTGAGGAACATGACAGCGCCCCAACGCTTCGATCATCGCCGACATCGGTTCGCCACCCTATTGTGCCGGGATTGTGATTAAGGGCAGCCTCTCGTTGCCGCCAGTTTCCACCAGCGTGAAGAAAAACATGACCGCCGTGAGGGCGCGTTTTGTTTGCAAGTCGCCGTGGTTGACCCAAAACCAATAGTCGCGGTAGTGCACGGCGGCAAACGTGTCCGGCGGCCTGTCCTTGCCGCTGTGAATCCGAACTCTATCCTCCCGGCTCTCCGTGGACGCGTGCTCGAACGCGGGCAGCGCGCTGTGTTCCTTCAAGTGCGCTTCCGGTACGTCCAGGTAACTCGAAAAGGCGATCATGACTTGTAGCATCGAGCGGCTGTTCACTGACAGTTCGTTGGCCGCTCCGCGCGCCGGGGAATAAGTGAGCGTGAGCCTTTGCGCGTCGGCAGGGAGCTTGAGCAACCGCCGGATCTCAGCCGTCTTCTCCGCGATGTCAGGCGGCACGTCGTCATGCCGGAAGAACAGCACAGCGGTCGAACCTTTGTTCTTGTCCTCCTCCACCCGCATCCCGACCGCGCCTGCGGCCTGCACTTCGCGCATCAACGCGAGCGCGCGCCGGAACTCAGGGTCCGCCTCCCGCAGCGCGCCGCCAGCTATCGAGCGATTACGGACGCCATTGAGCGACTCGACCGTCAGACCCAGGACAAAATCCGCCGCATACCCTCCCTGAAGCATGAAGAAAATGTTCTTTGGGTCAATTGGCGTGATCAGTCCACGCAAGAACTTCTCCCCGGTCGCCGGCGTGTAGGTGATAGTGGGCCGGTCAGTGTAGATGCCCTGTACCCCCGACGAGAAGAAGTTGCCCTGGACCGCCCGCTCCGACGAAAGCGTGCCGCCGATGGTCACGCCGGTTTGCAGCGAGTAGCCGCTGACGACGGACGCCACTTCCACGAAGACCGGCAAATCCATGCAGCGCAGCTTGACAATGTTCAAGAGCATTTGCTGCTTCCACGAATCGGCGACCGCCGTGCTGTAATCGAAACGATCCATGGGTATGGTCCTGGGGCCGAGAGATCCGCAACCGGTGAACAGCGCCGCCGCCCCCATGCACAGCAATAGCCTCATTGAAGCAAGAGTCAGGGAGCCATGCTTGGAGGTCAGAGGATCTTCTTTTGGTGTGGCTTTCATGGCGGCTTGCGTTCTGGTCTCTACTCCTCCTCAATGAGAGCCTCGACCCGTCCTGTGCGTACCGCCCTCACCAAGGCCGCGTGGTCATGCTCCGTCTGATCCGCGTAGGCAAGGGCGAACGCGCCAATTGCCTGGTCAAACGTGTCGCCCTTGCCGAGATAGCCACTGATGGTCGTGGCATCCCCGGACTTGGCGTGGGCACGAGCGAGCGTCCAGCCGCAGACCTCGGCATAGCGGTTAAACTGCACGGGAGCCATGCCTTCGACCGGAAAAGACATCTTCATGTCGCGCAACTGGCGCAAAAAATAGTCATTGCCTTGTCGCCCCCGCGCCCATCCCAGAAAGATGTCGCTGGAGGACTGCATCAGCCGTTGCCCCATGACGACGCGCTGCCCCTGCAGGTCATAGCGGCTCTTGCCCACATAGGGCTCGAGAACAGACCGGCAGGCTTCCTTGATCTGGAGGAGCAGGGGATGCCCTTCTTCGTCGGAAAACAGTCCCATGAAGCAGCGCGTTCCCACACTGCCAATACCCACCACTTTCAGGGCGAAGTCTTCCAGGCGGTAGCGATCCAGCAGGACGCGCCGCTCGTCGGAAAGCGTCTGCCGGTAGTCGATCAGCCCCTCACGAAACCCTTCCTCGATGTCAGCGTCAGTGACGTGGTAGACAAGGGGTGGTTGGTCGACCAGGCGGAGTCGCCCGCCCGCTTCTTCGGCAATCTTGGGAAAGAGGTGTTCGATGACACGCTGGCGGGCTTTCGCTGCGATTTGCTCCCGGAACTTCTTGGCCTTTTCATCGGGCGCCATCGCAATGAGGGTCTCCGCGTCCAGGCGCGCGTACCAGACTTCCAGAGGGTCCAGCCGGGAATACTCCCGGAGACGCTCCCGATACGCACGCACGCACTCCAGGGCGGCTTTTCGGGCATCCGCATCGGACAACTTGTTATCGCGTGCTGCGACCGCAAAACTGGCTGCCAGCCGTTTGAGATCCCATTCCCAGGGGGCGGGCAGGGTTTCGTCAAAGTCATTCAGATCAAAGACTAGATTGCGCTCCGGCGTGGCAAACAAACCAAAATTCAGCAGGTGACAGTCCCCGCAGGCTTGCACCCGAATTCCTGTGCTTGGGGTGGTGGCGAGATCGTGCGCCATGAGTGCGGCGGAGCCGCGCAGGAACGTGAAAGAGCTACGGAGCATGCGGCCGTAGCGGATTGGTACCAGTTCCGGCAGTCGGTCCTGGCTCGATGCGTCGAGAATCTCTACGGGGTCCCGGCCATGGGCTGGCGGTGTCCAGTCCGCGTGGCTGGCGCGCGAAACACTATCGCGCAATGCCCGACCGGCGGCGAGGCGCTCAGCGCGTGTGCGTAATACCGGGGCGTCCTCCTCTACCTCGGCGACGGCCGTCTCCGCTTTTCCCCGCGACTTCTTTGCGTTCACCTTGACTCCCCCCTTCTGTTCAAAACCTACGTTACTGGCGCACCTTCTCGATGGCCTTGTCCCGCTCTGCCTGCGCGTCCCGGATGAGCCGGTAGGCAGCGTAGTATTTGAAGATGTTCCGCACGTACGTGGTCGTCTCGATGCCGATCTTTTCGGCGACCACGATCTCCACATTGTTGAGCCACTGGTCGGGGTCCAGCCCCCGCTGCACGGCCTCCCTGCGCATCTTGGCGATATTGGCGGGACCGGCGTTGTAGCTGGCGAAGGCAAACAGCGCGCGGTTGTTCCCGCTGAAGTGCGCGTCGGGAAAGTAGCGCGTCATCAACTGGTCCATGTACTTCGCGCCGGCGTGGATGTTCGACTCCGCCACCGCGATGTTGCCCACGTTCAGGCCCTTGCCGGTCGCCGGCATGATTTGCATGATGCCGATGGCACCGACGCGGCTTTTCGCGTTCTGGTCAAGTTGCGATTCCTGGTAGCCCTGTGCAGCCAGCATCAGCGGATCGAAGCCATACTGCTTGCCGTACTTGTCGAACAGCGCCAGCGTCTGCTCGAAGCGCTTCAGCTCGTCGGCTTCCGTGCTATTGGTAATCTGCTTGACCCGCTTCAATGCCTGCTTGAGCCGATAGTCGATGACGCCCTGCTTTTTCGCATAGTTAACATAGAAATCGTTGGCAGCCTGCTTCAGTTGCGGGCTGTTCTTGCGGATGGCCCAGCCGATCACCCCTTCGGAACGTACCGCCAGGTTGTCGTGCACGTTCACTGCCGGCAATATCTGCGCCCACATCGCGGCCTTCCAGTCATCGACCACCACAATCTGCAGCAGGCCGGCATTGAGCATCTCGAGAATGTCCTCGTCCTCGAGCGCGTCAGGCAACAGCGTGAGCTTGATTGGCGGCTTGCCGGCTGCGCGCAAGCGCTTGTCCAGCGCCGTGAGGCTCTCGTAGTAGCTGGAGGCGCGCCGAACATGCACGGTCTTGCCGGCCAGGTCGTCCAGCGTGGCAAGCGCGGGCGACTTCGGGCCAGTGACGACCAGCTCGCGCACAGGCTTGCGATCCGCTGGCGCCACAAAGTCGGCCTGCATTAACCGCTCCTGAGTGACAGTCAGGTTCCCGGCGGCGATATCGCCAACGCCGGCCCCCAGGTCCGGCAGCAGGCGATCGCGCGTAGTGGGGATCATGATGATCGTGAGAGGCCGCTTGCCGAGGCGGTCAGCATAGGTCTTGTTCAGATAGCGTTCGAAGTCGCGCATCAGTTCTGCGGTCAGGCCACGCTCCCGGCCCTTGTCGTTGAAGTAAAGCGTGCGGCTGTAGGGTACGAGCACACGGATTGAGCGCCGCTCAAGCATGCCGTCGAAGTCGCCGCGCCAAGGTGCGTATTTCAGGTTGAACTGGCGTGCTGGTGGCGGAGCGGCCGGAGCGGAGGCGCCTGCCGGCGCTTGCGGTTCAGCGCCCTGGACACCCTGTAAGGCAAAGGCCAGCATGAACAGGAATCCAGCAACGGTATGGAAAAGCCGGGACGCGTTCATGACGAAACCTCCGTGCGCATATCGGCAAGGCCGAGCCACGGTGGGCGCCGCCAGCCTGCCACGACGGCCACTGCGCGCCCGTCAGCCATTCCGTGCCCGGCCGTCGATATCTTGAGTCTAGAACATCGCAATTACTGATCGTGCGCCAGTTGATTGGCTACGCGGGACTTCCCGCTGGGGAGCCATTCAAGGCTTCCTCCTTTGCATGGCGCGAACTGAAAGTTGATGCGCCGACGGGCTGTGGATTCAGGGTTTCTCGACGCCGTGAGGGCCACGCCATCATGGCGCCCGCCGCGCGCGTCCACCGCGCCAACTGCCGCACCAAGGTTCAATCGGCCTCGGCAGGCGAGCGAAAAGTATTACGCACGGCGCTTCTCCGGGATCGCGATGCCGCGTACCGTCATATCAATGTCCTGGGGCGCGTGTTTGTCACCTTGCGATTTATTAACTCAGCGCCTGACTGGCTCCTATAGTTAAACGTCCAGGCAAATCAATCCGATGGCCTGGAATTCGGTGCGACCTCAATGAGATCGCTTCTCGTCTCGATGTGCCAGGGCCATCGTACGGACTTGACGCGCTCACCTGTCGCGAAGGCTAGAGCTTGAGGCCGGTCATTCAAAGGAGAAAAAAATGAGGATGACGATACTTTCCACCCTCGCCACGCTTGCCTTGCTCACGCAGCCGGTGATCGCACCGGCGCAGGAAACCACGGGCCAGTCGATGACTGCACCTGGCAAGGCCGCTTTTTCCCAGACTGTCAAAGAGACGACAACCGTAGTGGGCATCGACCCGGCGACGAGGACCATTACATTGAAGGGACCGAAAGGGGTATCCAATCTCGTGGCGGGCGAAGAAGTACGAAACTTTGACCAGCTCAAGGTAGGCGACAAGGTTGTCGCCGAATACAAGCAGGCGCTGTCGCTGGATCTCAAAAAAGGTGGTGGTGGCATTGCCGGACAGACCGAGCGCGAGTCGGGAGAGCGGGCTCCGCTTGGCGCGAAGCCGGGCGGGAGCGCCGCCCGCGAGGTGACGATCGTTGCGAACGTCGTCGCAGTGGACATGAAAAAGCAACTCGTGACGCTGCGCGGACCAAAAGGTAATACGGTCGACCTGAACGTTCAGGATCCAGACCAGTTGAAAAACATCAAGAAGGGAGATCAGGTTCAGGCGGTCTATACCGAAGCGGTGGCTGTCTCGGTCGAGCCCGCGTCGAAGAAATGAGCCTGCGGAACGAAGCGTCCTCCGAAACTAACTGCTGCCGTCCCAGCGCGGAAAACTGTCCCTGTCAATCAATCCCTTGCACGTCAAAAACATGATAGCCCCAGGGCGGCATGTCCAGGAACAGACCACGGGCGCGCAGGTCATCGCCCGGTCGATCATAGACGGCCGGGCTGAGCCGGTCCTGGAGCCGTACGCTCCGCTCCCCCAGTTCGGTGAAGGGAGTTCGCATGAAGCATTGGCTTTGCTGCGGCGAGTAATTCACGGCCACGAACATCCACTCGTGCGAAGCCCCTACCCAACGGAACGCAATGAAGTTGTCCGATGTGGTGTTGTCGGCCCAGACCGGAACGCATTCCAGTAAAGACCAGTCTCCATCGCGAACCAGCGGTTGGCGCAACACGGCAAGAAGCCGGTCATAGAACTGCGCGAGCGCTCCGTCCACCGCTTCTTCCGGGGCACGGACGAGGTGCGGCGAGATACGCGTGCGCCGGCCCGCGAACTGTCCCTGGTGGAAGAACCGCAAGCCCGGCGAGAGGAAGGTCAGCACCGCGGCAGCCGCATGGACTTCGGGTGCAAAGGTGGATGCCGCGCGCGGCTCGTCGTGATTCTCCAGAAAACGCGCCAGCTTGTCCTGATAGTCCATGTCCGCGCACAGGTGCTCGCGCACCGGGCGTGCGCGCCGTTCGCGCAAGCGGTCGTACAAGCGCTTGTCATAGGCGTAGTCGAAGCCCTGCTGCTGCAGCGTCCATTCCATATCCCAGTAAACCTCGGCCATGAACATGAAGCCGGGATGCTCGCGGCGCACCGCGTCTGTCGCCTTCGGCCAGAACAGGTCGGGCCGGATGCCCCAGGTGCGCTCGAACACCTCGGGCAATACGAGCATGGCCATGTCGCAGCGCACGCCGTCGCACTGGCCGGCGATGCGCTCCAGTTCGCCAATCATCGCTTGCTGCAATTGCGGATTGCCGTAGTTGAGCTGCAACGTGTCGGGCCACCCGTCGAAGTATGGATCCCTGCCGTAGGCAAGCAGCAGCGGTCCGTTCTTTGTCGCCACGCGGCAATAGTTGCGGGGCGAACGCGCCAGATCCTCCTCGCTGCCATGGACGAAAAAGTCCGGGTGCTCGTCGGCCCACGCGTGATCCGGGGCCATGTGGTTCGGCACGAAATCAAGCATCAGGCGCAACCCGCGCTGGCGCGCGCGCGTGCGCAGGCGCGCCAGCGCTTCGTCGCCGCCGAGGTCGCGGTGCACGGCGTAACGCGTGATCGCAAAGCCGGAGCCGGCGATATCCTCCTCGCGCAGGTCGGGCAGCGTTTGCTCGAACTCATGCCGCCACGCCGCGTTGCTGCGCGAGATACGCTGCGCGGCAGGCCCCGTCTGCCAGACGCTCAGCAACCAGAGCCAGTCGAAGCCCATCTCCACCAGACGGTCCAGTTCGGTATCGGCAATGTCATCCAGCGTGGCCGCATGGCCGAGCGATAGCGACAGCTCGGTCAACCGGATCCGGGTGTTGAGCTGGTAAAGCGCTGGATAGCGAGGTGTCAGCACTGCCGTCAACCCCCTGTTTCGAACCCAGGGTATAGCGTCATCCCGCCATCGATGAAAAGCGTCGTGCCGACAATGTAGTCGGTGAAGTCCGACGCCAGCCAGACCGCGGCACGGCCGATCTCCTCGCTCTCGCCGATGCGTTTGTAGGGCACGAGCTTCATCAGTTCGGCATAGGCCTCTGGCGTGGACCACGCCGCAGCATTGATCGGCGTTCGGATCGCGCCCGGCGCTATGGAATTGACGCGAATGCGCTTCTCGGCGACCTCCTGTGCCAGGCTCTTCATCAGCAGCATCAGCCCGCCCTTGGAGGCTGCGTAATTCACGTGGCCGGCCCACGGAATCACCTCGTGCACTGAACTCGTGAAGATGATCTTGCCGGCCGCCACTGAAATGCCCGGGCGCACGCCGCGCCGGAGGAACTCGCGCACGGCCTCGCGCGCGCACAGGAATGCGCCGCGCAGGTTGACGCTGATCACCGCGTCCCATTGCGCTACGCTCATCTCGTGGAACGGCGCGTTACGCTCCATGCCGGCATTGCTGACAAGGATGTCGACGGTGCCGAACTCTTGCACCGCCGCGGCGAACATAGCTTGCACTTGCGCTTCGTCGGAAACGTCGGCCAGCGCGGTGATGGCTCGCTGGCCGCCGCCGCGAATCTCTTCGGCCACCGCGTCGGCGTCTGCGGGGTTAGCCACGTAGTTGACCACCACGTTGGCGCCAGCTCTGCCGAGCGCGACCGCGATGGCGCGGCCGATGCCGGAATTGGCGCCGGTCACCAGCGCGGTCTGGCCTTTCAGCAAGTCCAGCGGCTTCAGCGCCGGGATCGCCGGATGGGGCAGGTTTCTGCTGGCGTAGTAGCTTTCCATGGTGTGCTCCTTCGTTCCGTTGCCCGGCAGGCGCGGCATCGCGCGGGCTCCGCGGGTTTCGTCGCTCGCGGGGCGATGACCTCGGTGGCCTACGTGGCCTTCTCGGGATTGACAGGATTGCCGGGGATGGCAGACTCCGGGGCCGTGTGCGGGGCCATCAGCGCGCGCAAGGCCGCTACCTCCGCGCCCGGCATGAGCAGCATGTCCTTCGACAACACGGAATTCGCCTGGATGATGCGCGCGACGCAGCCTGTCCAGCCGGTCTGGTGGCTCGCGCCGATCCCGGCACCGGTGTCGCCGTGGAAATATTCATGGAACAGCACCAGGTCGCGCCAGTGTGGGTCGTCGCGGAACTTGCTCGCCGCGCCATATACCGGTCGGCGGCCGTCGCCGTCGCGCAGGAAGATCCGGCTCAAGCGTTCGCCCAATTCCTTGGCCACTTCGAGCAACGTCATCATCTGCCCCGAGCCGGTTGGACACTCAATCCTGAAGTCTTCGCCGAAATAGACGTACAGGCGTATCAGCGCGGTGTAGAGCAGGAAGTTGATCGGCATCCACACCGGCCCGCGCCAGTTGGAATTGCCGCCGAACATGCCAGTGTCGGAATCGCCCGGCACATAGGCCACGCGATGCTCCTGGCCCGCGTGGTGAAAGACGTAGGGGTGTTCGAGGTGGAAGCGCGACAGCGCGCGAATGCCATGCGGGCCGAAGAACTCGCCCTCGTCCAGCATGCGCGCCAGGATGCGGCGCAGCTTCTGCTCGCCAACGATCGCCAGCATGCGGCGATTGGCTACGCCGGGCTGTTGGGGCAGATGCATGTTGGCGGCGAGCTCGGGGTGGCGTCTCAGAAACAGCCCTGCACGCTCACGGAACTTCGGCAGCTTCGCGAGGATGTCCTCTTCGAACACGGCCACTGCGGCCAGTGGCAGCAGCCCGACGATGGAGCGCACCTTGAGGCGCGTGGCGCTGCCGTCCGGGAAACGCAACACATCGTAGAAGAAGCCATCCTCCTCATCCCACATTTCGTCGTTCCGCTCACCCACGCGGTCCAGCGCGCCGGCAATGAGCACCGTGTGCTGGAAGAATTTCTCGACGAACTCCTCGTAGAGCGGCTCCTGCAACGCGAGCTCGACCGCGATGCGCAGCATTTGCTCGCTGAAGAACACCATCCACGCCGTCCCGTCGGCCTGATCCAGGTACCCGCCAGTGGGCAGTGGCGATGAGCGGTCGAACACGCCGATATTGTCGAGCCCGAGGAAACCGCCCTCGAAGACATTGGCACCGGCGCGGTCCTTGCGATTGACCCACCAGGTGAAATTGACCAGCAGTTTGGAGAAGGCGTACTTGAGGAACTCGACATCGCCGCTGCCACCGCGGCGCTCCTTGTCGAACAAGTAGAGCTGCATCGTCGCCCAGGCGTGCACGGGCGGGTTGACATCGCCGAAGTTCCACTCGTAAGCAGGGAGCTGGCCGTTCGGATGCAGGTAGTCGTTGCGCAGCATCAGGTCGAGCTGTTGCTTGGCGAAGTCGGGATCGACCATGCCCAGCGGAATCATGTGGAACGCCAGGTCCCAGGCGGCGTACCAGGGATACTCCCATTTGTCCGGCATCGAGATGATGTCGTCGTTGAACATGTGCGCCCATTCGCTGTTGCGCACCCGCCTGCGTTCCAGTTGCGGCAAGTGGGCACCCGCGCCGTGCTCGTCGAGCCAGAGGCCAAGGTCATAGTAAAAGTATTGCTTCGTCCACAGCATGCCGGCCAGCGCCTGGCGCATGACGCTCACACGGTCCGGGTCGTCGCGAATCGCGACCGGTGTGATCGACGCGTAGAAGGCATCGGCCTCCTCCAGCCTGGCAGCGAACACCGCGTCGAAATCATTGAAGGGCGCCGCGCCCGGTGCCTGGGTCGTTAACCGCAACCGGACGACCTTTGACTCGCCGCCGCTGACGTTGAGTTGATAGTGGGGTGCCGCCTTGGTGCCGTGCTGCGCCGGATTCACCGCCGCGGCATCGCCATGCACGATGAATTTGTCGATGCCGTCCTTGGTGTAGGGCGACGCGTTGCCCGTGCCGAACAGCCGGGCGTTGTTGGTCTCATTCTCGGTGAAGAGCAGCGGCACGTCGGCGTCGCAGTAGAGGTAATACTCGCCCAGCGATTCCTGAAACAACGGGTCGCTGTGACGCGCGCGGACCGCCGCTTGGGCGGAGGAATCGACGCGCTCCAGGCTCGGCTTCGAACCGCCTCCTGGCTGCGACCACGTGTTGCGGAACCACAGGGTCGGCAACACGTGCAGCGGCGCCGGGTCCCGACCGCGGTTGAAGACGCTGATTCGCACCAGCACGTCTTCAGGCGCCGCCTTGGCGTATTCGACAAAGACGTCAAAATACCGGTTGTCGTCAAACACGCCGGTGTCCAGCAACTCGTACTCGGCCTCGTGCTTGCTGCGGCTGCGGTTGGTCTCGACGAGGTCATGGTATGGATAGGCGGCCTGCGGATACTTGTACAGATACTTCATGTACGAGTGCGTCGGCGTGGAATCGAGATAGAAGTAATACTCTTTCACGTCCTCGCCATGATTGCCCTCGCTGTTGGCCAGGCCGAAGGCGCGCTCCTTCAGGATCGGATCGCGCCCATTCCACAGGGCTAGCGCGAAGCACAATACCTGGTGGTCGTCGCTGATACCGCCGAGGCCGTCCTCGCCCCACCGGTAGGCGCGCGAGCGGGCCTGGTCATGGGTGAAGTAGTTCCAGGCGTCGCCGTTGTCGCTGTAGTCCTCTCGCACCGTCCCCCATTGCCGCTCGCTGAGGTAGGGCCCCCATTTTTTCCAGGCCGCGCGGTTCGCCTGCGCTTCGTCGAGGCGGTTCCTTTCTGCTTCATTACTCATGGCGCGCTCTCCTACTGGCCGGCGAAGCCGGGCGTCTGGATCGGAGTGGGAACGGGCGTGGGCACGATACACGTGCAATCCGGTCTGGCATCAAGCGCGCTTCCGTGAAACCCGCGTAGAAGCCTGTCTGGTTCACGCCCAGCGCGCCGCGACCTTGCAAGACGAGAGCCTGGTCGAACTTTCCGCCATCCGCGACTGCATTCGACATCTTCGCGCGGCCTGGCGTGGCCATAATGGTCCCCGGGGAATGGGGTACGTACGCACGTAAAGGAGCTTAGGCGCCGGAATCATCTTTGTAAAAGGCTTTGGCTGGCCACCTGCTGGAAGCGCAGGGGGACCACAAAGACTCTCTGGGCCCGCTTTCTCTGCCTTCCTGACTTACGGCCGCCCGCCCTGCGGCAGCCTTGCCATGTTGTGCTTGATCATATCCATCACCGCTGCGCTCATCACCGAGGTCGAGACGCCGAACATCAGGATCCCATTGGCCGCTTCGCTGGTGAGCGGCCCCCCAGGCCCGATGCGCGAACTGCCGGAACTGGCGAAAAAGGAAAGTGCGATTCCGCTGGTCGAGGCCGGGGCGAATGCCGGGGCAGCCCTATAGAGTGCGGATAAGGACATACTGATCCGATATCCGAGGGACGCCAACGAGGTTTGCTTCTTCCCATTCCGCATCGCATCGAATTCTCCATGCGGTTGCGCCGCCATTTGGCGTATGCCATGGGAGCCACACCGGCTTTCCGACTATTCTAATTAGCGGTAGCAACCGAATTCCAGAAGGCCAGGTTTGCACACTCGCTCGTGACAGCGAGGCTTGCATGGGCCGATCCGGAGGATCCATGACACGATTGCCGACGCCTGCATTGCTGATACTTGCGTTGTTGCTCCTGCTGGGCGGCTGCGCCAGCCGGCCTGTCAACCCGCCGATCGCCCACGCTGACCCCAATGCCGGCTATCGGTTTGTTACGCGCCCACAGTATGCGACGGACAACGAGAACCTGGTGATTCTGGCCTTTTCGGGCGGCGGGACACGCGCTGCCGCATTCTCATACGGCGTCCTTGAATTCCTGCGCAATACCGAAGTCGTCGGACCGATCGGCAAGAGGTCTCGCTTGCTCGACCATGTCGGCGTCATCACCGGCGTGTCGGGCGGAAGCTTTACGGCGCTCGCCTATGGCCTGTACGGCGAAAAGTTGTTCGACGATTACGAACAGCGCTTCCTCAAGCGCGACGGGCAGGGCGACATCACATTCCGCACGCTCAATCCGGCCTACTGGCCATCCCTTTGGTCGAGCGGCTGGGGCCGCTCGGAGTTGGCGGCGGACCTGTACGACGAGATCTTGTTCCATGGCGCGACGTTCGGCGACCTCAATCGTGGAACCGGTCCGTTCATCATCGCGTCGGCCACGGACATCTCCACTGGGGCCCGCCTGCCCTTTACTCAGGCCACGTTCGACGTGCTCTGCTCGGATCTGAACGCGATTCGGCTTTCCCGTGCGGCTGCCGCATCGTCCGCAGTACCGGTGGTGCTCACGCCCATTACACTCAACAACTACGGCGGCACCTGCGGCTACGAACCACCCGCCTGGATCAGGCCGTTTGTCGATGCCAGCGACCCGCCCCGGCCGGCTGCGCGTGCAACTCGCCATTTGAGGGAGGAGGCTGAATTCGGAGACAGCATCAACCGGCCCTACCTCCATTTCGTGGATGGCGGTGTTTCAGACAACCTGGGCATGCGCAGCGTGCTGGATTCCCTGGAGGTCATGGAAGCGCTGCATTTGGTCGGCCAGCCATCGCCGCTCGACCAAATCCGCAGAATCATCGTCTTTGTCGTCAATTCACTGTCCACACCCAAGACAGCATGGGACAAATCGGAATCCCCACCGGGCACGCTGGATATCCTGGTGAAAGCCTCGGGCGTTCCGATCGACCATTATTCCTACGAGGCGACCGAGCTGTTGAGGGACAGCCAGTCGCGGTGGCAGTCCATGCGCCAGGTCCGGAAGTCCTCCGCGTTTGCCGCGAACAAGGATGCCACGGTAGCCACCGCGTTACGCACGCCAGACGCAACGATCTATGCCATCGACGTGTCGTTCGCACAGTTGACGGACAAGGCGGAACTGGCCTACCTGAATGAACTGCCCACGTCGTTCTCCATCACGGCCGAAGCCGTCGACCGGCTGCGCGCCGCGGCAGGGAAGATCATCATCGCATCGCCCGATTTCCAACGGCTGCTGCAGGACGTCGGCGCCAGAATCGTAGCTGACCCGACGCGGGTGGAGAAGGCGCCAGCAATACCGGGGGGGAGGTAGCGCACTTTGGAAATCTGTTCCCATTTTCTGTCTCGGCCGTGGGGCACGTTGCTGCCTCGATTGGCCGATCGCCGGTGGAGGTACATCGCTTTATTCAAGCATTTAAAGGAGGGCATGAGAATGACGCGTCAATCCTTGTACATACTCGCATTGACTGTTGGGCTACTCGCCGATGCAAACGCACAGCAAGCTGTGTACCCTGCAAAGGGGCAGTCACCGCAAACGCAAAAGAGCGACGAGGCCGCCTGCTACTCGTGGGCGGTCCAGCAAAGCGGATTCGATCCGGCCAAGGCGCCGCAGGCAGCCCAGCCACCGACTACGGCAACGGGAACGACTCCGGGTGCGGGGGCGCGCGGCGCGGCGCGCGGTGCGGTCGTGGGTGGAATCATGGGGGATGCTGGGGCCGGCGCAGCGGCCGGTGCGGTTGCCGGACGTGGACAAAGCCGCAGGCAAAATGCCGCTACTGCGCAGCAAGGTCAGGCCGCGTCGCAGCAACAGCAACAGGCCTTCGCCAATGCGCGCGCCGCCTGCCTTGAGGGAAGCGGGTACACCGTCAAATGAAGTCGGCGTTGGGGTCACTCCCTTTTTGCTGCAAACCGATGGGACATATTCTTAGCCTATTCCACCGGTCCAGCAGATGAGAGTGACTCGCGCTCGCACCCATTTCTACGTCCGGCAACTGCCCGACATGAGGCATTCGCCAGAGATCGGGTTGCTGGAAGCCGACTGCTGGGTGAGTACGTAGCACTGTGCGGGTGGATACTGGCACGCGCCCATGCCAAAGCCAGCGGCATGGCGCTGGAAATCAGCAACCACTTCGGTAACAGCGATGCCATGGCAGAGGCGATGATGGCGTATTCCAATGCTTATGCCGAACAGGCCGAGTGCGACTATGACGTCTTTGTCGCGGCGTGCCGCTCTGGCCGGCTGGAGGCGCGAACGGATGCCGACGGCTTTTGTGTTTGAGCCGCTGCCGCGACGAGTGATAACTCCGCTTCTAGAGTCACGGCGGCTACCTTTCTCCCGCAGAGCGCCGTTTTCGGAGCAGGCTGGCGGCCATATCGACCTTAAACGGCCCTCGGCCTCGCCGGTAACCAGGAGATGATCGGGGCGTGTCAGGAATGCGAGCGCGGCGGTGTTCCTGTCACGGAGCGGCATCAACCGGTTTGCCGTCCGTTGCAGATGTTGCGCTGTTTCCGCTATCGCCGAGCCGTCGATGGAACCGAACGACAGCTTCTTCTGCGAGGAGCATCGTGACGATCACTACGATAAGCGTGATGATTCCGTGGAATGCTCCGTCAAACCGAACTTTGTCGCCGAAGGCCAGAGTTAATGCCTCAAGTATCACAAACTTCGAACCAAACAGCAGAAGCCACGCAAAGAAGAATCGCAGGAATCTCATGAGGCCGCCGGGCTTTGCCTCAAAGTACGCCGCGACCCTGTGCTCGATGGCAAGTGTTAACTTCAGCAGTACCTGCAGTAGCACGGCAGCCAACAATGACGTCGTGAACGAGTCTATTGAGACCTTGCCCGAGTACTCGACGAACAGGTTTAGTACAACCAGGTCGATCAGGATCGCCGTGAAGTAGCGAACGAACAGTCGCTGCGTGTTCGATGGTCCCTCTGCCGTGACCGGCATGATTGCGCTGGCCAATGCCATGATCTCTCTCGGTAATTGGAGCTAGGCTCGTCCCGGATAGGTATCCCCCTGCCCAAACCCGTCAACTTGCGAGCCGGTCCGCCTGGGTGGACTTGGTGGGCACTTCTATCTTAGGAGGAAACGCCCATAGCCTCGTGCATATAATCCATATGCCTCTTGCATCACACGCCGACGACAGGCCTGCTGCCCCAACACGTAGTCGCCCTCCCGCGTGCAGGCAGTAATATGAGTGCTCCCTCCCTCAATCGGAAATACCGCGATGCAAGTACTGGTTGACGCAGACGCCTGCCCGGTTGTCGTCAAGGAAATGTTGTATCGGGCCGCGCAGCGTGTCGAAGTTTGCGTCACGCTGGTGGCGAACCAGTATATGCGCACGCCGCCTTCCCGCTTTATCAAGGCCTTGCAAGTGCCGGCGGGCTTCGACGCCGCCGATGACCGTATCGTCGAACTGGTCAGCATCGGTGACCTTGTGATTACGGCGGACATAGCTCTTGCCGCCGCTGCCCTCGACAAGGGCGCCTATGTGCTCGACCCACGAGGAAGCTGGTTTAGCCGTGAGAATATCCAGGAGCGCCTAACGATGCGTGAGGTGATGGACCAGCTCCGCGGCTCGGGCGTCGATACCGGCGGTCCGGCTCCGTACGCCCCCCAGGATAGCAAGGCGTTCGCTGGCCAATTGGATCGGTTCCTGGCACGCCATGCGCCGCCAAGTGCGGTCGCCTGAAGCGTCCTAGACACAGCAACGCAATAGTTGGCCGGCCTTGGGGTTCAAGGTGGCAGCATTGGGTCACGGCTGGCTGCTTTATGTATGGCCTGTGTTTGCAGCGCTTCCACGCACGATGGCGGGTTCACAAGAGCCTATTGAGTGTTACACCAGCGAAGCAACGTCCCTTCCCGGC
This sequence comes from Ralstonia pickettii, assembly GCA_050987995.1. Taxonomy (GTDB): domain Bacteria; phylum Pseudomonadota; class Gammaproteobacteria; order Burkholderiales; family Burkholderiaceae; genus Cupriavidus; species Cupriavidus pickettii_B. The sequence continues at coordinate 1,288,052 of CP158804.1, forward strand.
CAGTCCGAGTCGTCCGGATACGGACGTCCATGTGCCCTACTCCCCAAGCATGATTAACCTGATACCCGGTATGACGGCCTGATCCGCCATGGCCCGGAATCCCTTGCTGCACGAACGGATTCCGCCCATCGATACTCATGTGTAATGGATTCACCCCGCTTGACCTTACAGAATGAAACGGACCGTGATGCGCCGCTGTCATGGGGACAGGGGAAACACAGCACGGTATCGTCTCAGGAGGCTCAAGCACCATGGACGTCCAGACCATCCGGGAGCGAGCGTTTGCCACGCCGCTAGTCAGCCCGGCCTACCCGATGGGGCCGTATCGCTTTCTTCATCGGGAGTTCTTTGTCATTTCGTACCGCACCGACCCGGAGCTGCTGCGTGCAGTCGTACCCGAGCCGCTGGAAATCGCCGAGCCGGTGGTGCACTACGAATTCATTCGCATGCCCGACTCGACTGGCTTTGGGGACTACACCGAGTCCGGTCAGGTCATCCCGGTCACGTACCAGGGGCGGCGCGGGAACTACACCCACGCGATGTTTCTCGATGACCATCCGCCGCTGGCTGCCGGGCGCGAGCTGTGGGGCTTCCCGAAGAAGCTGGCAAGTCCGCGGCTCGCGGTCGAGACCGATACGCTGCTGGGCACGCTCGACTATGGCCCGGTGCGGGTGGCGACAGGCACGATGGGCTACAAACACCAGGCCATCGACAAGCATCTGGTCCGGGACGCCCTCGCCAACACGCCCAACTTCCTGCTCAAGATCCTGCCGCATGTCGATGGCTCTGCCCGTGTCTGCGAGCTGGTCTGCTATTTCCTCAAGGATGTCGACGTCAAGGGCGCATGGACCGGCCCGGCGGCGCTATCCCTCTTCCCGCACGCACTGGCACCGGTTGCGTCGCTGCCGGTACTCGAGATTACTGGCGCCAGGCACTACATCGCCGATCTGACGCTCGGGCTGGGCGAGGTCGTGCACGACTACCTGCAGTCGTGACAGGCATCCCGATCCACGCCTGGTACCCCATCTCACCACTCCCGGAGAATGAAAATGAAGCTTCAAGGTAAATCGGCCATCGTGACCGGCGCCGCCAGTGGCATCGGCAAGGCCATCGCAGAACTGTTGGCCAGCGAAGGCGCGGCCGTGGCCGTGGCTGACCTGAACGAGGACGCCGCCCGCAAGGTCGCCGACGCGATCGAAGCCAGTGGCGGCCATGCCATGGGCGTTGCCATGGATGTCACGGACGAGGCGGCGGTCGAACGCGCGACGCAAGCCGTGGCGAGCCGGTTCGGCGGCGTCGACATCCTGGTGTCCAATGCTGGCATCCAGATCGTCAATCCGGTACACGAGTACAGCTTCGCGGACTGGAAGCGCATGCAGGCCATCCACCTGGACGGCGCCTTCCTGACCACGCGCGCGGCGCTCAAGCATATGTACCGCGACAAGCAGGGCGGCACCATCATCTACATGGGCTCCGTCCACTCCCATGAAGCCTCACCGCTCAAGTGTGCATACGTGACGGCCAAGCACGGGTTGCTTGGCCTGGCGCGCGTGGTGGCCAAGGAGGGTGGCGAGCGCAATGTCCGCTCGCATGTCATCTGCCCCGGCTTTGTCCGCACGCCGCTTGTCGACAAGCAGATTCCGGAACAGGCGCGCGAACTCGGCATCAGCGAAGACGAAGTGGTGCGTCGCGTGATGCTGGGCGGCACCGTGGACGGCGTCTTCACCACGGTGGAGGACGTTGCGCAAACCGCGCTGTTCCTGTGTGCCTATCCTTCGGCCGCGCTGACCGGACAGTCGTTCGTGGTGAGTCACGGCTGGTACATGCAATAAGCGCGTCATTGCCGCCCCCGGTGGTAGCAACCGGGGGGCGGCACGCCAGTCGACAATCAGGAGAGAACATGTATCAGGAACGACAGAACTTGCAAGGGGGCTCCGGCGCCGCAAAGGCAAGGACCGAAGTGGATCGCGGCTACGCGGTACGGGCGCTGGTGCTCCAGGGCGGCGGCGCGCTGGGCTCCTATCAGGGAGGCGTCTATCAGGGCCTTGCCGAGGCCGGCATCGAGCCGAACTGGATCGCGGGCATCTCCATTGGCGCGCTGAATGCGGCGATCCTCGCCGGCAACGCGCCGGAGCATCGCGTGACGAGGCTGCGCGAATTCTGGGAGCACATCTGCCGCCAACCCTGGCTTCCCAGCCTGGTCCCGTATGATTCGATTGCCGAGACCGCACAGCACTGGCCGGATCCGCTTCGTATCTGGTTCGATGGCATCGAGGCGGCTCGCGCGCTGGTGGAGGGACAGCGCGGATTCTTCTCCCCTCGCCTCTGGCCTGTGCCGTTCGCGCAGTCCGCGGGCGCGCACAGCGCCAGCTACTACGACACGAGACCGTTGAAGGCCACGCTCGAGCGCTTCGCCGACTTCGACCGCATCAACCATCATGCCGAGATGCGCGTGTCGGTAGGGGCCGTGAACGTGCGCACGGGCAACTTCGTCTACTTCGACAATACCAGGACCACGCTTCGCGCCGAGCACTTCATGGCTTCCGGCGCGCTGCCGCCAGGCTTTCCTGCCGTGGAAATCGACGGCGAATTCTATTGGGACGGCGGGATGGTTTCCAACACCCCGCTTTCCGCCATCCTGAAGGCAAAGCCCAGGCGCAACGCGCTGATCTTCCAGGTGGACCTGTGGAGCGCGCATGGGCCCCTACCCGAGAATCTCGTGAGCGTGGCGACGCGCCAGAAGGATGTCCAGTATTCCAGCCGGACACGCTTCATCACCGACTATATGAACGAGCAGCAGAACTTCCGTCGCATGCTCAGCGATGTGCTGGCACTGGTGCCGCCGGCCCGCCGGGACAGCGAAGCCTTTCAGCGTGCCGCGGAGAATGCCTGCGACGCGCGCCGCAATGTCATCCAGCTGATCTACCGCGACAAATCGTATGAAGGCAGCGCCAAGGACTTTCAGTTCGGGCCGCTGACCATGAACGAGCACTGGGCGAGCGGACTGGAGGACATCCGCGGCACGCTCCTGCACCCGGAATGGCTTGCCATGCCAACGCACGAGAACCCGTTCGTCACGCACGACATCCACCGGCGCTATGCCGACATCGGTCAGTAGATGGCCATCGGCTGCGGGACCGCGCCAACGCCATGGCGCGGTGCCGGCAGCGTGGTGCTGCGATGGTGCGGCAGGCCCAGCTCAAGCGCCATCTTGACGAGATCGGCGAAGGTTCGCGCCGCCATCTTGCGCATGGCACGACTGCGGTGGATCTTGATGGTCACCTCGCTGATGCCGATCTTGCCGGCGATCTGCTTGTTCATGAGTCCCGATGCCGCAAGCATCATGATCTCGCGCTCACGGTCACTGAGCGACGCAAAGCGGGCGCGCAAGTCGTCGCCGCATTGCAGCGCCTGGCGCTTGTTCCGATCCACCGCAATCGCTTCCGTGACGGCATCCAGCAAGTCCTGGTCACGGAACGGCTTCGCCAGGAAGTCCACGGCGCCCGCCTTCATGGCCCGTACCGTCATCTCGATATCGCCATGGCCGGTGACAAAGACCACCGGCAGGCAAATCCCGCGCCGGTTCAGCTCACGCTGGACGTCCAACCCATTGGCCCCTCTTAGCCGGACATCCAGGACCACGCAGCTCGGGACATCATCGATGCTTGCCGCCAGGAATGAGTCAGCGGAAAGGAAGGATCGGGATCGCATGCCGACAGAACGCAACAGACCTGCAAGGGCATCGTTCATGCCCGGATCATCGTCGACAATATAGACCAGGGGTTCGAGAGCCTCGCGGCCGCGATCAGGCATCGATGGCATTGCGTTCACTGTTAGCTCCGGTTCTTGTACATGGCGCCATCCTCGAGGCCAGAGGCCGGTCGGATGCGTGGGTCGTCATCTGCTCATCACTGACTGGCGTGTATGACAGCGACATCGTGGAAGCAAGTCTAGATATCCATGGAAAGCGGGACAAGACACGCCGCTGTGGAAGCGGCGTTTCCACTTGCGCACCAATCGAACCGGATGCCGGACCGGGTGTACAAAAAAAGACCGGCGTCCCCGGAGGTGGGGACGCCGGCCAGGCGGGATGCAAGCGGGACGAATGGGAACCGTTCTAGAAGCTGATATGCGGATTACCCGCGGCGAGTGCCAGCTCCCGATCGGGCGCGGGCGGATAGATCCACTGCGTATTGATCAGCTGCTTGCGCACCTTGCCCTCCGCTTGCGTCAGCTTGACCTGCCGGTCCCAGCCTTCGGTATAGACCGCGCCCCACGCGCCCAGGTCCAGGCAAGTGGCATAGAAAGGCTGGCGGTACTCGATGGTCGGCAAGCCAAGCAGATCCGCGGCAACGTTATGGCCGGCGAATCGCCCCATGAACAGCGCATGCTGGCACGACATAAGCGAGTAGTGCTCCGCGTCATCGGTCAGCGCCCGCACCACGTCGCCGGCGCCGAAGATGTTCCTGGTGCCATTCACGCGGAGGTCGCTGCTTACTTCCATGCGGCCCTGGCGGTCGAGGTTGGGCGACACCTGCGCCGTCAAGCCGTTGGCCACCATGCCCCCGGTCCAGATCACAGTGCTGGCATCGATCCGCTCTCCCGTGGCGGTGACAACGCCAGTGGCATCCACGGACACGACGCCTGCGCCTACGCGGGTTTCGATGCCGAGTTGCTCAAGTGCCTCGATAATCGCCGGACGCGGACCGGGCCCCAGATCCGGACCGATGGCATCCGCGCGTTCCACGACAACGATCCGTGGGCGCGCATCCCTGCCGAGGATGCCGCGCAGGCGCTCGGGCAGTTCCGTTGCGACCTCGAGCCCGGTGAATCCCCCACCCACGACAACGAAGGTATTGCGGGCCGCGGTATCCGGCAGCGACGCCAGGCTTTCCAGGTGCTCGCGCAGCTTGACGGCCTCATCGAGTTGATCCACCGCGAATGCATGCTCTGCCAGGCCCGGCAATGGGGGGCGGAACAGGCGACTGCCGCTCGTCAGGACCAGCCGATCGTAGTTGACCGATGTCGTTTCACCAGTCGCCGTGGTGATATCCACGCTGTGATCCGCGGGGTGGATACGTGCGACCGTGCCCTCGATGAACTTCACGTTGACGGCTTCCAGCAGCGGCAGGAACGGTACCGCCATTTGCTCGGGGTTGGCCTCGTGCAGGCGCGGACGTACATGAAGCTCGGGTCTTGGCGACACCAGGGTGACTTCCACATCCGAACTGGCGTGCCGCTCCAGGTCGAGTACGCGCGCCGCACCGAGCGCTGACCAGAGACCGGCAAAGCCGCCGCCGATAATCAGGATCTTTCGTGCCATGTTGTTACCTCATATCTTCAGGTGAAAATGCTGCCGCGACCGGGCATGGCAGCAGGTGGAGTACAGCGGGGGGCAGGGCAAGCCTTCATCCGGCCTCAGCTACGGACGAAGGCCAGCACACCGGCGTTGAGGTTGCCGATGGGGTGATGCGGCCCGGCGTTACCGGGCCGGGGTGAACCGGTTACGGCTTCACCGGCGTCAGGATCGGCGCGCCCTTGTTCTTGATGAGAAACACAAGAAACTTCGCCGGCTGCGTGTTGCTGACGTTGCGCCCGACGGTGTGGATATCGTTGGGGCCTTCGTGGAAGGTGTCGCCGGCGTTGAGCTTCACCTCCTTGCCGCCCTTGACGCCCATGACGATGCTGCCCTCGAGCACATAGATGAACCCGTGCGCGTCATGGCGATGGACGGGATCGCCGCCGCCAGGCGGATACTCCACGACGATCATCTGGACCTCCTTGCCGGCATATTCGGGCAACGGTTCCGTGGTCAAAGGCGTGACCTTCACCTCCGGCGCGGCCGCTACCGGCGGCGCAACCAGCAGGCTCGACAACAGCATGGTCGTCGCGACGCAAAGGGCCTTCTTCATGGCATCACTCCAGGTTGGCCTTGTCGAGCCCGAACGCCTTGTCTGACGAGCCGGGCACCGTGCGGAACGCCACGTTCAGGCGGTTCCAGGTATTGATCGCCCCCACGAGGAACGTCAGATCGGAAAGCTCCTTCTCGGAGTACTGGGTGCGTACGCGCTCGAAGATGTCGTCCGGCACGCCGTGGGCGGGAATGTTGGTCAGCACCTCGGTCCATGCCAGCGCGGCGCGCTCGCGCGGCGAGAACAGCGTCGACTCGCGCCAGATCGCTACGTGATGCAGGCGCAGTTCGCGCTCGCCATGGATCTTCGCCTGCTTGATATGCATGTCGACGCAGAAGGCGCAGCCATTAAGCTGCGATGCGCGGATCTCGACGAGCTCGCGGATGGGCTGCTCGATCGTTGTCTTCTGGAACAGCGCGCCAAGCTCCATGAGCTTCTTGGACAGTTCCGGGGACTGCTGGAAGTAGTTGAGGCGTTGGGTCATGATCTTTCCTGGTGAGCTGGGGGGAATTGCTTTCACCGAACCTGCTTCGATCCTTCTGCCGCAGGGACGGCTTGGAGAGAATCTTAGGTTTGCGCTCACCGTGCCGGTAGTGCCGCTACGGTGCGCACTCTGTTGTCGCTTCGGCACCAATCGCAGCGGCAGGCATCGCACGCGGTCTGGCATGCGCGCGAACCACCGCACGGTCAGTCTGAAACGGTCACCACGCTGTGTATGCCGTCCCGGGTCATCTTTGCATAGGGGCACAGCCGCTCGGTACTGCGGACCAGCTCCTCGGCGACATGCCTGTCAACGCCGGGGATGCGGATGCGGACGTCGGCAATCAAGGCGTAGCCACCATCGACGGGGTCGCGGCCGAAAGACACTTCGACCGCCACCACGGTGCCCTCGATATCGAGCTGGGCACGCTGTGCGATGAGATGCAGCGCCCCGTGGAAGCAGGCGGCATAGGCTGCCGCAAACAACTGCTCGGGATTGGTACCGCTGCCCGGCCCGCCGAGTGCCGCGGGCAGGCGCAGGTCCAGCATGAGATTGCCATCGTCGGATCTCGCGACGCCGGATGCGCGCCCATGCCCGGACTCTCCTCCCGACACCGTGACCGTGGTGGTATAGAGCGGGTTGAATCCACGGCCCCGGTATCTGTCGAGCAGGGTGAGCGGTGGCGGCTGCAACCTCTCATTTTCCATGGGGCATCCTCCAGGCTATTTTTGTTGGGACTGACGCATCCATTCCTCGAAGGTGACGCGCCCGAGGCGCGCCTCGCCTTCCGGTACGAGCGTGCCTTCCTGAAGTTCGGCGCCGAAGTAGCGCGTAGCCGGATCGGCCTGGACGCTGCGCGAGTCGCCAATCGCCTGCAGATAGCTCTGCACCAGGTCGCTCATCTTGAAGCGCTCCGGCCCGGCGATCTCGACGATGCCATTGACCGGCGCGGCAACGGCGCAATCGGCCACGGCGTGCGCGACGTCATCCGACGCGATGGGCTGGATCAGCGCGGGCGAGAGCTTTATCGTGTCGCCTTCCCCGGCGGATTGCACGATGCCGCCGAGGAATTCCAGGAATTGCGTCGACCGGACGATCGTGTAGGGAATGCCCGCGTTCCGGATCAGTGCCTCCTGGGCAATCTTGGCGCGAAAGTAGCCGCTCTGTGAGAGCTTGTCGGTGCCCACCACGGACAACGCGACGTGATGGCTGACGCCCGCCGCCTTCTCGGCTGCCGCCAGGTTGCGGCCCGATGTCTCGAAGAAATGCAGGACCGCGCTGTCCTCGAACGAAGGCGAGTTCGCCACATCCACCACCACCTGCGCGCCGGCCAGTGCTTCGGCCAGGCCTTCTCCCGTCAGCGCATTGACCCCGGTTTGCGGCGCGGCGGCGAACACGTTATGGCCCTGTGCGGCGAGCCGCGCTACAACCTTCTTGCCGATAAGGCCGGTACCGCCGATGACAACGATTTTCATGCTGCTTCTCCTTGATGAAGGTGGAACGAATCCACACCCATGCTAGGTAAAGCGGTGGGCCCGCGCCAGATCGACTCGGAACGCACGGTGTTTCCTGTTTGGCACCAATCCGGATGCCCGCGCGGCAGCCGCCTGCCCCGATGCCGGTGAATGTCGTTGGGGATACGTTGTCCGGGCGAAAGCCGGGGACGCTAGCGATTCACTTTCAGCCGGTATTCGCTGGGAGACAGCCCGAAGTGTCTTTGAAAGGCCACACGCATGCGCTCTTCGCTGCCAAAGCCGCACTCGCGCGCGATCTGGTCGACCGACCGGTGCTGGTCCTGCAGCAGGCGCCGCGCCGCTTCCAGCCGGAAATGCTCGACGCCTTTTGCCGGTGTGCGCCCGGTCTTCTGCTTGTAGACCCGCGCAAAATTCCGCGGGCTCATGCCGACGCGGCTGGCAAGCTGCTCGACGGAGAGTTCTTCCCGGGACAGGTTCTGCACGATCCACAGATGCAGCGTCTCGAAGATCGGCACCTGCCGGCTTTGCGTGATCAGGATCTCGCTGAGCTGGGGCTGGGCGCCCGGCCGCTTCATGTAGACCGCAAGCTCCTTCGCGGTATTCAGCGCCACCTCGTGGCCATAGTCTTCCTCGACCATGGCCAGCGCCAGGTCGATACCGGTGGTGACGCCGGCGGAGGTCCAGAGATGCTGCTGCTGGACGAAGATGGCTTCGGGGTCCAGGTCCACCGTCGGAAACAGTTCGCGGAACCTGTCGTGCATCGCCCAATGGGTGGTCGCGCGCTTGCCATCGAGCAAGCCCGCGTATGCCAGCAGGAAGGCCCCACTGCATACCGATGCCACGCGCCGGACTTCTTTGGCGGCGGTGTCCAGCCACGCAATCAGTGCCCCGGAATCCTTCGCAACCTCGAGCATGTTCGGGGACCCCGGCACCACCACCGTGTCGACCAGTCTCATGTCGAACGATGCCAATGCCGCGGTCTGCATCGAAGTGCCTTCCACCGCCGCGACCACGCCGCCGGACAGGCTGGCGGTATGGCAGCGATAACCTGCCATGCCCCGCTCGCGCGCGTAGCCGGAGGCAGCCCAGAACACCGTCTGGGGCCCGGCGAGATCGAGCAGGCTCACATCGGGGTAGGCCACGAAGAGAACGTTACGTGGCATCTCTTCAATGGTCCCTGGGGTGAGCGGCGGTGGGATCAAGACCATGGCTGGAATCGCTGAAATCGAGCGATGGTATGCCATCTGAACGATCGTGCGCAAGGGAGGCGCCGGCCGCTGTCATGTCCCGCGGTTGGCCCGCTGCGGTGATCACCCGCAGCAGGGCAAGCCGCTCCACCATTCCCAGATATGCACCATTACCGGTCACGACAAACAGATCGACGGTGTCAACGTGCGGGTCGCGCGCCAGTGCCCTTGCCAGATCGGCGGCGCTGGCTTCGATGCACAGCCGGTGCGGTGAATGGGAGACGAACTGCATGCAGTTCTCCCGACCTATCCACGGTCGATAGCACGGCAACCACACGACATCCGCGATCAGCTGCTTGCAGATGACGCCGATCGGCTCGTCCACCGTCAGTACGGCGATCGCGCTGGCGGCCGGGTGGCGGGCAAAGAGTTGCAGGACCTCGCCCAGGCATTGCGTGTGCTGCACGCCGGGTATGCGGCGCAAGATGGGCGCCAGGATCGGTGCGCCATCCCCCGGCTGCGTGGTTTCCACACCAGACATGTCTTCTCGCATCATCGAATCGAAACCGCCATTGGCTTGCCTCGGCATGGCGTGATGGTTGGGGATGATCACCGCAGGTCCGGGCCGGCCGGCATGCACCTTCCACTTCTCCGGGGACTGGGGTCGCTGCGTCGGGACGCAGTGGCAGCGAGTCTAGATACCCTCCACATGAAGGGTCAAGACAACTTGCGTAGCGGCGGCGTTTCCACTTTCGCACCAATCCCCGATAAAGGCCCCGCAGCGTGCCGAGAGCGGCTGGCCGTTTGGCAGGAAATCTGGGAACGCTGTCATTTACCACACAGTAGGGCCTGATTAAGATCAGCGCAGTCGCCCATCTGGGTGAGCGGTCTGGCGCTGCGGGTTGGCGCCAACCTCAGTTTGATAGAGAGATCTGAATGAACGTACACGCCAACCGGCTGGCACTACTGGGCAGGTCCGTGGCGATGATTGCTCACGATGCCCTTCAGCCGGTGGCATCGGTCGCGACGCGGGGACAGTCCACGTTGCGATGGCTGCGCCGGGACCCGCCGGACGTGGCGGCGGCCATCGCATCGCTGGAGCGGCTGGTCGAGGAAGCGCTGCGCGCCGGGGCAGTGCTGTCGGACCTCAGGTCGCTGGCGTCCCCGGTGGCGAAGCCGCGACAGCAGCTTTCGTTGAACGGGCTGCTACGCGACACGCTTCGATGGCTCGATCAGGAACTCCGGAAGAACAAGGTCGACGTGCGGCTGGACGTTCCCGGCGACGCGGTGTTCGTGACGGGCGAGAGGGTCGCGCTCCAGCAGGTGTTTGCGAACCTTGTACTTAATGGGATCGAGGCCATGGCCGGCAATGTACCCGCGCCGCGGCAGCTCGACGTCAGGCTTTCCGTCGAAGGCCAGTATGCCCTGATCGTCGTCAGCGATTCGGGCTGCGGCATCGATGCCGCCGCGGCGCCAAGGTTGTTCGATGCGTTCTACACGACCAAGGATGACGGTATGGGAATGGGACTGGCAATCTGCCGTGGCATCGTGACCGACCACGCCGGCAGCATCGATGCCGAAGCCGCGCCCGAAGGCGGGGCACGGTTCGTGGTTCGCCTGCCAAGCCTGGGCGGGCCTCAGGCAGCGGCCAGCGTGGCAGCGAGGTAGCCGTGGATCTGTGCCACGACGGCAGCCCCCTCGCCCACCGCGGTGGCCACGCGCTTGGTTGAGCCGGACCTGACATCGCCAATGGCAAACACGCCGGGCACGCAGGTCTCCAGCGTGCTGGTCGGCAGGCCGGCATGCCTGCCCGTCAGCACGAAGCCCTTTTCATCGACACCAACCTGACAGCCACCCAACCATGAGGTATTCGGCTCGGCGCCGGTAAACAGAAAGGCATGCTGAATCCGCATCATCTCCTGCCGGCCGGTATCGCGGCGGCGCAACACGGCACCGCTGAGCCTGCCATCGCCGGTCAGGTCCACCACGTCGGTCTGCGCATGCACCGTAATGTTGGGTTGCGCGGCAATCCGGTCGATCAGGTAGCGGGACATGCTTTGCTCGAGGCCCGGGCCGCGAATCACGATATGCACGTGCGCGGCATGGGCACCCAGGAACACCGCCGCCTGGCCCGCGGAGTTTCCGCCCCCGACCAGCACCACTTCCTGTCTCGCGCACAGCTTGGCCTCCACCGGGGACGCCCAATAGTAGATACCCCGGCCTTCGAACGCCATCCGGTTCGGAATGGGCGGGCGCCGGTAAGCGGCGCCGCTCGCGATGATCACCGTGCGCGACTGTATCGTGTCCCCTGCCCTGGTCCTCAGCCGATGCAGCGGGCCGCACTCGAGCTGCGCCACTTCGACGGGACTCGCGATATGCGCGCCGAACTTCTGCGCCTGCGCATAGGCGTTGGCGGTCAACGCCTGGCCGGATATGCCTGCGGGGAATCCAAGGTAGTTCTCGATGCGGGCACTGGCGCCGGCCTGCCCGCCGGGAGACAGCGCATCCAGCACGATCACGCGCAAGCCTTCCGATGCGGCATAGACGGCGGCGGCCAGGCCGGCCGGGCCTGCCCCAATGATTGCGACGTCATAGACCCGGGTGCCATCGAGTTCGGGCAGCAATCCAAGGCAGGACAGAACCTGCATGGTATCGGGACAGCGCAGGATCGTTCCGTTGGGGCAGATGACCAGAGGCAAATCCGCATGGCCAGCATCAAATTTGCGAAGCACCGTCACTGCATCTTCGTCGGCGTCGATGTCGAGAACCGAATAGGGATAGTGCTTGCGTCGCAGAAGTGCCTGGAGTTCAAGCATGGCAGGCTCGTTGCAACGCCCGATCAGCGTGGGGCCGCGCCCGCGCTGGATCAGCGCGGCACGGCGCAGCATCATTGCCTGCATGATGAGCTCGCCCAGCGCGGCTTGCGCAACCATCAATGCCCGCAGGCATGCCGGGCGTACCACCATCGCCCGGACATCCTCCATGGCGACGCCGTCGATAAGTTCCGGCATGCCGGCAAGTTGCCCGATTTCGGCCAGGAAATTCCCCGGACCATGCTCGACGACCACCGCGCTGTCGCCAACGCCGTCGCGCTGCACGATACGGACGCGCCCCTCCAGCACCAGGATCATGCCGTTGGCCGGGTCGCCGGTGCGCACCACGTATTCGCCGGCGCGCCACGTCCTTTCGCTGCCGTAGGGGGCGATCCTTGCGATCTCGGCGGCCGCAAGCCGCGGATACTTCTTCGGCTCATCGCCAGGCGCGTTGGCGACAGCGGGTTCGTTGGCGAGGGTGTCCATGGCTGCGAATCCTGAGATGGTCTGTGCGATCCAGCCTAGCAGTCCCGCCGCTGGAATTCAGTCATGCATAAAGAGGTGTCTGTAGTACCTACGTATATCGGCATAGGGTTGAAGGAAGCATCGGAAATAACTTTGGGGCAGCACAAATGGATCAATTGGACGTAGCGGGCACATCGGACACATCGGCGGAACGTGGTTTTCGTCTCAGCCTGCCAAATCGCGCTGACGCCCTCTCCACGAGCTTTGCCGCGAGCTACGCGGGAATCATGGCCTTTATGGCGGTGGCAAGCGAAGGCAGCTTCGCCAAGGCTGGCGAACGGCTGGGCATCGGCCGCTCGGCGGTGAGCCGCAACGTCCAGAAGCTCGAAACGCAGTTGAGTACGCGGCTGTTCCTCCGCACCACGCGCACCACGCAACTGACGCGCGAGGGGCAGCGCTTCTTCGATAACTGCCACCAGGGTGTGACGCATATCGTGGAAGCCATGAACGACATGCTGGAGCTTCGCCAGGGCCCGCCACGTGGACTGGTGCGCATCAGCGCGACGGTCGGCTTCGGCCGGAAGGTCGTTGCGCCGCTGCTGGAACAGTTCATCAAAGCCTACCCCGACATCGCGATCGAACTCTTGCTCGACGACCGGCCGACCGATTTTGCCTCCGACCAGATCGACGTCGCCTTCCGCAACGGGCGCATCGAGGATTCCAGCATCATTGCCAAGCAACTGATTCCCATGCAAATGGCGCTCTGTGCCGCGCCGTCCTATGTGGCAGCGCACGGCCTGCCGCATACGCTGGAGGACCTGGGCCAGCATGAATGCATCAACTTCCGCTTTGCAAGCGGCCGGGTGTTCGAATGGGAGTTCAAGGTCGACGGTCACATGCGGAAATACCTGCCGCGGGCCCGCCTGACGTTCAACGATTCCGATCTTGTGCTGGACGCGGTACTGCAGGGATGGGGCATCGCGCAGATGGCCGGGTACCAGATCTGCGACCATATCGCAGCCAATGAACTCGTCGTGGCGCTGGCCAGACATGCTCCCGACGACCGCGGACACTACATCTGCTACCTGAGCCGGCAACACTTGCCGACCCGCATTCGCGTCTTTATCGACTTTATGACAGAGCACATCCGCGCGCTGGATCTGCAATGCCTGAGCGATTTCTATATGGATGCCCCGGTTGCGGCGCGGGGACTGGCAGCTTGAGTCCGGCACATTGAGGTCTGCCGTCCATGCTGCGGCATTGGTGCGAATAAGGAAACGCTGAGGAGTCCGGTACGAATCTACTGCTGCATGGCCGCCGCGCCTACCCTGTTATTCATCGGCGCCTGGACCAAACCAGTGGAGAGCACTATGTACCGCTACGGACTTGTCATTTCGTTTGTCGGCTGGATTTCGGTGGCAACGCTCAATATCGGGCTTGCGCTGGCGGTTTGCCGTAGTGGCGTGATCTGAGAGGTCGCCGTCGGCTGGCCCACGCATATGGAATGCCGGTTTTATTCGTTGGATTTCGCGTGCCGCGGGCGTACGTTCGTGTGTTCCCATATCCCCCGCGAACGTCATGACCGCTTCCCGACGACAGTTCCTGCGCCACGGCGCCGCCGCCACGGCCGCGCTCGCCGCCGGCCCGATCCTCTCCTTCACCACCTTCGCCAGCGGCAACGCACAAGCGCAGGGGCGCCCCGTGCTGAAGGCCGGCGACCAGAAAGGCGGCCTGCGCGCCCTGCTCGAATCCGCCAACGCGCTCGAGGGCCTGAGCTACGACATCCAATGGACCGAGTTCCCGGCCGCGGCGCCGCTCGCCGAGGCACTGAACGCGGGCGCGGTCGACAGCGGTCCGATCGGCGATGGGCCGGCGATCTTCGCGCTTGCGGCCGGTACGCGCATCAAGCTGATCGGCGCCAACCGCTCTGATCCGTACGGTACGGCAATCCTGGTGCGTCCTGACTCGCCGCTGCGGCAGGCAGCCGACCTCAAGGGCAAGAGCATCGGCACCAACCGTGGCTCGATCGGGCACCTGGTCACGCTCAAGGCGCTGGAATCCGCGGGGCTCAAGCCCGAAGACGCCAACATCCGCTTCCTGCCGCCGGCGGATACCAAGCTCGCGCTGAGCAACGGCTCCGTGGACGCGTGGGCGACCTGGGAACCCTATACCGCGATGGCCGAAACCAGTGGCCACGCGCGCGTGCTGGTCAGCGGCCGCGGGCTGTGGTCCGGCCTCAGTTATCTCGCCGCCACCGATGCCGCGCTGGCAACAAAGCGTGCGGTGCTGCAGGACTTCCTGCGCCGGGTGGTGCGTGCACAGCAATGGTCCTACCAGCACGTACCGGAGTTCTCGGCGACGCTCGCCCGCATCATCGGGATTTCACCGCAGGCGGCGCGGCTGCAGTTCGAGCGGCGGCATACGCAATGGCGGAATATCGACGCCGAGCTGATCGCCGAGCAGCAGCGTACGGCGGATTTCTACCTGAAGGCGGGACTGCTGAAGCAACGGCTCGATGTGCGGCAGACCTTCGACACCGGCTTTCCGCTCACCGCCTGACCCGAGCCTGCACGGTGGATCGCTGCCCCTGTTACGGCTTCCAGCCGGGCAGCGCCGCTGCCTGCCGGATCCAGCTCGCCACCTGTTCCTCGTCGAGTTCCTCGTCGAGTTCCTCGTCCTCGTGGATGTCGAGATAGCGCGGGTCCTTGTCCTTGGACTCGCCGGGCGGGACCGGACGCAGCGACGCGCCGCGGAAGAACGCCACCTTGATGTACTTCGCGAAGCAATGGAAGCTGAGGAACCAGCCCTGGCCCTCGACACCATAGAACGGGGAGTTCCACTTCACCGCCTTGCGGACCTCAGGCACGGTGCGGACGATCAGCGCGTCGAGACGGCGCCCGACGTCGCTTTTCCAGCCGGGCATGGCTGCAATGTAGGCCTGCACGGGCGCATCGCCGTCGGCCTTGGCGATCTGGGGGTTGCCGCCTGCGAGCAGGCGCGGCTTTGCAGTGGCCGGCTTGGCGGCGGGCTGCTTTGCGGGCTTTGGGGGCTTCGTGGACGCTTGGTTGGCCATAGTTGTCATTCCGTCAGACACGCGCTTATCACCTACCGGGCTTCTGCACGCGGCAATGCAACCACAAACTCAGCCTGCCTGCGGGGAAGGTTCAGCATGGAGTTGCCGCACCGGCATCCCGCCCCGGTAGATACGCCAATCGTGAAGGGCCTGGGCATCCCCGCGGCGGCGGCTTCGACAAAATTGCCTCGTTCTTGGGGGTTAAGCGGACGTAATCCTGCAAATCTTCGAGATCATGTAACCCACACCTGCGATCCGGTGTTCGTGCTTGGGAGCGAAGGCGTTCAGATGTGCCGTGATGCAGCGATCGATCGTCGTACAGGCACCCTCGTCATCAAAGCCAGGTAGAAATGAGATGCTTATATCTGACATTGGGTAGTCGAGAAGGCGAGCCTCTGCCATTCGAGTGTAGAGGTTGCCGTTGCGGAAGTCCGCCGGGATCTCGTCCCACTTCGGCAGGAGTTTCACAGTGCTGCGTTCCAGCTCTGCTTCGGTGATGCTGTCCACGTCAGCACGGGAGAGCGAGTAGGTCATTCTGGTTTCATCCTTCGAGGAACGTCGGAATAGGAAGTCATGTTGGCTGGCACGCGTCTCTGGCTGGAGCCGCATCCGTCGCCTTCATGGCCGCTATGACAAGACTAACGGGGCTGCGGCGATTCAGACCATGCAACGTGCGCCAATTACTTTGCAATACATGCCACTGACTATTCTTGGGGCGTCGAAACATGCCTCTTCGGATATTGAGTGCTGGAACGGTCGCCTCCGGTCACGCAGTAGCGCGGCGCTGTGACGTCGCAACAGCCGAGCGCGCACGCTTCTGCCGCGTGAGCGCCATTCTGTCCCCTTCCAAATGGTCGAGCGTTACCGCCGGGGAGAGCGTGAACGACTCGCGCATGTCGCGCACCTCTTCGACCGGCGTCCTGCCGAACAGGCGCTTGAACTCGCGGCTGAACTGGGATGCGCTTTCATAGCCCACACGCGCCGAAGCCGCCGCCGCGGTCACGCCGTCTCGAATCATCAGCAGCCGGGCCTGATGAAGACGGGTCGACTTGATGTACTGGATCGGCGATGTCTGCGTCACCGTACGGAAGTTGGCATGAAACGCCGGCACACTCATGCCCGCTTCCTCCGCAAGGCGCGTGACGTTGAGCGGCATTGCATAGTCGGCATGAATCCGCTTGAGTGCCCGCGCCACCCGTCCGAATCGGCCATGATGTGCAAGCGCAGCGCGCATTGCCCCGCCTTGCTCGGCCGTCAGCACGCGATAGCAGATTTCGCGAACGATGGCGGGCCCCAGAACCTGCGCATCGAGCGGTGACGTCAATGCCTGCAACAGCCGTAGCGTCGCGTCAGCAAGGTCACCTGCAAGCGGTGTGGAAACGATGCCGGTTGGGGGCGCCCGGGGATGATGCCCGGCGGCGTCGATCTGCGTGATCAATTCGCTGAGTTCGATCAGGTCCAGGCGCACCGACACCGCAAGCATTGGCTCCTCTGGCGTGGCCTGAGTCTCTGTCGAGAACGGCAGCGGCACGGACAGCACGAGATAGTGCTGCGCGTCGTAGACGTAGACCCCGTGGCCCAGGAATCCGATCTTTCGCCCCTGGCAAACAATGACGATGCTCGGCTCATACAGCACTGGCGTGCGCCCGAGCGGACGGTCCGAACGCATCAGCCGGACGCTGTCGAGCGCCGATTGGGTATAGCCCTCGTTCGGCGCCAGTCGCTCAAGCAGGCGGACCATGCGAGTGGAAGCAGGATTCAGGGCTTTCGACACGGCTCGCTCCTTTCGCTTGCGATTGTCGCCATTCTAGTCCCGGCCATCCGCGCCCGTCACCCAGATTGATAGAAATAGGCAATAACGCCATCGGTACGTGTATTCGCCGCGGGGCCCGCCGTACCTAACATTCCCTCACCGGCCGACGAACAGTATCGCTTTCCTGAAGGCCGATCCTGGAAGGGCGTCTCGCGCGGCAACCGCCGGCAGCCGCCTCCCAAACCGATCCACCAATAGGAGTATGCAAGATGGCAATCCAACCCACCGAATCGAAGGTCATCCTCATCACTGGCGCCAGCAGCGGCATTGGCGAAGGCACCGCCCGATTGCTCGCCGCCCAAGGCCATCGCCTTGTCATCGGCGCACGACGCACGGATCGGCTCGCCGAGCTGGCCGAATTGCTGCAAGCGGCTGGCGGCACTGTCCGCTATCGCGCACTCGATGTCACCTCGGCGGAAGATGTTGCTGCCTTCGCGCGTTTCGCGCTCGAATCCTTTGGCCGCATCGACGTGCTGATCAACAACGCTGGCGTGATGCCGCTCTCTCCGCTGAACGCGCTGAAGGTCAACGAGTGGAACCGGATGATCGACGTGAACATCCGCGGCGTGCTGCACGGCATCGCTGCCGTACTGCCAACGATGGAACGGCAAGGCGCGGGCCAGATCCTCAACATCTCGTCCATCGGCGGCTTGTCCGTATCGCCGACCGCAGCCGTCTACTGCGCAACCAAATTCGCAGTGCGCGCCATTTCCGACGGGCTGCGCCAGGAAACGGACAAGATCCGTGTGACAGTCGTCTGCCCGGGCGTCGTCGAATCCGAACTGGCCGACTCGATCTCCGACGATGTCGCACGCTCGGCGATGCAGGAATTCCGACGCATCGCCATCACGCCAGATGCGATTGCCCGTGCCATTGCGTACGCGGTGGAGCAACCGGCAGATGTCGACGTGAGCGAGATCATCGTGCGTCCGACGGCCAGCCCGTTCTGAACGCGTGGAACACATAGCACAAGTCAATGCAAGGAGAACATCATCATGACGTCACGCAATGAAGCGACTGGCGCCTTCGCAGGCAAGGTCGCGATCGTTACCGGCGCGGCCAGCGGCATCGGCCTGGCCACCACTGAACTGCTGCATGCCCAGGGCGCCAACGTTGTCGCCGTTGGCCGCAACGCCAACGTCGAGGCGCTCGCCAGACCCGGCATCGTACCGCTCGTGGCCGACGTTGCGCGCGAGGAAAGCGCGGTGCGAGCTGTGTCGACCGCCGCCGAACAGTTTGGCAAGCTGGATATCCTCGTCAACAACGCCGGGATCATCATCAACAAGCCCGTGGTCGAGATGTCGCTCGACGACTGGAACAGCATCCAGGCAGTCAACGCAACGGGCGCGTTCCTGTTCTCGCGCGAGGCGATGCGCGCGATGGTGTCGGCCGGGTCTGGCGCCATCGTCAATGTCGGCTCCTATGCCTGCTACCAGGCGTTTCCGCTCATCGCGGCCTATGCCGCCTCGAAGGGCGCACTGGCGCAATTGACGCGCGCATTGTCGCTCGAAGCCATCGAGCACGGCATCCGCGTCAATGCCGTGGGCTCGGGCGACGTGGTGACCAACATCACCAACCACATCCATGCCGATGGACCAGCGTTCCTGGCCGAACACGGCAAGAACGCTCCCATACGCCGCGCGGCCCAGCCCGAGGAGATTGCAGAAGTGATTGCATTCCTGGCATCGGACAAGGCCAGCTACATCGTCGGCGCGGTCGTGATGGCCGACGGCGGCATGAGCGTCGCGTTGCCTTGAGCGCGTAGTCAACATTCCCCAATCCAACAGGAATACCATCATGAAGCAAGCATCCCGCACCTGGTTTGTGACCGGCGCATCG
This sequence comes from Ralstonia pickettii, assembly GCA_050987995.1. Taxonomy (GTDB): domain Bacteria; phylum Pseudomonadota; class Gammaproteobacteria; order Burkholderiales; family Burkholderiaceae; genus Cupriavidus; species Cupriavidus pickettii_B. The sequence continues at coordinate 1,307,110 of CP158804.1, forward strand.
AAAGGCCTGGGTCAGAAACTCGTCAAACATCTCCTTGAGCAGGGCCATTGCGTGGCCGCAACGTCACGCACGGCAGCCTCACTTGCGCAGGCCATCGGTGACTCGTCCGAGCGATTTCTACCACTCGAGGTCGACCTGACCGATGACCGAAGCGTTCACGCGGCGATCGAAAGCACCGTGCAAAGATTTGGCTCGATCGACGTGATCGTCAACAATGCCGGCTACGCACAGCAAGGGACTGTCGAGGCGCTGTCCGACGAGGAGGTTCGCCAGAACTTCGAGGTCAATTTTTTCGCGCCACTGCTCGTGCTGCGCCATGCCCTGCCGCATCTGCGGCGCCAGCGCAGCGGACACATCATCAATGTTGCATCCATCGTCGGCTACCAGGGCGGCTACGCCGGCTGGGGCAGCTATGTGGCGAGCAAGTTCGCGCTGGCGGGTCTGACCGAGTCGTTGGCCGCGGAAGTCGCCGAACTCGGCATTCGCGCGACCGTGGTCTATCCGGGGCCGGTGCGCACCGACTTCCTGTCAAGCGGTGCGCTAGCGGTGGCCAGGCGCCAGATCAGCGAGTATTCGGAGGCCAAGGCATCCCTCGACCTTCATCTCGGCACGCTGCATGGACGGCAGGCTGGGGACCCCTACAAGCTGGCCCGGTTGATCATTCAGGCCGCCAGTGTCGAGTCGCCGCCGCTGCACCTGTTTGCGGGCAGGATCGCGAACGAACTCGCGGCGGCCAAGGCCGAAGGGGTCAGGAAGGACCTCGACGTGTGGAAGGGATCCTCTGAAGCCACGGACTTCGCCGAGTAATCGAGAGGTAACGGGGTGGCCCCTGCATTGATGCCGGGGCAGCGCTTAGCGGAAGGCATCACCAGCAGGTACGTCACATCGCAAACCACATCCTGGCGCACTGCACCGGCGACGATTTCGCTGTCGCCGGGCGCCGGTTCGTCAGTCGTTCTCCGTCAGGAGAACAACCTTTCCCCGGACATGTTTTGTCAGGCTCCTGGCCATCGCCTGGCTTGCTTCCCGGAGGGAATAGACCGAATCGACTGACGGTCGAAACGAGGACCCCGCCGGACCTGAGCACTGACCATGACCTGTCTTGCGTATCTCCTCCAACAAGATCCAGGACCACGAAGACCCGCGCCGTACCGCACGGCATGTTTCTCACCCCGTGGACGCCGGCGCGAGCCGCCGGCTGCTGCCGGGAACCGCCTCGCTAAGGTATGCTGTCGCCTTCGGAACGATCTACTCCAGAGGGGCAAATGCGGCGCGTCGTATTTAATCAGAAAGGTGGGGTTGGCAAATCGACTATCGTATGCAATCTCGCGGCGATCAGCGCCAGCGAGGGCTTGCGCACCCTGGTCATCGACCTGGATGCGCAATGCAATTCGACCCAGTACCTGCTGGGCGCGCAGGCCGGAGAGGCAAGTCCGACCGTGGCGAACTTCTTTGAAACATCCCTGACCTACAACTTCAAGCCGGTGGACCTGACGTCGTTTGTCCACCCGACGCCGTTTGAGAATCTGGATGTGATGCCAGCGCACCCCGACCTGGACTCCCTCCACGGCAAGCTCGAATCCCGCTACAAGATCTACAAGCTGCGCGACGCCCTGCTCCAGCTGGAAGCGGTCTATGACGCCATTTACATCGACACGCCGCCAGCCCTGAATTTCTATACCCGGTCCGCACTGATCGCCGTGGAGCGCTGCCTGATCCCGTTCGATTGCGATGACTTCTCGCGCCGCGCCCTCTACACGCTGCTCGATAACGTGAAGGAAATCCAGCAGGACCACAACGACGGGCTGCAGGTCGAGGGAATCGTGATCAACCAGTTCCAGCCGCGCGCCAGCTTGCCGACGAAACTGGTCGAAGAACTGGTAAGCGAGGGCCTGCCGGTACTTGAATCGCGGCTGTCTTCATCGGTGAAGATCCGCGAATCGCACCAGCACGCTACCCCCATGATCCATCTGGATCCGCGCCACAAGCTTGCGCAGGAATACGTGGCGCTGCACCGCGAGCTGGCTGGCTAAAGCATCGCCAAGGCGCGCGCACGAGACCCGCAGCGGCAGGCTGGACCTGGTCAGTCCTGGCGCGGCGGCACTGCCGCCGCCTGTCCGGGCTTGCGCAGCATCTTCTCGACCTCTCCTGCATGCAGCTCCTCGAGCTGGATCGACTGACGCGCATACTCCTCCAGGGCGACGGAGCGGTCCTCGACCAGGCTTAACAGCTCACGGTACAGGTCCAGGGCCCGCATCTCGGTCGCAAGCGATTCGCGCAGGATGGCACCAATATCGAAAGTGTGGCTGTCAAGGAGTTCGCCGATGCCAAGCGAGGGATAGGCGCCAAGGTTCGTGATCCATTCCCCCGCCTGTTGCGCGTGCAGCAGCGACTCGTTGGCCTGCTCGCGCAGCCACGACACGATGGGAATGCGGCCGAAGCCGAAGATCAGAAACGAATAGTGCGTGTAGCGCACAACACCGGCGAGTTCGGCTTCGAGTATTCGATTCAGCACGCCGACGACCTTGTCCTTGTCGATTTCGGTCATGGCTTAGTCCTCCCTGAGGCATTTTGAGATGGGTGCCGCACACTCGCTGACTACCGGCTCAACGAAAGCGTGGAAGCAGCAAAAGCGGCGCGGTCCTGATGAAGGCAGGCAAGCAGCTTCATTCTAGGCGGCGAAAGTCCTCTTGCCGCTGTCAGACCCAGCAGGCATGCGGCGCCGCGCGAGTGGTCCATTGAGCACTCGCGGCGCGGGAGTGAAAGGCGCGGGTCTACGTTATTAAGCTCTGGCGGACAGCTCGCTAACGGTAGACAAGGACAGGAATCCGGCAGTGTGTGAGGACCTTCTGGGTTTCACTTCCGACCAGAAGGCTCTCCAGACCTCTCCGGCCGTGCGACGCCATGAAGATCACGTCACACCCATGCCTGGTGGCAGCATCGATAATCCCCTTGTAGGGTACCGACGTCGTCATATCGGTTTCACAGGTGACTCCTGCCTCCTCGGCTGCAGCGACCACCGCGGCCAGGCGAGTGCTTGCATGTTCGGCCTCCTGTTCTTCGAACGCCTTGCGCCTTGGATGGCCGGCATCCCCTGACGCCACGTACGGATACTCCTCCATGCACGTATAGGCAGTCAGCTTCACGTTACCGGCTTTGACAAAGTCAATCGCCGCCGCCATTGCCATCCGTGAAAGCTCCGAGCCATCGGTAGCCAGCAAAATGTGCTTGAACACGATTCCCCTCCATAAGCCGTTGTTCATAGAGTGCCGAGCCTGTCCGCCGGGCAAGTTTAGTATGGACAAGAAATCCGGGTTCCGGGAGACACATAGCGCACGCTTCTGCTACAAGGTGCCTGCTCTGTTTATCAACATAATTGAACAACTATCCTGAATCACTGTAGTGGCAAAGTTGTAATGTCCGTTTCTAGCAAAGTTGAAATGTCCGCCTGAGGCGTCCGTCCACGGTATTCAGCCTGCCCGGTTGAGTGCGATGGAGGACGCCTGGCGATGGTTGGACTCGGAGTCATTACAGTAAGCATGCGTGAGTTAGACAGGCTCAAGACCGTCCAGGCGGTGGTGGATGGCCAATTACGGCCGGGGCTAGCTGCCGAACGGTTGGAGATCACGGATCGGCAATTCCGGCGTCTGCTGGAGCGCTACAGGCAAGAAGGCCCATCCGGGCTGGTTTCTCGCCGGCGCGGTCGGCCCAGCAACAATCGCATGCCGGCGGACCGCGAATCCGTAGCTCTAGGCCTGATTCGGGAGCACTACAGCGACTTTGGCCCAACGCTGGCGGCCGAGAAGTTGCGCGAGCGCCATGGAATGACGTTGTCCAAAGAAACGATCCGGCGACTGATGACAGAGGCCGGCCTGTGGGTACCGCGCAAACAACGGCCGCCGAAGGTCTACCAGCCTCGTAACCGGCGCGCCTGCTATGGCGAACTGATTCAGATCGACGGCTGCGATCACCGCTGGTTCGAGGATCGTGCGCCGGCGTGCACGCTGCTGGTCTACGTGGATGATGCGACCAGCCGGATCATGGAACTGCGCTTTACCCATACAGAGTCTACGTTCAGTTATTTCGCTGTGACGCGGACATATTTGGAGCGCCACGGTAAGCCGGTGGCGTTTTATAGCGACAAGGCGAGTGTCTTCCGCGTCAACCACCCCCACGCCACCGGCGGCGACGGTCATACCCAGTTTTCCCGGGCCTTATTTGAGCTCAACATTGAAGGCATCTGCGCGAACAGCAGCCAGGCCAAGGGGAGGGTTGAGCGGGCGCACCTGACGCTGCAAGACCGGTTGGTCAAGGAACTACGTCTGCGAGGCATTAACACCATGGAGGCTGCCAACGCGTTCGCGCGGGAATTCATCGCCGACTACAATGCCCGCTTTGCCAAAGTGCCGCGCAACAGCCATAACGCCCATCGGCCGCTTCGATCGGATGAGAACCTGGATTTGATCTTTGCGTGCCGCGCGCCCCGTCGGGTGTCCAAGAGCCTGACGATCCAGTTCGACAAAATGCTCTATCTGTTGGCGGACACGCCGGAACATCGCAAGCTTGTCGGTCGCTACATTGATGTCTATCACTACCCCGATGGTCGGATAGAACCGCGGGCGAACGGCACTGCGCTACCCTTCACCACCTATGACAAGTTGTCGGAGGTGAACCAGGGGGCAATCGTGGACAACAAGCGCCTCGGACATGTGCTGCAGTTGGCCCAATATGTTCAGGAAAAGCGCGACAACACACGATCTCGCTCTTTGCATACCACTGAAGGACCTCCCCGCAAGCGTGGACGGCCACTTGGCAAAAAGTCCCAGCGCTCGCTGGATCAGAGCGATATGTTGGAAGGCCTAGAGCGCTTGCAGAAGCAATCGTGGCCGCTTAACGGAACGGAAAACTGACCCACTTACTGCCTGGGACACACATCCGCTCCGCTGGCATGATAGCCCTTACCCTGAACTGGACTCATTCGTGTCAGGCCAGCACCACCGCCCTACGGACGACCCCAAAAACTGACCAAGCAAGTTGAAGACTCACCGGACATTTTAACTTTGCTGGTGACCGGACATTTCAACTTTGCCTGGACAATCACTCTCCTACGAACCACACATGACCCGCGTCATCCGCTTCGCTCTGCACTGCCTGGCAGCCGCAAGCCTCGCGTTCCTGAGCACCGCACATGCCACCGATATCGACTGCGATCCGGCGTCCACGCGTGCCGGCCTCACGCCGTCGCAGCGCCTGATCTGCGAATCCGCGCTGTTTTCCATGGGCTACCAGCGCATCTATGCCGACCAGCAGCGGCTGCTCAAGGCAGGATCGATTACCGAGGCAGACCTTGCAGCGTTCCGGAAGAAGCGGGACAGTTGCAATTCCGCACCCTGTCTGGACACCGTCTTCCGGGAATGGAAGGCATTCGCGGCCCAAGCGCACCGCAAGCAGTAATCAGTGGAAGCCCACATAGCGCCGCCGCTCGCGCCGGCACAAAGCACCGCCTGATTCTCGGGGTGGACTCGGGCACCGCTAGAATGTACGTATGTGAACCAAGCCGGGATCACTTTCACGACCCGACCCGGGACCACTCAAGATCGAAGAGGTTGTAACGATGAAGGCGAGAGCGTCGATTATTGCGTTCGTTTTGGTAACCGTGACGAGCCCGATGGCGTATGCGAGCGTGGCCGAGGGTGCGCGCGAGTTCAAGAACGACGTCAAGACTGCGGGCAAGAAGACCGGGCATGCCGTGCGCGACGCCACGCATGCCATTGGCCGCGGCGCGAAGGCGGCCGGCCATGCGATTGCCGATACGACCAGGCAGGGCTATCACGCGACGAAGAAGGCAGTGAGCGGTCACGAGTAAGGTCTCGATCCGGCTGACATTCACATCGGCCGTGCCATTGCGCAGCCCGCCGCATCGGACCGGCAAGCGCTGTCCTATCCTTGGAGCTGGAGACACCGGCGCGGCAATTCCGCCGCCGGGCATAAGAAAAACCGGTTGACCAATCCAGGCTGGGTGGGCGGCATGCGCGCACTGATCTTTTGCTCCGTGCAGTTCCTGCTGGCGGTGACATGGACTCTCTACGTGGCCTTCCTGCCGCAGCTGGCCGCACAGGCGGGCATCCCACCCTCGCGCGTCGCGTGGATTCTGCTGATGGACCAGGTGATCTTCGTCGCCATGGACCTCGCGCTGGGCATTGCGGCCGACCGTGTCGCCAATGCCATGCGCAGGCTGGGAGGCTGGATCCTCGCGCTGTCCGTGGTTTCCGCAGTGGCGTTCGTGCTGCTGCCCCGCGCCACTTCCCCATGGCTGCTGCTCGGCCTGACGGGGCTTTGGGCAGCAACCTCTTCGGCGTTGCGCGCGCCCCCCATGGTGATCATTGCTCGCCGCCTGCAATCGACTGCATCGTCGTTCCTGGTGAGATCCTCGCTGCTCGGCATTGGCCTTGCCGGGGCCGTGGCGCCGCTGCTGACTGCACGGTTGCGCGATGCCACCCCCCTGCTGCCATTCATGGCAGCCAGCGCGGCGCTGGTGGCCGCAGTGATCGCGTTGCGATGGGCGGAGCCTGCCGCGGCACGCAACGGCGCCGACGCAGCGTTCGCGCCGCCGGCGGCCGCCGCTGCGCTGAAACGCGTCTGGCTGCTCTTTGCAGCGGTCTGGTTGCTCGCCCTCGGATTCCAGATCCACACCGCCGTCAACTCCGCGCCGGCCTATCTGCGCTTCGTCTCCAGCGCCGAGCTGCTGCGCGTGATGCCGGCATTCTGGATCGGCTTTGCCTTGTGTATACTGCTGCCCGAAGCGCCGGTCCTGCGGCGCTATCCGGCCTATATACAGCTGCTGGCGGCCGCAGCGCTCGGTGCCCTGTCGTTGTTCGGATTCACTGCCGCCAGCACGCTCGAGGCGGTTATCGCGACGCAATGTCTCGCCGGCGGCCTGTGGGGAATCATGTTCGGCTCGGCCGCCAATGCAGCGCTCGATGCCGGCCACATCGGCCGCGAAGGGATGTTCGCCGCGCTCGTGTTCGCCGTTTCAGCTGTTGCTGCCTTCATGCGCATTGCGATGGTGTCATCGGGCGCCAGCAAGACCGTCGCGCTGGCAAGCCTGCTGCCATGGCTGCCTGCGGTGGCATGGAGTGCCGGGGCGTTGCTGCTTGCGGGTTTCGTGGTGGCGAACCGGCCCTACCTGCCCGGGCGGGCGCTTTGGCCGGGAAGCGGACTCTAGCCATAGGGCGTGCAGCCACCCGGACATGATCACTGTCTGGTTCAGGGGGCTACTCAAGCGCCTTCCACTGAGATTCCTCACGTACCTGCGACGTGGTTTTCGCGATCACAAAGAATAACCCGGATCGGGAGCGTACTTGTCGCCGACTCGCTCCCTTAAGGGATGGGTGTCGTAGACGATATGCATCTCCGAGATCCGCACGCTGTCTCGCCGGAAGCTGAACACGTCTACACAGGTGAAGTCCACCATCCGCCCATCGTTCAGCGTCCAGTCATAGCGAAAGTAAGCGGCAACACGGACAACATCAGTCACCGGCTGGACCGACTCGAACAAGTCAATCAGCGTGATGACACTTCCACTGGAAGCCTGGGCGAGTTTATTGAAGAAGTCGTTCGCGCCCATGGTGCCGAGAAATGGCGAGTGCACAACGCCGTCGTCCTCAAAAGTGGAAATCAAGCCTGCCGTGTCTCCGGCGTGGAGGTGGCGCAGATAGGTGCGAACCGTTTCGATTGGTGTCTGTGTCATGGCAACTTCAATGGATTGTCCCCGATGAATATTTCCAGACGCAGACTGTCGCAGCAAGCGACAATGGAGGTCCATACATAAGTATCGTTTATGTATTTACGCTATCTTCACTACCTTGCCCTGGTCATCGAGCAGGGCTCCTTTGCCGCGGCAGCGCAGGCAGGCGGCGTGTCGCAGCCGGCGATCAGCCATGGGATGAGGCAGCTCCAACGGCAGTTCGCCTCTCCTTTGCTGGTCCGCTCCGGGCGTCGTTATGTCCCTACCGAGTTGGGCTTGCACGTCGCCTCGGAGGCCGCGTCATTTGCAGAGCGAGTGGATGCCGTCCCCGCAGCGAGCCCGGATCAACCCAATCGAGATGCGCTGCGGGTTGGACTCACTCCCTCTGCCGCGCTCATTTGCGGGCCGGTCCTGTTCAACAGCTGGTGCGTGGGGCATCCCCGTCGCTTCCTGGAACTGACGAGTGCTGACGAAGGAAGTCTGCTTGCCGGCCTGCAGATGTGCAAGTTCGATGCCGTCATATCTCCCAAGCCGCGCGGCCATATCGCGGGTGGCGTGGTCGGGCAGAGCCTCTATCAGATGGAGCCCCTGATCTACGCTCGACGGACCCATCCTTGTGTTCGGGTACAGACGCTTGCTGAGCTTCAGGGGGCGGCATGGGCCTCAGTCGGGCCGAGTGTGCGCGGTCCGGTAGACATACTGACAGAGGCATATGCGGTCCGCAAAATGAAGCAGCCTCGCGTGGCCGTGAGTTGCCCGGACTACGCCAGCATGCTGAACCTGGTGGCCAACACCGATCTTCTTGCGGTGGTCCCGCATCCGGCGCTGCTTGGGGAGGTTCGGAAGCTCATCACACCGCTTCGTCTGCGCGAAGCGCTGCCGCTGTACGAGATGTGGGTGTTTGAGTCGACCAGTTCTCGCAGGCGGATGAGGCCGATTGTCCAGCGACTGTTGGATTTCGGACATGCCTCCTCAGAAAAGACGTGACCCTATCCTTGGTTGAGTCGTCCTATCCTTATAAGATCATGCACGAGAATGCATCCGCAGAAGCCGGCTTGCCGTCCCGCGCGACCTTGCGCGACGGGCGGCAGGTGGTGTTGCGCCGGATTCGCGCGCAGGACAAGGCCGGCTTGCTGGCAGCCTTTCACCGCCTGTCCGCCGATTCGCGCTATACGCGCTTCATGGCCTCCATGCGCGAGTTGCCCGACGCCATGCTCGAGTCAGCAACGCACCCGGTGGCGGGACGCGAGTTCGCGCTGGTAGCTGTGACCGACGGTGACGCCGGGACCATCGTCGGCGGCGCACGCTACGCCGCAGGTCCGGGTAGTGATACCTGCGAGTTTGCCGTTACGGTCGCCGACGACTGGCATGGTGTCGGGTTGGCGAAGTGCCTTATGCAGAGTTTGATCGGCGTTGCCCGTGCTGCCGGCTATCGAAACATGGAGGGCTATGTCCTTGCCTCGAATACTTCGATGCGAGGGCTTGCCCGCGGGCTGGGCTTCGTTGATAGAGTCTGCCCCGACGACAGCACACTGCGCGTGGTTTCGCTTGGCCTGGCTGAGGTGCCGGGGGCTGCATGAGCCGGTCACAGCTATTTATGCTCGCCCTCCCCCCGAAGACTGACTGTGGCACTTCGCGTCCTGGCTGATGCCGCCACAGCGCGCGCCCCATTGTTGCCTTCCCCTGCTTGCGTCACATCCCTGTTTATGGGTATATTTCTGCGCGATGACTCCATCGCGGAGACTTCCCAATGAGCGCCTACATCGCACGCAGCAGGGCCAGCGCAGTTGAGTACATCAACGCATGCGCAAAGGGTACTGTCGAACTGGATTATGAGACGGCGTGGGAGGATGCGATCGAACTCGGGCGACTTGGACAAAAATTTGGCGTCGATGTCCAGTACCGGACCGTCGAGCACATCTGTGTCGAATCCGCTGACGCATTGACCCGAGGCCTTCGTCGCGAAAAACTCACGTTCAGACAGCGATACCTCTACTGCAGATTCGACATGACTGCGCTGCCCGAGGAGAGCCTGTGCGAACTCGAGTCACTCGCTATCGAGCACGGTGACTACATCTTGCCCGGCCATTTATTGCAGGAAACGACGCTCGTCTGGCGTTAGAGATTCCTGCAGGCGACACAGCACCTGCATTTTTCCGTCGCAGCCTGCCTTCGTCCGTCACGCATTACCTCATCGTTCATGTCCATCGACAATCCTGGCGCACGAGGCGCCAGATTCCCGACATGGCAAGCACGAAACCATAAGGTAGCAAATCTACCTAAGGAACAATCCCTACAGGCAGCACAGGCCCCACATAAGTAGGATAGAAGGACGAACTATGCGAAGGTACACGCCATGCGTCCTCACTATGCGACCGAGACGGACTGGCAGGAGATTGAAGCGCTCCTGCGTGCCTCCTCACTATCCGTGAGTGGGGTGCACGAGCGTATCACTCAATACATGGTAGTCCGCGACAACGCCGGGCTGCTCGGCTGCGCAGGCCTGGAGCGATATGAGAAAACGGGTGTGCTTCGAGGTCTCGCTGTCGCGCAACGCGCAAGGTCTGCAGGTCTTGGCGAGCTTCTGATTTCCGCCATCGTGGCAAGCGTGCGTCGTGAGGGCGTCGAGTCAATCGTGCTGCAGACAAAGACTGCGTCCGGCTACTTCGCCCGCCTGGGCTTTATGCCAATCAGCGATTCAGAGCTGCCCCCGGCCGTGCTCTCCTCACATGAATTGCGCCGCGACCAGGACGAAATCGGAACGTTGATGCAGATTGCCTTGTGACAAACAATCCAAAGCCGTCGCTGCAGGCCGATTCGGGAACCCGAGGTAGCGCTGTCAAAGGCAATCTCTGCCGGCACTTCATGCGCTAGCGAGACACCTGATAAGTTGGACGGGCTCTCGCGCGAATGCGCCCCAACGCCTTGAGAAAATGGTACCCCTGAATGGTCACCTGAGGGCGGCTGTGGTCTGGTCCAATGCGATCAAGCGTAATCAACTGATGCGTGAGCAACGTCTGCACGTCCGTTCGGTCCAACTCACGCGAGTCAGGGCTGTCGTTAACGAGTACGAGAGTGGCGAACTCATGATGGCTCAGCACAGGCGTCTCCTCAGCAAATGGGGTAGTTTTGCAGCGGGACTTCTCTAACACGCATGGAAGTTGGCGGCACAGACGCTGCCTTGGGTAGCAAGGGGTCTGGCCAGCGGGCACTTGCTCTTCGCGCCCGGAAAGTTCATCTTAGTTGATCACTCCGTTCTGTTCAATACGAGACACGTTGTTGCAGGTCGCGGCACGAAATTCAGCATTCTTCAACGGTCGCCACCTTTTCATTCCCGCAATATGAGCGGGCCGACGACTATTTCCGACCGATCGGTCGGTATATGGGAGCGCGGGAACTGCGCATGCCAAACGGGATGTCCGTGTCGTTGCACGCCCCACCGGCCGGCCCATCGTGCTGGTTCTTGCGTCCTACGAACCCGTCAACTGGATTATCGACAACGCTGGCGCAAAGATTTCCACCATCCTGCTGAGCGGCTATTATCCGTCGACTGTCGTGGGCACCGGCAGCGCATCGGTGCTCCGCATCGGATCCGCCTATGCCTATTCACGCAACGGGGGGAATTATGAAGCGCTGCGTCGCGCCGTAGTCCAATACACAGGTCCGATGGAGGTTCGCTCGTTTCAAGGGGCGTACTCGGCACCAGAGTTTAGTGTGGGTGGCGCTTAACTCCCGGCGTGACTGCTTGGACTCCGGTGTCGCCGTGAGCTTTCATGCTACGTCACGCGCGCCTCATGGGCACTGCGTGATGATCTCAGCGCGGGCTTGCCGGCTTACCGACACCGTTATCAGAACAGATCAGCAGCCCGCTTCGCTGAGCCTCGGGTCTTCTTAGCTCGGCAGGACCTCCGCGACTAACCCGATTTCCACACATGCACGCGCTGCGCGCATGTCGCCCCGCCTCACCAAAAACTTCCGGCAACAGGTCCGATGCGCCGTTGGTCACGACATGTTGCTCAGTGAAAGTGGGTGAAGAGCTCACAAGGCTCATCACCTTGACGATTCGCGTTACCTTGCCGAGGTCGCCCAGGAAGCCGTGCAGCGTGGCAATGAGATCGATGGCAGCGGCACGTGCTGCGGCCTTGCCCTCTTCCGTGCTGACGTCGTCCCCAAGCTTGCCGTCCATGCCGCCCCGCTCTTCTCGCCGGCAGCGGCGCGGCGCTTGCGACTTTACCGCAGGCATAGACTGACGCTGCCTCAACGGAGGCGCGCGAGCTCAGCCTCAAGCGCATCCAGGAATACCTTTACGCGAGTCGGTACATACCGCCTGGTCGGGGTAATGGCCCACACGCTAAGGTCTTCCATCGACGCGTCTCGCAATTCGACCTGCACGAGCGACCCGTCAGCGAGCTGCCTGAAGACATCCCAGTAGGTCAGCATGGCGATTCCCAGACCCTGGATGGCCGCGCTGCGTACGGCATCAACGCTGCTGGTGTTGACCCGGACATTGACCCGCTTGCGCTCCAGTACGCCATGGATAACCAGCGGCCAGCGCGGCACGGCCTGCAGCCCGATGCAGTGATGGCTGTCGAGTTCCGCCACCGTAGACGGATGGCCATGCCGCTTCAGGTAGCCCGGGGCGGCACAGATCAGCCGCGGGTTGGGCGCGATCTCCCTTGCCACCAACTCAGAATCCGCCAGCGGCGCGACGCGCAACGCCAGGTCCAGCCCGCGCCCCACGATATCCACGACGCGGTCGGAGACGTCCAGGTCGATGCGCAGCTCGGGATGCCGTTCCAGCAGGCGGGGCAGCAATGGCAACACGATGCTCTGCCCGAACACGCTCGGGGCCGTCACGCGCAGTACGCCGGACGCATTGGCTGGCGAAGGACTAAGTTCGCCCCTTGCACTTTCCTCGGCCTCGGTCATGGTGGTTGCGTAAGGCAAAAAGGCCTCGCCTTCGGCGGTCAACGACACCGAGCGGGTGGTCCGGTGGAATAGGCGCACGCCCAGGTCCTCTTCCAGCGCCGCGATCCGACGCGATACCTGCATGGGCCCCACGTCGAGCTGACGCGCGGCGGCCGACAAACTGCCGGTGGAGGCCACCGCCAGGAAGATACGAAGGTCAGAAAGCTGCACTTTTTATATCCAAATCCGTTATGGTTCCTTCACCATTTGCCGCCTTGGTCTCTACCGGACCACCACCTAGCATGGCTCATGACGCTGCAAACACGCCCGAAGGCGTATGCAGAACTTTACCGAAGCAAGCACAGGCATGACCGATTCCACTACCAGGATTTTATCCTCCCACGATATAAAAGGCGCAGTTGTGCGCAACCGCCTGGCGGTAGCGCCCATGACGCGCGTGACGGCCACGGAGGAAGGCCTGCCGACGGAAACCATGCGGGACTATTACCTGCGATTTGCCAAAGGAGGCTTCGGGCTGGTGGTAACCGAGGGACTGTATACGGACCAGGCCTTCTCGCAGGGCTACCGCTTCCAGCCCGGGCTGGCCGACGATGCGCAGGCACGGGCGTGGGCGGCCATCACCCGCCAAATGCACGCGCACGGCGCACTGGTGTTCGCCCAGTTGATGCACGCCGGCGCGCTCAGCCAGGGAAACCGCTTCCGCACGCACACGGTCGCCCCCTCGCCCATCCGGCCCAAAGGCCAGCAGATGACGTTCTACTACGGCGAGGGCCTCTACGCCGAGCCGGTGGAGATTACCGAAGCGGAAATCGCCGAGGCAATCCAGGGCTTCGTCGACACGGCCTGTCGCGCCGTGCGGCTTGCCGGGTTTCATGGGGTGGAGATCCACGGCGCCAACGGCTACCTGCTCGACCAGTTCCTGACCGCGCATACCAACCGGCGCACGGATCGCTGGGGCGGTGACACCAGCGGGCGCGTGTCGCTGTTTGCGGAGATCGTCAGAGCGGTCAAAGCCGAGGTCGGCGATGCCGTCCCCGTTGGCATCCGCATATCGCAGGGCAAGGTGAACGACTTCACCAGCAAGTGGCCGGGCCGCGAAGCAGACGCCGAAGTCATCTTCGGGGCGCTCGCTGCTGCCGGCGCCGACTTTATCCACGTGACGGAATTCGAGGCCTGGCACCCGGCCTTCGAAGGCGGGCAGGATAGCCTGATGGCGCTGGCACGCCGCTACGCACCGGGCGTGTCGATCATCGCGAATGGCAGCTTGCACACTGCCGGACGTGCGGCCGAGGCGTTGGCATCCGGCGCGGACATCGTTGCGATGGGCCGCGGCGCGCTGGCCAATCCCGACCTGCCGAAGGTGTTCGAGGCCAGCCGCGAGCCGAGAAGCTTTGACAGCACGATCCTGGGTCCCATCGCGAACATCAAGGAGAGTGAGCTCGCATTTGAGCTGACGACGTAGTCGCCGAACCGTCCAGGCAAGCGGCCGCGTAGAAACCCTAGATACCTCATTCTGCGAAGAGGCCATGACCACTTGGCAATTCTGTTCCTCGCAGCATCCGCACTAACCTAACGGCGGCTGCTTGTGGACCGGAGTGCGTTTCATCCGAAACAGCTTCGCCATGCCACAAATGAAGTCCCTGACTACATGGAGACAATGCATTATGAGACGGAGTGTGATGAGAAACTTGGGGTCCTTGATTGCTTGCCTGGCTTTTTCCGGCGTGGCCTGTGCCCAAGCTTACCCTTCGAAGCCTGTCACGATCATCGTTCCCCACGCCCCCGGCGGGGCGAATGATGCGGTTGCCCGCCCCATCGCTCAGAAGCTGGCCGCAGCCCTGGGCCAGTCCTTTGTCGTGGATAACAGACCAGGGGCAGGCGGCAACATCGGCACCGGCATCGCCGCTAAGGCGCCTCACGACGGATATACGCTGCTGCTCACAGTCGGAAGCAGCCACACAATCAATCCGTCCTTATATAAGACGGTTCCCTTCGATCCAATCAAGGACTTTGAGCCGATTGCGTTGGTCGCTACGGCGCCCTATGTCCTGGTTGTCAATCCGTCGCTGCCGGTCAAATCCGTCAGAGACCTCATTCAGATTGCAAAAGAGAAGCAGGGGCAATTGACGTTTGCTTCCGCCGGCAATGGCTCGCTCGATCATTTGCTTGGGGAGATGTTCAAGCGCGCTGCGGGCGTCGAGATGCTGCATATCCCTTATAAGGGCGCGGCGGCGGCGAATACCGACCTTGTTGCCGGTCGCGTCTCTGTTGCCTTTGGCAGCCTTCCTGGTGTGATGCCCTTCGTCAAGGCCGGCAAATTGCGGTTACTTGCCGTGGCTACGGAAAAGCGTTCTCCACTTGTTCCCGAAGCGCCAACCATTGCGGAAACCCTCCGCGGCTTCGGCGCCGAGTCCTGGTACGGACTGTTTGCCCCCGCGGGAACGCCGAAGGAAGTGATCGCGCGGCTGCGAACCCAGACGGCGCAAGTCCTGCAGGACAGGGAGCTGAAGGAAACGCTGGCGAATCAAGGCGCCGAAGTTGCATCGGCATCGCCCCTTCCATTTCCGGACCTTATCAGGAGCGACCTGAAGAAATGGGCGGTGATCGTCAAGGATTCCGGTGCACGAATCGATTGACCACCGCGCTGGCAATGACCGGACTTTCAGCGAGATGACGATGATGATCAGTGTGACTGAGAACTATCAGGGCGTGTGGGGAAACAGGGTGGGCTTCGGCAACAGGCCGGCGGTGATCGTCATCGACTTTGTCAAGGCCTACACCATTGAAGGATCGCCCTTGTATGCCGTCGGGGTGATGCCGGCAGTGCGGAACAGTATCGATGTGTTGCATGCCGCCAGAACAGCGGGGGTTCGGATATTGCATACGACCATTCGCCATCATCCCAATGGCTTTATCGACGGGGGCGCATGGTTAAGGAAATCGCCGGTCGTGAAGTGCCTGGCCCAGCCGCCCTACGATGAGTTCTGCGCGGGCGTGGAACCGTTGGCAAGCGAAATCGTCATCCAGAAACAGTATGCAAGCGCGTTCTTCGGGACAAGCCTGGCAAGCACTCTGACGGCGGCCGGCATCGACACCATCATCCTGCTGGGTTGTTCGACAAGCGGCTGCATTCGGGCCACCGCGGTCGACGGCGTGCAGCACGGATTCAACGTGATTGTCCCGCGCGAATGTGTTGGTGACCGCCATCCGGATCCGCATAAAGCCAACCTGTTCGATATCGACAGTAAATACGGCGACGTGGTGCTGAAAGACGACGTCCTGCGCTACTTGCGGGATGCGCACCCGGATCGCGGCGCCGTGGCCTCGTAAGTGCACCTCCTGGCAAATCCTCAGATGGATCGCTTTGTTATCAACCCCGCGCGGATAGATTTCGTCACGCTGCGACTATTTTGCCTGGTGGCTCAGTCAAAAAGCATAACGAAGGGTGCCGCACAATGTAACCTGGCGGTCTCCGCGGCGAGCCGCCGTCTGGCCGAGCTGGAAGCAACAACCGGCTCGGTGCTGTTGGAGCGCTCCGCCCAGGGCGTGCAACTGACACCGGCAGGCCATATGGCGATGCAGCACGCGATGCGGCTGTGCCATGGCTTTGAGCTGTTCGGCGCCGAGCTGTCGGACTTTTCCCATGGCTACCGGGGCCATGTCCGGCTGTGGGCCAACATGTCCGCCCTGACGGAATGCCTCCCCGAAGCGCTCTCCACCTTCATGGAGCGGCGCCCTGATATCAAGGTCGAGATCGAAGAGCAGCTCAGCGGCGATACGGTGCGGGCGCTCGTGGACGGCTATGCCGACATCGGCATCCTGGCCGAAGGAACACCCGCCCATGGGCTGGAAGTGGCGCCTTTCCATGTCGACGAGTTGGTCGTCATCTGCCCCGCAAGCCATGAACTGGCATGCCATGAAGAAGTCCCGTTCTCGGCGTGCCTTGCCTATCCCTTCGTGGGCCTGAACCGCGGCAGCTCCTTGCTTGAACTGATTACCCGGACCGCCCTGGACCATGGGACGACGCTGCAATTGCGCGTACAGGTCCGCAGCTTTGGCGCAATGTGCCGCATGGTGGGCGCCAGGCTAGGCGTCGGTGTCATCCCCCGCGCCGCATGCGAGCCTTTGCAGGCCTCATATGGCATCAAAGCACTCAGCCTCACGGATGCGTGGGCCCGCCGCAACCTGCTCATCGCCCACAATCCTGACTATCCCTTCTCCGCTGCCGCCGAGCTACTCTGGAAACACTTGGGCGGCACGCAATAAGTGCCACCCATAACGGGAAAGAAGCCGCAGTCTCCCCGTTCGCTGCGGCGATCCACTCCGTTTCCCTGCGCAGCCCATTCTGACGCTGGTCGGGCCTAAGGGGCGCGCTCCTGCCGCCGCTCGCGCCTCCGCGCCGCCACAACGCGGCTTGCCGCGGGTCGCCCTCCTTCCGCAACGAATCCGCCTGCAGGCCCGGGCGGATCGCTGGCACCGCCAAAACAGGACGCCAGGTATAAACCCCAGCGTCCTCATCTCGCGAAGACCTCGCCTCCAGATAGCAATTCCTGACGCTTCGGATCGCAAATATTCTGACGCTATCGATAACTTAGCGACTTGAGATCATGCGAATCGGCTTTGTCGGGCTTGGCCAGATGGGCAAGCCCATGGCGATGAACCTGCTGGAGCGTAGCGGTGTGTCCGTCACCGTCTACTCCGCAGACCAGTCCTCATATCCCGGCCTCAGCAAGGCTGGGGCGACCGTGGCATCGAGCGTGGCCGAGCTGGCTGAGGCACAGATCGTGTTCCTGTGCCTACCGAACGGCGACGTCGTGCGGGACGTGCTGTTCGGTGAAGGCGCCCTGGCCAGTGTATTGCAACGGAATGCCATTGTTGTTGACACCAGCACGATCGAGCATTCGGCAACGCTCGCGATCGCGAGCGGTCTCGCCGCTCACGGCATCGACTTCATGGATGCGCCAGTGTCCGGCATGGAGGCTCGTGCCATCGACGGCACACTGACGGTCATGTGCGGCGGCGAGCGATCGACATTCGAGCGCGTTGAACCGTATCTGCGCTGCTTCGGCAACAACATCCTCTTCATGGGCAAGACCGGCAGCGGACAGCTGACCAAGCTCATCAATCAACTGCTGTTCGACATCAACTGCGCCGCCATCGCCGAGATTCTTCCGATGGCGCTCAAGATGGGACTCGATGCCAGCAAGGTTGCATCGGTGGTGAACAGCGGTACCGGTCGCAGCTATGCCTCGGAGTTCTTCATTCCACGCGTATTGCAGGGAGATTTCTCCAACGGCTACCCGCTGCGCAATGCCTACAAGGATCTGGTGAGTGCTGCCGAACTCGGCGCACGCCAATGCATCCCCATGCCGGTGCTGGCCGCTGCGACCGCCTCATATCAGTTCGCGTTGCTGGAAGGCCATGGCGCGC
The DNA here is from genome assembly GCA_050987995.1 of Ralstonia pickettii. Classification (GTDB taxonomy): domain Bacteria; phylum Pseudomonadota; class Gammaproteobacteria; order Burkholderiales; family Burkholderiaceae; genus Cupriavidus; species Cupriavidus pickettii_B. The sequence goes on from CP158804.1 coordinate 1,325,216, forward strand.
TGGACAAGGGCGCCATGATCCTGCCGTTCGAGGACCGATTGCAGGTCAGGTTTCGCGCCAAGGCCGATTAAGTACGTTAGTCAGACGGAGCAAGAGATGACGAAAGAGGACGTGGGGCTGAACCGGGGCCTTACCAATTACGGGGACCGGGAATTCGCCCGCTACCTGCGGCGATCGATGGCGCGGTCAATGGGCGTTTCGACGGACCTGTTGAACAAGCCAGTCATCGGCATTGCCACATCGCCGAGCCAGTTCAATAACTGTCATCGCTACATGCCGGAACTCGCGGAGGCAGTCGCCCGCGGCGTCCTGGCCGCCGGCGGCCTGCCAAGAGAGTTCCCGACCATCTCCCTCGGTGAAGTGTTCCTGAATCCGACCAGCATGGTGTTCAGGAACCTGATGTCGATGGACGTGGAAGAAATGATCCGGGCGCAGCCCATGGACGCAGTGGTGCTGATCGGCGGCTGCGACAAGACTGTCCCGGCTCAGCTGATGGGAGCGGCATCGGCCGGGCGTCCGACCGTGCAGCTTGTCACGGGCCCGATGATGACGGGCCGCCACAAGGGCGAACGGCTCGGTGCCTGTACCGACTGCCGCCGCTTCTGGGGAAAGTTCCGCGCCGGCGAAATCGACGCCACGGAGATTCAGCAAGTCGAGGGGCGGCTTGCCACTACGGCAGGCACCTGCGCAGTCATGGGTACGGCCAGCACGATGGCGTGTATTGCCGAAGCGCTTGGCATGTCGATACCTGGCACGGCGACGATTCCCGCCGTCGACTCCCAGCGCCTGGTCGCCGCGGAGGAAGCGGGCAAGCGCGCCGTCTGGCTCGCCCAGAACCCCATCACGCCCGATCGCATCATTACCCAGGCCTCGGTCGAGAACGCATTCCGCGTGCTGATGGCCTTGAGCGGCTCGACCAATGCCATTGTTCACCTGACCGCCATCGCCGGCCGCCTGGGCATCCGCATTTCGCCGGAACGGCTGAACCAGATCTCTGATGAAACCCCGGTACTGGTTGACCTGAAGCCGGTCGGTGAAGGCTATATGGAGGACTTCCATGCTGCGGGCGGGGTCGGCGCGGTGCTGCGGGAACTGCGTCCGCTGCTGAATCCGGATTGCCTGACGATCGATGGCACGACCCTCCGGGAGCGGCTGGACGCCCCTGCCGGTTGGGTCGACCGCAAGGTCATCCGTGCGTTCGACAACCCCATCAGTCCGGTGGGTGGCCTGATTGCGCTGAGCGGCAACCTGGCGCCCGGCGGTGCCATCTTCAAGCGGGCCGCGGCTACCCCTTCCCTCTTCGAGCACGAGGGCCGGGCGGTGGTATTCGAAGGCTTGCAGGACCTTGCGGAAAGAATCGACGACCCGGATCTCGATGTGAATCCCGACGACGTCCTGGTCTTGAAGAACGCCGGGCCATTGGGCGCCGGCATGCCGGAGGCCGGTTACCTTCCGATCCCCTCAAAACTGGCGCGCGCGGGTGTCAAAGACATGGTGAGAATCTCCGACGCGCGCATGAGCGGCACGGCGTACGGCACCGTTGTCCTCCACATTGCCCCCGAAGCCGCAGCCGGCGGACCGCTGGCTGCCGTGCGCAATGGCGACCGCATCCGTCTGTCCGTGAGCGCGAAGCGCATCGAACTCCTGGTCGATGAAGCAGAGATCCAACGCCGGCTCTCCGCATGGACACGCCCTGCCGAGCCGGCCCGCGGGTACCAGCGACTCTATCACCGCACGGTGACACAGGCGCCCGATGGCTGCGACCTCGATTTCCTGATTCTCGACCCCGCCCAACCAACGCTCTGACAGCCCCTCTCCAGCCACCATCATGAACCTGTTCTCGAAACTCACCCAGCTCGGCCAAGAAGGTCGCCCCCTGCGCATCGGCCTGATCGGCGCAGGCAAATTCGGTTCGATGTACCTTGCCCAGGTCCCGCGTACGCCGGGGGTGCACCTGGCCGGCATCGCGGATCTGTCGCCTTCGAATGCGAAAGCAAACCTCGAACGCGTGGGTTGGCCAGCATCGCGCTTCGAAGCCGCATCGCTGGACGAGGCGATGAAGCATGGCACCACGCATGTCACTGACGACTGGCGCGCCGTGGTGGAGCATCCCGAAGTCGAGATCATTGTCGAATGCACCGGCAATCCTATCGCCGCGGTCGAGCATTGCCTGGCCGCATTCGCAGCCGGCAAACACATTATCAACGTCACGGTGGAAGCCGATGCGTTCTGCGGGCCGCTGCTGGCAAAGAAGGCCGAACAAGCCGGTGTTATCTATTCGCTCGCATACGGCGATCAGCCGGCGCTTGCGTGCGAACTGGTCGACTGGGCGCGGGCCAGCGGGTTCCCGGTGGTTGCCGCCGGCCGCGGCCACAAGTGGTTGCCGAAGTACCGCGAATCGACGCCAGACACGGTGTGGGATCACTGGGGCGTGAGCGCCGAGCAGGCACGTATCGGCGGCATGAACCCCAAGATGTTCAACGCCTTCCTGGACGGGTCGAAGCCGGCCATTGAAAGCGTGGCCATTGCGAACGCGACCGGCCTGGAGGCGCCCGACGATGGCCTGACCTTCCCGCCCGGCTCGGTTGACGACATCCCGAGCCTGATGCGTCTCAAGGAAGACGGAGGACACCTGGCGAAGAAGGGCGTCGTCGAGGTGATCTCTTCGTTGAAGACGGACGGCACGCCGGTCGGCTATGACATCCGCAAAGGCGTCTGGGTCTGCGTCGAAGCGCCGAACGAATACATCAAGCGCTGCTTCAAGGAGTACCAGGTCGTAACGGATCCTGGCGGCAACAATATGGCGCTCTACAGGAAGTGGCACCTGATCGGCCTGGAGCTTGGTATCTCAGTCGCGTCGATCGGCTTGCGAAGCGAAGCCACGGGCGTGCCTCGGCATTTCAATGCCGATGTGGTCGCCACCGCCAAGCGTGACCTCAAGCCCGGAGAGATGCTTGACGGCGAAGGCGGCTATACCGTCTTTGGCAAGCTCTTCCCGGCGAAAAAGTCGCTGCAGCTCGGCAGCCTGCCATTGGGACTGGCGCACAACCTGCGCATTGTCCGCCCCGTCGCGAAGGACCAGTCGCTGACCTGGCTCGACGTTGAAATCGACACCACCCTGGCAGCCTACCGCGTCCGCCGTGAAATGGAACAGATGTTCTCGCGAAAGGCCTGAGCATGCAGCCCCCCGCTGGCGTTCGTGCCAGCTGCGACTGCCGCGCAGAACCTGAATCCAGAATGAGCATTAATCATGAACTCCCCTACACCAGTTGTCGTCCCTGATTCACCACGGACGCTGTTGCAGAAGCTTTGGGATCGGCACATCGTTGATCTGGGTCCGGACGGCGCTGCCTTGTTGTATGTCGACAGGCATCTCGTTTACGAGGTAACCAGCCCGCAAGCCTTCGAGGGTCTGCGGCTTGCCGGCAGAAAGCCATGGCGAAGCGAAACCGTCCTCGCAACCGCCGACCACAACGTCCCCACCCAGGGCCGCGAGTGCGGCATTCCGGACCCGTTGGCCAGCCGGCAGGTTGCCCAGCTGAGCGCGAACTGCGAGGAATTCGAGATCCTCGAATTCAAGCTCTCTGACCGCCGGCAGGGCATCATCCATGTCGTTGGCCCCGAGCAAGGTGCGACGCTGCCGGGAATGACCGTGGTCGCCGGCGATTCGCATACCAGCACCCACGGTGCCTTTGCTGCGCTGGCATTCGGCGTAGGGACCTCGGAGGTCGAGCACGTGCTGGCAACGCAATGCCTGTCCATGGCGCCGATGCGATCCATGCGCGTCAGCGTCGACGGCCAGTTGCAGCCAGGCGTTACCGCCAAGGACCTCATCCTGACGATCATCGGTCGCCTCGGTACCGGTGGCGCTACCGGCTACGCGATTGAATTCGCCGGAAGCGCCATCGCAGCGTTGTCGATGGAAGGCCGGATGACGCTGTGCAATATGGCCATCGAGGCCGGGGCGCGAGTTGGACTGGTCGCCGTCGATGACAAGACCATCGACTATCTCCACGGCCGCCCGTTCACCCCGATCGGCACCATGTGGGATCGATCCGTTGCCTATTGGCGAACCCTTCACAGTGATCAGGGCGCTGTCTTCGATCGCGAGATCTCCTTCGATGCGTCCGCGGTGCGGCCCATGGTGACCTGGGGCACCTCGCCGGAAATGGTGGTCTCGATCGACGGCCGGGTGCCGGACCCCGCCAATGAAGCAGATCCAGTCCGACGCGGCGATATGGAGCGCGCGCTTGCGTACATGGCGCTCGATCCAGGCACTCCGGTGACCGATATCCGGCCGGACAAAGTCTTTATCGGCTCCTGCACCAACGCACGGATCGAGGACCTGCGTGAAGCTGCCGTCGTTGTGCGCGGTCGCCGCGTCGCCTCGACGATCCGCCAGGCCCTGGTCGTCCCGGGCTCCGGGCTCGTCAAGGCGCAAGCGGAGGCAGAGGGCCTGCATCACCTTTTCCTGCACGCGGGCTTCGAGTGGCGCGAGCCAGGTTGCTCGATGTGTCTGGGCATGAATGAAGACCGACTCCTGCCAGGTGAACGCTGCGCCTCGACATCCAATCGGAATTTCGAAGGACGGCAAGGCGCCGGCGGCCGCAGCCACCTGATGAGCCCGGCCATGGCGGCCGCCGCCGCGATCGCAGGCCATTTTGTCGACATCACCCCGGAGGGCGCAGCATGAAAGCGTTCACAAGACTGGTTTCGCGCGCGGTGCCGATCGACCGTGCCAACGTAGACACCGACGCGATCCTGGCCAAGCAATTCATGAAATCTATCTCACGTACCGGGTTCGGCGCCAACCTGTTCGATCAGTGGCGCTATCTCGACAAGGGCGAGCCGGGCATGGACCATGAAACGCGTCCCAAGAATCCGGATTTCCCGCTCAACATGCCCCGTTACTCGGGCGCCCGCATTCTCCTGGCGCGAGACAACTTCGGCTGCGGATCAAGCCGTGAGCATGCGGTATGGGCGCTCGTCGACTATGGCATCCGCGCCCTGATTGCACCGAGCTTTGCCGACATCTTCTACGGCAACTGCTTCAAGAACGGCCTCTTGCCGATCCAGCTTGACCATGCCCTGGTCGCCAGCCTGTTTGCGCAGGCCCAGGACGAAGGCGGAGTGACGCTGGCTATCGATCTTGAGAGGCAGACCATCGAAGGTTCCGGCGACGGCGTCATCGAGTTCGCCATCCCGGCAGAGCGCAAGCGCAAGCTGCTGGCTGGCCTGGACGACATCGCGCTGACGCTGGAGAAAGCCGGCCGCATCCGTGAGTACGAGACCAGGCGGAAGTTGGAGGAGCCGTGGCTCTTCTGAAGTCGCCGGTCAACGCTGCTATCTAACGATTAGAGATTCCGTTCGGGGAGACACTATGTCCACCACTGCCACATCCCAACCCCAGCCTATCGCTGAGGATCACCATAGCCTGTCGGCCAGGGAGGAACGCCAGGTCGTCCTGGCTTCTACGCTCGGCACCTTGTTCGAGTGGTACGACTTCTACATCTATGGGTCGCTTGCGGTCTTCATGAGCTCAGTCCTGTTCCCGCCGAACAACCCAACTGCAGCGCTGCTGGCCTCATTGGGCGCGCTGGCCGCCGGTTTTGTTATTCGCCCGCTCGGGGCCATTTTCTTCGGATACCTTGGCGATTTGCTGGGCCGGAAAGTCACCTTCCTGATGACGGTGGTGATGATGGGCGGCGGCACGGTCCTGATGGGCTGCATCCCGTCATATGAAAGCATCGGCCACCTCTCATGGATCCTGCTGATCCTGCTGCGGCTGGTGCAGGGCCTGGCCGTGGGCGGCGAGTATGGCGGTGCGGTGATCTATGTGTCGGAGCATTGCGTGCCGAAGCGTCGCGGGCTGCTGACCTCGTGGATACAGACGACCGGCTCCGCCGGCCTGATGCTCTGCCTGTTCGTGATCCTGGCGACGCAAGCCTCGATGAGCGCGGAGGCGTTCAGGTCCTGGGGATGGCGCGTTCCCTTCATCCTATCGCTGGTGCTGCTGGTGATTTCCATCTATATCCGGTCGAAGCTCCATGAGTCGCCGGTATTCACGCGCATGAAGGCTGACCGTCGCCTGTCCAAGAATCCGATTCGCGACACCTTCCTGGATTGGGGCAGCGTGAGGACCATGCTGATCGCCCTGTTCGGCGTCACTGCCGGCATGGGAGCCACCTATTTCACCGGCCAGTTCTACGTCATGATCTTCCTGCAGCAGGTCGTGCAGATCGAGCAGACGCTGGTGTACAAGATGGTCATCGCCGGCTTCCTGATCGGCGCGCCCGCGTACGTCTTCTTTGGCTGGATTTCGGACCGCATCGGCCGCAAGTGGGTGATGATTGCCGGACTGCTGCTCGCCGCGCTGTGTTACCGCTTCCTGTTCGGCGCGCTGCTGGAAGCTGGCAACCCTGGTCTGGTCGCGGCAATGAAGCATAGCCCCGTGACGATCCATGCTTCCGTCGATGGCGATGTCTGCAATGCCCGCATGTCGGCGGCACTGGTCGGCAGCCACCCCGACAACAAGAAGGCCTGTGTACTGGCGAGGAAGCTCCTGGTCTCGCGCGGCATCAGCTTCAGCTATGCGGCGCCTGTCCAGGGCACCGATGTCGCAATGACCGTTGGCGGCACAACTATCCGCGGCTTTGACGCTGCAGCGTATGACAGCGCGCTGACCCAGGCGGGTTATCCCAGCAAGGCCGATCCGATGCAGGTGGACGTCACGCGCATCGTCCTGATCCTGATCTTCATGACCGCCATGGTCGCCATGGTCTACGGCCCGGTCGCGTCATATCTCGTTGAGCTCTTTCCGCCCCACATTCGCTACACATCATTGTCGTTTCCCTACCATATCGGCGCGGGTGTCGTTGGCGGCAGCCTTCCGTTCCTGGCGACCTTCCTGTCGATCTCGGGGGGCAATGTGCTGACCGGGTTGTGGTATCCCGTTGTCGTGACATCGGTAACCGCAGTGATCGGTGCGCAGCTGCTTCCCAATATCAACAAGGCGCGCGACAACAAGGCTTCGTGACACTTCCGATTATCTTTACTACTGCCAAGAGGAACCAGATGCTCAATTTGCCCAAGTTCACTGCCGCAGCCGTCCAGGCGGCTCCGGTGTTCTTCGATACCGATGCGACGGTCAGCAAAGCCTGTGCGTTGATCGAGGAAGCCGCACGGAATGGTGCGACCCTGGTCGCGTTCCCGGAGGTCTTTGTCTCGGCCTACCCTTACTGGAGCTGGGTCATGAACCCGGTTGAAGCGAGCCCTTGGTTCGAGCGGCTGTGCCGCTCGGCGATCGAGGTGCCCGGACCGGAGGTCAAGAAGCTCCAGGACTGCGCCCGCGCCCATGGCGTCACGGTCGTTATCGGCGTCAATGAGCGTAGCGCGACCGGGGTTGGTACGGTGTACAACACCCTGCTCACCATCGGTCACGACGGGCGGCTGCTCGGCCGGCACCGGAAGCTGGTTCCCACGTGGGTGGAGAAGCTCTCCTGGGCAAATGGTGATGGCTCGTCGCTGCGCGTGCATCAAACCCCGGTCGGCCCGCTGGGTGTGCTCGCGTGCGGCGAAAATACCAATACTCTCGCCCGCTTCAGCCTGCTGGCCCAGGGAGAACTGGTGCATGTTGCGAGCTACATTGCCAACCCTGTGTCCCCTGCAGACTACGACATGGCCGAAGCGATCCGCCTGCGCGCCACCGCCCATTCGTTCGAGGGCAAGGTCTTTACCGTTGTCTCCTGCTCAGCGCTGTCAAAGGAAATCGTAGACACCATCGCCGAGAGCCATCCGCAGTCCCGCGAACTATTTGCGCGCCGCAACAGCGCGTTCTCTGGCGTGATCGGCCCTGACGGCCGCGTGATTGGCGAGCCGCTGATCGACGACGAGGGCATCGTCTATGCAGAAATCGACCTGAACCGCTGCATCCAGCCGCGCCAGATGCACGACATCACCGGCCACTACAACCGCTTCGACGTCTTCGACCTGCAGGTCAATCGCCGCCCCTTGTCCGCTGCCAGGTTCCTCGACCCGGAAGCGGCTCCGGATGAGCCGGCGCCTGAGCGGCGCCAGGACAGTGAAGCTGAGGCGTGAATGTCCGCGGCCCTGCCAGGCCAAGGCAAGGGGCGCTTGCCAGCCCCTTGCCCGCCACCGCGCCACGTAAGGCCGGCTAGCGGTGCCTGGCGGCTGAATGCGGCCGGCAGATCGGCCTGGCTGCTGAAGCCGTTCTGCAGCAGCATCAACAACAGGCGTGCCTTGGCCGGCTTCAGGTCGTCCGCCATCACCGCACCCGCCTCGAAACTTGTCTTGCCGCCGCCGACGATGCCATCGGGACGGACTATCTATAAGGGGTCGGGAGCGGCCAGCCGCCTGGTCGGGGCCCTGTCTCCCTACCCCACTATTCCCCGCGCGGCGCCCCCGTCGACCCCCGCACAATCAGCTCCGGCATCAGTTCCACCGTCACCGCATCCGATCCCGGCTTGTCAATCTTGCGCAGCAGCAACCGGGCGGCCTCCTCCCCCATCTCATGCACGGCAATCCGCACCGTCGTCAGCGGCGGCGTCAACGCATCCACGAACGGCATGTCGTTGTGCCCGACGACCGAGACATCATCCGGGCAACGCAGTCCACGTTCACGCAGGAAGTCGTAGCAACCCATCGCCACCAGGTCATTGCCGGCGGCAATGGCGGTCATCTCCGGGAACGCGGCAAAAAGCTGCTCGCAAGCCAGCCGCCCGGCTTCGCGCGAATAGCTGGCCGCTTCCACCACCTGCCATTCACTGCGGCGCAGCCGGTGGCGCTTGACTGCCTGGACGAAACCCTCGCGGCGCAGGAAGCCAGTGGACAACGACGCCGGGCCGGCGATATGCCCGATATACCGGTGGCCCAGTTCGACCAGATGGTCCACCGTCAGCCGCATGGCCAGCAGGTTGTCGCTCACCACGCAGGAAACTCGGCCCGTGCCTTCGCCACGGTTGACCGTGACCACGGGGATATGCTGCTTCAGGCAGTAATCGAGGATCGGATCGTCCCGTTCCGCGGTGGCGAGCACCAGTCCTTCGACCTGCCGCCCCAGCATCTGGTCGATCACGAAGCGCTGGCGGCTCTTGTCGGTGCCGGCGTTCACCACGATAGGCACGTAGCCTTGCTGCGCCAGCACGGATTCAATGCCGGCGAGGATCGGTGGGAACACCGGGTTGGCGATGTCGGGCAGTACCACACCCACCAGTCCGGAGCGCTGGGTGCGCAGTCCCGCCGCGATGCGATTGGGACGGAAGCCGCGGGCCTCGGCGACTTCCAGGATGCGTGCCGCTACGTCCTCAGCCACCAGGTGCCGCGTGGCCGGGTTCATCACTCGCGAGACGGTCGAGTAATGCACGTCGATCTCGGCAGCCAGGTCTTTCAGGGTGAGGCGCTTGCGCTCGGGCATGGCGGCAGGTGGCGGGGCGGCGGCCCAGGGGGGATTGGAATACGTCATTTTAAGCCAGGCCGCGCCCTGCTCCCTCGCCGCCACCCGCGCGCAGAGACCAGCGCCGCTATTGCCCCGCCTTCACCCCGGATTGCCTGACCACCGGCGCGAGCTTGCCGATCTCCGCCTGGATGTAGGCGGCGAATTCCTGCGGGGACGAGCGCTTCGGCTCCGCGCCCTGTGCGGCCAGGCGCTCGCGCACGTCGGGGGCGGCCAGGGCCTTGCCGATCTCGGCATTGAGGGCGTCGACGATCTCCTTCGGCGTGCCGGCGGGCGCCAGTACGCCGAACCAGGAGTCGAAGGCGTAGCCGGGGAACCCGGACTCCGCGACCGTGGGGATATCCGGCAGCGCGCTGGCCCGCCTGGCGGTTGTGACCGCCAGCGCGCGCAGCTTGCCCTGCCTGACGAAGGGCATGGCCGAGACGGTGGGCGCGAACATCATGTCGCCGCGGCCGGCCATGACATCGGTCAGCGCTTCGCCGGTGCCTTTGTACGGGATATGGACGATATCGATGCCGGCCTGCATCTTGAACATCTCGCCGCTGAGGTGCGTGGAACTGCCGGAGCCCGCCGAGTCGAAGTTGAGCGCGCCGGGCGTTGCCTTGGCGGCCGTCACGACGTCCCGCACCGACTTGTATTTGCTGTCGGCATTGACGACCAGCACATTGGGCACCGTTGCCACCATCGAGACCGGCGTGAAGTCCTTCACCGTGTCATAGGCGAGCCTGGGGTAAAGCGTGGCATTGATGGCGTGGCCGACGGACACCAGGATCAGCGTGTATCCGTCCGGCGCGGCCTTGGCGACGCCGGTGGCGCCGACCGTGCCGCCAGCGCCGGGCCGGTTGTCGACGATCACCTGGTAGGTACCGCCCTCGCCCATCTTGCTGCCGATGATGCGCGCCAGGATGTCGGTGGCGCTGCCTGCCGAGAAGGGCACCACCAGCCGGATCGGTTTGCTGGGGTACTGCGGTTGCGCATTGGCCGCGGGTGCGGCCGCCAGCATCAGCGATGACGCCAGGGCCAGCACGGTGCCTTGGATGGATCGAATCATTCTCTGTCTCCTCACTTCAGAAGCGAGCGCGAGTGCCGCGCATCGCCGGTGAATGCGGCACGCCGGCCAGGGCGTGCCGCCCTGCCTCAAAAGAAGTGCCGCATGCCGAGCGCGAAGGTCTGCGGGTCAGCACCGGCGCTCACGCCAAGCTCGTTGATGGCAAAGTCGTAGATCGCGTTGCGCTTGTTGTTGATGCGGCTGTAGTAGGCGAACAGCGCCGTGCGCTTTGACAGCGGATAGTCGTAGCCGACCGTGACCTGCGTGGCGCCCGTTTCCGCGCCGCTGCGGAAGAAGCCCACGGTTTCGGTCGCATTGCCGGCGCCGTTGCTGGCAAGGGCAAAGCCGACGCGCACGCTGCCCGGGCCGAGCTTCTGCACCAGCGACGCGTAGTAGCCGTTGCGCGTCAGGTCGCCGGTCGCGGTGCGGTAGTGGAGGCGTTCATAGAGCAACGCGACGGTGGTGCTTGGGAACTTGTAGGACACGCCCGCTTTCATCGCATCGTCGTTGCGGCCCGCGGTCTGGTAGTGCTGGTGGACTTCATAGGCCAGAGCGATGTTGAGCGGGCCGATGTCGTAGGCCGCGGAGAAGGAATACAACCCCGGGTTGCGCGGTACGCTGGTCTTCTCCTCGTTCACGCCCCACGCGGCGGCGCCACTGAATCCGCCCAGCGACGGCGTCTTGTAGACGATGATGTTCTTCTGCCGGCGGTCGAACGAGCTGGTGTCCTGCACGTTGTCCGAACTGGATGCGGAGCCGTTGCCGATCAGCGCCATATAGCCGGCAGTGGTCGGATAGTACGGGTCGTAGGCAAGGGTCGACTCGGTATAGGGCGTCTGCCAGTGCCCCATGAACAGCGTACCCGCATTCCCCTGCAGGCCAACCCGCGAGTTGCGGCCGGCGATCTGGCCCTGGCCGGTGTCGAGCGAGACATTGCTTTCGATCTGCCAGATGGCCTTCAGGCTGCCGCCCAGCCCTTCTTCACCGCGCATGCCGAAGACGGAGCGGTTGTTGGTCAGCCGGGCGGTTCCGCCCAGGTGCGTGCCGTCGGTGGCTGTGTTGGCGTACGAATACTCCAATGCCGTATTGAGGCGCCCGTACAACGTCACTGAAGACTGTGCGCAAGCCTCGGCGCCCCAACCGGCTGCCGCCATGGCCAGCAGCAGGGCGCGGCTGCGCATCGGAACTGGTGTCATTTGTCTCCCCCTTGTTCTTGTGGTGGTCTTGTTGTGGATGGCCCGCGGTGCTTTGCTGCTTTTGCAATCGTTTGCAAAAGGGGCCCAAAAAATCAACCCTTCGGATACGGCATCGCCAGCAACAACATCGCCGGCCGGTTGCCCGGGTTGGACACCTGTCGCGCTTCGCCCGGCGCGAGCCGTACCGAGTCGAACTGGCCTAGCGTCACGGCTTCCTCCGGCGTGCGGATGCAGACCTCGCCTTCGAGCACGACGTAGTGCTTTTCCACGGGCGAGGCATCCATCGTGGTGTGGCCTCCGGGCAGCAATACTGAAACGCCCAGCCACAATGCATCGGACGGCCCGGCTTCATGCCCCTGCAGCCGCAGGCAATGCATGGCTTCGTGGTTGGCCGGAAAGTAGGCCGGCGCCTGTGCAAAGCGGGTCGTGTTCATGGTTTGAGCACCACGCGTTCGGTGGCGCCCTGCAGCACCGCGCGATAGGCGTCCTTGGCCTGGGCGAGCGAGTAGGTGTAGTCGCTCAGGACGGGAAAGGGTCGCAGCTTGCCCGAGGCGAACATCGGTGCGAGCTGATCGAGGATGCGCGCGCAGGCGCCGCTGTCCAGCGCGAGCGTGTCGACGCCCACGTAGGTGTGCTGGCCGCGGTAAAAGGCGAAGATGTCGAACGGCACGGGCTTCTCGATGGTCGAGATAAAGATCTGCGTCGCCCCGATCGCCATCGCCTGGTTGGCCTGTTCGAAATACGGGCTGCCGACGGTGTTGTAGACGATGTCCGCACCGTGCCCGCTGGTCTCGTCGCGCACCACGGCGGCGATGGATTCGCGGCTGGCGTCGATCATGCGCACATCGCCGTTGGCGTGGCCGCGATAGGGTTCCGCCGTGCGCTCGACAGCGAAGACGCGCGCGCCAAGGGCGGTAGCGATCTGGATGGTGGCCTGCCCCACCTTGCCGTTGCCGCCGCACACCAGCACGGTGCTGCCGGCTTCCGGCATGCCCGCGCGGCGCAGTCCTTCATAGGCGGTGATGAACGGCACGCCCACGGCGCCGGCTTCCAGCAGCGACAGCGACGCCGGCTTGGCGCGCACGGAGGCTGCCTCGATGCGCAGGTACTTGCCGTGGGTGCCGTCGCGGCGGATGCCAAGCTCGCCGCCGCTGCCCCACACCTGCAGGCCCAGCAGGCCGGCGGGGCCATCGACCACCAGGCCGGCGTAGTCGCGGCCCGGCGTGCGCGGCCAGATCGCGTGGGGCATCAGGCCCAGCGTTGCCTTCACGTCGCTGGGGTTGACCCCGGCGCTGGCGACTTCGATGATGCATTGATCCGCTGCCGCGTCCGGGCGCGGCACGCCGAGCAGCTCGAGCTGCAGGGCATCGATGTCGGGGGCTTTCTGGTTGACTCGGATGGTGTTCATGGTGTTTTCCATTGAGGGATCTCGATGCTGAGTGGAAGGTTGGCGCTCAGGCCTTGCTCAGGCCTTGCTCAGGCCTTGCTCAGGCCTCGCGCAGGCCGAGCGTGCTTCGAGCGTCGGCCGACGAGGCGAGTTCGCCGCCGAGCGACCTGACGATGTCGCGCGCCTTGGCCACCAGCGCCGCGTTGCTCGGCGCCAGCACGCCCTTCTCCAGGTAGATGTTGTCTTCCAGGCCGACGCGCACATGCCCGCCGGCGAGCCATGCCTGCGCCACGATCGGGAACTCCGCGCGCCCGATGCCGAAGGCCGACCAGTGCGCGCCGGCGGGCAGCATGTTGCGCGCGTAGAAGATGGTTTCCGGGGTCGGCGCAAAGCCGTACTTGACGCCCAGCACGAAGGTCCACAGGCCGGGGCCATCCAGCACCCCCTCGCGGATGAAATCGAGCGCCATGTTGAGGTCGCCGGAATCGAAGATCTCCAGCTCGGGCATGACACCCGCGGCACGGATCGCCGCGGCCATCTTGCGCACATTGCCGGGCGTGTTGATCACCACGTCGCCGCCGGAGTTCATGGTGTTCAGGTCCAGCGAGCACACGTCCGGGCGCAGCGCCGTGATGTGTTCGACCCGCTTCGCCGGATGCAGCAGCGTCGTGCCCGGCGCCGCCACACGCGGCTCGTCCTCGCTCGGCACGAAGCGGCCGCCGGGGCCCGTGGTGAGATTGATGATCAGCGAGCGATTGCGCTGGCGGATGCGGTCGATCACATCGGCGTAGTACTCGAGCGACATCGACGGGCGGCCCGTTTCAGGATCGCGCACGTGGATGTGGGCGGCGGCCGCGCCGGCCTCGGCCGCTTCCAGCGCGGCGTCGGCAATCTGCGCCGGGGTGACCGGCAAGCCGGGATGCTGCTCGGGGGTGGTGATATTGCCGGTCACCGCGCAGGTGATGATGGTCTTGCGTGCGTGCATGAGCGAAGGTCGGTGATTGAAACGCGTTTGCGAGAGAAGGAAGGACGTGGCCTAGCCGAGCTGCCGGCCACCGTCGACGACGATGGTGGTGCCGGTGGCAAAGCGCAGCGAGGTGGCGCAGGCGGCGATGGCATCGGCCACGTCCTGCGCATGCCCGATGCGCCGCAGCGGCGTCGATTTCGCGGCGCGCTCGTTGAAGCTGCTGTCGCGCCCGGGCACGAAGGCGGTGTCGACGACGCCCGGCGATACGTTCAGCACGCGGATCTCCGGCGCCAGCGCGCGTCCGAGCGACATCGCCATGACATCCAGCCCGGCCTTGGCCGCGCAGTACGCGACGTTGCTGCCCTGCCCGGTACGGCCGGCGATCGAACCGACGTTGACCACGAGCCCGTCACCACCGGCACGCAGGTGCGGCGCAAAGGCGCGGATGGCCGCGAACTGGCCGCGCCAGTTGACCGCGAACAGTTCGTCGATCAGGGCATCGTCCAGCGCATCGAGATCGGCGTGCGGGATCGCCCGCGTAAAACCCGCGGTGTTCACCAGGATATCGACGCGGCCGTAGTGGTGGATGACGTCATCGGCCAGCGCGCGCAGCGAGGCGCTGTCGGAGATTTCCGCCACGGCGGCAAGATGGTTGCCGGCCGGCAAGGCGGCAGCGGCGCTGGCCGCCTTGTCGGCGTCGCGCCCGGTCAGAACGATGCTTGCGCCAAGAAGGGCCAGCGTTTCACCGGCGGCAAAGCCGATGCCGCCGGTGCCGCCGAGGATCACGGCAACCTTGCCGGAAAGAGAAGATGCGCTCATGGTTTTCGATGTCGAAATGCGTGGGTGAAAGTCGAGGACGCCGTCAGTCGATCGGCGGCTTCGGGAAGGTCTGCTGGCCGGGCTCGAGGGTGAAATCAAACTGCAGCGTGCAGAACGGCGCCGGCACGTCGCCCCAGGGGCTGCGGCCGTGGTCGTGCAGCCGCAGATTGCCCACCAGCTGCCGGTGCACGCCGAACGTGACATCGGATTCGAGCTTGTCCTGCTCGTCGGCAAACACCTGGGTTACGAGCGTCCGGTAGCCCGGTGCCGCAACGATGAAATGGATATGTGCTGGCCGGTACGGATGGCGCTGCTGGGCCGCCAGCAGCGTGCCCACCGGTCCGTGCGTCGGCACCGGATAACCGGCCGGACGCACCGTGCGGAAGTGATAGCCGCCCGCTTCATCCGTATGGAAGCAGCCGCGCAGGTTGCGGTCGGGCTGGTTCGGATCTTGGTTGTCGTACAGGCCTACCGGCGATGCCTGCCAGATCTCGACCAGTGCGCCGGCGAGGGGCGTGCCGTCGGTGGCACGCACGGTACCGCTGACCAGCAGCGGCAAGCCCGGCGCGTCGTCCTGCACCACGCAATCGCCGCAGGCATAGCGCGGCGCGTTGGCGCGATAGAACGGGCCGAGCAGCGCGCCGGGCGTGCGGCCGTCCCGGGTGCTGTTGTTCATCACGGTCACCAGCGTCGACAGGCCCAGCACGTCGGCGGCCAGCACGACCTCGTTGTGCGTGGCATTGGTGGCCTGTCCAAGGCGGGCGATGAACTCCAGCGCAAATTCGAACTCGGCATCGCTCAGCCGCACCTCGCGCAGGAAGTCGTGCAGGTGCCGTACCAGCGCGTCCATGATGAAACGCAGGCGGGGATCGGCCGTATTCGCCATGGCGGCTTCGACGATGCTGGTTACCGAATGCTCGTCCTCGATCAGTGAGAGGCGCTGGCCTGGCGACGCTTGTTGTGTCTCAAAGGAAGTTTCCATGATCCTTGTCTCGCTGCAAACGTTTGCAAAGTCTTTGCATTATCGGCGCTGCAAACGTTTGGTCAAGCGCAGAAAGCGGGTCCCATTGGCCAGCGGGACGCTGGCGCGGACCTAAAGAGCAATCAAAACAAGTGGATAGGAAGGGATTTCGGGAGAAACCCTAGGACGCCCTGGGACAAGTTGAATGTGCCGGAGCCGGCTCGCGGATGTGGGGCGTGCGATGGGGGGTGAGCACGGAGTCAGCGGCCATCCGACTCACTCTCCCTCCCACCGCAGCGCCCCCAGGCAAGCCACCAGCGCCGCCACCACATCATCCTCCACCGCCTGCCGGCGCCACATCACCCCCACCGGCGGCAGGTCCCAGCTCAGCGCATGCGGCAACGCCGTCGCCCCCTTGGCATCGACCAGTTCACTGGCGACCGCCTTCGGCACGATAGTCGCCGCTGCCGGATGATTGCGCATCAGCGTGGCCATGGTCTTGATCGAATAGGTCTCGACGATCGGCGTGGGCTGCGCCACCCCGGCCACCGCAAAAATGGTGTTGATGGTGCGCCGGATCGGCGTGTTGGGCGGTGGCAGGATCCAGTCGCGTTCGGCCAGCTGGCGCCAGTCGAGCGGGCCGCGCGCCAGCCGGGCGGCGGCCGCGGTCGGCACGACCAGCGCCGGTTCTTCACGATACAGCGGCTGCTGGACGATGTCCGCGCCGGGCGCATAGAAGGTGCGTGCCACCACGCAGTCCAGCTCGTGCTCGCGCAGTGCGCTGACCAGTTCGTCGGTGGTGCCTTCGCGCACCAGCACCGAGACCCGCGGTGTCTGCGTCAGGCCGAAGGTGCAGGCGGCGTCGAGCACGCTGCGGCTGATATAGGGGATCACGCCGATGCGCAGCCGGCCCGACAGCCCGGACTCGATCGCCGCCAGTTCGCGCCCCAGCGCATCGGCATCGGCCAGCGTCAGCCTCGCGTGCGCCAGCACCGCGCGGCC
Organism: Ralstonia pickettii; assembly: GCA_050987995.1. GTDB lineage: Bacteria > Pseudomonadota > Gammaproteobacteria > Burkholderiales > Burkholderiaceae > Cupriavidus > Cupriavidus pickettii_B. Next base: position 1,342,068 of record CP158804.1, read on the forward strand.
GGTGGGCGTGGGCTCCAGTCCGCGCCGGGTGCGGGTGAACAGCGGCACCATGAAGATGTCTTCGATCTCGCGCAGGGTCTTGGTGACGGCCGGCTGCGACAGGTTGAGTTCGGCCGCCACCCGCGAAACTGAACGCTGGCGCTCCAGGGCCAGCAGCAACGGCAGGTGCCTGAGGCGCAGGCGGGACACCAGGTTGTGGACCAGCTTGTCGGGGGCGATGGACACGGCGCTTCCTGCAATGGACGGACAAGTCGTATTACCAGATGGTAATACCACAATAACTAATCAGGCACTGCTGGTTATTCGCCAATCCTATACTGGCTGGCATCACAGGAGCTGCAAGCCATGTTCACCACCCGTCCCGAGATCGTTGGCACCTTCGGCGTCGCCGCCTCCACGCACTGGCTGGCCACGCAGACCGCCATGGGCGTGCTGGAGCGTGGCGGCAACGCGTTCGACGCCGCGGTCGCGGCCGGCTTTGTGCTGCAGGTGGTCGAGCCGCACCTGAACGGCCCGGGCGGCGAAGTGCCGATCGTCTACTGGAGCGAGCGCGAACGCGCCATGCGCACGGTCTGCGGCCAAGGGCCGGCCCCGGCGCTGGCCGATGCCGAGGCGCTGCGCGCGATGGACCTGGACCTGGTGCCCGGCATCGGCCTGATACCGGCTGCAGTGCCCGGTGCCTTCGGTGCGTGGCTGACGATGCTGCGCGAGCACGGAACCTGGTCGCTGGCCGACGTGCTGGCGCCCGCCATCGGCTATGCGCGCGACGGCTTCCCACTTGTGCCGCGCATCTCGCGCGCGATCCTGGCGGTGCAGGCGCTGTTCCGCGATGAATGGCACAGCTCGGCACAGACGTGGCTGCCGGACGGCAAGTTGCCTCGTCCCGGCAGCCTGCACACGCTGCCGGCGCTGGCCGCCACCTACACCCGCATCGTCGAAGAGGCCCAGCGCCACAGCGATACCCGCACCGGCCAGATCGACGCCGCCATGGACTGCTGGTACCGCGGCTTCGTCGCGCAGGAAATCGACGCGTACTGCCGCAATACGCCGGTGCGCGACACCACGGGCGACAAGCACACCGGGCTGCTGCGCTATGACGACATGGCCAACTGGGCGCCGGAGATCGAGGCCCCGGTCACGCTGGATTTCGGCCGCTACACCGTGGCCAAGTGCGGCATCTGGAGCCAGGGGCCGGTGTTCTTGCAGCAGTTGGGCATGCTGCGCCACGCCGGGCTGGAACAGCATGCGCCGGACTCGCCCGAGTTCGTGCACCGCATTGCCGAGGCCACCAAGCTGGCCATGGCCGACCGGCTGGCCTGGTATGGCGATCCGCATTTTGCGCAAAGCCCGCTGGCGGCGCTGCTGGACGATGGCTACCTGGCGGCGCGCGCGCAGCGCATCGGCGCGCGTGCCGCGTTGTCGCTCGACCCGGGCACGGTGAACGGCATGGCGCCGCGCCTGCCCGACCTGACCGCGGCCGAGCGCACGCTGCAGCGCGCCGACGTGCGCTTCGGCGTGGGCGAGCCGACCTTTGCCGAACTGCCGCCGGTGGCCGAATGGGCCGAGCAAGAGATTTTTGTCGGCGATACCTGCCATATCGACGTGATCGACCGCCACGGCAATATGGTCGCGGCGACGCCGTCGGGCGGCTGGCTCTCTTCGAGCCCGACCATCCCGTCGCTGGGCTTTGCCCTCAATACCCGCCTGCAGATGACCTGGCTGGAGCCCGGCCTGCCCAACACCCTCGCGCCCGGCAAGCGGCCCTGCACCACGCTGTCGCCGTCACTGGCGCTGCGCGACGGCGAGCCTTATATGGTGTTCGGCACGCCCGGCGGCGACCAGCAGGACCAGTGGTCGCTGGCGTTCTTCCTGCGCCACGCCGTGCACGGCATGAACCTGCAGGAGGCGATCGACGCGCCGGCCTGGCATATCGACCATTTCCCGGCGTCGTTCTGGCCGCGCCAGACCGTGCTCAACCGCATCAGCGTCGAATCGCGCTTCCCTGAAGCCACCCTGGCGGCGCTGCGCGAACGCGGACACGAAGTGCGCGTGGGCGAGCCCTGGTCCGAGGGCCGCATGTCGGCCTGCTCGCGCGAGTTCGATGCCAGCGGCCGGCTGGTGCTGCGCGCCGGCGCCAATCCGCGCGGCATGCAGGGCTATGCGGTCGGACGCTGACGATTGACGAAACCACTGACGAGAATTGCGGCGGGCCGCATCGTGCGCCCGCCAGGGACGAGGAGGAGAAAGACAATGCGGTTGATCACCAAAACCCTGCTGGGCGGCATGGCCGCGCTGGCGATGTGCGTTACCGGCGCGGCGCGTGCGGCCGACGCCTGGCCCCAGAAACCGATCACGCTGATCGTGCCGTGGGCCGCCGGCGGCTCGACCGATATCCTGGCGCGCGTGCTGTCCGAACACCTGACCCGTTCGCTCGGCCAGCCGGTGATCGTGGATAACAAGCCGGGCGCATCCGGCAATATCGGCTCGGCCATGGTCGCGCGTGCCAAACCCGACGGCTACACGCTGCTGGTCGGCTCGATGAGCACGCACGCGATGAACCCCGCACTGATGCCGAACATGCCCTTCCGCGGCGTGGAGGACTTCACGCCGCTGGGCCTGCTGGCCTACGTGACCAACACGATGGTGGTACATCCGTCGGTGCCGGCACAGAACGTCAAGGAACTGATCGCCTACGCCAAGGCAAACCCCGGCAAGCTGGCCTACGCCAGCGCCGGTCCCGGCTCGACCAACCACCTGAGCGCGGTGCTGTTCGAGAAGATGGCCGGCATCCAGATGCTGCACGTGCCCTACAAGGGCGGTGCGCCGGCGGTGGTCGACACCGTGGCCGGCCAGACCCAGCTGCTGTTCTCCGCCGGCACGCAGACGCTGCCGCACGTGAAGGCCGGCAAGCTGCGCCTGCTGGCCGTGACCGAGAGCAAGCGCTCACCGCTGCTGCCCAATGTGCCGACCGTGGCCGAGACCGTGCCCGGCTACGAGCTGGCGGTCTGGTATGGCGCCTTCGGGCCGAAGGGCATGCCGGCGGACCTGACCGCGCGCCTCAACCGCGAGATCAACGCCGTGATGTCCCTGCCCGAGGTCAAGGCCAAGATGAACGCCATCGGCGTCGAGACCGCAACGTCCACGCCGCAGCAGTTCGGCACCATCCTGCACCGCGATGCCGACCGCTACGGCAAGCTGATCCGCGAACTCGGCATCCAGGGGGAATAACGTGAGCCATATGCGCACGGCCCTGCTGGTGGCCAAGGCCAACGTCCTGTGCGACCGGCTGCAGCAGGCCCAGGAGCCCGCCGCCGCGTTTGATGCGATCGGCGCCACCACCTTGCAGGCGATCGGGGCCGGCCTGCTGACGATCAACGCCTGGCATGCCGAACAGGCACTGATCGAACGCCTGTGGTCGTCCGATACCTCCGCGTACCCGGTCGGCGGCCGGAAGGCTAAGGGCGACAGCCCCTGGCGGCGCCAGCTGCTCGAACGCGGGGAGCTCTTTATTGGCGAGGGCGATGCCGCGCTGGCGGCAGTGTTCGACGACGTGCAGGTCATCCGCGGACTCGGCTGCACGGCGGTAGCCAACGTGCCGCTGTGCCACCAGGGGCGGGTGATCGGCACCTTTAACTACCTGGCGGAGCGCGCCGAGTGGTCGGCGGCGGAGCTGGCGGCATTGCGGGTGCTGGCGGCGCTGGCTGGCTCCGCGGTCCGGGATTTGCTGGCGGCGCGAGAGTAACCCCGGCCGGTGGATCTAGCCCCCTGCGCAAGGCGGGCGACTCTCCTTGTAGCGGCCGTTCAGAACTGATCGAGAGCATGCTCGAGGACCCCGGCGCGCAATATCCTCGCCGCTTCAAGATTGCGTGAATCGAGGCTGGCCATCAGGTCCGCATAGACGACTACCGGGGGCGCGATGCCAGCAGGATTGGCGTTGCCCAGTGACGCGGGCCAGAACGCATCAAGAATCTCGATCGGGCCGTCCGGCTGCGGTCGCAGCCGGTACTTCTGCATCATGTGCTTGAGGATTGCGCCCTTATGCGCTACGTCGACATACATGGTTTGCCTCTCTGCCCGCAGGAAAGTCGTCATCTTCTCGGCGGCAACCTCTCCGCTCCAATAAGCATTTCCTGAAACCGGCTCCGAAGCAGTACGCCACCAGTCCGGGTCCGGCGTTGCGTATCGGCCCACTTGCAGACGGGGCCGCAGAATGGCGGGATAGCTGGCGACCCATTCGTCCAGCATCCGGTCAGGCGCGGTCAGGCGCCGGCGCTTTGTCGTCGCATCCTCCAGCAACATACCCCGTGCCGCCAATTCCTTGAACACCGCGCCGACAGACCCCAGCGCAATGCCACTGGCTTGTGCAATCTCGCGATAGGTCGCCTGCAACAGGGACGGCTGACTGAGCAGCGCGAAGATCATGCGCAAGGCGGTGGGATTGCCCGTTCCGCGGGACTTGGGCGGCAATAAGGTGGTATCGGGCCGTCCGCCACTCACGTAGATATAGAGGCCTTCGGCCTCCAGGTATGCGTTGCCGGCTGTGTCGATGAATTGCAGCCCGATGTTCCGGCAATGTTCGGCCAGAAAAGGACTGAGATAGGTCGTGATGAGCAGGCCGGGGACGTTCTCGTCAAAGCGAGTGCGAACAAGCGTCAATGCCGCGGCGCTGGCGATCGTGGGTTTCCACACGGCCGGGTAAGTCCGGACGATGGTGCCGCGTGTCAGCACAACCTGGGAATCATGGCGATCATCCGTCGCGGCGCTGGCGTGACCGGTCACGCCAGCGGAACGCTGAAGCGCCTCAAGCGCTACATCCACAGGATTCCGCACTTCCTGGATGTTCATACTTTTCGTTTGTTCATTTTTTATGAACAAATAATATGCCTGAACAAGTTGGAGGGCAATGATGGGATTCTCCAACAGCGATAGCTTCAGAAGCGCTCCCGGATACGCCCTGCGGACACCTCGCCACTCACTACGGCCGCCTGCCACGCGCGGGCGTGTAAACTGCTGGATTTTTCCGACCCAGCAGTATGTTGCAAGCTCCCCGGCGCACAGGTTTCAGCGGCCCGACCCTCGTCCGGCTGCTGGCCCGCCTGACGCAAGCCGATGCCTCCGAACCCGGAACCTCGCTCTCGAGCCAGCTAAGCCAATGGCTGGGCTGGGCGGATGCGATCGCCCTGTCGTCGGCACTGAAGGGCAAAGCGCCGGCGGTGGCGGCAGGCTTACGTGCCGCCGACAGCACCGAGGAGCGTGAATGCGCCCGCGTGCGCGCCACGCTGGCCGATGCCATCGCGGAAGACGGGGCGGCCGGCAGGCGGCGCGGGCCGGCGCGACCGTCTGCGCTGCCGCACCCCGTGGATGCGCAGGTCGACTACGCGGTCTATCGGCAGCGCTACGTCACGCTGCAACAGACCATGGAGACGGCCATCGGCAACCTGCGCGGCCGCCTGCGGATCGCGCTGTCCGGGCGCGCCGCCGGCATGGCCAAGCTCGCCATGATCGATGCCGTGATGGAGCGCGTACTGGGTGCGCGCGAGCAGAACCTGCTGGGAACGGTGCCGACGATGCTGGAGGCGCACTTCCAGCGCCTGCGCCAGGCCGAAGCGGCGGCGCTGGCAGACACCCAGGCCGCGGGGCAGCCCGCCACGGTCGCGCCCGGCGCATGGCTGGGCGTGTTCCGCAAGGATATGCAGAGTGTATTGCTCGCCGAGCTGGAGATACGCTTCCAGCCCATTGAAGGATTGCTCGCGGCGCTCCGTGACAGTTAATCAGGACATCATGACCCGATACCTCATTCATATTGTTGCCTTCCTGGCAGGCCTGGCCGTCGTGGGCTGGATTGGCGCCGGCTACGCGGGCTCGAATGCCCTGGCGCTGGTCGTCACCCTGCTGATCGGCGGCTTCTACCTGGCCGGCGCGTTCGAGCTGCATCGCTATCGCCAGGCCACCTCGACACTGACGCAGGCGCTTGCCGGGCTGTCCGAAGCGCCGGCCGACCTGCGCAACTGGCTGGAGCGCCTGCAGCCCGGCCTGCGCGATGCCGTGCGCCTGCGCATCGAGGGCGAGCGTGTGGCATTGCCCGGCCCGGCGCTGACACCCTACCTGGTTGGCCTGCTGGTGTTGCTCGGCATGCTGGGCACGTTCCTGGGCATGGTCTCGACCTTGCGCGGCACCGGCATCGCGCTGGAAACCGCGACCGACCTGCATGCCATCCGCGCCTCGCTGGCGGCGCCGGTCAAGGGCCTGGGCTTTGCGTTCGGCACCTCGGTCGCGGGCGTGGCCACTTCGGCCATGCTGGGCCTGCTGTCAACGCTGTGCCGGCGCGAGCGGATCGAAGCCGCGCAGGCGCTCGACGCGCGCATCGCGACGACCTTGCGCCCGTACTCGCGCGGCCACCAGCGCGAGGAAGCCTTCCGGCTGCTGCAGCGCCAGGCCGACGTGATGCCCGCGCTGGTGGACCGGCTGCAGGCCATGATGGCCGCCATGGAACAGCAGAGCCAGGCCCTGACCGAGCGGCTGGCAGCGAGCCAGGACGCCTTCCATGGCAAGACCGAAGTCGTGTACACGCGGCTGGCGTCTTCCGTCGGGCAATCGCTGAAGGACAGCGTGGCCGACAGCGCCCGCGCGGCAAGCGCGGCGATCCAGCCGGCGGTGGAGGCCACCATGGCGGGCCTGGCGCGCGAGACCGCAGCCCTGCGCGACACCGTCACGCAGGCCGTGCAGCAGCAGCTGGAAGGGATCTCGGCCCGGTTCGAGGCCTCGACCAGCGGCGTCGCCGAGATCTGGAACCAGGCCCTGGCAGGACAACAGCGTAGCAACGAGGCGCTGGCCGGCGACCTGCGCACCTCGCTGGACGGCTTCGCCCAGACCTTCGAGCAACGCTCGGCCGGTTTGGTGGAAAACGTCGCCACCCGCATGGACGCGGCTGCGGCCAACGCCGCACAGGCGTGGACCGACGCGCTGTCCCGGCACGAGCGCGCCAGCGAGCAACTCGCGGGCCACAACCAGCAGGCGCTGGCCGGCGCCACCGCGGCGTTCGAACAGCATGCGGCAGCGCTGGTACGCACCGTGGGCCAGTCGCATGCCGACCTGCAGACAGCACTGGCCGCGCACGATGAACAGCGCCTGGCAACCTGGGCCGAAACCCTGGGCACCATGACGGCGGCGCTGCGCCAGGAATGGGAACAGGCCAGCGCGCACACGGTGAGCCGCCAACAGGAGATCAGCGAGACGCTGGCGAAGACCGCGCACGAGATCTCGTCCCACAACCAGGCGCACGCCAGCAGTACCCTCGCCGAGATCGATCGCCTGGTACAAGCCGCGGCAGAGGTGCCCAAGGCCGCCGCAGCACTGCAGGCGGAGCTGGCCGCGCGCGATGAACAGCGGCTGGCGGCCTGGACCGAAGCGCTCGGCGCGATGGCCACGTCGCTGCGCCAGGAATGGCAAGTGGCGGGCGCGAGTACCGCGACCCACCAGCAGGAGATCTGCGCAGCCCTGTCGCAAACCGCACGCGAGATCTCGTCCCAGGCGCAGGCACACGCCAGCAGCACGCTGGCCGAGATCGACCGGCTCGTGCAAGCTGCAGCGGAAGCACCCAAGGCCGCTGCCGCGATGCAGGCCGAACTGGCCGCGCGCGACGAACAGCGGCTCGCTGCGTGGACCGAAGCGCTCGGCGCGATGGCCACTTCACTGCGCGAGGAATGGCAACAGGCCGGCGCGCACACCGCCAGCCGCCAGCAAGAGATCTGCGCAGCGCTGGCACAGACCGCGCACGAGATCTCGTCCCAGGCGCAGGCACACGCCAGCGGTACGCTCGCCGAAATCGACCGCCTGGTCCAGGCCGCAGCCGAGGCCCCGAAGGCCGCCACGGCGCTGCAGGCAGAACTCGTGGCGCGCGACGAACAGCGGCTGGCCGCGTGGACCGAGAATCTCGGCGCCATGGCCGCCTCGTTGCGCCATGAGTGGGAACAGGCCAGCACGCACACGGCCAGCCGCCAGCAAGAGATCTGCGAAACGCTGGCGCAGACCGCGCGCGACATCACCGCCCAGACCGAGGCGCATGCCAGCAGCACCATCGCCGAAGTCGCCCGCCTGATGCAGCTCTCGGCGGAAGCCCCGCGGGCCGCGGCCGAAGTGATCGCCGAACTGCGCCAGAAGCTGTCCGACGGCATGGCGCGCGACAACGCGATGCTGGAAGAACGCAGCCGCATGCTCGAAACGCTGGGCACCTTGCTCGACGCCGTCAACCACGCTTCCACCCAGCAGCGCACTGCGGTCGACAGCCTGCTCGCCACCACCACGGAACTGCTCGACCGTGTCGGCACTCGCTTCACCGACAAGGTCGAAACCGAGACCGGCAAGCTTGCCGACGTTGCGGCGCAGGTCACGGGCAGCGCCGTCGAAGTGGCCAGCCTGGGCGAAGCCTTCGGCATGGCGGTGCAGATGTTCAGCGAATCGAACGGCAAGCTGATGGACCAGCTGCAGCGCATCGAGGCCGCGCTGGACAAGTCGATGGCGCGCAGCGACGAGCAACTCGCCTACTACGTGGCGCAAGCGCGCGAAGTGGTCGACCTCAGCATGCTGTCGCAGAAGCAGATCCTTGAAGACCTGCAGCAGCTCGGCGGCCAGCGCGCTCCCCGCGCAGAGGCGGCATGAGAGACGATTTCGACGCCGGCGTAGAGCCGACCGTACCGGCCTGGGCCGTCTTTGGCGACCTGATGTCGGTGCTGCTGGGCGCCTTTGTGCTGATCCTGGTGGGCGTGATTGGCGTGCAGCTGGAACTGTCTGCAAGGCTGGAGGATGAGGTCAGGCAGCGGCAGGAGGAAATGCAGCGCCGCGAGACGCTGGAGAAGGCGCTGGCGGGACCGCTGGCAGCAGGCCGCGTGACGCTGGTCAACGGCCGCATTGGCATCAGCGGCAGCGTGCTGTTTGCGCTGAACTCCGACCAGCTGCAGCCCGAAGGCCGCGAACTGCTGAAGAGCCTGGCCGCACCGCTGTCTGCCTACCTGGGCGCGCGCGACGAGATCCTGATGGTCAGCGGCTTTACCGACGACCAGCAGGTGCGCGAAGGCAACCGCCGCTTTGCGGACAACTGGGAGCTGTCGGCGCAACGGGCGCTGACCGTGACCCGCGCGCTGATCGATGCGGGCGTGCCGCCCTCGTCAGTGTTCTCGGCGGCATTCGGCTCGCAGCAGCCGGTGACCGCGAATGCCAACGCCGAGGGCCGGGCGAAGAACCGGCGCGTCGAGATCGCACCTGTGCCGCGGGTGACCATGGGATCGGGGAAGCCCCGTGGCTGAAGACAATGAATAACGACAGGGCCGCTGACGCCCGCGCGATGCTAGACGCATGGCGCGAGAGCGGCGCCGACCGGGTCGATCCCGTGCGCTTCCGCTTCATGGAAGCGCTGGCGCGGCGAGCTGCCGGCCACGGTGGTGACGCGCGGCGCCTGCTTGACGACAGGCTGTCGGGACTGGTCGAGGCCTATGGCCAGGCCCTGCAGCACGCCGAATGCACGGCTGATCATGCCGGCGTCACAGTGCAACCGGGCGAGTCCGCATCGGGGACGCTTGCAGGCCTTGTCGGCTACATGCGCGCCAATGCGCAGACCATGGATCACAATGCCGCATTGCGCACGCCCGCGCCTCGGCGCATCGCCCCTGCCGCGCCGGAGCTGATCGATTATTTCCGGGATACCTGGACCCGGGTCAGTGTCGGCCAGCAGTTGCGGCAGTCGCTGGAGCGGGTGCCGGAGCATGCCGGCCCGCTCAATTCAAACCACCTCGTGCATCGCTCGCTGTCACTGATGCGCGAGATGTCGCCGGGGTATCTCGAGCATTTCCTGTCGTACGTCGATGCGATGTCGTGGCTGGAACAGCTGAACGGCGGCGGTGTGGCGGTGGAGAAGGAAGCCACACGCGTTGCGGGGGCGAAGAAGGCTGTGCGCGGGAAGGCGCGGAAGTAAGCGTCAGGCCAGGGGCGTGATCCACCGGCTTTCAACGGGCGCGGGCAATCTCAGTCCTCGCCCCGCTCGCGCCGCATGATCGCCGCAATCGAATCCACACGAGTCCGATCGCACGCCAGCGCCATGCCATCCGCAAACACCGGCTGCGCCAGTCGTGTCAGCACGTCGCCCGGCGGCGCTTCCACCACCAGCCTGGCGCCGGTGGCGCGGGCCAGCAGCATGGTTTCATGCCAGCGCACCGGCGTGGCCATGTTCCGTGCGAGGTCCTCGCCGATCTTGCGCGGATCGCGCAGCTCGCGTGCCTTGCTGGCGCTGAAATAACGCTGCGTGGGCGGCGACAACGGCACGTCTTGTATGGCATCGCCCAGCGTCCGCGCCGCGGCATCCAGCAAGGGACAGTGCGACGGGACATGAATTGCCACAGGCTTCGCGGCCTGCGCGCCCGCCGCGAGGGCGAGCGCCGACACTTCCGCCAGTGCCGACAGCTTGCCGGCGATCACGATCTGCGTGGGGGCATTGAAGTTGGCGAGGTACACCGGTTGCTGCGGCGTGCAGACTTGTGCAACCAGCGGTTCGAGCCGGCGTTCATCCAGCCCGATGATGGCAGTCATGCCGTAGCCGTGTGGATAGGCCTGCTCCATCAGCTCGCCGCGCAACCGCACCAGCCTGAGTGCGTCGGCAAAGGACAACACGCCCGCACTGACCGCTGCCGCATAGGCACCGATGGACAGCCCCGCCACGGCGTCGGCGCTGGCGTCGTGCGCGGCCAGGCAGCGCGTCATCGCCACACCCGCCGTCAGCAGGCAAAGCTGGGTCCAGACCGTGGATTGCAGGCTTGCCGACGAATCCATCTCCTCTACTGCTACCTGCAATACCGCTTCCGCCTCGGCAAGCACTGCTGCTACTGCCGGATGCGCCGGCAGGTCCTTCAGCATGTCGGGGCGCTGCGTGCCCTGGCCGGGGAAGGTGAGCAGGATCTTCATGGCGCGGGTTGCCAGGGATCGTCGCACATCCTCGGCCCGTGGTCGGTCTTCAGCAGCACCTTGCCGCCGCTGCGCAGGCGCTCCAGCAGCGAGAAGCCGCCGAACGGTGTCGCGACCTGGATGTCGATCCTGGCCGGCGCGGCGCGCTGCAGTTCGGCAAGCAGGTCTACGTGCCGGGCCGGCAGCGGTTGCGCAGCTTGCACGACGAGATCGAGGTCGCTGTCGGCATGCAGCACGTTGTGCGCACAGGCCAGCGAGAAGCCTGCGCTGCCGGTCACGCCCCACCGGATACCTGCTGCGTCGAGCCAGTCGGCGATGGCCTCGAGCGCGAGGATTGCCGGCAGTGTCGCCAGCTCCGGTCGTTGGCGCCAGCCGCGCTGCGCGGCCAGGTCCATCGGTGTGATGAGCTTGCGGATCGACGAGGGCGCGACCCAGGTGGCAAAGCGTTCCGTGCGCGTGCGGCCGCGCAGCCCGATGGGAATCTCGCCGGGGCGGCGGCCGTCGCGGCGCACCACCACCGGCGTCTCGCGCAGCGCTGGCAGCGAGACCCAGTCCGGCAAGGTGTCCAGGTCCAGGCTGCTGGCCGGATCGGCCAGCCAGACCAGGTCATGCGGTGCCGGGGTGGCGGCGTTCAGCCCTGCCATTGCCGCGACAGGCAGGCACGCACGTCGGCCGATGCCTTGCGGTTCGCCCCCGCGCGCCGGCCCGACAGGTCGCGCGTCTGATCGCGCTGGATATCGGCCAGCGCGGAGAGAATGGTGTCGCGCGCCAGGTGCACATCCGCGTCCACCGGTTCGCTGGCCGATTCCACATCGATCAGCCGCCACAGGATGCCCAGCGTGGCGAAGTTCTCGATGTCGTAGGCCATCGGTGGCACGGTCGATGCCAGCGCCTCCAGGTCTTCAACCGTGCGCATGGTGATCCGGGCGGCGGCTTCCTTGCCCATCGCATGCACCAGCACGCCCTTGTCATCGAGCGCGATGATGCGGTTGGCCTGGTAGCCGTGCGCAAGGAAGGCCCCCGACATGGCACGCCCGACGATCAGCGCTATCACCGGATGCCCGGCCAGGCGCGCGTCGGCATAGGCGGCGACGGCCCCGGCCAGCGACTGGTGGATGCCGAGCGCTTCTTCGCGCCGGCCATACGCCTGGCTGGGCGTATCCACGATCGCCACGATTGCGCGCTTGACCGGCGCGTTGCGATCCGCTTCGATCACCTCGCGCACCGCGCGCGCCAGCGACCAGCCTTCAAGCAGGCCGGCCTCCCCGTTGCGAGCGCGCGGGAACCGGCTGGCCGCATCCGGCACGAGCGCGATCCACCGGACCGCCACGTCCGCCAGGTCGCCGTCCGCAACTGCCACCGAGGCCGGGAAGCCCGGCAGGTACGACGCCGTCGGCGCCAGCGCCTGCAGCCACCGTGCGCCGCGGCTGATCTGGCGTTCAGGCGCGGGATGGAGTTGTGCGTTCATGCGTCGTTCTCCCGTTGAAACAGGTCTTGCACCCCCGCCGGCGTCGGCTGGACGCTGGCGTCATAGTCTTGCAGCGCGGCCAGGTACAGCGCATAGCGCTCGCTGCGATGGCTGGCGGCAACGGGGCCGCGCACCAGTGTGGCGACTTCGCTGCGCATGGCGTCGCAGTCGTCATCGACGTAAACATCCGCAAAGCCGCTGGCAACACGCTGCGTGCCGCCGGTAAAGCTCCAGATAAAGGGCCGGTCGCGCGAGTCGTACTCGGCAATGCCCGCCTCCTGCTCGATCACGGCAGGGCCGTTCAAGCCCAGGCGCCCTTCCTGCGTCATCACCAGCGCGGTACAAAGCCCGGCGGCAATCGACATGCCGCCGAAGCATCCCACCTGCCCCGCGATCACGCCGACCACGGGCTGGTAGCGCCGCAGGTCGACGATCGCGGCGTGGATATCGGCAATTGCGGCGAGGCCGAGATTGGCTTCCTGCAGGCGCACGCCGCCGGTTTCCAGCAGCAGCACCGCGCGCGTCGGTTCGCCGCGGCGGTTGTCCTCGGCCGCGAGCTCGAGCGCGCCGGCGATCTTGGCGCCGCCGACTTCGCCGAGGCTGCCGCCCTGGAACGCGCCTTCGATCGCCAGCACCACCACCGGCACCCCGTCGATGCGCCCCTTGGCCACCACCACGCCATCATCGCTCTGGGGCACCACGCCCTGCGGCGGCAGCCATGGCGATTGCAGGCCGTCGAACGGGCCGGCCAGTTCGCGGAAGGTCCCCGCGTCGAGCAGCACGCGCGCGCGCTCGCGTGCCCCCAGTTCGATAAAGCTGTTGCGCGCCAGCAGTTCTTCGGTGCTCATGACCCCTCTCCCGGTTGCTGTGCGCCGCCCAGCGCCTCAAAGGCTTCGGCCAGGCGCATGCCGACCACGCCCGGCGTCGCACCGAAGTCGTGGATGCGGATCTGCATCGACGCCCGCGGCTCGGCGGCAAAGACGCGCGAGAGCTGCGCATCCCAGACGCGGCTATAGCCATTGATCGAGGTGGTGACCTCGACCGTGGTCACGCCGCCGCTGCCGGGCTCGACCAGCACCTCGAGGTCGCCCGATCCCACCACGCCGACCAGCACGCGCCCAGCGGCAGGCTGCCCTGCCGGAAATTCAAATCGCAGTTGTTCCATCACAGTCCCCTGAAGTCGTGCCCGCCGGCATCGTCGTCGTGCGACAGCCGGTCCAAAAAGATGGTGGCGGCCAGCAGGTCCGCCGCGCCGCCCGGTGAGGCGCGCTGCGCCAGCATGCCGGCGTCCAGGCTGCGCAGGTGCCGCCGTCCGGCCACTGTGCCCGCGCCACCGGCGGCGAGCACCGCCTTCGCACCGGCCTGCATGTAGCCCAGGCCTTTGTGCCCAGATCTCGCCAGCACGCAGGTATCGTCCAGCTCGCTCATCAGCGCCAGCAGCGCGTTCAGGCGTGCCGTGGATTCGCTGTCGCCGCGCGCGCGGCTGCGTTGCAATGCCGGCAGCGCCAGCCGCATCACGTGCGGGAAACCCGCCCGTGCCTGCGCCCGCGCGCCGCCAACCCCGTACGCCAGGCAGGCGAGTTCGCCCTTGTTGCCGGTCACCGTGGGCCGGTGCCGGTCCGGCAGCGCGGCAATGGCGCCGGCCGTCGCACTGATCGCGGCGGCACTGGCACGCTGCCCGGCAGCGCTGACGTGTCCCGCGGCGCCGACCAGCAAGCCGATGCACCAGATCGCGCCGCGATGCGTGTTGACGCCGCCGGTGGCAGACAACATCACGGCCTCGGCCTCGCGGCCGAGTGCGCCCAGCCGTTCGCGCAGCCCATACGCAACGCGCGGCGCCTGCAGGCCAGCGTCGGCCATTGCCACGAACGATGGTTCCAGCGACTGCGCAGAGCGCAGCATCAGCGGCAACGTCAGGTCGGTATGCGCACCGCTGCCGCGGCTGTCGACCAGGCCGGGCTTGGGCGACAGGCGTGCTTCCTCGACGATCGCGCTGACGGCCAGGCCAGCCAGCGCCTGAGCGCGGGTGGAGGCCGCAGGCTGATGCCGGTGCTGTGCCGGCGTATGCAGGATCCTTGCTGCTGCGCTCGCCATTACCAGCTCCGGAAGCGAGCCGGCGGCGCGTACAGCCCGCCGGACCAGTCCACCAGGTCAACCATGCTCTTGGCCGCCAGCAGGCTGCGCGTAGCCTGGCTGCGCTGCACGCCCAGGTCTTCAGGCAGCGCGATCAGGCCGTCGCTGCGCATCCGGCGCGTGGTGGCGGGGTCATGCTTCATGCCGATCGGCGTGACGCCGGCCACCGCGGCGATCATCCGGCGCCGTTCTTCCAGCGATTGCGCCTTGTACAGGTAGGCGATGCCTTCCTCGGTCAGCACGTGCGTGACGTCGTCGCCGTAGATCATCACCGGCGCCAGCGGCATGCCGCTTTCGCGCGCGACGTCGACCGCGTCCATCGATTCGACGAAGGTGGGCTTGCCGCCCGCCTGGAAGGTCTCGACCATCTGCACCACCAGCTTGCGGCCGCGTGCCAGCGGATCGTCGGTCTCGATCAGGTCCAGCCAGGCCGGCGTCGGGTGCCGGCGCCCGCCCGGGTTGTGGCCCATGTTGGGCGCGCCGCCAAAGCCCGACAGGCGCCCGCGCGTCACCGTGGACGAGTGGCCATCGCCGTCGATCTGCAGGGTCGAGCCGATAAACAGGTCCACCGCGTATTGCCCGGCGAGCTGGCAGAACGCGCGGTTCGAGCGCATCGAACCATCCGCGCCGGTAAAGAACACATCCGGCCGCGCGGCGACATAGGCTTCCATGCCCAGTTCGCTGCCAAAGCTGTGCACGCTCTCGACCCAGCCGGTCTCGATGGCTGGGATCAGCGTCGGGTGCGGGTTGAGGGTCCAGTACTTGCAGATCTTGCCCTTTAGCCCCAGCGACTCGCCGTAGGTGGGCAGGATCAGTTCGATCGCCGCGGTGTTGAAGCCGATGCCATGGTTGAGCGACTGCACCTGGTGGCGCTCGTAGATGCCGCGGATCGCCATCATCGCCATCAGCACGTGGACCGGCTTGATCAGGCGCGGGTCGCGCGTGAACAGCGGTTCGCAGAAGAAGGGCTTGTCGGCTTGTACCACGTAGTCGATCCAGGAGCCTGGCACGTCCACGCGCGGCAGGCCGGCGGGGTCGTCGACGATCTCGTTGACTTGCGCAATGACCAGCCCGTCGCGGAAGGCAGCGGCCTCGACCAGTGCCGGCGTGTCCTCGGTGCTTGGGCCGGTGTAGAGGTTGCCATCGCGGTCAGCCTTGTAGCCGGCGATCAGCACGACGTTGGGAATCAGGTCCACATACAGCCGCGCATAGAGTTCGATGTAGGTGTGGATCGCGCCGACTTCGAGCTGGCCGTCTTCCAGGAACTGCGAGATGCGGATGCTCTGCGCGCCGGCGTATGAGAAATCCAGCTTGCGCGCGATGCCACGCTCGAACAAATCCAGGTGCTCGACCCGGCTGACGCTGGGGATGATCATGTGCAGCGCGTTCACCCGCGCCGGATCGACCTGCGCCAGCGAGCGCGACAGGAAGTCAGCCTGCTTCTGGTTGTTGCCCTCGAGCACCACGCGGTCGCCCGGAAGCAGCACGGCTTCCAGGAAGGGCACGATGTCGCTGGTCGGAACCAGCTTGCCCTGCGCGATCGCGGCGGCGTTCTGCTTGCGGCGCGCCTTGGCTTCCCGGCGGGTGTTCCATTGGCGGCCCGTGCTGGTGGTGGTCATCGCATCTCCGGCTGATGTCTGTCTGATGGGTCCACCTTAAACAGGTGGAAGTCACCGAACAATCACGCCGGGGGGAGAACCGTTACGCTGGCCGGAAGCGAGGCCAGCAGCAAGGCTGGAAGCGGCCCCGGCGCCCTATTGGTCCGTCTCGCGCATGGCCATGCGGCATACCGCGGCCAGCGCCAGCAGGTTGGGATCGCGTTCGCGGCGGCGCAAAAAGCTCAGGCCGATGGTCTGCTTGATGTCGTACTCGCCCGTCAGTGGCACGAACGCCACGTTGCGCGAATACACACCCCGAACCCGGCCGGGCAGCAGTGTGCAGCCGATGCCGCCGCCCACCAGGTTCATCAGCGAGAAGATATCGCCCACCTTCATGACAAGATTCGGCGTGAACTCCGCGATCCGGAACGCCTCGACAAATCCATGATAGGTGACGAAACCCTCGCTCAGCGCGACAAAGGGTTCGTCGCGGCAGGCACGCAGGTCGACCGCCGGCATCGAGGCATAAGGGGAGTTGGCCGGCGCCGCAAAGAAGATATCGTCCTCGAACAGCGGGATCGATTCGATATCCGGATCCGGCTCGGGCACCGCCATCAGCGTGGCGTCGATCGAGCCCTGCTTGAGCTTCTGCAGCAGGTCGGCATTGGAGCCCAGCACCAGTTCGGTCTGCAGCTCCGGGCGCCGCAGCTTCAACCCGATCACGATCTTGGGCACGGTCTGCACCGTCAGCGAATAGAGCGAGCCGATCTTGAGCTGGTCGGCCGAGTAGCCGGCGGCCTCGCGCGTGGCGCGGATGCCGTCGGCCATGGCCTTGAGCACTTCCCTTGCCGTATCCGCCAGCACATAGGCCGCATCGGTCGGGATCAGGTTGCGGCCCTCATGCCGGAACAGCGCGCAGCTCGTCCCCTCTTCCAGCGAATGCAGCGCACGATGCACGCTGACCGTGCTGGTGTCCAGGATCTCGGCCGCCTTGGCCAGGTTGCCAGACTCCATGAACGCCAGCAGGGCTTCGAGTTTGCGGAAGGTGATCTCTTCGCCAATGCGGATTCTCATGGTTCTGGGGCTCGGGTGTGGGGGCGGTCTCCTATCTTAGCCGCGTGGCGGCTGGTTCGCATGGCTAACTGGCCTGGCCGAGCTGCTCCAGGATCGCCGGGTTCTCCAGCGTCGAGGTGTCCTGCGTGATCTCCTCACCCTTGGCCAGCGACCGCAGCAGGCGGCGCATGATCTTGCCCGAACGCGTCTTGGGCAGGTTGTCGCCAAAGCGGATGTCCTTGGGCTTGGCGATCGGGCCGATTTCCTTGCCGACCCAGTTGCGCAGCTCGGTGGCGATCTTGACGGCCTCGTCACCGGTGGGGCGCGAACGCTTGAGCACGACGAAGGCGCAGATCGCCTCGCCGGTCATGTCGTCGGGACGGCCGACCACCGCGGCTTCCGCCACCAGCGAGTTGGCTACCAGCGCCGACTCGATCTCCATCGTGCCCATGCGGTGCCCCGACACGTTCAGCACGTCGTCGATGCGGCCCATGATGGTGAAGTAGCCGGTGTCCTTGTCGCGGATCGAGCCGTCGCCCGCCAGGTAGAGGTTGCCGCCGAGTTCCTCGGGGAAGTAGCTCTTCCTGAAGCGCTCCGGGTCGCCCCAGATGGTGCGGATCATCGACGGCCACGGGCGCTTGACCACCAGGATGCCGCCGTTGCCGTTGGGCACGTCATGGCCGGTCTCGTCGACGATCGCCGCCATGATGCCCGGCAGCGGCAGTGTGCACGAGCCAGGCACCAGCGGCGTCGCGCCCGGCAGCGGCGTGATCATGTGGCCGCCGGTCTCGGTCTGCCAGAAGGTGTCGACGATCGGACAGTTCTCGTTGCCGATGTTCTTGTAGTACCACATCCAGGCTTCGGGGTTGATCGGTTCGCCCACGGTGCCGAGCAGGCGCAGGCTGGACAGGTCGTATTGCTTGGGGTGGATCTTCTCGTCGGCCTCGGCGGCCTTGATCAGCGAGCGGATCGCGGTCGGCGCGGTGTAGAAGATGCTGACCTTGTGGCGCGCGATCATGTCCCAGAAGCGGCCGGCGTTCGGGTAGGTCGGCACGCCTTCGAACACCACTTGCGTGGCACCGGCGGCCAGCGGGCCGTAAGCAATATAGGTATGGCCAGTGACCCAGCCGATATCGGCGGTACACCAGAACAGGTCATCGGGCTTGATGTCGAAGGTCCACTTCATCGTCATCAGCGCCCACAGCAGGTAGCCGCCGGTGCTGTGCTGCACGCCCTTGGGCTTGCCGGTGGAGCCGGAAGTGTAGAGCACGAACAAAGGATGCTCGGCGCTGACCGGCTCGGCCTCGCAGGTGTCGGGCTGGTTGGCGCTGACGTCTTCCATCCAGAGGTCGCGGCCTTCGGTCCAGGGCACGTTGCCGCTGGTGCGGCGATAGACCACCACGTGCTCGACGGCCTCGCAGCCGCCCAGCGCCAGTGCGTCATCGGCGATGGCCTTCAGCGGCAACGCCTTGCCGCCGCGCATCTGCTCGTCGGCGGTGATCAGCGCCACCGCGCCGACGTCGACCAGCCGCTCCTGCAGCGACTTGGCCGAGAAGCCGCCGAACACCACCGAGTGCGTGGCACCCAGGCGCGCGCAGGCCTGCATCGCGACCACGCCTTCGATCGACATCGGCATGTAGATCACGACACGGTCACCCTTCTTGATCCCCAATGACTTCAAACCATTGGCGAAGCGGCAGACCTTGCCATGCAGCTCGCGGTAGGTCACGCGGCTGACGGTGCCGTCGTCGGCCTCGAACACGATCGCGACCTTGTCAGCATTGCCGTTCTGCAGGTTGCGGTCCAGGCAGTTGTACGACGCGTTGAGCTCGCCGTCCTCGAACCACTTGTAGAACGGCGCGTTGCTCTCGTCCAGCACCTTGGTGAAGGGCTTGCTCCAGTGCAGCAGTTCGCGCGCGTGGCGGGCCCAGAAGCCTTCGTAGTCGCGCTCGGCTTCGTCGCACAGCGCCTGGTAGGCAGCGAGGTCGGGGATGGCGGCCGGCCTGGCCGGGGACTGCACAGGCACAATGGCCTGCGGCGCCTGCATGGTGGATTCGAGCAATTTCATGGTTTCTGTAGGCGATGGAAGGAACTCAGAGCACAACGAAGATGAACCACAGCACGACCGGGGCAATCACGGTCACCAGCGCGCCATAGATCATCAGCTTGCGGAAGAAGGCCTGCCGGTCCACACCCTGTGCGTTGGCCAGCACCAGCGCGCCGTTGGTCGAGAACGGGCTCACATCCACGATGGTCGACGACACCGCCATCGCCGCGATAAAGCCGATCGCGCTGACGTCGGAGCCTTGCTGCAGGAACGGCACAGCAAGCGGGATCAGCGAGCCCAGCACCGCGGTCGACGACGCAAATGCCGACACCACCGCGCCCACGAAGCACAGCAGCAGCGCGGCCATCAGCGGCGAGGTCAGGTGAGCCACGCTGTGACCGACGAATTCGATCGTGCCCATCTTGTCCATCACGCCCACATAGGTGCTGACGCCGACGATCAGCATGATTTCGGGCCACGACACCTGGCTCAGCGCGCGCTTCTGCAGCTCCGGCGCCATCAGCGTGAGCAGCAGCGCGATGGTCAGCGAGACGAAGCCGATATCGAGCTTGAAGTAGAGCGTCAGGACTGCCAGTGCCACCAGGCCGATCACCGTCAGGTACTGGTAAAGGCCGGCCGGCGCATCGGCAGTGCTGGCGGCATCGCCCTCGAGCATCGACCCGCGGTCGCGTGCCATCGTCTTCCGCTCTTCCATGCCGGCCTCGGCCTCGGCATCGCCATAGACCTGCGCGTCCTGTGCCGGCACAGTGTGTGCGCCGAAGGAAGGGCCCATGGCCAGCACACCGTCGCCGACCGCCTGCGGCGCCACCGCCGCCGGCGCCGATTGCCGCATCAGGCGCAGCCCGCCCAGCGCGACGAACAGCCCCGCGGCCACGGCAAGGTTGACGCCCAGGCTGGCGAAGGCCGTTGCCATCTCGTTCAGCGGCAGGCCCGCCTTCTGCACGATCTTATTGGTGATGCCGCCATAGATGCTGATCGGCGAGAAGCCGCCGCCTTGCGCACCGTGGATCACCATCAGCCCCATCAGCAGCGGGTTGATGCCGTAGCGCGCGGCAAAGCCCAGCGCGATCGGCGCGATGATCGCCACCGCTGCCGGGCTCACGGCGCCGACCGAAGTCAGCACCGCCGCGATCATGAACATGATCCACGGGATCGCCGCGATCCGGCCGCCCACGGCGCGCACCGCGAGCCGCACCAGCCAGTCGATGGTGCCGTTGTTCTGCGCCACGGCGAACAGATAAGTAATGCCGACCAGCGTCAGGAACAGGTCGGCAGGGAAGCCGGCCAGGATCGACTTGGCCGGCATGGCGGCAACCAGGGTGCCGACCAGGAACGCGCCGACGAAGGCCAGCGCGCCCATATTGATCGGCAGGACCGTGGCGATGACGAACATCAGCCCCAGGACAGAGATGGAAATCAGGTGTTGCGACATAGCGGCTCCGTCGCGGAAAGCGCGCAGGGGCGCCCGCCGCTTGATGGATAAAGCGAAGGAAGGGCTTTGGCAGGGAGGATTGCCGGGAACGCGGGACGCCCCAGGGGCGGCCGCTACGGCGAAGCGTGGGTGCTGTGGATGGTCACGTCAGTCTCCTGGGATAGCGCGAGACAGCCCGCAGGAGCATCGCGCAGGCCGGTCGTCATTTCAGCTTTGCTGTTATGGGACCAACGATAAGAAGACGGGGAGCGAGCGTCAATTAAGCCGCGGCGCGGATTCTTACGGAAATCGGAACTGCGACGGGGTGGCGCATGGTGCGCGCTGCCCGGAGGCACCGGCAAATGTAGGTAGAAACCCTTATCTGGCGCATGGTGCGGTGGTCAGACTACGTGCGCCTCTGCGTCCGCAGCCATTGGGATGCGGCATTGGCACCGCCAACCGCAGCCGGCCCGCGGACGGACCCGCCAGAGGGCGGTACAACGGCTACCTGCCGTGCTGCGCGGCGGCCTTCGCCGCGGCGAGCGACATGGCGCCAGGACGGCGTTGGCACCGAGGCGGGACTTGTTTTGAGTGCCATCCCCAGCGCGACCATCGTCTCGTTGCACCTGCCGTCAAGCGACCTGCGCGATTCGCAGCAGGTTGGTCGAGCCCGGCGTGCCGAATGGCATCCCCGCCGCGATGACAATGGTCTGGCCCGATTGAGCGAACCGCTGCCCCACCGCGGTCTGCAGCGCCACTTCCGTCATCTCGTCGACGTTCGTCACGTCGTGGCACAGCACCGGACTCACCCCCCACACCAGCGCCAGCCGGCGGGCCGTATCGCGCCTGGGCGTCATGCCGATGATGATGGCGCGCGGACGCTCGCGCGCCATGCGCAGGGCTGACGATCCCGAACTCGTGTAGGCCACCATCGCCGCCACGTCGAGCAGCCCGGCAATCGAATGGGCAGCCCGCCCGATTGCGTCGGCCGTGTTGGCGGCGGGGGGCGTGTGCGAGGCGTCGAGCGCGGCCCGGTAGTGCGGATCGGCTTCGGTCTGCGCGATGATGCGATCCATCATGGCGACCGACTCGACCGGAAACTTGCCCGAGGCCGATTCGGCCGACAGCATCACCGCGTCGACGCCGTCGTAGATTGCCGTCGCTACGTCCGAAGCCTCGGCCCGCGTGGGTACCGGGGCGCCAACCATTGACTCCAGCATCTGCGTGGCCACGATTACCGGTTTGCCCACCCTGCGGCACGCCCGCACGATGCGCTTCTGGATCGCTGGCACTTGCTCGGCCGGCATCTCCACGCCAAGGTCGCCGCGCGCGACCATCACCGCATCGGTCTCGGCCAGAATCGCCTCCAGGCAGTCGATCGCAGCGGGCTTCTCCAGCTTGGCTATGATGCCCGCACGGCCTTGAACGATCTGCCTGACCTCCACGATGTCGGCGGCGCGCTGCACGAACGACAGCGCGACCCAATCGATGCCCAGCGCGAGTCCGAAGTCGAGGTCGGCACGGTCCTTCTCGGTCAACGCCGACAGCGGCAGCACCACGCCTGGCACGTTGACGCCCTTGCGGTCCGACAACATGCCACCGTTGATGACACGCGCCTCGGCATGGTCCGGGCCGCACGACATGACTTCGAGCCTCAGTTTACCGTCGTCGAGCAGCAGTTCGACCCCGGGCTTGAGCGCCGCGAAGATCTCCGGGTGCGGCAGCGCCACACGGGTCGCGTCACCGGGCTTGTCGCGATCGAGGTCGAAGCGAAAGGACATGCCCTCGGCGAGCCTGACCGGCCCGGTGGCAAAGGTCCCGACGCGCAGCTTCGGGCCTTGCAGGTCAAGCAGCACGCCGATCGGGCGGCCAAGGTCCGCTTCGACGGAGCGGATCAGGTCGAGCCGCTGCTGGTGATCGGCGTGGGTGCCATGGCTGAAGTTCAGGCGGAAGACGTCTGCGCCCGCGCGCACGAGCGCCTCAATGGTCGCGCGGTCCGCGCTCGCCGGGCCGAGCGTGGCGACAATCTTGGCATTGCAGGAACGTTGCATTTCTCAAACTCCGTTGGCAGGGCCGTCGATGATGATGGCTCGAAAGTCGTTGACATTGGTCAGCGTGGGTCCGGTGATCACCGAGTCGCCCAGGGACTGGAAAAAGCCATGGCCGTCGTTGTTGTCCAGGCTCTTGCGCGGATTGATGTCGCGCGCCCAGGCCCGCGCCAGGGTGTCAGGCGTCAGGTATGCGCCGGCGATTTCCTCGGCGCCGTCGACGCCATCGGTATCCCCCGCAAGCGCATGCACGCCGGGCAGGCCATCCAGCGCGACCGCCAACGACAACAGGAACTCCACGTTCCGGCCGCCACGGCCATTGCCCTTGATCGTCACTGTGGTCTCGCCGCCGGACAACAGCACACAGGGCGGTTTGAAAGGCTGGCCGTGCACGACGACCTGCCTGGCGATGCCGGCCATCGTCTTGCCAAGGTCGCGCGCTTCGCCTTCCAGGCTGTCGCCGAGGATGTACGGGGTGTAGCCTGCCGCACGTTCCACCTCGGCCGCGGCTTCGAGAGCCATCTGCGGGGTGGTAATCGTGCGCGTTACGCTGTTCCCGATCCTGACGTCGCCGGGCTTGATGCTTTCGCCCTCGCCGCTTTCCAGCAGCGAGCGCACTGCGGCTGGCACCTGGATTCGATAGCGGTCGATGATCGCCAGCGCATCCGCGCAGGTCGTCGGATCGGCGACCGTGGGTCCGGACGCGATGTCAGCCGGAGCGTCGCCAGGCACGTCGGAGATCAGCAGCGTCAGCAAGCGGGCCGGATGGCAGGCAGCAGCCAGTCGCCCTCCTTTGATCGACGACAGATGACGCCGTACACAGTTCATCTCGGAGATGCTCGCACCGCATTCGAGCAGGGCCGTATTCACGGCTTGCTTGTCGGCAAGGGTGAGTCCCTGGCCCGGCGCCACCAGCAGCGATGAGCCGCCACCGGAGATCAGCGCGATCACGAGGTCGTCCGCGCTCAGGTCCGAGACCATCTGCTGGATGCGGGCCGTGGCGCGCAAGCCCGCCGCGTCCGGCACGGGGTGCGCTGCCTCGGCGATCTCGATGCGCTCGCACGGCACGGCGTACCCGTAGCGCGTGATGACCAGCCCTTCGAGCGGCGCCGGCCAATGCGTCTCCAGCGCTTGCGCCATGGCAGCCGAGGCCTTGCCGGCCCCGATGACAATGGTGCGCCCTCGGGGCGGCTCGGGCAGATGACGGGCCAGGCAGAGCGATGGTTGCGCGCTGGCCACGGCTGCATCGAACATGGCGCGCAGCAGCACGCGGTGATTGACGGAAGGCATGGGTGTCATGAGATTCAGGCGAGTGGCATGGGCTTGCCATGGCCGCCAGCGTGGCGGCCATGGCATTGCGCCAGACCGTGGATCGGTCAGTCGACAGTGTAGAAACGGAACGGAGGAATGCCGATTGGCAAATCGTCAAGCCGGACTTGACGTGGCGGAATACCCTTTATTAACAAGGGCTTGCGGGCAGGCGCAGCTCCGCTTCACGGCACCCGGGGAAACCCTCGATGCCAGGCGACCTCGAATCAAGCGGCGTCGCTGTCGGATTGCCATACCCCATGCACGGTGGCCAGCAACGCTTGAATGACTGCCGAGTCTGCGCTCGATCGGCGATAAAGCAGGCACAGTGGGCAAGGCAGGCGAGCTCCGCCCCAGATCACCGCCTGGCCGCCCTGCTGCATGGATAGCGCCACGCGTTCGCGCATCAGGCCAAGCGCCACGCCCGACTGCACCAGTTCGATCATCGAGGCTTCCTGGTCCGCCTCCACCACGGTGCTGAAGGACAGGCCACGTTCAGCGAAGATCTGCGCCACCAGTCCGTGCTGCGAACTGTTCCGTGGCGTTGCCATCCATGGCATCTTCGCAAGGTCGTCCCACGTGGCCGAGCGCAATTGCTTTTCCCAGGCTACCGGTGCCACCACCACGTATTCCTCGATGGCCAGCTGACTGACGGCAATTTGCGGATCCTTCGGTTCGCCGAGATAGAAGCATGCCTCAAGCCGCCCATCCTTGAGCATCTGCAGGACCGTGCCGGAGATACCATGCACCAGCGAGACATCCACGTGCGGGTAGAACTTCAGCAGCGCCGCCAGCAGCGGACCGAGGCGTATGGATTCGGGGTCAATGATCGTGCCCAGGTGCAGAGTGCCGGATACATTACCGCGCAGCGACGCCGCCAGTGTCCCCATCTCTTCGGCGCCATCCATCATCCGCGCCGCGATTGGCAAGAGCCGCCGCCCTGCCGCTGTCAGGACCATACCTGTCGGCGTGCGTTCAAACAGCAGCACGCCCAACTCGTCCTCCAGACTCTTGATTTGCTTGGAGACTGCGGACTGCGTCAGGTGCAGCTTCTCGCAGGCGCGGACTAGCTGGCCGCTGCTGGCAACCGCGAGGACGGCTTTCAGTTGGTAGAGTTCCATGATGAAGCGATAGGGAACCGGGAATCAGGTTCGGTGGTTCGGGAGAAGCGCCGAGCGGGGGCTGCGCGGAGCCCATTTTGCCGCGAATGCCAGTCGTCCGCGAACGGATTTCGAAGCAACGCCCTCTGAAGCCCCAGCGCGGCTGTGTGACCGGCAGACCACGCCCCTATTGACGGCGCGGACACCACCGCTGCCGAGCCCGGTCTTATGCACTGCGCAGCGGAACATGGATACCAGGCTGGAACCCATACAACGCCGCCGCATTCCTCCACCGGAACGCATCCGCCAGCGCCTCACGCGGCATCTCCCCGATACCCGGCAACGACGTGTCAGGCCACGCGGACAAGGCCGCGCATTCCTCTGCCCGCGCCGGCCCTTCATGATTGGTCCACGGCCAGTCGCTGCCCCACAGCAGCCTGTCCGCACCCAGGATATCGAGCCACTTCTGCGCCAGCAGCCGCCAGTCCCCCGGTACTACCAGCCGGTACGGCGCGCTGAACTTCACCCATACCTGCCGGCGCTCGCGTACCGCGGCGGCCACGTCGAAGATCGCATCCGCGGTACCCGCCGCGCCTGGGCGGCCGAAGTGGTCGAGCACGACCGGTACGCTGGTGTCGCCCAGTCCGGCATCCAGTTGCGCCAGCACCGTGCCGCCATCGCCGTTGTCGGTATGGAGTTCGACATGCCAGCCCAACCCGGCGATGCGCGCGAACAGCGCGCGCCATGGCGCGGTGGCAATGCGCTGCCAGTCGGGATCGCGGTACAGGTTCAGCCGGATGCCGCGCACGCCGGCGTCATGCAGTTCGCGCAGCGCATCGTCGGTCACGCCGGGATCCACCACCGCGACGCCCCGCAGGCGCGCGGGCATGGCGCGCAGTGCGGCTAGCAGTGCGGCATTGTCAGTGCCGAGGAAGCTGGTCTGCACCACCACGCCGTAGGGATCGCCCAGCGTGGCGACCAGTCTGTGCCAGTCCGGCAGCTCGGCTGCATACGGCGGGCGATAGCGGGCCGAGGGCGCGGCCACGTCGGCGTCGAACACATGGAAGTGGCAATCCACCACCGGCAATGCACTTTTATTCATCTGGCTGCCTCTTATTTCTGCCCCTTCGGTGCCCCACGGGTATTCCCGGATATGGGATCCAGGTCCGCATCAGTATTCTAGTCCTCTAGAGGACATCGCCATCAATTTAGCACGGCCCGGACATGCGAGACAACGACCTTTCCCTGAAGACAGCGGCCACCGCGGGAGTGAGTCGATATGGCCAGATTGCGGCCGAACTGCAGGCCAGGATCGTCTCCGGCGACTGGCCGCCGGGCGAGGCGATCCCGGCCGAAGGCGTGCTGGCCAAGGAGTTCGGCATTGCGCTGGGAACAATCCGGCAGGCGATCGCCGTGCTGGTGCAGCACGGCCTGCTGGAGCGCGTGCAGGGCAAAGGCACCTTCGTGCGCAAGGGGCTGACCGGTGGCAGCCTGATGCGCTTCTTCCGCTTCGGCGGCGCCGATGCGGTGACGGCCGTGCCCCGCTCCGAGATCCTGTCGTGCCGTTCCGTGCGGCTGGACAAGGCCATGGCCGAGCGCTTCGAGCTGCCATCCGGCGCACGCGGCCTGGCGATCTCGCGCCGCCGCTGGCTGGAGGACAAGCCTCGCCTGCTGGAATCGATCTGGCTGCCGCTGCCGCGCTGCGAGGCGCTGCAGCAACTGCCCGTGGCGCAGTGGGGCGACCTGCTCTATCCGTTGCTGGGCAGCCAGTGCGGCATCACCGTGCACCGCGCCGTCGATGAAGTGACCTTCCGCACGCTGGCGGCGGACGAGGCTTCGCTGCTCGAACTGCCGGATGCCCATCCCTGCGCGGTGGTGACACGCCGTGCCTTTGACCTGCGTGGCACCTGCATCGAATACCGGCTGACCCGGGGCGATGCCTACGCCTTTCGCTATACCGCGGACATCCGATAACAAGTCCGCACCCGAGGAGACTGATTCATGCAAAGCATCAAGGCGATGGCCGTGGCCATTGGCGCCGGCGTCCTGCTGCAGCCGGCACTGGCACACGCTGCCGACACGGCGGCGTCATGGCCGTCGCGCCCCATCACCATCGTGGTCACGTATCCCCCGGGCGGCGGTGCCGACCTGATGGCACGGCTGATCGCCCCCGGCCTGGGCCGCGAACTCGGCCAGTCGGTGATCGTGGAAAACCGGCCGGGCGCCGGCGGGCAGATCGGCGCGGCCTATGTCGCCAAGGCGGCGCCAGACGGCTACACGGTGATGGTCGATGCGTCGTCCTATGCCGTGAATCCGAGCCTCTATCCCAAGCTGCCCTATGACCCGGGCAAGGCCTTCAAACCTGTCGGCGTGCTGGCGCGCTACCCCAACGTACTGGTCGCCACCGCAAACTTCCCCGCCACCAAGGTCAGCGACGTACTGGCCATGGCGAAGCAGAAGCCGGGCTCGGTCGCGTTCGCATCGTCGGGCAACGGCTCCGCGCAACACCTGGCGGGCGTGCTGTTCGAGCAGCGCGCGGGCGTGGACCTGCTGCACGTGCCCTACAAGGGCGGCGGCCCGGCCATGACCGACGTCATCGCGGGACAGGTGCCGCTGTTCTTTGCCAACGTCGCATCAAGCCTGCAGCACATCAAGGCCGGCAAGCTCAAGCCGCTGGCGGTGACCAGCCATACCCGCACCAGCGCGCTGCCGGGCGTGCCCACCATGCAGGAGGCCGGCGTGGCCGGCTATGAGGTCTACGAGTGGAATGCCGCCTTCCTGCCCGCCGCAACGCCTGAGCCCATCGCCGGCAAACTTGCCGATGCGCTGCAGAAGGTCATGAACAGCCCCGAGATCAAGCAGCGCGTGACCGAGCTGGGTGGCGAGGTGGTGGCCGCACCGCCTGCACAGGCCCGACAGTTCATCGAAGGCCAGGCCAAGCTGTGGGCCAAGGTCATCAAGGACGGCAACGTCAAGCCCGAGTAATGACCCGTTCCCTTCCCTCGCGATAACGACCCAGTATTTCCGGAGACTCACATGACCGACATCGACCCCATCCGCCGCCATTTACTCAAGGCCTCCGCCGCGCTGGGCGCGTGCGCACTGGCCCCATCGCTGGCGCGCGCACAGGCCTGGCCCGCCAAGCCGATCCGCCTGGTGGTGCCCTTTGCACCGGGCGGCAGCTCGGAAATCGTCGCCCGCTCCACCGCGGCGGAACTGACCAAGCTGCTCGGCGTGTCGGTGTTCGTCGAGAACAAGCCGGGTGCCGCAGGCAATATCGCCATGGGCGAGGTCGCGCGCGCCGAGGACAACCACACCCTGATCCTTGGCCATATCGGCACACTGGCGGTCAACCCGTTCATATTCCCCAAGCTGCCGTACGACCCGATCAAGGACTTCCGCCCCATCTCGCTGCTATCCAAGGTGCCGAGCCTGTATGTGGTCCATCCTGATGTGCCGGCGAAGAACCTGAAGGAGTTCGTTGCGCTGGCCAAGAGCAAGCCTGGCAAGCTGAACTACGGCTCGGCCGGCAACGGCAGCGCCGGTCATCTCGCGTTCGAATACCTGAAGGCCGCGACCGGCACCTTCATCACCCACGTGCCGTATCGCGGCAGCGGCCCGCAGATCACCGACCTGCTCTCGGGCCGGCTGGATGCCGCCGCGGTTGGCGCGCCGGCGATCCTCCAGTTCATCAAGGCGGGCAAGGTGCGCTGCATCGCCACGGGCACGACCCAACGCATCCCGCAGCTGCCGGACGTGCCCACGGTGGCGGAGCAGGGCTATGACAATTTCGAGATGACGCAATGGTACGGGCTGCTCGCGCCCGCGTCGCTGCCGCAGGCCGCCGCGGACAAGCTGGCCGATGCCACCATCAAGGCGGTGAAGAGCCCGACGTCGGTCGAGCGGCTCAGCGGGGACGCGGCCATTGTCATCGGCAATACGCCTGCGGAGTTCGCGAAGTTTATCGCGCAGGAACAGCAGCGATGGAAGCCGATCATCGCGCGGGCGGGGATCAAGCCGGATTGATTTGGCGGGTGAAATGCACTGACAGGGGGACAAGCCGCCGGAAGGCGGCTGCAGACAGCTGACAAAGCTATCGCAGAGCCGCCGGGCTTTGAATCCCAGTTTGCGTGCTCCCTCTCCCGCGTGCGGGAGAGGGTTGGGGTGAGGGCCAGGCGTGCCGACGAAGTGATGCCTATTGGTATGCCAGTGCCTGCCCTCACCCCCTGCCCCTCTCCCGCACGCGGGAGAGGGGAGCAAACCGGCAGCGCGCGAAGTTTGTCAGCAATCTGAAGGCCGCCGGAAAGCGGGCTTGTCAGCTTTGGACTGCGCACCGGGCAACGCTGCTCACAGGAAGCCGATGGAAAACCACGGCACCAGCGTCAACAGCAACAGCGCGATGAACAGCGCCGCCATATGGGGCCACACCCGCGGCATCGCCACATCGGGTGACACCCGTCCGATCGCACAGGCAGCATAGAACCCCACACCAAAAGGCGGCGCGAACAAACCCAGGCCCATCGCGAAGATCACCACCATCGCGTAGTGCACCTCATGCACACCGACCAGCTTCGCAATCGGGAAGAGCAAGGGCCCGAACAGCACGATCGCGGGGATGCCCTCCAGCAGGCTGCCCAGGACAACAAAGGCCAGCGCCGAAACAAGCAGGAAGCCGATCTTGCCGCCTGGCACGGCGGACATGATGCCGACCAGGTCCTCGGCAAAACCTGACTGCGTCAGCGCCCACGCCATGGTGGTGGCGCAGCCGACAATCAGCAGAATCGCCCCTGACAGCGCCGCCGTATCAAGCAGCATCGGGTAGATCCGGCGCCAGTCGAACTGGCGATAGATCACGGCACCTGCCAGCACGGTATAGAAGATGCCGATGGTCGATACCTCGGTTGCCGTGGCCATGCCCTCCACGACCGCGCTGCGGATAATGACCGGCAGTGCCAGGGCGGGCAGCGCAACCAGCAGGGCTTTGAGGATCTCCCGTCGCGGCGGCCGGGCGGCAGCGCTCTTGTCCTCGTTGCGCGTCTGGAACCAGACCACGAATGCCATCATGACCAGCCCCACCACCGCCGGCATCAGTCCGCCGATAAACAGCGACGTGATCGACACGCCGGTCACCGACCCGACCGTGATCAGCACAATGCTTGGCGGAATGGTTTCTGACATGGCCCCCGATGCCGACAGCAAGCCGATCAGGTCACCGTCCTTCGCACCGCGCTTCCTCATTTCCGGAAACAGTGCCGGTGCCACCGCGGCCATGTCGGCGGCCTTGGCGCCCGAGATGCCGGAGACGATATACATCGCGCCCAGCAGTACATACTGCAGGCCGCCGCGCATGTGGCCGATCAGCGTGACGAGGAAGTTGATCATCGCCCGCGCCAGCCCCGTCATCTCGATCAGCCCTCCCAGGAATACAAACAAAGGCACCGCCAGCAGGATCAGGTGGGACATCCCCTCCTGCATGCGGTTCGGGATGATGGACAGCGGCGTCGCGGTAGACAGCGCCAGGTACGACAACGTCGCCAGCCCGAACGCAAAAGCGATGGGCACGCCGATGACAACGCAGGTGACGAGCATCAGCAGGAAGAAGATCACCAGGTTGGCATTGCCCAGTTCCATCAGCGCCGGCGACAGCATCCACCACAGCACGCCACCGCCCGCAGCCACCAGCAGGCCGCACACGAAGATCTGCCGCCACGCCGATCGCTCCAGCAAACGCATGATCGCTGTCACGAGCATCAGCACGGTGCCGACGAACACCGCGGCGGCGCGATAGCCTTCGCTGACCTCCAGCGTCGGCGTGGTGACCTCAAGGTGCTCGGTCAGGTGCTCCCAGGCCGGCCAGACCAGCAGCAGCAGGAACGCCACCACCAGCCACATGCCCAGTGCATCGAGCCAGGCGCGCCTGGCCGGCGACAGGTCCTTGATGAAGGTGGTCAGTTGCATATGCGCGCTGCGATGCAGCGCAATGATGGCGCCGAGCATCGCCAGCCAGAGAAACAGGATGCTGGCCAGTTCATCCGTCCACGGAATCGGCGCATGCAGCGCATACCGGGCGAATGCGCCGCCGCCGAGGATCAGGATCTCGGCAAGCACGATCAGCGCGGCTGGCACCTCCACCACGCTGGCCATGATCCGGCCCCAGAATGCGGTTGCCGACGGGGTACATGACGGGCGGGCAAAGGTCTCGGCTGCGTGCTCCATCGCGGTCTCCTTTCGTCTTCTTTTCTGATTGCGCCTGGGTTATGCGAGCGGGCCGGAATACCGCTCCAGCTTCGCCCAGGCTTCATCGCCATATTTCTTTTTCCATTCCGTGTAGAAGCCGGCGCTTTGCAGCAGCTTGCGGAACGGTGCCGGATCGGGCTTGTTGAACGTGATGCCGAGCCGGGTCAGCTCGGCCTGCGCATCGGTATTGAGGCGCGCGATATCCTCGCGCTGCTTCAGTGCTGCGGCGGCAAGGTTTGCGGTGAGCGACGCCTGGACTTCCGCCGGCAGCGCCTGGAACTTCCTGGCATTGCCAAAGATAAAGTGGCCGTCCCAGGTATGTCCGGTCAGCGAGCAGAACTTCTGCACTTCATAGAGCTTGGCGCTGCGGATCAGCGCCAGGGGGTTCTCCTGGCCATCCACCACCTTGGTCTGCAGCGCGGAATACAGTTCGCCGAACGGAATCGCGGTGGGCGATGCGCCCAGCGCCTTGAACATCGAGATCCAGAGCGGAATCCCCGGTACGCGTAGCTTGAATCCCTTCAGGTCCTCAGGGGTGTTGACGGGCCGGATCGCGGACGTGATGTTGCGATAGCCGTTGTCCAGGCACTTGTCGAATACGTGCAAGTTCACCTTTGACAGCGCAGTGCGCACAAACGCGCCCAATTCGCCGTCCATGGCGGCCCAGACCGTGGCGTAGTCCTTGAAGGCAAAGGCGACGCCATTGATGCCGGCAACCGGCACCAGTGTCTGCAAGTTGGTGCCGGCCGTGGACATGAAATCGATGGCGCCGGCTCGGACCTGCGAGATCATGTCCGGCTCGCTGCCGAGCTGGCTGGTGGGATAGACCTGGAGATCGACCTTGCCGCCGGTGTCCTTGCGGATCGCCTCCGCGGCCTCCTTGATGCGCAGCGTGCCAGGATGGTCCGCCGGGAACGCGGTGCCGTACTTCAGCTTGATGGGACGGGCCTGGGCGAACACCTGGCGGCCAGGCATCGTCATGGCGAGGCCGCCGGCGGCAAGCGCGCCGAACTGGCGGCGAGTAAGCAGGATGGCCATGGTGCGGTTATCTCCTTTCGACAGTAGGTTGGCTCAGAGGGACAGCAGCGCCGCGGCGCCGCGCTGGCGCAAGACCGCCAGGTGACCGGCGAGCCGTTGCACGAACGGCTGCGGCCACGGCTCGGCGCCAAAGACGGGCGCGTGGCCCAGCGCCTGGTGCGCGGCCTGGAGATCGCTGTCGGCAGCGCGCAGGCGAGCGACCAGCGCCTCTGCGCCGGCATCGCCGATAGCAAGCGGCTGGCCGCTGTCGCTGCATCCGCTGCGCAGGTAGTGCAGCCATGTGGCAAGCGCGCGCTCCAGGTGTGGCCGTTCGATGACGGCGCTCACGCTTTCGCGCAAGGCCGGCAGCCAGCGCACCGGCACTTTCTGCGTGCCGTCCATCGCGATCTGCGCGGTACGGTGCTCGAGTGCGGCATTGCTGAAGCGCTGCAGCAACGCATGGCAGTAGCGGCTGACGTCGTAGCCGGCCGGTGCCTGGACGGTGGCCCGCAGGTCCTCCATCACGCCACGCGCAAAGGCGCCGACTACAGGATCGGCCATCGCAGCAGCAACGCTGTCGAAGCCGCAAAGCTGCCCGGCGTAGGCAATCACCGAATGCGTGCCGTTGAGCAGGCGCAGCTTCATTGCCTGGTAGGGACGCACATCGCCCGTCAACAGCGCCCCGCCCGCTTCCCATGCGGGCCTTGGCCCCGCGAAGCGGTCTTCGATCACCCATTGCGTGAACGACTCGCAGACAATGGCCGCCTCGTCACGCAGGCCAAGGCGCTGCTGTGCCCAGTCGAGCGATGCGGGCGTGGAGGCCGGCACGATGCGGTCCACCATGGAGTTGGGCAGCGCGATCTCGTCCCGGATGCGGCGTGCCAGTGCCGGATCGGCCAGTTCAGCGTATTGCGTCAGCAGCTTGGGCAGCGTATCGCCGTTGCCGGCCATGTTGTCGCAGCACACGATGCTGAGCGGCGCCCCGGCAGGCCGGCGGCGGATACCGGCGGCCAGTACGCCCAGCGTGCTTCGTGGCGCTTCGGGATGGGCCAGATCGTGCCGGATGTCCGCGTCGGCGGTGTCGAGGTCGGAGGTGGAAGGATGCTGGCTGTAGCCTTTTTCTGTCACCGTGCAGGTGACCACCAGAATGCCCGGATCGGCCAGCGCGCCGATCACCTGCGCCAGGGCATGCGGCGCGTACAGGGCCTGCACCACGGCGCCCACGATGCGCGTCGTGGCCGCCGCGCCTTCGCGCTCGGTCACCGAGTACAGGTGATCCTGGGCCACCAGCGCGCGGGCCATGCGCGGCTCCCTCAGGCTGACGCCGACGATGCCCCAGCGGGCATCGCCGTTGCAGATCGCCGCCTCGGTGTACAGCGCCTGGTGCGCGCGATGGAAAGCACCCAGACCGATATGAACGATGCCGCGAGCCAATCCGCCGCGGTCGTAGCCGGGCAGGCGCACGCCATCGCGGGCCCCGCAAAGGGTGCGCTGCGCCAGCCTCATGTCGAGTCCCTCGATATTCCTGTTTGCCGCATAGCGCGTGCACGATGTGCTGTCTCCATGCCGAGAAAAGTAGCATGGTGGAATGGTGTGAAATCCGCCGCCATTTCGCTAATCAATTGCAGCAACTGCTCTATTTCCTTGCAGAATCGACCGCGCTCCGTGCCGACTACCACGGTGTAATCTGCGTTGCATCCCACCGATGCCGGAAGCAGAGCATGCGCGTCTCCCGTGTCTCACTTGCCCGAGGAAGTCTCGGCCAGGCCGTTGCTGAAGCCACCGTTCTCGCAGCGCTCGCCGGCCGCGCCAGCGTGGCCTCGCACATCCACCGCCCCATCACCGGGCACCTGAAGGCGCTACGCACGCAGGCGCCCGCAAGCGGCTTTGCCGACGGATCCGAGCGGAGCACGCCTTGAAGATCGAGCAGATACAAACCATCGTCACCTGTCCCGGGCGCAACTTCGTGACGGTCAAGGTGATCACAGACCAGGGCGTCTACGGCCTTGGCGACGCCACGCTCAACGGCCGCGAGCTGGCCGTCAGCGCCTACCTCGACGAGCATGTGATCCCCTGCCTGGTGGGGCGCGACCCGCGCAATGTCGAAGACATCTGGCAGTACCTCTATCGCGGCGCCTACTGGCGGCGCGGGCCGGTCACGATGACCGCCATCGCGGCCATCGACATGGCGCTGTGGGACATCAAGGGCAAGCTGGCAGGCATGCCGGTGTACCAGTTGCTGGGCGGCAGGAGCCGCCACGGGCTGATGGTGTACGGCCATGCCAACGGGCGGGACCATGACGAAGCGGTCGACGCCGTGCACCGGCATATCGAGCAAGGCTACAAGGCAATCCGGGTCCAGTCCGGCGTGCCGGGCCTGTCCAAGGTGTACGGCGTGGGCACGCAAAAAGGCCACTACGAACCCGCGCAGAAGGGCCTGCCTCCGGAAGAACCGTGGGACACGTCGCTCTACCTGCGCCACACACCGGAACTGTTCCGCAAGGTGCGCGAGGCGGTCAGCTTCGAGCCCCACCTGCTGCACGATGCGCACCACCGGCTGACGCCGATCGAAGCGGCCCGGCTCGGCAAGGAACTCGAGCCCCACAGCTTGTTCTGGCTCGAGGACGCCACGCCCGCGGAGAACCAGGAGGCCTTCCGCCTGATCCGCGAGCACACCACCACGCCGCTGGCGGTGGGCGAGATCTTCAATTCCATCTGGGACTGCAAGGACCTGATCAGCAACCAGCTGATTGACTATATCCGCGCCACCATCGTCCACGCCGGCGGCATCACGCACGTGCGCCGCATCGCGGATTTCGCGGCGATGTACCAGGTGTGCACGGGCTTTCATGGCGCCACCGACCTGTCGCCGGTGTGCATGGCCGCCGCGGTCAATTTCGGGCTGTGGGCGCCGAACTTCGGCATCCAGGAACTGATGCCGCACAGCGCCCTTACCGACGAAGTCTTCCCGCACAACTACCGCTACGAAGACGGCTACCTGGTCATGGATGAAGTGCCAGGCCTTGGCGTCGACATCGACGAAACCCTGGCCGCCCGCTATCCGTACGAGCGCGCCTACCTGCCGGTGGCGCGGCTGCGCGACGGCGCGATGTGGAACTGGTAACCCCCCGCCCACGCCACAAGAACAAGGATTCAACGTGCTGAGCGTCGTCGTCGACCAACCCCAAAGCATGGCCGTGTGCGAACGGCCGACTCCCGATCCCGCCCCGGGCGAGGTGCGCGTGCGCGTGCGCTACGCCGGCATCTGCGGCTCGGACCTGCACATCTTCCACGGCAAGAATCCCTTCGTTGCCTATCCGCGCATCATCGGCCATGAGTTTGTGGGCCGCATCGATCGCGTTGGCGACGGCGTCGACACATCGCGCATCGGCGAGCGGGTGGTGGTGGACCCGGTGATCAGTTGCGGCACATGCCATGCATGCCGGATCGGCCGGCAAAACGTGTGCAGCCAGCTCCGCGTCATCGGCGTGCACCGCGACGGCGGCTTCAGCGAGTACGCGTGCGTACCGGCGCGCAACGCCTACGTGGTGCCGGATGGCATGGCGGAAACCAGCGCCTCGGTGATCGAACCGTTTGCCGTGGCCGCCAACGCGACGCACCGCACCGGCGTGCTGCCCGAAGACGTGGCGCTGATCTATGGCGCGGGGCCGGTCGGGCTCAACCTGATGCAGGTACTCAAGCGGGTCTACGGGGTGCGCACCTTCATCACCGACCATGTCGACGAACGCCTGGCGCTCGCGCGCGGCTGCGGCGCCGAAGCGGACGAGGTCATCAACACCTTGCGCGAACCGCTAGAGCAGGCCCTCGCCCGGCGCGGGGTGGAAGGCGGTCCGACCCTGATTTACGACGCGGTCTGCCACCCGTCGATCCTGGAAGAGGCGGTGCGGATTGCCGCGCCCGCGGGCCGCATCGGCGTGCTGGGCTTCTCCGCCACGCCGTCGGCGATCCCGCAGCAGGAGCTCACCAAGAAGGAGCTGACCCTGTCAGCCTCCCGGCTGAACTGCGCGATGTTCCCCACGGTGATCGACTGGATCACGCGCGGCCTGGTGAATCCCGGCCACATCGTCACGCACCAGTTCGACTTCCGCGACGTCGCCGCCGCCTTCGACCTGGCTGAACGCCATCCGCAGCAGAGCTGCAAGGTGTTGCTCGATTTTGGCGAGGACTCCCACGGCAGCTAAGCCGATGCCGGCACCTCCATCAGCATGACAAGGGCCCTCACCCCGCCGAACGCTGCAGCCGCATCGACACCGAGAAACTGTCCGCCGGATGCACGGTGACCGAGACCTCGAAGGTCTCGCCAGCCGCGTCCATATACCGCCGCACGATCTTCAGCGCGGCGGCTCCCGCCTCCAGCTTCAGCGCGTCAGCAATGCGTCCGTCCTTGACGGCGAAGGCGCGCACATCCTGGTAGATCTCCGCAATCTGCCGGTCGTAGCGCGACTCGATCAGCGCGCTGACCAGCGTGTCCGGCGACGCGCGCACCATGTCGCCGATTTCCGCATAAGCCGGATCCACATACACATCGGTCCACGCCATCGGCGTGCCGTCCTTGCCGCCATCCATGCGCAGGCTGGAGATGCGCAGCCAGCGCGCGCCGGGCTCGCATCCGATCTCCGCCGCGACGTCAGCCGGCACGGCGATCTCCTCCACCGACTGCACCACCCGCAGGTGTTCCGCGCCGAACTGCACCAGGTCGTCCACTGACGCCAGCGACGGCCGGAACACCGGCCTGGGCCTGGCCGACTCCACCCGCGTGCCGACGTTCTTGCGCCGCGACACCAGCCCCAGCTGCTGCAACTCCTGCAGCACCGCGCGGATGGTGTAGCGGCTGGCCTGGTACTGCTCGCACAACTCGAATTCCGTCGGCAGCAGCGAGCCGACCGCGTAGCGGCCGCTGGTGATGCCCTCGATGAGCTGCCTGCTGATGTCTGCTGAATTGGTCTTGTTCATGAATGCCTGCCGCGTCACAAAGCGCGAGCACGGGTTAACCATCATTTCCTAAATATGTTCGAACATATTTAATGGCTACATACCGATATGTTCGAACATATTAACGCACCTCTCACCTCTCCAAGGTAGCACCATGTCCATGTTCACCACCCCGGCGGCCAGCACCGTCGTCGACTCCATCCTCTTCCGCGACGCATTCGGCACCAGCAAGATGCGCGAGATTTTCTCCGATATCGCGCTGGTCCAGCGGTATATCGACGTCGAAGTCGGACTTGCCCGGGCCGAAGCCAAGGCCGGCGTGATCCCCGCCGAAGCGGCCGAGACCATCGCCCGCGAATCTCGCATCGAGCGGATCGACTTCGACCATATGCGCGAGGAAACCGACATCGTCGGCTACCCGATCCTGCCGCTGGTGCACCAGCTCGTGTCGATGTGCGGGGACGCCGGGCGCTATGTGCATTGGGGCGCTACCACCCAGGACATCATGGACACCGCCGTCGCGCTGCAGGTGCGCGACGCGCTCGACAGCATCGATGCGGATATCCGCGAGCTGCGCGGCATCCTGGCCGACCTCGCCGTGAAGCATCGCAATACGCCCATGGCGGGCCGCACCCACCTGCAGCAGGCGCTGCCGGTGACCTTTGGCTACAAGGTCGCGATCTGGCTGGCGATGTTCGACCGCCACCAGCAGCGCCTGGCCGAACTGCGCCCCCGCGTGGCGGTGGTCGAGTTCGCCGGTGCAGCCGGCACGCTGGCCTCGCTGGGCGACCAGGGCTTCGCGGTGCAGGAGGCGCTGGCCGAAGAACTCGGCCTGGGCGTGCCCGCGACGACCTGGCACGTGGCGCGCGACGGCTTTGCCGAGGCGGTGAACCTGCTCGCGCTGGTCACTGGCTCGCTCGGCAAGATCGCGCTCGACATCATGATCATGGCGTCGACCGAGTTCGCCGAAGTCTATGAACCCTTCGTCAAGGGCCGCGGCGCCAGCAGCACCATGCCGCAGAAGCGCAACCCGATCTCCAGCGAGCTGATGCTGGCGGCCTCCAAGGCCGTGCGCCAGCACGCGGGGCTGATGGTCGATGCCATGGTGCAGGACTTCGAGCGCGCCACCGGCCCGTGGCACGCGGAATGGATCGCCATCCCCGAGAGCTTCATCCTGAGCGCCGGCGCGCTGCACCAGGCCAAGTTTGCCTTGGGCGGCCTGATCGTCGATGAAGCCCGCATGAAGCACAACCTCGGCATCACCAACGGCCTGATCGTGGCCGAGGCCGTGATGATGGGCATGGCGCCCCATATCGGCCGGCAGCAGGCGCACGACGTGGTCTATGACGCCTGCCGCACCGTCAACGAACGCGGCGGCACGCTGGCCAACGCCCTTGCCGCCCTGCCCGAAGTCACCCGCCATTTCGACCGCGCCGCCATCGATCGCATGACCGATCCGGCGAACTACCTGGGCCTTGCGCCCCAGATGGTCGACCGCGCCGTCGCGCTGTCCAGGGCATCCGCGGCCTGAGGCCCGCGGCGCAATCCGGATCCAGCCACAGACATCATAATCAGGAGACAACACCATGCATCGCATCCGCACCCTCGCCACCGGGCTCGCCCTCGCCGGCGCCACGCTGGCCGCAGCCATGCCGGCCTTCGCGCAGGCGTATCCCGCCAAACCCATCACCTGGATCGTGCCCTTCGCCGCGGGCGGACCGACCGACGCGCTGGCGCGGACCATTGCCGACCGCGTCTCGCGCGAGGTCGGCCAGTCGATCATCATCGACAACTCGCCGGGCGCCGGCGGTACGGTCGGCGCCGCCAAGGCCGCGCGTGCGCCGGCCGACGGCTACACCATGCTGGTCGGGCACATGGGCTACATGGGCGCCGCGCCCGCGCTGTACAAGAAGCTGCCTTATGACCCGGTCAAGGATTTCGCACCGGTGTTCCGCTTTCCCGATACGCCGATGGTGCTGATGGTCCGCAAGGACCACCCGGCCAAGGATGTGCGCGAGCTGGTCGAGATGGGCAAGAAGAACCCCGGCAAGCTCTTTATCAGCAACGCCGGGGTGGGCTCGACCTCGCACCTGGTGGCGGCGCTGTTTGCCGCGTCGGCGGGCATGAAGGTCTCGCTGGTGCCGTACAAGGGCGCGGGCCCTGCCCTGATCGACGTGATCGGCGGACAGGTCGACGGCATGTTCGACCAGACCAATACCGCGCTGCCGCAGATCACGGAATCCAAGGTCCGGGCGCTGGCGGTGACCTCCGCAGCCAGGGTGGCGCAACTCAAGGACGTGCCGACGCTGGCCGAAACCGTGGCGCCGGGATTCGAGGCCAGCACCTGGTACGGCATCTACGCACCGAAGGGGACGCCGCAAGCGGTCATCGACAAGATGCAGCAGGCCTACCTGAAGGTCATGACCGACAAGGCATTCACCGCCAAGATGTCGGCACAGGCGATCCAGATGCTGCCGCCCGAGCGGTACACGGCCAGCGCGCTGGGCAAGCACACGGCCGCGGAAGTCGAACGCTGGAAGAGCGTGGCGGCCAAGGCCAATATCTCGCTGGACTGAGCGCCATGACTGCGTTTCGCGTCGAGCACGATGCTTTCGGCCCGGTGGATATCCCGGCTGACCGCTACTGGGGGGCGCAGACGCAGCGCGCCCTGGCCATCTTCGAGGTGGGGGAGGAGCGCTTCCCGGCCTGCCTGATCCATGCGTTCGGCCTGCACAAGATGACGGCGGCGCAGGCGAATGTCCGCTGTGGTGCGCTGGATGCCGGCCTGGGCGAGAAGATCATTGCCGCTGCAGCGGAGGTGCGCAGCGGCAAGTTCGACCAGCACTTCCCGCTCACCATCTGGCAAACGGGATCCGGCACGCAGACCAACATGAATGCGAACGAGGTGATCGCGAACCGGGCCAACGAGTGCCTGGGCAAGCCGCTCGGCACCAAGTCGCCGGTCCACCCGAACGACCATGTGAACGCCTCGCAGTCTTCCAACGACAGCTTTCCCACCGTCATGCACATGACCGCGGCGCTCGAGCTGGAGGACAGGCTGATCCCTGCCCTGGTGCTGCTGCGCGACAGCCTGCGCGAGCGTGCCGATGCCTTCGCCGATGTGCTGAAGATCGCCCGGACGCATTTGATGGATGCCGTGCCGATGACGATGGGGATGGCGTTCGAAGGCTTCACCGCGCAGCTCGACAATGCGCTCGAACGCCTGCACGGCACCATGCCGCGCCTGCTGGTGCTGCCGCAAGGCGGCACCGCCGCCGGTACCGGCCTGAACGCGCCGCCCGGCTTTGCCACGGCATTCTGCGAAGCGGCCAGCCAGCTGAGCGGCCTGGCGTTCCGGCCGAACCCGTGCAAGGTCGAAGGCATGGCGGCCCACGATGCGCTGGTCGAGCTGTCAGGCGTGCTCAATGTGATCGCGGTGTCGTTCACGAAGATCGCCAACGACCTGCGCTGGCTCGGATCGGGCCCGAACTGCGGGCTGGGCGAGCTGCTTATCCCCGAGGACGGCCTGACCTCATCCATCATGCCGGGCAAGCGCAATCCGACTGTGGCGGAAGTCGTGGTCCAGGCGGCCATGCAGGTGTGCGGCAACCACATGACGGTCACCATGGCCGGCGCCTCCGGCAGCTTCGAGCTCAACGTCGCCAAGCCGGTGCTGATCTACAACGTGCTGCAGTCGATTCGCGTGCTGGCTGACGGCGCCCGCATGTTTGCGCAACGGATGGTGCAGGGGCTTGCGCCGAATCGTGAGAAGCTTGCACGAAACCTGGAGAACCCCCTGCTCGCCGTGACGGCACTCAATTCCGTGCTGGGCTACGATCGCGCGGCGCAGATCACCAACACCGCCGTCAGTCGCGGCATTGCGCCGCGCCAGGCGGCGCTGGAGCTGGGATTGCTGAGCGGTGAGGAATTTGACCGGCTGGTCGATCCGATGCGCATGGCCAAGGGAAATCCGTAGCCCGTCAGAAGCTGATCGCCACGGAAATCACAGTGACCTGCTCATGCGACGCCGGGTTGAACCAGTACACCGCGCCGGAAACGTGCTTGCCCTTCACCTGCGCAAACACGCCGCGTTGCAGGTTGCGGCCGTTGTCATGCACGCGCGTGCGCTGGGCGGCCAGGCCGATGCGGAACCAGTCGACCGGGCGGAACGCCAGCTCGCTCCAGGCGTAGGCGTAGCCGGACGGCTGGGCGTCCGGCACGTACTCGAACTCGATATAGGCATCGGCATACCGGCCGGTCAATGTGGCCTCGAAGCCGCCCACCACGCTGTGTGTGCTGCCCGTGACAAACCCCAGGATCGGCGTGAAGTCCAGGCGCACGGCTTCGCCGACACCGAGGTTGTACCCGACGAAGAACGAGTACGCGTCCATGCCTTCGTAGTTGCTGCGGGCTTCGAGGTGCAAGGCGCCGCGGTTGGCGATGGCGATGCCGGTGACATAGGCTTCATTGCCGCGCGGCAGGTTGAGGTAGGCTGCGAGCGAGCCGCTCCAGGCGGGCGCTTCCGCCGCCGGCGGCTGGGCTTCGCTTTCTTCGGCTGCGCGCGCATCCAGCGGCGCGGTGGCCGCGGCCAGCAGCAGGCAGGGCGCGGCCAGCCGCGCGGCCCACATGCTCAGCCTCCCAGCAGGATGATGGCCACGGTCAGCGCGATGCCCAGCACCGTCATGGCCACGCCTGCCATCCAGCCGCCGAAGCCGGCATGGCGCCCGAGGGCGATGCCGGCACCGAACAGCATCACGATGGTCAGGACCCGCGACACCAGCAGCGCCCTCGGGACCTCGTGAATGACGATGAAGGGAAGCGCAACCGGGAACGTCGCGAGCACGACAATCCCGAAGATCGCCGCTGCCGCAAGAAAGTCCTGGCCGCGCAGCGCCGGCTTCTCGGGCCAGTCGGTCGACCTGGCGATACGGCTGCGCATCGCCTCCAGCTCCGCGTCGGCTACCAGTGTCCGCAAGGGCGGCGAAAGCGCATCGCGCAGGCGCGCGATCGCCTCAGACGGATCGCTTGCGCTGCGCACCGCCTTGACCAGCGACAGCTTGCGCCCCCGTTCGGTCAGGGTCCGGACCAGGTACATCACCGCGTCGACAAGCCCCCAGGCCAGGTTGCAGCCCAGCGCCGTATGGAACATGACGCGGCCGGCATCTGCCGGGGCCGCCACAGCCGATACCGCCCCCACGAAGGTCAGCGCCATAAACAGGCCGAAGCACATCTCGGAAACCCGGTCGACAGTATCGAGCAGGCGTGGCCGCGCTTCGGCGGCATGCGGATCGATGGAAGTAGTCAACACTGGCGCGCTCCTCGACCTGTTTGCCCACGGCTGAGGTCATCGTCGATGTCATCGCGGGCGCGATGGCATCGATCCTGCGGATCTCAGGCGGGCAGGCGCCTGGACGAGACCGGACGGCAATGGCGACGCCCGGACCGGCCGGCTGCCGCCGTCTTCACTGTAGGCGGGGATCCACACGGAAGCTGGATCCCGCGCAAAATCCTCTGCCCGTTGTGGCGCATGAGGCGCTATTGCCCGGTGTGGCGCAGCGCCCGCTCCCGCCGCGGCGGCTACACGGCTGCCCCCGCTGCCGCACAACCCCCAGAAATCGAGAACCTGGTGGCGCGCAGGGTAAGGCGTCAACAGCAATCCTGCCTACGCCGTGATCTTCGAACAGCGGCAGGCCCGGCATGCAGCAATTACAACCCGCCCCATCCCAGCCCCACGCAACATGGCCCACAGGATGGTCCGGTTCATGCATGGCCATGTTGCGCAAAACCCCACACAGGAGGCCGCCATGAGCATCTTCAAAGACATCCTCAACAAGCTGCTGGGAAAGGCAAAGCCGGCCGGCACCGCAACTACCACGGCCACGGCGGGCACGGCGGCACCATCCAGCCCCCCTGCCGCGCCGGCAGGCGGCACTGCCCAGGGCACTCCCGCGGGCGCTGCTGCGGCCAAACCCGCGCCGCTGTCCGGCGTGGATGTCGAGGTCATCATGGACCGGCTCGTCACGGAAAGCGGGCAGACGCTCGAGTGGCGCACGTCCATCGTCGACACGATGAAAGCGCTGGGGATCGACAGCAGCCTGGAGCACCGCAAGGAACTCGCGCGCGAGCTTCAATACACCGGCGACATGAACGACTCGGCGGCGATGAACACCTGGCTGCACAAGCGCCTGATGGAGGAACTGGCGGCAAACGGTGGCAAGCTGCCGAAAGAACTAAGCTGAGCACCGGCGCCGGCCTGGCCGGCCTTGCGGCCGCCGGCGCCCTTTCTGCGGGACAGCTCAGCCTGCGATGCCGGCCCAGCGCAGATGCTTGTCCCAGTCCGCGTCGCTGATCACGCCTGACACGCCCTGCCGCTGCCCGTCGGCGCGATAGAAGTAGGTGCGCGGCATCTCGCCCATCCAGTCGGGATCGACCGCGTAGCGCAGCCGCTCCTGCGGCTCGCTGCCGAACACCCATGCGTTGCGCGTGAGGTTGACCCGCTTGAGGATCTGCTGCACCTGCGGCAGGGCTTCGGGATTGTCCATCGCCAGCGTGACGACGCGCAGGTCAGGATAGCGCGCGCGCAGCTTGCCGATGGCGTCGAAATTGCGCTTGCAATAGACGCAGTCGAGCGACCACACCAGCAGCACGAACGGCTTGCCCTTCTGGCTGGCGGTTAGTTGCGTGGCGCTGGCGGATTCGAATACGGCCACGCGGCTGGTTGCAGCATCATCCTTCTTGCCAGCAGCATTGGCGACGGACATGCCCATCAGGCTAATGGCTGCGGCAATCAGCAGTTTGCGGCGGATCGGCTTCATGCGCCCTCCTTCGCCAGCGGAAACACCTGGAAGCCCTCGGCCTCGGTGCGCCACAGCACGTAGGCGCGGCCTGCGTGCCGCAGCAGGTGGGGTTGGTCGGAGTCGCGTTCGGTGCGCGCAAGCTGCGTGGTCTGCCAGGTCTTGCCGCCGTCGTGCGACAGCATCGCCGACAGGCGCGTCTGCTGGCCGTCGAACGACTTCCACGCGACCGCGATCTCGTTATTGTCGAGCGCAACGATATCGGCATGTTGCGCACGCGGGTCGTCGAGCGGACGCTGCGCCTGCAGCTTGCCGTCCTTCCAGCGGCCGACCGACACCGTCGGCTTGCCTTCACGCACGTTGAACCAGACCATGTGCAGCGTGCCGTCCGGCGCCACCGAGGCGCCCGGACCCTGATGCGGGCAGGCGTCGATGCGCCAGTCGTCGAAGGTGGCGCGCTGCATCGGCGTGGCGGTGCCGTCGGCGCCCAGCCGCGCGAGCGCGTGGTCGCGTGCGTTGGGCGGGAACACATGGCGCCACAGCGCCAGCATGTTGCCGTCGGGCGTGGGCGACATGGCGATGCGGCAGCATTCGCACGACTGGTCGGCGATCTTGTAATCGCCCTGGAAGCTCTTGCCGTGGTCGGCAGATACCGCGTAGTAGATCGCGGCGCCGGCATACGGCTGCTTGCGCGCCTCGGCGGCGACGACGTCGCGCTTG
Organism: Ralstonia pickettii; assembly: GCA_050987995.1. Lineage (GTDB taxonomy): Bacteria > Pseudomonadota > Gammaproteobacteria > Burkholderiales > Burkholderiaceae > Cupriavidus > Cupriavidus pickettii_B. Next base: position 1,386,926 of record CP158804.1, read on the forward strand.
TCGATCCAGCTGACGAAGATGCGGCCAGACTGGTCGACTGCGATGGCGTCGAAGCGGTGTGCGATCTCGTCGCGATTGGCATGTACCGTCAGCGGCGCGGCGAAGGACTTGCCACCGTCGGTGGAGCGCGCAAAGCGGATAAAGCCGGTCCAGGGCTTGGGCCGCGGCTGGGTCCAGGTTACGAAGATCTCGCCGCCGCGCCCGGTGGCCACCTTGGGCCGGCTGTCGTGGTCAGCGGCGACGGGCTCCGGTGCGCTGTTGACATGCTGCGCGGGTCCGAAGCTGCGGCCAAAGTCCGTCGATGAACGCACCGCGACATGGGGGCCGTCCTTGTAGGCGATCCACAGCTTGCCGGTGCGGTCGAACGCGGCGCCGGTGCCCAGCTCGCTCATCTTCGCGGCCTTGGCCTGGCCACCGTGGTTGCCGTGGTTGCCATGCGTTTGCGCGGTGCCCGCCAGCGCGGTGCAGGCCAGCAGCCCGGCAACGATAAAGCGAAAGCCGGGGCGCATGCCTGTCATGGTTGTGGTCAGCCTGTTCAATTGCTTAGAAGGAGAGCTTGGCCTCGGCATAGAACGTCCGGCCCGGATACGGGTGGTAGACGTAGTAGCGCTGGTCAGTCAGGTTGTCGATGCCAAGCCCGAGGCGCACGTTCTTCGCCGGCCGGTACGTCACCTTGACGTCGAAGGTCAAGAAGCTGCTGGTGCCGCCGAAGGTGTCGGGATTGACGTCCGAGTTATCGAGCGTATTGTACTGCCGCCCGGAATAGGTCATGGCCAGCGTGCCGGCCCAGGCCGGCGTGACGCGATAGGTGCCGACCAGGTTGGCACGCCACTTGGGGATCCGGTAGAAATACTTGCCCACCGAGGCCGGGTTGTTGGCGTTCTCCAGCGTCTTCGAATGGTTGTAGGCGCCGCTGGCCGACAGGTCGAAGCCGCTGATCAGCACATCGCTCGCGTCGTATGCCAGCTCGATGCCGCGCGTGCGCACGCGGTCTACGTTCTGGAAGCTGGTGACGGTCGGGAACACGGTGGTGTTGGTCTGGCTCACCAGCGCATCGCGGATATCGTCCTCGTACACCGAAACGCGGAAGTACGAACCGTCTACCGTGCGCTCGAAGGTCAGGTCCTTGGAGAACGAGCGCTCCGGGCGCAGGTTGGGATCGTTGTTGATCAGCGTGGTGCCGGTGATACGGCCCTGGAACAGCTCGCTGACGGTCGGGTAGCGATAGGCCTGGCCCAGCGACAGCCGGCCCAGCCAGTCCTGCCCGATCGCCTTCTCCAGTGCCAGCTTGGGCGACCAGTTGGATTCGCTGCGCACCGGGTAGCCGATGTTCGCGCCGGGCTGGTTGCGGCTGCCGTCATAGGCGCGCCAGTGTTCGTAGCGCACGCCGGGAATCAGCTTCCAGTCCGGCGCGAAGTACCAGGCATCCTGCGCATACAGCGCCTGGGTCTCGGTCTTGCCGGCAAAGGCATTGTTGAAGGCGGTGATGGTCGCCGCCTGCCAGTCCGAGGTGTTGTAGGTGGTGTTGGTCAGCCGGTAGTTGTCATAGTGGTAGCCGAAGGTGACCCAGTGCCCGCCCTGCAGTTGCTGCGGACGGTAGTCGGCCTTCAGGTCGAGCGTGCGCCAGCCGGTGCCGTCGCCATAGGTCACGGTGCCCGGTCCGTTGCCCGCGGTGCTGGCGGTACGGCTTACGTCCTTGCTGACATCGAACAGCGACGCCACGCCGGAGAAGTTCCACCCAGTCTCGTTGCGCGTGCGCAGCGACAGGCCGTAGAGCCAGCGCGCGTCCTCACCGTTGCTCGGGGCAAAGGCGTTGGCGGGAATGTTGTATTGATAACCGCCGATATTGACCAGGCCGCTGGAGACCACATTGCCATTGACATCGCGCAGGTAGCTGCCGGTCGCGCTGGAACGGTCCTGCTGCCAGTACGCGGCGGTGAACTGCGCCTGCAACGTGTTGGTGATGTCGTAGCCGAGCTTGAGCTTGAGCTGGTCCTGCACGGTGTGCGTGACACCCTCGCTGTTGACGCCCATCACCACGCGGTCGGCGCCGGTCTGGTCCTGGTCGAAAAAGGCGCCGGTGACCGGCGTGGCGGCGGAGGTTGCAGGCCGGGTGGAACGCGCCGCGGTGTAGAAGCTCAGCGGCTGGCTCTTGCTGTCCTGCCGGTCCACGCTGACCAGCCACGAGAACGGGCCCACGCGGTCACCCACGTAGGCGTTGGCATGCACGCCGTTGAAGTTGTCGTGCGTGCCGTACAGGCCGAAGCGCTGCGTGAACAGCTGCACGCTGGCATCGCCCTCGAACTTCTCCGGGGTGCGCGTCGAGATCAGCACCGTCGCGCCCAGCGAATTGCCCGGGTACAGCGCCGAATACGGGCCATACAGCACGTCCACGCGCTCGATCTCGGCGGCGTTGACCAGCGACCAGCGCGGCGGGAAGGTGAAGTCGGAACCCAGCAGGTTGGACAGCAGCAGGCCGTCCGCATAGACCAGCCCCCGCGCCGACTGGCGCGAGCTGGTGCTGCGCACCGAGATGATCGAATTCATATCGCCGATAAAGCGCTTGCGCACGGCGAGATTGGGCGCGTATTTGAGGGCGTCTTCGGTGTTCACCACATTGAAGTCCGCCATGCGCTTGCTGCTGATGCCATAGGCAGGCGACGGGGTATTGGGCGGCGTGGCGGGCGTTTCACTACGCTCGGTCTTGGCCGAGACCACGACTTCCTGCAGCGGCTCGGGCGCAGCGACCTGCGCGCCAGCCATGCCAGGGCCCATCAGCGCGGCCGATGCGGCCAGCGCAATCCGATTTTTCTTCACTGGAAAACCTTGTTGTCGTCTTCTTTTGGCTCGCTCGCCTCGCGCGCGCTGTATCCGGCGCTTCCTCCCGAGGAGCGAGCGCTGACATTTTAGGTTGCAGGCAGGCCTGGTCCGGTGCGACATAGCGACGCGGTCGCGGAACCTGCGGGTAAGTGCACCACCCATCCCATTCCGCACCGTAGCTAGTCGCATTGCGCTACTCACGTAAACCCGCATACCCAAGGCCGAGCCTTGTCTCTACATTGCCCGGGTTGGCATCAAGCCACTGTGATGCTGGGAGAGACTGATCCGGCGGCCGCCGCCGCGATCAGCGCCGAAGGAGCAACCGCCCCGGAAACTCTCAGGCAAAAGGACCGGTATCACAAGTCACGCACTCTGAAGAATGCCGGCGTCATCGTCTCCCGGCATACCGAAGGAGCAAGCGCGCATCGCCCCGGCGAGGTGTCGTGAATCTCTCAGGTCCAGAACAGAGGGGGCGTCCGCTACGCACGTTGCGTACGGACTCCCACCCCCTGACGTCCCTGGAACCTGCAGATCATGAAGACAATCGCCGTCATCGGCGGTGGCATCACCGGTGTCACCACAGCCTACGCGCTCGCCCGGCGCGGATTCTCCGTTACGCTGTTCGAACGGCATCGCTATGCCGCGATGGAGACCTCGTTCGCCAACGGCGGCCAGCTATCCGCCTCCAACGCCGAGGTCTGGACCCACTGGTCGACCATCGTCAAGGGCCTCAAGTGGATGCTGCGCAGCGACGCCCCGCTGCTGGTCAATCCCAGCCCGAGCTGGCACAAGCTGACGTGGTTCGCCGAATTCATCGCCTCCATCCCCCACTACCGCCGCAACACCATCGAGACCGCGCGGCTCGCCATCGCGGCCCGCGAGCACCTGTTCGCCTGGGCGGCGCAGGAAGGCATCGATTTCGACCTGAAAAAAGAAGGCATTCTCCATATCTACCGCGACAAGGCCGGCTTCGAGCATGCCGGCCGCGTCTCCGCGCTGCTGGCGCAGGGCGGGCTGGAGCGGCGCGCCGTGACGCCTGACGAGATGCGCGCGATTGAGCCGACGCTGGCCGGCTCTTTCTACGGCGGGTATTTCACCGAGAGCGACTCGACCGGCGATATCCATAAGTTCACCAGTGGCCTGGCCACGGTCATCGACCGGCTCGGCGTGCGCTGTCTCTACGGGCAGGACGTCCGCGCCGTCAAGTCCGACGGCAGGCGCGCGAGCGTGACCGTGCAGCAAGGCACCGATACGGCCACGTCGAGCTTCGACGGCGCCGTGATCTGTGCCGGCACTGCCAGCCGGGCGCTGGCGGCCGGGCTGGGCGACCGCGTCAACATCTATCCGGTCAAGGGCTATTCGATCACGGTCAACCTGGCCGACGAGGCCAGCCGCGCCGCGGCGCCGACCGTCAGCCTGCTCGACGATGCCACCAAGCTGGTCACCAGCCGCCTGGGCGACGACCGCTTCCGCGTGGCTGGCACCGCCGAGTTCAACGGCTACAACCGCGACATCCGCGCCGATCGCATCCGGCCGCTGGTGGAGTGGGTGCAGCAATGCTTCCCCGGCGTCAGCACACGTAGCGTGGTGCCCTGGGCCGGATTGCGGCCGATGATGCCGGACATGCTGCCGCGTGTCGGGCGGGGCCGTGCGCCGTGCATCTTCTATAACACGGGGCACGGGCACCTGGGGTGGACCTTGTCCGCGGTGACGGCGGATATGGTGGCCGGGGTGGTTGAGCAACACCTCGGCGCAAAGGCGGCGGTCGCGCCGGGTGCGGCGTTGGCATGGGCCAAGGCCTAAGCTCGCCAATGTTTTCTCCCCTCTCCCGCAAGCGGGAGAGGGGAGAAAACCGGCCTCATCCAGGACTTCGCCCCAGACTACCGACAATGCCCCTGCGGAACGTCAGCACGCAAACGATGAAGATAATGCCGGTCACCATCGACACCGATTCCCCGAGCCCGTTGAACCAGTCGATGCCCGTCACCGCCGCAAGGTAGCTGCCCAGTTCGCCAAGCTTGTTCTCCAGCGCGATCACCACAAAGGCACCGACGATCGGCCCGGACAACGTGCCAAGCCCGCCCAGCAAGGTCATCAGGATGACCATCCCGGACATCGACCAGTGCACATCGGTCAGCGTCTCGAACCCCAGCACCAGCGCCTTGACCGAACCCGCCAGTCCCGACAGCGCCGCCGACAGCACGAAGGCGGTCAGCTTGAAGCGGTCGACGTCATAGCCCAGCGAGATTGCGCGCGGCTCGTTCTCCTTGATCGCCTTCAGGATCTGGCCGAATGGCGAATGCACCGTGCGCACGATCAGCGCAAAGGCGGCGACGATGATCACCAGCGCCACGTAGTACAGCGTCATGTCGTCCGACAGCGGCAACACCCCGAACAGCTTGCCACGCGGGATCCCCTGCAGCCCGTCCTCGCCGCCGGTGAACGGCGCCTGCAGGCAGATAAAGAACAGCATCTGCGCCAGCGCCAGCGTGATCATCGAGAAGTAGATGCCCTGCCGGCGGATCGCCAGCGAGCCCACCACGTAGCCGATCAGCGCGCCGGTGACCGTGCCCAGGATCAGGCCGAGCTCCGGCGTCACACCCCAGGCCTTCATCGCATGGCCGGCCGCGTAGCCGGCGCCGCCGAAGAACGCCGCATGGCCGAACGACAGCAGCCCGGTGTAGCCGATCAGCAGGTTGAAGGCGCACGCAAACAGCGCGAAGCACAGCACCTTGAGCACAAACACCGGATAGGCGCCCACCAGCGGCGCGGCCAGCAGGCATGCCAGCAGCGCCACGTACAGTGCCCGCCGTGGCAGGCGGCGTACCGCCTGCGGTGGCTGCATTCCCAATGCAGCGATAGATTGCCCGCTCATCATTTCTCCTTTCCGAACAGCCCTGCCGGGCGCAACAGCAGCACGATCACCATGGTCACAAACACCACGGTCGACGATGCTTCCGGATAAAATACCTTGGTCAGCCCTTCGATCACGCCCAGCCCCAGGCCGGTCAGGATCGCGCCCAGGATCGAGCCCATGCCGCCGATCACCACCACCGCGAACACGATGATGATCAGGTTCTGCCCCATCAGCGGCGACACCTGCATGACCGGCGCGGCCAGCACCCCCGCAAACGCCGCCAGCGCCACGCCGAAGCCGTAGGTCAGCGTCACCATCAGCGGCACGTTGACGCCGAAGGTCTCCACCACCTTGGCGTTCTCGGTGCCCGCGCGCAGGTAGGCGCCCAGCCGGGTCTTCTCGATCACGTACCAGGTCGACAGGCAGACCGCCAGCGAGGCCACGACTACCCACGCGCGGTAGTTGGGCAAGCGCATGAAGCCGAGGTCGGCGGCGCCTTGCAGCGCTTCGGGCGGCGAATAGGGCAGCCCGGACACGCCATAGACCGAGCGGAAGATGCCCTCGATCACCAGCGTGATGCCGAGCGTCAGCAGCAGGCCGTAGATATGATCCAGCTTGTAGATCCAGCGCAGCATGGTCTTCTCGATCGCCACGCCCAGTGCTGCGACCACCAGCGGCGACAGCAGCAACATCACCCAGTAGCTGAGGCCGGCGTAGGTCATGCCGGCCCACGCCAGCACCGCGCCGAGCATGAAAAGCGCACCGTGGGCAAAGTTGATGACGTTCAGCAGGCCGAAGATGACCGCCAGGCCCAGGCTCAGCATGGCGTAGAAGGCGCCATTGACGAGCCCCAGCAGCAACTGCGACAGCAGCGCCGGAAACGGGATTTCAAACAGAGTCATGGATGCTCCTCATACGCCCAGCAGTTCGTGCAGCACCGGCATCCTGGCCTGCAGCGCATTGGCCGCGAAGCGCTCGACGATGCTGCCGTGCTCCATCACGTAGAAGCGGTCGGCCAGCGGCGCGGCGAAGCGGAAGTTCTGCTCCACCATCACCACCGTGTACCCCTTCTGCTTGAGCATCAGGATCATGCGCGCGAGCGCCTGCACGATCACCGGTGCCAACCCTTCCGAGATTTCATCGAGCAGCAGCAGGTTGGCACCGGTGCGAAGGATGCGCCCGACCGCCAGCATCTGCTGCTCGCCGCCGGAAAGACGCGTGCCCTGGCTCTGGCGGCGCTCCTTCAGGTTCGGGAACATCTCGTAGATATCGGCCTCGCTCATGCCCTTGCTGGTGTCCGCGCCCTTGAGCACGGGCGGCAGCATCAGGTTCTCTTCGCATGAGAGGCTGGAGAAGATCGCGCGCTCTTCGGGGCAATAGCCAATGCCGTAGTGCGCGATCTTGTGTGTAGGCAGGCCGATGGTTTCATGGCCATTGACCTTGATCGAGCCCTTGCGCGCGCCTGTGAGGCCCATGATCGCGCGCAGCGTGGTGGTGCGCCCGGCGCCGTTGCGGCCCAGCAGCGTGACCACTTCGCCGTGGTTCACGGTCAGGTCCACGCCGTGCAGGATGTGCGATTCGCCGTACCAGGCCTCCAGGCCCTTGATCTCGAGCGCGGGTGTGTTGGATGTTGTCATGTGTGGTTCCCCGGCCGTCTCAGTGCGCGCCCTGCAGTTCCGCGTCAGCGGTGCCCATGTAGGCCTCCATCACGCGCGGGTCCTTCGACACTTCGGCGTACGGGCCTTCGGCCAGGATCGCGCCGCGCTGCAGCACGGTGATCTTGTCTGCAATGGACGAGACCACGCTCATGTTGTGCTCCACCATCAGGATGGTGCGGCCCGCCGAAACCTTCTTGATCAGCTGCGTGACGCGGTCCACGTCCTCATGGCCCATGCCCTGGGTGGGCTCGTCCAGCAGCATCAGCTCGGGCTCCATCGCCAGCGTGGTGGCGATCTCCAGCGCGCGCTTGCGGCCATACGGCAGGTTGACCGTCTGGGTGTGCGCGAACTCGGTCAGGCCGACCTGTTCGAGCAGCTCCATGGCCCGGTCGTTGAGCACATCGAGCGAGCGCTCGCCGCGCCAGAACTGGTACGCCGTGCCGAGCTGGCGCTGCAGGCCGATGCGCACGTTCTCCATCACCGTCAGGTGCGGGAACACCGCCGAGATCTGGAAGGAACGGATCACGCCGCGGCGCGCGATCTGCGCGGGCTTCTCGCGGGTGATGTCGATGCCGTTGAACAGGATGGTGCCGGTGGTCGGCTCCAGGAACTTGGTGAGCAGGTTGAAGCAAGTGGTCTTGCCCGCGCCGTTGGGCCCGATCAATGCATGGATCGACCCGCGGCGCACCCGCAGGTTGACGTCGCTCACCGCCGTGAAGCCGCGGAAGGATTTCCCGAGGTTCCGGGTGGCCAGTATCAGGTCGTCTTGGGGCATGGGCGTAACTCCGTAGCGCTGCCGTGGCAATGTGGATGGCGCGCCATGTTCAACCCTCGACGGGCAGCGTCGCGACCGCGTATGCATGGCGCAGCGTGCGCCCCAGCACCGGATCTTCCAGTTCGATCTCGAAGCGCTCCGCCGGACGGATGCCGCCGATGGCGGGCAAGGTGCCGCACAGCATGGCCGCGCCCTCGCCAAAGTCGCCGCCGTGGCCGGCGAACCGGTCCAGCAGGTCGGTCGGGGAACGCATGGCCGTCACCGGGCCCTCCTGGTACAGCACGCGCTCGCCGTCGATGGTGGCGTAGGAGCGCAGCACCAGCCGGTCCCAGTGTCCTTCCACTTCGGCCAGGCGCCACAAGGTCGGCGCACAGGGCTTCTCGCACATCTGCTTCGATACAGTAATGCCGTAGGTCTCGGCCTCGCGGTCGGTATGGTCCGAGGCGATGCCCACCAGGATCTCGCCGCCATCCTTCACCAGCAGGAACTCGGCCTCGCCGCTGCTCGCTTCGCCGCTGACCTGGATTTCCGGCGCGGTACCCAGCCGCTCCGCCGCGACGCGATAGAAGACCGGGGTATAGGCGGGACGCTTCACGCCCAGTTCCTCCAGCTCGCGGATGTGGGCCTCCATGGCTTCGACGTCCCGGCCGGTCCATCCGGCCACGACCAGCTGGCAGATGGTGACGGCGTGCCGCGACTTGCCCAGGCGGGTTTCGATTTCAAAGGTAAGGGTTTTCATTTCGGATGCTCTGTGCGGTGTTGTGGCTGACCGGTGCTGGCACACTTGCCGGCGCCGGCCGGGTAGACGGGCTTACTTCCTGACCAGCGGGCAGGTGCTTGTGCTGAGCGGACGGAACGCTTCGTTCGCGGGGATCACGGCCTTGATCTTGTAGTAGTCCCAGGGCCGCTTCGACTCCTGCGGGCGCTTCACTTCGACCAGGTACATGTCGTGGACCATCAGGCCGTCGGCGCGGATCGTGCCGTTGCTGGCGAAGAAGTCATTGACCGGCGTCGCGCGCATCCTGGCCAGCACCGCATCGCTTTCGTCCGTGCGCGCGGCCTGGATCGCCTTGAGGTAGTGCATCGTCGACAAGTACACGCCGGCATGGACCAGCGTCGGCATGCGCCCGGTCTTCTCGAAGAAGCGTTGCGACCAGGCCCTCGTGGCGTCGTCGCGGTCCCAGTAGAACGCCGTGGTCAGGGTCATGCCCTGTGCGGCTTTCAGCCCCAGGCTATGGATGTCGCTGATGAACATGTGCAGCCCGGCCAGCCGCTGCTTGCCCGCGCCGTTCATGCCGAAGTCCGCTGCCGTCTTGATCGCATTGACCGTGTCGGCGCCCGCGTTGGCCAGGCCGATCACCTTCGCGCCGGAAGCCTGCCCCTGCAGCAGGTAGGACGACAGGTCCGCCGAATTGATCGGGTGCTTCGCCTTGCCCTTGATGGTTCCGCCGACGCTCGACAGCGCCTCGGTACCGTCCTTCTCGAGCGATGCGCCAAGGGCATAGTCGACGGTCAGGAAGTACCAGCTGTTGTCGCCGCGCCGTGCCAGCGCCTTGACGGTATTGGCGGCGAATGCGTAGGTGTCGTACGAGTACTGGATGGTGTAAGGCGAGCAATCCTCGTTGCTCAGGCGCGTGGTGCCGGCGCCGCTGGCAATGACGATCTTGCGCTTGAGCTTGCCCAGGTTGGAGACGGCCAGCGCCACCGAGGACGGCAGCGCGTCCTGGATGATGTCGACCTTCTGGTTGTCGAACCAGCCGCGCGCCAGCGTGGCGGCCACGTCGGTCTTGTTCTGGTGGTCGGCGCTCACCACCTGGATGGGCGCGCCCAGCACCTTGCCGCCGAAGTCGTCCACGGCCATTTGCGCGGCCACCACCGAGCCCTTGCCGCCGATGTCGGAGAAGATGGACGACATGTCGGTTAGAACACCGACCTTGACCACGCCGTCGCTGATGGGGACGCCGCTGGGTGCGCTGGCGGGGGCTGTTTGCCCCGTCGCGGCAGTCGCCGCGAACAGGGTGGCGCAGGCAAGCACGGCCGCGCCGATACGGATATCAGGCATGTTGTCTCCTATGTATTTATGGAAATGCCGGGTATTACGGTCGGCAGCGCTGCCGCCGGGGTCTAACCTCGTTCATGCCTCAGCGCCGACTCGATCCCCATGCCGATCGCCAGCAGCCTGCGGTCGGCAAGGTGGCGGCCGAACAGCATCAGGCCGACCGGCGCCTCGCCGTGGCGATGGCAAGGGACCGACAGCGAGCACAGGTCCAGCATGTTGGCGATGGCCGGGTTGCGCAGCAGCAGCCGGTTGGTGGTGAAGAAGGCGTCGTCATCGTCGAGGTCCGCGATGCGCGGCGCGACGATCGGCACGGTCGGCAGGACCACCGCATCGAAGCCCGCCAGTTCGGCGTCCGCCTGCCGGCACAGCTCGCCGCGGCGCTGCCGCATGCGCAGGTAATCGGCGGCGCGCTGCCCGTCCGCCAGCCGGATGCGCGACAGTACGCGCGGGTCATAGCGGTCGGCATGCGACGCCACCAGGCTGCCGTGCCATGCGCTGGCCTCGGCGGCAACCAGGCCGCCGTGGGCGCCGAGCTCGGCCAGCTGGTCCCAGCTGTCGAAGGCCACGTCCTGCAGCAACGCGCCAGCCGCGGACAGCCGGCGCAGCGTGCGGCTGAAGACCTCGGCAACCTCGTCGGAGATGCCCTCCAGCACCAGCCCGGTCGGCACGGCCAGGCGCAGGCCCGCGAGCGGCACCGCTGCCATGGGCCCCTCCTCGCCTGCCATCACCGCATCGACGGCGGCACAGCACGCAACCGTATTGGCCAGGCAACCGACCGAGTCGTAGCTGGGCGACAGCGGTATCGCACCCTGCAGCGGCACGCGACTTGCCGTGGGCTTGAAGCCGACGATGCCGCACAACGCCGCCGGGATGCGGCAGGAGCCGCCTGTGTCCGACCCGACCGCGGCCAGGGCCATGCCATCGGTCACGGACACCGCTGCGCCGGACGACGATCCGCCCGGAATGCGGCCGGCTTGCCGGTCGAACGGGTTGCGCGGCGTGCCGTAGTGCGGATTGATGCCGACACCCGAGTAGGCGAACTCGGTCATATTGGTACGCCCGACCAGCACAGCCCCCGCCGCGCGCAGGCGCGCGATGGCCGGCGCATCCGCGCCGGCGGGCCGCTCCGGCAGCACGCGGGCTCCGGCGCGGGTCACGTCGCCCTGCACGTCGAACAGGTCCTTCACGGAAACGGGTATCCCGGCAAGCGGGCCCGCCACGCCCTGTTCGCGCAGCATGTCGCTCGCCTGCGCCTGCTTGCGGGCCGCCATGCTGACGCCATGCGGGAAGACGCGCGCGCCTTCGCCGCCCGGATTGCAAATGCGTTCGACGCACGCTGCCAGCAGCGACTGCGCATTGGCGCTGCCGTCGGCAAGCTGGCGCTTGGCGGAGGCTACAGTGGCGTTCATGATCAGGCCGGGTCGTAGTAGTGGATTTCCAGCAGCATGCAACCGCCGTTCGATTTGAACGGACCGTGGAATGCGCCGGGCGGACGGCAGGCGTAGGTATTGGGAGCGAAGGCTTCGCCGCCCTCCCCGTTGACATCGTTGCCGACGGTCAGGTCGCCGCTGAGCAGGTAAACCTCCTCCCAGTACTCGTGCACGAACGGCGCGGTGGTGAAGACACCCGGGTCAAAGCGCAGCAGGCGGGTGCGACTGCCGCCGCGGCCGCCTTCGTCCAGCGCGCCGGACAGGATCTTCTGCTGGATGCCGGCGGGATAGCCGTGCGGGACCTCCCAGCCGGACGCCAGGTCCAGGGTATGGAACTCGTCGTGAAGCTTGTTGATTGCCATGCTGATCTCCGTTATCGGGGCAAGGGGAAACAATGCGGGCGTGTCAGGCCGCCTGCGGCAGCCGGGCCAGCTCGTCTTCGAGGGAATAGCTGCCGAGCATGTGGTCGACCAGGCCGGAAGCGCTCTTCCAGTCGTAGGTCCGGTAGGCGTGGCCCTTGGTGACAAAGGTGGCGCCGGCGTAGAACATCTCGTACTGGTTATGGCGCGAGGCGAACTCGGAGCCGACGGCATCCCAGGCCAGCTTGAAGAACTTGACGCGCTCCTCCGGGCTGCACACCGGCGACTTCTGCGTCTTGGCGATGATCCCGGCGAGCGCGGGATTGGCGAAATCCCCGATACTCGACGGCAGCATGATCATGCCGCCGCCGGCCAGCTCGCGCAGCGTGTTGAGCACCTTGGCATAGAGCTGCTGCGTCACCACCTGCGAGCCGTACAGCATGCTGCGGTCGGGCACGAAATAGCCGTTCTGGTTGACCTGGCCCTTGGCCTCCATGCCGTAGACCCAGGCCTCGACCATGCCCGCCTCCGCGGCGAGCTGGCCCAGCAGCTCCCTGACCTGCGGGAAGCCGTTGGTGCCGTTGATCTCGGTGATCCGGTGCGCGAGTCCGACCAGGAAGCGCAGCTTCACCATCAACCGCACCTGGCACTGGTAGTTCTGGTAGACATGGGCGGGCGTGGCGTGGAACTGCTTCGCGCACATGGCGACGTCGCCCGCGACGAAGATCCGCTCCCACGGCACCTTGACGTCGTCGAAATAGAGCACGGCATCGTTCTCGTCGAAGCGGCTCGCGAGCGGGTTGTCGAAGACCGAGGTAGCGTTCGCCTCATACGACTTGCGCGACATCACCTTCAGCCCCCTGGTGTTCATCGGCACCGCGAACGACAGCGCATACATCTCGTCGCCCTCGCGCAGCGGCTGGATGCAGCTGCAGAACACCTCGTTGGCCATGATGCCGCTGGTGGCCAGCATCTTGGCGCCGCGTACGGTGATGCCCTCGGCGTCCTGGTCGACGATGCCCACGGCCAGGTACTTGTCTTCCTGCTCGTGGGCCGCCTTGGCCTGGTTGGCCTGCGGGTTCACGATCACATAAGTCAGGAACACGTCGTTGTCGCGGGCATAGCGGTAGTAATCACGCAAGGCACCGGCGCGTGCGGGATCGGCCTGCTCGAGCACGTCGATGCCCATGACCATGCCCGAGATGCACGATGCCACGTGGTCGGGCGAGCGGCCCATGAAGCCGTAATGCAGCGCGGTCCACGCTTCCAGCATCTGGCGGCGCTCGACCAGCTCGTTGTAGCTGGTGGGGAGCTCCCAGATGCGGCTGACGCGGCGGTCCGTGCCGGCGGGCTGGAAGGTCATCTTCTCGATGTTCTCGGGACGCGCCTGGTAATCGTAGAGATTGGCGTAGCTGCGAATCGAGTTGCGGAACGCCGGGTGCACCGTGACGTCCGTGACCCGCTTGCCGTCCAGATACACTTCGCGGCCATCGCGTAGCATCGCGATGTGTTGGCTACCGGTCTTGATCATGTCGTTCTCCTGTCCTGACTGCCTGTGTTTTGTGGATTTACGCGGTGGCCGGGCTGTCTTCCAGTGCCCGGTACTTGCCGCCAAAGAAGATCAGGGGCCGGCCGTCGTGCCGGGCCTGATGGCGGACCACCCGCCCGATGAAGATGACGTGGTCGCCGCCGTCGTGCTGCGCATAGGGCTCGCATTCGAACGTGGCCAGCGCGTCTGGCAGCAGCACATGGCGGTCACCGCCCTGCGCGCCGAAGCCGATGCCTTCCCACTTGCCCGTGTTCGCCTTCGCGAACCGGTTCGAGATATCCTGCTGCGCCTCGGCCAGCACGTTGACCGCGAAGCGGCGCGCCGTGCGCAGATCGCCCAGGCTCAGGCAGCGGCGGTCGACCGAGAACAGCACCAGCGGCGGGTCCAGCGACACCGAGTTGAACGACGCCACCGTGATGCCGACCGGCACCCCCTCTTCGCGCGGCGCCGTGATCACGGCGACACCCGTTGCAAACATCGACAGCGCATTCCTGAAGCGGCGCTGCGCATCGGCGTCCATCTCGACGCCACGACCGGCAGATGACTCAGCCATCACGACTCCTACGCATGTTTGTTCCACCAACCATCTTGCTTTGCTTATTAGCTTTGTAAGTTAGATATTATTGAATGCTAGGTAACAACACTATTCAAGTTAGTGGAAACCCTAGCCGGGGTCGGGATGGCGCGCGCCCCGCTCCCTGAGGAAACTCGCAAAGCCTTGCTGCACAAGGCTTTGCAGGCAGCGTGCGGGGTCACCAGTCACGCCGGCAGAGCCAATGGAGTCGCGTCGAGCAACCCTACCGGCAGCATGGCGCCCACCCGGCGCGCACGCACGCGGTGCTAGACTCGGCCCCACTTTCCTTGACCAGCGGGCTTGCCTGCACACGGTCCTCCCCACCTCCGCAGCCAGGAATGAGCCTCATGCCAACCGAAACGAAAACCCTTCCGATCTACATGGACTACAGCGCGACAACGCCGGTCGACGCCCGCGTCGTCGAGAAGATGGTCCCGTTCCTGCAGCACCAGTTCGGCAACCCGGCGTCGCGCAGCCACTACTACGGCTGGCAGGCGGAAGAGGCAGTGGAGACCGCGCGCGCGCATGTCGCGGCGCTGCTCAATGCCGACCCGCGCGAGATCGTCTGGACCTCCGGCGCGACCGAGGGCAACAACCTGGCCATCAAGGGCGCGGCGCATTTCTATCGGGCCAAGGGGAATCACATCGTCACGGTCAGAACCGAGCACAAGGCGGTGCTCGACACCTGCCGCGAGCTGGAACGGACGGGCTTTGCGGTGACCTACCTGGATGTCGGCGAAGACGGCCTGGTCGATCTCGACACGCTGCGCGGCGCCTTGCGGCCGGACACCATCCTGGTGTCGGTGATGATGGTCAACAACGAGATCGGCGTGATCCAGCCGGTCGCGCAGATCGGTGAGATCTGCCGCGCGGCAGGCATCGTGTTCCACTGCGACGCGGTGCAGGCCGCCGGCAAGATTGCCATCGACCTGGAGGCACTGAAGATCGACCTGCTTACGGTGACCGCGCACAAGGTCTACGGTCCCAAGGGCATCGGCGCGCTCTACGTGCGGCGCAAGCCGCGCATCCGGCTGGAAGCGCAGATCCACGGCGGCGGGCATGAGCGCGGCATGCGTTCGGGCACCCTGCCGACGCACCAGATCGTGGGCATGGGCGAGGCTTTCAGGCTGGCAAAGCTGGAACTGGCGGAAGAAGCGCGCCGTGTGGGCGCGCTGCGGGACCGGCTGCTGGCGGGGCTGTCGCGGCTCGACGAGGTCTACGTCAACGGCAGCCTGGCGCGCCGCATCCCGCACAACCTGAACATCAGCTTCAACTTTGTCGAAGGCGAGTCCCTGATCATGGGCATCAAGGACGTGGCGGTGTCTTCCGGTTCGGCTTGCACCTCGGCATCGCTGGAGCCGTCGTTCGTGCTACGCGCGCTCGGCCGCAGCGACGAACTGGCGCATAGTTCGATCCGCTTTACGCTGGGCCGCTACACCACCGAAGCGGAAGTCGATGAAGTCATCCGGCAGGTCAGCGCCACGGTGTCGCGCCTGCGCGAGCTCAGCCCGCTATGGGAAATGCACCAGGAGGGCATCGATGTCGGCACCGTGCAGTGGGCCGCGCACTGAAGGCAGCGGGCTAGCCTTTCTGGCGGCGCGCCTGCAGGTGCTCCAGGTCGAGCGCGGCGCGGTCGCCGTTGGCGACCAGCCGGTCGACCACCGAGCACAGCACCTTGAATTCAGTGCGGCTGACGCCATCGAACAGCACGTCATTGATCTGCTGCTGCACCGGCAGCAGTTCATTGAGCAGCTTCGAGCCCGCCGCCGTGATGGTCAGCCGCATCTTGCGCTTGTCGTCGGGATGGGCCTTCTTGTCGATCAGGCCAAGCTTCTTCAGCTTGCCGGTTTCGATGGTAATGAACGGGCCGCTCAGGTGCAGGTGGTCGGCCAGCTGGTTCACCGTCACCTCGCCTTGCTGCGACAGGTGAGAAATCGAGCGGATCAGCGAGTACTGCACCCCGGTCAGGCCGATCAGGTTGCCGAAGCCGTCGCGCACGGAAAGCAGCCGCGCAGCAAACGGCAACAGGCCATTGACCAGGTGCCGGAACTCGCGGTCCGAACCGTCGACCAGGCAGGCGGGGTGCGTGATCGTCAGCGTCTTGCTTGCAGGATTGGTTGCCATCGTCGCTTAGGTCATTTAGCTTGTAATGCAAGCTTTGTGCCAAATTCTATCAAACTCCTTGCATCGCGCCATCGCGTGCGCGCCGTCCCCCTCAAACCCCGAAACGATACCCGGCATGAACCCAATCTCACTCACCGCGGCTAAAGCGCTGCTCGCCCGCTATGTCGAGGCCAAGGACACCACTCGGCCGGCGCTGATACCCGAAGCGTTTGCGCAGGACGCGTCGCTGACGTTCTCGATCGACACCGATACCATCACCTTTCCCGCGAAGACCGAAGGCGCGCCGGCCATCGCCGCGACGCTGGTGAGCGACTTTGCGCGGACGTTCGACCGCTGTCGGACCTACTACATCGGCGACGCCGCCGCCGCGCTCACCGGGAACACCATGACCATCCCGTGGCTGGTGGTGATGCGAGAAACAGCGGCCCACACGCTGCGCGCGGGAAAAGGCTTCTACCGCTGGGGCTTTGCCGCCGGGGACGACGGTTCGTACCGTATCGCCAGCCTGCATATTCATATCGAGCGGATGGACTCGGTGCCGGATCCGGGCGCGGCCGTGCTGACGGCCTTGCAGTCGTCGCTGCCCTATCCCTGGCTGCCCGAGCCCGCGCTGACGACGGTCATTGAAGACCACGCTGCGGCACCGCCCGGACTTGCGTTCCTGCAGGCCTTTGCGGAACCGGCCCGCATGCCTTAGGCAGTGCCTTAGTGAAAGCAGGCGCCATCCGTACGCGTCATTGCAGGTTCAGCTGCCACGACACCCCATAGCGGTCATTGACCCAGCTGAAGCGGCGGCTGAACCCGTAGATTCCAGGCGATGGCACGCCCCTTATCCGGTCACCCTCCTCAGGCATTCCAGGAACCACTGCGCCAGCGCCGGCACTGGCCGCTGCTGGTTGAACAGGATATGGCTCTGGAAGGCAATCACGGGTTCGAACGGGATCGCTTTGACGCCTGCCGGCTTCAGGCTGCGCACCACCAGCGGGTTGACCACGCTGACGCCCAATCCCATGCCGACCATCGTGCAGATGGTGGCCGCATACGGTGTGTCCAGCGTCAGCACGCGCCGGTCATCCGGCACGAAGGCGGCATCGACCGTGGTGCGCGTGCCGTCGCCATGCGTCAGCGAAATAAAACGCTCGCCGTCGAGGTCGCTGGCATGGATGCGGCGCTTGCGCGCGAGCCGGTGCGTGGCCGGCACGATGCACACGCCGTCCTCGCGGCGCAGCAGCTCGCTGCGGATGCCGGTGGTCTCAGCCATATACGACACCAGCCCGATATCGCAGAACCGCGCCGCGGTCCACTTGGCCACCGTGGGCGAATCGTTGGTATGCACGGCGATCGGCACGTCCGGATAGCGCTCGCGAAAGACGAGGATGGCCTGCGGCATCACGCTCATCGCAATCGACGGCACCGTGCCGATGCGCAATGTGCCCACCCCTGACTCGCGGATCGACCGCGCCGAGGCGCGCAGGCTGTCAAGGCCGACGAACGAGCGCTCCACATCCAGGAACAAGGCCTCGGCCTCGTCCGTGGGCGCGAGCCGGTTGCCGACGCGCTCGAACAGCCGGAAGCCAGCTTCGCGTTCCAGCTGGCCGATCACGCGGCTGATATTCGGCTGCGAGGTGTGCAGCTGCGCGGCGGCCTCGGTCATGGAGCGCGTGAGCATGACGGCGCGGAACGCTTCGATCTGCTTGTAGTTCATGGGGGCGCTGGGCTGGAACATGGGGCGGGAGTAGCCGCAGCATATCAAATCCGTATAGCCGGCGCCAAAGTTCTGATTTGACGATATATCCGGCGGATTTCCATACTTGCTCCATTGTTTCAGGAGATCGAACAGCATGGAATCCAAAGTCAGCCGCCGCCTGACCCAGCCCACCGCCGCCGAGGTATGCGAACACATCTACCTGCCGCGCCTGATGCGCGAGTTCGGCAGCGGCTTCCGCTATCTCACCGATATCAACCAGGCGCATCTGCTGATGCTGCACGGCACCGAGTTGATTCCCGCGGACGTGGCTGCAGTGCTGGCACGAGCACTGGAGCGCATCGAGTCCGAGGGCCCCGGGGCCGTGCAACTGGACCCTGCTCGCGAAGACGCGTACTTCAACTATGAAGCCCACCTGATGCAGATCGCGGGCGCGGACGCCGGCGGCAGGCTGCATGTCGCGCGCAGCCGCAACGACATCCTCGCCACGCATGACCGGCTGCGTGCGCGCGACCTGGCGCTGGACATCCTGGATGCCATGCTCGCCGTGCGTTCGGTGGCGCTGGACCAGGCTGCCGCCTACGCCGACGCGGTGATGCCCGGGTATACCCACCTGCAGGCAGCGCAGCCGATCACCTATGGCTACTACCTCGCCGGCTTTGCCGAAGCGCTCGGCCGCGATATCGCGCGCATGGAGCGGGCGCTGGCAGCGCTGGATGCGTGCCCGCTCGGCGCGGGCGCGCTGGCCGGCACGGCCTTCGCGATCGACCGGGCGGCAACGGCGCGCTGGCTGGGTTTCTCCACCTTTGTGCCAAACTCGCTCGATGCCGTGGCATCGCGGGACTTTGCGTGGGAGATGCTGTCGGCGATCACTATCGCCGCCGTCACCTGGGGCCGCGTGGCGCAGGACCTGTACGTCTGGGCCACGCCGGAATTCGGCCTGATCGACTTCCCGGACAGCGTGGCGGGCACCTCCAGCATCATGCCGCAGAAGAAGAATCCGGTCGTGCTCGAATACCTGAAGGGCAAGGGCGGCCACATGGTGGGCCTGCTGACAGGAGCGCTGGCGGCGCTCAAGGGCAGCCACTTCACGCATTCCGGCGACGGCAACCGCGAAAGCATGCGCGGCTTCTGGGAGGCCGGCGATGAATGCCTGCGCTGCCTGTCGCTGCTGCGCCTGGTGATTGCCAACGCCACGCCGCAGCGCGCCGGCATGTTGTCGCGCGCACGCCGCGACTTCTCCACGGCGACGGACCTGGCCGACG
This sequence comes from Ralstonia pickettii, assembly GCA_050987995.1. Taxonomy (GTDB): domain Bacteria; phylum Pseudomonadota; class Gammaproteobacteria; order Burkholderiales; family Burkholderiaceae; genus Cupriavidus; species Cupriavidus pickettii_B. Next base: position 1,406,101 of record CP158804.1, read on the forward strand.
CGCTGGTGCGCGAGGCCGGCATGTCGTTCCGCCAGGCCCATCACATCGTTGGCGCCGTGGTGCGCGACGCGCTCGACCAGCATCTGCCCGCCGACGAGATCAGTGCGGACATGGTCGATGCCGCCGCGATGCGCGTGGCCGGCCGCCCGGCGGGCCTCGGCGCCGCTGCGGTGGCCCGCTGCCTGGATCCCGAGCAGGGTGTGACCGCGCGCACAGCGGCGGGCGGCCCGGCACCGGTACTGGTGCGTGAGGACGTAGCCGCACAACGCAACGCAACGCAACTGGCACAGCGAGACCTCGACGCCACCCGGTCGCGGCTGGACGCCGCGCACGTTGCGCTCAAGCGCTCGCTCGGCCACCTCGCCTCTCTTCACTGAAAGACGCCGCGCATCGCAGCCGGCATTGCCCTTATCCTTGTCCCACGGAGAACCTGCCCCATGAAACCCATCGCACATGCGCTGGCTGCAACGTGTCTGACGCTGGCAACTACGCTCGCACCCACACTGGCACTAGCCGGCCCCTACCCTGACAAGCCGATTCGCCTGGTAGTGCCGTTCCCGCCGGGCGGTACCACCGACCTGCTCGGCCGCGTGCTGGCGACCCGGCTGTCCGAAACGCTGGGCCAGCAGGTTGTCGTGGACAACCGTCCCGGCGCCGGCGGCACCATCGGCTCCGACGTAGTGGCCAAGGCGCCAGCCGATGGCTACACCCTGCTGTTCGGCACCGTGGGCACGCAGTCGATCAACGCGACGCTCTACAAGAAGCTGCCGTTCGATGCGCAGAAGGATTTCTCGCCGGTGGCGCTGTTCGCCGGCGTGCCGAACATCCTCGTGGTCAACCCCAACGTGCCGGCCAAGAACGTGCGCGAACTGGTCAGCTATGCCAAGGCCAATCCCGGCAAGCTGAACATGGGCTCGGCCGGCAACGGCACCACCAACCACTTGTCGGGCGAACTGTTCAAGTCGATGGCGGGCGTGGAGATCGTGCACGTGCCATACAAGGGCAGCGGACCGGCGATGGCCGACCTGCTCGCCAACCAGGTGCAACTGATGTTCGACAACCTGCCGGGCTCGCTGCCGCACGTGAAGGCCGGCCGCCTGCGCGCGCTGGCCGTGACCAGCGCCACGCGCTCGCCGGCACTGCCGGACGTGCCGACCATGGCCGAAGCCGGCATCGCCGGTTACGAGGCAGATGTCTGGTTCGGCGTGGTCGGTCCGCGCGGCTTGCCGCCGGCGGTGGCCAGCCGGCTGTCGCAGGAGATCACGCGAATCGCGCAGGACAAGGCGATGCGGGACAAACTGGTGCAGGCGGGGGCCGCACCGTTGACTTCGACACCGGAGCAGTTCTCGGTGCTGATCCAGCGGGACACGGACAAGTGGGCGAAGCTGGTGCGGGAATCGGGGGCGAGTGTTGACTGAGGTGCGTATCGCGTGAAGTTCTCTGCCGGCGCTATGCGCCGGTTTTCTTTTGCTCGAGCCGCCACAACGAATCCGTCAGGTCTCGCCAAACTCCTGCTGACTGCGTGGTGCGTGAGGGCATTGCGCGTCCAGCGACTCCCGATACTTCACGCAACCCCGCATGAATTGCGGCCACTCGGGGACAGTGGGAACGTGACTGCCCGGTTCCGGGAGCAACGCCCACAAATCCGGGTGATGCCAGCACAGCTCATGGCCGGAAGCGTCCCGATGCCGGCGTATGCCCGCCCGCAGCCTCTTCACTTCCTCGGTGAGTTGTTCGCGGCTCATCGCATTGAGGTCGTCGTCCATATCCGTGCTCCTGCAGACGTTTCGGAAAGCATATCGGTTTCCGGTTGCCCTGGCGCGGCATTGGGCCGAAGCGTCAGGCGCTGAACCCGCCATCGATGGTCAGGCTGGCGCCCGTCACGAATCCGGCTTCCGGGCCGGCGACGTAGGCCACCATGCCCGCGATCTCGTCCGGTGTCGCATGGCGTTGCAGCGCCATCAGGCCATGCAGGGCAGCGCCGAATTCGCCGGCTTCCGGATTCATGTCGGTGTCGGTCGGACCCGGCTGGATATTGTTGACGGTGATGCCGCGCGGACCCAGGTCGCGCGCCATGCCTTGCACCAGGCCCAGCAGCGCGGACTTGCTCATGGCATACGCACTGCCGCCGGGGAACGGCATGCGGTCGGCATTGGTGCTGCCGATATTGATGATACGTCCGCCCTGCCCCATGTGCGCCAGTGCAGCCTTTGCGGCGACGAAGACGGCACGCACGTTGACGGCCAGCGTCCTGTCGAAGTCCTCCAGCGAGAAGCTCTCGACCGGGCCCAGCAGCAGCACGCCGGCGTTGTTCACCAGGATGTCGAGCTTGCCGAACTGGTGTGCGACCTCGTTGATCGCGCTGGTGAGCGCGGCAGGGTCAGCGGCGTCGGCCTGGAGGGCGAGCGCGCGGCCGCCGGCCGCCTCCACTTCTGCCACCAGCGCATTGGCCGTGGCCGCGGATTGCTGATAAGTGAAGGCGACTGCCGCGCCCTCGCGAGCCAGGCGGCGGACGATCGCTGCGCCGATGCCGCGGGCGCCACCGGTGACAAAGGCCGTTTTTCCGGAAAGGGTGGTCATGAAGTGCTCCTGAGGATGAGAAGTTGGTGACGCCAGTATGGTTGGCGCATTGCGTCGCCGGTAGCCACAAGTCAGCATCATCTTTTTCAACCGCTGGTATAAGCTGGTGGCATGGAAGCCCTGAATCTCCTCGAATCGTTCGTCCGGAGTGCCGAAGCCGGCAGTTTCTCGGCCGCTGCGCGCCAGCTTGGGTTGACGCCTGCCGCGATCAGCAAGAACGTGGCGCGCCTGGAATCGCATCTGGGCCTGCGGCTGTTCCAGCGCAGCACGCGCCAGCTGACGCTGACCGCCAGCGGCGAACAGTTTCTCCGGCAGGTATCCGATCCGTTCTCGACCCTGCGCGACGCCTTTGCGAGTGCCTCGCAAGACGCCGGCAAACCCGCCGGCGTGCTGAAAGTCAGCATGGCGCTCGCCTTCGGCAGGGAATACCTGGTACCGCTGCTGGGTGAATTCCTGGAACGCTATCCCGCGATCGTGCCGGACTGGCACTTCGAGAACCGGCCCGTGGACCTGATCCAGGACGGCTTCGACGCCGCGATCGGGGGCGGGATCGAGTTGACTGACGGCGTGGTCGCGCGCGAACTGGCGCGTACGCACATCGTGGTGACGGCATCGCCCGCGTACATGAAGGGCAGGCCCTTGCCGAAGCATCCGCGCGATCTTGCCGTGCTGGACGGGATCGTGCGGCGCTCAGGTTCGACCGGCCGGCTGCGCGCGTGGACGCTGCGCAACCAGGTCGGCGAAGAGGCGCCAGCCGAGCACCGCACGCGGATGGTCTTCGACGACCCGGAAGCGATGGCGCATGCGGCCATGCTTGGCTTCGGCGTCGCGCTGCTGCCGACCCCGCATGCCGCCAGGTGGCTGGAGAGCGGTGCGCTGATGCGGCTGCTGCCGGGCTGGTATGCCGACAACGGGCCGGTGTCGCTGTACTACCCCAACAAGAAACTGCTTCCACCCAAGACGCGCGTGTTCATCGATTTCGTTGTCGACGCTTTCCGCCACGGCGGGCTGGCAACGCGCTTCGACGCGCGCTGAAGCCTGCGCTAGCTCGCCAGCGGTCGCATGGCGGGCCCTGACAGCGCCGCAACGGCCTTGTCCATCAGATGCAGCAACATGCGCAATTCCGGCCCCGCCATGCCGCCATCGAGAGCGTCGGCCATCTGCCCGCGCAGTTGCGCATCGACCTTGTCGCACAGGGCCTCTCCCGAGGGGCTGATGCACAAGCTGACGCTGCGCCGGTCTCCCGGCACCTGCAGCGCCACGATCAGCTCGCGCTTGCGCAGCAGGTACACCGCGCGCGACAGCGCGCCAGCGTCATGGTCGATGGCGGCGGCGGTTTCGGTGAGGGTGCTGCCGTCGGCGCCGCGCAGATGGCACAGGATCAGCCACTGCGGCACGGTCAGGTCCGCGTCGCGCAGCACCAGGATGGCGCCATGCTGGGTGGCGCGCCGCAGGCGGCTGGTCGCTACCAGGACCGCGGACAGTGCCACCGACGGCTGTTGGTCGCTCACCGAATCACCTTCTGAACCAGGCTCACCGCGACCGCCAGCACCGCCACCACCGCCAACGCGCGGAAGTGGTCGAGGTTCGCCAGCAGCGCGGACTGCTGCGCCAGCACCTGTGCGATCTGCGCCGTGGCCAGTTCCGCGGCGCGGACGGGATCCATCGAGTTCGAGAAGGCCGCCGTGAAACGCGCGTGAGTCTCCTGGTACTGCGGGCTGGCAGGATTGATCGCACCGTGCAGCGTGCTGTAGTGCCACGTCGTCAACCACTGCTGCCCGACCGTGGCAAGCGTCACGCCCAGCGCCTGGCCCATCTGCCCCAGCATGTTCTTGGTCTGCTGCGCGTGCGAGAACACCGACTCGTCGTGCATGACGCCGTTGAAGGTCTGCATGGCCGTGACCGGCATCAGCATCATGATGAACACCCCATAGAGCGCGAGCGCGGGCAGGATATGGCCCCACAGGTCGGGCGCGGGCGTGGTCCGGCTCATCAGCCACGCGGAGGCCGCCAGCGCCAGGAAGCCCGCGACAAAGTACTTGCGCGGGCTGGGCCAGCGCGGCAGCAGGCGCGACATCGTCAGCCAGGTCGCGACGCCGGCGCCAAGCCCAAGCGCATAGAACTGTCCGGCAGTGGACCACGAGTGCCCCAGCGAGCGCTGCAGCATGATCGGCAGCAGGTAGCCGTTCGCGCCCAGCGTCACATAGCAGAAGGTAAAGAGCGCCAGGCCGCTCAGGTAGCGCGGCTCGACCAGGCTGCGCAGCTTGAGCAGCGGACGTGCGCTTCTGGATTCCGTCCAGATAAAGGCAAGCAGCGCGCTGGCGCCCGCAACCGCGCCGATCATCAGCCACAACTGGTCGGCGTAGAAGTCGTAATAGGAACGCTGCAGCACGAACAGGAGCAGGAAGCTGCCGACTGCCAGCGCGGCAAGCCGCACAGGATGCGCGTCCGAGCGTTGCGCTGGCGCCAGCGTGGCCGTGGGCAGGACGCTGGTGGCCGGGAGCAACGCCAGCGCGGCCGCGGCCACCAGCCAGAAGATCAGGGGCCACCGGTCTGCCGTGACGATGACGGAGGCCAGCCAGGGCCCGATCGCCGTACCGCAGCAAATGCCCGTGGCCAGCGCCTTGATGCCGAGGAACCTGCCCGGACTCGGAGGGATCAGGTTCACCGCCAGCCGCGACGAGGTCAGCATGCCCGCGCAGCCCAGCGCCATCACCATGCGGCCGACCAGGAAGCCCGGATAGCTCTCGGCCGTGGCACACAGGATCGCACCGATCGCAGCCGCGCCCAGCGCGGCCTGGACATAGCGGCGCCAGCCCACGCGCTCCACCATCCAGCGCTGCAGCGCGATCACCACCACGGCCACGCTGGCGTATGCCGCCGCGACGGTGCTGTACTCCTCGGGGCTGGCACCGATCTCGCCCATGATGGGAGCGGTGGCGAAGGCCACCATGCCGTTCTGCAGGAAGTCGATCGAGGTCAGGGCGCCGATCGTCAGCAGCAGCAGGCCTTGGGGTTTAGCGGGTTTCATGCCGGCGTCTCCGTTGTGTTGCGGTGCCTACAGGTTCTCTTGGACAATGCGACGCACCAGTTCGTCGGCGCGGGCCAGCTCGTCGGCGAACACCGTGGTGCGGTAGTTCTGGCCCGACGCATCGACGGCGACCAGCCGCTTCCCGTCACGCGAACGCGTATCCACCGAAACCTTCATCGACAGGCCGATCTGCAACGGGTGGGCCGCGACTTCCGCGGGAGTGAGCGCGATGCGCACCGGCACGCGCTGCACCACCTTGATCCAGTTGCCGGTAGCGTTCTGCGCCGGCAGCAACGCAAAGGCACTGCCGGTGCCGGCGTCCTGCCCGATGACACGGCCGTGGTACACCACGCCGTCGCCGTACAGGTCGGTGGTCAGCGTGACCGGCTGGCCCAGGCGGATATCGCGCAGTTGCGATTCCTTCAGGTTGGCCGTGACCCACAGGTGGTCCAGCGGCACCACCGACATCATCGGCACGCCAGCGCTGACGCGCTGCCCGACTTGCACCGAACGCTTGGTGACCACGCCGCCGACCGGCGCGGGAATGCGCGTGCGCGACAGCGCGATGCTGGCATTGCGCACCTGGGCGGCGGCCGCCTGCACATCGGGGTGGGAGTCCACCGAGGTGCGCTCGACCAGCGCCTGGTTGCGCTTGAGCTGCTCGCTCGCCATGGCCAGCGACGCCTTCGCAGTGCGCACGGTCTGCGTGGCGTGGACCAGCTCCTCGCCCGAGATCGCGCCGCTTGCGGCCAGCGTCGAGCGGCGCGCCAAATCTTCCTGCGCCCGCGCCAGGTCGACCGAGCGCAGTTCCACGTTGGCCCGGTCCTGGCCGGCGGCCGCAAACTGCCCGCGCACCTGGCGCACCGTGCGCGCAAGCTGGGCCTGCGCCGCGGCGAGGGCGAGCTGTGCATCGACGCCGTTGAGTTCGACCAGCGTCTTGCCGGACTCGACCAGGTCGGTGTTGTCGGCGAGGATCGCGGTGACCACACCGCCTACCTGCGGCGTCACCTGCACCACATTGCCTTCGACATAAGCATCTTCCGTCGACACCTGGTGGCGCCCGTATTGCACCCAGTAGCCCGCCGCCGCGGCAAGGGCCACCGCGAGCGAGGCCGCGGCGACGATGCGCCGGCGGCGCGACGGGCGGGCAGCGCCCTGCTCTGCCGGCGTATTGTTGGTGGGGTTGGGTTGGCTGGCGGGATTCATGATGCGCTCCGTGTCGCGGGGGTTTTGGCCGTGCCCGTGTCGTTGGCGGGCGCGGCTGCCGTTTCGTATCCGCCGCCGAGTGCGCGGATCAGTTCCAGGTGCAGCGTGCGCTCCTGGGTTTCGAGATCGATCAGCAATTGCTTCTGCTGCAGGACCTGGCCCTCCGCCGACAGCACCTGCAGGTAGTTGCCGACGCCGCTGCGATAGCGCGAAACGGCCATGTCGTAAGCCTCCTGCGTCAGCTGCAGCGCCTGCTGCTGTTCGCCGGCGCGCTCGGCCAGCCAGCGCAGCGACACCAGCTGGTTGACCACGTCATGCAGCGCGGTGACCAGCGTGGCGTTGTACTGCTCCGCGGCGGCGTCGTATTCGGCCTGCCTGGTGCCGAGATTGGAGCGCAGCCGGCCGCCATCGAAGATGGGCAGCGAGATCGCCGGGCCGATGCCGAAGGTGCGGCTGCCCGCCGTCAGCAAGTCCGACAGGCTCAGGCTTTGCAGGCCGGCAAATGCGGTCAGGCTGATGTTGGGATAGAACTGGGCCTTGGCCGCCTTGATGTCATGGCTGGCGGCTTCCACGCGCCAGCGCTGCGCGACCACGTCCGGCCGGCGGCCGATCAGCTCGGCCGGCAGCGAAGCCGGCACCGCTGCCGCGTAGTCATCGCGAAGCTGCGGGCGGCGGATATCGGCGCCCGCGTCCGGGCCCTTGCCGACCAGCGCGGCGAGCTGGTTCTGGGTCAGCGCAATGATCTCGTTGATCGCGGCAAGCCGCTCGCGCGTGGCCGGCAGTGCCGCTTCGGCTTGCTTCATGTCGAGCCGCGAGTCGAGTTGCGCGTCGACGCGCCGGCGCGTCAGGTCCAGCGTGTTCTGGCGCTGGCGATAGGTTTGTTCGGTCAGCGCGCGCTGCGCATAGGCGGCGTCGAGCTTCAGGTAGGTCCGCACCACGGACGTCGTCAGTATCAGTTCCGCCGCGTGGTAGTCGACTTCCGCGGCGCGGGCGCGGTCGAGCGCGGCGTCGAACGTCGCCTGGTTCTTGCCCCAGAAGTCCAGTTCGTAGCCGAGGCCAAGCTGCACGTCGCTGGCCCATTTCCAGCTGCCTGCCAGCGGCCGCGGCGCGACACTGTTCTCGCTGAAGCGCTGGCGCGTGCTTCTCGCGTTCAGGTTGACTTGCGGAGACAGCGCGGCTTCGGCGCCGCCTGCCAGCGCATCCGCCTGGCGCACACGCGCCGCGGCGATGCGCAGCGTCGGCTGTCCGGCCAGCGCGGCCTCAACCAGCGCATCCAGCTGCGGATCGCCAAAGCCCTGCCACCATGCACGCTCCGGCCATGCCGCCGGCGACACGGGGGTAGCGTCCAGAGACGCGGTCGCGGCAAGGCGGTTGGCATCATCGACCGTGGCCTGCGTCTCCAGTCCATTCATGCTGGCGCAGCTCGCCAGGAACAACGCCGCGCCCAGTACGCCAAGGCGCCGCAAGGCCGGGACGGTTTGCGCCGTTCGTGGGATAGTCATCGCCTTTCTCCGCATCTCTTTGCCCAGGCGTAATATGCCTAGGCAGATAAATGTTCAAAAAAATGGCCAGGGTCAGCCCTCGGCCGCATTTGCCAGGATGCGCTTGAGCATCGCGCGCAGCGCCTCGGCATCGTTTTCGCTGAAGCCGGCAAGCAGGCGGCGAATCGCCACTTCGGTACCCAGCCGCGCCTGCGGGAACACAGCTTTGCCCTGGTCGGTCAGTTCCACGATGTGGCTGCGCCGGTCGGCCGGGTTCTCCACGCGGCGGATAATGCCCTTGGCCTCGATGCGGTCCAGCAGCCGCGTCATGGCGCCAGAATCATAGCCAAGCAGCCGGCAGAATTCGCTGAGCGTGCGGCCCTTGCCCGACATGATGCTGTTCAGCACCACGAACTGGGCCGCAGTGATTTGCAACGGTTCCAGTTCGCGCTCGACGCCGGCAAGCAAATGGTTGCGCACCTCTGTGACGAGGAAGCCAAGTTCGCCAGTACTCAGCTCTGCAATCACTGATCGTTTCTTTGCTTCCATGGCCAAGCCTCCGGATTCGGTTCACTGGAATATAGCTGCCTGAGCAGATTTTGGCAAGGCAGGATTTAGGGAGGCGTCTCAAAAGAGACTTACCCCCGTCCTGAAAGCAAAAGGCCCTGCGCATGTCATTCGGCCCCGCGACGAATGGGGCTCCGCATGCCTCAATAAGGCTTGTCACCAATAATCGCCGTCCGCTCCATCTTGCGCGGCGCCGGCCAGTAATCCATCACGGCGTAGTGCTGGGTCGCCCGGTTGTCCCAGACCGCCACGCTGTTCGGTCTCCAGCGGAAACGCACCTGGAACTCCGGGATGGCCGCCTGGCCCTGCAGGTAGTTCAGCAGCAGGCTCGCGCCCGGGTTCTTGTCCTGGCCGTAGCGCACGTTCTCGACGGTGTGATAGTTCACGAAATGGGTGGTGAAGCTGCCGACATAGAGAATCTTTTCGCCGGTCTCCGGATGCGTGCGCACGACCGGATGCTCGACCTGCGGATTCGCGGCGGCGAGCCTTTCGCGCTCTTCCGGGGCCATCGCCGCACCGAAAGAATGTTCGATGCTGCTCTTTGCCCGCAGTCCGGCGATGCGCTTCTTCACGTCCTCGGGCAGCCGCTGATAGGCCTCGACCATGTTCACCCAGATGGTGTCGCCCCCCTCCTTCGGACCCTCAATGCAACGTAGTACCGCCCCCATGGGCGGGTTGGGCCGCCACAGTCCGTCGGTGTGGTAGTTGTTCTCGTAGGGCTGCTTCTCGTCGGACCGATATATCCGTACCAGCCCCGGATGCTCGGGATCGCTACCGGCAACCGGATGGTCTTCCAGGTCGCCGAACCGGCGCGCAAAGGCCACGTGCTCGGCGCGGGTGAGGTTCTGGTCGCGGAAGAAGAGCACCCTGTGCTGCAGCAGCAGTGCCTTGATCTCCGCGAACAGCGAGGCATCGCGCGACGCGTCGCCGAGGCTGACGCCGGACAGTTCGGCGCCGATACAGGTGGTCAGTTTCTCTACTTTGATCATCGCTTGTCTCCTTTTCCCTTGGTGTATGCCTGGCGCGCATGCGCGTCAGAAATCGATCCTGATGCCCGCGTCGCCGGCGATCCTTGCCCAGACCTGCAGGTCGCGGCTGACGATCTCTCCGAACTGCGCGGATGTCTTGAGTGGGGGCGGCTCGAAATTCATGCTCTTCATGGTGGCGGCCAGTTGCGGGGAACCCTGGATCTTGTTGACCTCGTCTGACAGCCGCTTCACGATCGCCGGGTTGGTGCCTGCCGGCGCGAACATGCCGAACCAGCCGACCGTGTCGAACCTGAAGCCCTGTTCGCTCATGGTCTGGATGTCCGGGAATTGCGGCGCGCGGACGTTGCCGGCAATCGCAATGCCGCGGATCTTTCCCGAACGCAGGAAGGGCACCGGCGAACCTGGATCCGCCCAGCCGATCTTCAGGACACCGGCGGACAGCTCCGTCAGCAACTGGGTCGATGTCTTGTAGGCGACATGGTTGATCTTCATGCCCGTCTGCTTCTTCAGCCATTCCATCATCAGCTGTCCCGACGATCCGACGGCCCATGTGCCATAGCTGTGCTGCTCCGGGTTCGCCTTCACGAATTCGACCAGCTCGCGCATGTTGTGAACCGGCAGGTCGGCGTTGACCAGCAGCAGGACGCCGCCCACTGCCGTCTGTGCGATCGGCACGAAGTTCTTGCGCGGATCGTATGGAATGCTCTTCAGCACGGCAGGGGCGATCGCCATGTTGGTTGCCGTGGTGTACAGGACGGTGTAGCCGTCGTTGGGCGCCTTGACGACGACATTGGTCCCGATTACGCCGCTGGCGCCGGGCCGGTTGTCGACCACCACCGGCTGCTTCAGCGCCTCTGACAGGTGCTGCGCCATGACGCGCGCCAGCGCGTCGGGTCCGGACCCGGCCGATGACGGCACGATCATCTGGATCGGGCGCGTGGGCCACGCTTCCTGGGCGTGCAGCGCCTGGGACACGCCTGTCGAAAGGAATGCTCCGGCACTCAGCACAAGTGCAGCGAGCTTCTGCATACGTCCTGCCATGGTCGTCCTCCTTGTTTGTCTGGTTCGCGCACTCCGCAACGCACCGACCGGGAGCGAAGCCGCCCCGCTCCATTTCCGGCCCCCCCGAACCACGCGCAGGGGAATAGTAGCAGCCGAATTTTTTAATGTCGACATTAAAGAGATCAGCGTGCTAGACTCCAAAAAAATGGAATTGGGCGGCGGCGGGCACGCTCGCCACCGCAGACCAGGGTTCACCGACAAAGGAGATGGCATGAAGGCAGTCAGAATCGTTCCCGGCCCCGAAGGAGGACGCCTCGCGATCCAGGCCCGCCCCGGCGCCCTTGCCGCCTGAACCCCGCACAAAGGAGGCTGCCATGAGGGTCATGTCACACGTCGACAAGGTACAGCGAATGACTTCACTGCGAGGCCGGCTCGACCCCACTGCCGACTTCGATCTCTGGTACTGGACCACGCTGACCGCCGGCACCAACATGCTCAACGCCACGCTCCATCTCGCCGGCATCACGCGCGACGATCCGGTGTTCTCGACGATCCCCGGCGTGCACCTGGTGCAGCAGCCCGACGGCAGCTATGCACGCGAACTCAGGGGGCTCGGGGACGTCAGCCATGTGGGATGGCCGGAGATAGAATGCGCGGTGCCCGAGCGCATCCGCCGGCTCGAACGCGCACTGCACGCCATCGAGCACCACCGCGATCCCTGCATCCGCGGTGACCAGTTCGCGACACCGGCCATCGTCGACGAATGCGCGCGCGCGTTCTCCGAGGTGTTGTCGATCTTCCATCAGGCGCTGAAGGAGAGCGGAATTGAAAGCCGGGAACCATAGGCTGAAGGCCGAGAACATCGAGCGCTCGTTGCGGCGGCTCGGCGCGCAGGACTGGGAAATGGCGATCGAGGCTGCCATGCTGGCCGGCACGCACTGGGCGAACTACGCGCTGCATCGGCGCGGCGTCACCGTCGAGGGCGAGGACATCGTCCATACCTCGATGCTCGTGGTCAACATGCTGCGCAAGTACTCGATCGCGGAAGGCGAACTGCTGAACGCCCTGGCCGAGATCGAGGAACTGCGTCCGCTCCACGTTCGCGGGGACATACCCGGGGGCAGGCAGGCCGCAGCGCGTGCGCTCCAGCTGCTCCGGACCATCGGAGAGCGCGCCCGCCGGCCTGACGTCTAAAGACTCCTCGCCTGGCAACACCCCTGACAACGATCCGGCGCCCGCCTTCGGCCGCGCCGCGCCCCGGCTCGCCCTGCGTCCGCGCAAAGGACGCGGCAGAGCCAGCCCTCAACCTCACCTGCACGGTTACAGCCCATGACGCAGTCCGAGATCCAACCCAGTCATCAGACCCGGAAATCTCCCTCGGTTCTTCCTGGCCTGATGTTAGTCGTGTTCCTGGCCGTTCCGGCCGCGCTGCTCGGGCGGGCCTTTCCCCTGCTGGGCGGCGCCGTCATCGGCATGTTCCTCGGCATCGCCTGCCGCCTGCTGCTGCTGCCGAGCGAACACTGCCAGCCAGGCATTCGCTTCGCCTCCAGGCAATTGCTGCAGTATTCGATCGTCGCCCTCGGGTTCAGCCTGCCTTTGCAGCAGGTGGCCAGCACGGGACTGCATTCCCTACCGGTTTCGCTGGTCACGCTGGCCGTGGCCTTCCTGGTCGCGGTGGTAGCAGGACGGGCCTTGCGTATATCCGGCAAGCTCAAGGTCCTGATCGGCGCCGGCACCGCGATCTGCGGCGGCTCAGCCATTGCCGCCATCACCCCCATCCTGCGGCAAGACGAGCATGACACCGCCTACGCCCTGTCCACCATCTTCCTGTTCAATGTCGGCGGGCGATGATGATCGTACCGGTCGTGCTGGTGATCGGGATGTTGTATCACCAGGGCCGCGGCAACAGCTCCGTGCGCCACAGCGTGCCCTGGTTCATCGTCCTGTTCGTCGCCGCGTCCGCCACCAACCAATGGCTGCCTGACCCGCTCACCCACACGGTCCGGCTGGTCGCGCCCCTGCTGATCATCGGCGCACTTACCGCGGTTGGCCTGAGCACGGACGTCGCCCGGTTAAGGCGCGCGGGATGGCGCCCCCTGGTGCTGGGCCTGCTGGTCTGGGTAAGCGTGGCCGCGAGCAGCCTGCTGATGCAGACGGTGACCGGATCGCTCTAGCGTTCCGTCCCGTCGCCCGCCGGCCGCTCAGGAAGTCTTGGCGTCTGCGGCTGCGCGCGCGCCACGGCCCGAAGCAGCCGCCTTGCCCTTCGGCGTGGCGGCCGGGAGGGCGCGAATCGCGGCATCGCGAGAGCTTTCGATGCGCTTGCGGGCAGTCTGCAGGACCGCATCGACGTCTCGCTTCGTTACGGCGCGCTGCAATGCGCGCCAGGTCTTGAATGAACTCTCCAGCGAGCCGGGATTCGACGCGAGCCCCAGCCGGACATAGCGCAGGGTCCGCAGCGAGATGGAGTTCAGCAGATCCCCGACCAGCCGATTGCTCGACAGGTCCGCCATCGCCATGTTGGCCAGGAACGTCACGCTGGTATAGGCATCCACGGAGGCATCTTCCACCGCCTTGCCGATCTGGGGCATGAACTTGTCGAACAGGCCGTCGAGTTCCTCCGGGCACTCCTCCATCAGCTGCCGCAGCAGGATGGCAAAGAGCGCGTCCCGCACCACATAGATGTCGCGCAGGTCCTGGGCATTGGGCTCCGTGACGATCGCGCCGCGCCGGGCGCGGAACTCGATCAGCCGTTCCCGTTCGAGAATGCGCAAGGCCTCGCGCACGGGCGCGCGGCTCACCTCGAGGATGTCGCTGATGTCCTTCTCGAGCAGGCGCTGCCCGGCGTGGATCACGTCGATCGTGATCAGGCCGGCCAGCCGCACCGCGATCTGTTCGGCTACCGATGCGGACCAGTCCCGACCATGCATAAGCGCCTGCTCGACAGCCAGCGTGACCGGATTCTGCGGTGTCTGCGGCGTAAGCAGCGACTGCAGTTCTGGCGTGTTGGTAGTCTTGAGTCTGCCCATGAATGGTAAATCCTTCCGATTGATAAGAAGCCGGCCGCGAGCGGCGCATCCGTGCCGGGTCGGCCGTGTAGCGTTCGCCTCGCCCGCGATCTTACCTTACGGGCGTACCGGGCCGGCTGGCGGATACCATGGGGGTAGTCGGGACCGCGCAACCGCGGCAGGGCATGCCGTACGACGCCGGCGGGGCCGACAGCGCCAAAAAACAAGGGCCTGCAAAGGACAAAGCCTTTACAGACCCGCAAGCGCCCGAACCCTGGTCGAAGCGTCAGGACACCTTGACCAGCTGCTTCCCGAAGTTGCCGCCGCTCAGCATGCGGATGAAGGCCTGCGGCGCGTTGGGCAGCCCTTCCGAGACATCCTCCCGGTACTTCAGCTTGCCCTCCCGCAGCCACTTCGACAGTTCGGCCTGTGCCGCCGGCCAGTAGTCGCGGTGATCGGCGATCACGAAGGCATGGACCGTTACGCGATGCATCAGCAGCTGGCGCATGCCTTTCAGGCCGTAGGGCTCCGTGGCGTTGTACTGGCTGATGTTCCCGCACAGCACGATGCGGGCATGGTCGGCGATCCGCTGCAGGACCGCGTCCAGCACAGGCCCGCCGACGTTCTCGAACAGGACGTCCACGTAGTCGGGCGTTGCCGCGGCAAGCTGCTGCGCGAAGTCCGGCGCCTGGTAGTCCACGCAGGCGTCGAAGCCGAGCTCCTCGACGACATAGCGGCACTTCTGCGGGCCCCCGGCGATGCCGACCACACGGCAACCCTTCAGCTTCGCGATCTGGCCCACCACGCTGCCCACCGCACCTGACGCGGCGGTCACCACCACGGTCTGCCCGGGCTCCGGCTTGCCGAGCTCCAGCAAGCCGTAGTGCGCCGTGACGCCGGTCATGCCCAGCACGCCGAGGGCGGTCGACACCGCGCCGAGTTCCGGGTCGACCAGGCGCGCGTTGGTCGCGTTGACCACGCCATGGGTCTGCCAGCCCAGCATCGATGCGACCAGCGCCCCTTTCGGCAGCGCGTCGAGCCGGCTGTCGACGACCTCGCCGACGGTGCCGCCCGGCATCAGTTGCCCGGGCTTGAGCGGCTCTACATAGGAGCGCACCGGGTCCATCATCGGGCGCATGTAGGGATCGAGCGACAGGTACTTCACGCGCACCAGCGCTTCGCCGTCGGCCAGTGCCGGCAGGTCCGACTGGACCAGTTCGAAATCGTCCTGGGTCACCATGCCGGCCGGATGGCGCTTCATCCGGATCTGGGTATTGCGTTCGCTCATTGCTGTGCTCCCTTCACGTTGCGCAGCAGCGCTTCGGCATTGCGGTACATGTAGTCGTCGAGCGCATCCTCACGGACGGGCAGCTTCAGCGTATCGCGCACGGAATCGTCCACGCCGAAGAACGAGTAGGCCGATGCATAGATGAAGCGCTTCGGCAGCCAGTTGATGCCCTCGACATAAGCATTGCCACCAGGCGCGAAGGTATAGACGTCGGGCGAGACAAAGACATTCATCAGGCCGGTGACCTCGCTCTTGAAGGCCAGCGCGACCGCCTCGTTGACGTAGGGATAGCAGCCATGGCCGAGCACCACGGGCATGGTGGAATAGCGGCGCGCCACGCGGTCGAAGCGGACCGGGTCGGTATGGCTGATGTCAGGGCCGGCAAGCGGTCCGGTCATGAACAGCAGCGGCACTTTCAGGTCAGCGATCTTCTCGTACAGCGGGAAGAGCTTCTCGTCGTCGGCATACATCGGCGTGCGCGCCAGGCCCGGCTCCAGGCATACGCCGACCAGCCCCATCTCCTTCACCGCGGTGTCCAGGCCAGCCAGGATCTCCGGGATCGACTTGTCGAAATCGATGCCGGCCAGGCCCAGCACGCGGCCTCCCGTGCGCTCGGTGAGCTCGACCAGGTCGCCATCTTCGATATGCACGGGCACCGGCCGGTTGACGGAGTGGCGGCCGTTCATGACGCCCAGGCGCACGCCGACGCTGTCCATTTCATCGATCAGCGCCTGGACCGCGCGGTCTTCCGCATGCGGATACGGTTCGGTGCTGATGGTGTAGGAACGCGGCACGCCATGGCCGAGGATGCGATTGACGGCGCCGACGACATTGGGGGTGAAGAAGTTGCGGTATGCCCCGGTGGGCGGCCGCAGGCGGAAGTCGATGATCTTGCCGGCAAGGCGTGCGAATCGCGCTTCGAATTGTGCTTCGCTCATTGCGTGTCTCCTTTGGTTCGCTGGAAGGGTCGCGTGCTCCGGACCCGACGGAACTGACTATACAAAGCTCTGTGATTAATGTCGACATTTATATGATCGACGATTACACTCATTCACATGCAGCATGTCTGGCGCAAAGGAGAGGGAAATCAGACGAGGCTGTGCGCCGGCACTCGCCACGGCCGGCGCTTCCGTCTGGCTAGCCGCGCGCTGTGGCGAAGCGGCATCGTGTCTGTGGCCGACTCAGGGTTCAGGTTTATTCCGGCACGAAGTGGATCGACCGCAGCAGTTCCGCCTGCCGCTCATAGGCGGCGCGGGCCTCCCTGGACAGCGCCTCGCTGCTAAGTGGCTGGCCGACCTCCATGCCCATGGCCGAGAGCCGTTCGCGGTAGCCAGGCTTCTGCACCGCGGCCAGCACCGCGCCGCGGATCTTCTCCTGCACCGCCGCGGGCACGTCCGGTGGCACCCACACGCCCATCCAGCTCGGCTCCGTCATGGCCGGGTAGCCGAGCTCGGCGAAGGTCGGCACGTCCGGCAGCGCGGCGATGCGCTTCGGATACGCCACGGCATAGGGCTTGAGCTTGCCGGACTTGATCAGCGGCAGCGACGTCGCGAGGCCATCGAACATCAGCGGCACGTGCCCGCCCATCACGTCCTGCAATGCGGGCGGGGAGCCCTTGTAGCCGACGTGGTTCATGTCCAGGCCAGCCAGCCGGTTGAACTGGACGCCGATGGTCTGGCCGCGCATGCCGGCGGCATAGGATGCGTAGTCGATCTGTCCGGGCTTGCTCTTGATATAGGCGACAAGCTCCGCAAGGTTCTTCGCCGGAAGCCTGGGATTGCCCACCAGCACCAGGCCCGTGCGCGCGACCTGGGCAACGGGCTTAAGGTCCTTGAAGGGGTCGAACGAGACCTTCACGGCAAGCGGCGTCTCGGAGACGATGCCGCCCTGGATCAGCAACAGCGTATGGCCATCGTGTGGCGACGAAAGCAGTGTGTTGACGGCGATCGCCCCGGCGCCGCCGGGCTTCTGCTCGACGATCACCGGCTTGCCCAGCGACTGGGTCAGGCCCTCGGCCAGCAGGCGCGCGAGGATGTCGGCCGTGCCACCGGCCGGGCCGCCTACCACGATGCGCACCACTTTCTCCGGCCAGGCCTGGGCATGGCTGGCTGTCGGGACAGCCAGCGACAGCGCGGCGCCCAGCGTGCAGAGCAGCACTGCCCGGCGGCGCGCCGACTTTGGTGTGTGATTCATTGTCGTCTCCTGTCTGTGCGGAGGGATCGCCTAAGGCGGCGACCGATGCCTGCCGGAACCGGTCGTCGCCGCGGCCCTCTCTTTCGATATGCTGCTGAAGGTTGCAGCAGGCCGCGCCTCAGCCGGCGTGCAGGGTGAAGCCGCGCTGCCCGGACTGCCGGGCGGGCGGGAAGCCGTTCTTCGCCAGCGTCTCCTCGACGCTGCCGTATTGCTCGTCGATCCGGTAGATCTTGCGCGCCTCCTCTCCGGTGGCGACCTCGCGATAGAGTTCGCGCGCGATCCGCACCACCTGCTCGACCTGCCTGACGGAGCTGATGCGCTCGCCCTTGCGGCCCCACAGCGTGTCCTCGATGCCCACGCGCACGTGCAAACCCATGGCGATGGCCATGGTGTTGAGCGGCAGCACATGGCGGTCCAGGGATTCGATCGTCAGCACGGCGCCGTCCGGCACGCGGTTGATGAACTCCATCATATTGCGCGGATTCGGGCCGTCCATGCCGCCCGCGATGCCTACCCAGTTCAGGATCAGCGGGCCGGTGTACTTGCCGCGGCGGATCATGCGCTCCACGGTTTCCAGCTGGCCCACGTCGCCCAGCATGAAATGGGGCTGGATGCCGGCCGCCTGCAAGCGGCGCAGGTGCTCCTCGACAAAACCGGGGCCCGAGGGAATGAACATCTCGCGGAAGGCTTCATACAAGGCCGGCCGGGCGCGCGACGTGCCCGCCAGGTCCTCCGGCGTCTTGAGCTCCATCACGTTCATCTGGTTGGTGTTGACCGCAATGGTGACCTGGTCCGGCCTGGGATTGAGCTCCGCAAGCATGTGGCGCGTATCGTCGTTGAGCCACTTGGCCGCCGCCCCTTCACCCTCCGGCGCGAAGGAAATCGAGCCGCCGACCTGCAGGATCATTTTCGGCACCGCTTCGCGCAACCGGCTCAGCAACTCGTCGAACATGGACAGCCGCTTCGAGCCCTTGCCGTCGGCCTCACGCACGTGCACGTGCAGCACGGTGGCGCCGGCGTTGTAGCAGTCGACCGCCAGCTGGACCTGCTCGTCCATCGTCACGGCGATATCGTCGGCGTCGCCCGGCAGGTATTGGGGACCGTATGGCGCCACCTGGATGACCAGCTTCTCCTGGTTCTCTGGCAGCAGGGAGTCGTCTAGAAAATGCATGTCTCGATCCTCGGTGATATGGGTCTTGTGTGCGTTTGCGCAGTCAGAAAGGCTTGTCGCCGATGATGGCGGCCCGTTCCATCTTGCGCGGCGCCGGCCAGTAGTCCTGCACCGCATAGTGCTGCGTGCAGCGGTTGTCCCAGATGGCGACGCTGTTGGGCTTCCAGCGGAAGCGCACCTGGTACTCGGGAATCGCCGCCTGGCTGATCAGGTAGTTCAGCAGGTGGCTCGCTCCCGGCGTCTTGTCCTGTCCGTAACGGACGTTCTCGGGCGTGTGGAAGTTGGCGAAATGGGTCGAGAAGCCGCACACGTAGAGCGCCTTCTCGCCGGTTTCCGGATGGGTGCGGACCACCGGGTGCTCGACCATGGGGTACTGCGCGCCGAGCCTGGCGCGGTTCTCGGGGCTCATCGCCGCGCCGAACGAATGTTCGATGCTGTGCTTGGCGCGCAGGGCGGCGATACGCTGCTTGATGTCCTCCGGCAGGTGCTCGTAGGCAGCCGCCATGTTGACCCAGATGGTGTCGCCACCGACCGGCGGGCACTCGATGCAGCGCAGCACGCAGCCCATCGGCGGGTGTTCGCGCCAGCTGCCGTCGGTGTGGTAGCTGTTCTCGTAGTTCTCGCGCTTGTCGCTGCGATAGATCTGCACCAGGCCGGGATGGTCGGGGTCGCTGCCGGCGACGGGATGGTCTTCCAGTTCGCCGAAGCGGCGCGCAAACGCCACGTGGTCGGCACGGGTAATGTCCTGGTCCCGCAGGAACAGCACCTTGTGCTCGAGCAGCAGCGCCTTGATCTCGGCAAACAGGGCATCGTCGCGCGCGGCATCGGCCAGGCTGACGCCAGCGAGTTCAGCGCCGATCGCACAGGTAAGTTGTTCTACTCGCATTGGGGGTCTCCTTTACAGCACAAAGATCGAGGAACCGGTGGTCTTGCGCGACTCCAGGTCCCGATGCGCCAGTACGGCGTCGTGCAGTGCATAGCGCTGATTGATCTCGATGCGGATGCGTCCGGCCGCGACGTGGCCGAACAGCTCGTCGGCCAGTTCGGCCTTCTCGGCGGGATCCGCGATGTAATCCGCCAGGGCCGGGCGGGTCAGGTAGGCCGAGCCCTTCTTCGCCAGCAGTTGGGGATCGAAGGGTGGGATGGGGCCCGAGGCCGTGCCCACGCAGACCATCAGGCCACGCCGGCGCAGGGAATCCAGCGACGCCATGAAGGTGCTCTTGCCCACGCTGTCGAAGACCACGGACACGCCCGCGCCATCGGTCAGCTCGCGCACCCGCTTTGCCACGTCTTCATGCGTGTAGTTGATGATGTGGTCGCAGCCATGGGCGCGCGCCACCTCTGCCTTGGCCTCGGTGGAGACCGTGCCGATGACTGTCAGGCCCAGCAGCTTCGCCCATTGCGCGACGATCAGCCCCACGCCGCCGGCAGCCGCGTGCAGCAGGATGGTCTCGCCGCGCCGGAACGGGTAGATACGGCGCATCAGGTATGCCGAGGTCAGGCCCCGCATCGTCATCGCCGCGGCGGTGTCGAAGCTGATGCCCTGCGGCAAGCGGATCAGCGGCGCCGCCGGCACTAGCCGCTCGGTACAGTAGGCGCCCAGCGTGTTGAGAAACCCCGTGTAGGTCACACGATCGCCCTCCGCGACCTGGGTCACGCCGGGGCCGACGGCCTGCACCACGCCAGCCGCCTCTACGCCCATGCCGCTGGGCAACGGCACCGGGTATGTGCCGTTGCGAAAGTATGTGTCGGCATAATTCAGCCCGACCGCAACGTGGCGGATCCGCACCTCGCCCGGACCCGGATCGCCGACGTCGGCGTCTTCATAACGGAGGACTTCAGGCCCTCCCACTTCATACATGCGAATGGCTTTTGCCACGGCTGTCTCCTGATTGTCGTCTCATGCCACCGCCGCTATCATTGGCATGGCGAAACGATTGTCAGACAGCCACCGCGCAACGGCCTTGACCGATCGCGCCACGACTTGACAATGCATGACGATCGTCACCCGGCATGGTTGTCCCGACCGCGGAGACAGGCCATGCAGGGTTGCCGCATGGCAGGACCGCGCCATCCGCGCCCCCACTCACTCAAGCGGTAGCCTTATGACTGTCCTCGTTCGCAGCGCTTCCCTGACCAAATTCTCGGCGATTGCCCGGGGCGCTGGCCTGGATCCGGTGCGGATGGTCTCCCAGGCCGGTCTCGACCAGTCGTGCCTGTACACGCCGGACCTTCGCATTCCGGAGTCACGCCTGGCGGAAGTTCTGGAAACATCGGCCCGCTTCACGGCCTGCCATTCGCTCGGCCTGATGGTGGGCGAATCCTGGCGCCTGTCCGACTTCGGCCCGGTCAGCCTGCTGCTGCAGCATCAGCCCACGCTGCGCCATGCCCTGGCGGAAATCGAGCGCTATCGCCACTGGCTCAGCGATTCCGTGGGGATCCTGCTTACCGAGTACCCGGACGTCGCCGTGCTGCACGTCAGCTTGCAGACCGGCCGGCAACAGCCGGGCAGGCAAGCCATCGAGCTGACGGTTGCCGCGGTGTTTTCCCTGATCCGTGCCATCGTCGGCGGGCAATGGACGCCGCACAGCGTGCATTTCTCCCATGCGGCGCCGGTGGATCTGCAGATCCACCGGCGCCTGTTCGGGCAGCACGTCGAGTTCGGATCCGACTTCGACGGGCTGGTGTTCGCCAGCCGCGACCTGGATCGCATCAATCCGCTTGCCGACGCCAACCTCGCCGGGTACGCCAGGGAGTTCCTCGATCTGCAAGCGAGGCCGAGCGCTGCGTCCATCGCGTCCGACGTCCGGCGCACCCTCCATCAACTGCTGCCGCGCGGCCGCGGCGCCGTGGAACAGGTGGCGCAAAGCCTCGGCGTCAGCACGCGCAGCCTGCAGCGCCAGCTCGAGCAGGATGGCAAGACCTTCTCCGCGCTGGTCAACGAGGTCCGCTGCGAGCTTGCCGTGCGCTACCTGCAGGATCCGCAAAAGCCGGTCTCGCAGGTCGCCACGCAGCTGGGCTTTTCGGAACTGAGCGCGTTCTCGCGGTGGTTCGCTTCGCAGTTCGGCAAATCTCCGACGCGCTGGCGCCAGGACGGCGCCTGACGCCGCCCACTCCTCAACGAGTTCTCACGCATCAGCTCCCGGATCGCTGCCATTGTTCAGGTAGTTCCGCACGATCTTGCCGTCCTTGTCCCACGCCATCACGTCAACCAGCAGCATCGCTGCCGTTGCATAGGACAGGCGCGCGCCAAGCCAGCAGAGCGCCTGCCAGATGGCGTCGCCGATCCGGCGGATGCCGTGCGCGTGGTCTGCATGCTGATCATCTGCCATGCCGATATCTCCCTGGCTTGCGTGCTTCTTCCGGACCGTCGCCGCGGGGCGCCGCGACAGTCTCAGCCCAGCCTATTGCCGTGGCAGCTGTGCCACCCGAGCCAGCCGCTCCCACTTGGCATATTCCGCACGAACATAGGAAGCAAAGGCCTCGGGGCTGCTGCTGGCGATTGCCTGCTGATCCTGCCGGCGCATGGCTTCCCTGAATTCGGTCGAATTGACGGCACGCTCCGTCGCCGTGAACAGCTTCTGCACCACTGGTTTTGGTGTGCCGGCCGGCGTCCAGATGCCCAGCCAGCTCTCCTGGACAAAGTCTTCATCCTTGAAGATCTCGAACAGCGTGGGTACCTCGGGCAATTGCGGCATGCGCTCGCGCGACGACACGGCAAGGGCGCGAAAGCGCCTGGACTCGACATAGGGGCGGACCGCAGGCGCAATGAAGCCGGCGAAATGCGGCGTCTTGTCGCTCAGTTGCGGCAGCATGTCAGTGACGGTGCGCACCGGCACGTGCACCGTCTTCATGCCCGCCTTCGTCGACAGGATCGCGCCAAGCAGATGCGCCGCCGTGCCCACGCCGCCGGAGTAATAGTTCAATGCCCCCGGATTGCCCTTGCCCCAACGGACCAGGTCGCCAACAGACTGGATTGGTGTCTCCGCACTGACCGTCAGCACGGCGGCAGACCGGTATGCGAGTGAGACCGGCACGAAGTCGTTCAACGGATCAAAGGCCACTGACGGCTGCGCCACCTTGCCGATCAGCTGCGCCACCGAGCCAAGGAAAATGGTGTAGCCATCCGGCGCCGCATGCCTGGCAGCCACGGCCCCAACCGTGCCGCCTGCGCCCGGCCTGTTCTCCACCACGACAGCCGCGCCAAGCCCCGGCGCCAGATTGCGCGCCAGCACGCGCGCCGCCGTATCGATGCTGCTGCCTGCCGGGAACGGCACGATCAGCCTGACCGGGCGCTCCGGATAGGGGCTGGCGCTGACGGCCGCTGCCAGCGTGGTCAGGCTGATGGCACACAGCGCGACCAGGCACTTTCGTCTGTCGAACATGGTTGCAGTCTCCTTGGTATCTGGCGTGTGCAGTGCTGCTCTCCGGCAACACGCGTGGGTCACGCGCCGTATCCATGATACGCAACGTCATTAATGTCGACAATATTTATTAAGGCCTGGCTCGTTGGCGACCGCGCGCAGCTAGGCCCACTCCTCCGACTCCTCACTCCCCGTGCTCAACGTCAGCCCCCCGGCCGGCAACGGCAGCGCCGTGCGGTATCGCACCTGCTTCAGCGCAAAGCTCGAGCGGATATTGGAGACCCCAGGGATCTTGGTGAGCTGCTCCAGGATGAAGCGCTCCAGGCTCTGCATGCTTGGCACCACCACGCGCAGCAGGTAGTCGGCGTCGCCCGTCATCAGATAGCACTCCATCACCTCGGGGCGCTTGTCGATCGCCTCTTCAAAGCGGCGCAAGGCATCTTCGACCTGCTTCTCCAGGCTGACCTGGATGAACACATTGATGCGCAGCCCCAGCGGCTCCGGATTCAGCAGCGTGACCTGCTGCTTGATCAGGCCCGCCTTCTCGAGGGCCTTGACCCGGTTGAAACAGGGCGTCGGCGACAGGTTCACGGCGCGCGCGAGCTCGGCATTGGTGATGCGGGCGTTCTGCTGGAGCTGGTTGAGGATCGCAATGTCGGTGCGGTCCAGTCTTTGTGCGTTTTCGAGCATATGTAACCATTCCTATGAATTACCATTTTCTGGAGAATTTATACTGCATAAAGCCCGTTTTCACAAGGCAAAACAGACACACATTCCGCCGCTCCGGGCGTAGTCTTTATTGACAACAGAATCTATCCCTTCCCCGCAATTCGGACCGGAGTGGTGCCATGACGGATGTGTCAAACGGTGTGCAGTCGATGCTCGCCCTGCCTTCTGCCAACGAGGACAGCGACCCACAGGAAACGCGCGAGTGGCTGGACGCGCTGGAGGGCGTCGTCGCGCACGCAGGCAATGCGCGCGCGCAGTTCCTGCTCCAGCGCCTGGCCGCCCATGCCTCGACCAGGGGCCTCGCGGCAGCGCGCGTCACTTCGACCCCCTATGTGAATACCATCCCGGTCGAAGCGCAGCCGCCCTATCCGGGCGACCTGGAGACCGAAGCACGCCTGGGCGCCGCCCTGCGCTGGAATGCGCTGGCCATGGTGGTGCGCGCCAACCGCGCCTACGGAGAACTGGGCGGCCATATCGCCAGCTATGCCTCCGCGGCCGACTTGTTCGAGGTGGGGTTCAACCATTTTTTCCGCGCAGCCGACGCCGCGCAGGGCGGCGACCTCGTCTACTTCCAGCCTCACTCGGCACCAGGCGTGTATGCGCGCGCCTATCTCGAAGGGTTCCTCAGCGAGTCGCATCTTGAACACTACCGCCGCGAAATCGCCGGACCGGGCCTGTGTTCATATCCCCACCCGTGGCTGATGCCGGACTTCTGGCAGTTCCCGACCGGTTCGATGGGCATCGGGCCCATCAATTCGATCTACCAGGCGCGCTTCATGCGCTACCTGCAGAATCGCGGGTTGCTGCCAGCGTCGGAGCGCAAGGTCTGGGGGTTCTTTGGCGACGGCGAGATGGACGAGCCGGAGTCGATCGGCGCGCTGTCCCTCGCCGCCCGCGAGCAGCTGGACAACCTGGTGTTCGTCATCAACTGCAACCTGCAGCGGCTCGATGGTCCTGTGCGCGGCAACGGGCGCATCGTCGACGAACTCGAAGCCCTGTTCGCCGGCGCGGGATGGAATGTGATCAAGGTCCTGTGGGGTTCAGACTGGGATGAGCTGTTCGCCCGCGATCGTTCCGGGGCCCTGCTGCGCGCCTTCGCCCAGACGGTCGACGGCCAGTTCCAGACCTTCTCGGCAAATGACGGGGCGTACAACCGCGAACACTTCTTCCAGCAAAACCCGGAGCTTGCCGCGCTGGCCGCGCACCTGAGCAACGACGATATCGATCGCCTGCGCCGCGGCGGCCACGACCTGCGCAAGCTCCATGCCGCCTATGCCAGGGCCATGGACCACCGCGGCCAGCCGACCGTCATCCTCGCCAAGACGATGAAAGGCTTTGGCATGGGCTCGGCCGGCCAGGGCCGCATGACGACCCACCAGCAGAAGAAGCTCGAACTCGATGACCTGAAGGCGTTCCGCGACCGCTTCCAGCTTCCGCTGTCGGACGAGGACGTCGCGGAACTGCGGTTCTACAAGCCGGCGCCGGACAGCCCGGAAATGCGCTATCTCCATGCGCGCCGCGCCGCGCTGGGCGGCTACCTGCCGCGACGCCGCCAGACCGCGAGCGCGAGCCTCACCGTGCCGGCACTGGACAACTGGGCACGCTTCGCACTGGATGCAGGCGGCAAGGAAATGTCGACGACGATGGCGATCGTCCGCATGCTCGGCAGCCTGCTGAAGGATGCCGCGCTCGGCCCGCGCATCGTGCCGGTGGTGGCAGACGAAGCGCGCACCTTCGGCATGGCCAACCTGTTCCGGCAGGTCGGCATCTATTCCCCGCTCGGCCAGCGCTATGAGCCCGAAGACCTGGGCTCGATGCTCTACTACCGCGAATCCACCGGCGGGCAGATCCTGGAGGAAGGCATCTCCGAAGCCGGCGCCATCTCGTCATGGATCGCTGCCGCCACTGCCTACAGCGTGCACGACCTGCCGATGCTGCCGTTCTACATCTACTACTCGATGTTCGGCTTCCAGCGCATCGGCGACCTGATCTGGGCCGCCGCCGACCAACGCGCCCGCGGCTTCCTGATCGGTGCCACCTCCGGCAAGACCACGCTGGGCGGCGAAGGCCTGCAGCACCAGGACGGCACCAGCCACCTTGCCGCATCGACCATTCCGAATTGCCGCGCCTGGGACCCCGCCTTTGCCTACGAGGTCGCGGTGATCCTGGAGCATGGCATGCGCGAGATGGGCGAACAGCAGCGCGATGTCTTCTACTACGTCACTGTCGGCAACGAGAACTACGCGCAGCCGTCCATGCCAACGGGACCGGACTGCCACGGCGGGTCGGTGGAAGCGTTGCGCGATGGCATCCTGAAAGGCATGTATTCGCTGACGCCGGAGAACCAGGCCGCGAGCCAGGTCAGCCTGCTGGGATCGGGCGCGATCCTGCCAGAGGTGATCGCTGCCGCGCGGATCCTTGCCGAGGATTGGGGCGTGGTCGCGCAAGTGTGGAGCGTCACCAGCTTTACCGAATTGCAGCGCGAGGCCATCGGGGTGGAACGGACCAACCGGCTGAGCGACCAGCATGCCGGATCGTATGTGGAGACGGCGCTGGCAAAAGCGAACGGCCCGGTGATTGCCGCCACCGACTATGTCAGGGCGGTACCAGAACTGATTCGCGCGTATGTGCCTGGCCGCTATGTGACGCTCGGCACGGACGGGTTCGGCCGCAGCGACACCAGGCAGGCGTTGCGCGAGTTCTTCGAAGTGGATCGGTTCTCGGTCGTGGTTGCCGCTCTGCGGGCGCTGGTGGATGACGGCAAGCTGCCGATCGAAGTGGTCAGGTCCGCGCGGGAACGCTATGGGAAATCGGTGGCTCAGCCTGCGTCGTGGCAGGCGTGAGCGCAGTCGTGACGTGAAGCGAAATGAGGCGAGGATGGGCCCGCAGCTGGGCATTGCAGGGGGAATCTCGCCTCATCTGTTGCGCTGGTCAACGCTTGTTTGCGTCGAAGGCCTTTTTCCAGATATCGTGGTCGGGCGGGTAGATTGCGTCGAAGTGCTGGCGCAGCAAATCGATCTCCTGCACGAGCCCGAACGAAAAGCCCTGGCGGCCGCCACGGTCGTCGAACTCCAGGCTGTTCAAGTAGCGTCGGCAGCCGACCGCATCGAACCACTTGGCGGCAATGGTATTGACGACACGTGGAAAACTGCGCCCGAGCTCGACTGGCCGGACATGATCGGGTAGCTCCGCCATCCAGCGGATGGCCTCGGGGCTAAGCGGGAGGTCATTGTCGACAAGGCTTTTGCGTTGGAACGCTGGATCGTGAGTCACGCGAGATTCTCCGGATGCCAGGATAGCCAATTGTAGTGCACGGAAGCCGTGAGAAGCCAGTCCGGAATGACCATGGATTCCGGAAGTTCGGCAGCCTGTGATAACGGAAGTCCGAGCCAATGCGGACCTTCGGATTTCTATGGCAGCGTACTCCCGATCTGCGCTTCACCGCCACGAGCGGCTGCACTCCATGCCGCAATAAAACTGTCGGCAATGACTTTCGCCACCTTTTCGCCGGCAGACCATTTCATGGTCTCAAGGTGTACAGGCACGGCTACGGCACCGTGGATGGCCACCACAATGCTGTCCGTAGCAAGTTTCAGTGGCATCGGATAGCGGGGCAGGCTATCAAAAAAATCGCGTACCGCATTCTCGTATTGCTGATAGGAGCGTATCGCGACCTCTGATCGCCCGAATGGTGTCCCTTCGCTGGTGCGCGGTGTCGGCTGACGCCCCACACCAGAAAACAAGATCTCATACTGGTCGAAATGGGCACGCCAGTGCCTGAGCATGGCCAGCAGCAGTTTGCGCAAGCGCATCGCCGGATCCGCTTCGTCGCGAGTCGCCGCACTGATCTGCTCAATGGCCCGCTCAAGGTCCTCTTCGCGGACCGCCATAAACAGCGCCTGCCGATCCGCAAAGTAGTGATACACGACCGCGGGCGTGTAACCCGCCGCTGCGGCGATGCCGCGCAACGACACCTTGGAGTACTCCTGCCCGGCAAAGGCGCGGCGCCCTGCCGTGATCAAGGCCTGTCGAACAGCTGCCTTTTCTTCGGGAGAACGCGCCCGCTTGCCGGCGGTCCTTCGCACAACCGGCGCATCGCCATCCGATGCCGCTGCCTCGATGACTGGGGATTGTTTTCGCATGGAAACGCGTGACGTCATGTGCTGAGTGAGCCGTACAGGATAACGCGCTGATGCTAACACGCAGGAATGCGGGGTCGGTGTTTACCCTCCCCCAGCGCTGTGCGAATTCAGCTTGCCGCTAAATAATTTTACGTGTTTAATTATCGCCAGCATCGCCGCTCACGCGACGTCCAGCAGGAACTCAGCAGAGACTCACCATGCCTTCCAGACACGACTCCATCGAAGTCCAGGTCCACGCGATCTCGATAGCCGCCGCCGATGCGCTCACCTTCGAGCTGCGCGATCCGCACGGCGGCATGCTGCCTGCCGTCGAGGCCGGCGCGCACATCGAACTGCGCTTGCCAGCGAATCTCACTCGTCACTATTCCTTGATGAATTCCCCCGGGGAGCGCCATCGCTATCAGATTGCGGTGCGCCTGCAGCCGGACAGCCGTGGGGGATCGCGGTTCATGCACGAGCGCCTGCGAGTCAGGGATCGGCTGGTGATCAGTGCACCGCGCAACAACTTCCGCCTGGCTGAGCAAGCGCGCCACAGCGTGCTGATTGCCGGTGGCATCGGCATCACGCCGCTGTATTCCATGATTGCGCGTCTCGAGCTGCTTGGCCGTGACTGGCAACTGCACTACGCGGCGCGCAGCGCTGCCAGCGCGCTGTTGCAGTCGGAGCTTGAGCGGCTCGAGTGCCAGCGTCCGGGACGCGTGCATCTGCATTTCGATGAACGGCACGCCGGCCGTCCACTCGACGTGCGGGCGGTCGTTTCTGCCGCAAGCGGGGACGACGGTGCCCACTTTTACTGCTGCGGCCCCACGCCAATGCTTGCGGCATTCGAGCAGGCATGTGCCGGCCTGCCTTCAGAACAAGTGCACGTGGAGTACTTCGGCCCGAAGACGATCCCCGCGAATCAAACCTCGGCGGGCATCGCTTGCCCGCCTGCCGGCGAGTCCTTTGAGGTCGCCCTGCGCCGCTCAGGTATCACCCTCGAAGTGCCGCCGCAGCGATCGATCCTCGACGTGCTGCTCGATGCCGGCATCAACGCGCCCTTCTCCTGCGGAGAGGGATTCTGCGGCAGTTGCCGCACGGCGGTCATCGAAGGCCAGCCGGACCATCGCGACACGGTGCTCGATGCAGCGGAACGCGCGCAGGGCGACACCATGATGATCTGCTGTTCGCGCAGCCGCGGTCCCAAATTGGTGCTGGATCTTTGACAGCGTCCGACACACACAGCAATCGCCCCACAGGAGACGATATATGACGACGCATTACCCCAGGAACTGCTGGTATGTAGCCGCGATGAGCCATGAGGTCGGGCGCAACCTGCTCGATCGCACCATCCTCAACGAGCCGGTACTGCTGTACCGCCGCGAGGACGGCAGCGTGGCTGCCATCGAGAACCGCTGCAGCCATCGGCGCGTTTCGCTATCGCTCGGGACGCTGGTAGGCGACCACGTGCAATGCGGCTACCACGGCCTGCGCTTCGACGGCGACGGCGCCTGCGTGCGCATTCCCGCCCAGGACCGGATCCCGCCGCAGGCCTGCATCCGCGCCTATCCGGTCGCCGAGCGCGATGGCTTCGTGTGGATCTGGCCCGGCCAACGCGGCCTTGCCGATCTGAGCCTGGTCCCCGATTTCTCCGAGGTCTGCTCGTCGCCGCGCTTTGCCGGCCGCCGCGCCAGCACGCTGCCGGTGCAGGCGCCGTGCCTGTTCAATATCGAGAACGTGCTGGACCTGTCCCATGTCAGCTATGCGCATGAGAAGACTGTGGGCACGCCGGAAGTGGCAGAGACGCGCCCCGAGACCGAAATCACCGATACCTATGTCGAAGTCCGGCGCACATTGGAGCGCTCGGGTGCGTCACCACTGTATCGACGGCTGTTTGACTGGCATGAGGTCAGGCATACCCAATCCATCCGGTTCTGGCCTGGCGGTAACGTGCGCCTGAACATCACGATCGAGCCGGTCGGCAACACCGATCTGTCACAGGTGCGCCACCTGCGCGTGGTCGGCCCGTGCACGCCCGAGACCGATGTGACCCATTTCAAGTTCTCGGCGATGTATCGCGATTTTGCGCTGGACGACGTCGAAGTCACTGCGACCATTGCGGAGCAGTTCCACAAGACCATCCTCGAGGACAAGGTCCTGATGGAAGACCAGCAGCGCAACTGGCACGCCGATGGCGACGGCGTCCGGATGATCGACCTGGCCGTCGACCGGGCACCGCTGGCCGCGCGCCGCATGCTCAGGCAACTGGCTGAAGCCGAGCGGCAGTAGCCCCGGCGCCACCCATTACTACAACACAAGGAGACAACCCATGCCCCACCGCACGCTTCTGTGCCTGCTGGCGCTCGCGCCCATGCTGGCTATGCAGCCGGCCGGCGCCGCACCGCCGGCGTCCAGCTATCCGGCCAAGCCTGTCACCATCGTCGTTCCCTACGCCGCAGGCGGTGCGACCGACGCCATGATCCGTCCCATCGCCGAAGCGCTCAGCACCCAGTGGAAGCAGCCGGTCATCGTCGACAACCGCCCGGGCGCCAACGGCATCATCGCCACGCAGCTGGTCAGCAAGGCCGCGCCGGACGGATACACGCTGTTGCTGAGTCTCACCGGCATCGTGCAGAACCTGAGCCTCTACAAGAAGGTTCCGTATGACCCCTTCAAGGACCTGCAGGCCATCACACAGCTCGGCACGCAGCCGATGGGCCTCGCCGTGGCGCCCGCCAGCCCGTATCGGGATGTCGGCGCATTGATCGATGCCGCACGCGCTACGCCTGGCAAGTTCTCGTACGGATCATTCGGCACCGGATCGACCGGCCATATCTATGGCGAACTGCTGCGCAGCACCGCAAAGCTGGAGATCCCGCATGTCGCCTACAAGGGCGAGGCACCGATGCTGCCCGATCTGATGGCCGGTCGCGTCCAGCTTGGCTTTGTCTCGGCGTCCACTGCAGCCACGCGCCACCGCGACAAGTCGCTGCGCATTCTCGCGGTGACCGGACCACGCCGCATCGGCACGATGGCAGATGTGCCGACGCTGGCCGAGCTTGGCTACAAGGGTTTCGAGGCGGTGGGCTGGTACGGGCTGTTCGCGCCCGCCGGCACGCCCAAGCCGGTGGCGGAGAAGATCGTTGCCGATACCCGGGCGGTACTGCAAAGCCCCGCCATCGTGGCACGCCTGCGCGACCAGGCCATCGAGCCCACTGGCACCTCATCCGACGATTTCACCAGGCTGCTGCGCGCCGACTACGCCAAGTGGGACGGCCTGATCAAGACCTTCAAGATTGAACTGGAATAACCAATGAACCCACTCCAACAACCCTCCCTGCTGCAGCCGCTTTGCCTGATCGGCGGCGCGTGGCAAGGCGCGGACAGCGGCGAGACCTTCGACGTGCTGGATCCGGCCAGCGGCGCCCGCCTGGCCAGCGTACCGGCGGCCGGGCGCGCGGAGACCTGCCGTGCCATCGATGCCGCCGAGAACGCCCTCGTTTCGTGGCGCAAGCAGCCGGCACAGGAGCGGGCCGCGCTGCTGCGCCGCTGGCATGACCTGATCCTGGCCAACCAGGATGACCTCGCGCAACTGCTCACTGCTGAGCAAGGCAAGCCGCTGGTCGATGCCCGCGCTGAAGTCGCCTATGCCGCTTCCTTTGTCGACTGGTTTGCCGAAGAGGCCCGGCGCGTCTATGGCGACGTGATTCCGTCGCCGGCCGGCGACCGCCGGATCCTGACGCTGAAGGAGCCGGTCGGCGTATGCGGCGCGATTACGCCGTGGAACTTCCCCTACGCCATGGTGACGCGCAAGGTCGCGCCCGCGCTGGCCGCCGGCTGCACCATGGTGCTCAAACCCGCCGAGCAGACGCCGCTGTGCGCGCTGGCGCTGGGCATGCTGGCCCAGCAGGCCGGCATTCCGGACGGCGTGTTCAATATCGTCACCGGCGATCCTGTCGCCATCGGCAGGGCGCTGACCGACAGCCCGGTGGTGCGCAAGATCAGCTTTACCGGCTCCACCCAGGTGGGCCGCTTGCTGATGCGCCAGTCGGCCGACACCCTGAAGAAACTGTCGCTGGAACTGGGCGGCAACGCGCCCTTCATCGTCTACGACGATGCCGACCTGGATGCCGCGGTGGCCGGACTGATGGTCGCCAAGTTCCGCAACGCCGGCCAGGCCTGCATCGCGGCCAACCGCATCTATGTGCAGCGCGGCGTCTACGAGGACTTCGCGGCCCGGCTCACGCGCGCCGCATCCGAACTCAGGGTAGGCAATGGCGCAGAACCGGGCGTGGAAATAGGACCGCTGATCGACGATGCAGCCATCGCCAAGGTCGAAGCCCACGTGCAGGACGCCTTGCGCCATGGCGCCCGGGTGCTGTGCGGGGGCCGGCGCCACGCGCGCGGGCGCACCTGGTTCGAGCCTACCGTGCTCGCCGATGCCTCGACCTCGATGCGGCTGGCCACCGAAGAGACCTTCGGGCCGGTCGCACCGCTGTTTCCGTTCGATGCCGATGACGAAGCCATTGCCGCAGCGAATGCGGTGGAGTACGGCCTGGGCGCCTATGTCTACAGCCGCGACATCCACCGCATCTGGCGTGCGATCGATGCGCTGGAAACCGGCATGGTGGGCATCAACAGCGGGCTGATCTCGACGGCGGTGGCCCCGTTCGGCGGCGTCAAACAGTCTGGCCTGGGCCGCGAGGGCTCGAAGTACGGCCTCGACGAGTACCTCGTGCTCAAGTACGTTTGCCTCGGCGGACTCTAGACTGCAGCGCAGACCGGCTCGGGAACCGGTCTGCCTTCAGCCTGCGTCCGTGGGCAGCGGCTGATCGACAATCGCCTGCGCACGTGCGGCGTCCACACCGAGCGCCCGCAGCAGGCAGACGCAAAGGGAGCGCACATAACCAGGCGGACGCGATTCGCTCAGCAGCGCCCGCATTGCCATCCGCACGCTGCCCACCACCAGGTCGCTGGCACTGGCAAGATCGCCGAACTCGAACTGGCCCGCGTGCTTGCCGGCAATCAGTTCCGGACGCGGATAGCTGAGCAGCTCATCGTTGACGGACTGCTTGTCCACCGACAACGCATAGACGAGCCATCCCCATGCCGGCTTCTCGACCGTGCGCTGCAACACCAGGCGCGTCTGCGCCGCGAAGCGCTCGACCGGGTCGGCAATGGTGTGGCAGCGTCGCTGGATCTCGTCGAAGGGATCGTGGCCGATCTCTTTCCACAGATCCGCGAGCAGTTCGTCGCGGGTCTCGTAGTAGTTGTAGAAGGTGCCGCGTGCCACGCCGGCGGCCTGGATGAAATCGTCGATCGTGGCCTTCTTTTCGCCCAGATCCGCCACCACGCGGGCAGCTGCCTCCAGCAGCTTTTGCCGCGTCCGGTTCCTGCGCTCCTGCCCAATTTCCACCCGTCTGACGTTGCTCATGTTTGCCCGCTCTTCAGTCTGAACCGCATGATACCAAATAGACTGATATTGTTCATATTGACAAAAACAGTTCACTATCCCATGATGGATGTACCTGTTGGCCGCGTGCCGCAGCTATATCAATAGAGTGCAGCGTCGCTGGCGCATGCAGTCGCAATGGAGACACGCATGGATCACTCCCCCGGTTCAAGGGACACAAGGATCTCCCCGCAATGGCTGGCGTCGATACCGCTGATGGATGACATCCAGACTGGGAGCCTGCGGCATATCCTGAATCTCGCCGCGCGGTTGCCCGATGACTGGTCTGGTATGCAGGCGCGCACCACCTTGCAGGAAGATTTCGGCGCGCTGCGCTTCCAGCTCGCCTACATGTCGTACGCACTGGGCCTCGCCCACGTGCATCGCCTGCCCGCCGCTCCGGCGGTGTTCAGGCAGCCGTTCGACAGCCTGATCGGCAAGATCCTCTCCCCCGATGTGTGGACCTACTGGCACTACGTCGGCACCGGCAACGGCCCCTTCAACAAATCGCTGGGCGAATTGCCCGCCCAGTGGGACCCGGTGGCCCGGGACAACATCATGTACAGCGCCTATGTGCAGAGCATGGCGTTGCTCTATCACTACCTGTTCCGCGACGACAAGTACGCCGCAGAAGGCGCACTGACGTTCTCGGTCAACCCGCTGTTCTGGGGTGAAGGCGGCAAGCATTTTGTCTACGACGAGCGCTCGCTGAACCAGCACCTTTACTGGAGCATGGTCGAGCGTGGCTATCTTGGCATCGCCTGCGAGCCCAACTGCGTCTTCCAGATCTGCAATCAGCCGTCGATCCTGGGCTTTCGCTTCCATGACCTCGTCTACGGAGGCTCCATCGCGGAGGAAGTGACCACCGGCTACCTGCAGGCCTGGTCCGAGTTCGGCGTGCTGAACGACGCCGGCCACTTCAATATGATGGTGCAGGAGCGCGAGCGCCAGGTGATCACGCCCAACACGCTGCCCTGGACGGATTTCTGGATGGCTGCGCTGATGCATGCGTGGAACCCGGATTTCGTGCAGCAGCATTACCCGCGCTTTGTCGCGCGGTGGGTAAGCGAGGGTCCGGATGGCAGCGCCTGGGTCAAGCCTGCGCCGACGCTCGCCCCCGGCGCTGCGGACCGATCCACGGCGTATGACTTCGGCTGGGCCGCGGTGTGCGCTTCCGAGGTGGGCGACGAAGCCTTGCTCAAGCGCCTGCATGCCTATGCCGACGCACGCCTGGACCCGACCTGGCAACACGGCGGCCTCTGCTATCCGCGTTGCGACCAACGGCTCGACGAAGAGGGCCTGTTGCGCGCGATGGATCCGCATACCGGCAATGCCTTGCTGCCCTACTCCCGGCTCAACGTACCCGGCGGCCTGCGCGCGCTCTATGAAGGGCCATGGCAGGACGAGCATTTCGCCCAGCCCGCGCTGGCGGCCATGACGCCTTCGCTCGATGTTCGTCGGGCATGGTTCGATCCGCAGGTCAATGCCCTGGCATTGACGCTGGGCCCCGCGCGCGACTCCAAGGCGAAGCCCGAAGCTCGCCTGGAGCTGGCCAACGTATGGCACCGCGGTGCGTGGCGACTGGAGCGGGACCAGGAGTTGCTGGCCTACGGCGATACGGAGCGGGTGCTCTGGACCAGCCCCAACGTCAGGGTGGAACGGGCGCGTGACCGGATGATCGTCGAGCTCGATGTGGTCGATACAACCACGATGGTGCTCTCTTGACATCTTCCCCTCCCTAAAGGGAGGAGATTCCCTCTGCAGGCGATCGATGTCCCGATCGGGCAAGAATATTTAGCGCAGCGTTCACATCGCGATCATGCACAGCACCGCATTCACTGCATACCCACTGCCTTATTCCAAGGTCTGCGATACCTTTCGGCCTCTCCGGCGGCATCGCGTCGCACGAAGAGCAAACCTGGGTGGTGAAACGTTCGTCGACTTCCTCGTACCACGCGCCATGCGCAATCGCCTTGTACGCGAGCATTGTGCGGAAGGACGACCAGCCCGCATCGAGGACGGACTTCGCCATGCTGGTCCTGGCGAGGCCGGCGGCGTTCACATTTCCCACCGCAATGTAGTCGAAGTCCCGCACGATGCGATGCGAGAGCTTGTGCAGGAAGTCACGCCGGGCGTTGGTGATGCGGGCGTGAAGGTTCGTTATCTGTCGCCTCTTGCGCGCCCGCTGCGCTTTGGCAAGGGCTTGCTCGAGTTGGCCAAGATGACGCGGATTCTCAACCTTCTCGCCAGTGGAAAGCGTGGCAAGGTCCTTCAAGCCCAGATCGATGCCGACGCCGCGTTCCGGGGACCGGGCCCGAGCGTCGGCAACTTCAATCACGATGTTCAGGAACCAGTTGCCTCGCGCGTCGCGCGAGAAATTCGTGCCGTCCTTGATCTTGCCTTCGGGAAGAGGACGGGAGTTGAAAACACGAAACGTATTGCCGGCAAAGCGGAAGGCGTCGCCCGCGCGCTTCAGGTCCCGCCCCTTGAGCGGCACCCAGCCGAGGGACTTGCGGCCGCGATAGCGCAGGTACGGCCGGCGGTGCTGGCTACGCGACTTGGCGTACTGCTCGCAAACCGCGTTGACGGTGCCGGAATGGATGCGCAGTTCCTTGCTGCTGCCGGTCGTCAACACGTTCAGATCGAAACCCGTGGGCCATTTCTTGCCCCACTTGAGTGCGTGCTTCTGCGTGTCATTGCAGAAGTTCCAGACGTAGTTCACCGCACGGCTCTGCTGATTGAGCAGGCCGTTCAGCGACTTCACCCGGTAGCGATAGACGAGAAGCATGCCGGTCATTCTAATTTGGGATTGCTTGCTGCCGGCAGCACTCCTTTCACTCCCCGCCCTGAAGGTCGAGGTTTCTCGGAGCAAGTCTCATGGAACTGAAGGCAGCCCCCGGCGGGCAGTTCTCCCTGATCGATCATGACGGCCAGGCCGTGACGCAGGACAGCTATCGCGGCCACTACCGCCTGGTCTTCTTCGGCTTCACGCATTGCCGCGTGGTGTGCCCGCGCAACCTGGCGCGCCTGTCCCGCATCCTGGAGGCGCTGGGGCCGCGCGCCGACCACATCCGCCCGCTCTATGTCAGCGTGGATCCCGAACGGGATACGTCGGAGGCCATGAAGGCCTTTCTTGCCACGGACTATCCGCGCTTCACCGGGCTCACCGGAAGTCGCGAGCAGGTCGATCAGGCCAAGCAAGCCTTCCGCGTCTTTGCCGAGCGCAAGGCCGATCCCGACGATCCTGACGGCTACGCCGTGCCGCATACCGCCATCACTTATCTGATGGACCGCAACGGCGGCTATCTCGCGCATTTCCCGGAGAGCTTGCCTGAACAGCAGGTGCTGCAGCGGATCTCGGTCCTGCTGGATGCGCCAGGCGCAGCGCCAGCCCAATAGTCCCGGAGATTCAGCAGTTCTGCCGAACACGCCTCGCGAACAACAAGGTTCGCGGGATGGCGCAGTTCGCCCGGAAAGACCTGGCGGCGGCACCTGAGACGCAGCTGGGCAATCCCCAAGAGGAGCTGATATGGCTTGTTGCCTGTTGGCAATGGCAGCGCTCGGCCCTGGCATTGCTTTGCTGGGCTGGCTACGGCAAATGCTCGGCGGTGCTTCGCGCGCGGCGTGCTGTCCGGCCGGGACACCCCGGCGTCGCTCACGTGCCGCGCTTGCCGTGGCTGCCATGGCCTTGATTGTTCCTGCCGCCGCCGCACTGGCGGACTACGCATCGGATGCCTGGCTGGCGCATCAAACCCACTTCAGGCAAGCCGTCGGCCAGTTCGAAGCCGAGCTGCAGGCGTCTCGCTGCAAGGCAGCTCCGGCATCGGACGACGCGCCAACCAGAGTTATCCACCGCAGCCTAGCGCTGCTTTCCCATCACCCCGTCGAGGAGCAACAGAACCAATGAAACAGGCAACGACTGAACCGGGACGCGTACCGTACGCGATGACGATCGATGGCAAGCGGGTCGAGTCGGCGCAAACAGGGATCGCCATCAACCCGGCCACCGAGCAGGAAATCTGCCGTTTCCCCATGGCATCCAGGGATGACCTCGAGGCTGCCGTCGCAGCGGCCCGCGCGGCGTTCCCGGCGTGGGCTGCCACGGCGATAGAAGAGCGGCAGCGTGCGGTCTCAGCGCTTGGCGACATCATCGAGCGCAATTACGAAGCCTTCGTCCGGTTGCTGTGCACGGAGCAAGGCAAGAGCCGTGCCGCAGCCGAATGGGAAATCGGCGGATCGGTTTACTGGTGCCGGGAGGTCGCGAAGCAGCGCCTGGACGACGAAGCCGTGGACGTGGACAGCGATGACGCAGTGGTGACCCGCTACACGCCGATCGGCGTGGTTGGGGGGATCACGCCCTGGAATTTCCCGCTGCTGCTGGCGATCTGGAAGATCGCGCCGGCGCTGATCGCGGGCAATACGATGGTGCTCAAGCCCTCCCCTTACACACCGCTGTGCACGCTGTGGTTCGGTGAACTCGCGCAAGACGTGCTGCCGCCCGGCGTGCTCAATATCGTCTCCGGTGGCAATGAACTGGGGCAATGGCTGACCGAACATCCGCACGTCGGCAAGATCGCCTTCACCGGCTCCACCGCAACGGGCAAGAAGGTGATGCAGAGCGCCGCAGGCAACCTCAAACGCCTGACGCTGGAGCTGGGTGGCAACGACGCCGCCATCGTGTTGCCCGACGTCGATCCGCGCAAGATCGCCAAGGACCTGTTCTGGGCCTCGTTCGCCAACAGCGCGCAGTTCTGCGTGGCCTGCAAGCGTCTCTATATCCACGAGGAGATCTATGACGAGGTCGCCGAGGCGCTGGTCGCTTATGCCCGCAACGTGAGGATGGGCGAATGGAGCGGTGCCGGCGTCGAACTGGGCCCGCTGCAGAACCGCATGCAATACGACAAGGTGCGGGAACTGCTGGACGACTCTCGTGTACAGGGACACAAGTTCCTGCTTGGTGGCGACGTGCCCGACCGGCCTGGCTATTTCATCCCGGTCACGCTGATCGACAACCCGCCGGAGGATGCCCGTTGCGTCACCGAGGAAGCGTTCGGTCCGGTATTGCCGCTGCTGAAATGGCGCGACATCGACGACGTGGTCGAACGGGCAAACCGCAGCAACTATGGCCTTGCCGCGTCGGTATGGTCGCGCGACACCGACCTGGCGCAGCGCATCGCCGCCCGGCTCGAGACAGGAACGGTATGGATCAACCAGGTCCATGTGTTCTCGCCACACGTTGCCTTTGGCGGCCACAAGCAATCGGGCCTGGGCATCGAGAACTCGCTGCATGGCCTGGCCGAGTACGCCAACCTGCAGACGATCCGCCGCAAGCCATTGGCAGCCTGATGCAGTTCGCGTCATCCGGCAAACACGATAAGCACTGAAGGGAGTTCAGAACCAATGGAGAAGACAACACTGCGGACCGTCGTGGCCGCTGTCGTACGGGAAAAATCAGGCCCGTTCCTGCTTGAGGAGATCGGGCTGGAGGAACCTCGCGACAACGAGGTCCTGGTCAGGATTCTTGGCACCGGCGTCTGCCACACGGACATGGTGGTGCGCGACCAGTATTTCCCGACGCCATTGCCAGCCGTGCTGGGCCACGAGGGTGCCGGCATCGTGGAAAAGGTCGGAGCCGCCGTCACCAAGGTGGCGCCCGGCGACCATGTCGTGCTGACCTACGCGAGCTGCGGCGTCTGCGCCAACTGCCAGAAGGGGCTGTACGGGTACTGCCCTGACCTGTATGCCAGGAACTTCTCCGGCGCGCGCCCGGACGGCACGTCGCCGTGCTGCTCGGCGCATGGCGGGCGGCTCAGCGGGTACTTCTTCGGCCAGTCGTCGTTCGCGGAATACGCGGTGGCGACGGAGCGCAACGTGGTCAAGGTGCGCAACGACGTACCGATCGAGCTGATGGGACCGCTCGGCTGTGGCATCCAGACCGGAGCCGGCGCGGTGATCAATGCGCTGAAGCCTGGTGCGGGCACAAGCATCGCCGTGTTCGGCGCCGGCTCGGTCGGGCTGGCGGCGGTCATGGCCGCGCGCGTGGTCGGCTGTACCACGATCATCGCGGTCGATGTCATGCCTGCGCGGCTTGCATTGGCGCAGGAGCTGGGCGCAACGCATGTCATCAATGGCGCCGAATGCGATGCCATCGCGGAGATCGCTGCCATCAGCGGTGGCGAAGGCGTCCAGTATTCGCTGGAGTGCACGGGGATCCCGAGTGTGGTGCGCCAGGCTGTGGACTGTCTGCGGCTGACAGGGACCTGCGGCGTCATCGGCGTTGCCCCATTAGGGACGGAAGTCGCACTGGACCTCAATACGATCCTGTTCGGCCGTTCGGTGCGCGGCATTATCGAAGGCGACAGCATCCCCGACATCTTTATTCCGCAACTGATCGAACTCTGGCGCCAGGGACGTTTCCCATTTGACAAGCTGCTGCGCAAATACCCGCTGTCCGAGATAAACCAGGCGATCCGGGCGAGCGAACGCGGCGACGTCCTGAAGGCAATTGTCATCCCCTGATCACGCCGGTTTTGCAACAGGTTCCGGAGCATGCCGGCTTTGGCATGCTCTGCTCGATATTTCTCACTACCTCAGGGAAATCAAATGGACGTCATTAATATCGCCACGCAATGGCTCGACAAGCTCCAACAACCCGATTCGGTCGAGTTTGCCAATCTTTTCACTGAGGATGGGATGTATGTCGATCCGTCCTGGGGGCTGGCCCGGCAGGGGCGCGAGTTCGTCCGCCTGCATCACCGCAAATGGCACGCTGCAGTTCCCGACTTCAAAGCCAGTCTCGAGCGGGTGCTCGTCGACGGCATGACGGCAATCCTTCTCTACGAAGGGACAGGGACATTCAATGGAGAGCCCCTGGGCGCAGGCGAGAACACGCTACAGCCAACCCATCGCCCGTTCAAAGCCCGCGCGGTCATTGTTCTCGACCTGAATGCAGACGGGCTTGTCACATGCTGCACCGAATACTATGACCGGTCCATCATGCCGGCGGGCATCAAAACGCCTTATGCGGACGATCCACGCGGACGGCAATAGCCATGTTCACTGGAAGCATCGTCCGAAGCGTGCGCGGCGCGGATCTCGATACAGGCCTGCTTGAGCGCAACGAGAGCGCGCCGCTCCCGCGGCAGGCGCCGGTCGGCATCGAGATCGTCGCACTGGCGGTCGCCGCGCTGCTGGAGCGCGAAAAGCGCGAGCGGAGCATCGACGCAGCAGACCGGCATTCGCCGTGGGCCTATGGTGGCGCGTGGCGGATGACCGGGGGCGCATCGCGCCACCTACGCTTCGGCTGTGACGACCAGACGGGCGACCAAGTGCTGGATGTAACGCTGAACACCACCGAGCGTGGCGCCACGCTGTACTACGCAGGCCTGGCAGCGCAGTTTGCCAGGCAATGCAAAGGGGACGACATCCGCATCGATCTGGGCGCTCGCCGCACGCGCGGACAAGTACGTATCGATGGCGAGGCATTCCATGTATCCCATGCCGGGCGGCATGTCAGCCTGATCTGGCTTGGTCCGCCAGCGAAGCCCCATCGGAGCGCCAAGGCCGCCACCGGAAATTAATTCTCCGCCGCGGGCACCTGCATTGCCTCGCGCCGCGCCGCTCGCCACTCCCGTGGCGACAGGCCGGCGCGCTCGCGAAAGACCCGGCTGAAGTGCGCGACGTCGCTGAATCCCCACGCGTACGCAATTTCGCCGACGCTGCGTGCAGCCTGACGCGGATCGGCCAGGTCGCGCTGGCAGCCTTCCACGCGCCAATGCCACATCAGCTTTGCAAGGGACAGTGGCTCGTTTCTGAACAGCCGGTTCAGGTGCGCCGGTGAGATCGACAGGGCTTGCGCGATGCTCCCTACCGTCATGCCCGGATCGCGCAGATGTTCGCGCAGATACGCCTTGATGCGCGCAAGATGATAGGTCTGCAGATTCGATGCCTTGCACAGATTGGCCTCGGGCAGACCGCGCAATCCCGCCGCGATGATACTCACCAGTCCCTCCGACACACTGTCGGCGGACGACGGATGGAGTTTGTCGAGATCGACATGCAGGGTCTCCAGCATCGCCATCAGCAGGCTTGCCGCAGCACTCTGCCGAGTGATGGTGGTCGCCGTGAGCTTGGCCATGCCGCTGACCGAGGTTTCCAGGCAGGTGCGCGGCAACCGCAGCACAGTGACGTCGTGGTAGTCGCTGTCGAAATGCAGCTCATAGGGCCGCGTGCAGTCATACACGGCAAAGTCCCCCGCCGCGAGCGCGGCCTGGCGGCCACCCTGGCGGACGAAGCCGTGTCCCGCACGTTGCAACTGGACGAGGTAATAGTCTTCCGCTTCCTTGCGAATGCAGGCGGGCGTTCGCCACACCCGCTTCGCGTTGGAGGACAGGCGCGTGAATCTCAGCGGGCCGACGCTACTGAATTCGATATCCCCAAAAAAGGGCAATTCCTCCGGCGAGGCGCAGTCGAGGTGCACATAGGTCCTGCAGATCATGTCCAGCCAGTACTCGAAACGTTGACTGGCCGGCACGGCTGCGGTGGAGAGTCGCTGTCGTATGCCTCCTCCGGCCCTTGATGTTGGCACAGAGTCGTGCGATGCATCGCGTTGTTTCATAAGCGGGGATCTCACCTGAAGCGTTCCGGGCGTGCCGTCCGTTAAGCAACTTGCACGCCGGTCTCGCGCAAGGCATGCCTTGCAAGTCAGCATGGCCCTGAAGGAAGCGGCTGAGCACCCAACCTACCATGCACCGGGTCGACGAACCATCCGTACCGTCCCTGATCGGCGTGCGGGTAGCGCGACTGCACGGCGGCATGCGCGCCGCATTTCGACAGGAGATTTCCAGACAAGATTCCCGGCTGATCCAGCAAAGCCGTTGCACTGAACCGGTCCTACAGTAGAGCTGCAGCCGTGCGGCACGCCGGCGATGACAGAGAAACTTTCAGGAGCAAGCAATGGGAATCAAGCATCCCAAATACAAGGTGGCGGTGGTGCAGGCGGCGCCGGTATGGCTGGACCTCGATGCGACGGTTGACAAGACCATCCGGTACATCGAAGAGGCGGCCGCGGCCGGCGCCAGGCTGATCGCGTTTCCGGAAACGTGGATTCCGGGCTACCCGTGGCACATCTGGATGGGCGCGCCGGGATGGGCTGTGGCACGCGGCTTCGTACAGCGCTACTTCGACAACTCGCTCAGCTACGACAGCCCGCAGGCGCATCGCCTGGCGCAGGCGGCGCGTGATTGCGGCATTACGGTGGTGCTCGGCCTGTCGGAGCGCGAAGGCGGCACGCTCTACATCGCCCAATGGCTGATCGGCCCGGACGGCGAAACCATTGCCAGGCGACGCAAGCTGCGGGCGACGCACGCGGAGCGCATGGTCTTCGGTGAGGGCGATGGCAGCGATCTCGCCGTTCATCAGACCGAACTTGGCCGCCTGGGTGCGCTGTGCTGCTGGGAGAACATGCTGTCACTCAACAAGTACGCGATGTATTCGCAGCATGAGCAGGTTCACGTTGCTTGCTGGCCAAGCTTCTCCACCTATGAGCCGTTCGCGCATGCGCTGGGCTGGGAAGTGAACAACGCGATCAGCCAGGTCTATGCCGTAGAGGGCTCGTGCTTCGTACTCGCGCCTTGTGCCGTGTTCTCGGAGCAGATGGTCGACGAGCTGTGCGATACGCCTGACAAGCGCCAACTGACGCGCGCTGGCGGCGGGCATGCGGTGATCTACGGGCCGGACGGCAGACCGCTCTGCGACAAGCTCGCGCACGACGA
Organism: Ralstonia pickettii; assembly: GCA_050987995.1. Lineage (GTDB taxonomy): Bacteria > Pseudomonadota > Gammaproteobacteria > Burkholderiales > Burkholderiaceae > Cupriavidus > Cupriavidus pickettii_B. The sequence goes on from CP158804.1 coordinate 1,449,053, forward strand.
AGAGGGCCTGCTGTACGCGGACATCGATCTTGGCGCCATCGGCGTGGCAAAGAATGCGATGGATCCGGTCGGACATTATTCGCGGCCGGACGTTCACCGCCTGCTGCTTAACACCCGGAAATCCAGGTGCGTGGAGCGCTTCTCGTTGCCGCTCGAAAGCGAACCGCCCCAGGAAGAAGCAAGCGAGGCGTAACGCGAGAGACCAATCGGCCGACGCGCCAGTTCAAGGATCAGATGTCATGGAATCCGCCATTCCCCCGCACCTGCAATGCCCGCGCAGCCTTGAGCGACGCGGCGGGAACGATTACGCGCCACCGGCTCCGGGATGGACCACACGTGCACAGCGGCCCGGCCAGACTCTCGTGATGGCGCTGCTCGGCGTGCAGGCGAGCGGCGATGGTGCCGAGCGCGCGGCGTGTTCGGGATTGCGCCAGATCATCGCCAGCCTGCAAGCGAATGACGGCCCCGTCCACCACGATCTCACGCATTACGTTGACGAATGCGGCTACGTCAATATGATCGCGATCGCGTATTGGCCCGATCGCGCAGCGTATGAACGTTGGGCGAACCAACCGGAGATCGACGCGTGGTGGCGCGCGCCAGAGCGCCTCACGGACGGTCTCGGATGGTTCAGGGAAATCATGCTGCCGACCGAGGAACGCTACGAAACCCTGTTCAGTTCGCCGGACCGGCTCGAAGGCGGTGGCGTTGCCCAGGGGCACGTCAGCGGTGAAATCGTGGAGCATGGGTACTGGGGGTCGATGCGAGACCGGCTCCCACTGTCGCAGACCGACGCGATGCCACCCTCGGGAGCACTGACAATCGTCGAAGGCAAGCCCGGATCAGGGCAACGCGTGCGTGTGCAGGGGCATGCCAATCTCGCGATGATTCGCTCCGGTCAGGACTGGACCGACACGGCCGGCGACGAACGGGGGTTGTACTGCAACGATATCGAACCGGTGCTGCGCGCGGGCATGGCGTTTCTGCGCGATGGTGGCACGACAGTCGGTTGCTACGCGAACCGCTACATGCGGCACGTGGATGCTACGGGCAAGCCCGTCGAAAAGACCTTCGGCCTCAGCTACTGGCACTCGCTTGCGGATCTCGAACGTTGGGCAGAATCGCATCCGACACATGTCGAGATCTTTGGAACGTTCATGCGGGTGGTTCAGGCGTTGAATGTTCAGTTGCAACTCAGGCTGTATCACGAAGTTGCGGTGCTTGCGACTGACCAGCAGCGATATGAGTACGTCAATTGTCATGCGAGGACGGGGATATTGAATGGTGTTGCGGGGAGCTGGTAGGTCTCGCCGGTATGGCCCGATTGAGGCCGGCGCCTGTCAGTCCACCACGCCCAAGGCCTCTCGCTGGGTGTCGCAGAACGCGCGACATGGATTCGAACTTGCGCGATGCGCCAGTGCGAAGGGAGCGCTGTTTTTCTTTGTTGTTGGGCATATGCTTCTCCGCAAGCCTGCCGCGGGACGCGTTTCCATTTTCCCCGGCAGTTCCACCACCCTACGCAAGCCCGACATGTCCATCCGTGCACGCCGCCACATTCCGGGGTTTCAAGCCCGACACGCACCTGGTTGAGCTACCTGCCTGTCGCGAATTCATCATGTCCATTACGAGAGGCTGTTTCCGGCCTGCCATGTTAAAAAAGAAGCCCCCGGGGTCCGGGGGGATGCCCCGAGAGCTCGGAAAAGCGGAGCGAACCTCTGGCTCCGCATGTTCCATGCTGGACGATGGGCATTGAATCGGCATCCGCCAGAGTGTCTACACCCCTGTCCCATTTAAGGGTGTTTCAATGGCGAACCGGGCAAATCACTGCCATGCGGCATTGGAAGAAAAGCGCCCGGCCAGACCGTGAGGCATCGCAGATTCTTCAGGTTGGCGCCAGGCGCGTTGGCAGATCCGGCGAGTCACGGCGCCCGGCTCGCCTTGCAGCCCCGGGACTCTATCCGCCGGCAGCGAAGGGCCCGGGCTGCCCACAGCTATCATGACGCTGCAGTTGGCGTAGGCGGCCAGAGGATGGGCCCCGCCTGCGCCGCCAATGCGCTTGGCAATTGCTGCAGGGAGGCGATCTGGCGTAGCAACTGTAGGGAAACGGAATTCTATTTAATCAACGATGGCCGTTCAGATTTGCTCGAAGGTCCGATGATCTTTCACGCCTGGCACCGACATGCCAGTCTTTAGAATTTCGCCCGCCGTTGAATCCGTCATGTAAAGCGTGCTTCGATCCGGCCCGCCAAACGCCAGGTTCGTCAACGAATGACCAGCCGTGCCACGGATGACCTCGACCGGCTCGGCACGATGATTGATGACCCATACGTAGGCGAGCCCCGGGTTGGCGACCAGCAGGCGACCATCGATGTCCATTGCGAGCCCGTCCGGCCCACTGGGGCCGTAAGACGTGAAGAACTGCCCAGCCTTGGATACGCTGCCGTCCTCCAGCAGGGGCATTCGCCAGACGCAGTTGCCGCGCGTGACGGCAACAAACAAAAAGCGCTCATCTGGCGACAGCACGATGCCATTCGGGCTCGGCACATTGGCAAGTAGCAGTTCGAGCCGGCCTTCGCGCGTCAGCCGATAGACCCTGCCTGTGGGGTCATGCAGGCCGGTCTGGCCTTGATCGGTGAAATAAACGTTCCCCCGCGAATCCAACGTCAGGTCGTTAACGCCTTTGAAGCTTTCGGTATTGCGGCGTGGCAGATACGGCCGGACATCACCGGCGCGCAGGTCGACTTCCATCAGCCCGTTGCGGTAGTCCGTGACAAGCAGAGACCGAGGACCCAGGAATTTCATTCCATTGGGCTCGCCGTCCCACTCGGCAACCAGATCCCAATCGCCTTTCGGGTCAATCCTGAAGATCCGCCCATTAGGAATATCGGTGACGTACAGGTTGCCTGCGTCATCTACGACGGGGCCCTCGAGAAAGGAGTCGATTTCACGACCACCCTGGTTCGCCTTGGACCATTCGCTTCGTCGTGGATGGCGATAGCGGGCAGGAAGGCTGGAAAACGACTCCGCTTCTCGTATGGTCGGTGGATTCAGTAGAAACATGTCCTGACACCTGTTGATAGTCTCGACAGCAGTTGGTGCCTGGAGGGGGCCACCCGCCGCCGCTCTCCGGCAAACAATCGGTCACTACTGCTTCTGAAACCCCGTACCGCGCGCAACTTTCCCCCAGAATGTGGTTCTGTTGGCCACTTCGGTCCTGAAGGTCCCGGCATCCCAATAGCCCGGCTCGGCGCCGATGCTCTCAGCATAGGCTTGCATGTCCGGCGTCGCCATTGCCTTGGCCACCTCCTTCTGGATGCGATCCAACACCTCAGCGGGCGTGCCCTTGGGTGCCCACAACCCAGTGAAATTAGTCACACCGTAACCACTGACGCCAGCCTCGGCGAATGTAGGCACGTTCGCCAGCGCAGGCAAGCGTTTCGTGCCGCTGACGGCCAGCACGGTCAGCTTGTTGCCCTTGACCTGTCCGATGACGCCCGGAATGGAGGCCATCTGGAAGTCGACGGTACCGCTGAGCAGCGCAACGGTAGCCTCGCCTGCGCCTTTGAACGGCACATGCATGAAGTGCGTTCCCGCGGCGATACCAAGGGCTTCGCTGGCGAAGTGGGGGGTAGAGCCGGGTCCCCCAGATCCATATGAAACCTTGTCATCAGCCTTCGCCGCAGCAATCAGATCGGCCAGCGTCTTGTACTTTCCACCAGCCTTTACAACCACGCCCATGGGCGCAAACACGTATGCCGCAATAGGCTGCAGGTCTCTCGCAGGATCAAAGGGCAGCGTCTTGAAGATGTGAGGCAGCAGCGCGTAGGTCGTATCGTTAGCCAACAGCGTGTAACCGTCCGGCGCCGCGCGGGCGACCTGGGCCGTGCCGATCGTTCCCGTCGCGCCGGCCTTGTTTTCCACGTAGAAGCTCTGGCCGGTTTGCTCGGAGAGTCGCTGAGCCATTTTTCGGGTGACGGCGTCCACCGCGCCGCCAGGTGGGTAGGGAACGATGATCTTGACGGGCTTGCCAGGCCAGCCTTGTGCCTGGGCGACCATCGACATGGCGGCAAGGGTGGCGAACGCCAGCCCTCGGAGCTTCCACGCTCCGCCTTCCTTCCTTTTCATGCTGTCTCCATTCCAGCGAGCGTTCTTTTACGGCGTAAGGGGTTCGATACGGCACGGCGCGTGCATCGTTGGGCAACGAGCGCGACGGACCGCCAGTCGGCGCCAATACGGTTACTGCTGTCCGAATGCCTGCTCGCGAACCTTATCCAGAACCGCGATGGTGTTGGTCGCCGCCGCTACACCCATATTGATGTAGGCCGCACTGGTCACGCCCCCAATATGAGGGCTCAACACGAAGCCAGGCTGCCCCTGGAAAATATGGGGTGACGACATCGGCTCGCGCGCAAAGCTATCCAGGCCGGCCGCCGACACGCGTCCCGACCGAACGGCTTCCAGCAGCGCCGTCTCGTCAATCAGTCCTCCGCGGGCGGTGTTGATAATGATCACGCCACGCTTGCAACGCGCAAGTGTGCTGGCATTGACCATTTCCTTGTTCTCCGCCGTCAAGGGGCATTGCAGCGAGATGACATCCGAGGCTTCCCAGATCGTCTCCAGCGGGACAGCTTCAATATAGTCCGGCAGATCCGTGGCGAACGGATCGAAGCCGATCACACGCATTCCGATTGCGTCGCACATCCTGGCGAACCGTCGGCCGATGGCGCCCAGGCCAACAAGTCCGATGGTCAGGCCATTCAGTTCCACGCTCTTGTGCGTCGCTTTGTCCCAGTGGCCGGCATGCATGCGCGCATCCAGTTGCACCACCGCCTTGGCGCACGCAAGCATCAGCGCCAGCGCATGTTCGGCGACGGCGGCGGCATTTGCCCCGGCCGCTGCGGTCACCTTGATGCCGCGCGCCTGCGCAGCGGCTTTATCAATGGTGTCGGTTCCGGTGCCGTGTTTCGAAATCACCTTCAAGGCGGGTGCTGCGTCCATGACTTCGGCGGTTACGCTGCCGTAGCGCACGATAATGCCGACCGGGTTGTGCTCCTTTGCCAGTGCCACAATATCGGCGGTCTGAGGCGTTTTCCCCGCGAATACGATCTCATAGTCGCCCAGCAGCGCGAGGGCTTCCGGCGCGAGGTCGGCACCCGTGACGATAATGACTTGCTTGTTCGTCACAGTGTTTCTCCCTGCTTCAGGACGCCCGCCGTCACCAGCGATGCCAGCAGCCAGGGCGCGGTGGTATTGCCCTCTTTGATCTGGGCGATGCGCTTGGCTTCCGCCTCTTCCTTCTTTGCCGCGGCATCGAGCAAGGCTTCGATCTTTTCGCGCTCTACCACGACCAATCCATCGGCATCGCCGCAGATGAAATCGCCAGGATTCACCGTGACGCCACCTACGGAAATGGGATGCCCGATGCGGCCGCCAACTTCCTTGGTCGGGCCATTAGGGTTCGTGCCAACCGAAAAGACCGGGAACTGCATCTCGTCCAGTTCGAGGCTGTCGCGAACGGCGCCGTCGAGGACGACGCCGGCCAGGCCGCGTTGGCGAGCGGCATGCATCATGATCGTTCCCATCAGCGCCGAGGTCTGATCCCCTTTGCCGTCGACGACCAGGACATCACCGGGCTGCGCAAGGGCAAGTGCGGCATGGATCATCAGGTTATCACCGGGGCGAACTTCGACGGTGAAAGCTGTCCCGGCGACCTTCATGGTGGGCCGCAACGCCTTGATACGACCATGAAGCGCACCGCGGCGTCCGCCGACATCGGAGAGAATTGCAGGCTGGATCTTGGCGGCACGCGCCACGATGTCGGCGGGCACGCGCTCAAACGATTTGATGATGTTAGGCAATGTCATGATGGACTCCAGGCAATATGAAATAGATAGGTAGATAAGGGCGTCAATCCAGCTTCGTGCCGGAGGCCTTGATGACCGATGCCCAGCGTCCGATGTCCTGCTTGATCAGCGCACTGAACGCCTCAGGCGTGCCAGCCAGCACCGATGCACCTTGTTCATTCAGCTTGGTGGCGAGCGCCGGAGACTTGAGCGCCTTGTTGAACTCGGTATTCAGGCGCACCACGATGTCCTTCGGTGTCGCGGCAGGCGCGACGAAGCCGAACCAGGTCGCGGTATCAAAGCCGGGATAGCCCAGCTCTGCGACTGTCGGCACCTGAGGCAGGTCTTGCAAACGCTTCGGAGACGTCACCGCGAGCGGCCGCAGCCTGTTGTTCTTGATATGCCCGAGCAACGTTGGCACGGATGCCATGTAGAGATCGACCTGGCCGCCCATCAGGTCGTTGACCGCCTGCGCTGCGCCCTTGTACGGCACATGGGTGAACTTCACCTTCGCGGTACCCTGCAGCAGCTCGCCGCCAAGGTGCGCTACCGTGCCGTTGCCCGGCGATGCGAAATTGATCGCGCCGGGCTTTGCCTTGGCAGCCTGAATCGCGTCCTTCATCGTCTTGTAGGGCGAATTGACGTGCGTCACCAGGACGAGCGGCGCGGAGGCGACCAGACTGATTGGCGCCAGATCCTTCAATGGGTCATAAGGCAACCGTTCGTACAGCGAGGGATTGATGGCAAGGTTGCTGGTTTGCCCCATGACGATGGTGTAGCCATCGGCCGGCGCTTTGGCTGCTGCGTCCACCCCCAGGTTGCCACCGGAGCCTGGCTTGTTCTCCACCACAAAGACCCATCCCGTCGACTTGGCAACCGCATTGGTCACTTCTCGCGCGATGATGTCGGTCCCGCCGCCGGCGGGAAAAGGGACGATGATTCTGATGGGCTTGGTCGGGTACTGCGGAGCTGCATGCGTGGTGGTGGATGCCACAACCAGTCCTGCGGCGAGGATGAACATGCAGCGACGGGAAATTGCCTTCATTACTGTCTCCGAATCTGGTTTCGTTGTGATTCGGATTGTTGTCGATCGTTTCACGGCATACAATGGCGTTGCATCCAGTGCAACATGTTCCGTCTTATGAATCAAAATAGTGAGCCTGGCGGCACTACTACGGGCGACGACGCCGCGGGCACCGTGATAGCGGTGACCCGCGCCCTGCGTGTGCTCGAGGCGTTCGGAGTCAATGATCCACAGCTGTCCCTCGCGGAACTGAGCCGGCGGACCGGCATCCACAAAACCACCGTGCTCCGGTTGGCCCGCACGTTGGCGGCAGACAACTATCTGGTGCAGAAGGAAGATGGGAACTGGCGCCTGGGGCGAGCAGCCGGATGGCTGGGTGCGTGCTACCAGGCAACCTTCAACGTTCAGGAAGTCGTGGAGCCGGTCCTCCGGGAACTGACGATCAGGACCGGGGAAAGTGCTTCGTTCTACGTCCGTGAGGGGCAACAGCGAACCTGTCTTGTCCGCGTGGAAGGTCCGCAGGCGATCCGCCATCACGTCAGAATCGGGGCGGCCCTGCCGCTGGATAGCGGTTCCCCTGGCCGGGTCATACTGGCGTTTTCAGGGGAGCCCGGCGAACTCTATGAAATGATCCGCCGCCGCGGCTTCCATCTGTCGCTTGGCGAGCGCGAGCCCGAAGTCTCGAGCGTGTCAGCACCGGTATTTGGCCTGCACTGGCGGCTGCTGGGCTCGATGTGTATTTCGGGACCGACCTCCCGGCTGAGCGAAGCGCGTTTGTTGGAACTGGCCCAGACCGTTATGGACGCTGCAAACAAGCTCTCCTATGCCATGGCGGGCAGCCAACGGCCTGCGATGCACATGGAGAAGCCGTCGACCTGGCATCCGTGATATCGGAGAGGAGAACTACACTGTGTGCTCGAGCGGCATTTCCACCCACTTCCTCTTGCTCCGGAGAAAGACCCCCATGAAAGCCTGGATGGCAAAGGCAGTTGCCGCTCTTGGCTGCGCACTGGCGTTCCTGGCAGGTCCGGCGAGCGCCGCCGACCCGGCAACGCTGATCATTTCGGCCGGTACGCAACAGCGCAGTTGGACGGTCGATGCGCTGCTCAAAGACCGTCGCCTGACCGATGTGACGGTAGATGACGAGAACCTGAAACGCCGCCTCACATTCAAGGCTATCCCACTGACCGCGCTACTGCGTGGCATGCCGGTCGCGGCTGGCGCAACGGCGACGACCGCGGCCAGCGATGGATATGTTTCTCACCTGCCGATGCGCCTGTTGCTGGCGGACAGCGCCGACGCGCCGCGCGCCTGGCTGGCGGTCGAAAATCCTGCCAGACCGTGGCCCAGGCTCAAGGGCCAGGACATCGGGCCGTTTCGGCTGATCTGGACACTACCGTCGGGCCGCGCCGCTTCCGTGGTCAACGAGAGTCACTGGACCTACAACATCGTGCGCATCGACATCAACGCATCGGCTGCGGAACGCTTTGCGGCCATCCGGCCCGCCTCCGACCAGCCCGCCGACGGCCCGGTCATGCGCGGCTTCGCGACTTTCCAGCGCGTTTGCTTCTCATGCCACTCCCTTAACCGGGTCGGCGATTCGCACCTTGGCCCGGATCTGAATGTGCCATACAGCCCGGTGGAGTATCTGGGCGACGACAAGCTGGCCAGGCTGATCCGTGACCCGCAGGCGCTGCGCTGGTGGCCTGACGCGCGCATGTCAGCCATCGACGAAAAGACGCTCTCTGACGCTGACCTGAAGGACCTGCTGGCGTATCTGCACCATATGGCTGGGCGCAAGGGATCCTGAAACGCGTCCTAAAGAGCCAGAACAAGATTCGAGGTCGGACGACTGCAGCAAAGCAGACGCATGCCTTTGTCGATCTCCCGTTGACGTATCCCACCGGTTGTGGAAAGTGTACGGGCATGCCATGGGGCCGGAGTCGCCGGGGCGGCATTCCATGCTAGAGTCAGCGATCACATTGATGCCGACCATGAGAGAGAGAGCAACCGAACGGTACCCGGACTGGGACCTCCTCGCCAGCTGGGTGGCGGTCGTCGAGGCGGGCTCGATATCCGACGCTGCTGAACGGCTGAGTATCTCCCAGGCGGGCATCTCGCAGCGCATCAAGGCCCTCGAGACGCTGCTCGATACGATGCTCCTCGATCGGGCAACGCGGCCTGCCCGGCCAACGGCGGCAGGCCAGCGGCTATTCGAACACGCCACCGTTTTGCTGCAAGGCGCCGACCAGATGGTCGAGAGCGTCAGGAACGTTACGCGGGCAAAGCGTGTCGTGGTCCGGCTCGGCTGCGTGGACTCGTTTGCGGCAACCATCGGTCCCGTCATCATCAAGGCATTGTCTGGCAGCTCACACCAGATCCGACTCTGGTCCGGCATCACGCGCGCGCTCGATGCACAGCTGGAGGCGCGTCAGCTCGACGTCGCCGTGACAACCAGCGACGTGGCCCAGGTGCCTGGCGTCCGCAAGCGCAAGTTGTTCACGGAACCGTACTTCGTCGTCCTGCCAAAGGATTTCGAAATCGACCGCTTCACGACACTGGCGGACTTGAGCAAGCACCTCCAGCTCATCCGGTACAGCGCGCGGTCCGTGATCGGCCAGCACGTAGACGCCTACCTGGCGACGCACGGCGAAAGTATCGAGCGCTCATGTGAGTTCGATGCAACCGACCCGATGCTCAGCCTCGTGGCGGCCGGACTCGGCTTTGCCATTACCACGCCGTTATGCGTATGGCAGTCGCGCCACTACGTGCCGGAGATCAAAGTCGTACCGCTGTCATCCTTCTCGCGCCATGGACGTCCCTACGCGGGCCTGAGCCGTTCCTTCTACCTGTCATTTCGTGAGAATGAACTCGGCCATCTTCCGGCGGACTTGTATGACATGCTTCGCCGGGTATTCGAGCGGCAGGTCTCGCACGACATCGCTTCGGCGATGCAACTCAAGCCCGAAGACGTGTGCCTGCAGATCGAGGAGTAGGCCAGGCCGATCCTGGCATGCAGCCCTGTGGCCGCCGGCCGGGAGAGTTTCCTTTACTCCAGGAGTTCCGGCTCCCGCGCACGCGTGGGCCTGATCAGCTCATCGTCGGAGCGGCTGCCGGCAAAATAGAACTGAGCCGGCAGCCATAGCAATGAATACCGCCTCGTGCCGTCCTTGCACCGAAGCCAGCTGCGGCCGTTCCTGTCCCGGGCCACCGCGAGCAGCGTCACGACGAGTTCAGGATTATCGAAGCTTCGCACCTCGACATGCCCTTTGCACTCGAGGTCCTCTTTCCAGAAGCGCTCAATCTCCGCAGCGAGGGAGTCATACTCGGTTTCAGTCGTCATATTGCACTCCGTTCATGCGCCTTCCCGGCAGTGATGCCTTCGCCCGCTACCCGGACGCTCTCTAGCATTCTAGGTGGCCTCGCTCGAGTACGCTGCGGGCTTCGGAAGCGCGTGGGTAACGATCGCCCGGACAACGCCCAACACGTCACCGAGACCCGCGTTTCCCCACGAAACATGCCGAAACCGGCACTCATTATTCGCTTCTGGTTCTACTAAGAATCGCCTGCGCTTATATTAGCCAGTCCAAAGTCCCCGCTGCACCACACTCTCGGAACAACCTCTCAATGGAAGGTGCATCCGTGAATTCATACGACGTAGTGGTGATCGGCGCCGGTGTCATCGGCAGCTCGGTAGCGTTTCATCTGGCCAGGTTCGGCGCGAAGAACGTCCTGGTGCTCGACCGGGGCAACATCGGCGCGGGAACGACGTCCCAGTCGTCCGGCATCCTCCGTACCCACTACTCGGTCAAGGAGAACGTCGAGCTGGCCCGCCATTCCTGGGCAGTGTTCAATGATTTCTCCAGGTACCTTGGCGACGAAGAGGCGTCCTGCGGACTGGTGAAGTGTGGCTACATGATCGTCTCCCCGGAAGGCGACAAGCTCGAACCGCTGCGCGCCTCGCTGAAGCAGCAGCAGGACCAGGGCATTCCTCTCGAGTTGCTGGACCGCAAGCAGGCGAAAGAGCTGCTGCCCATCGCCCAGTTCGAAGACGCCGCCCTGATCGGCTATGAGCCCGAAGCCGGCTTCGCGGACGCCTACCTGGTGGCCACCAGCTTCGCCCGTGCCGCGCGCCGCGGCGGCGTCACCATCCGCGAGAACGCCGAGGTCCATCAGGTCCTGATCGAGAACGGCAAGGTTGTCGGCGTCTCGACTTCGATCGGCGACTTCTCGACCCCGATGGTCATCAGCACCCAGAACATCTGGACGCCGGAACTCGCCGGCTGGACCGGCCGCTCGCTGCCCGTGGTGCCGGAACGCCATGCCGTGCTGGCGCTGGAATGCAACGAAGCGAAGTACACGTACTCGATGCCGGTCTTCAAGGATCTCGGGTCGCCTGGCATGCTCTACTGCCGCAGCTATGGCGGCAGCCAGATGCTTGTCAGCGAAGGCATCGTGGGCGAGAAACTGCAGACCACCGAGGTCGAGCAAGGCGACATCCCGATGGACTACATCGTGGAAGTCGGCGCGCAGGTCGCGGAACGCTTCCCGAACTACGAGACGGCCGGCATCGCTTCGTCGTGGACCGGCGTCTACGATGTGACCCCTGACTGGAATCCCGTCCTTGGCAAGCTGCCTGGTATTGAAGGCCTTGTGGTCGGCTACGGTTTCTCCGGCCACGGATTCAAGCTGTCCCCGACCGTCGGCCGCGTGCTCGCCCAGGAGGCGCTCGGGTTGCCGACGGACGTCTCGCTGAAGCCGTATTCGATCGAGCGTTTCGAAACGGGCGAGCTGCTGACGGGCAAATACGGACTCGGCGCAGTTTCCTGATCCGTGCAGAGAATGAGCCAGCTTGAAGTGAAATGGCTGAGCCTGGTGCCCGCCCAACAATGGAAGAACGGCGGCGGTGTCACCCGGTTGCTGGCTGAGCGCGACAGTGAATGGCGCGTCAGCCTGGCCAACGTCGAAGCGAACGGGCCGTACTCGCGCTTCGACGGCATGACCCGGCTGTCGCTGATCGTTGAAGGAAAGGGTGTGGTGCTGCGGGGTGCAGAGCGGGTGGTTCCGCTTGAGTACCTCGTGCCGGCCATCTATGACGGTTCGATCGATTGGACCGCCTCGCTGATCGACGCCCCGGTGGTGGCGCTGAACCTCATGGCGCGGTCCGACAAGTATGTGCCGAGCGCCCAGCTTCTCAACACCGAGGTGGCACTGCCACCGGGCTCAGCCGCGGTGATTCTCGCCGGGCATTCCAGATGCGTCGTTTGTGGGAACACCGGCACCGCCATCACCATTCCGCCGAGGCAGTTCCTCGCCATCCCTTCGGTCGAGGAACCGATGCGAGTCATACGCGATGCCGGCAACCCCATCGGGAACCACCCACCAGTTGTGGCGTTGATCGAGCCGATCGAGAACAGCGCACCACGAAAGAACTTTGCTTGAGGAATATCCAATGAAAGTGATCGCAGCAGTCAAACGAGTCGTGGACTACAACGTCAAGGTCCGCGTCAAGTCCGACCAGACCGGTGTCGACATCGGCAACGTCAAAATGTCGATCAACCCGTTTGACGAAATCGCCGTCGAGGCAGCTACCCGCATGAAGGAAGCCGGGATCGCCTCCGAAGTCGTCGCCGTCTCGTGCGGGACGACGCAAAGCCAGGAGACGCTGCGGACGGCACTGGCCATCGGCGCAGACCGCGCTGTGCTGGTCGACACGGACGCCGAGTTGCAACCGCTGGCCGTTGCGAAGCTGCTCAAGGCCGTCGTCGACAAGGAGCAGCCCGACCTCGTCATCCTTGGCAAGCAGGCGATCGATGACGATGCCGGCCAGACCGGCCAGTTGCTGGCCGCGCTGCTCGACTGGCCCCAGGCCACCTTTGCCAGCCATATCGAGGTCAGCGAGGGCTGGGCCACGGTGACCCGCGAGGTCGACGGCGGCCAGGAGGTGATTTCGCTGAAGCTGCCGGCCATCGTCACGACCGACCTTCGCCTGAATGAACCGCGCTATGTCACGCTGCCGAACATCATGAAGGCAAAGAAGAAGCCGCTGGATGTCCTGACCGCCGCAGCACTGAACGTCGATCCGAGTCCGCGCCTGAAGACGCTTCGCGTCGAAGAGCCTGCCGCGCGCAAGCCGGGCGTCATCGTGCCGGACGTCGCCGCCCTACTCGCCAAACTGAAGAGTCGAACGGCGCCGCCTCATTCATGTATGTAGACTGGCACATCTCAAGCTGGATCGCGTGAATCCCACCCTCTGGGTTACCGTAGTGGCGAGTGATATAGCCTCCCTTGAACCGCCCATTCGCGACCCAGCTGTACGGCTGGTCGGATAGCGTGGCAGTGACCGCCTGCAGGACATCCTGCGCGCAACTCTTGCCAGAGTCCGTACCGAGATTGAGGTCGGGCAACTTGCCGTCGAACAGTCGGGGAAGCTCGCTGGCGATGGAGTGCCCCTCCCACAAGAGCACCGAACCAAACTCTGCCTTCAGGCGCGCCAGTTCACTTTCAATCCTTGCATGGTAGCGGCGCCAAAAGGTCTCCAGGCGTTCAGCCGCGGAGGCTTGATCGGGACCCTTGCCGTTCCGGTACAGCGCTTCGCCGCGGAAGGTCTCGGTCGGGAACAGGCCCGTGGTCGTCTGGCCCGGGTACAGGCTCTCTCCCGAGGCCGGACGATTCAGGTCAACCAGATAGCGGGAGTATCGCGCACTCAGCACCGACGAGGACCGAACTGAACCGTCTATGTCATCCCGTGAATCGTCCGTCGGCATGTACCCGACATACCAGCAGCGCCCCCCGAGCCGTTCCGGCGCATCGGGGTCATATCCGCCATCAAATACCAGGCTTCGCAAGCAGGTCCGGAGCGCTAGATCTTCAACCACCACACCGAGAAATTGATATGCCTGAAATTCAACGTAGTCATGTAGGAAAGCGCTTGTCTCAGGCTGCTGTGCATCAGGGCGTGCTGTACCTCGCCGGGCAAGTGCCAGGTGATGTCTCGCAAGACATGGATGGCCAGACCCGTCAGGTGCTTGCGTCGGTGGATGCGCTGCTGGCCGGGCATGGCTCTGACAAAGCGCGCATCCTGTCTTGCCAGATTTTCCTCACGGACATGTCGCAAGTTGCCGCAATGAACGAAGTCTGGGATGCGTGGGTGGCCCCGGGCCATACCCCGCCGCGCGCGACGGTGGGCGCTACGCTGGCGTCTCCCGAGAAGCTGATCGAGGTTGTCATCGTGGCGGCGGTCGCCTGAGCGAATGCCCCCAATCAAGTACCTTGCCGCGGCGCATCGCTCTGCGCTTCCTGCAGTGCGCGCCACTGGATCTTTCCGGTGGCCGACTTCGGCAGCGCCTGGACGAACTCGACCACGCGGGGGACCTTGTAGGCGGCCAGACGCTCGCGGCACCACTGGATGATCTGTTCGGCGCCGGCCTCCGCGCGCCCCTGCATGCCCGGCTTGAGGACGATGACAGCCTTCACGGTTTCGCCGCGCCGCTCGTCGCGGGCGGCGATCACGCAGGCCTCATGGATGGCCGGATGGCCGTAGAGCAGGTTCTCCACCTCGGCCGGCCAGATCTTGAAGCCGGACGCGTTGATCATGCGCTTGAGGCGGTCGCGCATGAAGAAATAGCCGTCATTGTCGACGAAGCCAAGGTCGCCCGTGCGCAGGAAGCGTTTGCCGTCGAGCTCGATAAAGCTCTCGGCATCGGCCTCGGGATTGCGCCAGTAACCGCGCATCACCTGAGCGCCGCTGGCGATGATTTCGCCCAACTCGCCCGGCGGCAGCTCCACGCGGCTCTGCGGGTCGATCACGCGTGCATCGACCCCGAAGGTAGCGATGCCGAGACACTCGCGCTTGGGCCGGTGGCGCGGGTTGGACAGCAGGAATGCGGCGGTCTCGGTCATGCCATAGGCCTCGATATAGCCCAGGCCGAAGCGCTCCTGCAGCATATTGGCCACCGCATCGGGCATGGCCGCGCCACCGCCGCCCAGGAAGGCAAGGCAGGAGAGGTCGCGCTCAAGGATGTCCGGCTGGGAAAAGAAATCCACCAGCATGGCCGGCGCCGCGCCCCAGTTCGAGACCCTGTAGCGCTCGATCAGGTCGGCTGCCAGCACGCGGTCCCATCTCGGCAGCAATACGATGGTGGCGCCCAGGTAGAGCGGCGCGTGAATGCCGTTCTGCATGCCCAGCAGGTGGAACATCGGCGCTACCGACAGGAACACCGCATCGGGCGTGTTGCCGCGCCAGATCTGCGAGCCTACGGCGGCGCTCATCAGCGTGCCGTGGGTATGCATGCAGCCCTTGGGATGGCCCGTCGTGCCGGAGGTGTAGGCCAGCATGCACAGCGTGTCGTACCCGGCTGCGTGGGGCAGCGGCATCAAGCCGGCCGCATCCGCGTCCTGCCAGCGCACCAGGGTACCGCCGGCCGGTACCTGCCCCGCGAGTGGGGTGCGTGCGCGCAGCCAGGCCGGCACTGCCGGGCCGCCATTTGATTTCGCCTCGCCGGGCAGCATGTCGGCGTAGTCGTGGACGACCACGTGCGGCAGCGCGTCGCCATGCAGCGGCGCCAGCCGCTCGTAGAGCTCGGCCGCGGCAAAGGCCACGCGCGCGCCGCTGTCGGCGGCCACATGCTCCAGCTCGGCGGTCAGCCACATCGGGTTGGCCGGCACCACCACGGCCTCTGCCCGCAAGATGGCGTAGTAGGCGATGATGAACTGCGGGCAGTTCTGGCTGTACAGCAGCACGCGGTCGCCGGGCGCGACGCCGCATTTGCGCTGCAGGTAGCCGGCCATGCGCTCGATCTGCCCGAGCAGCGCGGCATAGGAGATCGCGCTGCCGAAGTACTGGATCGCGGTCTTGTCCGGGTAGCGGTGCGCCGCTACCTCGATGTTATAGACCAGACTGGTGCGGGGTATGCTGGCCTCGGCAGGCAGGCCCGGCGGCCAGAACGGGGAGCGACGGACGGGGGCGGGCGCACGCGATAGCGATGCGCCAGAGGTTGGAGACTGCGTCATGTTGTCGTTCTGCAAGTCTTCTCTTATTGCGATCGCTTCAGCGAAACCGTCCGGGGCACCGTGTATTCCAGCAGCCCTTCGACGCCGTTCTCGATGCCGACGCCCGATTGCTTGTGGCCGGCCATGGGCTTGTGGGGCCCAAGGGTGTGAATCTGGTTGACCCAGACGGTACCGGTGTTGAGCCGCAACGCGACTCGCATCGCGGCCTCCGCGTCGCGGCCCCAGACCGAACCGCCCAATCCGTATTCGCTGTCATTCGCGCGCGCGATGGCATCGTCCACGTCGCGGAACTTCAGCAAGGGGAGGATCGGGCCGAATGGTTCTTCGCGGACCACGCGTGCGCTGTCCGGCGGGTTGTCCACCAGCGTGACTGGGAAGAAATAGCCGCTTCCGTCCGTCACTTCGCCGCCGGCGAGGATGCGATAGCCGGCGCTGCGCGTGTCCTCCAGCAGCGCCTTGAGCCGCTCGAACTGGCGGCGGTTCTGCACCGGGCCAAGCTGGACGCCCTCCATGTCACCCGGACCAACGCGCGTCTCCTGCGCCAGCCGGGCCAACGCCTGCGCCAGCCGGTCGTAGACATCCTCATGGATATACAGCCGCTTGATCGCCAGGCAGTACTGCGCGTTGTTGGCAAACGCGCCCCAGAAGATCGCAGGCGCGATGGCCTCGACATCGGCATCGGGCAGGACAATGGCGGCGTCATTGCCACCCAGCTCCAGCGTCAGCCGTTTCAGGTTGACCGCCGCTGAGGCCATCACTGCGCGGCCGGTCTGGGTCGAGCCCGTAAAGCTCAGCTTGTCGATGCCCGGGTGGGCCGACATCAACGGCCCGAGGGCATCGCCGCCACTGATGACATTGAGCACGCCAGCCGGCAGGACATCGCGCAGCAGTTCGCCCAGCTGCAACGTCGTCAGCGGCGTGAATGGCGATGGCTTGAGCACCATCGTATTGCCGGCAAGCAAGGCCGGCGCCACCTTCCACATCGCCAGCGCCAGCGGGAAGTTCCAGGGCACGATGCCGCCAACGACGCCCAGCGGCACGCGCAGGACACGGACCTGCTCGGTGGCAGACTCGCTGACCGTCTCCACCGGGAGTTCGAGCCTGGCCATCTCGGTGCACCAGAACGCCGCTTTTTGCACCTCCTGCCGCGCCTGGGCAAGGGGCTTGCCCTGCTCCCGCGTCAACAGTTGCGCCAGTTCCTCCAGGTTGGCGGTGATGGTCTCGCCGATCCTGACGACATATTGCTGGCGCGCCTGCAGCGGCAAGCCAGCCCAGCCAGGCGCGGCGCGGCGCGCGCTGGCAACGGCCTCATCCAACTGCGCCGGGGTCGCGTCGGGTGCTGCGGCAATGACGCGTTCCGTTGCGGGGTTGAGTACATCAAAGCCGGCCAGCGTGGGCGCGGCCTTGCCATCGATGGTCATGCTGAATCCAGCGGTGTCACCCATGATGATTGGGACCTCTTTTAACCAAACGGATTTAGACGGGGCCATACCGACGACGCGCGGCTGTCCGAAGCCGGACTTGCGTCGCCGGGTGGCGGATTGGCACTTCAAAGATCGAGGACGAGCAACGAGGATTTCGCGCGCGAGCAACAGGGCGTGAACTGGTTGCCGCAAGCGTGTTCTTCATCGGTCAGGAAGACGTCCCGATGATCGGCCTCGCCCTCCAGCAGGTGCGTCACGCACGTCCCGCACGTGCCCTCCTCGCACGAGGTGTAGATGTCGACGCCGGCTTCGAGCAGCACCGAAGTGATCGAGCGGTCCGCGGGAATATGGAAGACCTGGCCGGTGCTGGCGATCCTGACGTCGAAGGTGCTGTCATGCGAGGTATCGACCGGCCTGGCACTGAAGTACTCATATCGCACCCGCTGCTTCGGGATTCCTGCTTGCTCGGCCGCGCGGCAAACCCATTCAATAAAACCGGAGGGGCCGCAGACGTAGATCTCGTCATCGCTTCCCGCCTGGGCGAACAGCATGACGGGATCCAGCTTCTGCGCATCGCCCTGATCGTCGTAGTGGAAGGCGACTTGCTGCCTGTACGGGGATTGCTCGATACGGCTGCGGAACGCTGCCCTGTCCTCGCTGCGCGCACAGTAATGCAGGGCGAAGCCGGTTCCCGACGCATGCAAGGCCTCGGCCATGCATAGCATCGGCGTGACGCCGATCCCGCCTGCGATCAGGATGCCGCGGGTGCCCGCCTTCAGCGGAAAATGGTTCCGGGGCGCGCTGATCTCGATGACAGCGCCCGCCTCCAGCCGCTCATGGATGGCGACCGAACCGCCGCGCGAGGCGGGATCCCGAAGCACGCCGATCAGGTAACGGTGGCGTTCGGACGGCGCATTGCAAAGCGAATACTGCCGGACGACACCGGGAGCGACGTGGACATCGATATGCGCGCCGGCCTCGAACGGCGGCAGGTTGCCACCATTCGGGTCGCGCAGTTCCAGGCCGATGATGTCGTCGGTTTCCTGGTTGCGTTGCGCAATGCGAACGAAGAAAGTGTCTTGAGGATTCATGGCGCAATACCTTGCTGCAAACTGCGATGAAACGGTTACTGCATGACGCAGCGAACGGGAAGATGCTTGGGTCCGCCAACGAAGCAGGAGGCGATCATCTCCATCTCGCCCGCCGCTTCCACGCGTTGCAGGCGCGGAATCATTTCCTCGAACAGGATGCGCATTTCCATCTTGGCCAGGTGCTGGCCCAGGCAGACATGGGCGCCGAAGCCGAACGCCAGGTGGCGGTTGGGCTTGCGGTCGATGTTGAAGTCAAAGGGCTGGTCGAAGACCTCTTCATCCCGATTGGCCGAGCCGTAGCACAGCATCAGCCAGTCGCCCTTGCGAATCGTGCGTCCGCGGATTTCGGTGTCTGCCGTCGCGGTCCGCATGAAATGCCGGACCGGCGAGGCGATGCGCACTGCTTCGTCAATGAACTGCGGGATCAGCGACGGGTCGGCCTGGAGCCGGGGCAGCAGTTCCGGATACTGGCTCAGCGCCCACATCGCGACCGCGGACGAGGACGATGTGGTGTCGTGGCCTGCCGTGGCAATGATGACGTAATACCCCAGCCGGCTGACCTCGCTGATCGGCTCGCCATTGACGACGGCGTTGGCGAGCAGCGTAGCCACGTCATTGCGCGGATTGACCCGCTTCTCGGCGGTGACTTTCTCGAAATAGTCCCGGAAGTCCGCCACCACCGCCATCAGGTTCTTTGCCATGGCGCCGTCATCCGCGCTCTTTTCCTGTTTGGCGCGTTTGAGTTCAGGATCCTCGCTACCAAAAAGCTCCTGGGTCAGCAGCAGCATCCGGGGCTCGTCCTCAGGCGGCACGCCGAGGATGTCCATGATCACGTGCAGCGGATAATGCAGGGCAATGTCCTTGGCGAAATCGATGGTGTTGCCATCGCTTTGCTGCAGCTTGTCAACGATCTGCCGCGCCAGCCCGCGGATGCGCTCATCCAGCTTCAGGATGCTGTTAGGCATGAACCACGACTGCGTCAGCGCACGCAGGCCCTTGTGCTCGTCGCCATCCACGTGGACCAGCGCCTTGACGATGTTCGGGCGGCCGGTGGTCGCGATCACATGGTCGATCGAGGCCTTGGGCCGGCAGACTACGGAATAGTCCCCGTTGTGGAAGAGATTGTGGTCGCGGGAAATGGCGGTCACGTCGGCATGCTTGGTCACGACCCAGAACGGATCGAAACCGTCATTGACGGCGCGCCCCAGCGGATTGTTCTCGCGCGCCCACGTATAGGCCGCGTGCAGCCGGGCGGGATCGGCATAGGCGCTGGGATCGACCAGGACTTGCGCAACGTCGCCGGGAAGATCGAAATCGGTGTGGTTCATGGTATCGAACAATGGATTTGTGGGGTTGGGGCTCAGGGCAGCAGCACGGGCTTGACACACAGCCCCTGCTTTTGCTCCGCGACGGCACGGTTGATGTCGGCAAGGGGATAGGTCTTGACCAGCCTGTCGAAGGGGAAGCGTCCCTCCAGGTACAGTGACATCAACTGCGGGATGAACACATCGGGATCGCTGTCGCCTTCGATGATCCCGCGATAGGTGAAGCCGCCGCGCATGACCTCGCGCAGCGTGCCCGGCAGGCCCAGGCTCGTCGCATGGGCGGGCGGCACGCCGACAAAGCCGAAGGTGCCGCGCGGCGCCAGCAGCTTCGGCACCGCTGCGATGACCGCGGGGATGCCGCTGGTATCCAGCGCAAAGTCGACCCCATGGGGCGCAATGGCGCGGACCGCGGCAGCCAGGTCGGCGCTCTGGGCCGGATCGATCGCATGCGTGGCGCCGAGCGACAAGGCCAGGTCGCGCCGGCTGGCGTCGGGCTCGACCACGATGATCGTCCCGCATTTCTGCAGCACGGCACCCATCACGGCACTGAGCCCGACCGCGCCTGCGCCCAGCACCACCAGCGATGCGCCTTCATGACATGCCATCGAGCGCATGACCGCGCCCGCGCCGGTCTGGATGCCGCAGCCAAGGGTGCCGGCAATCTCGAGCGGAACGCCGTCCGGCACCTTCACCACGTTGCGTTCGGTCGTCACGGCATGCGTCGCAAATGAGGACTGGCCGAAGAAGTTTCCGGAGATCTCACCATTGCGGTCGCGCATCGATTTGGAGCCATCGCCACGCTGGCCGACGAAATTCAACGCTGCCATCGCATGGCAATAGGCCGGCGCATGGCGGTCGCACTGCGGACAATGGCCACAGGAGGAGAACGTGATGGCCACGTTGTCCCCGGGCTTCACCTTGGTTACGCCGGCGCCGACCATCTCGACAACGCCTGCGCCTTCGTGCCCGAACACGGCCGGCATGGCGACGGGAAGCAAGCCTTCGGCAGCGACAAGATCGGTATGGCAAAGCCCGGCGCCGATGATCCTGACCAGGATTTCCCCTGCCCCCGGAGGGTCTAGTTCGACCTCTTCGAGGACGAACGGCGCGCACGGCGCCCGTGTCACTGCAGCAGTGATTTTCATGGTGTCTCCGCTTGGTTTTATTGGCTGGGCGGCGTGGCGCGCCCGCTGCTTTTTAAGAATCAGAACTCTGATTCTATTATTGGAAGACGACGAACCCGCTTCAATGCGGGGTTTCCCCTACGGCAGAAATCGAGGTAGGCGCGCGACCAGCCGTGAAGCGCCAGCGGATGCGGCTTCCGGGCGAGGTGGCGCCGGTGCTGCATAATGCTGACCTGACCCAGAATCAGGATTGCCGTTTCCATGGCCGCCACCCTAAAGCGCCAAGAAGATCACAAGAGGCGCGCTACCCACGCCGTGCACACCGCCAGCCAGGCTGCCGAAACGGCGCCGGCGCTGCGCCCTCCTCGCCAGCTACGCAGTGAGGAAACCCTTGCCAAGATGATCCGTGCCGGACGGGACCTGATCCAGCAGCACGCGAATTTCGACCTCGTCCTGATCAGCGATGTCATCCGCACCGCAGGCACCTCTACCGGAGCGTTCTATGGCCGCTTCAAGGACAAGGACGCCTTCATTGCGTCGGTCCTCGAGGCCGCCTTTGTGGAAATGGAGGCCGAGGCGGACAAGACCATCCGGGACGACGAGGCCTGGGCGCAAGGCACGGCATCGGAGTTCGCCGCCCTCATCGTCCGGTACTACGTCAACATGTGCCGACGGAACCAGGGCATGTTCAAGGCCGTGCTGCGCCACTTCGGCGCGCTCGACCCGGATGCCAACCCGATGCGCCGGCTGAATCGCAACATCCAGAGCGTGGTCGCGCCGGCCCTCGCGCTGAAGATGAAGGCTGAAGGCCAGGACGGTTCAGAGTCGGAAGTCCGGATCGTCATGCAAATGGTGGTGGGCACGCTTACCCTGACCCTGCTGACCGACCCGGGGCCGTTGCGCTTCGACGGGGATCTGATCGAAACCAAGCTGACGGCGATGATGAAGCGGTTTTTGCTCCTGCCCTGATTTCCACCCGGCCAGACGCGTTTCCTGCCAGGCCATTGGTGCTGCCGCTGATTGCGAATCATTTTCGCGTGCACTATGCTGAATCCTCCCCACGATCCTGGAGACCTCCCATGCTTAGAATTGGCGCGCTGATGGCAATGATCCTTGTGTCCGGTTCCGCGCTGGCCAGCGCAAAATGTCCCGCGCATCCCAAGAGCGAATGGATGAAGGAAAGCGACGCCCGCGCCAAGATCGAAGCGCAGGGCTACAACATCAAGAAGTTCAAGGTAGATGGGAACTGCTACGAGATCTACGGCACGACCAAGGAGGGGAAGAAGGCGGAGATCTACTTCGATACCAAGACACTGGACGTGGTAAAGGCGGAAGTGGAGAAATAACGTCGCACCTTCCTGTCGCCGCGCCATGAAGCTGCCGCGCCCGTCCATTCTGGTCTGGGATCCCATCGTCCGTATCACGCACTGGGGTGTGGCGGTACTGGTGCTCTGGGACCTGTACGAGGATTCCGGCGGGCCGCTGCACCGCAATCTTGGCTACGCGGCCGCGTGCCTGGTGCTGGTCCGCATGACCTGGGGAATGGTGGGCAACGGCGCAGGGAATTTCCGCGAATGGCTTCCCGGCCGCGCAGACGTTGTCGCGTACGTCAAAGCCGCTGTTGCCGGGCATCCGCCCCGCCACCTTGGCCACAATCCACTGGGCGCGCTGATGATGCTGGCACTGTGGACCCTCATCCTCTCAATTGCCGCAACAGGCTGGATATCGCGGCTGGATATGTTCTGGGGCGAAGACTTGCCCAAGGACGTCCATGGCATCCTTGCATACGTGCTGCTGGCGCTGGTGTGCGTCCACATTGGCGCCGCGATTCTCATGAGCCGGCTGCACGAGGAAAACCTGATCCTGGCTATGGTGACCGGCAGGAAGCCTGCGGGGGATCAAGGCAACCCATCCCCAGAGGAGGAAGCCGCACGCCCGTCGGCCTCACCCGCTATCCCCAACTCCCCTGCTGTCTCGCCGGACCGCCGCCCATAGTCCCTCCTCCATGAACTGCGGCATGCCTCCGACGGCAGCGATGCTTGCGGGTCACGCCGATGCCGGGTCCCGTCGGCAAGCTCAGTGAGCTGACGGTGCGCGACACGGTCAAGTGGAAGAATGCCATCGGCGACCTGAACCTGCGGGCAAACTGAACCGAAGGAGCGCGCGGTCGCCCTGCCGGCTGCCGCTTGCGCACCCAGCATTGTCACAACACTTGATCCCGAGGTAGCAATGAAAAAAGGCATGGTCGTCTGTCCGCAGCCCGAAGCGGCGGAAGCTATCTGCACGATATCGCCAGCCGCATCATCGCCGACATGGAGGCGAACGATGCCCTGCTGTCGCGCGAGGACCTGGCGGCATACCGCGTCGAACGGACGGCGCCGCTGACCGGCACTTATCGCGACCGTACGATCACCACCAACCAGCCGCCGGGCGGCGGCGTGATGCTGATCGAGATGCTGAACATCCTCGAGCAGTTCGACCTGGCGGAGATCGGCCACAACACCCCCGAATACTTGCGCATCGTCTGCGAGGCCATGAAGGGCGCGACGCGCGACAAGGACCTCCACGTCGGCGATCCGGCATTCGTCGAGGTACCGCTCGCCCGCCTGCTCGACAAGGGCTATGCGCGCGAGCTTGCCGAACGCATCCGTGCCGGCGACAAGATCGACATTCCCCGCGTCAATCCCGGCCATGTGGTGCCGCGCGACACCACGCACCTGTCTGTGGTAGACGGCGACGGCAACTGCATTTCGCTGACCCACTCGCTGGCGATGCCATCGGGCGTCATCACGCCGGGACTCGGATTCCTGCACAACGGCTGCATGGGTGTGTTCGACCCGCGCCCGGGCCGCGCGGGCAGCATTGCCCCCGGCAAGCGGCGCTTCACCTCGTCATGCCCGTCGATCGTATTCCGGGACAACAAGCCGGAGATGGTTCTCGGGGCCCCTGGGGGTACCCAGATTGCCATGGGTGTGCTGCAGGCCATTCTGAACGTGGTGGATTTCGGCATGGCGATGCAGCCGGCCGTGTCGGCGCCGCGCTTCTCCTCGACCAGCAATGCCATCGACGTGTGCAACCGGATTCCGCGCTATCTCACCAAGGAGCTGCAAGCGCAAGGCTACGAGGTGATCCGCAATCCGTACAACTACACGATCGCCTGGGTCCATGCGATCCGGTTGGCGGACGGAGAGCTCGACGGCGGTGCGGATCCGGGGCGTGATGGGGTTGCGCTGGAGACAGCGGTGCCTTGAGTCGAAGCAAGGGGGGCCGTCGGTATTCGGCGGCTCCGTGGCTGCGGCAGGCGCCTGCCCTCTCCCCCACCCCTCTCCCGCATGCGGGAGAGGGGAGCCCGCTGCTGGCGTTGCGGGCAAGCAGCGTCCTATGTCACGCCCTATGTCACGGAAGCACAGGGTTCGCCACAGCGCGCGCGATGATCGCGTCGGCGTCGCGCTGCAGCAGCAAACGCTGCGCCACCAGATCGTTGGCCGCTGCCGTCACCGCGGCGACGTATCCCGCCTGATTCGTATAGAGCGACTCCAATGACGGCCGGCTGTCCCCTGCGGCCTGGCGCGCCGCCTCGGTCTTGTGGAACGGGATGAACGAGCCTGTCAGGTTGGACAGGTCGACGATCCCCGGCGTGGCCACGTAGTTGAACTCCAGGCTGGTGCCGATCGGCGCGCGCGCTTCCACGCTGCGGATGCCGGCACGCGGAATGCCAGTGGAGGCATCAAGCTGCGGCACCAGGATCGCGTAGTCGCGGTTCAGATAGGCGGGCGGCAGGATCGACGCGATGCCCGATTCATCCTCGCGCCGGTACTGCGGGCCGAAATCCAGCAGCGAATACCCGTTGTAACGGCCCAGGTACTGGAAGTCCGGAATCGCGGTCTGCACGCCGGACACCGGCCACGTCAGTCCCTTCATGACCGGCACCGTCAGCGCCGCAGGCCGGACCAGCGTGCCGTCGGCCAATGCCGGCACCTGGCTAGGGGGCGGCGGCGTGTCGCGGACCACCCACTCCTCGAGATCGAGGAACAGCGCGCGGAAGGTATCGTTGAAATGAATGACGGTGCCGGCAGGATAGACGTTGCGGGTCGGCACATAGTTGATGCTGGCCGTGCCGCCCGGGCCGCCGTGCTGGGCGCCTGCGTAGTAGTAGATGCGGGCGTTGTCGGGCTGCTTCAGGTCGGTGAAGCCATTGGCGTCGGTCAGTACCGGCGAACCCTGCAGCTGCCAGAACTCGGTGCCGGACAGGCCGAGGAAGAACTTCGGGCACGTGCTGGTGGCCGCACAGCGCTTCATCACGCCGCCGGTCGTGCCGGCGACATCGTCGACATAGTCCTTGTCCAGCCCGCGCGGCGCAGTCTGCCCGAACGCAGTATGGTCGGTGCGCAGCCCGCCACCGCCGCCCGGCACGGCAAAACGCGTGTTGATATTGGTCTGGCGCGCGGCCACGTGGGCGTAGATGCCGTCGAACACCTTCGAACCGTCGAGCGCCTGGTTGAAGCCGAGATGCAGGAACGTCTTCATCGCATTGCCTGACTGCGACGTGCCCTGGCCGATGGCATGCTGGATGCGGCCGGCGATCGGATTTGGCATCCCGGCGCTGTCGACGGCCTTGTTGCGGAAGAAGCTGACGACATCGCGCAGCGCGGCCAGGCCGACACCCATCACCTTCGGGTCCTTCGCCACGTAGACCAGTTCATAGAGATACTGCGGATCGAATCCGCCGCGCAGGCAGATACTGGCCGGATCGGCGGTGCCGGGGAACGGGTTGGCGCCATCGCACCTGGCGAATTTCCAGTCGCTGGCAGGAATCGCAATGCGGGCGTCGGTCTCGTTGATGCGCCGGGTCAGCGAGTAGCCAGGCTGGGTGTTGTCGAGGCTGGCCGGCGCGTACGGCACCATCGAGCCATTGAACACACCGCCGGGCAGCGACATCGACGCGGTTGCCGTGGTCGGCACCAGCTCGGCGCGATACGGGCCCGTGATGGAAGTGCCGTCGGCATTCTTTGCCACCGGGACGGTGACGGTCAGGCGCGCCGGGTTCGACTTCGGCACATCGCCCTGCCAGGCCGAATAGAGGAACACGTAGCCGCGTTCAAAGTAGACCGAATCGCTGGGTGTCGTGCCCGGGTTCGGCATGGTCAGGATGTTGCCACGGTTCGGCGCGTCGTAGCGCAGCACGCCGCCGGCCTTGCCCATGTCCTTGGGCTTGAGCATGACGAAATCGGCCGTGTACTCGACCATGCCATTGGTATTGACCGTCGCCAGCGCCAGGTCCTGGATGATCGCGTTCTTGGGATCCTTGGGGTCGACCTCGCCGGTGATGGTGCCCGTCACCTGCTCATATTGGCCCACGCTGCCGTAGCTGCCGGCGAAGTCCTGCGTGCCGGTGATCTTCAGTGTCAGTGCGGGCGTGCGCGTCTGCGGCGGCGTGCTGCCACCCCCTGAGCCTCCGCCCCCAGCGCCGTCGCTGCCGCCGCATGCGGCCAGCAGCAAGATGGCCGTGGCGCCGCCAAGGGCGAGCGCCGTCGCGTGCCGCCCGAGTGCACGTGCGTCCATCGGTGTCTCCTCGTCTCGTCGTTATAAAGATGGTTCCCGTCGGAAATGCGGGATGCGACTCGACTATAGAAGACTTGAATTGTGCTGATAAATTGTTTGTTTGGATGGATTTATCGAATCCGCAGGTCAATGGCGGATGACCTGTGCAGTCACGTTCGCACTGTCACAGCGCTGCGCTTCGCTCAGCTTCGGCAATGCCATCCACGTCATCACGGGAACGCGCAGCCGCGCCATGCAGATGGCGTGCGCCGCCATGTTGCGCAGGGCCATCGCCTTCGATTCGCAGCCGCGGCAGGAACTGCGGGAACTCGCGCTGCATGAAGTCGATCAACCCTTCGCGCACCACGCAACGCAGGTCCCACGCCAGGCCAGACGAAGCCGCGGTGCACAGCACGCGTATCTGCATGGTCCGCTCCGTGGCGTCGGTGACCACCAGATTGAAGAACCGCCGGTCCCACTCAGGCGCTGCATGTACGATGCGCTCCAGCTCCTTGCGCAGCGGTGCCAGTGGCATGCCATAGTCCACGTGGAAGAACACGGATCCCATCAGCTGCGCGTTGTTGCGGGTCCAGTTCTGAAACGGCTTCTCAATGAAATACTGCAGCGGGATGATGAGACGACGCTCGTCCCATATCCGGAGCACGACGTAGGTGCCGGTAATCTCCTCCACGCGGCCCCACTCCCCTTCGACGATGAGTACGTCATCGAGCCGGATCGGCTGGGTCAAGGCGAGTTGCAGTCCGGCGATCATGTTGCTGAACACTGGCTTGGCCGCAAAGCCGGCGATCAGGCCGACCACGCCCGCCGAGGCCAGCAAGCTGGCGCCGACCTGCCGGGCACCTGGAAAGGTCATCAACAGCATTGCCGCACCCATCACCACCACCAGCGTCATCGCAATGCGCGAGAGCACGCGGGTCTGGGTGTGGATGCGCCGCGCCCCCACGTTGTCCTCCACATCCACCGGATGCCGGTCCAATACCCCCTGCGCAAACCCCGCGATGATGCGCGCCGCAAGCCACGTGGTGGCGACGATCATCAACAAGCCGTTTAGATGCCGCACGCTGCCGACCCAGCGCAGGTCGTCTGGCGTGGCCTGCCAGACCGCTTGCAACGCCAGCAGGGGCAAGACCGCCTTCGATGGCGCACGCGCCTTGATCACGATGGCATGCAGCACCGGCGCGTGCCGGGTGATGCGCAACAGCAGCAGACCTCCAAGGCGATGCGCGATCAGCGCGGCGATGACAGCGATCACAGCCGCTGTCCATGTGCCGAACCAAGGGTGATCGAGGAGGTCTGCAATGTTCATGGGGCGTCTCGTTTCATTGGGGTTGCGCGACTATGTAGCGACACGACGAGCGTGCAGAAGTTTCCACTTCCGCATCTCCATGTCGTTGGCACGGCGACACGAGCGGTAAGGCACGTGTCTGCGTTGGCGCTTGCGGGGGACTGGGACTGCTGCAAACCTCGAGTCAGGAACCCTGCACGTAGGTACGCAAGCCCGCAGCCAGCGCGGCAAACGTCACCGCACATCGGGCATTCCCGCGCAGATCCTCGTGCATGGCTATCCAGGTACCCATCGTCACGGAGAACTGATTATGCAGGACCCGGACCAGTTGCTTGTCCCGCGCCGCCAGCGCCGTCTGGCATACGCCGATGCCGAACCCTGCCCGTATGGCACCGAGTTGCGCCAGATCGCTGTCGGCGCGAAAAGCCAGGCGGTCCCGCGAGAAGGTTGGGAACTGTTCCAGCAGACGGCGGATAAATGCGTTCTCCTGATCGAAGCCGACGAGCGCAAAGCCGGACAGGTCCTCCAGCGAGTTCGGCGCGCCATGGATAGCCAGATAGCTTTCATGGGCATGCAGGCCCAGTTCGATCCCGCCCACACGCTGGGCCACCAGCGCTTCCTGCTCCGGCCGGAACATGCGCACCGCAATATCCGCCTCGCGACGCAGCAGGTCGTCCACCTTATTCGACAGGACCAACTCGATATCCAGCTCCGGATGCGTATTGCGCAGTGCCGCGAGTATCGGCGGCAGCACTTCGACGCCGATGACTTCGCTCGCCGACAACCGCACCGTGCCGCGCACGCCCGAGCCGTGGCTGCTGGCAACCCGCCGCATTGCCGCTGCCGTCGCGGCAATGCCGGCGGCATAGGGCCTCAGCTCGTGCGCAGCGTCGGTCGGCGCAAAGCCGTCGAATGAGCGGGTGAAGAGCTTCAACTCCAGGGCGGTCTCAAGGCTGTCGATGTGGCGGCCGACGGTCGGCTGCGTCAACCCCATCGCACGCCCTGCGGCGGACAGCGAGCCGGTTTCGAGCACATGAAGAAAGGTCCGGTACCACTCCCAATTCGGTTCGCTGTTGAGCATGCTATACATTTTTCTTTAGCGACCAAGCGACTATAGGGAATTTCCTTTTGCCCCCCGCGTTTGCAAACTGAGGTCATACGCAACACCAGTGCCAATTCAAAAGGAGAAATCCCCATGCCCAGAGTCGCTCTCTTCGGCGCAGCCGGCGCGATTGGTCACAGCGTGGCCGCCGCATTGCGCAGCAAGGGGCAGCCGTATCGCGTGGTCGGCCGCAACGAGCAACGCCTGCGCAAGGCATTCGGGGGCGACCCGCTCGCCGAAATCGTTGCCTGGAATCCGGACTCGCCTGCCTCGGTGCAGGCCGCTGCCAGCGGTATCGAGACCCTGATCTACATGGTCGGCGTTGACTACTGGCAGTTCCAGCTACACCCCGAGCTGATGCGCAAGACCCTGGATGCCGCCATGGCCGTTGGCGTCAAGAACTTCATCCTGATCGGCACCGTCTACCCCTATGGTCGGGTACAGACCGGCAACCCGGTTCGCGAAGACCATCCACGCGAGCCACACACGTTCAAGGGCCGCATGCGCAAGGCGCAGGAAGACCTGCTGATGCAGGCCGATGCCAGCGGGCAGATCCATGCAACGGTGCTGCGGCTGCCTGACTTCTACGGCCCTGGCGTGGAAGCCAGCCTGCTGCACCGCGCCGCGCAGGCGGCGGTGAATGGGGGCACGGCTGACCTGATCGGGCCGATCGACCGGCCGCATGAGTTCATCTATGTGCCCGACGTGGGACCGGTAGTCGCCCGGCTGATCGACACGCCGGCAGCCTTCGGCAAGATCTGGCACCTTGCGGGGGCCGGCGTCACGACGCAACACGACCTTGTCCTGGAAATGGAACGCCAGACCGGGCGCGAGCTGAAGCTGCGCGTCGCCGGCAAGACGATGCTGCGCCTGCTGGGCCTGTTCAACCCGTTGATGCGCGAAGTGGTCGAGATGAATTACCTGATGACGGACCCGCTGATCCTGGACGACTCGGCGCTGCAACGGCTGATCGGGCCGATCCGCAAGACGCCCTACGTCGAGGGCATCCGCCACACGCTGGCCGCGGTGCGAAAGACCCAGTCTGCGGCCAACGCTGCCGCCTGAAGATAGTCCGCGCAGCGCCCACGCGTTACAGCGATTCTCAAGTTGAGACCTCGATGCCACGCCCCGTCGACTCGGGTCCTCCAAATTGCGCAATCTCTCGAACGAGTTGCATCACGGTGCGGCACGCCAGCGTGAGTTCCCCATGGCGCGACATGGCCAGCGCAATATGGCGGTTGACCTGCGGATTGATGATCTTCGATGCCTGCAGGCGGCAGTCCCGGCCCGCGTTCGAGATGGCATACGGCCCCAGCAGCGCGTACATGCCTCCGTCGGCAACGATATGGGTCTGCAGGCTTAGCGAGTCGGCCTCCACCGCTACGTTCAGCGTGATGCCGTGCTCCAGTGCCATCTGGTCCAGCCTGTCGCGCCAGCTGTTGGGCCGGCAGAACATCACCAGCGGCAGGTTGTGGAGCGCGGAAAACGGTACGGTGGGGTTGGAGGTCACGCTGTCGCCGGCGGCGCCAACCAGATAGGTGGCGGTTTCGACCAGATACACGTCGCCATGTTTGGGCACCGGACTGTGCCGGAACAAGATCGCCAGGTCGACATGGCCGGCTTCCAGCCAGTTCTCAAGTTGCGCACCCTGCCCCTCTCGCACACTGAGCTGGACGAGCGGGTAGCGCTCCTTCAGGCGGTAATAGAGCGTGCTGACCAGCGGGTGTGCAGTCGAAGGAAGGATGCCTATGCGCACCATGCCGATCGGCTTGCCCGAAGTGGAGTGGATGTCGTTGACAAGCTGGTCGGTGCCGGCCACCCAGGCCCTGACCTTGGGTGCTATGCGCTCGCCGAACTCTGTCAGCACGACGCCGCGGCCCGTCCGCTGGAACAGGCGCCCACCGCACTCTTGTTCCAGTTCGCTGAGCTGACGGCTGATATGCGGCTGGCTCGTGCCGCAGGACTGCGCCACCTTGCTCAGGCTACCCAGATCTGCAGCTGCCAAAAACAGCTTCCACGCGGAGTAGTTCATCGCTGACTTCGGTTGCTGGCTATGTGTGATCAGTATATCTGAAATAGCCGATCCGTCAGTTCCGGTATGGCGGGCAGAGTTCTAGACTGCCTCGCATGCACGTCGCCGCCCCGAAAAAACGCAGGCGGCGGCGGGCTCGCCGGGGTGGCGCCCTGCCTCCCGATGAACTCCTCACCCATACAGGAAGTGATATGAAAGATATCGATCTGCGCGGTCTTGTGCCGGCTCCCGTTACCCCTTTTACGCGCGACGGCGCGGTTGACCACGCGGCTATCCAGCGACTCGGTTCCTGGCTGGGCGGGTTCGACGGCGTCAAGGGCCTGGTCGTCCTCGGCCACGCTGGCGAAGGCACCTTCCTGTCTCAGGAAGAGCAAATGGCCGTGATCGAAAGCTTCGTGAAGTCGGTGGACGGCAAGCTGCCGGTGATTGCCGGTATCACGCTGGAAGGCACCCAGGTGGCCGCTGCCGAAGCCAAGCGCGCCATCAAGGCTGGTGCCTCGGCCGGCCTCGTCTATCCGTCGCACGGCTGGCTGCGCTTCGGCTACCAGAAGGGCGCGCCGCAGGACCGCTATCGCGCCATCTACGAGGAAAGCGGCCTGCCGCTGATCCTGTTCCAGTACCCGGATGCCACCAAGGCTACCTACAACCTGGAAACCCAGCTCGAGATCGCGGCGCAGCCGGGCGTCTTCGCGATGAAAAACGGTGTACGCAATATGCGCCGCTGGGATACCGAGATCCCCGTGATCCGCCGCGAGAACCCGGACCTGCAGATCCTGACCTGCCACGACGAGTACCTGCTGCATACCATGTTCGACGTCGACGGTGCGCTGGTGGGCTACGGCAATATCGCGCCCGAGCTGCTGATTGAACTGATCAAGGCCGGCAAGGCGAAGGACTATCCGCGCGCCCGCGCACTGCATGACCAGCTGCTCCCGGTCACCAAGAACGTGTACCACCGCGGCTCGCACATGGAAGGCACGGTGGCGCTCAAGCATGCGTTGGTGGCGCGCGGCATCCTGGAGCACGCTACCGTGCGCTCGCCGCTGCTGCCGCTGGAGCCTGGCGCCGAAATCGATATTGCCAATGCGATCCGCGCCGCCGGCCTCGCCGGCTGAGCCTCGGCAAGCGCAGCCAGCAGGCTGTGCCGGGAGGCCGGGCCGAGCCTGGCCTCCGTCCCTCCGTTACGGGGCTGGCAGCGAAGCATCTGCTCGCCTGTCCTCCGCCCGCTGTAACAACGTAGAACAACAAGGAGACACCCATGAAGGGTACGGGGAAATGGTGCGCGGGCGTGCTATGTGCCACGCCGCTGTTCGCGTCGGCGCAATCCGTGACGCTATACGGCGTCATCGACACCGGCGTCGAGTATGTCAATCATATTGGCGCTGGCAATGACAGCGTCGTGCGCATGCCAAACCTGACGGCAACCGTGCCTTCGCGCTGGGGGATGCGGGGCACGGAGGACCTGGGAGGCGGCCTTAAGTCCGTCTTCGTACTGGAATCGGGCTTCGCGACGGATTCCGGATCATCGAACCAGGGTGGCAGATTGTTTGGTCGGCAGGCCTTTGTCGGGCTGAGCAATCGCTGGGGACAGCTCTCCTTCGGCCGGCAGTGGACGATGACCTTCTGGTCGACACTGGATTCGGATATCCTCGGGCCAAACATCTACGGCGCCAACGCTCTGGACAGCTACCGCCCCAATGCCCGCGCCGACAATTCGATCGCCTACAAAGGGACTTTCGGTGGCCTGACCGTCGGAGCCACCTACAGTCTGGGGCGGGACACGGTCAATGCAGGCCAAAACCCGGCGGGAACCAACTGCCCGGGAGAAAATCCCGCTGACAGCAAGACATGCCGCGAATGGTCTGTGATGCTGCGCTATGACACCAGCTGGTGGGGCCTGGCGACCGCGTATGACTCCTTGCGCGGCGGCGCGGGCGCGGCAGGCGGACTGGTGAGCAGCAGCCTCAAGGACGACCGCCTGCACTTTGGCGCTTACATGCAGCTGTCCAAGGCGAAGATGGGTATCGGCGGCACCTTCAGGAATAATGAGGGCAGCACCACGTCCCATAGCCAGCTTTACTATGCCGGCCTGGCCTACGATATTACGCCCGCTTTCAACCTTGCCGGGCAACTCTATTACCTGGGATTTAACCATAGCGCCAATAAGGCATGGCTCGGCGCCCTGCGCGGTACCTACGCCTTCTCCAGGCGGACCTCGGCCTATGTCACGACTGGCTTTATTGACAACCGCGGCCAACTGGCCTTGTCGGTCAGCAGTGGCAGCGCCGTTGGAACCAGCGCGCCGACACCCGGTGGAAACCAGTTTGGGGCAATGCTTGGTGTCAAGCATATTTTCTGAGCTGGCGCTATCGCTGTGTATCGACAGGAATTCACCAACGCAGCGGAGAAAGAGTCAATTCTTCGCGCGCCCGCCAGTTGAGGCGGAGCATCTAACATGCAAGTCAAAATCAGGAGACGACAATGAGATGCATCTTGAGAACGTTACTGGCCATGAGCTTTGCTCTTGCCGCCCCACTAGCGCTCGGACAGACCTTCCCCAACAAGCCGGTAAGAATCGTAGTGCCGTATCCCGCCGGCGGAACGGTAGACGCTGTCGCACGGGTTGTCGCGCAGCGCCTGAGCGAAAATCTCGGCCAGCAATTCATTGTCGATAACCGGCCTGGTGCCAGCGGAACGCTCGGCAGCAAGCTTGTGGCGACCTCTGCGCCAGACGGATATACCCTGCTCGTGCAGGCATCGACCTTCGTGGCCACACCGATGCTCATGAGTACGAAGACCTATGACATAGAAAAGGACTTCACCGCGATCACGCAGCTGGGAAGCGTCCCGATGCTGGTCACGGCCCATCCCGGTGTTCCTGCAAAGGACCTGAAGGAATTCATGGCCGCCATCAGGACGGAGCCCGGCAAGTACACCTTTGGCACCTCGGCAGTCGGCTCGGCCAGCCACCTTGCCGAAGAAGCAATCAAGCACGAAGGCAAGCTGCAGTTCGAGATCATCCCTTACAAGGGCACTGCCCCGGCGCTGACTGAAGTGATGGGTGGACACATCAATGCCATGGTGGATGCCTTGCCATCGACGTTGCCGCATGTGAAGAGCGGAAAGCTGAAGCCGCTCGCCGTCACCAGTGCGAAGCGCATTTCCGCCTTGCCGGACGTTCCGACGGTCGCGGAGTCTGGGTTGAATGGCTTCGAAATGGTTTCCTGGTATGGGTTGTGGGGACCGGCGAACATGCCTGCCGAACTGACCCAACGCATCCAGAAAGAAGTCGCGAAGGCATTGGCTTCGGAGCGAGCGGCCAAGGTGCTGGGCGAATATGGATTTACCGCCACGGCGTCCCAGCCGGCAGACTTCATCGCATACATCAGGCAAGAGAAGGCAAGGTTCAGCACCCTGATCAAGGCGTCGAATATCAAACTCGACTGAGCTGAATTTGGCTGGCTTCCGGATCGATGACCGCAACTAGCCGCTTATCAGACATTGAGCACATCGTTTGCCGAACGACCGAGGAGGGTCGGGAAGAGACGACCAGGTAGCGGCTGGCAATGGTACGTTCCCAGTAGAGTCGAGATGTGGCGCGGCGGCAGTAGGTTGGTGTGTCTGTTGCCGCCCTTTTCATCTGGCTCCAAGGTACTGAAGAGGCTGTTATCGTGGCGCCGGCAATGCGCCGGCCCTCATAGGGTCAGCATGACGGTGACCACACCACCCTACCGCTCCGCGCAACTTATATGCGGCCGAGCCGCGGATTGAGGCTGGCGCCTTCGTCACAGCAATTCAATCGCCGTCGCAGTTGCTTCTCCGCCTCCGATGCAGAGACTAGCGACACCGCGTCTCCTTCCAGCCTTTCGCAACGCGCCCAAGAGCGTCACCAGAATTCGCGCGCCAGATGCTCCGATGGGATGTCCAAGCGCGCATGCGCCGCCATGGACATTGACCTTCTCTGGATCCAGCCCCAGATTGTGTACTGCCACCATGGCAACCACCGCGAAGGCTTCGTTGACCTCCCAAAGATCGACGTCTGATGCTCGCCATCCGACCTTGTCCAGAAGCTTGCTGATCGCCCCTACCGGCGCACTCGTAAAGGTCGCGGGGGTCTGCGCGTGGGTGGCATGACCCATCATGCGCGCGAGAGGTTCTACGCCAAGTCTGCGGGCTACGGACTCCCGCGCCAGCACGAGCGCCGCAGCACCGTCCGAGATAGAGCTCGAGTTTGCCGCTGTCACAGTCCCATTGCTTCGGAACGCTGGCTTCAAGGTCCGAATCTTGTCCACGTCAGCTTTCAGCGGCTGCTCATCATGCAGGACCGTTTTCGATCCTGAGCGACTAGCTATGACGACCGGCGTGGTTTCCCAAGCGAAGTCACCGCGCTTGATCGCGGCCTGCGCACGAAGCGTTGACGAGATGGCCCATTCGTCTTGCGCCTCGCGTGAGAACTGATAGCTCTCAGCGCAATCTTCGGCAAATGTTCCCATCAGGCGACCGCATGTGTCCGCACCGTAGTGATCTTCCAAGCCATCGAAGAACATATGGTCCAGCAATGAGCCATGACCGAGCCTGTAACCCTTTCGTGCCTTGGGAAGCAGGTACGGTGCGTTGGTCATGGACTCCATCCCGCCGGCGACGATCAGATCGTGTCCGGGCCCGGACAACAAATCGTGCGCAAGCATCACTGACTTCATGCCTGACCCGCAGACCTTGCTGATGGTCGTGCACGCCACCGACTGAGGAAGTCCCGCCTGGAAGCAGGCTTGTCGCGCGGGTGCCTGACCGACGCCGGCAGGCAATACGCACCCCATTAGTAACTCCTGAATGTCCGCAGGATCTACGTTAGCCCTCTCCACGGCAGCACGAATGGCGAAGCCGCCTAGCTCCGGAACTGTGAGGCTCGACAATTCCCCCTGAAACCCGCCGATTGGTGTGCGTGCCGCCGACAGAACGACGATCGGATCGTTAGTGCTCATACGTGATCTCCTGGACAATCACTTCGCAGCCATTCGTATTGCTCCATCGAGCCGAATGACCTCCCCATTCAGGTAACCGTTGCCAATCACATGCTCGACGAGACTGGCAAATTCTGTCGCCCTACCAAGGCGAGGAGGGAAAGGAACGGATCGACCCAGCGCATCCTGTACTTCCGATGGCATGGTTAGCAGCATCGGGGTTTCCATAATTCCGGGAGCGATCGTCATGACACGGATACCTGACCTCGCCAACTCGCGAGACAACGGTAGCGTCATGGACGCAACCGCTCCCTTCGATGCCGCATATGCCGCCTGCCCGACCTGGCCGTCAAAGGCTGCGACGGATGCAGTGTTCACAATCACGCCGCGTTCACCAGTGCAATCAGGGTCTTGCTGCTGCATGATTTCGGCAGCAAGACGAACCATGTTGAAAGTTCCGCCCAGGTTGATGTTCACCGTACGCAGAAAGGATTCCATGGAATGGGCACCCTGCTTACCAACGACCTTTCCGGCTGGTGCTACGCCGGCGCAATTGACCAGGCCGCGAAGCGTACCTAACGCTGTGGCTGCAGCAAATACCTCCTTTGCGTCTTCTTCGCTCGTGACGTCGGCTCGGACAAAGATCCAACCCGTCTCGGAAGCGACGGCAGTACCTGCGGCCGCATCGCGGTCAACGATCACTACCTTCGCACCCTGGTGAGCGAGCATCCTGGCCGTGGCCGCACCGAGACCCGATCCTCCACCAGTGACTACGAATACGTTGCTTTCGATCTGCATCGGTTGATGTCCAATGGTTACTAAACATGACGACATAAGTATTGCAGCATGTATGATTGCGTGGTTACTCTAATGGAGAGGCAGCCATGCGCAGACTCGAGATTGCAGACGCACAGATAATGCAGTTGGCGATTCGACAGGAGATCGAGCGAAGCGAGGAGTCGCGGTATGACCACCGCCTGCACGGGGTGCTGCTGGTCAGCAGCGGTTACTCGTGCACTGAAGTGGGGCAGATGTTCGGTCAAGCGGCCACGACAGTTCAGCGATGGGTCCGACGTTTCGAGCGGGGCGGTTTCGACGGATTGCGGGAAGGTGAACGGCCCGGTCGCCCGCGTGCGTTGAATGACTCGCAATGGCGTCGCATCGAGGCGGATCTGCGCAAGACACCACGCGACTTCGGATTTGAAGCGGGCCTGTGGGATGGGCCCGTTCTATCGGAGCACTTGCGTCAGCGCTATGGCATCAAACTGGGCGTGCGGCAGTGCCAGAGGCTGTTTCGCCAGATGGGTTTCCGGCTGCGCAAGCCGCGCCCGCAGGTCGCCCAGTCTGATCCCGTTCGCGTTGCGGCGGTAAAAAAAACTGCGGCGACTGTCAAAGCGCGACGACATTGAGTTATGGAGCCTGGACGAATGCCATTTCCAGCAACACGGATCGCGCTGTCGCATGTGGGTGGCCCCGGAGATCCGCGATCCGGTGTTGATGCATGCGCCGACGCGAAAGTCGGTGGCATGTTTTGGCGCCGTCAGTCTGAGCACGGGTCGCTTCGTCTGGCAGGTATGCCCTGTCTTCAACGCAGAAACGTTTGCATCCTTTCTTCGCCAACTACTCCGCCATCGACGTCGCGGCAAGCGCATCGTCGTGGTCCTGGACAACGCAAAGTACCACCATGCCGTCCTGCTCAAACCGTTACTGCACAAATACAGGCGGCACATGACGTTGTTGTTCCTGCCACCATACAGCCCGCAACTGGCGCCTATCGAACGCGTATGGAAACTGACACGGCGCCTGGGGTTACATAACCGGTACTTCGCCACCCTCGTAGAAGTTCTCTCGGCAGTCGACGCCTGCTTCCAGCAATGGAAGAGACCAAACGAGGTACTACGACGACTATGCTGCATTATTTAAGACGCTGTGTTTAGTTCAATTCTGTGCGGGCGGGAACCGCAGCATGCGCGCGCGCTTCCTGATGATTGGCTGCGCAAAGACGATGGTCGACCATCATGACTGCGATGGTTCCGAGTACACCTGCGAAGGCGATCGCAAGGAAGTTCTGTTCGAGCGGCAGTTGCATTGCAACCAACGTTCCGATCAGAACCGGCGCGACAATCGCACCGAGACGTCCGATTCCGGAAGCAAAGCCCACTCCGGTAGAGCGGATGGCAGCGGGGTAGAACTCACTGGCGTAAGCGTAGGCAAGCAGTTGAGTGCCAAGGGTGGAGGCGCCGACGAGGAAGACGACGATGAACAGAAGCTCCGTCGATTTCGTATAGCCCATGAGAGCCAGCGACACCGCACCGACTGCGTAGAAAGCGACGAGGACGTACTTGATGTTCCACTTGTCGCCCAGCCATCCGCCGCCGATTGCTCCCACGACCGCGCCGATGTTGAATACCAACACGAAGGTGAGCGCAGAACCCAGGCTGTAGCCCGCCATGGCCATCAGCTTCGTGAGCCAGGAGCTGAGGGAGTACACCATGAACAGGCCCATAAAGAATGCAATCCAGATCATGAAGGTACTGGCACCTCGACCTTCCTGGAACAACCGGGCTACAGGAGCGCTGGTAATCAGCGCGTCCTTCGGCATCACAAAATTGTCCCGGACGCTCACCTGCACCTCGGGGGCGATCTTTTTCAGTACCTTGACGAGCTTGTCGGCACGCTGTTTCTGGACCAGGAACGCGAGTGAATCCGGCATGGTCCACAGGATGAAGGGGATAAGCAAAATCGGCGTTCCGGCGACGAAGAACACGGATTGCCAGCCGTAGGCTTCGATCAACTGCTTACCCGTCAGAGCGACGAGAATCCCGCCGATCGAATACCCGGCAAAGACGATGGTCACCAGCCGGGCGCGGAGGCTTCTTGGCGCAAACTCACCCATTTGTGCCGTCACGATGGGCAAGACACCACCAATACCCAGTCCTGCAAGGAAGCGGGTGATGCTGAAGGTCACAGGATCATGCGTGAGACCTGCTGCGGCGGTGAATATGCTGAATAGCGCCACGCATACGCAGATCGACACAGGGCGGCCGATCTTGTCGGCGAGCGTACCCAGGTAGATCGCGCCGAACATCATGCCAAACAACGCGGAACTGGCCATGAAGCCAGCCTTCGCTGCGTCGACCCCCATCTGTTTCATGATCGAGGGCAATGCGGCACCCACGACGGCCAGGTCGTAGCCGTCAAGAACAAGGATCAGCACGCACCAAAACAGGATCACTGCGTGGAATCGTGAAAATCTGGCGCTTTGCGCGATCTCTTGTACGTCAACTTGGTTATTCATGGTCTCCTCCGTTTCATGATGGATCTATGGGGCTATCGCCCGTCTGTTGTGCAGTTCAGGTGCTGTGAAAAACGGCGAAAGATGACGACGGCTCCCGTTCCGAGACGAGAGAGTTCTCGATGCGCGATTCATCTGCGAAGCCAAGACTCATGCCTACGACGAACATCTCCTCAGGCTTCAGATGCAGCTCGCGTTCTATGATCTTGTGGTATTTCATGAATGCCGCCTGAGGGCAGGTACTGAGCCCATAGGTGCGGGCCATGACCATGATGTTCTGGAGGAACATGCCGTAGTCCAGCAGGCTGCCGCGCTCCATGACGCGATCCATGGTGAAGAACAGCCCGACCGGCGCGTCGAAGAACTGATAGTTCCGTCCGTGCTGTTCGTGCATTCTTCGCTTGTCTCCTTTCTCGATGCCAAGGAGACCGTAGAGCTTCCAGCCAAGCGCGCGACGCCGGTCGATGTATGGCGACACCCACTCATCCGGGTAATAGCTCCATTCATCAGAGTGCATTCTGGATAACGTCGGATCGTTATCGACTTTCCTGATGGCGGCGCATACACGGTCCTTGGCGGGACCGGTTACCACATGTACCTTCCACGGCTGGATGTTCACGCCGGTTGCCGCGTAGCGAGCCACGTCAAGAATGGCTTGGACGATTGCGTCGGGTACCGGACGCGGCAGATAAGCTCTGACGCTACGTCTTGTTGCGATCGCCCATTCAACGGCCGATCGAAGCGATGCCAACTCGTCCGGTGGCGGTCCTGCTCGTTCCATCTCCTACCTCGCTGTCTCATCATGCGGGCCTGGTGTCCGCTGGATTGCAGAGTAGCGATCGTCGGAAGAGGTCAATGTCATGTAGCCGACAATCGCTGCAATCCATCCTCAAACCGTTGGCTGAGGAATCTGAAATGTCTTGCGAATGACAATCGTCGGCCCAAGCTACAGTTAATTTGCTGAACGGCTTGAGGAAGGGTCACCCATCAGGACCGAGCACCTATGACCCGACACGGAGACAGATGATGAGCGGAAATATTTACGAACACGGCCTTGACCGCACCCCTGCAAACTACCTTCCACTGACCCCCTTGCAGTTTCTTGACCGGTGTGCGGACCAGTATCCCGACCGCACCGCCATCGTCCATGGGACGCTAAGGCAGTCATGGAGCCAAACGAGGGAGCGTTGCCGCCGCCTGGCCAGCGCGCTAGTGAAGCGGGGGATCAAGAAAGGGGACACGGTGTCGATCCTCGCCCCGAACACGCCGGCCATGGTCGAGGCACATCATGGTGTCCCGTTGAGCGGCGCAGTGCTCAATGCCATCAATTGCCGCCTGGACGCCGAAGGCGTTCGCTTTATCCTGCATCACGGGGAATCGAAGGTCCTCTTTGTTGATCGAGAATTCTCCGCCCTGGCGGCGAAAGCCCTGGAGCAGCTTGACAGCAAGCCTCTCGTAATCGACATCGCCGACGTTGAGGCGATCGGCGGTGAGTTGATTGGAGCAATGGAATACGAAACGTTCCTGGCGGAAGGCGACGCGGATTTCGCCGGCGTTTGGCCCACGGACGAATGGGATGCTATCGCCCTGAACTACACCTCCGGCACTACGTCGGATCCCAAGGGCGTCGTTCCCAGCCACAGGGGCGCCTACCTGATGAGCTTGTTGCAACTGACGGACTGGGGTATGCCGCGCAGGCCGGTGTATCTGTGGACGCTGCCTTTGTTTCATGCAAATGGCTGGTGCTTTGCCTGGTCGATCACGGCAGCCGCCGGCACGCATGTGTGCTTACGGAAGGTAACGGCCGCAAATATTTTTGCCGCAATCGACCAGCACGGTGTCGATCATTTCTGCGCTGCGCCCATCGTGCTTGCTTCGCTCGCAACGGCCACGGCTGCTGAGCGTCGATCCTTCTCCCATACTGTCCGTGTGCGAACCGCAGGTTCACCGCCGCCGGCGGCCGTCTTGAAGTCTGTTCTTGAGATGGGATTTGAAGTCGAACATGTCTACGGCATTACTGAGGCTTCAGGTACCCCCGTCAGTTCTTTCGTGAATCCGGACTGGCACGATCAGCCTATGGACGAAAGGGCACGGCTGATGGCGCGCCAGGGCAATCGATCCGCAGTCTTGGAGGGGTTGCGCGTGGCGGACCCGGCGACATGCGAGCCGGTTCCCTGGGACGGAAAGACGCAAGGCGAGCTTCTGCTAAAGGGCAACGTTGTGATGAAGGGGTACCTGAAGAATCCGGACGCGACCGCGAGTGCGTTTTCCGGCGGCTGGTTTCACACCGGTGATGTGGCTGTGATGCATCCCGATGGCTACATCCAGATCACGGACCGATCGAAGGACGTCATTATCTCTGGCGGTGAAAACATCTCGTCCGTGGAGGTTGAGGATGTACTCCACCGTCATCCTGCAGTCTTGATCGCGGCCGTGGTAGCCCAGCCCGACGCGAAGTGGGGCGAATCACCCTGCGCGTTCATTGAGCTGAAGCCCGATGTCGCCGCCCCGCCGGAAGCCGACATCATTGCGTTCTGTCGCGAGAGGCTTGCTCACTATAAGTGCCCTGTCCGCGTCGTTTACGGGGCACTCCCGAAGACAGGCACTGGGAAAATCCAGAAGTTCCGGTTGCGAGAGCTCGCCGGGAGCCGCGAAGCTATTACGGAGCTTTCCGGCTCGTAACCTGGCCACAACTCTTCTTTCCGGGCCTCCAGACTCCTTTTGCCCGCCGCCAGGGTAGCGGCGGGCATTTTTCTTAGGCACGCATGTGGCCGATGTCGCGCCCCGAGCCGGGATGTCTCTGGACCGAACCGCTTCGCCATGCGCTGAGGCCTCTTACCCGCGCGAATGTCTCGCACAGGACATTCCCCATGCAGCCAGACTCCT
Organism: Ralstonia pickettii; assembly: GCA_050987995.1. Taxonomy (GTDB): domain Bacteria; phylum Pseudomonadota; class Gammaproteobacteria; order Burkholderiales; family Burkholderiaceae; genus Cupriavidus; species Cupriavidus pickettii_B. The sequence continues at coordinate 1,491,019 of CP158804.1, forward strand.
AGAGTTGTGCGTAGCTGGATATTTGAAAGGTACAGCAGCTCATCGCTGCCATCCATGAATAGCTTCATAACATTCCAGCGAGAGCCAACGATGGAGACACAAAATGCAGAGACAACAGGTACCTCAGTACAGAGGTGGGCGCCGCGCGGCCGTATTTTTCGGCACGATGTCGGCGCTCGCGATTGCCAGCTCCCTGGCAGCATGCGGTGGCAGCGATTCATCAGACTCGACCTCCAGTCCGACGCCGCCCCCTCAGACTACGACCCCGACCGCCAGCGCGGAAAGCAAATGCCAGGCGATGCTGAATATGCAGTTCGGCGAGGCGACGATAACTAAGTCAACTTTTGTCCAGGCTTCCGGAGCGCTCCCGCAGCGATGTGTCGTCGTTGGACACATGCCCAAGGATCTGAGTTTTGAGATGAATCTCCCGACGGTCTGGAACGAGCGCCAAGTCTTCTCCGGGGGCGGCGGCTTTGATGGACTGATCCCACCCGACCCACGCGTTGACATCAGTCCCAATCTTAAGGAGCGTGGCTACGTAACAATCGCGAGCAACCATGGACACACCGCTGCAGGAAACGCCACGTCGATCGGGGGAATCGATGCTGAGTTCGCGCTGGATCAGGACATGTTGAATGACTACGCCTTCCTTTCCGTACCGCGCGTCATTGGACCAGCACGTGCTGCCATGACCTACTTCTATGGTGAGCAAAAGGTCGCGAGTTCGAAATCGGTCTATGAAGGCTGTTCGGGCGGCGGCAGGCAGGCACTCCTCCAGGCACAGCGCAATCCCACACTCTTTGACGGCATCATCGCGAGAGCGCCCGCCAACGCCTACATTCCCCAGTTCCTGTACTACCAGAAGAGCTTTAAGCAGCTTGCGCAACCCGGCGCCGCGCTTAGCACCGCCAAGATCAAGACCATTGCCAAGGCGGTCTTAAACAAATGTGACAGCCTTGATGGCCTCAAGGACAACATCATCGGGAAGCCGGATTCCTGTCAGTTTGATATCGCTGAACTCCGATGTACGGGAGCCGAAACCGATGCCTGCCTGACCGACACGCAGATCGCCTCGGCCAAGTCACTCTATGAGCCCACGAACGTTGCATCCGGACGCTATACGTGGCCCGGCTTCCCATTTGGAGGAGGCGAGGATGGGAGCTTCGGCACGCCAGTTTGGGGAAATGCCATAGCCAAGGGCTTGATGGATGGCTTCATCAAGTACATGGTGGCTCGTGATGCAACGGTTGATCCGCTGCAACTTGGTCCGGCACAGTACACGACGCGTCTCGATGAACTGTCCTCCCTCATCGACGCTGTCAATCCGGACCTGAGCCAGTTCAGGGCCAAGGGAGGAAAGCTACTGCTGTGGCATGGGATGGCAGATTGGTTAATCACGCCGAACAACACCATCAACTACTACAACGCGGTCGTGGCTGCGGCTGGTGGGCAAGCTGCCGCAGACCAGTTCATGGAGTTCTACACGGCCCCTGGTGTCAATCACTGCGCATTGGGCAATGGGGCTGACAACGCAGACCTCGTTGGTCCGATGTTTGAGTGGCTCGAGAAAGGGACTCCGCCTTCGACAAACAAGATCGTTGCGCAAACGTTTTACGCCCCCGCCGGTACTGCTCGGATCACACGTCCCCTGTGCAGGTATCCGCAGTTTCCGAAGTACAACGGTACCGGCGACCCGAACATCGAAAGCAGCTTTACCTGTACGGACCCGTCTCAATAGTTTGGGCTGAGAGGGACCACTAGAATCTTCCTGGACCACCCCATCGAGGGATAGTTGTACTGGCAACGTCCATCAGCAATGCTGATGGACGTTTTTTTGCTACGGGGGATCTGCTGCTCGGAGGCTACTGAGTCGGTACGCTGTACGGAGCTTGAGAGCCGGAAACTCCTCTCAGGCAGAAGGTGATAATGGCTGATGCATGAGTATTTATCTGCGCCACATCAGCACTAACATCATTGGACAGCGGTGTTACTAGTCCTTCGAACAGACAGCCAACAATGCAGTCTGCGGAAGCGGCAGCGTCCTGGGCAGGGAATTCACCGCTGGCAATGCCCTGCTCGATGATGGTCTTGAAGACTCTCGACAGCGCGCGATGATAGACCAGCCGCGCTGCCTCAACATCAGGCTCGACTGGCTCCGCAACCAGCGCGTGAGCAAGGCGGCGACCTCGCAAGGCACGATTGGCAAAGGTCCATGCCGCCGCACCCAGTCGTTCGTGGGCCGATCCATCGCGCATTGCAATTCCGGCGACCACGTCCACTTCGCGCTGCGCCGTTACTTTGACGACATCGATCATCAATTCCGTCTTCGACGGGAAGTATCGATACAACGTGCCGATTGCGATTCCCGCGGCTTCGGCAACCGACGACATCTGTGTTTCCCGGAATCCCACGTCAGCGACCAAGTCGCGCGCCGCCTTCAGAATCAGGGGATGCTTGTCCGCTCCCCGGCGGCGAATCCGTACACGCGGCGTGTTAAGTAGAAGCTCGGTTTCAGTAGACATAGGATTTCGGGGTGTTGATTAAAGCATCTGGCCGTACTTAGCGTGTTGCGTGAAGATCCAATTATGGCACGCGACTGGCCACAGAAAGGGCTGGTATGGCGCCGCGGAATGTGAAAACACCTAGTGCGACAAGCTTGACAGGGCCCAGCTTGCCGCATAGCCTTAAGTGAATTAGGATTTCACTTAAGAGATGCGCCCTTTGTTGCACTGCGAAATCACGGCGGTCCTGCTGCCGCGCGCCTGGATGACGGCTGAGCGCGCAATCTGTGGTGATTGCCGCACGCCACTGGTTGCAGCCGCCCATTACGACCTATCGCCACAATCATGAATTCTCTAAGTGCCTTCTGTGCCGAGCGGGTGGAGCGGCTGGGGATGGCCCCCGATGGGCCTGCAAAATCAGACAATCTGGATAGGCCGATCCTGTTCCGTGCAGAAACGGAGGATGCAGGGGCTTCGAGCCTGGTGGATTTCCTTTCCCGCTCGCCGTGGTATCCGAATCTTTCCGGCGAACAAAAGGCGCGCGTCAAGAATGACTGCTTTGATCGCTCATACCATGCCGGTTCGACCGTTTGCCACCGCGGCGATCCCGCTGACCACTGGCTAGCAGTTGTGGACGGGATCATTAAAGTCGATAGCGCCTCAAGCGCAGGGCGCGCTGTTACGTTCGCGGGCGTCCCTGCTGGCTCCTGGTTTGGGGAGGGAGCGGTCCTGAAGGCAGAACCTCGGCCCTATTCGGTAGTGGCTGTTCGGGACAGTCGACTGGCATTCGTTCCAAGATCGACATTTCTCTGGCTGCTCGATCACAGCAGCCAGTTCAGCCGATATGTCATAGACCAGCTCAATGCGCGCTGTGGCTACTACGTCGGTTTGGTACACAACTTGCGGTTGCACGAAGCATCAGCGCGAGTAGCCTTCTGCCTGGCCGAGATGTTCAATCAGCAACTCTATCCGGCTACTGACAAGATCCTGGGTCTAGCCCAAGAGGAAATAGGACGTCTGTCTGGACTATCGCGGCAGAACACAAATCGTGCACTTCGCGAGTTGGCTGACGCTAGATTGATCGCGGTGGAATACGGGGCGATCCAGATTCTGGACCTTGACGCGCTGCGAAGGTTTGCCCACGTGGGAGATTGAGCGGAACCTTGCTTCTCTTCTCCGGATGGCTACGTGGGATTCGTCCAGATCACTATCTGTGAGAAGTCGAGCGTCCGCTTTTCGGCCGACTCGGCCCTTCGGCGCTGTGCAGTCGAAGGGCTCAGAAGGGTCGGCAAGAGCCAATGTCCACCGACATGGACTAGTCCAACGAATTCGCGCTTCGTAAGCGCTAAATTCAGCACACCTTGTTGAGTCGAACCGTTACCCGGTAACGTATGCAAGACGGGAACGTTACCGGGTAACCATGACGAGGGAGAGTGCAGAATGGCGCAGACGACAGCTCAGCGGCAGGCGGCCTATCGGGCAAGGCGCGCGACGGCGGGCAAGGACGGCAACGGAGAACGTCGGCTGGACATGTGGGTAAGTAGCGAAGCGGATCTCGCGCTCGCGCGGCTGGCACGCCGTTACGCGGTAACGAAGCGAGAGATGCTGGAGCGGCTGATCGCGCGAGCCGACGACGCCATCGTGCGCCGGCTCGATCCGGATTCGGAGCAATGGGATCTCTATTTCAAGGCGAGCCGGTAGGCTCGCCAGTTACCGGGTAACGGGCGAGTTCTCCCATATGGCCGATCGGCGCCTCGGGTGCGGTCGGTCGTCGTTCAGGCGGCAGACGCTGCGACGAAGCTGAACGGCAGCAGGTCGATGACGTCCGCGTCCGGGGCGCGCTGCGGCAATTCGGTTAGTACGTGCAGCAGATAGGCGTACGGCTCAACGCCGCAGGCCCGGCACGTGAGCATCAGGCTATAGACCATCGCGCTGGCCTTCGCGCCGGCGACCGTGTCGCTGAACAGCCAGGACCTTCTCGCGGTTGCAAACGGCCTAACGTCTCGTTCGATGACGTTGTTGTCCACGGGCGCACGCCCATCGACAACATAGCGGCTCAAGTATTCCCACTGATTCCGCGTGTAGACGATCGCCTTGCCCAGCAGGCTCTCTGGCAACACCCGCGGGGCCTGCTCGTCCAGCCACGCCTTGAACGCCGTCAGGAGCGGTACGCTATGCTGCTGGCGCAGCCGATACGTGTAGTCAGCGCGCGATTGTCCTTCGGGCAACTCAGCCTTGGCGAGCGCCTCGACCTGGTAGAGGGCCTTGAAGTATTCGAGCGCCTGCGCGGCGTGCCCGCCAAGCTTCTTCTGCCCCTTGAGCGCATCGACAAATGCGCGTCTCGCGTGCGCCAGGCAGCCGAAGTGGGTCACGCCCTCAATCGTGCGCCACGCGCTGTAGCCGTCGGTCATCAGCATGCCCTCGTAGCCGGCGAGAAACGCCTGCGGGTACTCCTGTCCGCGCCCTGGCTGGTAATCGAACAGCACCACGGGTTCCCCGCAGTCCTCCGCGCTGCGGTAGACCCACATATATGATTTGCTCTGCGCGGCCTTGCCTTGCTCCTTGAGCACCTGCACCGTTGTCTCATCCGCATGGATCAGTGGCTGCGATAGCAGCGTGCGGCGCAGCGCCTCATACAGCCGGCTGTAATGCAGCTCGGCAGGCCGGATGATCCAGTTGGCCAGCGTGCCACGGCCAACTTCAATGCCGGCGCGCCCGAGCGCATCTTCCATGCGATACAGCGGCGTGCCGTCAACGTACTTGCCGATGGTCACCGTCGCCAGCATTGCCGGGCTTGCGTTGCTGCCCGGCAGTGGTTGCGCTGGCATCGGCGCGGTCACCACCGGCGTGCGTTCGGCATTGCGCTCGCAGTGCCGACACGCGTATTTGAAGCGGACGTGCTGCAGTACGGAGACCTTGGCTTCGATGTGCAACTGCTCGCTGACTTCCTCGCCCAAGCGGTGCATCGAGCCCTGGCAGCACGGGCAGATCTTCTGGTCTTCGGTCAGGTCATACTCGATGCGCTGGCGCGGCAACTCCGCCGGCAGCGGCTTGCGGCCACGTTTGCGGCCTGCGGGCTTATCGGGCTCTGGCAGCCCCGTGTCCGGCGGCGCGAGCGCTTCATCCTCATCGTCGTTGGCCGGCGCCGCAGCGGCCATTTGTTCGGCTTCGTCGAACACGCGGTCCTTGAGCTTCTCGCTGCTTGGCGCGAAGCGTTTGGACTGCGCAAGCCGGAACTGTTCCTCAAGGAGCTTGATGCGATCGTTCAACTCGGCAATGTGCTGAGCGTTGGCAGCAGCCCGCGCTTCGAGTTCGCGGATATAGGCCTGGGCGGCCGGCGGCAATTGCGAGAGGTCGTGTTCGTTCATGCTGAACACGATAGTGCAGCCACCGCTCAATCGGGTATACGTCACACCGAACGACCATCAAGCCGTGTGCTGATATTTGCGCGACGGGTGCCGCTTCACGGCGTCCACGTCGATACCGTCCAGTAGCCAGTGCAACTGCTCGGTCGTCAGCTCAATCACCGCGTGCTCACGCCGCGGCCACACAAAACGGTCTTCCTCCAATCGCTTCAAAAGCATCCAGAACCCGTTTCGGTCCCACAGTAACAGTTTGATGCGGTTGCGCCGACGGTTATGAAAGGCGTAGACGGCGCTGGCAAACGGATCAAGCTGCATCGACTGCTCGACCAGGGCAACCAACCCATTGATCCCGAGGCGGAAGTCCACCGCATTGCGGTGCAGGTAGACCTGCAGGTCAGCGTCGAGCCGGAACATCAACGCGCTCCCAACGCTTCGATCATCGCCTTCACCAAGGCAACGTCCTGCCCGCCGCATTCGAGTTCGACCGTCACGCCATTGGGCAACCGCGCCGTGAGTACAGCAGGCGTCAGAGATGGACGCGGCGATGGTTGGGTGCAAGCAGGCGCTTGGGCCGGCAGAAATTCCAGCGCCACCGGCGATTCCGGAACGCGTGTTGCGCCGCTAACCTCGACGACCGGTACGAACGCGGGCAATGCAGGCTCCGCACTGTCGGCCGCAGCGGCTTCAGTTGCCACTTGGTGCAGCCGAATCCACTTGCGCAACTGGTTCGTATTGATGCCGACCTTAAGCGCCATACCAGCTACCGATACCCCTGGCCGTAGACACGCCTCGACCAGTTGGCGCTTATCCCTGGCGTCAAAGTCTCGCTTTCCGTTGGAGCGAACACGGATCACTCTCAGCGGCGGAACTTCACATTCGGCTTTTATCATGCTTGCGTCCGCAAATAGTGGTTGCGGACGCAAGCCTGCCCACTCTCAGCCGCAAAAGCTAGGTGCGCTTAATTTCGCGCTTACCGCGCTTCGACTCAGGACAGTCAGGTAGCCAACCGGGGTTCCGACGGCCCTCCGGTCTATGCGAGAAAGGGCCAATCGCTGCCAGACTACCGGCCAATCTGATCGATTTTGGCCCAGCCGCCAATCAGCCCGGACCTCGGTACATCCGTAAGCGCGAAATTAAGCGCACCTAGCTTTTGCGGCTGAGAGTGGGCAGGCTTGCGTCCGCAACCACTATTTGCGGACGCAAGCATGATAAAAGCCGAATGTGAAGTTCCGCCGCTGAGAGTGATCCGTGTTCGCTCCAACGGAAAGCGAGACTTTGACGCCAGGGATAAGCGCCAACTGGTCGAGGCGTGTCTACGGCCAGGGGTATCGGTAGCTGGTATGGCGCTTAAGGTCGGCATCAATACGAACCAGTTGCGCAAGTGGATTCGGCTGCACCAAGTGGCAACTGAAGCCGCTGCGGCCGACAGTGCGGAGCCTGCATTGCCCGCGTTCGTACCGGTCATCGAGGTTAGCGGCGCAACACGCGTTCCGGAATCGCCGGTGGCGCTGGAATGTCTGCCGGCCCAAGCGCCTGCTTGCACCCAACCATCGCCGCGTCCATCTCTGACGCCTGCTGTGCTCACGGCGCGGTTGCCCAACGGCGTGACGGTCGAACTCGAATGCGGCGGGCAGGACGTTGCCCTGGTGAAGGCGATGATCGAAGCGTTGGGAGCGCGTTGATGTTCCGGCTCGACGCTGACCTGCAGGTCTACCTGCACCGCAATGCGGTGGACTTCCGCCTCGGGATCAATGGGTTGGTTGCCCTGGTCGAGCAGTCGATGCAGCTTGATCCGTTTGCCAGCGCCGTCTACGCCTTTCATAACCGTCGGCGCAATCGCATCAAACTGTTACTGTGGGACCGAAACGGATTCTGGATGCTTTTGAAGCGATTGGAGGAAGACCGTTTTGTGTGGCCGCGGCGTGAGCACGCGGTGATTGAGCTGACGACCGAGCAGTTGCACTGGCTACTGGACGGTATCGACGTGGACGCCGTGAAGCGGCACCCGTCGCGTAAATATCAGCACACGGCTTGATGGTCGTTCGGTGTGACGTATACCCGATTGAGCGGTGGCTGCACTATCGTGTTCAGCATGAACGAACACGACCTCTCGCAATTGCCGCCGGCCGCCCAGGCCTATATCCGCGAACTCGAAGCGCGGGCTGCTGCCAACGCTCAGCACATTGCCGAGTTGAACGATCGCATCAAGCTCCTTGAGGAACAGTTCCGGCTTGCGCAGTCCAAACGCTTCGCGCCAAGCAGCGAGAAGCTCAAGGACCGCGTGTTCGACGAAGCCGAACAAATGGCCGCTGCGGCGCCGGCCAACGACGATGAGGATGAAGCGCTCGCGCCGCCGGACACGGGGCTGCCAGAGCCCGATAAGCCCGCAGGCCGCAAACGTGGCCGCAAGCCGCTGCCGGCGGAGTTGCCGCGCCAGCGCATCGAGTATGACCTGACCGAAGACCAGAAGATCTGCCCGTGCTGCCAGGGCTCGATGCACCGCTTGGGCGAGGAAGTCAGCGAGCAGTTGCACATCGAAGCCAAGGTCTCCGTACTGCAGCACGTCCGCTTCAAATACGCGTGTCGGCACTGCGAGCGCAATGCCGAACGCACGCCGGTGGTGACCGCGCCGATGCCAGCGCAACCACTGCCGGGCAGCAACGCAAGCCCGGCAATGCTGGCGACGGTGACCATCGGCAAGTACGTTGACGGCACGCCGCTGTATCGCATGGAAGATGCGCTCGGGCGCGCCGGCATTGAAGTTGGCCGTGGCACGCTGGCCAACTGGATCATCCGGCCTGCCGAGCTGCATTACAGCCGGCTGTATGAGGCGCTGCGCCGCACGCTGCTATCGCAGCCACTGATCCATGCGGATGAGACAACGGTGCAGGTGCTCAAGGAGCAAGGCAAGGCCGCGCAGAGCAAATCATATATGTGGGTCTACCGCAGCGCGGAGGACTGCGGGGAACCCGTGGTGCTGTTCGATTACCAGCCAGGGCGCGGACAGGAGTACCCGCAGGCGTTTCTCGCCGGCTACGAGGGCATGCTGATGACCGACGGCTACAGCGCGTGGCGCACGATTGAGGGCGTGACCCACTTCGGCTGCCTGGCGCACGCGAGACGCGCATTTGTCGATGCGCTCAAGGGGCAGAAGAAGCTTGGCGGGCACGCCGCGCAGGCGCTCGAATACTTCAAGGCCCTCTACCAGGTCGAGGCGCTCGCCAAGGCTGAGTTGCCCGAAGGACAATCGCGCGCTGACTACACGTATCGGCTGCGCCAGCAGCATAGCGTACCGCTCCTGACGGCGTTCAAGGCGTGGCTGGACGAGCAGGCCCCGCGGGTGTTGCCAGAGAGCCTGCTGGGCAAGGCGATCGTCTACACGCGGAATCAGTGGGAATACTTGAGCCGCTATGTTGTCGATGGGCGTGCGCCCGTGGACAACAACGTCATCGAACGAGACGTTAGGCCGTTTGCAACCGCGAGAAGGTCCTGGCTGTTCAGCGACACGGTCGCCGGCGCGAAGGCCAGCGCGATGGTCTATAGCCTGATGCTCACGTGCCGGGCCTGCGGCGTTGAGCCGTACGCCTATCTGCTGCACGTACTAACCGAATTGCCGCAGCGCGCCCCGGACGCGGACGTCATCGACCTGCTGCCGTTCAGCTTCGTCGCAGCGTCTGCCGCCTGAACGACGACCGACCGCACCCGAGGCGCCGATCGGCCATATGGGAGAACTCGCCCGTTACCCGGTAACTGGCGAGCCTACCGGCTCGCCTTGAAATAGAGATCCCATTGCTCCGAATCCGGATCGAGCCGGCGCACGATGGCGTCGTCGGCTCGCGCGATCAGCCGCTCCAGCATCTCTCGCTTCGTTACCGCGTAACGGCGTGCCAGCCGCGCGAGCGCGAGATCCGCTTCGCTACTTACCCACATGTCCAGCCGACGTTCTCCGTTGCCGTCCTTGCCCGCCGTCGCGCGCCTTGCCCGATAGGCCGCCTGCCGCTGAGCTGTCGTCTGCGCCATTCTGCACTCTCCCTCGTCATGGTTACCCGGTAACGTTCCCGTCTTGCATACGTTACCGGGTAACGGTTCGACTCAACAAGGTGTGCTGAATTTAGCGCTTACGTACATCCGGTCCGACCATCGTTTCGTGAAGCCCGTCGTACCTCAGAGCCATCCTGTTCATGGCCTTCAGCCTAGCGACGGCTAGCGGTCCTGCCGTTCGCGCCATGCCTCATAGAGGTCGGGGCCCTTGTCGCGCGTCGGCACGTAGGCGAGCTTCATCTCGCGCTGGTCGAGCGGCCGCGCCAGTTCGACATAGCCGCGTTCCGCGGACAGGTCGTAGGGCGCGCCGTCTTCATTGGAATAGGCGTAGTAGACCGCCCCGACGCCGGCCAGGTACATCGCGGTCAGGCACATCGGGCACGGGTAGCCGCTGGCGTAGACCGTGCAGCCGCTCAGGTCGGTTTTGCCCAGTGCCCGGCTCGCGGCGCGCACCGCCTGCATTTCGGCATGCGCGCTGGGATCGCAGGTGGCTTCCACCTCGTTGACCGCGCGCGCCAGCACCACGCCATCCTTGACCACCACGGCGCCGAAAGGCCAGGTATTGCGCTCCCGCACGTTTTCCATGGCGAGGCGGATGGAATCGATCAGATGGGTTTCCGTGGTCGACACGCGTTGTCTCCGGTGAAGGCCTGGCCCGGGCAGGCCGATGGGGTGGCGGGCCAGCAGACTATAGGCCAGCGAGTGCGCGCGGCGTGCTGCGAGTTGTTATACGGCGTATTTGAGTGTTGGGCCACTGGCGTTCATTGCCGACGATCTCAGGCAACACTGCCGTGACGCTGCCAACGGGAGCGGGACCCCGCACTTCGCCAACTCTTTTGCAGCGCACGCGGTCGGTCTCCTTCCCGGCGCAAATGGTCCCCAAAGGGGGGAAAGCGATAACCTTGAATGGTCTAGAGGACAATACCGTGCTCGGCCGCTGGCGCGGGGACATCGCTCTTCTCGCCAAGCATGTCCAAGAGTTCGTGCTCGATCTTCCGGCAGATCTGTGCCATGGGCACATCATTGGCGTTTCCTTCGAACGGGTTCTCCGTGCTTTCGCCCACTTGCTCCAGCGCGAGGTACATCCACGAGATCATCGTGCTAAATGGAATGACCAGCCAGATCATGTTGCCATGCATGACGCCTGAAACGCTGGCATTGAGCTTTTCGAACTCCATAAGAATGCCAAAAGGCAGCAGCAGGCAAAAGGTACGGACAAAGAGCTTATTGATGACCGCATATTGCCTGGGATACGGATAGTCCTTGATACGCTCCGCCCGTCCTTGCTGCGCGAAGAACCCCCTGATCGATCCTGCCAACTCCAAATAGAACGCATTGCTGATTTCGCCGGCGTCAAGCAACCACTTGATCCGCGCTGACTGCGTTCCGAGCAACCGGGTCGTCTTGATCTCGGCGTGCAAAACCGAGTCGAGCTCGGCCTGGGGCAGATATCGCGCAAGCGCCTGTTCCAATGGAGTCTCCCACTCTGGAACGCGGTAGTACTTCCGGTACTCCAAGTTGGATACCCTGCCCGCATTTTCCCAGATCCTTGGGGTTCTCAGTTGATAGCGGAGCGCCGTCAGCCACGCGCAATGCCGGAGAATCAGCTCCCGCCCGGCCGCCTGCCCTGCCAGAAGGTCCCGGCCCATCACACCCAGACACCGGCTGCCATTCAGGATCTCAGTCCAGATCTGCTGTGCCTCCAAGGCCCTGCTGTAGGTCTGCACGTTCCGGAAACCCACGATGAATGACGTGGCGGTGCCTAGCAGCACCACAACCGAGACCGGGATCGACAGCCATTTCAGCCCGAAGAACTGATAAAGAACAACGGGCAGCGAACCGCATGCTAGGGAGGCATAAAGTTGCCGTCTCGACCAGAACGTGAACTCGGATAATGTGTACGATTTTCCCAGGTGCATGGTGCGAATCTCGCGGCGGTGTGGCAGGTCGCAGGGCTGAGGTCCGACTGCCGGCAGGCAATATGGCCAACCGCCCTCACCACTGACCAGATCGCTGCCCAGGACCTGGTTTTGGAATGGTGATATTGCCAAGAAACGCGCGTAGTATCAATTTCCGTCCCGCAACCCCTTCAAGTGGTACCGCCACGTATCGCCATGGGGCATCTTCCCGATAGCAATGGCTTGCTCAGGCACGAAGGCCCGGCAGGTAGTCGCAACCGGCCAACACCAGCCGTGAGCCTGTATGCCGACTTGGCCGCTCCAACGCCTCACCCACTTCGGAACCCGCCATTCAAGTGTCCGAGCGCGGGCGATATGAGTAGGCCACGTCAGCTCAAACTCAGAACCAGGTGCTGACGACGATGCGCTTTCAGCGGAAATTACCATGGAGTCGCGCTGTCGGGCCGCGATGAGCGCTGCGCTACTATCATCTATGATGAAGACCAATGTCGGCTGTCGCCGAACATCTCTGGGCCCGTTCAACTTGCAATCCATGGGAGTACAGGCATGGTCGCAGTCAAACTCGACGATCTTTCCATGGCTTTCGACTTCGTTAGCTCCGCGGCGCCGTTGGATCACAACGCGTATGTCTCACTCGATACGGGCCAAGTCTATTGGACTTCTGATTTCAACGACGCCTTCGACGAGGAGATTCCTGACGACCTTGAAACTTCGGACCGCTACCTTGCGATACCGGATAAGAACGAGCTCGGTCTTGGAAGAAAGCTCGCCCTCCAATTTGTCGCACAGAAGTTGCCTGAGTGTTACGACCAGGTTGAAGGATTCTTCCGACGGCAAGGGGCTTACGCGCACTTCAAGTATTTGCTGGAGCGCAAAGGCATTCTCGAGTTCTGGTATTCGTTTGAAGCCGACTCTGTCGAAAGAGCGCTGAGGCAATGGTGTGCTGAGAACGGGCTGGAGATTCTGGAGTCGTAGCGCCAGTTAGTGGAAACTCGCCTCGCCTGCCAGTTCACCCTGGCCCAACGCCGCAATCACTGTGCCCAAGGTACGCATTCCCTGCTGAATCTGCTCCGTCGTCAGACTGGCATAGCCCAGCACCAACCCCGCGGGTCGAGACTGGCTGTGCGACTGCGGCCTGGCAAACAACGGTGATATCGGGTAGACGCCCACATCCTTGCTGCGGGCGGCGGCCACCAGCGCTGGCTCGTCCTGGGGCCGCAGCGACGGCAACCACAGCACCACATGCAGCCCGGCCGCCGTACCGCTGACCTCGGCGTCCCCGGGGAGATGGCGCGTTATGCCATCCAGCAAGGCCGCACGGCGGCGCTCGTTCTCCCGACGCATGCGCCGCACATGGCGCTCGTAGGCGCCACTTTCGATCAGCGACGCCAGCACACGCTGCTCCAGCACGGGCGCATGGCGGTCCGCCAGTCGCTTGGCCTGCCGGAACACCGGCACCAGCTCAGACGGCAGCACCAGGTAGCCGAGCCGCAGTTGCGGGGACAGCGCCTTGGAGAAGGTGCCGATGTAGATCACGCGGCCGTCGGTGTCGATCGACTGCAGCGTGTCGATCGGGCGCTGGCCGTAACGGAACTCGCCATCGTAGTCGTCCTCGATGATCCAGGCGTGATGGCGCTGGGCCCATTGCAGCAGGTCCAGGCGCCGGCCGATCGGCAGCACGCCTCCCAGTGGGAACTGGTGCGATGGCGTCACGTACGCCAGGCGGACACGATCGCCCTGCGGAAGGCTGGCGGTATCCAGGCCATGCCCGTCCACTGGCGTGGCCAGGCACCTGGCGCCGGTAGCCTCGAAGCAGCGCCTTGCCATCAGGTAACCAGGGTCTTCAAAGACAAAGGCATCACCGGCATCCAGCAGCAGCCGTGCGCACAGGTCGATGGCCTGCTGCGAGCCATGCACCACCACGATCTGCCCGGCCTCGCAGGCAAGTCCCCGGGCACGTCGCAAATAGCCCTGGAGGGCGCGTCTCAGCGACGCGTCACCTTCGGGCAGGGCGTAGTACAGGCTGTTTTGCTGACGCAACAGCTCGGCCTGGTAGGCACGCCGCCAGGCCAGGGTTGGAAAGTCCCGGGAAGCCACCGCGCCATACAGGAAGTCGAAGCGAACCGGTTCGGCCTGAGGCAGTCCCGGCATGCCGATTCCCGCCACGCGGCGCCCGAACTCGGACAGGGTCGGGGCAGATTTGGCGCGCCGGCCTGCGGGCAACCCGATTGGTGCCGGCGCCACCAAGGGGCTGGCGATTCGGGCCGCCCGTCCCAGGGACGTGACGAGGAAGCCCTCGGCCGCGAGTTGTTCGTAGGTGGCGGTGACGGTGGTACGCGATACCCCCAGCTCGGACGCCAGGGCTCGCGTAGACGGCGCCCGTGCGCCCGGGGGCAGCGTGCCGTCTGCGATCTGGGCGCGCAGCAGATCGTAAATACGACGTCCCGCCCCCGTGGCTCCGGGACGGTTACCGGTCGACTGGCGCGACTGGCCCATAAAGAATCCTCAAAACTGGACCTTCTGATTGTGCCAGTTGTGGGCGAGATTATCGAGGAGTCCATCGCCCCCGATCCGCCACCATGTACATTCCCGCCCACTTTGCTGAAACCCGGCCTGAGGAACTCGCCCGCATCGTCCGCGAGCACCCGCTGGGTATGCTGGTCACACACGGAAGCGCCGGACTGGATGCCGACCACATCCCGTTCGAGTTCGATGCTGACGAGGGAACGCAGGGCGTCCTCACCGCCCACGTGGCCCGTGCCAACCCGCTCTGGCAACGTTGCCCCACGGGCACGCCGGCCATGGTCGTCTTTCGCGGCGCCGAGGCCTACATCTCGCCCAACTGGTACCCGAGCAAGCACGAGGCGCACCGCCAGGTGCCAACCTGGAACTACGAGGTGGTACACGCGCATGGCTTGATCACCGTGCATGACGACGAGCGCTTCGTTCGCCGCCTCGTCGCGCGCCTGACACGGCGACACGAGGCGGCTGAACCCAGGCCGTGGAAGATGGGGGACTCCACGCCCGAGTACCTCGACAGCATGCTGCGCAACATCGTGGGCATCGAGATCGCCATCACTTCGCTGGTGGGCAAGGTCAAGCTCAGCCAGAACAGGGAGTCCCGTGATCGCCTCAGTGCCGCCGACACCCTGGAGGCGCGGGGGTACGGCGAACTGGCGCAGTCCATGCGCCAAGCGGGATGAATAAGCCGCAACCACGCCAGGCAGCCATGTCAGGCCCCCACAGATTCATGTACACGTCCACCTTCACCTTCGCCAAGGGCGAGTTCGACGACGAGTTCCACGCCATTGACCATGCGATTGCCCAGCTTGCGAAATCGATCCCCGGCTACCTGGGCGAAGAGAGCTGGGAGAATGCATCGACGGGGCTCATCTCCAATGTGTACTACTGGGAGACCATGGACGCATTGCAGGCGCTCATGAAGCATCCGACGCACATCGCGGCGAAGCAGCGGCAAGCGCAGTGGCTCAAGGGCTATCAGGTCGTCATCGCCCAGGTGGTCAGCGCCTATGGCGATGGCGGCATTCCGCACCCGCTCGTTCACCTGAAGTCACCAGCCACGGACGAGCACCCTTGCAGCCATTGAAACCTCACCGCTGACGAACACCCACACCATGTCATTCATCCCCTTCCTGATCGCTGCCGTCGTTCTTGCCATCACCCCTGGTCCGGGCATCGCCTATGTCGTTGCCCGAACGGTGGCTGGCGGCCGGTCAGAGGGCCTGGCTTCATGCTTCGGCACCGGCGTCGGAGGGATGTTCCATGTTCTCGCGGCGGCCTTGGGCCTGTCGCTGGTCATTGCCCAATCCGCCGTGGCGTTCAACCTGCTCAAGTACGTTGGTGCGGCCTATCTGGTGTACCTGGGTATTCGCATGTTGATGCGCAAGGAAGAGCCGATCCCGGTCGATGCCATGCCGACTCAAGGTGCGCGTCGCGCTTTCGCCGAGGGCATTGTGGTCGAGGTCTTGAACGTCAAGACCGCGCTATTCTTCCTGGCGTTCCTGCCGCAGTTTGTCTCGCCGGGCGAACCTCTGGTGCCGCAGCTAGCGCTGCTTGGCAGCATTTGCGTCGCGCTCAACACGCTGGTCGACGTTGTTGCAGTGTTTGCCGCTCATCGTTTGCTCAAGTCTGGCGCCGCCCGCGCGGCACGTGCACGCTTGATGACCCGTGTGTCCGGTGTCACGATGCTGGGCCTGGGCGCGTTCCTGGCGCTGGCTCGGCGCGAGGCATAGAGATCGGCAGTTCGGAAAAATAGTTGCGACCCGCCCGGGATGCGAGCGGGGCCTGCCTGCGGCGTTACAGCGTGGCAGCGAGAGAGCGCAACACCGCAATCTGCGGGGCTTTCGGCAGCCACAGCTTGTCAAAGGCTTCGATGACCAGCTTGGAATCGTAGCCTTCGGCAGAGCGGATGGTGATGGCGCTCTCTTTCAACTTGCCAATCAGGCTGGCTTCGGTCCTGACGATGTCTTCGATCTGGGCGTCCAACGCCTGCGCGCTCAGGCGCCGGATCAGTTCCCGATCCTTGGCGTCAAGGCCCTGCCATACCCTGCCGGAAACCAGCGGTGCCACCGGCATGAACAGGGCGTTCATCGGCAGCATGGTCTTGGAAACCTTGTCGAAGCGCTGGTTCCACGAAAACTCGATGTCCGCCTCCAGTCCGTCGACCTGCCCGTTGGTCATGGCATCGAAGACAGCTGGCGTCGGAATCGGCGTGGGTGCGGCGCCCAGCAGCTGGTAGAAGTCGCGGTAGACCGGCGTCGGGTTGATGCGCAGCTTCAGCCCCTTCAGGTCGGCCGGCGTCTTGATGTCCTTGGACGAGAACACCACGCGCATGCCCGTGATGCCCCAGCCCAGGCCGATCGTGCCGGTCTCGCGCGGCAATGCATCGAGCAGCTTGAGCGCTGCGGGCTGACGCACCAGCCTGGCGACGCTGGCGGTGGAGCGGACCAGGTACGGCGCATTGATCGCTGCCACCGAGGGCACCCGCGAGCCAAGTTCGGCCGCCTGGATCCAGCCCATGTCCAGCGCACCGGACTGCATCTGCTGCATCATCACCGGCTCATTGCCGAGCTGCCCGGAGTGGAACACGGTCACCGACAGGCGGCCGTCGGTTTCTTTCTTGAGCGCCTCGCCAAACTGCAGCGCTGCACGGTTCCAGGAATGCCCGGCGGGCGTGATGATGCCGAGCCGAAACTCCTTGGCTGCGGCGGCGCGCGAAGGGGTAATGAAGGCCAGCGTTGCGGTGGCCGCGGCGCATTGCAGGAAGCGACGACGAGTAAGGCTCATGTTAGCGACTCCGGTTCAGGGTCAGGGAGAAAGGCGTGGATGTCCTGGCGGTTGGCTACCGTTGGCTACTTCAGCAAGCCCAATGACAGCGCCGGGAACAGGGAGAGCAGCACCAATGCGACACAGCTCGCGACAAAGAAGGGAAAGGTGACAAGGAACATCTTTCCCGGCTTGGCCCCGGTGACCGCGGACGCAACAAAGAAGCTGAGGCCCACCGGCGGCGACATCAGCCCCAGCACCAGGTTGATGACGATCACGACGCCGAAATGCCGCGGATCGATGTGGTAGACCTCGGTGGCAATGGGCAGAAGGATGGGCGCGGTCATGATCAGCCCCGGAATGCCGTCAATCACGGTGCCGATCACGAGGAGGATCACATTGACCAGCAGCAGGAAGCTGATCGGGTCCTTGGCCACCGTCTGGATCCATGCCGCCACCGTCTGCGGCACCTTGCCGTAGATCAGCAGCCAGGAAAACACCGCGGCGGCGGCCACCAGGAACAGCACGATGGCCGAGTAGATCGCCGAGCGCAGCAGGATCTGCGGCAGCGTACGCAGGTCGAATTCGCGCGTGACATACTTGCCGACGATCACGGCCGACACCGCGCCGACGGCCGCGGCCTCGGTCGGGTTGGCCAGCCCCCCGAGAATCGAGCCGACGATCACGATCGGGATCAGCAGCGTCGGGCTCGCGCTCAGCACCGTGCTGGCACGCTGGCGCAGCGTACGGTGCTCGCTGCGCGGATAGTTGTACACCACGCCCATCGCTGCAATCAGCGCAAAGAAGATCAGCGTCAGCAGCACGCCCGGCAGGATGCCCGCAATCAGCATGTCGCCCACCGCCACCTGCGCCAGCACGCTGAAGACCACGAACATCACTGACGGCGGAATGATCGGGCCCAGCATGCCGCCATAGACGGTCAGCCCCGCCGCAAAGGTCTTGTCATAGCCCTGCTTCTCCATCTCCGGCACCATCACCTGCGACATGATCGCCACCTGTGCCGTGGCCGAGCCGATGATGGAAGAGACCAGCATGTTCGCCAGAACATTGACATAGGCGAGCCCGCCCTTGACCGAGCCGATGAAGGCCATCGACAGGTCCACCAGGCGCCGGGTGATGCCGCCGCTGTTCATGATCTCGCCAATCAGGATAAACAACGGGATGGCGATCAGGCCGTAACTGTCGACGCCGGCGAACATCTGCGTCGGATATGACTGCGTGAGGATGTTGTCGCCGCTGCTGAAGATATAGACGATGCCGGACAGGCACAGGCACAGGCCGATCGGCACGCCGACCAGCATGACCGCGATAAAGAAGATGGAAGTAAGCATTGCTGTGTCTCCCGCGGCGTCAGTTGACGGTGTCCGAGCTGCCGAGCTGGAAGCGCTCGTGCGTGCGGCGCGGCGCGAAGCCGGCATCCTCGAGCAGCAGCGCCAACGCGTGGATGCACAGGCAGGCCGCGAAGATCGGCATGATCAGTTGCAGTACCCACACCGGCCACTCAAGCGTCTGGGTGCGTTCCGTGTACAGGAAGTTGAAGGACTCCGCGGCGTATTCCTTTGCATCGAAACCCTTGCCGGCGATGCCAAGCGGATCCATCCACAGCCAGCACATCAGCAGCATGGCCAGGCCGAACACCAGCACCGACCCGGTCGAGACCAGCCGGGCGACGCGTTGCCAGGCCGCGGGCAACTTCTCGGTAAGCATCGCTACCGCGAAATCCATGCGCAGCCGCGTCATCGCCGACGCGCCGATGAAAGTCAGCCAGACCACTGCGTAGACCGCGGCCTCGTCGACCCAGTAGATGGGCAGGCCGGCATAGCGGGTCGTGACATTGAGCAGCACCAGCGCCACCAGCAATCCCATCAGCGCAGTCAGCAGGATGCGCTCGATCTCCAGCAGCACATCGGAAGCGTCGAGCGCGAGGCGCACGGGAAACGAGACGGGACGTTCAGGGTCTTTCATGGGCGTGTCGGTGAGGGTCTGGGGCATCGGGCGCATGGCCCCGGCAGGCCAGGCAAAAGTCGGTCCGGCCGGGGCAGCGACCGCTTAATCGACGGACAGGTATTGCTCGGGACGCGTCGCCAGGGCCTGGCGCACGACCTGTTCCACAAAGGCGCGTTCCTCGCCCACCAGCGGCAGGCGCGGACGGCGCATATGCTCCGTGCCGACGCCGACGATGGCATCGATCAGCTTCAGGTTCTGCACCAGCTTGTTGGACACGTCGAGATGCAGCATCGGCGTCATCCACTGGTACAGCTTCAGTGCCTCGGCGTAATTGCCTGCCTTCATCAGGTCGAACAGCGCCACCGTTTCGCGCGGGAAGGCGCAGCCGACGCCCGCGAGCAACCCATCCGCACCCAGCGCCAGCCCTTCGTACGCCAGGTCGTCCACGCCCATGAAGATCTGGTAGCGGTCGCCCACGGTGTTGCGCAAATCGGTGACGCGGCGCACGTCACCCGTGCTTTCCTTGACCGCCGCGATCCAGCGGCAGTCCGCGAGTTCGGCCATGTGCTCGGGCTTGAGGTCCACCCGGTATGCCACCGGGTTGTTGTAGACCATCACCGGCCGTTGCGCGGCTTCGGCCATCGTCCGTACGTTCAGCATGGCTTCGCGGGCATCGGCGACATAGATCACCGATGGCATCACCATGAAGCCCGCCACGCCAAGCTTGTTGGCGCCGTCGATATAGCGCAGCGCGTCGCGCGTGCTGGTTTCCGAGACGTTGGCAAGCACCGGTACGCGGCCGTCCGCCGCTTCCAGCGCGATCCGCGCAACCTGGAGCTTCTCTTCCAGTGACAGCGTGCTGGCCTCGCCCAGCGAGCCGCAGGTCACCAGGCCGTGAATGCCGTTGCGGATCTGGAAGTCGATATGGCGCGCGGTGCCTTCGGCATCGATCGATTCGTCGGCGTGGAATTTGGTGGTGACTGCGGGGAAGATGCCAGTCCAGCGGGGATTCGTCATGCAAGTACTCCTGGGGAGGGTCAAGGGAAGCAGTGCGCTCACTGCAAATACGCTGTAAATATATTTGCAGTATGGTGGGAACGCCAGACGAGAATTGCTTCCGGCCCACCCTCATTTCCCCCTATTGATAGATTTGAAATATATTTGTAGTATGTTCCCCGGAGGGTGTGTCGCGGCGCCAGGCTGGCCTGCACGAGTGCGCTGGAAGCCTCGATATTTGTACAATCCCCTCCTCAAACTGGAAGACAGGAACAACCGGATGTTGGCCAACCATGACTAGAGCAACGCCTAAAGCCCCTCTGAACTTCGCCAAGGAGCGGGCAGCGGACGTCGCCTACGATCGCATCGAGACGCTCATTGCAAAACTGGAGTTGCGCCCGGGGACGCCAGTGGTAGAGGCGGAGCTCGCCGAAAGCGTCGGGCTGGGCCGCACCCCCGTACGCGAAGCACTGATGCGGATGATCTCGATCGGGCTGGTCACCCAGCAGCCCCGCCGGGGCCTGGTGGTCTCGGGGATCGATGTGCTGGAGCATCTCGACGTGATCGAGACGCGGCGTGTGCTTGAGCGCCTGATTGCCTCATGCTCGGCTCGCCGCGCCACGCCGACCCAGCGCAAAGCCTTGGTGGAGAGCGCAATGCGCATGATCAAGGCCGCGGAGAAGGGAAACCTCGACGCCTATATGCTGGCTGACCAGGAACTGGACCATATCAACCACCTGGCCTGCGCTAACCGGTCGGCCGTCAATGCCGTGTTGCCGCTGGTGGTGAAGTGCCGCAGGTTCTGGTATGCCTACCAGCATGAGGGAGAGATCCTGGTCGGCGCACGAGCGCATCTGGCCATGGCCGAAGCCATCGCAAGCGGTAACGAGGCGGCGGCCATGAAAGGCGCCGACAAGCTCATGGACTACCTGGCCACTTTCACCAGGCGTGTCATCGATTCATGATTTGGCTTCCGGCAGACCCGAGGGCGCCGGTGCCTTCCCGTGACAAGCGCATTTAATTCAGGCCAAGCGTGAACGGCAGCAGCAGTGCATTCACAAGAAGCAAGCCATAGACGATTACCACGGCCGCCGGGATGGCGAAACGCGTCCGATCCTGTGCGCGCGCTGCACGGCGAGTCCACAGGAAACCCGCGCCCATGACGACTAGCCCGGAAAGCAGGCTCTCCACGGCAAGGGCTGCCGGATAGGACTTGTGGGGGCTGCTGTTCACGTTCTCTGCAATGGGGGGAGCTGTGGCTTGCCAGACAGGCAGGGTTTCAAGGGGAGGTGCCGTCGGCTGTGCAGGCGCGACGGGCTCCGGTGTCGCCTGCATGGCAAGCAACTCTGTCGATGGAAGCCCTTCTTGCGGGCGCTGTGTTGGCGCAGGGGTCTGCGTAAGGGTCTGCGTAGCGGTCTGAGCGGTCTGAGCGGTCTGAGCGGTCTGAGCGGTCTGAGCGGTCTGAGCGGTCTGAGCGGTCTGAGCGGTCTGAGCGGTCTGCGTAGGGGTCTGCGTTGAGGTCTGTGTAGAAGCCAGCGCAGGCGTCGGTGCCGGCTCCTGGCTGGCCGGGGTCGGCATAGCCGCTGCAGCGTCAGGCGTGGAGTCGGACCGGGCCGGCGCGTTTCGCATCGAATCCCGCTCCCGCCAGAATTTGGCGAACATGCCTTCCAGGCATCGTACCGAGTCGCAGGCATCGCGCCGGGCGCGCCACGCCGCGATGTCCGAGTCCTGAATCCTGCCCTTGCGCAGCATCCTCTGCTGCTCGGCATAGATGCGCTCGTAGCGCTCTGACAGCCTGGAGGAATCGCAGATCAGGTGCCGCCGGCGCGCTTGCGGGCCGGCCTCGTCCGTCGCAAGGCTGCATCTCACCCCGGAGCCATCCGGGTTGTTGCAGCGGACCGGGGATTCGCGCGCAGATGGTTTGCAGACGATGTCAGAGGCCCACGCGCCGCTTGCGGCAGAAAGGCCCACTACTACGCTCACGGAAACAATCGTGGCCAGGCGCCCTGTGATCCTCTTCATCATGATGCCCCATCAAAGCGGCCCAAGGCTTTCAAGCTAGTCGATAGTTGCCGGGTATCCCAAGCACGCATTGCGGGGCGCGTGGGGTAAGCCACCTACCCCGCATCGTCGGGTCAGAATGCGTCGTTCGATGACCAAAAAAATGCGAAGCCGCGTGGACATCTATTGCACCTGTCCGCGACAGCGAACGATCGTTCAGCGTTGCCGGGCGACGGTCATGGCGTCGAGGAAAGACGCAGTAGCTCACGCCCCTCAGTGAAGCTGGTCGAAGAGCATCTTGCCAAAGTCGTGCAGCAGGCGGCCGGTCTGCCACGGGAGACAGCGGCTGGTCCTTGCGAAACGTGATGCCAAAGTTCCGCACCAGCGTGGCTGCCGGCAAATGTACTTGGAATACAAACCTCAGCTTCCAGGCGAGCGGTCCAGCCACAAGGCGGAAGGCTATACGTGCATCTGCGGCTGGAACTAAAGCAAAAGCCCCGCGCGGTTGCTCCGGCGGGGCTTGGATGAATGTGGTTGCGGGGGCAGGACTTGAACCTGCGACCTTCGGGTTATGAGCCCGACGAGCTGCCAACTGCTCCACCCCGCGGAGCGAAATATACGCTGGTTGGCACCACCTGGATACCCCTTACACAAAAAAAAACTTAAGACCGGTCATGTTTGGACGCCCAGTCAGCAGCGTGCCCGGCACCGCCGGCGGGCTGCTCCATTTGCCCGGGCCGCGCCTCAAGTCAAAAATTGAGGCGCTGGAAATACCCGGTAAGTTCCAGGTAGCCCCGTCCGACCGCCTTGCCTCCCCGCAACGCCGTCACCGCGCCCTCCCAATAGACCGCGCCGGTGCTCGCGCGGCTATCGAGTTCCTGATCATCCATCAGCGGTACCAGTTCGAGCGTGAGATCGCCTGCGTTCAACCGCATGGCAACCGGATAGCTCGTGCCGGTACGAGGCGAGCGCCAATGGCGCGCCGGCATGAAGTTGACCTCTTCGGGAGCCAGTACCTGGACGCGACCGTCGCTGCCGCGCAGCGTGCCGCCTCCCCAGAACTTGCGCCCCGCCTTGTCCCGGATCTGGAAGGCCATCAACGCGCCGCCGTCATCCAGGTTGAGGCCGAGCCAGTCCCAGCCGACGGCCTCATCGGCCAGCAAGGTCGACGACCATTCGTGATCCAGCCAGGCGGTGCCATGCACGGTTTCCTGCAGGCTGCGCCGCTCCAAGGTGCCGCTCACCTTGAGCCTCGGCTGGCTGTAGTAATAGCTCGCCTGGGCCGCCAGCGGGCCCTTGCGGCTGTATCCCCGTTCGCCCTGTAGCAGCAACCGTTGGGTTGGCTCCATTGTCAGATCGAGCGTGAAATCCCGCGCCGGAAATCTGGCTCGGTAGCGCCCCGTCGTCTCTCGGCGCAGCGACCAGTTGTCGATGTACACATCGGTATCGCCAGTATCGGCAAGCGCCAGGCCGAAGCCGCTGCGCGCCGCGCGCTGGTCGTGTTGGAGCTTGCCGGCCACGGGATCACTCAGTGCGACATTGGCGAACAGCAGTTGCTGCGGCGCGAAGCGGCTTGGGTTGGCCTGGTCGAACTGCGGGCGCGAGCGGAAGAACGTAACCTGGAAGCCGAGCGGCGCTCCTGCCTGCGTCTGCAGCCAGCCGGTGGCATACCACCATTCGGTGCGATAGTCGGGGTGCGCGCCGTGGTCGCGCGGGAAGGCCAGGGTTCGGCCTGCGTCGACTGGCGGATAAGCGGGCGCTGCGCCCAGCACCGCGCCCGCCGCGCCGGAACCCGGCAACAACAGCAGGAATGAGCGCCTCTTCACCAATCCTCCTGCACCGCGCGCACGACGCTTCGCGACATCGCCTGCCGCCCGCTCGCCAGCGCAGCCAGCGAGGCCGCCGCCACCACCGCGCTCGCCACCTGGGCCAGGAATGCCCAAGGCATATGCAAACTCATGGTCCAGTGGAACGACTGCGGGTTGACAACGTGAACCAGGATGACGGCGATAACCCATCCCAGCGCAAGACCGGCTACCACGCCAAGCAGAGCGAGTAACGCGCCCTCCAGTGCCAGCATCGCGCCGATCTGCCAACGCATGAAGCCGAGATGCCGCAGCATGCCGAATTCGCGCGCACGCGCCAGGGCCTGCGCGCTGAAGCTGGCGCCGATGCCGAACAGGCCGATCACGACCGCTATGCCCTCCAGCAGGTAGGTCACTGCGAAGCTCCGGTCGAAGATTCTTAAGGTGATGGTGCGAATCTCGCCAGGCTCGGCGAAGGTAATGTGTTCACCGCCGGCGACGCTCTGGCGCAGCCTCTCCTTGACCTGCGCCGGGCCGGTGCCCTGCTCCAGCCACAGGGCGACGTCAGTGACACGCCGCTCGTCCGTGAGCCGTCGATAATCGTCCTGGCTGATCACCACCGTACCATACTGGCGCGCGTAATCGCGCCACACGCCGCCCACCAGGAAGGCGACGGGCCGGCCCTGCAGCGGCAGCGTGATACGTTGCCCCGGGCGGAAGCCATAGAGGTCGACCATCGCCTCGCTGACCCATACCGCCGGCGGATCACCCGGCTGCGCCGCGACGGGCGCAGCCGTCAGCGGCAACCGTGCGCCCGGATTGCGCGGATCGATCGGCCTGGCAATGACCGTTACGGGGGGACGCTCGGGATCAAGCAGGATCTGGCTCGAACGCAGAAACTCCGCACGCGCAACGCCACGGACGCTGGCGATGGCCGCCTGGTCGTCAAGCGAGAAATACGCGCTATCGCCGCTTGACGAAGCACGCAAATAGAGGTCGGCCGGCAGGACATTGTGCAGCCAATCGTCCACCGAGATGCGGAAGCTTGACACCATAATCGCCATCGCGGCCATCAGGCTAAAGCTGGCGACAATGCCGGCCAGGGCGATGGCCGCGCGGCCCGGTGCGCCGGCGAGCTGGGTCAGGGCAAGCTGCGGCACAGCCTGTCGCGAAGCGGGCAGCAAGCCAAACACAAGATGCGCCAGCCGTGGCATCAGCAGGATGGCGCCCACCAACAGCAGGGCGATCGCCGCATAACCGAAGACCGGCAGATCCGCCACCGGCCGCAGTGGCGTCAGCCCAAGCCCGGCTGCCATCGCAGCAAGCCCGGTCCACGGCGAGCGTAGCCGCTTGAGCGGTGTCTCCTCATCGCCCGCCTTGAGCGCCTGCGCCGGCCGCGCACGTGCGGCCTCCCATGCCGGTGCGAGACTGCCGAGCACCGCCGCCGACAGGCCGAGCGCGAAGAAGATCAGCGCTGCCAGCGCGTCGAAGCGGACCTTGGGCTTTACACCTTCAAAGTAGCCACCGCCCAGATCGCCGCCCGCGTACCCGAGCACCGCGGCGGCGAGGACGAAGCCAAGCGCCAGCCCGAGCATCGCGCCGAGCGCGCCTTGAGCCGCGCCTTCCGCCAGCAGCAGCCGCAGCAGACCACCGCGTGTCACCCCAAGGGCGCGCAACAGTGCAAGCTGCGAGCGCCGCCGCAGCACCGAAACTGCCTGCATTGTGAACACCAGGAAGGCGCCTGTGAACAGCGCCACCAGCGCAAGCACGTTCAGGTTCACCCGATAGGCGCGCGACAGGTTGGAAGTTCGGCGCGCGTTGTCCTGCGGCGAACCCGCCACCACCCCTGGCGGCAGCAGCGCGGCCAGCGCTTGCGCAAAGTTGCCCGTGTCCACTCCCGGTCTGAGCTTGACGTCGATCCGCTGCAGAAGACCAAGCCGCTCGAGGCGCCACTGCGCCGCACCGATATCCATGACGCCCAGGCGCATGCCCTCGCCCGCCGCCGGCAGCGTGCCGGCAATACGCAGCGTAAGCGCGGTGAGCCCGACTTGCACGGTGAGCGGGTCCCCGGGCTTGAGATCGAGCCAGCTCAGCGCCGCCGGCGAAAGGAACACGGCGTCGGGATCGAGAACGTCGAGCTTGCCCGCGCGCTCCTCGGCGGGCCGCCCGATCAGATTGGGTGTCACAGACGCTGCCCGGAACACATCGATGCCAAACAGCGTCAGCGCACCGGTGCGCCCCGGCACCAGTGCATTGACTTCCACCACGGGGCTGGCCGCCGCCACCTCCGGCAGACCCGCGATGCGCGGATAGAGCGATTCGTCGAAGCCCATGCGCGGCCCGCGGATCTCCAGATCGGCATTCCCCATCAAGGAGCGCACCGCCTGGGAAAACTCCGCCAACGCAGCGTGGTTGACCAGATGCACGCCATAGCCCATTGCCACACCGATGGCCACGGCAAGGATGCCGATGATGGCGCGTCCGGGATGGGCGCGCAATTCGCCCAGGAGTAGCGCAAGGCCGAGCGAGCTTCGCATTCGCATGGCTTAGGCGGTCGCGCTCATCGGCGGCTGGGGCCCCATCGGCGTCAATCCTCCTGGCGTCAATTGCAAGACGCGATCCGCCGTCGCCGCAGCCAGTGCCGAGTGCGTGACGATAATCGCGGCCGTGCCATTTGCGTTGACCAGTTCGCGCAGCAGGCTTAGCACCCGCGCAGCCGTCTCGTGATCAAGGTTGCCAGTCGGCTCATCTGCCAGCAGCAGCATCGGCCGGTGTACCAGGGCACGTGCAATTGCCACCCGCTGCAGTTCCCCGCCGGAAAGCTCGCGCGGCAGACTGTCCTCGCGCCCCTCAAGCCCAACCGCAGCGAGCATCTCGGCAACGCGCGCCGACGCCTTGTCCCGCTCGAGGCCGTTCAACAGCAGAGGCAGCGCCACGTTCTGCGCCGCGCTCAAATTCGGCAGAACATGGAAGGCCTGGAACACGAACCCCAGCTTTCGCCGTCTCAGCAAGGTTGCGGCATCGTCGTCCAGCTTGCCCAGGTCCTGTCCGTCGAACTGGATGCGGCCACTGTCGGGCCGATCCAGGCCGGCGATCAGGTGGAGCAGCGTTGACTTGCCCACGCCAGATTCACCCATGACGGCGACATATTCGCCGGCGTCCAGCGCAAGACTGACTCCGCGGAGAACCGTGCGCGGTCGGGCGCCGTTGTATGTCTTGGAGACGTCTGTAAGGGTCAGCACAATTTTGTCAACCTCGCAAGGCGCGCGTCCACGTCAAACCAATGACGGGAGAGCGGGCACAAACCATTCTGCCATCATTGAAGTGCATGGGCTGGTCGAAGAAGGCCGCTAGACGTCGGACGACGTCGGACCGATATCGTGGCGCTTGAAGGTGTGGGTCAGCGACGGCGATCTGCTCGCGCACGCTCCAGCCCCGCCGAGAATTGGGTACGCAGTTCGTCCAGCTGGCGCCGTGCTGCCTCCAACTCCGTCCCGCCCGCTTCCAGCCGCGCCTGGGTGGCTGCATGGGCCTGTCGCTCCGCAGCCAACGCCGCTTCGTTTTCCCTGCCTGGGCCAGTTGCGCAGCGAGGGCTGCCGCTTCGCTTCTTCACTGCCTATTCTTCTGTTTGTGCGGCTCGCGCAGATGCGGCACATTTGCTTCCGTAGCTGTCTGGGCGCCCATCCGGCTCGTTGCGGCGCCGTCGGCACATCGAAACTATTGGAGGTGACCATGGTTCGAAAGCTGTTCGATGAGCTGCCGCTCGATGAGCAGGAGGATTTCGAAGCGGCCTGCCAAAAGTACGAGTGGATCCCAGAGGACTTTGTCGTAGTCGCGGATGAGGGGAATCCTCCCGGGGGAGGGCCCGGCCAAATACCTCGAGTGGTGGCTGTCGAAGCCAAGGCCACTGGAATCCGCCACGACTTCCAAGCCGGAGCCGGCATGTCGTGGACAGTGGATTTCGAGAAGGCGCTTGCGCGGAAGGCCTTTGGCGATCCCCCAGTCTAGTCTCATCGCATGCCGCACCGCCTTTCGCCTGGCTGGTGGTAGACAGCCGGTCGCCCGCCATCGCCGCTGCTCCGCGACCACTTCCTTCATCGGCGGGGTACGGAAATTGATGCAACGCATCATAATCAGCAGCGGCAACAGATTGGGCAGGCAAGGCGGACGGGCCTGGCATCAGGTCGGCAAGAACGTGCGTGGCGATCCAAAGGGCCAGCCACTTGTCGTCGGCAGACGCCTCCACGAGCCTGGTCTGGCCGCTTACGTCAGGTCTTCCAACAGTACTTTGGTATCTTGCCAGTCAACGGTATCGAACCCTTCGGTGAATGTGTCATGAATACCGGCCAGGATCGAGCGCGCAGCATCCGTCTTGCCGAGGCGTTGCCATAACCGGGCCACGCTCAGCGCGGCTTTCAGCTCGACTGACCTGGCTCCCTGGTCATGAGCCATGGCAATTGCCGCCTGAAAGCAGGCTTCGGCTTCTTCGGCCCTGGTGGACGAGCCGGCTTCGTCGCCAGACAACATCAGTATCAGTTCCCCCTTGAGCCGAAGCAGAATCGGCTCAGCGAACCGCTCGCCCGTGTTCTTCACCAGAGCCAGCGCCTCACTCAGTACACGAAGCCCTGCCTCGGCTTGCCCTGCTTTTCCATAAGCGCTGGCGAGCAGTCCCAGCAGCGTCGGCCGACCCAATGCCGCTCCGGTGGCTTCGCGAGCGCTGAGGCCCTGGTGAATTTGCGCGATTCCCTCCTCATGACTACCTTGCTCGGCCAGCGCCCAGCCGCGCAGGATCGTTCCCCAAGCCAGATAGAGTGGGAACCCCTGGTCGCTCGAAAGCGCGATGGCGGCGTCCGCATACTCCCGCGCCAGTTGCACTTCGCGCCGGTACTGGTGCAATTCGGCCGCGAAGATCAGGCACAAGGCAAGGCCGAGTGGATCAGAGGCCTTTCTGGACAGCGCCAGCGCTTCCTCGCTGCGCGCGCGACTGGTCCGGCAAGCCGAGAAACCAGAGCGTCCAGCTTAACGTGCTCCGCATATGAACGGCGAGGTTCGGCGCATGACGCAGAAGTTTGCTGTATGGTTGCCGATCGGGACGGTGCAGTGCCAGCGCCTGCTCCATGTGGGTCCGGGCCATCCTGATCTCGCCCAGACGGAGCAAGGTGGCCCCGAGAATGCGGTGCGCCTCCGCGAGCTGCTCAGGATCTTGTGTGTCCTGCGCGAGACCGAACAGCCGCTGCGCCAAGGCGTGTGCCGTACTGAGTTGCGCACGCAACAGATAAAACGACCACAGTCCTAACTGCGCAGCGAAGATCTGCGGTGTTTCCCCGCCCTGTTCGCACAAGGCTAACGCACGCGTGTAGGTCTCCTCCACCGCTGGCGCACCATAGCCTCGGGCGGCCATCCAGGCAGGGCCAAGGGTCAGCAGCAGGGTGAGTTCCTCGTGTGCGCGTTCGGGGGTGTCAGGCATGGACTTGAGCAGTTCGAGGGCTGCGCTGAGATGACGGATCGCTTCGAGCTGTGCTGAACGCTGCAAGGCCTGCTGGCCCGCCAGGTGCAGGTATTCGATGGCCTTCGGCGCATTGCCACTCTTGCTGTAATGGTGAGCCAGTTCGCTGCAATAGTCCTTCAGCCGGCCTGGAAACAGTGTCTCAATGGCCCGGGCCGTGCGTTCATGCAGCGCACTGCGCTGACCGGTCAACAGGGAGTTCGCGGCCACCTCCTGGGTAAGCGCGTGTTTGAACGCGTACTCCACTTCGGGGAATGCGGGACGCTCGTATATGAAATCGCCGGCCTGGAGGTCGCCCAGAAGCGGACGCAGTTCCGCTTCCGGTTGCGCGGTGACATGCTCGATCAGACTTAAGGGGAACTCTTTGCCGATGATCGCGAGGGTCTGCAGCAAGTCCTTCTGGGCGACAGGAAGCCGGTCGATACGGGCGGCGAGCACCCCCTGCACGGTCGTCGGAATCTGAAGTGACAATGGGGCCTTCTCGAGGCTGTAGCTGCCGGGCTGGCCAAGCAAAACACTCTCCTCGGCCAGCGTCTTGACGACTTCCTCCATAAAGAATGGATTGCCCTCGGTCTTCGCCCGGATAAGCAGTTTCAGGGGCACGAGCGAGGGATGATCTCCCAGCAGTGCCGTGAGCAGGCCCTGTGCCTCCGCTTGCCCCAGCGGTTCCAGCTGCAATTGGGTGTAGTAAGGCTTCCGGTCCCAGTCGTGCGCGTATTCCGGGCGGTAGTTGACGAGCAGAAGCAAGCTGGCGCCCGGCACATGCTCGGTGAGGATATTGAGAAAGGCCTCGGTCTCACTGTCCAGCCATAGCAAGTCTTCGAACAAGACCATCAGCGGCTGATTCTGGCTCTCACGCACCAGTAGCCGTGCAATGGCTTCGAAGGTGCGCTGGCGCCGGATGGTGGCGTCCATCGTGGGCAGTGCCGAGCCCGCTTCGCTGAAACCGAGCAGGTAAAGCAGATAGGGCAGATGGCCCTCCAGTGTGCGATCCAGGGTCAGCAACCTGCCGCTGACTTTCTCGCGATACAGCCGTTCGTCATCCTGCGCGGAGATCTGAAAGTAGTTTCTTAACAGATCGATCAAAGGCAGATAGGGAAAGGCCTTGCCATGCGAAACCGAGAAGGTTTCGAGCACCATGCAGCCCTGCTGCGAGCGTGCCTTGAACTCGTGGTACAGACGCGACTTGCCAACACCCGCCTCGCCCACCACCCCGACGATCTGTCCTTGCCCCGCCCTGGCCAACTCCGACGCCTCATGCAAGCGCTCCAATTCGGCCTGGCGGCCGACAAACCGCGCCAGACCGCGATGCGCCGCCACTTGCAGGCGCGTGCGCAATGCGCCGAGGCCGAGCACCTCATAGACCGCAAGCGGCTCCCGAATGCCCTTTACGTGCGTGGTGCCGAGGCCCTTGAACTCGAAGTACCCCTCGGTCAGCCTATAGGTCGATTCGCTGACGAGGATCGACGACGGTGTCGCGACGCCTTCCATCCGGGAGGCAATATGGATCGTGTGCCCGAC
This sequence comes from Ralstonia pickettii, assembly GCA_050987995.1. Classification (GTDB taxonomy): domain Bacteria; phylum Pseudomonadota; class Gammaproteobacteria; order Burkholderiales; family Burkholderiaceae; genus Cupriavidus; species Cupriavidus pickettii_B. The sequence goes on from CP158804.1 coordinate 1,521,928, forward strand.
CGGGTCGTAGTCCGCGCGCAAGTCATCCTTGCGGATCGAGCGCACCACCACTTCGCCGGTATGAACGCCGACCCGGATCTGCAGTGGGATACCCTGCTCCAGACGCACCCGATCACCATGGCGGCGCATCGTTTCCTGCATGCGCAGCGCCGCGTACAACGCCCGCAGGGGGTGGTCCTCGTGGGCAATCGGCGCGCCAAACAACGCCAGGATGCCGTCGCCCAGGGACTTGGCAACGTATCCCTCGTAGTGATGCACGGCCTCCATCATCAGTGCTACCACGGGGTCGATCAGCCCGCGCGCTTCTTCGGGGTCCAGGTCCTGGATCAGGGCGGTCGAGCCGGCCATGTCCGCAAACAGTGCCGTAATGGTCTTGCGTTCGCCGGCAGCCTGTCCCCTGGCCTCCATCGCCGCCTGCTCGGCGAGGATGCGTTCGGCGAGATGGGGCGGCGTGTAAAGAACCGGTGCGGGGACGGCGGGCGTTGGCACTGCTGCAGGAACTGGCGTTGCCGGCAGCTCCGTCAGGGGCACGCCGCAAGCGCCACAGAACTTCGCCGCGGGGCTGGACTCATGGCCGCATTGCGGGCAGATCTGCGCAAGCCTTTGCCCGCACTCCTCGCAGAATTTTCCTCCCGCGGGGTTCTCGAACCCGCATTTTGTGCAGCGCATATCGCCCTCTGACAGCCTTCGCCTGCCACGAACTCATTAGAGGCGTAATGACCGCCCGTCGCAAGGGATAGGTTACCGAAAGTGCCGCTCACGTGACCAACACCTCGTGTCGCTCCTGCTCAACTGCGCACCGGTACGATGCTGAACCGGGAGACACCCTGGGTTGCAGCGATTTCGGTCGCCAGTGAAGCCGGCGATAGCGCGCGCGCCTTGTCCGGCGCTACCAGGCTGACTCGCCACACGGCCTGGTTGTCGGCAAACGTGATGTTCAGGGTGTCGTGCAGCACGCGATAGCCGCGGGCCTTTGCCCTGTCGATCAGCAGATCGAAGTCAGGCGCTTCTCCGGGTTGGAAAGTCAGCGACAGATCAAGCGTCATGCGGCCCGGAAGCCTGGCCTCCAGCCGGTGCAGCAGGGACATCGCGCCCACGCAGAGCACGGCGAGCAGCAACCCGGCGGCATAGAAACCAACGCCCAGCAACACGCCTATTGCCGAGGCAGCCCAGATCGATGCAGCGGTCGTGAGGCCGCGGATGCTCATGCCGTCCTTCATGATGACCCCCGCGCAAAGGAAGCCGACGCCGGTGACGACTCCCTGGACGATACGGGTCGGGTCTGCCTGGGCGTGCGCTGCAGCACCGCCGTACCACAGCGCCGGGTAGCCGACGAACACCGTCAATGCCGTCGAGGCCATGCAGACGAGGCCATAAGTGCGCATACCAGCGGCCCGGCCGTTGTACGAGCGCTCGTAGCCAACCAGCATTCCCAGCAGCAACGCGCCCACCAGGTTCAACCCGATGAACGCGTTGGCGACGAGATAGCTACCGCTCCAATAGTGCTGCAGATCTCCGATCATGGGGTTTCTCGATCAGGCTGCGAGCCAGGCATTCAGCGAGCGCAAGGTTTCCTCGCTCAGTTCCCCCGCCGCGGCGGCAAGCCGCAGACGGCCAAGGAGGTAGTCCAGGCGTGCCTGAACCACGTCAAGCTCGGCGGCGAACACGCGCTGCTGCGCGTCCAGCACGTCGGGTTCCGTACGGGTGCCCACGTCCCGGCCAAGCGTCGTCGCCGCGAGCGCGCTGCGCGCCGACGTCAGCGACTGCTCGAGTGCGGCGACGCGCGACACGCCCGTTTTCACCGAGAGAAATCCGTCCTGCACCTTCAGGCGCACGTCGCGCCGGGCGGCGGCAAGCTCCTGCTCCGCCTGGCTCTTCTTCGCAACGGATTCACGCTCGCGCGAATCCAGGCCGCCGCCCGCGTAAAGCGGAATGTTGAGCTGCAAGCCAACCGTCGCGGTTCGGGTGTTGCTGGCTGCAACCCAGGGAGCCAGGTTGCCGCTCTGCCCTTGTGCGCCATAACGTGCCACCAGCGCGACGGTCGGGCGGCTGCTGACGCGGTACTTGTCGATCTCCATGCCGGCGATGTCGAGCTCCGACTGCCTCGTCTTGACCAGGTAGCTCTGCTCTTCCCCCCTTGCCTGCCACGCCGTGAGATTGTCCGGTTCCGGCGGCCGCGGCGCGAAACCGGGTGCCAGCGCGCTGAGCTGATCGGGCGGCATGCCGACCGTTTCCTGGAATCGCGTGCGTCGTTGCTCCAGCGCGGACTGCGCCGTGACTTCGCGACTCTCTACACCATCCAGGCGCGCCTGGGCTTCATGAAGATCGGTGATCTTGCCCTGGCCGACGTCGAAGCGGGCCTTCGCGCGGTCGCGTTGCTGCCGCAAGGCTGCCTTCTCGGCTTGCACCACACGCAGCGTTTCCTCGCCCAACACCACGCCGAAGTATGCCTCGGCCACCCGCAAGGCCAGATCCTGGCGAGACTGGTCGAACTGCGTCTGCGCCAGGTTTGACTGCTCGCGGAACTGCTTCCTCGTGGCTACCGCGGTCCTGTCGTACAGCGGCTGAACCAGCACCACGCCGGCCTGCCGCGACGTTCCCGAACTATCGCTGGATACCAACGGCGCGACGTCGGCCGGCGGGTTGCCGGACGAACGATTGTTGATCCGGTCCAGCGTCGCCTGGAGGTTTACGCGCGGACGCAGCAAGGCGTCGCCCTGCACTGCCTTCTCCCGCCCCGCCGTGAGCGCATCATTTGCGGCGAGGCTGGTCGGATCATGCGCCAATGCCTGCTGATAGGCCGTCACGAGATCGATAGCGCCCGACTCTCCGGCGTTCAGGAAAAGCATGCAGCCCAAAGCCACCTGCCCGGCCCGCAGGGCCATACTCAATCTTTTCATCGAAATCACTCTCATCGTCACATTGCGATCAGACGGTCGCAGGACGCTTGGCCCGGTACCAGGTCGCATACAGGGCGGGAAGGAAGACGAGGGTCAGCACCGTGGCAACGGCGAGCCCTCCCATGATTGCCCACGCCATGGGACCCCAGAACACGGAATGGGTAAGCGGCACCATCGCCAGAATCGCCGCCAGGGCAGTCAGCACGATGGGACGCAGCCGTCGCACCGCGGCCTCGACGATGGCCGTCCACAACGCGACACCCGCGGCCACGTCCTGGTCGATCTGCACCACCAGGATCACCGAGTTGCGGATGATCATTCCGGCGAGGGCGATAACGCCCAACATGGCGACAAAACCAAATGGAATCCGGAACGCGGCCATGATGATGCTGACACCGATCAGCCCGAGCGGCGCTGTCAGCAAGACCATCGCCATCTTTCTCATATCCTGCAGTTGAAACATCAGCAGCAGGAGCACCGCGATGATCGTCACAGGCATCACCGCGAACACAGAATCCTGAGCCTTCGCACTCGATTCGTAAGCGCCACCGATCTCGATGCCATAGCCGAGCGGAAGTTCTTTTTCCAGTGCGTCGATCTTCGGCTGCAGTGCACGCGTGACGTCGGGTGCCTGCGCCCCGGCGATATCGGCACGAACCGTCAGCGTTGGCACGCGGTTACGCCGCCACAGCTCGCTGTCCTCGCTGTCAAGCGTGAGTCGGGCCACCTGCGAGACCGGCACGAACTTGCCGTCGCGCACGTAGATCTTTGCGTCCTTCAGGTTGTTCAGGTCCGTGCGTTCCGCCGCGACGAGGCGCGAGACCACGTCGATACCCTGGTCTTCCTCGCGGTACTGGGTGATTGGCGTGCCCGACAGCGAAGCCTCAAGTGCCTCCTTGATCTGGCCCGAGCTGACACCCAGTGCACGCGCCTTGTCCTGGTCGACGTCGACCTGCAAGCGCTTGACGCGTTCGCCCCAGTCCTGGTTGACCTGGCGCACGTGCGGCTCTTCGCGCATGATTGCCGCCAGTTTCTGCCCGATTGCGCGAACTTTGGCGTTGTCCTGCCCGAACACGCGGAACTGCACCGGATAACCGACAGGCGGACCGTTCTCAAGTCGATTGACGCGGCCCCGCACATTGGGGAATTTCTCGTCGAACAGCTTCTCGAGCTTCTCTTTGACCCGCTCCCGTGCTTCGCCGCCCTTCGTCATCACCAGCATCTCGCCCAGATTCAGATTGGGCGTCTGCACGTCGAGGGGCAGGTAGAATCGCGGCGCACCGTTGCCAACAAAGCTGGTCACCGCCGCAATGTCCGGATCGCCCTTGAGCAGGCCTTCCAGCTTCTGGACCTCGCGTTGACTCGCCTCGAACGTCGAAGCCTTCGGCATCCACAGGTCCACGATGAGTTCGGGCCGGTCAGACGCCGGAAAGAACTGCTGGGGTATTGCCTTGAACAGCAGCAGTGAGCCGACGAACGCGGCGACCGTGATGCCGAGTACCCACACGCGCTGCTTCAGGCAGAAGTCGATGAAGCGGCGGAACCTGACATAGAAGCCGCGCTGGTAGACCGCGTCCTCGTCATGCGAGGCGTGCGCATGCTCCTTCAGGAGCTTGAAGCCGATGTAAGGCGTAAAGAGGACGGCCACGATCCATGACAGCACCAGCGAAATGCCCACCACCTGGAACAGGGAGTACACATATTCGCCCGTGCCCGACTTTGCAAAACCGACCGGGAGAAAGCCGGCTGCCGTGATCAGCGTCCCGGTGAGCATCGGGAAAGCCGTGGCGGTGTAGGCGTATGTGGCGGCGCGGAACTTGTCCCAGCCCTGCTCGAGTTTCAGCGCCATCATTTCGACGGCAATGATGGCGTCGTCCACCAATAGTCCGAGCGCAATGATCAGCGCGCCCAGCGAGATGCGCTGCAACTCGATGCCCATCACGTACATCGCCAGGAAGGTCATGGCCAGCACGAGCGGGATGCTGAGCGCGACGACCAGTCCGGTCCGGAAGCCCAGCGACAGGAAGCTGACGACGAGCACAATGATCACAGCCTCGGCCAGACTCTTCTTGAACTCGAATACGGAATGCTCGACGATACGCGGCTGGTCGCTGACCGCGTGGATCTGCACGCCCACCGGCAAGTTGGACTCGATGCGCTGGATCGTTTCATCCAGCTTTGCGCCAAGCCGAATCACGTCGCCGCCCTTGCGCATGCTCACCGCCAGTCCGATCGCCTCATTGCCGTTGAAGCGCATCCTCGAGGTGGCGGGCTCCACAAAGCCCCGGCGGACGTCGGCGATATCGCCAAGACGGAAGGTGCGCTGGCCGGCACGGATGCCGATGGCGCGAATTTTCTCGACCGAGTCAAACTCGCCACTGACAGCCAGCCGTACTTGTTCCGCGGTGGTTTGCACCGTCCCGCCGGATGTCACGGCATTGGTTTGTGCGAGCGTCGATGCGATCAGTGCCGGGTCGATTCCCAGCGAGGCGAGCTTGGCGGTAGAGACTTCGACATAGATCTTCTGTTCCTGCTTGCCTACCAGGTCGACCTTGTTGACATCGCCGATACGAAGGAACTCATTACGCGCGGCGTCCGCAATCCGTCTGAGGTCGTCATAGTCGAAGCCATCGCCCGTGATGGCATAGAGGTTACCGAACGTGTCGCCGAACTCGTCATTGAAGAACGGGCCCTGCGTGCCCTGTGGCAAGGTATGCCGGATGTCGCCCATCTTCTTGCGGACCTGGTACCACACATCCGGCACGGCGTCCGGTGGTACATTCTCGCGCAGGTTGACCTTGACCTGCGTTTCGCCTGGCTTCACATAGGTGGACGTATAGTCGATCTCCGCCACCTCTTGCAGCTTGCGCTCGATCTTGTCGGTGACCTGGTCGGCCATCTGCTGCGCGGAGCTGCCCGGCCAGTACGCCTGCACAACCATGGTCTTGATCGTGAACTCGGGGTCTTCCTTCTGGCCCAGGCTGCCGTATGCGAGCGCGCCGGCCACTGACAACAGCAACAGCAGGAACGCGACCATCTGCTGGTGCTTCAGTGCCCATTCGGACAGGTTGATACCTTTCACTTCGCACCTCCCGCCTTGGCGACAGCTACCGCCTCGGCCACCTTCACCTGCTGGCCAGCCTGCAGCATGTGCACGCCGGCACTGACCACGGTCTCTCCACCCGCCAGTCCCTCAACCACGATGACGCTGTCGTTCTGCGCTGCGCCCAGCCTGACTTCACGCGCGATCACCCGCGACGTCTTCGGGTCGACCACCCATACCTGGCGGCCACGATCATGATCGACGATGGCGGTCAGCGGCACGCGGACTACGCCGCTGCCGTCCACGTCGGGTGCGATCACCGACGCGGTCATGCCTAACCGCAGCTCCGGATCCGCCTCCTGAATGGAGATGCGCGCCGAGTACGTCCGGGTGACACTGTCCGCGTCCGGCGCGAGCTCGCGGAGCTTGCCCGTCCAGGACTTGTCCGGCTGCGCCCACACCGTAATCGTCAGCGTCGGCGCCTTGCGCAGTTCGTCGACGCGCGACTCCGGAATGCTGATCGAGACCTCGCGTTCGCCGTCAGCCGCGACGGTGGCGATCGTCTGCCCGGCTGAAACCACTTGACCAGCTTCCGCGTTGATTGCGCTGACCACGCCATCGCGGTCGGCTACGAGCGTGGTAAATCCGCGCATGTTGGCATTCAGCTGCTGGCGCACCTGTGCCGAACGCAGTTGTGCTTCCGCCTGGTTAAGCGCCAGCCGCTGCTGGTCAAGCTCGGCTTGCGAGGCAAAGTTCTGGGCGAGCAGTTGCTCGGTACGCTTGACGTCCACCCGCGCCTGGGCTACCCGGCTTCTTGCCGCATCAGCCTCCGCACCCGCTGCGGCTACCTGCAACGTTTCCTGCGTGGGATCAAGCTGGAACAACGGCTGGCCGCGCTTGACATGGCTCCCGACTTCCACCATGCGCGCGACGATCTTGCCGGCGGTGCGGAATCCCAACTGACTCTCGTAACGCGCGCGAATCTCGCCTGAATAGGTCGCACCGACCGACCCGGCGGTGCGTCCGGCGACAACTGTCCGCACTGGCCTCACGTCCTTGCGTTCGGGTTCCGGACCCGGTGTACACGCGGCCAGATGTGCCGCGATGATGGTAAGAGCTGCCGCTCGAAGGTTCCTGTTCAATTTCTGCGCTCCACTAAGGTCTGTCGCTCGCCTGCGAGTCATCAGCGATCCACGCCACCGAGCCGCTCTGATCGGACTCGTGCTGGCGTCATTGACGGCAGGCCTGTTCGGGCTTTCGCCCTTCCTGATAGCTCGAAGTCTACGTCATACTGACTTCTTTGTCATGATGACGTACAATTTATTTTTGTGTGTGAGTACGGGTCGACTTTGAGGTCCCGGACCACATGAGACGAAGAAAGCGCGCGCGCCGGAAGGATGTGGTGCGCAACGACAATGGCTATATGCGAAGTGATGCGACGGACATAGGCCGAAGACGCAGGAAAACCGGCGCGCGGCGTTGTCGACGCATAACCATGAGGAGAGAACAGATCAATGACCCCGATGCAGACGCGATTCGCAGCGGAAACAGAACCGTGGAAGACTGGCGACCACCGTCAGCGCGTTGCGGCAAAGCGGCGGCAGCGTATGCGCTCGCTGTTGCTGAACAGTGCGATGCGCCTGATGCTGGAGAACAGCGCCTCGACGCCGTCCATCGACGACATCATCTCGGCAGCACGGGTTTCACGCGGAACGTTCTACAAGTACTTTCCGTCGTCTGACGCGATCGTGCGGGAGCTTGTCGGGAAGATGGCTGAACAGTGGGTGCGGGCGGCCGACCCCATTGTGCGCGACCATGACGACCCGGCCGAGCACATCGCCAGGGGAATACGGCTGGCGTCGATACTGACGGTACACCAGCCCGGTGTGGCTGGCATCCTTGGCCGGCACGGATGGGCGGGCTACCACGCGCCGAATATGCTGGAGTTTGTCCGCAGGGACATAGAGGAAGGCGTTCGTCGCAATCGCTTCAAACGCATGCCGATCGCCCTGGGCTTCAATATCGTTGCCGGAGCCGCAATGAGCGCAATGCAGAGCATGCTTGACACCGAATGTCGCGAAGATTTTTCGGAGCTCGCCGCTGCCGTGGCATTGCGCGCCCTGGGCGTGGAGGAATCAGCGGCCGATGCGATATCCAGGTCGCCGCTGCATGCGAGTGAAGCGCTGTTCGACGGCTTGCTCGCGGAAACGATCAGCGATGTGCCATAGCGCTGGCTGCTAGTTGGAGGGCTCGGCCTGGGCGGCGAGCTTCTCCTGAGCCTTTTCGAGCAATGACTCCGGCGGAGCCACCAGCTTTGGCAATGGCGCCGAGGTCAACCGTACTGCACTCGATGCAGGCACGCCCAGCGACCGCAACACCGCCCGGGCAATCCGTTCGGGATAATCCCTGGCGGTTCTTCCCTTGGCCATGCGGTGAACGGCGATCAGCCCGGCGCCGGCCACCATGTCCAATGCCACGTCGGCCGAAGCCTCGTCAAACGTGCCCGTCTTCAGGCCTTCCTTGATATCCGAGGGCAGGTATTCGTAGACGGCAGCACTCTTCTTGCCGACCAAAAGCAGGCCCGTACCGGAAAGAAATTGCGCCACGACAGGATAGGAGCGCGCAAGGTGCAGGTATAAGCGCATACCCGTTGCAACCCGCAACGCCGGGTCTTCGATTTCGCCGACCACGCTCTCGATCATTTGCACCATGTCGTGACTGAGCGCGTCGCCGACAGCCGCCAGCAGATCCTCGTTTGTACGGAAGTAGTTGTAGAAGGAACCTTGCGAGACGCCAGCTGACGCGATGACTTCCGGGATCACGCTGGCTCCGACACCCCTTTGCGCAAAAACGATCATCGCGCTTTCAATGAGACGCTTGCGCATCCGTTCACGGCGTTCTGCGGCAACGCGAGGGCGATGGTCTTTGGGATCAGGAGCGGCAGGCATCTTCAGTTAGAGGACCTTATGTGACGAGGCGATTATATCAATACGCCGCTTCAACGCCGCCAACATGGCGTACGCCATGTTGGCGGCAGCGGCGCCCGTGCTCTTCTTATAACATACAATGTGTCATGATGAAACGTCAGTCATTCTGTGAAAGAATACGGAACTCATGAAAGATTCCGGTGCGCGCACGCGCTGCTTGCCTCACGCAACGAGGCCGACAATTTTCCCCAGGACACATGTGCATCAAAACCACGTCTCGCTGCCAGTCGGCATGCAGGATCCGGACAGGCTGGTGGCATGCGAGCATTGCGACGCACTCCATACGCGCGCGGCGCTGAAACAGGACGAACGAGCCACGTGCCTGCGCTGCGGCGGTGCGCTCTATCGCGACAGCTCGCGAGCCTATCGCCGCTTGCTGCCGCTCGTGGTAACCGCCTTGATCCTGCTTCTGATTTCTAACGCGTACCCGATTGTCGCCATGGACCTCAAGGGCTCGCGCATGGAGACCACGCTATTGAGCGCGGTACAGGCACTCTATGCGGACGACATGGCGCCGGTGGCGATGCTCGTGTTCGCCACGACCATCCTGTTTCCGCTGGCCGAGTTGCTGATGATGTGCTACCTGCTCGTGCCGATGGCGCAGCGGCGCACGCCACCCGGGTTCGAGCGCATCTTGCGCGGCATTTGCCGGACGCGGCCGTGGGGCATGATCGAAGTGTTCATGATCGGCGTGCTGGTTACGCTGGTGAAGCTGTCGACCATAGCGCAGGTGGTGCCTGGCGTCGCGCTCTGGTCGTTCGGTGCCCTGGTGGTCGTACTGGCCGTCATCCTGTCGTTCGACCCGCGTGAACTCTGGCACCACCTCGATGCGCACGATGCAGATGACGTACCGGCCCGCTCGCGGGATACCGCGTCATGACCGCGCCTCAGTCGCCCCACCCCACCGCCACCTCGCGCGGACTGCTGTCGTGCCACACGTGCGACCGGCTCAGTCCGATGACGCTCGAGGCCGAACCGTGTCCGCGCTGCGGCACCGTACTGCATCATCGCAAGCCGGCCAGCCTGGCGCGCGCCTGGGCCTTCCTGCTGGCCGCCTACCTGCTGTATATCCCGGCCAATCTGCTGCCGATCATGGTGACGCAGTCTATTTTCGGCACGCAGCGCGACACCATCATGTCCGGCGTGATCTATCTGTGGTTGTCCGGCTCATTCATGCTGGCAATCGTGGTGCTGATCGCCAGCATCGTCGTCCCGTTGCTGAAGATGATGATCCTGACCTTGTTGGTGCTATCGGTGCGCCGCGGATCGACCTGGCGCATCCGCGAGCAGACTAGGCTCTACACCCTGGTCGAAGTCATCGGCCGGTGGTCCATGCTCGATATCTTCGTGGTGGCACTGCTGGCATCGCTGGTGCGTGCAGGGGCCCTGGCCACGATTACGCCCGGTGCCGGAGCCCTGGCCTTTGCCTCGGTTGTCGTACTGACCATGCTCGCGTCCCTGAGCTTTGATCCCCGTCTGCTGTGGGATGCGCTCGAGACCTCTCCTTCTTCCATCGAATTACAGCACTCCGATAATGCCCGAACACATTAACCATCCTCCACCAAACGGTATTCCACCGCCAGGACGCAAGCCCCGCGCGCGCTGGCTCCCCTCCCTCGTCTGGGTCATCCCGATCGTTGCCGCGGTGGTCGGACTCTCGCTGCTGGTCAGCACGCTTGCGTCGCGCGGGCCCGAGATCACCGTCACATTCCGCACTGCCGAAGGCCTTACGCCAGGCAAGACCGCCGTGCGCTACAAGGACGTCGATATCGGACTGGTCAAGACGGCACGGCTGGCAGCGGACCGTTCGCATGTGATCGCGACGATTGCGCTGACCAAGGACGCCAAGAACTTCGCCGTGGCCGACACACGGTTCTGGGTGGTACGGCCCCGCTTTGCCATGAGCGGCGTATCGGGACTGGAGACGCTGCTATCGGGCGCATATATCGGCGTGGATGCCGGCAAGTCGGGCGAGACGAGGCACAGCTTCACCGGGCTCGAAAATCCGCCGGTCATCACCACCGACGCTACCGGCAGGCAGTTCGTGCTGCGTGCGCAGGACCTGGGCTCGCTCGACATCGGCTCACCGGTCTACTATCGTCGCGTGCGGGTCGGCCATGTGGTGGCGTACCAGGTCGAACCGAACGGCCGCGACATCACGCTGCGGGTTTTCGTCAACAAGCCCTATGACAAGCTCGTTTCCGCCGATACGCGCTTCTGGCACGCCAGCGGTGTCGACCTCAAGCTCGACGCGAACGGGCTGAAGTTGTCCACGCAGTCGCTGGCCACCGTGATGCTTGGCGGCGTAGCCTTCCAGGCTCCGGAGCACTCCACCGCGCATGCCGCGGCCGCCGAGAACACCGAGTACCTGCTGGCAGCGGACCAGTCCGAAGCCATGAAGGAACCGGACGAGCTCGCCCCCGCGCTGGCAGTGCTCAACTTCGATCAGTCCGTGCGCGGCCTGTCCCCCGGTGCGCCGGTCGATTTCCGCGGCGTGACCGTCGGGCAGGTGCGCTCGATTGGCATCGAATACCAGCGTGACAAGAAGGCCTTCCGCATGCCCGTGGTGGTGGAGCTCTATCCGTCTCGCATGGGTCTGCGCGAGAAGGATGTGGCTGACGACATGCGCAAGCGCGCCATCGTGCATAGCATGGTACAGCGCGGCATGCGTGCGCAGTTGCGCACCGGCAACCTGCTGACCGGCCAGATGTATGTGGCACTCGATTTCTTTCCGAAGGCGTCCTCGCCGGTTGATCTGGACCTGAACGCGCCGGTGCCTGAGCTACCCACCACACCGGGCACCTTCGACGAGCTGCAGGCCAAGCTTGGCGACATCGTCACCAAGATCGGCAAGGTGCCGTTCGACCAGATCGGGCAGGACGCGCGCACGGCGATGGTGTCGATGAACAAGATGCTCGTCAACGCGGACAAGCTCGTGGCACAGGTCAATGGCGATGTGGCACCACAGGTGGTCGCCGCACTGAAGGATATGCGCCGCACGCTCGACACGGCCAATGGCGCGCTGGCGCCCGACGCATCGCTGCAACAGGATACGCGCCGGATGATGCAGGAACTCACGCAAACAGCCGTCTCGCTGCGCATGCTCACCGATTATCTCGAGCGGCATCCCGAAGCGCTCCTGCAAGGCAAGAGGGAAGAAAAATGATGAAACGCCTGACGATGCTCCTTACGCTGGCCGCCGCGGCCACGACCCTGATGAACGGCTGCGCGTCGCCCGAGGCGCGCTACTACACGCTGGCGGCCAGTCGCTCCGACGCCGCGCCGGCCGTGACCGGGCGCGCCAGCCGGAGCGGCGACCCGTTATGGATCGAAGTCACGCCGGTGCGCGTGCCGGAGCGCCTGAACCGCATTCAGCTGGTGGTGCGTGACGGCAACGGCGGTGGCCTGAGGCTGTCCGACACCTCGCGCTGGACGTCGCCATTACCCAATGAACTGCGCGATGCGCTGTCGCAGCAACTGCAAGCGAGCCTCGATGCGGTGGATGTCTACCAGCGCGGCCTGTCGGCGACGCAGCCGGCATTCCGCGTGACGACCGATGTGGTAGCCCTCGACGCCGACGTGGGCAAGCGGGCAGCGGCGACCATCGCCTGGACCGTGCGGCGGCTGCCGGACGGCAAGGTCCTGAGCGGCCGCACCGAAGCAGAGGTGGCCGCGCCCGGGCAGGTGGAGGGCGTGGTGAAAGCGTATCGGGAGATCCTCGCGGCAACCGCGGCCGATATAGCAGTTGGCGTGCAATCGCTTAACCGCTAGACGTGAAACGCTTCGCACCTGGTGCCACCGCGCCACGTCTCGACGCTACCGGTTCCAGCCGACCGACGGTGGACGCCTGCTAGCCAAGGGGCCACCCGTTTTTCTGGTGCATACTCCAAGGTTCTGAGTGTCAGGCAACTGGAATGACGGACGATCGAACTACGGGGATTGAGCGGGCGGAGCTGTCGGCTGAACGGGGCGTTGCGCAATATCAGCGGCTGGCTTCGCTGCTGAGGTACCGCATCGCAAAGGGCGAGTATCCGCTCGGCATGCTGCTGCCGCCGATCACGCAGCTCGCGGCTGACCTGGGCGTGGCCGTGGTTACCGTCCGGCAGGCGTATGAGCTGCTTTCTAAAGAAGGGCTGATTCGTAGCCAGCGAGGCATCGGGACCCACGTGGCGGCCCTGCCCGCCGCCACGGGCGACATCGAACTGGCTATCAACGATCCGTTCGCCGCGCCTGAGGCGCTCGCCTTTGAGGTTCTCGAAGTCCGGCGCGGCACCAGGGTGCCGCAGGAACTGTTCGGACCGGGCGACCCGTCGAACGGCGAATACGTCTGTGTCCGCAAGCTGCACACCTATTCCGGGGAGCCGTTCTGCTACGCGGAGATCTATGTGTTGACCCCGGTATTCGACTCGTTGCCCAAGGACACCGCCAGGAAGAAAAAGCTGCTCGCCGCGCTGCTCGATGAACTGGGCTCGCGGGGCAAACGGGTGCGACAACGCATGACCGTGATGCCGGCGGATTTTCCTCTGTGCGACATGCTGAAGATCCCGTTCGCCTCACCCGTCGCGAAGATGTCGCGGTGTCTTCTTGATGGCAAAGGCAGCGTGCTGTACGCAGGCGTCACCTGGTATCGGGGTGACCGCTACGTCTCAGAGATCGACATCCCCGCGTCCGCATTGAAGGCGGTGCCCGCCATCACCGAACCCCAACGCCGGGCAACTGGCGAGCCCAAGCAAGGCTAAAGGCCCCTTTCGTTCAGCCTCTAGGGTAAACAAGGGGCAGAAAAATCGTCCCGCAGACCCTAACATTCCAACATTAGAATTTTAGGAGATGTGCAGTGGCAGGAGCGTGGTCCATTCGTTTCGCGTGGCCAGCGCTCAGCCGGGCGACTGCTTTCGTCGTGAGCCTATGCCCTGGCTACGGCGCACCTCTGCGCTGATGTGACTAAATCAAGTGAAAGGAAAAGGCATGAGTAACTTCACATTAACATCGCCTGAATTCAAGGATCAGGATCCGTTGCAACGGGTGCATGAGTTCGATGGCTACGACGGCACCGGCCAGAACCGTTCGCCCGCGCTGCAATGGCAGGGCGCCCCGGAAGGCACCAAGAGTTTCGCGCTGACGCTGTACGACCCGGACGCGCCCACCGGCAGTGGCTTCTGGCACTGGATCCTGTTCGGCATCCATTCGTCCGTCACCCAACTCGCCGCAGGCCTGGGCTCCAGCGACGGCAGTGACCTGGGCGCAAGCGGCACTCAGGTCGCCAACGACTACGGCGACATCGGCTACGGCGGTCCCTGCCCGCCCAAGGGCTTGCCCCCGCACCGCTACATCTTCACCGTGCACGCGCTGGGCGTGCCCCAGCTGGGATTGCCGGCCAACCCGACCAACGCTGTGGTGCGCTTCTTCATCTCCCAGAACACGCTCGCCACGGCTACCCTGACCGGCCTCTACAAACGCTAGATGTCGCGGCTGTCCCTAGGGTAAACAAGGGGCAGAAAAAACCTTCCTCAGCCTCTAAACTTCCAACATTAGAACTTTAGGAGTATGCAGTGACATGCAGCCCGGCAGCGGTTAGCCAGGCTTCACAGGTTCACTGAACGCTTCTATACCTCCGGCGCGTTGCCGCCGTAGCTCTGAGTTTCCCGCCGGACCGGCGTGCCTCTTCTGCCTCGTCAAAGGACGGCTTCCTTCCACTGATTCACATCCTCTAACAAACGGAGACAACTCATGACTGCAAAAATTCTTACGCAGCCCACCACGTCCACCGGCGCCAAGCTGCCGCTGCCCGCCCTGCCGCAGGACAAGCTCCTGACCGTCAACATGGAACAGATCCCGTTGATCAAGGATGTCTTTCCGGGCATCCACATCAAGCCGCTGCGCCTGGACCCGGAGCGCGGAGAGTGGGTCTTCATGGCCATCGTGGAACCCGGTTGTTCCCTGCCGATTCACTACCACACCGGTACGGCGCAGGTGTGGACGATCCAGGGCTGCTGGAAGTATCGCGAGTACCCCGACCAGCCGCAGACGGCCGGCTCCTACCTGTACGAGCCCGGCGGCTCGGTGCACACCTTCTACACCCCCGAGGACAACACCGAGGACACCATCACCATCGCCTGGATCGAAGGCGCGCAAGTGAGCTTCAACGAAGACGGCACGTTCCACTCGCTCAATGACGCGCTCTCGATCCAGTACGCGATCCAGGCTCTCGCGGCGGCGCGCGGCATCGGACCGGTGCCCTACGTCCGCGGCAACGGCGCCGACGTTATCGAGGGATAAAAAGCGACTGACACCAAGGCAGGCCGCTCGCCGGCCTGCGCGGTGCCGTTCCTCTGCTCCTTACAGGCCAGCGTGTACGACACCGATCAGATCAATCAGTGACGATCCATCAATCCGCGAGATTGAGCACGTGCAACATGAGAGTGCAACATGAGAATGATCAAAGCCGAGAGGATGTCGATACTGCCGATGCTGATGTTGCTCGTGTTGCTGGCGACGCCGCTAGCCGCAAGAGCGTGGGAGCGCGGCAAGGTTGAGACATTCGCCACGTTGCCCGCCGGTGAGGCGCATCCCGAGGGGATCACCGTGGACCGCGAGGGCAACGTCTACGTCGTCACGGTGGCGGCGAACAAACCCAGGACGAGCGAGGGCACGCTACTTGTGTTCGATCCGCGGGGCAAGCACCTGCGCACTGTCACCATCAAGGGCTCGAGCAGATTGTTGCTTGACCTCGGCTTCCATCCCCGGACGGGCCAGTTGCTCGTCGTCGACTACAAGGGCGCGAAGGTCCTGAGCGTCGATCCCAGGACGGGTGCGTCGTCCGTGTTCATGACGGTCACCGGCAAGAACCCCGGTCTCGACGGGTTGACGTTCGATCCCGCCGGAAATGTCTACGTGACCGACGCCCACCAGGGCATCATCTGGAAAGTCGGACCCGATGGCGGCGAAGCGTCGGCATGGGTCACCACCCCGCTGCTGAAGCCCACGCGGATACCACCGACCATCGGCGCCAATGGCCTGGCGTTCAACAACAAGAAGACGGCCTTGTTCGTTGCCAATACGGCGAACGACATCGTTGTCAGGATACCGGTGAGCGGCCCGACGTTCGAGCCCGGCACGCCTGAAGTCTTCGTCAACCGGATCGGCGGCGGACCCGACGGCCTGATCATCGACGAGCATGACAACCTCTGGATCGCGTGCAACCAGTCCAACGAGATTCTCGTGCTCGAGCCGACGCAGGGCCGGGTGATTGCCAAGCTCGGCGATTTCGGCGGCATCGATCGCAACGGGACGCCGATCGGCTTCCTCTGGTCGAACAGCCTCGTCTTCCATGGCGACGACATTCTGGTCACCAACCTCTCGCTTGATGTCGAGACTGCCCTTTCGCAGCTCAGTGACGAGCTTGGCCTGGCGCATCTCGTACCGAGGAATCTGCGCACCATCGATGGGCCGTGGGCACGCCAGGTGAAGACCCACACCATCTCGAAAATCAAGAGGCCGATACCAGAACGGCTTGCGCTCGACCGCGGCCCACGTCAACAAGATCCTGGTCGCTGACCGCACGACACCGATCGACGAATGCGTGCAGCCGATGATGGTGGACGAATTCAACTGTAGCGAATCCAGCCGGAGCCCGACCGATGACCGATGCGTTGTTGCAAGCCCGATGTCGCGGCCGATCGGCCGGGAACGGCGGCCTCCGGGCCAGCCGTCATACATTGCCCCAACGGGATGAAAAGGATTTGACATCCTCCCCTCCCTAAAGGGAGGAGATTCCCTCTGCAGGCGATCGATGTCCCGATCGGGCAAGGATATTTAACGCAGCGTTCACATCGCGATCATGTACAGCACCGCATCGACTGCATACCCACTGCCTTATTCCAAGGTCTGCGATACCTTTCGGCCTCTCAGGCGGCATCGCGCCGCACGAAGAGCAGACCTGGGTGGTGAAACGTTCGTCGACTTCCTCGTACCACGCGCCGTGCGCAATCGCCTTGTACGCGAGCATTGTGCGGAAGGACGACCAGCCCGCATCGAGGACGGACTTCGCCATGCTGGTCCTGGCGAGGCCGGCGGCGTTCACATTCCCCACCGCGACGTAGTCGAAGTCCCGCACGATGCGATGCGAGAGCTTGTGCAGGAAGTCACGCCGCGCATTCTTAATGCGGGCGTGGAGGTTCCTGGCCCGTCGTTTCTTGCGCGCACGCTGCGCTTTGGCAAGGGCTTGCGCGAGTCGGCCAAGGTGACGCGGATTCTCGATCCTATCGCCGGTGGAAAGTGTCGCAAGGTCCTTCAAGCCCAGATCGATGCCGACGCCGCGTTCCGGGCAGCGGGCCTGAGTGTCGGCAACTTCTATCACGATGTTCAGGAACCAGTTGCCTCGCGCGTCGCGGGAGAAATTGGTGCCGTCCTTGATCTTGCCTTCGGGAAGGAGGCGGGAGCTGAACACGCGAAACGTGTTGCCGGCAAAGCGGAAGGCATCGCCCGAGCGCTTGAGATCCCGACCCTTGAGCGGCACCCAACCGAGGGACCTGCGGCCGCGATAGCGCAGGTACGGCCGGCGGTGCTGGCTACGCGACTTGGCGTACTGCTCGCAAACCGCGTTGACGGTGCCGGAATGGATACGGAGTTCCTTGCTGCTGCCGGTCGTCAACACGTTCAGATCGAAACCTGTGGGCCATTTCTTGCCCCACTTGAGTGCGTGCTTCTGCGTGTCATTGCAGAAGTTCCAGACGTAGTTCACCGCGCGGCTCTGCAGATTGAGCAGGCCGTTCAGCGACTTCACCCGGTAGCGATAGACGAGAAGCATGCCGGTCATTCTAATTTGGGATTGCTTGCTGCCGGCAGCACTCCTTTCACTCCCCGCCCTGAAGGTCGGGGTTTCTCGGAGCAAGTCTGATGAACAAAGAGGAGACAACGGGGCCGCTGGCCGGCGTCAAAGTCGTCGACATCACGTCAGTATTCATGGGGCCTTCTGCCACCCAGATGCTGGCTGACCTGGGCGCCGACGTGATCAAGGTCGAGGCTCCGGGCGGAGACAGTACGCGCGGCATCGGTCCCTGCGGCGATGAAAAGATGGGCCCGCTATTCCTGGGCCTGAACCGCAACAAGCGCAGCATCGTGCTTGACCTGAAAGCGCCCGAGGGGCGGGAGGCCCTGCTTTGCCTGGTACGGGATGCCGACGTGCTGGCCTACAACGTGCGCCCGCAGGCCATGCAGCGGCTGGGGCTGGACTATGAAATGCTGTCGGCGATCAATCCGCGCCTGGTCTATGTCGGCATGTTCGGCTTTTCGCAGCGGGGACGCTACGCGCCGCAGGCTGCCTTCGATGACCTGATCCAGGCCGCAACCGGCCTGCCGCTGGCCGTTTCGCTGGGCAGCGGCGACAGTCCCCGGTATCTGCCCATCACCATCGCGGATCGCTCGGTGGGGCTCTATGCTTTCGGCGTGATCTGTGCCGCCCTGTATTCGCGCATGAGCACCGGCAAGGGCCAGCGCGTCGATGTCCCCATGTTCGAGACCATGGTTCCCTATGTGATGGGAGACCACCTGTATGGCGAGACCTTCGTCCCGCCAAAGGGCGGCTTCGGCTATCCGCGCCTGCTCTCGCCCGAGCGGCGCCCGTACCAGACGAAGGACGGACATGTCTGCTGCCTGATCTATCACGATCATCATTGGCGGGCCTTCCTCCGGGTCATTGGCAAGCCGGAGTTGTACGACACCGATCCGCGCTTCGCCAACATCAACACCCGCACCGCCAACATCACCGACCTGTATGCCATGGTCAGCGACGAATTGGCCAGGCGCACCACCGACGAATGGCGCACCCTGCTCAAGGAGGCCGATGTTCCGGTCTTTCCGATGCACACCTTCGAGTCGCTGCTGGACGATCCCCATTTGCAGGACATAGGTTTCTTCAGCGAATCGGACCACCCGGCCGTCGGGCGTATCCGGGAGATGGCCGTGCCCAGCGAATGGCATGGCACCCCACCGACAAGCCGCCGCCATGCACCCGGCCTGGGTGAGCACAGCCGTGAGGTACTGCGTGAGGCCGGCTACGACGACGCCGCCATCGATGCGCTGTACGCGTCGGGCATCTTGGGGGATGGGCCGAAAGCGCGCCCCGCCAAAGGAGAAACCAGCCATGAGTGAAGAGTTGCTGAGCGAGGTCCGGGGCGCAGTGCTCTACCTGACCATCAACCGCCCCGAGCGCCGCAATGCCATCACGCCGGGAGTGGTGCAGGGACTTCGCGACGGCATCGTGCGCGCCGATCGCGATGCCGACATCCGCGCCGTGGTCATCACCGGAACGGGCGAGCAGGCGTTCTGCGCCGGCGCCGATCTGCAGACCGGGAAATCCTTTGCCTTCGATTACGCCGAGCCCTACCTGGGGATGGCGGACCTTTTCCGCTGCGCCAGGCAGTCGACGGTGCCGCTGATCGCCCGTGTCAACGGCGCCTGCATGGCGGGCGGCATGGGGCTGATGGCGATGTGCGATCTGGCGATCGCCAGCGAAGGCGCCCGCTTCGGCCTGCCGGAGGTCAAGCTGGGCTTGTTCCCGGCGCAGGTCCTGAGCGTGCTGCAGCACCTGGTGCCACGTCGCACGCTCACCGAATTGTGCCTGCGCGGCGAGCCACTGTCCGCGAGGGAAGCGCTGGCCGCAGGACTCGTCAACGATGTCAGCGACGATCTCGACGCCAGGCTGGACTTGCTGCTGACCCGCCTGCTGAACAATTCGCCCGCTGCCATCCGGCGGGGGCTGTACACGCTCAAGCATATGGAAACCATGTCGTTCGAGCAGTCCATGGCGTTCACGGAAAGCCAGATCGGGCTGTTTGCACTGACCGAGGACGCGCGCGAAGGCCAGCTGGCATTCCGCGAGAAGCGCCAGCCCAAGTGGACTGGCAGATAGGGAGATGGGAATGGACGTGAAAACGGTACGCATTGGCGGGGCTTCCGGCTTCTGGGGCGACAGCAGCGTTGGCGCGCCACAGCTTGTGCGCCACGGCGATATCGATTACCTGGTGTTCGACTACCTGGCCGAACTGACCATGTCGATTCTGGCCGCTGCCCGATTGCGCAAGCCGGAACTGGGTTACGCCACCGATTTCGTGACGGTGACAATGAAGGCCCTGCTCGGAGAGATTGCCGAGCGCGGGATCCGCGTGGTGAGCAATGCCGGTGGCATGAACCCGCACGGGTGTGCACAGGCCATTGCCGCGCTGGCCGCGGAACAGGGCCTGACGCTGCGCATCGCCGTGGTGGAAGGCGATGACGTAATGCCCCTGCTTCCACAGCTGCGCGAAGCCGGTGTGCAGGACATGCAGAAAGGCCGACCCCTGCCGGAGAAGGTGGTCAGCGCCAACGCGTACCTGGGGGCCTTGCCGATCAAACAGGCGCTGGACCAGGGCGCCCAGATCGTCATCACCGGACGCTGCGTCGACAGTGCCGTAACGCTCGGCGTGCTGATGCACGAGTTCGGTTGGCAGGCGGACGACTATGACCGCCTGGCGCAAGGCAGTCTGGCCGGCCACATCATCGAGTGTGGGTGCCAGGCGACGGGCGGCTTGCATACTGACTGGGAAAGCGTCCCGGACTGGTACGACATCGGCTATCCGGTGGTCGAATGCCGTGCCGACGGCACCTTCCTGGTCGGCAAGCCGCCCGCCACCGGGGGACTGGTCAATACCGCCACGGTCGGCGAGCAGGTGCTGTACGAGATCGGCGACCCGGCCACCTACCTGCTGCCAGACGTCACCTGCGATTTCACGCAGGTAACCCTTCGGCAGGCCGCACCGGATTTGGTGGAAGTCAGCGGCGCGCGCGGGCGG
This sequence comes from Ralstonia pickettii, assembly GCA_050987995.1. Taxonomy (GTDB): domain Bacteria; phylum Pseudomonadota; class Gammaproteobacteria; order Burkholderiales; family Burkholderiaceae; genus Cupriavidus; species Cupriavidus pickettii_B. The sequence goes on from CP158804.1 coordinate 1,542,686, forward strand.
GCCCCGGGCAATGCCTACAAAGTCTGTGCCACCTATGTCGACGGCTTTCGCTGCAACGCGCAGCTTTCCATCGTCGGCATCGACGCGGTCGCCAAGGCGGAACGCACGGCGCAGGCGATCCTTGCCCGCACGCGCAAGCTGTTCGGGGAGAACGGGTGGGGAGACTACAGCCGCACCCACATAGAGGTGCTGGGAGCGGAGTCCTGCTTCGGGCCACATGCTGCCGCGCGCCACACCCGCGAGGCAGTGATGCGGCTGGCGGTCATGCACCCCGAGAAGGCGGCGCTGGAACTGTTCGCGCGGGAAATTGCCGCGGCGGGGACCAGTTGGGCGCCGGGCACGACGGGCTCGGCTGGCGGGCGTTCCAGTCCCTCGCCATCGATCCGCCAGTATGCATTCCTGCTCGACAAGAGCGCCCTGACCCCGGCGGTGGTGATGGATGGCGTACGCAGCGGCGTCACCGTTCCTTCGGGCAGCCCCGCGGCACCGGTCGCGCCTGCCGCAGCTGCAGTCGCTGAACAAACGGGCGCCGGCCCTGCGGAACACGATACCGTCGAAGTTCCGCTGATCCGGCTTGCCTATGGCCGCAGCGGCGACAAGGGGGATACCTCGAACATCGGGCTGATCGCCCGCCGGCCGGCGTACCTGCCCGTGCTGCGGGCCGAAGTGACGGTGGCGCGCGTGGCGGACTGGCTTGGGTACCTGGTGAAGGGGCCGGTGACATGCTACGACCTGCCCGGCTTCGACGCCATGAACTTTGTCTGCGAGTCGGCCCTGGATGGCGGCGGGATGGCGTCGCTGCGCAATGATCCGCTCGGCAAGGGAATGGCGCAGATCCTCCTTACCATGCCGGTGCGCGTGCCGCGGGAGTTGTTGTCATGACGAGCAATGCGTCCAACGCCGCTGCCAACGAGGGCGTCATCCTCGCCGACGACGGCATCGGCGGCGTGACGCGATATCGACAACTGGCCAGCGTCATCCGGCACAAGATCGTTTCGGGCGAGTACCCGGTGGGCATGCAGCTGCCAACCGTGGACAGCCTCGCGCAAACCTACGGGATCGCCAAGGTCACCGTGCGCCAGGCCTTTGCCGCGCTGACGGAAGAGGGGCTGGTCAGCAGCCAGCGCGGTCGTGGCACCCACGTCATGAAGCAGCCGCCAGCACCCGGGGAAGGCCTGCGCTCCGCCATCAATGACGAATCGGCCCATGGCAGCGAGCTGGAAATCCGCATCCTGGAAATGCGCGAGGGCGTGGCGCTGCGGCCGGGGCTGGCCCGCCGCGGCACGCCGCTGGACAGCTATGTGATGGTCCGCAAACTGCATTTGCATGGCGGCACGCCATTCTGCCTGATCGAGGTGTATGTGGCCTCGTCAGTCTTTGCCCGCTTTCCACGCGGTGGCGAAAAGCACCACAAGCTCGGTCATCTGCTGCGCCAGGTCGAAGGCGACCGCCTTGGCATGATGCAGCAGACCATGACGGTTGAGCCGGCCGACTACATCCTGGCACGCGATCTCGCCTATGGCTTCGGGGCGCCGATCGCCAGGATCGTCCGGTCGACGCTGGACGTCGAAGGCAATGTGCTGCTGGCAGGGGAGTTCTGGTATCGCGGCGACCGGTTCATCCTGGATGTGGAAATGCCAGCCAAGCTGACCGAGCACTACCCCGCGCTCGCCATCCCCGACAGCCGCCGCTAAGCGCGACAGACTTCACCATTCAAGCGAGGAGACTTCCGAATGACATCATCCTTTGTACGGCGGGCCACCGACGTGCCCGCGTACGCACCGGCCAACCATACGGGAACGGCGAACCAGCGCATCATCGGCAAGGAGACTGTCGGCGCGCGCCGGCTCGAGGTCCTGCTCGGCACGATTTCGCGGGGCCACGGCGCATTGCCGCATGCGCACCCGAACCTCGAGCAGGCGTCGTTCCTGCTCGCCGGCGAGGGTCTCGGCGAACTACCGGGAACGCAGCGCATCTTGCGCGCGGGGGACTGGAGCTTCAACGCGGCCGGCGTCTTCCATCGCTTCGAAGTCATCAGCGACGAACCGGTACGGGTGATGGTGGTCTACGCGCCGCCGTACAGCGAAAACCCGAACGCAGCAGTGACCGCGACCGGCCCGGACGACCCGCGCCTTCAGGCCGGTGCCGCCGAGGTCCGCGACGTTCCAGCCAGCACCGAACCGATCGCGCTGCCGCACTACCGTGGCGCGCTCGCCAGGCCGGTCATCACACGCCAGACCGTCGATTCCCGCTTTCTCGACATCTACATGGTCGACCTCGATCCCGATGGCGGCGCCGAGCCGCACAGGCTTGGCGAGACCGAGCAGGTGCTCTTCGTGCGTGGCGGCACGATTCACGGTCGCATCGAAGGCGAGCGCTTTGCCGCCGGGACTGGGGAGTGGGTCTACGTACCCGACGATGCGGAGTTCAGCTTCGAATCGGCGGACGGGACGTGCGAGCTGATTGTCATTCGCGCACACGATCCGCTGTCCTGACGCAAGCTCGGCCAAGTCAATCAATCAGATCCCGAGATGCGGGAGGAGACAAGATGATCCAGCGATTTCCCCGGCGACGCATGCTCGCCCTGCTGTCCGGACTGGCCGCTGCTTCCGCGGCCCCGCAATGGGTGTGGGCAGCTGGCCTGAACGAGTATCCGGACAAACCGATCCGTGTCGTCGTGCCGTTCCCTGCAGGCAGTGGCACGGACAACATCGCGCGCTACATCGCGCGGACCATCACTGCCCAGACCGGACAGTCCGTCGTCGTGGAAAACCGCCCCGGTGCCAACGGGTTCATCGCGGCCACGGCGGTCGCGACCGCGCCCGGAGATGGGTACACGATGCTCATCACGACAAATACCACCCACGCGGCCAATGCGTCCCTGTTCAGGAAGCTGCCCTATGATCCCATCAAGGACTACGCGCCGGTGTCGCTGATCGCCAGGAGCGGATTGGTCCTGGTGGTGCCATCCGACAGCTCGGTGCAGAAGGTGTCAGAACTGACCACCCTGGCGAAATACCGGCAAGGCAAGATGACCTTCGCCAGCGGCAGTTCCTCCACCCGGGTCGCCAGTGAGCTCTACAAGATGATGAGCGGCGCACCGGCACTGCATGTGCCCTACAAGGGCGTGCCGCAGGGCCTGACCGACTTGATGGGCCACCAGGTCGACTTCATGATTTCCGACATCAATCCGGCCCTGCCCCTGATCCAGAACGGCAAGCTGCGCGCAGTCGCCGTGACCACGTCCAGGCGCCATCCCCTGCTCGGCAATGTCCCGACCATGGCGGAAAGCGGCCTGCCAGGGTATGAGATGACGGCCTGGGTTGCTGCCTTCTTCCCTGCCAATACGCCAAAGCCGATCGTCGCGCGGATGAGCGAGCTGATTCGACAGGGGCTGACGAGCCCGGCGGCTACCGAACACTTCAGCCGGACAGGAGGCCAACCCTCCCCATCGACGCCAGAAGAGCTGGCAGCGTTCGTGCGCGGCGAGACCGTGAAATGGGCTGAGGTGATCAAGGCCGCCGGCATCCAGCAGGAATGACCTGCGCCGTCGGCGGCCAGCCTCTTTCCTCCCCAGGAGGCTGGCTACTTGCCCGGCCCCTTCGATTTCGTCATGTTCGCGCAGGCGGTTGAGTAGCGCCTGCGGGCAGGCGCTCCCAACCAATTGGCAGCCGTCAGAACATCCGGATCAGCCTGACCTGGGTGAACTTCCCGTGCTTGGCATTGCGCGACGATGTCGTCGCCATGTACTGCACGGTCAATGCCACATCGACCACCGGGATCATCGTTGTGAAGAACGCCCCCAGGTTGTTGGAACGGAAACGGCTTGCGCCCAGCGGATTGTTCTCGTCGTCCTGGTACTGATGGATCCGGATCCCATGCACGCCCACCACCCCGATCGGCGTTCTATACCCGGCAGCGAGTTCCACGCCGAACCAGTTGCCGCTGCGCAGATCGTTGTCCCGGTTGCGGCTGTTCAGGCCCGCGGATACCTTGGCCGCGAAGGCCAGGTTCGATGTGGGCAGATAGGCCACCTGGATGGCAGGGCGCACCGTGTAGAAGTTGCCGTTGCCGATATCCGGGCCGGCGTCGGCGCTGTATTTCCCCGTCGGCACCACGAGCGAAGCGCTGCCCAACACGCGCAACTTGTCGCCCACGTAATGCCAGCCGGCGATAAGCTCGACGTCCCCGATACCGCTAACCTCGCCGCTTTCGCTCGCGCCCTGCGCCTTGAGCGCGCCCTGGTACTGGCTGCTGAATTGCCCTTGCACGGCGGTCTGCACGTCGGCCGGAACCGCAGGATTCCAGTTGAGCACCGGCGTGGCGCCGCTTGTGCTGATCGATTGCGATTTCCTGGCGAAAGGAACGTCGACGGCGAACGCCAGCCGCCCGCCGCCAATCTGCTCGCTGGTGATATAGCCGAGCACGAGGTCCCAGCGCGTCATGGTGCCGGAGGCTGGAATCTCTGCCGTGCTGCGCGAATAGGTCGGATAAAGGGCCGAAGGCGTCGGCTTGGGCAAGGCAACCGTGCCTCCGGGAATGCCTTGGGTCAGCTGCCCACCATCATCCCCGGTCACCTTGCTAACACTGACGTAGGTGGCGGCGAGCGCGCTGATAAAACCGGTCTGGTTGGGCGGCGCAAACATCTCGCCGCCCAGGCTCCCGGCAAGGTTGTAGCGCGGCTCGAAGCCCTCCGCCCCCCATCCCGTGCAAGACCACGTAAGCATGGTCCATGAAACGACGGAGCGAAGCGCGTCCGCTGTTTTCTTTGCCATTTTTGTCTCCTCCGGTGTCAAAGCCGTTTTGATTTTTTTATGACGATCCCGGGACCGGCGCTTGCCTCGACCGGGGCCGGTGCGTTCGCCCGGGGTTATCGCGGGATGCCTCTGGTCGGGCGGCGCACCTTCGCCAGCGCATCGCTGGGGCGCGCAGGCGCACGCCAAAGCGATCAGGGCAAGCCGACGTCAGCCGGCGGCCTGCAAAGTGCGAGGCAAGCCTTCGGGCAGCGGGCTGTCCGCGCCGAGCATCGCAAGCGATTCGCGCACGATGTCGTCGAGGGCCTCGAGCGGGCCATCGTGCAGCACGGTGCGATCCGGGCGCACGACCGCGATCCAGCCGACAGGTGCGGCCCCGGGCACGAGTTGGTCCGACATGTCCTCCCACGAAGGTCCGCCCTGCCCTTCGTGCGCCTCGAGCGCTCCGCGCCCGGCTTGTCCGCAATGGCGCAGCTGCATGATGTCGCCGCCCGCCTGCTGCCACGCGGCCAGAAGGCTGCGGCTTAGCCGCGGCGCGGGATCGCAGCCGAATCCCGCCAGCACGAGCCGCGCCCCGAGCGCATCGTCGCTCGGCACGATGGGTGCGCCCGGCCCGCGGCGCACCAGCCCTTGCGGCAGCAGACCGCCGCGCACCAGCCTCGCGCGCGTCTTGCCGCGCTGGAACAGGCCGCGCCTGAAACGCGCGGGCGGCTTGATCTTCAGGTCCTCGAAGAAGGCTCGCGCCCAGGGCATGCGCTGCATCAGCGCCATCGCGCCATGGACGGCGAATGCCGCCAGCCTGTTGCGCGGCATCACCAGCCGGCCCATCAGGAGCGCCAGGTTGATGATGGAGCGGGCGTGTGGGCGCCGCTCGGTGTCGTAGGTATCGAGAATGGCGGGCGTCGCCCTTCCCTGCACGACCCAGGCGAGCTTCCAGCACAGGTTGCCCACGTCGCGCAGCCCGGCAACGAGTCCCTGGCCGACGAAGGGCGGCGTGATATGCGCGGCGTCGCCCACCAGGAAGGCGCGGCCCCTGGAGAAGCGATCGACGATGCGCGCATGGAACCGGTAGACCGCTGTGCGCTCGATCGTGATGTCCTCCGGCTTGCACCAGGGGGCAAGCAGTTCGCGGATCTTGTCCGGCGATTCCATCTGTTCACGCGTCTCGCCGGGCTGCAGCATGAACTCCCAGCGTTGCCTGCCGCCCGGGGCAACCATGTGCGGCGTAGGCCGGCGCGGGTCGCACAGGAATTCGACATGGTCGATCGGGTTGGGCACGTTCAGGGCGTCGACGACCAGCCAGTCCTGTGTGAAGGTCTTGCCTTCGAAGGCAAGGCCGGCGTGGCGCCGCACGAAAGAATTGGCGCCGTCCGCGCCCACGATATAGCGCGCGCGCACGGTGGCCGTGTCACCGCCGGGAAGGCACACCGTGGCGCGCACCGCTTCGCCGTCGTCGTCGAAACCGGTGAGATCGGCGCCAAGCGCGATGCTCACGCAGGGATAGCGGCTCAAGCGGGCGCGCAAGGCGCGTTCGAGATCTGGCTGGTAGAACGTGACCAGTCGCGGGTGGCAGTCCATGGTGCCGGCTGTGTTGGCACGCGCGTATCTGCCGAACAGCGGCGAATGCATCTGCACCTTGGCAATGGCCAGCGTATCGAACGCGCCTTCCTCGATCCCTGCCATCTGCAGGATGCGCAGCGCTTCGTTATCGAGCACGATGGCCCGGGGCGCGGTGAAAATATCCGCGGCCTTGTCGATGGCCAGGGTACGGACGCCGTAGCGTCCCAGCAGGTTGGCCGCGGTGGCGCCGACCGGACCCAGGCCCACCAGCAGGACGTCGACCTGCTCGGCCAATGTGGTATTCATCAGACTTGCTCCGAGAAACCCCGCCCTTCAGGGCGGGGAGTGAAAGGAGTGCCGCCGGCAGCTAGCACTTCCAATTTAGAATGACCGGCATGCTTCTCGTCTATCGCTACCGGGTGAAGTCGCTGAACGGCCTGCTCAATCAGCAGAGCCGCGCGGTGAACTACGTCTGGAACTTCTGCAACGACACGCAGAAGCACGCGCTCAAATGGGGCAAGAAATGGCCAACGGGTTTCGACCTGAACGTGTTGACGACTGGCAGCAGCAAGGAACTCCGCATCCATTCCGGCACCATTAACGCGGTTTGCGAGCAGTACGCCAAGTCGCGTAGCCAGCACCGCCGGCCATACCTGCGCTATCGCGGTCGCAAGTCCCTCGGCTGGGTGCCGCTCAAGGGGCGGGACCTGAAGCGCGCGGGCGACGCCTTCCGCTTTGCCGGCAATACGTTTCGCGTGTTCAGCTCCCGCCCCCTTCCCGAAGGCAAGATCAAGGACGGCACAAATTTTTCGCGCGACGCCCGGGGCAACTGGTTCCTGAACATCGTGATTGAGGTTGCCGACACCCCGGCCCGCTGCCCGGAACGCGGCGTGGGCATCGATCTGGGCTTGAAGGACATAGCCACGCTGTCCACCGGCGAGAAGGTCGAGAATCCGCGCCACCTTTGCCGACTCGAGCAAGCGCTGGGCAAAGCGCAGCGAGCGCGCAAGCGACGACAGACCACGAACCTTCACGCCCGCATCACCAACGCAAGGCGTGACTTCCTGCACAAGCTCTCGCATCGCATCATGCGGGACTTCGACTACATCGCGGTGGGGAATGTGAACGCCGCCGGGCTCGCCAGAACCAGCATGGCGAAGTCCGTCCTCGATGCGGGCTGGTCGACCTTCCGCACAATGCTCGCGTACAAGGCGATTGCGCATGGCGCGTGGTACGAGGAAGTCGACGAACGTTTCACCACCCAGGTTTGCTCTTCGTGCGACGCGATGCCGCCGGAGAGGCCGAAAGGTATCGCAGACCTTGGAATAAGGCAGTGGGTATGCAGTAGATGCGGTGCTGTACATGATCGCGATGTGAACGCTGCGCTAAATATCCTTGCCCGATCGGGACATCGATCGCCTGCAGAGGGAATCTCCTCCCTTTAGGGAGGAGAGGATGTCAAGAGCGGTTTCTCTACGGGAGGAGACTCGGCGCGTTCACACCGGGCCGTTGAAGTCGAGCGGGAACGGAAACCGTCCGAGCAGATCCTGCACGCGCGCCACGTCCGCGGCGGGGCATTGGACGAAGGCGACGGTGCCGCGCCGGATATCCGGCCCCACGCGCAAGCTGGCAGCCGTGCCGGCCTGCGCCAGGATCTCTCGTAACACATGCTCGGCAGCGCGCATGCGTAGCTCCGCCCGGGCCACCTTGCCGACGGAGGTCAGCGGCATCTCCTGCAGGATGTCGATGCGCACTGGCACTGCAGCGCGTTCCGGCACGAGGCTGCGCGCTGCCGCCAGCAGTTCGTCGGCAGCCGGGCTGAAGCCTGGCTTGAGCGTGACGTAGGCGACTGGCAGTTCCCCGGTGTGCGCATCCGGCTGGCCGACCGCGGCCGCCATCGCCACGGCCGGATGCTGCAGCAGCGCGTCCTCGATCATCGCCGGATCGATATTGTGGCCGCCGCGGATGATCAGCTCCTTGGCGCGGCCGGTCAGATGCAGATAGCCGTCGGCATCGAGATGGCCGAGGTCGCCGGTATTGAGCCATCCCGGATTGAGCCAGATGCCTCGATTATCTTGCTCGCGCAGATAGCCGGGAAACACATTTGGACCGTTGATGCCGATGACGCCGGTTTCGCCCGGCGCGCACGGCTCGATGGCGTGGCCGGAACCGTCGACCTTCCAGACGCCGATTGCCTGGTGCGGCAGGCGCAGGCCGACCGTGCCGAGGCGACGTTCGCCCTGCGGCGGATTGAGGGACGAGACGCACGCGCCTTCGGTCAGACCGTAGCCCTCGTACAGCGGAATGCCGGCGGCGGCTTCAAAGCGCCGCGCGACCTCGGCCGGCAGCGGCGCGGCGCCGCAAAAAGCGAAGCGCAACGACGCAATGTCGGCGCCTTCCCGCGGCAGATCGGCCAGCGCGGCGTAGATCGTCGGCACGCCGCTGAAGCTGGTGGCGCGGAACCGTTCGACCAGCTTCCAGAAATTTGGCATCACGCCCTGGCCCCGATAGCCGGCGGGCGTCACCATCACTACCTCCCAGCCGCCATGGAACGCGGCAAGGCCGGTGATCATCGCGCCGTTCACGTGGAACAGCGGCAGGCCGCACAGGATCGTGTTTGGCGACGGGATCAGCGCCTTGAGCATCGACGCGACGAAGGCTTCATTGAGATGCGTGTGCATCGCGACCTTGGGCAGACCGGTCGTGCCGCCGGTATGGAAATGCGAGCAGATGTCAGTTGCCAGGATGCGGCGCTTCGAAACCAGCGTGTCCGACGGCTCGGCCGCCAGCGCCTGGTCGAAGCCGACCATCTTCACGTCCGCGCGGCACGGCCTTGACGCCGTGTCGAAGGCCGCGTCAACCCGCGCACGCGCCGCGGCAGGAAGGTACGGCGCAGCGCTGACGACGAACAGGGTCCGCACCGAAGGGCAACGGTCGGCCACGGCGACGGCTTTGTCCCAGAGCGCGCTGTCAGAGACCGGGGCGCAGGCGACCAGCGCTTGCGCCCCGGTCTCATTGACGATCGCGGCGATATAGTCGACCTCCAGCATCGGGTTGATGGGACTGGCGATGCCGGCAGCCTGCGCGCCCAGCAAGGCGTAATGGGTCTGGGGCAGATTGGGCAGCAGCAACGCCACCGCCGTGCCGGTGGTAATGCCGGCGCGGTGGAAAGCGTTGGCCGCTTGCGTCACGCGCGCCTTGAGGGTTGCGTAATCGATGACGAATTCTGGCGCGTCCGCCTCCCCGGTCATGACGAAGCGCAACGCGGTCTTGTCCGGATGGCTGTCGCAGGCACGGCACAGCAGTTCGTAAGTGTTCTGCGCGGGCAGTTTTTCCTGCCAGGGCGTGCGTTCGAATTCGTCGATATCGGCCTGGGTCCGGATGCCGCCGGTACGCGTCCCGCGGTCGTTTGTGGTATCGGGCATGCTTGTCTCCTTGTTGTGGCCCTGTTTTTTCTAGATTTGCCCTGGCAGCAAGACGGCCCGCCGGGGTTGGCCTTGGCCGACGTGCAGGAACGCCTGCCCGGCCTGGCTGAGCGTAAAAGTCTGAACCTCGGCGGGCGCCAGCGCCGCCGCGCAATCGGCCAGTGCCTGCAAGGCCGAAGGGTTCGGGCGGAAGGTCGTCCACCCATAGCGCGCGCCCTTCGGTATCAGGCCGCGTTTGCCACGCTTGCCGACCAGCGTGGCCACCCCGCCTCTGAGCAGTCCCAGCCGGTCGAAGTTGCCGAGCAGCGGATGGACCGTGGTCGCGTGACCGGCCGCGTCGGGCGCCAGCCGGTACAGCAGGTCCGCTTCGTCGTCCCAATTGGCGAAGTTCAGGGTCGCGGCGAAATGCCGCGGCAGGCTCGCCAGCGACTGGCGGTGGCGATCGACGAGTTCGGCGGCGCCAGCTGCCAGGCAGGCAACGAGCCCTTTGCCTCCGCCGACGGCGGTCACACTCGCTCCCAGCCTGTGCAGCAACCAGACCGCGATCTGGCCCAGGCCACCGGTCGCACCGTGCACGAGCACGGGACGCCCGTACACGGTCTCGCGGCAGATCCCGGCGTCGGCGAACGCGCGCGTCACGGTCAGGAAGTTGTACGGTAGCGTCGCCAGGGCGGCGGCCGGGATGGACGACGGCCTCAGGCGAGCGTGTTCGGCGCGCATGGCGACATGGGTGGCATGCGTGCCCGCACTCGATGGCGGCTTGGCGCCGAACACGGCATCGCCTTCGCGCAGCCCGGTCACACCCTGGCCCACCGCGCAAACCGTCCCCACAAAATCGTTACCGAGCACGAGCGGCATGCGCGCCGCGCCCATGAGCGAGAAGATTCTGCTGCCGTAGCCGCCGCGGCGGCGCACATCGATGGGATTGACCGCTGCGGCCTCCACTTGCACCACGATCTCCCCCTGGCGCGGCTGCGGGCGGGGCGCCGGGCGCAGCCGCAACGCGAAGGCATCGCCAAAGCCGTCGATGGCGGCGATATAGCTGTCGCTCATGCCGCCACCACCCGATTGCGCTGCTCGCCCAGGTCGATGGCGCCATCGTCGGTGCGGATCGAAGCGGTCATGATGTCGCCGGGCCGCAGGTAAGCCGGGTTGGACAGGCCCTTCTTGATGAAGACACGCCACTTCGCGCTCTCGGACAGCACATGCCGGAACACCCACATCGCCAGCTTGCCAGGCGCACGGGCGGCGCAGCCGGCCGGCGTGCCGGTGGCGATCAGATCGCCGGCTTGCAGGTCGTGCAGCGCGGACATCTCGGTAAGCGTCTGGTGCGGCTTGAAGATCATGTCGCCGCAATAGGCATCCTGGCGGGGCTGCCCGTTGACATGCAGCTGCATGCGGAACTCGGGCCAGCGCCGCCATTCCTCTGCGTTCAACAGCACCAGGAAGGGCCCGACCGGGCCGAAGCTGCGGTAGCTCTTGCCCTTGTAGAACTGGGCCTGCGGCAGCTGGACGTCGCGCGCCGAAATGTCGTTGACGATGGTCACGCCAGCAAGGAACTCGTGCAGCTGGTCCGGCCCGACCTGGACCGCGCCGGTCAGCGGCTTGCGCACCACCAGACCGAGCTCGATTTCATAGTCGAGCAGGCGCACATGCGCCGGCCGCACCACGTCAGCGTCGGCGGGCGCAAGGCAGGACGGGGCCTTGGTGAACAGGGTATTAAAGCCGATCTTGTCGGGGTCCATGCCGGACTCACGCACATGGCTGGCGTAGTTGATGCCCTGGCACAGGAACTGGCGGTCAGACGTGACCGGCGGCAGCAGCGTGACGGCGTCGAGCGGCAGCGTGGCCTGGTCCGGGGTGCTGCGCCACGCGGCTTCGAGGCCGTTCGCGACGAAGTCGGCGGTGCTGGTGGAGCCGCAAGACAGCGGCGCGATGCGGCGGTCGTGGACCACACCCCAGCCGGGCTCGCCGCCGTGGATATATCGGACAACTTTGACGGACATTTGCTTTCCTTGACGTGAGGGGGTTCGTAGGGACGCGGTAGCGCAGGCTCAGAGCCAGGGCCGCGCCCGGGTCATCGCGCGCCCAAGCAGCTTCAGCCGCGCGGCAGAGAGCCGGCCGGCGCGCAGCAGCCGCGCAACCCGGAACACCGTGGCGAGATTGCGCTTGACGCCCATGCCTGCGGGGACGTCGTCGCCCCATGCCCAGATGCCGGACATTTCCAGCGGCACGTAGTGGGTTTCCCGGTCGGCGGTGAAGACATCGCCGTCGGCGTAGTGCTCGAATTCCATGCCGTCCGGATCGAACCAGTAATCGAACAGCTGGCTGCCGAGCACATGGCGGCCAATACCCCACATATGGCGGTGGCCGTTCACGCGCAGCACGTTGTGGCCCTGGCCGAGCGCATCGAGGTCAAGCACTTCGTATGCGCTGTGCTCGTATTTCTCCTCGATGCCGCCGGCGAGCACCAGGGCGTGATGGTCCGCGGGCGTGCTGCCGAGGTCCAGGCGGAAGAAGCAGAGATTGGGTGACCCGTCCTCCAGATACTGGACATCGGTCGGGATCAGGCCGAGATGACGCATATACCAGCGCGCCATGCCGCGAAAGTCGACGGTCTGGAGCACGACGTGGCCGAGCTTGACCACGGCAGCGGGCTCGAGCGGCGGCCTGACCATAGCGTTCACCCGCCGAAGCTGTCCCGGGTCGTTGGTGAGCGAATGCAGCGGGTCACGCAATGGCAGCGGGTCGACCGGCTGCTGGCCGGTCACCAGCCACAGCAAGTTTCCGGCGGGGTCGATCAGTTCGACGCCGGCGCCGCCGCCCGGAATCTCGTCGGCGTGCAGGCGGCGCGCATTCGCGTTGGCCTCGAGGTGGACCAGGTCTGCCTCGCTGCGCACCGAAAAGGCCGCGCCGACATAGCGCGAGCGCTGGCCTTGCGTCGCCAGCATCAGGCACGGCTGGGGGCCGGCGCCGCGCATCAACAGCCGGCTGCCGGTGCGCGACACGCAGCGCATGCCGAAATCAGTCAGGAAGGTCTGCGTCGCGCACAGATCGCGCTTCTCGAACATCAGGAAGGCAAGCGCCTGGGCCTTGACCAGGGCTTCGGGCCGGTCGAGCTTCTGGACGAAGGCAGGCAGCGCGCTTTCGGGGAAAGCCGGCGGCGTGCGCAGCACGCCGCGGGGCGGGCGGGTCATGGCGTCTCCTGAATGGCCGGGTGCCGCCATAGGTGGCATCCGATGTTTTGACGACATTATCGTCATCTTGACGTTTTAGTCAATATAAAAACCAGAAGCATGCGTTTGTCCGCACCCGCTCGCGACGTGTGCTTCATTCGGCGGGATGCGCGTGTGGTCCGGGGGACGCTTCCCTGGCGCTTGCACAGCCGCTGGTGTTCAGTTCCACCAATTCTGCTGTTGAGGATCGGCTACTTCCGCTAATGGCGACCACTCATTCTGCTAATGTGTGTGAAACTAGGATTGGATTGAAACGATGAAGGGGAAAGATGCCCTTTGTTCGGCCGACGTTCGCGAGCGCTTCCAATGGAGAGCTCACTGTCGCGCAGCTGTGGTGCGAACGCGAACCGCCGGAAAAGTCTTCTTCTTGGGATCTTTCGCGAGGTTTCATGCTTGGCTCCGGATACGGAAGGAAACGTTCCGGAGATGCGGATGCCAGAATTGTCCCCGCGTTCCGCGGCAGTGCCTGATAGCAATTGCTTTAGCACTTCCCTCATCACCTCCTGAGTCTGTCAGGAGGGATCCATGGCAATGGACGATAGCTATTCGGCCTTCCTTTCCCAGGACTTGCGACGCTGGATTGCTCTGGCTAGAGACTAAGGGCTAGGTTCTCGACACCTCATCATCCGTGTCCGCATCATCGGACAACAATGTCGCGTACATCTTTTTGAGCAGTGGCTCGACAATGAGCTCGGTCTCCCTTCCTGCCTGGCTGCGGCTTCTTCGCGAATTCCGGTGCAAGGCCAGGCCTCCGATGCTCTCACGGACGCATCAGCTTCATCTCATATGCTCTTGCTTCCACCAGGCGACGTCGGCTTGCCGCCAGCGAAGCGGAAAGTTGGGACCAAGATGAGCTAGTGGCGGTAAGGTATGCGGCTTCGTTTTGGCGCGTGGAAGAATGGTGGCAGGGGTGACCTTGAAGATTGAGGCAAGGTCGTGGGCGTCGAGATATGTTGGGTGCATGCCCGATATAGCGAACCACTACAGGGATTGTGTCCACTCACGAACCGCTGGCCGCCACCTCACAAGCTGGCTTGCTCCCCCGCCACTCATTTTTAGCATCACTGCTGGTTTAAAACCGCCTCTCTTACAGTTCAGCTACGGTCGGTTTCCGGACGAAGTCCCACTTGGTAAGTTTGTACCCGCCGACCATTTTCTTGGAACCCAAAACAGCCGTCGTTTGGATATCGGGTGTAACGAGACGGATGACAAAAATATAGCCGCAACCCTTGCCCAGCAAGGCTTGCAGCCAGATTTCGATGGACAGCGTGGTTATTTGTTTGTGCGTATTTTTTTCGTTGCCAACAATTGCGTCTTGGCATTAAACCCCTCTCAGGGCTAAGGGCATTTCCTTATACAGAAGTCATGACTCTTCCCGCAGTGCTTGAATGGTGAGCGCGGCGTCCATGGTTCGCTGCATGCCGATCCAGATCGTCTTAGCGCCGGGCTCGCCATCGCTCTTGCGCCCGAGGAACCCACCCAGGGAAGCAACCAACCGAATCATCTGATTGAGTGTGACTGCTGTCTTCGGGCGGGCCTTCTTGGCGAGCACGTATGCCCCCCGAATCTCGTCGGCGTCGAAGAATAGGGACGCATCCAGATCCGGGCAGGTTCTGCCCAACCGCATCAAGCGGGCAATGCGCCACGCCACCACCATGTACAGCGCCAAGGCCCGCTCCACACGATCCATGTGGGAGAGCTGTAGCGCTTCAACCTTGCAGCCGGTCTTCAGGACATGGAAAAACATCTCCACTTCCCATCGGGCTCGGTACCAGTCGACGAGTTCGATGACAGCATCGGCGTCCTGCGCTTTTCGGTTCGTCAACAACCGCCAAACCACTGGCTTGACGCCGGCGGGCGCTCCGATCTCCCTGGCCTCTACACAGGTGAGCGCAGGGGCATCCAGACCGGGCAGCCTCATACGCTTTGCGCGTAGCTCTTGTTTGACCTGGCGCGCCTTTTGATCTGCACGTCCTGGCAAGATAAAGATGATTTCCCCAAGTACTGGGCTGGCTCCGACGCTATCCCACAACTTGCCACCGTCAGCAAGGTTGCGGTTGTGTTGGCTGCGGATCAACCAGTCGGCTGGCTGGCCAAGTTCCTGGGCGCGCGCCATCAGCTCGGCAATATCACCTTCGCGGTCCGCCACATACACCAGCCGTGTCTGGGGCAACAGCGCGGCTTGCTCCGCAACCCGTTCGTACCCCTCGATCCAGCGTACGCTTTCTTTGATCCCGCTACGGTTGCCGTTGGCGTCCTTCGGCTCCCGAGCCCACATCCAGGCATCAATCACTCCCAGCGGTTCCCGGTCCGGCGTCACCGCGTAGGTCGGATGTAAATACATGCCCCGCTGGGCTTCGTAGCTCAGCGGCCCCAGCCCCTCGATTTCCTGGCCATTGAAGTTCAGCTCAAATGCTGAGCATATTTTAATGCGGAGTCGTCGTTGATGAAGGCTCCGCTTGTGGTTCAAGTTGTCCGCTTATCTCTCCGCATAAGGGAACTCGATTTCAGAGAGGCGATGAGTTCGTCCGTCGCCTTGAATCGGCCTGAACGCAGCTTCGGCGCAATGATTCCTTCGAGCGCTTCCAGTTTCACTGAAGGGTCTGCGCGCGTGTATATCTCAGTCGTTTGCATATGTGCATGTCCAAGCCAGAGGGAAACCTTTCTGAGATCCTTGGTGGCTTGTAACATCGTCAGCGCACAGGTATGCCGAAGTACATGCGGAGATATGCGCTTTGTGGATAGCGATGGGCATCGTACTGCTGCCGCTCGAACATGTTTGTGAAGGATGTATTCGAACCCGGATCGAGTCATCTGTTCACCACGCGCATTGAGAAACAGTTCAGGTGTGGAGACTGTGTTGCGTACAGCGAGCCACGCCCGTAACGCTGTCGCGGTTTCCTTCCACAAGGGCAAACAACGCTGCTTTCGCCCCTTCCCATGCACAAGGACGCTGGGATGTGGCTGGAGTTGCAGGTCATTAAGTCGCAGTCCGATCAATTCGGAAACACGCAATCCTGCGGCAAAGCAAAGATGAATCATGGCCCGGTCCCGGATGCCATCGCACAGGGTCGGGTCGGGCGCATCTAAGATGGCCTGCATTTCGTCTACGGTAAGGTGCCGTACAAGACGGGTATCGGTCCGCTTTGCCGGGATTGCCAAGATGCGAGTGATTTGTTCCAAAGCCGACGGGGTTCGATACTCCATGAAATGCATGAACGACTTGATTGCGGCCAGTCGAGTGTTTCTGGAGCTTGCTCCATTGCCGCGAACCGTTTCCAGATAGTTGAGGAAGCCGAGAACCAGAGGCGCGTCAATTTGTTCAAACTGCAATGCCGATGGCGAAACCTTCAGCGTGGCCGCAGCATACTCAAAGAGCAGCCTGAACGCGTAGGCGTACGATTCGCTGGTATTGTCGCTGGCACCGCGCTCGATCGGCAGGCGTTGCCGGAGAAACGCCGTGATATGGGGGGCAACAGGAATCATGGCTGATCCCCCATGACGAATCGCTCGCAACGCTCTGCGATACCGCTCATCAGTTCCGGCGTCGCTTGCAAGTACCAGTAGGTGTTAGCCACCTTGGCGTGGCCGAGATAGGTCGACAATGCGAGCATGTGTTTCGTAATATGGTCGCGCTCATCTGGGCATGCCTCTAGCGCCCTCACTGCAAACGTGTGGCGTAACGAATGTGGTGTGGGTCGAGACATGCCTGGGCTGCAGCGTAGACCTATCTTTGTCGCTGCAGCACGAAATGCGATTTCGACATCGTTGATGATCAATGGCTTTCCCACAGTCGAAATGAACACGTGATCGTCGAACGGTGCATAGGTCACCCGCCGTTCGAGATAGCGCTCCAGCCCGGCCTGAGCGCTTTCGTGCAAGGGAACGATGCGGCTTTTACGAAACTTGGAACATCGAATCAGCAGTCCATCTGAAGTGATGTCCTCGTAGCGTAAGCCGATGGCTTCCGATACTCTTATCCCGGTGCAAGCGAGTAATGCGAACAGTGTGCTGTAGGTATATCGCCGTAACGTCTCGCGCCCCGACTGCGAGGCTGCGCGAATGAGGCCACGGACCTCATCCGGGGAAAGGATGTATGGGACACGTCGGGTCTGTCGCCCGCTGCCAAAGACCGGCGGAGGCACTTCGTGACGAGGATCTTCGGCTCGCGCGTACCGGGCAAATCGAATCACCTCCCCGAGTCGACGCGCTCGCCGCTCCACCAGGCGCGCCGATCCAGCCCATTCGATAGCAGTATCAGCACACACGTGGGATTTACCCATAGCGTCGGAGTAAGTGGCGAAACTGCGCAACAGTTTGCCCTGTGTCTTGAGTTCGAACCCACAGGCGCGGCGCACTTGCAGATACGATTGCACGGCTTGCATTAGCATGGTCCTTCCCCCGGCCACGGTTGGGCGATCTGCCGCAACGAGGCAATGTCCACCTTCGCGTAAAACTCCGTAGTCGCGACCGATTGGTGCCGTAGTACGGAGGCGATATCCTGCAGGGAAGCGCCTTGCGCCAGCATCGAGGTTGCAACTGAATGGCGCAGTACATGTGCGGCACCTCGGGTCGAGCACGTGACGCCAGCTCGCCGCATCGCCTTCTTAACTATGATGGAGATGGCACCATGATTTGCGAAAGCTCGGAACGGGGCAAAAGTGCGCACAAATACAGTATCGGCATCCGTTTGAGGTCGGCCCTGTTGAAGATATTGCACGATGGCCAGGCCAACTTCCTGCGTCAGAGGCAAGAGAGTCTGCCGCCGATTCTTACCCGTGACGGAGATTGATGCCCCTTTCCAGTCGATATCGTCGATACGCAGATGCCAAACATCGCTGGCACGAAGTCCCAAGCGTGCCAATAGCAACAAAATCGCACGGTCGCGCCGACCGATGGGCGTCCCCGTGTCACATGAATCGATGATCTGTTCGACTTGATCGATCCGTAAATATCGTGGCAGGCCGGACAGTCGCCAATGCGCCAGCGCGGGTATCGCTCCTTCAAGACCAATAGCGCATTTGCCTTCGGCTATGTAAAATCGGACAAGCATGCGCAATGCGGTCGTGCAATGCTTTGCCACCGCCGCCCCCCGCTTCCTGCTTTGTTCTAGAATGAACTGGCGCAATTCACTCGCATCCAGTTTGGGTGGGTCATCTCCGATACGAGCGAACAAATCTCGAAGCGCAATGCCGTAGTTGTACAAAGTCGCATCGCTAGTTCCACGCTGCTGCCGCATCCATTGGCAGAATGCGGAGAACTGAACGGATTTCAGATCAGCCGCAAGGGCGGCAAGCCCAATTGGGTGGGGGCTGATTCTACCTTGGTGCATCAGGAACATACGCGCACCACACAACGAGACAACTGCGCGCCGATTGCCAAAGCCCTGGCATTGGCATCGGCTCAAATGCTCGGCGAAGCGATCAAGAGCCAATTCATCAAGTTCAAGGGGCGTTATACCTTCTCCGCCCGACCAATACAGGAAATGCGATGCCGCAGTGATATGGGTACAGACGGAAATCTTTGCGTAGCCCCGTTGCTGTAGGTACTGCGAATAACCTTCAAGCAGCGAGCCACCGGGACGAGAGAGAAGCCGTTGAACGTGCGATGGTGATTTGAAGTACTGACTCAGCATGACGTCCTCCTTGAGTGGATGTCTCCGGTCGAGTGGCCAGAAGGACGTCAACATTATGCGGAGCAACGCTGGATAGGTGACACTCGAAATGCCTTAAGATCCGGTCCACCTACGTCGATTTCGCCGAGCTACTAAGCATTAAAATTCACACCGCATTTGAGTTGTAACGCGGTGCACCGCGTTACAACTCGGTCGTATCAGCGATGCACAGCACTACCGGAAACTGCGCGACTCTTTCCGCCGTGCGCTCCCAATGGGGCTGCATCACGTCCCGCCAATCAATCTGCTCATTGCCGAGAAACCGATACGCCCCAATGGTTTGCGACCAGTCATCGCATGCGCCGGGAATGCTCGCCGTAGGCAGAGCCGCAAACCGCTTGAGCAATTCCTTGGCGCGCCGATCCCGCCGCGGATCACCAAGATCCAGACTCTCAAATTCCTCGTCCACCCATGCCCCCGACTCGTTGCCCATTGCTGCGCGAAAATCCGAGAGTAAACGCGAGTCTGGCGAAGTTAACAACCCCTTACCTCGAAATTTCCGCGGCCTCAGGCTCCATGTCCCGCTGCCGAGACGGTCCTACTTCTGTATAAGGGGATGGCTTAAGCGGGCAAGGCAAATGCTTCGCGCTTTCGCCGGAGCGCCAGCGCCCGAGTTCCAGGGGTCGTTGCGCCGCAAGCCACGCTATTGAATGCGCTTAGACTCGGCGAGTGTCCCGCCGCTGTAAGTGGTCTTATCTAGTCGCGATCGTAGAGTTGGCTGGTGAGATAGGCAGAAGCACTCTAATTGGACATCTCCATTGAACAGGGATTTCCGCTGCCGGCTTTTGGGCCCGATAGCTCGCACATATCGCCGCTTCTGTCGGTCGTTAGACATTCGTTGCCCACATGGCCCGCTCAAATGCCAGGCTGGGGGCGACGTTCTCCCCCCACACTGGCTCCGCTAGGCATAAATCAATTGGCCCGGGGAAAAGTGCGATGCTCCAGCCACGACGGTGAACGGTACTCCCGTAAGCAATCCCATCCACGACACCACCCTCGAGCCGATAGTCCCGCACAAATTCGGTAGCCACCTGTGACGGCAAGTAGTCAACATGGACGTGTCTACGCCGCCTGGGCGAGTTGAATCCCGATTGGGCAATCGTGAAGTCACGCGTGGTCCGCTGACAGCGGCGCCGCATAGGTCGGGCGACTGCATGCCCCCACAGTTGGCTCAGGCAATCAGTAACGCTCTGCGCTTCAGCGCTACCGACTGAGGCCCCACACCGGTGAAGCCAAGAGAAAAGCGGGCAGCGTCCGCGAGTACATTCCAACAGTCCTGAGCAAGGTGCAGCGCCGCCTGAAAGCCAAGTAAGGCACGGGTTCAGACATAATCCGTCTATTGTCTAAAAGCGCAAATGAAGCACCCGGACGCACATAGAATGCAGAGGGACTGACCGCTCCAGCAAGTGAGTGCCCGCTGGCCGGCCGACAGCGGGTCTACACGACGCCATTGCATCGATAGCCACACCGGCTTGCCCACAACGACAGTCGGTCCCAGTTCTACTTATGCGCTCGGCGGCAGGCTCTGGCCAAGGTTCAGGAGTTGTGTGAGGAGCCGGTCGTCCGACGTTGACGATAGACGGTCACGCCGTCCTCTTCGCGCGCGGCCAGCGCATTGCGCGCGCCGCAGATCGGGCAGCGGAACAGTGGGCCTTGGCCCTCATTGGCGACATTCACTTCGGTGGACTCCCAGCGGGTTCCGCAGGATTGGTTCTGGCAGGTGTAGTAGATGGGCTTTTTCATTTGCGCGGATCGTAGCACGTGATGACGAGCTTGCCGGAATTCGGAAGCCAGGCGATCAAGTACCTCCAGCACGGCGTCGACGTGGGGCCGATTTCGCAGCGCGTCCCCACTAGTTGATAGATGGGGACCTATTGTGCCTATCGATGCTTGAACATCTAGACGGTACTGACTGGAGGCTTACATCGACTGCTGACTCCCTGCAACAGCACAACGGTAACCGAACATGAAGAAACTCGTCACTCCGCGTAAGACCTCGCCGCGAGCTCATCCCGAGCGGCAACCAGCGAAGGCGGATCAAACGAAACAAGTTTCTCAAGCAGGCAGATCTCAAACTTTATTGTCGCGGCTTCCATGACATTATTGTTCGAGGCACGGCCTGCATTCTCCGTCGATAGCATCTCGGGCCGGAAGGACAACTTGCGGTGAATCAGAGTGACGTATCCACTGACAATGAAGTCATCGATGCGGCTGGCGTGACAGGACGGCTAGGAGAATTGCGGAAGTTCCGCTTCCACTCAGCGTTTGCGTAGATCGACTATATTGAATCGTGGGCAGAGAACGACATCACGACGCGATGGGATCACAAAAGGAACCAGGGCCATCTCGTGTAACGGCGCTAGTGGAGAGGGGCGAGCCAGGAGAATCGACATTGTCCCGGCGCGAAGCACCAACGACTATGCAGCGCATTAAACCTGGCACAACCGCATAAAACAAGGCTCTCCCGGCAGACGAGAGCTTATGTGTGGAGTTTACATGGTCGGCGTGTCGACTTTAATGCCGAAATGCAACAATTTTGCGCTGTTCCGCCGCCTGCGTTACAGATACTTAAAAAGATTCATCCCCTGAATCTGCATAAACGATTGCTGCGCCCCCTGCAGCGCCGTCTGCCGCTGGTAGTACTCAGTAATCGCCTTCGCATAGTCCAGATCCTGGATCCCCGACAGCGTCTGTGAATACGTCAGATCGCGGTTGCTTCCCACATCATCCAGCGCATCCAGTTCCTGCATGCGTGAGCCCACCGACGAACTCACCGTCAGCACGTTGTCAAGCGAGTTGGAGAACTGGCGCGAGGCGGTGGCCAGCACGTTGTTCAGGTTGGCCTGGTCGCTCTTGGTGAGGTTGGGCTGGCGCAGCGTGTCGATCACGGTCTGCAGGTTGGCGAACATGTCGGTGCCGGCCTCGCTGGCGGGCTGCATGGTCAGGGTGTCGCCGTTCTTCGGCTCGCCGCTCACGTTGAAGCTGACGCCGGCCACTTCGATATGCGCGGGCGACGAATAGGCGAGCGGGCCTGCCACCACCGGAGCGGGCGCCGGCGCGGACAGGTCGGTGATGCTGTATTCCATCTGGCCGGCGCCGTTGGCCTGGAAGGTGACCTGCAGCGAATGACCGTACAGCGCATTGCTCGGATCCGTGGTGGACACCGTGCCGAAGCTGGCGCTGCCGGTATTGGCGCTGTTGCCCTTGACCACGTAGCCGGCGGCGCCGGTCACGCTCATGAAGACTTCGCGGCCGTTGTTGCCGGCGGGCATCTGGCGGGCTACGTCGACCTGCAGCAGTTGCTGGCCGGTGTCGCCGATGTAGTTGCCGGCGCCGGTGCTCTGCGTGAACGGCGCGTTGCCCGAGCGGGTGCCGCCGAACAGGTACTGGCCGTTGCCGTCGTCAGAGTTGGCCAGGCCAAGCAGCTGGTTGTACAGGCCTTCCAGCGAGGTGGCCAGCGAGGCGCGGTCGCTGTCGCTCATGGTGCCGTTGCCGGACTGCACCAGCTGGGTCTGGACGTTCTGCGTGACCGTGATGACCGACTGCAGCGCGTTTTCCTCGGCGCCCAGCGCGATATTGGCCTGCTTGCGCGAGGTGGCGTACTGGCCGTTGACGGCCTGCGCCTGCGTGACGCCCAGCGCGCGTGTAGCGCCGACCGGGTCGTCGGAGGGGGTCAGGATGCTGCGGCCGGTGCCGAGCTGCTGCTGGATATGCAGCAGCGAGCCCTGCTGGTTGTTCATCGACGCCAGGCCTTGCTGGTACAGGGTGGAGCTTGCAACGCGCATGGTGGTTTACCTCTCGGATTCGTATGGTTACCGGCGCTTACCTGCCGATGCCGATGATGGTGTCGAACAGCGTGCTGGCGGTCTGGATGACCTTCGCGTTGGCCTGGTACAGCTGCTGGAAGCGCAGCATCGACACGGTTTCTTCATCCATGTTGACGCCGGACACCGACTGCTGCGCGGTCTTGATCTGCGTGGTGATGCTGTCCTGCGAGGTGGAGGCGATCTTGACCGACTTGGCGCGCGTGCCGACGTCGTTGACCAGCTGCGCATAGGCTTCGCTGAAGCTGGATACGCCGCCGATGGTCTTGGCGTTCTGCAGCTTGGCCAGCGTCAGCATATTGCCGTTGTCCTTCACCCCGCCGGCATTGCCTCCCAGCGTGAACGAGTCGCCCGCCTTGGGCGTGCCGCCGAAGCTGAACGTCAGGCCGTTGATGGTGTAGTCGGTATTGCTGCCGTTGGGCACGCCGACCGGCGCCGGCACCAGCGGTGCACCGCCGGCGTCGGTGAAGACGTAGTTAGTGCCGTCGAAGGTGGCGGTGATCTTGCCCACCGGCAGCGTAAAGCCCGGGGCCACATTGCTCAGGCTGGCGGTGCCGCTGCCCTTGTTGGTGGCGGCTGCGTCGGCTCGTGCCGGCGAGGCCGCGGCGATCTTCGCCGGGTCGCTGATCGCCATGTCGAAGCCGGCGCCGGCGTTGCGCGTGGGCTGGATCGTGAACGAATCGTTGGTGCCCATCGCCGCGTTGATCTGCACGGTGAAGCCGTCGGCGCTGAACGATAGCGGATAGGTCGCGCCGCCCGCGGGGACCGGCGTGACCATCTGCTGGTTATCCGACAGGCGCGTCAGCGTGTAGTTGGTGCCGTCGAAGCGCAGCGAGTAGTCGCTGGTGGTCAGCGCCGAGGCGTTGTTGATGGTCGCCGTGGCCACCGTGGTGATCGCGGTGTTGTTGGCGTTGGCCAGCACGGTGGCAGTCCCCAGCTTGAACATGTCGGTGCCAATGGCGCCGTTCAGGTCCATGCCCAGCTTGTGCGGCCCATTGAAGCTCTCGCCGATGGCGAGCGACAGACGGCCGACGGCGCTCTGCGCGGCGTCCAGCGTCTCGGTGCGGAACTGCAGCAGGCCGCCCAGCGAGCCGCCGGTGATCGCGCCCGGCTCACTCTCGTACACGCTGCCCGTGGGCAGGGTGTAGGCAACCACGGTGCGATGGGGGTCGGCCGCCGATGCCACGGCCTTCAGGTCGTAGGAATTCTTGCCCATGACCAGCGGCTGGCCGTTGCCGACGAACACATTGTACGTGCCGCCGTCCTGGACCACCACCTTGGCACCGACCAGCTTGGTCAGCTCGGCCACGGCCTGGTCGCGCTGGTCGAGCAGGTCGTTGGGCGGCTGGCCGCCGGACGCAGCCTTCAGACGGGTGATTTCTTCGTTCAGGTCGGCGATCTGCTTGGTGTAGGCGTTGACCTGCGTGACCGCGGTACCGATCTGGTCGTTGACGCCGGACTGCAGCTGACTGAAGTAGTTGCTGGCCGATCGCACCTGCCCCACCAGTGCCTGGCCGGCCGACAGCATGCCCTGGCGCGCCGCCGGATCGGCCGGCGTGTCGGCCACGGCCTGCACCGCCGCGAAGAACTTCTGCATCAGCGGCGCGAGACCGCCCTTCTGGTCGGCCAGCAGGTTGTCGATCTGGGAGATCTGGTCCGAGTACGTCGCCAGCGACGCGCTGGCCGAGGTGGCGCCGCGCAGCTGGCCGGTCAGGAACTCGTCATAGACGCGGATTACCGTGGTGGTATTGGAGCCGTAGCCGTAGAAGCCCTGGCTGGTGTACTGGCCGCCGGCCGAGGCCACGATTGTGTTCTGGCGCGAGTAGCCCTCGGTCGCCGAGTTGGCGAAGTTGTGGCTGGTCGTCGTCAGCGCGTTCTGCGCGGTGTTCAGGCCGGAGAGACCAATACTGAAGAGAGACATTGTGCAATGACCCTGGTTTTGTTGGACTGCCGCGGCGTGGGCCGGCGGTGGTGGATGTGGGAGATATCGGCTGGTTGGGGATGGGACTTTAGGTGCAGAGGTGGGGTAGCTTGCGCATTGTTTGCTCCCCTCTCCCACTTTGTGGGAGAGGGGAGCCTGGTTCGGGCGGCGTCGGCTGCGGCTTGCGACTACGCAACTACGACAGCCGAGCACCTACCCTCAAACCGCCACCTTCTTCATGATCTTCACCAGCTTGTGCCCATACGCCGGATCCGTGGCATACCCCGCGCGTTGCAGTCCATGCGCCGCTTCCTCCGCCGATGCCGCGCTCACCACGCCCGCATAGCGCGGATTGGTCGTCAGCAGCCGCGCATAGTCGGCACAGGCCTCGTCATACGAGCCATAGGCCCGGAACTTCGCCTTGACCTTCTGCGGCTGCCCGTCGATATATTCCGTGGTGGTGATCTCCGCCACGCGGCCCTTCCAGTTCGCGCCGGCCTTGATGCCAAAGACGTTGAACGTGGTGGACCCGTCCGCATGCGTGATTTCACGCTGGCCCCAGCCGGATTCCAGCGCCGCCTGGCCAACGATCAGCCGTGCGGGCACGCCGCTGGCCCGTGACGCCGCTTCAGCAGGGCCGGCCATGCGAGCGACAAAGGCGCTGACGTGCGCCGGCGCATCATCCGGCAACCGGCCGAGCGAGTCTTCACCCTGGCCGCGGTCGGCATAGGATTGGGGCTGGTACTGGCGCAGTCCGGCAGTGGGATTCCAGTTCTGCCCCGGCACGATGGTGCCGGTGGCAGGCAAGTCGGCGAGTTCGCCGTTGTCAGGAGGCTTGCCACCGGCGCCGCGGCTGTCCAGCAAGCGTGCCATCTCGGCATCGGCAGCGCGACCCGACTCCCCCGGCGTCATCGCATTCATCCCAGCCGGCATCGGTGTACCGGCGGCGCGCGCGAGCTGGCGCACCATCACCTCGGCCAGCCCGATCCCACGCGTCGACACCTGCTGCGCAAGCTGCTGGTCCATCATCGACATGTAGAGCTTGGTCTGTTCGTTGTCGAACAAGCCATCCTGAGGCGTGGCATCGCGCATGCTCTTGAGCACCATCTGCGTGAAAACCGCCTCGAACTGCTTCGCGGCCGCGCGCAGCGTGCTGGCATCCGCGCCGTTGCGCGCGCTGTGCTTGAGTGCCTCGAAGCCCTGCGTATCCAGCGCGAAGCGCTGGGTCACATCCGCCTGCGGGGGAAGTGCCGCGCTCATGTCAAATCACTTCCAGCTCGGCGCGCAGCGCCCCGGCCGCACGCATCGCTTCCAGGATGGTCTGCAGGTCCGCCGGGGTCGCGCCCAGCGCGTTCAGGCCCTTGACCACGGCCGCCAGCGAGGCGCCTGCCTTGACCACCTGCAACGATCCGCCCTGCTGCTTCATGTCGATCTGCGAAACCGGCGCCACCACCGTCTGCCCGCCGCTGAACGGCGCGGGCTGGCTGATCACCGGCTGCGTGTTGATCACCACCGACAGGTTGCCGTGCGCCACCGCACAGTCCTCCACCGTCACCGCCTGGTTCATCACGATGGAACCGGTGCGCGCGTTCAGGATCACCTTGGCGGCCGCCTTGGCCGGGGTTACGTCGATATTCTCGATGCGGGCGAGGAAGCCCACACGTGCCGCCGCCGAGGCCGGCGCGCGCACCTGCACCACACGCCCGTCCAGCGCCGCGGCGACGCCGCCCCCCATCGAGCGGTTGATGGCTTCGACCACACGCTCGGCGGTGCCGAAATCGGTGTCTTTCAATTCGAGGTTGAGCACGCCGCCGTCGGGCTGGAACGGCGCGACCGCGCGCTCGACGATGGCGCCGTTGGCGATGCGTCCCACTGCAAGCTGGTTGACCTGCACCTTGCTGCCGTTGGCCGACGCACCCGCGCCGCCCACCAGCATATTGCCCTGCGCGATCGCATAGACCTGCCCGTCGGCGCCCTTGAGCGGCGTCATCAGCAGAGTGCCGCCGCGCAGGCTCTTGGCATTGCCCATCGACGACACCACCACGTCGAGCTGGCTGCCGGGCTGCGCGAACGCGGGCAACGAGGCAGTCACCATCACCGCCGCCACGTTCTTGAGCTGCATGTTCCTGCCCGCCGGCAGCGTGATCCCCAACTGCGAGAGCATATTGGTCAGGCTCTGCGTGGTGAACGGCGTCTGCATGGTCTGGTCGCCGGTGTTGTCCAGGCCGACCACCAGGCCGTAGCCCACCAGCGGGTTCTCGCGCACGCCCTGGAATGTGGCCAGGTTCTTCAGGCGCTCGGCCTTGGCCACCGTGGCATAGGCGCCGAACGCCACGCCGAGCGCCAGGCTGATCACGCTCACGCGCAGCAGGCGGGACAGGAAATACGCGAGCATCGAAGCGGACATGGCGCGGTCAGAACGGAGAAACATTGAGGAAGAAGCGCTGCAGCCAGCCCATGTTCTGCGCTTCGTCGATCACGCCCTTGGCGGTGTATTCGATACGCGCATCGGCCACCTGCGTGGACAGCACGGCGTTGTCGCCGGTGATCGTGCGCGGGTTGACCACGCCCGAGAAGCGGATGAACTCGGCGCCCTGGTTGATCGCCATCTGCTTCTCGCCCGAGACCACCAGGTTGCCGTTGGTCAGCACCTCCAGCACCGTCACGGTGATGGTGCCGTTGAAGGTATTGGCCGCACTGGCGCCGCCGCTGGCCTTGAGGGTATTGGCGCCGCTCATATTGGCGTTCTGGCTGGTGCCGAACAGCCCGCCCAGCGCGCGCGGCACGGCGTCGAACGCCAGCGCACCGCTGCCGGTGCGGCTGGTGTTGGTGCCCGAATTCTTGCTGGCGTTGACGTTCTCTGTGATCAGGATCGTCAGGATGTCGCCCACGTTGCGGGGACGGCGGTCCTCGAACAGGGGATTGCCGGCGTACGAGGACTGGTAGATCGAGCCGGAGGCCGGCCCCAGCGGGCGCGGCTCGGCGCGCGCGCTTGTAGGCAGTTGCACCAGCGGCTCGCGCGGCACCAGCGCGCAGCCGCCACTGGCCAGCAATGCCACGCCGGCCAGGCAGTACAGCGCACGCGCGCCCAGGCGGGAAAGCAAGGTGGCCATGTTCACACCGTTCATCCGATTGATCCGATTAATCCGCCTTAGCCGAGTTGGGCCAGGCGCTGCAGCATCTGGTCGGAAGTCTGCACGGCCTTGCTGTTGATCTCGTACGCGCGCTGCGTCTGGATCATGCTGACCAGTTCTTCCACCACGTTGACGTTGGACGCCTCGACATAGTTCTGCTGCACCGTGCCGGCACCGTTCAGCCCCGGCACGGTGGTGTTGGGCGCGCCCGAGGCGTCGGTCTGCACGTACAGGTTCTCACCCATGCTTTCCAGGCCGGCCGGGTTCATGAAGGTAGCCAGCTGCAGCTGCCCCACCTGCACGTTGGCGCTCGAGCCCGGCTGCGTCACCGACACCGTGCCGTCGCGCCCGACGGTCAGCGACAGCGTGTTGGCCGGGATGGTGATGGCGGGCTGGATCACGAAGCCGCTGGAGGTCACCAGCTGGCCGTTCTGGTCGACCTGGAACGAGCCGTCGCGGGTATAGGCAGTGGTGCCGTCGGGCAGCGATACCTGGAAGAAGCCCTGGCCGATGATGGCCACGTCCTTGGAATTTCCGGTCTGCTGCGGGTTGCCTTGCGTGTGGATGCGCTCGGTCGCGACCGGGCGCACGCCGGTGCCAAGCTGCATGCCCGAGGGCAGCGTGGTCTGGTCCGACGACAGCGCGCCGGGCTGGCGGATGGTCTGGTACATCAGTTCCTCGAACACCGCGCGGCCGCGCTTGAAGCCATTGGTCGAAACGTTGGCCAGGTTGTTCGAGATCACGTCCATCTGCGTCTGCTGCGCATCGAGGCCGGTCTTGGCAATCCAGAGAGAGCGGATCATGGTGGTCCTTGCTTGGGTCTTGTATGAGCGGGTTCAGGCCCGGTTCACCCGGGCCGCTGCGCCAGGCAAATCAGTTGGTCGACAGCAGCTGGTTGGCGCGCTGCTCGTTGCCATCCGCGCCCTGGATCATCTTCATCTGCATCTCGAAGCGGCGTGCATTGGCGATCATCTCGACCATCGCTTCGGTCGGGTTGACGTTGCTGCCTTCCAGCGCGCCCGAGATCACACGCACGGTGGGATCGGCCTCCAGCGGCTGCGCGCCGGCGCGCAGGCGAAAGAGTCCGTCATCGCCGCGCGCGATGGCGTCGTTGGGCGGGTTGACCACGCGCAGCCGGCCCACTTGTGCCAGACCCGCCGAGGCTTCGCCCGGACCGCGCGCGGTGATGGTGCCGTCGGTGCCGATGCTTACCTGCGAGCCCGGCGGCACCGCCAGCGGACCGCCATCGCCCATCACCGGCAGGCCCGTGATGGTCTGCACCTGCCCGTCCTGCGATACCTGCAGCGCGCCGGCGCGGGTGTAGGCCTCGCCGCCGTCGGGGGTCTGCACCACCAGCCAGCCGTTGCCCTGCAGCGCCACGTCGAGCGCGCGGCCGGTGTAGGTCAGCGGGCCGGCGCGCATATCGGCGCCCGGCGTGGACGCCAGCGTGAAGGCGCGCGTGCCCGCCTCCGGCCCGACCACCGGCACCGCGCGGTACAGGTTGACCTGCGCGCGGAAGGCCGGCGTCGAGACGTTGGCCAGGTTGTTCGATACCGCCGCTTGCTGGTCGAGTATCTGCTTGGCGCCCGACAGGGCGGTGTAGATCATGCGGTCCATCGACTTGCCTCAGCTTGATTGCTCTTCACGCCGCATGCTGGCTTACATATTCACCAGCGACTGCATGACCTGGTTCTGGGTCTCGATGGTCTTGGCGTTGGCCTGGTAGTTGCGCTGCGCGATGATCAGGTTGACCAGCTCGGCGGACAGGTCGACGTTGGAGGCTTCCACGGCGTTCGACAGCAGCTGGCCCCTGGAGCCGCCCGGCACGCCGATGATGGGCTGGCCGGAGGCGCCGGTAGCTGCCCAGGTATTGCCGCCCTCGGCCTTCAGGCCTTCGGCATTGCCGAAGCTGGCCAGCACCACCTGGCCCAGCATCTGGGTCTGCTCGTTCGAATAGCTGCCGCGGATGGTGCCGTCGGACTCGATCGCAAAGCCCAGCAGGCTGCCCGAGGCAAAGCCGTCCTGCGCCAGGCTCTTGACATCGTTATCGACGCCGAACTGGGTCGTGCCGGTCAGGTCGAGTTTCATCGACAGCGCGGCAGCACCGTTGGCCGCCGGCGCCGTCAGCGTGATGGCCGCGGGGTTGGTGGAGACCAGCTTGCCGCTGCTGTCGAACGACAGCGTAACGGGGGCGCCACCGAGCGGATTGCCGGCCGCATCGGTCGCGTTCATGGTCCAGTCGGTACCACCCGCGACGGTCGGCGCCGCGGCCGACTTGCCGAAATAGGCAATGACTTGCTGGGAATTGCCCAGCGAGTCGTACACGGTCATGCTGCTGCTGTAGTTGTACATGGCGGAAGTCGGCAGCGCGCCCGGCGCGCTGCTGAACGCGGTCGTCGGCACGGTACTGCCCGAATCCAGATTGAACTGTGCCTTGATGCTGCCGGTGGCCTGGGGCGGCATCTGCGTTGCCGATACCACCAGCGGCTGCGGCAAGGCGCCGCCGCCGGCTGCTGCCGGCGGGTAGCCGGTCAGTTGCAGGCCTTGCGCATTGACGATGCGGCCATCGTCGGTGCGCTGGAACTGCCCGTTGCGCGAGAAATGAACCGAGCCGTCGGTACCGACCAGCCGGAAGAAGCCGTTGCCATTGGTAATCGCCACATCCAGCGAACGGTTGGTGGCTTCGATATTGCCTTGCGTAAACGACTGCACCACCGAGTTGACCGTGGTGCCCAGGCCGATCTTGCTGCCAGCGTACACGTCGGCGAACTGCGTGGTCGACTGCTTGAAGCCGACCGTGTTGGCGTTGGCAATGTTGTTGCCGATCACATCCAGATTGGCTGCGGCGGCATTGATGCCGCTTACCCCTTGACCGAAACCCATGGATACCTTCCTTTGACTTGGCTGTCGTTGATGCCGGCCGCGCGCTGGCGCGCAACCGGCGCCTGCGATTAGATAATGCGCCGCACGTCGTCGACGTTGGCGGTTTGTCCGTCGCCGATGTCGACCAGCACGCCGGTCGAGTCGCCGCTGATGCTCTGTACCTTGCCGTAGACCAGCGCCACCGGCTGCACCGAGGCGCCGTTGGCGGTGGCGGTGACCTTGAAGGTGTAGTCGCCGTCGGCAACGGCGACGCCCGCGTTGTTCTTGCCGTCCCAGGCAATGTCGTGCACGCCGGCGGTCTGGCCCTTCATGTCGATGGTGCGCACCACGTTGCCGTTGTTGTCGAGCACGTCGACGGTGACCGCATCGGCGGTGGAAGGCAGGTCCAGGCCGATCTTGCCCGGCACGCCGCCTTCGACCGACACCAGCTTGCCCGGCACCATCACCGTGCGGCCGATCAGCGCTGCGGAATCCATCGCGCGGCTGGCGCTCACCTGGCCCAGCAGTTGCGACAGCGTCGCGTTCATGGTCTGCATGCCGCTGACCGTGGAGATCTGCGCAAGCTGCGAAGTGAGCTGCGAGTTGTCCAGCGGGTTGAGCGGATCCTGGTTGTTCAGTTGCGTCACCAGCATCTTGAGGAAATTGTTCTGCAGCTCTGCGGCGCTGGAACTGCTGCTCTTGAGGGTGTCGTTGATACCTGAAGTGGTAGTGCCGTTGACCGAGGAGGTGGTAGTCATGTCGCGATCCGGTTTCCGTTTGTGATTGTCGACGCCGTCACTGACCGATCGTCAGCGTCTTGAGCATCATGTTCTTGGCGGTGTTGAGCACCTCGACATTGGCCTGGTAGGAGCGCGAGGCCGAGATCATGTTGACCATCTCTTCCACCGGGTTGACGTTGGGCATCACCACGTAGCCCTGGGCATTGGCCATCGGGTGCGTGGGGTTGTGCACCATGCGCGGCGGCGACGGGTCTTCGGTCAGGCCGGCGACTTGCACGCCGCCCACGTCGGTCTGGCCCGGCGTGGGGGCCATGCCAAACACCACCTGCTTGGCGCGGTAGGCCTGGCCGTCGGGGCTGACCACGCTGTCGGCGTTGGCCAGGTTGGAGGCGGTCACGTTCATGCGCTGCGACTGCGCGGCCATGGCCGAGCCCGCGACGTCGAAGATGTTCATTGCCGGCATGCGCTCTCTCAATTTATTGCTGGATCGCAGCCAGCATGGTCTTGATCTTCGAGTTCATCACCGTCAGGCCGGATTCGAAATGCACGGCGTTGTCGGCGAAGGCCACGCGCTCGGTATCCATTTCCACGGTGTTGCCGTCCACGCTGGATTGCAGCGGGATGCGGTAGGCCAGGTCGAACGCTTCGCGGCCAGGCGCCTGCGCGGGCAGGTGGCGCACCGAGGTGGTGGACAGCGACATCCCTTCGTTGCGATGGCCGCGTTCGACGCTCTGCGCCAGCGTGCTGGAGAAATCGAAGTCGCGCGCCTTGTAGCCGGGCGTGTCCGCGTGCGCGATGTTGGAGGCAATCACGGACTGCCGCTGGTTGCGCAGGCTCAGTGCTTCCTGCTGGAAGCGTAGCGCCGCGTCGAGTCTGTCAATCATGCTGGCATCTCCCTGCTTACCAACGTAAGCGAACACCAAACTAGCGAATAGCGAAGGGACGACCTTCTTCAGGGTTGCCATCTTAGGCGGGGGCTTGTCACGCCAATCGGATGAATAAGGACGGGAAATCCGCGCATTTCGGCCCGCGCCCGCGCGAGGCGCTGCCTACAATCGGAACCCGATGACAGATGTCAGACAGTAGTCAGCGGGGCGCGCGGCCAGTCACGGGGCGGCGCGCCGGCATGCCCGCGCATGCCTTGCCGTCCTTGCCGGGAAGTCATATGAACCAATACCGCCGCCACGCCGGCAGCATCGCGCAGGCCCTGCTTGCCGCCTGCATGCTTTGCACCGCCGGCGCCACCAGCGCCGCGCCGGCGCAGGTCACGCCCGTGGCAATGCAGGCTCCGTCGGGCCACGCCACCGCCAATGCGCCAGCCACCCCCTTCGCCGAAGACCCGGCGCGCGTGGCCGTTGAACGCTTCCTGCTGCAGCAGACTGCCGGCCTGCCGGGCAAGGTCAGCGTGCAGGTGGCGCCGCCCTCCGGCGGCCGCGCGGCGGATTGCGTCGCGCCCGATCCCTTCCTGCCCGCCGGCGCAGCGCCATGGGGCCGCGTTTCGGTGGGCGTGCGCTGTGGCGGCGAGCGGCCATGGGTGCGCTATATGCAGGCGCGCGTGTCGGTGCTGACCGACTATTACGTCGCCGCACGCGCGATCGGCCCGGGCGAACCGGTCGGCCAGGCCGATATCGAAGTGCGCCAGGGCGACCTGGCCACGCTGCCGCGCGCTGTGATCACCGACCCGGCACAGCTGGCAGGCGCGGTCAGCGCCAACCGCATCGCCGCAGGCTCGCCACTGCGTACCGACCTGCTGCGCAAGGCCATCGCCGTGCGCCAGGGCCAGACCGTTACCGTGGCCGTGGAGGGCGACGCCTTCCAGATCACCAGCGAAGGCAAGGTGCTGGCCGACGCCGCCACCGGCAACACCGTGCAGGTGCGCCTGCGCAGCGGGCAGGTGGTCAACGGCCTGGTGCGCAGCGGCGACACGGTCGTGCTGCAGTAAGCCCTTCGGCAAGTGCCTTAATCGTGGCCAACAGGCTGGAACCAGGTGGTGCCCGGCGTGCGAAAATGCCGCCGGCCTCGCCGCAGCGCGAATCCGGGGCGCCAGGCCCTAAAGATTTCGCCGCCGCGGCCGTAATGCCATAGGAAACCAGCAAGGAACGCCCGTGAAGATCAACCATTCCACCTCGTCCCGGCCCGCCGACGCTCCCGCGGGCGACGCCGCCGCCCGGCCCCAGGCCGCGCCGGCCAGCGCCGCCGCGCCGTCCGCCGGCCTGAGCGTCAGCCCGCTGGCCACCCAGGTGCGCGACATCAGCGCCCGCCTGGCGCAGGAAACCGACGACGACATCGATACCGCCAAGGTCGAAGAGATCCGCCAGGCCATCGCCGAAGGCCGGATCAAGATCGACCCGGGCAAGATTGCCGATGGCCTGCTCGCCTCCCTGCGCGAGCTCGGCCAGGCCGACCCTAGCTAGTCCACTGAATCATTGAAATGGTCGGTGAAGGACATGTCAGGCGGGATACAGCGCTAGGCGCAAAGCGCAGCAATAGCACAGCTATTGCGAGCATTTGCAACGACGCGATGTGCCCGCATGACGTGGCAGGCACCGACCAATTTCAGTGATTTAGTGGACCTACCACCATGAGCCAGAGCCTGATCCAGTCCCTGCAGCGCGAAACCGAAGCCATCCACGCCTTCGGCCAACTCCTCGCCGAAGAACGCGACGCCCTCAAGCGGGGCGACTTCCAGTCCCTGAGCGGGCTGCTGACGCGCAAGGTTGAACTGGGACAGGCGCTTTCCAGGCAGGTCAGGGCTCGTGAGGCACAGATGGGGGCGCACGGACTGCGTGCCGGTCCTGAAGGCCAGCTGCTGGGCCGCCAGATCGATCCGGCAGTAGCCGATGCCTGGCGCAAGCTTATCTTCGCCGCCCGTGCTACGCGGGACGGCAATACCCTGAACGGTGCCGTCATCGGCGCGCATCTCGATTTCACCCGCGAGGCCATCCAGGCGCTGCGCCAGCATAGTGGCGGGGATGCTGGGTTGTATGGGAAAGATGGGAAGGCGGCGGCGGGTGTGGGGGGTGTGAGTCTGGCGGCTGGTTGATTGCGGCCCCAGCATTCCTTACAGACGGGAACCCTCTGCCCGGCCTGCCAGCATCTCGAAGTCTGGCACAGCCAGTGTGAATGCCGTGTCACCGACGCCATCGGCATCATGGCTTGTTGGCGAGCCAATACCGGACTAAGCGAACGTCCTCAAGCCATTGGCGATGCTTCCGCTGCCCGGCGCAGAATGTTCCGTTTTTTCGTCACTTGCTTGAAAATGACGAAAAAACGGAACATAAACAAAGCACCATGCCGCACGCTACCCACTTCCATCGCACCCGCAACCTGCTCACGCAGAAAGGGATGCTGCGTCCCAGCGACCTTGAGGACATCGGCGTGCCCCGCATAGTGCTGACGCGCATGGTCACGGCCGGCCTGCTGGAAAAAGTAGGACGCGGCCTCTATCGACAACCGGACACCCCGGTTTCCGAGCATGAGAGCCTGGCCGCCATCGCAACAAGGGTGCCGCAAGCCGTCTTCTGCCTGCTTACCGCGCTGCAGTTCCACGGCCTCACCACTGCGCTGCCACACCAGGTCTGGATCGCCATGCCGCGAGGGAGCCATGGACCCAGGATCGACTATCCACCCGTCAAGATGATCCAGGTCGGCGACGAGGCCTATTCGGCAGGCATCGAGGTGGTCGAGCGCGACCAGGTTCATCTGCGCGTCTACAACGTCGCCAGGACAGTGGCCGACTGCTTCAAGCATCGCAACAAGATTGGTCTCGATGTGGCACTTGAGGCGCTGAGGGAGGTGCGGGCAAAGAATCTCGCATCGGTTGACGACCTCTGGCGCTATGCCACGCTTTGCCGGGTCGCCAACGTCATGCGGCCCTATCTGGAGGCAATCCAGTGAACAAGGATCATGCTGCGTCCATTCGCGCACGGCTGTTGAACATCGCCAAGGCACACGGGGTAGATTTCAACCAGGTGC
The DNA here is from genome assembly GCA_050987995.1 of Ralstonia pickettii. Lineage (GTDB taxonomy): Bacteria > Pseudomonadota > Gammaproteobacteria > Burkholderiales > Burkholderiaceae > Cupriavidus > Cupriavidus pickettii_B. The sequence goes on from CP158804.1 coordinate 1,577,791, forward strand.
TGGTGCGCTTTGCCTTGGAGCGGATCCTCTACCGCCTGAGCCGATCCGCGCACGCCGACCGCTTCTTGCTCAAGGGCGCCCTGCTGTTCACGCTGTGGTACGACCTGCCACACCGTGCTACTCGCGATGCCGACTTGCTGGGATTCGGCGCGAGCGATCTGGACTCTGTCGCCCGGGCATTCCGCGACATAGCCAGTGTCCCGGCGGAGGATGGCATTGCCTTCGACCCCGCATCGGTCATCGCCGAGGAAATCCGCAAGGACGCCGGATACGCCGGCGCCCGCGTCTTGATTACCGCCGATCTCGCCAGGGCGCGCTGCAAAACCCAGATCGATATCGGGTTCGGTGACGCCGTAACGCCTGGTCCGGTCGATGCGAGCTACCCCGTGCTGATCGATGAGTTGCCGGCACCGTGGTTGCGCACCTATCCGGTGTACACCGTGGTTGCAGAGAAGCTGCATGCCATTGCATTGCTGGGCATGGCCAACAGCCGGCTAAAGGATTACTTCGATCTGGCGGTCTTGCTGGACCACGAAACACTGGATGGCGAGACCCTGGCCGCTGCGATTGCCGCAACGTTTGGCAGACATGGCATGGCGGTTCCCGCCTCGCTACCGATCGGACTGACCGATGTGTTCTCGACCGATCCGTCGTGCCAGGCCGTCTGGCATGCGTTTCTCAAGAAGAACAAACTCGCTCGGCTAGCACTGCCGAGCGTTGTCGCCAGAATACGGGCAACCCTGGAGCCGGCGCTGCTCCGCGCCGGCTCGCTGACAGGGCAGAGGCGCTGACGACGGCGGCGTGCTACCGAAACCCGACCACGACCTCGTTACTCTTTCCCCGCAACACCGGCACCAGGCTCCCCTGCCCCGGCACCCGGAACGCAAACACAAAACCCTTCGTCGCGTCATCGCCGGAAAACGCATCCGTCTTCCCTTCCGCCTGCGGCAACAGCACACAGCGCTGCGCATTGCAAAGGTAAGCCTGGAGTTCGACGGGCGGCGTCTTGGCGAAACTGTAGCGCCAGCGCACGGAAGTAATGACGCCTTCTGACTGCGGCAGCACCCCGGTAGGCTGGATCGGCGGCGACACCACACGTTGTCCGCGGCCATAGAGAGCAGGTCCGCTGACCGAGCCGGTCCACGCGTGACGCGTGCCACTGTCGAGCGAGGCCCACGCGCAGGCAGACATGACAGCAAGCAGCCAGCAAGCGCCGCGCACAGCGCCGACCAACACCCGCATCACAACAATCCGCGCAACTGGTTCCGCAACCGCGTAATCGCCTGACCCCGTATCTGGCATACGCGCGACTCGGTCACATTGAGAACCGCCCCGATCTCGCGCAGGTTCAGCTCCTGGTCATAGCACAGCGACAGCACCAGCTTCTCGCGCTCAGGCAGGCGGTCGATGGCGCGGATCAGCGCATCGCGCATGCCGCTTTCCATCAGCACGGTCAGGGGGTTGCCGTCATCGCTGCCGCCAAGGTGGCGATCCAGGAAGTCTTCCTCGCCGGAGCGCTCGAAATCCTCGTAGTGCAGCAGCTGGCAGCCGTAGACCTCGTTAAGCAGCTGCTGGTATTCGCCCAGCTCCATCTCCATGGCCTCGGCCACTTCGGAGTCCAGCGGCGTGCGCCCGAGCGTCTGCTCGAGCCCGCGCTGGGTGCGCTCGATGCGGCGGGTGAACTGGCGCAGGCTGCGCGACTGCCAGTCGTTGGCGCGCACCTCGTCGAGCATGGCGCCGCGGATGCGCTGGCTGGCATAGGTCTCGAAGCGCGCGCCGTGCGTGTCTTCATAGCGCTTGGCGGCATCGAGCAGGCCGATCATGCCGGCCTGGATCAGGTCGTCGATCTGCACGCTGGCGGGCAGCTTGGCGGCCAGTTGCAGGGCGATGCGCCGCACCAGCTGTGCGTGCGCCTTGACCACATCGGCCTGTTCGAGCTTTCCCTGGATCGTGTACATAGTGCAATTCTCGTGAATGCTGGATTGCTGGACCGGCACGCCATACGACGGCCGGCTGGCTCAGGGTCTGGTTCGGGTCATGGGCATGGGTGAGGTGTGCTCACGCCATCGCGGGTGCCGCGACAGGGACCGGCGCGTCCGCGCGCAGCGGCCAGCTGCTGATACTGCCGGCGGTGCGGCGCAGCGCGGTGGTGGCGGGCGCGGCTGGGAAGGCTTCGACCACGCAGCGTCCCAGTTGCACACCGCGCGCCACCAGCGGATCGGCCGGCAGCCAGCCCGCGCAGATCGCCTCTACGCCCAGGTACTGGCTGGCGGTACGCGCGAGGTTGCGCATGATGGCCTGCACGGCGGAGTCGGTCGCCGCCATGTTGACGATCAGGTGGAAGCGCCGCCATGCGTACAAGTGATGCAGGCGCTTGATGCAGGCGTATGCAGCAGTGATCGACGGCAGCTCCGGGCGCATCACGATCAGCACGTTGTGCGCACCGCCCGCGAATGGCGACAGCGCACCGTCGGCATCGGCTGCCGCATCGACCAGCACGCTGCGAAAGGCGGTCAGCGCCGGCACCGGCAAGTCCAGGCCGGCCCGCTGCCGGCCCGCCGGCAGCACCGATACCGCAGCGCTGGTGCCCGTACCCACGGCGGCTTCCAGCGGCATGCGCCCCTCCTGCACGTCAGCGAGGGTGCCTGCCGGGGCGGCGCCGGCCAAACGCGTTGCGCGTGCCGTTGCCGGGTCTTCGTCGAGCAGCAGCACGCGTTCGCCCTGCATCGCCAGTGCATGCGACAGGCCCAGCGCCACCGTGGTGGCACCGGCGCCGCGCTCGCTGGCGACCACGGCGATGCGGCGCGTGGTGCGCGGGGCCAGCATCCGGCGCAGGCTCTCGGCCTGGTCCATGGCGAGCGCGCTCACTGCAGGACCCCCATCGCGTCGGCGTTCGGGTTGATACCAGCGGCCGGCGCGGCAGCGCCGCGACCCGGGTAGTTCTCCAGCACGTCGAGCAGCGCCAGCATGCGGCCCATGCCTTCGTTGAGCACCGTGCCGGCTACTGGAGCACCCTGGCGCGCGGTACGGCCGGCCAGGCGTGCGAGGAAGGCGGGCGCGGTGGCGGTCGGCGCGTGTTCCAGGCGCAGCACCGACAGGCCCAGTTGCAGCGCAGCCAGCGCGGCACCAGCGGCGTGGCCGGCTTCGGCGTCCTGCGCGAAGTGGTCGGCGGCGTGGCGCAGCGTGCGCAGGCGCGCATCGGCGGTATTGGTCCACGGCGCCCAGCGGGCGACCTGCGCGGCGTCTTGCGCCAGTACCGGATCGCACAGCAGGTAGCGCGTATCGAGCAGTTCGCCGGTGGCGCGGTCTACCAGTCGGGCCACCACCAGGCAGGCACCGATGCCGCCTTCGGGCGCGCCCTTGCCGCGCACCGGGCTTTCCGGCACGCGCACGTCGGCGCTGGCGAGCCAGCGCACGGCGTCGCGCTCGCCCACGGTGGCTTCGTCGACGGCGTGGAAGGTGAGCGTATCGGCCAGCGCGTCGAGCTTCCATGCGGCGCCGGCGCTGATCACGCGCGCGGTCTTGCGCGCATTGGCGACCCAGCGCTCGCCGGCCTGCTGCCAGCGTGCCAGGGTAGCGGCAGACGGTACCGCTTCGAGCAAATTGACGACCTTGCGCGCGGCGCTCATTGCGGCGCGCAGGTTGGCCGCTTCGGCGTCGGCCTCGCCGATCGGCTGGCCGGCGCGGCCCGTGGCCGTCACGGTAGCGGCCAGCGGCGTGCCGTCGCGGTCGGCCAGCCACAGCGTGTGCTGCATCGGCTGCGGCGCGCGGCGGCCCGGAACGTTCACCTGCAGCATGGTGGCGAGCGCCAGCACGTACTGGTCGCACAGGCGGTTGGCGTCGCGGCACACCGCTTCGCGCACCTGCTGCGCCATCGCGCGCAGTGCCGGCGCGCCGGCGCCGCGCTGTTGCCATAGCGAGCGCGCCAGGTCGAAGCCGAGGCCTGCACTGTTTATTTCAGCCACGCACTGGCCGAGCGCGTCGGCGCTGTCGGTCAGCGAGCGCAGCACGTCGTCAGCGCCACCCTTTGACTGAACGACATCGTCGGTAGCAGCCTGGCGGCGGCGCGCCGCATCGGCATCGGCAAACACCGAGCCGCGGCGCGGCGTCAGGAAGGCGCGCTCGACTAGCGCCGTGCTGTTGGCCAGTTCCAGATGCTCGGGCACGCGCTGGCCGGTGGAGGCGTAGAACACCGGCAGGCGGTGGCGGATCACTACGTCCAGCACCGAACCCAGGTGCGTCGCTTCATCGAGCTTGCTGATGATGCAGCCGTCGATGCCGCCGCTTTCCGGCGCGGCGTCATGGCGGTAGGCATGCACCACTTCATTGAGGGTATCGCCGTGGCTGGCGCCGTTGAGCAGCAGCACGCGCTGCACCGGCGCAGGCACGCCGGCCAGCATGGCGATCTGTTCGGACAGGCTGCGGTCGCGCTGGCTCATGCCGACGGTGTCGATGATGACCAGGTGCTTGTCCTTCATCGCCGCCAGGGCGAAGCGCAGGTCGGCGGCGTCTTTCACCGCATGGACCGGCACGCCCAGGATGTCGCCGTAGATGCGCAGTTGTTCATGCGCGCCGATCCGGAAGCTGTCGGTGGTCAGCAGCGCCAGCTTGTCGGCGCCGTGGCGCAACACGAAGCGCGCCGCCAGCTTGGCGGTGGTAGTGGTCTTGCCCACGCCGGTGGGTCCGATCAGCGCCAGCACGCCGCCTTGCGCAAACAGGCTGTCCTCGTCGCCCAGCACCGGCACCTTGCTCGCCAGTTCAGTGCGGATCCACGTCATCGCTGCCGGCCGGTCGTAGCCGAGCGGCAGCCGTGCCAGCAGCGTGCGCGCCAGTTGCCCGGAGAAGCCCGCGCCGACCAGCCACTCGAACAGCGATTCACGCAGCGGATCGCTGGCGGCAACGCCGTGGGCCGCACCCGCGGCGGGGCTGATGCCGGCGAGCTGGCGCTCGATCATCGCGCGCATCGACTGCAGTTCGCCGCGCAGGTCGCCGATGGCGGCGGGCTCGACCACTGGTGCGGGCGGTACATAGACCTGCGCCGTGGCGGAAACGCTGCCGAGATCGGTATCGCGCATGGCGACGATCTCGACGCCGCCTTCCACGGTGCGGTTGGACAGCACCACGGCATCGGGACCCATGGCTTCGCGCACCTGGCGCATGGCTTCACGGCCATTGGCCGCGACGAACTTGGCTACGCTCATTGATTGTTCCTCAGGCACCGATCATTGCGGTGATGCGGATATTGCGGTGGTCAGGCACTTCGGCATGCGACAACACCCTCAGCTGCGGCATGGTCCGGCGCAGGAAGCGCGCCATCAGCGGTCGCAGCTGCGACGGCACCAGCAGCACCGGGTCCAACCCCATCTGCTCCTGGCGCGTGACCGCGCCCTGCGTCTGCTGCAGCAGCGCGTCGGCCAGGCCCGGCTCGATGCCACCGCCGTTGGTCAGCGCGTGCGACAGCACGCGCTCCAGGCCGGCATCGAGGCCGATCACCTGCAGGTCGGCGTTGTTCGGGAACAGCTGCTGCGTGATCGCACGGCCCAGCGCCACGCGCACCATCGCGGTCAGCTCGTTGGGATCGCTGACCTTGGGCGCGTGCTCGGCCACCACATCGAGGATGGTGCGCATGTCGCGGATGGGCACGCCTTCGTCCAGCAGGTTCTGCAGGATCTTCTGCAGTGCCGTGAGCGTGATGGTCTTGGGCACCAGGTCTTCGGTCAGCTTGGGCGAGTCCTTGGCGATGCGGTCCAGCAGCGCCTGCACTTCCTGGCGGCCCAGCAGTTCGGCCGCATGCATGTGGATCAGGTGGTTCAGGTGCGTGGCCACCACCGTGCTGGCGTCGACCACGGTGTAGCCGTACGACTGCGCCTGTTCCTTGATGCCCGCATCGATCCACACTGCCGGCAGGCCGAAGGCGGGATCGCGCGTGGCCGCGCCCGGCAGCGTGCCGCTGACCTGGCCCGGGTTGATCGCCATCCACTGGCCCGGCATCGCTTCGCCGCGGCCGATCTCGACACCCTTGAGCGTGATGCGGTAGGCGTAGGGCTTGAGTTCGAGGTTGTCGCGGATATGGACCACCGGCACCAGGAAGCCGATCTCCTGCGCCACCTTCTTGCGGATGCTCTTGATGCGGCCAAGCAGCTCGCCATCCTGCGCGCGGTCCACCAGCGTGATCAGGCGGTAGCCCACTTCCATGCCGAGCGGGTCGACCAGCGTGACGTCGTCCCAGCTGGCTTCGGTCGATTCCGGCGCCACCGCCGGCGCGCGTTCCTCGCGCTGCTTGACCTGCTGCTGCGTGGCGGCGCGGCGCGACATATAGCGGCCCATCCACACCAGCACGCCCGCCAGCAGCAGGAAGGCGAAGTGCGGCATGCCCGGGATGATGCCCATCAGGCCGATGATGCCGGCGGTCAGGTACAGCACGCGCGGGTTGGCGAAGAGCTGGCCGGTGAGCTGCTCGCCCACGTCCTGTTCGTTCGAGACGCGCGACACGATCACACCGGCCGCGGTGGAGATCACCAGCGCCGGGATCTGCGCCACCAGGCCGTCGCCGATGGTCAGCAGCGTGTAGTTGTGCACGGCGGTGCCAAAGTCCAGGTCATGCTGCACCATACCCACCACCATGCCGGCGGCGACGTTGATGAACATGATCAGCAGGCCCGCCACGGCATCGCCGCGCACGAACTTGCTGGCACCGTCCATGGCGCCGTAGAAGTCGGATTCCTGCGCCACTTCCGCGCGGCGCTTCTTGGCGGCTTCTTCGTTGATCAGGCCGGCGTTCAGGTCGGCGTCGATCGACATCTGCTTGCCGGGCATCGAGTCCAGCATGAAGCGCGCGCCGACTTCGGCGATACGGCCCGCGCCCTTGGTGATCACCATGAAGTTGATCACCACCAGGATCGCGAATACGACGATACCGACCGCGAAGTTGCCGCCCACCAGGAAGTGGCCGAAGGCCTCCACCACCTTGCCGGCGGCGTCGGGACCTGTATGGCCTTCGAGCAGCACCACGCGCGTGGAGGCCACATTCAGCGACAGACGCAGCAGCGTGGTGAATAGCAGCACCGCCGGGAACGCGGCAAAGTCCAGCGGCTTCTGTGTGTACATGCTGACCAGCAGCACCATGATCGCCAGCGCGATATTGAAGGTGAACAGCAGGTCCAGCACGAAGGCCGGCAGCGGCAGGATCATCATCCCAAGGATCATGATGATCAGCAGCGGCCCGGTCATGGCCTTGAGCTGGCCGGCCGAGCGCAGGCCTGGCAGGTTGAACAGCGAGTTCAGAGCGTTCATGCGTGGCTTTCCGGTACGGCGAGCTCATCGGGCACCAGCAGATCCGCCGGCGCCTGCGGCTGCGGTCCCTGCGTGTAGTGCCAGTGCTTCAGTTGATAGACCCAGGCCAGCACTTCGGCCACGGCGGTATACAGTCCGGCGGGGATTTCCTGGCCGAGTTCGACATGGCGGTGCAGCGCGCGCGCCAGCGGCGGCGCCGACATCAGCGGCACGCGGTGCTCGGCGGCGAGCGCGCGGATGCGCGCGGCGACCTCGCCGGTGCCCTTGGCCACCACGCGCGGCGCGCTCATGCGGCCTTCCTCATAGCGCAGCGCCACGGCAAAGTGCGTGGGGTTGGTCACCACCACGTCGGCCTTGGGCACCTCGGTCATCATGCGGCGGCGCGCCATGGCGCGCTGCTGCTGGCGGATGCGGTTCTTGATATGCGGGTCGCCTTCGCTTTCCTTGAATTCCTGCTTGACCTCTTCCTTGGTCATGCGCAGCTTCTTGAAGAACTCCCAGTACTGCCACGGCACGTCGATGGCGGCCACCACCAGCAGCGACAGCGACACCACCAGGCAGCAGTACATCACCAGGTCGACCATATGCAGCAGCGCTTCCTGCACCGGCGCATTCATCAGCGCGATGGCCTCCGGCAGCCGGTGCCACAGCACCCAGGCGCCGACGCTGCCGACCAGCAGCGACTTGGCCACGGCCTTGAGCAGTTCCACCAGCGAGTGTGCGGAGAACATCCGGCCTAACCCTGCAATCGGCGACATGCGCGAGAGCTGCGGCGCGAACGACTTGGCCGAGAACACCCAGCCGCCCAGCAGCAGCGGCGCGGCCACGGCGGCCACGCCGAACAGCAGCAGCAGGGGCAGGAAGGCGAGCAGGCTGTCCCACACCATCACGGCGAAGCGCGACAGCATGCGCGAAGTGTCAAACGCGGTGTCGCGCTCGAAGTGCAGCGCGCCCTGCATGACCTGGTTCAGGCTGCGGCCGATATGGCCGCCCAGCGTCCACAGGCCGGTGACGCCGGCGATCAGCATGATGAACGTGGCGAGCTCGCGCGAACGCACCACCTGCCCCTCCTCGCGCGCCTTTTCCAGGCGCCGGGGTGAGGCGGGTTCGGTTTTCTCGAGATCGCTTTCTTCGGACATCCACGCTCCGTGCGAAGCGGCAAGCCGCTATTCGTCAGCAGGGATTATCGAAGCGGGGCGGGATTCCCATTCGCGCGAAAAGGCGGGGGAATTGGGTGTTGTTTGGGAAATGGGGTGCTTGGGGGTTAACGGCGGGGGGGTTGGGAGACTTTAGGGGGAATCTGGAGAAGCCGTCGACCGGCGAGTGCCTTGAAGCAAGCCACCGCCCTTCTTGGACGCACCCCTCTGGCCAGCGCTGTGCTTGCCCATCAGGCATCGTCAGCGAACCTGCCTTGGCGAAAGTTGCACGGCACGATGGTTTCGACGGCTCGTCCAACTTCCGGCCGGGGTCGGTCGCGGAATACGTTACGTTACATGTAACACCTCCCCGCGGCTGACAGTCGCCCACAAAGGCCGGAAGCCTTGCCCGAACATGACGCCGGGGCCGTAGCCTTCCAACGCCCGTTCCACGTGGTCGCATAGCCGTTCACGCGGCAGCGGACTTCCGGGCCGCATGCTTAAAGAGGTGTAGCGAACCCGACCGGCCATTGAGATCGATATGACGAATGTCCGAGAGGGGTCAGTCAGAGACTGCTGTGGGCTGGCGGTGGACAGTCGGCCGAGTTCGGCCAAAAACAGTCGCTCGATAGGAATGGCTAGCTCGAAGGAAATCGCCACCGTTGTGGGCGGTGCGGAAGCCAACCTACTTGAACTCCCATCGGGCGCATACTCTGCCACCAGAATCGCGAGAAAACCATAAGTTCCAAAATGAGCTGGCGAATGATATTTGCGGACCATAAAATGTCTACCGTACACGATTACATCATTGGCTCTATAAATCTTCTTGCGGGAATAATTTTTGCGATCTTTGGCGTGCCGAAGATGGATCGTAATGTGCGAGGCGGTACAGGCCCATGGCTTCCATTTGGAAAAACAAGCGCCCTTAAAATATGGATGGGATACCTGGTTCGCCTTATAGTCGTGGGCGTGCTGGTAGCCATCACTGCGCGTATTATCCTGCTGGCGAGTGGTGTTCCAAAGCATCTCGATGATGCTCAATTTTGGATTGCGAAAATTTCATTTTGCATGGGAATATTGCTTGTCGGGGCTTCTCGGCATTTCTATTGGAAACGACGGGGTTAGCTTGCTCTCCATGGCGGCGGTGAGGCTCCACATTCCGGCTATGCGGTGGCGTTCGAGTTGGAACATTTAGTTTTCGTTGAAGATGTCTCATATGCCATAGGGTCGGGCAGCGCCTACCAAGGGTCAGCCGGCGTAGGTCAGCTTGCCGGCCGATGGCCGCCGCTCGTGCGGCTGATGTCCGGTGGCGACGAGCCAGAAAATGGACGGTCGACGTCAACCTATAGTTCGTTGACAATTGATGTACATGTCTTTCGTCATTGACCGTCACAGGAAACGCATGAGGTACCTATGTGGCGAAAGTTGACCGATGCCGAACTGGTGCTGTACCGAAGGGTGGATGAAGTCTTGTACTACGTCTGGGACCCTATTGGGGTTGCGCACAGCCCAGCGGCACGCGATGAGTATCAAGCATATCTTCTGAAGGTGTTTGCCATGTTGCAGGAGGGCGCGGACGCACCGTCCGTCGCGGCATACCTGGACGCAGTGGCGACCGATAGAATGGGCTTGCACGAGAAAGGCGAGCATTCAACACGCGTCGCAGAGCTGCTGCTGGATTGGAAGACTGAGATTTACAGGTCTCGGTAAAAGGAAAATGACCATCGACTCGTCCCGAACGATAGTTCGCTACTTCTGCCTTTGGCTTATTGCCATTTTCTACTCGTCAACGGCCCAAGGTAGCACAAGAGTTTGTACAGGAGAGGAGGCTCAGAAGGCAGAAGCTGTATTAGCAGTAGGTAGGTCGTGGGAGAATTTGCATCGACAATTCGTACAATATGCACATTGTGACGATGGAGCCATAGCGGAAGGTTTCAGCGAGTCAATTACCCTTTTGCTTGCCGACCACTGGGAAACTATTCGGCAAGTTTCACCTATGGTGGCGTCCGATCCGGCTTTCCGTAAATTCATTATTCGGCATATTGACGAAACTGTGCCCGGAGAGCGGTTGCAGCGGATCGCCAGAAATGCGAGAAAACAATGCCCTCGAAATCTAAAGAGCCTTTGTCAAGATATTCAAGCGGCGACCATGAAATGAGCGTACGAATATTCATGCATACAAAAATGGGACTCTGAGCGGGAGATCAACTTTCCCGTCATGCTCGACCATACCGGGCATTACTGCGCCCCCAGAAATATCCATGGGGCACATTGAGCGACCGTTTTCGGGAAATGCGACCGGCCGCAAAGGGTTGCGGTCAGAGACGGTCGCGGTTTCGCGGCGGCTATCGGACCGAGATCGGCCAGATCCGGTCGTTCGACGTTGCCTCAAGATCGTCGATCGCACATGTCGAACGGGCTCAAACTCTGCCCTCGCGTGCCGCTATCTACGAGCGACAATGTGGATCTGACGCGTCAGCTTTCGGTTGATGTCAGAAACCATCGTTGCCGGAATCTGGAATGGTCCTGCTGTTCTGAGATCACACACGCGCATTAGATGACGGCCGAGCAAGTTGAACTGGATGAACGCCTCAGTGTCTGGATCTTCGCGGAAAGCTAGTTTCATTGCTTCGTCGCCGAGGGCGTGGGACGCCTGAATGGTCAAGGTCGGTCCCTCTACCGGCGGAAGGGCTCGATTACCCGAATGGATAACCCAGTCGAGCCCGGCTTTCGTGACCGCGCAGCGGAAGGACAGGCCGTAAACGACGCTATCTCCGAGAGCATTCTGTTCCAGCCACCAGTTGTTTTGCCAGTCTTCATAGCCCATTAATGTTCCTTCCAAGCGTTCGAAGACTTCATTCCAGCCGCCCGCCACGCCGGAGGTGTGCTCTATCAGCTTAATGGCTGGGATGCGCCACTCCTCTCCCTTCGCTGTGTAATAAATCTTGCCGACAGGGCGGCCGTGAGAGTTTGGCGGGAGGTGTAGATCCTCTTCTGCGTGGAGCAGTCCCGCTTCAACATAGTGATCGAAACGTGCCTTTAATCGGCTATCAAAACTCGAGTCATCGTTGCTGTCGAACGTGAAGAACGCCAGTTTCTTTCTCCCGTCCAGCAGCAGTGGCAACTCGTAACCCGTATGAAACAGGTATGGTGAGCGCGACCAGCGAAAGCAATCCTTGAACAGGAAAACCTCTCGACTCCCACTGTCAAATTTCAGATCGAATGCACCGCAAAGCGCGAGGGTTTCATTCGGTGACAGCAGATAAACCCTTTCGAGCGACGGATCGTCGTCATCGTCGATAGCCAAAACGCTCCTGAGCTTCGCCAGATCCGCCGTTCTGAATCGAGTTGCCAAACAGGGATTTAACAGATGCTCATCAATGGCTTCGAGGATAAAAGCGGGCGCGTCTGGCGATACGGTCATTTTTTTCCCCAGGGCATATTATATGCAGCGCGGTACCTGTTTGCGATAGCGTAATCTAGTCTGATTGCAGGACGAACCGGATCTTCGCAATGTATGTCCGCTATGGATCGACGTGACCGTCCGTTGTGGGTCGTTCTGCAACCCTCATTCCCCCAACAGATCGGCGATGAACTTCCTTTTTCGGGAGAGTAGCCAGGACGGCTGGCGATAACCGGCCTCCGTTTTCCCATGGCGCCCACCAGCAAACGTGCCCGTGACAGCGATCTTACCTATGGGCGCTCACCTGTGATCGTTCTGGCCGGATAGCGCCTCAGAACCCCCACCTCGTCAACAAGTCGCCCGTCGGCGTCTGGCCGAAGATTAAATCGACCATGCTCCCAGGATGAGGCGGCAGCCGATTGCACGGCTGCGCACCCCGCCCAACGTCAGTCAGCCTGCAATGCCTGGCCATGTAGCACGGCCAGTTCACTCAACACCTGCGTCTCGTGCGCCAGGCTGACCGCGAGGGAAAGCAAGCTCTCCCAGGTCCCCTGGTCCAGATCCACCGGATCCAGACTCGGGGCACCATGATCGCTGGCCATGAGCAAGAGGCCATGAAGCTGAGCCGCACGCTGCACTGCAAGGCTCAGCGGATTCTCGCCCGGGCGGTGGGCGGTCACGAGCATGTCGGCACCATTGTGTTCCGCTGTGATGCCGTGATGGCTATGGCTATACATGGCGCACCTCCGCATGCGCGGCTCGCGCGCGCTGCTGCATTGTGCAGGCACTGGAGATTGCCAATCGCCCGATATGGGCAAGTAAAGACTGAAGCATGGGAATGCCCCCTTTTCATACAGGTTCAGTCCCGCTCCCCGGGTGCGAATCGGGGTGGGCGGGCGCAAGGCAGGGTTAGCAGACCGGTGAATAGGCGCAAGCCGGCGAGCCCGAAGGCTCCCCTGCCAGGGCCCGCCCAGAGAAGGGGCGTGCGCAGGCACGGCGAACGTAAGGATACCGCCAGAAGGCGATCGTTCGGCCTATTCATCCGGGCTGCTAAACCCGGTCGCCGCAAGCGCAGCGACGAGTCCAGTATGAAGAGGGGCTGTAAGCGCGAGTATGGGCAAACTCTTAAAAGCGAGCCCAAACGGGGCGTCAAAACCCCAAACTAGCCAACAAATCATCCACCTGCGACTGGTCCGACACCACATCCGCCTTACCCTCCGGATTGATCTGCGGCCCGTTCATCAGCGTAGCGGCAGCCGGCGTCTCCACGCGCCGCTCGGACGGCACGTTGTCGATCAGCACCTGCAGCAGCTCCTGCTCCAGCGCGCGGATCATGTCCATCATCTTCTTGATGACCTGGCCGGTCAGGTCCTGGAAGTCCTGCGCCATCATGATGTCGAGCAGGTGGCTGTTGGTGGTACGGGCCTGGCCGGGCACCTCGGACAGGAAGGCGCGGGTGTCGACCACCAGCGAGCGGGCGTCGGCCAGCTCTACCGGCTGCTCGAACCAGGCCTCCCAGCGCTTGTCCAGCGTCTCGGCCTGCTGCTCGATGTCGGACTGAATCGGCTGCGCCAGTTCGACCGCGTTGAGCGTGCGCTCGGCAGCCTGCTCGGTCATCGCGGCGATATAGTTCAGCCGGTCGCGCGCATCGGGGATGGCCTGCGCGGCGCGCTCGATCTCCTTGTCCAGGCCGAGCTCACGCATGTTGTCGCGCAGCATCCGCGTCAGGTTGCCGATGCGCAGGATCAATTGCTCGGCGGAATCGTTGCTCAGAGTCGGAGTCATTGGAAACGCTCCTCTGGCTCAGCCGCCGAGCTTTTCGAAGATCTTGGTGATCTTCTCGTCCAGCGTGGCCGCCGTGAACGGCTTGACCACATAGCCGTTGGCGCCCGCCTGGGCTGCTGCGATGATGTTTTCCTTCTTGGCCTCGGCGGTCACCATCAGCACCGGGGTCTTGCCGATATTGGCGTCGGCGCGGATCGCCTGCAGCATGGAGAGGCCGTCCATATTGGGCATGTTCCAGTCCGAGATCACGAACTGGAAGCTGCCGTCCCTGGCCTTCTCCAGCCCGGCGGCGCCGTCCTCGGCTTCCTCGACGTTGACGAAACCCAGCTCCTTGAGCAGGTTGCGGATGATCCGGCGCATGGTCGGGAAATCATCCACGACCAGGATCTTGATGCTCTTGTCCACTTTGACGGCTCCAAGTAAATACAGTTATGGCTTGTTGCCAGGGCGGGCGCCGCATGCCGGCATGCATACGCGCCCCTCCCCGATTCGTTTACACCCGCTGCGCGCGCGTGCCATACGTGGCCAGGCGTGCCATCACGCGCTGGGTCATCGCCGGCAAGGGCACGACTTCATGCACGCCGCCGGCGGCAATCGCCTCCTTCGGCATGCCAAACACGATGCATGTGTGCTCGTCCTGGGCCAGGTTGTAGGCGCCGGCCTCGCGCATGCGCAGCATGCCGCGCGCGCCGTCCTTGCCCATGCCGGTCAGGATCACGCCGATCACATTCTTGCCGCCATGCTCGGCAGCGGAATCGAACAGCACGTCGACCGACGGCCGGTGGCGATTCACCGGCGCTTCCTGCGACAGGTGCGCGACATAGTTGGCGCCGCTGCGCGCCAGCCGCATGTGCGAGTCGCCCGGCGCGATATACGCATGGCCCGGCAGCACACGCTCGCCGTGCACGGCTTCCTTCACCGTGATGCGGCACAGCCCGTCCAGCCGCTGCGCAAACGAGCGCGTGAAGCCGGCCGGCATATGCTGCACGATCATCACCGCCGGGCTGTCCGGCGGCAGCGGCATCAGGAAATCCTTGATGGCCTCGGTGCCGCCGGTGGAGGCACCGAGGATGATCAGCTTCTCGGTAGACAGCAGCGGGCTGCGCAGTATCGGCGGGGGCGCTGCGCTGTCGGTCGGCTGCGTTGCGGCGCGCACGCGTGCGCGCGAGGCGGCGCGCAGCTTGTCGGCGATGGTGTCGGTGTATTCGAGCAGCCCGTCGCGGATGCCCAGCTTGGGCTTGGTGACGAAGTCCACCGCGCCCAGTTCCAGCGCGCGCATGGTGATCTCCGAGCCGCGCTCGGTCAGCGACGACACCATCAGCACCGGCATCGGCCGCAGCCGCATCAGCCGCTCGAGAAAGTCCAGGCCGTCCATGCGCGGCATTTCGACGTCGAGCGTCAGCACGTCCGGGTTCAGGCGCTTGATCAGGTCGCGCGCCACCAGCGGGTCGGGCGCGGTGCCGACCACTTCCATGTCGGGCTGGCTGTTGATGATCTCCGTCATCAGGCTGCGGATCAGCGCGGAGTCGTCAACGCAGAGCACCTTGATCTTGGCGGCAGTCATATAAGGTCGTGCTTGGTTGGGTTCAGGTTAGCTGGCGCGTGGAAGACTGCCGCGCAAACAGTTCCGGCGCGCGCGGCGGCGCCTTGGCCGAGGTGGCGATGGCTCGCGCCAGCGCTCTTTCCTCACGCGCCACCGAGACCTGGTCGTCCTGCCGCGTCAGCCGGCGCACCAGCGCCAGCCCGCCGATCGGGAAATAGCTGACGCGGCGCGCATGCGGGCCGCGCAGGTCCTGCGCCGCGACGCGGATCTCCTCGGCCTTCAGGTAGCGCAGCACGAAGTCCGCGTTGCGGTCGCCGATGTTCAGCGTGGTCATATTGGCCAGCACCGCGCCGCCGCCGAAGACCTTGGCCTCCAGCCGCTCGCGCCGCGCGCCCATCTTGAGCAGTTCGTTGATCAGCACTTCCAGCGCATAGCTGCCGTAGCGCATCGACGCCGACAGCATGCGGTCGGCGCCGCCGCCACCACCATCATCGTCGGGCAGCATGAAGTGGTTCATGCCGCCCACGCCCGCGGTCTCGTCGCGGATGCACGCGGCCACGCACGAACCCAGCACCGTGGTCAGCACCATGTCCTCGCGGGTCACGTAGTACTCGTTGGGCAGCAGCTTGACCGCCTGCTTGCCGAACTCGCGGTCGAAGTACGTGCGCGTGGCCAGCGCTTCGGGAAGTTGGGGCGTGCGCATTACGGCCTTCCCGCGCGGGCCGCATCGGGGGCCAGTTCATAGACCGTCTGCCCGCGCAGCTGAAACGCGCGCGTGACGTAGGAAAAGTTCTCCGAGTGGCCGGCAAACAGCAGCCCGTGCGGCTTGAGCAGCGGCACGAAGCGCTCCAGGATGCGTCCCTGGGTCGGCTTGTCGAAGTAGATCATCACGTTGCGGCAGAAGATCGCGTCGAACTGCTCGCGGATGCCCCAGTCGGGTGCGAGCAGGTTGAGCGGCTCGAACGTGATAGTGGACGCCAGTTCCGGCTTGACCTTGACCGAGCCCGCGCGCGGGCCGGTGCCCTTCAGGAAAAATCGCTTCAGGCGCTCGGGCGACAGCCGCGCGACCTGGTCGGCCGAATACACGGCGCTGCGGGCCTTGGCCAGCACCTGGGTGTCGATGTCCGTGGCCAGCACGGTGGCGGCGCGGTCCCCCAGCGCCTCGGCCAGCGTGATGGCGATCGAGTACGGTTCCTCGCCGGTCGATGCCGCGGAACACCAGACGCTGTATGGGCGGCCGATCTTCTTCGCGTGCTCGGCCAGCAGCGGGAAGTGGTGCACCTCGCGGAAGAACGAGGTCAGGTTGGTCGTCAGCGCGTTGGTGAAGAACTCCCACTCGGGCGAACGGTCGTCCGCCTCGAGCAGCGCCAGGTAGGCGGCGAAGTCAGACAGCTGCAGCGTGCGCAGGCGCCGCGCCAACCGACTGTAGACCATCTCGCGCTTGTGGCTGCCCAGCGAGATGCCGGCGCGCCGGTGGATCAGCGCGCGGATCTTCTCGAAGTCGCGCTCGGTCAGCAGGAAGTCGCGCAGCTCGTCGCGCCGCAGGGTAGCGGCCGGCGCGGAGACAGCGCCCGGGAAGCCGGTAAGGCTGCCGGGAGCGCTGGCGGCATTGCGGGACGGCGTCATGGCTTCGCTTCGGTGATGCGGGTTGTGGCGGGGGCTGTGCGTTGTGGGGCTCAGGCCAGTTCGGCCTCGACCAGCTCCATCTCGGCGCTGGTCATCAGCTTCTCGATATCGATCAGCACCAGCATGCGTCCGTCAACGGTGCCCAGGCCCGTCAGGTGCTCGGTCGAGATCGACACGCCGAACTCCGGCGCCGGCTTGATCGCGTCACCGGTCAGCGTCAGCACGTCCGACACGCCGTCCACCACGATGCCGACCACGCGGCCGGCCACGTTCAGGATGATGACCACGGTCTGGTGGTCGTAGCGCACGTTGCCCAGGCGGAACTTCAGGCGCAGGTCGACGATCGGCACGATCACGCCTCGCAGGTTGGTCACGCCCTTGATAAAGTCGGGCGCGCTGGCGATGCGCGTCACGGTCTCGTAGCTGCGGATCTCCTGCACCTTGAGGATGTCGATGCCGTACTCCTCCGACCCCAGCGTGAAGACCAGGAACTCCTGGCCCGAAGCGTCGCTTCCGGGGGAATCGATGTGTCCGATGCCGGCCATGATGTCTAGTTCTCCTGTGATTGGACGATGGATGTTGGCCGCTTATTGCGCCAGCGCCGGTTCCTGCCGGCGCACGCCGGTGCGCTGCAGCGCGCCGACATCGACGATCAGCGCCACGCTGCCGTCGCCAAGGATGGTGGCCGCGGAAATGCACGGCACCTTGCGATAGTTGGTCTCGAGGTTCTTCAGCACCACCTGGTGCTGGCCGATCAGCTGGTCCACCAGCAGCGCAAAGCGCTTGCCCTCGGCCTGCAGGATCACGGCGATGCCTTGCGTCGGCTCTTGCAGCGCGCCGGCGACGTTGAAGACGCGGTGCATCTCAAGCAGCGGCAGGTATTCGCCGCGCACGTGCATCACGCGGTCGGAGTTGGCGGCGGTGTGGACGTCCTCGGCCTTGGGCTGCAGCGATTCCATCACGCAGTTCAGCGGCAGGATAAAGGTCTCTTCGCCCACCTTGACCGACATGCCGTCCAGGATCGCCAGCGTCAGCGGCAGCACGATGCGGATGGTGGTGCCCAGGCCCGGGCGCGAGCTGATCTCGACATGGCCGCCCATCTCCTGGATGTTGCGCTTGACCACGTCCATGCCCACGCCGCGGCCCGACACGTCAGTGATGACCTCGGCGGTGGAGAAGCCCGGCGCGAAGATCAGCTGCCAGACTTCTTCGTCGCTGATGTTCTCGGACACCGGCAGGCCGTTCTGGATGGCCTTGGCCAGGATGCGCTCGCGGTTCAGGCCGCCGCCGTCGTCGCTCACTTCGATCACGATATTGCCGCCGTGGTGCTGCGCGGACAGAATCAGCTGGCCGGTCGCATCCTTGCCGGCGGCGACGCGCTTGTCCGGCGTCTCGATGCCGTGGTCCAGGCTGTTGCGCACCAGGTGGGTGAGCGGGTCGATGATGCGTTCGATCAGGCTCTTGTCGAGCTCGGTAGCCTTGCCGAAGGTGACCAGGTCGATCTGCTTGCCGAGCTTGCTGGCCAGGTCGCGCACCAGGCGCGGGAAGCGCGAGAACACATAGTCCATCGGCATCATTCGGATCGACATCACCGCTTCCTGCAGGTCGCGCGCGTTGCGCTCGAGCTGGCCCATGCCGGAGAACAGGCGGTCGAACAGCACCGGGTCCAGCGACGAGGCGGTCTGCGCCAGCATCGACTGGGTGATCACCAGTTCACCCACCAGGTTGATGATCTGGTCGACCTTCTCGGTCGGCACGCGGATCGAGCCTTCGCCGTGCGCGGCGGCCGGGGCCGGCTTGGCCTTCTCGCGCGCGGGAGCGGGGGCTGCTGCGGCAGGCGCCGGAGCCGGCGTTGCGGCAACCGGTGCCGGCGCGGGGGCCGCGACGGGCGCAGGCGCCGGTGCGGCTGCCGGGGCATCGGCAACGGCTTCGATCACGATCTGGTCCATGTCGATCACGAAGCAGCACACCGCGATGATGTCGTCGGCGCTGCATTGCGTGTTGAGCCACACCACCAGTTCGCCGTTGACCTCCTGCTGGCCGGTGATCTCACCCAGGTTGGCGAGCTCTTCGCGCAGCAGTGCCTGGTCGGAGGCGGAGACCTTGATCAGGCGGATCTTCAGTCCGCCGCCTGCAGGGGCAGCGGCAGGTGCGGCAACGACAGGCGCAGGGGCCGGGGCCGGTGCGGCGACAGGCTCGCCGGCGTGGCCAGCCGCTTCCTGCGCCAGTTGCTGCAGCACGGCGCAGATGCGCGCCAGCGTTTCCGGGTCGGGTTCGGTGCCGTTGCGGTAGGCGTTGAGCTGATCTTGCAACACGTCCTTGGTTTCCAGAAAGGTGTCGATGATGGTCCGGGTCAACGCCAGTTCCTGCCGGCGCGTGCGGTCCAGCAGGTTCTCGAAGATGTGCGTGGTCTCGGTCAGCGCCGCGAACCCGAAGGTGGCGGCCCCGCCCTTGATCGAATGCGCCGCCCGGAAGATCGCATTCAGATGTTCGGCATCGGGCGACTCGATGTCCAGGCCGAGCAGCAGCTGCTCCATTTCCACGAGCAGTTCTTCCGCTTCTTCGAAGAAGGTCTGGTAAAACTGTGTGATATCGATATCGACAGACATGGCGTCCTGACTCACTAAATTGCTGCGCTAGGCGCGGGCGCCGCCTTGGCGGCCGCGCTTTATGGGTTGCTGCATCATGGCTTCCTGCTCTTTGCCGCGGGCGTGGCAGGCGGTGCGGACGCGCCCGCCAGGCCCGCCTGCACTTCCTGCGCTATCCTGCCGGCCTGCGCCGTCACCGAGACCTCGGCCGCGCTGGCGTTCTCGGCCTCGAAACGCGCCTGCGCCTTCTGGTTGAGCACGACGATGCTGATGCGGCGATTGACCGGCGCCAGCAGGTCTGCCTTGTCCAGCGGCATGGTCGCCGCCAGCCCCAGCACGCGCAGCACCTTGCCTTCCTGCATGCCGCCGGCGATCAGTTCGCGGCGCGAAGCATTGGCACGGTCGCCGGACAGCTCCCAGTTGCTGTAGGTGCGCTCGCCGTTGGAATAGTTGGCCGCGTCGGTGTGGCCCGAGAGGCTGACCTTGTTGGGCAGCTCGTTCAGCACCGGGCCGATCTCGCGCAAGATGGTGCGCATATAGCTTTCGACGGCGGCGCTGCCGGTGCGGAACATCGGGCGGTTCTGCGTATCCAGTATCTGGATGCGCAGCCCTTCGCTGGTGATGTCGAGCAGCAATTGCGGACGGAACTGGCGCAGCATCGGGTTGTTCTCGATGATCTGCTCCAGGCGCTGCTTGAGCGCGCGCAGGCGCTGCGCTTCCTGCTGCTCGTTGCGGCGCTGCTCGTCGCTGGGCTCATTGTCGCGCGCGCGCATGATCTCGCCGTTCTTGCGCATCGCGTCCATGCCGCCACCCGGGATCACGCTGGGCGACTGGCTGCTCTTCTCGCCGCCGACGATGGCCACCTTGAGCGGCATGCGGAAATACTCGGCAATGCCTTCCAGCGTTTTCTTGTTGGCGCTGGAGAGCAGCCACAGCACCAGGAACAGCGCCATCATCGCCGTCATGAAGTCGGCGTAGGCGATCTTCCAGCTATGGTTGCCGTGCGGCCTGGCGTGCGATTTCGCCCGGCGGACGATGATCGGACGCATGTCATGTGCGCTGCTCATGGCGGTGCTCCCCTGCTTGCCCGTCAGTTCAGGCTCTTGACTTCACGCACGTGGTCGTCCAGCTCGAGGAACGACGGCCGCACCGTGGAGTACAGCACCTTGCGGCCGAACTCCACCGCCACCAGCGGCGCATATCCGTTGAGCGAGGCGAGCAGCACGACCTTGATGCACTCGTAGACCTTGACGTTCTCCGAGACCTGCAGCTCGATGCGCGCGGCCAGCGGCGAGATAAAGCCGTAGGCCAGCAAAATGCCGAGGAAGGTACCGACCATGGCGTGGGCGATCAGCGCGCCCAGCTCCGCCGGCGGCAGGTCGGCCGAGCCCAGCGCGTGCACCACGCCCATCACCGCGGCGACGATGCCGAAGGCGGGCAGGCCGTCGCCGACGCGCGACAGCGCATGGGCGGGGATCTCGGCCTCGTGGCGGAAGGTCTCGATCTCGTGGTCCATCAGGGCCTCGATCTCGAAGGCGTTCATGTTGCCGTTGACCATCATGCGCAGGTAGTCGGTGAGGAATTCCATCACCACCGGATCCGACAGGATGCGCGGGTACTGGCTGAACACGCTGCTGGAGGCGGGGTCCGCGATTTCCTTTTCCAGGAACAGGATGCCCTCGCGCCGTGCCTTGGACAGCAGCACGTACAGCAGCGACATGACGTCCAGGTACAGCTCTTTCTTGTACTTGGAGCTCTTGAACAGGCCCGGCAGGGCCCTGGCGGTGGCCTTGATGGCCTTGCCCGTATTGGTGGCGATAAAGGCGCCGATGGCGGCGCCCGCGATGATCACCACTTCGGCCGGTTGATAAAGCGCGCCCATATGGCCGCCGGTCATGGCGTAACCGCCAAGCACCGCCGCTACCACGACGACATAGCCAAGAACTACTAGCACGATCGGATCCCCGTCAAAAAACGCGCGTCAACCACGCACAGTTGCCCGTTGCACGGGCGCACGGAGATGGATCCGTCCGCCAGCGCTGCAAGCTTGCCAGCCGGCGGACCTTGACCAGGATCAGGCGTTGGTCTGCTCGGCGGCGGCGTCTTTCGAGAGCTTCTTCACTTTCCCTGCGCGTGACGGCGGACGGCACAGGCTGCACACGAAGTTCGCGTGCGGCTCATACGCGTGCGTGACGAACTGTCCGCCGCAACACGTGCAGCGGGACAGCTGCAGCATGTTGCTCTCGAAGAACCGTACTAACGTCCAGGCACGCGTGAAACTTAAGACAATTTCACCGCCGAGCAGCGAAACGTGCTCGAGGTAGAGCCGGTACGCCGCCACCACCGCGCGGATGCCCACGGTCTCGCCTTCCTGCACCATGAACTGGTAGGCAGAGAAGAACAGCGACGAGTGGATATTCGGCAGCCAGGTGGTGAACCAGTCCGTCGAGAAGGGAAGCATGCCCTTGGGGGGCGAGACGCCGCGCAGCTCCTTGTACAGGCGGATCAGACGGTCGCGCGACAGCGTGGTCTCGGCTTCAAGCACCTGCAGGCGCGCACCCAGGCCGATCAGCTCGATCGCGAGCTGGGTCTGGTTGGCATCCTGGAGAACGCTCTTGCGGGCGGCGACTGCGGAGGTGGCCGTGAAGCTCCGGGTGGGTTCGGCCTTCAGCAGCGCGGTCAATTGAGCGACTCCACAGGCTGACGTGCCAGCAGGATCGCGGCGTGGATCTGCTGCATGTCATGGCTCTTGGCCGTGTGGGTGAGAGTGGACAGAAGCGCGTGGTCGTCGAAGCGGAACCTGCACAGCACCATGTTGGATGCCGCCAGCTTGACGAGTTGCGCGGAAGTCAGCTTGGCGAGGATGTCCGCGATTTCCTTGCTGACCCCGAGCCGGAACATGGCTTCGACCTGGTTTTCGCGCACCAGGCGTTGCGCGAGCAGCAGATAGGCGAGGTTAACCTCCCTGATCTCCTGGAGAACTTCACTGCTTTCCAATTTTTCCCCGCTACCAAAAAACCCACCAGGGCCGCTTGTCCGGCGCTTACCGGGGCCCGAAGGCGCCGGCGACCAGATCGTTTATTTGCGGCTGGGCGGGTACAACGTACGACTAAAGGAACTTCGCCCGTGTCTTACTTGTTATTGACCCCGTTACAACTGTTACAGAGTGTAAGTGAGACTGTTACGTTTATATCGGCAATTCGCCCGCAATGCCAATCCCTACTTACGCGGGGTGGGAATCAAATGTCGCACGAAACATACATGGGTGTGACGATTTTGTAACAAGTCACACTCTCGTCACTTGATTTGGCGCAATGCGTTCCGCAAACGTCACACTGTCAACGCACCAGGCCCGCTTCCGGGTGCCTGATGGATTCCTCTATTGACACTGGTGCTTCCCCGTGTCCGAAACGCGTCGTCCGAAACGCACGGGCTTCTGCATTTCCACATCGCGCATCCGAGGCTCACGATCCGAAGACCCGCCGCAGCCACGACGCCAGCCGCGCAAACACATCGTCGGGCGCCTCGCGGAACAGTTCCGGGCGCGTGCGCTCCACCTGCTCCAGCACGCGCGATGCCTCCTCTGGCTGCACCGAGCCGTACTCCAGCGCCAGCCCCAGCATGCCGCGCAGCTCGCCCACGCGCGCGCGGCCGGCGGCGTCATTCTCTTCGGTCTGCAGCGCGTACATCAGGTCATAGGCGCGCTGGCGCAGGCTTTCCGCGAGCCGCCACGCCGGCGTGCGCATGCGCTCCTCGAGCACGCGCACGTCTTCGGCCGAGGCCGCCACCTGGGTGGCCAGCGCCTCGGTAAAGGCTGCATCGGCGCCGCATTCGGTCAACACCTGCGCGGCCCATTCGCGCGCATGCGCCAGGCGCTGCGCGGGCGTCCATTCAGGCTGCACTGCCAGGCCAAAGCCGAAGCGCTGTGCATCGCGCATCAGCGCGGCCAGCGCATTGGGCAGCTGCTTGTCGAACACGCGCCGCGCCCAGCCGTACTCGCCGCCGGCCAACAGCCGCGTCACCGCGCGCTCGGTGAGCGGGCCGTCATGCTGCAGCAGCCGGGCGCGCAGGAAGTCGTGGAACTCTGGCGGAAGGAACTCGCGGTCCAGGCCGGTCGAGACGCCGATAAACTGGTCGAACTCCTTGCGCAGCCTGGCCGCATCGTCATGCGGCAGGGCCAGGGTGATCTCGGTGGTCATAGCGTTGCCATCCCGGGCCGCCGCGCGGCCTGTTGCCTGTGGGTCAGAACGCGCTCCAGTCGCCGTTGTCGGCGCCAGCCAGTGCGGGGCGCGGCGTGAGTGTGGCGGCCGGGCGTGCCGGTTGCGCTGCAGGTTCGGCCGCCTCGTCCGCGGTGGCGGCGGTGGCCGGCGCGGCCGCGGACGCAGGCTTGCGCGCGGCGATGGCGCGCACGACACCGGCAGCCTTGCCTTTCGCGACCACCGAGGACGACGTAGAGGAGGAGGACGGCAGCGAGAACGAAGCCTGCGCATCCCCGGCCGCCAGGCGGAACATCGCCAGGGCGCCCTGCAGGCGGCTGGCCTGCTCTTCCAGCGCGCCGGCCGCGGCGGCGGCCTCTTCCACCAGCGCCGCGTTCTGCTGGGTCACCTCATCCATCTGCGCCACGGCCTGGTTAACCTGCTCGATGCCGGAACTCTGCTCGGCCGATGCCGCGCTGATCTCGCCCATGATGTCGGTCACGCGCTTCACCGCCTGCACGATCTCGTCCATGGTCTTGCCGGCCTGGCCGACCAGTGCGGATCCGTTGTCCACGCGCTCGACCGTATCGCCGATCAGGCCCTTGATCTCCTTGGCCGCGTTGGCACTGCGCTGCGCCAGGCTGCGCACCTCGCCCGCCACCACGGCAAAGCCGCGGCCCTGCTCGCCGGCGCGCGCGGCTTCCACCGCCGCGTTCAGCGCCAGGATGTTGGTCTGGAACGCGATGCCTTCGATCACGCCGATGATGTCGACGATCTTCTTGGACGCATCGTTGATCTCGTCCATGGTCTGCACCACGCGGCCCACCACTTCGCCGCCGCGCAGCGCGGTTTCCGAGGCGTTGGCAGCCAGCCCGCTGGCCTGGCGCGCGTTGTCCGCGTTCTGGCGCACCGTGCTGGTCAGCTCTTCCATGCTGGAAGCGGTTTCCTCCAGCGACGCGGCCTGCTGCTCGGTGCGCTGTGACAGGTCGTTGTTGCCCGCGGCGATCTCGCGCGAGGCGGTGCCGATCGATTCGGCCGACTCCTTGAAATCGCGCACCATGCGCGAGAGCTGCTGCTGCATCTGCTGCATCGCATAGACCAGGCTGCTCTTGTCGCCGGCACGCGTGGCCACCGGTGACGAGAAATCGCCCTCGGCAATGCGCGCGGCGATCTCGGCCGCATAGCCCGGCTCGCCGCCGAGCTGGCGCGACAGCGCGCGCGCCAGGAACACGCCCAGCAGCACCGACACGGCCAGGCCGCCCAGCACCAGCCCCAGCATCCACAGCCGCGACGCGTCATAGACGCTGCGCGCTTCTTCCATGTTGCTGCGGGCGCGGTCGTCGCGGCGCTTGACCATCCTGAACATCACGTCTTCCAGCGCGCGGCTGTCCTTGAGCAGCTCGGCGCTCTCGGAGAAGACCTGGCTCTCGAACTGCGAGGTATCGAGCGGCTGTTTGCTGACCAGCTCCACGTACTTGTTCATGCGCTCGCGGAAGGCCGGCGCACGCTGCTGGTACTGCTTGACCAGCGCCTGGCCCTCAGGCTGCTGGAAGACGCCTGTCACCTGGCGGATGCGCTCGTCCATCAAGCCCAGCGACTTGGCGATCTGTTCCTTCTCGGCGGCGCGCTCGCCCATGGTCGATGCGGACAGCAGCCCGATCTGCGAGCGGCTGGCATAGACCAGGTTGATGTTGGCGTCCTGCACCGCCTTCAGCGCCTGCAAGTCGCCGTGATAGATCTTGCCGGTCCAGTCCGCCATGCGCCCCATGTTGACGACGCCCAGCAGCCCCATCACGGCGCCGATCACGGCAACGACCAGGAATCCGGCAACCAGCCTGGTCGTGACGCGCAATTGATTGAACCAATGCATAGCAACTCCCCCTTATTACTGAAAGCCCCGGGCGCGGCATGCCGCGCCCGCTTTATGCGCATGCGGGCCGTTGCCCGCACCTGCGGATCGGACTGGCCTGGTGCCAGGCACTAAGCCCGTGCCAGTGAGTGAACGGCGTTGGCGCCATCCGTGTTTTTCTGCCGCTGCGGCCGCACTTCGGCCTGCATGCTGACGCGGAACGTGGCGATGGCATCGCGCAGGCGCTGCGCCTGCTCCTCCAGCGAGCCTGCGGCGGCGGCGGCTTCTTCCACCAGCGCCGCATTCTGCTGCGTGCCTTCGTCCATCTGTGCCACGGCCTGGTTGACCTGCTCGATGCCTGAGCTCTGTTCGGCCGAGGCCGCGCTGATCTCGCCCATGATGTCGGTCACGGACTTCACGGCCTGCACGATCTCGTCCATGGTCTTGCCGGCCTGGCCTACCAACGCCGAGCCGTTATCCACACGCTCGACCGTATCGCCGATCAGCCCCTTGATTTCCCTGGCCGCGTTGGCGCTGCGCTGCGCCAGGCTGCGCACCTCGCCCGCCACCACGGCAAAGCCGCGGCCCTGCTCGCCGGCGCGCGCGGCTTCCACCGCGGCATTCAGTGCCAGGATGTTGGTCTGGAACGCGATGCCTTCGATCACGCCGATGATGTCGACGATCTTCTTCGACGCATCGTTGATCTCGTCCATGGTCTGCACCACGCGACCGACCACCTCGCCACCGCGCAGCGCGGTTTCCGAGGCGTTGGCCGCCAGGCCGCTAGCCTGGCGCGCGTTGTCGGCGTTCTGGCGCACGGTGCTGGTCAGCTCTTCCATGCTGGAAGCGGTCTGCTCCAGCGACGCGGCCTGCTGCTCGGTGCGTTGCGACAAGTCGTTGTTGCCCGCGGCCACCTGGTGGGTCGCCGTGGAGATGCTCGCCATGCCTTCCTGGATCTCGTGCACCACCGACAGCAGGCTGCGCTGCATGGTCTGCATCGCCTGCGCCAGCGCGCCGATTTCGTCCTTGCTGCGATGTTCGAAGCGCGTGGTCAGGTCACCCGCGCCCATGCGCAACGCAAAGTCCAGCATGTCGCGCACCGGCCGGTTCACCCGCGCCAGCAACATGGTGCCGGCGGCAAACGAGGTTGCCAGCGCCAGCGCAAAGCCACCCCACAGCCACGGGCGCAGCACTGCCGCGCCTTCCTTGTCGAGGATCTCAACCGCTACCAGTGCCGCGAGGGACCACACCAGGCCGCCTGTCTGGGCCCAGAGGATGCGGCGCTTCAGGTTCATGCGCAGCAGGCGCTGCGTCAGGCCTGTCACACCGGTGCGCACCACGGCGCCTTCACGGATCGCCAGCCCCGCCGCGCGGTCCGCTCGAAAGAGTGCATACGCGGCACCAGCCGCCTCGATCTGCTCGCGCGTGGCCATAGAGCGCACCGAGGTGTAGCCCACCACGCGGCCGTCCACGCGCGTGGGCGTGACGGTTGCGCTGACCCAGTAGAAGTCGCCGTTCTTGCGGCGGTTCTTGACCACGCCCATCCAGCTGCGGCCAGCCTCGAGGTTCTGCCACAGGTCGGCGAACGCTTCGGGCGGCATGTCGGGATGGCGCACGAGGTTGTGCGGTGCGCCCAGCAGTTCCTCCGCCGGATAGCCGCTCGCCTCGATAAAGGTGCGGTTGGCGAAGGTGATACGGCCCTTGAGGTCGGTGCGCGAGATCAGGTAGTCCGACGGGGAGAGCTGGTATTCGCGCTGCGTGACGGGTTGGTTGTTTCGCATCTATGACAGTACGGCTTGCCCGGGAGCCGCCGTGCACGGTGACACTGGCTGAAGTGGTACGGCGGCCCGGGCGGCTGGGGCGGAAAAAAAGCGGGACAGCGGAAAAGCGGAAAAGCGGAACTCAGGAAACGGCTTCGAGTGCCGCCAGTTCTTCGGTATTGAGCAGCTTCTCGATATCGACCAGGATCAGCATGCGCTGCTCGACCGAGCCGAGCCCGCGGATGTAATCGGTGGCCAGTTCGCCGGAGAAGTGCGGCGTGGGCTTGATCTGCGCGGCCGTGAGCGTCAGCACGTCGGACACGCCGTCCACCACGATGCCGGTGGTGCGCTCGTTTAGGTCGACGATGATGACGACCGTGTACTGGTCGTAGCTGACGTTCTGCTGGCGGAACTTGATGCGCAGGTCGATGATCGGCACGATGATGCCGCGCAGGTTGATCACGCCCTTGATGAAGTCCGGCGCATTGGCAATCTGGGTGACGGACTCGTAGCCGCGGATCTCCTGGACCTTCAGGATGTCGATGCCGTATTCCTCCCGGCCCAGCGTGAAGGCCAGGAATTCTTCAACCGCGCCGTCTGCCTTGTCGATGTGTTTCATCGTCGAGCCCCCATGATTGCTGATGCAGGTTCCTGGCGCTGCAGCGGGCATGGCCGCGGCAGGCACCGGGGGCGTGACTTCGCCCACCAGTGTTTACGGCAGGCGGGCGGGGTGACTGAAGGGCGGCGTCGGTCTTCCCTTACCCTTCTGTGGTGGGGGGCGGGGACGACAGCAATGCCGCCACGGCCTGCATCAGCTCGTCCGGATCGAAGGGCTTGGGCAGGAAGCCCGACGCGCCGGCGGCGCGCGCCAGTTCGCGGATGTTGCCGTCATGCTCGGTGGTCAGCATCAGGATGGGAATGCGCGCGTAGCGTTCGGTAACGCGCAGGCTGCGGATCAGCGTGAGGCCGTCCATGCCGGGCATGACCTGGTCCGTGACCAGCATGCCGAAGCTGGCGCCGCTGGCGAGCGCATGCGCCTGGTCGCCGTCGGCGGCCTCGGTAACGTCGAATCCGCCGGCGCGCAGACATGCGCCGATCATGCGGCGAAGCGAAGGGGAATCGTCAACGACGAGGATGCTGGGCGATGCCATTGGGCCTCCGGTTTGCAGGGCTCGGTTGATCCGCCAGGAAGTTCGACAGCATGGACAGCGCGGCCGGCGACGGACGGACCGGCCTGCCAGCGTCGTTATCGGCAGCGCGGGCCGCGTTCTTTAGCGGGCCAGGCCGCCCCGCTCACTCGGCCGTCAGCCCGCGCACCGCATCGGCAAACCCGGAAGCATCCAGCGGCAGCGACAGCAGGTAGCCCTGCACCTCGTCGCAGCCCATCTGGTTGAGGATCTCGAGCTGCGAAGCCGACTCCACGCCCTCTGCCACCACCTTCATGCGCAGTTCGTGCGCCAGCGCCACCATCGAGCCGACGATGGCGCGGCCCTGTGCATCGGTATCGAGCCCGCCGATCAGCGTGCGGTCAATCTTGAGCGTGC
Organism: Ralstonia pickettii; assembly: GCA_050987995.1. Lineage (GTDB taxonomy): Bacteria > Pseudomonadota > Gammaproteobacteria > Burkholderiales > Burkholderiaceae > Cupriavidus > Cupriavidus pickettii_B. Next base: position 1,606,514 of record CP158804.1, read on the forward strand.
CCACGCGCAGCCGCTTCAGATAGCCCAGGCTCGAATAGCCGCTGCCGAAGTCGTCCAGCGCCACCTGGATGCCGAGCGACTGCAGCTCGGCCAGCGTCTCGAGCGACTTGCCGATGTCCTTCATGGCCGCGGTCTCGGTGATTTCCAGCGTGATTGCCGAGGGCGGGATGTCGTGCTGGTGGATCTGCTCGAGCAGGTACTGCGGGAAATTGCGGCTGGCAAAGCGCAGTCCCGAGACGTTGATCGCCACCGGCACGGTGGGCAGGCCCGCGTCCTGCCACTGGCGCACCTGGCGGCAGACGCTGGTCAGCACCCAGTCGTCGAGCTTGTCGATCTGGCCGGACTGCTCGGCCACGGTGATGAACTCGGCCGGGCTGACCGGGCCCAGCGCCGGATGGCGCCAGCGGCACAGCGCCTCGGCGCCCACCAGCGTGCGGCGGCGCGCGTCGTACTTGGGCTGGAACTGCAGCGACAGCGCATCGTCCTGGATCGCCAGCCACAGGTCGCGCCGGATCACGCGGGTGCGGCGCGCGCGCTCGCCGGCGGCGCTGTTGAACAGGCGTACCTGGTTCGAACCGCTTTCGCGCGCCTCGGCCAGGCTGACGCGGGCGGCCTGCATCAGGGCTTCGGAGGTCTGCGCATCGCGCGGGTAGATGGCGATGCCGATATTCACGCCGATCTGCATCTGCAGCCCGCGCGCGGCGATGAACTCGGCCAGCGAGCTCAGCATGCGCGAGCCCAGCTCCTGCGCGCGGCCGTGGTGGACCAGCTCGGGCACGCCCACGGCAAACTCGTCGCGCGCCAGCCGGGCCAGGAAGTCGTGCGGCTCCAGCACGGCCTGCGCCAGCGCGCCGGCGTCCTGGGCCAGGATATCATCGGCGCGGATCTCGAAGACCTCGTCGACCTCGCGGTAGTCGGCAATATGGATCAGCAGCACGGCGCAGCCGGTCTCGGCCAGACGCGCCTGCGCGATGGCCTGGTCCAGCCAGCGGCCGAAGCCCACGCGGTCAGGCATCACCGTGGCAACGCTGTACTCGCCCACCGTGCCCTGCCCGCGCGCGGCGGCGCGTACGGTGAGCCGGCCCGGGATGCGCGCGCCGCGCCGCACCACGCGCGCCTCGGCCAGGCGGTGCGCGGGCGGCTCGTCGACGAGGTCTGCGGCCAGTTCGGTTTCACTGCGCGCCGGTGCCGGCAGCCAGCCGCGCGACTGCGCGCGGTGGATGGCGAACATCAGCCCGCACAGCGCGGTCAGCGCGCCGGCCAGCCAGGCCGGGTGCGGCAGGCCGGCGACATTGATGCAGTCGCGCGCCGACATCGTGCCGGCGCTGCAGGCGTGGCCCAGGTGCGTGCCCGCCGCCGCCACCAGCCCGGCGCCGGCCACCACCGCCAGGACCGCCGCGCCGCGCCAGAGCCGCGCGCCATGGCGCAGCCATTGCACCAGCAGCTTGACGGCGGCGGTGGCCGCCGCCGCGGCGGCAAAGCTGGCTGCCAGCTGGGCGGTATCGTTGGCCACCGGCAGGCTGCCGGAGAACACCACCACCACTACGGGCAGGCTGACGGTCAGCTGCGACAAAAGCGCCGCCGACCAGCTCAGCGCGCGCAGCGACCGGCTTCCGGCTCCCTGGTCGCGCCCGGCGCGGACACCGAGGGCGGCGGCCACGCCCAGCAGGGCGGCAAGCAGCAACAGGACGGAACTCAGGGCAATCATTAGGCTGCGCGGTGAAGAAAAGAATGCGCGAAGACGAACCGGACGCGGGACAAACCCCGCATCATGTCATCTTGCGGTCGCCGTGTGAACAAGACAATACCCGGGACAACGTTCTAAAAGGCGCTCCAGTCATCGTCGCCACCCGCAGTGGCTGCCGCCAGGCGAGCGGCCGGCCGGACGGCGGGGACCGGGCGGGTGCTGGCGGCGCGAGGCGCGGCTGCCGGGGATGCCTGGGTCGCTACGGCGCCAGCAACCGGGCTGAGCGCCGGCGCGGTGCGCGCAGGCACTGCCGGGGTCCGGCTGCCGGCGGCAACCGCACCGCCACCCGTGCCAAGAGTGAAGACCGATACGACGTGCTTCAGTTTCCGGGCCTGCTCTTCCAGCGCCCCGGCCGCGGCGGCGGCCTCTTCCACCAGCGCGGCGTTCTGCTGCGTGACCTCGTCCATCTGCGTCACTGCCTGGCTGACCTGCTCGATGCCGCTGGTCTGCTCCTGCGAGGCCGCCCCGATCTCGTTCATGATGTCAGTCACGCGGCGTACCGCCTGGACGATCTCGCCCATGGTCTGGCCGGCCTCGGCCACCAGTTTCGTGCCGCTTTCCACGCGCTGGCCCGACTCGCTGATCAGCGCCTCGATCTCCTTGGCGGCCGATGCCGAGCGCTGCGCCAGGCTGCGCACCTCGCCCGCCACCACGGCAAAGCCGCGGCCCTGCTCGCCGGCGCGCGCGGCTTCCACCGCCGCGTTCAGGGCCAGGATATTGGTCTGGAAGGCAATGCCTTCGATCACGCTGATGATCTCGACCACCTTGCGCGAGGCACCGTTGATCTCGTTCATGGTATCGACCACGCGGCCCACCACGTCGCCGCCCTTGAGCGCGATCTGCGAGGCTTCGTTGGCCAGCACGCCAGCCTGGCGCGCATTGTCGGCGTTCTGGCGCACCACCGTGGTCAGTTCTTCCATGCTGGCCGCGGTCTGCTCCAGCGACGAGGCCTGTTCCTCGGTGCGCTGCGACAGGTCCAGGTTGCCGGTGGAAATCTGCTGCGTGGCCGACGCCATCGAATCGGCGCCGGTGCGCACCTCGGCCACGATGCCCGAGAGGCTCGCCTGCATCGCGGCCAGCGCCTGCATCATGCGGCCGATCTCGTTTTTCGAGATGCTGGTGATGCGCGAGGTCAGGTCGCCGCGGGCGATGCGCTCGAACACGGCCAGCGCCTCCTGCACCGGCGCGACGATGGCGCGGTTGAGGGTGAAGGTGCACAACGCGGCCACCACCAGCCCCAGCACGATCAGCGCGACCGACAGCATGCGGATGCGCTGGTAGCCTGCCTGCGCGGCATCGAAATTGGCCTGGCCGGCACCCAGCTGGAACTTTTGCAGGTTTTCATGCGCGGTGGACATGCTGCGCTGCAGGTCCGGCAGCACCTTCTTTGCAAGCCGCACCGCCTCTTCCTGGTTGCCCGCCAGCGAGGCCGCCTGCAGCGGCAGCACGCCCTGCTCCATGAAGGCCTGGCGCTGCTTGCCCAGTTCGGCGGCCAGCGCTTTCTCCTGGTCGTTCTGGGGCAGGCTCAGGTAGCGTTTCCAGGCCGCCTCCGAGGCCTCGACGAACACCTTCGAGCGGTCCACGTTGACCTTCGGGTCGCCCTGCTCCCCCAGCATGACGTTGCGGTCCAGCGCCAGGCGCATGCGCGTGGTGGCCAGCATGGCCTCGCTCAGCGCGACGGTCGAGGACAGCTGGTTGGAATAAGTCTCCTTGAGCGCGTCATTGCTTTGGGAAATCCCGTGCAGGCCGGCTCCCCCGACCAGCAACAGCAGCAGGGACAGCATTCCCATGGCGCCCCGTAGCAGGGTCTTGATCTGGATATTGTTTTGCAAAGACATGTTGAAAAGGAGACTGTGAGCAATCCGCAGGGCCCACCCCTGGCCCCGGTACGGCAGGACCGACACCCCGACGATCCGCCCTGCCCGGATAACGGCCATCCCTTCTCATCCTTGAGCAAACCCCGTCGGCAGCGCCTGCAAAATACGCGTCGAATACCGCCATGTCGGATATACGGCACGTGGCGTGTAGCGGGGGGTGCCGGAAACGCGTCCCGGCTGCGGCGGGTCGATTATGGCGATTTGATTTGCGCGCACGGCCGCCTGCGGAGGGCGCCGGGCCTGCGCAGGAAACACCATTTATGTGCAGGCTGATACAAAGACGGCCGCAAACCGGGCGAACGGAGGGAAAAACCCGATGACCCGGAACGACACTGAAAGTTCACACCAATATCGGTGACGAGAATTTTCGCAAAAACGGCGTTTGATAAGCGCGCCAGGATTTGCAGCCAGCCGTTACCCCGTTATAATTGTTTTCGGCATTTTTCACCGACCGCACACCCCAAGACACCCACCGTGTCACCGACCGTGTAACCCACCGCATTCCACCCCACCGGAAACCGAGGACGCAATGGCGACTTATCAGGAAATCGTTCAGAAAATCAATGAACTGCAGAAGCAGGCCGAAGAAATCAAGGCCCGCGAACAATCCGCAGTGATTGCGGATATTCGCGAGAAAATCGAGCAATATGGCCTGACCGCAGAAGACCTCGGTTTTGGCACCAAGGCGCCGGCCGGCAAGAAGGCCGTCAACCGCAAGGTGCCGGTGCGCTACCGCGACAGCGCCGGCAATACCTGGACCGGCCGTGGCAAGCGCCCGGGCTGGCTGACCCAGGCCCTGGCCCAGGGCAAATCGGTCGAGGACTTCCTGATCCGCTGAGCGCACGCTCCGGCAGATGACAAAACGCCACGGAAATAATCCGTGGCGTTTTTGTTTTGGCCGCCCCGAAGGCAACTTTTTCTCTACCCAGGTGCTGCAGGTGGTGCCGCAGAAACGGGTACGCCCACGCCTTCGCGGGCGCCGCGCCTCAGGCTTCGAAGCCCTGCGGGTTCATCGACTGCCAGCGCCAGGAGTCCTGGCACATCCGGTCCAGGTCATGGCGTGCGCGCCAGCCCAGCAACTGGTTGGCCAGCGCGGGATCGGCGTAGCACGAGGCGATATCGCCCGGGCGCCGCTCCACAATTTCATACGGCACCGGCTTGCCACTGGCGCTCTGGTAAGCATTCGCTACCTCCAGCACGCTGTAGCCGCGGCCGGTGCCCAGGTTCACGGTCATGCCCTTGCCCTGGTCGCGCAGGTAGACCAGCGCCGCCAGGTGGCCGTCGGCCAGGTCGCACACGTGGATATAGTCGCGCACCCCGGTGCCGTCCGGCGTGGGATAGTCGCCGCCGAATACCATCAGTTTTTCGCGGCGCCCGCCGGCAACCTGCGCCACATATGGCATCAGGTTATTCGGAATACCGCGCGGATCTTCGCCGATCAGCCCGCTTTCATGCGCGCCGACCGGATTGAAATAGCGCAGGTAGGCAATGCGCCACGACGGATCGGATTTTTCCAGGTCGCGCAGGATTTGCTCGCCCATCAGCTTGGTCTGGCCATACGGATTGGTCGCCGACAGCGGAAAATCCTCCAGGATCGGCACGGTATGCGGATTGCCATAAACCGTGGCCGAGGAACTGAACACCAGTTGTTTCACCCCGGCCGCGCGCATTGCCGCACATACCGTCAGCAGGCCGTCCAGGTTGTTGCTGTAATACTCCAGCGGCTGGCTTACCGATTCGCCCACCGCCTTGAGCGCGGCGAAATGAATCACCGCGCTGATGCGGTGTTCGGCAAAAAGCCGGTCCAGCAGCGCGCGGTCGCGCACGTCGCCCTGCACGAAATTCGGGGCCTTGCCGGTAATGGTGGCCAGCCGCTCCACCACCACTGCGCTGCTGTTGCAAAGATTATCCAGGCCGATCACGTTGTAGCCGGCATTGAGCAGCGCGACCCAGGTATGCGAGGCGATATAGCCGGCGGCGCCGGTAAGGAGCAATGTTTCGGACATGGAAATGGATGTCGGATTCGATTCAGGGCCGGAAGTAGCACGCCGGCCGACTCAGGAGATGGCGTAAGCGCCGCTTGCCGCCACAGCGGAGGCCGGGGCGAGGTCACATATTACCAACATGGGCCACGCGCGCCCGGTCCGCTGGCATCCATCGCCGCCAACCGGGGCCTGCGCTAAGGCTGTAGCTGCGCCACCCCGGCCACCAGACCGGCCCGCGCCTGCCAGGCTTCATAGGCGGCACGCAGCCGCCAGCCAGACTCCAGGTCACGCATGCCCAGGCATTGCGCCACCTCGGCCGGCGCCGTCCCGGCCTCGAAATGCATGGCGGCGCAGGTGTTGCGCAGCGTCTGCGGCGACGCGCGTTCGCTGCGGCCGGCCAGCACGCCGGCCTCGTCCAGCAGGATCTCCACGCGCCGGTAGACCGAGGCGGCATGCATCGGCCGCCCGGCCGGCATCGCCGGGAACACCAGGCTGCCCAGTGTGCCAGAGGCCTCGCGCAGCGCCAGCCAGGTCCGCAGCGGCGCATGGGCCAGGCTGAACAGCGGCACCGTATAGGCGCGGCCGTTGTCCGGGCGGACCATGCGCAGCGCCATCCGGCCCGGCGCGCCATCGTCCACCGCATCCACACGCAGCGCCCGGGCCTCAGCCACCTTCAGCCCGCCGCCAAGCAGCACGGCCAGCAGCGCCGTGTCGCGGGCACGCTTCCATTGTGTGGGCGAAGCCGCCGTGCGCTCGTCGCCGGGCACGGGCATGCCGCCCGGGCCGAGGATGCGCGCGACCAGCAGGTCGCGTTCGCCGGGCAGCAGGAAGGCGGTGGGATCGTTCTCGCCATCGGCCAGGTGCGCGCGCACCGCCTGGCTGCCGGGGTTGTGCATGCCTTCGCGCAGTTGCGCCAGGTGGTGGAACACCCGTTCGATCAGCCGGGTGTAGCGGTAGCGGTGCGACTTGTGCAGCTGCTGGGCGTCCAGGAACTCGCCGATCTGCTGCGCCGACCAGCTCAGCGGCGGCAGGCCGCGCTCGGCCGACCAGCGCAGCAGCTTGCCCCACATCGCGCGGTACACCACGCTGGTGCCATGCCGGAAGCCATGCCGCGCCAGCCAGCCGTCGAAGGCGCGCTCCGGATGGTCGCGCCAGGCGGCCAGGTCGGCATCGAACAAGGCCGCCTGCTCAGGGTGGGCGGCGCGGGGCTTAGTGGTCACTGACTCTCCTGCTTGGGGCCGGCTGGCGGGGGTGCAATCCCGCCTATTGTAGACAACGCGTCACTACAAGGCAGGCGGGTCCCGCCGCTTTCCGTCGCTGCGCTTGCGCGGTGCCGCAACGCATGCTATTTTTCCAATCACTATGCAACTGGTTGCATACGACAAGAACGTGCGTACGACGCAGAGCCCGCCCCAGGAGACCGCCTTGACCACCGCTGACCTTGCCAACCTGATTCCCGCCGCGCAGGCCTCGCTCGACGCCTGGCACCGGATGATCGCCACCAACTCGATGGCCGGGCTGGACGCCATCGTCGCCGACGAGGTCGTGTTCCGCTCACCGGTCGCGCACACGGCGTATCCGGGCCGCGCCGCGATCGCGCTGGTGCTGACCACGGTGAACCAGGTCTTCCAGGACTTCCGTTACCACCGCAGCTTTGTCAGCGAAGACGGCCACAGCGTGGTGCTGGAATTCAGCGCCGCCGTGGACGGCAAGGCGCTCAAGGGCATCGACATGATCCGCTTCGACGACGCCGGTCGCATCGCCGAATTCGAGGTCATGGTGCGGCCGCGCTCGGGCCTGGAGGCGCTGGCCGCCGCCATGGGCGCGCGCCTGGCCAGCCAGAAAGACGTGCTGACCGGCGCGGCCTGACCCGCCGGCACCGGTTTGCAAACCCAGACAGATTTCCGCATCACCGCAATACACCGCAATACCCAGGAGACTTCACCCATGGCCCTTCCCGCCCAACTCCAGAACCGGCTGTCGCTGCCGGTGGTCTGCTCGCCGCTGTTCATCATTTCCAACCCCGACCTGGTAATCGCCCAGTGCAAGGCCGGCGTGGTGGGTTCGTTCCCGGCGCTGAACGCGCGCCCGGCGCCCAAGCTGGAGGAATGGCTGGACCGCATCACCACCGAGCTGGCCGAGCACGATGCGAAGCACCCCGACCGCCCGTCGGCGCCGTTCGCGGTCAACCAGATCGTGCACAAGTCCAACGACCGGCTCGAGCATGACCTGGAGCTGTGCGTGCGCTACAAGGTGCCGATCGTGATCACCTCGCTGGGCGCGCGCACGGAAGTCAACGAAGCGGTGCATTCGTACGGCGGCATCGTGCTGCACGACGTGATCAACAACACCTTTGCGCGCAAGGCCATCGAGAAAGGCGCCGACGGGCTGGTGGCAGTCGCTGCCGGCGCGGGCGGCCACGCCGGCACGCTGTCGCCGTTCGCGCTGCTGCACGAGATCCGCGAATGGTTCGACGGCCCGCTGCTGCTGTCGGGCGCCATCTCCAGCGGCGACGCCATCCTGGCCGCGCAGGCCGCGGGCGCCGACCTGGCCTATATCGGCTCAGCTTTTATTGCCACGCAGGAAGCCAACGCGCAGGATGGCTACAAGCAGATGATCGTCGACAGCAGCGCCAACGACATCGTTTACTCGAACCTGTTCACCGGCGTGCACGGCAACTACCTGCGCGGCAGCATCGAGCGCGCGGGGCTGGACCCGGCCGCGCTGCCGCAGTCCGATCCATCGAAGATGAACTTCGGCTCCAGCAGCGTGAAGGCGTGGAAGGATATCTGGGGCGCCGGCCAGGGCGTGGGGGCGATCAAGCGCGTGGTGCCGGCGGCCGAACTGGTGCGCCGCTTTGCCGAAGAGTATGCGCTGGCGCGCCGCCGGCTGGGCCTGGGCGAAGCCAGCCCCGCGGTTGCGCGCGCGGTTGACGTCGCGTAAGGTCGCTCCGCTCTCGCAGCAAGCGCCGGCTCCTGAGCCGGCGTTTTACTTTGCCGCGACGGCCTGCCCCAGGGACCTCTCCAGCAACGGCAGCAGGTCCTCGCCCCAGTCCACCCAGTCCTGCTCGAAGCGGATCCCCCGCCGCAGCAAGGCATAGCGCAGCTGCTGCGCGCGATCCATGTCCGGCGCGGAGAAATCGCGCCGTTCGATGGCGAGATAGGTCTCCAGCCGCGCCTGGTGCAGCGCGATCAGCCGCCGCATCTCGTCGCCCAGGCCAAGCGGCCCGATCACCGCATCGGCGCGCAGCTTGACCAGGATCTCTTCGCGCTGGTCCAGCCCGGCGCCTGGGGCCAGCACCCAGCGCACCAGCTCGTCGCGTCCGGCGGACAACACCCGGTAGACCTTCTTGCGGTTCTTGCGATCGGCGGCACTGTTCTCGCCTTCCGCCACCTCGCTCTCGTCGGCGACGATCCAGCCGCTGTCCGCCATCCGCCCCAGCTCGCGATAAATCTGCTGATGGGTGGCATGCCAGAAATAGCCGATAGAGCGGTCAAAGCGCCGTGCCAGGTCATAGCCGGACGAGGGCTTCTCGATCAGGGAAATCAACAAGGCGTGCTGGGTCGACATGCGTCTGGGCAGTGGCCCGTCGGGGACGGTGAATGATTATGTGGATAGCGGATGTGGCCAGACGCACGCGCCGGCGGCCACACTTCTTAAAACTGGCGTTATGGTATCGCAATGGCGGGCGCCACCGGCAAGGCATTGCAAGGCTTGCCGGATTTCCGGCAGTTACTGACATATTTTCAATGAATTTGTCAGTTTCGAAATTTCCCGGCAGACAGAATTAAAAAATGCTGAATGGCATTTCTACGCTACTTGCCATACATTCGATACATTGAATCCAGTGCGAGCGAAAAAAACCGCCCCCGGCCGCCCCTCCTGGAGTACGAACATGACCGGAATACCCATGCTTACCGAAGAACGCGACGTCGCCTGGGAAGCCGACGACGCCGAACACCCGCTCGGCTTGCTGCCGCCCCTGCCCGACAAGGCACCCATCTATTACCGGCTGCCCGATACGCCCGACGGTCACCATATCAAGGAATACGCCAGCGGCCTGCGCCAGCTGGTGCGCTTTGTCGGCGTCGAGGAACAGGTCGTCAAAATCAGCCTGGGATAAACAGGCACGAAACCTTTTCCTGTGGTTGTCTCCTCCGGGCCCGATCCTGCGGGCAGGGACTTGAACCCGCGAACTCCGCGGGTTTTTTCTTTGTGCTCTGCAAAACGCCGGAGGCAGCGTCAGCGCGGCATTATCCTATCCTGTACGCAGCCGGGCCCCCACCCGACCGACCGGAGCCGACCATGACCGCCCGAGATTTCGCCCTTGCCTGCTGCAGTATCGCGCTGCTGCACTGTGCCAGCCCCGCGGATGCGCAGCAGGAGAGTCCCGGCGAACCGGCGCGCCAGCGCTTCGACGCGCGCTTTGCCAACGCCGATACCGACCACGACGGGCGCCTGACGCGCGAGGAAGCCAAGGCCGGCATGCCCAACGTCTACAAGCACTTCGACGCGATCGACACCGCCCGGCAGGGCAGCGTGACCAAGGATGAGATCGCCGCGTACTTTGCCAGGAAGGCCAAGGAGCGGCGCAATACGCACTGACGGTGCTCGCCCCAATCAGGCGACTTGCAGACCGCTCGCGGCTGTTATCCGCAGCGCAACATCGCTTTCGCTGCACGCCAAGTCCGGCTTTTGCCGCGACGGTGTGCGCTCAGTCCAGCCTCGGCCGCACCTGCGCGACCGTCTCGCGCCAGATCTGGCGCTGCGCGGCGAGATAGGCGGCGGCTGCGGCGCCGGTCAGCGCCAGCGGCTCGGCACCGCCCTGCCTCAGGCGCTGGCGCAAGGCGGGCTGGCCTTGCAGCAGCCGCTGCATGCGTTCGGCCAGGTCTTCGTGCTGCGAGCGCAGCATGCCCGGCGCCGCGAGCAGCCCGTACCACGCGGCCTGGTACATGCCGGCGATGCCGGCTTCGGCAAACGTAGGCGTAGCAGGTGCCAGCGGGCTGCGGCGCTCACCGGTCACCGCCAGTGCCCGCACCTTGCCCTGGCGCAACAGCGGCAGCGCGGCCTGCAGCGTGCTGACCAGCAAGCCGATGTGCCCGCCCTGCAGGTCGGCCAACGCGCGTGCGCTGCCGGGATAAGGGATATGCGCCATGTCGACGCGCGCCTGCCGGCACATCAGCTCGCCGACCAGGTGGGCGCTGGAGTAGGTGCCGAGCGAGGCGAACGCCGACTGCCCCGGCTCACGCCGCGCGCGCTCCAGCCGCGCATGCAGCTCGGCGTCCGGTGCAAGCCCCGCAGGCACGGCGCCGCTGGTCAGCAATACATGCGGCGTGCTGGCGATCACGGCGACCGCATGCAGCCGGTCTGCATCGACAGCCTGGTGCGACAGCAAGGGCGCGATGCTGACCGAGCCCACCGTGCCCAGCAGCAGCACGGAACGCTCGGCTTGCGCGCGCAGCACCGCTTGCAGCGCGACCAGGCCCGCGGCACCGGGGCGGTTTTCGACCAGCACGGGATAACCGTCGGCGGCCAGGCTGTCGGCGACCACGCGCGCGACATGGTCCGCACCCCCGCCTGCGGCATAGCCCACCACCAGGTGAGCCAGTTCCGCGGCCGCCACACGGCGGGGCCCCGCCAGCCCGCCCGCCGCTGCCAGCAAGCCAGCAGCGGCGACGCGCAGCCATTGCCGGCGCGGCCATGGCGGGGCGGCAAGGCAATGTTCGGCAGTGGGTGGACGATGGCCCGCAAGCCGACCCGCGCCACCAGGCGGCTGCGCCGCGGCGTGCCACGCGTCGCGCTGCGGCTTGGACTGAAGCATGCGGAGGGCGCGATTCCGTGAGAGCAGGCCCTGCAACTGGCATGGGCCATCCGCCGCAGACGGCGGACCGCTGGATGGTAGCACCGAGGGGCCGCGGTTGCTGCCGGGGCAAACCCCGTCCTATGGAGATCCACTGCGGCGCGACGCTGACCGGCGGCAGCCCCGGGGCCACCGTCCAGCGCTAGCGGTTGGCACCGGCTGCACGCCCCACCCCATCCGCCGGCCGCACCAGCACCAGGCACAGCATCGCCCCCAGCACGCACCCGATCCCACCGAGCTGCATCGGCGTCACCGCCTCTCCCAGCAGCGTGGCCGCCAGCGCCATCGCGGATACCGGCGCCAGCGCGGTGAACAACGCCGCCTCGGTGCCGCTGGTGCGCGCCGAGCCCGCATACCACAGCACAAATCCGCCGACCGTCGGCACGATGGCGTAGTAGGCCACCGCCGCCACGGCCTGCCATGCCAGCGCGATGCGCCACGGTGCCTCGAACAGCGCCGGCGCCACGCACGCCGCCAGGCCGATCGCCGAGATCACCGCCGACAGCGCAAGCGGCGGCACCGGTTGCCGTAGCCGGCGATTCAGCAGGATAAACAGCCCCTCGCACACCATCGCCGCCAGCACCAGTGCGTTGCCGACCAGGGAACCCTGCCCCTGCGCGCCCGCTGGCAGCGCGACGGCGAGCACGCCCGCCGTGGCCAGCGCAATCGCCACCAGCAGCGGCAGCCGCGGCCGCTCGCCAAGCAACGCGACAGCGATCAGCGCAGTCACCACCGGCAAGGTGCCGATTACCACCGAAGCATTGGCGGCACTGGTGAGCCGCAGCCCCGAGATCAGCAGCGCGGTGTAGCCGACGCTGCCCGCAACCGCCTGCAGGACGAGCAGCACCGCATCACGCCGGCCCGGTCGCGGCCAGGCGGTACCGGTCGCGCGCATCAGCAGCCAGAAGCACGGCAGTGCCAGCGCAAAGCGCAGCGCGGTCGCAGTAAAGGGCGGCAGCCCCGCGGCGATGACCTTGCTGGCCACCACGGTGCTGCCCACCATGATCATTGCGCCCGCCAGGCAGGCGTAGCCTTGCAGTCTTTGCGACATTTGCGGCATCCGTTGATGAGGAAGGCCGCAGGCTACGATTGTCGGGCGGGTGGGGTCTTGAATGAAATTGCAGCGCGCGGATGCGCAATGATCGGCGCTCAGGCCAGTGCCAGCGCCCAGGCCCGCGGAGAGATGCCGTACTTGCCGCTGAACACGCGCGTCATGTGACTCTGGTCGGCGAAGCCGCTGGCCAGCGCCGCATCGGCCAGCGTGCATCCTTGCGCGATCAGGCGCCGCGCCAGTTCGATGCGCCGCTGCACCAGATAGGCATGTGGCGTCAGGCCGGTGGCGCGTGCAAAGGCGCGCACCACCTGGTAGCGGCTCAGGCCGCTCAGCGCGGCCAGCTCGCCGAGCGACACCGCCGCGGCGGGGTCGTCGTCGATGCGTTCGCGCGCCAGTCGTAGTCCCGCCGGTAGCGCGGCGTCGAGCCGTTCCGCGGGCTGCAATACCGGCGCGAGCATCGCCAGCAAGCGCTCCTCCGCAGACAGCGCGGCATCAGCCACGCTTGCGGTCAGCGCCGCATAAGCCTCAAGCAGCCGCTGCGCCAGGGCAGGGTCGCGAATGACAGGCAGCGTGAATTCGGCCGTGCCGTGGTTGCCCCCGAGGTCCCTGGCCACGCTGAGCATCAGCGCGGAATCGATATAGAGCATGCGCCAGTCGCGGCCCGCTTCGGCTAGCGGCATGCCGTCATGCACTTCGCCGGGATTGACGGTGATGATGTCGCCGCACACCGCCTCGACCATGCCGCGGCCGCTGCAGGAGCGGTGGCCGCCACGGACGATGACGCCAATGCCGTACTGGTCGTGCGCGTGCCGGCCGAAGGCGCGGCGCGAGCTGGCCTCGACGGCCTGCACGCCGGCGATGGTGCAGCGTTGCATGCGGAAACGTCCTTCAGGCATGGGCACGATTCCCTCCCTGATCAGGAGATACCGGGCATCGTAGCGGGCCGCACGCGCTGCGTACAGCCGCCCCGCCTCAGAGCTGCGGCGCCTGGCAGGCCGCGCCGTCCTGGTTGGCCGACTCCGGCAAGCCGAACACGGCCTTTGCCCCGCACTGCGAACCGAACATGTGCGCCAGGTCGTGGCCAACGCCCACCACTTCATAGGCCTGATGGCGGATCACCAGGCCCGGGCTGGCCAGGTAGCGCTCATAGCGCAGGTAGCCGCGCGCGCGCTGCAGCCGCGTGGGGCCTTCGGCCTCGGCGCCGCAGGCCTTGTCAAGCACGCGGTGGTTGGGGTCGTTGTCTTCCGTACCGGCCAGGTAGGTCACCTGCCGCCCGGCGTAGCGCTTGTACAGCGACAGGCCGTCGGCCCCCCTGGCGTACGGCACGATGTCTTGCATGCCGTAGCGGTACTTGTCGTAATCGGGGCAGACGGCTTTGTCATACGGCGCAAACGACTTGCCATCCGGGCCGGCCGGGCGCACAGGCGTGAAGTAGAGATAGGACGACGGATTCGCCACCACGTAGCGCAGGTCGATGCCGCGCGCGCGGATGCGCTCGTCGACATTGTTCAGCACGGCGTAGCGATGCACGATCTGCGCGCCGCCCGAGTGTCCAGCCACCGTGACCTTCGCCACCTGCGGCAGGCGCGACTTGTCGGTGACGAGGGCGACGAGGTCGTCCAGCACCTGCAGCGAGCTGACCGGGAACGGCGCGTTCACCGCATTCTCGCCGCTCATCCAGCCCTGCACCGACCAATGCGGCATGCCGTCGAAGCCCTTGCCCTGGTCGGGCGTGCCGGGGAAGTTGGGCGCGATCAGCAGCACCTCGTCCGGATTGCGCCCGCTGGCCTTGAGCAGCGCGGCGCCGGCGGCGTAGTAGTCGTCGCCGTTGCGTTGCAGGCCATGCTGCATGAAGACGACCTCACGGATGCGCGACAGGTCGCCATCGAGCCGATGGCTGGCATAGACCGGGAAGTCATAGCCCCCACCCGCGCCCAGATGCACACGCTGCCAGTGCGGCTTCGCGGCGGCAGCCGCGGCCGGTTTGCCCGTAGCGGATGGCGCTTCGGGCGCACTGGCGCAGCCGGCCAGCGCGGCCGCGGCCACGACGGCGCAAGCCAGGCGCCGCGCCGGTTTCTTTTGCAGGACGAGGGCAAAGGCTTGAAGCATGGGATAGCGTCTCCTGTTCGAATTTGCCGATGGTAGGCCAGTCGCGGCGTCTTGAAAAATATATACTTCGCCGGTCATCCATATTCTCAACATATATCATCGTGGAACTTCGGCACCTGCGTTACTTCCTGGCAGTCGCCGAGCACGGCTCGGTCACGCGCGCCGCGGAACAACTCGGCATCCAGCAGCCCCCGCTGTCGCAGCAGCTCAAGGCGCTCGAGACCGAACTCGGCGTTGCCTTGTTCGAGCGCCAGCCGCGCGGCGTTGCGCTGACGCCCGCCGGCGCCGCGCTGCGCGAAGACGCCAAGGACCTGTTCGTTCGCATCCAGCAGATGCGCGCACGCATGCAGCGCCTGGCGCGCGGCGACGAGGGTTCGCTGGCGATCGGCTTCACCAGTTCCGCCGCGGCGCACCGCCTCACGCCAGAGGTGTTGCGCGAGTGCCGGCGCCGCTTTCCGCGCGTGGCGCTGTCGCTGACCGAATGCAATGCCGCCGAGGCGATCGAGCGCCTGGCCGACGGCACGCTGAGCGCCGCGCTGCTGCGCGCGCCGGTGCAGCATCCGGAAGGCGTGCGCTTCGACCTGCTGCTGGAAGAAGACATGGTGATCGCGCTGCCGCTGGACCATCCGCTGCTGCGCAAGCGCGAGGCGGCGGGCGTGGCGGCGTCCACGCCGGTGTCGCTGCGCGAACTGGCTGCCGATTCCTTCATCCTGGTACGCCGCCCCGGCGCGCCGGGCATGTACCACGACCTGCTGCGCGAATGCGAAGCGCTCGGCTTCACGCCACGCGTGGGCGCGGAAGTCGAGCGCATGCTGACTAACCTGAACCTGGTTGCCGCCGGTGCCGGCGTCAGCGTTGTGCCCGCATCGATGGCGAGCCTGAACCGCCACGGCGTGGCCTATTGCCGCATGCAGGAAGCCGACCGCCTGCGCGCCCCGCTGACGCTGGGCTATCGCGAGGAGGCAGCGCACGGCGGCGACCCGGCGCTGGCCGCACTGGTGGCACTGACGCACCGGCTGGCGGCACGGCACAGGCGCCGGCCGGCAAAGTTGCCGGCTGACGCCTGAGCCGCGCGGGTCAGTACATCACCCCCAGTTCGAAGCGCGTGCCCGCCGTACCCGCCAGCACGCCGCCGTTGGCCGTATAGAACCCGGCCACGCCACCACTTGCCGCCATCACACCCGCCACCGGCTGGTTGTAGGCCAGCGTGCCGCTGGCCCCGGCGCGCGCGATGGTGTTGCCGGACAGGTCAGCATCGGCCAATACGCCGTCCGTGCCCTGCAGGCGATAGGTGCCGTCGGCCGAACCCGCCGGCAGCGTGGCAGGTTGCGGCGTGTAAATGCTCATGCCGTAAGCAGTCGCCGAGCGCGTCAGCACCAGCGGCACCGGCTTGCCGTTGACCATGCCGCTGATCAGCGATCCCGACAGCGTGCCGTCATTCGCGGCGATGGTGCCGCCGACCATATAGTCGAAGGCGTTGCGCGTGCCGTTCCAGCTCAGATAGCCCTTGGTGGTTGCCGTGCAAGCGGCGTCATAGACGATAAAGCCGCCGGTGGACGGGTCCTGGCAGGTCTGCCACGTAGCCGCCGACGCGCGCAGCCGCGCGGCACCGTTGCGCACCGTGGCGGTATTGCCCGACACCGCGTACTGGATACCGTTGACGTTGTAGATGTCCGCCACCGCCTTGTAGTCCGACGAGACGTTCTGGAATGCCAGCAGCGGCGCAAAGCCCGCGCCCGACGCCGGCACCACGCCACCTGTCACCACCCCGCCGCCGCCGAAAGTAAAGCGTGCGCCGTTCTCATCGCTGGCATAGGTGCAGCCGCCCTGCGCCACCAGCCGCCCGCTGCGCTTCGTGCTGGCCGGGCGCTGCAGGCTGGCATCGATGGTCACGGTGTATTGCAGCGTGGCCGGGTCGACCGTCAGGGTCAGTTCTTCGCCCTGCGTGTTGCCGCCCTTGAACGCCGTCACCACCGCAGGCATGTTCAAACAGGACTGCACCGTCCCCGTCGCGCCTTCGCAGGTGTAGTTGATGGCGGCATCCGCGCTGCCGCTGCCCTTGTACTTTGGCCACGACGGGTACTGGCACAGCGGGCGCGTGCGGCCATAGGTCTGCGCATTGGTGTCCATCACCGTGCGCGTGCCCGGGGCCGCGCCGAGCTCGACCCAGTTCTCCAGCGCCGTCAGCGAATTCCACGCCGGCAGGAAGCTGCCGGTGCCGTGGCCCATGCCGGGCACCGTATAGAAACGGATGCCCTGGTCCACCGCCCCCTGCCCCACCGTGGCCGTCACCGCCTGGAACCACGCGATGGTGGAATTGGGGCTGATGACCTCGTCGGCCAGCCCGTGCAGCAGGATCAGGCGCCCGCCGTGCGCGAGGAAGGCCGAGATATCCGGATTGGTTGCGTCGGTCAGCGCGGACACCGCCTGCACGCGCGCGGTCCAGCTGCCGGGGCTGGCAGGATCGAAGGTCAGCGCGTCGAAGCCCGCATCGCGCGTGACGAAGTACTTCACCCACTGGTCGCCTGTGACGTACATGTTGGCGTCGGCGGTGGTCGCGGGATTGCCCGGCGCCGGGCGCGTGCCGAGATCGCGCGAGGTGAACGGCCCCGCCACCAGCGCGCCTTCCAGCAGGTTGTAGCCGCCGGCCACCGTCACGCCATTGGCCAGCGGATAGGTGAGCTGCAGGGGCGCTTCGATGGTCCTGACCGTGGCGATCTGCGCATCGGACAGGCAGGTGTCGCCGGCGTCCGTGCCGCCCGCACAGCGCAGGCTGGCCAGCACCTGTTGCGCGCCGGGGCGGCAGCCTTCCACATTGCTGACGATCTTGTCGGCCACGCCGTCGAGCCGGTCGCACGCCGCCATCGCCGCATCCTGCACCAGCAGCGTCTTGTTCAGGTTGAGCCACCCAGCGCCGTTGTTCAGGTAGAGCGCGCGCCCCACCGCCACGTTGGAGAGCCGCGTGCCGGTGTAGTTGAGCGCCGGCTCGTTGGCGATCACGCCGTCGTAGTCCGCCGGCCAGCGCTGGATGTAGGAGAGCGCATCGCGCCCGCCGGTAGACGTGCCGAGGAAATACGCGCGCTGCGGCGCCTTTCCATAGCGCGCCTGGATCAGCGCCAGCGCCACGTCGTGGGTTTTCTTCAGCGTGTCGCCGCCGTAGTTGCGCAGCGCCTCGTCGTTGGCGGCAAAGCGGCCGTCGGTGATGCTGCTGCTCTGGTGGCCCGAATCGTCACCCCAGGTGGCATAGCCGCGCGCCAGCGGCGCGGGATCGTCGGGCATGGCAAAGCGCACGGTCTCGGTGCCGTCGATCAGCTTGCCGTCAAAGCCGCCGCCGCCGAACTGGATGCCCTTGTTGTTCCACTGCGTCGGCAGGTTCACCGCAAACAGGATCGACGGCGCTGCCGGGTCAACCGGCGCGATCGCACCGCGCACCTGGCAATACTCGCCCAGCGTATTGCCAGGTGCCGCCGCGGCGATCAGCGTGGCGCCGGTCACGGTGGCGCCGCCCGAGGCCAGCGCGAGTTGCGCGGCCGGGATGGTCATGCCGTTCAGCGCGTTGCAGGCGTCCAGCGCCGACAGTGCCGGTGGACCACCATCACTGCCGCCAGTGCCCCCACCCGGCGTACCTGTGGACGCGCCGGGGTCTTGCGCCACCGGCGCGTCATCGCCCCCGCCGCAGCCCGCGGCCAGCATCGCCGCGACCAGGACGGCAGCGAACAGCCGCGGCCCGCTGCGGGCGCGGCGCGAGTCTTGTATTGCCATGCTTGTCTCCTCCGTATGCATTCGCGTCGTGCCGCGCCATGCGGCCGGGAATGCTGGAGCGAGACGGTATCACCGGGGTCTGCGCACGTAAAATATATGGTTTATTGATTATCCATATCCAAATAATATGGATAAAAGCCGTGCAAATGCCGTGCAAATCCTTGCAACCGGCAGCGGAAGGGATTGCAATCGGCAAGCGATAACAAGCCATCCTGATGCCGGGAACGAAGGTTGCAGCGATGCTGTCAGTCACAACCCAGCGCAAGCAAGAGGACGTTCTATGTACATGGTCTACTGGTCCGAAGCCCACGGCGCCGGGCTCAGTCCCCACGCGCAGTCATTCCCCAGCGACGCGATGCGCGAGGCGCTGCACTTTACGGAAGCGCTGCGCCAGCGCCAGCATGCGGGCGAGCCGGTGAGCTTCGTCACGCTGTGCTCGGAGAATCCCAACTCGGTGGGTCGGCCCGGCGTGGCCGACCCGCCGCCGGACTATGAGTGGAGGAAAAGGCGGCCCTGAGTCAGAGGTTGGGCGTCAGGCGCGCGCTGGCACTGCCGCGGGCCGCAGCGCCGCGCGCACCACGAACGCCATCACCACCGCGAACAGCAGCATCACCGCCAGGAAGTACAGCCCGGCCGCAAGACTGCCGGTGGCGTCCTTGATCACGCCGATGCCATATGGCCCGAAGTAGCCGCCGAGGTTGGCCAGCGAGTTGATCGTGGCGATGCCCACAGCGGCGCTGGCGCCGGTCAGGAACTCGCCGGGCAGCGCCCACACCACCGCCTGGATCGAATAGATCGAGAATGCCGTCAGGCAGATAAACAGGAACTGCAGCGCCGGCGACTGCACCCACGCGCTCAGTGCCATGGTCACGGCGGCCATGCCGGACACCACCACGATATGGCCATAGCGTTCGCCCTTGCGGTCGGAGTGGCGCGGCACCAGGTACAGCCCCACCACGGCGAAGAGATACGGCACCGCCGACAGCAACCCGGTCATCGCATCGGTGACGCCGAACTGCTTGATGATGGTCGGCAGCCACAGCGACAGCCCGTAGATGCTCAGCGGGAACGGCAGGAACAGCAGCGACAGCAGCAGCACACGCTTGTCCTTGAGCGCCTGCAGCGGGTTGCCGTGCGACTTGAGCGCATAGGCAGCCTGGTCGGCCGCCAGTTCGCGCTCGATCCAGGCGCGGTCAGCCGGCGCCAGCCATGCGGCATTGGCCGGCGACTCGGGCAGCAGCCGCAGCGTCGGCAGGCACAGCAGCACGGCCGGCAAGCCGCTCAGCACGAACAGCGTCTGCCAGTTGTTCATGCCGAACAGGCCTTGCGTCGACAACACCAGGCCCGCCAGCGGACCGGTGATGATCAGCGCGATCGGCTGCGCCAGCACCAGCAGGCCGATGATGCGCGCGCGGTGCCGCATCGGGAACCACTTGGTGAGGAAGTACAGGATGCCTGGATACAGGCCTGCTTCTGCCGCGCCCAACAGGAAGCGCAGCACGTAGAAGCTGTGCGCGCCGCGGGTCAGCGCCATGGCCATGGTGATGACGCCCCAGGTCAGCAGGATGCGCGCGAACCAGCGGCGCGCGCCGAAGCGCTCCAGCGCCAGGTTGCTCGGCACCTCGCACAGGAAGTAACCGACGAAGAACAGCCCCGCGCCCAGGCCGTAGGCCGCATCGCTGATGCCGATCGCCGCATTCATGTGCAGCTTGGCGAAGCCCACCACCGAGCGGTCGATATATGCGACCACGTAGATCAGCGCGAGGAACGGGATCAGCCGGCGCACCAGCATGCTGATGATGCGGCCTTCCTCCATCGCTTGCGAACTTTCATCCTGTGTCGGGGCAGCGCGCTCCATTGGCGCGGTCTGGGTGCCTTGCATGGCCAGTCTCCTTTTATTGTCGTAATCAGAATCGTGCCGGCTGCGCTGTTGCAGCCAGCGGCGGTGCTCAGTGCGCTCAGTGCGAATGCCGCGGCACCTCGCGCCCGCGGCAGCCCACCAGGAAGTCGAGGTCGCAGCCCTCGTCGGCCTGCAGCACGTGGTTGACGTAGAGCTTGCGATAGCCGCCGTCGGCCGGCGCCTGCAGTGGCTGCACATCCGCCATGCGGCGCGCGAACTCGGCGTCGTCGATATCCAGGTGCAGGCGCCCGGCCTCGCAGTCCAGCTCGATCCAGTCGCCGTCGCGCACGATCGCCAGCGGGCCGCCGGCAGCAGCCTCGGGCGCCACGTGCAGCACCACCGTGCCGTAGGCGGTGCCGCTCATGCGTGCATCGGAGATACGCACCATGTCCTTGACGCCCTGGCGCAGCAGCTTGGGCGGCAGGCCCATGTTGCCGACCTCGGCCATGCCCGGATAGCCGCGCGGGCCGCAGCGCTTGAGCACCAGCACCGAGTTCTCGTCGACATCGAGCGACTCGTCGACGATGCGTTCCTTGTAGTGCTCCAGGTTCTCGAACACCACTGCGCGGCCGCGATGGCGCAGCAGCTTCGGCGTGGCCGCCGAAGGCTTGAGCACGGCGCCGCGCGGCGACAGGTTGCCACGCAGGATGCGGATGCTGCCGTCGCGGATCAGCGGCTTATCGAGCGGGCGGATGACTTCGTCGTTGGTGATGGGCGCGTCCCTGACGTTGTCCCAGATCGCCTTGCCGTTGACGGTGAGCGCGCCGGGGTGTGGCAGCAGCCCGGCCTCGCCGATCCGGCGCAACACCGCAGGCAGGCCACCGGCGTAATAGAACTCCTCCATCAGGAAGCGGCCCGACGGCATCAGGTCGACGATGGTGGGCGTGTCGCGCCCCACCGTGCTCCAGTCCTCCAGCTCGAGCGGCACGCCGATGCGCCCGGCGATCGCCTTCAGGTGGATCACCGCGTTGGTCGAGCCGCCGATCGCGGCATTGGTGCGGATCGCGTTCTCGAAGGCCTGGCGTGTCAGGATCTTCGACAGGGTCAGGTCCTCGCGTGCCATCTCGACGATGCGGATGCCGGACATGTGGGCCAGCACGTAGCGGCGAGCGTCCACTGCCGGGATCGCCGCATTGTGCGGCAGCGAGGTGCCCAGCGCCTCGGCCATGCAGGCCATGGTCGAGGCCGTGCCCATGGTGTTGCAGGTGCCGGCCGAGCGCGACATGCCGGCCTCTGCCGACAGGAACTGGTGCAGGTTGATCTCGCCCGCCTTGAGCGATTCATGCAGCTGCCACACCGCCGTGCCCGAGCCGATGTCCTTGCCGTCGAGCTTGCCGTTGAGCATCGGCCCGCCGGTGACGACGATGGCCGGCACATCGCAACTGGCGGCGCCCATCAGCAGCGCCGGCGTGGTCTTGTCGCAGCCGGTCAGCAGCACCACCGCATCGATGGGGTTGCCGCGAATCGCTTCCTCGACGTCCATCGCGGCCAGGTTGCGCGTCAGCATCGCGGTGGGGCGCAGGTTCGACTCGCCGTTGGAGAACACCGGGAACTCGACCGGGAAGCCGCCCGCCTCGTACACGCCGCGCTTGACGTGCTCGGCGAGCTTGCGGAAGTGTGCGTTGCAGGGAGTGAGCTCCGACCACGTATTGCAGATGCCGATCACCGGGCGGCCGTCGAAGGCGTGGTCGGGGATGCCCTGGTTCTTCATCCAGCTGCGGTACATGAAGCCGTTCTTGTCCGCGCTGCCGAACCACGCCGCCGAGCGCAGGGGCTTGCGTTGCTTGTCCTCGTTGTCTTTGGGATCCGACATGTTGTTCCTGATGCGATGACCGCCATGGCCTGACAGTCGGAATTGCAGGGACGACGGATCCAGCGGGATGGCGCCAGGTGGCGGGGCACCTCGCTGTCTCCAGTCGTTTTTTGTTGTCGGACGGAGTGTAGGCAGGTTGCCGATATGCTACTAATGAAGAGTTCAGCCTTTGCCATATCGATCTTGGCATTGGTAATAACCCTTACATCCATGCAAAGCCCCGCCGCAAGCCCCGCAGCCGCCGCCACACCCGCGTGGCAAAGCCACACCCGCCTCAAGACCCGCCAGCTATTGCTGCTGCTGGCCGTTGCCGATGAAGGCAGCATCCATCGCGCCGCCGAACGGCTGGCGATGACGCAGCCAGCGGCGTCCAAGCTGTTACGCGAGTTGGAGGAAATGTTGTCGGTGCCGCTGTTCGAGCGCCTGCCGCGCGGCATGGCGCCGACGGAATACGGACGCGCGATGATCCGCCATGCGCGCGCGGTAATCGGCAGCCTGAACCAGGCGCGTGAGGAAGTACTGGCGCTGAAGGCAGGCCGGCTCGGTCACGTGGCGATCGGCGCGATCACCTCGCCCGGCGTGCGCCTGCTGCCGCCTGCGATCGCACACATCAAGGCGCGCTACCCCGGCTTGCGCGTGTCCGTCGAGATCGACAACAGCAATGTGCTGCTCGACCGGTTGGGTCAGGAAAAGCTGGACATGGTGGTGGCGCGCCTGTTTCCCGAGCACGACAAGGGCAGGCTGCGCTATGCGCCGCTGGCCGAAGAGCCGGTATGCGCGGTGGTGCGCCCCGGCCACCCGATGCTGTCGGCGCGGCGGCTGACGCTGGCCGACACCACCGATGCCGCCTGGCTGATCCCGCCGGCCGGCACGGTGCTGCGGCACCGCTTCGAGCTGATGTTCCAGCGCGCCAGCCTGGCGCCGCCGACCAATGTGGTGGAGACCGCGGCGCTGCTGTTCCTGACGCGCATGGTGACGCAATCGGACATGATTGCGGTGCTGACGGCAGACGTGGCGCAGTACTACGCCGCGTTCGGCATGGTGGAGATCCTGCCGATGGCAATGCCCTGCCATATGGACGACTTCGGCCTGATCACACCGACCGACCGGCTGATGTCGCCGGGCGCGCTGCTGGTGGCCGATGCGCTGCGCGAGAGTGCGCAGCGGATCTACGGCGCTCAGCCCTGAGGCACTGCAGTATCGGCCGCGAGGCCGTAGATTCGGCAGGCGTTGTCGTGGAACATCGCGCGCTGCTC
The DNA here is from genome assembly GCA_050987995.1 of Ralstonia pickettii. Classification (GTDB taxonomy): domain Bacteria; phylum Pseudomonadota; class Gammaproteobacteria; order Burkholderiales; family Burkholderiaceae; genus Cupriavidus; species Cupriavidus pickettii_B. The sequence goes on from CP158804.1 coordinate 1,629,877, forward strand.
GGCCAGCATAAAACCGGCGGTGATGGCCTTGAAGCCGCTGAAGATCTGGTCGAAGCTGGCGCACAGGCTGTCGACCGGGAAATTGCTGGCGAACATCACGCGCGCGGGTGAGAACAGTCGGATGCAGGCCAGCACGATTGGCGCGTTGGCCGCCGCCGTCCACGGCTGGCCGGCCTGTCCCAGCCCCGAAACCTTGATGACGACGTTCGGGCATTCCGCCAGCATCGCCATCGCGTCTTCCCATGCAGCAAGCGCTGCAGGGCTGCGATCCGCAGGCAGGCCCGCGTGGTTGAGGATGATCGTCGTCGCCGGGAAATCGCGCGCCAGCCGCACCGCTTCCTGCGCATGCCACCACGGCACCTGCAGGTCGAAATGCAGCCCATGGCGCCCGAGTTCGGCAAAGCCGCGGCGCCAGTGCTCGTCTTCCATCAGGCTTGGCATGCGCGCTGCCGACTGCGCATCGGGGGTGCCGCCCGGCTTGTGCCGCACGCTGCGAACCAGCGGAAATTCCGCTTGCCGCGCCAGCACGTCGGCCGCGTCATCGTGATGCAGCCACGCCTGCGCCACCACCGCATGCGGCGCGCCGTGTTCGGCGGCCACGCGCGAGATAAACGCGGTCTCACCGATCGGATCGCGCGGATCCCATTCCGTTTCGACGTAGACCGTCTTGCGCACGTCATGCCCGCCCGCGTCGGCAAAGTAGTCCGCCGGGTAGTAGCGGCGCTTCAGCGCGCTGTAATCGCCGTAGCGGAACGGGGTGAGGCTGGGATCGGACAGCCACGGATGATAGTTCGTGACCGGATCCCAGAAATGGTGGTGGGCGTCGACGATGGGACCGTCGTAGCGCGTGGGTGCGTTCACCGCGACTCCTTGTCCAGTTTGCCGCTGCCAAGGTCGATCAGCAGGGTGCAGGCAACGAACACCACTGCGCAGGCCGCAAAGAAATGCAGCACGGTCTGGTAGCTGCCCAGATGCTGCAGGATCAGCCCGACCAGGATCGGCACCGCGATGCCGCCCAGGCTGCCGGCGAAGTTCATGGTGGCACCGACGATGCCGACGCGGTGGGCGGGCGCCAGGATTGCCGGCAGGCTCCAGTACAGGCTGCCCCACATGGTGATGAACGCGGCCAGGCACAGCAGCACCACCGCCTCGACCGGATCGTCGATGCGCGGCAACAGCAGGAACACCGCGCAGATCACCAACCCTGAGACGGTCAGCATGCCCTTGAGCACCAGTGCGCGCGGCAGCCGGCGCATCAGTGCGTCGGCGCCGAAGCCGCTGGCGAGCGACCCCACCGCACCGGACAGGAAGATAAAGAACATGGCCATGCCGATCTGCTTCAGGTCGAAGCCACGCGCATGCGCCAGGTAGTTGGGGCCCCACGTCAGCAGGCCGAAGAACACCATCGCCCAGCAGGCGCGGCCGATGGTGAGGCCGCACCATGAGCGTGGCGCGATGCGCCTGTCTTGCGCCGCAGCGGCCGCGTTGCCCGCGGTGGCGCGGATATGCGCAAGCTCGCCACCATTGACGCCCGGATGCTGTGAAGGATGGTCACGCAGGTAGCGCCACGACACCCAGCTCATCACCACGGTCACCGCGCCCGCGATAAAGAACGCAGTCCGCCACGAACCGAACGCGACGATCAGGTAGGAAATCACGATGCCGCCGATGGCCGCACCGAGCGGACTGCCCGCGTCGACCAGCACCGCACCACGGCTGCGTTCGCCCGAGGACAGCCACAGCGCATTGAGCTTGGCGCCTGCCGGGAACAGCGGGGCCTCCGCCGCACCCAGCGCCATGCGCGTCGCCATCAGCGAGATGCCGCCGGTGGCGAACGCCGCCAGCGCCTGGAACGCGCCCCACAGCGCGGTGGAACCGGTGATGACCTTGCGCGGCCCGAAGCGGTCGATCAGCCAGCCGCCCGGCACCTGCAGCAGCGCATACGACCAGAAGAAGCTGCTCAGCACCAGCCCCTGCATCGTCGGCGACAGGCCGAACTCCTTGCCGATGGTCGGCATGGCGATCGACAGCGAGATGCGATCGAGCAGGTTCATCACCACCAGCACGAACACCACGGCGAAGATTCGCCAGCGGACCCGGCTCGGTGCCTCGGCGCGGGCGATGGCCGCGGGTGGCGAGGCCGCGGCCTCGGGAGTGACGGATGTCGTCATGGTGTCTCCTGTCCTCGGTGTCGTTGGGACAAGCGGCGCGCGGTATCTTCCGCGCTGCCGCGCAGGCTGGTGCGTTTAGCCGATGATGTTGAACTGGCTGAAGTATTCCTCGTTGAGCTCCAGCCCCAACCCAGGCAGGTTATCGTCGAGCTGCAGGTAGCCGTTGTCGGGCGCGGGATCGCCCTTGAAGATGTAGTAGAACAACTCGTTGCCCACCTCCACGTCGTGCACCGGGAAGTACTCCGACATCGGCGACGCCGTTGAGGCCATGGTCAGGTGGTAGTTGTGCATCTGCCCCGCATGCGGGATCACCGGCACCGACCATGCCTCGGCCAGGGCGTTGATCTTCTGCGCCGCGGTGATGCCGCCGACGCGGTTGGTGTCGTACTGGATCACGTCCACCGCACGGCGCTCCAGCAGGTCCTTGAAGCCGTACGAGGTGAACTCATGCTCGCCGCCGGAGATCGGGAACGGGCTTGCCTTCTTCAGTTCGACATAGCCTTCGATATCGTCGGCGATCACCGGCTCTTCCAGCCAGCGCGGGTTGAACTCGGCCAGGCGCGGCAGCATGCGGCGCGCGTATTCCAGCGTCCAGCCCATGTAGCACTCCAGCATGATGTCGACGCCGTCGCCGACCAGCTCGCGCAGCAGGCGCACCTGCTCGATGTTCTTCTGCATGCCGGCGGGGCCATCCTTGGGGCCGTAGCCAAAGCGCATCTTCATCGCGGTGAAGCCCTGGTCGAGGTAGCCCTGCGCTTCGGCCAGGAAAGCGTCGCGGTCATCGTTGTTGTAGAGCTTGGAGGCATAGCACCAGATCTTCTCCTTGGTGCGCCCGCCCAGCAGCTTGAACACCGGCTTGCCCACCGCCTTGCCCATCAGGTCCCACAGCGCGATATCCACCGCCGAGATCGCCGCCATGCCGATGCCCTTGCGGCCCCAGGCATGGGTGCGGCGGTACATCTTCTGCCACAGGTATTCGTTGTCGAAGGGGTCCTGGCCGATCACCACCGGCGCCAGGTACTGGTCGACGATCTCCTTGGCCACGCGCGGGGCCAGCGCGCAGTTGCCGATGCCGACCAGGCCGGTGTCGGTCTCGATCTCCACCACCATCCAGCCGTGGAAGCGGAACGAGCCCATGGCGTCGCCGCGTTCGAACAGGATGTCGGTGGCATTGGTGCAGAAATGCGCCTGCGGCGGCACGGTCTTGCCCTTCCATTCAAAGACGCGGGCACGGACGTTGGTGATCTTCATATTCAGCTCCTGTTGGCTTTTCTTTGGCGCGAACGCTCCCCGGCCGCGCCGGTGGCGGTCATGCTGGATTCGGTGTTGCGGATGCCGCGCCGGCGCGAGCCGGCGCGACTTTGTGGTTAGCTTTTGGCGGCGGCGCGGCGCTGCGTGCCCATGCGGCAGGCAATCTGGAAGGCCTGCTGCGTGGCGCCCGGATCGGCGCGGCCCTGCTGCGTGATGTCGAACGCGGTGCCGTGCGCGGGCGTGGTGATCGGCACCGGCAGGCCGCCCTGCACCGTCACGCCGCGCGAGAAGCCCATCAGCTTGATGCCGATCTGGCCCTGGTCGTGGTACATGGTGACGATTGCGTCGAACTGCCGCTGCCCCGGCCCGCCCTGCACCTTGAGGAAGATGGTGTCGGCGGGGAACGGGCCCTCGGCGGCCACGCCGCGTTCGCGTGCGGCGGCCACGGCCGGGGCGATCACGTCGATCTCCTCGCGGCCGAACGCACCGTTGTCGCCGTTGTGCGGGTTCAGGCCGCACACGGCGATGCGCGGACGCGCCATGCCGGCGCGGCGCAGCGCCTGGTCGATCAGGTCGATGGCGGCGCCCACGCTCGGCTGCGTGATCATCACCGGCACATCCTTGAGCGCCACGTGGGAGGTCACGCGCGAGGTCCACAGGCCGTCGAGCACGTTGAACTCGCAGAAGTCGCCGTGGTAGTCCAGTTGCTCGGCAAACCAGTGCAGTTCGTCGCTGTGCGCCATGCCGGCGGCATGCAGCGAGCTCTTGTTGAGCGGCCCGAACAGGATCGCATCGGCCTGGCCTGCCTGCGCCAGCTCCAGCGCCAGTGCCAGCGTGCCCAGGCTGTAGCGCCCGCCTTCGGCGCTGGCCGCGCCGCGCGGATACGCCGGCTTATCGGCCAGCTGCCAGTGGTACAGGCGCGGTGCGCTGCCATCGACAAAGACCGGCGCATCGGTCTCGGCCAGCGCCAGCTCGACGCCGGCCACCTGCATGCCGCGGCGCCATTCTTCGCGGTCGGCGATCAGCAGGATGTCGGCCTGCTCGCTGGTGGCCGCGTCGGCCAGCAATCGTGCGATCAGTTCGGGGCCGATGCCGGCGGGGTCGCCCAGCACCATGGCGATTCTTGGACGGGAACTCATGGGTTTCTCAGTCAATGGATGGCTCAGTCGAGTTTGACGCCAAGCTCGGCGATCAGCTTGCCATAGCGCGCGTACTCTGCGCGCGAGAAGGCATCGAACTGCGCGGCGGTCATCGCGCCCGGCACGGCGCCGACTTCACCCAGGCGGCGCACGGTATCGGGATCCTTGATCACGACGGTCAGCGCAGTGCCCAGCTTCTGCAGTGTGGCGGGCGGCGTGCCGGCCGGCGCATAGACGCCGTACCAGGCACTCATCTGGATGCCGGGCACGCCGGCTTCCGCCAGGGTCGGCACGTTGGGCAGCAGCGCCGAGCGCTTGTCCGCGGTCACCGCCAGCGCGCGCAGCTTGCCGGCCTTGATATGGCTGATGACCGACGGCATGGTCTCGAAGCTCATGTCCACCTGGCCGCCCATCAGGTCGACCAGTGCGCTGCTGCTGCTCTTGTACGGCACGTGCAGCAGCTTGCCCTGGATCTGGCGCGCAAACGCGGCGCCAGCCAGGTGCTGGGTGCTGCCGACGCCCGACGAGCTGTAGCGGAACTTGTCCGGGCTGGCCTGGATCTGCGCCACCAGCGCCTTGACGTCGCGCGCCGTTACCTGGTTGTTGACCACCAGCACATTGGGCACCGACGACACCAGCGCCACCGGCGCGAGGTCCTTGAGCGGATCGAACTGCAGCTTGAGCAGGTGCGGCGCGATCGCCTGCGAGGTCACCACGCCCATCAGCAGCGTGTTGCCGTCCGGGGCGGCCTTGGCGGTGATGTCCGCGGCGATGGTGTTGGAGGCGCCGGGGCGGTTGTCCACGACGACGGGCTGCTTCAGCTGTGCGGCGAGTTTGTCGGAGACGATGCGTGCCATGACGTCAGTACCGCCGCCGGGTGCCGCGCCCACCATCAGCCGCACCGGCCGGGTGTCCTGCGCCCAGGCCGTAGTCGTGACTGCCGCGGCCACCGTTGCCATGCCGGCGAGTGCGCCGGCGATCCATGTCTTCATTGCTGTCTCCGATTTGCTGTCCGGCTCTTGCGGCGCGGATGGGCAGACTATAGGAGCATCAGCGATTCGCTACTACTGAGCATTTTTGAACTGGCGATCACCTGGCGTTATACCTCAGCCGCGGCTTCCGCTGACGTGCTCGGCACTGATTTCAGGATAGCCACCAGTTGCCGGGCCGAAGCGGACAAGGCGCCGCCGCGCCGCGTGACGATGCCGAAGGTCTCCTGCCGCGACTGCAGGCGCACCGGCAGGATGCGCAGCATCTTCTGGCGCGCGAACAATGCCGCCACACCGATGGGAAGCAGCGACACCAGCCCCGGATCCCGCTGCAGCATGGTCACGGTCACGAAGGCCGATGAGGTCGAGATCGCATTGGCGGGGAAGCTGACGCCGGCCAGGTCGAGTTCGCGCCGCAGCAGCGCTTGCATCGGCATATGGCCGGCATAGGTGATCCAGCGATAATCCGCGAGGTCAGCAAACCCCATCGAACGCGCGCGCGGCGCGGGATGCGAATGGCCCACCACGACCGCGACCTGCTCGTCGCCGAGCGGGTGGTAGTGGTACTTGGCCGGTTCATCGCTGACCAGCGAGCGGCCGATCACCAGGTCCACGTGCCCGTCGTCGAGCAGGCCGAGCAGACGCAGGCTGGTGTCCTCGATGATCTCGAGGGCGAGGTCCGGATGCGCCTGCCCCAGCTGCTCGAGCGCCGGTACCAGCACATCCGGCACCGCACCCATAATCACGCCGATCGCCAGGCGGCCGCCGCTGCCGGCGCGGATGCCGGCCACTTCCTCGCACATTGCGCCCAGGTCGGCCACCAGTTGCCGGGCATGCCGGATCACGCAATGGCCGAAGGCATTGGGGCGCATGCCGCGCCTGGAGCGCTCGAATAACGGCGCTTCCAGCATCCCTTCGAGCTCCTGCAGTGACTTGCTCGCCGCCGACTGGGTCATCGCCATCGCCGCGGCCGCCTGATGCAGCGACTGGTGTTCATCCAGAGCGAGCAGCAATTGCAGCTGCTTCATGCGCAGGCGGCCGGTGAGGGTGTCGAGGGTGGATTTCATTGCGGAGGAAGGTGATTCATAAAAGCGATCACCAGATGGAAAGGTTTCAATATACAGCCCTCCTGCACGGCCCGTATATTGGCCCGGCGCAATCTGACCCAACACAGCGCCGCGGCCAGCCCGCCGGCACGCAAGGAGGAGACCATGACCCAATCCACATCCCGCCCGGTGTATCGCGGCGTATTCCCGGTGGCACCGACCATCTTCGACGAGCAAGGCGGCCTCGACCTCGACGGCCAGCGCCGATGCATCGACTTCATGATCGACGCCGGCTCGCACGGCATCTGCATCCTCGCCAACTTCTCCGAGCAGTTCGTGCTGACCGACGACGAACGCAACGTGCTGATGAAGACGGTGCTGGAGCACGTGGACGGCCGCGTGCCGGTGATCGTCACCACCACGCACTTCAGCTCGCGCATCTGCGCCGAGCGCAGCCGCGCGGCACAGGACGCCGGCGCCGCCATGGTGATGGTGATGCCGCCCTATCACGGCGCCACCATCCGCGTGCCCGAGCGCGGCATCTACGATTTCTTCGCCACGGTCTCCGCCGCGATCGACATCCCGATCATGATCCAGGACGCGCCGGTCAGCGGCACCACGCTGAGCGCGCCGTTCCTGGCGCGCATGGCGCGCGAGCTTGCCAACGTCTCCTACTTCAAGATCGAAGTGCCGCAGGCCGCGGCCAAGCTGCGCGAGCTGATCGAACTGGGTGGCGATGCCATCGTCGGGCCGTGGGACGGCGAAGAGGCGATCACGCTGATGGCGGACCTGGAAGCGGGCGCCACTGGCGCGATGACCGGCGCCGGCTTCCCGGACGGCATCCGCAAGATCGTCGATGCCTGGCAGGCCGGCGATGCCGAGCTGGCCGCGCAGCACTACCAGCAATGGCTGCCGCTGATCAACTACGAGAACCGGCAGGGCTGGCTCGCGACCAGCAAGGTGCTGATGAAGGAAGGCGGCGTGATTGCGTCGGACGCGGTCCGCCAGCCGCTGCAGCCAATGCATCCGGCCACGCGCGAAGGGCTGCTGAAGATTGCGCGCAGGCTGGATCCGCTGGTGCTGCGCTGGGCACGCTGAGCGGCCCTGCATCTCTCATCTCAAGGACAAGGCATGAATATCTCAGGGGAACTGCTGATCGGCCGCCACGCAGTACGCGGCGGCGCAGGCACTATCCACGCCATCGACGCAAGCACCGGCGCGACACTCGAACCGCCCTTCGGCGGCGCCACGCCGGAACAGCTCGACCAGGCCTGCGCACTGGCCTGGCAAGCGTTCGACACCTATCGCGAAACCGCACCCGAGCGGCGCGCCGATTTCCTCGAAGCGATCGCCGCCAATATCCTGGCGCTGGGCGATGCGCTGATCGAGCGCTGCGTCAGTGAAAGCGGCCTGCCGCGCGCCCGCATTGAAGGCGAGCGCGGCCGCACCGTGGGCCAGCTGCGCCTGTTTGCCGGCATGCTGCGCCAGGGCGATTTCCTGGAGCTGCGCGTGGACCCGGCGCAGCCCGAACGCAAGCCGCTGCCGCGCGCCGACCTGCGCCTGCGCCATATCCCGCTGGGCCCGGTGGCGGTGTTCGGTGCCAGCAACTTCCCGCTGGCGTTCTCGGTCGCCGGCGGCGACACCGCATCGGCACTGGCCGCGGGCTGCCCCGTCATCGTCAAGGCCCATCCGGCGCACCCCGGCACCTCGGAACTGGTCGGCCGCGCCATCCGGCAGGCGGTGCAGGAGCTGGACCTGCCCGAGGGCACCTTCTCGCTGCTGTTTGATGCCGGGCTCGCCGTCGGGCAAGGGCTGGTGGCGGACCGGCGCATCAAGGCGGTCGGCTTTACCGGCTCGCGCGCCGGCGGCATGGCGCTGATGGCGATCGCCGCCGCACGCCCCGAGCCGATCCCGGTCTTTGCCGAGATGAGCAGCATCAACCCGGTGCTGCTGTTCCCGCAGGCGCTGGCGAATCGCGCCGCCGCCATCGGCGAGGCCTTTGCCGGCTCGCTGACGCTGGGCGCGGGGCAGTTCTGCACCAACCCGGGCCTGGTCCTGGCCGTGGCGGGCGAAGGCCTGGACCGCTTCCTCGAGTCCGCGGCGGCAAGCCTGGCTCGCATCGGCGCGCAAAGCATGCTCACCCGCGGCATCCTGCGCGCCTACTGCAACGGCGTCGGCACGCTGGCGCAGCACCCGCGCGTCCAAGCCGTGGCGCGCGGACAAGCCGGCAATGACATGCAGGGCCAGGCAGCACTGTTCTGCACCGACGCCGACGCCTTCCTCGCGGACGAGCCGCTGCGCCACGAGGTCTTCGGTGCATCGTCGCTGGTGGTGCGCTGCCGCGACCTGGCAGAGATTCGGCGCGTGGTCGAGTCGCTGGAAGGCCAGCTCACCACGGCGCTGCATCTCGATGCCGGCGACCATGACGCGGCGCGCACGCTGCTGCCGTCGCTGGAGCGCCTGGCCGGCCGCATCCTGGTCAATGGCTTCGGCACGGGTGTGGAAGTGGGACATGCGATGGTGCACGGCGGCCCGTGGCCGGCCACATCAGACGGCCGCTCCACCTCGGTGGGCAGCCTGGCGATCGCGCGTTTTGTGCGCCCGGTCAGCTACCAGGACATGCCGGCGGACCTGCTGCCGCCCTCGCTGCGCCCCGACAGCCCCCAGCGCCACACCTGGCGCCTGGACGGCAAGCCGCAAGGCCAGGCGGACTGAGGCTTACTTCGACAGCGCCCGCAGCGTATCGATCAGCAGGCTCATCGATGCGGTCGGCGGGCGCCCTCGCCGCGTCACGATGCCGTAGGGCCCGAGCTTGCGCGGCAGGGGCAGCGGCAGCACGGCCAGTGCGCCAAGCCGGCCGTAGAACGCGGCGACCGATTCCGGCAGCACCGCAATCAGTTCGCTGTCGGCCAGCAGCGAGGTGGTCATCAGCACCGCCGCGGTCTCGATGGTCGACGGCGGCGCCGGCACGCCGGCATCCTCGAACGAACGGTCGATCAACGCGCGCATCGGGCTCGGGCGCGGTTGCATGATCCACGGGTAGCCGGTCAGTTCCTCGAACGACAGCTTGCGGCGCCGCGCCAGCGGATGCTTTGGTCCCACCACAATGGCCAGGCCCTCATCGCCAAGCTGCTCGAACTCCAGCCCGCTGCTGTCCCAGCCATCCGGCACACGGCCCAGCACGATATCGAGCTGGTCGCGCTCCAACAACGGCACCAGCAGGTCGCTGGTTTCCACCTGCACCGCCACTTCCAGCTGCGGATGATCGCGATTCAGGCGCCGGATCACATCGGCCAGCAGCCCCGGCGCCGGCGCCATCACCGCGCCCACGCGCACGCGGCCGATCTTGCCGGACTCCAGCGCCACCAGCTCGTCGCGCAGGCCGCCCATGTCGGAAAACACCAGTCGCGCGTAGCGTGTGGCCGCCAGCCCGAAGCGCGTCGCCCGCAGCCCGCGCGCATGGCGCTCGAACAGCGGCACGCCGAGCAGGTCTTCCATGTCCTGCAGCATCTTGCTGACGGCGGGCTGCGTCAGCGTCAGCGCCTCGGCGGCCTGGCGCAGCGAGCCGCGCTCCTCGACCGCCAGCAGCAGGCGCAGGTGCTGCATCTTCAGGCGGCCGTGGAGGGTACTGACGGGTGGGATCATGGGCGGGACGAAGCATAGTGAGGGCAGGCTGTTGCCTGCGATCACAAATTCTTATCGCTTCGCCCCGGATGGTCAAGGCGGGGATATCACTGTCACGCCGTCGGCGCCCGGCACCGGATTACTGCTTGGGCGAGTCCACCGAGACTTTTGATAGGGTGATGTCCCCGACATCCTCCCACGCCTTCGTGTCGAAAAGGAATTTGGCGACGGCGCAGGTAGGCATGTCGGTGATTTCGTCCGACAAGCGATGCGCGAAGTCAGTGATCTCGGGGTTGTGACCGAACAGCATCACGCAATCGAGCTTCTTGTCGAGCGCACGAACGACGGCCAGCAGCTCCTCCGCGCTGGTGGCGTACAGCCGCTCCTCGAGCGCGATGTCCTTGCGTGCATAGCCAAGTTCGTCGGCGATCAGTTGCGCTGTCGTCAGCGCACGCAGGGCAGGACTCGACAGGAGCAGGTCGGGCTTCAGCTTGCGCTCGGCCAGGCGCTTGCCCATTTCCGGGGCGTCGTGCCGGCCCCGGTCATTCAGGGGGCGCTCACGGTCGGGCAACGAGGGATCATCTTTACTTGACTTGGCATGCCGGACGAGAAACAAAGTCTTCATAGTCCCTCCTGATCCATCGGGATGGTTGTCGATTTCGCGCATCAGCAGACCGGCAGACTGCGGCTGGCCGCGCCGCTACGTCCGCCCTATAGTGGACTTGGATGGGGTCAATTGCAACGCGATGAACGGCAAAGCGCCCATCTCTCGGAGGGCTGCGCCATGCGGAGCCATTCAGATGCGATCGAGGTTGTGATCCGCGCCGGCGGCGTGGACCTGCAAGGCATCCTCACCTTGCCCCCGGGCGCCAGCGCATTGGTATTGTTTGCGCACGGCACGGGCAGTTCGCGGCATAGCCCGCGCAATCAATATGTGGCCGCGGAGCTCAATCGCTGCGGCATGGCAACGCTGCTGATGGACCTGCTCCTGCCGGAAGAAGACCAGGTGCAGGCCATCCGCTTCGACGTCGAGCTCCTCGCTGCACGGCTCGCACACGCGACCAACTGGGTGGCGCAACAGCAAGCCATGCCACTGCGGTTTGGCTACTTCGGCGCCAGCGTTGGAGGCGCCGCGTCGATCCGTGCCGCGTGCCAGTCGCCAATCCCGATACACGCCGTCGTTTCGCGCGGGGGCCGGGTCGACCTGGCGGGTCCCGACGCCCTTGCGAAACTGCTTGTGCCCACCATGCTGATCATCGGCGGGCTGGATCTGAGCGTCCTGGAGCGCAATGAGTCAGCCTTTGCCCAGATGACATGCACGAAGAAACTGGTGATCGTGCCCGGCGCCTCCCATTTGTTCGAGGAGCCCGGCGCACTGGAGTCAGTTGCCCGCCTGGCGGCGCAGTGGTTCGAGCGTTATCTCTGCACAGCCTCACCCTGACCAGGGGCCGCCATCTGCCCCTCGCGTCGACGGTACAATGCCCGGGCCCGGCCTGACGGCCAACCGGGCATTGTCACTTTCGCAAACTCTCAGGGAACAGGACACCACCCATGCGCGACCCCAGCCGGGCGTTCCTACTCGGTCCGCTGCTCAAAGGCGTCTCGCGTTCGTTCTACCTCACGCTGCGCGTGCTGCCCGCCCGGATGCGCGATCCGGTCGGCCTGGCCTATCTGCTGGCGCGTGCCGCGGACACGATTGCCGATACCTCGCTGATCCCGCCGGAAAGGCGGCTGGCGTTGCTACTGTCGTTGCGCGACCAGGTCAACGGCGCGACAGACGACGCAGAGCTGGTCAGGAGCATGGCGGGGGAGGTGGCCGGGCAGCAGGAACAGTCGGATGAACGAATCCTGCTTGAGTCGCTCGGCCTTGCGCTGGCGGTGCTGGCGCAGCTGGACCCGGCCGATCGGGAGGCAGTACAGCAGATCGTGTCGACCCTGACCGAAGGCATGGAATTCGACCTGCGCACGTTCCCCGATGAACGCGCGGGCCGCATCGTCGCGCTGCGCGAACCGGAAGAACTTGACCGCTACACGTACCTGGTCGCCGGATGCGTGGGCGAGTTCTGGACCAGCATGACTGCCGCCCACATGCCTGGCGCAATCAGCGGCGAGCCCGGCACCATGCTGCGCCGCGGCGTTCGCTTCGGCAAGGCACTGCAGATGACCAATGTCCTGCGGGACTGTGGCAAGGACCTGCGCATCGGCCGCTGCTACCTGCCGGCCACGATGCTGCACCGGCACGGCCTGAGCCCGCAGGATCTGCTGCTGCCGGACGCCTCGCTGCGCGCGCGGGCCATGATGCTCGAGTTGGTGCGCAAGACGCTCGACCACTTTCGCGAGGCCATGGCGTACACGCTGGCCATTCCCCCGCGCTTCATCCGGCTGCGGCTGGCATGCCTGTGGCCGGTCCTCATCGGCATGGAGACCCTGCTGCTGCTGGTGCGCAATGACGACTGGCTGGACCCGGCAAAGGCGTCCAGGCTGCAGCGCAGCAAGGTGTATCGGATCCTTGCGTATTCGCTGCCGATGGTCCTGTCGAACGGCCTGTTGCGCAGCTGGTTTGCGCGCCAGATGCGCAACATTGACGCCGCCGTGCGCTGACGAGCGCTTTTGCCTGCAGGGGAACGCTCGCACTCAGGCCAGAGCATGCGCCCGCACTTCGCTGACCAGCAGGTCCGACCGCCCCTGATACCGCGGCGAAAAATGAAACGGCGTCACCGCCCGGGCGCCAACCGCATGCGCAATCCGCCCAGCCTGCGCAGCCGTCAGGTGGTTCTTGCGCAGGCCGTGCGCCTTGTCTTCATCCAGGAAGACGCTTTCAATAAACAGCTGGTCGACGCCCTGCATCAACTCGGCCAGGACCTGCACGTTCGATTCGGTATAGCGCAGGTCCGTGACATAGCCGATGCGTTGCCCAGGCACGATGTCCAGCACCAGCCGGCTCAGCTCCGAAACCTGCCGGGTCACGGCGTGGTCGCCCTGGCGGTCGCGCCATTCCACGCGGATCGGCGTGTCCCCGGCCGCGCCGGTCAGGATGGCGTGCTTGAGGTCGCGCAGCCACGCGCCGGTGGTGAGGCCGAGCGCCGCCAGCCGGTCCTTGTTGACGCCAAGGCGGGCCTTTTCTTCCACCACATAGGCCAGGCACGGGATGTCGTGGTCGACAAAGCGGGCGCGCACCCGGAAGGTGGGCTCGTCGTGCACGATGTCGTGCGTTTGCGGCAGCGGCGCAAGTGGCTCACGGGCGAAGCCGTGGCGGCTGGGAAAGCTGGCGCGCAGTATCGGGCCGTCCGCTTGCAGTTCGCGCGCTTCAATTTCGAGCTGGATCGCATAGCGCTGCACTACGTTCCAGGTATAGGCGCGCAGCTTGTGCTCGACCTGCGCCACGAAACCGGGCCCGCCGTACAGTACGATGGCCGGCTTGCGGCCCAGCAGCACGCGCAGCAGGTGATCAAAGCCCGAGAAATGGTCCATGTGCGCGTGCGTGACAAACACATGCGACAGGCGCATCAGCTGGCCGGGCATCAGCGCGGTGATATCGCCGAGATCGAACAGCAGCGCGCGCCGCTCGTCGCGGAAAGTCACGAACAAACCCGGGTCGCCGAAGGCGTCGTTGACGAGCCTGGCTTCAAGCAGGTTGTGCATGCCTGTTCAGTGGCTGGTGAAGACCGTCAGCACCCCCGTATAGCCGTAGAGGTGATCCCTTGCGATCTCGCCGCCAGCGAAGAAGCCGGCCAGTGGCAGGTCGCCCAGCGCGCGGCGTACGGTCTGCAGTTCGGCATGCGGCGCGCCGAAATGTGGCCCGCCCCTGCCTGAGCAGCTGATGTAGAGCGCGCCACGTGCGCGGCCGCCGCCGTGTTCGATCTCGGTGCGGATCTCGGTGGCGACGCGCACCAGGTCCGCGCGCGCCGCGGTGGCATTGCGCATGCAGAAGGCCAGCCGCATGCCGGGCTCGACCATGTCGGCCAGCGCCAGCACGCGATGCTGCACGTCCAGGCCGATCAGGTGGCGCACCAGCGTATCCGAGCCGAACCTGCCGGGCAGGACCGGGGCATCGTCAGTGGCCGAGTTCAGGCCAGCGAGCGTTCCGGATAATGCCTCCGCCATGGCCTCCAACGGGGCGTTGCGTTCGACGCCCAGGTCCTCCAGGACGCAATCCAGGGCCGGCTTGCCGTCCAGCGCGAACAGCAGGTTGTGATCGCTGCGCGTCACGGCACGCACCGGCCCGATCGGCTGGCAGCCCTGCGTGACGCGGGAGACCAGCTCGATTTCGGGGCCGAACAGCACGCCCGACAACCCACCGGAGAAGACGCCATCGGCAATGTGCAAGGTGCGGTTGCGGGCCGAGGACAAGCCGCCGAACAGGTAGCCGGTGGCCGTGCGCTCGCTCAGCTCGTGCAGCAGGTCCTGCACATCCGGCGTGCTGCCCTCGGCATGGACCAGCGCGGTATGTGGAACAAAGCCGGAAGACGTAGGCGGCAAGGGCTGGCGCCCCGAGAACAGCTGGAAGGTACCGCGCGGAAACGGCGCCGCCATCAGCACCATGGCCGGCTCGTCGAAGTACTCCACGCCGCTGGCGGATACCCCCAGGCCGACCGTGCCTACCCAGGACACGCCGGGCCAGTTCTGCTGCAGCGCGGCAAGGATGGCCTCGGCGGCCAGCGCGTAGTAGTCGCTCAGGTAGCACCAGCCGAGCGTCAGCGGCGGCGGGGTGTCCGACTTCGCCTGGCGCAGGAAATCCTGCGTGTCCAGCTGGCGCTGGCAGTCGGCCAGCGCGACCTGCCACTCGACATGGGCTGCGTCAGCGTGAACGAAGGAAAGATCATGCATGGTGGTTCCTCCGTATTCAGGCTGGCGACATCCATTGGACCGTGGCCGGCAAGGGGTGTTCAGGTCCCGTTCTGGCGCCCGGTCAGCTGCCGCTGGCGCTTCTGCATGTCTTCTCGTGTAATGCCAGCGCCGCTTCCTTTGAGCGCGGGGCCGCTATTCCGCCTTCGCCCCCGAATCCCGCGCCACCTTGCCCCATTTGTCGGTCTCGGTGCGGATAAAGGCAGCAAGCTGCGTCGGAGTCAGGTTGCCAGCGGTCACGCCCTGCTCGTCAAACCGCTTCTGCACATCGGGCGCCTTCAGCAGCTTGCCCAGCTCCGCCGCCACGCGCTGCTCGACCGCGGCAGGTGTGCCGCGCGGAGCCATCAGTGCGAACCAGGTGGTGACCTCGTAGCCCTTGATGCCGCTCTCGGCCAGCGTCGGAACGCCGGGATAGGCGCCCGAGCGCTTTGCCGTGGTCACGGCCAGCGCCTTGACCTTGCCGCTGCGCACGTGCGGTGCCGCCGACGGGCTGGTCTCGATCGCTATCTGGATCTGGCCGGCGATCAGGTCGGTCATCATCGGTGCGCCGCCCTTGTATGGCACGTGGGCGATATCGGTGCCGGTCATGGCGCGGAACAGTTCGCCCGACAGGTGCTCGGTGCTGCCGATGCCGGCCGAGCCGTAGTTGACCTTGCCCGGATGCGCCTTGATGTAGGCGATCAGTTCGGGCACCGACTTCACCGTGATCGCGGGGTTGACCAGCAGCACGTTGGGCGTCAGCGCTACCAGGCCAACGGGATCGAGATCGCGCGTGAAGTCGTACGGCAGGCTTTTGTAGATGGCCGGCGCCATGGTGTGCGCCACGGTGGCCAGCAGGAAGGTGTAGCCATCGGCCTGCGCGCGCGCCACGTTGGCCGCGCCGATAGTGCCGCCGGCGCCGGGGCGGTTGTCGACCACCACCGGCTGCTGCAGCGCCTCGCCGAGCTTCTGGCCGATGGTGCGGGCAATGATGTCGGTGGTGCCGCCGCTGGCGAACGGCACCACCAGCGTGATCGGCTTGGCGGGCCAGTTGTCGGCGGCGATGGCGGTGCCGGTGGCCAACAGGGCGGCGCCGGTAAAGCAGGCGGCAAGCGCGCCAACGATGCGCGATACGGGCTTCATGCAGTCTCCTGTGAGGAAAGGTCGCGTAGTTATGGACAGCGGACGCCTGCCCGCTTGTTGTGGCCGCGACTCTACGTAGCGCATGGCAAGCCCGCCAGTCGGCATCCGTTAACGGGTCTTCAGGATCTGTGAACCGTCTGGCGGATTTCCGCTACGATGCGGGCAATTCAGGTCAGTCGGCCAAGCGGCAACAGCGGAGACAAGAGATGGAACTGAGGCAACTGCGCTACTTCGTCAGCGTGATCGAGCACGGCAGCATGGGCAAGGCCGCGCTGGAGCTGGGCGTGGTCACCTCGGCGCTGAGCCAGCAGATCAGCCGGCTGGAGAGCGAGCTGTCCACGCGGCTGCTGCAGCGCACCTCCACTGGCGTGGTCGCCACCGACGCCGGGCTGGCCTTCTGGCGCCAGGCGCAGCTGGCGCTGCGCCATATCGACGATGCCGCGCTCGCCGCGCGCCAGGCGCGCCTGTCCGGCCACGTCAGCGTAGGCCTGCCGCCGAGCACTGCCGCGGTACTGGCGCTGCCGTTCATGCTGGCCATGCGCGAGCGCTATCCCGATGTGCGCCTGCGCATGGTCGAAAGCCTGTCGGGCTACCTCGGTGCCATGCTGGGTGCCCGCCAGATCGACCTGGCGGTGCTGTTCAGCGAGGAATCGGCGCAGCGCCGCACCGTCCTGCCGTTGCTGGATGAACGGCTGTTCGTGATCGGCGCCAGCGGGCTGGCCGGCATGCCGCGCGGCAACCGCACCTCGGTGGCCGCACTGGGCAAGCTGCCGCTGATCCTGCCGAGCGGCTCGCACGGGCTGCGCGCGCTGGTGTCGGCGTGCTTCCACCAGGCGGGGGCCGAACCCCGCGTGGTCGCGGAGATCGATGGCCTGGCCATCCTGATGGATGCAGTGCAGGGCGGCCTGGGCGCCACCATCCAGCCCGGCGCCGCTCTGGCGCGCAGCCAGGGCGCGGCCTACCGCAGCGTACTGCTCACCGACGCCGGCGCAACCCGGCCGAACCTGCTGGTGAGCCTGTCTGACGATGAACTTTCACCCGCGGCGCTGGCCGCGCGCGTGGTGCTGACCGATGTGGCGGCCACGCTGGTGCGCGACGGCCGCTGGCCGGGCGCGACGCTGCGGCCGCGCTAGCGCCGCCAGCCTTCACGAAACCTGAAGCCCCCTTGCCATCCCCCTGATGGCGCGCCGGCCCCTTGCCCGCCACTATGGCGCCAGCAAGGAGACATTCCCGATGGTCGACGTATTGGTAATTGGCGGCGGCAACGCGGCCCTGTGCGCGGCGCTGATGGCGCGCGAAGCCGGGGCCTCGGTGCTGCTGCTCGAGGCCGCGCCGCGCGCCTGGCGCGGCGGCAACTCGCAACACACGCGCAACCTGCGCTGCATGCACGACGCGCCGCAGGATGTGCTGGTGGATGCCTATCCCGAAGAAGAGTACTGGCAGGACCTGCTCAAGGTCACCAGCGGCATCACCGACGAGCACCTGGCGCGGCTGGTGATCCGCGCGTCCTCGAACTGCCGGCCGTGGATGCGCCGGCACGGTGTGCGCTTCCAGCCGCCGCTGTCGGGCGCGCTGCACGTGGCGCGCACCAATGCCTTCTTCATGGGCGGCGGCAAGGCGCTGGTCAATGCGTATTACCGCAGCGCCGAGTCCATGGGCGTGCAGGTACGCTATGAAACACCGGTCGACGCGATCGAACTGGACGGCGACCGCTTCGTCGCCGCGCGCAGCGGCAGCCAGCGCTTCACGGCGCGCACCTGTGTGCTGGCCGCCGGCGGTTTCGAATCCAACCGCGAATGGCTGCGCAAGGCCTGGGGCCAGAACGAACGCGGCGAATGGCCCGCCGATAACTTCCTGATCCGCGGCACGCGCTTCAACCAGGGCGTGCTGCTGCGGCACATGATCGACGCCGGTGCCGATGCCATCGGCGACCCGTCGCAATCGCACTGCGTCGCCATCGACGCGCGTGCGCCGCTCTATGACGGCGGCATCTGTACGCGCATCGACTGCGTGTCGCTCGGCATCGTGGTCAACCGCGACGCCGAGCGCTTCTATGACGAGGGCGAGGACTTCTGGCCCAAGCGCTACGCGATCTGGGGACGGCTGGTAGCGCAGCAGCCCGGGCAGATCGGCTACTCGATCATCGACAGCCAGGCCATCGGCCGCTTCATGCCGCCGGTGTTTCCCGGCGAGAAGGCCGACACGCTGCAGGAACTCGCGCGCAAGCTGGGGCTGCCGGAAGCGGCCTTCGTGCAAACGGTGCAGGACTACAACGCCGCATGCCGCGTCGGCAGCTTCGACCATACCGCGCTGGACGACTGCCATACCGAAGGCCTGGCACCGGCCAAGACGCATTGGGCGCGGCCGCTGGACCAGGCGCCGTTCTACGGCTACGCGCTGCGTCCGGGCATCACCTTCACTTACCTGGGGCTCAAGGTCAACGACAAGGCCCAGGTGCACTTTGGCGGCAAGCCAAGCGGGAATCTGTTCGTGGCAGGAGAAATGATGGCGGGCAACGTGCTCGGCAAGGGATACACGGCCGGCGTCGGCATGTCGATCGGCACGGCCTTCGGGCGCATCGCCGGCACGCAGGCTGCGCTGGCCGCGGGCATCAACACGGGAGCGGTCCATGCAGAAGCTTGAAGCCCTGGCGCGCGAGGCCGCGCAACTTGCCGGCGAGGACACGGCGCAAGCCGCGCCCCACGCCCGCGTCATCCGCGTGCTGCCGCTGACCGACAACGAGGCCGAAGTCGCCCGGCAAATGCAGATCTGCAATGCCTGCCGCTACTGCGAAGGCTTCTGCGCGGTGTTCCCCGCGATGACACGCCGGCTGGAATTCGGCAAGGCCGACGTCAACTACCTGGCCAACCTGTGCCACAACTGCGGCGCCTGCTACCACGCCTGCCAGTACGCGCCGCCGCACGACTTCGGTGTCAACGTGCCGCAGGCGATGGCGCGGGTGCGGCTCGAAACCTACAGCGAATACGCATGGCCCGCGCCACTGGGCAAGCTGTACCAGCGCAACGGCGTGACCGTATCGATGGCGCTGGCAGCGGGGCTGGCGTTGTTCCTGGTGCTTGCCGTCATCCTTGGTAACGGCCTGTGGCGCGCACACGCGGGCGGGAATTTCTACGCGGTGTTCCCGCACAACACGCTGGCGGCAATCTTCGGCGCTGTGTTCGGCTTTGCGGTGCTCGCGCTCGGCCTTGGCGTGCGCAGGTTCTGGCGCGATGTCTCGCCCGGCAAGGCTTCAGCGCCAGCCGCGGCCGAAGCGGCCAGGAACGTGCTGGCCCTGACTTACCTCGACGGCGGCCATGGCGACGGGTGCAATGAGGCCAGCGATCGCTTTACGCTGGCACGGCGGCGCTTCCACCACTTCACCTTCTACGGCTTCATGCTGTGTTTTGCGTCGACGGTTGTCGCCACCGGCTATCACTACCTGCTGGGCTGGCATGCGCCGTATCCGGTCATGAGTTTGCCGGTACTGCTGGGAATGGCCGGCGGCGCCGGGCTGTTGGTGGGGCCGGCCGGATTGCTGTGGCTGAACCTCCGGCGGCACCCGATGCATGGGGATGCGCGGCAGCGGCCAATGGATCGCGGGTTTATTGCACTGCTGCTGCTGACCAGCGCCACCGGCCTGGCCCTGCTGGCCGTGCGCGAGACGGCTGCGATGCCGCTATTGCTGGCCATCCACCTCGGTGTGGTGATGGCGTTGTTCGCGACGCTGCCTTATGGCAAGTTCGCGCATGGCATTTACCGGAGCGCGGCATTGCTGAAGGCTGCAATCGAGAAGCGGCAGGCGAGCAAGCTGCAGCTTGGAAGTGATTAGCGGGATGCTGCGGCTCGCGCGGCGATAGCTTCCGCCAGCACCCCAAACAAAAGGCCGGCCCCAGAGGTGCCGGCCTTTTGCTATCAAGCGACTGCGATGATCAGTCCACCGTAGCGCCCGAAGCCTTCACCACCTTCGCCCACTTGGCCGTTTCCGACTTCATGAACGCAGCCAGCTGTGCCGGCTTTTCGGGGTTGGGCTCGGCGCCCTGGTCGGCCATCTGCTTCTTCACTTCCGGCATGGCGAGGATCTTCACCACTTCGGCGTTCAGGCGATCGACGATCGGTTGCGGCGTGCCGCCGGTGGCGTACAGCGCGAACCACGAGGTGGCTTCGTAGCCCGGCACACCCGATTCAGCCACGGTCGGCACGTTGGGCAGGGCCGGCGAGCGCTTGGCCGAGGTCACGGCGATGGCGCGCAGCTTGCCCGCCTTCACGTGCGGGTACGACGACGGCATGTTGTCGAACATCAGGCCGATCTGGTTGCCCAGCAGGTCGTTCACCGCAGGCGCGCTGCCCTTGTACGGGATGTGCTGGATATGCAGGCTGGTCATCGAGTTGAACAGCTCACCCGACAGGTGCATCGACGAGCCGCTGCCCGAAGAGCCGTACGACAGCTTGTCCGGGTTGGCCTTGACGTAGGCGATCAGTTCCTTGACGTTGTTGACCGGCACCTTGGGGTTGACCACGACCAGGTTCGGCACCATCGCCACGCGGGTGATCGGCGCGAAATCCTTGACCGGATCGTACGGCAGCCTGGAGTACAGCGACTGGTTGATCGCGTGCGTGCCGATGGTACCCATGAACAGCGTGTAGCCGTCGCCAGGCGCCTTGGCCGCCAGCGAGGCGCCGATATTGCCGCCCGCGCCCGGACGGTTATCGATCACGACCGGCTGGCCGAGCGCCTTGCCCAGCTGCAGCCCAACGATGCGGGCCAGGATGTCGGTGGTGCCACCGGCCGAGAACGGCACGATCATGGTGATCGGCTTGGTCGGGTAGCCGCCCTGGGCGTGGGCTGCGCCGGCAAAGCCGATGATGGTGGTGGCCAGCGCCACGCCTGCGGCGAGCAGGCGGCGGCGGGTGGTGGAGGTCTGGGAATCGAGTCTCATCGGTATTACTCCGGTGTATGGCTGTCCCGGCGACGATTGGGGGCCGCGCGGGATGTTGTGCTGAAAAGGCGTGATTGCCGTTCCCGAACGGATGCCGCGCACACGCGCGCATCCGGTGGGCGGCCCGGCCACGGGCCGCCATGCGTGACGTTTGGTTAACGTCTCTTCTTGTTGAATGCTTGAATGCCGGTTCGCGCAGGCGCGCACTTATACCGGCGCGACACCGAGCGTGGTGCCGCCGCACACATACAGCACCTGGCCGGTGACAAAGCCGTTGTCGGGCGACAGGAAGAACAGCGCGGCACGCGCGACGTCTTCCGGGGTGCCCATGCGCTTGACGGTGATGCTGGCGAGGATGCGCTTGGTCTGTTCGGCGCCTTCCGGGTTGCTCTTGCGGAACAGCTCGGTGGCGATCGGGCCCGGGGCCACGGCGTTGACGGTCACGCCGTCGCCGCCGAGTTCCATCGCCAGCGTGCGGGTCATGCCGATCAGGCCGGCCTTGGTGGCCGAGTACACCACGCGCTCGGGCTTGCCAAGCGCGGCGCGCGAGGCCATGTTGACGATGCGGCCGAAGCCGGCGGCGCGCATTGCGGGCAGGCAGGCTTGGGTGAGCAGCAGCGGGGCCTGCAGGTGCAGGCCGGTCACGTAGTCCAGGTCGGCGACGGTGGCGGTGTCGGCGGTGCCGGGGCGGGTGGCGCCGGCATTGTTCACCAGGCGCGTGATCGCGAAGCGCGAGGTCACCTGTTCCGCCACGGCGCGGGTCGCCTCGGCGTCGGTCAGGTCGGCCTGGAAGAAGGTCATGTTCGGGTGCGACCAGGCCGGTTCGGCGTAATCGACATTGACGACCTGGGTCACGCCATCGGCCAGCAGCATTTCACAGATGGCGCGGCCGATACCGGAACTGGCGCCGGTCACGAGCGTGGCTACGGGAAGGGACATCTTGGACTCCACTACCGGCAACGCAGGGCGCGGCCGGGACATGCAAATGCAGAAACGATGGTTGAAGGGGCGCTCGAATCAGAGCGGGGTCCTTCCAATTAACGCAAGCGGGCCCCCCTCTCCCTCTTGCGGGAGAGGGTTGGGGTGAGGGCGGGCGTGTCGACGAAGTGCCGCGTGTCGGTATGCCAGTGCCTGCCCTCACCCCTGCCCCTACCCAGGAACCTCCACTAACCCATTGATTTTATTAGGGCTGATTTTGGAGCCTTGCTACAGCGGTTGTGGAGCGAAGGCCTCTTGGTTCCTGGGGCAAGCCGGCACGGCGAGCGTGCATAGGACTCTCCCGCAAGCGGGAGAGGGGAGCAAACCCGCAGGCGGCCATTACTTCAGCCTGAAACAGGCGTCTGCGCTCAAACGCGCTCAATCACCATCGCAATACCCTGCCCCACGCCAATGCACATCGTGCACAGCGCAAAGCGCCCACCGGTGCGATGCAGCTGGTACATCGCGGTGGTCACCAGGCGCGCGCCGCTCATGCCCAGCGGGTGGCCCAGCGCGATCGCGCCGCCGTTCGGATTGACGCGCTTGTCGTCATCCGCCACGCCCAGTTCACGCAGCACGGCCAGGCCTTGCGCGGCGAACGCCTCGTTCAGCTCGATCACGTCGATCTGGTCCATGGTCATGCCAAGCTGCTTGAGCAGCTTCTGCGACGCCGGTGCCGGGCCGATGCCCATCACGCGCGGCGCCACACCGGCGGTGGCCATGCCGACGATGCGGGCGCGCGGGGTCAGGCCGTGTTGCTTGATGCCGGCTTCGCTGGCCAGCAGCAGCGCGCAGGCGCCATCGTTCACGCCCGAGGCATTGCCGGCGGTCACGGTGCCGTCAGGACGGACCACGCCGCGCAGCTTGGCCAGCGCTTCCATGCTGGTGGCGCGCGGGTGCTCGTCGCGCTCGACCACGATCGGGTCGCCCTTCTTCTGGGCGATGGTGACCGGGGTGATTTCCTGGGCCAGCGTGCCGTCGGCCTGCGCGCGCGAGGCCTTTTCCTGGCTGCGCAGCGCCATCAGGTCCTGGTCTTCGCGGCTGATCTTGTAGTCGGTGGCGACGTTCTCGGCGGTCTCGGGCATCGAGTCCACGCCGTAGGCCGCGCGCATGGCCGGGTTGATAAAGCGCCAGCCGATGGTGGTGTCGAAGATCTGCGCATCGCGCGAGAAGGCGCTGGTGGCCTTGCCCATCACGAACGGGGCGCGGCTCATGCTTTCCACGCCGCCGGCGATCATCAGGTTGGCTTCGCCCGACTTGATGGCGCGCGCGGCGGTGCCGGTGGCGTCCATGCCCGAGC
Organism: Ralstonia pickettii; assembly: GCA_050987995.1. Taxonomy (GTDB): domain Bacteria; phylum Pseudomonadota; class Gammaproteobacteria; order Burkholderiales; family Burkholderiaceae; genus Cupriavidus; species Cupriavidus pickettii_B. The sequence continues at coordinate 1,653,279 of CP158804.1, forward strand.
CGCACAGGCGGTTGATGGTGGCGCCCGGCACGCTTTGCGGCAGGCCCGCCAGCAGCAGCGACATGCGCGCCACGTTGCGGTTGTCTTCGCCGGCCTGGTTGGCGTTGCCGTAGATCACGTCCTCGACGGCCGACCAGTCCAGGTTCGGGTTACGGGCCATCAGCGCCTTCAGCGGCACCGCGCCGAGGTCGTCCGGGCGCACCGCGGACAGGCTGCCGCCGTAGCGGCCGATGGGCGTGCGGATGGCGTCGCAGATAAAGGCTTCGGTCATGGTGTGTCTCTCTCGTCTTGGTGTGTGTATCGGTGCGGGCACTAATGCGTACTTAGGTGGCCTGCTTCAGCGGAACGCCCGTCAGGCGCTGCAGCTCGTCAAAGCTCAGCCCTTCGACCAGGTCGCGTGCAACCAGCCCGTCGGCGGTCACGTCGAGCGTAGCAAGATCAGTGTAGATGCGGGTCACGCAACCGATGCCGGTGAGCGGATACGTGCACTGCGGCACGATCTTGCTCTCGCCCTGCTTGGTCTGGTGTTCCATCATCACGAACACCTGCTTGGCGCCGATCGCCAGGTCCATCGCGCCGCCCACGGCGGGGATGGAGCCGGGTGCGCCGGTGTGCCAGTTGGCCAGGTCGCCCTTCTCCGACACCTGGAACGCGCCCAGCACGCAGAAGTCGAGGTGGCCGCCGCGCATCATCGCGAACGAGTCGGCGTGATGGAAGTACGAGCCACCTGCCTTGATCGTCACGGGCTGCTTGCCGGCGTTGATCAGGTCGCCGTCTTCTTCGCCCGGGGCGGGCGCGGGGCCCATGCCGAGCAGGCCGTTCTCGCTGTGCAGCAGGATTTCCTTGTCTGCGGGCAGGTGGTTGCCGACAAGCGTCGGCAATCCGATGCCGAGGTTGACCACGGCACCCTCGGGAATGTCTTTGGCCACGCGGGCGGCCATCTGATCGCGGGTCAGGCGTTGCATGCTAGTTCTCCTATTGCCTGTCGCGTTTATGCGGACTTGGCGACCTTGACGACGCGCTTGACGAACAGGCCCGGCGTCACGATGTGTTCGGGGTCCATCTCGCCCAGCTCAACCACGCGGCTGACCTGCACGATGGCGCATTTGGCGGCCATCGCCATGATCGGGCCGAAGTTGCGCGCGGTCTTGCGATAGGTGAGGTTGCCCCAGCGGTCGGCGGTGTCGGCCTTGATCAGCGCAAAGTCGGCATGGATCGGCGTTTCAAAGACATAGCCCTGGCCGTCGATGATGCGCGTTTCCTTGCCTTCGGCCAGCGGCGTGCCGTACGCGGTGCGGGTAAAGAAGCCGCCGATGCCGGCGCCGGCGGCGCGGATGCGCTCGGCCAGGTTGCCCTGCGGCACCAGTTCCAGCTCGATCTCGCCCGCGTGGTAGAGCGAATCGAAGACGTAGGAATCCGCCTGGCGCGGGAACGAGCACACGATCTTGCGTACGCGCTTGGTCTTGAGCAGCGCCGCCAGCCCGGTGTCGCCATTGCCGGCATTGTTGTTGACGATGGTCAGGTCGCGCGCGCCTTGCTCGATCAGCGCGTCGATCAGTTCCGCGGGCATGCCTGCGAGACCGAAGCCGCCGATCAGGATGGTGGCGCCGTCGTGGATGCCGGCGACCGCCGCTTCCACCGTGTCGTATAGCTTGTTGATCACTTGCGTTCCAGGTCGGAAGATCCGCCAGGCTATCGGAGCGGGCCGCAAGGCGCGGCGCATGAAAGGCTGTCTCCGGTAGACCTGCCGGAAGGATGTTCGTCGCGGCCCCGCGGCTTTTGCGTCGCGTTCGCCGCCCGTTGAACGGTCCAGCAGTCTGCTTGATGTTGTAGCGGCTGTGCTCGCCGCCAGTTCGATATTCGCGTGTTGTTCGCTATTCGAACTTTAATTCGCAGAATGAACAGGTTACACCTGCGCAAAGGCGAGGGTCAAGCGAGGGCGGGGGGCGGCGATCACGCCGTGGGCGATAAACGCGCAGGGTGATGCAAGCGTCCCGTGTAGGACAGAGCCGACAGGACAATCGGCTCGCACTCGATATGGGCGCGGGACCGCGCGGTCTATCGTTGAATCAAAGCAAGGCAGCATCGCCTAGCAGCCACCGGACCACCCGGCTGAGCGCGCTGCCGCAACGCGAAACACAAGAGAGCACAAGACAAGAACGAGGAGCCCGCCATGGCAACCGCCAACGTCCCCTCTTTGTCCACGCATCATGCCGTAGCCCTTGAGCGCATCCTGCATGTCACGCAGCAGGCGTGGGGACTGGGTCAGCAGAAGGATTAACAGATCCTGAACGCGACGCAGGACACACAGCAACTGATGCCGTCCCTGTCGCGCCGTGCGCGGCTGGCTCGCGCGGCAGCGCGGGCGTTTGAAGCGCAGGTGATGGCGATTCGTTGCCGGCAGGTGTTTGTGGTGTGATTGGCGTTGGCGCGGGGGAGTTGGCGCCTGCCTCTCCCCCGGCCCCTACCCAGTAACCGTTGCTAACCCATTGTTTTTGCTGGCACGAGATCAAGTCCATGTTTCTGAGCGAGCTTGCGTAGCGTGTGTTGCTCGGACTGTGCGGCACGGGCCTGGTATTGGCGTAGGCCGTGCTCGACATAGTCGGCCCCTTTGACCATCACCTGCCAGAACAGCGCGGCTAGCTTGCGCGCGAGCGCTTTGTTGGCGATCAGGCCGCCGCGGCGGGCGCGCAAGCGTCGGTAGAAGCCACCCAGGCCCTTGTCGACGCTGTTGGCGAGGCTGCGCGCCATTTGGCAGAACAGTTGCCCGGTGCGGTTGCGGTGGCGGGATTGCTGGCCGTGGCGTTTGCCGCTCTGGTGCGCGCCGGGAGCGAGCCCGGTCCACGCGGTGAAGTGCTTTTCGCTGGGCCACCGGGTCAAGTCGGTGCCGACTTCGCCGAGCACCAGCAGCAGGGAGTAGTCGGCCATGCCGGGCAAGCGGGTGGGATCGCAGCCGCCGCATAGTTGCAGCAGCATGCGGTGCAGGCCGTCGATCTTGGGCGTATGTGGTCCGCCCGGCTTGGCCGGCGAGTCGGAGTTGGCGCCCCGGGGCGGACCGCCGAGCTCGCGTAGCACGCCCTCGATGGCACGGTCGCAGTCGGCGATCTGGCGTTGGTAGAACTGCCAACCGTCAAAGGCCTGGCGCAAGGCAAACAGATGTTCCTCCCGCCAGATGCCACGCAGCGACTCCTTGACGCGATCGCCCTTGTGTTTGCGGATTTGTGCATCGCATAGCGTCAGCAGGTGCGCCGGATCGCGGTGACCGTCCAGGATGGACTGGATGACCTTCAGGCCGCTCGCGCCGGTCAGGTCGCTGATCACCGTCTGGAACTTGACGTTCATGCGTTCCAGCGCCTTTTGCATATGCTGCACATGGCTGGCGGCCATGGTGATGTGGTCCTGGCGCAGACGCAGGTAGTCCTGCAGGCGCCGGATCGGCGCGGGCGGCACGAACCCCGAATGCAGCAGGCCATGCGCATGCAGCGTGGCCAGCCACTGGCAGTCGGCCATGTCGGTCTTGCGTCCCGGCAGGTTGCGCACCTGCCGGCCATTGACCACCAGCACCGCGATGCCGGCGGCTTCCAGCGCCCCGTAGAGGTACAGCCAGTAGACGCCGGTCGCCTCCAACGCCACCGAACGTACCCCTTGCGCCTGCAGCCAGCCGACCAGCTCCGAAATCTCGTGCGTCATCGTGCCGAAGACGCGCGGCGTGTCCCCGCCAATGGAGACGTGCAGCCGCGCGCTGCCTACGTCGATGCCCGTAGCGCGCTCATCCAACACCGGTAGTGTCTTCATCGTTGGCCCTCCTGTCATGGGAAGGACCGGCACCAGCGCGCCCGGCAGGCATCAAGGGGAACAAACCTACCCAGCGGGAAGCCGACAACGCTCGCCAATCAAGCCCAATGTCGCCTGCCGGAGCCAGACTCTCCCACGGGCACTCAGGGGCACCAGAGGGGACGCGGCCACGCTGCGCACCTACACCGATCGTTCTTCACTGTAGTACCGGTTACTGGGCACAAGTCGGCTGGTAGCGCTTGCGGGAAACTCTCCCGCAAGCGGGAGAGTCCTATGCACGCTCGCCGTGCCGGCTTGCCCCAGGAACCAGGAGGCCTTCGCTCCACAACCGCTGTAGCAAGGCTCCAAAATCAGCCCTAATAAAATCAATGGGTTAGTGGAGGTTCCTGGGTAGGGGAGCAAACACCCCGTCTCCGCTAAGGCATCAGCTTTCGATCGCCGTCGCAGCCACGCCAGTGAGCACTGCGCGGCTTCCCCCCACACCCGGCCTCACTTCCAGCCGCACGTCAATGCGCTCGCGCAGCTCCGTCACGTGCGAAATGATCCCCACCAGGCGTCCCGCCTGCTGCAAGTCCAGCAACGTCCGGATCGCAAAGTCCAGGCTCTCCGGATCAAGCGTGCCGAAGCCCTCATCCACGAACAACGTATCGAGCTGGATCCCGCCCGCACGCGACTGCACCACGTCGGCCAGCCCCAGCGCCAGCGACAGCGAAGCGAGAAAGCCCTCGCCGCCCGACAGCGTGTTGGCCGGGCGCGCCGCGCCGGTGTCGTAGTCGAACACTTCGATATCGAGCCCGCCGGCGCTGCGCTGGTCGCCCTGTTCGCGCACGCGCTGCAGCACATAGCGGCCGCGGCTCATCGCCAGCAGCCGCGCTGACGCGGCTTCGAGCACCTCGTCGAGCAGTGTGGCCAGCACGAAGCGCTGGAACGTCATGCGGCGCGGGTTGTTGCCGTTGGCGACTTCGGCCAGCCGGCCGAGCACGGCGAAGCGGGCCTCGATGTCGCGCCCTTGCGCATCGAGCTGCTGCAGGCGCTGGTGGCATTGCTGCAGGGCATCGCGCGAACGGCCGCGGTCGGCCTGCTGGCGCACCAGCGCTTCCACCGCCGCGGCTGCGGCCTCCCTCGCCTCACGCAGAGCATCGAGGTCCGGCGCATCGAGCGATTGCGCCGCGGCCTCGGCACGCTCGCGCCGGTCCGTGGCGGCGGCAAGCTGGGCGTCGAAGGCCCGCAGCGTGGCGTCGATCGCCTGCATCGTATCGTCTGGCAGGCTGGCGGCGGCATGCGCCGGCACGTCGGCGAAGCCTTCCTGTGCCAGAGCTTGCGCCAGCGCGCTGTCGGCATCGGCGAGCCGGGTCGCGGCCTGCGACTGCGCCTGACCGGCCGACGCCAGCGCGGCCTTCGCACCCGCGGCATCGGCGGCGGCCTGGCGCTCGGCCGCCTGCGCGGCGGACAGCGCGCGTTCCAGCGTGGCCTGCGTGGCCTGCGCCTGGCGCAAAGCTTCGGCGAGCGCCGCCGGGTCGCGCGAATCTTCCGGAACTTGTGCGCTGGCTGCCTGCCATTCGCCCTGGCAGCGGGCCAGCGCCTGGGCAGCGGCTTCGGCTGCCGCGGCGGCATCGCGGCTGGCGGCCTCCGCGGCATCGCGTGCGCTGCGGGTGGCGACGATGGCCGCTTCGCGTTGCGCCACGCTTGCCGCCGCCTGTTTGCCTTCGGCCAGTGCGGCCTCCAGGGCAGCGACGTCCATCTTCAGTTGGCGCGCGGCCTCCTCGGACGCATCGCCCAATGCCTGCGCAATCTCGTCCAGCCGCTCGCGCGCCTGCGCGATGGCTGCCTGCGCGGCCTGATGCTGGCCGGCGCTGCGCACCGCCTGGGACTCGGCTTCCAGCGCGGCCTGGCGGGCCTGTTCCAGCGCTTCGTCCGATAGCGGCGCAGCCACGTGTTGCGCCGGCGTCGGATGCGCGGTGCTGCCGCATACCGGGCAGGCATCGCCCGACGCCAGGCTCGTGGCGAGGCGCGCGGCCTGTCCGGCGCGCCACAGGGACTCCGCTTCCGCCAGCGTGGCGCGGCTGCGGTCGCGGGCGCGCAGCGCCTGCTGCGCCGCCGCTTCGATATCGGCCGCCTGGTTCATGGCGGCGGTGAGCACCGCTGCGGCCTGCGCGTGACGGCTGTACTGCCGCGCCCGCTCCTGCAGCGCGGCCAGCTGGAGCTGCGTCGCCTGCGCCTGCGCGGCGGCAAGCTGCGCCTGGGCGAGCGCGGACTCGGCGGCGACGGCGTCGGCCTGGCGTGCGGCAAGCTGGGCCGTTGCGCGTTCGCGCGCCGTGGCCGTGGCGGCCTGTTTGCCTTCGGCGGCCTGCAATGCGGTCCGCAAGGCGCCGAGCTGCTGCGCGCGCGGCAGCATGGCTTCCAGTTGCGAGACGTGCCGCTGCGCGGCCTGGCGTTCGTCGGCACGTGCCGTTTCCGCTTGCAACGCGGCTGCGGCCTGTTCCGCCTGTTGCGCGGTACGGGCAGCCTGCTCGCCGGCCTGTGCCAGCGCTGCGCCGGCCGCCGCCTGGTCACGCTGCGCCGTCTGCCATTGTTGCAGCGCCGGCCTGACGCGCGCGGCGCGTTGGGCGCCATGCAGGCGTGCGCGCTCGTCTTCGATCGACGGCTGGCGTGCCAGCAGCGCCGCGTGCGCGGCCTGCGCCTGCTGGCGCTCCTGCAGGCGTGCCGCCACCTGCTCGGCGGCGCCCAGCGTCGTCTGCGCGGCGGCCAGCGCAGTGCGCGCGCCCTGCTCCTGCTCGTGCAGCGCCAGCAGTTCCGCCTGCAGCGCGGCAATGCCATCGGTCAGCGCCTGCGCGGATTCCACGCCGGCCTGCCGCAGCGCTTCCTCGCGCTGGATGCCGATGCGCTCGGCATCGCGGCGGATCTCGGCGGCTTGCGCCTTCAGCAACTCTTCTACGCGGCGATACAACTCGGTGCGGAACAGCCGCTCAAGGATGGCCTGCCGTGCCTGCGAGCTGGCCGTCAGCAGTTCACGGAAACGCCCTTGCGGCAGCACGATCACCTGCCGGAACTGGGCACTGTCGAAGCCCAGCAGGTCGCGGATCGCGTCGCTGACCTTGCCCGGCTGGCTGGCCTTGCTGACCCAGCCGTTGCCGTCATGCAGGTCCAGCTGTGCCTTGGCGGCCTCGGTCACCCAGCCTTCGCCGCGCTGCTTGGGCCGGTCCTGCGCGGGCGAACGGACCACGCGCCAGCGCTGCGCGCCGAGGCTAAACTCCAGCGTGACCTCGGTGCGCAGCCCTGGCGCAGCATTGGCGCTGCGCATGGCCTGCGCACTGCGTTCGCCGCCGGAGGTATCGCCGTACAGCGCAAAGCAGATGGCATCGAGCAACGTGGTCTTGCCGGCGCCGGTGGGGCCGTGGATCAGGAAGAAGGCCTGGTCGCCCAGCCGGGTGAAGTCAACCTGCTCGGTCGCGGCAAACGGCCCGAAGGCCTGCAGGATCAGATGCAGCGGTCTCATGCCGACTCCCGTTCCGCGGCGGCCATGCAGGCCAGCACCTGGTCGAGCACCTCGCGCTGGCCCGGCTCCAGTTCGGCATCCGCCACCTCGCGGAAGAAGCTGGCGAACAGTTCGCCGGTGCCGAGTTGCCGCAGCTTGCGCCCGGCTTCCGCCGTGCCGCTGCGCGCCAGCACCGTGCGCTCGATGGCGAGCGCGTTGGGATAGACCTGCCGCAGCTTCGCCATCGGGTCCAGCAGCGCGCCGGTATCGCTCAGCCGCGCGTGGATATAGTCGTCACGCTGCGGATCGGCTGCGCCTGCCGCCAGCAGCGCCGCCAGCTCGCCTTCGACAACACGCACGTCGCGCAGCGGCTGCAGCGGCACCGCCGTGATGGTCACGGCGCCATCCGCGCCAAGCTCGACGCGCGACACCGACTTGTCATGCGCGCATTCGGACAGCGAGTACTTCAGCAACGAGCCCGCATAGTGAATGCGCCCGCCGCCCAGGGTCTGCGGCCGGTGCAGGTGGCCCAGCGCCACCAGTTCGAACCCGGAGAACAGGTCCGCGGCCACCGCGCCGCTGCCGCCGACTGAGAGCGGGCGCTCCGATTCGCTGGCCGCACCGCCCACCACGAAGGCATGACCCACCACCACCGCGCGCACGCCCGGCGGATGCACCGCCCGGATGGCGTCGAGCTGCGCGCGCAGCGCCGCTTCATGCGAAGGCAGGTCGGTGCCCATCGCGTCGCGCACCACCGCCGGCTCGGCGTAGGGCAAGGCGTAGACACGCACTTCGCCATGCGCGTCGTGCAACGTCACGCAGGCCGCCTCGGCCAGCGTGCGGCCGGCCACGTGCAGGCCCTGCGCGCGCATCAGGCGCGCGCCGAACTCGAGCCGCTGCGCGCTGTCGTGGTTGCCGGCGATCATCACCACCGGCACCCCGGCATCGATGACGATGCGGCCGAGTACGTCGTCGAGCAGCGCTACGGCCTCGGGCGGCGGCACGGCGCGGTCATAGACGTCGCCGGCGATCAGCACGGCGTCGGGACGCTCTGTGCGGACCAGTTCGACAAACTGGTCGAGGATATGGGCCTGGTCTTCCAGCAGGCTGCGGGCATGGAAGAGGCGGCCGAGATGCCAGTCGGCGGTGTGAAGGAAACGCAATCTGGGAACCGGGTTATGGTGAGCGCGAAGCTCGCATCATAAAGCGTTGCGCGCTGCAGTCAGTGTTTGATCGCGTTCAGCAACGGTTCAGCCGAGCGCGCGCATCATGCATGGTATCGCCCCCTTGATCCCAACCTCAACGGAGAACGCACATGAAACCCATCCTGACCGCCACCGCCCTGGCCCTCGCCCTTGGCCTCGCCGCCGCCGGCGCCAGCGCCCAGTACACCGGCCCCTCAGCCATCCCCGTGATGACGGTCAAGGCGCTGCAGGCCGACGGCAAGGACGACCAGAATGCCGTGCTGCGCGGCAAGATCGTCAGCAGCGTCGGCGACGAGCGCTACCTGTTCTCGGACGGCACGGGCCAGATGAAGGTCAAGATCAAGTCGAAGCTGTGGCCCGCGCAGAAGCCCGTGGACGCCCAGACCACGGTGGAGCTGGTCGGCGAGTACGACAAGGAGCTGATCGGCGAATCGCACTTCGACGTGAAGGAAATCCGCCTGCCCTGACAAGGGCGCCGGGCAGGCTCACACCGGTTCGGCCTCGCTGTCGGCGATCTGGTACTTGCGCATCTTTTCCCACAGCACCTTGCGGCTGATGCCCAGGCTTGCCGCCGTGTCCTGCCGCCGCCAGCCATTGGCATCGAGTGCGGCCAGGATGCGGCGGCGTTCTTCCATGTCGCCGCGCAGGTCGTTGCGCTCGCCGCCATCGAACGCGCCCGGATGCAGCGCGCGGAACAGCGGCCGGATGCGCTCCTCGTCCCAGTGCCCGGTCTGCTGCACGGTGATGCCCACGCGCTCGGCCAGGTTGCGCAGCTCGCGCACATTGCCGGCAAAGTAGGCCGTGCCCACCGCGCCCTTGAGCCAGTCCGGCATCGGCGGCAGCGCATCGAAGCCGGATGGTCCCAGCATATGGCGCAGGAAGGATTGCAACAGCGCCACCTTGTCGGCCGCGCCGCGCTCCTCCAGGCTGGGGATGCGCATCTCGATCACCGCCAGCCGGAAATACAGGTCGGCGCGGAAGCGCCCCTGCCGCACGGCGTCGCGCAGATCCTTGTTGGTCGCGGCCACCAGCCGGAAATCCAGCTTGACCGCCATGGTCGAGCCCAGCCGCGTGATCGCGTTCTCTTCCAGCACGCGCAGCAGCTTGACCTGCTGGAACAGCGGCAGGTCGCCGATCTCATCCAGGAACAGCGTGCCGCCGTTGGCCTGCTCGAAGTAGCCGCGGTGCGCAAAGGATGCGCCGGTGAACGCACCCTTGGCATGGCCGAAGAACTGCGACTCGAACAGCCCGTCCGGGATCGCGCCGCAGTTGACCGCGACGAACGGCCCCTTGCCGTAGGTGCTGTTACGGTCGTGGAACAGGCGCGCGATGCGCTCCTTGCCCGCGCCGGTCTCGCCGTACAGCATCACATTGCTGCCGAAGTCCGCAAACGTATCCACATGCTGCAGCAGCTGGCGCATTGCAGACGAGCCGGCCACCAGGTCGGCCTGGCGCTCATCGGGCGCCTCAGCGGCCAGCAGCTGCGGCAGCAGCTTGCCGATCTGGTTGCGCAGGTCCGCGCCGGTGAAATCGTCGGCGAGGATATGCGCGTACTCCGGCGGGAAGCGGCCGGGCTCGGTCTCGCGCCCCGGCGCGGCCACCCAGATCACCGGCATGCCGTGCGCGGCCTCCCAGTCCAGCGTAAAGCGCGCGGCGCCGATCACCGACACGCTGATCACCGCGATGCAGGGCTTGATGCGCGGCTCGGCGGGCAGGGCTTCGAGCGCGCCGGCGCGGATCACGTCCACGCCCAGCGGCGACAGGAAGCGCGTGACGCGGTCGGCAATCTCGTACTTGCCTTCCCATACATAGACTTCAAGGTTTTCGTAGGCCCAGCGGTCTGTCTTCATACGTTGTCTGCCATCAGGCGGTTTGGCGCTTCCATGGCTCAGTACACCAGTTCGGCGTTGTTGCAGTCGATGCTGTGGACCCAGAGATCCGCCGTGCCGAGCTGGATGCCGGCCTGAGCGAGCACGGCCGGGAGGATTGCATCGAGTGCGTTGCCAAGCGGCACCAGCAAGCTACCCAGATTCAAGGCAAGCGGGATCGGCACGCCCCCCACTTCAGGCTGGACCTGCAAGGCCATCAATTGCGAAAAAACGCCTCCGATGGGATTGGTGGTCCCCACCTGGGCATGGCCGCCCGGAGCGAGGGTGACATCGGTACCCGCTGTACTGCGCTGCTTCGGGTCATCGACGACCAGGAGATCGATCAGCGGATACAAGAGCGCCGACGCCGTGCCGATCTTCACCTTGCCGCCCGCGCATTGGTTCGTCAGGCAGGCGGTCACCAGGCTGGGTGCCACATGCACCGTGGCACGACGGTCGGCAGGCGCCGCGGCGCACTGCAGACCGGTCAGGTCGGCCTCGGCTGCGGCGACGGCAATGTGCAGTGGCACGTTCAGTTGAACACCAAGCAAGCCGCTGAGCGGACCGCTCGATGCCGTGGCAGCCAGCGCAACCTCTACCTGCGCGGCGTGCGCCGAGGTCTGCCATGTTGCCGGGTTGTCGGTCAGCTTGCGCGCCGGGCCGACCGCCATCACCGGCGGCTGGATCACGCGCAGGCTGGCGCTCAGCCCGCCCAGCCCTGCCGGCAATGGCACATTCATCGGCAGCGCCACCGCCGTATCGCCTCGCGCCACCTGCGCTCCAGCCACCAGCAACTGCGCCACGCTAAGCCCCACCTCCGCCGCCGACGACGCCGCGGGCGCCAGCACCCCCAGCTCAAGCAGCTCCCCCAGCGACACCGCCGCCCCCACACCGCCCGCGCCGAGCGTCGTCGGCGGGCTGCCCAGCGCAGTGGTCAGCAAGGCATCCCGCTGCGCCGCGCCGAGCACCAGCGCGTAGAAGTCGCGCAGGCTCAACGTAGTCCTCAGCAGCTCGTCCACCGTCCCGGCATGGGCTTCGAGCCGCAACTGGTCCAGCGTCACCGTCGCATTGACCAGCCCCTGCCAGTCCATCGCCGACAGCTGCACCGAGCTGCCCAGCAGCACGCTCAGCAGCCCGTTGGCGGAGTTGACATCGAGCAGCCCGGTACCCAGCGAAAACGCCGCCACCGGCGGGCTGCCGCTGGCAATCGCCTCGGCATGCAGCTGCCGGCCGCTGCCGCCGTTGATCGCGAACAGGATCGGCACCGTCTGTGTGGCCTGCACGCGCACGGCATTGGGCGAGACCGTGGTCGCGTCGTAGGCGGCGCTGAAGTGGCGCGGACCGCCGGACGACGGATCCCAAACGCCCAGGCACGCCGTCATCGTGTCCGCATTGCCCGCGGCGGCGTCCTGGCATCCCATGCCGATGCCGGACGGATAACCATTGCTCGCGCCGATGTTGCTGACGGTGCCGAGCACCGCCTCGTTGAGCTGCGCCGGGCTGCCCGCCCGCTTGAGTTGTTGTGCCGCGGACATGGCCGCCAGGTCCGCCATGTTCTGCAACTGGCGCTGGCGCATGAACACGTGCCCCACGTCGATGGACACCAGCGCGGCGATCGCCACCGTGGCGATCAGCAGCGCCGCCATCACGCTGATGGCGCCGCGCGGACGGCGCAGCCGCGGCTTGCGCAATGTCATTTGCCGTTCAGCATCAGCCCGGCCGAGCCGGAGCGCGTGGTGCTGGCGTTGGCCTGGCCCGTGTAGAACTCCGGCAACGCGAAGCGGAAACTGTTCAGGTAGCGCTCATAGCCCAGCGCCGCCTGCTCGCCGTGCATCGGCAGCATGGGGCCGGCCTGCGTACCTTCGCGCTGGATCGCGAGGATGGCGCGCGTGTCGGCGCCGATTTCGCGCTGCGCGGGCTGCCCTGCCGGCATGGCGGCAGCGGTGGCAGCATCGGCCTGCGTGGTGCCGGCCTGTGCCTGCGCGGCGGGGGGTTGCAGCAGCATGCAGAGCGCGGCGCAGATGGCGGGCCTGCAAATCGCGGAGTGGATCATGGCGTTCATGGTGTGGCGCCCTCTTGTGCGACAACGGTCAGTGGCCTGGCCACGGCCGCCACGGCGGTGGCCGGCATGGCGGATTTGGCCTGCGGCCGCGCCGCAGCCCGATCGCGCGCCGCCGCGGCGCGCGCGATGCGGTCGGCTTCCTTGCGGATGGCGCTGCGCGTGGCCTCGGGCAGCGCGGCCTTCTGCATCATGGCGTTGGCCTGCGCCCGCTTGCCGTCGGCCATCAGCCAGACCACGGCGTTGCTGATCACGCGCGGGTTGCGCGCGTCCAGTTCCAGCGCCTGCATCACCGGCACGCGCGCGTCCTGCAGCGCGCCGGCGCGCATCAGTGCGTAGCCGAGGTCGCTGGCGATGCGCGGGTTGACCGGATCGAGCGCGCCGGCCTGGCGCAACTCGGTGATGGCGAGCGCAAAGTCGTCCTGGCGCCCCGCCAGCAGGCCAAGCCCGTGGTGCGCATGCGCGGCCTGCGCGCCTTGCGAGGTGGCTGCCAGCTGCCGGTAGGCTTCGACGGCAGCCTTGTCCTGCCCGGTCTCGCGCAATGCATCGGCGCGCATGGCCTGGATTTCGGGGCCGGTGCCGAAGCGCTTCAGGTAGACCTCGATATGCGCCAGCGAGGCAAAGTAAAGCCCGTCCTGCTGCATCTTGCGGATCAGGCCCAGGTAGACCGCCTGTTCGCTGTACTCGGCGCGCGCGGTCTTGTCGCGCATCTTCGCCAACTCGACTTGCGCCTCGGCCTGCTGCTGCATCACCGCGGCGCCGTTGTCGTTGGCGGCGCAGCCGGACAGCACTGCCAGCAGCAGGCACGCCGCCAACTTCGATATCCGGCGCTGCGCCGGGCCGACTGAGCGCGTCATCGCGTCCCTCCCATCTGTGCAAGCATCCGGATCACCCCGAGAAAGCCGGGGCCCGCCGTGAGGATCAGCAGCACCGGCAGCAGGCTCACCACCATCACCGCGGTCATCTTGACTGTCAGCCGGCCGATCTCGTCCTTCATGCGCGCCTTGCGCGCCTCCTGCATGCGCAGCCCGAACTGGCGCAGCGGCTCCTGCACCGCGCCGCCATGCCGGTCGACCTGCGTCAGCAGCATGATCAGGCTCTTCAGGTCCTCGCTGTCGAACAGCCGGCCGATGCGCAGCAGCGTCTGCTCGCGCGAGCGGCCCGAGGCGAACTGCTGGTTGGCGCGCGCCAACTCCGGCCCCAACACATGCAGCATGCCGCCGAACTCGGCCACGATCACCTGCAGGCTCTGGTCGATCGACAGGCCCACGCCCTGCAGCAGGCGCAGCATGTCGATCAGCACCGGCAACTCGTCGTCGACCATGCGCAACCGGGCCGCGGCGCGGCGGCGCAGCCAGAACTTGGGCGCCAGGTAAGCCAGCGCGAACGTGGCGAAGCCCCACGCCATGGCCGGGAACGCGCCCACACGCACCTGCCACAGCATGGCCGCCAGCGCCAGCGCGAGTGGCAGCGCCAGCCGCAGCACGCCAAACAACATGCGCGCCTGTGGCCCGTACCAGCCGCACTGCTCCAGCAGTTGCTGGTCCTCGGGTGTGACCACCGCACGGCCCAGGCGCGATTCCAGCCAGTGGGCGCCCATGCGCTCTCCCACCCGCGCGCCGACCTGGGCGCCGATGGCGTGGGCCGCACCAGGCCTGCCTTGCGGCGCACCGGCTCCAGCGGCCCTTGCCGCTGCCTGCGCGCCGGCAGCGGCGGATGCCGTCGCCGCAGCGGCTGGCGCGGCCTGGGCGGCCTCCGCTGCCCGCTGCCGCGCCAGCGCACTATCGATGGTGCGCGCCGCCAGCCGGCGCTGGCGCCAGTCGCGCAACAGCGGCAGCGTCAGCACGGCCACGCCGCACGCGGCGGCGAACAGGCTCAGCGAGATCAGCGTCAGGCGGTCCATGTGTGTTCTTCCCTGCGGCTCAGATCGACCTGGCCAGCCGGTACAGCATCAACGCGCCCGCGACTTCCAGCGCCAGCGCCGACAGCAGCATGGTCTTGCCCGTCGGGTCCTTCCACATCATCATGATGTAGCCCGCGTTCAGCATGAACAGGCCGCCGGCCACCACCAGCGGCAGCAGCCCCAGGATCCACGCCGACAACCGGGTCTCGGCCGACAGCGCCATCAGCTCGCGCTGCGCCTGTTCGCGGTCGCGCATAAAGGCGGCGGTGCGCTCCATCACCACATCGGCGCGCCCGCCGTAGCGCACCGACAGGCGCAGTACGGAGGCCACCAGCATCAATTCCTCGACCTTGTAGGCGCGCCCCACCTGCAGCACCGCCTGGTCCAGCTCCTTGCCGGCGCGCTGCAGGTGCACGGCCTGCACCAGGCATTGCCGCAGCGGCGCCTCGGTATTGGCGATCGAGTTCTGGAAGGCGGCGGGCACGCTGCTGCCGATGGTCATCAGCCGCACCACGCCATCGAGAAAGCCGGGCAGCTGCGACAGCAGCTTCTTGTGCAGCCGGCGCACGCGGTTCCACAGCAGGCAGCCCGTGACTGCAAGCGCGACGATGCAGGCCGCCACCGCGCCCAGCCATTGCCCCAGCAGCGCACCGAGCAGCGTGAACAGCACCACCGGCGCCCCCCAGACGATGGCGTTGCGCCGGGTCGGCGCCAGGTCGGCGCGGCGCAGGAAGTCGTCCCAGTATCGGCGCAGGTCGCGCGCGGGCAGCTGCAGCGTGGGATCGGGGGTCTGCGCATAGCGCAGCCGCACCTGCTCGGTCTGCGCCTGCAGGAAAGCCTGCGACTGCTCGCGGCGCGCGCGTGCCTGCGCGCTGGCGAGCAGCAGCAGGCCCAGGCCGCAGACGACCAGGGCCAGCGCGGCCAGGAGCAGCGTGGCGCTAGACATCGAAGCGATCGTCCAGCATAAAGCCCGGTGGGCGCATGCGCGCCAGCTTGGGCGAATGCGGCAGGATGCCGAGCGAGAGCCAGCGGTCGGTCTCGGTACCGTCCGGCGCGGTGAAGGGTTCGTGCCGGTACAGCTCCTGCGTGGAGATGATGTTGTCGCCCAGCCCGGTGACCTCGGTGATCGAGACGATGCGGCGCTTGCCATTCGACAGCCGCGCGATCTGCACGATAAAGTCGATGGCGTTGGCGATCTGCCGGCGCAGGCTCAGCTCGCTGCCCTGGAAGCCGGCAAAGCCGGCCAGCATCTCCAGCCGGTACAGGCATTCGCGCGGGCTGCTGGCGTGGATGGTGCCCATCGAGCCGTCGTGGCCGGTGCTCATCGCCTGCAGCATTTCCAGCACTTCGCCGCCGCGCACTTCGCCCACGATGATGCGGTCCGGGCGCATGCGCAGGCTGTTGCGCAGCAGGTCGCGGATCGACACCACGCCGGTGCCCTCGAAGCCGCCAGGACGGCTTTCCAGCCGCACCACGTGGGGATGGTTGAGCGCCAGTTCGGCGGTGTCTTCGATGGTGATGACACGCTCGCTCGCCGGCACGAAGGTGGCCAGCGCGTTGAGCAGCGAGGTCTTGCCCGAGCTGGTGCCGCCGCTCACCAGGATATTGCAGCGCGCCTGCACCGCGGCCTGTAGCAGGTCACTGATCTCGGGGCTCATGGTGCCGAGCGCCTGCAGGTCCGCCGGTGTCATCGGGTCCTTGCGGAACTTGCGGATCGACACCACCGGCCCTTCCAGTGCCAGCGGCGGGATCACCACGTTGATGCGGCCGCCGTCGGGCAGGCGCGCGTCGACCATCGGGTTGGATTCATCCAGCCGCCGGCCGATCGGCGCCAGAATGCGGCGCACGATGCGCAGCAGGTGGCCGCTGTCGGTAAAGCGCACCGGGATGCGTTCCAGCACGCCGTGGCGCGACACGTAGACATCGAGGTGCCCGTTGACCAGGATGTCTTCCACCGCCGGGTCGTTGAGCAGGTCTTCGATCGGCCCGAAGCCGGCCAGCTCCTTGGTCAGCGCCTCGGCGATCTGGCGCAGCTCGGCCTCGTTGATGGGGATGCGGCGTAATCGCGTAAAGCTCTCGAGCTCCAGGTCGACAAAACGATGGATCGCGGTACGCGACCAGCGGCCGAACTCCGCGCCCAGTTCTTCGATTCGCGTCAGCAGGTGTTCGTGCGCCGCCTCCTTGATGTTGTGGAATTCCTGCGAGACCGGAAACGGGGCCGGGGCGTTGTCGGAGAATTCGATCGGTTGCGTCATGTCAGCTTCCAGTCCGTGCCGCGCGCACCGCGCGCAGCGCTTCGGGCAGTTTGTCCTTCATCCGCGTCAGCAGGCTGGTTTCCTTGGCCACGGCCGGGCGGTAGCCCAGGCGCGCCAGCAGTTCGGCCAGCGCGCGCACGTAGGGGTCGTGCGGATCGTCGTCGGCCAGTACCGCGCCGCGGTTCATCGCCAGCACCAGCGCCTCGCGGCTGTCCGGCAGCGTGGCCACCGACTCCACGCCCACGCGGCGCGCGATCTGCGCGGCATCGACGCCCAGGCGCGGATCGAAGCGCGACACCAGCAAGTGCAGGTCATCGCGCTCCACCTCGCGCGCGCGCAGTTCGTGCACCAGCTCGGCGGCGGAGACGATGGCGCCCACGCTCTGCTCGGCCACCAGCACCACGCTGTCGGCGGCCTTGACGATCTGCGCGGTGAACTCGGCATTGCCGAAGCCGCCCAGGTCGATGATCTGCATGTCGAAGAAGGCGCGCAGCCGTTCGAGCAGGCTGATGGCTTCGGAGTAGGAGATATCACGCAGCTCGCCCAGCGCCGGCGGCAGCGGCAGCACGCACACGCCATTGCCGTGCCGCGTCAGCGCGGTCTGCACAAAGACCTGGTCGAAGCGGCGCAGGTTGCGCACCGCCTCGACGAAATGAAAGCCGGGGCTCAGGTTCAGGTAGAGCGCGCCGTCGCGCGCCGGCAGGCCCAGGTCCAGCAGCAGCACTTCGGCGCGCGCGTCGGTCTGTTCGCGCAGCGGCAGGTGGCGGCGCGCGGCCGCGGCCAGGTTGACGGCGAGGCTGGTCACGCCCACGCCGGGGCGCGCGCCCAGCAGCGCGACGATCTTGCCCTGGCGCACCGCCTCGGCCGGGCGCACCTGTTCGCGCGGCACGGCCAGGCGCTTGATCACGGCCTCGGCGTCGGCGTGCGCGTCGTTCAGGTCGATAAAGTCCTTCACCCCCGCGCGCAGCGCGGCCAGCATGATGCCGGGCTGGTCGGCGCGACCCACCGCCACCAGCGGCAGGCCCGGGAAAAGGCGCTGCAGCTGTTCGCCCAGCCGCGCCGACGGCCCGGCAAGATCGGCCGAGAAATGCAGGAACACCAGCCCGGGGCGCAGCTCGGCCACGCGCTCGATAAAGGTCTCCTGGGCACCGCCCTCGGTCACCAGCGTGCCCAGGCCGCCCACCACCCTGCCCAGCCAGTCTTTGACGTCGCCCTGTGTGGCGTGCAACAGAAAATAGTCCATCTCTCCGCCTCAACGTGTTGGCCATGCCTGCCGGCATGGCCGGAGGCTACTTTGAGAAACCCGGCAAAGTCGGGTCCGCGTATTCACCCAGCACGTACCAGCCCCACACATTGGGACTGCCGCTCGTGCGCCCGTCTGCACCGACGGCCTGCGCCGCCGGCGCGCCTTTTGCCAGCGGCTTCACCAGGCGCGGCGTGACGACGATCATCAGCTCGCGGTCTTCCTGGTGGAAGTTCAGGTTCTTGAAGAAGGTGCCGATCACCGGCAGGTCGCCCAGCAGCGGCACCTTGCTTACATTGCTGACGGTGTTGCGGCTGACCAGCCCGCCGATCACGAAGCTCTCGCCATCGCCCAGTTCCACCGTGGTGTCGGCGCGCCGCGTGACGATGGCGGGCACCACCGCGCCGTTGATGGTGATGCCGCGCGACGGGTCGAGGTCGCTGGCCTCGGGCGCCACCTTCAGTGCGATGCGGTCGGCCGACAGCACCGTGGGCGACACCGTCAGCCCGATGCCGAACGGCTTGAACTGGATCGTGGTGGTGCCCAGCGCCTGCGGCACGGGGATCGGGATCTCGCCGCCGGCGAGGAAGCTCGCGCTCTGGCCGGACAGCGCCACCAGGCTGGGCTCGGCCAGCACGCGCGCCAGGCCGTTGGCTTCCAGCAGGCTGAGATTGGCGAAGATGCCGTGCGACAGCGACGCGGCCACCAGGTTAAAGGCATTGCTCATCGGCGACGAAATGTCGGCGCTGAAGCTGCCCGGCGTGCCGTTGGTGGCCGGCGTGAAGGTGAACTTGTTCAGCGACGACGGCGAGAACGTGCCGAAGGCAAACCCCGAGTTGTTGCGGAAGAAGTTCATGCCGGCTTCCTTGAGCACGGTCTTGCTGATCTCCACCACCTTGACGTCGACCTGCACGGTGCCGCTGACCGGCACGGTCGAGCGGTCCACCACCAGGCCGGGCTTGCCGTCGGCCTTGCCGGCGGTGGCGGCGCGGGCGGCGGCCTGGGCGCGCGCGGCGGCATAGGCATCGGGCGACTGGCCGGTGATGCTGGCGCCGGCGGCGGAGTAGCCCAGCTTTGCGCCATCCGCATCGGGCGCGATGGCATCGACCTGCACGCTGTAGGTGAGCGGTTCGGCGCCGCGGGTCCATACCATCACGTCGGTGACACCGGGCTGCTTTGCCACCACCAGCACGCTGGGCGCGCCACCGCGCTGGCGCAGCACCAGTGCATCGGCCACCGCAGGATTGCCTACCGCCACGCGCTCTACCGGCTGCGCCGTGCGGATTTCCTTCTGCGCGCCGGCCATCAGGCGCAGCTGGCGCGCGGTAGCGACTTCCTGCGCCTGCGCGCGCGGCGCCAGCGCGCACCAGGCGGTGGTGGCCAGCATCGCTGCCAGCATGGCCTGCATCAGCGCGCGGCGCAGCGGCGCGGGTCGGGATTGGGTGTTCTGGATTTGCATGCGGTTGCCGCCCACGTTCTTATTCAAGCTCGCGCTTGCCCGCGCGGATCACTTCCACGCCAGCGCTTTCCCGGGCCTGCCTTGGCGCTGGCGGCGCGGCAACCTGCAGCGGGCGCGGCACCGGCGCGGCCACGGGCGCGCGCACCACGTTGCCGCCGGCGGTGGCGGCCAGGCCGGACAGTGCCACGCCGGCCACGGCCTTGTCGGACGCCGCACGGGGCGCGTCGGCGGGCACCGCGGCGCGGGCCGCCAGCGCGGGCGGGGGCTCTGCGAACATGCCATCGGTCGGCATGGCTTCATCATGCGGATTGCGCAGCGCCAGCAGCAGGCGCCCGGACTGCTGCGCCATCGCCAGCCGGCTGACCTGCTCCAGCGGCACGGACAGCACCGCGGTCTTGGCGCCCTCCTGCCGCGCCATCATCTGTTCCGGCCTGGCCTTCTGCGGCTGGTTGACCGCGGCGACGCCGTAGGCCAGCACGCGCAGCCGCGACAGCAGCATGCGCGCCTGGCTTTCGGGGATCTCATGCTGGTCGCGCCGCAGCACCAGGAACACATCGACGTAATCGCCCGGCTGCACCTGGTTGCCGACGCCGATGACTTCATCGACCGCCACCGCCACCGCCCGCTCGCCCTCGCGCACCTGCGCGGCAAGGCCGGCCAGCAGCTGGCTTTCCAGCACCGGCACGCTGGCGCCCAGCGCCACCAGCGGCACCTGCCCGCTGACGCGCGCCACCTCGGAATAGGCGCCGGCGGGATCGATCGGCAGCATCTCGACCTTGAGTGCGTCGGGCGCGAGCGGCTTGCCCGCTTCCACCGCGCGCGTGGTCACCACCACGGGGTGCAGCGGCGCGGCGGACTGCGTTGCCGCGCGCGGCTGTGCGGGCTGGCGGCCGACCTGCCACGCCAGCAGCGCGAGCAACAGCGCGAGGCCGAGCAGCACGATCGCCAGAAGTCGGATCTGCTTGCTGGTCATGCGGGAATCCTTTCTGGAGGCATGGGGGCGGGATGATTCATGGGCTCAGATATCCGGCGACAGCTGGACCATGGCGGAGCCTGACAGCGTGGCGGGTACCGGCACCATCGGCACGGCGGGCAGGATGGTTGCAGTGGGCAGGTTCAGCGTGACCTGCACGCACATATCCGCGGAGGCGGCCGCGCAAGGCACGGCCTGGGCGACGTTGCTGTCGCCAAGCAGTTCGCTGATGGATTCGGGGAGCGTAGCGCGCGCGGTGGCGGCCGCTGCGTTGACGCGCGCCGCCTGGGTGGCGGCAGCGCCGGTGCCGACGACCCCCGCGGGATAGCGCAGCGCGGCGCGTGCGCCTTCTTCGGCGGCCAGCGTCAGGACCTGCTGCAGCGCCAGCACCATGCCGTAGTAGACGATGCCGATGACGATGGCGAGCAGCAGCGGCACCACGATCGCAAACTCGACCGCGGCGCTGCCGGCGCCATGCCGGCGCCTGTTGACCCTTGCATGCTGCCACATCTGACCCGGTCCTTTTTCTGCTGTCCGTGCGCCGACCGGCGGCGCCATGCCGCGTGCCTCTCGCCTACTGGCGCGCGGCCATCCAGGCCAGCACGCCCACGGCCAGGTACGCGGCATACGGGATGCCGCGCGTCCTGGAGAATTGCGCCGGGGGTGCCAGTCCGTTGTCCTGTTGCTGCATACCGTGATCCGTCACCGGCGCGCCGACCGGCACGCGCACGGGCGCAGCCCTGCGCCGCCAGCGAGCCGCCAGCGCAGTGCCGTCCAGTGCCAGCGCCAGCAGCGCGTGCACCAGCCCGAGCAGGCTGCCGACGACCCATGCCACCACCAGTCCCTGCGGGCCGGTGAACAGGCCCGCCACCGCCAGGAACTTGACGTCGCCCGCCGCCATGCGCCCGAGAGCGTATACCGGCAATGTGACAGCAAGACCCAGCCCCGCGCCGATCAGGCGCGTGGCCAGCGGCGGTTCCGCGGCCTGCCCGGTCAGCAGCGCCAGCCCGAGGGCCAGCACGGCAGCCGCCAGCAGAGCGTTGGAAACGCGCCGGTAAGCGAGGTCTGTATAGAGGGTCGCCGCGCAGAGGAGCGCGGCAATCACGTTGGTCTTATCGCTTCAGCTGGCCCTATGCAGGGAGCCACGCCAAAACTCTGGCAGCGAGATTGGAGAATCCGGTGCTGACACTTGTACCGAGCGTGCTGGCGCCGACGGCGACAGCCAGGGCAACCAGCCCGGCGATCAGGCCATACTCGATAGCCGTCGCGCCGCGCTCATCCCTGATGAAGCGTGCAATGAGTCGTTTCATGTGTACCTCCCGAGTGATCTTGAATCGCGATCACGCTTCCCCCGTCCGATTTATCGCGGTGCTCTGTGGCCCGCTCTTTTATCGACGTTTCACGCTTGCTACGATTTTTTTATAAAGCATGGAATGTCTCAACCATACCCCTCCTTTGGGTGATAGTAATAACCCGAATGGGGTGAGAACAACCGTTTGAAACGGGCCGGCACCCGCCGGCCTGCAGGTTGTTAAAGAGCGGGGCGGACCGGCCGCGAACCGGCCCGCAGCCTGACACTGCGGGCATTGCGCCCGCGTGTCAGGCGGAATAAAAGGATGCGCTGCGACGGGGTGATTGAGCGTCAGCGCACCGTGAAAACCCCTGGCCAGAGGAATGAGACAAATCAGTGAACGAGGCCTCCAACCAACGGCAGCTGCAGGGCCTTACCCTCACCGCCCTGGCCGCCAGTGCCACCATTGCCGCCGTCCTTGATCCCACCGGCCAGCCCGGTCACCGGGGCCAGCAGCGAAGTCAGCGGCGCGAGCGTGCCGCCTGCCCCGCCCTCAGCGCCACCCTGGGCGCCAGCCTGGGCGTTAGCCTGACCCGCCATCGGCAGGTTGCTGAGCACGCCGCCGAGCGGATTGGCGCCCTTGCCATCGCCGCTGCCGTGCAACAGCGCGCCCGCGGCCGCGACCGTCCTGCCGGTTTCCGTGACCACGCCGCCCAGCGGCGCTACCACCGGCGCCTGGCTGTTGCTGAGCATGCTGCCGCCGGTGGCCACCGTATTTCCGACCTTGTACAACAGGCCGTTTGCAGGTTCGCCCAGGTGCGTGGCCGCGCCCAGCGTCTGCGTGCCGTCGGTGGCCTTGCTGGTAAGTGGCACGATGACCTTGCTGGCCGAATCGGTGACCTGTCCAACCGGCCCTTCAGACAGCGCGCCGCTCAGCCTGGCGCCGCCGCGCCCGAGACCGGAGCCCACCTTTTCGACGCCCGTGCCCAGCGGCGAGGTGACCGGCGCCCGCGGCGACAGCTTCCCGGTACCAAGCCCTTGCACGAGCTGGCCAGCGCTGATCACGACTTCAGCCACTTCCTGCACCACGTTGCCGGTGCTGGACACCGTCACGCCCACCGGGTTGTCCACCGAGCCCATTTGCCCGAGCCCGTTGCTCACGCCTGCGCCCAGCGCGCCGACCGCCTCGCCGCCGTTGACCAGCAGGCCGCCGGCGCCATAGCGCGCTTGCGCGGGCAGCAGCGGCAGCGGCGCTTCCTGGACCTGCTCGCCCATCTGGCTGACGGCATTGCCCGCGGCCGTCACGGTATTGCCCGTGCCTTCCGCTCCCTTGGCGGTGGGCGTGGTATCCGCGGCGGCGGCCGGCGGCCGCGTGACCGGGGTATCGGAATTGCCACCGCTCGGCTGCGGATTGGCGCCGCTGCCACCGCCGCCCGACGAGCAGCCGGCCAGCAAGGCGATGGCGGCCACACAGGCCGCGGCCAGCAATGTCATGGAATGCTGCACCGGATCTTTGTTCTTCATTGCTTTTCTCCTGTCGGATTGGCCACGGCGGGGCCGGGCCATCTTTTCTTGTGGGTGCCGCATGGGATGCCGACGAGCCTCCCCAATTTGCCCCGCTTTGCTCCCCAGCCCGGTGGAGCGCGAGATCGCCGTCGCGTCGTAACAGGAATGGCAAGGCGCGTGCCAGCGTGGCAACGTCCGCCAACGGACGCTCGCGCGCTACGGCGCTGCGGCGCTGCAAGCCTTGACCGGCGCGGCTTGGGGGACGATTGGCGGCGTCCGTCGCCATGACCCGGCTCGTGTTACGGCATGGGGGAAACGTGTTACGTGCTACGTAACGTGTTCCGGCGGCACGGGAACACGGGGGGTACCGCGTCGCACCCCGGCGGTCAGATTCACAGGCGCGCAGCCGGTGCGAAATGCTGGCCAGACCTCCACGGCCTGCTGCCCTGTCGTCCCCCTGTTTTGTTCCCTGCGGACGACACACGTTACGTAACGCGTAACGCGCAATCGCCCTCTCATCCCCTCCGCGTCCCCCTGCTACCGGTTTTCGCGGCTATCCCGGAACCGGCGACCCGCAAGGCGCTGCAGGCGTCACACCCTCCTCTCGCAGGGAGCGGGCCGATGCCTGCGATGGCACTGGCATGCGCATTGCGCCATGCATGCTGCCGCCGCACGCAGAAGACGAACGCGTTGCGCGGCCTGAGCGATTTAGACGACGGGATAGAGGGAATCAGAGCATGCGCAAACAACAACTCGCCGTAATGGCACTCCTTGCAACCCTGCTGGCTGTGGGCGGTTGCGCCAGCGGCAGCGGATCGACTTCCCTGGGCACCAGCGGAACTTCGGGCACCAATGGTGGCAGCAAAACCACCGGCACTGGCGGCACGGGTGGCGGCACCGACGTCGCCGGCGGCGGCGGTACCGGCGGGACCGGTGGAACTGGAGGTACCGACGGCACCGGTGACAATAACGGCGGCGACAATGCCGGAGATACGCCCACCGCGCGGACCCCGACCGCCGCCGCCGTCAACAACGCAGGCTCCGTGCCTGGCAGCGCGGGCAACGCCGTCACCGACCTCGGCACGCAACTCGGCAGCGCCAATCTGCCGCTGGTACCGGCACAGACGCAAAGCGGCCTGGGCGGCGTGGTGGCCACCACCGGCGACGCCGTGGGTGCGCTCGCCACCGGCCTGCAATCGGGCCTGGGCAATATTCCGAACGCCACCAACCCGGTCGGCACCACGGTGGCCAGCAGCGGCAATGTGGTAACCGAACTCGGCAACGCGGTGTCCAGCGCCAGCACAGCCGTCAGCGGCCTGGGCACCGTGGTCGACAAGGTCGGCGACACGGTCAGCACCACTGGCCAGAAGCTGACCTCGGTGCTGTCGACCGGCCCGGTCGAGCAGGTGACCACCAGCACCAGCAAGCTGATCGTGCCGCTCACCTCGCAGCTCACCGGCGCCACGCAGACGCTGGGCTCGGCCACCGGCGTGGGCACCCCCACCGCCGGCTTGCTGGCGACCGTAGGTGGTGCGCTGGCCACGGCCGGCCCCAAGCTCCAACAGACCAACACGCCGGTGGTGTCGAGCCTGGGCGGCACGGTCAATGCCACGGGCACCACGGTGGCAGCGCTGGGCGGCGCGGTAAACGGCCCTGCCACCGGAGCCGGCCTGGGGGCGCTGAGTCCGGTGCTGGCACCGGTCACGGCACTGGCCGGCGGCCTCACGGGTGGCACCAGCGGCGGCGGCACGGGTTCTCCACTGGCGCCGGTCACCAACCTGGCAAGCACCGCCACGGGCGGCACGGGCACCACCGCCAGCCCGCTGGCACCGGTCACCAACGCCGTCGCCGGACTGACCGGCGGCAACACCGGCACCACCTCCGGCAGCGCGACCGGCAAGGGCTCCACCACTGGCACCACCAGCCCCGTTGGCGGACTGGTCGGCGGCCTGCTGGGCGGCCTGGCCGGCGCACTCGGCCAGAAGTAATCCCGCCTCAGCCGCTGTCCGCGCGCGGGCAGCGGTGCACTCCAGATTCAACGTAGCGGCCACGCGCTGGTCCGGCAGCAGCGGACGGCAGGCGCACGGGGGTAGCGGCAACTCCCGCGCCAGTGGCACGCCACGTCAATAGCCGCAGTGTTCCTTTCAGGGGTATTGCCATGCGTGCACGTCATCGCATTGCCGCGCTGCTGGTCGGCGTCGGCGCGTTCCATCACGGCCTGGTCCAGGCCGATCCGCGCAGCCCGGTCCAGGGCGACCCGACCCAGACACTCCCCAAGATCGCCCCGGCCCGCCCGGACAGCAGCGTGACCGTGCAGGTCGAGCGGCCGCAGTCCGCCCTGCAGGACCTGCTCAACGCGCGCCTGACGCCACGGCGCTTTCGCATCGAAGGGGCCAGGACCCTGCCCTTCGCGGAGGTCGCCGCGCAGTTCTCGCCGCTGGCCAACCGGGAGATCACGGTGGCGCAGCTGCTCGAAGCGGCCAACACGGTGACCAGGATGTACAAGGAGCGCGGCTACCCGCTGTCCTTCGCCTTCGTGCCGGCGCAGGACTTTGCCCACGGCGACGTGCTGATCACCGTGGTCGAGGGCTACGTGGCCAAGGTGACAGTGACCGGCAAGGCCGGCCCGGCCGAGGGCCGCCTGCGCGCGATCGCCGAGAAGCTGCAGCAGGATCGCCCGCTGCGCCAGGACAGCTTCGAGCACTACGTCAACGCGCTGGCGCTGCAGCCCGGGTTGCAGGTGGCCGCCACGGTGCTGCCGCCGACAACCACCGACGGCGCCTGCGAGATGGTGCTCGACGTCAGGCGCAAGCCCTTCACCTTCGGCACCGGCATCGAATACATGTCGCCGGGGCTGCGCGCCATCGCCACTGTCACGACCAACAGCCTGACGCCGCTGGGCGAACAGATCTCGGTATCGGCGCTGTTCCCCAAGGGCCGCGACAATGAGGAGTACTACGCGGCCAGCTACGCCCAGCCGCTCGGCACAGAGGGCATGATCGCGCGGCTCAACGCATCGCACTATCGCGGCGTGCCGCAGAACGCCACGCTCGAAGCCATCGGCTTCAATCCGCGCTACGTCAACGACACCAGGCGCATCGGCGGCGCGCTCAGCTATCCGCTGCTGCTGTCCAATGCGCAGTCGCTGACGGTAACCGGCGGCTTCTACGGCGCCGACCAGTTCGAGCGCTACACCCACACCACCACCGGCACGCGCGTGACGCTCGGCACCAATGTGCGTGTGGGCACCGCCGAGCTGACCTACGTGCAGCGCGGCGAAGGCGTGACCCGCAACGCCATGCTCGGCCTGTACAAGGGCTTCGACGCGCTGGGCGCCAGCCGCGAGAACAACACCAACGACCTGAGCTTCTTCCGGACGCGGCTGCTGTTGTCGCAGTCGAAAGACCTGCCGGTGGGCTTCGGCCTCACCGTGGCCGCGGCGGGCCAGTACAGCGGCAACCGCCTGGCCTCGGGCGAGCAGATCAGCTTCGGCGGACGCTTCTTCGGGCTGGGCTACCCGGCCGGCGAAGTCGCGGGCGACAAGGGCTGGGGCGCGTCGGCGGAGATCAGCCGGCTGTTCCTGCCCGATATGACCTACCTGCGCACGATCCAGCCGTATGTGGCGGCTGACGTGGCGCGGGTGTTTTCCAACAGCGTGTCGCTGTCGCACCGCAGCCTGTCGTCGGTAGCGATCGGGGCGCGGTTCTCGGATCGGCGGTACTACACGCTGGATTTATCGCTGGCGCAGCCGGTGGGGGACAAGCCGACCAATGCGAGCCATCGGTCGCCGCGGATCAACATGACGTATTCGTACCAGTTCGACTGAGTCGTCCCACTGCGGAGTTTCGCGCGTGCTGGCGCTGGCCGGATACGACGCGCAGGCGCAGCAATGGATACGGCTGGTGCCGCAGACGGCCAACGCGCCCTTTCTCGAAAAGATGCTGGCCTTCCTGCGCGATGCGCCGCAGCAGGCGCTGCAGCGCCTGTACGCGCATGCGCACGAAGCCACGCACGCGTGCCCCCGCGCGGCGCAATTCGCGTGCGCGCCGGGAGCCGGTGCCGCGGTGTAAGCGCGACGCCCCGCTCAGGTCACGCGGAAGCCGACCTTCAGCGTGACCTGGTAGTGCGCGATCTTGCCGTTCTGGATATGGCCGCGCGTTTCCACCACTTCGAACCAGTCGATGTTCTTGATGGTTTCGCCGGCCTTGGCAATGGCGCTCTGGATCGCCTGGTCGCAGCCATCGGGCGAAGAACCGACGATCTCGACCAGCTTGTAGGTATGGTTGCTCATGTCCCTCTCCTTGGCGGGCGTACCCGCGGGGGTTCCATCCATCATAGGCGCCGGGGGCGCCTAGCCCAAGGCGCGGGCTGCGCCATGCAGCGCATGCAGATCCTGTTACACAATCCCCCTTTGCCAGTGGCGTATGCGGCTGCTACGCTGCGGACCGCCCCTGACAGCATGCGGCGCGCGGCGCGCGCACGCTGTCATCCACTGAAGCAAAGATTCGCCGTGACTGCCAGATTCGTTCGCCGTACCGTGCTGGGCCTGGGCCTTGCTGCAGCCGTATCAGCCTTTACTTCTTTCGGCTCATTGAGCTGGCCTGGCTCGTTCGGCTCGCTGAGCTCGTTCTTCAGCTCGCTCAGCCCGTTCAGCCACCTGATCGCGCAAGCGCACGCCCGTTCGACTTCCACGTTCGACCAGGTCACGGAGACCATCGCCGGCAGTATCAGCGATACCTTCAACGAAGCCGTTACCAAACACTTCCCGGCGCGCAACGGCAATCCCGCACAGCCGCCGGACGCTAAGCCGGCGCCAAGCAAAGCCTTTGCCCAGGGCAGCGGCTACACGCTGTGCTTCGTGCCCGATGGCGCGAGCTGCCAGGCGCTGCTGATCAACGCCATCCGCAGCACGCGCCGGCAGCTGCTGATCCAGGCCTACTCGTTCACCAGCGCGCCGATCGCCGAGGCGGTGGCGCAGGCGCACAAGCGCGGCGTGGACGTGCGCGTGATCCTGGACAAGAGCCAGCAATCGGAACGCTATACCAGCGCCACGTTCCTGAAGCACGCCGGCGTGCCGGTGGTGATCGACAGCAAGCCCGCGATCGCGCACAACAAGGTGATGGTGTTCGACGACCAGGCGGTCTTCACCGGGTCGTTCAACTTCACCAAGTCGGCGCAGGAGCGCAATGCGGAGAACGGCATGCTGATCCGCGGTGACGCTGCAGTGGTCAAGGCCTACACCGACAACTGGAACAAGCGCTACCGGCAGTCGAAGGCATACTGATGCGGAGGCGGCGCCTGCATGAAGCGGCGCCCGGTGGCACACTTGCGGCTGGCGTGCGGCGCGAGCCGCGCATCCTGCCTACCTGTTCAGAGCCATTCCGGAGAGCCTTCCCCATGACAGCCATTCCCGACAGCCAATGGATCCGCGTTGATACCGCCGCGGGCAGCTTCGATGCCTACCTGAGCCTGCCGCCCGCCGGTGTGCAGCCTGGCACGCCGGGCATCGTGCTACTTCAGGAGATCTTTGGCGTGAACGAGCATATCCGCGCCGTGGCGGACCAGTATGCCGCCGATGGCTACGCAGTGATGGCGCCGGACGTGTTCTGGCGCGAGGCGCCACGCGTTGAGCTGGGCTATGCGGGAGAGGACATGGCACGCGGCATGGCGCTGCGCAATGCGGTGGCCGTGCCCGCCGCGCTGGACGATATCGCCGCCACCGTGCAGGCGCTGCGCCAGCGCACCGGCGCCGGCAAGGTCGCCGCGGTAGGCTATTGCTTCGGCGGCCTGCTGGCGTACCTGAGCGCGGCGCGCGGGCTGGTCGATGCTGCCGTGCCGTACTACGGCGGCGGCATCCAGAACCAGCTGGAAGAAGCCGCGAACATCCGCGTGCCGGTGCAGTTCCACTACGGCGCGCTCGACGCCCATATCCCGCCCGAGGCCGTGCAAGGCGTGCGCGAGGCGGTGGCCGGCAAACCCGGCACCGAGATTCACGTCTACCCCAACGCCGACCACGGCTTCAACTGCTGGGCGCGCGCGTCCTACCATCAGCCCAGCGCCGCCCTGGCGCACGGGCGCGCGCTGGCGTTCCTGGCACAGGCGCTGTAACGCCCCGCGGCGCGCGCTGACGAGTAGCCCCGGGGCGTCGAACACAGACGCCCCTTGCGGGCTGCCTCAGTACGGCACCGCGACGCCGTTCTCGACCTTGACGCGATCGCCGATGCGCATCTGGTAAGCGTTGGACTGCGTCAGCGTCAGGTAGGCGTTGTCGCTGGTGCGCACGCGCACGCGGTAAGCCGTGGCGCTGGATCCCGTGCGTTTCTCCACCTCGTTGCCGGCCACCGCACCGGCCACGGCGCCGCCGATGGTGGCCACGGTATTGCCTCGGCCGCCGCCGACCTGGTGGCCCAGCAGCCCGCCGACGATGCCGCCGACCACGGCGCCCGCGCCGCTGGTCGAGGGCGGCTGGCCAGGCACAACTTCAATCGCTTCGACCCAGCCGTAGCGCACGCCGTAGGCTTCGCTGCCGTACTGGTTGCCGTAGCTGCCGTCAGCCGGGTACGCCTGCTGCGGATACCCTTGCTGGGGATAGTTCTGCTGAGGATAGCCCTGCTGCGGGTAGCTTTCCTGTGGATAGCCTTGTTGCGGATAACCCTGCGGGTAGCCCGACGCCTGAGGGTAGCCCTGCTGCGCCGGATAACCACTGACCGTGGTGCCGTAGCCAGTGTTGTAGCCAGTGTTGTAGCCAGTGTTGTAGCCGATGTTATAGCCCGTGTTATAGCCACCGCTGGCGCCATACCCCCCGCCATAACCGGCGTCATAGCCATAAGGCGTGGCACACCCGGCCAGCGCACCGGCGCCAAGCACCGCAAGCACAACCGAACGAAGGGGGATGGACATGTCTGGACTCCTGCGCGTCGCGCGTGTTTTGGGGAATGCGCGCGAGTCTAGGGCCGCCGGCGGGCAGCGGGTGTCACCGGAGCTTGTGATTGGTAACCGCCTGTAACCGCCGGCGATGCCTGCCAAAGAAGCGCTCAGCCGCGCTCCGCGCCGTCGTCATTGAACTGCGTGATGCGAGCCACGCGGAAGGTGCCGCGCAGCGATTCCAGTTCGGTCCGGTGCAGCATCGCCAGCCGGTTCAGGCAGCGCTCGCCCTTGGCCAGCAGGTGTACCTGCACCACGCGACGGTCGTCGGGGTTGAGCCGTCGCCTGACCAGCCCGGCGGCCTCGCAGCGATTGACCAGTGCCACCACGCCGTGCTGCTTGGCCTGCAGGCGCTCGGCCAGCTCGCCGATCGAGGCCCAGTCCTTGTCCGCGCAGCCGCGGATATGCAGCAGCAACAGGTATTGCTGTACGGTCACGCCTTCCTCGCGCGCCGCGTCTTCGGAGAACCGCAGGAAGCGCCGCAACTGGTAGCGGAAATCGGACAACGCCTCGAAGTCGGCCTTGGAAAGCGGTTGGTGGTTCCGTGACGGGGCGGACTTGCTGGGCATGGGTGGCGAAAAAGCGTGAAGAAAGAGGAACGCGGAACAACACGCAGAACCGCCCGCTGACCGGCCGATCCCGCGACACTGGCGCACGCAATTATAGAGGCCGCGCACCGCGCTGCCAGCGCAAACATGTCCGGCGCGCCACACCATGACCGTCCGCTTGCGCCGTGCCGGCGCCCGGCTATGGCAGAATCTGTGCGGTCGCAGACACCTTCACCCGTCACCGGATAACGCACCGATGTTCTCGGAAATCGCTCTCTTCCTGCTGGATACCGTCTTCACCCTGTTCGGCATGGCGCTGTTGCTGCGCGTGTGGATGCAGCTCACGCGGCTGCCCACACGCAACCCGGTCTCGCAGGGCGTGTTCCAGATCACCGACTGGCTGGTCCGGCCGCTGCGGCGGATCATCCCCGGCGTGGGCGGCATCGACTGGGCCACCGTGGTGGCCGCCTGGCTGACCGCCGTGGTGTTCCTGCTGCTGGTCGCCATGATCAGCGGCGCGGACCTGCTGGCCTTCCTGCCGGCGGTGCTGCTCACGTCGGTGCTCTACGTGCTGAAGTGGGCCATCAGCCTGGTGATGTGGGTGACGCTGCTGATGGCAATTCTGTCGTGGGTGAACCCGCATTCGCCGATCACCCCGGCCATCGACCACCTGACCGCGCCGGTGCTGCGCCCGATCCAGCGCGTGATCCCGCGCTTGGGCGGCTTCGATGTGTCGCCGCTGGTGCTGTTCGTGATCGCGCAGATTCTGCTGATGATCATTGCGCGGCTGGGTGCCAGCGTGTTCAACCTGCATTTCTGACAGCGGGGTTGCAGGCGGCGGCGCATTGTCCGCGAGGCTGGACAGTCTGTCGACAACAGGCTCTTTTTCTGACCAGTGTGAAGTCCTACATTACAGGCAACGTGGCGTTGCAGCCACGAAACCTGCCAGTAAGGACCACACCATCATGAAGACCCCCGCACAACGCCGCAGCCTGATGCTCTCCCTGCTATGCGCCGCCGGCCTGTCGTTTGCCGCGGCCACGGCCCACGCCTCCGAACCCGTTTCCGATACCGCCCGCCTGGACGGCAGCATCGGCCACGTCGGCAAGGCCGATCCGTTCCTGGACGGCGCCCGCGTCGGCAAGGCCGATCCGTTCACCGACGGCGCCAGCACCACCGATCGCCGCGACGCGTTCACTGACGGCGCCTGAGGCCGCGGCCGGCACCACCGCTTCCCTTGGCCACGGCTCGCGCCGTGGCAGCCCGACCGGCGCTCTCAACCCGCCGGGCGGGCCTCTCCCTGCGCAAGCCCCGTCCCGGCGGCTTCAGTTCCCGCATCCATCCCCGCCTCCGCTCCTGGCTCCAGCCCTGCCTCGGGTTCCAGCTCGGACACCATCATCGATTCGATCGCTTCCATAAAGGCCCGCACCTTGCGCGGCTGCAGGCGCCGGTCCGGCAGCAGCGCGAACACGCGCAGCGGCGGCAACGGGTAATCGGGCAGCACGCGAACCAGCCGCCCTTGCGCGATCTCGGCCTCGCAGTAGTTCACCGACAGGCGGGCGATGCCCAGCCCGGCCAGCGCGCCCTGCAGGCGCAGTTCGGCGTTGTAGGTCTGCATGCGCGGTCGGATCGGCACGGAAACGGTCTGGCCCTCGCGCGTGAATTCCCAGACGGTATCGCCGGGCGTGGTCAGCGTGGGCATGTTGGCCAGGTCTTCCGGGCGCAACTGCGCCGGCAGGCTGGCCGCCAGCGCCGGCGCCGCAAACAGGCCGCGCTCGACGTGGTAGATGCGCCGCGCCACCGTGCCGGAATCGGGTAGGTCCGCATCGACGATGACGAAGGCCACATCAAACCCGTCGCGGATCGGATCGACCAGGCCCTGCGTGATTTCCACCGCGACGTCGAGCGCCGGATGCGCCGCCAGCGTGCGGCAGATCACGCCGCCCAGTTGCTGGGCGCCGAATTCATACGGTGTGGCAATGCGCAGCACGCCCTGCACGCGTTCCTCGCGCGCCAGCGTTTCCTGGCGGATCTCGCGCAGCCGCGCAAACAGCGGGGCGACATCGCGGTAGACCGCCTTGCCCGCATCGGTGAGACGCATGCGGCGCGTGGTGCGCTCCAGCAGCTTGGCGCCGATGGCGGTTTCCAGCCGCGCCACCGCGGCCGAGACGCGCGACTTGGGGCAATCGAGCTGCTCCGCCGCGGCCGTGAACGTTCCCTGCTCGACGACGCAGCAGAACGCTTCCCAATCATTCCACTGAATTGTTTCGTTCACCGGACAATGTTTCCCTGACAACCTGTAGTTCCCGACAGCAGGCGCCATTATGCTTGAGCGATGCAACAAACGCCTGTCCCAGCCGGTCCGGACGCCTCAGCCCCAGCGCTCACAACAGCCGTTCCGGCCGCCTTAGCCCCCGCCACCAACCCGGCCACCACGCTCCCGCGCCCCCGCATGCAGCTCGCCAGTCACCCGGAAATGGGACCCTGGCGGCTTTCATTGTTCGGGCTGACGCTCGGCCTGGTGACCGGCATCGACTTTTCCTCCACGCTGATGATGGGCGTGGCCAGCCAGCATATCCAGGGCGGCATTGGTGCCGCGCCGGAAGACTACCTGTACGCGATTTCCGCCTACGCGGCCACCGCGGTGCTGATGAACATGGTGCTCGACCAGGTCGCACGCCGCACCACCTACAAGCGCTTCACCATGGGCTCGCTGGTGGTGTTTATCCTTGGCTCGCTGATCTGCGCCGAGTTTGCCAGCCCCGCCGGGCTGATCGGCGGCAAGGCAGTGCAGGGGCTGGGCGCCGGCGGCTTGTTCGCGGCCTCGCGCATCCTGGTGCAGCTGGTGTCGACGCCGGCCGAGCGCCGCCCGCTGATGCTGCGCTTCGGCGGCGGCGCGTTCTCGATGCTGGCGATCACGCCCTGGCTGACCAGCATCTTCCTGGACGATATCGGCTGGCGCGCGGTGTTCCTGTTCCAGGCCGGCATTGCGCTGCCGGTGCTGCTGTCGGTGGCGCTGACCTATCCCACGCGCGCGCCGCGCGACCCGCATCCGCCAGTGTCGACGCTGGACTGGCCCGCGGCGATCGCCGCGGCTCTCGGCGCGCTGGTGTTCCTGCACACGCTGCAGGAGATGCGCTACACGCGCTTCTTCAGCTCGCCGGAAATGCCACTGGCCGCGCTGTGCGGGCTGGCACTGTTCGCGTTCAGCGGCTGGCGGCTGTACCGCCACCCGGATCCGTGGATCGACTTCTCGCGACTGGCCGGGCGCCAGTACCTGTATGGGCTGGGCTTCTACACGCTGTATTACCTGATGTCGTCGGCGTGGGCCTTCCTGCTGCCGTCGCTGACGCAGACCGGTCTGGGGCTGACCTTCCGCACCACCTGCATGCTGCTGGCGACCAGCGGCACGGTGTCGGCCATCGGCGCCATCGTCATCACGCTGGGCATGGCGCTGGTGTTCCGCAAACGGCGCGTGATCGCCGTCGGCTTTATCGTCTATGCCTGCGCGGCGATGCTGCTGTCGCACCAGCTGATGCCCGGTGCGCCGGATTACGCGCTGGTGCCGGTGGTGCTGCTCGAAGGGCTGACGCCAGTGCTGCTGATGGTGCAAGTGGCATCGATGACCTACCTGGAGGTGCCGGTCGAGGACTTCTCGCACGCCTACCAGTTCAAGAACGTCTGCAAGCAGGTCGCGTCGGCGATGGGAACCGGCCTGGCCAGCGTGTTCATGCAGGACGGGCTGGCGCAGCACCGCACGCACCTGGTGGAACACATCACGCGCTTCAACCCGGTGCTGCAGGCGCCCGACGCGCTGTCCGCGTCAGGCCTGGCCAGGCTCTCGCTCGAAGTCGACCGGCAGGCCACACTGCTCGCCGGCATGGACATGCTGCATGGTTTTGCCGCGGTGTGCGTGGTGGCGGCGATATTCGTGCTGGTGCAGCGCAGCTTCCGCTAGCGCAGCGCGCGCCGGCCCCGCATAAAGGTGTGGGAGACAGCATGGCGGCGGCGCTCCTGCGGGGCAGCGCCGGGCCATGCGCAGGGGCCGCTACTGGCGCAAACCGGGCATTTCCTCTACCCTTTCGGCCTTTCCGTGCCAATCCGGCGATCCGCGCCGGTGTGCTCCACCGATGGCCAGTCCCACCGATTCCCGCCCGCCCGCAAGCCAGACTGCAGACAGCGCCGCCACGCCCGAAAAGCCGAGCGACAGCTATGTGCAGTCCTTTGCACGCGGCTTGTCGGTGATCCGCGCCTTCAACGCGCAGCACCCGGCCCAGACGCTGACGGAAATTGCGCAGGCCAGCGGCCTCACGCGTGCCGGCGCGCGCCGCATCCTGCTGACGCTGGTGGGGCTGGGCTATGTGCAGGCCGACGGCCGCCTGTTCCGCCTGACGCCCAAGATCCTGGACCTGGGCTTTGCCTACCTGACCTCGATGCCGTTCTGGAACCTGGCCGAGCCGATCATGGAGACGCTGTCGCAGCAGGTGCATGAAAGCTGCTCGATCTCTGTGCTCGACGGTACCGAGATCGTCTACGTGCTGCGCGTGCCGGCGCGCAAGATCATGACCATCAACCTGTCGATCGGCAGCCGCCTGCCGGCGTATTGCTCGTCGATGGGCCGGGTGCTGCTGGCAGGCCTGTCCGAGCCGGAACTCGACAGCGTGCTGCGCGCCACCGAACTGCGCGCGCGCACGAGCCGCACCGTGACCGATATCGACGCGCTCAAGGCCATCGTTGCCGATATCCGCAAGCGCGGCTGGGCACTGAACGACCAGGAGCTGGAGGAAGGGCTGGTGTCATTGGCCGCGCCGATCCGCAACCGCACCGGCCACACCATCGCCGCGATCAATATCAGCGGCCAGGCCAACCGCACCAGCGCGCAGGAGATGCTGGAGCGCTTCCTGCCGCAACTGCTGGAAGCGTCGGAGAAGATTTCCGGGCTGGTCGGGCTGCGCACCTGAGCGCAGCCCCGCGGATCAGCCGGCGACCGGCAGTTCCACGCTGCCGAACTCGGCCGAGCGCGTGCCGTCCAGCGGCCGGTTGCTGGCCCCGAAATAAGCGAACGCCACCGACAGCTTGACCGCGTTGGATGCATTGCGGCCCGCCGCATGGAACAGCCGGCTGTCGAAGAACAGCACGTCGCCGCGGTGCAAAGCCAGCGGCTGCGCGGCCTGCAGCAGGGGCTGGCTGGCCGGGTGGGCCTCGATCAGGAATTCGGCCGGATCGAGCTGGCCCGCTTCCAGCTGCGCCTGGTGCGAGCCGGGGATGACGCGCAGCACGCCGTTGCGCTCGTCCTCGTCCCCCAGCGCCAGCCATACCGTCACCAGCTCCGGCTTGGCAAACGACCAGTAGCGCGTATCGCGGTGCCAGCCGGTCTGGCTGCCGTAGTGCGGATGCTTGGTCATCACGCAGTTGTGGTGTGCCAGCGTGATGCACGCGGGCTCGCCCAGCAGTGCCTGCACCACCGACACCAGCCTGGGGTCGGTGGCCCAGCGGCGGAACACCTCGTCGCGCCCGTAGGCCTGGCGCAAGCGCCTGACGGTGCCGCCGCCGGCGGCATCGCGCGTGGTTGGCGCGCCGGGATAGCCCAGGTCGGCCTCGAACTCCACCGGCGGCACCACCGCGTCCAGGTGCTGGCGCGACACCGCCTCCAGCTCCGCGCACGCCGGCTCGCCGGCAAAGCCGCGCAGGATCACGAAGCCATGGGCACGAAAGGCCTGCGCCAGGCGCAGCAGCGCGCCGGAATCAGCAGACAGGACGGAGGAGGCGGGGAGATCGGCGGGACAGTCCAGCGAGGCGGTCATTGCAGCAGGCGGCACGAAGGCGGCAGAAAGAACGGGCAGCGGAAAGCGATGGGTAGGGCACCGGTGGCCCAACGGCCCCATGATGCCAGAACCGGCGCGATCTGGCGCAGGCGGCATGCGGGCAGGACCCCCTCGGCGCCCTGTCTCCGTGCGGAAACAGACGGTGTCACGTGCTCCCCGCGCCGCTACAATGCGCTGATCTTCGCCCCCGTATCGCCTGCGTCCCCTTCTTCCACCCCTTTTGCGCTTTCGCGCCGAGGTCCATCGTGACTGCTCGCCCACGCATCGTCGCTTCGCTGTCCGAGGCCCAGGCCCAGCTGGGTCGCATTGTTCTCGGCAAGCCGCAGCAGGTGCGGCTGGCGCTGGCCTGCATGCTGGCGCGCGGCCATTTGCTGCTGGAAGACGTGCCGGGCGTGGGCAAGACCACGCTGGCCCACGCGCTGGCGCGCACGCTGGGGCTGCAATACCAGCGCGTGCAGTTCACCAGCGACCTGCTGCCGGCGGACCTGATCGGCGTTTCGGTCTTTGTGCGCGATGCCGGCGAGTTCCGCTTTCATCGCGGCCCGGTGTTTGCACAGGTGGTGCTGGCCGATGAGATCAACCGCGCCCCGCCCAAGACCCAGAGCGCGCTGCTCGAGGCCATGGCCGAGCGGCAGGTGACGCACGACGGCACCACGCATGCGCTGCCGTCGCCGTTTTTCGTGATTGCCACGCAGAATCCGCTGGAACAGGTCGGCACGCATGCGCTGCCTGAATCGCAGCTGGACCGCTTCACCATGCGGCTGTCGCTGGGCTACCCCGACGCGGCCTTCGAGCGCGTGCTGTACCTGGGCGGCGCCAACGCGACAGACGCGATTCCGGTGATGGACAGCAGCCAGGTGCTGGCGCTGCAGCAGGCCGCCGAACAGGTGTATGCCAGCCCCGCGCTGGTCGACTACGTGCTGGCACTGGTGCAGGCCACGCGCAGCCACGGAGGCTTTGCCGCGGGACTGTCGCCGCGCGCCGGGCTGGCTCTGCTGGCCTGCGCACGCGCATGGGCGTTGCTGGCGCAGCGCGGCATGGTGCTGCCCGAGGACGTGCAGGCGGTGTTCACGGCCGTGGCCGCGCACCGGCTGCTGCCTTCCGGTGCGGCCGGGCCCGCTGCCATCGCCGGCGAAGTGGCCGCGCTGCTGGCGGGCGTGGCGATCCCCTGACTACCATGGCGCGCGATCCGCTGGCGGCCGCGAAAGGCGGGTACAAGGGCGGGCTCATGCGCGGATTGCCTGGCGTCGGCAACGGGGCTGCGCCTCGCCGCACCCGCATGCGGCGTCCGGTCGGCGGCACGCTGTTGCTCGACCGGCGCCACCTCTACACCCTGCCCGCGCGCGGCGGCATCGGCTTTGCCGTGCTGCTGGGCGCGATGCTGCTGACCTCGCTCAACTACAACATCAGCCTCGGCTTTGCGCTGACTTTCCTGCTGTCCGGCATTGGCATGTCGTGCATGTGGCTGGCCTACCGCAATCTGCTCGACCTGGCCGTGTCCGCGGGCCCGGCGGCGCCGGCCCATGCCGGGCAGCCCGCCGTATTCCACCTGCGTGTCGATAACCGCGACGCCGGCGCGCGCATCGGCATCGAGGCCCGCGTGCCGGCGCTGCCGGGCGTGGCGCCGGCCGTGCTGACACTCGACGGCAATACCGGCGGCACGCTTGCGCTGCACGTGCCGACCGTGCGCAGGGGCCGGCTGACGCTGCCACGCGTGGTGATCGCCAGCCGCTTCCCGTTCGGGCTGTTCCGGGTGTGGAGCTATGCGGACTTGGAGATGTCGGCGCTGGTCTACCCCGCCCCCGAAGACAGCGCCCCGCCCCCGCCTGCCGTGCGCCGGCCTGGCGATGACGATGCCCCGCACGCTGCCGTGGGGGACCTCCGCAGCGACGACGGCATCGATCAGTTGCGCCGCTACCGCAACGGCGACCCGTTGCACCGCATCGCATGGAAGCACAGCGCGCGCACCGGACGCTGGCACAGCCGCACCGGCGATCCGCCGCAACGGCCGGCCCGCTGGCTGGACTGGCACGCGATGCCAGCGGGCATGGATGCCGAAGCGCGGCTGTCACGGCTATGCGCGTGGCTGCTGGCCGCGGACGACGATGCCGAGATCGGCCTGCGCCTGCCCGGCTTTGAACTGCCGCCGGCGCGCGGCGCCAGCCAGCGCCGCGCCTGCCTGGAAGCGCTGGCGCTGTGGCCGCAGCGGCCTGCGTCGGGCCGCCCTGGAGACAGGGCGTGACGACCAACGCGCGGCCGCTGCGGCATGAAGATCATGGGCTGCTGCTCGGCCAGCTGGCGCTGGTGCTGGCGCCGCAGGCGCGCACGCTGCCGGTGGCGGTGAGCCTGCTGCTGGTCCTGCTGCTGGGCTGGCGCTGGGTGCTGTGGCGGCGCCGCGCGCCGCTGCCGTCGCGCTGGATGCTCGGCATCACCGCGGTGCTGGTGCTGGTGGTGGCGAGCGCGCTGGCATGGCAGGCCGGCAGCGGCCTGGGGCGCGATCTGGCGGTGGCGCTGCTGGGCGCCTTCGTCATCCTCAAGCTGCTGGAGTGTCGCGCGCTGACGGACGCGACGCTGGTAACGCAGCTTTCCTTCTACCTGCTGCTGACGCTATACCTGTCGGACCAGCCGTTCTGGCTGGCGCTGTACAGCATGGCGATCGGCGCATGGGTGCTGCGCAACTGGCTGCTGCTGCATCACCCCGAGGCGCGCAGCCGGCTGGCGATCTGGCCGCTGCTGGGGCGCATGGCGCTGCTGGGGCTGCCCTGGGCGCTGGCGCTGTTCGTGCTGTTCCCGCGGCTGGAGCATCCGCTGTGGCAGCTGCCGCAGTCCGCACCGCGCGGCACCACCGGCATCAGCGACACCATGCGGCCCGGCAGCGTCGGGCAGCTGATCCGCTCGCCGGAGGTGGCGTTGCGCGCCGAGGTTGCCGGCGCGCCGTTGCCCGCGTCGGCGCTGTACTGGCGCGCGCTGGTGCTGTGGGACTACGATGGCACGACCTGGCACCCGGCGCGGCAGCGCCGACAGCAACTGGCGCCGGCACCGGAACTTCCGCCGGGCACCAGTCAAGGCATCGACTACAGCATCACGCTCGAACCCAGCCAGCAACGGTGGCTGTTCGTGCTGGACCGGGGCCAGGCGCTGTCGGCCGGTGTGGAGGCAGCTGCCACGCCCGACGGCGAGTTCATGGCGCGCCGGCCGGTGGAGCAGCGCATCCGCTACCGCGCGCACTCGACGCTGGCGCCCGCGCCCGAGTGGCTGTCGCCCGCCACGCGCCGGCTCGCGCTGAGCCTGCCCGCTGGCAATCCGCGTGCCCGCGCGCTGGCGGCCCAATGGGCTGAGACCCATGCCAATCCAGCCGCGCGCGTGCAGGCCGCGCTGCGGCTGTTTGCCGCCGCCCCGTTTGCCTACACGCTCAACCCGCCGCCATTGGGCCGCGAGCAGGTCGACAGCTTTGTGTTCGACACCCGGCGCGGCTTCTGCGAGCACTACGCCGCCAGCTTCGTGTTCCTGATGCGCGCCGCCGGCGTGCCGGCGCGCGTGGTCACGGGCTACCAGGGCGGCGAGTACAACCCGATCGGCCAGCACTACGTGGTGCGCCAGTCCGATGCACATGCCTGGGCCGAAGTCTGGCTCGACGGCCGCGGCTGGATACGCGTGGACCCGACCAGCGCGGTGGCGCCGAGCCGGATCGAACAGGGGCTGGATGCTGCCGTGGGCGATGAGGCGGGGGCCTGGCGGCCGTCGCAGCAGCCGGGCTGGCTGCAGGACCTGCGCTGGGCCTATGAAGGCGTGGTCTACACCTGGCAGCGCTGGGTGCTGCAGTACGACCATGCGCAGCAGGCGCGGCTGCTCGATACGCTCGGCGCCGGGGCAGGACCCGGGCAATTGCTGGCCGGCGCGCTGGGCATGCTGTGCCTGCTGGCGCTGGTGCCGCTGTGGCGGCGCCGCGCTCCGGCGGATCCGCTCGACGCGGCCTATGCGCGCTTCTGCGGCCTGCTGGCGCGCCATGGCTGCGAGCGCGCGCCGGCCGAGGGTCCGCAGGATTACGCCACGCGCGCCAGCGCGCAACTGCCGCGAGCGGCCGACGCCATCGCGGCCGTCACTGCCGTCTATATCGGTGTGCGCTACGGGAATGCCGCGGCATCGCGCCGCGAGGCGGTGGCGGCAATGCGTGCTGGCGTCCGGCAACTGGCCGCGACGTTGCGCTCCCGCTAGGGGGCTGATCGGGCAGCAGGCCAGGCTGATCGCCTGCGAGGATATCTGTCGGCTGATTGCGGCGCTGGCGCTGGGCGCGGCGGCGCGTTCATGCTGATGCAGCGGCGACTGGCCTGAAGCACGGCAAAGGCATCGCGTAACTGGCTACGCGGATTTTGCGGAACGGCTTGGAGTGACTGCGGAAACTGCGGCGGAACTGCGGGAGATGCGAAGGCACCGCGCAGTATTGCGATGGCGCGGACGGGTCGCAGTGCCGGCGGGACGCGGCACCGGCGAAGTACCTGCTCAGAACAGCGAAAGCTGGCGCATGCCGAAACCGATAGTCTCTTCGACGCGCGTACGCGCGTGGGCCAGCGAACCTTCTGCGCCAGAGTAATTGCCGGCGGCCCAGTGGTAGACCACGGGCATCTCGCCGCGCTCGGACAGGCGCACTTCGCCAAGCTTGTCGCCGCGTTCGTTGCGGTAGAAGTGCGAGCGGTAGCCGCGCTCCCAGTGCGGGGCGACCACCTTCTTGCGCCGCCGGGGGTTCGGCGCGGAGCCGGCGGTAGACGTCGTGGACGTCAGTCGCCGCGCTCGATCGGTACCCGGCACCGTGGCACGGGTGAAATCCAACTGCATAGACTTCCTCTTTGTCGATTCAGCAGAACCAGGGTCGACGGGGGCTGCCGCCGCATGCTTCGTGCATCGCAGTCGAGATGATACCTGTTGGCGCGGCTTCTGTAAGCAGTTCGTTGCGCTGAATGCCGCCTCCGGCAAGGGTTAGC
Organism: Ralstonia pickettii; assembly: GCA_050987995.1. Lineage (GTDB taxonomy): Bacteria > Pseudomonadota > Gammaproteobacteria > Burkholderiales > Burkholderiaceae > Cupriavidus > Cupriavidus pickettii_B. The sequence goes on from CP158804.1 coordinate 1,694,587, forward strand.
GGGCCGTATACCGTTCCAGGTATACGGCCCGTTTACGGTCCGCAAGCGCTCAATGAAGTCGGAAAACCCTTGCCAGTTAACGGCTGGCGGGATGCCCGCGGCGATCAGCCCAGATCGAGCGGAATGAAGATGCGGGCGTCGTCGCGCTGCACCAGCAATGCCACCTGCTTGCCCGATTTCGACACCAGCGACTTGAGCTGCTCGGCCGAACTGATCGGCGTGCCATTGAGCGACAGGATCACGTCCCCCGGCTGGATGCCCACGCGCGCGGCAGGACCGGTCACGTCCTCGACCACCAGGCCGCCGTCGATGCCGCTGTCGCGCTTCTCGGCCGGCGTGAGCGGACGCACGGCCAGGCCGAGCCGGCCGCTCGCCTCCTTGGCGCCGCCCTTCTGCGCGACCGCCTGGTCCTTGGCCGTGCCGACCTTCACCGACAACGTCATCGGCTCGCCCTTGCGGATGATCTTCAGCGTGGTCTGGGTGCCCGGCTTGATATCAGCCACGTGCTCGGGCAGGTCGCCCGAGTGGTCGATCACGTCGTTGTCCAGTTGCACGATCACGTCCCCGGGCTTCAGGCCCGCGCGCGCGGCGGGACTGTCGGGCTCGACCGAGTTGACCAGCGCACCGGTCGGCTTGGGCAGCCCGAACGACTGCGCCAGCGCCTGGTTTACCTCCTGCACGCTGATGCCCAGGCGCCCGCGCGTGACCTTGCCGTGCGCCACCAGCTGCTGCTGCACCTTGGTAGCCACGTCGATCGGGATCGCGAACGACAGCCCCTGGTAGCCGCCGGTCTGGCTGTAGATCTGCGCGTTGATGCCGACCACCTCGCCGCGCTGATTGAACAGCGGTCCGCCCGAGTTCCCCGGATTGACGGCGACGTCGGTCTGGATGAACGGCACGTAGGTGTCGTCCGGCAGCGAGCGCGACTTGGCGCTGACGATGCCGGCGGTCACGGTGTTCTCGAAGCCGTACGGTGAACCGATCGCCACCACCGGCTCACCGACCTTGACGCGCGACGGGTCGCCCAGGCGCACGGTCGGCAGATCCTTCGCATCGATGCGGATCACGGCAACGTCGGTCTGGGGATCCGTGCCCAGCACCCTGGCCTTGAACTCGCGCCGGTCGGTCAGCTTCACCGTGACTTCCTGCGCCCCGTCGACGACGTGCGCATTGGTCATGATCAGGCCATCGGGGCTGACGATAAAGCCCGAGCCCAGGCCGCGCACCAGCTGCTGCTGGCCGCTCTGCGGACCCTGGAACTGCGGGCCGAAGCGCTTGAAGAACTGGAACAGCGGATCGTCCGGATCGATCCCCGGCGGCATCTGTGCAGTGGTGCGCTGCGCGCGCGCGGTCACGCTGATATTGACCACGGCGGGCCCGTACTGCGACACGATGCCGGAGAAGTCCATCGGCGTGGCGACGGCAGTGGCCGGCTGCGCGGCGATAGCGGCCGGCGTGGGCGCGGGTTCGGCGTAGCCCGGCGTGATGACTTCCTTCTGCAGATAGGCATACCCGCCGCCAAGGGCGGCCAGGGCCGCGATACCAACGGCGGTGCGAGCAATGGTCTGGCGCATCATGTGGTGGTCCCTTTCGTTGAGCATCAGGCGTCGGCACTGTGCGACGCTACGGGACCATGCTAGCGACCGAGACTTAAAACAGACTTAAGATTTGGCGCGAGGAGCAGATCACTTTTCAGAAAAGTGTAAATTTATCTTGCACACAATCTAATTGTGTCTAATATATCCGGCATGGAACGCGACGACGACTCCGCCACTGACTGGCTGCTGCTTGACCGGCAACTGTGCTTTGCACTGTATTCGACCTCACTGGCGATGACCAAGTTGTATAAGCCATTGCTGAGTGAGCTTGGACTCACTTACCCGCAGTATCTGGTGATGCTTGTGTTGTGGGAAGCCGAAACCCTGACGGTATCGGAACTCGGCGCCAGGCTGGCGCTGGATTCCGGGACGCTGACGCCGCTGCTCAAGCGGCTCGAGACGGCGGGACTGGTCACGCGCGCACGCGACGCGGCGGACGAACGCCGGGTGTTGGTAAACCTGACCAAGGCGGGTCGTGCGTTGCGGCAAGCCGCGACGCGTATTCCTGAACAGATGTTGTGCGCCACGCAGTGCCCGGTCGAGGAGATCCAGGCCCTGACGCAGCGCCTGCATTCACTGCGGTCCACGCTTGAACAAGCGCGCACCGATTCCAGCCTGCCGGATTGACGGCAAGCGTTGACGCCCCCTCGGGCAACCAAACCGGAGCCTTAAATGAAACTGGAAAAAGTCGTTTATACCGCCAATGCCTCCGCCACCGGCGGCCGCGACGGCCGTGCCACCACCTCGGACGGCCAGCTCGACGTCAAGCTGGCCGTGCCCAAGGAAATGGGCGGCGCCGGCAACGGCCTGAATCCGGAACAGCTGTTCGCTGCCGGCTACTCTGCCTGCTTCCTGGGCGCGATCCGTTATGTCGCCGGTCAGCAGAAAATCACGGTGCCCGCGGACGCCAAGATTGATGGCGCGGTCGGTATTGGCCCGATTCCGCAAGGCTTCGGCATCCAGGTCGAACTGAAGATCTCGCTGCCGGGTTTTGAGCGCGAAGCTGCGGAAAAGCTGGTCGCGGACGCGCACCAGGTGTGCCCGTATTCGAACGCGACGCGCGGCAATATCGACGTGACGCTGACCGTGGTCTGATAACCGGTTGCCAAAGCCAGAACGGCCAGTATCGCGCTGCGGTACTGGCCGTTTTTATTTGAGCTATTGTCTGTTACTGGCTCGGCTCCGGCAGTGCCAACTGCGCGCAAAAGGCACGCTTCTGTGCCGAACTCATACGTTTGATCTCGATTTCCGCCTTCAGCGCTTCGGATTTTGTCTCGAAGCGGAGCTGCCCCATCACGCGTATCGGCTTGCGCGAGCGCGTGTATTTGGCGCCTTTGCCCGACACATGCTCGGCAAATCTGCGCGCAACATCGGTCGTAATTCCGGTGTAGATGGAATCGCCGGTGCATTCGAGAAGATAGAGGTACCAGGCGCTGTCGTCCGGCATGGATTGGCGTAGTGGGAAGTCAGCCGTGATGGTATTACGCCTGGGCGGCACGGGCGAGCAAATGTGGGGCAGCGTGATTGTTTTGCACGCCCAAAGCAAAAACCCCAGCCTGTGAGGGCTGGGGTTCTGCGGTATAAGAGCCTGGCGATGACCTACTTTCACACGGGTAATCCGCACTATCATCGGCGCGGAGTCGTTTCACGGACCTGTTCGGGATGGGAAGGGGTGGTTCCAACTCGCTATGGTCACCAGGCATAAGGGGTTGCAGCGCTGAGGTTGAGGTCAACGCTGCGAATAGGGATGTAGTTGGGGTTGTGCGTATTGTGTCAACTGTTTGGGCACAGTTGCGATCACACACACCAGGCAAAACACACTGGTTATAGGATCAAGCCTTACGGGCAATTAGTACTGGTTAGCTTAACGCATTACTGCGCTTCCACACCCAGCCTATCAACGTCCTGGTCTCGAACGACCCTTCAAGGAGCTCAGGGCTCCAGGGAATCCTCATCTTCAGGCGAGTTTCCCGCTTAGATGCTTTCAGCGGTTATCTCTTCCGTACATAGCTACCCTGCGATGCCTCTGGCGAGACAACAGGTACACCAGCGGTACGTCCACTCCGGTCCTCTCGTACTAGGAGCAGCCCCCGTCAAGATTCCAACGCCCACGGCAGATAGGGACCAAACTGTCTCACGACGTTTTAAACCCAGCTCACGTACCTCTTTAAATGGCGAACAGCCATACCCTTGGGACCGGCTACAGCCCCAGGATGAGATGAGCCGACATCGAGGTGCCAAACACCGCCGTCGATATGAACTCTTGGGCGGTATCAGCCTGTTATCCCCAGAGTACCTTTTATCCGTTGAGCGATGGCCCTTCCATTCAGAACCACCGGATCACTATGTCCTGCTTTCGCACCTGCTCGACTTGTCGGTCTCGCAGTTAAGCACGCTTTTGCCATTGCACTTTAGGTACGATGTCCGACCGTACCAAGCGTACCTTCGAACTCCTCCGTTACACTTTGGGAGGAGACCGCCCCAGTCAAACTGCCTACCATGCACTGTCCCCGACCCGGATTCACGGGTCAAGGTTAGAACCTCAAACAAACCAGGGTGGTATTTCAAGGACGGCTCCACGCAGACTAGCGTCCACGCTTCAAAGCCTCCCACCTATCCTACACAGATCGGTTCAAAGTCCAATGCAAAGCTACAGTAAAGGTTCATGGGGTCTTTCCGTCTAGCCGCGGGGAGATTGCATCATCACAAACACTTCAACTTCGCTGAGTCTCGGGAGGAGACAGTGTGGCCATCGTTACGCCATTCGTGCAGGTCGGAACTTACCCGACAAGGAATTTCGCTACCTTAGGACCGTTATAGTTACGGCCGCCGTTTACCGGGACTTCAATCAAGAGCTTGCACCCCATCATTTAATCTTCCGGCACCGGGCAGGCGTCACACCCTATACGTCCACTTTCGTGTTTGCAGAGTGCTGTGTTTTTATTAAACAGTCGCAGCCACCATTTTATTGCAACCCCGTCACCCTTCTGGCGCAGGCCAGTCAAGCTACCAGGGCGTACCTTATCCCGAAGTTACGGTACCAATTTGCCGAGTTCCTTCTCCCGAGTTCTCTCAAGCGCCTTAGAATACTCATCTCGCCCACCTGTGTCGGTTTGCGGTACGGTCTCGTATGACTGAAGCTTAGAGGCTTTTCTTGGAACCACTTCCAATTGCTTCGCAGCACTAGGCCGCTCGCCCCGCATCCTTGAATTCCGCGCCCGGATTTGCCTGAGCGCCTTCTCCAATGCAGGGACCGGGACTTCCAACACCCGGACAACCTTCCGCGATCCGTCCCCCCATCGCATCATACGACGGTGCAGGAATATTAACCTGCTTCCCATCAGCTACGCATCTCTGCCTCGCCTTAGGGGCCGACTCACCCTACGCCGATGAACGTTGCGTAGGAAACCTTGGGCTTACGGCGAGGGGGCCTTTCACCCCCTTTATCGCTACTCATGTCAGCATTCGCACTTCTGATACCTCCAGCATCCTTTACAAGACACCTTCACAGGCTTACAGAACGCTCTCCTACCACGCACTTGCGTGCGTCCGCAGCTTCGGTATATGGCTTAGCCCCGTTACATCTTCCGCGCAGGACGACTCGATCAGTGAGCTATTACGCTTTCTTTAAAGGGTGGCTGCTTCTAAGCCAACCTCCTGACTGTTTTAGCCTTCCCACTTCGTTTCCCACTTAGCCATATTTGGGGACCTTAGCTGGCGGTCTGGGTTGTTTCCCTCTTGACACCGGACGTTAGCACCCGATGTCTGTCTCCCGTGATTGCACTCTTCGGTATTCGGAGTTTGCTATGGCGGGGTAATCAGCAATAGACCCCCCAACCATGACAGTGCTCTACCCCCGAAGGTGAGACACGAGGCACTACCTAAATAGTTTTCGGAGAGAACCAGCTATTTCCAGATTTGTTTAGCCTTTCACCCCTATCCACAGCTCATCCCCTAACTTTTCAACGTTAGTGGGTTCGGTCCTCCAGTACGTGTTACCGCACCTTCAACCTGGCCATGGATAGATCATCTGGTTTCGGGTCTACACCCAGCGACTCAACGCCCTGTTCGGACTCGCTTTCGCTACGCCTTCCCTAATCGGTTAAGCTTGCCACTGAATGTAAGTCGCTGACCCATTATACAAAAGGTACGCCGTCACCCCCGAAAGGGCTCCGACTGTTTGTATGCATGCGGTTTCAGGATCTATTTCACTCCCCTCCCGGGGTTCTTTTCGCCTTTCCCTCACGGTACTGGTTCACTATCGGTCGATCACGAGTATTTAGCCTTGGAGGATGGTCCCCCCATCTTCAGACAGGATTTCACGTGTCCCGCCCTACTTGTCGTACACCTAGTTCCACAACGCTGTTTTCGCATACAGGGCTATCACCTGCTATGGCCGGGCTTTCCATCCCGTTCTGCTAACAATGCTGCTAAAGAGTACAAGGCTCTTCCCATTTCGTTCGCCACTACTTTGGGAATCTCGGTTGATTTCTGTTCCTGCAGCTACTTAGATGTTTCAGTTCGCCGCGTTCGCTTCCGTAACCTATGGATTCAGTTACGGATGACCCATACGGGCCGGGTTTCCCCATTCGGACATCTCCGGATCAAAGCTTGTTTGCCAGCTCCCCGAAGCTTTTCGCAGGCTACCGCGTCCTTCATCGCCTGTGATCGCCAAGGCATCCACCACATGCACTTGTTCGCTTGACCCTATAACGAGTGTGTCTCGATCGCTCGAAACTAGTCGCTACAGGATGAGTTCTCGCATTTGTGCCGTATTCCAAGTCATCTTTCGATCACTTAAATACATTTTGGTTGATACAATCACAACCCGGTATCGTGTTTTGTACTGCAGCCTCTCATCAAGGCTTCACGACACCTTTACTACATCCCATATTTTTAAAGAACAGCCGATCGTTAGATCGCTTGGCAATGCCAAATGAAAACACTCGCAACCTCATCGTCGCGATGCGCTTTCATTTGACAACCAATCCAAGGTACCAGGTGATGGTGGAGGATGACGGGATCGAACCGACGACCCCCTGCTTGCAAAGCAGGTGCTCTCCCAGCTGAGCTAATCCCCCTTTGGATAACTTGGTGGGTCTGGTAGGACTTGAACCTACGACCCCCGCCTTATCAAGACGGTGCTCTAACCACCTGAGCTACAGACCCTTGGCTGTAACAGCAAACAAACCGATAAGTGTGAACGCTAGGCTTGAGACACAAGCCTCTGGAAAGGAGGTGATCCAGCCGCACCTTCCGATACGGCTACCTTGTTACGACTTCACCCCAGTCATGAACCCTGCCGTGGTAATCGCCCTCCTTGCGGTTAGGCTAACTACTTCTGGCAAAACCCACTCCCATGGTGTGACGGGCGGTGTGTACAAGACCCGGGAACGTATTCACCGCGGCATGCTGATCCGCGATTACTAGCGATTCCAGCTTCACGTAGTCGAGTTGCAGACTACGATCCGGACTACGATGCGTTTTCTGGGATTAGCTCCCCCTCGCGGGTTGGCAACCCTCTGTACGCACCATTGTATGACGTGTGAAGCCCTACCCATAAGGGCCATGAGGACTTGACGTCATCCCCACCTTCCTCCGGTTTGTCACCGGCAGTCTCTCTAGAGTGCTCTTGCGTAGCAACTAGAGACAAGGGTTGCGCTCGTTGCGGGACTTAACCCAACATCTCACGACACGAGCTGACGACAGCCATGCAGCACCTGTGTCCACTTTCCCTTTCGGGCACCTGATGCATCTCTGCTTCGTTAGTGGCATGTCAAGGGTAGGTAAGGTTTTTCGCGTTGCATCGAATTAATCCACATCATCCACCGCTTGTGCGGGTCCCCGTCAATTCCTTTGAGTTTTAATCTTGCGACCGTACTCCCCAGGCGGTCAACTTCACGCGTTAGCTACGTTACTGAAGAAATGAATCCCCAACAACTAGTTGACATCGTTTAGGGCGTGGACTACCAGGGTATCTAATCCTGTTTGCTCCCCACGCTTTCGTGCATGAGCGTCAGTGACGTCCCAGGGGGCTGCCTTCGCCATCGGTATTCCTCCACATCTCTACGCATTTCACTGCTACACGTGGAATTCTACCCCCCTCTGACATACTCTAGCCTTGCAGTCACAAGCGCCATTCCCAAGTTAAGCTCGGGGATTTCACGCCTGTCTTACAAAACCGCCTGCGCACGCTTTACGCCCAGTAATTCCGATTAACGCTCGCACCCTACGTATTACCGCGGCTGCTGGCACGTAGTTAGCCGGTGCTTATTCTTCCGGTACCGTCATCGACCCGGGGTATTCACCCAGGCCATTTCTTTCCGGACAAAAGTGCTTTACAACCCGAAGGCCTTCTTCACACACGCGGCATTGCTGGATCAGGGTTGCCCCCATTGTCCAAAATTCCCCACTGCTGCCTCCCGTAGGAGTCTGGGCCGTGTCTCAGTCCCAGTGTGGCTGATCGTCCTCTCAGACCAGCTACTGATCGTCGCCTTGGTAGGCTCTTACCCCACCAACTAGCTAATCAGACATCGGCCGCTCCTGTAGCGCGAGGCCTTGCGGTCCCCCGCTTTCACCCTCAGGTCGTATGCGGTATTAGCTAATCTTTCGACTAGTTATCCCCCACTACAGGGCACGTTCCGATGTATTACTCACCCGTTCGCCACTCGCCACCAGGCCGAAGCCCGTGCTGCCGTTCGACTTGCATGTGTAAGGCATGCCGCCAGCGTTCAATCTGAGCCAGGATCAAACTCTTCAGTTCAATCTCTGTGTGGACCCTCGCGGGCCCTCGCTCTTTCGAGCGGTCGCTCACTCTCAGAAAACTGACTGACCAGATCCGAAGATCCGGTCACGTTTTGCTGTGCGAGCACTGATAACTTTTGAAGCAACACTGTCCGAAGACAGCGGCGTCCGCTACCCAGCGCCCACACTTATCGGTTGTTTGGTTGTTAAAGAACCTGGCCTTTCGGCCGCGCATCCGGCTTTGCCGTTTGCGTCGCTGCGTCAGCAGCAGAGAAAGAGATTATGCAGAGCTTTCTTCGTTTCGTCAACCATTTCAGCAATCTTTTTTTGCTGCGGTCAGCGCTGCAAACCTCGCTGCGCCACCCCCCGGTCGACCCCGCAACCCTTGCTGCGTCTGCTTTGCAGCGCCGCGTTGTGTTGCGAGGGGGCGAATATTAAGGGACCGATGCAGGCTTGGCAAGCACTTTCTTGGAAAAACCCAAAACCCAATCGAAAGTGCCTTCTGCGCCGCTAATTACGATCGTCTGCGACGCTGTATAGAATGGCTGCTTCGGCCCGCCGGGCCGCTTCCTTCATTATAGACGGGGACCTTCCATGACTATCCAAGCGACATGGCAGCCGAGCCAGGGCAATACCATTTGCCACCTGACCAATGGTGCCGCCGAATGGCAGGCCGATCTGGACGCCTCCGCGGGCGGTGACACGAAGTACCCGAGTCCTCATGACCTGCTGGACTCGGCGCTGGCCGCATGCACCACGCTTACCTTGCAGCTCTACGCCCGGCGCAAAGGCTATGCGGTCACCGCCATCCATGTTTCTGTCGGTCATGACGAGGCAAACGGCACCTATACGCTCAAGCGTGATGTAAAGGTAACCGGCGAACTGGCGCCCGAGATCCTGGACGACCTGCTGCGCGTTGCCAACCGTTGTCCCGTTCACAAGACCCTGTCCGGACAGTTTTCCATCCAGACGTCGATCGCCTGACCCGACGCAACAATACCGGCCCGTTGGCATTGCTTTCGCAAATGATAATCGTTATCATTTGAAGCCTCGGGTTCTGACACGACCTGAGTCAGCAAATGGGTTACCGGACACGCTTCGTGTCCGGTTTTTTCTTGCTGGCACCCCGCCCCCAACGCGCCGACACTGGTACGGCGTTCCGCCAGGATGTCATCGTCCTGCCGCAGGCATTGCGATACCGTATTCGCATCCGAGTAAGACCGGTTCGCGCCCACCCGTTCGGGTGGCAATCCGAATGGTGTGTTGGCTGGCCCACCAAGCTTTCGTGGCTGTGCGGCCTAAGCGGCGCCGCGCGCTTTGTTTGCCATGCATCGCCGCCTTACCATGGACGACAAGCAGAACAATTAAAAAAGCGCCTACACATCGTAGCGAGCGGGGGGATTTCCTTGACCAACTTCATCGAAGCGTATTGCTCGCAGGTACGGCTTGCGGGCGCGGCCGGCGTCATCGCCAAACCCGTCGTGGTAGCGCAGGACAGCACGTACACCATGCACTACGTGCCTTGCGAATACTTGAATCCCGAGGCGCCGCTGGTGCTGGTCAGCACCACGCCCGGCCACGCCCACGTACGCCTGGCCGCTGCCATTACCGAGGAGTTGCTGCTCGCCCATGCGCCCGGCCGCACCATCCAGCGCGAGAACAAGCGCCGCGTGGAACTGGGCGGCAAGCTGGTACGGCCAAACCTGATCCGCATGCTCGACCACTTCCGCGTGCCGGAGCTGGTCGGCCTGCCCCATGCGGCAGCGTTGTGGAATGAGGGCTTCGAGCGCCTGCAACCGCTGGCCTTGCTGCCGCACGCCACCACGCGGCGCGGGCTGGCGTTCGACGGACCGCTGGAAGAACTGTTAGATGTGGCGATGTTGCGCGAGGTATTCGAAACGCGGTTCCTCGGCGCCATCCGGCAGATGCGCACCGATGCGCTGTACATCGCACTGGGCCGCACCGCATGGGCCGGACTGCGGCATGCGGTCAGCCGCCGGCTGCTGGCGCAGCACCAGTTGCTCGGCATGATGCCGGTGCCAGCACGCGCCGGCAGCATGGTGCGCTATTTCCTGCGCGAGATCGCCGCCAGCGACCTGTCCGCCAAGGACCCGGTGCGCCATCGCGTCGCCTGGCTCGACGCCGCGCATGCGGCGCTGGAAGGCAATGTGCGCAAGCTTCGCGCTGCGCCGCAGCCGGATCCGCGCTCTGCTTACCTGATAGCGTAAGCGGCCACTCGTCCCCATGGTTGTGATCGATGCGCCCCACCGAAGTAGGGTCTTGGAGCGGCCCTTTGCGCCGATATCGTCTTCTGAGGAAACTGACCTCCTCGCATTCCCGATTTGCGGCCCCGCGTGGGCCGCGATTTTTTTGGTGGCCCCCTCAGCTCGTCCACCACAGCAGTCCGACCACCTCAGGCGACTACACTGGCAAGCGTTTCCAATCGAGTCTCCGGTACGATCGATGCCGCAAGGCTATCCGAAAAGACCACGGGCACAAGCTTTGCGTCTCGCCAGGTTCGAGCGCCCTCTCCGTACCAACGATCATGATATCCACGCCCGCTCTGCGCATTGCCCTGTGTGCCACGCTGATGCTGGCCACACTGCCTTCCTTCGCGCAGGGCGGCACGCCCGGACTCTCGGTTTCTGCGCGCAAGCCCGGCAGCGCCCTGCCATCCGACTGGAAAAATTTACCGGTGGCCGAGGGCAAGGCCAGAACCAGCTATCAGCTGGTGGCGGATGGCCGCACCACAGTGCTGCAGGCCGACGCCAGCCACTCCGCATCGGCCCTGATGCACGAGGGCGATGTCGACCTGTCCCGCACACCAGTGGTGGCATGGCGCTGGAAAGCCGAAGGCCCGATCCCGGGCGCGGACAACAGCGACGGCGCGCATGAGGATGCGCCCGCGCGCCTGGTGTTCTTCTTCGACGGCGACAAGAGCAAGCTGTCGTTTGGCGATCGCACCGCGATGCAGCTGGCCAAGACGCTGGGCGGCGAAGAGCTGCCCTACGCTACGTTGATGTATGTCTGGTCGCCGAGCGCCGCGCCCGGCAGCGTCATCCCCAATCCGCATACCGGCCGCGTGCAGATGATCGTGGTCTCGGGCGAGGCGGACGATGCCGGCAGATGGCAAAGCCTGCGCCGCAATGTGGTGAAGGACTATGAACGGGTATTCCACGAACCGCCGGGGCCGTTGAAGGCCTACGGCATCATGACCGATACCGACAACACCAGCGCCACGGCCCGTGCCTGGTACGGCGACATCCGCTTCCTGCCGGGCGGCTAGGGCACGCTACGCCGGCGGCGGGGTCTGCGTGACGCTGTGCCGCAAGGCCGCCGATACCTGCGTCATCAGCGCCGCGCCGTCATCGGCAGCCAACCCCTGCGCCGCACGCGCTTCGCGCACGCTGATCACCTTGCCCGCGTCGTAGTGCCGCCCGCTGTGGATGGCCGCCTCGAACGCATTGGCGCGCGCGTTGATCTGCACCGGGTCCGCCGTCACCAGCAGCACCGCATGCGCCAGCACCAGGTGGCGTTGCCCGTCGGGGGCTTGCATGGCAGCCGGCGCGCGCCGCCAGTACTGCGCTGTGCCGGCAATCTTGCGCGCCGCATCGGGCGGGCCCCATGCCAGGTTGTAGCGCCCGTCGCAGAACGACCCAGCCACGGCCTGCCAGTGCGTGTCCACGCCCAACGACTGCAGCGCCTTGCCGATTACCTCGCACAGGTGCAGGTAGACCGCATCGCTGAGCGCGCCCGGCGGCCGGCCCACCGCGTAGGCCAGGCTCAGGTTCAGGATGCCGGGCCCCTGCGGCACCAGCCCGCCCCCCGACATGCGCAGGAACACAGGGCAACCCTGCCGGGCAAACTCGGCGCGCGCCGTCTCGAGTCCTGCATGGCGCAGGTAAGTACGCGGCACAACCAGCGACAACGGGGCCTCCCACAGCTGCGCCACCTGCCGCCCCTGTGCCGCGAGTTCGAGCAATGCCAGTTCGTCCTGCAGCGGATCGGCATCGGGCTGCGCAACCTCGGTGGCATCGACGAATTCAAACGGCATGGAACGGCACCTGGCCGGAGATGGCAATGCGCCGAGTCTAGCAAGGCTAAGCGTTGAGCGCATCGAAATAGGACAGCGCCTTCGACGCATACATGGCGCCGGGGCCGCCACCCATCTCGATATTCACGGCCAGCACCTCGGCAAGCTGCTCGCGCGTGGCGCCATGACGCAGCGCCTGGCTGGTGTGGAACAGCACGCAGTCGTCGCAGCCCTTTTGCACGGCCAGCGCGACGGCGATCAGTTCCTTGACGGAAGCGGGCAGGCTGCCTTCCTGGGTGGCGGATTTCATCAGCCCCTGGAAGGCGCTCATCGCGCCGGGCTGGGCCTTGCCGAGGGCGGCGAATTGCTGGTTGATCTGCGTGAGCCGCGTCTTCAGTTCTGTCGTCATTGGGGTTCCTTTCGAGAATGGACCTGGCATGGACCTGGCAAGCAAGGGCGCGGACGGCGGCAGCGCAGCCCGCCGTCCGCGGCGCCGGCATCAGCCCGCCAGGTGCTGCTTCAGCAGCGCATTGAACTCGTTCGCCTTCTCCATCTGGCTCATATGGCCCGCGTCGGCGAAGATCCTGACGGTCGCGCCCGGCGGCGCGCTTTCGGCGTGCTCGGCCGGAATGATCCGGTCCTGCCCGCCCCACACCACCAGCACGCGCTTGCCGCTGTCGGCCAGCCGCTGGCCGGGCTGCTCGCTTTGCCGGCCGCCGCCGAAGAGGCCCTGGCCAAGCGACGTCAATGCCTCGCTGACGCCGTCCAGCCGCTTGTAGCGCAGCAGGTCGTCCAGCATCTGCCGGCTGACCAGCCCCGCGTCGGCAAACAGCAGCTCGACCACGGGCTTCAGCTCCCGGCGCGACTGCGCATTGACGAAGCCCTCGGTATAGCCGCTGTTGACGCCCTCGCCAAAGCCCACCGGCGACACCAGCGCTACCGACAGCACGCGCTGCGGCGCGTCCACCGCCAGCTGCGCGGCCACGCCACCGCCCATCGAATGGCCGACCACGTGCGCCGCCTCGATGCCGGTCTCGTCCATGAAGCGCGCTATAAAGCCGGCCATCTGCGCCAGCGTCGTGCCCGCGAGCCGCGGCGACGACTGGCCGTGTCCGGGCAGGTCCAGCGCCACGACGGTGTACGCGTCTGCCAAGGGGTCGAGGTTGAACAGCCAGTTGTCCAGGTCACCGCCAAAGCCATGGATGAAGAGCACGGTCTGCTCGCCGCTGCCCTTGCGGGCATAGCGGACACGGATGCCGTCCACCTCGGCAAACTGGTAGGCAGAAGCGGCGTCTTCCTCGCCGCCGTCATCCGCCGGCGTTTCATAGGCGGCGACATACGCATCGATTTCCGCATCGCTTACCTCCGCAGGGGCCAGCACGCCCAGCAGCGCCTTGACCGGCAGCACGTCGCCGGCCTGCGCCACCTTGCGGCGCAGCGTGCCGGCGTCCGGCGCCTCCACCGCATTGGCGATCTTGTCGGTTTCCACGTCGAGGATCGGCATGCCCACGGTAATCTCGGTGCCCTCGTCGACGAGCCAGGCATTGACCGTGCCTTCCTTCATCGACAGGCCCCACTTGGGCATCACGATCGGGTTAATAGTGGGGGGAATAGCGGTTGCCATCAGTGCTTGCCTCCCTTCACGGTCTTGCGCGCGGCGTCAGCGATCTGCGCGGCGCTGGGGATATACAGGTCTTCCAGCGTCGGCGAGAACGGCACTGGCGTATGCGGCGGGCACACCATCTCGATGCCGGCCTTGAGCGCGCCGAAAGCCTGTTGCGCGACCTGCGCGGAGATGTCGGTAGCGATATTGCAGCGCGGGCTGGCTTCATCGACCACCACCAGGCGGCCGGTGTTCTCGACCGATTCCAGCACGGTGTCCATGTCCAGCGGCGAGAGCGTGCGCAGGTCGACCACTTCCGCTTCGATGCCTTCCTTCGCCAGCGTCGCGGCCGCTTCCAGCGCGCGATGCACCATCAGCCCGTAGGTGACGATCGATACGTCCTTGCCGTCGCGCACGATATTGGCCTCGCCAAACGGGATCGCATAGGCGCCCTCCGGCACTTCGCCCTCCAGCCCGTACAGGTTTTTGTGCTCGCAGAAGATCACCGGATCGTTGTCACGGATCGCCTGGATCAGCAGGCCCTTGGTGTCATACGGCGTGGACGGGCACACCACCTTCAGCCCGGGGATATGCGTGAACAGCGGCGTCAGCATCTGGCTGTGCTGCGCGGCCGCGCGAAAACCCGCGCCGACCATCGCGCGGATCACCACCGGCGTCTCGGCCTTGCCGCCGAACATGTAGCGGAACTTGGCAGCCTGGTTGAAGATCTGGTCGAAGCACACGCCCATGAAGTCGATAAACATCAGCTCGGCGATCGGGCGCATGCCGCAGGCCGCGGCGCCGATGGCGGCGCCGACGTAGGCGGACTCGGACAGCGGCGTGTCCAGCAGCCGGTCGCCATGCTTGGCGTACAGGCCCTTGGTCACCCCCAGCACGCCGCCCCAGGCGTCCTTCTCGCCGTCAGCGCCGGCGCCGCCGACAATGTCTTCGCCCAGCATGATGACGCTGGGGTCGCGGGTCATTTCCTGGTCGATCGCCTCGTTGATCGCCAGCTTGATGCTCAGTTTGCGAGCCATGGTTTGTCTCCTGATGATTGATATGGCGTGGGCGGATCAGTAGCTGACGTAGACGTCGGTGAGCAGGTCTTCCGGCCCCGGCTGCGGCGCGGCCTTGGCTTCCTGCACGGCATGCTCGATCAGCGTGGCGACTTCGCGGTCGATGGTGTCGAGTTCCTCGCGCGCCACGACGCCGGCCTGCGTCACCGTGCGGGCGAACAGCTTCAGGCAATCCTTGTTGGCGCGGATATCGTCGAGCTCGCCAGCGGCGCGGTAGGTTTGTGCATCGCCTTCGAAGTGGCCATAGAAGCGGACCATCTTGCATTCGAGCAGCGACGGGCCACCGCCTTCGCGCGCACGGCGGATGACTTCTCCGGCCGCTTCATAAACCGCGAAGAAATCGGTGCCATCCACGGTCACTCCCGGGATACCAAAGCCGGCGGCGCGGTCGACGTAGCTGTCCACCGCGGTGCCATAGTCGCGCGAGGTCGATTCGGCGTAGCCGTTGTTCTCGATCACGAAGATCACCGGCAGGTTCCACACCGCGGCCAGGTTCAGACTTTCCAGGAAAGTGCCCTGGTTGGAGGCGCCATCGCCGCAGAAGGTGATACCGACCTCGCCCTTGCCGCGGAACTTGGCCGCCAGCGCCGCGCCGCAGATCAGCGGTGCGCCGGCTCCGAGGATGCCGTTGGCGCCCATCATGCCCTTGGACAGATCGGCGATATGCATCGAGCCACCCTTGCCGTTGCACGAGCCGCCCTTCTTGCCGTAGATCTCCTTCATCATCGCCACCGGATCCACGCCCTTGGCAATGCAGTGGCCATGGCCGCGGTGCGTGCTGGCGATGCGGTCGCCGTCGTTCAGGTGGTGCAGGATGCCGACGCCCGTGGCTTCCTCGCCCGCATACAGGTGGACGAAGCCCGGGATATCGCCACGCCCGAAGTCCACGTGCAGGCGTTCTTCAAAGTCGCGGATGGTGCGCATCTTCCGGTACACCGTCAGCAGCGTCTCCTTGTCGAGCGGCAGCGCGGCAGGATCTTGCGAGGCTCTTGCTGTCATGTCTGTCTCCTTCGTTTTTCAGGTGTTGCACTTCAAAAAATCAGGGAAAGCGGGCGGGGCGCCCGCGCTTCATCAAACTGCCGCGTGGTGCGGCACGCTGCGCATCAGGTGGTGGCGGGCGGCGTAACGCATGCAGCCCGCCACGTCGATGCAGCGAAAGGCGTGTTCATGCAGGGTGACGGTGACTTCATCACCGGGGCCGAACGCCAGCTCGCGTTCGCCGTCGAGCGCGACGATGCCGCTGCGCTGGCGCACGCGGTGCGGGCGGCCATGTTCAAGCCGCTCCCAGCCGGCCACCGGCACGGTGCACATGAGGCCCGGCGCGATCGGCGCGCGCAGGTCGAATTCACCTTCGCCGGCCGCGGCCAGCTCGATCGCCAGCCCGCCGGACTCGCGCCGGTCCACCGGCTCCAGCAGCCCGGCGATGGCCGACAGGCCGATGGCCTGCGGATCGGCGAAGGACACGTAGACGGCGGCGAGCGTGTCGGTCTTCCACAGTGCGCGCGCGCCGATGAAATGCTCGTGCGAGATCACCGCATCCACCAGCGCGATATCGCGCCGGAAACCGCCGTCGCCGTCGCGGATGACAATGTCCAGCCGCTTGTTTGAAACCAGCGCCTGCGCCGCGGGGATGCGGCCGGCGGCGTAGAGCCCGGTGGCCAGGCCCGTGATGGTGGGCTCGCGCATTTCGGGGTAGGCGTTATTGGTCCCGGTCGACAGGCCGGCGATCGGCACCGCGCCGCATTCGCGCACCACCGCTCGGTGGGTGCCGTCGCCGCCGAGCACGATGATGGCGGCCACGCCGGCATCGGCCATGCAGCGTGCTGCGTGCAGCGTGTCGTCGACGCGCGCGGTCACCGGCATGTCCAGGTATTCGACCGCGGGCAGATCCGAGTCCGGGCCCTGGCGGCGCGCGAGGTGCCGCGCCAGCATGACGCGCAGCCCTTCGCGGTCGGGCATCATCAGCACGCGCGCCATGCCGCAGGACCTGAGCGCGGCCAGCAGCCGCAGCACGATATTGACGCGATCGGCCAGTTGCAGGCTGTTGGCGTTGGCGATCACGCGGCGGATATCGCGCGCGGAAATCGGATTGGCGATGATGCCGACCAGTGGCGCCCCGGCGTCCGCTGCGTGCCCCATTGCCTGTCTCCTGTTGTCGTTGTCGTGACAGGCGTATTTGCAATGGCTGTGCCAGTGCGCGCGGGCCTGGCGAAGGCAAAAAACCGAGGGATTACCCGCAGGAAAAGGACAGGAAGCGGACGAGAAGCGACGCTGCGCTGTGACAGGTGTCACAGCGCAGGTGTACAGGGGATGGACAACCGTATCGCGGCCGGGCGGCCTACTGGTCGGAGGGCTCCGGCGCACCGTCGCGCCGGTTCGGCGACTGGATGCCGTAGCGCTCCATGCGCCGGTACAGCGTCATGCGGCTGATGCCGATCTGGCGCGCGACCGCGCTCAGGTTCCAGCCCGACGCGCGCAGATACTGCATCAGCAGCATGCCTTCGGGCGGCAGCTGGTGCGGATCGAATGGTGCGTTGGCAGGCGACTGTGTTTGCGCCGACGCCGGCAGCGCGGCGGAAACGGCAAGTCCTGCCAGGCCGTCGGGCAAGTCATGCACGTCGATATAGCCGCCGGTGCAGACCGCGCGCGCGTACTCCACCACGTTGCGCAGTTCGCGCAGGTTGCCGGGCCAGCGATGGCCATGCAGCCGCTCGCGCGCCGCCGGCGACAGCGTCACGGCATCGCCCGCGCCATCCTGCAGCAGCCTGCGAATCAGCCAGTCGAGGTCGGTACGCGCGCGCAGCGGCGGCAGCTCGAAGCGCGCGCCGTTGAGCCGGTAGTACAGGTCTTCGCGGAAGCGTCCTTCGCCCACCAGCTGCTCCAGGCTGTGGTGCGTGGCCGAGATGACCCGCAGGCGCACCGGCACCGGCCGCGCGGCGCCCACCGGCAGCACCTCGCCCTCGGCCAGCACGCGCAGCAGCCGCGACTGCAGCTCGCGCGGCATGTCGCCGATCTCGTCGAGGAACAGCGTGCCGCCGTCGGCCTCCTGGATCAGGCCGCGCTTGCCACGCGGGCCCGCGCCGGAAAAGCTGTTGGGCAGGTGGCCGAACAGCTCGCTCTCGATCAGTGATTCCGGGATTGCCGCGCAGTTCACCGCGACGAAGGGCCCGCTGCGGCGCGCGCTCGCCTGGTGCAGCGCCTTGGCGAAGAACTCCTTGCCGCTGCCGGTCTCGCCATGGATCAGCAGGTTGATCGGCGAATCGACCAGCCGCGCCGCGCGCTGCAGTTGCTGCTGCAGTGCGGCATCGCCGCCGGTCAGTGCGGCCAGCGCGGCCGGAATCGCCACCGGTGTCTCGGTCGCGGGCGCCTGCCAGCGCAGCGCGGGCGGCATCACGCTCAGGTACAGCAGGCCGCCGCTGCGGTTGAGCGCCACCAGCCGCTGCTCGCTCGGGCGCGAATAGACATAGCGGCCCAGGTCTTCCAGGCGCGCGTCGAACAGCTTCTCGAATGGCTGGCCCAGTACCGTGGCGCCGTCCAGTTCGCTTTCCAGCATCAGCCTGGCGCGATGGTTGTGGCCGACGATGCGGCCGGCATCGTCCAGCGCCAGCAGGTACTCGGGATTGACGTCGACGAACTCCGGCGCCACGTTCAGCTTCAGGATCCAGTCGCGCCGGTGCGCGCGCAGGAAGTTGGCGTTCTCGATATGCGCGGCGTAGATGCGCACCATCTGCAGCGCCAGCCCCTGGCTGTCCTTGGCCTGCGGCGAAGTCAGCGCGGAAATGTCGAGGATGGCGTGCAGGTTGCCGTGCGTGTCGAACAGCGGCGCGGCGGTGCAGGTCAGCGGGATATGGGTGGCGTCGAAGTGGTCGGCCTGGTGCACCGTGAGCGCCTGGCCCGTGGCCAGCGCAGTGCCGACGGCACAGGTGCCGGCGCCGCTCTCGCTCCATTCCGCGCCCAGGTACAGGCCCGCATGCCGCAGCGCGGCATCGCTGCGGGCATCACCGATATAGTCGACGGTCACGCCCTGCGCATCGGTCAGCAGCACCACGTAGCCGAGCCCGGCCACCTGGCCGTACAGGCTCTGCAGGCCGTGGCGCGCGATGCGCGCGAAGTCGTCGATGCGTTCCTGGTGCTCGCGCAGGCGCGGCTGCGGCAGGATGCGCGCCTCCTGCATGCGCGACGGGTCAAGCCCGTACTGGTGCACGCAGCGCCGCCATGAGTTCTGGATGATGGCGTCGTGCGCGATCCGGTCCGCAAGCACGGCTGGCGGGGCAAGGTAGGTGGTGGCCTGGACCACCGTCTCGATGTGCTCGCGTTGCCGCAGGTCCATCGTTGTCTCCTGTCGTCGCTGCCGTCGGCCCCGCGAGGCGCGGTGGATCGGGCGGACTGTGCGGGCGCGTGCTGCACGGCCGCGCCTCTGTGATACCTCGGGCCTTCTAATGTATCCGAGCGCATCGGGCGCGCGCAAACAGGAATCGCGGCGCGGGGGCGGGCGCACGCCGCAAGTGCGGCGCACGCCATACCGCTGCGCCGCCTGGGGTCAGATGCTGGCGGGCGTTTTCAGGCTGCGCGCCGCTTCGGCTGCGATGGCAAACGAGCGCAAGCGCGCCTGGTGGTCATAGATCTGGCCGGTCAGCATCAGTTCATCCGGACGCAGGTCATCGACAAAGCGCTGCATGCCGGCGCGCACGGTCCCGGGATCGCCCACCACCGAGCATGCCAGCGAGCGGCGGATGTGGTCGGCCTCGCTCTCGGTCCACATGGACTCGATATCGTCCACCGGCGGGCGCAGTTGCCCGGGCGTGCCGCGCACCAGCGCCAGGAACTGCTGCTGCAGCGAGCTGAACAGGCGGCGCGCTTCATCGCTGGTGTCGGCAGCGAACACATTGAGGCCGAGCATCACATAAGGCTGGTCGAGCGCCTGCGACGGCCGGAACGTGCGCCGGTACAAATCCACCGCCTGGCGCATGAAGCCGGGCGCAAAGTGCGAGGCAAAGGCGAACGGCAGCCCCATCGCCGCAGCCAGCTGCGCGCTGAACAGGCTCGATCCCAGCAGCCAGAGCGGCACCTTCAGCCCCGCGCCCGGCACCGCGCGCAGGCGCTGGCCGGGACGCACGTCATCGAAGTAGGCCTGCAATTCCTCCACATCCTGCGGGAAAGTATCGGCACTGTCCGCCGACAGGTGCCGGCGCAACGCGCGCGTGGTGGACTGGTCGGTGCCGGGCGCGCGGCCCAGGCCCAGGTCGATGCGGCCCGGGTACAGCGAAGCCAGCGTGCCGAACTGCTCGGCGATCACCAGCGGCGAATGGTTGGGCAGCATTACGCCGCCCGAGCCCACGCGGATGGTCTGCGTGCCGCTGGCGACATAGCCAATCAGCACCGCAGTGGCGGCGCTGGCAATGCCAGGCATGTTGTGATGCTCGGCCAGCCAGAAGCGGTGGTAGCCGAGCTTCTCGGCATGGCGCGCCAGGTCGAGCGAATTGCGCATGGCCTGGCCGGCATCGCTGCCTTCAGGTATGGGGGCGAGGTCGAGCACGGACCAGGCAATGCCTGCTCCGGCGGGGATAGGGTTGCGATTCATGATGGTCGATGGCAGGCGGCGTACGCAACACGTGCGCCGCCGCGGCAGTGCGAATGGTTCGCAATCTTAGAGAGCCCGCGCCGATCGTGCTGGCGGCCGGATCGCGGCCCTTCGGACGGCGTGGGTATCTGCAACGGCCCGGCGCGCGCAGCGGCTGCGCGTTGCCTCAGGCCAGCAGCGCGCGCCCCACGACGCCGCCCAGCACACGCTGGCCGATCGCAAGGCCCAGCGCGCGATAGCTCTCCCATTGCGCCTCATCGAAGAACTGGTCGCCGGTGGCTTCCTGCGGGAACGTCGGATGGGTCGCGCCGTAGTGGCGCACGTCGGCCGGCGCCCATGACACCAGCCGCGGCTTGAGCAGCACGATGCGGCAGACGCGCGCGCGCGGCGTCGCGCATTCGGGCCCGGTGCGATAGACGTTGAGCAGCACCGCGCATTTGTCGGCCCCCCATTTGTCGGCCCTTTTTTCGGCACCCTCCGCGCCCGGCAGGAAATCCTCCGGCACGCCGAACACACGGCTCAGCACCGGGTGCGCGGTGGCCGCCTCGGTATCGACCACGATCTCCAGCCCATGGTCGATGCGCGCCAGCCGGATCAGGTTGGCGAGGTCGCCGAAGCGGTAGTCGGGATCGCCGCCGCAATCGCACAGCACGATCAGCGAGATGTCGCGCCCGGGACGCAGCAGTTCATAGACACCGGTGTTGTCGAAATGCCCGCCGTCGGACAGGTACTGCCAGCCGCGCCGCGTGCCATGGAAGCGCGCGGCCAGCTCGCAGCCCAGGTAATACTGCGTGCGAAACAGCGCGATGCCGGCGGCCAGCCACGGATGCGTGGCGCGCTCGGGATAGCGGCGCGCCCGGCCGCGGCGTCCGCCCTCGCGCGCATGAGTGGCCGGGTACGACGGCCACCACGTGCCCAGCCGCAGGTTGGCCAGCCCGAGCAGCAGCGAGGTGCCCAGCGTGGTCGCGCGCCCCAGCCCGGTCGATACCGCCGCGCCCGAAATCGCGATCCAGTCGCCCACGGTGCGCGATTCCGCCAGCTTGCCTGACGACGGCCATGACACATCAGGGCAGCAAGCCCAGCCGTCGACGGTGAAGCGGGCGTAGGCGTCGGGCGCGATCGCGGCCGCCGCGCCCGGCTGTGGCACGCAGGCGCCGGGCGCCAGGCACAGCGGCTTGCCCTTGCGGTCGCGCTGCACCAGCTGCTCGGCCGGGTCGACGGTCAGGTTCAGCGTGACGTTGATCAGGTGCAGCGGCGCCAGCACGCGCGGATCGTAGTAGGCGTTCAGGCTGAGCTGGTCGCCGGGCACGGGCTCGGCCACGCTGAAGCGTTCGCGCTGGCTGCCGTCCGCGTCAGCGCCCGGCTCGGGCGCCGCGAAGCGTTCGCCGTTGGACGCGCCCAGGAACGCGCGTGTGAGCCGCGCCGCGTAGAACGGCTGCAGCGTCGACAGGTTCAGGAAGCCGGCAAAGCGCCCCGCCACCAGCGCCAGGACCAGCGCGACCACGGTCAGCGTGAACAGCGCCGGGCCGGTATAGGCGTTGCCGTACACCAGCCAGTCGACCGGCTCGCGCCCGTCCCAGCGCACCCACAGCACCAGCCATGACCACAGCACGAACAGCAGCAGCGCCAGCAGCGCGGCCGCCGTGCCGGCCAGCAGCGACACCGGCAGCCTGGCGCACAGCGCGCGCCAGGGCGTATCGGCACTGCCCTTGCGGCCTTCGTCGAGCCAGCGCGAGCCATAGCGCACCAGCCAGACCAGCACCCCGAGCACGCTTGCCGGCAGCGCCGCGCCCCATGCGTGGTGAGCGGCGTGGGCATACAGGTAGGCGGTACGGGCGGCGGTGTCGGCAACGCCCAGCGCGGCCAGCCACAGCGTCAGCGTGAAGGCACCACGCAGCGCGCGCGTGGCGCGCACGCGGTAGGCGGCCACGGTGGGCGGCTCGCCGCGCAGCAGCAACAGGCAGCACAGCACGCCCAGCAGCGTCAGCACGCCGAGCGCGGCGAACAGCCCGCCGCTGACCAGGCCGTGGCCGAGCCACTCCGACCAGCGTGCCGCCGCCAGCAAGAGCAACCCCAGCAGCGTGGCCACCAGCGGCGCCGGGCTGAAAAAGCGCGCCGGCGCCTGCGGATCGTTGGCGCGCGGATAGACCAGCCAGTACGCCAGTCCGGGCGGCACGGCGCCGATCACGGCCGTGGCCAGCGGCAGCCACAGCAGCGTGCTCCACCAGATCGCGCACTGCCCTTCATTGAAGGCCTGCCGCGCGTCGTGCAACAGGTCCATCTCGTAGCGTCCCAGTCCATAAGAGACGCCGACTGCGATGTGTTGCCCGAGCGCCAGCGCGGCCAGCAGCACCAGCAGCGCGCTGCCGATCACGTAATGCATGGCGAGCCAGTTGCGTACCACCAGCGCGGCGGCATAGAGGTTGTCGCCGGCGCCGGTGGGTGACAGGTAGCGGCCGTTCTCGCGCAGCCACGCTACCGCGCCGCGCCCGGGATCGGCGGCGTACGACACCGAGGTGTGGATGCGCCCGGGCGGCTCGCATTGCAGGGTGTGATAAGCGTCGGTCGCGGCCTGGACCGGGCTGGTGCCGCGGCGCAGGCGGCCGGGCACGAACAGGCTGACGAAGAAGGCCCCGAGATAGCCGCCACCGCTGACGGTGGACAGGTAGTCGAACTGCGCCAGCAGCGAGGCCAGGCCAGGCACGGTCTGCGCGGCGGCTGCGGTTGCCGCGGCCGGCGTCGCGGCCTCCGGTGCGGGCGCTGGCTGCGTGGCTTCGGCGGGCAACTCGGTGCCAGCCATCGCCTGCATCACGCCCAGGCAGAAGGTGGCACTGCGGATGCCACCGCCCGAGAGCGCCAGCGCCCAGTGGCGCTGGCCGTCGACGGTGCGCGGCGCGATGCCGAGCTGGCGGCGGCGGTGCGCGATGCGGGTCACCTCGTCACCGGTCCCGCCAGATCCGTGGTCTTCCGCTGCCATGCGGGCCTCCCGGTTGCAGTCGGTCTGCGCCAAGTATAGGCGGAGGCGCGTGGCGAAAGGGCTGGTCTGGCGAGGCGATCTCCGGCAGCTGCCCGCAGGCGTGCTGAGGTCAGGCGCGGTGGCTCAGCCCGCCGCCGCGTGGCCGGGGTCCGGGTGCGTCGCGTCCGGCGCGGCCCCCCCGTGCCGCCGCTTCCATTCGTCGAAGCCGCCGGCCAGGGCCCAGGTCTTGGGGTAGCCGGCAACGCGCAGTCGCTCGGCCAGCAGCGCCGCGGACATTTCATTGGGGCAGGCGCAATAGACCACGATGTCGGCCTCGGCGGGCGGCACACCCAGCGCATCCAGGCTGTCGAGCGCGCCCTGCATGTCGAGCACCATCGAGCCGGGAATGCGTTCCATAGGCGTGTCGCCATGGGCGCGCACGTCGATCACCACCGGCAGCGTGCCGGCCTGGCGGCGCGCTTCCAGGTCATCCACGCTCATGCGTGGCACGCGCCGGGTCAGCCGCAGCAGGCGGAAGCGGCGCCACGAGCGCCACGCCAGGAACAGCAGGAACGCCGCGACCACCGCCACCACGGCCATATGCCCGTAGGTGCTGAAGCCTTCCAGGATGGCATCGATAAAGTCGCTGAACACCACGCCGATCAGCAAGCCGCTGCCGGCCCACACCAGCGCGCCGATCGCGTCGTAGAACAGGAACACCGGCAGCGGCGTGCCGGTCATGCCCGCCATCGCGGTCGACAACGCGCCGGCGCCCGGCAGCAGCTTGGCGAACACCAGCGAGCGCGGTCCCACACGCAGATACAGCGACTGGGTCTGGCGGATGCAGGAATCGGGCGAGATCGAGACCTTGCAGATGGTGCGCAGCATCGGCTGCCCCAGCCGCCGGCCGGCGAAGTACCAGCCGGTATCGGCAATCAGGCAGGCGACGATGACGGCGGCCAGCACCGCGCCGATCGACGGCCCGGTCTCCTGCATGCCGAGCGCGCCGGCCACGAACAGCATCGGATACGCCGGCACCGGCAGGCCCGCCTGCTCGACCAGCACGTTCAGGAATACCAGCATCAGCCCGTGGTTTTCCAGCAAGGCTTGTAACTCTCCCACCGCGCTCTCCCCGTCAGTCCAGGATGCCAGTGTGCCAGTGGCGACCGGTCAATGCACCGGGCGCGTTTGCATGGGTGTTTCAAATTTACTGAGCGGGAGCGCTTGCGTCATATGCCTTACCGGCCACCCCCTGAATTACGTTGTCAGACAACGACGTTGAGCTTCATCTCCCCGTAAACCCCGAACACTCGCCTACCCTATTGCCATCCCGTCGTCATTGTTGTACGATGACTGATAACTCGGATGTCCCGCAGGACCGGGTTGACCGATAACCGCCACCTGGGCCCCGGCCCGATCAGGAATTCGCCAATGCTCGCACCCAACGAACTCAAGCAAATCGTCTCGGAAGGACTGCTCTCGTTCCCCGTCACCGACTTCGACCGCGAAGGCAACTTTGCAGCGAGGCCCTACTCCGGCCGCCTTGAATGGCTGGCCCCGTACGGCGCCACCGCACTGTTCGCCGCCGGCGGCACCGGCGAATTTTTCTCGCTGACCCCGGCCGACTACACCGCCGTGGTCGGCACCGCGGTCAATACCTGCGCCGGCAAGGTGCCGATCCTGGCCGGCGCCGGCGGCCCCACCCGCACCGCCATCGCCTACGCGCAGGAAGCCCAGCGCCTGGGCGCGGCCGGCGTGCTGCTGCTGCCGCACTACCTGACCGAAGCCAGCCAGGACGGCATCGCCGCCCACGTGGAAGAGGTCTGCAAGTCGGTCGATATCGGCGTGATCGTCTACAACCGCGCCAACTCGAAGCTGGACGCCACCCAACTGGCCCGCCTGGCCGACCGTTGCCCCAACCTGATCGGCTTCAAGGACGGCGTGGGCGACATCGAGGCCATGGTCAGCATCCGCCGCAAGCTGGGCGACCGCTTCTCGTACCTGGGCGGCCTGCCCACGGCCGAGGTCTATGCCGCGGCCTACAAGGCGCTGGGCGTGCCGGTGTACTCGTCGGCGGTGTTCAACTTCATCCCCAAGACCGCGATGGAGTGCTACCGCGCCATCGCCGCGGACGACCACGACACCGTGGGCCGCCTGATCGACAACTTCTTCCTGCCGTACCTGGCCATCCGCAACCGCAAGGCCGGCTATGCCGTGAGCATCGTCAAGGCGGGCGCCCGCCTGGTTGGCCGCGACGCAGGCCCGGTGCGCGCGCCGCTGACCGACCTGACCGACGAAGAGATGGAAATGCTGGGCACGCTGATCAACAAGCTCGGCCCGCAGTAATCCGTCCTGCCATTGCATCCCGACAGGCCGGCCGCGGGGCACATCGCCCTGCGGCCGGCTTGTGCCGCTTGTTCTCACACAAACAACGCTGACAAGGAATCCTTTCCATGCACATCACCGGCGACATGCTGATCGGCGCGCAATCCGTGCGCGGCGCCGAATCCCTGCTGCAGGCCATCAACCCGGCCACGGGCGAAGCCCTGGGCCCTGACTTCCACGGCGGCGGCCAGGCCGAGGTCGAGCGCGCCTGCGCGCTGGCCGAAGCCGCCTTCGATACCTACCGCAACAACTCGCCGGAACAACGCGCGGCCTTCCTGGAGGCAATCGCCGCCGGCATCGAGGCGCTGGGCGACACGCTGATCGAGCGCGCCCATCTGGAAAGCGGCCTGCCGCTCGCGCGCCTGCAGGGCGAGCGCGGCCGCACTGCCGGCCAGCTGCGCCTGTTCGCCACCGTGCTGCGCGAAGGCCGCTGGCAGCAGGCCACCTTCGACCCTGCGCTGCCCGAGCGCAACCCGCCGCGCCCCGACCTGCGCATGCAACGCATCGCCATCGGTCCGGTGGCGGTGTTCGGCGCCAGCAACTTCCCGCTGGCGTTTTCCGTGGCGGGCGGCGACACCGCTTCGGCACTGGCCGCCGGGTGCCCGGTGGTGGTTAAGGCGCATTCGGCGCACCTGGGTACTTCCGAGCTGGTCGGGCGCGTGATCCAGAAGGCGGTGCAGGACGCGGGCCTGCCGGAAGGCGTGTTCTCGCTGCTGGTCGGCGCGGGCAATGTCGTGGGCACGGCGCTGGTGTCGCATCCGGCGATCCAGGCGGTGGGCTTCACCGGTTCGCGCTCGGGCGGCATGGCGCTGATGCAGGCGGCCAACGCACGCACGCAGCCGATCCCCGTCTACGCCGAGATGAGCAGCATCAACCCGGTGTTCCTGATGCCCGCCGCGCTCGCAGCACGCGGCGCCGAGATCGGCCACCAGCTGGTGGACTCGCTGGTGCTGGGCGTTGGCCAGTTCTGCACCAACCCTGGCCTGGTGATCGGCATCGAAGGTCCGGCGCTGGACCAGTTCCGCGCCGCGGCGCTGGACGCGCTGGGCGGCAAGCCGGCGGCGACGATGCTGACGCCGGGCATCCATGCCGCTTATGAAAAGGGCGTGGCGCAGCTGTCGTCGCTCGACGGGCTGCAGCGCATCGGCGACGGCGTCGCCGCCACCGGCACCAACCAGGCCCGCCCGGTGATGTTCGAGACCACCGCGGCGCAGTTCCTGGCCGACCACCGCATGCAAGCCGAGGTCTTTGGGCCGTCGACGGTGCTGGTGGTCTGCCGCGACCTGGACGAAATGCTCGCGCTGGCACGCCAGCTCGAAGGCCAACTCACCGCCACCATGCAGCTCGACGACGCCGACCACGACGCCGCGCGCCGCCTGCTGCCGGTGCTGGAGCGCAAGGCTGGTCGGGTGCTGTGCAACGGCTACCCCACCGGGGTGGAAGTGGCCTATGCGATGGTGCATGGCGGGCCGTTCCCGGCGACTTCGGATGTGCGCTCGACATCTGTCGGCGCCACCGCGATCGACCGCTTCCTGCGACCGGTCTGCTACCAGAACCTGCCGCAGGCATTGCTGCCGGAAGCGGTGAAGGGTTAATCCCGCAGGCCCTGCCGCGCGCGGGGCCACTTCTTTCTTTCAGTAGCAGCGCCCAACAAAAAAACGTTCTCGATGGGGTAATGCCGTTCAGTTAAGCACCGTCGTTCCATGCGAATACGCATTGCTTGCATCGCTCGCCCTTCGAGCAGTGTTGCGGCCCCCGCTTGACGATGCTTGATGGCCTTTCGCTACGGTTTTCATTTGGTCGTTGTTGGGGGCTCGCGCTAAGGGTTTGGCATCCTGGGTCGGTGATCGAGGGTTCGCGTTGCTGGTGACATGTTGACGCTGTTGAACCGCTTGGTTCCGCCCTCCTGGGCGGGTCCCTTTTTGTCCGAGCGACAAAAAGGAACCAAAAAGCGCGTCGCCTGAGCGGCTGGCTATCAAGGAAACGCTTCTGGTGATATGGGCGGCTTAGGTTTCCGTGAGGCGTGGTCGCGGTTCGACCCTGCTACGCCAGGTGAGTCAGTGACGGTGCCTGCGTCGACCGGCTTTTGAACGATCCCCATGCCGGGCGTAGGCCGCCTGCTGATCACCGTATCGCATCAACGCCTTCGGCTGCGCTACGCGCGGCGCCCAATGGTGGCGACCCACCGACTGCGTCCTATTCCAGCGATTGTTCTTGAGCACGTGACCGGCGTCGTCGCTGTGCGAGCGCAGCGACGCACTTCCCGGCACCGGCGCCTCGCCCCAGATCATGAGCCGCGCGCAGCGCAGGTATAGGCGTTGACGCGATATCCCTGTTAGGAGGCGGCCTACACCCGGCATGGGGATCGTTCAAAAGTGGGCCTTCGCAAGGCACCGCCACTGACTCACCTGGCGTAGCAGGCTCGAACGGCTGACCCCATAGAAACGGAAATCACCGCCGCCCGAACCACCCACGCCGCCTCCTTGATAAAGGCCAGCCGCAGGCGACGCGCTTTTTGGTTCCTTTTTGTCGCTCGGACAAAAAGGGACCCGCCCAGGAGGGCGGAACCAAGCGGTTCAACAGCGTCAACATGTCACCAGCAGCGACCAGCCCGTCGAGCATCGACCAGATGCAATTCCCAGCCAACTCTCACCGCCCGAGAGAGCCCGTGTCGTCGAAGCCTTATCTGACCGGCATTACCCTCAATAAGGCGTTTTTTGTTGGGGCTGCTGATTAATTGCCGCCAGGCACGGCCGGTATCGCCGGCCGCAAGCTCGCGCTTCAGGCGTCCAGCTTGATGCCGGCCTGCTTGACGACACCTGCCCAGCGCGCCTGCTCGGTGGAGAAGAACTTGCCGGTTTCAGCCGGCGTCATCGTCACCACTTCAGCCCCTTGCGCCACCAGTTGCGAGCGCAGCTCTGGCGCACGGATGATCTTGATCAGCTCGGCGCTGAGGCGCGCCACCAGCGCATCCGGCATGCTCGCCGGCGCCATCACGCCCTGCCACGTGCCCGACTCGAAATTCGGCACGCCCTGCTCGGCGATGGTCGGTACGTTCTGCAGCAGCGGCATGCGCGTGCGCTTGGACTGCGCGATCACCTTGAGCTTGCCCGACTGCACATGCGGCAGCGTGGCCAGCATGCCGTTCATCAGCACCTGCGCGCTGCCGCCCACGGTATCGGCGATCGCCTGCGAGCCGCCCTTGTACGGCACATACTGCCACTTGGCGCCGGTGGCCTGTTCCACCGCCACGCCCGCCAGGTGCGGCGCGCTGCCGATCGCGGTCACGGCGAAATTGAGCTGGCTGCGCTTGGACAGCTCCACCAGTTCCTTCAGGCTGCTGACCTGCACCGACGGATGCACCACCAGCAGGTGCGGCGAGTAGGCCAGCATCGTCACCGGCTTGAGGTCCTTGGCGATATTGAAGGTGAGCTTGGTGTACACCGACGGGCTGATCGCCAGCGCGCCGATATCGCACAGCATCAGCGTGTGGTTGTCGGTAGCCTGCGCGACCAGCGCCGCGCCGACGTTGCCGTTGGCGCCCGGCTTGTTGTCCACCACCACGGACTGGCCCAGCGCCTCGCCCAGCTGCTTGCTGATCAGGCGCGCGATGATGTCGGACGAACCGCCGGCGGTGTACGGCACCACCAGGCGGATCGGGCGGGTCGGCCAGGCCTGCTGCGCGGCGTGCGCGCCGGTGGCCAGGCCGGCGAGCGGGCCGGCGGCGATGCCCGCGGCCAGCGCGGAAGTCTGCTTGAGGAAGATGCGGCGTGCCTGGGTCATGTTATGTCTCCGTTGTCATTGCAAGTGCGCCGGCGCGGCACGGTAGACGTGCGGCGGCCGGCGCGGTCGAGTCTTTAGCTGGGTGTGTAATTCGGTATGGTCGGGATCCGTGCGCTCAGTCCAGCACGATGCGGCCCTTCTCGATCACGGTCTTCCAGCGCTGCAGCTCCTGGGCCTCGAACTGGTTGAACTGCTCGGGGGTGTTGGCCACCACCTCGAAGCCGCTCTCGGCGAGCTTCTGGCGCATCTTGGGGTCGTTCAACGCGCCGACCAGCGCGCCGTGCAGGCGCGTCTTCACGTCGGCGGGCAGGCCACGCGGCGCGGCCACGCCTTGCCAGGAGTAGACCTCGACGTCCTTGACGCCGGCTTCGGCCATGGTCGGTACATTGGGCAGGACCGCCGAGCGCTTGTCGGAGGTCACCGCCAGCGCCTTGAGCTTGCCGGTGCGGATGTGCTGCAGCACCGCGTTGACGTTCTGGAACGACACGTCCACCTGGCCCGCGAGCAGGTCCGAGATTGCCGGCGCGCCGCCCTTGTAGGGCACGTGCAGGCCGTCGGTGCCGGTCTTCTGCCAGAACAGCGCGGCGGTCAGGTGGTCGGAAGAGCCAGCGCCGGACGAGGCAAAGCTCACCTTGCCCGGGTTCTTTTTCATATGGGCGACCAGTTCCTGCAGGTTGTTGGCCGGGAACTTCGGGTTGACCACCAGCACGTTGGGCGCGCGCACCGCCACCGTCAGCAGGTCGAAATCCTTGGCCGGGTCATAGCCGAGGTTCTTCTGCAGGAACGGGTTGACGGCAAAGACGCCGATCGAGGCCACCATCATGGTGTAGCCGTCCGCCGGCGCGCGCTTGACGAAGGTCGCACCGATCGCGCCGGTCGCGCCGGGCTTGTTGTCGACCACGAACGGCTGGCCGAGCTTGTCATTGAGCGGCTGCGTCAGCATGCGCGCGATGGTGTCGCTGGAGCCGCCCGCGGGGAACGGCACCACCACCGACACGGGGCGTTGCGGCCAGTCCTGCGCCGCCTTGGCCGTGCCGGCGCTCAGTGCCGCCACCGCGAGGACCGAACCGAAAGCCATGGCACGCAGCCAGTCTTGCAGGCGCAGCGCGCCAGTGCGTTGAAAGGGATACATCGTCTGTCTCCTGCTGTGTCTAGTTCTGGAACTGGCCCGCCGTCGTGGCGACGGCGGCCGTGGATGTTGCTGGATGGGATGGGCGGGCTGCGTAAGCGCAAACTCAGTGCACCCTCAGCGCACCATGCAGGGCGCCTTGTTGTTGAACTTCCAGTTCGGGATCAGGAACTGCATGGCGATGGCATCGTCGCGCGCGCCCAGGCCCTTGCTCTGGTACAGCGCATGGGCACGGCCCAGCGCATCCATGTCGAGTTCCACGCCCAGGCCCGGCGTCTTGGGGACCTGCACCAGCCCGCCTTCGATCTTCAGCGGCGCCTTGGTCAGGTGTTCGCCGTCCTGCCAGATCCAGTGCGTGTCGATGGCGGTGACGCGCCCCGGCGCGGCCGCGGCCACGTGGGTGAACATCGCCAGCGAGATATCGAAATGGTTGTTCGAGTGCGAGCCCCAGGTCAGGCCCCATTCCGCGCACATCTGCGCCACGCGAACCGAACCCTGCATGGTCCAGAAGTGCGGATCGGCCAGCGGGATGTCGACCGACTGCAGGCGTACCGCATGGCCCATCTGGCGCCAGTCGGTGGCGATCATGTTGGTGGCGGTGGGCAGGCCGGTGGCGGTGCGGAACTCGGCCATGATCTCGCGGCCGGAATAGCCGTCCTCGGCGCCGCACGGGTCTTCGGCGTAGGCCAGCACGCCGCGCTTGTCGCGGCACAGGCGCACGGCGTCGGCCAGCAACCAGGCGCCGTTGGGGTCTAGCGTGATGCGTGCCTTCGGGAAGCGCTCGGCCAGCGCGAGAATCGCTTCCATCTCTTCTTCGCCGCGCAGCACACCGCCCTTGAGTTTGAAGTCGTTGAAGCCGTAGCGTTCATAGGCGGCCTCGGCCAGGCGCACCACCGCCTCGGGCGTCATCGCCACGTCATTGCGCAGGCGGAACCAGTCGTTGTCGGCATCGGGCTCGGTGCGGTAGTCCAGCGTGGTGCGCTGGCGGTCGCCGATATAGAACAGGTAGCCGAGCATCTCCACGGCGTCGCGCTGCTGGCCTTCGCCCAGCAGTGCCGCCACCGGCACCTCCAGGTGCTGGCCGAGCAGGTCGAGCAGCGCCGACTCCAGCGCGGTGACGGCGTGGATGGTGATGCGCAGGTCAAAGGTCTGCAGGCCGCGGCCGCCGGCATCGCGGTTGGCAAAGGTGGCGCGCACGCGGTTCAGGAGGGCCTGGTATTGACCGATGGGCTGGCCGACCAGCAGCGGGCGCGCATCTTCCAGCGTCTGGCGGATGCCTTCGCCGCCCGGCACCTCGCCCACGCCGGTATGGCCGGCGCTGTCGCGCAGGATCACGATATTGCGCGTGAAGTAGGGACCATGGGCGCCGGACAGGTTCATCAGCATGCTGTCGTGCCCGGCCACGGGGACCACGGTGAGTTCGGTCACGACCGGGGTGTGGGCGGCAGCGGGGGTGGCGGGGTGGGTCATTTCAGGGTTGTCTCCGGCATTTCCGCGGCGGGCGGAGTATCCTCCACCTGCCGCATCGTCTAGCATATGTTATCTGTCATCGTATGACTGATAACCCAGTATAATGAGACCATCTCGAACCGGTCAAGTCCGGGAAACCCCGCCCGTATCCGCCATGCCGAACTCCACGCCTGTACAGTCCGCTCCGTCCGTCACTCCCGCACCGCTGCGCCGCCGCGGCCGCACGCTTGCCGAGGAAGTGGTGCAAACCCTCGGCGAAGACATCCGCCAGGGCCAGCTCAAGCCCGGCGACAAGCTGCCGACCGAGTCGGAAATCATGGCCTCGATGGGGGTCAGCCGCACCGTGGTGCGCGAAGCGCTGTCGCGGCTGCAGGCCAGCGGCATGGTGGAGACGCGCCACGGCATCGGCACCTTCGTGCTGGCGCGCGCGGCCGAGGCGCCCTCGCCCTTCCGCATCGGGCCGGATGCGCTGGGCACCGCCATGGATGTGATGGCGATGCTGGAATTCCGCGTCAGCCTGGAGGCCGAGGCGGCGGGCCTGGCCGCCACGCGCCGCACCGATGCGCAACTGGCGGCAATGCGCCAGGCGCTGGACGAACTGAAGCGCAGCGCCGGCGCCGGCAACGACGCGGTGGACAGCGATTTCGCCTTCCACCTGGCGATCGCGCGCGCCACCGGCAACCGCTACTTCACCGACATCATGGGTCACCTGGGCACCATGGTGATCCCGCGCAGCCGCCTGCAGATGAGCACGCCCGAACGCGAGCAGTACCTGGAACGCGTCAATATCGAGCACGAGAACATCTACGACGCCATCGAGCGGCACGACCCCGATGGCGCCAAGGCGGCCATGCGCATGCACCTGACCAACAGCCGCGAGCGGCTGCGCAAGGCCTCCGGCCCGGCCTGACCCTGTGCCGCGCCCAGGCGCGGCATTCGGCCTAAGTTATACGATGTCTAACGAGATACAAGGAATCACTCACGGCGTCAGCCGGCACCGGCGCGCAAAGTCGACCAGCTCCACCAGCGACGACACCTGCAACTTGGCCATGATCCGTGCCTTGTAGCTGCTGACGGTCTTGTTGCTGATAAAGAGGCTGGCACTGATGGCCTTGTACGACATGCCGCGCGCCAGCATCTGCAGCACCACCAGCTCCTTGTCGGACAGGCGCCGCAGCATTTCCTCGTCGGCGGACAGGGCCTGGCGCGGCGCGCCGTCGCGGCCCATGGCCGGGAACACGGTGTAGCCGGCCAGCACCGCCTCGACCGCGCGCAGGATCTCCTTCAGGTCCTGGGTCTTGCTGACGAAGCCCTGCGCGCCGGCCTGCCAGGAGCGGCTCACGAACACCGCCGGGTCCAGCGCCGTCACCACCAGGATGCGAACCTGCGGGTGGATTGCGCGCAGGCGCGGCGCCACGTCCAGCCCGCTGGAGCGCGGGATGTCCAGGTCCAGCAGCACAAGATCGGGCATGCGCAAGCGCACCAGTTCAATTGCGCACTGCCCGTTGTCGGCCTCGATCACTTCGTCCACGCCGAGCAGTTGCAGCAGGTGGTTCTTGAGCACCAGCCGCATCGCCGGATGGTCGTCAACGATCAGGATGGTTGTCATGCTTGGTTCCATAGTCCTGGGGAAGGCATCGGCTGAAGGAACAACCGGCGCATCCCTGAAAGGGGGTGGGATGGCTCGGCGGCGTGCAGGCAGGCCGCTGCGATGCAGCGGCCAGTATAGGGAGCCACGGCGGCGCGGAGGTTGGGCGAATTCTGCAACGTAATGCAGGCGCGCCCTATGGCGGCCTCAGACGCAAGGACACGCTTTCCGAGGATCCAGGGTGCGTGCCCCTCCCCACCGCAGGGGCAACGGCAAATGGCCAGTGGTGCTACTCTCTAAGCCGGTGATTCATCCTGGAGAGATCACGTGCCCCGCAAGACCCCCATCGAGCGCTACCGCAACATCGGCATCAGCGCGCATATCGACGCCGGCAAGACGACGACGACGGAACGTATCCTGTTCTATACGGGCGTCAACCATAAGCTGGGCGAAGTGCACGATGGCGCTGCCACCATGGACTGGATGGAGCAGGAGCAGGAGCGCGGCATCACCATCACGTCGGCTGCCACCACCGCCTTCTGGAAAGGCATGGCCGGCGACTATCCCGAACACCGCATCAACATCATCGATACGCCGGGACACGTCGACTTCACCATCGAAGTCGAGCGCTCCATGCGCGTGCTCGACGGCGCCTGCATGGTCTATGACGCCGTCGGTGGCGTGCAGCCGCAATCCGAGACCGTCTGGCGCCAGGCCAACAAGTACGCGGTGCCGCGCATCGCCTTCGTCAACAAGATGGACCGCGTCGGCGCCGACTTCTTCCGCGTGCAGACGCAGATTGCCGACCGCCTCAAGGGCCGCGCCGTGCCGATCCAGATCCCGCTGGGCGCGGAGGACCACTTCCTGGGCGTGATCGACCTGGTCAAGATGAAGGCCATCGTCTGGGACGATGCCAGCCAGGGCGTGCGCTTCGAATACCAGGACGTCCCGGCCGAGCTGCTCGCCACCGCGCTGGAATGGCGCGACAAGATGGTCGAGGCCGCCGCCGAGGCCGACGAGGCGCTGCTCAACCAATACCTGGCGGGCGAGCCGCTGAGCGAAGAGCAGATCAAGCGTGGCCTGCGCAAGCGCACCATCGCCAACGAGATCGTGCCGATGCTGTGCGGCAGCGCCTTCAAGAACAAGGGCGTGCAAAGCATGCTCGACGCCGTGATCGACTACCTGCCCTCGCCCGCTGACGTGCCCGCCATCATGGGCCATACCGAGGACGACCGCCACGCCGAGCGCCACCCGACCGACGACGAGCCGTTCTCCGCGCTCGCGTTCAAGATCATGACCGACCCGTTTGTCGGCCAGCTGATCTTCTTCCGCGTGTATTCCGGCGTGGTCAATTCCGGCGACAGCGTCTACAACCCGCTCAAGGGCAAGCGCGAACGCCTGGGCCGCATCCTGCAGATGCATGCCAACGTGCGCCACGAGATCAAGGAAGTGCGCGCCGGCGATATCGCGGCGGCGGTCGGGCTGAAGGAAGCCACCACCGGCGACACGCTGTGCGACCCCGACAAGGTGATCATCCTGGAACGGATGAGTTTCCCCGAGCCGGTGATCTCGCAGGCGGTGGAGCCCAGGACCAAGGCCGACCAGGAAAAGATGGGCGTCGCGCTGAACCGCCTGGCGCAGGAGGACCCATCCTTCCGCGTGGCCACCGACGAAGAATCCGGCCAGACCATCATCTCCGGCATGGGCGAGCTGCACCTGGAAATCCTGGTGGACCGCATGCGGCGCGAGTTCGGCGTGGAAGCGTCGGTCGGCAAGCCGCAAGTGGCCTACCGCGAGACCATCCGCCAGCCAATCAAGGACGTGGAAGGCAAGTTCATCAAGCAGTCCGGCGGGCGCGGGCAATACGGCCACGTGGTGCTCAACCTCGACCCGTTGCCGCATGGTGGCGGCTATGAATTTGTCGACGCGGTCAAGGGCGGCGTCGTGCCGCGCGAATTCATCCCGGCGGTGGACAAAGGCATCAAGGAGACCATGCAGTCAGGCGTGCTGGCTGGATACCCCGTGGTCGACATCAAGGCAACGCTGGTGTTCGGCTCGTATCACGATGTCGATTCCAATGAAAACGCCTTCCGCATGGCCGGCTCGATCGCCTTCAAGGAAGGCATGCGCCGGGCGAAGCCCGTGCTGCTCGAACCGATGATGTCAGTCGAGGTGGAAACGCCCGAGGAATTCACCGGCAACGTGATGGGCGACCTGTCCTCGCGCCGCGGCATGGTCCACGGCATGGAAGACATCGCCGGCGGCGGCGGCAAGATCGTGCGCGCCGAGGTGCCGCTGGCGACGATGTTCGGCTACTCCACCACGCTGCGCTCGCTGACGCAGGGGCGCGCGACCTTCACGATGGAGTTCAAGCACTATGCCGAGGCGCCGGCCAATGTGGCGGAGGCGGTGATTTCGGCGAAGCGGGCGAGGTAGCGCGCCTCAGCTTGCGCGCCGGTTTGCTCCCCTTTCCCGCCCGCGGGAGAGGGGCCGGGGGAGAGGGCAGGCGCATCAAAGCCCTCCCCCTCAATCAACACACCGCCGCCGTCATCTTGAAAGTCCCCTGCGCATTCCCCCACGCGCGTGGGCGTCATGCTGGGCATGCGGCATCAGTTCTGAGCGCCGCATCGCCCTCTCCGGCGAGCCCCAGCAGGAAGGCGCGCAACGCGACGCCGATCTCGTGCGGCGCGTCTTCCTGCAGGAACGGATGACGGTGCCGGCCACCGCGCGGTCGCGGCGCGGATGGGGATCGGCGGCGCTGATGGAAGGAATGGCCTGGGTCTGCATGGCAGGGTCTCCTGCGTGGTGGGGAATGACCCGATGCTAGAATCCAGACCGGCTCAGTAACAGGACCAGATTCTGCAAAGATTATGGAACCAGTGAAGCGAGGTCCGGGGGCCAGCCCCGGGTTAGGCCTGGAACTGGCCATGCCGCCACGCGGCTCGGCCAGCGGCTGCAGGCGCTGCACCGGCAGCTGCGCGCGGCGATCGTGGACGGGCGGCTGGCGGCGGGACTGCAGCTGCCGTCGAGCCGCGAGCTGGCCGAAGCGCTCGGCATCGCGCGCAATACGGTGCTCGCCGCCTATGACCTGTTGCTGGGCGAGGGCTATATCGTCACGCGTCCGGGCGGCGGCACCTTTGTCGCCACGGTGGCCCGCGCACCTGAGCGTGCGCCGGCCACGCGCGCAGCCGATCCTGACCGGCGCGCGCAACTGAACCCGCTGTGGCGCGATCCAGCGGTGATCCGCATGACGCCGGGCGCGCGCTTAACCTACGACTTCGGCCTCGGCTTGCCCGACAAAAGCGCCTTTCCGTTCGACGTCTGGCGGCGCTTGTCGGCGCGCGCGTTGCGCGGGTTGTCGCGGGCGCCGGCCGGCTATGCCGAGCCGGAAGGCCGGCCGCTGCTGCGCGCGGCGATCGCCAGCCATGTCTCGTTCGCGCGCGCGGTGGCCTGCGGCGCGGACGACGTGGTGGTGACTTCCGGCGCGCAGCAGGCGTTTGATCTCATCGCGCGCGTACTGGTCACGCCGGGCAGGACCGTGGTGGCGGTGGAAGACCCCGGCTACCCGCCGCTGCGCCATGCGTTTGCCGCGGCCGGGGCCAGGCTGGTGCCGGTGCCGGTTGACGACGAGGGCATGCAGGTGGACCGGCTGCCCGCCGGCGCGCGCGTGATCTGCGTCACGCCCTCGCACCAGTTCCCGCTGGGCGCGACCCTGTCGCTGGCCCGGCGCCGCGCGCTGCTGGCCTTCGCGCGCCGCCATGGCGCGGTGGTGGTCGAGGACGACTACGATGGCGAATTCCGCCACGGCGGCCGTCCGCTCGACGCCTTGCAGACGCTGGACCAGGACCAGCTGGTCTGGTACGTCGGCACGTTTTCCAAGAGCCTGTTCCCCGGCCTGCGGCTGGGCTACGTGGTGGTGCCGCCGTGGGCGCGCGAGGCCGTGGTGGCCGCCCGGCAGTACACCGACTGGCACAGCGCGCTGCTGGCACAGGACACGTTGTCCGCCTTCATGTCCGAGGGGCACCTTGCCCGGCACATCCGCAAGATGCGCGCGGCCTACACCGGGCGGCGCGACGCGCTGCTGGCCGCGCTGGCGCGCCACTGCGCCGGGCGCCTCAATCCTTTGCCCGCCAATGCCGGCCTGCACCTGGCGGCGCGGCTGCACCCCGATGCGGGCGATGCCCGCGCGCTGTCCCAGGCGGCCGCGGCAGCCGGCATCCGCGTGCTGCCGCTGGGCGAACTGGCGCTTACGCCAGGCCGCGGGGCCGATACGCTGGGCTTCGGCTTCGGCGCGATCCGCGCCGAGCGGGTCGATGCCGCGATCCGGCGGCTGGCGACCCTGCTGCGCTGAAGCGCGTGCCTGCCGCGCGGTGCCCCCTACCGCCTTTTTTGCAACCCGCGCGAAAGAATTACCACGTCGGCGCGCCGTAACCACGATCCGGCGCGCCCCTGCGCCGCGCGCGGCGCAGGCACGGTCATTGCGCGTGCCATGCGTTCCGATCCGCACTACGACAAGGAGCACAGCATGCAAACCCAACCTCCCAGCAGTCAAGGCGCGACCATCGTCGGTTCCGGCGTGGGCGAAGGGCCCGGCCCGGAAGTGATGGCGGCATCCAGCCTGGATGGCACCAAGGCCTATTCGTCCGACGGCGAACACGTGGGCACGATCTCCGAGATCATGCTCGACGTGCCGCAGGGGCGCATCGCCTACGCGGTGCTGACCACCGGCGGCTTCCTCGGCATCGGCGATACGCTGCACGCCATCCCGTGGAATGCGCTGGTCATGGACACCGACGAAAAGTGCTTCCGGATCGCCGTGACGGCGGACCGGATCAAGTCGGCCCCCGGGTTCAACAAGGACAGCTGGCCAAGCATGGCCGACCCGCAGTGGGGCAAGTCCCTGCACGAGTACTACGGCCGCGATCCGTACTGGGTCAGCCCGCCGCTGTAAGCCAGGCGGCAATCCGCAGTCGGCCGCCGCCCGCCCGGGGGCGGCGGCTCGCCGGGCCCGCCGGGCCGCGGCATGGTTGCATTGCGCGGCAAGACTAGGCAAAGTCTTGCGGGACGCACCGGCCGGCGCCACGCCGGCGCGGCTCGGGAGACAACAATGAAGACACCCGGCGCCAGCGTGACGCCCCCGCCATCTCCGGCCAGCGGCGATCGCCCCTTCGCAGGCGGCGGCGCAGAAGGCACGGCAGCAGCTACGGCAGACGCCATTGCCGGCACCGGCGCGCCCGCCTTTCTCGCCGGCGGCGGCGAGATGGGCGCGCTGATGCGCGCGCACGACTGGGCCGCCACGCCGCTGGGCCCACCGCAGGGCTGGCCGCACAGCCTCAGGACAGCCATCCGCATCATGCTGACCTCGCGCCAGCCGATCTGGATCGGTTGGGGCGACGCCCTGCATTTCTTCTACAACGACGCCTACAAGTCGATC
The DNA here is from genome assembly GCA_050987995.1 of Ralstonia pickettii. Taxonomy (GTDB): domain Bacteria; phylum Pseudomonadota; class Gammaproteobacteria; order Burkholderiales; family Burkholderiaceae; genus Cupriavidus; species Cupriavidus pickettii_B. Next base: position 1,733,967 of record CP158804.1, read on the forward strand.
ATCGGCGGCAAGCACCCGGCCGCGCTCGGCCAGCCCACCTCAGTGGTCTGGCACGAAATCTGGCCCGAGATTGCCCCGCTGCTGGCCACCGCGATGACCGGCACCGAAGGCACCTTTGTCGAGCAGAAGCTCCTGATCATGGAGCGCAACGGTTACCCGGAAGAGACCTACTACACCTTCTCGTACAGCCCGGTGCCGAACGACCACGGCGGCACCGGCGGCATCATCTGCGCCAACAGCGACGACACCGAGCGCGTGCTGGCCGAGCGGCAGTTGAACGTGCTGCGCGAGGTGGCCGCCTCCGCCACCGATGCGCGCACGTGGCGCGAAGCCTGTGAGCGCACCATGCGCGCGCTGTCGTCCGATCCGCGCGACATCGTGTTCGCGCTGCTGTATATCGCCGAACCCGGCGCCCGCGCGCTGCAGCGCGTGGCCGTCGCCGGTATCGATCCGCACCATCCCGCCGCGCCGCCGACGCTTGCACTGGAGGCGCTGACGCCATGGCCCGTGGCCGACGTGCTGCAGCATCAGCGTCCTGGCCTGGTCAACGGGCTGGCCACCCGCTTTGCCACGCCCTTGCCGGCCGGCGCCTGGGGCGTGCCGCCGGGATCGGCCGCGGTGATCGCGGTGGCGCCCTCGGGCAGCGCGTCGCATCGCGGCGTGCTGGTGATCGGGCTTAACCCGTTCCGGCTGTTCGATGACCGCTACCGCAGCTTCCTGAACCTGGTGGCGGGTCAGATCGGCGCCGCCATGAACTCCGCGCAGGCGTATGAAGAAGCGCGCAAACGCGCCGAGGCGCTGGCCGAGATCGACCGCGCCAAGACTGCCTTCTTCTCCAATATCAGCCATGAGTTCCGCACCCCGCTGACCCTGATGATGGGCCCGCTGGAAGAACTGCTGCGGCGCACCGGGGCCGATGAAGACCGCGCGCTGCTTGAGATGGCCCAGCGCAGCGGCCTGCGGCTGCTGAAACTGGTCAACGCGCTGCTGGATTTCTCGCGCATCGAGTCCGGCCGGGTCAGGATGCGGCGCCAGCCGACCGACCTGGCGACCTTTACCGCCGACCTCGCCTCGCTGTTCCGCGCCAGCGTGGAAGGCGCCGGCATGGCCCTGCGGGTCGATTGCCCGCCGCTGGCGCGCACCGTGGCGGTGGACCGCGACATGTGGGAGACCATCGTGCTGAACCTGGTCTCCAACGCCTTCAAGTTCACCTTTGCCGGCACCATCGCCGTCAGCGTGGCCGCGCGCAGCGACGCTGACGGTGATGGTGCGATGGTGCTCCGCGTACGCGACACCGGCATCGGCATCCCGCCCGCCGAGCTGCCGCGCATCTTCGAGCGCTTCCATCGCGTGGAGGGCGCCCAGGGGCGCTCGATCGAGGGCAGCGGCATCGGGCTGGCGCTGGTGCAGGAACTGGTGCGGCTGCACGGCGGCGCGATCGAGGCAGAGAGCGAGCCGGGCACGGGAACCTGCTTCACCGTCACGCTGCCAGCCGTGCCAGCGACGGCCATGCCGGCCGACGCCGACACCACCGCCGCGCCCGCGGCCAGCAGCGCGCAGGCGCGGGCCTATGTCGACGCGGCGCTGCGCTGGCCGCAGGCTGAGGCGCCGGCCATGGCCATGGCAGCGGAGGACGTCGCCGTGCAGGCGCATGCGGCCGAAGCGGCCCTGGCAGCGCAGGCCGGCGGTGCAGCCAGCGCCGCCACGGTGCTGGTGGTGGACGACAACGACGACCTGCGCGACTACATGCGGCGGCTGTTGCGCGCGGCCGGCCATCGCGTCGCGCTGGCCGCGGACGGCGAGGCGGCGCTGGCGCTGGCCCGCGCGCAACGGCCGGCGCTGATCGTGTCGGACGTGATGATGCCGCGCCTGGACGGCCTTGGCCTGGTGCGCGCGCTACGCGCCGATGCCGCGCTGCGCGACACGCCGGTGCTGCTGCTGTCCGCGCGCGCCGGCGAGGAAGCGCGCGTCGGCGGGCTCGGCTGCGGCGCCGACGACTACCTGGTCAAACCCTTCTCCGCGCGCGAACTGCTGGCGCGCGTGGCCAGCAACCTGCGCCTGTCGGAGCTGCGCCGCGCCACCGAGCGCCGCCTGCAGGATCTCAACGCCACGCTGAAGCGGCGCGTGACGCAGGCCGTGGCCGACCACGACCGGCTGTGGGAGCTGAGTGAAGACCTGTTGATGGTGGCCGGCTTCGACGGAAGCCTGCAGCGCGTAAGCCCGGCCTGGACGCGCACGCTCGGCCAGGCGCCGCACGAGGCGCTGGGGCGGCCCTACCTGTCGTTCATCTATCCCGACGACCTGGTGCCCGTGACCGCGCAACTGGCCGCGTTGCGCCACGACGGCAACCCGGTGCGCTTCGAGTGCCGCCAGCCACGCGCCGACGGCGCGCTGCGCTGGCTGGCCTGGACCCTGACGGTGGACCCGGCCAACGGCCATATCCACGGCGTGGGCCGCGACGTGACCGGCGATCGCGAGGCGCAGGCCGCGCTGCGCCACGCCGACGCGGCCCTGCGCACGGCACAGAAGATGGAAGCCATCGGCAAGCTGACCGGCGGCGTCGCGCATGACTTCAACAACCTGCTGCAGGTAATCGGCGGCAACCTGCAGCTGCTGGCGCGTGACCTGGCCGACGATGCAGGTGCCGGACCGCGCCTGCGCAATGCGCTGGCGGGCGTGGCACGCGGGGCCAAGCTGTCCGCGCAATTGCTGGCCTTCGGCCGGCGCCAGCCGCTCGCGCCCAAGGTGGTGAACCTGGGCCGGCTGGTGCGCTCGCTGGACGACATGCTGCGCCGGGCGCTGGGCGACGGCATCGAGATCGACACCGTGGTGGCCGACGGCCTGGGGAACACGCTGGTCGATCCGTTCCAGGTCGAGAACGCGCTGCTGAACCTGGCGATCAACGCGCGCGACGCCATGCACGGACACGGGCGGCTGACCATCGAAGCACGCAATGCGCCGCTGGACGAAACGCTGGAAGAACCACCCGATGCGTACTTTGCCCGAGCGGCGCCCGAGGCGGTGCTATCCGGGACGCGGCACGTGATGCTTGCCGTCACAGATACCGGCGTGGGCATGCCGCCCGAGGTGCAGGAACACGTGTTCGAGCCGTTCTTTACCACCAAGCCCGAAGGCCAGGGCACCGGCCTCGGCCTGAGCATGGTGTACGGCTTTATGCGCCAGTCGGGCGGGCACGTGAAGATCCAGAGCGAGCCCGGCCGTGGCACCACGGTCAGGCTGTACCTCCCGCGCGTGCAGCAGGCGGAGGACCCCGACATCGAGCTCGACACCGGCCCCGCGCGTGGCGGCACCGAAACCGTGCTGGTGGTCGAGGACGACGAGGCGGTGCGCGCCACCGTGGTCGACATGCTGGCAAGCCTGGGCTACCAGGTGCTGCGCGCGCGCGACGCGCAGGGTGCGCTGGAGCTCGTCGAACGCGGCGAGCTGGTCGACCTGCTGTTCAGCGACGTGGTGATGCCCGGCCCGCTGCGCAGCACCGAGCTGGCCCGCAAGGTGCGCGAGCACTTGCCGGGCGTCGGCGTGCTGTTCACCTCAGGCTATACCGACAGCGTCATCGTCCACGACGGACGCCTCGACGCCGGCATCGAGCTGCTCAGCAAGCCCTATACGCATGAGGCGATGGCGCGCAAGGTGCGGCACGTGCTGGCCAACCGCAGGCAGCGTGCAACGGCGCCCGGCGCCGCGCCGGCGCATGGCGGCCAGGCGCCGCTGGCCACCGGCACGCGCGTGCTGTTTGTCGACGACGATGCGCTGGTGCGTGCGGGCACCGCCGAGCTGTTGCGCGCTGGCGGCGCCGATGTGCAGGAGGCGGAAAGCGAAAGCGAGGCGCTGGCGCTGCTCTCGGCCGACGCGGTCGACGTACTGCTGACCGACGTGTCGCTGCCCGGCGGCTCCGGCGTCGAACTGGCGCTGGCCGCGCGCCGGCAGCATCCGGGACTGCGCGTGGTGTTTGCCACCGGCTATGAACTGGCGCTGACGCCGGCGCAGCGCGAGGTGCTCGGCGACGTGGCGGTGCTGCGCAAGCCGTATGCGGCGCAGGCGCTGTTTGATGCGCTGCGCAGCGCCGCTGCGCCGGTCGACAACCCTCGCCCCGGCGTCAGAAGTCCACCGTCATCGACAGTGTGAACGGGCGCGGGGCGCCCTGCCCCGGCGGCGCCGGTGCGCTTCACGCCTGCCGCATCGCAAACGCAGGCAGCCGCGCCCGGCCCGATTGCCGGAACTCCGTCGGCGCCTGCCCCACCAGCCGCGCGAAGAAGCGCGAGAAGTAGGCGGCTTCGGAGAAACCGAGCGACAGCGCGATGTGCTTGATTTCCAGGTCGCTGAAGAGCAGGTCGCGCTGCGCTTCGGCAAGCACGCGAGCGTGAATCATCTGCAGCGCGGACTGGCCGCAAGTCTGGCGGCACACGCGGTTCAGTTGCGTTGGCGTGATGCCGAGGGCATCCGCGTAGTAGCCAATCTCCTTCTGCTCGCGGTAGTCCGACTCAAGCAACTGCTGGAAATGCTGGAAATGCCGTGCGGGCCGGCTGCTGCTGCGTGCCGCGGCCGGGGCCGAGGCGTTCGCCAGCCGCGCAATGCCGATCAGCACCAGCGTCAGCAATGACGACAGCGACGCCCCACGCCAGGCCGATACCGCCTCCATCTCGCCGCGAAAGAGCGCGAGCGCATCCGCCAGCACATGGCCGCGCCGCACGCGGTCGTGGCGCGGGCGCTCGAACAGCGGTAGCGCATCCGGCACCCCCGCCAGCAGCGTCCGTAGGTGGCTGTCGGTCATGGTCACCACCATGCCGTCGGTGTCCGGCGTGAAGACGAAGCCGTGGATGTGCCGCGGCGGCATCGTCACCAGCGAGCCGCTGCGCAGCGGCTCGCGGCGCTCTTCCAGCAGGGCTTCGCCGCCGCCCGCATGGATGTACAGAATTTGCAGGAATCGCTCATGCCGATGGGGCTTGATCTCCCACCCGTGCAGGCGGCTGCGCGCGGCGATGGACTCGAAATGCAGCTGGTCCGACAGCGGTTCTGTGGAATTCACGCCATACAGCGAGTAGGTCGGGACGGGTCTCATGGCGGCTTCAGTGTTTACCAGCAATGTTCCGATTGTCCTGTCGTTGGTTCGCTCTGTCCATTCCTGCGCGCGCCCTCAGCGACTATCTTTAGCGCTCAGAAGATCGATATGCACAAGGAGACAAGACATGCGCACCCAGGTTGCCATCATCGGCGCCGGCCCCGCCGGCCTGCTGCTCGGCCAGTTGCTCGCCACGGCGGGGATCGAAAACATCATCGTCGAGCAGCGTAGCCCCGACTATGTACTGGGGCGCATCCGCGCCGGCATCCTCGAAAGCGTGACCGTCGATGCGCTGGAGCGCGCCGGCGTAGCCGCGCGCCTGCACGAAGAGGGGCTGGTGCACGATGGCATCGAACTCGCCTTTGACGGCCGCCGGCATCGCATCGACCTGCATGCGCTGGTCGGCCGCAGCGTCACCGTCTACGGCCAGACCGAGGTCACGCGCGACCTGATGGCGGCGCGGCAGGCTGCGGGCATCACCACGATCTACGAGGCGCAGGATGTCAGCCTGCATGATTTCGGCAGCGCCCGGCCGGTGGTCCGTTATCGCAAGGATGGCGTGGCCCATGAAATCCATTGCGACTACATCGCCGGTTGCGACGGCTTTCACGGCGTCAGCCGCCAGAGCGTGCCGCAGACCGCCACGCAGATCTTCGAACGCGTCTATCCGTTCGGCTGGCTTGGCATCCTCTCGGATACCCCGCCGGTCGCGGACGAACTGATCTACGCCAGCCACGAGCGCGGCTTTGCGCTGTGCAGCATGCGCTCGCGCACGCGCAGCCGCTACTACGTGCAGGTGCCGTCCAGCGAGCGTGTGGAAGACTGGTCCGATGACCGCTTCTGGGATGAACTGCGCCGCCGGCTCGATCCGCAGTCCGCGCAGGCGCTGGTGACGGGCCCGAGCATCGAGAAGAGCATCGCGCCGCTGCGCAGCTTTGTCTGCGAGCCGATGCGCTTCGGCAACCTGTTCCTGGCCGGCGATGCCGCGCATATCGTGCCGCCCACCGGCGCCAAGGGACTGAACCTGGCCGCCAGCGATGTGCTGACCCTGGCCGACGGCCTGACCGCCGTCTACCGGCACGACGACAAGCGCGAACTGAACGCCTATTCCGAGCGTTGCCTGCGCCGGATCTGGAAGGCGGAGCGGTTTTCCTGGTGGATGACGTCGCTGATGCACCGTTTCCCGGACGCGGACGATTTCGCCCGGCGTATGCAGCGGGCGGAACTGGACTACCTGATCGGGTCTGAGGCGGCGTGCAAATCGCTGGCGGAGAACTATGTGGGTCTGCCGTACTGATCGGGCGACTGGCGGCGCCTCAGACTGATGACAATGCGCCCGCCTGCTGCCGGGTTGCTCCCCTCTCCCGCTTGCGGGAGAGGGGCCGGGGGTGAGAGCAGGCGCTGGCATACCGACGTGCTGGACTTCGTCGACGCTCCGGCCCTCACCCCCACCCCTCTCCCACTGCGAGGGAGAGGGGAGCGATCACCAGCGATGGCGGCTTCGGTTTATCACACAGATCAACCAATGCTTTACTACTGCGCCAGCATCAGGCTATTTCGCGAAGGTTCGCACGACGCTGAGGCGGGCTGAGCACGGCGTCTAGTTTCGCCGGAAGGCCACTTTCCTGCTGGTGGATGATTCTTGTTATGGCAATCGGGTCGTCCGAAGACGACCCGACATCGCAGCGTTTCCGGTGCGCTCAGTCCCTGGCAACCGGTCGCCGCAACAGTACGAGCGCGGCAAGGGCGGCAATGATCGTGACCGGAATGCTGGCCCCGATGATCGAGGCGGAGCTCTTTCCCATCGACAGCAGCAGCCCGGCCAGCATCGGGCCGGCAATCGAGCCGAGGCGGCCTACGGCCACTGCGGCGCCCACGCCTGTGCCACGCACCGCCATCGGGTAGTAGGCAGCGGCCAACGCATAGAGCACCGACTGGGCGCCGATCACGAAGAGGCCTGCCATGAACGCACCCGTCGCCATCCAGCTCATGCCCGAGGCCGCCGCCAGCGTGGCGAGCGCGGCGATGATGCCGGCGTACATGCCCGACACCACCGCGCCCGGCCGGCCGCGATCCATCAGCATGCCGATGCCCAGCGCACCTGCGCCGCCGCCGAGGTTGAACAGGATCTGCACCCAGCCGGCTTCGGCACGGCTCAGGCCATTGGCAACCATCAGCGAAGGCAGCCAGTTCAGCAGGAAGTACAGGACGACCAGCGTGAAGAAGAAGCTGATCCAGATGCAGAGCGTCGCCACGGTGCGGCGTTCACCGAACAGCGCCCTGCCCACCGGCGGGGGCGTGACGGCAGCGCCTGTGGGCCGGTCAAAGCCGCGCGACTCCTGCATCATCAGCAGCAGCGGAATGATCACCAGCGGGCCGAAGCCTCCGACATAGAAGATGTGGCGCCAGCCGCTATCGCTGGCAAACACCATGCCGATGATGGCTGCGATGGCCCCGCCGAACGGAATGCCGCAGTACATGATGCTGACCGCGGTATTGCGCAATCGCGCCGGCACCGCCTCCGAGCAAAGCGCGATCAGGTTGGGCATGGCGCCGCCCAGGCCGATGCCGGTCGCCACGCGGATCGCAAGCAGGCTCCAGAAGTCCCAGGCCTGCGCCGTGGCAATCGAGAAGATGCCGAACAGCGCCGTTGCCGCGATCAGGACTTTCTTGCGGCCAATCCGGTCGGCAAGGCGGCCGCCGAGCATGGCACCAGGCAGCAGCCCGAACGTGCCCGCGCTGAAGGCAAGGCCCATCTGGCTGACCGAGAGCCCGAACTCGCGCGCCATCCGCGGCGCGGCGACGCCGATCGATTGCAGGTCCAGCCCTTCCAGCAGGGCGACGATGAAGCACAGGCCGAGCGTCAGTGCGGCGCCTGAAGTCGCTTCGGCGCGCACGGTAGCGGTGGTGGTGGTTTGCATGAGGACTCCTCTGTTACCTGTGGGTTCAGCTGCAGCGGAAGCTGGCCGCATCGTTGATGTCGCCCGTGCCCTGGTAGCGCGCCGTTTTGGGGTACGGACACAGCGGCCGGGTGCGATCCTTTGCGACCGAGCCCCAGTCCGCGGGCACCTCCGTGTTGGGAATGGCGTTGGCCTTGCCGCGCGCGGTGGCGATGACTGTGTCGGGCGCGCTACCCTGCTCGACCCACGCGACCAGCGGCGTGATCATGTCGAACTGGTCCGCCGTGGGGCCGCCGGCGCAGTGGTTCATGCCGGGTACCTGGAAATAGCGCGCAAAGTTGCTCGCGTCGCCGCCATTGGCTGTGGCAAGGCGTTCGTACCAGTTGGCGGTGTCGTCCGACGAGAACACCGGATCGCTGGTGCCGTGGTACACCATCAGCTTGGCGCCCCGCAGCTTGAGCGCCGACAGGTTCGCCTCGTCCGGCGGCGTCATGACCGACCAGGGCGACTCGGTAAACGTACCGTTGGTTGCGAAGATCTTCGGGGCATCGATGTCCATGCTGAAGCTGAACGCGTAGGCCTTGAGGGCGGACAGCGTGGACGCGGCAGCCGGCGGCACCGTGAACACGAACGCCAGCGCGGCAGGATCCCGCGACAGCGACAGGCTCTGCTTCCACTGCGCCCAGTTGTCGCCGCTGACGCCGGCGTCATACGGGAAACCCGAGTACAGCGTCTGGCCGGCGCTGTTGCGTGCGCCCGCAAACAGGTTCGCGATGGCAGTCTTCTGCGCAGCGGTCAGGCAGGTGCCGTCGCGCGTGGTGCCGGTACAGGTCGGCACGTCGGTGGCGAGGCTGAAGTTCGCCTGGCAGGCCTTGACGTCCTGCACCATGCCGTCTGCCGCGCCGTCCAGCGCGTCGCACTTTGCCAGGATGCCGCTGGCCACCAGGGCGCGTTCCGTGGACGTGATCGCGGTGGCGATGTCAGGCTGTCCGTCGGTGCCCAATGTCGACACCGTGGCCAGTTGCTGTGCGCCATAGACCTGTCCGATTGCCGCTTTCGGCAGGTGGAAGCCCGGGTTGCCGGCGAGGATGCCATCGTAGTCGCCGGCCAGGCGCGCCGCGGCAACCATCGCATGCCTCCCGCCGTTCGAGCAGCCACCAAAATAGCTGCGGTCCGGCCCCTTGCCATAGGCCTGCGCGATCAGGGACTTCGCCATGGGCGTGAGGGTCGCCGCCGCGCCATAGCCATAGTCGATGCGCGCCTGCGGGTCCAGGCCGAACAATGGATTCTGGCTGCTGCTATGGCCGGCGTCCGAACTGATCACGGCAAAGCCCATTGCCAGTGCGCCGTTCACCGGGCCGCCGCCAAGCGCGCCGAGCGCGGTCAGGACGTTGCCGTCCAGTCCGCCATTTGCCTGGTAGAAGAAGCGGCCGTTCCAGCCCTTGGGCAGGCGCATCTCGAAGCCGATGGCGTAAGTGTTGCCATCTACCGCGCTGACCCGCCTGTTCATCTTGCCCGTGACCAGGCAGTGCTCGGCGACCGGCGCTGTGCCGATCTTTACCGTCCCGGCCGCCACGGTCGTGACGGCGGTGATCTCGGTGTTCTGGAACGCCAGCTTGCTGACCAGGTCTTCGCAACTGCCGGTCAGATTGGTGCCTGTCGCCGGCGACAGCCTCGGCAGGGCGGTGGATGGGGTCGATGCAGTGTCGGCAGCGCTGCCATTGTCGCCGCCACAGCCCGTGAGCGTGACGAGCGCTGCCGCGGTGGCCAGCACGGCGCCACCGGCAAGGATTTGCTTCATGGTTGTCTCCTGTTCCGGGAAGGCCTGCAGTTCTTTGCTGCTTGTGGCTTTGAAGCGGGTGAGTGGTGGTGGTGTGGTCTAGGGCGTAATCACATCCGCGCAGTTCCCGCTGTACATGGCATCGACCAGCGCGGCGCGATGAGTCAGCACGGCCCGCTGGTTCAGCGTGCCCTTGTCCGTGGTTTCGCCGCGGTCCAGCGACGGCGGTTCGTCGAGCAACAGCAGCCGCGCCACGCGCGTGGCACTGCCCGTGGCGCTCTCGTTAAGGGTCTTGAGCACCTTGCAGAAGACCTGCCGCACCGCTGGCGCCGCCAGCACCTCGCTGTGGCTGGCCGATGGCGGCAATCCGGCGACGCGCCGGCACTCGTCCGGGCGAGGGAAGACCAGCAGGCCGATGTCGTCGCGATCCAGGCCCGCGATCGCCACATCCTGGACATAGGGGGCGCCAGCGGCAAGCACGCGCGCGCGCAGCGGGCCTACGCTGACGAAGGTGCCGGAGCTGAGCTTGAAGTCCTCGGCGATACGCCCGTCGAACATGAATCCGAGTTCCGGCTGCTCCGGGTCGACGAACTTCAGCGCATCGCCACTGCAGTAGAAGCCCTCCTCATCGAAGACCGGCTCCGCCGCGTTGTCCGGCATGCGCCAGTAGCCGCTCATGACATGCGGACCCCGAAAACGCGCTTCCAGCTTTCCGCTCACCGGCACCAGCTTGACTTCGCAGCCCGGCGCCGGCGTGCCGACATAGCCCGCGCGCATGATGGGCGCCGTGGTGAACAGGCAGCATGGCGAGGTCTCGGTCATGCCCAGGCCTGCGATGATCCGGATGCGCTCGCCGCAATGGGCCTCGGTCACGCGCTCGAGCCGGTCCCAGGCCTGCTGCGAAAGTCCGGCGCCCCCGAAAAAGTAGACCCTGACGCGCGCGAAGAAGGTCTCCCTCAGTGCCGCATCGCGCTCCAGCGCCAACCCGAGTTCTTCCCAGCCCTTCGGGACGTTGAAGTAAGCCGTTGGCGAGATCTCTCGCAGGTTGCGCAGCGTTTCCTCGAACTTGCCCGGCACCGGCTTGCCGTCATCGATGTAAAGGGTGCCGCCGTTGTACAGCACGATGCCGAAGTTGTGGCTGCTGCCGAAGGTGTGATTCCACGGCAGCCAGTCGACCAGCACGGGCGGCTCGCGCGTGAAATCCGGGATGGCCTGCCGCAGCATCTGCTGGTTGCTGCAGAGCATCCGGTGCGTGGTCGGTACGGCCTTGGGCTGGCGCGTCGAGCCCGACGTGAACAGGAACTTGACCAGCGTTTCGGGGCCGACGGCGGCCTGTGCTTCGTCGACATTGGTAACCGGAGTCCGGACCAGCGCATCGAAGCACGTCGCCGCGCGCGCGGCCAACACGCCGTCCCGCGTCACGACCTCGGTATCGGCCGGCACCACAGCATCGATGGCGCGCGCGAATGCCGCGCCGTCTGCTGCGTACACCAGGCCGGGCGTCAGCACCTCGAAGACATGGCGCAGCCTGCTGAAGTCGCTCGACACCAGCGAGTAAGGCGGCGACACCGAGGAAAACGGAATGCCGGCCCACATCGCACCCAGCGACAACTGCAGGTGTTCGAGGTCATTGCCAGACAGGATCGCAAGCGGCCGCTGCGCGCTGAGTCCGCGATGGAGCAGCGCCTGGCCGATCGCGCGGGCGCGCGCGAGCATCTCGCGATACGTGATCTCGATCCAGTTGCCGTCCGTGCCGCGCCGGGCGACAAGCACGCGCTCGGGATGTTGCCGGGCACCGGCGGCCAGGCAATCGGTCATCCGCCCGGGGTACTGCCCCAATGGTTCGCCGGACGCAATGCGCCACACCTCGCCGTCCCTGTGGCACACGGCCGCGGCGGTACTGACGGTGACGTCCCGGTAGCGGGGCGCCGGCTCCTGAACAGCTGAGGCGAGTGCATTCACGCCATGTCTCCCTTTTCTTCTCCACCCCTGTGGTGGGTGGGTGTCCTGGCCGGAGGGCCGGCCTGCTGCATCAGATCGGATAGTGGCGCGGTGCATTCTGCACCGTGATCCAGCGAAGCTCCGTGAACTCGGCAATGGACGCCTTGCTGCCGAAGCGGCCGTAGCCACTGCCCTTGACGCCGCCGAACGGCATCTGCGCTTCGTCATGAACCGTGGGACCGTTGATATGGCAGATGCCCGACTCGATCCGCTGCGCCAGTTGCAGGGCGCGGGAAACATCGCGACTGAACACTGCCGCGGACAAGCCGTACTCGCTGTCATTGGCCATGGCAATGGCCTCGTCGTCGTCCTTCACGCGCGCGATCGTCACCACCGGGCCGAAGGATTCCTCCCGATACAGCTTCATCCCCGGCGCGATGCCATCCACGATCACGGGCTGCAGGATCGCGCCATCGCTATGGAAGCCCAGCGGAAGGCTGGCGCCATGCGAGCGCGCATCATCGACCAGTGCGGCGATCTTTTGCACTGCCTGTTCGCTGACCATCGCGCCCAGCACACTGCCCGGGTCGGTCGGATCGCCGGCGCGCAAGGTGCGCGCCTTGGCCACGAGCTTTGCCACGAACGCCTCGGCGACCTCTTCCCGCACGATGGCGCGCTCGGTCGACATGCAGATCTGCCCTTGGTTGAAGAACGCGCCAAAGGCCACGGCTTCGACCGCGGCATCCAGGTCGGCGTCCTCGAGCACCAGCACCGGGGCCTTGCCGCCAAGTTCCAGCAGCGCGGGCTTGAGATGGCGCGCGGCATGCTGGGCGATGATGCGGCCCACGTGCGTGGAACCGGTGAAGTTCACGCGACGCACGGCGGGATGCGCGATCAGTTGCTCGACCACTTCGGCCGCATCCTCCGGCGCGTTCGTGACCACATTGACCACGCCGTCACCCAGGCCGGCCTCCTGCAGCACGGTGCCAATCAAGCGATGTACGCCGGGACAGGCTTCCGACGCCTTCAGGACGACCGTGTTGCCGCAGGCCAGCGGCATCGCCAGCGCGCGCGTTCCCAGGATGACAGGAGCATTCCACGGCGCGATGCCGAGCACGACACCGCACGGCTGCCGGACTGCCAGCGCCAGGTTGCCGGGCAGGTTGGACGGAATGACGCTGCCGTCGATCTGCGTGGTCATCGCCGCCGCCTCGCGCAGCATATTGGCGGCCAGCATGACATTGAACCCATACCAGTTGGCCATGCCGCCCGTTTCAGCCGCGCCGATGCGGACGAACTCGTCAATGCGCGCGTCCATCAGGTCGGCCGCCTTCAGCAGGCGCTGGCGGCGCTCGCCGGGTGCCAGCGCCGCCCAGCGCGGAAACGCGTCGGCCGCCGCCTGCACGGCGCGGGCGGCATCGGCCGGGCTCGCGGCCGGCGCGCGCGACGCGGGCGCGCCCGTGACCGGATTGCAGCGCTCAAACGTCCTGCCGCCCTCGGCCCCGCACGACTGGCCGTTGATCAGCAAAGTGACTTCATGCATGGGTGTCTCCTCGTTCTGCTGGTCCCGGCGCGACCACGCGCACCGGGCAGGCGTCTTCAGCCGCGCTTGTAGGTCTGCAGGCCCGGCTTGATCGACTTGTCGTCGAGAAACTGCTTGAGGCCTTGCGCGCGCCCTTGCTCCGGATCGCGCAGCTGTGCCTGGTCGAGCTTGGCGTAGAGGTAGTCCTCGTTCTGCTCCCAGGTCAGCTCGCGGCAGCGCTTGAAGCCGTTCTTGGCGGCGCGCAGCACGACGGGATTCTTCTCCAGCAGCTTGCCGGCGAGTGAGGTGGTGCGCTCACGCAGTTGCGCCTTGGGCACGCTCTCGTTGACCAGGCCCATCGCGACGGCTTCGACACCAGTGAAGGTCTCGCCCGTCATGATGTAGTGCAAGGCCTTGCGATGACCGACCGTATCGGCCATCGCCTTGCTCACCAGATTGCCCGGCGGAATGCCCCAGTTGATTTCGGACAGGCCGAATACGGCGTCGTCCGCCGCGATCGCCAGATCGCACGCCACCAGCGGCGAGAAGCCACCGCCGAAACACCAGCCATTGACCATCGCGATGGTCGGCTTGGCATACAGGCGCAGCAGCTTCCATTGCCACTGGCAGGCATCGCGACGGATCTTTTCCTGCAGGATTTCCGGGCCCGCGTCGACTTCGCGGAAGTACTCTTTCAGGTCCATGCCGGCGGTCCACGCGTCGCCGGCGCCGGTCAGCACCAGCACCTTCGCGTCGGCATCGAGTTCAAGCGTCTCCAGCACCTGCACCATCTCGGCATTCAGCGTCGGGCTCATCGCGTTGCGCTTTTCCGGGCGGTTCAGCGTCACCCAGGCGATACCCGCGTCGACCTTCACATCGACAGTCTTCCAGCGTCCCTCGTATTGATTCATCTCCGTTGCTCCTCGCAGTCATGTCGTAACGTGGTGTCAATATAGTATCAGGTAGCCTGATATAGCAAGTAGATTATCATTGCTGCGCGTAAACCCCTAAACTGATCAGCGCGGGCGAGAACCGGGCACCACAATGGCAACCCAGACAAGACGGCAACGAGCCACGACCAGTCCTTCAGCGACGGTGACCGGCGGCGCAGAAAAGGCCGGCGCCCCGTCGGCGCCGGTGCGGATTCCTTACCTGATCGGTCGTACCGACCGGGTGGTCAGCCGCCGCCTGAGCGAGGCTTTGGCACCGCTCGGCCTGACGGTGCCGCTGTTCACGGCCATGTCGGTCCTGCACGCACGCGGCAGCCTGTCCAATGCGCAACTGGCCGAGCGCTCGCTCATGTCGCCGCAGTCGGCCAACGAGATCGTCAAGACCATGCAGGCAAAAGGCTGGGTGGTACGTGAACCGGATCCGACGCATGGCCGCATCGTCATGCTGAGCCTGACCGACAGCGCGCGGGCACTGCTGGCAAGCTGCGACGAAACGGTGAAGCGGCTGGAGGGAGAGATGCTGGAGGGCATTGCCGCCGAGCATGTGGCGCTGCTTGAGGACTTGCTGATACGTTGCGCGAAGAATTTGCGCTGAGGGGAGCCCGCATCTGAACGGGCGCCCACGCCCGGACAGCGTCAGCGCGCGACAGGGGACTCGGCGACGATTCTCGGTGCCCGCAGCGCAGCCACGATGGCGCTGACAATGCGCTCCATCGGCGTGCCCGGTCCGAAGATCTCCCGCACGCCGCACTGGCGCAGCAAGCGCCTGTGGTCTGCCGGAACAATGCCGCCGACGAACACCGGCACATCGAGCACGCGCTGCCGCAAGGCGTGTAGCAGCGCCGGCAGCAGATCCAGATGCGCGCCGCCCAGCGTGGAGATGCCGATGGCATCGAAGTCGCCATCGCAGGCGGCAGACGCAACCGCTTCGGCGGACTGGAACAGCGGCGTCAGATCGACGACGAACCCCGCATCGGCAAGCGCGGCCGCCACCGCTTTCGCACCGCGGTCGTGACCGTCCTGGCCCAGCTTGGCCACGAGAATCCGGGGCGCTCGGCCGAGCCGCTCGTGCAACTCACTGACGCACTCGCAGGCGGCCAGCCATTCCGTGTTGCCGGCGCGAGCCGTGCCGTACAGCGCAGCGTCGTAGGACGCCCGGACCGTATGGCGCGGCCAGACCTGGAGCAGCGCCCGGGTACATTCCCCGACCGTCGCGCGGCAACGCATGGCGTCGATCGCACAGGCGAGCAGGTTGGGGCCGCCGCGCCTGGCGGCCTCGGTCAGCGCCGCCAGCGCATGCCTGACCGCAGCGTCATCGCGGCGGCTGCGCAACACGACGAGGCGCCGCGCCTGTTGCGCGCGGACCTGGGTACCGTCGATCTCCAGGCACTCCTGGCCGTCGTCGTCAGGTTCGCGGTAGCGGTTGACGCCCACCACCACTTCCTCCCTGGCATCAAGCCGCGCCTGTGTCCGCAGTGCACTCTGGTGGATGCGCCGCTGCACCCAGCCGGATTCGAGGGCTGTCAGGATGCCACCCTGGGCATCGATGTGCGCCAGCACCGCGCGAACCTCCGTCACCATGCGGCCGGTCAGCGACTCGATCAGGTAGGAGCCCGCCCACGGGTCCGCCACCTCGCACAGGCTAAATTCATGCTGGAGGATCAGTTGCGTATCGCGAGCCAGCCGTGAAGCCTGCGCGCCCGGCAATGCAAGAGCCTCGTCAAAGCCGTTGGTATGCAGCGACTGCGTACCGCCAAAGATCGCAGCCATCGCCTCGAGCGTGGTGCGCGCGATATTGTTGAGCGGCTGCTGCGCGGCGAGCGTCCAGCCCGAAGTCTGGCAATGCATGCGCATCGCCGTGGCGCGCGCGCTGGTGCCGCCCAGCTCGCACACGATGTCGTGCCACAGGAGCCGCGCGGCGCGCAGCTTGGCGATCTCGGTGAAGAATTGCTTGCCGACGCCGAAGAAGAAGCTCAGTCCGCCGCAGAACGCATCGACATCAAGGCCGCGCTCACGCAGCAGACCGACATAGGTCCTGGCATTGGCCAGTGTTAACGCCAGTTCCAGCACCGGATCGGCGCCCGCTTCCTGGAAGTGATAGCCCGAGATCGACATGCCGTTGAACTTCGGCGCGTGCGCAGCCAGCCATTCGACCACGTCGGTGGCGATGCGCAGCGACGGCTGCGGCGCATGGATCCAGGTGTTCCGGACCATGAACTCCTTGAGGATGTCGTTCTGGATGGTGCCGCGCAGCTGTTCGAACGGGACGCCCGATTCCTCGGCCGCGACCAGGAACGCTGCCAGTACGGGGAGCACCGCACCACTCATGGTCATCGATACCGAGACACGGTCCAGCGCAATGCCTTCGAACAGGCGCCGCATATCGTCGACCGAGTCGACGGCCACGCCGGCCATGCCGACATCGGCCTGCGCCTGAGGGTCGTCGGAATCGTAGCCGCGATGGGTCGGCAGGTCGAAGGCCACCGACAAGCCCTGCGCGCCCTGCTTCAAGGCCTCGCGATAGGCGAGATTCGAGGTCGCGGCGTCGCCGTATCCCCCGTACTGGCGGATGGTCCATGGCCTCCCGCTGTACATGGTGGGATAGGGGCCGCGAACGAACGGGGCCTCGCCGGGCATGCCGCCCAGGTGGCCAAGGCCAGTTAGATCGTCGGGCCCGTAGACCGGCTTCAGCTCCATGGCGCCTGCCGGGTCGTCCCGTTTCGCGTTCAACGTTGCCTCCAGCGTTTCTGCGTGACCACATCGGCGATCTTCTCGCCGTCGCGGCTGCGACGGATCTCACACCAGTGCGTCAATCCCTCCTCGTCCTCGCGCAGCGCGGAAAAGGTCAGCTCCAGCGACTCGCCGACATTGACGTTGCCATGGAAGAACAGGTCCCGCGCGAACACCGTGGGCGGATCCGCGTCGCGGCGCCATTGCCATTCGGCACGATCGACCATGGCCTGGAAGCTGGCGAAGTACAGCAGGTCGGCGCCGTTGAAGTCGTTGCAGGGGCACGGCAGGTACTCGGCGGCGTCGCAGACGCGATGCCGGGCCTGGTCGAGGCCGAGATGCGTGCCCCAATCCGCGCAGCGAAAACGCCGTGCCAGCAGGGACAGTTCCCCCGCCTGTGCCGACGGGCCGGCACAGGCCCACTGTGCGGCCACGGTCGGCATGGTGCGCACGACCGAGCGATTGTCCCGCTCACGTGTACGGCGAATGAAGGTGGACAGCATCGTCACGCTGGCGCGGCGGTCCCCCTGCATGTCGACGGTATGTTCGCTGAGGTGCTTCACGCCGCCCGCTGGCACGATGCGCGAGCCGATGCTGAACTCGGCGTGCTCGCCGATCGTTTGCGGCGCGGCGTCGCGCACGCGGATCGCGGTGAACGCCGCATACACCGGATGGCCCCCGGCATCCCGGAAGTCCGGCACCGCCAGGCCGACGCCGGCGGCCAGCAGGCGCCAGTGCAGGTCGCCGCAGGTCTTCAGCAACCAGTTCTCTGACAGGCCGGTGTATGCCAACTGGGGCATGCCGGCCACATGGCGCGAGACGACGGCTTCCATGTCAGGCGGCCAGCGCGGTGTCGCTCTCGCCCGCGGCAATCAAGCCGGCGAGGTATTCGGCGTCGCGCGCAATGCCGGAGAATCGCCCCGATCCCCACGTGTGCAGCCAGGGCAGGCCAAGGAAGTACAGGCCAGCGTGCGCGGTCACGCCACGTTCGTGGCCCGGATAACCGCGGCCGTTGAATACCGGCACTTCGAGCCAGCTGAAATCCGGTCGGAAGCCGATGCACCAGATGATCGAACCAATGCCAGCTGCCTGGGGATCGAGTTCGGTGCGCTCAGCCGGCGGCGTCCATACGGGCGCATAGACGCTCGGCGGCGGCGCCTCGATGCCTCGCTCCGCGATGAACTTGTCGATGCTCGCGTTGATGCGGTTGTAGGTCGCATCGGCATCGTCCAGGTTGCGACGCAGGTCCGGTGCAAAACGTAGTTGGCCGTCGAGGTAGTCGTCGAGCACGCCGTAGAGCTCCATGCCCTCGGTGGCAAACCGGCGCAGGTCGATATCGCGCCCGCCGTCGCGGCCGGTGACATAGTGATTGGTGTTGTCGCGCACGCCCTCGCGCAGCGGATGCTCGGTGACCGGCAGGTCGTAGTACTTCATGTCCGCGAGCCAGTCCACCACGTCCCGCCCGCGATAGAAGCGCGCGCAACGCGGCGCCTCGCCGACGGCCAGATACACCTTGCGCCCGGCCAGGTGCAGGTCTTCGGCAATCTGCGCGCCCGACTGGCCCGAGCCGACCACGAGCACCGCACCCTCGGGCAGCGACTCTGGATTCCTGTATTCGGACGATTGCAATTGCCGGATCGACGCCGGCAGGCGCTCGGCCATGCGCGGCACGATCGGCGTGTGATAACCGCCCGAGGCCACCACCACCTGGTCCGCGGTGAATGCACCCTGGCTGGTCGCCACGGAAAATCCCCCCTGCGCGCGCGCCTTCACTTGCCGCACCTCGGTATGCTCAAGTACCGGCGCGCCGACCGTCCGGATAAAGCCATCGAGATAGGCCGTGATCTCATCCTTCTTCATGAAGCCGTGCGGATCGTCACCCTGGTAGGGATAGCCCGGCAGCGCGCATTGCCAGTTCGGCGTCACCAGGCAGAACGCATCCCAGCGTTGCGTGCGCCAGGTGTGCGTGACAGTGTGCTTCTCGATGAGCAGATGGTCGATGCCGGCCTGCTTCAGGAAGTAGCTCATCGATAGTCCGGCCTGGCCGCCGCCGACAATGATGACGCCGTAGTGCCTGGGCTCTGCGGCCTGGCCCGGATGGGTGTTGATGACGTGGGACATGTTGGATCCTTTGAGGCGAGGAATTTGAAGAACGGCTAGCTGCCAAAGCCGAGAAACCGGACGGTGGCGCCGTCCTGGCCCCGGAACCGCTGCGCGGCGATTTCCAGGATGCGGAGCTGGTCCATTGCGGAGGAGCAGGCGTAGCCATATCTGGCACGCACCCGCTCGGAAGCGGCGCCCAGCGCGGTACGCGCGCGCTCGACGAACTCGTCCAGCGGATACGCGGCCCCTTCGGCAAAGTGCGCCGTGACGATGGAGGATGGGGAATAGCAGGCCATCTCGGTCTGGTCAGGCCAGCGGATGCGGAAATGGGTAACCGGCATGGCAGTTCTCAGGTTGGGGAATCGATCGGCGTGGCCAGGCGCGTCGGCAGGATGAACCCCGCCTCGCGGAAGTCCCACAACGTGGCCCGTTCGCCGGCGTGCGTGAGCGTGGCGACACGGGAATCGTCGATGGCGCCGATCTGGGCGCAGGCAATGCCGCGATCCAGGAAGCGGCGTTCGACCGCCTGCGCATCGTCGTCATCGACGGCCAGCAGGAAGCCATAGCTGGGGAATGCCGTCAGCCACCGCTCGGGGGGCACGCCATCGGGCCGGGGAATGCGCTCCAGCGCGATGCTGGCGCCCACCCCGGAGCATTCGAGCAGCATCAGCGCGGTGCCAAGCGCACCCGCCATGCTGATGTCCTTGGCTGCGGCGCAAAGGCCGTCTTCGGCCAGCACCGGCAAGAGCTCAAGATCCGCACGCAGCCGTTCGGCCGGTGCGCCCGTCGAGGCATTCCAGAACGGGTACGGCTCCGCGAATGCGCCGCGCAGGTCCACCGCCATCAACAGGCGCTGGCCGGGACGCGCCGCGAAACTCGACAGCAGCTTGCGCGCACGGCCGAGGATGGCCACGGCAAGCTGGCTTTGCTCGCTGCGCGCATTAGTGTGGCCGCCGACGACCGGCACGCCATAGGCGGCAGACGCCGCGGCCATGCCCTTGAGCACCTCGGCGGCGTCGGCGGCGCCATCGCTCCATAGCGCATCGACCACCGCCGTCGGCCTGCCGCCCATCGCATAGATATCGCTGACGTTCACCATGACCGCGCTGTAGCCGGCGAACCACGGCATGGTGCGGATGAAATCGCTGACCAGTCCTTCGATGGCGAACAGCAGGTAGCCGTCGCCATCCCGCAATGCCGCGCAGTCGTCGCCGACATCGACGGCCATGGCCGCGTTTCCGGCGGCCGCGGCACCAAGCGGCGACAACATGGCCGGGATATCGGTCTTATGCGCAAAGCCGCGGCTGCTGCGCAGGATCCATACGAGATCGTCGAGGCTCATCGCACGGCCCTGCCTTCGGCAATCAGGCCCGCGTGCGGGGTATGGCAAGGCGGGTAATGGTTCAGGTCTGCCTGCATCAGGTGGTGAGGTCGCCCGAGCAGCGTCTCCTCTGCCAGGACGTTCCAATGCAAGCGCCTGAACAAGGGCACGTTCTGGCTCTGCACGTGCGCAAGGAAACGACGGCAGCCGATCGCGTGGGCGCTGCTTACCGCCAGGCGGATGAGCGTCGCGCCGATCTTGCCCTGGCTGCGATAGGCCGCATCCACCGCCAGCCGCGAGCCGAACCACACGCCCGGCTCGCTTTCATGGATGCGCACGGTGCCGACCACGGTCCCGGAATGACCCGGCAACTCCGGCTCGAAGCGCACCGCCACCAGCAGTTGCGCCACGTCGTCCACCGCGTCCCGGTCGTCGCCCGCGAAGATGCCCTGCTCCTCGCAGAACACGGCCTGGCGCAGGCGATAGGCCTGCTGCGCCTCCCAGGCGTGCTCCGCCCAGCGGATGCGGAACATCGGGATACCCGGCACCTCGACGCAGAGATCGCTTTTCATGGTGTCGCTCCCTCGGCCGCCAGAGCGGCCTCGCGCTCGTAGGTGGCCAGTGACGAGCACGCGCCGCACTTGCCGCAACCTGCCTTGATGTCGGACGCGCGCATGCCGGCGGCGCTCAGCATGGCGCCGAGCGGCTGCAGGATTGACTGCATGAAGGCCGGCGAGGGTGCCGGGTGGTCCTCCAGCGGCGTGCCGGAGATCGGCACGAAAGGCACCACGAACGGATATACCCCGAGTTCGATCAGCTCGTGCGAGATCGACAGGATGGCCTCTGCAGTGTCGCCTAGTCCCGCGAGGATGTACGTGCTGACCTGCCCCCTGCCGAACACGGCAACCGCGGCCTTGAAGGCTTCCATGTAGCGGCTCGGTGGCACCGACGCCTTGCCCGGCATGATGCGCTCGCGCACCGCCGGCGTGACGACCTCGAGATGCATGCCGAGAGTGTCGATGCCGGCGGCCTTCATGCGCTCAAACCAGCGGTCGTCGTCGGGCGGCTCGCACTGCGCCTGGATCGGCAGGTCGACCGCGGCCTTGATGGCGAAGGCGCTCTCGCAAAGAATGGCCGCGCCCCGGTCCGGCGTCGGCGGCGTGCCGGTGGTCAGCACCATATGCCTGACGCCATCGAGCAGCACCGCGGCGCGCGCCACTTCGGCCAGTTGCTCCGGCGTCTTGCGCGCGATCGTGCGGCCCGCCGCCAGCGACTGGCCGATCGAGCAGAACTTGCAGGTCTTCCTGCGGCTCTCGTAGCGGATGCAAGTCTGCAGCACCGTGGTGGCCAGCACATCGGCGCCATGCAGCGTCGCGATATGCGAGTATGGGATACCCTCCAGCGTCTGCAGCGCATGGAAACGCGGCGCCTTCGGAAAACTGATGCTGGCGATCGGGATGGTTCCGCGCATCAGTGCGCTGCGCCCCGTTCCGTCGGGCGCCTGCGCCACGAACGGCGAGTGCCACGCGGTGCTGGTATGCACCGGCACCATGATGGTCACGCCGTCGATGGTGACCGCCTTGTGGTCGGACGGACCCGCCCCGCCGCGCCGGCTGGCCGCGCCGGCATTCGGGTCTTCCAGGCGCAGCCCGGCGGACTGCAGTTCAGTCATCAATTGCCGGCTCGAAGCCGGCACGGTCGCACTGGTTGTCATCGCGGATGCTCCCATGGAAGTTGGAGAAGGCGCCTGCCATCGGCGCTGCCGTCACCGCCGGCCGCTCATTGATGGCCAGGCTTAGCAGTTCCGGGCGTGCATAGTGGCCCACCGAATCCACCATTCGCTTGCGCTTGGTGATGAGCGACATGTCGAGGTCGGCAATGACCATGCCCTCGCCCTCGCGCAACGGCGGCGCCAGGTGCTGGCCCTCCGGCGAGATGATTGCGGTGTTGCAGCCCCCGCGCAGCGCCTTCTGCAGCGCCGGATCGGTGGTCACGGAGGCGATCTGCGCTTCGGTCAGCCAGCCGGTGGCGTTGACGACGAAGCAGCCGGATTCCAGCGCGTGATGCCGGATCGTGACTTCGATCTGCTCGGCAAAGATCGGCCCAACCAGCGAGCCCGGGAACTGGCTGCAGTGGATTTCCTCGTGCTGGGTCATCAGCGCGTAGCGGGCCAGCGGGTTGTAGTGCTCCCAGCACGCCAGCGCGCCGACGCGGCCGATCGCGGTGTCCGCGACCTTCAGGCCGGCCGCATCGCCCTGCCCCCAGATCATCCGTTCGTGGAAGGTGGGCGTGATCTTGCGGCGCTTGACCGCGAGGCTGCCCTCGGTGTCGAAGATAAGCTGCGTGTTGTACAGGCTGCCGTGGTCGCGCTCGTTCACGCCGAGCACCACGACCATGCCGTGCCGGCGTGCGCGCCCGGCGACGGCATCGGTGACCGGGCCGGGCACCACCACGGCCTGCTCGTACAACCGCATGTGGTCGCTGCCGGAGTGCACCGGCGGCCGTACGAAGGAGAAGTACGGGTAGTACGGCACGAAGGTCTCCGGGAAGACGATCAGCTGCACGCCTTTCCCGGCGGCCTCGTCGATCGCCTCGCAGACCTTGGCCAGCGTGCCTTCGCCGCTCTCGAGGTCGGGCGCGATCTGGACCGCGGCCGCGCGCACAATGCGTTTCTGTGACATGGTGGCACCTGCCCTTTTGCTCAGACCGTCCAGGTATCGATGATCAGCGCGTTCTCCTTGCGGTGCAGCAGCTTGAGGTCGAGCACATCGAGCGGATTGATCGGGCGGACGCCCTCGATCAGCGAGGCCTCGCCGTGGCCGTACAGGGCCTGCAGGGCGAAGCGGCAGGCGTAGACCTTGCCGCCCTCTTCCATGAACTTGGTGAGCTGCTTGTTGAAGTTCATGTGGCCGGGGAATGCCTCGTCGCCAAGCGTCGGGAAGCCGCGCTGAACGCCAAGGTTGACGCCGGGGCCGTACAGCAGGATCGAAGTCTCGAAGCCCTTGCGCAGCAGGCGCGTGGCCTGCAGCATGTTGACGAAGCCGATCGAGCCTTCGAAGGCGACGGTGTGGAAGGTCACCAGCGCCTTCTCGCCGGCTTCGGCCTTTACGTCCTCGAATACCTTCTCTTCATAGTCGACCAGGAAATCGCCCTTCTTGTGGGCCGGTTTGCTGACAGCAGGCATGCTTCTCTCCGTTGCGTTGATGGGCAGTGCGGTCGATCGATCCCATGCCGATCGACCGTTCGGCGCCAGGCCGAACGCGCCAACATCCGCAACCGATGTGCCACGCAATGCCCGCAGTCATGCGATCAATCTCCAATCAAGTCGAAGCCGACCAAATGATCGGCCCAATGATCGCAACGGCTTTGGCCATGGATGCCACCAGAGCCGCACAGCGCACGCCATGACGGCTTCGCCACAATGCACGTTTTTGAACGGGAGCAAGCCGCCCGGGTGCGCACACGTGGTGCACCAGCGCTGATATCGCACCATCATTGAGAACTTCATATGCAATCGCCTGCGCGGCTTGGTGAGCGATCATTCGGGTGCTACCCTCAGGGCACTGAATTCCATCGCATCGCGCAGCGGGAGACCACGGTGTCCAACCTGACCAGCCATTGGGTAAAACGTATCGCCGGCAGTGCCAAGCCTGCCTATCTGCTGATTCCGGACCTGATCGAGGAGGCGCTGGCCGACGGCCAGCTGCGCGCGCGCGACCGGCTGCCGCCGCTGCGCGACCTGGCCGAAGCGCTGCAACTGAACTACACCACCGTGGCGCGCGGCTACAGTGAAGCGAGGAAGCGGGGATTGATCGACACCAAGACAGGAAGTGGCACTTACGTGCGCGGACGTGCGCCCGCGATGCCGCTGCGCGGCGGCACGGGTGCGGAGATGACCATGAACATGCCGCCGGAGCCGCCCGCGATGACAGCGCGGCTTCGTGCCGCCATGGCGCAACTGCTGGGGGCTGCCGATCCCTACACGCTGCTGCGCTACCAGGACTTCGGCGGAACCCCGGCCGATCGCTCCGTCGCCGCGAAATGGCTGCGCCGCTGGGTGCCGGCATGCAGCGCGGACACCGTGCTGGTCACGCCAGGCATCCACAGTGCGCTGGTCGCACTGCTGTCGCAGCTCGCGCGACCGGCGCAGACCATCTGTGCCGACGCGCTTGCCTACCCCGGCATCAAGGCCATCGCCGCGCAGCTCAATATCCAGCTACAGGCGCTGCCCGGCGACGAGGATGGCCCGTTCGCCCACGCTTTCGAGGCCATGTGCAAGACACAGAAGCCAGCGGCGCTCTATTGCAATCCGACCATCCAGAACCCGAGCACGCGCACCATGCCGCAGGCACGCCGCGAGCAGCTCGCCGAAGTCGCGCTGCGCTACAGCGTGCCGATCATCGAGGACGATGCCTACGGCATGCTGCCGCTGCGGGCACCGCAGACGTTTGCCGCGCTCGCCCCGGAACTCACGTATTACGTCACCGGCTTGTCCAAATGCCTGGGCGCCGGGCTGCGGATCGCGTTCCTGCACGCCCCCACCGCCCGGCAGGCGCAGCGCCTGGCTGGCACCCTGCGGGCAACGACGGTGATGGCGAGCCCCATCAACACACTGCTCGCTACATCATGGATCAAGGACGGAACGGTAGACGACATGCTCAAGGCCATCCGCGCCGAAAGCGCGGCGCGGCAGCTGATTGCGCGCCATGTGCTCGAGGGCCTGGCCTATGACGCGGACCCGGAGGGCTTTCACCTGTGGCTGCCGATTCCGGCGGCTTCAGCGTGGAGCCCATCGGAACTGGCGTTGCACCTGCGCTCGCGCGGCATCGGCGCGGTATCGGCCGCCGCCTTCTCGACCGACAGCAATCCGCCCGATGCGATCCGCGTCTGCCTGGGTGGCCCGGGCGAGCGCGATGAGATCGAGGAGTCCCTGCGGATCATCGCGGAAACGCTCGACAATCCGCATCACTTGCATTCGGCGATGCTGTAGCCAGTCACACCGGCCGTAGCAAGACGGCCTTCACTCCAGGCTCCGCATCCGCACCCGGATCGCCTCGGCCAGCTCCATCAGCGGCTTGGCCAGCGCAGCCTCGACGGTCTGCGCATCTTGCTGTGTCGACACGCTGACGTTCAGCACATGGACGCCATAGCCTTCGAACCGCATGGGTGTCGCCATCGCCACGACCTGCGGCTGCCAGCAGGCGACGCAATACCCTTTGTCCTGCACCGAGGAGACTGCCGCCTCGATTTCCCTGCGCAGGCCGCGCCAGGCCTCTCCCCGGCTCTTGCCTGCAAAGGCGGCCAGCATCCGGCTGAAGTCCTCGGGTGTCAGCGTGGCGAGATAAGCGCGTCCCAGCGACGTCAGCGCCATCGGGATGCGCTGCCCGCTCACCACCGTACGCAGCGACTGCCGCCGGTTGTAGCGGAACGACTCCAGGTAGACCATCTCGTCGCCGTCGGCCACCGCCAGTCCGACATTGATCTTGTGCCGCATCGCCAGCTCGACCATCAGCGGCGTCGCGACCTTGAGCACCTGCGAGCTGTCGCGCATGGCGTGCGCCATGCTCAGCACCGGCACGCCCAGCCGGTAGGCGCGGAACTGGGGGATGTACTCGAGCATGCCGGTCTCGATCAGCGACTGGGTCAGGCGGCTGACGGTTGAACGGGACAGACCGGTGCGTTCGGCGATCTCGCTGTTGCCGAGCATCGCGGAACCGGCACGGAATGCGCGCAGCACGGCAATGCCGCGCTCGAGCGAGCGGTTGGGTGTTGCCTTGCCTTGTCCGGGCCTGACCCGGTCGGGCTTGGGAATGCTGGTCGGCATGACGGGGACTCGCTGCGCGGCGGATGCGTGATCCATCGCAGGCAATGCTACGCGATGCGAATCTGCCTGTCCTTCACCGCCGCATTGCCTTTCAGGCGGAGAAGTCCACACCCGGCTCGCGCTCGCTGCCAGTTGCCGTGCCCGCCGTGCCACAGCACGGCCGGCGGTCCTTCGCCGCAGCAGTGCCAGACCACCGGGTTCACAAGGCTGTGCTGATGCTCGCCTGCCATGCCGCCGCCTGGAGCTAGTGTGCCGCGAGGATTGCAACGCCGTCGGCCGCCACCACACCCTGCCCTGCGGGCAACACGAACACGGGGTTGATCTCAGCCTCGACCAGCGTGTCGCCCAGCGCGGCGACCATCCGCGAGAACGCCACGATGGTGTCGGCCAGCGCGTCCACATCGGCCTTGGGACGGCCGCGGAAGCCGGTCAGCAGCGGGGCCGTCTTCAGCGCACCGATCATCTGCATGGCGGCATCGCGCGTCAGCCCACCGTTGGGCGGCAGCAGGCGCAGCGTCGTGTCTTCGAACAGTTCGGCCGTGATGCCGCCCATGCCGAGCAGGATCGCCGTCCCCAGCACGTCGCGGTGCATGCCGAGAATCACCTCGATCCCGCCCCTGACCATCTCCTGCACGAGGTAACGGCTCGGCGCGATGCCGGTGGCGGACTGAACGTCCGATGCCATCTTCGCCAGCGTGGCTGCAATCTCTGACGGCGCGACGTTGACCGCGACGCCGCCGACATCGCTCTTGTGCGTGATCTCGGCGGACAGGATCTTCAGTACCACGTTGCTGTCGAACTGCTGCGCGGCGGCCGTCGCCTCCTCGGTATTGCCAACCACCACTTCCCGTGCAACCGGTATGCGGAAGCCGCCAAACAGCGTCTTGGCCGCGGCTTCGTCCAATGAGCCGGTGCCAAACCCGCTGAGGTCGGGCACGGGCAGCGGCGGCGTGCCCGCGTCATTGTCAACGCCGGCCCTCGCCGCGCGCAGCATCGCGTCAAAGGCCACCGTGCACGCTTCCGGCGCGGAGAATGCCGGCACACCGCGGCGATTGAGCAGCGATGCCACCTCCGGCGCATGCGGGCTGACATAGGCGACCACCGGCTTGTCGCTGCCCGGCAGGCAGTCGCGGATCGCATTGGCCATCAGGTCGGGCATGGCCAGGCCCGACGAACCGACGATCACCGCCACGGCGTCATAGCTCGGGCTGTCCAGCAGGATGCGGATCGCGGCGCGCAGCAGGTCGGGTTGCAGCCCCGCGAGAGTGACGTCGATCGGGTTGCGATCCAGCGCGGCATGGTCGCCTTTCTGGAGCGCGCGGAGTTTTTCTGCGGTCGCGTCGTCCGGCGCGGGCGTTTCGAAGCCAGCCACGCCGAGGCTGTCGGAGACGAGCGTGCCAGCGCCGCCGGTCGAGGTCAGGATGGCGATGCGGTTGCCGCGCAGCTTGCGCCCGGTGGCCAGCGATGCCGGCATGTCGAGCAGGTCGGAGAAGGTCTGCGCGCGGATCACGCCGACCTGCTCGAACAGTGCGTCATACATGCGGTCGGCACCGGCGAGCGCGCCGGTATGCGAAACCGCGGCACGTGCCCCGCTCTCCGAGCGGCCGATCTTGAAGGCAACGACCGGCTTGCCCGCACGCGCGGCCTTGAGCGCCGCGCGGCGGAAGGTCTCGGGGTTGCGCACGCTTTCGACGTAGAGCGCTATCACGCGGGTGGCCTCGTCGTCGGCCAGGTAGTCGATAAAGTCGGCCAGGTCCAGGTCGACTTCATTGCTGGTGGAGATCAGCTTGGACAGGCCGATGCCACGCGCCGCGGCGCGCGACAGCAAGGCGCCGAGAATGCCACCGCTCTGCGACACGACGCCGATATTGCCGACCGGGAACTCGTCCATCTCCAGCGCGCCGCTGGCCGACAGCGGGATATTGTCGGTCAGATTCACCAGGCCAATGGTATTGGGGCCCAGCAGGCGCATGCTGCCTGCGGCCTCGATCAGCTCCGCCTGGCGGCGCGCGCCTTCGGCGCCCGTCTCGGTGTAGCCGCTGGCCAGCACAATAGCCGCGCCCGCGCCCCGGGCGGCAAGGTCGCGCACGGCAAGGTGCGCGCGCTCGGCACCCAGCAGCACGATGCCGACATCCGGCACTTCAGGCAACGAGGCAATGTCGGGATAGCAGCGCAGCCCGTCGATCGAGTCAACCTTTGGGTTGACGGGATAGATCGCACCGCTGAAGCCATGCTTGCGCAGGTATGAGACCGGACGGCCGGCGGTTTTGGCGGGATCGGCGGAGGCACCGATCACGGCGACGCTGCGCGGCGTGACTAGACGTTGGATGGCGTTCATGATCTCAGGCCTTGCTGGCGGTCTTGTTCAGGAAGGCCAGCACGGATTCGCGATGCTCGGTGCTGGTGTAGCAGATGCCTTGCGCCTGGCTGCCTTGGGCGAACACCTGGTCGGCGGGCAGTTCGAAGGACTGGTTCATGATGCTCTTGCCCAGCGCGATCGCGGTGGCCGAGCCCTGGCTCAGTTCGGCGGCCCAGGCCAGCGCGTCATCGATCAGCGCTTCGGGCTTGCTCAGGCGATCGGCGATGCCGAGTGCCTTTGCTTCCTGCGCCTCCACCTTGCGGCCGGTGAAGACGAGCTCCTTCGCGGCGGACAAACCCACGCGACGCGGCAGGAAATACATGCCGCCGCCGTCGGGGATCAGCCCGCGGTTGATATAGGACCAGGAGAACGATGCCGCTTCCGAGGCGATCACGAAGTCGCAGCACAGCGCGGTATCGGCACCGAGCCCGGCCGCGGCGCCATTGACCGCCGCGATAGTAGGCTTGGGCATGGTGTGCAGCAGCTTCACGGTGTGGTGAACCCGCTGCTGGCGGCTCCAGCCGTTGAAGCCCACTTCGCCCTGCGGCGCCTCCATGCGGCGCTGCATGCCGGCCACGTCGCCGCCGGCGCAGAAGCCCTTGCCGTTGCCGGTGAGCACCAGCGCGCGGATGGCCTTGTCGGCAGCCACGTGTTCCAGCGCGTGGATGAACTCCGAGCGCATGTCGTCGCTCATCGCATTGCGCTTGTCGGGGCGGTTGAAGGCGAGCAGCGCGATGCCCGATACGACGTTCAGTTCAATCAGTGAATAGCTGTTCATGGTTCCTACCTGGTCTGTCTGTTGCGGTGGCCGCGCTCAGTCGGCGGTGATGTTCGCTTCCTTGATGACCTTGCTCCAGCGCTGGCTTTCGCCTTTGACGTAGCGGCCGAACTCATCGGGAGAACCAGCGCTGATGGCCAGCCCCTCCTGCTCGGCGCGCTTGCGGAACGCTTCGGTCTGCACGGCCTTCTTCGCCGCGGCGTTCAGGCGCGCGATCACGGGTGCAGGTGTGCCGGCGGGTACGAAGAGGCCGTACCAGCTATCGGCGGAGTAATTCGGCACGCCGCTCTCGGCGATGGTCGGGACCTTGCTCAGGGCGGGCGCCTGCGAGCGCTGCGCGGTCGTGACTGCGACGGCACGCAGCTTGCCGCTTTCCAGGTGCGGCGCGACAGCGGCCGCCGTCGCGAACATCACGTCGACCTGACCGCCGAGCAGGTCCGTGATCGCGGGGCCGGCGCCGCGATAGGGGATATGGTTGATCTCCACCTTGGTCATCTTCTTGAACAACTCGCCCGCCAGGTGCGCCGAGGTGCCGGCGCCCTGCGAGGCGTAGTTGAGCTTGCCCGGCTTGGCCCTGGCCGTGGCGATCAGGTCCTGCACGGTCTTGATCGGGCTGTCCGGCTTAACCACCAGCACGTTGGGCGAACGGCCCACCAACATGACCGGCGCTAAAGCCCTGTCGGTGTCGAACGGCAGCTTTTTGTGCAGACTCGGGTTGACCGCGTGGGCCATCGTTGCCATCACGAGCGTATAGCCGTCGGGCGCGCTCTTGGCCACGGCATCGGTGCCGATGATGGTGCTGCCGCCGGGCTTGTTGTCGACGATGACCGGCTGGCCGAGGTCCTCGCCCATGGTGATGCCCATGGCGCGCGAGAGGAGGTCAGTGCCGCCGCCGGGGGCGAAGGGCACGACCAGGCGGATGGGCTTTTCCGGGAAGGCTGCAAGCGCGGTCAGTGGTGCGGTGGCGGCGAGAACGAAGGGGATGGTTGCCTTCGCCAGGCGGCGAAGGAATTTGGTGCGAATGGGGTGCATGCTGTCTCCAGTTTCGACTTTGTGCGCTGTGGCCATCAGGCTGGCTGTTGTTGGCGCGTTTGGTTGTTGAAGACAGATTAGTGGGTGCAGGGGGATTGCGCAGCCCCTTGATTCCACTGGATGGAATTGCTGGATAGGACGTCGGTGTCCCGCGCCGGCCCAAAGCACTTCGGGTTTCGAGGGCTCTCGCGGCTGGTGGCTTGATGCTGTCGTCGCTCGACCGCTCTCGCGGCTGGTGACATGTTGTCGCTGTTGAACCGCTTGGTTCCGCCCTCCTGGGCGGGTCCCTTTTTGTCCGAGCGACAAAAAGGAACCAAAAAGCGCGTCGCCTGAGCGGCTGGCTATCAAGGAAGCGCTTCTGGTGATATGGGCGACTTAGGTTTCCGTGAGGCGGGGTCGCGGTTCCACTCTGCTACGCCAGGTGAGTCAGTGGCAGTGCCGGCGTCGACCGACTTTTGAACGATCCCCATGCCGGGCGTAGGCCGCCTGCTTACCACCGTATCGCATCAACGCCTTCGGCTGCGCTTCGCGCGGCGTCCAATGGGGGCAGGCCCACCGACTGCGTTTTACTCCAGCGATTGGTCTTGAGCCCGTGACCGGCGTCGGCGCTGTACGAGCGCAGCGATGCACATCCCAGCTCCGGCGCCTCGCCACAGATCATGAGCCGCGCGCAGCGCAGCCGCAGCCGCAGGCGTTGACGCGATATCCCTGTTAGGAGGCGGCCTACACCCGGCATGGGGATCGTTCAAAAGTGGGCCTTCGCAAGGCACCGCCACTGACTCACCTGGCGTAGCAGGCTCGAACGGCTGACCCCATAGAAACGGAAATCACCGCCGCCCGAACCACCCACGCCGCCTCCTTGATAAAGGCCAGCCGCAGGCGACGCGCTTTTTGGTTCCTTTTTGTCGCTCGGACAAAAAGGAACCCGCCCAGGAGGGCGGAACCCAGCGGTTCAAACAACGACAACATGTCACCAGCCGCGACCAGCCGCCAATCATCGATCATCAACCAAATCCACCCTCAGGCACCCAAGCAAGACCTCAAACGCAGCCCCGATCTCCTCCTCGGGCACCCCCGCATAGCCAAGCAGCAGCCCGCGCTGCACCGCATTACCCAGAAAATAACGGGACAGAGGCCTGACCAGAATGCCGCGACGGCCGGCTTCCTGCGCAATGGCGACGTCGTCGGCATCGTCCGGCAGGCACAAGACCAGGTGCAGCCCCGCGTTGCTGCCATACCGGTGCAGCGCGTCGGCTCCGAGATATCGCTCGATCAGGTCCGCGAGGATGGCGCGGCGGCGCCCGTACAGCAGCCGCATCCGGCGAATGTGGGCAGCATAGTCACCTGCCTGCATGAACTCCGCCACCGTGGCTTGCGTCATCAGATGGCCGGCCCGATACAGCTCTGAATGCGCGGTCTGGAAGGCATCGGCCAGGGCCCGCGGCAACACCATGTAGCCCATGCGCAGGCCGGGGAACAGCGTCTTGCTGAACGTACCGATGTAGATGACCGGCGCGTCCGTCTGCATGCCCTGCAGCGACGGGATCGGTTGCCCGGAGAAGCGAAACTCGCTGTCATAGTCGTCTTCCACGATCCAGCTGCCGTGGCTGCGGGCGTACTCAAGCAGCGCGCGCCGCCGGTTCAGGCTCATCACGGCACCGAGCGGATACTGGTGCGACGGCGTTACGAAAATGAACCTTGGTGCCGGGCATGACCCGCCGGGGCGCTCTGCCGGGATCGTCAGGCCTTCCTCGTCGACCGGCACCGGCACCATGTGGATGCCGCTCATCTGCAGCAAGCCGCGAATCCCCCAATAGCTGGGTTCCTCAACCCACGCCTGTTCGCCCGGCATCCCAAGCAGGCGGACCACCAGATCGATGCCCTGATGGATGCCCTCGGTAATCAATACCTGGGAGGCATCGCATTGCACCGACCGCGCTACCCGCAAATGCGCGGCCACGGCTTCACGCAAGGCAGGCAGGCCTCCGCCATGGCAATAGCTGAGCCACGCGGGCGCGGGATTGCGCCACAGGCGGGCCGCAATCTGGGCATAGCGCTGGCGCGGGAAGCGCGTCACGTCCGGCACGCCAGGCATGAACGCCCCCCACTGCGACGGCGATGCCGACGCGTTGGCCAGCAATTCCGCGCCGCGCGGCGACAGCCCTGGCATGGCCGGCGCCCGCGCGCTCTTTGCCTCCGCGGCCTTGGCGTTGAGATAGGCCTCCGGCGCGGTGGCGGCCACAAAGGTGCCGCTGCCGGTGCGGGCGTGGACATAGCCCTCGGCCAGCAGCTGCTCATACGCGAACATCA
Organism: Ralstonia pickettii; assembly: GCA_050987995.1. Taxonomy (GTDB): domain Bacteria; phylum Pseudomonadota; class Gammaproteobacteria; order Burkholderiales; family Burkholderiaceae; genus Cupriavidus; species Cupriavidus pickettii_B. Next base: position 1,766,597 of record CP158804.1, read on the forward strand.
CCGTATTGCGCGACAGCCCGAGTTCGGCCGCAAGGTCACGGGAGGGCGGTAGGCGGGTCTGCGGACCGCAGGGTGCCATCGAGGATGGCCGCGCGGATGCACTCGTAGAGGCTGCGGTTCATTGGCCTTGCGAGCGCCGCCGGGCCAGCCGGCCCCAGGCGCTGAAGGAGCAGGTCTCCACAAATGGATCTCAATTGGCACCATCAGTTTTGTCAATGCGGTACTGGATTGTAGTGCCAAAGCAAGCTGAAATGCGCCACATCGTCGCCATCGAGCACCGCGACGTGTCGATCCGGTCGGCGCATGCCAGCCCGGCCAACCAAGCATCAAGGAGAGAGCACTTGAAGAACCTCGAACTGAACCAGCGCCGCGCCCTCGCCACGCCGCGTGGTGTCGCTGTGATGTGTGACTTCTATGCGGAGCGCGCCGAGAATGCCATGCTCTGGGACGTGGAAGGCCGCGAATATACCGACTTCGCCTGCGGTATTGCCGTACTCAACACCGGCCACCGCCATCCGCGCGTGATGCAGGCGGTGACCTCGCAGCTCCAGCGGTTCACGCACACGGCCTACCAGATCGTGCCCTATGAGAGCTACGTCAGCCTGGCCGAGCGCATCAATGCACTGGTGCCCATCGACGGCCTGAAGAAGACCGCGCTGTTCACTACCGGGGCCGAAGCCGTGGAGAACGCCATCAAGATCGCCCGGGCGCATACCGGGCGCGCAGGCGTCATTGCATTCTCCGGCGGCTTCCATGGCCGCACACTCCTCGGCATGGCGCTGACCGGCAAGGTTGCGCCGTACAAGGTCGGCTTCGGCCCCTTCCCTGCCGACGTGTATCACGCGCCGTTCCCGTGCGAGCTGCACGGCGTGAGTTCCGACCAGTCGCTTCAGGCGCTGGAGTCCCTGTTCAAGACTGACGTGGATCCGCAGCGCGTCGCGGCCATCATCATCGAGCCCGTCCAGGGCGAGGGTGGCTTCCACCCGGTGCCGGCAGAGTTCATGCAAAAGCTCCGCACGCTGTGCGACCGGCACGGCATCCTGCTGATCGCGGACGAAGTGCAGACGGGATTCGCCCGTACCGGCAAGCTGTTTGCCATGTCGCACTACCCGGTGCAACCCGATCTCATCACCATGGCCAAGAGCCTCGCCGGCGGCATGCCGCTCTCCGCGGTCTGCGGCCGTGCCGAGGTCATGGATGCAGCGCTGCCCGGAGGTCTGGGCGGCACTTACGCCGGCAATCCTCTGGCGGTAGCGGCCGCGCACGCCGTGATCGATGTCATCGAGGAAGAGCAGCTATGCGAGCGCTCCACCGGGCTGGGCAGGCAACTAAAGTCGGCGCTGGAGCAAGCCGCCGATGGCTGCCCGGCGATTGCCGACATCCGCGGGCTCGGCTCGATGATCGCGGTGGAGTTCCATGACCCCGAAACCGGCGAGCCGAGCGCGGAGACAGCCAAACTGGTACAGCAGCGTGCCCTTGCCGCCGGGCTGATCCTGCTGACCTGTGGCACGTATGGCAACACGATCCGCTTCCTCTACCCGCTCACCATCCCGCAAGCCCAGTTCGATGCCGCGCTCGCGGTGCTGACGCAAGTGCTGGCCGGGTTGGCCAAGTAAAGGGGAAAACCATGCGACTCCAACAACCCGCGCTGCTGCGCAATGCCTGCCTGATCGACGGCGAATGGACGCAAGCCGCGAGCGGTGCCGTGCTGCCCGTACATAATCCGGCCACGCACGAGGTGGTCGGCACAGTCCCGAACTGCGGCGCTGCAGAGACGCAGCAGGCCGTGGATGCCGCGGCGCGTGCGCTGCCGGCCTGGCGCGAGCTGACCGGCAAGGCGCGCGCCGCGGTGCTGCGCCGCTGGGCCGACCTGATGCTGGCCCATCAGGAGGATCTGGCGCAACTCATGACCGCCGAGCAAGGCAAGCCGCTGGCGGAAGCGCGCGGCGAGGTCGCCTACGCGGCGTCCTTCCTCGAATGGTTCGGCGAAGAGGCCAAGCGTGTCGACGGCGATGTCCTGTCGAGCCCGCGTGCCGGCCAGAAGCTGATCGTGCTGCGCCAGCCGGTAGGCGTCTGCGCCGCGATCACGCCCTGGAACTTCCCGGCTGCCATGATCACCCGCAAGGCTGGCCCGGCGCTGGCAGCGGGATGCACAATGATCGTGAAGCCCGCCGAGCAGACCCCGCTGACCGCCCTGGCGCTGGCCGCGCTGGCCGCGGAAGCCGGCGTGCCGCGCGGGGTACTGCAGGTCGTCACCGGCGACCCGGTCCAGATCGGCAACGTGCTATGCGCAAGCCCGGTGGTGCGCAAGCTGAGCTTCACCGGCTCGACCGCCATCGGCAAGCTGCTGATGTCGCAATGCGCCGGCACGGTCAAGAAGCTGTCGCTCGAACTCGGTGGCAACGCGCCAGTGATCGTGTTTGCAGACGCGGACCTGGACCGCGCGGTGGACGGCATACTGGCGTCGAAGTTCCGCAACAGCGGCCAGACCTGCGTATGCGCCAATCGCATTTATGTCCATGAGGCCGTCTATGACGAGGTTGCAAGCCGGCTGGTGCAGGCGGTTGGGGCGCTGAGGGTGGGCCATGGCATCGACAGCGGCGTCACGCAAGGCCCCCTGATCGATGCCGAGGCCGTCGCCAAGGTGGAAGGCCATATCGCCGATGCGCTCACGCATGGCGCGCGCGTGTTGACCGGTGGCCGGCGCCATGCGCTTGGCGGCACCTTCTTCGAGCCCACCGTGCTGGCCGACGCCACCGCTGCGATGCGGGTCGCGCGCGAGGAAACCTTCGGTCCGCTTGCCCCGCTGTTCCGCTTCCGGGACGACCAGGAAGTCATTGCCATGGCCAATGACACCGAATCCGGCCTCGCCGCCTACTTCTTCTCCAGGGACATCGGCAGGGTGTGGAGCATGGCCGAAGCCCTGGAATATGGCATGGTCGGCATCAATACGGGGCTGATCTCGAATGAGGTGGCGCCGTTCGGCGGCGTCAAGCAATCCGGGCTCGGACGCGAAGGCTCGCGGTATGGCATCGACGAGTATCTGGAAATGAAATACCTCTGCCTGGACCTCGACTGAGCACGTCCCACCAGGCACTGATGCCGTTCAAATAAGTTTCAACGACTACCGTCATTCCCGCGAAGGCGGGAATGACGGTACTTAACTGAATAACATCGTCCCTCCAGGCATCCGTGCACGGCCGCTCACGGCGAGCAAAGGCGGTTCCACCAACTATTCCGGATTGGCTCTTTCTGGGACTTCCGATGTTCCTTAAGCTAATCAGGCACCCCCCAAAACTTGACCACGACGAGTCAAGCCTTTACGCAGTTCAATGAGGAGAAATTGATGTCGAATTCTGGTGGCGCCCTGCGCGAAATTGACAGCCTGATGGTACCCCCCGCCAATGTCGCCGGCGAGCCGGCAGCAGCTTCACCGGGGAAGATGGAGGATCGGCTGAAGAAGGCAAAGAAGAAGGTCGCGGATGTGCAGTACGTCGTCGTGGAAAAGAGCCGCCATACGGCCCGCGCAGCGGACGACTATGTCCATGAACGCCCCTGGACAGCGATCGGCGTGGCCGCCGCCGTCGGCGTACTCATCGGGTGGTTGATCGACAAGAGATAAGCGCGGGCACGGTCCGCGATACAACTGACACCCGCCAGCAAACCACGACCGGATACTGCCGGCCATCCGGCAGTCCGGGCATTGCCTGCCGCCTGAACCGCGAGAAAAATCATGAACCGTTTTGCCCGTGTCACCCTCCTCAACACCCTGCTCCTTGCCGCCAGCCTGACTACCGGCGCGGCCCATGCCCAGCTTGCCCCTTCCACCGCCGCGCCGGAGCAGGCCAGCCTCACCAGCCAGGCGCGCAAGGCCAATATCGTCATTGTCGGCACCGGTGGCACCATTGCCGGCGCTGGGGCTGCCGCCACCAATACCGCCGCCTACCAGTCGGCCGTAGTGCCGGTGGACAAGATCATCGCCTCGGTGCCGGAGATCTCCAGGGTGGCCAACGTCAAGGGCGAGCAGGTGTTCCAGATCGGTTCAGAGAGCTTCAACAACGAGCGCCTGCTCAAGCTTGGCAAGCGCGTGTCCACGCTGCTGAAGCAGCCCGACGTGGACGGCGTCGTGATCACCCACGGCACTGACACCATCGAGGAAACTGCCTACTTTCTCAACCTCACGCTGAAGAGCGACAAGCCGGTGGTGGTGGTTGGCTCGATGCGTCCCGGCACGGCGCTGGGTGCCGACGGCGCGCTCAATCTGTACGACGCCGTGCTGGTGGCTTCCAGCCCCGAGTCAAAAGGCAAGGGTACGCTGGTGGTGCTGAACGACGAAATCCACACCGGTCGCGACGTCACCAAAGCCAACACCTTCAAGGTCGAGACCTTCCATTCCCCGTTCGGCCCGCTGGGCTACGTGGTGGAGGGCCGTACCTTGTTCTTCCGCCTGCCGGCGCGCCCGCACACCATGCAGACCGAATGGGACATCGACAAGATCGACAAGCTGCCCGAGGTCGCCGTGGTATATGCCTATGGCAACGTCAATCCGGCAAGCGTCGAGGCGGCAGTCAGGCACGGCGCCAGGGCGATCGTCTATGCCGCCACCGGCAACGGCAGCGTGGGCGACTATATGGTCGAGCCGCTCAAGGCCGCTCGCGCAAAGGGAGTCCAGATCGTGCGCGCGTCGCGCACCGGCGGTGGCGTAGTGGTCCGCAACGCCGAGCAGCCGGACGACAAATACGGCTGGCTGGTGACCGATGACCAGATCGCGCAAAAGGCCCGCATCCTGATGGCCCTGGCACTGACCAGCACCAGCGACAACAAGGAGTTGCAGAAGATCTTCTGGAAATACTGAGTCTGGCGCTATCGCCGCGCTTGCCCGCGCCGCGGGCAAGCGGGACAGGACACTAGGACTGCGTTCCCCGGCCCCCGGCTTCCAAGGGCTTCCCGGCCGCCATCAGCTTCGGATCCGATGCGCGGCTGAGAAAGGACCAGAGTTCATCGACCAGCGGCTTGGGGGTGGATGCCGAGCGGTACAGGCGAATATCCAGGCTCGTCGCCCAGGCGGCGGGGCCTGCAACCACCAGCGTGCCCGCGCTCAGTTCGTCGGCGACGCAGCTTTCAGGCAGCCAGCCAACGCCATGTCCGGCCACGACCATGGCCTTCAGCGCCTCGGACATATGCGTCTCGAAGCAACGCTGCAGCGCGTAGGGCTGCGGTGCGTTGAGCAGGATCATTTCGACCACGTTGCCAAGGAACGCACCCGATGAGTACGCCATAAAGGGCAACGGCTTGCCGCTGGTGCCCGGCAGGCGGAAGATCGGCTCGCCATGCTTGTCCGGCGCGGAGAACGGCAGGATCCGCTCGACGCCCAGCATCAGGAAGGGAAAGCCGTTCGGGTCCAGCAGGATCGGCAGATGCTGATGGTGGTAACCCAGCAGGATGTCGCAGTCATCGTCCACCAGTTGCTGGACGCCCTCCGGCACATTCACGGCATGCACGCAGGCACTCAGCACGCCGAAGCGCTCGTGCAGCGACTTGAGCCAGGTCGGGAAGAAGGTGAATACCAGGGTGTGCGCGACTGAAAAGCGAATGACCTTGTCTTTATCGCCAAGGGGCTGGCGGCTGCTCAGCAGTGCGCGTGCCGCGTAAGCGTCACGCAACAGGTCCGCGGCCAGACGCCGGAACAGCCAGCCAGCCGTCGTCAGCGTTGCCGGATGCACGCTCCGGTCTACCAGGCTGATGCCCAGCCACTCCTCGAGCGCCATGATGCGACGGCTGAGCGCCGACTGGGTGATATGGCGGTCGCCCGCGGCACGCGAGAAGCTGCGCGTTTCAGCCAAGCACAGGAAGTCTTCAAGCCACTTGAGTTCCATGATGGAACTACTCGACATCGGGTTGGGACGCGCGGTCTATGGCTCATCATACGGCAACACCTATCCGCGCAAATCGGTGGAACCCCGATAGTCCGATGCAAAAAACGCGGCGCCCTATTCCAAAATCGCAAGATCCCTTTCCCGGTCCTGGCCGGCCGGCGTAGCGACCCGTTCGCGCCGGATACTGGCATCCCCTGCCGGCATGCGCATCTCGCCGCGCTTGATGACAAATTCGCATGACGTTCGTAAGCCGCCGTCGCGATGCATAAGCTTGGCCTCCTCTCATGACGCCTTTTAGCGAGGAGCACACCGATGGCCGCCGGACCCTTCAGAACCGAACATGACCTCCTGGGCGATCGCGACGTCCCAGCCGATGCCTACTACGGTGTGCATACCTTGCGCGCGGTGGAGAACTTCCCGATTACCGGCACGCCGATCTCCATCTACCCGGAGCTGATCAAGGCACTGGCCTACATCAAGCAGGCCGCCGCGCTGGCCAACCATGAGCTTGGCCTGCTCGACGAAGAGCGCTGCGATGCCATCGTCATGGCTTGCGCCGAACTCGTTGGCGGCAAACTGCACGAGCAATTCGTGGTCGACGTGATCCAGGGCGGTGCCGGGACCTCGACCAACATGAACGCCAACGAGGTCATCGCCAATCGCGCGCTGGAATTGCTGGGGCACGCGAAAGGCCAGTACCAGTTCCTGCACCCGAACGAGCAGGTCAATATCGGGCAGAGCACCAACGACGTCTACCCGTCCGCACTGAAGATCGCGACGTGGTTCGGCATCCTGGGGCTGGTAGACGCCATGGGCGTGCTGCGGCGCGCGTTCGAACAGAAAGCCGAAGAGTTCAGGCATGTCCTGAAAATGGGCCGCACCCAGTTGCAGGATGCCGTTCCCATGACGCTGGGCCAGGAGTTCAGCACGTATGCCGTGATGCTTGGCGAAGACGAGGAGCGGCTGCGCGAGGCCGCCCTGCTGATTTGTGAAATCAACATGGGTGCAACCGCGATCGGCACCGGTATTACCGCGCATCCGGACTATGCACCGCTGATCCTGAAACGGCTCCGGGAAATCACCGGCATTCCGCTGGTGACCGCCCCCAACCTGATCGAGGCGACCCAGGACTGCGGCGCCTTCGTGCAATTGTCAGGCGTGCTCAAGCGCGTGGCGGTCAAGCTGTCGAAGACCTGCAACGATCTGCGCCTGCTCTCCAGCGGCCCGCGTGCCGGCCTGGGCGAGATCAACCTGCCGCCGATGCAGGCAGGGTCGAGCATCATGCCCGGCAAGGTGAATCCCGTCATCCCGGAAGTGGTCAACCAGATCGCGTTCGAGGTGATTGGCAACGACATCACGGTCAGCTTCGCGGCGGAATCCGGCCAGCTGCAGCTCAACGCCTTCGAGCCGATCATCGCGCACAGCCTGTTCAAGAGCGTGAGCCATCTGCGCAACGGCTGCCTGACCCTGGCGGAGCGCTGCGTCAGCGGCATTACCGCCAATGAAGAACGCCTGCCGGCCACGGTCGAGAACTCCATCGGCATCGTGACCGCCCTGAACCCCTACATCGGCTACGCCAACGCTACCGCGGTCGCGCAGGAGGCTCATGCCTCCGGCGGCAGCGTCTACGAAATCGTGCTGCACAAGGGGCTGCTGTCGAGGGAAGAGCTTGACCAGATCCTCCGCCCCGAAGTCCTGACGCAACCTGTACCGCTGAGCCAGGCCGCACACGCCCGCTGAGCCGGGAGACGGCGCGCTCCGCACGGCTACTGGAGCCCGTGCGGAGGCGCCTCCTGCCATATCGACGGCCAGACCAGGCATCTGTCCGCAATCGCTGGAGACAACGCATCATGAAGGCAAACAAGCTGACCAGCACGATCATGCTCGCCATGGTCCTGGGCATCGTTACCGGCTATCTGTGCAACACCCTCGCGCCCGACCCGGCGAAGGCGAAGGAGATTGCCGGCTATTTCTCGATCGTTACCGATATCTTCCTGCGCATGATCAAGATGATCATCGCACCGCTGGTATTCGGCACGCTGGTGGCAGGCATCGCCGGCATGAAGGACGCCGGTGCCGTGGGACGTATCGGCATCAAGGCATTGGGCTGGTTTATCACCGCCTCGTTCATCTCGCTGCTGCTCGGCATGGTCTTCGTCGACCTGCTGCAGCCGGGGCACGCCCTCAACCTGCCGCTGCCGGAAGTGGGCGCGGCCACCAACCTCAAGACCTCCTCGCTGAACCTGAAGGACTTCATCACGCACGTCTTCCCCAAGAGCGTGTTTGAAGCGATGGCGCAGAACGAGATCCTCCAGATCCTGGTCTTCTCGCTGTTCTTCGGCTTCGCCATCGCGTCGTTCCAGGGCAAGGTCGGCCATCACCTGGTGGCGTCGATCGAAGAGCTGGTGACGATCATGCTGCGCGTTACCGACTTTGTAATGCGCTTTGCCCCGCTCGGCGTGTTTGCAGCCGTTGCCGCCGCGATCACGGTGCAGGGTATTGGCGTGCTGTTCACCTACGGCAAGTTCATCGGCGGCTTCTACCTGGGGTTGCTGGTGTTGTGGCTGGTGCTGACCGCGGCGGGCTACCTGTTCCTGGGCGGGCGGGTGTTCACGCTGCTCAAGCTGATCCGTGAGCCGACCATCCTGGCCTTCTCGACCGCGAGCAGCGAAGCGGCCTATCCCAAGACCATGGAGCAGATGGAGAAGTTCGGGGTCCCCAACAAGGTGACCGGCTTCGTGCTGCCGCTTGGCTATTCCTTCAATCTCGATGGCTCGATGATGTACCAGGCCTTCGCCGCGCTGTTTATCGCGCAGGCCTACAACATCGAGCTGAGCCTGACACAGCAGATCACCATGCTGCTGGTGCTGATGATCACCAGCAAGGGCATTGCCGGTGTACCGCGGGCTTCCATCGTCGTGGTGGCGGCCACGCTGCCGATGTTCGGCCTGCCCGAAGCCGGCCTGCTGCTGATCCTGGGCATCGACCAGTTCCTCGACATGGGCCGCACCGCCACCAATGTCATTGGCAACAGCATCGCTACGGCTGTCGTCGCCAAATGGGAGGGCGAATTGAGCCCGGCGCAGCTACCTGAGCCGGACGATATCGTGGAAGCCCCTGCGCGGCAACCTCGCGGTGGCTAGCCGCCGCGCCCGCGTGTGCCGGCCCGGACGGGCCGCGCCACGCGGGCTGGGGTATTCCCTGACGCTCCCGCATGAAATCTCATAACGATCCGGGCGCCGCAATATGGAATCACCAACGGGTCGCCCGGCGCGTACAAACCTTTTCCTTTTCAATCAACGGCTTGCAATCCGCGCACAGCCTTCCCGGCAGTGGCACGGCGATTGCTAAATCCCTCTGCCGCAGCATCACCCGATGCAATTCAAAACAAAACAAGTGGAGACAACATGAGCGCACGAGAAGCGGGCGATCTCGATCCCGTCGAGACCGCCGAGTGGCTGGAATCCTTGCAAGCGGTAACGCAGCACCGCGGCACAGAACGCGCCAACCAACTGGTCAACGCGCTGGTCGATGAAGCGCGGCGCGACGGCCTCTATGTGCCGCGCTCGCTGACCACGGGCTACCGCAACACCATCGCCCCCGAGGACGAAGCGAAATCGAGCGGAGACCGCGCCATCGAGCATCGCCTGCGCTCGATCATCCGCTGGAACGCCATGGCGATCATCCTTCGCGCCAACAAGGAATCGTCGGAGCTTGGTGGCCATATCGCCAGCTTCCAGTCGGCGGCAACGCTCTACGACATCGGCTTCGGCCACTTCTGGCACGCGCCTACGGACACCCATGGCGGCGACCTGCTTTACATCCAGGGCCACAGCGCGCCGGGCATCTACGCGCGCGCCTTTGTCGAGGGGCGGCTCACGGAACAGCAGTTGCTGGGTTACCGGCAAGAGACCGGCGGTACCGGCCTGTCGTCGTACCCGCACCCGTGGCTGATGCCGGACTTCTGGCAATTCCCCACCGTGTCGATGGGCCTGGGGCCACTGATGTCGATCTACCAGGCGCGTTTCCTCAAGTACCTGCAAGGCCGCGGCCTGGCGGACACCGCGCCGCGCAAGGTCTGGGCCTTCATGGGCGATGGCGAGATGGACGAACCCGAATCGCTGGGCGCGATCTCGCTGGCGGGCCGCGAGCGGCTGGACAACCTGATCTTCGTCATCAACTGCAACCTGCAGCGCCTGGACGGCCCCGTGCGCGGCAACGGCAAGATCATCCAGGAGCTGGAATCCGTTTTCCGCGGCGCCGGCTGGAATGTGATCAAGGTGGTCTGGGGCGGCGGCTGGGACAAGCTGCTGGGCAGGGACAAGAGCGGCCTGCTGCTGCGGCGCATGGAGGAATGCGTCGACGGCGAGTACCAGGACTTCAAGAGCAAGAGCGGCGCCTATGTGCGCGAACACTTCTTCGGCAAGTACGAAGAACTCAAGGCGCTGGTCGCGGACATGAGCGACGATGAGATCTGGGGCCTGACGCGGGGCGGCCATGATCCGGAGAAGGTGTTCGCGGCCTACGCCGCCGCCGTCAGGCACACCGGCGCGCCCACGCTGATCCTGGCCAAGACAGTCAAGGGCTATGGCATGGGCGAATCGGGCGAAGGCCAGATGATTGCCCACCAGGCCAAGAAGATGACCCTGGATGCGTTGCGCGGCTTCCGCGACCGCTTCCAGATTCCGGTCAGCGACGAGCAGCTGGCCGACATCCCCTTTATCAAGCTGCCCGAAGACAGCCCCGAGATGCAGTACCTGCGCGCCCGGCGCGCGGCGCTGGGCGGCTACCTGCCGGCACGCCGCAGCAAGTCTCATGCGCTGGAGATCCCGCCGCTGTCCACCTTCCAGCGCCTGCTGGACAGCACCGGCGAGCGCGAGATCTCCACCACCATGGCCTTCGTGCAGATGCTGGGCACCCTGGTGCGCGACAAGGCCATCGGCAAGCACGTCGTACCCATCGTGCCCGACGAGTCGCGCACCTTCGGCATGGAGGGCATGTTCCGCCAGCTCGGCATCTACTCGTCCGTCGGCCAGCTCTACAAGCCGCAGGATGCCGACCAGCTGATGTACTACCGCGAGTCCAAGGACGGCCAGGTGCTGCAGGAGGGGATCAACGAGGGCGGCGCGATGTCGAGCTGGATTGTCGCCGCGACGTCGTACAGCACGAGCAACGTGCCGATGATTCCGTTCTACATCTACTACTCGATGTTCGGGCTCCAGCGGGTCGGCGACCTGGCCTGGCTGGCGGGCGATATCCGCGCGCGCGGCTTCCTGCTGGGCGGCACCGCGGGGCGCACCACACTCAACGGCGAAGGCCTGCAGCACGAGGATGGCCATAGCCACATCATCGCAGGCACCATCCCCAACTGCGTTTCCTACGATCCCACCTTCGCCTATGAAGTGGTGACCATCGTGCGCGACGGCATGCGCCGGATGTACCAGGACCAGGAGGATGTCTATTACTACATCACCCTGATGAACGAGAACTACCCGCACCCGGGCCTGGCGGAAGCGGGACCCGACGCCGAGGCGGGCATCCTCAAGGGCCTCTACAAGCTCAGGGACGGCGGCAAGGGCGGCAAGGGCGGATTACGCGTGCAGCTCATGGGCAGCGGCACCATCCTGCGCGAGGTAATCGCGGCGGCCGAACTTCTGAAGGCCGATTACAACGTCACGGCCGACATCTGGAGCGCCACCAGCTACAACGAACTGCGCCGCGACGGCATGGCCACCGAACGCTGGAACCTGCTGCACCCCACCGAGGCTCGCCGCAAGAGCTGGGTCGAGTCCAGTCTGGAAGGCCACGACGGCCCGGTGATCGCCGCCACCGACTACATGCGCAACTACGCCGACCAGGTACGCGAGTACGTGCAGGCGGCGGGACGGCGCTATGTCGTGCTGGGCACGGATGGCTTTGGCCGCAGCGACTACCGCGCCAGGCTGCGCAACTTCTTCGAGGTCGATCGCTACCACGTGGCCGTAGCCGCGCTCAAGGCCCTGAGCGACGACGGCGCGATCAAGCCGGCGGTAGTGGCCGAGGCCATTGCCAGGTATGGGGTGGATACCGAGCGCGCAGCACCGTGGACCGTCTGAGACGCCAAGGATCGAGGATTATGAACCAAGCCATTGATATCAAGGTGCCCGACATCGGCGACTTCAAGGACGTACCGGTGATCGAGCTGTTCGTCAAAGTGGGAGACCTGGTCAACCCCGAGGACCCTCTGGTCTCGCTGGAATCCGACAAGGCCACCATGGAAGTGCCGGCACCGCACGGCGGCGTGGTCAGGCAGATCCACGTCAAGCTGGGCGATGCCGTCAGCGAGGGCAGTCTGCTGATGCAGTTCGAGGGCATGGGCGCCGTGGTGCCGGCGGACACCGCCAAGCCCAGCGTAAGCGCGCCGCCGTCGCCAGTGAACGCGCCCGCCGGGCTGGCCGAAATACGCATCCCGGACATCGGCGACTTCAAGGACGTGCCGGTGATCGAGATCTTCGTCAAGGTGGGCGACACCGTGAAGGCGGAGGACCCGCTGGTCTCGCTGGAGTCCGACAAGGCCACCATGGACGTGCCCGCGCCCCTGGGCGGCGTGGTCAGGGAGATCCGCGTCAAGCTGGGAGACACCGTCAGCGAAGGCAGCATCATCATGGCGCTTGCCACCAACGACGCCCCTGCCACGGCCACGGCCCCCGCCGCACCGGCGCTGCTTGCCGCGCCGGCACCGGCGGCACCTGCGGTTACCTCCCCGTCCGGCGTCGATGAAGCCGCCTTCCGGCTGGCTTATGCCGGCCCGGCGGTGCGCAAGCTCGCCCGCGAGTCCGGCGTCGACCTGGGCAAGGTGCGCGGCAGCGGCGCGCATGGCCGCATCCTGCGCGCCGACGTCGAGGCCTTCGCCAGCACCGGCGGCCAGACTGCGGCCGTGCCCGCGACCAAGCCAGCCTCCGCGCCCGCCGGCGGCGGTACCGGCCTGGACCTGCTGCCATGGCCCAAGGTCGATTTCGCTAAGTTCGGCCCGGTCGAGCGCAAGGAACTGAGCCGCATCAAGAAGATCTCCGGCGCCAACCTGCATCGCAACTGGGTGGTGATCCCACACGTCACCACGCATGACGAGGCGGATATCACGGACCTGGAGCAGTTCCGCGTGCAGATGAACAAGGAACTGGAGAAGAGCGGCGTCAAGATCAGCATGCTGCCCTTCATGATGAAGGCGGCAGTGGCCACGCTGAAGGCATTCCCCGAGTTCAACGCCAGCCTGGACGGCGACAGCCTGGTGCTCAAGCAGTACTACCACATCGGTTTCGCGGCGGACACGCCCAACGGCCTGATGGTGCCGGTAATCCGCGACGTCGACCGGAAGACCATCCCCGAGATCGCGCGGGAGATGGGCGAACTGGCCAGGCTGGCGCGCGAGGGCAAGCTCAAGCCCGACCAGATGTCGGGCGGCACCTTCACCATCAGCTCGCTCGGCGGCATCGGCGGCGTCCACTTCACGCCCATCATCAATGCGCCCGAGGTGGCCATCATGGGGGTCTGCAAGAGCTTCTGGAGGCAGCACTCCAGCGACGGCAAGACCTGGGCTTCACGCCTGACGCTGCCGCTGTCGTTGTCGTGGGACCACCGCGTCATCGACGGCGCCGCCGCGGCCCGCTTCAACGTCTATTTTGCCAACCTGCTCGCCGATATGCGGCGTGTGCTGTTCTGAGGGGCGTGCAGCAATGACCCAACGTGTCGAAGTCAAGGTGCCGGATATCGGCGATTTCAAGGACGTCACGGTGATCGAAGTGATGGTCAGGCCCGGCGAGACCATCGCCGTGGATACCAGCCTGATCGCCGTCGAATCCGACAAGGCATCGATGGAGATCCCCTCCACGCATGCCGGCGTGGTGAAGGAAATCCTGGTCAAGGTCAACGACAAGGTCAGCGAGGGCTCGGTGATCCTGGTGGTCGAGGCCGCAGCCGTGGCTGCGCCGGCACCTGCCCCCGCCCCGGTGGCGGAGAAGGCCGCGCCAGCCGCGCCGGTACCCAATGCTGCAAGCTACGGCGGAGGGGCTGACCTGGAGTGCGAGATGCTGGTGCTCGGCGCCGGCCCCGGCGGTTATTCCGCCGCGTTCCGCAGCGCGGACCTGGGCATGAAGACCGTCCTGGTCGAACGTTACGACACCCTTGGCGGGGTATGTCTGAACGTCGGCTGCATCCCCTCCAAGGCACTGCTGCACACGGCCGCGGTGATGGATGAGGTGGCCCAACTGCCCGACCATGGCATCAGGTACGGCGCGCCCGAGGTGGATCTCGACAAGCTGCGCGCCTTCAAGGACGGCGTCATCAGGACGCTCACCGGCGGCCTCGCCGGCATGGCCAAGGCCCGCAAGGTCGAGGTCCTGAACGGGGTCGGCAGTTTCCTCGACCCGCACCACCTCGAAGTGCTGGCGGCCGATGGCGGCAAGCGCGTGGTCAGGTTCGCCAAGGCGATCATCGCCGCCGGCAGCCAGGCCATAAAGCTGCCCTTCATGCCCGACGATGACCGTGTGGTCGACTCCACCGGCGCGTTGCAGCTGAAGTCGATTCCCAAACGCATGCTGGTGGTGGGCGGCGGCATCATCGGCCTGGAGATGGCCACCGTCTACTCCACGCTGGGCACGCGCATCGACGTGGTGGAAATGCTCGACGGCCTGATGCAGGGTGCCGACCGCGACCTGGTCAAGGTCTGGGAGAAGAAGAACGCGCACCGCTTCAACCAGGTCATGCTGAAGACCAAGACGGTTGGCGCCAGGGCAACGGCGGACGGCATCGAGGTCACCTTCGAGGGCAAGGAAGCGCCGCCGCCGCAGGTCTACGACGTGGTGCTGGTGGCGGTGGGCCGCACTCCCAACGGCAAGTCCATCGGTGCGGAGAAGGCCGGCGTGGCCGTCACCGAGCGCGGCTTTATCGAGGTCGACAGGCAGATGCGGACCAACGTCGCGCATATCCACGCGATCGGCGACATCGTCGGCCAGCCGATGCTGGCGCACAAGGCGGTACACGAAGCGCATGTGGCCGCCGAAGCCGCCCACGGCGAACCCGCGTTCTTCGATGCGCGCCAGATCCCGTCGGTCGCCTACACCGACCCCGAGGTGGCCTGGGCCGGCAAGACCGAAGAACAGTGCAAGGCCGAGGGCATCCAGTTCAGCAAGGCCGTGTTCCCGTGGGCCGCGTCCGGCCGGGCCATCGCCAATGGCCGCGACGAGGGCTTCACCAAGCTGCTGGTCGACGAAGCCACGCATCGCGTGATCGGCGGCGGCATCGTCGGCACGCATGCCGGCGACCTGATCGGCGAGATCTGCCTGGCCGTGGAAATGGGCTGCGAGCCCGCCGACATCGGCAAGACCATCCACCCGCACCCGACCCTGGGCGAATCGATCGGGATGGCCGCCGAGGTCTTCGAGGGCCACTGCACCGATCTGCCGCCCATGAAGAAGAAATAGGCGACAGGCGCGCGGCGCAGCCATTGCCCCGCGCGCCCGCACCCCGACAACACAAGAACGTCTGGCGCCGGTCCGGCGCCCCGTCAGAGCCACCGAGACAACCATGACCGACAACCTTCGCGAAGCCGCGCTCGACTACCATCGCTACCCCACGCCGGGCAAGATCTCGGTGACCCCCACCAAGGCCATGGCCACCCAGCGCGACCTGGCGCTCGCCTATTCGCCCGGTGTGGCCGACGCCTGCATGGAGATCGTGCGCGACCCGGCCGAGGCGATGAACCTCACCTCGCGCGCCAACCTGGTTGCCGTGATTACCAACGGCACCGCCGTGCTGGGCCTGGGCAACATCGGGCCGCTCGCCGGCAAGCCGGTGATGGAGGGCAAGGGCTGCCTGTTCAAGAAGTTCGCGGGCATCGACGTGTTCGATATCGAACTGGCGGAGAACGACCCCGACGCGCTGATCGAGACCATCGCCCGCATGGAACCGACCTTCGGCGGCATCAACCTGGAAGATATCAAGGCGCCCGAGTGCTTTTATATCGAGCAGAAGCTGCGCGAGCGCATGAAGATCCCGGTCTTCCATGACGACCAGCACGGCACCGCCATCGTCGCCGCCGCCGCCATCCTCAACGCGCTCAGGCACGTCGGCAAGGATATCAGCGAGGTCAAGCTGGTGGCCTCCGGCGCGGGCGCCGCCGCCCTCGCCTGCCTGGACCTGATCGTCAGCCTGGGCCTGCCGATGGGCAACGTGTTCGTGTCCGACAGCAACGGCGTGGTCTATCGCGGCCGCAAGGAGCAGATGGACCCGAACAAGGCGCGCTACGCGCAGGACACCTCGGCGCGCACGCTGGCCGACATCATCGGCGGTGCCGACATCTTCCTTGGCCTGTCGGCGGGCGGCGCGCTCAAACCCGAGATGGTCAAGGCCATGGCGCCCGCCCCCATCATCCTCGCCATGGCCAACCCCACGCCCGAGATCGCGCCGGAGGACGCGCTGGCGGTGCGCCCCGATGCCATCCTCGGCACCGGCCGTTCGGACTATCCGAACCAGGTCAACAACGTGCTCTGCTTCCCGTTCATCTTCCGCGGGGCATTGGACGTCGGGGCCACGACCATCAACGAGGAAATGAAGCTGGCCGCCGTGCGCGCCATCGCCGAGCTCGCGCATGCGGAGATTCCCGAGGTGGTGGCCCAGGCTTACGGCGCGGTGGGCCTGCGCTTCGGCGCCGAGTACCTCATTCCCAAGCCGTTCGACCCGCGGCTGATCGAGGCGGTGGCGCCGGCTGTCGCCAGGGCGGCGATGGACAGCGGCGTGGCCACGCGGCCGATCGCGGACATGGACGCGTACCGGCAGCGGCTTGGCCAGTTTGTCTACCAGTCGCGCAGCGCCATGCAGCCGGTGTTCGCCGCCGCCAAGCGCGCACCGAAGCGCGTGCTCTATGCCGAAGGCGAGGATGAGCGCGTGCTGCGCGCGGCACAGGTGGTCATCGACGAAGGCATCGCGCGCCCGTTGCTGGTGGGCCGTCCGGACGTGATCGTGGCGCGCATCGCGCAATTCGGCCTGCGCCTGCAGCCCGGCGTCGATTGCGAATGCGTCGACCCGCTGGACCCCGCCATCTATGGCGATGCCGCCGAGGCGTACTACCAGTTGAGCAAGCGTAACGGCGTGTCGCGCGCGCTGGCGCAGACGGAGCTGCGCAGCCGCGGCACGCTGCTGGGCGCGATGCTGGTGCGGCAAGGCAGCGCCGATGCCATGCTGTGCGGCGCCGTGGGCCGCTTCCAGGATCACCTCGCCTACGTGCGCGACACCATCGGCATGAAGCCGGGCAGCCCGACGCTGGCCGCCATGCAGATGCTGATGCTGCCCGGACGCCAGCTGTTCATTTGCGACACGCACGTGAATCTCGACCCGACGGCACAGCAGATCGCCGACATCACGCTGCTGGCGGCCGAAGCGGTCCGGCGCTTCGGCATCACGCCCAGCGTGGCGCTGCTCTCGCACTCCAACTTTGGCGGCTCCGGCGATCCCGCCGCGACCAAGATGCACGAGGCGCTGGCCCTCGTGAAAGCGCGCGAGCCGTCGCTGGCGGTGGAGGGCGAGATGCGGGGCGACGCTGCGCTGTCCAAGCAGATCCTGGATCACGAATTCCCCGAATCCTGCCTGGAGAAGGAGGCGAACGTGCTGGTGATGCCCAACGTGGACGCCGCCAACATCTCCTACAACCTGTTGCGCATCGCCGCGGGCGGCGGCATCACGGTGGGCGGCATCCTGCTTGGCGCCGCGCGCCCCGTGCATATCCTGACGTCGTCCTCCACCGTTCGCCGCATCGTCAACATGACGGCGGTGGCGACCGTCGATGCCAACGCGCAGCGCGCCCAGGGATCGGCACTCGATTGAACGCCTGCGGGGACCTGGCGCAACAGACCCGGTGGATGGGATTCACGCCTGCCGCCTGCGGCCCGCCGGTGCGCTCGGGCTGACACGCGGACCAGCAGTGCAAGTGCATGCGGCAGGCATCCAGGTGCCGACGGCAATCGCGAACCAATAAAGGAGACAATCATGGACAAAGACAATCACCCGAAGCCGTTCTACAGAACCCTCTACTTCCAGGTCATCACCGCGATCGTCATCGGCGTCATCCTCGGCCATTTCTATCCGCAGGCCGGCGCGGCGATGAAGCCGCTGGGCGATGGCTTCATCAAGCTGATCAAGATGATCATCGCGCCGATCATCTTCTGCACCGTCGTCGTCGGCATCGCCGGCATGGAGGACATGAAGAAGGTCGGCAAGACCGGCGGGCTGGCGCTGCTGTACTTCGAGATCGTGAGCAGCATTGCGCTGGTGGTCGGCCTGTTGATCATCAACATCGTCAAGCCCGGCGCTGGCATGAATGTCGACGTATCCACCCTCGACACGAAGTCCATCGCCGCCTACACCGAGCCCGGCAAGATGCAGGGCACGGTCGACTTCCTGCTGCACGTGATCCCGAACACGGTGGTGGATGCCTTCGCCAAGGGCGAGATCCTCCAGGTGCTGCTGTTCGCGGTGATGTTCGGTTTCGCCCTGCACAGGTTCGGCGGCCGCGGCACGCTGGTGTTCGACTTCATCGAGAAGTTCTCGCACGTGCTGTTCACCATCGTCGGCTACATCATGAAGGTCGCCCCGATCGGCGCTTTCGGCGCCATGGCCTTCACCATCGGCAAGTACGGCGTGGGCTCGCTGCTGCAGCTTGGCCAGCTGATGGCGACCTTCTACGCCACCTGCCTGCTGTTCATCTTCGTCGTGCTCGGCGGCATCGCGCGCATGCATGGCTTCTCGGTCTGGAAGTTCATCAAGTACATCAAGGAAGAACTGCTGATCGTGCTGGGCACGTCTTCCTCCGAATCCGTGCTGCCGCGAATGATGGCCAAGCTGGAGAACCTGGGTGCCCGCAAGTCTGTGGTCGGACTGGTGGTCCCGACCGGCTACTCCTTCAACCTGGATGGCACCTCCATCTACCTGACCATGGCGGCGGTGTTCATCGCCCAGGCAACCAATACCGACATGAGCCTGACGCAGCAGCTCACCCTGCTCGCCGTGCTGTTGCTGACCTCCAAGGGCGCCGCCGGCGTCACCGGGAGCGGCTTCATCGTGCTGGCGGCCACGCTCTCGGCAGTGGGACATGTTCCGGTGGCGGGCCTGGCCCTGATCCTCGGCATCGACCGCTTCATGTCCGAGGCGCGCGCGCTGACCAACCTGATCGGCAACGGCGTGGCCACGGTGGTGGTGGCGAAATGGACCGGCGACCTCGATGTCGAGCAAATGCGCCGCAGGCTGGATAACGAGTCGGACGCAGAGGCCGACGAGCCGGAGGTGGTGCTCGACCGGGTCGCGGCCCACATGCCGGTTGCCGGCACCAACGTCGCCCCGGTGAGCGGAAGCGCGCAATGAAACCATCCACGTATCGTCCGGACGCCTCGCTGAAGGCACCGCACCGCATCGTCATCGTCGGCGGCGGCGCGGGCGGGCTTGAGCTGGCCACGCGGCTGGGCGACACGCTCGGCCGGCGCCGGCAAGCCGAGATCACCCTGATCGAGAAGAACCGCACCCATGTGTGGAAACCCAAGCTGCACGAGATCGCCGCCGGCAGCATGGACATGAGCGCGCATGAGGTCGGTTACCTGGCGCAATCGCACTGGCACCACTTCCGCTACCGCGTCGGGGAAATGGTGGGCCTGGATCGCGAACGCCGCGAGGTGCTGGTGGCACCCTATGTCGACCATGAAGGCCAGCAGATCACGCCGCAGCGCAGCTTTGCCTACGACACGCTGGTCATCGCCGTCGGCAGCCAGAGCAATGACTTTGGCACGCCGGGAGTGTATGAGCACGCCATGCGGCTGGAATGCCCGGCCGACGCGCTGCGCTTTCACTCGCGCATGGTCAATGCCTGCATCCGCGCGCATGCGCAGGGCACGCCCCTGCTGCCCCAGCAGCTGCATGTCGCCATCATCGGCGCCGGCGCCACGGGCGTGGAGCTGGCTGCGGAGCTGCATCGCACCACCCGCGAGGTGGTGGCCTTCGGCCTGGACCGCGTCGACGCCGACAAGGACATCCGGGTCACGCTGATCGAGGCCGCGCCACGCGTGCTGCCGGCCTTGCCGGAGCGGCTGTCGAAGGCGACGGAAGATCTGCTGCGCAAGCTCGGCGTGGACGTGCTGACCGATGCAAAGGTAGCGCAGGTATTGCCCGACGGCGTGCGCCTGGGCGATGGCCGTGTGCTTCCGGCGGAACTGGTCGTGTGGGCGGCCGGCGTCAAGGCGCCCGACTTCCTCAAGGATATCGCCGGCCTGGAAACCAACCGCGTCAACCAGCTGGTGGTCCAGCCGACCCTGCAGACCAGCCGCGACCCCAACATCTTCGCGATCGGCGACTGCGCGGCATGCAACTGGCCCGGCGCCAGCCAGGGCAAGGGCGGGCTGGTGCCGCCGCGCGCGCAGGCGGCGCACCAGCAGGCTTCGCACATGGTGAAGCAGGTGCGCCGGCGCATGGCGGGAAAGCCGCTCGCCGACTACCAGTACCGCGATTTCGGCTCGCTGGTGTCGCTGGGCGAGTTCAGCACCGTGGGCAACATGATGGGCGGACTGATCGGTGGCAGCCTGATGATCGAGGGCATGTTCGCTCGGCTGATGTACCTCTCGCTCTACAAGATGCATGAACTGGCGTTGCATGGCTTCACGAAAGTCGCGCTGGACACGCTGGCGCGCTCGATCGTCCGGCGTACGGAACCGCACGTCAAGCTGCATTGAACGCAACGCCCCTCGTCAACCTTTGCACGCTCACGCCCGAACGCCATGACCGCTCCTACGCCCCCTACGCCCGACGCCAGCCGCTGGATCACCGAGCTGTTCAGCGCGCAGCAGGCCATGCTGCGCGCGTTCGGCGTCGAACCGGCCCCCGCACCGCAGGATGCCGAGGCGGCGCCGGCGCCGGTATCGCTGCTGTCCGCGGCACGCACCCTCTCCGCGTGGCCGGCGCAGGCGCTCAGGCAGATGGCGGCGTTCTGGCCGCCGGCGGGCTCTGCCGCTGTCACCGATCACGCCGATCGCGCCGGTCCTGCCGGCACGCACGACCGCCGCTTTGCCGCACAGGCCTGGCGCGACGACCCGCGTTGCGAACTGGTGGTGCGCCACTACCAGAGCTACGCGGCGCGCCTGCGCGATGCCATCGACGAGGCGCCCGCCGATGCGCAGACCAAGGCGCAGTGGCAGTTCGCGCTGCGCCAGGTGCTGGACGCACTCAGCCCCGCCAACTGCCTGGCCACGAACCCGGAAGCGCTGCAGCTCGCGGTGGACTCCGGTGGCGCGAGCCTGGTGGAGGGCATGCGGCTGTTCCTGCAGGACCTGGCCAAGGGCCGCGTCTCCATGGCCGACGACCAGGCCTTCGAGGTCGGCCGCAACGTGGGCATCACGCCGGGCGGGGTGGTGTTCGAGAACGCGCTGATGCAGCTGATCCAGTACTCGCCCGCCACGGACAAGGTCCACCAGCGGCCGCTGCTGATCGTGCCACCCTGCATCAACAAGTTCTACATCCTGGACCTGCAGCCGGAGAACTCGTTCGTCGCCCATGCCGTGGCGCAGGGGCACACGGTGTTCCTGATGTCGTGGCGCAACGTCTCTGACGCGCAGGGCCACCTGACCTGGGACGACTATCTCGAACAGGGCGTGCTGCGCGCCATCGACGCGGCGCGGGAGATCACCCGCGCGGACCGCGTCAACACGCTCGGCTTTTGCGTGGGCGGCACGTTGCTGGCCTGCGCGCTGGCGGTAGCCGCGGCGCGCGGCGAGGACAAGGTGGCCAGCGCCACGCTCCTCACCACGATGCTGGACTTCCACGACACCGGTGAGATCGGCCTGCTCGTCAACGAGGCCATGGTCGCCCTGCGCGAGGCGACCATCGGCCGCGGCGGCCTGCTGCGCGGGCGCGAGCTGGCCCACGTGTTCGCGGCGCTGCGCGCCAACGACCTGATCTGGCCCTACGCCGTCAACAGCTACCTGAAGGGAACGGCGCCCCCGGCCTTCGACCTGCTGTCATGGAACTGCGACGACACCAACCTGCCCGGCCCGATGTATTGCTGGTACTTGCGCAACGCCTATCTCGAGAATCGCCTGCGCGTGCCCGGCGGCACCGTGCAGTGTGGAGAGGCGGTGGACTTTTCCCGCGTGCGGGTGCCCGCCTTCCTCTATGCCTCGCACGACGACCACATCGTGCCCTGGGGCAGCGCCTTTGCCACCACCCGCCTGCTCGGCGGGCCGACGACCTTCGTGCTGGGCGCCAGCGGCCACATCGCCGGCGTGGTCAATCCGCCGGCCAGACGCAAGCGCCACCACTGGATCGGCACGCCCGACAGCAACGCGCAACGCTGGCTGGACGGCGCCGAACGCGTCGAAGGCAGCTGGTGGCCCGCCTGGTCGGCATGGCTCGGACAGCATGCCGGAGCGCAAACCGCGGCGCCGCGCTCGCTGGGCAGCGCGGCCTACTCGGTGACCGAGCCCGCGCCCGGCCGCTATGTCAAAGAGAAAGCCAGCTAGTGGCTGCACCGTCAGTCCCTCAATTTTTTTCACGCAGGAGAATCGTATGGAAGACGTCGTTATCGTCGCCGCGGCCAGAACCGCGGTCGGCAAGTTTGGCGGATCGCTCGCCAAGGTCGCGGCTCCCGAGCTGGGCGCCACCGTCATCAAGGCGCTGCTCGCGCGCAGCGGCCTGCAACCCGAGCTGGTCGACGAGGTAGTGCTTGGCCAGGTGCTGACCGCGAGCAGCGGGCAGAACCCCGCCCGCCAGGCCGGCATCAAGGCCGGGCTGCCCGTCGGCGTGCCCGCCATGACCATCGGCAAGGTGTGCGGCTCCGGCCTGAAGGCGGTCCACCTGGGGGCGCAGGCCATCAAATGCGGCGACGCGGACATCGTCATCGCCGGCGGCCAGGAGAACATGAGCGCCGCGCCGCACGTGCTGGTGGGTTCGCGCGATGGCCAGCGCATGGGCGACTGGAAGCTGACCGACACCATGATCGTCGATGGCCTGTGGGACGTGTACAACCAGTACCACATGGGCACCACCGCCGAGAACGTGGCCAAGGCGTACAACATCTCGCGCGCCCGGCAGGACGAGTTCGCGGCCGCCTCGCAGCAGAAGGCCGAGGCCGCGCAGAAGGCCGGCAAGTTCAGCGACGAGATCGTCCCGGTCTCGATCGTCTCGAAGAAGGGCACGGTGGTCTTCGACAGCGACGAGTTCATCAAGCACGGGACCACGGCCGAAGCGCTGGGCGGGCTGAGGCCGGCCTTCGACAAGGCGGGTACCGTCACGGCCGGCAACGCCTCGGGGCTGAACGACGGCGCGGCAGCGGTCCTGCTGATGTCGGCCGCCAGGGCGCGCGAGCTGGGAATGACGCCGCTGGCCCGCATTGCCTCCTATGCGTCGGCCGGGCTCGACCCCAGCATCATGGGCATGGGCCCGGTGCCGGCCTCCCGGCGTTGCCTGCAGAAGGCAGGCTGGAGCGTCAACGACCTGGACCTGATGGAGATCAACGAGGCGTTCGCGGCACAGGCCTGCGCGGTCAACCAGGAGATGGACTGGGACACCCGCAAGATCAACGTCAACGGCGGCGCCATCGCCATCGGCCACCCGATCGGCGCGTCCGGCTGCCGCATCCTGGTCACCCTGATCCACGAAATGATCCGCCGCGACGCAAAGCGCGGGCTGGCCTCGCTCTGCATCGGCGGCGGCATGGGCGTGGCGCTGGCGATCGAGCGTTGATCCGGATCCGTACGGCCTTTATTCCATCGATTCCACAGGAGAACAGAACAATGAGCAAGCAACGCGTAGTCTTGATCACCGGCGGCATGGGCGGCCTGGGAGAAACCATTTCCACCAAGATGGCCGAGGCCGGCTACAGGGTGGCGGTGACCTATTCGCCGGGCAACAAGAACCACGGCGAGTGGGTGCAGCAAATGAAGGCGCGCGGGCACGACATCCTGGCCGTGCCCTGCGACGTGGCCGATATCGACTCGTGCGTGCAAGCCGTGGCCGCGGTGGCGGAACAGGCCGGCCCCATCGACATTCTCATCAACAATGCCGGCATCACGCGCGACATGACCTTCAAGAAGATGGACAAGGTGAACTGGGACGCCGTGCTGCGCACCAACCTGGACAGCCTGTTCAACATGAGCAAGCAGGTTGCCGACGGGATGGTGGAGCGCGGCTGGGGCCGCATCGTCAACGTGTCGTCGGTCAACGGCTCGAAGGGCGCCTTCGGCCAGACCAACTACTCGGCGGCGAAGGCCGGGGTGCATGGTTTCACCAAGGCGCTGGCGCTGGAGGTGGCCAGGAAGGGGGTCACCGTCAACACCATCTCGCCGGGCTATATCGGCACCAAGATGGTCACCGCCATTCCCGACGAGATCCTGAACACGAAGATCCTGCCGCAGATCCCGGTGGGCCGCCTGGGCAAGCCGGAGGAAGTGGCAGGCCTGATCATCTACCTGGCCTCGGACGAGGCGGCCTTCGTGACCGGCGCCAATATCGCCATCAACGGCGGCCAGCACATGCAGTGAGCCAGCTGCGCGGTGATGGCAGCTATTCGACGAGACGCGACGAGACCTGGCAGGAGACGAAGATGAACAAGATGGTGATCGACCACGAGGCGCTGATCCGGCAGTTTGCGCAGGCTTCGGCGCAACAGGGCGAGTCCCTGCGCCAGGCGGTACAGGAGGCCACCCTCAAGGCTTTGCAGGGTCGCGACCTGACAGTACACAGCATCCAGGACGTCCTGAAGGGCATCACCCAGGCCGCTTCGGCCGGGGCGGCCAGGAGCGGCCTGGCGGGACCCGACCTTGAATCCATCCTGGCCGGGACCGTCCAGGGCATGGACGACGCCCTGGTGCAGGCAGTGGAAGCGAATCGCCGCGCGCTGCAGCAGATCGTCGACCAGGGCGCGCAACTGCGCGAGGCACACGTGAAGAAGGCAATGTCCGATATCGAGAAGATGGAAGACCTGCTGTTCTCCACCCTGGGCAAGGCGATCGGCGAAACCGTGCAAACGGTCCAGGGGCCATGGTCGTCCGTGCTGGAAGGCATGAAGCTCAAGGGCAGCGCGACCGGCGCCAGCGCCGCCGCGGTCATCGAGCAACTGACCAGCCGGGCCCGCACCATGGCGCGCGAGGGCCGTGCGCTGGGCCAAAGCAGTACCGAGGCCTGGCTGCAGCACTACACCACCCTGGTCACCGGCGTGCTGATCGGCATGTCGAATGGCTTGAACGGAGAGGCGGCGCCGCGCAAGCGCTGACAGTGGCGCCGTCGCGCCATACGCGGCAAAACGGACGCTGCGCTGCACGCGCAGCGTCTCATCTATCTTGACGGGGGAGACCCGGACACATGGATCCGATCCTGCTGGCACGCATGCAGTTCGCGGCCAACATCACCTTCCACATCCTGTTCCCGACCATCAGCATCGGCATGGGCTGGCTGCTGCTGTTTTTCCGCTGGCGCTACCTCGCCAGCGATAAGCCAGTGGTCCGCCAGGCGTGGCTGAACGCCTACCGCTTCTGGACCAAGGTGTTTGCCCTGACGTTCGCGCTTGGCGTGGTCAGCGGCATCACCATGAGTTTCCAGTTTGGCACCAACTGGCCCGGGTTCATGGAAACGGTGGGCAATGTCGCCGGCCCCCTGCTCGCGTATGAGGTGCTGACGGCGTTCTTCCTCGAAGCCGGCTTCCTCGGCGTGATGCTGTTCGGGCACGGCAAGGTGAGCGAGCGCGTCCACCTGATGTCGACCTTCTTCGTCGCTTTCGGCACCACGCTCAGCGCCTTCTGGATCCTGGCGCTGAACTCCTGGATGCAGACCCCGCAGGGCTACGAGATCGTCAATGGGGAGTTCCACGTCAAGAGCTGGCTCGAAGTCATCTTCAATCCCTCTTTCCCCTACCGCCTGGTCCATATGCTGCTCGCGTCCGCCCTGACCTGTGCCTTCCTGCTCGCGGGACTGAGTGCCTGGCAGTTGCTCAAGGGCACGGCGCAGTTGTCCGCGCCCAGGGTATTGCGCGTCGGGCTGACGCTCGCCGCGGCCGCCATTCCGCTGCAGATCGCCGTCGGCGATCTGCACGGCCTGAACACGCTCCGGCACCAGCCCCAGAAGATCGCCGCGATGGAGGGCGTCTGGGACACGGCGCGCGGCGTGCCCTTGCTGCTCTTCGCCATCCCCGACGAGAAGCTGCGGACGAATCACGCAGCCATCGAAATCCCCAGGCTGGCCAGCCTGATCCTGACGCATCGCCCCGACGGTGAGATCCAGGGACTGAATGCGTTCCGCGACGCGCATCCGCCGGTCCTGCCGCTGTTCCTCGCCTTCCGCGTGATGGTTGGCGTGGGCATGCTGATGCTGGCGGCGAGCTGGCTCGGCTGGTGGCTGTACCGCCGTAGCGGCTGGCAGCCCGAGCGCTTGCCGCGCGCGCTGCTATGGGGCCTTGCCGGCATGACCTTCTCAGGCTGGATTGCCACGGTCGCCGGCTGGTATGTCACGGAAATCGGTCGCCAGCCTTTCATCGTCCAAGGCCTGGTACGTACTGCCGATGTGGCCTCGAACGTCCCGGCGCCGCATATCGCCCTGACGTTGTCGCTGTTCGTCAGCGTCTACCTCGCGCTGATCGTGGCCTATGTCAGCGTGCTGAAGTACCTGGCGGAAAAGCCGGAGGAAACCCCGGAGGAAACGCCGGAAGACGCGCCGGAAGAAGCGCCCGCCAGCGACCCTGCCGGGCAGCCCTCCACGCCGTCTGGCGCGATGCCGCCGCGTATCTTGCCAACCGGGAGCACATAATGAGCTGGATGCGTTTCGACGATGCCCTGCCCGTCATCTTCATGGCGCTGATGGGCCTGGCCATGCTGGTCTATGTGATCAGCGACGGCTATGACCTCGGCGTCGGCATGCTGATGCACCGGGCCACGCCCTCCGAAAAAGATGTGATGGTGGCTTCGATCGGCCCGTTCTGGGACGCCAACGAAACCTGGCTGGTGCTGGGCATCGGCATCTTGCTGGTGGCTTTCCCCAAGGCACACGGCATGATCCTGACGGAGCTTTACCTGCCAGTGACATTAATGCTGGTCGGCCTGATCCTGCGCGGCGTGGCCTTCGACTTCCGGGTCAAGGTAAGGAGCGCGCACAAGCCGACCTGGGACCGGCTGTTTTTCGCGGGCTCTGCCATGGCTTCGGTATCGCAGGGCTGGATGCTGGGCCGCTACATCAGCGGCTTCGGCAGTGGCTGGAACTATCCCCTGTTCGCGGCGGCGATCGCTCTCGCACTGCCAATGGCCTATGTGCTGCTTGGCGCCTGCTGGCTCATCATGAAAACCGAAGGCGAGCTGCAGCAGCGCGCCGTGCAATGGGCCAAGACCGCATGGGCGCCGATGGTCTGCGGACTCGCCCTTATCTCGGTGGCGACGCCATGGATCAGCGTCGTGGTGCGGGAGCGCTGGTTCGTGCTGCCGCAGATCATCGCCCTGCTCGCCATCCCGATGGTGACCGGCATCACGCTGATGGCGGTGCGTCTGCTGCTTAACACCCGGCTGGTGCGCGGGCCGGTCGCCTGGCTGCCCTTCGTGTTGCTGATCGCCGTCTTCGTGCTCAGCTTCCTCGGGCTGGCCTACAGCATCTTCCCCTTCGTCGTGATCCATCGCCTGACGATATGGCAGGCCGCCAGCAGCCCGGCGGCCCTGAAGGTGATCCTCGCCGGCGTTTGCATCTCGGTGCCCGCCATTGCCGGCTACACGGTGTTCTCGTATCGGGTGTTCCGCGGCAAGACGCGCGAACTCCGCTACGCTTAGGTATCACGCCAAGATGCTGCGCCGCCACGCAATGCAAGATGCCGGCCTAGGCAATTGCCCGGGTGCTGCCTGGCCGGATTCCAGGAGTACACTGCAACATCCCGATTTGCATCGGGGCGAACAAGCGTCCTTCATCTACCCCCGGCACGGGGACGAACTATCCGACGAGTTCCAGGACTGCGGAGAAAGGGCATGCGACATGAATCTGGGCCGTATGCGCATGGGGATCTGGTGCGGTATGGCACTGGCGGCAATCGCGCTGTCGGCGTGGATCGCCTATGCCATGGCGTTGCGCGCCGGTCTCGACCAGTTGCGTGTCGCGGCGCAGCATCGCCTCGACGTCATCGCTGCGCGGCTGGATGGCGAATTGTCCCGGTTCGACTACCTGCCCTCCTTGCTCGAATCCACTTCGGATGTCTTCGAACTGCTGGCAAGGCCCGATGACGCGTCGCTGAAGCAGCACGTCAGCCGCTACCTGCACGGCATCACCGCGACGGCCGGCGCCGACAACCTGTATGTCACGCTGCGCTCCGGCATGACCCTTGCCGCCGCGGACTGGAACCAGCCGGGTACGCCGGTGGGCGCCGATCTTTCGTTCAGGCCGTATATGCGGGATGCGCTGGAACACGGGCAGGGACGTTTCTATGGCGTGGGGTTTACTTCCGGTCGTCCCGGCTACTACCTGGCGTATGCGCTGCGGCAAAACGGCAAGCAGCCAGGCATTGCCACCGTCAAGGTCAACCTTGACGCAGTGGAGCGGAACTGGGTCCAGATTCCGGGCAAGGTGCTGGTCGTGGACGCGCGCGATGTCGTGATCCTGGCCTCGCTGCCGCAGTGGAGACTGCGCCCACTGGCGCCATTGACGCCGGTCATGCTGGCCGAGGCCGGACACGCGCGAACCTACGGCAAGTCGGACCTGATGCCGCTGGACTGGCAGGTGTCCTCCCGCCTTGACGAACACACCACCCGTGTTCGCCTGGACAAGGTGGATTACCTGGCGTCCGAGCGCACGGTCAACCACGGCCTCTGGCGTATCGTGCTGCTGGACGACGAACTGCCCGCGCGCACGCTTGCCCGCAATGCCGCCATCGGCGGGCTGCTGGCCTGCATGGTGCTGCTGCTGTTGATCCTGGTCGTTGCGCAGCGCCGGCGTGCCGCCCGGCAGCAAATGGCGGCGCAACGCGCGCTGCGTGAAGCGCACAATGGCCTGGAGGCCAAGGTGCTGGAACGGACCGCCGAACTGCGCGCGCTGCAAAACGACCTCGTTCACGCCGGCAAGCTGGCTGCGCTCGGACAGATGTCCGCCGGGATCGTGCATGAACTGAACCAGCCCCTGGCGGCAATGCGCACGCTGTCCGACAACGCCGCGGTGCTGCTGGAGAAAGGCCGGCTCGACGCTGCCGCCGGCAACCTTCACCGCATCTCCAACCTGATCGGCCGCGTGGCCCGCCTCACCCAACAGCTCAAGGCCTTTGCCCACAAGACCCAGGCGCCGCTGCGGCCGGTCGCGGTGCGCCAGGTGATCCAGGACGCGCTGTTTGTGGTGACCGCCCGCTTGCGCGAGCTCGATGTCACCGTCGACATCACGGCGACGCCCGACGACATCTGCGTCCTGGCCGACGCGCCCCGGCTGGAACAGGTGCTGGTCAACCTGCTGGGCAATGCCGCCGACGCCTTGTCGGCTGCCCCCGTGCGGCAACTGGATATCGGCATGAGCCGGCACGAAGGGCAATGCGTGCTCACCATCCGCGACTCGGGATCGGGCATCCATCCCGACGTGCTGCCGCGGCTGTTCGAGCCGTTCGTGACGACCAAGCCCGCCGGCAAGGGCCTGGGACTCGGCCTGATGATCTCGGCGCATATCGTGCGCGAGTTCGGCGGCCGCCTGTATGCCCGCAACCTGACACCCGCGGGCGCCGAATTCGTCGTCGAACTACCCCTCGCGCCGCCGACCCAAGAGGAACATCAATGAGCGACACTCATCCCATCCGCGTGATTTTTGTCGAGGACGAAGAGGATGTGCTGATTGGCAGTTCGCAGGCGCTCGAACTGGCCGGGTTCGTCGTCGACGGATTCGCCTCGGTAGAGCAGGCGCGCGCCAGCGTCAGCCTCGGCGTGCCCGCCGTGGTGGTCTGCGACGTCAGGCTGCCGGGCATGACCGGCGCGGCCTGGCTGAGCGAGCTTCAGGGCATTGACGCCGACCTGCCCGTCATCCTGATGACCGGCCATGGCGACATCTCCATGGCGGTGCGGGCCATGCGCGAGGGGGCCTACGACTTTATCGAGAAACCGTGCTCATCCGATCATCTGGTGTCCGTGGTCAGGCGCGCTGCCGACCGGCGCAAGCTGAGCCTGGAGGTGCGGGGCCTGCGCGAGCAACTGGAGGGCTGGCGCGGCATCCAGGCGTGCCTGATCGGCCGTTCTGCCCAGATGGAGCGCGTGCGCCGCGCGGTCCGCGCACTCGCCGATGCGCCGGCCGACGTGGTGATCTACGGCGAGACCGGGACCGGCAAGGACCTCGTGGCGCGCTGCCTGCATGACCACAGCGCGCGACGCGCCGGGAATTTTGTGCCGTTGAACTGCGGCGGGCTGCCCGAGGCGCTGGCCGAGAGCGAACTGTTCGGGCACGAGGTGGGATCGTTTACCGGCGCCACGCGTCGCCGCTGCGGCAAGTTCGAGCACGCCCATGGCGGGACGCTGTTCCTCGACGAAATCGAAAGCATGCCATTGGCGGTACAGGTCAAGTTCCTGCGCGCGCTGCAGGAGCGCTCCATCGAGCGCGTGGGCTCGAACGAATCCATCCAGGTGGATTGCCGCGTGATCGCCGCCAGCAAGGAAGACCTGAAGCTGCTCACCGAGCAAAAGAAGTTCCGCGCCGACTTGTACTATCGCATCGGTGTCGCCTTCATCGACCTGCCGCCGTTGCGCGAGCGCCGCGAAGATATCCCGTTGCTGTTCGAGCATCTGATCCTGCAGGCGGCGACGCGCTTCGGCCGTCCGGCGCCCGTGCTCGAGAACGCCCAGTTCGACCTGCTGCTGTCCCATTCATGGCCGGGCAACGTGCGCGAGCTGCGCAACGTGGCGGACCGCTTCGTGCTCGGGCTGCTGTCCGACGACTTCGACCTGCACCACAGCCACGGCGAACCGTGCCACAGCCTGCCCGAACAGCTCGAACAGTTCGAACGGGTCGTGGTCATGGAAGAACTGAAGCGCCACAACTTCGACGTCGCCGCTACCGCGAAGGCGCTTTCCATCCCCAAGCAGACCTTGTACTCCAAGCTCCGGCGGCTCCATATCGGCTATGACAAGGAGCATTCCGAAGAGTGATCGCCGTGCATGAGCCACCGGCTGATGCCGCCGATCCGAATTGCGAATGCGCGTGATCGCGGGCTCGTCGGCCCGATGCATACACGCGTTCGCGCTCACCCCGCGGGCCCGGCGCAGGCCCGCTGTTCAGACCCGCTGTTCAGATCATTCCACAGGGAATTCCTCATGCTTTACCAACTCCACGAACTCAAGAGCGCGATGCTGCTGCCCCTTACCGCACTGGCTCAGGCAACGTCGCGGACCTTGACCAATCCGCTCAGTCCGCTCTCGCTGACGCCCGGTGCCAACAGGCTGGCGGCCGGCTACGAGCTCCTGTACCGCCTCGGCAAGGACTACAAGAAGCCGCCTTTCGACATCAGGTCGGTGCAGTGCCACGGGCGGGAAGTTCCTGTCGTGGAGCAGGTTGTTGTCGAAAAGCCCTTCTGCAGATTGCTGCGCTTCAAGCGCTACGCCGATGACCCCGCTGCCATCCGCCTGCTGAAGGACGACCCGGTGGTGCTGGTCTGCGCCCCGCTGTCCGGCCACCATGCCACGCTGCTGCGCGACACCGTGCGGACCCTGCTGCAGCACCACAAGGTCTACGTGACAGACTGGATCGATGCCCGCATGGTGCCGGTCGAAGACGGGACCTTCCACCTCACGGACTATGTGCATTACATCCAGGAATTCATCCGCCACATCGGCGCCGACAACCTGCATGTCATTTCCGTCTGCCAGCCTGCCGTACCCGTGCTGGCCGCGATCGCATTGCAGGCATCGGCCGGCGAGACCACGCCGCGGTCGATGACCATGATGGGCGGACCGATCGACGCGCGCCGCAGCCCCACCGCCGTGAACGCGCTGGCGACCGACAAGTCATTCGAATGGTTCGAGCACAACGTGATCCATACCGTGCCGGCCAACTATCCCGGGCACGGCCGCAAGGTTTATCCGGGATTCCTGCAGCACGCCGGCTTCGTGGCAACCAACCCCGACCGGCACCTGTCGGCGCACTACAACTATTACCGCAATCTTGTCGACGGAGACCTGGACGACGCGGCGGCACACGTGCGCTTCTACGATGAGTACAACGCGGTGCTCGACATGGCCGCCGAGTATTACCTGGACACGATCCGTGACGTGTTCCAGGAGTTCCGGCTGGCCAGGGGTACCTGGGAGATTGCAGGCGAACCGGTGCGCCCGCAGGACATCAGGGAGGCCGCGCTGCTGACCATCGAAGGCGAACTGGACGACATCACCGGGGCGGGCCAGACCGCGGCGGCGCACGACCTGTGTGCGGGCATTCCGGGCGCGCGCAAGCAGCACATCACGGCGGCCGGGTGTGGCCACTATGGCATCTTCTCCGGGCGCCGCTGGCGCGAGGAGATCTATCCGCAGTTGCGTGGCTTCATTGCAAGCCATCGGTAAGGGCGTGCGCCGGGATGCGGTGGTCGCAAGCCACCATCCATGGTGATCGCCCCCTCTCCCGCAAGCGGGAGAGGGGGCCGGTCAGTGGTGGTTCGTGCGATATCGTCTCATCTGCCGCTGGTTGCAAACCGGCGGCGTGCCGGACTTGTCAGTAGCACGCACGGACGCGCCAGGCTATTCCGCGCGTTCCGGCATGGCCCGAATCAACTCCTCAAGCTGCGCGCTCATGGGCAAGCCGAGGCGTTCGCCAGTGGGCAGCTTCATCATGAACCACTGCTGGTACAGGCGTTCCAGCTCGCGCGATGCCGACAGCTCGCGGAATGTCCTCTCCACCACCGCGGCAAACTGCGGATCGCCCTTGCGATACATGATCCCGTACGGATCGTAAGAGAGGAAATCTGCGGTCACCCTGAACTTGCCCCGATCCGGACTGCCGCTAAGCAAGCCGTGCAGCAACACGTCGTCCCCCGCGTAGGCATCGGCGCCACCATGCTGCAGAACCCGGAACGCATCGCCATGATCGCGCGCCCGGATGATCTTGAGTTGCAGGTCGAAGCGCTCCGACAGCCGTTCCAGCGCCTCCACATTGGTGGTGCCGCCGGTCGCCACCACGTGCTTCCCTTTCAGGTCGCGCAATGTCCTGATCGGTGAGCTTTTTGGCACCATCAGCTTGGTCCCGGCAACAAAGATCACCGGGGAGAACGCCACCCGTTGCATGCGCTCGGCATTGCGCGTGGTCGAACCGCATTCCAGGTCGATCTTTCCCGACGTGATGGCATCGAACCGGTTCTCCGAGGTCACCGGCACCCAGCGGATATTCACCTCGCGGCCCACCTCCGCGGCGGCGGCTTCCACAATGGCACGGCAGATATCGATGGAGTATCCGATGGGGTTGCCAGACCGCCCCACGTAGGAGAATGGCAGCGACGATTCCCGGTAGCCGGCCGACAGCGTTCCGCTTTCCTTGGCCTGCTTCAGCGCGCCGGAAAGCTCTCCCGCCTGCTGCGCGAACGCCGGCGTGGCGGAGAACACTGCGCCCAGCGCCACGAGGACCCACTTCGCGGCGTGGCAACGCAGGCCATGCCGAGGTGATTTCTTTGAGAGCATCGGTACTCCTTCAATGATCATTGGCCGCAATGACAGCATAGGCCAGCCCGGCGTGCCTGTCATACCCTCGCCGTGTCCGGCTTTCCGAGCGAGGCACCGGCCTCCGGCACCGGACTTGCGCCTTCGTCGTCCAGACTGGATTCCGGTGCGAGTTGCCCCTCCCATTTCGCCACCACCGCGGCCGCGATCGAATTGCCCACGGCATTGGTCGCGGAGCGCCCCATGTCGAGGAACTGGTCGACCCCCATGATCAGCAGCAGCCCGGCTTCCGGAATGCCGAACTGATTCAGCGTAGCGGCAATCACCACCAGCGATGCGCGCGGCACCCCGGCCATGCCCTTGGAGGTCAGCATCAGCAATAGCAGCATGGTGATCTGGGTGCTGACCGGCAGATGGATGTCATAGGCTTGCGCAATGAACAGCACGGCGAACGTGCAGTACATCATGGTGCCATCGAGATTGAAAGAGTAGCCCATCGGCAGCACGAAGCTGGAGATCTTCCTGCCGACGCCGAACCGGTCCAGCGCGTCGAGCATCTTGGGATACGCGGCCTCCGAACTCGCCGTGGAGAAGGAAAGCAGGAATGGCTCGCGAATCAGCCGGATCAGCGAGAACACCCGCTTGCCGAGGAAGAAGAGGCCGGCGAGCACCAGCAGGCCCCACAGCACCACCAGCCCCAGATAGAAGCTGCCCATGAACTTCGCGAAGGTGAGCAAGATCCCCAACCCCTGCGTGGTGACCGTCGAGGCGATTGCCGCGAACACGGCAACGGGCGCCATCCACATCACGGCGCCGGTGATCTTCAGCATCGTCTGCGCGAGATCGTCGATCACGCCAGCCAGCCGCTTCCCGGTTTCGCCAAGTGTCGACAGCGCGGTGCCGAAGAAGATCGAGAACACGACGATCTGCAGGATCTCATTGGTCGCCATGGCTTCCGCCACGGATTTCGGCACCAGGTGCGTAATGAAATCCTTGAGCGTGAAGGCATTGGTCTTCAGGTTGGTGGCGGCTCCCACATCCGGCAGCGGCAGGCCGATGTTGACGCCCGGCTGCAGGACCGAGGCCAGGACCAGCCCCAGCGCAAGCGAGATGAACGAGGCCACGATAAACCAGCCCAACGCCTTGACGCCGACACGCCCCACCGTGCTCGCATCGCCCATGTGCGCAATGCCCACCACCAGCGTGGAGAACACCAGCGGCGCAATGATCATCTTGATCAGCCGCAGGAAGACATCGGTAAAGATCGAGATATAGCCAGCTATCTCCTTGGCCGTCCCGGGATCCGGGAAGGCCTGGTGACAGCTATAGCCGACGATGACACCGAGGATCATCGCGAAGATGATGTAGGTGGTGATTGGGCGTTTCTTCTTCATGGCTCCTCCTGGGATACTCTCGAGCCTGCTATCCGAAGTTGTCAGCTTCAGACTTTTTCAGGCGACATGGTCCTCCGCGATCCGTCGGGGATCGCGTCCTGCTTTTCTGGCGGCATAACGGGACAAAAGGCGGCTGGCGGGCAATCGGGAGATGCCTTGCCGTCCGGGGCTACAACACCGGCAACCTCACTGGAAGCTGCCGACGTCGTCGAGCATCCAGCGGCGCGCCGGCATTACGGTGTGCGGCGGCGCGGTGCTCTCCACATCGAACTCGATCATCCTTGCGCCTGGCACAAAGTGGCTGCACGACTGCCGCCACGTGGCATCCGGCCACACCATTTCGACCGATCCGTCGCAGGGGTGATAGACCGCGCTGTACAACGTTCCATGTCCGCGCCCGTATGAGGTCTGAAAGAGTGGCGGCCTCAGCAGCGCACGCAGCACCTCCCTGGAGTCATCCGCCTGCCGCACCACCGCGGCCAGGGCCTCCTCGCGGACTTCCGCCAGCGTTGCATGCGCATGCGCGGCCCATTCGACGCCGTGCTGCAGATTGCTCACGGCCTGCTTGCGCACCACTTCGACCGGCCGGTCCGGCGTGACGAACACGGTTGCCCACTGAGCGGCGCGGTCAAGGAGGCTCACGGTGTAGCTCATATGCACGGGGATGCGCGACAGCATTTCCACCGCGGCGTCGACGTCCTCAGCAAATTCAAGCACGTAGCGCAGGACCAGCGGTATCCCAAAGCCATTGCCGACTGCCTTGCGGCCGCCGAACGACAAGGACGCGGCGAGGCCGCTGTCATTGATGCCGTCCAGCGCTCCCCACAGGCAATCGTTGACCGCCACCACCCGGCGGCCGTGCCATCGGGACGCCAGCCAGACGCCCTCGAGCAAGGCCGGGGCAAAGTCGTAGTTACGTAAAAGCGCTGGCGTCGCACCGGCCACGTGGTTGCCGGGCAGCGGCAGCCACACCGCCTGGGAACATCCGGCGATATAAGGCGGCGGTCCCCACATCGACAGGAACCGCGCCTCCAGGTCGCCGCCGCCGGCGAGCTCGACCAGCCGCTCCCAGGTCGGCACCAGTTCCGGCATATGATCGCGCAGCGCCCGGCGGCACATCAGGAAGCCGGGCCGCGCGCGCTCGCCATCGCGCAGATACCATTGCCGGTATCCGGGCCAGAACTGCCGGAAGATGCTCTGCCATCGCTGCCCGGGCAAGTCCTCGCTGATCGCTTCGAAAGTACAACGCATGCCGTCTTGCCCTCGCGTGACTGGACTTACAGGATCTTGAATGCACCGGGCTGCGGCGCCAGTTCCGCCTGGGCGGAGACCAGCGGCTTGGCCGCATAGTATTGCTTGATGCCGCGGATCCAGTGGTGGGCGCGCTCGTTGAGCCTGAACTCATCGTTCATCGAGCGGCCTCGCGTAATCAGGATGCCGAGATCGGCGCCTTCATAGCGATAGTCGCCCGGCCCGGTGATACGCAGGAAGAACGCTTCCCGTTCGGTTTCGATTTCGCGCCGGTTGGAATCGAAGCGGTGGTAGGAAACGGACCCGTCCGCAGCCATGCGATAGATGCCCGATGGCGGCGCATGGGTAACCACGTCGACATTGTCCTCGGTGTACTTGATGACAAGCTGGGACCAGCCGTCGATAAACGACTTTTCTGCCCAGCGCTCATTGAGTTCGCGCACGTTCAGGTCGAACGGCACGCCCGAGAATTCGAGCAGGTGGAACAGGAACAGCGGTGCGTCCGCATAGGCGAAGGCGGCATGATTGGTCATCGGGCTGGCGCCGCAGATCCGGGGATTCAGCTCGCCGAGATAGACTTCACCGGTGTCGACATCGATCAGGAAATCCAGGTCGAAATAGCCGCGATATCCCTCCTCGAGCAACTGATTGCCGAAGCGGAAGGCCATATCGCGCGCCTTCATCCTGACCTCCTCCGAGAACGCCCCGGGGAAGATCTCATTGCCGCACCACCCGCCCTTGTACGGCGTCAGCTCACGCGCGCCCACGATCTCCGTCAGCAGCGGGCCAACCAGGGTGCCGGACTGTGTTGCACACGCTTCCAGCGTCGCACCGCGGCAGTTGATCCGTTTCATGATCTTCACTTCCGGATCATTGACGATCTCGTCCTTGTGCTTGTTGAAGTCGTCTTCACTGGTCGTCTTCACTGGAAATAAAGAACGTGGTGTGGCCGGAATCCCCAAACGCGCTCTGCACGACCAGATCCTTGCCGAGCCCATGGCGCTCGGCGATCTGCATCAGGTGCTCGTAGCTGTCGACCTTTTCCAGCGCATTGGGCACCGAATGGACGCCGGCCTTGTTGCCGATGCGGACCGTTTCCATCTTGTTGTCGCAGCGGCTGCGCAGCGCGGCTGGCGGAAACCAGACGTCGAGCCCCAGCTCGTCGGCAAGCTCCTCGGTCCTCTCGTCGAACATCAGGAAGGTGGCAGCGGGCCGGCCTCCGCGCTGCTCGATCAATTCCACCACATCCTTATGCTGGAGCAGGTAATTGTTGATGTCCTCGATCGACGTGAACTCTTCGTGGGGAAGTTCCGGCG
The DNA here is from genome assembly GCA_050987995.1 of Ralstonia pickettii. GTDB lineage: Bacteria > Pseudomonadota > Gammaproteobacteria > Burkholderiales > Burkholderiaceae > Cupriavidus > Cupriavidus pickettii_B. Next base: position 1,804,060 of record CP158804.1, read on the forward strand.
GCACGAAGACGTTGGGATGGCGGCCATCGAAGCAATCGATGTAGTTCACATACTTGAAGCGATTGACCCACTGATCGATGCCCAGGAGATTGAAGTTGGTGGCGCTGATGAAGTAGATCGGCTTCTCGTTCCGATGGAACATCACGCGAAGATCTGAGACGTTACGGACTTTTTGCATCGCGGCTTTCTCCTGAGGAATTCCGTGCCGGCGTGACGCGAGTATCCCGCGGCCCCTGGCGGTCCAGGTCCGGCACATTGTTCTTGTTGAATCGGGCTCTGTGGCGAGAATCCGGCCGTCAGGACCGGCTTCTCGCCCGACTATTTTTTTTGCGTCGCGGGGCGTTCCGCATGCGCTGCCGCGACTTCATCGACGGTCGCCGTCGAGACTTCGACGACGGTCGATACGGACGCCTTGGCAGCCGCCGCCGCGACCGCCGCCGCGGCCTCTCCGGCGGCCTGCAGCGCCAGTTGCTGGAGCGCGCCGTCGCTGAATACGCGGAAGCCGAGTTCCGGGCGGTACCCGTGGATTTCCCGTACGTCGAGGGCCTGCATGAATTCGAGGATTTCCGAGCTGATCACCTGCCCGGGCACCAGGATCGGGAAGCCGGGCGGATACGGGATCACGAACAGCGCCGAGACCACTTCACGGCCCTTGGCGATGGCCTTCGCCACTTCGGTCATGGTGAGGTATTCGCAGTTTTCTTCGTCATAGGACATGAAGAAAGCCTTGCGGATATCGCCGTCCGGCGTTTCGATCTGCCCGTTGTTGCAGACGCTGCGAAAGGCAAAGTGAAAGTGCGAAAAGTCCGGCAGCGGGGGCAATTCCCGGGTCAGCGATGCCACCCGCTTCTCGTGCAGCCGGCGCTCGATCACGCTCATGTCGGCAGTTCGCTCGTCGAGCTCCCTCGCGATCTTGATCAGCACTTCGATCAGGTACGCCACCGAGGATCGCGTCGTCCCGATATTGGTCATGAACAAGACTGTGTTCCGGGACGTCTTGTTGATCTGGATGCCGTACTTGTCCATCAGGTACTTGTTCTTGAACGTGTCGCCGTCGATGCCGGAGCTGCCGATCGACAAGGTCAATCGGGTCGGGTCCAGCGCGAACTCGTCGACGCGCCACGCGGCTTCCATGTTCGCCCAGCCGGATTCCGGGCTGTAGTACGCATCGATACCCGACGGACGATAGGCGGCCGGTACCACACGCGACACGTTGAGGAAATGGAAGTACTTCTTCAGCAGCGGATGGGTATGGATCCATTCGCGCAAGGTCATGGCCAGTTCCATCTGGCGCTGGACCAGCTCGTACCCTTCCAGTTCCACCTGCCGGCGTCCGACATCGAGCGAGGCCAGAATCTGATAGTTCGGCGACGTCGAGGTGTGCGTCATGTACGCCTCGTGAAATGCCTCTTCCGCCTTGTCCTTGAAGTCCTGGTCCCAGACATGGATCATCGAGCCCTGCCGCAGCGAGGTCAGGGTCTTGTGCGTGGACTGGGTCGCATAGACGCGCACCCGTGCCCGATCCGGATCGGGCATCAGGCGCGTGGCGACGAGCTTCTCCTCGTCGTCCCAGTCAGCGCCGCTGAACGATGCGGCGAACGCCTCGTAGCGCCGGCGATAGTCGTCGCTGTCCAGCTCACGACGCAAGCGCGACGCCGCATCCATGCCCGTACGCTGGCGATAGGTCGGGTGGAAACGCGCAAAGGCAAACCAGGCCTCGTCCCACAGGAAGATCAGGTCCGGCTTGATGGCGAGGCACTCCTCCATCACGCGCTTCACGTCGTAGACGACGCCGTCGAACGTGCAGTTGGTCAGCAGCACCATCCTGACTTTGTCCAGCGTGCCGGCCTGCTTGAAGCGCAGCAGCGTACGCTTCATCTGGGAGATAGGGACGGCGCCGTACATCGAGAAGTCGTCAAGCGGGTAGGAATCGAGGTACGCCACCTTTGCGCCCGCGAGCACCATGCCGTAGTGATGCGACTTGTGACAGTTGCGGTCCACCATCACGATATCGCCGGGCTTTACCAACGCCTGGACCACGATCTTGTTTGCCGTCGACGTGCCGTTGGTGGCGAAGAAGGTGCGACGCGCGCCGAACGCTCGCGCTGCATACTCCTGGGCGACCTTGATCGGGCCGATCGGATCGAGCAGCGAATCCAGCCCCCCCGAGGTCGCCGACGTCTCCGCCATGAACAGATTCAGGCCATAGAACTGCGCCATGTCCTGGATCCAGTGGGAGTTCATGATCGACTTCCCGCGCGCCAGCGGCAAGGCATGGAACACCCCCGTGGGTTGCTTGGAGTACTCCTTCAGCGCGGTGAAGAACGGGGTCTTGTAACGCTCCGACACCCCCTTCATGATCGACATGTACAACTCGGTGTGGTCCTCCTCGCGGAAGAAGATCCGGTTGAAGACCTCGCCCACGCGCGAGGCGATTTCCTCCGCCTTCACGTCGGTCACCAGGTACAGGTCCAGTTCCGGCCGCAGTTCTGCGATCTTCTGGCCGAGCAAGGGGCCACGCTCGGACTCCGGCTGCTCTTCGATGCCCTCGCCCAGTCCGTCCAGGAACTTGCGCAGCAGGTCGAGTTCGTACTCCGACTTGAACGGGAAGCCGTGCCGGATCACGCACGCCTGGAGGTTGAAGTTGAACAGCGTGGCGATCAGTGCATCCTCGAAGCTCGGCACCACCACGACATCCCAGACGAAGGGATCATCCACGCGCTGCTTGCGCTGGACGCGCCTGCGCAGGGCGTCCTCATCCTCGCGCGACATATCGTCGACGATCAGCACCTCGAAGTACGGGCGCGCGATCTGCGCCTGCATCTCTTCCTCGGTCTCGATCTCGGACGGCTCTTCGGATTCCGCGTCGAGCGACAGCTTCTTGTGGCGGTAGCTATCGCTTGCGAGCATGCGATTGATGCGATGCACGGCGATATTCAGCCGGTGCAGATCCCCGCTCGCAAACCAGGCGGTCAGCTCCTCGAACAGCCGGTACCCCGGAAACGCCCAGAACCGCTCGATCGGCTCGAGCATGGACAGGGTCTCGGTGACACGGGCGTGGCGCTCGACGAACTCCTTGCATTCGCGTCCGAGATTGACCAGGCGGCCCAGATCGTCAGTCAGATTCATCCAGCCATCCGCGCGCATTTCCCAGACGCTGCGATAACGGTTCAGGGAAATGTTCTGCCCGGTCTTCGCTTTTCTTGCCGTGCTGCGTGCCATGTTATTCCTCTGCTAACGAGATATTCTCAACGCACGGATTCGCGAGTGCGGATCCGAATTTCAGAATTACCTGTTTATTTATGGTTTTTCCTTTTTCATCGACCACGATTGACCGGGTCCATGACAAAGCTGAAGGCAAGCGTTACCCCTTGGGACAGCGCATCCGCTGTCCATCCGATCATCGGCTCCAATGCAATTCGCGCCAGGCCGCCGGGAGCGTGGCAGCCTGTTCTTTCTGCCGGACTGCTACCCGCCCGCAGGACCGCTCTCTTGCGGCTGCGCGTCTTCGTTGACCCCCGGCTTCATCAGTTTCCCGAGGGTATGCAGGTAGGCGTCGGCACCACTGCCGCGCTGGTAGACGGAAAACTCCACTTCCCGGTCGCGGAAACTCTTGAGCGGCTGGCCGAGCCCGCGCAAACCGCGCTCGCGCTCGCGTCGCACTTTCTCGAAATCAATCTCCACCGGGATGATCTCCGCCGCACTTGACGAGGCCTCATGCAACACATAGCCGGAAGGATCCACCACGATGGAGCGGCCCACGCCTCCATCTCCGACACCATTGATGTCAAAGAAATAAACCTGGTTCGTTGCCGCCGAGGCCCGCACGATCGATAGTTCGAGATCGCGATCGATGGTGTCCGTCATGGTCGGGTGCAGGATCACCTCGGCGCCCATGGCGACCAGTGTCCTGGTGGTCTCCGGGAACCACATGTCATAGCAGATCGATACGCCGAAGCGGCCGGCATCGGGGACGTCGAACACCACAAACTCGTTGCCCGCGGCGATGCCTTGCTCGTAGGGGCGGAAGGGAAACAGCTTGCGGAAGCGCGCCACCACATTTCCGGCGGGATCGATGACGGGCGCGGTGTTATAGATCGCGCCATCGCGGCGCTCGAACAAGGAACCCGGTATCAGCCACAAGCCATATTTGGCCGCCATCTCGCACAGCCGGATTTCGTCGGCGCCGGGCATTTCCACGGCCTTGGCCGGGCTCGGACCAAATGCCGCGAGCTCGGAGAACATCACCATATTGACCCACGGAAATCGGTGCCTGACATGCGCCAGGTAGCGATTCATCTGCGTGATGTTCTCATCGAATGCCGACACCGGCATTTGAATACCTGCTACTGCAAAACGCTTCATTTAATGCCTCACCAAACACACCATACCGGTCGGTAGTTTTTCCACCGATATCGGGATATCCGCCATCGCCTCGGGAAAAAATTAAGCAGCTGCTCCAATGCCGAGTTTTCACCCTTGATAAGACTTTGGCGGCCCCCGTTACTTAGTTGAAATAATTCTGTGGTAATGCTGCGACAAGATGGGTTCTACTCTACAAGCGTGTTGGCTCCACTGTATAGTGCCGGTACAAATTTTCGGATGGAGCCAAGAATTGAAAGAGACGCCATTGACCGACTGGCTTCTCGCGCGCAGCCACTGGAACCATCCAGAGCGCTCAGGCACTCCTCTGAACAGGCAGTTGTTTGACGATATCCGCGATGCCATCCTCACCGGCCAGTTGCCGCCAGGCACCCGCTTGCCGCCCACGCGAGAGCTGGCCCGGGATCTGCGCATTGCCCGGAATACCGTGCTGTATGCCTATGACCGGCTGACCGACGAGGGCTACACGCACACGCATGGCGGCAGCGGGACCTATGTCGGCAACACGGCTCCCGACCCTGCCTTGCTATCGAGCATGGTCAACCCGGGTCAGCTCGGCCAGGCCTTCCTCCCAAGCGATGAATCCCGCCTGTCGCGACGGGCACGTGAACTGCTGGCCGGCGTTGGCGCATCAGATCTGCAGGTCGGGGCGTTCGTACCCGGCATCCCCGATGTCAGCCAGTTCCCTCGCGCCGTGTGGCAACGCCTGATCACCAAGGTCTGGAAGACAGCCAGCCAGGAGCAGTTGGGATATGGCAGCCGGCATGGCTATCCGCCGCTCAAGCGTGCGCTGACGGAATACCTGACGCTGGCCCGCGGCGTCGATTGCTCCCCCGAGCAGATCATCGTGACGCAGGGCAGCCACCAGGCGATCGATCTGTGCGCACGCTTGCTCGCCGATCCCGGCGACCTGGTCTGGGTTGAAGACCCGTGCTATTGGGGCGCGCGCAGTGTCTTTCGCGCGGCCGGACTGCAAATGGATGGCGTGCCGGTTGACGAGCATGGGATCCAGCCTCCGATCGCACCGGAAACACCCCCACGCCTCATCTTCGTCACGCCGTCTCACCAGTATCCGAGCGGGGTGGTGATGAGCCTTGCGCGGCGCCGCCTGCTGACCGAGCTGGCGCATCGCCATAGTGCCTGGATCATCGAGGACGACTACGACAGTGAGTTTCGCTATCAAGGCGCTCCATTGCCCTCGCTCCAGGGCCTGGATCCGCATCACAACACCATCTATGTAGGCAGCTTCTCCAAGGTGCTCTACCCCGGCTTGCGGCTCGCTTTCCTGATCGTGCCGCCGGAGCTTGTCGATGCTTTCTCGGTGGCACAATCCGAGTTGCATCGTGGTGGCCAGTTGTCGGTACAGGCCGCCCTGGCGGAATTTATCTCGGATGGCCACTACGCGACGCACGTACGGCGGATGCGCAAGGTCTATGGCGAACGGCAGGCCCTGCTGACCACGGAGCTGCAACAGCAGCTGGGTGATCAGGTTGATATCGTCGGCACCGACACAGGCTTGCACCTGACCGTAAAGCTGCGGCACGCCAACGATCACCTGGTATCCCGTTGTGCGCTGGCGCATGGCATCGTGGCGCGCCCGCTGTCGTCTTATTTTGCTTCCCCACAGCACGCTCAGAATGGCCTGGTTCTTGGCTACGGTGGGATCAGCAACGAAGAGATCGCGCCGTCGGTCAGAAAGCTCGCGCTTGCAATCCAGCTAGTGAATGGTCCCTGCTGAGGGTGGGCAGGGTGCGGATGTCCGCTGCCTGCGCGGACGTTCAGCGCGCCTTGGCCCAACGGGCCAGCGCAGCACAGCCCAGCAACAGGGCGCTGGTCACGAAGAACACCGAACGCATGCCGACATGCACGCCGATCTGCCCGCCGATCAGCGGCCCGACCACCTGGCCGGCGTACTGCGCGGATTGCAGGTAGCCCAGCATCTTGCCCGATTCATGCTCGGCCACGGTCTGGCGCACCAGCTTGGCGATGGCGGGCAGCAGCCCGGCCAGCGTCATCCCCATCACCCCCCGCAGGATCGCCAGCGTCCACCAGTTGGTGACGAACGCCTGCGGAATCATCACCAGCGCGGTGGCGACCAGGCAGCCGATGATGACTCGCCATGCCCCGATCCGGTCGGCGAGCGCGCCGAGGCGCGCCGCCGTCAGCATGCTGCCGAAGGCCGAACCCGCCATGACGATGCCGGCGACCGTGGCCAGGCGCTCGTGCGGGACGCCGAGCTGCGCGATGTACACGGTAATGATCGGTTCGATCGACATATTGGCCAGCAGCACCATGGTGGCCGTCACCAGCAGCGCTGCGATGGCCACGCGCGGCGTCTTGCGCTGGGCTGCGGATGCGCCGTGCCCGGTGCGCGGCTGCGGGCGCCGCAGCGGGCCGGAGAAGTCTTCGCGGATGAAAGCGATCGTCAGGATGGCCGCAACGGCGATCATCGCGGCCGCTGCCGTGAAGGCGCCGCGGATGCCGATCAGGTTGGGCAGCAAGCCCCCGACAAGCGGCCCGATCAGGTTGCCGGCCAGCGCCCCGGTGGAGAGCACGCCGAGCGCCCATCCCGATCGCTCGGGCGGCACCTGGGTGCCGATCATCACGATCGAGGCCGAAGCGTAGCCGCCGATCAGCCCGGCGGCGAAACGCAGTGCCACCAGCTCGTAGACGTTGTGGGCCATGCCGATCATCGACATCACCACGGCCATGCCGATGGCGGCGCGGATCAGCATCGGCTTGCGGCCGAAGCGGTCGGCCATGCGGCCCCACAGCGGCGCGGTCAGTGCGGTGCCAAGAAAGGTCACGCCAAAGGCCACGCCGGACCATTGCACGATCTCGGCCGAGGACTTGACGCCAAGTTGCTCGACGTAGAGCGGCAGGAATGGCAGCCGCATGCTCAGGCTCACCAGCGTGGTGAACGAGCCGAACACGCAGATGACGAGATTGCGTCGCCAGTACGAGGCATTGCGTGAAGCATAACTGTCGTCTGTAGCGGGCGACGACGGCATCGGGAGAACGGCTGGGCACTTGCTCATGACATACCACTCGAGAACGGACAGACGTTGATCGGAATGCTAGCAACGCAGGCGGCGGCACATACGCGGTTTATCGAGACGGCGGTATCACCGGAACAGATGGCTGGCGCATGTATCTGCCTGTGCCGGGCGTGTGCAGGACATGCGGCCGTGGCCGCGGCTTTGCCCGCCAGTATCCGCAGGTCCGGTTGTCGTTGGTCACAGGGACCAGCTGCAGCCTGACCGCCGATGTGGTCGAAGGGCGGCTCGATGCGGCCTTCGTGGCCCCTCCGCTCGATCACCCGGATCTCGATGCAGAAGCGATCTTCCATGAAGAGCTGGTGCTGGTGACGCCGCGCACCATGCGCTCGCTGGACGCGCTGAAGTCGGCCGAGCACCTGAAGACCATCGTGTTCCGCCTGGGCTGCTCGTACCGGCAGCGCCTGGAGACGCTGCTGGACGAGATGGGCATACGGGCTGCCACACCGCTTGAGTTCGGCTCGCTCGACACCATCGTCGCGTGCGTGGCCGGCGGCATCGGCATCACGCTGCTGCCGCGCAGCGTGGTGGCTGCCGCGGCACAGCAGGGCATGGTCTCGATCCATGAAATCGCGCCAGAGCAGGCGCAGGTGGAGACACTGTTCATCAGGCGCCGCGACGCTTACCTGTCGAGCGCCATGCTGGCGTTCGTGACCGCGGCGCGGGCCCGGTTCGGCGCGCTGATGGAAGCCGCCTGAGGCGGCGCACGGAATTCGCCGCCTCAGTTTCCCCCGCTTAATGGCCGGCGCTCTGGCCGCCGTCCACGTGCAGGATTTCCCCGGTCACGAACGAGGCCGATTCCAGGTACAGCACCGCGTCGGCGATATCGCGCATTTCGCCCATATGGCCGACCGGATGCAGTGCGGACAGCGCTGCATGGGTCTCGGGCGGATGCATCGGCGACTTGATCACGCCGGGCGACACGGCGTTCACGCGTATACCGGTCCTGGCGTACTCGATGGCCAGCGACTTAGTGGCGGCGTTGAGACCGCCCTTGGTCAGCGAAGCCAGCACCGACGGCACCCCGCTGATCGCGTGGTCCACCAGGCTGGTGGTGATGCTGACCACATGGCCGCTGCGCTGCTTTTCCATCTCTGCGATGGCGAGCTGCGTGATGAAGTAGAAGCCCGACAGGTTCACGCCCGTGACCGCCGCGTAGTCCGCCGCAGTATAGGTGGTAAAGGGCTTGGCCACGAAGATGCCGGCGTTGTTGACCAGCGTGTCGATGCGGCCGAAATTCTCCAGCGCCGCGCTGATCACGCGCTGTGCGGTTTCCGGGTCGGCGATGTCGCCCGGCACGGTCACGATATCGCGATCGTCGGACGGCTTGACGTTGCGCGCCGTTGCCACGACGCGGTAGCCGCGTTCGCGATAGGCCTTGACCAGTTCTGCACCGATGCCCTGGGATGCACCGGTAATCACGGCGACTTTCTGGGAAGCACTCATTTCAAACTCCTAAGTAATTGGATCTGGCTCGTTGGCCGATCGGGCCGACGGGACCGATGGATCCAAATCTAGGGCATGCTTCCCGCCCGAAAAATAGGGGTCGCGCACAAACACTTGTGCGCACGAGGAACAAGTCGATGCGGCTTGCCGTTACCTGCGTACAACCTTGGAACAAGAGTTTTTACATCGAGGTAAAAACGCTTGCGTGATGCGTCAGCCGGCGGCGCCGAGAAGCCGAGATCACTTTGCATCTGAGGTACTCGAGCGCGCGCCGCCGCGCCCGTCGCATTTCAGACAGGGGTGCGAAAGCGCACAGAGCACAACGCAGCTCCGCCCTACGATGACCCGGCACACACAAGAGGCGGACCGGCACGTGCCGCTCCGGCTCTGGTGTGGCGTCCGGCAGCGGTCACGTGCGTTTCCTACCTGAAGCCGACAAACATGAAAAACATAGACAAGCTGTACCGGGTCTTCGCCGACGTTCTGTGCATCCAGCAAGAGCGGGTCACCGACGATCTGACGTACAACACCATCCCTGAATGGGATTCGGTGGCGCACATGGCATTAGTTGCCGAAATCGAGAACCTGTTCGAGATCATGATGGACACCGACGACATCGTCGACATGAGTTCGGTGGCCAAGGCCAAGGAAATCCTCGCGAAATACCGCGTCGTCATGTGAGGTCCGCCGTGCTGCTCCAGGACAAGATCGCACTCATCACCGGCGCCACGCGCGGCATCGGCCTGGCCACCGCGCGGCTGTTCGCCGCCGAAGGCGCCCACGTGTTCCTGTCGGGCCGCTCCGACGAACGCGTGGCGCAGCGCCATGCAGAGCTGCTCGACGCCATGCCCGACGCGAAGGTGACGCCTCTGCTGCTGGATGTCTGCCAGCCCGAGAGCGTGCGCAACGCGTTCCAGTCCGTGTTCCGGCAAGTGAAGCGCCTGGATGTGCTGGTAGCCAATGCCGGCGTGCTGGAGGATGCGCTGATCGGCATGGTGACCGAGCGCCAGATGCGCTACGTGTTCGAGACCAACACCTTCGGCGTGCTGCACTGCGCGCAGTACGCCAGCCGCCTGATGGCGCGCGGACAAGGCGGCAGTATCGTCAACCTGGCTTCGATCATGGGCACCAACGGCAATGCCGGCGAGGCGGTCTACGCGGCCAGCAAGGCGGCGGTGGTCGGCATCACCAAGTCGCTGGCCAAGGAGCTGGCGCCGCAAGGCATCCGCGTCAACGCGATCGCGCCCGGCGTGATCGATACCGACATGGCGCGTTCGGTCGGGCCCGAGCGCTTCGCGAGCGCCGTGGCTTCGGTCAAGATGGGCCGGGTGGGACAGCCGCTGGATGTGGCCCGGGTCGCGGCGTTCCTGGCCTCGGACCTGTCGGCCTACGTCACCGGCCAGACCATCGGCGTGGATGGGGGGATGCTGGTTTGACCTTCGCTCATCGCCTGCAGGCATTCGGCAGCCAGACCGCGCTGGTGCTGCAAGACGGCACCCCGGTCAGCTATGCGGCGCTGGCGCGCGCGGCCGACGCCACCTACACCGCGGCGGGGGCGCCGGCGCGGCGCCGCACGCTGGTGGCGATCGAATGCGTCAACGGGCTGCCGTCGCTGGCCGCATACCTGGGCGCGCTGCGCGCGGACATCCCGGCGCTGCTGGTCGATGCCGGACTCGATGCAAGCCTGCGGGAAGCGCTCTACGCGCACTACTGTGTTGCGCACGTGCACACCGCGGACGGCTGGCAGGCGCGCGCGCCGTCGTCGCCGCCGGTGCATCCGGACCTGGCGCTGCTGCTGTCGACCTCGGGCAGCACCGGCGCGCCCAAGCTGGTGCGGCTGAGCGCCGACAACCTGCAAGCCAACGCCAGCGCCATTGCCGGCTTCCTGGCACTGGATGACAGCGAGCGCCCTATCACCTCGTTGCCGATGCATTATTCGTACGGGCTGTCGGTGATCAACAGCCACCTGCTGGTGGGCGCGACGCTGGTGATGACGGCCGAGCCCATGACCGCGCGCGCCTTCTGGAACCGCCTGCGCCAGGAGTCGGCCACCAGCCTGGCCGGCGTGCCGGCGCAATACGCCATCCTGCGCCAGCTGCGTTTCGAGCGCATGGCGCTGCCCTCGCTGCGCACCATGACGCAGGCCGGCGGGCGCCTGCCCGACGCGCTGCAGCGCTGGTTCGGCGAGCTGGCGGCAGCGCGCGGCCAGCGCTTCTTCGTGATGTACGGGCAGACCGAGGCCACCGCGCGCATTGCCTACGTGCCACCGCACCGGCTGCTGCAGAAGATTGGCGCGATCGGCATCGCCATCCCCGGCGGCCGGCTCGAGCTGCGCCGTGAGGACGGCAGCCTCGCCACCGCGCCGGGCGAGAGCGGCGAGCTCTGCTACACCGGCCCCAACGTGATGCTGGGCTACGCCACCGAAGCCTTGCACCTGAGCGCGCCGGACCTGCAGCAGGGCTACCTGCGCACCGGCGACCTGGCGCTGCGCGACAGCGACGGCTACTTCCATGTGACCGGGCGGCTCAAGCGTTTTATCAAGGTATTCGGCCACCGCATCGGCATGGACGAGGTGGAGTCGCAGCTGCGCGGCGAGAGCCTTGACGTGGCGGTCACCGGGCGCGACGACCTGCTGGTGGTGGCTGTGCGCGGCGCCAGCGCGGCCGCGCTGGACGAGCTGGCCAACACCATCAGCAAGCGCTACCGGCTGCACCGCTCGGCCATCCGCGTGGTCGGCGTGCAGGCCTTCCCGATGTCGGGCGCGGGCAAGGTGCGCTATGCCGACCTGCTGAACGACCTGGGCCAGGCGCCGGCCGCCGGCTGACACCAGCCGCCAGCGCCCGACCGACCCGAGGCCCCGCACACAGGAGACCCCACAGCATGGCAACCGAGCGCCCGTATTTCGCCTGGCCCGTCTACGGCGTGCCACACGCCGAGAAGTCGGCCCGGCTGGGCACGCTGCTGAGCGCGCTGACCTGGCACCATGCCGAGCATTGCCAGCCCTACCGGCGCGTGCTGGAAGGGCGCGGCTACCATGCGCGCGAGACCTTCGCGCTGGAAGACCTGCCGTTCCTGCCGGTGCGCCTGTTCAAGGAATACGAGCTGCGCTCCGTCGCAGAAGCCGCGGTGTTCAAGGTGCTGACCTCATCCGGCACCACCTCGCAGCGGGTCTCGCGCGTCGTGCTGGACCGCGACACCGCCACCGCGCAGACGCGCGCGCTGGTGCTGATCGTGCAGCAGTTCCTGGGCAAGGCGCGGCTGCCGATGCTGATCCTCGACCATCCCGGCGTGATCCGCGACCGCACTTCATTCTCGGCGCGCGGCGCCGGCATCCTGGGCTTTTCCAGCTTTGGCCGCGATCACACCTACGCGCTGCGCGATGCCGGCATGGCGCCGGACTTCGGGCTCATTGCAGACTTCCTCGCGCGCCACCGCGGTGAGCGCATCTTCCTGTTCGGCTTCACCTTCATGATCTGGCGCCACTTCCTCGCCGAGCTGGACCGGCAAGGCGTGGCGCTGGACTTCGACGACGCGGTGCTGATCCATGGCGGCGGCTGGAAGAAGCTGCAGGACGAGGCCGTGGACAGCGCCACCTTCCGCCGCCGGCTGCGCGAGCGCTGCAATATCGGCGCGGTGCACGATTTCTACGGCATGGTCGAGCAGGTCGGCTCGATCTTCATGGAATGCGAGCATGGCCGGCTGCACACGCCCGCCTTTGCCGACGTGCTGATCCGCGCTCCGCATGACTGGTCGGTGCAGCCGCCGGGCCGCGCCGGCGTGATCCAGGTGCTGTCGCTGCTTCCGGGCAGCTATCCCGGCAACAGCCTGCTGACCGAGGACACCGGCACCTGCATCGGCGTCGACGACTGCCCGTGCGGGCGGCTGGGGCGCACGTTCCGCGTACACGGCCGCATTCCGCGCGCGGAACTGCGCGGCTGCAGCGACACCTATGCGGCCGGCCTTGCCGCCACCGCCAGCGGGGCGCGCGCATGAGCACGCTCGCCTTCCTCAACCCCGACGTGCCTGGCATCCCCGCGGCCGTCGCGCCGGAGGCGCTGGCCGGCGTGCCGGTGCTGCCGCCGTACAGCGATGCGGCGCTGGGCTTCGCCGCGGCGCTGTCCGATGCGTTGATGCATGCGCCGCAGGCGCGCGCGTATCCGGAGCTCGCCGCGCTGGCGTTCTGGCTGCGCCGCGCCAACCTCACGCGGCTGCGCGACGACGTGCTGCGCCAATGGCAAGCGCGCACCGATGCGCCGGTGCAGCTGCCGCGTGGCACCGTGCTGCATTTCGCGCCCGCCAATGTCGACACCATCTTCGTCTATTCCTGGATGCTGGCGCTGCTGAGCGGCAACCGCAATATCGTGCGCGTGTCCACGCGCGAATCGCCGCAGGCGGCGATCCTGGTCGAAACGGTGCGGCGCCTGCTGGCCGATCCTGCCCACCAGGCGATTGCGCAGCGCACGCTGCTGGTGCGCTACGCGGCCGACGAGGCCGTAACCGCGCGGCTGTCGGCGGTGTGCGATGTGCGCGTGATCTGGGGCGGCGACGACACCGTGGCCGCAATCCGCCGCATCGCGCTGCCGCCCACGGCCACGGAGATCTGCTTCCCGAACAAGTACTCGCTGGCGCTGGTGTCCGCTGCCGGCTGGCTGGCCGCACCGCCGGCGCGGCAGCAGGAATGGGCGCACGCCTTCCACAACGACGCCTACTGGTTCGGCCAGATGGCGTGCTCGTCGCCGCGGCTGGTGCTGTGGATCGGCGAGCGCGGGCTGGCGCGCGAAGCCAGCAGCGGCTTCTGGGAGCGGCTTGGCAGCATCGTCGCGGCCAGGGCGCCCGCGCTGGGCGATGCCGACTATGTCAACAAGCTGGTGGCGGCCGACGCGCTCGCGATCGAGACCCACGCCGAAGTGCATACCGAAGGCAGCAATGCCCTGGTGCGCGTGTGGCTGGATGAACCCGCGCTGCATGCCGCGCGCCATTGCGGCGCGGGGCTGTTCTTCGAATCGTCGATGCCGGCGCTGGCGGGCCTGAGCGCGCTGCTGGACCGCAGCGTGCAGACCGTGGTCTACGCGGGCTTCGACGCCGCCGAGCTGCGCCGCTTCGTCGCCGACTGCCTGCCGCGCGGCATCGACCGCATCGTGCCGTTCGGCAAGGCGCTGGCGTTTGCGCCGGTGTGGGACGGCCTGGACCTGACCCATGCCTTCCTGCGCGAAGTCAGCGTGTCCTGAACCACTGCCTGAGCCGCGCGCCTGCCCAGCCTTCCAGCCCTCCTTCCACCGCCGACCGACCATGCCGCTGCGACATCCCGAACCCGTTTCTTCCGTCATCATCGCCGGCGCCGGCGGCTTCGCGCTGGAGATATTCGACTACCTGTACGAGGAATCGCTGGCCGGCGGCCCGGCGGTGGCCGGCTTTATCGACGACACGCCCGGCAAGGTGCCCGAAAGCGTGTCGTTGCCACACCTGGCGACGGTGGCGGACTTCCGCGCGGCGCCGGGGCAGGCGGTGGTGGTGGCCATCGGCATGGTCCGGGCGCGGCGCGCGGTGATGGCGCGGCTCGCCGCCAGCGGCGCGGCGCTGCCGGCCTATGTGCACGGCGCGGCGATCGTGTCGCGCCAGGCGCGGCTGGGCTCGGGCGTACTGGTGTGCCCGTTTGCCATCATTAACCGCAATGCGGTGATGGAAGACGGCGCGTTGGCCGGCGTGCATTGCAGCGTCGGCCATGGCGCGCGCGTGGGGGCGTACTCGGTTCTTTCGCCGTTCGCCGCGATCAACGGCGATGCGTCCGTTGGCGAGGGCTGTTTCCTGGGCACGCGCGCCACCATCTACCCACGCATCCATATCGGCCGCGACTGCGTGGTGGATTCGCATTGCGGAGTACGCGCCAACGCACCGGACCGGCAGATGATTTCGTCGCGCGGCACCTACCAGGTCAATCCGCTGCGGCTGCCCGCATAGCCCGGCTGCATGTGTGGGTAAATATTTAAAAATTCCTCTTGTAATGAGATCGATTCCCATTTACTATTCGATCACTGCCTGACGCACGGTGCTTCACCGAACTGGCAGACCAGCCAGATCCGGCGCCACCGCGGTACGCGGCCTCGCCCGGGAACTGGCAGGACAAGGATTACCGGATGCCGCCACGCGGCGTTCGACACCGACTTTTGTGGGGACCGCTCCGTCACGCGGAGCGTTTGGCAGTAGCCAGTCTTCGGAAGATCGGGAAAGCAACCAGACCCCGCTTTCCCGATCGCGTCTTCCGGGGGCAAGCCAGGCCACCTTTTTATTCCGCTTCCAGCCTGACATTCCGCCAAGCCACAGACGCCGCCCTGCCCCGGCAGGGCGCCAGCCGCAGCAGCAAGAGCCCATGTCATCCGCCATGTCATTCGAGAGGCACGACCCGATCCACCTCAAGCGCGCCGGCCTGAAGGCCACTTCGCCGCGGATGCGGATCCTTGAAGTGTTCCGCACCAGCGCCCGGCGCCACCTGAGCGCGGAAGACGTCTATCGCATCCTGCTGACGCAGGACGAGGACGCGGGACTGTCCACGGTCTACCGCGTGCTCAACCAGCTGGTACAGGCCGACATCCTGCTGCGCCACAGCTTCGAGTCCGACCACGCCGTGTTCGAACTCAACGAAGGCGGCCACCATGACCACCTGATCTGCGTTGCCTGCGGCCGCGTGGAGGAATTCCGCGACGAGAGCATCGAGCAGCGCCAGCGCCAGGTGGCCGCCGATAACGCCTTTGTTTTGCGCGAGCACATGCTGGTGCTGTACGGCGTCTGCCCGGAATGCCGCGCCGGCGCCGCCGACGAGGCGCGTACGCCGGAAACGCTGTCAACTCTGGCCTGAGCGCCGCGGGCATGCGTCGACTGGCGAGACCGCGCCCGCCACCGCATGCCGCGCCCCTGACGGGAGCCATCCATGGAGCGCCTGACCAAGCCGCTGTCCGAACTCAAACGCCTGCTCAGCCTGTGCCTGCGGCAGGAACCCGGCTGCCATGACTGCCAGTTGCGCGCGGTGTGCGTGCACCGGCCGGACCATACCGGCTGCAACTGGAGCGCCGAAGTCGATTTCCCCGAACGCACCGAAGCCGACGCCGTGCGCCACCTGCGCCAGGCGCGGCGTGTAGTGATGATGGTGCGCGAGCAGTACAACGTGGCCGCCGGACCGGTGGCGGGGTCGCAGGCTGCGCCCAGTTGAATGCAGGACTCGCCCGCGACGGACGCGCCAGACGCGAGGGTGCTACGGAAAGAGGCCGCGGAATTCCCGATCAGATATCGAGCTGTGCCGCAGTGATGCCGAGCGCGGCGGCGATTCGCTCGCGCGAAGACTTGCGCAGACGGCTGCCATTCTCCTGCTGGGCATAAGCAGGCTGTGAAATGCCAAGCCGCGCCGCGACGTCCGCCTGGGTGAGCCCGAGATGCTCGCGCCATGCGCGCACCGGCGGCACATCGTCGGCCAGCACGCGACGCACGACCTCATGCGCAATCAAGTCGCCTGCGCGCGCATTTTGCGCGACATAGTCGGCGTAAGGGATGACGACGAACGCAGGCTGGCCGTCCTTGCCGATGATGGTCTGGATGTTAGTAGGTGCGTTCATCCCGCTTCCTCACTTCCTGGATTTCCACAATTCTTATCGCACCATCCAATCGAACAGCACTCGGTAGTGACCGACTCTAAGCCGGTAGCCACAGGCGTGATTTGAGAGTGCCCTGACGTGCTGGCAGTCGGGCATGTGCGCCAGGTCCTCTATAGCATCAAGGATTCCGATCCGTATCGACCTGTCGAGTTTGCGGACTTGCTTCGCGGCTTTCGTTGTCCAAGATATCGAGTTCATCACTCGAATATAAGTCGATTATAAGCAAAATCGACCATTTATCAACGAATATAAGCTTTTTTCTCATCGGCAAAAGGTCAGCGCTTGGCGATAGCCCCGGCGGCTGCGGACTGCTGGACCGCCCCCGCGACCGGCCGCAACACCAGCCACACCGCCACCCCGATCAGCGCACCGCCCACCGCATGCGCCCACGACAGCGCCTCCCCCAGGAACACCGCGCCCCAGACGATGCCGAACGGCGGGATCAGAAAGGTGACGGCCAGCGAGCGCACCGGGCCGAGATCGGCAATCAGGCGGTAGTAAAGGATGTAGGCGAGCGCCGTGCACAGGACCCCCAGCCCGATCATGGCCGCCCAGACACCTGCACCGGCATCGGGCAGCGTGTTATGGCGCCACAGCGCCGCCACGCAGAACGGCAGCAGGAAGAGCGTAGCGCCCACCATGCTGCCGGCGGCGACCAGCCGGCTGTCGAGCCCGCCGCGCTCGGTGATCCAGCGCCGCGCCAGGAAGCCGGACAGGCCGTAGCACGCAGTCGCCACCAGGCACGCCAGCGCGCCCAGCAACACGTCCGCCGAGAACGCCACCGGCCCGGTGCGCGTCAGCACCGCGACCCCGGCCACGCCCAGCAGCACACCCAGCGCCTTGGCGCGCGTGAGCCGTTCCGAGAAGGCCAGCGCGCCGATCAGCACGCCCATCAGCGGCGTCATGGCGTTGAACACCGCCGAATACCCCGCCGGCAGCCACAGCGCGGCGATCGCGTACATGGCGAACGGGATGCCGGAATTGACCACCCCCAGCACCAGCACCGCCGGCCATTTGCCGCGCATGTCCCAGCGCAGCCGCAGCAGCGGCAGGCAAGCGGCCAACGTGACGGCGCCGATGAAGACGCGCACGAAGGCGGTCGGCATCGGCCCCAGCACCGGCGCGCCGATGCGGATGAACAGGAAGCTGGCGCCCCAGATGGCGGCCAGGGCGAGCAGTCGGGCGAGATCGGCGAGTTTCATGGCGGGGATGGGGAGCGGCGGCAGTGCCGGGCCGATAAAAGGGTTGGCGCGATTTGACGCCGGTATGGGACATGTCGCAAGCCGGATTCGGACCTGTGGTCCGGCCGGGATCCCCTGCCGCGCCTGGGGCTTTTGCGTGGCATTGACTGATTTACAACGTGGTTAGGCGTCGTTTTCAGCACAATGTCATACAAAAACCGGTCATCTTTTATGAAGTGCTTGTGCCCATACCCCTCGCAGGAGGGGGTGCCGATACGGGTACGTGACAACCGGAGTTAGATTAAATTAAACTCTGGTCTGCGCCAGAGTTAATTGACCCCTCCGACGCATTCCCGACAAGCCGCCAGGATACTGGCGGCTTCTTTTTTGTCCGAAAGGCAAAATGCGTCCTATTAGTCGCATCTACGGCGAAGTGACGGTTAATCTGCGCCACCGCGCACCTTTCGTCAGCATGTGCTGCCTATAGCACAGCATCAGCACAACGTCTGCATACCCGGACATCCGGGCTGCGGTTCGCGTCAACCACCGCGGCGGCTGCCGCGTTGCCAGCCACATGAAACGACAGTTCCTTGGCCTGCTTGCCCGCGTCTACGTCCTGCAATTCGCCCTTGAAGTCCCCGCCACGGTGGCCATGCTCGCCGACATGCTGCTGGAGTACGGCTTCCAGGTCGACATCGGCACCATTCGCCCGTTGCTGCGAACGCTGCAGATGGAAGGTTATATGGAAAGCGTGCTGCGCGACGGCATCGGCCGGGTCTACCTGCTGACCGAGCGCGGCCGCGAAGAACTGAAGACCAGTCGCCAGCGCATCGACGAACTGTACCGGCGCCTGCATGCTGGCGCGCCGGATACAGACGAAGCGCCGCACGAGGCCTGAACCCGTGCCCACCGACCTCACACGGCAATGACGGCACTGACAGCGCGCAACCGTACCCGTTTCTGCGGAGCCCGCCCGCGCCATCCGTTGCGCGGATTCGCCCCGCTTGCTTCTTCTGCGCCTTCCCTTCGCAGCGCTTGCTCCATTCAGCCAGGATGCGGTCGCGGTTGGCGCTGGCCAAGCCGAAGTCGTTCCTGATCAGGCGTTGCCGATAGCCACTGTCGGCGGGCAGCAGCGCATCCGGCTGGGAAGTATTGGGGGATTCGGGTGAGGCGTGGCCAGGCGCCTTCAGCAAGAAACTGGCGGTGCCCTTGTGCGACTACCGCTGGCGCAGCACAGGATTACGCCGATGGCGCAGGAACCAGCTCGTCAAAGCCGGCTTCCAGCACTTCCTTCAGCACCTCCGGCGACACCCCCTGCGAAAACAGGAATCCCTGTGCCCCATCGCACCCCTGCTCCTGCAGGAACGCGAACTGCGCCGCCGTTTCCACGCCTTCGGCGACCACCTTCAGGTGCAGCTGGTGGCCCAGCGCGATGATGGCCGCCGCCACGGCCTGGTCGTGGCCGGGCGCATCCACGCCATCGACAAAGGACTTGTCGATCTTCAGCCGGCTGATCGGCAATCGGGTCAGGTAGTTGAGCCCCGAGTAGCCGGTGCCGAAGTCGTCGATCGACAGTCCCACGCCCAGCTCGCGCAGGCGGCGGAAGGTCTCGATGGTGGTCTCGCCGCCATCGACCAGGATGCCTTCGGTGACTTCGATCACCAGGCCCTGCGGCGGCAGGCCGGCCTCTCGCAGGCAGCGCGCCACGGTGTCGGGGAAGTTGGCCTGGCGCAGCTGCAGCGGCGAGATATTGACCGCCACCTCGATGTCGCGGCCCTGCGCCTCGCGCAGGGCCTGGATCTCGCGGCAGGCAGTGGCCAGCGCCCATTCGCCCAGTTGCGAGACCAGGCCGCTCTGCTCGGCGATGGGGATGAACTCCGACGGCTGCATCGGGCCGCGCTCCGGGGTATCCCACGCGATCAGCGCTTCCACGCCGGTGATCGCGAGCGTGGCGGTATCGACGATGGGCTGGTAGCGCAGGCGGAATTCGTTGCCGGCCAGCGCGCGCCGCAGCAGTCCTTCGATGGTGAAGCGCGCCAGCGAGGCCTCGGCCATCTCGCTGGCAAAGCGGCATAGCTGCGCGCGCCCGCCCTGCTTGGCGGCGTACACGGCAGAGTCGGCGGACTTGAGCAGCTCGGTCAGGGAGTCGCCATCGTCCGGGAACACGGCCATGCCGATCGACGGGGTCACGCGCAGGCGCTGGCCGCCGGCCTGCAGCTCTTCATTGACGCGCGCCTGGAGCTTGGCGGCGATCAGCTCGGCTTCGCTGTCGTGGCGCAGGCCGCCGAGCACCACGCCGAACTCATCGCCGCCCATGCGCGCCACCAGGTCGCCCTGGCGCACCGCGCCCTTGAGGCGGTCGGCCATGGTGCGCAGCACATCGTCGCCGACCGGGTGGCCGAGCGAATCGTTGATGCGCTTGAAGTGGTCCAGGTCCAGCAGCAGCAACGCCACGCGCTCGCCGTGGCGGCGTGCGTGCAGCAAGAGCGGCTGCGCGCGCTCGTTCAGTTCGGCGCGGTTGGGCAGGCCGGTCAGCGGGTCGTGCAGCGCCAGGTGGTGGATGTACTCGTCCACGCGGCGGCGTTCGGTCAGGTCGTAGGCAATGGCCTGGTAGCCGGCCGACGGCGCGGGCGGCGCACTCGCCTCCGTGGGCAGCGCGCCCGGGATCGCGGGCGCTCGCAATGCTGCCACCGCCATCTTCACCGGCATGCGCGAGCCGCCCTTGCGCACCCAGGTCCATTCGCGTTCGTCGGTCAGACCCAGCCGCGCCTTGGCCACCAGTGCGGGCAGCCCGGTCGATACCGGCTCGCACAGCTCATGGCTGAGGGCCGTGGCATGGGCGGAAAGTTCATGGGCGACATGCAGGCCGGTCAGGTTCATGCGGCCGACCAGCTCGGGCGCGGTGTACCACAGCATGCGCTCGCCCGCCGGGTTGATGCCGGTGATAAGGCCGGCTTCATCGAACGTGATCACGCAGAACGCGGCATGGTCGAGCAGCCCGGCGTAGCGCGCGGCCTGCACCGCGCTGTCCTGCTGCGCGCGGCGCTGCGGCTCGAGGTCGGTGATCGCCCACAGCCGGTGCACGGCGCCGCCTTCGTCGGCCGGCAGCCGGGCCGCGCCGGCGCGCAGCGCAAAGCGGCTGCCGTCGTCGCGCACGCCGGTCAGTTCACGGTGCGCCGCGGGCAGCGCCGCCGCGCCGTCAGGGACCACGCCGGTGGCGCCGGGCACGACGGTATCGAGGCTGCGCCCGGCGAGCGCATCCGGGTCGGTGCCAAAAAGCTGCGCCGCGCGCGCGCTGGCGCGCACCACCACGCCCTGCGTGTCGGTCAGGATAAAGCCGTCCGCGGCTTGCGCCATGCAGGCCTGCAGCATGGCGTTGTTGTCTTCCAAGGCATGGACCGCCCGTGCCTCGCGCTGGCGCGCGGTGCGGCGCTGGCTTGCCAGCGCGTACGTGAGCCAGGCCAACAGGCCGGTGGCGAGCGTGCCCGCGGCCAGCGCCAGCCGTGCGTAACGCGGGCCGTGCGCGGCCTCGAATGCCGGGCGGCTGGCTGCGTGCAGCACCCAGCTGCCGCCGCCATACTGGATCCGGCGTTCGCCCTGCAGCAGCGGCGCGCTGCCGTCTTCGCGGCGTTCGCCATCGGTGGGGCCGCCCGAGAGCAACGCGCCGGCGACGTCCGGCGTGCCTTCATAAAGCGACAGCTCCAGTTCGCCCGCCGCCGGGGCGCCCACCGCGCGCACCACGTCGCCCAGGCGCAGCGACACGTAGACGTAGCCGAGCACGGCCTGGCGCCGCTGCGCCACGGTGCTGACCGCGACGCCGCCGCCATAGACCGGCAGGAACAACAGCGCGCCACGCTGGCGCAGCGCCGCTTCGGATTCGCTTACCAGTTCCAGCCCGCGCGTGAGGCGCGGTTCGCCGCTGTCGCGGGCGGCTTCCAGGGCGGCACGGCGGGTCGGCTCGGACAGCATGTCGAAGCCGGCGGCGCGCGCGTTCCTGCCGGCCAGCGGTTCGACATAGAGGATCGGCGCGTAGAGCTCGCGCGCGCCGCCCGGATGGATGCCGTAATCGGCAAGCCCGTCCGCGCGTGCCGCCTCCACCAGCCGCCTGGCATGCTGCGGCGAAGTGAGCGGTGCGTAGCCGATCGACTGGGTGCCCGCGGGGAGTTCGTCGAGCTGGGCGGTATAGAGGTAGTCGCGCCACTGGGCGCGCGAGGTGGCGGGATTGGCCGTGACCAGGCCGGCAACGCCGCGCAAGAGTCGTTCGTTCTCCAGCATGCGCTCGCGCAGCGCGCTGCCGGCCTGCCCCAGCAGCATGTCGAAATGCTGCTGCGCCAGCTGGTGCTCGAGCTGCTGCGCCTGGCGCCATGCCCCCGCCGTGAGTAACGCGCCGCCGGCCGCGACCAGCAGCGACAGCAAGGCAGGGGAAAGCGCAGTCAGTATCATGGTCGATCGATGACGGCATGCGCGCGCATCGCGCCTGCCGCGGGTTTTGCACGCTGGCCTGGGGCCGGATAGTGCGAGCTTGTGGGTAGTGCGCGCCGTCGCGCGCATGCCTGAGCCACGCATCGCCACGTGCCTGCGCCGCATGTCCCGTATTCACGCGGCACTATACCGTGGCCCGCCTTGCCAGCACACCCCCCGCGGGCCGCCTTGCGCACAGTCCTGACACCGGCCGCGGGGAACACGACACCCGGGTGCCGCTGTCAAACCCGGTTTGCCCGCCTGCCACGTCACGGCAGGGTGTGGTAGGGTTGCGCCCGAGGCCCCGTCCCCCGCGACGCGCGCCTGCATTCACCGGCTGCGCGATGAAGCCCGTCCGCTTCACCGGCCACCACCCGCGCCCGGCCCGGGCCCGCTACACTGGTTTGCGCCGAATTGCGCCCACCCTTGCGCCCACCCCCGCGCCCTCATGCCCGTCTACACGCCCACGCTGAAAGCGCGCATTGCAATCATCACCACCGTGCTGGCCGCGGTGTTCGGCACCGGCATCATCCTTGCCGCCCTGTACGATGCGCACCGCGACCTGCATGCCGCACTGCAGGACCAGCAGGACTCCGTTGTCAAGCTGACCGCCGACCAGCTCGATACCGCGATGGATGACCGCATCATGCTGCTGTCGCACCAGGCCGACCAGCTCGGCAACCTGCTCGTGCAGGCGCGCGGGGCGGAAGCGGCCGCAGTACGGCAACGCGCGCTCGACGCGCTGACAGCCGCGATCCCGGTGCCGGCCGCGTTCAACGCGCTGCTGGTCGCCGACATGCAAGGCAACGTCGTCAGCACCAACGGCCCGTCGGCGGAGGTAGGCGACCGCGGCTACTTCCGCGAGGCCGCGCGCTCACTGGCGCCGGTGGTATCGCCGCCGATCCGCTCGCGCACCACCGATCGGCTCGGGGTGATTGTCGCCGTGCCGGTGCTGTCACCGCAGAAGACCTTCGTCGGCCTGGTCGGCGGCTGGCTGGACATGTCCAGCGCCAATTTCCTGGTCGAGATCCTGCACAACCGCCTGGGCACCACCGGCTACTACTGCCTGGTGTCGGCCGGGCGCGAGCCGGTCTATATCCGCCACCCCGACCCCGCACAGGCGCGCCAGCCCGCACGGCCGGTGAACGACACCTGCGGCGAGGACGACAGCCCCGCGCCGCTGGAATTCCTGACCCCGGCGCGGCCGGTGATCGCGCGCTACCTGATGTCGGCCACCGGCTGGGAACTGGTGGCACTGTTGCCCGCGCGCGAAGCCTACGCGCCGCTGCACCAGATGCAGCAGCGCTTCCTGGGCATGGCCGGGCTGGCCATGGCGGCGGTGGCCGTGCTGATCTGGCTGGCGGTGCGCCGGCAGCTGGCGCCGCTGACGCGGCTGCACAAGGTGGTGCTGGCCAGCGCCAATGACCTGTCCGCGTTCGAGCGGCTGCCTACGCGGCAGCAGCGCGACGAGATCGGCGACCTGTCGCGCGCCTTTATCAAGCTGATGCGCGATGTGCGCGACCGCCGCCAGGCGCTGGACCGCAGCGAACGGCGCCTGCGCGCGGTGACCGACACGCTGCCGTCGCTGCTGGCCTTTATCGATACCGAAGAGCGCTATGCCTTCAACAACCTGGCCTACGAGCATGTCTTCGGCCTGAAGCCCGAGGCGCTGCGCGGCAAACCGATGCGCGAGGTGCTGGGCGAAGCCCGCTACGCGCGCGCGCAGCCGTTCCTGAAGCGCGCCCTGGCGGGCGCGGCCGTGACCTTCGAGACCGAGGACAACGATCCCGAATACCATTGCATGGAAACCAGCTTCCGGCCGGAATGGAGTGCCGACGGCAGCGAGGTGGTGGGCGTGCACATCCACGTGCAGGACATCACCCAGCGCAAGCTGGAGACGCAGCGCCTGGCGCGCATATCCCGCACCGATCACCTGACGCAGCTGATGAACCGCAGCGCGTTCGAAGGCCAGCTGCAGGCGGCGATGGCGCGCAGCCGCGAGCACGGCACGCTGATGGCGCTGCTATACCTGGACATGGACCGCTTCAAGGCGGTCAACGATATCCACGGCCACGCCGCGGGCGACCTGCTGCTGCAGGCGTTCGCGCAGCGCGTGCGCGCCTGCGTGCGCGAGGGCGACACCGTCGCCCGGCTCGGCGGCGACGAGTTCGCGGTAGTGCTGGACGACATCGGCCAGCCCGCCGTGGCGCGCCGCGTGGCCGCGGCCATCCTGCAGGCGATGGACGAGCCGTTCCACTTCGAAGGCGTGCCGGCCGACGTGGACGTCAGCATCGGCGTCGCCCTCTACCAGGGCGGCCCGGCACAGGACCGCGAACTGATGCGCCTGGCGGACGTGCTGCTGTACCGCGCCAAGGGCGCGGGACGCGGCCGCTATGAGATCGGCCCGCCGGAGCTGGCGGGCGAATCTCATAACGGCCGCGCCCCGCTGTCAGTCCGTCAGTGAATCGTGCCGCCCGGCTTGCCTGGGACCGGGCCGGAGGCCGCCTCCGCACCTTCGGGCTCGAACGGCACGTGGCGGCCGTCGCTGGACTGGTAGCCGAGTTGCGCATCCGCGCCCAGCATCTTCTCCCACGCGATCATGGCCTGGGCGACCGCGTCGGGCGCGCCCTTGAATACCACCACGTCGTTGCCGCAGTTGGGGCATTCCCCGCCGAACACGGCGTCGATGCCGGGCAAGCCCGGCACGTCGAGCGCGTCGAAGGTGCCGAACGCGGTCTTGCAATGGCCGCAGACCAGCTGCGCCGGGCGCAAGGCCTCGATCTTTGCGCGTGCCTGTGCCGTACGCTCCTCGGGGGTACCCCGTCGTTTCGCCTCGCCCATGATGTACCTTCCTTCCCCGTGCTGCCGGTGTGTGTGTATGCATCCGCCCGGGCCGGTGTGGCCATGCCGTGCGGATGCCTGTTAGATGCGAGGGAAGGGGTGGTGGTGCCCGGGCGTCGCCCTGGGTGACGCCCGCGCGGCACGCAGCCCGCCCTCCCGAACGCCTTGCGCTGGCGGCATTGTAACCAGCGATGCGCTGCAATTACCGGGCCGACAGGATCCTTTGTTGCCTGCTATTGTGGATAACGATGCCCCGTGCGGACGCGGATGCGCCGCTTCCGGCACCGCGGGCATCGCCGCCCTGCCGCTGCGCGCTGTGCCGTCTCTGCACGCTCTGTGCGCGGGCAGGCCGGCACCGGTGCCGGCTTTTCACGGCTCCCGCCACCTACCCCCGAAGGAGGACGCTCCATGATCCGACCCACCGTGCAGGAAAACGCCGCCCGCTACGCCGACTGTATTGCCGCCTGCAATGCCGCCGCCGCCGCCGCGCTCAAGTGTGCGGCGGCCTGCCTGGAAGAACAGGACATGCGCAAGATGGCGCGCTGCATCGCGCTGGACATGGATGTCGCCGGCATTGCCCAGCTGGCCGCGTCCTACATGCTGCGCAACAGCGAGTTCGCGCCGCTGGTCTGCGAGGACTGCGCCGAGGTCTGCAAGTGGTGCAAGGAGGAATGCGAGCGCCATGACGCCGAGCACTGCCAGGAATGCGCGCGCGCCTGCGCGGCCTGCATGGAGCAGTGCCTGAAGGCGACCGCCTGACGCAGCGGCTCAGGCCGGGCCTGCGGCCGGACGAGGCCGCGAAGGCAACCTGGAGGGTGGCCGGCGCCAGCGCGCCGGCTGCGGTGAAGCGGTATGCTATGGACCGCACGCGTGGACCGGCCCCGCTGCCGGCCCACGCCACGACGTCGCACTAGCCGCCCCCTGCCTTGCAAAGGAGTCTGTCCATGTCCGACCCGTCCACCTCCAGCACCCGCATCGAGAAAGACAGCCTGGGCGATGTGCCGGTGCCCGCCGACCACCTCTGGGGCGCGCAGACCGAGCGCTCGCGCCAGAACTTCCGCATCGGCGATGAAAAGATGCCACCCGCGCTGATCGAGGCCTTTGCCATCCTCAAGCTGTGCGCGGCACGCGCCAACCGCGAGCTGGGTGTGCTCAAGCCCGAGCTGGCGCAGGCCATCGAGCAGGCCGCGACCGAAGTGATCGAAGGCCGCTGGCCCGGCGAGTTCCCGCTGTCGGTCTGGCAGACGGGCTCCGGCACGCAGACCAACATGAACCTGAACGAGGTCATCGCCAATCGCGCCATTCAATTGCTGGGCGGCGAGGTCGGCAGCAAGAAGCCGGTGCACCCCAACGACCACGTCAACGCCAGCCAGTCGTCCAACGACAGCTTTCCGACCGCAATGCACATCGCCGCCACGCGCGCGATCCAGCAGCAACTGCTGCCGGCGCTGGAGCAGCTGCAGCAGACCTTCGCGCGCAAGGTCGAAGCCTTTGCCGATATCGTCAAGGTGGGCCGCACCCACCTGCAGGACGCGGTGCCGCTGACGCTGGGGCAGGAGTTCTCGGGGTATATGACGCAGGTCGCCGATGCGCAGTCGCGCCTGCAGCAGGCCATGCTGCGCGCGATGCCGGTGGCGCAGGGCGGCACCGCGGTGGGCACCGGGCTGAACGCGCCGCACGGCTTTGCCGCGGCGTTCGCGCGGGCGCTGGCCGACTACACCGGCCTGCCGTTCGAGCCCGCGCCCAACCGCTATGCGTTGCAGGCCTCGCATGACGCGCTGGCGGACCTGTCCGGCGCGCTCAACACCACCGCCTCGTCGTTCCTGAAGGTCGCGCGCGACTTCATGCTGCTGGGATCCGGTCCGCGCGCAGGCTTTGCCGAGCTGGTACTGCCGGCCAACGAGCCGGGCTCGTCGATCATGCCGGGCAAGGTCAACCCGACCCAGGCCGAGGCGCTGGCGATGGTGTGCTGCCGCGTGATCGGCAACCACACCACGGTGACGCTGGCCAACGGGCTGGGCACGCTGGAGCTGAATGCGTACAAGCCGGTGATCATCTACAGCCTGCTGCAATCGGTGTCGTTGCTGGCCGGCGCGGCGTCGAGCTTTGCCGAGCACATGGTCGAAGGCGTCGAGGCCGACCGCGAGCGCATTGCCGAGTTGCTGGAACGCTCGCTGATGCCGGTGACCGCGCTCAACCCGCATATCGGCTACGACAAGGCCGCCGAGATCGCCAAGCTGGCGGTTAAGCGCAATCTGTCGCTGCGCGAGGCGGCGATCGCTTCCGGCCATGTCACCGAGGAGCAGTTCGGGCAGTGGATCGATCTGAAAGGGATGACGCGCGAGGTATAGGTGGCGGTACATGGCGGGGATTGTTGAGCGACTATGTCTAATCAGTTCAATTTCCGCCCATTTATCCAAAGACAGCCAACGTCCATGATAGGGCCATACCTTCTGACGAGGAGCCCGACATGGCCACTACCCAAACCTCCGCACAAGCTTCAACCCACCGCCGCGCCGCCCTGGTGACCGGCGCCTCCCGCGGCATCGGCCGCGCCATCGCGCTGCGGCTGGCCGCCGACGGCTTAGACGTCGCCATCGGCTATGCCGGCAGCGCCGCCCGGGCCGAGGAGACCGTGGCCGCGGCGCGCGAGGCCGGCGTCAATGCCATCGCCGTCCAGGGCGACGTATCGCAGGCGCCCGACGTGGCACGCCTGTTCGACGCCGCGCAGCAGGCCTTCGGCCGACTCGATGTGGTGGTCAACAGCGCCGGCATCATGCCGATGGCGCCAGTCGCGCCCGCCAGCCTCGACGCGTTCGACCAGATCATCGCCACCAACCTGCGCGGCGCCTTCCTGGTGCTAGGCGAGGCGGCCGCGCGGCTGGATGGAGGCGGGCGCATCGTCGCGCTGTCGACCAGCGTGATCGCGCGCTCGTTCCCCGGCTACGGGCCGTACATCGCCGCCAAGGCGGGCGTGGAGGGGCTGGTGCGGGTGCTGGCCAATGAACTGCGCGGGCGCTGCATCACCGTCAACGCGGTGGCGCCGGGGCCGGTGGCAACGGAGTTATTCCTCGACGGCAAGTCCGACGAACAGATTGCGCAGCTGTCGAAAGTGGCGCCGCTGGAGCGCCTGGGCACGCCCGCGGATATTGCCGCAGCGGTGTCGTTCCTGGCCGGGCCGGACGGCGCGTGGGTCAATGCGCAAGTGCTGCGCGCCAATGGCGGCTTTGCCTGAAGGCAGCGTTTGCCGCAGCAGCGTTCAGCCCGGCGACGCGCTCGAGAATTCGCAGCGCTGGCGCGCAAGCGACTCCCGTGAATAGCCGTGGCGCACACGCAGTTGGTGTTCCACGGCGTCGGCCTGGTCCAGGCAGGCGAACACCAGGTCGTCCTTCACGCGCTGCGACACGCCCTTCAGGCGCGGCGCCTCGTACGCGACCTGGCGCGCGCGGCAGCGCAGGAACAGCAGGGTTTCCTGGGTCGCGGCGACCAGCTGGTCGTGTTCGATCCGCTTGCATTCGACCAGGTCCTGGGCAAGGGCGCTGGCGCCGGTAAAGAGCAAAGGCAGGCACAGCCATCGGCGCAACAAGCGGTGCATGGCAAACGGGGGCGCTGTAGGCCAGTTGAGGGTACGGATCGCATCATTGCCCAGACCCGCGCACAGTGCAAGCCGCAGCGCGCGCAATGACCCGTTGCATCACTCGTTGCATCGCCCGTTGCCGCCTCGGCTCGGTCCGGGCGCGCGGGCCGCAGGCCGGATACTGTTTCCAGCCAGATGGACAATCGCCCGCCAGCCCTGATGCCACCGTGGCCAGTGCGCGCCAGTTCACGCTCCAGACCGACGGGCTCCCGCCCGGCCTTCCCCAGCGCGGGCATGGCAATATACAGGGCGGCAGCCGCACTTGCGGCGCCACCCGCCCTGTACCCAATACCTAGCCATGGATCTCAACGCCCTGCGCCTGTTCGTCGACATTGTCGATGCCGGCAACCTGAGCGCGGCCGCGCGCAAGCTCAAGATGACGCGCGCCAATGTCAGCTACCGGCTGAAGGCGCTCGAAGAAGAGCTGGGTGTGCAACTGCTGCGGCGGACCACCCGCCATGTCGAGCCGACTCCGGTCGGCGCCGGGCTGTACGAGCACGGCCGCAATATTCTGGGCGAAGTGGCGGCGGCCAACGCCCTGATCAGCAATATGGGCAAGAGCCTGCAGGGCCATGTGCGGCTCTCGGTGCCCACCGGGCTGGGGCACGCGCTGGTGTCGCCGCTGCTGGTGCAGTTCAAGCAGCGCTACCCCGACATCACGCTCGATGTCGTGTTCGACAACCGCGTGCACAACCTGGTGTCCGAGGAGGTGGAAGTGGCGCTGCGCATCATCTCCACCCCGCCCGATTCGGTGGTCGCCACGGAAATTGGCGAAGTCGACTGGATCGTGTGCGCCTCGCCGGGGTATCTCGCCGGGCATCCCGCGCCGAAGGAACTCAGCGGGCTGCAAGGGCATGCAATCGTCTGCGCGTCGCCCGTCGGCCAGAAGCTCAAGGCTTCGGGCACGCGGCTGGATGGCAACGAAGGCCGTGACGCGGCGAAAGAAACCCGCGAGCAGGTGGTGCTCGAACCGACGCTCAGCTCGGAGAACTTTGCCTTCCTGAAGGAAGCGGTGCTTGCGGGCCTGGGGATCGGCATCCTCCCGATCTATGCGATCGGCGCCGAACTGGAAAGCGGCGCACTCGTGCCGCTGCTGTCCGACTACCGCATCAGCGTGTTCGGCAGCCGGCTCTATATGCTGACCATGCCCAACCGCTACCAGACGCTGGCCACGCGCTACCTGCTCAACTTCCTCAAGACCGAATTGCAGGCGGTGTGGCCGCGGCTGCACCGGTAGCCAGGGCGTTGCCGCGTCGCCACGTTGAGCGCGCTGACAGGCACTATATTAAGAGCACAAGGATAATCGTAGGCGCATCCGACTGAACCTGAGGAGCTACCATGGCCCTGGCTAGCACGCTCGCAAACTGCCTGAGCAGCAAGAATACCCAGTACGACATCATCCGCCACCCCTACACCCTCAGCAGCATGGCCACTGCCGAGGCTGCGCACGTTCCCGGAGACCGACTGGCCAAGACACTGTTGCTCGAGGATGACCGCGGCTACGTCGCCGCCGTGATCCCGTCGAGCCACCACCTGCAGATGGCCGCCATCTGCGAACAGACCGGACGCAACCTGGTACTGGCACACGAGGACGAGATCCGCGAGATCTTCAAGGACTGCGACCTCGGCGCGATCCCGCCGGTGGCGATGGCCTACGGCATGCAGACCTATGTGGACGACAGCCTGATGAAGCAGCCCGAAGTCTATTTCGAGGGCGGCGACCACCAGGAACTGGTCCACATGAGCGGGGAGCAATTCTCGCAGCTGATGTCGGACGCCGGTCACGGGCAGTTCTCGCGCCGCATGATGTAGCGGCGGCGCACTGTCGCCGCGGACAGGCTGTCCGCGTGCGGCTCGCGGTCACCATGGCGGACTGAGCGCCCGCGTGGTGGCCGCTTTTCATTCTGGCGGCAGGCTTGCTCTATTTGCGGCCGCTGCAGTCGAGCTTGTACCGGCCCAACACGGCCATGCCCTGCCGCAGCACCAGTCCGACTTCACACTCGCCGCCGGGCTGCTGCGTGACCGTCAGCGTCGACACGCGCGTGGGCTGCCCGGGCCCCACGTGCAGCGAGCCCGCCTGCGCCAGCGACGAGGCCGCATTGCCGCTGCGCGCGCGCAGCTTCAGCTCGTACTGCAGATCCGCTTCCTGCGCCGAAGCGACATAGGGCACGACCTGTGCCGTGCCGTTGGCCGACTGGATATCCAGCCATACCTGCAGGTTCATGTCGGCTTGCATGGTCGTTCCTTTTTCCAGGTAGGCCAGGTACGTCGTGCACCGCCGCGTCAGCGTTCCGGCAGCGCCGGCGCACTGTCATCCTTCAGGTCCACGCCAGAGCGCCCCAGTGCCGCCGCGCCGCGCAGCAGGAAGGCGAGCCGCTCGGCCGCCTGCGCGTAGGGCAGGCCTTCGGGCCGCACATTGGAAATGCAGTTGCGCTCGGCATCGGTACGGCCCACGCGCGGCGCATAGGTCAGGTAGATGCCAAGGCTGTCCGGCGAACTGAGGCCCGGCCGTTCGCCGATCAGCATCACCACCTGGCGCGCGCCGAGCAACTCGCCGATCTCGTCGCCGAGTGCCACGCGAGATTGCTCGGCCACCACCACCGGGCCGATGCGCCACGGCTGCGGCAGCCGCTGGCGCGTGGCGTCAAGCAGCGGCAGTGCGTGCGTCTGCGTGGCCAGCGCGGACAGTCCGTCAGCGAGCA
The DNA here is from genome assembly GCA_050987995.1 of Ralstonia pickettii. Classification (GTDB taxonomy): domain Bacteria; phylum Pseudomonadota; class Gammaproteobacteria; order Burkholderiales; family Burkholderiaceae; genus Cupriavidus; species Cupriavidus pickettii_B. The sequence goes on from CP158804.1 coordinate 1,835,410, forward strand.
CGAAGACGACATCGGGTGCCTCGGCCTTGCGCGCGGCTGCCAGCCTTTCGCGGCTGGCATCGTCCAGGCACCGGCCCAGGTCCGGGCGCCGCAGATAGTGCGTGCGGTCGGGCGCCGCGCTATGCACGGCAACGTGTTCCAGCCCGGCAGTGTCCAGCGCCGCGGTGACGGCGCCCACGTCCAGCGGCAGGTGTACAGCATCGCGCGCCTGCGCATGCGCCAGCCCGAAGGCCAGCACGGCATCGGTGGTCTGGCTGTGGCCTGTGCGCCCCAGCGCGATGCGCGCGCGCGTGAACTGGCGCAGGCGCTGCCAAGGGTCGAGATCGGGCTCGGCGGGCGTGGCGGGCGGGTGCTCGGACATGGCGTCGCGGGAAGGAGGTTGGTGTTTGGCCGGCATGGACATTCACAGGCTGTGCGCCATCTGCAGCAGCGGCTGGCGCGCGGCGGGTTCGAGCAGGCGGCCGGCGCCATCGGCAATGCCCATGCGCTGCAGCCACGCCTCGAACTCCGGCGCGGGGCGCAGCCCCAGCACCTCGCGCAGGTACAGTGCATCGTGGAACGAGGTGCTCTGGTAGTTCAGCATGATGTCGTCGGCACCCGGCACGCCCATGATGAAGTTGATGCCCGCCACGCCGAACAGCGTCAGTAGCGTATCCATGTCGTCCTGGTCGGCCTCGGCATGATTGGTGTAGCAGACGTCGCAGCCCATTGGCACGCCCATCAGCTTGCCGCAGAAGTGGTCCTCCAGCCCGGCGCGGATAATCTGCTTGCCGTCGTACAGGTATTCGGGGCCGATGAAGCCCACCACGGTGTTGACCAGCAGCGGCGAGAACGCGCGCGCCACCGCATAGGCACGCGCCTCCATGGTCTGCTGGTCGATGCCATGATGCGCGTTGGCCGACAGCGCGCTGCCCTGCCCGGTCTCGAAATACATCACGTTGTCGCCCACGGTGCCGCGTCCCAGCGCCTGCGCGGCGTCGTGCGCCTGCGCCAGCAGCGACAGGCTGATGCCGAAGGCCGCATTGGCGCGCTCGCTGCCGGCCACGGACTGGAACACCAGGTCGACCGGCGCGCCCTGCTCCATCGCGCGCAGCGTATTGGTGACGTGGGTCAGCACGCAGGACTGCGTGGGAATGTCGTAGCGGCTGCGCAGCTCATCGATCATGCGCAGCAGCGAGACGATGGTGGCCAGGTTGTCCGAAGCCGGATTGACGCCGATGGTGGCATCGCCGCAGCCATACAGCAGCCCGTCGATGATCGACGCGGCGATGCCCTTGGGATTGTCGGTGGGGTGGTTGGGCTGCAAGCGTACCGACAGCCGCCCGGGCAAGCCTACGGTGCCGCGAAAGCGCGTCACCACCTGGCACTTGCGCGCCACCGCCACCAGGTCCTGGTTGCGCATCAGCTTGCTGACCGCGGCGGCCATCTCGGGGGTGATGCCGGGTGCCACGCGCGCCAGCGTGGCGCTGTCGGTCTCGTGCAGCAGCAGCCAGTTGCGCAGGTCGCCTACGGTGCTGGCGCCGATCGCCGCAAAGGCCGTGGCATCGTGGCGGTCCATGATCAGGCGCGTGATCTCGTCTTCCTCGTACGGCACCAGCGCCTCATTGAGGAACTGTGTCAGCGGCACCTCGGCCAGCGCCAGCCGGGCGGCCATCCGCTCCTGTTCGTTCGCCGCGGCGATACCGGCCAGCGCGTCGCCCGAACGAGCCGGGCTGGCCTTGGCCAGCAGCGTGCGCAGGTCGGCAAAGACATGGCGATGCGTGCCGATGGTGTGGGTATAGGCCATGCGTCGGGTTCCTTGCCGGGACTGCGACTGGAGGGGCTTGGTGGGGCCGGGGCTTGCGGGTGCCGGTCTTCCCAATATAGTCACTCTTTGCGCACGTGGCCCGCTTGGGGCGGCGGCGCGCCGCTGGCGACGCCTGAAGGTCAGCAAATCCCGTGCCGGCTGTGCCGCAAGATAGACGGCGTCGAGCGAACAGCGGTCGCATTTCTATGGTATGTCGTGCAGCGGGCATTGCTGATGTTGCATCAGCGATAAGCCCCTACCGGCAATGGAGCGCCTGACAGCCCTCATAATAAGCGTCGGGCTCAACCATAGCCCGCCAGCCATAACCGCCACACGCGGCGAAGCGACTTAAACACCCAGCCGGAGACCTTAAATGAAAGACCCCGACCCGCCCACCGTCCCGCGCCTGCTGCCAGCCGCGTGGTACAGCGTCGGCGCCGTCGCGTACCTGCTGACCGCCCTGGCGCTCTGGACCGTGCTCCAGGCCAACCTGGTGGCCGCCCTGCTTTCCGGCCTGCTGCTGTATTCGCTGGTCGACGTGCTCGCACCGCGGCTGATGCGGTTGCACCAGCGGCACGACGCGCTCGCGGTGTTGATATTGTCGGCGCTGATCCTGCTCGGGCTGTCGCTGGCGGGCTGGCTGCTGGTGCGCTTTGTCAGCGGCGAAGGCAATACGCTGGACGGGCTGCTGAACCATGTGGCGGATATCATCGACCAGTCGCGCGGCCGCTTGCCGCCCTGGGTGAGCGATGCGCTGCCCAATGGGGTGGACGAGCTGGCCAACACACTGATCGAGACGCTGCGTGCGCATGCCGCCATGGCCCAGAAGCTCGGGGCCGAGGTACTGCGCACGCTGGTGCATATCCTGATCGGACTGGTGATCGGTGCGATGGTGGCGCTGTATCGCGCGGTGGCGCGTCCCAACCGCCGGCCGCTGGCGACGGCGCTGGTGGCGCGGGCACGTACGCTACAGCAGGCGTTCTCGCAGTTCATCTTTGCGCAGATCCAGATCTCGACGATCAACACGGTGCTGACCGCGATCTACCTGCTGCTGGTGCTACCGCTGTTTGGCGTGCACCTGCCGCTGTCCAAGACGCTAGTGGTGATCACCTTTATTGCCGGCCTGCTGCCGGTGCTGGGGAACCTGATCTCGAATACCGCCATCGTGGTGGCGTCGCTATCGGTGTCGCTGCCGATCGCGGTGGGATCGCTGGTGTTCCTGGTGGTAATCCACAAGCTGGAGTACTTCCTGAACGCGCGCATCATCGGCGCGCGCATCCAGGCGGCAGCGTGGGAGCTGTTGATCGTGATGCTGCTGATGGAGACGCTGTTCGGCATCCCGGGCGTGATTGCCGGGCCGATTTTCTATGCCTACCTGAAGCGGGAGCTGGCGGGCGCCGGATTGGTGTAAATGCCGCGCCCGGCACGCCGGGCTCGTGGTTGGACCAATATCGGCTAGGAACTCTCTGGCGGCCTAGGTGCCGCCGTCCTGCTCGACCCGGCTGCGCACGAAGTCGATATGGGTCTGCATCGCCGTGCGCGCCTCTTCCGGCCGGCGTGCGCAGATGGCATCGCACAGGGTGCGGTGCTGCAATAGCAGCAGGTCGGAAGCGCTGTCGTCCTGCTCGCGCAGGCCGGTGCCGTTGATGGTGATGTGCTCGCGCAGCATGCCGATGACGCTGGTATGCAGGTGCAGGAACATGGTGTTGTGCGAGGCCAGCGCGATAGCGTCGTGCAGGCGCGCGTCGGCGTCGGCTTCGGCCTCTTTGTCATCGTCGGCGCGCGCACGTTCGAGCTCGGCCATCAGCGCGCTGATGCGCCTGACGTCGGCGGCATCGGCGCGCAGCGCGGCGAAGTAGGCGGTGGCGCCTTCCAGCACCCGGCGGAATTCCAGGATGTCGTCGCGCAGCGCGGGGTGGTCGGCCACCAGTTGCCCCCACGGCGAGGCGATGCCGGCACGCAGCTGGTCGGTGGCATAGACGCCGGCGCCGCGCCGGCTCTGCAGCAGGCCGCGCGCGGCCAGCCGCTGGATGGCCTCGCGCACGGTATTGCGGGCAACGTCATATTGCCCGGCGAGCACGCGCTCCGCAGGCAGCCGCGTGCCGGGCGGCCAGGTGCCGTCGAGCAGCGCGGTTTCCATCCGGCGCATGACCGACTCCACGCGCCCGCGCGTTGCGCCGTGCCTTTGTGCCGCTGCCGCCATGCCTTCGCTCCTCGCTCTCATGCCTTCCGGCGGACTGGTCCAACCAATTTGAACTGCCGCCCGGAAGCGGGAATTATGCGCCGAAACGTGCGACCCCAGCACGCCCGGAGCGAGACATGAAGGATCGTCAGTACCCTACCAGCCCTGCACCCACGCAGTGCTATCTGTTTGCCACTTGCCTGGTCGACCTCTTCGTTCCCCAGGCCGGGCTCGACGCCGTGCGGCTGCTCGAACGCGAAGGCCTCACCGTACACTTTCCGCGCGCGCAGAGCTGCTGCGGCCAGCCGGCCTACAGCAGCGGCAACCCCGATGCGGCCCGCGCCGTGGCGCGCGCGCAGCTCGACCTGTTCAGCCAGCCGTGGCCGGTGATCGTGCCGTCCGGATCCTGCGCCGGGATGATGCGCCACCACTGGCCGCAGCTGTTCGCCGACGATCCGGTGGCCGGCCCCAAGGCGCGCGCGCTGGCCGAACGCATTTTCGAGCTCGGTGAGTTCCTGCTGCGCGTGCTGAAGGTGGACTTCGGCGACGCGCTGCCTGCGGGGCAGGCGCAGGAGCGGATCGTGCTGCATACCTCGTGCGGCGCCCGTCGAGAAATGGGTACGCGCGGCCACGGCGTGGCGCTGGTAGACGCTCTGCCAGGCGTGACGCGCGTGGAGCATGAGCGCGAGTCGGAGTGCTGCGGCTTTGGCGGCACCTTCTCGCTCAAGCATCCCGATATCTCCGGCGCGATGGTGCGCGACAAGGTTGCCTCCGCCTGCGCCACCGGCTGCGACCGGCTGGTGTCTGCCGACTGCGGCTGCCTGCTCAATATCGGCCACACCGCCGCCCATGACGGCGCGCCGCTGCAGGTGGAGCACCTGGCGAGCTTTCTGTGGCGCCGTACCGGAGGTGCCGCATGAACACGCTCAGCGCCCGCGAGCGCATGCTGGGCCGGCTGCGCGCCGCCGCGCCCGCCCCGTCCCCCTCCACCGCGGAACTCGACGGCCGCATCGATAACCATTTCGAGGTACGTCGCCAGGGCGCGCCAGCGAGCGATGCATTGGTGAATGCGATGCGCCTCGCGCTCGAAGCCTCGCACGCAGAGGTCTGGTGTGCCGAAGAGGGTGAGTGGCCGGCGATGATCGCCACGGCGCTGGCCAACGCCGGCGTCCGACGCATGCTGCTGGACCCGGCCAGCCGGGCGGGCGCGGCGCTGGCAAGCGCGTTGCCCGCGCAGATCGAGGCCATCGGTTATGACCGGCCCATCGAAGCCTGGAAGGCGGAACTGTTCGACACCGTCGACGCCGGCTTCACCGTGGCGCGTTCCGGCATCGCGGCGACCGGCACGCTGATCGTCGCGCCGGACGCGGGCTCGCCGCGCACGGTATCGCTGGTGCCGCCGCTGCATATCGCGCTGGTGCGCGCCGCCACGCTGCATGAAGACCTGCACCTGGCCGCGCGCAGCGAACGCTGGCGCGACGGCATGCCGACCAACCTGGTGATGATCTCGGGCCCGTCCAAGACCTCCGACATCCAGCAGACGCTGGCATATGGCGCCCACGGGCCGCGCCGTCTGTGGGTCGTCATCGTGACCGACACCGAAGCGACGGAGGGCCAGGCATGAGCCAGAGCACACTGCATTTCATCCCCACGCAGGACTTCAAGGCCCGCGCGCGCGAGGCGCTGGACGATCCCAAGCTGCGCAAGAGCTTTCGCGGTGCGATGGATTTCCTGCAAGGCAAGCGCCTGGCGCAGTTCCCCGATGCCGATGAACTCGAGCACTTGCGCGATCTTGGCGAAGCCGTGCGCCAGCACGCGCTGGCCAACCTGCCGGACCTGCTGGTGCAGCTGGAGGCCAGGCTTACCGCCGCCGGCGTGCAGGTGCACTGGGCCGAGACCGCCGACGAAGCGAACCAGATCATCCACGGCATCGCGGCCGCGAAGCAGGCGAAGCGCGTGATCAAGGGCAAGTCGATGGCCAGCGAGGAGATCGAGCTGAACCATTACCTGGCCGAGCGCGGCGTGGACTGCATCGAATCCGATATGGGCGAGTACATCGTCCAGCTGGCCGGCGAGAAGCCCTCGCACATCGTGATGCCGGCGATCCACAAGACCAAGGGCGATATCGCAACGCTGTTCGAGCAGCATATCCCCGACACGCCTTACACCGAGGACGTCGACACGCTGATCCAGACCGGCCGCCGTGCATTGCGGCAGGCGTTTGTCGAAGCCGACATCGGACTCTCCGGCGTGAACTTCGCCGCGGCCGACACCGGCACGCTGTGGCTGGTGGAGAACGAGGGCAACGGCCGGCTTTCCACCACCGTGCCCGACGTGCATATCGCCATCATGGGCATGGAGAAGGTGGTGGCGAAGCTGGGGCACATCGTGCCGCTGTCCAGCCTGCTGACGCGCTCGGCCACGGGGCAGGCCATTACCACGTATTTCAACCTGATCTCCGGCCCGCGCCGAGCGGGCGAGCGTGATGGCCCGCGCGAGGTGCACCTGGTGCTGCTCGACAACGGGCGCACGCAGGCTTATGCCGACACGCAGCTGCGCGCCACGCTGCAGTGCATCCGCTGCGGTGCGTGCATGAACCACTGCCCGGTCTATACCCGCATCGGCGGGCACGCCTATGGCACCACCTATCCGGGCCCGATCGGCAAGATCATCTCGCCGCACCTGCTGGGGCTGGAGGCCACCGCCGACCTGCCGACCGCATCGAGCCTGTGCGGCGCCTGCGGCGAGGTGTGCCCGGTGCGGATCCCGATCCCGCAATTGCTGGTGCGCCTGCGCACCGAAGCCAATCGCGATCCCGACGAGCAGGTTGCCAATCCGCTGCGCGGGCAGGGCGCGAAGTACAGCCGCGGCGAACACCTGGTGTGGCGCTTCTGGAGCGGTGCGTATTCGCACCCGGCCACTTACCGCTTGTTCCGCTGGGCCGCTACGCGGCTGCGTGCGCTGACGCCGGCCAAGCAGATGGGTTGGACGCAGCACCGCACGCCGCTGCAGCCGGCGGCGCGGAGTCTGGCGGATTTGCTGAAGGAGAAGGGACAGCCGGAGTAGGACATCCGCCTGTGCCGAGAGCTATCCCGCACCCTACTGTGTTCTCCCTCTCCCGCTTGCGGGAGAGGGCCGGGGTGAGGGCGGGCGCATCGACGAAGTAAGCGCGTGGGCATGGCGACACGGCTGCCCTCACCCTCTGCCCCCTGCCCCTCTCCCGCGCGCGGGAGAGGGGAGCAAACAAGCGGGCGCTCCAGCGCCTCAAGCGTTTGCCAAAAAACATAACGATTTCCCGAAACACCACTGAAGTAGGAGACTGAGCAGTGCAACCCTGGACCCAACTCTATACGCCGCTTGGCAGCCTGTGGCTGTCGGCGCTGGCGGCAGCCATCCCTATCCTGTTCTTCTTCATGGCGCTGGCGTTCTGGCGCATGAAAGGCCATATGGCCGCGGCGCTGACGCTGCTGCTGGCGCTTGGCGTGGCGATCTTCGCCTATGGCATGCCGGCGCAGCAGGCGCTGGCCGCGGCAGGTTTCGGCTTTGCCTACGGGCTGTGGCCGATCGCATGGATCATCGTGACCGCGGTGTTCCTCTACAAGATCGTGGTCAAGACCGGGCAGTTCGACATCATCCGTGCCTCGGTGCTGTCGATCACCGATGACCAGCGCCTGCAGATGCTGCTGATCGGCTTTGCCTTCGGCGCCTTCCTGGAAGGCGCGGCGGGCTTCGGCGCGCCGGTGGCGATCACCGCGGCACTGCTGGTTGGCCTCGGCTTCAACCCGCTGTACGCAGCCGGCCTGTGCCTGATCGCCAATACCGCGCCGGTGGCGTTTGGCGCGATGGGTATTCCCATCATCGTGGCCGGGCAGGTGACGGGCCTGGATCCCTTCCATATCGGCGCGATGGCGGGCCGCCAACTGCCGCTGCTGTCGCTGCTGGTGCCGTTCTGGCTGGTGTTCATGATGGACGGCGCCAAGGGCGTGCGCGAGACCTGGCCGGCGGCGCTGGTCTGCGGCGGCAGCTTTGCCGTGACGCAGTACTTCACGTCGAACCACATCGGGCCTGAGCTGCCGGACATCACCTCGGCACTGGTCAGCCTGGTGTCGCTGGCGGCGTTCCTGAAGGTATGGCAGCCGCGCAGCGCGTCGCAACGCGCTGGCGGCGCCGTCGGTGGCGGCACCATGGCGCTGTCGGGCTTCGGCGGCGGCTTTGGCGGTGCGCCGGTGAGCCGCAAGGCATCGCCCTACACCATGGCGCAGACGCTGCGCGCGTGGGCGCCGTTCGGCATCCTGACCGCGATCGTCACGGTGTGGAGCCTGAAGCCGTTCAAGGCGCTGTTTGCCGCCAACGGCGCGCTGGCCGATACGGTGCTGAAGTTCAAGATCCCGGGGCTGGACCAGATGGTGATCAAGGCCGCGCCGATCGTCGCCACGCCCAAGGCGTATGACGCGGTGCTGAAGCTCGACCTGCTCTCTGCCGTCGGCACTGCGATCCTGCTGACTGCGCTGATCTCCGCGGTACTGCTGCGGATGAAGCCGCGCGATCTGGTGGCGACGTTCGGCGAGACGCTGGTGGAACTGGCGCGCCCGGTGCTGTCGATCGGCCTGGTGCTGGGCTTCGCCTTTGTCGCCAACTACTCGGGGATGTCATCGACGCTGGCGCTGCTGCTGGCCGGCACCGGTGCGGCCTTCCCGTTCTTCTCGCCGTTCCTGGGCTGGCTGGGTGTGTTCCTGACCGGTTCGGATACGTCATCGAACGCGCTGTTCTGCTCGCTGCAGAACACCACCGCGCACCAGATCGGCGTGTCGGACACGCTGATGGTGGCGGCCAACACCACCGGCGGCGTGACCGCGAAGATGATCTCGCCGCAGTCCATCGCGGTGGCCTGCGCGGCGACCGGCCTGGTGGGCAAGGAGTCGGAACTGTTCCGCTTTACCGTGAAGCATAGCCTGCTGTTTGCGGTGATCATCGGCATCATCACCGTGGTGCAGGCTTACCTGTTGCCGGGGATGATTCCTGGCTGATGGGGTAGCGCCCGGAGGGAGTCAAGGCGGCCCGGTGGCCGCCTTTTTTCAATCGAGGAACGCATCCCCCTCGCTCAGCGGCGCGTAACGGTACGTCGCCGGCGTCCGGCTCAGCTTGACCGGTGCGCCCAGCCCCTTGTAGCCACCTTCCATCTCCACCACCATCTCGCGGTGCAGCGTATGCGGATGCCGGAGGGCGTCGGCGACGGACAACACCGGCGCGCAGGGCACGCCCGCCGCCACCAGCTCATCGGCCAGCACCTTGCCGTCAAACTGGCGCAGCCTTGCTTCCAGTTCCGCCTTCAACGCCGCACGATTCACCGAGCGTGCGCCGGCGCTGGCATAGCGCTCATCATCGGCCAGCGCGGACAGTTGCAGATGCTCGCAGAGGATCCGGAACTGCCGGTCATTGCCGACGGCGAGGAAGATCGGGTCCGTCGCGGTGGCGACGGTATCGTAGGGATAGATGTTCGGGTGCGCGTTGCCGGTGCGCTCTGGCGTCTTGCCGCTCATGAACCAGTTGGCCGCATGCGGATGCAGCAGCGACAACCCTGAGTCATAGAGCGCCGCCTCGACAAACTGCCCGCGCCCGCTGCGCGCGCGTTCCTGCAGCGCCAGCAGCACGCCGATCGCCGCGTTGAGGCCGGTCACCATGTCCACCACCGGCAAACCCACGCGCAGCGGATCGCCATCGGCTTCGCCGTTGATGCTCATGATGCCGGACAGCGCCTGGATCGCGGCGTCATAGCCGGGCAGACCACCCAGCGGACCATCGGCGCCGAAGCCCGACACGCGGCAATGCACCAGCCGCGGAAAACGGGCCGACAGCGCGTCATAGCCCAGCCCCCACCTCTCCATCGTGCCGGTCTTGAAGTTCTCGACCAGCACGTCGGCATCGGCCAGCAGAGCCAGCAAAATCTCGCGACCGGATTCCGTGGTCAGGTCCAGCCGCATCACGCGCTTGTTGCGGTTCAGGCCGAAGTAGTACGACGCGACGCCGTCCTTGAACGGGGGCCCCCAGGTGCGGGTGTCGTCGCCCTGCGGCGGTTCGATCTTGAGCACGTCGGCGCCGTGATCGCCAAGGATCTGGCCACAGTATGGGCCGCCCAAAATGCGCGACAGGTCAATCACGCGGATGCCGGCAAGCGCGCCGGGAGTGGATGGATTCATGGCTGGGTACCTCTTCGCTTAATCGAGCTGCGCGCCCGACTTCTGCACCACGGCGCGCCACTTGCCGACCTCGGCCTTGACGAAACCACCGAGCTGCTCGGGCGTGGTCGAGGGCGCGAACTCCAGGCCCTGCGCCTGCAGGGTCTTGCGCACCTCGGGCTGTTTGAGCGCATCGGCAAAGGCGCGGTTGAGCTTGCCGATCACTTCCGGCGGCGTGCCGGCTGGCGCGACCACGCCAAAGAACACCGAGACATCAAACCCGGGCACGCCCTGCTCGGCCACGGTTGGCACATCGGGCAGTGCCTGCGAGCGCGCCTTGGTGGTGACGCCCAGCGCGCGCACCTTGCCGCTCTTGATGAACGGCATCGCGGTCAGCACGTCGGTGAAGGTCATGCTGACCTGGCCGCCCAGCAGGTCATTCAGCGCGGGGCCGGTGCCCTTGTACGGGATGTGCTGGAAGTCGGTGCCGGTGACGTTGTTGAACAGCACGCCGGCCAGGTGCGACGACGCGCCGTTGCCGGACGAGGCATAGGTCAGCTTGCCCGGATGCGCCTTTCCGTAGGCGATCAGTTCGGTGACGTTCTTCGCCGGAACGGAGGGGTTGACCACCAGCACATTGGGCAACTGGCCGATCTGGATCACCGGGGCAAAGCTCTTGACCGGGTCGTAGTTGATCTTGCGGTACAGGCTTACGTTGATCGCCAGCGGTGCGGAGGTGCCGAACATCAGCGTGTAGCCGTCGGGTTCGGCGCGCGCCACCACCTCCGCGCCGATGTTGCCGCCGGCGCCGGCGCGGTTCTCCACCACCACGGGCTGCCCCAGGCTGGTCTTGAGCGCGGCGGCGAGCGTGCGCGCCATCGCATCGGTGGGGCCGCCGGGCGGGTAGGTGACGACCATCATGATCGGCTTGCTCGGGAAGTCCTTCTGGGCGAAGGCGGGGGCGATGCAGAGGGCGCAGGCGGCGAGGGCCGCTACGCGGTGCCAGAGTTTCATGGCGTTGTCTCCTGGTGTAGGACGTCTCCCGCGGGGGCGGGATGGTGGTGCGGGGGATCTGGAGAGAAGGATGGTTTAGCAAGGGGCCACGCAACCGGAGGCGCCTGCCCTCTCCCCCGGCCCCTCTCCCGCAGGCGGGAGAGGGGAGCAAACAAGCGGTCGAGGACTTGTCGTCAGAACACGTTGACCTCATCGACGGCGCAAGTGGCGCGCACCACGCCGTCGGCGGGCGGCGCCACGGTGTCGGCCAGCCACTCGGGCTCGGCCTGCGCGGCGAGCGGGTCCTGCGGCAGCACGCGGTGACGCAACACCAGTTGCGCCAGCCGCATGCGCCGTACCGAGCCGATGCGGCCGGCTTCCCAGGCCATCGCCACGGCGCTGGTAACGTGGTACAGAGCCGAGGCCGCCTGGCGCGCCAGCAGGTCGCCGTCTGCACCGGCCGCGGCGGCTTGCGCAGCGAGCTTCGCAGCGGCGGCGATGGCGCCTTCGAACGCAGCACGCGCGTCCGCATGCATCGGCGTATCGGCCAGCAGCCCGGCCAGGTGCGCCTGCAGTACGGGCAAGGCGCCTTCGCGCCGGATCGCGCGCAGCACGTCGAGCGCGACGATATTGCTGGTGCCTTCCCAGATCGAGCCCAGGTGGGCGTCGCGCACCAGGCGCGGATCGCTCCATTCCTCGATATAGCCGCAGCCGCCGCGGATCTCCATGGCGTCGCCGGTGACCTTGCGCGCGTCGCGGCAGGCGCGGAACTTGATCAGCGGCGTGAGGATACGCATCAGCGGGTAGGCATCGGCCTCGCCCGCGTCCGCCCGGCGCAGCGCCTCGGCGGTCTGGAACACCATGGTGCGCGCCTGCTCGGTGGGCAGCGTCAGCTTGAGCAGCTGGCGGCGCATCAGCGGCATGTCCTGCAGGCGCTTGCCGAAGGCCTGGCGCTCACGCGCGATAAACAGGCCCTCGGTCAGCGCGCGGCGCATCAGGCCGGCGGCGCGCACGCCGTTGGACAGGCGCGAGTTGTTGATCATGTCTGCCATCTGCACGAAGCCGCGGCCCAGTTCGCCCACCAGGTACGCATGCGCGCCTTCGAGCCGGATTTCGCCGCTGGCCATCGAGCGCGTGCCGAGCTTGTGCTTCAGGCGGATGATGCGGTAGTGGTTGTCGCTGCCGTCGGCCAGCTTGCGCGGCAGCAGGAACAGCGACACACCCTTGATGCCGGGCACGGCGTTGCCCGCTTCATCCTCCACGCGCGCCAGCACCATGGCCAGCGCGGCATCGGGGTTGGAGCAGAACCACTTGTCTCCGGACAGGCGCCAGCCACCCCCGGCGCCGGCGTCGCGCACCGCGCGGGTGGCGGTGGCGGCCACGTCGGAGCCGGCGCCCTGCTCGGTCATGAACATCGCGCCCTGGTAGAGGTCTTCGAATACCTGCGTGGTCAGGTTGGGCAGGAAGCGTTCGACCAGCGCCGGATCGCCGAACTTGCGCAGCGTACGCGTCAGCGAGTCGGTCATCGACAGCGGGCAGCACAGGCCGAACTCGGCCTGAACGAACAAATACGTGAGTGCGTACTTTGCCGCTGGCGGCATCGGCTTGTCCCAGCCGAGCACGCCGCCACGGTGGGAGGCCGCCGCCAGGCCGAATTCGGCAAAGGCGACGCGCTCCAACTCCACATAGGCCGGATGCTTGTCGATGCGCTGCGCGTCCAGGCCGGCGCGAGTGCGGTGGCTCAGCGTGGGCGGGTTGTGGTCGGCCACGCCGGCCAGTTCGTCGAGTACGCCGCCGGCCAGCGCACCCATGCGCTCCAGGTGCGGCAGCAGGTGGTTGAACAGATCCGCCGGCAGGTACAGCGGCAGCAGTGCGCGCAACTCGGGATCGGCGGTGAACAGGCTGCCGCCCTGGCGATCCGGGACCGGATGGGCGGCGCCGGGCGCGGCGGGTTGTGCTTGGGGTGCGGTATCGCGCACGGCGCTGGTCGGCATGGCAGGTCTCCTGGTTGGGGCGGGTCGGTACCACAGACCCTTTGGCCTTAATTATTAAAACCCCAAGCATTTGCGTCTAATTCTAAAATTGGCTTGATCCATATAATTTTTGTATCGCCATGGAATTCCGCCACCTGCGCTACTTCCTCGTGCTGGCCGAGGAACTGCATTTCGGCCGGGCCGCGCGCCGGCTGGCCATTTCACAGCCGCCGCTGTCGCTCAATATCCAGCAGCTGGAGGCGTCGGTCGGGGCGCGGCTGTTCGACCGCGACAGCCGCGGTGTGCGGCTGACCGCGGCCGGACGGGCGTTCCGCGAGTCGGCCACGGCGCTGCTGGCGCAGGCCGAGGCCGCGCGCGCGCTGGCGCGGGAGATCGAGGCCGGCGCGGTCGGGCGGCTGCGGGTGGGCTTTGTCGGGTCGATGCTGTACCGGGGGCTGCCGCAGTACCTGCGCGACTTCGAGGCGGCCTATCCCGGCATCCAGGTGGCGCTGACCGAGCTCAACTCGCAGGAACAGATCGACGCGCTGCTGCACGACGAGCTCGACGCCGCCTTTATCCACACCGGACGCGTGCCGGACGCGCTGCAGGCGACGCTGGTTCACAGCGAACCATTCGTCTGCTGCCTGCCGGCGGACCATGCGCTGGCGGCACGCACCGAGCTGCCGCTGAGCGAACTGCGCAGCGAGGCGTTCGTGCTGTTCTCGCGCCAGGCGTCGCCGGATTACTACAGCCGTATCTTCGACATGTGCGCGTCGCAAGGCTTTTATCCGCAGATCCGGCATGAGGTGCGGCACTGGCTGTCAGTGGTGTCGCTGGTGTCGCAGGGGATGGGGGTGGCGGTGGTGCCAGCAGCGCTGGCGCGCTCGGGCATGGCCGGCGCGGCATTCCGGCCGTTGGCGGGCACCGGGGTGCGCTCGGAAGTCTATTGCGTGTGGAAGACGGCCCCGGACCATCCTGCGCGCGATAACTTCGTCGCCATGGTCCGTGCTGAGGCAGGCCATGCAACACAGGCCGGCAGCCAGGTGCAAGCGTAAAGAAAAGCCACCGGCTCAAGGGCCGATGGCTTGTGAAGTACGCGTGGAACGGGGTGTTCAGCGTGCGTGCAGCTTAACGCCGCAGGCTTACCGCATCCAATAACGCAAATGTAGTAATTGAACGCATTTACATGAAGCAGGCTGCATTCGGCTTCGCACAGCCGAAATTCGCTGCCAGCTGCTGAAGTCAGCGGTGCCTGTTCCCGCGCTGCACCGTACCGACAGCTCGATCCGGAGCGGTTATCATTCGCCTCCTGCCGCGTGCCCGCCACCTGTGGGGCATCGCCGCGCCTCATTTACGATACAATGAAAACGATTTTCATTTACGTACCCCGGCGGGGTCCTGCCGGCCGCATGGCGGCCCCCTGGCGGCAGGCCGCGCCAACGGACTGGAAGCATGATGCGGTTGTCTGAACTTCCACGGCGCACGCCCGCCGTTGTGCAATCGGTGGACGACGCCACGCCCGGGGATCCGGTCGCGCGCCGCCTGCGGGAGCTGGGCTTCGTGCCCGGCGAAGCGGTGCAGATCATCGCCTATGGCCCCTTCGGCATGGATCCGCTGGTCGCGCAGGTGGGCTTCACCCGCTTTGCGCTGCGCCGCTCCGAAGCGGCGCGTATCGGCGTAGAGATTGCCAGCGCCTCGGTCACCAGCATCGCTCCCGCCACGCAGGCGGACAATCAGGCCGACAACAAGGCCGGCACCACGACGGCCAAACGGACCGCCTGATCCTCCCCCGGAATATGTCTGCAGCAGCTCCCCCTACTTCTGCCCTGCGCATCGCGCTGGTCGGCAACCCCAATTGCGGCAAGACCGCGCTGTTCAACCGCCTGACCGGCAGCCGCCAGAAGGTGGCCAACTACGCCGGCGTGACAGTCGAGCGCAAGGAAGGCTACTTCGCGTCGCCGGCGGGGCGCCAGGTGCGTATCCTGGACCTGCCTGGCGCATACAGCCTGCACGCGGCCAGCCTGGATGAAGCGATCACGCGCGACGTCTGCCTGGGCGTGCGCCCGGGCGAGCAGCGCCCGGACCTGCTGGTCTCGGTGGTCGATGCGACCAACCTGCGCCTGCACCTGCGCTTCGTGCTGGAACTGCGCCGCCTGGGCCTGCCCATGGTGGTGGTGCTCAATATGAGCGACGCGGCCGCGCGGCGCGGCATCCGGATCGACCGGGACAAGCTGTCGGCGGCGCTCGGCGTACCGGTGGTGAGTACCGTGGCGGTCAAGCGCGACGGCGCCGCGGCGCTGGTCAGGCTGCTCGACGACACGCTGCCGCCGGCCCCGTCGGCCGGACCGGAGCCGGCCAGCGACTTCGATGTACACGCCGAGGTCAACCGGCTGCTCGCCGCCGCGGTCAGCATGCCGGCGCGCACGGCCGCGCTGGACGACCGGCTTGACCGCATCGTGCTGCACCCGTTGTTCGGCCTGCTGCTGCTGGCGGTGCTGCTGTTCCTGATGTTCCAGGCGGTGTTCTCCTGGGCCGAACCACTGATGGATGGCATCGAGGGCGGCGTGCACTGGGCCGGCGAACTGCTCGGCACCTGGCTGCCCGACGGCATGCTCAAAAGCCTGCTGGTCGACGGCCTGGTGGCGGGCCTGGGCAGCGTGGTGGTGTTCCTGCCGCAGATCCTGATCCTGTTCCTGTTCATCCTGACACTGGAAGAATCCGGCTATCTGCCACGTGCGGCTTTCCTGCTGGACCGGCTGATGATGGGCGCGGGGCTGTCGGGACGCTCGTTCATCCCGCTGCTGTCGAGCTTTGCCTGCGCCATCCCCGGCATCATGGCCACGCGCACGATCCAGGATCCGCGCGACCGGCTCACCACCATCCTGGTGGCGCCGCTGATGACGTGCTCGGCGCGGCTGCCGGTGTATGCGCTGCTGATCGGCGCCTTCATCCCCGAGCGCACCGTGCTGGGCCTGTTCAACCTGCAGGGGCTGGTGCTGTTCGCGCTGTATGTGGCGGGCATCGTCAGCGCGCTGGTGGTGGCCTACGCGCTCAAGTTCTTCCGCCGCGACCGCACCGACCACCCGCTGCTGATGGAGCTGCCGTCGTACCGCATTCCCAATCCGCGCGACGTGCTGATCGGCCTGTGGGAGCGTGCCCGAATCTTCCTGTCGCGGGTGGGCAAGGTGATCCTGGCGCTGACCGTGCTGCTGTGGTTCCTGTCGACCTTCCCGGCACCCCCCGCAGGCGCGACCGGGCCGGCCATCGACTACAGTTTTGCCGGCATGATCGGCCATGCGCTGCAGAAGGTGTTCGCGCCGGTGGGCTTCAACTGGCAGATCTGCATCGCGCTGGTGCCGGGCCTGGCCGCGCGCGAGGTCGCGGTCGGTGCGCTGGCCACGGTTTACGCACTGTCCGGCAGCGAGGACACGGTCGCCACGCAGCTGGCGCCGATGATCGCGGCGCAGTGGTCGCTGGCCACCGCGCTGTCGCTGCTGGCCTGGTACGTGTTCGCGCCGCAATGCATTTCCACGCTGGCCGTGATCCGGCGCGAGACCAACTCGTGGAAGGTGATGGCGGTATCGGCCGCGTACCTGACCGGGCTGGCCTACCTGGCGTCGTTCCTGACCTACCGCATCGCGCTGCTGTTCAGCTGACGCGGCGACGTCTGTATTTGCTGCCATGAGCCTCTACCACGCCATCGAAACGCTGCTGGTCCCGCTGATCGTGCTGGCGTGCGCAGTATCGGTGCTCGCGCGCTATGCGCCGCGCACACGCGAGCGCGTCAAGGCGGCGCTGGCGGCGCGCCTGGGCGGGGCTGCCGCCACCGGCCTGCGCGGCAGGCTGGTGCGCTGGCTGGCGCCGCAGGCGGCCGCGGGTTGCGCCAGCGGCTGTGACGATGGCGGCTGCAATACCTGCGGGTCCAATACCGCGAATACCTCCGAGGCGCAGCCGGGCAAGCCTGCCGGGCAGGTGGTGCGCTTCGTGCGCAAGCGCTGAGCCGCGCGCTTTTTCCCTCCAGAACTTTCACGCAGAATCGGGTACGCCCGCTGCTTCCGCACCAGGCGGAAGCGGCGGTTTGCGCTCGTCTGGGCGCAGCACGGTGGCCATCAAATCGGTCTGGGAACGCTTGCGCGGGGGCACGCAGAAATGGGTACGCCTGGTATGTCGGGCACGTGGATTCGCGCGATTTCAGGGTCCGGCAAAGGTCGGCACATGCCTTGTCTTCAGCGTTGCACCGGGCTCCGTCGGCATCGAAAATGCGCTTCGTGGGACCACGCAGAAATGGGTACGCTTTGCCTTAAGCCGCCCAAGGGAAGTGGGCGCATCCATGCTTGCCAGGCGCCTGCCCTCTTGCGGGAGAGGGGCGCAAAGCAGCGCAGTGGGAGTCTCCGCCCAAAATACAAACGCCCTCCGGCTGGAGGGCGTTCCACATGGCACGGGAAACCTGTCGCTTACTTGACGGTGCCGAAGTAGACGAGCTTCAGCGACGTATTGTCAGCCACCGCGGTGCAGGTCACCGTGATGGTGAAGTCGCCGGGCGCCGTGCCGCTGACGTTGTTCTGGTTCGGCGTGAAGCCCGGGCTCAGCTGTACCGGACCAGTGCTGGCCCACGTCCAGTTGGCGCACGCGGTGTACTGCGCATCGTTGCCAAGGTTCTTCATGCGTGCCGTTACCGGGATGTTCATCGGCGGCATCAGCAGCAGCGTCATCGGCTGCTGGTTGTCGCCGACCAGCGCCCACAAGGGATGCTCGGTCACCGACAGGCCGGCGCTCGGGCGTGCGGCCAGCTTGGTACTCACCGCGGTCACCGTCAGCGTGCTCTGGACCGGGCCGGTGTCCTTGGCCAGGCTGGTGCTGACCGTGGCGTCATGCGTGCCGGCCGCTTCCGAGGTGGACAGCGTGGGCGACGTGGCAGTGTAGGTCCAGGTGCCATCGAAATCCGCCGTCACGTCCTGGCCGTCATTGCGCAACACGCGCGAGGTGAAGGTTGCCGGGCGGTCGTTGAATACCTGCAGCGCGTCCACGGGCTGGCCGTACTGCGTGGTCACCACGCGATATGTGGCCGTACCGTTCTTCTGCACCGTCACCGCGATCAGCCCGCCGAGCGCGTGGCCATCGGGCGCCGTGACCGACACCGTGACATTGGCCGTGGCCGCCGCGGTGGTCGAGCTGTTGCTGGCCCGCAGCGTCGCGCTGTTCTGGTTGCCCGTGACCTGGACCGCGGTGGCGCTGCTGGCCCATGCCCAGCTGTTGACGCTCGCCGACACGTCGGTGCCGTTGCTGTCGATCAGCGATACCTGGACCGGCAGCACCTGCCCGTCGCTCATCGACAGGTTGGGATTCGGGATTGACAGGCTGTAGGTCAGCGCCGATGCCGGCACCACCGTGATGGTGGCGGATTGCGGGGGTACCTGCACCGTGGTGTTGTCTGCGTTGCGCACGGTCGCCACCACCTGCACGGTGGTCGTGCCGATGGCAACGCCACGGACCACGGCGCTGCCAGGGGTGGCTGCGCTTGCCTCGACGGAGGCAACAGCATTGTCAGTGCTGGTCCAGGTGAAGGTGGTATTGCCGGTCACGTCGACGCCGTTGCTGTCCACCGCCAGCGCGCTGATAGTGAGCGTGCGGCCCACGCCGACCTCGCCGGAGCTCACGCTCATTGTCATGGTGTAGGTCAGCGGCGTGGTACCGCCGGTGTTAGGCGTGGTGGGCGCACTCGAACCGCCGCCACCACCGCAAGCCGCCAGAAGACATGTCATGGCAGTGCCTGCCAGCCAGGATGCCCACGTTCTCAATCTCATGATGTTCCCCCCAGTCGTGTGTTTTTTTCCCGCGCTACCAGCCTAGGCGCAAAGGTGCGAGCGCTGTACCGGCCAGACGACTGAGCGGCAGCGCACCGAACGCGCCGGTCTCATACTTTCAGCGCAGGGGCCACCGCCAAACGTGCGAGCGGGCGCGCTCCAGTCACGAGCATGCGATCACGGCGGGCGCCGACGCGCGCGCGGCCTGCTATGTGGAAGTGCGCCTGGGCGATTCGCCAACGGGCTTTGGGGCCGGCATCGACGCCAACCTGGTAACGGCCTCGCCGCGCGCGGTGATCTCGGGCGTGAACCGCCATTTGCAGGCGGGCTTTGGCGCGGCACAAGGGCAGCAGCCCGCGCCGGCAGACGAGGCTGTCGGGGCCTGACGCCAGGCACCGCCGCAAGAAAGCCGGTGTGCCCCGCCCCCACGGGGCACACCCGGAAAGACGCCCTTGCGGACGCCCACGACATGCCCGGTGCCAGCGCGCCCGCCGCTTGCTGCATGCACGCGGGCGCTGATCTCCTGCACAGCGTAAGGGCCCGCGCCGCGCGGCGCCACGAATAATTCCGCATGTGTTTAGAAGCGCCACGGCGGCGGTATTACCGGCTGTGCGCGCACTGTGGCGCCATCGCGACGCCGCGCCGCCCCTTCCGGGTGACTTGTTCTGCATCAAGGTCCGCCCAGGGCCCGTCGGCCAAACTGGGCCCCGATTACTTACCAGACCAAGTCAGAAACATCATGAAGAAGCTCTCTCTCCGCACCCGGGTCACCTGCTCCGCCATCGCCGCCTGCGCCGCGCTTGGCGCCTTCGCCACGCCGGCCATCGCCGCCGGCGACGAAGCCCAGGGCAACTGGATGGTGCGTCTGCGCGGCACCTACCTCGACATGGCCAACAGCTCCGATCCCGTGGGCGGCGTGGGCGCGTCGGACCGCATCACGGTCAACAACAAGTGGATTCCCGAGTTCGACGTCACCTACTTCTTCACACCCAACATCGCCGCCGAGCTGGTGCTGACCGTGCCGCAGAAGCAGGACGTCTACCTCGACGGCAACAAGGTCGGCACCTTCAGGCACCTGCCACCGACGCTGCTGGTGCAGTACCACTTCATCCCCAACGGCACCTTCCGTCCGTATATCGGCGCCGGCCTGAACTTCACCCGCATCTGGGGCGAGAACATCGCCAACAACTCGCTGCAGCTCGACAGCTGGAGCGTGGGCCCGGCGCTGCAGATCGGCATGGACTACAAGCTGACCAAGAACTGGTTCCTGAACGCCGACATCAAGAAGATCTGGCTGTCGAGCGACGTCAAGGCAGGCGACGTCAAGGTGTCCAAGGTGAGCCTGGACCCGTGGCTGTTCAGCATGGGCGTGGGCTACCGCTTCTGATCCTGAAGTCCCATGCAAAAGGCCGGCGCCAATCGGGCACCGGCCTTTTTGCTCCGGACAGAAACTTCCGCTGGCCTACCGGAACGCCGGCTCGTCAAAGCTGCGTAGCTTGCGCGAGTGCAGCTGCTCGACACCGTTCTCGCGCAGGATGCGGATCGCTTCCAGGCCGATGGTCATATGCTGGCTCACGCGCTGGCGGTAGAAGGCATTGGCCATGCCGCGCAGCTTCAGCTCGCCGTGCAGCGGCTTGTCCGAGACGCACAACAGCGTGCCGTAGGGCACGCGCAGCCGGAAGCCGTTGGCCGCCACCGCCGCGCTTTCCATGTCGATGGCGATCGCGCGCGACTGGTTGAAGCGCGCGTACAGCGATTTGGATTTGAGCTCCCAGTTGCGGTCGTCGGTGGAGACCACGGTGCCGGTGCGCATGCGGGTCTTCATCTCGTTGCCCGACAGGCCGGTCACGCGCGCCACCGCTTCCTGCAGCGCCACCTGGATCTCGGCGATCGGCGGCACCGGCACCCACGGCGGCAGGTCGTGGTCGAGCACATGGTCGTCGCGCACATAGGCGTGCGCCAGTACGTAGTCGCCGAGCTGCTGCGAGCGGCGCAGGCCGCCGCAGTGGCCCACCATCAGCCAGCAGTGCGGGCGCAGCACGGCCAGGTGGTCGGTCATGGTCTTGGCGTTGGACGGGCCCACGCCGATATTGACCAGCGTCACGCCCAGCTTGTCTTCGCGCACCAGGTGGTAGGCCGGCATCTGCGGCAGCGCGCGCGGGCGCGTGGCGTCGTCGGGCTCGACGCCGCCCAGTTCCTGCAGCACGTCGCCGGGCTCGACAAAGCGGGTGTAGCCGCCGCCGTCGCTGCTGGCCATCAGCCCGCGCCCGAGCGCGACGAACTCGTCGACGTAGCGCTGGTAGTTGGTGAACAGCACGAAGCGCTGGAAATGCTGCGGCGCGGTGCCGGTGTAGTGGTACAGCCGCTGCAGCGCCAGGTCCACGCGCTCGGCGGGGAACAGCGACAGCGGCCAGGCCTCGCCCGGGATCGGCTCATAGGTGCCGTTGGCGATGCCGTCGTCGATACGGCTCAGTTCGGGCAGCACGAACGAGGCTTCGAGCTCGCGCGCCTGGGTGTAGCTGATGTCGGTGGTCGACGCCTCGATCACAAACGGCAGCGGGATCGGCCGCCGGCTCAGCCCCACCACCACCGGCACGCGGTGATAGCGCATCAGGCGCTCGATCTGGTCGCGGTAGTAGTCCGCCAGCAGGTCGGGGCGGGTGACGGTGGTGCCGTAGACGCCAGGGTAGGCCACCGTGCCCCATGACGGGCGGCTGTCGGTGACCATGGTCTCGATATTGACCGAGATGCCCAGGTACGGATAGCACGCGTGCGCGGCCGAGGGCAGCGGCTTGCCGTTGGCGAACGCTTCGAAGCGCGCGCGCACGGCCCCGACCGAGGCCTCGTAGATTTCACGGATGCGCGCCAGCGCGGCGTCGGCGTCGGCGAACTCGGCCAACTGGTCGGCCGGATGGGCGGAGGAGAAGACGGGGGCGTTCATGGAGGCCATGATACCGCGCCGCAGCGCGGGCGGGAGGAGCGTCCGACCCTGCCACAGGCCAAATTGACGCGCCCGCGCCCGCTCGCTACACTCCGCCAATTGTGCGGCACGGGTTCCCGTGCCGTTCTCGACTCGCGGCGCCCCTGGTGGCAAGGGGCGGCGAGGGGCCGTACATGCTTTACTGGGAGAGCCGCCAATGGAAATCCGTAACCTGTTGCCCGAGGACATCGAGGCAGCCAGACAACTACTGATCGCCAATGGCTGGGCTCAACGGGTGGGCGGCCCGGACAAGTTCGCGCGCCTGATCGCCAATTCGCAGCGCGTGGCCGTGGCGGTGGAGAAGGGCGAGGTCGTCGGCTTCGCCCGCGCGCTGTGCGACGACGTCTCCGACGGCTTCCTGTCGATGGTAGCCGTGGCGCCCAGCCACCGCCGGCGCGGCATCGGCCGCGCCCTGGTACGGCACGTCATGGGCAACGACCCCGACATTACCTGGATGCTGCGCGCCGCGCGCTCCTCCGAAGCCGCGTTCTTCGGCCAGCTCGGCTTCACGCCGTCGATGGTCGCAATGGAGCGGCGCCGGCCCTGAGGGGCCCTGAGCGCCCCACACCGGCGGACCGTCAGCGCCCGCCCATCTTGCGCCGGAACTCCTCGGCCGTGCCGACCTGCCGGAACAGCGGCCCACCCGGGGCAAAGCGGTCGGCGCTCGCCAGCGGCCCCACCACCACCGGATCGAATCCCGCATCGCGCACCAGCTGCGCGGCCATGTCGAGCGCGGCCTTGTCGTCGCCCGCGATCGGCACCGCCACCAGCCCGCCCGGCCGGTGGTGCTCGCTGGCAAACTGAGCCGCTCCCATGAAGTTGAAGGCCCGCACCACGCGCGCGCCGCGCAGGTAACGCGCGGTGGTGAGACCGATGCCGTCGCGCTTCGCCTCCTCGGTGATCGGGCCATCGCGGTGCTCGTAGGCGTTGGTGGCATCGAGCACGATCTTGCCTTTCCAGGCATCGGCATGGTCGCGGCTGAGCTGCGGCAGCGCGCCGTAGGGGGTGGCCAGGAACAGCACGTCGGAAAACGCGATGGCCTCGGCCACCGTGCCCGCGCGCGCGAGCGGACCCAGTTCTTCCACCAGCGGCTTGAGTGCCTCCGGGTGCCGCGACGAGAACAGGACCGGATGCCCGGCCTTGACCCACAGCCCGCCGATGGTGCCGCCAATGCGGCCCGCGCCGATCACGCCGATGCGCTGCGCTGCAGCAGCCTCGCGGCTGGTGGCCTGGGTGCTCTGGGCGCGCACGGCACGCGGCAGGGGCGCGGCCAGGACAAGGAGCGCGGCACCTAGCCAGCGGCGTCGGACGGGATCGAAGCGGGATGCGTTGGCGTTCATGGCGAATCCTCCGACCGTGGGCAAGGAAACCCGGCCACGTGCGTCATACGGGGCCGCTGGGATGACTCTAGGCGAAAAGCGCCTCGCCTGCGCGCGCACCCCGACCGCAAGAATAAAGCCGCCCCGGATAGCGGCTGCTGCAGCGAGCGCTAGCGATCCGTGCGGATCGGGCCGTACTCCGCCGGCACCCAGGTGTAGCCGGCGGCGTCATTGCGCACATGGCCCAGGCCCGGGAACGGCAGGTGCGCGCCGCCCACCCACAGCCGGTTCCTGGCCGCATCGGCCAGGATGCGCTTGCGCGTGATCACCGCTGCCTGGCTGTCCGTGTCGAATTCTATGGCCACCTGCGGGCGCCGGAATTGCACGGCATGGCTGTGGATGATGTCGCCCCACAGCAGCAGGCTGTCCTTGCCGGAGGTGAAAACATAGCCGCTGTGGCCCGGCGTATGGCCATAGGCCGGTATCGCGCGCACGCCCGGGATCGGCTCGGCGCCCGCGCCACCGTTGAAGGTGCGGAAGCGATTCGCCGCCTGGTACGGCGCGACTGCCGCACGCGCCATCGCGAACAGGCCCTGCGCTTCCTTCGGCGCGGCCGCGGCGGTGGCCTCGTTCAGCCAGTAATCGGCATCGGCCTTGTCCACGTATACCGTGGCGTTGGGGAACACCGGCCGGCCGTTGGCGGCCAGTCCGCAGGCGTGGTCGCCATGCAGGTGGGTCAGCAGCACGGTGTCGACCTGCTCCGGCGCATAGCCCG
This sequence comes from Ralstonia pickettii, assembly GCA_050987995.1. Lineage (GTDB taxonomy): Bacteria > Pseudomonadota > Gammaproteobacteria > Burkholderiales > Burkholderiaceae > Cupriavidus > Cupriavidus pickettii_B. The sequence goes on from CP158804.1 coordinate 1,859,398, forward strand.
CGGCGCGCAGGTTGTCGCCGATGCGGCCCAGCGTTGGTCCGAAGCAGCTGGCCGCGCCGGTATCGACCAGCACCAGGTTGCGGCCGGTGTTGATCAGGTACGCATTGACCGCGGTCTGCATGCCGTGCGTCGATTCCACGAACATCCGCGCGAGCAGGCTCTGCACCTCGCGCGCGCTGGTGTACTTGAGGATCTTCGGGTCCAGGTCGATGTAGCCGTCGTAGAGCGCGGTGACTTCAAGCTGGCCGATCATCATGCGGTAGTAGCCCGGCACCTGGGTTTTCTGCTGTGCGGGCGGCGCGGTCTGGGCGCTGGCGACGCCGGCAGGCAGCATGGTGGCACCCATGGCCACGGCGATTGCGGCGCCCAGCACGGCCACTTGCAAGCGGCGCTTCGTCGGCCGGGAGGGTGCATGGCGCACGACAGACTGCAGCTTCATATCCTGTTCCTGTTCTGGTTGGTGTTGTCGAGGAGACGGCCAATGCCGCGAGGCGCGCGGTGCAGCGATGCCGTATGCGCACGGCCAGCACGTATCTTATCCGGCCCGCGCGAACAGGGTTGGAGAGCCAAAGCGTACCTACTTCTGCGTAAAAAACGGGGCCATGTGGCCCCGTTTTCCATGCATGCGAGCTTGCTTTGGCCCGTGTTCACTCCGGCTGGATATTCGCCGCCTTGATGATGCGGCCCCACTTGCCCGACTCCTGCTGCTGGAACTTCGCCAGCTCGGCAGGCGTGCTGGTAAACACTTCGGTGCCGGTCGACTGGTAGAAGTTGGCCGCGGTATCGCTGCGCGCGGCCTTGACCATCATCGCGTTGAGCCTGGCCACCACAGGCTGCGGCGTGCCGGCCGGCGCATAGGCGGCGAACCAGTAGCTCATTTCATAGCCCTTGACGCCGGCTTCGTCGATGGTCGGCACGTCCGGCGCCAGCGGCGAACGCGCCTTGCCCGACACGCCCAGCGCACGCAGCTTGCCGCTCTTGACCTGCGGCAGCCCGGTGGCGGTGTCGGTGATCATCATCTGGATCTGGTTGCCGAGCAGGTCGGTGATCGCCAGCGGGTTGCTCTTGTACGGCACGTGCAGCAGCTCTACGTGCGCCATCTGCTGGAACAGTTCGCCGGCAATGCGCGACGACGAGCTGCCGCTGCCGAAGCTGAGCTTGCCAGGCTGCTTTTTGGCCAGCGCGATGAACTCGCCCACGGTCTTGGCCGGCACCTGCGGATTGACCACCATGATCTGGCCGCCACGGCCGAGCGCGGTGACCGGCGTGAAGTCCTTGACCGGGTCGTACGGCAGCTTCTTGAACAGGTGCTCGTTGGCGGCGTGCGTGGTGTTGGTGCTGATCAGCACCGTGTAGCCGTCGGGCGCGGCCTTGGCTACGTCGGACGCGGCGATAAAGCCGTTGGCGCCCGGCTTGTTGTCGACCACCACGGTGGCCTTGCTGTCCACGGTGATGGCCTGGCCGATGGCGCGCGCGAGCTGGTCGGTGGCGCTGCCGGCGGCAAACGGCACCACAAATCGGATCGGCTTGTCCGGGAACTCGGCCCAGGCCTGCCCGGCGGGCAGGATCAGCGCGCACAGCGCGGCGGCGGCCAGTGGTTTAAGGAATCGGTGCATCGTTGTCTCCTGTCGAAATCGTTGTCGTTGGCGAAGCAATGGGTTCAGTCGTTGCCCGCGGCGTCTGTCGCCAGCCGGGGCGGCAGCGGTATCTGCAGTTGCAGCAGGCGGAACGACAGCGCCTTGCCGTGCGTGTCGAGGTTCAGCGCATCGTTGACGCCGCCATCGAGCACGCCGTCGATGACGAAGTTCATCGCCTGCAGCGACGGCACCAGGTAGCGCGTGACGGCGGTGGGCTGGCGCTCGCGGAACAGCCCGCGCACGGCGTCCTCGGTGACATGGGCCACCAGGTGGTCGAAGTCGCGCGCATCGTAGGCGATCACGCTGATGTTGGAACGGTCGCCCTTGTCGCCGGTGCGGCCATGGGCAAACTGGTAGAGCGCGGCGGTAGCGGTCATCTGTGGGCCCTCCTCAGGCGATAAAGCTGTGCGTGGCGCTCACGGCGTCACGCGGCACCAGGCACGACACCGCGTTCAGGCGCGCGCGCTGTGCGGTGCGCACGCCGCCGCCGCCGGCCGGGCCGCAAGTGTAGAGCGCATTGACTTCGCGCAGCAGTGCCTGCGCCACCGCAAGGTCGTCATGCGCCACCGCGGCGCGCAGGCGCACATCCTGCGCTTCGGCTTCGTGCGGCTGGCGCTGCGCGAACATGGCGCCGCCGTCGTCGGCCAGCACGCTGAGCACGCCGATCAGGTCGAAGCGCAACGGCACATCGTGCCCCAGCAGCGCCATGCGCCGGCGCAGGATGTCGGCAGCCAGGCGCGCACGCGCGGCGGCGTTGGGGCCGGCGTATGAAATCTCGCCCTCGGCGAGCCAACCGCCGTGGCTGAACACATTGGCCTTGAGCTGCGCCGGGCGTGCATGGCCGCGCACGTTGCGCACCGCCACGCGATCGGGACCGAGCTGCGTCACGGTGACGGCGCCGATATCGGCAACCACGTCGGGGGTCAGGTAGGCGCAGGGGTCATGCACCTCGTACAGCAGCTGCTCCTTGACCGTGCGCAGGTCGACGCAGCCGCCGGTATTGGCGGCCTTGAAGATCTCGATGCCGCCGTCGGCGTCGAGCTGCGCGATCGGGAAGCCCACCGCATGCACGTCAGGCACGTCTTTCATGCCGGGATCGGCAAAGTAGCCGCCGGTGACCTGGGCCCCGCATTCCAGCAAGTGGCCGGCCATGGTGGCGGCGGCCAGGCGGTCCCAATCCTCCCAGGACCAGCCGAAGTGCGCCATTGCCGGCCCCACGGCCAGTGCCGGGTCGGCCACGCGGCCGCACACCACCACCTGCGCGCCGTCGGCCAGCGCCGCGGCGATGCCCTGTGCGCCGATATAGGCGTTGGCGCAGACAAAGCGCCCGGCGTCGAAGGCCTCGCCCAGGATGCCTTGCAGCAGCGCGCGGCCGGCTTCGTGCGAAAGATCGTCCCCCTCCACCACCGCTACGCGCGGCGCGGGCAGGCCCAGTCCGGCGGCGAGCTGCAGCACGCGCTGCGCCGCAGCGCGCGGGTTGGCCGCGCCGAAGTTGCCGACGATGGGAATGCCGTGCTGCAAGCACAGGCCCAGCACCGGCGTCAGCAGCGCATCGAGCAGCGGCTCATAGCCGTGCGCCGGATCGTTGCGGCGGGCCAGCTGCGCCAGCGCCAGCGTGCGCTCGGCCAGGGTCTCGAAGATCAGCGCGGCGGGCTGGCCGGCGGCGATCAGGGTGCGTACCACCGGCAGCGCGGCATCGGTGCGGTCGCCGGAGAAGCCGGCGCCGGAGCCGATCAGCAAGGGAGCAGTCATGGTCTCGGACAATGGGGACATCGGGAATCGGTGCCGGGCGGCGCAGGCAACGCGCCCCGGCCAACTCATTCTAGGCCCGGCCCAGCCATTCAAAAAACGGATTATTTGGATTAATCTATCGACATACTGGATATATCTGCGCAACATGAACCTGTCGGTCAAGCACCTGCGCGCGTTTGTGGCGCTGGCCACCTATCGCAACTTCACCCGCGCGGCGCGCGCCTGCCACCTGTCGCAGTCGGCGTTCAGCGCGCTGGTGCAGACGCTGGAGGAGCAGGCCGGCAGCCGGCTGTTCGAGCGCACCACGCGGCACGTGGAACTGAGCAGCGACGGGGTGCGTTTCGAGCAGACCGCGCGCCGGCTGCTGGCCGACTTCGAGACCGCGTTTGAAGACCTGCGTGCGCATGCCGAGCGGCGCAAGGGGCGCGTGTCGATCGCGGCGCTGCCGTCGCTGGCCGGCGGCGACCTGCCGCCACTGCTGGCGCAGTTCCGCGCGCAGTATCCGGGCATCGTGCTGGAGCTGTTCGACCAGCTGGCCGACGGCTGCATCGAGCTGGTACGGCAGGGCCGCGCCGACTTTGCGCTGACGCCGGCGCCGGCTCAGGACGAAGACCTGCGCGTGGAGCCGCTGGTGCGCGACACCTTCCACCTGGTGTGCCCGGCCGACCATCCGCTCGCGCGCAAGCGCCGCATCGCGCCGCAGGCGCTGGCGGGCGTGCCCTTTATCCAGCTGTCGCGCACGACCAGCGTGCGCCAGCACCTGGACGCGGCGCTGCATCCGTTGCGGCTGAACAGCGTGATGGAGGTGGAGCACCTGGCCACCGTGGCGGCGCTGGTGCAGGCGGGGCTGGGGGTCAGCGCGGTGCCGTCGCTGGCGCTGTTCCAGTTCCGGCGCGAAGGGCTGGCGATCCGGCCGCTGCAGCTGCCGTCACTGGTGCGCGATATCTGCCTGGTGCGGCTGAAGGACCGCGGCGACTCCGCCGCCGCGGCCGCGATGATCGACTGCCTGCAGGCGTTCTACCGCGGCGGCAAGGCGCCGGCGCGGCGCTGACGGGCGCTCGCATCGGGTACGCAGAATTGGGTACGCTTTGCCTGCCGGCAGCGGTTCAGAAGTGCCCGAGGTAGCCGCCGTCGACGGCCAGCACATGGCCGGTGATGTACGACGCGGCCGGCGACGCCAGGAACACCGCCGCACCCGCCACTTCTTCCGGCTGGCCCCAGCGGCCCAGCGAAGTGCGCTGGCGCAGCCATTCCGCCACGCTTTCATCGTCGACCATCGGCTGGTTGGGTTCGGTGGCGAAGTAGCCCGGCGCGATCGCGTTGACGGTGACGCCGTAGCGGCCCAGGTCGGCGGCCATCGCTCGCGTGAGCGCATCCAGGCCGCCCTTGGTGGCGGGATAGAGCACGTCGCCGGCGCGCGCCACCTGGCCTGCGATCGAGCTGACGTTGACGATGCGGCCGTACTGTCCGCGGCGCATGCGCTGCGCGGCGTGGCGGCATAGTGCGTAGGGCGCGACCAGGTTGGTCTCGAGCATGGCGCGCAGGTCGCCGGCGTCGAGCTGGGCCATGGTGCTGCGGTTGCGCGCGCCGGCGTTGTTGACCAGGATGTCGAGCCGGCCATGCGCGGCATCGATGCGCTCGAACGCGGCCGCGACCGCGGCCTCGTCGGTGATGTCGAGCACCAGCGCCTCGGCACTGCCGCCGCGCGCGGCCAGCATGGCGACGGCTTCCTGCACACGCTGCGCATTGCGCGCCACCACCAGCACATGCGCGCCGGCATCGGCCAGCCCGGCGGCGATCGCCAGGCCCAGGCCCTGCGCGCCGCCGGTCACCATCGCAACGCGGCCCTGCAACGAGAATTGGGTACGCCCGGCGCGATCAGGCGCGCCGGCATCGGGGGATGGGGTAGGGGTAGCCATGCGGGCGAATATACCGCAGCAGGCCGGGCCGCGCAGCGCCGCCCGGCCTGCCTGCAATCGCCCTGCGGCTTCAGCGGATCAGCTTGCCGGTGGAGGAGACGATCGACATCTCGACGAAGGACGAGCCGGTGTGGCGCGTCGGGCTGTAGCTGATCAGGATGCCGCCGAGGTCGTAGTCGCGCATGCCTTCGAGCGCGGTCACCAGGCGCTCGCGCGTCAGGTCGGGTCCGGCGCGGCGCAGGCCTTCGACCAGCACCTTGGCCGACATAAAGCCCTCCATGCCGGCGTTGGACGGCTCCACGCCCTGCTGCTTGGCCAGGCTGCGGTATTCGCTGGCCAGCGTCATCTGGCTGGAGTTGGTGCCCGGCACCACCTGCGTGATGATCAGCCCGCGCGCATCGTCGCCGAGCTCGCGGATAAACGAGTCGGCCGCGTTGTTGGACAGCGTGACGAACTGCGCCTCGCTGCCGGCACGGCGCAGCTCACGGATGATGCGCGCCGCCTCGGAGCCCGAGCCGATCACCAGCACCGCCTGCGGGTTGGCCTTGTGCATGGCGGTCACGCTCTGGCTGATGTCGCCCATCGGCCGCGCAAAATTGGCAGTGGCCGCCGGCTGTATGCCGCGCGCCTGCAGCGCGCCGCTGAAGCCTTCGAGCACGTCCTTGCCGAAGCCGTCGCTGGCGTAGAAGATGCCGATGCGGCTCATGCCCGACGTGGCGAGATGGTTGATCGCGCGCGCGACCTCGTCCTGGTACTTGGCGCGCACATTGAACACGTAGCGGTTCACCGGCCGGTGCAGCGTGATGGCCCCGGTGAGCGGCGCCACCAGCGGCACCTTGTGCTCGGCGATGATGGGCAGGATGCTCTCGTTCTGCGGCGTGCCGCGCACCATGAAGAGGGCGAACACCTTGTCTTCGTCGATCAGCTTGCGCACGTTGTCGGGCGTGCGCTTGGCATCGAAGCCGTCGTCGTAGGTCACCAGTTCGATGCGCCTGCCGGCCACGCCGCCGCTGGCGTTGACGGTGCGCAGGTAAACCTGTGCGCCCGCGATCTGCTCCTTGACCGACCCGGCCACCGGGCCGGTGACGCCCGCGGACTGTCCGATGCGGATCGTGGCGCGCGTCACGCCCGGTTCCGCCAGCGCCGTTTGCGCAGCCCATCCCAGCGTGGCGGCCAGCATGCCGCACGCGATCCATTTCGCCTTCATTGTCTCGACCCCTCCGCCCTCGTGGGCTGATCTCATAGTTCTGTGGCGGCGCACGATGCAAGGCAGTGCGCCGTCACGCAAATTACCGCATGCGTAACGTTGGGGCAAACCGGAGTGCGGGGGACTGTTGCAGCAGCATCACACCCGGAACCGCGTTAACGGTTCCGGTGTGAGCAGGGGCGCGCTATAGGATGCGCGTCAGAACGCGCCGCAGGGGCGCGCGGAAAGACATGCAGGACAGCAGAGACAACGCGAATCAGGGGAAGGCCGGCACAGCCGGATCCAGCCCGGCAAAGCGCGCTTCCGGATGGGCGTTCTGCAGCAGCGTTTCGATCTCCTCAACACGGCGGCGCGGCACGTCCAGCATCAGCAGGATCTTGCCGGCCTCGATGTCCTTCTCGAACGCGCGCAGCCGGCTGTTGGGCGCCGAGCTGCCGATCATGCTCGCGGCCCATGCGCCGAATACCGCGCCGAGCACCGCCAGCACGCCGACCAGGCCCCACTGCGGGGTGTCGCTGACGATCGGGAACATCGCCACCACGGCACCCGCCACGACGCCGACGCCGCCACCCACCACCAAGCCCATCTCGGCGGCATGCACGATGTCGGAAGTCTGGAACAGGTTGGCTTCGTGCAGGCCCGTCATGTCGGCACCGTCGCGCGCCACGAAGTGAATGTGGCGGTTCTCGATGCGGGCGAGCAGCAGGTCGTCCATGGTGCGGCGGGCGCTCGCCAGATCGGGCAACAACCAGAAGATGCGTTTGCGCATGTCTCTCTCCTTTTTCAGGCCGCGCCGCTGGTGTGGGTGAACCTGGGTAAGGAATGTACCGCTGGCGGCGCGGGGTTATTTCTTTGTACGCGGTTCACGGGGCAAGCGCAAGGCGACTCTCGGCGCGCACACACGCTGCGCGCGGATGTGATGCGCACGTGTGCCCCGCGCATGCGGGGCACACGTCACGTCGTGCGGCCAGGGGAGAAAATTGCGGCGCCTGCGCCTCAGAAAGTGATCGGCAGGCGGATGTTGACTTGCAGGTCTGGCGTATCGCGAGTCAGACCCGCGCCAACCGACAGGTTCAGCGTATAGCGGTTGTTGAAGCGATACGAATAGCCCACCAGCAAGGTGCCTTGCGTGACGCGCACTGATCCTGGCACGGTCTGGCCGTTCTGCTTGGTCGGCCAGATGATGGCCTGGTCATAGCCGATACTGAACGACGCCTTCTCGTTGAGAGACAGGCCCATACCGAAGCTGAACTCGAAGATATCCCCCGGCGCGATCTTGCCCAGCGGTTCCTTCTCGCCGTTCAGCACGGTGCGGCTCACGTTGTCTCGCGAGAAGTTGTGCAGGTAGCTGAAGGTGCCGAAGAACACCGCCGGGTCGGTCGGGAGCAGCCAGGTGATGCCGGGCTGGATCGCCTGGAAGCCGGTACCGGTAGGCAGCCCCAGGGGCAGGCCGGTGCCGGTGGCATTGCCCACGCAGCGCGTCACGCAATCGGTCACGACCTCGAACGGGTCCTTGCCGGTCGCGGACTTGTAACGCAGCCAGCCGACGAAATACGGGATCTTCTCGTTGCCGTAGTTGAGCTGGTAGCGCACCGTGGCCTCGACGTCGCCGATGCCGCTGCCGCTCGCATTGAACACGCGGTCGACGGCCGTGCCGGTGAAGACCTCGCGGCTGACGGTCTGGCCCGATGTATGCACGTAAGGCACCTTGGCTTCGATTTCCAGCCGCTTGGTCACGCCGTAGCGAAACGCGACCGACGGGATGTAGGTCGAGGTCTTGACCTCGCGCACATCGATCAGGCCGATCAGGATGGCCGGGATGACCGTATAGCCGACCAGCGCGACGCGGTTGTTGGAGGAATAGCCGTACTGGAAGCCGGGCTCGATCACCAGCTTGCCCTGGGCGGTCAGCACGCCGGGCTGGTCGATGATCGGCGCGATCTCGGGCGGCCGGCGGTCTTCCTCCGGCGGGCGGCCCACGGGTTCTTCCAGGGCCACGGTCTGCCCGTCAGCGGACTCGCCCGCCTGCGGACCCTGGGCCACGTTCTGCGGTGGCTGGAGAATGATCTGCTGTGGATTGTTGACCGCGTTGGGCGCTGCCTGCGTGGCGCTGGCAGCGGCCGCCGCGGTGGCGGCGTTGGTGGCATTGTCGGACGGCGACACGCCGGGCCCCGCGCGCTGGCCGCCGCGCTTGTTGGCCAGCACCTCGGTGCCGATCACGTCGCGCAGTTCGCGGATCACCGCCTCCTGTTCGGCCAGCGCCCGCTTCATGGCGTCGAGCTGGGTGGCCTGTTCGGCAAGCTCCTTCTGCAGTGCTTCCAGTCCGGCTGCGGGTGGCCCCGTATCCGGCGGCGTCTGGGCCTGCGCCAGGCCGCCGAGTAACAGTAACGTCGAGCATCCCGCATTGCGAATGCCCTGCATCGACCGCTTCTTCATGACGTCTTCCTCCCCCGGGACGGCAGACTGTTCTTGCAGGAGCCTGCGACCTGTACTGCCCGATGCCTCGCTACGACTACCTCATGCTTGCGGCCCGCATCAGCGCGTTGTTCAGCGTGGTGTTGGCCAACTGCGACCGGAATGCCTGCAGCGTATTTACGCTTGCGTCGATTGTCATCAGGCTCCGGATGCTCTGGTTGTTCAATGTGTTCTGGATCACCGTCGCGGGCGTGCCCGCCAGCGATCCCACCGCGGCGGCATTGCCCGGGCCGTTCTGGATCACGTTCAGCAGCCCGTTGGTCAGCACCTGCCCCGTGGCCGTGGTGACCGTCGTGCCCGGCAAGCCGGCCGCACCGCTTGCGCTCGAGTTGGCCCCGGCCGCACCGCCGTTGGCCGCCACCGACGTGGCCGCGCCACTGCCGCCCGCACTGCCCGCGCTCGCGCTGGCGTTGGCGCCATCCGCGCCCAGCTGCGTGCCGGCCGTCACCGGATTGCCGGACAACGCGTTGTTGACCGCGGCATTGGTGTTGGCAACGATGGCGGGCCCGAGCGCCGTGGCAAGCTGCGCGGCCTGGTCGGCGGTGATGCGGCCGACATCGGGGATGTTAATGCTGGTGGCGACGACCAGGGCCCCGTTGAGGTATACCGCGCGTTCGATACCGAACGAAACCTGCAGGCCCGGCACCTCGAAGCCGCCCCGCATGTCGTCGAGCTTTTCTTGCGCAACCGGTTTCCAGCCGGCCATGCTGCCGCGCGCGGCAGCCAGAGGGTTTTGGTCCGGGTCGCGGGCGGAGCTGGCCGCCTGCGACGGCAGCGCCGACGCGTCGAGGGCGTCGGGCTGTGGCAGGTCACTGGCCTGCGCCGCGCCGGCACAGGCCATGCCGGCACCCAGCAGCATGGCAGCGGCCGCTGACACGGCGCTGCGCGGGGCTGCTGGGGCCGGGAAGGAAGTCTGCAACATGATGCGTTCCTCAGAAGTCGCTGGCGCCATGCTTGGGCATGACGGTGAAGAACAGGCTATCCCGGTTGACTCCCATCCAGTAAGGGCCGCTCGGCGCCACGCGCCAGTCGGCAGCCACGTTGAACCGCGCCTTCTCCGTGCGGTTATGGATCACGAACAGCAGCTGGCTGTCCCAGATCTGCTCAAAATGCTCACGTGACATGGCACGTGTGCCGCGCGCGGGATCGCCGATCAGCACGCGGTTGCCTTTCACCCCCTTGACCACCACGAAATGGTGGTAGCCGTTCTCCACGATCAGCACGATGGCTGGCACCTGCGTTTCTTCCAGCTTGGACAGCGGCAGTTCATAGCCGTCGGCCTCGTAGCCGAGCGCGGCCAGGAAGCGCTTCATGTCCAGCAGCGAGAACCCCTCGGCGCGGATCTTCTGCTGGTCGCCGTTGAGGTACATGTTCTGGAACACGGTGGCCTCGTTCATCGGATGGCCGTACTGGTAAGTCAACAGCGTGGCCACTGCGGCGGAGCCGCAACTGAAATCGTATTGCTGGCGGATCGTGGACTTGAAGCGCGCCTCGCGAACACTGGTGACCCTGACGCTGTAGGGTTCGCCGACCGGCCCGTAGAACACGGTGTCGGCTGCCTGGGCGCAAGGGATTGCCCCGGCGGCCAGCAGGAACGGTACAGACGCCAACAGGCTTCTCAGCGGCTTCATTACTTGAACTGGACGTTGAGGATGGTGGCGTTCTGGATCAGCACGTTGGAGCCGGAGTTCTGGATCGCGGTGGGAATCCCCGCCGCATTCGCAAAGGCCCCGTCGGCGATGTTGTTCGCCCCGGACAAGATGTTGACTGCAGCGTTGTCGGCCACGGTACCGTGCAGGCGCATGTCGTTCACCGTCACCTCGGCGCCGCCACGGATGTCATCCAGTTTAGACACGGGTACAGCTTTCGCCACCCTGCCGAACAAGGTTGTTGTATTGGCCGCAACTGGCTGCGTGGTGCTGGCCGCCGGTTCCTGGGCGCTGCCCGCGGCGACGAGCGCGGCTGCCATGGCGGCGTCCAGCCCTGGCGGCTCAGCGTGAGCCTGCAGCACTGGCCAGGCGAATAAGACCGTCGCGAATGTCCCGACGGCAAAGCGGACCGATTGCATAGTGTCGTCTCCCTTTGCCCGCGGGCCGCCCCCATCCGGGCGGCTGCAAGGCAATTAGGCTTGCATAGGCATGACAGGGCCCGGGCGCCCGCACACAGGATGCGGGCGCCGATCCTGCCGGCATGACGTTTAAGCTGGCGGCCCGTCCCTTGCCCGAGGGCTCAGGACAGGCCAGAGCTGCGCGTCTTACCTGCCCGCGTTGACGTTGGCCTGCACGTTGACGCCTTGCTGCACCAGCGACGAGGCACCGCTGTTCTGGACCGCCATCATGATGCCCGCCGCCGTCTGACCGACGCTGGTCATGGTGTTGGACATATCGAAGGTGCCTGCGGTCACGTAGTTGTAGCCGCCAGCGCCACCAGTACCGCCAAGGCCGCCGTTGCCGACGCCGCCAGCACCACCGGTACCGCCGGTCGCCGCACCGCCGGCGCCGCCGTTGCCGCCGCTACCGCCACTGCCCGTAGTGGCGCTGCCGTTCGTGGCTTGCGTGCTGGCCGAACCTGCGCTTGCCGCACCACCAGCGCCACCTGCGCCACCCACGCTGGCCTGCGTTCCGCCGGCACCGCCAGTCGCCGTGCCCGCGCCGGCCGTTGCCGTCGAGCCCGCGCTGCTGGTGCCACCGGCACCGCCAGTGCCGCTGCCGGCACCGCCGCCTGCGACTGCAGCGGAGGTTCCGGCACCGCCCGCACCGCCAGTAGCGCCCGCGCCGCCGCCCGTGCCAGTGCCTGCGCCGGCCGTGCCGGCTGCGCTCGATGACCCTGCGCTGCCACCCGCGCCGCCAGCACCAGTGCTGTCGTTACCCGCACCGCCTGCATTGCCGCTGCTACCAGCCGCGCCGCCCGCCGTACCGGCAAGACCGCCCAGGGCACCGCTCGCACCCAGGGCGTCACCGCCGATCGCGCCGGCACTGCCACCCCTGCCGCCCGCGCCGAGCGAAGCGCTCAGAGCGCCGCCGCCCTTGCCAAAGGCGTCGCCGCCGCTGCCGCCCTTGCTGCCCGCCGCGCTAAGCGCGCTGCCGCCCTTGCCATAGGCGTCGCCGCCATTGGCGCCCCAGTTAGAGGCCTTGCCACCGTCGCCGCCATCGCCTCCAATAGCCTTGCCGCTGCTGGCGTAACCGGCAGTGGCGCTGCCGTTGGATGCAGACGCGCTTCCGCCGACTGCGCCGACAGCACCGTTTCCGCCCTCGCCGCCGTTGCCAGTACCGCCGTTGCCACCCTGGCCACCCCTGCCGCCGAAGCCGGTGCCACCGTTGGCGTTACCGGAGTTCGCGGCATAGTTGCCGATGTTGTGGACGTAGTTGTTGGCCACCGTGCCACTCAGCTTGCTGACGGCAATTGCCGTGGTCTTGTTGAAGGAGCTGGCGATGCTGGACGATGCGGCACCGCCCACCGCAGCGGCGGTCCCGATACCGTCTGCCGAAGCCTTCAGGCGGTTGTCGGAATTGGTCTTGGTCTTGTTGTTCGAGCTGGTCTGCGACTTGTCGACAGTGACCGTGGTGGTCTTGGTGTTCGTGCTGCTGTCAGATTTCTGGATAGCAGTCGAAAACTCGTTCGCTGCCGCGCCGCTGCCACCCTGCGTCGAGGTTGCCGTAGCGGTTTGGTTGTTGCTCCCACCGCCTTCCACTTCCTTGTTGTTGTTGGTCGGATTTGCCAATGCCGTTCCCGCAAATGCCATGGCGATTGCCGACGCCAGTAAGGTCTTTTTCATTCCTAACTCCCAGGAGAATGTCACAGTGTCACAGCGGCTCAGCCTCCAGCCGGCGCTCCGAGGAACGACGGCTGGAGGTTCAGGTCCGGCACCCTGCCAAACCAGCCTGCCCTTGCGCATAATCGGTGCCAGCTTCGTCACCTGCGGCGGCAATCCCTTGTAGTACAAGGCCTCCCCGGCAACACACGGGGAACTTTGGGGCGCTTTTAATGATCTCCGCACCCCTGGCCACTGTGCGCGGCAAACGACATGTCACACCGCTGTGACAGTGCCACCCCCGCCACATCGGGGGTGCGGCCGGAGCACCTGAAAAAGGCCTTAAATTTCAGTCCCTTACGATGGCCCTCAGGATTTGTCCGAGGCGCTCAGTCGCGTATCGACGCTGAAACATCGCGCCTGGGTGCCGTCGCCACCACCCATGTGGAGCGGCTCACATCGCCTCGGTGTGAAGGGAAACCCGGCCCGTGTCCGGTTCAGCCGCCTGCTGGCCGCCCCTTGCACGCCCCCGGCAAAGACTCTGCTGACCCGCCATCAGGTGGCGCAGGCGAGACCTGGGCGGTGCTGCCGCAAGGGCCCGCAGACCTTTCTGACCGCGAATGCGTCGCTGCAACAGCGCATCGTGCGCGTTGTGTCGGAAAGGCCTCAGCGACTATCCTTGCTAGGCTCTATGTCTGATTTAAAGTACATTAGAGGCATTACAGACTTGTCATCTCTCCACAAGGGAAACCATGAGTGAAGCCGTCGTTCCCCTGTATCACCAGATTTACGTGGTGCTGCGCCAGCAGATCGTAGAAGGCCGCTTCGGCCAGGGCCCCTTGCCGGGCGAGATCGACCTGGCCAAGCAGTTCCACGCGTCGCGCGTGACCATGCGGCGCGTGTTCGACCGTCTGGTGCAGGAGGGCCTGGTGCGCCGCCATCGCGGCCTGGGCACCTTTGTCAACCCGCACCCGGTCCGGCCCGCGGGGTCCAGCGAGGAACGTGTCACCAGCCTGCTCGACAACATCATCGACATGGGCCAGAAAACGTCGGTGAAGGTGATCTCGATCGACGAAGTCCACGCCACGCCCGACGTGGCCGAGTCGCTGCAGATCGAGGCAGGTGACCCGGTGGTGAAGATCGTGCGCGTGCGCCACTACCGCAACCGGCCGCTGTCGCACATCACGGTCTACCTGCCGGCCGAGCTGGGCCGGCCGATCACGCGCAAGGCGCTGGAAGAGACGCCGGTGCTGCGCCTGCTGGAAGCCGGCGGCGTGAAGCTGGGCCGTGCCAGCCAGGTGCTGTCGGCGCGCCTGGCCGACGTGGTGGTGGCCCCGCTGCTGGACGTGCCGGTGGGCGGCGCGCTGCTGGCAGTGCGCCGCGTGGTCAAGGACCAGTCCGGCCGCCCGGTGCAACTGCTGCTGGGCCAGTACCGCCCGGACCGCTACGAGTACCGCATGGAGCTGTCCCCGGCCGGCGTGGACAGCGCCAACGTCTGGGTAGAGAGCGAAACCCGCCAGGGCCTGCGCGACTGACGCGCGGGCACCTGGCCCGCATGCCGGCATGCCTGACCGGGACGATGTGGGCGGAGATGGGCGGAGGATGCGCCACGCCCTGATCCGGGCGATACTGCGCATCTCTGATCACTTCAAGCGAGGAGCCGCCGTCATGCCAGTGTTCCGCCTGGTCCCGTCCAGCCTGACCCGTTTGCCTTCGATTTCCCGCCGCGCGGCAGTGCGCCGCCTGGCCCTGAGTGGCCTGGGCAGCCTTGCGGTTTGCGCCATGGCGCTGCCGCTGTCCTCCGCCGCACAGGGGAGCGCCCCGGGCGCACAGCTTGCCGGCGGCAAGCCGATCCGGATCCTGGTAGGTGCGCCCGCCGGCGGCACCACCGACACGCTGGCGCGCACCATCGCGCAGGAAATGTCCCAGGATCTCGGGCAACCGGTGGTGGTGGAGAACCGCCCCGGCGCCGGCGGCAATATCGCCGCCGACCTTGTCGCGAAGAGCGCGCCCGATGGCAGCACGCTGCTGATGAGCTTCACCAGCCATACCATCAACGCCACGCTGTACAAGAAGCTGCCGTTCGACCCGATCCAGGACTTCACCCCGATCACGCTGGTCGCCAACGTGCCCAGTGTGCTGGTGGCCACGCCGCGGCTGGCCGCCAACAACGTGCCTGAGCTGATCCGCCTGGCGCGCTCAGAGCCGGGCAAGCTGAACTTCGCCATCGGCTCGGTCGGCTCGTCGCTGCACATGGCCGGCGACATGTTCAAGATGATGACCGGCACCTATATCGTCAACATCCCGTACAAGGGCACTTCGCCCGCGCTCACCGACGTGCTGGCGGGCCAGTGCGACCTGATGTTCGCCAGCACCATCAACGTGCTGCCGCACGTGCGCGCCGGCAAGCTCAAGGTGCTGGGCGTGACCAGCCCGGCGCCGCTGCCGCAGTTCCCGGGCGCGGCGCCGATCGGCGCCACGGTGAAGGGCTTCGAGTCGAGCGCATGGTTCGGCCTGTTCGGGCCGGCCGGGCTGCCGCCCGAAGTCACGCAGGCGCTGTACCAGTCCGCACGCAAGGGGCTGGAAGCGCCCGCGGTGCGCAAGCGCCTGGAGAACGACGGCGCGCAGCCGATGGGAACGCCGCCCGAGGCCTTTGCCGCGTTCGTGAAGCAGGACGTGAAGCGCTGGGCGACCGTTGTCAAATACTCGGGAGCCTCGCCGGAATGAGCTTGAACCTTCCGGCCACGCTTGCGCAGAAGCTGGTGGCGCGCGCCGCCGGCCTGCCCTGCGCGCAGATTGGCACCGTGGTGATCTGCCGCGTCGACCTGGCGATGTCGCATGACTCCAGCGGCCCGCGCCGCGTGGCGCCGCTGCTGGAAGAGCTGGGCACAGGCGTCTGGGACCCGTCGCGCTACGTGGTGGTGACCGACCACTTTGTGCCCGGCGGCGATGCGCAGGCCGAATCGATCCTGCGCTTCACGCGTGACTGGACGCGCCAGTCCGGCGCGCACTTCATCGACGCCGAAGGCATCTGCCACGTGGTGCTGCCCGAGCGCGGGCATGTGCTGCCGGGCCGGCTGATCGTCGGCGGCGACAGCCACAGTCCCACCGGTGGCGCCTTTGGCGCCTACATGTTCGGCGTGGGCGCGACCGAGATGGCTGGCGTGCTGGCCACCGGCGAGATCTGGCTGCGCGTGCCGCACACCATCCGGCTGCAGTGGGACGGGCAACTGGCTCGGGGCGTCTGCGCCAAGGACATCAATCTGTTCCTGTGCGCCACGCTGGGCCTGGGCGGCGGGCGCTACGAGGCGCTCGAATACACCGGCAGCGCCGTCGCCGCGATGCCGATGCAGGAACGCATGACGCTCACCAATATGAGCGCCGAACTGGGCGCGCAGACCGGCCTGGTCGCGCCCGACGCCATCACGCTGGACTGGCTGGCGCAGGCCGGCGTGCCGGCGCAGACGCTGGCGCAGATCGACCTGGCGCACTGGCGCAGCGACCCCGATGCGCCAGTGCTGGCCACCCACCGCTTCGACGCCGCGGCGCTGGCGCCGCAGGTGGCCGCACCGCATTCGCCCGCCAACAGCGCACCGGTGGAGCAGGCTGCCGGCGAGCCCGTGCAGATCGCCTACCTGGGCGCCTGCACCGGGGCCAAGCTGGAAGACCTGCGCATGGCCGCGCGCGTGCTGCGCGGGCGCCACGTAGCGCCGGGCGTCACGCTGCAGGTGGCGCCGGCCTCGCGCCGCGACCAGCTGCAGGCCGAGCGCGAAGGCACGCTCGGCATCCTGACCGAAGCCGGTGCCACGCTGCTGCCCAATGCCTGCGGCGCCTGCGCCGGCTATGGCGCGGCCCGCTTCCCGGCGGGCAGCCGCGCCATCGCCTCCACCGCTCGCAACTTCTCCGGCCGCATGGGCGACGCGGGCAGCGCCGTCTGGCTGGGCTCGCCGATGACGGTGGCCGCAAGCGCCGTCACCGGCCGCATTACCGACCCGCGCACCCTGCTGGCGTAACGCCGCGGGCCTGAATTCGAGCCCGCGCAGCGGGCCAGACTTTTTGCATGACTTACCCCATCGCCCCCACTCCCGCCGGCCGCATCTGGCGCTTCGGCAACAATGTCGACACCGATGCCATGGCCCCCGCCGTGCTGATGAAATCGCCCCTGCCCGTGCTGGCCCGGCATTGCCTGGCCTCGCTGCGCCCCGAATTCCCGGGCAGCGTGCGCGCCGGCGATGTACTGGTAGCGGGCACCAACTTCGGCATGGGCTCATCGCGCGAGCAGGCGCCGCAGGCGCTGCGCGAACTGGGCGTGGGCGCAGTGGTGGCGCAGTCCTTCGCCGGGCTGTTCTATCGCAATGCCATCAACCTCGGCCTGCCGGTGCTGGTATGCGCCGATACCAGCCGCTTGGCCGACGGCGAACACGTGGTGCTGGACCTGGATGCGGCCCGGCTGCGCCTGGACGACGGCAACGTGGTGGCATGCGAACCCATCCCCGAATTCCTGCGCCAGATCCTGGCCGCCGGCGGGCTGGTGCCACATCTGAAGCGGCGCCTCGGCAAGGCCTGAGCGACAAGCGCGACAGGCCCCACCGCAAGGCTCAGCCGGTGCGCGGGATAGCCGCCTGGCGCAGCAGGCTGAGCGCCTCGTCGTCGCTGGTCTGGGTGAAGTCCAGGTAGAAGGCGCCGACCGCGCCGAAGTTCGGCGGCGTATTCAGGCAGATGACCTCGTCCGCGGCCGGCTGCAGGCTGGCCAGCCCGTCCAGCGAACCGACCGGCGTGGCCGCCACCACGCGCGCGGCCCCGGCCATGCGCACGCCTTCGACCGCGGCGCGCATGGTGGCGCCTGTTGCGACGCCATCATCGACCACGATCACGGTGCGCCCGGCGCGCGCCGGCACCGGCGCCCCGCCGCGATAGCGCTGCTGGCGCCGGGCGATCTCGTCGAGCTGGCGGCCGCGCTCGGCATCGAAGCTGCCGCTTTCCACCGCGCGCCGT
Source organism: Ralstonia pickettii (assembly GCA_050987995.1). GTDB lineage: Bacteria > Pseudomonadota > Gammaproteobacteria > Burkholderiales > Burkholderiaceae > Cupriavidus > Cupriavidus pickettii_B. The sequence continues at coordinate 1,877,134 of CP158804.1, forward strand.
GCCCACGGATCGTCGTTGACCACGGTATGTGGACCGCCGCCTGCGGCATCGCCCTCCACTACCGCGCCGAGCGCCAGCTCCGGATAGCCGGTCGCGCCGATCTTGCGCACCAGCAGCACGTCGAGCTGGGCATCGAGCGCGCGCGCGACTTCAAAGGCCACCGGCACGCCGCCGCGCGGCAGCGCCAGCACCAGTGCGGGCTGCCCGAGTTGCACGGCGCCGAAGCCCAGTTCGGCAAGCCGGCGGCCCAGGTAGTGGCCAGCCTCGCGGCGATCGGCAAAGCACGGTGGCAATGACAACATGGCGCGCTCCCGGAATTCCGGCGGCCTGCCGCCGGCAAGTGGCTGTCGAGCCACGCGCCGCCAGGGAAGGCGGCGCGACGCAGGCGGCCCCTCCGCCAATATAGACCCTGCCGCAGAAGGCGTTGGCGCAACCCCGCGACAGCACGAAACCGCAGTCAATTGCGCACAAGTCACTTCGATTGAACGGGATTTCGCAACAGTGTGTTCTGCTGCGGCGGGATGATCTTCCCGCGCTGCAGCATTACGATTGCCGCAGGCGTTGATACCGCCGATCCGCTGTCGCCGGACATTGCGCCCGGCCCCTGAATGAGCCCGATATGACTTCGCAAGCCAACACCCGCGCGCAGACGGCGCGCCCCGACCACGAATCCGCCGCCGAAGGCTCCCTCGCCGCGCCCGACATCCCGTTCGGCTCGCTCGAAGCCGCCGCGCTGGCCGAGCTGCCTTATACCTTCCGCCCGGCCGGCACCTGCACCCGCTACTACAACGAGTTCTTCGGCTGATCCTCGCGCCGGGTTTCACCCCGGCTTTCACCCCGCAGCTCGCCCCCGGGCGCCATCACGCGCTCGCACAGCGCGGCCAGCCGCGCCGCCATGTCGCGTGCCGGTGCCGGCAGGTCCGGCTGCGCGTGCAGGCTCAGTTCGACAGCCGGCACCGCGGCCGGCCAGCCGTCGTCCTCCAGCACCCGGTGCTGGGCGCTGGCGAGGCGGCGCGGCAGAAGCGTGATACCCAGCCCGTCGGCCACCGCCGCCAGGATGCTGGCCAGGCTCGCGCTGACGAAGGCCACGCGCCAGCGCCGCCCGTCGGCGTCGAGCGCGTGCGTCATTTCGCCGCGGTAGAGCCCGCCCACCGGAAACGCCACCAGTGGCACCGGGTCGCGCGCCACCGCCGGGCGGCTGCGGCTGTCGAGCCAGCACAGCGGCTCCGGCCAGCTGGCGAGCCCGGTGGCATGCCCGACCCGTTGCTTGACCAGCACCAGGTCCAGCTCGCGGTCCTGGAAGCGCTGCCATAGCTCATGGCTCATGCCGCTGGTGACCTCCAGCCGCACGCCCGGCCAGTCATCGGCAAACCCGGCCAGCACCGGCGTCAGCGGCCGCGCGGCAAAGTCCTCGGGCACGCCGATGCGGATCTCTCCCTGGCCGGCGCTCTGGCGCAGCTGGCCGACCGCCTCGGCCATCAGCTGCTGCAGGCGGCGCGCGTAGCCCAGCAGCCGCTCGCCCTCCGGCGTGGTGGTGACGTAACGCCCGCCGCGGTCCAGCAGCACGCAGCCGAGCTGGTCTTCCAGGCGCCGCACCTGCTGACTGACGGTCGACTGCGTCAGGTGCACGCGCTGCGCGGCGCGGGTGAAGCTGCCGCTTTCGGCCACGGCGACAAAGCTTTGCAGCAATACGGGATCGAGGTGAGGGTCCTGCATCGGCGGTCCATTGGGTTTTCCACTGCCGGCGATTTCATCATTTAATTTCCCAATCACCAAGCCCCGGCGTACAGTGGGCAGCCCTCGCGCGCGGCGTTCGGCCGCTGGCGCGAGGCGCTCCTGCCAAAGACCTGCCGCAGCCCTGCGAGCAGGTACTCACTTTTTCGCCAAACATGACCACTCACCAGGAATTCATGCGCGAGGCGGTCCGCCTTGCCGAAGTCAACCGTGACCGTGGCGGACGCCCCTTCGGCGCCGTGCTGGCCATCGACGGCCAGGCCGTCGCCACCGGCGTCAACGACATCGCCCACAGCCATGACCCGACCACCCATGCCGAGATGGAGGCCGTGCGCGCCGCCGCGCGCAAGCTCGGACGCCCGGACCTGCGCGGCAGCGTGGTCTACGCCAGCGGCCATCCCTGCCCGATGTGCCTGGCGGCGATGACCATGGCCGGCGTGCAGGCGGTCTACTACGCCTTCGACAACAACGATGCCGCGCCCTACGGCATGTCCAGCGAGGCCGCCTACCAGGCGCTGCGCCTGCCGCTCGACCCGCCACCGCTGCCGCTGACGCGCGTGCCGGTCGAGCTCTCCGCCGCGCAGCTCTACGGCGCGCGCGCAAGCCGTGGCTGACGCGGCTCACGTGAGTCACGTCGCTGGCGCGGCGGCCCGGACCACGCCGCGCTGGCTGGTGCTGGCCGCGGTGGCCGGGATCGGCCTGAACCTGCGGCCGTTCCTGACCGCCGTGGGCCCGCTGGCGCCGGCGATCCGCGCCGGCACCGGCCTCAGTTACCAGGGCATGGCCTGGCTGACGCTGCTGCCGATGCTGTTGATGGGCGTGGGTGCGTTCTTCGGACCCGCGCTGCGCGCGCGGCTGGGCGTGCGCACCGCGGTGCTGGGCGCGCTGGCGCTGCTGGGCGCGGGCTGCGCGCTGCCTGGGCGTGGCCGACGGCATGCTGCTGATCGCCTCGGCCGCGCTGTGCGGGCTGGGCGTGGCGGTGGTGCAGGCGGCCTGTCCGGGGCTGGTCAAGCAGGAATTCCCGGGCCGCGTGGCGCCGGTGATGGGGCTGTACTCCGCCGCACTGATGGGCGGCGGCGCGCTGGGCGCGCAGCTTTCGCCCTGGGTCACGACGCTGGCCGGCAGCTGGCGCGAGGCACTGGCGCTGTGGGCAGTGCCGGCGCTGGCGGCGCTGGCGCTGGCATGGGTGGCACTGCCGCGCACCGAGGCGCGCCCTGCCGGTGCATCCCCGGCGGCAAGGCCGCCAGGCGCCGCGCGCGCCTTGCTACGGCGGCCGCGCACCTGGCTGCTGATGCTTTGCTTCGGCGTGATGAACGGCGGCTATGCCTCGCTGGTGGCGTGGCTCGCGCCGTTCTACCAGGGCCACGGCTGGAGCGCCCCGGCCAGCGGCGCGCTGGTGGCGCTGATGGCGCTGGCGCAGGCCGCCGCAGCGCTGCTGCTGCCGGCGCTGGCGGCCCGGCGCACGGACCGGCGCGCCTGGATGGTGCTGGCGCTGGCCATGCAGGTGGCCGGCTTCGGCGGGCTGGCGCTCTGGCCCGACGCCGCCCCGCACGCCTGGGCCGTGATCGGCGGCGCGGGCCTGGGGGGCTGCTTTGCGCTGTACCTGGTGGTGGCGCTGGACCACCTGCCGGACCCGGACAGTGCCGGCGCGCTGAGCGCGCTGATGCAGGGCGGCGGCTTCCTGCTGGCCTCGCTGGCGCCGTGGATCACCGCCGTGCTGCACGAACGCAGCGGCGGCTTCGCCGCCGGCTGGTGGTACCACCTGGGTTGCGCCGCGCTGGTGGGCGTACTGACGCTGCGCTTCGATCCGGCGCGCTATCGCGCGTCTTACGCGATGCCGATGACATCGCGTGCCGCCAGCCAGCCGGAGCCTGCCGGGCTTCAGTAGGTCTTGTAGGGCAGGAACTTGCCCGACATCTCGATGCGCACCCGGTCCCCGTTGGGATCGGGTTCGCGCTGCAGGTCCATGCGGAAGTCGATGGCGCTCATGATGCCGTCGCCGAACTCCTCGTGGATCAGGGCCTTGAACGTGGTGCCGTAGACGCTGATTAGCTCATAGAAGCGGTAGATCAGCGGGTCGGTCGGCACCTGCGTCGGCAGCGAGCCCTTGTACGGGACCTCGCGCAGCCAGGGCTCGGCCTCGGGCGGCAGCCCGAACACCTCCACCACCGCGCGCGCGCCGGCTTCGTCGAATGCCATCTGGCCCAGGCACGCGGCCGTCGTCCATTCCTTGCTGCGGCCGACGCGTTCGGCTACCTGCGCCCAGGTAATGCCGCGTGTGACCTTGGCTTCGATGATGAGGTCGGTAACGTCGCTGCGGTTCATGCTGCTGCCTCCGTGACAGTGGGGTGGTGGGATGGAGCCACTCGGATTGCCGCGGCGGCAGGGAGGCACATACCACCCGACCTCAGCGTGTCAGCGCTGTCTCGACGATGGCCGCCGCATCCGGGGGCGCCAGCTCCTGCGGCAGCGCGAACAACGCCGCGCCGGGTGGCGACAGTCCCTGCAAAAACTGCAAGGCCAGCACGATGAGCATGACCGGCATGGCACCCTCCTTCGGCCACACGTGGCAATTTCCCGATTGGCACAGCCGACAGCGCAAGCTTCATGCCATTGCCGCCCCCGCGATCCACCCTGCGCACGCACCGTAAAGAGACCGTTCTGCACCCGGTGCGAACCAGGCTGAAGCACGCCGCACCGTCATAGCGTACCCGTTTCTGCGTGCCTTGCGCCGGTGCCCGCAACGGGTGCAGCGCGTGGCCCGGGCGCGGCGCACAGGGCCTCCGGCGCGGGCCGCCCTCTCGATCCCTTGCTGGATCTATTTCCGATGTAACGTCACATTACGTCGCGCCAGCGCCGCCGCAAGCGCGCCGCGACGCCCTCGCCATGGCCGCAAAGCCTTTTCGCACAAGGGTTGCGGGGCAGCAGCACGATCTGCAGCGGCGCTCGCCGCCACGCCAGCCCCATGTGAGACAGCCTTACAAGTGCAAGCACCCGGTGCGGGGACCGCTCGCTACATTGAAGCCGTGTCCAACGCGAACCCGCCCGGAGCCCCTATGAAACGCGCCCTCTCCCTGGTCGTGCTGCTGTCCACCACGGCCGCACTGCTTTCCGCCTGCATCGTGGTACCCCCGCGCGGCGGGCCGCCACCCCGTTATCACCATCACTACGACCGCTATTGATCCGCCATGGATTCCGCCCTGCCGGACGCAGGACCCGAACCACGCCCCCAAGGAGAACCCACATGAAACGCCAGCTTCTGCTTGCCGCAGCCGTCCTCGCCACGGGCGGCGCCTTCGGACTGATCGCCCCCGCCGAAGCCCAGCCGGTGATGGTCGCCCACGGCTATGGCCCGCCGCCCCCGCCGCCGCGCTACGAGCCGCACCCCGCCGCGCGCCGCGGCCAGGTCTGGGTGCCCGGCCACTGGGCCGCCAGAGGCGGACGCTATGACTGGCGCGGCGGCTACTGGCAGGCACAGCGCCCCGGCTACCGCTATGTGCCCGAGCGCTGGGTGCGCGGACCGCGCGGCTGGGTCATGCGACCCGGCTACTGGGCCCGCTAAAGCCGGCGCCAGGACCTCAAGCGCACCTTCACTTCCCCAGAGCGCCCCCCTGGACTTGCCACCCTGCCCCGAAGGCAGTGGGTGGCAAGCTCCGCGGAGGCCGGTGCGTTTGGCGCCGCAGGTCTCATCCCGAGGTTGGAGACGCCTCTCATCCTGAAGCACTAGGTCATGCGCGGTAACTGCCGCAAAATCAGGCAAGTCATTCCGGAACCGGCTTCCAAGCCCGCGTTTCATAATTGCAGCACCTGCCCGCCAGATATATTACGTACACCCCCCAATGGGGTTAGAAACCCCGCGTAATTGGGGCTCGGATAATGTAATCTGTTTCACTGCTGCAACCATTTAAAATCCATGTGTCACATCGGTGAAACCAGCGCGATCCGGCTTCAGGGCGCCGTTTGCGGAACCTGGAGTGGCGCATTCGGGTGATTTCTGAAAGGATTATGAATGTCCTCTCATTTCCACCCTGACTCGTCCCAATTCCGTTAGCTTGCATTCCATTCAACCAGCCCATAAGATGAATTTAAGCCGATTTAGGAGCGAGAATTTTTCGGGTTCGGGTTCGGGTCAACCTTCCAGCCGCTGACAAGTTCCATCCACAAGAACGGAACTGCCGGAGCATGGAAAGCATGGGGGTCATCACTCGCAGACAGACACCGCAGGTGGCTGCTGTACGGTAGTGCCTCCCCACACGCAAAGCACCCCGCGTCCGCCCCCGAGTAAACGGGGAGTGAAGTCAATGAACGCGTTGCTGATCGAGGAGCATCCGCTGCTCCGGCTCGGGCTTTTGCAGATGCTCGAGAACATCGAGGAATCCGCCCAGATTGCGGCCATTGCGCCCGCGGACATTGCCAGGCTGGAGACCCGGCACCACCATGCAGATCTGCTCGTGTTCGGCATGCCCGCCGATACGGGATCCGGCTGGGACCAGCTGGAACTCGCCCGTGAAGCGCTGTCGCCGCAGCGCATCCTGATCCTGGCTGACGTGCTGCCTCTGCACGTGCCCGATCCTGACAGCGCGCGCGGCATCTGCGGCTGCCTGCCCAAGTCCGCTTCGCTGGCGGTGATCGAGGCCGCCATCCGGCTGGCGGTGTCCGGCGTGCAGGGGCTGCTGTTCGCGGCCGAGACCGGCGCCATGCCGTCGGCCTCGCGCTCGGCCATGCCGGCGGTGCAGTCGCTGGCATCGGCCGCACCGCTGCCGCTTAGCGTATCGCACCCCACCGCCCTGCAGGCCGAGCAGCTCTCGCTGGTGGCCTGCGCCAGCACGCCGCGCGGCGCGGCCCGCGCCGCGGTGGCGGTACGCGACCTGACCGGCTTGCGCCCGGGCCAGCCGCTGTCTGCCACCACCAGCGCGGCCCCCGCGCCGCTGGTCGAGGACGAGCCCAGCTACGACGAAGCCGAGATGCTGAAGATCACCCCGCGCCAGTATGAGGTGCTGGTGCTGCTGGCGCGCGGCTATCCGATAAAGACCGTCAGCCGCATGCTCAACATCTCGGTGGCCACGGTCAAGAGCCATGCCTGCACGCTGTACCAGCGCCTGAAGGTGCGCAACAAGGGCGAGGCCGTCTACGCCGCCCTGCAGCGCGGCGCGACGCTGGAGTGGGTGAGCGGCGACGAACGCTTTACGCGCGACAGCAGCGCGCGCCCGGTAGTGGCCCCGCGCACCGGCGAGACTGCCTTCCAGGCCGCGAGCCCGAGCCTGTAACGGACAGGGCCGGCCACGACCGGCACCTGCCATGCATCACCATGCCGTGCCGCGCATCAGACGCGGCCGGCACGCTGGCCAATATGGCGGCCCACCAGGCAGGCCATGCAGCCGCAACCGGAAGGGGGTCAACCATGCCGGCCAACACGTTCCTGCCCACGTTCTCGGTGTGTCTGTGCACACGCGACCATCCCGAGGGGCTGCGCCGCACGCTGCAGTCGGTCGCCGCATCCACCACGCCGCCGCACCAGCTGATCGTCGTCGACGACAGCAGCAACTACCAGACGCGCGAGCTGCTGCGCCACGGCGGCCCTGATCTTCCGGATCTGCGGGGCCTGCCGGACCTGGTCTACCTGGAAGGCCCGCGCCGCAGCGGCGCGGCCAGCCGCAACCGCGGCCTGCGCGCAGCCACCGGCTCGCACGTGCTGTTCCTGGACGACCGCACGCTGCTGGGGCCGACCTTCCTGCAGCAGATGGCCGACCGCCTGGCCGACGACTACGTGCACCGCACCGCCTCGGGCTGCGCCACGCCGCTGATCCTGACCGGCACGGACCTGTGCCAGGGACAGCGTGGCAAGCCGCGCAAGGCGGCTTTCCTGGGCTACCCGTCGCTGGACTATCGCCATGGCGAGCGGCTGTGCTCGGTGGTGCTGCACAGCACCGTGTTCCCGCGCGCGCTGTTCGACGACGTCAGATTCGGCGAGCAGCTCGCGGCGGGCTACGAGGTCTGCGAGCTCGCCTGCCGCGCGGTGTACGAGTTCGGCCACCGCATCATGCTGGTGCCGAGCGCGGTCAACCAGCACGCGGCTGCCGCCGCCGGCCTTGACGACGATGCCGCGCCGGCCGGCACGGCATCGCGCCTGTACGTGACCTACCGCCACTACGGCCGCTGCCAGCACCGCCCGGTCAAGGCGGCGCTGTACCTGGCAGTGGCGTTGCCGCATATGCTGGCGCGCAACGTGCGTCGCGCGGGCTGGCACGGCACCGTGCCGGCGTGGGACACGACCAGGCAACTGTGGGCGCTGCTGCGCACCGGCCAGCAGCCGCAGGCGCGCGGTGCGGAGCCCGGCACCAGCCTGCCGGGCTCGATGGCCTGAGCGGCGCCGCGGTGGCCGGCCAGCGTACCCGTTTCTGCGTGCCCGCTGCGGGACCGGACTAGCGCCGGTACGCCGGAAAATATCCGCGCAGGTCCGCCAGTTCCAGTTCGCCGGCCTTGCCGCCGCCGCACAGCGCGGCGTAGCGCTTCGGATCGACAATCAGGCGCTGCGTGCGGAACATGCGGGTGTCCGGCGAGAAGCCTTGCTTGAAGCGAAACAGCGAATCCTGCACCCCGTCGCGCCCGCGCCCCCCGCCCAGGTTCAGCACGCGATATCCGCGCTCGCGGCCCCAGTCCCGCTGCGCGTGAATTAGCAGCTTCAGCGGCTGGCGATGCAGGCTGCGATCGTCCGCGCCATACAAGTGGCCCTGCAGGATGCCAGACGACGGCGCCACGGTAAGCAGCGCAGCGGCGATGGCGACGCCGGCCTCCTCGGCGACGAACAGCTTCAGCCGCCTTCCCAGTTCACGGCGCAGCGTCTGATAGTAGCGCTCCTCGAAGTAATAGTATGTCGGTGCTTCCAGCCGCCGCATCGATGCGTAGTACATCGACACAAAGCTGCCCAGCGTGCCAAAGGACTCGTCGATGCGCACGGTGACGCCGGCGCGCATGGCCTTGTTGATATCGCTGCGGTGACCATGCGCGGTGTCGCGCCAGTGCTCGGCCTTGCTCTTGGTCAGGTCGATAACGACCGTCGGGCCTTGATCCACCACCTCCCCAACGCCGCTGTGCCAGCTTGCATTGAGGAGCGGATGCAGCCGGATGAACCATGACACGCAGCCATGAGCGCGCAACATGGCAATGGCCTGGCGCAGGGCCGCATCGGCAAAGTCCTGGCCGGCGTCCGCGCTCAGGATCGGCCCGCCGTAGCCGTAGGGCGAGACGGCATCCCACTCTCCACCGCCGATGGCGCGCCGCACCAGCGGCACCAGCAACTCGGCATCGCCGTCGCGGGCATACAGCGCCCACCCGCTGCCGCGGTCGCCGAACTCCGCCGCACGCGCCCAGCCGGGCATGTGGTAGCAGTCGTGACGGCAGCGCCGCAGCACTGCGGCCCAGTCCGTGTCCGATGGAGCGAGTAGCCGGATCTTCATGGCGTCACCAGTTGCGGTTCAGGCTGGATGTCTGCCTGCCCAATTTGTCGTCCCACCCCAGAAAACGCACCGCCGCCGTGTCAGGCGGCATGCATCGGCGCGCATTGCGCCTGCCCGCGACAGGCGCGGGCGTTTATAGACGGTCACGCGAGTCTCCCCGGTCACCGGATCAGAATCGATCTGCCGGTAATGCCACACCGTGCGCTCATGCCAACGTCCAACGTACTCCCGCACGACGACCCTGAAAGGAGACAAGACCTCCCGGGCGTTCAGGGTAAGCATGACGCCGCTGGCCAGCACCGCCAGCAACACAATCTGCGGCGCGGGGCCGCGGATGCGAATGCCTGCGTTGACCCACGCAACCATCAGCCCGACCATGCCACCGAGCAGCGTCTCGGACCACGTATGGTAATGGCCGGAGACCAGCCGCTGCGCCATGATCAGCGCCACCGCCAGGCCGGCAAACCAGCCGAGGCGCGCCGCCCGCGGACCCACTGCCGAGCCCAGCAGCATCAGCAGCACCGGATACGTCGCCGCGGTCAGCATGGCGTGCCCGCTGACACTGTACAGGCCGAGCTGCGGCAGGTACCAGCCGCCGTAGTCAAAAGCGAGCTTGGCAGCCCCAACCAGCGCGGCGCCAAGACCGAACGACACCAGCCATCGCAGCGCGCTGCGCCATGCGCCACCCACGGACAGCGCCAGCGCAATGAACAGCGCAACGGGCACCAGCAAGGTAATGGTGCCAAGCTGGATCAGCGACGGCCAGTGCATCATCGCTGCATAGCGCCCGCGCAGTCCTGCGCCAGGCCGGGCATCACCCCGCCTTCAGCGTCGTGCCCGGCGCCGCTCGGCAGCGTTGCACGAAGCATGACCTCGCGCACCACCTGCGCAGTCAGGGCAATCTCGGCGTCGGTCAGGGTGGGATGCACCAGCAGCATCAGGCTGCATTCACCCAGCAGCCTGGCGTTGGGCAACCGGCGCGGCGGGCGCCAGCCCGTGTGGTCGAACGCCTTCTCGAGATAAGCCTCCGAGCAGCCGCCCACATAGCAGGGCACCCCGCCTGCCTGGATCTCGGCCACGATGCGGTCACGGCTCCAGCCTTCCCTCAGCCATTCCGGGCGGACGAATGCATAGAACTTGTACCAGGCAGGTTGCGCATCCGGTGGGCAAGCGGGCAACCAGACCGCAGCACATTGCCCAAGCGCGCCGGCAATGACCTCTGCATTGGCAGTGCGCTGCGCAGTCCATTGCTTCATGCGCGCAAGCTGTATGCGCCCGATTACCGCCTGCATTTCCAACATGCGCCAGTTCGTGCCGAAGGACTCATGCAACCACCGGAATCCCGGGGGATGCTGGCGCCCATAGACCGCGTCCCAGCTCTTGCCATGGTCCTTGTACGACCACATGCAAAGCCAGAGGTCTCTCGCGCTGGTCGTCACCATGCCGCCCTCGCCGCCGGTGGTCATGATCTTGTCCTGGCAGAAGGACCAGGCCCCCACATCCCCGATCGAGCCGACCGAGCGACCTTTGTAACGCGCGCCATGTGCCTGGGCACAATCCTCGATCACCTTGATGCCGTGCTCACGGGCCAGCGCCATGATCGGGTCCATGTCGCAGGGTATGCCGGCAAGGTGCACGCATATGACGGCTCGCGTCCTTGGTGTCAGCACCTTGCGGATCGTCGCCGCGGAAAGATTGCCGCTCGCAAGATCGACGTCCGCAAATACCGGTTTTGCTCCCGCATTCACCACGCTCGAAATGCTGGCGATGAAGGTTCGCGGCGTCACCACGACCTCGTCGCCAGGGCCAATGTCCAGCGCCTTCAGCGCGACATCGAGCGCAAGCGTCCCGTTCGCCAGCGCGATCGCATACGGCGTCCCCGCCCACCTGGCGAATTCCTCCTCGAACTCCCGGCATTCAGAGCCGGTCCAGTAGTTCACCCGGTTCGACAGCAGCACCTTCTGCACGGCAGCCGCCTCGTCGGCAGTGAAACTTGGCCAGGGAGAAAAACTGGTATCCAGCATGGTCGTCCACCTCAGCAATGAAAGTCGGAGCGGGTGCTGCCATCGCGCAAGCCACGTGTCGCCTGGGCACGCGATGGAACGGATTCATCTAACCAGACTTGCATCGGCACGTGAAGGCCGCCATGTGGCCTAGATCACTCAGTTGAGGCGCAAAGGGCGAGGCGCCCGCCTCGCGCTTTACGCCACCTGCCGTTGCGTACGCAAGCCCACGTTGCTGCGTTGCGAGGGACGCGCCAACAACAATAATTGCTTCAGTCGGGACTAGTGTCGAAGCACCCAGTCACGCTGACGGGCTAAAGGGCAAATCGGAAGCCACTGACAGAAAGGGCATGACCTTTCTCCAGGCCACCAGCCGGTGGACCTGCCCATAGAAGAAGCCTCAAGACAATGCAGAACCGCGCGCAGCCTTGTTTGTTTGCCCCGCCAACAGGGCATCGATATCGCATCCTGGTCGCCGCCAGGCCCCTGCCCGTTATGGTGCATGGAGGTTCCGGCAAATGACCAGACTGCTCTCGCGCTGGCTGATTGCCCTGCCCAGACGCCGCAAAGTCGCGCTCATGATTTCGGCTGACCTGCTTGCGCTGCCGCTGTGCTTTGCTTTCGCATTATTCCTGCGCGTCGGCAACTTCGAGCTGCTGGCACATTACGGCATCACGCCGCCGCTGATCATTGCGGCCTGCACGATTCCCGTGTTTTCGCTCAGCGGGCTGTATCGGACCGTCGTCAGGTATTTCGACCTGAAGGTCCTTTGGACCACCGGCACCAGCCTGGCCTGCATCGTCGGGCTCACCTATGCGCTCTCGTTCCTCGTGCATCTCGACCGGCTGCCTCGCACCGGCCTGCTGATCTACTGGTTCATTGCCTTTTCCTATGTCGTGATCTCGCGCTTCGTGGCGCGCGCCTTGCTGACACGCTCCCAGCAGAGCCTGCAGGCCCGCAACGAGCGCGCCAGCTCGCGCGTGGGGATCTTCGGCGCCGGCGAGGCCGGCTTCCAGCTTGCCATCGCCATGCGCGCCAGCCTGGGCCACAGGGCCGTCTGCTTCTTCGACGATGACTTCGCGCTGGAAGGCAAGGTCGTTGCCGACCTTCCCGTCCACCACAGCAACCATATGCGCAGGGAGATCCAGCGGCACGACATCAATGAAGTCGTGCTGGCCGTTCCGTCCCTGCCGATCGAGCGCCGCCGCCAGATCGTCGACAAGCTGCACCGCTATTCGGTCAGCGTGCGTACGCTGCCCTCTCTGCTGGAGCTTGTGGATCGCCAGATCACCTTGCAATCCATCCGCGACGTCAGCGTGGAAGACTTGCTTGGCCGCGACATCGTCCCGCCACGGGTAGACCTGTTCGCCAAATGCACGCAACGCAAGACGGTGATGGTGACCGGCGCGGGAGGTTCCATCGGCAGGGAGCTGTGCCGCCAGGTCGCCACGCAGGAACCCCAGCGCCTGATCCTGTTCGACCACTCCGAATATGCTCTCTACGCGATCGAACAGGAACTGCGCCAGCGCTACCCTGACTTGCAGATCACGGCGCGCATCGGCTCCGTGTGCGACGCCACTGCCGTGTCAGCCGCATTGCGTGGCCAGCAGGTCGACACCATCTATCACGCCGCGGCCTACAAGCATGTGCCGCTGGTCGAAAAGAACATGCCCGAGGGGGTCCGCAACAATGTGCTGGGCTCGCTGACCATTGCCGATCTGGCGGACCATTTCGGCGTTCAGACCTGCGTGCTGGTTTCCACCGACAAGGCGGTGCGGCCCACCAACGTGATGGGCGCCAGCAAGCGCATTGCCGAGCTTGCGTTCCAGGCCGCGGCGACCCGCCCGAACACGCGCACTACCTTCTCGATGGTGCGTTTCGGCAATGTGCTGGGCTCATCCGGCTCCGTGGTGCCGCTGTTCCGCAAGCAGATCCGCGAGGGCGGGCCCATCACGATCACGCATCCGGATGTGATCCGCTTCTTCATGCTGATCCCGGAGGCGGCCCAGCTGGTGATCCAGGCCGGCGCAATGGCGAAAGGGGGAGAAGTCTTTGTGCTGGACATGGGCAAGCCGGTCCGCATCGTCGACCTGGCGCGCACCATGATCGAGATGTCCGGCCTGGTGGAGAAGACCCGCAAGAACCCCGCCGGCGATATTGAGATCAAGGTCGTTGGCCTGCGCCCCGGCGAGAAGCTCTTTGAAGAGCTCCTGATCGGCGGCGAGGTGACGCCCAGCGGGCATGAGCGCATCCTCTGCTCGAGCGAGCCATTTATCGAGGAAGCAGAGTTGCACAGGAAGCTCGAGCGCCTGTTTGCCGCCTGCGATACCCGCGACGAGCTGGAGATCCAGACCGCCGTGCAAAGCCTGGTGCCCGAGTATGCGCCGTACAGCTCGCTGGAGTCGCCGGGCCGCAAAGCGGTGGCGCCCGCGCAGCAGGAGGCCAGCCAGCCGCTGCAGCTGGCATTGCGCGGCATTGCCTCGCGCCGGCTGCCGTCACCGGAGATCGCCGGGGACCTGAACCACGCAACACTGTCCAATCCGGGCGAGGCCGGCTGACGCCGGCCGGCCCGTGCCGGCGGAAAAAAGCATGCTTCGCCCGCACACGTAGCCGCATTGCACCATGCTGCCACGCACGAATGAACTTAACGGATATGGAAAGTCTCGCAGGCGAATTCTGGCGCGGCCAGAAGGGCGGCGCGTGGCGCTCCTGCGTGGTCTTTCATGCCGTCATCCAGGCCGCCATCGACTGCGGTGCCAAGCGTGTCGTCTGTCTTAGCACCGACAAAGCGGTCGACCCGATCAACGCCATGGGGATCTCCAGGGCGATGATGGCGGCCTGGCTCGCGCGGGCATCTGGCTCGCGCGAAAGTGCTTGCAGTGTGCGACAACGAACCGAAACGGGGAGTATCCCCTCCTACGATGCAATCATCGGGGGACATGGCATATACGGTGCGATGTCCACCGCTATCAGCAAGGAGACCGCCGTGAGACCAGTCAATTGGCGCATTTATTCCCAGGCCTTCCCTACCCATCGCCACAGTGTCCTTTCCAGTCTGGCGATAGTCGTTGCTGCAGGTCTGCTGGCGGCTTGCGCCGCATCGCCGGGCATGTACTTCGACAACAAGGCGGTAGTGGGTGCAATCGGGCCCGATGTCGTACCCAAGGTGACACCGATCACCCTCGATCTGGTGAAGGCCCAACGCAGTAAGGCTCGTACGGACAACGAGCGGGTCCAGGAGCTGTTCGCGACTCCGCAGCCTTATCGGATCGGCCCTGGCGACATCATCTCGGTCGTGGTATGGGACCATCCGGAACTGGTCTTTCCCACCCAGACCTACAGCATCGGAGCCGCCTTTGAGATCCCCACGTCGAGCGGTGGCTCCAACGTGCCTGGCTATGTGGTCAGCGCGCAGGGCGATATTCAGTTCCCCTACGCCGGCGTCATGAAGGTGGCCGGCAAAACGGCAAACGATGTTCGCAACCAGATGGCGCGTGTGCTGTCGCGAGTGGTCAGAGATCCGCAGATGACGGTTCGCGTGCTCGGCTTCCGCAGCCAGCGCGTCTATGTTGACGGCGAGGTCAAGACGCCTGGCATGCAGGCCATCGACGATGCGCCCATGACGCTGGTGGAAGCGCTCAACCGCGCCGGCGGTGTGCTGAACCTGACCGGCGACAACAGCCGCATTCGTGTTACCCGCGGCGAGCGCAGCTGGTATGTCAACATCCCCGCGCTGTTGGCCAAGGGTGTCGATCCGGCCCGCATCCTGCTGCGCTCCGGCGATATCGTCCGCGTGGAACAGCGCGAGGACAACAAGATCTTCGTCACCGGCGAAGTGGTGCGCCCGGCCTCCCTGCTGATGCGCAATGGGCGGATGACGCTGAACGAGGCGCTTGGCGATGCCGGGGGGGTCAATCCGAATTCGGCCAATGCGGAGCAGATCTACGTGATCCGCAAGGCGGCTGATGGCGAACCCAATGTATTCCACCTGGACGGCAATTCGCCGGCAGCGCTGGCAATCGCCGAGGGTTTCGAGCTGGAACCGAAGGATGTGGTGTATGTCGACGCACGCCAGGTCGTCCGCTGGAGTCGCGTGATCAACCAGCTGCTACCGAGTACGCAGCCGGTGTTCAGTGCCACGAGCGCACTGCGATAGTGGGGCGCGGAAAATGGTTCGCTCAATCCTGGTCATTTGCGTCGGCAACGTCTGCCGCAGCCCGATGGCGGCTTGCCTGCTGGGCCGCGCCCTGCCCGCATGCGAGGTGGCTTCGGCCGGGCTCGCACCGCCGGTTGGCGCGCCCGCTGACCCGAGCGCTGTCAGGTTGCTTGCGCGCGAGGGATACGATCTCGCCAGTCATCGCGCCCGCGCAGTCGAAGAAGCGCTCGTGGAGTCGGCAGATCTGATTCTTGTGATGGACAGCGAGCAACGCGACGAGCTCGAGCGGGTGTACCCGCAGGCATGCGGAAAGACGCACAGGCTCTGCACACACACAGACGTGCCGGATCCATACGGATGTTCGCCGAGCATGTTCGTGATCGTGCTGGAACTGATCAAGCAGGGCATTGCATCATGGTCTACGCGGCTGGAAGAAGTTGTACCGGCCGATGGTCAAGGAGAGGCATCATGAAAATGGTCAGTACGCGGGACAATGCTCCCGCTGGCGCGGACGATCGCGACACTGCAGTGGATCTGACGGCCTATTTCGACTTGCTGGCCCGCTATCGCCGGACCTTTCTGTCCGTAGCCGGGCTGGTCATCGGCGTAGGCCTTGTCTATGCCATTGTTGCCAAGCCGGTCTATCGCACCGACATGACGGTGCAGGTGGAGGAGTCGAGCGGCGATGCCGCCAGCAAGCTCGCGGCCGGCGTCTCGCCGGTGTTTGACGTCAAGCCCTCCGCTTCTGCCGAGATCGAACTCCTGCGTTCACGAATGGTGGTCGGCAAGGCGGTTGACAACCTGCGCCTGTATATCGAGGCCGCGCCGCGTTATTTCCCGCTGATTGGTCCGGCAGTCGCCAGCTTCAACCTGGAGCTGTCGCGCCCGGGGCTGTTTGGATGGGGCGGCTTTGCCTGGGGACATGAGTCGATCACCGTGTCCCAGCTCGACGTGCCGGAGCCCATGGAGGGACGCAAGGTCACGCTGACCGCGCTGGGTGACAACCGGTATCGGGTGCGCTTCGCCAGCGACGATGCCGAAGCCACGGGCACAGCGGGAACGCCATTGGCGATCACCACCGCCACCGGCAAGGTTACCATGCTGGTCAGTCAAATCGACGGGCGCCCCGGTACCCAGTTCGTGCTCCGTCGACTGCCTCGCAGCGCGGCCATCACGCAGCTGCAGGAGCGGCTGATGATCAGCGAGCGCGGCAAGCAAAGCGGCGTGATTGGCGTGTCGCTGGAAGGCATCTCGCCAAACATGACGGCTGCGGTCCTCAACGAGATCGGCAATGCCTATGTCGACCAGAACATCCGCCGCAAAGCTGCGGAGGCGGAAAAGTCGCTGGCCTTTCTCGAGCAACAGCTACCGCTGCTCAAGCAGCAGGTCGACACAGCCGAGACCCGCTACAACGCGATGCGCAATCAGCGCGGCACCATTGATCTCAGCGAAGAGTCCCGGCTGATCCTGGGACAATCGGTACAGATCCAGACCAGGCTGCAGGAATTGCAGCAGAAGCGGCAGGAACTGGCAGCGCGCTTTACTGGAAACCACCCGGCCATTGCACTGATCGATAACCAGATTGCCGGCCTGAACGCCCAGTTGAATGGCGTATCCGGGCGCATCCAGAAGCTGCCGGATGTAGAGCAGAACGTGCTGCGCCTGATGCGCGACGTCAAGGTCAGCACCGATTCGCTCCAGTCGCTGCTAAACGATGCCCAACAGCTCAGGCTGATCAAGGCGAGCAAGGTGGGCACCGCGCGGTTGGTCGACCCGGCAGATGTACCGCTCAATCCGGTGCGCCCTAACCGGGTGCTGATTGCGGGAATCTCACTGACCCTGGGCTTGCTTGCCGGCCTTCTGGTGATCTTTGTGCGCCACGCTCTCGAGGGCGGCGTCGCCGATGCGGATGAAATCGAGCGGCAGACAGGCATGACCGTCTACTCGACCATCCCCTTCAGCAAGCAGCAGTCGCTGCTGCCATCGGCAGGCGGGCTGCTGGCGCTTCAACAGCCGGATGACCCCACCGTAGAAAGCCTGCGCAGCTTCCGCACCGCGTTGAAGTTTGCCCTGGCCGGCAGCAGTAGCCGAACGGTAGTGATCAGCGGCCCCGCGCCAGGCGTCGGCAAGTCCTTCATCTGTGCCAACTTCGCCGCGATTGCCGCAGCCGGGCACCGTGTGGTGCTCATCGATGCCGACCTGCGCCGGGGGGGCTTGCATGGCCTCTTCGACGCCAAGCGGGGCCCCGGCCTGACTGAGCTGCTGATGGGTGCACCGCTGGAGCAGGTCATTCAGCGGCAGGTGGCGCCCGGCCTGGACTTCATCTCGACCGGAACCAAGCCTCCGCATACGGCGGATATGCTGCTGAGCCCGGGAATGGATTCTCTGCTTGCGCAACTCAAATCGCGCTATGACCTGGTGCTGATCGATACGCCGCCAGTGCTCGCGGCCGCTGACGCCGGCATCCTGGCTGGCAAGGCCGGCGCCGTGTTCCTCGTGGCGCGCGCCGAGAAGACCACCGTCGGCGAGCTGGTCGCGGCGCAGCGAAACATCCGCCAGGCCGGCGCCGAGGTCAAGGGCGTGCTGTTCAATGGGCTCGTGATCGAGGGGCGCTGGTATCGGGCCCACAACTACTTCGGCAAGTATCGCTATCTCGCCGAGTACGGCAGTGCACCGACCAAGCAGGCTTAGATAAAGGTGGCGCCCTTATGGGCGCCACCGTTCCCTTCCGCCGCGGCCAGGATCATCGGCCTCGGCTTCGCTTTTTCGGGGCTCAACCAGCCATGCCACTTGTTAATGCGTCTGCCATCTCGTCCGTCGTGATCGCCGGCGCTGGCGGCCTTGGAGTGGAACTCTATGATTATCTGCACGAAGAAGCGTTGCGCGGCGGGCCAACTGTAGCCGGCTTTATTGACGACAGCCCGGGCAAGGTTCCGGACGGCGTCGATGTGCCCCATCTGGGGCCGGTTCGCCAGTTCCGCCCCGCACCGGGCCAGGCAGTGCTGATCGCGATCGGTGCCCCGCAAACGCGGCAGGAGGTACTGTCGTGGCTGTTGCAGAACGGGATTGCGGTCCCGCTGTATGTACATGACAAAGCCCTGATCTCGCCTTCCTGCCGGTTGGGCATCGGGGCCCTGATCTTTCCTTTCACCGTAGTCAGCCGGGGCGCGGTGGTCGAGGACGGCGTGGTCGCCAATGTCTTCTCGGGGATCGGCCACGGTGCTCGCGTGGGCGCATGCTCGGTGCTTTCGCCGCACGCCGTGCTCAATGGCAACACTGCGATCGGGCCTGGGTGCTTCCTGGGCACACGTGCGACGCTCTTCCCAGGCATAAGAATCGGCGCGGAATGCGTGGTGGACTCCCACACCGGCGTTTCGGCCAACACCAAAGACCGGCAGTTCATCACTACCGGGGCTCACCAGATTACCTCACGCCGCATTCGCGACCAATGATGAGGGGTTACCGGGTCTCGACGCAGCGGCGCTCGGAAGAACCCCGGTAAGCCGGCAGGCAAGCGGCATTGCCAGGGCTTCTGCACCGTCGGCTCCGGCTCATGGAATCGCCGATGCCCCTTGCGCCTCCAGCCATGCCGCTCCGGTTACTGCCATGATGTCATGCGACATCGACATCCGGCGCGCTGCGCTTGCTGCCCCGGAACCGGGGGGCGGAGAATTCCCCCGCGGCGCTGATGCCGTCGCGTGCCAGCACCTTGATAACCGTCTTCCACAGGATCACCACGTCCAGCCATACCGATACATGGTCGACGTACCACACGTCCAGCCTGAACTTCTCCTCCCAGCTGATGGCGTTGCGTCCGCTGATCTGTGCCAGCCCGGTAATGCCAGGACGAACGTCATGGCGGCGCGCCTGCTCGGGCGAGTAGAGCGGCAGGTATTCCACCAACAGCGGACGCGGGCCCACCAGGCTCATGTCACCCTTGAGGACATTCCAGAGCTCCGGCAGCTCGTCAAGGCTCGTGGAGCGCAGGAATGCGCCGAATTTCGTGAGTCGTTCGGGATCCGGCAGCAGTTCGCCATCCTCGCCGCGGGCGTCAGTCATGGTGCGGAATTTGAGGAGCTCGAATGGCTCGCCGTGAAGCCCTGGCCGCACTTGCCGGAAGAAGACCGCCTTGCCCAGCTTCAGGCGGATCGCACAAGCCAGGAACAGAAGCGGAACGGCAAGCAGCAGGAGGCCCAGCGAGGCCAGGCAGACGTCAAAGATGCGCTTCATGATGGTTCATCCTGCCGTTGAAATCCGGCCTCAGGCGATGGAGGTGGGCACCGCGTCGCCGCATGCATGGATGCCCGGGAAAGTGGGAACGTTGCAGGGAGAGGCGGGATCCCGCCTCTGCGCCCTCGCCGGACTTTCGGCACGCAAGCGGTGACTACATGCCCCACTGGCTCAATATAGCCAGGTCCACAAGCATGCGTGGCACCGCTTTGTGGCAATGGACACGAAGCGCAAGGTGCCAGCGCCAATACACCTCAGTCCCGCTGTACGGGCTTCGTCGCCATCTCTTCCGACTTTCCGCCACCGGGGACGTGGATATCCCGAAAGTTCTGACGCAGCTCACGCAGCTTCGCATCGATCCTTCTCTCCACAAGCCTGTACACCAGGACCGAAACGATGACTGTCGCCGCCACCAGCAGGAAGCACGCAAGGTCTCCCGGCAAGCTTCTGAGCTTGTCTGCTGCGGCCAGCAGCCGAGCAAATGCCGGAATCGTGAAGGTCTGCAACAGATACAAGGAATACGACGAATCGCCAATGCCGGGCAACAAGCTGCCAGCGACCCAGCCATCGGCGGTCTCCCAAAATACCGCCACCGAAACCAGCAGCGCAGCAGGGATTCCGGCATAGACAAGCCGATGCTCCATGGCGGAAGCAGGCGTCCATACGCAGAATCCGATGACGCCGGCCGCTGCCAGCGCCGCGGAGCCCAGCCTGGAGATCCTGAAGCCGGACAGGTAGAGCCAGGCAAACAAGCAACCGAGAACGAATTCCAACAGCAACGGGTCGGTCAGGAATCTGAAGAGGAATGGCGTCGGCCGGGCCAGTGACAACAGGGACAGCACAACAAAGAAAGCGGGCAATGCCCAACGCATCCGCCGCTCCGAAAACAGGATCGACAGCGCAAAAACGGCATAGAAGAACATCTCATACGTCAGGGTCCAGCCAACATAGAGGACGGGGTAGGCGTTACCGTGCTCTTTGACTTCATAGGGGATGAAAAGATAGGAGGTCACTATCTGCATCACCGTGAAGTCACTGTTCTTGAGACTTGGCACAGCCCACACAATGACCAGCATCAGGCTCGTGAGAATCCAATACATCGGCGCGATGCGCGTGATCCGGGAAGCCATGAAATCCCTTGCCGCCTGGGGCCCGCGACGCCGGCCCGAAGTCGTCATCACCATCACAAACCCGGAGATGAAGAAGAAGATATCGACGCCGGCCCAACCCCACCCGCTTGCGTCCGCAAAACCGCCGGGCGTCCACCCGAAGATCTTGATGGTGGCCGCCGAATGGTAAGCGACCACCGCAATCGCCGCGACTGCGCGCAGCGATTGCACGGAAGACAGCTTGTGCGTCATGACGTGCTCCGGTGCGTTGCCCTCGACATGAGGTCCTTCCATTGGCGCTCAATCCGGGCAAAGCTAATTGATTCTGGCTTCTGTTGCGCTTGCGCACCGTTGGCTATCTCACATTTCAACCGCGTTGCGGACACAGCGCGGCCCTGTTCACTGGAGTACGGGCAAGCCTCCGATTCTGTTGGAGAGCGCACCGAGAGGTGGGGGCCCTCTCGCTAGAGTGAAAGTCGACGCGCAGGCAAGCAGGCAACGCCTTGGGGCGAGACAGGTCCGGAGAACCGAAATGAAAGCAACCACAGCATGCGGTGAGGGCGGCGGCGGACTCGGCGCTACCCCGGCGGCGATCGCGCATCCGCACCTGCTGCATGGCGCCGATGCAATCTGGCAGGAAACCAATTGCTATATCGATCTCTGGGTGGAACTGCTGCATGGCTGGGGGCTCGATCCGCGCGCAGGACTTCCGTTCACGGTTGCTCAGGACTTTGAAGGGGATCACTTCACTTTCTTCAAGTATCCGCAGATGGACCTGGAGACGCTGTACGGAACCGTTGTGCAGGAAATGGCGGTCTACGACACGCTCCAGGCGCACGTCATGGCCCAGGTTGAACGCGGTCACACCGTATTGCTCGAGGTCGACAGCTATTACCTGCCCGACACGCATGCCACCGCGTACCGGCGCGAGCACGTCAAGACCACCATCGCCATCGACCGTATCGATAGCCAGGCCCAGCGCCTCTGGTACTACCACAGCCTCGGCTATCACAGCGCGCAGGATGAAGACTATCGCGGCCTGCTGCGGCTTTTGCCTGACCTTAGCGGCAATGGGAATATCCTGTTCCCTTATGCCGAATGCGCGAAACGCGTGCGGCCATCGCTCGGGTCGTCCGCGCTGATCGACGCTTCGGTCGCGTTGATGCGCTATCACCTGGCCAGGCGCCCTGCAGCCAATCCGGTGGGACGGTGGCGACAAGTGTTCGGCAAGCATATGGACACGCTGCTGGCGCGTGACGAGGCTTATTTCCACTTGTACACCTTCAATTTCCCGCGCCAGCTCGGCGCCAACTTCGAGATGCTGCACCACTGGCTGTGCTGGCTGCGCGAGCAGGGACGCGAGGTGCCCATGGCCGCCATGGCCGTTATCGACGCCGCACGGACCATCGCGACAGAAAGCAAGGTATTGCAGTTCCGACTGGCCCGTGCGGTGGCACGCCGGCGCGCCGATCCCTGCACGGACTGCCTGGATACACTGGAAACCTGCCACGACAGGATCATGGAAGGCCTGATCACTGCCTTCGGTTGCGTCGACAATGATCCGATCGGCGAAAGTCAACCATCATAGCCAAGCGAACCCTCCGCGTTGACAGCGTAAACCTCGCCGGAAGGCGGCGAAACAGCATGCACCCCCGCCTTGCCCTCATGCACGAGGCGAACACGCCGGCTGCTGCCCGGCGCAAGATGGAACCAGTTCTCGGAGGCATGGTAGGCATGGTCCTCGATGTGCACCCAGCGAGCGAAGCGCTGGGTTGACACGGTCAGCCACCACTCGCCTTCCACTTGCTCAAGCTGTGCCCGCAAGCCTGGTACCTTGAGCGCCGCGGCACGGCGGTCGGGCAAATAGACGGCTTGGCTCAGTGGCTCGCCGCTGTCAGCGGCGAACAGTGTCGCCACCACGACATCATGCGTCGGCGGGCCGAAGCGGTAGGCATAAGTCAGGTCGAAAAAGCGGTCAAGCAATGCAGCAGCCTCCACGCGCTCGGCACTGCGGGCCGGCAAGCACAGGCTGTGCCGGGCCTGCGCCACGACCGTCTCGCCATCGCGCAGGCAATGCAGCGCCAGCCACAACGCACGTGGCTGCGGCGTTTCGTTGAGCACGTGCAAGTGCAGTCCGTTGAGCCCTTCGTCGGTTATCAGCACCTGCAGCGGCTGCCAGACTTGCCTCAAGGCATGCCAGGCCGATTTAGGACGGCCGCACGCGTCGACGATACCCCAGCCGGCGCCAGGCATCAGGTCCTGCAATTGCCAGACCAGACCGCCTGAGCAACTCGACCCGACACGCCGCCATTCGCTGAAGACTTCGGTCATCACGTCCGCGACCACGGCGCGCGACAGCATCAGGTAGCGCCGGGGCTGCTCATAGCGCAGGTGCGGGGGATCCACGTCATACAGCACACGCAAGTAGTGCTCGCGCACATCCTCAAAATCCCACGGCGCGCCGGCGTCGCGCGGCACCGTGGCTTTCCAGCGCGGCGCGTGCAGCGGCACAGACAAGCCATGCTCCGTCAACGTGCGGTCACCGGGCACATTGGCAAAGGCCAGGCATTCGGAAGCGAAGCGCACTTGCGCAAGGCGTGCGTCGGCCAACGGTCGTTGGTAGGCCCCAACGCCGTAGTAGTGGCTGACGCCCGTGTCGGGCTGGAACGGCCAGCTGCCACCGGTCGGCGAATTGCTGACGTACACCACGTCCGGCCGATGGGCGGCAACCAGGCCCGGAATCAGTTCGTCGAACAGCGGTTGCTTCCAGTCGCTGCGCGAGGCGCCCAGCATCGAGGCCTGCTGCTCCGCTTCGCTGCCGCCACACAGGACTGCGAGACTCGGATGCGCCCGGGTTGATGTCAGCCATTCGCTGACTTCACGCGTGATGTCATCGGTAAGGCCGATGCCAGGCCCGATGCCGCCATAGTCAAAATTGGCGAACATGAAGTCGTGCCAGACCAGCAAGCCAAGTTCGTCACAGATCCGGTAAAACGCTTCACCAGGATAGCACGTGACGCCGCTGATTCGCACCATGTTCATACCGCCCTCGCGTGCCAGCGTCAGCCAATGCCTGGAAGCTTCATCGGTATCTGCCAGGCCGGGCAGGTCATGGCTTGAGATGCAGGCCCCGCGGCAAAACACCCGCTCACCATTGATGTGTAGTGCGAAGTGCCCCGGCTCGTCAGCACGATCCGACGATACCGTGCGAAAGCCCATCCGGCCGCAGTCGATGGCGCGCCCCTCGATGGTCGCATCGACACCATAGAGGCAAGGCTCGCCGTGGGTATGCGGCCACCAGAGCCTGGGGCGTTCTACGCGCACCGTGCCCACGAGGGTGTGATCGTCAACGCGCGACAACGAGCCGGGATAGCAGCATCCCTCGCCGTCCCTGGCTTCGAACGAGCCCGAGGCCGGCGCGGACGCCGGAAAATGCAGGCGCAGCGTGATGACACCGAGATCGCCCTGCACCTGTCCCCACAGGTCAGCGCGCACCCCATGCAGGATGTCGTCACTGGCCGGGTCGAGCAATTGCACCGAGCGCCAGGGACCCACCGCATGCACCGGCGGGCACCACCCCGGCATGTGGCCAAGCAGCGTCGTGCGGACCGTGCGCAGCGTCGGCGGCACGATCATTCGCGGCTTCCAGCGCATGGGGCCGCGCTGCTTGCGCAACCATGGATGGAGCGCGCGAAAGCAAAGGTACAGCAGGTTGTCGCCATCCAGGTCGGCCTCGACCTCATGCGCGACGAACATATGCTGCGCACTCAGCACGAGCTTTCCGTTAAGCCAGGCTTCGGCCACCGTGGCGAGCCCGTTAAAGCGCAGCACACGGCGGCCACGGCCCGCAAAGCTGACGCGATACCAATAGTCATGCAGGTGCAATGGCGGCGGCGCCGAGTCGTCCCAGCGCCCGGCAGCGCGCAGGGCGCTGGCCACCGTGCCGGGCACGGGAGCTGGCAACCAGACCGCGGCGGGATCCAGTGCGGCGGGGCTATCGGCTGCGTCGGCGGGCGTTTGCACCCAGGCCCACTCGCCGCCGAGCGCGTCGCTGCCGATCGCAACGCCAGGGCGGCTGCCGGGCGATGCCTGCAGACCGGACCCCGAAGTGCTCGTGCCTGCGTAAGTTTGCGCCTTCATTGACTGCCTTCCCTGAGAAAACCTGACAGGACGGAACGCCAGGGGGCGCGCTGCCGGGCCCCGGCCGCATCAGCCGGCTCTGCACCTGCATCGGCCGAACGGATGCGGCACGTGGCGTTGTCCTGTCGCGCCGTACTAGATACCTCCGAGAACGTCACGCAGCCGCCGGGGCCATTTCGCCAGTTCGAAGCCGTGGTGGCGCAGCAGGGCCAGCGTCAGGCGCTCGATGCCAAAGCCCACGCAGCCGGTGTGCGCCGGCGCGCCGTCCGCGGTACGCAACGGCCATGCGTGCGCGAAATGGTCCATGTGGTAGTTGAAACTCATGCAAGCCGTGGGCGGCGCGCCCTCATTGATCGGCACCAGCAACTCGAACTTCAGCTTGAGCTCGCGCTGGCTGTCGGCCACGATCTTGCCGCCACGGCCAAAGAACGGATCGTTCGCCACGTCAACCTCGTGCGGCAAGCCAAGCAGGCTGGCCAGTTGCGTGCCACGTTCCATCCATCGTTGACGGAATTCCACGATCTGCTCGGCCGTGCCGAGCCGGACATATTCGCGCTGGCGGAACATCTGCATGCGTGCAGGGTCGATCGAAGGCTCATGGCGGAAGCAATACGTCAACACGTCAACCACCAGCCCTTCCCGAGGCATCGGACCGCGGCTGGCCACCACGGGGTAGACGGGATAGCACGCCGCAGGCGCCAGCACCACATCGGTGGGCTGCTGCTGATCGGCCCATTCCTCACCGTGCTCCAGGCGCGCCAGCAGACGGTGATGCTCGCGATCGCCACCACAGAAGCAATGCACCGTCCCTGCCAGTTGGGGAAAGCTCTTGAGATACTCACTCGCTTCAAAGTCCTTGCGCGGCATGGCAGGAGGAAATCGCATCACCTCCGCGTGCTGGTCGGCGCCCAGTTTGCTGATGGCGTAGTTCAAGCCGTCGGCAATACTCTCGAACAGTCCGCTACGGCCATAGATGCCGTCGACCGTCGTGGGAAAGAGCACCCGGGCGTCAATCAGCGCCTGCCGGTAAGCACGGCGGCCCGTGTCAGGATCCGGCGCCGGCGTGACCACGGCAGGATGATCACCCGGGGCAACGGATGAGTCGTCGCCTGGCACGCAAGCGTTGCTGCAATCGTCCATGGACGGCTCCTCAGGCAGACCGGTCCGCCAGTAGCAGATTGGCGGTATTGGTCAGAATGCGATCGTTGTTGATCATCAAGGGGGCAGACCACAGATCCCGCAGGTGGCGTCCCAGGCTGAACGGCGTGCCATGCTTGTAGCCCGCCATGCCGCAGACCAGCATCGCGATTTGCACCGCTTCGAGCGCCAGCGCCGACACGCTGGTCTTGAGCCCGTTCATTTCCGCCGCCAGGTTGAAAATTGCCGACACGCTCTGGCTTGCATGACGCTGGCGTTGGTGAGCCAACGCCAGTTCCAGCCGGCCCTCCAGCATCTGGATAATGGCAACCGCTTCGGCCACGCGCGTAGCCGAGGGCGGGAGCGTGCCAGGCCGGGCGCGCGCCTGGCCCTGGAACAGCACCTTGGCGCGCTGAACCGCGTCCGCGGCGATGCCGGTCCACAGGGCAGACCACAAGATGTGCGACACGGGGGTCATGGTGACGTCGGCAATCTCGCCGAACGGCACGGGCAGGATCTGACCGGTATGCCCGCGGGCTTCCAGCCGGAATCCATTGCTGCAGGTGCCGCGCATGCCCAGCGTATCCCATGTGGAGAGACTTTCCAGTACGTAGTCTGGCTTGAGCACGCTTACCATTACCTGGTCCGATGGCGAGGCATCGGGATGGCGGCGTGCCGTGACGAGGATTCCGTCGGCATGGGCGCCATAGGAAATGGTCGGAGCCATCTTGAGCAAGTGCAGGTTGCCGCCGTCAGCGTTGACCGCGCAGCCGCTACTGCGCAGGGCACCGCCAATCGCCTCTTCGGACGTGGCCGAAGCCAGCAGCAATTGTTCGCTGGCCAGGCGCTGCAATAGCTGCGCGTGCCATGCGCTGGTGCTCGCATGATTGACCAGGCATGCCACCTGTATCTGGTGCATGGCATAGATCATTCCCGTCGAGGCACAGGCACCGCCCAGCACGCGGCAGACCGCTGAGATCGTTTCCAGCGACGCGCCGTCACCGCCACGGGCTGGCGGCACCATGGCGCCCAGCAACCTCTGCTCACGCAACACTGCAAATGCCTGGTGCGGAAAACACGCATCTGCGTCGACCTGGTCTGCATGCCTGGCTGCTTCTGCCGCGGCCAGGCGCGCCCCGGCCAGCAAGTGTGCGGCGTCAGCAGTCTCTGCGCGCGGATAGGCCTGCTCGACGCTGGCGAGGGCCGGGCTCATGCCGCCTCCTGCTCTTGTTTGATCTGCTCGGTCGCCGCTGCCAATGCGCTGATGCTGCGGAACAGCTTGCGGGTCAGCATGCGGTCGGGTATCTCGATGCCGAAGGTATTCTCGATCGCGAGCATGACTTGCACCGTTGCCAGTGACGACAGTCCCGCTTCGTACAGATCGGCCTGGTCGTCCAGCGATTCGACTGGCACGTCAAGTCGGGCCACTTCCGAAAGAATGGTGCGTATAGCTGCTCGCATGCTAGGGCTCCATGTTGAGATACAACGCCGTGTTCACCTATTAAGCCCTTACGGCGCACGCGCATCAGTGCGTTTGCACACGAATGTGCGTGCTCGGGAACGTCCGCTGTATGTTTGCGGTCCACCATACCGGACTTGATTTCACCGACCGGCAACGCGTGGAGTCCTTTGCGGCAGCCCGTTCCACCAAGGGGAGCACACCGCTGTTGGTGCTTTCGGAGCAAAGCGCGCTCAGCCGTTCGCATGAAGCCGAACCCGGGCTGAGCATCGGCACCACGGCAGATGGGCCGATGCACGCCAAACGCAAAACGCGCGCACGCAGAAACGGGTACGCCCGCGCAATCCGTTGCGCGGGTTGGCGGTGCGATTTGCGTGCGTCAGTCTTTCTCTGCCCGCTCGGCTTGCCCGGTCAATGCGGGAGGCTTTGGTCCCGTTCGAGGCAACGGCATCCCGAGATACGGATTGATCGTATTGAAATCCGCCCGGTTACTCCGCCGCGGCATGACGCCGTTGAGAATGCCCCCGGCCAGCCGCGCATTGGCATGCGCCAGCCGCTTGAGCGCCTCGTCGACCTGCGCCGTCGCCGTGACATCCGCCCGAACCACCACCAGCGTGGAACCGGCCAGGTTGGCCACCAACGTCGCATCGGCCACCGCCATCACCGGCGGCGTGTCGACCAGCACCAGGTCAAACCGCCCCGCACACAACCGCAGCGTTTCCGCCAGCGTCGGCAGCATCAGCAGCTCGGACGGATTGGCCGGCACCGCGCCGCGGTTGAGCAGGAACAGCCCGCTGACCACACTCGGCCTGACCGCGTCGGCGATGGGAGTGCGTCCTGCCAGCACCTCTGCCAGTCCCGGTTCGACGGGCTGGTCGAACCAGTCGGCCACACGGCCACGCCGCAGGTCGGCATCGATCAGCAGCACGCGCTGGCCGGCCTCGGCGAACAGCACCGCCAGGTTCACTGCCGCAAAGGTCTTGCCGGCGCCCGCGGCAGGGCTGGTCACCGCCACCACGCAATTGGGCGCATCGCGCAGCGCAAAATGCAAAGCCGCGCGCAGCGTGCGCAGGCCCTCCACCGCCAGCGAATGCGGCGCGCGGCGCGCCAGCAGGAACTGGTCGTGCAGCCCCTGGCGCAGCAGCCGTTCCGCGCGCGCGTGCTCAGTTTCCGGCGGAGGGGGGCAGGCCGCGTCGATCACGCTGGTGGGCGCCTCGGGCCAGCCAAGGCGCGCGTTCGGCGGCAAGGCAAAGCCGGCGGCGATGCCCAGGCGGCGCTTGCCCTCGATCTGGCGCTCCAGGTCGGTCTGTTCATTGCTGAAGGCGATATCGCCCAGCATGGCCATGCCCAGCCGCTGCTCGGCGTCGGCGGCGCTGGCCACCGACGGGCGCAGGCGCTGGCGCAGGTTGACGCCGGCCACGCCCAGGCACAGCCCGAGCAGCGCGCCGCCGGACGCGAACGGCCAGGTGCCGAGCCCGCTCGGCACCACCGGCGCGATCGCGGCATCGACCACGCGCAGCTGGCTGGAGCTGTCGGAGAGCATCAGCGAGAGCTGCTCGACCTTGCCGCGCAGGGTCATGTACATGTCCTCGGCCACCTTGACGTCGCGCGTAAGCGCCACCGACTCGCGCTCGGAGGCCGACAGGGTCTGCATGCGCGCATCGATCTCGGCGCGTTCGCGGATCATCTGCTGGATCTGGCTGTCGACGGTGCGCACCTCGTTGGCCTCCGGAGTGAAGCGCTGCAGCAGCCGCGTGCGCTCGATCCGCAGCGCGGCAATCTGGCGCTGGTATTCCATGCTGTTGTTCAGGAACGATTGCGCGTCGCGGCTGGGCTGCAGCGAGCCGGTGCGCGCGCGGTAGCGCGCCAGCGCCTCCTCGGCGCGGGTCAGCTCGCTCTGCACGCGCGGCAGCTCGTTCGACAGGAATGCCAGCGTGCCGGCCGCATCGTCGCGGCGCCTGGTGGTCTGGCCGTCGATATAGGCGCGCGTGACGCCGTTGATGAGGGCGGCGGCGAGCTGCCGGTCGGGGTATTGCCAGGTCACGCGCACGGTGCCGCTGGGCAGTCTCGCCGCGGCACCGGCGCCGACCAGGCTGGCCGGAATCTCCGCGCTCTCGCTTTCCACCACCAGCCCGCGGCGCACGTCTTCGGCGGTGCGCGCCAGGTCGTGCCGCGTGAGCGTGAAGCGCGTGCCGGGCCCGGCCTCGATCTTGTCCACGCGCAGCACGATGCCGTTGCCGCTGGCGGTTTCGCCGGTGCGCCCTTCAAGCAGCAGCGCGTCCTGCTGAAACAGGCGGTAATGGCCGTTGCGGCGGACCTCGAACGTGAGCGGCTGGTCCACAAGCACCTCGGGTACGGTCATGCTATCGATGATGAGGCGCTCCCCGCCCCACGCGTAGCCCAGGCTCGCGGGCCATGTCCCGCTCGGCCGGCCGGGCGTGGCGAAGCGGTTGATGAGTGCGCCTACCAGCGGCGCGCGCAACGGCTGCGCGGAGATGTCCAGGCGCAGCCGTTCCACCACCGGCCCCACCACGGCACGGCTCTTGAGCAGGCCCGCGTCGAAGCCGGCCGCACCCTGCGTCTGCGCAACGCTGCGCGCGCCGCCGTCGCGGCTCTCCACCTGCACCAGCGCCTGCGCGCGGTACTGCGGCGGTGCGGACAGCGCCATCAGCGCGCCCACGGCCGCGCCGGCCACGCCCGCGGCGACGATCCAGCCCATGTGGTCCATCAGCGCGCGCGCCTGGCGCGTTCCGTCCGGCTGGGTTTCCCGACGGGGGGCGGCATCTTCAGCCGGTGCGCCGGCATATGACAGTCTGCTCACGGGTACTGCTCCTCAAATGGGATCAGCGCGGCGTCTCTCACGCCGCGCGTCGACAGCGGCCCGTGCCGGCGGAACCGGCAGGGCCAGCTGATGCGATGAGGCGCCGCTCAGGCGCTGGCCAGTGCTGGCAGCAGACGGTCATATTCGCGCTTGACCAGCTTGTAGCACTCGCACGAGTGCTTCTCCAGCCCGCAACGATCCAGCACCGTGATATGGCCGCGGCTGTGGTGGATCAGGCCCAGGTCTTCCAGCTTGCCGGCGGCCTCGGTCACACCTTCGCGGCGCACGCCCAGCATGTTGGCGATGACCTGCTGCGTGATCACCAGCTCGTTGGAGGAGAGCCGGTCGATGGCCAGCAGCAGCCAGCGGCACAGCTGCTTGTTGAGGGAGTGGTGGCGGTTGCAGGCCGCTGTCTGCGCGATCTGCGTGAGCATGGCCTGGACGTACAGCAGCGTCACGCGCTGCAGCGTGGGCAGGCGCGGCAGTTCGCTGCGCAGCATGCGTGCCGGGATGCGGTAGGCCAGGCCCGGGCTGCGCACTTCCACGCGGCTGGGCATGGTGTCGCCGCCGGTGACTACGGGGATGCCGACCAGGCCTTCGTTCCCGACCGCGGCGATCTCCACGGTCGCGCCGTCTTCCAGCAGCGAGAGCAGCGATACCACTGCCGTGGTCGGAAAGTAGACGTGGACGATGCGCTGGCCGGAGTCGGTGAGCAGTTCGCCGGCACGCAGCCGGACCAGCTCGAAATGTTGTGCCAGCGTCTCCCACTCGCCGCGCGGCAGCGCGCTGAGCAGGTGATTGACATGCAGATCCGATCGATGCGTAATCATTTTTCGTACCCCTGTCCAAGCCCGTGGTTCGGGAACAACCCCTGCCGGCATGGCGCACCGCCACGGATGGCACCGGGCGGCCTTGCGGCCTCGCCGGCCAGGTTCAGCGCCGGCATAGGCCGGCCTGTCTCCTGTCCGACTACCGCCTGCGGCGCCGCCGACCCTGCTGCGGCGCTGAGTGCAAGCCAGTGACTCTATTTAGCGCCATGGCGAGGCGGTCCGACAGTAGGCGAACGGTTGGGAAGCGCTCATCCATCGGGAGGTTGGCCGGAAAGGCGAGCGCTGCGCGCGCGCGCTCCGGTGGCCACGGGCCGGTAGCGGCCCGGGCATGGCTGCGGCGGAGAAAGCAGTTAGCGAGCGCTCAGCAGTAGCGCACCGGCAAGGGTTGATTCATGGCGTGCACCTCCCCTGTCGGCATGATCTGCGCGCCGTCGCGGGCCGGGCCATCATGCATAAGGCGGAGATGGCGCGTGGCGCCCTGCGCAAGGTCGAACCAGTTCTACTCCGCGTGCCAGGCGCGGTCCCCGTTCACGGCGCGGGCTCGCCGAAATGCGCGGCCAGCACGGGCACGCTGGCCTGGTAGGAGGCTTCGAGCTGGTCGAGGCAGTCTTCGCAGCGGTCGGGCTTGCGGCTGATCACCGCGCGCATCAGGCGAAACTGCATCACCATCGCTTCCGAGGCCATGGTGTAGCAGGCTTCGGCCGCCTTGTCGGGCACCTCCTGTCCCTGCATTATCAGCCAGCGCAGGTAGCGCGCCAGCAGTTCGAAGTTGGCGCCGAGCTGGCGCAGCACGCCTGACGCGTAGTGATGGAAGCCCGGTTCACCGCGCGCCATCAGCCGTTCGAGATGCTCGGGAAAAGCGGCCCGGAACAGGGTCAGTGGGTTGTCCTGCGGCCGGTTGCCCAGGTGCATTCGTAGTAGTGCGAGGGACGCGTCGAGCAAGGTCTTCTCGACGAGCGCGTGGGCGCTGCGGCGAACCATCTCGGCATGCGTGAACGGCAGCATCTCGGCGCTGCGCGCGCCGGGGGCAAGGCGAAAGATCGCGGCGTAGTCTTCGCCGCTGGCGGTGTGATAGCCGTCGGTATGGTAGTAGCCGACCGCGGCGGCCTCGGGAATCAGCACATCGATGGCGATGCAGGTGGGCGTGCGATGGCGCTGGTAGCCGGCGCCGGGCGACGGCGGCAGCTGGCTGCTGTCGAGCTCCATCACGACGACATGGCCGCGCGCGGTCTGCGCCGCCACGTGCGACTCGAGCGAGTCATACAGCGTCAGCGCGTGCATGGTCAGGCCGTACAAGCGCTCCAGGTCTGCCGCCGGAAAGCGGCATTGGGTGAAGTGATCGGCCTCGAAATCCTGACGCACCGCGCAAGGCAGTGCGGCGACCGGTGTCAGGTCGAGTCCATGCAGCAACTCGATCCACAGGTCGATATGGCAGTTGACGTGCGACCACACCGGATTGCCGCCGCGCAACCCCGGTCCGCCACGTCCACGCATCTTGGTGTCGCCGTACACTAGTGACCTCCGCGCCTGCCCTGCCGTTCTATATGCGGGTGTGCACAGCCCGCGCCAGGCATGGGCCCTTGCGCATGCGATACGGCAGCCCGTGCAGTAACTCCAGTCATGCCCGCCTCTCCCCGACACCGAGCCAGATACTTGCGCCATCGGTCGTGCTGGGATCTTGGCGCAGGCGGTTCAGGGGAGTCTGTTAGACGGCGCACAAAATCCCGAAAACCCCACGGGGCAGGTATCAGAGCGCTGTGCGGCAGCAACAGTGCGTGCTGCGCGAGTGCAACGCGTCGCGCGCGGCGGGCAAGGTCCGGGGGTTCAGGTGGTTCAGGAGGTTCAGATGCACTCAGCCGCATGCGTGGTGCGCATGGTGCTTCTGGTTGATGGAGGCGTGCGTGCCGATTGGATATCGTCAAGGGGACGTGTGGGGTGGCAGGAACGCCCTGCGCGTCTTCAAAGCCCGCATGGTCCCCCGGTCGGCGGGCTTCTTTTTTGGGGAAGGGGGGAAGGGGGATTGGGGGGTGTGTTGCTGTTGATGCGTTGTGGCTGCGGTTTGCATTTGGTCGATGCTCGACGGCCCGCGTTGCCGGTGCACGGGCTTGAGCGCCGCCGCCACGGCCCGGCGCTCCTTCCAACTGGCGTATTCCAAGCTGTTCCGGGTCAGATGCACGATGCAGGTCTGCAGCGTGGTGTTCGGGAACACCGCGGCCAGGGCCTGTTCCATGCCTTTAAGGCCATCGGTCACCGCGATCAGGATGTCCTGGGTGCCACGGGTCTTCAGGTCGTTGAACACCTTCATCCAGAACTTGGCGCCTTCGGTGCTCTCGATCCACAGGCCCAGGATGTCGCGCGTGCCGTCCGGCAGCACGCCCAAGGCCAGGTAGACGGCCTTGTTGCGCACCACGCCGTCCTCACGCATCTTGACCCGCAGCGCGTCGAAGAACACGACCGGATACATCACCTCCAGCGGGCGGGCCTGCCAGGCGGTGACCTCGTCCATCACTGCATCGGTCACCGAGCTGATGAACTCGGGCGAGACTTCAGTGCCGTACTGTTCGGCCAGAAACGCCTGGATCTCGTGCACGGTCATGCCAAGGGGTGCTGGTGACATGTTGTCGCTGTTGAACCGCTGGGTTCCGCCCTCCTGGGCGGGTCCCTTTTTGTCCGAGCGACAAAAAGGAACCAAAAAGCGCGTCGCCTGCGGCTGGCCTTTATCAAGGAGGCGGCGTGGGTGGTTCGGGCGGCGGTGATTTCCGTTCTATGGAGTCAGCCGTTCGACCCTGCTACGCGAGGTGAGTCAGTGACAGTGCCTTGCGAAGGCCCACTTTTGAACGATCCCCATGCCGGGCGTAGGCCGCCTCCTAACAGGGATATCGCGTCAACGCCTACGGCTGCGCTGCGCGCGGCTCAGCATCTGGAGCGAGGCGCCCGCGCCGGGAAGAGCATCGCTGCGCTCGCACAGCGACGACGCCGGTCACGGGCTCAAGAACGACCGCGGAGTAGAACGCAGTCGGTGGGCCTGCCACCATTGGACGCCGCGCGAAGCGCAGCCGTAGGCGTTGATGCGATACGGTAGTAAGCAGGCGGCCTACACCCTGCGTGGGGATCGTTCAAAAGTCGGTCGACGCAGGCACTCTCACTGACTCACCTGGCGTAGCAGCGTGGAACCGCGACCACGCCTCACGGAAACCTAAGCCGCCCATATCACCAGAAGCGCTTCCTTGATAGCCAGCCGCTCAGGCGACGCGCTTTTTGGTTCCTTTTTGTCGCTCGGACAAAAAGGGACCCGCCCAGGAGGGCGGAACCAAGCGGTTCAACAACGACAACATGTCACCAGCAACGCAGGCCGTCGAGCATCGACATCAAGTAACCAGCAACGCAGGCCGTCGAGCATCGACATCAAGTAACCAGCAACGCGGGCCGTCGAACATCTACCAGATGCGAGCCGCAGCCACCACCGCCCGCCGACAACCGGCAAACAGCAAACAGCCCTCACCGAACCGACCCCACCGGCAACCTCAACCGCCCCTGATCCACGATCAGCGCCCTAAAACTCTCCACCCTCAACTCCGCCTCACGTTCCCCAGCCTCCCGCGCAGCCTCAGCCGCAGCGTGCTCGCAATCGAACCGGCGTCCATGCAGTTCCCCACGATACAGCAGCGGCTGCTCCCCCACCCCCGCCAGCCGGATCTCGAAACAGCAAGCCCACTTGCCGCGTCCCTCGCGCACGGCGAAGCCATGCACGACCAGGTATTCCATCCCGCCTTTCATACGACCCCCTTGCATCCCGGTGCGGCAGGCCTCTCAAGATGGGGCCGTTTGTGTACCGGGCGCTTTCCAGCATAGTTCGCGTGTGGGATGAAAGCTCTCATCCCATAGCAGTAATGCCGTTGGTGCAGACAACTATGTCGGGGTGGTCGTGCCGATGCCGTTCGATGTGGAAGCCGGCAGCAGCGACAGTGCCATGCGCGGGAAGCACTGCCCACCGGCCCACACCAGCGCAGTCGCGGCGCAGACCAGTTCGGCAGGGGCGGGCACGGCCAGGCAGCCGCTCGCGCCCAGCAGCGCGGCATGCACGATCAGCGCGGCATCGAGGCGGTCTGACAGCACCAGCCAGCGGCGCGGCGCGAGGCGTGCCTGCAGCTGGTCGAGCAGCTTGCGCGGATCGCCCTCCAGCCCACTGCAATCGATCAGCGCGACGTCGGCGGGGTCGGAGTCTTCGCCCCCGTGCAGCGGGTCGGCCGTGCGCGCTGTGGGCGCTAACGGGCCGGTCTCCTGCAGCCATTGGGGCGCGCGCCAACGGATGGGCCGCGGCAGGCCGAGCGCTTCCAGGCGCCGCACCAGGGTGCGGCACATCATTTCATTGCTGGCGATAAGGTAGGTCGGCATCGATTCGGCATGGCATCCGGAGCCTGCGCGCGCGCAGGCTCCGGATGGTCGAAAGGTCGGAGGTTCGGAAGGCTGCCAGGTCAGTCCGGGCCCTCACGGGCCCGCTGACATCCGCGGCGCCGGCCTTGGCCACGCGCAACGGACGTCTCACTGTCAACGTAGCAAGCGGTGGCGGGCCCCGCCTCATGCTTTTGGATGAGGCATGCTCATCAAACGGATGACGTCGCGGGGCAGCTTGCCTGAGCCATGCCATCCTCGCGGATCGCGCAAGCGTCCGGGGATGGACCGGACGACTGGCCCGATGCCGGCGCACGTGGCGCCATGCCAGATGCCTGCACCGGCTGGCCTGGGCCTGTGCACCGATGCCGGCGCCATGCCGCGGCATCCGATCCTTCAGGCAGCCTGGCAGGCCCCGGCGGGCCTGGCGGCCGGCGGCGGCCCGGACCAGTCCAGCGTGGCGCCGCGCTGCAGCGCCACGTAGACGGCTTCGCCCTTGTTGCGCACATGCAGCCGCTGATAGAGGGTGCAGGCGTGCGTCTTGGCCGTGGCCACCGATATATTAAGCATCCGGCTGACAGTCTTGATCGGATAGCCGCGCGCCAGCAGTGCGAGCACTTCGTACTGCCGCTCGGTGATATTGAGCAGGTGCGCGCCGGCTGAAGGCGTCTCGCTGGCGTGCTGCGCCGCCGGTACCGCGGGTGCCGGCGTCGCTGGCCTGCCGTCGCCGCGGATCGCATGCAGCGGTACGACCACCGGCGCCTGGTGGGCCGTGGCATCCGCCCCGAGCACCGGGTGCGCGGCAGCCCCGCCGGCGCGTCCGATGGCAGGCTCGCACTGCAGTTGGGACGGAAAGCACTCGCCGCCGGCCAGTACCAGCCGTACCGCGGCGTCGAGCGCCTCGGCACTGGCGGTCTTGTGCACGCAACCGCGTACCGACTCGGGCAGCGCCGGGCCGGACAGCACCGCGGCGGGCTGGTCGGTCAGCAGCAGTACCCGCCGCGGCCGCAGCCGCTCGCACAGGTCGTCGAGCTGGGCCCAGCCGGCGCCCGTATCGGACGGCAGCCCATACACGAGCAGGTCCGCTTCGAGCAGCCAGAGATCCGGCTCGATCGGCGCGAGCGGATCGAGGTCAATGAGGTCGCCAGGGATGTGTGCTTGCGCCAGGAGGTGACGAAGGCCCAGGCGCAGTAAAGGATGATGTTCAATCAGGAGGATGCTGGCCATGGCCGCTCACCTTCTTATTGCGGCAACCGCAGGCTCTGCGACGACCCACGTTTGCTGTCGGAACGACTTCCGCTATCCTGCGGATGGCCCTTCCATACGATCTGGCCTGACTCCTGGCCGGTCGCAGCTCCCGTCGGTTGCCGCTGCCGCCCCTTCCCATGGAGGTGCCGGATCGCCCCGTTTGCGCCGTTCGGACGTTGCCGTCTTGGGCGACGATTCGCCCGTGACGCTTATCGTTTGACTGACGCTTTAGAAACCTTGCAACTCAGATTTAAGTAAATCTAATTCTGGTGTTCAGCTTATGAAACAGGCGCTGCAAAAGCAAGGCGCTGGTTCATCGCAGCGGGTTTTCCCCGACGCAACCCGGCCCTGACCGTGGGCCGGCTCGATGGGATCAGCATAGACAGGCAAATGAATGTCAGGGCGCTGCGAAGTGCTCCGAACGCACGCAAGGTCGCATAGAATTATCGGCATTGCATTTTGCTGTGCATTTCGGGTCGGACGGATTTGGGATGATTTCAGGTGCCTTATAAATCAATAAGTTAGTTCGGGTCGCGCAGGTGCGGCGTGCAGCTCCCGAAATCGTTAAGCTGCACTGGATACTCCCCTCCCCCTGCCGGGTCCTTCCCTTTCCATCACCGTCTGCAACGCCCATGCTTCCTCGCGTCCAGCCCGTCAGCCTGACCCGCTCCGAATTCGCAGCGGTGCGCGCCTATGTCCAGGGTATGCCGGCGCCCATGGTGGTGGGCCGCTATCTGTCCGACGACGGTGACGACGAGGATGGCGGCGAATCCGCGCTACGGATACTGCTGGGCTTGCGTGACCGCATGGTGCAGCTCGCCCACCTGCATGGCCGGCAGGACCTTGCCGAGTTGCTGGTGGCGGGCCCTGGCCGTTCCAACCGCGGCATGGACCGACGCGTGGACGCGCTGGGCGAGCTCGAGCGGTTGGGCACTGCGGCGCCTCGCCCGAGCCACGGCGTGGAACTCTGGTTTGGACCGGCGCTGGCACGCCGCCTGCGCAAAGGACAAATTGTTACTCTTAATGCACTTATTGAGCTTGTGAACCAGCGCGGAGCCGCCTGGTGGCGAAGCGTGCCGAGGGTTGGTGCGCTGGCCGGCCACGCCATCACCCGCTGGCTTGCCGAGCATCGGCAGGCCATCCGGGACGGCGGCGGGCAGCCGCTGCTGGCACTCCATGTGGGCAACCGGGAGCCGCTGGCGCAGGGTGCGCTCGCGCCGGGCATGGCCCGTCTGCTGCCACTCGAACTGATGGCGGGCCCAGCCCACGCGCCGCCTGACTGCCCGTTTGCGTCCGGCGTCGAGCTTGTGCGGCGCTGGCTGCAGGCCATCGGCAACGCCGGCAGCGCCACCTTCGCCGCCTATCGCAAGGAGGCGGAACGCCTGCTGCTATGGGCCGCGATCGAGCGCCGCAAGGGCCTTGCCGCCCTGGACGCCGACGACCGGCAGGCCTACCAGGCGTTCCTGGCGAGCCCAGTGCCGGTATCACGCTGGTGCGGCCCGCGTGCGCCCCGGCAGCTCGCCGCGTGGCGGCCCTTTACCGGCCCGCTTGGCGAGGCCAGCATCCGGCACAGCATGCGCGTGCTGGCCGCGCTGTGGAGCTGGATGGCGCGCAGCGGGTACGCCGTCGCTGCGCGGTGGGAGCCGCTGGCGTCTCGCGTGGGTAGCAGGGGTGGTGACGTCGCCAGGGCAGATGCGCAGGGTCACGTCGCAGTGAGCGAAGCCTTACCGCAGCCCGATTCGCCCGATTCCACTGCCCTCATTGATCTCACTGCCGGGCTTGATACCCCTGCAGTGGGCGAGCCTGCAGTGTCACCGGGCCGTCGGCAGATCGACGCGGCGACCCTGGGGCCATTCATCGCGTGGCTCGAAGCGCAGGCACGTCACCCGGACGGCCTGCGCTTGCGTGCCGCCGCCGCGGCGCTTGCGCTGATGCGCGAGCTGCGTCCAGGGCTGGCCGATCTTGCGGTCTTGCGGCCGGCCCAACTGCTGCACGAGTCCGACCCGCGCATGACGCCGCCGCAGAACGCCGGTCTTCGCATCAGCGACGCCGCAATGGCTGCGCTGCGCAGTCATTGGCACGACCGGGGTCTGGCGCTGGACGCGGCGTTGGCCGGCGACCCGGGGTTGGAGAATGTGCCGCTGCTGGGACCGCCCACGTCCCCACCGACCCGCCGCGCCCGGCGCAAACGCGAGGCGAGCCAGCATCCGCCGTATTCGGTGCGGGGTCTGCACGCCCTGCTGTCCGCCGCAATCGCGCGGTACCGTGCGCAGCACGATGAGGATTTTCCCGTGCGTTCGCCACGGGATCTGGTCGTCTGATTGGGGATAAGCCGGCTGCCGGGGAGGTTGCCAGTGGGCTGCGGGATATGACTTGCGGGGGTGCGGCAGGCCGGTGAGCTTTCGGGGTACGTGGGCGTTTTGAAGGAAGCCGCCGGCATGCTTGCCGGCGGCCAATGGATCGGATTCGGCAGGCCATGCCCCGGCCCGCCGATGTCCATCATCGCAAACGAATCAGAGCAAAGTCTTGTCCAGACCGAAGCGGGCTTTCAATGCCTCGACCAGCGCCTCGCGTGCGCTGCGGTCGGTCAGCTGGACGTCGAGCATCACGCGGCCCGAGTCCCATTCCTTGATCGTTCCAAGCAACTGGCCACTGTCGGTGCGGATCTTGTATTGCCGGCTGATTTCCTTGACCTTGCGCGCCTTGCCTTCCTGCACGTGCTTGCGGATCGCTTCCACCTCGCGGCTCGACAGGCCGTCATTGATGATCCGCGCGGCCAGTTCGCGCGTACGTTCCTCGCCGGCCAGCTTGCAGTACAGCGTCAGCTCATAGCCGGCCGCGATACCGATGGCGCTCGGGCGCTCGCGCATCACGCCCAGCACGGAGTCGGGCAGGCGCAGCAGCGCCAGGGTCTTGTTCACGGTGCCGGCCGACATGCCGGTCAGTTCGCAGATCTCTTCTTCCTTCTGGACCTTGCCTTCGTCCAGCAGCTGGCGCCATGCGATGGCGTTATCGAGCGCGGACTGGTCCGAGCGCTGCTCGTTGAGCATGAACGACAGCCGATAGAAATCCAGGTCGCTCAGGTCATCTTCGACAAAACATTCCATCTCGAGCTTGCCGGCGGATGCCAGGGCTCGCTTGCGGTAATGGCCGTCGATCAGGATGTAATGGCCGGGGCGCGCCGGATC
The DNA here is from genome assembly GCA_050987995.1 of Ralstonia pickettii. GTDB lineage: Bacteria > Pseudomonadota > Gammaproteobacteria > Burkholderiales > Burkholderiaceae > Cupriavidus > Cupriavidus pickettii_B. The sequence goes on from CP158804.1 coordinate 1,917,038, forward strand.
AGGGGCGGCCAGGCCGGGGGTCTTCTGGCCGTGCGTCGCGATCGATGCCGCGCGCTCCTGTACCACAGCGGGATCGTAGATCCTGCGCGCGTTCAGCGGGTTGTCGTGCAGCTGTGCCAGCGGGATCTTCATCAGCTGGCGGCCCGCGGCCGCCTCGCTGAAACTTTCAGCGCTGAAAACGGGCACTCCGTCGGCCGCCCTGCCCTGCAGCAAGCCGTTCGGATGCTGGGAAATGGCCGCCTCGGCACGGGCGAAGCGGTCCAGCGTATCGCTGCGGTTTTTTTCGGCCGCCATGCCGGCGAGCATGCCGGCCTTGAGGCTCTTCAGTTTTGTAGCCATGCCTATTGCTCTATCAAAGACAACACTTCGTCGACCATCATGTCGACTTCCTGCACCGCCTCGCGCGCGCCGGCGACGCCGTGCACAGTGCAGCCGATGGCCTGGCACTCCCGGAATGCCGAGCGTGATCCGATCATCGAATTCATCAAGGGCACGTCGCCATCGTCGCCGAGGATTTCAATGGCCTGCCGCGCGATCGAAACGCGCCGCTGGACCATATTGGCCATGACCCGGATCAGCAGCGATTCATTCTGAACCTGTGCATGCTGCGCCAGCGTCTTGGCTGCCACGGCCGCCCACAGGTCTGGCGGCGAAGGCACTACGGGAATGATTGCCAGGTCTGAAATCAGCAGCGCGCTGGACGGCGCGGCCGAATGCACGGCTGGCGGGCAATCGACCACGATGTAGTCGTAATCCTGGACGAATTTTCGGACCTCACGGTGCATGGCACCGCCCGAAGGGGCCAGCCCGATCACCGACGCAGGAAATGGCCGTTCATCGCTGGCCTGGGCGGCCCAGCGGGTGGCCGTGCCTTGTTCGTCCATGTCGACCAGCATCGACCGCGCGCCGCGCAGGCCGAGCGTGCCGGCCAGGTGCATGCTGACCGTGGTCTTGCCGCAACCGCCTTTCTGGTTGAAGACTGTGATGATTTTGGCTGGCACTGCGACCTCTCTTTCAGCGCTGAAAGCGCGGTTTTGACCTAAGGCGCCACTTTAGCCAAAACCAGGTGACGCATCAACCGTTTTCCAAATTAACAAATAAATGTTGCAGGATTGAAAACGGTAAAAAAGCTGGGCGACATACCGCGTCAGGCGAAGCCCGATAAAATTGCTTGAAATGCCGGCCGCAATGTGCCTAAAGTATTTATAGTGCGCATTACGCCGCACATGACACCGCAATGCAAAGTGGTTATGATGCGCGCTACAGTCGAGTCAAGTCGTGTCAACCTCGTCGGCTTCCGTTCGGTATCTACGAGAACTCAACGTGCTTGAACGGTTGTTTGCGTTGTGTACAAGAACTTGCTTCGAAAAGGAAATTCCTATGGCAACCGGTACGGTCAAGTGGTTCAACGAGACCAAGGGCTTTGGCTTCATTACCCCGGACGACGGTGGTGCAGACCTGTTCGCGCACTTCTCGGAAATCCAGGGTTCCGGCTTCAAGACCCTGAAGGATGGGCAGCGCGTGACGTTTGAAGTCAAGCAAGGTCCGAAGGGCCTGCAGGCTTCGGCGATCAAGCCGGCCTGATCCAGCCTCGGCTGACCACCGCCCGTTGTGGACTTGTCCGCAGCGGGCAAACAAGAAAGGCAAGCGTTCAACGCTTGCCTTTCTTGCTATTACGGGTCTGAAAGTTCGATCGGACGGGACTGGCCGCAGGCCTTGCCTGTCGTGCTGCTTGAATTGCGAGCTGGCCGTTGTCAGCCCGCCCTTTCACCTGGGGCCGTCCTCACGAACGTTCGCGCGGTACGTCAACCCAGCTTGCGTACGCTGGTGCGTGACGGCTGCAGGATCAGCGCCTTGGACGAATCCGCATCCACCTTCGCTCCGGGGTAGACCACCAGCACGTCCTTCAGCGCCTTGCGGAACAGCGCGCGGAACTTGCGCTCGCTTTCGGTTTCCGTGCCGAACTGCATCTGCAGGGCTTCCCAGGGGATCTCGGTGCGGCGCTGGATGGTGAAAAAGCGATACGTCAGCCACGAGTACACGTCCAGCGCGAACGGCGACTGCTTGAGCGCCTTCAGCGCGCGCATGTCCACCGGCACCGGCCGGTTGACCAGCTCGTTAAAGAACGGCTCGGACAGCACCACGAAGCTTTCGAACATCGAGCCCTGCCCGGGCTGCATCGGATCCCACCAGGTCGACAGCTGGTCTGCGAGCAGGTAGCCGACGCGGTCGATCGAGAGCGGCTCGTGGTTGGGATTCTGGTTCTGGCTTGGCGTCGACTTGTTCTGCACGATGGCGATGGTCGCCGAGAACAGCCGGATCATCTGCTGGCGCACCAGGGTCATGGTGCCGCGCTTGCCCCCCGTGGCCATCGGGATGCCGAGGTTGTACATGAACTCGGACAGCGAATTGCCCAGCGAAATGCGCCGGTCCTCTACCGTGCCGGTGAATTCGCCGCGCTTTTTCTTCGCCATGATCTCCTTGCCGATCCAGGCGAGCATCAGGCGCGGATAGGAGCCGTAAGGATAGCCAAGCGAAACCGTCTCTGACACCAGCTTCTGGCGGCCGTTGGCGGCGCGCTCCGAGCGCTGCTGCGTGAAATAGCCCGGCTGGATCATCAGCGAGATATTGCCACTGGTGCGAGTCCATACTGGCGGCGCGCCCTTGGGCGCACGGTATGGCAGCGTGACCTGGACGCTGGCGCGACTCAGGAAGCCCACCTCGCCGCTTTGCCACGCGTCCTCGCGCTCCATGGCCTGGGCCTCGTCGAACAGACGCTGGAATTTCTCGGACGGAACCAGGGTGTTCTCGTTGCCGGGAACAATGATGCGGGAGGGCTCGGCGTCCAGGTCGAGGACACTTCGGTCCCCCGTGGCGGCCGGGGAGCGTTTGATGGGCATATTGGCGTGCTTCGGATTACCCGCCTTTGTACTCGAAGCAGCAAGGCTTGTCACGCAGAAACAGGTACGCAAGAGCCTGGCATTGCCCGCTCTTGTTTTGCAAGCCGGAGGATCTGACGATTGGTCGCATGGTGGCGGACGGTGGGCAACCCGCCAGGGTTGTCCACGGTTCGCCAGCCATCCACTACCAGTAAACGATACCGATACGGGTTAACTACTTGTAAACCGTATACGTGAAGTTCAGCGCCTTGATTCATAAGGGAAAAAACAACCCCCGCGAACCCGATTCTGCGCACAAACGTACTCGATTCTGCGAAGGGCCGAACCCGTATCTGCGGCAACCCGAACCCGTATCTGCGCCTGGCGCGAACTGGTTTCTGCGGGGATAACCTGGCAGCTCCACAGGCTTTTCCACAGCGGCCAGGCCGGTAAGCGTACCCGTTTCTGCGTGATCACGGCAGGTATACGCGGTTTACCTGCACGTTCTCGCCTGATTTCAGTGGATATCTGCGCCGCAGCGTGGTTATCCACGCAGAAACTGGTTCGCCTCCCTGCCTCCCGAATGCCCCTTGGCGGGCAGCTGCGTACCCGTTTCTGCGTACCGCACCCCAAAACCGTACCCGATTCTGCGCGAGTCTTGAAACCATGCGCCGCTTCACCCAGGCGTACCTGTTTCTGCGGCGTACCCGTTTCTGCGAAACCGCCGGGAAATGGGTCACCTATCCGAAGCGTACCCATTTCTGCGTGCTTTTAGCTCTTGGATTATGGCCATTCCGTACCCGTTTCTGCGGCTGAACCGTCGGGGCTCAAACGGAGGGTCTGCGCAAGTTTCCATGATACACGAGACTTATACAAAAGCTAGTACTTACACTCTACGTATACCTTGCCCACAAACGAAACTCTCAGGCGTACCCGTTTCTGCGCAGGTGTAGCGAACCGTTGGCAGCCAGCAAGGCGATCCCTGCCAAGTGCTGACTGCAGGCCGTACCTGTTTCTGCGTTACTCGGTGAGGCGCTGCCCATCGCCCCGCCGTACCCATTTCTGCGGAAGGGCTCAGAAACAGCTGCGGTTCATCGACCTGCCGCGGCGCAGCATGGGCGTACCTGTTTCTGCGTAAGGCGAGGCGTGGGAGACGTGTGGATATGTCGAGGCCACCAGCCAGGCCGGCAGCGAGAAGAGACATCAGTCTGGGTTCAGCGATACAGGCGTGGAGCGAGGCGTGGAGCGCGGGGCGTACCCGTTTCTGCGTGCCTCGAGAGAGCTGACAATGTCAATAGCCGCTGGCGCACAAGTCAGGCGTACCCGTTTCTGCGTGGAATGCCGGCGTGCGATCTGCCAGCGAATCGGCGTGCGTACCTATTTCTGCGAACGAAGATGAAGGGTTGTGGCGTACCCCGCGCCGCAGCGATGCGTACCCATTTCTGCGGCCCGAGCGGAGGAGACGATGTTGGGAAACGGGCGCGAGAGATGCGCGAGCGGATGGCCAGCCGGATAGCTTAGGGGGGAGGGAATGTGGCTGTGCGCGGGCGAAACCCAGCGAGCCTGAGCAGGACGAGTGCCTGGATATGCGCCCGGAGCCTGGAAAAGCACCCGGCGAGCTATCGCGCAAGTCGGAAAGCGCCGGGCGGCGGGCGCAGCGACGAGCAAGCCAGACGGCGCGCGACGGCCTGAAAACAAAAAACCCCGCCGAGTGGCGGGGTTTCACGCTGTGCGGCGCGCGCAGGGCGCGCCGGCGGTCAACGCTTACAGCGGGGTGATGTTCGCGGCCTGCAGGCCCTTCGGGCCGTTCTTGACTTCGAACTGCACGCGCTGGTTTTCCTGCAGCGACTTGAAGCCGTCGGCGCGGATTTCCGAGAAATGGGCGAAGAGATCGTCACCACCCGCGTCCGGCTTGATGAAGCCGAAGCCCTTGGCGTCGTTGAACCACTTGACGATACCGGTTTGCATGATTTTGCTTTCCAGAAAAAGGACAGAAAAGATCGCATGACGAAACGTCATCCGACACGGGGAACTCAAGGAAAGGACACCATGGACAACCGAAGTACCAGACGGTGGCTAACGAATGAACTGTTGCCTCGTCACTTGAATCTAGCCGGGTTTATACGGGGGATTGCCGCCAGCGTCAAGCTGGGGGCGCCCCCAACGCCGCCCCCTGCAGGCACATGAACCACCGGCGCCAGCGCTGGCATCCGCTCCATGCGCTGTGGGATCATCACGCCTTTTGCATGTCGTTTATTCGCCCGCGCCAGGGTGCAGCGCAGCCGCCCTGCACCAGAGTACGCTTGCCGCGTCGTGGGCCGGTCATGCACCAGCCGCCGCGGACACGATAACGATATCAGGAGCCAGTCATGTCGATGCCGGAACCCGCTTCCAAGCCGGGCACGTCTTCCGCGAATCCCACCCAGCCTCACGCGGCGCCTTCGCTGCTTGAGCGCGTATTCAAGCTGCGCGAACACCAGACCGATGTCCGTACCGAGATCCTCGCCGGCATCACCACGTTCCTGACGATGGCGTACATCATCTTCGTCAACCCGTCGATCCTCGGCGATGCGGGCATGCCCAAGGACGCGGTATTCGTTGCCACCTGCGTTGCCGCGGCGATCGGCACGCTGATCATGGGCTTCTACGCCAACTACCCGATCGCGATGGCGCCCGGCATGGGCCTGAACGCGTACTTTGCCTACACCGTGGTCAAGGGCATGGGCTTTGCGTGGGAGGCGGCGCTCGGCGCGGTCTTTATCTCCGGTTGCCTGTTCCTGCTGGTGACGCTGTTCCGCGTGCGCGAGATGATCGTCAACGGCATTCCACATTCGATCCGCGTGGCAATAACCGCGGGCATCGGCCTGTTCCTGGCGATCGTCGCGCTGAAGAACGCCGGCATCGTCACCGCGAGCCCCGCCACGCTGGTGACCATCGGCGACCTGCACCAGCCCTCTGCGGTGCTGGCCATCGTCGGCTTCTTCGTGATCGTGGCACTCGACCACCTGCGCGTGAAGGGCGCGATCCTGATCGGCATCCTGCTCACCACGCTGCTGAGCTTCGCCTTTGCCGGCAACACCTTCCACGGCGTGTTCTCCGCGCCGCCCTCGCTCAGCCCCACGCTCCTCAAGCTCGATGTCACCGCGGCGTTGTCGATCGGCATCATCAATGTCGTGCTGGTGTTCTTCCTGGTGGAGCTGTTCGATGCCACCGGCACGCTGATGGGTGTGGCCAACCGCGCCGGCCTGCTCAAGGCCGGTCGCATGGGCCGGCTAAACAAGGCGCTGATGGCCGACAGCACCGCGATCATGGCGGGCTCGTTCCTTGGCACGTCGTCCACCACCGCGTATATCGAAAGCGCCTCCGGCGTGCAGGCGGGCGGGCGCACCGGCCTGACCGCAGTGACGGTGGCGGTGCTGTTCCTGGCGGCGCTGTTCATCGCGCCGCTGGCGGGCACCGTGCCCGCCTATGCCACCGCGCCGGCGTTGCTCTATGTGTCGTGCCTGATGCTGCGCGAGCTGCTGGAGATCGACTGGAACGATGTGACCGAAGTCGTGCCCGCGGTGATGACAGCGCTGGGCATGCCGTTCACGTACTCGGTAGCCAACGGTGTCGCGTTCGGCTTTATCAGCTACGCGGCGCTCAAGCTGCTGACCGGGCGCGCGCGCGGCGTTCCCGTGATGGTGTGGATCATCGCGGCCGTCTTTGTCTTCAAGTTCTACTACCTGCCGGGGCACTGAGTACGGACCGCCTGCGAATGGAACAAAGGCCTGGGAACAGAACGTAGCAGACAGGACAAAGAAGGGACAACGAGGGACGGCAAAAACCGTCCCTTTTTGCATGTGCCTTCGTGGCGCCATCCCGATGGCGTACCGCGCGACCCCGCCTTGCCGTGCGTTGCAGAGGGCTGTCCGAAACTCCCTTCCGTACCCGTTTCTGCGTATCGAAAAATCCGCTCGCGGCATGCGCAGCGTACCTGTTTCTGCGTGACTGCCTGTCGTGCCCCACCGGGCCGCGCTCGCGCACAATGAATGCGGCCAGCTCCCCGAAAAGGTTGCCGTTGCCGTACGCAATTCCCTCCGGCGAGCCCGCCGGGCTCACCCGTTCGGGGCGCGCAAGCGTACCTGTTTCTGCGTACCATGTATGCAGACAATTACCTGTCCTATTGTTCGATGGCGAGGGGCTCGGCAGGTGTGCGCGCAGGCTCATACAAAAGTATGAGATTGGGTGTAAGTCACCCACTCAGGGCTGGACAAACCGCCCCAAATGCACTGAACTATAGGCGTGGCAAAGAGGGGCGCGGCAGGCGCCCCTTCTTGACTCCGGTGCATGCGGCACGATGCCGGAGGATACCGGGAGCGCTTCGGCGCCGTCCGCCAATCCGGGGACAACTCCGAGACAGACCGTCAAAAAAGAAGACGGCAAGGCCACCATCAGGGAGCGTGCGGGTAATACGCGCGCCACGATACAAAAAATCAAGACAGACAAGTGGTAACCGCAGACGTGTAGTGCCGGGGGATGTTGTTCAACGGGGATAATCATGACCGCAGGAGAGATCCGGCGACCCGCTATTGGGCCCGTCAGGGAGTCCGCACACAGATCCATTCATCACGCCTGGGCTGCACGGGGGCATGCTGCAGGCGAATTGCCCATCGACAAGGTCCATGACGGCGCCAGCGCCGACGTGGCCGCCCTGCTTGCCGAAGACAGCGAACTCAGCGATACCGCACGCGCAGCCGTGCAGAGCCTGCTGCGCCGCCAGCGCCTGCTTGAAGGCGAGATGGCGCGCCAGCGCGTGCTGCTGCAGGAATGGATCCTGAGCCAGCTGACCTACAAGACGCTCTACTACCAGTACTCCGGCCAGTCACCCCAGGCGCCGCGCGTGGAGCTCATGCGCGAGAAGGAGGCAGTGCGGCGGCGCATCCGCGAGCAGCTCCAGGGGAGCGCGGATAATGTTGCCGTGCCCGACGAGCAGCCCCGCAGTCTGTCCAGCTCGTGATACCGACGTCGAGCGCGGGCGCCCGCCCGCAGCCAGTTCAGCCCCACCGCCCGCCACGGCCCCAGGCCGCGGCGGTGGCCACGGGTGCCGGAACCAAAAACAAGCCTAACGTCCGGGAGATCGTGATGGACCGACTGTGCAAGGCGTCACGCACTGCACAGATCGTGGTCGTGTCGCGTCATGAAGATTTTGGTTTTGACCCGTCCAGCTTCGGCCCGGGATGGGAAGTCCGCCGGGTGCAGCAGATCCGCGACCTCGAACGCGTCGTGCGCGCCAGCCCGCCCATGGCCGGCGTGATCGACCTGCAGGCCGACTACAGCGATGCCGAGCTCACCCAGCTCGAGCAGTCGCTGCAGTACCTGCATGTCACGTGGGTCGCCATCACCTCCGATGCCATGCTCGCCGAGGAGCGCGTGCGCCGGCTGATCCGCGACTACTGCATCGACTACGTGCGCACGCCGTTTTCGGTGGAGGAGCTGCTCTACACGCTCAAGCACGCGCACGGCATGGCGTCGCTGCACGGCGCGCGCGTGCCGGAGACCGTCTCGCGCGGCACCATGATCGGCGAATGCGCGGTCATGCGCGCGATGTTCCGCTCGCTGGCCAAGGTGGCCCACAACGAGGCGCCGGTGTTTATCTCGGGCGAGTCCGGCACCGGCAAGGAACTGGCCGCGCAGGCGATCCACGATGGCTCGAGCCGGCGCAAGGGACCGTTTATCGCCATCAACTGCGGCGCGATTCCCTCGCACCTGGTGCAGTCCGAGCTGTTCGGCTATGAAAAGGGCGCGTTCACCGGCGCCAACCAGCGCAAGGTTGGCTGGATCGAGCAAGCGCAGGGCGGCACGCTGTTCCTGGACGAAATCGGCGACCTGCCGCTGGAAAGCCAGGTGGCGCTGCTGCGCTTCCTGCAGCAAGGCACCATCACGCGCCTGGGCGGGCACCAGTCGATTCCGCTGAACCTGCGCATTATCTCGGCCACGCACGTGGACCTGGTGGCGGCGCAGAGCGACGGGCGCTTCCGCTCCGACCTGTTCCACCGGCTGTGCGTGCTGACGCTGGGCATCCCACCGCTGCGCGAGCGCGGCGAGGACATCCTGCTGCTGGCCAACGCGGTATTGACCGAGCACGGTCATGAGGCGCACCGGCGCATCCGCGGCTTTTCGGCGTGCGCGACGCAGGCGATGATGCAGTACGCCTGGCCAGGCAACGTGCGCGAGCTGATCAATCGGGTGCGGCGCGCCATCGTGATGACCGACAACCGCAAGATCACCGCCGAAGACCTGCAGCTGCACGGCGGCACGGAGCTGCCGCGCAAGACCCTCGACGCCATCCGCGAAGAGGCCGAGCGCGAGGCGATCCGTACCGTGATGGCCAGCCACGGCTTTCACGTGGTGCCGGCCGCGCGCGAGCTCAACGTGTCGCGCGTGACGCTGTACCGGCTCATGCACAAGCACAATATCCGCGTGGACAGCCAGGCCTCGGCAGGGGAATAACCGCAATAGCGCCGGCGCGAGCGGCGGCAAGCCGCGGCGCTCAAGCACAAGGCGCCGGAGGAAAGGGGAACGGGCGACGTCCGCTCGCCCGTTCCGCCTTTCCCCGTGCCCGTCGGCACGTCAGCGCACAACCCGTCAGCGCATTGTCTTCTGCGGCCGCGTGCTACCGGAGCCTCCGCCGGCCGCATCTGCGGGCGCGGCAGCGAGGTTCATGCTGATCTTGCCGCGCGGATGGCGCGGCGGTTCGTCCTCGTCATGCTGGCGCCACGGCACCGCGTCGCGGCGGTCCAGGCTGTCGCGCGCCTGGCGGCCGTGCTGTGGGGCGGCCGGAACTGTCGGGGCATCGGGGCGCATGCGCAACTCGCCCCAGGCCCAACCCCAGCCGCGCACATAGACATCGTTGCTGACCGCGGCATGGCTGTTGGCGCTGGCATCGTCGGGGCGGTCGAACCAGGCGTAGCTCGCCGCCACGGCGCTGCCCGAGCAAACGGCCAGCGCGATGGCAAGAAGTCCGGCTTTCATGGACGGCGCCTCCCTGTGCAAAAAAAGTGCCCGCCGGGGGACGGAGCACAAATCCGTGCAGGTACGCTGGCTCGCGTACCTGCAATGGTCCTGTTTGCAGCACCGGGGCAGTGGGGCGATGCAACGCCACACTCCCGGCACTGCGCTGCCTGCGCGCTGGTGCCGGTCAGGCGCGCCGCTTGCCCGCATGGCGCCGGCAGGCTGCGCGCGCGAACGCCGGTCCGCTACCCCTGCCGTCCCTGCCGACGCTGAGCGCGGCGCACGGCACCGCCGGCGTGGCCGGCGGTGCGTGCGCGCGCGGATACGGCAAGAGCGGCGGCGAGAGTAGGTCTGTCACCGACGGCGGCGGGCCCGCCAGCCGGTATGAGCGCCGGCGCGCCGTCATGCGTGATGGCGGATGACGCATGGCTGAGTTGTCTCCTGCGTGCAAAGCTGGTCGATGGTCACTGACGCCTACGGCGTCCCCGCCAATGCTGAGCGACAAGTGTGCCAATGGCCGCAAAGCCTTGTGCCGCGCGGGTTTTCGGCAACTGGCAAGAATCGGAGTGGGGCCCGGGGGGCAATAGCGGTCCAATTGGTTTCGCCGTTGCAACGCGCGCAATGTGGGGGCTGGCGCGCCGCGGTGGCCGCCTTGCAACGCATGCTGCCCGTGGCGCCCGCCGGGTGCGGCATAACGCGCCCCGGCACGCTCGCCGGGGCGACATTGCACCCCGTTGCACGTTTGAAACTTGCGTTACATCAGCCTTGCAGCCGCGTTACAGCGCGAACAAAGGCGCCGCAAACGGCACACCTTCGCGAAGCAGTGACCGGCTTTCAGCGCGGGCGTGCCACGCAGAAACGGGTACGCTCGGGTACCCTCGCGTGCGCCTTCAGCGCGCCTGGCTCGATGCCGCGGCGCCCGGCGCGGTCGGGTTGGCCGGCGTGGCAGGTGTGGCCGCGCCCGGGCGTTCGGAGGTGGTGCCGGACGCCGTGCCGGAAATGGGCTTGGGGCCCGGCTGGCTGCGTTCGCAGCCAGCGCAGCCCAGCATCCCGATGATCAGGAGTGCGGCCACCGGGCGTGTGGAGAAGAAGCGGGTCACGGATGCCTCCTTGCGCCGGCGCGCGGGCAAGTGATGCGCCGGCAGGTGTGCCTGGTCTTACTGTAGCAGGTCGCCCCGGGGCGCCGCCTTGGGCAAAGCGCGCGATGCGCAGTATCATGAACGCAGATGCCCCCGGGCATGCGGCGGCACGACGTCCGCGGCATTCGGCGCGGGCAAGCACACAGGCCGTGAACGAAAAGACCGAACACCCGTCCTCTCCCTCCGCCGCCAGCGGGACCCCGCAGCCCCGGCCCAATCGCCCGCCCTGGCTGCCGGACCGCCATACCGGGGCGCGCACGCTGCGCGTAGTCTCCGCAGCCGTCAGTTCCTGGTTCGACCACCGTGCTGCCAGCAAGGGCGCGGCGCTCTCCTTCTATATGCTGTTCTCGCTGGCGCCCATTCTGGTGCTGGTGATCTCCATCGCGGGCCTGTTCTTCGGCGCCGAGGCGGCGCGCGGCGAGATCTTCACGCAGCTACAGGGCCTGCTCGGCGAGCAGGGCGCCGCCGCGATCCAGGAGATCCTGGCCGCCACGCACCGCGCTGGCGGCGGCGGCATGGCGGCGCTGATTGCGACGGGCATCCTGATCGTGGGCGCTACCAGCGCCTTTGTGGAACTCAAGAGCAGCCTCGACGACATCTGGCATGTGCCGCTGCTGGACACCGCCGGCTGGCGCCAGCTGGTGCGGGCGCGGCTGCTGTCGTTCAGCCTGGTGCTGGTGCTCGCTTTCATGCTGCTGGTGTCGCTGATCGTCAATGCGGCGCTCGCGGTGATCGAGCGCATCTGGGGCCAACTGTGGACCCAATCGTGGTTCGCGCCGGTCGCGGACGTAATCTCGACTGCGTTTTCCTTTGCCGTGGTGACCACGCTGTTCGCGGTGATCTTCAAGATGCTGCCCAACGCCCGCATCGCCTGGCGCGACGTCACCATGGGCGCAGTCATCACCGCACTGCTGTTCTCGATCGGCAAGCGGCTGATCGGCCTGTACCTGGGCAACAGCGCGGTGGCGTCGTCCTATGGGGCCGCGGGCTCGGTGGTGGCGCTGATGCTGTGGGTGTACTACTCCGCACAGATCTTCTTCTTTGGCGCCGAGCTGACGCGCCAGTACGCGCTGCAGTTCGGCAGCCTGCGCGGCAAGCCGGCCGAAAAGCTGGCGCAGTAGTCTGGGGTCGTTGACAGCATAAGGGGCGGAATCGCCGGCGGATTCAGCCCGCGCCGCGGCGCGAACCGGTAAAATAGCGCCCCATTCATTCCCTCGCGTGCCCGCAGGCCCGGCCCACCGCCGCCCGCGGCGCTGCCGGACCTGGTTCCGGCCACCCGCCGGGCCCCATCCAATACTTCCCAGTCAAACACCGCTGCCGTGAGCTCGCTCGTTTCTGAAATTGCGCGTCGTCGCACCTTTGCCATCATCTCCCACCCCGACGCGGGCAAGACGACCCTGACCGAAAAGCTGCTGTGGTTCGGCGGCGCCATCCAGGTCGCGGGCGAAGTGCGGGCGCGCAAGGCCGACCGCCACGCCACCTCCGACTGGATGGAACTGGAAAAGCAGCGCGGCATCTCGGTGACCTCGTCGGTGATGCAGTTCCCGTACCGTCGTCAGACCAAGGACGGCAACGCGCAGGAAAGCATCGTCAACCTGCTCGACACCCCGGGCCACGAGGATTTCTCCGAAGACACCTACCGCACGTTGACCGCGGTCGACTCGGCGGTGATGGTGATCGACTCGGTCAACGGCGTGGAAGCGCAGACCATCAAGCTGCTCAACGTCTGCCGCCTGCGCGACACGCCCATCCTCACCTTCATCAACAAGCTCGACCGCGAGGGCCGCTCGCCGATCGAGCTGCTCGATGAAATCGAGGACGTGCTGCAGATCCAGTGCGCGCCGATGACCTGGCCGATCGGCATGGGCAAGGCCTTCCGCGGCGTGTACCACCTGATCGACGACAAGGTGCAGTTGTTCGATCCGCACGGCGACAAGGGCACGGCTGCAATCCTGGACGGACTGGACAACCCGGAACTGGACCGCATGCTGGGCAGCCAGGCGGAAGAACTGCGCATCGAGATCGAGCTGGTACGAGGCGCTTCGCATACCTTTGACAAGGAAGCGTTCCTCAACGGCAAGCAGACCCCGGTCTACTTCGGTTCGGCGATCAACAACTTCGGTGTGCAGTCGCTGCTCGACGCACTGTGCGAGCTGTCGCCGCCGCCGCTGGCGCGCAACACCGAATCGCGCGTGGTTGAGCCGGAGGAAAACAAGTTCACCGGCTTCGTCTTCAAGATCCAGGCCAATATGGACCCGCGCCACCGCGACCGCATCGCCTTCGTGCGGGTATGCTCGGGCCGCTTCGAGCGCGGCATGAAGCTGCTGCACGTGTCGGCTGGCAAGACCGTGGCGATCAACAACGCTATCACCTTCATGGCGCAGGACCGCAACACCACGGAAGAGGCCTACGCCGGCGACATCATCGGCGTGCCCAACCACGGCACCATCCGCCTGGGCGATGTCTTCACCGAGGGCGAGCCGCTCAAGTTCACCGGCATCCCGTCGTTCGCGCCCGAGTTCTTCCGCCGTGCGCGCCTGAACAACCCGCTCAAGGTCAAGCAGCTGCAGAAGGGGTTGCAGCAGCTGGCGGAAGAGGGCGCCACGCAGATGTTCCGCCCGCTCGCCTCGAACGACCTGGTGCTGGGCGCGGTCGGCATCCTGCAGTTCGACGTGGTGGCGCACCGGCTCGAGCACGAGTACGGCGTCGATGCCATCTTTGAATCGCATGAATGCGCCACCGCGCGCTGGCTCAAGGGCGATGCGGCGGAGATCGACAAGCTGATCGCCAAGGCCGGGCACAACGTTGCGCTGGATGGCGCGGGCGATCATGTGTACCTGGCGCCCAGCATGGTCAACCTGCGCCTGACGCAGGAGCGCTTCCCGAACCTGCAGTTCCTGGAGACGCGCGAGATCGTGTGATCCCGCACCGTGCCTGCAATGCAAAACGGCTCGCCAATGCGAGCCGTTTTGCTTCCTGAGTGTTTTCTCTGCCTTACTCAAGCATGATCAATACGCCAGCGACGCCTGGATATAGAACGTGCGCGGCATGCCCACATACTTGCCGGCATTGTTGTCCGTTGAGCGCGTGAAGTAGCGCTTGTCGAACACGTTCTTCACGCCCACGGCCACCTTCAGGTTCTGCGCCGACTTGCCGAAGTCATAGCCCACGCGCAGGTTCATCAGCGCATAGCCGGGGATATCGCCCAGCGCGCCGTTGGCACTCTCCGCGGTCTGGTAGGTGGTCGATGTGCTCGGGTCGCCCGGCGAATGCTGTTTCGACTGCGCAAACCCGTCCACATTGAACGCCCAGCGGTTGCGCGCATAGCGCATGCCCACCGTGGCCACGTGGCGCGAGTAGAACGGCAGGTCGCGTCCGGCGAAGTTGCCCTGGTTGTAGGTGGCTTCGGTGTAGGTGTAGGTGGCATACGCCGACAGCCCCGCCAGCGACTTGTCGAGCGCGCCGAAGTCGTAGCGCAGCGACGATTCCACGCCGCGGTGCGTGGTGGCGCCCAGGTTGGTCCAGGCATCCGGCGCGCCGCCGGTGCCGCCGCGCAGCTGCAGCTCGTCGTCGAAGTCGATGTTGAACAGCGTCAGCTCGCCACCCCAGCCATTGGCGTTGAAGTGCGTGCCGATCTCGTAAGTCTTGGCCTTCTCCGGCGTCAGGCCATTGGTGGTCTGCGCGATCTGGAAGTACTGCAGCGGGCCAAACGACACGCCGGCGTTGGCAAACAGCTTCCACTGGTCGCTGACGTGGTACATCACCGCCAGCGACGGCAGCGGCTCGTTGGCCGAAACGTCGTTGCGCAGGTTGGTGAAGCGGTCGGTCACGTACGAGCGGATGAACTCGTAGCGCAGGCCCGGCGTGATGGTCCAGCTGCCGACGTTGATGGTGTCGTCGATATACACCGCGTTGGCGGTGGTGCCGCCGGTGCGCCACTGGTAGACCGGCGACGACAGCGTGGTCGGATCGACCGAGCCAGGCACATAGAACGCGGTGCGCGAGGCCTGCTCGTCGCTGGCTTCGCGCAGGAAGCGGTAGCCCACGCTGACTTCATGGCTCATGCTCTCGCCACGGAACAGCTGCGAGTAGCGCGGCTCGATCGCGAAGGTGTGGTAGTTGCGCGGGGCCGCGGTCAGGCGGCGGCGGCCGGCATTGGTGCCGGTGCCTTCCTGTTCGATATTGCTGCCGCGGAAGCTGTCGGTGTAGTACGTCAGCACCTCGAACTTGCGGTCGTTGTCGTTGTGGCTGTACTTGAGGCTGAAGTCGTGGCGACGGCCGCTGAAGTTGTCGAACGGGCGCACCGACTGGAACGGATCGGCCGCGTATTGCGCCGGCGTCAGGCCGCCGGGCATGCCGGCGGTGCCTTCGTAGTAGTGGAATGCGGCGCTGAGCTCGTCGGTCTTGGAGATCCGGTACGCACCCTTGAGCAGCAGGTCGTCGATATTGACGTGGTCGTTGCTCTCGCGATAGCCGTTGCCGTGGATGCCCGAATACATCAGCGCACCACCCAGTCCCTGTTCATTGGTCCCGCCGATAAAGGCGGTCGGGTTGGTCTTGACGTTGCCGCCGTGGCTGTAGATGTCGGTCGAGACCGACGCGTCGGCCGCGAAGGTCTTCGGGATCGGCCGGGTCACGAAGTTGATGATGCCGCCCACGTTCTGCGGGCCGTAGCGCACCGAGCCGGCGCCGCGCACCACGTCGATGGTTTCCAGGTTGCCCAGCGACAGCGGCGCCATCGACAGCTGCGGCTGGCCGTAGGGCGCCACCGCCAGCGGCACGCCGTCCATCAGGATGGTCGAGCGCGGCGACAGGCGTGAGGTCAGGCCACGCACGCCCACGTTCAGCGATACATCGCTGCCGCCCGTGCCGTTGTTCTCCTGCACCTGCACGCCGGGGATGCGGCGCAGCACTTCGCGCACGTTGTTCGCGCCGGCTTCCTGGAAGGTCTCGCGGTCGACGATGGTGCGCGCGCCGGGGTGCTCCAGCACCTTGGCCTCGTTGGCGTTTTCCAGCCAGTTGCCGACCACGGTGACGGTGTTCAGCGTGGCTTCGGGATTGGCCGCAGTGGCGGTGGCGGGAACGGGGTCAGCGGCGTGGGCGGCAAGCTGGGCGAACAGCAGGGCGGCGCCGAAGGCACCCACGGAAAGGCGGAAAGCGGGCTGCAAGATGAGGATTCCTGAAAAGCAGCGCGTCCCGCAGGGTGGTGGGGAAAGTGAGCGGCCGCGCCAATGGGCCGCGATTATAAATGCGAGTGATTCTCAGATGCGAGGCGCCCGGCACCCCAGTCGGGGTAATTGTGGTATTCGTGCATCAATGTGCAGACAATAAGCATACCTTGGAGAGGCGCAATGCCCACTTCCAGCGACTGGGTTTGCCCTATTGAGGGTGTGCGCCTGTCGGCATCTGTATGCAGCAATTCAGCAGGCGCTTTAGAATCTTGCCTTTGTGCGCCGCAACTGTTCGCCAGATGGCCTGACCGGCATTTCGGCGGATCGCGTGCACAGCAATCTCCGCCTCCCTCCCGCACTCATGTCTTCCCCTGCCACCGTCCCGGCCACTGAGCCGGACAGCGTTTTCGGCGACGCCGTTTTCCGCCGCTACTGGTTCGCGCGCCTGTGCACCACGATCGGTTACCAGATCTTTACCGTGGCGGTCGGCTGGCAGATGTATGACCTGACGCGCGACCCGCTGATGCTCGGCATGGTCGGCCTGGTGCAGTTCCTGCCGTCGGTGGTGCTGATCCTGATGTCGGGCCACGTGGCCGACCGCTTCGACCGGCGCCGCATCGTGCGCACCTGCCAGTCGCTCGAGGCGCTGCTGGCCGCGGGCATGGCGGTGGCGAGCCTGACCGGCTGGATCGACAGCCACCACATCTTTCTATTCGTCGCCCTGATCGGCGCCACGCGCGCGTTCGAGAATCCCACGCTGCAGGCGCTGCTGCCCAGCGTGGTGACGCCGCGCCAGTTGCCGCGCGCGGTGGCGTTGGCGAGTTCGGCCGGCCAGACCGCCATCATCATCGGGCCGGCCATCGGCGGCTTTGCCTATGTGGCAGGGCCGGGCGTGGTCTATGCGCTGAGCGCGACGCTGTTCACCATCGCCGCCGTGCTGGTCAGCGGCATCCGGCTGCGCCAGGCCGCGCAGCGCCTGACCGCACCGGTCAGCGTGCGCACGGTCTTTGCCGGTTTTGCCTATATCCGCAGCCGGCCGGTGCTGCTGGGCGCGATCTCGCTGGACCTGTTCGCGGTGCTGCTGGGCGGCGCCGCGGCGCTGCTGCCGATCTACGCGCGCGACATCCTGCATACCGGCCCGTGGGGCCTGGGACTGCTGCGCTCGTCGCCGGCAATCGGCGCGCTGGCGATGGCGCTGTGGTTGGCGCGACACCCGCTGAACCGGAGCGCCGGGCGCATCATGTTTGGTGCGGTGGCGGTGTTTGGCGTCGCCACCGTGGTGTTCGGTATGTCGACCTGGCTGCCGTTGTCGATGGCGGCGCTGGTGGTGCTGGGTGCCTCGGACATGATCAGCGTGGTGGTGCGCTCCACGCTGGTCCAGCTCGATACCCCGGACGATATGCGCGGGCGCGTCGGTGCCGTCAATTCGGTGTTTATCGGCGCGTCAAACCAGCTGGGCGAGTTCGAGTCCGGTGTTACCGCGGCGCTGCTGGGCCCGGTGGGCGCCGTGATCCTCGGCGGCGTCGGCACGCTGCTGGTTGTAGCGGTGTGGATGCGGCTGTTCCCGGCGCTGGCCTCGCGCGACAAGCTGCATGATCATCCTGCCTGAAGCCGCTGCATGAGCCTTGCCTGAGCCCGCTGGCAACGGCGCGGCGGGCGGCAAGCGTACCCGATTCTGCGTGCGCAGCCCGGGCGACGCCGGACTGCGAAGCCGGGGTCCGTCCGCCAACTTTCGTCGCTGAAAGTTGCTGTCGGCGCCCCGCTGGCTGGCCGGCAGCGCGCTGTTCCCCCAACACATTCCTGGCATATGGCCCGCCTCTGGCGCTCCATCGCCTTCACAGTCGACGGACGCACCGTACCCAGTGCTTCCTCGTAATCTTTGGCACACCTCGCTGATCCGGCCCCAGCCCTTATCCCGTAAGGGCTGGCGGGTCCTGCCCGCCTGCCTCGCAGCGGCCGGAAACCAATACCCGCATTGCTTGTCACCTACTCTGTGGTGCGCGCCTCGGCTTTGTCGGTGATCGTCTGACATCATGTGTTCAACGTACATCAATTTGTCAAAATAGACGCTGATCCTTACGCGGCCGGAAGCGTCACCGACTCCCGTTACTGCACGCAGAAACGGGTACGCCGCGCAGCCAGCGGCAGCGCCAACAGACCTCCCCGATAACAACCTGGACAACAACGGAGCCGCTCCCATGGACCTCAACTTCATCGACGCCAACAAGCTGGAGGCGGGCTGGACCTACCTGGTCCACTTCGCCATCAACCAGGGCATGAACTGCCTGGCCGCCATGCTGATCCTGATCGCCGGCTGGTGGCTGTCAGGCCGCGTGGCCACGGCCGCACGGCGCGCCCTCAGCGGCACCCACGTGGACGAGACCATGCGCTCGCTGCTGGCCAATGCGCTGCAGTGGATGGTGCGCGTGCTGACCATCGTGCTGGTGCTGTCGCAGTTCGGCGTGCAGACCGCCAGCATCATCGCCATGCTAGGCGCCGCGGGCCTGGCCATCGGGCTGGCGCTGCAGGGCACGCTGCAGAACATTGCCGCGGGCATCATGCTGGTGCTGCTGCGGCCGTTTCGCGTAGGGCAGTACATCGATGCGCAGGGCGTGGCCGGCACCGTGCGCGAGACCGGGCTCTTCATGACCGAGCTGACTACCTTCGACGGCGTCTGCCTGCGCGTGCCCAACGGCAAGCTGTGGGGCAGCGCGATCACCAACTACAGCGAGAACGCGACGCGCCGCGCCGATATCGAGGCCACCGTGACCTTCGACAGCGAGGTGCAGAAGGGACTGGAAGCGCTGCGCGAGATGCTGGCGCGCGAGCCGCGCCTGCTGGAAGAGCCCGTGCCGGAGACCATGGTGGTCAACTACACCCAGCAGGGCATTACGCTGAACGTGCGCTACTGGACTTCGAACGACGATTACTGGAACGTGCGCTTCGCCTTCTACGAGCGCATCAAGCAAGTGCTGGAAGCCGCCGGCTGCAAGCTGGCGGTCCCGATCCAGGAACTGCACGTGCCGGGCGCGTCGGCAGTGCCCGGCGCGGTGAAGGTGAGCGACGGCGCGCCCGCGTCCTCCGCGGCTCGGCCCGCCGGCGGCCAGCGGCAGCCGGCGCACAACCTGGGTTGAACGCAGGCGAGCATAGGTTGAGCGCGGGCGCTCAGGCCGCGTGCGTGGCACGGCCCCGCGCGCCTGCCTGGGTATGCCGGGTTTCGTCGCCCGCGTGGCTTTCATCCGCTTCGTCGGAGAACAGCGTGCAGGCGCCGCTCTCGGCGGTGCTCACATTGCAGCGGAAGGTCGCGAACAGGTCGCGGCCCACGCCATGCCGGTTGGCGCTGAGATCGGGACGGACCGCCTCGCGCGCCTGCCATTCGTCGGCGGGCACCAGCACCTCGAGCACGCCCGCGGGCGCGTCCACGCGCACCAGGTCGCCGGTGCGCACGCGTGCGATCGCGCCGCCGCGCAGCGCCTCGGGGCAGACGTGGATCGCCGCCGGCACCTTGCCCGAGGCGCCCGACATGCGCCCGTCGGTCACCATCGCCACATGGAAGCCGCGGTCCTGCAGCACCGTCAGCGTAGGCGTGAGCTTGTGCAGTTCCGGCATGCCGCAGGAGGCGGGGCCCTGCCATGGCAGCACCGCGACAAAGTCGCGCTCCAGCTCGCCGCGCTTGAACGCGTGCAGCACGTCGTCCTGATGCTCGAACACGATCGCCGGCGCCTGCACCACCTGGTGCTCGGCCTTGACCGCCGAGGTCTTGATCACCGCGCGGCCCAGCTTGCCATCCAGCACCTTGATGCCGCCGTCCGGGGCAAAGGGCGCGTCGGGGCCGCGCACGATGCTGTCATCGAGCGGCGCCGCCGGGCCGTCGATCCACGTGAGCGTGCCGTCGCGCAGCACCGGCTCGCGCGTGTAGTCCTGCAGCCCGCGGCCGACGATGGTGGTCACGTCGTCGTGCACGAGGCCCAGCGACAGCAGCCCGCGGATCACCACCGGCAGCCCGCCGGCGGCCTGGAACTGGTTCACGTCGGCCTTGCCGTTGGGGTACACGCGTGCCAGCAATGGCACCACCGCGGAAAGCTCGTCGAAGTCATCCCAGCTCAGCACGATGCCGGCCACGCGCGCCATCGCGATCAGGTGCAGCGTATGGTTGGTGGAGCCACCGGTAGCCAGCAGCCCGACAATGCCGTTGACGAAGGCGCGCTCATCCAGCACGTCCGCCACCGGCGTATAGCGTTCGCCGCCGTGCACCAGCTTCAGCGCCTGGCGCGCGGCCTCGCGCGTGAGCGCCTCGCGCAGCGGCGTGTTGGGATTGACGAAGGCGGTGCCCGGCAGGTGCAGCCCCATCATTTCCATCAGCATCTGGTTGGAATTGGCGGTGCCGTAGAAGGTGCAGGTGCCGGGGCCGTGGTAGGAGCGGGTCTCGGCCTCGAGCAGTTCCTCGCGGCCGATCTTGCCTTCGGCGTAGAGCTGGCGGACGTGCGCCTTCTCATCGTTGCTGATGCCGGTGGTCATCGGCCCGCCCGGCACGAACACCGCCGGCAGGTGGCCGAACGAGAGCGCGCCCATGACCAGCCCGGGCACGATCTTGTCGCAGACACCCAGGTACAGCGCCGCATCGAACATCTGGTGCGACAGCGCCACCGCCGCCGCCAGCGCGATCACGTCGCGCGAGAACAGCGACAGGTCCATGCCGTCCTGGCCCTGCGTGACGCCGTCGCACATCGCGGGCGTGCCGCCGGCGAACTGCGCGGTGCCGCCGGCTTCGAGCGCAGCCTCCTTGAGCCATTGCGGGTAGGCCGCCAGCGGCTGGTGCGCCGACAGCATGTCGTTGTACGCCGAGACGATCGCCAGGTTGGGCCGCTCGTCGGCCTTCAGGCGGATCTTGGCGGAATCGGGCATGGCTGCCACCGCATGGGCCAGGTTGGTACAGGAAAGTTGCGCGCGTTCGACCTTCTGCCCGGCCATGGCGCGGGTGCGGTCGAGATACGCCTGGCGCGAGGCGGCGCTGCGGGAGACGATGCGGGCGGTGACCCGCTCGAGCACTGGATGACGTGGCATGGGGTTCTCCTGCGGGGGAGCCTTCAGCCTAGCGCACTTTGCCGCGCACTGCACGGTGCACGCAGAAATGGGTACGCTTCCTCGCCAAGCCGTGGGGACTCACGTAAACTGGCCGCAACACAGCCCTCAGTGGCTGCAATGCTGCAATGGCAGCAACAATGGATCAAGGAGCCCAGGGTGAGCATGCCTGATTTCGACATGGTGCTGTTCGGCGGCACCGGCGACCTGGCGCGGCGCAAGCTGCTGCCTTCCCTGTTTGATGCGCACCACGCCGGCCTGTTGCATCCGGCCGCGCGCATCCTCGCCACCGGCAGCCAGCCGCTGTCGACCGCGGACTACCTCGCCTCGCTGGAAACGACCGTGCGGCCCGCGCTGGCGCATGCGCCGCCTGAGTCATGGGACAAGTTCTGCGCGCGTATCGCCTACGTGCAGGCCGATGCACGCGTGCCGGCGCATTTCGATGCGCTGGCCGACAAGGTGCTGTCGCGCAAGCCAGAGGTGGTGGTGTGCTATCTCGCCACCGCGCCGCACCTGTTCGTGCCGATCTGCGAGCAGCTGGCGCGCACCGGCCTCAATACCCTGGGTGCGCCCAACGTGCCCAATGTGCGGATCGTGCTGGAAAAGCCGCTGGGCCACGATCTCGAATCGAACGAGGCGATCAACTCGGCGGTGGCGAAGTTCTTTGCCGAAGAGCAGATCTACCGCATCGACCATTACCTCGGCAAGGAGTCGGTGCAGAACCTGATGGCGATCCGCTTCGGCAATGCGCTGTTCGAGCCGCTGTGGCGGCGCGAGTGGGTGCAGGATGTGCAGATCACCATCGCCGAAGAACTCGGCGTGGAAACGCGCGGCGACTTCTACGACCGCACCGGCGCGCTGCGCGACATGGTGCAGAACCACCTGCTGCAGCTCTTGTGCATGGTGGCGATGGAGCCGCCCGCGAGCCTCTCCGAAGACGCAATCCGCGACGAGAAGATCAAGATCCTGAAGGCGCTCAAGCCGATCACGCCGCAGGACGTGGCCGAGAAGACCGTGCGCGGCCAGTACCGCGCGGGCGCCATCGGCGGCAAGCCGGTGCTGGGCTACCTGGAAGAAGAGGGCATCGCGCCCGACAGCCGCACCGAGACCTTTGTCGCGATCAAGGCCGAGATCGCCAACTGGCGCTGGGAAGGCGTGCCGTTCTACCTGCGCACCGGCAAGCGCATGCAGGCGCGCGTGGCGGAGATCGTGATCCACTTCCGCGACGTCCCGCACGCGATCTTCCCGCGGCCGCTGACGCTGTCGCCGCAGAACCGGCTGGTGATCCAGCTGCAGCCCGAAGAAAGCATCCGCCTGTACTGCCTGGTCAAGCAGCCCGGCGATACGCTGGAGCTGACACCGACCTCGCTCGACCTGGACTTTGCCAACTCATTCAAGGTGCGGCGCGCCGGCGCCTACGAACGCCTGCTGCTGGACGTGATCCGCGGCCGGCTGGGCTTGTTCGTGCGCCGCGATGAACAAGTGCAGGCGTGGCGCTGGGTCGAGCCCATCATCGACACCTGGGAGGGGAGCACCGTTCCGCCCAAGCCCTATACGGCCGGCACCTGGGGCCCGGCGGCATCGTCGGCGCTGATGTCGCGCGACGGCGGGCTGTGGCACGAGGAAGCCTGAGCCATGCCGACCCGCGCTGTTAGCCACGCTGCCAGCCAGATCTGCAAAGGAAACCATTATGCGCATGTTTGAACATCCCACCCCGATGGACCAGGCCGAGGCGCTGGCCATCTCGATCAGCAATGCGCTGGAGCTGGCCATCCGCGTCAACGGCTGGGCTGTGCTGGCGGTCTCGGGCGGGCGCTCGCCCGTGGCGATGTTCGAGCGCCTGCGCTATCGCCCGGTACGCTGGGAAGCGGTGACCGTCACGCTGGTCGACGAACGTGTGGTGCCACCGGACCACCCCGACAGCAACGCCGCGCTGGTGCGCGGGCACCTGCTGCGCGAAGCCGCTGCCAGCGCCGCCTTCATTCCGCTGATCGCCGACGAGCAGGACGCGGCCGAACCCGAGCAGGCAGTGGCGCGCGCCAACCGCGCCTTCCGCCAGCCTGACGTGGTGGTGCTGGGCATGGGCGAGGACGGCCACACCGCCTCGCTGTTTCCGGATGCCCCTGAACTGCAGAGCGCGTTGAGCGACCCTGCGCCGGCCTACGTGATCACCCATCCGGTGGCCGCTCCGCATGCGCGCATCACGCTGAACCTGGCGGCGCTGCTGGCGGCCGAGCGTGCTTTCCTGTCGGTCAGCGGCGCCGCCAAGGCCGAGGTGCTCGAACGCGCGCTTCACGGTCCAACGCCCGAGCTGCCGGTCAGCCTGGTGATATCGCGGCACCGGCACGGGTTTGACGTGTTCACGACCTGATCCCAGAGACTCCTCCCAGGTGACGCCAATGGCCGCTACTGCTTCCACACCGTCTTCCGCTGCCTTCCCGCGCCTGCTCGGCGATATCGGCGGCACCAACGTGCGCTTCGCGCTGGAAACGGCGCCGATGCAGATCGGCCCGGTCACCGCGCTGAAGGTAGCCGACTTCCCCTCGCTCGAAGCCGCGCTGCGCCAGTACCTCGACGGTCTCTCCGCCACCGGCCAGCCGGTGCCGCGCCATGCCGCGATCGGCCTGGCCAACCCGGTGACCGGGGACCAGGTGCGGCTGACCAACCACAACTGGTCGTTCTCGATCGACGGCATGCGGCACGCGCTCGGGCTGCAGACGCTGGTGGCGATCAATGACTTCACCGCGCTGGCGCTGGCGCTGCCGCAACTGCCTGTCGACGGGCTGGTGCAGGTGCGCGCCGGCACCGCGGTGCGCACCGCGCCGCTGGCACTGGTGGGACCGGGCACCGGACTGGGTGTTTCCGGGCTGGTGCCGGCACCCGGCGGACAGGCCGTGGCGTTGGCAGGCGAGGGCGGCCATATCGAACTGATGCCGGTCACCGACGACGAGTGGATCGCCTGGCGCGCGGCCCATCGCGACAAGGGACGGGTGTCCGCGGAGCGCCTGGTGTCGGGCAGCGGCCTGTCGCATATCCATGCCGCACTGGCCGCAGAAACGGGTACGCTTTTGCTCGCGCCGCTGCTGCCGGAGCAGGTTACCGCCGGCGCCTTCGAGCGTAATGACCCGCTGTGCCAGCGCACCATGGCCGTGTTCTTCGGGCTGCTCGGCTCGGTCGCGGCCGACATTGCGCTGGTGCTGGGCGCGCGCGGCGGCGTCTACCTGGGCGGTGGCATCCTGCCGCGCTTCGTGCCGGCGCTGCAGGCCTCCTCGTTTGCCGAGCGCTTTGTCGCCAAGGGGCGCATGCGCGCCTGGCTGGAAGACGTGCCGGTCCATGTCATCACCGCGGGCCACCCGGCGCTGGCAGGCCTCTCGCGCGCGTTGGACGAGCGGCTCGGCGGCAGGAACGGGTAACCATGCGCGTACTGCTGGTGGAAGACGACGCCATGATCGGCGACAGCGTCAGGGTGGCGCTGCGTCAGGAGGGCTTTACCGTCGACTGGGTACGCGACGGCGATGCGGGACTGGCCGCTGCGACCACCGCGCAGGACGGCGAAGGGTGCTACGACCTGGTGCTGCTCGACCTCGGCCTGCCGCGCCGCTCTGGCCTCGACGTGCTGCGCACGCTGCGTGCGCGCGGCGTGCCCACGCCGGTGCTGATCCTGACCGCGCGCGATGCGGTGGCCGACCGCGTGGCGGGCCTCAACGCCGGCGCCGACGACTACCTGGTCAAGCCCTTCGACCTGCAGGAACTGGCCGCGCGCATGCACGCACTGGCGCGCCGCGCAGCGGGCCGGGCCGAGCCGCTGATCGCCTACGGCGAGATCGTGCTCAACCCCGCGACGCGCGAAGCCACGCACCGCGGCGAGCCGGTGCGGCTGTCGGCGCGCGAGTTCGCGCTGCTGTCCGCGCTGATGGCGCGCCCCGGCAAGGTCTGGTCAGTGCCGCAGTTGCAGGAGCGCCTGTACGGCTGGGACGATGAAGTGGGCAGCAATACCGTCGAGGTCTATATCCACGCGCTGCGCAAGAAGTTCGGCGCCGCACTGATCCGCAATATCCGCGGCGTGGGCTATGTGGTGCCGCGCCTTGACGGCGATGCGGTGGTGGACAAGCCGGCAGGCGAGGCGCGAGGCGAAGGAGACAGCCGCTGATGCGCTCCATCCAGCGAACCCTGCTGTGGTGGCTGGCCGCGGGGCTGCTCGCGGGCATCGCCATCGCCACCGCGCTGATCTACGGGCAGGCACGGCAGGAAGCCAACGCGCTGTTCGACTACCAGATGAAGCAGATGGCCGCGGCGCTGCCCAGCCAGTTCGCCAACCCGGTGGCGCCGCCATTCCTGGGGGCGCCTGGCGACCTCGCGCATGCCGACGAGGACGTCGTCATCCATATCTGGGACGGTTCGGGCCGCAGCCTGTATCTGTCGCATTCGCATGCGACGCTGCCCCCGCGCGCCGAGCTGGGCTTTTCCAACGTCACCACCGAGCAGGGCGAATGGCGCCTGTACAGCGTGCAGCTCGGGCCCGCGGTGGTGCAGATCGCGCAGCCAATGAGCGCGCGCCGCACGCTGGCCGCGCGCATGGCGCTGCGCACCGTGGCGCCGCTCTTCTTGCTGCTGCCACTGCTGGGCTGGCTGGTGTGGATGGCGGTGGGGCGGGGCCTGCGCCCGTTGCGGGAGATTGCGACGGAGGTGCGCTCGCGCGATGCCACCACGCTCGAGCCGCTGACGGTGCGCCAGATGCCGGACGAGATTGCGCCGTTGAGTGCCGCGTTGAATCAACTGCTCGAGCGGCTCTCGCACGCCATCGATACCCAGCGTGCCTTTGTCGCCGATGCCGCGCACGCGCTGCGCACGCCGCTCGCCGCGTTGCAGCTGCAGGCACAACTGGTCGAGCGCGCGGACAGTGCGACGGCTCGCGCCGAAGCGGTCGCCAAGCTGCGGCAGGGGCTGGAGCGGCTGACCCACCTGGTCACGCAATTGCTGACGCTGGCGCGGCAGGAGCCTGGTGCGGCCACCACGCCGCGCGAACCGGTGGATCTGCGCGAACTCGCCGCCGACGTGGTGGGGGAGATGGCGCAGGCTGCGCTGGATCGCAATATCGATCTTGGTTTGGATGGGGGCGAGAATGCGTCGCCGGCGATTGTGCGTGGCGATGCGGATGCGTTGCGGATTTTGCTGACCAACCTGTTGGATAACGCGTTGGCTTATATCCCTTCTGGCAGCCGTATCGATGTGCAGGTGGTGCGTAGCGCCGACGGGCGCTCAGTCGAACTGGTGGTCAGCGATAACGGGCCGGGTATTCCTGCCGAGGAACGGGGGCGGGTGTTTGATCGATTCTATCGGCTGGCGGATGCGCCGACCGGCGGTAGCGGACTGGGGCTGGCTATCGTGGCCGAGATCGTGCAATCGCACGGGGCGCGGCTGGCGCTGGAGGATGCGGGGCCGGGGTTGAGGGTCAGGGTTTTGTTTGAAGGGGGGTGAGGGCTGGTTCGTTGTTGGTGCGTCTGGTGCTACGGTATGCACTGGTAGCTGCTCTACGTGCCGGCCCTGGGGTTTGCATCTGGTCGATGCTCGACGGCTGGTCGCTGCTGGTGACATGTTGTCGTTGTTTGAACCGCTTGGTTCCGCCCTCCTGGGCGGGTCCCTTTTTGTCCGAGCGACAAAAAGATGGAATGAACGCGCCCCGGCCCTCCGATCAAAGGCGCCGGTAGTTCAGCTGTGCATCCGGGGAAACGTGACAGGGGTAGGCGAGTCCCCCCATCACGAAACGGCATCGATGTGCCAGAGTGGGAGTGTTACCAACCACGCGAGGATGGAGGGACCCGAGATGAATACTACGACTTACGGTCTGGACATTGCAAAGACTGTCTTCCAGCTCTATTGGGTCGAGCCTTCGGGCAAGTGTTTCAACCGCCGCTTCAGCCGGCCCAAGCTGCTGGAGTTCCTCGCGAATCGCGAGCCCGGACGTATCGCGCTCGAAGCCTGTGGCAGCGCGCACTGGTGGGCCCGCCAACTGCAAGCCTTGGGTCATGAGCCGGTGCTGCTGCACGCCAGGTACGTGCGACCGTTCGTGCAGACGAACAAGACCGATGCGGCCGATGCCAAGGCTATCTGGACTGCAGCCCAGCAGCCGGGCATGCCGATCGTGGCCCCAAAGACCGAGTCCCAACAGTGCGTACTTGGCCTGCACGCCATGCGCCAACTGCGCGTGAAAATGCGCACTATGCTGGTCAACCAGCTGCGCGGCACGTTGTTTGAGTTCGGGATCCGGATCCGTCCCGGGCTGCGAGCTGGCCTGCAGGAAATCGTGCAACGAATGGACGAACTCGAACAGAACGTGCCGCCCTTGCTGTTCGAGTTCGTGCGCGAACAATTGCAAAGCATCGAACGGCTCGATCAAGAGATAGCTCGCCTGGATCAACGCATTGATGCCTGGGGTCGGCAGAATCGGGCTTGCAAAACGATTTTGGCCATTCCCGGCATCGGCATGCTTACCGCCACGGCCATGGTCGCCACCATTGGCGACGCGCACACCTTCAAGTCCGGGCGCCAACTGGCGGCTTATCTTGGCCTGGTGCCCAAACAGACCGGCACCGGCGGCAAGGTCTGGCTCGGTGGCATCAGCAAACGCGGCGACCCCTACCTGCGCACCTTGCTGATTCACGGCGCTCGGGTGGTGCTGAGTCATCTGCGCAGAAAGAACCAGCCCGGCTGGAGCCTGATGCTCGCACAGCGACGGCCGAAAAACGTCGCGGCTGTTGCCCTGGCCAACAAGACGGTGCGTACCATCTGGGCCCTGTTGGCCCACGACCGAACCTATGACCGAGACTATGTCTCGGTCAGGCCTGCCTAACGGCAGGCAGAGCTAGCAAGGAAGGAACCCGTCCACAGGTTGCGACGGTAATGTCAGCGTGATGGCAAAACAGGTTGGACCGCGGGAGTGCAAGCCCAATTGGTTCCTGGCGCTCAAAGCACGGCAAAAAGATAGGGACACTCCCGGCGAAATCCATCAGGGCCTGCAGGCCTGGCCTGCACCGCAAGGCCGGATATAAGTCTGCAGCCAATCCTGTCCAAGCCTGATGTTGGCTTTACCTTGCAAACCGGGGCGCGTTCATATAAGGAACCAAAAAGCGCGTCGCCTGAGCGGCTGGCTATCAAGGAAGCGCTTCTGGTGATATGGGCGGCTTAGGTTTCCGTGAGGCGGGGTCGCGGTTCGACCCTGCTACGCCAGGTGAGTCAGTGGCGGTGCCTTCGTACACCGGCTTTTGAACGATCCCCATGCCGGACGGCCCCCGCCTGCTGATCACCGTATCGCATCAACGCCTTCGGCTGCGCTGCGCGCGGCGTTCCGGGTCCTAATGGTTGCGATGCAACTGCCTGTGGCAACCTGATGGGTGACAAACGAGTTCAAGCACATGGGTAACACCCTGAGGCCCGGCTAGCCAAGGTAGAAACCTGTTACCTATGTGCTTGAACTGTTTTGCCACCTGCGTCGGTGAACCGTACCGGCCTACCAGGGCGGGAATTTGATGCGCCTGCGCGCAGCGCAGCCGAAGGCGTTGACGCGATGCCGTTGCTAGCAGGGGCCCACGCCCTGCCCGGGGATCGTTCAAAAGCCGCGCTACGCAGGCACGGATACCGGCGCACCTCGCATAGCAGGGTGGATGCGCGACCGGGCCCAAACGGAAATCACCGCCACCCGAGCCACCAACGCTGCTTCCTTGATAGCCAGCCGCTCAGGCGACGCGCTTTTTGGTTCCTTTTTGTCGCTCGGACAAAAAGGGACCCGCCCAGGAGGGCGGAACAGAGCGGTTCAACAACGGCAACATGTCACCACCAGCGAGAGCCGTCGAGCAGCTACCAGATGCAAACCGCCGCGGGGGGCCATTGAGCATCCACCAGATGCCAACCGCATGCCAACCCAAGAACAACGATCCAACCCACGCCTGCCAAAAACGCCCCGTCCCAATCCCCTCACCCCACCGGCGTCAGCAACACCTCGCCAGCAAAATGCCGCCGCGCATTCTCCAGGAACTGCATCACCGACGCCGAGATCGCTTCCGGCGACCAGCCGGCCACATGCGGCGTCAGCACGACGTTCGGGCAGTCGAACAACACCGTCGGCGGCGCCGGCTCGCTCTCGTAGACATCGAGCCCCGCGCCGCCGAGCTTGCCGGCGCGCAGCGCGTGCGCCAGCGCCTCGGTATCCACCACGCTGCCGCGCGCGATATTGACCAGGAAGCCTGCCGGCCCCAGTGCGGCCAGCACGCTAGCATCGACCAGGTGGCGGGTATCGGCCCCGCCCGGCGTGGCGACCACCAGGTAGTCCGCCCAGGTGGCCAGCGCGCGCACGCTGTCGAAATAGCGGTAGCCCGCATCCTCGCGCGGCTTGCGGTTGTGATAGCCGATCTCCAGGTCGAAGCCTTCGCCGCGCCGCGCAATGCGCCGGCCGATGGTGCCCAGTCCCACGATCCCCAGCCGCTTGCCTGACACGTTGGGCCGCAGCGGCAGCGCGGTGCGCCAGGTGCCGGCGCGGGTGGCCGCGTCCAGTTGCGGTACGGCGCGCACCGTGGCCAGCAGCAGCGCCAAGGCGTGATCGGCCACGCAGCTGTCGTTGGTGCCGGCGCCGTTGGCCACCGCGATGCCGCGCGCCCGGGCATGGGTCACGGCGATGTTCTCGAAGCCCGCACCGAGCGCGCATACCAGCTCCAGCGCCGGCATGGCATCGATCTCCGCGGCAGTGAGGCCGGTCGAGCCGATGGTCAGCACCGCGCGGACGCGCTCGCCCTGCGTGGCGATCGTCGCGGCGCGGCCTTCGGCGTCGGGGGCGTAGAGGATCTCGAAGCGCTCGGCGATGGCATAGAGGTGGTGGGGATCGACCTGGGTCAGGATCAGCAGCGTGGGCTTCATGGCGGGAACAGCGGTGTTTGGGGCGGTGGAGTCTGCGTAGCGTGACGGCGTGGAGCTGGCGCGGCGGTCCGCATGACGGATGGCTGGCGGGCGTCACATTCTAGCGCCGTGGCGCCGGGCTTGCCGGAGGCGACAGCGCCCCGCGCGGTGGGTTGATGGCTTCGGCAAACGCCGCGGCAGTGATGGTGTGCGAGGTGCGCAATGCGCTGCCGCCCGTCGATGTGGGTCACGCAGAAACGGGTACGCTTTGCCTCCGCCGGCTTGTTTCCGGCCGTGCTCGCGAGCTGGTTTGCCAGGTGATTACGGCACCGGCAAGGCGAACGCGGCGGATCCTTGACGGCGCTTTCAGCGCTGTTCCGCAGGTCGCGGCAAGGCACGCAGAAACGGGTACGCTTTCGTCCCAAACCGGCGTGCCGTCATGCTCCCGCAGCGCCATTGCGTATCATGCTTGTTCTCTTCCTCACTCCCGAAAGACTGGCATGCGCGCAATCGGCAACTTCCTCTGGTTCGTCCTTGGCGGCGTGGTGATGGGCCTGGCCTGGTGGCTGGCCGGGCTGCTCGCCTTTATCTCGATCATCGGGATTCCATGGGGCAAGGCCTGCTTTGTGATCGGCACCTTCACCTTCTTCCCGTTCGGCAAGCAGGCCATCAGCCGGCGCGAGCTGACCGGCCGGGACGATCTCGGCACTGGCGCGCTGGGCTTGGTGGGCAATGTGCTGTGGTTTGTTTTTGCCGGCGTGTGGCTGGCGATCGGGCACGTGATGTCGGCGATCGCCAACTTTGTCACCATCATCGGTATCCCGTTTGCGATCCAGCACCTGAAGCTGGCCGGTATCGCGCTGGCGCCGATCGGCCAGACTGTGGTCAGCAACGAGGTGGCCGAAGCCGCGCGCCGCGATGGCGCGCGCACCCAGGTGGACAACCTGCGCCGCTAGGCGGCGCCGTCACCAGTATCTTCCTCTTCGTGTCGGCCGGCGTGCGCCACCAGCCGGTCGAGCAGGCTGCCCAGCAGCGCCTGTTCCGCTTCGCTCAGGCAGCCGAAGATCTCATCATTGCGTTTGGCGATCATCGCAATCGCCTGCCGGTACAGCGGCTTGCCCTGCGCCGTCAGCGCCAGCACCACGCCGCGCCCGTCAGCTTCGCTGGCCTCCTTGCTGACCAGTCCGCGTTCCACCAGCGCCTGCGCCGAGCGGCTGGCCTGCCCCTTGGTCAGGTTGGCGCGGTGCGCCAGCTCGTTCACCGACAGCGGCGCAAACGCGCCGATCGCCGCCAGGCAGCGGCCTTCGCTCAGCAACAAGCCGCATTGCGCCAGGTAGGCGGCGGCGCTGTCCTTGTCACTGAGCTTGTTGACCTGGTGCAGGCGGTAGGTCAGGAACTGGTCGAGGCGTGGCAGTGGCTTCATGGCGTTGTCGTGTCAGGCGTCGGCATTGTAGAGCCCTACGCCTTGCTGCGCGCCTCGGCCTCGTCGATCAGTGCGAGCACCGGCGCCAGCGTCTCCTGCCGGCTCATCAGGCCCAGGCACACCATCGCCAGCAGCAGCGGGGCGCGCGCTTCACCGGTGCGGCCCATGGCTTCGCACAGGCGGGTGTAGGCGAGGTCGAGGTCTTCAGCTTGCATGGCGGGCTCCGGTTTGCATCAGGGGGGCGAGGGCGGCGCGCACGGCGTCCCATGCAGGTTCGCGCCAGCGCGCCAGGACATAGCCGTCAGGGCGGATCGCGTAGAGCGTGCCGGGTTGCGCGCCGTAGCGGGCGCAGGCCTGGCCGGCGACATCGGCCAGCGCGGCCTCGCCGGACACGCCGATGCTTGAGACGATCACACGCGCTTGCAGCGTATCGGGATGCGCCTGCACCAGCGCGGCCAGCGGTTCGGGCAACATCGGTCCCTCGCCGAAATACAGCAGCGTGAACGCCTGGCCGAAGCATTGCGTCAGGTGGCCGATGCCGCTTGCGCCGGCGACGCGCGCCTCCGGCGCGGGCATGCCGGGCGCCGCATCGGGACCGTCGTCACCGAAGTCGGACGGCCCGTTCAGCGGCGAACTGTCATAGGCGATCGGCGCCGACTGCCGCGGGTTGATCAGCGAACGCACCGCGCTGTCATGCTGCGCCAGCCGCAGCGTGGCCTCGCGCATCAGCCGGAAGGCAAAGTCGGGCGGGGCCATGAACTCGGTGCTCTTGGCGCCATAGGCGATGTTCTGCCGCGTGGCATGCACGCGTTCGGCCGAGTAGGAGTCGAGCAGGCTGTCCGACGCGTCGCCGCGCAGCACCCATGCCAGCTTCCAGGCCAGGTTGCCGGCATCGTCCAGCCCCGAGTTGAGCCCGCGCACACCGAAGATCGGCACCAGGTGCGCGGCGTCGCCCGCGAACAGCACGCGGCCGTGACGGTAGTCCTGCAGCGTCAGGCACTTGGCGTTATAGATCGAGATCCACAGCGGCTGCCAGGGCTCGGTCTCGCCGATCATGTCGAGGTGGCTCTGCACGCGCGGCAGCACGTTCTCCGGCTTGACGGCTTCCTCGGGGTCTTCGTCGTCGCGGATCTGGTAGTCGATGCGCCAGATGTCGTCGGGCTGGCGATGCATCAGGATGGTCGAGCCGGGATTGGAGGGAGGGTCGAACCAGGCCAGCCGTTCCACCTCGCGCCTTGTCTTCTGCACGATATCGACGATCACGTAGCGGCCCTCGTACTGGGTGCCTTCCATGCGCAGGCCCAGTTGCTCGCGCACGGTGCTGCGCCCGCCGTCGCAGGCGACCAGCCATTGCGCGTCGACCTGCACCACGCCGTCGCCGGTCTCGATTTCAGCCACCACGCCATCGCCGTGCTGACGCACTGCCCGCACCCGCGCGCCAAAGCGCACATCGGCCGGCGCGGCACCGCTCAGCGCCGCCTCGTGGGCGAAGGCCTCCAGGTAGTACTGCTGGATATTGACCATGGGCGCGAAGCGCTCGCCGGACTCGCTCGGCATGCGGAAGTGCAGCACCTCGGCATCGCGGTAGTAGCTGCGCCCGCCTACCCACGGTAGCCCGGTGTCGACAGTGCGCTGGTCCGCGCCGACCCAGCCGAGGATCTCCAGCGAGCGGCGCGACATGCAGATGGCGCGGCTACCGGCGCAGTAGCCGTCGTCGGCTTCCACCACCAGCGATGCGATACCCTGGCGCGCCAGCAGCGCGGCAAGCGTCAGCCCGACCGGGCCGCCGCCGGCGATCAGCACCGGCACTCGCTGCGGCCAGGGGCGGGAGGGCAACTGGGGCGGTGCCGGCGGCACGGCGGCGTGGGGTGCGGTGGAGTCTGGCATGTCGGGATCCGTTCGGCCTCTGCGATGTAGTTGTGTGCGCAACTATATAGGCCAGATAGTTGCGCACGAAACTAGTGTTTACCCGGTCGATGAGATCGGAGTGGGGCCGGGGCGGGAGCAATACGAAGACAAGTCGCACATCGGTGGCCGATGGGCTCGCCTATGCTTCGCAAGGAGCACACCACGCCTTTCGCCATGCCCACGCTTCCCACCGAAGCCGCGCCACGCGCTGCCTGGCTGCCCCGCCCCGGCAGCTGGCAGTACCACGCGCTGCTTGGCGCGGCCGGCATGCTGGTGCTGGGGCCGCTGGGCGGCGTGGCGGCGGCGTACATGAACTTCTCGCTCGGCTTCTTCGTCGGCGGGCAGGTGCTGGCCGGGATCCTCGGCTCGGTAGTGACCGCCGGCTATGGCGCGCCCGGGCGCCACGGCGCCAACTACATCCAGACCGCGGCGGCCTCGGTGGCGGGCATGGGTGGCATGGCGGTGGTGCTGCAGGCCATGGCATGGCTGGGCATGGCGCAGCCGCCGCTGTGGCAGCTGGTGCTGTACATGCTGTGCATCGGCATGTACGGCGTGGGCGTGGGCATGCTGTACACGCCGCTGCTGGTGGACCGGATGCAGCTGACCTTTCCGTCCGGACTGGCGGTGGCCAATATCCTGCGCGCGCTGACCGATCCGGTGCTGCTGCGGCGCTCGGTGGCGCGGCTGGCGGGTGGCATGGCGCTGGGGCTGCTCAGCGGGCTTGGCGGCGGACGGGTGCCGTGGCTGGCGGCGCTGGACCTGTCGGCCGCGACCTTCGGCGCCGGCATGATCGTCGGGGCGCGCATCGGTATAGCCGCGCTGGTGGGCGGGCTGGTGGGCTGGGCCATGACGCCCTGGTTCATCGCCGCGGGCTGGCTCGCGCCGGGTGAGCCATACCGCAAGGCCACCTTCCTGGTGGCGCTTGGCATGATCATGGGCGCGGCGCTGCTGGATGTATCGCTGCTGCTGGTGCAGGCGAGCCGGCAATGGCGCCTGGCGCGGGTGGGACGTGCCGGGCAGCGGCCGGCGGCGCGGCGCGGGCCGGACATGGGCTGGGTGGCGGCGTGGGCGCTGCTGTGGGGCGCGGCGACGGTGGCGGCCGGCGTCTTCTGGTTCGGGCAGCCGCTGGGGTTCCAGCTGATGGCGGTGCTGCTGGTGCTGGTGTTCGCGGTGGTCAACGGCATCTCGGTCGGCATGGTCGACCAGAACCCGATCTCGTCGGCCTTCGTGCTGACCGTGATCCTGATGGCCGCCGCCGGGTTGCGCGCGCCGCACGTCGGCCTGATCGCCGCCACCGTGCTGCTGGTGGCCACCGCCGAGGCCAGCGACATGCAGCAGGACCGTTCCACTGGCTGGCGCCTGGGCAGCGACCGCATGGTGCAGTTCGGCTACCAGGTGGCGGGCATCGTGGTGGGCGCGCTGGTGGCGGTGGCGATGGCGCGGCTGTTCATGCACGCTTACCCGGTGCTGGCGCTGGACCAGACCAGCCTGCCGGCCGACCAGCAACCGGCGCGCTGGACCTCGGCGATGACCTACAAGATCGTCGGTGTGCTGCACGGGCTGGCGCAATCCCGCACCGACCAGCATATTGCGGTGGCGATAGGGCTGGCCATCGGGCTCGTCACCGCGGTATTGCGCAAGGCCATCCTGGGCCGCCCGGCGTGGCAGCGCTTCGCGCAGTCCGGCCGCCGCGGGGGGGCGGCGGATTTCCTGCTCGATGCGGTGATCCTGCCCTCGCCCTATGCGTCTTCGTTCGGTGGCTTTGTCAACCTGGCGGCCGCCGGCTGGATGGCCGCGGGCGGCGTGGTCGCAAGCGTGGCCGCTGCGGTGGCGCGGCCGGCAAGACCTGGCCACGGCTTGCCGCCGGACATGAGCACCACATCCCTTGTCGGCGGTGGGCTGATCGCGGGCGACGCGCTGGCGGCACTTGGTATCGGCATGGCGGGCCTGCTGGCTGTCGCCCGGAGTTGAGGCCGTCGCATTGTCAAATATTCTTGACGCTTCTGTCCAAGCTGCGGTGGATTGTCAAAACGCGGGGCAGGCGTACCATTGTCGTCCAGACTGATGCACTGGCTTGACCCGGAGAATCACCATGGCCCTTGACCAAGAATCCTTTGCCCTGCTGCGTGCCTCGGTGCAGCGCTTCATCGACGAACGCCTGAAGCCCGCCGAAGACACGCTGGAAGAAACCGACGACGTGCCCGCCGAGATCGTCGCGGACAT
Organism: Ralstonia pickettii; assembly: GCA_050987995.1. Classification (GTDB taxonomy): domain Bacteria; phylum Pseudomonadota; class Gammaproteobacteria; order Burkholderiales; family Burkholderiaceae; genus Cupriavidus; species Cupriavidus pickettii_B. The sequence goes on from CP158804.1 coordinate 1,952,742, forward strand.
GAAGGAGATGGGCCTGTTCGGCATCTCCATCCCCGAGAACTACGGTGGCATCGGCCTGTCGATGTCGCAGGAATGCGATGTGGTCTATGACCTGGGCCACACCGCCTTTGCCTTCCGCTCGGTGTTCGGCACCAACGTCGGCATCGGCTCGCAGGGCATCCTGATGGACGGCACCGAGGAGCAGAAGCAGGACTACCTGCCGCGCATCGCCAGCGGCGAGCTGATCATCTCGTTCGCGCTGACCGAACCGAATGCCGGCTCCGACGCGGCCTCGCTGCAGACCAAGGCCGAGCTCGACGGCGACCACTACGTCATCAACGGCACCAAGCGCTTTATCACCAACGCGCCGCGTGCCGGCGCCTTCACGCTGATGGCGCGCACCGGCGGCGCGGGCGCTTCGGGCATTTCGGCCTTTATCGTGCCGGCGGACACGCCGGGTATCTCGCTGGGCAAGCCGGACAAGAAGATGGGCCAGCGCGGCACCAAGACCTGCGACGTGGTGCTGGAGAACGTGCGCGTGCCGGCGGCCAATATCATCGGCGGCGTGCCGGGCGTGGGCTTCAAGACCGCGATGAAGGTGCTCGACCGCGGCCGCCTGCATATCTCGGCGCTGGCCTGCGGCATGGCGCATCGCCTGATCACCGACGCGGTGGCCTATGCCAAGGAGCGCAAGCAGTTCGGCAAGCCCATCGGCGACTTCCAGCTGATCCAGGCGATGCTGGCCGACAGCCAGGCTGAGCTCTACGCCGGCCTGTCGATGGTGCGCGACTGCGCGCAACGCTACGACGCCAAGCCCGCCGGCAAGAGCGATCCGGAAGTCAGCATGCTGGCCTCGTGCACCAAGATGTTCTGTACCGAGATGGTGGGCCGCGTGGCCGACCGCGCGGTGCAGATCCACGGCGGCGCCGGCTATATCGCCGAGTACAAGGCCGAGCGCTTCTACCGCGACGTGCGCCTGCTGCGCCTGTATGAAGGCACCACGCAGATCCAGCAAATCATCATCGCCAAGCAACTGCTGCGTGACTGATTACGGCCCGGCGCGGCAGGAGTCGACGTGAACGATTTGCAGATCCGCGGGCCGGCCGGCCCGCTGCAGGCAGAGCATGATGGCGACGCGCCGCACCGGCTGCGCGCCGTGGTGGCGACCTATCGCCCCACGCTGCAGGCGTACACGCTGGCAGTGTCGCCCGCCGAGCTGATGGCCCTTAGCGCGATGCCGGAAGAGATGGCGGCGGCGCGTGACCCGCGAGCGCATGCGCACTTCGCGCGGCTGCGCGGGGAGGTGCGGGCAAGCGGCATTGCGCTGCCCGGCGCCATCGTGGTGGCGGTCAGCGGCGGGCGCATGCAGTGCGAGTGCGACCACCTGTACACGCTGGAGTTGCAGCCGCGGCGCGGCGACCGGCTGATCGTGATGGAAGGCTACGAGCGCCTGCTTGCGCTCGCGCATGGCGAGCGGCGGCAATGCAAGACGCTGGTGTCGGCGGTGCTGTGGCGTACCGCGCTGGATTGCATCGCGGCCGCGCCGCTGGCCGATGCCGCCAGCGAGACGATTGAGCCCGCCGTGGCGCAGTCGTGCGCGGCGCGATGGGCCAATGCGACGCGTGTCTGGCACTGACTCCGCAACAACGTCATCCCCGCGAAAGGGGGATGACGAAATCGCACAACGAATGAAGCCGCCTGCATGGCGGCTTCATTCGTTCTAGGTCCCGGCGTGTCCGAATGCCGCTTATTGCGGCCACACGCCATCGACATCGCGCAGCAGGTGGCCGGCGAGGATATAGTCCCCGAGCCGCGTGGCCTTGGCCTCGAGGTCGAGCAGTTCATTGTCCGCCAGCGTACCCAGATCGAACTGGCAATACAGGTTGCGTTGACGGAACGTGGTCTTGGGTTTGGCCAGCCCTTCGATCAGGGCTTCGCGGGAACGGACGGCGATGCTCTCCTGTCCGCGATACTGCACCTTGATACCGCGCTTTTCTCCGAGCCTGCCGAGTTCGACGGCATCCTGCCATCCGGTCTCGTAGTCCAGCTCAAGGGCCAGCACGTCTTCCGAGGCCAGAAGCCTGAGCGCTTCTGCCTTGCTGCCAGCTCGCACGATTGACATCCACACCTCTTATATCGACTTATACTGTACGAATATACAGTCAACCCGGGGTCGCGGCAAGGGCCTTGCACCGCGGCGGTGCTGGCTATCGCACATTGTTCCGCGCCGCGCCTGGTCGGCCTTGCCCTCACCCGACCATACCACCCTTCGCCCTCACCGCACTAATCATCTTTACCGCTCTCGCGGCCCCCGCCAGTGCAGCCGAATATTGTTTCCTACGTATGTCACGGGCGCGCAGCCGGCGCGGCGCCGGTGGCGTCGTTGCCTGTGACGCTGCCTGCATCCTTGGTCGTGCTTGCGCCGGACCCGTTGTCAGTGGCGCCGGCCTGCGCCGCCGCGCCGCTGAAATCGCCCGCATAGACGCGTGACAGGCTGCCCGGCTGGATATAGCGCCGGATGGCGGCGTTGACCGCGTCCGGCGTGGCGTTGCGCAGCCGTTCTTCGAGTTCGGCGGTGAACGCCATGGTGCGACCCAGGTAGAGCTGGTTGGCCAGCGTCCCGGCCAGTGCCGCATCGCTGCTGCGGCTGACCATGCCTTGCTGCAGCAGGCCGCTGACGGCTTCGGCGAGTTCCTGCGGGGTGATGCCGTCGCGCACGAAGCGCTCCAGTTCCTCCGCCACCGCGCGCTGCACGCGCGGCAGGTTTTGCGGCGCGTATTGCGCCTGCAGGCCAAAGCGCCCCGCACGGTCCAGCGCTCCCACCTGCACCCAGCTGCTCGCGCCATAGCTCAGGCCTTCCTGCTGGCGCAGCCGGTCAGCCAGGCGGCCGCGCAGGCTGGCGCCGCCCAGCACGCGGTTGGCGATCATCAACAGCGCATAGTCCGGCGAGTCGTTGGTCAGGTCGATCGGGGCGGCGGCGAGATACACCGCATTGGCCTTGCCCGGCGCGGGCAGCGTGAGTTCGGCCGGCGTGATCGGCATGAAGGGACGGTCGACGCGCGCATAGGGCTGCGGCGCGGTCCAGTCGCCGAACAGCTGCGCCGCCTGCGCGGCGGCGGCCTGCGCATCGAAGTCCCCCACCAGGCTGAGCTGCGCATTTCCGGCGCCATAGAAGCGCGCATGGAAGTCGCGCACCTGTGCCAGCGTGGCGGCCTGCAGGTCGGCGATGTTCTCGGCAAAGGTGCGCGTGTGACGCGGGTCGCCCGCGGGGTAGGGATCGCCGTGGCGGCCCAGCGCATTGGACGCCATCACGCCGGGCTGGCGCCGGCTGCTTTCGATATCGGCGATGCTGGTCTTGCGCAGCGTTTCGAACTCGGCTTCGGGGAAGCTGGGCGCCCGCAGGATCTCGCGCAGCAGCGCCAGCACTTCAGGCAGCTGCGCGCGGCGCGTCTCGAAGCTGACGCTCACGCGCTCCGAGCCGCCGACGATGCCGACGCGCGCGCGCAGTGTCTCGATGCGGTCCGAGATCTGCTGGCGGTCCATGCCGGCCGCGCCACGCCGCAGCATGGATGCGGTGAGCGCGCCGACCGTGGTCAGCCCCTGCAGGCTCTGCACATCGCCGATGCGCAGCACCAGCACGCCATGCACCACGTCGCCGCGCGCGGGCTTGGGCAGCAGCGCGAGCTGCATGCCGTTGGCGAGCGTCTGGCGCGTGGTGTTGGCCTCGATATTGGCGGGACTCGGATCGAACGGCGCCACCGCGGCCAGTGCCGGCTTGCCCTGGTAGTTGCCGACCATCGCCGCGACGTCGGGTGCGGCCGGCACCTGCGCGCGCCGCGGCTGCTCGGCGGGGACGAACAGGCCCACGGTGCGGTTGGATGCCTGGAAGTAGTTCAGCGCCACGCGCTGCACGTCAGCGAGCGTGGTGGTCTCGATCCGGTCGCGCGCCACAAAGAACAGGCGCCAGTCGCCCTTGGCAATCGCCTCCGACAGCGCGATGCCAAGCGCGCCCGGATCGTTCATATAGTGCTCGTAAGCATTGCGCATGCGCACGCGCGCGCGTTCCAGCTCGGCCTCGGTCACGGGCGCCTCGGCAAAGCCTTCGACCTGCGTGATCAGCCCCGCGCGCGCGGCCGCGAGCGGCTGGTCCTTTGAAGTCTCTGCCATGAACAACAGCGCGCCCGGGTCCTTCATTGCAAAGAGCGCCGAGCCGATCGATGTGGCCTGGCCGCGCTCGACCAGCGCCTTGTACAGCCGCCCGCCCGGGGTGTCGCCGAGGATGATGGTCAGCAGCGACAGCGCCGTGTTGTCCGGATGCGCGCCCGGGCTGACATGGTATTGCGCGGCCACCAGGCTGTTGTCGCCGGGCCGCATCACCACCAGCTCGCGCGCGCCTTCCTGCGCGGGCTCCACCGTATGCTCGGGCGGCAGCACGCGCGCGGGGCGCGGGATCGGGCCGAAGTAGCGCTCGATGCGCGCCAGCGTGGCGGCGGGATCGAACTTGCCGGCCACCACCAGCACCGCGTTGTCGGGCTGGTAGTAACGGCGGTAGAAGGCGCGCAGGTGGTCGATATTGACGTGCTCGACATCGCTGCGCGCGCCGATCGGGGCCTTGCCATAGTTGTGCCAGCGATAGGCGGCGGCCATGGTCTGCTGCATCAGCATGCGGCCGGGGCTGTTCTCGCCCATTTCCATCTCGTTGCGCACCACCGTCATCTCGCTGTCCAGGTCGGCGCGCGAGATCACGCTGTTGACCATGCGGTCGGCTTCCATGCGCAGCGCCCAGTCGAGGTTGTCGTCGTTGGCGCTGAAGGTTCCGAAGAAGTTGGTACGGTCCTGCGCGGTGGTGCCATTCACGCTCATGCCGCGCCGCGCGAACTCGGTCGGGATGGTCTTGCCCGGCAGCGACGGCGTGCCCTTGAACAGCAGGTGCTCGAGCAGGTGGGCCATGCCGGTCTCGCCATAGTTCTCATGGCGGCTGCCGACCAGGTAGGTGGTGTTGACGGTGGTGGTGGCCTTGGCGTCGTCCGGCGCCAGCACGATACGCAGGCCGTTGGGCAGGCGGTACTCGGTGATGCCTTCAACCGATGCCACCGGCTGCGCCACCGAAGGCGACGCTGCCGCCACCGTCCCCACAGGCTGCGCCAGCGCGGGCAGACAGGCCAGCGAGCTGAGCGAGGCGAGCAAAGACAGGTGCAGGACAAATCGGCGCATGGCGTCTCCGGTAAGGCCGTCGGCCGGGGCCGCAAGCAAGTCTGCGGCGCCGGCGCGGGCGTTGGCGTGAAGCGCAATTCTAGCCGCCGCCCATGCCAGTAACTGTGCCGCAAGCCACGCTCGCATGCCAGAGGGAAATGTCCGAATCCAGCGGGTACGCGACCGCACGAGGGGGTAGCATGCCGACATGAACCTCGATCCCGACACCTGCTACAAGGCCGTGGCATCGCATGACCGCCGCTTCGACGGGCGCTTCTACGTGGGCGTGTCGTCGACCGGTGTGTACTGCCGGCCGGTGTGCGCAGTACGTACCCCCAAGCGCGAGAACTGCAGCTTCTACGAGAGCGCCGCGGCGGCAGAGAAACACGGTTTCCGCCCCTGCCTGCGCTGCCGCCCTGAGCTGGCGCCCGGGCACGGGCTGGCCGATATCTCCGGCCGGCTGGCGCAGGCCGCCGCCACGCTGATCGATGAGGGCTTCATGGCCGAGGGCAGCGTCGCCGCGCTGGCCGCGCGCATCGGTGTGACCGAACGCCACCTGCGGCGCCTGTTCGATGCGCAGTTCGGCGTCTCGGTGCTGGAGTACGCGCAGACGCAGCGCCTGCTGCTGGCCAAGCGGTTGCTGGCCGATACCGCGCTGCCGGTGACAGAGGTGGCGCTGGCGGCGGGCTTTGGCAGCGTGCGCCGCTTCAACGATGTGCTGAAGACCCGCTACGGCCTGACCCCGCTGGCGCTGCGCCGCCGTGCAGCCGACGGCGTGGCCGATCGGCTGGTGTTCGAGCTGGGCTATCGGCCGCCGCTGGCGTGGGAGGCATGGCTCGCCTTCCTGGCCACGCGCGCCGTGGACGGCATCGAAGACGTCCGTGACGGCGCCTATGCGCGCACGCTGCTGGTGGACGGCGGCAGCAGGCATCTGGGGTGGGTGCGCATCGAGCACGTGCCGCGCCGGCTGGTGCTACGCGTGACGCTGTCGGCCTCGCTGGCACGCGTGATTCCGCAAGCGCTGGGCAAGGTGCGCCGGCTGTGCGACCTGGGCTGTCGCCCGGATGTGGTCGACCGCCACCTGGGCGAGCTGGCGCAGGCGGTGCCGGGCATGCGGCTGCCGGGCAGCGTGGATGGCTTCGAGATCGCGGTGCGCGCGGTGGTCGGGCAGGTGATCTCGGTGGTCCAGGCGCGGCGCATCCTGGCCGCGCTGGCCGAGCGCGCCGGCCAGGCGTTGCCAGACACCGCGCCGGACAGCCTGCGCTTTGCCTTCCCTACCGCCGCGGCCCTCGCCGCGCTGCCACCGCAGACGCTGCGCGAGGCCGGCGTGCCGGCCGGCAAGGCGCGCACGCTGCAGGCGCTGGCGCAGCGCGTGGCCGACGGCACGCTGGCGCTGGACGCGCATGCGCCGCCGGAGCAGACCGTGGCCGCGCTGCGCGCCATCGACGGTATCGGCGACTGGACCGCGCAGTATGTCGCGATGCGCGCGCTGGGCTGGCCCGATGCATTCCCCGGCACTGACTACGCGTTGCGCAAGGTGCTCGGCGTCAGCACCGTGCGCGCGATGCACGAACGCACCGCGCAATGGGCACCGTGGCGCGCCTACGCGGCTATCCATTTGTGGCATCGCTACGAGGCGGTGAAAGACGAGATGAAAGGCGCGCAAGCCGCCACGCCCGCGACGACCGAACCGGAGACCATGACATGACCAGCTACCGCCATATCGACAGCCCGCTGGGCACCATGCTGCTGCGCGCCGAGGGCGCGTACCTGACCGGCGTTTTCTTCGCGGGGCAGAAGTACCACCCGACCGGCATTGTCGACAGCCGCGATCTGCCCCCCGCCGAAGCGGCGGCGCTCGATCGCGCCGCCGCCGAACTGGGCGAATACTTTGCTGGCCAGCGCGACACCTTCACCGTGCCGGTGCGCTTTGCCGGCAGCCCGTTCCAGCAACGCGTGTGGGAGGCGCTGCAGGCCATCCCTTGTGGGGAGACCGCATCGTACGGCGAACTCGCCCGCACGCTGGGACTGCCCCCCAGCCATGCGCGCGCTGTCGGCGGCGCGGTGGGGCGCAACCCGCTGTCGGTGATCGTGCCCTGCCACCGCGTGCTGGGCAGCGCCGGCGCGCTGACCGGCTACGCCGGCGGCATCGAGCGCAAGCGCGTCTTGCTGCAACGCGAAGGCATCGGTGCCGCGCAGCAACGGCCGGTGATGCGCGCCGCGCAGGCGCCCACGGCGGTGGAATTCGCGCTGGTCCCGGACTGAGTTCCATTCATCGGCCGCTCGCTGCCATGCCGCGCCTGTTCATCGCCGTGGAAGTCCCGCCCGCCCGGGCAGCACGGCTGCTGTCGACCCTGCCGGCAGCCAGCGGCATACGGCCGGTACCGGCGGCGCAGGTCCACCTGACCCTGCACTTCCTGGGCGAGTCCGAAACGCTTGCCGGGCCTGTCGAAGCTGCGCTCGACCGCATCCGCGCGCCCGCGTTCTCCCTGCAGGCTCTGGGTACCGGGCGTTTTCGCAGCGGCCAGGGCGCCGTGCTCTGGGCCGGCCTCGCGCCCGGGCCAGGCCTGGACGCGCTGCGCACGCTCCACGCCTCGGTCGGGCAGGCGCTGGCCGATGGCACCGGCATCGTGCCGGAGCGCCGGCGCTACCATCCGCACCTGACGCTGGCCCGCTGCCGGCCATCGGTGCCGGAAAGCGTGCTGCGCGGCTGGCTCGATGCGCAGCGCGTGCTGGCGAGCGAGCCGTGGGCCGTGCAGCGCGTGGTGCTGTTCGAAAGCCGGCTCAGTCCCCAGGGTCCCCAGCACCTGGTGCTGGCGGCGTGGCCGCTGATGCCGGCAACCCCTACGCCAGGTTACTGAACCCCAGCGCCACCCCCAGCCCGCACAGCGCGGAGCCAATGGCGCGATCGAGCAGCCGCTGGCGCCGCAGCATCGCCGCGCGCAGCGCCGGCGCGGTGAACACGCACGCCACCAGGCCGAACCACGCCAGGTGGGCCACCGACATGAAGGCGCCATAGCCAAACTGCACCGGCACCGGCGTGTGCGCATCGACCACCTGCGTGTAGGTGCTGACCACGAACAGCGTGGTTTTCGGGTTCAGCGAATTGGTCAGGAAGCCCATGCGCAGCGCGGCCAGCGGCTGCAGCTTGCGCGCGCCTTGCAGGTCCACCGCCAGCGCCTGCCGCTTGCGCAGCGTCTGGATGCCGATCCACACCAGATAAGCCGCGCCCAGCGCCTTAACCACCGTCAGCACGCTGTGCGCGTGCGCCATCAGCACCGCGACCCCGAACATCGTATAGAGCACATGCACCTGGACCCCGAGGGCGATGCCAAGGGCGCTGAGCATGCCCGCGCGCCGCCCGTACAGGTAGCTGTTGCGGGTGACCATGGCGAAGTCCGGGCCGGGGCTGACGACGGCGAGCACGGTCACGGCGGCGACCGCCAGCAATTCAGCGATTAGGATCATTTTCTGTCAGGTTACGTTGTAGTTATCCGCAGATCGGCACATCCGCCGATCAAAGCGTACCCAATTCTGCGTAACGATCCTGGCCGCCACAACCGATATATACTCGCGCAAATTCGTGAGAAAAACTGACTGATGCACTGGCTGGGCTGGATCCGATTCTTCGAGGCCGCGGCGCGCCACGAGAGCTTTGTGCGCGCCGCGCAGGAGCTGCACCTGACCCATGGCGCGGTCAGCCGGCAGATCCGGCAGCTGGAGGAGACGCTGGGCGTGGCATTGTTCGAGCGGCGCAACCGCGGCGTTTTCCTGACCGAGGCCGGGCGCACGCTGTTTGCCGCCGCCACGCAGTCGATGGAGGTGCTGGCCGGCGCTGCCGCGCGCATCCGCACGCAGCCGCCCGGGCGCGCGCTGGTGCTGTCATGCGAGCCCACCATCGCCATGCGTTGGCTGATCCCGCGGCTGCCGCGTTTTGCCGCGCACCACCCCGATATCCCGCTGCACCTGATGGCCGCCGGCGGCCCGATCGACTTCGCCCGCAGCGGCGCCGACCTGGCACTGCGGCGCAATGACTTTGCCTTTGATGCGCGCTGGCATGCGCGCGAGGTGGCGCAGGAGCGGGTCGGGCCGGTATGCCGGCCGGTATCAAGCGCGGATGCCGCGAATGCCGCCGTTGCGGTGCCGGTGCGGCTGCATACGCGCACGCGGCCCGACGCGTGGCAGCGCTGGCAGGCCGCCAGCGGCCATGACGCGGCTGCCATGCAGTTCGACGGCGATGCCTGGTACGAGCACTTCTATCTGAGCCTGCAGGCCGCCGCGGCCGGGCTGGGCTGGGCCATGGCCTCGCAGCTGATGGCCGCCGATGAGATTGCCGATGGCCGCTTGTCGGCGCCGTTCGGCTTCATCGCCGACGGGTCGGCGTACCATTTGTTATCGCCCGCACCGTTCGAGCACGACACGCGCCGCCTGGTGCTGCTGGGCTGGCTGCGCGAAGAAGCGCAGGCAACGCTTGGCGCCCCGCCGCCGTCGCTCCCGGACGCCTGAAAGCGGCGTGTGCGCTACCCCCCGTAAGTCTGTGCTCAAGTTCTGCCACAGATTTGCCGAAGGTGTCGCCATGAGTCTTGCCGGACGCGGGGGCCCGCGCTTAACATGCGCCGCGCGGCCGGCAGGCCGACCTTGCTGCCGCGCCCCCGCACCCGGCGGCATCCCGCCATTCCAGACGTTGCGTGAATCCATGAACCTGCACGATGCCTCCGGGCCCTCCGATGATGCCGACGCCGACATTGAGGCCGGCGCGCCGCCGGATGATCTTTACCGCCTGACGCACAACTCGCAGATTGGCACCGTGCTGCGCGACCTGTCGTGGCAGAAGTGCATGCTGAGCGTGCGCACGCGGACCGGGCACCAGTTCGTCACGTCGATCCTGCACGTCGATCCGGTCGAGCGCACCTTCGTCTTCGACTGGTGCAATGCGGATGCCGAGCGGCAGTCGCTGATGACCTCGGAAGAGAACGCCTTCTCAGGCCTGCTGCGGGGCGTGCCGGTCAACTTCGTGGTGGGCCAGCCGGCCGCCACGCGCTTCGAGCAAGGGCCGGCCTTTGTCGTCGGCTTCCCGGAAAAGCTCTACCACTTCCAGCGCCGGCGGCATTTCCGCGCGCGCACGCTGGTGACCAAGGGCTACCGCTGCGAGATCCGCAAGCCGGACAACACCGTGCTGGGGCTCGATATTGCCGACCTGTCGCTGTCAGGCGTGGGCCTGCGTTCGAAGACGGTCACGAACGCGCACTTGCCGGTGGGCACCACCCTCGGCAAGTGCCGGCTGGACTTTCGCGAGCTGGGCAAGCTGGAACTGGACCTGCAGGTGGTCGGCCACTGGCTGGTAGGCCATGACGACAACGCCATCCATCATTTCGGTTGTGCCTTCGTCAATCCTGACGGCCGCATGGAGAACTTCCTGCAGCGGCTGGTGTTCTCGCTGGAACTGGCGCATCGCGGCTGAGCTTGCTGAAGCCTGCTCGCGCGGGCTGGCGAGCGCCGGGCGCGTGATCGTGCCGGAGCGCGAGCCGCCGCCCGTTATCGCAAAACGTGGGGAAGGATCAGGAGCCGACCATCCGGCCGATGGCTGCGGCGGCTTCGCGCATCGGCGGCAGCAGGCGCGTGATCATCTCCGCTTCCGACACGCGCGCGGCGCGCACGCTGACGCTCAGCCCCGCCAGCACGATGCCCGAGGCCGAGCGCACCGGCACGGCCATCGCGCGCAGGCCCGGCTCCAGCTCTTCGTCGACGATCACGTAGTCCACCTCGCGCGCGCGCTCGAAGCAGGCTTCCAGCTCCTGCCGCGAGACCTTGGTCTGCAGCGTGCGCGGGCGCAGATCGGCATGCTCGAAGAAGCCGTCGAGCACCGTGGCGGGCTGGTGTGCCAGCAGCAGCCGGCCGTTGGAGGTGCAATACGCCGGCAGGCGGCTGCCCATGCCGAGCGAGTAGTTGAGCACCCGCTGCACTTCAGAGCGCACCAGGTACAGGATGTCGGTGCCGTCCAGGATCGCCAGCGTGCAGGTTTCATGGATGCGCGCGCTCAGGTTGTCCAGGATCGGCTGCGCCAGCGAAACCAGCGAGGTCGAGGAGAAATACGCATGCCCCAGGTGCAGCACGCGCGGGCGCAGCGCGAACTGGCCGTCCTGCTGGCTGACGTAGCCAAGCTGCTCCAGCGTATAGAGGCAGCGCCGCACGGAGGCGCGCGACAGCTGCGTGCGCTGCGCCACCTGCGAGATCGTCAGCGGGCGCTTGCGCTCCGAGAAGGCTTCCAGCACGGTCAGGCCGCGCGCCAGCGACAACATGAAATTGGGGTCGCCGGCAAAGCTGCTCAGCAGGTCGGCCTGGGGGCGGGCAACGCGGACGGTGTCGGCCTGGGCATGGCCGAGACCGAGGGGGCGGAGGACTTCCATTGGGCGGGCTGTCTCGGTTTAGTTGTTCGATAATCGCGCAATCTTAAACCGGCTTGGCGGCGGGGGCCAGTCCCGCTTGTGTTCCGGACCGGTTTCCTAGCGGTTTATGGGTGTATGCGCCGGCCGCTGCTCACTCACACCTCGCATTTCGGGGGTTCAGCGGCTCCGGCGCTCGGCAATCTCATAGACCGCCATGCCCGCCAGCATCGCCCCGACAAAGCCCCACGCCTTGGCGTAACCGGCACCGAGCGCCACCAGCGCCGGGCCCGGGCAAAAGCCCGCCAGCCCCCAGCCCACGCCGAACGCGGCACTGCCCAGCACCAGCCGCAGCGTCACCGCGGAGGCGGCCGGCAAGTGCATCGGCAGGCCCAGCCAGGAGCGCCGGCGCCGGCGCGCCAGCGCAAACGCCACCACGCCGACCAGCACCGCACCGGCCATCACGAAGGCCAGCGACGGGTCCCAGGCGCCCGCCAGGTCCAGGAAGCCCAGCACCTTGGCCGGGTTGGCCATGCCGGACACGATCAGGCCGATGCCGAACACCAGCCCGGCAAGGAGTGCGAAGACCACGACCATTTCAGCCTCCCGGCAGGTGGCGCTGCACCAGCACCGTCAGGAAGCCGGCCGCCATAAAGGTCAGCGTGGCAACCAGCGAGCGCACCGAACCGCGCGACAGGCCGCACACGCCGTGCCCGCTGGTGCAGCCGCCCGCGTAGCGGGTGCCGATGCCGACCAGCAGGCCAGCAGCCAGCACCTGGCCCCAGCCGGCATCGATATGGGCCGCCGGCATTGCGCCGAATGCGCCGGCCAGCCACGGCGCCAGCAGCAGCCCCGCCACGAAGGCCACGCGCCAGCGGGTATCGCCGTGCGGCAGCGTCAGCAGGCCGCCGACGATGCCGCTGATGCCGGCAATGCGGCCCAGGCCCAGGATCATCAGCGCCGCGGCCAGTCCGATGACCAGCCCGCCGGCCAGCGACAGCCAGGGCGTGAAGTGGGTGAAATCGATCTGCATGGGAGGTGTCAGCCAGGGGGGCCGCCGGCGCGGCCCGAGGCGGGGATTATAGGCGCCTGCGCCTGGCGGGACTTGCGTGCGGCGTGCTGCGCGAGGCCGCGGTCACGCTTGCCTGGCGGGCGCCCAAAAAAAGGCGCCGCTGGGGAGCGGCGACCGGGGAAGGGTCGTCATTCAAGAGGGGGTCTTGGTGACAGGGAAAAGTATATACATTTGAATTAAGACATTACATACAACTTTTGTGGGGGTTGCCTGGCGTACAGACAGGCGGCCAACGCATCAGTACGGCTTGCCCAGGTACAGGTAAAAGCTGTACGTGCGCGCCGCAGCGCGGCCGTAGGCCAGGTAGAGCGGCCCCAGCGGGCTGTCCAGCGCCAGGAAGACCGAGCCGGACTTGAGCAGCCCGGTCGGGCTTCCCGGCACCAGCGGCGCGCCCACGCGGCCCGCTTCCAGTGAAAAACCGGCATACACGCCTTGCAGCAGGGTCTGCCGTGCCAGCTTGTTGTAGTAGATCAGCCGCGCGAACTGCAGGTTGCCGCCCAACAGCTGCCCGGTGGCGTAGCCCGACTGCTGCAGGAAGCCGCCCCACTGGAACAGGTCGTAGCGCGGCAGGGGATTGCCGCCGATATTGCTGCCGGCCTTGAAGCCGAGCGAGACCGTATGGTTGCCCCACGAGTGCACATAGACGCCGTCGGCCTGCGCCTTGACATAGGTGTCGTCGGCGCCCAGCCCCGGCTGCGAGGCATACACCCGGGCCGAGGCCGCATAGCCGAAGCGCGGGAAGTCCACGCTGTCGAGCTGGTCGAAGAACAGCCGCCCGGTGATGGCGCCGCGCCGGATATCGCCCGGCCCTGGAGATAGCACCGCCGGCCCGGTGCTCAGCGTGGCGTCCAGGGTGCCGGTCTGCACGCCCACGCGCAGTTCGCCGTACTTGGTGAACTGGCTGCCCACGTCGAGCGCCACGTCGAAGCGGCGCAGGTCGTAGGTGGCGATGCGCGTGCTGCCCTGGAAGATATTCACCGGGCGGCGCTCCAGCTCGATGCGCGGCGCGATAAAGAAGTACTGGCGCGTGTCCAGCGGCTGGTAGAACTCGCTGGTCAGCGCCGAGGTCTGGCCCACCTGCACGTCGGTGCGCCATTCCGCGCCCAGCGAGTTCAGCCAGGTACGGCGGTAGCTGCCCACCAGGTTGAAGAACGCATCGCCGCGGAAATCCGAGCTCAGCCCGAGCCCGAAGCGCAGGTAGTCCGGCCCGTACGACTTCTCCACCGCATTGACCACCAGCACGCGCTTGCCGGGCTCTTCCAGGATGCCGTAGTTGACGTGCTCGAAGTCGCCGGTGCCGAACAGGCGGCGCATGTCCTGGTCGAGCGTGGCCTGGTCGACCGGTTCGCCGGGCTTGGTCTCCATCACCGCGGTGGCGTATTCCGGGTTGACCCGATGCAGCGGTGCCATGCGGATCTCGTCCACCGGCCGGGTGTCGGGCGCCGGCACCGCCTGCTGCACCGCGCGCAGTTGCGCGTACTGCGCCGGCGGCAGCGCCAGTGGCGCCAGCCGGTCGGCCACCTTGCGCGCAGCAGCCTCGCCGATGGGCACGGGCGCGAGCAGGTGGTCGAAATCCGTCGCGGAGAAGTCGCCCAGCGCGGGCTCGATCAACACGTCCGTGGGGCGCAGCGAGGCCAGCGACGCGCGCACGTTCTGCTCGGTCAGGATGTTGAGCATCTGGCCGGTGACACCGATGATCGAGCTCAGTTCTTCGCGCTTCATCAGCGGCGTGCCGAGGTTCACGGCGATCACGATATCGGCGCCCATGCTGCGCGCCACGCCGACCGGGAGGTTGTCGGTGAGCCCGCCGTCGACCAGCAGCCGGCCCTCGTACTCGGCCGGCGCCACCGCGCCGGGCACCGACATGCTGGCGCGCATCACGTTGGCGAGCTCGCCCTGGCTGAACACCACCGGCGTGCCTGCCACCAGGTCGGTGGCGACGGCGCGGTAGGGGATCGGCAGTTTGTCGAAGTCGCGATAGCCAGGCGTGCGCGCGAGCTGGCGCAGCACGGTTTCCAGCTGCACGCCGGAGACCGCGCCCTTGGGCAGCAGCAGGCCCCTGGCCTGCACACCGATTTCCGGTGTGACCAGGTTGGTGAAGTCATCCAGCTTGCGGCGCACGGTCAGGTCCTGGCGCGGCGGGCGTTCCTTGAAGATCTTCTCGGTGCTCAGGCCGCCGACCAGCCGCTCCATCTCGGCGGGCGACATGCCGGTGGCATAGGCGCCGCCTACCAGCGAACCCATGCTGGTGCCGGCGATGCAGTCGACCGGGACGCGCAGTTCTTCCAGCACCTTCAGCACGCCGATATGCGCGGCGCCGCGCGCGCCGCCGCCGGAGAGCACCAGGCAGATGCGCGGGCGGGTGCGACCGGCGGGCATCGGCGTAGAGAGCGCCGCGGAGGGATCGGCGGCAACTTCGGCCGGCACGGCAGCGGCAGCCGGCGCGTCCGCGGCCACGGCTGCGCCGGCCGCCAGCGCGAAGGCCGCGGGCAGCAGCAGGGGGCGCAACCATTGGGGTGTGGCTGCCGTCATGGCTTTGTCATGTCCGCAGTCGGCGCGCGCGTGCGGCGCCAGTTTCCCTGCCTGTCCGCGGCCGGGTTGGGGCTTGGACTATCTTCGGGCAAAACGCAGCGTCGGGGCCGTCTTCGGCACACCGCGCAAAAACAATTCATCACCCCGTTCGGAAGCTTGCAGATCGCCGCGCCACGCCAGCCGTGCGACGCGCATGGCCAGCGCAGCGACTCAGCGACTAAGATGGACGCAGGCAAAGTCGCAGGGAGGATGCGTGTACGGTTATTTCTTTTGCCAGACTGCCGCGGGCCAGCTCACGCTGATCCCCCGCGAGAAGGACTGGATGCTGATGCTGGGCAATGGCGTGATGGGGAGGTTCCCGGATGCCCAGGCAGCGGTGGATGCCTTGCACGGCGGCACACTGCGCGTGCAGGGCCGGCGCATCGATGCCAGCGCGCTGGGCGTGCCGGCACGCGCGCACGATTGGCTCTACCATGTACTGAGCCGCTGACGCGGCGCACCGGCGGGCACGCTGACCCGCGAAGGGGGAATCGCCATGACTGCCCTTGTCGAGTGGGCCCGCGAGCACACCTGCCGCCTTTTTCCGATGTCGGCCGAATACAGCCGCAGCGGTGGCAACCAGGTTCAGGTGAGCTGGCAGGCCGAGCCGCCCGGCTCGCCCGGCCGTTGCCGCCTCAGCGCCGAGCTGGAGTTCGACCAGAGCGTGATCGACGCCGTTTACATGGCCGACGCCACCGAGCTCGCGCGCATCGGCGCGCGGCTGGCACACCTGGTGTCGCGCTGGCTTGCCGATGACGACATCGCCTGCCTGGGCGGGAAGACGCTGGTGATCCCGGTCGGCGAGGTGCTGCTCAGCCACTGAGCGGCGCGGCCGCCACCCGCAGTGCGCGGGGACGCGGTGCGGCTGGCGGGAATATACTGGCGGCTGATCCGCTATTACGCCAATTCGGCGAGCTGTACGTGTCTAAAGTGCCCCCCGACGACCCGCGCCCGGTGCCGCCAGAGCGGCCCGGCGACGACGAGTGCTGCGGCTCCGGCTGCGATCCCTGCATCTTCGATTACTACTACCAGGAGCTGGACCGCTACCGCGAGGAACTGCGCGCCTGGGAGGCGCGCCACGCCGCGCGCCACGCCGAGGATCCGGCCAGTTGAACGCGCCGCTGCAACCCCCGCAGGACGGCGCCTGCGCGCTGCTCGACTTCGTGCAGCGCCATCCGCGCCTGTTCGTGCTGACCGGCGCCGGCATCAGCACCGACTCCGGCATCCCCGGCTACCGCGATGCGCGCGGACAGTGGCAGCGCTCGCCGCCGATCACGCTGCAGGCCTTCCTTGGCTCGCACGCGGGGCGCCAGCGCTACTGGGCGCGCAGCATGCTGGGCTGGCCGGTGGCGGGGCAGGCGCGCCCCAACGGCGCGCACCACGCGCTGTCGCGGCTGGGGGAGCAAGGGCGGCTCACCGCACTGGTCACGCAGAATGTCGACGGCCTGCACCAGCGCGCCGGCAGCCATGATGTGATCGAGCTGCACGGCAGCCTGGCCAGCGCCATCTGCCTGGACTGCGGCGCACGCCACGACCGCGCCGGCCTGCAGGACTGGCTGCTGGAGCAGAACGCCGCGCTGCGCGACGTGATTGCCGAACCCGCCGCCGATGGCGACGTGCATTTCGAATCGCCGCTGTTCGCGCAGTTCCGCGTGCCCGAGTGCGGGCGCTGCGGTGGCGTGCTCAAGCCCGACGTGGTCTTCTTCGGCGAATCCGTGCCGCGCGCGCGTGTCGATGCCGCGCGCGCCGCCCTGGAAGCCGCGGACGCGATGCTGGTGGTGGGCTCGTCGCTGATGGTCTATTCCGGCTACCGCTTCTGCGTCTGGGCCGGGCAGATGGGCAAGCCCGTGGCCGCGCTCAATCTCGGCACCACACGCGCGGACGCCATGCTCGCGCTGAAGGTCGAGGCAGGGTGCGCGCCGGCGCTGCAAGCGCTGGTGTCGCAACTGGAAGCGCCCATCGCATAAGCCGGCATGCCACTGCATTACGCCGTTGACGCGGCGTCCGCACAGGCATAGCATCGCCAGACCTTCTGTTCGAAGTCTTCTCTCGAATCCCGCCATGACCGCAGACCGCCAACGCCCTGTCAACGCCGCGCCTCCGTGCGACGCGTTGCCGTGCGCGCGTCGCCAGCCTGCGTTCGCTTCTGTCGCACCGCCGCCGCCGTTCTCCGGCGGCGCGCACCCGCCCCCGCCGCCGCGCGGCTGACGGGCACGCACCGCAGCCTCCCTCGTCTCCGGTAATTCCGCATCCGTGTGCCTGCGCGCACGGCAGCCGCACGCCTGTGCGCGCCTGTCGTCGCCCGTGTCAACGCGTGCGCCGGAGCCTGCCATGCTGACGACAGATGACATCCATGACGATCGACAAAGATTGCGCGGCGCAATTGGGCGCCGCCACCGACACACGTACCGACACTTCCGCCACCCTCTGGGCCACACCCCTGTTCGTGCTGCTGTGGAGCAGCGGCGGCATCGCCGCCCGGCTGGCGCTGGATCACGCCACGCCGTTCGCGCTGCTGACGTTGCGCTTTGCGCTTGTGCTTGCCGTGCTGGGCGCCATCGGCCTGGCGCGGCAACGCCTGCTGCCGCCGCGCGGTGAACGCCTGCACGCCGCGCTGACCGGGCTGCTGCTGATCGGCGGCTATTCCGGCTTCTACTTCCTTGCGCTCGACCACGGCATGACGCCCGGTGTGCTGGCTACCGTGCTCGGCGCCCAGCCGATGCTGACGCTGCTGCTGACCGAGCGGCGCTTCTCGGTCATGCGCATGGCCGGCCTCGCTCTCGCTCTCACGGGGCTGGCATTAGTGGTGGCCGACAGCCTGCTGCTGGCCCGGCTGTCGCTGGCGGGCGTGCTGTGCGCGCTGGCCTCGCTCGCCAGCATGACCGTTGGTGCGATCCTGCAGAAGCGCATCACGCGCGCGCCCGCCGAGGTGCTGCCGTTGCAGTACGGCGCCAGCCTCGCCGCGTGCCTGCTGTGCCTGCCGTTCCAGCCGTTTGCGTTCGAACCTTCGCTGGCCTTTGCGTTGCCGCTGCTGTGGCTGACCCTCGGGATCTCGATCGGCGCGACGCTGCTGTTCTATCGGCTGATTCGCGCGGGGAACCTGGTCAACGTGACCAGCCTGTTTTACCTGGTGCCGGCGGGTACGGCGGTGCTGGATTACCTGCTGCTGGGGAACCGGATGGCACCGCTGGCGATTGCGGGGATGATGGCGGTGCTGGCGGGGTTGGCGCTGGTGTTCCGGGGCGGGCGAGGGTGAGGCGGGTTTGCCCATGACGGGAAGGGTAGGGGCGACGCGGGTTGCGTTGAAATTTCGCCGCCGTCGTCCTGCCCGTTCCGAAATGCATTGCAGAAAGGTCGATATCTCGCGCAAGCGGCCGCCCGGGCTTGTATGGCGTCCTATCCTGACCGGTTTCGACCTCGCCAGCCGCTCGCATGCAAAAGCTCATCGCCGTCGCCGGATACAAGCCGCTGCTAGCGGCAAGGGTCGTCAGCTCGATGATGGTGTGGCTCGACATTACCGTGATCTTTTCGCTGCTGGGTTTTTACTGGACGGCGGATGCGATGGCGCTCGGTACTGCCGCTGCCCTGTATGGATTGCCGGGGCTGGTCGTTGGGCCGTCCTTTGGCTCGCTGGCGGACCGCAGCAATCCGCTGGCGATGCTGGTGGTCAGCTACGCGCGCGCGGCATCTCATCCGTGCTGCTGATTCTTGCGCCGGATCTTCATGTCTTCGTGCTACTGGTCATGCTCAAAGGGCTGGCCAATGCCAGCGCCATGCCTCCGGAACAGGTCCTGGTTCGTTCGATGCTCAGCGATGCGCAGATCGTCGCCAATGCCGGCGTGATGACCGCGGCCGATCAGGCCACCAAGATCTGCGCACCGTTGATCGCGACCGTCATGGCGGCGCTGCTCGGACCCTGGTCGGGACTGTGGCTCTCGGCCGCGCTGGCATTGCTTGCCACCGCTTGCCTGATCCCGATTCCTTCCGCGGCGCAAAAGGCCACATCGCATACAGCCCCGGTGACCAGCGCCAGGCAACTCGCACCGCTACTGGCCTTGCTGCGCAGCAGCCATGCCGTGCGGGTGTCGTTGGGCTGCGTGATCACGATGAGCGCGATTTTTGGACTATATGACCCACTGCTGGCGCTCTTCCTGCAGGCCCAGGGCTTGCCTGCATCCACATTTGGCACGCTGGTGAGTTGCACCGCGGCCGGCGCCGTGTGCGGCGCGCTGGGATTCCCGCGGCTGCACCGCTGGCGCGGGCATCGCCTTGCGCCGGCAGGCCTGTCCGTTGTCGGGCTGACTGCGCTGGTACCCGGCGTGCTCGCAGGTTTGGGCATCGGTACGCCGGCAATGCTGTGGCTCGGCCTGTGGATTCTGAATGGCTGCGGCTACAGCCTGACGGTCATGAGCCTGGGCGTGGCGATACAGCAGCAGTGCCCGCGCCACTGCCTTGGTAGTGTCGGCGCCACGGCAAGAAGCGTGCAGCTTGTTGCGCTGGTGGCCACGCCGCTGCTGGGCGGCCTGCTGGCGCGAATGATTGGGATTCCGCTGGTGCTCGCGCTGAGCGGCAGCCTGGCCATCGCCGGTGGTTGGTTCTGGGCAGGGCGTGCGCGACGCGGCGATGCCGCGCGGCAAGACGCGCAAGACACAATGGCAGAGCAGGCGGGCCCGTAGCCTAGCGCTGCTTCACCTCTACCCGCACCTCGTCCTTGCCCACCGTGATCGCCCCCGGCTCCACCTCCTTGCCGCCGAAGCGCAGTTCCTCGGGCTTGAAGGTGTACACCGGATAGTCCTTCAGCAACTGCTGCGCCACCACGGCGCCGATTGCGTTGAGCTGCTCGCGATACTGGGCCATGCCGGCCACTTCCACCTGCTGCACGGTCGGGTTGTCGAGCAGCACCGCGCGTTTGGCCGGGTCGTAGCGCACGCCACTGTTCAGCGAGAGCTTGCCGTCCACCGGCGGCGAGGGCAGCAGGGCGTTGGTCAGGCGTGCGTCGAGCTGGGTGGTGACGCGGTTGTTGGCCTCATCTAGCACCAGGCGCGGGTGGCTGAGCTGGACGCTGACGACTTCGGCATAGCGCAGCGTGGCCGGGAAGCGCTGTTCGAGGGCGGTCTGCAGTTCCTGCCGGCTCAGCGTGTATTCGCCGGTCCAGACGTTGTACCCGGCCAGTGCGGAGGTGGCGGTGGCGATGGTGGCGGCGGCGAGGAGCAGGGAAGGGCGCAGACGCATGTGGCGGATGGTGCGCGCGGGAGGCGCGTCGAGGGATGGAGTCAGCCAGTCAGACCGCGCAAGCGAGATGGCGTTCCGTCACATCGACGAGGGCCCGCGGCGGCGCGGGCCGCAAAGGTCAGTAGTGCGGTGGAATTTCCTGCTGGGGATCGGCCTCAGCGGCCGTGGTCGCGGCGCTGCGCACCTGCTGGTACAGCGCGCGAAACTGCTGCTGCAGCAGGTCGATCTGCTGCTGCTGGCGCGCCACGGTGGTGTTCAGGGTTTCAAGCAGGTCTTCCTGGAAGGCTAGCTTGATTTCAAGTTCAGTGATGTGTTCGTCCATGGCGCGTGGCTGGCGGGGGTTCGCCGGTTTCTCCGGCAGGCGGCGCATTGTAAGCCCGCGCCGCCGCCGGCGAAACTGCACGCGCGCCGCTTACTTCTGCTCAGTGATCAGCATCCACATGATGCCGAAGCGGTCGGTCACCATGCCGAACTGCTCGGCGAAGAATGTCTTGTCCAGTGGCATCACCACCTGGCCGCCTTCCTTCAGGCCGGTAAAGGCTTTCTCGACGCCCGCCTTGTCGGGGTAGCTGAGTGTCAGGCCGAAGCCCTGGAACGTCGGCTGGTTCGAGCAACGGCCGTCGGACGCCATGATCACGCTGTCGCCGACCTGGAATTCCATGTGCATGACCTTGTCTTCCGTTCCCGGCGGGGGCTGGCAACCGGGGTCGGCCTTTTGGGGCTCGGGGTTGTCCTTGAACGACATACGCATGTTGATCTTGGCGCCAAGGGTCTTCTTGTAGAACTCGACAGCTTCATCGCAACGACCTTCGAAGAAAAGATAGGGCTGGACTTGCATGACAACTCCTGTAAGTGGGCCGCCCCGAGAGACAGCCATGAAGAAGGCAGCCGTGGATATCGGCAAGGCGCGTGCGCCGCCAGGCGGGCGGCGCCGGCGACTGGCGCACGCTTTTGTGTACGCCGTCCACAAATACCTTAGCAAAGAAAGTGGGCGGTGTCCACATCAACCGAAAGCCTGGTTTTGCTGCGGCGTGCGCGGCGCGCTGCACTAGAATGGCCGCGAACCTGCTTCCGCCTGACCCACTTTAGACATCCGGGGCCACCTTGCGTTATGAACTGACCGATCTGCGCCTGTTCCAGGCCATTGCCGACGCACAAAGTCTCTCCGGCGGCGCATTGGCCACGCATATCACCGCCTCAACGGCGAGCTACCGGCTGAAGAACCTCGAACATGCGATGGGCACGCCGCTGTTCGTGCGCAATGCGCGCGGCATGGAGCTGACGCCGGCCGGCGAGACGCTGCTGGTCCACGTGCGCGAGCTGCTGCTCGGCGTGGAGCGCATGCACGGAGAGGTGGGGCGCTTCTCGGCGGGGCTGAAGGGCAATATCCGGCTGCTGGCCAACAGCAGTTCGCTCAACGGCTTCATCATCCCGAGCGTGAGCCGGTTCCTGCTGGCCAATCCCGACGTGAACATCGACCTGGAGGAACGCGCGAGCCAGGCGATCCTGACGGCGGTCGCGGCGCACGAAGCGGACGTCGGCATCCTGGCCGGCGATTACCAGAGCACCGACGACACCGCCAACGTGCGCTCGGTGCGCTATGCGCGCGACGAGTTGATCCTGGCGGTGGCCGCCGACCACCCACTCGCGCGCGAGCCGGAGGTGCGCTTCGGCGCGGCGCTGGCGTTCGACTTTGTCTGCATGAGCCGCACCAGCAGCAACTTCCTGTTCCTGCGCGACATGGCGCAGCGCGCGGGCAAGAGCCCCAATGTGCGGCTGCATGCGCACAGCTTCGATGCGGTGCTGTCGCTGGCGGAAGCCGGAGTCGGCGTGGCGCTGGTGCCGCGCAGCGTGGCGGCCCAGGCGCTGCGCGAGGCGCGCGTGGCCGGCGTGCGGCTGGCCGAGCCGTGGGCGCTGCGCGAACTGAACCTGATCGTGCGCGCCGACGGCAAGCTGCCGGCTTTTGCCGAGGCATTCGCGCAGTTCCTGCTGAACGATCCGCGCGTGGTCGCCACGCGCGAAGGCGGCGCCGTGGCCAGCACGGCGCCGTAATAACGCCTCAGCGCTTGCGGTTCAGGAAGGCCGCCATGTGCTGTTGCGGCTCGCCGGTGTCGAAGGCGCTGCCGAACTCGGCCACGCTGTTGTTGATCGACACATCCAGCGGCGCATCCTCCCACTCGCGCAGCAGGCGCTTCTGCTGACGCAATGCCACCGGGCCGAAGCCGGCCAGCAGCGCGGCCACGCGCGCGACTTCCAGGTCCAGCTCCGCCAGCGGCACCACGCGGCTGACCAGGCCCCACTGCAGCGCTTCGGCGGCGTCGGTGATCTCGCCGGTCAGCAGCATCCAGGCCGTGCGCGCATTGCCGATCAGGCGCGGCATCAGGGCGGCGTGGATCACCGAGGGGATGCCGACTTTCACTTCCGGCATGCCGAGCTGCGCATTGTCGGCGGCGATGCGGATATCGCACGCCAGCGCCAGCTCCAGCCCGCCGCCGAGGCACCAGCCCGGCATGCGCGCGATCACCGGCACCGGCAAGTGGCGCACAGCATCGCACAGGCGGCGCAGGCCGCTGATAAAGGCTTCCGCTCTGTCGCGGTCCAGCGCCGCCATCTCCTTGATATCGGCGCCGCCGACAAAGCCCTTCTCGCCCGCGCCGCGCAGCACCAGCACGCGCACCGCGTCATTGGCGGCCAGTGCTTCGATGGCGCGCGTCAGCGAGGCGATCACCGGCGTGCTCAGGATATTGAGGGATCCCGCCTCACGGATGGTGACGGTGGCAATGCCGCGCGCGTCGATCTCGATGCCGGCGTGTTGTTCGTGCTGTGGTTCGCTCATGTCGGTCCTTACTTACTGC
Organism: Ralstonia pickettii; assembly: GCA_050987995.1. GTDB lineage: Bacteria > Pseudomonadota > Gammaproteobacteria > Burkholderiales > Burkholderiaceae > Cupriavidus > Cupriavidus pickettii_B. Next base: position 1,976,027 of record CP158804.1, read on the forward strand.
AGCTTGGTGAAGTGGATGTCCTCGACCACCTTCTTCCAGTGCGCATTCTGGCCGCGCACCAGGTCGGAGAAGGCCTGGCGCGAGGTCGGCGCCGGGATCGCCCCCTGTTTCTCGATAGCTGCGATCACGTCCGGCTCGGCCAGCACCTTGCGCACGGCTTCGTTGAGCTTGTCGAGGATCGGCGCGGGCGTGCCAGCGGGGGCGCCAAGGCCGAACCAGGAGGGGTTGTTCATTGCCGGGAGCCCCGCTTCGGCGTAGGTCGGCACATTGGGCAGCACCTTCAGGCGCTGCTTTGCTGCCACCGCCAGCGGCTTCAGGCGCCCGCCCTGGATCAGGGCCGACGAGGACGGGATGTTGTCGAACACTACCTGGATCTGGCCAGCCACCGCATCATTGAGCGCCGGGCCCAGCCCCTTGTACGGCACGTGCAGCAGGCGCGTGCCGGTGGCGTTCATGAACAGTTCGCCGTTCATATGGCTTAGTCCACCGTTGCCGGACGAGCCGAACGAGTACTTGCCCGGATTGGCCTTCAGCAGCTTGATGAACGCCTGCAGGTCCGTGGCCGGGAACGACGGGTTGACCACCAGCACGTTGGGCACGTCGGCCAGATTGCTGATCGGCGCGAAGTCCTTGACCGGGTCGTAAGCGGTCTTCAGGTAGACGTTGGGATTGACCGCGTGCGAACTCTCCACCTCCATCACCAGCGTGTAGCCGTCGGCTGGCTGCTTGGCCGCATAGGCGCTGCCGACCGCGCCGCCGGCGCCGGGTCGGTTCTCGACCACCACCGGCTGCCCCAGCACCGGCCCCAGGTGCGTGCCGACGATGCGCGCAATGATGTCGGTGGTGCCGCCGGCGGCGTAGGGCACGATCAGCTTGATCGGCCGGTCGGGATAGCCGGCGGCCTGCGCGGTACTGGCCATGCCGAGCAGGGCAATGGCGATAAGGGTTGGTTTCATCAGGTGTCTCCGTGTCAGGGTTATCGGTCTTGTGGTGTGGGTCAGCTCGCCGGACTGTGCTCGCCGAGCAGCGGCGGCGGTGGCAGCGGGCCGTCGTGCCCCGCCAGCATCGGGTTGCGCACCATCGGCACGCGGCCCATGACGGGGTGCTCGGCCACCTGCATCAGGCCGCGGTGCTGCACCTGCGGATGGCCGAAGACCTCATCCATGGTGTGGATCGGCCCCCAGGGCACGCCGCTGGCATCGAAGGCCTCGGTCCATGCGGCACGGGTGCGCGTGGCGAAGACCTCCGTCAGCAGTGCACGCAGCGCCGGCAGGTGTTCGATGCGCGCCGAGTTGGTGGCATAGCGCGGGTCCTGCGCCAGTTCAGCCACGCCCGCCACGGTGCAGAAGCGCGCGAACTGGCCGTCATTGCCGATCGCCAGAATCAGGTGGCCGTCGGCGCAGCGAAACACTTCATACGGTGCGCAGTTGGGATGGGCGTTGCCGCTGCGCTGCGGGTTCTGGCCGGACACCAGGTAGTTGGCGGCCTGGTTGGCATTCATTGCCACGGCCACATCCAGCAGCGCGATATCGAGGTGCGTGCCCATGCCGGTGGACTGGCGCTGGTACAGCGCGGCGAGCACGGCCGAGGTCGCATACATGCCGGTGCTCAGGTCCACCACCGCCACGCCGGTGCGCAGTGGCCCGGCGCCGGGCGCGCCATCCGGCTGGCCGGTATAGCTCATCAGCCCGCCCATGCCCTGGAACACATAGTCATAGCCGGGCTTGTCGGCCATCGGCCCGCTCTGGCCGAAGCCGGTGATCGACAGGTAGACCAGCCGCGGGTTGATCGCCTTGAGCGTGTCGTAGTCCAGCCCATAGCGGCGCAGCGTGCCGACCTTGTAGTTCTCCACCAGCACGTCGGCCTCGCGCGCCAGCTCGCTCACCTGCGCCGCGCCCTCGGGCGTGCCGTAGTCGATTGCCACCGAACGCTTGCCGCGGTTGCAGCAGATGAAGTAGCCGGACAGGCGCGCATCGCTCTCGGTGCCGGCGGGCGACTCCAGGTAGGGCGGACCCCAGCCACGGGTGTCGTCGCCGCGCTGCGGGTGCTCGACCTTGGTCACCTCAGCGCCCAGGTCGGCCAGGTTCTGGGTACACCAGGGACCGGCCAGGATGCGCGACAGGTCCAGGACACGGACCCCTGCCAGGGCGCGATGCAGCATGATGACTCCGCTTTCGAACGACAATGCGGCGGAGTATAGGGAGGGGCCTCCAGGCGAACCAGTCGAGAGTTTTGAAAGGCGCGTTCGCGGGATTTCAACGCTCCGGGAAGCGGCAATGCGGGTGGCGCCGCCGGCCCGGCGTGCCCCGCCGTTTGGCGCGTGGGCGCTGCCGTGTCACAATTCGCGTTTGGCACTGACTCGGCACGTGACTCGGCCGGCCGCGTCGCCGTGCTTTCACGCGCGCTGGCGCGCGCAGTGGAAGCCCGCCCAAGAGCCGACAAATTCACTTTGATTTTCTGGCGATGACTACCATCCTGCAGCACATTCCTTCCGGCCAGCGCGTCGGAATCGCCTTCTCCGGCGGCCTTGACACCAGCGCGGCACTCCTCTGGATGCGCCAGAAGGGCGCCGTCCCCTACGCCTACACCGCTAACCTGGGCCAGCCGGACGAGCCCGACTACGACGACATCCCGCGCCGGGCCAAGGCCTACGGCGCCGAGGAAGCCCGCCTGGTCGACTGCCGCACGCAACTGGTGGCCGAAGGCATCGCCGCCATGCAGTGCGGCGCCTTCCACATCTCGACCGCCGGGATCACCTACTTCAACACCACCCCGATCGGCCGCGCCGTCACCGGCACCATGCTGGTCGCCGCGATGAAGGAAGATGGCGTCAATATCTGGGGCGATGGCAGCACGTTCAAGGGTAATGACATTGAGCGCTTCTACCGCTACGGTCTCCTGACCAACCCCGGCCTGCAGATCTACAAGCCGTGGCTGGACCAGCAGTTCATCGACGAACTGGGCGGCCGCGCCGAGATGTCCGAGTTCATGCGCCAGAACGGCTTCGACTACAAGATGTCGGCCGAAAAGGCGTACTCGACCGACTCCAACATGCTGGGCGCCACCCACGAAGCCAAGGACCTGGAGCACCTGGATTCGGGCATCCGCATCGTGCAGCCGATCATGGGCGTGCAGTTCTGGCGCGATGACGTGGAAGTCAAGCGTGAAGAAGTGACCGTGCGCTTCGAAGAAGGCCAGCCGGTCGCGCTGAACGGCCAGACCTTCGCCAACAGCGTTGACCTGTTCATGGAAGCCAACCGCATCGGCGGTCGCCATGGCCTGGGCATGAGCGACCAGATCGAGAACCGCATCATCGAAGCCAAGAGCCGCGGTATCTACGAAGCCCCGGGTCTGGCGCTGCTGTTCATCGCCTACGAGCGCCTGATCACCGGCATCCACAACGAAGACACCATCGAGCAGTACCGCGACAACGGCCGCCGCCTGGGCCGCCTGCTGTACCAGGGCCGCTGGTTCGACCCGCAAGCCATCATGCTGCGCGAAACCGCCCAGCGCTGGGTGGCCGGCGCCATCACCGGCGAAGTCACTATCGAACTGCGCCGCGGCAACGACTATTCGATCCTGAACACCACCTCGCCCAACCTGACCTACAAGCCGGAACGGCTGACCATGGAGAAGGGCGAGTCGATGTTCACGCCGCTGGACCGCATCGGCCAGCTGACGATGCGTACGCTGGATATCGTCGATACGCGCGAGAAGCTGCAGACGTATGCCAAGTCGGGGCTGCTGTCGACGAAGGTGAGTGCTTCGTTGCCGAAGCTGGAAGACTGAGCGGGGCGCTGAAGGGCGCAACGCTGGCAGTATGAGGACCGGCACCTTTGGGTGCCGGTTTTTTTACGCCTCGAACTTCGCGCCTCCTTGGCGCCCGGGCTGCAGACGCAATCCTGCCTGGACGGCGGCGGTCGATGCTGGCGGGCGGCGTGGTGCGTGCTGGCGATGCGATCGCCGTCAGGCTGCCGCCGCCGCCTCATCGCGTCCTGGAGCGCGTCTGAAGAGGCCCACCGCAAGGCCATCCCCACCGGCGTACACTGTTGCATCCCGACCTCCGGAGACCCGCACACATGTCCGCCCTGCGCACCCTCTATCCCGAAATCGAGCCCTATGAAACCGGCACCCTGGATGTCGGTGACGGGCATGTCATCCACTACGAGCGCGTCGGCACGCCCGGCGCCAAGCCGGCGGTGTTCCTGCACGGCGGGCCGGGTGGCGGGATTTCGGCGGACCATCGGCGGCTGTTCGATCCGGCGCGCTATGACGTGCTGCTGTTCGACCAGCGCGGCTGCGGAAGCTCGACGCCGCATGCCGGGCTGGAGGCCAATACCACCTGGCACCTGGTGGACGATATCGAGCGCCTGCGCGCGCTGGTGGACGTGGAGCGCTGGCTGGTGTTCGGCGGCTCGTGGGGCTCGACGCTGGCGCTGGCGTATGCGCAGAAGCACCCGGAGCGCGTCAGTGAACTGGTGCTGCGCGGCATCTACACGGTGTCGCAGGCGGAGCTGGACTGGTACTACCAGTACGGCGTGTCGGAGATGTTCCCCGAGAAGTGGGCGCGCTTCCAGGCGCCGGTGCCCGACGCCGAGCGCGGCAACATGATGGCCGCCTACCGCAAGCTGCTGACCGGCGACGACCAGGACAAGCAAGTGGAAGCCGCGCGCGCGTGGAGCGTGTGGGAAGGGGAGACCATCACGCTGCTGCCCGATGCCGACAACAGCGCCAAGCACGCCGACGGCCATTTCGCGCTGGCTTTTGCGCGGCTGGAGAATCATTACTTCACGCACCGCTGCTGGCTGGAAGACGGGCAACTGCTGCGCGACGCGCACAAGCTGGCCGATATCCCCGGTGTTATCGTGCACGGCCGCTACGATATGCCGTGCCCGGTGCGCTATGCCTATGCGCTGCACCAGGCGTGGCCCAGGGCCGATTTCCATCTGATCGAAGGTGCCGGCCATGCATGGACGGAGCCGGGCATTCTCGACCAGCTGATCGCGGCGACCGACCGTTTTGCGGCAGCGGGATGACCGGCGAGCCGCGTACAACCACAAGATCAGGAGACAACGCATGCAACTGTTCGCCCACCCCTTTTCTTCCTACTGCCAGAAAGTCCTCGTCGCGCTGTACGAGAACGCGATCCCATTCGAGTTCCGCATGCTGTCGCCCGAGCACGAGCAGAACATGGCCGAGCACGCCGAACTGTGGCCGCTCAAGCGGATGCCGGTGCTGGTCGATGGCGACCGTACCGTGCTCGAATCGAGCATCATCATCGAGTACCTGGACATTCATCACCGCGGCCCGGTGCGATGGCTGCCTGAATCGCCCGACGCCGCGCTCGATGTCCGCCTGCTCGACCGTTTCTTCGATCAGTACGTGATGACGCCGATGCAGCGCATCGTGTTCGATTTCATCCGCCCGGAGGAGCATCGCGATGCCTTTGGCGTGGCCGAGGCGCGCAAACAGCTAGAGACGGCCTACGCATGGCTGGAGCAAACGCTGGCCGGCCGCGAATGGGCCGCGGGCAGCGACTTCACGCTGGCGGATTGCGCGGCGGCGCCGTCGCTGTTCTATGCCGACTGGGTGCATCCGATCCCCGCGGACTGCGCCAACTTGCGCGCCTACCGCAGCCGCTTGCTGGCGCGGCCGTCGTTTGCGCGCGCAGTGGAGGACGCGCGTCCGTACCGTGGGTTCTTCCCGCCCGGCGCACCGGATCGGGACTGAGCGCAAGCACCGGCGTCGCGTGGGATGGGCGCGCCGCCGGCGCGGCGCACCGGCTCGCCTGACACACCCAGCAGCGCCGCATCGATGCGCGCCGCCATGGCGCGATAGCCAGCATCGCCCGGATGCAGGTGGTCGCCGCTGTCGTACACCGGCAGCATCGCCTCCGGCCGCGCCGGATTGCGCACCGCCGCGTCGAAGTCCACCACCGCATTGAACTCGCCGCCATGGCGGATCCAGTCGTTGACCGCCAGCCGCACCGCTTCCTTGCCGGGGCTGTCATACCCGCGGATCGGCGTATCCCGTAGCGCGCCGGCAAACGGCGTGATGGTGGCGCCGATCACGCGCACGCCGCGCGCATGGGCGCGGGCGATCAGGCGGCGGTAGCCGTCGATCAGCTCGGATGCCTGCGGCACGGCATCGTCCGGTGCAAAGGTCGAGCCGGGCCAGGCAATATCGTTGATGCCGATTGCCGCGATCACAGCGCGTACATGCGGCTGGCTCAGCACGTCGCGATCGAGCCGCGCCAGCGCAGACACGCCCATGCCGTCGCGCAGCAGCCGGCCGCCGGAGATGCCGGCGTTGAGCACGGCCACGCCGTCTCCCGCCAGGCGCTGCGCCAGCACGTCGGGCCAGCGACGGTTGGTGTCGGGCGTGGAGCCGTTGCCTTCGGTGATCGAATCGCCGATCGCCACCACGGCACCGGCATGCGCCGGCGCGTCGACCTGCACTTCGCTTAGCAGGATGCGGGCGCTGAAGGCCTGGGGCGTTTGCAGTGCGGCCCGCGTGGTCGCGTTACCGGCTACCAGCCAGGCGGTCTGCCGCCCGTCCCAATGGAATGACTCGACCGTAGTGCGATGCGGCAGGTAGAGGCTGACGGCCAGTTCGCCGAGCGCCGGAGCGTCGAAGGCGATGGGATCGCTCGCCACCGTGGCGCCGGGCGGGATGGTGACAGACGCGCTGCCGCCGAAGCGCACGGGGCGGCTGCCCGCTGGATCGATGTTGCCCCCGCCCGCGTGGCGCGCAAGCTGCGCCGCGCCCACCGTGACCGCCTGCTTGCCATAGCTATTCGACAGCACCACGCGCACGCGCGCACCGCCCACGCTCAGCCGCACCACCTGCCGCAGCGTCTGCCCTGCCAGCTGCGCGGGCACGCCGGTCGGTAACGGCTGCTCGCCGGGCTGCCATACCGGCTGCTGGCTCGCCATCCAGCTCGTCAGCCAGGCACGGTCCTGCAAAGGGTTTGCCTGCGCTGCGGTGCTGGCGAGGGCGGCGGAAAACACCAGCGCAGCCAGGCTGCGCAGGATGCGGGAGTTGGGGAACATGGGACTTGCCTCGGTCTGTTGGCCGGCAGTGGCGCCGGGACATGCCAAAATTAGGGTATTCCAGTTATGCGGAGTAGCCGGCACAATCGCATATGGCTCATGCCAAACCGGAATGAGCCGCAGCGAGGACGAGCATGGATACCATCCGGGCAATGCAGGCCTTCGTGCGCGCCGTGGAACTGGGCAGCCTGTCCGCGGTGGCGCGCGAGCAGCAGTCGACCCAGCCGACCATCAGCAAGATCGTGGCCGCGCTGGAGAAGGACATGGGCGTCAGGCTGCTCGAACGCAGCACCACCAGCCTGTCGCCGACCGAAGCCGGCCGTCGCTTCTACGAACGCGCGTGCTGCGTGCTGGACGAGTATGTTGAAGCGGTCAGCGATGCACGCGGCCTGTCCGAGCGACCCGCCGGCCGGGTGCGCATCAGCGCGCCGGCCAGCTTTGGCGTGCTGCGGCTCAATGCGCTGGTGCTGGCGTTCCAGCAGCGCTATCCGGAGGTGGAGGTGGAGCTGCTGTTCGACGACCGTTTCGTCGACCTGGTGGAGGAGGGCGTCGATGTCGCGGTGCGGCTCGGCGCGACGCTGCCGCCCAATGTGATCGCGCGACGGATCGCGGTGTCGCCGCGGATGCTGGTGGCCTCTCCCGACTACCTCGCACAACATCCGCGCATCCGCCAGCCCGCCGACCTGGACCGCCACCAGATCCTGCGCTTTAGCTGGCTGGCCGCCGGCGACGATATCGTGCTCGACGGCCCCGGCGGCCAGGCGCTGGTCAGCGCGCCGTGCCGCTACCGCGTCAACAACTCGCTGGCGATGCGGGAGAGCTTCCTGGCCGGCACCGGCTTCGGCCTGACGCCGGCCTGGCTGGTGCAGGACCTGCTCGACAGCGGCGCGCTGCAGCGCGTGCTGCCGCGCTGGAGCGGCCCGGCGCAGGAGGCCTTCCTGGTGTATCCGTCGCGGCGCTACCAGCCGGCGCGGGTGCGGGTGTTGCTCGACTACCTGGGGGTGGAGATCGCGCGCTTGCCGGGCTTCACGGCTGTGTGAAGCGCGCGGCGGGGGGCGGTCAGTGCAACCGCCCCCGCGCCACCAACAGTGTCAGCGGCCGCGCCAGCAGCGTACTGGCCAGTGCCATCAGCAACAGCCCGGAAAACGCCGTCGTGCTGATGATCCGCGCGTCCAGCAGCACTGTCAGCACCACCAGCTCGACCAGCCCCTTGGTCTGCAGCAGCGCACCCAGTGCCAGCGACTGGTGCCAGCCCATGCCCGCGCGCAGCGCGGGAAGCGCGACGCCGGCCATCTTGCCGGCAATGGCCACTGCCAGCGACAGCGCCGCGATCCACAGCGCCATCGGCTCCTGCAGCGAGATCTCGGTACGCAGCCCGGCGGCGAGGAAGAAGAACGGCAGCAGCACCACCACCGTCATCGGCTCCAGTTGCTGGCGCACGCGCTGCGCCGCTTGCGAGGGCCACACCAGTCCGGCGACGAAGCCGCCCATCACATGGTGCAGGCCAGCCAGCTCGCCAAGGAATGCCGACGCCAGCACCAGGAACAACGCGATCGCCAGCAGCAACTCGGTCTCCGGTGCGCGACGGCGCAGCAGCCAGGCCAGTGCGGGCCGCACGACGCCGAACATCAATGCCAGGTAGGCACCCGCGCGCGCGGCGACCGCAAGCGCACCGGTGCCGTCCTGGCCGCCTTGCTGCAGCAGCAACAGCGTCAGGAACAGCCACACCCACCCATCGTTCACCGCCGCGCAGCGCAGCGCGAGCTGGCCGATGTTGGTGCCGGTCAGCCGCATCTCGCGCAACACCGCGCCCAGTACCGGCAGCGCCGTGACGGCGGTGCTGATGCCGATGGCACAGGCAAACCAGTAGGGGTCGGCCCGCTCACCGGCAACCGGCCAGCCGGCGCTCAACATCCACCACCCCGCCACGGCCCCGAGTGCGAACGGCACCGCGATGCTGCCCAGCGAGATCTGCAGGGTGGCGCGCCATTGCGCTGGCACGCCACCCTCGCGCAGGTGCAGGCCGGTCAGGAAGCAGAACAGCGTCACCGCCAGCCACTGCAGCCCGGACAGCATCGGCAGGTGGTCGGGCCCGAACAGCGCGGTCCAGCCTTGCGGCGCGAGCTGTCCGAACACCGACGGGCCCAGCAAGATGCCGGCGAGGACCTGTATGCCCACCAGCGGGAACACCGATTGCAGCCCGGCACCGCGCCATAGCAGGTAGGGCAGCGCGACCACCAGCATCGCCTGCAGGAAAAAGATATTGACTGCGTTCATCGTGCCGTTCTCCTGGCGCTCATCACTTTGATCACCACTTTGCTTCCCGCACTTCCTGCACCAGCCGGCGCAGCTCGGGTTCGAGCGCGCGGTCCTGCACGATCAGCGGGATTTCCGCTTCCAGCCGCTCGGCCAGCTGGCGCAGCGGTTGTGGCAGCGTGTAGCCGGTGCGCAGCCGAAGCGCGATGCCCTGGCGCACCGCGACCAGCATCGCCGCCGCCACCTGCTCGCTCAGCTCCAGCACACGCAGGCAATCGCGGCTGGCGATGGTGCCCATGCTGACCTTGTCCTGGTTATGGCATTCGGTCGAGCGCGAGAACGCGGTGGCTGGCATGGTGTGCTTGAGCGCTTCGGCGGTCCATGCCGAGGCGCCGATCTGCACCGCCTTCAGGCCGTGGTTCAGCGGCGCGTCGGCCCCAGTGGCGCCCGACAGGTTGGCGGGCAGCCCGTTGTTGTAGCGCGGGTCGACCAGCGTGGCGAGCTGGCGGTCCATCAGGTCGGCGACGCTGGCGACGGCGGTCTTGAGCGCATCCATGGCGAAGGCGATATGCCCGCCGTAGAAGTGGCCGCCGTGCAGCAGCCGCTCTTCGTCAGGCTCGACCAGCGGGTTGTCGTTGGCGCTGTTCAGCTCGGTCTCGATCCAGCGGCGCGACCAGTCGAGCGCGTCTTCCAGCACGCCGATCACATGCGGCGCGCAGCGCAGCGAATAGCGGTCCTGCAGCCGGTTGGCGTGGCGCGGCGCGCGCGAGTCGCCCAATAGCTGGCGGATGCGCTGCGCGGCGCGCTTCTGGCCGGGGTGCGGCTTGGCGTCGAACAGCGCCGCGTCGTAGTGGTAGGGATTGCCGTCCACCGCCGCCACCGCGGCGGCGGTCAGCGTGGCGGCAAGCCGCGCGAGGTTGGCGGCGCGCTGCCATGCGAGGCAAGCGAGCCCGGTCATCACCGCGGTGCCGTTCATGATCGCCAGCGCTTCCTTGGGACGCAGGCGCAGTGGCTCACGCCCGATCGCGGCGAGTGCTTCGCCAGCGGGCTGGCGCCGACCCTGGTACACCACGTCGCGCTCGCCGCACAGCGCCGCCGCGACATACGACAGCGGCGTCAGGTCGCCGCTGGCACCGACCGATCCCTCGGCGGGAATGCATGGCAGCACGTCATGGGCGAGGAACGCGGCCAGTTGCTCCAGCAGCGCGGGGCTGACCGCCGAATAGCCCTGGCACAGCGAAGCCAGCCGGGCGGCGAGCACGGCGCGGGTCTCGTCGGCATCGAGTACCCGGCCCAGCCCGCAGCCGTGGAAGGTGTACAGGTGCACTGGCAGCTCGTAGGCGCGTGCGACCGGGACCGTGGTCTCGCACGAGTCGCCATAGCCCGTGGTGACGCCGTAGACGCGGCCGTCCTCCTGCAGCAGCCGGTCCAGGAAAGCCATGCCGCGCGTGATGCGGGCGCGGAAGGCCGGCGCATCGGACAGCACGGCGCCAGCGCGGCGGTGCGCCAGCGCGGTCACCGCTTCGATGCTCAGGGGCGTGCCGTCAAAGACCACTGACGTGGCGGTATGGGCGGCATCGGAGGCAAAGTGTTCAGACATCGGTTCAGGCATTCATCATGGCTGCGGCGCGGTGCCGGATGGCATGAGCCGCCAGTAGCGGGGAAGGGGCATCCCGGGCGCGGTCACTGCGCGCAGGTCGTCGGCACAGAGCGCGAGCACATGGCCATCGTGCAGCCACGTGCAGGCGTTTGCGTCCTGCGCGCCGGATGCGGCCTCGATACCGAGGGCATGGCCCAGCATGGTTGCAAACAGGCCGCCACCGTGGCGCTTCAGTGCCGCCTCCTTCAGCGTCCACGCGTGCGCAAAACTGTGCACGGTGTCCGCGGGAGCGGCGGTGTGGCTGGCCAGCGTGGCGCGCTCGACGTCGGTAGTGATCGCGCCATAGAGCGCGTCCAGTTCCTTGCGCGCGCGGCACGGTTCGAGATCGAGCCCGAGCATAGCCGCGCTCACGGCGCAGGCAACGAGGCCACCGCTGTGCGAAATCGACAGGCTCGCAGGAACAGGGCCGGAAGCCGCCGGCGGCGCATCGGCGCCGCCCGTCAGCGTCCAGGCCTGCCACACGCCGCCAAAGGCTTCGGCCAGCAGCGTGCGCGCGAGCCAGCGGCCGGCGACGAACTGTCCGCGCCGCCGCGCCGATTGCATCGCCGCCAGCCGTGCAAGCTCGCCTTCAGTCATCCACGACTGCGCCTCGGGTGCCTGCGCGGCAAGCTCGGTCACGGACCCAAGGCGCAGCCAGGTGGTCATTACTGCGCCACCTTGGCGTAGGTGCCCTTGAGCGCGACACCCACCACCACGGCGCCGGCGTGGCATTCGTAGTCGGTCGGGCTGGCGACCTCGTTCTTCTTGTAGTAGCTGACGATGTCGATCACCGCATTGGCGCCCTGCGACTTGGCCGTCTCCTGCAGCGCGATCAGCGCCGACAGCGCGGCCCAGCGGCAGCCGTCTTCATCGCTCTTGCCCACGCCGTTGGTCTTGCGGTTGGAGACGCCCGAATCCATGCGCTGCAGCACCTTGGGCGTCTTCTGGCCGGAGAGGTAGAAGCGGAAGGAATCGTCGAGCTTTTCCTTGGCCTCGGGCATGTCGAGCACTTCCTGCATCGGCAGCATGTACTTGGTATCACGCGCGTGGGCAGGAGCGGACAGCAGGGCGCTGGCGCACAGGGTCATGGCAACGACAGAGAGAGCGGATTTCATAGATCTTCCTTTTTGTTGGTTGGCAATCTAGAAAGGACTTCAGTCTTCCCAACGGCGGAACACCAGCGAGGTGTTGATCCCGCCAAAAGCGAAGTTGTTGCTCATCACGTAGTCCACGTCGAGCTGGCGCGGCGTTTCCATGATGTAGTCGAGCGGTGCGCAGCGTGGGTCGGGCGTGCCCAGGTTGAGCGTGGGCGCGAACCAGCCGTCGCGCATCATTTCGATGGTCATCCAGGCTTCCAGCGCGCCGCAGGCGCCCAGGGTATGGCCCATGTAGCTCTTGAGCGAGCTGACCGGCATCGCAGGACCGAACACCGCATGCGTGGCTTGCGATTCGGCGATGTCGCCGTGGTCGGTGGCGGTGCCATGCGCGTTGACGTAGCCGATATGGGACGGTTCGAGCCCGGCATCTTCCAGCGCCAGGCGCATCGCCACGGCCATGGTCTCGGCCTTGGGCTGCGTCACGTGCGCGCCGTCGCTGTTGGTGCCGAAGCCGACGATCTCCGCCAGGATGCGTGCGCCGCGCGCCTGCGCGTGCTCCAGTTCTTCCAGCACCAGCGTGCCCGCGCCTTCGCCCAGCACCAGGCCGTCGCGCGCGCTGTCGAAGGGGCGCGGCGTGGCCTGCGGGGTGTCGTTGCAGGTGCTGGTGGCAAAGAGCGTGTCGAACACCGCCGCCTCGGTGGCGTCGAGCTCTTCCGCACCGCCTGCCAGCATCGCCACCTGGCGGCCGCTGCGGATCGCCTCGTAGGCGTAGCCGATGCCCTGGCTGCCGGAGGTGCAGGCGCTCGACGTGGTCACGATACGGCCGGTAATGCCGAAGAACACGCCGATATTGACCGCCGTGGTGTGCGGCATCATGCGGATATAGGTGGTCGCGCTGATGTCCTCGGTGGTGCGCTCGCTACGCATGCGGCCGAAGTCGGCGACCGCCTCGGGCGTGCCGGTGGAGGAGCCGTAGGCGATGCCGAGCTTGCCGCTGGCCAGCAGCGGGTCGCCCGCGAGGCCTGCGTCCTGCAACGCGGCTTCGCTTGCCAGCACCGACATCAGCGCCACCTTGCCCATCGAGCGCGTCAGCTTGCGCGTGTAGTGCGCCGGCAGCACCAGCGGCGGCACGGGCGCGCCCAGCAGCGTGTTCAGGCCCTTGATGTCTTCCCAGTCCGGCATGCGCACGACCGCGCTGCGGCCCGACTCCAGGGTGCTGCGCACCGTGGCCCAGTCATTGCCCAGCGCGCAGATCGCGCCGGTTCCAGTCACGACAACGCGCTTCACCCGAACATCCCCCCATTGACCGAAATCACCTGCCGCGTGATATAGCCAGCGTCGGGCGACATCAGGAAGGCCACCGTGGCCGCGACCTCGTCGGGCGTGCCCAGGCGGCGTGCCGGAATCATGCGCAGCGCTTCATCGCGCACGTGCTGCTCGACCATGTCGGTATCGATCAGGCCGGGCGCGACGCAGTTGACAGTGATCGCGCGCTTGGCCAACTCGATCGCCAGCGCCTTGGTGGCGCCGATGATGCCGGCCTTGGCCGCGCTGTAGTTGGCCTGGCCGCGGTTGCCCACCAGCCCCGACACCGACGACAGCGTGACGATGCGACCCGGCTGGCGCCGCTGCACCATCGGCATCACCACCGGGTTGAGCACGTTGTAGAAGGCGTCGAGGTTGGTGTGGATCACCTCGTCCCACTCGGCGCCGCTCATGGCCGGGAAGGCCGCGTCACGCGCCAGGCCCGCGTTGCACACCACGCCGTAGTAGCAGCCATGCGCGGCGATGTCGGCCAGCAGCACGGCGGCGGCTTCATCGCGCCGGGCCACGTCGAAGCACAGCACACGGGACTTGCGGCCGCAGGCGCGTACCGCGTCGGCGACGGAGTCGGCCTCGTCGCGGCTGGTGCGGCAGTGCACCACCACGTCATAGCCGTCGCGGGCCAGCCGCAGGGCGATGGCGCGGCCGATGCCGCGGGACGAGCCCGTGACCAGCACGGTCGGATTGGTCATTCGTGTTGTCCTTGCAGAAAGGCCTGCGCATCCGCAGGCTGGAAGACGGAGACATTGGCGCGGGCGACCTCGCGGCCATCCAGCGCCAGCCGGCAGGCGAACTGGCCGAGGCCGCTGTCGCCGGTCAGCTCCGCCTGCACGCTGATGGTGAGTTCGCTGCCGACCGGGAAGGCCGGCACGTCGCATTCATAGCGGCGCGAACCCAGCAGGAAGCCGATGCCTGGCGGGCGTCCCGCGCGCCGGTCGCGCACGCCTGCCCACGCGGCGATGGCCTGCGCCATGTATTCGATGCCGACCCAGCCGGGCATGCCGGCGGGATCGACGAAGAGCTGCCCTGGCCGCACCGTCGCACGCGCCGTGCAACCGTTGTCGTCGGCCTGCACCAGCGTATCGAGCAGCAGCATGGCGCCGCCATGGGGCACCACTTCGGCGACGGGCAGCAGAGCTGGCAAATCTTGCATGCGTTATCCCTCCCCCAGCACCAGTACGCAGTTGCTGCCGCCAAAGGCGAACGAATGGCTCATCACATAGCGCGGCGTGCGTCCGAGCGTGCTGCCCGGGCCGGCGACGTACAGCGCCGGCAATGCGGCATCGGCGGCGCCGTCCCACCAGTGAGGCGGCAGCCGGCCGTGCGGATTGCCGCTCAGCGTGAGCCACATCAGGGCCGCTTCGATCGCGCCGGCCGCGCCGAGCGTGTGGCCGGTTAGCGGTTTGGTGGAACTGACGGGTACCTCGTGGCCGAGCACGTCGGCGACGGCATGCGCTTCCATCACGTCGTTGGCGGGCGTGGCGGTGCCGTGCAGGTTCACGTAGTCGATGGCATCCGCGCCGATGCCCGCACGCGCCAGAGCCTGTTGCATTGCCAGGCGCGCGCCCTTGCCTTTTGGGTCGGGCGCGGAGACGTGGTGGGCGTCGGACGATTCGCCCCAGCCGGCCAGGCGCACCGGCCCGGCTTCGCGCGACATCAGGAACAGCGCGGCGCCCTCGCCAAGGTTGATGCCGTTGCGATTGACCGACAGCGGATTGCAGCGCGCTGCGCTGACCGATTCGAGCGCGGAAAAGCCGGCGACGGTAAAGGCGCATAGCGTGTCGACGCCACCGGCAAGGACCACGTCAGCCAGCCCGTGGCGCAGCAGCCGCGCACCGGCGGCGAGAGCCTTGGCGCTCGACGAGCATGCGGTGGAAATGGTGTACGCAGGCCCCTTCGTTCCCAGCATTGCGGCGAGGAAGCTTGCCGGGGAGCCCAGCTCCTGCTGGCCGTAGTGGTAGTCCTGCGGCAATGCGCCGTCGCGCACCAGGCCCTGCACCGCCAGCTCGCCTTCGCGGATGCCCGAGGTGCTGGTGCCCATTACCACCGCCACGCGCGCGGGGCCGACGCGCGCAATCGCGTCATCCACCGCCGGGCGCACCTGCGCCAGCGCGTCGAGCAGCATGGCGTTGTTGCGGCTGCGATGGCGGGGCTCGGTGTGCGCCGGCGCGGCATCGTCGGCAAGGTCGTTCACCGTGCCGAGCAGCAACTGGCGGCCGGGGCTGTAGCGGTCGGTGACTTCACCGGCCATGGGCGCATCTGCTTGCCACATGGCCTGGCGCACCGCGTCCTGTCCGCGCCCGAGCGCGCAGCGGATGCCGACGGTGTTCAGGAACGCCGTCATGCCGCACCGCCTTGCGCCGGCAGGTTGCGGATCGTCAGCCGGTAGCCATCGCGGTACTGCACGAACAGCGTGGTGGCCGCATCCGGAAAGCGGATCTCGGCAACGGTTTCGGTGCCCTGACGCAGCTGGCGCAAGGCGGGCGTCGCGTCGAAGCTCCACCCGGCGGGCAACGCGGCCCGGATCGCGTCAGCTGGCCACAGTGACAATTGCAGGTCGCTGAGAATGCGTTCCGGTTGCAGTTCCGCGGGCGCCCACGGCGAGCGCGATACCTGCAGCTTCGTGCCATCCCAGCTCAGCCGCGCCAGTACCTGCCCGCCAGCCACGGCAGCGAGCCGCGTGTGCGCGGCATCGGCTTCCAGCAGCGCCATCAGCTCGCGGCGCTCGGTGCGGCCCTGCATCTGGAACTCGACGGTGATGTGCTGCTGCAGCTTCAGTTCGCGCTGCAGCGATGCCGGTGGCAGGCGCAGCAGGGCCGTGGCGCCAGCCTGCGGCGCGGCATGTTCAGGAGCGGCACCCGGCGATGCACAGCCCGCTGCCAGGGCAGCGGACAACGCCAGCGCGGACAAGGCAAGACGGCGCATCAGACGTTGCAGAACTCTTCCAGCACCGCCAGCCGGCGGCGCGGCTCGGCCACGAAGGGGTTGTTGCGGTCCCACGCGTAGCCGGCCAGGATCGCGGAGATCATGCCGCGGATTTCCGGGGTCGCGTTGGGATGGAAAATCAGCTTCTGGAAGCGGCCTTCGTACCAGGCTTCGACAAAGACGCGGAAGCAGTCCACGCCGGCCTTGAGCGGCTGCGCGAACTCCTTCTCCCAGTCCACGGCTTCGCCGGCGAGCTGGCGCACCAGGCATTGCGCGGCGAGGCTGGCCGACTTGAAGGCGATGGTGACGCCGGAGGAGAACACCGGGTCGAGGAACTCGCCGGCATTGCCGAGCAGCGCATAGCCATTTCCCCACAGCGATTTCACATTGGCCGAATAGCCCGCGATCTGGCGCGCGGGAGTATCCCACTGTGCGTTGGCGAGCAGCTTCTTCAGGCCCGGCTCCTCGGCCACCAGCGCCTGCAGCCGTTCGGTCTCGGTGCCGGTGTAGCGGTCCAGGAATGCCTTCTCCGCCACCACGCCCTGCGAGCAGCGGCCGTCGGAGAACGGGATGGTCCAGTACCAGACGTCCTGGTGCTCGGGATGCACGCTGATCAGGATCTTGTTGCGATCGAACGCGCCGGGCGCGATGCGGTCTTCCACGTGCGTGAAGATCGCGCTGCGCACCGGGAAGCCCGACGGCGATTCCAGCTTGAGCAGGCGCGGCAGGATGCGGCCAAAGCCGGAGGCGTCGAGCAGGAATTTGGCGCGTACCGTGTACTGGCTGCCGTCCGGCGCGCGCACCGTGACCTCGGGCTGCGCGCCGCTGACGTCGACGTTCTCGACCAGGTGCGAGAAGCGCACCTCGGCGCCCTGGCGCGCGGCGTCGCGGATCAGCACGTCGTCAAAGCGCGCGCGCTGCACCTGGTAGGTGGTGCCCCAGCCGGGCGAGAACTTCTCGCGGAAGTCGAACTCGGTCTGCTGCGTGCCGCGCGAGAAGGCGGCGCCGTTCTTGTACTGGAAGCCCGCTTCCACCACCGCGCGCAGCATGCCGGCCTCTTCGATATAGGCCATGCTCTGCGGCAGCAGGCTTTCACCGATCGAAAAGCGCGGGAACGTCTCCTTCTCGATCACCAGCACCGGGATCCCGTGCTTGCGCAGCAAGCCGGCCGCGACCGAGCCCGCAGGCCCCGCGCCGATGATGACGACATCCGTGGTTTCCGTTTTCATAAGCTTCAACTCTCAATACTCAGGGACTGCGAGATGACGGGCACAGGCACGTGGCTCAGTGCCCGCCATGCGAATTTCCTTGCTGCGCCAGCGGCCGGAACCATGGCGACAGCACCCACACCGCGCCGACGCCGGCCAGCATGGTGACGCCGAACGCATGCAGCGCGGGCGTGGACGACAGCGCCAGCAGGCCGAAGGCGAGTAGCGTACTCGCCGCGCCCAGCACGATCGCCGTCCACGATACGCCATCGCCGGGATGCTCCAGCAGGAAGATGCCGTAGTCGACGCCGACGCCCAGCAGCAGCGCGAGCGCGAGCACCGGGAACAGCTGCAGCGGCACGTGCAGCCAGCCCAGCAGCGCCACGCTGAACAGCGCCGCCAGCAGGGTCGGCACCAGCGCGCGCCAGGCGGCGCGGCCGTAACGCCACGCCAGCAGCACCGAGACCGCGGCGGCGCCGGCCAGCAGCAGCCAGCTCATCAGCACGCGGTAATGGTGCAGCAAGCCGGACAGGTCCGCCACCCGGTCGACCCATTCGACGCCGGCCACGCCGGCCACGGCGGCCTGCACCTTGGGCATGGTTTTCGGGTCGTCCAGGCCGCGCAGCAGCATCACGCTGGCGTAATTTCCGTCCTTGCCTTCGCGGCCCACCCACAGGTGGCGCAAAGCTTCCGAGACTGGATGGGCCAGCCACACCGGCAAGGTCAGCACTTCGTCCGGTCCGGCCATCTCCGTGCCGGCAGCGTGGCTGGCGGCCGTGCCGGTCACGTGCGCGACGCGCTCGCGCACCTGCGCCTCCAGCTTCGATGCCAGCGCCGCGTCGGCACGCTGGCGTGCCGCGGAGGGCACCCAGTCGGACAGCGCGACAAAGCCGTCGATGCCGCCGTCCGCCATGATGCCAGCGAGCGCCGTCTTGGCGGCTTCTTCGCGATGCAGCACCTGGTCGGCGGAAGCGCCGCGCACCAGCAGGAATTGCGCCGGGCTCGGGCTGCCGAGCAGGCGGCCGGCAGTGCGCTGTGCTTCGATCAGCGCGGGGGGCGAGCTTTGCAACTGGCGCACGTCGTCCACGACCTTCACCTGCAGCAGGCCCGGCACGATGAAGGCGGCCAGCACCGCAGCCAGCAGCAACGTGCGGCGATCGGCACGGGCGCGCGGCCAGCGTGCCAGGCTGTCGGCCAGCCACGCCGACAGCCGCGTCGGCCGCAGGCTGCCGCGGTCCAGCAGCGGGAACCAGATCACCACCGTCAGGAACGCAGCGACCAGGCCCACTGCGGAGAACAGCGCCATCTGCCGCAGCCCCGGGAACGGCGCGATGCCCAGCGCCAGGTAAGCGACCACGCTGGTCGACAGCGCCAGCGTCATGCCCGGCAGCAGCCGGCGCATCACGCCCGCCGGCGTGCGCCGGCCATCGGCCTGACGGGTCACGAAGTAGTGGATGCCGTAGTCCTCGGCCACGCCGACCAGGCTGGCGCCGAACACCAGCGTGATCAGGTGGACGCGCTCGAACACGGCGCCGGTCACGGAGATCGCCGCGGCCGTGCCGATCAACAGCGACAGCGCCACCAGCACGATCGGGCGCAGTGAGCGGAAGGCCAGCCACACCAGCAGCAGCACCGCCGCCAGCGAGCCCAGGCCGATCACATTCATCTCGAAGCTGGCCTGCGCCGCCGCTGCCTCGGCGTGCAGCGGGATGCCGGCCATCACCACGCGCACCGCGTCTTGTCCCTGGCGCGCGCTGGTATTGGCCGTGGCCAGCAGGTCGCCGTAGTCGGTATCGCCGCTGACCGAGAACGCGGGCTTGCTGATGCGATAGGTCAGCAGCACCCAGTGCATGCCTTCGGCCGAGAACGCCGCCAGCCCGTCGCGCTCGCGTACGCGGGTCAGGTCGGCGCGCGACAGCCACCATCCCTGCCACAGCCCCAGCGGATCGGCGGACCAGCCCGACAGGCTGGTGCCGGCCGAGAACTGGTAAAGCCGCCCCAGCGCCTGCTGCGCCAGCGTGTCGGCATCGGCGCGGCCGAGCGTGGCGCGCTGCGCGTCGGTCAGCAGGTGGTCGCGCCAGGGGCGGTAGAAGGCCAGCGCGGCGTCGAAATCGAACGCTGCGATCTTGTCGACCGGGCGCAGCAGCTCGGGGTGCGCGCCGGTGGCCTGGCCGAAGCGCTGCGCGGCCGTCTTTGCCTGCTGCCAGTCAGGCGCGCCGACCAGCACAATGATCTCGCGCGAGACTCCGTCGGCCAGCTGGCGCAGCACGCGGTCGGCGGTGGCGGTGCGCTCGCTGCCGGGCAGCAGCGCCATCACGTCGGTGTCTATGCGCGCGCTGCGCCAGAAGCTGGCCTGGTGCAAGGCCAGCGCCAGCACGGCCAGCAGCCACGCGAACGCCAGCACACGGGCCAGCGGCGCCATGCCCGCCAGGCCGGCGCGGGCACGGACCGGAACGCGGTTGGCCGAATCACTCAAAGCGCTGGGCCTCCGCGGCGGAAAGCTTTGGCGCCGCCACCGGCTCGATCAGGCGGATCTGGGTAGCGTCGCCGCCGGCTTCTTCCAGCCGGATGCTGCGCACGAAGCGGTCGCCACTCAGCTCGATGCGGGCAAAGGCGCGCCGGATGCCGCTGTCGGTCGGCGTCAGCGTCAGGGCCCAGCCGTCCTTGCCGGCGAGCTTCGCATCCAGCGCAAAGCGCGCCGACAACGCCGACAGGTCGCCGCGCAGCACCGCGATCATCGATTCGCCGACCACGCGCATCGCCGGCTGCTCGTCGGCGGCCAGCCGCTGCTGGACCTGGCCGTCGGCGCCGCGCACCACCAGCTCCTTTGGCGTCACCAGCAGGCTCGACACGATCGGCTCGCGCGTGGTCCAGGCCAGCCCGCGTTCGCGCGCGAGCACGAAGTCGCCGCGCGAGACCAGCGGATTGGTAAAGCCCGCCAGCTGGCGCTTCTGCTCGAAGCGGCCGCGGATCACCGGGGCATCGGCCAGCCGCGCGGCGATGGCGCCGAGCGTATCGGCCGACTGCACCGGCAACGCCGGCAGGCAGGCAAGCGCCGCGAGGGCGGCCAGCAAGGCGCGGCGCTTCATGGCTTCACCCCCAGTCGTTCCCACAGCACCGGCGGGCACTCGTAGCACATCTCGTTGGTGCGCATGTCCACCGCCACCTGCACCGAATAGCCCTTGGTCAGGCGCTCGCCGGTGGCGGCATCGCGCAGCACGTAGTCGATCTTGAGCCGGTTCTCCCACTCGACGATGGTGGCGCGCACGATCACGGCCTGGCCGTAGACCAGCGGGCGCACATAGCGCAGGCGCAGGTCGACCACCGGCCACGCATAGCCGGAATCGCGCATGGCGGGATAGTCGTACTGGAACCGCGCCAGCAGCGCGCAGCGCGCCTGCTCCAGGTAGCGCACATAGTTGCCGTGCCACACCACGTCCATCGGGTCGAGGTCGTGGAAGGCGGGGCTGAGGGTGATCTCGTGGCTGAGGTCTGGGGTCATGGCACTGTGAGGGTCGGTCGCGGGCTCAGCGCGCGCGCCCGGGCGTGTTGTCCGGGTCGGCCCAGAAATCGTAGAAGTTGAACCAGTCGTACGGCGACAGCACCAGCAGCTGCGCGAGCCAGTCGGCGTAGGCGGTGGCATAGCCGGTCAGCGCCTCGGCGCGGTTCGCGCGCGGCAGCCGCACCTGGCGCGCCAGCTCGGTGAAGCGCAGCAGGTGGCCGTCGCCGTGGCGGATGCAGCCCATCGCGAACAGCGGGCAGTCCATCAGCGCGGCCAGCACATAGGGGCCCACCGGGAAGCGCGCCGGCGCGCCCAGGAACGGCACGCTGACGGCGCGCCCGCCATGGGCCGGCGCGCGGTCCCCGGCAATGGCGACGAACTCGCCGGCGCGGACCTTGTCGGCCAGCTCCTGCGCGGTGGCCGGCGAGATCTCGTCGACCTGGTACAGCTGCAGCGTCGAGCCCGGATCGAGCCGGGCCAGGACGCGGTTGAAGCGTTGCGCATGCGCGGTATGCACCAGCACCGTCAGGCGCAGGCCGGCGCGATGGCGTGCCAGCACGCGGCACAGCTCCAGGCAGCCCATATGCGCGGTGACGATGATGCCGCCCTGGCCGCTCTCGATCTGGCGCAGCATCACCTCGGCGCCTTCGCGCGTGACGCTGCCGAAGGCATAGCGGCCGCCGATCGCCAGCAGCTTGTCGAGCAGCGTGTCGGCGAACGCATACAGGTGGCGCAGCGTATGGCGCGCGCCCGGCAGCGGACCTTGCACGCCGGTGGCGCGATGCACGCGGCGCAGGAAGTCGAGCGAGGCGCGCCGCGCGGCGCCATGCGCGAGCCAGTAGTAGGTGACCACCGGGTACAGCACCGCGCGGAACGCCAGCCGCCCGAACAGCCGGTGAATCGTGTACAGGCACCACACGCCCCACACGCAGGTGGCCTCGCCGATGCGGCTCCAGTGGCGCGCGGCGGGTGGGCTTGCGGGCGGGGCCGCGCCGGGTGCGGTGGTGCTCATGCCAGCTTGCGTCCCATCAGTACAGGCAGGCGCCACAGCATGCCGAAGAACAGGCGCGTATGCATCCACGAAATACGCAGGTTGTCGCGCCAGACGCGGAAGTGCGAGACGCCGTCGCTGGGGTAGGTCACCGGCGTCGGGATATTGATGATGCGCACGCCGCGCCAGACCAGCCGCACCAGGATCTCGATATCGAATTCCATGCGCGGGCCGATGCGCGCCGCGCGCGTGAGCGGCACCACATCCGCCAGCGGATAGACGCGCAGCCCGCACATCGAATCGCGCACCGCGAACGACAGCGTATGGACCCAGACCCACACGTGGGTCAGGTAGCGTCCGATCAGCCGCGCACGCGGCACCGAGGCGTCGTAGACCGGATTGCCGCACACCATTGCCGTCGGGTTGCGCTGCGCCATGTCGAGGAAGGCGGGAATGCAGCCGGCATCGTGCTGGCCGTCCGCGTCGATCTGCAGCGCGTGGGTGTAGCCCGCGCGCCAGGCCGCCTCGAAGCCGGCCATCACGGCCCCGCCCTTGCCCTGGTTCTGGTCGAGCCTGACCAGCGTGACGCGGCCGTCCGGGCGCGCCGCCAGGTCGCGCAGCACGGCGGCGCATTCGGCATTGCTGCCGTCATCCACCAGCAGGCACGGCACCGGGTGCATCAGGATCGCATCGACCATGGCGCCGATGGCGCGCTCGTGGTTGTAGACCGGCACCAGTACCACCGGACGGAAGTCGGCGTCAGCCATGCTCGCTCCTGAAGACGATGCGGCCGCTGGCGTGCGGGCCCGCTGCCGAGGTCAGGCGGAATGCCAGCGCCAGCTTGTGCGGCAGCCATTCCAGGTCCAGCCGCACCTGGCTGCCGGGGCGGATCACACCCTGGAACTTCAGCACGTCCAGCCGCAGGAAACGCTCGCGTGCGGGCACCGGCAGGCGCTGCGGCGCCAGCGCCATGACCCAGTCAAGCTGCGCCACGCCGGGCACGATCGGCGTGCCGGGGAAATGCCCGTCGAAGATCGCCAGGTGTTCGCCGACGTCCAGCGTGGCCGCGGCAGCGCTCTCGCTGCTTTCGATCCAGACCGCGCGCGGCAGGGTCTGGCGGAACAGGTCGCGCAGCATCGCCTCGGTGGTCTTGCCCTGCGCATTGCAGGGCAGCGCCTCGGTGGCGAGGTGCCAGCGACGCGGCAGCGCGAGCGGATCGACGGTGTCGGCCAGCGCCGCCTTCAACGCGGCGATCAGCGCGGGCCGGCCGCGATCCTGGCCAAAGCCGGCCAGCATGGCGGCGCCGGCCTCGGCCAGCACCACCGCAGCCGCCACGCGCGTGCCGACATCCAGGTCGACCAGCACCACGCGCGCATCCTGCACCAGCGGCGATGCCGCCAGCGCCTGTTCGATGCGGGTCAGCGACACGCGCTTCTCTTCGATCTTGGCGACGCGGTCGGCGCGCCCGGCCAGCACGAAACCCTGTTCGCCGTCGGCCAGCGCACGGTCCGCGCAGACATGCCAGTCGTCAGTGGGCAGGTGCGCCGAGCGCACCGCCAGGAAGCCGTCCTGCAGGCGCCAGGCCACGCCGGGCAGGGCAGTCCATCGGTCCTGCTGGCGCGCGCGCTGGCGCCAGGCGATGCCGCCAGTTTCGGAGCTGCCGAAGACTTCGATCGGCGATTGCCCGAGATGGCGCAGCGCGTCGTCCGCCGCCGTGGGCGGCAATGGCCCACCGGACGAGAACACCGCACACACCGCCGCGCGGGCAGCGGACCAGTCCAGCGATTCCGGCATGCGGCGCAGGTGCGCCGGGCTGCTGACCAGCACCACCGGCGCACTGTCGCAGGCGGCGACCACTTCCTCATGGAAGGCGAGGCGCGCGTGCGGCAGCGCGCGGCCGGCTGCCAGCGGCCACAGCACGCAGAACAGCAGGCCGTAGATATGCTGGTGCGAGACCGTGGTCAGCAGCCGCACGTCCGGCGGCAGTTGCGCGCCAAAGGCAGCTTGCAACGCGCCGGTTTCCGCATCGAGCTGCGCCATCCGCTTGTGGATGGCCTCGGGCGCGCCGGTGGAGCCAGACGTGAACAGCGTGATGCCAGTATCGTCGGGCGACAGCGGCGGCCAATCGCCGCCATCGCCGTCGAGGTCCTGCCGCGGCTGCAAGCCATCCGGCAGTTCGCCGGCCCAGCCGTCGGTGTGCGCCCGTAGCGACTGCAGCGTGTCCGGGCGCATGTCGCCGGGCAGCACCACGTGCTTGCCCGCATGCCATGCGCCGAAGAGGGCGGCGGCGAATTCCTGCGTCGATTCGATATGGATGGCCCAGCGCGCGCCCGGCGCCACGGCAAAGGCCGCGCGCCATGCGGCCGCGCGGGCCAGCAGGCGGGCGGCGTCGGCATCGGCGTCCGGCTGCGCTGCGACGCGGCGAGCCAGCGCCGCCATCGCGCCGCGAAAACCTGTCCACTCAGTCATGACGGCTCCTTGCCATGACCTGCCGGCGCACCAGCCACTCGCCCGCGAACATCGCCCCGATCAGCACGTAGGCGATGGCGCCGTTATAGAGCGCCCACACGCGGTCGCTGGCAAACCAGGCGGTGGCCAGCGCGATCGAGCCGTTGCAGCAGAAGAACAGGCACCACGCAGCGGTGACCTTGCGCGTGTAGGCCACGCCCGTCGGCGGCAGGTCAGGCTCGCGCAGCCGGGCCAGGCGCTCCACCACGGTGGGCGGACGCAACAGGCTCCAGCCGAATACCGCCAGCAGCACCACATTGACCAGTGCCGGGTAGAGCTTGAGCGGCATCGCCTCGCCGGAGGCGAGCACCGCCAGCGCGATCGCGCCCGCGACCAGCGCCAGCGGGCGCCAGCCGGCGTGCCGCACTGCGGCCAGGCGCAGCAGCATCAGCGCGACCAGCAGCATTGCCACCATGCGCGGCGGCCAGTACTGCAGCCCGACATAGACCGCCACCGGGTAGCACAGCGTCAGCGCACCCAGGCTCCAGTTGCGCCAAGCCATCAGGCCGTCGCGGCGGAATCGGAGTCGATCAGGAGCGCCAGCGCCTGCACCACGTCCTGGATGGTGCGCACGGATTTGAATTGCTCGGGCTTGAGCGGCTTGTCCAGCATCGGCTTGAGCTTGACCAGCAGGTCGACCGCGTCGATGCTGTCGATGTCCAGGTCTTCATAAAGCCGGGCTTCCGGACGGATGCGGTCGGCGTCGATTTCAAAGGAGTCCTGCAGGACTGCCGAAACGCGCGCAAAGATTTCGTCGTGGGTCATGGCCATGCCTACCAGCTTGAAAGAATCGGATACCAGGGGCGTACTCAGGCTGAAGCCTGTTCGGCGCGATGCGCGGTGACGAACGCGGCCAGCGTGGCAACGCTGGCAAAACGGGCGCGCACCACCTCCTTGTCGCCGCTCATGGAGACGCCGAAGCGCTTCTGCAGCGCCAGGCCGAGTTCGAGCGCATCGATCGAATCCAGGCCCAGGCCTTCGACGAACAGCGGCGCTTCGCTGTCGATGTCAGCGGGCGCCACTTCCTCCAGCGACAGCGACGAAACGATCAGTTCTTTGATTTCTTGTTCAAGCGCCTGCACGGCAAATCTCCATGGAAAAATAATCGGTCAGCGCCAGCGTGACCTCGCGTACGGCCATGGCGTCGTCGGTGCCCGCGGTTGCGAGCTGCCGGGTGTCAATGTCTTCGCGCACGTCGATGACGTAGCGCGGCCTGCGTACCGGTACGCGGTACCACTTCTCGCCCTTGCGCAGCGTGGGCGGCTCGCAACGGATGATCACCGGCGTCAGCGCAAAGCCGCCGCGCACCGCGATATTGGCGGCACCGCGCTGCAGCCGCAGGCTGCCGTCGGCCGGGGTGCGCGTGCCCTCCGGAAAAATCACGAGGTTGTTGCCCGCGCGCAGCGAGTCGATGCAGCCCTGCACCATGGCCGCGCCGGAATCGTTCTGCACGTAGCCCGTGGCCAGCACCGGCCCGCGCGTGAACGGGTTGCGCGCCAGCCCCGCCTTGATCACGCAATCGGCGCGGCGCGTCAGCGCGATCAGGAATACCACGTCGATCAGCGACGGGTGGTTGGCCACGATCAGCAGCCCTTCGCGCTGCAGCCGCTGCGCGTTGCGCACCTCATAGCGGATCACGCCCACCGCGCACATCAGCCACAAGAACAGCCGGAAAGCGTAGTGGATCACATTCTTGCAGATGCGCTGGCGCCGCGCCGCGCTCCACGGTGCGAGTGAGAGCAGCGGGAACACCAGCACGCGCAGCACCAGCCCGCCCAGCCCGAAGCTGGAAAAGCACAGCCCGGTGGCGCAGACGCGCCAGGCACGATCGAGGCGCTCAACCATAGCATTCAACCATGACGCTGCCACCGCCAGCCGGCATGCTCGCCGCGATAGCATAGCTGCGCGTCGCCGGCCAGCATGAAGCGCAGCACGTCCAGCCCGTGCGGGAGGTGAGGCAGGTGGGGGACCGCCGCCACGGGTTCATCCGTGAGCGCCAGCGTATAGAAGGGTTCGCCCGCGCGCGGGACGGCGATACGCCAGCACCAGCTATAGGGGCAGGCGGGCTCGTCGGCAAATGCCGCGTAGGGCGCCGCCACGGGCTCGTCATAGTGGACCAGCAGCACTTCGGGCGCGCCGTCGGCCAGCAGGCTGCAGGCTTCGAGCACGGCCGCCTCCACGGTGTCGCGCCCGGCGGACAAGGCCAGCAGGTTGCCCGTATCGGCCAGGTCGATCGAGCGCAGCGCGCCGATCGCGTTGTGCACCGACAGCCCGAACGCGGTCGGCGACAGCGCCTCGCCGGCCGCCAGTTCCGTCAGCATCGTCACCAGCCGGCCGGTATCGCCATGACGCGAGGCAAAGACCGCGGGCACTTCTGCCGCACTATCGCCGGTTGCGCAGCCATAGGCCGAGGCCAGCGCCACGCGCCCCAGCCCGGGCAGGCGCCGGCGCAGCATCGCGGCCATCTGCGGCAGCGCGGGCGCCTCTGCCGGCGCCGCCGGCAAGTGCGGGGCGGCGCTCCATGCGCGCCAGTCGTCCGCGGTGTGCAGGCCGCCGGCCCAGGCCGACCACGCGCGAATGCCGAAGGCAAGCGCCATGTCGTGCTCCACGGCGCCGGTATTGCCGCTCATGCCAGACCGCCTAGCGCGCCAGCCGGGCACCCGCGGGCCAACGACGCGCCGCAATGGCTGCCGAAAGCGAAAGGGAGGGCGGGGCGATTCATGATGATGGCGGGAAAAATGGACGACAGAGGGGTGGGATTTTGGCGGGCGTCATTTTACTCAAATCGACACCCGGAGAATGTCAAAAATCTTGTGCTGTGGCGAAAATGCTTATCTTGCGGCCGCGAATACAGGCTGGTTTCCAGCCCGCGCGGCCTTGCCGGTATTGGCTTCCCCCACCGATGGGGGGCGTTCGGTTGGCGTGTTCAGGATATTCCGAACAGGCATTCGGCCTCATCCTCTTGACACCGTCAATGGGGCGCAAGAGGCATTGAATTGCCCCACCCGCAACATATTCGGACGATTCCCACCGATTCTTTCGCCAAATGGCCGGCCATAAATCCCGGAATACCGGGCCTTTTGCCGCGCTGTTCCGCGCCAGCGCCGGCAGGCCAGGCCGGTTCCCGGCAAAATGTGGGATCGTGGTCACAACCGACCACCCCGGTTTTTCATCGCGCGGTCCAAGGCGCTGCCGCTGCCGCGGCGCACCTGCCGCACCCACCGAAGGAACCACCATGCCAGATACCACCATGCCCTACCGCCGCCTCGGCGCCAGCAACCTGCGCGTCTCGGCGCTGTGCCTGGGCACCATGATGTTTGCCGACCAGACCGACGAGGCCGAGGCCGCCCGCATCGTCGCCAGCGCGCGCGACCACGGCGTGAACTTCATCGATACCGCCGACGTGTACAGCAAGGGCGGGTCGGAGCAGATGGTAGGGCGGCTGCTGACCGCCGACCGCCACGACTGGGTGCTGGCGACCAAGCTGGGCAACGCCATGCAATCTGCGCCAAATCATTCGCACTACTCGCGGGTGTGGATCACGCGCGCGGTGGAAGACAGCCTGCACCGGCTGGCGACCGACTATATCGACATCCTCTACCTGCACCGCGACTACCCCGGCGAGAACCTGGAAGAGGCGGTGCGTGCGATGGGCGACCTGGTGCGCAGCGGCAAGATCCGCTACTGGGCGGTGTCGAACTTCCGCGGCTGGCGCATCGCGGAAATCGCACGGCTGTGCGGCGAGCTGGGCGTGCCGCGGCCGGTGGCCTGCCAGCCGTACTACAACCTGCTCAACCGCATGCCGGAGGTGGAGGTCCTGCCCGCATGCGAGCACTACGGCCTGGGCGTGGTGCCCTACAGTCCGGTGGCGCGCGGCGTGCTGACCGGCAAGTACGCGCCCGGCCAGGCACCGGGACAGGGCACGCGCGCGGGCCGCTCCGACCGCCGCATCATGGAGACCGAGTTCCGCGAGGAATCGCTGGTGATCGCGCAGCAACTCAAGACCCATGCCGAAGGGCGCGGGCTCACGCCGGGGCAGTTTGCCACCGGGTGGGTGCTGGCCAATCCGATCATCTCTTCGGTGATCGCCGGGCCGCGCACGCTGGCGCAGTTCGAGGATTACTTCGGAGCGCTCAACGTTGCCATCACGCCCGAGGAAGAGGCCATGGTTGACGCGCTGGTGTCGCCGGGACATGCCTCGACCCACGGCTACAATGATCCCGGCTATCCGTTCAGGGGACGCCCGGTTGCGCGCGCGCAAGCGGCCCGATAGCATCCGATAGCTCCCGCGGCAGCGCGGCACAACGCCTGGGATGTGGCGCAAGCGCTGCCTCGATTGAGGCATGTTCGCAACGGCGCGATGACCTTGCGTACGCTTGCTGCATGCTGGCGTTACTCCTACTAATATCAATACAGGCGGCGCGCGCAGTGCGTGCGCCGCGAGAAAATTGCGCTTCGAGCTGGTGCGGGGACACCCCTTCGCGCTGCACCGGCCCAACAGGGAAGCCCAAACGTGTCGCGTCGTGGCTGGATCTTCGCTGGCTTGGCAGTCGCCCTGAGTGGGGGCGCCTATGTTGTGTATAGCGTTGTCGCAAGCGAAGTGCGCAATTCGCACTGGCAGGCGCGGCTGATCGGCAGCCTCGGCCAACGGCTGACCTTCGAGATCCAGCCCGGCGCCAGCGACAGCATCCGTTTCCCGCATTCCGGACCCTATGACGCGCGCATGGGCTACGGCATGCTGCCCGCGTTTGCGCGGCGGCTGGAGCAGCGCGGCTACGTGCCGGCCGAACAGGCGCGCATGTCGCCCGACATGGTGCGGTTGATGGACCAGGGCCTGTTCGCGCCCTACCGCGAGAAAAACCAGGCTGGCCTGGTGCTGCGCGACTGCAACGGGCTGACGCTGGCATTCGAGCGCTATCCGCAGCGCCAGTACCCGGACTTCGCCACGGTGCCGCCACTGCTGGTGAGCGCGCTGCTGTACGTCGAGAACCAGGGCCTGCTCAACCCGGAATACCCCAATATGAATCCGGCGCTGGACTGGCGCCGGCTCTCGCGCGCGGTGCTCGACCAGGTGATCCGGCTGGCCGACAAGTCGCACGACGCGCCTGGCGGCAGCACGCTGGCCACGCAGATCGAGAAATACCGGCATTCGCCCGAAGGCCGCACCGCGTCGATCCCGGAGAAGCTGCGCCAGATGGCGTCGGCGTCGCTGCGCGCCTACCTGGACGGCCCCGATACGCAGCGTGCGCGCGAGCGAATCGTGGTCGACTACCTGAACACCGTGCCACTGTCGGCGCGCGAGGGCTTCGGCGAGATCAACGGCATCGGCGATGCGCTGTGGGTCTGGTACGGCGAGGACTTCAGCGAGATCAACCGGCTGCTGAAGGAGCTCGACCAGCGCGCGCCCGAGCCGCGCCAGGCGCAGGCCTTCAAGCGCGCGCTGTCGCTGATCATCTCGCAGCGCCGCCCGTCGTACCACCTGCGCCGCGACGACACCAACCTGGATGCGCTGACCGGCAGCTACCTGCGGCTGCTGGCGGCCAACAACATCATCACCGCCGAGCTGCGCGACGCGGCGCTGGCGCAGCCGCTGGAAAAGGCCGCGCCGCCGCAGCGCCCGCCGCAGGAACCGTTCGTCACGCGCAAGGCCGTCAATCGCGTGCGCGCCGACATCACCCGGCTGACCGGGGTGGAGAGCCGCTACGACATGGACCGGCTCGACCTGACCGTGGACAGCACCATCAACCGCGAGGCGCAGCGCATCGTCACCGAGACGCTCTTGCGCGTGCGCAACAAGGCCGATGCGCGCGCCATGGGCCTGTACGGCCACAACCTGCTGCGCGACAACGACGACCCGTCCAGGCTGATGGCGAGCTTCACGCTGTTCGAGCGCGTAGGCAACGCCAGCGTGGTGCGGGTGCAGGCCGACAACATCGACCAGCCCTTCGACGTCAACAGCGGCGCGCGCCTGAACCTGGGCTCGACCGCCAAGCTGCGCACGCTGGTGACTTACCTGGAAATTATCAGCGAACTGCACTCGCGCTACGCCGGCATGAGCCGCGCCGAGCTGGCCGCGGTGCCGCTGGCGCGCCAGGACGCGCTCAGCCACTGGGCGGTGGACTACCTGTCCAAGACGCGCAAGCCCGCCGAGCGCGAGCTGATGGCGATGCTCGAGGCCGCCATGGAGCGCAAGTACTCCGGCAGCGCCGGCGAAGGCTTCTTCACCGGCGGCGGGCTGCAGAGCTTCACCAACTTCGAGCGCGAGTCGGGCGAGCGCAATATGACGGTGCGCATCGGGTTCCAGCAATCGGTCAACCTGGTCTTCATCCGCATGATGCGCGACATCGTGCGCTATGAGATGTTCCATGCCAAGCCGGACATGGGCGACCTGTTCGAGGACCGCAACGCACCCGGCCGGCGCGAGTACCTGGAGCGCTTTGCCGACCAGGAAGGCAGCGCCTACATGACCAACTTCTACCAGCGCTACCGTGGCAAGGATTCGGCGCAGCGCCTGGACACGCTGCTGGGCCGGGTACGCATGACCATTCCGCACCTGAACGCGGTGCGCATGTCGGTAACGCTGCTGAGCGCGCGGCCGTACCTGGATGAGGCCAGCTACATCCACATCATGCGCGCGCGCCTGGGCGACAAGCAGCTGGCCAAGGAAGACATGAGCGCGCTGTACCGCAAGTACGGCAAGGACAAGTTCAACCTGAACGACCGCGGCTACCTGTCACGGGTGCATCCGCTGGAACTGTGGATGGTGGAGTACCTGGACCAGCATCCCGACGCGACGCTGTCAGAGGTGCTGCGCGCCAGCACGGCGGAGCGCCAGGAAGTGTACAAGTGGCTGTTCCGCACGCGCAGCAAGGCCGGGCAGGACAACCGCATCCGCACGCTGCTGGAACAGGACGCCTTCACGCACATCGCGCGGCGCTGGCAGCGGCTGGGCTATCCGTTCGATTCACTGACGCCGTCGTACGCCAGCGCCATTGGCGCCGCCGGCGACCGCCCGGCCGCGCTGGCCGAGCTGGCCGGCATCCTGCTGGCGGGCGGCGTGGTGACCCAGGACTCGGCGGTGCGCAGCCTGGCCTTTGCCGACGGCACGCCCTACGCCACGCGCTACGTGCTGCAGCCGGGGCAGGGCAAGCGGGTGTTGCCGGCCGAGGTGGCCGAGCTGGCGCGGCGCTCGATGCTGGATGTGGTGGAACGCGGCACCGCCAAGTCGATCCGTGGCGCCTTCACGGTGCCGGGGCGGGATGGCACGACGCTGACGGTGGCGGGCAAGACCGGCACCGGCGACCAGCGCTTCCAGGTGTACGGGCCGGGCGGGCGGCTGATCTCGTCGCGTTCGGTGAACCGCTCGGCGACGTTCGTGTTCACGCTGGGCGAGCGCTTCTTCGGTACCGTGGTGGTCAACGTCAGGGAACCCTATGCCGTCCGCTACAGCTTTACCAGCGCGCTGGCAGTGCGGGTGCTGCGCGCGATCGCGCCGCAGGTGTCGGCGATGGCGCCGGGCGGCGACCGTGCGCTGCTGCGTTGCCGCGACGCGGCGCCGGGACTGCGCGCGCCGTACGGGCCGATCATGGCTGCACCCACCGAGGCCGTGCCTGGCGCATCGCTGGCGCAAGGGCTGCAGGTGCCGCCCCGCGCGGAAGCGGCCCAGGTCCAGCCCGCGCCGCCGGTGCCTTCCAAGCCCGAGGTGCCGAGCCTGGCCGACGCCAACGACGCCGTCGCCGTGCGCAAGGCCAGCAGTCAGCCCTTGCGGCGCACCATGCCGTAGATCAGCAACAGCACGATCGCGCCGAGCACCGACGCGATCCAGCCGGCGGGCTCGCCCGGCTGGTACCAGCCCAGGGCGCGGCCGACATAGCCGGCCACCACCGCGCCCAGCACGCCCAGGATGATGGTCATGAGCCAACCCATCTTGTCCTCACCGGGTTTGATCGCTCTCGCGATCAGTCCGACGATGAGGCCAACGAACACGGTGCCAATGAATGCCATCATGATGCGCTCCCGGTGGTGGTCTGGATCGGTGCCGGCCGCACATGACACGGCCGGTTGCGCTTCATGATACACGCCGCCGCGCGGCCCGTATGACGGGCATGTAACAAAGTCCGCAGGGCCGCCGGCGCTCAGGCTCCCGCCAGCCGGAACTGGCCGACGGCGCGGTGCAGCGCATCGGCCTGGTCTTCCAGCGATGCCGCCGCGGCCGCGGCCTCTTCCACCAGCGCGGCGTTCTGCTGCGCCATCTGGTCCATCTGCGACACCGCCTGGTTGACCTGCTCGATGCCGCCGGTCTGCTCCTCGGTGGCGGCGCGCATCTCGCCCATCAGGTCGGTCACGCGCCTGACCGCGTCGACGATCTCGTCCATCGCCTTGCCCGCGCTTTCCACCAGCACCGCGCCGTCTTCCACGCGCTGCGCGGAGTTGCCGATCAGAGCCTTGATCTCCTTGGCCGCGGTGGCGCTGCGCTGCGCCAGCGTGCGCACCTCGCCGGCCACCACGGCAAAGCCGCGCCCTTGCTCGCCGGCGCGCGCGGCTTCCACCGCGGCGTTCAGCGCCAGGATATTGGTCTGGAAGGCAATGCCTTCGATCACGGCGATGATGTCGACCACCTTGCCCGAGGCGTTCTTGATCTCGCCCATGGTATCCACCACCTCGCTGACGATGGTGCCGCCACGCAAGGCGATGTCGGAGGCGCCTTCCGCAAGCCGGCTGGCCTGGCGCGCGTTCTCGGCGCTCTGGCGCACGGTGCTGGTGAGCTGCTCCATGCTGGCGGCGGTTTCCTGCAGCGAGGCGGCCTGCTCCTCGCTGCGGCGCGACAGGTCGGCGTTGCCCGCGGCGATCTGCTTGGCCGCGCCCGCGATCGAGTCGGCCGAGCCGCGGATGCTGCCGATCGCGCCGGTCAGGCGCGACTGCATGCGCTGCATCGCAAACAGGATGCTGTGCTGGTCGCCGGGGAGCACCTCGACCTGGCTGGCGAGGTCGCCCTCGGCAATGCGCCCGGCGATCTGCGCGGTGGTGGCCGGCTCACCGCCCAGCTGCTTCTGCAGGCTGGCGGAGATGCGCACCATCACCAGCGTCAGCAGCGCGCCGACGCCCAGCAGGATACCGAGTGCCTTCATCAGCTCGGCGCGGAACGCCGCGTCGATGTCATCCAGGTACAGCCCGGCGATAAAGTTCCAGTCCCACGGGCGGAAGTTGGCCACGTAGCTCAGCTTGGGCTGCGGCTCCTGCGCGCCGGGCTTGGGCCACAGGTAGTGGACGAAGCCCTTGCCCGCGCCCTTGCCGATCTCGGCGATATCGCGGAACAGGTAGACGCCGTTGGGGTCTTTCATGTCCGCCATGTTCTTGCCGTTCATCTCGGTCTTGAACGGATGCATCACCACCACGGCGTCCGAGCGCATCAGCGTGAAATAGCCGTCGGCGCCAAAGCGCATTGCGCGCACGCGCTCGATGGCCTGCTGCCTGGCGTCCTCCTGTGTCAGTTTGCCGGCCTTGGCCAGGGCCTCGTACTCGGCCACCACGGAGTACGCGGTGTCGGTCACGTGGGCCAGGTCGAGGCGGCGCTCTTCCATGCGCAGTTCACGTATATGCCAGGCGTTCCACAGTGTGATGCCGAGCAGGCAGAGCCAGCTCAGCACCAGCGGCAACAGCAGTTTCTTCTTCAGGCTCAGGTTGTCCAGCATTGCTTTCATTCCTCCATCTTCCGCGCTCTGCGCATGGCTCATCGGTGACACCCATCGCGGCAACACTCATTGGTGACGCCTGTCGGTGGCGCTGGCGTGCTCAGCGCATATGGATGTACGTGCGACATAACGGCGGGGGAGCAAACTAACTTGATTGGGGTAATTCCGCCCATGAAAGCAGTGTGGTTGATCAGCTTTCATACATCTGCTATCGAAGTGCGTCACGCTGCGCTTATCGCTGATGCCGA
Source organism: Ralstonia pickettii (assembly GCA_050987995.1). Lineage (GTDB taxonomy): Bacteria > Pseudomonadota > Gammaproteobacteria > Burkholderiales > Burkholderiaceae > Cupriavidus > Cupriavidus pickettii_B. Next base: position 2,010,468 of record CP158804.1, read on the forward strand.
GGTGATGCGCGCTTCGCGCCAGTGCCGTGATCGGTCAGAATCGCGTGTATTCCCATTGACTGGCCCAACCCTCTAATAGGCGATATGGCTACCCTGCCCAGCCCCTCCGACGACACCCGCCACCAGGACGGACCGCTGGCCGTGTTCCTGATTTTCCTGAGGTTGGGACTCACCTCCTTCGGCGGGCCGGTCGCGCACCTGGCGTACTTCCGCGAGGAGCTGGTGCGCCGCCGCCGCTGGATCAGCGAGTCCGCCTACGCCGACGTGGTCGCGCTGTGCCAGTGCCTGCCGGGCCCGGCCAGCAGCCAGACCGGCATCGCGCTGGGGCTGGCGCGCGCGGGCTACGCGGGCGCGCTGGCGGCGTGGATCGGCTTCACGCTGCCGTCGGCGCTCGGCATGATCCTGTTCGCGCTGGGGGTGTCGCACTACGGCATGACCGCGGCGCCGGGCGTGCTGCACGGCCTGAAGCTGGTGGCGGTGGCGGTGGTGGCGCAGGCGGTGTGGGGCATGTCGCGCAGCCTGTGCATCGGCCTCGTGCGCATCGCCATCATGGTGGTGGCCGCTGCCGCGGTGCTGGCGCTGCCCGGTCCGTGGACCCAGGTGGCGGTGATGGCCGTTGCGGCGGTTGCGGGCATCGCGCTGCTGCGGCCCGCACTTGCCGGCGCCCATGAACCGTTGGGGCTGCCGGTGACCCACCGCGCTGGCGCGCTTGCGTTGATCGTCTTTGCCTTGCTGCTGGCCGGGCTGCCGCTGCTGGCGCAGGTGATTGCCGATCCTGGCATGCGCATGTTCGACGCCTTCTATCGCGCCGGCGCGCTGGTCTTCGGTGGCGGCCACGTAGTGCTGCCGCTGCTCGATGCCGAGGTGGTGGCGCCCGGCTGGGTCGGCAAGGAAACCTTCCTCGCGGGCTATGGCGCGGCGCAGGCCATGCCGGGGCCGCTGTTCACGTTTGCCGCCTTCCTCGGCGCCTCGATGAAGATGCCGCCGACCGGCTTCGCCGGCGGGCTGCTGTGCACGCTGGCGATTTTCCTGCCAGGCGCGCTGCTGGTGGTCGGTGCGCTGCCATTCTGGGAAAGCCTGCGCCGCAGCCGGCGCGCGCAGGCTGCGCTGGCCGGCGTCAATGCCGGCGTGGTCGGCCTGCTGCTGGCGGCGCTGTGGGACCCGGTGTGGACCAGCGCGGTGCAGGGGCCGCTCGATATCGTGCTGGTCGCGCTGGCGCTGCTTGCGCTGATGGTGTGGAAGCTGCCGCCGTGGCTGGTGGTGGTGGCCAGCGGCGTGGCGGGATGGGTGGCCGGCACGTGGTTCTGATGACGCCATGGCTGGCGTGTAACGCGCTGTAATGTTGAGCGGCCACGAGCCGTTTGCGCATTCAAATGCGAACGATTATCCTTCTCTCCTGCGTCGATCATTGTGATGACAATGACACAAGGCTTGCCGCCACAGGTGCGCAAGGCGGCGCTTCAGACTCCAGGACACCAGGGTAAGGAACGGGCTGCGGGCCCCGCCAGTACCGTGCCCGCCGACCAACCGCAATGACCGAATCCCAGCCGGCCTCCGGCCAGCAGCGCCGCGCCTTCTGGCTCAAGCATCTCCACCAGTGGCACTGGATCAGCTCCGCGATCTGCCTGATCGGGATGCTGCTGTTCGCAGTCACCGGCTTCACGCTCAACCACGCGGCGCAGATCGAGGCAAGGCCTGCGGTCGAGACGCGCCAGGCCACCATGCCCACGCGCGTGCTGGACAAGGTGCGCGCACAAGAGCCCGCCGGCGACGCCCGGGCGCGCGAGCGCAAGGCACCGGTGCCTGCGGTGCTGGCCGATTGGCTGGCGCAGGCGCTGGACGTGGATGCCAGCGGGCGCGAGGCCGAGTGGTCCGCCGACGAGATCTACGTGGCACTGCCGCGCCCGGGCGGCGATGCCTGGGTCAGCATCGAACTCGACAGCGGCGAGGCCCGGTACGAGAAAACCACGCGCGGCGCGGTCTCCTACCTGAACGACCTGCACAAGGGCCGCAACACCGGCCCGGCGTGGAGCCTGTTCCTGGACGTGTTCGCGCTGGCGTGCCTGATCTTCAGCGCGACCGGCCTGTTCCTGCTCAAGCTGCATGCGGCCGGGCGCGTGGGCACCTGGCCGCTGGTGGGGCTGGGGCTGGTGGTACCGCTGCTGCTGGCGATCCTGTTCATCCACTGATCCGGCTTTCCGACCGTTTTTTCCTGCATCTCACTGACGAGGTTTCTCAGATATGCGCCGACTGCTCTCCGTCACCCTGACCGGCATGGCCGCGGTTCCGCTGGCCGGCCCCGCCATGGCCGCCGACCTGAACGTCAAGGTCGACATCCCGCGCCTGACCGTGGCCGAATACCACCGCCCCTACGTGTCGATGTGGGTCGAGCGCGCCGACCAGGGCCCGGTGCAGACCCTGGCGGTCTGGTACGACGTCAAGCACAAGGATGGCGAGGGCACCAAGTGGCTCAAGGACATGCGCCAGTGGTGGCGCAAGGCCGGCCGTGACCTGCAGATGCCGGCAGACGGCATCTCCGGCGCCACGCGCGCGCCGGGCGAGCACGCGGTCAGCTTCAGCGACCGCAAGACGCCGCTGGGCAAGCTGCCCGCCGGCGACTACCAGCTGGTGGTGGAGGCCGCGCGTGAAGTGGGCGGGCGCGAACTGCTGCGCGTGCCGTTCACCTGGCCGCCGCAATCCGCACAGACCGCCCGCGCCAAGGGTGAACACGAACTCGGCGGCGTGACCGTCGAACTGAAGCCGTAAATCTTCCCGGAGCCCGACGATGAAACCTTCCATCCTGTCCGCCGCATCTGCGCGGCTGAACTCGCGCATCGCCACCCGCGTGGCCGTGCTCGCCCTCGCCGCGCTGGCGCCGCTGGCCGCGCAGGCGCACCGCCAGTGGCTGCTGCCGTCAGCCACCGTGCTGTCGGGCAGCGACCCGTGGGTGACCGTGGACGCCGCCGTCTCCAACGACCTGTTCTACTTCGAGCACGTGCCGTTGCGGCTCGACAACCTGCAGGTGACCGCGCCCGACGGCAGCGCCGTCAAGGCCGAGAACGCAGCTACCGGCAAATACCGCAGCACCTTCGACCTGCACCTGACGCAGCCGGGCACGTACCGTGTGGCGGTGGTCAACAACGGCCTCTTTGCCAGCTACAAGGTCGACGGCCAGACCAAACGCTGGCGCGGCTCGGCCGAGAACTTCGCCAGGGAAGTGCCAGCCAATGCGCAGGACCTGCAGGTCACGCAGGCCGAAGGCCGCATCGAGTCCTTCGTCACCGCCGGCAAGCCCAGCGACAAGGGGCTGCGCATCACCGGCCGCGGCCTGGAGCTGGCGCCGATCACGCACCCGAACGACCTGGTCGCCGGCGACACCGCCAGCTTCCGCCTGCTGCTCGACGGCAAGCCCGCCGGCAATCTGAAGGTCTCGGTGGTGCCGGGCGGTATCCGCTACCGCGACAAGTTGCAGGAGTTCAGCGCCACCACCGACGCCGACGGCAAGTTCAGCGTCAAGTGGCCGGCTCCGGGCATGTACTGGATGGAAGCCGAGGTGCGCGACGACAAGGCCACCTTCAAACAGGCCAGGTCGCGCCGCGCGGTCTATGCGGTGACGATGGAAGTGCTGCCGCAGTAAGGCTGTCGGGTTTGAACCGCGTTCTCGTTCCCGTTGCACTGTCCGCGCCCCCGGTGCCGCCCGCCGCCGATGCGCGGCTGCACCGCTGGGGCGGCGAGAGCATGGGCACGACCTGGTCGGTGGCGGCGCTGCTGCCGCCCGCGACGGATGCGTCCGACATCGCCGCCGGCATCCAGGCCGTGCTCGATGGCGTGATTGCGCAGATGAGCAACTGGGAAGCGGGTTCGGACCTGAGCCGCTTCAATCGCGCTGCGCCAGGCAGCTGGCACACGTTGCCGGATGACTGCTTCGCGGTGCTGCAATGCGCGCTGCAGGTGGCGCGCGACAGCGGCGGCGCCTATGACCCGAGCGCCGGGCCGCTGGTCGACCTGTGGGGCTTCGGCCCGGCGCCGCAGCGCAGCGCGCCGCCGTCGCCCGATGCGGTGCAGGCCGCGCGCGGGCGCTGCGGCTGGGCGCGCATCGAAGTCGATGGGGCCGGCAAGCGCGCGCTGCAACCCGGCGGCGTCTCGCTGGACTTCTGCGCGATCGCCAAGGGCTTTGCCGTCGACGCCGTGGCCCGCTATCTCAGCGCGCAGGGCCTGGACCACCACCTGACCGAAATCGGCGGCGAACTGCGCGGCCATGGCGTCAAGCCTGACGGCATGCCGTGGTGGGTCGCGCTGGAAACGCCGCCCGGCCCCGGTGACGACGCCGAGAGCCAGACGCTGGTGGCCCTGCACGGCCTCTCGATCGCCACCTCCGGCGACTATCGCCGCTACTTCGACAGCGATGGCCGGCGCTATGCGCACACCATCGATCCACGCACCGGCTACCCCGCCAGCCATGCGCTGGCTTCGGTCACCGTGCTGCATGCGCAGTGCATGCTGGCCGATGCGCTGTCCACTGCGCTGACCGTGCTGGGACCCGAGGCCGGCATGGCGCATGCGCGCCGCCACGGCATTGCCGCGCGCTTCCTGGTACGCACGCCGGGCGGTTTTGACGAACGGATTTCCCCGGCGTTTGCCGCGATGCTGGCATGAGCAGGCCATCTGCCTTGGTCGGCGCAAGCTGGCTCGCCGTGGCTGCTGGCGTGGCGCTGTCCGTGCTGGGCCCCTCGCGCGCGGCCATCGCCGCTGGCGTGGTCGCGGCCTACGCGGGATTCTGCGGGGCGGTGATTGCCCACCATCGCCAGCGGCGCGCGCGCGTGACGGCTTTGGCAAGTACCACCAATGGCGCGACGCTGGTCGCCTACGCCAGCCAGACCGGGTTTGCCGAACAGCTGGCCTTGCAGACCGCCACCGCATTGCAGGGCGCCGGCATGCCGGTGCAGCTGCTGTCGCTGGCCGATGTCGATGCAAGGCAACTGGCCGCGTGCCGGCAGGCGCTGTTCGTGGTCAGCACCACCGGCGAAGGCGATGCGCCCGACAGCGCCTCTGGTTTCGCGCGCCGCCTGCTGGCTGGCGCCGACGGCTTGCGCGAACTGCGCTACGGCATCCTGGCGCTGGGCGACAGCAGCTATGCGCGCTTCTGCGCCTTCGGCCACGCGCTCGACGGCTGGCTGCAGCGCCATCGCGCGCTGCCGCTGTTCGACCTGATCGAGGTCGACAACGGCGACGCCGGCGCGCTGCGCCACTGGCAGAACCACCTGTCGGCGCTGAGCGGCGGCGCCGAGATCGCCGACTGGGAGCGTCCGCGCTACGGCAGCTGGCGGCTGGCGCAGCGCCAGCACCTGAACCCTGGCAGCCAGGGCGCGCCGGCCTTCCACCTGGTGCTGGAGTCGGACCACGCCGATGCGCTGGACTGGCAGGCCGGGGATATCGCCGAGATCGGTCCCTGCCATGCACCGGTTGAAGTCGAACGGCTGCTGGCACGGCTCGCGCTGGACGGCGCCACGCCGGTGCGCTGCGACACGCGCGACATGACGCTGGCCGAAGCGCTGGCCACGCGCATGCCGCTGCCCGAGCCGCACTTCGCCTCGATGCAGGGCGTGCCGCCGCAGCAACTGGTGGACGTGCTGTCGCCGCTGCCGCACCGCGAGTATTCGATCGCATCGGTGCCGCAGGACGAGCGGCTGGAGCTGCTGGTGCGGCAGGCGCGCCGTGACGATGGCCGCCTGGGGCTGGCCTCCGGCTGGCTGACCGCGCATGCGACTATGGGCGCGCGTATCGCGCTGCGCATCCGCACCAACCGCAGCTTCCATCCTCCGGCCGATGACCGGCCGTTGGTCCTGGTCGGCAACGGCACCGGGCTGGCCGGGCTGCGCGCGCACCTGAAGGCGCGCGCCGCGGCGGGCCGGCGCCGCAACTGGCTGCTGTTCGGCGAACGCTCGGCGCAGCACGATGCCTTCTTTGCCGATGAGCTGGCCGCGTGGCAGGCCGACGGCACGCTGCAGCGCCTGGACCTGGCCTGGTCGCGCGAGGGCGGCGCACCCCGCTACGTCCAGGACGCGCTGCGCGCGCAGGCGCCCGCGTTGCGCGAGTGGGTCGCGGACGGCGCGGCCATCTACGTCTGCGGCAGCCTGCAGGGCATGGCCGGCGGCGTCAACGAGGCGCTGGCCGAGATCCTCGGCGAGACTGCCCTGCGCGAGCTGGCCGACAACGGCCGCTACCGGCGCGACGTCTACTAAACCTCGTAGTTTCCGCGACTTCGGCAGCAAGCGGCGTGCGGAGATCGGACGCGCGACTCGCACCAAGGCCGTGCATCGACTATCTTCGGAGTGGACTGCAAAGCATTCGCAGCCAACAACAAGACCGAGGAGACCTGATGTTACGCACCCCCCGCCGCCTTGCCGCCGCGCTGGCGCTAGTCGCCAGCGCCATTCCCGCCGCCATGGCCGAAGCGCCCGCCCGCGCCGAACGACTGGCCGTGCCTGGCCTGGAAAAACCCGCCAGCGTGCTGGTCGACCGCTGGGGCGTGCCGCATATCTACGCCGGCACGCTCTATGACGCCTTCTATGTGCAGGGCTTCATGGCCGCGCGCGACCGCCTGTGGCAGATCGACCTGTGGCGCAAGCGCGGGCTGGGCGAGATGGCGAAGGACTTCGGTCCGGCCTATGCCGACGGCGACCGCATGGCGCGCACGGTGCTGTTCCGCGGCGACATGTACCGCGAATGGCTGGCCTATGGCTCCGACGCCAAGCGCGTGGCCGAAGCCTTCGTCGCCGGCGTCAATGCCTATGTGGCGCTGACCGAGCAGAAGCCCGAGTTGCTGCCGCCGGAATTCCGCAAGCTCAACTACAAGCCGGCGCGCTGGCAGGCCGAAGACATCGTGCGCATCCGCCACCATGGCCTGACGCTGAACTTCACCGGCGAAGTCGAGCGCGCGCAGCTCTATTGCCAGGCGAAGAACGAGGCCGCGCGCGCCGACTGGCTGCGCCGCGAACTCGATCCGCCAGTCGAGCCCAGGCTCAGCGCGGGGCTCGATCCCTGCACCGTGCCGGCGACCGAACTGCGCCGTGCCTATGAACTGGCCACCGCCGCCGCGCGTTTTCCGAAAGAGGTGTGGACCACGGCGCAGGCCGGCGGCATCCCCCTCGACCAGCTCTACGCACTGGTCGACCCCAACAGCGACACTGGCCGCAGCCTCGGCTCCAACAACTGGGTCATCGGCGGCAAGCGCACCACCACCGGCCGCCCGATCCTGGCCAATGACCCGCACCGCTCGCACGGCGCGCCCAGCCTGCGCTACATCAGCCACCTGAACGCGCCGGGGATGTCGGTGATCGGCGCGGGCGAGCCCTTCCTGCCGGGCATCTCGATCGGGCACAACGGCACCATCGCCTTCGGCCTGACGCGCTTCTACATGGACCAGGAAGACCTCTACGGCTATGAGCTCAACCCCGCCAACCCGCGCGAGTACAAGTACAAGGGCCGCTGGGAACCGATCGAGACCGTCACCGAAGAGATTGTCGTCAAGGGCGAGTCGGCGCCGCGCAAGGTCAGCATCGACTTCACCCGCCACGGCCCGGTGCTCTTTGCCGATACCGCGCGCGCCTGGGCGCTGCGCGCCGCGTGGCTTGACTATGGCATGGCGCCGTACTTCGGCTCGATGGACTATATGCGCGCGCGCAACTGGGACCAGTTCCGCGCCGCCATGAACCGCTGGGGCGCGCCGGGAGAGAACCAGGTCTACGCCGACACCAGCGGCAATATCGGCTGGATCCCGGGCGGCCTGACCGTCAAGCGTCCCAACTGGGATGGCCTCACGCCGGTACCGGGCGACGGCCGCTATGAATGGGCCGGCTACCGCAACATGGACGAGCTGCCGTGGGCCTACAACCCGGCGCCGGGCTATATCGTCACCGCCAACGAGAACAACATCCCGCCCGAACACCCGGCCGCGAAGCTGGGCGTCGGCTATGAATGGAGCGACAGCTCACGCGCGCGCCGGCTCAAGGCGGTGGTGGGAGCCAACGCGCGCAGCTCGGTGCAGGACTCGATGGCGTGGCAGAACGACACCGTGTCGCTGCCGGCGCAGCAAGTGGTGGCGCTGCTGAAGGACGTGCGCAGCGACGATGCGCAACTCGCGCGCGGGCTGGCGCTGCTGCGCGGCTGGGACGGCAACGAGCGCGCCGACAGCGCAGCGGCGGCGCTGTTCGAGGTCTGGTTCAGCAAACACCTGCGGCCCGCGGTGGTGCGCGCGGCACTGTCGCCCGAAGCGGCCCGGCTGGTGGGCGCGGGCGATGCCTCGCGCGTGGTCGCGGTGCTGCAGCAGCCGGGGCCGTGGATGCCGGTGGAGCGGCGCAATGCGGTGATTCTCGAATCGCTCAAGGCCGCGATGGCCGAGGTCGAGGGCAAGCTCGGTCCCGATCCGCGCGCGTGGCAATGGGGCAAGCTGCACACGGCGGTGTTCTCGCATCCGATGGACCCGATCCTGAGCGATGCCGAGCGCCAGCAGTTCAACGTCAACGCCGGGCCGATCGGTGGTTCGGCATTCACGCCGATGAACACCAGCTACCGCAATACCGACTTCCGGCTCACTGCCGGGGCGTCGTTCCGCATGGTGCTGGACGTGGGCAACTGGGATGGGTCGCGCGTGGCTAACACGCCGGGGCAATCGGGGAATCCGGCCAGCCCGCACTATCGCGACCTGGCGCCGCTGTGGGCCAAGGGGGAGTACTTCCCGCTGGTTTATACGCGCAAGGCGGTGGAGAAGGCGAGCCGGGAGAGGTTGGAGCTGGTGCCGCAGTGAGGGGTGGTCTGCTGGGATCAGACCGCGCATCGCAAGCGCGCGCGCTTGAAGCAGGCGAGCAGACGTGGTGAACGCTCCCCTACCCAGGAACCTCCACTAACCCATTGATTTTATTAGGGCTGATTTTGGAGCCTTGCTACAGCGGTTGTGGAGCGAAGGCCTCCTGGTTCCTGGGGCAAGCCGGCACGGCGAGCGTGCATAGGACTCTCCCGCGAGCGGGAGAGGGGTGGGGGAGAGGGCCGGAGCATCAACGAAGTAACGCGCCTCGCTTTGCCACCGCCTGCCCTCTCCCCCTGCCCCTACCCAGGAACCTCCACTAACCCATTGATTTTATTAGGGCTGATTTTGGAGCCTTGCTACAGCGGTTGTGGAGCGAAGGCCTCCTGGTTCCTGGGGCAAGCCGGCACGGCGAGCGTGCATAGGACTCTCCCGCAAGCGGGAGAGGGGAGCAAACCGGCAGCGGGCGACACGCGCGCGACGGCCCGCATCCTCTTACTTCAACAACTTCATCAACGCCTCCGCCGCCGCCTCCGACGAGGCCGGGTTCTGCCCCGTCACCAGCCGCCCCGCCACCGCGACATGGCTCGCCCAGTCATCGCGGCGCGTGAACTGCCCGCCGTTGGCCTTGAGCATGTCCTCCACCAGGAACGGCACCACGTCGGTCAGCTCGACCGCCGCTTCCTCGCTGTTGGTAAAGCCCGTCACTGCCTTGCCCTTCACCAGTGGCTGGCCGTCCGCTCCCTTGACATGCCGCAGCACACCCGGCGCATGGCATACCGCAGCCACCGGCTTGCCGGCCCGGTCGAACTGCTCGATCAGCGCCACCGAGCGCTTGTCCTCGGCCAGGTCCCACAACGGGCCATGGCCACCCGGATAGAAAATCGCATCGAAATCCTCGGCCTTCACCTGCTCCAGCGTCAGCGTGCTGGCCAGCGCCGCTTTGGCGGCAGCGTCCGTCTGGAAGCGCCGGGTGGCGTCGGTCTGCGCGCCGGGGTCATCGCTCTTGGGATCGATCGGCGGCTGGCCTCCCTTGGGCGAGGCCAGCGTGAGGTCGGCGCCGGCGTCCTTGAAGACGTAATAGGGCGCGGCGAATTCCTCCAGCCAGAAGCCGGTCTTCTTGCCGGTATTGCCCAGCTGGTCATGCGAAGTCAGCACCATCAGGATCTTCATTTTCCTGCTCCTTGTCGGTTCACGGTTCGCCGGGGCCCGAAATGCCCCGGCACTGGCAACATCGTATGCAGCTGACTATGATTCGAAAACTTCTAATCTTCGATTTCTGCTATCCAAAAAATGAATATCGGCAGCAAGGACCTGAACCTGCTCTATGTCTTCCATGTGCTGTACCAGGAAGGCAACGCCTCGCGCGCCGCCGCGCGCATGGCGCTGAGCCAGCCGGCGCTGAGCCACAAGCTGAACCGGTTGCGCGACGAGCTGGGCGATCCGCTGTTCGTGCGCGCCCCGCGCGGGCTGACGCCGACGCCGCGCGCGCATGAGCTGGCGCCGCAGGTGCAGCGGCTGGTGGCGGAGCTCGATGCCTTCTATGACGCCTGCGCCGGCCGCGACTACCTCGCGCGCAGCGAGCGCATCCACATTTACACCACCGACTATATGGAGCAGTTGCTGCTGCCGGCGCTGCTGCCGCAGTTGCGCAGCCATGCGCCGGGAGTGGTGCTGGTCACGCACAACACGCGCGGCGAGCTGCCGCGCGAAGAACTGGAGAAGGGCACCTGCGACCTGGCGATCGCGGGGTTCTATGAAGACCTGCCGGATACCTTCCACCAGCAGCGGCTGTGCAGCGAAGACTTCGTGGTGCTGGCGTCGAAGTCGAACCCGCACCTTGCGCGCGGGCTGGACCTTGAGGCGTTCCTGGCCTGCGAGCACCTGCTGACCACGCTGACCGGCGACCTCAACGGCGTGGTCGACCGCGCGCTGGCCGCGCAGGGGCGCACCCGCAGGGTGGTGGCGGGGCTGTCGAGCTTTCTCGCGCCGAGCCGGCTGGTGCGCGGCACGGAACTGCTGCTGACCTGCCTGCGCTCGGTGGCGCAAGAGGCGGTGTCGCGCGACCCCGAACTGGTGCTGCTGCCGGTGCCGTTCGCGCTGCCAAAGGTGGAAATGATGCAGATCTGGCACGCGCGCACCGATGCCGACCGGCTGCGGCGCTGGCTGCGCCAGCAGATCCAGGCGGTGGCCAGCGCGCAGCCTGCGGAAGAACTGCCTGCCGCGGCGCGCAAGCCTCGCGTCAGGCGCGGTTGACCACCGGCACCAGCGCGCCCTGCACCGCGCGCGCGGCGTCGGAGGCGAGGAATAGGATCACGTCGGCCAGCGCATCCAGGCCGACCCAGCGCGAGCTGTCGGCATCCGGCATCGCCTGCCGGTTCTCCGGCGTGTCGAGGATGCTGGGCAGCACCGCGTTGACGCGGATGCCGTTGTCGCGCAGCTCGGCCGACATCGATTCGGTCACGCGCGCCAGCGCGTCCTTGGAGGCGCAATAGGCGCCCATCTGCGCCAGCCCGCGCGCGGCCGAGTTGGCGCCAACGTTGACGATGCCGCCGCCGCCGGCGGCGAGCATGTGCGGCACCACCGCGCGCGCCATGTTCAGCACCGTGCCCACGTTCATGTCGAACAGGCGGTTCCAGTCGGCAGCGCTGGTTTCATGGATGCCCGTGCCCATGGCAAAGCCGCCGGCCAGGTTGCAGACCACGTCGATGCGATCGCAGGCCCGCACCGCCTGCTCGACGGCGTTGCCCAGTTCGCCTGCATCGAGCAGGTCGGCCTGCAGCGCCAGGTGGCCCGTGCCCACTTCGGGCAGCGGCGCCGCATGGCGGTCCAGCAGCACCACGCGTGCGCCTGCCTGCGCGAAAGCGTGCGCGACCGCGCGGCCGAGATTGCCGCCTGCGCCGGTGACCAAAACGTTCTTGCCTTTGAAGTTCATGTGCGTGCTCCTGCGCCGTGGCGGCGCGCATTGTCGGGGTCAGCCATTGCCCGGGCCCGGTCTTCAACATCGCGGCCCGGCACGGAAAACGCAGGCCAGTCTACGCAACGCGGCCCAACATATGCTTGCGAAAATGCCCCGGGCTAACCCTCGAAACGCACAGGAAGTTGCGCATAACGTAGCCATCGACCAGCGCGCACTGGCTCATTGCCGTTTGCGCCGCGCCGGCTTGTTGCGTGGCGCGGGTTCGGGCGAGTCGGCGGACGCCTCGCTCGCCGCGGTTTGCTCCAGGAAGCCCACCAGCAGCCGCGCCGCCGGCGACAGCAACTCCAGGTCGCGGAAGCAGATCGCAAAACGCCGCCGCGCCCAGTCGTTGCGCAGCGGAATCACGCGCAGCCCGAAGGTCGGCGCGATCGGCGCGGCGATCTCGGCCGGAATGACGGCGATGCCGAGGTCCGCGCGCACGCAGCGCAGTGCGGCATCAAAGGTCGACACCACCGCGCGGTAGACAATGCGGCGGCCCAGGATCGCGGCGTAGCGCGTCAGCATGGTCTGCACCGCGGTTTGCGCGGGCATGCCGATATGGTCGTAGTCGAGCGTGTCTTCGAACAGGCAGCTGTCCGCCTGCGCCAGCGGGTGTGCGGCATGCACCACCGCCGCCAGGTGGTCGGCGCGATAAGGCCGGGTTTCGAAGCCTTCCAGGTCGGCCGCATCCCAGCAGATGCCCAGTGGCGCCGCGCCCTCGCGCAGCGCGCGCACCACGTCGCTGCTCAGGCTCTCTTCCACGGTCACGCGCACGTCGCGGTGTTCGGGCTGCTGCAGGAAGGCGGCGAGATCGTCCGGTAGCGATTCCGCCATCGACGACACCGTGGCCAGCAGCCGCACCTGGCCGCGGATGCCGGCGCCGTAATCCGCCATGTCGCGCGTGACGCGGTCGGCCGCGGCCAGCATGGCGCGCGCATGCGCCAGCACGAGTTCTCCGGCGGGCGTGGGGATCACGCCGCGGCGGCGGCGCTCCAGCAGCGTGGCGCCGACTGTTTCTTCCAGCTGCGCCAGGCGCTTGCTGATGGCGGAGGCGACGATATGTTCCTGCTCGCCCGCACGCGCCATGTTGCGGGTTTCGCAGACGGCGACGAACAGGCGTAGCGTGGTGAGGTCGAGGTCTCGCATGGGGGCACAAGTGTTTCCGGATGGGAATGGTAGCTGCGTTATCGGTCCCGATATCGCGCCATCCGGGAATTCCCCGAGCCCGCAGGCGGCGTTTGCGAGACTTTCCGGTCTGGAATCTTTGTCTGCGCAAATCACCGCTTCAGCTTGTCGCCAGAAACTCATAGAGTTCTTCCGTCGCCCCCGCAGTGGAGCGCATACCGGAAGCCCCCATCCATGACCGCACCTTTCCCCCGCCACGCCGTGATCCGCGAAGTCGGTTTGCGCGACGGCCTGCAAAGCATCCGCACCACCCTGCCCACGGCAAGCAAGCAGGCCTGGATCCGCGGCGCACACGCCGCCGGCCTGCGCGAACTTGAGGTCGGCTCGTTCGTGCCGGCGCGCCTGCTGCCGCAACTGGCCGATACCGCCGAGCTGGTGGCGTTCGCCCGCACGCTGCCGGGCCTGTTCGTCTCGGTACTGGTGCCCAACCTGCGCGGCGCGCAGGACGCCCTCGCCAGCGGTGCCGACCTGATGATCGTGCCGCTGTCGGCCAGCCATGCGCACAGCCTGGCCAACCTGCGCAAGACGCCCGACGAGGTGGTGGCCGAGGTGGCGCGCATCCGTGCCGCGCGCGATGCCAGCGGTGCGAAGACGCTGATCGAAGGCGGTGTCGGCACCGCCTTCGGCTGCACGCTGCAGGGCCATGTCGATCCCGATGAAGTGCTGCGCCTGATGCAGGCGCTGCTCGACGCCGGCGCGGATCGCGTCAGCCTGGCCGATACCGTCGGCTATGCCGATCCCGGCATGGTGCGCGAGCTGTTCACGCGTGCTGTCGACATTGCCGGCGAGCGCTTCTGGTGCGGCCATTTCCATGACACGCGCGGGCTCGGCCTGGCCAATGTCTATGCGGCGCTCGAAGCCGGCGTGACGCGCTTCGACGCATGCCTGGCCGGCATCGGCGGCTGCCCGCATGCGCCCGGCGCCAGCGGCAATGTCGCCACCGAAGACCTGGCCTACATGCTTGGCAGCATGGGCATCGACACCGGCGTCGACATCGAGCGCCTGCTCGCGCTGCGCGAAGACGTTGCCGCGTGGCTGCGCGATGAAACCCTGCACGGCACGCTGTGGCGCGCCGGGCTGCCGAAGACCTTCCCGGCCCAGCACGCTGGCGCCGCTGCCTGAGACACAACATGACCCACGACAGCAACAGCAACTCCCTGCCGCTCGCCGGCATCCGCGTGGTGGAATTCACGCATATGGTGATGGGCCCCACCTGCGGCATGATCCTGGCCGACCTGGGCGCCGAGGTGATCAAGGTCGAGCCGCCCGGCGGCGACAAGACGCGCAACCTGCCGGGCCTGGGCATCGGCTTCTTCCGTGCCTTCAACCGCAACAAGAAGAGCGTGGTGCTCGACATCACCACCGAAGAGGGGCGCGCTGCCGCCGCCGAACTGGCGGGCCAGAGCGACGTGCTGCTGGAGAACTTCCGCCCCGGGCTGATGCAGAAGCTGGGGCTGGACTACGCCACCCTGTCGCGCGATTACCCGCACCTGATCTACGTCTCGCACAAGGGCTTCCTGCCCGGCCCGTACGAGAACCGGCTGGCGCTGGACGAGGTGGTGCAGATGATGGGCGGCCTGTCCTACATGACCGGCCCCAGCGGCCGGCCGCTGCGCGCCGGCACCTCGGTCAACGACATCATGGGCGGCATGTTCGGCGCCATCGGCGTGCTGGCCGCGCTGCGCGAGCGTGACCGCACCGGCAAGGGCCAGGAGATCCAGAGCGCGCTGTTCGAGAACTGCGTGTTTCTCTCCTCGCAGCATATGCAGCAGTTCGCGATGACGGGCGAGGCACCGCCGCCGATGCCGTCGCGCGTGTCGGCGTGGAGCGTGTACGACGTCTTCACGCTGGCCGGCAATGAGCAGCTCTTTATCGGCGCGGTCAGTGACAAGCAGTTCGTGACCCTGTGCCAGGTGCTGGAGCATCCGGAACTTCTCGACAAGCCCGAGTACGCCAGCAATACCTCGCGCGTTGCCGTGCGCCCGCAACTGCTAGATGAGCTGGGCGCGATCCTGCGCCACCACTGCTCCGCCGAACTGGCACCGAAGCTTGAAGCTGCTGGCATCCCATACGCGCCGATCGTGCGGCCGGACCAGTTGCTCGACGATCCGCACCTGCTGGCCAGCGGCGGGCTGGTGCCGATGCAGGCCGATGACGGCTCGACCACGCCCACGGTGCTGCTGCCGCTGCTGATGGGCGGGCGCCGCCCCGGCGTGCGCCGGCCGCTGCCGAAGGCGGGCGAGCACAACGAAGAAATCCTGTCGCAGCTCGGCAAGGGCCGCGCTGGCTGAATTGCACGACAACGGGCAAGCCGCGCTACAGCGGCAGCCCGCGACGACACCACGATAACGATACGGAGACAACACCATGCAACGCCGCACCCTTCTCAAGTCCGGAGTGGCGCTGGCCACCGCCCTGGCCACCGCGCTGGCCGTGCCCGCCCTCGATGTCCTCGCTCAGGGGACCCAGGGCCCTTCAGGCAAGCCGGTGCGCCTGATCCTGCCGATCAGCGCCGGCTCAGGCGTCGACACCATCGCCCGCGCGGCCGGCCCGGCACTGGGCAAGGCGTTCGGCCAGCCGGTGGTGATCGAGAACCTGCCCGGCGCAGGCGGCATTACCGGCGCCGCGGCGGTGGTCAAGGCGCAGCCCGACGGCAGCACCCTCGGACTGGTATCGAACAACCATGTGATCAATCCCAGCGTGTTCCGCTCGATGCCGTTCGACGCGATCAAGGACATCACCCCGATCAGCGTGATCGGCACGACGCCATTGGTGCTGGTGGTCAATCCCAAGGTGCCGGCGAAGAACGTCAAGGAGCTGGTGGCGCTGCTCAAGGCGAAGCCTGACGGCTACAACTACGCCTCGTCCGGCAACGGCACCATCATCCACCTCGCCGGCGAGATGTTCCTCGACGAGGCAGGCGTGAGCGCGCGCCACGTGCCGTACAAGGGCACCGGGCCGATGCTGAACGACCTGATCGCCGGGCAGGTGGAGATGGGCGTGGTCGCGCTCAACGCGGTGGCGCCGCACCTGAAGGCCGGCACGCTGCGCGCGATCGGCCTGTGCGGCGACAAGCGCTCCGCCGCCGCGCCGGAGATCCCCACTATCGCCGAACAGGGCTTGCCCCGCTACAACGTCGCGGGCTGGTTCGCGGTGATCGGCCCGGCTGGCATGCCCGCAGCCGAAGTCAAGCGCGTCCATGACGCCTTTGCCAAGGCTTTTACCTCGCCTGAAGTACTGGACGCCATGAAGAAGCAGGCCACCGTGATCGAGCCCGGCACGCCCGAGGCCGCCGCCAGCTTCTTCCGCAGCGAAGCCACGCGCTACGCCGCGCTGGTGAAGAAGGCCAACGTCAAGGTCGAATAACGTCAGCGAAGCGCCAACGTAGCGCCAACGTAGCGAACGGCAGCCTTGCGCTGCCGTTGCGCCGCACCGCGCAGCCCTGCGCGGATCTCCACACCCTCCACATCATGACTCTCTACAAGCTTGGCGAGCTCGCCCCCGCCATTGCAGACAGCGCCTTTGTCGCCGCCGAAGCCACCATCATCGGCCGCGTCGAACTGGCCGACAACGTCTCGGTCTGGCCCGGCGCCGTGATCCGTGCCGACAACGAACCAGTGACTATCGGCGCCGGCAGCAACGTCCAGGAAGGCGCGGTGCTGCACACCGACCCGGGCTGCCCGCTGGCGCTCGGCGCCGGCGTGACCGTGGGGCACCAGGCCATGCTGCACGGCTGCACCGTCGGCGACGGTGCGCTGATCGGCATCCAGGCGGTGATCCTGAACCACGCCTCGATCGGCGCGCAGTCGCTGGTGGCCGCCGGCGCGCTGGTGACCGAGGGCAAGCAGTTCCCGCCGCGCTCGCTGATCCTGGGCTCGCCCGCCAAGGCCGTGCGCGAGCTGACCGATGACGAAGTGAACAACCTGCGCGCCAACGCCGAGGACTACGTGCGCCGCGCCGCGCACTACCGCGTGGCGCTGGCACAGATTGGCTGATCAGGGCCAGACCGGCGTGGTGATGGGCATCCGGCACATCTTCTGAGGCATCCGGGGCGGCCCAGCAGCCGCCCGGCATTGCGCCTAGAATCTTCCGTGCAACCACGCCTTGCAGGAGAGCGACGATGCCAGACAAGCCAGTCAGGATACCGGGCCCCGACCATCCGATCACCATCACGCCGACTGCCGGCCGGGTCGTGATCAAGGTGGCGGGCATCACCGTGGCCAATAGCGATGCCGCGCTGACGCTGCGCGAGGCGGACTATACGCCGGTACAGTACATCCCGCGCGAGCATGTCGACCTGGCGCAGCTGGAACGCACCACCCATGCCACCTATTGCCCGTACAAGGGCGATTGCAGCTACTTCTCGATCCCCGCCGGCGGCGAGCGCTCGCGTAACGCCGTGTGGAGCTACGAGGTGCCTTACCCCGCGGTCGCCGCGATTGCATTGCATCTGGCCTTCTATCCGGATCGCGTCGACAGCATCGAGATCATCCCCACCTGAGACGCATGATGCCGCCAGACATGGCGGCATATCCATCTGCGAAAGCATTCGTTCCTGATGCCGCCGCACACCGCTATCGTCTGCCCATCCAGACTTCAGCGAGTGCCTTTCATGTCCTTCCGTTCCATTCTGCTGCGTACGGCCATCGTCGCCAGTGTTGCCCTGATCGCTTCGGGCAGCGCACTGGCCGACCGCCTCGACGATATCCGCAAGGCCGGCGTGCTGCGCGTGGGCGTCTTCGACGCCAACCCGCCGTTCGGCTTCGTCGACCCGAAGACGCACGCACCGGCGGGCCTCGATGTCGACTACGCCAACGAGATCGCCAGCCGCCTCGGCGTCAAGGCGGAGTTCCGTGCCACTAACCCGGCCAACCGCATTGCGCTGCTGGCCTCGCAGAAGGTGGATATCGTCGCGGCCAATTTCACCATCACCGACGAGCGCCGCCAGCAGATTGGCTTTTCCACGCCGTACTTCGCCAGCGGGCTGCAGTTCATCGCGAAGAAGGGCGCGCTGCGCCAGCCGGATGACCTGAAGGCGTGGCGCCTGGGCGTGGACAAGGGCACCACGCAGGAGACCACGCTGCGCCAGCGCTACCCTGACGCGCGCGTGATCGCCTATGACGATTCGCCGCTGGCCCTGCAGGCGTTGCGCACCGGCGCGATCCAGGCTTTTGCGCAGGACGGCGCCAAGCTCGGCGCGCTGCTGGCGACGCTGCCCAACCGCGACCAGTTCGAGATCTCGCCCTTCACGCTGACGCGCGAGTACATGGGCGTGGGCTTGCCCAAGAGCGAGGAGCGCCTGCAGGCCGCCATCGACCAGATCCTGCTGGACCTGGAAAAGAGCGGCGCGGCCGCGCGCATCTACGACAAGTACTTCGGCCCGAAGAGCCAGGCGCCGCTGGCGCGCGACTTCACCATCGGCAGCACGGTCAAGTAATTCGGCCGCGACTGGCCGCCTGACGCATGGCTTCAATCCTCTGGCAGTCCCTGCCGGCCCAATACCTGCACTGGCTGCTCGGCGGCTTCGCCATGACCGTGGCGTTGTCGCTGGCGGTGTTCGCGCTCGGCTGCGCGCTGGCCGCCGCCTGGCTGGCGCTGCGCCGCGTGCCGTGGCGCCCGTTGCGCAGCGCCGCCGGTGCGGCGATCGGGCTGCTGCGCAAGACGCCGCTGCTGGTGCAGCTGTTCTTCTGGTATTTCGGCGCGGCGCAGTTGCTGGGCGATGCGGCCATCGGCGCGATCTCGGACTGGCGCGGCATTGAGCTCGGCGTGATGACGATACCGGCGCCGTCGCTCGAAGCGCTGGCCAGCGTGTTCGGCATCGCCCTGTACGCCAGCGCTTTCTATGCGCAGGAACTCGAAGCCGGTATCGCGGCGGTGCCGCGCGGTCAGTTCGTTGCGGCGCTCGCACTGGGCTTTGCGCCACGTGCCGCATGGTGGCGCGTCGTGCTGCCGCAGGCGCTGCGCATCGCGGCGCGGCCGATGGTTGGACAGTTCTGCCAGACCATCAAGAACACCTCGCTGGCGATGGCAATCGGCTTTGCCGAGCTGTCCTATGCGATGCGGCAGGTCGAGACCGATACGCTGATGGCGTTCCAGGCCTTCGGCATCGCCACGCTGCTCTATGCCGCGCTGATCCTGTCGCTGCAGGCGGCCGCGCCGCCGTTGCTAAAGCGCATCGGGTGGACCGGAGCGCGCCATGCCTGATGCGCTTGCCAGCCTGCCCGCTGGCGTGGCGCTGGTGCTCGGCCAGCTGCCGTACCTGCTCAAGGGCGCCTTCCCGGACGGTCCGCTGGCCGGCGCCGCGCTGACGCTGTGGATGTCGGCACTCGCTTGCGCGGGCGCCACGGTGCTGGGCATTGCGCTGGCGTTGCTGCTTGAACTCGCGCCGCCTGCCGTCTCGCGCGCGCTGCGCGCCGTGATGGCACTGCTGCGTGCGGTGCCGGTGCTGATGCTGATCTTCTGGACATATTTCCTGCTGCCGATGCTGGCCGGGGTGCAGGTCAGCGAAGTGCTGACCGTGGTGCTGGCGCTCGCGCTGGTGGGCGCCGCGTTTATCGCGCAGAGCCTGCACGCCGGCATCGCCGCCATCGGTGCCGGACAGCGGCAGGCGGCACTGGCGCTCGGCATGTCGCGCGCGCAGGCGCTGTGGCATGTGGTGCTGCCGCAGGCGCTGCGCGCGATGTTGCCGTCGCTGGCCAATACCTGGGTGGCGCTGACCAAGGACACTTCCCTGGCCTATATCGTCGGCGTCAGCGAACTGTCGACGCTGGCCACGCAGGTCAACGGGCGCAGCATGGGTTATGCGGCCGAAGTGTTCGCCGCCGTGGCGCTGCTCTACCTTGTGTTGTGTGTGGTGATCGAAGCTGGCGCCGCGGCCATGCTGCGCCGGATGCAGGGGACGCGTCGGCGCGGCATGGCTCAGGCATCGGGCGCGCGCCAAGCCGTGGCGCATCCTGCAAGCGCCGGTGCACGGATGCACTGATATTGGGACTGGCAACGGGCGCCGGCGTCGTGCGCAAGCCCGGAGCTGCACCGTTGCAGCGCAGGCCACATGCCGGGTCGGAAAGGGCCGTTGCCATGCTTGCATTTCCGTCGGGCATGGCCTTACATGAAGCTTTCCCGCTGCGGCCCGCCACCATCGGCGCATACCGTTCACGCCGCGAGCCGCCACGCCTTGCCCGAACCATCGCAAGCCACCCCGCCCGGAGGCATCATCATGCTCGGACTTACGCAGCTTGGCATTGTCCATACCCTGATCAGCATCGCAGCACTGGCCTGCGGCCTGGTGTCGTTGTGGCGCACCGGCGTGATCCGCGTGCGCTCCGCGCTGGGCTTCAGCTACGTCATCGGCACCACGCTGAGCTGCCTCACGGGCTTTGGTATCTTCAGGCATGGCGGCGTCAGCAAGGCGCACGTGCTCGGCATCGTCACGCTGCTGGTGCTGGCCGTGGCGGCCTATGCGGCGCGCGGCTCGTTCGGGCGCGTGAGCCGCTATATCGAGGTGGTGGCGCTTTCGCTGACGGTGTTCTTCCACTTCATCCCGGGCCTGACAGAGACCGGCACGCGGTTGCCCGTCGGCAATCCGGTATTTGCCAATGCGGAAGCGCCGGAGCTGAAGGCGATCGTCGGCGTGTTGTTCCTGGTGTTCCTGGTGGGCGCCGTGCTGCAGGTCCGCTACCTGCAACGCCAGCCAGGCGCGGGTGCAGGCACGTTTCCCGGCCGCGTCGCGTGAGCGCCGGGCGGCCTACGGGCTGAGCGCCGCATCGATCATCGCCACGCCCAGCCCGACCAGCAGCGCCACGGCCGAGGCGATAAACCAGCGCACCGTCTTGCGGTATTCGTCCACGGCGTCGTCCTCGATGCGCAGCGCGCGGAACAGCGCGACGATCTGCAGCGATACCGCGGCCAGCAGCGATACGGCCGCGAACAGCGCGCGCAGGTTCCAGTGGCCCGGGCTCTCGAAGCCCCAGAAGCGCCAGAACGCCAGCGAGAAACCCAGCAGCACCGTGATGGCGGTGATGATGCCCTGGCGATAGCCGCTGGGCACTATTTGCGGCGCAGGGGTGGCCGGTGGGGCGGCAGGGTCGGCAGGATCCATGGCTCGTCTCCGGTTGGCGGTGGCCTGGGATGCAGTCTAGTCCGGACCAGCCCTTGCTGATGATGTTGTGGCTCAGGCGGAAACATCCGGCAGTTGCACTACCGCGAGCGTGGCGTTGCCAGCGCCGACGACCTTGCTGCAATGGCCTCTCCCGGTGGTGTCTTCCAGCAGCAGCGCACTGCCCGCCGACAAGTGCCGGCGCTCTCCGTCGCTGGCGGCGAATTCCATCGCACCGCCCAGCAGGAAGATCCACATGCGCAGCGGCGACGGGTGCAACTCGCCAACCCAGCCGGCCGGCACCAGCAGGAAGCCCTGCCGTGCGGCGTCGGCCAGCGGCGACACCCAGAACGCGCGCGCGGGCGGCGCGAACAGCCGCTCGGTGATGCCTATCGCGACCGGGCCGAAGTGGGACTCGCCGGCCGCGTCGGCGTAAAGCGCTCGAAGGCCAGCGGCGGCCGCTGCGTTGCGGCGGGATCGTCAGTGGCAGCCATGGCACACCTCCCTTCGGCGCGTGGTGTATGCAGTCTAGGCGCCGGCGCGAGGAGTGCAATGGCGCGCCGTCCGCGGCCGTTCAGCCCTTGCTGAAAATGCTGTAGAAGTCCGGCGCGCCGCTGTCGGGCATGCTCAGGTCGAGCGAGGCTTCGATATGTTCCAGGTGCTCGGCCATCAGCGCGCTGGCACGTGCGGCGTCGCGCTGCTCGATGGCGTCGATCAGTTGCCGGTGCTCGTGCTCGGCGCAGGCGGGTGCGCCGGGGCGGTCGTACAGCGTGATGATCAGACAGGTCAGCGACACCATCTCGCGGATCAGCTTTTCCAGGATAGCGTTGCCGGCCATATCGGCCAGCAGGATATGGAATTCGCCGGACAGCCGGATCATCGCGGCGCGGTCGCCGCGGCCGCGCGCGTTGTCTTCTTCCATCGCATGGCGGCGCAGGCTGCGCACCTTGGCGGGCGTGGCGCGCTGCGCCAGCTCGGCCGCCAGCGCGGGCTCGACCACGCGGCGCGCCTGGAACACTTCGCGCGCTTCGTCGACCGTGGGGCTGGAGACAAAGGCGCCGCGGTTGGGCACCAGCGTGACCAGCTTCTCGTGCGCCAGGCGCGCGAACACCTGCCGGATGCGGGCGCGGCTGGCGCCGGTGACTTCGCACAGGCGTTCTTCCACCAGCTTGGTGCCCGCCAGCAGGCGGTGCTCCATGATGGCGGTGAGCAGGCCCAGGTAGATCGCCTCGGTGGCGGAAGCCTCGCTGGCCGCAGATTCGGCACCGGCCGATTCCTCCGGCGCAGCCTTCAGTGCGGGCTTGGGTGCGACTTTGGGTGTGGGCCGGCGCGGCGTTTTTGCCGCCGCGCCGGGCGCCGCCTTCTTCGATGTGGTTGCCATATCAGGGTACGGACATTCAGCCTGTCGCCGGAACTGGCGACGAAATTCGGCTATATCGTACACAAATATGGCGACGCGGACGGCGTCATCAGGCCGTGGCGGCTTCCTCGCGTAGTTTGCCGACGGTATCCGCATGGCTCGGGGGCTGGAACGGATGCACCTGTGCCCAGTGCCGCGCGATGTCGACACGGCGGCAGATCCACGCCTTGTCATGTCCCTGCACATAGTCGAGGAATCGCTGCAGCGCGCGGAAGCGGCCCGGGCGGCCGAGCAGCCGGCAGTGCATGCCGATCGACAGCATCTTGGGGCTGTCCAGCCCGTTGGGATCGCCTTCTTCGTACAGCACGTCGAACGCATCCTTCAGGTACTGGAAGAACTGCTCGCCGGTATTGAACCCCTGCGGCGTGGCGAAGCGCATGTCGTTGGAGTCCAGCGTGTACGGCACCACCAGGTGCGGCTTCTTCTCGCCGCCGGTGACTTCGACCTCGGTCCAGAAGGGCAGGTCGTCGCCGTAGTAGTCGGAGTCGTACAGCAAGCCGCCGTGCTCGACCACCAGGCGGCGCGTGTTGGGGCTGTCGCGGCCGGTGTACCAGCCCAGCGGCAGCTCGCCCGTCAGCTCCTTGATGATCTGCATGCCGATGCGCATATGTTCGCGCTCGGTGGCTTCGTCGATGCCCTGGTAGTGGATCCAGCGCCAGCCGTGGCAGGCGATCTCGTGGCCCAGTTCGACGAAGGCGCGCGTCAGCTCCGGATGGCGCTGCAGCGCCATCGACACGCCGAAGATCGTCAGCGGCAGGCCGCGCTGCTCGAACTCGCGCAGGATGCGCCAGACGCCGGCGCGCGAGCCGTATTCGTAGATGCCCTCCATGCTCATATGGCGGTCGGGGTAGGCCGCGGCGCCGACGATCTCGGAGAGGAACTGCTCGGAGGCGGCGTCGCCGTGCAGCACGCAGTTCTCGCCGCCTTCTTCGTAGTTGAGGACAAACTGCACGGCGATGCGCGCGCCGCCTGGCCAGCGGGCGTGTGGCGGTTGCGCGCCATAACCAATCAAGTCGCGTGGGTAGCGTGGCTGGAGCATATTGCTTGTGTAGAAAGAGGGTTCGATGAAAAAAGTCAGTTCAGCGCATAGGGCGCCAGCATGCCGGCATACGCCTTGGGCAGCGGCCGCGCCCAGTCACCGCGCTTGCTGGTGGCCAGCCGCACCGAGACCATCGCCTCGGCCATCTTGACCGCGCACACCACGCCGTCGATCACCGGCGCGCCGATGGCGTCGGCGATCTCGTCGCACAGGTCGGTCATGCCGGCGCAGCCGAGCACGATGCATTCGCTGCGGTCTTCCACCAGCGCGCGCCGGCAGGCCTCGGTGATGATGCGGCGCGCGTCGGAGCCGGGGCGCTCGAGTTCCAGCACCGGCAGGTCGCAGGCGCGCACGTTTTTGCAGAAGCGCGCCATGCCGTAGCGCTCGGCCAGGTGCCAGGCGATATTGCAGGTGCGTGCCAGCGTGGTCACCACGCTGAAGCTGCTGCCGACCATGCTGGCCATATGCATCGCTGCCTCGGCGATGCCGATCACCGGGCCGCGCGCCACTTCGCGCGCCGCGTACAGCCCCGGATCGCCGAAGCAGGCGATGACGTAGCCGTCCACGCTTTCCTGCTCGCCGGCCAGGATCTCGTCGAGGATGCCGGGCACCGACAGCGCCTCGTCATAATGGCTTTCGATAGAAGCCGGGCCCATGCGCGGGCTGACCGCGCTGATGCGCGTCCCCGGCGCCGCCACGGCAATGGCGCACTGGCCGATCTTCTCGGTCATGGTCTGGGTGGTATTGGGGTTGATGATCTTCAGCTTCATGGGCGCGGCTCTGGAAATTGCAGTCGAAAGGATGGGTCCGTCGGGATCAGGCCTGGCCGGCGGCACGGCTGCCGAAGTGGGCCGGCATCATGCGCGGGGCCAGCTGCCGGTACAGCACCAGCGCGATGCCCATGCCGATAAACCAGCTGTAGTTGGCGGCCGCCTGCCAGGCGGGCACCACCACGCACAGGATCGGGATGATTGCCGCGGGGATCATGGTGGCCACCGCCGCCGGGTTGAAGCCATTGCGGTACCAGTAGCGGCCGTGCGGGCTCAGCGTGTAGAGGTCATCGACCTCCACGTGCTGGCGGCGCACCAGGTAGTAGTCGGCGATCAGGATGCCGAACAGCGGGCCGATAAAGGCGCCCAGCACGTCCAGCGTGTAGTGGATCACGGCGGGGTTGTTGTACAGGTTCCATGGCGTGATGAAGATCGACGCCACCGCGGCGATCATGCCGCCGGTGCGCCAGCTGATGTGCTTGGGCGCGACGTTGGAGAAGTCGAACGCCGGCGAGACGAAGTTGGCGACGATATTGATGCCGATGGTGGCGGTCATGAAGGTGAACGCGCCGAGCAGCATGGCGAAGGTGCTGTCGATATGGCTGACGGTTTCGACCGGGTCGGTGATCAGCTTGCCGAACACCGGCAGCGTGGCGGACGTCGTGATCACGGTCAGCAGCGAGAAGCCGAGGAAGTTGACCGGCAGGCCCCAGAAGTTGCCGCGCTTGACCGACTTGAAGTCCTTGGCATAGCGCGAGAAGTCGCCGAAGTTCAGCATCGGGCCGGAGAAGTACGACACCACCAGCGCGATCGCGCTCAGCATCACGGGCACGGCTTCCCAGCCGGTGTACTTGATGAAGCTCAGGGTGAAATTGACGTTCTCCCAGCCGGCCTTGTTCACCAGCCAGATCGCCAGCGCGATCATCACTACGTACACGGCGGGGCCGGCCCAGTCGATGAATTTACGGATGGTTTCCATGCCGGTCCAGAACACCAGGGCCTGGAGGACCCATAGCACCATGAACGCGGCCCAGCCAAGGGTGGACAGGCCGGCGAAGCCGTGCAGCTTGACGTCGGCATATGGCGCCAGTGCCGGGAAGAAGTGCAGTGCGAGCACCAGGAAGGCGCTGGAGGCGAGGTAGGTCTGGATGCCGTACCAGGCCACTGCGATCAGGCCGCGGATTATCGCGGGGATATTGGCGCCGAGCACGCCGAACGAGGCGCGGCAGATCACCGGATAGGGTGTGCCGGTCACCTGGCTGGGTTTGGCTACCAGGTTGCAGAAGAACTGGACGATCAGGATGCCGACCAGCAGGGATACCAGCACCTGCCAGCTGGACAGGCCCAGGGCGAACAGGCTGCCGGCGGTGATGTAGCCGCCTACGCTGTGCACGTCGGACATCCAGAAGGCGAAGATGTTGTAGGTGCCCCAGGTTTGCTTGCGCAGCGGGGCGAGGTCTTCGTTGGTGAGGCGGTCGTCGTAGGTGGGTTTGATCAGGGCGTTGCCGTGGGGGGCATGGCCGGCCTGCACGTCGGGGGCGTCGGCGGGTGTTGCGGTCGATTGCAGCATCTGGAGTCTCCTGGCAGATGGTTGGCTTGACGATGGGCGACGTGCGGCCTGGGGGGCTCTTTTGTTCGCCGGAGGGGAGGATGTTGTGTTGTCTACTAAATTGTCTACAAAATCGTATGCATGTGTAGACGATGTTGTAGATCACTGGTTTGTGATTGTCAACATTCGTTTTCCCTGAAGAGGGGGAGGGAGAGGAGTGGGGGCTGTGGCTGCGGCATGCATCTGGTCGCTGCTCGACGGCTCGCGTTGCTGGTGACATGTTGTCGCTGTTGAACCGCTGGGTTCCGCCCTCCTGGGCGGGTCCCTTTTTGTCCGAGCGACAAAAAGGAACCAAAAAGCGCGTCGCCTGCGGCTGGCCTTTATCAAGGAGGCGGCGTTGGTGGTTCGGGCGGCGGTGATTTCCGTTTTTATGGGGTCAGCCGTTCGAGCCTGCTACGCGAGGTGAGTGAGTGACAGTGCCTTGCGAAGGCCCACTTTTGAACGATCCCCATGCCGGGCGTAGGCCGCCTCCTAACAGGGGCATCGCGTCAACGCCTTCGGCTGCGCTGCGCGCGGCTCATGATCTGTGGCGAGGCGCCGGTGCCGGGAAGTGCGTCGCTGCGCTCGCACAGCGACGACGCCGGTCACGGGCTCAAGAACAATCGCGGAGTAGAACGCAGTCGGTGGGTCTGCCACCATTGGGCGCCGCGCGTAGCGCAGCCGAAGGCGTTGATGCGAGACGGTGATCAGCAGGCGGCCTACGCCCTGCATGGGGATCGTTCAAAAGCCGGTCGACGCAGGCACCGTCACTGACTCACCTGGCGTAGCAGGGTCGAACCGCGACCCCGCCTCACGGAAACCAACGCCGCCCATACCACCAGAAGCGTCTCCTTGATAGCCAGCCGCTCAGGCGACGCGCTTTTTGGTTCCTTTTTGTCGCTCGGACAAAAAGGGACCCGCCCAGGAGGGCGGAACCCAGCGGTTCAAACAACGACAACATGTCACCAGCAACGCGAGCCCTCAATCATCGACCCAGGATGCCAAAACCTTAGCGCGAGCCCCCAACAACGACCAAATGAAAACCACCGCCAAGCGGGGACCGCAACCCTGCTGGAAGGGCGAGCGATGCAAGCAATGGGTATTCGCATGGAACGACGGGGCTTAACTTAACGGCATTACCGCCAGTTTGCTACATCCTTGCCTTCCAGCCGAAGGGCCTGATCTATCGCACCGAAAGTCCGCAAATATCCATGAGCTCACCCGGAGATTTGCAGCTTTTATATCAGTTAAGCCCCGGGCGAATTATCCGAAAGCTGGTCACGCGACTACGGCGCCTCGAACGCCCGCATCGGCGGCGGCACGCCCTCGAAGCGCTCGACTTCGACCGCCGTCAGCTGGCCGGCACAGCCCTGTGCCAGCGACGAGGTGCCCCGGTCCCGCGTCAGCACATTGGGATTGCCATGAGTACAAAACGGCCGGCCACTGGCGTCCACGGCCGGGTCATACCAGGCACCGGTGGGCAAGCGGATGGCTCCCGGCATCACGGCATCGGACAGCGATGCGCAGGCAAGACAGGCGCCACGGTCATTGAACAAGCGGACGATGTCCCCTTCGCCGATGCCACGCGCGGCCGCATCGGCTGGATGCAGCGTGCAGACTTCGCGATCCCTGCGTTTCTCGCTGACGCTGTGCGCGCCAAAGTCCAGCTGGCTGTGCAGGCGCGTGGCGGGCTGGTTGGCAATAAGCGTCAGCGGGTAGTCGCGGGTCGGGCCGTCGGTGGGCGGCAGCCACGCCGGATGGCCGGGGCAATCCGCGTAGCCGAAGCCGGCAATGGTCGGGGACGTGATCTGTACCTTGCCGCTGGGCGTCGGCAACGGGTGGCTGGCGGGATCGTCGCGGAAGGCGCGCAGGATGCCGCCGTCGTCGTCCTGCTGCGGCAGCATCAGTTCGCCGCGCTCCCAGAAGGTATCGAAATCCGGCGCTTCCAGGCCGCGCTCGAGCAGCGCCAGCCGGGTGCGCTCGAACAGGTGGCGCAGCCATTCGCGGCTGGTGCGGCCTTCCGTAAACGCCTCGCGGGTGCCGAGGCGTTCGGCCAGGTCGGCGAAGATGTCGTAGTCGTCGCGCGCCAGCCCATGTGGCTCGGCGATGCGGTGCATCGCGACCATCAGCGGGTCGGTCGGCGCGGCGCCGATGTCCTCGCGCTCCAGCGTCAGCGTGCACGGCAGCACGATGTCGGCGTGCCGGGCGGTGGCGGTCCAGCCGATCTCGTGGACGACGAAGGTATCGAGCCGCCGGAAGGCCTCGCGCAGCCGGTTGAGATCCTGGTGGTGGTGGAAAGGATTGCCACCCGCCCAGTAGGCCAGGCGGATATGCGGATACGTGCGGCGCGCGCCGTTGTAGTCGAAGGCTGCGCCGGGATGGAGCAGCATGTCCGCGATGCGCGCCACCGGGATAAACGGCTTGACGCCGTTGGTGCCCTGCGGCAACGCCGCCACCGGCACGGCGTTCATGCGTTTGCCGTAATGCGCAAGCGTGCCGAGCGCGTAGTTGTAGCCCCCGCCGGGCAAGCCGATCTGGCCCAGCGCGGCGGCGAGCACCGCGGCCATCCACACCGGTTGCTCGCCGTGTTCGGCGCGTTGCAACGAGTGGGCCACGACCACCAGTACACGCTTGCCGGGCAGCGAGGCGGCCAGCTCGGCAATCGTGCCTGCCGACAGGCCGCAGATCGCCGCAGCCCATGCCGCAGACTTCGGCGTGCCGTCGCTGCGACCCATCAGGTAGTCCTCGAACTCGGGCCAGCCGTCGCAATACTGGTCGAGGAAGGCCCGGTCATGCCAGCCGTGCGTGACCAGTTCGTGCAGCAGGCCCAGCATCAGCGCCGTATCGGTGCCCGGGATCGCGGCCAGCCATTGCGCCTTCGCCTCTTCGGGGAAGTCCGTGCGCAGCGGGCTCACCGAGACAAAGCGGCAACCGCGCGCCGCCGCGGCCTGCATCGATTCGCGTTCGATATGCCGGCTGATGCCGCCGCTGGCGACGCGCGAGTTCTTCAGCGCCATGCCGCCGAAGGCGAGCACCACATCGGTATGCGCGACGATCTGCTCCCAGGTCACGTTGCGCCGCGCGACTTCGTCCATGCTGCCCAGGATATGCGGCAGGATCACCGCCGACGCGCCCGCGCTGTAGCTGTTGACCGAGCGCACGTAGCCGCCCAGCGAGGTGTTCAGGAAGCGGTGGACCTGGCTCTGCGCATGGTGGAAGCGCCCGGCGCTCGACCAGCCATAGGAGCCGCCGAACACCGCTTCCGCGCCGAACTGGTCTTTGACGCGCTGCAGTTCCGCGGCGAGGCGGTCCACCACTTCGGCCCACGGCATCGCCACGAACGTATCCTGGCCGCGGCGCGCATCCGGCCCGGGGCCATCCTCCAGCCATCCGCGCCTGACCATCGGCGTGGTGACGCGCACCGGATGGCGCAGGGCGTTGGTGAAGTTGTCGATCAGCGGATTGGGGTCGGGGTCGCCCGGATGCGGGCGAACGGTCAGCACATCGTCCTGCCAGAGCGCCGAGAAGACGCCCCAGTGGGCGCTGTGCGGGCGCATCGCGGGGGAGGGGCTGGATTGGGTGTCTGCGGTCATGGGGTCAGGGAGACTGCTGAAGTCAGGCGGCGGCGCCGGTCGCGATACGCGCGCCGGGCTGCGCGCACCACTCGCTCCACGAGCCCGGGTAGAGCGCCGCACCGGACAGGCCAGCGATTTCCATGGCCAGCAGGTTGTGGCAGGCGGTCACGCCTGAGCCGCACTGGCTCACCAGTTCGATTGGCGCGCGCCCGCCGGCCAGCGCCTCGAATTCGGCGCGCAGCATGGCGGGCGGCTTGAAGCGGCCATCGGCGCCGAGGTTGTCGCGGAACAGCCGGTTGCGAGCGCCGGGGATATGGCCGCCGACCGGGTCCATGGTCTCGTTCTCGCCGCGGAAGCGGTCGGGCGCGCGCGCATCGATGACCAGCCGCTCACCGCTTTCCAGGTTGGCGCACAGCATGTCGTAGTCCACGGTCGTGACCAGCGAGGGATGCAGCGCAAGATTGCCGGCCGTGGCCGGAGGTGGCGCCTCGCCGGTAACGGGCAGGTCCGCGGCCCTCCACCCGGCGATGCCGCCGTCGAGCACGGCCGCGGCACGATGCCCGATCCAGCGCAGCATCCACCACAGGCGCGCCGCGTACATGCCACCGGCGTTGTCATAAGCCACCACCTGGGTGTCGTCATCGATACCGAGTGTGGCCATCGCCCGCACAAAGCTGTCGCGGTCAGGCAGCGGATGCCTGCCGTTACTGCCGGTCTTGGCGGCGCTGAGTGTGTCTTCCAGATGCACGTAGCAGGCCCCGGGGATATGCGCGGCATCGTAGGCGGCGCGGCCGGCCTGCGGGTCGGTCAGCTCGAAGCTGCAGTCCAGCACCACCAGTTCGCGGAGCCTTGCGCCGTCGAGCGCGCTGGCCAGCGCATCGACCGGCATCAGGGTGTCGTAGATTTTCTTCATCGCGTTCCCTTACTGTGCGATCTGCGAAAGCAGTTCCGGCGTGGCGGCGCTCTTGTAGCGGGCAATATCCTCGGCGATGTAGCGCCCGAACTTGTCCAGCGGCAGGTTGCGCTCCATGGCTGCGTCCTTGCGGATCGCGTCGCGGACCTCGGGCTGGGCGAGCGCACGGGACAGGTGCTCGGAGAGCTTGGCCAGCACGTCCTTGGGCGTGCCGGCCGGCGCCACCAGGCCATACCACTGCGTGACAACCACATCCACGCCCAGCTCCCTGAAGGTGGGCACGTTCGGCAGCGCCGGGCTGCGTTGCGCGCCCGTCAGCGCCAGCACGCGCAACTGGCCTTGCCGGACCTGGCCCATCAGCGGCGACGCCGTGGCAAAGAACATGTCCACCTGCCCGCCGATCAGGTCGGTGATGGCCGGGCCCGAGCCCTTGTAGGGTACATGCAGCATGTCTACGCCGGCGCGCTGCCTGATCATCTCCATGCCGATATGGGCGGCGCCGCCCGTGCCGGTCGAGGCGAAGGAAAGCTTGTGCGTCTTCGCCGCGTTCAGCACCGCCTTGCCGTCGGTGTATTTGGAATTGCTCGCCACGAACAGGCCATGGGGCGCTTCCAGGATCAGCCCGATCGGCGCGAAATCGCCCGGCTTGTAGGGCAGCGAGGCGGGCTTGAGCGCCGGTGACACAGCCAGGTTGCCGCTCATCGCCAGCAGCAGCGTATAGCCGTCAGGCTTCGACTTCGCGACCACGTCGGCCGCGATATTGCCGCCCGCGCCCGCACGGTTCTCCACCACCACAGTCTGGCCGAGCGTCTTGCTCATCTCGCTGGCGATCAGGCGGCCATAGAGGTCGCCGCCGCCGCCGGGCGGAAAGCCCACCACCAGTTTGATCGGCTGTTCCGGATACGCGGCCTGCGCAGCATGGCTGAACGCGGCAACCACCAGCAGCGCCAGCGTCGCCGCCACGCGGCGTAGTGGCCTCGTTCCACTCAGGGACGTCTTCATGATCTTGTCTCCGTAGTTTTTATGGCGGAATCAGTGGCTCAGCGGCCCAGCCACGCGTCTCTTTGCTGCGCCAGCACCCGGTCCACCGACTCACCGCACTGGCCGAGATACCCGGCGGGATCGGTCAGGCGCCGGATCTCGTCTTCGCCGAGTTCACCTGCCAGGCGCTCATGGCTGCGCATCGCCGTGGCAAAGTCCAGCTTGTTGCTGATGCCATGCATCGAGGCCTCGTAGATCCACTCGTGCGCGGTCTGCTTGCCGACGCGGTTGCCCAGTTCCAGCATCACGTGTTCGGACAGCAGGTAGCCGCGCATGCGGTCGAGGTTGGTCGCCATGTTGGGCGCATCCACGCGCAGGCCCGCCAGCAGGTTCTTCGCCTGGAACAGCATCGCGCCGGCGATCAGGCAGCATTCCGGCAAGGCCTTCCACTCCATCTTCCAGGCGATGCCGTCGCGCTCGCCCTCCTGCACCATGCCCTCCAGCATCATGGCCGCGTTGTAGCGCAGCGGGCGCGACAGTCCGGCGAGGTTCTCTGCCGAGGTGGGATTGCGCTTGTGCGGCATGGTCGACGAACCGAGCTTGCCAGCGGAGAAAGCTTCCTCCACTTCGGCGAACTCGTTGCGCTGCATGTTGAACAGCTCGTTGCCGATCTTCGACAGCGTCGAGCCGATCATGGCCAGCAGCAGCGCGTATTCGGTAAAGCGGTCGCGCGCAGGTGCCCAGCTGATATCCGGCGTGCCGAGCCCGAGCTTCGACAGCGTGCGGCGCTCGACCTCGGCGGCCTGCGGCCCGAGCGAGGCCTGGCTGCCGACCGCGCCGGCGACCATGCCGACCAGCACGCGCGGCGCGCATTCGGCCAGGCGCTGCTGGTGGCGGCCGAGTTCGTCGAGCCAGATCGCGCACTTGTGGCCGAAGGTGATCGGCAGCGCCTGCACACCGTGGGTGCGTCCGGCCATCGGCGTATCGCGGTGGGCGGCAGCAAGGCGCGCCAGCTCGTTGCCGACCGCCTTCATGTCGCGCAGGACGATGGCGTGGAAGTCCTTGAGCTGCAGGGCCACGCCGGTGTCGACCACGTCCTGCGTGGTGGCGCCGTAGTGCACCCACTCGCCGTTCTGCGGGGCGCAACGGGCCTGCAGCTGCTTGAGCGCGGGCACCAGCGAATGCTTGATGCGGCGGATTTCCGCCGACATCGCGGCGAAATCGATGTTCTCCACCCTGGCCTGGGCGGCAATATCGAGCGCGGCGGCCTCGGGGATGATGCCGAGTTCGGCCTGGGCCGTGGCCAGCGCGGCCTCGAAGTCCAGCCACTTCTGCACGCGGCTTTCCTCGGAGAAGACCGCGCGCAGTTCATCGGTGCTCCACAGGTGCTGGAGCGATTGCATATCGAAGACGGAAATGGGCATGAACGTGGTTCCTAGCGCAATGAAGGGGAAGTCGGGTCGACCAGGTCGCGCGGCAGCACGCGGCCCGGGTTGAACAGGTTGGCGGGATCCAGTGCCCGCTTGATGCCGGCCATCAGGTCCAGCGCCACGGGGGACTTGTATTGCAGGAATGCGGACTGCTTGAGCCGGCCGATGCCATGCTCGGCGGAGATCGAGCCGTTCAAGCGCGCGGTCACGGCGTGGACCACGTCGTGGATCTCGTCTTCGCGCGCACGGAAGGCTTCGTCGCTCATGCCGGCGGGCTTGCTCTGGTTGTAGTGCAGGTTGCCGTCGCCCACGTGGCCGAAGCACACCACCTGGATGCCGGGCATCCGTTGCTCCAGCGCCGCGCCCGCTTGTTCGATAAAGTCCGGGATGCGCGAGATTGCCACCGAGATGTCGTGCTTGATCGAGGGGCCGTGCAGCCGCTGCGCCTCCGGCACATGGTCGCGCAGCGCCCATAGTTCATGGGCCTGCCGTGCCGATTCGGCAATTACCGCGTCCGCGACCAGGCCGGCGTCGATCGCGTCCGCCAGTACCGCCTCCACCGCGGCGCGCGGATCGAGTTGCGCCGAGGCTTCGGAGACATCGAACAGCACCGCCCACGGATACTCGCCCGCGAGCGGATCGCGCATGCCGGCCAGCGGATGCGAGAGCACCTGCGACAGCGCTCCGCGCCCCAGCAGTTCAAAGGCCGTCACGCGCTCGCCGACGGCATCGGTCAGCCGGCTCAGCATCTCGACCGCCGCCTGCGGGTCGCGCACGGCCATCCAGCCGGTCACGACCGAGCGCGGCATCGAGAACAGCTTGAAGGTGGCGGTGGTAACCACGCCGAGCGTGCCTTCGCTGCCGATAAACAGGTGCTTCAGGTCGTAGCCGGTGTTGTCCTTGCGCAGGCCACCCAGTGCGTCGAGCACGCGTCCGTCCGCCAGCACCACTTCCAGCCCGAGCGCGAGGTCGCGGGTATTGCCATAGCGCAGCACCTGCTCGCCGCCGGCGTTGGTCGAGAGCACGCCGCCGATGGTGGCACTGCCTTCCGAAGCCAGCGACAGGGCAAACAGCCGGTTCTGCTCCGCGGCGGCCTGCTGTGCGGCCAGCACGGTGCACCCCGCCTCAAGCGTGATGGTGTTGTCGAGCGGGTCGATGCGGCGGATCGCGGCCATCCGGCCGAGGCTGAGGACCACCTCGCTGCGCGACGCGTCCGGCGTGGAGCCGCCGACCAGCCCGGTATTGCCGCCCTGCGGCACCACGGCGACGCCGTGCGCGGCGCATGCGGCGACAACGCGGGCGACCTCGCCGGTCGATCCGGGGCGCACCACCGCGCGCGCCGCGCCGGGATAGGTGCGACGCCAGTCGGCAACGTAGCGCGCCGTGTCGGCATCGTCCGTGAGAACATGGATCTCGCCGACGATGCCGGCGAGGGTTGCGAGAAACGGGTTGCTGCCACCTTGCATTGACGCCACGCCTCCATCCTGTGCGGCGGTACCCCGCCCTGGCGACTCGGTGAGCAGCGCAGAAGGGACTTCATTCCCTCTCGCTAGCCGTTCACCTTGTTTCATTGAATGAAATGTGTTTTAATAGCTAAAACTATAGACACTTGAGGAACCGCGTGTCAACCGGGGGATTCCCCGCACGCATCTGAATCGCGTTCGCGCCGAACATGCCAGCAAAGATTAAGACCCCGCGCGCCAGGCGGACCCTGGCCACCGAAAGCGAAGACCACGACATCACTTCTGCCGCGCAGGGCGAGGCCGATACGACACCCGCCGCGCCCACGCCGCCGGCAGGCGTACTGGAACGCGGCATCGCCATCCTTGAATGCTTCAACGAGCAGCGCCTGCGCATGTCGCTTCGCGAGCTGGCGGAGTGCACCGGCCTGGACAAGGCCACCCTGCTGCGCCTGCTGGGCGTGCTGACGCGGGCGCGCATGATCCATCGCTTCGAGAGCGGCACCTACGCGCCGGGGCCGGCGCTGCTGCATATGGGCATGCTGTATCGCAGCACCTTCGACCTGGGCACGCGCATGCAGCCGGTGCTTTACAACACCATGCGCGAGACCGGCGAGACCGTGGCCTTCTATGTGCGCAGCGGTGACGAGCGCGTCTGCCTGTTCCGCGAGAACACATCAAAGGAAGTCCGCCACCATGTGGAGGTCGGGACGCGCCTGCGCCTTGCCGATGGCGGCTCGTCGGCCCATGTGCTGAACGCCTTCACCGGGGGCAAGACGCCGCAGGCAAAGACCATCGCGGAGAAGGGCTACGCGATGACGCGCTCCGAGCGCGTGCCGGAGATGGCATCGGTGGCGGTACCGGTGTTCGACGGCGACGGCACCTTCCTCGGTTCGCTGGTGGTGATCGGCCTGGCGTCGCGCCATAGCGAGGAAGCCCAGCTCAAGGCCGTGGAGGTGGTGCGCCGCGAGCTGGCGCAGCAAGGCTTCCGCACCAGTCCCGCCGCGCTGCCGTAACCACCGCGGGGCCTCAACGCAGGTTCGCGCCGAACAGCACCGGGTCAACCATAACGGGGGCGTCGTCGCGCCCCGCATCGGCAAACCCTGCGCACCAGTCGGTGATGTGGCGCGCCAGCGCGTCGTCCATCGACGGCACCATGGCCCGCATGCGGGCCTGCAATTGCTCCCAGTCGAAAGGGTCCTCGGGATCACCACGGCGCAGTTCGCGCAGCGCGCTGAATTCGCGGCCATCGCGCAGCCGGATGGTGACGCGTGATGGGCGCTTCTGCGGAAATACTCGCTGGAAGTCCTCGTCCGTCGACACGCGGATCCGGCCCGCCAGCTCGCGCACGGCCGGGTCGTCCAGCTTGGGGGCTTCCATGTCATCGATACCGACCGCGCCATTGCGCAGCAGCGTGGCGACCACATAGCGCAAGCTGAATGCCGTTTCCGCGGGTTTTGCCGGCCAGTCGACCCCTGCGATCCTGAGCGCATGCGGAAAGATCACCACCTCGACCGCAGCGACCTCTTCCGGCGTGAAGCCGTGTTGGTCCATCAGCTCACGCGTGGCGTCGAGCGGAGTGAACAGCTGCGCGCAGCACGGCCACGCCTTGATGGTTGCGGTATTGAGGCGCTCCGGTGCATCCAGGTCCTGGTCGAGCGCGCGCAGCGGGCCGTCGCCTGCGAGCAGCGCATACAGGCCGCGCTTGCCCGTCATGAACTGGCGCGCGCCCGGCAAGCCGACGCGCGCCGCGAACGCGGCCGCCAGGCCGTTGCGGACCGCGAAGGCCGGATGCAGCGACTTGGATTCGTGGGCGCCATCGTCGACCAGTTGCCACAGGCCCGCGGCCTGTGTGGCGCCTATACCGAGCGCATGGTGTAACTGCGCACCCGGAAGCCCCAGCGCTACGCCCGCGGCAGCCGCCGCGCCTACCGCGCCGGCGGTAGCGGTGGCATGGAAGCCCGCCGCATGCCGGGTGCCGAGCGCCTCGCCCACGCGCAACGACACCTCGTAGCCGGCGATGACGGCATCCGCCACACGGCGATAGCTCATGCGCGAGTCAGCGGCCAATGCAAGCACCGGGGAGATCGAGACGACGCCTGGATGCAGCATCGCCGCGCGGTGTGCGTCGTCAATCTCGCGCAGGTGCCCAATGGCGGCGTTGGCAAAAGCCGCTGCTGGGGCGTTCAGGGCGGTGCCGCCGAACACCGGCGCGGTGCCGGGCCCGGGGCTGCACGCTTCGGCCACATCACGCATCGCGCCGGCCAGCGGCATGGCCGCGGCGGACCATCCGGCCGTGAACCAATCCAGCATCGCCTGGGCAAGGCGCTCCCGCGTGGCTTGCGCGATGGGCCGTTGTTGCAGGCCGCAGAGATGGCCCACCAGTACCGCTTCCGCCGAATGTTCCATATAATCATTTCGTTGAATGAAAGATGTTTCATTATATAAAACACACGGCGCTTGCCTATGACTATTTCTGTCACCTCCTTCCTGCACCGCGGGAGTTCGACCTTCACCTACCTGGTCGATGACGGGGCGGGTACCTGTGCAGTGATCGATCCGGTGCTTGGCTTCGAGATGGCGTCGGGACGCACCGACAGTGCGCCCGTCGACGCGCTGGCCGCGGAAATCCGGGGCCGGGGCCTGTCCTTGCAATGGTTGCTGGAGACCCACGCCCACGCCGACCACCTGTCCGGCGCGCCGCTACTGCAGCAGCGGCTCGGCGGCACCATTGCCATCGGCGCCGGGATCAAGCAGGTCCAGCAAGTGTTCCGCGGCATCTTTAATGACGGCGGGCTGCCGGTGGACGGCTCGCAGTTCCACAAGCTGTTCCGCGATGGCGAGTCCTTCCGGATCGGCCTCCTGTCAGCGTCGGTGTTGCACGTGCCCGGGCATACGCCGGCCGATATCGCCTTCTGTATCGACGATCCGGCGGGTGGACCGTCCACGGTCTTCGTCGGTGACACGCTGTTCATGCCGGACCTCGGCACGGCGCGCTGCGATTTCCCGGGCGGCGATGCCCGCACGCTGTACCGCTCGATCCGCCGCCTGCTGGCGATGCCCCCCGGGACGCGGCTCTATGTCTGTCATGACTACCCGCCGGCCGGGCGCGAGCACACACCTTGCACCACCGTCGCTGCGCAACGGGCAAGCAACGTGCATGTGCGGGACGGCGTCGATGTGGATGCCTTCGTGGCCGTGCGCGAGGCGCGCGATGCCACGCTGGCGATGCCGGCGCTGATGCTGCCCTCGATCCAGGTCAATATCCGCGCCGGCAGGCTGCCGCCGACCGAGTCGAACGGCACGTCGTACCTGAAGATTCCGGTGAACCTGCTGTAGCGGCACGGGGCCGCCCCAACGGCCAAGGCAGCATCAGCCCATGAACTCCGCCAGCAACCGCTCACGATCCTGGTCCAG
Organism: Ralstonia pickettii; assembly: GCA_050987995.1. Lineage (GTDB taxonomy): Bacteria > Pseudomonadota > Gammaproteobacteria > Burkholderiales > Burkholderiaceae > Cupriavidus > Cupriavidus pickettii_B. The sequence goes on from CP158804.1 coordinate 2,048,103, forward strand.
CACCGGCGGATTCCTGACCCCCGCCAGCGCATCCACGGACCCGATCTTGACCGGGTTGCCGGCCACCTGCAGCGCCTTGCCGTCGCCAATGCCGATATCGAGGATCATGCCGCGCGCCTGCACATGCGGATTGCTGAGCAGTTGCGGCACGCTGTTCATCGGGCCATGCGGAACACCGGCGGCCTCGAGGACCGCCTCCCACTCGGCAGTCGTCGCGTCTGCGAGCCGCGCCTCCAGGCAGGCCTTGAGCGCGACATGGTGCTCATTGCGCGCCGGCACGGTAGCGAACCGTTCCTGCTGTGCCCATTCGCTGCGCCCGAGCGCGTCGCAGAGCTTCGCGAACAAGGCGTCGTTGCCGACCGCGATGACGATAAAGCCATCCCGGGTGGCAAACATGTCGAACGGGGTAATCGACGGGTGGCGGGTGCCGAGCGGCTTGGGCACGCCCCCGGTCGCCGAATAGCGCGCGATCGGGTTTTCCAGCAGCGCGACCTGGCAATCCAGCATGGAAATGTCGACACGTTCGCCCAGGCCGGTGTGCACCCGCTTGAGCAGCGCCGACTGGATGCCGATGGTCGCGTACAGGCCGGCGCCGATGTCGCCGATGGAAACGCCCACCCGCGCCGGATTGCCGCCCGCCTCGCCGGTCACGCTCATCAGCCCGCCCATGGCCTGCACCACCATGTCGTAGGCCGGGCGGGCGCGATACGGGCCGGTCTGGCCGAAACCGGAGATCGAGGCGTAGACCAGCCGCGGGAAGCGCGCGTGCAGGTCTTCCCACGTGTACCCCAGCTTTTCCATGACCCCGGCGCGGAAGTTCTCCACCAGCACGTCCGCCTGCGCGAGCATGCGGTCGAGCACCTTGCGGTCCTCCGGGTTCTTGAGGTCGAGCGCGATCGATTCCTTGTTGCGGTTGATCGACGCGAAGTAGGCCGACTCACCGTCGACAAACGGCCCGACCTGCCGCGAATCGTCGCCGCCAGCGGGGTTCTCGATCTTGATGACCCGCGCGCCCAGATCGGCAAGCATCATCGTGCAGTACGGGCCGGCCAGCACCCGAGTCAGGTCTACCACGGTCATTCCCGCCAGGGGGAGTTGGCCAGTTGCTGTTGTCATTACGCTCTCCGCATGGTTCAGTCGATCTTTGCGCCGCTCGACACCGCCAGGTCGACACCGAGCCTGCCTTCGCGCGCTGCGTACTCGCGAAATTCCGCCACCGAGCCCGATACCGAGACCTCATCGCCCTGCGCCAGGAATTTCTTCTTCAGCTCGGGATCGGCCATGACCCTGGTCGTGGCGGCAAACAGCCTGTCGATGATTTCCGGGGGCGTCCTGGCCGGGGCAAACAGGCCGTACCAGGCAGACAGGTCGTAGCCCTTGACCCCGCCTTCGGCGATGGTCGGCAACTGCGGGTTGGCCGGCGAGCGCTGGCCGGAGGTCACGGCGATGGCGACGACCTTGCCCGTGTCGATCATCGGCTTGACCGACGGCGCGGTGCCAAAAGTCAGTTGCACGTCGCCGGCAGCGACTGCCTGCGCCGACGGCGCCCCACCCTTGAAGGGCACGTGCGTCATCTGCACGCCGGCCAGCCTGGTGAACTGGACGCCGGCCAGGTGGGTAATCACGCCGTTGCCGGAAGAGGAGTAGTTGAGCGCCCCCGGTTGTGCCTTGGCCCGTGCCACCAGGTCGGCCACGTTCTTGATGCCAGTGTCCTTGTTGACCGCGAGGATCATCGGCGCCGCCACCAGCCGGGTAATCGGCACGAAATCGGCGGGCTGGTACCTGATGTTCTTGTAGAGCACCTTATCCCCGCCCATCAGGCTGGCCGTCGCGATGTAGAGCGTATAGCCGTCCGGCGGCGCCTTGGCCACGAACTCCGCGGCGATCGTGGTGCCGGCGCCGGGCTTGTTGTCCACGATCACCGGCTGCCCGAGTTCGCGGCTCAGCGCGTCGCCGTACAGGCGGGCCGTGTTGTCGGCACCGCCGCCTGCAGGAAAGCCAATGACCAGGCGGATGGGCTTGGTCGGGTAGTCAACCGGCGTGGCGTGGGCCGACACCGCCAGGGCCAATGCGGCCAACGCCGCCAGGTGGATTGCGGTCGATTTCATGGGGTCGTCTCCTCCGTAGCTGTGGTGCTACTTTCCGTGGAATACCGGCTTGCGCTTTTCCTTCCATGCAGCCGCGCCTTCGCGCAGGTCCGCGGAGGTCTCTGAGCGATGCAGGTCCCGCTGCAGCGCGTCGGCATCGAGCGCGCCTCGGGCAATGGCATTCAGGTGTGTCTTCATCCCCAGCAGGGCGATCGGCGCCATGCCGGCAAGCTGGCTGGACAGTTGGTCCACGCGAGCCTGCAGCACCGGGGTGTCGACGATTTCGGTGAGGAAGCCGATGCGCAGCATCTCCTGCGCATCGATCTTGTCTGCCGTGAGGAACAGGCGCTTGGCGGCGTTCAATCCCAGCCGGGAAACGTAGCGTTCCATGCCGCCGCGATAGAAGTGCAGGCCCAGCCGTGCCGCCGGCATGAACATGTCGCAGCCGGGGACGCCGATACGGAAGTCGCACGCCAGGCAGAGATCCGTAGCGCCCCCATACACCCCGCCGTTGATGGCCGCGATGGTGACGGGGCGGGCCGCCTCGATGGCGTCCATGACCTCGCCGAAGTTCAGGGCGCCCTGGTCCGACTTGCCGGCGAGGGAGCCGATGTCGTAGCCGCTGCAGAAATATTTGCCCGAGCTGACAAAGCGGAGCACCAGCACGCGTTCCATGGCATTGACCGCGTCGATGTGGTCGCGCAGCACCTGCAGGTCGTGGGGGCTGAGGCGATTGGCAACTTCCGGGCGGCGCAGGCAGATCGTTGCGACCGGACCGTCCAGCGTGAGCAGTGGTGCGTTATCATCCATTCTGTAATATCTCAATAGGCCATCTGATATATTCATGGAGCCTACAGATATTTTTGTTCTGGGACAAACAGGTGTATACCCGTGCAATCACTACAAGACCAGATTAGAGAAAGCGTCGTTTCCGCCATCCAGACCGGCGCCTTGCGCCCCGGCGCGCAGATTGACGAGAAAGCTTTGGCCGACGAGTTCGACAGTTCGCGCACACCGGTGCGGGAAGCGCTGCTGATGCTCGCCGCGCAGGGGCTCATCACGATCGTGCCGCGCGCCGGCATGTTCGTGCACAAGCCCAAGGCCGCCGAGCTGGTGGCCATGTTCGAGACCCTCGCGGAAATGGAAGGGGTGGTCGCCCGGCTGGCGACGCAGCGGATTTCGCCGGCGGGCAAGAAGGTCCTGATGCAGGCGCACGAGGCCGCCGGCGTGCATGTGGAACAGGGCGATACGGCCGGCTACATCGAGGCCAACCGCAAGTTCCACGACGTGCTGTACCAGGCCGCGGCCAACCCGTTCCTGGCGGAGCAGATCGTGCTGCTGCGCCGGCGCCTGGCGATCTACTGGCAGCAGAAGGGCCTGATCAACGATGCGCGCGTGCCGAGTTCATATCGGGAGCATGGCTATGTGGTCGAGGCGGTGATCGCCGGGAATCCGGATGCGGCGGCAGAGGCCATGCGCACGCATATCTCGGCCGGCGGCAAGGCGATCGCGGACCTGGTGCTGCTTGCTGGGGTCGAGGCAGCCTGAGCCAGACCACTACGGCGCCGCCGTCTCCCGCTTGCGCGGCGCCGGCCGGCGCGCCTCCGGCACCCCCAGGGTCTGCTCCAGCACGTCCAGGAACACCCGCACGCTGGCCGGCATCAGCTTGCGCGCCGGCATCAGCACGTAGACCTTGAGCGGCGACGACGTATAGGCCGGCAGCACCCGCACCAGCTGCCCCTCCCCGACCTCGTCCTGCACCAGGCGCGGCGACAGCCGCACCACGCCCAGGCCGTCGATGGCCGCCTTCATCCGCAGTTCGGCGTTGTGCGTGCAGATGCGCGGTTCCACATCCACGCGCGCGATCTCCACGCCATCGCGCAGGAATTCCCAATACTTGTCGTCGGGATGGCCAAGCGTCGGCCAGCCTTGCAGGTCCTGCGGCGTGCGCGGCAGCCCGCGCGCGCGGATCAGTGCCGGCGCCGCGTAGAAGCCGCGATCGACCAGCACCACGCGCTTGCTGGCGAACGAGGTGTCGTGCAGCCCGGTGTTGGTCATCACGAAGGCCAGGTCATAGCCGTGGCGGATCAGGTCGGGCTGGTCCCAGCTGACGTCGACCTGCACGCGCAGGCCGGGGTGGGCGCGCAGCACGCGCGTCAGGCTTTCCGACAGGTGCTGCGAGCCGACTTCATACGGGGTGGAGATGCGCAGCAGGCCGCTCACTTCGGCGCTGACCGAGGCGGCCTCGGCGCTGATCTCGTGCAGTTCGGCAAAGAGTGGCGCCACGCGCTCGTACAGGCGCTGGCCGCGCTCGGTCACGCGCACGCGGCGCGTGGTGCGCTCGAACAGGCGAATGCCGAGCTGGCTTTCCAGCCGCGCCACCGCGGCGCTGGCGGACGACTTGGGAACCTCAGCCAGTTCGGCGCCCTGGGTGAAGCCACCGCCCTCTACCACGCGGCAGAAAATTTCCCAGTCCTTCCATTCGATTGTCTTCATGCGGCGCCTCGTCTTTGCGGCGCCCCCGCCGGTGGCAGGGCCTGTGTGGCCAGGCCGGGAGGCGGGGGCGCATGCGCCGCGATTGTCCCACAGGGCGAACAATGGCGCATGCCACTGCGCGAGCCCCGCCGGGCACGCTAATGGAACAGGATCACCGAGCGCGCCAGCTCGCCGCGGCGCAGTTCGTCGAAGGCTTGATTGATCTGCTCCAGCGGCAGGCGCTGCGCGATCAGCTCGTCCAGGTGCAGCTTGCCCGCCATGTAGAAGTCCACCATGCGCGGCATGTCCACCGGGAAACGGTTGGAGCCCATCAGCGAGCCCTGGATGCGCTTCTCGGTGAGGAAGTCGCTGCCCTTGAGTTCGATCATGACCCCCGGCGCGATCATGCCGATCACCGTGGCCGTGCCGCCGCGGCGCAGCATGGCAAAGGCCTGCTCGGTGGTCTGCTTCAGGCCGATGGCCTCGAAGGCGTGGTGCACGCCACCGCCGGTCAGCGTGCGCACGGCGTCCAGTACCTCGGCATTGCCGGCGTCGATCACGTCGGTGGCACCGAACCTGCGCGCCAGCTCCAGCTTGGCCGGCACCCGGTCGATGGCGATGATGCGCCCGGCACCGGCAATCGCGGCACTGTTGACAGTAGCCAGCCCGATGCCGCCGCAGCCGATCACGGCCACGGTTTCGCCCGGCTGCACTTTCGCGGTATGGGTCACCGCGCCCATGCCGGTGGTCACCGCGCAGCCGATCAGCGCAGCGCGGTCCAGCGGCATGTCACGGCGGATCGCCACCAGCGCGTGTTCGTGGATCAGCATCTGCTCGGCAAATGCCGACAGGTTCAGGAACTGGTTCATCGGGCCGCCCTGGCGTGCCATCAGGCGCGGCTCCTCGCCCTCGCGGCGGCGCGTATCGGGCTCGGTGCACAGCGACAGGTGGCCGGTCAGGCAGTGCTCGCAGTGGCCGCAGTAGGCCGACAGACAGGTGATGACATGGTCGCCGGGCCTGACCGTGCGGACCTCTGCGCCAACCTGCTCGACCACACCCGCGGCCTCGTGGCCGAGGATGGCTGGCATCGGGTACGGGTAGGCGCCATCGAGGAAATGCAGGTCCGAATGGCACACGCCCACGGCGGCGGTGCGCACCAGCACTTCGCGCGGGCCGGGCTTGCCGATGGCAACATCTTCGATCACCAGCGGGGTCTTGGGTTGATGCAGGACAGCGGCTTTCATGAGGCTCCTTTGCGGCAGGCAATGAAGCGGAAAACCATAATCCCAAACCCAGGTTCAGGGAAGGCGCCGGGGAGCGCCGCGGGCCGGTTTACAACTCTTCCTTGATCGGGAGCACCCGTAGCACGCCGATGCCCAGATGCTGCAGCGGGCCCATGCCCGGCTCGCTGTCATAGACGGTAAGCTGCCCCTTCTCGCGCGTGGTCCAGATCAGGCGCTGGTTGCCGCCGTCGCCATCGGTTTGCACCCCGACGCGGTAAGCCATGTCGAGCAGCCCGTCCTCGGTGGACTTGATCATGCGCTCGGCCAGCGCCGGGCTGTCCAGCACGATGCCCATCTCGGTATTGAGCTTGGCTGAGCGCGGATCCATGTTGAGCGAGCCGATAAACACCAGCCGCCGGTCGACGATGTAATTCTTGGCGTGCAGGCTGGCGCGGCTCGACGACAGCCACGAACGCGAGCGCGAACCGCTTGCGCCCTTGCCGCGGTGCGCCAGTTCCGCGTAGGCGCTGGGCTTGAGCTCATACAGCTCGACCCCGGCGGCCACCAGCGCCTGGCGGTGCGGCGCATAGCCCGCGTGGACCGCGCTCACGTCGGTGGCGGAGAACGAGTTGGTCAGGATGCGCACGCGGATGCCGCGCTTTGCCAGCGCGATCAGCCAGGCCTCGCCATCGTCGTCGGGCACGAAGTACGGCGAGATCAGCAGGACCTCCTTCTGCGCGCTGCTGATCATCTTCTCGAGCCGGGCGGTGGCGTGGCCGGGATCGTCGTCGGTCTGGTGCGTGATCTTGGCGGCCTTGTCGGACACCACGGTGGCCTTGCCGGTGTAGCCGGGCATATGGCCGCTTTCGATACCTTTGGCCAGGCCCGAATCCAGCAGTTCCTGCACATAGGGGCTGGCTTTCGCCTGGTCGCCGCGTGCTTCCAGCCGCTTGCGCAGGTTTCGCATCTCGACCGGCGCCTCCTTGCCCGCAGGGATCAGCGCCACCACCGGGTACGAGGACTTGTCATTCCAGTATTCGTCGAACACGGCCGATACCTGCGGCACCGCCGGGCCGGCGATCAGCACGTCAAGGTCGCTGAAGTCCATGTCGGTGCGGGCGGAGAAGTAGGCGTCGCCGACATTGCGCCCGCCCACCAGCGACATCTGGTTGTCCACCGTCATCGACTTGTTGTGCATGCGCCGGTCCAGCCGCGTGAAGCCCACCAGCATCTCAAGCCAGCGCACGCTGCGGTTGGCGAACGGGTTGAACAGGCGCACTTCGATATTGGGATGCGAATCGACCGCCGACAGCACCTTGTCCAGGCCGCCGGTATGCAGGTCGTCCAGCAGCAGCCGCACGCGCACGCCGCGGTCGGCGGCGTCGATGATGTCGCCCAGCACCGCGGCGCCGGTACCGGTGGGTTCGAGGATATAGGTCTGCAGGTCCAGGCTGCGCTCGGCGGCGCGGGCCATGGCCAGCCGTGCGATGAGTGCGTCGGGCCCCGACGACAGCGGATAGAACAGCGACTCGCCCGGCCGCTGCGCCAGGCGCTTCGTCAGTACCTTGCCCAGCGCCGTGTCGGCGGTGCTGGCCGGGGCGCTCGACGGCGTGCGCTCGGCCGAGGCCGGCAGGCTGGCGCAACCGCCAAGTACCGCGGCGGCGAGTGTGAACACCAGCGCGAGGCTGCCAAGGCGGCGCAGGCGCCGGCCGGCGGCGCCTGGCCGCCGGGCATGGAACGGAAAGAGGCTGAGCGTCTGGAACATCCGTTGAGTCTCCCTGCGCCGGGGATTGGCTGGCCCCCGCACGTCCGGCGTGCAGCGCCCGCTACCTCACAACATACACCGCGGCCAGATGTGGCGGCAGCGGTGCCATTCCTTTCCGCGCCGGGAGTTTGTCCTACACCGCACGCCCACGCGTGCTGCGGTGGGGCGCGGGGCGCACATCGCGTCGTGCACAACGGGGGGCATGTGGGCGTCCGACACCGCGCAGCTCTTCTTCGAGGACTGCCGCGTGCCGGTGGACAACCCTGGTTGGGCCGGTAGAACCGGGACGAGGCACAGGCGAAAGCCGCCGCGCTCCGCGCGGCTGCCGGTCTGGCGCGCCATGCGACTGGTTGCGACCTCCTTGCGATGCCGGCATAGTTGCGCGCTTTCGCGCTTTGCCCGCATTGCGCGCGTCCAGACCCGATTCCCGACGTCCAGCCGACCTTCTCCTTCCGGCGCACCTGCGCCCACACTGCGCCGCACCCTGCGCGCCCGCCACCTCACCATGATCGCCATCGGCGGCTCGATCGGCACGGGGCTCTTCGTGGCCTCGGGTGCCACCATCGCGCAGGCCGGCCCCGGCGGCGCGCTGGTCGCCTATATCCTGATCGGCGCCATGGTCTACTTCCTGATGACGAGCCTGGGCGAGCTGGCCGCCTACATGCCGGTGTCGGGCTCGTTCGCCACCTATGGCGCACGCTATGTCGACGAGGGCTTCGGCTTCGCGCTCGGCTGGAACTACTGGTACAACTGGGCGGTGACCATCGCCGTGGAACTGGCCGCGGCGCAACTGGTGATGCAGTACTGGTTCCCCGATACACCGGGCGTGCTGTGGAGCGCGCTGTTCCTCGGGCTGATGTTCGCGCTCAATGCGATCTCGGTGCGCGGCTTCGGCGAGGCCGAGTACTGGTGCGCGCTGGTCAAGGTGGTGACGGTGATCGCCTTTATCGGCATCGGCACGCTGATGATCTTCGGCATCCTGCGCGGCGACGTGTCAGCCTCGCACGGGCTGGCCAACCTGACCGCCGGCGATGCGCCCTTCGTCGGCGGGCTGCCCGCGCTGATCGGCGTGGCGATGATTGCAGGCTTCTCGTTCCAGGGCACCGAGCTGATCGGCATCGCCGCTGGCGAATCGGCGGACCCGGCGAAGAACATTCCGCGCGCGGTGCGGCAGGTGTTCTGGCGCATCCTGCTGTTCTACGTGCTGGCGATCCTGATCATCGGCATCCTGATCCCCTATACCGACTCCAGCCTGCTCAAGAGCGACGTGCAGACCGTGGGCGTGAGCCCGTTCACGCTGGTGTTCCGCCATGCCGGCCTGGCCTTTGCCGCGGGCGTGATGAACGCGGTGATCCTGACAGCGGTGCTGTCGGCCGGCAACTCCGGCATGTATGCCTCCACCCGGATGCTTTACAACCTGGCCACCGAGGGGCGCGCGCCGCGTGTCTTCGCGCAGCTCACGCGCAACGGCGTGCCACTGGTAGCGCTGCTGGCCACCACCGCGGTGGGCGCGCTGTGCTTCCTGACCTCGCTGTTCGAAAGCAAGTCGGTGTACCTGTGGCTGCTGAACCTGTCGGGCATGACCGGCTTTATCGCGTGGCTCGGCATTGCCGTGAGCCACTACCGCTTCCGCAAGGGCTTTGTCGCGCAAGGGCATGACCTGTCGCGGCTGCCCTACCGCTCGCCGTTCTTCCCGTACGGACCGATCTTTGCCTTCGCGCTATGCCTGATCGTCACGCTGGGGCAGAACTACCAGGCCTTTGCCAGCGGCAAGATCGACTGGGTCGGCGTGGCTGCGACCTATATCGGCATCCCGATCTTCCTGCTGATCTGGCTGGGCTACCGCGTGGTGCGCAAGACGCGCTTCGTGCGCTACGCCGAGATGAAGTTCCCGGCGCTGCCTCCTGGTAGCGACGGCACCGTTGTGCGCGGCGCCGTACCGGCGGTGGGTGAATAGACGCCTGCTGACTTCGATGCCAGGTGCGGGCGCAATGTCGAATGCCTGAAGCAGCGGTATGACGAGCGAATCGGGGAAATGGACAGGACGCATGAGGGGATTCAGAAGCCGTTGTAGGACTGGGAGCTGGTCGCCACGGCAGCCGGCTCGCGCCTGAATCAGGCTGTACGATCAATCGCCTTCGCGGCCAAGCTCCGCCATCAGATCGCCCACCGATCCGAACTTGCGCCGGCCGCCGGCCCGCGCTTCCATCAGCGCAGCAATAGTCGCCGGATTGAGCGTCATGAGTTCGAAAGGCAGCGCCTTGTCGCTTGCTATGCGCGTCAACAGCATGCGCACCGCGTCGGACACCGTCAGGCCCATCGCTTCCAGCACAGCAGCAGCCTCTTCCTTGATTTGCGGGTCGATCCGGACACGGACGCAAGTCGAAGCAGACATGGCGGGCTCCATCGATCAATAGATCAATAGGCGAGTCAGGGAAGCAGCGTAGCTCGAGCGGCCTACGCCAGCCATCCGTTGCTTTCACCACAACACCTCGCACCAATCCTTGACGCCCCACCCCCAGCCTAGGCATCATTCGGTCTTTTCCGAAATGCGAATTATTCGCATTTGTATCTACATTTACCTCCGGTCCACCTGCCTCACCGCCTGTCTCATGAGCCGCCCAGTCATCCGCGCCGCGCGTCTTCGCGCACCCCAACCCCGCCGTCTCGCCGTGCTGGCGCAACTGGCCGTCCTGACTGGCTTCCCCACAGCCGCCGCCCTGGCGCAGCAAGCCGCCGACGCGCAGTCGCTGCCCGCGGTGACCGTCAGCGCCACCGCGGTCGACGATTCCGGCCTGCAGCTTGAGAAAAAGGCCAGCACCGGCGCGCTGGGCTCGCGCACGCAGCTCGACACGCCATACTCCACCACCATCGTCACCGGCGAAGACCTGGCCTACCGCCAGGTGGCCAAGCTGGGCGACGTGTTTGCGATGGACGCCTCGGTCACCGACAACAGCAACGGCTACAACAGCTGGTCCAGCTACCTGAGCGTGCGTGGCCTGCAGATCGACTGGCAGAACGGCTTCAAGATCAACGGGCTGCCGTTCGTGGCCTACGGCATCACGCTGCCGTACGAGCATATGGAGCAGGTGGAACTGCTCAAGGGCCTGCCGGGCTTTATGTACGGCTTTGCCACGCCGGGCGGCATCGTCAACTACGTCACCAAGAAGCCGACCGACACCTTCACCGCCTCGTTCGAGCTGGGCTACCGTGCCGCCAACGTGTGGAGCGAGCACGTCGATTTGGGCGGCCGCGCCGGTCCGAACAATATGTTCGGCTACCGCCTGAACGTGACGCACGAGGAAGGCACGCCCTACAACGCGCGCAACATCAAGCGCGACACGGTGTCGCTGGGCCTGGACGCACGCCTGACCAAGGACCTGACCTGGACCTTCGACTCGATCTACCAGGACCGGCGCGCCACCGGCCAGATGCCGTCGTTCAGCTTCTGGAGCTACGGCGATACGGCGCTGCCGGCCGCGGTGTCCGGCCGCATCCGCAACTTTGCCGGCGCCGACCAGCACCTGAACACCAACCTGCAGCTCTACACCACGGGCCTGCGCTACCAGGTCAACCCGGACTGGGCGGTCAGCACCAACTACAGCTTCACCAAGGTCAACCGCAGCCGCAACGAAAGCACCTACAACCTGCTGAACCAGGCCGGCGACTACAACGACCAGCGCTTTGACACCGCACAGAACCAGCAGGTGGGCCAGTGGCAGGCGATGCTGGAAGGCAAGTTCCGCACCGGCCCGCTCGGCCACCAGCTGGTGGCGGGCCTGTCGTGGCAGAAGCAGATCGACCGCTATGACAACAATGGCTTCGGCGCCGTGATCGGTACCGGCAATATCTTCTTGCCCAATACCAACACGTACTTCAGTTCGACCGCGTTCAACAAGGTGCGCAACAGCGACATCACGCAGAAGTCGGTGTTCGCCAGCGATACCGTGCAGCTGAGCGAGCGCTGGTCGGTGCTGGCGGGCCTGCGCGTGACCAACTTCGAGCAGAACGGCTATGTGCCGGTGACTTCGAGCTATTCGAAGAGCGCGGTGGTTACACCGACGCTGGCGCTGATGTTCAAGCCGGTGCCTGCCGCCACGGTCTATGCCAGCTATGTGGAGGCGCTGGAGCCGGGGTCGATCGTGCCGGACGGTTATACCAACGCGCGCCAGTTGCTGAGCCCGATCCGCAGCAAGCAGTATGAGGTCGGCGTCAAGGCTGACCAGCAGAAGTGGAGCGCCACCGCGGCCGCCTTCCGCATCGAGCGCGGTGCCGAGTACGACAGCATCAGCGGTGGCGTGCCCACGCGCCTGCAGGATGGCACCTCGATTTTCCAGGGTGTGGAGCTGGCGGGTGTGTATCGTCTGGGTTCGCAGTGGGAATTCGGCGCCAGCGCGATGTATCTGGACACCTATTACGACAAGGGCAACGCCAACAGTGGCAACCGCGTTGCCGGCGCACCGGACTTCGTGTTCGCGGGCCGCGTGAGCTATCGCGTGCCGTTCGTGCCGGGCCTGCGCCTTGGCGTTGATGGCAAGTACACGGGGGGCACCAAGCTGAATGCTAGCAATACGCTGGAGACGGCGGGCTATACGGTGTTCAACCTTGGCGCGAGCTACAACACGCGCGTTGCGGGCAAGGATGTGACGCTGCGTGCGGCGTTGAACAACCTGACCAACAAGCGCTACTGGGGATTCCAGTATGAGAACTATCTGCAGCCGGGGGATCCGCGGAGTGTTAGTTTGACGGCTAAGATTGCTTATTGAGGTTTGGTCTGTAAGGCGGCCTCTCAAAACACCTGCTCTTCGGAGTGGGGGGTTTTTCTTGGTGCTTCTGGTAGTGGCTCGACCGCTCTCGCGGCTGGTGACATGTTGTCGCTGTTGAACCGCTTGGTTCCGCCCTCCTGGGCGGGTCCCTTTTTGTCCGAGCGACAAAAAGGAACCAAAAAGCGCGTCGCCTGAGCGGCTGGCTATCAAGGAAGCGCTTCTGGTGATATGGGCGACTTAGGTTTCCGTGAGGCGGGGTCGCGGTTCCACTCTGCTACGCCAGGTGAGTCAGTGGCAGTGCCGGCGTCGACCGACTTTTGAACGATCCCCATGCCGGGCGTAGGCCGCCTGCTTACCACCGTATCGCATCAACGCCTTCGGCTGCGCTTCGCGCGGCGTCCAATGGGGGCAGGCCCACCGACTGCGTTTTACTCCAGCGATTGGTCTTGAGCCCGTGACCGGCGTCGGCGCTGTACGAGCGCAGCGATGCACATCCCAGCTCCGGCGCCTCGCCACAGATCATGAGCCGCGCGCAGCGCAGCCGCAGCCGCAGGCGTTGACGCGATATCCCTGTTAGGAGGCGGCCTACACCCGGCATGGGGATCGTTCAAAAGTGGGCCTTCGCAAGGCACCGCCACTGACTCACCTGGCGTAGCAGGCTCGAACGGCTGACCCCATAGAAACGGAAATCACCGCCGCCCGAACCACCCACGCCGCCTCCTTGATAAAGGCCAGCCGCAGGCGACGCGCTTTTTGGTTCCTTTTTGTCGCTCGGACAAAAAGGGACCCGCCCAGGAGGGCGGAACCAAGCGGTTCAACAGCGACAACATGTCACCAGCAGCGACCAGCCCCGTCGAGCATCGACCAGATGCAATTCCCAGCCAACTCTCACCGCCCGAGAGTGCGTCGAAGCCTTATCTGAACGCCATTACTGTTTGAGCGGGCATTCTTGTCTTCTCACCTCTGAGCGAGCCGTCGGTAAGGTCCCACATCGCCTGCAGGCCCGTTGCGCGCCACGGTCCTGCAGAGGGGCTGCGCGGGCTCAATACGGCTGGTCCGCCGGCCGGATCTCGAAGCGCAGCGTCTCGGCGACATCCAGCATCTCCTCATCGTCCTCGCTGCGCGTGATCCACCCGCCGTAGGCATCGCCGTCGGTGTCCCATTGCCACAGCGTATAGCCGGCCACGCGCAGCTGATTGTGCGCCAGCTCCATCAGTTCCGGCACGCTGGTGCTCTCCAGGAAGGCCTCGTCCTCGGGGTCGTCCGTGCCCCACTCCAGCTCCAGATCCATCCGCTCGCACAGCTGGTTCAGGCAGCCGATAAAGGACTCGCAGTCCTTCCAGTCGACAAAGAAGCCGGACTGCCAGTCGATGACCTCACGGATCACCCAAAGCAGTTCCTGGCCGTCGGTGTCGTCGTCCTCGGCGTCGAGCAATGCATCCTCGAACATCGCCAGTTGCGCCGAGGTCTGGGCACTGTCGCCCAGGTTGATGAGGGCGAAGAAGCGGGCGATGGCCTCCTGCGTGTCGTCGTCCAGTGTTGTGGCCATGATGGTCTCCTGTGTCGGTGCGGGGTCCTATGCCGCAATGCGCATGATCTCGCGTTGCCCGGCCGGTGTCACGCGCAGCGCACGCGAGGTGCGCGTGGTCTCGACCCAGCCGCGCGCCAGCAGGCTGCCCAGCAGCGCCGCGCCCAGCGCGCCGCCCAGGTGCGGCTTGCGCTCGCTCCAGTCCGGGCAGGTGCAGGCAAACTGCCGCCGCTTGCGCCGCGCCCCGTCCACGTCGATGCCAAGGCCGGCCAGCGCCTGGGCGCCGTCGCCGCTCAGTTCCACGCGCTGCGCATCCAGCACCAGCCAGCCGGAATGGGTCATCCGCTCAAACAGGCCCACGGCCAGCTCGCCCGCCAGGTGGTCGTAGCAGGTGCGCGCCTGGCGCAGCGCCGCTGGCGCGGTGCGCGACACCGGCACGTCGCGTAGCCGCGGCGGCTTGCTGGCCAGCGAGGCCGACGCCAGCGCCTCGATGGCCACGCCGATCTCCGGCGCGGCCAGCCGGTAGTAGCGGTTGCGCCCGCGTGTCTCTACCACCAGCAGCCCGCCCTCGCTCAGCCGCGCCAGGTGCCCGCTGGTCGAGGATGCCGACAGGCCGGCGATCAGCGCCAGCTCGCCCGCGGGGCGCGCGCTGCCGTCCATCAGCGCCCATAGCATGGCCGCGCGGCCGGGATCGGCGAGCAGGCCTGCCAGCTGGCTGATGCCGGGTGCGTAATCCATGTTTTGGCTCCGGGTGAAATGTGTAATGCGGAGTATAGAACCGGGACAGGTTTGGTTGGGCGGCGCCAATTAAGTTCTTGCAAGCTAATTAAGTTCTTGCAAGCTAATTAAGTCCTTACCAAGAGACAGTGCCGCCGCACTGTACCCTGTAACCCCTGAATTCTCTGCAAAAAGAGGGTCGGGGAGCAGATAAAGCGAAGGGCGAACTGTTGAAAAAAAGAGGAGCGTCGCAGGGACGTACTTTCGCGTTGCTAGGGCAACCGGCAAACAGTTCGTTCAGCGCCTGGTGTACCGCGGCCCTTTGGTGCGGTTCCGCTACGAAGTGGGAACTACTGCTGGTGAGGGTCGATGAACAACTCGTGAACATCGACCCCGAGAAATTCCGCAAGCCTGCAAATATTGTCAATTGTTGCGTTGTTCACCGCGCGCTCGATCTGACTTACATAGGTCCGATGGAATCCTGCCTTGATGGCTAGGTCTTCTTGGGATAGGCCCGCAGCCTCCCTCGCCTTCCGTAGGTTGGAGGCAACCCTAAGCCGCGCGTAGGTCTTTTCAGCACTCTTTGACATGGGGCGCAGAGTGCGCAAACCAAGGCTAAAAATCTACACACACCCAGCTCTACTGGATATACATCTACTGGTTATAAATCTATAATGCCATGGTTGGTAGGTGCACCTGTGGGACCAATGCTGCCCTGCATCACTGCGTAACAGACAAGGGCCAAGAAGGCGATGATTTTGTTTTTGGACTATGACGGTGTCTTGCATCCAGACGCCGCTTACTTGGTGAACGGGCGCCCCGAGCTTCGCGCGGCTGGAACGCTGTTCATGTGGGCGCCGATTCTCGAGGAAATTCTCGCGCCGTACCCTCAGGTCCGTATTGTCCTTTCTACGTCGTGGGTTCGGGTCCTCAAAAGCTTCAGTCGCGCACGTGCCTATCTGCCGGCTGCGCTGCAAGCACGTGTCATCGGCGCGACTTGGCATTCGGCAATGGCGCAGCATCATGAAGGCGCTCATCGCGTAGACGCGAGTTGGTTCAACGAGCTCTCGCGGTATGCCCAGATCGCACGCTACATTGCGCGGGCCGGGCTGCGGGCCGAACACTGGCTGGCCGTCGATGACGACAGCGAGGATTGGCCCGCCGAGCTGCGCGACTACTTGGTCGAGACGGATGGCGTGCTGGGCCTCTCGAGCGCGTCTGCGCAGTCCGAACTGGCGCAGCGGCTGCAACGCATGACCGCTAAAGCCCTGCTCGGGAGCTAATACCGATGCTACGCGTGACCGTGGAACTTATTCCA
This sequence comes from Ralstonia pickettii, assembly GCA_050987995.1. GTDB lineage: Bacteria > Pseudomonadota > Gammaproteobacteria > Burkholderiales > Burkholderiaceae > Cupriavidus > Cupriavidus pickettii_B. The sequence continues at coordinate 2,063,982 of CP158804.1, forward strand.
GACGGCCAGGAGGAATACTGGCGAACACTTGGGCGGGTCGAGATCGAAAATGTGTTGGGCGAATCCCTGACCACCGGCGCTTATCGCATCGTCATGGACGAATTCGATGGACGCATCCCAGCGCAGCGCTCGACCTTCCGGACTATTGCGTCGCTGAACAATGTGGAGCGCGACCTCGTTCGCCCCATGCAATTGGTCGGCATGGCGCTCAGCGTCGTCGCCCCCGTCAAGCGCACCATGCATAGCTCGCAGAACGAACCGCAGGGCATCGTGCTGACGCGCGATGCCATTTAACGCGGCTCGAACCCGCCGGGGGGCCATGACCGAAAAGTTCGTGTTCTGAGAAATGGAGTTTTACGCGGGGGCGCACCTTCGATCTAGCCTACAATTGCGTGGGACCTCTCGCAGAGATTCCCATCATCCTCGCACGTCCGACCTGTTTGATGTGGTCAAGCTCGCTCATCAATATCCGCTGGAACCGTTGTACGGGTCGCGTCGACGGCTCAGGGTGAGTCGCGAAATCTCCGAGCGCAAATTTCTTCGCACGCAGGAGATCCTGCGCAAAGTCGAGCGCGTCAAGACCCCGAATCCTTCGACTATCGACGACGTCGCCCGGGCAGTCGTCCCCCATTATGACGATCCGCCCGTGCCGGTCGAGCGCATCCCGACTGCCGAGCAGGCAGGGCGCGTTGGCGCATTGGCTGCCGGCCGGACTGCCAACCATGGCAGCGACGGGCTGGCACTTTCGCATGACGGATGGTGTGCGTTCATGGGCTGGCTGACCGATGCCTTGTAGCGTAGACCGGATCAATTGGAAATCGGCTTGTAATTAGATCCGCGTGCCTCGCACCACCACGCATCCACGCAGCCGCCAAGCTAACAACTATCGCGTGGCGATTCACGTAACCCCATAGGACCGAGAAGGTCCTGCCTCGCGCCGACGTCACGGCCTCGGCGCATCCACCTCCAAGCCATTCGTTGCATGCAAAATCTCGCAGTTCTTATCCTTCCGGGAACCTGGTCATCGCTCGCCGAATTCAAGGCCGCCGTTAAGAAGCAGGCACCAAACTATCGCTTTGCCAATGGCGTGCTCGTGGACCAGCGAACCCGCCAGGGCGTCCACGTCCACTTTCAAATGGGGCACAACTCGAGCATTGTGGAGGACTTTCGATGTGGCGGTACCTATTGGTACGACTCCGAAGACATGCGGTCCATCGCTCGGCATACCTCTCATGTCCTCCTTGTGGACGCCGGCGGGAGTCGGCAGCGGATGGCACATGTGATGGGCGCAGCGAGCGCCGTGGTCCGGGCCGGCGCTCTAGGCGTGTATGTGGAGAACGCCGGCGTTGCCCATCCCTCACAGAACTGGCTGGCGCTGGCCAATGACGGCATCGATGGCATTTTTCGGGCATTCGTTGCCACCGTAGATACTGGAGGCAGTGGCGCTCACTGCAGTGGCATGCAAAATTTTGGACTGAAGGACGTGAGTGTCCCATCTAACGTCCCCGACTGCACAACCGTCGCCGGCGCCTTTGCTTGGCATCTGGTCGTGAAGGAGGTGAAGGTGAATTCCGGTGAAACCATGATGGTCGGCACGAAATCTTCCAGCTCTCGCGTCCGGATCGTTGAATCTGAAGTAGTCCCCGAAGGCTCAATGTTCTACAACCGATTCGGCACCTGGCAACTCCTGCCCGCGACGTCTGTGCACTAACACGACATATCAACCGATGTCGGCACCCTGGTTTAGAGTGACCCGCGCATGGCTGCGAGATGGTGCATCGGCACTCTCACCAGCAAAAGCGTAGCGCGGGTCGCTGTAGACCATCACTTGGGGGATGGCCAGCCAGAATAGGTACGCAACGATCCGCAGCGCTGCTGCCAATGGACCCGCAACGCATTTTGGGACGGGATAAACTAGAGCATAGCTTCCTCCGGTTGCTCTCGTCGCGCCGCAGGCATGCGTTCCTGGCGTGCGCCCAGACTAGCGTCTCGCCGCCCGGGCGCTCACTGCTTAGGCCGTTCCGTGCTTGGCGTGGCGGAACGTGATCAACGCGCTGAAGCTCGACCGACACTGGCACTAACACGTCCGCCACCAATGCCAATCTGCTGAACGTGCTCGCCACTGGCATGCTTCCGCTCAGCAACTCCCTCGTCAATTTGCTGACTGTCTGATCGTCCGTGAGCTCGCGCATTCAGGAACAAGACTACGCGTCAGCGATCGCCGAGTGCGACCGGCGCCAGACCTCGCTGCAGGGCGAGCAGCAATCGTTCATGCAGATCTAGGGGATGAACCTCTTTCAGTATTTGAGGTGAGGCGAGGTGAGATGAGGCGACGTGTTTGTTGTAAGACGGAAACAAAGTTTGTGAAGTTGTTTCCGAGAGTATGCAAAATCCGTTAGGCCTACCCGGAAACCCGCGCCAGGTAAGGGTTTTGCATACTTCGGCCAACCTTTCTACTCTGTGCAGGGAGGTTGGCGTCACCGGCATATCAGCAAAAACTCATGTTTGTTGCCTTGGGCTATTCGTGAGCTTTGTTTGCCGGTTCTTCTTCCCAAATATAGGACATTTCGCCCGACCTTGCGCGTGGCAGTCCTTTGAGTGGACGCGTTCTCGGCTTTCGCTAAGGCCCTGAAAGCATTAAGACGCAGAGGACGGAAGGGTTAGCCTCGGCCAGATGCTTCGTGTCTGTCTCATAGCCATACAATCGATGCAACCCCAGCGCAATTGCGCACGACCGCGAATATCCACCTTCGCAGCGCACCACTACGGTCACCACTCCACCTGGTAGCCGCTCAACGAACTCCCGAATCGTCTCTGCTTGCTCCGGCCGAAAGGCAGCTTTGAGCTTCTCCTTTGCCCGAGGTGAGATCTCCGGATTCATGAAGTCGACATCTGCGAAGCTCAGCCGTAGAACCTGCTTGAATCCGTCCAAGATAGCCAGCGGTCTCCCTGGCGCAGTCACCGAGATGACTGCTACTGACTCCAACCGTGGCAACTTTTCGGCAATCCCTCTCGATACCGCGAACACCTGCCGTGTTCCGTTCCTCGGCGGCTTGTAAAGCTTGCCTCCAAATGCAAGCGCGCTGACACGCCCGGTGGCCGCCTCGGCCCTGGCCAGCCTGCCGCAGGATTTCTCGCCAGCGAGAATGACCTTCGAGAGGCATGTGCTCAGCGGGCACCCCATCGTGGAGATGAAACTGTCCATCGGCGAACTTGAAATTGTCTGGCTTGCCCGCGCGCAGGACGAATACCTTTGAACGGTCATCGACTCCTGGAAGCAGACTAAGGTAGTACCCATCGTGCTCGGCATCGCGCTAGGCGCCGAATGGGCCTATCGATTCTTTCTGCCAGAGATGCCGGATTTCGCCGTGAAGGCCGGCGGCCAGCAGTACAAAGTCGAAGGCGATGAAACGGAGCCTTGGGCCAGTATGGTTGAGTACACCAAGAATCATCAGGCCGCATACCCTCTCAAGTTGGACCGGGTGCCGCCATCGCCGCGGCTCAATCTGGTCGCAAGGCAGCTTGGAAAGCGGTCGCTGCAGGCGCTGGAGCGTCGTGAACGACTGATTACAATGCTCGGAATCGAGGCATCTTAAATCAGATCACTAGTACAGGTCCTAGAGACTAGGGGGGCGTCGCTTACGGAAGGAAACGACGCACAAACACAGATCTGTCCCTTTTTGTATTGATCCGTCGTTTGCTGAAGCAAATTCAAACGCGATGATTGACCCATTGCTCCATCGAATTGGCCGACAACGGACGCGCAAAAAGGTAGCCTGGCCACACTGACATCCTCGATCGACGAGGATCCGTCGCTGTGTTTCGCGTTCGACGCCCTTTGCGACGACAGTAAGGCTCAGGCTCTTTCCAATATGTATTACGGCCTCGACCAGAGGCTTCATCTGTTCCCAAACTCAGGATGAGGGTCCGGTGCAGCTTAACTTCGCTAACGGGCAGTTGAATTCGAGGATGGTGCCCGATTCAGCCCGCCTCGGAGAGCAAGTTTGGCCCACAGGTTTACATCCAGAATATGCCGCATCGCAACATCCAAGTACGGAGCACTCAAGGACACCCCACGCGACACCGCCTTTGTACGCGTAAGCACCAATTTTGCTGGTGTCCGACCAAGAGTACCCTTCCAACACGGAAGTGATGCACCGTGATGGTGCGGCAGGTCGGCGGTGCGAACCTTGCTTGAGCGCTCTGCATCACTCCCAGGAGCGCAGATGAACGTTAAACAACTTGAGATAGTCACCCAGATTGCCAAGAGTGGATCGTTGTCCCGCGCATCGATGGTTCTGGGCCTAGCTCAATCTATAGTGAGTCGCCAACTCAGCCATCTGGAACAGGAGTGGGGAGAGCGCCTATTTGAGCGGACTGGCCGCGGGATGGTGCTCTCCGACTTTGGACAGCTTGTCTTCCCCCAGATTGAGGCGTTCCTTCACGGCGCACATCAACTCGAAGATGCCGTCAAGGCTGCGTCTGGCGTGCCCACGGGCTCAGTCAAGATAGGCGTTGTGCCGTCGCTCGCGGACATCGTTGTTCCGAGCGTGATAGCTGACATGAAGATCGCCGCACCGGGAATCAAGTTGTCTTTCGTCGAAGGCTTGAGTGTCCACTTGGACGATCTGTTGGCCGCCGGACGAATTGACATGGCTGTCGTCAATCGATATGGGGTCGTGGAGCCTTCCTCGGAGGATTTCCTTGGGGAAGTAACGACCTATCTCGTCTGCAGCCCAAAGCACAAGTTCGCCAAACGACGTTCCTTAGCATTTGAAGAGCTCGACAATCTCCCTCTAGTCATCCCTTCTGCGACCAGCGGATTGAAGAAGTTGCTCGACCAGCTTGGTCGGACAATGGGCGTTCGTGTCAACGTGCACATGGAGGCTGAATCACTGTCCGTGATGAAGAGGGTAGCCACGTCTGGGGAGGCTATGACGTTATTGCCGTATAGCGCGGTAATAGACGAAGTCAAAAGCGGACAACTGGCCGTCGTCAAGATTACTGAGCCCGAGATCCCTCGAAAGCTCATGCTCGCAAGCACGCAGCATCATGGGATGTCGCGAGCTGCCAGAGTGGTGATGTCGCGTATTCGATACATTTCGCCCAGTTTCGTTCAGCGGGCATGCCAATGCGAGGGTACATCCATCGACCAGCCAATAGAAGGCACATCCGCGTAATCCGCTTCCTACTCCAATCTAGAGGCCGCCTCGGACCTTTGTCCAGGCGGCTTTTTTCTTTTTTGGGCCCGGGGGTTGCCGAAACGGGAAATCTGGATTCCCTGGGGCGAAACGCTGGTGACGCTGTTTCGACGAATACTATTCCCAACCGCTCATATACGGAGAACCACCATGCGTCGACCCATCTGGCTTGCTGTCCCCCTCCTTTGCATCGGTGCGATTGGTATCGCGCATGCCGAGTTCCCAGATAAGCCGATTACGATGATTGTTCCGTTCCCCGCTGGCGGGCCCACGGACGCCCTTGCTCGCTCCATTGGGGACGCACTTGGCAAGGAGCTGAAGACTTCGATCATTGTCGACAACCGCGGGGGCGCGGGCGGTACTCTCGCAACCACGGTGGCGGCGTCCAGCAAACCGGACGGTTATACCATCTTCTTCGCGACGACCGGGACCATGGCCATTAACCCGGCGCTCTACAAGACCAGCCTCAAAGTTGACCCCCTTAAGGCCTTCACCCCAATTGGCGCGGTGGCTTCGGCGGCGAATGTGTTCGTCGTTGCAAAGGATGCGCCGTACAAGAATGTGAAGGAACTCATCGCAGCGGCAAAGGCAAATCCTGGCGCTCTCACGTTCGCATCCAGCGGTAATGGCGGAGTAATCCACCTGACGGGTGAGCAGTTCAAGAATGCGAGCGGTCTTCAAATTTCGCACATTCCGTACAAGGGTTCCGCACCAGCAATGACCGACTTGGTGGCCAATCGCGTAACGATGATGTTCGACGTCGTTCCGGGGTCGCTGCCGTTCATTAAAGGTGGCCGGCTGAAGGCCCTTGCGGTGACCAGCAACCGTCGCGTTGAGGCTCTGCCGGACGTCCCAACTATGGCTGAGGCAGGCGTGCCAAATTTCGAAGCCACGAGCTGGTTCGGCATTGTCGCGCCTCAAGGAACCCCGCAGCCTCTAGTTTCCAAATTGCATGACGCGCTGCAAAAAGCCCTCGGCAGTCAGGAGTTCAAAAAGCAGATGAGCGCACTGGGCTCCGCGCCCATGCCAGGCTCAGTTCAGGACTTCACTCGCATTCTTCAACAAGATACGGTCAAGTGGGCGGGGTTGGTGAAATCTTCCGGTGCCACGATCGACTGACATCATGAACGCCACCTTCGAATCGATCTTCGAGACCAAATCTGTCCCGGTCATTGGAGCGCCAATCTAAACGAAATAGAGGACCAAGTATCGGGGGCCATTACTGCGGCCAACCTTGAAATGCGCCCCGGATAGGATTGAGGATAGAAAATGTCTGAATTGTTGATTGAAGTAGAAGAAGAAGTAGCGATTGTTACCTTGAATCGACCGCAACGGATGAATGCAATCAATGCGAGCCTGCGCAATTCGTTCGTCAACACCTTCCGAAAATTGAATGCGGACGACGCGGTGAGGGCCGTCGTAATCAAAGGCGCAACACCCAAGGCCTTTTCCTCGGGCATGGATCTCGATGATGCCTATGAAGTGACCTGGGACAAGATGGTCGACCGTATGAACGACCAGCGCGAAGTGCTGGAAGTTGTGCGCGACATGAATAAGCCGGTCGTCTGCGCCATTGATGGAATCTGCCTCGGTGCTGGCTTCCACATCGCACTGCTCTCGGACTGGCGGGTCGCCACGCCCGGTAGTCAATGGGGACAGCCAGAAGTACGAGTCGGCATCGCCAGTATCGTCGGCCCCTATCTCATGAGCCTGTATGTTGGCCACGGCAACAACATGGAGCTTGCGTTGTCGGCAGAACCCATCACGGGGCAACGTGCCTATGAGATGGGCTTCGTGAGCGAAATCTGTGTGCCCGAGGCAGTGATGCAAAAGGCAATGGCGCGTGCCCGTCAGATGGCATCCATGCCCCGCCTGGCAGTGCGTCTGACCAAGCAACGCGCTCGCGAACTTACAGATGATGGTTTCAATCAGGCGTTCATCGCTGGCACCCTGGCTCAATTGCAGTGCCTGGGAGACGGCGAGCGTCAAGCAATGATCGACGCATTTTTGGCCCGCCGTGCAGCAAAACGGTCGGCAGTGTAAAGGAGTTCGGAGATGAGTGACAACGTAAAGGCATTCCTGCATCCTCGCAGCGTCGCAGTTATCGGAGCCTCCGACAACCCGAACAAGGTTGGTGGCCGACCCATCCACTACATGAAGAAGTTCGGCTTCAAGGGCGAAATCTATCCCATTAACCCCACTCGAAGCGAGATTCAAGGCCTTAAGGCCTACCCCAGCTTGGCTGCAATCGGTGCGTTTCCGGACGCGGTTATCGTCGCAGTCGGAGGAGACCAGGTGCTCGAGACAGTTCGCACTTGCGCACAAATGGGAGTCAAGATCGGCGTGATCATGTCATCCGGTTTCGCCGAGCTGGGAGAAGCTGGCCGTATGCGCGAGCAGGAGCTTGTCGAAGTTGCGAATGCAGGTGGCATGCGTCTCATCGGACCCAACTCGCAAGGGCCTGCCAACTTCTCCAACGGAGCCATCCTCAACTTCAGCACTATGTTCATGGAAACTGAAGCGAAGGACGGCCCTATCGCGATCGTAAGCCAGAGTGGCATTGCGAGCGTGATCCCCTATCACTTTTTGCGATCTGCTGGCCATGGCGTCCGGTACGTTGTTGCAACCGGGAATGATGCCGATATTGGCGCTTGCGAGATGGTCGAAGCTGTAGCGGCAGACCCCGAGATCCAGCTTATCCTGGTTTACCTCGAGTCCGTCTCCAACCCGGAGAGCCTCGCGAGGGCGGCGGCGATTGCTCGCGAGCGCGGTGCATACATGGTGGCCCTCAAGAGTGGCGGAAGCGCGAAGGGCGCGAGTGCAGCGTCTTCCCACACTGGTGCGATCGTGGGGAATGACGCCGCGATCGATGCGTTCTTTAAGCGGAACGGCATCTGGCGTGCACGTGACATTAACGAGTTGGTGCGAGCCACGCCGCTATATCTGCGCAGCCAGGACGCGCGCTCCGGCCGGTTGGTTGCCATGAGCGGTAGCGGCGCGGTCGCGGTGATGACTGCTGATCTCGCTGAGCGCGAAAATATGGAGCTCGCGACTTTGTCCGAGGATACCAAGAAGGCATTGAGAGCAGTCCTGCCAGACTTCGGTACCCCAAACAATCCCTTGGATACGACGGCGGCCATTCTTAACGATGGAACGATGTGGCGTCGAGCCCTGGATGCCCTTGGCTCAGATCCACAAGCTGACTGCGTCATGGTCAGCATGTCAGTAGCCGGCCCGGGCTACGACATCGACGCGCTGGCCGCGGACACCGCTAAATTCGCCTCCTCTGCCCAGAAGCCTATCGTTCTGAGCGCGCCGCAGGAGCGGGTGCGGGATGTCTTTGAAGCGCACGGAATTCCTTCGTATGCGACTGAAGCAGAGGCGGTTGGCGCTTTCGCTCAATATTCCGCACATCAGCGCCTACGCGCGAACGTAAAGACTAGGTCAAAGCCTGAGGGAGCCGGCTATGTTGCTCGCCCCAGCACGCTCGACGAATTCAACAGCCTTCAGACGCTCTCTGACTACGGCGTACCGGTTGTGAAGCAGTGTATTTGCAACACGCCGGCAGAGGCTCAGGCGGCGTTCGAAGCGTTGGGCTCTGCGCCGGTTGTCGTGAAAGGATGCGCTTCCAGCGTCCCGCATAAGAGCGAACACGGTCTGGTCAAACTGGGATTGAAGTCTGCTGAAGAGGTTTACTCCGCCGCCGAAGACTGCATGTCAAAGCTGACGAAGCTGGGTGTCGATCATCCTCAGGTAGTCGTGGCGCAAATGGTAAAAGCGGTCCACGAGCTTGCGCTTGGTGTCAGCGTGGACCCGCAACTTGGCCCGCTGGTGATGATTGGCGAAGGTGGAACACTAATCGAGCTGCGCCGCGATGCGGTCTCCCTTTTGGCTCCGTTCTCTGCTGATGAAGTAAAGGCAGCTTGCGGAAAGCTGAGGATCGCGCCGATGTTCTCAGGCTATCGAGATACGCCGGCCATCGACCTGGATGCCTTCGCGGAAGCAGCAGTTGCCTTGGGCGATTTCGCCGTGCAATGCACGAACCTCAAGTCCATCGACGTCAACCCGGTGCTGGCGCTTCCCAAGGGTCAAGGCGTGCTTGCCGTCGATGCAGTTGTTGAGTTCGAGTAACCGGCATCACTTCCAACCGAGGCGTTACGACTGAGGTTGCGCCACAGACGAGGCCCGCCAGAACGGCGGGCTTTGTACATCGCGTCGGTGCCCTTGAAGAGTCCTTTGGCGCGTCGATGCGAATCTCAATCGGGTTGGGTGAGAAGGGTGACCAAACAGCGCAACAAGGCTGTGACCCAAGCAGACTTTGAAGCCGCATATGTTGCGGTTACGAAGGCGCAACTTGAGTGCATGGCCGCAGGGGAGCGTAAGAAGATGATTGAAACCTTCCTCGGGACATCTTAGGCCCAGAAACTGCCATCCCCGACTCGGATACATCGATTCAAAGCGGGAAAGCTGCTTTCCACTAGCAGGAACGCCTCTGGGAAAAAGGGTTCCGTAGACTGGGGCTGGCGAGTTGGGCAGAGAACGCTTCTTCGAGTCCTTGACGGAGCTTGCCCCACGCAATCGCACCCCACCAAGAGCGGGGCGAGTGCGCTCCGAGACACTACCCATTCATCCATTAAGGAACTACCGAACATGCCGCTCTACAGCTACAAGGGTACGTCGCCCAAAATCGCCCCTGACGCAATGGTGTTCGACAATGCGGTCGTCATCGGCAATGTCACCATCGAAAGCGGTGCTGGTGTCTGGCCGGGCGTCACGATCCGCGCGGATAACGATTTTATCACCATTGGGAAGAACTCCAACGTACAAGAACAAGCCGTCCTTCACGTAGATCCGGGTCATCCGTTGGTCATCGAGCAGAACGTAACGGTCGGTCATCAAGCAATGCTTCACGGGTGCTACATCGGCGAGGGCTCTCTTGTCGGTATTGGCGCCGTGGTGCTCAACGACGTCAAGGTCGGAAAAAACTGCCTCATTGGCGCCGGCGCCTTGGTCCCCGAGGGACGGGAGATTCCCGATGGATCGCTCGTGATCGGCATCGGAAAGATTGTCCGCACGCTTTCTGCGGAGGAGATCGCAGGCCTGCACTCGGGCACGGCAAGCTATGTCGAGAAAGCCCGCTCGTTCGCGCAGGACCTCGAGAAGCTTTGACACAACCACTCGCTGGCAACACATCATCTTCCTACTATCGGAGACGACGAAGTATGAACCTGAAGCGCATCAATAACGGAAATCGGATGTCTGATGTTGTCATTCACAACGGTGTGGCCTATCTCTCCGACAAGGTTCCTACGAACCCCGGTGCGGGCATCACCGAGCAGACGCAGGACGTCCTGGCGACCATCGAGAAGCTCCTGGGTGAGGCCGGCTCTGGGAAGGACTGGATCTCCGAGCGGAGAACTATCTCTCCAACATCAAGAATTTTGGCGAGATGAATGCTGTGTGGGAAGCATGGGTAAGCGCCGGCTGTGCGCCTACCCGCGCTACCGTAGAGGCGAAGCTGGCCAAGCCCGAGTATCTGATTGAGATCATGGTGACCGCGGCAGTATGAAGACGAAAACCCCTTCGACAACCATTCTCCTGTGGTGTGCGCCAGCAGCGACGCTCCTCCGTACCTGGACCGGATGGCATCCAGCTCCTCGATATAGCTCACGGGTTTCCTCAGTCAGATGGTTAGAAATAACGACTGGGATACCCCTCGCGGCAGCCACCCAGGCTAAATCTGCCAGCTCCTGTTGGCGTTCTTGTGGAAAACCTTCCGCGGTGTACTTCGTGAAGGACGGTGCATCCGGCAAATCGACATACGGCGGGTCGCAATAGATGACGTCCCCTGGCACGGCGAGCTTAAACGCATCTGTGAAGTCTCCCTGCACGATGACCGCTTTGCTTCGCGCCCGCTCGCTGAATGCCCGGATGCTCTCTTCCGGGAGCGCTGGCGCCTGGTCGGCTCGACCCCAGGGGACATTGAAATTACCCTTCGACGAGTATCGCGACAGCCCGTTAAAGCCAAATTTGTTCAGATAGAGGAAATAGGCGGCTCGCACGTCAGCAGGCGTAGCGCGATTGAATGCGTCCCGGATATCCGTGGAGATGGCTTCGTTCGCGGCGTAGTCCGAGAACAGAGGGCGAGCCAACTCGATGATTCGGTCGGGACGCTGGACAAGCTGTTTGTACATGCCGATGAGGTCTACGTGCACGACGAGCAGCAAATAGCTTGGGAAATCCGTTCCCAAGAACACGCTTGCTCCGCCCAAAAACGGTTCCACGAGACGGTTTCCCGGGGGCAGAAGCTCTCTGAGCATCGGCAGGAGTTGGGTCTTCCCACCAGGCCATTTCAAAATCGGCCCAGCGGAAGCCGGAAAATTGCTGGAGGAGGGAGCGCCGGCCTGTTTGGCTTGGACTTGAGCATGTTTTTGCATCCTCGGTATAGCCGATTTGAGCCCTCATGCCGCGCGCGATAATAAGGCGAGATAGGGCAGTCAGGTCGCCGCTCGGGCCGAATCGGTGGAGCACCGACAGCTCGGGTTCTGTGCGACGGCCTCATATTGGAGTCGGAAACGCCGCGCAGGTGCGTGCGGCTTTGTCGTCGTCACATCGGCAACGGCTCCGCCACCCATCGGAACCATTGCAAGAGCGTTGGTAGCCAATGCAGTCTGGTCATGAATCTTCGTACGCGGAACCGCACGCACGATCTAGCAGGCTGCTGAAGTACTCGCCGCACAAACGGAATGCTTTCCGCCTGTGCAGGTAAGCACTTCTTGATTTCACAATCCGGAAGGGCCTTGTTGCATAAATCGAGCTTGAAGACAAAGGTCCCGCATGCGATACGGACGGAATGAGGGCGGGCAAGCGCCGTCATGCGATTGAGCACGCCCACGCGAATCGCCACCTCGGTCGCCTGGGAGCCAACCTTGCGTGCCCACAGGCAATTGCCTGTGAGCGTCTTGAGGCGGTACATCAAGGTCTCGACGAGCGAGCGCCGGTGGTAGCCGCTGGACGTCTTCCATTCGCGCCGGCTACGTTGTGCAATAGCGTCAATGGCCTCGTTGCGCCAAGTCGCGCCGGACGTGCTCTCCGGCCAGCGCATCGCCCCCTCACGCGGTGGAATTGACGGTTGCGCATCTCGCGCGGCAATCGCCGCATGGCATTGCTTCGTGTCGTACGCGCCGTCGCCGCCGATGGTGTCGATCGGCGTGTCGGTGGGGATCTGATCGAGCAGTTCGGGCAACACATCGGCATCGCCAACGTCCTGATGCGTCATCAGAGCCGCGCATATCTGGCCGGTCTTCGCATCCATCGCCAAATGCACCTTGCGCCAGGTACGCCGCTTCGAGTAGCCGTGCTTGCGTACCTTCCACTCGCCCTCGCCAAATACCTTCAGACCCGTGCTGTCGACGACGAGATGCAGCGACTCATCAGCGCGCTGCACCGGCAGCACCACCTCCAGCTCTTGCGCGCGGCGACTCAGTGTCGTGTAATTCGGCACAGGCAAGTCAGCGAAGGCGAGCCTGCGAACGCTGTGAGCAAAGCCCTGAAGGGCGCGCAGCGGCAGACGAAACACCTGCTTGAGTCCGAGCAGCATCTGAATCACGGCGTCCGAGTAGACGCGTGGCCGGCCACGATTGAGCGATCCAGCCTCGGGCTCCTGCTTCAGCACGCTCCTATCGATCCACATCGTCACGTCACCTCTGGCGATCAGCCCGGCGTTGTATGCCGACCAGTTCCTGACGCGATAGACACCCTTGGGCTCACGCGTCTTGTGCTCGTCCTTGCGCATCTTCTCGCACGAAAAAGTCGAGAATCTACGCAGGTCCACGCAAAGTTAACAGGGGCGACTCCATGACTGTTGTGCGTAAACGTCATTCGGCTCGCCGCGCGGCACCCAGGACTTATGCAACAACGCCATCCGGAAGCTACGCGCCCCTGAATCGAGTTTTTCGGCTATTGGGCGCCCATTTCCGGCTTTCTTTTCCCGCTTACTGCAACTGCGGACGGATTTTTCCCAGCGAACGCATGCGCACGAGGGTATAGGCGGCCATGCTCAGCACGAACATCTGGTCGACTCGCTTCAGTCCGCGCACCATCACCTGGCGCATGCGCCCGACCGTCTTGACCCAGCCGAAGCCTTGCTCGATCAGCTTGCGCTTTTGCTGCGAGATGGCATATCCCTCGCTGCGGGCAATGGCATCAGGAACCGCCGAGCGCCGACCCGAGGTGTTTTGCGCCACATGCGGCGTCACCTTCATCTCCAGGCAGGCCTCAATAAACTCCTGCGCGTCGTAGCCCTTGTCTGCACCCACTGTGATTTCGGTGTCCGGGTTGTCCGTCACCTGCCGGGCATCGTTGAGCATGACCTTGGCAGCCTCGCGCTCGGCGTGTCCATCAGCGGTGCTCACCAGCGCGCTGACCACCAGGCCGTGGCGGTTGTCACTCAACGTATGCCCCATGTAGCGCAGCTCACTGCCAGTCTTGCCTTTGCGATAAAGCTTCGCATCGGGATCGGTCCTGGACTGATGGGTGTCGTTGCTGCGCTGGTGCCCCCTGAAGTCGCCGCTATCGTCGTCGCCGTCATTGCCATCCTTGCGTGCAAAGCTCTTGTGGCCTGCCCACGCCTGAATCAGCGTGCCGTCCACGCTGAAGTGCTCGCCCGACAGCCAGTTCTTCTTCTGCGCAAGGGCCAGCACCTCGTTGAAGAATTCAATCACAGCATCGTGCTGGATCAGGCGCGCCCGGTTCTTGGTGAAGACCGTGGGCACCCAGACTGCGTTGTCCATCGACAACCCGATGAACCAGCGAAACAGCAGGTTGTACTGCGTCTGCTCCATCAGTTGGCGCTCGGACCGGATGCTGTAGAGCACCTGCAGCAACATCGCTCTCAGCAGCTTCTCCGGCGCGATGCTCGGGCGACCGCCCTTGATGTCGGCCTCATACATACCCGCGAATAGCCGATCCATCTTCGCCAAGGCCTGATTGACCATGGTGCGGATCGGGCGCAGTGGATGGGACTTGGGCACGAAATCGTCCAGTCGCCGCATGGTGAACAAGCTTTCAGTGAAGGTATCTGCGCCGCGCATGCGATGTCGAAGAGTGAATCGTGTCGAGTTCTCAGATCAACGTTTCGACCTGTCGATGCGCTGACTCGGGGTCGAGGTACTTCAGCAGCCTGCTAGAAGAAGGCTGGGGATCCGTCACCCTACTCAACTATTTGTGCAAATAAACCAAACACATTGTTTTTTATCGCCGGATTGTTGTGGACAGCCTTCTGGTTGAGAATGAAACGCTACGTCTTTGTTTAATAACGCACGTCGTTTGATGTGCTCGCGAACTTGGGACGTAGCGTTAGCCCATGCCTCATTGTTGGCAATGATGCTATTTGACCATGAATGCATAGTAGAAAACTGTCACGCCTGCAGATTGGAGCGGGAGCCTTTGGGCATTGATCGGCACTCAGTTCTATTCCGTTGCGTTTGGAAGTAGCTGTTCTGACGAGGTCTTGACCTCCGCTTCGCGTCAGCAGGGTTTCTAGGCTGACGTGCCTACGTTGCACGAATCACTGCAAAGAGCGAACGAGATGAAACAAGCTACGAACCTGTCGACCAGATGCAATCGCCAGCATGAGTTCCTGTACGAGATGGACGGTGTAGTTCCTTGGACGGAACCGACGTCGCTGACTGAGCCTTACTACCTGAAGTGCATGACCGGCCTCCTACCGTTTGGGGATGATTGTGAGGTTGTGCATTCACCGTCTCCTTTCCTCTCAGGCACTCCTTCCTGCTGTTCGAAAAGATTCTTCTTGACACTTTAGCTGATGGGTATTACCTTCACTTTTAGTGAAGGGGGATAAGCTAAAAATGGGCGGCTACTCCAATGCGATCTCGTGACAGGTCCCCGCTGGTACTTGGTGCGCCTGGCGGCTGTCACCCAGGTAGGTTGTCTGCTTAGCCAATTCACAGCGCCGGGATCGTGATTCGTCGATGACTCAAGAGCGGACATGGTTGGCAAATTCTTAACTCTTTGGAAGGACTCACGAAATGACTATCTTCACGCATCGCACGCCGGAATTGCAGCTCGAAAAAGAGCGGACGGCGTTGGTCCTAGTCGACATCCAGAATGACTTTCTTACTGAGGGAGGTAAGTACTACGTCCTGATCGAGGATCTGCTGAGGCAGAACAACGTGAACGCCAACTTGGAGGCCCTTCTTCGGGCCGCGAAAGATCATGGCTATCCGGTGTTCATGTCACCCCATTACTTCTTCCCGCATGATCACAAGGGCAAGACGCGCCTCAGCCCCATGGAAGACCTCGCTCTTCACGGCGGCGTCGTGTCCCGTGAAAGTCCGCTTCATATGCATGACGTTCCCGGCGGCGGTGCGGATATTCCCGATCGCTTCCGGAAGTACATGGAGGACGAAAACACGACCGTGGTGTCGCGTCACGTCACCTACGCTCCGACCAACGATCTCGCATACATGTTGCGGCGTCGGAAGATCGAAACGGTGATCATGGCGGGTCCCGTTGCGAACCTTTGTCTTGAAGATCACATGCGCAACCTCATCCGGGACGGCTTTGAGACCGTCATGGTGCGCGATGCAGTCGCCGCCGCCGCGAACGAGGAAGGTTCCGGCTTAGATGCTGCGATGGTCAACTGGCGCTTTATGGCCAATGCCGTGTGGAGTACGGAGAAGACTATCCAACAGATGGCCGAAGCAGCCAAAGGAGCCACGGCAGTCTGACCTTCGCCCAGTTCTAGCTGGCCAAAACCAGCAAAAGAGCGACCATCCTAAGGCGATTTGGCCTGCAGGCCATGCGGGCGGAGAGACTACTTTTAATCCTTATTGTTAGTAACGGAATCCAGAAAGATTCCATTTTTTTGACAGGAGTTTCTAATGAGCAAGCGCACTATTCTCGTCATCGGCTCTAACGCGACACAACTTGAAGCGCAGGGCGGAGGTACGATCAAGATCGGCCAATTTTTGAACGAAACCGCCGTTCCTTTGATGACCATCGTCGCCGCAGGCTACGACTTCGTATTGGCGACTCCGACCGGCGAGAAGCCGCATATGGATCAGGACTCCGATGCCTTGATCTACTTCGCTAACGACGATGATGCACGCACTCGCGCCCGCGATTTCTTCGACAATAATCCGGCTATGAACGACGTGCATACGATCCGTTCCGTGATCGATGGCGGCCTCGAGCGCTTCGCCGGCCTTTTCTTCCCGGGGGGGCACGCGCCGGTCGTCGATGTGATGCAGGACCCCGACGCCGGCGAGGTGCTGCGCTACTTTCATGCCCACAGTAAGCCGACCGCGGCCATTTGCCACGGCCCGATGGGCATCCTGGCCTCACTGGACAATGCGCGCGAGTTCCGCGCCGCTCTGATCGACGGTGACAGGGCGAGGGCGCGTGAGCTGGCCAAGGGCTGGCAGTACGCGGGTTACCGCATGACCGTCTTCTCACGCAGCGAGGAAGAGTTCGCTGAGGACAACGTCTTTCACAAAAAGCTCATCTTCAACATGCCCGATGCGCTTGAAGCCGCCGGTGGCAGCGTCGTCAACACTGACCAGAATTTCACCTCCTTTGTCGTGGTCGATCGCGAGCTGGTGACGGCTCAGAATCCAATGTCGGACCATGAACTGGCCGCCAAGTTCGTCGAGATGCTCGGGAGGGCGGCCTGACACCAACTCGACACCATCATCAGCAAACAATGCGTTGGAGAAACACCATGAAATTGCGGTCACTGGCGGCTGTCGCACTTGCGGCGTTCGCGTTCATGACGGCCTAGCAAGCGCAGGACAGCGTGCCCTTTCCGCCGGCCAACGGTGGAACGTCAGTCTCCACCCCCGCTAGCCACTATGTCTTCGGCGACACCGGCGCGCGAGGCGTGAGTCCCAAGACCGGCATCCAGGTTGCCAACGTTTGGGGTGATGCAACGAAGGGGGCCCACGGCGCGTTCTTCCGCTTCGATCCGGGATTCGAAAGCCCGGTCCACACCCATACCTACGACTACTATGCTGTCGTCATCAAGGGCGACTTGGAGAACTACCAACCGGGCCAGAAGCCGGAGAAGTTGGGGCCGGGCTCATACTGGTATCAGCGCGGCAAGCAGGCTCACACGACTGCGTGTGTCTCCAAAGAGCCGTGCGAAATTTATATCGCCCAGCAAAACAAGTTCGACGCACAAATCCCGCCCAAGACAGAATAGGTGATCCGGAATCCCTATAGGACGCCTCTGGGCATATCGTCGAGCCGCTATCCTGGGTGCTTCGCATTGTGTTCACGATCGCGGTGCGGCGCATGCCAGGTAGATGCCGGCATTACGACAGCCTGAATAGGCTCGGCCGATTACGGCGCTAATTCACCTTCAATCTCCTACCACGTACGGCTAACGCCGTCGTCAGCACATCCGATTGGAAATTAACATGACAACCGAGACCACCTCTGAACAGAACAAGAAGACCGTCCTGGCCTTCTACAAGGAGGCTCATTTCGACGGCGACGTCGATGGCGCCATCGCCCGCTATGTCGGCGACACCTACATCCAGCATACCCCGGCAGCGGAGGACGGCGTCGAGGGCTTGCGCGCCTACATAAATTTTTTTCTGAAGACCTTTCCCAACGCCAAAGGCGACATCCGTCGCGTCATCGCGGATGGTGACATTGTCGCCGTCCACGCCCACTGGACCGGCCTCATCAGCCCTAACGGCGACGTCGGCGTCGACATCTTCCGAGTAACGGACGGCAAGCTAGTCGAGCATTGGGACGTCATCGCGCCGATCCCGAACACGTCAAAAAACAACAACACGATGTACTGACATCTCGACCGAGGGCCGCTGCGGCGCCCCCCCCCCGAAAGGTCCGAGAGGGGGGCGGCGGAGATATCATCATGGCCAATAGCAACACCAACCCGACCAGGATGCTTGGTCAAGCGGCGGCCGCGGGTATCAGCGATCCGCGCTTGACGCGGTCGCCTGCCATTGTTTTGTCCTTGGATCGCCGCCAAACGCGCCTTTGACGCTTGACATCGAATTCAATGGTCGCAACCTCGGCGGTGTGACCTTGTCCCTCTTTTGGACTGTCCTGATCGACCAGATTGGCTTTCCCGCAACTGCTTTGGTGGTTAGCTTGGCGACGATCGCCACTCTCGGCGTGCTGGCGGCCCTTGTGCTGACTCGAACACCCGAAAGCCTTAAGAAAAATCTCGACGGCAGTCGGTCCATTGTCTTTGGTCTTGCCGTCGGCGCTCCCGCTGGAGATGCAACCCCAGCCCGCCCAGCTCGACCTATTTTATGACCGCGCCTTCTTGACGCTGTGCACTGGAATGAGCTGGGTTTTTTCAGCAGTGTTTGGCATGTTCCACCAAGTTTTTTCAGTTGAGCCATATTTCTTACTGCATCCGCGATCGAAATCTTAGCCATCATCGCCTATCTTTAGGAGTGAAATTTTCGCTGAGGCAGTTTGGTTTTTACTTCGAGGCCGAAGCTAATGGCACATCGATGAAAGAATGTTTGATAAAATATATCATCTAAAATATCCAAACATAGCTACGTCATCGATTTTTCCATGCTGCAGAGGATGTGGGCTGTATTTTTCAAGGAAAAAAATCAATGAAAAAGTCAAAAGCCGAGACGGCAGAGACTCATAAGCGCATCGTGGAGATTGCTGCTCAGACGTTCAAGAAGAAAGGGATTGACGCGACGGGCGTGGCCGAAATAATGGTGGCGGCCGGCCTGACTCATGGGGCGTTCTACCGTCATTTTGCTTCCAAGGATGCTTTGGTCGCTGAAGCGGCTGGGGCGAGCATGGATGTATTTGTCGAAGCAGCCCAAGCCGCCGCAGCCAAAGGGCCATCAGCTTTTGTCAAATATCTGCAGGACTATCTGACCTCGGAATTTCGCGACGGGGTGCTTGGCGGATGCCCGGTTATCCAGATGGGTAGTGAGTTAGCTCGCGCGGACACATCTGTCCGTGAAGGAATCGCTAAAGGGCTGAAGCAGTTGATCGATATTGCCGTGAAGTTGGCCGGTGATAAACCCGGCGCATCGGTCCAGGATGACGCGATTTTCATGCTCTCTGCGTTGATCGGAGCCGTAACAATGTCACGGCTTATGGATGATCCTGCGTTCTCGGAACGCGTGCTACAAGTGACGAACAAACGGCTACTGAAGCCGTCATCCAAGAGGCGGAATGTAGGCGCGCGTCAGTAAAGCGCGGAAAAAACGCATCTTGTCAGCCTTCGATGCACAAATTTTTTATCCTTGACGCCGTACTAGTGTAGCGTTCTGTTCTTGATGGAACTTATATGAATTCGGCGTCTCCAATGCGCTACTGCGACACAGCGTGGAGAGAGCGCGTGCGAGTTGCCCCCGAGATCATGTTGACCGACGAGGAGCGAACCAGGTTGACGAGGCTGGTTCGGTCGAAGCTCACGAGCGTTAGGCTGGCGCAGCGCGCGCGTATCGTGTTGCTGGCCGCCAACGGAATGCAGAACAAGGACATCGCCGAGCAGTTGGGAGTCGGACGCGTGCAGGTCTCGCGTTGGCGTGAGCGGTATGCGCAATCGGGGCTGGCCGGTATCGAACGCGACTTGCCGCGCGGTGCGCCGCCGGTGAAGGTGGACACGGCGCGGTTGGTGGAGCTGACCACTCAAGCCAAGCCCGTGGCGGCGACGCACTGGAGCACGCGCAAGATGGCCGCCGAGTTGGGCGTGAGCGCCAGCACCATCATGCGCCATTGGCACGCCCATGGCTTGAAGCCGCACATCGTGCGCGGCTTCAAGGTCTCGCGCGATCCGAAGTTCGTCGAGAAGCTTGAGGACATCGTGGGCCTGTATATGTCGCCACCCGAGCACGCGCTGGTGCTGTGCTGCGACGAGAAGAGCCAGGTGCAGGCGTTGGATCGCACACAGCCCGGGCTGCCGCTGAAGAAGGGGCGCGCGGCCACCATGACCCACGATTACAAGCGCAATGGCACGACCACGCTGTTTGCCGCGCTCAACGTGCTCGATGGCCAGGTCATTGCTCAGTGCCAGCAGCGCCACCGCCATACTGAGTGGTTGAAGTTCCTGCGCAAGATCGACCGCGAGACGCCCAAGGACAAAACGCTGCATCTGATCGCCGACAACTACGCCACGCACAAGCATCCTGCGGTGCAAGACTGGCTGGCCAAGCATCCGCGCTTCAACATGCACTTCACGCCCACCTCGGCGTCATGGCTGAACATGGTCGAGCGGTTCTTTCGCGACATCACGACCGAGCGACTTCGCCGCGGCGTATTTACCAGCGTGCCGGAGCTAGTCGCCGCCATCAGCGAATACATCGCTCACCACAACACCAACCCCAAGCCGTTCATCTGGACCAAAAGCGCTCGCGACATCTTGCAGAAAGTCATTCGCGCCAACCGCCGCTTAAGTTCCAAACAGAATGGAACACTGCACTAGCTAGCGGGAGGGTTGTGTACTGCAGCTTAAGCACAGGACGACATACAACGCGAGATTAAGGTATACGGGCTGCGAGGTCATAGTCGATGCAGCGCTAATGGTCTCGAATGGGCCTACGGCCTTCGGCGGATACCAGCTTCGCACCGCGCTCAGTTGGCAAACAGTGGAGCCGAATCGCACCCTCGCACCAGAAATCGCATTCTGGCTTCGGTCCATGGTTGATCTCGAGAGTATGGATGCCTGCCAGGGCCTGAACCCGCATCGCACAATGCGAGCGTGCACCTGGTAGGCCGATTCTCGCCAGGTGGCCGGCTCAATGCCTCTTTGCCGCTGGCATCCCTCAATTTGGCATCGCGCTCGGTGGTGACGCTGACGGGCAAGAAGCTTCGTCTTCATGACGAGCCTGGCTGCGCCGCGATTGGAAAGTGCATTGCGTCCATGTATGGCATTTTCGATAGGCGCATGCTCGAGGCTCAGGATCTCACGGACGCTGGCATCAGGCTCATGGGCTAACAGTGAAGCACGCGTATCGCAGAAACGTTCAAGGGATTGCCCGTCGTGCATTTGCGTATCTCCGCGGCTGTTCCAAACGCGCTCTGGTCGGCAGCTAAACAGCAAGCTCTCGCCAATCAATTTCTGCAGACCATGGCACGCATAGCCGGCCTAGGTCCGGATGCGGTGCACCTAGTGATTGCGGCTCCCTCTAGTCTGGCAGTTCGCTTCGGAAGCTCCTACGACGTCCGCAATTTCCCGGCAGCCATCGTCTATCAGTACGAGCGAAGTCAGACGAACAAGTACCCTTGGGGTGTTCGTATGAAAACCCATGGTGTATTGCGTGCCGAAATTGTCGAAACAAGCCTTCTATGAGGGCAAGGATGTCAACCCCCCGTTCAGTGGGTTTCAGGTAGGAGGCATGTCGGCTCAATACGGCTTTCCTTGCAAGCCATTAGCTTTCCTTCGCAGACTGACGCGGCGGCGAAACCGAGGTCGGGGTGCTCAATACCAGGCTATTGCCCGGACTGCCTTCTATCCGTGCCGGCGCAGAGCCGGGCACCATATACCACATGCGCAAAGCGCTGGGACTACCCCTGTTACCTGCGCGCCCCATCTAGAGGGACGGCTACCTGCGGGGTAGCTCGGCTTGTTTACGGGCGCGCTGACCTCTATCGTTACGGCTTTGCTCTCCACGCTTAGATCGGCATCACGTCACTACTGTAGTGGTTTGAGGTTTGCTCCGCTGGGAATTTCGCCGTACTCGAGATAGCGCCACAGCGCAATTGCTAATCGGCGGGCAAGTGCGACAATACCGATGCGCCGCATGCGCTTGCTGCCTGGCGCGAAGCGCTCATTGAACCATTGCGTGAGCTGACTCGTTGGCTGGTGGCGTAGCCAGCTCCATGCCAGTTCGATCATCAGCCAGCGCGCTCGTTTGTTGCCCGCCTTACTGATGCCTTGCTCGACCTCACTTTCGCCACTGCTGTAGGGGGCGGCTCGCAAATGTTGGATCAAACGAAAGGTCGAGCAGGTCCTCAAATTCCATCATGATTGCGGCGAATACTTGTATTCGGTTGCTACGCCAGCCGCTACTGCCCATCCGGAGCCACTATATTGCAAATATGGTTCCGGTAGATGGTCGGAAGCATCTCGAGCAAGAGATCCTTGCCTAGGACGTCAGCTTCCAAGATTGCCGCGGCAAGCAGCTCGGGCGTGACCTGCTCCAGTGCCGGCACCGATAGAGGAGCATAGCTGAGGTGCCAAGGTTCCGGGTACATCCCGCCTTTGAATCCCTTATACGGTCTAAAGAAGCCGTATTTGGCTGCGTTATCGTCAAGCCAGCGGTGCAACGGCGAGAACATACCACCAGGCGCAACTTCTTCTGGTAGCAGCTTTGGTATATATCCAGCGGGCATCACCGCACCGTCGACCACATCAATCTCGGTGCCCCATTGATGCCGGCTCCCTCCCGGAACCGCCGACCAATTGAGGATACAGTTGATGATCTCCGGTGGCGATAGCGCACTGAAGTCGCGCACGTTGCCATGCATGTCATAGAGTGGCTTCTGGCCACTGAATTTCCCGTTCCAGATGCGGAGCTGTGTCCGGAAGTCTCGGAAGCTGCTGTACGGTAGCAAGTCGATGCCAGCGCGTCTTGCATCTTCCCGCATATCGAGAAACGCAGTAGCTGCTTCCGACTGTGCAGCGAACCGAGGGGCAGAATGCTGGACGACGTGCGTGCGCACTCGCCCGGTCAGTTCCCACTCGTTGAGCGCCCGTTCCATACTCAAACATCCATATCTGGGCAAGTTCTTTTGCGGGGATACGTCATGCTGCTTCGGAGGGGCGTCGCTGCACCACCAAATTGATGACATAGCGCTGCACCGGCTCATTGTTTTGGTTCAGCGCTGGTACAGCGCGCCTTCACAATGGGCTTGCTCTTCGATACACGCGCATCCAAGACTTCCACCTCCACGCTCAGAGCATCGTCGGGACGGACCGGTCGCGGCCATTGGAACTCCTCGATGCCGGCGCCGATAAATGCTCCAGCGGGGTGGAAATCGCCGGTGGCAAGCAGTTTCATTGTCAGCGCGGCAGTATGCCATCCGCTCGCGGACAATCCACGAAAGATTGAATCTAGTGCGGCAGTCTCATCCATGTGGAACGGCTGCGGATCGAATTCAGCGGCGAACGTCTTGATCTGGTCGGCGTCGAGCTGATGTACGCCGGTCTGAAAGCTTTGCCCCGGTGCCAAGTCATCGAGATACTGGAACTGCCATATTTTTGGTCTCCTACTCTGTCGGCATGCGTTTCTGGGCCCCTGCGCAGCCACAGCCTGGCAGCCCAGTCTTTGGTATCACACGATAATCTACCAGTACCTGCCACCCGTTGCAGGCTGCGAGCGCAAAAAAATGGCTTAATCGCGCGCATTAGACGCATTTTCATGAATTCAGTGTTTGGTGAATTAGACGCTCGCGGCAATAGGGTCCCCGCAAGTAGGCTTCTTCGCACATCTTTGGCGAGCTAGAATGCTCGGGCACATAGCCCCAAGACAACCACAAATACGCCGTCGAAGCTCGGCATCTTCGGGTTCCGGCTGCCGATAATGGAGCAGACGTACCGTGGCGACTAGAAACCGAGACGACTTTTCCCAGAAGACCGTGCTGGAGATAGCAAAACGTGCGGGCTGGCTTTGCTCATTTCCGGGTTGTCGAAGGTTCACCGTTGGCGCCACCGCCGACGACAACAGCAAGGCGATCAACGTAGGAACGGCGTCGCATATTTGCGCAGCAGCACCAGGCGGACCGCGCTTTGACGAAAACATGTCGTCAGCCGAACGCTCCGCAGCGACAAACGGCATCTGGATGTGCCGCGATCACGGTACGGCTATTGACTCCACCGATTCGAGGTTCACAGTCGACGAGCTGCGCATGTGGAAGCGCAAAGCCGAGGATGACGCGAGGCGGCGTGTTCTATATGGAGAAGGGATTCCACAAGGTGCGGTGACGAAGACAGATGCGGGCGAACGGCTGAGAGTTGCGGCAATTGCAGACCTCGAAGTGTTCCGGCGAACGGCGAAGTGGCCGTCCACCTCGGTCCCGCTGACGTTGGAAGTCAAAGGTTTCGAGGAATCTGTGACAACAAGGGCGTTGGCCAGCGCTGTCAGCTCGCTGGACGACCTCATCCTTGTAGCGCCACCTGGGATGGGAAAGACCAGCACATTGTTCCAGGTCGCGGAGAGCATGCTGGCCGATGCGAAAGGTATCCCCATCTTTATCTCGCTCGGTGATTGGGCGACAGAAAACTCTGACTTCATTAGCTCCATCCTTAGACGCCCGGCATTTCAAGGAATCTCGGAAGCGGATTTCCGACAGGTGGCTGGGCAGCCAGGAATGGCGTTGCTCCTCGATGGGTGGAACGAACTGGACCTGAGCTCACGAAAGCGGGCACGTGTACAGCTAGAGACGTTGAAAGCGCAACTGCCCGAA
Organism: Ralstonia pickettii; assembly: GCA_050987995.1. GTDB lineage: Bacteria > Pseudomonadota > Gammaproteobacteria > Burkholderiales > Burkholderiaceae > Cupriavidus > Cupriavidus pickettii_B. The sequence goes on from CP158804.1 coordinate 2,088,623, forward strand.
CTTGGCGTCATGGTCTCCACGCGCAAGCAAACGATGGATGTGCCGCTGGAAGGCTTGGTGGTCGAGTTGCTGCCGCTAAACGAAACACAGCAGATGGAGATCGCTACCTCTGTGAAGGGCGAGGAAGGCGAGAAAATCGTAGACCGTGCATGGCGTACACCTCACGTACGGCAGCTCATCACGACGCCACTCTATCTTACTGCCCTCCTGTCGCTACCAGAAGGTATCGACTTTCCGACGACCAAAGAAGAGATCCTGCGAGGCTTCATCGCAGTTCATGAGAGTAACCACGCTAACGCAGAGGCCCTTCAGGCCGTCGTAGAAGGCTTTCAACACGAGTATCTGCATGGGCTGGCAGTATTTGGCGCCAGGAACGCGCAACCTTCTATTCCTGATAACCAGGCACGGCGGTCGGTATCGGATACTTCGAGCGCTCTCTTGGATGATGGCCAGATTGCTATCAGGCCCGGACCGGCTAATGTGTTAGGTGTACTGGTGAATCATCACGTCCTGATGCGATTGGGCGATACCGCGGGCTATTCGTTTCAGCACCATCAGTTCCAGGAGTGGTACGCCTCGCATCATGTTGAGCGTCGTATGGTGGACGCCGCAGGCAATGGCAACGCACGAGAGTCTCTGAAGTCGGAAATTTTTGACGCGCCTTCATGGGAAGAATCCATCTATTTTGCGGTCGAGCGCCTTGCGCGTGGCGACAAGCAGCAGCAAGAAGCATGTGCCAACGCTATCCTCGCTGCATTGGAGGTGGCCCCTATTCTTGCCGCGGAGATGATCTTCCGGTCGACAGACGAAATTTGGAACGAGGTAGGACTGGCCGCCCAGGATTTCGCTTCACGTTGGCATACTCCCGGCAAAGTTGACCGTGCAGTGCGATTCATGCTGACCACGGGCAGGCCAGAGTTCTTCGATGCTATCTGGCCGCTTATTTCTCACGAAGACGACCAGATTAGTCTCAGGGCGCTTCGCAACTGTCAGCGATTCTGCGTTTCCGTTATAGGAAAGGATGCGGAGGCGAAGATTCGAGGACTCTCCAAGAATAGTCGCGAGAACTTGCTGTACGAGATCGCCATACGTAGCGGCATTGATGGCATGGACTTGGCGAGCGCCGTAGCCAAAGCGGACCCAGACTCAGGAGTACAGGCCTCAGTCGCAGAAGCTTTTGCATTCCGTCGCGCCGATCGCCACGTAGCCGAAGTGCTTGCAAACGCAGGTGAAGCAACACTAGACCTGGTGGCGAAGAAGTCCATTTTTGACGATGTGTCGGACGACAGCGTAAAGGCCAGGATAGAAGAGGCTATCAGGCGACGCGAATTGAAGGGTGAGTCACCGGCAGAGCAGCTACGCGGCATCTTGGCTAAGCACGGGGGCGAGGACCGCAGCAGAGATGTCCCGGGCATAGTCGAAGCAATGGAAGATGCCAAAGAGGACGCGCTGGTCAATCAGGCTCATCTGCGTTATCCAAACGCGGTAGCTCATGGTGTTCTTGCCCGCGTACGCGCTGGCAAAGCTCTCTTCTATGTCACGGACACCATCCTGAGTGACGCGAAGCTTTCGCTTGAGGACAATGAGCTGGTTGATCTGGTGATTGCTGCAGAAACTGGTGAGAATCGAGCCAAAGCAGCAGCCTGCGTGCTGGGTCCGACAGTCACTGGTCGCGTTCTGGATGCGTATTTGGAGGCATGGGAAAAACTATTTCCGCGTGGGCAGGTGGATGATGACGCGCGTGCCAGAGCCATTAGTCTCGAGCAACGGCTTCTGCATGTTCCTTTGGGAAGCTTGATTGAGGCTATCGGCGCCAGAGTGGCTACCGCTGACAACGAACGGTTGACAGTATTCGCGGATCTTCTCGCTCGTCGAATCCGGGACTCGGATGGGTCGGCAGGTACGCCGGACGCTACCTTGCTCGAACGCGTTCGGGATTTTGTCGTCGATTGGGGCGCTCGCATGTTGGCGACCGGCGCTAGCCGCACGCAGGTTGCGCAAGTCGCGATACTCGCCAGCCGAGCCCCTTCCGAACGGCTCTTGGTTCTGCTGAAGGCGATGCTCGACGACAATCTGCGGCGTCTCAGAGACTTCCGAATCCAAGCCGAGGCCAACGCCTGGAGGCAGGATGATGCGACAAACGAAGCACGCACTCCACACACCAGTGAGTATCAATGGGCGTTCGCTGCTATCAAGACTCCAGATACCTCGGCGCTGATGCAAGAGTATCTGCAGGACGACGATTTTGCGGACACAGCAGCGCGGATACTGGCGACGCACTGGCGAGAGACCAACGAGCCAGAAGCAGGAAAGCGATCCCCGTTCGGACGCGATTTCTCACGGGTGAAGGAAAAACGCGCAAGACGAGCGGCCGCACCCGGCGATTCGGCAGAGGCGGCAGACGCGATATTCCTCGCCATTGCATCACGCCTTCAGGACTCCCCTACGAGCAAGGATAAATGCATAGTAGTTGCTTTAGGCAGCATCGCTTGTGGGCTGCCTCACGGCCAGCGTGACGACCTCATCCGCCAGCTCATCGCGGCAGCGTCGCGGCGAGCGCGCTGCCACTTGCTCACGAGTCTGGTGCTATCTGGGGAAGTGATAGACATCGCGTTCGTTATCGAAGGTATTGTAGAGATCTTCGAGGCTGCGAAAAAGGAGCCTTGGATTCTCGTGCAAAGCGACGGATATGAGCTGCGCGAGTGGCTCTCTCTTATCCCGTTCTCCACTCATCCAATGGAAGCGCTCGCTATCATTAGAGGAAAGCCGGCTCCGCAATGCGAGCCGCGGTTCTTGGGAGACATGGTATCGCTTTTCGCAGAATCCCCTTCGTCGGAGGCCGAGCCGATGCTTTTCGCACTAGCCGAGTCCGATCCTCGCTTCTACGCCAACGCTGACTGGCGAGGAGCTGTATTGAAAATGGATACGCCTTCCTCGGCGCAACGATTCGTTGAGCTGGTGACCAATGGAGCCATTGCAAGCCACGGTATAGATGGATTGCATATGGGAGACGAGCTGGCCGCCCTTCTGCAAAAATATCCTGCGCTGCGTACCAAAGTTTACAGAGCTCTGCAGTCTGAGCCCTCTGTGCCTGGCCAGGCGCTTCTAGCGAGAGCTATTGCAGCGGCACCTGATGAGGAAGGATTCTTGTTACTCCTGAAACTTGAGAAGGAAGGAGCTATAGGGCAGGTTACATGGCAAACAGTGGAAAGACTTGTTACAACACAGATTCCTTCTTCGATCGTGAGCAATGGCTACGACGTTGTTCCAGTACCCGCTATCCACATACGCAAAGCGCTCCTTGCACTCACCGATGACGGCGGCCCTGCGGATTCGGCTGCCCGATGTCTTCGCTTGATTGATTCTCTTCGCGATGAATATGGCGTTCCGGACACTGAGCCGCGCCATCCGGATTTGGCTTCGGGGAAGCCTTGGCCAATTCTGCGGCCAAATCACGACATCGGAATGGAGATGTTGGATAGGCTCCCAGTTCGCGTATCCGGAGGTGGTGGTCAGGCCTATGGTCCGATAGCCTGGATTACGCCGGCGGAGACGGCATTCAAGGAGGAAGGTAAAAGCTGAGAGATTTCATACAGCCCAAGCGCAAGTTGGGCTGTCACACACCGCTGAATTCAATGTTCACTATGGATTTGTTCGGCGAGCCACCGCTCCCCGATGGGTTCCGGTACATGCCTGACGTGCTGTCCGTCACCGAAGAGCTCGACTTGGTGCGCCATTTCGAGGAACTAGCCTTTCAGCCTTTCCAGTTCCGTGGCTACTCGGCTAATCGGCGCATCTTCACTTTCGGCTACAAATACGTATTCGCAGGCCAGAAGCCTCGGGCAGATTCGACAATCCCGGATTACCTGCGGCCCCTGACAGAGATTGCATCCCAAATCACGGGAAAGCCGGCGCGGTCCTTCTCACAGCTCATGGTGACTGAATATCCACCTGGCGCGGGCATCGGATGGCATCGTGATAGGCCCGTGTATGAGGACATCGTGGGAATCTCGTTCTTGGCACCATGCCAATTGCGCCTGCGGCAACGGGCGCCAGATGACACTTGGATAAGACGGGCAACTCAAATCCAGCCGCGGTCGGCATATCTGCTGAGCGGGGAGGTGCGCGACAAATGGCAACACAGCATTACCCCCATGGACGTAACGCGGTATTCGGTAACGCTTCGCACGTTCCGCTCGCGCAAAGGTGAAGAAGGTGAGCGCTGAGTGAGCTCCTGGCCCACGCTTCTGCGGCCTTCCTCAGGTCACTGCCACAGACCGAGAGACTTTCCTATTCAATCCGGTCGCAGCAATGACGCTCGACGCCATAAGACCAGCACTTGCAGCTCCCAGTACCAACTGCAGAGACCAAACGTCGGCAGCCCGGCCGAAGGCCCATGACCCAAGCGCCTGGCCGAGTGAGAATACGAGCGAGTAGATCATCAAGGCCTTTCCCCAAACTTCCGGGGGAAGGGTCTGACGGGCCAGCACTGTCATGGACGCAGGCGCGATGAACATCGACGCCCCCATGCCAGCAGCCGAGAGATAGACAACAGGCAGTTCCGCGCCGACAACAACCGGAAGCGCCACCGAAACTGCGGAGATGAGGCTGCAGAGCGCCAACGCGTTAGAGGCAGGCCATTTGCCCAGCGGCCGCTTCCAAATCCAAGCTGACGCAAAAACTGCTGTCCCCATGAGCATCCACATTCCGGCTCCATGGTACCAGGGGAGATGCTTGGCGCGTGTCCATGCAAAGACGAAGAACACGTACCCTGTGTGGGCGGCCGCAAATCCTGCGTAGCCTAGGAGCACGCGCCACGAAGCCTCGAGACCGAGGGAACCGTCTTTGTTGGACGGCGCTTGAGCGGTGGTTGTCGCTCTGAAACCGACGCCCAACGGCAGAGTGACGAGTGCGGCGCAGAGCCCTCCAAGTACCAGCCAGGCAAGCGCCCATCCGGACGAACCGCGCCACTGCAACAGAGCCGGAACCAGGGCGCCGGTCATGATCATTCCCACGCCGGCGCCTCCAAAGAAGAGCCCCGTCGCAGCGCCTCTGCGCTTCGGCTCGTTCGCGTATATCTGTGAAACAAGAACTCCACCAGTTGAAAACGACCATGCGGTTCCCATGCCAGAGGCAAGACGCAGGATGACCAACCACATAAACGAACTGCTGACAGACATCGCAGGCAGTGTCGCGACTGTCAAGAGAAGGCCAACCTGAAACAACCGGCCGCTACGAATCCACCGTAGAAGCAAGAATCCGGACGCGGTGCCGAGGATGTAGCCGAGCGCGTTGGCGGTGTTTATCCAGGAAGCTTGCTCGTACCCCCAGTGAAGGTCGGCTTGCATCGCCGGCATCACGAGCGCGTATCCAAAGCGCGCGACACCGTGGCCAATCGCCACTGCCAGTCCAAGCCGAATAGCGGGCCGCAGAGATGTGGCTAGCGCTGTCACCATTTGGGTGTGCATAGCCCCTCGTTTTCCTCATCAAGTAGCGTCATGGATCGTTGATTCAGCACTGGCCTCAGCCGCTTAGGCATTCAGCCAGTCACGCCGGGAAAATTGCCCTATCCTTCTCGGAGATTTCTCCGGTGCAACGCTACATATTCAACGCCCGCTTTCGCACAGCCAGCGCGGATTCACGCATGACCTCAGAAAGCGAGGGGTGCGGGTGACTGATCATGCCGATATCTTCCGACGCCGCTCCGAACTCCAACGCTACCACTGCTTCGGCTATCAACTCTGAGGCGTTGGCAGAAATGATGTGCACGCCAAGAATCTCGTCGGTCTTGGCGTCAGCGATCATCTTGATGAAGCCCTCCGGACGCCCCACACCAAGCGCACGGCCGTTGACTTTCATCGGGAATTGGCCGGTTTGAATCTCACACCCTTCAGCTTTAAGCTGAGCTTCGGACTTGCCAACCCAGGCGATCTCCGGCTCGGTGTAGATTACCCAAGGAATGCGGTTGTAGTCGATGGCCGGCTTCTGTCCGTCAATCATCTCTGCCGCCATGACGCCTTCATCTTCCGCTTTGTGAGCCAGCATCGGGCCTCGCACAACATCACCGATGGCATAGATGCCCGGCACGGATGTCCGACACTGGTCGTCGACCGGAATGAAACCCCGCGTGTCCGTGGATAGGCCTACGGCATCAAGACCAAGATTGTGAGTGTTGGGAACTCGGCCGATGGATACGATGAGGCGGTCCGCCTCCAGCTTCTGGTCGACACCTTCTTTGTCCTTGTAGGCGATGCTGACACCTTGTGCACTCATGTCAATCTTCCCAATCGTGACGGCAAGATGAATGTTCAGCCCCTGTTTTTCAAAAATGCGTTCCGCTTCTTTTGCTACTGTCTCATCAAGCGCGCCGAGGAAAGTTGGCAGTGCTTCGAGTAGCGTCACCTCGGCTCCCAGGCGCCTCCACACCGAGCCAAGTTCAAGGCCTATCACGCCAGCGCCGATGATTGCTAACCGTTTGGGGACAGTGTCGAACGATAACGCACCAACGTTGTCCGACACGATCTTGTTGTCCACTGGAATGCCAGGCAGATGACGCGCCCTGGATCCAGTCGCTATGATGACGCTGCGCGCCCTGTAAGTCTTAGCACTATTGTCCTCGAGTACTTCCACCCTGATGACGCCATCAGTGCCGCGATCTGTAAATTTGCCGTGGCCCTTAATCCAGGTCACCTTGTTTTTGCGAAACAGAAACTCCACACCGCCCGTTATTTTGTCAACGATGGCAGCTTTGCGTCGGATCATCTGAGGAAGATCCAGCGCGACCTCTTTGACCTGTATCCCATGTTCGGCGAATCCGTGGACAGCTTGCTCGAAGTGTTCTGATGAAGCCAGCAGAGCCTTGCTCGGGATGCAGCCAACGTTGAGGCACGTGCCGCCTAACTTCGGCTTGCCTGCATCGTCTCTCCATTCTTCGATGCAGGCGACAGTCTTACCTAACTGTGCTGCACGAATCGCCGCGATATAGCCGCCTGGCCCCGAACCAATCACAATTACATCAAAATCTGCGGAGGCGGATGCGAGTGCACCGCCGCTGACGGCCGCTGCTTCTTCGATAACAGCCATGTGTTGTCCTTTCGAGCTGATGTTGTGATCGCAGCATTGGGCGAACGACGCAACCCAAGTTTGCGGCTGTCGACTGCGTGTGTCGATCGTTGTGTCGACAAGAAGTCTCCCGATAGTATGGCGGGGCTTAGAGGTGGGAAATGATCCGCTTTACTAAACACTGAGTTCCGACTAACGCATCTAATTCGCGCCGGGCAGCATCGTAAGATGCGGAAAGTTGATTGACGCAGTCACCCGCGGTTGGGGGCAACAGCGCTGCTCGCCGCCATGGTCTGGGCGGACGACTGTATCGAGAGCTGAAGCGCTAGCTCCGTGCATTCCCTCGTGATAGGGCTGCCAAGTGGGTCGACATCCTCGGGAACGTCATGGGACAAGGAAGGTCATGCGAAGAAGCGACGTGCTCAGTCGCGCGTGCAATTGAGAGGATCGGCGATACCTGGTCCTTGCTGCTTCTGCGCGAAGCCTTCTACGGCGCTACGCGTTTCGAGCAGTTTCAAAAGCGGATAGGCATCTCGCCCATCATACTGGTTCGAAGGTTGGCCAAGCTTATCGACGAAGGAAGCTCGTCAAACGGCCGTACAGCCTACGTCCGCCTCGCGATGAGTATGTGCTCACTGAGCGTGGGCGAGACTTTCGGCCAATCTTGCTGACGCTGATGGATTGGGGCACCCGTCATTTCGATGATCTGGCCGATACGATGCAGCTCGTTGAACGCAAGACGGGTCGAATTGTGCGTATCGCATTGGTCGACGCAGACACCGGTAAGCCTATTGCGGAAGCCGAACATCACGTGGTCTCGATGCGCGCGGCTAGCCAGGTGTGCGATGCACTCGACGACTGCGTCGTCGGAGTATCAGCGCCGACTTCGGGATCGTCGGCTCAAAGCATCTCGCGAGCGTCTTCGAAATAGGAGACATTTTTGGCGGCTGGGAGCACGAAACGGCGTGGCATAAGGATAGTTGAGAACCAAGGCTCGACGACGCTGCTACAAGTCATCGTCGAAGCTTGGCTGATCGCTAAGGAAACGTACTACGAACAGGCGCCCAAGGATGCCTCGGGCACGCCAGACCACAGGTGGGTCAGCCAGATGTTGAAGCAGCACGAGCTCACACTGTATAAGAAGCCGACTAACTATGATCAGGCTTTCCACAAATTCGCATTCCCCTGGGAGGGCGATGCCATTCACTATGGCCACAGCGAGGTGACTCGGGACGGCACTCCATTCTTCTTGCGCGCACCAGAAGGCATCCGTGTAACGAAGGACGAAGCAGGAAAGCTCCTTGAACAGCCCCGGAAATTGTTCGGCCGCATCGTCATACGACTCGACCAGGACGAAAAGAATCCGTTCCGTGATCGAATGTTGGACAAGCTGATGCAGCTTCACCAGTCAGGTCGTCGGGTGAAGTGGTATGCGTTCGGGACAATGAATCTCAACCAGCAGAAAGATGGCTACGTGGTGAACGTGACGAGCGCCCGGCATATCTTCATCGACAGCGAATGACTGTGTGCGCTAAGCATAGGTCCAGTTCCGGTGTTAGGATGAAACCGACGAGTATCTCGACGGGTAATGCGGTGGCAACTGTTCCGAAACTGAAAACACACCATAAGACTTATCTTTACAAAGAAATTCTTTCACCGGTCGGGAAGCTGACCATCGTGAGCACAGAGGCGAAGCTTGCCGCGATACTGTGGGAACGTGAGCGACCTGGTCGAGTAAAGCTAGGTCCGCTGGAGGAGGCCACGCGTGAGCCAGTTCTGCTGGACATCGAGCGTCAGCTTGGAGAGTACATTTCCGGAGGGCGAGAGACCTTCGATATTGAGCTTTGCTTTGAGGGCACAGCGTTTCAGAAAAAGGTGTGGAGCGCCCTGCTGGAGATTCCATATGGGCAGACGCGAACGTATGCGGAGATTGCTCGGCATATTGGCCAACCCACGGCCGTCCGTGCTGTAGGAGCTGCGAACGGTCGCAACCCGATCTCCATCATTGCGCCTTGCCATCGTGTGATTGGCTCAAATGGCCAGCTGACCGGCTTTGCTGGAGGGTTGTCTGCTAAGCAGACGCTACTGTCGCTGGAAGGCGCAAAATGGGCTAATGGCTAGGCACGCAAGCGAATAAGGCTTCAAGCGGTGTAGCCATTAGCAAAGCCTTCCTCAGCCGTCGATGAAGGATATCGGGCCTAAAAAGTCCATCTTGCCTACGTCGATGCCACGATGTCGCAAGATTGCATATGCGACGGTCAGGTGGAAGTAGAGATTCGGGATGGTCATCTGCAGCAGGTAGTCTTGGCCCTCGAGGTATTTCCCAGGCGCCCAAGACAACCTTACGTGCTGCTCAGCCGCGTGCTGATACTGCTCGGCCGTCACGCCTCTGCAAAACTCGATGGTTTTCCGAATTCGCGCACGAACTTCGTCAATAGTTTGCTCATTGTCTTCGTGTTTGGGCGGGGTCTGACCCGACAAGCAAGCAGCAGCTCCCTTGAGGTAGTCGCATGCGCTCTGGACTTGATATACGAACGGCTGCATGTCGAGCGCCAGGCGACTCGCCATCAGCTCGGACACAGGGAAGTTCTGGGCTTGAGCATACCTCTCGGCCTTGTCGAGGAGGGCGTAGAGGTTCTCGACACTTTGGGTGGCCTGCTGAATAGCCGCGTAGTACATTTTGGTTCACTCCAGGCGTATGGCTTGGTTCGAGGCGGTCTCGGTGCTGATTCCGAAGGCGCCGCAAACCTTCGAAAGGCGAGCTTAGTCGTCTCATGGTACCGCTGAGTTGCGCCAAGTGCTGGAGAGTTTTATTCCACCACGCCGATTTACCGGGCAGCGCCGCTGCGCTGCGAGAGAAAGGGAAACGAGAGACATGGATTTGCTTGCGACGATACAAGATCTTAAGAAGGAGGCGACAATCGCCGCCGTGGTCGGCGCAGCACTCGCCAAAAGCCCCTTACCCGAGGATTCCAAGGCGCTGGAAACTGGGATATCGATGTTGCGCGAGGAGCTTGCAAACAATCGCCCGAAGGAAGCTGTGGCCACGATGGCTGCTTTGATGCTTTCAGACGCGGACTCCGTGATTGCAGGGCTGCGACGGGGTGGGGCGTTACGGGCTTCGCGATACGACTATCGTGCGGCCACGGTGCGGAAGGTTGTGACGGCTGCGCTTGTACTATCGCCACATGGCGGCCTTTCAGCCACCGCGCATCGATATCTGGAATCAGTGCTCGCATTGACTACCATCGCGCCTTACGCGAGACAACTCCGTCGAAGCATCAGCGCGCGAATCCAATCGCGCCGCTTGCGGCTTCTCAAGACGCTGCTTGTCGTTGTAAATCTCAGGTTCTCCCTCGGGCGCGCGGCGGATCGAGAGAGCAGTCCGGAATCTCTAGACTATTGGACAATCGAAGAGATTGCAGAGGGGTATTCGCTCCTCACTTCATTCGTGAGAGAAGAAGGCGGCATCAGTCCGTACATGTGGAGGCTTACCGACGAGCATATCGCCTCGCCTTATCAGAACGTCTACCAGTCGCTACTCGTAGACGCGATGAAGTTGAAGCAGTTCGCCGACGCAGAGGTCATGATTGATGGCCTTCCCTATGTCGCCACCGTACAAGGCAACAAGGTATCGATAGCGGCCGAAGATGCTGCTGTCGAGAAGTCCATACGATTGGGGTACATACAGACGGACGTGCAGTCCATCCTGAGGACGATGGAACTGCGCAGGGAAGGCGAAGAGCAAGGGCTCAGAATAAGAACCATCGAGGAGTTTGTCCGACAGGAGTTCGACGCAGGACTTGGGAACTTCGTCGGTATTCGCGAAGAACCTATAGAGCGACTCGTCTTTGCAATACCTCCTGACCCTGCCACCAGGGACTATTTGCTGCACAGCGGTCGATTCCTTGAAGAGATGGCGATGATCAACAGCGCTGGCATCGACGGTTTCTACGCGGGGGATAATGTGGAGGAACTCGCGGTGACAGAGCGACTGACGGTACTCGACATCGCGAAGGTTCAGCGCCTCTTCATGATCATCGACCTTGTGTTCCGCATGAAGTTCGAGACGTTCCCAGACGGCGAAAGACGGCATGGCCTCATCGCGCGGTCAGCTATTCCCGTCATGAAACGGGAGCAGCTGCTCACGACTCTCAAGTTCGTGCTGCCAGATGACAGAGCCGAAGAAGTTCTTGATTTCCTTACGCTCTCAGATAAGGAGAACTTCGTCGATCTCCAGTACCGTCCTTTCGTTGAGTCGGACGGTTGGTATGCCATAGCGCCGGCTGTTGTAGGAAAGTCTAATTTGATACGGAACATCGTAACGGCAAATCGCCTTCGAACAGCTGAGACTACCCGAGACGATCCCATGCAGCGCGCGGTAAGCGAGGCTTTGCAGGAGGCTGGATTCGAAGTCCGCGCAAACATCACGATGAACATCGACGGACGGCGAGAGACGGACATCTTCTGCCGAAGAGATGACCAAATCTTCGTCTTCGAATGCAAGAATTCGTATCACCCATGCTCACCACATGAGCTGCGCACCACTTACGAACACCTGATAAAAGCGCAAAGGCAGTTAGACATTCGCCGAGCGTGGCTACAACGACCGGGCAACCAGGAAGAGCTGCATCGCGCCTTGGGCTGGCGGCAAGGTCCGGTCGACAAAATCCACACTGGCATCATCACAGCGAACCGCGCGTTGACAGGTTACCGGATGGGCGCGCACCCTGTGAGGCAGGCGCACGAATTCATCAACCTATTGCGCACCGGGGTGGCAAGGCGTAACGACGGAGCGTCTATTCGCTTCTGGAGAGCTCCAGTGTTCCAGACCGACGATCTTGTGGATTATCTGGAGGGGGAGTCCATCGTACGGGCCCAGATGGAAGCCCTTCAGCCGGTGACATGGAAGTTCCAGATTGGCGGTTCCGAACTGGCGTTCGAGAGCTATATGATGGACATGAGAGATTCGGTCAGAATTCTGGCGGAGATGTTTCCTTCACAAGGTGAAGGAGCGGATTGACTCCTCGAAGGGTCTTACGGATCCGGAAGCGGCCATGGCGATCGGCTAGAATCAGACATGAGGGTGCATATTCGTCCCTCATCTCCATTTCCTGCGCCGCCCGTCGTTCGTTCGATTTACTGGATGCCCAAATCCGTATGCAGTTGCCCCTCCTTCTCGACCCGGAAGTCCACAATCTGCGCGAGCGCGCAGAGGCGATCCTGTGGGTGAAGACCCAAATGGCACGTTACGGAATTCATTTGGAAGATCTGCATGCCGCGGGGTGCTTCGATCAGCCAGAGGACGGTGAGGTGGCCCCCGAGAGAGTTCTCTTCCGAGATGCGCAGGGACAGACATGGGATGGTCGAGGAGACCTTCCCGCCTGGCTGCAGCGCGCGGTGAATGCTGGTCAGTCCATTGAGCATTTCCGAGTAACAGCAACGGACTGACCGAGGGGGGGCGGGGGATATCCGAAACGCTGCAGAAACGAGCAGCCTTTCGGATGGCTAGAACGTTACGCCAGCTTCGAAGCACCTTTGCGCGAGTCGGCAGCCGACCGGATCGCTTTCTCTTTGCGCATTTCCTTGTTGAAAACCGTTCCCGAGACGCGCAACTCTCCATTAAAGAATTTTTGCGACACATCGGTAAAGTTGTTGATCTGGTCGTCCGACAGAGATTTGAGATCTGGGAACACTGCGCGAAGTTGGCGAACGCTTACTCCTGCTTCCTTGGCGCGAACCAGGGTGCTAGCTCCCTCTAGGAGCCGGGCGGTTCCGGCTGGTTTAGAGACGAGATCAAGCGCAGTTTTTAGGGACATGGCGTCTCCTAGGTTGTTAAGGAGACTCCAGCGTATGTGGTCGCGCCCGTCATTCCTACCACCCCCCCGGGAGCTCCAGGGTGGGGTCTATCCGTGAAACCAGAGTAAAAGTGATGTATCAGGAATTTTTGAACCGTAATGGCAAAAAACCGCTATTCCCAACTGCTGGATGGCCATCTCGACCGTCTTCTCACACTTCAGTGTCTTGTTCGCCGCTTCCGACGTCAGCATCCGGAAGAATTCGGGAAGCTGGCCGAGATTCGAGACGAATTGGCGAGTCTGCTGACTGAGTTCGGATTTCAGGGCGAATGCTCCCTATTTGAAGAGGCCCTGGCTCCGGAGATGATCTCCTGGTTCCCCCTTCTTGAGAGCCGGGAAGGACGGGAAGCTTAAGGCAGCTGCTGCTCCGTGACCTTGTTGTGCCTCGCTTTGTTTGCGAGCCTCGTCTTGAAGGCTGTTCATTGCATCTCAATGAACGTCTTTCGCTTTAACCCGAATCTCCGCCCTGTGTGGCGCAACTCGCAAATGGTGCGGTGCACAACAGGAGTCCGCCGGAGAGCAGCATACGCCGGCGAGAATCGATTGCCTGTCGTTCCATAACCCTCCATGATGGCCGAACGAATTCTACGATTCAATTGATTCGTGGAGATAGTGCCGATTTTCGGCTGCACCTGCAAGGCCGGAGTACCTCAGAAGTGCCAGTGTTGTTTGCTGGGAGTCGCAGCACAAAAGCGAATCACGCAGACCTGGTAGGGGTCGTTCAGCAGGAGTACAAAGCCACCTATGACGCCATTGCTGCAGGCGATCTCGATGTTGTTGCCGCTGCTGCCGAGCGTAGGGCAACGGCCTCTCCGGCCTTCGGGTTGGGGAGGAACGCTCCAGCACAAGTGGCCGTCCAAGAATGGTCAAGAAAAGCGAATACTGTGTTCACAGCTTGCGAATAGATATCGCGGCATAATATGGTGGCCGTCCCAATACCCACTCGCACATCGCGGCAGGAGACCTACATGAGCAACGCAAAGGAACGTTTCTTCCAAAGTCTTGAGAATCATGACCGCATCGAAGTGACAGGCCAAGACGCGGTACGAAGTTTCCAGAATGCTGTTGAGCAACTCGGTCAGCTTATTAGCACTTGGCTCGGGGGAAGGATCCAGTTAAGTGTGTCAGATGCTCGCACTCTCTGCGACCAGGAAAACGTCCTAACGAAATCCTACACACTCAAGTTTAAAGACAAACACGTATCGTTCGTGCCACTACATGTACGCGCCATCGGCTCCGCAGGAGTCATCGGCGTCAAGGGGCTACGGTACGACGTGCAATTGACGCTCAGCGCCAATGGAGAATGGTGGGTCACTACCAAGCAATTTGGTGAGCACGAGGGAACACGCCAGCTTCTTGACGAAGATAGGTTTTTTTCGCTACTTGAAGACGCTCGCTGAAACAGAGCGCGGATATAGAAGAGAGCCCTAGCAGTCGTTGATGACATGCCTTGGGGTACGCCATTGTCATCGACTGGCGACCCAAGGCCGTCTGCCTAATTTCGGCGTGCGCCGTATCGAAATCATCGTCTACGTGAGAAGAACGGCGGATGGTCGCTCGAAAGACCGCCACACCCTTTGTCCGGTGGAAAGATCGGCGGAATGGTCGGCGACAAATGGACGCTACTCGTCCTGCGTGAGCTATACATGGGCGTTACCCGTTTCGATGAGATTCAAGTTCAGACGAGCGCAACCCCGCAGATGCTCGCCAACCGTCTGAAATCCCTGGAAGCAAACGGCCTAGTCGAACGCAGGCCGTACAGCGAGAAGCCGCTATGCTTCGAGTATCAGCTCACGAGAAAGGGATGGGCGCTCTACCCGGTAACATACGCGCTGCGCGCTTGGGGGGAAGCCTGGTGCAAAGAGCCAGGAGAAGAGGTCGCAGTGCGATTTGTACATCCTGTGTGTGGCCATGATGTGCACTTTGCAAACGTCTGCGCTCACTGCGGGGCGCCGGTATCTCGTGATGACTTAGATGCCTTCGTGAGCGCGGGTTTCCAGACCGAGCGTCAGGCACGACGCGAAATATTCAAGTAAAAATAGAGTCTCATTAGCCAAGCGGAGCGCCAACGTGGCCGACGTGACTTGCATCAAGTCATACGATGCGTGAACAACGGATAGTCCACGCTCAAAGCCTTGGGGCCCGGGTTGGCGCCCCTCCAGTTCCTCCAGGAAGATGTCTGCCGTGCGCTAAGACCAAGCTGTTTCATCCGGCCTTAGACAGCCCGCACAGTCGCCTGCACAGATCGACATCGAAAACCCCCGCCGCTGGCGCATTATTATTGGTGCCGTCCGATTCGCCCGGTCGCTTGATCCACAGTTGGCCGTGAAAGGGCACGCGGGAACCTCCGAGTTCCGTATGAGCGTTACGAAGTATCTGCCGCCAATAGGTCGGCTGAGTACGACGCGCAAAGGCGGAAGAGCGACCATGGGAGTAGCGCTTCAGTGATTAGCTACCGGGAAGCGGGTAACTCTGGGAGATTTCTACTCGTACGTTGCAACCTACCGATAGCCCACACTGCAAATCTCAGCTTGTTATCGGGCCTTCCATACCTGAAAATTTCCAGATGCGCTCGGTAGAGGCTGGATATTTCTCGAGAAGCTCAACTGGCCGGATGGGCCGCGGTGCAAAATTTCCGCCACAGTTGGGGCACCTGTGGTTGAGAACCCCATTCGCGCAATCTCTGCAGAACGTACATTCGAAGCTGCAAATCATGGCATCGGCCGAATGAGGCGGAAGATCCTTATTGCAGTGCTCGCAGTTTGGACGAAGCGTCAGCATGTTTCGCCTCCTTTAGAATCGCGGGGATGATGCGGTCCGGCAGATCGGTCTCACCGCTGCTAGCGTTGCTTGGATTCGCGAGCGATCGACCCAGAGCTTCCAATAGCCTGGGCCGCCCGTCGCGCGAAACCACTAGCCAATCAGCTCCTGCAGCTTTCCGTAGGCCATCGAATTCGGCGACAGCGCTTCAGAGCGACCGCTCTTGAGGAATTCGCGAGCAACTGTCTCGGTTGCGCCAAAGCTGACTTGGGAGATGCCCGAGCCAGCGCTAAGACGACGCACTCCCAGCTTTGCGAGACCCGGCGCATCCGGTAGGCCAGGCCACGCCATGACGTTCAGGGGCAAGGAAACCTCATGAGCGACCTCGCTGATGTGGTCAGTCTGCAGGATGCCTGGCAAGAACAAGCCATCTGCACCGGCTTCTGCATAGAGTTTGCCGCGACGGATCGACTCTTCTACGAGCTTCGCCTTCGGAGCGAGCCTCGCAAGGAAGACGTCGGCCCGTGTGTTCACGAACAAGTCGGCGCGTGCCTTGGCTACAGCGCTCGAGATGGCCTCGATTTTGGAAGCGAGGAGTGACGGGTCATCGATACCGTCTTCAATATTGATGCCAGCGACGCCGAGGTCGACCAGGCGCATCACGTTGTCGGCCACCACCTTGGGCTTATCGGAGTAGCCGTTTTCGACATCGAACGTCAAGGGGACAGTAAGCAAACGCATCATGCGTCGTGCTGCATTCACAGTTTCCTCGATGGGCAACGCACGGCCGTCGCTATAGCCAAGCGACCATGCTACGCCGGCGCTGGTGGTTCCAACGGCGGCAGCGCCTAGGCTTTCGATGAGGCGAGCGGTCCCCGCATCCCATGCGTTCGCGAGGACAAGCGGCATCGGATTGGCGTGCAGTTTGCGGAATGTATCGACAATTTTCGACATTTTTGACTCCAGTTTGATGACGTTCAGAGGGCCATACCAAATATTTCGAGGGATTAGGGGCGACAGATGCCGCCTCCCGTTTAGGCCCTTAGGATTAGCTAGCCTTTGTTCCATCCTTCGGCGCAGGCTCCCACCCTCCACCGAGTGCACGGAACACGCCGACGGCAGCTCTCGCTGCATTCGCACGATTTGCATCGAGCTCATCGCGCGCGGTCAATAGTTGGCGGTCGGCATCCAGAACATCGGTCAACGTAATAGACCCAGCGCGATAGGCTTGCTCCGAGAGATCGCGGGCCTTCAAGAGCGCATGGACCTCATCCCGAAGCTGGACCACGTGAATCTCTGTCTGCGTCAGAGTGGTGAATGCGTTCTCCACGTCCTCGGCAGCACGAAGCACAGCCTTGCGATAGAGCGCAAGAGCCTCGGCGTTAGCGCCCCGCGCCTGAGCCACCTCCGCATCCACCTTGCCGAAATCGAACAGTCTCCAACGCAATGCGCCGCCGCCGGTCGCCGTGAAAGCAGAAGAAGTGAAGAGCTTCCCAGCGTTCAAACTGTCGAATCCCAGAGCTCCAGACAGCGAAATCTTGGGGTAGTAGTCGGAGATGGCTACGCCGATCCGCTCACTCGATGCGGCCAGACGACGCTCCGCTGCAATGATGTCCGGGCGACGACGCAATACTTCCTGTGGCTCGGCATCTGCGGGCACGCCAGGGACGGCAGGAATATCGCTTTCGGCTCCTAGCTCCTGAGCGTACGTACCAGGCTGCACGCCCATCAGGACATCGAGCCGATTTAGCTGCTGTTCCAACCCAATGCGCAACGGCGGGACGGAGGCCAAAGCGTGCTTCAGCAGCGCGTCTGCCTGCGCAACCTCCCGTCCTTGTGCCGCGCCAGCGTCGTAGCGGTCACGGACCAGGCGTAGCAGACGCTCATCCGTTTCAATCTGCTTTCCAGCGATGGCCAGTCGGGCCTGGTAACCGCGGATCTGGAAGTAGGCGTCGGCTGCGTCGGCCGCGACCATGACGCGAGTGCCGGCATGGTCAGCTTCCGCTGCGATTGCCTCATACTCGGCTGCTGCGGCCCCGCGCCGCAGTCCACCGAACAGGTCAATCTCCCAGCTGGCAGCAGGGCCGACCGTGTAGAAGGGCGTGTTGCGCTTGAATCCAGGACTTCCCGACGCAACAGAGCCAAGCGGACCACGTAGACTCTGATGCGTATAGCCGGCAGCAGCATTGAAGTCCGCTGTGGGCAGAAGCTGTGCGCCAGCGCTACTTGCCACTGCACGCGCCTGCTGTACGCGAGCTATCGATGCCGCCAAATCTAGGTTCTGGCCAAGAGCGCGCTGAACAATGTTCACGAGCATCGGGTCGTTAAACCCGTGCCACCAGCTCTCTAGCGACGGCGCCTGCGCTGTCTTGTTGGCTGCCGCTGCCGTGCTGTGAAACGCGGCCATGTCGTTTTTCGGAGCCGTGTAGTCGGGGCCCACAGCGCAGCCAGCCAACAGTGCGCTCAACAACAGGGTACCTACTGCTGCCTTGGACAGCTTCGAAGGGATGCGGATCATACTGACCTCCCAATGCGGAGTCGGCTCATAACACCCGACACAGCGGGGTTATTACGGACTCGGTGAATCATGCTGTAGAAAGCAGGTGTGAACAGCAGACCGAAGATTGTCACGCCCAGCATCCCGAAGAACACTGCGGTACCGAGCGATTGGCGCATTTCTGAGCCGGCGCCGGTGGCTACGACCAACGGTGCGACACCTGCAATAAACGCGAACGACGTCATCAGAATAGGTCGCAGACGCGTCCGTGCTGAATGCACAGCTGCATCTTCTGCATTTGCGCCATCCTCGTCCTGCCGTTGCTTCGCGAATTCCACGATAAGAATTGCGTTCTTCGCCGCTAATCCAAGGAGCACCACAAAACCAATCTGGGCCAAGATGTCGATCGGCATATTGCGCAGATGAAGGCCGGACGACGAAGCAAGCAAGCACATCGGGACAATCAAGACGATAGCCAACGGCGTCTTCCAGCTTTCGTATTGCGCGGCCAGCACCAGGAACACAAACAGTGCAGCGGCAGCGAAGATGGCGATCGTCGGGATACCGTGCTGTTGTTGCTGGTATGCCAGGTCAGTCCATTCAAAGCCAATGCCGGGGGGCAACACTTCCTTGGCG
Organism: Ralstonia pickettii; assembly: GCA_050987995.1. Classification (GTDB taxonomy): domain Bacteria; phylum Pseudomonadota; class Gammaproteobacteria; order Burkholderiales; family Burkholderiaceae; genus Cupriavidus; species Cupriavidus pickettii_B. The sequence continues at coordinate 2,107,436 of CP158804.1, forward strand.
AGCTCCTCCATCCGCTTCATAGCCGTACCCGACGCGACGCCTGGTGCGGCGACACCCATCACCTCAGCCGCTGGGAACAGATTGTGGCGGGGTACGCGATACGGCGAAGTCAAGTCCTTAAACGTCGCCACCGAACCGATAGGCACCATCTCCCCATCAGCGTTGCGGACCTTGAGGCGAGCGATGTCACCAGGCGTCTTACGGAATGCTTCGTCACCCTGAGCAAGCACCTGATAGGTGCGACCAAGATAGTTGAAGTCGTTCACGTACTGCGAGCCGAGGTAGAGCTGCAGAGTGGAGAAGACGTCGGTCGTCGTGAGCCCAATCTTTTCAGCCTTCAGGCGGTCAATATCGGCGTAGATTGACGGCGAACCGGCGTTGTACAGCGTGAAGACGCCACCAAAGGTCTTGTCCTTGTTTGCTGCAGCAACCAGCGTGTTCGCTGCCTTGGCCAACGTTTGCGGTCCGAGCCCATCGCGGTCCTGAAGCATCATCTTGAAGCCACCTGCGGCGCCCAATCCCTGAACTGCAGGCGGTTGCACGACGATGACGTAGGCGTCCTTGATGACAGACAGCCGTTCCCGCAAGGTTTGAACCATCGATGCAGCCGTGACGCCCTTCATGTGCTCACCGTAGAGCGAAGGTAGGGAGGTGAAAATCGTTCCGACATTCGGCGACACGGTCGACGTGGTTACATCAAATCCCGTGGTCGGCGAGGTATGCGTAACGCCAGGGGTGTTCAAGGCGATTTCGTTGACTTCACGAACTACCTTGTCGGTACGCTCGAGGCTCGAGCCGGGCGGCAGCATGACGATTACAGCGAGATAGCCGATATCTTGTTCCGGAATAAAACCCGTGCTCATGCGAGACATTTGCAGGCCCGTAAGACCAATCAGGCCAACGTACACCGCGGCAACAACGACACCGGCACGAACCAGGCGAGCAGTCATCTTGCCGTAGCGATCCGACAGCCATTCGAAGCCAAGGTTGAACTTACCGAAGGATCGACGGAAGAACGCGCCAATGCCATGAGCCTTCGCACGGGCATGGTCGTGCGGCTTAAGCATGACTGCGCACAGAGCCGGGCTCAGCGTCAGCGAGACGAAGCACGAGATAACCGTCGATGCGGCAATCGTAATTGCGAACTGCTTGAAGAAGAGACCCGAGATGCCCGAGATGAAGGCCGTCGGCACGAACACCGCGCACAGCGTCAGCGCGATGGCAATCAGGGCCGTCGAGACCTCAGTCATCGTCTGGTGAGCGGCCTCGAGCGGCGACATACCAAGACTCATGTTGCGTTCGACGTTCTCGACCACAACAATCGCGTCGTCCACCACAATCCCCACTGCCAGCACTAGCCCGAATAGCGACAAGTTGTTCACCGACATTCCGAGCGCAGCCAGGACCGTGAAGGTGCCAAGCAGCGAAATCGGGATGGCAATCACGGGGATAATCGTGGCTCTCCAGCTTTGGAGGAACACGTACACCACGCCCACAACCAGGATGATGGCGATGAAGATGGTCAGAATGACTTCATCTATGGAGTACGTCACGAAGTTGGTCGGATCGTAGATCTTGATGTAGTCGACGCCCGGCGGGAAATCCTTCTTGAGTTCCGCCATCTTGTCCCAAACCGCGTGCTGAACTTCAACCACGTTTGCATCCGGCGTGGCGATGACCCACCACGGTGCGGACACATGGCGATCCGCATATGCCTTGGAGCCATAGTCCACCGAACCCAGTTCTACGCGGCCTACATCACTAATACGCGTTACCCGGCCCTTGTTGTCGGACTTAATGATGATGTCGGCGAATTCATCGGGCTTGGTCAGACGCCCCAGCGCTTCGATATTGACCTGATAGGCAGCACTATTTGCTACGGGCGGTACATTCAGCGCGCCGGCGGATACCTGAGCGTTTTGTGCGCGGAGCGCGGCCATGATTTCGCTAGCGCTGATGTTGTATGCAGCTGCCTTGTCCGGGTCGATCCAGATCCGCATTGCATAACGGCGCTCGCCGAGTGCCCAGAAGTCAGCCACACCAGGGATACGAGCGATTTCATCCCTCACGCGGAGCATGTAGTTCGAAAGATATTCAGCGCTACGTGAGCCGTCCGGCGAATAGACGTGCACCCCGAGAAGCAGGGCCTGAATAGTCTTCTTCACCTGGACGCCCTGAAGCTGGACTTCTTGTGGCAACCGAGACAACGTGTCCTGCACCCGGTTACGAGTGAGCATCAGCGCCGTATTTGGATCCGTGCCGATTTTGAAAATGACGGTGATAGTGACCAATCCATTCCCCGTCGATTGGCTGCTGATGTACGACATATTTTCCACGCCGTTGATGGCTTGCTCGAGTGGCGTGGCTACCGTTCGGGCGATGGTCTCGCCAGATGCGCCTGGGTAGGTAGTCGAAATTTGAATGGTGGGGGGAACAATGTCCGGATACTGAGCCACTGGCAGCGTGGTCATTGCTGCCAGCCCAAACAGGACAAGGAAGATATTGAGCACCGCGGCGAACCGGGGGTGATCAATAAAGAAGTGAGCGAGCTTCATGGCATCAGTCCTGTTCGGCGAACTTGATAGAACCCGGCTGGGGCGCAATCTTCGAGCCCGGCGCTGCGAGAGGTACACCGTCAATCACGACCTGGTCGGTCGCAGCGAGACCAGAGCGCACCACGCGCAGCCCGCCACGAAGGTCGCCGACCTCGACTTTCTTCGGCGTTACGATGTCGTCCTTTCCGACCGTGAGGACAATGTGTTCCGATTGATCCGCAATGACGGAAGCGTCTGGCACGAGCAGAGATGGCTCCGGACTTGATACGGCCAGGCGAATGCGCGCGAATCCGCCTGGAGTCAGAGCCAGGTCGGGGTTGCGGATCGTGGCGCGGGCGTGGATGGTGCCGCTGGAGCGGTCAAGTGTGTTGTCGATGAAATCCAGCGTGCCTTGGCGGTCGTACTTCGATTCGCCATTGAGCGAGAGCTCAATCTTGTTGGCAAGCGGTCCCTTCTCCTTGGCGCGCTGCTGCTGGAACCTCATGTAGTCAGCCTCGCTCATGTCGAAGTTCAGGTAAATCGGATCCATCGACACGATGGTGGCCAGCAGGGTAGTGGGGCCATTGGCCGCGCGGCTGCCAGCGATGATGTTGCCTGCCGAGACTTGGTGCGTGCCAATGCGGCCGGTAAAGGGAGCCTTGACACGCGTGCGCTCAAGGTCGAAGCGCGCATCGCGGATCTGCGCTTTCGCATCATTCACAGCAGCTTGGGCTGCGCGCTTTTCAGCCAGGCGTTGCTCAACGTTTTGTTGCGTACCGGCGTCGGTGTTCTTCAGAGTTTCGGCGCGGGTCAGTTCGCGGCCGGCGAGTTCCAGTCGAGCGGTCGCGCTTTCCAGTTGGGCTTGTGCCTTGCTGAGGGTGATTTCATACGGTTCCGGGTCGATGACAAACAGAACCTCACCCTCACGGACGATGTCGCCGTCCTTGAAGTTGATTTGCTTCAGGGTCCCGCCGACCTGTGCACGCAGCTCTACGTTCTTGACTGGTGAGAATTGACCAAGAAAGCCGATGCGCGTCTCGATGTCACGTTGCAAGGGAGCACTAACCGACACAATAGGTGCCTTTGTCGGAGCGGCCTGGACCTTGTTTGATCCTCCCACGTAAAGCGTCAACGCGCCGCCCGCCACAACAACGGCGGCAGCTGCGATTGAGCCCACCCATAGAGCTCTCCCGTTGCTGTGGGAAGTCTGGCTCGCGCTAGTTCCGGCGTCCAGCCGGGTGATGTCGTCATTCATCTTCATTCCTCGTTTGATCCTGGAGAGGGATTGCGCCGCTGAACCACACAAGCCGGCACCGGTTTGTTCCGAAGCGTCCACATCTCCCTAAACCTCTCCGGCTGGTCTACCACCCCGCCAGTTTTAGATGATTGGTTGACGCTATCTGGACGTAAGATAAGAGTCGTCATCTAAAAAGTCAAGAATTAGATGATCGCTTGACACTATAAATTTTTTGACCGATAGTTCAGACGTCGCCGGCGAACCTTGGCTGTCCCAGCGCGCGGCCTGAAGGAGTTGGCAAATGAAGAAATCGAAGGCAGAAACCGCCGAAACACGACGGCGAATCGTTGAAATTGCGGTGCGCGAGTTTCGGCGCAACGGCATCCATGCGACGGGCGTCTCGGAAATCATGGCCGCAGCCGGCCTTACACACGGAGGCTTTTATCGGCACTTTTCGTCGAAGGACCAGCTTGTCGCCGAGGCTTGCGCGGCGAGCATGGAGTCTCTCGTAGAGAAGGCTGAAGCTGCTGCTGAAGGCGGTACTGAGGCGTTCTTGAATCACATTCGAGACTTTCTATCCGCTGAATATCGGGATGACCGTTTGGGCGGATGCCCGCTGGTCGCACTCGGAAGTGAGCTCGCGCGTGCGGACGAGGACACCAGGCGTGCCGCCTCGAATGGGTTCCGTGGGCTCATTGATGTCACCTCTGACTACTTCGACTCGGAAGAGGCGAAAGGCGATGCGATCTTCACACTGTCCGCCATGATTGGAGCCGTCACGATGTCGCGGATCATCGACGATCAGAGTTTGTCGGATCAAATCCTGGAAGAAGCGAAGAAGCGATTGGCGAGGCTTCCGTCGAAGGTAGCGGGAAAGAGGCGAACCCCTACAAGAAAGTCGCTGCCAACTGAGCAAACGGCGGATGAGCCGCTGGGGCAGTAGGGGCAGGTCTCGAAGCGTAAGCAACGAACAGACATCACGACAGAGCGAAAAAACGGATGAGCGAGCGGCATTTTTCATTTCGACCCCGGAGTCGACTCTGACTTACGATGGAATGAGCACGTCGGACAAAGCGGAACAAATTCCGCCTAGCTGTTAAAAACATAACGTCGACGGCTGCATAGACTCAAGTTCTATGTTCCAAAATAATTGTTCGATGTAACGGAACAATGCGTGCTTGTTCCATTCACGAGGCGATGGTGTGGTTACGCTTAGGTAGCCGTTCTAGAGTAATGTGGCCGCGCATAGATCGCTTGGTGTGCGGGTAGCGACATCGCTTCCGCGCATCCAGTGTTCAAGGGTGTGCGCGCTCGAACCGGGATGCCACAGTACCTATGGCGTAGCAGAAGGCTATCTCCCCCAGCATCAAGGAGAGATAAGCATGCACCTAATATGGGGGCATTTTAAATCACTCTTCCGATTAGGTAAGCAACCAGCTCGCTCGAAGACTGGACACCGTACTTGAGCATCAGACGAGCACGATGCCCCTCCACGGTGCGTGGACTGATGGCCAATTCCCGGGCGATCTGCTTACTGCTTTTGCCGTTAACCAGCAACTGGGCGATTTGACGCTCACGAGAAGTCAGGTCGGCAGTGACCTTGCGCACCGAAGAAAGGTCCTCGAACGTCCAGACCGCGGCAGCGAATGGATCTGCACGGTCGATTGCACGCCCAGACACGTGACACCAAAAAAGGCTGTCGTTTGCGCGGCGCATAATGCGTTCGTCCGAATACACACCAGTATCTCGCATGATAAGAAGAGCTCGTTCGCCGATGTGCTCGAACTCCTTTGGCGTCGGATAAAGCGCCTCCAGAGATTTTCCCACGAGCGATTTGGGCTCGTACCCGAACATTTGACCGAATGCTTCGTTGTACGTGTGAACAACGCGTTGCCGGGACACCATGAGACCCACGGGAGCCATATAGAACGCCAGCATGAGGTCGCTGGCTTCGCTATCACGCTCCTCCCCGGATGCAATGTGAGATGGAGCACGAGGTTCGCGTCGTGCTGATTTAGATGACATGCCCTCGTGGCGCGCGCCTGAGAGTCCTGATGCCCGCCAGATTCTTGCGACGGTGGACTGGGAGACACCTGTTTGTCGTGCAACCTCGCGCGTGCTGGTGGCATGGTCTAAGGACAATCTGTGGGTGATGACGTTGGCCACGGAGACGTTGTCGATGCGGCGCGGAGCTCCTTGGCGAGGGGCATCAAGTAGTCCATCTTCTCCAAGCGCGATAAATCGCCCGCGCCATTTCACTACAGTCTTCTCGCTTATGCCGAGTTCCGCTGCCACAGCAGCGCTCGAGATACCCTGCGCAAGCCGCGCCACGATTCGAAGCCGCAGTGCCAAAGCTGGCCTCATTTCGGGAAGTTCTGAGCGGGCTAATAGCGAACGAACTTCTGACTCGGATATGGAGAATTCCACGCGTGGCCGGCCCTTCACATCTGTTCCTCCCTCAGTTTCATCGCAGTCTGCGCGCTTAAGCTCGAATTTTGGAGCGAACTTACGAATCGCGTATCGGTGGGAACCCTAGGGTAATTGGCCGTCTGCCTGCTGGGTTGCCAGGGATATAGATTACGACCAACAGCAATCCCGCGAATGCGGCCCCTAGTACAGCAACACTCCCTGCAAAGGAGCGACCCATGTCAGCCAATTCTGTCTCCATCGTTGCGAGCGCTCATACTTCATTTGGCCGTCTCAGCCAGCACACTCTCGAATCTCTCATCGTTGAGGCAACACAGAGCGCTTTGCGGGACGCGAAGATCGACGCTTCTGACGTCGACGCGGTCTTTCTCGGTCATTTCAACTCCGGCATGGTGCCCGACGGATTTCCCGCTTCGCTTATCCTGCAAGCGGATCCTGGGCTCCGTTACAAGCCCGCTATGCGATGTGAGAATGCCTGCGCGTCAGGTTCGGCTGCGGTTCAGGCTGGCATCAACCTGATTCAGGGCGGCCAAGCTGAGCTTGTGCTCGTCGTTGGCGCCGAAAAGATGACGTCAAACTCGACCGCGGAGGTAACGCGTAGCCTCGCCGGTGCCGGCTATCAGAACGACGTCGAAGAAGCGAAGCTGAGCTTCCCTCAGGTGTTTGCCATCGCTGCGCAACAGTATTCGTCGCGCTTCAGAGATCCACTTCCCGCAATGGCGTCTATCGCCGCAAAGAACCACGCCAATGCTCTGACGAATCCGCTTGCTCAAATGCGTCGGGAGATGACGTTCGAGCATTGCAATGCAGTGTCGGAAAGCAATCCGTTGATTGCTCCGCCGTTGCGCCTGACAGATTGCTCACTGATATCAGACGGTGCGGCAGCGATTCTTCTGGCATCGGAGTCACGGGCCAAGTCGTTTGCCAAGGAAGTGGCAATTCGCTCTCATGCCCTGGTCAGCGACATCTTGCCGTTGCGCCAAAGGGACCTGCTTGCTTTCGAAGGACCCCGTCTGGCTATCGCAACCGCACTGGAGCGAGCCGGTATGTCGCTGAGCGATATGGACTTCGCGGAAGTCCATGACTGCTTCACCATCGCAGAGCTGCTGATTTACGAAGCGATGGGGCTGGCCCCCGTTGGCCAGGGCCATCTGGCATTGGAGGAGGGTATCGTTCAGGCCGGAGGGCGTCTGCCCGTAAATCTGTCCGGCGGTCTGAAAGCCAAGGGCCATCCCGTTGGCGCCACCGGTGTCTCGATGCATGCTCTGGCGTTCCGGCAACTTACCGGAGATCCTATCGGCGTGAGTGCTTACGAACCCGAGACAGCATTGCTCTTCAACATGGGAGGAATGGGAGTCGCCAACTATGCGACTGTGCTCGAGGCACGGAGGGTATAACAAATGAACATCGCAAATTGGCTCGACGAAGCGGCAAATCGCTGGCCCGAGCGACCCGCGCTGTATCGAGGCGCGACGCAGATTGCCGACTATAGAGCCTTGCGAAAGACTGTGCGCGAGCTTGCCGGCGTACTGCATGACGCCTATGGCGTGCAGCCAGGGGATAGGGTCGCGCTCTTCATGTACAACTGCTGCGAGTACCTGGAATGGCTCTATGCCATTTGGTGGATTGGCGCGGTGGCTGTGCCCATCAATTGCAAACTGCACGTTGTTGAAGCTGCTCGCATTGTCGAGGATGCCCAAGCAAGGGTGTTACTCACCGATAATGGTCACGTCTTCTCGGCAATCGAACTCCCTGTCGGGTGCAAAGAGATCGCTGCGCTCCGTAATTTGCGGACCCCGCTGCCGGCCAGGCCTGTTGTAACGCCAAAGGTTTGCGCGTCCGACACCCTGGCGTGGATCTTCTACACCTCCGGCACCACTGGTCGTTCGAAAGGCGCGATGCTCACGCACGGCAATCTCTCGGCCATGTCGCTTTGCTATCCGGTCGAGATCGAATCGGTGAGCGGAGGGGATGCCTTGCTCTACGCCGCACCAATATCACATGGCGCCGGCCTCTATAACTTCATCTTCATCAGGTCTGGCGCCGCGCATATCGTTCCGGAATCGCGTGCCTTCGACCCGTCTGAGATATTTAGCATCGCTTCTACCCTAGGCCGCGTATCGCTGTTTGCTGCTCCAACCATGGTGAAGCGGATGAGCGAGGAGGCGATACGGTCTGGCTACGGTGGTAACGGCATCCGCACCATCGTCTACGGAGGTGCGCCGATGTACCTGGCAGACCTGCGCATCGCATTGAACGCGTTCGGCCCGCGCTTGGTGCAGATTTACGGTCAGGGCGAATCTCCTATGACCATCACCGCGTTGAACCGTGAAGCGGTAGGCAATCGCTCGCGGCCCGACTGGGAACGTGTCGCTTCTTCCGTCGGATGGGCGCAGTCATGTGTTGAGGTGAAAGTAGTCGACAGCGGCTTTGAGCCGGTGGCCTCGGGCTTGCCAGGCGAGGTCGTTGTCCGCGGCGCTACGGTCATGAAGGGTTACTGGCGTAACGAGGTGGCAACTCGTGCTGCGCTTGTGGACGGCTGGCTCCGCACCGGAGACGTCGGATACTTCGACGAGACTGGCATGCTCACCCTGACGGACCGCTCCAAGGACGTGATTATTTCGGGCGGCAGCAACATCTATCCCCGCGAAGTCGAGGAAGTCCTGGCTGCACATCCGGCGGTCGAAGAAGTGGCCGTGATTGGTGAGCCGGACGACGAATGGGGCGAAATTGTTGTAGCCATTGTCGTATTGCGAACAGGCTATGAAGCAGATGCCGTCGCACTGAACCGATGGTTCACAAAGACGATGGCGTCGTTCAAGAAGCCGAAGCGATACCTGTTCGTTGCAGAGCTTCCCAAAAACGGCTACGGCAAGATCCCCAAGACTGAGCTACGCCGCCTTTTCGTGGACACCAAGGATCGCGGGATCTCTCCCTTGGTCGTTTGATGTCCTCGGCTTTCTACTTCATCGATAAAGGATGATAGCAATGACTATCCTCTCAGGAGACAACGCGGCCCAGCGCCGTAAAGCATTCATAGGTGCGACCTCTGGCCATCTCATCGAATGGTACGACTACGGAGTCTATGGCTTCCTGGCGGTGTACATCGGGCAAGCTTTTTTCGTGTCAAACGACCCCATGACCAGCCTCATCAGCAGCTTCGCGGCATTCGCCTTGAGCTTCTTCATTCGGCCAATAGGGGGCATCTTCTTCGGCCCGCTCGCAGACAAAATCGGGCGACGCCGTACCTTGGTTATCGTTCTGATCCTCATGTCCGGTTCGACTTTCATGCTGGGCATGCTGCCGACATATGCATCCATTGGCCTAGCTGCCCCGGTCTTACTGGTTCTGTTGCGATGCCTGCAGGGTTTCTCCGCAGGCGGGGAAATCGGAACAATCACGAGCTTCATCGCGGAGTACGCAGGACCTAAGCGCCGTGGATTCTCCACCAGTTGGCTTATGGTAACGGCCGTCCTTGGTCTGGTGCTAGGCGGGGCGGTGGCGAATGGCATGACGCACCTGCTGGGAGCTAGCAGCATGCAGGAGTGGGGCTGGAGGATTCCGTTCTTGGTTGCCGGGCCTATGGGCATCGTTTCCATGTACATCCGGATGAAGCTGGAAGATAGCCCGGAGTTCAAGGCGCTCGCTCATGCCGGGAAAACATCGAAAGCCCCTTTGAAGGAAGTGTTCCAGTGGCGACGCGCCATAGCGCTGGTGTTCTTCATCATTACCCTGCACAGCTCGATCTTCTACCTGCTGCTGACCTTTGCTTCGACCTACATGTCAAAGGTGCTTGGGTTCTCGAGCGGGACTACTTTGACATATGTGGTGGTTTCGAGCTTGGCTGCAGCATTCGTGATGCCTCTCGGCGGAAAATTCACAGATGTCTACGGTCGCAAGCCGTTTCTGCTGGTAGTGGGCGTGGCGGCAACACTGGCGATGTACTGGTTCTTCCACGTAGCGCCCGAGGCAACACCGCAAGGCTTCCTCTTGCCTCTGATGGCAGTTGCCATCTGCTTTGGACTCTATGCTTCTTCCACCTACGCTACGATGAGCGAGCTGCTGCCAACACGTATCCGCTCGACCGGGATTGCGGTTGCCTACAACATTCCCGTGGCGGTCTTTGGAGGTAGCGCGCCATTACTGTCGACTTGGCTGATCAAGGTGACAGGGGACATTACATCGCCTTGGTATTTCTATGTAGGAACGGGAGTTTGTTCTCTTGTCGCGCTCCTGTGCTTGCGCAAAGACGACTTTGTCGCGGCGGCTGCGGCCACAGAGCCGCCCAGCACTGAGGAAACCAACATGCCCGCGGTACAGGAGGTACGAGCGGTCGTCAGCTGAGTTGCATTTGGCGGCAGCCAGGGTGCGGCATCATCTCGATTCGCATCCTTGGCGTGCTCGTAAGATTCCCGCCTAATGCCGATGGTATACGTCGCCACTGCTTTTGCACGGTTTTGCGCATCGTATGGCGAGGGAACGTCAGCTTTTCTCCGCATCGAAGCTCCTTCCGAGCAGGCCTGAGCAGCGCGATACCAAGATTTAAGAAGGCGATGGCGGAATCGTTTGCAAGGCCGGGGGGGAGCCAGCCGCTCTTGTGTGGTCATTTGCGACCTCAGCATCCGGCAAGCCACACTGTCGCTGGCCGAAGATTTCCTGCGGCACTTAGGTAGGTATTCGACGTACGCCCACTGTTTGCAATGTTGTAGCCCGACGAGATCTTGTAACCGTCCGCTGAAGCTTGCGATTACCCACAAATATTTGGTCGATTGCCTCTGTTAACGAGAGAGCCATTCTGTTAACGTTGTTGCGTGTACATTCGACAGCAACGAGAGATGGCGAACGGAGGCGGCAAAGGCGATGGGGCCATGGAGTTGAAAACCAATGCGTGGCTGGATGAAGAGACTAGACGAAGTCAGTTCCGCGACGAGCGATTGGGAAAGAGATTCCGGTTGGTTCTTGAACGTTTGTGGTCCTGTACCGGTGGCTCGAGAATCTACGGCAATCAACGGCACTGCTTAAACAACCTCAACGGTGCGTTCACGTTGGCGATCGTGAGAGCGATATTTACGAACTCTTCTGCCTTTCCGAAGAGCTTCAAACAAACTTCTTGGTTCGTACCTGCGTTGACCGGCTTGCTGGGGATGGGAGCCACACGATCGCAAACGAGATGGATGAGGTTCAGGTTAAAGGCGTACATCGGATTACAGTCCGGGACCAAACTGGCAAGGCTCATCGGGCGGTACTGGAGCTACGATATCGGCGCATAACAGTGTTGCCTCCGATTGGGAAACAACGACGTTACCCAGCTTTGCGCCTAACGGTGATCCATGCTATTGAACGAGGCGCACCTGCAGGAAGAAAGCGCATAGAGTGGAAGCTGATCACAAATTTGCCGGTGACCACCCGCAGGCAAGCTGTCGAGAAGCTGAACTGGTACGCGCTACGATGGAAAATTGAAGTGTTCCACAAAATCCTGAAGTCCGGCTGCAAGGCAGAGGACTCCATGTTGCGTACCGCCGACCGTCTGGCCAATCTGATCGCCGTATTCTGTGTTGTGAGTTGGCGTATCTTCTGGCTGACGATGGTGCATCGAGCCACCCCACGTCTACCGGCAGAAATCGGATTAACGCCGCCAGAAATGGAGCGCCTCGATCAGTTGGTCAAAGATACCGCGAAGACATCAAACCGCCGAGCCTCTTACCCGGTACATCATCAAACTCGCCCAATTGGGCGGCTATCTGGCACGCGCTAACGATCCCCCACCAGGCAATACCGTGATCTGGCGAGGCTTACGAAGACTCATCGATATTCAGCTCGGGTTCGAGCTCGCCAAAAATTGTGGGTAATCGCAAGCCGCTGAAGGCCGTGTAGACGCGTAAGGTGAATGTATCCAGAGTAGTCACCATCAGAATTTGGTGGGGACTACTTTGGAGTCTGTGGCAAAACGGGGCGTCCGCGCACCCTCGCAATGCGCCTTATCAGGCCTATCAAGGAAGGCACATCGCGTGAGGCGATCATGCAACGGCTCGGTTGCGACTCGCGCTTCATCTCGCGATGGTCGAGTCGGTTTTTGGCCGAGCGACTGTCCGGCCTGTACGCGCGCCATCCTGGACGAGCGCCGCTGCAGCCGCCCGAGAAACTTGAAGCGCGCGTGCTGAACTACACGCTCAAACGCAAGCCTGCGGATGGGTCCACGCATTGGAGTAGCTACAACAAGCTTGCGGCGGAATTGGGGGACGTGTCCGTCACGGCCGTACAGCGCATCTGGCGCAAACATGGCGTGCGCCCGCATCGATTGGACAAGCACATGATTTCCAACGATCCCGACTTCGAGATCAAGGCCGCGGACGTCATCGGCCTGTATCTGAACCCGCCAGCGCATGCAGTGGTGTTCTGCGTGGATGAGACGACCGCAATTCAGGCCCTGGATCGCAAGGACCGGATGTTGCCGCTGTCGCCAGGGCGCGCCGAGAGTCACGGCTTTGAGTACAAACGTAATGGCACGCTCAGCCTGTTCGCCGCACTTAATACGACAAACGGGCAGGTGATCGGCAAGACCGCACCACGCCATACCAGCGAGCAATTCGTGGCATTCCTTACTGACGTTGTCGCCAGTCAAGAGCCGGAGCAGGAAATCCACTTGATCTGCGATAACGTCAGCAGCCACAAGACGGATCTCGTACGTACCTTCCTCAGTGCATCCCAACGTCCGGTTGCACTACACGCCGACTTACACGTCTTGGCTCAATCAAGTGGAGAACTGGTTCGCGCGCATTCAGCGCGATGTCATCGCACGTGGGATCTTCACCTCGGTGAATGATCTCGCTCGCAAGCTCATGCGCTATATCCGTCAACACAACAAGGATCCCAGGCCAATCAAGTGGAAGTACGACGATCCATCGCGACGAATTCGTCCGGTGCCATTTCAATGACGCAATGGACTAGCTATGGTACTTGGCACATATCGGCAACAAAATGACCAAGCTCCCGCCTCGGGCTGCGAGAGAATTTCGGGTATGTCGCGAAAGTGTTGAAGCGTGCAGTTGCCCCCCCTTTCTGCGTCCGACATGGCTTGTTTCTCCTAAAGACTATGTTTGATTCAGAAGAGGGAAGCTTGGCGATCGTCTTGTCGCTTGCCGGAGGTATTCGCTGACGGCGACCGTTCAGGCGCGCGAAATCGGGAGGTGTCGAGTCGCAACCTCTTGTAACTGAGGCCGAGGCGGTCCGCGGCTTTATAGAAGCGCTGCCTCAGGAAGTCCGACCAAATTCCGGTGCCGCTCATCCGCTGCGAAAAGTCCGCGTCGTAATCCTTCCCTCCGCGCATCTCTCGCACGCGGTTCATCACGCGCTCTGCGCGGTCCGGATAATGAGCCTGAAGCCATTCAAGAAACAATGGTCTTACTTCCCACGGCAGGCGCAGCACAACATAGCTGGCGTACCGCGCGCCGGCTTCCTGCGCAGCCTCGAGAATTCGTTCCAGGTCCGGCTCTGTGATGAAAGGGATGGTTGGGGCCACGCTGACGCCTACCGGGATGCCGGCGTTAGAAAGTTCACGAATTGTGCGAAGCCTGCGCGATGGTGTTGCGGCGCGAGGCTCCAGCGTGCGAGCGATGTCGGCATCCAGGGTCGCAATCGTGATGTCTGCGAAAACGAGACGCTTCTCCGCCATTGGTGCCAGCAGGTCGATATCGCGCTCAATCAGTGAGGATTTGGTGATTAGGGCAACGGGATGATCCGTTTTATGGAGCACCTCCAGAATCTCGCGCGTGACGCGGTGCTCCCGCTCAATTGGCTGATAGGCGTCAGTGTTCACGCCCAGCGCGATGGGTTCACAGCGATAGGAAGTCTTGGAAAGCTCTTCGCGAAGGCGCGCCGCAGCATTCGTCTTCGCATAGAGTTTCGTCTCGAAATCCAGTCCAGGCGAAAGATCTAGGTAGGCGTGGGACGGTCGCGCAAAGCAATAAATACATCCATGTTCGCACCCCCTGTAAGGGTTAAGCGACACGTCGAAACGAATGTCAGGCGAGCTATTGCGCGTGAGAATAGACTTCGCTTGCTCGATAGTTACCTGGGTCAGCAACTTTGGCAGGGAGGCGTCGGGCTCGCGCTGATGTTCGTCGACCGGCTCGGCCCATCCGTCATCGAATGCCTCGCGCTGTACACGTTCGAATCGTCCCTGCACATTGCTGATAGCCCCCCGGCCCTTGCGGGCTTGCGGGGGTCTGCGTCTTTCATTGCTCATATCAATGGGTCTGCCCAGCCGCCAATCTCGGCGAAGCCATCGGCCAAGCGCAGGAATGCGGCGTTGGCGTACCAGGCTTGGTGACTTCGGAGTGCTGCCAAAGGATGGCGCTCACATTCTCAATGTGAAAGCCTAAGCCAATCCGACGCCTCGCGCTGAGTCATTGTTCGGAATGCATTGTTTGGTTTCTCCAAACAATGCGCATCTACATCTCCATGATTTCGAGCATGTTTCGGCATCAAGAAGTCCTGACGCCCCAACATTGGTGCTTTTGGGCGCTAGCTCGGGATGGCGTCCATTCGAAGCCAATGCGCTGGGGCTTCGTAGCCAAATAGATGGTTGCTCAAGTCAGGTCCCTTCTTTTCCCAAGCTACAAGGCTCTTTTCCAGCTGTTGCCAGTTCAGCCCAACGTGAAGGCTCCGCAGACGGTCCAGTTCGGAGTCCTTGTATCTCTGCTGCGCCTCTTCCTTCATCCAAACGTAAGCACGCCGATCGGCACACGACAGGAAGACCGTCCACGCGGCGAAGGCACTCGATACATCCTTAGCTTCCAGAAACTGGCGCCACCACCATCGCGCCAACGCGCCTCTGTTGCGCCATTTGGCCATGCGACTTTCCAAGGAGTCCTTCGAAGTCACGATTTCACCCATCGGCCAGTCCAGTGCATCCACCTTGGGATAGGATCGCAACGCTTCAAGCATGACACCGCGCTTCCTGCGCCATTGATGAGCGGCGCGCTTGTCCTCGTCGACAAGCTTGGCCAGCCAATCATCACGGCCGTTTAGTTGGGAGACGATGATAAGGTCCAGGATTGCGCGGTCCGTGCTGGTCGCCGCGAAAGATGCAAGGGCCTCTCGCAATGCGTTGACGGCTGGCGAATCAGGTACCCGGAACAACATGTGAACGAAGTCAGGAATGTCAGCGGGTCCACGGAATTTCGTACGCATTGCGCCCAGTAACCCGTGCCACAGGATGGCACCTTTATCCGGGTCGACGCCCAGCAGTAACTCGCACAGCGCCATGTAAAGGCCCTCGGCTGCCTGGACGCGCTTCACGAATTCAGGTGTATTCTCTTCCGCGCCCTCCAGGAGCTTGTTCCACTCGTCCGGAGCGATGGAATACGCGGCTCGCAGCGAAGACACGCTAAAGGCCTGGAGATAGAAGCTCTGGCCGCTGCCCCTGATATTGCGGATGCTATCGGCTGCCGCGCGCGAAAGCTCCCGTAGGCGCCGGTCTGCCTCTTCGGCTTTGTCGCTCATGCTGCGAAAGAGCGCCTCCTCCGGTGTTTCTTGGGGGTCCCTGGACTCGCCTATCCGAATGGTTGCAAGCCCGTGCTTCTTAGGGGTTAGCATTGAGAATTCGCCCGGCAAGCCGGGTAGATCGTCGACCGCATTTCGCAGAAGGCTCACCAGCGCCTTGGACACAGTCCGCAACTCCGAGGAGTCATTACCACGAGTGGCTACTGCCTCGAGCCAGCGCCATGGCGCTATCAGTGGTTGAACATCTTCCAGAGCGAGGCTCAACGAGGCGCTTGCGACTGCATCACTGCCAAAGTGCGCTGCGAACGCGTCTGCTGCATTAAATTTCCAGTTGTTGCTGAGCAGATGCTGCCCGCAAATCTCGGGGGCACAGAGGGAAAGTGCCATGAATGCGACGTTCCGGGTTCGTTCCTCTGGGCTATCTAGTACATGGAGCAGCTTTCTGGCCAGATCGGAAGCATCCTCAGTTTCCTGTTGAGCCATCACCTCGAGAACCAGTAGCTCGGCGGCGGCAGTCGGATTCTCGCGCAGAAATGCCTCAAGCTGTCCGGCACTGGCCAATCGGATGACTTCAAAAAGGCTGGGTGTCGACGCGTACTCTCCAGCCTGAAGCAGGTGCTTGAGCTGTTCTTCCACCGGCATGTGCAGGATCTCGAGCTGTAAGCACAATGTGTTCGCCATCTCTTCGTACTGCTGCAGTTTGGTGCTCGTACGTAGAGTGCCGATTTTCGGTGCATCCTCGCGCGCAATGACGAGCATCAGTTCGTCCAATTTGGCGGAAGACCAGTATTTCTCGCTGCCTACACGCTGGACAAGTTCATGCAACTGTCGATGGGACGCATCGAAGAGCTTCTCGGGGAGAATGCGTGCAGCGATAGGCTGCCTTTTTTCCCAAGCCACGTCGTCGATGGTCGGCATCCTGCTTCGCCCCAGATTCTGGAATGATTGCTGATCCAGCGACGTTGCGAGCTCCGCCTGAACGTCGTCCGAGAACTGTATTGTCGGATCAGGCAGATAGACGTCGATTTTCTCCAGACGCCGCCACATGGCGACATCATCCGCAGCCAAGATGGTCGCAATGTGGCGATGCTCCGGCGTGAAGTGTGAGTGAGCGGGACTCTTCGCGTAGTACTCAGCGTAGCTCGACTTTGTACCGAATGTATCGTCCAGGCCAGCGGCGCGCGTTTCCATGTCTTCATCGCCAACGAGGCGCAAGAGCAGCGCAGCAGCCCGATTTGCCAGCCGAGGCTGCACATCTGGTTCGGCCTGTGCTGCCAATATCTCATCGGCCAGATTGATAAGGAACGCCTTGGTAGCCCCTTCGTCAGCGCTGGCCACCATCGCCAACCAGCCCAAACCTTGCCAGACCCTGCCGAGCCCGCCTACCTGAGCGGCTTCCCGTACGGCAGCCGTGCGAAAGACATCTCGGAACTGAGTCAGGTCATGTCCTTCAAGAATTCCGGGAATTGCAGAGCCTGGATCGCCAGGATGTTCGACATCGAGCCAGAGGTGCGCGCCAAGTACGGTTATGCGGCAGGGTTCAGCTCTGCCGATGCGCTCTGCAATCTGCTCGTGATGCCTCTTGGCATAGTGCCCAGGCTGACTGATGTCTTTGGGATGTGGAACATTCAGCCAACCCGCCCATCCAGTAAGCCGTTCCGTAATCGCATGCCATTCCGGACGCGCGCGCGACAGGCCCCGCAGGCTTGCGATTGCCAGACTCCGCGCGACTTCTCTCGCGTGGCTTGAGGACCGCTCGATAACAGTGAGCATGGCAAGCGGCATCGCATCGCCGAACAGTGCAGCATCGCGTTCAAGGTCATCGCCCGGGTTCTGTGAGTGCATCCAAGTCACCAGCAGACAGTCCGGTGTCGTTTTTCCGCCGACTGTTGCGCCAGCAGAAAGGACTACCAAGGCGGCACGAAGAACACTTGCGGTCAGGTCTATTGCTGCAATGGGCTCGACCCATTCCTCCAAAGCGGCTTGCCTTGCGTCGTAGTCATCATCACTATGGTCAAGCGTCTCAAGCATGGCCAGCGCTAGACCTAGGACAACGAGTTCGGTGCGCAGTTGCACATGAGGTGCGCCGACACCAATCTGCTTCGCTTCTTGAAAGTGTCCATCAACAATCTCGCTCATTCTCCGTTGGACATCTTCTGGCCCAAGTGAGGCTGATTGGAGGTCGTTTTCGAGCGCTTTCAGTGACTCCGGAGTTGTCAATTTCCCCGTTTGCGCGAGCTGATCCCGGCGCCGTTTTGCTTTGTCGGTAAGCCACTGGACCCATTCGCCTTCAGCGAAAACGCTGCCTTCCCGCTGCTCCACAACATCTCGTCCATACTCGAAGAGAAGCCGCGAAACCGTGGCATCCGATTTGAGTGCTTCGTTATCCTTCAACCGATAAACAAGCGGAAAGAGCCGCGGAACACGCGCCAGATGATGGAGCGCTTTGTGCAGATCGTTGCGATTCATGCCATGCAAACACAGAATCTCGTCAAACTCTGCACCGTCGTATACTTGGACTGGAACGCGAGCCGGCTTGTACTCGAGCTGCGAGAAGCTCTTGAGGTATTGGTTATAATAGCTTTCGCGGCAAGTCAGAAGAAGGCGTACCCGTCCGCGCAGTTCCGTTGCTTGGAGGCTTTGTGCGAGAGCCAGCCATTTCGTCCGAGGGTGCTGGTTGAGGCCGTCTACGACGAGAAAAAAACTCGGTCCTTCGGCCTCCGGCCGTGCGAGCAGGCGGGTTATGCGCGTACGCCAGTATTCATCGGAAAGTGTCGACCGAAAATTCTGCTTCAGCGCCTTGGCCAACAGATCCTGGATGCCGGCTATCGAGACGTCGTACTCTGAGGCAAAGGCTGATGACGGCAACACGAGCGCGATGGGGAGCTTCTCCAGGTTGGCGAGCGTCCAGTCCAGTGCCGCCCACGTCTTGCCAACCCCTTCCGGACCGGTGACGACGGCCGGCGCTATCTGCGCGGGGTCAGCGGTCCACCATGTAGTCATCTCGGCCAGTGGCCTCTTGCGCGCAATGAGCTGGACGGAGGCGCTCCCGCCGGCTGCGTTCTGTCCGAAGTGCGCCTGCGATTCGCCTGGGTCAGTCCACATCGACTTGAGGTGTGCGTGCGAAGCCTCGCGAAGGCGTTTGTAGCCGATGTTCCAGATTTCTAAGTCCCGACGCATGATGTCAATAGTCGGTCCTACGAAAGCGGCGAGCGCCGAGGCCGCAGTTGCCGCTGCCTTACCGACATGCTGCTCTACCACCTCGGGCCAGGTAGCGCAAAGCGCGGCCAATGCACAGATCCCCGCCCCACTCGGTGGCTGCGTCCAATCGAAGACAAAAACGGCAATACCATTTCTCTGGCCTTCGTTGAAGGCCAGCCTGCGCTCATTCTCCCTGACCGCCTTGGTGGCCATGAGTATCCAGACTTCCAGAAGCGGATCCGCACCTATGGCTTCCGAGACTTCACCTGCCAGTTCCCGTGCGCTGAGCCCTGTTGTTTCCTTGTAGCGCTTGCATTCGATTCGCAAGCGTCTGCCGCGCGCTCCGGCAGTGCCAGCGTCAGCGCCAACTTGGTGGCCGCTCTTCGCGACCGTAATCGCGATATCATCCAAGAAGCGGCTCATCAAATGGGCTGACAACTTCTCAAAGACGCCTTCCTTCATATTCTCAAGCGCTGTCTTGAGCGATGTAAGGTGCGGGTCCATGGCGGTTGGTTTGGCGGCGGCAGACACGGCAGACTCTTCGGTTGAATGTGGGGAGAAGGACAGCGAGTCTACCGCCCTACGGTCGGCTTGACGACTGTCCCGCAACCGGGTCCTTGTGCTGTGCTTGCCTGCCAGACGCGGGACTCGCCAACACCTGTTCGTCGATCCGCGCGAGTGCGGACGACCGCTTAGGGCGCATGGGGCTGCCATATAAGGCAGGTCATGGCTACGGCCGCCCGCCGAAGGGGAAGGGGACCATTATGACTGGGCTCGATGCATGCCCTGGGCGTGGAGAGGCGGCACCTCTCGCAAGCATCGGCAGAGGCAGGCTCATCCTGCCTCACTGCCGACGTGTTGCCGCGTACTTCAGACAAGCGACTCCAACCAATGGACACTGAAGAGTTGCGCCCGGTCGGTCCAGACCTTCGTCGGATTGAGCCCCGAGTCCGCGGCAAGCTGTTGGAAGCCTGCAATCGTAAATTTGTGCGAGTTCTCGGTGTGAATCGTCTCGCCCTCCCGGAGCTCGATTGAGGTGCCACAGACTTCGGCGACCTGGTCCTCATTGCTTACGAGATGCATCTCGACGCGTTGCCGCCCCGGGTTGTAATAGGCGTAGTGTGAGAACCCATTGAGGTCAAATGTCCCCTCGAGCTCGCGGTTAATCCGTCGCAGCATATTGATGTTGAACTGCGCCGTCACGCCTTCCTGGTCGTTGTAGGCGGCATGCAAGAGATCGGGGCGCTTGACCAGGTCCACGCCAATTAGCAGACCACCACCTTTCAACAGGATCGCCGCCCGCCGCAAGAACGCGATTGCCTCGCGAGGCTCCAGGTTGCCGATGGTCGATCCCAGGAAGAAACCTATGGGACGTATGGACGGCTTGGGCAGTTCCTTGATGGCCATGTAGTCCTCAACCCGCGGGAATATCTCAAGTTCGGGATACGTCGCCATCAGTGCTCGTGCGGCTCGCAGAAGATGCTTCCCCGAGATGTCGATGGGCGTGTAGCTGAGCGGGCGGCTGAGGGGCTGGAAACCATCCAGGATGTGTCGGATCTTTATGAGTGAGCCCGCGCCGAATTCAAGAATGTCTGCGTAGCGTCCAATCGCTCTCGCGATTTCGCATGCATTATCTGTCAGGATCTCCAGCTCCGTCCTGGTCGGGTAGTACTCAGGAAGGCAACATATCTTTTCGAAGAGCGTTGAGCCTAGGGCGTCGTAGAAATACTTCGGTTGCAACTGCTTGGGTAGGGATGGAGGTCGGTTCAAACCATCCAATACATGAGCGGCAAAGTTATTCGTCAACGTAAGCATGATGTTGGGGGAAGCTGACGAGGCTACAACGCAGGATGAACGACGACTACCCGGTTCCGGATTCGACAGCCCGATCCACTGTTGATGGAAGTACTATTTACGTTGACTGGTCGAATTTTGGCAACAATGATTGGATAAATGCACTGTTTTGTTTTAACAAACATTCAGTCCTATTATTTCCCAATACGATATCGAGGGTTGGCATATGCCTCCGCATCAATTGTAGAAACATAAGGAAGGGAGAAGGCCTATGGCATGGTATGTCGACGGGAGCTGCTTGAAAGAGGTACAGCACCAGGCTCATTGGGACACTGAGTACAAGCCTGGAACGAAAGTCCCGTACTCGGGCATCTATTCATGCACCGGATGCGGGCAGGAGCGCGCGCTGAATGAGGGCGATCCGTTCACGACACAGAACCATCGACAGCACACTCAAGGGCAGGGCGACATTCGCTGGAAGCTCCGTTTGCGAGCAGAAGCGGAGTGAGCGGCATCTATAGGCCTCTGCTTGGTGCAAAGGCCGCCGTTTCTGCGGAGGACGACACAGATGAGTACAAAGGCACTTACCAGGTTGCGAGTGTTCGCATGCCGGGTTGGCCTCGCGCAGCTGCGAAACCTAGCTAGCCTGGTTTGCTGCGAGCACAGCGTTTGCTGCACTTTGAAGAAGCATCACGGCTTCATCCGGCTCGAGAACTTGCATACTAACGAAAGCGCCGTTTATCAAAACGGTCAGCTGACCCGCAACTCTGTCCGGGTCCGCGACATTGAGTCGCGTGGCAATCGCCTTTAAGCGGCGGCGCATTTCGCTTTTGTGGGCAGCTGCGACCTTGCGGGCAGGATGGTCAAGGTCGGGAAATTCTGCAGCTGCATTGATCTGCGCGCAGCCTCTATAGCAACGGTCATTAACACGCAGACCGATCCACTCCAGATGAGCATCCAATTCCGCCCGTGGGTCGTCCGCGTGTTTCGCGGCGACCTCGTTCCATGTCTCCCAGAACGCCTTGTCTTCGCGTTCAAGGTAGGCGGCCACCAGGTCGTCTTTCGTGCCGAAATGTCGATATAGGCTGGTCTTGGCGACCCCGGCCTTTTGAATCACCAAATCCACACCAACAGCACGGACACCTTGTGTGTAGAACAGGTCCGAAGCGGCGTCCAGCACCTTTTGCCGCACATCCGTACCTGGTTCTTCCGCTTGTCGGCCTGCTCGAAGCGCTGACATATCTGGCCCGTTCCTCTGCTCGTATTGCCACACTCTACCACGGGAACTTGACCCGCTAAGTAACGGTCTGTATCGTTGTGGAAAACAGACCGGTCAGTAGCGTATTCACGTCGACTGACGTCGATGAAGTGATGGCAGTGAGGCGTCTTCAGCACCTCATTGGCATAGAAGGCATTTCAAAGAGCACATCATGCGCCTATATGACGTTTCATTTTCAACCGATTCTTTGCGGATTCGCGTTGCTTTGGCTGAAAAGGGCCTAGCCGACCAAGTCGAATTCGTCGAGACCGACGTTTCCTCTGCCGCTCATGACGAGGCGGCTTTCGCCGACATCTATCCTGGAGGCGCGGTGCCAATACTAGAGCTCGATGACGGCACCTTCGTCTCTGGTGTGAATGCCATCACTGAGCATCTCGATAATCTCGACGGTAGTCCGGTTCTGACTGGCGCGACCCAGAAGGAACGAGCGTTGGTGCAGAGGATGCAGAGGTGCGCGGAGCAGGAGCTGCTATACGCACTGGGAAGCTATTTTTACTATGGCACACCAGGCGGTAGCATAGCGCTGGAAGCATTTCAATTGCCTCTTTGGGATGGGCGCGCAGAATGGGCTGCGCTCGAGCGGGAGAGGGCGGTTAGCGGTATGCATTACTTCGACGGTGTGCTTGCAACACAGCCATACGTCGCCGGTGACAGATTCTCTATGGCGGACATTACATTATGGTCGGCGCTGCACGTCGCATCATCCCTAGGCATCGACGAGCCACCAGGATGTGAATCGCTCAGAGCATGGCACTCCGAAATGTGCCAGCGTCCCGCCATCCGAATTCCCGCCTAACGAACCAATCGACGCGACTGGCGTTGCTTGCGTGACCGCATGACAGGCCAGCCTCCAATAGCAAGGTAGTCATTATGGACAAACTGGCATCGATGCAGGTGTTCACGCACATCGTCGATCATGGCGGATTCTCTCGCGCCTCCCAGGCCTTGGGCATACCAAAGTCGACGATTTCGCGCAGAATCACGCTGTTGGAATCACAACTCGGTGTTGCACTATTTCGTCGTACTACGCGCAACGTCAGCTTGACCGAGGAAGGTGCCTATTACTACGGTATGTGCAAGCGGATCCTTTCAGCTATAGAGGAAGCGGATCTTTCTGTGGGCCAGAACAAGCCCTAGGTGAGCCGAATTGTTGCGGCATCATTAGCCTCGAAGTAAGGTTCGTTGTCGATTTTTTGGGGGACGCAGAGTTCGTCTCCGAACGACCTGCGGCCACTGACACTCCGCTCCGCGGACGACCGGGATTCATTTGGAGACCGTTAGTGGTCTCCATCTACATCGCGAGACCAATCCTAGCTTCTATGGGTGGCCGCTGCCCGGCTTATCGCAGTCATTGAACAATTCCTGGTCGAAGCGTTTTTGGATACCGTGCTCAATTTCATGGGAATGGACGCCAATCTGACGTTGAAGCGGGCAAGGCGGTAGAGGTGCGCTGTTTGCGTCGTTCTACTTGTAATAGAAGTTATGACGTTGGAGCTAGGAATGCCAAGCCAGCAATTGGTGCGAACACAATGGCTGGAGTCTGGAGTCCACCGGTACTCTGGTGGTCATTACAAATGACCGCGGTGAAATCAAGTATGGAAATCGGTCCTTTGCGCGTATCTTCGGCTATCACGAGACCGAGTTTGAAGGCGCTGTTTTTTGGGACCTGTTGCGGTGTCGATCGCCGGCGTAAAGGAGCCGGGCATCTTCGGCGTAATGGAGCCAGGCGGAGTCGCCTGGATCGGGCTCGAACGGGCCTCAAGAATGGCGGTTTTTCCCTCCTTTTTCAATGGCTGATTTGGGCTGCTCGGGCATGGTCCTGGGCGCGCGATAGCTCTCGCCGTCGAGGACTACCCGATAGGCGCCGTGACGCAAGCGATCGAGCGTGGCAGCGCCCAGGATCTTGTTGCTAGCGAAGGCGTCTCCCCACTCGCCGAAGTCCAGGTTACTGGTCAAGATGGTGGAGGCCCGCTCGTAGCGCTCGGCGATGAGATCGTGGAGCAGTTCGTCGTCCGGCGTGCGCAGCGGCTTGAGGCCGAAGTCGTCGATGATGAGGAGTGGTAGCCTTGCGAGTGCCTGGAAGCGGCGTTCGTATGTGCCGACGGCCTCGGCTTGTCGCAGAGTGCGAAGCAACTGCGTCTGGGTGGTGAACAGGACGTCGTGTCCCTGGCGGACGGCGGCATGCCCCAGCGCCTGGGCCAAGTGGCTCTTGCCGGTACCGCACGGGCCGGCGATCAGGATGCAGACCTTCTCCTCAATGTAGCGGCCGGTGGCCAGGTCATAGACGGTCGCCCGGTTCAGGTTGGGCAGGCGGTCGAAGTCGAAGCCCTCCAGGGTCTTCTCCCCACGGAAGCTGGCGCGGCGTACGCGTTGGCTGAGTTTCTTCTGGTCCCGACGAGCCAACTCGTCGTGGACAAGCAAGGCGAGGAAGTCGGTGTGGGCCAACTGGCGCTCGATGGCTTCGCGATTGCGCACCTCCAGCGTGTCGAGAACGCCAGACAGACGCAGTTGCTTGAGGGCGGAGGAGAGTTCGGGGATCGGATTCATGGGATTCAATGAAGAAGCAGTGTCTGGGTGTCGCGGCAGAAGCGGCCGCCTTGGGTGTAGGTGGTGGCCAGTGTGCTGACCGTGGGCGCCGGTTCGAGATCCAGCCGCTTGGCCAGGATCTGCTTGACCGCCCCGTAGTTGGGCGTGCCGAAGTGGTTGGCCCGCCGGCAGGCGCCTTCCAGCCGTTCGTCGCTGTATTGCTGTGCGAACCGCAACAGACCTTGGACAGCACGCAGCTTGATCAGAACTCGATCGCCGAACAGCACGCGCACCAGGGCGGAACAGGACGGACCGATGCGCTTGGCCTCGCGCAAGCACCACTGGACATCGTGCAATTGCCAAGCCTGTGCCTCGGGTGGCAGATGGTCGGTGACGGTACTGCGGGCGCCGGGCGCACCCTGTCGCAAGTGCGTGGCAACCAGGATGTGTTCCTCATACAGATGCACCATCGTCGCCGTAGCCTTGAGCCACAGCGACTTGCCGGCAAGCCGGAACGGCGCCGAGTAATAGGCCCGCTCGAACTGAACGTGGCCATCCCGGTGTACCTTCACTCGGCCCCAGGTCGCCAACTCGGGCGCCACTGCCGGTAACGGTAGCAACAGGCCTTGTTCAGTGCCGGTGAAGCTGACCAGAGGCTGCTGGCGCGTAGTGCCGTGGATACGAATGCCGGCCTCAGCCATGACCCAGGCGCGCACCTGGCGGTTGGCATCGGCGAGGTCGCGGAACTCGCGCAGGGGCCCGAAGCTGTTCTTTACGTACTTGACTCCCGATTCCACGATGCCCTTCGTCTGTGGGTCCCGTGGCGGACAGGGATCAATGCGGAAGCCATAGCCCTCGGCACATTGGGCGTAGGCCCGCTGGACTTCCGGCTCATACAGGCAGGCCCTGATGATCGCGCACTTGGGGTTATCGATGATGAGCCGCGCCGGCACCCCATGGAACCATTCAAAGGCATGCCGGTGACACTGCAGCCAGGTGGCAATGGTTTGGTCACGGACTAGCTCGACATACTGGTGCCGGGACCAGCACAGCGTCATGACGAAGTACCAAGTCTTGTGGATCTCGCCCGTGCGCACATCGGTTAGCGTCGGACCGGCACCGAAGTCGATCTGGGCGGCCTCGCCGGGCTTGAACTCCAGCCGCATGGGCACGTCCGGGACCTCCGCCGCCTTGATCTGCTTGAGGAAACGGTAAATCGACGACGTGCTGCCGCGGTAGCCGTGGTTGCGCTCAAGGGCGCTGAGAATCGTCGTGCCCTGAATGCCGGCCGCGTGCCACTGCACGATCTGTTCGCGCCAGGCCTCCAGCGGCGACACGCAACTGGGGGCAACGGCGCCACCATGCTGTCGCGGCTGAACGCTTCGGCCAGCTCAGCGTCGGTGGGCAACGGGGTGTCGTGAGCTAGCCAGCCCCGGTTGCTCGCGGTCTCTCGAACCAGGGCCAGCTTGCGCCGCCCCATCGTCTTGGATCGGGCGATGTCCCGGTCAGAATCGCCTTGGCGCATCCGCACCAGGACCTGTCGGTAATGAAACATCTCGAACCTTCTGTTCATGCTCCCTTCCGGCTAAAAGCCGGAAGCGTAGCGGTCAATGAAAGTTCGAGCCCGAGCCAGGCAGTGGCTCCATTACGGCGGCGATCTGCTGGCGCCTTTATGCCGAAGATTCGCCGGCTCCATTACGCCGGTGAATCCCTGGCGCCATTACGCCGAAGATCTGGTGGCGCCATTACGCCGGCGACGGATTGGCTCCATCATGCCGGCGATTCACATGCGGCCGTTGATTCGCGATGACGCGGAACGGGCGCAGATTTCCTCGGCTTTTGCATGCGGGTCAGCCGCGTTTTGCGAAGATATCATGCTCGATACAGCGGATCGCCCACGATGGTTCGCCACGGTAATTAATCCCGTCTTCGATGTTGCAGGTACGTGGACACAGACGGTCCACGTCTTCACGGACTGCACGCTGATCAAGATTCGCGAAACGGTTCAGCAGCAGATGATGGAGGCGATGGCAAGTGAAATGCCCATCTCCGACATCATGCTGATAGCGTGCCGTGAGTTTGAGTATCTGGCGCCGAACGTGGGGATCAGCATACTCGGCGTTGACGAGGGCGGGCGGCTACGGACGCTGGCTGCTCCGAGTATTCCGGACAATTTCTCCGAGGCTGTCGATGGCCGGCCGATTGGCCCGATGAGCGGGGCCTGTGGAGCAGCGGCCTTTGGCGGCGAGGCCGTGTTGGTCAGCAACATTGCCTGCGACCCACGAACAACTGCCTTCAAGGATCTGCTGCTTCCGCTCGGCATCCGTTCATGCTGGTCGAGCCCCATCCCAGGCAGGAACGGACGAGTACTCGGAACGTTTGCGTTTTAATACCGTGACGGGCGCGGGCCGGATGCCTTTCATCGGTGTCTCGTTGATGTTGCAGTCCACGTGTGCGCTATAGCGCTGGAAAACGATGTATCGCGTGCGCGCATTAACCAGTTGGCATATTTCGACACTTTGACCGGGCTACCGGCACGGCAGTCGGTCTTGACCCCGATCGAACATGCGATTGACGCTGCCCGCAAACCGGGGAAGCCCTTGGCCGTGTTGATCCTTGATCTCGACCGGGTGAGAGAAGTCGACAATCTCTTCGGCGAAGGTGCGGGCGACGAGCTGCTGTGCCAGACGGCGCGGCGCCTGGAACACAGCGTTGCTGACGAGGGCATTGTGGGACGCCTGGCTGGCGACGAGTTCGCAGTGATACTGCCGAACTGCGGTCAGGATAGCGTGCTGGCAGCGGCGCAGGACATATTGGGTGCAGTATCGCAGCCACTCCAGATACGGCGAGGCAATACGCTACACCCGACGGCGGCCATTGGTATCAGCATCTTTCCAGAGCATGACCTGGATAGAAGCACGCTTCTGCAGGGTGCGGATCTGGCGATGTATCACGCCAAACAGGTCGGGCGAAACGACATTCGGATGTTCAGTCAGGAACTGGTCCTGGAGCAGCGGTACCGCTTGTCGGTCGAAGCCGCGCTGCGCGAAGCGATCTCGACGAATCAGCTCGCCCTGCACTACCAGCCGAAAATGGACCTGCAGGGGGGTGTCTTGTGGGGCGTCGAAGCGCTGACACGCTGGGGTCACCCGCAGATGGGCAATGTTCCGCCGGCCAGCTTTATCCCCATTGCGGAGGAATACGGCCTGATTGTCGAGCTGGGCTACTGGGTCTTGCGTGAAGCGTGTCAACAATTGGCCGGTTGGCGCGCGAAAGGCACTGCCGTCCCCACTGTGGCGATCAATATGTCGCCCACGAGCTTGCGCGATCCTCAGTTGCCGACCATTATCGATGACACGTTGAGGCAGTACGATCTGGTGCCCGATGACTTGCTGATTGAGATTACGGAAAGCATATTCATGGATACCACGCCGGAAGCTACGGCCGTGATGGCCGCCTTACGCAAGCTTGATATTCGGCTGAGCATTGATGGTTTCGGGGTGGGAGACTCGAATCTCGGCAGATTGCTGCAACTACCAATCGGCGAGATCAAGCTCGATCGGAGCTTCATCCTGAATCTGGAAACCGATGAAGCCTCGCAGGCCCTAGTTGAGGCGGCAGTACAGATTGGGAAGAGGCTCGAGATTGCCGTCATCGCCGAAGGCGTCGAGCGCGAAACGCAGCGACAGATCCTTGTCGATCGTGGGTGCCGGCATGGCCAGGGTTATCTTTTTTCTCACCCGTTACCAGCCAATCTCATGGAGGAGTGGGCCCGGGATCGCCTTTCAGGGGCTGCACCCGACCCGCGTTTGGTGTGGCCGGCCGGATTCGACGACGCCGAAGTGGGGCGTTGCCACTC
The DNA here is from genome assembly GCA_050987995.1 of Ralstonia pickettii. Taxonomy (GTDB): domain Bacteria; phylum Pseudomonadota; class Gammaproteobacteria; order Burkholderiales; family Burkholderiaceae; genus Cupriavidus; species Cupriavidus pickettii_B. Next base: position 2,135,797 of record CP158804.1, read on the forward strand.
GTCCACGCTTCACTTTCCCATTTCGGGGCGACAGACCGCTTCTGGCGGATCACGGACGGTTGGCTCCGGCACGAACCGCCGTCCCGCGGGAAAATGCGATGAACCTAAAAGTAAGCGGTAGTCATAAGTAGGCATTTCGGGAGGGCGACCAGAGTCTTGTTGAAAACAAACATCTGGCCCGGCGCCGGCCATGCCACCGAGGTCGGGCGTCGCGCCATAGTCGCCGCTGCTGCGCACTAGCGGATAGTTCGAGTCGACCCATCGTCTCGGAAGAAACTATCGTCAAGCGTGCAGCGCTAGCGCTTAACCAACAGGCTGGATTCGGAGGTTGGTACGCGTGATTGCATACATTTCAAAGTATGTGCAGTAGGTTTCAAGACGAGAGAGGCAGCTGCAGCAACCTGCGGATGATTGCATCGCAGGAGTCCCGCAACGTACCGCCTGCGGATCCCAGCATTGCCACCGTTCCGTTGAGTTGCATACTCTTCTCCACGAGGTCGGAGACAGACCCATCCTGGTTGTTAAGCTCGACGAGCGCTGTACAGATTGAGACCACGGCGCTTTCCGTTGCTGCACAGGCGGTGAGCGCCTTCTAGAGCGATTCGAGCGAATCTCTGATGCCAGAGATCGCTGACCACATCTCTTCCAGCGACTGCTGATGATGATTACCTTTCTCCGTCACCGCGGCGAGTGATTGGGTCAGGCTGGCGAGAATCTCCAGGAATTCGGTCTGCATGGTGGGTGTTTTTACGCTTTCAAGAGCCGTGACCGGCGAGAGAAATCAAGGAAAGGGTAGTACTGCCTTCGTCAGAATCGGATTGAATTGTTGGAGCTTACGAATAGCTCAAGGCGGGCGATGCAGGTTTCGTTGCGCAGATGATCCCATGACCCGTAGCTGAAGACGTTGCTTCTTCATCGACCTTAAACACCCGCACGAGCTCGACCAATTTTTCTGCCTGCTGAGTCAGGCTATCGGCGGCCGCCGCGGATTCCTCCACGAGCGCAGCATTCTGTTGGGTCACTTTGTCCAATTGACCGACTACCTCTTCGACCTGGCTTACGCCAACGGCCTGCTCCTCGGCCGCGGCACTAATTTCGCCTATCAGCGTATTCACCTGTTGAACTTGCGCTGTCACGTCAACAATAGTCCTTCCCGCTTCGGTGACTTTCGCGCTGCCCGACTCGATGTTCGCGACGCAGTCTTGTATCAGTACGTCGATTTCCTTGGCAGCGGAGGAGGATCGCTGCGCCAGCGCTCTTACTTCGGAAGCAACGACCGCGAAACCTCGCCCTTGCTCCCCGGCGCGCGCCGCTTCCACTGCAGCGTTCAGCGCCAGAATGTTGGTCTGGAATGCAATACTGTTGATGACGCCAGTGATCTCGCCGATTTTTCGACTGCTTGCCGTGATCAACTCCATAGTCTTCATGACATCGGAAGTGACGCTACTGCCGCGTTCGGCCACACTGAACGCACTTGCAGCAAGTTGGTTTGCATTCTGAGCTGTGCCAACGTTGCTCTGAAGTACGGAGGAGAACTCTTCCATCGATGCCGCGGCTTGCTCCAGACTCACCGCCTGCTGCTCCGTGCGGCGACTTAAATCCACGTTCCCGGCCGCAATCTGCTTCGCCCCGACAGCAACGCTGCTGGAACCCACGCGCACCGCGCTTACGACTGACGCGAGATTCGTGTTCATTGTCTTCAGCGCCCCCAAGAGCTGTCCCAGTTCATCGCGAGTCGTAACCTCTATCCTCGAAGTCAGATCTCCGGCGGCGACGGTGTTGGCGATGTCGACTGCACGGTGAATGGGACGTGTAATGGACCGTGTCACCAAAACGCTGAGGATCAATGCGAGAAGGGCTGCTATGCCAGCGACCTCTGCGGTGATCCATACCGAATCGTCCGCCATACGAATGGCATCCTCCGCGCCCTGGTGCATGAATCCGCTCTGATAGTCCACCAATGCGCGGATTTCATCCGTAAACTTCGCTTGGCTTATGCGCACGGACTTTAGGAGGTACTCCTTTGCTTCATCAGCCCTGTTTTGCAAGACCAGATCGAACACGTGCTTCCGCCCTCGGCCAAATTCTTGGCGCGCGGCGGTTATACGCGCATAGTAGGCTTCGTCTTGAGGAGTTTTCACGAGCGCTTTGAGACGGTCGAATCGTTCTGAGTTCTTGCGTACACCCTCGTCGTATTCGCGGGCATACCGCAGCGCTTCGCCAGGCTCCTGCGCGCTCAGGACTGCGAGCTGCAGCAACGCAATCTGCTGGTTGATGGAGTGACTTATCTCTTCGGCAAGGGCTACGTTGGCATATCGTTCTTCTACGACGGTGTGAATGAGTTTGCTGGTCTGGGACAGCCTCATAGCGCCGAACCATCCTATCGCGCATAGAAATAACGTAACAGCGGCAAATCCGCTTCCCAACCGCGTGCCTATCTTGAGATTTCCCATAGATTTCATTTCGAGCTCTCCACTAAATATCGATTGGGTAGGGTGTCTGCAAGACAAGCGACGCGGCCCTCAGGATCGCTCACCGCAGTAACATGCATCCACAGTGTTGATTGCCCGCCTGCTTCCCTCTCACTTTCACTGGTGTCAAGCACTATTCAACGTCGCAGCGGGTTGAATATTTATCTAGTAAGGTGAATCGGTGCTTTCCCTATTTGAGAACAATGTCACGTTCAAAGCGGCATACGGGAGAGAGTGTCGACTACATCACGCTGCGTCATTGTTTGTGTTTAGCGTCAGGTGATTTCTTATTTATCTAACAATTCGCGTATAGACGTGACCGATTCCTCGAAAGCCCCTGGAAAGTGGCCTTTCAGAACGATTGAAGGTAGCGTGGACTCGGCCCGCTCCCGGCCGTGCGGCTGGCGCTCGAAAGGGCTGCGTGGTCGCTCGGCGACGTGCAACGCGTCGAAAGCAATGAAGTGTTTGCTGCAGTCCCACTGGCTGTCGGCAAACAACTAGGGTTACCCGAGGATTTGGTCAATGTTGAGGGCGGGGCGATCGCGCATGGGCACCCGATTGCGGCCACGGGGGCCGTTCTGACGACGCGGCTACTGCATTCGATGAGCCGAGGGAACCTTGGATAGTGCGTCCGGCTGCCGCGGGATTCTGAACCGCCCCGGGTTTAGTGGAGGCTCCAACTCTTGAGAGAATGGAGCCTATGAGCAAGCAAACCAAGTTTTCCCCCGAGGTCCGAGAGCGGGCCGTACGTCTGGTTCGAGAGCAGCGTAGCGAGCATCCGTCGCTGTGGGCGGCAGTCGAATCCATTGCACCGATGATCGGTTGCACGAGCCAGACGCTGCTAGGGTGGGTCAAGCAAGAGCAAGTCGAGAGCGGCGAGCGCGACGGCGTGACCACGTCGGAGCGTGAACGCCTCAAGGCGCTGGAGCGCGAGGTAAAGGAACTGCGCCGAGCCAATGAGATCCTGAAGCTGGCGAGCGCGTTTTTCGCCCAGGCGGAGCTCGACCGCCGTCTGAAGTCCTGAAGGCCTTTGTCGATCAGCATCGCGACGTCTTCGGGGTCGAGCCGATCTGCAAAGTCTTGCGGATTTCCCCGTCGGGCTATCGGCGCCATGCTGCGCAGCTTCGCGATCCGTCGCGGCGCTCTGCACGATCCAAACGCGATGAGTTACTGCGACCCGAGGTCAAGCGAGTCTGGCAGGCCAACATGCAGGTGTACGGGGCCGATAAGGTTTGGAAGCAGTTGAACCGCGAGAGCATCACGGTGGCGCGCTGCACGGTCGAGAGGCTGATGAAGCAGCAGAGTTTGCGCGGCGTGATTCGTGGCAAGCGGATTCGCACGACGATTCCAGATGCGAGAGCAGCGCGCCCGCCGGACCTGGTCAACCGTCAGTTCAGGGCCGAGCGGCCGAACCAGCTCTGGGTTTCGGACTTCACCTATGTTTCGACATGGCAGGGCTGGCTGTACGTTGCGTTTGTGATTGACGTGTTCGCCCGGCGCATCGTCGGCTGGCGTGTCAGCTCGTCGATGACCACGGATTTCGTTCTGGACGCACTTGAACAGGCGCTTTACGATCGCCAGCCTGGCAATGATGGATCTCTCATCCACCACTCCGATCGGGGTTCGCAGTACGTCAGCATTCGCTATAGCGAGCGCCTGGCCGAGGCGGCCATCGAACCATCGGTTGGTAGCCGGGGCGACAGCTACGACAACGCATTGGCTGAGACGATTAACGGCCTGTACAAGGCTGAGCTGATCCATCGTCGTACTGCCTGGAAGACGCGTGAATCCGTTGAGCTGGCCACGCTGGAATGGGTAGCCTGGTTCAATCACCACCGGCTGATGGAACCCCTCGGCTATATCCCGCCAGCCGAAGCTGAGGCAAACTACTATAGGCAGCTTCAAATGCCTGCCCCAGAACCGCTATTAACTTAAACCAACCAGCCTCCACGATTCCCGGGGCGGTTCATTCCATACTTCTCCAAAAACGCCGGGCTGGCACAGATGACTGGACGCAGTAGCCCGACCCGCGTAGCAATCATGCTGCTGTCGGCAGGTTCCCCGATGCGTATCGCAAGGTCTGCATGCATGTCTACCAAGTCGACATTGCGGTCGGACTGAAGCAGCTTGATAGAAATATCGGGGAATAAGGAGAGAAATTCATTGATGATGGGAAGAACGTGAAGCCGGCCAAACTGTACGGGTGGGACGATGACCAGATCCCCGCGCGGCGAGGTGAACTCTCCGGTTGCTTCTCGCTCCTGATCGTGAACCTGGTCCAGTATCCGCCTGGCCGCTGCGACATAGGCAGCACCTGCGTCTGTCAGGGTCAGCTTGCGCGTCGTTCGGGTGAGAGCAGCAGTAAGCCGCATCGCAGAACAGTAGAATGCGTAAGAGTCTAAGAAACGGTTGATTCGAAATCTGCGTTGCGTAGGAATCCGGGCCATCCTGCCTCTTCTCTGTGGAGAAGAAGCTGCGGAAGGACCCCTGGATGCGCTTACCTCGCGAAGATGTAAGGGCCACCAGGGGCTTGGCTGTGCTACCCAGCGTGGATACCTCAGACTTGCGTCAGTCCGCCATCCACGACCAGCTCAATGCCGTTCGTGTACGACGAATCGTCGCTGGCGAGGTAGAGCACCGCTTTGGCCAACTCAACCGGCAATCCAAATCGCTTGAGCGGAACCTTGTCTTGCAAGCTGGCCGCCACCTGCTGGAGATCGGCTTCTGACAGGCCCATCTTTCCGTAGAACGGCGTCGAGATGGTGCCGGGGCTCACTGCATTGACCCGGATGTTGCGACCAGCCAGCTCAGCTCCCAGCGTACGGACGAGCGATCGGGTTGCGGCCTTGGTTGCGGCCAGCACGGACAGACCTGGCATACCCACTTCGTTCAGGAACGATGTGGTTACGACGATGCTGCCGCCGTTGGTCATGAGGGGAACTGCCTTCTGAATCGTGAAGAACACGCCGTTGAAGTTGAGCGCGAAGTTGCTTTCGACGTACAAAGGCGTGATGGCTTCGAGAGGCGCGACAGTACTTGCGCCAGCGTTGGCAAACACTACGTCGATGCGACCGAACTTAATACGTGTTTCCTCAACAGCACGCTCGATATCCTCGACGTTTCGCACGTCTGCCAATATGGCGAGCGGCTGTCCTCCCAGTACATCGCCGGCAGCTGCGAGGCGCTCGGCGTTGGAGCCGACGATAGCAACCTTGGCGCCCTCGGCGAGAAACAGCTTCGCAGTCTCCAGACCGATACCCGAGGTGCCGCCTGTGATGAATGCCACTTTGTCTTGCAGTTTCATTTCGAGCTCCAGATGTGAGACGCAGTTTGGGCGCGTCATAAATGTTAAAAAGATTGGTCGTACAAGGTGTGGAAGGGCGTGCCCGGTTATGCAGGGGAAACTACGGAAGGCCTTTGACTCATTTCGATGTGCCAGGCCATGAGGGCAGGGAGGTCTTCGGGAATCTCCAGCCGGGCGACTCGAGCGAAGTACAAGCCCGACCACACCGTGATATCTGCCATAGAGAACTCGTGGCCGGCAACTTAAGGCAGCTTCGACAAGACGCCATCGAAGTAGCGCATGGCTTCCATAGCTCGGTCGCGCTCGAAGCCCGCCCATTCCGAGCGAGCCGCCCATTCCGGACTCTTGTAAGGCATCAGGACATGGCCGGGACCCGGCGTTCCGTAGTGGAAGTAGTGGCCGACGGCATAAAGCAGCTCACGCTCTGCACGCTTCTGCATCATGTGGATCATCGCGCGTTGCCTCGGCGTAGTTCCAGTTAGCGTCGGCCTACTTCCCAGATGGTCCAGATACTCGATAATCGCCGTGCATTCCGAGATGTATGTCCCGTCGTCCAGCTCGAGAACAGGCACCGTACCCTCCGGGTTTATCGCGAGGAACGGTTTCTGCTTGTGCTCAGCGCCGGGCAGGTCGACAAAAACGAAGTCGACCAGCGAGCCGAGATTCTTCTCAGCCAGCGCAATGCGAACACGAAGCGGGTTCGGGAAATCGGGAAAGTCGAAGATCCTCATGATTCGTTCTTATCATTGCGTTTGGAAGAGAGTGCCGTCGCTTCGCTTGCCAACAAGCCCTGGTTGCCCTCCGCCGAGAAGGGAGTTCGCGGCAATCCAGACCGAAAATGCGCAGCAGCCAAGAGACTTACGGTTGAGGGTTAGAGGGCAGCCGCATGACGGCCCTCGTGCCCGTAGTGATTTAGGCTGCTACCTGCGTTTCTTCGGCGTAGAAGGGGTAGTCCGTGTAACCCACCTCCGTACCGCCAGAGAACGTTGCCCGGTCATAGACGTTCAGCGGGAGGTTACGGCGCAGACGCTCCGGCAAGTCGGGATTGGCCACAAAGTGCCGACCAAACGCGACGAGGTCCGCATCGCCGGCATCAACGATTTCCTGGGCCGTGTTGCCGGTGAATCCGCCGGCAGCGATGATGGTTCCGGAATAATGCTTGCGGATATGTCGGGCGGCGATGGCCTCTGGGTCTGCACCTTCCGTTTCACCGGCGCCCGTGATACGCGGCTCGATGATGTGGACGTATGCGAGGTCGAACTTGGCGAGTTCCTGTGCTACGTAGGTGAACAGCGCTACCGGATCGGAGTCAGACACATCATTGAACACACCGCTCGGGCTCAGACGAACTCCAAGCTTTCCATCGCCGACGACGTCGATGACGGCGCGGATCGTCTCAATCAGCAAACGCGCTCGATTCGCGAGAGTGCCACCATAAATGTCGGTGCGCTTGTTGCTGCCATCCTGGAGGAATTGGTCGAACAGATATCCATTCGCGGCATAGAGCTCTACACCATCGAAGCCTGCTTCCACCGCCCCTTGTGCGGCGACGCGGAAGCTCTCGACCAGGTCGGCAATTTCGTTCAGTTCGAGTGCGCGGTTCGGCGTGGCTGGAACCCAACCACCGCGGATATGCGCTACGCCGCTGTGGGGAATCGCAGACGGACCTACTGGAAGGCCACGGTCGGGTTGCAGTTCGGCATGCGACTGCCGTCCTGCATGGTAGAGCTGCATGAAAATCTTGGCGCCCTTCGCATGGACTGCTTTAGTCACGAGACTCCAGCCAGAAATCTGGCTGTCATCGTAGATGCCCGGCGACCCCAGGTAGCCATTGCCGCCCTTGGTTACCGCAGCAGCTTCGGTCAGCATGAAGCCGCCCTCGGAAGCGCGCTGGCCATAGTACGTCGCCATCAGCGGAGTGGGGATTGCACCTTCTGCAGCGCGCATACGCGATACGGGCGCCATCACCACGCGATGGGAAATTTCGTAGGCACCAACCTTGACAGCCGAAAAAAGCTTGGACATGACCATCTCGCAGTTTAAAAGTACGTCGAACGGAATCAACAATAAGAGCTAAACGGCTTCGATTTTTCATACGGCAAAGCCATCAATGCTGCTCGAAATTGAGTTCCGCCATTTCCAATTCACTTTGAATCAGATCAACGCGAACTCTGTGATGCAAAGTGTATGAATGGATGCGACAGAGCAGAATCCGGCTGCGCCGGGAAACATTTCCCCACGGAATGGTGAGATGGTGCGTAGCCGGACGCATGATGCGGGGAATCCGCCAAGGAGGTCGTGATAACGCGACGAAAAATAATGTAAAGGATACATCGCTATCCGAGATTTCTGCCAGAAGTGGCGCATTGGGCGCAACCGTTGGAGACATCTGGAGCATTCGAGCAGCCTCCCACTGGCTCCTGGCTTCGCGAACGCACGTCTCGATAGGAAGCCGCATCGCCGGGGCATCTCGCCCACTGCGCGAAACAAGGCCAGCCGCGAAATTTGCGGGCTGCAAGTCGAAGCAAACAGGACCAAATTAAGCGCATTTCTCGAAGCGGATAGTTCTTCCATCTCATAATCCTCCGAAAAAAAACCCTGAGCCGTGGGATCGGCCCAGGGGACACGGGGAGAGAAAGGTCAGGCGCGGGCTGAACTATTGAAGTTTCGACACGGGCCAAGCTCACAACGTACCTCTGGAGGCTAAGGACCTGATGAGCTAATCGAAACGAACCTGCCCTAACCGTTTAGAACAATAGCTTTGTTCGTGTTATGAACCCAAGTTCAATCTGCTGAAAGATTTATTTATCACAACGAAACAATTCACGTTGGGACCATGTGAACCAACAATGCCCCAAAATCGCGCCCTGAGGATTGGAAGCGGTTCTTTCGCTCCCAGTGCGCGCACCCACTGCGTTGGTGTGTTGGTGGTTTGTGCTGGACAAACTAGACTGATAGAGGGCCGAGCCTAGCTGCAGATAATCATCGTCTCATCTATTCGAAATAGCGCTTTTTGCTAACAGCGAATAGCGGTGATTGGCGGGTGATTGATTCACGTCCGGCGGTGCAATTAGCGCAAGTTTCGATAGCTCTTATTCTTTTGGCGAGTGAGTTCCCATATCGAAAGGTTGTTGCGCATCAATGTGCAAAAAAAACCCTGGCCGCGTGAGCAGCCAGGGGGAGAGGACAACAGTAGTCAGGACGCACCAAACCCAACTTAGAACGTTCCGATGAAGAAACCGGCAATCCCACGGAGAGTAAGAGGAGCCGGAGAGAAACCGCAACGAATTGCGTCCTGACATTAGGACAGTAACGGATAAACCCTGATCTTCTCAAGTCATTATTTGAAAATAGAATGTTTGGTATAATTGAACAATACGACGGCCCCGCAACTCTGCGGTCCACCGACTGCATCGCGACGGCACATGTGCGCGCGATACGGATGCTCAAGAGGCAGCACAATGAAAGTCAGCAAGGAAAAGGTAGCCGAGAACCGGGCCGCTCTGATCGACGCCGCCAGACTATTGCTTAAGGAGAAGGGATTCGACGGCACGAGTGTCGCAGAGATCAGCGCGAAAGCAGGCCTGACCCAGGGGGCGTTCTATCGGCAATTTGCCACCAAGGATGAGCTCACGGCGATAGCTTGCCGACTTGACCTCGCCTCGCGATGCGAACGCTGGGAAGCCGAAAGCGGCGACCGCAACGGCGCTATGGCTTACATAGACGACTATCTGCTCTATGCATTGAGCCAGGATCCGACGGTTAACTGCCCCCTGGCTGCTTATGCGGGTGAGATTGCACGTCAGCCGAAGAACGTGATGGCGGCCTTTGCAGACGGCACGGCCGAGATTTCCAAGCTGATGGAGTACTCGCTGCGCAAGACGCTTACTCCAGCCCTAGCGCGTCGCAGAGCATTGTTTCTGGTGACTTCCCTAGCCGGCGTAGTGGCGATCGCGCGAGCTATCAACTCCTCCAACCCGGAACTCGCGCGGGAGATACTCAGTGGCGCGGCGCTCGAAACGAAAAAGCTGATACACCCGCCACCGAAGAAGAAGTAACGCTCCGCGGGCGTATACTATCTCTAGCCTTCTAGCCTTCTAGCCTTCTAGCCTTCTAGCCTTCTAGCCTCTCTTGCTATGGCGGGCGAGTGGGCAGCCAGGCATGGGCGCCATGGGCGGCATCTTGTGAGGTCTATCCTCTCGCGCGAACAGGTCCGACTGTTCGAAGAGTTTATGGATCCACTCAAGGAACACCTTGACCTTGGAGGGAAGATGCCGGTTCTGGGGATAAACCACCGAAACGGGCAATGAGCTTGGTTTCCCATTGAGGCAGGATCTCTACAAACGAGCCCAGGTGCGTAATCTTCCAAGTCTGCGCACCAGTCGCAGCGCACTGGTGTTTGCAGCCCAGCTTTCGACACCACCTCGCCTCCTTGATTAATCAACCCGCGAACTCCTCTGCCCAAAAACTCTGCGCGGTCATGCCGGCGGATTGCGAAGTTGGCGTATGGGAAACACTATCGCCCTCGTTAGTCTTAATGTAAGCGGCCAGCCATCCCATCTTGCCGGTCGAGAGCGGCTGTGAGAGCGCAGACGCGCTCAGCGTGCGGGATGCCAGTTGTGAGGAAGCAGCTCGTCGATGCGGCTGTTCAGGTGGTTGGGCAGGCGGGTCAACACATCATTGAGGTAGGCCCAGGGATCGTGCCCGTATAGCTTGGCTGTTTGCACCAGGCTCATCACGATCGCGGCGCGCTGACCGGCCAGTTCGCTGCCCGCGAACAACCATGCCTTGCGTCCTAACGCCCACGGACGAATCAAGTTCTCCAGACTGTTGTTGTCGACGCTCACCTCCCCATCGAAGAGGTGGTGCGTCAGCGCCGGCCAATTCTTGAGGCTGTAGTCGAGTGCCTTGGCTGTGATGCTGCCGTCAGGCACACGTGACCGCTCCAGTTGCAGCCAGGCATGCAGTTGCTCCCACAGTGGCGTGGTGTCGCTGTGCCTTCTGGCCAGACGTTGCTCGCTGCTCAGGGTGGCGAGCTCTCGCTCAAGACGGTAAATCTGCGCAATGCGACGCAGTGCCTCTGGCGCGACCGTGCTGCCGCCCTGGTTCCGTAGCAGTTCGTCGTACCGACGCCGGGCATGGGCCAGACATCCCGCGGCTATCCGACCGGGGTAGGCTTGCAACACGCTGTCATAGGCAGCGTATTCGTCGCGCACCAGGGTACCTTGCCAACATCGCTCGTTGCCGTCTTCGCTGGTACCTCCCAGGAAGGCAATTGGGTACTGCGCGCCTCGACCAATACAGAAGTCATAGATCACGCCAGGCTGTGGATCGAAGGTGCCGCGCGAATAGGCCCAGACGTACGCTCGCTTGGTCTTGCCGGCTCCTGGATCGAGCATTGCCACCGGCGTCTCGTCGGCGTGCAGAATCCTTGCTGCAAGTACGAAGCGCTTGTGCGCTTCATAGAGCGGTTCCAGCGCCGCACCGGCACGCCCGGACCAGGCAGCCAATGTTGAGCGCGGTGTGTGTACGCCCGAGCGGGCGCTGATCGTCTCCTGCCGGTAGTACGGCAGATGGTCGACGAAGCGGCTGATCAGCGTGTGCGCGACAAAGCCGGCTGCGGGAAGGCCACCGTCGAATGATTTGCGGTTCAACAGGTTCTTGCACCAGGCGCTGGCAGCATCGGCAGGCCCACTTTCCATAGATGTGGCGGTGCACGAAGAACTCCGCCGCCACGATATCCAGCTTCTCGCTAACGTCCTCACCCACGCGTACCATGGCTCGTCCACAGCCCGGTGTCGGGCAGTCGGTGTCCTCGGGTTCGTGGTGATGCTCGACTCGGCGCAGATGGGCCGGCAGTGGTTGGCGACGGGGCTTGCGCGTGGACTTGGTGCTGGCTTCGGCAGAGAGATCGCCCTTGGCCTGTTGCAACTGCGCTTGCAGACTGGCTTCGTCCTCGGCCAGGGTCTCCTCGAACAGACGGCGCTGCTCGGCGCTCATCGCCTCGGTCTTCGCCCCGAACTTCCAAGCCCTGAGGCGCGCCAGCTCGAAGGTGATCTTCTCGATCTTGACGTCCTTGAGCTTGATCTCGCGTTCCTGATCCTGGATGTGCGCGAGCATCTGCCGCGCCAGTGCAAAGGCGCCCTCGCCGGCGAGGACGCGGAGGTCTTGGTCTTGTAGTTTGCGCAAGTTCAGCATGGAACCATCGTGCTAGCCAACGGGCAATACCGCCATCCGGATTTATGCTGTCAACGTGCCATGATCATGGTCATATCCGCGTAATGGCGCGCAGGTCCTCCAAGCGCTGCCAGGGCAGACCGAGCACCAGGGCGTCGAACTGCGCCTGCGTCAGTTGTGCGCCGGTGGCGCCGGCCTGTATGGCAGGCCAGCTAAAGCTCCCTGGTTGAGGCGGCACGCGGCGCACCATGCGCCAAAGACCCGTGATTGCGGAAAGGGCGTCCACCTGCAGTGGAACAAACGCATGACCCTCGCTCAGCGCAGTCAGCATCTGCCGCTGACGGTCCTCGCGCATCCATCGGTGCACCATATTGGGGTTGAGCCCGTGGCTGAGCGCGACCCTCGCCACCGAAGCTCCTGGCTGGCGAACCTTTCCAGGACCAACGCCTTGAATTCGGCGCTGTACTCCCGCCGGCGCGGCCGCTCAACTGTCGACACTTGGCCCATCGTATCCACGATCCTCCTTCGTGGGGACGATGCTTCATCGCTTCAATCGATTCAAGATGGAACAACTGGCCGCTCACGTCTTAATGATAGTTGGGGCTATCATTATGGTCAACGGACCACTGCCGGTAAAAGGAGGCAATGCTATGTGGCGCCTTCGAATCAAGGCGTGAAATGCCGCGGCAGACCGCGCGCTGTCATCTCTTTTATTGCATTTGTTGAAGACAAAGGAATCCGCAGAGAAAGACCTATGCAGTGACATGTGCGACGATTAGAGCGCCAAGGTGCATTGCCTGGGTGACGTCTGCAGGCCTTAGGTCTCGCCTAGATGCCGTCCGAAAAAAAACGCGCAGTGTCGCTGCGCGGTCGGGGAAGAATGCCGTGGGGTCAAGTCACGGCACGGCACGGCGGACTGTGCTCGGATTTGCTAATGACCGCCAGCCCATCGTGCGAGGGGTTTTTCTCTCCTCCAAGCCCGTGCTCTTCTATTGAGTGGCCACGCTATCAATCTTCAGCGTAGGCAGACGGCCTCGACTCGCGTGAAGTGCGGCGCTGTATTCCATGATCCTCGCGATCTCACTTCAGAGCGGGTAAGAGAGCAGCGTCGCCGCTGCTCCCTCCCCAAAGAACCGCACAAGCGACTTTCACCGCATACGGCTCAGGCATGGCCAAAATATCACCATCGATACCGGTCTTGCCGACTGCGCAAGCCCTTCGCAAACTTCGTATCGTTGATTCATCCCATTGCTGAGACGAGGGCGCTGAACTGCGACACGGCAGCCTCTTCCAAGCTTCCCTTCGTCGAACCTCAATTACGGGCCTGCGCCAGCCACACCTCGCGGAAGTCTGCGCCCTTTCGGGCCAGGGCAAAGTTTGAACCCCTATGCACACCATTACAGCATGCCATTCGCTTTCTCCGCGTTCTCTTACCCGCTTCCCCAACAGCTTCCCTTGCGGGTCGCCTGCCACCGATTCGATACGCTGATTCAGTGGCAAGGAATCGGGCTTACCACGTTCCCGTTCCTGCCGACCCGAGTACTACCGGGCCTGTCCGTTTAGCGCCTGTCTCTTCCCCGGTAGCGCCGACGACGACGTGTTCATTAGAGGCAGATGAACAACCCGCTACATACCTTTTGACTGGGCCTAGAAGCCGCTTTGGCCCATTCTTGGTTACGAGGTTTATCAACAGTTCACGTCTGTTGCACATGCGGAACTTGCCTGGCACCACACCGCCCTGCGGCTAGCAGTGTCGACCATCCCGTCACCGGAATGATCTGTCGGTCGACGGGCACGTTGTCTCCAGAGCTTCATACCCTCCCGTTACCAGGAACGCATGTCCAGATAGGCAACTGCTGGTCGTACAGCAGGTCACGGCACCGCACAGGCACCCCAGGCGGACGCGTGACAAGGCTGAAACGGACTTTACCGTCCACTACATACCGCTTAACGCGCGGTTGACGGCGACACGTGTCGCACACCTCCGGTCCAAGATAGCGCTCGAGAAGATAGAGCGTTGTGTGCCACGTGTCACGCTACCGCCAGTTGCGATATCGCCCTCGTCCACGACGAGAGCCTCGACAGCATCTGTCGTCGAGTAGAGACGACCCATCGTAGTAATGGGGCGTTCCTCCGGACTCGCCACAGGCGCTTTGGTTGTCGTGCGCTTGCTGTCGAGTAGTCCTGCTGCTCCGAGAACCATCGCCCCGGTGCGGACGCTCGAAATCACCTCACCACGAGCATGACGCTGTTTAAGCCATGCGTGCATTTTCGGGTTGTCGATTTCGTTGCGCCAACTGGTTCCGCCCGTTACGACAACGACGTCAGCGACAGGGGCGTCAGCAAATGAGAAATCGTTCTGCACCCGCAATCCGTTCTGCAACTCGACCTCGCCTCCGCTCTCAGAGACGGTGAGATGACTGTGCTGCTGAAGGGGGGAACCGGGCGCTGTGCTGCCTTTCCACAACATCCGGCGATAGAGCAGAGCTATGTTCTGGAAGGGTCGTTCTATGACCACGACGGTATCTGCCGCGCAGGCCAATTCGTTTGGCGGCAACCTGGCTCGCTTCACGAGACGCGATCGGATGAAGGCAGCCTCTTGCTGGCTGTCTATCGCAAGCCCAATGTGTTCTACGGTACGGCGGGCTTCTGCAAGGCGCCCTGAAGTCGGCTGAGGGCGGGGCAATCCAGGTGGATTGCCTTGATAGCTTCATCGGAGGAAACCATGACGTATGTCGTCGTCACCGAGTCTTGCATCAATTGCCGCTACGGAGACTGCATCGGAGTTTGCCCGGTTTAGGCTTTCCACCAAGGACGAAACTTCATGGTCATCGACCCCGACGTGTGCATAAAATGCTCAATCTGCGAGGGTCGTGTGCCCGGTTTCTGCTATCAAGGGCGATTTCGATTTGGCGCCGCACGAGGCCGAGTTTGCCGAAATCAAACGGCGTATGGCGGAGCAATGGCCAGTGGTCACGACAGCGTCGCAACCCCTTCCCGACGCGGAGTTGTGGGCAGCCAGAGGCGAGAAGCGGAGCTTTTTGAAGCTATGAGGCTCGTGGCGCGTGTCAACTCGGCCATGAATAGCAGAGGAAGTCAGGAGAAAAGTGAGTTGAGCTGTGCCCCGCTGGCCGCGTCGGCGAACCCGTCAAATCGTCCGTTGGCCAGGGATTGCGCAGCGCGCATGAAGCCGCCCCATGCGGACCTCGCCAAGGCACCGCCGACACTGACGCGACGTACGCCCAGAGCGGCGAGGTCATTCATCGTGAATTCTGAGCTCGAACCCACAAGCACATTGACTGGCTTCGGCGCGACAGCTGCGACTACCGCGGCGATTTGCTCTCGTGTCTTGATTCCCGGCGCATAGAGACAGTCGGCACCTGCTGCTGCGTATGCCTTGAGTCGCGCGAGCGTGTCTTCCAAGTCTGGAATTCCCACGAAGAAATTCTCTGCGCGGGCAATCAGGATCGTGTCGCCGCCAGCCTCATCGATGGCTTCGCGCGCAGCCCTAAGACGCTCCACGGCGATGTCCAGCGGAAACAGCGGATCTGTAGGGTTAGCAGTCGAGTCTTCTATGGAAAGTCCCGCTACGCCGGTGGCAACGGCAAGCTTTACGCTCTCGGCCACGTCGGAAGCATTTTCCCCGAATCCGTTTTCGAAGTCCGCGTTCACCGGCAAGTCTGTGGCAGCCACCATCTGTTCAAAATGCGTGAGCACAGTGTTTCGCGACAAGTGATTGTCGGCATGTCCGGTGGACCAAGCAAAACCGGAGCTGGTCGTGGCAAGAGCGCGAAAACCGAGCAATTCAAGGTAACGAGCACTGCCTATATCCCAGGGATTGGGAATCAGCAAGCAATCGGAACCGTGCAGTGCCCGGAACAAGGCGCGCTTCTCTGCAATTGTGCGTGGCATGGTAGTAGCTCCTCGAGAGAGAACTTACGGGATATCGCCTCGTACGGTCGCGTCGGACAGAGGCGTTAAGCATACCGCTCTCCATACGCACCGGCAGATGCGATGCGTCGAACTTTCCGGCAGAGACATCCTTTATAGAGCGCTGCTCCGAAGAAAAGCCTGGTCCATGAGCGTGGACCAGGGTGCATGGGAATCGCTGGAGCAGCGCAGCAGCAGTTCGCGCCATCCACTCGCATGGCAGTGGGGACCCTCACGGAGCGCAGGGAATTCACTGTATGCGGATGAACAAACTCCGATGGCCTGTAAGGTAGCGCTGCGAGATAGCATGTTTCAAGTCAGAAAAACTTTATTCACTGTTTTGAATTTCCAAACAATTCGGTCCAAAAAGATCTACTTCCACCACCATCCAATGACTCGTATCTGGCTTGCACACTGCCTTCCAGGCAAATCGGCTGAATCGAGAGCACAGTCATCGTTGATAACGCAACATCAACCAGATGGAGTTTCACGCGCTGCCCCAATCCAATTCATCAAAGTTTTCCTTGAACATCTATCTAGTAGTAGATAATATTCAGCTCACGGACTAGGGCAGTGACGACGCAAGGAACCGCCCGACCCCTCGCAGTACAGGCAAGTGCCCTTTTTTTTGGCCTCACCATCTATCTTCTAATAGATAGATGAGGACTGAAGCGGCATTTAATCTACGGTAGACCCACGTTGAGCCTCTCCCATGACCGAGGCTTCGACAGTCCAAAGTAAGGAGTGCGTGATGAACGCCAAGAAAATTCTGACCCTCGCCATCTTGGGTATTGCTGCACTGGCCGGCACGGCACAGGCATGCTCCTCGAGCAAGAAGACGGGTGAAGCGTATGGCTACTGTTACCGCGCAGACGACCAGGCGGGCGTCTCAACGAATGCAGCGCGCCAAGGCAAGTTCGATACGTTCACTGAGGGCGCCCGCCAAGGCAAGTTCGATGTTTTCACTGACGGCGCTCGCCAGGGCAAGTTCGATACTTTCACTGACGGCATGCGCAGCATCGCGGGTATGGACCGTTCGGGGCCGTCGGCAGAACCCCGTCTGAGGATGGAAATGTACTCGGACGGCTTTGTCGTCTGACTAGGGGAGCGACCCGCCCTGCGGGGCAGCCGCTCAAAAGTTGATTCAGTGGAGTGAAATCATGACGTTGCGTGTCAGCGTTTTAATCGTGTGTGGATGGGTGTTGCTGTGTGTAGGGAGCGGGGCTCTGCTTTCTTTCGTAGTGGAGTCTTTGCCCACGTAAAGCAGCACCACGTTGTCTGTTTTAGCTCAAGCAGCCAGGAGTGGTTGCCATGAAAGACCATTCTGTCCGTGAAGAGCTCGTTCAGCATGCCTCCAGACTAATCCGGCGCCGCGGGTACAACGGGTTTAGCTATCGCGATCTTGGGGACCTGGTGGGTGTGAAGACCTCCAGCATTCACTATCACTTTCCGGCAAAAGGCGACCTGGTGTTCGAGGTGATGCGGCAATACAGCGAGATGTCCAGTCTGCAGCTCAATGCCATCAATGCTGACTTGCCGTTAGTGGAGCAGGCGAACCAGCATATGCATTCGTTGCGATACGACATCACGCTAAATGAAATATGCCTGGCTGGCATGCTGCCGGCCGATGTCTTGGACTTACCCGACGCAGTCCGATTGCAGCTCCGAGCCTACTTCGAGATGCATGAGCAATGGCTAGATGCATTGCTCCAGCGTGCCGTGCCGGAGCGGGGGCAAGCATATCCCGTACCGACTCTGGCCTTCGCAAAGGAAACGGAATAGACCGTTCATGAGAGCCGTCTTGTTTGTGATGAGTGCCATCACTTAGATTTGGCCTTTCTAGGCGCTGAGGAACGCGTCATCAGCTTCCCATGGGACGGCCGTCAGCTGACACTACCTGCGGAGACCTATCTCCTCCAATACGGATATCCCAACTTCTTCTTCCACATTACCACTGCCTACGACATTATCAGGCATGTCGGCGTCCCGCTGGGCAAGCGGGACTATCTTGGTCTCTATGATGGAGTGTTCCAATGAGAAATCTGAATGTTGTGCTTTGCCACCCAGTACGGACGGCCATAGGTGCATACAACGGTGCTCTCAAAACAACGCCGGCCACCGAACTCGGCGCGATTGTCTTTCGTGAGACCTTGCGCCGCGCCAATCTCAACCCGACACTTGTTGGGTCGGTAGTGATGGGCAACGTCATCCAGGCGGGCAATCGCATGAATCCGGCACGACAGGCATCCATCGGCGCTGGGTTGCCCGTATCGGTCCCCACAATGACCATCAACCGAGTCTGCGGTTCTGGCGCTCAGGCTATCGTTACGGCCGCCCAACAGATCGCCACCGGTGAAGCTGAGATAGCGCTTGCCGGAGGCGCAGAGAACATGGGCCGTGCCCCCTATCTGATGGGCGCGGCCCGCTGGGGTTATCGGATGGGGCCGGCAGAGATCCTTGATAGCATGCTGACCGATGGCTTGCTGGACGCATTCTCGGGCGAACACTCTGGCTGGCACACGGAAGACCTCGTGACGGTTTCGCGGCTGACACCGGAGGACCAAGACCGGTTCGCAGCCCGTTCGCAACATCGTTTCGCCGCAGCTCGGGAGGCAGGTTGATTCGAAGCCGAAATTATCCCCATTGAACTGAAAGGCAAGCGGGGGCCCGAGAGCTTCGCCGTCGACGAGGCGCCCCGTCCGGACACAACGGTTGAACTCCTGGCAAAGCTCAAACCAGCCTTTCGGGCTGACGGCAGCATCACAGCAGGCAATGCGCCAGGCTTGAATAGTGGTGCAGCAGCAATGATTGTCGCTGACCAGGCTGCAGCAGAGAACAGGGGCATCAAGCCTATGGCGCGTCTCGTATCTTTTGGCGTGGCAGCTATTGAGCCCGGCATGTTCGGGCTTGGGCCGGTTCCGGCAGTCCGGCTGGCGCTAGAAAGAGCCGCATGGTCACTTGGCGATTTGGAGCGCATGGAAATCAATGAAGCCTTCGCTGCTGTCCCGCTGGCTGTCGGAAAACAGCTAGGGCTGCCTGAGGACCTGATCAATGTGGAGGGTGGCGCTGTCGCGCATGGGCATCCGATTGGCGCAACGGGCGCCGTCCTCACAACACGGCTGCTTCATTCGATGAAACGCGACGGCCTAAAGCGAGGCATCGTCACATTATGCATCGGTGGTGGTCAAGGCATCGCACTGGCGCTCGAGATGATCTCCTGAGCCTTGCAACGGCCGTCGCGTATTGCTGGCGATGGCCGACAATCAGGATGGCTGACGCTCAACGACCACTGACTTCCCAAATCCGGAGAGGGATTGCCGGAGCTTGGGCGCAGCAAAATCGATGAACTTGCGCAGCTTGATTGGCATCAGGCTGCGCGAAATATGGATCATATGCACAGGTACTGGTTCGACCTCGAAGTCCGGCAGCAGGATTTCCAGTTGACCGGCTGCCAGCGCCTCTGCGACATCATGCTCGAGCAGAAGGGTCGCGCCCACGCCATCAGAAGCAGCGTCCGCCGCCGCGTCGGGGGATGTCACCTGTAGCCGCGGTTCGACTACTACCGTAATGATTTTCCCCGTTTGCGGCAGCTGGAATCGCCATGGCGACAAATATGGGCTATTGAAAACAACAGATGGAATCTTGGAGAGCGCGTCAGGCTCGCGCGGGACCCCATATTTCTTCAGGAAGGCGGGGCTCGCACACAGCACTGGGCGCAGCATCCCTACCCGCGTAGCAATCATACTGCTGTCGGCGAGTTCCCCAATGCGTATCGCCAGGTCAGCATGCATGTCGACCAAGTCTACGTTACGGTCAGATTGCAGTAGCTTGATCGAAATGTCCGGAAATAGGGAGAGAAATTCGTTGACAATTGGCAGAACATGGAGTCTGCCGAGCTGCACGGGTGTCGTAATGACCAGTTCACCCCGAGGAGAGGTGAACTCCCCCATTGCTTCGCGCTCTTGGTCGTGGACCTGATCGAGTATCCGTCTAGCCGCTGCGACATAGGCGGCACCGGCATCTGTCAGCGTCAGCTTGCGTGTTGTCCGAGTGAGCAGCCGAGTACCGAGAAACTCCTCCAGGTCCGTGACTCTGCGGGTTAGCGTAGAGACGGGAACCTTCATTTCGCGCGCAGCTGCGGACAAGCTTCCCTTGTCTACAGCACTTAACAGCATCGCCATGGCTTCCAGACGGTCCACGTCATTTGCCCACTTTAGAATCGATGGCATGATTATAAGAGAAAGATGCTATCCGGTGTACCCACGCAAGGCCCAACATGGAGACGGACCAGTACGAATGGAGCACAAAGTCTTACGCCGACGCGGTGAGGACACTCAGAAGCGATACGCTAGGTATCCGGTTATAAAGTCTGTGCCGGGATTTGGCTTTTTGATGCTCGCGTTAGAAATGTGCTGATACCGGAAGCCCAGCTCGCAGGCCAGTTCCTTGCAAAAGGCCAATCCGAAGCCGATGATTTCGGTGAATTGAAAGGCACTACTGTAGTTATGACTGGGCGACGTGCTGACGTGGCTCATGATGCGGAAGCCCACCGATCCTTCCAGAAACGGAACAATCGACCCGCCTCGCCGTTCGAGTCGAAAGACCGGGGAGAAGCCTATCTCCGTCACATCACGGCCTTTCCCCGAATCCCACTGCGCCAGATCCACCTCCCAATGCAACGTGGTCTGCCAACGCTGCGGATTGCCCCAAGCGAAACCGGAATCCCACAGTAACCCGATCTCATACTTGTTGATGTTGTGAGAATGGTCCCTCCCGAATGCTACATGGACCATGGGATCAGCATGGGAATTCGTCATGCTGGTTGTCGCGAGCATTACGACCGTAAGCCGAATCGCGAACCAGTACGAAACTTGAAAACCAAAGAAACAGTTGAATCGGAACCTGCGTTGTGTCGGAGTCAGGGCCATCTTGGTCTTTCTCTGTTGAGCGGTAATTCTCTTCGCTGTGGGAGGACTGCCCTAGAAATCGCTCTTACTTCGCTATAGCGTAAGAGTGACTAGGGCATCGGCAATGTTCCTGGCGAGGCTACATCAGACCTGTGTCAGACCACCATCTACAACCAGCTCAATTCCGTTCGTATACGAGGAATCGTCGCTCGCGAGATAGAGCACTGCCTTGGCCAACTCAACCGGCAAACCAAACCGCTTGAGGGGAACCTTTTCCTGCAGGCTCGCGGCAACTTGCTGGAGATCAGCCTCGGACAGGCCCATCTTCCCGTAGAACGGCGTCGAGATTGTGCCGGGACTCACGGCGTTGACACGGATGCCCTTGCCGGCCAATTCCGCACCGAGCGCCCGGACTAGCGACCGCGTGGCAGCTTTCGTGGCAGCCAGGATGGACAGTCCTGGCATCCCCATCTCGTTGAGGAACGATGTAGTCACGACAATGCTTCCGCCGTTGGACATGAAGGGCACCGCTTTCTGGATGGTGAAGAACACACCGTTGAAGTTGAGCGCAAAGTTGCTTTCGATGTATTCGGGCGTGACGGCTTCGAGGGGCGCTACGGTGCTTGCTCCAGCGTTGGCAAATACGACGTCGATACGACCAAACCTGGTACCTGTTTCCTCAACAGCACGTTCGACATCCGCCACCATTCTGACGTCCGCCAGTATGGTGAGGGCTTGTCCGCAAAGCATATCGCCGGCGGCTGCGAGGCGCTCGGCATTGGATCCAACGATAGCCACTTTCGCCCCTTCGGCGAGGAACAACTTCGCAGTTTCTAGACCGATGCCGGAGGTGCCGCCTGTGATGAATGCCACTTTGTCTTGCAGTTTCATTTCAAGCTCCAGATGTGAGACGCGGTTTGTGCGCGTCGTGCAGCGTCGAAGAGACCTACATGGTCTGAGCTTGGGGGGCGGCCGCTACAGCCGCCCTCGTGCTCACATGTTGATGCCTCAGGCTGCGGCCTGCGTTTCCTCGCCGTAGAACGGATAGTCGGTGTAGCCCACTTCCGTACCGCCGGAGAACGTTTCCCTGTCATAAGCGTTCAGGGGAAGGTTCCTGCGCAGTCGCTCCGGCAGATCAGGGTTGGCCACGAAGTGGCGGCCGAATGCCACGAGGTCCGCATCGCCCGCATCGACGATTTCCTGTGCCGTGCTGCCTGTGAATCCACCTGCTGCGATGATGGTGCCGGGGTAGTGCTTGCGGATATGCCGAGCAGCGATGGCATCCGGGTTCGCGCCCTCCGTTTCACCGGCACCTGTGATGCGCGGCTCAATGATGTGCACGTATGCCAGGTCGAACTTGGCAAGCTCTTGCGCAACATAGGTGAAGAGCGCGACGGGGTCAGAGTCCGACACATCGTTGAATACCCCGCTGGGGCTCAGCCGCACGCCAAGCTTCCCATCGCCAACCACATCGAGGACAGCGCGAATCGTTTCGACCAGCAAGCGCGCGCGATTCTCGAGCGAACCCCCATAGATGTCCGTGCGCTTGTTGCTGCCGTCTTGGAGGAACTGGTCGAACAGGTATCCATTTGCGGCATAGAGCTCGACGCCGTCGAACCCAGCTTCCACGGCGCGTTGTGCGGCGACACGGAAGCTCTCTACAATGTCGGCGATCTCGTGCAATTCAAGTGCACGGTTCGGAGTGGCAGGAACCCAGCCGCCACGGATGTGAGCAACACCGCTGTGAGGAATTGCCGACGGACCAACGGGGACGCCGCCATCGGGTTGGAGTTCGGCATGTGACTGGCGGCCAGCATGGTAGAGCTGCATGAAAATCCTGGCGCCCTTTGCATGCACCGCCTGGGTGACGAGACGCCAGCCCGCAATTTGGCTGTCATCGTAGATGCCGGGCGAGCCGAGATAGCCGTTGCCGCCCATGGCTACCGCGGCAGCTTCGGTCAGCATGAAGCCACCCTTGGAGGCGCGCTGGCCATAGTAGGTTGCCATCAGCGGCGTCGGGATTGCACCGTCTGCTGCACGCATACGCGATACAGGCGCCATCACAACACGGTGAGAAATCTCGTAGGCACCAACCTTAACGGTCGAGAAAAGCTTGGACATGACAATCTCGCGATTTAAAAGTACGTCAGTAGAAATCAAAAAGAAGAGCTAAAAGGCGTCGATTTCTTAGTGCGGTAAAGCAAAGCAACACCGCTCGAAATTGGGCTATTCTATTTCCAATCCGTTGTGAATCCGACCAACGCGAACCCGGTGATGCAAGTGTATGAATGGAGGCGGAAAAGCAGTATCCGGCTGCGCCGGGAAACATTTCCCCACGGGATAGTGAGATGGATGAGGAAGGGGGCGACGCGACCATCGCGGAGCGACGATATTTGTGGATTTTGAGGAACATAAAAGGGCCTCAAACCAGCAGTTTGCGCCTCGGATGCAACGATTTGCGACTTTTGCGGCGCATAAGCAGTGCGCGGCGCGCGACCCGAGCTCGGATGACAGTCATAGCCGGTGGCTAGCATGACCAGACTGGGAGGCTCATTGAGCCCATTGGGCAATCAGTAGGCCCGACCGCTGCACCACAACGGAATCCCACACCAAATCGCGTAGTCAGGACTCGGATCCGTTGAGTCAATTCCGATAAATCGGGCGTTCTGCTAGCAGTGGGTTGAAACGAAACGATCGGATTAGATGCTGCATTTCCTGGAGCGCACGTTCCATCAACCCCGCCGTACCAAAAAAAATCCCTGGACCGAAGGTTCGATTCGGCCCAGGGGATGGGGGGGGGAAGGTCAAGACGAGCAAGCAGCATTCAAGTTTCGACACGGGGTCAGGCTCAGACGACAAGTGGAGGGAAAAGGCATATGAGCCAAATCGAAACGTACTTCGCCCTAACCAATTAGAACAATAGCGTTATTCATGTTATGAACCCAAGTTCAATCTGCTGAAAGATTTATTTATCCCAACGAAACAATTTAGCTTTGGACAGAGCGTGCCAACAATGTGTTCAGGCCGCGTAGCGATGACGGCGCGCCGGATGGGCCATCGAGAAGGGGGGCGCTAGTAAGCTTGGCTTGTTGGTGGTTTGTGCAGGACAAACTAGACTGGATGAGGGCTAGGCCTAGCAGCGAGAATCAATCTCCACGCTTATTCCGTGTAGCGCCATTGCTAAGAGTCTGCGGTGAGCGATGAAAAACGCTTTGCATTGCAATCGGCGTCACTGCCGAGAGCTCTTCTCTGTTCGGCTGACTCCGTCATCCGAGAGATCGCTGCAAATCTTTCCTCCCAAAAAAAACCCCTGACTGCGAGAGCAGCCAGGGCGAGAGGAGTAAGTCAGGACGCGACGCAACCAACCGAACATGGATCGTTTCGATGAAGAAACCGGCAATTTCCACGGAGAGTAAGAGGCGTTGGAAAAAGACCGAAACGAATCGCGTCTTGACGTTAGGACAGTAACGGATAAACCCTGATCTTCTCAAGTCATTATTTGAAAATAGAATGTTTGGTATAATTGAACAATACGGCCCCGCAACTCTGCGGTCCACCGACTGCATCGCGACGGCACATGTGCGCGCGATGCGGATGCTCAAGAGGCAGCACAATGAAAGTCAGCAAGGAAAAGGTAGCCGAGAACCGAGCCGCCCTGATCGACGCCGCCAGACTATTGCTTAAGGAGAAGGGATTCGACGGCACGAGTGTCGCAGAGATCAGCGCGAAAGCAGGCCTGACCCAGGGGGCGTTCTATCGGCAATTTGCCACCAAGGATGAGCTCACGGCGATAGCTTGCCGACTTGACCTAGCTTCGCGTTGCGAACGCTGGGAAGCCGAAAGCGGCGACCGCAACGGCGCTTTGGCTTACATAGACGACTATCTGCTCTATGCATTGAGCCAGGATCCGACGGTCAACTGCCCCCTGGCTGCTTATGCGGGTGAGATTGCACGTCAGCCGAAGAACGTGATGGCGGCCTTTGCAGACGGCACGGCGGAGATTGCCAAGCTGATGGAGTTCTCGCTGCGCAAGACGCTCTTTCCCGCTCTGGCGCGTCGCAGGGCTCTGTTTTTGGTTACATCTTTGGCTGGGGTAGTGGCCATCGCACGAGCTATTAATCCATCTAATCCCGAGCTCGCGAGAGAGATACTCAATGCCGCGGCGGTCGAAACCAAAAAGCTGATACTCTCGCCGCCAAAGAAGAAGCAAGCCCAAGGAGCGTCGCCATCGAAAGCTGCTTAGCCTCTCTTGCTGTCTCTCAGAAGCGGGCAGCCAGGCATGGAGGCCGCCATCGTCGGTATCTTTCGTGGCCTATCATCCAACGCGAACAGGTCTGACTGCTCGAAGAGTTTGGTGATCCAATCCAGGAAAACTTTGACCTTCGGAGGAAGATGGCGGTTCTGTGGATAGACTGCAGAGATGGGTAGTGAGCTTGGCTTCCACTGCGGCAGAATCTCCACAAACGAACCGACGCGTAAGTGCTCCTTGACCATGAATCGTGGAGGCTGCAATATCCCGAGGCCGGTGAGTCCACACTCGACATATGCATCGACATCGTGGAAGCTGAGCTTGCCCATCATCGACACATCGAGGCACTCGCCATCCACTCGAAAGCTCAGATCCGTGGGGCGGTTTGTTCTGCTCGACACATAGTGCAGTGCCTGGTGATTTTTCAAATCTTCGATGTTTTCGGGATGCCCATGGCGTCGCAGGTAGTCTGGGGTCGCCACGGTGATCTTCTGCATATCAGCCAGGCGACGTCCAATTAAGAAGCTGGAACTCTCAAGCTCTCCAGCTTGGACTGCGCAATCTACACCTTCTCCGATGAGGTCTACCCATCTGTCACAGTACGACATAGTCAGTGCTATGTCGGGATAAGTAGAATGGAAGTGCTGCAGTTGAGAAGTGACCAGCCATTTTCCTATGATGGCCGGCATGCTTATGCGCAGTTTGCCGCGAGGCCCGTTTCCGGGTCCTCCCATCACGGCTTCCATTTCAGATACCTCAGCCAGGATTCTCAGAGAGTGCTCGTAGTATTCCTCTCCCTCAGGAGTAAGCTTTACGGTGCGCGTCGTTCTCTGCAACAGGGGCACCCGAAGATGCCCTTCTAGATTCTTGACGATCATCGTCACAGAGGTACGGGAGATATGCAGAAGCTCCGCAGCGCGGGAGAAGCTATTAGCCTCTACCACGCGTACGAACACCTCCATGGCATGTAATCGGTCCATCTTCCCTCACCCTTACACGTTCTCTCCGTCACCTCGCTATCGGGGAGACTCTTCCAATCTGCACCTGTCGGGCGTCGTCATGTACGTGGGACCGTGAATTTCTCTCGGGCGCGAAATGCAGCATCTCGGGCCCAGCAGCCTTCCACGTGATCATTCACCAAGCCCAATGCCTGCATTAAGGCATACATGTTCGTTGGCCCGACAAACTTCCAGCCGCGCTTTCGCAAATCCTCCGATAGAGCGATGGATTGTGGGCTGGTGGTCATCGTGCGATACACCTCCGGTGTCACGCGTGTTGGACGGCTCCTCGGATCGGGTTCGTATTGCCAGAAATAGGCAGCAAGCGATGACTCCGTCCTTAGCATTTCCTGCGCGCATTTGGCGTTATGAATGGCCGCCTCGATTTTTCCTCTGTGTCGCACAATGCCCCGATTGCCCAACAGTCGCTGAACCTCGCGTTCAGAAAATCGAGCGACATGCTCAATCTCGAAATCGGAAAGGCCTCACGAAACGCCTCGCGCTTACGAAGGATCGTCAGCCAGCTCAAACCGGCTTGAAATCCCTCCAGACAGACCTTTTCGAAGATCCGCGTGTCATCCCGAACTGGAAAGCCCCATTCTTTGTCGTGGTAGCGGCAGTAGTCTTCCAAGTCTCCGCACCAATCGCAACGAACTGATGCCTGCAGCCCGGCCTTTGACACCACCTCGCCTCCTTGATTGATCAACCTGACGAGACCCTTCCGACGCTTGGATGGTCGCGCTGGCGAACTGCCGTGTCGGAGGTTAAAAGTACTACCGGGACCTCATGTCTTAATGATAGCCGGTACTATCATTAAGGTCAACGCACCCCACAGTCCGCGCCGATGCCGATATGTGCGCTGCTGGCGATGAGGAGCGAGTTATGTGGCGCCGTCGAATCGAGAATCGAAAGTACAACGCGAGGGAATCTCGTTTCTCTGGCAGAACATCTCGTTTATTGCACTAGAGAAGCCGTGACGGTACCGCTTGGGCACATCCGTACAGACGGCCACCCAGACATCACTGCAGAGAGATGTTCTTGTGTTCGCTCGCATTCCTTCGTGGACTCACTAGCGAACACGTCGGACGTCGTGTGGCGTGTGGCTTCGCTTTGTGCAGTGGTCAGCGCGCAAACGAGCGCCGATGCTGCAGGGCTACAACGGCGCATTGCGAGACGCGTTGCGGCCTTGCTAGGCGCTGTAGCACATCCACTATCAAGTTGCGTTTTGCGTCCACCGCTGCAGATGCATGGACGTGTGTAGTGCAAAAAAAGCCGCACAGTCTCACTGTGCGGTCGGGAGAAAAATGCCGTGGGGTCAAGTCACGGCACGACGGACTGTGAGGTGACTCGCTAATGACCGCCAGCCCGTCGTGAAAGGGGTGTCTCCATCGCGCGAGCTTATGTATGGGCTTTACGTTGCGAGAATCTCTGCCTTCAGCGTAGGAAGTCGGCTTTGATTGGCGCGAAGCGCGGCGCCGTATTCCATGATCCGCGCGGTCTCACTGCAAACCTCCGGTCCAAGAAAGCGCTCAAGCAGATAGAGCGTCGTGTCGATCCCGAGAGTGACGCCACCCCCCGTCACGATGTCGCCCTCATCTACGACAAGCGCTTCGACAGCGGCTGTCGTCGAGTAGAGGCGTTCCATCGTTGTGATGGGATGTTCCTCCGGGTCGGCTACAGGTGCCTTAGTTGTCGCGCGTTTGCCATTTAGTAGTCCCGATGCTCCGAGAATCATTGCCCCAGTGCATACGCTTGAAATTACCTCGCCCCGAGCATGACGCTGCTTGAGGAACGCGTGCATCGTCGTGTTCTCGAGCTCCTTGCGCCAGCCTGGTCCGCCCGTTACGACAACGACGTCGGCCTCAGGCGCATCGGCAAACGAGAAATCGGTTTCCACACGCAATCCGTTCTGCAGCTCGACCTGGCCGCCGTTCTCAGACACTGTGAAGTAGGACAGCTCGTTTGCCACACGCTTGGCCATCGACAGGGTGCCGACAACAGCCAAATCGATGGGTTCAACATTGGGGTATAAGACGACGGCAACGCGCATGGGTGTCTCCTGTTGGTAGGTTTCCCAATTCTAGGAAAAAGTTTCCCAACAGGCAACATAAGTTGAATCACTCGGCTTTAGGTTCGGAAGGCTCCGTCACCACGACGATGGCTTGCGCATCGCCTTCGAGGGCACGGCCACGGTGAGGCGTGCCAGATTCAAAGTACAGACTGTCGCCTGCCTCCAGGACATAGCGCTGGAGCTTGCCATTCAGCTTGAACTCGAATTCCACCTTGCCGGAGAGCAGGAAGACGAACTCTTCGCCACTGTGTTCGAAGAAAAAGTCCAGGTCCGTTGCTGACGGGAAGGTGAACATGAACGGGTCCATCAACTTGTGTTGCTTCTTATGGGCCAGGCTCACGTAGTCGTATCCATAGGCGCTTCCGCCACGGACAACAGGCTTTCTTTCCCAGTGGTGGACCACTGAAACGGGGCGGTCGACCTCTTCAATGGTCGCGGCTTCTGTCGGACTGGGCTCCGAAAAAAAGTAGCTAAGCTCCATGCCCATAGCGCGCGCGATGCGCGCGAGCGAGCCGATAGGAGGGGCCTTTTTGCCGTTCTCGATCTTGGAAAGATAGCCTTTGGTGAAGCCGGACTTCTCAGCCAGCGCATCTAGTGTGAGGCCGTGATCTATCCGTGCCATGCGCAAACGCTGGCATACGACTTCTTCATCATCCTGTGCTGCGCTGGTGTCCTGGGACACGTGCGCAGCGGCTCGGGGCTGTTGGGCAGGGGGCGTGTTCCGCTGGGGGGCTTTTGCCGACATGGCTCGCAAATCCGGTCGTCCGTTCAAGATGGGAATCAGGAAACGCAAGGTTTCCTCCGGAGATTGTATGCGGGATTTGCGAGCCCGCCCAAGATGGTGGCTGCACAGGCCGTGCGGAACCCGCTCACTCAGGAATCGTAGAGATTATCGCGATGGGTCTCCGGGCTTGCTGCTGTGGCAATGAGCGTTACGATACCGAGCACAGCGATCATGATGGCTACGCCGACAAAATGTCCCTGTCTGGCAAGCAGAGCCGTAGCCAGCATCGGAGCAAGGCCACCGCCGATGCCCGCAGCGACCTGGCAGCCAAGTGATGAACCGCTGTAGCGAACCTTGGTACCGAAGAGTTCGGGCAAGAGGGCGGCTTGTGGCCCATACATCGAGCCATGCCCAATGTTCATGCACACCGCGACTGTCAGGGCAATCACGACAGGATTGGCCGTCTGGATAAGGAGAAAGAGCGGATACGCTGCAGCGATGGTGAAAAGGGAGCCCATGAAGTAGAGCTTGCGGCGGCCCCAACGGTCCGATAGCCACCCAAACATTGGAATCGTGAAGAGCTCGAGAGCGGCGCCAAGCAATACGCCGTCAAGGATTACAGTCTTGGGGAGATGTAGAACCGTGGTGCCGTAGACCACAACAAAAACGGTCAGGATATAGACCCAAGCAACCTCGCAGATCTTCAGCCCAATACTGATCGCAAGGTTACGCCGATGCTTAGTAAGGACCTCGAAGAGCGGGATCTTCGGGCTTTCCTCTTTCTTGTCGGCAGCCGCGGCCGCGAACACAGGCGACTCAGTTACCTTAAGCCGGATGTAGAAGCCGAGAGCCACCAGTATGGCGCTAAGCAGGAATGGGATGCGCCAGCCCCACGCCAAAAAGTCGGCGTCTGGCATGCGCGACAGATAGGCGAAGATTCCAGTGGAGGCTAGCATCCCGAGAGGAAAGCCCATCTGTACAAGGCTGCCGTAAAAACCTCGCTTGTCCCGCGGCGAGTGCTCGATGACCATCAGTGCGGCGCCACCCCATTCACCGCCAATCCCGATGCCCTGGATAACGCGCAGCAGAATCAGCAGCGCCGGTGCCCAGACGCCGATCTGAGAGTACGTCGGCAGCAGGCCAATGGCGAATGTTCCGCCACCCATCAGGAACATGGTGGTCATCAGCATCGTCTTGCGCCCGATTTTGTCGCCGAAATGACCGAAGACCACGCCTCCAAGAGGGCGTGCGATGAAACCAACAGCAAACGAGCCGAGCGCCGCAAGGGTGCCCATCAGCGGGTCCAGCGCCGGGAAGAAGAGTTTGTTGAATACGAGGGCGGCAGCTGTGCCGTAGAGCAGAAAGTCATACCACTCGACCATGGTGCCGATGACGCTCGCCGTCACGACCTTTCCCATGCTGTTGGTGCTTGCGGTGAGGGGAGCTGTAGGGGCCACTCCCGCCGCATCGGAATTGTAGATGTCCATTCCTTTTCTCCTGTTCGTCGTAGCCTGAGGCCACTGGTTTCCTTTGCCTGCGCGTTGATGGTAGACGAAAAGGAAACTTATTCAACCAAACAAGGGTAAACGAGGGAAACATGTGCGCAGTAAGCAGCATATACAGTCGATGTGCTCCGACATGATGTTGACTATAAGGAAACACTAGACTACATTGATTCACAGCGACATCGCGACTCCGTGTGCGCGCTTTTCCCATCTTCCAAACCAAGGAGACAGTCATGACAACTCTGACCGAGAACAAGCACTTCGCCGAACGCCTCAAAGGCAAGCTGGAACCGACGGTCGGCGGATCCGTCTACATCGACCCGAACACGCTTGAGTGGGAGCCTTCCCAGTTCGAGAAGATCTCCATGAAAGTCTTGTACCGCAATGACCAAGCCGGCGAAATGACGGTGTTGCTGAAATGGGAGCCGGGCGCGGTCCTGCCTTTCCACAAGCATCCGGAAATCGAGCAGAGCTACGTCCTCGAAGGCTCGTTTTACGATCACGACGGCATCTGTCGCGCAGGTCAATTCGTTTGGCGGCAGCCTGGCTCGCTGCATGAGACGCGATCGGATGAAGGCTGCCTGCTGCTTGCTGTCTATCGCAAGCCCAATGTGTTCTTTGGTACGGCGGGTTTCCGCAAGCCGTCCTGAAGTCGGGTGAGGGCGGGGCGATCCAGGTGGATTGCCCTGGTAGCTTAGTTGGAGGAAACTATGACGTATGTCGTCACCGAGCCCTGCATCAATTGCCGCCACGGAGACTGCATCGAAGTTTGTCCGGTTCAAGCCTTCCACCAGGGACAGAACTTCATGGTTATCGATCCCGAGGTGTGCATCAACTGTTCAATCTGCGAGGCTGTTTGTCCGGTCTCGGCCATCAAGAGCGATTTCGACCTGGCTCCTCATGAGGAAGAGTTTGTCGAAATCAACCGACGCATGGCAAAACAATGGCCCTTGGTCACGGTTGCCCCGCAGCCGCTTCCTGAGGCCGAAGCCTGGGCGTCCTCGAGCAACAAGAGAGTGTTTTTAAAACTATAAGGTTCGCAGCCGCGCATCAGCCCAGACTGTGAGTGTCAGGCAATGTCAGGCAAAAAATGAGTTGAGCTGGGCGCCAGTAGCAGCATCCCGAGAGTCCGTCAAAACGTCATTTTGCAGAAGGCTTGGACGTTGTGATGCGACCTTCGAGGTTGCGAGCGCTCTCCCGCAAAAAGTATCGGAGGCGCTAGAACAGCGCAGCAGCCATTCGCGCCATCCACTCGCATGAGAGCATGAGAGTGCTTACCCTTACAGAGTAAAGGGTCGACTCTAATTCGGATGAAAAGCTCTAGCGGGATATACGGTAGCGCTGCGGATCAGCCTTACTCAAGTAAAAGCGTATGCAATATTCTCTTTTTTTCAAACAATTGGCCCATAGAAATTCTGTCGCAATGACAAGCCAGAGATTCGTATCCGGCTTGCCGCGTTGAACGGCTCAGATGGGTCGGATAACAGTCTTCGCCATAGGCTTCAGTTGCCGTGGCGGACCCATGGAGCCCGCTGCTGCCGATTGTCACCTCATCCAGTGGTATCTGGCTAGCCTCTTCACCATCCCATTGCAGAGTCCCTCTTTAGACCAACACTTCCGCACAAACCGCACGCCCGTAGCGACATTTGAACTCAGCGCGGCTCGACATTCCAGAACGTCGCGGGTTTCGGCATTGCACCTCGCGTGCGGCCTGCTCCCAGTCCGATATCGCGAGCACGTAGTGGCATCAGCTCGCGCAGGCGCGGGCATAGCAGCAATCAGCAACTGCCACCCGGCCTCGAGCGTGGACGCGGCCCGATCCGCGACGCCTATGCCAACTTCGGTCCATAGTTGGACGCTGAGAAGGTGAGCGAGCGCCATGGCATCAATCCGGGCGTGCAGACGGTACGCCGGATCATGATCGACGTCGCTCCTGGGCGCCGCGCAGCTGCGTCCGCCTAAGGTTCACCAGCCCAGGAACCGCCGCGCCTGCCTGGACGAGCTCGTCCAGACCGAAGGCCGCGACCATGCGTGCTTCGGAGGCCGCGCGCCGGCGTGCATGCTGCTGGTATACGTCGATGGCTCGACAGGTAGTTGATGCAGTTGCTGTTCGCCCCGACGAGTCGTCATCGGGGGAGCCGCCGACCGATGCCGCATGCCTAGATCGTCAGACTCACGATTACTCGCTGCGACCGGAAGTAAGGTTTGCATTGATCCACGACGCCACGTCGGTGACCGGAATGGCGCGGGTGTGATTAAACGTCCCACTCTTGCCCCCTTGAGCAAAAGCCGCACGATACTTACGCATCATATTGGTCGGGTCGCGCGCCAACTCATCCATTAAATACTGCACGCTCCACTCCGAACGGCTAAAGGGTCGGCCGAGGGCCGCTTGGAGTTTGTCGGCGACCTCCCCGTAAGTCACGGTGTCTCCGGCCAGATACACGATCTCGTTCCGGATACGGGGCTTGGCAAACACGATCGCGGCAGTCAGCGCGCCGATATCATCGGGCGTCGTTAGCGTCACCGCGGTGTCGAGGGTGCCCAGAGCGTGAACTGCGTAGTTTTGCAAGTCAACAACACCGAAGTCCGGCTCAAAAAAATAGCTCATGAACATGCCGGTCGAGATGATGACCCACTCAGTCTCGTGCTGACTGCGCAGCAATTCGCGCACGTCCAACTGTGCGTCGAAGATGTCCTGAGGACTGCCTCGACCGATCACATCAAAATCGACCCCGAACTGCCATGGGAAGTACCTCGGGATTCGCGCCAGCAAGGCCGCCCGCGCCAACTTCATTGGCGTGTCGATTCCGGCTGCATAACCCGCGCAACCGATTACCGTGTCATATTTCGCGAAAACTGCGGCGAGCTCATCGATGGAGCTCTTCACAAGATCGCCCACGACGATCTCGATCCCAAGACCTCGGATCTCCGCGATATCATGTCGCTTGCCTTTCGCAGTGGACTCCACGGCACTTGCGCGCAGCAGCACGCTGATCTTCGCACCGTCCACGTCCTTCGCGCGGCGCGCAAGATTGCGTAGCACCGGGAGGCCAAGTTCGCCGGCACCGAGTACGAGAATGTTTTGAGACGTAGCGTTAAGATCTGTTTGGTTCATCGTCTAGCCCACTAAGGAATGCGTTGCGGCAGTCTAGCTATGGATGGGCGTTTATGAAAGAAGGCACATGCGTGATACTGGGAGCTAGGGAGTTGGATCGAGACGAAATTCTCCAATATTCGCAGACCGTGTGTCACGGCCTGAGAGACGATGATGATGGGTTGCGGCGGGAGGTGCTCGCACATGCAGGAAGCCGTTGGTCACTTGGTGTCGTCCACACGCTCGGCGTGTATGGCCGACTGCGCCATGCAGAAATCGGCAGGCGCATGCACGGGGTTACTCAACGTATGTTGACGCGTACCTTACGACAGCTCGAGCGTGACGGCTTAGTGCTCCGTATTGATTTCGAAGAGACGCCCCCCAGAGTCGAGTACGAGCTCTCCGACACGGGCATGGATCTGCTCGTTCGTATGGTGCCGCTGTGGACCTGGATCGTTGAGAATGCGGACCGCTTGCCTCGTGCAGTCCATGCCGGCTTGCACTTAAGCTGGATGCCGCGCGTCAACGCTCCGTCCACGACTGGCCAGGACCTCCGTCTTAGTCGCCCCGGCCTCCTTCACGCCTTATAGCCAGTCCTCCGACATTTTGGTTCTGGCTGGAGCAAACACTGCTTCCGGACGGCTGCATTGCGGCAGACTGCTGCCATCGATGGCGCGGTAGTCGAAGGACTCAGAAGGGTCGGCTTCGGTCCTTCCCTTACCCGTTTCGGTGAATAGAGCGCGTTGAAATGAAGAGGCCGGTGTTTCCACCGGCCTGCTGAGTTTGTATGTATTGCGTATATCGATACATACATCGTCAGTGTACCTAAGTCCCTTTGCTGGCAAGGCGGCCAGCAGACCATCCGCTTAACTATGCATCGTTAAGGTATAAGTCGGCCAGGAGCAGTGGTTTGCTGCCAAGCCGGCATCCGTGAAGGTAAAGGTTCGCCCGCGGAAGAAGCTGAAGGACGCTGCGCTGTTAGGTTCACCGGCAGGCCATAGTGCAAGAAGGGGAGCCACGGCTCCTTTTTTGTCTTTCCTGTCCAGCTAGATGCCCTCTCGTGGGCGAATCAGCGTCCTCGTGCCTTTGGGAAGTTTCTCTTCAGCGACCTCGAACAGTCCGGATTTGAGGACCAGCGCCTTCAGATTTTCCTCACCAAACCGCTCTTTGCGGTTTTCCAGTGCATCTGGTTCTCGGTGTTGTACGACTGAAGAGGCGTACGACAGGTCGGTCCAGCCATCCGCACGCTTTGGCGCTGCTGCCACTTCGCTGAACAATTCAATCATCCTGCTGCTCTGGAGATGAATGAGCTCAATGGCGGCCGTGCCCTCGTCGGACGACCAGAAGTTTGCGGCCGACTGTAGTGTCTCAGCCATCGAGCCGTGCATCGATTGTAGGCGTTGGTGCATGGCAAAAATCCTCTCGCGCTGCCGGTCCAGGTGAGCGCCAGCCTCGGTTAGCGCCGATGCAGAATCAGGTTGCCAGCGCGGCAGGAAGTGGTGCGCGAGTTCGTTGCGGTCCGCGGTTAGCGCGTCAAGGTCAGCTTCCAGAGCCTCTCTGTCGGCCGGCTCAAGGTCAAACCGGAAGGCCGTGCTAATAAACGGTTGGGAAGGATCAACCGGTTCGCGATTTTGAGAATGCTCCTCCGGAGCAAGAAGTTCGCTGCGAAATCTTCTTTGCAGTCCGCCCATCGATGTTGTGGTTAAGGCCGCTCGGCGCGCCTCAAGTCGGGCTGCGGCGTCGGATGGGGTTCCCTCGATTCTGGCAAGGCCGAGGATGGCCTTTAGCAGGTGCTCCACCTGCTGATTGAGAAGCAGGTTCCGGCCCATCTTGAGCAGAACCTCGTCCTTGAGAGACTTCAGTGCGTCGTCCATACGCTGTTTTCGTCTTGTTCGTGTGGAGCGGGGCTATCGCAACGGTTTGCCCACCTTCGTGTGCCGGTCGAACGAAAAGACATGCTCGGCGGGGTGTTCATCGCACCTGCCAACCAGTCTGCCGGGGAACTCCGTGCGGCCATCTTGCAGGTGGACGATTTCACCACAGATAGGGCAGCGGCCGGAGTATCTGACAAGTCGAATAATCCGAACCGACTGCCCGTCCTCCGACGGGTCCTTTGCGGCCTCAAGCTGGACGCCTCGTTCGCGAAGGGACAGTAGAGCATCGGGTGCCATGATGATGCGCAGGTCGATGAGCCTCCAGAATGGGCGAAGGAAGGTGTACCCCGCCCATGCCACCATACCAGCCAGAAGCAGCAGCGTGAAAATCTCTCCGCTCGGCAGCCGTGTCGCCTGGGTGGTTAGAATTGTCCACAGGAGAATGAGCAAGCCGCCGACGAATGCAAGGCCGCCCAAGCCGTACCCAAGGAACAGGTACCGACGCCATCCTTTCAGCGCAAAACCGGCCTCCACCAGCGGTCTCACCCAGAATGCTGGCCTCAAGGTCACGTCACGGACGTACGCTATGCCTCCGGGTGGCAGCGGTGCGGTTTCTCCCTCAACCTCAGGGAGTCGGATGAAGTCCATCGCGTAGGTAGAGCTGTGGCCGGCGCCGCCACCGCTAGCCGCCTTCCTTGGCCAGGCGTAGTAGGGAAGGCTAGCCTGGCGGATCGTGTCTTGCATTCCAGGCTCGCGTTCATCCAGGCTGCGCTTTAGCTTGGACCATATGCCAGACAGCCAGCTAGTGGCGGCCTCGGGTGCCACGGTGTGCCCGGCCATTTCCGCCACATTCGCTGAATTGAATTCCGCCCGCTGCTTGCCATCCCGCAATCGCTCAAGGGCGGTCTCGGCAAGTGCGCGCGCCACCTTCAATGCCCAGGTTTCGCGATCATCCGGCCGGCAGAAGAACGCCAGGAAGGCCTCCAGGGCCGCCTCTTCCTCGGCTGGCGTGGGGCTGCTGTCGTTGCTCGATGATGCGTCTATGCTTTTGATTTGTATGGATAAATTTCTGTGCGCCACAGTTTATTCCACTGTTGATGGCTGTTTTTTGAGCGTCCTGCCAACTAGCCTGGCCTCACCATTTCGACGAGGAGGTTCAGATGTTTCAACGAGACGGAGTATGGACGTTTTCAGTGCTGGGCGTGACGGTGCGGGCTCGGGAATTGCCGAGAAACAACATTGCGATTTACCACCCTATCTGTGAGCCGGTGCGGGAGTTGGTTGAGCCGATTTGTCGGGGGCGGGGATTTTGGAGCGCTGAGTACAACAACTGGGTAGTGTTCGAGCAGTTCAAGCGTTTGGTGCTGGAGGAACTTGGGCGGCTGGCCAAGCGTGGCTGATGTATGGGGGGCGCAGCCAGGGACCAGTTGCCCTGGTTGCCAATCGGGTACTACGCACGAGGGGCCCCCCCCAACTGAGACACCTTCTTGGAGCATTTTTCGGTTCATCGCCGACGCTTGATGGCCGATCTCGGTCGCCGGTCTTCCCCGGCAACCGACGACGAACCAATCTGGCGCCGAGCTTGCAGGCGTACCTGCACAGCTACGTCACGCT
Organism: Ralstonia pickettii; assembly: GCA_050987995.1. Lineage (GTDB taxonomy): Bacteria > Pseudomonadota > Gammaproteobacteria > Burkholderiales > Burkholderiaceae > Cupriavidus > Cupriavidus pickettii_B. Next base: position 2,172,718 of record CP158804.1, read on the forward strand.
AACATGACGCGGTCGGCTCCTCGACATAGCCAGGATCGGTTCTCGGTATTCTGCTTTCGGGGTTCGTAGGGGAAGGGATGATAAGGGATTGGGCCCCGTTCACGTGGGGCCGGAAACTGACGAGATCGCAAGACTGGCGCCTGCGTCTGCAGGGCTCGGAATTGTCGCTGGCGGTGAATGGCCAGACTCACCGGGTGAACGTCGAGGACGAGAGCACCTATTGGGCGAATCGAGGTGTCTTTTGGACGGATGTCACCGTCCACCTGGGCCTGGCCCGGGAAGTGAGGGTCGATGGTCTGCCCAATGTTCACGGGAGCACTTTGACCCAAGCGCTGGAAGCCTCGCTGGTCGACAAGCGAATCCGCGAGGACGTCGCGTTTTTGCAAGGTGCTCACCAATCCGCGCTTCATTGGCTTGGACTCAAGGCCAAGCAGGAGCAGACAGCGGAAGCAGATCGGCGATGGTTCACGCATGAAATGCAGGCAGCCTTGGAGGCGGCCCGGCCATCGATAGACATCAAGGCCGTACGCGCCCGCATGCAAAGTCCCGGTGTGCGAGCCAGGCTGGGACAAGAGGCCGACGCGGTAGAGCGTTCCCTCACCCAATGGGAAGCCAACCATCGCCCCTTCTGGGCCTCCCTCAACACCGCTCACACCGGGCGCGAGCTGCAGGCTTGCAAGGATCTGTTCGACCGGGTGGAGCGCATGCCTTTGACGGAGGAGCAAGCACGGGCAGTGGTCTGCTTCGACAACAAAGTGCAGGTCGTGGCCTCGGCCGGCTCTGGCAAGACGTCCACTATGATCGCAAAGGCCGTCTACGCCATTCACCGGGGCTTCGTAGCCCCGGAACGCATTGTCCTACTGGCCTTCAACAAGCAGGCAGCAGACGAACTCAAGCAGCGCGCCGCCAAATCCCTTGAGCGATTGGGTACCCATGGCCGTCAAGCCGTTGATGACGAGGTTAGCTGTGCTCCCGTCGAAGTAAGCGCTAGACGTACCAAAGATGCTCTTGGCGTTGCTGATCACCACACCCGTATTGGTGAACGTTGCGACGCCGGTGTCGTCGACGATGCTGCTGTCAAATCGCCCCAGGAATAGCGTGTCGCTGTCGCGAGCAACGGTATTGACTGAGGGTGGCTTCGAAGCGGTCCATAGAAACTTAAGCACGTATGTTCTCCCTTGAACATACGATTGATGCGGGGGAAGCGACGTGTCCTTTAGCCCCAAACATCCCCGTACAGATGGGAATTTCCTCTACCAATTTTAAAAAAGCGGATATCCTTTACGCAACCAAACTAAGCTTTCGAGGATTCGGTGGCAGAACTTCAATACCACGGCACTATCGCGTTGGAAGACGGCGATTATCACGCATGGCTTTGCTTAGATTCCGACATGGTCAGCAGTGGGCTGCTGACATGGTACTCCGGGCGGTCTAATCCCCTTGCCATCCAGGTTAGAGTGGAACGAACACCGCAACAATGGATTCTGTCCGCGGCAGGGCCCCTCCTCGAACAGCGAGATGGACGAGTGACAGTGGCATCCACGACGCCAGAGGAACGGTTGCGCGCTGGACGGATTAAGGCACTCCTGACGCCACAACCCGCAGGCCACCTGGAAGGAATATGGACCGACCCCTTCGAGAATCGGCCCCGACAGCTCGTTCTTTATCGGGGTGCGAATGCGCGAGTAGAGAGTCTAGTTTGTGAGTCGTGGGAAGAGTTCAAGAGTTGGGCCTCCCGCACCCACGATGCCCAGGCGTGCGCCTATCGCGGCCAAGCGGATAGCAGGTGGTCCTTGCAAACGTCGTTGTATCGAGCGGGAAGAGCAAATCTCTATCGATACACCTCAGAGACACTGAATGAATTTCACAACCATCTGGAGGCGCTGACCGGCCTCCATGTTGATCGCAACGTTCCTGGGGAGCTTGGGCGCATGGTCGCGATTGCCCAGCACCATGGCTTGCCAACACCGCTTCTCAATTGGACGCAATCGCCGTATATCGCTGCCTGGTTTGCACTCTCGGACGCGCTCAACCAACCTGTCTCGCCAATTCCAAATCGGTTGGGCTTCGTTCGTGTCTATGCATTGACGGCGGCATTCAAGGAAACCTTCGCGTGGAATCCACCACCTCCGCTCGACGCAATTCACCCCTTCGCAGCATTTGTAAATTTTTCGGCACGTGACAATCCGCGTCTGTATGCGCAACAAGGTCGCTTTGTCATGACCAACCTTGGCGACTTGGAAGGCTTTCTCGTGCAAGCGCAATCGGATCCGAAGGGATTCGCGGGGGGAAAAACACTCCTCGTCGCCGCTGACATCCCCAGGGACGTAGCCCCGCAGGCACTCAAGGATCTGGCACTGATGGGTATTACAGCCGCCACCATGTTTCCCGGGCTAGAGGGGGCTTGCCGTATGCTCAAACAACAAATGCTGATTGAAGAGCGGCTGGCTCCGCCGGCGCTCGCTATACCTACGAGCGCGGAACTCGCGAGATTCAACCTGCTGGCACAAGCGCCATCGGCACTGTCTTGCGTTGCGAACGAGGCCGGCACCCTGAGCTAACGAAGGATGCGGAAAATCAGATTGGAGTGATATCGTCGAATGACTCAACGATCGATCGCCAGCACCGAGGATACTTGTTGAACAACCGTTCCTCTTGAACGAGCAAGCGTCGGAGGCGAAAAGTTCCGTGCACCTCTTGCATTTCATAAAACTGCACGGGCCGGTTGCGGCCTTTCAGCGCCTTGATGACCGCAACCTTCACGGATTCCGCACAGCGGAATCCGAAGGTGACATCTCGAAGTTCCAACGGTGTGTCCACAAGACCGCGCGATCCGATCATGCGCCACTCTCGCTCATAGCGCCATTCTTTTGCCTTTCGAAGTAGAACGGCAGCATCGACACGTGCTGATGCACCAGGAACATTGTTTAGCATGTCGGCCACTTCGCTCGCCTCCACGAGTCTGCTGCCGCCATACACAACGCGATGCAGCTCCGCAGGTATGGGATCGGGGACCGTGTAGCCGATGCATAGTCCCGTATGCTAATCGCCGTAGTGGCTCCACATGAGGGAACAGGAGTTTCGCTCAGCCAGAGACAGAATGCCTCGGTCGTACCGCTTGAGTAGCTCACTCTGCATAAGCGACGTGAGCAAGGAACGCCGGTTCGCTTCCAGGTCGGTACCATAATCGGGATCGGTCGCGTAGTAGCCGACTTCAGTCATCAGTCGGTCAACTTCCGACTCCCCGAGCCTTTCGATATGGCCGAGTGTCTTTGCTCCTTGATACTTGATGGACCGCGCAGCGCGCCCTTCATCTCCTCGGTCACTCGGCGGCGGACTAGCTCGCACACAGCTTCCTCCAACTCCGCCAGAGGGATGTCCCTGCCACTCACGACAGGGCGAGTATCCAACGGATCGTTGAATGTGCTGGGATCCGCGAAGAAGAGCTTGTCCGAAAGGAGCAAGTCGATCGTCTGGTTACTGAACGCGCGATACTTGTAGAGAGCTTTCGGGTGGCGCATTTGTGCGGTCATTACCAGTTTCCATTGTGCAAGACAGAACTACCACTAGCCGCCTACGATTGAGTTGCGCTAGCGTCTCTAGAGATACCAATGTCGATGGGCGCCGTGCTGCGACCACGCCCGGATGCGCTTGTCGACCTCGCTCATCAAATCACCTTCTCCGTCCACATCCGCCACGAGGGCCACGCTGACAAATCCAGGCTCGTCCGGTACAGCAGGTAGTCGCCAAGCCTCGTAGCGCGTGACACCTGCCCTTGTTCCACGAGGTGGCAGTGGGTCGGGCCACGCCGCCGCGATGTCAGGATTCCTCTTTTCCAAATCGTCGAAATCGATCGTCCAACGTAGGTCAGACACCGTGCCGAAGGAAGGTACGATGCCAGGGATAAGATAATCGCGGACGATATTGTCGAGGTCGTGCAGCACGGCCGTCGGCGTGGACGGGTTAGGACGAATGATGACTTGCAGTGCAACGGGGATGACCAAGGGTGAAATCAGCCAGTCCCAGCGTTCCTTGAAGGCGGCGATCTCATCGGCAACCATTCTCTTGAATGCTTCTGAACTACCCTTCGCGATGGGTAGTTCACCGATCTGAAGGCGAAGCTTCGATTGCGTGACGAACCCCGACCAGAACTCCTTCCCAACCACGTTCAAGAACCCGCGAGGACGACCATACATCGAGCCTAGCATAGGGGCCGTCACGGCGCTGCGTCGCAACAATGCACGCTGGGAATAAAAGCGCAGCATCGTGAGGTAACCATTGTAGACATCGTCCCCAAGCCGCTGGCGATTCTCTGCCTCATTGCGAACGTGCTCGCGATACGAGTCTATCCACTCCCTCTCTCGATCGTCCTCCCACCACTCGTCACTCCCCATCTCGGCTTCGCGCACGGCATGAGCCGCAAGTTCAAGGTCGTCGAGCATTGCTGAGAAGGGCTTTGCTTCAACGATGATCAGCGGCTCTTTTTCTCCGTGCCGGCAGATAACGGAGAGTGCCTGGATCTGACTGTCGTCCTTATAGAGCAGGTGTCGCTTGGGCCAGTCGACGCCCGGACCGCGCACGCTGAGGAGATCCAGAAGGTTCTTGGCTATCGTGTGCGCCTGGGGTGCGTCGTGCCTGGTCGTGACCAGATCCAGCCTCAATGCAAGACCACCCTTGAAGGTCGAACGGTTCACCATGGACAGCTGCTCGGCGACGGCAGATTGAAACTTCTGCTGCTCTTCGCGGTGCATCTTCTTTGACCGCGGCTCAACATTCTCAACAAGGATATGTACGCGCCGCCCCGCACGTCGCCTGAGCCGAGCCCGCACGCCCGCATCGCTTTTCATGAAATCGTCGAACCTACTCATCTCCCCCCATGCCCGCTCTATGTCACAGATCGACAGTGTATCGAACGCGGGTTGGTACCCGCACCCCCTGCTTGTCGCGCTGGATGAGCGGCAGATGTCCATACGCCCGCAACCGCGCCAGGTCTTGCCGCGTCGAAGCGGAGGCAACCAGGCCGGCCAGCGCGGCGGACTCGATGCCGAACGAGCCGCACCGACGAGCAGGTGTAACTGAATCCGCGTAGCGGGACGACCGTATCCGCTCTGCGGCCGCGCCGCACAACGGGCAATTCGCTGGTTCTGCGAGCATGGCCTCAAACTATATACTGTATGGATATACAGTGCTGGTATAGCGAACCGTCAGCGGAATGGAAGAGTTGGCGACATAGCGGGTGCAGCACTTCTGGCCCGTCTCCGCAGTCTGTCAGGGCCGCAGTGAGCGCTCTCTTGCGCTATCTCCGGCCGGTCAAAAAGTCTTGCCAGTCGGACGCGTAGGGACAGTCCATCGGCGTGGGATCTTCTTCAATGACGGGGCACCCTGAGTACTCAATGCGCTTGCGGAAGAGCGTCGCTGCAGGCTCGGGTATTTCGCCCAGGCGAACGTAGTCGGTGTTACCTGAACGGTGGATAGGCACAGTGAGGGGCTCGGGGCGAGGTGGAGTTCCTCGGTCCCGGTCAAACCGACTGCGAGAGCGCGCGCGACGAGGTCAAAGATGGATGATGCGTGGCGCGGGTAGGCATGCAGGGTCCGTTACTCGCCATGCTCGCGCTGGTCCTCGCGCAACTCCACCACGTAGTCGGGATTGGCACTGCGCTCGATCCTGCCTATGTAAGCGGTTGCTATCTCCCTGGCCGAGCCGCTCCGACCCACAACTTCTACAGTGACCTTTAACATGAAGAGCTCCATCGCGCTGAATGGCGCCGACATTTGCGAGCAAAGTCGGAGCGCAGTGAGCGTCGGCTCGATGTTATCGAGCTTTGAAGCTCGTGCATGGCTATCGGTATCGCACTGAGCGACTTCAGCGCAAACTCCATGTGGCCATAGCCAAGGCATTGCCCCCCAAGGGGGTCCCGTTCAGAGTAAGGCTGGCCGCCAACGCAAGCCAACTTAGAGTCGATGACGCACGGAGCACGGTCGCGCTTGGCATCGGATGGACATCGGAGACCATCCGAGCGATATGCATTGGGCATGTCGTATAGGTCGCAGTACCTCGACGGACAACGCATGTCGGTCGAAAAAGCTGGGGCAGTTCGTGCCCGTGGCCACGTCTCGATGAGTGCTTCGCCGTAAGCGGCAGCCTTTTGCCTCTTAGCATCGGAAATCGCTTTAAGAGGCGGAAGATTGGCGCGTACGCAATTTAAAGAAGTATTGGGGAATATCCAGAGAAGCCTCTCGCTCACGCCATGGAGATTGGCGTAACAATTTTTCCGGAAAATACGTGCAAAATAACCCGGCTTATTTTGCAGGGAATAAGTGACGACGCATGCAAGGTGGTAGCGGTCCTTGCGTCTTTGATGTGACGCAGCGGTGGCGGGGCGCGCCGCTTGCGCGCCCCGCTACGGCCGGATGCTTGCCCCATGCCCCTATTGGTAGCCGTACCGCGATTGCCCGCGCAGTGGGCCAGTCCGATGACTACAGTGAGAAAAGCGCTTCGTCCGGCCACTGCCCGGCGTAGCCTGCGCGATGCCGTCTACCGATGCCCCGTTGCCCCGCGTTACGCGCCCCCGCCTGCACCGGGGGCACTTCGCCTTCCTGCGTGGGGTGATACAGGGCTTGTCGCCCCGCGTGCTATGGGATCGCTATCTGAGCGATCAGGGGGTCTTTGAAGGGCCCATCGTGCATCGGATGACCGGCTGGATCCGCGGCGAACTGGCCGCGACCGCCGCGCGCGGCGGCAACTTTGGCCGTGCGCACCTGCTGCGCCTCGATCTGTCGCCGCGCTCGTCGGCCGAATTGCCAGCGCTCGACACCTTCGTGGCCGCCGAGGGACTTGACGGCTTTAGTGAGGCGGAGCAGCAGGCCGCCTATGCGGCGCGCTACGGCACGGCCCTCGCGCAGGACCAGCGGCGTGTACAGTTGTTGCGCCGCCAGCTCTTTGCCGTCCATTCCCTCGAGGCTCAAGCGGCGCTCCCGGTGGCCCTGCAGGACGGGTGCGAGGCGTGGTTTGTCGATTCCCTGGCGACGCGCTTGGCCGCCCACGGGGTAGCGACGCTGGCGGACCTGTATGCGCGGATGGCCGCGAATCCGGTCTGGTGGCGTGATGTTCCGGGCATTGGGGTCGGCAAAGCCGGTGCACTGCGGCGCTTTGTCGAGGCACACGCAGGGACCCTGGGGCCGCTGCCGAACTGGGAGGCCGCGGCGGATGCCAGCGACGCAACGCGCGGCGGCGCTGCCGCGCCGCTTCCGGCCCTCGTCCCGCTATCACCGCTGATGCCGCTGGAGCGCCTGGTGCTGCCAGATTCACTCAGCGGCCGAGACGGCCGCTTCCGCGGCGACCGCGCGCGCTGCCACCTCGCGGCCGACGATGACCGCGCGGCGATCTCGGCCTGGCTCGCAGCCAAGGGGCCGGTGCTGGGCGCCCAGGCATGTCTGACGCACACCCAACTGGCCTATCGCAAGGAGGCAGAGCGGTTTCTATTGTGGATCACGCTGGAGCGCCGCTGTGCCTTGTCTTCGGCGACGGTGGAGGACTGCTTGGCGTACCGGGATTTTCTACTCGACCCGCCTGCCGCCTGGTGCGGGCCGCGCGCCGTCCCGCGCTGGCAGGCGGGATGGCGTCCGCTCGAGGGCCCGCTGTCGCCGCGCTCCTGCAGCTACGCGTTGTCGGTGCTGGGCAACCTATTCGGCTTTCTGGTGCACCAAGGGTACCTGGTCGGCAACCCGTGGCGCGCGGTCACGCCGCCTAAGCGGCGCTCGAGCGGCCCCGATATCGGCCGCGGGCTAACCGCGGCGCAGTGGGCGCATGTCCGGAAGACGCTCGCCTGCTTGCCGGCGGGCTTGGCGGCGCAGCGCCTGCAACTGGCGCTGCCGCTGCTACACGCGACCGGCCTGAGGCTGGCCGAAATGCTGGCGGCCACCACCGACGACCTGCGTTGGGAGGATTGGGCCGAGGACGCTTTCTCACGGCGCGGTGGGTGGTGGCTAACGGTGCAGGGCAAGGGCGCCAAGCTGCGCGAGGTGCCAGTGCCGCCGGCCTGGGTCGAGCAGCTGGCGGCGTATCTAGCGGCCCGCGGTTACGCCGGCGACGTAGCGCAACAGCCTGGGATCCCGCTGTTCGGTCCGGCGCGCCGCGGCCCGCCTCCAGTCGTCAGTCGGGGTGGTTCAGACCGATCAAGCAGGCCCAGCCCGGGTCAATCTAGAGATGGCGTATCCGCGAGTGCCTTTCACCGCCAGCTCAAGCGCTTCCTGGCCACCTGTGCTGACAGCCTGGCGCAGAGCGAGCCCGCCGCGGCGGTGCGCTTGCGGCGGGCCAGTGCCCATTGGATGCGCCATACCCATATCTCTCACGCCTTGGCCGCGGGGGTCCCTGTGGAAGTGGTGCAACAGAATGTCGGGCACGCCTCGCTCGACACGACCACATGCTATGTGCGCACCGAGCACGCGCGCCGGCAAAGCCTGATGGAAAGGCTCTGGGCGGAATAAAAAAATATTAATTTTATTGCCGCTGCTGCGGGCTTTTCCCGAAATAAAGCTTAGATCAACTTTAAATCGGCAGATCGAGGTCAAATGGAAATATAGCGTTTTTTTTCTATGATTCAGCATTCAATGCTGAGTCAGTATAAGTCGTGCAATTTCGCCCGTGCGCGTCGTCTGAAAAATAAATAAGCCGCCTTGTAGGGCGGCTTATTTCGTGCATACACTGGGGTGGCACCAATAACTGGGAGAAACCACAGCGATACACAATTCCGGTGCGCCGGTGGCGCACCGCCCTTTAACGTCTCCGCATGACTTGCATGCCGACGCTGTTTCCGGGGCATCCTTCAATACTGCTGGTTGGCGCTGACAGTATGGAAGATGGTTCGGCAACCGTCAAGGCAGGAATTCCTTTAGGCGTGGATTTTCTGCAAGGCTGTGGAACAACCCAACTTCTTCCGATGCTTCATCGCTCACCATCGCCCCCGCGCCATCGCCTGCGCGGGGCGGGACAACGCTTGTCTGCCTGGCGCGCCTGGCGGTTACTAACACGTGCCGCGATCGCCCACTGGCACAGCGGCGCCAGGCACGCCGGCCCCTTCGCGCTCCCTAAGGACGCCCTTCCCCATGCGGCCTTTGGGACGCACGCTGGGGAGTATCTCGGGACGGACGGCGCCTCCCTTCCACCGCTACGGGTCAACGCCTGCCACCCTGGCATAGGCAAGCGCGTTGCTCTAAACGGCGCGAACGCACGGTGGCGAGCCGAGCCGTTGCTGCTTGCAGGGTCACGCTTGCCGAATGGCGCCTGCTCGCGTGCGTCGCGTTTTGCCTCGGGAGCACGCCATGGCCACTAGGGGGCGTCGCCAATCCGACATCGACGAGAACAAGTATCGGCGCATGTTGCGCGAAGGACGGGGGCAGGGGACCGGTGCAGCGTACCGTCCCTGGAAGCGCGTGGACGAGGGCACCTCACTAGGTCGTTGTCACCGTACGACCAGCAGCAAGACGGGCTATCGGATTCACCACCTGCGCTCGAACCTCGAGTACTTCGCCTATCTAGAGTACTGGTGGGATGAGGCGGTCGAGGATATTCGCGAACACTATCCCTTACTGCCCCTGCAACGCACGGTGGATATCGCCCGTGCGCTCGGTGTCCGACACCCGAGAAATCCCCGTACGGCGTTCTGGATTCCGCAAACTATCGACTTTCTCGTTACCACGCGAGAGGGCTTCAGAGCCGCGGCCGTCATGGAGGATGCCGACTGGTATCGGGCGCGCACCCGGCAGACCTTTGATATTGCCCAGGCGTTCTTGGCCGACGAAGGCATCGCCTTGGAACTCGTGCTGGCCTCGCAGCTGCGCACGCAGCGCTCGCGCAACCTGATCTGGATCTACGACGCCCGCGCGGCCCAAATGGACGCGCCGATCCTGGCGTGTGACACCCCCATGGTGGGCGACATGCTGCGGGTCGTCGCCCGGACCACGGGGATGCCATCGCGCGAGCTGGCGCAGCGCATGGATGGCGATTGGAACGCACCCGCGGGGACGGCGCTGGCCTTGATCCGCCGTTTGCTGGCCGAACGCGTTCTCGTGACGGACATCAATTGTGTCGACATCAGCCGAGGCTGCATGCTGGCCCTAGGAGCGAAGTGGTATGGACACTTTTGAAGACCTGCCGTTGCTCGTCGACAACCTTTTGGTGCGCAGGCGAGGGCGCCCGGACGATCCGCTATACCGGATCGTCTGGACAGGCAAGGACTCGGCGACCACCTTCCTTGTGAGGGTCGATGGCGCGGAAGACTGGATCGCCCACACGGCGACCCGAGCGCTGCAGGCGCGTCTCGCGCCCGACTATGCGGACATCGATGCGTTGGAACTGGTGGACCGTGCCGAGGATCCCTTCTTGGCGAGCCACCGAGCCGAGCCGACCCAACGCGCTGCCAAGCGCTTCGCGCTGATCAAGGAACTAGTGAGCGGGGACAATCTTTACCGCGTGCTAGCGGGCATCCGTACTACGGCGCTGTATGAGGCTTGCGGTAAGGAGGCTGGCAAGTCTCGCCAGACCATCGCGCAATGGGTCAAGCTCTATCTCACCCGTGGCCTATGCGCCGATGCCCTCGACGGGGACCTGCACCACTGCGGCGGCCGCGGCCAGCGCCGCAACACGACGCGCAAGATCGGGCGGCCCCGCTCGGTGACCGCAGGTGTAGGCACCCAGGTCGACGCGCGGGGCCGCGGCATCCTAAATGCCGGCTTCTTCATGTATAAGGCGAAAAACCTCAGCTACAAGCAGGTCAAGGAATTTATTGATCTGCATTACTGCCGTGATTGGGCGGTCGGTGCGCGCTATACGGTCGGGCAAGTCCGCTACTACATCGAGCAAGCCGAGAGCGTGGTCGCGCGGGAAAAACGCCGACAAGGCGCGCGAAACTTCAAGTTAAAGTCGCGCCCGTACCACGGTAAGTCCCGGGTGTACGGACCCGGCGCGGAATACCAGATCGATGCCACCGTCGCTGACATCTACCTGGTCTCTGCGCTAAATCGTGCGCAAGTCGTGGGCCGCCCGACCATCTATATCGTGACCGATACGTTCTCGCGTCTGATCGTCGGCTTCTACGTCGGCTTCGAGAACCCCTCCATTCTCGGCGCGGCGCTGGCGATGGAGTCAGTGGTGACGCCCAAGGTCGAACTCTGTCGCGGCTACGGGCTGACGCTCGACGAGGCGCATTGGCCGTCCCATCATCTGCCCGCGCGCATTCTGCATGATCGGGGCAGCGAGTTTATGAGCTTCCTGGCTTGGCAGCGACTGAAGGGACGCTACGGCGTTGACTTTGACAATGCGCCTCCATTCCGACCCGACTGGAAGGCGATCGTCGAGTCGCGATTCCACCTGTTGAAAAAGGAATGGGGGCCCTACGTGCCCGGCCTCGTCGAGCGCGACTATCAGGAGCGCGGCGGCGCCGACTACCGGCTGGATGCACACCTGACGCTGCAGGAATTTACCAAGGTATTCGTCTCAGGGGTCGTCAAGTACAACAATCGACCACTCGAGGACATCGATCACCTTCCCGAATTCGTCGCCGAAGGACTGCCACCTTCGCCGGTGGAACTCTGGAAGTTTGGCGTGCGGCATTTCAGCGGATTGCTTCGCAGCGAAGCAATCGATGCGGTACGCGCTTGTGTGTACCCGCGAGCGACTGTCCGGGTGACCAAAGAAGGCATTGCGTTCGGGACGCGCTTTTATGAAACACCTAGAAGCGTGGCCGAGCAATGGTTCTCGCGCGCACGGTTTGACGGCTCGTGGACGGTTGACCTGGCCTGCGATCCCGCGGCGCCGGAGCGGGCCTATTTGATCCACGACGATGGCACCTTCGAGCACGCAACGTTGCGCGCCACCGGCGCGCATTACAACGAATCGGTGAGCTTGGCCGAGATCCTCCTGCTTAAACAAGCTGCCACCAAGAACTACGCGAACGGGGTGCATGACATCGCCGACTTCCAGCTCGATGTGCAAGCGTTCGCCGAAGGCGTCATTGCCACGGCCAAGAAAAAGACGGCGGACGAGAGGAAGCTGGCAGGAGTCAAGGTGCCCTCAACGAAGGACATTCGCGCAGCCCGCGAGGGCGATCGAGACCACGAGCGCAGCAAGCGTGCCGCCGCGTTCGTTAAGCCGCACGCCGAGCGACCCACTGGGGCACAACGGGTCGACCCCCTAGACACCGCCGCGTGGGACGACGATGGCATTGCCGAAGACGCGTTGACGATGATCAAGCGTCAGCGCCAAACCAACGATCAAGGAGATGTGTGATGGAATTGAGAATGACGGATTCGACGTGGGTCGCGGATGGCACCAAAGTCTTGAGGGTCGATGCCGCGTATTGCAAGGCGCAAGCCGGGGAGCATCGCGGCAATCCACTGGTGGAAGCGCTGCCCCCCTATCTGCAGTCTGACGAACCGCTGAAATATTTCGCAAGCTACCCCGAGTGTCACGAGTGGGAGCGGCGGGAGTCCCAAGCATACCGCATCAGCGCCATCCGCCGTATCCGTAGCTTCCATGAAACCATGGGCTGGGACCAGGCTGTGATGAAGGACATCTTCCGCACAGTATGGGGCTCGTATGACCACCGCAATCCCGTCGTCAACCGAGCCGCTGCGGTACAGGACCTTTACGAAGCCATTCAGAAAGGGCGCATGTCGGCGCAGCCACTTGCACCCATGGAGCCGGTGCATGCCTCCATGATCGGCTTGGTGGGCGCCTCGGGCATGGGCAAATCCACCGTCGTGCGCCGCACGCTCAGTTTCCTGCCGCAGGTCATCAATCACCCAATGCATGGCTTTCGCCAACTGGTCTGGATTCACGTGCAATGCCCGCCCAATGGCGAACTGAATCAGCTCCTCCTATGGCTGCTACGACATATCGACAATCTTATGGGGACGAATCACGTCGCCATGCTCAAAGGCCGGTTCGGTACGTACACCGATCGGGTCCATCTGCTGGCGCGGTTGCTGCGCAAATACCATGTCGGCATTCTTGTATTGGACGAGGCGCACTACGTCTTCCAGAAGAATACGCGCGAGATCTACCTGAATTTCATTACCAATATCACCAATGGGGGCGAAACCGCCGTCATGCACGTGGGCCTGCCCTCGGCGCTGGAAGCGTTCTTCCGCAACATGTACACGGCGCGTCGTGCTACCGATGGGGGCCTGCGCACGCTGGAGCCGAACATGAATCGCGCGGACTGGGACAGGTATGTCGACGGATTGCTGCAGTATCAGTGGACACGTGAAATGACCACAGTCGGGGAAATCGGGCCCACGCTAGAGATGTTGACCGGTCGGATCCCAGCGCTTTCGAGCCGACTGTTCGAACTCGCCCAAGTCAGAGCGGTCTCGAGTCGATCCGCCAAAAAAGTGACCGACACCATACTGCTCGATGTGGCCAAGCGCTACTTCAAGCCAGTGCAGGACTGTCTCGCCCTACTGCGTGAAGAACGCCACATCGATCTGACGCGCTATGACGCTGAGTTGAGAAAGGCAATCGATCGCCTCGAAGAGGAAATCGATACGCGCACCACCTCGGCGTCGAAGGCGCTCGATCCGGGCCGGATGCGTCGTGCGTGGCATCCACTGCTCAAGCGTGCCTGCTTGCAGCTAGCCGACTTGGGCGAAGATCCTGCCAGCGGCATACCGAAACTGGTCGCGCTGATCAATCTCAACCCAGGCGCGACGCTGGAATGGCTGGTGGAGAGCTATCTCAAAGAGTCGCTTGCGCCCGAGTCGGCACCCACGCTGCCTGGGCTAGCCGATGCCAAGGCAGCGGCGCAGATGCAGGCCACGCGCAACGCGGTGCGCAGCAAAGCGGCGCGTCACGCCTAGAGGCGTCAACCATGTGCCACCGCGCGCCAGCCTTCGCGCGCGTCAAAACAGGAACAAACACCGATGCTCATCGATTTGCCTCCGCCGTATGAAGACGAGCTGCTCCACAACGTTTGCCTGCGCTATGCCATGCAGCTATTGCCCGAGGATGCGGACCAGGTCTTACGGCACTTGTTTAGCCCGAAAACGCCAAAGTGCGTGTACTATCCGCCGTCAGTTGCGCTGTTCTCCGTGAGTTCCATGCCCCACCTGGCGCGCTTTCTGCCGCATCTGGTCGAGAACCATTCGCTCATTCCATATTTACTGACGTTTCAAGGCCGGACGCGGACCCAGCAGCTGTATCGCCGGGAAGGCGGATACGACTACCTTCGTGTGCTGCACCGTTTTGCCGCCGCAGAATTTCCGGCGGCGCTGAGATGGTGTCCCCAGTGTGTCAAGGAAGATCGTGAGAAGCACGGCGAAGCGTATTGGCGACGCGCCCATCAGTTGTACGGGACCTGGACGTGCCACCGGCATCAGTTGGATTTGGTCGCGTCAGAAGATTCCGGGCGGGATTGGATGCCGAACCGGCCCGCTGATTTCGCAATCCCCAAACGTATCGAGAAATACGTCAAGCCAACTGTTTTTCGCTCGGAACATTCTCGTCTCCTGCACAACCGACTATTCGGAATACTGGCGTCGCCGTACGCTACCTTGGCCGAGTCGACGCCACACCTCGGAGGTGTACGGTATATCCACTTCCAATCCAAGTATTTTCCGCGTATCGATACGCTCGTCCACGAGTTTCGCGGCATGTGGGCCGAAGTGCTCGCGCGCGCGGTGGGGCACCACGTGTTTGGGCGAGTTCCCCGTGAAAATTTTCCTAGTCTTCGCTTGGGATGTCGCAAGCCTTACCTTCGTGTGATGCTCGAGGTCTTTTTTAGGGAGACATATGGCATCGATATCCATGACGAGCGATACAGCCGACAAGTCACCTGGCCCACCTCTGCGCAGTTGAAGTTCCGTTGCGTGAGCCGCATCTGCGGACACGGTGAAGATCATTGGGTCGCCAGCTATAGGATATACTCCGGTGATAAAAACTTCGCCCATGTAAATTGCCCATGCGGTTTCTCATTTAAGGTGAACATTTCACTGGCGGGATGCGACATTTCATTGAAAGACGTCGATAGAATTAACAACTATGGTGATAAGTATGCAGACTATATTGCCATGCGCCGTCGGGACGGGCTGACTCTGGCGACAATCGCCGATGAACTCGGCATTGCCAAGAGTGCTGCTAAGATGATTGCAAGGCGGTCAAGATGATGCCGCCCGCCACCTGAAAGCGGGGCGGCCAAGGTCCGTTGAAAGTGCGGCGGATAGCGCCGCCTAGGGATTGCCGCGTGCTTACATCGCCGGCGTCTAGTCTGTAGAGTCTGTAAGCGTCGGAACTCCTGGGAGTCGCACCTCCTGGCCGGTGGCTGCGCGTGGCCTATCCGTGGCCAAGCTTCCCGAAGTCAGAGGCGACAACTGGCCGATCGGAGCCAGTCTGTTCGCGTACGAGGCGGTGCCGGCTGTTACTCAAGAACTCAAAATGTGTGTAAGAAGTTAATTTCCAGCCGGCGCACTTCTCGTAAGAACTTTTGTAGTGGGGTCCTACCGATGGCAACGAAGAATCAAAGACTTACGAGATATTTCGTCCGAAATTAATTTGCACGACTCATTGGTGGCCTAAGTCTTTTCAGAGACGTTAAAGTGCTTGTAGAGACTATAAGGGTTTGCGCAATGTATTAGCCCGACCATTCAACGCTTCTCGAAGCGTTGCGAACCAGCACATACCATCGGTCTGCAAGGGGAGGAGACGTCATTGGAAACAAGCGCTTCAGGCATTGTGGCCGGCGTCGACATCGGGGGCGCAAGGAAGGGATGTCACCTTGTCATCTTGCGAGGCCGCGACGTTGTCTGCGTTGTGAATAGCAGCAATCCGGAAGACTTGTACCAGCAATGTCTTCGGCACGAGGTTGCAGCCGTTGGCATTGACTCACCGTGCCAGTGGGGTCTGGAGGGGGCGGGGAGGCTTGCGGAAAAGGAGCTCGCCAGAGAGAGAATATCTTGCTTTTCGACTCCGACACAGGAGCGAGCCCTGGTCAGCACCAGCGGATTCTATGGTTGGATATTTAACGGCGAGAGGGTCTTCCAGACCTTCGCCCCGCGGTACCCACTGCTGACCGAGAAACGCTACTACGGGGCAAGGGTCACCTTCGAGACGTTTCCGCACGCTATTACCTGTTCGCTTCTCGGGAAGGAGGTCGCGTCGGCCAAACTGAAGCGCGTTCAGCGACGCAAGTTGCTGGAAGATGCGGGCATCGATACCAGGTCTCTAACATCTATTGATGCCGTGGATGCCGCGCTCTGTGCACTGACAGCACAGCTTTTGCTCCAGGGGAAAACGCGCACCTACGGGGACGTCGGTGGTGGCTACATCTTCGTACCCGATGCTCGCTGGTGGGAAAGTCGCTCCCTCCCTTGAACTGCCCGCCGCGGAAAACAGCCTCTCCCCCTGCGGCAGTGCTATGAGAAGTTGGTAGGGGCTCACATGCGATTTCCCTGAACAACGATTTGGCCGCGGTGCGCACTCCGCGGCTTTCTTTCGGGGGCCGTACCGTGTAGCCTCATTCAGGCTTGCGATGCCTGCGCGTGTGCGAGAGAACTGACGATGAAGGCCCTTAAGCGTTCGGCTGGCTTGGTGGTGCTGCGTCGATTTGGCGACCAGTGGCACTGCTTGGTGCTACGCGCGTATCGGAATTGGGACCTGCCCAAAGGCTTGCCAGAGCCTGAGGAAGGGCCACTGCCGGCTGCGGTGCGGGAGACCAGGGAGGAAACCGGCTTGTCTATGCTCGAGCTTCGTTGGGGTGAAGATTATCGGGAAACTGAACCCTATGCGAACGGAAAGATTGCGCGCTTCTATCTTGCCTTATCGCCCAGCGGAGACGTGAGTTTGCCGATTAGCGCTGAACTCGGCCGCCCGGAGCACCACGAATTTCGCTGGGTTACTTTTGCTGAAGCCCGGAAGCTTCTGCCGTCCCGGTTCGTACCGATTCTCGAATGGGCGCAGAGTACGGTCGGTACGTCCCGCTAGGTGCGGAAGAGAGCGAAGTCTGGCCCCCGGGCCATGTCCACGCGGCCTGGACAGGGGGAGCGTCGTCCCCTACAGCGCGATCTTCACGGTCTTGAACACCGTCCCCCAGCGCTCGACTTCCTGCTTCAGGTACTGCCTGAACTCTTCGCGCGAGCCGCCGACCACGATCGCGCCCTGCGACTCCAGCTTCTCGCGCAGGTCCGGCGACGCCAGCGCCTTGTTCACTTCCGCATTGAGGCGGTCGAGGATCGGCTTGGGTGTCCCGGCCGGGGCCAGCAGCCCGTTCCAGGAGTCGGCTTCGAAGCCGGGCAGCCCCGATTCGTCCATGGTGGGAAGCTGCGGCATCTGCGGCAGCCGCTTTTTCGACGCCACCGCCAGCGCGCGCGGGTTGCCGGACTTCAGCGCCGGCAGTGCCGACATCGACGTCATGAAGACCATGTCCACGGTCCCGGTCATCAGGTCGGTCAGGGCCCCCGAGGCACCCTTGTAGGGGATATGGAGCATGTCGATGCCCGCCTTCTGCTTGAGCAGTTCGCCGGCCAGGTGCTGCGATCCGCCCGCGCCGCTGGAGCCGAACGTCAGGCTGCCGGGGCGCTGCTTTGCGAGAGCGATCAGCGACTTCAGGTCGCGTACCGGCAGTTTTGTCGATACCGCCAGCACAGCCGGCGCGTTCATGACATTGGCGACCGGTTCGAAGCTCTTCTGCACGTCGAACTTCAGTCCCTTGTAGAGGTACTTGGTCATGGTGATGGGCGCCGCGGCCAGCAGCAGCGTATAGCCGTCCGGTGTTGCCGACGCGACATACTCGGAGGCAATGTTCGAGCCGGCGCCGACCTTGTTCTCCACGACCACGGGCTGGCCCAACGACGCCTGCAGCTTGCTGGCCAGCAGCCGGGCCGTCAGGTCGGTCGGGCCGCCGGCCTGGTAGCCGACGATGATGCGGATCGGCTCGGATGGGTAAGCGCCGGCAGGCATGGCTGCGGTCGGGGCGAGGGCGGTGCCGAGCGCCAGCAGGATGCCGGCCACCGCGCCTCTGGGCGTGCGAGGTTGTTGCATGTTGTTGTCTCCATGTGTGATCGGGGATGCGGGCGCCTTCGGCGGGAACCGGGCGTTTCTACCGCTCGACGTCGTGCCGCTTTGCTGCACCAGTGCCGGGCGGTCCGTTACTGCGCAATAGTGGGCGATTCCGCCGCGCGGGAGAAATTCCGATTCCGTTGTGTGGAATGACAAAAACTCAACCCTGGTAGGAAGACCGTGTGCGCACGCCGCGCTCTTCCAAAAAGTCATGGCTGGCCCCGCAATTGGAAGTTCTCATCCGGCTCCGGGTGGGCGACGATCAGGGTCCAGCCACGCTGCGCCCGTGCGCGCGAAGATGAACACGACACCATGACGATCATCGAGACCTTTGCGGCCTACGCCGCCGATCGCGGCGCAAGCGCCGACGCCCCTGAAGTGATCCATCATGCCAAGCGTGCCGTGGTCGACTGGTACGCCGCGCTGATCCCTGGCGCGG
This sequence comes from Ralstonia pickettii, assembly GCA_050987995.1. Classification (GTDB taxonomy): domain Bacteria; phylum Pseudomonadota; class Gammaproteobacteria; order Burkholderiales; family Burkholderiaceae; genus Cupriavidus; species Cupriavidus pickettii_B. The sequence continues at coordinate 2,191,206 of CP158804.1, forward strand.
TGGAGGCGCCGGCGACGCTGCTTGAGCAGGCGCTGCCCGATGATCTCGACCGGAGCGGCGCGCGCCTGGCGCTGGGACGCAGCGCCACCGCCAGGACGGCCGCGCTGATCAACGGCACCGCCGCGCACACGGTCGAGGTCGACGACATCTACAAGCACGCCATCTATCATCCCGGCGCACCGACCATTGCCGCCGCACTCGCAGCGGGGCAGCAACGCCAGGTCAGCGGCATGGCCTTCCTGCGCGCCGTGATCACCGGCTACGAGGTGTCGACCCGCATCGGCGCCGCCATGGGCCGTACCCACTACCGCTACTGGCACAACACCGGCACAGTCGGGACTTTCGGCGCGGCGGCGGCGGCCGCCGCCATCCTGGAGCTGGACGCCACCCGGACCGCGCATGCGCTGGCAACCTGCGCGACCTTTGCCGCCGGCCTGCAGCAGGCGTTCCGCATGGACTCCATGTCCAAGCCGCTGCATTCCGGCCGCGCCGCCGAAGGCGGGCTGCTGGCAGCACTGGCGGCCGAAGCCGGTGTCACCGGCTCGCTCGACGTGGTCGATGGCGAAGCCGGCCTCGGGCGTGCCATGAGCGATGGCCCGGACTGGCCGGCCGCTGCCGCGACGCTGGGCCGCGAGTACAACATCACGCAGATGACCTTCAAGAACCACGCCTGCTGTGGACACACCTTTGCCGCCATCGATGGTGCCCTGGTGCTGCAGCGCGAGCACCGGTTCACCGTGGACGAGATCGAGAGCGTGTGCGTGGCCACCTACCGGCCGGCGCTGGAGGTCGCCGGCAACCGCAATCCGCGTACGGCCGCCGAGGCTCGCTTCAGCCTGCCCTATGTCATGGCAAGCGCGCTGATCCATGGCAGCGTGCGGCTCGCGGCCTTTACCCCGCAACGTCTTGCCGATCCCGCCATCCGAGCTTTGATGAGCCGCATCGAGCTGCAGGTCGACCCCCGGCTCGATGCGGCGTTCCCCGGCCAGCGCGCGGCGCGCGTCACGGTGCGGACCCGCGATGGCAGGGAGTTGGAGTACCTGCAGCCCAACCGCAAGGGCGATCCGGAGGAGCCCCTCAGCGACGCCGACCTCAACGACAAGTTCCTCGAACTCGCCTCACCGGTGCTGGGTACGCCGGCGGCAACGGACCTGCTGCAACGCCTGTGGCAGCTCGACTCCGCGGCGTCGCTGCCATAACAGGGGTGGCGGGTAGTCCCGTCGCGCCCCACGTTGCCTGGCCGATATAATCAACATCCACTTACAGGCATGCAAACCGATGGCGCGGCGTATCCCTCCCATGAACCCGTTGCGGGTTTTCGAAGTCGTTGCCCGCACCCAGAACCTCACGCTGGCTGCGCAGGAGCTGCATGTCTCGCAATCGGCCGTCAGCCGGCAGATTGCGGTCATTGAAGGCTATCTCGGCGTGGAGCTGTTCCGCCGCGAACGGCATGGCGTCACGCTGACACGGGCGGGCCAGGCTTACGCCGAAGAGGTCGTGCCCGCCTTCGACGCCATCGCCAATGCCACCGCGCGCCTGCTGCGCAGCACGTCGCAGGGCGCGTTGCGGGTGCGCACCTACACCACCTTCGCCGCCAAGTGGCTGATTCCCCGGCTGCCCGATTTCCAGGCGCAGTATCCCAGCATCGAGGTCCGCATCGACAACGCCATCCCGGACGTGGATTTCGACCGCGACCCTGCCGATGTCGCGATCCAGTACGGTGACGGACGCTGGCCGCGCGTCAGTGCCGAACTGCTGTTCCATGACGAGATCGAGCCGGTCTGCACGCCCGCTTACCTGCGCGCGCACCGTGCGCCGCGGGGCAAGCTGGAGCCGCTGCTGCGCCACCGCCTGCTGGTGTCGCACTACCGGCGCACCGACTGGGACGACTGGCTTGCCTTTTCCGGCCTGAGCGAAATCGTGCAGGGCACCGAGCGCATGAGCTTCGGCAGTTCGGTGCTGACGTGGCAGGCCGCGCTGGACGGACTCGGCATTGCCATCGGGCAGACAGCGATGCTGAAGGCCGAGTTTGACGATGGCCGGCTGGTGCGCCCGTTCGCGCGGCCCCTCACGCGCGACAAGGGCCATTACCTTGTGCGCCCCACGGTGCAGCGCGAATCGCGGAAGGTGGCGATGTTCCGCGACTGGTTGCTGGAGACGGTGGCGCGCGAGAAGGCTGACGCCCTCGAACCATAAGCCAACAAAGATCGGCCCCGGGGGCCCCATGGTGCCGCTGGCATGAGTTTTTGTTCTGGCTAACTGCCAAACGCGAAGTTCACAACGTTCTCGATTTCACCGATCCTGATCCTGTCGACGATCCGAATCCAAGAGAACACACATGAACTTTGAACTCAGCGAAGAACATCAGGCATTTGCCGGATCGGTGCGCCGGTTCGCGCAGGACCGGCTCGCCGCCGGGGCGCTGGAGCGCGCCCATTCCGCCCAGTACCCCTGGGACGTGGCGCGCATGCTGGCCGAGCAGGGCCTGCTCGGCATCGCCTTTGCCGAAGAAGACGGCGGCCAGGGCGGCACGCTGATGCACGCGGTGATCGCGATCCAGGAGATCGCACTGGTCTGCCCGAAGAGCGCGGACATTGTGCAGGCGGGCAACTTCGGCCCCATCCGCACCTTTGTCGAATACGCCAGCGCCGAACAGAAGGCACGCTTCCTGCCGGACCTGCTGGCCGGCAGGAAGCTGATTGCGCTGGGCATGACGGAGCCGGATGCCGGCTCGGCGGTCACGGAGCTGAAGACTTCCGCGCGCAGCGACGGCGACCACTATGTGATCAACGGCAGCAAGATCTTCTCGACCCACAGCCCGGAGGCCGAGCTGTTCCTGGTCTATGTGCGCTTCGGTCCGGGCGTGGGCGGTATCGGCTCGGTGCTGGTGGAGCGCGGCACGCCGGGCTTCCAGGTCGGCGAGCCGTCGAAGTTCATGAGCGGCGAGGAATGGTGCCAGCTTTACTTCGAGGACTGCCGCATTCCCGCCGCCAACCTGCTGCTCGGGGAGGGCGGCTTCAAGCGCCAGATTTCCGGTTTCAATGTGGAGCGGCTGGGCAATTCGTCGCGCTCGCTGGCGCTCGGCCGCCATTGCTTCAACGTGGCGCGCGAGCACGCGCGTATCCGCAAGCAGTTCGGGCGCGAGCTATGCGAATTCCAGGGCGTGCAGTGGAAATTCGCGGAGATGGCGCTCAAGCTCGAATCGGCGCAGCTGCTGCTGTATCGTGCCGCGATGGAAGGCGAGCATGGCCTGCCCTCGGCCCACAGCACCGCCATGGCCAAGCTGGCCTGCAACCAGGCTGGCTGGGATGTTGCCAACGAAGCGCTGCAAATCATGGGCGGCATGGGCTACAGCCAGGAATCGATCGTGGAATACTGCCTGCGCCGGATCCGGGGCTGGATGATCGCGGGGGGCTCCATCGAGATCCTGAAGAACCGCATCGCGGAAGGCGTCTTCGAGCGCACGTTCCCGCAGCGTGCGCCGAAGGCAGGCTGACCGGCGCTGTCGCCCCAGGCGGTTAGCGGATATACAAAGACAAGACAGGCAGGCATCAAAGGCAATCCAGATGAACACCAGAACCACCGCTCCCTTCCACGTGGACCCCGCACTGGCCCAGGCGCTGCTGGCCCCGCGCAGCGTGGCGCTGTTCGGCGCCTCTGACGACGCGGGCAAGACCGCCGGGCGGCCACTGAAGTTCCTGCGTGCGGCAGGGTACGAGGGCAGGATCTATCCGATCAATCCCAATCGCAGCACGGTGCAAGGCGAGGCGGCCTATGCGAGCCTGGCCGCATTGCCCGAAGTCCCCGAGCATGTGTTCATCCTGACGCCGACCGACACGGTGACGGATGCGGTGCGCGAATGCGCCCGGCTCGGCGTGAAGCTAGTCACCATCCTGGCGAGCGGCTTCTCGGAATCCGGCGCCGAAGGCGTGGCGCGCGAAGCCGCACTGCGCGCGCTGTGCGAGCACAGCGAGACCCGCGTGCTCGGCCCGAGCAGCCTGGGTGTCGTCAATCCGCGCGCGGGCCTGGTGCTGACCGCCAACGCGGCCTTCGCGGAGCCGGAACTGCCGCAGGGGCGTGTGTTCGTGGCCTCGCACAGCGGCAGCATGCTCGGTGCACTGGTGTCGCGCGGCAAGGCCCGCGGCGTCGGCTTTTCCGGTCTGGTGTCGGTAGGCAGCGAATCGGACCTCTGCGTTGGCGAGATCTGCATGGCCACGCTGGACGATCCCGCCATCGACGGCTACCTGCTGTTCCTGGAGAGCCTGCGCCACGGCGACAAGCTGCGCGCCTTCGCGCTGGAGGCGGCAAGGCGCGGCAAGCCAGTGATCGCCTACAAGCTCGGGCGTTCGGCCGCCGCGGCCGAGATGGCAGCCACCCACACCGGCGCGCTCGCCGGTGAGGATGACATCGCGGATGCCTTCCTCAAGGATCTCGGCATCGCCCGCGTCGGCGTGCTGGAAGCGCTGCTCGAGGCCTTCCCGCTGGCCAGGCGTATCCCGCTGCACGGCGCCGGCGCGCCGCTGCGCCGCGTTGGCGTGGTGACCACCACGGGCGGCGGCGCGGCGATGGTGGTGGACCAGCTCGGCATCCGCGACGTGGTGGTCGAGCCGGCCTCCCCGGCCACGCTGGAGAAGTTCGCGGCGGCTGGCATCGCCGTGTCGGCGGGCCGCGTGCTCGACCTGACTCTGGCCGGCACCAACTACAACGTGATGAAGGGCGCGCTCGACATCATGTTCGATGCGCCGGAATTCGATATCGTGCTGGCGGTGGTCGGCTCGTCCGCACGCTTCCAGCCCCAGCTAGCGGTCAAGCCGATCATCGACAGCGCAGCCCGGGCCAAGCCGCTGGCAGCCATGCTGGTGCCCGACGCGCCCGAAGCACTCGCCGCGCTGACCGCGGCAGAGGTGCCTTGCTTCCGCTCGCCCGAGGCCTGCGCGGACGCCATCGCCGCGCTGCTTGCGCGCAGGACGCCCGGCGCGCAGCCCATGGTGCAAGGCGCGAGCGCCGCGACCGCCGCTTCGCTGAGCGAAGCGCAGGCGTATGCGATCCTCGACGAGCTTGGCGTGCCGCACGCCCCTGCCGCGACCATGCCCCTCGCAGGCCCCGCCCGCAAGCTGCCCTTTGGCTTTCCGGTGGTGGCGAAGGTGTGCTCCGCGCAGATCCCGCACAAGACCGAGGTCGGCGGCGTGGTGCTGGGCATCCAGGATCAGGCCGGCCTCGATGCCGCGCTGGCCACGCTGCGGCAGAACCTGGCCGGGCGCGCGCCGGACACGCCGTGCGACGAAGTGCTGGTGCAGCCCATGACCCGCGGGCTGGCCGAAGTCCTGGTGGGCTATCGCGTCGACCCCGAAGCCGGTCCCGTGATCATGCTCGCCGCCGGCGGTATCTGGGCCGAAGTCGCGCGTGACCGCAGCATCCGGCTCGCGCCCGTCAGCGTCGAGGTCGCGCGCGAGATGATCGCCGAGGTGAAGGCACTGCAAACCGTATCGGGCCTGCGCGGCAGGCAGCGCGGCGACCTCGATGCGCTCGCGCAGGCCGTCAGCGCGCTGTCGCAGCTCGCATGCAAGCCGCAGCTGCGCATTGCCGAGGCGGAGGTAAATCCCATGATGGTCCTGCCCGAAGGACAGGGTGTCCTCGCCGTCGATGCGCTGGTGCTGAGATCATGACCACGCGCGCAGCCGATCTCCATGCCGCAGAAGATGCGGGTTTGCTGGCCCGGCTGGAGCGCATGGCCATTCGCCACGACGTGGCGCACCTGGGGCGCACCGTGGTCTGGCGCCGCTTTGGCGAAGGCACGCCACTGGTGCTGCTGCATGGCGGCCACGGCAACTGGATGCACTGGGTGCGCAATATCGAGGCGCTGGCCGCGCGGCATACGCTGTGGATTGCGGACATGCCGGGCTTCGGCGACTCCGATACGCTGGCCGGCGACGACCATGCGCCGGACCGGCTCGACCGCCTGGTGCAGGCCCTGATGGCCACGCTCGACCACCTCGTGGGCGAAGACAGCGAGGTTGCCATCGCCGGCTTCTCCTTTGGTGCCCTGGTTGCCGCCCACATGGCGGTCCGGCGGCCGCGGATCACGCGGCTCGCGCTGCTGGGCCCGGCCGGCCATGGCGGCCCGCGGCGCCAGGGCCAGCCCATGCAGGACTGGCGCATCGACGACGAGGATGAAAAGCGTCGCAGGCTGCGCCACAACCTGCTGGCACTGATGCTGCACGACGAGGGGCTCGCCGACGGGCTCGCCATGGCCGTTCATGAGCAGGCATGCAAGGCGACCCGCTTCCGCAGCCGCGCAATCTCGCGCCAGGCAAGCCTCGGCGACGCGCTCGCAGCATACGGGGGTCCGACCTTGCTGATGTGGGGCGAGCACGATGTCACCGCGGTGCCGGTTGAGGTGGCGCAACAGCTGGCGTGCGGCGCGAACCACCGCGACTGGTGCGTGATTCCGGCGGCCGGACACTGGGTCCAGTTCGAGCGCTGGCAGGAAGTCAATCCGATGCTGCTGCGCTGGTTCTCTGAAGCGGGCCAGCGCTGATCCGCGCGAATTAATGGAATGCGATTCAGGCCTGGCCCGGCGAGAACACCATGCACACCGGGCTGCCGGTACGCGCGCTGAACCCTGTGGGCGAGAGCCGGCCCGACGACGGATCGATGTGGAAGGCGACGATGGTGTCGCTGTCTTCATTGAGCGCGTAGAGCAGGCGCCCGTTGGGGTGGGTCGCGAAGAAGCGCGGCGTGCGCCCTTGCGACAGGTCCGCGCCGGCAAAGCGCAGCAGGCCCGTTCCCGGGTCGACGGCAAACACCGCGATGCTGTCGTGGCCGCGGTTGGACGCAAAGAGGAAGCGGCCGCTGCGATCCACCTCGATCTCGGCCGCGCGGCTGTTGCCGGTGAAGGTGTCAGGCAGGGTTGGCAGGATCTGCAAGGGCGTGAGTTGCGCGCTCGACGGGTCGAACGGGTTGAAATGCGGCTTGGCCTGTTTCTGCTCGGTACGGTGCGGCCCGATGGGGCCGTCCAGCCTGACCAGCTGCGTCATCTCGCCCAGCGCGCCGTCATCGGTCAGCGGCAGCACGGCCAGGCTGGCGCCGATATGGTTCGAAACCACGATGTACTTGCCCGTCGGGTCCAGCGCCAGGTGCACCGGGTTCTTGCCGTGGGTGCTCTGCCGGTTGATGAACTCGATGCGTCCACTGGCGCGGTCGACCGCAAAGGCGCTGATGTCGCTCATGTCGCCATGCACGCTGTAGAGGCGGTCGCCCCGCTGGTTCAGCGCCAGGAAAGACGGATTGACCAGGTCCCTGACCACCTGGGTCGGTTCCAGGGCACCGGTGTCCGCATCCACGCGAAACACGCTGATCCCTTCTCCGCGGGCGTTGCGATCACGGGTGGTCCGTGAGCCGACATAGGCGTACATGAACTTTCCTTTCGATTGCTGGGTGTTGGTCCTGACGCTGTGCTCAGCATGCGCGGGAATGGCGATTGCGCCAATCCCCGCGAGGGCGACGGCAGAGGCTGCGCCTTGCAAGAGCCGGCGTCGGCTCTGTATGGGGGCAGGGCAGCTTGCGCCAGGATATTGATGCTGCACTTGCATCTCAGGCTTTGGGGGTGTTGACATAGGGCTTCGGGTTTTCGCTTGATTGCATTTTTACGCAAACACATGCAAAAATACAGTCATGGAAAACACCAACCACTTCCCCGCGGCGTCGATGAGTGTCGGAAGCAACACTTATCGCATCGTTGATCTTCCCGCCGTCATCGGCGCAAGGCTGTGGCGCCTGCCTGTCGTGCTCCGGCTGCTGCTGGAGAACGTGATCCGCAATGCTGAAGGCAAGGAGCGCGACGAAGCCGTCGCCGGCATCCTGGCCTGGCTCGAGCGCGGCACCAGCGAGGTGGAGATCGCCTACCAGCCCGGGCGCGTGCTGATGCACGACACCACCAGCACGCCCGCACTGGTCGACGTCGCCGCGATGCGCGATGCCGTCGCCGAAGCCGGTCGCGACCCCAACCTGCTCAATCCGGTGCTGCCGGTCGATTCGTCGGTGGACCACTCGCTGGCGGTCGAGTACTACGCTCGCGCCGACGCGGTGCCGCTGAACCTGGAAACCGAGACCCGCCGCAACGCCGAACGCTACGGCTTCCTGCGCTGGGCCTCGAAAGCCCTGCATGGCGTGCGCATCCATCCGCCGGGCACCGGGATCATGCACACCATCAACCTCGAACAGCTGGCGACGGTGGTCAAGACCGAGACCCGCGGTGACGAACCGTGGGCGGTGCCCGACACCATGATCGGCACCGACAGCCATACGCCCATGATCAACGGCATCGGCGTGCTGGGCTGGGGCGTCGGCGGGCTGGAGGCGCAGACGGTGATGTTCGGCATGCCCGTGATGCAGCGCATCCCCGACGTCATCGGCGTGCGCCTGACCGGCGCGCTGCAGGCCGGCGTGCTGGCGACCGACCTGGCGCTGACCGTCACCAAGCGGCTGCGCGACCTCGGTGTCTCGGGCGAGTTCGTCGAGTTCTTCGGTCCCGGCGTCTCGACGCTGTCGGCCGGTGACCGCTCGGTGGTGGCTAACATGGCGCCCGAGTACGGTGCCACCACCGGCTTCTTCCCGGTGGACGAGCACACCCTGGCGTACCTGAGCAGCACCGGCCGCGACGAGGCCGCGATCGCGCTGGTCGAGGCCTATACCCGCCGCGTCGGCCTCTGGTTAGACGGCGAGGCGCAGCCGCGCTACACCACCGTGCTCGAACTGGACCTCGGCACCATCGGCATGCACGTGGCCGGCCCGCGCCGGCCGCAGGACCTGCTCGGCTATGCCGATACGGCACGGGCGCTGCAGCCCTTTGGCTTCACCCCGGCGCATTCTCGCCCGGACATGCCGAAGCACCCGGTTGCGATCGCGGCGATCACGAGTTGCACCAATACCACCGACCCCGCGCTGCTGGTCGCCGCCGCGCTGGTCGCGCGCAAGGCGCGCGGGTTTGGCCTGCGCGTGCCGTCGTGGATCAAGACTTCGCTGGCGCCGGGATCGCCCGCCGCCGCGCGTTACCTGGAACGCGCCGGGCTGATGGAAGACCTGGCGGCGGTCGGCTTCGACATCGTCGGCTACGGCTGCACGACCTGCATCGGCAACCCCGGCCCGCTGACCTCGCCGATCCACGACGCCATCGTCGACGGCAGCGCGCTGCCGGTCGCGATCCTGTCGGGCAACCGCAATTTCCCGGGGCGGGTCCATCCCGACCTGAGCCTGGGCTTCATCATGTCGCCGCCGCTGGTGGTCGCATTTGCGCTGGCGGGCAACGCCGAAGCCGACCTGAGCCAGGACGCGATCCAGACCGCCGCGGACGGCACGCCGGTGTTCCTGAAGGACCTGTGGCCGACGCGCGAGGAGATCGCCGCACTGGTGGCGCGCGGCGCCGAGCCTGCCGACTACCGCGACGCGTTCCGCGTTGCCAGCGCGAACCCGCTGTGGCATGCGTTGCCCTCGCCCGACACGCCGCGCTATCCGTGGAACCCGGCTTCGACCGCGTTGCGCCGCCCGCCGTTTGCCTCGGTCGACCAGGGCAGCCAGCTAGGTTCGTACGAAGCTTACCCGCTGCTGGTGCTGGGCGACGACATCACCACCGACCATATCTCGCCGGCCAGCGCCATTCCCAAGGACAGCTTTATCGCGGATTTCCTGGTATCGCGCGGCGAGGATCGCGACGACCTGAACGTGTTCGCCTCGCGCCGCGGCAACTGGGAAGTGATGATGCGTGCGGCGTTCTACAACAAGACGCTGGCCAACCTGCTGCATCCGGAGGCGCCGGTGGGCCACACGCTGCACATCCCCAGCGGGCAGTTGCAGCCGATCTTCGAGGTGGCAGAACGCTACCGAGCCGATGGCGATGCGGTCGTGCTGGTTGCCGGCGAACGCTACGGCACAGGGTCGTCGCGCGACTGCGCCGCCAAGGGGCAGCGCCTGCTGGGGATCCGGGCGGTCATTGCTCTCAGCTTCGAGCGGATCCATCGCTCCAACCTGATCGGCATGGGCATCCTGCCGGTCCGGCTGCCCAGCGGCGCGGGGCCTGACACGCTGAATATCAAGCCTGGCGACAAGATCCACGTGGATGCCCCCGCGCATGCGATCGCACCGCGCTGCCGGATCCCGGTGCGCATCGTGCGCGCCAACGGCGTCGTCGACGAGATCGAGGCAACGGCCGCGGTCGAGACGCAACTGGAAGTCGAACTGCTGCGCCGCGGCGGCGTCATCCCGTTGATCTTGCACAAGACGCTCGCGCAGCCGGCGGCTTGAGCGGGCAGCTACGCCACGACGTCATGCACTACGAAAAGTCCATTGCCACGCGCATCGTCGAACTGATCCAGGCCGACGGCATGGCCGTGGGCGCGCACCTGCCTGCCCAGATGCTGGCGGACCGGCTGCGCGTCTCGCGCACGCCGGTCAATGCAGCCCTCTCGCTGCTGCATGAGAAGGGCGTGTTGGCGCGCGAACGCAATCGCGGCTTCTTCCTGGCCCGGGCGGTCGACGTGCCCGCCGCCGAAATGGCATCCCGACTGGGCCTGGCAGAGGTCGACGTGGTCTCGCAGGCCTACTTCCGCATCGCCGACGACCGCCTGAAAGGCCTGCTGCCCGACCAGATCCCGGAGCTGACGCTGCGCAACCGCTATGGCCTGACTGCCACGCAACTGAATGCGGTGCTCAAGCGCATCTCGCAGGAAGGCTGGGCCGAGCGCAAGCCCGGCTACGGGTGGGAGTTTTCGCCGATGCTGACGACGCCGGACAGCCTGCTGCAGTCGTATCGCATGCGCCTCGCGCTGGAACCGGCCGCCTTGCTCGAACCCGGCTATCGCCTGGATCCCAGGGTACTCGAGCGGCTGCGTGCGGCGGAACTGCACCTGCTCAGCGGTGGCATTGAAACCGATACGGCGGACCAGCTCCACGACCGCGGCGTGCGCTTTCATGAATCGCTGGTGGAGGCATCCGGCAACGCCTTCTTCACCGACGCGATCCGCCGCGTCAACCGCGTGCGCCGCCTGCTGTCGTACCGGTCGATGCGCGATCGCGAGCGCTATCCGGAGCACGCCAGGCAACACCTGCACATCCTTGAACTGCTGGAGCGCGAGAAAAATGACGAAGCCTCGGCATTCCTGCACGAGCACCTGCGCCACACGCTCGATGCGCTGGCCAGCATTGCCAGCATCCTGAAACCCTGACCTGTATGCCCATGCGCCCTGATCCCGAACTCCTCGCTGCCTTTGCTCCGACCGGCGTGCTGCGTGCCTCCATCAACCTCGGCAATCCCATCCTGGCCAATCGCGGCGAGGACGGGCAGCCGTTCGGTGTGTCCGTCGACCTGGCCAACGCGCTGGCGCAAAGACTCGGACTGGAACTGAAACTGGTCGTGGTCGATGCCGCCGGCAAGTCCGTCGAGGTCGTCTCCGGCGAAGAGGCCGACGTCGGCTTCTTTGCGGTCGATCCCAAGCGCGCCGCGACGATCCGCTTCACGGCGCCTTATGTGCTGATCGAAGGCTATTACCTGGTGCGCGACGACTCGCCGATCCGAAGCAACGCAGAGGTCGATGTGGCAACCAACCGCGTCGCGGTCGGCAAGGGCAGCGCCTACGACCTGTTCCTGTCGCGCGAGCTGAAGGCGGCGCAGATCGTGGCCGCGCCGACATCGCCGGCGGTGGTGCAGACCTTTCTCGAACAAGGCCTGGAAGTGGCCGCCGGGGTCAGGCAACAGCTCGACGCCGATGCGGCGAAGCACCCCGGCCTGCGTTTGCTGGACGAGCGCTTCATGGTCATCCGGCAGGCGATGGGTATCGCGCAGAGCCGTGGCAGCCGGGCCGCGGAATACCTGCATGGCTTTGTCGAGGAGATGAAGGCAAGCGGCTTCGTCGCGCAAGCGCTGGCACGCCATCGGATCGCCGGTGCTTCGGTCGCGCCTGCTGAAAGCGCCTGACTAGCCTTTGCTGTCCCGCAAGTAGCCGACGGCGGCAGCACGAACCGGCTGTTCGCAGCAATGTGATGATCAGGCGATTGTGTTTCCCATTCGATAACGATAGACAGCATCTGATCCGCGCACGCGTCGCGGCTGCGGCGTGCTCTTTTGCACGCTAAACCCCATAAATAAAGGCTTTATTGCACCGCTTCGCCTGTCGCGCGTCTCTATCTTTCTCCAACCGCGAACGATCATTTCGCCATTCCTCACTTTTCATTGCAATCCCCACTGCATAGCATCGAAGAAAACAGAATCCATGTTGCTGCGGCCGGCCCTGCCCCCGCACTTCGAGAGACAACACCACGCACAGGGCAACCACATACGCCCTGCTGTCTACCGCCCCAGGCGGACCTGCATTCCTGCACCGGCAGCCGCGCTGACCGGCACAGACCACCGAACAGATTGAAAAAAGGAGACTCCATGCTTGCCATCCTCAACCGGCTTGCGTCCGCCACGGCGCTGACGTTACTTACCGCTGCAGTGCCCCTGCACCTTGCCCACGCACAGGCACCACTGGAACTGAAGATCACCGCCCCGGCCGCGCCGGGCGGCGGCTGGGACGGCGCGTCGCGCTCACTGCAGCAGGCCATGGTCGCGAGCGGCGCAGCGAAGAGCGTGCAGGTCAACAACATCCCCGGTGCCGGCGGCACGGTGGGCCTGGCACAGTTCGTCAACAACGCCAAGGGCGACGGCAACCAGCTGATGACGATGGGCATCACCATGCTCGGCGCGGTGGTCACCAACAAGTCGCCGGTCAGCCTCGACAAGGTCACGCCGATCGCCCGCCTCACCGCCGATGCGCTGGTGGTGGTGGTGCCTGCCACCTCGCCGCTCAAGACGATCCGGGATCTGTCGGCAGCCATCAAGGCGGATACCGGCAAGGTGGTCTGGGCAGGCGGCTCGGCAGGCGGCGCGGACCATATGCTGGCGGCACTGGTGGTCAAGTCGGCAGGCGGCAACACGGCCAGACTGAACTACGTGCCTTTCTCGGGCGGCGGTGAAGCGCTGGCGGAAATGCTCGGCGGCCGCGTCACGGCGGGCGTGTCGGGCTACAACGAGTTCGAGAGCCAGATCAAGGCCGGCAAGCTGCGCGCGCTGGCGGTCTCGTCGGCGCAACGGCTGCCCGGCATTGCCGTGCCGACGCTGAAGGAGCAAGGGCTCGATGTCGAGCTGCTGAACTGGCGTGGCATCGTGGCCGCGCCCAACGTGTCGCCGCAACAGGCCGCCGCACTGGGCGCTGCCGTCGAGAAAGCCGTGAAGTCGCCGGAATGGCAGAAGATCCTGAAGGCCCGCGGCTGGGACGATGCCTATCTGCCCGCGGACCAGTTCTCGGCCTACGTGAAGACCGAACAGGCGCGCGTGCGCGACATCCTGGCTTCGATCGGACTGGCGAAATGAAAGCGATGTCGTCCGTGACCTCCGCCACCCCCGCCACGATCAAGCGCTTCGAGCCTGCCAAGGCCATCGTCGGCGCCGGGCTGTTGCTGCTGGCGCTGGTCGTGTTCATCGACGCGAGCCAGCTCCCGCCGCCGCCGGCCGCCGGTGTCGGCCCCTCTGCAGGCATGCGCTTCGTGGCGGTACTGCTCGCCGTGCTCGGTGTGGGGCACCTGGTGGTCGCTGTGCGTCGCGGCACGGCCGAGGCGGCGGCGCAGCGCGAGCCGATGAACTGGAAGGCGGTCGGCTGCGTGCTGGCCGGCTTGCTGGCGCTGATGGCCGCACTGCAGCTGCAGCTCGGCTTTGTCCTCGGTGCCACGGTGCTGTTCATCGCCACCGCGCGCGGCTTCGGCGAACGGCGCGTGCTCAGGTCGGCCGCGATCGGCCTGGTCCTGAACCTGCTGGTGTATGCGTTCTTCGCCAAGGCATTGTCGCTGGGGTTGCCCGGCGGCCCGCTGGAACGCCTGGTTTTCGGTTGAGCGGGAGTCGTCATGGATGTCTTTACGTTTCTTGCACAGGGCCTCGCCGTTGCGGCGCAGCCCGGCAATCTGCTGTTCGCCGGCATCGGCGTGCTGCTCGGGACGATGGTCGGGATCCTGCCCGGCATCAGCCCCTCGCTGACGGTGGCGCTGCTGCTGCCGGTCACGTTCAAGCTCGATCCGACCGGGTCGCTGATCATGTTCGCCGGGATCTACTTTGGCGGCATGTACGGCAGCTCGACCACGGCGATCCTGATCAATACCCCGGGTGAAGCGGCCTCGATCGCCACCGCGATCGAAGGGCACCGCATGGCGCGCGCCGGCCGCGCAGGCCAGGCGCTTGCCACGGCCGCGATTGGCTCCTTCGTGGCCGGCACGCTGGCGACTATCGGGCTGGCGCTGCTGGCGCCGGTGCTGGTCGACGTGGCCGTGCAGTTCGGCCCATGGGACTACTTTGCCCTGATGGTGCTGGCCTTCATCACGGTATCGGCGACCTTCGGCGACTCCACCCTGCGCGGCCTCACCAGCCTGGCGGTCGGCATCGGCATGGGCCTGATCGGCATCGACAAGCTGACCGGGCAGGCCCGGCTGACCTTTGGCGTACCCGAGATGCTCGACGGCATCCAGATCACGACGCTGGCCGTCGGCCTGTTCGCGATGGGCGAGACCTTCTTCTCGGCTGCACGCTTCACCGGTGTGCAGGACAAGATCGAAGCCGTGAAGGGCGGGCTGCGCATGACCGCGACCGACTGGAAGCGTTCATGGAAGGCCTGGCTGCGCGGCACCGCGCTCGGTTTCCCGATCGGTGCGCTGCCCGCGGGCGGCGCGGAAGTGCCGACGCTGCTGTCCTACACCATCGAGCGCAAGCTGACCGACCACAAGGATGAGTTCGGCCGCGGCGCCATCGAAGGCGTTGCCGGACCGGAAGCCGCCAACAATGCCGCCGCCACCGGCACGCTGGTGCCGCTGCTGACGCTCGGCCTGCCGACCTCGGCGACCGCCGCGATGATGCTGGCCGGCTTCCAGCAATACGGGCTCGTGCCCGGCCCGCTGCTGTTCGCCGACAAGCCCGACCTGGTGTGGGGTTTGGTGGCCAGTCTCTTTATCGGCAACGTGATGCTGCTGGTGCTGAACCTGCCGCTGATCGGCATCTGGGTGCGGCTGCTCAAGCTGCCGCAGCCGTGGCTGTATGCCGGCATCCTGGTGTTCGCGGCGATGGGCACGCTGGCGGCGAATCCCTCGATCGTCGAGCTCGCCATGCTGGTCGTGTTCGGCCTGATCGGCTTTGCCATGCGCTGCCTCGATTACCCGGTGGCGCCGATGATCGTCGGGCTGATCCTGGGGCCCATGGCCGAAAGCCAGTTCCGCCGGGCGATGCAGATGAGCCTGGGCGATCCGTGGGTGTTCCTTTCCCATCCCGGCTCGGCTGCCTTGCTGGCTATCGCCGCCGCCGCGCTGGTCGCTCCGTTCGTGTTCAAGGGGCTGCGCAAGATGCACGGCTCGGACGACTGACCGAGGGGCGGCCAAGGCCGCCCTGACCAGAATTACGCATCAGCGAAAGAGCAATCAGGAGGAAGACAACATGAACCTGCCATTCTTCAACGGGCGCCTGCCGAAGTGCCTTTTCGCCGGGCTGCTGTTCGGCCTGGTATCCGGCGCCGCGCTGGCCCAGGGCAGCTATCCGACC
The DNA here is from genome assembly GCA_050987995.1 of Ralstonia pickettii. Lineage (GTDB taxonomy): Bacteria > Pseudomonadota > Gammaproteobacteria > Burkholderiales > Burkholderiaceae > Cupriavidus > Cupriavidus pickettii_B. Next base: position 2,206,813 of record CP158804.1, read on the forward strand.
CGCCCGGTCACCATCGTCGTCCCGTTCTCCGCCGGCGGCGGCGTCGACGCCATGGCGCGCGTGCTTGCCGAGAAACTGCGCACCGTGCTCGGACAACCGGTGCTCGTCGAAAACAAGGGGGGCGGCAGCGGCATGATCGGTGCCCAGGCCGTGGTCAAGGCGCCCGCCGACGGCTACACCCTGCTGATGGGCTCCGCCGGCGAAACCGCCATCAACCCGTTCGTCTACAAAGGCCGCATGCAGTACGCGCCGAAGACGGACCTGCTTCCCATCAGCCTGATCGTCAAGGTGCCTAACGTCGTGGCCGTTAATCCGGCGCTGCCGTACAAGTCAATCGACGAGCTGATCGCGTACGCCAGGGCCAATCCCGGCAAGGTGCGCTACGGCACCAGCGGCGTGGGCAATCCGCAGCATCTTTCCGGCGAGCTGATGGCTAGGCAGGCGGGCGTGCAGCTCACGCACGTTCCCTATCGCGGCGCCTCCAACCAGTTGCTGGATGTGATCGGCGGCAATATCGAGATGGCCTTCGTCAGCCTCGCCGGGGCGCGCCAGTTCATCAAGGACGGCAAGGTGCGCGCGGTGGGCATTACGTCGCAGGGCAAGAGCCCGCTGGCGCCGGAAATTCCCGCGATCTCCGATTCGGCAAGCCTGAAGGGCTATACGCTGGAGAACTGGTTCGGCCTGTTCGCGCCCAAGGGCACGCCCGCGCCGGTGGTGGCGCGCCTGAATGCCGCGGTGGCCGAAGCGCTCAAGGATCCCAAGCTCGACGCCAGGCTGCGTGAACTGGGCGGCAACCCGAGCCCGTCGTCCCCGGAGCAATTCAAGGCCTTCATCCAGCAAGAGTCGGCGAAGTTCGCGCGCATCGTCGCCGACGCCAAAATTACGCCCGACAGTTGAGCCACGCGGGAGATAGAATCTGCGCGTTGTCCGCCCACGGAGGCAGCCACTGCGATGCGATACGACCTGACCAGTCTGGAAGTCTTTGTTACCGTCGCCGACGAGCAGAACTTGACGCGCGCCGCGGCGCGCCGCAACCTTGCTGTTTCCGCCGTCAGCAAGCGTGTCGCCGAGCTGGAAGAAGAGGTAGGGTGTGCCCTGCTGGTGCGGTATCCGCGCGGCGTCGGGCTGACGCCCGCAGGCCAGGCCCTGCTGCACTACGCCAGGCAACTGCTGCACACGCTTCACCAGATGGAGAACGAGCTCAGCGAGTAAGCCGACGGCATCAAGGGCCATGTGCGGCTGCACGCCATCAATTCGGCGCTCGTCGAGTTCCTGACGCCGGACCTGCACTCCTTCATGAAGCAATACCCGCTGATCCGCCTGGATATCGAGGAGCATCCTGGCGGAGCGATCGTGCGCGCCATCGCCGAAGGGGCGTGGAGGTTGGCGTCTTCTCGGCCCACACGCCAGCGCCTGGCCTGCAGGTGTTTCCATACCGCGTTGACGAGCTGGTTGTCGCTGTCCCGGAGGGGCACGATCTTGCGGGCAAGCGTCGCGTGACTTTCTTCGAACTTGCTCAGCATGAGCTTGTTGTGCCTCACACCCAAAGCTCCGTACATGCTGTCCTCGAGCGCCAGGCCAAGGAGGACGGTGTGGAGTTGAAGCAGCGCATCCGGGTCAGTAGTTTCGACTCGATGTGCCAGCTGGTGGCGGGCGGCTTTGGTCTGGCGGTCATGCCTCGCGGCGTGCTGCGGCCGTTGGCGCGCACCCTGAAACTGAAAGCGGTGGCCATCGATGCAGATTGGGCGACGCGTCCGTTGGTGATCGGTGTTCGCGACTACGAAGCGGTCTCGCATGCGGCCCGCGCATTCGTGGATCATCTTCGACAGCAAGCTGGCTAAGCTGTACCGCTACTTGCGAGGTTCTGCTGCGCCACATGGGACTGCCCTGGCGCTGCGTCTCCTCCTGCATGTCTGCCCTCGATTTCCGCAGTCGGCCCCCGATCGGAGCAAGTTCTTGCGACGAAAGAAAATGCGGCGTCTAATGGACTGAGCGGAAGTCGGAGGCTCCATGGCGCGCTGCACAATCTGCGGATTTGACAATGCCGAGGGAGCCAATTTTTGCGAGCAGTGCGGCGCCAGGCTGGCACGCATGTGCCCTGGCTGCGGCCAGACACTGAATCCGACCGCGCGTTTCTGCACCGCGTGCGGCGCACCCGTCGGCGACTTGCCCCAAGCGTCTTCCGCTGCTCCCGTTCACTACACGCCGCCCCACCTGGCCGAGCGCATCCGTGCCGAGCAAGCCGCGCTGGAAGCCCGCGGCATGGCCAGCGGCGAGCGCAAGACCATCACCGTGCTGTTCGCCGATATGGCGGGTTCGACCGCCCTGATCCACGACCGCGACCCGGAAGCGGCCCTGCGCCTGATCACCCCCGTCGTCGAACTGATGATGGAGGCCGTGCACTACTACGAAGGCTATGTGGCCAAGTCGCTGGGTGACGGCATCCTGGCGCTGTTCGGCGCGCCGATTGCGCACGAGGACCATCCCCAGCGCGCGCTGTATGCCGCGCTGCGCATGCAGGAGGCGATGCGCCGGCACAGCGACCGGATCCGGCTGGAGCAGGGTATCTCACTGCAGATCCGCGTGGGCATCCACACGGGCGAGGTGGTGGTGCGCTCGATCCGCAAGGACGACCTGCGGACCGACTATGAGCCGGTGGGGCCCACCATCCACATCGCCTCGCGGATGGAGACGATGGCGGCGCTGTCCTCGATCCTGGTGAGTGACTCCACCCATAAGCTCGCGGAGGGGTATTTTGACTTCAAGGCCCTGGGGGCGGCACAGGTCAAAGGCGTGCCCAAGCCGCTGGCAGTCTACGAGGTGCTTGGCCTGGGCGCGCTGCGCACGCGCCTGCAGGTAGCGGCGCATCGCGGCCTGGCTCGCTTCGTGGGTCGCGAGGCCGAACTGGCGGCGCTGCACCGCGCGCTGGATCAGTCCACGGCCGGAAACGGGCAGATCGTCGCCGTGGTGGGCGAGGCCGGGGTCGGCAAGTCGCGGCTGTTCCATGAGTTCAAGGCGCGCTCGCAGCGCGGTTGCCTGGTGCTCGAGACCTTCTCGGTGTCGCACGGCAAAGCCTTTGCCTATTTGCCGCTGATCGAGCTAATGAGGAACTATTTCCAGATCACCGCCCGGGACGATGACCGGCGCTGCCGCGAAAAGGTCACGGGCAAGGTGCTGACGCTGGAGCGCAGCCTGGAAGGCCTGATGCCCTACCTGATCTACCTGCTGGGCCTGGGCGAGCCTGGCACGGCGCTGGCGGACATGGGCGCCAGCCTGCGGCGCGAGCGCGCCTTCGAGGCCATCACGCGCCTGCTGGTGCGCGAGAGCCAGAACCAGCCCGTCCAACTGCTGTTCGAGGACCTGCAATGGCTGGACAGCGAGACCGAAGCGTTCCTCGCCTACATCGTCGAGCGCGCGGCGGACGCGCGCATCCTCTTGCTGGTGAACTACCGGTCCGAGTACCGGTGCGCCTGGGGTGGCAAGGGCAATTACACCGAACTGCGGCTCGCTCCGCTGGGTCCGGACGAGGCGCAAGGCCTGCTCAGCGCCTTGCTGGGCGATGACCCCGGACTCGTGCCGCTCCGGCAGCTGATCCTGGAAAAGACGGAGGGCAATCCCTTCTTCATGGAGGAGGTGGTCCAGACCCTTGCCGAGGAGAATGCGCTGCTCGGCGAACCTGGCCATTACCGCATCGAAAAGACGCCCGAGGCGCTGCATATTCCGACCACCGTACAGGGCGTGCTCGCGGCGCGCATGGATCGGCTGCCCGTCGCGGAGAAGGAACTGCTGCAGACCCTGGCGGTGATCGGCAAGGAGTTCCCGCTGAGCCTGATCCGCAAGGTCACCGGGCTGGAGGAAGACCCGCTGTACTCCCTGCTGGCCAGCCTGCAGGCCGGAGAGTTCATCTACGGGCGGCCTGGTTTTCCCGAGGTCGAATACGCGTTCAAGCATGCGCTAACCCAGGAAGTCGCAGGCAACTCGCTGCTGTCGGAACAGCGCGGCACGCTGCATGAACGCACGGGTCGGGCCATCGAATCGCTCTTCCGCCATCAGTTAAAAGACCACTGCAGCGAACTGGCCCACCATTACAGCCTCAGCGGCAATACGCCCAAGGCGGTCGAGTACCTGCTCTGCGCCGGGCGGCAGGCGCTTGAGCGTTCGGCACATCTCGATGCCATCCGTCATCTGGGCACGGCGCTGGAACTGGTCGACCGCCTGCCCCAGACGCAAGAACGCGCCCGGCAGGAAATTGCCTTGCGCGTCGCGCTTGGCCCGGCGCTGATCGCCGCAAGGAGCTTTGCCTCGAAGGAGGTGGAGGCCAACTACAAGCGGGCGCTGAGCTTGTGCGAAACGGAATGCGAGACCTCGCAGCTGTTCCAGGTGAAGTTTGGCTTGCGCGCGTTCTATTCGATTCGCGCGCAGCATGGAACGGCGTATGAACTGGGAGAGGCGCTGCTCGGCATGGCCGAGAGCGCAAAGGACCCGGTGTTGATGGCGCACGCCGAGGTCGCGCTGGGAATCACCTCTTACCTTCTTGGTGAATTCCGCACCGCCCGGGGTCACCTGGAACGGGGGCTCGCCCACTATCAGCCCGAACAGGAGCACCTCCACGTCGGTCTTTACGGACAGGACGCCGGGGTCCGTGGTCTCGGCTTCCTGGCGCAGGTGCTGTGGCATCTGGGATATCCGGACCAGGCCCGCGACAAGGCCCAGGAGGCGATGGCGCTGGCCCGTCAGCTCCCTCACCCGTTCGACCTGGCGCTCGCTCTGACCAACGCTGCCGAAGCGTATCAGTTCCGGCATGAGGTGCAACTGGTGCAAGAATGCGCCGATGCCGCCATCGCGCTCTCGACCGAACAAGGGTTCCCGTTCTGGCTGGCGTGGGCAACCGTCTTGAGAGGCTGGGCGCTGGCAGAGCAGGGGAACGCGGAGGAAGGAATCGCCCAGATACGCGAGGGCGTGGCCGCATACCAGACCCTGGGCGCCGAACTGGCACGGGCACGTTTTCTCGCCCTGCTGGCCACGGCGTATGCGTCCGCGGGACAGGCGCGGGCGGGACTGGATGTGCTTGCCGACGCCCTGGCCGCCGTCGCCAACACAGGGGAGCGCTACTATGAGGCGGAGTTGCATCGGCTCAAGGGCGAGCTCCTGCTGCAATGTGCCGAGGCCGGGTCCAGCATGCCTGCGAGCCAGGAAGCGGCGCAAGCCTGCTTTCAACAGGCCATAGAGATCGCCCGCCGGCAAGGCGCGAAGTCTCTCGAACTGCGCGCGGCGCTGAGCCTGGCCAGGCTATGGCAGCAACAGGGCCAGACGGAAGCGGCACGACAGACACTGACGTGCGTTCATCAGACCTTCACAGAAGGTTTCGACGCAGACGACTGGCAACAGGCCAAGGCGTTGCTCGATGCCCTGGGGCAACAGGCGGGCGGCACGCCTTGAGCCGCCGCCCGGACACCCGTATCAACGCACTCAGACGCCGATTTTCAGGATCGGCTTGAGCGTGATACCGCGCTCGCTGTCCTCCGCCGCCTGGTTGATTGCGTCGAAGGGATAGAACTTCACCAGCTTGTCGAACGGGAAGCGGCCTTGCAGATGGAGGTTCACCAGTTCGGGAATAAAGGCGCGCGCAATACTGTCGCCTTCGACGATGCCGCGAATGCTCTTGCCGTGGATCAGCAGGTCATTGACGTCGAACGACGCGCTCACGCCGAGCGGCGGCGCGCCGACCACGCCAAGCACGCCCAGGCCGCCCAGCGCGTCGACGGCTTGCCGCAGCACTTCGGGCCGCCCGGTCGATTCCAGGCCGTAGTTCGTGCCCTTGCCGGTGAACTCGCGTACCGACGCGACCGGGTCGGTTTCGTTGCTGTTGATGGCATGGGTTGCGCCCAGCTCCTTCGCCAGCGCCAGCCGCGAGGGCACCACATCAATCGCAATGATGGTGGAGGCGCCCGCGATCCGCGCCGCCATCACTGCGCTGAGCCCGACGGCACCGGCGCCGAACGCCGCGAAGCTGCTGCCTGGCGCGACTTTCAGCGAGTTGATGACCGCGCCCGCACCGGTCTGGATACCGCAGCCGAGCGGGCCAAGCAGCTCCAGCGGCGCCTCCTTCGACACCCTGATCGCATTGTTCTCGCGGCTCAGTGCATAGGTGGCGAACGACGACTGCGCAAAGAAATGGTCGTGCAGCGGCCGGCCGGCCTCATCTTGCAGCGCGCTTTTCCCGTCGGGACCGGTACCGCCGAAATTCCGCCCGAAGAACTCGTCGCAATAGGACGCATGCCCGCTGCCGCACGGCAGGCAGTGCCCGCAGTGGCCATACGACAGCACCACATGGTCGCCCACCTGCAGGTCGCGCACCAGCGGTCCGACTGCCTCGACCACGCCCGCGCCTTCGTGGCCGAGCACCGCCGGAAGCGGCACCGGATAGTACTGGTCCCGGACGATCATGTCGGTGTGGCACATGCCGGTGGCGACGATCCGCACCAGCACTTCGTCGGCGCGGGGCGCGCGAATCCGTGCGCGCTCAAGCCTGAACGGTTCTCCTTTGGCATGTACGACGGCCGCGGTGATGTCGCGATGATTGTTCTGGTCCATGGGAGTCTCCTTGCCGGTCAAAGCGGGTAGTCAGAGCGGATAGAGCGGGGCTTCGCCCTTGACGGTCATCCACTGCCACTGGGTGAATTCTTCCCAATTGGCGGGCCCGCCGATGCTGCTGCCGTTGCCGGAAGCGCCAACGCCCCCGAACGGGTTCACGACCTCGTCGTTGACGGTCTGGTCGTTGATGTGCAGCAGGCCCGTGCGCAGTTGCTCGCCGAGCCTGATGGCACGGCCGACGTCACGCGAGATGATGGCGGCTGACAGGCCGTACTCGGTGTCGTTGGCCATGCGGATCGCATCGTCATCGCTGTCGAAGGGGACCACGACCGCGACCGGCCCGAAGATCTCCTCGCGGAAGGCGGGATTGTCAGGTTGCACGCCGCCCAGCACGGTGGGCTGGAAGAACAGGCCCTCATAGCCGCCCCCGGCTTCCAGCGTGGCGCCGGCCTGTTGCGCCGCCTGCACGATCCGGTAGGCATGATCCCGCTGTTGTGCGTTGATCAGCGGCCCCAGCGCGGCATCCGAACGTGCGGGGTCGCCGGCAGCCAGGGTCTTGGCCTTCGCCACCAGCCGGTCCAGGAAGCGGGCGTAGATGGGGCGCTGGACCAGGATCCGTCCGGTCGCCATGCAGATCTGGCCCTGGTGCAGGTAGGCGCCCCAGGCGGCATTTGCCACAGCGATATCGAGGTCCGCGTCGTCGAGCACGATCAGCGAGTTCTTGCCACCCAGTTCGAGCGAGGCCTTCTTGAGGTTGCGCGCGGCGGCCTCGCCGACCTTGCGTCCGGCGCCGGTCGAGCCGGTGAACTGGATCATGGCGACATGCGGGGCGCTGGTCAGCGCTGCGCCGGCATCCGCGCCGCCGGGCAGCACATGGAGCACGCCCCTGGGCACGCCGGCCAGTTCGAACAGGCGCGCGATCACCAGCCCGCCGCAGACGGCGGTGCGCGGATCCGGCTTGAGCACCACGGCATTGCCCATGGCCAGGGCCGGTGCCACCGCCCGCATGGCGAGATACAAGGGGAAGTTGAACGGCGAGATTACCCCGATCACACCAAGCGGCCTGCGGCGCGCAAGGCTGAGCCGTCCGGGCGTGGAAGGCAGCACCTCGCCCTGGCTGCGCGAAGGCAGGCCGCTGCATTCGTGCAGCAGCTTGATCGTGACCGACGCTTCGAAGGCCGCCTTGTTCCGCGTCGATCCGCTTTCCTTCACCAGCCAGTCGACCAGTTCTTCGAAATGGGCTTCGGCCAGGACAGCGGCCGTACGCAACACCTTGGCACGGGCTTCATAGGGCATGGCGTACCAGGCGGGCTGGGCGCGGCTGGCGTCAGCCGCCGAGCGGCAGACCAGCTCCGCGTCCGCCAGCGCGAGCGGCCCCAGCGGGGCGCCGGTCGCGGGCTCGATAACTTCGGCGGGAGGCAGCGTCCCCGCTTGCCACTCGCCGGTATAGAGCCTGGCATGCCAGATGTCTTTGCCAAGCAGGAGGGAGGTGTCAGTCATCGCAGTTCCTTGATCGTTCTGGTGTGAATCACAGCAGCAACGATCATCGATCAAACTGCGTTCGCAAAATTGACTGCGTTGTGCGAATCTCTTGTCTGGGTTGTGCAAGCCGCCGGGACTAGCGGCTGGTGCACGGAATCCGGTTGCCCGGGCAGGCCTGGCGGCGCTGCGCCGAAGGCGTCATGCCAAAGCGCTGCTGGAACAGGCGGCTGAAGTGCGCGGCCGTGGAGAAGCCACAGCGCCACGCAAGCTCGCCAATACTCAGGTGCGCAAATTGCGGGGAGGACAGCATCTGACGGGCGCGTTCAAGCCGTTGCGACCACAGGTAGCGCATCAGCGAGGTGTTGCCGGCGTTGAAGACCCGGTTGAGGTAGTTCACGGACAACTTCACACCGTTTGCGATGTCCTCCGCACTCAGCCCCGCGTCGCCGAGGTGCTGCTCAAGAAATTTGTCGACACGCAGGCGGGTGGCGTCAGCCGCCCGGGCCCTGGCGCAACGGTGATCTTCCCCGATAAGAATATCCATCAGGCCCAGCAGCTGGTTCGCGATACTTGCCCGCGTCCGTTCCCGGACCGCATGACCATGCGCGCCTGCCATGCGGATCATGCCTTGTATCACCTGGGTATCCGGCAAATGCGGATCCGGCGCCAGCCAGCCGTCGAGCTGGCAGCGAATGCCGCGTTGCCGCAAGGTGGTGCGCGGGCACGAGACCACGATCAGGTGGGTCTGGTCGTCGATCGTCTCCGTGAACGGGCTGGCGGGATCGACCACGGCGATGCTTCCCTTTTCGAAGCGCTGGCGGGCCCCTCTGCGCTCCAGCGTCATGCCGCCGCTTTCCACCAGCTTGACGTAAAGCGCCGGGGCACTGGCGGGCGTGGATCGCATGGGCGTGAGCACCTGAGGGCTCATCCGCACATCCGCCACATCCACGTCATCCATGCTCTGGATGCCGACTGCCGAGACAAAGGGATTTCCGGCGGGAAGGTCGCATTCCAGCCCGTATCGGTCCCTCAGCAAGGCGCTCCAGCGGGAAAACGGCATGGCAGTGGCCATGCCGCCTTGCGGGTGCGTTGCCCGTGAAGTCTCCATCCCGGTCTCCTGTCGCTCTCTTTTGTGCGCAATGCTGTCGACAGGTGCTGGCCGGTCTCTGGCTGGCCTGCGCACCTGAATTGCCTATGCTGAGGGCAAGCGCTTCGGAGGTAAAGCGGGAATTTCCCGATCAGGAAAGGATTGCTGCAGTGCGTTCGCCGCCGGCAGCGCGCTTTCGCAGCGAGATGTGGGACCTGCTTATATTTTCTCCCCCGGCGCGCCCAGCGCCCGCTCGATACACCGGATGATCTCCGTATCCTCGAACGGCTTGTCGATAAAGCAGGCCACGCCCGCCGCGCGGGCACGCTGCTCATAGCCTTCCTTGTCGAACGCCGTCATGAAGATGACCGGCATATGCAAGCCCCGCGCGCGCAGCGCCTCGCACAGCGCAAAGCCGTTCATGCCCGGCATCTGCACATCCGTGATCACGCACGCGATGCCGCCGATCGAGGGGGATTGCAGCAGTTCCTGCCCGCCCGCGTAGAGTTCCACTGCCAGGTCGAAGGAGCGCACCAGCCGGCCCATGGCGTGTCGCACGGCAGCGTCGTCGTCGACGATGGCAATCACGGGGGTGGCAGTCACGCGAAGTCCTTGAGTATCAGTGCGCGCTGGCGGAGGTCACAAGCCGCATCAGAAATTATGCCGCAGCCCCAGCGCAAAGGTCTGCGGATCGGCGCCGGCGCGGATGCCGAGGTCGTTGATGGCGAAGTCGTAGACCGCGTTGCGCGCATTGTCGATGCGGCTGTAATAGGCGTAGAGCGCCGTGCGCCGCGACATCGGATAGTCATAGCCGACCGTGAACTGCGTGGCATGGGTCTGCGCGCCGCTGCGGAAGAAGCCGATGGTGTCCGCCGACGATCCGGTGCCGTTGGCAGCGTAGGCCACGCCGATGCGCACGCTGCCCGGTCCGAGCTGCTGCACCAGCGAGGCATAGTACGCGTTGCGCTGCAGGTCGCCGGTATCGGTGCGGTAGTGCAGGTGCTCGACCACCGTGGCGATGCGCGTGCCGGGGAGCAATTGCCACGCCACGCCGGCCTTGAGCGCGTCGTCGTTGCGACCGGCAGCCTGGTAGTGCTGGTGGCGTTCCCAGGCCAGCGTCGCATTCAGCGGCCCGCGCTCATAGACCGCGGCGACGGAGTACAACGCGGGATTGCGCGCGACGGTGGTCTTCTCCTCGGGCAGCCCCCATCCCAGCCACAGGCTCATGCCGGCCCATTGCGGCGTGCGGTACTGCAGGATGTTCTTCTGCCGCCGGTCGAACGAACTGGTGTTCTCGACATTGTCCGTGCTCGATGCCGAGCCATTGCCGATCAGCGCCATATAGCCGGCCGTGGTGGGGTAGTACGGGTCGTACCCCAGCGTCGCTTCCGTGTAAGGCGTGTGCCAGTGGCCCATGAACAGCAGGCCGTAGCTGCCCTGCAGCCCGATGCGCGAGTTGCGGCTGGCGATCTGGCCCTGGCCGTTGTCGAGCGACAAGGCGCTCTCAATCTGCCACACGGCCTTCAGTGACCCGCCCAGTTCTTCTTCGCCGCGCAGGCCGAATACGGAGCGGTTGTTGGTCTGGCGCACGACGCTGCCGAGGTCGGTGCCGTCAGTGGCGGTGCTGGCGCGGCTGTATTCGATGGCGGTGTTCAGGCGGCCATAGACCGTCACGCTGCTCGCCGCGAGCGCCGGCGCGCACAGCATCGCAAGGCCGGCGCCGAGCAGTGCGCGCGAAGCCGCCTTAGTGCGCGGCATCGTCCGCGGCGGGCTTCTTGCCGGCAGCGCTCAGCGTGGGGCCGGGGGTGCCGGTGATCTTCGGCATGCACTCGGCATGGAACCACGCGGCAGTGACCGGTTCGCCCGCCAGCATGCGCTTGATCGGCGGCACCACCTGTTCGCCGATCAGCATGCCGAGCAGGCCGATCAGCGCCACCACCGGCGGTGCCGGTGAGCGGACCTGCATCAGCGCATAGATGATGCCGACAAGGATGCCGGCGGCCAGGGAGACGAGGTAGAGCTTCATGGGATGGATTCCTGAAGGGACTTGCGAATCAGTGGGGCGACGAGGGCGCTGCCGGCAGGCCGACGCCGAGCAGGTGCCGCACACGCGGCGGCGTCTCCCGGGCATGGAAGCGCGTGATCTCGCGCTGCAGGTCGGCATCGGCGTGCGGCACGCGGCGGTGCTGGCGCAGGTGCTCGGCCCACGACTCGACCAGGAACCATTCGGTCAGCAGCTCAGGGTCGGCCGGGTCTTCCATCACGCCCCAGTTGAAGGCGCCGTCGCGCAGGCGTTCTTCCGAAAGCTTGTGCACCGCGCGCAGGAAGGCATCGCGGTCCTCCGCGCGCACGCAGTACTCGATCAGCACCATCACCGGCCCGCGGTCATGCGCGATCTCGCTGGCGCCTTCCGGTTCGGGCCAGTGCTGCGCGGGTCCGAGGTCTTCCTCGCCGCGCGGCAGCCGCAGGCGATGCAGCAGCAGCGCCGCGACCAGCAAGCCGCCGGCGGCAACCAGCAGCCCGCCGGAAGTGCCCAGCGCCTGCGCGACAAAGCCCCACACCAGGCTGCCTGCCGCCATCGCGCCGTTGAACACCATCTGGTAGACCGCCAGCGCGCGTCCGCGCACCCAGTTGGGCAGGATCGCCTGCGCCACGCCGCCGAGCGTGGTCAGCGCGGTGATCCAGGCCGCGCCCAGGAAGAGCAGCAGCGGCAGCGCGAGCCATACCGGCGGCGCGATGCAGAGCACGGCCATCACCACCGCGGTGACGATGGCCGACAGCAGCACCAGCCCGTCGGCATCGAGCTTGCGTTGCAACCGCGGCATCACCAGCGCGCCGAGGATCGCGCCGAGGCCGACCGCGCCCAGCAGCACGCCATAGAGGCTGGCGCCGCCGTGCAGCAGTTGCTTTGCCACCAGCGGCAACAGCGCCCAGATGCTGCTGCCGAAGGCGAAGTGCACTGCGGCGCGCGCCAGCACGATATGCAGCTTGCTGTGCGCGCGGGTAAAGCGCAGCCCGGCGCGGAACGCGCCGAGGAAGTGTTCGCGCAGCGGGTCGGCCGGACGCGCCGGGCGCTTCCACCACAGCAGCGCGGCGATCACGAAGACATAGCTGAAGAGGTCCACGCCATACGTGGTGGCCGCGCCGAACGCCGCCAGCAGCAGGCCGCCGGCGGCCGGGCCGATCGCGCGCGCAATGTTGACGCCCAGAGCATTCAGCGCGACAGCGCGCTTGAGTTCCTGCTGCGGCACCAGTTCCGGCACGATCGATTGCCAGGTCGGGCCCATCATCGCCGCGCCGATGCCGCCAAGGAAGGCCATGCCGATCAGGATCTCGATGGTCAGCGCCTGGCGCCAGGCCAGCACCATCAGCGTGCCGCTGACCATGGCCAGCCCGACCTGCACCGCGATCAGGAAGCGGCGCCGGTCCAGGATGTCGGACAGCACGCCGGCGGGGATCGCGAGCAGGAAGACCGGCAGTGTCGCAGCGGCCTGGATCGTGGCGACCGCGGCCGGTGAAGTGGACAGGTCGGTGGCCAGCCAGGCGCTGGCGACGTCGCGCATGAAGCTGCCGATATTGCCGAGGATCGTCGCGGCCCACAGCACCGCGAAGGTGGCCTGCGCCAGCGGCGCGAAGGTGCCGCCGCCGGCGGGCGCGGGCGAAGGGCGGATTGCTTGCTCTGCCATGCCGGTCACCTGTCCCTTTGGGTAAGTTTCTTGCGTTCCGCGCGTTCGCGCAGGTCATGCCACGCCACCAGCAGGAAGCCGCCGACCAGGCCAAGATGCTCGAAGAAGGCATTGGCCATCATGAAGCGGGCATCGGGCGGCGCCTGCCAGAAGCGGTTGGCGACAAACGTGGCCGCCAGCGTGAAGGCCGCTAGCGCCAGCGCGCCGAGCCAGCGATGCCAGCCGAGCAGGATCATGGCGCAGGCGCCGAGCTCCAGCACGATGGTCGCAATCGCCATCGGCGCCGCCGGCGACAGGCCGAAGTGCTGCATCTCCGCGATCGCGCCGGGGAAATCGGCCAGCTTGACCAGCCCGCCCTGCAGGTAGGCCGCGCAGAGCAGCAGCAGCGCGAGCCAGCGCAACCAGCCGGGCAGCAGATGGGCGGTGCCACCGGCGGAGGCCGGCGTCAGCGAGGTAGTCGGTTCAGGCATGGCCGGTCTCCATGTCGCTCTGTATGGGGTTGAGGCTCAGAACGCCCAGCAGGAGCAGCCAAGCGCGCCCCAGAACGAACTCTCGTCCGAGGTGGGCACGCTCGAGGTCCAGGCCTTGGCATGCGCATGACCGTGTACGCCGCACGAGCTGGCGCAACCGCAAGCGGTGTTCAGCGCCAGCGTACGGGGCTGTGGCCGCGGCTGGTAGCCGCCCACGTGCCGCACCGGCGACCAGTCCGGCATGGCGGGCGGGATCTGGGGCGAGAGCTTGCTGAAGTCGCCATCGCCATAGACCACCTTGCCGCCGAGGATGGTCATCACCGAGGTGATGTCCTGGATCTCGTCGCCCGGCACGCTGAAGTAGTCGGCGGACAGCACCGCCAGGTCGGCGAGCTGGCCCACCTTGATCTGGCCCTTCTTGCCGACTTCGGACGAGAACCAGGTATTGGCCTCGGTCCACAGCCGCAGCGCGGTCTCGCGATCGAGCAGGTTGGCCTGTGGGTACATCGACATGCCGCCCACGGTCTTGCCGGTGGTCAGCCAGTACAGCGACACCCACGGGTTGTACGAGGCCACGCGCGTCGCATCGGTGCCGGCGCCGACCTTGACGCCCTTCTCCAGCATCTTCTTGACCGGCGGCGTCGCCTCGGCGGCGCGTGCGCCATAGCGTTCGACGAAGTACTCGCCCTGATACGCCATGCGGTGCTGCACCGCGATGCCGCCACCGAGCGCGGCGATGCGGTCGATATTGCGGTCGGAGATGGTCTCGGCGTGATCGAAGAACCAGTTCAGGCCGTCGAACGGAATGTCCTTGGCGACCTTCTCGTAGACGTCGAGCGCGCGCGTGATGGTCTGGTCATAGGTGGCATGCAGGCGCCACGGCCAGCGCTTCTCGGCCAGCAGGCGGATCACCGGCTCCAGGTCGGCCTCCATCGACGGCGCCATGTCGGGGCGCTCGACGCGGAAGTCCTCGAAGTCCGCTGCGGTGTAGACAAGCATCTCGCCAGCGCCGTTGTGGCGATAGAGGTCGTCGCCCTGGCCGGGCTTCACCTTGGAGGTCCAGGTCTTGAAGTCGCTGAGTTCTTCCTTGGGCTTCTGTGTGAACAGGTTGTAGGCCAGCCGCACCGTGAGCTGACTTTCCTTGTGCAGCTCCTCGATGATGCTGTAGTCCTCGGGATAGTTCTGGTAGCCGCCGCCCGCGTCGATCACGCCGGTCACGCCCAGCCGGTTGACTTCGCGCATGAAATGGCGCGTGGAGTTCTTCTGGTACTCGGGCGGCAGCTTCGGGCCCTTGGCCAGCGTGGCGTAGAGGATGGTGGCGTTGGGCTTGGCCAGCAGCAGGCCGGTGGGGTTGCCGCGCGCATCGCGCAGGATCTCGCCGCCCGGCGGGTTCGGCGTGTCCTTGGTGTAGCCCACGGCGCGCAGCGCGGCGCCGTTGAGAATCGCGCGGTCGTACAGGTGCAGGATGAACACCGGCGTATCGGGCGCCACGGCGTTCAGTTCCTCGACGGTGGGCAGGCGCTTTTCGGCGAACTGGTGCTCGGTGAAGCCACCGACCACGCGCACCCACTGCGGGGCGGGGGTACGGGCGACCTGGTCCTTGAGCATGCGCATGGCGTCGGCCAGCGAGCGCACGCCGTCCCAGCGCAGCTCCATGTTGTAGTTCAGGCCGCCGCGGATGATATGCATATGGCTGTCGATCAGCCCGGGGATGGCCCGCCGGCCATTCAGGTCGACGACCTTCGTCTGCGCACCGGCAAGCTTCATGATGTCCTGGCGCGTGCCGACGCCGACAAAGCGGCCGTCGCGGACGGCAACGGCGTCCGCCTGCGGATTGGCTTTGTCGAGCGTGGCGAACTTGCCGTTGACAAGGATGAGGTCGGGTGGGGTGCTGGGTGACATGGCGAAGGACTCCGAGAACGGCGCCGCGCCAAGCGCGGCGGCGGAGGCAATGAATTGCCGGCGGGTAACTGACATAAGGCTTATGCGTTCAGGAAGGCCAGCAGGTCGGCATTGACCTGGTCGGCGTTGATGACGCACATGCCGTGCGAGGCGCCCGGGTAGACCTTGAGCGTGGCCTGTTCGACGATCTCGGCGGAGAGACGCGCCGAGTTGTCGATCGGCACGATCTGGTCGTCATCGCCATGCAGGATCAGCGTGGGCACGTCGATCTTCTTCAGGTCCTCGGTGTAGTCCACCTCCGAGAACTCCTTGATGCAGGCGTACTGGCCGAGGATGCCGCCGGCCATGCCCTGCGCCCAGAACGCGTCGATGGTGCCCTGCGAGACCTTCGCATCCGGACGGTTGAAGCCGAAGAACGGCGTCGCCAGGTCCTTGTAGAACTGCGAGCGATTCTCGGTCACGCCCTTGCGGATGCCGTCGAACACGTCCATCGGCAGCCCGTTGGGGTAGGCCGTGGTCTTGAGCATCACCGGCGGCACCGCGCCGATCAGCACCGCCTTGGCCACGCGCCTGGTGCCGTGGCGGCCGATGTAGTGTGCGACTTCGCCGCCGCCGGTGGAATGGCCGACCAGCGTCGCGTCCTGCAGGTCCAGTGCGTCCAGCAGCGCGGCCAGATCGTCCGCGTAGGTGTCCATGTCGTTGCCCTGCGCGGGCTGGTCAGAGCGGCCGTGGCCGCGGCGATCATGGGCGATCACGCGGAAGCCTTGCTGCACCAGGAACAGCATCTGCGCATCCCAGGCGTCGGCATTGAGCGGCCAGCCGTGCGAGAACACGACCGGGCGTCCCGAGCCCCAGTCTTTGTAGAAGATCCGGGTACCGTCTTTGGTGGTGATGAAGTTCATAGGAGGCCTTGTCCGAAGTGAGAGGTAACGATCGGGCCGAACGCCAGCTCAGCGGGCCGGTACCGGTGCGACCGACTCGTGCGGCGTGGCCGTGCGTTGCGGGGCCTTGTGGACCATGGTGTAGGCATAATCGACGCCCATGCCGTATGCGCCGGAATGCTCCTTGACCAGCTTCATCACGGCGTCATAGGTGTCGCGGTGGGCCCAGTCGCGCTGCCATTCCAGCAGCACCTGCTGCCAGGTCACCGGCACGGCGCCGGCCTGGACCATGCGCTGCATCGCGTAGTCATGCGCTTCCTTGCTGGTGCCGCCCGAAGCATCCGCGACCATATAGATCTCGTAGTTGCCTTCGAGCATCGCGCACAGCGCGAAGGTGGTGTTGCAGACCTCGGTCCACAGGCCGGCCACGATCACCTTGTTGCGGCCGTTGGCCTTGAGCGCATCGCGCACCTTCTGGTCGTCCCACGAGTTCATCGAGGTGCGCTCCAGCGTCTTCTGGTCCGGGAACACGTCGAGCAGTTCCGGATAGGTGAAGCCCGAGAACGACTCGCTCTCGACGGTGGTGATGGTCGTCGGGATATTGAAGATCTTTGCCGCCTTGGCCAGGCCGACTACATTGTTCTTCATCGCCTGGCGGTCCATCGACTGGACGCCGAACGCCATCTGCGGCTGGTGGTCGATGATGATCAGCTGGCTGTTTTGCGGAGTGAGGACTTCGAGCTTCGGATTGGACATGATGTCGTACCTTGGAACAGGGTTGAGCGCTGGCGCGGGCCTTGCTTGGCTGCAAGGCCGCGACGCGCGGGGGCGGAGGGGCGGGCGCTGGGGGCGGGGGTATGACCGTGGCGCTGCCGATGGAAGAGTAGTCGGCGAGAGGGCCCGCGGCCAATCGTATGTTCGTATTAGTTGGCCCGCCCTGGATGCCCGTGCGTGGTGCGGCGGGCGCGCGGCTGATGTGCTGTGGTGGCGTGTGGCGCAAATGCGGGGGCGCGCACCTCCGACTAACACATTGGTATGAGTGGCCAGTGAATCACTGCTGTGCTCAAAGCGCTTCGTTGCGGTGACGCGCCGGCTGGTTATAATCCGCTTCACCTTTCGAGCGCACTGGAGATCCGACCGTGACATCCCCAAGCCTGGAGCCTGCCGACGCCAGTGCGAGCGATGACGCGATGGTGCTGGTAGTCGACGACGATGCCGCGCTGCGCCGCGCATTGGGCAACCTCTTCCGCTCGGTCGGCATGAACGTGGCCTTGTTTGGCTCGGCCGCGGAACTGCTGGCATTCACGCTGCCTGACGCGCCATGCTGCCTGGTACTCGATGTCAGGCTGCGCGGCCCGAGCGGGCTGGACCTGCAGACCCGCCTGGCCCAGCTGGGCATCCACATCCCGATCATCTTCATGACCGGGTACGGCGATATCGCCATGACCGTCGCCGCGATGAAGGCGGGTGCCGAAGACTTCATGCCCAAGCCGTTCCGCGACCAGGACCTGCTCGACGCCGTGGGCGCGGCGCTGGAGAAGGACCGGCAGCGCCGCCTGGGCCTGCGCCAGGTGGAAGCGCTGCGGGCCAGTTACCAGACGCTGACGCCGCGCGAAGCCGAAGTCATGGGCCTGGCGGTATCGGGGTTGATGAACAAGCAGATCGCCGGCGACATCGGCATCAGCGAAGTCACGGTGAAGATCCACCGCGGGCAGGCCATGCGCAAGATGAAGGCGCGCACTTTTGCGGAACTGGTGCTGATGGCGCAGCAACTCGGCATCTGCAAGGTCGGCGGCTAAAGCCGCCCGGCCTGCACCATGGCGTCCGGCAACCGACCGCAGCGAGCAACAGAGCCGGCCTTCGACAACGCCTGGCTGATGCGGTCCGAGCAGACCACGCTGCACGCGTCAGACGGCGTCAGCTACCTCGACCTGTTCGACCCGGTCACGCAGACCCGCCGCTTTGCCAGGCGTGCGCTGCTGTCCGCGGCGGGCGCGTGCGAGCAGCTCCAGAACGAAGCCCGGCTGGGCGCGCGGATGCAGGCGGACTGGGCCGCGGTGCCGGTGGCCACGCTGCGCACGCCGGAGCAGATGGTGCTGGTGTACGGCGCCGAGGCGTCTGCGACGCTTGGCGCCGCCCTGACGGGCCGCCCCATGCCGCTCGCCCGCTTTCTCGAGCTTGCCATTGGCGCCGCGCGTGCGCTCGCGGCGTCGCATGCGCACGGCCTGCTGCATGGCGACATCCGCCCGCCCAATCTGCTGGCCGACGACAGCGGCAAGGTGCGCCTGACCGGCCTTGGCTACGCCACGGCGCTGGGTGCCATGCCGGCCGTCGTCCCTCGGCCGGGCACGGCGGCACTGCCATACCAGTCGCCCGAAGTCGCTCGCCGTGACCAGGCGCGCACAGGCGCCCGCTCCGACCTCTATTCGCTCGGCGTCACGCTGTACGAAATGCTGACCGGCGCACTGCCGCTCGCCGCCGACTCGCCTGCGGCATGGCAGCATGCTCACCTCGCCATCGAGCCGGTGCCGCCGCAAGTGCGCGAGCCCGGCATTCCGGCCTTGCTGGGCGCGATCGTGCTCAGGCTGATGGCCAAGGATCCCGCCGACCGCTACGCCGGCGCCGCATCGCTGATGGCTGACCTGATGCGTTGCCAGGCGGACTGGATCGGGCACGGCGGGATCACGCCGTTCGAACTCGATGCCGCAGGGGCCACCTCCACGCTGAATATGTCCGGTCAGCTCTTCGGGCGCGAGCGCGAAACCGTGCTGCTTGCCGATGCGTTGGCGCGCGTCAGCCAGAGCGGCATCTCCGAGCTGATGCTGATCGCTGGCGCCGCCGGCACCGGCAAGTCCGCGCTGGCGGGCTGGCTGTCGTGCCGGGCGGCAGGGCAGGGCATGCGCTTTGCCACCGGCAAGAGCGACCAGCTGCAGCTCGACATCCCCTACGCGCCGGTCGCGCAGATGATCCGCGCCTTGACACTGACCCTGCTCGGCGAGCAGGAAGCCGTGCTGGCGCCGGTGCGGGAGCGCTGGCTTGGCGCGCTGGCGGGCCAGGGCAAGGCGATTGCCGAACTGGTGCCCGAGGCCGAACTGGTGCTGGGCCGCACCGCCCCCTTGTCTGACGTGCCCGCCCCGCAGGCGCAGGCCCGGGCGGAGGCCGCCATGCTGGCCACCTTCGCCGCGTTCGCGGCGCAGGGGCTGCCGCTGGTGCTGTTCGTGGACGACCTGCAATGGGCCGATGCTTCGACCATCGCCCTGCTGGAAGCCTTCACCACGCAGCGGCCGGGCAATATCCTGCTGATCGCTGCCTACCGCGATCATGGCCACGATGTCGAGCAGCGCTTCTCGTGGCTGCTGCATGCCAACCGCTCCGGCGCACTGCCGGTGACGCGCATCGCCGTCATGCCGCTTGCCGTGCACGAACTGACCGAGCTGGTAGCGGCCGCCCTCAATGAGCCGGCGCCGCGCGTGGAGGCGCTCGCGCGCGCCGTGCATGCCAAGACCGGGGGCAACCCGTTCTTTTCGTACCAGCTGTTGCGCACGCTGGTCGACGATGGCGTGCTGAACTACCAGGGCGACACCGCGGGCTGGGACTGGAGCGAGGCCGACGTCGCGCATCACCATTACACCGACAGCGTGGTCGACCTGATGACCCGGCGCTTTGCCCGGCTGCCCGGGGCGGGCACGGCACTGCTGCAGCAGCTCGCCTGCGTCGGCATCCGCTGCGACGAAGCCCTGCTGGCGAGTGTGGCGCAGCTCAACCCGCTGCAGGTCAGGCAGCGGCTGCGCCCCTTCGTCGAGGCGGGGCTGCTGGTACCCGTGCCGCACGGCTACGCCTTCCAGCATGACCGCGTGCTGGAGTCGGCGTATGCCATGATCGAGCCGCAGGCCCGCCCGGCCGCACATGCCCGCATCGCCGGCATCATGATCGGGCACTGGCACGGCCAACTGGCGGAACATGCCTTCGAGATCAGCAACCAGATCGAGCGCGCCGCCGGCCATGCCTTGTCAGAGCCGGAGCGCGTCGGGTTCGTGCAGGTGCTGCTGGTGGCGGTGCGGCGGGCCAAGCGCAGTGCGGCGATTGCCCAGGCGACGCGCTACATGGAGGCGGCGTTCGCGCTGATGCAGCCGTCATGGTGGTCGTCGCACTACGCGCTGGCCTACGCCGCCAGCCTGCTGCGCTGCGAATGCCTGCTGGCGCAGGCCCGGCTGGACCACGCATCGCACGAGATCGACGCCCTGCTCATGCGTGATCTGCCCGCAACAGACAAGGCCGCCGTGCATCGCCTGAAGGCCAGCCTGCAGACGGTGCGCTCCGACTATGAGGGCGCAATCAACGCCGCGCTGTCCGGCCTGGCGCTGCTCGATATCCGCCTGGAGCGCGGGCCCACGCCGGCGCGCATGCGCGAGGCCTATGACGCGGTCAGGGTGGCGCTGGGCACGCGTCCGATCGGGAGCCTGGGGACGCTGCCGGCCACCGACGATCAGCGCGTCCAGACCATCATGGGCCTGCTGTCCACGCTGATCTCTTCGTTGTTCGTGCGTGACGGCATCAGCTTCCTGCACGTCGCCAAGATGGTGGAGCTGACGCTGGAGCATGGCGCCACGCCCGAGGCGCCTTACGGCTTGTCCTGGTTCGGCGTCTTTATCGCCAGCCTGTACGAGGAATACGAGGACGGGCTCGGCTATGCGCTGGCGGCCATGGACCTGATCGACCGGCATGGCTATGAGGCCGAGCGCATCGCCACGCTGGTGGCGCTCGACCAGGTCAGCGCATGGACCCGGCCGCTCTCCTACGCGCTGGCGCAGGCGCAGCGCGCGGTCACGCTGGGCCGGGCCTCGGGCGACATCGGCATGGCCTGCTATGCCTGCAACCATATTGCGTCCGACCTGCTCGCCATGGGCGAGCACCTGCGGCTGGTGGAGGAAGAGATCGGCCGCGGCCTGGCGCTGACCCGGCTGATCCAGTACCAGGATATCGAGCTGATTCTCTATTCGCAGCATCATTTCCTGCACCGGTTGCGTGTCGGCGATCAGGCCAACGCGGCCGAACCGCAGGGCGAAGCCAGCCGCCAGATGACCGCGGCACGGCGGCTCGACCGCAGCAACTCGCTGCCGACGAAGTTCTGGATCTGGCTCTACGATGGCATGGCGTCGGCGTTCCGGCAGGAATGGGACAACGCGGTGCGCAGCCTGAGGCAGGCCGAGGCATTGATCTGGTCGGCGCCGGCCCACATCAACGTGGCGGATTGCCGGCTGTATCTTGCCATCGCGCTGGCGCACTCGGCCGACGCCGCGTCAGACCGCGACAACATCATGGCCGCCCTGGATCGCCATCGCGCCTGCTTCGCGCGCTGGGCCGCGCTGAACCCGCTGACCTTCCAGGGCAAGCTGTGGCTGATCGACGCGGAAATGTCCCGCCTGCGCGGCGACTCGCTGCAGGCGCTGGCCTGCTATGAGCAAGCGGCCAATGCGGCGGCCGCGGCGGGATTCGTCCACGAACAGGCGCTTGCGCACGAGCTTGCCGGCATGCTGTGCGCAGCCGGTGGCCTGCGGACCGCGGCCGCGCAGCACCTGCGCCTGGCGCGTGCCGGCTATCGCCGCTGGGGCGCCGATCACAAGGCCATGCTGCTGACCGAGCGCTATCCGGCGCTGGACGAGCCGGCAGCGGGCGATGCGTACGCCGGCACCGCGGACAGCAAGCGCACGGCGGCGCGCTGGGAGCTGGGCATGAAGGCCGCCCGGGCCATGTCCAGCGAGATCGTGATGGACCGGCTGATCGAGACCCTGATGACCAATGTCGTCATCCATGCCGGCGCCCAGTACGGGCTGCTGCTGCTGATGCGCGGCGAACAGCCCATGATCGAAGCCTCCGGGCGCGTGGTCGACGGCAACGTGGCGGTGACCCTGGGCGCGGCGGTGCCCAGCGAGCAGGCCCTGCCGCTGGCGGTGCTCAACAGCGTGCTGCGCACCCGGCAGACGCTGGCGCTGGACGATGCCATGGTCGATGCGCCTTCGATCCGCACCAAGGCGGCCATCCCCGGCCGCTTGCGTTCCGTGCTGTGCCTGCCGCTGGTGCGCGGCGGCAGCCTGATCGGCGTGTTCTACCTGGAGAACAACCTGGCCCCGGGCGTGTTCGACGCCACCCGCATCGCCGAGCTCGAGGTGCTGGCCCCGCAGGTCGCGATTTCGCTGGAGACGGCACGCCTGTACGAACAGCTGATCGACGAGAACAACCGCCGCGTCGCGGCCGAGATGAGCCTGCGCACGGCGCGCTCGGAGCTGGCCCGTACCTCGCATCTCACAGTGATGGGCAGCCTCGCGGCCTCGATCGCCCATGAAGTGAACCAGCCGCTGACCGCCATCGTGGCCACCGTGGATGCCAGCCTGCGCTGGCTGAACCGCCCGCAGCCGGACATCCCCGAGGCGCTGGACGGGTTCACCGACATCAGGCAGAACGCCCTGCGCGCCGCCGACATCATCCGCGCCCTGCGCGCGCTGGCCAAGCAGGCACCGGCGGTGCTCGCGCCGCTGCACCCCGACGATGTGGTGCGCGAGGTGCTCGGCATGGTGCGCATGGAGATCGACGAGCACAACGTCAAGGTCGTCACGCGCCTGGCTGCCGGTTCTGCCGTGGTGGAAGCCGATCGTATCCAGCTGCAGCAGGTGGTGCTGAACCTGGTCACCAACGCACTCGACGCCATGGCACAGACACCGGTCGAGCGGCGCGAGCTGATCGTGACCTCCTACCGCGAGCAGGACGCCGTCGTCGTCAGCGTGCAGGATCAGGGCTCCGGCATTCCCGACGAGGTGCTGGGCCAGTTGTTCGAGCCCTTCTTCACCACCAAGGAGGACGGCATGGGCATGGGGCTCGCCATCTGCCGCTCCATCATCGAGGCGCATGGCGGCACGCTGCAGGTCCACGCGCGGCGCGGTGGCGGCAGCGAGTTTGTGTTCCGGCTGCCGGTGTGCGAGGCGGTCAGCTGGCGTTGAGGGCGCCTGTCATCCGGCGGTTTGGAGCCGAGCGGCCGAACTGGCCGAGCGTCAGATGTCGAAGTAGAGGTGGAACTCCCACGGGTGTGGCCGCAACTTCAAGGTATCGATCTCGTGCGTGCGCTTGTAGTCGATCCAGGTCCTGATCAGGTCTTCAGTGAAGACATCTCCTTTTCGCAGGAACGCGGAGTCGGATTCCAGGGCGGCCAGCGACTCTTCGAGGGAACCTGGGACCTGCCGGATGCCGGCGGCTTCCTCCGGAGGCAGCTCATAGATGTTCTTGTCGACCGGGGCGCCGGGGTCCGTCTGGTTTTCAATGCCGTCAAGGCCGGCGAGCAGCATTGCCGAGAAGGCGAGGTAGGCATTGGCGGACGGGTCAGGGCAGCGAAATTCAACGCGCCTGGCGCTTGGGGAATCCGAAACCATTGGAATCCTGGCTGCGGCGGATCGGTTGCGCTGCGACATCGCCAGGTTGACAGGCGCCTCGTAGCCAGGCACCAGTCGCTTATAGGAGTTGGTACTCGGTGCGCAGAACGCCATCAGGGCGGGAGCGTGCCTGAGCAAGCCGCCTATGTACCAGCGGCACATCTGGGACGTCTGCGCCCAACCGTTCGCGTCGTAGAAGAGGTTCTCGCCGCCGCGCCAGAGGCTCTGGTGGCAATGCATGCCGCTCGCGTTGTCGCCGAACAGGGGCTTGGGCATGAAGGTGGCGACCTTGCCGTGGCGGCGCGCTACGTTCTTGCAGATGTACTTGTACATCATGACGTTGTCTGCCATCCGCGTCAGTGGCGCAAAGCGCATGTCGATCTCATTCTGGCCCGCCGTGGCCACCTCATGGTGATGCACCTCGACCTGGATGCCGGCCTGCATCAGCGCGAGTACGATTTCGGAGCGGATGTCCTGCAGGGTATCGCTTGGCGGCACGGGAAAGTATCCGCCCTTGTAGCCCTGCTTGTAGCCAAGATTGCCTCCACCGTACGCGCCTTCGTCACGGCCCGAAGTCCATTCGCCTTCGGCGGATTCAACATGGTAGTAGCCCGAGTGCTGGTCCTGGCCGAAGCGAATGGAATCGAAAATAAAGAACTCCAGTTCGGGGCCAAGGTAGCAAACCGTGGCAAGACCAGATTGCTGCAGGTACTGCTCCGCCTTGCGTGCGATGTGGCGCGGATCGCGCGAATACGGCTGGTGCAGGACGGGGTCCAGCACGTCGCAGATCAGCGCCAGCGTTGGTGCTGCGCAAAACGGATCGATGAAGGCTGTGGCCGGGTCAGGCCTGACCAGCATGTCGGACTCGTGAATTTCCTGGAATCCACGAATCGAAGATCCGTCGAAACCGATGCCGGTCGAGAACAGATCGTCGTTGACTTCCGGCAGCGTGATCGAGAAGTGCTGCCACACGCCGGGCAAGTCGGTGAACCTGAGGTCAACCACCTGGATCGCGTGCGTCCTGATCAGCGCGATGACTTCAGCGGCGTTTTGCGGCGGCGCAAACTGATAGCTGCCGGGTTCTATTGAGACCATGCTCATGACTGCCTCCCTCGTCTGCCCGCAGCATAGTCCAACATTAGGCCGCCAAATTCCGAATGCAAAGTGCCTCACGAACCCGTTTCGGTATTTGCGAACGGCTCTATGCGGTGAAATCAGCGTTCTCCCCAGGCGACTTTCATCTGCCAGGAAGACGTTGGCGGCAAGCGAACGGCAGAAGGAAACGTAAAGGCTGAGTGACGGCAGTTGGCCGGGAAGGGGTT
Source organism: Ralstonia pickettii (assembly GCA_050987995.1). GTDB lineage: Bacteria > Pseudomonadota > Gammaproteobacteria > Burkholderiales > Burkholderiaceae > Cupriavidus > Cupriavidus pickettii_B. The sequence goes on from CP158804.1 coordinate 2,231,658, forward strand.
AGCCGGCAGGCGGCTTGCGGAGTCATCTCGGCCGTTCGGCTGCGCAAAACGCCAGCGTTGCCATGCCTTCCCCGTCTGGCCGTGCCCAGCAGCGAAGCGGCGCGGACCCGGCATCACAAGCAAGATTGCAAGCCCGTTCGCGAAACTTGCAAAGATTTACAACTAGCCCAGCAGATGGCCCGGCTGCGTTCGGGGCACTACCAAGAGAAGATCACATCGCGCCAGCACCTAACCCGACATCCGCATCAGGTTGACCATCTCAGTCACTTTCGTTGCGAAGAACGTATGCAAAGCGTTGCAGCAGGGTTAGATCGAATATGTTACCTAATGTAAATCGCGTAACTTAAATCCATGATGTTTCGCTGGCATTGTGACGCAATGTTGGTGGCTTTGAGTGGGGGGAGGTCATGCAACATTCCAGCCGATTCGCGTGCAACCTGGACCGTGCGCATCTGTCCGGCCGCAACGGCCGCGCCAGCCGCAAAGGCAAGGCCGACGCTTCCCGCAGTCAGTCAATTCGACATCGCAGACACCTGAGCCGCGCACAGCACTTCCCGGTGCACCAGCGCCACCTTCCCACTGACGGACCCGCGGCAGAAGCCTGCTGCCCGCCCACCCACATTGCGCGAAGTCGGCCCTGCCGTTGTCGAGCGCGTTATATGGGCTGAAGCCATCATCGCGCAGCGCAGGGAAGGGGCACTGGTTTCTGTCGGTTTGCCAGTTCCGGCCTCAAAACAACGCATCAACACTATTAATAAGGCGGGAATTTCAATGGCGCTCTATGCTCTGCGGGAACTCACGCTGCAGTCCCTCGAACCGCTCGGGGCGATGATCCATGCAGGTTATCGTGCAGTCAATTTCTGGGGCGACTCGGTCGCCTGGCTTCCGGGGATCCGAGAGGCCGACGCCGCACTTGAGTTGTTCACCCGGCTTACCAAGACCTATGGAAAACCTGGCTTTGCGATCGACGAAGTCATCATCCACGGGCAACGGGTGGTCGTCACCGAGACAGCGCTGATCGAGGAGCCCTTCTGCCGGCTGCTGCATTTCAAGAAAGACATGTCCTGTCCGGGTCCGCGGGTGCTGCTCGTGGCTCCGCTCTCGGGCCACTACGCCACCCTGCTGCGCCCAACGGTCGAAGCATTGCTGCCCGAGCACGATGTCTACATCACCGACTGGGCCGATGCGCGTCTTGTCCCGCTTGACGCCGGCTACTTCGATCTTGGCTGCTATGTCGATTACCTGAAAAAGTTCTTGCGATACCTCGGCGCCGGCACGCATATCGTGGCGGTGTGTCAGCCGGGGGTCCCGGTGCTTTGTGCGGTCGCCCAGATGGCCGAAGACAGCGAGCAGGCCCAGCCCCGCTCCATGACCCTCATCGCCGCGCCGATCGATACCCGTGTAAGCCCGACGGCGGTCAACCAGTTCGCGCAGAAATATTCGCTGCCATGGTTCGAGGCGAACGTCATCGAACGGGTACCCACCGGCTACCCGGGAAAAGGACGCCAGGTTTATCCGGGCTTCCTTCAGCTTGCAGGCTTCGTATCGATGAACGTCGCACGCCACGCCGGTGCGCACCTTGACTTTTACCGTCACCTGGTCGACGGCAGGCAGAACGAGGCTGCCAGGCATCGCAAGTTCTATGACGAGTACAACGCCGTGCTCGACGTGCCGGCCGAGTACTACCTCGAAACCATCCAGAAGGTTTTCCTGGAGCATCACCTGTGCCGCGGCTGCATGGAAGTCGGCCAGCGCCGTGTCTACCCCGAGGCGATTACGAACGTTTCACTGCTGACCATTGAAGGCGGCGAGGATGACATCACTGGCCGCGGCCAGACCGAAGCGGCTCACGCGCTCTGCGCGGGCCTTGCCGCCGACCGGAAGGAACATTTGGTCGTTGACGGCGTGGGTCACTACGGTACGTTCGCCGGCCAGGGGTTCCAGCAATCCATTCTGCCTGCGATTACGCAGCTCATTCAAAGGTGTGCTGACTGAGTAATGGCGTTCAGATATATTCTTCGAGGACACGGGCTCTCTCGGGCGGTGAGAGTTGGCTGGGAATTGCATCTGGTCGATGCTCGACGGGCTGGTCGCTGCTGGTGACATGTTGTCGCTGTTGAACCGCTGGGTTCCGCCCTCCTGGGCGGGTCCCTTTTTGTCCGAGCGACAAAAAGATGGAATGAACGCGCCCCGGCCCGATCAAAGGCGCCGGTAGTTCAGCTGTGCATCCGGGGAAACGTGACAGGGGTAGGCGGGTCCCCCCATCACGAAACGGCATCGATGTGCCAGAGTGGGAGTGTTACCAACCACGCGAGGATGGAGGGACCCGAGATGAATACTACGACTTACGGTCTGGACATTGCAAAGACTGTCTTCCAGCTCTATTGGGTCGAGCCTTCGGGCAAGTGTTTCAACCGCCGCTTCAGCCGGCCCAAGCTGCTGGAGTTCCTCGCGAATCGCGAGCCCGGACGTATCGCGCTCGAAGCATGTGGCAGCGCGCACTGGTGGGCCCGCCAACTGCAAGCCTTGGGCCATGAGCCGGTGCTGCTGCACGCCAGGTACGTGCGACCGTTCGTGCAGACGAACAAGACCGATGCGGCCGATGCCAAGGCTATCTGGACTGCAGCCCAGCAGCCGGGCATGCCGATTGTGGCCCTAAAGACCGAGTCCCAACAGTGCGTACTTGGCCTGCACGCCATGCGCCAACTGCGCGTGAAAATGCGCACTATGCTGGTCAACCAGCTGCGCGGCACGTTGTTTGAGTTCGGGATCCCGATCCGTCCCGGGCTGCGAGCTGGCCTGCAGGAAATCGTGCAACGAATGGACGAACTCGAACAGAACGTGCCGCCCTTGCTGTTCGAGTTCGTGCGCGAACAATTGCAAAGCATCGAACGGCTCGATCAAGAGATAGCTCGCCTGGATCAACGCATTGATGCCTGGGGTCGGCAGAATCGGGCCTGCAAAACGATTTTGGCCATTCCCGGCATCGGCATGCTTACCGCCACGGCCATGGTCGCCACCATTGGCGACGCGCACACCTTCAAGTCCGGGCGCCAACTGGCGGCTTATCTTGGCCTGGTGCCCAAACAGACCGGCACCGGCGGCAAGGTCTGGCTCGGTGGCATCAGCAAACGCGGCGACCCCTACCTGCGCACCTTGCTGATTCACGGCGCTCGGGTCGTGCTGAGTCATCTGCGCAGAAAGAACCAGCCCGGCTGGAGCCTGATGCTCGCACAGCGACGGCCGAAAAACGTCGCGGCTGTTGCCCTGGCCAACAAGACGGTGCGTACCATCTGGGCCCTGTTGGCCCACGACCGAACCTATGACCGAGACTATGTCTCGGTCAGGCCTGCCTAACGGCAGGCAGAGCTAGTCCATTGCGTCATTGAAATGGCACCGGACGAATTCGTCGCGATGAATCGTCGTACTTCCACTTGATTGGCTTGGGATCCTTGTTGTGTTGACGGATATAGCGCATGAGCTTGCGAGCCAGATCATTCACCGAGGTGAAGATCCCACGTGCGATGACATCGCGCTGAATGCGCGCGAACCAGTTCTCCACTTGATTGAGCCAAGACGTGTAAGTCGGCGTGTAGTGCAATCGGACGTTGGGATGCTCACTGAGGAAGGTACGTACGAGATCCGTCTTGTGGCTGCTGACGTTATCGCAGATCAAGTGGATTTCCTGCTCCGGCCCTTGACTGGCGACAACGTCAGTCAGGAACGCCACGAATTGCTCGCTGGTATGGCGTGGTGCGGTCTTGCCGATCACCTGCCCATTTGTCGTATTGAGTGCGGCGAACAGGCTGAGCGTGCCGTTACGTTTGTATTCAAAGCCGTGACTCTCGGCGCGCCCTGGCGACAGCGGCAACATCCGGTCCTTGCGATCCAGGGCCTGAATTGCGGTCTTCTCATCCACGCAGAACACCACTGCATGCGCTGGCGGGTTCAGATACAGGCCGATGACGTCCGCGGCCTTGATCTCGAAGTCCGGATCGTTGGAGATCATGTGCTTGTCCAATCGATGCGGGCGCAAGCCATGTTTGCGCCAGATGCGCTGCACGGCCGTGACCGACACATCTCCCAATTCCGCCGCAAGCTTGTAGCTACTCCAATGCGTGGACCCATCCGCAGGCTTGCGTTTGAGCGTGTAGTTCAGCACGCGCGCTTCAAGTTTCTCGGGCGGCTGCAGCGGCGCTCGTCCAGGGTGGCGCGCGTACAAGCCGGACAGTCGCTCGGCCAAAAACCGATTCGACCATCGCGAGATAAAGCGCGAGTCGCAACCGAGCCGTTGCATGATCGCCTCACGCGATGTGCCTTCGTCAAGCAGCAGGATCAGCCTTGCTCGACGCGCATCTGCCGCACGTACGGTGCGGCTCCGAGTCGCCGCCTGCAACTGTTCACGCTCAGACTCGGTCAAGTTCATCTTTTCCATGCACCTAATTCAATCACAAACGGGTGCTTTTTCAATGACGCAATGGACTAGCAAGGAAGGAACCCGTCCACAGGTTGCGACGGTAATGTCAGCGTGATGGCAAAACAGGTTGGACCGCGGGAGTGCAAGCCCAATTGGTTCCTGGTGCTCAAAGCACGGCAAAAAGATAGGGACACTCCCGGCGAAATCCATCAGGGCCTGCAGGCCTGGCCTGCACCGCAAGGCCGGATATAAGTCTGCAGCCAATCCTGTCCAAGCCTGATGTTGGCTTTACCTTGCAAACCGGGGCGCGTTCATATAAGGAACCAAAAAGCGCGTCGCCTGCGGCTGGCCTTTATCAAGGAGGCGGCGTGGGTGGTTCGGGCGGTGGTGATTTCCGTTTCTATGGGGTCAGTCGTTCGAGCCTGCTACGCCAGGTGAGTCAGTGGCGGTGCCTTGCGAAGGCCCACTTTTGAACGATCCCCATGCCGGACGTAGGCCGCCTACTAACAGGGTCATCGCGTCAACGCCTTCGGCTGCGCTGCGCGCGGCTCATCATCCGGGGTGAGGCGCGCGCGCCGGGAAGTGCGTCGCTGCGCTCGCACAGCGACGACGCCGGTCACGGGCTCAAGAACAATCGCTGGAGTAGAACGCAGTCGGTGGGTCTGCCACCATTGGACGCCGCGCGTAGCGCAGCCGAAGGTGTTGATGCGATACGGTGGTAAGCAGGCGGCCTACACCCTGCATGGGGATCGTTCAAAAGTCGGTCGACGCCGGCACTGTCCCTGACTCACCTGGCGTAGCAGGGTGGAACCGCGACCACGCCACACGGAAACCAAAGCCGCCCATACCACCAGAAGCGTCACCTTGATAGCCAGCCGCTCAGGCGACGCGCTTTTTGGTTCCTTATATGAACGCGCCCCGGTTTGCAAGGTAAAGCCAACATCAGGCTTGGACAGGATTGGCTGCAGACTTATATCCGGCCTTGCGGTGCAGGCCAGGCCTGCAGGCCCTGATGGATTTCGCCGGGAGTGTCCCTATCTTTTTGCCGTGCTTTGAGCGCCAGGAACCAATTGGGCTTGCACTCCCGCGGTCCAACCTGTTTTGCCATCACGCTGACATTACCGTCGCAACCTGTGGACGGGTTCCTTCCTTGCTAGCTCTGCCTGCCGTTAGGCAGGCCTGACCGAGACATAGTCTCGGTCATAGGTTCGGTCGTGGGCCAACAGGGCCCAGATGGTACGCACCGTCTTGTTGGCCAGGGCAACAGCCGCGACGTTTTTCGGCCGTCGCTGTGCGAGCATCAGGCTCCAGCCGGGCTGGTTCTTTCTGCGCAGATGACTCAGCACCACCCGAGCGCCGTGAATCAGCAAGGTGCGCAGGTAGGGGTCGCCGCGTTTGCTGATGCCACCGAGCCAGACCTTGCCGCCGGTGCCGGTCTGTTTGGGCACCAGGCCAAGATAAGCCGCCAGTTGGCGCCCGGACTTGAAGGTGTGCGCGTCGCCAATGGTGGCGACCATGGCCGTGGCGGTAAGCATGCCGATGCCGGGAATGGCCAAAATCGTTTTGCAAGCCCGATTCTGCCGACCCCAGGCATCAATGCGTTGATCCAGGCGAGCTATCTCTTGATCGAGCCGTTCGATGCTTTGCAATTGTTCGCGCACGAACTCGAACAGCAAGGGCGGCACGTTCTGTTCGAGTTCGTCCATTCGTTGCACGATTTCCTGCAGGCCAGCTCGCAGCCCGGGACGGATCCGGATCCCGAACTCAAACAACGTGCCGCGCAGCTGGTTGACCAGCATAGTGCGCATTTTCACGCGCAGTTGGCGCATGGCGTGCAGGCCAAGTACGCACTGTTGGGACTCGGTCTTTGGGGCCACGATCGGCATGCCCGGCTGCTGGGCTGCAGTCCAGATAGCCTTGGCATCGGCCGCATCGGTCTTGTTCGTCTGCACGAACGGTCGCACGTACCTGGCGTGCAGCAGCACCGGCTCATGACCCAAGGCTTGCAGTTGGCGGGCCCACCAGTGCGCGCTGCCACAGGCTTCGAGCGCGATACGTCCGGGCTCGCGATTCGCGAGGAACTCCAGCAGCTTGGGCCGGCTGAAGCGGCGGTTGAAACACTTGCCCGAAGGCTCGACCCAATAGAGCTGGAAGACAGTCTTTGCAATGTCCAGACCGTAAGTCGTAGTATTCATCTCGGGTCCCTCCATCCTCGCGTGGTTGGTAACACTCCCACTCTGGCACATCGATGCCGTTTCGTGATGGGGGGACTCGCCTACCCCTGTCACGTTTCCCCGGATGCACAGCTGAACTACCGGCGCCTTTGATCGGAGGGCCGGGGCGCGTTCATTCCATCTTTTTGTCGCTCGGACAAAAAGGGACCCGCCCAGGAGGGCGGAACCAAGCGGTTCAACAGCGACAACATGTCACCAGCAACGCGAACCCTCGATCATCGACCCAGGATGCCGACGGTGCTTAACGGCATCACCGCTGACTGAACGCTATGTCACATCGGTCAACGTTGATAAACATACGTCCCAGGCGCGTCGGCCAGAACCGGTAAGCCACGACCCGGCGCACCCATTGCCGGTGGCGGGACGCGCTCGCGCGATGACCGGGCTTCCAGCCATTCGACCCATGCTGGCCACCAGGAGCCTTCGCGGAATTCAGCGCGCTCGCTCCACCGGTCCGCGTGAAGGCACGGGTCCTCCGCCATCGTGTGCGCGAACCAGTAGTGCCGTCCCAGATGTCCGGGCTCGCTGACGATACCGGCATTGTGACCGCCGCTGGTCAGCACAAAAGTCACGTCGGTGTCGCTCAAATAGTGAATCTTGTAGACCGACGGCCATGGCGCGATGTGATCCCATTCCGTGCCGACGGCGAAGATCGGCGCCCGGATGTTCTGGATCGCAACCGGATGTTCGTCCACCACGTACCTGCCGGCGGCAAGGTCGCTGTTCAGGAAGAGCGACCTCAGGTACTCCGAATGCATGCGGTAGGGGAGTCGGGTCGCGTCCGCGTTCCAGGCAATGAGGTCGTTCACCGCGGGCGCTTCACCCATCAGGTAATGGCGGAGCATGCGCGACCAGATAAGATCATTCGAGCGCAGTAGCTGGAAAGCCCCCGCCATATGGAATGCCGGGAGGTAGCCCCGTTGCCACATCAGGCCCTCCAGTGACTCGAGCTGGCTGTGATCGATGAAAAGCTCAAGTTCTCCGGGCTCGCTGAAATCCGTCTGGGCCGCGAGCAGCGTGATGGATGCGAGCCGCTCGTCCGCCACATGCGCCATCGCGGCGGCGGCAATCGACAACAGCGTGCCCCCGAGGCAGTAGCCGATTCCATGGATCTTGCTGTCCGGCACGATGGCGCCGATGGCGCCCAGAGCAGCCATGACCCCGAGACGGCGATAGTCGTCCAACCCCAGATTGCGATCGGCGGCGGTGACGTTGCGCCAGGAGATGCAGAAGACCGAGAACCCCTGGCCGACGAGGTAACGGATAAGCGAGTTTTCCGGCGACAGATCGAGAATGTAGAACTTCATGATCCAGGCCGGAACGATCAGCAGCGGCTCCGGATGGACACTGCCGGTCGACGGCGCGTACTGGATGAGTTCGATCAGGTGATTCCGGTAGACGACCTTGCCGGGCGTGACCGCGACGTCTTTCCCAACCCGGAATTTGTCCGTGCCGGGGGGTGGCTCGCCGTTCAGATTCCGACTGAACTCATCAAGGAAACGCTGGAATCCGTCGACGAAGCTCCGTCCCCCAGTCTGCAGGGCCCGATTAATCACTTCCGGATTGGTAAAGATGCAATTCGACGGCGAAAAGACATCCAGCACCTGCCGCGTCGAGAACGAGACGACATTCTCGTGATGCGGTGAGACCCCAGGCACGTCGTGTGTAGCGTTGTGCCACCATTGCTGCGTAACCAGAAATGCCTGATACCAGAGCGAGAATGGCGGCTCTTGCCAGGCTTCGGCACGAAACCGCGAGTCGCCCGGAAGCGGCTCGATGCAATTGGGCGTCTCGTCATCAGTCAGCGCCCGGCGCAGGGCATAGGCTGCCAGCCGGCCCGTCTTTAACCACGCCTTGATGACAAGCTCAGCTTGTTTTCCAGGAGAACGGGAAAGATGGACCAGCCAATCGGAATAGGCAAGCCACAACGCAGTCGGCGAGATTCCACCCGTTGCGTTCGCTGCCATGGCGGCAGCAACCCGGTCGACGGCTCGAAACAGTTCGGACCCACCCGGCTCGTCGGGATGCGTGACAAGCGGGCCTGGGGCCGCCGGCCTCGAACCGGATCCATGGGGGCCGCTGGGTACCCGGCCCGTTCTCCCCACTGGCGGTGCATTCTTCACTAGCAGCTCCCGACTAAGGTATGAGTGCAGCTTAGGAACACCGATGGTGTCAGGAAAGGACTGTTTCCCAAATCCGGTCCCTTGCCGGAGCTCAGGGCCGATGCTGTAGGGTATGTAAGCTAACCTAGTTATAAATGGTCGGTCAGCACACGTGCCTCGCTCGACGGAGGGAATCCATGGATATAGGCAGGCAGCGCCCACATCAGGCCCTGTTCAACCCGCTCGCCCTATGGAGCAATTTGATCTACTCGACGGCTTCCAACTGGATGTTGCAGCTTGCGGAGGCCTCGAGATCCCAGCAATTTGCGCAGTGCTATGGGCTCTTCCAGCAAGCCATCAAGGCATTGGGTACGCCGGCCTTCGACCTCGAGCAGGTCGAGTTCGACGGCCGCAGGATGCCGGTGAGCGAGTCGGTGGCCATGGAGACCGATTTTTGCCGGTTGCGCAGCTTCTCGTGCGAGCGTGGCAGCTCTGGCAAGACGGCACGGTCCATCCTGCTATGCGCGCCGCTGGCGGGCCACCACGCCGTGCAGATGCGAGAAGTGGTGCAATCGTTACTGCCGCATGCGGACGTCTATGTCTCCGACTGGGTGGATGCCAGGGACATTCCACGCGCCGCGGGAGATTTCCACCTGGACGATGTGGTGCTGACATTACAGCACTTCATGGTGGGGCTGGAGCCCGGGGAGCTGGACGTGGTGGCAATCTGCCAGGCTACTGTGCCAGCCCTGGCCGCGGCGGCGCTGCTGGTTGGCGCAGGCTATCCTGAACCGCGCTCATTGGTATTGCTGGGCGGGCCCATTGATCCACGTGGCAATCCGACCCCGCTGACCGGCATGGCCGGAAGCCTGCCGCCAAGCTGGCTCGATGCACTGGGAACGCACATCGTGCCCCCGGGATACCGGGGGGCGGGTCGGCGAGTCTATCCAGGTTTCCTGCAGTACCCCTCCCTGATGCTGGGGCAGCCGGAGCGGCAGTTCTCGCTCTTGTTCGACTACATCCAGAGCCACGGGGCCGGAGACGCGCATGCGGCCCGCGAGGCCGAACGATCGATCGCGCACTATGGCGCCATGCTGGACATGCCGGCGGAGTTCCTCGTGGATACCCTCCGTGTGGTGTTCCAGCAAACGCTGCTGCCCAAGGGCATCTGGCGCGTGGCAGGGGGGCTGGTACGCCCGGATCAGTTGCGCGAGACCCGCTTGCTGACCATTGAGGGAAGCCGCGACACGATTTCCGGAGCGGGCCACACCCACGCCGCCCAGGATTTATGCGTGGGCGTGCCGCAAGAGCGCCGGCGCCGGATCACCATCGCAGGCTGCGATCACTACGGACTTTTTGCCGGACCCAGCTGGCGGACGGCTGTCTATCCCGCCGTCCACGACTGGCTGGTTGGCTAGCGCCGCTCAGGCAGCCCCGGATCGACCAATGGGCCGAGCGGCCGTTCCCGGGCCGGGGCAGCAGCGGGCCCTGTCACGACACCAGCAGCCCCCGCTCGCGGGCCAGCGTGATGGCGGTGTCCTCGATCATGTCCTCCTGCCCGCCGACCAGCCGCTGGCGGCCCAGCTCGACGAGGATCTCGCGCGCCGGGATGCGGTACTTGGCTTCGGCACGCTTGGCGAACAGCAGGAATGACGAGTACACGCCGGCGTAGCCGAGCGTGAGCGCGTCACGGTCGATGCGGATCGGCTGGTCCATGATCGGCACCACCAGGTCCTCGGCCACGTCGGCAATGCGGAACACGTCCACCCCGGTCTCGATGCCCATGCGCTCGCACACGGCCACCAGCACTTCCATCGGCGTATTCCCGGCACCGGCGCCAAGACCGGCCGCGGCGGCATCGATGCGGGTCGCCCCGCAGGCGATCGCGGCCAGCGAGTTGGCAACGCCCATGGCCAGGTTGTGATGGCCGTGGAAGCCGAGTTCCGTTTCCGGGCGCAGCGCCTGGCGCACGGCCGTCAGCTTCCCGGTCACATCCTGCGGCAGCATGTGCCCGGCGGAATCGGTGATGTACAGGCAGTTGGCGCCGTAGCTTTCCATCAGCAGCGCCTGCTGCACCAGCGTCTCTACGGGTGCCATGTGCGCCATCATCAGGAAGCCCACCGTGTCCATGCCGAGCTTGCGCGCCATGCCGATATGCTGCTCGGAGACATCCGCCTCGGTGCAGTGGGTAGCCACCCGGATCGTATGCACGCCCAGGTCGTGCGCCATGCGCAGATGGTCGACGGTGCCGATGCCGGGCAGCAGCAGGGCGGATACGCGAGCCTGCTTCAGTTCGCCCAGCACCGCCTGCAGGTACGCTTCATCGCTGTGCGCCGGAAAGCCGTAGTTGACCGAGGCGCCGCCGAGGCCGTCGCCGTGGGTGACTTCGATCAGCGGCACGCCGGCGGCATCCAGGCCGCGGGCGATGCTCTTCATCTGCTCCAGTGAGATCTGGTGGCGCTTCGGGTGCATGCCGTCGCGCAGGGTCATGTCGTGCAGGGTGATGCGTTGGCCCATGGCTGGCTCCTCAGGCGATGGCGGGGTTCGTGGCGCCGGCGCTGTCGCGCATGGCGGCGGCGATGCACTCGGCGGTGCGTGCGGCCGAGGCGGTCATGATGTCGAGATTGCCGGCGTACTTCGGCAGGTAGTCGCCCAGGCCCTCCACTTCCAGGAAGATCGAGACGCGCTTGCCGTCAAACACCGGTCCGTTCTTCAGGGTGTAGCCGGGCACGTACTTGCGGACTTGCGCAATCATGTCGTGCACCGAGGCGGTGATCGCTGCCACGTCCGGCTCGTCCTCGGTGAGGCAGTGGATGGTGTCGCGCATGATCAGCGGCGGCTCGGCGGGGTTGATGACGATGATCGCCTTGCCCTGGCGGGCGCCGCCAACGGCTTCGATGGCGCCCGCCGTGGTGCGCGTGAACTCGTCGATATTGCGGCGCGTGCCGGGGCCGACCGAGCGCGACGACACGGTCGCCACGATCTCGCCGTAGCTCACCGCCTGCACGCGCGACACCGCATACACCATCGGAATCGTCGCCTGGCCACCGCAGGTCACCATATTGACGTTCATCTCGTTGCTGCCGATATGCGCCTCCAGGTTGACCGGCGGTACGCAGAACGGGCCGATGGCTGCCGGCGTGAGGTCGATCACGCGCACGCCGCGCGCGGTGAGTTTCGCCGAGTGCTCGGCATGGACGTAGGCCGAGGTAGCGTCGAAGGCGATGCGGATATCGTCGGCCGCCAGATGGGGCAGCAGCCCGTCGATGCCGTCGCTGGTGGTCTTCAGCCCGAGCTCGCGCGCACGCGCGAGACCTTCGGAGGACGGCTCCACGCCGACCATCCAGACCGGCTCCAGGATGTCGCTGCGGCGCAGCTTGTAGAGCAGGTCGGTGCCGATATTGCCCGGCCCGATCAGGGCGCATCTGATTTTCTTCATGGTGGCTCGCTTCAGGAAAAGTGGGCGGCGCAGCTGCCGATGCCCGTGATGTGCATGGAAAGCCGGTCGCCGGCCTGCACCGGAATCAGTGCCGCGAGCGAGCCGGACAGGATGGTTTCGCCCGCCAGCAAGCCGATGCCGAAGCCGCCGAGCGTGTTGGCAAGCCACGCCACCGCGTCGGCGGGATGGCCCAGGGCGGCGCTGCCCAGCCCGGTGGCCACGCAGGCGCCGTTCTTCTCGAGCGTCATTTCGCACGCGGCCAGGTCCAGCGCGTGCGGGCTGACGCGCTCCTCGCCGAGCACATAGACGCCGCACGACGCGTTGTCGGCGACGGTGTCCTCGATGCGGATGCGCCAGTCCTGGATGCGCGAATCCACGATCTCGAAGCAGGCCGAGACCGCCTCGGTGGCGTCGAGCACGTGGTCGCGCGTGACGCCCGGCCCGCGCAGGTCGCGCTTCAGGAAGAAGGCAATCTCGCCTTCGGCGCGCGGCTGGATCAACGTATTGGTGGGGATGGGCTGGCCGGCGGCGTAGTGCATGCTCTGCAGCAGGATGCCGAAGTCCGGCTGGTGCACGTCGAGCATCTGCTGCACGGCCGCGCTGGTCACGCCGATCTTCTTGCCGGTGATGCGGTCGCCCCCGGCCAGGCGGCGTGCGATGAAGCCCTGCTGGATGCGGTAGGCGTCGGTGATGCCGAGGCCGAGGCCGCGGCCGCTGAGCGGCGGCACCGGCGTGCGCGTGGCGAGGGCGTGATGGAGTTCGTTGCTGAGCGCGGTAATCAGTTCGGCAGTCATGGCAGAGGGAGGATCGGGGCGAGGCTGCCACGGCGGCATGCCGCCGTGGCGCGCCCGGGTCAGAACGAGTACTTGGCGTTCAGCGCCACGTAGTCGCGATCGGCCAGCGGCCGGTTGGCGATGCTGGCGCCGCCGATAAACGCGGCATAGGTCAGGTTGAGTTCGAGGTTGTTCAGGTACTTGAACGTCAGGCCCACGCTCGCGCGCTTGTCGCCATAGCCCATCAGCGTGCCGAACGCGCCCGCGACAGCCGCATTGCCGCTGAACTGCTGTGCATACGTGAACGGCACCGTCAGGTCCCAGCCGTCGAACACATTGTTGTAGGTGAGCGACCAGCCGACCTGGAACGCCGCCGAGTTCCTGGTGTTGGACAGCTTGCTGAAGCCCATCACCGGATCCACGTCCAGCACGTGCAGGTAGGCGATCTCGCCCAGCAGCGTCTGGGAGCTGGCGAGGAAGGTCGGACCCACCGAATAGATCGCCGAGAGCTGGCCCTGCAGCGCCTTGCCGCGCGTTGCCGTGGGCGAGCCGCCCACGTCCACCAGCATCGGCACGCCGTCCTTGTAGCTGACTTCGCCCGCGACGTTGGCGCCGAGCAGCTGCGTGGAGAAACTGGCGCCGGTCAGGTTGATCCCGCCGAAGTACTTCTCCTGGTACTGCAGCGAGGGAAACAGCGAGGTCACGACGCTGGGGTTCTTGTCGTGGTAGCGCAACTGGTAGATGCCGACCTCGGTGTCGCCAAACACACGGAAGCGCGCGCCTACGCCCCACTGGCCCCAGTCGGACGGCCGCTGGTCGGGTCCGCGCGGAATCCGGAAGCCCGGCCCGATGATGAACTCGGCGCCCGGGCCCACCACGTCGGTGGAGCTGAAGTAGCTGCCCGGCGCGAACAGCTGGTTGGGCTTGAAGGTGAACTGGTAGTAGCCCATCAGGCTGAACTGCGGCGTGACCTGCCACTGCAGCGATGCCTGCGGCACGGGCAGCAGGATGTCCTTGACCTCGGCGCCGGGCACGAATGCCTTGGTGGCGTCGGCTGGCCCTTGCGCGCCGGCGATGTTGGCGAAGAACAGGCTTTCGCCCCAGGCCACGACCTGGTTGCCGAGCTTGAAGCTGAGCCGCGTGCTGTCGATGGGAACGCTGCCATAGACGTAGGCATCCAGCAGCTGCGCGCGTCTTTCGTGGTAGTCGCGCGCGGATTCCGTGAACTCGTTGAAAGGCCCGCTGTGGTTGACGGTGGCGGGCGCATTGTTCGAGTTGGTGCCGCGGTAGGCCCAGTCATAGAACACGCTGCCGCGTACCAGGGCACCGAAGTTGTCGTGCTTGACATGCGCCTCGCCCAGCAGCGAGACACGGTTGGCAATCATGTCGCCACGCTTGAAGTTGCGGTCGCCGTCGTCACCATTGATGTTGGCCGGACTGAGCAGCGTGTCGCTCTGGCGGCCCGTGCGCACTGCCGCGCCGTAGGTCGCGGTGATGCTGTAATCGAGCGTGGTGTCGTGGCCAAGATCGATGGTGTCTCCCGCCCAGGCGTTCGGCGCCAGCGTGGCGGCGAGCGCTGCGGCAATGGCGCCTGGCCGCAGTCTGCGCTGGCGTTTCGATGAGCAGGATCGTGGAACGTGCATGGTTGTCTCCCCTTTGGTCGCGGTGATGGTCGTTGCCGGGCATTTCTTATCGCGCTTGTCTGGTCGCAAGCGTAGTGAGGGGCGACAGCACGCAAATCGGCAGAACGGACTAGGCTGTTTCCCCAACCCCGGGGCTCACGCCGCGTGATTGACCGAGGCGGCGCCGAGAAACGCGGGGCGCTCGCCGCCGCCATCGATCACAAGGTTCGCGCCCGACACATAGGACGCCTGCGGGGAGGCGAGGAACAAGCACGCGTTTGCAATGTCATCCGGGCTGGCGAGGCGCCCGAGCGGCACCGTGCCGGCCACTTCGCGCAGGGCTTCAGGGGCGCCGTAGTGCTGCTGCTGCGAGGTTTCGGTCAGCACCAGGCCCGGACTGACCGCGGCAACCCGGACCTTGGGCGCCCATTCCACCGCCAGCGTGCGGACCGCGTTGAGGATGCCGGCCTTGGCCGCGCCATAGGCCGCGGTGCCGGGCGACGGGCGCAGGGCGCTGACGCTGCCCACGAACAGCTGTGTGCCGCCCGACGGCTGGCACTGCATGCGCGCGTTGGCGCGCTGTGCCAGTTGCAGCGGCGCCACCAGATTCAGCCGGATCACGGATTCCAGCAGGCGCGGCGAGGCCTCGGCAACCAGCGCGTATGGCGAGCCGCCGGCGTTGTGGACCACCATGTCGAGCGTCGGGCTGCGCTGCGCGATCCGCGCCAGCATGGCGTCGACCTGCTCCATGTCGCGGATGTCGGCCTGGTGGAAGTGCGCGGTGCGCCCGCCGGCGCGGGGCAGGTCGTCATCACCTGCAGGCGGTGTGCGCCCGCACACGTGGACCTCGGCGCCGGCGCGCAGGAACGCCTCGCTGATGGCGCGGCCGATACCCCGCATGCCTCCCGTCACCAGCACGGCCTGGCCCGTGTAGTCGAATCCCGTCATGGTTGCGCTCTCTGTCTCTGGTTGGAGCGCCCATCGTAGGAGAAGCGGCCGCGCGGCTCTTAGTCCGAATGAACGATGCCCCGCGGGCGGGTGCCGCGCAACATCGTCCGCACCAGTCATCAGCACCAGTCATCAGCACAACAACGGGAGACGCCACCATGTCCGCAACGCTACCGCCGGCCAGTCCGGCCGCCATGCCTTCCTCGCCGCATCCCTCGCTGCCGGTGGGCAGCTTCGTCACCACGAACGCGGGGCTGCGGCTGCACTGCCTCGACACGGGCAGCGGCGAGCCGGTGGTCTTTATCCACGGCAGCGGCCCGGGCGCGAGCGGCCACAGCAATTTCCGGCACAACGCCCCCGCCTTTGCTGCCGCGGGCTTCCGCACGGTGGTGGTCGACCTGCCGGGCTACGGGCTGTCGTCCAAGCCGGACGACGTGGAATACACACTCGGTTTCTTCGTGTCCGCGCTGCGCGAGCAATTGCTGGCGCTGGAGCTGCCGCGCTGCGTGCTGGTGGGCAATTCGCTGGGCGGCGCCATCGCGCTGCAATACGCGCTCGACTATCCGGAGCATGTCAGCCGGCTGGTGATGATGGCGCCGGGCGGCGTGGAAGAACGTGAGACTTACTTCCAGATGGAAGGCATCCAGCGCATGGTCTCGCTCTTCACCGGCGGACACATGAACCCCGACACCATGCGGCAGCTGCTGCAGCTCCTGGTGCACGACGCGCGCCTGGTGACCGATGCGCTGGTCGACGAGCGCATGGCCGTCTGCCGCGAGCAGCCGCGCGAGGTGCTCGCCACCATGAAGGTGCCCAACCTGACCGCGCGGCTTGGCGAACTCGCATGCCCGATGCTGGGATTCTGGGGAACCGAAGACCAGTTCAATCCTGCGAGCGGGGCCATGAAATTCCTCTCGGGCTGCCGCGATGCCCGCTTCGTGATGATCAACCGCTGCGGCCACTGGGTCATGGTGGAACACGCCGACTATTTCAATCGCGAGTGCCTCGGCTTCCTGTCCGATACGGCACCGGCCCGCGCGGCATAATCTTTGCGGCCGGGCCATCGCGCCTGCCAGCACACAATCAGAAAAAGGAGACCTCATGGAATACCCATACACGCTGTTCGACCTGCGCGGCAAGGTGGCCGTGATCACGGGCGCCGCACGCGGCATTGGCGCCGAGGCGGCGCGAATGCTGGCTGCGGCGGGCGCGAAGGTGGCGGTGCTCGATGTGCTGGAAGCCGACGGCAACGCCACCGCGGCAAGCATCTGCGCGGACGGCGGCGAGGCCGCCTTCTGGAAGCTCGACGTGGCCAGCGAGGATGAGGTGAAGCGCGTGTTTGCCGAGATCGCCGCGCGCTTTGGCGGACTCGGCATCCTGGTCAACAACGCCGGCATCGAAGGGACCAACGAGCCAACCCACCAGATAACGCTGGAGCAGTGGCAGCGCGTGATCGACGTCAATGTGACCGGCACCTTCCTCTGCACCAAGCACGCCATCGGGCACATGGAGCGCGCCGGCGGCGGCGCCATCGTCAATGTGTCGTCGATGTACGGCATCGTCGGCGGGCCCGACGTGCCGCCGTACCACGCCTCCAAGGCGGCGGTGCGGATGATGGCCAAGACCGATGCCCTGCTGTATGCGAGCAAGGGCATACGCGCCAACTCGGTCCACCCCGGCTATATCCGCACGCCCATGCTCGAGCATGTCGCCAGGGTGTCCGGCCAGGGCGAGGCGCTGTTCGATTACCTCGCCGGGCAGACGCCGGCGGGCAAGGTTGGCGAGCCTCGCGATATCGCGGCGGGGATCCTCTACCTGGTGTCCGATGCGGCGCGCTTCGTCACGGGCACCGAGCTGGTGATCGATGGCGGCTATACCGCGCGCTGAGGCTGGCATCGCGTGTATTGCACCGCTTCTCGCATGGGAAGGCGAACCCGCGAGGAAGCCGCCGCCACGCGCGAGCGCGTTATTGCCAGCGCCGGGCACCTCGCCCAGGCGCACGGCGTGCAAGGCGTTACGCTGGAAGAGGTGGCCCGCGATATCGGCATGACGCGCGGCGCCATCTACGGCCACTTCCGCACCCGCGCCGAGCTGCTCGATGCGCTGCTGTGCCGCGCCGAGGCCGACATCGAAAGCCGGCTGGCGCGGGCACCGGCGCAGCTCGAGCCCCTGCTGGCCGCGCTGTTGCAAGGCGATGAGCTGGCGCGCAACGTCAGCCTGCTGACCGCAGTGCTTCAGCACAAGTGCGCCACGTCCTGCGAACTCTGTCCGCTGCGCGCGCGCGTGCTGCTGCGCGGCGCCTGGCTGCGCGACCGGCTGGCGGCCTGGCTGCCGGAGCCGGAACGGGTACACCTGCTGATGGCCCACCTCTGGGGCCTGCTAAGCGCGCAGTCCCTGCATCTCGCCCCGGCGGGGCTGGCGCAGCACGCGGGTGCACTGGCCCGACTCTACGCAGGGGATGGGTCAGCGCCATGTGCGTTCCCGGACACTGCCAGGGACTTGCTGTTGCGGGATATCCCTTAGTCTGCTCAGACGAAGCGGTGGCCCCGCCCGGTGACTAGCATCCAGCCATAACCCAAAAGACAGTCGAGAGACAAGCAATGAAGCGCACTCGGTGGTGGTGGGCGGTGGGGCTGGTCTGCGCAGGGATGGTGGCAGGCGCGGCACTGGCTCTGGCAGCGCGCGGGGGCATGGCACTGGCCGATCGCAGCACCGGCGACGATGTCGCTGATGGCCCCAATGGCACAGAGCTTATTGCCGGCGCGGTGCGCGATCCCCATGCCTGCGACGACGACTGCCGGCGCAGCCGCGGCGCGGCGGCACTGATGGTGCTCAGCCAGCGCCCGGCGCCCTGACGCTGCCCCGCTGCTTCCTCCGGGCCGCATCCCATCGGGAGCGGCCCGGTACCCTGCTGCCGGCTCAGCCGCCGCGACCCGCGCGCTGCCGTGCGTGCAGCGCCTCGGCGCGCGCCTTCACATCGCGCGCCACCTGATCGAATCCCTGCTTCACCCATGCCCCGTGCTCGCGCATGATCGTATCGGCATTCAGCCCGAGGAACAGGTCCGTCGTGAAGTAGCGGCAGCGGCCGGGACCGACGGTCTCGATGTACTGGTCGCGCCGCGCGGCGTCCTTGTTTGCGTCGGTCGGGCGCTGCTCCCATGAGAGCAGCCGTTCGGGTTCGTATGCCACCAGGTATTCATTGACGGGAATGGTCTGGTCGGTGCCCGGAATGCGCACCTGCATGCAGACCAGGTCGCCCAGGCGGCCGCTGGTCTTCAGGCCGGGGCAGAAGGAGTTCCATTCCGCGTAGCGGTCGACGTCGGTCAGCACTTCCCACACCAGCGACGCTGGCGCCTCGATCTCGACCTGGATCGATGTGACGAGATTCTCTGCCTTGGCCATCCTCTCCTCCAAGTTGCGCCGGCCGTCCGGGGCCCGGCGCGGGTTGATATGCACAAGCGGCATGCGCCGCCCGCACGATGCTAGGGGCGCAGCCGCCGGGCGCGCATACCCCGATCGGACGAGGCCGGCACGAGGCGTTGAACTAGTCCGAGCGGACGAAGCCGCGCCGGCAATGCCGGTGCAAATTGGCTCCAACGCTGCGGGCCCCGCACCTGGCGGGCTGTCACCAGCCGCGCGCGCAAGAGGCATGCAATACCGCGCCTCGCATGCGGCGCCGCCAGCGTTCACGACAACTTTTCAGGAGACAGACGTGAAAGCCCGACCACTGAAGATTCTGCTGCACGCCGGCGTGCTTGCGGCCGGCGCCCTTGCCATCACGATGGCCACGGCGAAGATCAACCCGGATGACCTCAAGCAGCTCGACGGCAACCTCACGCCCGCGGGCGCCGAGCGCGCCGGCAACAAGGACGGCACCATCCCGGCCTGGGCCGGCAAGTGGGTGGGTGTGCCGGCCGGCCTGAGCTACAAGCCGGGCGAGCGCTATCCCGATCCGTACGCCGACGAGAAGCCGCTGTTCGTCATCACCGCGCAGAACATGGCGCAGTACGAGAAGCACCTGACAGAAGGGCTGAAGGCGCTGTTCAAGAAGTACCCGGACACCTTCAAGATGCCCGTGTACGCGAGCCATCGCGATTTCCGCTATGACGAGGGCACCTACAAGGCGATCCGCACCTATGCGCCGCAGGTGGAGATGCTGGGCGATGGCAACGGCCTGAAGAACAGCCCGCCCACGCTGCCCTATCCGATTCCCAAGACCGGCCTCGAACTGCTGTGGAACCTGCGCTTTGCCTCTGCCATCGAGAGCGAACGCGCGGTGTACGACCAGGCTGTCGTCTATGCCGACGGCAAGGTTGCATGGGGCAAGGTGAAGTATGAGATCTGGTCGCCCAAGGACAACCAGCACTTCGATCCCAAGGCAGCCTTGAACACGCGCACGTTCTACCGCATGCACACCGAGCTGCCGCTGCGCGACCGCGGTTCCATCATCACCGGCTTCACGATCTACGACAGCCCCGAGCCGGACAGCAACCGCGCATGGTCCTACAACCCCGGCACGCGCCGCGTGCGGCAGGCGCCGGAGTACGGCTACGACCAGCCCTTTGGCCCAGGCGGATTCCGCACGGTGGATGACGATCACTTCTTCAACGGCTCGCCGGAACGCTATGACTGGAAGATCGTGGGCAAGCGCGAAATCTACGTGCCCTACCACAACTACCGCATCAGCGCGCCGTCGATCAAGTACCAGGACCTGTTGACCAAGGGGCACGCCGATCCGGGCAACATGCGCTACGAACTGCATCGGGTGTGGGTGCTGGAAGCCACGCTGAAGCAGGGCTTCCGCCACCAGTACGCCAAGCGCGTGATCTACCTCGACGAGGACTCGTGGTACGGCCTGCTGGCCGACAACTACGACAGCCGCGGCCAGCTGTGGCGCACCAACATCCAGGCCAATGTCTACGCCTATGATGCGAAGCGCTTCTATCCGACGACGGTGTTCTACCACGACCTGATCTCGGGCGCTTACCTGGCGGACCGGATGACCAACGAAGGGCAGCCGCCGCGCCTGAACAGCGAGCCGAAGTACGTGGAAGCCTATTTCGCGCCGGATGCGGCGCGGGGCTCCGGCAACTGACCGGACGCTGCCCGCAGGGGCAGCGAAGCGCCGGCCGCCATCCGCGGCCGGTCTTGCATTTCAGCTTAATTCAGCTCATCGACACGACGCTGCTCAGCAGCGTCTTCACCAGCACCGCCTGGCGCGTGGCGCCGGTCTTGGCAAAGATGCCGCGCAGATGCGCGCGGGCCGTGTTCTTCTTGATGCCGAGCCGGACGGCGGCTTCATCGAGCGTCAGGCCATCCACCATCAGCAGGGCCAGCTCGATTTCGGTCGGCGTGAGGTGGAACAGCTTGCGCAGGCTGGCGTGCGAATTGCGAGGCGAGCCCGCCGGGTCGCGGATGAATACCGCCACGGCGGGGCGCCGCATCCTGTCCTCCGCACGGTAGCGCAAGGCGACGGGCCGGACCAGCACGCTCAGCGGCGTGGGCACCGTGGCCCGCGTCAGCGTGGTGACTTCGCTGCGCAATGTGGCCAGACCGTGGTCGTCAATGGCCGCCTGCAGTATCTTGCGGAAGCGGCGGTTCTCCACCGGGCAGTGCGCGTGCAGCGCGCCGTCGGCCACGTAGAGGCCGTCGCGCGCCTGCAGCAGCCGGTTCGCCACGTCGTTCGCCTTCATCACCTTGCCGTCTTCGTCGAGAATCACCGTGCCGACCAGCAGGCGCTCCACGGCATCGGCATAGAGCGTGCGTTCGGATTCGAGCACGTCCAGGGCGGCGTGCAGGTCCACTGCGCGCTTCAGGTGCGGCAGCAGCTCGCCGAGCAGCGCCTGGTCGGCATCATCGAAGTCGCGTCCCTGGTGGCCGCGGCTGGCGAACAGGGCGCATTCCACGCCGTTCGGCGTCACCAGGTTGGCCGCCAGGACGTAGCGCAGGTCGAGCGGCTTGAGGTATTGCACGTAGAACGGGTGCGCCAGCCACGCCGCCTCGCCGAACAGCTCGTCGGCGCTGAACAGCCGGTCGGGGTGCAGGTCCAGGAACGGGCACAGCGCATAGTACTGCTCGCTGTACGACGGCTCGCCGGGCAGGTGCGGCCCGTATGGGGACGCGTTGACGATCAGCCCCGGCCGGTTGGTGGCGGGATGGCGCAGGACCAGGGTGACGAAGGTGGCGTCCAGCCGTGCGCGAACGCGCTCGAGGAAGGCGGCCCAGGGCACGGCCTCGGTCGGGCCCTGGTAGAGCAGGCCGAGCAGGGTGCTCAGCTCGCCGGCCGGAAGCGCGGCGGGGAGGGTATCTGGCTGCATGATGGGCGGATCCTGGCGTCGAAATAATGGAGAGCGCGGGATGTCCGCCCGAGACTGCTGACAATGCCGAGATCGGCGAACGTTTGCGCCCCTCTCCCATTTATGGGAGAGGGGCGGGGGAGAGGGTGGGCGTCTCTTCGAAGTGAAGCGCAATCATGCTTGCCACATGCCTGCCCTCTCCCCTGCCCCTCTCCCGCGAGCGGGAGAGGGGAGCAAACCGGCGCCATCGAAGGGCTGTCAGCAAACTGAAGCGAGAGGTGCCCGCCCGTGCCATCGTACGAATCGTGGCCGTTGCCTCATCGTCCGTTCGCACTAGGCGTCAGCCCTGCAAGCCGGTTTCCTTCAGCCAGGCGACGATCCGCTCGGTGGCCTGTTCAGCCGTATCGGCAGTGGTGTCGATGCGGATCTCCGGGCGCTCGGGCGGCTCATACGGGGAGTCGATGCCGGTGAAATTCTTCAGCTCGCCGCGCCGCGCCTTCCGGTAGAGCCCCTTCGGGTCACGCTGCTCCGCCACGTCGAGCGGCGTGTCGATGAAGACCTCGACGAACTCCCCTGCGCCTGCCAGCGCGCGAGCCATTTCGCGCTCCGAGCGGAACGGCGAGATGAACGACACCAGCACCACCAGCCCCGCATCGAGCATCAGCCGCGCCACTTCCGCCACGCGCCGGATGTTCTCCACGCGGTCTGCCTCGGAGAAGCCGAGATCCTTGTTCAGGCCATGGCGGACGTTGTCGCCGTCCAGCAGGTAGGTGTGGTGGCCAAGCGCGTGCAGGCGCTTCTCGACCAGGTTGGCGATAGTGGACTTGCCCGCACCGGACAGCCCCGTGAACCAGACGATGCGCGGCGTCTGGCGCTTGAGCGCGGCGTGCGCGCGCCGGTCCACGTCGATGGCCTGCCAGTGCACGTTCTGCGCCCGGCGCAGGGCGAAGTGCAGCATGCCGGCGCCCACCGTGCCGTTGGTCAGGCGGTCGATGACGATAAAGCCGCCAAGGTCGCGGTTGCTGGCGTAGGGATCGAAGGCCACCGGCTGGTCGAGGTGCAGGTTGCACACGCCGATCTCGTTCAGCTCCAGGGTCCGGGCCGCCAGGTGCTCCAGCGTATTGACGTTGACCTTGTACTTGGGCTGCGCCACCGTCACGCCCACCGTGCGGGTGCCGAGCTTGAGCAGGTACGGGCGGCCCGGCAGCATGGCGTCCTCGTTCATCCAGACCAGAGTCGCCTCGAACTGGTCGGCCACCGCCGGTGGGTCGTCGGCGCAGGCCAGCACGTCGCCACGGCTCACGTCGATCTCGTCCTCCAGCGTCAGCGTGACTGCCTGCCCGCGCACGGCGTGCTGGCATTCCCCGTCGGCGCCAATGATCGATGCGACGCGGCTTTCGCGGCCCGACGGCAGCGCACGCACGCGCTCGCCGCGGCGTACCTCGCCGGCGCAGATGCTGCCGGCAAAGCCGCGGAAGTCGAGATCAGGGCGATTGACCCACTGCACCGGCAGGCGGAACGACTCCGCCTGCACAGGGGCGCTGTCGATCGGCACGCTTTCCAGGTGCGCCATCAGCGTCGGGCCTTCATACCACGGCGTGTTGGCGCTGGGCTCCGTCACGTTGTCGCCGCGCAGGGCCGACATCGGAATGCACACGATGTCAGTCAGGCCGATCTGCCGCGCAAATCCGCGGTACTCGCTTTCGATGCGCGCGCAGACCTCGCGCGAGTAGTCGACCATGTCGAGCTTGTTGATGGCCAGCACCACGCGGCGGATGCCCAGTGTCGAGACCAGGTAGCTGTGGCGGCGCGTCTGCGTCTGCACGCCGCGGCGCGCGTCGACCAGCAGGATGGCAAGGTCGGCGGTGGAGGCGCCTGTGACCATGTTGCGCGTGTACTGCTCGTGCCCCGGCGTGTCGGCCACAATGAACTTGCGTTTGTCAGTGGCAAAGAAGCGGTAGGCCACGTCGATGGTGATGCCCTGCTCGCGCTCGGCGGCCAGTCCGTCGACCAGCAGCGCGAAGTCAAGGTTGTCGCCCTGCGTGCCCATCTTCTTCGAATCGGCTTCGAGCTGGGCGAGCTGGTCTTCGAACAGCATCTTCGATTCATACAGCAGCCGGCCGATCAGCGTGCTCTTGCCGTCGTCGACGCTGCCGCAGGTGATGAAGCGCAGCATGCCCTTGCTCTCCTGCGCGCGCAGGTATCGGGCAATGTCGTTCTGCGCATTGTCGTCTTGCGCCGTGTCCGGCGCGGCTTGCATCAGCGTTCCCATCAGAAGTACCCCTCTTGCTTCTTCTTCTCCATCGATCCGGCCGAATCGCTGTCGATCAGCCGTCCCTGGCGCTCCGATGTGGTCGCCAGCAGCATCTCCTGGATGATTCCGCCGAGCGAGTCGGCCTTGCTCTCGATCGCACCCGTGAGCGGATAGCAGCCCAGCGTGCGGAAGCGCACCTTGCGCAGCGACGGCGTCTCGCCGGGGCGCAGCGGCAGGCGCTCGTCGTCCACCATGATCAGCGTGCCGTCGCGCTCCACCACCGGGCGTTCCTTCGCGTAGTAGAGGGGAACGATGGGGATCTCGTTGAGGTAGATGTATTGCCAGATATCCAGCTCGGTCCAGTTCGACAGCGGAAACACCCGCAGGCTCTCGCCCTTGCGCTTGCGCGCGTTGTACTGGCGCCAGAGTTCGGGGCGCTGCATCTTCGGGTCCCAGCGGTGCTGCGCGGTGCGCACCGAGAACACGCGCTCCTTCGCGCGCGACTTCTCCTCGTCACGGCGGGCGCCGCCAAAGGCGGCATCGAAGCCGTAGTGGTCCAGCGCCTGCTTGAGGCCCTGCGTCTTCCACACGTCGGTATGCACGGCCGAGCCATGCTCGTGCGGGCTGATGCCGCGTGCGAGGCCTTCGGGATTGATATGCACACGCAGGTCAAGGCCCAGGCGCTCGACGGTCTGGTCGCGGAATTCGACCATCTCGCGGAACTTCCACGTCGTATCGACGTGCAGCAGCGGGAAGGGCGGCCGGGCCGGGTAGAAGGCTTTCATGGCCAGGTGCAGCATTACGGAGCTGTCCTTGCCGATGGAATAGAGCATGACGGGGCTTTCGCATTCCGCCACCACTTCCCGCATGATGTGGATGCTCTCCGCCTCCAGTTGCTGCAGGTGGGTCAACATCGAGATCTCCTCTTCGATTGCCGGATCCGTCGCGGGTTGCGCGGGTCCCTGGCATGGGGAAAAGGTAGCCAACCGGGGGTGTGCGCCACTTCGTCCGGGCGGACTAAGAAATGGCGGGCCGGGGCGCGCAATTCCTAGTCCGACCGGACGAGGAGCCGGACGCCGCCGCGCCGGTATCGTTGCTCCGGAACGCGACAGGCCGCCGCCTGCCGTGCCGACCACGACAGACGGGAGCAGACCAATGGCGAACTCCGCCGAAGAGCAGTTGCTGAGCGGCCAGACCTGGGCCGAGTTTTGTGAGGTGCTAAAGCGCAGCGGGCAGCAGATCCTGCGCCCCGAGGCACCGTCGGACCCGCTCACGCGCGCCGAGGGCTACCGCTACCTGAGCCGGTTGCTGCGCATCGCGCTGGAGATGCACGTGGAGTTCGCCGATCCCGGCTTTCCCGGCTTTTTCTCGCCCTCGCACGAAACCGCCAAGATCGGCGCCGATAACCCCGACAACCTCTACCGCTATGCGCGCCTCGACGGCAGCGGCACCTACCGCATCCGCGGCCGGCGCGGCACGGTCGCGTACCTGAGCTTCGGCACGCAGAAGGGCGGCTACGAGACCGATGGCCGCATGACGCAGACCGGCTTCCTCGACAGCAACCAGCTGGCGGTAGAGCCGGACGGCAGCTTCGAGATCATCCTCAGCGCGCAGCCGCACGACGGCAACTGGCTGCGCATGGAGCCCGCCACCAACGCACTGGTGGTGCGCCAGACGTTTATGGACCGCAAGGCCGAAACGCCGGCGCAGCTGGACATCGAGCGAACCGGCGCAGGCGACAAGCCGGCGCCGCTCACGGCGCAGCGCCTGCACGGTGGCCTGCTGCGGGCAGCCAGGTTCGTCGAAAGCACCGCGCGCATCTTCGCCGACTGGGCGCAGGGCTATGGCGGCCACGTCAACGCCTTGCCGCCGGCCGACCAGGCGGTGTGCCAGGCCGCCGGGGGCGACCCGAATATCTTCTACTACCACTCGTGCTGGGCGCTGGAGGACGACGAGGCGCTGGTGGTCGAGGTGGACCGCGTGCCGGCGTGCGAGTTCTGGAATTTCCAGATCAACAACTACTGGATGGAGTCGCTCGACTACCGCTACCACGACATCTGCCTCAACAAGCATGCCGCGCGGCTCAACGCCGGTGGCGGTGTCACGGTCATCCTCAGCGCGCGCGACCCGGGCCTGCCCAACTGGCTGGAGACGGCCGGGCACCGCACCGGCACGATGTGCTGGCGCTGGGTGGGGGCGGCGCAGCCGGCGCATCCGCGCACGCGCGTAGTCAAGATCGATTCACTTCGGGAAAGAGCATGAATTCCGCGAAAGAAGATATCCCCGTGCTCGACGTGGACCGCCTGCTGGCGCGCGCCAGCGAGCGCACCGGCGGACTGACGGACTTTGGTGGCGGCAACTACCGCGAGGCGCTCGGCATCCTGTTCGACGCGCTCACGCGCGAGGCCGGCCTGTCGGCGCAGGGCGTACGCCTGCTCCATGACAAGGTACTGGCACAGCTGGAAAACCGGCTAATCATCGAGGCCTGGTGCGAGCGCCATCCTGAGATCCTCGCCGAGCCGGTCGACGATCCGCTCGTGATCGTCGGCCTGCCGCGCACCGGCACCACACTGCTCCAGCGGCTGCTGGCGGTGGACCAGCGCTTCACCTCGGCCGCCTGGTGGGAAACGCGCTACCCCGCGCCGCTGCGCGGCGAGGACGCAGGCGACGCCAGCCGGCGCATCGCGCTGGCGCAGGCCGAAGTGGCACAGATGATCCGCTTCATCCCCGAGATCCTGGCGATCCATCCGCTCGACGCCATAGCGCCGGACGAAGAGTTCATGCTGATGGAGCACTCGTTCATGTGCGCGATGGACTCCTATGCCAACGTGCCCGCCTATACGGCGTGGCTGGCGCGGCAGGACCAGACGCCGGTCTACGCCTACCTGAAGAAGATGCTGCAATTCCTGCAATGGCAGAAGCGCCAGCGCGGCGAGCCGGTGGGGCAGCGCTGGGTGCTCAAGACACCGCAGCATCTGCACACGCTGGAGTTGCTGTTCCGGGTGTTCCCGCAGGCGAGGGTGGTCCTGACCCATCGCGACCCCGCGCAGACCATTCCGTCGATGGCAAGCATGGCCCATACCCTGTGGAAGATGCACGCCGAGTCGCCGGATTCGGTGACGGTCGGCCGGCAATGGAGCGCACAGATGCAACGCGCCACCGAGCATGCGATGACGGTGCGAGGCAACATGCCGGCCGAGCGCTTCCTTGACGTGCGCTTCGAAGACACGGTGCGCAACCCGTCGGGCGTGATCGAGACGGTTTACCGTTTTGCCGGCATGCCGTTGACCGACGCAGTACGCGCCGACATGCAGGCGTGGCTGGACGCCAACCGGCGCGGCCAGCGCGCCGCGCACGACTATTCGCCGGCGCAGTTCGGGCTCAGCCGCGAACAGCTGCAGCGCGACTTTGCACGCTACCGCGAGCGGCATATCGTGGGCGCCGGCGACTGAGCCGGCCGCCCGGGAACATTCAAGAACAGCGCATTGCGCACCGAGGAGACAACACCATGCTGATGAAAGACAAAGTGGTCATCGTGTCGGGGATCGGCCCAGGACTGGGCGTGAAGCTGGCAGTCGAGGCCGCCCGCGAGGGCGCCCGTGCGGTTGCCATTGCCGCGCGCACGGCGGCAAAGCTGGACGACGCGCACGCCCGCATCGCCGAACTGGGGGTCGATTGCGAAGTGCTGAAGGTGGTGACCGACATCACCGACCGCGCGCAGTGCCGGCACCTGGCCGCCGAGGTCATGGGCAAGTTCGGCCGTATCGATGCCCTCGTCAACAGCGCCTTCCTGCACGGCAACTTTCCCGAGCCCATGGAATCGGCGGACCTGGACGTCTGGCGCAGCGTGTTCGACACCAACGTGTTCGGCACCATGACGCTTACGCAGGAAGTCGCGGCGCTGATGAAGCCGCGGGGCGGCGGCGCCGTCGTGATGATCAATACGCAGGCCACGCGCAAGCCCATGCCCGGCGAAGGCGGCTATGCGGCGTCGAAGGGCGCGCTGGCCGTGGCGGTCAAGTACCTGGCGCGCGAGCTGGGTCAGTACGGCATCCGCGCCAACAGCATCTTCATGGGCTGGATGTGGGGCGCGCCGGTGCAGGGGTATGTCCGCCATGCCGCGGCGGAGCAGGGCGTGACCGAGGACGCTATCATCGCTCCGGTGGCGGCGCAGATTGCGCTGGGCCGTATGCCGACCGACGACGACTGCGCGCGCGCGGCGCTGTTCCTGGTGTCGGACTACGCCCGCGCCATCAGCGGCGCATCGCTCGACGCCAACGGCGGCGACTACATGCCCTGAGCGCCCCGGCACCCAACTGCGGAGCTTTCGCATGCCACGCTACTTTGCCTTCAACGGAGACGCCGACGGCCTGTGCGCGCTCCAGCAACTGCGCCTCGCCGAGCCCGGCGAGGCCACGCTGGTGACCGGCGTCAAGCGTGATATCCAGCTGCTGGCGCGCATCGACGCACAACCCGGCGACGCGGTTACCGCGCTCGACATCTCGCTCGAGCAGAACCGCGCCGGCTTGCTGCGCCTGCTGGAAGCCGGCGCGTCGGTGGACTACTTCGACCACCACCACGCCGGCGAACTGCCTGGCCTCGCGGCGCTGCGCGCGTACATTGACGAAGCGGCCGACGTCTGCACCAGCATCCTGGTCGACCGCCACCTCGGCGGGCGCCACCGGCGCTGGGCCATCACCGCCGCGTTTGGCGACAATCTCGCAGCGGCGGGTCACGCCATGGCGGCGCAGGCGGGCCTTGGCCGGGAGGACACGGCCGTGCTGGAGCGCCTGGGCATCTGCCTGAACTACAACGCCTATGGCGAGTGCCTGGCGGACCTGCACTTCGATCCCGCCGTGCTGGCCGCGCATATGCTTCCGTTCGACGATCCGCTCGCGTTTGCCGCGCACAGCGACGCCTACCGGGCGCTGGCGGACGGCTACGAGGATGACATGGCACGCGCCCGTGGCGTCGCCCCTGTCCATGAGGTGCCCGGCGCGGCGCTGCTGGTGCTGCCCGACGCGCCGTGGGCGCGGCGTGCCATCGGCGTGCTGGCGAATGCGCTGGTCCAGGCGCGCCCCGCCGATGCGATCGGCCTGCTGTCGCCAAAGTCCGGCGGCGGCTTCACCGTCAGCGTGCGCGTGCCGGCACACTGCCCGACCGGTGCGGCCGACTTCTGCCGCGGCTTCGCGACCGGCGGCGGCCGCCGCCTGGCGGGCGGCATCAACCACTTGCCGGATGCCGAGGTGGACCGCTTCAGCCGCAGCTTTGCCGACTGCTTCGGCACACGCTGAGGCCCATGCCGTCCCGCCGGAGCTATCAGGCGGGCGGCACGAACTCCGTGACCTCCAGCTCGAAGCCCGCTACCGCGCGATAGGGCACCGGGTGGCTGAGCAGCCGCAGCTTGCGGGCACCGACGTCGCGCAGGATCTGCGCGCCCACGCCGAGCGCGCGTTGCGAGAACGATGGCGCGGGCACCGGCGCCGAGGCGCCCGGGCGCTCATGCAGGCGCTCCAGCCGATGTTCCGGCGATTCGCGCTCGTCGAGCAGCACCAGCACCCCGCAGCCCTCGGCGCCGATACGCGCAAGCGAGCGCTCCAGGTTCCACGCCGCCGGCGCGGTGCTGCCAAAGTCCAGCACATCGCGCAGCATTTCCACGGCCTGCACGCGCGCCAGCACGGGCAGCCCGGGGTCCGGCTGGCCGAGCACCAGCGCCAGGTGCAGCGCATCGACCGGTGCGTCGTGATACGCGTGCAGGGTGAAGCGGCCGTAGGGTGTGGCCAGCTCGGACGTGCGCGAGCGGCGCAGTGCGCTTTCGGTCAGCAGCCGGTGATGGATCAGGCCGCTGACCGAGGCCACCGGCAGCGCGTGGCGGCGCGCAAACGCCAGCAGACCGGCGCCGCGCAGCAGTTCGCCGGCGTCGTCCAGCAGCATGGCATAGGCGCCGGCTGCCACGCGTCCGGCCAGCGCCGGCAGGTCGGAACAGGCCTCGGCAAAGCCGGCACGGCGCAGCACGCCGTCGGGTTGCGCCACCACCGGGAAGACATGCCCCGGCTGCACCAGCTCATGCGGGCGCGCGCGGGCCGCGGCGGCCACGCGCAGCGTCAGGGCACGGTCGGCTGCGGAGATCCCGGTGCTGACCCCGGTAGCGGCTTCGATCGACACGGTGAAGCGCTCCCGGTGGCGGGCGTGTCCTGCCATCGGCGGCAGCTGCAGCTGCTCGCGGCGGGCTTCGGTGATCGCCATGCACACCAGCCCGCGCGCTTCGGCCGCCATGAAGTTGACATCGCCTTCGCTGGCGCGCTCGGCCGCAACCAGTATGCAGCCGGTGGCCTCTTCGGTCTCGTCTTCGATCACCACCACGCGCCGGCCGGCGGCCAGCGCCGCCAGCACGTCGGCGACAGGAGACCGCGCCGCTGCGGGGCTCATGCGGCCTCCTGCCTGGCTGCACCGCTGCCCGCGGCGAACGCCCTGCGCAAGGCAGCGGCGGCCATATCGAGCGCCTCGCCGGCCGCGTCGATCATCCCATGCATGCTGATGAAACCGTGGAACTGCCCGGGCCAGCGGCAGATCGTCGCCGACACCTCCGCGCGTGCCAGGCGTGCGCCGTAGGCTTCGCCCTGGTCGCGCAGCGGGTCATATTCGGCGGTGAGGATGGTGGCGGGCGGCAGCCCGCTCAGGTCCCGCTGGCACAGGGGACTCGCGCGCACGTCGGCGGCGTCGGCAGGGTCGGGCAGGTACTGCGCGCGATACCAGGCGAGTTCCGCCGCGCCGAGGAAGTACCCCTCGCCGCAGGCCTGGTAGCTGGCGGCTCCGGTCGCCGCGGCAGTGCAGTCGAGGTACGGGTAGAGCAGCAGCTGGTGCCTCAGCGCAATGCCGCTGCCGCGCAATTGCTGGCAGGCCACCGCAGCAAGATTACCGCCGGCGCTGTCGCCGGCCACGGCCAGCTTGCCCGGATCGGCGCCCAGCGCCGCGGCGTACGCGCCGGCCCAGCGTACCGCGGCGACGGCATCGTCGGCGGCGGCCGGAAAGGGCGCTTCGGGTGCCAGCCGGTAGTCCACCGACAGCACCAGCGCGCCGGCACGGCGCGCCAGGCTGCGGCAGATGTTGTCGTGCGAATCCAGCCCGCAGACCACAAAGCCGCCGCCGTGGAAATAGACGACCAGCGGCAGGCGCGCCGTGCCTTCCTCAGGCCGGTACAGGCGTGCCTTGAGCGGGCCGGCCGCGCCGTCGATGGTCAGGTCGCGCTGCGCGGCAATGGCGTCGCCTGGCGCAAAGGCGGGCATGGCGGCCAGCGCGGCACGGTAGTCGGCGGCGCGCAGCGTGGTGAAGTCGGGCGCCGGCATGGCGGCCATCGTACTGAGCACGGCCTGGGCCTGGGGATCGAGCGGCATGGTGTGTCTCCTTCGTTGATGGGAAAGGGCGTTCAGAGCGCGAAGGCCGGCGCGTTGCCGGCCGCAATGCCCTGCGCACGGGCCTGGGCAGCATGAGCGGCTTGCGGATGCGGAAGGATCCAGAACCGCCCGGCGGCGACGCCGTCCAGGATGTGTCCGGCAACCGCTTCTGGCGTCATGCCGGCGGCGATGCCGCTGCGCAGTGCGCCGTTCATCTCGTCCACCTCCTGCTGCGCCGCCCCGGACAGCCCCGCCGCGATACCCGTGGCGACCGGACCCGGGCAGACCACCGATACGCCGAGCGGCAGGCCCGCCGCCTGCAGTTCCATCGCCAGCCCTTCGCTCAGGGCCACCACGCCCTGCTTGGAGATCGTGTACGGCGCCAGCCATGGGCCCACCGCAAGGCCGGCCATCGACGCGACATTGACGATGTGCCCCGTGCCCTGTGCAGCCATGCGCGGCACGAAGCAGCGCAGCGCATGGATCACACTCCACAGGTTGATGTCCAGCACGCGACGGAAGGCCTCCGGCGCCAGCTCCCAGCAGCGGCCCGTCGCCAGCACGCCGGCGTTGTTGATGAGCAGGTCGACCCGCCCCAGCCGCGCGAAGCTCTCATCGCACAGGCCGGCGATCTGTTCCGCATCCGCCACATCGGTCGGCACCGTGACCACCGGTTGCCCGTGATGCGCCAGTGCGGCACGCACGGCATCCAGCGCGACCGCGTCGATATCGGCAAGCGCGAGACCGTAGCCTTGCGCGGCCAGGGCATGGGCGAGCGCGCGGCCGATGCCGCCCGCTGCGCCGGTGATGACTGCTGTTTTTTGTTTGGGGCCTGCCGGCATGACGATGGTTCTCCAGGAAAGCGGCGCGCCGGGAATTGCAGCGCCATGCCTTTCTTGTAGCGGCCGGTTGGCGCCGCGGCATCGTCTGTTTGGGTAAGGCTAGGGGTTTGCCCGTGGTTTGCGGAAACCGGCCCATCGTTAGTCCGTTTGGAGTATGTGAGCCAGCGGCAGGCGCGTAAGGTTTGCCATGTCCCGCAGGACTAGTCCGGCGCGCCTGAAGGCCGGCGGATTCCCTGGGGAAAACCACGAAGACGGCAACCATGCCGCGCGCGCGGGTCCTCCCCGTAACCGGGGGGGCAAAACGGGCCGCAGAGCCCGATCGAGGCAGGTTTCCGGCGTGCCGGAGACGCCCAACATGGAGACAAGAGGAAATGCTGATGGAGGCTAGCCAGAGCCAGGCCGCGGCTCCGCTGTTTGCGCAGGCGACCGTGTCGCTGTCGGAGTTCAGCGCGCTGCTGGGCAACATCTACCAGGGACCGATGGAGCGGGTGCCATGGGGAAAGGCGCTGGAGCAGATACGCAGGCAGCTGAATGCGAACTACGCCACGCTGATCCTGCGCTCGCCGTCCTCCGACCGCCCCGGATTGATGGTGAACGCGTCGGAGCACGGCTCCACGCTGCCCGGCGAGGCTTCCTACAACAGCTACTACTACGCGCTCGACCCGTTCGTGGGCCTGCCATCGGACCGTGTGGTGACCATCGACGAACACCTTGGCGCCGGTGCGTGGTGCGTCAGCGAGCTTTACCAGCAGTTCCTGAAGGACATCGGCATCCGCTACATCCTCGGCGCCGACCTGCGCACCGACGACGGCGTCGAATGCCGCTTCCGCCTCTGCCGCGACCATGAGGGGCCGGATTTCTCCAGTGCCGACAAGGCGCTCTGCACGGCGTTGCTGCCGCACCTGCGGCGCGCGGTGGACCTGCACTCGCGCCTCGACGTGGTGGAGTCGGAGCGCACCGTCTACGCCAGCGCCATCGACCGCATGCTCGTGGGCATGGTCATCCTCGACGAGTCCGGCGCCATCATCAAGACCAATGCGGCAGCCGACGAAATCCTTGCCGCCAAGGATGGGGTCCGCGTGACCAAGGGCGGGCTCGATGTGGAATACGGGCAGGAGAACCGCAAGTTCCAGCGCCTGCTGCGCCAGGCCATGCTGGGGCACCTCGGCACGGCGCCGGCGGTGATGGAGGCCATGTCGATCACGCGGCCATCCGGCAGTGCCAGGCTCGGCGTGCTGATCCGCACCATCCCGCTCAGCGAGTGGTCGGAAGACAACCGCAAGCGCCCGGCCTGCGTGGTCTTTATCCGCGACCCCGAGCGCAAGTCGCAGGCCTCGCACGAGGTGGTGCGCCAGCTGTTCGATTTCACCCCGGCGGAGACGCAGCTCGCGCTGCAACTGGCCAACGGACTCACGCTCGATGAAGCGGCCGACGAACTCGGCATCAGCAAGAACACGGCGCGCGCGCACCTGCGGGCGATCTTCTCCAAGACCGGCGTGACCCGCCAGGCCACGCTGGTGCGCATGCTGCTGAGCAGCGTGATCTCGCTCGGATAGCAGTGCCTCAGGGCTTTGCGCTGACCACCAGCGCGAAGCCCTCCGGCGTGGCCAGTACCGCGCGCGTCTCATGCGGCCCCTGCGCCGCGGGTTGCGTCACCGTGGCGCCGGCTTCCACCAGGCGCGCGATTGCCGCGCCGATGTCTTCTTCCGCCTCGACCCTGAATGCCAGCGCCGGCTGCGCCACGAGGCGCTCCGCGCCGGCCACCAGCGCAAGCGTCAGTGCGCCCGCATCGAGCGCGCAATAGCGGCTGCCGTCGCGAAACTTCACAGGCAAGCCGAGCCCTTCGGTAAAGAAGGGCAGGGCGGTGTCGATGTTCTCGACGGGATAGAGCAGCAGGCTGGTCTTCATGGTGTTGGTCCGCGTGAAGGAAAGGCATCTGGTGCCTGCAGCCAATGATAGGGACTCGCATGCTGCTGCTCATAATCCAATCAGACGATGTTGCAATGCCTTGCGCCGACCACACTGCATCCAGACAGGCCGCTTCCGGTCCTGGACGCAGCAGCCGGCAGCCACCGGCGGCGTCCCGGCTGCGGTCCTGAACCATCAATGTCAAGGAGGGGGACTGCAATGCGTTTTTCGCTGATCTATGAAGCACAGACCGTCGATGCGTCTCGTGCAGGCGACCACAAGGTGTTCGATGAAATCATGGAGCAGGTGGTGCTGGCCGAGGACATGGGCTTCGACGTGGTCTGGGCGGTGGAGCACACCGCGCTGACCAACTACGCGCACATGAGCGCGCCCGAGACCTTCCTCGCCTTCGTTGCCGGGCGCACGCAGCGCATCGGCATCGGCCACGGCGTGGTGTGCCTGCCGCCGGCCATGAACCATCCGGTCAAGGTGGCCGAACGTATCGCCACGCTCGATATCCTGTCCGGTGGCCGGGTCCACTTCGGCGTGGGCAAGGGCGGCACGCAGCAAGAGGCGGGCACGTTCGGCTACGACCTCAACACGCTGCATCCGATGATCGACGAATCGATGTACCTGATTCCGAAGATCCTCACGCAGGACGAGATCGAGCATGACGGCGAATTCATCAAGATCCCGCGCCGCCCGATCCACCCCAAGCCGCGCCAGGATCCGCATCCGCTGATGTACCTGGCCTGCACCAACGCCGATACGCTGCAGCGCGCCGGCGCGCGCGGCATGGGCGCGCTCGTGCTCGGCTTCGGCGGCCCGGAGGACGTGGCGCGCAAGAACGCGATCTATCGCGAGGCGTGGAACCAGCGCAAGCCGGAAGACCAGGTGGGCTTCCGCCCGCACCAGCACCTGGCGGCGCTGTGCCCGACCATCGTGCTGGAAGACGGCATGGCCGCGCGCAAGATCGGCATCAAGGGCCAGCGCTACTTCATGGAATCGCTCTCGTACTGGTACGCAGGCGGCGAGCGCCCCAATCCCGATGCCTGGGACGACGAGCATGTCACCGCGACCGACGCGCAGGGCAAGGCGGTCATCAACACGAAATTCGCGTCCGAGAAGGTCTCGGTGGACTTCAGCGACCCGACCATGATGATGCTCAACCCCAACCACGCCTATGGCACGGTGGACGACTGCATCGGCTACGTGCAGCGCCTGATCGATGCCGGCGCCGACGAGATCCTGTTCATCTGCCAGATGGGCACCGTGCCACAGTGGGCGCAACTGGAGACCATCCGCAACATTGGCGAGCACGTGATCCCGCATTTCCGCCGGCAAGGCAGGAAGCTGCGCGCGCTGGCCTGACGGTTTGCTCCCCTCTCCCGCTTGCGGGAGAGGGCCGGGGGAGAGGGCCGGCGCATCGACAACGTGCCGCGCGCCAGGTCCCCACCGGGCTAGTCCCAACAGACGATGGCACCCCAAGCCACCGGTGCAAACATCGATGCCAGCCACAAGACAAAGCGACAAGGAGACCGCGGTGCATCACGACAATAATCCCGAGGGGCTGGCGGCACGCCTGATCGCGCGCGCCGAGCAGATGATTCCCGTGCTGGCGCAGCGCGCCGCACAGGCCGAAGCCGAGGCCCGCATTCCCGCCGAGACCGTGGCCGACATGCAGGCTGCCGGCTTCTTCAAGGTGCTGCAGCCGCGTCGCTTCGGCGGCTATGAGCTGGACCCGCAGACCTTCTTCCGCATCCAGATGGCGCTGGCCAAGGGCTGCATGTCGACGGCGTGGGTCTATGGCGTGGTCGGCGTGCACAACTGGCAGCTCGCGCTGTTCGACGAGCGTGCGCAGCAGGAAGTCTGGGGCACGGATCCTTCCACGCTGATTGCCTCCACGTACATGCCGGTCGGCAAGGTCACGCCGGTGGAGGGCGGCTTCCGCTTCTCCGGTCACTGGAAGTTCTCCAGCGGCAGCGAGCTGTGCGACTGGATCTTCCTGGGCGGCCTGGTTCCGCCGGCCGAACCGGGCGGCGCGTATGACTACCGGACCTTCCTGCTGCCGCGCTCCGACTACACCATCGTGCGCAACTGGGACGTGCTGGGGCTGCGCGCCACGGGCAGCCACGACATCGTGGTGGACGACGTCTTCGTGCCGGAATACCGCACCCACCGCGCCGTCGACGGCGCCATGGGCACCAGCCCCGGGCTGGCCTGCAACGACGTGCCGCTCTACCGCCTGCCGTTCGCACAGATCTTCGTGCGCGCCGTCTGCACTGCGTGCATCGGCGCGCTCGAAGGCACGCTCGACGATTTCATCGCCTACGCAGACGGACGTGTCAGTTCCAACGGCGGCAGCAAGACTGCGGAAGACGGCGGCGCACAGATGGCGAGCGCCAACGCGGCGGTGGCCATCGACGAGATGCGGGCCATCCTGGAGCGCAATTTCGACGAACTGATGGCCATCGCGCGCGAAGGCGGCCAGATGCAGACGCCGCGCCGGCTGCATTTCCGCTACCAGTCGTCGCAAGTGGCCGAGCGCTGCGCCCAGCTTGCCAACAGCCTGTTGCGCTACGCCGGCGGCAACGGCATCTACCGCAGCAACCCGATGGTGCGCCGCTTCCTCGACCTGCACGCGGCGCGCGCCCACTACGCCAACAATCTCGACCGCTTCGGCCAGAACTTCGGCGGCGTGATGATGGGGCGCGCCAACACCGATTTCTTTATCTGAGCGCCACGCTCGCACAGGAATCCATCATGAGCCAGAGCAAAGCGCGCTTGCAACCGACGGAGTTCGACGTGGTGGTGGTCGGCTCCGGCGCCGGCGGCATGCTGGCCGCCTGCCGCGCGGCGGACCGCGGCCTTTCGGTGGTCGTGCTGGAAAAGAGCAGCCAGTACGGCGGCACCTCGGCGGTATCCGGCGGCGGTATCTGGATCCCGCTCAATCACCATATCGGCCCGGCCGGCGGCCACGATGACTACGCCGCCGCGCTGGAATACCTGCTCGACTGCACCGGCAAGGACGGGGACCCGCAGCGCCTGCGCGCCTATCTCGACCACGCGCCGCGCATGCTGCAATACCTGGAGACGCAGGCCGGCGTGCGCTACTACGCCCTGCCGCGCTATGCCGACTACTTCCAGAAGCTGCCGGGCGCGATGCCGGGCTACCGCGCGCTCGACCCGATGCCCTTCGACGGCGCGCGGCTGCGCGAGGAATTCGCGCGCCTGCGCCCGCCGTCGCCGGGCACGCTGGTCGGCGGCCGCGTGGCGGTCACCTCGGCCGAAGCGCACACGCTGCTGTGCCGGTCGCGCGGCTGGTTCGGGCTGGCGCTGCGCCAGTTCGCCCGCTACTGGCTCGATCTCGGCTGGCGCCGCAAGACGCGGCGCGACCGCCGGCTTACGCTCGGCAACAGCCTGGTGGCCGGGCTGCGGCGGGCGATGATGGACCGAGCCATCCCGCTCTGGCTCGATACCGCGCTGCAAGACCTGGTGATCGAGGACGGCGTGGTGCGCGGCGTGCGCGCCGTGAAGGACGGCCGCCCGGTGGAAATTCGTGCCATGCGCGGCGTGATCCTTGCCGCGGGCGGCTTCGAGCGCAACCAGGCCATGCGCGAGCAGTACCTGCCCCAGCCCACGCAGGCCGCATGGAGCGCCACGCCGCTCAACAATACCGGCGACGCCATCCGTGCCGCGCAGGCCGCCGGCGCCGGCGTGGCGCTGATGTCCCAGGTGTGGGGCGCGCCAACCGTGCACGTGCGTGGCGAAGAGAAGCAGCGCGCGCTCTTCATCGAGCGCGCCATGCCGGGCTGCCTGGTCGTCAACGGGCAGGGCCGGCGCTTCGTCAACGAAGCCGCGCCTTATTCGGAATTCGTTCCCGCCATGTACCGCGACCATGAACAGACCGGTTGCAGCGTGCCCGCATGGCTCGTGTTCGATGCCACCTTCCGCCACAAGTATCCCTGCGGGCCGATCCTGCCCGGTTCGGTGATGCCGGACCGCAGCATTCCCGCGGCCCTGTCCGGCATCCTGGTGCGCGCCGGCTCGCTCGGCGAACTCGCGGCGCTGACCGGCATCGATGCCGCCGGGCTGGCCGACAGCGTGGCGCGCATGAACCGCTATGCGGCAACTGGCGTCGACGAGGAATTCGGCAAAGGCGACAACCTCTTCGACACCTACTACAGCGACCCCGCGGTGCGCCCCAATCCCTGCCTGGCACCCATCGGCAAGGCGCCGTTCTACGCCGTGCGCCTCGATGCCGGCGATATCGGCACCAAGGGCGGGCTGGTGACGGACGCCAGTGCCCGCGTGCTGCGCGAGGACGGCTCCGCTATTGCCGGCCTGTTCGCCATCGGCAACACCAGTGCATCGATGATGGGGCCGAGCTATCCCGGCGCCGGTTCCACCCTCGGCCCCGCCATGACTTTCGGCTTCATTGCCGCCGACGTGCTGGCGCAGCGCCCTGCGCCGGCTGCGCCTGCGCCTCATCCACAAACCGCCCAGGAGGCCTTATGAGCGCCACCCTTCCCGACACCGCTCCCGCAGCGCTGCGCGACGACATGCTGAAGGCCATGCGCCGCATGGCCCGCTCGGTCGCGGTCATCAGCTGCCGGCACGGCGAGCAGCGCTATTCGATGTCGGTGACGGCAGTCGATTCGCTGTCCGCCGATCCGCCCTCGCTGCTGATCTGCATCAACCGCGGCGCGTCGATCTATCCGCCGCTGGATGCCGGCGCGGACTTCTGCATCAACCTGCTCGCCGCCGACCATCGCGACATCGCGGTCGACTGCAGTGGGCGCCTCAAGGGCGAGCAGCGCTTCACCAGCGGCCAGTGGGACGACGACCTGCTTGGCGTGCCGTGCCTGCGCGACGCCCAGGCCAACCTGTTCTGCGAGCAGGACGGCCGTTTCGACTATGGCACGCACGCGGTCTTCATTGGACGGCTGCGCGAGGTACGCCTGGCGGGCGAGGTTTCGCCGCTGGTCTACGTCGATGGCGCCTATACCACCTCCGCGCCGCTCGGCGCGATGTGCCCGGCCTGAGCCGGTCACAAGCACACACCAAAGAAAAGGAGACTGCTGATGCCCCAGCGTACTGAAGGAAAGATCGCCATCGTGACCGGCGCCGCCAGCGGCGTCGGCAAGGAAGACGCACTGTTGCTGGCCAGCGAAGGTGCCCGCGTGGTGCTGACCGACGTCAACGAGGAAGCCGGCCACGCGCTGGCGCGCGAAATCGGCGACGCGGCCATCTTCGTGCCGCACGACATCGCCAGCGAGGCCGGCTGGCAAAGGGTGATGGTGCGCACGCAGCAGCATTTCGGCGCGCCCAGTGTGCTCGTCAACAATGCCGCCATCCTGGCGCTCGGCTCGGTGGAAGACACCACGCTGGAGCAATGGCAGCGCATGCTGCGCATCAACGCCGATGGCTACTTCCTCGGCTGCAAGTACGGTGTGGCAGCGATGAAGGCGGGTGGCGGCAGCATCGTCAACATGTCGTCAGTCGCGGCGCTGGGCGGCATGGGCGCGTTCTGCGCGTACTCGGCGAGCAAGGGCGCGGTGGCGGCCCTGACCCGCAGCGTGGCCGGGCACTGCAAACAGGCCGGCTACAAGATCCGCTGCAATTCGATCCATCCCGACGGCATCCTCACGCCGATGACGGCCGCCTTCCTGCCCGGCGGCGCCACGGCGATGCCCGAGGTGGAGGGCATGGACCCGATGTCGCGCATGTGCCACCCGCGCGACGTGGCGAACCTGGTGCTGTTCCTGGCGTCGGACGAGTCCCGCTTCATCAATGGCGCGGAACTGCGGATCGACAACGCGCAGACCATCATGGGCGTTGCCTGAGTTCCGTCATGGCGCAAGCGCAATTCCACCGGCTACGGATCGCCGAAGTCGTGGCGGAGACGGACCAGGCGCATTCGCTGGTGTTCGCGCCACCGGAAGACCTGCGCGACACCTTCGTCTACCGGCCCGGACAGTTCCTCACATTGCGCGTGCCGGTTGACGGTACGCCGCAGCAGCGCTGCTATTCGCTGTCGAGCGCCCCGGAGGTGGACACCACGCTGCGCGTGACCATCAAGCGGGTGCCGGGCGGGCGCGTCTCCAACTGGATCTGCGACCACCTCGGCGCCGGCGACACCATCGACGTGATGCCGCCCGCCGGGGTGTTTACGCCGCCAACGCTGCATGGGGACTTCCTGCTGCTGGCCGGCGGCAGCGGCATTACGCCGGTGCTGTCGATCGCCAAGGCGGCCCTGCGCCATGGCCGCGGCGCCGTCACGCTGCTCTACGCCAACCGCGACGAGGGCTCCATCATTTTCCGCGAGGCCCTGCGCGAACTGGCGCAGCGCCATCCGGGGCGCCTGCGCGTGATCCACTGGCTGGACAGCGTGCAGGGGCCGCCCGGCCAGCGGCAGATCGAGGAACTGGCCCGGCCATGGAGCCTGGCTGAGTGCTTTATCTGCGGACCGGGCCCGTTCATGGACAGCGCACAGGCCGCGCTGCAGGCGCTCGGCGTGCCGCGCGGGCAGCTGCATGTGGAGCGCTTCGTGTCGTTGCCCGATGCGCCTGCCGCCGCGGCTCCCGCCGCCGTGGCGCTGCCCGCCACGGCGGTGGCGAGCGGTGCGGCGCTCTCCGTGGAACTGGACGGCCAGTGCCACCAGCTGAGCGCCGCGCCCGATGAAACCGTGCTGGACGCGCTGCTGCGCGCCGGCGTGGCGGCGCCCAGCTCCTGCCGCGCCGGGCT
The DNA here is from genome assembly GCA_050987995.1 of Ralstonia pickettii. GTDB lineage: Bacteria > Pseudomonadota > Gammaproteobacteria > Burkholderiales > Burkholderiaceae > Cupriavidus > Cupriavidus pickettii_B. The sequence goes on from CP158804.1 coordinate 2,272,634, forward strand.
GTGCGGCGCCTGCATGTGCCAGGTCACGCGCGGCGAAGTGACGCTTGGCGAGAACCATGTACTCGACGATGCCGACCGCCAGGCCGGCTGGACGCTCGCCTGCCAGGCGCGGCCGGCGAGCGGCGAAGTCCACGTGAAGTTTCCAGACTGACATGAGCCCATCAGACACCATCGAAGTCAACGGGGCCGCGGCCTGCGGCGCTGAAGCGGTGCGTGAAGACACGCCCGCCCCGATTCCCGCCACCATCCCGGAACTCTTGCGGCAGGCCGCGCAACGCCACGGCGAGCGGATTGCCATCCAGGAAGACGGACTGCGCCTCAGCTACGCCGCGCTCGACCTGCAACGCACCGAGGCCGGCCGGGCGCTGATGGCGCTGGGCGTGCTGCCCGGCGACCGCGTGGCGGTCTGGGCGCCCAATTACTCGGAGTGGATCATCGCGGCGCTCGCCGTGCACAGCGTGGGCGCGGCGCTGGTACCGCTCAACACGCGCATGAAGGGCGCGGAAGCCGGCGCGGTGCTGGCCGACAGCGGCGCGCGCGTGCTGTTCTGCGTGGACGACTTCTTGGGCGAGAGCTATCCGCGGATGCTGGCGCCGCATCGGCCGACCCCGCTGGAGCGGGTGGTGATCCTGCGCGCGGCAGGCGACCGGGCGGATGCGCCCGGCGAACTGCGCTGGAACGACTTCCTCGGCCTCGCGCAGCAGACCGGCCTGGCAGAGTTCGAGGCGCGCGAGCGCAGCGTGACGGGCGACACGCTGATGGACATCATGTTCACCTCCGGCACCACCGGCCGGCCCAAGGGCGTGATGACGGCCCATGCGCAGAACCTGCGGGCCATCGACGGCTGGGCGGCCATCACCGGCGTGCAGGCGGGCGACCGCTACCTGATCGTCAATCCCTTTTTTCACACCTTCGGCTACAAGGCCGGCTGGCTGGCGGCGCTCTCGCGCGGGGCCACCGTGCTGCCACACCTGGTGTTCGATGCCGAGGCGGTCATGACGCGCGTGGAGAACGAGCGCATCACCGTGCTGCCCGGCCCACCAACGCTCTACCAGACGCTGCTCAATGCGCCGCGCCTGCGCGAGTTCGATCTCTCGTCGCTGCGTGTGGCGGTCACAGGCGCGTCAGCCATTGCGCCTTCGCTGATCCAGCGCATGCGCGATGAACTGGGTTTTCACACGGTGATCACCGGCTACGGGCTGACCGAATCGTGCGGCTTTGCCACGCTGACCCGTGCGGGAGACGATGCCGAGACGGTGGCCTTCACCTCCGGCCGCGCCATGCCGGGCATCGAGATCCGCTGCGTGGATGCCGGCGGCGAGCCGGTTGCGGCGGGCACGCCCGGCGAAGTGGTGATACGCGGCTACAACGTGATGCGTGGCTACTTCGGCCTGCCGGAAGCCAGCGCCGAGGCGGTCGATGCCGGCGGGTGGCTGCACACCGGCGACGTCGGCACGCTGGATGCGCGCGGGTACCTGCGCATCACCGACCGCATCAAGGACATGTTTATCGTGGGCGGCTTCAACTGCTACCCGGCCGAAGTGGAAAAGCTGCTGGCGGCACACCCGGCCGTGGCCCAGGTGGCGGTGGTCGGCATGCCGCATGAACGGCTGGGCGAAGTGGGCAAGGCCTACGTGGTGCTGCGCCACGGCGCGCGCCTCGACGCGCAGACGCTGATCAGCTGGGCGCGCCGCGAGATGGCCAACTACAAGGTGCCGCGCGAAGTGAGCTTCGTCCAGGCATTGCCGGTCAGCGCCGCCGGCAAGGTGCTGAAGTACCAGTTGCGCGAAGCCTGAGAAACAGAGGGGAATCCACCATGACCGATCTCGCCACCATCGCCGATCGCCTCGCGCGCCTGGAAGCGGCCGATGCCATCCGCGCGCTCAAGCAGCGCTACCTGCGTGCCTGCGACGACAAGGACCCCGCCGCGATGCACGCCTGCTTCGTGCCGGACGATGCGCATATCCACTACGACCGCATTGGCAGCTTTGCCGGCCGCGACGCGCTGGTGCAGTGCTTTGCGGAGCTCGCGTGCCGGCCTACGCTGCGCGAAATGCATTTCGCGGGGCAGGCCGATATCCGCGTGCTGGACGAGACCACGGCGCAGGGCAGCTGGGATCTCGCCTACCTGGCGCTGGACGACGCCAGCGGCACGCGTACGTTCCTGACCGGGCGCTATGCCGACGAGTACGTGCGGATCGACGGCGCGTGGCTGATCCGCTCGACCATTTTCACTACTGGCTTGCTCAGCCAGGGTGCTTGTTGAAGCTTCTGATATTCCTTGAGGCAATCGATGCTGCCAGCGCCCGCCCTCACCCCCACCCCTCTCCCGCAGGCGGGAGAGGGGAGCAAACAAGCGGGACGGGACAGGCCACAGGGACCGGGTACGCCTACAGCCCTTCAAACTCCCAATTGCGTGCTCCCTCTCCCGGGCGGGAGAGGGGCTCAAGCAAGCAGGACGGGACAGCCCACTGGGACAGGGTACGCCTACGGCCTTTCAAACTCCCAATAGCGTGCTCCCTCTCCCGCTTGCGGGAGAGGGTTGGGGTGAGGGCCAGGCGCGTCTACGAAGCACAGTCCTGCGGTATGCCAGGGCCTGCCCTGACCTCCGTTCCCTCTCCCGCAAGCGGGAGAGGGGAGCAACCAATTGGCATGCGAATGCCGGCAGGCTTTTACTCCACGATGGCCGGATGCACCGGCGGCGGACCACCCAGGACCTGCCGGTACGAGGGCGGTTGCACACCGTCCGCGTCCAAGATGCCATACATCTGCGCGGCTTCCGCCGCGATCAACACCTGCCCGGACTTTTCCAGCAGCGCAGGGTCGCGGTACAGCGCATCAATGACCTTGCCCGTAAACTCCGGCGTCTCGGCCACTGGCGCGAACGCCGCGTACTTGTCGGGATGCTGCTCCCAGACGCGCTGCGTGCGGGCGGTGCGCAGCGGCCCCATCCACACCGACACCGCCGCCACGCCATGCGGGCGCAGGTCCACCGCCATGTCGTGCGCAAACTTGTCGATGCCAGCCTTCTGCGCGCCATAGGCCGGCCCGTGCATGTAGCAGTTGGCGCCAAAGGACGACGTAAAGACGATCAGCCCGCGCCCGCGTGCCACCATCATCGGCGCAGCGTGCCAGCTGGCCACATAGCCCGAGCGCAGCCCGACGTCGAGAATGCCGGTCATGTCCAGCGGCTTCTCCCAGAACGGCCCCGGCATGATGAGCTCGTCGTGCAGGAAGGTCGCGTTGTTGACGAGGATATCGATCCGGCCGCACTCCTGACGCACGCGCTCGAACAGCCTGGCCACCTGTGCGTCGTCGCGGTGGTCGCACGCCACCGCGATGCCACGCCCGCCCAGCGCGTCGATCTCGCGCGCCGTGGCGTGGATGGTGCCGGGCAGCGGCGCGTTGCCTTCCTGCTCCGTGCGCCCCGTCACGTACACCGTGGCGCCCGCCGCGCCGAGCGCCAGCGCAATCCCCTTGCCGGCGCCGCGCGAGCCACCCGTGACGACCGCGACGATGGCCTGTTCCGCATCCTTCATGTCTGCCTCCTGTGTGAGTAATACGCGGGCGCCGATCGGGCCGCCCGCGCCGTCGAAGCTTGGGGCGTGGGCAGCATTGATACATCCTTCGTTCGGACTAAGCGGCTCCCCGGCCGGCTACTCCACCCGGACGATGGCCCGCGGCGCAGCAGGGCCGACCATAGCCACCAGTCCAACGACCAGCCGCGCACGGGGTCCCGCGGCGCTGGCGGTCACAACCAAGGAGTGAGACTGGCCATGTCCGAACTGGAGCACAAAACAGCCATCCATGCCCTGACCTGCCGCTACGCGCAGGCGGTGGACCGGCGCGATTTCCCCAATCTGGCGGAGCTGTTCACGCCGGACGCGCGGCTGAGCGGGCCGGGCTTTCACATGGACGGGCCGCAAGCCATCGTTGACGGCATGGCATCGCTCGGCCAGTACCGCGCCACGCAGCATCACGTGCATCACCAGCTGGTCGAGCTCGATGGCGATACCGCGAGCGGCGAGACCTACTGCATTGCCAACCACCTGTATGAACAGGACGGCGTGCCACGCAAGCTGGACTGGGGCATCCGCTACCAGGACCGCTTCGTGCGATGGCACGGCCAGTGGCGCATTGCCGCGCGCGAGCTGGTGGTGGACTGGACGCAGGACCTGCCGCTGCGGGGGGCTTGATGACGACGACTCGCGTACTCGAAGGCAGGACGGCGCTCGTTACCGGCGGCGCAGGGGGCATCGGTGCGGCCAGCGCGCGGGCGTTGCTGCGCGACGGCGCAGCGGTCGTCCTGATGGGTCGGCGGCGCGAAGCGCTGGAAGAAGCCCGGCGCGTCCTGTGCGCGGAGATTGCCGGCGCCAGGGTCGAAACCAGTGTCGGTGACGCCTGCCGCACGGACGATGTGCAGGCCGCGCTCCAGCAAGCGTGGGAACTGGACCAGCGGCTCGATATCGTCGTGCCGACGGTCGGCGGCGGGGGCTTCCGTCCGCTGCTGATGCATGACGCCGCGTCGTTCATGGCGGAGCTGGAGCTGAACATCGCCAGCGCGTTCCTGGCGGTCCGCCATGCGGCTCCGCTGATGGCGCCACATGGCGGCGCCATTGTCTGCATCTCCTCGGGCGCGGCGCGCATGACCTGCCGCTGGCTGTCGGCGTACTGTGCCGCCAAGGCGGGCCTCGAAGCCTTCGTGCGCGCCGCGGCCGAGGAACTGGCCGGGTGCAGCATCCGCGTCAACGCGGTACGGCCGGGGCTGACGCGCTCCGGCGCGACCGGTCCGATGTTCGACGACCCGGCCACGCTGGACAAGTTCGTGGCGCAGATGCCGCTGGGCCGCGCCGGCGAGCCGGACGACATCGCCAGTGCCGTGCGCTACCTGGCCGGGCCGGAATCCGGCTGGGTGACCGGGCAGAGCTTCGCCGTCGATGGCGGCAACGAGCTGCGCGGCAATCCCATCCTCGATGAAACGGTGGCCGCGGTCTATGGCGAAGCCGCGCTGCGTGCCGTGCTGGCCGGCAGGATTCCCGACGCCGGTTGAGCCGGACGGCATTGATGACCCACGGAGAAAAACGATGAATCAAGTCAGGGACAAGGTCGCTCTGGTGACCGGCGCGGCCAGCGGGGTAGGCCGCGCGGACGCGCTGCTGCTCGCGGCCGAAGGCGCGCGCGTGATCCTCAGCGATGTCAATGAGGAGGCGGGGCAGGCGCTTGCCCGCGAGATTGGCGACGCAGCACTGTTCGTGCGCCACGATATTTCCAGCGAGGAAGACTGGCGCGCGGCCATGGCCACCGCGCAGGACCGCTTTGGCCGGGTCGATGTGCTGGTCAACAATGCGGCCATCTGTCCGCTCGGATCGATCGAGGAGACTTCGCTCGACTGCTGGCGGCAGGTCATGCGCGTCAATGCCGATGGCTATTTCCTCGGCTGCAAGTTCGGCGTACAGGCGATGAAGGACAACCCGGCCGGCGGCTCCATCGTGGTCATGTCGTCCGTGGCTGCGCTCGGCGGGCTGCCGATGATGTGCGCATACAGCGGCTCGAAAGGTGCCGTTACAGCGCTGACGCGCAGCGTGGCCGTGCACTGCAAGCGCAACGGCTACCGGATCCGCTGCAATTCGATCCATCCCGATGGCGTCTGGACGCCGATGACCCAGGCGCTGGTGCCCGGCCTGGATCCGGCGGCGCTCGGCATCGGCACCGATCCGATGGCGCGCATGTGCCAGCCGGAGGATGTTGCCAACCTGGTGCTGTTCCTGGCTTCCGACGCCTCGCGCTTCATCAACGGGGCGGAGTTGCGCATCGATAACGCCCAGCTGATCTCTTCGCTGTGAGGCCCGCGGCGGCCGGCGCGAGCTGGCCGCCGCGGAGCCGGATCAGCAGCTGTACTGCGTGACGATCTCCCTGACCGTGCGCAGGATGTCATTGCGGCGATAGCCAAGCAGCGCGGTCTCGGTCGCATCCGGCTCGTAGTAGAGCGTGTTGCCCCGGCCGAAGCAGATCGCCGCGTCCGGCAGCAGCGGGTGCTCCTGGTCGATGACAGGCGGCACCGGCCGGCCCGCATCGCGGAAAAAGGCGCCGAAATAGTCCTGGAAGGACAGGTTCTCGTCGCCCACGAGGTAGGCCTTGCCATTCTCGCCGCGTAACAGCGCGCCTTCGATGGCTTCCGACAGCGACGTGGTCGAAATGAAATTGACGCCGCCGGGCGGTGCGAAATCCGGCATCGGTGCAAAGCTGCCTTTCGCGTAGTCGGTATAGGCTTTGAACATCGGAACCGTGAGGCCCGGCACCGCGCCCACGACGAATGGCGCATTCACGCTGGTCACGCGGAAATCCGCCGTGGCCAGCGCGCGCACGCCTTCGTCGGCCAGCTTGCGCGAGCGGATGTACGCGTTGTCCTCGGCCAGCCGCGGCAGCGCCTGCGGATAGAAGCTGCCGACATGGACGGCGCGGCGGATGCCGGCATCGTGCGCGGCGCGGAAGAAGCGCGGCACGCCCTCGATATTGGCGCGTTCCCAGTGTGCCGCTTCGTCGCCGCCCGGCGGCAGGTGGCGCACATCGTTGCCGGCAGCGAATACCAGCGCGTCGAAGGCGCCGAGCTGCGCCGCCGGCATATTGTTGGCGATGTAGTCGCAGCGCACGAAGTCCAGCTCGCCCAGCGGCGTGCCGGGCGCGGGGCGGTTGCGGCCCGCGATGGCGACTTCGTGCCCGCGGCCGCGCAAGTGCAGGGCGGCGTGGCCCCCGATCATGCCGGTGCCGCCGACGATCAGTATCTTCATGCTTCTCTCCTTTGCGTTGTGGTGTGGCCGCGGTCCGCGGCCATCAGAGGTTCATGCCATTGCCGCCGATGACCGGCATGTTGGTCCAGGCGCCCTTCGGGTCGCGGTACCAGCCGGCTGCGGCAAGTGCGCCGCCATTGACGTGCAGTGCCGTGCCGGTGATCCAGGCAGCGCGCGGGCTGGCGAGGAACAGGATGCCGTCGGCAATGTCCTGCGGCGTGCCGAAGCGTCCGAGCGGAATCCAGCGCGCGATATGGTGCCGGTGCTCCGCAGCGACCATCTGCGACACCGGTACTTGCAGCGTTTCGGTGGTCTCAGGTGCGATCAGGTTGACGCGGATGCCGTCAGGGGCCAGCTCCAGCGCCAGGCTTTGCGTGAAGCCCGTGATGGCGGCCTTGAAGGCGCCGTAGACGCTGCAGTACGGAATGCCGCGGAAGCCCTCGATCGACGACACGCTGACGATGCTGCCGCCCGCGCTGCGCCGGAGCAGCGGCAACATGGCGCGGGTGACGGTGAACACATGGCCGAGATTGGCAGCGTAGAGTCTGGCGATTTCGTCGTCCTCATAGTGCTCGAACGGTTTGGCGATACGCAGGAAATCGCCGACGTTGTTGACCAGCACATCGAGCGCGCCAAAACGCTGCCCGATCTGCGCGGCGAGCTCGCGCACGGTGCCGGCGTCGGCCGCGTCGCCCTGCACCACGAGCACGTCGGCGCCAGCCTTGTCCAGCATTGCGCGCGCGTTGTCGGCGCGCTGCGCGTCGATCTCGATGATCGCCACGCGCGCGCCCTGTTCCAGGAAGGCTTGCGCGGTGGCGAGCCCGATGCCGGCGCCGCCGCCGGTGACCAGCACGGTCTTTTCGGTGAAATCCATCAGCGTTGTTCTCCTTCGGTTGCACTGCGGGGATGCGGGCATTTGTAGCGGCAGCAGGCATGACGGGCATCGTCCGATTGCAGGTCAGGGAAAACACCGAGGATGGCCAGGCAAGTGGAGGGAGGGGCGCCCGGGGCCGTGAGCGGCGCGCGGCCTAGGGCAAACCACGAACCCGGCGCGACGGACATACACGGGCGGCGTCCCTATAATCTGCGCTTCCCCACGGCGCCGCAGAGCGCCGGTAAGCACACCCATGGTGGTGTGGAATAGGAGACAGAGGATGTTGATGGCGACCGTTGAGGCGCAGGAGATGGCGTCGCCCTTGCTTGCGCAGTCCGGGCTGAGCCTGGCGCAATTCAGCGCGATGCTGGCCGCGGTCTATGAAGGGCCGATGGAACCCGTGCCCTGGGGCCGCGCGCTCGAAATGCTGCGCAAGCAACTGGACGCCAGCTACGTGAGCTTCATCCTGCGCTCGCCCGCAAGCGACCGCAGCGGCCTGGCCGTGCACGCGTCGGAGCACGGCACCTCGCTGGAGGCGGAGGCGTCGTACAACAGCTACTACTACGCGATCGATCCCTTCATCAACCTGCCCACCGACCGGGCGGTCACGGTCGACGAAGCCCTGGGCGCCGGCAACTGGTGCCGCAGCGAGATCTACCGGCAGTTTCTCCAGCCGCTCGGCATCCGTTACCTGCTGGGCGCGGACATTCGAACCGAGGACGGGGTCGAGTGCCGCCTGCGCATCTGCCGTCAGGACGACACGCGGGATTTCTCCGAGGCGGACAAGGCGGCCTGCGGCGCCATCCTGCCGCACCTGAAGCGCGCGGTCCGGCTGCATTCCAGGCTGGATGTGGTCGAATCGGAGCGCAGCCTCTATGCGGGCGCGATCGACCGCATGCTGGTGGGCATGGTCATCCTCGACGCGGCCGGCACAATCCTCAAGAAAAATCCCGAGGCCGATGAAATCCTCGCGGATAACGACGGCATCCGCCTCAACGGCGGCACCTTCGAGATTGCCTACGCACAGGAAAGCCGCAAGTTCCAGTACCTGCTGCGCCGCGCCCAGCTCGGGCATCACGGCAGCGGGCCGGCAGTGGCCGAGGCCATGTCGATCACCCGTCCGTCGGGGCGCGGCAAGCTCGGCGTGCTGATCCGCACCATTCCGCTCAGCGAGTGGTCGGAAGACCACCGGCATCGTCCGGCCTGTGCGATCTTCATCCGCGATCCCGAGCGCAAGTCGCGCGCCTCGCACGAGGTGGTGCGCAAGCTGTTCGATCTCACGCCCTCTGAAACCGCGCTGGCGCTGGTGCTTGCCGATGGCATGGCGCTCGACGAGGCGGCCGGGCAACTGGGCATCAGCAAGAACACGGCGCGGGCACACCTGCGCTCGATCTTCTCCAAGACCGGTGTCACGCGCCAGGCCACGCTGGTGCGCATGCTGCTGAGCAGCGTCGTGACGCTCGGCTGACGCCGTCGCGCCACGGCGGAGCGACTGGCTCCGCGTTGCCGGCGCATTCTTCCCCCATTGTTCCCGCAGGTGTGATCCCCCCGCGCCGGCTAATGCCGTTCAGTTAAGCACCGTCGGCATCCTGGGTCGATGATCGAGGGCTCGCGTTGCTGGTGACATGTTGACGCTGTTGAACCGCTGGGTTCCGCCCCCCTGGGCGGGTCCCTTCTTGTCCGAGCGACAAAAAGGAACCAAAAAGCGCGTCGCCTGAGCGGCTGGCTATCAAGGAGACGCTTCTGGTGGTATGGGCGGCTTAGGTTTCCGTGAGGCGGGGTCGCGGTTCGACGCTGCTACGCCAGGTGAGTCAGTGACAGTGCCTGCGTACACCGGCTTTTGAACGATCCCCATGCCGGGCGGTGGCCGCCTGCTTACCACCGTATCGCATCAACGCCTACGGCTGCGCTTCGCGCGGCGCCCAATGGTGGCAGACCCACCGACAGCGTTTTACTCTGCGATTGTTCTTGAGCACGTGACCGGCGTCGGCGCTGTGCGAGCGAAGCGACGCACTTCCCGGCGCGTGCTCCTCGCCCCAGATGATGAGCCGCGCGCAGCGCAGCCATAGGCGTTGACGCGATATCCCTGTTAGGAGGCGGCCACCGCCCGGCATGGGGATCGTTCAAAAGTGGGTCTTCGCAAGGCACTGTCACTGACTCACCTCGCGTAGCAGGCTCGAACGGCTGACCCCATAAAAACGGAAATCACCGCCGCCCGAACCACCCACGCCGCCTCCTTGATAAAGGCCAGCCGCAGGCGACGCGCTTTTTGGTTCCTTTTTGTCGCTCGGACAAAAAGGGACCCGCCCAGGAGGGCGGAACCAAGCGGTTCAACAGCGACAACATGTCACCAGCAGCGACCAGCCCGTCGAGCAGCGACCAGATGCAGTTCCCAGCCAACTTTTACCGCCCGAGAGAGCCCGTGTCGTCTGAGCCTTATCTGAACGGCATTACCCCGCGCCGGCGCCCTCGCGGCCCGGCGGGCCATAGTCCGATTGGAGGATGAGGCCCGCCGTTCGCGCCCCTAGCATGCAGGCGACAAGCGAGCGCAACGGCATACGGTTGGCATGGCAGGCGGGCCCAGCAATGCGCGCGCTCCATGCACCGCCCGGTTCCGCGTTCGCACCAACCTGTCCGGCCCCGGCCGGCACCTGTACCAGGGAGCGTGGAGCATGGAAAAAGTCGTCTATATCGTTTGGCGCGATTCGCAGGCCGGACCCGAGGAATTCGCGCGCCGGCTGCGCACGACGCTTGCCGACAAGCTGCTTGCGCTGGGCGCGCGCGGACTGCAGATAAACGTGGCGGACGCCGCGGTGTTGCCTGCCGCGGGGCTGCGCCAGGTGAACACCCGCCCGCAAATGGAGGCGCTGGTCTCGGTCTGGATGGATAGTGCGATTGACAGCCTGCGCCAGCCGTTCGACCTGGCGATCGAGGCAGCCGCCGGCCGCATGGCGGGCTACCTCGTCACGGAATCCCAGCCCATCCGCAACACACGCTTCCCGGCCGCGCCGGGCGAACGCACGCCGGGCTTCGCGCAGCTTGCCTTCCTGAAACGGCCACCCCGGCTCACGCCGCAGGCATGGCTGGACACCTGGCACAACCACCACACGCAGGTGGCGATCGACACCCAGGACAACTTCCTCTACGTACAGAACGTGGTGGTGCGCCCGCTCACCCACGCGGCGCCGCCCTACGACGCCATCGTCGAAGAGTGCTTCCCCGATGCGGCCATGACGGACCCTCAGGCGTTCTTCGACGCGATCGGCGACGAAGAGAAATTCCAGCGGCACCTGCAGGCCATGATGGAAAGCTGCCAGCGCTTCATCGACTTCGACAAGATCGATGTGGTGCCCACCAGCCAGTACATCGTGCGCGCCGCAGCTGCCTGAGCGAGGCACCAGACCGGCTAGTCTCAAAGGACGATGTGCCGGGTCGCAGCGCACGAAAGAATAGGTCCCATCAGACGGTTGCCCCTGCCGGGGCGGCCGGCAACGGCAACGAACCAGAGGAGACCGGTATGTTGGACATCCGTGCGCTTGGCTACATCGTGGTCGAGTCGACCGACCTTGGGCAGTGGCGTCATTACGCGGAGCAGGTGCTGGGCATGGCCTGCTCCGGCGCTCCAGGCGGCGCGCTGTACGTGAAGATGGATGAGCGCGACTTCCGCTACCTGATCGTGCCGGGCTCGCGCAACCGCTATCTCGCGTCGGGCTGGGAGCTGGCCGACGAGGCGGCCTACCAGCACGCGCTTGCCACGCTGCGCGCCGCCGGCGTTGAAGTGACGCACGCAGGCAGCAACGAGCTGACCCAGCGCCGCGTGCAGGCGTTGTCCTGGTTTGCCGACCCCTCAGGCAACCGCCACGAGATTTCGTGGGGCATGCGCTCGGACTTCCTGCGCTTTGTTTCGCCGCTGGGCGTGCCGCGCTTCATCACCGGCGCGATGGGCGCCGGCCATGCCGTGCTGCCCGCGCCCGCGTTCGACCAGACCTACGCGTTCCTGCGCGACGTGATGGGCTTCGGCCTGTCGGACATCTTCCGCGTGCGCTTCACCAGCGACCCCGCGGAGCCCGAGAAGCGCATCCACTTCCTGCATTGCGCCAATGGCCGCCACCACAGCCTGGCGATCTTCGAGATGCCGTCGGAGGCCGGCTGCATCCATGTCATGGCCGAGGTGCCCGACATGGCCGAGGTCGGGCGTGCGCTGGATCGCGTGCAGCAGCACGGCGTGAAGCTGTCCGCGACGCTCGGCCAGCACTGCAACGACCACATGACTTCCTTCTACATGAAAACCCCTGGCGGCTTCGACCTCGAATACGGCCACGGCGGGCTGGTGGTGGACTGGAGCCGCCATGCCGCCTATGAAGCCACGCGCGTGAGCCTGTGGGGCCATGACTTCAGCGTCGGATTTCACTAAGCCCCTTATCTAGCCAAGCCCATGACCAAGACAATCGACAAGACCCTGAGCGCGGCCGACGTGGTCGGCCAGCTCGCCGATGGCATGACCATCGGCATCGGCGGCTGGGGCCCGCGCCGCAAGCCGATGGCGCTGATCCGCGAGATCCTGCGCTCGCCGCTCAAAGACCTCACCGTCGTCGCTTACGGCGGCCCCGAAGTCGGCATGCTGTGCGCGGCCGGCAAGGTGCGCAGGCTGGTGTTCGGCTTCGTCTCGCTCGACGTGATTCCGCTGGAGCCCTATTTCCGCCAGGCGCGCGAGCGCGGCGAGATCGAGGTGACGGAGCTGGACGAGGGCATGCTGCAGCTCGGCCTGCGCGCCGCGGCCGCGCGCCTGCCGTTCCTGCCGACGCGTGCCTCGCTTGGCACCGACGTGCTGGCGCAGAACCCCGCGCTCAGGACGGTGCGCTCGCCCTACGCCGACGGCGAGGTGCTGGTGGCGATGCCGGCCATTGCGCTCGATGCCGCGCTGCTGCACGTGAACGAGAGCGACGTGCTGGGCAACACCCGGATCGACGGTCCCGATCCCTTCTTCGACGAATGGTTCGCCCGCGCCGCGCACCGCTGCTATGTCAGCTGCGAAACGCTGCACGCCCGCATTGAAGATGAGGACCTGTCGCGCGCCCGCAGCAATGCGTTCGAGCGTGCGCTGGTGAGCGGCGTGGTCCATGCGCCCGGCGGCGCGCACCCCACTTCGTGCGCGCCCGCCTACGGCTGGGACTTGCCCGCGCTCAAGGCGTACTGCGCCAGCGCGGAAGCGGAGCAGGGCTTCGCGGCCTACCGCGAGGCGGTCGTGGGCACGAGCGAGCCGGGCTACCTCGATCGCATCGGCGGTCTCGGCCATGTGCGGGACCTGCCGCTGCCGGTACTTTGAAACGCCAACCCAAGGAGCGACAGTGAGCGCCAATTACGAATTCACGCGCGCCGAGCTGATGATCGCCGCCGCCGCCCGCGCCTGGCGCGATGATGGCGAGGTGCTGGCCACCGGCATCGGCACCGGCCCGCGCATTGCCGCGGGGCTGGCCAGGCTTGCGCACAACCCCGGCCTGATGCTGACCGACGGCGAGGCCTATCTGGTGGAAACGCCGGTACCGCTGGGCCCCCGCGAGCCCGGCTACCAGGTGCGCGCCAGCGGCTCGATGACCTACTCCCGCGTGTTCGACTGCCTGTGGGGCGGGCGTCGGCATGCGCTGGTGATGCCCACGCAGATCGACCGCTTCGGGCAGGCCAATATCTCGTGCCTGGGCGGCACGCACCCACAGCCCAAGACACAACTGCTCGGTGCGCGCGGATTTCCCGGCAACAGCATCCACCACGCCAACTCGTTCTTCGTGCCGGCGCATGGCCCGCGCGCTTTTGTTGCCGGCGAGGTCGACATGGTCTGCAGCGCGGGCTACAACCCGGCACGCCAGATCGAAGGCATGCGCAGCTTCGTGGACCTGCGCGTGATCGTCACCGACCTGTGCGTGATGGACTTCGGCGGCCCGGATCACGCCATCCGCGTGCGCTCGCTGCACCCCGGCGTGACGCTGGAGCAGGTGCAGGCGGCCACCGGCTTTGCGCTGGCCAACGCGCCCGGCGAGGTGCTGCCGCAGACGGCGCCGCCCACGCCGGACGAATTGCGCATCATCGCGCAGCTCGATCCGCACAACCTGCGCGCGGCCATCGTGCGCGGCAACCCTTCCGGCCGCGAGGCCTGAGACAGGTCAGACAGCCATGACATTGCCAGCCATCGAGTCCATCGCCCTCGGCCCGGATGCCGAGGTGCTCTACCAGGTGGCGGACGGTATCGCCACCGTCACCATGAACCGGCCGCAGTACCACAACGCGCAGAACTCCAGGATGACGTATGCGCTGGACGAAGCGTACAGGCGCGCCGCGTCCGACGATGCAGTCAAAGTCATTGTGCTGCGCGGCGCCGGCAAGCATTTTTCGGCCGGCCACGATATCGGCACGCCGGGGCGCGATATCGGCGAATCGTTCGAGCGCGCCTCGCTCTGGTACGACCATGTCGGCAAGCCCGGCGGCGAGTTCCTCTATGCGCGCGAGCAGGAGGTCTACCTCGGCATGTGCCGGCGCTGGCGCGACCTGCCCAAGCCGACCATCGCCATGGTGCACGGGGCGTGCATTGCCGGCGGGCTGATGCTGGCCTGGGTGTGCGATCTGATCGTCGCGTCCGACGATGCCTTCTTTGCCGATCCGGTGGTGCGCATGGGCATCCCCGGCGTGGAGTATTTCGCCCACGCCTATGAATTGCATCCGCGCATCGCCAAGGAATTCCTGTTCCTGGGCGAGCGCATGGATGCCGCGCGCGCCGAGCGCATGGGCATGGTCAACCGCGTGGTGCCGCGCGACGGTCTGGAAGACGCCGTCTACGGCATGGCCACGAAGATCGCGCAAATGCCGCGGCTGGGCCTGGTGCTCACCAAGCAGGCGGTCAACCACGTGGAGGAACTGCAGGGCAAGCGCGCGGCGATGGAGGCCGCCTTCGCCTGGCACCACTTTGCCCACGCGCACAACGAGCTGGTCAGCGGCGACAAGCTGGGCGGCTACGACGCCCGCGCCATGGCGGCGTCGCAACGCACCGGCAGCGAGGAGAAGGCATGAGCGCCGCGCCCCTGCACACGGTGCTGTGCGACCTGCTGGGCTGCCGCTACCCCATCGTGCAGACCGCGATGGGCTGGGTGGCCGATGCCAGGCTGGTGGCGGCCAGCGGCAACGCCGGTGCCTTCGGCTTCCTGGCCGGCGCCACCATTCCTCCTGGCGAAGTCGAGCGCGAGATCCTGCGCGTCAAGGCGCTGAGCGACCGGCCCTTCGGCATCAACTTCCACATGTTCCAGCCGAACGCCGATGAAGTGATCGAGATGGCGATCCGGCACCGGCTGCGCGCAGTCAGCTACGGGCGCGGGCCGGACGCAAAGATGATCGGGCGGCTCAAGGCCGCCGGCGTGGTCTGCATGCCCACGGTGGGCGCCGCCAAGCACGCGGCGAAAGCGGCGGAGCTGGGCGCCGACGTGGTCACCGTGCAGGGTGGCGAGGGTGGCGGCCACACCGGCGGCACGCCCACTACGCTGCTGCTGCCGCAGGTACTCGACAGCGTGCGCGTGCCGGTGGTGGCCGCGGGCGGCTTCTTCGACGGCCGCGGGCTGGCGGCGGCGCTTGCCTACGGCGCGGCCGGGGTGGCGATGGGCACGCGCTTCCTGATGTCGAGCGAATCGCCGGTGCCGGCGCAGACGCTCGAGCGCTACGTGGCGGTGCGCGACCCGGCCCATATCCGCGTCTCGCTGGCCATCGACGGCCTGCCGCAACGGATGATCGACAACGCGCTGCTGCTGCGGCTGGAAGGGGCCAGCCCGTGGCGCCGCACCTGGCTGGCGCTGGCCGCGGCGCGCAAGTGGCGAGCGCGCACTGGCATGAGCGCTGCCCAGATGTTGACCACTGCATGGCATGCCATGCGCGAGCAGGACTACACCGCCGCACAGACCCTGATGGCCGCCAACGCGCCGGTGCTGATCCAGCGCGCCATGGTGGAAGGCCATCCCGAAGAGGGCGTGCTGCCCAGTGGGCAGGCCGCGGCAGCCATCGGCGCCATCGAATCGTGCGAGCAGATCGTGGCCGGCATGGTGGCACAAGCGCGTGCGCGACTGGATGCACTGGCGGTTTGCTCCTCTCTCCCGCATGCGGGAGAGGGGCCGGGGGAGGGGGCAGGGGCTCGAACTGGCGTGGTGTCTTGTTAAACCACCCCTCACCCTTCCCGAAGACGAGGACATCATGACTACCATCAATGCAATGCCGGCAAGGCCGGAGCCCTTCCGTATCGACATCACCGACGGCGTGGCCGAACTGGTGATCGACCACCCGCCCGTCAACGCGCTGGACTGCGCCGGCTGGCACGCACTGGCCGCGGCCATCGACGGCCTCGGCGCCGATCCGGCGGTGCGCGTGATCGTGCTGCGCGGCGAAGGCCGCGGCTTCTGCGCGGGCGTTGACATCAAGGAGCTGGCCGCACATCCGCAGCGCATCGTTGAGGTGAACGCGGGCAACTACGCCACCTTCCGCGCCGTGCACCGCAGTCCCAAGCCGGTCATCGCGGCCGTTCACGGCTTCGTGCTGGGCGGCGGCATCGGCATCTGTGGCGCGGCCGACATCATCGTGGCGGCCGAATGCGCGCGCTTCGGCGTGCCGGAGATCGACCGCGGCGCCATGGGCGGCGGCGCGCACCTGCAGCGCATGTTCGGCGTGCAGAAGGTGAGGGCGATGTACTTCACCGGCGAGATGATCGACGCCGCCGAGGCGTGGCGCCTGGGCGCGGTCGAGCGCGTGGTGCCGCTGGGCGGCCTGCGCGACGCGGCGCTGGCGCTGGCGCGCAAGATCGCCGCCAAGAGCCCGGCCATGCTGCAGCTGGCCAAGGAAGCGCTCAACGGCGTGGAAGACGGCGACCTGGAGGCCAAGTACCGCTGGGAGCAGGGCTTCACGCTGCAGGCCTATATGAGCGCCGATTCCGGCGAGGCGCGCGCCGCTTTCGTGGAAGGCCGCGAAGCGCGCTTCGCGTAGCACGGAGACAGCCCATGCATCTCGAATACACCGACGCCCAGCGCGCCTTCCGCGCCGAGGTCCGCGCGTGGATGGCAGAGCACGTGCCGCGCACGCCGCTGCGCAGCTTCGATACCGAAGCGGGCTTTGCCGAGCATCGCGCCTGGGAGGCCACCCTCAACGCGGGCCGCTGGAGCATGGTCACATGGCCGGCCGAGCTTGGCGGGCGCGGCTGCGACCTGATCGAGTGGCTGATCTTTGAAGAGGAGTACTGGCGCGCCGGCGCGCCGATGCGAGTCAACCAGAACGGCATCTTCCTGCTCGGGCCCACGCTGATGGAGTTTGGCACCGAGGCGCAGAAGGCGCGCTTCCTGCCGCGCATGGCGTCGGGCGAGCATATCTGGGCGCAGGGCTGGTCGGAGCCGAATGCCGGCTCCGACATGGCGGCCATCCGCTGCAGCGCGATCCGGCAGGGCGAGGAGTACGTGATCAACGGCCAGAAGATCTGGTCTACCCGCGCGGTTTGGGCAGACTGGCTGTTCGGCCTGTTCCGCACCGATCCGGCGTCGTCGCGCCACCATGGCCTGACCTTCGTCCTGGTGCCGCTCGACACGCCCGGCATCACCGTGCGCCCGATCCGCCAGCTCAACGGCCAGACCGGCTTTGCCGAGATCTTCTTCGACGACGTGCGCGTGCCGGTGGAAAACCGCCTCGCGGCGGAAGGCGCAGGCTGGCAGGTGGCCATGGCCACGGCCGGCTTCGAGCGCGGCCTGATGCTGCGCTCGCCGGCCCGTTTCCAGGAAACCGCCCGCGCACTGGTGCGGCTGTACCAGCAACACCGCGAGGCCGCCGACCGCGACCCCTCATTGCGCGAGGCGGTGCTGCGCGCCTGGATGGATGCCGAGGCTTACGCGCTTTCCACCTACGCCACCGCGAGCCGGCTGGTCAAGGGCGGGCATATCGGCCCGGAGTCGAGTACCAACAAGGTGTTCTGGTCCGAGCTGGACATCCACATGCACGACACCGCGCTCGCCATCCTCGGGCAGGCGGCCGAGGTCGCGCCGGCCGGGCAGGCGCCCGGATCGCTCGGCCCGTGGCTGGACGGCTTCCTGTTCTCGCAGGCCGGCACGATCTACGCCGGCACCAACGAGATCCAGCGCAACATCGTCGCCGAGCGCCTGCTCGGCATGCCGCGCGGTTAAGCCGACGCCAACCGGGGAGACACGATGGATTTCGCCTTTACCGAAGAGCAGGAGCAGTTTGCCGACGCGATCCGGCGCTTCCTGATGACCGAAATGACGCCCGAGCTGACGCGCGAGCTCTGGCACAGCGACAGCGGCCGCTCCGATGCGCTCTGGCGGCAACTGGCGGATCAGGGCCTGACGGCCGTGCTGGTGCCGCTGGAGCACGGCGGGCTTGGCCTGACCGAGGCCGAGTGGGTGCTGCTGGCACAGGAGTGCGGCTACTTTGCCCTGCCGGAGCCGCTGCTCGACACGGCGCTGGTGGCGGCAGGCCTGCTGCGCAGCGGCGTTGCCGCCGCGCCACGCGCCGCCGCGCGCGACCGCTGCGCGACACTGCTGGACCGCATCGCCGGCGGCAGTGCGCGCGTGGCGGTGGCGCATCCGCAAGAGACGCTGGTGGCCGATGCCCACGTCGCCGACGCCATCCTGTGCGAACACGGCGGCGCGGTGCACCTGCTTCTGCCCGCGCAGGCCGGCCTGACGCCGCGCGCCAGCCTCGATCCTTCGCGCCGGCTGTTCGAGCTTGCCTGGACGCCGGGGCCGGCCACCGTGCTGATTCCCGCCCACGCCGCCGCTGGCATGTGGGACGGCGCACTCGACCGCGGCGCGCTCGGCGTGGCCGCGCAATTGCTCGGCCTGACGCAGCGCATGCTCGACCTCGCCATCGACTACAGCGCGCAGCGCAAGCAGTTCGGCAAGGCCATCGGCGCCTACCAGGCGGTCAAGCACCTCTTGGCCGACGTGGCGATCCAGCTCGAATTCGCCAAGCCGGTGCTGTATCGCGCGGCCGCCTCGCTGGCGCAGGGGCTGCCGCAGGCGGGCCTGCATGTCTCGCACGCCCGCGTGGCCGCCGCGCGCTGCGCCTGGATGGCGGCGCGGCAGGCCATGCAAGTGCACGGCGCGATGGGCTACACCTGGGAGCTGGACTTGCAGATCTTCATGAAGCGGGCCTGGGCGCTCGCGGGAAGCTGGGGCGACCGGGCCTTCCACAAGGCGCGCGTGGGCGCGCACATCCTTGACGGCGGCCAGGAGATTGGCGCTGGCGCAACGTTCGCGTGAGCGATTGCGCGATTCCTACGAGACCAATGACCATGAGAGACGCATATATCGTTGACGCCCTGCGCACGCCCACGGGCCGCCGCAAGGGCGGCCTGTCGCACCTGCACGGCGCGGACCTGGGTGGCTTCGTGCTGGCCGAGCTGGTGCGCCGCAACGGCATTCCTGCCGAAGACTATGACGACGTGGTGTTCGGCTGTGTCGACACCATCGGGCCACTGGCGGGCAACATCGCCCGCAGCGCCTGGCTGGCGGCCGGCCTGCCGCTGACGGTGCCGGGCGTGACGGTGGACCGCCAGTGCGGCTCGTCGCAGCAGGCCGTGCACTTTTCCGCGCAGGCGGTGATGAGCGGCACGCAGGATGTGGTGGTTGCCGGCGGCGTGCAGACCATGACGCAGATCCCGATCTCGTCGGCGATGCTTGCCGGGCAGGCGCTCGGCTTTGCCGACCCGTTTTCCGGCAGCAAGGGCTGGCAGGCACGCTTTGGCGACCAGCCTGTCTCGCAGTTCCATGCGGCGCAGCGCATTGCCGAGCATTGGAAACTGTCGCGCGAGGCCATGGAAGCCTACGCGCTGGAAAGCCACCGCCGTGCCGCCGCGGCCATCGAGGCGGGCCATTTCTCGCGCGAGATCGTGCCATGCGAAAGCGTGACCCACGACGAGACGCCGCGCCCCGACACCACGCTGGCGAAGATGGCCGCGCTGGAGCCGCTGATGCCCGGCAGCGCGCTGACCGCCGCGGTCTCCAGCCAGACCGCCGACGCCGCCGCCGCGCTGCTGGTGGTTTCGGAGGCAGCGCTCAAGCGCTACGGGCTGAAGCCGCGCGCCCGCATCGCGCACATGAGCGTGACCGGCGACGACCCGCTGTGGATGCTGACCGCGCCGATTCCTGCGACGAAGCGCGCGCTCGCGCGCAGCGGCCTGCGCCTGCAGGACATCGACGTGGTGGAAATCAATGAAGCCTTCGCTTCCGTGGCGATGGCCTGGCTGGCCGAGACCGGCTACGCGCCGGAGCGCACCAACCCGAACGGCGGCGCCATCGCGCTCGGCCATCCGCTGGGCGCCACCGGCGCGCGCCTGATGACCACGCTGCTGCACGAGCTGGAACGCACCGGCGGCCGCTACGGCCTGCAGACCATGTGCGAAGGCGGCGGGCTGGCCAACGTCACCATCATCGAGCGGCTGTGAGCACCGGGGAGCAAGTCATGGGAATCTGCGAAGGACGTACCGTCATCATCACCGGCGCCGGCGGCGGCCTGGGGCGCGCCTATGCGCTGGCCTTTGCCGCCGAGGGTGCCAACGTCGTGGTCAACGACATCCGCTGCGAGGCCGCCGAGGCGGTCTGCGCGGAGATCCGCGCCGCCGGGGCGAATGCCAACGCGGCCCTCGCCAGCGACGACGACATCACGCAACTGGCGACCGCGCAGCGCATCGTCGATGCCGCGGTGGCTGCGTACGGCGAAGTGCACGTGCTGGTCAACAACGCCGGCATCTGCCGCGACCGCATGTTCGTCAGCCTGACCGAATCCGACTGGGACGAGGTCATGCGCGTGCACCTGCGCGGACACTTCTGCCTAGCCAACCTGCTCGCGCGGCGCTGGCGCGACGCCGCCAAGGCGGGCCGGGTGGTGGACGCGCGCATCATCAACACCAGCTCCGGCGCGGGCCTGCAGGGCTCGGTCGGGCAATCCAACTACGCCGCGGCCAAGGCCGGTATCGCCGCGCTGACGCTGGTGCAGGCGGCCGAGCTTGGTCGCTACGGCATCACCGCCAACGCGCTGGCGCCGGCCGCGCGCACCGGCATGACCGAGCAGGTGTTCGCCGACATGATGAAGGCGCCGAAGGGCGGCTTCGACTACTACGACCCGGCAAACGTCGCACCGCTGGTGGTGTGGCTGGGCAGCGCGGCCTCTGCCCACGTCAACGGCCGCATGTTCGAGGCAGCAGGCGGCAGGGTGTCGGTGGCCGACGGCTGGCGCAGCGGACCGCACGCCGACAAGGGCGCGCGCTGGCACGCGTCTGAAGTCGGCGGGGCAGTGAGCGAGCTGCTGGCGCGCGCGCAGCCGCCGCAGCCGGTGTACGGCAGCTGAGCGCGATGGCCATGGAATTCTCCCTTTCCGTCGAGCAGCAGATGATCCGCGACAGCGCGCGCGACTACCTCGCCGCGCACAGCGACTCGGCGGCCGTGCGGCGCGTGATCGATGCGGGGCCCGGTCACGATGAGGTGCTGTGGCGCGGCCTTGCCGGCGAGCTGGGCTGGTGCGGCATTGCGCTGCCCGAAGCCGCCGGTGGGGCCGGCCTGGGTGCGCCCGAGCTGGTGCTGCTGCAGGAGCAACTTGGCGTGCGGCTCGCCTGCGTGCCGTTCTGGTCGGACGTATGCCTGGCGGCACCAGCGCTGCAGGCCATCTTAGGCCCGAAAGACAGTGATCGGTGGCTGAAGCCGCTTGCGTGCGGCGAGGTCCGTGCCGCGCTGGTGCTGCCGGACGACGGCAGCTTCGAGGCCGGCAGCCTTGCCATGAGCGCCGAACCTGCGGCAGACGGCTTTGTGCTGCGCGGCGCGTCCGCGCAGGTGTTCGATGCCGTGGGCGCGGACTGGCTGCTGGTGCCGGCGCGGCTGCCCGGCGGCGAGCTGGCGCTCTTCCTGCTCGAGCCCGGCGCGCTGGCAGCGGACGACCGGTTTGCGCTGCAGCCGCTCGACACGCTCGACCGCTCGCGCCCGCTGGCGTTGCTGCGGCTGGGCCACCTGCCCGTGCCGGCCGGCGCTTGCCTGGCGCGCGGCGACGCCGTGGCGGCGGGCCTTGCACAGGCGTGGTGGCATGGCGCCCTGATGCTAGCCGCCGAGCAACTGGGCGCCGCGCAGCAATGCCTGGACCTGACGGTTGCCTATGCGGCGGAGCGCGTCCAGTTCGGGCGCGCCGTCGCTTCGTTCCAGGCGGTCAAGCACCGCTGCGCGCAGATGATGGTGGCGACCGAGGCGGCACGATCGGCGGTATACGGCGCGGCGCAGGCATGGGCGTCCGGCGGGGCCGATGGCGCCCGCCTCGATATTGCCGCCGCCCGCGTCACCGCCGATGACGCCCTGCGCTTCTGCGCGCAGGAGGCGATCCAGCTGCATGGGGGCGTCGGCTTCACCTGGGAATACGACCCGCAGCTTTACTTCAAGCGCGCACAGGCCGCCGGCCACTGGCTGGGCGGCGCCGCTGGCGCGCTCGCATACATCGCCTCGGTTGGCCTGGGCGCATGGAGGACAGCATGAGAGCGACCGACACAGGTACCGCAAGCGAAGTGGCGTTCCGCGCCGAGGTCGCGCATTGGATGGCCGCAAACCTGCAGGGCGAGTTTGGGTGCCTGAAGCACCGTGGCGGGCCCGGCGATGAAGACGCCTATCCGGCCCTGCGCAAGGCCTGGGAGCGCCGCCTGGCCGAAGGCGGCTGGACCGGCCTGGGCTGGCCCGCCGCCCATGGCGGGCGGGCGCTGCCCGTCATGCAACAGGTGATCTTCCACGAGGAATACGCGCGAGCCGGCGGCCCTGGCCGCATGGGCCATATCGGCGAGGGCCTGATCGGGCCGACGCTGATCGCATTCGGCACGCAGGACCAGAAGGCCCGCCTGCTGCCGGGCATCCGCAACGGCACGGCGTTCTGGTGCCAGGGCTATTCGGAGCCGGGTGCGGGTTCGGACCTGGCCAACGTGCGCACGCGTGCGGCGCGCGACCCGGCCAGCGGCGACTGGCTGGTGAGCGGGCAGAAGGTATGGACCTCGCTTGCGCATGAGTCCGACTGGATCTTCGTGCTGGCGCGCTGCGAGCCCGGCTCGCAGGGCAGCAAGGGGCTGATCTTCCTGATGCTGCCGCTGGACCAGCCGGGGATCGAGATCCGGCCGATCCGGCAGATGGGCGGCGGCGCCGAATTCAACGAGGTGTTCTTCGACGGCGCGCGCGCTGCCGCCGCCGACGTGGTGGGCGCGCCCGGCGACGGCTGGCGCATCGCCATGGCCCTGCTGGGGTTTGAGCGCGGCATCTCCACGCTCGGGCAGCAGATGCAGTTTGCCCACGAGCTGGAGTGGGTGGCCGAGGCGGCCCGGGCCAGCGGCGCGAGCCGCGACGCGCTGATGCGCCAGCGCATCGCGCGCGCCTGGGCCGGCCTGCGCGTAATGCGCTACAACGCGCTGCGCATGCTGTCCGGCGCGGCCCAGGCCGGCGCCGACGGCGGCACGGCGCTGCAGCGCGAGGCGCTGATCTACAAGTACTACTGGTCGAACTGGCACCGCGACCTGGGCCAGCTGGCGCTGGATGTGCTCGGCCCTGCCGCCAACGTGCTCGACGGCGCCGACACGCGCCGCACCCGGCTACAGCAGATGGCGCTGTTTTCCCGCGCCGACACCATCTACGCCGGCACCAACGAGATCCAGCTCAACATCATCGCCGAGCGCGGCCTTGGCATGCCCCGCGAGGCAAGAGGACAGTCATGACCCCTGATACGACCCACAACGCCGGACAGGCCGGCGCGCCGGCCTACGTACCCGGCCACCAGCTGCTGGCCGGCAAGAGCGTGCTCATCACCGCCGCCGCGGGCGCCGGCATCGGCTTTGCCGCCGCGCGCCGGTGCGCCGAGGAAGGCTGCCGCGCGCTGATGATCTCCGATATCCACGAGAAGCGGCTGGCCGAGGCTGTCGAGAGGCTGCGTGCCGAGACCGGACTGCAGGCCATCCACGGCCAGCTTTGCGATGTCTCCGACGAGCAGCAGGTGCGGGCCTTGGTGGCGGCCGCCGAGGAGGCGCTGGGCGGCACCGACGTGCTGATCAACAACGCCGGCCTGGGCGGTTCGCGCCGCCTAGTCGAGATGGACGATGCCGAATGGTCGCGCGTGATCGATATTTCCCTCACGGGCACTTTCCGCATGACGCGGGCGATGCTGCCGCACATGCAGGCCCGGCGGCGCGGCGCGATCGTCAACAACGCCTCGGTGCTGGGCTGGCGCGCGCAGAGGGAGCAGTCGCACTACGCGGCGGCCAAGGCCGGCGTGATGGCGCTGACGCGCTGCAGCGCGATGGAGGCCGCCGAGTTCGGCGTGCGCATCAACGCCGTGGCGCCAAGCATCGCGCTGCACGACTTCCTGAAGAAGTCGGCGTCTGCCGACCTGCTGCGTGCGCTGAGCGAGCGTGAAGCATTCGGGCGGGCGGCGGAGGTGTGGGAAGTGGCCAACGTGATGGTGTTCCTGGCGAGCGACTACGCCTCGTACATGACGGGGGAAGTGCTGCCGGTGAGTAGCCAGCGGGCTTGAGAAAGACACACCAGGCGGACCGAGGTCTTGCTCCCCTCTCCCGCTTGCGGGAGAGGGGCCGGGGGTGAGGGCGGGAGTCTCTCGATGCGTGGTGCCTTGCTAAACCACCCCTCACCCTGACCCTCTCCCCATGAGGGGAGAGGGAACACAGTTGGGAAAGAATGTCACGAATCTTCCGTTCCGCCCAGGACATCCACGATGCCGTCGGCCAGCGCCTGGGCGAAAGCGCCTGGACGCAGATCACCCAGACGCAGATCGGCCAGTTTGCCGACGCCACGGGCGACCACCAATGGCTGCACGTCGATCCCGCACGTGCAGCGCAGGGCCCGTTTGGCGCCTGCATCGCGCATGGCTACCTGACGCTGGCGCTGGTGAACCAGTTCCTGCCGGAGCTCGTCACGGTCGAGGGCATGAAGTGGGGCGTCAACTACGGCTGCGACAAGGTCCGCTTCCCGGCGCCGGTACGCGTGGGCGCGCGGGTGCGGGGCGTGGCCGAGCTGGTCCGCGCCGAGACGCTGCCCGGCGGCGTGCAGTCGGTGGTGCGCATGACGGTGGAGATCGAGGGCGAGGACAAGCCGGCCTGCGTGGCCGACACCATCAGCCGGTATTACTTCTGAAACCAGGGACCCAGCATGAAAGAAGCAGTCATCGTCGCCGTGGCGCGCACGCCCATCGGCAAGGCCTTTCGCGGCGCATTCAACGACACCGATGCCCCGGTGCTGGGCGGCCACGTGGTGCGTGCCGTCGTGGAGCGCGCGGGCATCGATCCGGCCGAGGTGGACGACGTGCTGATCGGCGCGGCCGCGCAGCAGGGCACGCAGGGCTACAACCTCGGGCGCCTGTGCGCGGTGGCGGCGGGGCTGCCCGACAGCGTGCCGGGCATGACCATGGACCGCATGTGCAGCTCCGGCCTGATGACCATCGCCACCGGTGCGAAGGCCATCCTGTGCGGCGAGGCCGATATCGTCGTGGCGGGCGGCGCGGAGTCCATCTCGCTGACGCAGAACAAGTACAAGAACGGCTACCGCGCCCAGTCGGAGGCGGTGCTGGCCCGGCAACCTGCGGCCTACATGGCGATGATCGAAACCGCCGAGGTGGTGGCGCGCCGCTACGGCATCACCCGTGCCGAGCAGGATGCCTATGCCTGGCGCAGTCAGCAGCGCACCGCCGAAGCGCAACGGCGCGGTGCCTTCGACGACGAGATCGTGCCGCTGGAAGCCCGCCGCACGCTGTTCGACAAGACCGGCGCGCTGACCGGACATGAAACGGTGCGGCCGGAACGCGATGAATGCAATCGCCCCGACACGACCGCGGACAGCCTGGCGGCGCTGAAGCCCGTCTGGAGCGGCGGCCAGGCCGTGGCCGAAGGGGAACACATTACCGCGGGCAACGCCTCGCAGCTCTCGGACGGCGCCGCCGCCGTGCTGCTGATGAGCGGCGACGAGGCGCGCCGCCGCGGCCTGAAGCCGCTGGGCCGCTACCGCGGCATGGCGGTAGCGGGCTGCGCGCCGGATGAAATGGGCATCGGCCCGGTGTTCGCCGTACCGAAGCTGCTGGCGCGGCACGGCATGACGGTGGCCGACGTGGGGCTGTGGGAGCTGAATGAGGCCTTTGCCTGCCAGGTGCTCTATTGCCGCGACAAGCTTGGTATTCCGGACGCGCGGCTGAACGTCGATGGCGGCGCGATCTCGATCGGACATCCGTTCGGCATGTCGGGCGCGCGCATGACCGCGCACGCGCTGATCGAAGGGCGCCGCCGCGGCGTGAAGCAGGCGGTGGTGACGATGTGCATCGGCGGCGGCATGGGCGCCGCTGCGCTGTTCGACGTGCTGCCGTAGCGATCGCGCTGTCGCCCCATCATCGCCCCATCCGGCAGAGTGGCGCCCGTCCGAGGCGGCCTGCCATCACTCCACACGGAGGAGACATCATGAAACGACTGATCGGCATCGCCATGTCGCTCGCTGTCCTGGCGACGGCGGTATGGGCGTTCGCCCCGCGGCCGCTGCCGCCCTTCCCGGCCACGGCAGTGCATCCGGACGGCCTGCAGATCAATGGCATCGCCCGCGCCGGCGAACGGCTGGTCGCGGTGGGCGAGCGCGGCGCAATCCTGCTGAGCGACGACAAGGGCGGCACCTGGCGGCGCGCCAGCGTGAGTCCCGCGCAAGGCGCCACGCTCACGCAGGTGGCGTTTGCCGATGCCCGCCACGGCATGGCGGTGGGCCACAGCGGCTGGATCCTGCGCACCGAGGACGGCGGCGAACACTGGCGGCAGGCGGCCTTTGACGCGCAATCGTCCGACCCGCTGCTCGGTGCCTGGGCGCAGGACGGCAGCCCGTGGTTCGCCGTTGGCAGCTTTGGCCGTTTCCTGGTCTCGCACGACCAGGGGGCGCACTGGCAGGAAGCCACTGACAAGGCCATGCAGGACCGCCACCTCAACGCCATCGCCGCCGACGCGCAGGGCCGCCTGATGCTGGTTGGCGAAGCGGGGCTCGTGCTGCGTTCGGCGGACGGCGGCAGGCAATGGGAGCCGGTGAAGACGCCTTATGGCGGCTCCCTGTACGGCGTGCTGCCGCTGCGCGACGGCGCCTGGCTGGCCTTCGGCATGCGCGGCAACGTGATGCGCAGCGACGATTCCGGCGCCAGCTGGCAGGCGGGCGAAAGCGCGCTCAAGACATCGTTCTTCGGCGGCGTGGAACTGCCCGACGGGCGCATCGTGCTGGCCGGGCAGGGCGGAACGCTGGTGCAGTCGTCAGACGGCGGGCGCCACTTCGCCGCGCTGCCTGCCGGCAGCCCGCAGACACTGGCCGCACTGGCCCGGACCACCACGGGCACGCTGGTGCTGGGCGGCAACGGCGGCATTGCCCGCGTGACGCTGGCCGACGCCGGCGCCGCCACGGCCCGCTGACCCCGGCTGACTCCAGCCCTGACAGAACGCGAGAACGAACATGAACCGCCCTCAATCTGCCGGCTACCTGAGCCGTTTCGTCGACGCCTGCGCGAGCCTGCTGATCCGGCGCCGCCGCCTGTTGCTGATGCTGTGCCTCGCCATCACCGTGGCGCTGGGGCTGTCGGCGACGCGCCTGCGGCTCGACCCCGGCTTCAACAAGATGATTCCGCTGCAGCATCCGTACATGCAGGTGTTCATGAAGTACGCCAGCACGTTCTCCGGTGCCAACACCGTGCTGGTGAGCCTGCGCTGGAAGGGCGACGGCGATATCTACAACGCCGCCTTCATGGACAAGCTGCGCCGGGCCACCGACGAGGTCTTCTTCATCCCGGGCGTGGACCGCTCGCGCGTGTCGTCCCTCTTCACGCCCAACGTGCGCTTCACCGAGGTGACGGAGGCGGGCTTTCGCGGCGACGTGGTGGTGCCGGGCCGCTTCTCCGGCACGCCGGCCGAGCTCGACAAGGTGCGCCGCAACGTGGCGCGCTCCGGGCAGATCGGCAGGCTGGTCAGCAATGACCTCAAGTCGGCGCTGATCCGCGCGGAGTTGCGCGAGACCGACCCCGCCACCGGCAAGACCATCGACTATGGTTCGGTCGCGCGCCAGCTGGAGAAGATCCGCGCGGAATTCGGCGGCACCGACGTCGAAGTCAACGTGATCGGCTTTGCCAAGCTGGTGGGCGATGTGGAGGAGGGCATTGCCGGCGTGATGGGGTTCTTCGCGCTGGCCTTTGCCGTGACGGCGCTGCTGCTGTGCCTGTACACCCGCTCGCTGCGCATCACGCTGCTGGCGCTGGTGGTGGCCCTGCTGCCGGTGGGCTGGCTGCTCGGGCTGCTGCCGCTGCTGGGCTACGGCATCGATCCGATGTCGATCCTGGTGCCGTTCCTGATCTTCTCGATCGGCGTGTCGCATGCGGTGCAGATGACCAACGCCTGGAAGCAGGAGGTGGTGCAGGGCCACGGCCCTGCCGACAGCGCCAGTGCGGCCTTCCGCAAGCTGTTTATCCCGGGCACTGTTGCGCTGCTGACCAATGCGCTGGGGTTCATGGTCATCATGCGGATCGAGATCGACATCGTGCGCGAGCTGGGCATCACCGCCTGCCTGGGCGTGCTGCTGATGATCGTGACGAACAAGGTGTTCCTGCCGATCCTGCTGTCCTATACGCGGCTGGAGCCGTCGGCGCTGGCGGCCGCGCAGGCCCGGCGCGCGGCGGGGGGCGGCGCGCTGTGGCAGAAGTTCGGCGCGCTGGCGCGGCCGGGGCCGGCGCTGGTGGTGTTCGCGGCGGCGCTCGCGCTGCTGGCGGTCGGGGCGGTGGCTTCGCGCGGGCTCAAGATCGGCGACGTGGGCAACGGCGCGCCCGAGCTGCGTGCCGATTCGCGCTACAACCGCGACAGCGCCCGCCTGGTGAGCCAGTACAACATCGGCTCGGACGCGCTGACCGTGGTGGTGGAGCCGACCGGGTTTGACGACGGCTGCCTGCACTATCCGGTGATGAGCGCGGTGGAACGCTTCGAGATGCATATGCGCGGCGTTGCCGGCGTGCAGTCGGTGGTGAGCGTGTCGTCGCTGGCCAAGGTGGTGATCGGCGCCTACAACGAAGGCAACCCGCGCTGGGAAGCGCTGCCGCGCAGCAACGAGGGGCTGAGCCAGGGCGCCAAGGCGTTCGATCCGGACAATGGCATGAATACCCCGAACTGCCAGGCGATCCAGGTCCTGATCTATACCGCCAACCACGAAGGCGCCACCATTGCCCACATCATCCGCGAGATCCGCCACTTTACCGATGCGGACCGCACCCCGAATGTGGCCTTCCGGCTTGCTGGCGGCAATATCGGCGTGATGGCGGCGACCAACGAGGCGGTGGAAGAGGCCGAGGTCGCGATGCTGCTGTCGATCTTCGGCGCCATCACGCTGCTGTGCTTCCTGACCTTCCGCTCGTGGCGCGCCGTGCTCTGCATCATCGTGCCGCTGACGCTGGTGTCGGTGCTGTGCAATGCGCTGATGGCGCGCCTGGGGATCGGTCTGAAGGTCTCGACGCTGCCGGTGATCACGCTGGGCGTGGGCGTCGGCGTGGACTACGGCATTTACCTGTACGAGCGCATCCAGCACCAGATCCGCGAGGAAGGGCAGAGCCTGCCGCAGGCATTTGCCGAGGCAATGCGCCAGCGCGGTTCGGCGGCGCTGTTCACGGCGCTGACGATGTGCATCGGCGTGGGCACCTGGGCGTTTGCCGCACTCAAGTTCCAGGCCGACATGGGTATCCTGCTCGCCTTCATGTTCCTGGTGAACCTGTTCGGCGCGGTCTCGCTGCTGCCGGCGCTGGCGGCGTGGCTGGGGGTGGAGGAAGAGGAACGGGCGCGGGCGGCAGCCGGCGCTACGGTTCACGGCGACGCGGCCCGGCCCGCGGCTGGCCTGAAGTCCGACGTGGCCTGAGCACGTCAACGGCAGCCAGGGAGAAACATCATGCAGAACCTGCAGCCAGCAGGCGCGACACCATTTTCGCCGGTGCGGATCGGACCGGTTACGCTGCGCAACCGCTTTATCAAGGCCGGCGCGAATGAGGGCATGACGCCGGAGGGATTGCCGACACAGGCCCTCGTGAAGCACCACCGCGACATTGCCGCAGGCGGCGCAGGCATGACGACCGTGGCCTATGCCGCCGTCGCCCCAGAAGGCATGACGTTCTCCCACCAGCTGCGCACGGGCCGCGACGTGGTGCCGCATCTGCGCGTGCTCACCGACGCGGTGCACCGCGAGGACGCCGCTGCGTGCCTGCAGATCACCCACGCCGGTTCCTTCACGACCATGCGCCACGGCGGCAGCCGCGCGCCGCTGAGCGCGTCGACCGGCCTCAACGCATTCGGCATGATGCATGGCGTGTATTTCCAGCGCGCCATGCAGGAGGCCGACATGGAACGGGTGGCCGAAGCGTTCGCCGAGGCGGCACGCGTGGCGCGCGAGGCCGGCTTCGACGCCGTGGAAATCCACATGGGACACGGCTACCTGCTCAATCAGTTCCTGTCGCCGCTGAGCAACCGGCGGCGCGACCGCTTTGGCGGCAGCGTGGAGAACCGCACGCGCTTCCCGGCCCAGGTGCTGGCCCGTGTGAAGGATGCCGTGGGGGCCGACCTGGCGGTCTGCTGCAAGCTGAGCGTGAGCGACGGCGTACCAGGTGGCAACAGTGCCGAGGATTCGGCTGTGACCGCACGCATTCTCGAAGCCGGCGGCGCCGACCTGCTCACCCTCAGTGGCGGCCGCAATGTCGAAAGCCCGTGGGCCTTGTTCGGCAGCCCGATGCCGACCGCGCAGATGAAGGCCGTTGCACCGCACGCAATGGCAAGGCTCGGCATCTCCATGCTCGAGAAGCGCACCCCGCGCGACCTGGTATTCCGCGAGCTGTATTTCCTGGAGGCTTCGCGCGTGATCCGGCAGGCAGTGCAGATGCCGCTTGCCTACATCGGCGGCGTGAAGTCGCTGGAAAACGTGGAGCAGCTGCTGGGCGACGGGTTCGACTGCATCGCGCTGGCGCGCGCCCTGATCCATGACCCGGCACTGGTGGAGCACTGGCGCACCGGGGCGGTGACACGTTCGGCATGCGACAGCTGCAACGCCTGCGTGGCGAAGATCTATGACCCCGCGGGCGTCAGCTGCGTGCACGGGCCCGCCAATGACCCCACGCTGACCCGGATGCCGGCCTGGCGAGCCTAGTCCGATGGGACGATGAGCCGCATGCGGCCGGCTCGTATCGTGAGCGGACCGACCGGATGCAGAGAAAGCGCGCCGGCCATGGTTGCAAGCGCCCACGAAAGGAGACCTCATGTCCACAAACGGCTACAAGATCGAATCGCGCCCGCTCGAAGCCCGCTATGCGCGCGGCTGGCATTGCCTGGGGCTGGCGGATGATTACCGCGACGGCAAGCCGCATACCCTGAACATCTTCGGCAGGCGCCTGGCTGCCTTTGCCGATTCCACCGGCGCCATCCGTGTGATTGACGGCTACTGCCCGCATATGGGAGCCGATCTGAGCACGGGCACCGTGCAGGGAGATCAGCTGGTCTGCCCTTTCCATGGCTGGCAGTGGGGCGGTGACGGGGCCTGCAAGTCAATCCCGTATTGCAAGCGCGTGCCGCCCAAGGCCCGCGTCGGCAGCTGGGAAGTCAGCGAGCAGAACCACCTGCTCTTCATCTGGCACGATCCGGAAGGCCGTCCCGCCCCGCCCGAGGTGGCCATCCCCCGCATCGATGCCTGCTTCGCGCCGGAGTGGTCGGACTGGGCCCTCGACAAGATGGTGATCGGGACCAACTGCCGCGAACTGGTCGACAACATTGCCGACATGGCGCACTTTGGCACCGTGCACGGCGCGCCGGTGGACTACTTCGCCAACCTGTTCGAAGGCCACAAGGCCACGCAGCTGATGATCGGACGCAGTGCCCGGCTGTCCGGCGACGCGCGGTTGACCGCACACTCCACGTACTTCGGGCCGGCCTACCACATCACCGAGATGACCGGCCGCATGGGCGACCAGGAGATCCACTCGATCCTGCTCAACTGCCATGTGCCGATCGATCTCAACAGCTTCGAGCTGCGCTACGGCGTGCTGGTGAAGAAGATCCCGGGCCTGTCCGACGAGCAGAACGATGCCATCGCGCAAGCTTACGTAGAGCAGGCCCGTGGCGCGTTCTACGAGGACGTGGCGATCTGGGACAGCAAGATCCGCATCGACAACCCTCTGCTGTGCGAAGGCGACGGCCCGGTCTACCAGATGCGTGACTGGTATCAGCAGTTCTACACGGATGTGGAGCAGGTGCGGCCCGCAACCATGGCGCGGCGGGTATTCGAACTGAATCCGGCGGGCATGGAGCCGCCCCCGCTGGGGCATGTCTTCGAAGGGTGAGCTTTCCCGTTTGCTGATGCGAGCGGACGCGACCCCTTCACAACTGCCATCACAGGACGACACTCATGTCACTGAATTTTTCCCCGTCACAGCCTTGCCGGATCCAGCAGGTTCCCGGATGGGACCTTGAGACCGATGTCACCGTCGTCGGCTTTGGCGCCGCAGGCGCCTGCGCCGCCATCGAGGCGGCCGGCGCGGGCGCCGCCGTGACGCTGCTGGAAGCGGCCTCCGGCAACGGCGGTACCAGCGCCCTGTCGGGCGGCGAGATCTATCTTGGCGGCAGTGGCGGCACGCCTGCCCAGCGGCAGGCCGGCTTCAGCGACGAGACCGAAGACCTGTTCCGCTACCTGATGATGGCGGGCGGCGCCGACGCCGATGAGGCGAAGGTGCGGCGCTACGCGGAGAACAGCCTTGCGCACCATGACTGGCTGGTTGCGCAAGGCGTCGTCTACAAGAACACTTTCCTGCCGGAGCGGATGCTGGAACCGGTGACGGACGATTGCCTGATCTGGTCCGGCAGCGAAGAGGCCTGGCCGTTCGTGGAGCGCGCCAGGCCATGCCCGCGCGGCCACACGCCACAGTGGGACGGCTGGGGCGGCGGGCGCATGCTGATGGACGCGCTGGCGGCGCGCGTCGAACAGCTGGGTGTGGAGATTCGCTATGACAGCCGGGTGCTTGCGCTGATCGCCGATGATGCCAACCATGTCCACGGCGTGGTGGTCCGCATGGACGGCCGGATCTGCTTTGCCCGGGCGCGCAACGGGGTCATCCTGTGTGCCGGCGGTTTCGTGATGAATCGGGATATGGTCAGACGCCATGCACCGCATCTGATGCGCTCTGGCGATCCCATCGGAACTCCCGGCGACGACGGCACGGGCATCCTCCTCGGCATGAGCGTGGGCGGCGCATCGATCCACATGGACCAGGCCTTCCTGAGCCTGCCGTTCTATGCGCCAGAGTCGCTGCTCAAAGGCGTATTCATCAACGAACGCGGCCAGCGATTCATCAATGAGGACTGCTATCACGGGCGCGTTGGCTATCACATCATGCAGCAAACGGGTGACCGCATCTTCCTGTTGCTCGATAACGCGACGTACCAACCGCCGGCGGAGTTTACGCGCATCCAGATCGCGGCGGCGGGCGAAACCTGGGAAGAGGTGGAGCGGGATCTCGGGCTACCGGAGGGTGCCCTGGTCTCCACGGTCGCGCTCTACAACCGCCATGCCGCCGACGGCAACGACCCCCTGTTTCACAAAGGTGCACGATGGCTCAAGCCGCTTGATGAGCCGCCATTCGTCGCACTGGATTGCCGGGTCGACTACGCGATGTATCCGCACTTCACCCTGGGCGGGCTGGATACCCTGCCCTCCGGTGAGGTCGTTACGGAGAAGCGCCAGCCGATTGGTGGCCTGTATGCGGCCGGTCGCACCACGTGCGGTTTGCCGCGCTGGGGCGGCGGCTACAGTTCCGGCCTGTCCCTGGCGGATGCGACATTCTTTGGGCGGCAGGCAGGGTCGAGCGCTGCAAAAGCGCGCAACCGCCATCCTGCGGACGTGATGGCCGGGTAGGTGCCTGGGTAGCCTGACTGGTGGCATAGAAGCATGCCGCGCATATCGGCATGCGCAAACGTTCGTTCGCGCCGGGCAAGGCCCTTCGTATAGTGGGACACCTTGTGTTCTTCCCGATCCCACTTGCCGCGGCGCCCATGCGCGCTGCGCTCCTTGCTCGCCGCCACCATGACGAACTTCTTCCGGACGCTCCGGCCGCAGCGGCCGCTCGCCTGGCTTGCGCCTGTCGCGCTCTCCATCGGACTGCTTGGCGCGGGTGCCCCGGTGCTCGCTGCAGCGGCTGCCCCGGCCACCGAAACACCGCGCGCCGGCGGTACGCTGACCACCATCATCCAGCCAGAGCCGGTCATCCTGACCTCGGCGCTGAACTCGGCGGCGCCGACCGGATTCCTCAGCGCCAATGTGTTCGACGGCCTGCTCGAGTACGACAACAACTTCAAGCTCCGGCCGGCGCTGGCCGAACGCTGGGACATCTCGAAGGATTCGAAGACGCTGACGTTCCATCTGCGCCCGAACGTCAAATGGCACGACGGCAAGCCGTTCACGTCGGCCGATGTCAAGTGGACGCTGGAGAACGTCTGGAAGAAGCTCCACCCGCGCAACCAGATCCTGTTCGGCAAGGTAACCCAGGTCGATACGCCCGATCCGCTGACGCTGGTGCTGCGCTTCTCGGAGCCGTCGCTGGCGGTGCTGAGCTCGCTGAACAGCAACGGGGCCCAGGTGCTGCCCAAACACCTGTATGAAGGCACCGACATCCTCAACAACCCGTACAACAACAAGCCGGTCGGCACGGGACCCTTTGTCTTCAAGGAATGGAGCAAGGGCAACTACATCGTGCTCGAGCGCAATCCCGGCTACTGGGACAAGGGCAAGCCTTACCTGGACAAGGTGATCTTCAAGGTCATCCCGGATGCGAGCGCGCGCGCCGCGGCGCTGGAGAAGGGGGAAGCGCAGTACGCGCCGTTCAACCCGGTGCCGCTCAAGGACGCGCAGCGCCTGGCGCAGCTGCCTGCGCTGAAGCTCGAGACCCGCGGCTACGACTGGCTGTCGCCCTGGCTGTTTATGGACATCAACCAGGACCGGCCGTACTTCAAGGATGTGCGCGTACGCCAGGCACTGGCCCATGCGATCGACCTGAACGCGCTGAACAAGGTGGTCTGGTTCGGTTTCGGCAAGCCCGCGGTCAGCCCGGTGGTGTCCACGCTCGACCAGTTCTTCAATCCGAACGTGCCGAAGTACCCGTATGACCCGGCGAAGGCAGAAGCGCTGCTCGACGCCGCCGGCCTCAAGCGTGGCGCCGACGGCAACCGGCTGAAGATCCAGATCGACTACCTGCCTTACGGCGACGACTACAAGCGCAGCGCGGAATACATCAGGCAGGCGCTCAAGCGCGTTGGCATCGATGTTGCGGTGCGCACGCAGGACACGCCGACCTATACCCGGCGCGTCTATGGCGACCGCGATTTCGACCTGGCCGTGGTCTGGTACGCTGGATTTGCCGATCCGCTGGTCGGCGTGACGCGCGCCTATCGCGCCGATACGGTCGGCAAGAACATTCCGTGGTCCAACGGCTCCGGCTATCGCGGTGCGGAAGCGAACAAGCTGATCGACCAGGCCCAGGGCTCGCCCAGCCAGGCCGAACGCGTGGAACTGTTCAAGAAGTTCCAGAGCGTGGTGCAGACCGACCTGCCGTCCCTGCCGCTGCTCGAGCTGCGCTTCTTCACGGTGCAGGCGGCGGCCCTGCGCGATACGGTCAGCGGGGTCGACCAGGTCTACGCCTCACTGAAGCACGCATGGTTCGCCACGCCGCCAGGCGCTAGCGCTACCGTCGCCACGGCGGGCAAGACTGAAGCGGCGCGCTGAGCATGGCAGGACAGACAGGCGCGATCGCCCGCTCCCCGGCCTGGGGCCGGCTGCTGCAAGCAGTGGGGGTGGTGATGGCCATGGCCATCGTCAACTTCTTCCTGCTGCGGCTGGCGCCCGGCGATGCCGCGCAGGTGATGGCGGGCGAGGCGGGCGCGGCCACTCCCGAGTACCTGGCCGCGCTGCGCGCGCAGTTCGGACTGGACCAGCCGCTATGGGTGCAGCTCGGCAAATATCTCTGGCACCTGGCCCAGCTTGACCTCGGCTACTCGTTCCGTCAGGGCATGCCGGTATTGGACCTGATCGTGCAGCGCCTGCCGGCCACGTTGCTGCTGATGGGCGCGAGCATCGCCTTCGCGGTGGTCGCCGGCGCGGCGCTGGGCGTACTGGCCGCGGCCCGCGCCGGCCGGCTGGTCGATACCTTGATCTCGTCTGCGGCCTTGCTGTGCTTTGCCACGCCGCTGTTCTGGATCGGGCTGATGCTGGTGCTGGTTTTCTCGGTCTGGCTGGACTGGCTGCCGGTTGGCGGCATGTTCACGGTGGAGTCCGGCTTCAGGGGCTGGAGCTACGCGCTCGATGTGGCGCGGCACCTGCTGCTGCCGGCGGTCACGCTGGGGCTGTTCTACATGGCGGTCTATGTGCGCCTGATGCGCGCGAGCATGATCGAGATGCGGCGGCAGGATTTCGTGCGCACGGCCGTGGCCAAGGGTGCACCGGGCAGCCGCGTGCTGACGCGCCACGTGTTGCGCAACGCCTTGCTGCCGCTGGTCACCATGATCGGCGTGCAGGCCAGTTCGGTGATTGGCGGCGCAGTCGTGGTGGAGACGGTGTTCTCGTGGCCGGGTCTTGGCCGCACCGCGTTCGACGCGCTCTACCAGCGCGATTACAACCTGCTGCTCGGCATCCTGCTGTGCAGCTCCGTGGTGGTGATCCTGGTCAACGG
Source organism: Ralstonia pickettii (assembly GCA_050987995.1). Classification (GTDB taxonomy): domain Bacteria; phylum Pseudomonadota; class Gammaproteobacteria; order Burkholderiales; family Burkholderiaceae; genus Cupriavidus; species Cupriavidus pickettii_B. Next base: position 2,309,072 of record CP158804.1, read on the forward strand.
GATCGTCGACCTCGTCTATGCGCGCGTCGATCCGCGCATCCGGCTGGCCCGCTAGCCGGGATCGGCCCAGGAGTCCTGTCGTGTCATTGTCTTCCCAGGTCTTGCCGGTCGAGGCCGTTGCCGGCGCCGCCATCGCGCCGGTATTGCCGCAGCCGCGGCGCCGGGGCGCCCTGCGCCGGCTGCTGTCTTCCCCGAGCGCGCTGCCTGGCACCGCGTTGCTGCTGGTTGTGCTCGGCGCGGCAGTCTCGGCGGGATGGCTGTTTCCGGGCGATCCGCTGGACCTGGCCACCGAGCCCTTGCAGTGGCCCGGCCGTGATTCTGCCTTCCCGCTCGGCTCGGACATGCTCGGCCGCGATATCGCGGCGGGGCTGTTCCACGGCGCACGGGCCTCGCTGCTGATCGCGGCGGTGTCGACCGCGCTGGCGGTTGCGCTCGGCGTAGCCGGCGGCGTTGCCGCGGGATTCTATGGCGGCCGCGTCGATCGCGTGCTCGGCGCGGTGACCACGTTCTTCCAGACGATTCCGTCGTTCCTGTTCGCGCTGGCCATCGTCGCCATTGCGCAGCCTTCGGTCACCAAGATCGCGCTGGCGATCGGCATCACGTCCTGGCCGGCGCTGGCCCGCCTGGTGCGCGCCGAGGTGCTGCGCCTGCGGCACGGCGACATGGTGCTGGCCAGCGAGGCGCTTGGCGCCAGCCATGCGCGCATCATCGTCCATGACATCCTGCCGAATACGCTGACGCCGGTGCTGGTGTCGGCATCGCTGATGGTAGCAACCGCGATCCTTACGGAGTCCAGCCTGGCCTTCCTCGGCTTTGGCGATCCCAATGTGGCGAGCTGGGGAAACATGGTCGGTGCCGGGCGCGAGGTACTGCGCACGGACTGGTACGTCTGTGTCCTGCCGGGACTGGCCATCGGCGTCACGGTGCTGGCGCTCAACCTGATCGGTGACGGGCTGGCGGCCGTATTCGATCCGCGCGAAGGCCGCTGAGGCGCCTTGCGCAGATATTTGCATTTCATCAGGAGAGAGATTTGGCCCGCGTCAACAACATCGAGGCTTCCCAACTTCCCGCCGATGCGCGCGCGGTGTACGAGCGCGTCGAACGCGAATACGGTGCGTTCGGCAATATGCTCAAGGTGCTGGGCCACCGTCCCCCCGCCGTCGAGCACCTGTTCGGGCTGCTGCTCGATTCCGCCCGCGACGGCCTGCTCACGCGCCGCCACCTGGAAATCGTGCTGGTGACGGCCTCGCGCCTGAATGCGTGCCACTACTGCATCTCGCACCACGAGCCAAGGCTGGAGGCGCTGGGCGTGGACGCTGACACCGTTGCCAACATCCTTGAACCCGACGTGCCGGGGCTCGACGTCATCGAGCGCCTGGTGCGCGACTACACGGCGCAGGTCACCACGCAGCGCGTGACCGATACGCTGGTGGGCAAGTTGCGCGAGCATTTCTCCGAGGCGCAGCTGGTGGAGCTGACGCTGCGCGCGGCGCTGTGCGCCTTCTTTGCCCGCTTCAACGAAGCCCTTGCGATCGAGGTCGAGCCGGAACTGCTGGCCACCGAAGTGCATGGGCCGGCCTGAACACAGAGAGACCATGACGCAACCACTGCTGTCGCTGCGCGAACTGACCATCCTTTATCCGGGCGCGGAGCGGCCCGCGGTGTCCGGCCTCGACCTGGATGTCCGTCAAGGCGAAACCGTCGCGCTGGTGGGCGAGTCGGGCTGCGGCAAGTCGACCACCGCGCTGGCCTTGCTGCGGCTGCTGTCGCCCTCGGCACAGACCAGTGGCCGCATCCTGCTCGAAGGGCGCGATCTGCTGTCGCTGTCCGAGCGGGAGATGACCGCGCTGCGCGGCAACGCCGTCTCCATGATCTTCCAGGAGCCGATGACGTCGCTCAATCCCGTGCACACGGTCGGCGACCAGGTCGTGGAGGCGCTGCGGCTGCACCAGCCACTGTCCGCACAGGCCGCACGGGCCCGTGCCGTGGAACTGCTCGACCAGGTCCGCATTCCCGAGCCACAGCGGCGCTTCCATGCCTATCCGCATCAGCTTTCCGGCGGCCAGCGCCAGCGCGTGATGATCGCCATGGCGATCGCCTGCTCGCCGCGACTGCTGGTTGCCGACGAGCCGACCACTGCGCTCGACGTCACCGTGCAGGCCCAGATACTGGAACTGCTCGATACGCTGCGGCGCGAGCTGTCGATGGCGATGCTGCTGATCACGCACGACCTCGGCGTGGTCTCGCGCTGGGCCGACCGGGTGGCGGTGATGCATGACGGGGTCAAGGTCGAGGAGCAGACCGCATCCGCGCTGTTCCGGCAACCCGCGCATCCCTACACGCGAGCGCTGCTCGGCGCTTCGCTGAGTACGACGCATGCGCCGGGCCGGGCGCCGCACTACCGCAGCGGCCGCTTGCCAGAGTTGCGCGTAGACCGGCGTAGCGACGGGGTCGCAGCCGCGTTCCGGCTGGAGCAGCCGGCGCTGCGCACGCCGGTACCGGCGGCGCCGGGCGGCACGCCGCTGATCCGCATCGACGACCTGCACGTGGTACACCGCAACGGCGCGCACGCAACGCATGCGGTGCGGGGCGTGTCGTTCTCGGTCGCGCCCGGCGAGACGGTGGCGCTGGTCGGCGAATCGGGCTGCGGCAAGTCGACGCTGGCACGTGCCGTGCTGCGGCTGGCGGAGCATGACGGCGGCCGTATTGTGTTCGACGGCACCGATCTGGCAAGTATCGACCGGCGCGGCATGCGGCCCTGGCGGCGCGCCATGCAGCTGGTGTTCCAGGACCCCTACGGTTCGCTGAATCCACGCAAGACCGTGGCGGACCTGCTCGGGGACGCGCTGCAGATCCATGGCGTGCGCGACCGGCGCGAGCGCCGCGAGCGCACAGCGGCGATGATCGAGCGGGTCGGCCTGCCGGCATCGGCACTGCAGCGCTATCCGCACGAGTTCTCCGGCGGGCAGCGCCAGCGCATCGGCATCGCGCGCGCCTTGATCGTGCGGCCGAGGCTGCTGGTCTGCGATGAGCCGGTATCGGCGCTCGATGTGTCGGTGCAGGCCCAGGTGCTGAACCTGCTCGCCGACCTGCAGGCCGAGTACGGCCTGGCCTGCCTGTTTATCTCGCACGACCTGGGGGTGGTGCGCTACATCGCGGACCGCGTGCTGGTGATGCGCGACGGGCAACTGGTGGAAGCGGGCGACCGCGAGCAGATCTGGGACGCGCCGGCACACCCTTACACGCGCCAGTTGCTGGCGGCCGTGCCGCGCATGGCGGCGTAGTGCCTGGCGGCGCAGGGCGGGGCTAGCGCCGGTGGTCGAAGCGCCGCGCCAGCCGCTCCCCGGCAAACTGCACCAGCGTGACCAGCGCCACCAGGATGATGATCACGTTGAACATCACGGCGGTTTCGTAGCGCTCGTAGCCATAGCGGATCGCCAGGTCGCCCAGACCGCCGGCGCCGACCGCGCCGGCCATCGCCGACGAGCCGATCATGGCGATCATGGCGATCACGGTCACCGTGGCGCCGCCGACAAGCGCGGGCAAGGCCTCGGGCAACAGCACGTGGCGCACGATATGCCAGCGCCTGCATCCCATTGCCCGCGCCGCTTCAATCAGGCCCGGGTCGATCTCGTTAAGCGCGACCTGCGAGATGCGCGCAAAGAACGGGATCAGGTGGGCGCTCAGCGGCACGACCGCGGCCCAGGTGCCCATGGTGGTGCCGACGATCATGCGCGTGACCGGCAGCATGGCCACCAGCAGGATGATGAACGGGATCGAGCGGAACATGTTCACCAGCACCGACAGCGTGCGATGCAGCCGCGGGCGCGGCGCCAGGCCGCGGGGGGCCGTCACCGTCAGCACGATGGCGAGCGCCATGCCGGCGACGAACACCACGGCGCACGCGCTGGCGGTCATCAGCAGGGTTTCGCCGAGTGCCTTGAGGTACTTGTCAACCATTGGCAGCAGCACGGTGTGCAATCTCCTTTTCCAGGGCTTCTGGTGCATCGGGCAGTCGATGGCGCAGCGGCCGCAGCAGGGCGATGGTCGCTTCCGCCCTCGGCTCGGCAAAGACCTGCCAGACTGGGCCGTACTCGATGACCCGGCCATGATCGAGCACGAGCACGCGCTCGCAGGCTTCTCGGATCACTGCCATGTCGTGCGTAATCAGCACCACGGTCAGGCCGAGCCGGCGGTTGATATCGCGCAGCAGGGCCAGGATCTGTTCGGTGGTCTCCGGGTCCAGCGCCGAGGTGGCCTCGTCGCACAGCAGGATCTCGGGCCGGTGCACGAGCGCACGGGCGATGCCGACGCGTTGCTTCTGGCCGCCCGACAGCATGGCGGGGTATGCCTGCGCCTTGGCAGACAGGCCGACGAGGTCGAGCAACCCGGCCACGCGCGCGGTGAGCTCGTGGCGCGGCACCCCCGCCACGCGCAGCGGCAAGGCCACGTTCTCGAACACGGTCTTGGCCGACAGCAGGTTGAAGTGCTGGAAGATCATGCCGATGCGCCGGCGTAGCGCGACCAGGCCGTCTTCATCGAGCCGGCCAATATCGGCGCCGTCGATCCGCACCTGGCCGGTGTCGGGGCGCTCGAGCATATTGATCGTGCGCAGCAGCGTCGACTTGCCGGCGCCGCTGCGGCCGATGATGCCGAAACGCTCGCCGCGTCCGATGGTGAAGGAGATATCGGCGAGCGCGGGCGCGCTCGCCCCCGCATACGTCTTGCCGATTTGTGTGAAGACGATATGCGGGTCGGGCGCCCGCAGCGGCAGGACAGCTTGCATGCTCGGGCTCGTCAGAAGGCAGGAATCACCGATCCCTGGTACTTGGTCTGGATGAACTTGCGCACTTCGTCAGACTGGTATGCCTTGACCAGCGGCGCAACCCACGGCGCGTTCTTGTCCTTCTCGCGGACCGCGATCACGTTGACGTAGGGGTTATGTTCCTTCTTCTCGACGGCGATGCCGTCGCGCGTGGCGATCAGGCCGGCCTGGTAGGCAAAGGTGTTGACGATCGCGGCCGCGTCGACGTCGGGCAGCGCGCGCGGCAGCACCACTGAAGCGCTCTCGATGAACTCGAGCTTCTTCGGGTTGGCGGTGATGTCTGACAACGAGACGGTACCGGTAAACGGGTCGAATCCCTCCTTCAGCTTGACCAGCCCATGATCGCGCAGGATCACGAGCGCGCGCGTCTGGTTGCTCGGGTCATTGGGTATCCCGATCCGCGCACCATTCGGCAGCGCTTCCAGAGACTTGTATTTGCGCGAGTAGAACGCGATCGGCGAGATCAGCGTGTCGCCGACATTGACGATCTTGTAGTTGCGCTGCCGGATCTGGTCGCGCAGGAAAGGGATGTGCTGGAACGAGTTGGCGTCGAGGTCGCCGTTGTTGAGCGCCTCGTTCGGACTGGCGGTGCCGGTAATAACGATGGTCTGCACCTTCAGGCCTTGCTTGTCGGCGACGCGCGTGACGACTTCCCAGATCTCCTCGTCGACCCCGCCGCGCACGCCGACCTTGAGCGGGCGGTCACTGCGCTGCGCGTGGGCGCTGCCGATCGAAAGCGCGGTGAGCGCCAGGGCGATGGATGCAAGGAGGTGGCGTCGTTTCATGGCAGCCTGCGAAGAGTGAGGGAAGCCCCAGTCTATGGAGCACGCTGCGCAGGGTCCACGAAGGAATATGAGGTAGCAAATGCGGACTTTTGCTTAGGCCGCAGCCTGGGCCGGTACCCGTCCGGCAGGCCTTTGCAGGCCCAGGTGCGCGCGCAGCGTGGTGCCCTCGTACTCCGTGCGGAAGATGCCGCGCCGTTGCAGGATCGGCACCACGCCATTGACAAAATCCTGCAGTCCGTCCGGCAGCACATCCGGCATCAGGTTGAAGCCGTCGGCGGCGCCGTGGCGGAACCAGTGTTCGATGTCGTCGGCAATCTGCCCGGGCGTGCCCACCACCACGCGATGCCCGCCACCGCCCGCCAGCTCGCGGATCAGCGCGCGTACCGTCAGGTTCCGGCGCTGCGCCAGCGCAACGGTGGCGCGGAAGAAGGTGTGGTTGCCGTTGGCGGGCAGCGCGAGGTTGTCCGGGAGCTGCCCGTCGAGGCTGAGGCGCTCCAGCGGAATGCCGAGCGTGCCGGCCAGGCGCGTCAGGCTGTAATCCCACGGAATCAGGTCGACCAGCTCGTCGCGGCGTTGCCGCGCCAGCGCCTCGGTCGCGCCGATGATCGTGGTGAGCCCCGGCAGCACCTTCACCGCATTGGGCCCACGCCCGAGCGCTTCGGCGCGCGCATTGATCTCGCGCTTGCAGGCGAGCGATTCTTCGAACGACTGCGATGCGGAGAACACCGCTTCGGCATGCAGCGCCGCCAGTTCGCGGCCATCGGCGGAGCCGCCGGCCTGGAACAGTACCGGATGGCCCTGCGGCGAGCGCGGCAGGTTCAGCGGACCCTGCACGTCGAAGAAGGTGCCATGGTGTGCGATCGGCTGCAGCTTGCCGGTATCGACAAAGCGCCCGCTGTCCTTGTCGCCGACAAAGGCGTCGTCTTCCCAGCTGTCCCACAGCGCCTTGACGAGGCGGGTGAACTCGTCGGCGCGCGCATAGCGCTGGCCGTGCTCGGGCGGCGCGGCGCGGCCGAAGTTGCGGGCGGAGCCGGCGTCGGCGGTGGTCACCACGTTCCAGCCCGCGCGTCCGCCGCTGACGTGGTCCAGCGTGGCGAAGCGCCGGGCGATGTTGTACGGCTCGTTGTAGCTGGTCGATGCCGTTGCCACCAGGCCGATATGCGTGGTGGCCGCGGCGACGCTGGCGAGCAGCAAGGTGGGCTCCAGCGCCGTGATCGGCCGGAAGTTGATCTGGTCCGCAATCGAGGCATTGTCGGCCAGGAAGATCGCGTCGAACTTGCCGGCTTCGGCGATGCGCGCCAGCCGGACGTAGTGCTGGACGTCGAAGAACGCGCGCGGGTCGCTGGCGGGCAGCCGCCACGCCGATGGCACAAAGCCGGAATGGAGCGCGTTGAGATTGAGGTGCAGCTGTCGCTGCGGGGAGGCTGCTGTCATCGGGGTTCTCCGGGCCGCTGCCTCAGAACACGCGGCCTTCGGTCAGGTGCGTGGTGTCGCCGTTGAGGTGGTACGCGCCCACCACCCGCGCCTTGTGCAGCAGCGGGTTGTGGCTGAAGATCGTGCGCAGGTTGCGCCAGTGGCGGTCGAAGTTGTGGTGCCTGGCGGTCGCCGAAGCGCCGCCGGCCTCGAACAGGCGCTCGGCGACATGCAGCGCCAGCTTGCTGATCACGAGCTGGGTCTGGGCCGTTGCGAGGGCGCCTTGCAGGACCAGCGCTTCGGCGTCGTCCGACCGGGCCAGCAGCGCATCGGCCGAGCGGTCCAGCGCGCGCGCGTTCTCGCGCACCAGCGCGTCGATGGCGTGGCTGTGCGCGGCGAGGTCGCCGACCACCTGCTGGATGAAATGGTCCTCGCGCGCCGATGGCGCCGGGCTGTGCAGCACCGGGCGGCCATGTTCCAGCACGTAGCGTCTGGCATCGGCCCACGCATTGCGCACGATGCCCGCGGCTACTGCTACCAGGTGCAGCTGCCGCAGCGCGCCGCAATGGCGTCCGACCAGCGTGCTGTTGGCGCGCGGCGCTACTTCGTCGGTGAGCACCTGCACGTCGTCGAGCACCAGGCTGCCGCTGGCCGTCATCCGTTGGCCCATGCCGTCCCAGTCGTCGACCACGCTGAAGCCGGGCCGGTTGGTCGGGATGATGATGAAGACATCGGCGCCGTCTGCGTCCTTCACATTGATGCGGGCGTAGTCCGCGAATGCGGTGCCGGTGGCGTAGTACTTCTTGCCGCTGACGCGGTAGTGATCGTCGTCGCGGCGCAGTGCCGTGGTGATTTCCCCCGGCCGAGACGTGCCGCGTTCGGTGGACGCGCCACCGAAGATCGCGCCGTCGACGATGCGCTGCACCTGCAGGTCGTTGAACGCCGAGCGCGGCGTCAGGCGCAGCGATTCGGTCTGGTCGAAGTGGATGCGCAGCGCGTGCGCGACGTTCGATTCCTCTGCCCCGATCGCTGCAATCACCTCGAACAGGTCGACCAGCGATCCGCCCAGCCCGCCCCGATCCACGGGAATCCGAAGCAGCCCCAGCCCGGACTTGCGGAACAGCGCAAAGCCTTCATAAGGCAGCACGCGCCGCGCTTCCCGCGCGGCGGCGTCGATGCCGATCCTTTGCGCCAGCGCCGGCACCTCGTCCAGCGCGGCACGCAGCGCGTGGCGGGCATCGAAGTCCAACGGTGCATTCATGAGCTGTTTCCCCTCTGTCGAAATTCGCAGGGTCTCAGGATAGGGAACGGGGGGCAGCACGGGAACGAAGGAAAGCCCATATCGATATGCGCAGGCTTGCCAGCCGACGGGGGGGCGGTTCGGTGCGGAATTGGGGGAAGGGCTGATCGAAGCGCTGCTCGCGACGCGCTATTGCAAGGCGAAGGAGATGGCGCCGTCGGAGGAAGTGTTCAGGCCGTGCGCGCAGTTTCGCGGGATCGGCTGATCCGCGCTGCGGGGGCGCCTGGCAGGCAGGTGCTGCCAGGCTGCCACCGGGTAATCAGGCATGCGCGCCGTCCGCATACGGGTCGAAGCTGCGTGCCGGCGAGGCCGAGATGCAGCTGCGGTCCAGGCCGGCCAGCGTGCGGGCGCCTTCCGAATACGGGTCGAGGTTGCCGGTCCGGTTGCCTTCCGAGAAGGTGTCGAAGCTGCGTGCGGGCGATGCCGACACGCTGCTGCGGTCGAGACCGGCCACCGTGCGGGCGCCGTCCACATACGGGTCGGGCTTGCCGACGCGGGCGCCGTCGGTGAAGGCGTCGTGCGAGCGGAACTCATAACCATACTTGTCGCCCGGCACGGTGATGGCGGCCAGCGTGCGGGCGCCGTCCACATACGGGTCGGCCTTGCCGGCGCGGGCGCCGTCGGTAAAGGCGTCGTGGGTGCGGAAGGTGTAGCCGTACTTGTCGCCGGGCAGCGGCTCGGCGGCGGTGGCGGCTTGCGCGGCGCCCAGGGCGGCGAGCGACAGGATCAGGGCGGAAGCGAGGCGGGCGGTCTTGGTCATGAGATTTCTCCAGGGCTATTCGTTGAATTTGTCAGAACGTCTTGCCTTGTGTGCGTGCCGTTCATGGACTGAACTATAGAAGCCTTGGCCGATCGGAAAGAGGATGTGGCGTGGACAAGTTATTCAAAAAAATTGAATTTCAGGTCAGGGGCGCCTCCCTTACCCGCCTTGCCTGCCCGATGACGCAAATGTAATGACCCCGTCGCCGTAAAGGCCTGCATGCTCGGTTAAACTTGCCGCTCGCTGCCTCCCCGTCGGGCGGCAGCGCAAGCCTCCCACCATGCAACGCGTCCTCCTCATCCTTCTTGCGCTCGTACTGCCGCTCCAGTTCGCCTGGGCGGGGGCGGCGGCGTATTGCCGGCATGAGGTGGCGGCATCGGCCAAGGCCCACCTGGGGCACCACGAGCACCAGCACAAGGCTGACAGCGGCAAGGCCGGCGGACATGCGGAAGGCCGTGCCGGCGACACCGACAAGCTCACGCTCGGCGATCCCGACTGCGGCGTGTGTCATATCGCTTCGCTGCCGTTTGCGCGTGCCGATGCACAGGACGTGCAAGCCATGCACCGCGTCGAAATGGCGCCGGCGGTGCCGCCTCCACGCTTCTCTTCCCACAGCGCACGGGCCCCCGACCGTCCGCAGTGGCCGCGTCTCGCTTAGCCGGCGAGACGACGCTTACCGCTTTCCTGATCTGCTGATTCCCTGAAGTCAGGCGTCTCGCCGAATTCCCCGGTTTCTTTCCTGGTGCAATTCGATGCGAAGACTTTTGCTGCCGCTTGGGCTGGCGGCCGCCTTATCCAGCCCGCTTTACGGCGTCGCCCAGACGCCGCCTCCCGCCATGCCGCCCGTGCAGGGCCTGTCATCCGAATCCCCTGCGGTGCAGGAACCCTCCGGCACGCTGACGCTGGACGAGGCGCTGACGCTGGCCGAGGCCGGCAGCTTCGCGCTGTCGGCAGCCAGCAAGGAACGCGATGCCACCGAGGGCGACGTCACACAGGCGCGCGTGCTGCCCAATCCCGAGCTGGCGGTGTCAATGGAAGACACGCGTAAGGCCACGCGCGCCACCACCGGACAATTCAACCTGCCGATCGAACTGGGCGGCAAGCGCGCCGCGCGCATCGGCGTGGCCGAGCGCGGGCGCGAGCTGGCGCAGGCAGAACTCGGCGGCGTGCGTGCCGAACTGCGCGCGGCGGTGATCGAGCGCTTCTTCGGTGTGCTGGTGGCGCAGGAACGCGTGAAGCTGGCCGAGGGCTCGGTCGGCATCGCCAGCAAGGCAGCCGCGGCCGCGGGACGGCGCGTGGCCGCGGGCAAGGTGGCGCCGCTGGAAGAAACGCGCGCCAGGGTCGAGCAGGCCAATGCCGAGCTGGAGCTGGCCGAGGCCACCGGCGCGCTGCAGTCGGCGCGGCAGTCATTGGCGGCACTGTGGGGCAATACCGCGCCGCAGTTTGCGCAGGCGCGCGGCGATCTCGATGCGCTGCCGTCGCGCCCGGCGCCCGCCGCGCTGCAGGCCGCGCTGGAAGACGCGCCGCCGCTGGCGGCGAGCCGCGTGTCGGCCGAGCGCAGCCGCGCGGAAGTGGCGGTGGCGCGCAGCCGCCAGTACCCGGATGTCACCGTCAGCCTCGGCGCCAAGCGCGACAACGAGGCTAACCGCAATATGGCCGTGCTGGGCGTGGCGATCCCGCTGCCGCTGTTCGATCGCAACCAGGGCAACCTGTACGCCGCACTGCGCCGCGCCGACCGTGCGCAGGACGCGCACGCCGCTAACCGCGTCCGCCTGGCCAACGAGCTGCAGCAGGCCTCGACGCAGCTGTCGGTGTCGCGCGCCGCGGCGCAGACACTGCAGGCGTCGGTGCTGCCCGCGGCCGAGCAGGCCTATGCCGCCGCCTCACGCGGCTTCGAGGCCGGCAAGTTCAATTTCCTCGACGTGCTGGACGCCCAGCGCACGCTGTTCCAGGCGCGCATCCGCTACCTGGACGTGCTGGCCCGCACCTACGACGCGGCGGCCAGCATCGACCGCATCCTCGGACACTGACACGGAAGGCTTCAAGCATGGCAATGAGCAAGCAACAACGGGCCGCCGTGGTGGCCATCCTGGTCGCGGGACTGCTGGGCGGCGCGGCGATCCTCTTTAGCGGCAAGGGCGGCAGCGCCGCGGGGGAGGCCGGACATGAGCATGCCGGACACGGCGACGAGGACGCGCACGGCAAGGCCGACGAGAAAGCGGCCAGCCACGGCAGCGCGAGCGCGCCGGCCGCGTCGCCGCAAGCCGAGGGCAAGCCGCACCTGATCGCGCTCACGCCCGCGCAGATCGGGCAGGCCGGCATCGGCCTGGCCACCGCCGGTCCCGCGCCGCTGCGCGGCAGCGTGGATTTCCCCGGCGAGATCCGCTTCAACGACGACCGCACCGCACACGTGGTGCCGCGCGTGGCAGGCGTGGCGCAATCGGTGCCAGCCAAACTCGGCGAACAGGTCGGCAAGGGCCAGGTGCTGGCGGTGCTCGCAAGCACCGCGCTGGCCGAGCAGCGCAGCGAGCAGCTGGCGGCGCAGAAGCGCGAGGCGTTGGCGCGCGCCACCTATGCGCGCGAGAAGACCTTGTGGCAGGAGAAAATTTCCGCCGAGCAGGACTACCAGCAGGCGCGCACGGCGCTGGAAGAAGCGCAGATCGCGGTGCAGAACGCACGGCAGAAGCTGACCGCGATCGGGGCGACCGAGAACGCCGGGCAGGGCAAGGGCGGCGGCCTGAACCAGTTCGCGCTGCGCGCGCCGTTCGCCGGCATCATCGTGGAGAAGCACCTTTCGCTGGGTGAGGCGGTCAAGGAAGACGCCAGCGTCTTCACCATCTCCGACCTGAGCTCGGTATGGGCCGAGTTCGTGGTGTCCGCCCGTGACCTGGACCAGGTACGCGTGGGCGAGTCGGTCACCGTGCGTTCGAGTGCGTCGGACACGCAGGCCGAGGGCAAGGTGTCGTACGTCGGCGCGCTGCTGGGCGAGCAGACGCGCACCGCCAAGGCACGCGTGACGCTGGCCAATCCGGGCATGGCGTGGCGCCCCGGGCTGTTCGTCACCGTCAGCGTGCTGGGCGCGCCGGCGCAAGTGCCGGTGACCGTGGCGGCAGACGCGGTGCAGCAGGTCGACGGCCAGAGCGTGGTGTTCGTCGCGGTGCCGGGCGGGTTTGCGGTGCAGCCGGTCAAGACGGGGCGCACCGGCGGCAAGCTGGTGGAGATTACCGAAGGCCTGCAGCAAGGCGCGCGCTATGCCGCGGCCAACAGCTTCATTCTCAAGTCCGAGCTGGGCAAGTCCAGCGCCGGGCATGAGCACTGAGCGGGAGGGTTCCATGTTCGAACGCCTGATCCGCTTTGCCATCGCGCAGCGCTGGCTGGTGCTGCTGGTGGTGCTGGGCATGGCCGCGCTCGGCCTGTACAGCTACACCCGACTGCCGATCGACGCGGTGCCGGATATCACCAACGTGCAGGTGCAGATCAACACCGCTGCGCCGGGCTACTCGCCGCTGGAGACGGAGCAGCGCATCACGTACCCGGTCGAGACCGTGATGGCGGGCCTGCCGGGGCTGGAGCAGACGCGCTCGCTGTCGCGTTACGGACTGTCGCAGGTGACGGTGATCTTTCGCGACGGCACCGATATCCACTTCGCGCGCCAGCTCGTCAACCAGCGCATCCAGGAAGCGCGCGACAAGCTGCCCGCCGGCATCACGCCGGCGATGGGCCCGATCTCGACCGGGCTGGGCGAGATCTACCTGTGGACGGTGGAGGCCGATCCCGGCGCGCACAAGCCCGACGGCACGCCCTACACGCTCGCGGACCTGCGTGAGATCCAGGACTGGGTGATCCGCCCGCAATTGCGCAACGTGCCGGGCGTGACCGAAGTCAATGCCATCGGCGGGCATGCGCGCGCCTATGTGGTCGCGCCCAGCCTTGAGCGCATGGCGTCGTACGGGTTGTCGCTGGCCGACGTGGTGGCCGCGCTGGAAAAGAACAACGACAACGTCGGCGCCGGCTATATCGAGCGGCGCGGCGAACAATACCTGGTGCGCGTGCCGGGCCAGGTGCGCTCGCTCGACGATATCCGCGAGGTGATCGTCGGCACCGCGCAGGGCCAGCCGATCCGCGTGCGCGACGTGGCCACCGTGCAGACCGGCGGGGAGCTGCGCACCGGCGCCGCCACCGAGAACGGAAGAGAGGTGGTGCTGGGCACGGTGTTCATGCTGATCGGCGAGAACAGCCGCACGGTGTCGCAGGCGGCGGACCGCAAGATGGCCGAGATCAACCGCACGCTGCCCGCCGGCGTGAAGGCGGTCACGGTCTACGACCGCACCACGCTGGTCGACAAGGCCATCGCCACGGTCAAGAAGAACCTGCTTGAGGGCGCGGTGCTGGTGATCGCCATCCTGTTCCTGTTCCTCGGCAACCTGCGCGCGGCGCTGATCACGGCGCTGGTGATCCCGCTGTCGATGCTGTTCACCTTCACGGGGATGGTGCACTACCGCGTCAGCGCCAACCTGATGAGCCTGGGCGCGCTGGATTTCGGCATCATCGTCGACGGCGCGGTGGTGATCGTCGAGAACTGCGTGCGCCGGCTGGCGCATGCGCAGGAACGCCACGGCCGCGCGCTGACGCGCACCGAACGCCTGCACGAGGTCTTTGCCGCCGCGCGCGAGGCGCGCCGTCCTCTGCTGTACGGGCAACTGATCATCATGGTGGTGTACCTGCCGATCTTTGCGCTGACCGGGGTCGAGGGCAAGATGTTCCACCCGATGGCCTTCACCGTGGTGCTGGCGCTGCTGGGCGCGATGGTGCTGTCGGTGACCTTCGTGCCGGCAGCGGTGGCGCTGGCCATCGGCAACCGCGTGGCCGAGCGCGAGAACCGGCTGATGGCGTGGGCGCGCCAGCGCTATGCGGTGTTGCTGGAGCGCTCGCTGGCGGCCACGCCGGTGGTGCTGACCTTTGCCGGCGTGGCGGTGGCGCTGTGCCTGGCGGTCGCCACGCGGCTGGGCAGCGAGTTCGTGCCCAGCCTCAACGAGGGCGACCTCGCGATCCAGGCGCTGCGCATCCCCGGCACCAGCCTGACGCAGTCGGTGGCGATGCAGCAGCAGGTGGAGACCGCGCTGAAGGCCAGGTTCCCGGAGATCGAACGCATCTTCGCGCGCACCGGCACCGCGGAGATCGCTTCCGACCCGATGCCGCCGAATATCTCCGACGGCTACATCATGCTCAAGCCGCAGTCCGAGTGGCCCGAGCCACGCCGCACCCGCGGCGAGCTGATCGCCGCGATCCGCGACGAGGTCGGCAAGCTGCCGGGCAACAACTATGAGTTCTCGCAGCCGATCCAGTTGCGCTTCAACGAGCTGATCTCGGGTGTGCGCTCGGACGTGGCGGTCAAGGTGTTCGGCGACGACAACGCCGTGCTGGAGCAGACCGCCAACCGCATCGCCGCGGTTTTGCAGGGCATTCCCGGCGCTGCCGAAGTCAAGGTCGAGCAGACCACCGGCCTGCCGATGCTGACGGTCAATATCGACCGCAACAAGGCGGCGCGCTATGGCCTGAACATGAGCGATATCCAGGACGCGGTGGCGGTCGGCATCGGCGGCAAGGTGTCGGGCACGTTCTTCAGCGGCGACCGGCGTTTCGATATCGTGGTGCGGTTGCCCGATGCGGTGCGCGAGGACGTGGAGGCGCTGCGGCGCCTGCCGGTCGCGTTGCCGAAGGACACCGCTGCCGGCGCTCGCACCAGCTATATCCCGCTCAGCGAAGTGGCCACCGTGGAGATCGCACCGGGGCCGAACCAGGTCTCGCGCGAGAACGGCAAGCGCCGCATCGTCGTCAGCGCCAATGTGCGCGGGCGCGATATCGGCAGCTTCGTGCCCGAGGCCGAGGCCGCCATCCGCGAGCGCGTGCAGATCCCGGCGGGCTACTGGACCAGCTGGGGCGGCACCTTCGAGCAGCTGCAGTCCGCCACCGCGCGGCTGCGCGTGGTGGTGCCGCTGGCGCTCGCGCTGGTGTTCGTGCTGCTGTTCGCCATGTTCGGCAATGTGAAGGACGGGCTGCTGGTCTTTACCGGCATCCCGTTCGCGCTGACCGGCGGCATCCTGGCGCTGTGGCTGCGCGGCATACCTCTGTCGATCTCGGCGGCGGTGGGCTTTATCGCGCTGTGCGGCGTGGCGGTGCTCAACGGGCTGGTGATGCTGTCGTTTATCCGCTCGCTGCGCGAGAGCGGCCATGGACTCGATGACGCCATCCGCGAGGGTGCGCTGACGCGGCTGCGGCCGGTGCTGATGACGGCGCTGGTGGCGTCGCTTGGCTTTGTGCCGATGGCGTTGGCGACCGGTACTGGTGCCGAAGTGCAGCGGCCGCTGGCCACGGTGGTGATCGGCGGCATTCTGTCGTCGACGGCGCTGACACTGCTGGTGCTGCCGGTGTTGTATCGGCTGGCACACAGGAACGACGAGGCGGTGACGGAGGCAGCGCAGGCGGAGGGGGAGTTTGCGCGGGTGGAAACGTAAGCTGCGCGGGAAGCCGCGTTCAAGACACTGGATCCCCGCCTTCGCGGGGACGACGTGACAAAGGGCGGCAGTGGCTCAAGCTCTGCCGTTCCCGCGAATACCCCTCCGGGGCACGTGGGCGGGAACCCAGTGACGGGCGGGAACCCACTGACTTTTGCGAGCGCAATCGACCTTTCACGACACCGTGAAGCGTTTGCCCCGCGCACGCGGCAAACTGGCAGCACATCCAGCCCCCAATGTGTCGCCATGCTGACAACCACCCTGCCCGAGACCGAGATCGACCCGCTCAGCGCCATCACCCATCCTGACCCCTACCCGTACTACCGCGAGCTGGCCGCCCGCCGGCAGTTCTACCGCGATGACCGTCTCGGCCTGTGGGTCGCCGCCGGCCCACGTGAAGTGGCGGCAGTGCTGGCCCATCCCGACTGCCGCGTACGCCCGCCAGCGCAGCCGGTGCCGCCCGCGCTGGCCGGCACCGCGGCCGGTGACCTGTTCGGCCGCCTGATCCGGATGAACGACGGCGCTGCCCATGCACCGCTTAAGCAGATCCTGATGCGGATGCTGGCAGGCCTCGACCCGGCCGCCGCAGCCCGGCGCGCGGCGGCGCTGGCAACGGTGCTCGACGCCGGCGCTGCCACCGGCACGCCTGGCGAGCGCGTTAACCGCTGGCTCTTCACCTTGCCTGTGGTGACCGTGGCAGACCTGCTCGGTTTGCCGGTTGCCGAAGGCGACAGGGCGATAGAGGTCGCACAGCGTGTCGCGGCCTTCGCCGCCGCGCAGTCGCCACTGGCCGATGCGCACACCGTGCGCGCAGGTGCAGAGGCCGCGCAATGGCTGGACGCCTGGCTGGCCGACGCCACGCCGGGAGACGGTCCGCTGCCGGCGCTGCGGCAAGCCGCCGAGGGCGCCGGCATCGGTGCCCAAGCCGTCGCCGCCAACACCATCGGCCTGCTGGTGCAGGCTTGCGAAGCGACCGCCGCGCTGGCCGGCAACACGCTGCTGCGTCTGGGCCGCGGCAGCTCGCACCCGGATGTATCGCTGGACGCCGTGGTGGCGCGTGTCGCGCAGGACGATCCGGCGGTGCAGAATACGCGCCGCTTCCTCGCCGCCGACGCGCAGCTATGCGGCCACGCCGTCAAGGCGGGCGATGCGGTGCTGGTGCTGCTGGCCGCGGCATCGTGCCTCGGTACCGCGGACGACGAGCGCCCGTGGACCTTCGGCCACGGCCGCCACGCCTGTCCCGGCGAGCGGCTGGCGCAGGCGCTGGCCGCCGCCACGGTCGCGGCGCTGCTGGCGCGCGGCGCCGATCCCGCAGCGCTGGCGCGGGCTTTCCGCTATCGCCCGTCGCTGAACGCACGCATTCCGCATTTCCTCTGAGCCCAACGCCTCAATTACCGGAGACACTCATGATCGCCATCATCTTCGAAGTCGAGCCCGCCCCGGGCCGCAAGGACACCTACCTGGACATTGCCGCGCACCTGCGCCCCGAACTCGAGGCCATCGACGGCTTTATCTCGGTGGAGCGCTTCCAGAGCCTGACCAACCCCGGCAAGATGCTGTCGCTGTCATTCTTCCGCGACGAGGCCGCCGTGATCGCCTGGCGCAATACGCTGGCGCACCGCGAGGCGCAGGCTGCGGGACGCGGCGGCGTATTCGCCGGCTACCGGCTGCGCGTGGCGCAGGTGCTGCGCGACTACGGCATGAACGAGCGCGACGAAGCGCCCGCCGACAGCCGCGCCGTGCACGACCACAAGGCAGGCTGAAGGGGCAGCGATGACGATCGAAGCAATCGGCACGCAAGCCGCCTTTATCGGCCTGACCTTCCTGCTGGCCGGCTTTGTCAAAGGCGTGGTGGGCCTGGGCCTGCCCACCGTCGCGGTCGGCATGCTGGGGCTGGTGATGCCGCCCGCGCAGGCGGCGGCGCTGCTGGTGGCGCCTTCGATGGTGACCAACGTCGTGCAGCTGTTCAGCGGCCCGCGCTTCGGGCAACTGATGCAGCGGCTGTGGCCGATGCTGGTGGCGATTTGTGCCGGCACCTGGCTGTGCGCGGCGCTGGTGCCCGCCGGCATGATGACGCACGCGACCTCGGCGCTGGGCGTGGCGCTGGTGCTGTACGCGCTGGTGGGGCTGGCGGCGGTGAAGCTGACCGTGCCGGCCGGTGCGGAAGGCTGGATGGGGCCGCTGGTCGGGCTGGTGACCGGCGCCATCACCGCGGTGACCGGCGTCTTCGTGATCCCGGCGGTGCCTTACCTGCAGGGCCTAGGGCTCGACAAGGAGAGCCTGGTGCAGGCGCTGGGGCTGTCGTTCACGGTGTCGACGATTGCGCTGGCGGTCAGCCTGGCGCTGGGCGGGTCGCTGCTGCATATGCCGGTGCTGGGCGCCTCGGCGCTGGCGCTGGTGCCCGCGCTGGGCGGCATGTTCCTCGGCCAGTGGCTGCGCCAGCGGATCAGCGCGGAGCGCTTTCGCAAGCTGTTCTTCTGCGGCTTGCTCGTGCTCGGTGGCGAGCTGGCGATGCGCGGGTTGTCGTGACAGTGCCGCCGGTTTGCTCCCCTACCCAGTAACCGTTGCTAACCCATTGTTTTTGCTGGCACGAGATCAAGTCCATGTTTCTGAGCGAGCTTGCGTAGCGTGTGTTGCTCGGACTGTGCGGCACGGGCCTGGTATTGGCGTAGGCCGTGCTCGACATAGTCGGCCCCTTTGACCATCACCTGCCAGAACAGCGCGGCTAGCTTGCGCGCGAGCGCTTTGTTGGCGATCAGGCCGCCGCGGCGGGCGCGCAAGCGTCGGTAGAAGCCACCCAGGCCCTTGTCGACGCTGTTGGCGAGGCTGCGCGCCATTTGGCAGAACAGTTGCCCGGTGCGGTTGCGGTGGCGGGATTGCTGGCCGTGGCGTTTGCCGCTCTGGTGCGCGCCGGGAGCGAGCCCGGTCCACGCGGTGAAGTGCTTTTCGCTGGGCCACCGGGTCAAGTCGGTGCCGACTTCGCCGAGCACCAGCAGCAGGGAGTAGTCGGCCATGCCGGGCAAGCGGGTGGGATCGCAGCCGCCGCATAGTTGCAGCAGCATGCGGTGCAGGCCGTCGATCTTGGGCGTATGTGGTCCGCCCGGCTTGGCCGGCGAGTCGGAGTTGGCGCCCCGGGGCGGACCGCCGAGCTCGCGTAGCACGCCCTCGATGGCACGGTCGCAGTCGGCGATCTGGCGTTGGTAGAACTGCCAACCGTCAAAGGCCTGGCGCAAGGCAAACAGATGTTCCTCCCGCCAGATGCCACGCAGCGACTCCTTGACGCGATCGCCCTTGTGTTTGCGGATTTGTGCATCGCATAGCGTCAGCAGGTGCGCCGGATCGCGGTGACCGTCCAGGATGGACTGGATGACCTTCAGGCCGCTCGCGCCGGTCAGGTCGCTGATCACCGTCTGGAACTTGACGTTCATGCGTTCCAGCGCCTTTTGCATATGCTGCACATGGCTGGCGGCCATGGTGATGTGGTCCTGGCGCAGACGCAGGTAGTCCTGCAGGCGCCGGATCGGCGCGGGCGGCACGAACCCCGAATGCAGCAGGCCATGCGCATGCAGCGTGGCCAGCCACTGGCAGTCGGCCATGTCGGTCTTGCGTCCCGGCAGGTTGCGCACCTGCCGGCCATTGACCACCAGCACCGCGATGCCGGCGGCTTCCAGCGCCCCGTAGAGGTACAGCCAGTAGACGCCGGTCGCCTCCAACGCCACCGAACGTACCCCTTGCGCCTGCAGCCAGCCGACCAGCTCCGAAATCTCGTGCGTCATCGTGCCGAAGACGCGCGGCGTGTCCCCGCCAATGGAGACGTGCAGCCGCGCGCTGCCTACGTCGATGCCCGTAGCGCGCTCATCCAACACCGGTAGTGTCTTCATCGTTGGCCCTCCTGTCATGGGAAGGACCGGCACCAGCGCGCCCGGCAGGCATCAAGGGGAACAAACCTACCCAGCGGGAAGCCGACAACGCTCGCCAATCAAGCCCAATGTCGCCTGCCGGAGCCAGACTCTCCCACGGGCACTCAGGGGCACCAGAGGGGACGCGGCCACGCTGCGCACCTACACCGATCGTTCTTCACTGTAGTACCGGTTACTGGGCACAAGTCGGCTGGTAGCGCTTGCGGGAAACTCTCCCGCTTGCGGGAGAGGGGCAGGGGGTGAGGGCAGGCACTGGCATACCGACACACAGCACTTCGTCGATACGCCCGGCCCTCACCCCAACCCTCTCCCGCAAGCGGAAGAGGGAGCACCCAGCTGGTCATTCACACCCGATGGTACTGCTATCAGGCGCAGTCTCTTACCGCCCCGCCTGCACCACGCGCCCGTTCAGCGGCTGCACCGGTCGCGCGTTCATCGGGTACAGCTGGCGGAACGCGGCCAGCTGCGCCGGCGACACCTCCACCGGGGTCTTCAGCACCTGCCAGCGCACGTCCTCGCTGCACGGCGGCGTAGTCAGCGAGCCGGTGAAGGCCCAGTAAGACTGCTGCGCCGGCAGCAATGCCGCCACATCCAGCGGCGCGGCCAGCTCGCGCGACTCGCCGGCCTTGCCCGGCAAGGTCTCGAAGACTGGCTTCAGTGCGGCGTTCTCCCGCCCGGACTTGAACAGCACCGCCACCACCGCCAGCTTGCCTTCGGCATTCTGGTGCACCAGGTGCGCCACCAGCGGATAGGCCTTGCCGTTGATCTTCTCCTCGCTGGGCGTGTGGAAGTGGAACTGCAGCAGCTTGTAGGGCACGCCGTCGAGTTCGATCTGTCCCGCGGCGGGCAGGTTGACCTGGACGGTATGGCCATTGTTGACCACCGTGGCCGGCGCCGCGGCATAGGCAAAGCCGATCGGCTTCAGGTCCGCGCGCCTGGCCTTGTTGGTGCGGATATCGATGGGAGACTGGTGCTTGCCCAGCGCGCAGGTCTTGTAGCCCGCGTCAAGCTCGGCCCAGTGCTTTGCGCCGGTGGGCCCGGTATAGCTCCAGTGTGGATCGTTGCCCGCCCATGCGGCAGGGGCGAGCAGGGCTGCGCAGATGGCGATGGTCGGCAGCTTGATGGTCATGTCGATGCGTCCTCGTGTTGGTGACCCAGTGTTGCGGCGGTAGTAAGTTGACCTGTCCCGGTCCTCGCGCCGGGGTACGATGCCCGGCCCGAAATCATGCAGCAAAATTGCCTGCCAGGTGTATCGCATTACTGAATTTCGGTCTGCACAGCGCTTAACTGAAGTACGGCCCGCATACCTGCCGGCGACTGATGCGTGGCACTCATGCTGTCACCGAACTGACACATAGCCGACATATCGCCACACCAACATGGCGCATTGCCCAACTCCAGGAACCTTGCAATGCGCCCAAGCTCCTTCCCCTTGCGCCGTACCCGTGCCGCGCTGGCCAGCGCGGCGGTAGCCGCATCGTTGCTCGTGGCATGTGGCGGCGACGATGACGACACCCCGACGCCGGTCACCGAGCCCACGCTGGTGGGCCGCGCCGTGCTGCCGGCCGCCACCTTTGCCAGCGGTCCCCAGTCCGGCCGCTACGTCACCGGCGACCTGAACGGCCAGACCGCGCCGTTTGCCTCGCAACCGGTGCAGGGGTTCTCGGCGGTGCTGCGCAACCCGGACGGCAGCTTCATGGTGATGGCCGACAACGGCTACGGTTCGCTGGAGAATTCCGCCGACTTCAACCTGCGCGTCTATACCGTGGCGCCCACGTTCAAGACCGCTGCCGGCGGCGCGGGCAGCGTGGCGGTGCGCAGCTTTATCGAACTGAAGGATCCGAACAAGCACGTCAAGTTCGCGATCGCCAACCAGTTCACCACCGAGCGCGTGCTGACCGGCGCCGACTTCGACATCGAGAGCATGCAGCGCGGCAGCGACGGCACGCTCTGGTTCGGCGACGAGTTCGGCCCGTTCCTGCTGCATACCGACGCCAACGGCGTGCTGCTGGAGGCGCCGATCCCGCTGCCCGACTTCGAGAGCGCGGGCAAGGAAATCCGCTCGCCGCAGAACCCGTTCAATGAGGAAGCCACGCCGGTGCGCATCATGAACGCGGTGCGCGCGCATGCGTTTGCCCACGGCGGCACGCGCACGCCGGTGTTCTCGCCCTACTACGTGCAGCTCAAGTACGACACCAACGGCGTCAAGTCGAGCCCGGATGCGCACTACGCACGCGGCAGCAACCCGCAGCCGGGGCTGACGCCGGCGGCGTCCGACACGCTCGATGTGGCCTCGCTGAAGTCGGCCGGGTATAGCGTGGTCACCTGGACCGTCAACGACAGCGCGTCGATGGCGCAGATGCTGAAGGCTGGCGTGAACGGCATCATCTCCGACCGCCCCGACCTGCTCTACGCCGCCGTGGCCGCCTATGACGCCAACGGCGACGGCAAGGCGGGCGACTACCTGACCGCCGACGGCCTGATCGATGCGGCGAAGTTCGATGCCCAGGGCCACCGCGGCGCGCGCAACCTGCGCCCGGAGAACACCCTGCCGGCGATGGAAGCCGCGCTCGACAACCTGATGACGACGCTGGAGACCGACGCCGGCATCACGTCTGACGGCGTGGCCGTGCTCAAGCACGACCCGTATATCGAGTCGGTCAAGTGCCGTCGCGCTGACGGCGCACCGTATGGCACCGCCGACGAAGTGCTGATCAAGAACCTGACCGTCGCGCAGATCCAGTCCACCTACATCTGCGACAAGCTGTTCCGCGGGGCGAGCCAGACCAACGATACAGCGCTGTCGCCGGTATCGGTGGCGCTGGCGACCAGCAAGGGCTATGTCAGCCCGTACGTTGTGCCGCGCGCGCAGGACGTGTTCGACCTGGTCAGTGCCTATATCGCCTACTACAGCACCGGCGCGGGCAGCAGCCATCCGCAGGCCGCAAAGCGCGTGAAGAATGCCCAGGCCGTGCGCTTCAATATCGAGACCAAGATCAACCCGCGCAGCGACAAGGACGCCAAGGGCAACGCCTACAAGGACCGCACCGTCGGCGCCGAGCAGATGGCCGATACGCTGGCCGGCGTGATCACCGCCGCCAGCATGGCGCAGCGCGCCGATATCCAGAGCTTCGACTTCCGCACGCTGCTGCGCGTGCAGGAGAAGTTCCCGGCGATCCGCACGGTCTACCTGTTCGGTGACTTTCCGATCTACGGCGATCCGGCCAACAGCGACGACGGCACCAACATGCAGGACGAGGCCGGCACCAATACGCCGTGGATGGCGGGGCTGTACTGGCCGTACCGCGCCACGGTCATGTCCAGTCCGTTCCGCGCCAAACGCTCGGGCGGCTTTGAGGGCATGGCGATCAGCCCCGACGGCAAGAAGCTGTACCCCTTGCTGGAGTTGCCGCTGAGCGGCCATGACGGCAAGACGCTGCTGATCTCCGAGTTCGACATCGCCAGCCGCAAGTACACCGGCGTGCAATACAAGTACCGGCTCGACGACAAGGGCACCAATATTGGCGACTTCATCCTGTTCAACGCGACTGAAGGCATCATCATCGAGCGCGATGGCTCGCAGGGCGACCTGAACGGCTTCAAGAAGCTGTTCCAGGTGACGCTGGGCCAGGCCGGCGAGTACGTGGCCAAGACCGAGCTGGCCAACCTGATGAAGCTGCGCGACCCGTCCGGCATCAGCGCGGGCGGAGCGGCCGGCGACGTGGCGCTGGGCGATCCGTTCGGCATGCCCTTCAACACCATCGAGGATGTGCTGGTGCTGGATGCGACCACGCTGCTGGTGATCGACGACAACAACTTCCCGTTCAGCGTCGGCCGCCACGTGGGCAGCAAGACGCCGGATGACAGCGAGTTTGTCCAGATCCGGCTGCCGAAGGCGCTCAACCTCGCGCGCTGAGGGCTACAGCCTTAGCGTCGTGAAATGACCTTCGCCGTCGTTCCCGCGCGAGCGGGAACGACGGATAACAGGGTTAGCAGGGTTTGAGGGGACTTAATGGGGCCGCCTTCCGGGCTGGTGGCCCTGGTTTTCTTCCAGCTGCGCACGCACCGCCGCGATATGGTCGCCGGCGGCATCGACGGCGTGTTCCAGATCGTCCTGGCTGCAGCCCAGCTCATGGCACCAGTACTGCACTTCAAGCGGATCCATCAGGTTGACGCGGCCCGGATCCAAGGGCCTGAACTGGCTCGTTGCATCGATCATGCTTGCCTCCTGTCCGTGCCTCGGCGTGACACGACCTCTGCATTGTAGGCAGTCATCCGGTCTTTGTTGGATACAACCCGGGCATTGGGCGACATCCCTGCCTCGGCTGCCGCGCGACTCGGCATATGATGCACGGGTTACCCATGCCGACAGGACGCCGCATGCCCCGCTCTTCCGGCGCAAAGCTCTGGTCCACGCTGAACAAGGCCGCCACCCGAAACGCCCGCCGCATGCAGCGCGCGGTCAACAAGACCCTGACCAAGCCGATGACCGAGGCCATCGTGCGCAACGCGGTGAAGCAATCGGCTGCGGTCACCGCCGCAACGCAGCGCGCGCTGACGGGCGTGGTGTCGCCGGTGAAGGCCCCCGAAAGCCGCGGCAGCGGGCGCTGGGAGGAGGGCGCATGGGGCGCGGGCCCGCTGGCGCCGCGGCGCTACCACATCTTCGTGCCGGCCGGCGCCACCGCCTCACACCGCGCGCCCATGCTGGTGCTGCTGCACGGCTGCGGCCAGGACGCCGCCAGCTTTGCGGCGGTCACGCGCGCCGCCGCGGTGGCGCGCGAATCCGGCTGGGTGGTGCTGCTGCCGGAACAGAGTTCGCAAGCCAACGCGCAGCGTTGCTGGAACTGGTTCCGCCCGACCGCGCAAGGCGCTGCCGAAGCGGGATTGCTGATGGCGCTGATCGACCAGGCGATCCGCCGCCATCCCGTTGCGGTGGACCGCGTCAGCGTGCTGGGGCTGTCCGCGGGCGGGGCGATGGCGCTGATGATGGGGCTGCGCTATCCGGAGCGCTTTGCCGCGGTCGGCTCGCACTCCGGCGCGGTGCCCTGGAGCGCAACCAATGCCGCGCAGGCGACGCGCGCGATGCGCGGGCAGCGCGGGCCCGATGCGCAGGCCATGCATGCCATGCGCCTGGGCCTGGCGGGGCGCCGCCCGCCGCCGCTGTTGCTGCTGCATGGCGACTCCGATGGCCTGGTCGATTTCAGCAATGCCACCGCCACCGCGGCGATGTGGATGCACCTGCAGCCGGAAGGCGCGCACCCGCTGACGGGCGTGCCGGCGCGGCGCATCCAGCGCGGTATGCGGCGCGCGGTGGATGTGTTCGACTGGACCGCGAGCAAGTGGCCTTACCTGCGCCTGGTGCGCATCGAGGGGCTTGGGCACGCCTGGAGCGGCGGGGCCGGGGGGCATGCCTTTTCGGATCCGGCGGGGCCGGATGGGTTGAAAATGGCGTTGCGGTTTTTTCTGGCGGCTGGAGGGTGAGCGTTCCGGCCTCGGCCAGGTACCGGACGACTTCGATCAGATGGAAATCTGGCGCACGCCAGGCTGAGGGCCTTATCCGACCAGCCGCTTCGCGCTAACCCAACGTCACCGGCTCAATCACCACATCACTCTCCGCACAGGCCACGCAGGGCAGGATCAAGCCTTCCTCTTTCTCATCAAGGCTCAACCCCGGCCATTCAATCCGGTAGCGGATCTTCCCCGCATGCAAGCGGCTGGCACAAGCGCGACAGGTCCCATTGCGGCAAGAGTTGGGCAGGGCCACGCCTTCGAGCAGCGCGGCTTCCAGCAAGCTCAGCGCCGCCGGCGCCGTGAAGCTCGCATCACCCGGCAGCACCCGCGCGGTGAATTCCGCGACCTCGTCCTGCACCCCTGCTTCTCGCTCAGCCATGCGCTCCATCCTCAACTTGGGGGAACTGCGCACGCCCATGGGTCGCGTCGCGCAACGCATCACGGGCCGCGTCAACCTGGGTGGCAGGCAGGCGGATGACCAGGGTGGCCATCGCGCCGTACGCGGTATCGGCCAGCGTGCAGCCTTGCTGCGCTTCCTGCTCGAGCCAGCGGCGCACGCGCGGCTCGTCGGCATAGTCCAAGGTCACGGTCAGCGTCGCATAGGCGATGCGCTCGACCCGTTCGGCCGATTTCAGCGCGGCCGCGATGGCATCGGTGTAAGCGCGCACCAACCCGCCAGCCCCCAGCTTGACGCCGCCGTAGTAGCGCACCACCGCCGCCAGCACGCCATCGAGGTCATGGTGGCGCAGCACTTCCAGGATCGGCCGGCCGGCGGTGCCAGAGGGCTCACCGTCATCCGACATGCCCGACGCCCCGCCGGCCAGCAGGGCCCAACACACGTGCGTGGCGGTGGGATGTTCGGCGCGCAGCGCCTGCAAAGCCGCCATCGCGGCCTCCCGGTCGGCCACCGGCAGCGCCAGCGCCAGGAAGCGGCTCTTGCGGATTTCGATCTCGGCCTGGACGGGGTTGGCTAGCGTGTAGGTTGGCAAGCGGCGAGACTGGAAAGCAGGGAAATGGCGGCGGCCGCCAATCGGGTTCCGCGCCTGTGGGGCCGCGGAAAGCAAACGGGGAGTGTACCGCAGCGGCCGCCATGCCATCGCCGGCGCCCGGCGATTTTGTGTTGCATCGTCAACTTGCTGTCACATACGCGCCATACGATCCGCACCGGACGGGCGCAAAGCCGCCCGCCGCCCGCCTGTGCCAACAGGTGCCCGGCCGCCTTCGCAACCGGCCGGAGCGATCACGCAGTCAAAACCAAATCCCTCCTTTTCCCCGGATCAAGAAAAATGCATGAACAACCTGATGCTGGCCGCCGCAAGGCCCTGAAACTCCTTGCCGGCGCGCCGATGCTGCCGCTCGGCCTGGCAACGACCGGCCTGCTGGCGGGCTGTGGCGGTAGCAACGATGCCGTTGCCGCACCGGTTCCTCCCCAGTCCCCGGCCGCCACGTTCACCACGGCAGAGTTCGTCCCGATGAGCGCGCCCACGCTGGCCAACCCGGCAGCCATGGCAACCACCACCGTGGGCTCCAGCCTGAAGGTGTCGTTCAGCGATGGCAGCAGCCAGACCTACAAGCTCGCCTACCAGCCGTTCTTCGTCACGGGCGATACCCTGCCCGACGGCAAGGGCGGCACCATCGTGGCCGGCGGCTACTACGACATCAACAACAAGCCGATCATCGACACCTCCGTGGCCGGCAAGGAACGCCAGTTCTTCTCCGATGCCCCGGACGGCAGCTCGCTGCTGACCGTGGCCAACCCGACCGTGCCCGGCGTCAAGGGCAATACCGTGTTCGCCGTGGTGCAGTTCGAATACACCACGCGCAACCAGAACAACGTCAGCATGTACGGCCTGCTGCCGTCGCCGATCGCGGTGGTAACGCTGGACCAGGATCCGGCCACCGGCAAGCTGACCCCGGTGAAGTACCACAACGTCGACACCTCTGGCGTCAACGGCCTGTGGATCACCTGCGGCGCCAGCCTCTCGCCGTGGAACACTCATCTGTCGAGCGAAGAGTACGAGACCGACATGATGGACGCCAACGCCGTCAAGCAACTGCAGGGCTACAGCCAGAACCTGTACGGCAATCCGGCAAAGGCCAATGCCTACAACTACGGCCACCTGCCGGAAGTCACGGTCAACCCGGACGGCACCGGCACCATCAAGAAGCACTACTGCCTGGGCCGCATCTCGCACGAACTGGTGCAGGTCATGCCCGACGAGCGCACCGTGCTGATGGGCGACGACGCCACCAACGGCGGCCTGTTCCTGTTTATCGCCGACAAGGCGCGCGACCTGTCCAGCGGTTCGCTGTACGTCGCCAAGTGGCACCAGACCTCGGGCGTCGGCCCGGGCAGTGCCACGCTGACCTGGATCAAGCTGGGCAGCGCCACCAGCGCGGAGATCCGCGCCCTGGTGGATGGCGGCATCAAGCTGGCCGACATCATGGACGTGAAGACCGCCGATCCGGCCGATGCCAGCTACACCCGCATCATCTACAACGGCAAGCCGAACTGGATCAAGCTGATGCCGGGCATGGAGAAGGCCGCCGCCTACCTGGAAACCCATCGCTATGCCGCGCTGGTCGGCGGCAGCCTGGGCTTCACCAAGATGGAAGGCACCACCGTCAACGCCAGGGACAAGAAGGCCTATTCGGCGATGTCGCGCATCGAGTCGAGCATGCTCGCCGGCAATGCCGCCAACGCCGGCGACATCCAGGTCCAAGGCCCGTACTCCGGCGCCGTCTATGAGCTGAACCTGCATGGCGGCCAGGCCGACAAAAGCGGCACGGCGATGAACAGCGAATGGGTGCCGGTCGACATGGCCGCCGTGCCCGCGCTGATCTCCGAAGACCTGGGCGGCGGCAAGATGAAGCAGCAGGACGCGCTCGGCAACTTCGCCAATCCGGACAAGGTCGCCACGCCCGACAACCTGAAGTTCTCGGAAAAGCTGCGCACGCTGTTTGTCGGCGAGGACAGCAACACCCACGTCAACAACTTCCTGTGGGCCTACAACGTCGATACCAGGACGCTCAGCCGCGTGCTGTCGTGCCCGGCCGGTGCGGAATCGACTGGCCTGCATGCGGTGGATGAAATCAACGGCTGGACCTACGTGATGAGCAACTTCCAGCACGTCGGGGATTGGGAGTCGCCGCTGCATGACATCGTCAAGCCGACGCTCGATCCGCTGGTGCGTGCCAACTACAAGGAGCGATTTGGTGCGGCGGTGGGGTACCTGACGGGGGATCCGACGGGGGTGAAGCTGGCGAAGGCCTGAGGGCGGACGGCAGTTCGGATGTGAAGGCGGCGGGCCATTGCCCGCCGCTTTATATTCGGAGTCGGTCAGCCCGCTTCCGTTGCATCCACCCGCATGCCCAGTGCGGCCAGCTTGCGGTAAAGCGTCGCCCGGCTCATGCCGATCCGCTTCGCTGCCTGCGATACTTGCCCGCCGGCGGCTTCGAGCGCCCGCGTGAAGAACTGCCGCTCGAACGTCGCCAGCGCCTCGTCATAGCGAGCCGGACTACCTGCCATCGGCGCCGGCGCCGCGTTCACCGCCGACAAATCCTCATCGACATCAAACGGCAAAAACGCCCGCAATGCCGCCGCATCGAGCCGGCACGTCCCCGACAGCATCACCGCCCGCTCCAGCACGTTGCGCAACTCGCGCACATTGCCCGGCCAGTGATAGTGGTGCAGCAACTGCACTGCATCCTCGGTCAGCTCCAGCGGCCGCCCCGCATGCTCGCCCGCAATCTCGTCGATGATTGCGTGCGCCAGCGCGCCGAGGTCATCCAGCCGCGCACGCAAGGGCGGCACATGGATCGCCAGCACATTGAGCCGATACCACAGGTCGGCGCGAAAACGACCCGCGGCCACCAGCGCCGGCAAATCGGTAGACGTCGCCGCGATGATCCGCACATCGGTGCGCACCAGCTGGTTGGAGCCAAGCGGTTCGATCTCCTGGTCCTGCAGCACGCGCAGCAGCTTGCTCTGCAGCGGCAGCGGCATGTCCCCGATCTCGTCGAGGAACAGCGTGCCGCCATCGGCCAGCTGGAACTTGCCGACTCGGCCCTTGCGGTCGACGCCGGTATAGGCGCCGGGCGCGGCGCCGAAGAATTCCACTTCCAGCAGCGTCTCGGGGATGGCCGCCACGTTGACCGACACCAGCGGCTGGCTGGCGCGCGCCGAGGCGCCATGGATGGCGTGGGCCAGCAGCTCCTTGCCGGTGCCGGTCTCGCCCAGCAGCAGCACCGGCGCATTGGCCTGCGCCGCCAGCCGCGCGTGGCGCTTGGCTTCGAGTATTGGCTTGCTGCTGCCGACGATGCTGGCGAACGAGTACTTGGCGCGGCGCAAGCGAGCCAGCGAACGCTGCGTCGCGGCCAGCTCCGACTGCGCCTGCGCCAGGCGCGCCAGCAGCGGCGTCAGGCCTTGCAGCCCATTGAACAGCGCGAATCCGACAGCGCCGATCACGCGTCCGTCATCGTCCTTGAGCGGCAGCCGCGTCACCACCTGCGGCTCCTGCTCGCTCTCCATCAGGTCCAGCAGGATGGGACGGCCGGTTTCTACCACCTGGCGCATCAGCGTGTTGGGGATGACCTCTTCGCAATGGCGGCCGATGGCCTGCTGCGGATCGGAAAAACCCCAGCGCGCGGCATAGCGCTGGTTGATCCAGACCACGCGCGCGTCGGCGTCGACGATGACCGTGCCTTCGCTGAGCGCGTCGAATTCGCTGAACAGGGATTGCATGGCACGGCGCAGCACGCCCTGGTGGTCGGCCAGCGGCGAGTACGGCGGGGTGGCGGAGGTAGATGGCATCAAGGACTCTGTCTGCCGGGACCGAACGCGATCCGCGCGTCCCGAAAATGAGATGGCAATGTCGCAAGAGGAGGACGTTGGCGCAATCCGCAGCAACCCCAGTTGCACGGCCAGGAATCCGGCTTCCCGCTTGAGGGAACGGCGTCACCTTGTCTCAGAGTTGAGATTCAATTTCCGCGCCAGGTGTATTATCCGGCTCTTTATCGCTGGTTTTCAGGTGGCACATCCATTGCTCTACCCAGCGCCACACCCGACGCTGTCCCTGCCGCGTCGGAATAACCGGAGGAGACAGATGTCGTTTGTTGTCGTGGTCGCCGCGTTGGCGTTCCTGATGCTGGCCGCTTATCGCGGGTACAGCGTGATCCTGTTCGCGCCGCTGGCTGCACTCGGTGCGGTGCTGCTGACCGAGCCCGGCGCCGTCGCGCCGGTGTTCAGCGGCATCTTCATGGAGAAGATGGTCGGCTTCGTCAAGCTGTATTTCCCCGTGTTCCTGCTGGGCGCGGTGTTCGGCAAGGTCGTCGAGATGTCGGGCTTTTCCGAGTCGATCGTGGCCGCGGCGATCCGCTATGTGGGCCGGACGCGGGTCAATGCAGTGATCGTGCTGGTGTGCGCCCTGCTGACCTATGGCGGCGTGTCGTTGTTCGTGGTGGTGTTTGCGGTCTATCCGTTCGCCGCCGAGCTCTATCGCCAGAGCAATATCCCCAAGCGGCTGGTGCCGGCCGCCATTGCGTTGGGCGCGTTCTCGTTCACGATGGATGCGCTGCCGGGCACGCCGCAGATCCAGAACATCATCCCCACCACCTTCTTCAAGACCACCACCTGGGCCGCGCCGTGGCTGGGCACGATCGGCGCACTGTTTATCTGCGCGGTGGGCCTGTGCTACCTGGAGTGGCGCCGGCGCGCCGCCGAGCGCGCCGGCGAGGGCTATGGCGACGGCCATGCCAATGAGCCGGAGCGCGCCGAGGCGCGCACGCTGCCGCATCCGCTGCTGGCGATCCTGCCGCTGGTGGTGGTGGGCGTGGCCAACTTCAGCTTTACGCGGCTGATCCCGCAGTGGTACGGCAGCGCCTATGAGGTCGCGCTGCCCGGCCTGGCCAAGCCGGTCACCACGCAGGTGGCGCCGATGACGGCGATCTGGGCGGTCGAGGCCGCGCTGCTGCTGGGCATCGTGGTCGTGCTGGTGAGCGCCTTCAGCGCGGTGCGCGAGCGCTTTGCCAGCGGCTCGAAGACCGCGGTCTCCGGCGCGCTGCTGGCGTCGATGAATACCGCTTCCGAGTATGGCTTCGGCGCCGTGATCGCGGCGCTGCCGGGCTTTCTGCTGGTCGGGCAGGGGCTGCAGAGCATTCCCAATCCGCTGGTCAACGCGGCGGTGTCGGTCAGTTCGCTGGCGGGCATCACCGGCTCCGCGTCGGGTGGCATGAGCATCGCGCTGGCGGCCATGTCGGACGTGTTCGTGCAGGCCGCGCACCTGGCGCAGATCCCGCTGGAAGTGCTGCACCGCGTGGTGGCGATGGCCAGCGGTGGCATGGATACGCTGCCGCACAACGGCGCGGTGATCACGCTGCTGGCGGTGTGCGGGCTGACCCATCGCCAGTCGTATGGCGACATCTTCGCGGTGACGATGATCAAGACGCTGGCGGTGTTCTTCGTGATCGCCGTGTTCTACCTGACCGGCCTGTATTGAAGTCGTAGCGACCACAACCAACAACCACATACGGAGACTGAATCATGATTTCACTGAAGGGCAAAACCGCGCTGGTGACCGGATCGACCAGCGGCATCGGGCTGGGCATTGCGCTGGAACTGGCGCGCGCCGGGGCCGACCTGGTGCTCAACGGGTTTGGCGACGCACAGCCGGCGCTGGCCGCCGTGCGTGCCGAGGGCGTGCAGGCCGTTCATCACGACGCCGACCTGCGCCGTCCGGGCGAGATCGCGGCGATGATGGAGATGGCCGTGGCGGTGTACGGCGCCGTCGATATCGTGGTCAATAACGCCGGCATCCAGCACGTGGCGGCGCTAGAGGACTTTGCGCCGCAAAGCTGGGACGATGTGATCGCGGTGAACCTGTCGTCGGCGTTCCACACCATGCGGCTGGCGCTGCCGGGCATGCGTGCGCGCGGCTGGGGGCGGATCGTCAACGTAGCGTCGGTGCACGGCTTGGTGGCGTCGGCCAACAAGTCTGCCTATGTGGCGGCTAAGCATGGCGTGGTGGGCCTGACCAAGGTGACGGCGCTGGAGACGGCCGCCACCGCCATCACCTGCAATGCGATCTGCCCCGGCTGGGTGCTGACGCCGCTGGTGCAGCGCCAGATCGACCAGCTGGCCGAGCGCGAAGGGCTGTCCGCGGCACAGGCCAGCGAGCGGCTGCTGGGCGAGAAGCAGCCGTCGCGCCGTTTCGTTACGCCGGAGCAACTGGGCAAGCTGGCGCTGTTCTTGTGCTCCGATGCGGCCGACGAGGTGCGGGGCGCGGCCTGGAACATGGATGGGGGTTGGGTGTCGCAATAACGGCGGAGAGCGGCGGAGAGCGGCGGGGAGGGCTGGCATCGCCGCGATCAGCTAACATGGCCTTCTCCGGCATCACGTCAAGCTTGTTGCCTGCCATGCCCAGCCATCCCGCTCACATCCGCTCCGCGCGCCTCGTGTTGTCGCCGTTTCGCTGCGACGATGCGGCCGAGGTGTTCCCCTGCATCACGCCCACGCTTGCCCGCTTCATGGAATGGGAGCCGTCACCGTCGCCCGCCGCCTTCGCAGCCGTCTGGCACGACTGGCTGCCGGCCATGGAGCACGGCTCGGACTTCGTCTTCACCATCCGGCGTGCGGATGACGGCCTCTTCATCGGCCTTGGCGGACTGCATCACGCCGACACGCCGGCGCCTGAACCCGGCATCTGGATCCGCGAGGACTGCCACGGCCACGGATATGGCCTGGAGGCCGTGACCGCGATCGTGGAATGGGCCCGGGCCAACCTCACGCTCTCACACCTGGTCTATCCCGTAGCCGAGCAGAACTGGGCCAGCCGCCGGATTGCCGAAGCGCTCGGCGGCGAGGTGGTGGGCAGGTCTTCGTCGCCCAAGTACGAACGCGTGATCTACCGCATCCCGGCACGCCATTGATGCGGTAGCGGCGCGCTGCAGCGGTTGGCCGTCTTTGCGGCCCGACTCTGCTACGCTAGTTACTCCCTCGCATTGCCTTCGTCCCCCCATGACCGACCAGACCCACGATCCCGATGCCCGCCGCATGGCGCCCGCCACCGAGCGCAACCGCGAGCCTATCCTGGCGGTGCTGCGCAAAGTGCTGCCCGCCAGCGGCACCGTACTGGAAATCGCTAGCGGCACCGGCCAGCACGCGATTCACTTCGCGGCGGCGTTCCCCGGCCTGACCTGGCAGCCGAGCGACCCCGACGCCGCTGCGCGCGCGTCGATCGCCGCGTGGACCGCGCATGCGGGCCTGGCCAACGTGCGCGCGCCGCTGGCGCTGGACGTGTGCCGGCAGCCGTGGGGCATCGACGCCGCCGCCGCGGTGGTCTGCATCAACATGATCCATATCTCGCCATGGGCCGCGGCCGAGGCGCTCTTTGCCGGCGCCGGCAAGCTGCTGGGCCCCGGCGGCGTGCTGTACCTGTACGGCCCCTACCGCCGTGGCGGTGCGCATACCGCGCCGAGCAACGCGGCGTTCGACGCGCAGCTGCGCGCCACCGATCCCGACTGGGGCGTGCGCGACATGGAGGACGTGATCGCGCTGGGCGCGGCACAGGGCATGCGCTGCGACGAGCCGGTGCCGATGCCGGCGAACAACTTCAGCCTGGTCTTTTTACGTCAATAGAAGCAGATAGGTACCGTATTTTTTGCAGTGGCGGTTCGAGTCCTGCGTGACGGGAACTTACCGAGCCGGGCTGCAACTCGCACCAGCGCAAGCATATTCGCGGATCATGCCTCCCATGCAGTTCACGCGATACATGTCGCCGGCTTCACTGCTTGCGACCAGCAGCGCGGCACCGACCGGCATGCACATGTCCCGATTGGCAAGAGCCTCCACACTGTGTGAGTGCGGGCCGGGGCGGGGCGTAGGGAGTACGATTTTCGGCAGGGCTGATGCTGGAGCAGCAGCGGCTCGCGTTTCCACGCCGCAGCCGCGCTGCACACTTAATGCCTGCAGGTCGTGCATGCGCGCCGTGGCGCTCTCTGTGGCCGCGCTGTGTTCCATCACATTGCCGATCCCAAAATCGCCCAGGAAGGCGAGGACCGACCGGCCGTCGAACTGGCTTTCCCTGTCCACATGCTGTATGAAGCCGTTGACCTTGGCTTGCTCGAGCGCGATCTCGCGGCAACTCAGAGTTTGTCGTTCGAAATCCGTCACCGTCCCCTGACGCCCGTAATGCTTCGTCGCACAGCCTTGCACAGCAATCAGGCAAATGCCGATCGCCAGAATTGATCTTTTCATGGCTCCCTCCCCCGTCGTTGTTCCGGAAAGGGTAGGCCCGTGAACTATTGCCTTCATATCCGCCAGAAGAATGAGTCCTACACCCCAACGTGGGAAGCCATTCGGCTACCCTGGCGTAGGAAGACTGCGCGAGCAGCGCAGCGCCAGCGCCCTCAGCCTGGTGTTCCGCGCGCAGGCATCAGCCGCGCACCAGCATCACGAGCGCCGTGGCGATCAGGCACACGGCGAATGCGGCGCGCAGGCGCCGCTCCGGCATCCGGTGCGCCAGCGCCACGCCCCATGAGATTGTCAGCATGCCGCCCAGCGACAGCGGGATGCCGCTGGCCCAGTCGACGTGGCCGGCGTGGGCATAGGTGGCCAGCGCCACCACCGCGCCCGGCGTCACCAGCGCCAGGGCCAGCCCTTGCGCCGCCGCCTGGCGCAGCCCGAACAACCCCACCAGCGCCGGCGCGGCCACCACGCCGCCACCCACGCTGAATAAGCCCGAGAACGCGCCACCGACCACGCCCACCAGCGGGATCCAGCGCGGCGACACGCGCGCCTGCTGCGCCGTGACCGAGCGCCCCGGCAGCAGCCGCCACAGGAAGTACAGCGCCAGCCCGATCATGAAGACCGCAAAGATGCGCCGCAGCAGCTGCGCATCCATGGCGGTGGCTGCGCGCGCGGAGAGCCAGGTTGCCAGCACCGCCGACAGCCCCAGCACCACCGCGGTACGCAAGGCGATGTCGGCTCGCTTGCGGTATTGCCAGAAGCCGATCACCACATTGGGCGCGATCATCACCAGCGCCGTCCCCTGCGCGAGCTGCTGGTCCATGCCGTAGAGCAGCCCCAGCGCGGGAATCGCGATCAGCCCGCCGCCGATGCCGAACAGCCCGCCCACCGCGCCGAGCAAACCACCAAGGCCGAAGATCAGCAGGGAAGACAGCAGGAAATGTGCAGACATTGCGGGAACGGTGGTGATGCGAGGGGACGAGGCGAAGGACGGTGCGCGGGCGGGCTCAATCATACGCGAGCCAGCGGCGCGTCGCATTGCACTAAAATCGTCCGCTCATTCGAGCCACGCAGTGACACAGCCGTGCCGCCGCGCCTCTCACGGAGAAGACGATGAAGGTAGAGAACATCCTGCAGACCATCGGCAATACGCCGCATATCCGCATCAACCGCCTGTTCGGCAATGGCCATGAGGTCTGGATCAAGTCCGAGCGCAGCAATCCCGGCGCCTCGATCAAGGACCGCATCGCGCTGTCGATGGTGGAAGACGCCGAGCGCCGCGGCGTGCTCAAGCCGGGCGGGACCATCATCGAGCCGACCTCGGGCAACACCGGCATCGGGCTGGCCATGGTCGCGGCCGTGAAGGGCTACAAGCTGGTGCTGGTGATGCCGGACAGCATGTCGGTGGAGCGCCGCCGCCTGATGCTGGCCTACGGTGCCACCTTCGACCTGACCCCGCGCGAGAAAGGCATGAAGGGCGCGATCGCGCGCGCCGAGGAACTGGTGGCCGCCACTCCGGGCGCGTGGATGCCGCAGCAGTTCGAGAACCCCGCCAACGTCGACGTGCACGTGCGCACCACCGCGCAGGAAATCCTGAACGACTTCCCCGAAGGGCTGGACGTGCTGATCACGGGCGTTGGCACCGGTGGCCACCTGACCGGCTGCGCGAAGGTACTGAAGGACAAGTGGCCGCAGCTCAAGGTGTTCGGCGTGGAGCCGGTGGCCTCGCCCGTGATCTCCGGCGGCGCGCCGGCACCGCACCCGATCCAGGGCATCGGCGCGGGCTTTATCCCGAAGAACCTCGACACCTCGCTGCTCGACGGCGTAATCCAGGTCGATGCCGAGCCCGCGCGCGAGATGGCGCGCCGCTGCGCGCGCGAAGAAGGCATCCTGGTCGGCATCTCATCCGGCGCCACGCTGGCAGCGATCGCGCAGAAGCTCCCCGAGCTGCCGGCCAATGCGCGCGTGCTGGGCTTCAACTACGACACCGGCGAGCGCTACCTGACGGTGGAAGGCTTCCTGCCTGCGTAAGCGAGAGCGGGCGCCCGGATCTCGTAGTCCGGGCGCTCGGAACGCTTGCTTGACCTGACTGGCGCAGCGCCGTGTCAGGGCATGCTGGAAGGAAAGACCAGGATCGCCCCATTGAATCGCTCCGCCGCGGCGCTTCAGCGCGACAGCAACCCATGCCGCTTGTGCCAGTCGGCGAGCGATTCCTCTGGCCACGTGTCGCAATGCACGTGCCCTTTGCCCTTGGGCACATCGACCCACGGCGCGGCGGAATCCAGCGAGGCCTCCACCACCTCAGGCGGGCGCGGCAGCGGCGTGTCGATGGCCGAGGCATGCGGGTACACCAGGTGCGGCCAGCGCGGGTCCCACAGCCACAGCGCGCTGCCGCACTTGACGCAGAAATGCCGCTGCGCGGGCGAGCGCCGCGCGCGCTTGCCGGGTTCGCGCATTACCGCGTGGTAGATGCCAAGATGCTTGCGCCCGCGCACGCGCAGCGTGGCCGCGTCACCGCCGAGGTTGATGGCATAGCCGCCGCCACCGGCCGTCTTGCGGCAGATGGAGCAATGGCAATGCATATAGGGGTAGGGCGAATCGGATTCGAGCGAGAAGTGGATGGCGCCGCAATGGCAGGAGCCGTCGAGATGCATGGTGTGGGCCTTTGCGCGGTGGCTGTTGGGACAGTCCCTTGACTGTAGAAAACCGTGCGCAAAGTGCCAAACCAATGACGGTAATGACAGCTGCTACCGCGCCTTGCGGAACGTCAGGTTGATGCGCAGGCGTCCCAGCAGCGGATGATCGCCATCGGCCAGCGGCGCAACGCCATGGTACGCCAGACGCGACGGCCCGCCCCACACCACCACGTCGCCGTGTGCCAGGCGCAGGCGCTGCGGACGGTCGGCGCGGCGCATGCCGCCGAAGAGGAAGATGGCGGGCAGGCCCAGCGAGACCGAGACGATGGGCGCGTCGAAATCGCGCTCGTCGCGGTCCTGGTGCAGCGACAGGCGGGTGCCGGGTTCGTAGCGGTTGATCAGGCAGGCGTCGGGTTCGAAGCCGGCAAAGCCGGCCTGCGCGGCCGCGGTGGTGGCCAGCTGGCGGAAGCTTGCCGGCATCTCTGGCCACGGTTTTCCGCTGAGCGGATCGATCGGGTCATAGCGATAACCGCGTGCGTCGGAGACCCAGCCGGCGTCGCCGCAGTTGGTCATCGCTACCGACATCTTCAGGCCGCCGGGGGTGATCATGTGGCGCCAGGGCGCGGCGGTAGTGATTGCCTGCACGTCCGCCAGCAACACTCCGGCCTCAGGACGGGCGATGCCGCGCAGGACCATGGCGCCGTCGGCGAGGGGCTCGGTGGTTGGGAGGTCAGGGCCGCTAGGTGGCAGGTCGTCGAAGAGGTCGAAAGTCATGGGCGATTCCCGCTAGGCCCGGTGCCGGGTCAAGCGACAGTCATCTCCAGCCGCTTACCCAACGCCCGGAATGCGGCCTCGATCGTGTCGATCTTGGTTGCATGTTCCAGGTTGACGATACGCTGAACTTCCTGCTTGCGGGTATGCAAACGGCGCGCCAGTTCGGCTTGCGTGACGCCCTGCGCGATCATCTCGTTAAGCAAGAGAACCTTCGCAGACACGCTGGCCGGCAGTTCGACCAGATGCTGGCCGGGTGTGGCTGCCGAAGGAAGCGGCACCTGGCGTCCGTCCTCGAAATAGAACTCCATCGCCGTGGCGAGGGCATCGGCGGCCATCTCGCGGGCCTCATCGAGAGTGTCGCCGCAGGTCAAGGCTTCAGGAATATCGGGGAACGACACAGCAAAACCGCCATCGTCCGGAACGATTTCGGCTGGAAAACGCAACATATCGGTACTCCTTTGACGACGAGGGCCGGACGGGCTGCCAGAGGGCAGAGTCATGACAGCCCGAGTTGTTTGAGGATAGCCTTGCGGACCCCCTCGCGGATCTCATGACTGGGATGCCGTGGCAACGTGGATTGCCTCCCATTGAGATACACCTTCAGATGCTTGGCGCCTTCACTGAACGTGGCGCCCTGTCCGGCGAGCCAACGCCGGAATTCGCTTTGCTTCACCCGATCCTCCTCCTGCATGTCAGGGGGAAATCAGGGTAAGCAAAAATGCTTACTGATTCTATCAGCAGGACGTTAAAGTTGGTTGCCGAATTGCAGACATCCTGTGCGCCTTTCGAGACATAAATTGGAACGCGGCGCTGGGCCCGTATCCGGGTTTATACTTATGCGCTCGTATGTCTCCGGCGCACCGGAGCGCCTCCCCGGCCTTCCCATGCAACATGAAACGCCTCCTCGCATATAGCCTCGTCACCTGGCTTGCTGCCGCCATCCTGATTCTTGGTGGCGATTCACCGGCCATGATTGCGCTGAGTGGCGTGGTCGCGCTGGGTGGATTTGACCTGCTGCGTCCCTGAACGACCGCGAACGCCATAAGAAAAGGCCGCCTGCGAGGCGGCCTTGTTGCATCTCCCATACGGCAAAGCCATGCGCCGTGCCGGGAAGCGTCATCAGGCGAACGTATCAATCTCCCCACGCCCCAGCATCCGCGCCGGCCGCACGGTAGCGGTAGCCGGAGCCGCCGCCGGCTCAGCCGCCGCCAACGTCCCCGCCCCAAATCCCCCCTGCCCACGCCCATTCCCCGGCGACTGCTGTTGCTGGCCATTCCCCGCCTGGCTGGCAAAGCCATCACTACCCACCGAGGTCTGCCCGAGCTGGATCCCGTTCTCCGACAACGCAGTCCGCAAATGCGGCAGCGCCGCTTCCACCGCCGCACGCACGGCCTGGTGCGGCGAGACGAACTGGGCTTGAGCCTGGTCGTTGACCACGTTGAGCACCACCTTCAGCGGCCCGAGGTCGGGCGGGTTCAGTTGCAGCTCGGCGCTTTGCTGGCCTTGCGTGCTCAGGCGGATCATCTGCTGACCGAGAGCCTGCGGCCACTGGCTGTCGTACAGCGGCGGGGCGACCACGGGGCGGCTGGCGGCGGCGAGCGCGGCGGCGGAAGCCGACGGGGTCTGCTGGGCAGCGAGCGTGGCGACCAGTGTCGGTGCGTTGTCGGTGCTGGCAGCGGCCTCGCTGGCGCGGGCGGTGGCTTGCGCCGCCGCGAACGAAGCCGCGGGTTTTGCATCCGTGGTGACGGCGCTGGCGGCGAGCGGATCGGCGCGATGCTGGCCGATGCCGCTGTCCGGGCGCTGGTTGCCAGACTGGCCGGGGGTGTCCTGCTGTGCACCGAGTGCCGCGCCCGCTACCGCTTGCGGAGCGACGGCAGCTGCCTTGCCGTCGGCGCCGGCCGGCGCGTTGCCTTGCATCGCCGCGCGTTGCGAGGCGATGGTGGCGAGCGTGTCGGCGACGGACGGTTGGGCCGGCTTCGCTTCAGCGGTGACGACCTGCAGCGTGTCCGCCAGCGTCGTGGCGGCCGCCGGCTTGGCATCCGCTCGCGAGTCGGGCGCAGTGGCAGAGCCAGCCGGCGTAGCCCCAGCCAGTGCCGCCTGCAGCGCGGCGCTGCTGCCCGCGTCGCCCACACCGCCGACAGCCGCTGCGGCAGCGCCGGCAGGCGCCGGAGCCGGCGTGGCCGGAGCGGCGGCCGGCAGCAGCAAAGCCAGCGCGGCCGCGGCAGCGGCGTCGGTGGGCGCGGCGGCTGTGGCGTCGTCTTCGTCCTTGTCCTCGTGATCGGCGGTACGCGGCTTGCCGGTCGATGCCGCCTGCTGCTTGCCGGCATCGGCATGCGCCGGCTGCGCGGCAGGTTGCTTGTTGCCGCTGGCGGCGGCCTTGTCCCGGGCGGCTGCGGTGTCCTTTGCGGCAGGCGCCGGGGTTTGCGGCTTGCTGCTATCGCGTGCGCGCGTCAGCGCGTCGCCGAAGCCGCCGGCGGCGGCGTCGGCCGCGGCGCGCCGGTTGGCATCGGACGCATTGGCCGCATTGGCGGCGCTGCTGACAATCTGGCTGATATCGATCATGTGGTGTGTCACCCGTTGCGGGCTTAGCTGAGCCGGCCAGCCGCGGTGCGGGCCAGGCGGGCGGCGTATTCGTCGGTGGCGCGCTGCTCGCGGCGCGCGGCGACTTGTCCTTCCTTGGCTTCGGCGCGTGCGATCAGCGTGTCGAAAGAGTTCAGGCGGCGCTTCTGGTGCTGCCAGCGGCTGCGCCCGGCCAGCAGGTCGGCTTCGGCCTTGGCCAGTGCCGCGGTCTGCTGCCGGATGGCGTGGTCGAGCGAATCGAGAAAGCGCGAGAAGTCCTGCCAGCGGCCGGAGGTCATGCCTTCGGCGGCCACGGCCTGCATGCGCGTGCGGTATTCCTGGCGGTACTCCGTGAGCTGGTTGAGCTGCAGCTCTGCCTGCGTGCGCAGGCCCTGCAGCCGGCCCAGTTCGCGCGCCGCGGCGTCGGTCTCGTTCTGGGCGAGGTCCGCCAGGGTATTAAGCGGTGAATGCTTGACCATGTTCACTCCTGTCGAAGAGGCTGTGCAGGTGGGCAATGGCGTTGTCATAGCCGGCGCGTTCGTGGATGTCCTGCTGCAGGAAGGCTTCCATGCGCGGGTGCAGGCGGATCGCCAGGTCCAGCTCCGGGTCGTTGCCCGGCACGTAGGCGCCCACGCTGATCAGGTCGCGGTTGCGCTGGTAGCGCGACATCAGCTGCTTGAAGCGGCGCACCGAGCCGAACTGCTCGTTCGGGATCAGCGCGGTCATGGCGCGGCTGATCGACGCTTCCACGTCGATGGCCGGGTAGTGGCCGGCCTCTGCCAGGCTGCGCGACAGCACGATATGGCCGTCCAGAATGGCGCGCGCGGAATCGGCGATCGGGTCCTGCTGGTCGTCGCCTTCAGTCAGCACGGTGTAGAACGCGGTGATCGAGCCGCCGCCTTCGGGGCCGTTGCCGGTGCGCTCGACCAGCGTCGGCAGCTTGGCAAAGACCGAGGGTGGGTAGCCCTTGGTCGCCGGCGGCTCGCCGATGGCCAGTGCGATCTCGCGCTGCGCCATCGCATAGCGCGTCAGCGAATCCATGATCAGCAGCACATGCTGGCCCTGGTCGCGGAAATACTCGGCCAGGCGCGTGGCGTAGGCCGCGCCCTGCATGCGCAGCAGCGGCGAGGTATCCGCCGGCGCGGCCACTACCACTGAACGCGCACGGCCTTCCGGGCCGAGGATGTTCTCGATGAATTCCTTTACTTCGCGGCCGCGCTCGCCGATCAGGCCGACCACGATCACGTCGGCGCTGGTGTAGCGGGCCATCATGCCCAGCAGCACGCTCTTGCCCACGCCGGAGCCCGCGAACAGCCCCATGCGCTGGCCGCGCCCCACCGTCAGCATGCCGTTGATGGCGCGCACGCCGGTATCGAGCACGGTCTCGATCGGCGCGCGCATCAGCGGGTTGATCTGTTCGCCGGCCAGCGGCACTTCCATCGCCGCGGTGAGCGGGCCCAGCCCGTCCAGCGGACGGCCCGCGGCATCCAGCACGCGGCCCAGCAGCCCTTTGCCGACCGGCAGGCGCTTGGAGCCCGGTTCGCGCGGCGTGGCGGCACCGGCCGGTTGTGGCGACGGTTCCAGCGGATAGACGCGCGCACCCGGCAGTAGGCCGACCACGTCCGATTGCGGCATCAGGTAGAGACGGTCCGCACCAAAGCCAACGACTTCCGCTTCCGCGGTGCGCGGGGCGTTGCTGTCGGTAGTGAACTGCCCGGCAGGCAGTTCGATCAGGCAGTCGCTACCCACCGGCATGCGCAGGCCCACGGCTTCCAGCACCAGGCCCGCGGCACGGGTCAGCCGGCCACAGCTGCGCTTGCTGTCGAGCCCGGCGATGCCGGCGGATGCCGTGTTCAGCGCGCCGATCCAGCGTTGCGTGTGCGGGATTGGGGCGCTATCCGGCGCGGCCGTGTCGTGCGCGGGGATGTCAGGCATGCGGCGGCTCCCACGCGTCGTCGCGGCCCAGCGCCTTGACCACGCGCGTCCAGCGCGTGGGCAGCGTGGCGTCGCGCTCGCCGCTGGCGGCGCTGGCGATGCAGCCGCCGCGCGCCACCGTCGGATCGGCACGCACGGTCCAGCCGGCGGCGTCCAGTTCGCCGCGCAGGTGGGTTTCCACCAGCGCCACGTCGTCGGGATGGAGCAGCAGGCTGGGCGCGCCGCACAGCGCGGGCTCGCTGGTCAGCAGCTCGCGCACCGCCGGCAGCAGCACCGAGGGATCTTCGGCAACCGCGGTGCGCACCAGCTGGCGCGCCACGTCCAGCGCCAGCGACACCAGCGCACGCGAGACCTGCTCGTCCACGCCATTGAGCGCACCACGGAAGTTCGCGGCCAGCGCCTGCAGTTGCGCGGCTTCGTTGCGCGCGGTTTCCAGGCCGCGGGCGTAACCCTCGCGGTGGCCGTCGCCATAGCCTTGCGTCTGGCCCTGGGTGTAGCCCTGGGCATAGCCTTCCTTGCGCGCGCCTTCGCGCATCGCATCGAGGGCTTCGAAGTCGATCGGCGGCGGCGCGGGCTCGGCCGGCACCAGCGGCATCATTTCGGGCGGCTCGGTCTCGCGCGGATCGAGCGAGCCCATCTGCCAGCGCTGCCAGCCGGCCGCACCGCCGCGCGCGCGGCGCGGGGGCTCGAACGGCGCAAAGCCGCCGGCATCGGCGGCAGCGGCACCGCCGGCGCCACCAGTGAGGGGATC
Source organism: Ralstonia pickettii (assembly GCA_050987995.1). GTDB lineage: Bacteria > Pseudomonadota > Gammaproteobacteria > Burkholderiales > Burkholderiaceae > Cupriavidus > Cupriavidus pickettii_B. Next base: position 2,352,000 of record CP158804.1, read on the forward strand.
GCCGCGCAGCGCGCGGCGTGCGGCCAGGCCGCGCTCAGACATAGGCATCGTCGCCTCCGCCGATCTGGACTTCGCCCGCATCCGCCAGGCGTCTTACCACCTGCAGGATGGCCTTCTGCTCGGCCTCGACCTGCGACACGCGCACCGGACCCAGCGCGTCCAGGTCCTCGCGCAGCATCTCGCCGGCACGGGTCGACATATTGCGGATGAACTTGTCGCGCAGCTCCTGCGGCGCGCCCTTGAGCGCGACGATAAGCGATTCGGTGGCGATTTCCTTGAGCACGCGCTGGATGCCGCGGTCGTCGACCTCCAGCAGGTTCTCGAACAGGAACATCTCGTCGATGATCTTCTGCGCCAGGTCGCCGTCGTGCAGGCGCACGCCGTCGATCACGGCCTCTTCGTGCGCGGTGCTCATCAGGTTGATGATCTCGGCCGCGGTGCGCACGCCGCCCATGCGGCTGCGCTTCAGGCTCTGGCCGGCCAGCAGCTTGGTCAGCACGTCGGTCAGTTCCTGCAGCGCGCCCGGCTGCACGCCGCCGAAGGTGGCGATACGCAGGATCACGTCGTTGCGCAGGCGGTCGGTAAAGAGCCCCAGCACCTCCGACGACTTCTGGCGGTCCAGGTGGATCAGGATGGTGGCGATGATCTGCGGGTGTTCGTCGCGGATCAGCTCGGCAATGGCCGTGGAGTCCATCCAGTTCAGCGAATCGATGCCGCCGCCCGGATCGCGCGACTCCAGGATGTCCTCGATCACCGATTGCGCGCGTTCCTCGCCCAGCGCCTTGTTCAGCACGCTGCGGATAAAGGCGCTGGAATCGACGTTCAGCGCCAGGTACTGCTCGGTCTCGGAGCGGAACTCACCCAGCACCCCGGCCATTTCCTCGCGGGTGACCGAACTGAGCGTGGCCATGGCAGAGCCCAGCTCCTGCACTTCGCGTTGCGACAGGTGCTTGAACACCTCGGCCGCGGCGTCCTCGCCGATCGCCATCATCAGGATGGCGCTCTTCTGCAGGCCCGATTCGGAGATGGCTTTAGCGGTTGTCATTGGAAATCCAGTTCTTGATCACGCTGGCGACCAGGCGCGGGTCGCGCTGTGCGGCGTCGCGCACCAGCGCGAGATCGCTTTCGTACTTGGCGGTGAGTCGCAGCACTTCCGGATTGGCCGGCTCTTCCGGCGGCAGCAGCACTGCCTCGGTTTCGTCCTTCGCTTCCGGTGCCGGCAGCGGCGGCGTGGTGTAGCGGCGCAGGATCGGGCGCGCCACCTTGAACCACGCGAACAGCACCAGCAGTGTCAGCAGCAGGTAGCCTGCGCCGGTCTTGGCAAGATCGATCATTTCAGGCTGTTTCCACAGCGGCACCTCGGGCGTAACGGCTTCGCGGTCCGCGGTGAAGGGGCTGTTGACCACGTTGATGGAGTCGCCGCGGTCGGCCGAGAACCCCATCGCTTCCTTGGTCAGGTTCTGGATCTGCGCCAGCAGCGCCGGCGGCAGCGGCTGGGACACCAGCTTGCCCTTGGCGTCGGCCGCCTGGCGGTAGTTCACGACCACTGCAACCGACAGGCGGCGCACGCCGCCGGGTGCCTGCTGCACGTGGCGCACGGAGCGGTCCAGCTCGTAGTTGACGGTGGAGTCGCGGCGGTTGCTGCTCGGGCCGGTCGATGCGGTCGCGGTCGCGCCCTGCGCGGCCTGGCCTTGCTGCCCGGGCTGGCCGGCAGCGGGCGCGCCGGCTTGTCCGGGCGCCTGGCCCGCACGCGGCGTCTGCGGCGTGGTTACCGGCGCGACGGCGGCGGCGGGCGGCTGGTTCGACAGCGCGCCGGGCACGCCGCCCGGCGGCGTGGCGCCCTGCTGGGTCGACTCGCTGGTCTGCTGGCTGCGGATGGCCGTGCGGGTCGGGTCCTGGTTGGGCTTGTAGCTTTCGTCGGTGTGCTCGACGATGGAGAAATCGACGTCGGCGGTGACCTGCGCGCGCACATTGTCCTTGCCGACGATCGGCGTCAGGATCGCTTCGATGCGCTTCAGGTAGTTCTGCTCCAGCGCCTGCACATACTTGAGCTGGGTGGCGTCGAGCATGCGCTCGTTGCCCGTGTTCGACAGCAGGTTGCCATGCTGGTCGACGATCGAGATCGACTTGGGCGTCAGCTCCGGCACGCTCGACGACACCAGGTGGCTGATCGCCGCGACCTGGCCTTCGTCGATGGCGCGGCCAGGGTAGAGCTGCAGCACGATCGACGCGGTCGGCTTCTGGCGCTCGCGCACGAACAGCGTCGGCTTGGGGATGGCAAGGTGCACGCGGGCCGACTGCACCGCAGCAATCGATTCGATCGAGCGCGCCAGCTCACCTTCCAGCCCGCGCTGGTAATTGACCTGCTCGGCAAACTGGCTGATGCCGAACTTCTGGTTGTCCATCAGCTCCATGCCGGCCGTGCCGCTCTTGGGCAGACCCTGCGACGCCAGGCGCAGGCGGGTCTCATGGACCTTCTCGGCCGGCACCATGACCGCACCGCCGCCTTCGGCGAACTTGTACGGCACGTTCATCTGCTGCAGCGACTGGAGCACCGCGCCGCCGTCGCGCTCGGACAGGTTGCTGTACAGCACCTTGTAGTCCGGGCTGCGCGACCACAGCACGCCCACGGCGATGGCCGCGGCCAGCGCGGCGGCGCCCAGCATCAGCGGCAGCTTCGGGTTGGCCCTCAGACGCTCGATCACCTCGGCCGAGCGGCCGGGCACAGCCACTGCCGCGGTCATGCGCGTGCTCCTGCCCCGGTGCCGCGATGGGCGCGACGGCTCGGGCGATGTTGACCGCCATGGTCGTCGGCTCGGCGCATGGCACGGCTCACATTACGCTGCAGAGAAAACACGCGTACTCCCGAATGGATGGTTGTGTGGCGATGTCCCGGAACCCCCGCGCAGGGCGACAGCCCGCGCTTTTCCGGCACGGTGGCAATGATCAGCCAGACTTGAGTGGGACAATCCCGCGAATAGACCCGGTTTTTTGTCCGATTTCGGCCCATGGGGCGGGCGGCGCGGCGGGTACTCTGCGGGGGCTGAAACTCGGTGACGCCAATGACCACAATCTCTTCCATCGAGGCCATGCTGCAGCAGCTGCGCGGCCTGTCCCAGGTTGCCTCGGGCAACAACGCCAGCCAGTCGTCCGCGCCGGTCGCCGGCGGCGGCTTTGCCGGCGAACTGCAGCGCTCGCTGGGGCGCATTAACGCTGCGCAGGAACGCGCCTACGGGCAGGCCGAGGGCTTCGAGCTGGGCAAGCCCGGGGTGGCGCTTAACGACGTGATGATTGACCTGCAGAAGGCCAATATTTCGTTCCAGACGGGGGTGCAGGTGAGGAACCGGCTGGTGGCGGCGTATCAGGAGATGATGAATATGGGGGTGTGAGTGGTGCTTTGCTGATCGACGGCTTGTCGCGGCTGGTGACATGTTGTCGTTGTTTGAACCGCTGGGTTCCACCCTCCTGGGCGGGTCCCTTTTTGTCCGAGCGACAAAAAGGAACCAAAAAGCGCGTCGCCTGAGCGGCTGGCTATCAAGGGGGCGGCATGGGTGGTTCGGGCGGCGGTGATTTCCGTTTTGGCCTGGTCGCGGGCCCACGCTGCTACGCGAGGTGTGCGGGTATCCGTGCCTGCGTAGCGCGGCTTTTGAACGATCCCCGGGCAGGGCGTGGGCCCCTGCTAACGGGGGGCATCGCATCAACGCCTTCGGCTGCGCTGCGCGCAGGCGCACCAGATTGCCATCCACATAAGACGGTACGGTTCACCGACGGAGGTGACAAAACAGTTCAAGCACATGGGTACCAGGTTTCTAACCTGGCTAGCCAAGCCTCAGAGTGTTACCCATGTGATTGAACTCGTTTGTCACCCATGAGCGTGCCACAGGCAGACGCATTCCAACCATTAGGACCCGGCCGCCGCGCGCAGCGCAGCCGAAGGCGTTGATGCGATACGGGTGTTAGGAGGCGACCTACACCCGGCATGGGGATCGTTCAAAAGTGGGCCTTCGCAAGGCATTGACACTGACTCACCTCGCGTAGCAGGGTCGAACCGCAAACACATAAAAACGGAAATCACCACCGCTCGCACCACCCACGCCGCCTCCTTGATAAAGGCCAGCCGCAGGCGACGCGCTTTTTGGTTACTTATATGAACGCGCCCCGGTTTGCAAGGTAAAGCCAACATCAGGCTTGGACAGGATTGGCTGCAGACTTATATCCGGCCTTGCGGTGCAGGCCAGGCCTGCAGGCCCTGATGGATTTCGCCGGGAGTGTCCCTATCTTTTTGCCGTGCTTTGAGCACCAGTAACCAATTGGGCTTGCACTCCCGCGGTCCAACCTGTTTTGCCATCACGCTGACATTACCGTCGCAACCTGTGGACGGGTTCCTTCCTTGCTAGCTCTGCCTGCCGTTAGGCAGGCCTGACCGAGACATAGTCTCGGTCATAGGTTCGGTCGTGGGCCAACAGGGCCCAGATGGTACGCACCGTCTTGTTGGCCAGGGCAACAGCCGCGACGTTTTTCGGCCGTCGCTGTGCGAGCATCAGGCTCCAGCCGGGCTGGTTCTTTCTGCGCAGATGACTCAGCACGACCCGAGCGCCGTGAATCAGCAAGGTGCGCAGGTAGGGGTCGCCGCGTTTGCTGATGCCACCGAGCCAGACCTTGCCGCCGGTGCCGGTCTGTTTGGGCACCAGGCCAAGATAAGCCGCCAGTTGGCGCCCGGACTTGAAGGTGTGCGCGTCGCCAATGGTGGCGACCATGGCCGTGGCGGTAAGCATGCCGATGCCGGGAATGGCCAAAATCGTTTTGCAAGCCCGATTCTGCCGACCCCAGGCATCAATGCGTTGATCCAGGCGAGCTATCTCTTGATCGAGCCGTTCGATGCTTTGCAATTGTTCGCGCACGAACTCGAACAGCAAGGGCGGCACGTTCTGTTCGAGTTCGTCCATTCGTTGCACGATTTCCTGCAGGCCAGCTCGCAGCCCGGGACGGATCCGGATCCCGAACTCAAACAACGTGCCGCGCAGCTGGTTGACCAGCATAGTGCGCATTTTCACGCGCAGTTGGCGCATGGCGTGCAGGCCAAGTACGCACTGTTGGGACTCGGTCTTTGGGGCCACAATCGGCATGCCCGGCTGCTGGGCTGCAGTCCAGATAGCCTTGGCATCGGCCGCATCGGTCTTGTTCGTCTGCACGAACGGTCGCACGTACCTGGCGTGCAGCAGCACCGGCTCATGACCCAAGGCTTGCAGTTGGCGGGCCCACCAGTGCGCGCTGCCACAGGCTTCGAGCGCGATACGTCCGGGCTCGCGATTCGCGAGGAACTCCAGCAGCTTGGGCCGGCTGAAGCGGCGGTTGAAACACTTGCCCGAAGGCTCGACCCAATAGAGCTGGAAGACAGTCTTTGCAATGTCCAGACCGTAAGTCGTAGTATTCATCTCGGGTCCCTCCATCCTCGCGTGGTTGGTAACACTCCCACTCTGGCACATCGATGCCGTTTCGTGATGGGGGGACCCGCCTACCCCTGTCACGTTTCCCCGGATGCACAGCTGAACTACCGGCGCCTTTGATCGGGCCGGGGCGCGTTCATTCCATCTTTTTGTCGCTCGCCTCGGACAAAAAGTGACCCGCCCAGGAGGGCGGAACCAAGCGGTTGACCGACGACAACACGTCACCAACCGCGAAAGCCGTCGAGAAGTGACCCGCCCAGGAAGGCGGAACCCAGCGGTTCAAACAACGACAACATGTCACCAGCAGCGACCAGCCGTCGATTAACGACCAAATGCAAAATGCCCATGCCTCTCGCCAGAGTCCGGCTCAACCTTGTCCCGACGTCCCGGCATCCGCCCCGGATTCGAGACGATAGATCCACGCCAGCAACTCGGCCACAGCCACGTAGAGCTGCGGCGGCACATGACTGTCCAGCTCCACTTGCATCAGCAGGTTCACCAGCGTAGGCGAGTCGTGGATATAGACCCCGGCCTCCCGGGCACGGGCAATGATGGCCTCGGCAGCCAGGCCATAGCCCTTGGCGACCACGCGCGGGGCATTGTCGCTGTGCTGGTACGAAAGCGCGATCGCCGCGCCGCGGTCGTTGCCCGCTTCACTCATGGCATCTCCGCCGCCAGGCTGTCCTGGGTCTGCACGCTGAGGCGCTGCAGCACGATGCCCCTGGCTTCGAGCTGGCTGCGCAGCAGCGGCCGCGCCTCGATAAAGCGCGCGGCGATATCGGTTTCGGTTGTCGCGATGCGGGCATCCAGCCCATCAGAGCCCAGCGTCAGCACCACTTCCACGGCGCCGAGAACCGGTAGCTGCAACCTGAGGCGGCTGGTCCACGGCTGCGCGGCTGCATCCTGCGCCGGCGTGCCGCCATCGGCATCCGCGCGCTGCAACATCCAGTCCATCGGCACGCCGGGCCAGGCTTCTCCGGCAAAGCGGAACTGCTGCGTGGCGAGCAATTCGAGCTGCTGGCGCACGACTCCTTCGGTTGCGGGATGGATGGCCGGCCCCGGCGGCGGCGCTGCCTGGCGTCCAGCGTCGGCTGATGCCGTCTCCGCTTCCGGCGCGGCAGTGCGTGTCACGTGCGCATCCGGACCCGCTGCCCGCGCAGCGGCGTCGGCGGTGGCCTGGTAAGCCTGGGAGGCGAGCGCCGCGGCCGATGGGCGCTGGCCCGATGGCTCTGCCGCGTCCCGGCTGTACGACAGGGTCGAACCGTTGCCTTGCCGCAGGCCCTGTTCCGCCGCGGCATGGCTGTGGGCGACGCGCGGGTTGCCCGGCGCTGCCAGCGCTTCGGCCAGCACCTGCGAGGCCGGGATCAGCGCCGGCATGGTAGCCGCACGGGCAGGCTCAGGGCTGGCACCGGCGCCACTGTACGTCAGCAATGCGGACGGACTAACCGCCTGCGCTTGCGCGGCCGTGGTCGGCATGGGCGCGCGGCCCGGTACCGGCACCTGGGCCTGCGGCTCTTGCCGGATCTCCGGCAACGGGCGGGCGCCGGACACCCACTGTGCGAGATGCGATTCGTAGAACAGCCCACTCTGGCTGACAGTGCTGGCAAGCACAGTGGCCGCTTGCAGCGCGTTGGCAGGCGATGCAAGCAGCGGGCCTGCGGACCGCACCGGCTGCGCTTCCGTGCCGTCCATCACCGCCAGGATGACGCGCGCGGCAGCGCTCACCGATTCACGCGTGGATGTGCCGGGCAGCAGCGCGGACTGTGCCGGCACGCCGTTCGCGCCGCCGGCTTGCTGGCTGTTGCGGATTGCCTGGCCAGTGGAGTTCTGGACATTGGACTCCGTGGCCGCCGGCACGGGCGGCAGCGTCGCGAGCTTGTCGATCACGAGTGCGGTGCGCAGTTGTTGCGGGTCCAGGGTCTGGCCTTGTGCCAGGCCCGGAGGCAGGTGGATGCCAGTCATAACGGACGGAGAGAAGACGCAGGGGCGCGGCCGGGCGACAGGCTGCGCAACGCGTGCCCTGCGGCACGCGGCATGCCATGGCGCTCAGCGCAATGCCCTGGCGGTCAGGCCGGGGTGCCGTACGCGCTGGCGAGTTCGATCTGCCGGCGCGAACTGGTCAGCATATCGCCCAGCTTCCTGAGCTGCGGCACGGCCAGGTCGCGGATGCGGGCATCGTAAGTCAGGATGCGATCCAGAAGCTGGTAGCGGCGCATGCGTTCCGCGTCGGAGAACGGTGCCTCGTGGTCGAGCAGGCGCAGGTGGTCGACCTGGGCCAGGTAGCCGTGCTGCAACTCGGTCACGGCATCCCAGTCGGCCGCCTGGGCGGCTTCCAGCATGCGGGCGGACAGCGCGAGGATTGCCTCGTAGCCGCCGACGATCGGCGAGAACATGGGATCGGAAGCCATTTCAGTTGTCCTGTAAGGCGGGTTGGCGCGCGTTGGCCTGGGTTGCGTCATCGATCTGCGCCCACGCCGATGCCAGGCTCTCCAGCAGGGCATCGACCTCGGCCAGCAGGGCCGCGTCGCTGCGCAGGTTGGCCAGCATCAGCCGGCGCACCATGTACTCGTAGAGGGATTCAAGATTGGCGGAGATTTCGCCGCCGGCCTCGTGGTCCAGCACGGCGCGCAGGCCGTTGTCGATAATGTCGATGGCTTTGGAGATGGCGTTGCCGCGCTCGGCAACGTTGCCGCCTTCCAGGTGGAACCTCGCCCGCGCGATGGCAGCACGGGCGCCGTCGTACAGCATGGTGATCAGCTTGTGCGGGCTGGCGCTCATGGCACCGGTCTGGACGCCCACCTGGGCGTAGGCGCTAGCGGCTTGGCGGGCGAACATGATGGTCTCTCTCCCTGGATTACTTGGACGTGCTGTTGGTCAGCGCGGTGAATTGCTGGGTCAGGTAGCTGCTGGTGCGGTTCATCTGCGCGACCAGCAGGTCCAGTTGCGTGAATTGCGCCTTGTAACGCTCGACGGTGGCGTTGACCCGGTCTTCCACGCGGGCGTAGTCGTCTTCCAGGCCCTTCAGCGTCTGGGTGATGCCATCCTGCGCATTCTTCAGCGCACCATCGGTCTTGGTCAGGCTATCAACGTAGTCTGTGACCTGCTTGCCAATGCCGCCGCTTCCCGTCGTGCTGGAAAACATCTCCGTGACACCGCCAAGGTTGTTGTTCAGCGCCTTGGTCAGCTTGGTGTCGTCCAGCGCCATCGTTCGGTCCTTGTTGAACGAGATGCCGACGTCGATCAGAGTGATCGTGCCGCCGTTGCCGTCATCCATCGCCCCGCCCAGCATCGAGCGCAGGCGCGACTGGATCGTGCGCAGCGTGCCGTCGCCGGTCAGTGCCGACGAGGTGCCGGCACTGGTGTCGAACGCCGTCAGCGTCTTGGCGGTGCTCTGGATATTGTTGTACGCGGTGACAAAGGCCTGGACCGAAGTCTTGATGGCATCGTTGTCGCGCGTGACGACCAGCGACGTGGTGCCGGTCTTGGCCAGGTTCATCGTGACGCCCTGCGCCGCATCCACCACGGAATTGCTCTGGCTGACCACGTCGATGCCGTTGATCTTCAGCGTCGCGTTGGCCGGCGGCACCTTCTGTTCCATCTTGTTGACGCCGGCCGCCGCGGCCGGGTCGTACTTGATCACGTTGTTCAGCGCCGCGTCGGTCGACGACACGCGCATCGTGGCCTGCGTGCCGGTCTTGTCGGACGTCAGCACCAGGCGGTATGGGCTGGCACTGCCGTCGTTGATGATGCTCGCGGTCACGCCGATGCCGGCCTTGTTGATGGCGTCGCGCATGTCTTCGAGCGAGGAACCCGCCTCGATGGTGACCGTCTTGGTGCTGGTGGCCGCACCGCCCGTCGCAACGGCCTCGCCAAAGTCGAACACGATGTCGCCGCCGCCGATCGCGGCCTTCTGGTCCGCCACGTTGCCGCTCACCAGCGACTGCGCGGTCGCCAGCGCACTGACCGAAATGCTGTAGTTGCCGGGCACCGCGGTGGTCGCGGTGGTCACGGACATGACTTCCGGCGTGCCGACGGTGGCCTTGACCGCGCCGAAGGTGGCCGCGTCGGACAGCTTCTTGGCCGCGGCCTGGTAGGCCGACAGCACGCTCTGCACCTGGCTGTAGGCCGACAGCCTGGTCTGGTAGCTCTTGGCCTGGTTGTTGATGGCGGTGAGCGGGGCCTGCTCAGCGGTCTGCAGGTTTGTCAGCAGGGTGCTCAGGTCCAGGTTGGAGCCGATGCCGAGGGAGGAGATCGTTGCCATGCTTGTCGTGCCTCTTCTTCAACTGATGTCTGTGTGCGGGCTGCCGCGGCGGCGCTTATACCGCGTGGCTGATGAACAGCCCCTGCAGCTTGTCGATGGCGCGGGCGACGCGCAGCACCTCTTCGGTGGGCATCTGCCGAATGAGTTCGCTGGTTTCCTTGTCGACCACCTTGGTGATGACGCGATGCGTATCCTCGTCGAGCTCGAAGCGCAGGCCGATCGATGTGGTCCTGAGCGCGTCGACCAGTTCGTTGATGGCGGCGCTGGTGTCGATGCCTTCATCCGCGGCAGGGGCCTCGGAGGCGGCCAGGCCGCTTGCCGCGGCGGCGGCGTGGCGGACAGCCTGCGCGGCATCGCGCTTGGCGGGTGCAGTGCCGGCGCCGGGCAGCAAGTCGGGCGGCAAGTGTGCTGCCGTCGGGATTACTGTCGGGGGAGGCGCCATGATCTGCTCCGTCCAGGGCGGGTTGGTTGATATGCGGGGCGAAACGCTTTGCGGGCAGCGGCCTGCCTGCAAAGCGCTCCGCGGGCAAAAAGGCCGGGCCTTGCGGCCCAGCCCCGGTTGCCTTGCGCGGAAGCGATTAACGCAGCAGCGACAGCACGTTTTGCGTGGTCTGGTTGGCTTGCGCCAGCACCGAGGTACCAGCCTGTTGCAGGATCTGCGCGCGGGTCATGTTCGACACTTCCGTTGCGTAGTCTGCGTCCTGGATGCGCGAGCGCGACGAGGACAGGTTGGTGATGGTGGTGCCCAGGTTCGAGATGGTCGAATCGAAGCGGTTCTGCACGGCACCCAGCGAGCTGCGCAGGTCGTCGACGATTTTCAGGGCGGCGTCGATCTTCTTCAGCGGATTGGCGGTCGAGGCACCGGTGAATTCAGCCGAGGCGCCAGCGCCGCTCAGGACGATGTCGGTGCCAGTGTTGTCGAAGTCGGTCGGGGCAGCGGCGCCGCTGTTGGCCAGCGCGCCGGCACCGATGGCGAAGTTACGGCCCTGGACGGTGGCGAATGCGGTGACAGCGCCAGTGCTGTCGGTGCCAACCTTGACCAGCTGGTTTGCCAGCGCGGTGGCAGTCGTCACGCCATTGCTCGGATCCGTGAACTCGAGATCGGCCACGTTCAGGGAGACAGCGCCGGTGGCATCGTTGACCGAAGCCGCGTAGTAGTCGTCGCCCGACTTCACCACGAAGTTGGCGGTTGCGGCGCCGGTGGCGTCTTTCACGTTGTGCAGGCTCAGGCTGCTGGCAGAAACGCCCAGCGAGGTGGCCGCGGCGGACAGGTTCACTGCCTGCGGCGTGGCGTCCGTGTTGGTCTGCGTGACGGCTTCGCTGACGTTCAGGGCGTTGCTGCTGACGCTGAAGCCCTTCAGGCCCAGCGTCGACGAGTCGATCTGCTTCAGGTCGATGGTGATGGTTTCACCGTCGTTGGCGCCGACCTGGACCGTCAGCGGCTTGGCGCTGGACGACAGCACCTTCACGCCGTTGAAGTCGGTCTGTTGCGAGGTGCGGTCGATTTCCGACAGCCGTTGCGAAATTTCGTCCTGGATCGACTTCAGGTCCGAAGCCGAGTTCGAGCCGTTGGCGGCCTGCACGCCCAGTTCACGGATACGTTGCAGGTTGTTGTTGACTTCGGTCAGCGCGCCTTCGGTGGTCTGCGCCAGCGAGATGCCGTCGTTGGCGTTGCGCTGGGCTTGGGTCAGGCCCTTGATGTTGGCGGTGAAGCGGTTCGCAATCGCCTGGCCGGCGGCGTCGTCCTTGGCGCTGTTGATGCGCAGGCCCGACGACAGGCGCTGGATCGCCGTGTTCAGCGACGATTGCGATGCATTCATGTTGTTCTGAGTCATCAGAGACAACGAATTGGTGTTAATGACTTGCGCCATGGTACGACTCCTATATGCAAAGTTTTGGGCATTCCGGCTGGTGCCGTAACGTTGGCTGCCTGCTTTGCAGGGCGTAGAGTGCCTCCGTTGCTTGGGTTATCGACCGGGCAAGGCAAAGGTTTAGAGTGATCTCTGCGATAGTTTCGAGGGTGTCGACGGGCGCGAAGAGGCATCCCGCAGACTGGCGCGGGAGGGCTGGAAGGCATGTGGAAGGGGCAGGGCGGGCGCCGGCGGCGCTTGCCTGAGGGCTGCTTGCTTCAGCGCCGCTTGCGGGTGCGCGGTATATAGATAGGCACGAAACCCGGCGCGGCGGCGGGGTCGGGGATCTCGGGCACGTCGGGCACAGCGGCGGCGCCGGGCGCCGTGGCCGGCGTGACCAGTGCAATGGCTTGCTTGTAGACCAGGGTGGGCTGGCTGTCGTCCGCTTGCCTGCCGAGCAGCAGGATGTAGTTGTCCGTGGCCAGAACGACGCCCTGCAGCCGGGTCCCGTTGGACAGGTGCACGACCACCGGGGCGCGGCAGTTGGCATGTGCCGCGAGTTGCTGATACTGCAGTTCCTTTCGGCGGGTTCGCTTGGGCCGGATTTCCTTCTTCTTCACAACGACTCCGGAAGAGCCCGCAAGGGTTCTGGCGGCTGATGACGGTCCGTTGGCCGGCGCCATGGAGTGCGGCGCGGCCAGGGCGGCAGGAGAAACATCCGCTCTCGGTACCGGCGTCGCCGGGCCCGGCGCTCGGGCCCCGGGGCGTCACGCAGGTGTCGACGGTGGGCACTGCCAGGAGAGAAGGGGAATACTTCAGTGGTGAGAGTAACAAAGTTTTACAAGCCTTGACGGGCCGGGCGCAGTTGTGCGCTTAGAGTCTTCGCTCTACAAAAAACGTTGTCATCTCGACCGCGATATTGTAACAGCTTCGCGCTCATGGCTGGGGCGAGGACGAGCCGTAAGACCCGGCCGTGGAATGGGCTGGCGGAAAAATGCTAGCCCGTATAAATAAATGCCCCGAAGTGATGTCGGGGGTGCAAAATACCAAAAGTGCTTAAATAACCTCTTATTATCCTGAGGGAATTCCCTGATAGAAACAGGATTTACACCTCATTTAAGCGCGTTTATATTCTTCATCAGAGCCGTTTGGCTCTGAGCAGTCCTGGAAAGCCTACGAGCACCCCGCGCGTGGGCTTTTTTTTTGCCCACGTCGTTCGGGCCGCGCTCTGTGGCGCTGTGGTCGGAATAAACCGACCGGTCGGGATGCCCACCGGGATTAAATGCCACCGCGGCAGGCCGCAATCCTCCGAAAAGCGGGGATTTTTGCCATCAATTCTCATTTCCCTTTAAGAACCGTCCGCTGCGCGCCGATAGACCGCCTGCGCTGCCGCCTGGCTGGCAGGACCGCGCTCATGGAAAAAACGGATTCAGTTCAGGAGGGAGCGTAGTGATGGCATGGTTCCGAAACCTTGGCATAGGGGTTCGCCTGTCCCTGGCCTTTTTCCTGGTGGTGGTGTTGCTGGTGGGCATCGCCGTATCGGGCGTGGCCGCCCTGGGCGGCATGAACGACGCGATGCGCCTGACCGTGGAGGGCCGCCTGCTGAAAGTGCTGGACCTGAACCGGGTCAAGGAAGACGCGCAGGAAGTCGGCATCATGGTGCGCGACGCCACGCTGACTGAAGATCCCGCGCTGGTCGCGAAGAACGCCGAGCGCATCCAGGCACTGCGCAAAGACATGGGCGAAACGCTGGACGCGATGGGCAAGGCGATGGCCGAGACCGGCCGCGGCGACCTGCAGAAGCGCTTTGCCGACCTGGACGCCGCGCGCCAGGCCTACGACGGGCAGCTCGACATGGTGCTGCGCCAGTTGGACGCCGGGGAGTTCGCCGGCGCGCGCGCCGCGCTGGTGGTGACGCTGCCCGCCGCGCAGCGGCCGTATTTTGAACAGCTCGACGGCATCGCGGCGATGGGCCGTGCCAGCGCGGTCGAGGCCGTCAGGGAATCCGGCGCCAGCTATGCCTGGACCCGCAATCTGCTGCTGGGCATGGCCGCGGCCGCGGTGGCGCTGGCCGTGGTGCTGGGCATCGCCATCACCCGTTCGGTCACGCGGCCCGTGCGCCAGGCGCTGAAGGCGGCCGAGGCGCTCGCCACCGGCAACCTGCGCTACCGCGTCCCGGTGCGCAGCCGCGACGAAACCGGGCGCATGCTGGCCGCGCTGGAGCGGGCCTTCGGCCACCTGTCGGGGCTGGTGCAGGGGATTCAGCGTGCCTCCGGCTCGATCGAGGGCGCCACGCGCGAGATCTCGCGCGGCAATGCCGACCTGTCGCAGCGCACCGAGCAGCAGGCCGCCTCGCTGCAGCAGACCGCGGCGTCGATGGAGCAGCTGACCTCGACCGTGCGCCAGAACGCCGACAATGCGCGCCAGGCCAGCCAGCTCGCGGTCAATGCGTCGGAGGTTGCATCCGAGGGCGGGCGCACCGTGCGCGAGATGGTGCGGACCATGGACAGCATCTCGAAGTCTTCGTCGCAGGTGGCGGAGATCACCGGCGTGATCGAGAGCATTGCCTTCCAGACCAATATCCTGGCGCTCAACGCCGCGGTGGAAGCCGCGCGCGCGGGCGAGCAGGGGCGCGGCTTTGCCGTGGTGGCGACCGAGGTGCGCAGCCTGGCGCAGCGCTCGTCGGCCGCGGCCAAGGAAATCGCCGAGCTGATCGGCGGCTCCGTGCGCCAGGTGCAGGAGGGCGCGCGCCAGGCCGAGCAGGCCGGCCGCACCATGGACGACATCGTCGGCGCCGTCGGGCGCGTGACCCATATCATCGGCGAGATCTCGGCGGCCAGCACCGAGCAGACCGCGGGCATCGAACAGGTCAGCCTGGCGGTGACGCAGATGGAAGGGGTGACGCAGCAGAATGCCGCGCTGGTGGAACAGGCCGCCGCGGCCGCGCACAGCCTGCTGCACCAGGCCGACGGGCTGGTGGCGGAGGTGGGGCGTTTCGAGATCGAAGCCGAGGCCGCGGGGGAGCCGGGCGAGGCCGTGGCCGCTGCCGTTCCTGTTGCCACCGCTCGCGCCACCTCCCGTCCCGCTCCTCGCGCTGCCCCGCGCGCCACTCCGGCGGCTATTCCGCGCATGAACCCACGCTCGACGATCGCAAGGGCCGCGGCACCGGCCATGCCGGCCGAGCCGGCACCGGTCGCCTCGCGCACCGCGCGGGCTGCGCCGGCACGGGCACCCGCCGCCGCCCCGACACGTCAGCCGGCGCGCCCGGCTCCGCGGCCCAACCCGCCTGCCGGGCGCGCACCGGCGGTCCCCGCCGCGGCCCGTCCGCCGGTGGATCGCAAGCCGCAAAAATCCATCCTGCCCGCACGCGCGCCGGTCACCCCGACCCGCCAGCGCCCGCCCGTCACTCACCGCCGCCAGGAGCCGGTGCTGCAAGCGGCACCGCGCCGGCCCGCGGCGCAGCCCGCGATCGCCGATGCTGGCGACTGGGAAACCTTCTGACCGATACAGGCACCGCCGGCAACGGCGCCGGGAAGCGCCTACAATAGGCGCTCTCCTTGACTCCGCAACAAGAGCGGGCGACCCTGCAGCGCCCCCAAACCGCTGCGCCTGGCCGCGATCCCGCCGTCCGCAGGTGCCCATGACCGCCGTATCCCCCCAGCCGCAGCAGCCTGCGGCCGCCAGCACTTCCGTCCCCGCTACAGCCTCGCCGCCGCCGGTGCCGGTGATGCAGGTCATCTTCGGCCTGATGCTGGCTATCCTGCTCGGCGCGCTCGAGCAGTCCATCGTGGCCGTGGTGCTGCCTGACATCGCGCTGCAGCTCAACGGATTCGACAACATGGCGTGGGTCATCTCCGCCTACCTGGTGGCGTCCACGGTGAGCACGCCGATCTACGGCAAGCTCTCCGACGTGCTGGGCCGGCGCTCGGTGCTGTCGTTCGCCATCGTGCTGTTCCTGCTGGCCTCGGTGGCGTGCGCGCTGGCCCAAACCATGCCGCAGCTGATCCTTGCGCGCATCCTGCAAGGGCTGGGCGGCGGCGGGCTGGTGTCGGTATCGCAGGCCACCATCGCCGACGTGGTGCCGCTGCGCGAGCGCGGCCGCTACCAGGGCTATGTCAGCGGCGTATGGGCCGTGGCCAGCATGGCCGGGCCGGTGGTCGGCGGCTACCTTGCCCATTTCCTGTCGTGGCGCTGGATTTTCTGGATCAACCTGCCGCTGGCGTTGCTCGCGCTCGTGAGCGTGCGCCGCGCCCTGCGCCACCTGCCCGCGGGCGGGCGCCGGCACCGCATCGACTATCTCGGCGCGCTGCTGTTCGGCGCGGGCCTGAGCGGGGTACTGGTGTTCCTGACGCGGCTCGGGCAGGGGCAGTCGCCGTGGCGGCCCGACACGCTGTCGATGCTGGTCGCGGGGCTTGCCGCACTCCTGCTTTTTTTCTGGCAGGAACGCCGCGCGGCCGACCCGGTGATCCCGCTGGCCATGCTGCGCGTGCCGACCGTGGCGATCTGCTGCATCACGCTGTTCCTCTGCTTCTTCCAGCTGATTGCGATGTCGGTGCTGCTGCCGCTGCGCTTCCAGGTGGTGGGCGGCGCTCAGGCCGACGCCGCGGCGCTGCGGCTGGTGCCGCTGACGCTGGCGATCCCGTTCGGCGCATTCGCGGCCGGGCGGCTGATGTCATGGAGCGGGCGCTACAAGCCGCTGCAGATGGCGGGCTCTCTGGTGGCGCCATTGGCGATCGTGGCGCTCGCCTTCGTCGACCCGCGCGCGGTGTGGCTGTGCGCGCTGGTGATGGTGGGGCTGGGCTTCGCGATCGGACTGCAGCTCCCCAGCGGCCTGGTGGCGACGCAGAACGCGGTGCCGCTGCAGCATGTGGGCGTGGCCACCGCGCTGACGGCGTTCTCGCGCATGCTGGGCGGCGCGGTCGGCGTGGCGGTGCTGACCACGGTGCTGATCGCACTGCTGCGCCATGGCGGCATGGCGGTGACCGACCTGGGCGGCGGCGAGGACGTGCTGATGCAGATGTTCCACCGCGTGATGGCGGGCGGGCAGGCCGACGGCGATGCCGCCGCGGTGCGCCAGGCCGCCGAGCACGCCTTCCGGCTGTTGTTCCTGATGAGTGCGGGGGTATCGCTGCTGGCGCCCTTCCTGGTGGCGCGGCTGCCGGAGAAGGTGCTGCGGGGCAGCCCTGCCAGCACGGCCAGCGCGGCGGCTGCCGCGGAATAGCGCAGCGTCAGTCGCGCGCTTAGCCGGCAGGCGTGCCTTCGCCGCGGGCCACGCGCCGCCGCGCGCGTGCCGCCAGGCCGGCCCCCAGCACCCAGCGCAGCGCCGGCGCCAGCACGCGCATGCCGGCCAGCGCGGCGGGGCGCCGTATCGACGGGCCGTCCAGCTCGAGTTCGTGCCGCGCCCACGGCGGCAGCAGGGCAATGCCCGCCTCAGCCATGATGCGCACCGCCGGCTGCAGCAGCGGGTTGGCGACCGGCATCTTGCGCACCAGCCGCACTACCTCGCGGGTGCGCTCGCTGGCCTGCAGCTGCGGCCGCATTGCTTCCAGGTAGGCCTGCACGGCGGCGCGCGAGCGCGGCACATCGGCAGCGCCCAGCATCTGCGCGATGCGCGCAACCTCGTCGTAATAGCGGTCCTGCTCGGCCTCGCTGAGCGGTCCGACATAGCGCAGGTAGCCCGCCATAAAGCTCGACACCTCGGCCACGTGCACCCACGTCAGCAGCGCCGGGTCCGAGGCCGCATAGTGCCGCCCGTCCGGCGCCACGCCCACCACGCCGGTATGGATGCGCCGCACGCGCTGGATCAAGGCCATCGCATCGGCCCGGCTGCCGTAGGTGGTGCCGGCGACGAACTGCGCGGTGCGCCCCAGGCGCCCCTGCATGTCGGTGCGAAAGCTCGAGTGGTCCCAGACGCCGGCCAGCGCCAGCGGATGCAGCGTCTGCATCAGCAGCGCGCTGACGCCGCCGGCGAGCATCGCGGGGAAATCCGCATGCACGCGCCAGCAGACCGCTTCCGGGCCGAACAGGCCGGGGTCGCCGGGCGGGTTGTCGTAGTCGAGGCTCAGGCCGGAGTTGCTGCGTGTGAGCGCGCGCACATGCGCGCCGGCACGCTTGCGAAGCTTTGCGGAGAGATGGTCTAGCGGTCCGCGCTCGCGCTGCGGAGGGCGGCCGGTGGCGGGGTCGGTAAAGCTGGACAAGGCCGGAAGCGCTGCAAGGAGGATGTCACGGCCAGCATACACGGGATGCGAACAGCGTGCGCAGGCTATGCCGGAGCGGGCCGCGGCACAAAAAGGGCCGGAGCCCCCTCGCGGGAGTTCCGGCCTGTCAATTTCCGGCGTATGCCCCTGCGGCAGCACCGCATGTTGCTGCCGCACATACCCGGATAGCTGCCTGTTGTCGTCAGCTATTGGGCTTGTTGCCTGCCTTACTTACGGCTGGCGTTGTCCACCCTGGCCGCTTTGCTGGCCACCTTGTTGGCCACCCTGCTGGCCGCCCTGCTGGCCGCCTTGCTGACCACTGCGTTGACCGCCTTGCTGGCCCGGTTGCGAGCTGCCGCGATCCTGCTGTTGCTGTTGATCCTGCTTGCGATCCTGGTTACCCATCTGACCGCCGCCTTGTTGTTTATCTGGCTGCTGTTGGCTGCCGCGTTGGCCCGTCTGCGACTGTTCCTGTTGCTTCTGGCCCGACTGCGATTGACCCGGCTGTTGCTGCTGTCCCATTGCTAGTCTCCTTGACGCGGCCTACTGCCGCATCGTTTGTTTCGCAATCGCCATGCCAAGGACGCCAGCGCCGCCGCGCTGGCGCGGTGCGGCCATTGGCGGCCCGCATGGCACGGATACGCCACTGCAAGCGGGTAGCCGCTTTTACAACAGGTGGCCCGATTTACACACCCGGAGCGCCGCAAAGGATGCGTGGCGGCCCAAGAGCTCGCGGGTATGGAGCTTGCACAAAAATGCCTTACCAGTGGTTCGTGGTGTGGTTCGTATCGCGAACGCGCTGGAAACCCGAACGCTGGAAACCCGAACAGGAGAAAGCCATGCGAATTCCCCGAACCTGCGCGCGCACCCTGCGCATCGCCTGCGTATCCGCGGCGCTGGCAGCGGCTGCCGGCAGCGCGCTGGCACTCGACAAGAGCGGCCTGATCTTGGTTGCGGCGGACAATGCGCCCGTGGCACCGGTCAACTCCGCGCCAGGCATGCCCGGACGCGCCGACCCCGACCGCGGCGCCGGTCCGGACATGAGTGCGGACAAGGCGAAGCAGGCCGTGGAGGATGGTGCCATCACCACCAGGATCAAGACCAAGCTGCTGGCCACCAAGGACCTGAAGTCCACCGGGATCCATGTGAAGACCACCAACGGTACAGTCGAGGTGAGCGGCACGGTCCCCAGCAAGCAGCAGCATGACATGGCGCTGGACGCGATTCGCAGCGTGGAAGGTGTGTCGTCGGTGAATGACAACCTGAAGGTGTCGGCGCGCTGAGGGGTTTGATTTACCACCTCCCGCTTGCGGGAGGGTTCGAGCTACGCCGCTTGCTTCCTCCGCGCGGTGCTGGCGCTCTTGCGCGCGGCCGGCGCATGCGACGCGCGTTTCGCGGGCGCATGCTTGGTCGCCGTGCTGGCGCGCTTGGCCGGAGCCGTGGCGCGCTTGGTGCTCGCCTGCTTCTTCGCTGCCGCATGGCGCGCAGGCGCCTTGCGGCGCGCACGGCCTTCGCTCTCGGTTTCTTCCTCGGCCTCCTCGGCTTCGGCCTTGGCCCGCGACTTGCCGCGTGCCGGCTCTTCCTCAGCCTTGCCGCCCTTGCCGCGATGATCCAGGCTCTTGCGCAGCAGCGCCACCATGTCGATGACCTTGGCGCTCTGGCGCGGTGCCTCTTCTTCTGCGGCGGGCTGCGTCAGCTGGTGGGTCTTGCCGGATTCGATCCTTGCCTCGATGCGTGCCATCAGGTCGTCGCGGTAGGTGTCGCGATATTGCTCCGGCTCCCAGTCCTCGCTCATGTCCTCGACCAGCTTGGTCGCCATCTCGACCTCGCGCGCGTGCGCGCCGGTGGCTTTGCCCTTTGCTGACTTGGGCAGGCGCAGCTCGGAGATCGGCAATACTTCATCGGCAAAGCGCATGGTGTTGAGCACCAGCGCGTCGCCGTGCACCAGCATCGCGGCCAGGTGCTGGCGCGCGCGCAGTACCACCAGCGCCAGTGCGGCGCGGCCCGTGCGGCGCATGGTCTCGTGCAGCAGCGCGTAGCCGCGCTCGCCGCGCTTGTCGGGCTCCAGGTAGTACGGCGTGTCGAAGTAGTAGGGCGGAATGCTCTCCACGTCGACAAAGCTGACGATGTCCACCGTCTGCGTCGCTTCGACATTGGCCTGCCTGAAATCTTCGTCGTTCAGCACGACGTACTCGTCCTTGGCGTACTGGTAGCCCTTGACGATGTGTTCCTTGTCGACCGGCTTGCCGGTGCTCTTGTTGATGCGCTGGTAACCCACCGGCGCCATGTCGCGCACGTCCAGCAGGTCCAGGTCCAGCGTCTGGCTGCGCGACGCGGGCCGCAGCACGACGGGGATATTGACCAGGCCAAAGGTGATGGCGCCTTTCCAGATGATGCGGGACACTTGGCGGCTCCTTTGCGCTAGGCGCGCACGCCGGCACTGGCTGCGCGTTGGGGCGGCGGAGGCGGTGTATCGCCCGGCGGCGGGTCGCCCACGGGTTCGGGTTCGGGCATGCCCGGCGGCTGCTCCGGCGGCGGGGTTTCAGGCTTGCGCGTCGGGATGTCGGGTTCAGGCGTAGTATGCACGGAGGCTCCTTGTTGCGGGGTTTGTTTGGTTGCGGCTGCTATGCGCGTTCGGTGCCAAGCGCATCGAGCAGCCGCATCAGCGCGTCCAGGTCGGCCGGCTTGACCAGGTGCTGGTCGAAGCCCGCTTCCAGCACGCGGCGGCGGTCTTCGGGCTGGCCGAAGCCGGTCAGCGCCACCAGCGTGGCGCCGCGCATCTCGGGCAGCGCGCGCAGCCGGCGCGCGGTCTCGAAGCCGTCCATGGCGGGCATGCCCAGGTCCAGCAGCACCACCTCCGGACGCACGTCGGGCGCGCGCGCCAGCGCGCTGGGGCCGTCGGGGGCGGTGACCACGATATGGCCGAGGGTCTGCAGCGTCATCGTCATGGCCTCGAGCGCATCGACGTTGTCGTCCACCACCATGATCCGGCGCGGCACGCCGCTGCGCGGCGCGGCCTTGCCCGAGCCGGGATGCCACTTCTGCCAGGGCTCTACCGGCAGCGTCACCGTGAAGGTGCTGCCCTGGCCGGCGCCGGGGCTGTGGGCGCGGATCACGCCGCCATGCAGCTGCACCAGCTTCTGCACCAGCGTCAGCCCGATGCCAGGCCCCTCATGGGGGAAGGCGCCGGGCGGGGGCTGGGCCGGGGCGGCATCCTCGGGCGGGGCCAGCGGATCGAACAGCTGCCGCTGCAGCGCCTCGGACATGCCCGTGCCGTTGTCGCGCACGTTGACGATGACATGGCCGGCATCATCGAGGGTGGCGTCCACCGTGATCTGTCCGCCCGCGGGCGTATAGGCCGCGGCGTTGTGCAGCAGGTTGCTGAAGATCTGCGTAAGCCGCACCAGGTCGCCGCGCACCGGCAGCGGCTGCTCGGGCAGCGACAGGCGCAGCGTGTGGCGGTAGGCGTCCATCACCGGGCGCACCGCTTCCACCGCGGTATTGAGCGCGGTGCGCAGTTCCACCAGATCCTGGCGCAGCGTGATGCGGCCCTGGTTGAAGCGCGAGATGTCGAGCAGTTCATCGACCAGCCGCGTCAGGTGGTGCAGCTGCCGGCCGATCACGTCGCGCGCGCGGAACATATCCTCGCGCGACGGCGACAGCTGCTGCAGCAGGTCCGCGGCGCTGCGCAGCGGCGCCAGCGGGTTGCGCAGTTCATGCGCCAGCATCGCCAGGAACCGGTCCTTGCGCCGTTCTTCGTCGCGCAGTGCGCGCTCGGCACGGTTTTGCAGGGTGACGTCCTGGTATGTGCCGGCAATGCGTAGCGGCTCGGTGTCGGCGGCGCCCGAGGTTTCCGTTTCCTTGCTGGCGCCGTGCACGGGGAACGCACGCGCCCGAATCTCGCGCAGCTCGCCGTCCGGGCGCGTCATCTGGAACTCGATATCCATCCGCCCATCGCGCAGCATGCTGGCGAAGGCGGCTTCCACGCGCGGGCGGTCGGCCGGCACCAGGCGGTCCAGGCAGCGGCGCGGGTCTTCCATCACCTGTTCGGCGGGATGGCCCCACAGCGCCGCGAACGAGCGGCTGACAAAGAGCAGGCGGTTTTGCGCGGGGTCCAGGATCCAGACCACATCGGCCATCGATTCGGCCAGCTGGCGGAACATGTCTTCGTTATCGTGCAGCGCCTGCGAGGTGCGATGGTAGGCGTCCTCGGCGCCGCGCAGCCGCAGCAGCGCGTGGATGCTCGACAGCACTTCCTCGGGCTCGGCCGGCTCGACCAGGTAGCCGTCAGCGCCGCAGTTCAGCGCCTCGACCCGCTGGCGCGACTGCGCCAGCCCGGGCGAGGTGAGCAGCACCAGCGTGCGCGCGGTCTGCGGATCGTCCTTGATCAGCCGGCACACTTCGAGCCCGCTGATATCGGGCAGGCGCGCGGACAGCAGCACCAGCGCCGGCGCATGCTGGCGTACCAGCGACAGTGCCGAATGGCCGGTGGTGGCCTCGATCACCGAAAACTCGCCGCGATGCAGGATGCGGCTCTTGACGTAGCGCGGCCCCTCGCGGTCTTCGACGTTGAGGATCAGGGGCGCGGGAATAGCGGCGGGCGACTTCATGGCGTCACGCTGCCGGACGCTGGCGCGCCCGTCGTGAAGCCGCATGCAGTGCAGGCATGGCTCGTTTCCGCCAGGGTGACGTGTAAAACTGCGCCGGCCGGGGCTGGCCGCTTGCAATTCTTGCCTCGCTGGCGCGCCTGCTGGATGTAGTTATTACATGCTTACAGAAGTCGTCCATTTTCGATTCCCCCTTTGCGTCAGCATCTCGCGGTCTTCACTGAGGCCGTCAGGCTTCGCCGTGGCAAGAGGCGTGCCGGGCAGGCGGCTCCCGGGCCGCTTGCCATCAGTCGCGTGGCCATCGGTTCTGGGCCGCCCGTCGTGCTCACTTGCGCGCGGCTTCGCCGCTATGGGCTTCCGCGCTGGGCGCGGTGCCGCCGTGCGGACCGGCCGAGCGCGGCGCCTCGGCGGCCTTCTGCGGCATCTTGCCGGCGTCGGTTGTGGCGCCGGCGCTGGTGCTGGCGCCCTTGCCGAAGCGTGCGGCCAGCGTGTCCTGGACGCGCCCAAGCGCTTCGGCCTGGCTCTTTGCCGCTTCGGCCTCCTTGGCCTTCTTGGCATCGGCGGCCTGCTGCTGCTCAGGTGTGGGCGCGGGCAGGCGCGCATGGAGCGGGCCGGCGGCGAACGACAGCATCGCGCATGAAACCAGCAGGCGGCGCAACGCGCGCCGGCCACGCGGCGCGGTGGCGGCAGGCGCGCCGGCGGCGCGTATCGTCCCGGGAATGGTGAGTCGGCTCATCTTGCTTCCTCCGTATGGTTGCGATCCCGCCGGCGGTGCGGCGGGATGCACCCGTCGCGGGTGCTTTCCTGAGAGGAAGATGGCAAGAAATGTGCCGCTTGGTGGCGGGACCCGCGGGCGCCTGCGCGCTGCTAGCGCACGTTGCCCAGCCTTGCCGCGGCCCGCGTGATCGCCTGGCGCGTTCCGGCATAGTCGGCCCAGGGGTCGTCGGCCTCCAGCGCATCCAGCCGTGGCCCGACATTGGCCACGGTCCATTGCGCCGCGCTTTCCAACGCATCCAGTTCTTCCCACGACACCGGGATCGACACCCCCAGCCCGGGCCGCGCGCGCGCCGAGAACGCCGCTACCGTGGTGGCGCCCATGCCATTGCGCAGGTAATCGATGAAAATCTTGCCGACGCGGTTGCGCGCGCCGCTCTTGGCGACGAAGCGCTGCGGGATGGTCGCGGCAACGTGGCGCACTACATCTTGCGCAAAGTCCTTGATCTCGTCCCAGCCCGCGCGCGGCGTGACCGGCACCACCACATGCAGCCCCTTGCCGCCGCTGGTCTTGAGGAAGCTGGCCAGGCCCAGTTCGTCCAGCAGCGCCTTCATCAGCGCGGCGGCCTCCTGCATATCCGACCACGGCACGCCCTCGCCCGGGTCCAGGTCGAAGATGATGCGGTTGGGCCGGTCGATGCTGCGCTTGCTGGCATTCCAGGTATGGAACTCCACCACATTGAGCTGCGCCGCCGCGACCAGCGCCTCTTCCGAGACGATTTCCAGCAGAGCGGGATGTCCTGGCCACAGCCCGGGATCGAGCACGTTGATGCCGTCCACGCGCAGCGTGTCGCCATGGCGCTGGAAGAACTGTTCGCCGCCCACGCCGGACGGCGCGCGCACCATCGCGATCGGGCGCCCGCGCAGGTGCGGCAGCATCAGCGCCGCGGCGCGCTCGTAGTAGCGCACCAGGTCGCCCTTGGTCAGGTCCGAGGCGGTGTCGATCACGCGTTCGGCATTGCTGATGGTGACCTTGCCGCCGGCGGCGGTGGGGCGCCTGGCGGCGGCCGACTTCGCCTTCGAAGGGGTTTCCGCCTTCGCGGCTGTGGCGGCCTTTACTGCGGCCTTGCCCTTTACGGCAGGCGCGGCCGGACGCTCCACCGACACCGCGCTCGCCGGCTTGTCGCTGCGCAGGCCATGGAAGACGGAATGGCGCACGCGGCCTTCGCGCGTCCAGCTGCCGAACGAGACCTCCGCCACCAACTTGGGCCGCACCCAGTTGCCTTTGACGCCGGCGGGCACCGTGTGAAAGGGCGAGGCATCGGCGCGCAGCGCGTCCAGCTGCTTGCGCAGATCGCCCAGCATGCGCGTGTCGAAGCCGGTGCCGACATTGCCGGCGTAGCGCAGCCGCCCGCCGCTGTCGTGCACGCCGAGCAGCAGAGATCCGATGCCTGCGCGGCTGCCCTTCGGATCGGTGAAGCCCGCCACCACGAATTCCTGCCGCAACGTGCATTTGAGCTTGATCCAGGTATTGCTGCGCGCGCTGACGTAGCTGGAATCGGCGCGCTTGCCGATCACGCCTTCCAGCTTCATGCGGCAGGCCGCGTCAAGCATCTCGGCGGGGCCGGCCTCGAAGTCCTCGCTGAACTGCAGCCGTGGCGAGGTGTTGTGCTCGAAGATCCGCCGCAGCAATGCGCGGCGTTCCACCACCGGCACCTTGCGCAGGTCATGGCCGGCAAAGTAGGGCAGGTCAAACACGAAGTACTGGATGGCTTCCACGCGCGCGGTGTCGAAGGCATTCTGCAGCGCCTGGAAATCGGTCTCGCCATGCTTGCCGATCACTACGATCTCGCCGTCGAGCCAGCCGTCAGGCAACCCCAGCGCGCCGACGTCGCGCGCCAGCGCGCTCAGCTTCGAGGTCCAGTCATGGCCCTGGCGCGTGAACAGGCGTACGTCCTTGCCGTCGATGCGCGCCAGCACCCGATAGCCGTCGAACTTGATCTCGTAGTGCCATGCCTGGGCGTCGGACGGGGGCTTCTCCACCAGCGTGGCCAGCTGCGGCGCCAGCGCCAGCGGCAGCGCCGCGCGCGGGGCCCCGCGCAGCGGCTTCAGTGCCTGCACGGCGGTGCCTGCCGGGGCTTGTTCGGCATCGTCATCAGCCGCCTGCGCGCGCTTTTTGTTGCCGGTGCTGGCTCGCTTTGCCGCGGCTTTGCGCTCGGTGCCGCCCAGCACGCTGTCCGGCATGGCCTCGATCACATCGAATTCCGACGCCGGCACCGCCGCCTCGTCGCGCTCCTTGATCAGCAGCCAGGCATCCTGGTCCCCTTGCGCTTTCTGCCGGCTGCCGTGCATGCGCACCAGCGTCCAGTGCCCGTTCAGTTTCTCGCCGCGCAGCTCGAACTTCAGCTTGCCGGCGCGATACCCGGTTTCGGCATCGCCCACCGGAACCCAGGTGCCGCGGTCCCATACGATCACCGTGCCCGCGCCGTAGTGGCCGGCGGGGATCACGCCCTCGAAGCCGGCGTAGTCCATCGGGTGGTCTTCGACATGGACGGCCATGCGCTTGTCGGCCGGATCCAGGCTCGGCCCCTTGGGCACCGCCCAGCTTTTCAGCGTGCCGCCCAGTTCCAGCCGGAAGTCATAGTGCAGCCGCCGCGCCGCGTGCTTCTGGATCACGAACGACAGCTCGCCCGCTCGCTTGCGCGGTGCCCCGCAGGCGCGCGCCGCGGCGCCACTGGGCTCCGGCGTGGCGCCGAAGTCGCGCATGCGGCGGTATTTGTCGAGTACGGCGGGCGTCGTGCCTACCGTGCGCTTGCGTGCGGTGGCAGCCGTCTTGGCGGCGGTCTTGCCGGCCGCCTTGGTGGCGGGGGCTTTTGCCGCCGCCTTGCGCGCTGCCGCACGCGGCGCCTTCGCGGCCGCGGTGCCGGCGCGCGCGGCGGTGCGCTTTGCCGGGGCGCGGCCTGCGCCCGGGTCCTGTCGCGTTGTCTTGGCCATGGCTGTCGCCGGTTGCATGGGATGCATCCAGCTTAGGCAGCACCCGGCGCGGCCGAAATCCGCGCCAGTCCTACAGGCGCCTGCGGCAGGCCGCCGCCGCGCATGTGGTTCTTACCAGGCGTTGTAAATCTGCGGCGCCCTTGCGGCACCGGCCGCTGGTGCACCGGGGCGCACCGGACGGGAACGCTCCTTGCGACTAGTCAGCGGTACGCCCGGCGCCGTGCCGGGCCACCCGAGGCGGCACCCGAGGAGGAAGCGGCAGATGAAACCAACCCTGAAAAAGATCGGCTCGCAGGTCATCGTGCTGACCGGCGCCAGCAGCGGCGTGGGCCTGGTTACCGCGCGCAAGGCAGCGCAGCAGGGCGCGCGCCTGGTGCTGGTGGCGCGCAGCGAGGATTCGCTGCATCAACTGGCGGAAGAACTGCGCGAGCATGGCACCGAAGTCATTACCGTGGCGGCCGACGTGGGCAAGCATGAAGACGTCGCACGGGTGGCGCAGACGGCGATCGAGCGCTTCGGCGGCTTCGATACCTGGGTCAACAACGCCGGCGTTACCATCTTCGGGCGCCACTGCGACGTGCCGCTGGAAGACCAGCGGCGTCTGTTCGACACCAACTACTGGGGCACCGTCCACGGCTCGCTGGCCGCGGCCGCGCACCTGCGCACGTGCGGCGGCGCCATCATCAACATGGGCAGCGAGGCCTCGGACGGCCCGTTGCCGCTGCAAAGCGCCTACGCGGCCTCGCAGCATGCGATCAAGGGTTTTACCGATTCGCTGCGGCTGGAGCTGGAACAGGAGCAGGCGCCGGTCAGCGTGACGCTGATCAAGCCCGCCGGCCTGGAAACGCCGCTGGCGCGGCATGCCAAGAATTTCCTCGATGTCGAGCCGCGCCTGCCGCCACCGCTGTATGACCCGGCGCTGGCCGCCGATGCGATCCTGTTCGCGGCCGAGAACCCGCGCCGCGACCTCTTCGTCGGCGCCGCGGCCAAGGCCTTTTCGGCGGCGGCTTACCACGCGCCGCACACCTTCGACCGCTTCATGCGCCGCTTTATCGGCCGTGCCCAGCAGACCCGCCATCCGGCCGGGCCGCTCGAGGACAACGCGCTCTATGGCAGCGGCAGCGGGCTGCAGGAACGCGGCGGCACGCAGGGCGCGCTGCAGTCGTGCCCCTACACCACCACGGCGCGGCACCCGATGCTGACCACCGCGCTGGTGGTCGGCGCCTCGGCCGCCGTGGCCGCGATGGTCCAGTTGCGGCGCTCGCGCTAGCGCCGCGCTGCCCCGCGCGCAGGCTTGCCGCGCGGGGCTTTCCCGTCATTCGGTTCTTGCCTCGGTTCCTGCGTTGCCCGCCCAGGAGCATGGTTCGGCATGACAACGCCACAACGGGTGGCGCATGGGCCGCGAACGCCTATCATTGACACGGATGCCCGCTCGAGAGCGGGCATTCGGCTCTGCGCCGCGCGGTCCTGGCCCGGCGTTTGCCGATCCCCCACCTCAACCCACAGAAGGTGCGCTCATGTCCGAGCCGCAAGCGGCAAAAGGTGTCCGCACGTCACCCGTGGGGGAGGCGGGCGGTGCCATGGCGGACGATCCGGCGCTGCAACTGGCGCTGCAATATCGGCGGCTGCTCGCTGCCGTGCAAGACTGCGCCGTGTTCGAGACCGACGCTCAGGGCCGCATCGCGGCGTGGCCCGAGGCCGCGCGCCGCGTGTTCGGCTACAGCGCCGAAGAAATCGAGGGGCGCCACTTTTCCTGCCTGCACCGCGCTGACGACATTGCCGCGGACCTGCCGCAACAATGGCTGCGCCGGGCCGCGCGCGACGGCAGCGCCAGCGACCAGGGCTGGCGCGTGCGCCGCGACGGCAGCTTGCTGCAGGCGGCCTGCGTGATGCAGGCGATCAGCGCGCCCGACGTGCCCCGCACGCCATCGCCGAACGGCGCTGCGAGCCTGGCGGCCACCACAGGCGCGCCCGCCGGTTTCGTTGTGTCCTGCCGCGACATCACCGTGCAGCAGGCCGGCGCCGAACACGCCGCGCTGGCCGAGTCGCGCCTGCGGCTGCTGGCCGACAACCTGCCCGGCACCGCGGTCTGCGAACTGGATCTGGACGGCACCATCCGCAGCTGGAATGTCGGCGCGCAGGCACTCTCCGGCTACGCCGAGGCAGATGCCGTCGGCCAGCCGCTGGCTCTGCTCTATACGCGCCAGGATGCCGCCGCGGGGCGCGACCGTGAGGCGCTGGAAGCCGTGCGCGCCTGCGGGCAGTGGTCCGGCGACGAGCGCCTGGCGCGCAAGGACGCGTCGATCGTACGCTGCCAGACGCGCATGGCGCTGGTGCGCAACGCCGGCGGGTGTCCCACCGGCCTGCTGTGGACCGCCCGCGACATCAGCGACGCGCTGCGGCTGGAGGTGCTGGAGGCCGGCAACCGCCGGCTGCAATCGTTCCTCGCCATCCTCGCGCACGAGCTGCGCAACCCGCTCGCGCCGGTGCGCAACGCAGTAGAAGTGATCGCGCTGACGCCCACCGCCGATACGCGCATCCGCCACTGCGCCGAGATTATCGATCGCCAGCTGCACCAGCTCGAGCGGCTGGTCAGCGACCTGCTCGACGTCGGCCGCGTGACCGCGGGCAAGATGAAGATGGAGCTTTCGCCGACCTCGTATAACGATGTGGTGAGCGCCAGCATCGAAGCAATCCGTCCCACGCTGGACGCGGCCGGCCAGCAACTTGTGGTGGAACTGCCGGCCACTTCGCCCTATGTGCGGGCCGACGCGGCGCGATTGGGGCAGGTGCTGCTGAACCTGCTCAGCAACGCCACCAAGTACACGCCGCGTGGCGGCACCGTCAGCGTGCGCGTGAGCGTGGAGCCTGCGCGCGTGGTCACGGCCGTGTCCGACACCGGCCGGGGCCTGTCGGCCGCGGCGATGGACCGTATCTTCAACCTGTTTTCGCAGGAAGCGGACAGCGGCAGCCCCAGCGGGCTGGGCATCGGGCTGGCGCTGGCCAAGGCGGTGGTGGAAGCGCACGGCGGCGCGATCCAGGCCGACAGTCCCGGCGCCGGCAAGGGCAGTACCTTCACCGTGATCCTGCCGCGCGCCACCGGGCGCGCGCGCGCGGCCGGCGCACGGCCGCCGGACATGGTGCCGCGGCGCCGCGTACTGGTGGTGGACGACAACGCCGATTCGGCCGACAGCATGGCGGAGCTGCTGACCATGCTTGGCCACGAGGCGCGCGCGGCCCATGGCGGCCAGCAGGCGCTGGCCGTGGCCGGGGAATTCCGCCCCGACTGTGTGCTGCTCGACCTGGAGATGCCCGACATGTCGGGCTATGAAGTCCTGCAGGCGATGCGCGAGGCCGGCGCGGACCGCGGCGTGCAGTTCCTGGCGCTGACCGGGCGCGGCACCGCCGAGGACCAGCGGCGCAGCCAGCTGGCGGGCTTCCACGCGCTGCTGACCAAGCCGCTGGCGATCGATGCGCTGTCGCGCGCGCTGGCGCAGCCGCGCGCTCAGAGCGAGCGGTAGGCGTCGAGCCGGTTGTACAGCGTCTTCAGGCTGATGCCGAGCGCGCGCGCGGCCTGGCGCTTGTCGCCGTCAAAGCGGGCCAGCGTGGCCATGATGATCTCGCGCTGCGTATCGGCCAGCGTGGTGCCCACGCGCACGTTGACCACGCCGTCCACCGTGGTCGGCCGCGGCGGCTGCGTGGCCAGGTTGGGGTTGCCGATCTCCACTACCTTGTCGGCCAGGATGAAGGCGCGGTAGACCGCGTTCTTCAGCTCGCGCACATTGCCCGGCCAGTCGTAGCGCACCAGCCGGTCCAGCGACGCGGCCGAGAACGCCTTGTCGGTGTGCTCCATGGCGTTGTACTCGGCCAGGAAATGGCGCGCCAGCGGCACGATGTCGTCCGGGCGCTCGCGCAGCGGCGGAATATGCAAGGGGAACACGGCCAGCCGGTACAGCAGGTCCTCGCGCAACTGGCCGGTGCGCACGGCCTCGACCGGATCGCGGTTGGTGGCCGCCAGGATGCGTACATCGGTGGCAATCAGGGTGTCGCCGCCGACGCGGTGGAAGGTGCGGCCCTCCAGCACCCGCAGCAGCTTGATCTGCATCTCCAGCGGCATTTCGGTGACTTCATCGAGAAACAGCGTGCCGCCCTGGGCCTGCTCGAAGTAGCCCGCCTTCTGCTCGATCGCGCCGGTGAAGCCGCCTTTTTCATGCCCGAAGAGTTCAGACTCGATCAGCGTGGGCTGGATCGCCCCGCAATTGACCGCGATAAAGGGGCCCTTGCGGCGCGCGCTGCGCTCGTGCACGGCCCGCGCCACCACTTCCTTGCCGGAGCCGCTTTCCCCTACCGCCAGCATGGTGACGTCGGTGGGCGCCACGCGCTCGATCTGAGCCAGCAGGCGCTGCATCGCGGGCGCCGTGCTGTCCCACAGCAGCGACACCTGTGACGGTATCGCCCGGCGCGGCGCGGGCTCGGCCGCCGACGCGGCGGCGCCGCCAGGGTGGCCACCCGGCTGGCTGGAATGGAGGGCGGCATTGCTGCGCCGCGGTGTGCTGGCAGTCACTGGCACGGTCACTGGCAGGGATTGAGGGCCCCGCAGTGCGGGGCGCGTCTCGTCAAGGGGGTGGGAAGTTCCTATGCTAGCCTTTGCCAAGGGGGCTTGCCATACATGCATGGACGGTCGCGCAAAGTTCCGACACCCGTGTCAGACGGACACCGGCAACGACCGTGCCTGGCCACGCTTAGACTTGCAGTACGCAGTGCAGAACCCCCGGTGCAGTGCCCGTGCAGTCGCCTGTACCCGCCGCCGTGCCACGCCTCGCATGGAGCGTGCCGGCGGATTGTTCCCGTTGCCATGGCCGCAGCCGACCCCAGGGCTGCGCACCGCGGCACGCGGAGCCAGGCGCGCGCAGGGTTGCGCTCAGGACTCCATTAGGTCTCACTGACGGATCGTATGCCCCACATCCTGATTGTCGATGACGATGAAAACGCCTGCGCCGCGCTGGCTGAGATCGTGGCCATGGAAGGCTTCAGCTCCGCCACCGCCGGCACGCTGCGCGAGGCCCGGCTGCAGATCGGATGGCGCATGCCCGACGCGATCGTCGCGGACCTGCGCCTGCCCGACGGCAACGGCATGGAACTGTTCGACGAGGTCGGCGCTTCCGGCGTCGAGGTGATCCTCACCACCGGCTATGCCAGCGTGGAGAGCGCCGTCGAGGCGCTGCGCGCCGGCGCCACCGACTACCTGGTCAAGCCCATCAACGTGGCGCGGCTGCAAACCGTGCTCAAGCGCCTGGCCACCACCGGCGAGTTGCGCGCGGAGATCCATTCGCTGCGCGGCGAGCTGCGCCGCTACGGCCGCTTCGGCCGGCTGATGGGCAGCTCCGAAGTGATGCAGGTGGTCTATGACCAGCTCGCGCGCGTGGCGCCCACCGAGGCTACCGTGCTGCTGATCGGCGAAAGCGGCACCGGCAAGGAACTGGCCGCGCAGACCGTGCACGAGCTGTCCTCGCGCCGGCGCCAGCCGTTCCTGGCGGTCAACTGCGGCGCGATCTCGCCCACGCTGATCGAAAGCGAGATGTTCGGCCACGAGCGCGGCAGCTTCACCGGTGCGGACCGCCAGCATAAGGGTTATTTCGAACGCGCCGACGGCGGCACGCTGTTCCTCGATGAGATCACCGAGATGCCGGCCGAGCTGCAGGTCAAGCTGCTGCGCGTGCTGGAGACCGGCACCTTCATGCGGGTGGGCACCAACCGCGAATGCCATGCCGACGTGCGCGTGCTGGCGGCCACCAACCGCAACCCGGAAGAAGCCGTGGCCGACGGCAAGCTGCGCGCTGACCTGTTCCACCGGCTGAACGTATTCCCGGTCGAGCTGCCGCCGCTGCGCGCGCGCGGCGACGACGTGATCCAGATCGCCAACCTGATGCTGGACCAGCTCAATGCCGAGCAGGGCACGCAGCGCCGCTTCGCGCCCAATGTGCTGGAGAGCCTGCGCCTGCACGCCTGGCCGGGCAATGTGCGCGAGCTGCGCAATTTTGTGCAGCGCGCTTTCATCATGGCCGACGACGACCTGATTACCGAAGTGCAGGTGCCGTTGCAGGTGGCGGCTACGCAGGCGCCGGGCGCCGCGGTGGTGTCGGTGCCGGTGGGGATGTCACTGGCCGACGCCGACCGGCAGCTGATCTTCGCCACGCTGGAGCAATGCGCCGGCGTGAAGAAGCACGCCGCCGAGATCCTGGGCATCAGCCTGAAGACTTTGTACAACCGGCTGGAAGATTATGCCGCCCGTGGCGAATTGCCGGAGTGGCTGCGCGCCTCGCGCAACGACACCGGTTCGTCCGCCACCGGGTAATGGCGCCCGTGCCGGCAAGGGGTGGGCGGCGCAGCGCGTGCCGCGGTGGCCTGCGGCGCCCCGCGCAGCACGTTTCTTGCTTTTGCGCAATGCAGCCAACCTGGCCGACACGATGATGCCTGAGCACCCGCCGCAATCCGGCACGCCGGACGCCCCTGACTATTCCTCCCTGCATGACACTGGCCATGTGGGCGCGGGCAGCGATGCCGGTCTTGCTGCCGGGCTTGGTGCCGGTCTCGACGCCGGCGGCGGCCCCGATGCCGGCCCCTCGCCCGACGGGCAAGCCGTGCAGAGCGTGCAGGAAGTGAGCGCGCTGATCGAGCAATCCGCGCACGACCTGCGCTCTTCCCTCAATGCCATCCAGAGCTGGGCCTACGTGCTCGACCGCGCCTTCGATACCGCACCCGCGCCGGCGCAGCGGGCGCTGGACGGCATTCGGGCCGGCATGCAGCAGCAGCTGGCATTGATCGAGGAAATGGAAGAGGGCGTGCGGCTGCTCGCCGACGAGGCCGCGCCGCGCTGGCACCAGGTCGACCTGCTCGACGCCATCGCCCAGGCCATTGCCGACCGCCGCCCGGCGGCGGACGCGCGCGGGGTGCTGCTGTCGCCGGTCACCACCGATGGCGCCGGCGAAGCCGCCTATCTTGTCGATGGCGACGCGGCGCGCCTGGCGCCGCTGCTGCGGCATCTGCTGGTGCACTGCATCTGGCGCGCACCCACGGGCGGCACGATCGCGGTGAAGCTGCTCGGCGAGCCCGACCACGTCAAGCTGCGCATCACCGAAAGCCCGCCGCTGGACCAGGAGCGCAGCGCCAGCCGGCTGGCCGCGCTGACAGACTTCTTCGGCCGCCGGCCCCCGGGCGCTGACGGGGCCCCGCCCGCGCGGCAAAGTACCGCCCTGCTGCTGACCCGCCGCATGGTGGAACTGCACGGCGCCATGCTGAGCGCGGAAAGCGATGGCTGCGAGAAAGACAAGATCAGTGTCTGCATCGCGGTCAGGTTCCCGCGCCACATACCCCGCGGCTGAATGCCCTTTGCGATGTAGTTTTTACAGGCGTGCCGTGCGCGCTACGCGTAGCGCTTGCCAGCGCGCTGCGCGGTGACGGCAGCGTACCGGCCGGCACGGCAGGTCCTGCGCCCGATCCCGCTTTCACGTGCGATCCGCTTTGCGTCTGGCCCGCCCTTTGCATGGGTAAGGTACTCAACCAAGGAGGGACCAACCATGCCCAAAGCCAGCCGCCAACCCGACAAGGCCGCGCAGGTTGCCCGCAAGTCGTCCGGCGCGAAGTCCGACAAGTCGCAGGCTGCCCGCAGCCCGCGCGCCGCTGCTTCCACAGCAGGCAAGGCCGGCAAGAGCGGCACGGCGATGAAGGCTGCAAAGCCCGCCGCCAAGCCCGCCACCAAGGCAGCCGCCAAGCCAGCAGCCGCGAAGCCAGCCGCCAAGCCGGCAGCCAAGACTTCCGCGAAGCCCGCTGCCAAGACCATGGCCAAGACTATGGCCAAGCCCATGGCCAAGCCCATGGCGAAGACCATGGCCAAGCCCGTAGCCAAGACCGCGACCAAGGCCGCGTCCAAGACCGGCAAGTCCGCCATGGCCAGTGCCAGCGAGCGCCCCGGCCGTACCGAAACCGGCAAGGCCGACAAGGCCGGTGACAAGCAACGTGCCAAGGAAAGGAAGACCTACCAGGCCGCCGTCGACGACTCCCTGGAGATGACCTTCCCCGCCAGCGACCCGATTTCGCCAAGCGCAGCCATGCATGCCGAGAAGAAGACGCAGACCGCGCGCGATGAGGTCGACTGGAAGCTCCAGCGCGGCAGCGAACAGCAGCCCGCGGGCGCCAAGCCAGCCGGCCAGCGCAAGGGCACAACCGGGCGCCGCTGAGGCGCGCACGTCAGCCACCTTTAGTCCATGTGCGGCGACGCGGCGCCACCAGCGCCGCGCCGCCGCCCGAACCCATCGGATGAACGAAAAGGAGCCAGCATGTCCGCCATCATTGCAGGTCGCTTCGACAGCTTCGCTACCGCAGAAACCATGGCCAGCCGCCTCAGGGCCCGGGGGTTTGCGGACAAGGACCTCAACCTGTTCTACGTCAATCCGCCGGGACAGCATGCGGTCTACCCGCTCGGCGGCGACCACGCAGCCGATGCCGGCGCGCGCAAATCGGGCTTCGGTGCCATCGCCGGCGTGCTGCTCGGCGCCGCAGTAGGCGCAGCCGTGGGCGCGGCGCTGATTTCCGCGGTGTCGGCCACGCCGCCGCTGTCGATCCTGGTGATGGTGTTCGCCATCGGGCTCGGCGCCTACCTGGGGTCGCTGGCCGGCGCGCTGGCGCTGGCGCGCACTGCGCGGCGCGACCCGCTGACCGGGCAGCCGCCGGTGCGCAACGCGGGCGTGGTGCTCGCCGCGCATGTGACCAGCGGCGATACCGCGACGGTGGCCAGCCTGCTGCGCCAGGGCGGGGCCAAGGATGTGGAGCGCGCCGACGGCCATTGGGTCGACGGCCGATGGGTCGATTTCGACCCGCTCGTGCCACCGGTGCCGGTGGAAGCGGCAGAGGCGCGCGAGCGCAGCTAGGGGCAGTGCGGACGCGGGCGACCTCAGCGCTCGCGTCGATGAAGCAACCCGATCCTGCAACCTGATTTTGCAACCACGATGCAAACGGAGGTGTCCATGAACCCAGTCCAACCTGAATCCCCGGGCGAACAGCCGCGCGGCGCATCGATCGTCGGCGGCATCGACCGCAACTCCCCCGGCCCCGGCCCGTTCGTTATGGCCGCCGATACGCTCGAGGGCAACAAGGTGGTCGACCCTGCCGGCGACGATATCGGCACCATCGACCACATCATGATCGACGTCCTGGGTGGACGCGTAGCCTACGCGGTGCTGGCCATGGGCGGCTTCCTCGGTATCGGCGAGAAGCTGTTTGCGCTGCCGTGGTCCGCACTCACGCTCGACACGCGGCGCAAGTGTTTCGTGCTCGGCGTCGAGAAGGACCGGCTCAAGGCCGCACCGGGGTTCGACAAGGACCACTGGCCTGCCATGGCCGATTCGCAGTGGGCCACGAGCATCCACCAGTACTACGGCATTTCGCCGTATTGGGAAGCGGATCGCTACGATCCGTGGGGCGGTGATGAACGCCGCTAGCTGATTTCGCTATCCGGGGGAGGCCAGGCGCCGGCACAAAGCCGGCGTCAGGCCTTTTTGGGGCGCGCTTCAGACCTTGTGGTTGACCTGCCCGGCAGGTTTGCGCGAAGGATCCGCATTCATGCCGCTGTCCTCGGGCTGCCCCTGTGGCTCGCGCGCGGGCTGCCGGCGCAGCGACAATTCGTTGTGGATCCCCAGCACCCCCGCGCTGACCGCGGCGGCCTTCTCGATCCGCTGCGCGACATCGACGTCTTCCACACAGCCGCGCACGGTCACGCGGCGATCCGCCACGTCAAGCGTGACGCCCTCAGGAAAGCGGCCGTCGAAGGCCGCGGCAATTTCGGCGCGTACCGCCACGCGCAGCGCTTCGTCATCGGCGGCTGAGGTCGGGTTCTGGTTCATCTGGGCTCCAGTTTCGGAAACAGAGAAAAAGACAGCAAGCCGATGACCGGCGCAAGAAGCATTCCCGACTACGGTTCCCGACAACGCGGCCTCGCGCGCCAACGCCCGCGCCTATGGTGTCGGCAAGATTTATCACCCGATGTAGAAACGAAAGCCGCTGGCCCGTTCAAAACTCGCACAAGTGCAGCGCGCGTTGTAGGACTGCGCCCGCTGCACTTTGCCAACGCGCTCCATAAAATGAAATCAGCATGCCGCCGCCTGGCGGCCCCATTTGGCCCACTCTGCTGGAGCGCAACGATGAGCAAGAACAGCCCAATCCTGCCGGGCGTCGGGCATCAAACCAGGTCCGGCAATCATGCCCGCATCATGCATGCGTTCGACCGCTTCGCCGGCGCCGCTACGCGCCAGGCAGGCTCGCCCACCGCGTTCGTGCTGGCCGTCGGGGTGGTGGTGGTCTGGGGCATTACCGGCCCGATGTTCGGCTTTTCCGAGACCTGGCAGCTCGTCATCAATACCGGCACCACCATCGTCACGTTCCTGATGGTGTTCCTGATCCAGCAGAGCCAGAACAAGGACGCGGTCGCGGTACACCTCAAGCTCAACGAACTGCTGGCCTCGCACCGCGAAGCCAGCAACATGCTGGTTTCGATCGAAGATCTGGATGAGGAAGAACTGCGCCAGCTGGTCACCTTCTACCGCCACCTGGCCAAGCTGGCCGACAAGGAAGACGGCGTCAAGACCACCCATTCGCTGGACGAGGCGCGCGAGAACCATGCCGCCAAGCTCCAGGCGCGCGCGTCGCGCGAACGCACGGTGGTGCCGGATGAGCCGATGCAGGCGAACAGCGGCTCCGCTGCAGCGGCCGGCACGTAGCCGGGCCGCCGTCATGCCCCCTTGATGGCCCCCTAATCCCATCAAGCACACCAGCAAGGAGCCAGCCGTGTCCGAACCGAACCAGGCAACGAAGCGCAAGCACGCGGGCACGGCAACCACGGCATCGCCGCCGGGCCGCGAAGTCATGGTCTACGGATGCGAGCCACTGGGCGATGCCCACAGCCACCATGGCACGACCCTTGCCAATATTGCACGCAAGGTCGCTGAGATCGCGGGCTATGCCTACACCGGCGCCTACGCTGCGCCGCCCGCCGGACAAGCGGCGCCCTTCCTGGTGCCCGCGCAGACACTGGTGGGCGCCGGGCTGGCGCAAAGCCTGGGTGTGCAGGGCGCGGGCGACCTGTTCGGCGGCGTGGTGCCGCATGCGTTCGTGGCCACCAAGGCGATCACGCACGGGCTGGTAGAGCCGGGCGCGGCGGCACCGCCGGGCTGGAGCGAGGCCTTCGTGCAGTGTGTGGTGGGCGCAACCCTGCCGGGCTTTACCGCGTTCACTCTCGCCGATGCGCGCGTGGCCGGCAAGCGCCTGCTGGCGCTGGGACCGGTGCGGCTGAAGGAGCCTTATGGCATCGGCGGCCTGGGCCAGCGCGTGGTGGACAGCGAGCGTGCCCTGGACGAGGCGCTGGCCGCGATGCAGTCCGACATCGTCGAAACCCACGGCCTGGTGCTGGAGCGCGACCTGGACGCGCCCCAGACCTACAGCGTGGGGCAGGTGGAACTGGCCGGCCTGCGCGCCGCCTATTGCGGCACGCAGGGGCTGACGTCCAATAACCGCGGCCAGCGGGTGTACGGCGGCTCAACGCTTACCGTGGTGCGCGGCGGCTTTGAGGCGCTGCTGGAGCAGCCATTCGATGCGCGCACGCAGGCCGCGGTGCGCGCCGCGATGGTGTACCACGACGCCGCGCTGGCCTGTTATGGCGGCGATGGCGGCAT
This sequence comes from Ralstonia pickettii, assembly GCA_050987995.1. GTDB lineage: Bacteria > Pseudomonadota > Gammaproteobacteria > Burkholderiales > Burkholderiaceae > Cupriavidus > Cupriavidus pickettii_B. The sequence continues at coordinate 2,389,793 of CP158804.1, forward strand.
GGTGCTGTCGCGCTGCAACTATGACGTGGCCTTTGGTCCCGCTGCTGGCAGCGCCGATCGCGCTCACGTGCTGGGCGGCGTGCTGGAGCAGTCGTGGCGCGTGGGCGGGGCCACGGGCGCCGAGCTGGCCGCGCTGGCGGCGCTGCGCGACGATCCGCGGCGCGCGTGCGTGGTGGCATCCACGCGCGAGGTGTACGGCAGCGGCGTGTCCGTGCCCGACGATGCCGAGATCTATTTCCAGGGAGAGGACCGCCATGTCGGTCCGCTGACCAAATACGCACGACTGGAGCCTGAATCCGATGGCAACGCATGAAGAACTCCTGCAGATAGAGACCGAGGGCGGCACCATTGCCGGCACCCTGATCAGTCCGGAAACCAGGCTGCCCGGGGTGCTGTTCGTCCATGGCTGGGGCGGCAGCCAGCAGCAGTACCTGGCCCGCGCGCGCAAGGTCGCGGGGCTGGGCTGCGTCTGTCTGACCTTCGACCTGACCGGCCACGCCGGCACTCGGGCGGAGTACGAGACCGTCAGCCGCATGCGCAACCTGGCCGACGTGGTAGCCGCCTATGACCTGCTGGTGCGCCAGCCCGAAGTAGACCGCAACGCCATTGCGGTGGTTGGCAGCAGCTACGGCGGCTACCTGGCCGCGCTGCTGACCACGCTGCGCCCGGTGCGCTGGATGGGCTTCCGCGCGCCGGCGCTGTACATGGACACCGGCTGGGAACTGCCCAAGCGCCAGCTGCATCGCGAGCAAGACCTGGTGAGCTACCGCCGCAGCGTGGTGCCTGCGGAAAGCAACCGCGCGCTGCGCGCCTGCGCCGCCTTCGCCGGCGACGTGCTGGTGATCGAATCCGAGAGCGACCAGGTGGTGCCGCATGCCGCGGTGATGAGCTACGTCGATGCCTGCGTGTGCGCCAACTCCATGACCTACCGCGTGATCAAGGGTGCCGACCACGGCCTGACCGACGAGGAAAGCCAGCGCGCCTACACCAGCCTGCTGGTCAACTGGCTGCGCGAGATGATCACCGTCGCGCGCGCCGGCCCCGTCAGCGCCGAGCGCGCGGCGCCACCCAAACCGCGGCCCGCGCCGCCGGAGCCCGAAGAGGAGCTGGGCATGGCGGGCGCCGCCCCGCAAGCGGGCGCTGAGGCGCCGCCGGCCGGCGTGGAATAGCGCGGAAGGTCGCACTCGTACCGCAGGCACGCATGGACAGCACGCTGCCCGCCACGGAGGCCCCTGCCACGCTCGAAGCCGTGCTGCGTGGCGCCGGCCTGCGCTATGTCGACGACAGCGGCCCGGGCATCACGCGCCGCCGGCAGGGCAGCGGCTTCAGCTATCTCGGCCCCGACAGCGAGCGCGTGCGCGATGCCGCCACGCTGGCGCGCATTGCCGCGCTGGCGATCCCGCCGGCGTATGAATCGGTCTGGATCTGCCCGGATGCGCGCGGTCACCTGCAGGCCACCGGGCGCGATGCGCGCGGACGCAAGCAGTACGTTTACCACCCGGAATGGGCGACGCTGCGCGATACGGACAAGTACGCGCGCCTGGCCGCCTTCGGCGCGGTGCTGCCGCGGCTGCGTGCGCGCGCGGCGCGCGACCTGCGCCGCAATGGCATGCCGCGCGAGAAGGTGGTGGCTGCGGTGGTGGTGCTGCTCGACGCCACGCTGGTGCGCGTGGGCTCGCCCCCCTACGCGCGGCAGAACGGCACCTACGGGCTGACCACCCTGCGGCGGCGCCATGTGACCGTGCGCGGCAGCCGGCTGCGCTTCCAGTTCACCGGCAAGAGCGGCATCACGCACGATGTCTCGGTCAACGACCCGCGCCTGGCGCGCATCGTGCGCAACTGCGCCGACCTGCCGGGGCAGTGCCTGTTCAAGTACCGCGACAGCAACGGCGAAATCCGCGAGATCGGCTCGGCCGACGTCAACGCCTACCTGCAGGAACTCACCGGCGGTGACTTCACCGCCAATGATTTCCGCACCTGGGCCGGCAGCGTGCATGCGCTGGCGATCCTGCGCAAGCTGCCCGAAGCGGCCAGCGAAACCGCCCGCAAGAAGGCGGTCGCGGATGCCATCCGGGAGGTGGCGCACCAGCTGCGCAACACCATGGCGGTATGCCGCAAGTGCTATGTGCATCCGGATGTGATCGACGCCTACCTGGCCGGCGCGTTGCAGGCGCGCGGCAGGGCCCCGTCGGCGACGCGGCTGCGCGCTGACGAGGCGCGCCTGCTGCAGCTGCTGTCCTCCGGTTCGCGCAAGAACGGCAAATGAGCGGCAACTGAGCAGGGCCTCAGCAGTTCAGCCCGCCGATATAGCCAGGCAGATCACGCGCGCCTGCCGCATGCGCCAGCCGGAACGCGCGCGCCAGCGCAATGGCGAAGTGGTGCGGCGTGTCGAACGGGCCCGGCACATGGCTGCGGAAGTAGTCCGCCCAGCGGAAATCCGGGTAAGCCGTCTTGACCTTGCGGTAGCCGCCGGCGAGCTGCACGAACGCCTCCAGGCTGCGGTAGGGATCGTCGCGCATGTCGTGGATGCCGGCGGGCAGCTCCGTCAGCGGGCGCCGCCGGCCGTGCTCATCGTATGGGTGGACCAGGTGGTTGGCCACCATGAAGCGCCAGAACGCGCGCACGTCCATCTCGCTGACGTCGGTGCGCACGATGCCGGGCACATGCGTCAGCCCCAGGTCATGCCAGGCGCGCACCCAGTGGTGGTGGTCGACCACGTAGAGCGCCTGCTCCGGACCGATCACCAGGTGCACCCGGTGCCGGTCGAGAAAGGCGGCGCGATCCTCCGGCGGCACGCGCCGGGTGGTGTGGACCTTCTGCGCAACGTGGTAGCCGCCGACCGTGATCTGCGTCGGGTGCAGCGCGTCCAGCGGCACCATCAGCTTGCTGCCGGGCTTGAGCTTGCGAGGGCGTCGGGTCATGGCGGGCGGGCGCGGCGGTGGCGCCGCACCCGTCTTCAGGGTTGGCTTGCTCAGCTCTTGTTCAGCGTGCGGTCGGGCGAGATGCCGGCGGGACTCTCGCCGGACGCGCTGCCCGCGGCGCTGCTGGTGCCGGAAGTGCTGGTGCTGCCGGCGCGGCCCATCTCAGACTCATCGCCGCCGACTTCCGAGCCCGCGGCCCACGCGCTGCCGGATTGGCGCTGCACGCGCAGGCGGTTGTCCACCTCCGTGACGCCGAACACCGCATCGGCGATCTCCTCGATCACATACTTCTCGCGGCGCTCGCGCACCGTGCCGTCCAGCGTCACCACGCCGCCGGATACCTCCACCGTGACCTCGCCGACATCGATATACGGGTTCATCGCCAGGCGTTCGCACACGTCCTCGCGCACGCGCTCGTCGGAGCGGCGGTAGCCCTTGGGACCTACCGCACGGCGCCCGGCGTGGCGGCCGCCTTGCTCGGCGGCCTGCGCGGCATAAGGCGCGCGGCGCCGGTAGCCCGGATCGTCCGGATACACGCGCTGGCCGCCGCTGTAGGACTGTCCGCCGCTGCCGGCATCGCCGAAATAGCCGCCGCCATAGCTGGGCTGGCCGCCGCGCTGCTCGCGATCGCGCTCCATGCCTTCACGCCAGTGCATGGCGCGGCTGCCGCGTTCGCCCCACTCCCCCTGGCGGGGGCGCCCGTAGCCTTGCTCGTACCCTTCATCGCGCCGGCCCGGCTCGCTGCCGCGGCCGCGCGGACCGAAGCGGTCCTCGTCGCGGTAGCCGTAGCCGGATTCGCGCTCTTCACTGCGATAGCCGCTGTCCTGCGGCGCCGGGCGATAACCGCCATAGCCGCTGCTGTACGGGTGGCCGGTGCCGCCGGTATCCGCGGCCCCGTAGCCTTGTTCGCCCCAACTGCCGCGCCGCTGGCCCGCGGGCGTGTCCTGCTGGTACCACGAGCCGCCGCCGCGCTGCGACGCCTGTCCGCCGCGGCCCGCGCCGCTATCCTCGCCGCGCCAGTCCTCGCCCCATTCCTGGCCCCAGTCTTCCGAGCCGCGGCCCAGGCGCTCGTCGCGCATGCGTCCTGTGCGTTCCGGCTGGCCGCCTTCGCGGCGCTGCGCTTCCTGGCGGCTGCGGCCGCCGCGGTCGTTACGGAAGTTGAACATGTTTGCCTCCTGGCTGTGGAGGCCCGTCCGGGCCGCCAGATTGCAAACTGCGGCGGTGCGGCAAGCGGGCCTTGACGTTCATGCCTGTAATGGCCGCAAAATCCGTGCCCCGCCGCAGCGGTGCGTGCAGGCCGCGGGCGGGGGCGGCGCGCTGTAAGGATTGCCGGGGGATGTAACGGTTACGGGCGTGTCCACGGGGGTGACGGGCACACCCGTGGACACGCCGGTGCGCCCGCGCTGGCGGCCAGAAGGGACCGGGGACTTGCCGTTCGCGGCATGGAACTTGCGCGGCACGTGCAAAGGCCTCTGCGCGTTCATGCGCGTCACGGAAGGCGTCAGGAAGGCGTCGGAAAGGGCCCTGCAGACAGGAGAGAACCGACAGGAGAGAACCATGTCCACACCCAAAAGCGTTCCGCCCCAGCACCAGGACCGCCAGCCGGGACTGGAAGCCCAAATGCGGCCGCAGCCGGACAGCGGCGCCGATGACTACGTCGGCAGCGGCCGGCTGACCGGGCGCGTGGCGCTGATCACCGGCGGCGACAGCGGCATCGGCCGTGCCATCGCGGTGGCCTTCGCGCGCGAAGGCGCCGACGTTGCCATCGCCTACCTCAACGAACATGCCGACGCACGCGAAACCGTCGAACTGGTCGAAGCCGCCGGCCGCAAGTGCCTGGCCATCGCCGGCGACCTGGCCGACCATGCGCATGCCGAAGCCGTGGCACGCGAGACGCTGCAGCAGTACGGCAAGGTCGACATCCTGGTCAACAACGCCGCCGAGCAGCACCCCAGGGAATCGCTGGAAGAGGTCGACGCCGGGCAGGTCGAGGCGACCTTCCGCACCAATGTGTTCGCGATGTTCCATCTGACCCGCGCGCTGCTGCCGCATATGAAGCGCGGCTCGTCGATCCTGAACACAACCTCGGTGACGGCGTACCGCGGCAGCAAGCACCTGCTGGACTACTCCGCCACCAAGGGCGCGATCGTCTCGTTCACGCGTTCGCTGGCGCTGCAGGTGGTGGAGCGCGGCATCCGCGTCAACGGCGTGGCGCCCGGGCCGATCTGGACGCCGCTGATCCCGTCGACCTTCAGCGCCGACGAAGTTGCCGAGTTCGGCAAGAAGACGCCGATGGGCCGCCCGGGACAGCCGTTCGAAGTGGCGGGCGGCTATGTCTTCCTGGCGTCGGACGCGGCCAGCTACATCACCGGTCAGATCCTGCACATCAACGGCGGCGAAGTCGTGAACGGCTGAGGCCGGATGCGGCCCCCGGGATTGCAGCGCAACGGCATGTAGTTCGGGGCCGCGCTTGCAAATATTGCACGCGCTGCGTGCGCCATCGTCCGCACTGTGCAGAAGCGGCGCAGCGTTCTTGCCCCCGGGTTCTTGCCCGGGTCCTCGCATCACGGGCGCGGGCGTGGCTCTTGCAATGCGGATTGCAGCAGTCACAACCATCGCCGCAGCAGGGAGCCATCATGTCACCCATCGTAGCCGGACGTTTCGAATCGCTCGCCAGCGCGGAAGACGCGGCGCGCACGCTGTTCGCGCGCGGATTCTCCGTGTGGGACGTATCCATCGTGTCGCTGAAGCAGGGCGCGCCGGACCGCACCGACAGCGCGCCGCCAAAGGCAGACGTCATGCTGGCCGCATGCGTCAGCAACGGCCTGGACTCGGTCGTGGTCGACGTGCTGCGCGAAGCCGGCGCAAGTGACGTGGAGCGTGCGCAGGGCACCTGGGATTGCGGCCAGTGGACCGATTTCAATCCCGCCATGCACGGCGAGCCCGTGCAGGACGGCGAGGGCGAGTTCTGGCCGCGCCCGCTCGCGCGGGAAGCGGTTGCCGAGCAGAGCACCGGCAACGAGGACCCCGGCAGCGAGCTGGAGCATTTCGTCGAACGCAAACGTGTCGAACACGACTGAGCGCCGCGTTGGCGCGGCAGATCACATCGAAGGCGCGCGCAGCGGCGCCGAGCGCGCCGCGCCGCGGCGCCGGCTGCGTGGCAAGGCCCTCGCCGAACTGGCGCGCCTGCGCCCGACCCAGCTCACGCTTGGCTACACCCATGTCGACTACAAGAAGGAGGTGACCCAGCGCCACGACGATCCCGCCGACCGGGACGGGCTGCGGCGCTTCCTGCGCCGTCATCGCCTCAAGACGATTGCCGGGCCGGGGGGCGACCTCTATATCGTCGATCACCATCACTGGGCGCGTGCCTGGCTGGAGCTGGGCTACGAGTGGGCACCGGTGTGCGTGCTGCACGATCTCAGCCACCTGAGCGCGGCGGCTTTCTGGAGGCGCATGCGCCGGCTCGGGCATGTCCATCCCTATGACGAGCACGGCAAGCTGCTGGGCCCGAAAGCGCTGCCCCCTACGGTGATGGGCATGCGCAACGACCCCTATCGCAGCCTCGCCGCGTTTGCGCGCGAAGCCGGGGGCTACCGCAAGCCAGGCAATGCCTACGGCGACTTCTGCTGGGCCCGCTTCCTGCGCGAGCGGGTGGAACAGGACATGGGCAGCACCGCCGGCTTCGGGCTGGCGCTGGCCGAGTCGATCAGGCTCGCGCGCAGCGCCAAGGCCCGGCGCCTGCCGGGATACTGCGGCGCGGGGGCGGCAAGGCGCAGTGGCAACCGCGCGGCTGGCAGCAAGAAGGGTGCGACCAAAGGAAAGGCGCGGCGCAAGGCGGCAACGGCCAGCGCGAAGGGATAAGGGGAACAGGAAGCGGGAAATTCAGCAGCGCGAGGGAACACCACAAACGCACAGGGGGCAGGCGCGATGGCCTGCCCCCTGTGTTGCCGGCCCCAGCAACGGGCCGGAGCGGATCAGCTTCCCGACTTGTGCTTCGGCATGCCCTTGGTCTTGGTCGAAGCCATCTTGTCGAGTTCCTTCTCGCTCATCGACTTGTACATCGAGCGTGAAGGCCCTTTCAGTGATCCCGCCTTCTTTTCGCCGCGCTTTGCGGAGAGCGCCGCTCCCGCGGCTTGCTGTTGCGCCTTGGACTTGGCTGGCATTTCAGTCTCCTTGCGAAGGGTGGCAAAGAACCAGGCGATGCGCCGGCACACGCCCGCGCTTCGTTATAGGCCGCACCGGCGGCACCTGCAAGCAGGCGCCGCGGCGCAGCCGTGCGCGCGGGTGCGTGCCGGCGTTGAGCGCCCGTTGGCGGGCCGTGATGCTATATCCGGCCAAGTACCACGAGCAGCAGCACGATCAGGACGATCAGGCCCAGGCCGCCGCTTGGCCAGTAGCCCCAGCCGGAACTGTACGGCCACGCCGGCAGCGCGCCGACCAGCAGCAGGACAAGAATGATCAGAAGGATGGTGCCGATTGCCATGGCGTGCTCCTTGTTCGTGGATCGGGGAAGCCGCGGCTTCCGTACCGAAGTGACCCGCAGGGGTTTGCAAAAAAGGGCCACTGCTCACAATTCAGCGTAGATCAAGGCACGCGCGCGCCCCTCCGGACGAGGGCTGAAATCGGTGTAGGAATCGGACGACGCCCGGGGCCGCATGGCCCAGGCGTGGCGCGCCGCACAACGGCTGTGGCACGCGCTGGTATCGCACCTGGCGGCGCAATGGCAGTGCAGTGCGCAAGTCGCCTCAGCCAGCCTCGGTCAGACCATGCTCGACCGCATAGACCGCCACTTGCACGCGGCTGGCCAGGTTCAGCTTCTTCAGGATGTTCTGCACGTGGATCTTGACCGTGCTCTCGGCCACGCCGAGATCGCGCGCAATCTCCTTGTTGCTTTCGCCGCGCGCCAGACCCTGCACGATCTCGCGCTCGCGCGCGGTCAGCCGCGGGGCGTCGTCCTGGCGCGCCACGGGCACCGGCACCGGCGCGCGGAACTGCGCCACCAGCTTGGCCGTCATGCTGTCGGAGATCACCGGCTCGCCGGCGGCCGCGCGGCGGATGCCCGCGATCAGCGCCTCGGTCTCGATGTTCTTGATCAGGTAGCCGCGCGCGCCGCCGCGCAGTGCCGCGGCCAGTTCTTCGGCTTCCTCGGACACTGTCAGCACGATGACCGCGGTCTGCGGCAGGTCTTCCACCAGCAGCTGCAGGGCTTCCAGGCCGGACAGGCCGGGCATGTTCAGGTCCAGCAGGATCACGTCGGGGCGGTGCTGCTTGGCGCGCTTGATGCCCTCCACGCCGTCGGCGGCTTCGTCGACGATCTCGAAATCGGTCTGCCGCTGCAGCAGCGCGCGGATGCCGGAGCGGAACAGCGTGTGGTCGTCGATCAGCAGGATGCGGATGGTCATGACTGGATTCCGGTAGTCTGGGTCGTCTTGGTGTCAGGGCGGGTGTCGGCCTGCGCCGTGGCGGCCAGGATGAGTTCGATACGCACGCCGCGCCCCGCGGCGGCCTGCACCTGCAGTTGCGCCCCCAGCCGCGCTGCGCGCTCGCGCATGATGTTCAGGCCGATATGCGCATCGGCGCGGGTGGCCAGTTCGTCGGGATCGAAGCCTTCGCCGTCGTCCTGCACCACCAGCCGGAATTCGCGGCCGTGGCTGAGCGCCACCGCCACGTGTGCGGCCATGGCGTGCTTGCGCACGTTGGAGAGCGCCTCCTGCAGGATGAACAGCACCTGCAGCTGTTGCTCGGGCGAGAGCGGACGGCCCGCGCCGCTGCCCGCGTTCTCGTCGATCGTGAGCGCGGCCTCGGTGCGGCACTGGCGGCGGAAGCGCTCCACGGTTTCCTCCACCGCCGGGCGCAGCTCGCCCGTCCCCAGCCGCGAGCGGAAGTTGTTCAGCAGCTCGCGCACGTCCTGGTAGCTCTCTTCCACGCCGTGACGCAGCATCGGCACGATCTCGCGGGTCTCGGCCAGGTCGTCGCGCGTCACCGCGGCGTCGAGCAGCTGCACCTGCAGGTTCAGGTAGTTCAGGCCCTGCGCAATGCTGTCGTGCAGGCCCTGCGCGACCAGGTTGCGCTCTTCCACCACCGCCAGCTGGCGCGCGGTGGCGGACAGGCGCAGGTGCTCCAGCGCCGTGCCCAGGTGCTGGCCCAGCGTTTCCAGCAGCTGGCGGTCCGACGGCGGCAGCGTGCGCGGTGCGCGGAAATGCAGTGCGAACACGCCGGTGGCGCCACGCTGGCTTTCGATGCGGAACGCCGCCAGCGCCTGGAAGCCGCTGCGCTCGCAGGCCGTGCCGTCCCTGGCGATGACGCCGCCGCGCTGCGCCGTGCGCAGGTCGACAATGGTGACCACGGCCTCGCGCGTGGCATCGCCGCAATGGCAGGCGTCGGCCGCGGCGCAGGCTTCGGCATCGGCCAGCGCTGCCGGTAGCCCGGTCGCTGCCAGCAGGTGCATCCTGCCGTGGCGGCTGTCGAGCACGCGCACGCTGCCGCCCTCGGCATCGAACTGGCGCACCACGCGTTCCAGGAAACCGCGCGCCATGGCTTCGGCGTCGCTGGCCTGGTTCAGGAAGGCGGCCATGTCGTAAAGGGATTCCAGGTCGCGGTTGTGGCGCTCCAGTTCCGCGGTCTTCTGCGCCACGCGCGCCTCCAGATCCTGGTACAGGCCCTGCAGCTCGCCCGCCATGCGGTTGAAGCCCTCGCTGAGGGTGCCGAACTCGTCGCGGCTTTCCACCGGCAGGCGCAGCGAGAACTCGCGCGCGGCCATGCGCCGCAGGCCGTCTTGCAGGCGCAGCACCGGCAGGATGATCCACAGGTAGAGCAGGTAGATCACGGCGACCGTGCCTACGCACGCCATCGCCGCCAGCGCGGCCTGCGACAGCCGCAGCAGGTCGGTCTTGCGCGCGCTGTCCTGCTCGATCATGCCGACCAGGCGGTCCGCCTGCGCGACAAAGCCGGGCAGCATCGCGATGTACTGGTCCGGCGCGGCATCATGGCCATCGCTCGGAAGCGCCAGCGGCCGCAGTCGCTGCTGCCAGTCGTGCGTCACGCGCGCCATCTGCGCATGAATGGCGGGCTCGTCCGGCAGGAACAGCGGCCGGGCCGGGTTGCCTTTCTTGAGCTGCGCCAGCGTGGTGTCCAGCGCCTGCACCTGCATTGCGAGCGCGTTGGACTGCCGCGCCTGCGCCAGCGTCAGCTCGATCGCCACGCGGTTGGCGCGCATGCGCAGGCTGCCGGCGTCATTGATGGCGGCGCCGGCGCCTTCGAGCTTCCAGGACAGCCACAGCGTGCCGGAGATCATGCCCAGCACGGCCAGCAGCACGGCCAGCGACAGCGAGATGATGCGAGTGGACAGGCGGTGGCGCATGGCCGGCAGGCCGGAAGCGGCAGGGGCCGCCGGCGCATCGGCGGCGGAGGTGTCGGTTTGGGGCATGGTGCGGTATCGGGGGCTACCTTCGGTATGGGAGCTACCTGCGGTATCGGGGGCTACCTGTCGCGATCGCCAGGGCGCGCGTATCGTCAGCCATTGTCTGCGCGCGGCAAGGCAGGCTTCCTGCGCCAGATCAACTAAACCCGGTTTAGCGCGCGGTGAATGTGCGGTCGACGACGCATGATCGAAGGCCATGGCGCCATGGCGCCATGGCGCCATGGCGCCACGGGGCCAAGGGGGCTCGCGATGGCCGACAGTGACCCATGTGGCTCACTTAATAGATCACGGTGTGATATATCGCCACACCCCGCCATATGGCATGGGCTTTTTCCGGCGGACTTATCCCCGATCAAATCCTGCTCGCAAACTGCGGCCTAGCATCCGGCCAATACCGATCAGGAGACCGCAAATCATGTCCACGGGAACCGACTTGCTGGTGCGCCAGCACCGCGACTGCGATGACGCGCTCACACGGCTCGAAGCCGCGGCGCGCGAAGGCAACTGGGCCGGGGCAGCCGGCGCGTTCGCGCTACTGGAAGCGGCGCTGCAGGGCAACTTCACCGCCGAGGAAGCGCGCCTGTTCCCGGCCTTCGAGCAGGCCACCGGCATGGCGGGCGGCCCGACCGCGGTGATGCGCCACGAGCACGAGCAGGTGCGCGCGCTGCTGGAGAACGCGCGCGAATGGCTGGCCCTGCGTGACGGCAATGCGCTGGCGGCCGAGCTCGACACGCTGGTGGTGCTGCTGCAGCAGCACAACGTCAAGGAAGAGAACGTGCTGTTCCCGATGTGCCGCGCGCATGTGCGGGACCTGGACGCCGTGCTCGCCGGCATCGCATAGGCCCGGCCGATGCATCGTAAAGGCAGGACACGCGCCGCATGAAAGCCGCCAATCTCGACTACGAACGCGCCCCGCCCGCGGCGGTGGTGTTCGGCTGCCTGATGCCGGCGCCGTGGCTGGGCGCGGCAGCCGGCGTGCTGCTGGCGGCCGGGCCGGGCGACGGCCTGCCGGACCGCTTTGCGCCGCTGGCGCTGGCAGCCGTGCATGTGCTGGCGCTGGGCATGCTGCTGCCGGTAATGGTGGGCGCGCTGTTCCAGATGATGCCGGTGGTGGCCGGTGTGACCGTGCCCGGCGCGCGCGCGCTGGCGCCTTTCGTGGCCGCAGCGGGGGCCGGTGTGGCCACGGCGCTGGGCTTCGGCCTGCTGGGCGGCTCGCCCATGGCCATGCGCGCGGCGGCGGCCACCGCCGCGGTGCTGCTGCTGGCCGGGGCGCTGTTGCTGGCGGCCGGGCGGCGCGTGGTGGCCGTGGATGGCACCACCCGTACGCTGGCCGGCATCGGCGCGCCGCTGGTGATCGCAGTGCTGTGCGGCATGGCGCTGGCCGGCACGCTGGGCGGCTGGTGGCGCGTGCCGGTGGCGCGGGTGCTGGACCTGCATGTGGCGTGGGCGCTGGGCGGCTGGCTGGCTGCGCTGGTAACGGGCGTTGCCACCACCGTGCTGCCGATGTTCTGGCAGACGCCGCGACTGCCGGCCGCGCTGGAGCGCTGGCTGCCGATGGGGCACTGGATGCCGCTGGCGGTGTTCAGCGCCGCGGCGCTGCTATGGCCCGGCATACCTGCGCTGGCGCACGGTGTGCTGTGGCTATGGCTGGCGTTTGTCGCCGCGGTGGCCGGTTGCGGCCTGGCCGGTACGCTGCGCGCGCGGCGGCGCCACGATCCGCTGTGGCTGCTGTGGCCGGTGGCGTGCGCCAGCATGCTGGGCGCGGCGCTGCTGGCCGGCGTTGCGCTGGCTTTGCCGGGCACGGACCTGCCGCTGGCGTGGTGGGCCGGCACCATGGCGCTGGTCGGCGTGGGCGTGCTGCCGGTGACCGCGATGCTCGGCAAGATCGTGCCGTTCCTGGTCTGGCTGCACCTGCGCCGGCTGCTGCCGCCGCGCGCGCGCGTGCCGGCCATGCAGGCCATCATCGTGCCTGCCCGGCAGCAGCGGCAGGCCTGGTTGTTGCTGTCGGCCTACGTGCTGCTGCTGGCGGTGCCGCTGGCGCCGGCGTGGCTAGCGCGGGCCGGCGGCGTGTTGCTGGCGCTTGCCAATGCGTGGCTGGGCTGGCAGCTGCTGAGCGCGTTGCGTTGCATGCGCCAGATGCGCAAGCGCGGCGGCCTGCCGCCGCGCCATGCGAGCGTGGGTGCCGAAGGAGGTCATCACCATGGTTGAAGCCGTGAGCCTGGACACACTGCCGCTGTTCCGCGGCGTCGATGAAGCGGTGCTGGCGCAGCTGCGCGCCGCCGCCACGCTGCGCTGCCTGCGCAAGGGCGAACACCTGTTCCGCTGCGGCGAGCCGTGCGAAGGCCTGTTTATCGTGGTGGAAGGACTGGTCAAGCTGGCCCTGCTGTCGCCCTCTGGCGAAGAGCCCGCCGGCGAACGCGCCATCGAAGTCTTCGGTCCCGGCGCGGTGTTCGGCGAAGACCTGCTGTTTCTCGACGTGCCGCGCCGCATGGTCTGCCAGGCGCAGGCGCGCACGGTGGTGTTGCATATCGGCAAGGCGGCGCTGTGGCATGCGCTGATGCGTGAGCCGCTGCTGGCGGCACAGTTGCTGCGCAACCTGTCGGGCCGGCTGCACGGGCTGATGCGCGATATCGAAGCCATCAGCCTGCAAAGCGCGCTGCAGCGCGTGGCGGGCTTCCTGCGCGAGCAGGCCTTTGCCACGCGCCGCACCTGGCTGGCCTGCACGCAGCGCGTGATCGCCTCCAAGCTCGGCATTACCCCGGAAACGCTGTCGCGCGTGATGCACCGCTTCTGCGCCGAGCGGCTGGTGCGGATCGAGCGCGGCAAGATCTACCTGATCGATCCGGAAGGATTGGCGCGGCAGGCGGGTGGGGTGGAGCTGGCGGTCGCCTGAGGCTTGCGACCGCCAGGCCTACGCGGCCGCCGCCAGCGCCCCGGGCTTTTCCCCCGTCAGCAGGTAGTGCATCAGCTCCGCCACCGGCCGGATCGCTTCGCCGAACGGCAGCGCACCCCGCCCGCGGAAAAACAGCCCCCGCTCCACATCCCCCCGCACCGCCTGTGCCAGCTTCAGATCGATGCAGAACTGCCCGATGCGGGCGATGCCGTCGCGCAGCCCACAGGCGTGCAGGCAATCGAAGCCTTCAAGACAGTCACGCACGCGGGCGCGCCGCTGCAGCCGCGCCTCGCTCGACAGGTAGCGCGACAGCCACGGGGTCAGCACGGCACGCGCGGGCAGGCCAGCGACACTGGTGAACTCGCGCAGCGTTTCTGGCCGCGCGGTGGCCAGCACCTGCTTGAAGGCCGGATGCGCATCGCATTCCTCGGTGACGGCAAAGGCGGTGCCGAGCTGCACCGCGGCGGCGCCTTCGTTGAGCCAGTGGCGCACCTTGGCGTGGCTGTCGATGCCGCCAGCCAGGATCAGCGGGATGCTGTCCCACGCCAGCCCTAGCGAGCTGAACAGCTCGCGGCATTCGGCCAGCACGCGCGAGAACGAGAAGCGCGGCTCGGACAGGTCCTGGATCGTGGCCGCGCCCAGGTGCCCGCCGGCATGAGCCGGGTGCTCGACCACGATGGCATCGGGCAGGCGGCCCTTCTTCATCCAGCGGCGCAGCACCAGGCCGATGCCGCGCGACTCGGACAGGATCGGGATCAGCGCCACTTTGGGGTGCCCCGCGGTCAGTTCGGGCAGGTCCAGCGGCAGGCCGGCGCCCATCACGATGGCATCGGCGCCGCTTTCGCACGCCTGCCGCACCAGCGCGGCATGCGAGCCGACCGCCTTCATCACGTTGACCGCGACCAGGCCGCGGCCTTCGGACAGGGTGCGCGCGGCGCGGATCTCGCGGTCGAGCGCCTCGAGGTTGGCGGCCTCGATGCGGGCCTTGTCGCGGGTGCCCTTGGTGCGTGCGACCAGGTCGGGATGGTGGTGGCGCAGGTCGATGCTGGCGATGGTGCCAACGCCGTTCTCGCGTGCAACCGTGCCGGCCAGCCGATGGGCCGAGATGCCGATGCCCATGCCGCCCTGCACGATGGGCAACAGGCGGCGGCCGGCCAGCTTCAGCCAGTGTTCATTCATAACGGATCTCCGGAAGGTGAGGCGCGCGCTGCCGCATGCGGCCTGGCGCGGGGGGATGACTGCCGAAGCGTGGCACAGCGTTGCCGGCCCGCGTTTGCCGCAGGTCAAGCGCGCGGGAGTGCCCTGCCACCGGCCTACGCCAACCGGCATACGCACGCGCGGGCCGGGTGCCGTTGGTGCCAGTTTGCGCGCGATCAAGCCCTTGCCGCGGACGCTTGGCTAGCATCAGCCGCTGTCCTGCATCCTGCGCCATCACTGGCGCCCCATCTCTCATGACACCTGCTTCCCCAGCCTTGCCCGATGGCGCAGCCGCGCCGCGCCGGCCCCAGCTGGTCGCGCCCGCCGGTTCGCTCGCGGCGCTGCGCGTGGCGCTGCAGCACGGCGCCGACGCGGTCTACCTGGGCCTGCGCGATGCCACCAATGCGCGCAATTTCGGCGGCCTGAACTTTACCGAGGCCGACATCCGCACCGGCGTTGCCGAAGCCCACGCGCGCGGCGCCGAGGTGCTGTTCGCCATCAACACCTTTGCGCAGATGGGCGCGGTGGCGCAGTGGCATCGCGCCGTGGATGCCGCGGCGGAGCTGGGCGCCGATGCGGTGATCATGGCCGACGCGGGGCTGATGGGCTACGCCTGCGAGCGCCATCCCGGGCTGCGCCTGCACCTGTCGGTGCAGGGCTCGGCCACGCACGCCGATGCCATCGAGCTGATGCGCGAGCGCTTCAATATCCGCCGCGTGGTGCTGCCGCGCGTGCTGTCGCTGGCGCAGATCGGCAAGCTGGCGCGCCAGA
This sequence comes from Ralstonia pickettii, assembly GCA_050987995.1. Classification (GTDB taxonomy): domain Bacteria; phylum Pseudomonadota; class Gammaproteobacteria; order Burkholderiales; family Burkholderiaceae; genus Cupriavidus; species Cupriavidus pickettii_B. The sequence continues at coordinate 2,404,998 of CP158804.1, forward strand.
CCAGCGTGGAGCTGGAGGTGTTCGGCTTCGGCAGCCTGTGCGTGATGGCTGAGGGGCGCTGCCTGCTGTCGTCCTATGCCACCGGCGATTCGCCCAACAACAAGGGCGTCTGCTCGCCCGCGCACGCGGTGCGCTGGACCGAGCAGGACGGCACCATGCACGCGCGGCTGTCGGGCATCCTGATCGACAGCTATGCGCCCGGCGAGCCCGCCGGCTATCCCACGCTGTGCAAGGGGCGCTTCGAGGTCGAGGGCGAGCGCGGCTACGTGCTGGAAGAGCCCACCAGCCTCAATGCGCTGTCGCTGCTGCCGTCGCTGATCGATATGGGCATTGCCGCGATCAAGATCGAAGGCCGCCAGCGCAGCCCGCGCTACGTGGGCGACGTGGTCGGCGTGCTGCGCGCGGCCATCGACGCCGCCTGCGCCGATCCCGCGCGCTTTGCACCGCGCCAGGAATGGCAGAGCACGCTGGGCCGCCACGCCGAAGGCGACCAGGTCACGCAGGGCGCCTACGACCGGCCATGGCGGTGAGCGCCATGGAAGGGGATTTCCCGTTCAACTGCCCATATCCGGTCCTCCCTGCCGCGATGGAGCCACTCATGCCACAAACCGCCGCGGCCGTTTCGCCGCAAACCGTGCAAGCCGACGCCGACGCCGACGCCGCCGCCGCGTTGCCATCCTTCGGCATCGCGCTGGGCCAGCCGCTGTACTACTGGCCGCGCGAGACCGTGATGCAGTTCTATGCATCCGTCGCCGACGCGCCGGTGGACCGCGTCTACCTCGGCGAAACCGTCTGCACGCGCCGCCACGAAGTGCGCCACGCGCAATGGCTGGAAATCGCCCGGATGCTGCGCGACGCCGGCAAGGAGGTGGTGCTGTCCACGCCGGTGCTGGTGGAGTCCGATACCGATATCGCCTGGATGCGCCGCGCCTGCGCGCAGCATGACTACCTGGTCGAGGCCAACGATCTCGGCGCGGTGCGCTGCATGGCGGGCCGGCCTTTCATCGGTGGCCCGCACCTGAACGTCTATCACGCCGATACGCTGGCGTGGCTGGCGGGCCTGGGCGCAGTGGGCTGCGTCGCGCCGGTGGAGATGGACGCCCGCACGCTGGGCGCGCTGGCCTCGGCGCGGCCCGCCGCCACCCGCATCGAAGCCTTTGTCTGGGGCCGCATGCCGCTGGCCTTCTCGGCGCGCTGCTTTACCGCGCGCCATCACCGGCTGCGCAAGGACAGCTGCGAGTTCCGCTGCATGGACTACCCGGACGGACTGGTGGCCGCCACCGGCGAAGGGCAGGGGTTCTTTACGCTCAACGGCGTGCAGACGCAGAGCGCCACCTGCCTGGACCTGTGCGGCGAGACGTTGGCCATGGCGCGGATGGGCGTGGACATGCTGCGCATCAGCCCGCATTCGGGCGGCACGCTGGAGGTGGTGCAGCAACTCGCGGCGATTCGCGCGGGGAGGCAGGCGCCTGCACCGAGCGGTATCACCCCGGCGGGTGCACAGCGCTGCAACGGCTACTGGCACGGTGCAGCAGGCATCGTATGGGAGGCACGGTCATGAGCGCACTGCACAAGCTGATGGCCGGCATGCACCGGCGCATGCCGGCGCGTGCGCGCGCGCTGCCGCTGGTGGCCGCGCTTGAGCTGGCGCGGCGTGCCGGGTGGCTGGAGCCGCCCGCAGCGCTGGACGGGCATGCCTTCCTGCTGACGGTGCAGGACCTGGGGCTGGAGGTGCCGTTCCGTTGCGACGGCGGACGCTTCCATACCGCCGCGGCCGATGGGGCCGCGCCGGCCTTGACGCTGCGGGCCTGCACGGTGGACTACCTGCGCCTGCTCGGGGGCGAGGCGGATACCGACACGCTGTTCTTCCAGCGCAAGCTGGTGATCAGCGGCGATACGGCGCTGGGACTCGAGGTCAAGTACTGGCTGGACGCGGCGCCACGCCCGGAATGGGTCAGCCGGGCCGCGGCACGGCTGGTGGCGTTGCAGGGGGCGATGGCGGGGCGGCAAGAGGCCACCGCCCGTTAGGCGTCGCCATCCAGCATGAAGCGGTTGCGCCCCGCCCGCTTGGCGCGATACATCGCGCTGTCGGCGCGCTGCAGCAGCGGCTCCAGGCGCGGCGCGTCCGGCACGGTGCACACCGCGCCGACGCTGATGGTAACCACCGGCTGGACCGGCGTGCCGTTGTGCGCGATGCCGAGCTTGCGCACCGTTGCCACCATGCTCCGGGCGACGGTGCGGGTTTCTTCTCGCGACGCGTCGGGCAGCACCACGGCGAATTCCTCGCCGCCGAGCCGGGAGCAGAACTGCGCGCCGGTGAGCGTGCGGGTCAGGGCGGTGGCAATCTGGCGCAGGCAGTCATCACCGGCTACGTGGCCGTGCAGGTCGTTGTACTGCTTGAACAGGTCCACGTCGAGAATCAGCAAGCCCAGCGGCTGGTTGCGCTCGCACGCGCGGGTCACGGCGGCGGTCGACTCGCGCTGGAAGTAGCGCCGGTTGGGGATGCCGGTCAGCGCATCGATATCGAGGTCGGCCTGCATCTGCCACAGCTGTTCCTCGGTCTGCCCGAGCTGCGCGGTCAGGGCCAGCTCGCGCGACTGGAACCGGCTGATGTCGCGCATGAACACCAGGCTGCCGATCTGCCTGCCGTCCAGCCGCGCGACGCGTTCCGCCGTCAGCTCGAACGGCGCGCCTGCCGGCACGAAGGGCGTGGCGGCGGCGTTCTTCGTTGCCTCGCCGGCCCGCTGCAGCGCTGCCTCCCAGCCCGCCGGCACGGGACTGCCGCGGCGCAGCTGCGGCCATAGCTGCGCCGCGGCCGGGTTGAATTCCACGACCGCGCCGTGGCCGTCGACGATCACGCAGCCTTCGCCCAGCGCATCGAATACGCGCAGCCGGGCATAGTGGCCAATATCGTCAAGGTGGGTGCGCAGCGCGCAGAACCACACCAGCACGGCCATCAGCGAAAACGTCGCCGGCGTCAGGTCGCCGCCGAGCGGACCGGTCCAGCGCTTCAGATAGGCGATATGCGCCAGCAGCGGTAACGCCAGGCCCATGGCCAGGATGGCGCGGCCGCGGCGCGACAGGGCCTCGCTGGGCACTTCCGCGGTGACCAGGAAATACACGCTCAGCGCAAGTAATCCGTAGGACCACGCGGCCGCGACGATATAGCCCGGGCCGTGCTCGAACACCGCGCCGGGCGCGACGCCGGGCGGCATCAGCGTGATGCGCTGCCAGATCAGGTGGTGGCGTTCATTGGTGAAGACCAGCGCCACGGTCACCACCGCGGCCAGCACCGGCAGCCACAGCCGGGACCATGGCACCACATAGCGCGGGCGGCTAAGGTGCACCATCGCCACCAGCCAGCCGAACGGCACGGCCACGATCCCCACGTACTGCACCTTGGCCCACAGGATGCGTCCCGGCAGGTCGGTCGAGCTGATCTCGAGCAGGCGCCCGCCGCTCCAGATCACCACGCCGCCGGCCAGCACCAGGAATGCCTGGACGGTGGGATCGTCGCGCCGCGGCCAGGTGGCAATGACCATGCCGATGCTGCAGAGGACAGCGATGGTGAGCAGGAGAACCAGGGGGTAAGAAGGCATGGAGGCGGAGCGCGTCCGGGAGCGATGACCTATGCGTTGGTGCCGGGGGTGAGGGTGGCGGGCACGTTGCAGGTCGCATCATGGGCCGCTTTATGGACACCTTCAGGGCTGGCCGTTCCGGCTCGGTGCCTGGCTGTGACGCCGGCATATGGGGTTCGCTTTTTCATCAGCCCGCATGATACCCGGCGCGCCGGTTTGATCGCCATCGGGAATCGCCACGATCGTCGCTGTTCACGACATATAGCCCGGCAGGGCCTCGGCCAGCGCATCGACGGCCAGCCGGACCTTGCGCGGCAGGTGCGGAGTCTGCAGCCACAGCGCATAGGCATCGTAGAGAAACGCCGGCTGGTCCGGGAACAACTGCACCAGCGCCCCGGCCTGCACGCGTTCGCGCACCAGCCAGTACGGCAGCCAGGCCAGCCCCATGCCCGCCACCGCGGCGTCGGCGATGGCGTCGAGGTCGTCCAGCCGCAGGCGGTTCGATGGCGTCAGCGCAAGCGGCGGCTCGCCATCGCGGGGGAACAGCCATGGGCGGATCTGTCCCGAGCGCCGGTACAGGATGCCTTGATGGCCGCCCAGCTCCTCCGGGCGCGCCGGCTGCCCATGCCGCGCAAGGTAGTCGGGCGAGGCGGAGACCACCATGCGCTGGCGCGCGACGCGGCGGGCCACCACGCCGGCCTTGTCCCCCAGCTCGCCGGTGCGGATGGCCAGGTCGTAGCCGTCCTCGACCAGGTCGGAGAAGCGGTCGCTGAACGACAGGTCGAGCTCCAGCGCCGGATACTGCCGCGCCAGCGCCATCAGCACCGGCGCCACGCAGCGCCGCCCGAAATGCACGGGCATGGTCACGCGCAGCCGGCCGCGCGGCTCGTCCAGCTGGTCGGCGGCGAGGGCGTCGGCGGCATCGTTCTCGGCCAGGATGGCCCGGCAGCGCTCATAGTAGGCGCGGCCGAACTCCGTCAGGTTCTGCCGGCGCGTGGTGCGGGTGAGGAGGCGCACGCCCAGGCGGTCTTCGAGAAAGCGCACGTGCTTGCCGACCATGGGACCGGACAGCGCCAGCGCGTCGGCGGCCGCCGAGAACGAGCCCAGGTCGACCGCCTTGACGAAGACCGCCATGCTCGTCAGACGATCCATATTGGAAACTCCTGGTTTTTAGTGTTCTGGTTTTTGCGCGATTTATCCGACTTTATGGCGCTGGCATAGCGATTCCCTTATTTTTGAGTCGAGGCCATGGCACGCGTTGTCCGTTTTCACCAGCATGGAGGCCCGGAGGTGCTGCGCATCGAGCATGTCGATGTGCCGTCACCGGCACAGGGCGAGGTCCGAATCCGCGTCAGGGCGCTGGGCCTGAACCGGGCCGAGGCGCTGCTGCGCGCCGGCAGTTATATCGAGACGCCGACGCTTCCGTCCGGCCTCGGGCTGGAGGCGGCCGGCGTGGTGGAATCGGTCGGGACGGGTGTCGAAGGGCTGGCGCCGGGCGACGCGGTAAGCGTCGTGCCGCCGGTGTCGATGGTGCGCTGGCCGGCCTACGGCGAGCTTGTCACGTTTCCTGCCGCGCTCGTGGTCAGGCATCCGCCGTCGCTGAGCTGGGAAGCCGCGGCGGCCCTGTGGATGCCGTACCTGACTGCCTACGGCGCGCTGATCGACATTGCCCGCCTCGGCAAGGGCGACTACGTCGTCGTGACTGCCGCCTCAAGCAGCGTGGGCCTGGCCGCGATCCAGATCGCCAACCTGGCCGGCGCCATCCCGGTCGCGGTCACGCGCAGCTCCGCCAAGCGGCAGGCCCTGCTGGCGTACGGCGCCGCGCATGTGGTGGCTGCAGGGGAGGAGGACCTGGCCGCGCGGCTGCGGGAGATTGCGGGGCCGCAAGGTGTAAGAGTGGTGCTGGATCCGATCGGCGGCCCGATCTTCGAAGCGCTGGCGGCGGCGATGTCGCGCGGTGGCATCCTGAGCCCGGAGCTGACGCCATTCCCGCTGTTTGCCGCGCTGAGCAAGTCACTGACGCTGCGCGGCTATCTCGTCCACGAAATCCTGGGCGATCCGGAAGGCTGGCCGCGGCCAAGGCCTTTATCCTGGACGGGCTGGCACGCGGCGCACTGCGGCCGGTCATCGCCAGGACCTTTCCCTTCGACCAGATTGTCGAGGCGCACCGCTACCTGGAGTCCAACCAACAGTTCGGCAAGATCGTGGTGACGGTGTGATCGGCCTGCGTCAGCCCGCGGGGGGCGGCGGCCGCGGCGTCTCGCGGATCGACCAGAACGGCACATCGGTCACGCCGGCCTGTCCGACCGTCCAGTCGGGGAATGGGCCCCGCATCAGCAGGTGGCCCCAGCCATCGATCCACTTCTGCTGCGCCCGCGCCATCAGCTCCAGCATGGCCGAAGCGTAGTGCAGCGGCCCGCCCAGCAGGGGCAGCTCGCTGGCGATCTCGCGCGCGTACAGCTCCTCCGGGTCCTGCACCACGATCACGGCGATGGCATCGAGCCGCAATTCCTCGAACATGGAACGGGCGAACTCAAGGTTGAGCTCCGTCATCCGGCGCAGGTTTTCCGCCAGGTCGGACTGCATCGCATCGAACTGGTGCACGCCGGAGAAGAACGCCGGGAACGGCCAGAAGGGTTGCGGCCAGAAGGCTTGGGTTGCGAACATCATTAGGGGAATCTCCGGTTGGGCCGCGATGCAGGGGGCGGGCAAGGCGGAAGCAGCTCAGGTGGCGGATACCGTTGCGGCACGCTGCGCGCGCAGCGTTTGAAGCAGACACGATGAGTAGCTTAAGCGCTAACCCTTGTCATCGCCATGACAGAGATGCCGAGGGCGCGATGGCAGTATGCAATGCAGGCGGAAAATTGAGCGCACGGTCGCCGCCGCTTGCCTGGTGCTTCACTTACACCCCAACCGCTTCGCCAGCTTGTGCAGATTGCTGGCATCCACCCCAAGCTGCCGCGCCGCCTGTGCCCAACTGCCTTGATGGACCTGCAGCGCCTGCTCGATGCAGGCCCGCTGGGTTTGCTCCACCGCGTCGCGCAGGGTTGTGCCCGCGACCAGTGTGGTCGGGAAGGTAAAGCCACGTGTCATGCCGCTGTCAGCCATGCGCGGCGCAGGGGATTCCAGGCCATCCAGGTCCAGCAGCTCCGCTTCCAGCGTCACGATGTCATTGCGGTCCGCGCCGCGGCTGACCGCGCGCAACGCGGCCCGGCTGATCACGTGTTCCAGCTCGCGCACGTTGCCGGGCCAGCGGTAGCGCCGCAGCGCATCCTGCGCGGCGGCTGAGAGCCGCAGGCTGCGCAGGCCGAGGCGCGCGCGGTTCAGTTCGAGAAAGCGCCCGGCCAGCAGCAGCACGTCGTTGCCGCGCTCGCGCAGCGGCGGGATGGGGATCGGGTAGACCGAGAGGCGGTGATAGAGATCGGCGCGGAAGGAGCCGTCGCGCACGTGCTCGCGCAGGTTGCGGTTGGTGGCGGCGATCACGCGCACGTTGACGCGGCGCGGGCGGTCGGAGCCCAGGCGCTGGATCTCCCCGTTCTGCAGCGTGCGCAGCAGCTTGGCCTGGATCGCCAGCGGCAGTTCGCCCACTTCATCGAGGAACAGGGTGCCGCCGTCGGCGGCTTCGAAGCGGCCGGGGCGTTCGCCGGTGGCGCCGGAGAACGCCCCGCGAGCGTGGCCGAAGAGCTCGCTTTCGGCCAGGGACTCGGGCAATGCCGCGCAGTTGACATGCACCAGCGGCTGCGCGCGCCGGCGCGACTGACGGTGCAGCCGGTGCGCGAACAGCTCCTTGCCGACGCCGGTCTCGCCCAGCAGCAGCACCGGCAGTTCGGTATCGGCCACCACTTCGAGCTCATGCAGCAGGTTGGCGATGGCTTCGCTCTGGCCGACGATCTCGCTGGTGATTTCGCCGTTGCCGGCTGCGCCCTCATCGGTGGCCTGGGTGCCGCGCGCGAGTTGCAGCGCGCGGATTTCGGCCTCCAGCCGCGTGGTGCGGATCGCCGCTTCGACGATCACCGTCAGCCGCTGCAGCTCGGCCTGCGCGGCGGTATCGAAGGTGCCTACCGTCAGCGCATCCAGCGTCAGAGCACCCCACGGCTGGCCGTCCACTTCCAGGCTGGTGCCCATGCAGTCGTGCACGGGCAGCGGCTCGCCCACGCGCTCGTCGATCAGGCCGTCGTACGGGTCGGGCAGCATGCTGTCGTGGTGGAAGCAGGTCACGCCGCGCCGCGCCAGGATCGCCGCCAGGCGCGGATGCAGGCCCACGGCAAAGCGCCGGCCCAGCGCATCGCGTACCAGGCCGTCGACGGCGACCGGGCGCAGGTGGTCTTCCTCCAGCCGCAGCAGCGCCACCGCGCCGCAACGGAAATGGGTACGCAGGACGCTGACCAGGCGCTGCAGGCGAACCGCTTGCGGCAGGTCGGCGACGAGGTCGGCCAGCAGGTCGGGATACATTGCGCTCGGTAGCATGGTGAAAAATACCTGTCGGGTCATAAGTACCGCGCGAAGTATAGGGTATTTTTGACCTTGTGTGGTGCAAGTCATTGATCCGGATAGGTTTTTTTCGGGCACGCTCCTCGCGTAAGTCATGCAGCCGTAACTTTCCCCACCGGAGAAACTTCATGACTCTGCAAGACCAATCCCTCGGCCTGCTCGCCCGCCGCATTCCGGGTGCGACGCGGATCTTCCACGACTACGCGCTGGACTTCTGCTGCGGAGGCAAGCAGACGCTGCGCGCCGCCGCGCAGCAAACAGGCCTCGACGCCGCCGCCATCGACGCTATCGAAGCGCAGCTGCGCGCGCTGCAGGACGAGGCCCAACCCGCCGCAGACGACTGGAATACCGCCGCGCCGGCCGCGTTGATCGCACACATCCTCACGCGCTTCCATGCGCGCCACCGCGAGCAACTGCCCGAGCTGATCCGCCTGGCGCGCCGCGTCGAGCAGGTCCATGGCGACCGGCCCGATTGCCCGCTCGGCCTGGCCGACCACCTGACCGGGATGCTCGGCGAGCTGGAAACCCATATGCAGAAGGAAGAGCAGGTGCTGTTCCCGATGCTGTCGCGCGGGATGCATACCGCCGCCGGGCGGCCGATTGCGGTAATGCGCGCGGAGCATGACGACCACGGCCAGGCGCTGCAGCGCCTGGCTGCACTGACCAACGACATCACGCTGCCGCGCGCGGCCTGCAATACCTGGCGCGCGCTCTACCTGGGCCTGCGCACGCTGCGCGAAGACCTGATGGAACACATCCACCTGGAAAACAACGTGCTGTTCGAGATTGCAGTAGCGCCCGCCGCGTCTGCTACGCCCGCGTGCTCCTGCTCGGCGCACGCCTGAACCGGCCCGCACGCAACCACAACCAACGACTTAGCATCATGGGCTCTTACCGCAGACTCTGGTTCCTGTTGATCGCCGTGCTGGCGGTCACGTTCTCCCTGCTCGGCTACTACGGCGTCGAGGTGTACCGGCAGGCCCCGCCAATTCCGGCCAAGGTTGTCGTGGCCGACGGGCGCACGCTCTTTACCGGCGACGACATCCTCGACGGCCAGACCGCATGGCAGTCCGTGGGCGGCATGCAGCTCGGCTCGATCTGGGGCCACGGCGCCTACCAGGCGCCGGACTGGACCGCCGACTGGCTGCACCGCGAGCTGACCGCGTGGCTGGACCTGGCCGCACAGGACGCCTACGGCCGTCCTTACGCGAAGCTCACCGCGCCTGAACAAGGCGCGCTGCGCGAACAGCTACGGACTGAATACCGCGGCAATGCCACCGATCCGGACACGAATGTGCTGACCGTGTCCAAGCGCCGCGCGCAGGCCATCGCCAACACCGCGGCCTACTACGACAAGCTCTTCTCCGACGCGCCGGCGCTGCACACCACGCGCGAGCACTATGCGATGAAGGAGAACACGCTGCCCAGCGCCGAACGGCGCGAGCAACTGACGCAGTTCTTCTTCTGGACCGCGTGGGCGGCATCGACCGCGCGCCCGGGGCATGAGGCCACCTACACCAACAACTGGCCGCACGAGCCGCTGATCGGCAACCAGCCCACCAGCGAGAACGTGGTGTGGTCGGTGATCAGCGTGGTGGTGCTGCTGGCCGGTGTCGGCTTCCTGGTGTGGGCGTGGGCCTTCCTGCGCGGCAAGGAAGAAGCGCCGCCGCAGGCACCGGCGCGCGACCCGCTGCTGTCCGTGGCGCTGACGCCGTCGCAGCGCGCGCTCGGCAAGTACCTGTTCCTGGTGGTGGCGCTGTTCGTGTTCCAGGTGTTGCTGGGCGGCTTTACCGCGCATTACACCGTCGAAGGCCAGAAGTTCTACGGCATCGATGTGTCGCAGTGGTTCCCGTACGCACTGGTGCGCACCTGGCATATCCAGAGCGCGCTGTTCTGGATCGCCACCGGCTTCCTGGCCGCGGGCCTGTTCCTCGCGCCGCTGATCAACGGCGGCAAGGACCCGAAGTACCAGCGCCTGGGCGTGGACATCCTGTTCTGGGCACTGGTGGTCGTGGTGGTGGGCTCGTTCACCGGCAACTACCTGGCGATCGCGCAGAAGCTGCCGGCACACCTGAACTTCTGGCTGGGTCACCAGGGCTATGAGTATGTCGACCTGGGCCGCCTGTGGCAGATCGGCAAGTTCGCCGGCATCCTGATCTGGCTGGTGCTGATGATGCGCGGCATCCTGCCGGCGCTGCGTGCGCGCGGCACCGACCGCAACCTGCTGGCGCTGCTGACTTCGTCGGTGGTGGCGATCGGCCTGTTCTACGGCGCGGGCCTGGCCTACGGCGAGCGCACCAGCCTGACGGTGATGGAGTACTGGCGCTGGTGGGTGGTGCACCTGTGGGTGGAAGGCTTCTTCGAGGTCTTTGCCACCACGGCGCTGGCCTTCATCTTCTCTACGCTGGGGCTGGTGTCGCGCCCGATGGCGACCGCGGCAAGCCTGGCATCGGCCTCGCTGTTCATGCTGGGCGGCATTCCCGGCACGTTCCACCACCTCTACTTTGCCGGCACTACCACGCCGGTGATGGCAGTGGGCGCCGCCTTCAGCGCGCTGGAGGTGGTGCCGCTGATCGTGCTGGGCCATGAGGCCTGGGAGAACTGGAGCCTGAAGCAGCGCGCGCCGTGGATGGCAGACCTGAAGTGGCCGCTGATGTGCTTTGTCGCGGTCGCGTTCTGGAACATGCTGGGCGCCGGGGTGTTCGGCTTCATGATCAACCCGCCGATCGCGCTGTATTACATCCAGGGCCAGAACACCACGCCGGTCCACGCGCACGCTGCGCTGTTCGGGGTGTACGGCTTCCTGGCGCTGGGCTTCACGCTGCTGGTGCTGCGCTACGTGCGCCCGGCCTACCGGTTGAGCCCCGCGCTGATGAAGACTGCATTCTGGGGCCTGAACGCCGGCCTGGTGCTGATGATCGGCACCAGCCTGCTGCCGGTCGGCATCATCCAGTTCCTGGCCAGCGTGGAGCATGGCACCTGGTACGCGCGCAGTGAGGAATTCATGCAGCAGCCCATCCTGCAGACGCTGCGCTGGGTGCGCACCTTCGGCGACGTGGTGTTTATCGTCGGGGCGGTGTCGTTTGCCTGGCAGGTGGTGCTGGGGCTGGCGAATCGTACGCCGGTGGCGGCGGATGCGGTGCCGGCGCGGATGAAGACGGCGGCTCGCTGAAGTCCGGTTTAACGAGAAGCAGTGCTTGGCCCGCCGGGGGTACGCGGCGGGCTGTTTTTTTGCCAACACGTCTAGCGCATGGTCTCCAGCAGCGCGATCCTCAGGTACTCCCGCAGCGCATGCGTATGCTCGTCAGGTCCTGGATCGAGTCTCCAGATCAGGCCGACGTCCATGGATGGGACCCGGTCGGAAAGGCTGCGGCGCAGGATGCGCTGGCCCTCCAGTGACCACGGCCGGTAGACCAGGTCGGACAGGATGGAGACGCCGCGTCCCGCCGCTACCAGGCTGCGGACGGCTTCGATCGAGCAGCTTTGCAGGCGGACGCTCGGCGTGAGCCCGTACTGCCCCCAGTACTTGATCACGGTGGCAATATGCTCGTCCATGTCGAGCAGTATGTAGTCGTGCCGCGCCACGTCCGTCAGGCTGATCTGCTCGAGTTGCATCAGGGGATGGTCAGGATGGCCCCAGAGTTGCCGCGGCGACCGAAGCAGGGTTTCGCAGCCGATGTGATGCATCTCCGGCAGGTTGGAAACCAGCAGCAATGCCAGGTCGAGCTTGCCGGCCTGGATATCGGCCTCGATATCGCCGCGAGGCCTTTCCAGGATTTCGAGCTCGAGTAGCGGAAACTTTTGTTCAAGCGCCGGCAGCAGCTTGGGCAGCACGTACGCCGTGATGGTCTCGGTGACACCGAGGCGGATGGCGCCTGCTACCGTGCTGGGGGTCACCGCCGCAGCGCTGACGGCATCCCGTACCGCCGCCTCGATCTGCTGGGCATGCCGCAGGAAGCGGATGCCGGCCGCGGTCAGCTTTACGCCGGCAGCGTGCCGGGAGAACAGCGGGGCGCCTACGACGTCTTCCAATCCCTTGAGTGAGGCGGTCATGGACGATTGCGAAACATTGCAGCGTTGCGCCGCTCGCGACACCTGGCCCGTCTCAGCAATTGCCACAAAGTGCTGTATCTGTTTCAAGGTTGGGAGCATCGATTTTTCCGATATTGCAATGTCAGAACTATGAATTAGCTATATCGCCCCATGCTAGCTAGCATCCAGCACGAATACAAGTTGCTGGAAGTGGCGATGAGCGAAGTCGAAAAGAAGGGTTTTTGCACGCTGTGTCGTTCCCGCTGCGGAACGATCAATGTCGTGAAGGGAGACACCCTCGTTGCGGTCCGCCCGGATGGCGAACACCCCACGGGCAAGGCGATGTGCCTCAAGGGAAAGGCAGCGCCCGAACTCGTGCACAGCGCCGAGCGGCTGTTGCACCCGATGCGCAGGACGAACCCAAAAGACGCAGCGGATCCAGGGTGGGTGCGCATTTCATGGGAGGAGGCGCTCGCTCAGATCGCGGCGCGCCTGATTGAGGCGCGCACCACGCTGGGTGCGGAGTCGGTTGCCTTCGCCGTGACAACGCCCAGTGGCACGGCGCTGTCGGACAGCATCGACTGGATCGAGCGTTTCGTCCGCCTCTATGGCAGCCCCAACATCTGCTACGCGACCGAGATCTGCAACTGGCACAAGGACTTCGCGCATGCCTTTACCTTTGGCTGCGGGATGCCGACGGCGGATTACCGCAATGCCGAACTGATCCTTCTGTGGGGACACAATCCCGCCAACACGTGGCTGTCGCAGGCAGAGGCGATCGGCGCCGGACGGGCCGCCGGCGCCAGGCTGATCGTGGTCGATCCGCGGCAGACCGGGCTGGCGGAAGAAGCCGATCAATGGCTGCGCGTGAAACCTGGCAGCGACGCCGCACTGGCCATGGCATTGGCCAACCTGCTGATCGAGGCCAATGCCTTCGATATCGATTTCGTGCGGCAATGGACCAACGGTCCGCTGCTGGTACGCAAGGACAATGGCGCCTTGCTGCGCGGGCGCGACATCGGTCTCGGGCAGGCAGACGCCTTTGTCGTCTGGGACGCCCACCAGCGCATGGCCGTGCCGGCGGGCGGCCAGTGCCATGATCCCGACCGCATCGCGCTGCGCGGAACCTTTGAGGTGACCGTTGCCGATCGCCATGACCAGGCCACGCTGCTGTGCCAACCGGCGTTCGAGCTCTATGCGGCGGAATGCGCGCGCTATCCCGCCGATCGCGCGGCCCGGCTGACGTGGATTCCGGAGGGCGATATCCGCCATGCCGCGAGCATGATCGGCGCGGCACCGCGCGTTGCCTATCACGCCTGGTCCGGCGTCGGCCAGCATGAGAACGCCACGCAGACCGAGCGAGCGATTGCCTGCCTCTACGCGCTGACAGGCAGCTTCGACCGGCGCGGTGGCAACCGCATCTACCAGAAGCCGCCGTTCAATGCGGTGAGCCGCCTGGATCTGCTGAGTCCGGAGCAGGGGCGCAAGGCCCTGGGATTGTCCGAACGCCCGCTGGGGCCGCCCGCGCAGGGCTGGATCACCGCGCGCGACCTGTATCGCGCCATCACCGACAAGAAGCCCTATGCGGTGACGACGCTGATTGCGTTCGGCACGAATCCGCTGCTCTCGCAGCCGGATGTGGCAATGGGTGAGCGGGCACTGCGCGCGCTGCCGTTCTACGTGCATTGCGATCTCTTCGAGAACCCGAGCGCAAAGTATGCGGACATCCTGCTGCCCGTGAGCACGCCATGGGAACGCGAGGGGCTGCGCATCGGCTTCGAGGTTTCTGCCGAGGCTGAGCAGTTGGTGCAGTTGCGCCAGCGCATGGTCCCGCCGCGCGGCGAGGCGCGCTCGGACAACGAGATCGTGTTTGCGCTGGCGGCGCGCATCGGGCTGCAGGAAGCCTTCTTCGGCGCAAGCCTGGAAGCCGGCTGGGACTACATGCTCGCGCCGATGGGACTGACCGTGGCAGCGCTTCGCCACAAGCCGGAAGGGGTTCGCATCCCGGTCGAGGACACCGAGATGAAATACCGCATGGGCAAATCCGCCAGGCCTTTCAATACGCCGACAGGCCTGGTCGAGCTGTACTCCGAACGGCTGCTCGCGCATGGCTATTCGCCTTTGCCCGGCTACCAGGAAACTTCGGTTGAACAGGGAGATGCCGCGCAATCTGCGTTCCCCTATTTGTTGACGTCGGCAAAGAATGGCTACTACTGCCACAGCCAGCAGCGCGGGGTCGCGTCTTTGCGGCGCAAGGCGATGCTGCCGCGGCTCGACATCTCCAGGGAAGCCGCCGCGGCACGGGACATCCGCAGCGGCGACCCCGTACGCGTCTCGACGCCGGGCGGCAGTGCGTTGTTCACGGCACGCATCGATCCGGGCCTGCATCCCGCCGTGCTGGTAGGCGAGTACGGCTGGTGGCAACGCTGCGACGCGATGGGGCAAGCACCGCTCGCCGTGCGTGGCGCGGACAGTGCCAACTTCAACGCGCTGATCGACGCGCAGCGCCAGGATCCGGTCAGCGGCTCGTCGCCGTTGCGCGCCTATCGCTGCAGCATCGAGCGCGAAACCGCTTTCGATATCCGGCGCCGGCCGTGGGAAGGCTTTCGCGCCTTCCGCGTGGTGGCGCTGCGCAAGGAAGCCGCCGATGTCACGTCGGTGTACATGGCGCCCACCGATGGCGGCCGCCTGCCCGACTTTCTGCCGGGCCAGCACGCGACCATCCGATTCTTCATCGGCGGCGGGCGGCAGGAGGTGATCCGGTCCTACTCGCTGACCGGACCCGCCATCATGGCTGACCGCCAGTGCTATTCGATCTCGGTGCGACAGGCAGTGGCGCGACTCGCCAATGGTGAACTGGTGTCCGGCCGCGCCTCATCGTTCATCAACCAACAGCTCGCAGTCGGCGACGTCGTCGAACTGCGCGCGCCCGGCGGCACCTTTGTCATGCCGACCCATACCGCGCGGCCCCTTGTGCTGCTTGCCGGCGGCATCGGCATCACGCCTTTCATCAACTTGCTGGAGTCATTGGCCGGCCAGCCCGAGCCGCCCAGGATCCTGCTGCTCTATGCGAACCAGAGCGGTGCGACGCACGCCTTCAAGCGCAGGATTCGTGAACTGGAAGCGGCGATCCCCACGCTGTCCGTGGTCAACTACTACGATGCGCCGGCTTACGGGGACATCGCGGGGCGCGACTTTCACGTGCATGGGCGCGTATCCGCCGACGCGGTCCCGCAAGCGCTGCTCGCCTTGCGCCCGCTGATCTATATGTGCGGCCCGGTCCCGATGATGACTGCCTTCGCCGAGGGCATTGCCGCCAGGGGCGTGCCGCGCTTCGATATCCACAAGGAGATCTTTCGCTCTCCGGCCGTCGCGAAAATCGAGCACGGACAGGCATTCCAGGTGCGTTTCCGCAAGTCGGGGGTCATCCACCAATGGCGTTCCGAGGACGGCGCTCTGCTCGGCTTTGCCGAGGCGCGTGGCGTGCGCTTGCCCAGCGGGTGCCGCGTCGGGCAATGCGAAAGCTGTGCCGTCAGGATCGTTTCCGGGTCGGCGCACCACTTGCAAGGCGAGGTACCCGATGACCCCGGTGTTTGTCTCGCGTGCCAGGCCGTGCCGGCCAGTGACCTGGTGATCGATGCCTGATTCCCTTTCTACTTCTGACCCGATAACGCCATGCTGAATATCGATGCAGAGAGCGCCCGCGCGTCGCTCCCGTTTGACCGGCTTGTTGATGCACTCAAGGAAGCGTTCGCCTCTGGCTGCGAGGTGCCGCTGCGGCATAACCATACCGTCACCACCGCGCAGGGCCAGCAGGGGACGCTGCTGCTGATGCCGGCCTGGAGCCCGTCGCAGGGATACCTGGGGGTCAAGACTGTCTCCATCTATCCCGGCAACGCCGGGCGCTCGCTGCCGGGACTGTTCTCGACCTACATCCTCTACAGCGTGGAGACCGGCGAGCCACTGGCGCTGATCGACGGCAACGAGATCACGTCCCGGCGCACCGCGGCCGCGTCTGCGCTCGGCGCCTCCTTCCTGAGCCGCAAGGACGCCAGATCCATGCTCTTGCTGGGCGCCGGCCGGGTGGCCAGCCTGGTGCCATATGCCTGGCGCAGCGTTCGGCAGATCACGCGGGTCGGGGTGTGGGACATCAATGCTGCCCAGGGCCGCCGGCTGGCCGAACAGCTTTGCAGGGATGGCTTCGACGCATACGTGGTGGACAGGCTCGATACGGACACCTGCGCCGTGGACGTCATCAGCGCGGCGACGCTTTCGACCGAACCGCTGATCCGTCGCGAGTACCTTCGTCCCGGCACCCATGTCGACCTGATCGGTGGCTTTACGCCAGCGATGCGTGAAACCGATGACGCTTGCTTTGCGGGCACCTCTGTATTTGTCGATACGGACGAGGCGGCAGCCAAGGCCGGCGACCTGCTGTCCCCGCTCGGCAATGGCGTGATCGCCCGGGAAGATATCCGTAGCGACCTTGCCGGTCTCTGCCGGGCTCGGCACGCAGGAAGAGTTTCAGACGATGAGATTACGGTCTTCAAGGCTGTCGGTACCGCCCTGGAAGATCTTGCCGCCGCGGCGATGTGTTTCGAAGCCGTGGCAAATAACTAGAACGATCAAGGAAACTGCCAAGGAGTTCAGCATGAAAGAGACAACGAGGATGGCATTTGCCGATCCCGGCAAGCCGCAGCAAGGTGGCCTGGAGAGCCTGGCCATACGGGTGACGAACTGGTCAGAGCGCTGGTTTCCGGATTCCTACATCTTTGCCGCGATCGCCGTCGTGGTGGTGGCGCTCGGCGCCATGCTGGTCGGGGCGCCTGCACCGGCCGTGGCGAAGGCATTCGGTGACGGCTTCTGGAGCCTGATCCCGTTCACGATGCAGATGGCCGTGGTGGCGATCGCCGGCTATGTGGTGGCGGTCTCGCCGCCAGCGTCGATGCTGATCGCGCGGCTGGCATCGCTGCCGCGCACGGCCCGCGGCGCGGTCGCGTTCGTGGCGCTGGTCAGCCTGCTGACGTCGCTGCTCAACTGGGCCATCAGCCTGATCTTCAGCGGCTTGCTGGTGCGCGCGATCGCCCGGCGTGGGGGCTTGCGCGTGGATTATCGGGCCGCGAGCGCGGCGGCTTATCTGGGGATGGGCGCAACGTGGGCGCTAGGGCTCAGTTCCTCGGCCGCGCAGCTACAGGCAAATCCTGCCAGCCTGCCGAAGTCGCTGCTGGATATCACCGGGGTGATCCCGTTCGCTGAAACGATCTTCCTGTGGCAATCGATGGCGATGACCGCCGTGCTGATTGTCGCGTCACTGCTGATCGCGTATTTTTCTGCGCCCACCGAGGAGCGGGCCCGCACCGCGGCCGATATGGGTGTCGACCTGAACGATGCCGACGAAGGCGTCGCGCGGCCGTCGCGCCCTGGCGAGTGGCTGGAATACAGCCCGCTACTGACGCTGGCGCTGGTGGCGATGGGCGCAAGCTGGCTCTACCAGGAGTTTTCCGCAAAAGACCCGATCCTCGCCATCTCCAACCTGAACACCTACAACTTCCTGTTCCTGCTGCTCGGCATGTTGCTGAACTGGCGCCCGAAGCGGTTCCTGCGCGCGGTGGCCAGGTCGGTGCCGTCGACCTCAGGCGTGCTGATCCAGTTTCCGCTGTATGGCGGTATCGCCTTCATCCTGACCAAGGCGACCGGCGTCGACGGTGCGACGCTATCCCATCATCTCGCGTCGGCCTTTGTCTCGATGGCGACCACCGAATCGTTCTCCGCGGTCATGGGCGTGTATTCGGCCGTGCTCGGGTTCTTCGTGCCGTCGGGCGGCGGCAAGTGGATCATCGAGGCTCCGTACGTGATGCACGCGGCCAATGAACTGCAGGTCCACCTGGGATGGGCGGTACAGGTCTACAACGCGGCCGAGGCGCTGCCGAACCTGATCAATCCCTTCTGGATGCTGCCGCTGCTCGGCGTGCTGGGGATCCGGGCCAAGGATGTGGTCGGCTTCACCTTCACGCAGTTGCTGGTGCACACGCCGCTGGTGCTGCTGATGCTGTGGGCGTTCGCCACGACGCTGCCTTACCATCCACCGGTCATGCCTTGAGTCCTGGGAGGAACGTCGGCAGGGCGACTGAAGTGTCGCCCTGCGATCGAGGCTGGCTCACCCGTTCGCGGGCTGCTGCTGCGCCTCGGCCACGATCTCCCGGATCGCCTGTTCGAAAGCCTCCACCGGCTGTCCGCCGGTAACCAGATAGCGGTTGTTGAAGATGATGGACGGAACCGACTGGATGCCCATGCGCTGGTATTCCTGTATTTCCGCACGCACTGCATCGGCATAGTCATCGCTCTCCAGCACCTTGCGTGCCTGCGCGGCATCGAGGCCAACCGATTGCGCAGCCTCGACCAGCACGTCGCGATTGCTTGGATCCTTGCCGTCCGTATGGTAGGCACGCAGCAGCGCCAGCTTGAGCGGCAGCTGCTTGCCTTCGATGCCCGCCCAATGCAGCAGCCGATGCGCATCGAAGGTGTTGTAGACGCGGGTGCGCTCGCCGAAGGTAAAGCCCACGCCGGCGCCGCGCTCGCGGATCATGGCCTGGGTTTCGGCAATCTGTGCCGGCGTGTGTCCGTACTTCTTGCCGAGGTAGTCGACGATCGCCTCGCCCTCTGGCTGCATGCCGGGGTTCAGTTCAAAGGGATGCAGGACGATCTCGGCGTCCACCGCATCGCCAAGGCGCTGGAGTGCCTGCCGTAGCGAAGACAGGCCGATGGCGCACCAGGGGCAGGCGATATCGGAGACGAAGTCGATTCTCAAGGGTTGGGTCATGGCTTTTCCTGGCGGGCTGCAGCGTCGCAGCCCACGGCACGTTGTGACAGTGCCGACAGATTAGCCTGACTTGCGAATCCGTGCAGGAAGGCAAGCCAGGCATGCCAGTGCCGTCAGTCCCAGCGGCGGCCGTAGCCGTCGCGGCCCGGGCCGTCATAGCCGTGGCGGCGGGCCCATTCGCGCTCGCGCCATTCGCGGCGGTATTCGCGGTGATAGGCGCGATGATAGTCGCGGCCGTCGTAGCGGTCATAGCGCACCGGGACGGGCGCGACCACCACCGGGCGCGGCGCATAGGCCACCGGCGCCGGCGCGTACACCGGTGCGGGCGCATAGACCGGGGCCGCCCGATAGACCGGGGCGGGGCGATAGACCGGCGCTGGCTCGGCCACCACCACGCCCGGCACGCCGATGCCGATGTCGATATTCACACCGGCATAGGCACCGGCGCTGGCCGCAAGCATTGCACCACCGACTACTGCCATGGCGACGATTCGTTTCATGGTTGCCTCCCAGGGGGCGTTGGACATGGCCTTACTGTAGGGGGCGGGCTCGTAATATAGGCCGCGCGAAGTGTTGCAAGTGTGACGGGGTGTAACCCTCTGGGGCCGGCCAGGTCGACCCTGGCCTGTATCATTCAGTCCCACCGCCGAGCTTCGCCTTCTTTTCAGCCTCATGCGCAGTACCGCATTTCTCGCTCTTGCCCTGAGCGGCCTCGCCGCCGTCCCCACCGCCGCCAGCGCCGCCCCTGACATCCAGGCCGGCAAGGCACTCTTCGCCGCGCGCTGCGCCTCTTGCCACTATGTTGGCCGCAACGCGCGCGCGGGCTTTGGTCCGCATCTGAACGGCATCTTCGGCCGCCCGGCTGGCGGCACCAGCGACTACCAGTATTCCGACGCGATGCGCACAGCAAAAGTGGTGTGGTCGCGCGACACGCTGGGCGCCTTTATCCGCTCGCCGGGCAAGGTCGTGCCCGGCACCAGGATGCGCTTCTGGGGCATCGGCAACGACCAGCAGATCGAAGACCTGCTGGGCTACCTGCAGACGTTCAGGTAATCCGGAAGAACAACGGCGGCGCTCATTCCCCCGTGCCGGGGAAATGCGGCCCCGGCCCTTCGCCCGCGAGTGCGTCCTGCGGATTGCGCAGCGGACACGCCTTCAGCGACAGGCAGCCGCAGCCGATGCAGCCGTCGAGCTGGTCGCGCAGCTGCGTCAGCGAGCGGATGCGTTCATCGAGGTCGTCGCGCCAGCTCGCGGACAGCCGGCGCCAGTCGGCAACGGTAGGCGCGCGTCCGTCCGGCAGCTTCTGCATGGCCGCGGCGATCACCGCCAGCGGCAGGCCCATGCGCTGCGCCACGCGGATCACGGCCAGGCGCCGCAGCACGGCACGCGCATAGCGGCGCTGGTTGCCGCCGCTGCGGGTGCTGGCGATCAGGCCGCGCGATTCATAGAAGTGCAAAGCGGACACCGCGATGCCGGTACGCGCGGCGACCTCGCCGACCGACAGCAGCTGCTCGGCGGGCGCGGGGCGGCGCCGGCGCGGTGTGGTGGGTTTGTTCGCGGATGCCATGGCAAAGGGAAGGCAGCGGTCGGTCCGGAGGAATGCCCATGCTACCACCATGGCCGCGCTTGACCTCAAGCTAAGTGGAGGTTTGATACTGGCGGCTCCATTGTTCGCCATTCCTCAACTGACCATGTTCCCCTTCTCGCCCTCGCTGCCCCCGGTGCCGCTTGCCCGTGCCAATCCCTCGCTCAGCCTGCTCAATCCCGAGGGCCTGTATGACCCGCGTCCCAACGGCTATTCGCACGTGGCCGTGGTGCAGGGGCCCGCGCGCATCGTGTACGTGGCGGGGCAGGGCGGCGAGGATGCCGCCGGCGGGCTCGCGCCGGATTTTCCGCGTCAGGTTGCGCGCGCGATGCAGAACCTGCGCATCGCGCTGCAAGCCGCGGGCGCCGACGTGGGCGATGTGGCCAAGCTCACGGTGCTGGTGGTCGACCACTCGCACGATCGCCTGCGCACCTTCGGCGCGGCGTTGCGCGAAATGTGGGGCGACAAACCAGCGCCGGCCTGCACGCTGATCCCGGTGCCGCGCCTGGCGCTGGACAATATGTTGTTCGAGATCGAAGCGACGGCGGTCCTGCCGGGTTGAGGCCCGGCAGCCTGCCCCGACGCTTACTTGCCCTGCGCGCGCGGCGCCGCGCTGAAGGTCTTGTTGACGATCTTCCAGGCGTCGTCGATCTGCAGCAGCGTCATGTAGTCGGTGAAGGTGACTTCCGGATACTCCAGCACCACCTTGGCGACGCCGGCATTGCCGACCACGTCGAACTGCGTGATAAAGCGCTTGCGCTGCGCTTCGTCCGGCGCGGGATGCCCCGGGCAGCGCGCGGAGGTGAATTCCTCGACGGTCAGCGAATGCAGCGCGCCGTCACGGAACGAGACGATGCGCGCGTCGGCGGCAAAGGCCCTATACATGTATTCGGCCTTGCCGGTGATATGGCCTTGCAGGTAGTCCTCGATCGGCGCGAGCGCCGCTACATGCAGGGAAGTCAGGCCGGTTTCACAGAACGTCATGGGTCTCCTCCAAAACTGGAGCGGCAATGGGCTGGCCTTGCCGCAGTGTTGAAAGTGTTTATTGTATTCCAATTTTGTATGCAAAAACAGGAGGCGCCCGCCGGGGTCAGACCGACGCGACGATCCGCTCGCGCAACCACCGGTGTGCCGGATCGCGATGCACCCGCTCGTGCCACAGCATCGACATCTCGTAGCCCGGCACGTCGACCGGCGGCTCCACCACCTGTAGCGCCGGTGCGCCGCGCACCAGCCGGGCGGGCAGCATCGCCACCAGGTCGGTGCTGGCCACCACTGACGTGACAAAGAGGAAGTGCGGCACAGACAGCACCACCCTGCGCTGCATGCCGGCGTTAGCCAGGGCCTCGTCGGTGACGCCGTAGAAGCCGCCGCCGTCCGGCGACACGATCACATGCTCGAGCGCGCAGAACTGCGCCAGCGTGGGCCGCCGCTTCAGCCGCGGATGGCCGGCGCGCCCCACCAGCACGTAGCGCTCGGTAAAGAGCGCGCGCCGGTGCAGCCCCGGCGGCGCGCCGTCGCTGGTGTGGAAAGCGAGATCGAGTTCAGCCTGTTCCGCCTGCCTGGCAATGCGGGACGGCACCATTTCGATCACGGCCAGCCGTGCGCCCGGCGCCGCCGCGCGCAGCGCCTGCAACGCGGGCAGCACGATGGTGGATTCGCCGTAGTCGGTCGCGGCCACGCGCCAGGTATGCGTGGAGGCGGCGGGATCGAACGGGGCGTCGGGCGACACGGTCTGCTCCAGCGCAGCCAGTGCCTCGCGCAGCGGTTCGCGCAGTGCCTCGGCCCGCGCCGTCGGGCGCATACCGCGCGGCCCGGGCAGCAGCAGCGGATCGCCAAAGTAATCGCGCAGTTTTGCAAGGTGGACGCTGACCGAGGGCTGCGAGAAGTTCAGCCGCTGCGCGGCGCGGGTCACGTTGTGCTCGGACAGCAGGACGTCCAGGGTGACCAGCAGGTTCAGGTCTAGGCGCCTGAGATTAGTCATGACAATACCTGTGATATTGGATATTCATTTCCATTATACCTGAGCACGCCCTATGCTGGCTTCACTTTCGCAATTACTGGAAGCAGTCATCATCATGAACGTACTTCTCGTCTACGCCCATCCGGAGCCCACCTCGCTGAATGGCGCGATCCGCGACTTCGCCGTGCAGCGCCTGCGCGATGCCGGGCATAACGTCCAGGTTTCGGACCTGTACGCGATGCAGTGGAAGGCACAGCTCGACGCGGCCGACAGCAAGGCGCGGCCCGGTGATGCCCCCTTTCATCCGTCCCTGGACTCCAGGCACGCCTTTGAGAATGGCCTGCAAAGCGACGATATCGCGCGCGAACAGGCCAAGCTGCGCTGGGCGGACGCGGTGATCCTGCAGTTTCCGTTGTGGTGGTTCTCGATGCCCGCGATCCTGAAGGGCTGGGTCGAACGCGTCTATGCCTACGGCTTTGCCTATGGCGTGGGCGAGCACTCAGACGAGCGCTGGGGCGACCGCTATGGCGAAGGCATGCTGGCGGGCAAGCGCGCGATGCTGGTGGTCACCACCGGTGGATGGGAATCGCACTACAGCCCGCGCGGCATCAATGGCCCGATCGACGACATCCTGTTCCCGATCCATCACGGCATCCTGTACTACCCCGGCTTCGATGTGCTGCCCCCGTATCTGGTGTACCGCACCAGCCGGGTCGATGATGCGCGCTTTGCCGCGATCCGCGAGGAACTCGGCGAGCGGCTCGATACGCTCGGGTCGACGGCGCCGATCCCCTTCAGGCCGCAGAACGCGGGGGACTATCACATCCCGCTGCTGACCTTGCGCGACGAGGTTGCGCCGGGGACGCTAGGGTTTGCGGCGCATGTGGAATAGGGGCGCACACCGGCGTCCGCCCCGTGCCTGCCTTACTCGGGGCGGATGTCGGCCCGTGCCGCCACCGCGCGCATTTCCGGCAGCTCCTTCTCCACGCGCGCCCTGACCGCCGCGCCGTTGCCCCAGGCCGGCGTCAGGGCCAGCTCCACCATGCGCGCCCTGGTCGCCGGCGCGTTGGCGACCTCCGCCAGCGCCTTCTCCAGCTTCTGCTGCACCGGCACCGGCAGGCCTGCCGGCGCCAGCAGCGCGAACCACGTGCCCATCTGGAAGCCCGGATAGCCGCTCTCGGCCACCGTCGGCACCTGCGGCAGCGCGGGCAGCCGCTGCGGCGACAGCACCGCCAGCGGCCGGATCTTGCCGCCCTTGATCAGCGGCAGGCTGGCCACCACGGTATCGACTGCCACCTGGACCTGGCCGCCGGCGAGCGCGGTCAGGCTGGGCGCGCTGCCGTTGAAGGGCACGTGGACCATGCGGATGCCGGTGGCCGACTTCAGCATCTCGCCGCCGAAATGCACCGACGAGCCGGCGCCGAACGAGCCGTAGGAGAACTTGTCCGGGTTGGCCTTGGCCTGGGTCACCAGGTCCTTGAGCGAGCTGACCGGCGTGTCCGGGTTGGCTACCAGCACCAGGCTCATGTCGGCAACCAGCCCCAGCGGCGTGAAGCTCTTGATGGGGTCGTAGGCCAGGTTGGGACGGATCGCCGGGTTCAGCGTCAGCGTGGTGCTGGCCCCGAGCAGCAGCGTATAGCCGTCGGGCGCGGCCTTGGCTACCTGGGTGGCGCCGATCACGGTGCTGGCGCCCGGTTTGTTCTCGACCACGACGGACTGGCCCAGCCTTTCGCCAAGGCCGACCGCGAGCAGGCGGCCCAGCACGTCGGTAGCGCCGCCGGTGGCGAATGGCACCACCAGCCGGATCGGACGGTCCGGCCACGCCGGCGCCTGTGCCGTCGCGGGTGCCGCGGTGAACGCCGCAGTCAGCGCGGCGCATGCGAGATAGAGCTTCGGGGGCATTGCGGTCATCGGAGTCACTCCTGCCGGCAGTTGTAGAAAATCGGAAGCGATGGCGGGCGGCGGCACTTAGCCCAGCCAGGGACTGCACACGCGTGAGAAGCCGCCGGCCTGGTCATAGGCATGGCCGAGCTGCAGCACCGCGGCGTCGGCCTGCGCCGGTCCGATGATCTGGATGCCCGCGGGCAGGCCCTGCGGACCGAACCCCGCCGGCGCGGCCAGTGCCGGCAGCCCGGCCATGGTGGCCGGCACCACCACCTGCATCCAGCGGTGATAGGTGTCCATGTCGCGACTGTCGACGGCATGCGGCCAGTCCCAGTTGGCATCGAAGGGAAATACCTGGGCGGCCGGCAGTACCAGGTAGTCGAAGCGCTCGAACAAGGCGCGCAGGGCCTGGTACCACGCGCTGCGCTCGCACATCGCCTCATAGACGCGCGTGCCAGTCAGCGCCAGCCCGCGTTCGATCTCCCACACCGCCTCGGGCTTGAGCAGGGCACGCGTGGCCGGGTCGTGATACAGCGCGGCATTGGCGCCCGCCACCGAGAAGCTGCGCAGGTCGATCCAGGCGCGCCACAGGCGCTCCAGGTCGAACTCTGGCAGCGCGGCGTCGACGGTGCAGCCGAGCGTGCTCAAGTGGGACAGCGCCTTGACGCAGGTGTCGAGCAGGCCGGCGTCGGTCGGCAGGTGGCCGCCAAGGTCGCCGAGCCAGCCGATGCGCACGCCGTTCCAGTCGCGCTCGGGCGGCAGCACGAACGTGCCCGGGGCGTCGGCGCGGCGCGTCAGCGGCAGCCGCGCATCGAAACCGGCCTGCACCGACAGCAGCAGCGCCAGATCCGGCACGTTGCGCGCCATCGGCCCGGCCACGCTGAACTGCTGGAAGAACACCTCGTCGGCCGGCCCGTGCGGCACGCAGCCAACTGAAGTGCGCAGGCCATACACATGGTTGAACGCCGCCGGGGTGCGCAGCGAGCCCATCATGTCCGAGCCGTCAGCCACCGGGAGCATACGCAGCGCCACGGCAACCGCCGCGCCGCCGCTGCTGCCGCCGGCCGAGCGCGCCGGGTCGAAGGCGTTGCGGGTGGTGCCGTAGACCGGGTTGTAGGTATGGCCGCCGAGGCCGAACTCCGGCGAGTTGGTGCGCCCGACAAAGAGCGCGCCGCCGGCGCGCATGCGCTCGAAGATCACCGCGTCGGCCTGGCTGACCTGCCCGGCGAAGATCGGCGAGCCCTTGGTGGTGACCATGCCCGCGGCCGGGCTGATGTCCTTGGGCGCCTGCGGAAAGCCGTGCAGCGGGCCACGGCTGGCGCCGCGCGCCAGCTCGGCGTCGAGCCCGGCCGCCTGCGCGCGCAGCGCGTCGCGGTCGATCGGGGCGACGATGGCATTGACGCGCGGGTTGTGGCGGTCGATCTGGCCGAGGAAGGCGTCGAGCACCTCCACGCATGAGACCTCGCGCGCATGGATGGCGCGCGACAGCGCGACGGCGTCGAGTTCGACGATGGGGTTGTTGGGAGCGGTGTGGTCGGGCGCCATGGCTAGCGTTGTCTCCTGTGTTGTCGGGAAAAAGCATACGGGTGCCGCGGGGTTTCCCGCAATCGATTGTTTTTTCAAATATCCTTGCATAAAACGCAAACCGTCACGCCTTTGCAACCCGGAGCCCCCCATGCTGTCGCACCGTCTGCAAGACACCTCATTGCGCTATTTCCTGGAAGTGGTACGCAGCGGTTCATTGACCGAAGCGGCGCAGCGGCTCAATGTCACCGTCTCGGCGGTCAGCCGCCAGGTGGCGGCGTTGGAAACGCTCCTGGGTGTGCCGCTGTTCGACCGCCGCCCGCGTGGCATGGTGGCCAGCGCCGCCGGCGAGCTGCTCGCCGCCTATGCGCTGCGCGGCGCACTCGAAGCCGATCGCGTGGTGTCGGAGATTGCCGCGCTGCAGGGGCTGCGCCGGGGCCGGGTGCGCGTGGCCAGTTCGGCGGGGTTTGCGATCGAGTTCCTGCCGCGCATCATTGCGGAGTTCCGCCAGCGCTATCCGGGGCTGCAGTTCCACGTGCGCGTGGCACCGCCGGCCGAGGTCACCGGCATCGTTCTGCATGGCGACGCCGATATCGGCATCACCTACAGCCGCGCGGCGGAGCAGGGCATCCGCGTCGAGCACCGCCAGCCCGCGCCGGTGATTGCCATCATGCGCCCGGATCATCCGCTGGCGCGCTTTCGCAGCGTCACGCTGGCGCAGATGCAGCCCTATCCGCTGGCATTGCCCGAGGGCGATAACACCGTGCGCCAGCTGTTCGATATCGCCTGCGGCGAACGCGGCGTGGTGTTCGAGCCAGTGCTGACCACCAACCACTTCGAGACGCTGACCAACTTTGTGTTGCATGGCGGTGGCCTGTCGATCTCCGGCGCGGTCACCGTCGGCGACCGGCTGCGCCGCGGCGAACTGCACGCCGCGGCGATCCGCGAACGCGGCATGAAGAGTCGCGCGATCGAGTTGCAGACGCTGGCCGGGCGCACGCTGCCCGAGGGCGTGCGCGCGTTCCTGGGTTTTATCCGCGAGCGGCTGGCAGCGGAGGCGGGCGCATAGCACCGCGCCGCGCGCTCCCACGCTACGCCGCCCGCTTGCGCCGCGTGGCCGGCCAGTCCAGCAGCACCCACGCCGGCGCATGGTCGCTGGGGTGATCCTCGCCGCGCACCCAGCGGTCCACGCCGGCGTCGCGCAGGCGCGGCGCCATCTCGGCGCTCAGCAGCAGGTGGTCGATGCGCAGCCCGGAGTCGGTTTGCCAGTGCTGGCGGAAGTAGTCCCAGAAGGTGTAGATGCGCTCGTCCGGATAGCGCTGGCGCAGCGCGTCGGTCCAGCCCTGTGCCAGCAGGCGCGCATAAGCGTCGCGGCTTTCCGGCTGCAACAGTGCGTCCTTGCGCCATGAACGCGGGTTGTAGATGTCCTCGTCGGTGGGGACCACGTTGTAGTCGCCGGCCAGCACCACCGGATGGCCGCTGTCGAACAGGGTCTGCGCGTGTTCGATCAGGCGCTCGAACCAGGCCAGCTTGTAATCGAACTTGGGGCCCGGCTGCGGGTTGCCGTTGGGCAGGTAGAGGCAGCCCACCACCACGCCCTGCACGGCGGCTTCCAGGTAGCGGCTGTGGCTGTCGTCCGGGTCGCCGGGCAGGCCGCGGCGCACTTCCACCGGTTCGGCGCCGCGCGCCAGGATCGCCACCCCGTTCCATGATTTCTGGCCGTGCCAGACCACGCCGTAGCCGGCCGCGCGGATCTCCGGCGCGGGAAAGCTCTCGTCGGCGGTCTTCAGTTCCTGCAGGCAGGCGACATCCGGCGCTTCGCGCTCCAGCCAGTGGAGCAGGGCGTCAAGCCGGCTGCGGATGCCGTTGATATTGAAGGTGGCGATCTTGAGCGTGGGCATGCAGGCCTGCAGGTCCAGGAACGACGCCGGCCGGCGTGTGCCGGCCGGCTGATCGCATCAGCGCATTCAGGCGCGCCAGGTGCTGCCCGACACGTCGGTGCTGCCCGGGGTGCCGGTGCTGCCGGTCATGCCAGTCATGCCCGTACCTTCGCTGCGGACGCGGATGTCATTGTTGACCTCGGTCACGCCGTAGGTGCCGTCGGCCAGGTCTTCGATGTAGTACTTCTGGCTGCGGTCGCGCACGGTGCCCGACAGCGACACCACACCGTTGCTCACGTCCACGCTGACGTCGCTGACATCGATGCCGCGCGCATAGCTGAGCCGCTCGCAGATCTGGTCGCGGATGCGGTCGTCGCTGCGCTGGTAGCCGCGCGGTCCGGCGTGGCGCTCGCGCTCATGGCGCTCATGGTAGGGCTCATGGTGGTAGCGCTCATGACCGCGTTCGCGTTCGCGCTCGCGTTCGTGCTCGTCAGAGCTGCCGAACAGGTCGCCCACGGCCTCGCCGATGCGGCGGCCCAGGTTGTAGAGCACGCCATGGTCCTCGCGCTCGTCATCGCGGTCGTCCTCGACCTCCCAGCCGCGGCGGCGCGCGGTCTCGCGGCTATAGCTGCGGCCGTAGCGCTGATCCTCGTCCCAGTCGCGGCCCGGTTCGGTCCAGTAGCGGGTGTCACTGCGCAGGTCGCTGAAGTAGGGATCGTGGTCGCCTGCGTGTGCCGATTCGCGCGGTTCGCGCGCGCGCTCCGCGCTTTCGCGCCATTGGCGTTCCGCGTATTCGTCATCGCGCTGCCATGCCTGCGGATCGCGCCATTCGCCGGCGCGTTCCCAGCCGGAGCCGCCGTTCAGACCGTAGCGCAGGTTGCTGCCGTAGGCGCCACCGGAGCGGCCCATCTCGCGGCCCATCTCGCGGCCCATCCCCCGGCCCATCTCGCGGCCTTCCTCGCGCCGACCATAGCGATCGTCGTCCCGGCTACCGTAGCGGCTGCCGTAACGCTCCTCGTCGCGGCGGCTGCCGTAGCGGCTTTCATCGCCTCGCCCCGACGGCCGTTCGGGATACCGGCGCGCGCCGTACTGCTCGCTGTAGTCTTCGGGCGGGCGGGCGGGGCCACCGTAGCTGGTCTGGCCCGGGGTCATCTGCTGGCGCCGGCGCTGCGCCTGCCAGCGTTCGCTTTCGGATTCAGGCTGCCAGTCGTCGTCGTCCCACGCCTGGCGGCGTTGGCGTTCGTCGTAGTAGTAGCTCATGCTGATTTCCTGACAATGTGAGTTTGGCGCCATGTGCGGATGCCGACGCGAACAATGCGCGCGGCCCGCGGGCGGGTAATCAGGAAACGGCAAGATTCGTACCGTGCGGCGGGACGGCCTGCAGCGGCGCTGCGGCCGTGGGGAGCGTGCAACCCTTGCAGAGCTTGTAAGTGTTGCAGGGAGCTTACTGCAAGGGAAATGGCGCGATATCCACAGGGCAGCGTGGCTTGGCCCGGGGCAAAGCGGGAAGCATGCGGCTCCTGTTGCCGGTCAGGTCGGCCATGTGCGGAAGAGGATCGAGGCGTTGGCGGCGGCACGGCGGCCGCCCCCTTGCATGGCCTGGCTGGCTGATCGCGGCAGCGCGCCGCAGCCAGCCTGCGCTTATTTCTTCCTGGTGGTCTTGGTCGACCTGGTGGTGGTGGCCGCACCATTGGCCGGCGTTGCGGTATTCGATGCCAGCTCGATCTTCGACTTGCCGAAGGCGAAGTAGCACTCCCGGTTGCTGTTGTTGGCCATCTCTGAATCGGTGGTGGCCAGCACGCCGGTGACATTGATCTTGTCGCCGGTCTGCAGGTTGCTGATCTTCTTCTGGTTCACCATCAGCGCGTCGCGCATCAGCGCCTTGCCGGTGCATTGCGGATTGACCGAATCCTTGAAGTAGACGGCAATCTTGTCGTTGTCCAGCGATCCGACCTTGGTGATGCGGCTGACCGTGCCCGATACCAGGATCGCCTGCGAATCCCACTTCTTCTTCGCCGTGATCTCGTTCTTCTTCCAGTCCGACCAGATATCGCCAAGCGATGCCGGCTTGGGATCGGCCAGCATGCGGAAGTCGCCGCTGAGCACGTCGCCGGTGCCGTCGAGCACACCGCCGACGGACGACATCGCGCCGTCCATCGACTCACAACCCGCCAGCAAGCCGGCCAGGGCCAGGCCCGTCAATAGTCTTCCCGTTTTCATTCTTGTTCTCTCCTGGAGCGGGTCAGCCCCGTCGGCCGACGCCGGGGCATTGTATCGTACAGGTTGCAAAAAACGATAGAAATGGCAAAAAGACTCTAAATCCAAACAATGAGGCTTCCGGCGCACCGGCAGCCCCACAGCGGCGCCGCGATCAGCGCGGGCTGCGGCCCTGCGGCATCATCCGTACGCCCAGCGCCGCCAGCGCCGAGGCTGTCGCCAGCGTGGCCACGCCGGTCCAGCCGTAGTGCGCCAGGGCCATGCTGCCAAGGCCCGCGCCGGCGGCCATGCCGGTAAACATGCAGACGAAGAGCACGGCATTCAGGCGGCTGCGGGCGCCCGGGTCGATGCCATAAACGATGGTCTGATGCGCCACCAGCGTGACCTGCACGCCCAGGTCGAAGCCGATCGCGCTGGCGCCGAGCAGCCACAGCCGGGCTTGCGGCGACAGCAACGGCGACAGCAGCATGGCGGCGAAGGACAGCGCCGTGAGCGCGGCACCGAGCCGCGTCACCAGTTCAGGCCCGCGGCGGTCGGCAATGCGGCCGGCGATCGGGGCGCCGAGTGCGCCGGCTGCGCCGGCCAGGCCGAATGCGCCCGCGGCTTCGCTGCCGAGATGGAACGGCGCGCCATGCAGCATTACCGCCAGCGTCGACCAGAACGCGCTGAAGCCGACGGACAGCAGGGCCTGGGCCAGTGCCGCGCGGCGCAGCGCGCCATGCTGGCGCCACAGCGTTGCCAGCGAGCCGAGCAGCGCCCGGTAAGGCATCACCGTGGTCGGCGCGAAGCGCGGCAGGCTGCGTTGCGCCACCAGCGCGATGCCGGCAATGCTCGCGGCGGCCACCAGGAACATGACGCGCCAGCCGAACTGCGCGGCAACAAAGCCGCTGACCACGCGCGACAGCAGGATGCCCAGCAGCAGGCCGGTCATCACGGTGCCCACCACCTTGCCGCGTTGCGCGTCGTGTGCCAGCGTCGCCGCGGCGGGGACGATGTCCTGCGCCAGGGTGGCGGAGAGGCCGATGGCCAGGCTGGCAGCGAGCAGCATGCCGATGCCGGGCGCAACGCCCGCCAGCAGCAGGGCGGCGATCAGCACCACCGACTTGGCCAGGATGATGCGGCGGCGGTCGAAGCGGTCGCCGAGCGGGGCCAGCAGCAGGATGCCCAGGGCGTAGCCCAGTTGCGTCAGGGTGGGGATGGCACCGACCGCCGACTCGGAGGTGTGCAGGTCGGGCGTCATGATGCCGAGCATCGGCTGGCTGTAGTAGAGCGAGGCCACCGACAGGCCGGCGCCGACTGCGAGCAGCAGCACCAGGCTCGGCGGAAGGGAGGCTCTCGACTGTGGGGCCGCGGATGAGGATGCGGGCAGGGCAGACATGTGGTGATTCCTTGGTAGTGGTGCGTTGGCCTGGAGCGAAAGTGTTGTCCAGCCAGGCGCTTTCTGGTAGACGTCTGCCACGAACAATGGCTATACGAGGCACGTATGAAACGCCAGGCGGGCCAGACGGCTCCCACGCCAGCGGCGCCCCGGCGGCCGTCGCCGGGCAAGGCCGGGGGGCTGAGTGCCACCACGGCCGACCGCATCGAACTGATGCAGACCTTCGTGCGGATCGTCGAGTCAGGCAGCCTGTCGATGGCCGCGGCGCAGATGCACACCACGCAGCCCACCATCAGCCGCCGCCTGCAGACGCTGGAGCGGCTGCTGGGCGTGCGGCTGCTGCAGCGTTCGACGCATGCGATGAACCTGACCGAGGACGGCGAGCGCTGTTTCGAGCGGGCCAAGGAACTGGTGGCCGACTGGGCGACGCTGGAGGCCGACCTGCGTGGGGTCGGCTATGAGCCGGAGGGGACGCTGCGCGTGCTGGTGCCCCATGCTTTCGGCCAGGACCTGCTGATCGGTCCGCTGGCCGGCTACCTGCAGCAGTACCGCAAGGTCTCGGTGGAATGGCTGCTGCACGACCGGACCCCGGATTTCATTGCCGAGGCCATCGATTGCGCCATCCATGTGGGCGAGGTCCATGAACCGGGCCTGGTCGCCTTGCCGCTGGCCGAGGTGCCGCGCGCGGTCATCGCCGCGCCGTCACTGTTCGACGGCAAGCCGCTGCCGCGCCGGCCGGAAGACCTGGAAGACCTGCCCTGGCTGTCGCTGCGTACCTTCTATCGCGATGAGATCGAGCTGTCGAACCCGTCAAGCGGCGAGCGCCGCCGCGTCGCGTTCCGCCCGCGCGTGAGTACCGACAGCCTGTACGCGCTGCGCACCGCCACCAGGCTTGGGCTGGGCGTCGGCGTGGGATCGGCCTGGATCTTCGCCGACGCCATCGCCCGCGGCGAACTGCTGCACCTGTTGCCGGACTGGCAGGCAGATCCGTTGCCGATGTACCTGGTCTACCCCTATGCGCGCTTCTACCCGGCCAAGCTCAGGTTCTTTATCGACGCGGTACGGCAGTCGATCCCGCACCTGGGCGTGGTCGAACTGCCGGACGCGCGGCGCGCACGGGGAGGTCAGGGCGGACGGTCGCGCCGCTCAGGCGGCCGTTGAAGGCGTGGTCGTCCGCGCCGCGGGCGTGGGCCGCAGGCACGACCACGCCCATCCCAGCATGGTGAACACGAGGAAGGGGTAGGCGGATTGTGGCCAGCCAAAGCGGGAAAAGAGGGGAAAAGGTCCTATCCTGAAACGGTCGCCAGCTTGCCGGTGAACCCCTGGGGCCAGACATCATGGTGCTTGAGTGATCCGCCGCCGCGCTTTTCCAGGCAAACGCAGAAAGGGCCGAATGTTCGCACTGCTTGCCGCCGTACTCCTGATGGCCCTCGCCGGCATTGTTGCGTACAACCTGATCGGCGGCGAGAAGCGAATCGAGCGCCGCCTGGACCGGCTCTACAGCGTGGCCGACCCCCAGTTCACCCGTGAACTGGGCGTTTTGCTCGGGCCGCCGGTCACTGAAGGCAACCGCTATCGGGTGCTCAGGAACGGCGACGAGATCTTCCCCGCGATGCTGGAGGCGATCCGCGGCGCAAAGAAGACCATCAACTTCGAGTCCTATATCTACTGGTCCGGCGACATCGGCAACGCGTTCGCGCAAGCCCTTGCCGAGCGCGCGCAGGCAGGCGTCAGGGTGCAGGTCCTGCTGGACGCGGTCGGCAGTTCCAAGATCGACGAGTCCGCGCTGGACATCATGACCCGTGCCGGCGTGGACGTGCGCCGCTATCACCCGGTGCGCTGGTACACCGTGGGCAAGCTCAACAACCGCACCCACCGCAAGGTGTTGGTGGTCGATGGCATGGTCGGCTTTACCGGCGGCGTGGGCATCGCGCCGGAATGGACCGGCAACGCGCAGGATCCCGACCACTGGCGCGATTCGCATTTCCAGGTGGAAGGCCCCGTGGTGGGCCAGATGCAGTCGGTGTTCCTGGATAACTGGATCAAGGTCAGTGGCGCGGTGCCGCATGGCCCGGACTATTTTCCCGAGCTGCAAGCCGTTGGCGATGGCCGCGCCCAGATGTTCAGCAGTTCGCCCACAGGGGGCAGCGAAAGCATGGCGCTGATGTACCACCTTGCCATCACGGCGGCCCGCCAGACCATCGACCTGTCCGCGGCGTATTTCGTGCCGGATGAACTGACGGAAAAGGCATTGGTGGCGGCGTTGGCAAGAGGCGTCCGGCTGCGGGTGATCGTGCCGGGCGAGCATATCGATTCAGAAACCGTGCGCTCCGCCTCGCGCAGCCGCTGGGGCGCGCTGCTCAAGGCGGGCGCACTGATCGCCGAGTATGCGCCGACGATGTATCACTGCAAGGTTCTGATCGTGGATGGCTTGCTGGTGTCGGTGGGATCGACCAATTTTGACAACCGGTCCTTCCGCCTCAACGACGAAGCCACGCTCAATATCCTGGATGCGGCCTTTGCCGCCGAGCAGACCCGCATCTTCGAGGATGACCTGAAGCTGTCCCGCCCGGTCTCGTACGAACAGTGGGCCAACCGCCCATGGAGCGAAAAGCTGCGCGACCGGATGGCTACGCTGATTGGCTCGCAGCTCTGACGGCGCACGCCGGGTCGCGCCGCTATCTGATGCCCGTTCCTCAGCACCTGGCCCCATGAGGCCGGCATCGGCCGGCACCCCCCGCTTGTTCCGATGTGCTCGCATCCGCGTTGGCCGGCTTTGCCGGACAACTGGCGGGTGGTGCACTTCACGCCCGTTCCGTAAGCCTCCTGTGAGGCACATCCTGACACTTGCCTTGACCTTGTGCTGTCCGTCCCCTATAAATTTACCATCCATATGGATGGTGTCTGGATGGTGTAGGGATGGAGCATGGATGATTATGTGCTTTCCTGCATCGTTGGGCCCACTCCCGAATGAAGACATGACCCCCCAAAAAACCGAAACCGCGCTACTGACGACCAAACCGAAGGCTGGTGATACCGAAAAGATCACCATCAACCTCGGACCGGTGGACCTCGGCCAGATCGACCTGCTGGTCGAAGAGGGCTTTTACTCGAACCGCTCCGACCTGATCCGGACCGCCATCCGGAACCAGCTGGCCGCGCATGCGGTGGTCATCCAGGAAACGGTGAGCCGTCGGGCGTTGGTACTCGGGCTGCAGCACTTTACGAAGAAGGACCTCGAAGCCGCGCGCGCGGCCAATGAAAGACTCGATATCCATGTGCTGGGCCTGGCCAGCATTGCCTCGGATGTCAGTCCGGAGCTTGCACTGGCGACCATCGAATCCATCGTGGTGCTGGGCGCCTTCCACGCGCCAGCCGCAGTCAAGGCTGCGCTGGCCGGACGCATACGGTAGTTCGCGGCAATTTCGCCGCCCCTGGTGCGCCAGGGTTGCCTGGAAAACAAGCATGAAAATGAATGACGCGTTCCTCGCCTCGATGCATGAGGCCATGCGGTTGCTGCAGACGGCAGGCCCGATGGAGGCCACCGAGGCCATCCAGCGGGCACTGCGCCAGCATGCTTCCGCGGTTGTGCAGCCCGGTCCGGCGGCGCCGATGCCGGCACAGGTGGTCGAACGCCTGCTGACCTATGACGGGGCTGCGGCTCGGGCCTGCGGCACCGATGGCGTGTTCCCCGAGCGCGCGGCGGCCCGCGCGCCTGCTGCTGCGCCGGCTTCCCAGCCCGCGCCCACCCCTGCCCGCGCGGAGCCCGGGCACTTCACCCAGCGCAGTTACGCCAACCAGGCCGGCACCCGCTCATACAAGCTCTACATCCCGGCCGCCAGGCATGCCGGGCCGATGCCGCTGGTCGTGATGCTGCACGGATGCACGCAGGACGCCGACGACTTTGCCGCCGGCACCCGCATGAACGAACTTGCCGAGCGGCTCGGCTTCGCCGTGCTGTACCCGATCCAGCCCACCGACGCCAACCCGTCGAAATGCTGGAACTGGTTCCGGCCCGGCGACCAGCAGGCCGACCGCGGCGAGCCCTCGCTGATTGCCGGCATGACCCGCGAGGTCATCGCCGCCCACGGCATCGACGCCAGGCGCGTCTATGTAGCCGGCCTGTCGGCAGGCGGCGCGATGGCGGCCGTGCTGATCCAGCGCTATCCCGGCCTGTTCGCGGCAGCGGGCATTCACTCGGGCTTGTCCGCGGGCAGCGCGCACGACCTGCCGTCCGCGCTGGGCGCGATGCGGGGCGGCAAGGGCATCGGCGTGTCGAAGGGCGGCAGCGCGCGGCCGCTGCCGCCCACCAGGCCGATGATCGTGTTCCATGGCGATGCCGACAAGACCGTACACCCGTCCAATGGCAGCCGGCTGGTGGCGCCGTTCGAGCAGGGCGAGGCGCGCAAGGACCAGCAACGCGAGGCCGCGCGCGCGGGCCACGACTACACGCGCCACAGGATCACGACGCCAGCCGGCATCGATGCCGAGTACTGGGTGATTCATGGCGCGGGGCACGCCTGGGCGGGGGGCAGCCGCCGCGGCACCTACACTGATCCGAAGGGGCCCGACGCCAGTGCGGAAATGCTGCGGTTTTTCCTGGCGCATCCGCGCGCGGACTGAGGCGTGCACGGGGCGGAAGCAATTCGCTGAATTTCCGCCCCCAAGCCGTGC
Source organism: Ralstonia pickettii (assembly GCA_050987995.1). Classification (GTDB taxonomy): domain Bacteria; phylum Pseudomonadota; class Gammaproteobacteria; order Burkholderiales; family Burkholderiaceae; genus Cupriavidus; species Cupriavidus pickettii_B. Next base: position 2,441,024 of record CP158804.1, read on the forward strand.
ATTTGGCCCCACCCAGGGGCATTTTCTGCACCCCCATTGAGCGTCATCAAAGACTTTGCCAAACGCCCTTTAGCCCCGGAAAACACGGCCGATAGGACGGTAACCACCCCGTTCCATCGAGCCCCATGACCCCCTTCCTACGCCCCGCCGAGCGCCTGATGGCGCGCCTGAATATCAACCAGAAGCTCACGCTGATCGCGGTGCTGTTCCTGGTGCCGCTGTGCGGCGCGATGTATGTCGTGCTGAGCGCTTCCGCGCATGCGATCCGCGCCACCGACAGCGAAATGCGCGGCCTTGCCATCGTCGGGCACGCGCTCGACTTCATGCGCGAGACCCAAGTGCGTCGCGGCGCCGCCAATGCCGTGCTGGCGGGCAATGCGAGCTTCCGCCCGGCCTTCGATGGCGCGGACAACAACGCCGCCGCCAATCTCGCCCAGCTGATCCGCACGACCGCGGAGAATCCCGCCTTCGGCCTCGATGCCGGCGCGCGCAAGCTGGAGCAGGACTGGCAGCAGATCCGCGGCCTGGGCCTGAACACACCCGCCGGGCCGCTGTTCGAGCGGCACAGCGCCCTGGTCAGGCAGACGCAGCTATATATCGGCGATGTCGCCGACCGCTCCGAACTGGCGCTGGACGGCGAAGCCGCCTCGTACTACCTGATCAACCTGCTGGTGGGCCCCATGCCCAGGCTGGCCGAGCAGAGCGCGCTGGCACGCGGGCGCGGCGCCGGCATCATTGCGCACGGCGGCTATGCGGATGCGGCGCAACAGGCCGATCTTGGCGCGCTGGCCGAGCAGCTCCGCGAAGGGCTGGAAGCGGTGCGGCGCGACATTGCACGCGTGCGCCACAACGCGCCCGCCCACCAGGCGGAGGTGGATGCGGCCCTGGCAAAACTGGCTGCGATGGACAATTTCTATCGCACGCTCAAGGTGCGCATGCTGGGTACCACCGGCATCGACATCGAGGCCAAGGCGTATTTCGATGAGGCGAGCGCGGCGATCAACGGCGTGCTGGCGGCCAACAAGGAGTTCTCCGCCATCGCCGGCGCCATGCTGGCGCAGCGCAGCGCCGCGCAGAAACGGCAGTTCGCGCTGCTGGCGGGGGTTGCGCTGGTCACCGTGTCGATCGCGTTCTACCTGTTCACCGGCTTCAGCCGCGGCATGCGCAAGGACGTGCGCGAGGTGGCCGGGATGGTCGAGCGCATCAATGCCGGCGACCTCGGCCTGCGCATGGCGGTGCACGGGCGCGACGAGTTCAGCGACGTCAAGCGGCACCTGCTGTCGCTGGTGGAGATCTGGCGCGTGCTGATCGGCGATACCAAGACCGGTGCCCATAGCGTGCTGGCAGCGGCGGGCGATATCGCGCAGGGCAATATCGACCTGTCGCAGCGCACAGAGGAGCAGGCCTCGTCGCTGGAGCAGACCGCGGCCAGCATGGAGCAGCTCACCGCCACCGTGCAGCAGAACGCCGGCAGCGCCGGGCAGGCCAGCGAACTGGCGCGCGAGGCCTCGGGCATTGCGCTGGCGGGCGGCGAAGCGGTGGGCCGCATGCAGCAGACCATGCAGGAGATCGAGGCCGATTCGCGCCGCATCGTCGACATCATCGCGGTGATCGACAGCATTGCGTTCCAGACCAATATCCTGGCGCTGAACGCCGCCGTGGAAGCGGCGCGCGCCGGCGAGGCCGGGCGCGGCTTTGCCGTGGTGGCGACCGAGGTGCGCGGACTGGCGCAGCGCGCGGGCAGCTCGGCCAAGGAGATCCGCTTGCTGATCTCGCAGTCCGCGGACCGCGTGGCAGCCGGCAACACGCTCGCCGTGGATGCAGCCGCGACCATGGAGAACACCGTCAGCGCGATCCGGCGCGTCACCGCCATGATGGACGAGATCAGCCACGCCTCGCGCGAACAGAGCACCGGCATCGCCCAGGTCAACCAGGCGATTGCGCAGATGGACCAGGTCACGCAGCAGAACGCTGCGCTGGTGGAAGAGGCCGCGGCCGCGGCGCAGTCGCTGCAGGAGCAGGCGCTGCATATGCAGCGGGCGATGGCGGTGTTCCGGACGGAGGTGGAGGGCTAGTGTCCGGTTCTACCCCGCCGCGCTCAGCGGCGGAAGATCCAGATCACGACCGACACCACCACCGACACCAGGATGCAGGTCGTGATCGGGAAGTAGAAGCTGAACCCGTCCCGGACGATATGGATATCGCCGGGCAGCCGCCCGAGCGGCAGCTTCGACAGCCAGGGCCAGGCTGCGGCGGCGGCGATCAGCAGGCCGCCGAGAATGAGAAGCAGGCGTTGCATGGTCGGATGGATTCGGTTCGGCCGGCGGCGCTGGTGGCGCCCGTGTCCTGAGACGTTGGACAGGCACATCGCGGCAGGATTGCATCTGCTCGGTGCACCGGGGGCCAGGGACTATAGGTCGCGGGTTTCGGAATGTAAATTGAGAGTTGGCGCTCTTTGCATGAAATTTCCTTATCAGATCCGATTGTCGGAGGGGCAACCTGATAATAAATTTCACGATTACCCGCTTTCTTGATAGAAAGCACCGTTCTCTGACCCCGATGGTCAACCAGGGTTCGCAAAGTGGGCGAGTCCTGGTGAATTCAACAGGCCCACATCCGCTGGACTGCCCCATTTCCTGCCGGGTTTACGCCAATTCTGCGTCGCAAGGCCGGTTGCCTAAGATTCGTTCAAATAGAGAACGGCAGTTCGCTATTAGAACAAAATCGCTCCTGCCTGGCGGGCAGGTCGTGCGATTTCCAGGCAAACGGAGACAGCAGTGCCACATCCCACCCAAACGAAGGGCGGCGTCACGGACGTCCAGGCCCTGATCGACGGACAGCGATTCACTGGTTACCAGTGGCTCATTCTTGTGCTGTGCTTCCTGATCGTTGCCATTGACGGTTTCGATACCGCCGCAATCGGATATATCGCGCCGGCGCTGGTGCAGGACTGGGGGATCGAGAAAGCCGCCCTCGGGCCCGTCATGAGCGCGGCCCTGTTCGGTCTAGCTTTCGGTGCGATCTTCGCCGGTCCGCTGGCCGATCGTGTCGGCCGCAAGAAGGTGCTGGTGCTGTCCGTCTTCTTCTTTGGCGCCTGCAGCCTCGCCACCGCGTATGCGCCCACGCTGGGCTGGCTTACGGTCTGGCGCTTCCTGACCGGCCTGGGCCTGGGCGCCGCCATGCCCAATGCCGTGACGCTGACATCGGAGTTCGCGCCGCAACGCAGCCGTGCCGTGCTCGTGAATACCATGTTCTGCGGCTTTCCGCTGGGTTCCGCGGCCGGCGGCTTTGTCGCCGCCGCGATGATTCCGCACTTCGGCTGGCACAGCGTGCTGCTGCTTGGCGGCATCGTGCCGCTTGCGCTCGCACTGTTGCTGGTGGTGCTGTTGCCGGAGTCCGTGCGCTACATGGTCCTGCGCAACTATCCGGCCGGCCAGATCCGCAGCGTGCTGCGGCGCGTGACGGGTGCGGAGCTGAGCGAGGCGAACACATTCGTCATCGGCGAACAGGCACCCGCGACCAAATCGCCCATCGGCACTGTGCTTGCTCCCGGCTATCGCCTGGGCTCGGTGATGCTGTGGTCCACTTACTTCATGGGCCTCGTCATCTTCTACCTGCTGACGAGCTGGATGCCGACGCTGATGAAAGACGCCGGTTTCTCGATCCAGCATGCGTCATTCCTGACGGCGCTCTTTCCGCTCGGCGGCGGCATCGGCACCATTGCGGCCGGCTGGTTCATGGACCGCTTCAACCCGAACAAGGTCATCGCCATCGCGTACGCCGCAACCGGCGTGCTGATCTACGCAGTGGGCCACGGCACCGGCAGCCAGGTGCTGCTGGGCGTGCTGATCTTCGTCGCCGGTACGGCCATGAACGGCGCCCAGTCTTCGATGCCTTCGCTGGCCGCGGCCTTTTACCCGACGCAAGGCCGCGCTACCGGCGTCGCCTGGATGCTTGGCATCGGCCGCTTCGGCGGCATCACCGGTGCGCTGCTCGGTGCCGAACTGCTGCGCCTGCACCTGGGCTTCGACACGATCTTTACGCTGCTCACCGTGCCGGCATTCCTTGCCGCCGGTGCACTGCTGGTGAAGCATTTCAGCAGCCGCCCCGCGGCTGCCGTCGACTCGGTCAATGGCGGCGCAAGCGTGGCAAGTCACTGAGCGGGAGCAGGTTGGGCCGCGGCGCGAATGCAGTTCGCCAGCGCCTCGGCCATCGGCGTGAGCGTGCGGTCGCCGTGCCGCAGCAGGCCGATAGGCTCCTCGGTGCCCTGCGTATCGATCGGCAGCAGTACCAGCTCCCCCTCGGATACCGCGCGCCTGGTTGCAGAGAGCGGCGCTGCCCACACGCAGTCGCTCTGCCGGGCCAGCAGCCGTCCGAGATAGGCGTCCGAGGTTTCCACGCATCCGCCCGGCAGGGGCAGGCCGTGCCGGGCGAGCAGGCTTTCCGTGTTGTGGCGGGGAATCGAGCCCGCGGCAGGAATCACCAGCGGCCATGCCAGCGCGTCGACCAGCGTTGGCCTTGACACAGCTGCGAGGGGATGCCCGGGACGAACCGCCAGTGCCAGCGAGTCCGGGCCCAGCGACTCAAACCACAGGCTTTCCATGGCCACCGGGTCATCCATCCGGCCAATGACGAGGTCGAGCACATCCGCCTTGAGCTGGTCGATGAGGTTGCGGTTCATGCCGGTCTGCACGGCAAGGCCGACCTCGGGATGCGCGGCGCGGAAACGCAGCAGGGCGTCAGTCAGCACTGCCGGCACGACGCTCGGCAGCGCACCCAGCCTGATGCGCTCCTGCGGCAGCGCATCCGCGCCGGCCATGCTGTCCGCCGCCGCATCGATATCCGCGAGGATGCGCAGGGCGTGGCGCAGGAAGCGCGTGCCGGCCGTGGTCAGTTCGGTACCGGCCCGGTGCCGGACCAGCAGGCGGGTGCCGGCCAGCTCCTCCAGTTCGCTAAGTGTCTTGGAGACGGCTGGCTGCGTCAGCCCCAGGCGTTCGGCGGCGCGGCCCAGGTGCTGGGTCTGGGACACGGCCACGAAACAATAGAGATGCCGCAGCCGCACGCGATTGCGGAAGATTTCGAGCGCGGGAGGTGACACGGGCGCGGGTTGGGATTTCATGCCAAAAAGTTATCGTATTTCGCCTGAATCTTAATTTACATGACTTTATGTATTGTTTAAAGTCAAACCATTCCAATGACAAGGAGACTGCGCGATGACCCGTCTTGCCCAGTACCGCCGTCCCTACTGGGACACCCAGCCCGAATACCGCTTCGATCCCTATGCCTCGACGCAGAAGCGCTCGCCGGACCAGCCGCTGATTGCGCTGCCGCAGTCGTTGTCTGAAGTGACCGGGCCCACCTTCGGCGCCGAGTTCGTCCGCGAAGGGGATAACGACCTCACCATCGGCAACGGCGGCGAGCCCATCGGCGAGCGCATCCTCGTGACCGGCCGCGTGCTGGACGAGAACGGCAGGCCGGTGCCGAACGCGCTGATCGAGGTCTGGCAGGCCAATGCGGCCGGCCGCTACGTGCACAAGCGCGACCAGCATGACGCGCCGCTCGACCCCCATTTCTCGGGCGAAGGCCGCACCGTCACCGATGCCAGCGGGCGCTACCAGTTCAAGACCATCAAGCCGGGCGCCTATCCCTGGCGCAACCACCACAATGCGTGGCGGCCGCAGCATATCCACTTCTCGCTGTTCGGCAACGCCTACGCCACGCGGCTGGTGACGCAGATGTATTTCCCCGGCGATCCGCTGTTGCCGTTCGATCCGATCTTCAACTGCGTGCCGGACGAGAAGGCACGCGACCGGCTTGTGGCCAGCCTCGACTGGGAGACGACCCAGCCCGAATACGCGCTCGGCTACCGTTTCGATATCGTGCTGCGTGGCCGCGATGCCACGCCGATGGAGTAAGACCATGCTTTACGCCACCGCATCCCAGACCGTCGGCCCTTATCTCCATATCGGCCTGAGCGGCCTGAACTGCGCCGACCTGACCGCCAGCGCGCCGGAACTGGCCGGCCAGCGCATCGTGATCGAAGGCCGCGTGACCGACGGCAACGGCGAGCCCGTGCCGGACGGCATGGTCGAGATCTGGCAGGCCAACCCCGCCGGCCGCTACCGCCACCCGGACGACGCGCGCGAGCTGCCGCTGGTGCCCGGCTTTACCGGCTTCGGCCGCGTGCCGACCGAGGCCGACGGCTCGTTCCGCTTTGTCACCGTCAAGCCGGGCACCGTGCCCGGTCCGGGCGGGCGGCCGCAGGCGCCGCACATCATGGTGTCGGTGTTTATGCGCGGACTGGTCAAGCATGTCGCCACGCGGATGTACTTCCCGGACGAAGCCGCGGCCAATGCGGCCGACCCAGTCCTGGCGCTGGTGCCGGCCGAGCGGCGCGGCACGCTGGTTGCCGGCGATGCCGGCAATGGCACGCTGTGCTGGAATATCGTGCTGCAAGGGCCGGACGAGACGGTGTTCTTCGATATCTGAGGGCCGTGCACACAGCCACGCCGGCAGCCGGGGCATCTGCCCCGGCACCGGCGACAGACGCATAATCAGGTGGTCGTCCACGTCACGGCCACGCACGCTACCCATCGCCCGCCCCCATGCCAACAGTTACGCGTCTCACCGACCCCATGTTCGGCAGCCCGGCTGTGCTGGACATCTTCTCCGATGCCGGCACCGTGCAACGCATGCTCGCCGTGGAGGCCGCGCTCGCGCGTGCGGAAGCGGAATGCGGGGTGATTCCGGCCGCTGCCGCGATGGTCATCTCCAATGTCTGCCGCGACCTCGGCGTCATTGACCTCGATGCGCTCGCACAGTCAGCAGTCGCGGCCGGCAATCTCGCCATTCCCTTCGTCAAACAGCTCACCGGCGCGGTCGCCGCGCGCGATGCCGAAGCCGCGCGCTACGTCCATTGGGGCGCCACCAGCCAGGACATCATCGACACCGCTCTGGTGCTTCAGCTAGGTGAGGCGCTGCCCGCCATCGAGCGCGAGCTGGTCGCGCTCGGCGATGCCTGCGCCACGCTGGCGCAGCGGCATCGCGACACGCCCATGGTCGCGCGCACCTGGCTGCAGCATGCGCTGCCGACCACCTTTGGCTGCAAGGCCGCGGGCTGGCTCGACGCATTGCGGCGCGACCTGCCACGGCTGGCCGAGGTGCGCGCGCAGGCCCGCACGCTGCAGTTTGGCGGCGCCGCCGGCACGCTGGCGAGCCTGGGCGACCAGGCGCCCGTGGTGGCGCGCGCACTGGCGCGCGAGTTGTCGCTGGACTTGCCCTTGCTGCCCTGGCATAGCCACCGCGACCGGCTGGTGGCGGTGGCCGCGGCGCTGGGCATGCTGACGGGCACGCTGGGCAAGATCGCGCGCGATATCTCGCTGATGATGCAGACTGAAATCGCCGAAGTGGCCGAGCCCGCCGGGCCGGGGCGGGGAGGTTCCAGCACCATGCCCCACAAGCGTAACCCGGTCGGCTGCGCAGCGATGCTGACCGCGTCGATGCGTGTGCCGCCACTGGTGGCGACGATGCTGGCGGGCATGGTGCAGGAGCATGAACGCGCGCTGGGCGGATGGCAGGCTGAGTGGGACACGCTGCCGCAGATCGTGGCGCTCGCCGCGGGGTCGCTGCGGCAGGCCGGCGAGGTGATCGGCGGGCTGCAGGTGGACGCGGCGCGCATGCGCGCCAACCTCGACCTGACGCGGGGGCTGATCCTGGGCGAGGCTGCAATGCTGGCGCTGGGCGATCGCATCGGCCGCTTGCAGGCGCACACACTGGTGGAGCACGCATCGCGGCGCGCGGTGGTGCAGGGCACCAGCCTGCGCGACGCGCTGGCGGCGCTCCTGCGCGAGGATCCGGCGCATGCCGGGCTGCTGGATGACGCGGCGCTGGATCGGCTGGCGGATCCGGGCAACTATGCCGGGCAGTCGGCGCAGTTTGCGGATGCGGCAGTGGCGGCGTGGCGGGAGGCGGTGGCGGGTGCCAGGGATTGACTCCGCGGCCCCGACTGCCGGCATGTGGCGACGTTTGCGAAGGTTGCTGCATCGGCTCCAGGTCGGTGTACTCCCTCTCCCGCTTGCGGGAGAGGGCCGGGGTGAGGGCGGGCATGTCGACGAAGTCGGGCGCAGCAGCATGCCACCGCCGGCCCTCACCCCCACCCCTCTCCCACTGCGCGGGAGAGGGGAGCGTCCACGGCGGGTGGCAGCCAGTTCCAACGCATGCACATAGCACCGGCTCTCTCTTCCACATCCCCCATGACCGCCTGCTGAACACAACACACCAACATCCAAGGAGATTCCCTTGCCCTATCTCGACCACGCCGGCGCCCGGCTTTTCTACACCGTCGACGGCCCCGAGTCCGCGCCGGCCATCATCTTCTCCAACTCGCTCGGCACCGACCACACCATGTGGGACCCGCAGACAGCCGCGCTGGCCGGGCGCTTTCGTGTCGTGCGCTATGACACGCGCGGCCACAGCCGCTCGACCGCGCCCGGCGATGCCTTCACCGTCGAGCAACTCGGGCATGACGTGATCGCCATCCTCGACGCATTGGGGATCGATCGGGCCGTGTTCTGCGGACTGTCGATGGGCGGTCTCACGGGGATGTGGCTCGGCATCCATGCGCCCGAGCGCTTCTCGCGTATCGTTCTGGCCAATACCGCCGCGAAGATCGGAAATGCGGATGGCTGGAATACGCGCATCGACACCGTGCTGCGCGACGGCATGGCCGTGATGGTCGCGCCTTCCGTCGAGCGCTGGTTCACGCCGGGGTTTGCCGCCACGGCGGACCGCGCGCTGGATGGCCTGCGCAGCGTGCTCGGGGGGCTCGATCCGCGCGGCTATGCGGCCAGTTGCGCGGCCGTGAGGGACGCCGACTTCCGCGAGGCGGTGTCGTCGATCACGGTGCCCGTGCTGGTCATCGCGGGCAGCCAGGATCCGTCGACGAGTGCACAGGAGGGCCGCGCGCTGGCCGATGCGATTCCCGGCGCGCGCTTCGTCGAACTGCCTGCCGCGCATATCTCCAGCTTCGAGCAGCCCGGCCGCTTCACCGCTGCGCTGATCGATTTCGTGCACGGCCGCCTGCCCGTGACCGACGACCACGCGCGCTACGACGCCGGCCTCTCGGTGCGGCGCGACGTGCTCGGCAGCGCGCATGTCGATCGCTCGCTCGCGCGGCTGACGCCGCTCAACGAGGAGTTCCAGAACCTGATCACACGCTACGCCTGGGGCGAGATCTGGACGCGCGAAGGTCTGCCGCGGCATACGCGCAGCCTCCTGACCATCGCCATGATGGTGGCGCTGAACCGCTCGGAAGAACTGGCGTTGCACCTGCGCGCCGCCGCCAACAATGGCGTGACGCGCGACGAGATCAAGGAGGTGCTGCTGCAGACTGCGATCTATTGCGGCGTGCCCGCAGCGAACTCCGCCTTCCATCTGGCCGCGGAAGTGTTCGCGCAGGTGGATGCCAGCCGGGGGAACTGACAGCGGCGCGGGCGCGGGCACGCAGAAAAACCAGGAGGCGGCACCATGGCCGCCTGGCGATAAGAAAAGCGCGGCATCGCCGCGCTTTCGACTTCTTACACTCCCACACGTTCTGCCTGCGCCTGCCGCCGCAGGCTCTCCGTGGTCTCGCCGCAACCATCGGGCGCCCAGCCCGGAGGCATGACCAGGTAACCGACTGCTTTAGTCACGCTGCCTGCATTGGCCATGTCGCGGAACAGGCTGACCCAGTGCTCGAACTGGTTGACCAGCGGGTTGTGCGTGGTGGTCGGCTTGACCAGGCCGTAGCGGCAAGGCTCGTCGGCGCGCTCTTCCACATAGGTGCCGAACAGGCGGTCGAAGAGGATCAGCACGCCGCCATAGTTCGCATCCAGGTAATCGACATTCGAGGCATGGTGCACGCGGTGCGCCGACGGCGTGTTGAACACGTATTCGAGCCAGCCCAGCTTGGGGATCCAGGTGGTGTGCAGCCAGAACTGGTACAGCAGGTTCAGGCTCAGCGCGGCCAGCACGACTTCAGGACGAACGCCGAGCCAGACCAGCGGCGCGAAGAACATCGCGGTGCCAGTGATCTTGCCGGTCCAGCCCAGGCGATAGGCCGTACCCAGCGTCAGCTCGTTGGGCGAGTGGTGCACCGCGTGTGTCGCCCAGAAAAAGTGGATGCGGTGCGAGGCGCGGTGGTACCAGTAGTAGCAGAACTCCTGGCCCACGAAGAGCAGCAGCACCGCCAGCGCGCTGTTGATCTCGACCGTGAAGATGCGGTGTTCCCAGGCGAACGAAAAGATCGGCGTGGCCAGCGACAGCGGCAGCAGTGCGAACAGCTTGCGCCCGACGAGGTCGGCCAGCGACATCCCGAGTTCATGCCAGGGGTGGGCCTTGCCTTGCTGGCGGGCCTTGCGCGCCAGCACGAAGGCTTCGACCAGCGAGACCGCCACGATGAACGCCGTGACGTAGAGCGTGAATCTTCCGAGGTTATGCATGATGGGTCCAGTGCAGTGAGGTGGGACGCTTGGCTTTCGGAGAGGTGCGTCGCCGCGTCGGTGAGGCAAATGTAGTGGGTGGACCCGGGCTGCGCCACGCAGGAAATATTTCGCCGTATGTCATGGCGCGCGGTGCGCTGCGGTGTAACACCGCGACATTTTTTCGACCGCGAAATACGCAGGCCCCTTGCCTATAGTTTGTTCCGTCGCCGCGCCACGGTGCGTGGCATGAACCGGACCCGAAGGACCTGCCATGACATTCCGCCCCGCCAAATCTTCCCGCTTCTTCCGTATGCCCCGCCTGCTTGGTATTGCGTCTGGTGCGCTGGTGATCCTCGGCAGCACCCCGGCCTTCGCGGCCTGGTCGGGCTACGGCACGCCGGTGGCGGTCTATGCGCCGCCGCCTCCGCCTGCGACCGTCTACGTGACCCCGCCCCCCAAGGCAGTCGTCGCGCCGCCGCCGAAGGTGGTCGTTGCCGCCGCACCACTGCCGGCCGTAGTGGTCAGAGCTGCGTCGCCGCCCCGTGCCGTCTATGTCGCCCCTTGCGCGGTCTACGTGGCGCGTCCGCCGCGGGCGGCGGTGCTGGTGCCCGGCCACTGGGCCGGCGCCGTCTGGGTGCCTGCCCACCTGGCCTGAGGGCCATCAGGTTTCCATCGACCCGCCGGCAAGGCCGGCTCTCCCACCGAGTCCATCATGAAGAAGATGATTGCAGTGCTTATGTTGTGTATTGTTTCTGCAGGCGCATCCGCGCAAAGTGCCGGGATGCCGGCAGCCGGCGGCCCGCGCGTGGAGCGTGCATTGCAGCAATTGCAGGCGCGCTTTGCCAGTGCCAATACCACGCGCGACGGCAAGCTGACCCGCGAACAGGCCGCGGCCGGCATGCCGATGGTTGCCAGCCACTTCGACCAGATCGACATGCAGCGCGCCGGCTACGTGACGCTGGCGCAGGTCGAAGCGTTCATGACGCAGAAGATGATGTCGCGCTGAAGGTCGCCACCGGAGGCCGGCATCGCCGGAGACCCGCCATGGAACAGGTGAACAGGATTGTCGTGCTCGACGATGAAGCCGAGCTGCGCAACATGCTGCAACGGTTCCTGACGGGGCATGGCTTCCGCGTGCGCGCGGTGGCCGACGGCAAGCAGCTCGACAAGTACCTGCAGCGCGAGCCCTACGACCTGATGGTGCTGGACCTGATGATGGAGCCGGAAGACGGCCTCACCATCTGCCGGCGCTTGCGCGCCGAGGGCCACACGCTGCCCATCCTGATGCTGACCGCCAGGGGCGACCCGGTCGACCGGGTGGCTGGGCTCGAGACCGGCGCCGACGACTACCTGGCCAAGCCCTTCGTGCCCGACGAGCTGGTGGCCCGCATCCGCGCGCTGCTGCGCCGGCAGAAGATGGCGGCCGGCGATCCGACCGTCACCACGCAGACGCTGCGCTTCGGCGAGTTCACCTTCGATGTCGGCAAGCAGACGCTGATGCGCGCCGGCGAGCTGGTCGAGGTGCATTCCGCGCAGATGCTGTTGCTGCACGCGCTGGGGTCGTCGCCGAACCGGGCCGTCAGCCGCGAGAACCTGCTCGCGCGCGCACGCGGGCGCGACCACGACGCGCTCGACCGCAGCATCGACGTGCAGATCCTGCGGCTGCGCCAGATCGTGGAAGCGGATCCGTCCAAGCCGCGCTTTATCAAGACCGTGTGGGGCGTCGGCTACATGCTGGTGGCCGGCGTCGAATCGTGATGCGCCTGCTGCCGCGCTCGCTGCTGGCGCGCAATATCGCGCTGCTGGTGGCACTGGTGGCGATCACCCAGGCGTGTTCGCTGAGCGTGCTGCTGCATTTCGTGCAGCGCCCGCGCATCGAGCGCGCCGCCATCATCTTTGCCGACTACGTGAAGACGCTTGACGGCGTGCTGGCTACGCTGCCGCCTGAGGCCGGCGGCGCGGCTGCCGCGCGGCTGGGCGCGCAGCTGCAGGACCCCGCCCACGCCGCGCCGGCGCCCGCGCCGGACCTGGTGCACCTGATGCGCACCTGGCAGCGCGACGTCTTCCTCGAAGCCTTGCGCCGACAGCTGCCAGCCGACATGCCGGTGCGCTGGCAGAGCGGCGACGGCGAGCGCCTGTGGATCCGCTTGCATGTGGCCGGCGCGCCGCGCTGGATCGCACTGCCGACGACCGAGGATGCACGCGCCGGCGGCATCGTCACGGCGCTGGCGTTATCCCTGGCGCTGGCGCTGCTTGCGGCACTGACCGGCTACCTGATCCAGCGGCACCTGAACCGCCCGCTGCAGGACCTCGCGCACGCGGCGCGCGAGATCTGCGCGGGCGAGACGCCGCCGCCGCTGCCCACCGATGGCCCCACCGAGATCGCGCAGGTCGGCAGCGCCTTCAACCAGATGACGCAGGCGTTGCGTCAGGCCGAGCAGACGCGGGCGCTGATGCTGGCAGGGGTGTCGCACGATATCCGCACGCCACTGACCAAGCTGCGGCTGGCGATGGCGATGGCGATCCCGCGCGGCGCCGACGACGCCTTCGTGGCGTCGGCAGACGGCTACCTGGACCATATCGAGACCATCCTGCAGCAGTTCATGGACTACGCCGGTAGTGGCGAGAAGGAACTGCCGCAGCCGGGCGACCTCAATGCGCTGGTCGGGCAACTCGCGTCGGACTTCGCCGGCCTCGGCCACGCGTTCGAGCTGTCGCTGGGCGAGCTGCCGCCGGTGTCGTTCCGGCCGGTCAGCCTGATGCGGCTGCTGATGAACCTGATGCAGAACGCTGTCGTGTATGGCAAGTCGGGGTTCAGTGTGCGCACCTGGCGCGACGCAGCATGCGCTTACGTGGCCGTGGGCGATCGCGGCACCGGCATTGCTGCGCAGGAGCTGGAGCAGCTCAAGGCGCCGTTCAGCCGGGGCGCCAACGCGCGCGGTCACGCCGGCGGCACCGGCCTGGGACTGGCCATCGTGGAGCGCATTGCGCGCCTGCATGGCGGTTCGCTGCAGTTTCGCGCACGCGATGGCGGTGGCCTCGAGGCCGTGGTGGCCCTGCCGTTGCAAGCCCCCTCCGCCTAGCGCGAGGGGGCGCGCGCACGGCATCGCGCCGTGACATCGCGCGAAATAATTCCCGCATGGCGCATCCCCCGGGTTTTTCCGATACTTCGGTCACCGCGATGCAGCGCCCGGAAAAACCGAAGCGCACAGCGCGATGACAGGCTCTCCGATGGTTTGCGATCTTGTGGTCGAACGATTGTCGGTGACAGCTTTCCCCAATCACCGACGGCACCGACGTGCCAAAGAAGGATCCACAAATGCGCAACCCCATCCAGACCATCGCCACCCAGACCAAACGCCTGACCATTGCCGCACTTGCCGCCACCGCCATGCTGAGCGCGGGCTGCGCCAGCGCCGGCGTCACCGGCATCAGCCAGACGGGCCTGCTGCAGCCAGTGCACGCGGACGTCATCGTGGTCCGCGCGTTCGACGCCGATGCCGGCCAGGTGCAGCTCGATGGCGGCCTCGCGCAGAAGGTCAGCATGATGGCGACGGGCGGTTCGTCCGCCGGCGCGCAGTCGCAGGCCGCGGCGGAAGCACGCGAGCAGGTCGCCGACGAGATCGTGAGCCAACTGAAGGCCAGGGGGTTGAATGCGGTGCGCTCGGACGCGCCGGTGCCGGCCGGCGCCAATGCGCTGATCGTCGCGGGCGACTTTCGCAAGATCGATGAAGGCAGCGGCCGCCGCCGGCTGCTGATTGGGCTGGGTGCTGGCAAGAGCGAAGTCGGCGTCGACGTGCGGATCTCGTACAAGCAGGCCAACGGCGTCGCGGTGCCGCTGCAGAGCTTCGTCGCCGATGCCGACAGCGGCCATATCCCGGGCGTGGCGGAAACCGCCGGCATCGGTGCGGCTGCCGGCCACCTGGCGATGGCCGCTGCAGGCGGCGCGGGCGTGCACGGCGTCTCGGAAGTGAAGCATGACTCCGTCCATGCCGATGCCACGCGCCTGGGCGACACGATCGCAAGCCAGGTCGCGGCAGCGAGCACGGAAGAGGGCTGGCTGACCGCCAGGGCGGCCATCTGATTGCGCCGGGACGGCAGGCGGTCCGATTTTGGATCGATGCCTGTCGCATACCGGTTTGGCCGCGGCCGGGGCGCTCCCTAGACTCGAGGCGTTCATTCAAGGAGAACGCCCATGGCAACCGCGCCATCCCTCATGCCCCGCGTCCCGGCCTGCCTGCTGGCGGCGCTCTGTGTTGTCCACGCCGGCAGTGCCGGCGCGCAGGACTGGCCGGTAAAGCCGGTCACGCTGGTGGTCCCGTTCCCGGCCGGCGGCGGTACCGACTTGCTGGTGCGCATCGTCCAGCCCAGACTGCAGGCCGAGCTGGGCCAGCCAGTCGTGATCGACAACCGCAGCGGCGCCGGCGGCACCATCGGCTCCACCTTCGTCGCGCGTGCCGCGCCTGACGGCTATGTGGTGGGCGTGGCCACCACCAGTACGCATGCGGTCAGCGCCAGTGTTTATCCCCGCCTGCCATACAAGCCCGCTACCGACTTTGCCTATGCCGGCTTCCTCGGCACCTCGCCCTACGTGCTGGCGGTCAACCGCGCGCTGCAGGCGCCGGACGTGAAGACGCTGCTCGACAAGCTGCGCCAGGACAAGACCCTGCACAGCTTCGGCTCCGTGGGTGTGGGCACGGTATCGCACCTGATCGGCGCGCAGTTCCAGGCGCTGTCCAAAGTGCCGCTGACGCATGTGCCGTACCGCGGCGCGGCGCCGGCCTATACCGACCTGATCGGGGGCCAGGTGCAGCTGATGTTCGACAACCCTGTCGGCCTGGCGCCGTATATCCGCGCCAACAAGCTTGCTGCCGTCGCCACCACCGCGGCCACACCGCTGCTGCCCGGGGTGCCGACCTTTGCCAGCCAGGGCGTGCCGGGCTTCTCGCAACAGCTCTGGTATGGGCTGGCGTTTCCGCGCGGCACGCCGGCGGCGGTGGTGGCGCGCATGAACCAGGCGCTCAACAAGGTGCTGGCCGACAAGGACACCGTGCGCGAGCTGGCGGACAAGGGCGTGACCGCACGCGCCGGCACGCCTGCGGAGATGCTGGCCACGGTTCAGCACGACATTCCGCACTGGGGAGCGATCGCCCGTTCGGTGGGAGCGACGATTGAATAAGCCCATGCCACCCATCGTTCCCGCGCGCGGCGCCGAGACACTGATCGATGTGTTCGTGCGCGCCCCGGGCGGCGGCAACCCGGTGCCGCTGGTCGCGGACGCGGGCGGCATGCACGAGAGCGAGATGCAACAGGTCGCCGCTCGCCACGGCCACGAATCCGCCTTTGTCCTGCCGCCCACGCGCGCCGGTGCCGACCTGCGCTTGCGCTTCTTCGTGCCGCGGCACGAGATGGAGATGTGCGGCCACGCCACCGTGGGCGCGCTGTGGGCGCTGCGGCAGTGGGGCCGCTGGCGCACGCCGGCCGCGCGCATCGAGACCCTGAGCGGCGTGGTCCACGCGCGCTGGGACGAGGCCGCGCAGCGGGTGTGGATCTCGCAGCCGCGCGTACAGACACGGCCGCTGGACGAAGCGCAGCGCAGCGCCGTGGCTGCCGTGCTGGGACTGCCCGCGCATGCCGCCGCGTACCCGATGACCAATGCGGCCACCAGCCGCGTCAAGACGTTGGTGGCGCTGCCGGATGTGGCCACGCTGGCCGCGCTGCAACCGAGGTTCGCAGAGGTGGAGGCGCTGTGCGAAGCGATCGGCTCCACCGGCCTCTATCCCTACGCCCCGGGCGCGCCGGAGGATCCACCCGCGGCGCCGGCCACGCGTGCCGTGCATGCGCGGCAGTTCCCCCGTGCATCCGGCTACCCGGAGGACGCGGCGACCGGCATTGCCGCAGCCGCGCTGTGGGGCCACCTGGCCGCCGCGTCCGGCGGCGATGCCCTGGTGCTGGCGGTGCGCCAGGGCGAGAGCATGGGCCGGCCGTCGGAGATCCTGGTGGCGCCGCGCCTCGGCCCGGATCGCAAGGTCGAGGGCTGCTGGCTCAGCGGCGCGGTCCGGTGGAGCACGCCATGAATGCGCCGACACCGGAAGCGCGGCTAGCGGCCGCGGGCTTCGTGCTACCGCCCGCGCCGCTGCCGCGCGGCAGCTACGCGCCGGCCTGCGTGGTCGATGGCCGCGTCAGCCTCAGCGGGCAGACGCCCCGGCGCGATGGCATTGCCATGGCCGGCTGCTGCGTCACGGAGAACGATATCGCGGCCGCCAGTCGCGCGGCCGAAGTGGCGATGCTGAATGCGCTCGCCGCGCTGCGGGCCGCAGCCGGCGGGCAACTGGCCGGCGTGCGGCAGGTCACGCGGCTGCGCGGCTTTATCCGCGCGCACGAGGACTTCACGCGGCTCTCGCTGGTGCTCGATGCCGCTTCGTCGGTGCTGGCGCTGGCGTTCCCCGCCCAGGCGTTCCCGGCGCGCACCGCGGTGGGCGTGGCGAGCCTGCCTGACAGGGCGTGGATCGAGATCGAACTGGAGGCCTGCCTGGCCGCGCAGACACAGGGCTGAGCCGATGCCCGCCCGCTCAGCGCGCGGGCGGCACCTCGCGCAGCAGTCGCGCCAGGTGGCCGCTGCTGGCAAAGCCCAGGCGCTCGCTGACGCGCGCCACCGGCTGGCCTTCGGCGAGCAGGGTGCGGGCATGCGTGGCCAGCACGCGCCGCCGTACCGCTACCGGGCTGGCGCCGAATTCCAGCTGGCAGGCGCGCTGCAGCTGCCGCGCCGACACGCCCAGGCTGCAGGCGACGGCATCGATCGACGGCAGCGGCTGCTCGCGCTCCAGCGCCGCTGTGAAACAGCGCACCAGTCGGAGCGCCAGCGAGGCCGGCTCTTCGGGCAGCGGCAGCACCGGGCTGGCCATGACCTGGCCAACGATCGCGCGCACCAGCAGTTCGGCGCTGGCCGGTGCCAGCGCGGGTGCGAGCAACGCCTCGAGCATCGCCAGCGCCGCGCCGTCGAGCCGCAGAGCGCCGTAGTGCCGGTGCCCGCGCAACCGGTCGGGCGGCAGGTAGAGTTCGCCGTGATGCTGGCGGCCGGTTTCGGCCGCGGTGAAATGCCGCGTAGATGCCGGCAGCAGCACGGCGCCGCCGCGCACCAGCATGGCTGCTACCGGGCCTGCCTGCTGCACCCGCTCGCTCCGCTCGATTTCCCAAACGCTGCGCAGGCGGCCAGTGCGCGGCCACAGCAGCATGCTGCAATCGTGCGTATGCCATTCGCGCCGGAAGCTGGCCTGCCGGCTTTCATGCAGCGCAAAGCCGCGCTCGGCGGTCAGGTGCAGCTTGGGAGAGTGATGTGTGGAGGCAGCCACTTGGGGCGTCCGGGGCGGGTAGGGCGTGCAGAAGATGGTGCCATATCGCACGCGGAACGGGGAGTCCCGCGTGCGCCGCGACCTAACACGATGCAGTGGACACAGCCGCTGCCGCAGGCGCGGCGTCGGCCACTACGGCGCCGACCAGTACCACCGCCGGGCTCGCCAGCCCCGCATCGAGCGCGTCGGCCAGCGTCTGCAGCGTGCCGGCCCAGGCGCGCTCGTCGGCGCCGCCGGCGTGCATCACTACTGCAGCCGGCATGTCCGCCCGCATGCCTGCCGCCAGCAAGCCGTCGCGGATTGCCGCCAGCCGGCTCATGCCCATGTAGATGACCAGCGTGGTGCCGCCGCGCACCAGCGCCTGCCAGTCGGGCGAGCCGTGCTCGCTGGTATGGCCGGTGACGAAGGTCACGCCGTGGCAGTGCGCGCGGTGCGTGAGCGCAATCCCCAGCGTCTGCGCCGCGGCCATGCCGCTGCTGATGCCGTTGACCACCTCCACCGGCACCCCGTGGGCGTGCAGGAAGGCGGCCTCCTCGCCACCGCGGCCGAACAGCAGCGGATCGCCGCCTTTGACGCGCGCCACGGTGTGGCCGGCCAGCGCGTGCTCCAGCGTCAGTTGCTGGATGCGCGCCTGGCTGACCGAGCAGCGCCCGCCGCGCTTGCCGACCCACTCGACATGGGTGCCGGGGCTGGCGTAGCACGACATCTGTGGCGACACGAGGTCGTCAACCAGCCACACGTCAGCGGCGGCCAGCGCGCGCATCGCGCGTACCGTGACCAGGTCCGGGCTGCCGGGGTCGACGCCGACGAGCCAGACCTTGCCGGGCTTCAGGGGAGGGTTCATTTGGGACTCCTGCCACACCGCTTCAGTGGCTGGTGCCGGCCGAGCGCGTGGTCTTGTTGAACACGTTGTACTTGCCAATGGGCTTGTCCATCGGGATGCGCTTCACTTCCTGCAGCGTGGCGGCGTCATAGACCACGATGGCGCCGTCGCGCTCCATCAGGCTGACCAGCGCATAGCGCCCGTCGCGCGTGAATTCCACATGCGCCGCGGTGCGTCCCGGCGCGGGCGTGACGCTGCCCACCACCTGCAGGGTCTGCTTGTCGATCACCTGCAGCGTGTCGCGCCGGGGGCTCATCATCGCGTCGGCCCAGGCGTACGGGGTGTTCTCGTGGCTGCGCAGGAAGAAGCCCGGGCCGTTGGCCGCCACCGTGGCGATGGTCTGCCAGCTCTGCATGTCGATCACCGTGATGCGCCCCTGTCCAAGGTCGGGCGACGCCATCACTTCACGGCCATTGCGCTGCCACGTGATGCCACTGCCCAGGTGCGGCATGCCGCCGAGCGCCAGCGCCGCCACCTTGCGGCCCGCGTCGAGGTCGATCACCTGGCCGCCGCCGCTGCGCGATGCGCCCAGGATATGCCGGTAGGGCTGGTCGAAGAAGAAGTCGTCAAGCACATTGTCCAGCGCGATCACGCGCGGCGTGAGCGCCGGCAGCGGCGTGCCGGCGGCATCGGCATAGGGGATCTCCCAGACCTCGGGGATGTCCTTCAACGCCGCGATAAAGCTGTGGCGCGGCGCCGCGTCATAGACCGCCGATACGCGCGAAAGCTCGCCTTGCCGCCCCTTGACGTCGATCACCCGCGCCAGCGACAGGTCCCCGGCGTCGAGCAATACCAGCGTGCGCGGCAGCGTGTTGCCGGCCAGCACCCAGCGCCCGTCGTCGCTGACCGCGACGTTGCGCGTATTCAGGCCGACGCGGATCTCGGCCACATAGGCCAGGTTCCACAGGTCGTACTTGCTGACCCAGCCGTCGCGGCTGGCCAAGTAGACGTAGCGGCCGTCGCGGCTGAACTTGGGGCCGCCGTGCAGCGCAAAGCGGGTGGCAAAGCGGTGGACCGGCGCGAGCCGGTCGCCGTCGAGCACCGTCATATGGTGGCTGCCGGCCTCGACCACCACGAACAGGTTCTGCGGATCGGCGCTAAACACGGGCCGGGCCGGCAGGCTGCCCGGCGCGTGGTGGACGATGTGGCTGGCGCGGATGGCAGCCTCGTTCCACTGCGGGGCCGCCGCGGGCGCCGTGCGCAGCCAGCGCGCCAGCGCCTGCAACTCCGGCTCGGCCAGCGTGCCGCTGAAGCCGGCCATCTGCGTGGCGGCGCGGCCATCGCGCAGCACGCTGTCGAGTTCGCTGGCGCGCAGCCGCTCCAGGCTTTCCGGCAGCAGCGCCGGGCCCATGCCGCCGAGGCGGTCGGCGCCGTGGCAGGCGGCGCAGTGCTGGCTGTAGAGCGCGGCGGGGTCCGCCGCGTGCGTGGCGGGGATCGCGCAGGCAAGCGCCAGGACGGCCAACCATCGAAGCATGGTCTTCATGCCGCGACCTCCATGCCGATCTCCGCATCGTTCAGGTAGCAACCCGGATCTTCTGCCCACGGATTGCCGGTCAGCGCAAACGCCCGCACACGCGTGTTGCCATTGCAGATCTCCCGATGCCTGCAGCCGGCGCAGCGTCCCTGCAGCGGCCGCGGCGTGCTGGCCAGCCCCGCCATCAGCGGATCGGCGCGGCTGGCCCAGATCTCGCCGAAAGGCCGCTCGCGCACGTTGCCCAGCGTCACATGCCACCACATCGTATCGGGATGCACATTGCCGAGATTGTCGATATTGGCCACGCCCACGCCGGTGGCATTGCCGCCCCAGTGTTGCAACCGCTGGCGCATATCGGCCACGCGCTGCGGGAAGCGCAGTGCGATCCAGTACAGCAGGTAGACCCCGTCGGCATCGTTGTTGCCGGTGACGAAGTCGCCGGCGTTGCCTTGCTGCGCGCGCTGCCAGACGTGTTCGAACAGCCAGTCGAGCGCGGCGCGGGTGCGGGCGTGACGCGCGTCTTCGGCGCGATGGCTGCGGGCGCGGCCGGCGTAGTTGAAGTGCGACAGGTAGAACTTGTCGATGCCTTCGCGCTCGGTCAGCGCCACCAGGTCGGGTAGCTGCGTGGCGTTAGCCTCGGTCAGTGTCATGCGCACGCCTACGCGCAGGCCGGCCGCGCGGGCGGCGCGCAACCCCGCCAGCGCCTGCGTGAAGGCGCCTTCGCTGCGGCGGAATCGGTCGTGCGTTGCTGGCAGCCCGTCCAGGCTGACGCCGACGTAGTCGAAACCCGTGGCGGCCAGGCGCGCGGCATGGCCGGCATCGAGCAGCGTGCCGTTCGACGACAGCGACAGGTGAAAGCCGAGTTCGCGCGCACGCGCGGCGACCTGGTACAGGTCCGGGCGCAGCAGCGGCTCGCCGCCGGACAGGATCAGCGCGGGCACGCGTGCGTCACGCAGCTGGTCCAGCACACGCAGCGCCTCGGCGGTGTCGAGTTCGCCCTTGAAATCGGTGTCGGCGGAGGTGGCATAGCAATGCCGGCAGTTCAGGTTGCAGCGACGGATCAGGTTCCAGATCACCACCGGGCCGGCGGGCTTGCGCGGCGGCGGTACGGGCCCGGCGTCGCGCAAGGCTTCCATGAAGCGGGACAGGCGGAACATCAGCGGGTCTCCTGGGTGGCTTGCCCGGCCGGCGGCAGGCGCAGGCCGGTTTTCTTCAGGATGCGGGTGGACCACAGCACGTCGTGCGCGCGGCAGGCATCGCCCAGCAGCGCGGCGATGCGGGTGACCTGCGGCGCGGCGTCGGCATGCGTGCGCGCGTGGACCATCGCGAACAGGTTGTAGGGCCAGTGCGGCAGGTGGCGCGGGCGCCGGTAGCAGTGGCTGACGAAGGGCAGGGCGCCGATGCGTTCGCCCAGCACGTCGACGCAGGCATCGTCGACGTCCCACACGGTCATGCCGTTGGCGCGCCAGCCCAGCCGGTAGTGGTCAGGCACCGCGCCTATGCGCCGCAGCATGCCGCGCGCCTGCATCGCTGCGAGCCTTGCGATGACCTCCGCCTCGCTGAGTCCAAGGGCTGCGCCCACCGCGGCATAAGGGGCCGGGTCCAGCGGCAGGCCGGCCTGGGTGGCGCGTATCAGCGCAAAGTCGAGGGCATCGGGCGCTCCGGCAGGTGCGGCGGGGTCGGGCATCAGGCGGGCAGGTAGAGGTTGACGAAGAACTCGCGTTCCTTGGGAAACGGCAGGATCTCGACGCCGGCCGTGGCTGCGATGCGCGCCAGCGCCGGCGCTAGGTCCTCGGCCCGTGCCACGGCCAGCACGAACCACAGGTTCAGGTGATGGGTACGGGCGTAGTGGTGCGCGACTTCCGGGTGGGCATTGATCGCGTCGATCACGGCTTCCATCCGCTCGGCCGGTGCATGGCAGGCGCACAGCACGAAGCGGCCGCCCGCGCGCTCGATCTGGTACAGCGGGCCGAAGCGGGTCAGCACGCCGCGATCGAGCAGCGCGCGCAGCCGTGCCAGCAGTTCGTTTTCGCCGATGCCGAGTGCGGCCGCAGCTTCGGCATACGGGTGCGGCACCAGCGGCAAGCCGCGCTGCAGGGCGTTGATGATGCTGCGATCGAGAGCATCGATTTCCTCGGACATTGCGCTCATGCCGCTACCGCGGTGGCATAGCGCGTGCCGCGCTGCTTGTAGCAGCGCGCCCCCACCAGCACCGCGCCCGGGGTCAGGTCCAGCCCGGCCGTGGCGCGGATGTGCGCCAGCGCGGGCTGCAGGTCCTGCGGGTCGCGCGCATGGACCATCGCGAACAGGTTGTAGGGCCAGTCAGGCAGCCGGCGCACGCGGCGGTAGCACAGCGTCACGCGCGGCAGCCGCGCCAGCCGCATGCCGACCGCATCGACGCGGGCGTCGGGCACATCCCACACGCACATGGCGTTGTAGCGATAGCCGAAGCGGCCGTGGTGCAGCACCACGCCCAGGCGCCGGATCACGCCCTGCGCCGACCACTGCGCCAGCCGCTCCAGGATGTGCGGCAGCGGCAGCCGCGTGCGCAACGCTAGCTCGTGGAAGGGGCGCGGCGTCAGCCGAAAGCCGGCTTCGAGCGCGGCCACCAGGCGCCAGTCGTCCTCGTCCAGCACCACCGGCCGCGTGGGCTCGGCGGTGCGGCGCGTGCGCCGGTGCGGTACCGCGATATCGGCGCTGTCGGCGCGGCTGCGCGTAGTGCGCGGAGCGAGCGGGAACCCCAGGTCGATGTGGTACTCGCGCGCCATCGGCAGGTCCAGCGGCGCCTGCCCGGTATCGCTGGCAATGCTCGCCAGCGCGCCATCGAGCAGGCGCCGGTCGCGCGCGCCGGCGACGAACCACAGGTTGTACGGGTGTCCGCCGCGCGCATAGTTATGGCTGACCGCAGCGCAGGCGTTGACGCGCGCCGCCACGCGGTCCAGTTGTGCCGGCGGCACCGACAGCGCGGCCAGCGTGCTGACGCCGATCACATTGGGCGCGAACACCGCGCCCACGCGGCTGATGCGCCCCGCGCCGAAATCGCGCGCCAGCAGCGTCAGCAGCGTGTGCTCGCACAGGCCCAGCCGTTCGGCCAGCGCCTGGTAGGGGCGGGGCTGCAGCGGGAAGTCGCGCTGCAGGCAGTCATAGAGGTTTCGCTCGTCGTACATGATGGTGTCTCACATGCCGAACCGTTGCGCCCGCGCGGTGAAGAAGATGCCGCTGGGGTTGTCCGCCGGCAGCGTGGCGATGCGCGCGAGGCTGGCGGTGTCATAGACCTCGACGCGGTTGTCGTCGCGGCAGGACAGCCACAGCGCCTCGCCCTTGGGCGTGAACTCCATGTGCAGCACGCCGCGGCAGGGGCGTAGCGTGCGCACCACCTCGCGCGTGGCGGTGTCGATCACCTGCACCGTATCGTTGTGCGGAAAGGCAAAGTTGACCCAGACCTGGCGCCCGTCGGGCCGCGCCATGACGAACACCGGCTGGCCGGCCAGCGCCACGCGCGCCGTCTGCTGCCAGCCGCGCGCGGGATCGGCCACCAGCACTTCATGCCGA
The DNA here is from genome assembly GCA_050987995.1 of Ralstonia pickettii. Lineage (GTDB taxonomy): Bacteria > Pseudomonadota > Gammaproteobacteria > Burkholderiales > Burkholderiaceae > Cupriavidus > Cupriavidus pickettii_B. The sequence goes on from CP158804.1 coordinate 2,464,745, forward strand.
CCGATCGCCGGCAGCCACGCCATCCCCTGCGCCATGGCCCAGCCGCGCAGGTGCGGCATCTTGTAGACCGGCAGCGGCGTGTCGCCGCGGCCATAGCCGGAGAGGATGCGGCGCGCCTGCGGCGGCGTCTGCCACAGGTCGACCAGTGCCAGGCCGTCTTCGCCGAACAGGCCTGCCAGGTACCAGCGCCCGTCGGGCGTGACCAGGCCGTCGTACGGCTCGCTCCCGGCGGGCAGGCGCGTGACCTGCGGATGGCGCGGATCGCTGGCGTCGATGATCCAGATTTCGCCGGACTCGAACAGGCTCGCGGCAAAGCGGCGGCCGGGCAGGTCGGCCAGGCCCACCACCTTGGCGCGGCGCCCGTCGTTGCCGATGGCCGGAAGGTCCGCCAGCGGCTCAAGTGTCTGTGCGTCGAACAAGCGGATGCCGCCCGGCGCGTAGTTCTGCGCGGCCACCAAGCGACCGTCCTGCGAGATCGCGCCGCCGATGCTGTTGCCGGCCTGCAGCACGCGGCGGGTGATGCGCGCGGTAAGCAAGTCAACGCGCGTCAGCCCGCCATCGCGGCCGAACACATAGGCGTAGCGCGCATCGCGCGAGAACACCACGCTGGCATGCGACAGATCGCCCAGACCGTCCACCGTGGCCAGCCGCGTCATGCCGGTGGTTTCGACGATCTGCAGCCGGCCGGCAGCGCGCTCCACCACCACGCCGAGATCGCCGGTGCCGCGCACGGCGGTGGCGCAGGCGGCCAGCAGCGTCGCAGCGAGCATTGCGCCGAGGGCCGCCGCAATGCCCCGGATCAGTTTGCCGGTGGCGCCACGGCCGGCGGCTTGCCGGCCTGGAGTCGATCGATCAGCCATTGGGCTTCATCCTGCGTCATGAAGGGTTGCCAGGGCGGCATCGCGGTGCCGGGCCGGCCGTAAAGCACGGTGGCGACGAGGCTCTCGCGCGGCTTGCCGGCCAGCGCCTCGCGCGTCAGCGGCGGACCCAGCCCGCCGCGCAGCGTCATGCCGTGGCAGGCGCCGCAGTCATCGCGCAGCCAGTGTGCGAGCTGCGCCTGCCGCGCGGGCGTGGGCTGGGCGAGCGCAGCGGGCGCGGCGCCCAGCAGCACCGCAGCCAGCGCCGCCGGCACGGCATGCCGGCTCAGAGCGAAAGGATCCATTTGGCCAGCGTATTGGCCTCAGCGTCGCTGACCGCGTTGGCTGGCATTGGCACCGGGCCCCACTGGCCGCTGCTGCCCTTCATGATGGACTGGACCATATGCGCCTGGTCGTCCTTCCTGGCGGCGTACTTGCCCTTGATATCCTTGAAGGCGGGGCCGATCATCTTCTTGTCGATGCCGTGGCACGACAGGCAGGCCTTGCTGGATGCGAGCTGCTGGTTGGCGTGGGCAACGCCGGGGATGGCGGCGCCGAGCGACAGGGCGCAACCCAGGGCCGCCAGCAGGGAAGGCAAGACTTGTTGTTTTCGCATGGTGTTCTCCGTTGTGGGAATGGCGTTCGGGGTCTCGCACCGCGCAGGCGGTGCGAGACCGCTGGCTTAATAGACGTCGTGCTGCGTGTTGTAGGCGTTGAACTTGCCGGTCGGCGTGACCAGGCGCTTGTCCTTGACCACGGTCTTGAGCGTGCGGGTCTTGTCATCGACCACCACCAGCGCGGATTCGCCGTCCTTGGTGCCCCAGACGGAGAACCAGACTTCGTCGCCGGCCTTGTTGTACTCGGCCTGCACCACGCGCTTGGCGCCCGCGCCCTTCAGCTCGGCCCAGTCGGCGATCGGCAGCACCTTGAAGCCGCCTTCCAGGTTGCGCGTATCGAACACCGCCACCGACTGGTTGAGCTTGGCGTCCGGGTTCAGCGGCGTATCCACCCAGAGGTTGGATGACTTCGGGTGCGTCTTGATGAAGAGCGAACCGCCGCCCTGGCCCTTGAGCGTCTGCACCACCTTCCACGCCTGCGCCGGATGGCCGGCGGGATCGGTGCCGATCAGGCTGATGGTCTCGTCGCCGAGGTGGCTGGTGGCCCAGACCGGGCCGAACTTCGGGTGCGTGAAGTTGGCGCCGCGCCCCGGGTGCGGGGTCTTGCCTACTTCGATCAGCGCGGCCAGCTTGTCTTCCTTGGTATCGACCACGGCGATCTTGTCCGACGCATTGGCCGCGACCAGGAAGTAGCGGCCGGTGGAATCGAAGCCGCCGTCATGCAGGAACTTGGCGGAATCGATGGTGGTGGTCTTCAGGTTGGACAGGTCGGAGTAGTTGACCATCAGGATCTTGCCGGTCTCCTTGGCATTGATGACGAACTCCGGATGGAAATGGCTGGCCACGATCGAGGCCACGCGCGGCTCGGGGTGGTACTCGTTGTCGACCGTCATGCCGCGGGTGGAGACGACCTTGAGCGGCTTGAGGGTGTCGCCTTCCATGATCACGTATTGCGGCGGCCAGTAGGAGCCTGCCACCGCGTACTTGTCTTCGTAGCCCTTGTACTTGGAGGTCTCGACCGAACGCGCTTCCATGCCGATCTTGACCTCGGCGACGATGTCGGGCTTGGGCAGCCACAGGTCGATCAGGTCCAGCCGCGCGTCGCGGCCGATCACATAAAGGTAGCGCCCGGATGCGGACATGCGCGAGATATGCACGGCATAGCCGGTCTTGACGATATTGATGATCTGTTTGCTGTCGCCGTCGATCAGTGCGACCTCGCCGGCATCGCGCAGCGTGACCGAGAAGAGGTTGTCCAGGTTGTACTGGTTCATCTTCTTTGTCGGACGCTGGGCCACCGGCATGATGTCCTTGCGGCTTTTCTCGATATCGGCCAGCGAGAACTCGGGTGGCGTCGGCGGATCGAGCTGGATGTAGCGGGCCATCAGGTCGACTTCCTTGTCGGAGAGGTCGCCGGAGGTGCCCCAGTTCGGCATGCCGGCGGGGCTGCCGTACTTGATGAAGGTCTTGAGGTATTCGGTGCCGCGTGCGCGGGTGATGTCAGGGGTCAGCGGTTTGCCGGTGGCGCCTTTGCGTAGTACGCCGTGGCAGCCGGCGCAGCGCTCGAAGTAGATCTGCCTGGCGTGGTCGAATTCGGCGGTGGTGAGGGTGGGGATTGCTGTTTTCTGTTCAGCTTTGGGTGCGGCCGTTGACGCGGTGGTGGCTGCCTGTGGTAGTCCCAGACAGAGTGAGAGCGGTATTGCCGCGATTGCGGGGTACAGCCGGTTTTTTGCTTTCATGATGCTGTGGGTCAGCGGGTTGAGGAAAGCTGGGTCGCGGTGCTTGGGGTGTGTGTTGGGCACCTGGCGTCTGGGGTCATCATGGTGAAACACTGGCGGTGTGGGATTGACTGGGGTCAAACTGCGAGCCGGATTGGAGGGCTGTGTTTGAGAGTGTTGATCGTGGGCAGGGGTGGTTATGGGGTGTGCCTGTGGCATGCATCTGGTCTGATGCTCGACGGCTCGCGCGGCTGGTGACATGTTGTCGTTGTTTGAACCGCTGGGTTCCGCCCTCCTGGGCGGGTCACTTTTTGTCCGAGCGACAAAAAGATGGAATGAACGCGCCCCGGCCCGATCAAAGGCGCCGGTAGTTCAGCTGTGCATCCGGGGAAACGTGACAGGGGTAGGCGGGTCCCCCCATCACGAAACGGCATCGATGTGCCAGAGTGGGAGTGTTACCAACCACGCGAGGATGGAGGGACCCGAGATGAATACTACGACTTACGGTCTGGACATTGCAAAGACTGTCTTCCAGCTCTATTGGGTCGAGCCTTCGGGCAAGTGTTTCAACCGCCGCTTCAGCCGGCCCAAGCTGCTGGAGTTCCTCGCGAATCGCGAGCCCGGACGTATCGCGCTCGAAGCCTGTGGCAGCGCGCACTGGTGGGCCCGCCAACTGCAAGCCTTGGGTCATGAGCCGGTGCTGCTGCACGCCAGGTACGTGCGACCGTTCGTGCAGACGAACAAGACCGATGCGGCCGATGCCAAGGCTATCTGGACTGCAGCCCAGCAGCCGGGCATGCCGATTGTGGCCCCAAAGACCGAGTCCCAACAGTGCGTACTTGGCCTGCACGCCATGCGCCAACTGCGCGTGAAAATGCGCACTATGCTGGTCAACCAGCTGCGCGGCACGTTGTTTGAGTTCGGGATCCGGATCCGTCCCGGGCTGCGAGCTGGCCTGCAGGAAATCGTGCAACGAATGGACGAACTCGAACAGAACGTGCCGCCCTTGCTGTTCGAGTTCGTGCGCGAACAATTGCAAAGCATCGAACGGCTCGATCAAGAGATAGCTCGCCTGGATCAACGCATTGATGCCTGGGGTCGGCAGAATCGGGCTTGCAAAACGATTTTGGCCATTCCCGGCATCGGCATGCTTACCGCCACGGCCATGGTCGCCACCATTGGCGACGCGCACACCTTCAAGTCCGGGCGCCAACTGGCGGCTTATCTTGGCCTGGTGCCCAAACAGACCGGCACCGGCGGCAAGGTCTGGCTCGGTGGCATCAGCAAACGCGGCGACCCCTACCTGCGCACCTTGCTGATTCACGGCGCTCGGGTCGTGCTGAGTCATCTGCGCAGAAAGAACCAGCCCGGCTGGAGCCTGATGCTCGCACAGCGACGGCCGAAAAACGTCGCGGCTGTTGCCCTGGCCAACAAGACGGTGCGTACCATCTGGGCCCTGTTGGCCCACGACCGAACCTATGACCGAGACTATGTCTCGGTCAGGCCTGCCTAACGGCAGGCAGAGCTAGCAAGGAAGGAACCCGTCCACAGGTTGCGACGGTAATGTCAGCGTGATGGCAAAACAGGTTGGACCGCGGGAGTGCAAGCCCAATTGGTTACTGGTGCTCAAAGCACGGCAAAAAGATAGGGACACTCCCGGCGAAATCCATCAGGGCCTGCAGGCCTGGCCTGCACCGCAAGGCCGGATATAAGTCTGCAGCCAATCCTGTCCAAGCCTGATGTTGGCTTTACCTTGCAAACCGGGGCGCGTTCATATAAGTAACCAAAAAGCGCGTCGCCTGCGGCTGGCCTTTATCAAGGAGGCGGCGTGGGTGGTGCGGGCGGTGGTGATTTCCGTTTTGGCGTGCTCGCGGTTCGGCCCTGCTACGCCAGGTGAGTCAGTGGCGGTGCCTTCGTACACCCACTATTGAACGATCCCCATGCAGGGTGTAGGCCGCCTTCTAACCACCGTATCGCATCAACGCCTTCGGCTGCGCTGCGCGCGGCGTCCGGGTCCTAATGGTTGGGATGCGCCTGCCTGTGGCAACCTCATGGGTGACAAACGAGTTCAATCACATGGGTAACACTCTGAGGCTTGGCTAGCCAAATTGGAAACCTGTTACCTATGTGCTTGAACTGTTTTGTCACCTACGTCGGTGAAGGGCCTGTCCGCATTTTTGTGTGCGAGGCGGTTTTGAATTCTTTCAGCCTCGGGCGGCAGTAAATCGCTCGCCATACAGAATAGCAAACTGATTCATGGCGGACTTCCAGTCATAGGTCGTACGAACGGTCTTGGCCAGAACGTTGCGCAGGGCCAGCCATAGCAACTTGATCGCAGCTTCATCCGACGGGAAGTGCCCCCGGGTCTTGATGATCTTGCGCAACTGCATGTTCAAGCTCTCGATGGCATTCGTGGTGTAGATCACGCGCCGGATCTCGGGCGCGAACACGAAGAATGGTGTGACGTGCTCCCAGGCGCGTCGCGACGACTGTACGATCATCGGGTACTTGGCGCCCCATGGGCCGTCGGCGAAGTCCTGCAGTGCCTGCCCGGCCTCCTGTTCGCTGGCCGCGCTGTAGATTGGCCGCAGCGCCTGCGCCAGCACCTTGCGCTCCTTGTAGCTGGCGTATTCCAGGCTGTTGCGGATCAAATGCACAATGCAGGTCTGCACCGTCGTGCGGGGATAGGCGGTGGCAACGGCCTCCGTCAACCCCTTGAGGCCGTCGACTACCGCGATCAGGATGTCCTGACAGCCTCGATTCTTGAGTTCATTGAAGACCTTGAGCCAGAACTTGGCGCCTTCAGTCTGCTCGACCCAAAGGCCCAGCACATCGCGTTGACCGTCTGCCTGGATTCCCAATGCCAGATACACAGCCTTATTGCTAACGATGCCGTCACTGCGGATCTTGACCCGCAACGCGTCGAAGAACACGACCGGGTACATGGCCTCGAGCGGGCGGTTCTGCCAGGCGATGGTCTCGGCCATGACTTCGTCGGTGACCGAGCTGATGAAGTCCGGGGAGACTTCGGTTCCGTAGCTCTCGGCCAGAAACGCCTGAATCTCGCGCACGCTCATGCCGCGCGCGTACATGGCAATAATGCGCTCATCGAAGCCGGTAAAGCGCCGCTCATGCTTCGGGATCAGAACCGGATCGAAGCTGCCATCGCGGTCGCGTGGCAATCCGACCCGCACCGGGCCGCGGTCGGTGATCACAGTCTTGCCGCTAAGACCGTTACGCGCATTGGACTGCTCGGCCGGCTTGGGCTCGCCCGGCTTATAGCCCAAATGCATGCTCATCTCGGCGCTCATCGCCCGTTCGATGATGGCCTTGTTGAACGCCAGAATCAGGTCCTGGACCTCGCCAGGCGTCATCGGCCCTTTGACCAACTCATCCAGCAAGCCCTCAGGCAAAGCAGGCAGCGGCCCGCGGGCCGCTGCCTGAGACGCCACCGTACGTTTCTTCTTCATCGGCATATCCATGGTCATTACCTCTCATGATATGCCTCGTACACAAAATCTCGGATAGGTCCTCGGTGAACCGTACCGTCCTATGCCGGCGGGAATCTGGTGCGCCGCGCGCAGCGCAGCCGAAGGCGTTGACGCGATGCCCGTGTTAGGAGGCGGCCTACGCCCTGCATGGGGATCGTTCAAAAGTGGTCCTTCGCAAGGCACTATCACGGACTCACCTGGCGTAGCAGGCTCGAACGGCTGACCCCATAGAAACGGAAATCACCGCCGCCCGAACCACCCACGCCGCCCCCTTGATAAAGGCCAGCCGCAGGCGACGCGTTTTTTGGTTCCTTTTTGTCGCTCGGACAAAAAGGGACCCGCCCAGGAGGGCGGAACCGAGCGGTTCAACAGCGACAACATGTCATCAGCAACGCGGGGAGGGCGGAATCGAGCGCTTCAACAGCGACAACATGTCACCAGCAACGCGGGGAGGGCGGAACCGAGCGGTTCAACAGCTACAACGTGTCACCAGCAACGCGGGCGGTCGAGCATCGGCCCCTTGATCCTTCATCGCGAGAATGAACGCCCCCACCTGCGCCACATCATCCAGCCGAAGGCATGGCAACATCGTATCCATCCACGCATCAGTAGCCAACGCAACAATGGAAGGATCACCAGGGTAGTAAGGCGCCCGCCCACGCGCCGGCCGATAGACCTCGATCCGCGGAATGGCCTCGCGCCGAAAGCCCTCTACCAGTGTGATATCAGCCCTCCGCAGCCGCGCCACCTGCTCGGCCAGCGTCGGCTCGGCTTCATCCACCAGCTCGCGCACGATGGCATAGCGATACGGCGAAGCCACCATCACCTCCGCCGCGCCGGCGGCGCGAAAGCGTGCGCTGTCTTTGCCGGGCGGCTCCAGTTCCAGCGGGTGATGACTGTGCTTGACCACGTTGACGGTCAGGCCTTGCGCGCGAAACCACGGCAGCAGCGCGGTGATCAGCGTGGTCTTGCCGCTGCCGGACGTGCCGGTGATGCCAAGGATGAATGGGGTCATGATGTCAGGACTCAGATTGGACGGGCAGCGGGCACACCAGCGGCAGGAAGGCGTCGGCGCGCTGCGAATAGGCCAGCAGCGCGCCGGCCTCGAGGTCGAAATACCAGCCGTGCAGCGTCAGCCTGCCGGCATCCAGCGCGCGCCGCACGAACGGGAAGGTCTGCAGGTTGCGCAGGGATACCAGGATCGCCGCCTGCTCGCAGGCGCGCTGGCGCTGCGCCGGGCTGGCGTCCGCGAGCGTCTGTTCTACCTGCCGGCGCGCGGGCGCAGCGATGCGCACCCAGGCGCCCAGATAGTCGGCTTCTTCATCCTCATCAGGCGGATGGTCGCCCGCGTCGCTCGGCTGCGCCAGCAAGGCACGGATACCGCCACAGCCGCCGTGGCCCATCACGATGATGCGGGCCACCCGCAATTGCTGCACGGCGAACTGGATCGCGGCGGAGACGCCGTGCAGGCTGCCTTCATGGCGGCCGGTGCAGGGCGGTACCAGGTTGCCGATATTGCGCACGGTGAAGAGCTCGCCAGGGTCGCAGCCGAGCAGCAGGGCCGGGTCGACCCGCGAATCGCAGCAGCCGATCAGCAGCGTCGGCGGTTGCTGGCCCGTGCGCAGCACGTCGAACAGCCCTGGCTCGTCGTCGAAATAGCGTTGCTGGAAGCGTTCGAAGCCCTTGAGCAGATGTTCGATCTGATGCATGGCAGCATCCCGTTGTGGTGACGATAGCTACTGCACCAGCGGGCTGTCGGCACCTTCCAGCTCGATGCCTTCGATGCGCGCACGGCCGATCAGCAGGCTGGCGTATTGCTTCCAGGCACGGTCGCGGGCGGCGGCCGCGAGGGCGCGGGCGATATCCCCGCGCACCGCGTCGAAGGGCAGGCGCGTGCCGGGGCAGCGCTCGAGGATGCGCACGATATGCAGGCCGAACCGGGTCTCGACCAGCTGCGGCAGCACGCCGTCCTGCTGCGCCGCGAACAGCGCGCGCTCGAACTCCGGTGCGGTCTCGCCGCGGAACACGCGACCCAGGCGGCCGCCGTTGACGCCGCTGGGGCAGTTGGACAGCGCCCGCGCATGCTCGGGAAAGGTCGAGGGATCGCCGCGCACCAGCGCCAGCGTCTGCGCGGCGATCTCGCGCAGCGCGTCCAGCGGCACGCGCGGCGTGACCTGGAACAGGATATGGTCGGCCTCGACCCATTCGCCGTCGCGAAAGCGCTCGGGGCGGCTGTCGTAGTGGCGGCGGCAGCTGGCTTCGTCGGGCTCGGGGATGCCGGCCTCGCGTTCCAGCAGGGCCAGCGCCAGGGCGTCGTCGTCCAATTCTTCGGCGGCGAGGCCGATGCGGTCGGCTTCGGTGCGCACCAGCTGGCGCAGGATGGCCGCGATGGTGGCCAGCCGCGCCGGGTTGGCCGCATCGTGATGGTGGTCCAGCTCGCGTTCGATATCGGCGTCGCGCAGCTCCACGCCGTTGACGGTGACAGGCATGCTGTTCTCCTTGTCGGGTTGCGGCGCTCAGCGGCTACGCACGAGCTGCCAGGCACGGCCGAGGTAGCCGACCGAGGCAAAGCCGCTCCACACGTGCACCAGCCGCGTGAACGGGAAGATCGCGAACAGCGTGATGCCCATGAACAGGTGCGCCTTGAACAGCAGCGGCGCATCGGCGATATAGCTGGCCGCGTCGCCGCGCAGCGTGACGATGTGCTGCGCCCAGGTCATCAGCTGCACCATCATGTGGCCGTCCATGTGGCCGGCGGATTCGAAGATGGTGGACAGGCCCAGCAGCAGGGTCACCAGCAGCCACAGCAGCAGCACCTTGTCGCCGGTGCGGGTCACGGCGGACACGCGGGCGTTGCTCAGGCGGCGGTGCAGCAGGATCAGCAGGCCGGCCAGGCACATGGTGCCCATCACGCCGCCGGCGGCCATTGCCACGCCCTGCTTGAGGCCGTGCGAGACGCCCAGCGCATCCCACACAGCCACCGGCGTCAGCAGGCCGGCGAGGTGGCCGAAGAACAGGCCGAGGATGCCCACGTGGAACAGGATGTTGCCGGTGCGCAGGTTGCCGCGGTACAGCACCTGCGAACTGTCGGTCTTCCAGGTGTATTGCTCGCGCTCGAAGCGGGCCAGGCTGCCGAACAGGAAGATGGCGGCAGCGATGTACGGATAGATGCCGTAGAGGAATTGGTGGAGGGTTGCCATGGTGTGTTAGCTCACTAGGATCGATCGTGTGTTTGGCTTGCCTGTGTCTTCGCTATTGCCTGCTGTGTTCCCTCTCCCCTCAGGGGAGAGGGTAGGGAGAGGGGTGGTTTAAGCACCGGCGCTTCGTCGAAGCTCACGCCCTCACCCCCGCCCCTCTCCCGCACGCGGGAGAGGGGAGTCGGCTCGCGTAAGCATTTCAGCAAGGCAATGGCACTGGCGCCGTGCCACGCGGATAGAACTTCACCGCCTGCGGTCCGGCATGCGGTGCCAGCAACGGCTCCACGCCATCCGCCCCAGGCCCGAAGGTCTCCAGCGCCTCGTCCATGTCGCGCACCGGCGGCTCCTGCTGCGATTGCGGCTGCACGTCGGTCAGCGTGCGCAGCACCGCGAACACGCCGGCGTACGGGCTTTCATTGCGCGCCAGGCGGTCCCCGATCGCGGCCAGCACGTGGATCGCGTCGCCCAGCAATTGCTCGGCGCGCGCTTCCTTGTGGTCGGCCACCAGCGCGCCGAGGAACTCCAGGAACAGCGGCACGTAGTCGGGCAGTTCCGACGCGGCAGGTTCAAAGCCGTCGCGCCGGTACTCATCGATCAGGTCGACCATGGCCTGGCCGCGGTCGCGGCTTTCGCCGTGCACGTGCTCGAACAGGTGCAGCGAGTGCGCCGGGTTGCGGTCGAAGGTGGCGACGTAGTTCTCCTGCAGCGCGATCAGCGACTCGCTGCGCAGCAGGCTGGTCACGGGGGCCAGCAGCTCGCGCGCCTGCGGCCATTCGGCCAGCGCGGCATCGATCTCGGGCAGGGCGTCCAGCAGTTCCTGCTCGGGATAGCCGAGCAGGGCGCTGAGGATGGGATAGAGGGGCATGTTCTTCTCCGTGCGGTTCGTGGGACGCATCAGCTCATCACGGCTTTCTTGCGCGACTTGGGCATGTCGACAAAGTGGACGCTGCCTTGCGGCTTCTTGCCGAACAGCGAGCCGTCCGAGGTGCCGCCCGAGCAGCCGTTGCCGAAGGTGAAGCCGCAGCTGGCCTTGTCGTTGAAGCTGTCCTCGACCATCTCCTTGTGCGAGGACGGGATCACGAAGCGGTCCTCGTAGTTGGCGATGGCCATGGTCTGGTACATGTCCTCGACCTGCGCGGGCGTCAGGCCCACCTGCTCCAGCACACCCAGGTCCTGCACGCCGTCCACCACCTGCGAGCGCTTGTACGCGCGCATCGCCAGCATGCGGTCCAGCGCGGACAGCACCGGCATTACCTCGCCCGCGGTCAGCAGGTTGGCCAGGTACTTGACCGGGATGCGCAGGCTCTTCACGTCCGGGATCACGCCGTTCATGCCCATGTGGCCGGCCTCGGCCGCGGACTGGATCGGCGAGAGCGGCGGGACGTACCAGACCATCGGCAGGGTGCGGTACTCGGGGTGCAGCGGGAAGGCGATCTTCCACTCGCACGCCATCTTGTAGACCGGCGACTTGCGTGCGGCGTCCAGCCAGGTTTGCGGGATGCCCTGGCGCAGCGCCTCGGCCTGCACCGCCGGGTCGTGCGGATCGAGGAAGACGTCGAGCTGCGACTGGTACAGGTCGCGCTCATCGGCCACCGATGCCGCCTGCTCGATGCGGTCGGCGTCGTACAGCATCACGCCGAGGTAGCGGATGCGGCCGACGCAGGTCTCGGAGCAGACCGTGGGCTGGCCGGCCTCGATGCGCGGATAGCAGAACAGGCACTTCTCGGCCTTGCCGCTCTGCCAGTTGAAGTAGATCTTCTTGTACGGGCAGCCGGAGATGCACATGCGCCAACCGCGGCACTTGTCCTGGTCGACCAGCACGATGCCGTCGTCCTCGCGCTTGTAGATCGAGCCGGACGGGCATGACGCCACGCAGGCCGGGTTCAGGCAGTGCTCGCACAGGCGCGGCAGGTACATCATGAAGGTGTTCTCGAAGGTCGAGTACATCTCCTTCTGCACGTCGTCAAAGAGCTTGTCGCGGCCGCGCGAGCTGAACTCGCCGCCGAGGTCGTCTTCCCAGTTCGGGCCCCACTCGATCTTCTCCATCTTGCGGCCGGTCAGCACCGACACCGGGCGCGCGGTGGGCGGGGTCTGCACCAGCGGCGCCTTCTGCAGGTGCTCGTAGTCGTAGGTGAAGGGCTCGTAGTACTCGTCGATCTGCGGCAGGTTGGGGTTGGCGAACAGGTTCGCCAGAATCTTCAGCTTGCCGCCCTGGCGCGGCTCCAGCGTGCCGTCGGCGTTGCGGCGCCAGCCGCCCTGCCACTTGTCCTGGTTCTCCCATTCCTTGGGGTAGCCGATGCCGGGCTTGGTCTCGACGTTGTTGAACCAGGCGTACTCGACGCCGTCGCGGCTGGTCCAGACGTTCTTGCAGGTCACGGAGCAGGTATGGCAGCCGATGCACTTGTCGAGGTTCAGCACCATGGCCACCTGGGCACGGATCTTCATTGCGAGGCTCCTTCCTTGTTCGATTCCACGAGCGGCCCTTCCAGCCAGTCGACCTTCTTCATCTTGCGCAGGATCACGAACTCGTCGCGGTTGCTGCCCACGGTGCCGTAATAGTTGAAGCCGTAGGCCAGCTGCGCGTAGCCGCCGATCATGTGGGTGGGCTTGGTCACGGCGCGCGTGACCGAGTTATGGATGCCGCCGCGCATGCCGCTGGTCTCGGCGCCAGGCACGTTCACGATCTTTTCCTGGGCGTGGTACATCAGGCACATGCCCTTGGGCACGCGCTGCGACACCACCACGCGCGCGGTCAGCGTGCCGTTGACGTTGAACACTTCCACCCAGTCGTTGTCGCGGATACCGTTGGCCTTGGCCTCGACCTCCGAGATCCACACGTGCGGGCCGCCGCGCGACAGCGTCAGCATGCGCAGGTTGTCGGAGTAGGTGGAGTGGATGCCCCACTTCTGGTGCGGCGTGATCCAGTTCAGCACCAGCTCCGGGTTGCCGTTGGGCTTCTTGCCCAGCATCGGCGCCACGGTCTTGGTGTCGATGGCCGGCTTGTACACGCACGCGCCTTCGCCGAAGTCCAGCATCCAGCGGTGGTCCTGCCAGAACTGCTGGCGGCCGGTCAGCGTGCGCCAGGGGATCAGCTCATGCACGTTGGTGTAGCCGGCGTTGTAGCTGACCTCTTCCGATTCCAGGCCCGACCAGGTCGGCGCGGAGATGATCTTGCGCGGCTGCGCCTGCACGTCGCGGAAGCGGATCTTGTCGTGCTCGCGGCCTTCGGCCAGGTGGGTGTGGTCGCGGCCGGTGATCTTCGACAGCGCTTCCCACGCCTTGACCGCGACATGGCCGTTGGTCTCGGGCGCGAAGGTCAGGATCATCTCGGCGGCGTCAATCGCGCTCTCCAGCCGCGGGCGGCCCTGGCTGACGCCGGGCTCCTTCACGGTGTGGCTGAGCTGGCCGATCTCCTTCACTTCATGCTGGGTGTTCCAGTTGATGCCCTTGCCGCCATTGCCAAGCTTGTCCAGCAGCGGCCCGATCGAGGTGAACTTCTTGTAGATGTCGGCGTAGTTGCGCTCCACCACGGTCATCGACGGCGCGGTCTTGCCGGGGATCAGGTCGCACTCGCCGGCCTTCCAGTCCTTCGGTTCGAACGGCTGGCCGAGCTCGCCCGGGGTGTCGTGCAGCAGCGGCGTGCACACCAGGTCCTTGCGCGTGCCGAGGTAGGGCCCGGCGATCTCGCTGAACTTCTTGGCGATGGCCTTGTAGATCTCCCAGTCGGTCTTGCTTTCCCACAGCGGCTGCACGGCTTCGGACAGCGGGTGGATAAAGGGGTGCATGTCGGACGTGTTGAGGTCGTCCTTCTCGTACCAGGTGGCCGTCGGCAGCACGATATCGCCGTACAGGCAGGTGGTGCTCATGCGGAAGTCCAGCACGGTCAGCAGGTCCAGCTTGCCTTCGGCCGCTGGGCGCACGTTGACTTCGCTCGGCTTGATGGCGTCGTTCTCGTCGCCGAACACGGCGTTCTGCGTGCCCAGCAGGTACTTCAGGAAGTACTCATGCCCTTTGCCCGAGCTGCCCAGGATGTTGGAGCGCCACACGAACATATTGCGCGGGAAGTTGGCCGGATTGTCGGGATCGTCGCAGGCGAACTGCAGCTCGCCGGACTTGAGTTGCTCGACCGTGTAGGCGACCGGGTCCTGCCCGGCGCGCTCGGCCGCATCGACCACGTCGAGCGGATTGGTGCCGAGCTGCGGTGCCGACGGCAGCCAGCCCATGCGTTCGGAGCGCGCGTTCAGATCCAGCAGCGAAAGGCCGTCATAGCGCTTGCGATCGGCGGTCGGCGACAGGATCTCGTCGACGCCCAGCTTCTCGTGGCGCCACTGGCTGGTGTGGTTGTAGAAGAACGAAGTGCCGTTCATCTGGCGCGGCGGGCGCGACCAGTCCAGGCCGAAGGCCAGCGGCGCCCAGCCGAACTGCGGGCGCAGCTTTTCCTGGCCGACGTAGTGGGCCCAGCCGCCGCCGCTCTTGCCGATGCAGCCGCACATCATCAGCAGGTTGATGATGCCGCGGTAGATCATGTCGTTGTGGTACCAGTGGTTGAGCGCGGCACCGACGATCACCATGCTCTTGCCCTGCGTGCGGTCGGCGTTGTCGGCGAATTCGCGCGCTACCTGCGTCACCAGCCGGGCCGGGACGGAGGTGTGCTTTTCCTGCCAGGCGGGGGTGTAGGGCACGTCATCGTCGTACGAAGCGGCAACGTTCGGGCCGCCGAGTCCCTGATCCACGCCGTAGTTGGCCATCTGCAGGTCGTACACGGTGGCCACCAGCGCGGTGCTGCCGTCAGCCAGCGTCAGCCGGCGCGCCGGCACGCGGCGGCGCAGCAGTTCGTCGTGTTCGCCGCCGAAGTAGGGGAAGCCCACTTCCACCACCTCGTCTTCCTTGCCGAGCAGCGACAGACGCGGGTCGACCGCGCGGCCGCTGCCGCCGTCCTTCATCTCCAGGTTCCAGCGACCGACCTTCTCGCCGCCGTTGTGGGCGCCTTCGCCCCAGCGGAATCCGATCGAGCCATTGGGCGCGACGATCTCGCCGGTGGCGTCGTCGATCAGCAGGGTCTTCCACTCGGGATGGTTGGCTTCGCCGAGGTTGTCGGCCAGGTGCGAGGCGCGCAGGAAGTGGTCGGGCACCAGTGTGCCCTGGTTGTCACGCAGCAGGACCAGCATCGGCATGTCGGTGTACTGCTTCACGTAGTCGCGGAAGTAGGCGGACTTGCCGCTGGCGTGGAACTCCTTCAGCACCACGTGGCCCATGGCCATCGCCAGCGCGGCGTCGGTGCCCTGCTTCGGCGCCAGCCAGATGTCGCCGAACTTGACCATCTCGCCGAAATCGGACGACACCGCCACGGTCTTGGTCCCCTTGTAGCGGACCTCGGTGTAGAAGTGCGCGTCGGGCGTGCGCGTCTGCGGCACGTTCGAGCCCCACACCATCAGGTAGGTGGAGTTGTACCAGTCGGCCGATTCCGGCACGTCGGTCTGTTCGCCCCAGACCTGCGGGCTGGCCGGCGGCAGGTCGCAGTACCAGTCGTAGAAGGACAGGCAGGCGCCGCCCAGCAGGCTCAGGTAGCGCGCGCCCGCGGCGTACGACACCATCGACATGGCCGGGATCGGCGAGAAGCCGATCACGCGGTCCGGGCCGAACTTCTTCACGGTAAAGGCATTGGCCGCGGCGATGATCTCGGTGGCCGTGTTCCAGTCGGCGCGCACGAAGCCGCCCTGGCCGCGCACGCTCTTGTAGCGCGCCGCCTTTTTCGGGTCCTGGCTGATCGATTCCCAGGCGGCGATTGGGTCCATGGTCTTGCGGGCCTCGCGCCACATCTCCATCAGCCGGCCGCGGATCATCGGGTACTTGACGCGCTGCGCGGAGTAGACGTACCAGCTGTACGAGGCGCCGCGCGGGCAGCCGCGCGGCTCATGGTTGGGCAGGTCCGGACGCGTGCGCGGATAGTCGGTCTGCTGGGTTTCCCACGTGATCAGGCCGTTCTTCACGTAGACCTTCCAGGAGCAGGAGCCGGTGCAGTTCACGCCGTGGGTCGAGCGCACGATCTTGTCGTGCTGCCAGCGGCTGCGATAGCCGTCTTCCCACTTGCGGTCTTCGTTCACCACCGCGCCGTGGCCATCCGCATAGGTGGACTTGACGCGCGCCATGAACTTCAGTCGATCCAGGAAATGACTCATTGCTTTGTTCTCCGCGAGTGCTTTTCTGCGGGCGCTCCGGCTGTTGCGGGAGCGCTTGCAGGGACACCCTCAGCTTATGGGGGAGGAGGGCGGCAGCCAATTCGCTGGTGGAACAGCCGCCGCGTGGCGATCGGGCTAGGTGCCGCGCGCCGGACTAGTTCGACAGAACTAGTCCGGCCGGCAAGACGGTCAGCAGGGCATGGGGGCGTTGCGGCGCGCGTAGCACCACCACGTCACCAGCACGCAGCTGACGTAGAAGCCGATAAAGCAGTACAGCGCGGCATCCGGTGCGCCGGTCAGTTCCAGCGAGGTGCCGAAGCTCTTGGGGATGAAGAAGCCGCCGTAGGCGCCAATGGCCCCGGAGAACCCCAGCACGGCGGCGGATTCCTTGCCGGCTTCCTGCAGCGCCTGCCGCTGCGCGGCATCGCCCTTGCCCCTGGCGGCGCGCTGGCGCTCGGTCAGGAAGATCACGGGGATCATGCGGAAGGTCGAGCCATTGCCGATGCCAGTCAGCGCGAACAGCGCGATAAAGGCGGCCAGGAAGTATGTGAAGTTGCCACCGGCGCCGTCATGCGGCAGCGCCGCCAGCACCGCGAACACTGCCGCGATCATGCCGACGAAGGTCCACAGCGTGACGCGCGCACCGCCGAGCTTGTCGGAGATCCAGCCACCTACCGGCCGCGTCAGCGCACCCACCAGCGGCCCCAGGAAGGCATAGGCGGTCGGGTTCACGCCCGGGAACTGTGACTTGGTCAGCAGCGCCAGCCCCGCCGAGAAGCCGATGAACGAGCCGAAGGTGCCCACGTACAGCCAGCACATCAGCCAGTTGTGCTTGCGCTTGAAGATCACGGCCTGCTCGGCAAACGATGCCTTGGCATCCGCGATGTCATGCATGCCGAACCACGCCGCCAGCGCCGAGACGATGATGAACGGCACCCAGATGAAGCCGGCGTTCTGCAGCCAAAGATCGTGCGTGGCGCCGTTGGCCTGGTATTGCTGAGGCTCGCCGCCGAGCGCGCCGAACACTGCTACCGACACGACAAGCGGCGTGACGAACTGCACCACCGACACGCCGAGGTTGCCGATGCCCGCGTTCAGCCCGGTGGCCAGCCCCTTCTTCGCCTTGGGGAAGAAGAAGCTGATATTGGCCATCGATGAACTGAAGTTGGCGCCACCCAGCCCGCACAGCAGCGCCAGCACCAGTAGCGTCGGGTAGCCGGTGGACGGGTCGCGCAGCGCGAAGCCCATGCCCAACGCGGGGATCAGCAGCAGTGCGGTGGAGATCGCGGTGAAGCGCCGCCCGCCGAAGACCGGCACCAGGAATGAATAGAAAATGCGCAGCGTGGCGCCGGACAGCGCCGGCAGCGCGGTCAGCCAGAACAGCTGGTTCTTGGTGAACTGGAAGCCGGCGCGGTCGAGGTTGACCGCGACCACGCTCCACAGCATCCAGACCACGAAGGCCAGCATCAGCGCCGGGATCGAGATCCACAGGTTGCGGTAGGCGATGCGTTCGCCTTCGCTTTGCCAGAACGCCGCGTTCTCGGGCTCCCAGCGAGTGAGTACGGATGAGGTCATGATAGGTGTGCCTTGGATGAGAGCGCGGAGGCGCGCTTGAAAGGTGAGCGTTCAGGGGGGGCCGTCAGGCGGCCTGCGTGAGGCCGACGGCCTGTGCCTTGCGCTGGCGTTCAGCGCGCTGGCTGTAGTGCATCCAAACCAGGCTCACGCACACGGTGCCGTACATCAGCATGAAGCAGCTGCTGCGCACGCCGGTCAGGTCGGCCAGCATGCCGAACAGGATCGGCAGCACAAAGCCACCCAGCCCGCCGGCCAGTCCCACTACGCCCGAGACCGCGCCGATGTTGTGCGTGAAGTCGTTGGAGATGAACTTGAAGACCGACGCCTTGCCGATGGCAAAGGCGATGCCGACCACGAACAGCAGGAAGGTGAAGACCGTGGGCGTCAGCGCGATGCGGAAGCCCTGCGGCCCGCTGGTGGTCTGGATGATGAAGTCCGTCTGCGGATAGCTCAGCAGGAAGAAGCCGACCCAGCTCACCCACATCACCCACCAGGTAGTGCGGTGCGCGCCGTAGCGGTCGGAGATCCAGCCGCCGATGGCGCGCAGCACGCCGCCGGGCAGCGAGAAGCACGCGGCCAGGAAGGCGGCGGTCTTGATGTCGAAGCCGTATTCGCCGATGTAGTACTTGGTCATCCACAGCGACAGGCCGACATAGCCGCCGAACACCACCGAGTAGTACTGCGAGTAGCGCCACACGCGCGGATCGCGCATCACGGCGAGTTGCTCACGCCAGCCGACACTGGACTTCACCAGGTGGGCCGGATTGCTGCGCGAGAACACCCAGAACAGCACGGCGGTGATGAGCATCGCCACCGAGTACACGCGCGGCACCACGGTCCAGGTGCCGGCTGCCAGGATCATCGCCGGCGCGACAAACTTGGTCAGCGCAGCGCCCGAGTTGCCGGCGCCGAAGATGCCCATCGCCAGGCCCTGGCGCGAGCGCGGGAACCAGCGCGCCACGTACGGCGTGCCGACCGAGAACGAGCCGCCGGCCAGCCCGACGAAGAGCCCCAGCACCAGCAGTTGCCACAGCGTGTGCGCGTACGAGATCAGCCAGATCGGGATCACCGTGGCCAGCATCAGCGCGAAGAAGACGATACGGCCGCCGTAGCGGTCGGTCCAGATGCCAAGCGGCACGCGGATCAGCGAGCCGCTCAGCACGGGGGTTGCCGCCAGCAGCCCGAATTCGGTGTCGTTGAGGCCGAGTTCCTGCTTGAGCGGAATGCCGAGGACGGCGAACAGCATCCAGACGGCAAAGCAGATGGTGAAGGCGAAAGTGCTCGACGCCAGCGTGAGTGCGGCACCGGGCGGTACGGGCTCCGGCGCGCGTGGTTGGGTGGCCATGGCCATGCTCCTGTGTCAACTTTGGCGGGGGTGATGCCAGAGTAGGGGCGGCCACTTGCGCTGCCTATTCGCCGGCAGCACAGCGCTGGCGAGGGAGCGATCTGCCTTGGGAGGTAGTTCTATCGACGGAGGCCATCGGCGCGGCGGCGGTGCTATCGTGCTTGCAGCACCGACGCATCCGTTCGCGTGCATGCGGCAATCCTGCGCTGGATCAAGAATCCGGCGCGCACCGCACCGGCGCTGCCGGTCTACCTGACTCCCTTCCTCCGCCATGGAAACCATCCCGATCCTTCCCGCCCGGCGCCCGTCGCCCTCCGGCAAGACGCCCGCCGGGCCGCCGCCGCGCGGCTTCGCCCTGTTCGCGCTGGGGTTCCGGCCGTTTTACCTGGGCGGGGCGGTGTTCGCCGCGCTGGCGATCGCGGCGTGGTCGGCGATGCTGGCGGGCATGAATGGGGTTGGCCCGGCGCCGGTGATTCCCGCGATGTTCTGGCACGCGCACGAGATGGTGTTCGGCTTTGCCGCCGCCATCGTGGTCGGCTTCCTGTTCACCGCGGGGCGCGCATGGACAGGGCAGCCCACACCGACCGGCGCCGCGCTGGCGGTGCTGTTCCTGCTGTGGCTGGCGGGGCGCGTGGGCATGTGGGTGACGCCGGGCACCGCGGCCTTCGTGATCGAGGGCGCGTTCCTGCCGCTGGCGGCGCTGGCCTTCACGCGCACGCTGGCAAAGGCCGGCAACCGCCGCAACTATCCGCTCGCGCTGGCGCTGTGGCTGCTTGCCGTGGCCGACATCGCCAGCCTGTGGCTGCAGGCGCGCGGGCAGGATGGCGCGGCGATGCAGGCGTGCCGCGCCGGCGTGGCGCTGGTGACGCTGTTCGTGGTGGTGATCGGCGGTCGCGTGATCCCGATGTTCACGACCAATGCGATCCCGGGATTCCGCCTGCGGCAATACCGGCAGGTGGACCGCATGGTGGTGCCGGCGGCGCTGCTGGGGCTGGCCTCAGGGCTGCTGCCGTTGCCGGGCTGGCTGGCGGCAGCGCTGTCGTTGCTGGCCGCCGCGGTGCTGGCCGTGCGCGTGGCGGGCTGGCGCGGCTACGCGGTGGGCAACCGGCCGCTGCTGTGGGTGCTGCACCTGGCCTATGCGTGGCTGCCGGTGGCGCTGGTATTGCAGGCGCTGGGCGCGCTCGGGCTGGTGATGGCCGGGCTGGCGACGCACGCCTTCACCGTCGGCGTGCTTGGCGTGGCGATCATCGCGATGATCACGCGCACGGCGCTGGGCCACACCGGCCGCATGCTGGCGGCCGGCCGCGCGGAAACCGCGGCGTACTGGCTGGTGGCTGCCGCCGCGGTACTGCGGGTGTTCGGGCCGATGCTGTGGCCGGCCGGGTATTTGCATTGGATCTGGGGGGCGGGTGCGTGCTGGGTGGCGGGGTTCGCTCTCTACGCGCTGACCTATGCGCCGCGGCTTGCGCGCCCGCGGGTGGACGGCAAGCCGGGCTGAAGCGCGGGATCAGGGGCAGGCTTGCGCCACGGGCACGGCGGAGCGGCTGCCGTTTTCCATCCTCACACTGAGCCATGCCACCGCGAGCGCAGCCAGCGGTGCCAGCGCCGCAACCCACGGCAATGCCGTCAGCCCCGGACCGTGATCGACCACCGCGCCGCCCAGCCACGCGCCGATGCCGTTGCCGAGGTTGAAGGCGGCGATATTGAAGCTCGATGCCAGGTTCTCGCCTGCGCCCCGGGCGTGGCGCAGCACGCGCAGCTGCAGCGGCGAGACCGTTGCAAAGGCTGCGATGCCCAGGATGCCGACAAACGCCACCACCATCACCTGGCTGTGGATCGCCAGCGTCATCGCCGCCAGCACCAGCGTCAGCGCAGCCAGCGTCGCCAGCACCGCGCGCGTCGGCGCACGATCGGCAAAGCGGCCGCCAAGGATATTGCCGACAATCATGCCGGCGCCGAACAGCAGCAGGATCGGCGACACCGCCGCCTCGCCAAAGCCGGACACCCGCGTCAGCAGCGGCTGCACGTAGGTGATCACCGCAAAGATCCCCATCGACTGCAGCACCGTCATCAGCAGGCCCAGCAGCACCTGCGGGCGTCCGATGGTGGCCAGCTCGTCGCGCAGCGCCACCGGTGCGCCGTGGTCGCGGCTCTTCTTCACCAGCAGCGCGATTACCGCCAGCGACAGCAGCCCGATCAGCGTCATCGCCCAGAAAGTCGCGCGCCAGCCCAGGTGCAGGCCCAGCCAGGCGCCGGCGGGCATGCCCAGCAGCGTCGCCAGCGTCAGGCCGGAGAACATCACCGAGATCGCAGAAGCGCGGCGGTCTTCCGGCACCAGCCCGGTCGCCACCACGGCGCCCACGCCGAAGAAGGTGCCGTGCGTGAGCGAGGTCAGCACGCGCGCGATCATCAGTGTGGTGTAGTCCGGCGCCAGCGCGCAGGCGGCATTGCCGACGGTGTAGATCACCATCAGCGCCAGCAGCACGGCCTTGCGGGGCATGCGCCGCGTCAGCAGCGTCAGCACCGGCGCGCCGGCGAATACGCCCAGCGCATAGCCGGACACCAGCATGCCGGCGGCAGCGATGGTCACCTGCAGGTCGGCGGCGACCTGCAGCAGCAGGCCCATGATGACGAACTCGGCGCAGCCGATGCCGAACGAACCGGCGGTCAGCGCATAGAGCGCGACGGGCAGCCGGCCGCGGGCGGGCGGGGTGCCGGCGGGGGTGGTGCCTGATGAGGCGGAGGCGGTGGGGGAGGCCATTTTTCTGAAGGAACGGGAACGGTCGGCGAGGGGAAGGAAGCCCGCAGTCTGCGCCTTTCCGTCTTCAGCAAAAACCGGCATGATCCATAATCAGTTTCAATGGAAATTTGATAATCATGGACCGGATCGGCGATATCGGGTTGTTCCTGCGCGTGCTGGACCTGGGCTCGATCAGCGCGGCGGCGCGTAGCCTGGACCTGTCGGTGGCGGTGGCCAGCCAGCGGCTGCAGCGGCTGGAGCGCGACCTGGGCGTGCGCCTGCTGCATCGCACCACGCGCCGGCTGCATGCCACGCCCGAAGGGGCGGTGCTGGCCGAGCAGGGGCGGGCGCTGGTGGACGACCTGGAGGCGCTGAGCACTTCGCTGCGGCAGGCCGGAACCGGTGTGTCGGGCACGCTGCGGATCACCACTTCGTCGTCGTTCGGGCGGCTCTATGTGTCGCCGCTGCTGCCGGAATTCCTGACGCAGCATCCGGGGCTGTCGGTCAGCGTCAACCTGACCGACAACGTGCTGGACCTGGTCAGCGCGGGCTTCGACCTGGCCATCCGCATCGGCGCGCTGGACGATTCCACGCTGGTGGCGCGCCGGCTGGCCAATAACCGGCGCGTGCTGTGCGCCGCGCCGGACTACCTGCGCCGGCGCGGCACGCCGCAGGCGCCGCAGGACCTGGCGCGGCATGACTGCCTGGTGCTGGTCGGCAGCCAGGGGCGGCAGGATGTGTGGCGGCTGGGCGATGGCGCGGGCGGAGAGATTGCCATGCGGGTGCGCGGACGCATCGAGGCCAATACCGGCGAATTGCTGTCCGACGCGGCGCTGGCCGGCTTCGGCATCGCGCTGCACTCGACCTGGCATGTCGGCGCGGATCTGCGCGCCGGCCGGCTGGTGCAGGTGCTGCCCGACTACCCGCTGGCCGACACCGGCATCTACGCGGTGATGCCGCAGCGGCGGCTGGTGCCGCCGCGCGTGCGCGCCTTTGTCGATTTCCTCGCCGGGCGCTTTGGCGAGAACCCGCCGTGGGAGCAGCCCGCCAACCCGTGAACCGGGCTGGCGCAGCTAGCCCGGCGGGCGCGCCGCCGCGCGCCGGTAATCGCCCGGCGTCATGCCGGTCCAGCGGCGGAAGGCGCGGAAGAACGAGTTGGCATCGTCAAAGCCAAGCCGGAACGCGATCTCTCCCAGCGACATCGCGCCCTCGGTCAGGTAGCGGCCCGCCAGTTCGCGGCGCGCATCCTCGCACAGCGTGCGGAAGCCCGTGCCGGCGGCCATCAGCCGGCGCTGCAGCGTGCGTTCGCTGACGTCGAGGTGGCGCGCCACCGCGGCCAGGCTCAGCGCCCGATCGCCCGCCAGCTGGTACAGGGCGGCGCGCACATCGTCCAGCGATGCGGCCGAGGGCCGCGCCTCGCGCGTCGCGGTCCCTGCTGCCGGGCCGCTGTGCGCGCGGGCCACCAGCCGCAGCGCCATGTCGCGTCGGCCGAACACGATTGCGTCTTCCGGTTCGCCGAAACGCACCGGGCAGTCGAACGCCTCGGTATAGCGCAGGTGCCAGGCCGGCTGGCCGATGCGCAGCGACACGCGCAGCGGATGCAGCGGCTTGCGCGTGAACTGTCGCCCGAAGGCCAGCAGCGAACACAGTTCCATGTCGATGCGCGGGCGGGTGTCTGGCGCTTCGGGCTCGCTCGGGCGGATGCAGACCCAGGCCTCGTCGCCCTGGCGGCGCAGCTCGAGGCGGTCACCGGCCAGCAGCTTCTGGTAGCGGGCGATGCGCCGCAGCGCGGTGCCCAGCGACGGGCCGGCCAGCGCCGGCAGGCCCGCCAGCCCCAGCAGGTCAGGCCGCATCCGGCTGCCCAGCCACAGGCCGATCGCCGGGTCGCCGGTGGCCTGGTAGACGGCACCCAGCAGGTAGCAGGCCTGCTGCGGGCTTGCCGCCGGCACGGCGGCATCGTGATCGGTATCGGAATCGGAATCGGATTCCGGGGCAGGCGCGAGCGCCGACACGTCGTAACCGCCTTCACGCAGCGCGTGGAGAAGGTCGCGAGGCAACGGCCCGGCCAGGATTGGCTCTTGTTGTGGCATTGTCGTTTTTGGCTGGCAATTTGGCGCAAGCGCCCGTGCAAGCCCCCGGTAACCAAAAGATTACGCGGTGCCACTGGCGCCTTCAAGGCATGCGGCCGTGCGGAGTGTGCCCAAGGCAGCGCAGCGGCGGCGGCCTGACGCGCAGCCCGCGCCACGACGGGGGCGCATGCAACCTGTTGCCTAAAATTTGGGCGGTCCGGTGCGGTGGCGCACAGACCGGGGCTTCCGGGGTGGGGCAGGGGAGGATATCCACAGATTCTGTGGATATCACGTCGGGGTTTTCAACACGGATTTGTGCCGCTGCCGCACCGGCCGGGAAACGGGTATGCTGGGCGGGCTTTGGGGCCGGCCGGCCCGCGCCGGACCTGCCGGCGGCATACGGGCTGGGGGCGCCGCGCAGACATCGTGCGGCATCCGTGCCGGATCTGCCGGCATCCTGCCGCCAAGATTGCAGGCTGGCCCAGCCCCGACTCTATCTCGTGACTCTTGCCATGCGCCATGACCGGTCGTCCGCAATCCCGCCCTGCCTTGCGTTAGTGCCGGTCCTTGCCGCTGCCGTGGCCCTGTCGGGCTGCGTGGCCCAGTACAGGGTGCCCTCCGGCGCCCCGAGCGCGAGCGTGCGTTTGCTGACCAGCACCGACGACAACACCTCGTTCACCGTGGTCGATCCGGCCAAATGCCCGGTGCCGGCACGGCCGCTGGTACTGGCCGGCATGGGCAAGCAGTTGTCGGCGATGGGACGGGAGCGCGACCTGGACCTGCCCGGGCGTTCGCCCGAGCCGCCTGCGCGCACGCGCGAGCGGCTGGTCGAGGCAGGGCGCCGCATCTATGTGGCCGCGACCTCGGCCGCGGCGCCGCCACTGCCGGAGATGCGCTGCGCGGCAGGCGTGTCGTTCGTGCCGGAAGCCGGCGGGCTGTATGAGATCCGCTACCAGCGGGATGAGACCGCGAGCCAGTGCTCGGCGCAGGTATTGCGCATGCAGCCGCTGGCCGGCGGGGGCGCGCGCCTGACGGCGGAGCCCACGCAGCAGGGCTTCAGGGCGCTGCGCAAGGACTATGTCTGCCAGGCGCTGAAATAGCGCCACGGCGATCGGGTGGAGCGATTAAAGCGGTCGTTTCAGGGCACGCCCGCTTTAATTCTCAGCCGCTGCTTTATTGCTCGATCAGGAAGCGCTCGGGGCGCTTGCCCAGCCAGGCCGGTGCACGGCCGCGGCCCGACCAGGTCTTGCCGGTCTTGGGATCCATGTACTTGGGGGGCAGGGCCGAGGCCGCTTTCTTGCTGGCCGCGCCTGCCGGGCGGCCGCGCTTGCGCCGGGGCAGGATGTCGTCCGCGGTCAGCCCATATTCGGTCATCAGTTCGCGGATTTTGTCGATCACGCCGGCCACTTCCGTCGCGCGCACTTCATTCAGCTTGGCTTCCAGCGCTTCCTTCTCAGCCAGGAGTTGCTTGTATGTCGCCATTTATATCCCCTTTCTGCAAATAGGCCGGTGCATGGTACTAGAAATCGCGTTCGCGGTTGACATAAAAAATTTTACAAAAAATAACGGAGATTGCACGGACTGTTTGATTGTCGGCCCGAATTGACCGTTTCACACCGCACCCTGCCTCGGCATTGGCGGTGTTGATGGCCAGCTTTGCAGCCGTTTAAAGGGCAATCGAAAAGCGCGCGGGCCGCGATTTTTGCGCCTAGACTGGTTGTCTGCGCCCCCCGGGGCGCCATGACCCGACCACGGAGGCTACCAATGAGCCAGCAGATCTTTGTTAATTTGCCAGTACGCGACCTGCAGAAGTCGATCGCATTCTTTACCAGCCTCGGCTTTGCCTTCAATCCGCAATTCACCGACGAGACCGCCACCTGCATGATCGTCAGCGAGAACATTTTCGTGATGCTGCTGACCGAAGAGAAGTTCCGCACCTTCTCGCCGAACGACATCTGCAATGCGCGCCAATTCACCGAAGTGCTGGTTTGCCTGTCGATGGAAACCCGCGCCCGCGTCGATGAAATGGTCAATGCCGCGGTGGCAGCGGGCGGCAATACTTACAAGCCGCCGATGGATATGGGATTCATGTACGGGCATGGTTTCCAGGACCTCGACGGCCATGTCTGGGAACTGATGTACATGGATATGGCGGCGATGCAAGGCGCGCAATGAGGTGCGCATGACAGGGCGGAATCAGATCGGGTAGAGCGGGCGATATTCCGCAGCGCCATTTCGCAATCCCGAATAAACCAGCAAGGCCCGCCAGGCGCCAAAAAAAACAGCCCGGGAAAGCAGGAAGCCCGGGCTTGAAATCCACCAGGATCACGGTGGAGGAGACATTCGTTGTCAGTCCCGGGCACGATGCCCGGGACGCGGCAGGCATCAGTCAGATGGCCCAGCCTCCGGCGTAGAACGCGGCCAGTGCAATGGCAATGGCCACGGTGCCGACATTGAGCTTGCGCCATTCGCCGGCGATCACGCGACCCACGACCAGGGTGCAGAAACCCAGCATGATGCCGGTGACGATATTGCAGGTCAGCACGATAAAGACGGCGCAGACCAGTCCCGCCAGCGCGTCGACCAGGTCGTCCATATGCAGGCGGCTGACGCTGGACAGCATCAGCAGGCCCACGTACATCAGCGCAGGTGCGGTGGCGTACGACGGCACGAGGGCAGCCAGCGGCGAGAAGAACATCACCGCGACGAACAGCAGGCCCACCACCACCGCGGTCAGGCCGGTCTTGGCGCCGGCGGCCACGCCCACGGTCGATTCGATATAGGCCGCGGCCGGGGCGCCGCCGAACATCGCCGAGAAGATCGAGCTGACCGAGTCCGCCGTCAGCGCGCGCCCGCCGTTGTGGATATGGCCGGCGGCATTGAGCTGGCCGGCTTGTCCGGCCACGGCGCGGATGGTGCCGGTGGCGTCGAACACCGCGGTCATCACCAGCGCCAGCACGCTCGGCAGCACCGCCGCCGACAACGCGCCGCGCACGTCCATGGCGCCGATCAGCGACTGGTGGCCCGGTGCGCTCAGCGACGGCAGCGCGAACACGCCGGTGAACTTCACCGCCGGATCGAAGGCCAGGCCCAGCGCCGAGATCGCGATGATCACCAGCAGGATGCCGCCCGGCACCTTGCGGCGCTCCAGGCCAAAGATCGCGGCCAGGCCCAGCACCGACATCACCACCGGGAACGAGGTGATCTTGCCCAGCGACACCGGCAAGCCGGCGTGGGCGTTCTTGACCACCAGGCCGACTTCATTCGAGGCAATCAGCAGCAGGAACAGGCCGATGCCGATGCCGGTGCCGTGCGCCACGCCGGCCGGCAGGTTGCGCAGGATCCATGAGCGCACGCCTGTCACCGAGATCGCGGTGAAGACCACGCCCATCAGGAACACCGCGCCCAGCGCCACGGCCGGCGACAGGCCCTGCCCCAGCACCAGCCCGAAGGCCATGAACGCGGTCAGCGAGATCGCGCAGCCGATCGCGATCGGCAGCTTGGCCCACAAGCCCATCAGCAGCGAGCCGAAGGCAGTGGTCAGGCACACGGCCACGAACACCGCGCTGGTGTCGAAGCCGGCCTTGCCCAGCATGCCGGGCACGACGAACACGGCGTAGACCATCGCCATGAAGGTGGTGACGCCGGCCACCACTTCGCGCCGCTGGGTGCTGCCGCGCGCGGTGATCTGGAAATAGGCGTCGAGCCGGTTCCTGACTTCGGGGACCTGGGGGACGTGGGGGACGTGGGGGACGTGGGGGCGTGCGGCATCGGCTTCCGTCACGGACGACGGATAGGGCTGTTCGATCATGATGATCTGTCTCCTGGCGGGCGCTGCAACGTCCGTCAATGCGGGCGTCGTCAGGCTTGTCTCACGTGTTTCTCGGTATCGGATCGGAATCTGGCCGACCCTCTTTATCGGTGTGCCGGCTTGTCGGTGCCTTCTGTGCGGGCGTGATCTGGGCAAGGCTGAAGGCTAGGTGACGGCGCGGGGTGCGGCATCACCGCGGAACAATGCGCGGCATGCGTGGGCGGGAATAGCGAATGTGGTGGATTGTCAACCTGGTGGCCCGTGCTGCCCAAATCGCGCGTGTGGGGTGGCCGGCCATTATCACGCGGGTGATATACGGCCTATAGGGACAGACCCGGATGATCTCGGGTCGACTTCTTTATACTGGGGATAACCCTGAACTGCATCGCGCGCCGGCCTGACAAACGACCGGATGTGCGTTGTGGGTCGCTCTGAAATCACTCCCATCGGGAAAGGAAGAATCACCATGCAAGTGCTCGCCGATACGCTCTATCGCCAACATGCCAGGAACCATGCTGCGGCCGATGAGCCGGCGCGCGACGTCGCTTACTACGCCCGCATGGGTAACAGCCGGTCCCTGACAGCGCGCGTGCGCGACTGGTTCGCCCGCGGCTGGACGCTGTATGTGGACAACGCCCGCGCTGCCGCGCCGATCACCTGGCTCTGAACCGCGGTCCCCGGGGATCGGCACAAGCTTCCATTGTGAACACCGTCTACATATCCTAGACTCGGAAGCATCGTTCAACGGCCTTCATGCAGGAGCCATGATGACGACTTCCCCCACCCCCGATCCCGCCGCGCCCACGCTGCCCCCGCCCGACACCGGTCCGGTGCAGCTGCTGGTCGCCACGACCAAGGGCGCCTGGTTCCTGACCAGCGACGCCGAGCGGCGCAACTGGCAGATCCAGGGCCCGACGTTCCTCGGCCATACCATCCACCACATCGTGCAGGACCCGCGCGAACCGTCGCGCATGCTGGTAGCGGCGCGCACCGGCCATCTGGGTCCTACCGTATTCCGCTCCACCGACGGCGGCCGCAACTGGGCTGAAGCCGCGCGTCCGCCCGCATTCGACAAGGTGCCGGAGGGTGAAACCGGCCGCGTCGTCGACCACGTGTTCTGGCTCACGCCCGGCCACGCCAGCGAGCCAGGCGTGTGGTACGCCGGCACCTCGCCGCAAGGGCTGTTCCGCAGCACTGATCACGGCGCCAACTGGCAACCGGTGGCTGGCTTCAATAACCACCCGAAGAGGCGCGAATGGACTGGTGGCGAGCAGGACGGCACGCCCGACGGCCCCAAGATGCATTCGGTGATGGTCGATCCGCGCGACCCGCGCCATCTCTATATCGGCATGTCCAGCGGCGGTGTGTTCGAAAGCACCGATGGCGGCGCCGACTGGAAGCCGCTGAACCGCGGCAGCCTCGCCACCTTCCTGCCCGATCCCAACCCGGAATACGGCCAGGACCCGCACTGCGTGCTGCAGCACCCGGCCGCGCCCGACGTCCTGTACCAGCAGAACC
This sequence comes from Ralstonia pickettii, assembly GCA_050987995.1. Classification (GTDB taxonomy): domain Bacteria; phylum Pseudomonadota; class Gammaproteobacteria; order Burkholderiales; family Burkholderiaceae; genus Cupriavidus; species Cupriavidus pickettii_B. The sequence continues at coordinate 2,493,862 of CP158804.1, forward strand.
ACTGCGGCATCTACCGCATGAACCGCAGCGAAGGCGTGTGGAAACGCATCGGCGAAGCCATGCCGTCCGAGGTCGGCGACATCGGCTTCCCCATCGTCGCCCACCCGCGCGATGCGCGCACCGTGTGGGTCTTCCCGATGGATGGCAGTGATGTCTGGCCACGCGTCAGCCCCGGCGGCCGGCCAGCGGCCTACGTCACGCGCGACGGCGGTGAAAGCTGGCAGCGCCAGGACCGCGGCCTGCCATCGGAGCAAGGCTGGTTCACCGTCAAGCGCCAGGCCATGACCACCGACGGCCACGCGCCGGTAGGCGTGTACTTCGGCACCACTGGCGGCGAGATCTGGGCCAGTGGCGACGAGGGCGACTCATGGCAATGCATCGCCAGCCATCTGCCGCAGGTATACGCCGTCACCGTGGCGCGGCCCGCATGACGACGGCAACAGTGACGCACCAGTCGATCCGGAGAACATCCATGCAGGTCCGCATCGCGACGCCGCTTTTCTCCTACACCGGGCAGCGGGAGTACGTCGAAGCCCACGGCGCCAGCATCGGCGAATTGCTGGAAGACCTTGACCGGCAGTTCCCGGGCATGCGCTTTCGCATCGTCGACGAGCAGGGCAAGCTGCGGCCGTATATCCGTGTGTTCGTGAACCGTACGCAGCTGATGCGGCTGGACGCGGCGCTCGAGGAAACGGACGAGGTGCATATCCTGCAGGCGCTGGCGGGCGGGTAGATACCGGCCTATAGCGTCTGCAGATATGGCCAGGGGTAGATGCCGCGGTCATGTCCGTCGCTGAACACGATCTGGATGCCGTAGCCCATTTCCTGCAGGGTAATGACGCGCACGTCCTGCCCTGGCCCCTCTTCAGAAGGCTTGCTCCGGCAAGCGGCGCAACGGCAGGCGGCGCGCAAGCGGGCAGGGTTCAGCGACTGGCGCCGTCCGTCCGGCCACCAGATGCGCAGCCGTCCTTCGGCGGGCGCAAGTTCCAGGCGCGTGGGTAACACCATGCCGCCGCTCATGCATCACCATGCGGGTGGCCGATCTGTGCCAGCGCAATCCGCACAGCCTTGCGCACCTCCGGGTCAGCGTCGTTTGCCGCGGCGGTCAGGGCCGGAAGCGCCGCCGCGTCTTGCAGGCTTCCCAGCGACAGGGCGGCTTCCTTGCGCAGGTTGCTGATCGGGTGGGCAAGCTGCGCCGTCAGCGGTACCAGGGCCGAGCGGTCACGCAGCTTGCCGAGGGCTCGGGCAGCCTGCAGCCGGACCTGCCAGTAGGGATCTTCCAGCGCTTCGATCAGGGGGCGCACGGCTTCGGGAAATTTCAGTTTTCCCAGCGTCTGCGCGGCTTCCTCGCGCACCTGCCAGGCACTGTCGCGCAAAGCCGGGAGCAGGGCGTCGCGCGCGCATGGGTCCGCCGCCAGGCCGAGGGCGCCCGCGGCGGCCCGCCTGACCTCGGTGTCGGCATCGCTGGCGGCGACCTGGGCCAGCGCAGGCAGCGCTTCGCTGCGCTTGAGCCAGCCCAGCACGGTCACCGCTTCGCGCCGCACCGGGGCTGCCGCATCGGACAGCGCGGCCATTGCCGCATCGAATCCGGCCGCATAGCGCAGCTCGCGCAGGCCGCGCCAGGCTGCCGCGCGGACAAAGGGGTCGTCATGCGAAATCCACGGCAGCAAGGCAGCACCGGAGGCGGGGTTCTTCAGTTCCGACAGCCCTTGGGCCGCAGCCTCGGCCACATCGCGGCTGGGGTCGGCCAGCGCCGCCGCCAGCGCCGGCACGACCTCTTCCAGTTCCCAACTGGCCAGCGTGCGCGCGGCTTCGGCGCGCACGGTCCCGGCCGGATCGGTTTGCAGGCGTTGCAGCAGCAACGGCACGCCGGCTTCGTCTTCGAGGTCGGCGAGCTGAAGCACCGCCACCCGGCGTATCGCCGGATCCGGGTCGGCCAGGCGTGGCGCCAGCGCCCCAATGGCGGGATCCAGGTCAAAGAGGGAATCGTCGGGTAAGGCGCAAACGTGGGGCATGGAGGCAAGTGGGAGCAATAAGGGGGGCGGTCAGGCCGCAGTCGCCAGCGCACCGGGGACGGGATCGCGCACGCCCTGCAGCGCGCCGCCGCGGTAGTTCTCGTGCAGCAGCTCGCGGCAGTGGCGCTTCAGTCGGATAAAGCCGTCATCGGTCAGCAGGTCGGCATGGCGGGGCCGGTCGAAAGCAACCGGAATGTCTTCAAGAATGCGGCCGGGCCGGTGCGACATCACCAGCACGCGGTCGGCCAGGAACAGCGCCTCGTCGATGTCATGGGTGACGAAGACCACGGTGGTACGCATCTGCGCCCAGACCTCGAGCAGCAGTGCCTGCATATGGGCGCGGGTTTGCGCATCCAGTGCGCCGAAGGGTTCGTCCATCAGCAGTACGCGCGGCCGGTTGATCAGCACGCGCGCGATCTCCACGCGCTGCTGCATGCCGCCCGAGAGCTGGGCAGGGTAGCGCTGCGCGAAGCTGCCCAGCCCGACGAGGTCCAGCAGGGCCTGTGCCTCGCGCTTGCGCTCGGCGGCGGGCACCCCCTGCATCTTCAGGCCGAAGCCGACGTTGTCGAGCACGCGTTTCCACGGGAACAGCGAGTGTTGCTGGAACACGAGCCCGCGCTCCGGCGCGGGGCCGCGCACCGGCACGCCGTCGAGCAGGATCTCGCCCGCCGCGGGCGGCAGGTGGCCGGCAATGGCGCCCAGCAGCGTGGACTTGCCGCAGCCGGAGGGCCCGAGGATGCAGACGAACTGCCCCGCGGGGATATCGATGGAAAGCTGGTGCACGGCGGTGAAGCCTGCGTCGCCCCCTTTACCCGTCTCCAGCGCCGTCCCCAGCGCCACGTCGAGGCCGCGCACCTGCAGGCGGCCAGCGCGGATGGTCTGGCTGGTCCCGGTCATGCGCGCACCTCCTGCAGGCGGGTCCATGGCATCAGCCAGGTGCCGACGCGCTTGATCAGCGCGCTGCTGCCCATGCCGAAGGCACCGATCAGCAGCATGCCGACGACGATATCCGCATAGTTCTGCAGGTTGTACGCCTCCCAGGTGTAGTAGCCGATGCCGTACTGGCCGGCGATCATTTCGGCAGTGACCAGGCAGAACCAGGACGTGCCCATGCCGATCGCCAGCCCGGTGACGATGCTGGGCAGCGCGGCGGGCAGCAGCACCTCGGGGAAGACGGTCCAGCGCCGCGCCCCCAGGCTGCGCGCGGTGGCAACCAGGCGGGGATCGGTACGCTCCACGCCGTGGATGGTGTTGAGCACGATGGGGAAGAGCGCGCCGATAAAGGTGATGAAGATCATGCTCAGCTCCGAAGAGGGGAACATCAGGATCGCCAGCGGAATCCACGCCACGCCCGGGATCGGCCGCAGCACTTCCAACGGCGGCAGCAGCAGGTCTTCCAGCCAGCGCGAGCGGCCGATCGCCATGCCGAGCACGATGCCCGTCAGCCCCGCCGCGCCGAAGCCGGCGAACACGCGGGCGAGGCTGTTGCCCAGGTGCAGCACCAGCTTGGGCGACTGCAGCAGCTGCCACGCCGCGGGCACCACGTCGCTGGGCGCCGGCACGTTGGCGAAGGTGACGATGCCAAGGTGGACCCGGTGCGACGAGGCCAGTTGCCACAGCACGATACAGCTCGCCAGTGCGGCAAAGCGCACCAGCCAGCGGGCCAGCCGCACGCGCGGCTGGCGCGTCGGGGCGGGCCCGGCCGTGGGCGTCCCCGCTTCAAGGGTGATCGAGGTCATCGGCGCGCTCCGCTTCAGTTGCTGGCTACGGCGACAGCGCTGCCGCTGACCGCTGCAAAGTCGCGCACATTGCCGCCATGGCTGGTGGCCCAGTTGTCGGCCGAGCCCCTGAGCAGGAAGGCGCTCACCTGTCCCTTGCCGTCCTGCACGTACCACGCCTTGTCGGCCAGCAGCTTGAGGCCGGTGTTGCGGTCATGCACATACAGCACGCGCGCCTTCTTGCCATCCTTGCCGGCCTGCCTGAGCGCCGCGAACGCTGCCGCCGGCGAGGCATAGGCGCGCACCTTCGGCTCTCCTTGCAGCCAAAGCTGCGCGGCCAGTTTCGGATCGGCGATCGGCTTGCCTGTGGCAGCGTCCCTGGCAGCCAGCGGCTGTTTGTCGTAAGACTTCAGGCGCGCGGCGTAATCCAGGCCTTCCAGCCGGAAGGCTTCGCGGATATAGCGGTCGTCGATCACGCTATCGGCGCTGAGGTCGGCATCGGTGCGTTTGAGCAGCTTCAGCGTCTCGATCGACGTCTGCAGCGCCTGGCGATACTCCGGCTTCCAGGTGTAGTCGCGGTTCTGCAGACCGAGCGGGCCGTGGAACAGGTAGTCCACCTCGGCGTCGACGCCGGTCACCCTGGCGATCAGCTCGCTGTATTTCTCGGGCTCTGCTGCCATCAGGCGGTCGGCCTCGATCGCGGCACGCAGGTAGGCCACCACGATCTCCGGGTACTTCTGCGCGTATTCCGCGTTCACCAGCGCGCCGTGGAAGGTGGGCGCCTCGGCCTGGGCGCCGTCATAGATCTTGCGGGCAAAGCCGCGGAAGGCGAACAGCTCGGGGAACGGCACGAAGTTGGCATGCCCGTCGACCTTGCGCGCCTGCAGCGCCGAGCCGCCGACTTCCGGCGACTGCGAGACCAGCGTCACGTCCTTGTCCGGGTCCCAGCCCTGCCGCTTGATCGCGCGCAGCAGCATGCCGTGCGCGGTGGAGCCGAAGGGCACCGAAATGGTCTTGCCCTTTAGCTCCGCCAGCGACTGGATAGGAGAATCCGCCGGCACCACGATGCCATTGCCGGTGCCGATCGCATTGCCCGAGAGCGGTGCGATAAACAGGCTCTTCTTGCCGGCCTTCTGGAACGCCGCGGCATTCAGCGAGCCGGGGAAATCCGCCATGGCGCCGAGGTCCAGCTTGTCCGCCACCATCTCGTTGGTCAGCGGCGGGCCGGAGGTGAAGTTCTTCCATTGCACGTCGTAGCTGACGTCCTTGTACTTGCCGGTGCGCGGCAGGTATTTGTCGAGCAGCTTGAGCTCGCGGATCAGCAGGCCGCCGGTGGCGCAGTTGATCGTGGTGTCCTGCGTGCCGATGGCGACGCGGATGGTCTCGGCGCCGGCCGTCCCGGCCAGGCTGGCGGCGGCCAGCGCAAGGAGCAGACGGATGGTGCTGGTGGATGCTTTCATGGGTTTCCTCTGATCTGTTCTGTTGTCATTGGCGGACGCATGCACGCGCGGGCTAAGGGGGGCTTGCCGGGCAGGGAAAAGCAGGGCGCATCGGGCGTGCGCTGACGGATGAATGTGGAAGACGAAGCGGTCAGCGCAGCAGGTAAGGAATCTCGACCCTGACCGCGCCCGTCGGGCAATCCTTCTCGCAGGGCATGCAGTACCAGCATTCGTCGAACTGCATATAAGCCTTGCCCTTGCCCAGGTCGATGGCCAGCAGGTCCATCGGGCAGACATCGACGCAGACCGTGCAGCCCTTGTCGGCAATGCACTTGTCTTCATCGATGGTGACGGGCGCGCTGCTGCGCTGGGCGATCTCATGCGGTGTGTAGGCCATGGCAGGGTCTCCTTCAGGCGGCGGCCAGGGTGGTGGCTCGGGCAGCGGTGGTGGATTGGCCGCGGCTGACGCGCAGCCGCTGGTAGGCGGTGGCGGCGTCGCTTTCCACCGGGACGATGTACGGTTCGATCGCACGCTTATGGCTGACCATGCGCCCGGATGCGTCCTTGCTCAGGTGGGCATGGCAGAACCATTCCGCGTCATTGCGCTGCGGATAGTCCACGCGGTGGTGATAGAGGCCCCAGCGGCTCTCGGTGCGGAACAGCGAGGCGCGTGCCGCCATTTCCGCGCAGTCGCGGATCGCCATCACCTCGACCGCGCGCATCAGTTCGTGCGGATTGGCGGCGCGGATCTGGTCGATGTCCTCGGCGATGGCGTCGAAACGCTGCAGGCCGATTTCCATCTTGCGCGTGACCTTGGGCGGCTGCAGGTAGTCGTTGACCATGCGGCGCAGCTTGTATTCCACCTGCGCCGGCGGCAGGCCGTGCGCGCGGGCGAGCGGCGCGAAGATGCGGGCGCGCTCCGCCTCCACCTGGGCCGCATCGGCTTCGGGCAGGCGGCGGCCGGCGATATACTCGGCCGCGTTTTGCCCGGCAAACCAGCCATAGGTGAAGGCGCCCAGCATGTAGTTGTGCGGCACCGCGGCCATGTCGCCGGCGGCGTAAAGGCCCGGCACGGTGGTCTCGGCGCGTTCGTTCACATGCACGCCGGAGGCGCTGTGGCCGCTGCAGAAGCCGATCTCCGAGATATGCATCTCCACCATCTGCCTGCGGTAGTCGGTGCCGCGCCCGGCGTGGAACTGTCCGCGGCTGGGGCGTTCGTTGGTGTGGAGGATGGTTTCGATGGTCTGGATGGTTTCTTCCGCCAGGTGGTCCAGCTTCAGGAACACGGGGCCGTTGCCGCCCTGGAGCTCCTGGTAGAACTCCCACATCATCTGGCCGCTCCAGTAATCGCATTCGATAAAGCGTTCGCCCTTGCCGTTGGCGGTATAGCCCCCCAGCGGGCCGGTCACGTAGGCGCACGCCGGCCCGTTGTAGTCCTTGATCAGCGGATTGATCTGGAAGCATTCCAGGTTGGCCAGCGCCGCGCCGGCGTGATAGGCCATGGCATAGCCGTCGCCGGCATTGGTCGGGTTCTCGTAGGTGCCCATCAGGTAGCCGGAGGCGGGCAGGCCCAGCCGGCCGGCGGCGCCGCAGCAGAGGATCACGGCGCGCGCGCGGATCACGTGGAAGTCGGCGCTGCGGCAGTCGAACCCCATCACGCCGCAGGCCGCACCATTGGCATCGGTCAGCACGCGGGTGGCGACGATGCGGTTGGTGATCTCGACCCGGGCGCGCTTGAGCTGGCGGTAGAGCACCTTCTTGACGTTGTGCCCTTCCGGCATCGGCAGCACATAGGAGCCCATGTGATGGACCTTCTTCACCGCGTAGTCGCCGGTCTCGTCCTTCTCGAACCTGACGCCCCAGCGGTCGAGCTGCTCGATGGTGGAGAAGCTGTGGCGCGCGTAGGCGTAGACGGTCGACTGGTCAACGATGCCGTCGTTGGCCACGGTGATCTCGCGGGTGTATTGCTCGGGCGTGGCGTGGCCAGGGATCACGGCATTGTTCAGGCCGTCCATGCCCATCGAGATCGCGCCGCTGCGCTTGACGTGCGCCTTGTCGAGCAGCAGCACGCGCAGCGCGGGGTTGCGCTCCTTGGCCTTGATCGCGGCCATCGGGCCAGCGGTGCCGCCGCCGACGACAACGATGTCGTATTCGTGAGTCACGGTGTTCATGCGGTGGACTTTCCCTTGCTGGCAGATTTACGCGGCCGGGCGGGGCCGCCGGCCTTGGTGGAGGTTGCGGCGGGCGCCACGGTCGCGGGTGCGGCCTTGTGCCGGTCGACGCGCAGCCGGTACTGGAACGCGTCGCCACGGAAGTAGAGAAACTCGTAGTCGATCGGCGTGCCTTGCGCATCGTGGGTCAGGCGTTCGATGCGCAGCACCGGCGCGCCTTCCTGGATGCGCAGGGCCTGGGTCAGGTCTTCGTCGGCAAGGATGGCATCGACGCTGAGGTCGGCATGGCCAAGCCTGACGCCGCAATCGTTCTCCAGGATCAGGAAGATGTCGCGCGTGGCCAGGTCGGCGGTGACCAGCCGCTTGCCGACGGCCTCAGGCACCCAGGTCAGCTCCAGCGACACCGGTTCGCGGTTGAGCAGGCGCACGCGCCGGATCTCCACCACGGGATCGCCCTCGCGCAGCCGCAGTTGCGCGGCAACGTGGCGGCTGGCCGGCACGCATTTGCAGCTGCGCACCTGGTTGAGGATCTCGTAGCCCATGCTCGACATCGCCTCGGCGAAGCCCTGCAGGGAGGTGATGTTCTGGAAGGCGCGGGGTTTGGAGACGAAGGTACCCTTGCCGTGGATCTTGAAGATCAGGCCCTCTTTCTGCAGGTCGCCCAGTGCCTGCCGCACGGTGATCCGGCTGGCGGAGAAGAGCTCGCCCAGTTCGCTTTCCGACGGCATCTGGTGATGCGGCGGATAGGTGCCGTCCAGGATGCGGGCACGCAGGGCGTCCTTGATCTGGGTGTACAGGGGCAGCGGGATCGGCATCGCTGCGGGCAATGCCGCAGGGTCGGGTATGGGGAGCGCGTTGGTCCGGGGCGTCATCGGATCGACATATCTTGTTATGACAAGTTGGGAGCCACTATATGGAGGACCCTGTCGCGAAGGAACGAAGCAATCCGGATATCCAACGATGAAATCCGAAAATGCCCCCCACGCCCACACCTCAACTCTCGATTGCGCCAGCCGATATCCAGTCATGACCCCTGCCGCCCGCCACCCGCCGCGCGGCCGCAGGCCATGACAACGACGGCGGCAGACACCATCCAACGCAGGCACGGGAGCGACGCATGAGCAGTTCCATGAGGGACATCGACGAACGGACTAACCTCACCAACAACAACCAGTTCGAGTTGCTGCTGTTCCGGCTCGGCGACGCGGAGCAGAGCGGGCAGTCCGAGTTGTTCGGCATCAACGTCTTCAAGGTGCGCGAGATCCTGGTGATGCCGCCGGTGACGACCGTGGTGGGCGCCGATCCGTCGATCCTGGGGATGTCCGACATCCGCGGCCAGGTGATCCCGGTGATCGACCTGCCCAGGCTGGTTGGCTGCAAGCCGCGCAGCGGGCTGGGCATCCTGCTGGTGACGGAGTACGCGCGCTCGACGCAGGGCTTTGCGGTGGAGGCGGTGGAGGAAATCGTGCGCCTGGAGTGGAACCAGGTGCATTCGGCCGAGGCCAGCGTGCGCACCGGCCATGTGACCAGCATCGCCAAGCTGGATGCGGGCACAGACAACGCGCGCCTGGTGCAGGTGCTGGACGTGGAGCAGATCCTGCGTGACGTGCTGCCGGCGCGCCAGCCGGACGTCGATCCGGGCGCGGTCGGGCCGCAGTTGCACCTGCGCCCCGGGGCGAAGGTGATTGCCGCCGACGACTCGGCGCTGGCGCGCGGGCTGATCGAGCAGGGGCTGAAGGCGCTCGGGGCGCCGGTGGTGATGACCAAGTCGGGCAAGGAGGCCTGGGACCTGCTCGACAAGATTGCCGCCGAGGCGGCCAGCCATGGCAGGTCCGTGCAGGATGAGGTGGCGCTGGTGCTGACCGATCTGGAAATGCCGGAGATGGACGGCTTTACGCTGACGCGCAAGATCAAGGCGGACAGCCGGCTGAAGCAAGTGCCGGTGGTGATTCACTCGTCACTGTCGGGCGAGGCCAGCGAGGAGCATGTGCGCAAGGTCGGGGCGGACGCCTATGTGGCCAAGTTTGTCGCCAAGGAACTGGCCGATACGATCCGCGAGGTGCTGACGCGGTGAGCAGCTGACAACGGTTTGCGGATTGCCGCCCGGCCCAACCGGGCCATTGTCTGGGAACCGTCACAAAAGCGTCGAACGGCGGCCATCGTGCCGCCATTTTTATTGCCGCCTTCGCTGCGATCCTGGCAGGCAGCAACAGGCACAAAATCCCAGCGGCCGCAAGCATTCCCGTACACCGGCGGGTTGCCTATAAAACGGGCATTCCAGTGCTTTCCAGCGCTGGCGCGCCCTTTGCGGTTGTCAAGAGGGGGGATATCCACTGAACCTGTGGATAGTTCCTGTGGACAAGTCAGGCGCCCCCGGCCGGTACTGCGCCGGGGGTTGCCTGAACGCTTGCGTGACCTTCCACGCTTCTGCTGCGCTCCCTGTGCTCGCTCTCCCTCTCTCCCTTTCCTGGCTCCAGCTTACTTGGGCTGTTCCACCGTACGCAGGTAGGGCTTCAAAGTCTTGAAGCCTTGCGGGTATTTCTTCTTCGCATCTTCGTCCGAAACCGATGTCGGGATGATGACATCCTCGCCCGGTTTCCAGTTCACCGGCGTGGCCACGGTGTGCTTGGCGTTGAGCTGCAGCGAATCGAGCAGCCGCAACACTTCATCGAAATTGCGCCCGGCGCTCATCGGGTACACCAGCATGGCCTTGACCTTCTTGTCCGGACCGATGATGAACACCGAGCGGATGGTCGCGTTGTCGACCGCCGTGCGCGGGCCGCTGCCGCTGGCCTCGGGGTGGATCATGTCGTAGAGCTTGGCCACGGTCAGGTCGGCGTCGCCGATCATCGGGTAGTTGACGGCATGGCCCTGCGTTTCCTCGATGTCCTTGGCCCAGCGCTGGTGGTCGGTGACCGGGTCGACGCTCAGGCCGATGATCTTGGTATTGCGCTTGTCGAACTCCGGCTTGAGCCCGGCCATATAGCCCAGTTCGGTGGTGCATACCGGCGTGAAGTCCTTGGGGTGCGAGAACAGGATGGCCCAGCCGTCGCCGATCCACTCATGGAAATTGATCTTTCCCTCGGTGGTGTCGGCGGTGAAGTCGGGGGCTTGCTCGCCCAGTCGAATCGCCATGGTTGCGCTCCTTGCAAGTTGGCATGGGGTGGAAAAGCGCGTCGCCGCCGTGCCGGCCGGCGCCGTGCGGTATTGCCTGGACGCCTAGCGGAATACCAGCACCGGTATCGTGCTGTGCGTCAGGACCTTTTGCGTTTCGCTGCCGATCAGCAATGCCTGCAGCCCGCGCCGCCCGTGCGACGACATCACGATCAGGTCGCAGTCGCGCTGCTGCGCGCACTGGACGATGGCCTGCCAGGGATGGTCGTCGGTGGCGGTGACGGTTTCGCAGGGCACGCCCGCTTGCCCGGCGGCGCGCGTGATCGCGGCAAGGAAGGTGTCGGCATGGCGGGCGGTCTCGGCGGCAAACGTGTCCTTGGTGTCCTGCAGGCTGGTCAGCCGGTAGGTCAGGAGGTGGTACTCGGGAATCACATGCAGCCCGGTCACGCGGGCCCCGATACGGCTGGCGAAGGCCATGGCACGGGCCGCCATGGCCTCGGCGCGCGGGGAACCGTCGGTGGGGACAAGGAGGTGCTTGAACATGATGGGCCTCCGATTGCATTAAGTTGCCACGTCCGCCTGGCGCGTCCCCCGGACTGCCGGGCGAGCCACTCCAGTATAGGAAGCGCGCGGTGAGAGCGACAGGGCGAAGCGGGCCGGCCGGGCGCGCTTTTTGCGCGGTGCTTGCGCGCACCGGCGCAAGCCGCAAGGGCCGGCACGGCAGGTTACGGGCATTAACATGCTGTTATCATCCAATGCACCTGCATATCGTCACGACTACCCACGACTGAAAGGGATCTACGCATGACCGCGCTGCGCGAAGCATGGCTGGCCGGGCTGTTCCGGCGCGGCAACTGGCTGCCGAACATCGTGGCGGGCGTGATCGTCGGGGTGGTGGCGCTGCCGCTGGCGATGGCATTTGCGATCGCCTCGGGCGCCAAGCCCGAGCAGGGGCTGTACACGGCCATCGTCGCCGGGCTGGCGGTGTCGCTGTTCGGCGGCAGCCGGCTGCAGATCGCGGGCCCCACCGGCGCCTTCATCGTGGTGCTGTCCGCCATCACCGCGCGCCACGGCATCGACGGCCTGCAGATCGCCACGCTGATGGCGGGGCTGATCCTGCTGGCGATGGGCCTGACCCGGCTGGGCAGCGTGATCCGTTTTATCCCGGCGCCGGTGATCGTCGGCTTTACCGCGGGCATCGGCGTGATCATCTTTGTCGGCCAGTGGCGCGACTTCTTCGGGCTGCCGCCGGTGACGGGCGAGCATTTCCACGAGAAGTTCTGGCACCTGCTGCAGGCCCTGCCGCAATGGCATCCGGCCACTACCGCGCTGGCGCTGGGCAGCCTGCTGGTGGTGGTGGGTGCGCCGCGCGTGCGCTGGCTGCACCGGATCCCCGGCCCGCTGGTGGCGCTGGTGGTGGCGACCGCGGTGCAGGCGCTGTTCCATTTCGATGGCGTGGCCACCATCGGCAGCGCCTTTGGCGGGCTGCCGCGCGGGTTGCCGGCGCCGACCTTGCCGGAGGTCACGCTGGCGCGCGTGATCGAGCTGGCCGGGCCGGCGTTCACCATTGCCATGCTGGGCGCGATCGAATCGCTGCTGTCCGCGGTGGTGGCCGACGGCATGGCCGGCACGCGGCACGATTCCAACCAGGAGCTGGTGGGCCAGGGCATCGCCAATATCCTGGCGCCGCTCTTTGGCGGGTTTGCCGCCACCGGTGCGATCGCACGCACCGCCACAAATATCCGCAACCGCGGCAACAGCCCGCTGGCCGGCATCATGCATGCGCTGACGCTGGTGCTGGTGCTGCTGTTCCTGGCGCCGCTGGCGGCAAGCGTGCCGCTGGCCACGCTGGCCGCGATCCTGTTCGTGGTGGCGTACAACATGAGCGAGGTGCGCCATTTTGCGCGCATGGTGCGCCGGGCGCCGCGCGCCGACGTGGCGATCCTGCTGATCACCTTCACGCTGACCGTGCTGACCGACCTGGTGGTGGCGGTCAATATCGGCGTGATCCTCGCCATGCTGCAGTTCCTGCGCCGCATGTCGGCCTCGGTGGAAGTGGCGCACCAGGATGCGCTGGAGATCGAGCGCGAACTGGGCACGGCCGGTAGCGACGAAGGCAGCTTGCCCATGCGGATGCCGCCGGGCGTGATGGTCTACTCGATCGAAGGCCCGTTCTTCTTTGGCGCGGTGGAGACCTGCGAGCGCGCGCTGGTGCAGACCCATACCGATCCGCGCGTGCTGCTGATCCGGCTGGGGCGCGTGCCCTTCATGGACATGACCGGCATGCAGACGCTGGAAGCGGTGATCGGCACGCTGCGCAAGCGTGGCGTGGCGGTGGTGCTGGCCGAAGCAAACGAGCGCGTCAGGCAGAAACTGGCGCGTGCGGGCGTGCTGGCGGCGCTGGGGGAAGAGAACTACGCGGACTCGCTGGCGGAAGCGGCAAGGCGCTGCAGCGTGTTGGCGGGTGAGGCAGGAAGCTAAGCGTCGGCGACGCCTTGCGCTGACTTACTTCTTCTGGCGCGTGTTGCCTGCGGGGCGCGCCTTGGTCGCGTATTCCACGCCATGTTGCGCGAGGTAGTCGCGGATCAGCTGGCGCACTACCTGCGAGGGCGTCAGGTCCTGCGAGGCGCACAGGGTTTCGAAGGCCTTCTTCTTGACCGGGTCGATCAGGATGGTGAGGCGGGCGGTCTTGGATTCCATGAGGGGTGTGCGGCGGTCCCGGCTGGGTTACGACGGCGGCAATTGGAATCGCATTATATACAGCGTATTTGCAGCACCAACCAGCGCTGAAGTCCGACGGTTTGCTCCCCTCTCCCGCGTGCGGGAGAGGGGCCGGGGGAGAGGGAAGGCGGTGGCATACCGACGCGCGTCACTTCGTTGATGTTCCTGCCCTCTCCCCCACCCCACTCCCGCAAGCGGGCGTGGGGTGCGCCCACGACGGGTGGCAGCGTTTGCAGAAGCTACCGGGAGGTGAGCCCCTGCTGAGTCTCCTACGCCGCCAGCTCCAGATCCGCAATCACCGCCGCCAGGAACCGCGCCGCCTCGCCACCGGTCACCACGCGATGGTCGAAGGTCAGGCTCAGTGGCACCACGCGGTGCACGGCCGGCGCGCCGCCCGACGCCACCACTTCATCGCGGATGCGTCCCGCCCCCAGGATCGCCACTGTGGGCGGCACCACGATCGGCGCGGCATAGCGGCCCGCGATCATGCCGAAGTTCGACAGCGTGATGGTATTGCCGCGCATCTCCTCCGGCGCGATGGTGCGCGCGCGGATATCGGCGCGCATCAGATCCAGGCCCTTGCGCAGGTCCGCCGCGTCGCGGTTGCCCACGTCGCGCAGCACGGGCACGAACAGGCCTTCGGGCAGGTCGGCGGCGATGCCGACGTCGATTTTCTTCAGTACATGGCGGCGCCCGGTCTGGCCTTCGTACCAGGCATTGAGGCCCGGTTCCGCGCGGCAGCCGGCCACCAGCGCGCGCACCAGCCGGATGGTGACATCGGCGCCGGCCTGCCAGGCGTGGATATCGGCATCGTCCATCACCGTGGCCGCGGCGACTTCGTTCTGCGCGCGGGCCATGTTCTGCGCCATCGCGCGGCGCACGCCGCGCAGCTCTTCCGGTGCGCCGAGCTCTGCCAGCGTGGCCGCCACGCGTTCGACGTCGTCGGCAGTGACCACGCCCTCGGGCCCGGACGCCGTCGCCATCGCCAGGTCCACGCCCAGACGCCGTGCCAGCGCGCGCACCGCAGGCGTAGCCTTGACGCGCGCTGCCATGCCGGCGGCAGGGGCAGCGGCGCCTGGCGGCGCGGCTTCATTGACCACGCGCGAGCCGACCTGGACCGAGCCCACCACCGTGCCCGCATCGGCATCCTCGCCCGCGCCTTCGAAGCCCACCAGCGGCGCGCCCAGGTGCACGATATCGCCCGGCTGCGCATGCAGTCTGGCGATGGTGCCCGCATAGGGCGACGGGATCTCGACGATGGCCTTGGCCGTCTCCACCGACAGCAGCGGCTGGTCCGCGGCCACGGTATCTCCTGCCTTGACATGCCAGGTCACGATCTCGGCCTCTTGCAGGCCTTCGCCCAGGTCGGGCAGCTTGAAGACTCTCATCGGCACTCCTTGCCAGTTCCCGACAATCGTTAGCTCATGCCGCCATGGCCTTGCGCGCCGCGTCGACGATGCGCGCGACGCTGGGCAGGTAGGTGTATTCCAGCCGCGCCAGCGGCACCACGGTATCGAAGCCCGCCACGCGCTGCACCGGCGCGGCCAGCGAATAGAGCCCCGCGTCGGCCAGCCCTGCCGCGATCTCGGCGCCGAAGCCGGCGGTGCGCGGGGCCTCGTGCACGATCACGCAGCGCCCGGTGCGCGCCACCGAATCGAGGATGGTCTGCATGTCCAGCGGCTTGAGCGTGGCCACGTCGATCACCGTGGCGGTCACGCCCTCGGCGGCCAGTTCGTCCGCGGCGGCCAGCGTTTCCTGCATCATCGCGCCCCAGCTCACCAGCGTGATGTCGCTGCCTTCGCGCAGCGTGAAGCAGGTGTCCAGCGGCAGCGCCGCGCCGTCGTCGGCCACTTCCTGGCGGAACAGCCGGTACAGCCGCGTGGGCTCCAGGAAGATGACCGGGTCGGGATCCGCGATGGAGGCCAGCAGCAGCCCGTAGGCACGCGCCGGGGACGACGGCACGACCACGCGCACGCCCGGCATATGCGCGAACATCGCCTCCGGGCTCTCCGAATGATGCTCGGGCGCATGGATGCCAGCGCCGAAGGGCGAGCGCACCACCATCGGACAGGACAGCCGCCCGCGCGTACGGTGCCGCATGCGCCCGGCGTGGTTGATGATGTGGTCGATGGCCGGATAGATAAAGCCGGTGAACTGGATCTCGGCCACGGGCTTCAGGCCCATCGCCGCCATGCCGATGGCCGTGCCGACGATGCCGCCCTCTGCCAGCGGCGTATCCATGACCCGCGCCGCGCCGAAGCGCGCCTGCAGGCCCGCGGTGGCGCGGAATACGCCGCCGTTGACGCCGATGTCCTCGCCCAGCAGCAGCACGTCGGGATCGTTGGCCAGCGCGTGAGCCAGCGCCAGGTTGACCGCTTCGACCAGATTGACTTCCGCCATGGTTCGCTCGCTGTGGTCGGGTGAAGGCCGCGTGAGGGATCGTTCGGGCCGTACGTGGTGACGCTGTGCTATCCGTGCGGCGCCGCGTAGCGCCGTGCCGTCTCCAGCTGCGCCTGCAACTCCGCTGGCATGGTCGCGTACAGGCAGTCGAACATCGCGCTCGGGTCCGGCGGCGGCAGCGCCAGGTAGGCTTCCACCGCCTGCGCCACCTGCTGCGAGCACGCCTTGACCAGCGCCTCTTCGCGCCCGGCGTCCCACGCGTGCAGCGCCACCAGGTGGTTGCGCAGCCGCAGCAGCGGTTCTTCCTCCCAGTGCGCCTTGACGCTGGCCTCGTCGCGGTAGCGCGAGGCGTCGTCGGCCGTGGTGTGGTCGCCGAGCCGGTAGGTGATGGCCTCGACCATTGCTGGCCCGCCGCCTGCGCGGGCGCGTTCGATCGCCTCACCTACGCGGTGGCGCACCGCGACGATGTCGTTGCCGTCGATCTGCTCGCCCGGGATGCCCGCCGCGATGGCCTTCTGCGCCAGCGTCTGCGCCGCGGTCTGCTTGCTGCGCGGCATCGAGATCGCCCACTGGTTGTTGTTGACCACGATCACCAGCGGCGCGTGCCACGCGCCGGCCATGTTCATGCCTTCATAGAAGTCGCCCTTGGAGGTGCCACCGTCGCCCAGCAGGCAGACCGCCACGCGCGGCTCGCCGCGCAGCTGGAACGCATACGCGGCCCCGGCCGCGTGGCACACCTGGGTGCCGATCGGCACGCAGTTGGCAAAGTCATGCGGCGCCGCCGCAAAGCCGCTGCCGCGCTCGTCGCCGCCCCAGTACAGCAGGCTCTCGGTCATCGTGACGCCCCGCACAAACTGCGCCGCGTGGTCGCGGTACGACGGCACCAGCACGTCTTCGGGCCGCATCGCATGCGCCACGCCCACGCCGATGGCTTCCTGGCCGAGCGCCGAGGCAAAGGTGCCGATCTTGCCGGTGCGCTGCAGCGCGATCGCCTTCAGGTCGAACTGGCGCGTCAGCACCATCGCCTGGTACAGCGTCACCAGCGCGTCAGGATCGCGGGCAAGGGGCGGGGGAGGGGAAGTGGGGGAAGACGTGTCGCCCGGAGGGGCGAGATAACGGGTGTAGCCGATCTCAAAGCTCGCAACCGTGGACATGGCAGGTCTCTCGATGCGCGTGTCGTGTTGTGATCCCGGGCATGCCTTGTGGGCTTGCGCGGGACGTGTAGTCGAGTGTAGGGCATTTGCGGCGGGTTGGCGGCGGCAATTGTCTAGCTGCGAACAAGGGCCTTCCGCCGCCGCCCAGGCTTGAGCCGCGGGCGGTTCTACTCTCTGCAACGCCACTTCGGCAGCAGCGGCATCGTCTTCTGCTAGTCAATCAAGCCCGGCCAGTGCGGGGCAGTGGTTACAGCCGGATCACGATCAGCAGAACACCAACCAGCGCGGCCGGCACCGCGCACAGCATGCCGAGGAATAACGCGAAGGGCACGGAGTGGCCATCGAGGGCGCGGGTGATCTGCCCCGGCTGGCGCGGGGCAAGGCTCAGGTGGCGCCGTTCGGCGTCGGTTTCGCGCTGCAGGAAGTTCGAGACAAGTTGCATCGAAGGCTCCGAGGTAGGTGAGCGTTCAGGAATTCCGGGCCACGCGCTGGCGGCCCGGGAATTCGCCTGGTCATCCACGACCGGTCACGTAGATACGGGCGCGGGTGAAGTGGACTCGGTGCCGGCAGCTTCGAAGAACTCGTGGTCCTCGCACACGGTGCCTGCCAGCTCGCCGGCCCACGTTCACCGAAGTCACGTCGAGGTACACGGTGTCGGTCGGGTAGCCATCCGGGCTCCGCCTGCACTGCTAGACCCCTTCGACCCTAACGAGGTGATTGTTTTGATCCTTGGCCTCGTGCTTAGATTCTGTACACGCCGTCGAAGAAAAGGTATCGATCGAACGACGGACTGCATCGCAGATAGCTCAGAAAAGGTTGATTCAAACCTGAAACGCCGCGTAAATGCTGCCGCGCGGCAACGTTGCACTACGCTGGATGACATCGCCACCCCCGATGCGAGGTCGCCATGCCCGAGCAACTCACCCGGCATCCCGAAGTCACGCTCCAGGTGCTGCGCAGCGCCGGCGCCCGCTGCGGCGAGGGCGTGCCGCAGCAGATCCTGAAGACCTGCCCGCGCGATCGTTTCTGCCAGCTTCCCGGCGGCGAGATCTGCGTCTACGGGCTCGACGGCGCCGCCGCGATGACCCAGATCACGCCGGCGGACTGGCAGGCGCTCTGCCCGCTGGCGGGAGCACGGCAGGGCGGTACGCCATCGATGGTACTGCCCGGAGCACGGCAGGGCGCTACGCAATCGATGGCACTGCCCGGAGCACAGCAGGGCGATACGCCATTGATGGCGCTGGCCGGCGCGGCGGCCGTGGGACTGCTGGCGGGCTTGCTGGTCGCGGCGGCACTGGCGCGCTGGCGGCGCGGCCGGCGCCAGTCATAGCGACGAGCGTGCGGGGTAGCTGGCATGTTGTTTGCGGCTCTCCTTCGCCTATGAGACTGCCGCAGTCTGCTTCCCTCGACATTCGCCTGCTAGAGAACGGCGAAGAGTACTTTCCGCGCGTGTTCGACGCGATTTCGCACGCACGTGAAAGCGTGTTATTGGAAACTTTTATCCTCTTCGCCGACGAGGTAGGAAAGAAATTGCACGCGGCGCTGCTCGATGCCGCGCGCCGCGGCGTGCGTGTGGCCGTTACGGTGGACGGTTTCGGCTCGCACGACCTGCCGCCCGCCTTCGTTGCCGAACTGGTAAAGGCGGGCGTGCATTTCTGCACTTTCTCGCCGCGGCGGCGGCTGTTCGGCGTGCGCACCCATATCTTCCGGCGCATGCACCGCAAGCTGGTCGCCATCGACGGCGACATAGCGTTCGTCGGCGGCATCAATTTCTCGGCCCAGCACCTGTATGACTACGGGCCGCGGGCCAAGCAGGACTATGTGGTGGAGCTCCGCGGCCCCGCGGCCCGGCAGGTGCAGGACTTCCTGCTGCGCGCGATGCCCGAAGCCTGCCCATGCCCGCCGCCGCGCGTACATAGCCGAGCCGGCCTGGCAGCGCCCACCACGGTGCGCCTGGTCACGCGCGACAACCACCGCCATCGCAACGATATCGAGTTCGCCTACCTCGATGCGATCCGCGCCGCGCGGCGCGAAGTGGTGATCGCCAATGCGTATTTCCTGCCGGGCTACCGGCTGCTGCATGCGCTGTGCGAAGCCGCGGCCCGTGGCGTGCAGGTGCGCTTGCTGTTGCAGGGCAAGCCCGACATGCCGTGGGTAGCGCGCGCGGGCGGCCTGCTGTACAGCCATCTGCAGGAAGCCGGCGTGCAGATCCTGGAATACGTGGAACGGCCCTTCCACGGCAAGGTGGCCGTGATCGACGACGCCTGGGCCACCGTGGGCTCGAGCAATCTCGATCCGCTCAGCCTGTCGCTCAACCTTGAAGCCAACCTGGTGATCCGCGAGCCGGCCTTTGCGCGCATGCTGCGCGCACGGCTGCAGGCGCTGATCGCCGAGCGCTGCCGCGAAGTGCCCGCGCGCAAGCACGACCGCACCCTGCTCGACGTGGCCGGCTCAACGCTGATGTTCCACTTCCTGCGCCGCTTCCCGGCATGGGCCGGCTGGCTGCCCGCGCATACGCCGCGGCTGGTGTCGCCGCGCGCGGGCGACCCGCGCCGCCGTGGCCGCGTGATCGTGCTCGAAGGGGAGGCCGAATAGTGGTCACGCAAGCCATCTCGGCAATCCGGCAGCATGCACGCTGGCCGATCGTGCGGCGTGCCATCGGCATCCTGTTCATTGCCGCGGTGGTCGCGCTGATCGCGCGCAAGCTGGGCACCATCGACTGGGATGCGGTGATCGCCGCGCTGCGCGGTTTCGACCGCCGCACGCTGCTGCCGGCCGCCGGCTTTGTCGTGCTGAGCGGGCTGCTGTACAGCCAGTTCGACGTACTCGGCTGCCGCTATGCCGGGCATCCGCTGCCGGTGCGCCGCGTGATGGCGATCTCCTATGTCAGCTACACGCTCAGCCTCAACCTGGGCGCCACACTGGGCGGCGCGGGCGTGCGCTACCGCCTGTATTCGCGCGCCGGGCTGAGCGCACCGCAGATCTGGAGCGTGTTCGCGGTGGCGGTAAGCAGCAACTGGCTGGGCTATGCGCTGCTGGCGGGGACCATCCTGGCCGGGCAACTGGTGGTGCTGCCGCCGGAGTGGGGCATTCCGCCGCTGGCCACGCGCCTGCTGGGCCTGCTGATGCTGGCGGCGCCCGCGGGCTACCTGGCGGCCTGTGTGGCATGGCGCGGCCGACACCGCACCGTGCGCGATCATGACATCTATGTGCCGTCGGTGGGCTTCGCGGCGCTGCAATGCCTGGTGTCGGCTGCCAACTGGATGGCGGTGGCAGCCATCATGCATGCGCTGCTGCATACCCATGCCGACTATTTCACCGTGCTGGGGGTGCTGCTGGCGTCCGGCCTGGCGGGCGTCGTGATCCGCGTACCGGGCGGGCTCGGCGTGATCGAGACCGTGTTCTTTGCGATGCTGGGGGACCAGGTGCCGCATGCGCTGTTGGTGGCGGCGTTGATTGCGTACCGGGCGTTGTACTACCTGATACCGTTGATGGTCGGTGCGGTGGGGTATTTCCTGCTGGAGGCGCGGGGCAAGCACGACGGCGCTTGAAAGGGCACGGCATTGTCCGGCGTTTCATCGCGCCGTCGGCAGTCTTGTTGTTCGCTGCGTCGCGTGGGGATGCTCAGGCGTGCAGGCGCGCATTAAGGCGTCCGCGCGTGATGGCTGCGATCTGCGCCAGCGCTTCGTCCAGCTCCTGCGGCGTGCTGCGGCCGATGCGGCGTTCGAACGCGGCGAAGATGCCTTCGCGCGTGTAGTGCCGCACGCAGATGATGAACGGAAAGCCATGGCGCTCGATGTAGTCAGCGTTCAGGCGGTCCAGCGCGGCTTCCTGCTGCTGCGACATCGCGTCGAGCCCCGCGCTCTTCTGCTCGGCATTCGAATCGGCCGTCATGGTGCCCGCGCGGATATTGCGCGCCGACAGCTGCGGGTGCAGGTTGAGGAAATCGCGCTGGCCCGGCTCGTCCAGCTTGCGTATCACGTCCATCATGGCCGCATGCAGCGCGGACACCGAAGCAAACGGGCGCTGCGCCCACGCGCCTTGCGCCGCCTGCGGGAAATGCTCGAACACGCTGCCGAAGGCGCTGGCAAAGCCCGCGTGGTCCAGGGCATTGACTGAAGCCAGATCGAGTGGCTGTGACATTGGAATGCTCTCCCGTAAAGCGCGCGCCGCGAACCCGCCGGCGCAGCGTTGGTGATGAATACGGGCCGAGTATAGAAACGGCCCGTCGCCGCGGCGAGGGTCCCTTTCCTATAGATCCCATAACAGAATCCGATACGCCTACCGGTGCAGGTCGCGCAGGTCACGCAACTCCTGCGATGCAGCGCTCAGCATGCCGCGCAGCCAGATATGCGCGGCCGAACGATGGCGCGACGGATGCCACAGCTGGTAGAAGCGCATGAACGGGAAGTCGATGGGCGGTTCGAGCACGGCAAGCGGCACATGCTGCGCGTGGTAGTTGGCAAAGTGGCGCCCCGTGGTCAGGATCAGGTCGGTGCCGGGGATCAGGCTGGGCGCGAGGTTGAAGTACGGGCAGCTCACGCGGTTGTCGCGATGCACGCGCATCGTGCTGAGCCCGGAATCGACCAGGCCGCGCTGGTCGCGCGAATAGGGCGTGGGCACGATATGCGATGCGCCCAGGTAGGCCTGCGCCGTGAACCTGCCGGGCTGCGTGTGGAGGCTGTCCTGCGCCACCACGCAGACCACCTCGTCCTCCAGCAGGACCGACAGGTGCAGGTGCTCCGGCGGATTCGGCCAGTTGCCGATCACGATGTCAGCCGAGCCTTCGGACAGCGCCTGTTCATAGTCGAAGCTGGCGCTGAGCGGCATTGCCACCAGCCGCGCATGTGGCGCGGCGCGGCGGAACTCGCGCACCACGTGGGCGAAGAAGGGCGGCGCCAGGTAGTCCGGCATGGCCACGACAAAGCTCTGCTCGCTGGTAGCCGGGTCGAAGCGGTCGTCTGACACCAGCAGGTTGTCGAGCGCGCTGAGCGCGGCTTGCGCGTTGCGCGCCAGTTGCAGCGCGCGCTCGGTGGGCACCATCACGTTCTTCTCGCGCGTGAGCAGCGGGTCGTTGAAGATGGCGCGCAGCCGTTTGAGCGCCGAGCTGATTGCCGGCTGCGACTGGTTCAGGCGGATCGCCGTGCGCGAAACGCTCTGCTCCGCGATCAGGATGCACAGCACCCGCAGCAGGTAGGTATCGAACGGATCGTCGGCGCGAATCATGGTGAATTCCGTGGGCAAGACAGCTCGTGGGCGCCTCGGGCGCCACAATCAAAGGGCGTGCCCTGGCAGGCAATGGCGACTTTGTAGCGTGTCGCGCACCGCGCGGCAACGCGGTCGAACCCGGATGCGCCGGCTCGCCTGCCTCCGCAACCTGGACGCGATCAGCGTTCCATGACGGGGCAACGACCAGACTAGGGGTAATCCATAGGCGCGTGCCGGGCCCTGACGCATCCCCGGAATCCCGCACCAGGCAAGGCTTTGCGGTCTATATGGAGGCTGCTATAGGCCCTATACCAGCTCCCCCGTTCCCCATTGCCGGGCCGTTTCTATACTTGCGTCCAACCAGGCGGACCAGAGGCCCCCGCGCCCTGGCCGGGCACACCGGCCGCAAGCCGTTCAGGACAAGCAAAACGTAACAAGACAGGAGACACCATGTCGATCACAAAGCAAGGGATTCCGATCTACGCCGGCACGGCGGACGACACGGAAGACAGCGTCTATCGCAAGGTCTCGTGGCGCCTGCTGCCGTTTCTCGGCGTGCTGTGGGTGCTGGCGTGGCTGGACCGCGTGAATATCGGCTTTGCCAAGCTGCAGATGCTCGATGCGCTGCGCTTCAGCGAAGCCGTGTACGGGCTGGGCGCGGGCATCTTCTTCCTCGGCTACTTCTTCTTCGAGGTGCCGTCGAACATGCTGCTGCAGAAGATCGGCGCCAAGAAGACCATCATGCGCATCACGATCTGCTGGGGCGTGATCTGCATGCTGCAGACCTTCGTTACCACGCCCACGCAGTTCTACATCCTGCGCTTCCTGCTCGGCGCGTTCGAAGCCGGCTTCTATCCGGGCGTGATCCTGTACCTGACCTATTGGTACCCGACGCAACGCCGTGCCAAGGCGTTCGGCACCTTCATGTCAGCCTCGGCCATCGCCGGCGTGCTGGGCGGCCCCCTTGCGGGCTGGATCATGACCTCGATGGGCGGCGTGCAAGGCATGCACGGCTGGCAGTGGCTGTTTATCCTCGAAGGCATTCCGTCCGTGCTGGCCGGCATCTTCGCGTGGTTCTACATGACTAACAAGCCGGAGCAGGCGCGCTGGCTGACTGACAGCGAAAAGCGTGTCGTGCTCGAGGCGCTGAAGCGCGACAACGCCGCCATGGGCGATCGCGGCCACGACTGGCGCAAGCTGTTCACCAGCGGCAAGGTCTGGCTGCTGATCGCGATCTACTTCTGCCTGCTGTGCGCCAACTCCACGCTGACGTTCTGGATCCCGACCGTCATCAAGGATGTGGGCTTCAGCGGTCCGATGGCCGTGGGCTGGATCGCCGCGGTGGCGTACCTTTGCGGCGCGGTCGGCATGATCGTCAACGGCGCGCATTCCGACCATCGCAACGAAATACGCTGGCACTTCAGCGGCGCGGCGCTGGTG
Organism: Ralstonia pickettii; assembly: GCA_050987995.1. Lineage (GTDB taxonomy): Bacteria > Pseudomonadota > Gammaproteobacteria > Burkholderiales > Burkholderiaceae > Cupriavidus > Cupriavidus pickettii_B. The sequence goes on from CP158804.1 coordinate 2,517,242, forward strand.
GGTGGCGGTGCCATGGCGCTGCTGGCAGTGATGCTCGGCGCTCAGGTGCTGTCGCCCATGGTTGCTCTGCTCGCCATGACAGCCGCGCTGGTGGGCACCATGAGCGCCATCCCGGTGTTCTGGCAGCTGCCCAACCGCTACCTGGCCGGCAGCGCCGCCGCGGTCGGCGTGGCGTTGATCAACTCCGTGGCGAACCTGGCCGGCTTTGGCGCGCCGTACGTGATGGGCCTGATCAAGAACACCACCGGCAAGCTCACCACCGGCCTGTACCTGGTGGCCGTGATCGAAGTGCTGGCCGCCCTGCTGGTGCTGGTCGGCATCCGCAAGCTCGGCAACAAGCGCGAGGCCTGATATGAGCCACGGCAACCACAACACCTTCGATGCCAGCCGCCGGCGCTTTGCGCTGCAATCGATGACGCTCGGTGGCGGCGCGCTGCTCGCCGGTGCGAGCTGGGGCGCGACGCCCGAAGCGGCATCACCGGCCGCCCCCAACCAGACCACCGGCCCGGTGCAGCAAGGCGGCCTGAGCCCGCGCCTGACCATGCACGCGCTCGACACCTGGCACGGCACACCCGCCGCCGGCATGCGCGTCGACATGTTCCGCATCGAGAACGGCCAGCCGCGGCTGATGCAAACCGTCACCCTCGCCGCCAACGGCCGCAGCGAACCGCCGCTGCTGATCGGCGACAGCTACCGCACCGGCACCTACGAACTGCTGCTGCACGTGGACGAGTACTTCGCCGCGCGCAAGGCCAGCCTGCCGCAGCCGCTGTTCCTGTCGAAGATCCCGCTGCGCTTTCGGGTGACCGACGCCAGCCAGCGCATCCACCTCCCCGTGCTGTTCGGGCCGTGGAGCTACAACTACTATCGCGGCAGCTGAAGCTGCGCGCACATCCGGAGGCATCGCATCATGGCAGGCATCAGCACGCATGTGCTCGACGTATCGCTCGGCAAGCCCGTCGCCGGCATGCAGGTGGAACTGTTCGACGTGGGCACGCAGCCGCCGCGGCTTATCGCCCGCACCCGCACCAACCAGGACGGACGCACCGACGCGCCGATGCTGCCTGCCGCGCAGGCACGCACCGGCGAGTTCGAACTGCGGTTCCGGGTGGCGGACTATTTCAAGACGCCGGACGTGTTCGCCGACATCGTTCCCGTGCGCTTCTCCATCGCGGATGCGGCGCAGCACTATCACGTGCCACTGCTGTGCTCGCCGTGGAGTTTCGGGACGTATCGGGGGAGTTGAGGTTAGTCATTGCCACCGCGCTGGCCTTAAGCAGCCGCCAGCGCCCGATCCAGGTCCTCGATCAGGTCATCGATATGCTCGATGCCGACCGACAGCCGCACCATGTCCTCGCTGACCCCCGCCGCCTTCAGCTCGTCCGCATTGAGCTGGCGGTGCGTGGTCGAGGCCGGGTGGGTAGCCAGCGACTTGGCATCGCCGATATTGACCAGCCGCGTGAACAGCTGCAGCGCATCGAGGAAACGCGCGCCGCCTTCGCGGCCGCCTTGCCTGAGCCCGAACGAGAGGATGCCGGGGCCGCGGCCGGCCAGGTACTTCTGCACCAGCGCATGGTCGGCATGGTCGGGCAGGCCGGCAAAATTGACCCACTCCACCTTGGGATGCCGCTGCAGGTGACGTGCGATCGCCAGCGCGTTTTCGGTGATGCGGTCCAGCCGCAGCGCCAGCGTCTCGATGCCCTGCAGGATCAGGAACGCGTTGAACGGCGACAGCGCCGCGCCGGTATTGCGCAGCGGCACCACGCGCGCGCGGCCGATATAGGCGGCCGGGCCCAGCGCCTCGGTGTAGACCACGCCGTGGTAGGACACGTCGGGCTCGTTCAGCCGCCGGAAGCGCTCCTTGTGCTGCGCCCACGGGAACTTGCCGCTGTCGATGATGGCGCCGCCGACACTGTTGCCATGGCCGCCCAGGTACTTGGTCAGCGAATGCACGACGATATCCGCGCCGTGCTCGAACGGCCGGCACAGGTAGGGAGAGGGCACGGTGTTGTCGACGGTCAGCGGCACGCCGTGGTTGTGCGCCACGCGCGCAATCGCTTCGATATCGACCACGTTGCCGAGCGGGTTGCCCACCGACTCCACGAACACCGCCTTGGTCCGCGCATCGATCAGGTCGCCGAAGCTCGCCGGGTTGCGGCCGTCGGCAAAGCGCGTCTCGATGCCCGACTGCGGCAGCGTATGCGCCAGCAGGTTGTAGGTGCCGCCATAGAGCTGGCTCGACGAGACGATATTGTCGCCGGCCTCGGCAATGGTCTGGATTGCATAGGTGATCGCCGCCATGCCTGAAGCCAGCGCCAGCGCGCCCACGCCGCCTTCGAGCGCGGCCAGGCGCTGCTCCAGCACGTCGTTGGTCGGGTTCATGATGCGGCTGTAGATATTGCCCGCCACCTTCAGGTCGAACAGGTCGGCGCCGTGCTGGGCGTTGTCGAAGGCGTACGCCACCGTCTGGTAGATGGGCACCGCCACCGCGCGCGTGGTCGGGTCGGGCGAATAGCCGCCGTGGACGGCCAGGGTTTCCAGTCTCATGTTCTTCTCTCTTGTTGTTGTGCCGGACCGGCGCGCCGGGGCAGAGGCTGCCGTGGCGCCGGGCATGCCGTGCGCTGCGCCGCAGAAGCGCATGCGGGCCAGCCGATGGTACCAGCCGGCCCGCGCCCCGCTGGATGGCCGTGTCAGGCCGCTTGCTGCCGCGCGCCGTCGGCGGACTGGTTGGCCGGCGCGGCGTCGTCGCGGCGCACGCCCGCCTTGACCGCCACGCTGTGGCGGCCGTCCACGCTGACCGGGACGTCGCCGGCGACCGTGGCCCGGCGCACCACGCGGCGCGCATCGCCGTAGTCGTTGATGGCGTAGTGCTGGGTGGCGCGGTTGTCCCAGATCGCGACGTCGCCGGTGCGCCAGCGCCAGCGCACGGTGTTCTCGAGCCGGTGCACGTGGCCCTGCAGCACCGCCACCAGGTGCGCGGAATCGGTCGCGGAATAGCCCAGCAGCTTCCTGACGAAATGCCCCAGCACCAGTGTGCGTTCGCCGGTCTCGGGATGCACGCGCACCACAGGGTGCTCGGTCTCGTAGAGCGCGGAGGTGAACAGTTCGCGGTAGCGCTTGAGCCCCGCGCTGTTGGCGTTGACGTGGCTGGACGCGTAATCATAGTCATTGCTATGCAGCGCCCACAGCTTGTCGGCGAGCTCGCGCAGCGGCTCCGGCAGGTCCTGGTATGCCGCCGCGGTATTGGCCCACACCGTATCGCCGCCGGCGGCGGGCACGGTGACTGCACGCAGTATCGACACCGCGGGATAGGCCAGGTCGAAGGTCACGTCCGTATGCCAGGAATTGGCGCGGCCGCCGTGCTCGGAATCGAGTTCGAGCAGCTGCGTGCCGTCGCGCGACGGCACGGTCGGGTGCGGCACGGTGTCGCCGAACAGCGCGGCAAAGCGCTGCTGTGCGGCATCGTCCAGATGCACCTGGTCGCGGAAGAACAGCACCTTGTGCCGCAGCAGCGTGGCGCGGATGGCGGCGAAGGTGGCCGGGTGCAGGTCGCCGTGCAGCGCGACGCCGCGCACTTCGGCGCCGATGCGGCCGGCGACCGGGTGGATGTCCAGTTGAACCGGCTGGTCTTGCTGGGTATTGGCTTGGGTCATCACGAGGCTCCGGTGTGGGAAGGGTGTTGAATCAGGCGATCGCGAGGTCGGGCTGCTCCGTCGGCACTTGCCCGGCAAACTCGCGCAGCACGGCATCGCGAACCCGGGCAAAGGGCACCCCGGCGCGCTCGCGCGGATGGGGCAGGTCGACCGGCACGATGCGGCGGATGCGGCCGGGACGCGGCGCCATCACCACCACGCGGTCGCCGAGGAAGACGGCTTCCTCGACATCGTGCGTCACCAGGATCATGGTGATGCCCTCGGCCTGCCAGATGCGGTGCAGCTCCTGCTGCAGATAGGCGCGGGTCATCGCGTCGAGTGCGCCGAAGGGCTCGTCCAGCAGCAGGATCTCCGGGCGCGTCACCAGCGCGCGCGCAATCGCCACGCGCTGCGACATGCCGCCGGAGAGCTGGTGCGGGTAGGCCTGCTCGAAGCCGCGCAGCCCCACCAGCGCGATATGCTCGGCGACGCTGCGCTCCTTTTCGGCGGTGCTGCCCGGCAGGTTGAGCAGTGCCAGCCGGATGTTCTGCTCGACCGTCAGCCACGGGAACAGGCGGTGCTCCTGGAACACGATGCCGCGCTGCAGGCTGGTGCCTGCCACGCGCTTGCCATCGAGCAGGATCTCGCCGCGGTAGTCTTCCTCCAGCCCCACCACCAGCCGCAGCAGGGCGGACTTGCCGCAGCCGCTGGCGCCGACGATGCTGACGAACTCGCCCGGGGCGATGGTCAGCGTGATGTCCTCCAGCACGGGCAGGGCCCGGCCCTTGACTTCATATTGCTTGTGCAGGTGCGTGATGCGCAGCGTGCCGGCATGTGGCATGGGGTTCTCCGTCAGTCAGGGGTAGTTCAGCCGGCCGCCACCGAGCGGCCGCGCCACGCCAGCAGGCGTCGTTCGATGCGGCTGGCGATCCAGTTCAGCGTGAAGCCGACCAGGCCGACCACGATCACGCCGAAGATCACCAGGTCCATCCAGAAGTTCTCGCGCCCGTCGACCATGGTGTTGCCGATGCCCTTGCCCGACACCAGCAGGTACTCCGCGCCCAGCGTCGCCAGCCACGCGTAGTTGACATCCTCCCCTTCCTCGGCCTGCGGCCGCCGCCTTACGGCGGAAAGGGAGGGGATTCCTTCGGCGCTACGCGATGAGTTGCGCAGCCGCTTGGGTGGGTTCCTGCTTCACCGAGCGGCCCGATTGCACCGACTCTCCACAGGCTGCAACGCGGTGTCCCCGCGCCAGAATGTTGATCGCGCCGACCACATCGGCGTTTTCCTCAAATCCGCACTCGACGCAGGAGAATCTTGCCTGCGTCTTACGGTTTTGCGCCGACACCTGACCGCAGCACGGACACGTCCGGCTCGTGTTCTGCGGTGGCACAGCGATAAGCCAGCCCCCGTTCCACGCCAGCTTATACTTCAACTGCCGGCGGAACTCGTACCAGCCCTGGTCGAGAATGGACTTGTTCAGGTCGGACTTGGCCCGAACATTCGCGCCTGGTCTTTCGTTTGTTCCCGCCGCCGACCTGGACATGTTCCGTACCTGCAAGTCCTCGATACAGACCATCGCGTGGTTTTTGCTGATCGTGGTCGTGGCCTTGTGCAGGTAATCGCGGCGGGCGTTGCCGATGCGGGCGTGGATGCGCTGGACTCTGGCTTTCGCCTTCCTCCAGTTGGCGCTGAACTTCGTCTTGCGACTCATCGCTCGCTGAGCGCGGCGCAGTCTGGCTTCGTGCCGTTTGAAACTGTTGAGCGGAGCGAGGAACGTCCCATCGCTGAACGTAGCGAATCGGGTGATGCCAACATCGATGCCGACTGCGCTGGTTGCTTGCGGCACCGGCTTTTCCACCTCACGCGCGGTCTGGAGCGAGACAAACCACTTGCCCGCATTCAGAGATACCGTGGCGTTGCGCACCTCCCCAAGCACATTCCGGCTGTTGCGGTAGCGAATCCAGCCGAGCTTGGGCAGGAAGATGCGGCTGTTGGCCTGATCCAGCTTGATCTGCTTCGGGTCGGGGTAGCGAAAGCTGTCGCGCTGCCCTTTCTTCTTGAAGCGAGGATGTGCGGCCCGTTTAGCGAAAAAGTTCTTATAGGCTCGCTCCAAACCCTTGAGCGCGTGTTGCAGCGGGTGCACCGGGGAGTCCTTGAGCCAAGGTGCTCCGGGTCCATTGCGCCACTCGGTGAGACGCTTTGCCATCGCCACATAGCTGATGAACTTGCCGCCAGCCTCGTAGTTTTCGATCTGGAGCGCCAGCGCCTTGTTGTAGACGAACCGGCACGATCCGGCGAATTGGTGCATGTCGCGCTGCTGCTCACCGCGCGGCATCAGTTCGAATTTGAAGGCCTGGAGTCGTTGCATCGGGCCAATGTACAGCTAGCCGACGAGCCCAAACGTGAAACTCTGTAAGGTCGCCACTATGCCTGCTTGATGCATGACGACTTGGTCTTCGTGACCGGTATCGGCGCCACGTGCTCACCAAGGAGACTTCGGACGACTTTCGGGTCGTCTATGCCGGCGAACGGCTTCGAGTCCAAACGGGAGGAGTTCGACGGCGAGGACGACCATCCTCATCTGCTAATGTGCCTCACCGTCGCGCTATCCTTCCCCGCCCTGAAGGGCGGAGTATGCTGCGCATCTCGATCAACCGCGCCATGCCCTACAACGCGCCACAGAGCCTCGCGCCGGACGAGGTCTACGCCGTCACCGCATGGCTGCTGCACAAGAACGGCATCCTGCCTGCCGATGCCGTGCTGGACGCGCGCACGCTGCCGCAGGTGAAGATGCCAAACCGCGACGGCTTCGTTGCCGATGCGCGCCCGGACACGGCCAACGTGCCGTGCCGCACTGGTTGCCCCGGCAAGCCGTGAGCGCTTCTGGCCGCGCCCAAATGTCGAGACATGGATATGCAATAAGCGGATAAGGGCCAGCGATATGATTCGTTGACCGTGCAATGGCCCGATCTCTACAGTGCAAGCTTGTACGCGGCATCCCGGGGGCAGTAGTCACCGGGGCCGCACCGGCTCCCCCCGTATGCCAGAGCTTGCCATGACGATCGCAACTGCCCACGCCAGTGTTTCGCGCCACCAGAGCGCGCCGCCATCCACGACTTTTTCCAATGCCTTCGAAATCCGCCCGCTCGACGCCCCGCTGGGTGCCGAAGTGATCGGGCTGGACTTGTCGCAACCGCTGTCGGACACGGATTTCGCCCGCATTCATCGCGCCCACCTCGACTACCACGTGGTGGTGTTCCGCGACCAGCAGATCACGCCCGCGCAGCAGATCACCTTCAGCCGCCGCTTCGGGCCGCTGCAGATCCACGTGCTGCACCAGTTCCAGCTGCCGGGCCACCCGGAAGTGCTGGTGGTCTCCAACGTGGTCGAGAACGGCAAGCCGATCGGGCTGGGCGATGCCGGCCACTTCTGGCATTCGGACCTGTCGTACAAGGAAAAGCCCAGCCTCGGCTCGCTGCTGCATGCGCGCGAGCTGCCCGCCGAAGGCGGCGATACGCTGTTCGCCAATATGCACCTGGCCTGGGACACGCTGCCAGCCTCGCTGCAACGTGCGGTCGATGGCCTGCAGGCCGAGCACACCTACCTGGCGCGCTATGCCGAACTGCAGCAGCGCAGCCCGTGGCGGCCCAACCTGTCGCCCGAACAGATCGCGCAAGTGAAGCCAGTGGTGCAGCCGGTGGTACGCACCCATCCGGAAACCGGCCGCAAGGCAATCTTCGTCAGCGAACACTTCACCACGCGCATCGTCGGCCTGCCCGAGGATGAAAGCCGCGACCTGCTGGTCCAGCTGTTCGCGCACAGCGTCAAGCCCGCGCATATCTATCGTCACCAGTGGCAGCCTCACGACCTGGTGTTCTGGGACAACCGCTCGCTGCTGCATCTGGCCGCAGGCTGTCCGCCCGAGATGCGCCGTGTGATGTACCGCACCACGATCGAAGGCGACGTGCCGCGCTGAAGCGGTAGCGCTATCGCTGCAAGGCTTTCACAAGGCTCTCGCATTCGCGAGCGCCCATCCAACGTATTCCCCGGAGTTTCAACCATGTTCTCTCGTTTTTCCCGCAAGATCGGCGTGCTGGCGCTAAGCGCGGGGCTGGCTTTTTCCGGCGCCGCGCACGCCGAAGGCAAGCTGCGCATCGCTGAACAGTTCGGCGTGGTCTACCTGCTGCTCAACGTGGCGCGCGACCAGCAACTGATTGAAAAGCACGGCAAGCAGCAGGGCGTCGACATCAAGGTCGAATGGACGCAGCTGTCCGGCGGCGCCGCGGTCAACGACGCGCTGCTGTCGGGCGCCATCGATATCGCCGGCGCCGGCGTGGGGCCGCTGCTGACACTGTGGGACCGCACCCACGGCAAGCAGAACGTGCGCGGCGTGGCCTCGCTGGGCAACTTCCCGTACTACCTGGTCAGCAACAACCCCAAGGTGAAGTCGATCGCGGACTTCACCGAAAAGGACCGCATCGCGTTGCCGGCGGTGGGCGTGTCGGTGCAGTCGCGCGTGCTGCAGCTCGCTGCCGCCAGGCAGTGGGGCGACAAGGAATACAACCGGCTGGACAAGTGGACCGTCGCTGTTCCGCATCCGGATGCCGCTGCCGCGATCATCGCCGGCGGCACCGAGATCACCGGCCATTTCGGCAACCCGCCGTTCCAGGAGCAGGAGCTGGCCGGCAACCCGAACGCCCGCATCGTGCTGAACTCGTATGACGTGCTCGGTGGTCCCAGCTCTTCCACGGTGCTGTACGCCACCGAGAAGTTCCGCAACGAGAACCCCAGGACCTATCGCGCCTTCGTCGATGCGCTGGCGGAGGCCGCTGCCTTTGCCACCGCGAATCCGGAGGCCGCCGCCGATATCTACCTGCGCCAGAGCAAGGCCAGGACCGACCGCGCGCTGCTGCTGCGCGTGCTGAAGAACCCGCAGGTGCAGTTCCGCGTGGCGCCGCAGAATACCTTCGCGCTGGCGGCGTTCATGCACCGCGTGGGCGCGATCCGCAACCAGCCGAAGTCCTGGCAGGACTACTTCTTCCAGGACCCCGTTACCGCGCAAGGGAGCTGAGCATGGCAACGCACAGCCTGCGCGTGGTGTCTGACCGCGCTCCACCTCTGCTACAGGTCGACGGCGTTTCGCTGGAGTACCGCACACCCGAGCGCATCGTGCGCGCTACCCATCGCGTCAGCTTCGATGTGCACGCGGGCGACCGCTTCGTGCTGCTGGGCCCGTCGGGCTGCGGCAAGTCCACGCTGCTGAAGGCGGTGGCCGGCTTCGTGCCGCCGTGCGAGGGCGAGATCCGGCTGGAAGGCCGGCGCGTGCAGCAGCCTGGGCGGGACCGCATCGTGGTGTTCCAGGAGTTCGACCAGCTGCCGCCGTGGAAGACCGTGGCGCAGAACGTGATGTTCCCGCTGCGGCAGGCGCGCGGGCTGTCGCGTGCCGAGGCGCGCGAGCGCGCCATGGACAGCCTGGAGAAGGTGGGGCTGGCCGATTTTGCCGAGGCCTACCCGCACACGCTGTCGGGCGGCATGAAGCAGCGCGTGGCGATCGCGCGTGCGCTGGCGATGCGGCCCAAGGTGCTGCTGATGGACGAGCCCTTTGCCGCGCTGGATGCGCTGACGCGCCGCCGCATGCAGGAAGAGCTGCAGGCGCTGTGGGACGACGCGGGCTTCACGCTGCTCTTTGTCACGCATTCGATCGAAGAGGCGCTGGTGGTGGGCAGCCGCATCCTGCTGCTGTCGCCGCACCCGGGCCGCGTACGCGCCGAGCTCAACAGCCATCAGTTCAGCCTGGCCAGCCAGGGCGGCGCCGAGTTCCAGGCCGCCGCGCAACGGATTCACACATTGCTGTTCGGCGAGCCCGCGGCAGACACGCAGCCGCAGCGCGCCCGCAGCGCCGCGGCCCGCTGAATGAAGGACATCGCATCATGACGCAACCCACCCTGGCTCTCACCGACACGCTGCGCCCCGAATACGAACGCGAACCCGAACCCTTTACCGAAGCGCCGCTGGCGCGCGCGCTGCCCTGGCACCAGCGGCTGTGGCAGCACGGCTGGCTGCGCAAGGCGGTGATCCTGCTGGCGCTCGCGCTGGTGTGGGAGGTGGTGGCGCGCGTGCAGGACAATGACCTGCTGCTGCCGTCGTGCCTGGCCACGGCGCGCGCCTTTGCCGAGGCCGTGGCCAGCGGCGAGCTGCCCGGCAAGGCGGCGCTGTCGCTGTCGGTGCTGCTGCGTGGCTATGCCGCTGGCATCGTGCTGGCGTTCGTGCTGACGTCGCTGGCGGTGTCGACGCGTTTCGGGCGCGATGTGCTGGACACGCTCACAGCCATGTTCAATCCGCTCCCCGCGATCGCGCTGCTGCCGCTGGCGCTGCTGTGGTTCGGGCTGGGCACCAGGAGCCTGGTCTTCGTGCTGGTCCATTCGGTGCTGTGGCCGCTGGCGCTGAACATGTACGCCGGCTTCCAGGCGGTGCCGCAGACGCTGCGCATGGCCGGGCGCAACTACGGCCTGCGCGGGCTGCGCTACGTTGCGCTGGTGCTGGTGCCGGCCGCATTGCCCGCGATCCTGTCTGGCCTGAAGATCGGCTGGGCATTTGCCTGGCGCACGCTGATCGCGGCGGAGCTGGTGTTTGGCGCGTCGTCGGGGCAGGGCGGGCTGGGCTGGTTTATCTTCCAGAACCGCAATGAGCTCTACACCGACCGCGTTTTTGCGGGGCTGGCCGCGGTGATCCTGATCGGGTTGCTGGTGGAGGGACTGGTGTTCACCACCCTGGAACGGCTGACGGTGCGCCGCTGGGGCATGCAGCAGTAGCCGCCGGCTTGCCCTGTGCAGGGATGCGGCGTAGGCTACGGCTCCGGTACGCAACCGGAGCCTGCCCATGACCGCCATCCACCAAGCCGCCGCACAGGGATTCGCCAGCCAGGCCGACACCTATGCGCGCGGACGCCCCGACTATCCCGCTGAAATCGACACCTGGCTGCGCGCCACGCTCGGCCTGCACGCCGGCCGCACGGTGCTGGACCTGGGCGCGGGCACCGGCAAGTTCACGCGCCGACTGACGGAAACCGGCGCCACCGTGATTGCAGTGGAACCCGTCGCGCAGATGCGCGCGCAACTCGCGGGTGCGCTGCAGGCGGTGCAGGCGCTGGAAGGCAGTGCCGAGTCGATTCCGTTGCCTGATGCCAGCGTCGATGCCGTGGTCTGCGCGCAGGCCTTCCACTGGTTTGCCAATTCGCGCGCGATGGCCGAGATCCGGCGCGTGCTGCGTCCGGGCGGCCGGCTCGGACTGGTGTGGAACGTGCGCGATGAAAGCGTGGACTGGGTGGCGCAGCTGACCGCGATCATGACGCCGTACGAGGGCGATGCGCCGCGCTTCTACAAGGGCGACTGGAAGCGTGTCTTTCCTGCCGAAGGCTTCGGGCCGCTGGCGCTGCAGAGCCTGCCCTATGCTCACGTGGGCGCGCCGCAGCAGGTGATCGTGGACCGGGTGATGTCGGTCAGCTTTATTGCCTCGCTGCCAGCCGATGAGCAGGCCCGCGTGCGCGAGCGCCTGCAGGCCGTTATCGCCAGCCATCCGGCGCTGGCCGGCCGTGCCGAGGTGGCCTTTCCCTACCGGACTGAAGCGTACAGCAGCGAACGGCTCGCCTGAGCCGCTACATGGTCGACTGCCGTACCCAGAACACCAGGCCGCCGAGTCCGGTCGCGTCGATCTCCGGCGCTTGCGGCACGCTGGCGTGTTGCCGGGCGCAGGTGCCCGGTTCGAGCTGATCCCAGATCGCCAGCATCGCCATCACCTTGGGCAGTGCATTCACGCCGGTGGGCGTGGGCAGCCAGGCCGGCTTGCCCACGCGGAACAGCGGCGTGCCGAGCGCGGCCTCGAGGCCACGGATCTGGTAGTGGAGTCTTTGTCGCTGGATACCCAGCGCGCGCGCGGCGCGGTTGGAGTCACGGTGCTGCATCAGTGCGACGAATGCGCGCAACGACAGGAAGCTGACGCGCCTGTTGTTGAGATGGAAAGCCATGCCTTTGCCCTTGCCGGGGCGGGCGGCTGCACGGCGCGCATGCGCGCCGGCCCGTCACCGGCGGATCGAAGTGAAACGATCGTAGTCGCGGCGTCGGCTGGCTTGTAGCAGGCTGTTTCTGAGATAGATAGGCGAATCGTCCGCAATCATGCAGGGCGATGGATGGCCGCGGACGGGCGCCGGCACGGTCAGTGCATCGGCAGCTGCCCGATGGCCGTCAGCGCCAGCACCACGTCGGGCGACAGGCGGCGCTCGCTGCAGGGCACGCCCGCAGTCTCGAGCGTGGTCCACAGGTCGGCGTCGCCTGTGACGATACGTTGCCGCAGGTGGGCAAGGTACGCGTACTCGGCGGAAGTCAGCGGGCGCGGGGCGCAACGCAAATCATCCAGGATGGCGCCAAGCGAGAGAAGGGGAACGGTCATACCAGGTCGGGATAGCACGGCTGCAAAACTTTGCTGCCAGATATCGCTGCAAAACACGGCTGCGGAACATCCGCGAACGACTGCAGCGACAGGCAACGCAATTCTATCCACGCCATGCAGCGGCTGCTTAACCAAAAGCAGGGGACTTTCCCTCTAATTCCGCGCCAGCACGGCCAGGACGCGGCAGAGTGGCGAATACGCGCACACAATGTGGCGCATCGGTTCCTGCGTGGGACGGCGAAGGCGCTTACGGACGCGCCGCGCTCGCGCTCGCGGTTGGCCATGTGTTGCAGAAAAACGCCAGTGGGCGACCAGCGCATCGATCACTGTGAGGGTCACAGACCGGTCAGTCCGGTCCGCACGTCGGCCAGCGTGGCGGCTGGCGCCGGGCCCGGCACCGCTCCATCCCCTTCAGCGCGGCGCGCTGCGGCCTGTGACGCATCCCCGACCCGGCTTGTCGGGGGTGTCACCGGCGCGCGCGCGCGGGCTATCATGCGCGTGTCCCGCGCAACCTGCGTGTGACGACTGCCCTTTTGACCCGATGCCCGCCGATCGATATTGACGGCAAGGCGGACGGCTTCCTTGAGGAATCCCCGTGCACCTGGACCAGCCGACCATTGCGGTCGTGATGATGGTGTTTTTCTGCAGCACGCTGATCATCGCGGCGGGGCTGGTGTTCGCGCTGCGCGCGAGCGAGGCGGGACGGCTGTGGGCATATGGGCACATGCTGGCCTCCGCCGCGGGGCTGGCGCTGGCGGTCAGCGCGGCCGGCGCGGCCGGCGCCTCGGGCCACCTGGGCACGTTCGGCGCGGGGGCCTTTGTTTGCGGCTGGCTGATGATCTACCGCGGCGTGCGGGTGTATTACGGCGTGCCGGCGCACCCCGGGGCGCTGGCGGGCGCGGGGGTGATCGTGCTGGGGGTCATGGTCACCAGCAGCGGCCTGCCCGACGGCCCCCAGCTGGCGCTGCGCATGGTCTATGGCGTGTTGGCGCTGGTGTCGCTGGCGACCTTTGCCACGCTGGCACGTGCCGGGCGCGGGCGGCTCAGCATCGGCGCACCGCTGGTGCTGGTGGCCAGCCTGGTGCAACTCGCCACGCAACTGGCCGGCTTCAGCCACGCCATGACCCTGCCCGCCACCAGCGCGGGCCCGCTGACGCTGTTCTTCGCCAACCCTGCCGGCTCCGGCTGGGTGCTGGCACCCCTGATCGCCACGCTGCTGGGCCTGTTCGGCTTCACCGTGATGGCGATGGAGCAGATCGTCGCGCACAACGAAAGCGGCGCGCGCGTCGATGCGCTGACCGGGCTGCTTAACCGCGGCGCGCTGGATATGTCGGCACTCGGGTTGGTCGCGCGCTGGCAGCGCGACGGTGCGCCGCTGGCCTGCCTGGTGATCGACATCGACTACTTCAAGCAGGTCAACGACACCTTCGGCCACCATGCCGGCGACGCGGTGCTGCGCGAAGTGGCGCACGCGCTGGACAACTCGCGCCGCGCCTCGGACGTGGCCGGACGCTATGGCGGCGAGGAGTTCTGCGTCCTGTGCCCGCATACCGACGAGCAGCAGGCCTCGGCGCTGGCCAACCGGATCCTGCGCAAGGTGCGCGCGATCGAGCTGCCGGCCGGGCAGGGCTATGCCAGCGTCAGCATCGGCGTGGCGCAGTTGCGCGGCGGCCCGGGCAGCAAGGAGGGGCTGTGGCGCACCTTGTTCGCCGACGCCGACCGCGCGCTCTACCACGCCAAGGAGCACGGGCGCGACCGCTATGTGCTGGCGTCGTCGATGGCGGCGCCGGAGACAGCGCGCGAATTCGGGGCGCCGCTGCTCGAGCCGGCTACCGACCTGGCCGGCTGATCACGCAACCCACCGCACTTCACAGGAAGGTAAATACCTGCTCCTGCGCCAGCCGCGATTTCGGCAGCCCGGCATTGAAGTCCTGCGCGCTGCGGTAGCCCAGCGAAACCAGCACCACGCTGGTGAAGCCGCGCTCGCGCAGCCCCAGCTCGGCGTCGAGCACGCGCGTGTCGAAGCCCTCCATCGGCGTGGCGTCGACGCCCAGCGTCGCCGCGGCCATCAGCAGGCCGCCGAGCGCCAGGTAGACCTGGTTGGCCATCCAGGGCTGCAGGTCGCGCAGGTCGTAGCGGTGCAGGTCGACAAAGCCACGCCGGCCCTTGTCCTGGCCGGCCTTGTTGCCCTCGGCGGGGAAGCGGCCGTCGCGCTCCTCGGCCGTCAGGATGGCGCCCAGGTGGGCGGCGTCCATGTCGGTGCGCACGCACAGCGCGATCACATGCGAAGCGTCCTGGATCTTCGGCGTGTTGTACGGGTGATGGTCGGCGGTGGCGCGCGCCATCCGGGCCCGGCTTTCCGGCGTGGCGGCCACCACGAAATGCCACGGCTGGGAATTGACCGAGGACGGGCTCTTGTGCAGCACCGCCAGAAACTGGTCCACGATGGCTTGCGGCAGGGCGCGGCCTGGTTCGAAGGCCTTTACGGTATGGCGGGTGTCAACGATGTCGGCGAGGTTCACGGCAGGGCTCCACGGTTGTTCCGGGTGATGCAGGGGGCGATCACCCCGAGTGCGCCATCGTCCCAGTTGCCGCTCGTTTGAAAAACGGGGCAGCGTTTGCTGCCGCTTTCAATCCGCGTTTGAAAATGGCGCGCAGGCAACAACGATTGCAGCGCGCTTCGCAACCTCCCCCGCGACTGCCCTACAATGACGCCCCCGCCCGCACCGGCCTTGCGCCGCGCGGGCCACTTTCAGCGGTGTAGGAAACGGAATTCGATGATGTCAAACGCATGCGGCCTGGACTTCGGCACGTCCAACTCAACGGTGGGCTGGAGCCGTCCCGACCGGCCGGCGGCGCTGCTGCCGCTGGAAGACGGCAAGGTGACGCTGCCCTCGGTGATCTTCTTCCACGCGGAAGACCCGCTGGTCAGCTACGGCCGCGCCGCGCTGGGCGACTACCTGGCTGGCTATGAAGGGCGGCTGATGCGTTCGCTGAAAAGCCTGCTCGGCACCTCGATGATGGACGACAGCACCGAGGTGATGGGGCAGGCCATGCCGTTCCGCAAGCTGCTGGCGCATTTCATCCGCGAGCTGAAGACGCGTGCCGAGCAGGCCGCCGGCGCGGAGTTTTCACGCGCGGTGCTGGGCCGGCCGGTGTTCTTTATCGACGAAAACCCGGCCGCCGACCAGCTCGCCGAAGATACGCTGGCCGGGATCGCGCGCGATGCGGGCTTTGGCGAGATCGCGTTCCAGTACGAGCCCATCGCCGCCGCGTTCGACTACGAGGCAGGGATCACGCGCGAGGAGCTGGTGCTGGTGGTCGATATCGGCGGCGGCACCTCCGACTTCTCGCTGGTACGGCTGTCGCCCGAGCGCGCCGGCCACAGCGACCGGCGCGACGATATTCTGGCCAACGGCGGCGTCCATATCGGCGGCACCGACTTTGACCGCGCGCTCAGCCTGGCGCGCGCGATGCCGCTGCTGGGGCTGGGCAGCCAGCTGCGCAACGGCAAGGCAATGCCGTCCAGCCAGTACTTCGACCTGGCCAGCTGGCACACCATCAACCTGGTCTATACGCGCAAGGCGTGGTCGCTGGTGATGGACAACTACCGCGACGCGGCCGACACCATCAAGCTTGACCGCCTGGTCCGGCTGATCCGCGAGCGCGCCGGGCACTGGCTGGCGATCCAGGTGGAAGCCGCCAAGATCGCGCTGTCCGATGCCGGCAGCACCGAGGTGGACCTGCATCGGCTGGAACAGGGGCTAAACCTGACGATCACGCGCGAGGAGTTCGACGAGTCGATCGACAAGCTGGTGGTGAAGACGGAGAAGACGGTGCAGCAGCTGCTGACGGATGCCGGTGTCGACGGCGCTGCGGTGGACACCATCTTCTTCACTGGCGGGTCCAGCAGTGTGCCGTTGCTGCGGCAGCGGCTGGCGGCGTTGCTGCCGGAGGCGCGTTGCGTGGAAGGGGACCGCTTCGGGAGCATCGGCAGCGGGTTGGCGCTGGATGCGGTGCGGAAGTTTGGTTGAGAGGGAGAGGAGTCGCTTCGTTGCGCTCACTGCTTCATAACTTCCCGCAACCCGAATTCATCCCCCAGCGCCAGCCTGGCCGCCCGCAGCGCCCCACGTGCGGCCGCCGCATCGCCCGCCAGCCGCAACAGCGCTGGCAGTTCCCACGGCGCGCGCAACAGCCCGCCCAGCACCGCACCCACATCGGTCTTGCCGTCTTCGCCCATGCCCGCCGCCGCGGCGGCAGGCACCGCGCGGCCGGCAGGGTCGATCACCACGCGACAAGCCGCGAACGGCAACCGGCACGCCGCCGCCATGCGTGCGGCAAGATGCGATTCCATGTCAACGCACAACGCGCCGAATGCCTGGCGCAGGGAGCGCTTGTCCGCAACGGTGAGCACAGGCTGGTCCGCCCCCGCGATCGTGCCGACCCTGGCATGCGCGATCGCCGCATGCATCGCCCGCGTCCATGACACATCGGCGTCGTAGCGCTCGCCATCCGCGCAGACCCGGTCCGCAATCACGATATCCCCCGGCGCCAGCGCCGGATCAAGCCCCCCGGCTACGCCGAAGCTGACGATGCCCATGCACTCGCGGCTGGCCAGCGCCGACACGCCCTGTTCCAGCGAAATGCCGCGCAACCCGTGCACCACCCGGCAATGCGGCCCGGCGGCGATGCGCGCCTCGAATTCCATGCCGGTGACGACCAGCACGAACGGTGCTGTCACAGGCCCCACGACACGTGCCCGACGCCGCCGCGCCGCAGGTTGCGATAACGCGCCAGCGCCCACAGCGGAAAATAGCGCGCATAACCGTGGTAGCGCAGGTAGAACACCCGCGGAAAACCCACCGCGGTAAAGGGTGGCTCATGCCACAGGCCGCCGGTCTGCTGCGTGCGTAGCAGGTAGTCGATGCCGCGCGCCACCGCGGGGTGTTCGGCGGCGCCGGACGCCATCAGCGCCAGCAGCGCCCACGCGGTCTGCGACGCGACGCTGGGCGCGGGCTCATAGCCGCGATAGTCGAGCCGGTAGCTGCTGCCGTCTTCGCCCCAGCCCCCGTCCGCGTTCTGGATCTGCGTGAGCCAGGCCACGGCGCGGCGCACTTCGGGCGCTTCCGGCGGCAGGCCGGCGGCATTGAGCGCGCACAGCGCACTCCAGGTGCCGTAGATATAGTTGGTGCCCCAGCGGCCGAACCAGCTGCCGTCGGGCATCTGCTCGGCCAGCAGGTAGCGCAGCGCGCGCGCGGCGGGCTCGCTCTTGTCGGGCGTGGCGCCGGTCTGGCACAGCATCGACAGGCAGCGCGCGGACACGTCCGCGGTGGGCGGGTCAAGCAATGCGCCGTGGTCGGCGAAGGGGATATTGTTCAGGTAGAGATGCGTGTTCTCCGGCTCGAATGCGCCCCAGCCGCCGTTGCCGCTCTGCATGCCGACGATCCACTCGCTGGCGCGCGCCACGGCTTCGTCGTAGCGGCCGGGGGCGTCATGCGCGCGCATGAAGCGGTCCATCGCGGCCGCGACCACGGCGGTGTCGTCGACGTCCGGGTAATAGTCATTGGCGTACTGGAAGGCCCAGCCGCCGGGGCGGACCAGCGGGCGGCGCACCACCCAGTCGCCGCGCACGTCCAGCACCTGCAGCGGTTTGAGCCAGTCCAGGCCGCGCCCGACCGCCTGCACCGCGCGCGCCTCGCCGGTTTCCAGCAGCGCATGCGCGGCCAGCGCCGTGTCCCACACCGGCGACAGGCAGGGCTGGCAGTAGGCCTCGTCGCCGTGCTCCACCAGCAGCCGCTCGACCGAGCGCCGCGCCACGGCGCGCGCGGGATCGTCGGGCGGCACGCCCAGCACGTCGAACATCATCACGCTGTTGGCCATGGCCGGGAAGATCGCGCCCAGGCCGTCCTCGCCGTTCAGCCGTTCGCGCACGAAGGCCTGCGCGGCGGCAATGGCGCGCCGGCGCAGCGTGCGCGGAACGAGCGGCTCGGCCACGCGCGCCAGCGCGTCCAGGCCGCGGAACAGGCTGTACCAGCCGGCATGCTGGTGGGCCGCGCGCTGCGGCAGGCGCATGGTGTGGCACGGGCCGACGAACAGTTCGTTGATGCCGACCGCGCGCGGGTTGCGCGCCTGCGGGCGCAGGCTGTTCAGCACCAGCAGCGGCACGATCACCGTGCGCGCCCAGTACGAGATCTTGGACAGGTGGAAGGGGAACCACTGCGGCAGCAGCATGATCTCCACCGGCATCATCGGCACCGCCGACCACGGCACCACGCCGTACAGCGCCAGCAGCGTGCGCGTGAAGACATTGCTGGCCTCCGCCCCGCCCAGCGCATGGATGGCCTGGCGCGCGCGCAGCATGTGCGCCGCCTGCGGGTCGTCGCCGGCCATCTTCAGCGCGAAATACGCCTTCACGCTGGCGCTGATATCGGAACGGCCTTCGTGGTAGAGCGGCCAGCCGCCGTCGGCATTCTGGATGCGGCGCAGGTAGCGGGTGATGCGCGCCTCCAGCGCCAGGTCTGGCATCTCGCCCAGGTAATGCACCATCAGGATGTATTCGGCCGGGATGGTGGCGTCGGCCTCCAGCTCGTAGACCCAGTGGCCGTCGGGGCGCTGCTGGTGCAGCAGCGCGTCGATCGCGCGGGCTATGCCCTGGTCCAGGGCCCTGGCGGCGTTGCCGGTGGCGGGCGCGTCATCCGTGCGGGCCGGCGGCATGGGCGCCAGCCCGGTATGTGGGACAGCCGTGGCGAAGGCGGTCTCGTTCATCGACATGCAGACTCCTTGTGCCGGCGCACGGCGGTGGCGCCATGCACAGCAGGCATCGGGTTGCCGCGCTCAGCCAATGGCGTGGCGCAGCACGATCCAGAGCAGTTGCGCGCGCGGCAGGCGCACCCGCCGGCGCGGTGCGCGCCAGCCCTGCGCGCGCAGGCGCACCAGGATGCGGTGGTAGACCTCGGCCATGATGCGCGGCGAGCGCACCAGCCGGGCCGGGCAGCGCGCCATGATGGCGTACGCCTGGTCGTAGTGCGCCTGGGCTTCCTGTGCAAGCAGGGCGCATGCCTGCCCGATCGCGGCATGCGTCACCACCGCCTGCGGCGCGCCTGCCGCAAGCTCGGCGGGGATGCCGGCCGCCGCCAGCGCCTGCGCCGGCAGGTACAGGCGGCCGATGGCGGCGTCTTCGTCGATATCGCGCAGGATATTGGTCAGCTGCAGCGCCCGGCCCAGGTGATGCGCCAGCGCGATGCCGCAGCTCTCCTCCAGGCCGAACACGCGCACCGCAAGCCGGCCGACGGCGCTGGCGACGCGGTCGCAGTAGAGGTCGAGGGTGGCGGCATCGGGGGCGCGGATGTCCTGCTCCACGTCCATGGTCATGCCGTCGATCACGGCGACGAAGTCGGGCTGCTGCAGGTTGAAGGCGCGGATCTGTGCGTGCAGCGAATGCAGGGTGGCGGGCGGGGTGTCGGCGTAGCAGGCGGCGATGTCATCCCGCCAGGCCTCGAGCGCGGCCAGGCGTTCGGCGTGCGGCGCGTCGCCGTCGGCGATATCGTCGACCGCGCGGCAGAACCCATAGATCTCGAACATGGCCTGGCGCTGCACCGCCGGCAGGATGCGCAGCGCGGCATGGAAGGAGCTGCCGGCCGCGGCCGCGGGCCCGGCATGGGCGCCTTGCATGGCTGCTGCGGTTGCTGCAGGGGCGTCTTGCGTTGCGATTTGAGTACCGGCCACGTAACTCCTCGACACGCTGCATACCGTCCTGCCTGCGGTTGTACAGCGCAGCGCGCGGCCACAGGCGGGAGGGTGGTTGTGGGTCGGGGGATTATAGCAACATCATCGGAGACCTCGCCGCAACGGCCGCTGTAACATTTGGGCCTTCAGCGCCCGCTCCGGGGCGCGTTCCGGGGCACGTTCAGGTCCCCGCCCGCGGCCGCGGCGAAGGGCGCGTATGGCACGCCCCGCGACGGCGTGGCGGTGGTCTGGTCGACTACGCGTTCCACGTTGGCCACCTCGCGCAGCTCCGCCAGGAAGGGCGCGATGGCAAAGCCCGGCCGGATGCAGCCTTGCACCACCAGCCAGCGCCCGCTGACGGTGATCCAGAGCGAGCTGTCGCACCACGCCGGCATGGTGGCCGACAACGTATCGAGACGGCGCCGCAGGCTGTCGGCGATCTCGCGATCGTACTGGAAGGCGTTGGACAGGCGGCAGCGGCCCTCGGTCCAGCAATGGTTGCCCTGCTCGATGCGGTGATGGGCCTCGCGCCGCCATTGCGCCTCGGTGATGCGCGGGCCCGCCGGCTCGGGGCAGCCAGCGATGCGCGCGGAGACCTGCAGGAAGGGGTCGTTGCCGCGGTTGAGCAGGGCATCGGCCGCGGCGTCCGCGGCGGGCGCGGGCACAACAGCCAGCGCCAGTGCGCCGGCACCCAGCAGCATTGAATAGGGCAGGCGGTGGGCAGGCATCGCGTGACTCCTTGAAGGCGCGCCAAGGCAGCGCGAGCCATGCAATGAGGCATCAGAAAAAGGCTAAGGCAAAGGCAGAGGAAAAGACAATGACAAAGACAAAGGAAAAGGCCCCGCGCCGAAGCTGCGGGGCCTTGCCTGCTCCGGCCGGTCCCTGGGAACCGGCCCGGTCCTCAAACCGGTATCAGAGGGCCTGGATCTTGGTGGCTTGCTCGCCCTTCTGGCCCATGGCCTTGACGTAGCGCACCTTCTGGCCTTCCTTCAACGACTTGAAGCCCGAGCCTTCGATTGCGGAGAAGTGCGCGAACAGATCGTTGCCGCCTGCGTCCGGCGTGATGAAGCCGAAGCCCTTGGCGTCGTTGAACCACTTAACGGTACCGGTTTCCATATCTATCTCAACCTTGAATTTCAAAATGAGCGAAGACGCTCGTTATACACCGTGTGCAACGCAGGCAGCGTGTCTTTATTGGTTACACGCTACTGCGTCCTACGACCTCGATATGTCGCTGTCGTGACAACCGAAAACGTCATGGCCGAAACGTCACGGAACGACACACCAAATGGCGCCGCACAAGTGGGAATCATTCTGCCGAATTTTCCCAGTGTGTCAATCAGGCGAAGCGCCTAATCATGATGAGAGGTTCCGATAGGAGATATTAGCGTTTTCTACTTCGCATTCCGGTCAGTGAATTCCCTGATTTTTTTATGTTGTTGCATTGGGCAGATGCACCGCCAGCGGGCGCCGCGCCGCGTCCTCGTGCATAATAGCTGCCGTTCGGTGCATGGCCGTGCCATCTTTTTTACAAATTCTTACGGCGCGGTAGACTTACCGCATTCGGGGGAAGGCGGTGGGCGCCGGATATCATTATGAAAATAAGGCCAGAGCCGTCGGTGTTGTCATCGCCTATGCATGTACATACGTGAGCGCGTCGACTGTATGCGAGGCCATACATAAAGGACGGGAACGGGAAATCCATCATGGCGTTTCAAACATAACTGTCCGGAAATCCAGTTGCGGACAGCGTCGCCACCCCTTGTGTACGGGGGCTGGATCTGATCTCTGTTGTTTCGTTCATGCCGGTCGGGCGGATGCCGCCGCGACCGCGCTTCGCGTTGGCGCAAGGCGCGCCGAGCGTCTGCGTAAACGCCTTTGGAGACCAGCGCCGGGCTGAGGCCCCGCGGGGCAGGCGCTAACGCACCTGCTGGCACAATGTCTCATTTTCGGAACAATTGTTGACAGTAGGACTCGGGCGTCTGTCCTAGCATTCGCTGTCAAAATACCATCAGAATCTTCCGACTTTGGCATCGGCGTTACCCGAAGCCGTGCAAAAGTCGGACGAAGGCGGCGGCGACCGCCTCAAGAAATGTCGTCCCGGGCGCACATTGATCCCGGCGCGCAGATAACGAGGAAGCTAGCCTGTGAAGCAGTTGGAGGAAGCACGAGGGAGCCGGGGCGGGCGCATGCCGTCCCGATTGCACGGGGTGATGACGCAGGTGGCAAGGTGGCTGGCACAAGGCATGGCGCTGGTGCTGGCCCTGTCGTTCGCGACTGTAGCGACGGCCGCCGGCCCGGGGCCGGCGGCGGCGATGCCGTCGATCGCCTTCCACTATGGCGCCAGGCCGCCGGTTGACGCGCTGCAGGCCTTCGATATTGCCGTGGTCGAGCCCGACAGCGGCTTCGATCCCCGCCAGGCCGCAACGCCGGCAACCGCGTGGTTCGCCTACGTCAGCGTGGGCGAGGTGCTGGAAAGCCGCGCCTATTACAAGGCCATCCCGCAGGCATGGTTCATCGGGCGCAACGACGCCTGGAAGGCCCACGTCATCGACCAGGCCGCCGAAGACTGGCCCGCGTTCTATGTCGACAAGGTGATCGCGCCGCTGTGGGAGCGGGGCTACCGCGGCTTCTTCCTCGATACGCTCGACTCCTACCAGCTCGCGGCCAGGACCGACACCGAGCGCGCGCGGCAGGAAGCGGGCATGGTGCGCGTGATCCGCGCCATCAAGGCGCGCTACCCCGAGGCGCGCCTCGTCTTCAACCGCGGCTTCGAGATCCTGCCGCAGGTCCATGGGCTGGCGTATGCGGTGGCCTTCGAATCGCTGTTCCGCGGCTGGGACCAGGGCAAGGGCTGCTATGTCGAGGTGCCGCAGGCCGACCGCGACTGGCTGCTGGCGCAGGCCCGCACCATTCGCGAGCAATACCGGTTGCCGGTGATCTCCATCGATTACTGCCCGCCGGCGGACCGCCGCTGCGCGCGCGAGACCGCGCAGCGCATCCGCGCGCTGGGGATCACGCCGTATGTCGCGGATCCGGCCTTGCAGACCATCGGCGTGGGCAGCGTCGAAGTGCTGCCGCGCCGGGTGCTGGTGGTGCAAGGGCAGCCTCCCGGGGAGTCGATCGACAATTCCGAAGGCGTGCGCTTCGTGTCGATGCCGCTCAACTACCTGGGCTACCGCGTGGAGTTCGCCGGGGTCGGCGATCCGCTGCCGGACCTCGGTCCGGACCGCTATGCCGGCGTGGTGACGTGGTTCGAAGGGCCGGTCGATGAAGCCGCCGCCGGACGCCTGCGCCAGTGGCTCGGCAAGCAGATGGAGAAGGGCATTCCCGTGGCCTTCCTCAATGACTTCGGGCTGCGCATGACCGGAACGCTGGCACACAGCCTGGGCCTGGACCTGGCCAAGGGGCGCGTGGGCGGGCCGGTGCAGGTGGTGTCGAAAGACCCGATGATGGGCTTCGAGGCGGCGGTATCGCCCGACCGCTCGCGCGCGGTGCCGGTGCAGGCAGGCGCCGGTTCGCGCCCGCTGCTGCGGCTGCGCTCGGGCACGCTCACCTATGACGCGGCTGCGATCACGCCCTGGGGCGGCTACGCGATCAGGCCGTACGCGGTGTTGACCGGCATCCGGAGCACCGACCCGGAGCGCTGGATCGTGCAGCCGCTGGCGTTCCTGCGCGAGGCGCTGCGCCTGCCGGCAATGCCGGTGCCCGACGTCACGACCGAGAACGGCCGCCGCCTGCTGACCATCCATATCGACGGCGACGGCTTTGCCTCGCGCGCGGAGATGCCGGGCGGCGGCTTCTCGGGCGAGGTGCTGTTCCGCGAGGTCTTTGACCGCTACCGGCTGCCGATGACCATGTCGGTGATCCAGGCCGAACTCAGCGCCGACGGCATGTACCCGAAGCTCAGTGCCGAGCTCGAGCCGATCGCCCGCAAGATCTTCGCCCAGCCGTACGTAGAGGTGGCCAGCCATACCTTCTCGCACCCGTTCACCTGGGCGCTGACCGTGCCCGAAGGCCGGCAATCGGCGCAGGCCGGCAAGAACCATGGCCACGATCACGGCGCGGGCAAGCAGGCCACGCAGGCTGAGGAGGCCTACCACCTGCCGGTGCCCGGCTACACGATGGACCTGAACCGCGAGATCGGCGGCTCGATCGAGTACATCAACCGCAAGCTCGCGCCCGCCAACAAGCCAGTCTCCCTGCTGCTGTGGTCGGGCGACTGCCAGCCGCCGGCGCAGGCGCTCAAGCTGGCCGCGCAGGCACGCGTGCTCAATATGAACGGCGGCGACACCGTGATCACGCGCAGCAACCCGAGCTGGACCGCGATCGCGCCGCTGGGCATCAACAAGCCCGACGGCACCTTCCAGGTGTTCGCGCCGAACCAGAACGAGAACGTCTACACCAACCTGTGGCACGGCCCGTACTACGGCTTCGAGCGCGTCATCGAGACCTTCGAACTGACCGACAAGCCGTACCGCTTCAAGCCGGTCAATATCTACTACCACAGCTATTCCGGCACCAAGGTGGCGTCGCTGAAGGCGCTGCGCAAGGTCTACGATTACGTGCTGGCGCAGCCGCTGCTGCCGCTACATTCGAGCGACTATGTGCGCAAGGTGCTCGACTGGCAGGACATGGCGGTGGCGCGCGAACTCGGCGATCCGGGCGACGGTATGCAGCCGGGCGCGTGGATCGTGCGCGGCGACGGCAATTTGCGCAACCTGCGCTGGACCGGTGCCGGCATGCCGGAGCTGGCCTCGGCACGCGGGGTCACCGGCACCTCGGCCGCGCCGGGCGGCGGCGTCTACCTGCACCTGGACGGCGGCGACGTGCGTTTTGTCATGCGCGATGCGCCGGCCGTGGCAGCTTCCGCATCCACCCTGCAACTGGCCGAAGCCAACGGCATCGTCCGCAACTGGCAACGCCAGGGTAGCGTCACGCGCTTTGCCTTCGGCGGCTACTACAAGCCCTTCTTCCGGCTCGCCGGCGCAGCGAACTGCCGCGTGAGCGTCGACGGCAAGCCTGTGCAGGGCGTGCGCGAGCGCGATACCTTGCGCGTCGATACCGCGCCTCTTACCGACCTGAACCATGCCAGCCAAGCCGTCGAAATCCGCTGCGCCGCCTGAGCGCGAGCGGCTGCTGCCGCCGGCACTGGTGCTGACCTTCACCGCGATGGTGGGGGTCGGCCTGGCGCTGATGTTCCCGCGCGAAACCCTGCGCGAGCGGCTGCTGGGCCAGGGCCGCACCATGGATGGGCTGACCGTGGCGTACCTGGAAGCGTGGTCGAAGGCCGCGCCGGACGATCCGGGGTTCATGGCGGTGCTGGCCGAGCAATACGCGCGCAGCGGCCAGCTGGACGAGGCCGAGGGCATGCTGGCGCGCATGCAGGCGCTGCAGCGCGCCGACCTGTCGGGCACCATCCTGCGCACGCGCATCGATATCGCGCAGCAGCGTACCTGGGCGGCGCAGCCCGATACGCCGGAGCGCGCGCAATTCCTCGCGCAGGCGCAGGCCCTGCTGAAGGCAGCCACGGCGCGGCGCTGGACCATTGCGGAGCTGCAAACGCTGGCCACGCAGGCGCGCGAACTCGGCGCCACCGATGCGTCGAATGCCTTCTACCGCGAACTGGCGCGCGCCGACCGCGGCAATGCCGACTTCTGGAACCGGCAACTGGCCGAGTCCGCGGTCTCGGGCGGCAACTACCGCGATGCCGCGCGCGCCTTGTTCGCGGCGCAAGCCCGCGCCGGCACGCTGGCCGAGCAGCGCGCGCTGTTCCTGAAGGCCGTGCAGACGCTGCAGTCGGGCAACCTGCTGGACGAGGCGCTGGCCGAAGCCGAGCGCCATGCCGGGCCGCTGCTCGACGATCCGGAGGTGCTGCGCTACCTGACCAAGCTGGCGCTGGCCGCCAACCGGCCGGAGCAGGCCAGCCGCTACGTGGCGCGGCTGCTGAAGCTGTCGTCGCTGCCCGGCAGCCACACTGCGAGCCCGGCCGTGCAGGCAGCGCGCGCGCTCGCCGCGGCGCAGCCGTGGGCCGCGCAGGGCGTGGTTTTCCTCGATGGCCCGCGCGGGCTGGCACTGCGCGATGCGCTGCAGGCCGCCGGCATGCTGCACACGCGCAAGGCGGCGGCCAGTGCAACCGACAAGGCGGACAGCGCCCCGGCTACGGACAAGCCCACAGACAGGCCCTTCAACGCCGAAGACTACGACCTCGCCTATCGCGTCTTCCTCGCCGCCGGCAAGCTCGACCAGGCCCAGCGCGTAGCCGAGACCGCGGTGCGCAGGCTGCCGGGCGACCTGCTCTGGCGCGAACGCCTGGCCCAGGTCGCGGAATGGAACCGCCAGCCCGCCGTGGCACTGCAGAACTGGCTGGCGCACGCGCAGGCCAGCAACGATGAGCGTGCCTGGGACCACGTGATGCGGCTGGCGCCAGGCCTGTCGGACGACGCCGCCTACCTGGCCGCACTCCGCCACCGCGCGCGCGCCAGCGACCTGCGCACCGTGGACGCGGTGGTCGCCGCCTACGAACGCCTGGGCGAGCCGGAACAGGCCATGGCCTTTCTGGACGGCCTCAGCCACGGCCCCAATGCGCGCGAGGTGATGGAGCGCAACGCCGCGCTGGCCGAGCGCGCCGGCAAGGATGGACGCGCCTTCGCGCTCTATACCCAGCTGCAGGAGCGCTTCGGCCCGCGCCCCGCGTATGCGCTCAAGCTCGCCAACCTCAACTATGTGCACGGCCGCACGGCGCAGGCGCTCAACGCGCTGCTGGCGGCGCGCGCCGCGGCCGGCACCACGCAGGCCGATGCGCTCTACTGGCGCACCTTCACCGAGCTGGCGAAGCTGAACCAGCGCGACGACCTGCTCGACGAAGGCTACCGCAAGCTCACTGCATCGATCTCCGGCCCGCAGGAAGACCTGTGCCTGCGCCTGCCCGAAGGCGGCCCGCGCAACGACTGCGAGGACGCGCGCACCACCGCGCAGCAAGGCGACCTGACCAACCTGCTGGCGTACTACGACCGCAGCCCGATCGACGCCGGCCGCATCGCCGAGGCCTTCTGGCGCAGGCACGGCAGCCAGGACGCGCTGCAGCTGACGGTCTACTACTACACCCAGGCGCGCGCCTGGCCCCGCGTCGAGCGCTTGCTGGCCAGCCTGACGCCGGCGCAGTTGCAGGCGGCCGAGCAGTCCGGCCGCTTCCTGACCTACCGTGCCGAGTACCTGCGGGCCATCGGCCAGCGCGAGCGCTCGATGGCTGACCTGCGCCGTGCCGCCAACCTGCCGGAAGCCAGCAGCCAGGCGCTGGGCGCGCTGCTGTGGGCACAGGTCGACATGGGCACCGACAGCGAAGTGCGCGCACTGATGCGCCGCCTGAAAAGCGAGGCCGAAGACAACCCCGACCTGTGGGGCGCGTTTGCCGCGGGCCATATGCGCTTCCAGGACGGCCGCTCGGCGCTGCACTACCTGCGCAGGCTCAACGACGGCAAGCAGGCCGATCCGCTCTGGCTGGGCCTGACCGCGGACGCGTACGAGGCCATCGGCCAAACCGACACCGCCTGGCGCATGCGCCGGCAGGCGTGGGTGGCACTGCATCAGCGCTGGGCCGAAGGCGGCCGCATGCAGGTGCGCCTGCGCGCGGATGATGAAGACGATGTGGCCGGGGGCGACGAGCCGGGCCAGCCGTCGCGAGCCGAACTGCGCCGCCAGACCGTGGCGCTGGGCCAGGTGTTCGCCTCGGGCGACGTCTCGCGTGCGCTGGTGATCCAGATGCTGCGCGAGGACCGCGCCGCCACGGCGCAGGCGCGCAACGCGCCGCGACCGGCCGGTGCGAAGTCGAAGCTGGGCGATATCGCCGGGCTGCCGCCGCTGGACGTGGCGCCGCCCGCAGCCGTGGTGCGGCGCGAGGCCGCGCGCGAAGCGGCATTGTCCGCCGCCGGCCGCGACGTGGCGCTGGCCTGGGCCCTGTCGTCCGAGGCCAACCCGCTGGCGCGCGCCTGGCTCGCCAGGCACTACGCGCGCACGCTGACGCGCCCGGCCTATGCCGAGATCGCGCTGGCGCTGGACAGCCACGATATGGAAGCGCTGGACCGCGTGCTGGAACGGCAGGCCGGCCGCGTGCCGGTGACCAGCCAGATCGAAGCCAACCTGCGGCTGGACCGCCTGGGCGCCGCGCAGACGCTGGCGTTCGAGGCCCAGGAAGTGGCGCGCACCGACGACGCGCTGCAGGAAACCCTGCAGGACGCGCTGCTCTACAACGCCCAGGCGATCGAGCCGCGCGTGAGCTTCACGCACCAGAAGCCGCTGGAGTACACCGAAGGCAGCCTGGCCGGCGGCTTGCGCCTGTGGGATGGCTATGACCTGAACCTGCGCGGCACCTGGCGCGACCAGCGCAGCACGGACCCCACGCAGCTCGTGAACGTGCCGTCGTCCGACCGGCGCGCCGACCTGTCGCTGGGCTACCGCGACAACAGCAAGCGCTGGCTCGCCACGGCGGGGTACCGGGAAGGCCTGGACCGGATGGCCACCGCGCGCTTCTTCGGCGAGTGGAACCAGCAGGGTCGCCTGCAGTTCAGCACGCTGGCAGGGCTGAACCAGCCCGCCGAAGAATCCGCGGCGTTGCGCGTGGGCGGGGCCAGGGACGTGTTCGCACTAGGGGCGACTTACCGCCTCGGGCTGCGCGAGTTTGTCGGCGGCCGTATCGAGTACAGCAGCTTCCGCGGGCAGGACCGCAGCGCGCTGGGCCACGGCATCGTCTATGACGTCGAGGCCGGCTACAGGATCCGCACCGCGTATCCGGATTACACCGTGCGCGTGGTCGGCACGCATGCCAGCTACAGCGCCAACGGCGGCAGCCTGACGTCTCGCATGGCCTCGCTGGTGCCGGCCGGGGGCGAGGCCACGCCGGGGTTCTACATGCCGCAGGGCTTTACGCAGGCGGGCGTGCTGTTCGGCTTCGGCACCGGGCTGCTGGATGACTACACGCGCAAGTGGCGGCCGTTCGGCGAAGTGGGGCTGCTGCGCGACACGCGCGCGCGCCAGAACTTTCGCATGCGGCTGGGCGTGGCCGGTTCGGTGTTCGGCAACGACCACCTGTCGCTGTATATCTCGCACGAGACCGCGGCGCGCAACGGCGGCGTGCCGCTGACGGAACTGGGAGCGCGCTACCGCTGGCTGTACTGAGCGGGTGCGAGCAGATTTGGGATGACAACAGAATATGGAAACAGGGCAAAAGGGGAAAACGATGAGCAAGCAAACGGGAACGGCGGGCAAGGCCATGGCCACGCGGCTGGCGGCATGGTGCGGCGCGCTGGGCGCGGCGCTGTGGCTGGCGGGCTGCGCGGTGACCGATGTGGGCCGCGCACCGCAGATCGCGAGCGGCGAGACCATCGCGGTGCTGCCGATCGTCAATTACACCGAGACGCCGCAGGCCGGCCTGCGCGCCGAGGCAATCGCCGAGAGCCTGCTGAAGACCGGCGGCGTGGCCAGCCTGAAGCGCTATCCGGCCAGCCTCAACCCGGAAACGCTGTTCGAACCTGCCGAGCGCGAGGCCGTGGCCAAGGCGCTGGAATGGGCGCGCGCCGAGAAGGCGCGCTATGCGCTGACCGGCGCGGTGCAGGAATGGCGCTACAAGGTCGGCGTCGACGGCGAGCCGGCGGTGGGGATTTCGCTGCAGCTGCTGGACGTGGCCAGCGGCGAGGTGGTCTGGTCTGCGACCGGCAGCGACAGCGGCTGGAGCCGCGCCTCGTTGTCGGGCACCGCGCAGAAGCTGCTGCGCCGCCTGCTGGCGCCGCTGATGCGTGGTTGAGGCGCAAGCGCGCCAGAACCGCCAGAATGACAACGCGCCGCTCGCAGCGGCAAACCGGTTGAAGCAAGGGGATGAGCGTGGCCAAGACGGCTGACAAGACATATCGCGCGCGGCAAGGGCAGGGCATCGGCCTGGGCGGGCGCTATGCGCGCCTGCTGGCGCCCGCGGTCAACGGGCGCGCGGCCGTGGTCGAACTGGTGGTGGCGATGCTGCTGGCGATGGGGCTGGCGTGGCTGGTGCTGCCGCAGAACCCGCTGCTGCTGGGCATGGGCTTTCCGTGGGCCTGGCTGCTGCCGGTGATCCTGGCGCTGCGCTACGGCACGCTGATCGGCGTGGGCAGCGTGCTGATGCTGCTGGGCGGATGGTTCTTCTTCCAGCAGGCCGGCGCGGTCAGCGGCCCGTTCCCGCGCATGTTCTTCCTGGGCGGGCTGCTGCTGGTGCTGGTGGCCGGGCAGTTCGGCGATATCTGGGGCACGCGCCTGGCGCGCGCCCGCGCGGTCAACCGCTACCTGGACGAGCGCCTGGCGGCGCTGACCAAGAACCACTACCTGCTGCGCATCTCGCACGCGCGGCTGGAGAACGACCTGCTGGCGCGGCCCACCACGCTGCGCGACACCCTGTCGCAGCTGCGCGGCGTGGCGCAGGACGAGGCGGTGCGCACCGGCCAGCCGCTGGCCGGCGCGCAGCCGATGCTGCAGGTGGTGGCGCAGGCGTGCCAGCTCGAGGCCGCCGCGCTCTTCGCCTGCGACGGCGACAAGCTCGATGCCCTGTCCGCCGCCAGCATCGGCCAGAACTTCGCGCTCGACCTGAACGACCCGCTGGTGCGCCACTGCCTGGAAACGCGCCAGCTCGCGCACCTGCGCGCCGAGGGCCTGCAGCATGATGCGCAGACGCGCTACGTGGCGGTGGCACCGGTGCTGGCCGGCTCCGACCACCTGATCGGCGTGCTGGTGGTGGAGCGCATGCCGTTCCTGTCGCTCACCTATGAAAACCTGCAGATGCTGATGGTGCTGCTGGGCTACTACGCCGACGGCGTCGAGCATGCCGGTGCCACCCGCACCATCCAGGCGGCGCTGCCGGGCTGCCCGTACCCGTTCGCGCTGGACTACGCGCGGCTGTCGCGGCTGCGCCGCGAAACCCGCATCGACAGCTCGGTGGTGGCGCTGGTGTTCGACCTGGACCCGGAGCGCGATGCGCTGTTCGAGCAGGTGGTGCGCAGCCGCCGCGCGCTGGACGTGGCGTGGCCGCTGGTCAATGCCCATCACCGCGCCATGCTGACGCTGATGCCGCTGTCCGATGCGCAGGCGGTTTCGGCGTATCTGGTGCGGATCGAGGACATGCTGCGCGCACAGTTCGGCACCGACTTCACCAGCGCGGGCATCGGCATCTATTCGCTGGCCGTGCCCGGGACCGGCTCGGAAGACGCGCTGGTCAAGTTGCTGCACCGCGCGCAGGTGGACGGTGCGACGGCCCAGACCAGGCTGCCGGCGGGGGAAGCCCCCCATGTTTAAGCTCGGCGCCGGCGGCCTGAGCGCCCAAATCGCCGCGCTGGCCTTGCTGGCCCGCGCCGGCAACAGCACCGCGCTGCTGCTGGCCTTTGTCGGCATGCAGGCGGTGGCGGCGGCACTGACCGCATTGGTGCTGTGGCGGCTGCTGCCGCGGCGCATGCGCGTGCCGTTTGCATGGAGCTATGGCTTCCTGGCGCTGTTCTGCTTCTTCGTGCCGCTGGGCGGCGTGCTGGTGTGCCTGGGCAGCTACCTGTTCTCCAAGCTGTTCCCACGGCGCACGGATGCCAGCGGCATCGGCACCGTGGGCTTGCCTGAGTTCGTCACCCACCTGATGGCGCGCGTCACGCATGGCGGCGGCGCGCGGCTGCGCGCGCAGCTTGGCAATGCGCGCGCGCCGCTGCCGGAGCGCCTGACCGCGCTGGTGGCGATGCAATCGATGCCGGCGCGCACCGCCAGCCCGGTGCTGCGCGAGCTGCTGGCCGACAGCGCCGACGATATCCGGCTGCTGGCCTACGGCATGCTGGACGGTGCCGAGAAGCAGCTGACCCAGCAGATCCTGGCCGAGCTGCCCCGGCTGGAAAGCGCCGCCAGCGCGGCCGAGCGCGCCGAGATCAACAAGCGCCTGGCCGACCTCTACTGGGAGCTGATCTACCAGAACCTGGTGCAGGGCGACGTGTACCGCTATACCGCCAGCCAGGTCGAGCGCTACGCCGGCGCGGCGCTGGAGCATGACGACAGCAACGCCTCACTGTGGTACATGCGCGGCCGCCTGGCGCTGGCGCGCAACGCCCCCGCCGAGGCGCGCGCATGGCTGCAGCGCGCCGAGTCCCTCGGTTTTGCGCGCGAGCGCGTGCTGCCGCTGCTGGCCGAAGCCGCCTACCTGGAACGCGACTACGACACGGTGCGCCGGCTGATGGCATCGTTCGACAGTCCCTCGCCGCTCCCGCTGGTGCGGCCCCTGCTGCGTTACTGGCAGTCCGGAGCACAAGCCGGAGCGCAATCATGAGCGAGATCCTGCTGAAAGGGACGTCGGCCGACGTCATGCTGCTGCTCGAAGGCACCTTCCCTTATGTGAGCGGCGGCGTGTCGAGCTGGGTCAACCAGATGATCCGCGCCTTCCCGGACCTGCGCTTCGGCATCGTCTTTATCGGCAGCCGGCGCCAGGACTATGGCGACATGGCTTACAAGCTGCCGCCCAACGTGGTGCACCTGGAAACCCACTTCCTGTACGACTTCCCGCCGCCGCCAATGGTCCACGGCAGCTCCGGCGATCCGGCCGCGTTCGACGCCTCGGACCGGTTGCACGAACTGCTGCGCCAGCCCGGCCACGAGGCCGAGGCCGGTGCCATGATCCGCGCGCTGATGCCGGCGCTGCGCGAAGGCGGCGCGCTGGGTGAAGACGCCTTCCTGTACAGCCGCCGCGCCTGGCAGACCATCACCGACCAGTACCGCCGCTTCTGCACCGACCCGTCGTTCACGGACTATTTCTGGACCGTGCGCATCATGCACAAGCCGCTGTGGCAGCTGGTGCGGATTGCCGAAGGCCTGATCCCGGCACGGGTCTACCACACGGTGTCCACCGGCTATGCGGGCTTTCTCGGCGCGCTGCTGCGCCACCGCAACCAGCGCCCGCTGCTGGTGTCGGAGCACGGCATCTACACCAAGGAACGCAAGATCGACCTGTTCCAGAGCCAGTGGATCCGCGACAACCGCAATGTGTTCGAGCGCGACATCTCCCAGATCAGCTATTTCCGCGAGCTGTGGGTGCGCTTCTTCGAGACGCTGGGCCGGGTCTGCTATGACGCCGGCGACGACATCGTCGCGCTGTACGAGGGCAACCGCCGCCGCCAGGTGCTCGACGGCGCCCCCGAGGCGCGCACGTGCAGCATCCCCAACGGCATCGACCTGCCGCGGCTGGCGCCGCTGCGCGAAAAGCGCAAGCCGGGCGTGCCGCCGGTGCTGTGCCTGATCGGCCGCGTGGTGCCGATCAAGGACGTCAAGACCTTTATCCGCGCGATGCTGACGGTGGTGCGCGAGTACCCCGAGGCGGAAGGCTGGATCGCCGGCCCGGTGGACGAGGATCCGGAATACGCGCGCGAGTGCCACAGCCTGGCGCAGAGCCTGGGGCTGGGCGACAAGGTCAGATTCCTGGGCTTCCAGCGCATCGACGCGCTGCTGCCGGAGGTGGGCGTGCTGGTGCTGAGCTCGATCAGCGAGGCGCTGCCGCTGGTGGTGCTCGAAGGCTTTGCCGCGGGCGTGCCGTGCGTGACCACCGACGTGGGCTCGTGCCGCGAGCTGCTGTTCGGCCTGCCCGGCGAGGATGCCGCGCTCGGGGCCGCCGGCGGCGTGGTGCGCATTGCCGACCCGGCCGCGCTGGCCGAGGCGGCGCTGGCGCTGCTGCAGGACCCGGCGCGCTGGCAGGCGGCGCAGGCCGCGGGCGTCGCGCGCGTGGAGCGCTACTACACCCAGGAACGCATGGTGGGCAGCTACCGCGACCTGTATCAACGGCTGATGGCGCAACCCGACGGCGCCGGGCATGACCGGCATGGCGGCGGCAACCCGGCGCGCTGCCCTGTCCACGGAGGAGCCTGAGCATGGCGGGCATTGGATTCGAGCTGCGCAAGATGCTGCGCCGGGACAACCTCTCCGGCATGCTGGGCGCCTATGCGTATGCGGGCATCATCAGCTCGGGGCCGTGGATCCTGTCGATCGTCGGCATCCTGCTGATCGGCATGCTGAGCCTGCCCTTCGTGGTGCCGGGCACGCTGATCACCCAGTTCCAGGTGTCGGTCACCTACCTGATCGCGGGCAGCCTGATCCTGACCGGGCCGATGCAGCTGTCGTTCACGCGCTTTACCTCCGACCGGCTGTTCGAGAAACGCGACCACCTGGTGCTGAGCAACTACCACGCGGTGGCGCTGCTGGTGACCGTGCTGTCGGGCGGCATCGGCCTGGCCTGCGCGGTGTTCAGCTTCGGCGAGCAGTCGGTGCTGTACCGGCTGCTGATGGTGGCCGGCTTCGTGGTGCTGAGCAATATCTGGATCGCCGCGATCTTCCTGTCCGGCATGAAGCAGTACAAGGCCATCGTCTGGACCTTCCTGCTCGGCTATGCGATCTCGGTCGGCGCCGCGCTGGCGCTGCGCGGGCACGGGCTGGAGGGGCTGCTGGGCGGCTTCGTCGCCGGCCAGCTGTGCCTGCTGACCGGCATGGTGACGCTGATCTATCGCAACTACACCAGCCGCCAGTTCATGTCGTTCGAGGTATTCGAGCGCCGCTACGCCTACCCCAGCCTGGTGGCGATCGGCCTGCTGTACAACCTGGGCATCTGGATCGACAAGTTCATGTTCTGGTACGCGCCCTCCACCGGGCAGCAGGTGATCGGGCCGCTGTATGCGTCGATCATCTACGACATCCCGGTGTTCCTGGCCTACCTGGCGATCATCCCGGGCATGGCGGTGTTCCTGGTGCGCATCGAGACCGATTTCGTCGAGTACTACGACGCGTTCTACAACGCGGTGCGCGGCGGCAGCTCGCTCGAGCATATCGAGGACATGCGCAACACCATGGTCCAGACCATCCGGCTGGGGCTGTACGAGATCGTCAAGGTGCAGGCCATCGCCGCGCTGCTGCTGTTCGTGGTGGGGGCGTGGGTGCTGCGGCTGCTGGGCATTTCCGAGCTGTACATGCCGCTGCTGTACGTGGACGTGATCGGCGCCAGCCTGCAGGTGGTGCTGCTGGGCGTGCTGAACATCTATTTCTACCTGGACCGGCGCCGCGAGGTGCTGGTGCTGACCGCAACCTTCGTGGTGCTGAACCTCGTGCTGACGGCGCTGACGCTGCGGCTGGGGCCGGCCTGGTACGGCTACGGGTTTGCGGTGTCGCTGCTGATCGTGGTGGCGCTGGCGCTGTACCTGCTGGACCGCAAGCTGGACCGTCTGGAGTACGAAACCTACATGCTGCAGTAGCAGCCATGCCGAAGCGCGATCGCGGCATGGATGGCGCAGATCCCGGTGCGATCGCTGGCGGATCGGTGCAGTTGATGCGGCTACCCCCCAATGGGAGTCTCGACGCATGGGGCCGCGATTGGGTAACATTGCGGCAGCCGGCGGGCTTCGGCCTGGCCCGTCGGATCAGATCGACGGCCGCGCCCCCGCGCGGGGATGAAACAGGGAATGGACTTGCCGGCCGAGCCGTCGACATGCCGTGGCAGAGACCGCAGTTGCAGTCGGAAGCTGGCAGAAGGGTGTAGAGGTATGCGTATTGCCTCCGTGGAGGATGATCCGGATCAGGCCGAACTGATCCGGCAGATATTGGGCGAGGCCGGCTTCGAATGCGAGTCCTTCGCCAACGGCGCCGACTTGCTGCGCGCGCTGCGCGAGCGCGCCTACGACCTGCTGATGGTCGACTGGCAGTTGCCCGGCACCAGCGGCTATGAACTGGTCAGCTGGGTGCGGCAGAAGTCCGGCAACATGCCGCCGATCCTGTTCGTCACCAGCCGTACCGACGAGGCCGATATCGTCGCGGGCCTGGCGGTGGGCGCCGACGACTACATGCTCAAGCCCATCCGCGCCGGCGAACTGGTCGCCCGCGTGCGTTCGCTGCTGCGCCGCGCCTATCCCGAAGCCGCGCAGGAGGTGGAGCTGATCCGGCGCGGCAGCTACACCGTCGATCCGCGCACGCGCACCATCGCCGTCGGCGGGGAGGAGGCCCCGCTGTCGCCGCGCGAGTACGAGCTGGCATTGTTCCTGTTCCGCAATACCGGCCGCCTGCTGGCGCGCGAGGTGGTGGAGCAGGCCGTGTGGGGCCGCGCCATGGGCGCGGGCTCGCGCACGCTGGACACGCATATCTCGCGGCTGCGCCTGAAGCTGGCGCTGCGCCCGGAGAACGGCGTGCGGCTGACGTCCGTGTACTCGCACGGCTACCGCTTTGAAGAAATCTCCGCGGCCGATGCGGAGACAGGCGAGGCCGGGGCGGATGCGTAAGCTGACAGGTGTGGCCGCGCTGGCCTGGCTGTGCGGCGCGGGGGTTCCGGCGCACGCCGGGCCGGCAGGCGCGCAAGGCGCCGATTTCCTCTACCTGGTGGAGCCGGGCGACACGCTGATCGCGCTGGCCGAGCGCTACATGGCCTCGGCCGACGGCTGGCGCACGCTGCAGCGCCTGAACGGCGTGGCCGATCCTTACCGGCTGGTGCCCGGCACGCAGTTGCGCATCCCGCTCAGCCAGATTCCCGAACAGGCGGGCGCGGCACGCGTGGTGTACGTGGCGGGCGAGGTCCGCGCCGACGGCCGGCCGGTGCAGGCCGGCATGACGCTGGGCGAGGCGGCGCGCATCGAGACCCCCGCGGGTGGCTCGGTCACGCTGGAGCTGCCGGACCGCACCCGCGTCACGCTGCCGCCCGCCACCAAGGTGGCGGTGCGCCGCTTGCGCACGTTCGTCCGCAGCGGGCTGACCGATACCGTGATCCGCATCGAGAAGGGCGCCGCCGACACGCGCGTGGCGCCTGAAGGCGGCGGCGTCGGCCGCTTCGAGCTGCATACGCCGATGATGGTGACCGGCGTGCGCGGCACGCACTACCGCGTTGCCGCCGACGCCGCGGGCAGCCGCAGCGAGGTGCTGGAGGGCCGTGTGGGCGTCAACGCTGCGCGCGGCGCTCCCGCCGCCAGCGCCAGCGCCACGGAGCGCGCCATGACGGCGGCGGCGTCGGTCGGCGCCGGCTACGGCATCGGCGTGTCGACCGGCGGCCGGCTGTTGCGGCCGGTGGCGCTGCTGCCGGCGCCGGCACTGCTGCCGCCGCAAGAGACCGTGCTCGGCCCCGCCTTCGACGCAAGCTGGCAGCCGGTGGCGGGCGCCACCGCCTACCGCGTGCTGGTGGCGCGCGACGCGGCGCTGAGCGAACTGGTCTGGGCCGGCACCACCCCCGCCAACACCGCCCCCACTGCCCGCATCGACGGCCTGCCCGAAGGCACCCTGTACCTGAGCGTCAGCGCGGTGGATGCGCAAGCGCTGACCGGCCTCGGCGCGCACGCGCCGGTGTCCGTGCGCCTGAACCCGCCGGCCCCGTTCACGCTCCAGCCCGCTGCCGATGCGGTGCGGTACGGCGAATCCGTGACCTTCGAATGGGCCGCCGTTCAAACCGCGGCACGCTACGAGCTGGCGCTCGCCGCCGATGCCGACTTCACCCGGCAGGCCGCGCTGCACCCGGCCAGCGCCAGCGGTGCCGCGCAGCCGCTGGCGCCGGGCCGCTGGTGGTGGCGCGTGCGCAGCGTCGATGGCAAGGACCTGCCCGGTCCCTGGTCGGCGCCAGTCGGCTTCCGCGTCGAGCCCGCGCCGCCGGTGCCGACCCTGCAGGACGACGGCAGCACGCTGCAGATCGGCTGGCCGCAAGACACCGCCGCCGGCGCCGGCTATCGCGTGCAGCTCTCGGCGGACGCCGGCTTTGCCACGCTGCTGGCCGACGAGCATGTCACCGCCAACGCCATCGGCCTGCCGCGCCCCGCGCCGGGCATCTACTACGTGCGGGTAGCGCGCGCCGCGCCCGGCACGGCGCCGGACCCCGCTGCGTTCTCCGCGCCGCAGCGCATCGAGATCGTCGCCTACCTGCGCGACGGGCACGGCGGCGCCATCGGTGCGGGCACCAGCGGCACGGGCGATGGGGTGGGCGGCGGTGGCGGCATCAGGCTCCGCTGACGGCGAGGGCCTGGCCGGCCCGGCCGGGCCGGGGCGCGCCTTCGGCCGCCGCACGCTGATCGAATGGTGCCTGCTGGCCGCGGCCGTGCTGGCGCTGGTGGCGCTGGCCGCGCGCCAGGGCTGGACCGAGCGCGCCGACCTGGCCGCCTATGACATCGCCATCGGCGCCCAGCACCATCCCGCCCGCGACGATATCGTCATCGTCGCCATCGACGACGCCAGCATCACCGCCATCGGCCGCTGGCCGTGGCGCCGCGCGGTGCTGGCGCAGCTGGTCGAACGCATTGCCGCCGGCCGCCCGCGCGTGATCGGCGTGGACGTGATCCTGTCAGAGCGCGACACCCGCTATCCGCAAGACGACGCCGTGCTGGCGCGCAGCCTGGCGCAGGCCGGCAACGTGGTGCTGCCGGTGGTGGCCGAGCATGCCGGCACCGGCATGCTGGTGCGCTACCCGCTGGCGGGGCTGGGCGCGGCGGTGGGTCATATCAACATGGTGGTCGATACCGATGGCGTGGCGCGTCAGGTCTACCTGCGCGAAGGGCCGCAGCCGCTGGCGGCCACCGGCGTGCCGCACCTGGCCGCGGTGATGGCGGAGTTCGGGCGTGCGCCGCGGCCGCTCGACAGCTACCGCCAGGAGCGCGCGCACATCACCGAAGGCAACGGCTGGGAACGCCGCGGCCGCGTGCGCATCCCCTATGCGGGCGCACCCGGCACCTTTGCGCGCGTGTCCGCGCGCGACGTGCTGGAAGGCCGCGCCGACCCGGCGCGCTTTGCCGGCAAGGCCGTGCTGATCGGCGCCATGGCCACCGGCATGGGCGACGTGCTGCCCACGCCAGTGTCGCGCGACGGCCGCGGCATGACCGGCGTGGAGATCCTCGCCAATACGCTGCAGGCACTGACCGATGGCGACGCCATCGTCGCCGTGCCGCGCGGCTGGCAAGCCGCGGGCACCTTGCTGGCGGTGCTGCTGGCGGCGCTGGCCGCGCTGCGGCTGCCCCCGCGCGGCGCGCTGGTGGCCACCGGGCTGCTGCTGGCGGCGCTGCTGGGCGGCTCGCTCGCGCTGCTGGCGCTTGCGCGGCTGTGGTTTGCGCCGGCCACAGCGGTGCTGGGCTGCGTGCTGTTCTACCCGCTGTGGAGCTGGCTCCGGCAGGAAGCGGCGCTGCGCTTCCTGTCCGACGAGCTGGCGCGGCTGGAGCGCGAGCCCGGCCTGATGCCCGCACCGCGCCACACCGGCGCCACGCTCGACAGCCGCATGCGCGCGGTCTACGGCATGAGTGCCCGGCTGCGCGGCATGCGCCGCTTCCTCTCCGACGGCCTGGAAAGCCTGCCCGACGCCACCGCGATCTGCGACCTGGACGGCGGCGTGATGCTGGCCAACCGGCGCTGCGTGGCGCTGGCGCCGGCCGTGCTCGACGGCGCGGCCGCGGCCGCATCAGGCGGCACGGCCGCGCCGCGCCCCGCCATCCGCGCCGTGATCGAGGCGCTGTTTCCCGCGCCGGCCCCGGCGCTGGCGTACTGGCATGCGCTGCACGACCGCCATGCCCGCGCCCACACCGCGCCGCAGCCGGTGCCCGAAGGCGGCATCGAAGTGGCCGGCCGGGGCGACCGCCGCTACCTGCTGCACGGCGCGCCGCTGCACGGCGAGACCGGCGCGGTGGCGGGCCTGATCGTCAGCGTCACCGACATCACCGCGATCCGCGTGGCGGAGCGCCAGCGCGAGCAGATGCTGCGCTTCCTGTCGCACGACATGCGCTCGCCGCAGGCCTCGATCCTGGCGCTGATCGAACTGCATGAGCGGCGTGGGCGAAGCGATGCCAATGGCGGCCAGCCCGGCATTGCCGCGGCTGCCGATGGCAGCGTGCTGTCCCGTATCGCCGCCCACGCGCGCCGCACCATGACGCTGGCCGACGATTTCATCAGCGTGGCGCGCGCCGAGTCGCAGTCGCTGGCGTTCATGGAGGTGGAACTGGGCAGCCTGGTGCTGGATGCCACCGACCAGCTATGGGCGCTCGCCAACGCGCGCCACGTGCCGCTGCAGGTCGACCTGCCGGACGACCCCCTGGTGATGCAGGGCGAGCCCGCGCTGCTGGTGCGCGCCATCGCCAACCTGGTCAGCAACGCCATCAAGTTCAGCCCGAAAGGCCAGCCCGTGACGGTCTCGCTGGCGCGCGAGCCGGGGCACTTCGTCATCGCCGTGCAGGACCACGGCCCCGGCATCGCGCAAGCCGACCAGGCGCGGCTGTTCGAGCCCTTTGCGCGGCTGCATGAAGGCCAGCAGGGCGCGCCCAATGGCGCCGGCCTCGGGCTGGTGCTGGTGCGAGCCGTCGCGGAGCGCCACGGGGGCAAGGCAGGCGTGCAGAGCGCCGCCGGGGCGGGAGCGGTTTTCCGGATCGTGCTGCCCGCGGCCTGAGCCCGCTTTGTCTGCCTCGCTGCTACGCCCGCCGACACAATTGTTGCCATTCGCCAATGGCGGATTTGCGTAGCATCGAAGCGCCGCTGGAGCCGCATCCGGTGGTCTTCACGCCCACGCCAGCTCCCCCTGTTGCAGTACCTGGCGTGGGCGGCTTTTTTCAGGGCGCAGGACTTTCGATCGTCTGTTCTTGCCGCTGTGTCAATTGAAGGGACGGCTCCTTGGCTACCATGTCGTCCCCATCCTGTGCGCTCACGGTGCACTGGCATGAAAGCTTCGACAATGACGAGGGTAACCAGTGGCTGCGCGAACAGATCATCGAGACCTTGAGAGAGTAGGTAGCCAAGTGCGCCGCGCAACGCTCAGCCCGGGCGAAGCGATCATGCGGAGACGAGCCAGCCTTGCGACGGAAGGCAATGGGGCGTCTAATTTGCCCGGAGGAAGTCCGGGGAGGCTCCCATGGCGCGCTGCACAATTTGCGGGTTCGAGAATGCCGTTGGCGCCAATTTTTGTGAGCAGTGTGGCAACCGGCTCGCGCGCACCTGTTCGCGTTGTGGCCACGAACTGAGTGCGACGGCGCGCTATTGCAGTGCTTGCGGCGAACCCGTCAGCGAAGCACCGCAAGCATCATCCGCCGCCCCCGTTCATTACACGCCGCCCCACCTGGCCGAGCGCATCCGGGCCGAGCAGGCCGCGCTGGAAGCTCGCGGAGAGACCGCCGGCGAACGCAAGACCATTACCGTCCTGTTTGCCGACATGGCGGGCTCGACCGCCCTGATCCACGACCGGGACCCGGAAGAGGCGAACCGCCTGATCACCCCCGTCATCGAGCTGATGATGGAGGCCGTGCATTACTACGAGGGGTACGTGGCCAAGTCGCTGGGCGACGGCATCCTGGCGCTGTTCGGCGCGCCCATCGCCCATGAGGACCATACCCAGCGCGCGTTGTACGCGGCGCTGCGCATGCAGGAGGCGATGCACCGGCACAGCGATCGGCTTCGGCTGGAGCAGGGCATCTCGCTGCAGATCCGGGTAGGCGTCCACACGGGCGAGGTGGTGGTGCGCTCGATCCGCAAGGACGACCTGCACACCGACTATGACCCGGTCGGGCACACCATCCACATTGCCGCGCGGATGGAGACGATGGCCGCGCCCTCGTCCATTCTCGTGAGCGAATCCGCCCACAAGCTCGCGCAGGGGTACTTCGAGTTCAAGGCACTGGGAGACGCCCAGGTCAAAGGCATCCCCACACCGCTCGCGGTCTACGAAGTGCTTGGCCTCGGGGCATTGCGCACGCGCCTGCAAGTGGCCGCGCACCGCGGCCTGGCCCGCTTCGTGGGCCGCGCAGCCGAACTGGAAGCGCTGCGCCTGGCGCTGGACCAGTCCGCGGCCGGACATGGGCAGATCGTCGCGGTGGTGGGGGAGGCCGGGGTCGGCAAGTCGCGGCTGTTCCACGAGTTCAAGGCGCGCTCGCAGAGCGACTGCCTGGTGCTGGAGACCTTTTCGGTGTCGCACGGCAAGGCCTTTGCGTATTTGCCGCTAATCGAACTCCTGAGGAACTATTTCCAGATCACCGCCCAGGACGACAAGCGGCGCTGCCACGAGAAGGTCGCGGGCAAGATCGTCACGCTGGAGCGCAGTCTCGAAGACCTCATACCCTACCTGCTCTATCTGCTGGGCATCGGCGAGCTCGGCTCGGCGCTGGCGGACATGGGCGCCAGCCTCCGGCGCGAGCGCACGTTCGAGGCCATCACGCGCCTTCTGGTGCGCGAGAGCCAGAACCAGCCGGTCCAGCTGCTGTTCGAGGACCTTCAGTGGCTGGACAGCGAGACCGGAGCCTTTCTCGCTTACTTCATCGAGCGAACGGCGCAAGCCCGGATTCTGCTGCTGGTGAACTACCGCCCCGAGTATCAGTGCGTTTGGGCGCACAAGGACAATGGCACGGCCTTGCGGCTAGATCCCCTTGGTCCAGCCGAGGCGCAAGGCTTGCTTGGCGAGTTGCTTGGCAATGACCCCAGCCTCGCGCCGCTCGGGCATCTCATCCTGGAAAAAACCGAGGGCAATCCCTTTTTCATGGAGGAGGTGGTCCAGACCCTGGCCGAGGAAAAGGCGCTGCTCGGTGAACCCGGCCATTACCGTATCGAACAGACCCCGGCCGCGCTGCATATTCCGACCACGGTACAGGGCGTGCTCGCAGCGCGCATGGACCGGCTGCCACTCGCGCAGAAGGAGCTGCTGCAAACCCTGGCCGTGATCGGCAAGGAATTCCCCTTGAGCCTGATCCGGCAGGTCACCGGGCAGTCGGAGGAGCGCCTCTATCCACTGCTGGCCGGCCTGCAGGCGGGAGAGTTTATCTACGGGCGGCCGGCCTTTCCGGAAGTCGAGTATGCGTTCAAGCACGCCCTCACCCAGGAAGTTGCAGGCCACTCCCTGCTCTCGGAACAGCGCGGCGCGTTGCATGAGCGCACCGGTCGGGCCATCGAGGTCCTCTTCCGGCATCAGTTGAAAGACCACTGCAGCGAACTGGCCCACCATTACAGTCTCAGCGGCAACATCCCCAAGGCGGTGGAGTACCTGCATTGCGCCGGGCGCCAGGCCGTCGAGCGTTCGGCACATCTTGACGCCATCCGTCACCTGAGTACGGCGCTGGAGCTGCTCAAGCGCCTGCCCGACGCGCCCGAACGCGCGCGCCAGGATCTTGCCTTGCGCGTCACCCTTGGCCCCGCCTTGATTGCCGCGAGAGGTTATGCCTCGCCGGAGGTGGAGGCCAACTATGGCCGGGCGCTGACCTTGTGCGAACACGGTGGTGGTGAAACCCCGCAGCTGTTCCAGGTGAAGTTGGGATTGCGCACTTTCTATTCACTTCGTGCGCAGCATCACACGGCGTATGAAATAGGGGAGGCGCTGCTCGGGTTGGCTGAGAATGCACAAGACCCGGTGCTGCTTGAACACGCGCATATCGCGCTGGGAGGATCCTCGCTCTTTCTCGGCAAGTTCCACCAGGCCCGGGCGCACCTGGAGCAGGGGCTTGCCTACTAT
Organism: Ralstonia pickettii; assembly: GCA_050987995.1. Taxonomy (GTDB): domain Bacteria; phylum Pseudomonadota; class Gammaproteobacteria; order Burkholderiales; family Burkholderiaceae; genus Cupriavidus; species Cupriavidus pickettii_B. The sequence continues at coordinate 2,560,490 of CP158804.1, forward strand.
GACCCTGAACGGCGCCAGGCCCATGACGCACTCTTTGAGCTGGACCATGGGGTCCGTGGACTCTGCCTGCGGGCATGGGTCTTGTGGCTGCTGGGCTTTCCGGCTCAGGCCAGCAAGGACGCCCAGGACGCGCTGGCACTGGCCCGCAGGCTTTCTCATCCTTTCAGCCTCGCACTCGGCCTGGCCTTTGCCGCCGAATTGCATCAGCTGCGGCATGAAGCACAACTGGCCCGGGAGTGCGCCGACGCCACCATCACGCTCTCGACCGAGCAAGGATTTCCGTTCTGGCTCGCATGGGGAACCATGTTGCGGGGTTGGGCGCTGGCTGAGCAGGGCGGCAGTGAGGAGGGCATTGCCCAGATACGCCAGGGCCTGGCGGCCTACCAGGCCACCGGCGCCGAGCTGGGGCGGCCTTATTTCCTGGCCCTGCTGGCCCAGACTTACCAGAACGCCGGGCAGGCGCAGGCGGGACTGGACGTGCTGGCTGACGCGCTGGCCACGGTCGGCAACACGGGGGAACGTTTCTTTGAAGCGGAGTTGCATCGGCTCCAGGCGGAACTGCTTCTTCATCGCTCGGACGGCGCCGCTGACCGCGAAGAGGCAGCAGCGTGCTTTCATCGGTCCATCGCCATCGCGCGCCAGCAAGGCGCGAAGTTGCCAGAGCTGCGCGCGGCGCTGGGCCTGGCTCGGCTATGGCAAGACCAGGACAACGCGGAAGCTGCGCGGAAAATGCTGGCCGGCCTGCATGAGTCCTTCACGGAAGGGTTCGACACCGCTGAGTGGCAGCAGGCCAGGGCACTGCTGGATGCTGCGCGACCCTCCGGCCAGCGCGACTGAGAAGCGCCGGCTCACCTCGCTCATCTCTTCAACGGAGGTATGCGCCCTTGTCGAAATTACCCGCCAGCAGGCTGCCGAAGCCCTCGGGGCGATCCGCCAGGCCGAGCGTGCGCAAGCAGTGCCAGAGCAGAGCCTGGTTACTGGTGATGACGGGTTTGCCGGCACGCTCGATCTCTTCGATGACATCGCTCACCTGTATGCCGGCGCAGCTGATCAATACCGCATCGGCGTTGTCGGTATCGAGTTGACGCGCCAGGTCAGCCCAGTGCGAGGCAGGAAACGAGCCCTGCTGAATCGGCGTGGCACAAGGGTCCGCGATTTCGCAGACGACTTCGACACCGTGCCGGGCGAGGAACGCGATTTCCATCTCGACCACCTCGCGCGGATAGGGTGTCATCAGTGCGACCCGGCCCGCGCCGACCGCACCCAAGGCGGTGAGAATGGCGTCGGTAGTGGTGACCGAGCGGATGCCCGTTGCGTCGAAGATGCGCTGGTTGATGACTTGCGCCCCCACCGCCATGCTCGCTGCCGTGCAATTCATCGCGATCAGGCTGACCCCCGCGGTGGCCAGCAGCGCGGCGTGGGACTCGACATCGGCGACAACGGCCTTGTCGCTTTCCAGCGAGGTGCGCGCGAACGGCATGCGCGTGGTCACGAACTGCACGCCAGGTGGCGCCATCCGTTGCACTTCGAAGTCGCACAGGCCGCCGGACGGATAAAGGTGGCCGATTCGTGCCAGATAGCCAAAGCCAAGACTCATTCTGCTTTCCTGTTGATAGCGTCGGCCGGCACCGTCTCATGCGCGAGCGGCGCCGGCCAGGTTTCCGGGCGTTACTTCCTGCCTCGGGCGTGCTTCACATGCTCTGGCGTCGGCGTGATGTACACCGCCAGCGCCGCCAGTACCGCAGCTGCCGAAAACATGACGAAGTTCCACACCGGATTCACGTTCAGCCCGGCCATATAGCCGCCCAGCACCGGACCTGCCATGGCACCGAACCGACCTACGCCTACTGCCCAGCCGGTCGCGGAAGCGCGGGCATGCGGCGCATAGTAGTTCGCGATATAGCCGAGCAAGACCAGCGCCACGGCAATGCTGCCAAAGCCGGCGAGCGCGACCAGTACATAGTTGACCAGCAACTCATTCTTTTGCGAGAGCGCGAAGATCGACACAGCTCCGACCAGGAAGCTGGCAGCGATGGTATTGCGCGGTCCGAAGTAATCGGCGATGCGTCCGATCATCACGCCGCCGATTGCCGCGGCCACGTTGAAGACCGCGAAGAAGGACAGGCTGGAGCCAAGGTCATAGCCGCTTGTGCGCATGATCTGCGGCAGCCACGTGCCCAGGCCATAGACCACCGTGATCGCCATGAATTGCGCGGCCCACAGGCAGATCGTCCCGAACGCGTTCTTGCGCGAGAAGACCTCTGTGAACACGTCTTTCAACGGTGTGCGCGGCGTGCTGTCGTGCGCTGGCGTGGTGGGCGCAGAGGGCGCCTCCACACCGAGACGCCCGGCGAGCGCCTGGGCCTCCCGATGCCGGCCCTTGCCGACGAGGAACTCCAGCGATTCCGGCAGCCACAGCATCAGGACCGGAATGAACAGCAGCGGCAATGCGCCGATGGCCACGATGGCGCGCCATCCGTATTGCTCCATGTACGCCATGCCGGCCAGTGCCGAGACCACCGCGCCGATCGGGTAGCCCGAATACATCAGCGCGAAATTCAGGTTGCGGCGCCACGGCGGTGAGTATTCCACCGTGAGTGCCGCGGCCACCGAGATGACACCGCCAAGGCCGAGCCCGCCGATGCCGCGGACCAGCGCAAAGATGGCCGGCGTCGGGGCCCAGACCGCGGCCAGCATCGACAGCGAGAACAGTGCCACGCACGCGATCAGCAGCTTTTTCCGGCCCGCCAGCTCACTGAGCGGGCTGATGAAGTAGGCGCCGAACAAGGTGCCAACCAGTGCGGCGCTGCTCATCTGCCCGAGTTCGAGGGGCGTCAGCTTCCACTGCGGATCGTTGATCAGCGCCGGGACGATGGTTCCCATCACGCCGATGTCGTAGCCTTCGGAGAGGATGGCGCCCCAGCTGAGGAGCAGGACGAGATAGGTGGTCCGCTGGGGCACGGATCGGGTGGTTTCGGAAGTACCAACAACATGCATGGCGAAGACTCCAGGGGCGGCTTGAGTGGGGGCGATAGCTGCCGGCAGGTATGCAGCAGGCCTTCATGGGCGGCAACTGAATAAATAGTAGTATTCGCTAATATGGGCCCGGCATCGGGACATACCCTAGGCGCAAGCAGAAAAGTCCGTCACCATCATGCTGAACGTCACCTCCGGGGTGCCGCCTGAGACAGTTCTCCACCCATGGCTTGCCAGGCAATGACGCGCGAAGCCAGACTTTGGCGCTGCTGCAGGGAAATCGGCGGAGTTTCAGGTGCGACTTGCATCCCCTCATGCCGGCACTTGTCGGCCGACACAGAAGAAGGATAGTGCCGCAGGGAGAGGAAGAATCAGGGCGCGAGTCGGAGTGCGGAATGCGGGGCCGCTGGGTGCGGGGCGCGCTGCCTGATGAGTGCCATTTTTTATTCGAAGGGGCCGTCGGCCAGCCCCTTCGCGCGGTCAGGAAGCCGCGGAGGTTACAGGTTCCTTGCGCGAGCGCGTCGCACGACCCTTGCTGCGGGGCGCGGCTTCCGTGCTTTCCGCCGGCCCCAGCATCATGTCTGTCATCAGGGTGGCGATCGCCTCCAGGTCGCGCGTATCCCCGATGCGGCTGTTGATGGCAAAGCCGTCGTAGGCCATCCACAGGATGTGGGAGAGCAGCCGGTTCGACGCCAGGTAGGCACGCTCGGGCGGCAGGCTTTCCAGGATCAGGTCAGTGACTGCAATCTCGCACTGTTCCAGCAGGTTGTTGGGCTTGGGCGTGTCCTTGGGGGCACTGGCGAGCGCCTCGATCATCGCGTTGGCGAAGGAATGATCGGCGGCTGGAATGTCGCCCCACAGGCCAACGAGGATGCGCCGCAGCCGCGTGCGGGGCGTCGGGAACTTCTGCACTGACTCGCGCAGCGTGTCCAGGCGAGCGAGCAGCCACGGCGTATAGATCTCGTAAAAGATCAGCAGCTTGGAATCGAAATACACGTACAGGTTGGCCACGGTCATGCCGGCTGCGCGCGCGATCTCGGACATGGTTGTCGCCGTATAGCCCTTGCGGCAGAACAGATCGAACGCCGCCGCGAGAATCGCCTCGCGCATTCCTGGTTTCTTGACTTGTGGCATTGCCCTTCCTTATCGCCCGCTCCCGGGCCGTTTTCCCACCTGGCCTGTGTACCTGGTGCATAACGATGCCCCAACGTGGTTCGGTATTGTACCAAGAGGGGGCGTGAGTGATGACGGCATCGCCTCGCTGCACGCTTTTACGTTTTGCCTTGACTTTTCCGCGCCTGAAAATAAAATGCCATTCATTATTTGACGGCGAGCCCATCGCCGATGTCCCCATCCAGGAGGAGATGCGCAATGACATCGCAGCAAACGTTCTTCACTGACCGCTACCCGGAACTAGGCAAAGGGCCGGTCCCGGTCGAGCCCTATATCTCGCCCGAGTACTACGAGCGCGAAAAGGCCCAGATCTTCAAGAAGACCTGGCTGCAGGTCGGCCGCGTGGAAGAGATCCCCAATCCGGGCGACTACTTCGTCAAGGAACTCGCCGTCTGTGACACCGAGATCATCGTGGTGCGCAACAAGCAGGGCGAGATCCGCGCCATGCATAACGTCTGCGCGCACCGGCTGAACCAGGTCGTCTATGAAAAGTGCGGCAACACGCGCAAGTTCTTCTGCAAGTTCCACGGCTGGGCCTACGACCTCGACGGCCGCCTGACCGGCGTGCCGGAGGAGGGCTGCTTCTTCGACATGCAGCGTGAAGACTATGGCCTTTCGCAAGTCTCTTGCGACGTCTGGCAGGGCTTCATCTTCGTCAATATGCAAGCCCGGCCGGAACAGACGCTGGCCGAGTTCATGAAGCCGGTCTACGGCGATGTGGAGGGCTACCCGTTCGACAAGCTGACGTGCGCGTTCCAGTGGACCAGCGTCGTCAACTGCAACTGGAAGCTCGCTCTCGATGCCTTCCAGGAGGCGTATCACGTTGCCTACGTCCACGGCAATTCCATCGCGGACGCGATCGACAAGAGCGATGGCGGCAGCATGCGGCCACTGGATGTTGTCTGTGGGGACCTGCACCGGCGCCTGTCGCTGGCGGGGAACCAGAAGTCGGTCTACGGCAACCCGAAGGCCGTGACCAGCGGTGGCGCCGCCGCGGCGGAAGCGCTGGCGGAATCCGCGGCATCGCGCCCGATCGCCGCCGCGGCCTTGCGTGCCGGCATGGGCAGCGCGAAGCACGAGTTCCCGCTGGAAGCCTTGCCGAAGGGCGTCAACTGGACCCAGAGCAAGAACTGGCTGTTCGACATCAACGTCATCTTCCCGGACTTCTACGTCTCGTTGCGGCCCAACTACTACCAGGCCTACACCTTCCGCCCGATCGCGCACAACAAGATGTTGTTCGAGGGGCGCGTGTACTACCCCGAAATGACCACGGCCGGTGGCCGCTTCTTCCTCGAATACATGAAGGTCGCGCTGCGCGACGTACTGCTGGAAGACATGAGCACGCTGGAACGCACGCAGGCAGCGGCGGAAACCGGCGCCAAGACACACATGATCCTGCAGGACAGCGAAATCCTGGTCCGCCACGGCGCCCACGTGGTCGACCGCCTGGTCGGCGCAGATCAGTAAGACATCCGGAGCCAAGTCATGGAAGAAAAGATCATCAATATCGGCGGCCTGCAGACGCAACGCACGGTGGCCTTGCCCGAGCGCTTTGCGCATCTGAACCCGATCGCGCACTGGAGCCTGCCGACCGAAACCGCGCGCAATATCCAGCGGCACCGCGCCTCGATGGAAGAGATCCGCGCCTTTGCCGCGACCATGCTGGGTGAAATCGACGCGATTTCGGCGTACCTGGACACCTTCGAAACCGGCGCGCTGCCGGCGGAGGCCCAGGCGCTGATGAACCTGCTGCTGTCGCTGGCGGAGGTGGCGCCGGCCATCGAGTTCTACCGGCAACAGGCGGTGATCGATGGTTTCGATCCGCGCCGCTTCGTGGCCGACGAGGCCTTCAAGTTGTCCCCGGCGCTTTGATCGCGCGGCCGCAGAGGAGTCCATCATGCCGAAATGCCGAGTGTTTGCCATCGACAACAACCTGAAGGAAGTGGTCGCCGATGGCCTGTACATGAAACATATGTTTGGCGAAACGGTCAGCGTTGCCGTCGTCAAGTTCGTCGAGACGGCCGGCAGGGACCTGCCAGCGAAATCCCACCAGCATGGCGAGGAAGCGTCGCTGCAGTTCTCGGGAGCCTGCTCCGTATTCGAGGGGCTGGGCGAAGACGGCGACCTCGAGACCGTCATGGAGCAGGGCGATGCGCTGCTGATCCCGGCCGGCCTGATGCACTACGGCAGTAATCGCTTCGAGCCCGCCGGCGTCAGCATGCGGCTGAACGTAGTGACACCTGCCCGCAAGGAGTACGGCGCCGAGGATACGGTTCCTTACTACCCGCTGGCGGACCGGGGAACGCGGGGAGAACGGGCATGAGCGCGCAAGGACATCCGGACGTGGACGCACGCGCCAGCCAGCCGCTTTGCCGTCGCGTGGCGGCCGGGCAATCGACCTCAAGCGGACCGGCGCGACATGAAACCAGTGGCGACGCCTTCGACATCGCCGTCCATGTGCTCAGCCAGGGCCAAACACTGAGCGCCGCGGCCGGGCAGGCGGGCGAGGAAGTGGCAGCGGTGCTGGAAGGCACATTCACGATCGAAGCCGCCGGCGAGACTTATCGCCTGTCGAAGGGGGAGGGGATCATCATTCCCAGTGCCGAGTCCCGCCTCTGGACCTGCGACACCAAGGGCGGGCGTCTGTATCGCGTCATCAACCGCACCTCGCTGGGCGCGCAAGCCGGAGCCGCGGCATGAACACGCCCAAACACATCGTCATCGTGGGCGCTGGCCATGCCGGCGGCCGCGTCGCACAACACTTGCGTGCGCTCGGCTACGACCAGCGCCTTACCCTCGTGGGAGAGGAGCCGCACGCACCGTACGAGCGGCCGGCATTGTCGAAGGAGCTGCTCAAGGGCGAGCGCTCGGCGGCGGAGCTCGTGCTGGGTCCTTCCGACTTCTGGATGGATGGCAGCGCGGTCGAGCATGTGCGCGGACGCGCGAGCGCGCTGGATGCCGGGGCGAAGCTGCTGACCCTGGACGACGGCAGCGCAATCGGCTTCGACCGGCTGGTCGTTGCGACCGGCGGGCGCGCGCGTACGCTCAACATACCGGGGGCTGACCTGGCCGGTGTCGTCACCTTGCGCACCATCGACGACAGCCTTGCGTTGCGCGAGACGCTTATGCCCGGCCGACGCGTGGCGATCGTCGGGGCCGGCGTGATCGGCATGGAAGTGGCCGCCAGCGCCAGGGCGCTCGGGGCGGACGTAACCGTGCTCGAGGCAGGGCAGCGTATTCTCGCGCGTTGCCTGCCGGCCGCGGCCTCGGAATGGTTGCATGGCTTGCACACGGCCAACGGCACTTGCATCGAGACCGGCGTACAGGTCAGCTGCATCGAGCGCGACGGCACCGCACTGCGTGTTCATGTCGCGCGCGACGGCGAAACCTGGGCCCTGGCCGCGGATATCGTGCTGGCGGCAGTGGGCATCGACAGCGGCGTGGATTTCCTCCAGGGCACCGGCATCGCCAACGAGCATGGCGTTCCGGTAGGCGCGGATTGCCGCAGTCCCGTTGCGCCGTGGTGCTTTGCTGCCGGCGATGTGGCGCTGACCTACAGCCCGTTGTACCAGCGCGCCGTGCGGCAGGAAACCTGGCGCAATGCCGAGAACCAGGCACAAGCGGTGGCCGGGTTCATCCTGGGCCGTACCGAGCCGTACGTCGAGGTCCCGTGGATGTGGACCGACCAGCTCGGGCACAACATCCAGGTGGTCGGGCATCCGGGTGACGCCGACGAGATCATCGTGCGCGACGGCGTGTCCGGCGATCCCGCCACCATGCTGCTGCTGCGCGGCGAGCAGGTCGTTGGCGGTGTCCTGATCAACAACGGGCGCGACCGCAAGCACCTGGAAGCGCTGGTGCGCAACGGCACGCGGGTCGAACGGAGCCGTCTCGCCGACACCGCTGTCCCGCTCAAGGCGCTGGCGTCATGAGCGCGCCCACCACGGAAGAACGGCTGGCGCGGCTAGAGGCCGCCGAGGCGATCCGGGCCCTGAAGGCCCGCTATGCCTACCTGGCCGATGCCAAATACCGGCCCGACTACACACGCCTTGCGGATGACGCCATGCGTGAGGTGGCGTGGGAGCAGGCGCTGTGCTTCACCGAGGACGCCATCTGGGAAGGCGGGCAGGGATTCGGCGATGCGCTGGTGGGCCGCACACAGCTGCACGACTGGTTCCAGCGTTCGCCCTGGTGTTTCGCCGTGCACTACTACGGCAGCCCGCAACTCGATATCGACGGTGATCGCGCGCACGGCGCCTGGCGCCTCTGGCAGCTGGCCTTGCGCGAAGACAACCGCGATGCCGTCCTGCTGGCCGCTACCACGCACGAGGACTACCGGCGCGACACCGATGGCGGCTGGCGCTGCTGCCGCATGCGCTTTGCCGGGATCCACATGACATCGCTGGGGCAGGGCCCCCTGCCGCTGGTGGCGACGCTGGCGGCGTTGGACACCAGGATGGCAGACCAGGCGCGGCACGCATAGCCACGCGCCGGAATACATTTGGGAGGAAGCACCATGATTGCCGAGGAAGCAAATCCGGTCCGCGAGCCACAGGCACGCGAAGACGTCATCCGCTGGTATCGCGCCGGCGAGCTCGGTGCCTTGTTTGCCGCCGGCGATTGCCATGGCCTGGATGTCGACGGCCATCGCATCGGGCTGTTCAAGGTCGATGAAGCGGTCTATGCGCTGGATGACATCTGCACGCACGGCAACGCGCTGCTGTCGGAGGGCGAAATGGACGGGCATGGCATCGAATGCCCGCTGCACGCCGGGCTGTTCGATGTGCGCAACGGGCGCGCCATGTGCGCGCCGCTGACCCGCGATGCCCGTTGTCATGCCGTGAAGGTCGAAGCCGGCGTGGTCTATGTTGCCGCGCCGGAGAAGTCATGAACGCCGTCGCTGACACGATTGCCATGTCCGCAGGCAACACCGCGCGGCCACGCATCGCCGTGATCGGCACCGGCGGTACGTTTGCCATGCACGCCCGGCACCGCTTCGACTGGGTCGAATACGGCGAGAGCGGCGTGGTCCATCCGATTGAGAAGTTGCTGGATGACCTCGGCAGCCTGGGGGATGTGGCGGATGCGGTCGAACTGGTGCCGGTACCGTTCCGCGCGCTGGGCAGCACCGGCATCACGCCGGCTGACTGGCTGGCGCTGGCCCGGCTGATCGAGGATACCGCGCGGCGGTATCCGGGCCTGGCCGGTTTTGTGGTCACACACGGCACCGCCACGCTGGAAGAGACGGCGTGGTTTCTCGACCTGGCGCTCACGCTCGACCAGCCCGTGGTGATCACAGGTGCGCAGCGTCCCGCGAATACGGCGGGCAGCGATGTGCCGGCCAACCTGCGGGCGGCGCTTGCGGTGGCGCAGTCCGGCGCGGCGCGCGGCGCCGGCGTCCTGGTCGTGATGGACGGGCATATCTTCGCCGCCCGGGACGTGACCAAGGCGGCGAGCTTCGATCTCAATGCCTTCGAGGCGCCGCCGTTCGGCCCGCTCGGCCGCGTCGAGGCCAGCGGCGCGGTGACCCTGCGGCGGCTGCCGGTGCGGCGCCGGGGCATGCCCCCGCCCGACCTGGCGAACCTTGACGAATTGCCGCGCGTGGACATCGTCATGTCGTACGCCGGCGCCGATCGCACCGCCATCGATGCACTGGTGGCTGCCGGCTGCGCGGGCCTTGTCAGCGCGGGACTGCCGCCTGGCCGGCCGGCGAATGCGGAAGCGCAGGGCCTGGCGGACGCGGTGCGCGCCGGTACCACCGTGGTCCAGTCCACCCGCGCAGCGCGCGGCATGGTGCCGCCGCAGGCGTTCCTGCGCGCCGCCGGCGTGCTGGCGGGCGGCGACCTGTCGCCGCAGAAGCTGCGCATCTTGCTGATGCTGGCGCTGACGCAGACCCGCGATCCCGTGCTGCTGCAACAGTGGCTGCTGGAAAACTGATTTCCCCCACAACACACATAAGGAGACAGCGATGTCCGAACTCGATATCCATCAACTGCTCGACCTGGTGAACACCCGTCAGGTGGAAACCGGCGACGCACGCGTGCGCGCCATTACCGCGCGTATTGTCAGCGACCTGTTCCATACCATCGACGAGTTCGACGTCAAGCCGGACGAATTCTGGGCCGCAATGCAGTGGCTGACCCGGCTGGGCCAGGCCGACATGATCGGCCTCATCACCGCCGGCCTGGGCTTCGACCGGCTGCTCGATATCCGCGAGGACGAGGCCGACCGCGCAGCCGAACGCGCGCTGGGCACACCGCGCGCCATCGAAGGCCCGCTCTATATTGCCGGCGCGCCGCTGTACCAGCATGAGGTGAAGCTTGATGAAGGCAACGAAGGCAAGGGCCAGCCGTTGGTGATGGAAGGCCGCGTGCTCGACGTGCAGGGCAATCCTGTCGCCAACGCGGTGGTCGATGTCTGGCATTGCAACGAGCTGGGCCGCTATTCTCATTTTGACCCGGACCAGCCGGACTACAACCTGCGCCGCCGCATCGAGACTGACGCCGAGGGCGCGTACCGTTTCCGCAGCTTCCTGCCGCCGGGATACGCGATTCCGCCGAACAGCCCGGTCTCGGAACTGTTTGCCCTGCTCGGCCGCCATGGGAACCGCCCGGCCCATATCCATTTCCTCGTCTCTGGCGGCGGAAAGCGCGCCCTGACCACGCAGATCAATATTCCGGGCGACACCTTCCTGGACGACGATTTCGCCTTTGCCACCCGCGATGGACTGGTCGTCGAGCTGGAAGCCGTGCAGAGCACGGCGGGCTATGAATCCCTCGGTGTGAAGGCGCCATTCACCCGCGTTCGCTTCGATTTCCGTTTGCAGGACGTGGTCAGCGAGGACGAAGCCACGCCCGCCAGCCGCTACGCCAGGGCTGCATGATTCATGCACTGGATCCCCGCTCACATGCCCCAGATGGGTATTCGCGGGGACGACGGTGGACACGCATCGACCGCAGCATTGAGAAACAGGGAAACGCAAATTGACTAACTACGGGCGAACGTTACTTGCTGTTCTTTCGGCGGCCCCTTTGATGGCCGCCGCGCAATCGGTCACGATTTACGGTGTGGTCGATACCGGCGTGGAGTACGTGAACAATATCGGCGCACTCAAGAGTAGCGTGGTCCGCATGCCGAGCCTGACTGGCACGGTGCCCTCGCGGTGGGGCATCCGGGGGAGCGAAGACCTCGGCGGGGGGCTGAAAAGCATCTTTGTGCTGGAGTCCGGCTTCGCTCCGGATTCCGGCTCGTCCAACCAGGGTGGTCGCCTGTTTGGCCGGCAAGCACTGGTAGGCCTGTCGGGCAACTGGGGCCAGGTTGCGTTCGGCCGGCAGTACACCATGCTGTTCTGGGCCATGCTCGATCCGGACATCCTTGGACCGAACGTCTACGGGTCCGCTTCCCTGGATAGCTATATCCCCAATACGCGTGCCGACAATGCCATCTCCTACAAGGGCACGTTCGGCGGTCTGACGCTGGGCGCAACCTATAGCTTCGGTCGCGACACGGTCAACGCCGGCCCAAGTCCTTCGGGCGCCAATTGCGCCGGCGAGAACGCGGCCGATCCGCGGGCATGCCGGGAGTGGTCTGCACTGCTGCAGTACAGCACCGACTGGTGGGGCGTTGCCGCTGCCTACGATTCGCTGCGCGGTGGTCCCGGCGCGTTCGGCGGCCTGACCAGGAGCAGCTTCACGGACGATCGCCTCTCGCTCAATGGCTACATGATTCTCGCGAAGACCAAGCTGGGCCTGGGTTGGCTGCGCCGGGACAACGATGCCAGCACAAGCCCCCGCAGCGACCTTTGGTATGCCGGCGCTGCCTATGACATCACGCCAGCATTCACCCTCGCCGGCCAGGTCTATTACCAGAGGTTTCACCACAGCGACAGCAAGGCCATGCTGTACGCATTGCGCGGCAGCTACGCCTTCTCCAGGCGCACGTCGGCGTACGCCACTGCCGGCTTCATCGACAACCGCGGTCAGCTAGCCGCGTCGGTCAGCGGCGGCCAAACCGGTTCCAATCCCGTACCCGGCGGCAATCAGTTCGGCACGATGATCGGCGTCAAGCACGTCTTCTAGACGCTGCGATCGCCGCCGCGCCATCACCGTCAGCGGAGCCTGTCCGGATGTATCCGGATGGGTTCCGCTGTGCGCGCTTCCAATCGGCAACCTGCACGCTCCGCTGCGTTCGGCACCCAAGCCTTGCAGCGATGCCCCTATGGCCCAGCCCCTTGCGTCGCCTCGGTTGCGCACGGATTGCCTTTCGCCTGCCGAAAGCGTGGCAAAGCATCGGGCGCCCGCTGTTTGCCCCCTCGCTTAGGCTAATGCCGTTCAGATAAGGCTTCGACGACACGGGCTCTCTCGGGCGGTGAAAGTTGGCTGGGAATTGCATCTGGTCGCTGCTCGACGGGCCGTGCTGTTGGTGACAGGTTGTCGATGCTCGGGGGGGGCGCAGCGGTTTTGCATCTTGTTTGAAGCTCGGAAGGCTCGCGTTGCTGGTGATATGTTGTCGCTGTTGAGCCGCTTGGTTCCGCCCTGCTGGGCGGGTCCCTTTTTGTCCGAGCGACAAAAAGATGGAATGAACGCGCCCCGGCCCTCCGATCAAAGGCGCCGGTAGTTCAGCTGTGCATCCGGGGAAACGTGACAGGGGTAGGCGGGTCCCCCCATCACGAAACGGCATCGATGTGCCAGAGTGGGAGTGTTACCAACCACGCGAGGATGGAGGGACCCGAGATGAATACTACGACTTACGGTCTGGACATTGCAAAGACTGTCTTCCAGCTCTCTTGGGTCGAGCCTTCGGGCAAGTGTTTCAACCGCCGCTTCAGCCGGCCCAAGCTGCTGGAGTTCCTCGCGAATCGCGAGCCCGGACGTATCGCGCTCGAAGCCTGTGGCAGCGCGCACTGGTGGGCCCGCCAACTGCAAGGCTTGGGCCATGAGCCGGTGCTGCTGCACGCCAGGTACGTGCGACCGTTCGTGCAGACGAACAAGACCGATGCGGCCGATGCCAAGGCTATCTGGACTGCAGCCCAGCAGCCGGGCATGCCGATCGTGGCCCCAAAGACCGAGTCCCAACAGTGCGTACTTGGCCTGCACGCCATGCGCCAACTGCGCGTGAAAATGCGCACTATGCTGGTCAACCAGCTGCGCGGCACGTTGTTTGAGTTCGGGATCCGGATCCGTCCCGGGCTGCGAGCTGGCCTGCAGGAAATCGTGCAACGAATGGACGAACTCGAACAGAACGTGCCGCCCTTGCTGTTCGAGTTCGTGCGCGAACAATTGCAAAGCATCGAACGGCTCGATCAAGAGATAGCTCGCCTGGATCAACGCATTGATGCCTGGGGTCGGCAGAATCGGGCTTGCAAAACGATTTTGGCCATTCCCGGCATCGGCATGCTTACCGCCACGGCCATGGTCGCCACCATTGGCGACGCGCACACCTTCAAGTCCGGGCGCCAACTGGCGGCTTATCTTGGCCTGGTGCCCAAACAGACCGGCACCGGCGGCAAGGTCTGGCTCGGTGGCATCAGCAAACGCGGCGACCCCTACCTGCGCACCTTGCTGATTCACGGCGCTCGGGTCGTGCTGAGTCATCTGCGCAGAAAGAACCAGCCCGGCTGGAGCCTGATGCTCGCACAGCGACGGCCGAAAAACGTCGCGGCTGTTGCCCTGGCCAACAAGACGGTGCGTACCATCTGGGCCCTGTTGGCCCACGACCGAACCTATGACCGAGACTATGTCTCGGTCAGGCCTGCCTAACGGCAGGCAGAGCTAGCAAGGAAGGAACCCGTCCACGGGTTGCGACGGTAATGTCAGCGTGATGGCAAAACAGGTTGGGCCGCGGGAGTGCAAGCCCAATTGGTTCCTGGTGCTCAAAGCACGGCAAAAAGATAGGGACACTCCCGGCGAAATCCATCAGGGCCTGCAGGCCTGGCCTGCACCGCAAGGCCGGATATAAGTCTGCAGCCAATCCTGTCCAAGCCTGATGTTGGCTTTACCTTGCAAACCGGGGCGCGTTCATATAAGGAACCAAAAAGCGCGTCGCCTGAGCGGCTGGCTATCAAGGTGACGCTTCTGGTGGTATGGGCGGCGTTGGTTTCCGTGGGACGTGGTCGCGGTTCGACCCTGCTACGCCAGGTGAGTCAGTGACAGTGCCTTGCGAAGGCCCGCTTTTGAACGATCCCCATGCCGGGTGTAGGCCGCCTGCTGATCACCGTATCGCCTCAACGCCTTCGGCTGCGCTTCGCGCGGGTCCTAGTCGGGGGCGAGGGTGTTGCGCAGTGGAGTTGTGCCTCAGCTTTTGAAGCAGGAATTAGCACCCAGCCGCCGCGCGCAGCGCAGCCGCAGGCGTTGACGCGATATCCCTGTTAGGAGGCGGCCTACGCCCGGCATGGGGATCGTTCAAAAGCGGGTCTTCGCCAGGCACCCACACTTACTCACATGGCGTAGCAGGGTCGAACGGGCAACCACGCCTCACGGAAACCAACGCCGCCCGTATGAGCAAAAGCGTCAAATTGATTAAGGCCAGCCGCCCAGGCGACGCGTTTTTGGTCACTTTTGTCGCTCGGACAAAAGTGACCCGCCCAGGAGGGCGGAACCAAGCGGTTGACCGACGACAACATGTCACCAGCAACGCGAGCCCTCGATCATCGACCCAGGGGAAAACCGCATCGCAAGGCCATCAAGCATCGTCAAGCGGGGGGCGCAACACTGCTCAAAGGGCGAGCGATGCAAGCAATGGGTATTCGCATGGAACGACGGTGCTAACTGAACGGTATTACCTCGCTCAGGGGCGTTGGATAGCGAGTGGCACGCACGATACGCAAACATAGTTCGTTAATTGGCCGGTTGGCTCGATAGGGTGTGTGCATGGCTGGTACACGGTAGTCGAGCTGCTGCGCATGCAAGTAGCCCCTTCCTTGACTTTCCCTGTGTCGAAAAATAGAATGACATTTAGTATTCAGGCGGGCATGGAGGAGGCGCCATCCGCCGAGGTCGCAGCACCCCTAAAAGGAGGAAGTCGGATGTTAGAGCTGGAAGACGCAGTGGAATCGCCGCCGTGCTGCCTGTCATCGCAGCGTTGCGCGCAAGCGCCGCAATTCGCGGTGGCCGAGAATCTTTGCCGGGTGGTCAGCAACGAGTGGGTGAACGACGAATACAAGCATCTCATCGTCGAAGCACCTGAAGTCGCGTTACGCGCACAGCCAGGGCAGTTCTTCCATCTGGCCTGTCCGCCAGATCAGCACGGTGCCGCGTTGCTGCGCAGGCCCATGAGCTTGTACAAGGTGTCGCCACAGGAGGCGACGATTGAGTTTCTGTACAAGGTCCAGGGCCTGGGTACGCGTGGCCTCGCCCGGCTGCGCGCCGGCGATACGCTGGACGCGCTGGGCCCGGTGGGCCGCGGCTTCGCCGTGCCCGCCAACGCCGGGCACATCCTGTTGCTGGCCCGCGGCGTGGGGCTGGCGACCCTGACGCCCCTGGCAGATTGGGCGCGCAGCCAGGGGGTGTCGGTCACCGCTGTGCTGAGCGCAAGATCCGAGGGGTTAGTCATGTCGGCGGACTACCTCAGGCAGGCCGGCGCCAACGTGCTCATCGTCACGGACGACGGAGGCACCAGCGAGGTAGAACATGTCGAGGCCTTGATCCGTCGCACGCACGCCGCGCAGAGGCTGGACTACGTCGCCACCTGCGGCTCGAACCGGCTGCTGCAGTTGCTCCAGCGGCTTGCCGGCGACCTCGGGATCCCGGGACAGATTGCGCTTGAGCAGCATATGGGCTGCGCACTGGGCGCCTGTTTTGCCTGCGTCCGGCCGTTTCGCAAGCAGGCGGACACGCAGGATCTCACCTATCGCCGGGTCTGCTGGGAAGGCCCTGTGTTCGACCTTCAGGAGACCGTATCGTGGTAGATCTCAGTGTGGAAATCGGCTCGCTCAGGCTACAGAACCCGGTCATGCCGGCGTCCGGCACCTTTGCCGAAGGATTGGCCGATGTGTTCGATCTGAACCGGCTCGGTGCCATCGTGACCAAGACCCTCACCGACGACTTGCGCGAAGGCAATCCGCCGCCCCGCGTAGCGGAATTCAAGGACGCGACGTTGTTCTCCATCGGTATCCCCAGCAAGGGCGGGGACTACTACCTGAGGGAGACGGTGCCCTTCTATCGGCCATACCGGCCGCCGCTGATCGCCAGTATCTCGGCGAACACGGTGGAAGACTTTGGCAGGCTCGCGCGCAAGCTGTCTGTCCCTGGCGTCGCAGCGATCGAGGCCAATGTGTCCTGTCCCAACCTGAAGAAGGACGGGCAGGCCTTCGGCATGGATCCGGATGCGACCTTCCAGGTGGTTCGCGCCATGAAGGCCGAATCTGCGCTGCCAGTCTGGCCAAAAATGACACCCAACGCGGGCAATGTCGTGGAAGTGGCCCTGGCGGCCCAGGCCGCCGGCGCGGACGCGCTTGTCGTCAGCAATGCGATTCTGGCCATGGCGATCGATGTGGAGACGCGCCGTCCCAGGGTTGCCAACCTGATGGGCGGCCTGACCGGACCGGCCACCAAGCCGATCATGCTGCGTCTCGCCTATCAGTGCGCGCAGGCGGTGACGATTCCGGTGATCGGATGCGGCGGTATCACGACTGCCGAGGACGCCATCGAGTTTCTGCTCGCGGGCGCGACAGCCGTGCAGGTAGGCACCGCCAACTTCCTCTCGCCGCAAACGATGCCCAACGTCATCGATGGCATCGTGGCGTACTGCGAGCGCAAGGGGGTCGAGCGGTTGCGCGACCTCATTGGCGCCATGGAGATGTTTGATTCGCCCGCCATTCCGGCAGGGGCAGGTCACTGAAGGTGCATGGCACACAGGGGACACAGCATGCAATTTTCCTATCTCGTCACCTTTGAGAGTGCTGATCCGGCTGTCCGGATCGACGCGGAAGACGTCCAGAGGGTTGCCGACATTGTCAGGGGCACACCACAGCTACGTCGCGCGCGACTTTATACGCCCGAGACGGCGAAAGACTACTACACGGACGATGGCCATTCTCCGCCATTCGCGATGCAGCTGGATTTCGACACCTTGGCGGCACTGGAAGCCGCAATCACTGCCGACGGTTACCTTCAGGCAGTGGCGCGGCTACCGCTGCCGGCCTTGCAAGGGTGCACGGTCACGCAACAGGTCATGGCGCGGCGTCCGTTTCCGGTCGATGATCCCGTCATCCGGACTTCGCCGGGGGGCGGCGTGCCATGCAGCTTTCTGGTCCATTACCCCGGGTATGCGGAGGATTTCGATGCGTGGCTGAATTACTACCTGGCTCACCATCCGCAAATCATGCGCTTCTTCGAAGGGGTACGCGAGATCGAGATCTTCACCCGGGTGGACTGGGTTGATGCGATGCCCTGGAAGCGGGTTCACTACATGCAGCGGAACAAGCTGGTCTTCGACAGCGCAGCAGCGATCACCGCGGCGATGAATTCTCCTGTCCGGCATGACATGCGCGCGGATTTCGAGAAGTTCCCTCGATTCCACGGCAGCAACGTCCACTTCCCGATGGCAACCTACACCTACACGTCATAACCGAAGGAGGCGTGCTGCCCCGCGGGGCGGACATCGCGGCGGAACGTCAGCACAAAGCGCGTCCTTCCCTGCGCCGATTCCACCGCGATACTCCCGCCATGCGCGGCCATGATCGCCTGCGTAATCGCCAGGCCTAGTCCCGTCCCATCCCCCGCCCCATCCCCCGTCCCATCCCCCGCCCCATCCGAATCCGGCCGCGCCCGCGACTTGTCGGCACGGAAGAACCGGTCGAACAGCGACGGCAGCAACTCAGGCCGGATGGTCTCGCCTTCGTTCTCGACGGTCACCGCCACCGCATCCGCGCTCGGCGCGATCTCCACCACGATGCCCTTGCCCGCGGACGTATGCCGCAGCGCGTTGGAGAGCAGGTTGCTGAGCGCGCGCCGCAGCATCAGCCGGTCGCCGGTGATGCGGCCGTTGCCGCGCTGCTGCAGGCGCACGCCCTTGTCCTCCGCCAGTGCGTCGTAGAATTCGAACAGCGCGGCGACTTCTTCCGCTATGTCGATGTGCTCCGCGTTCGGCAGCGTGATGCCGTGTTCCATCTTGGCCAGGTAGAGCATGTCCGACACCATCCGTCCCAGCCGTTGCAGCTCTTCGGCATTGGAGGTCAGCACGTCGCGGTACTTCGCCGCTTCGCGCGGCTGCGACAGCACCACGTGGGTTTGCGTCATCAGGTTGGTCAGCGGCGTGCGCAGTTCATGCGCCAGGTCGGACGAGAACTCGGACAACCGGTCGAAATCGCGCTGCAACCGTTCCAGCATGGCGTTGAGCGTCGCGGCGAGGTCGGCCATTTCCACCGGCACCGCTTCGACCGGCATGCGCTCGTCGAGCTTGTGCGCGGTGACCGTGCGTGCGCGCGAGGCCATGGTGCGCAGTGGCGCCAGCCCGCGCCGCGCCGCCCACCAGCCGAGCAGGCCGCTGGCCAGCGCGGCCAGCGCCGTATAGAAGGCCAGCGATTGGCGGAACGCGTGCATGAAGTGGGCGTGCAGCGCGGTGTCCATGCCGACCACGATCTGCAGCGGTCCCGCCTGCGCGCGGGGGGCAAGCGCGCGCATGCCGCGGTAAGTCTGTCCGCGCTGCTCCCAGGCGAAGGTATCGCGCTGCGCAGGCAGCTTGGCGGCTGCGGCCTGCGCGATGCCGAAGTCGAACGCCTGCGTGGCATACACGCTGTTGCCCTCGGCGGTGCGCACGTCGGCGACAAAACCCGGATGGTGCTCCAGCGTCTGCGCCAGGCGCTGCGGCACGGCGCTCGCCGGGCCTTCGGCGGCGATCTTCTGGATCAGCCGCACGTTATCGCCCAGCACGGCATAGTCCTCGTCGGCGAAATGCCGGTCCATCGCCAGCCAGATCAGCACGCCCAGCCCCAGCAGTACCGCCGCCGATGACAGCGAGAACAGGATGGTGAGCCGCGCCGTCAGCGACAGGCGGCCGTTCATGCGCTGTCCTCCGGGTGATCTGGCTCTTCCAGCACATAGCCCATGCCGCGCACCGTCTGGATCAGCTTTGGCTCGAAGTCATCGTCGATCTTGGCGCGCAGCCGGCGGATGGCCACGTCGATCACATTGCTGTCGCTGTCGAAATTCATGTCCCACACCTGCGAGGCGATCAGCGAGCGCGGCAGCACTTCGCCGCGGCGCCGTGCCAGCAGTTCCAGCAGCGCAAACTCCTTGCTGGTCAGTGTGATGCGCCGGCCCGCGCGCGTGGCGCGGCGGCGGCCCAGGTCCAGCACCAGGTCGGCGACCTGGATGCGGTCCAGCGCCACCTGCGCCGTGCCCCGGCGCAGCAGCGTGCGCACGCGGGCCAGCAGTTCGGAAAACGCGAACGGCTTGACCAGGTAGTCGTCCGCGCCCAGCTCCAGGCCCTTGACGCGGTCGGCCACGCTGTCGCGCGCGGTCAGGAACAGCACCGGCACGGTGATCCCGGCGGCGCGCAGCGCCTGCACGATGCGCCAGCCGTCGACATCCGGCAGCATCACATCAAGGATGACCAGGTCGTAGGGTTCGGTCAGCGCCAGATGCTGGCCGTCCAGCCCGTTTGCCACCAGGTCGACGACAAAGCCCGCCTCGGTCAGCCCCTGGCGCAGGTATTCGCCGGTCTTGGCCTCGTCTTCCACCACAAGCAGTTTCATCAGCTTCGTTCCTTCCAATCGATCCGTCCCGCCGCACAGGCAGGGTCCGGCAACTCTACGCCAGCGGCGCGAGCGTCAACATGACACGAAGATTACCGGAATGTCATGTCCAGGTCAGGCGTGCGTAGGGTGGTGCTGGCTACGCTTGGCATACCTGGAACAAAGGATCCGATTCATGCCACGCCACCCCGCCAGCGGCCTTGTGCTGCCCGATCTTCCGCGACGACGCTTCGTACAGGGGCTGGTAGCCGGCGGTGTCGTGGCCGGCCTGTCCGGTCTCGGCGGCGGCGCCTGGGCGCAGCCCGCGGGGCGGCCGGCACGGGCCGGGTCGGGCACGGCGCCGGTGCTGCGCGGCACGGAATTCGACCTCGTGGTCGGCGAGTCGCTGGTCAATTTCACCGGCAAGCCGGTCGTCGCCACCACCATCAACGGCATGCTGCCCGGCCCCACGCTGCGCTGGCGCGAAGGCGACACCGTCACCATCCGCGTCACCAATCGCCTGCGCGAGGCCACCTCGGTCCACTGGCACGGCATCATCCTTCCGTTCGAGATGGATGGCGTGCCAGGCATCAGCTTTGCCGGCATCCCGCCCGGTGCGACCTTCACCTACCGCTTCAAGGTCGCGCAGCGGGGCAGCTACTGGTATCACTCGCACTCCGGCTTCCAGGAGATGACCGGCGTGTACGGCGGCATCGTCATCGATCCGCCCGCGGGTCAGGATGCCATGCAGGCCGACCGCGACTACACCGTGCTGCTGTCGGACTGGACCGACGAGGACCCCATGCGGGTGCTGACCAAGCTCAAGGTCCAGGGCGACTACTACAACTACAACCAGCCGACCGTGGTCGATTTCTTCCGCGATGCTTCGCGCGACGGGCTCAAGCAGGCGCTGGACAAGCGCCGGATGTGGAACCAGATGCGGATGAGCCCGACCGACCTGGCGGACTTGTCTGGCGCGACGCTGACTTACCTGACCAACGGCGTCACGCCGGCCGGCAACTGGACGGGGCTCTACCGCCGCGGCGAGAAAGTGCGGCTGCGTTTTATCAACGGCTCGGGCAATACCTTCTATGACGTGCGCATTCCCGGGCTGAAGCTGCGGGTGGTGGAGGTCGACGGCCAGGACATCGAGCCGGTCACCGTGGACGAATTCCGCTTCGGCGCCGGTGAGACCTGCGACGTCATCGTCGAGCCGCGCGACGACGCCTACACCATCTTCTCGCAGGCGATGGACCGCACCGGCTATGCGCGCGGTACGCTGGCCGTGAGGGAAGGGCTGAGCGCGCCGGTCCCGGCGTTGGACAAGGCGGAATGGCTGACCATGACCGACATGATGGGCGAGATGGGGGGCATGGGCGGCATGGACCACGGTGCGATGGCGATGGACCACAGCCAGCACGGTGGGGGCGGCAAGGCGATGGACCACAGCCAGCACGGCGCCGGCGGCAAGGCGATGGACCACAGCCAGCATGCCATGGCGACCATGGCCGCCAGCGATCCGCTCAAAGTCCCGAGCAAGACCGCGCGCCACGCCCGCACCGAGTACGGCCCCAGCACCGACATGCGCGTCGACATGGCCCGCACCAACCTCGACGATCCCGGCATCGGCCTGCGCAACAACGGCCGGCGCGTGCTGACGCTGGCCGACCAGCACACCATCGGCGGCGCGATGGACCCGCGCGGCCCGGGGCGCGAAGTCGAACTGCACCTGACCGGCAATATGGAACGCTACACGTGGTCGTTCGACGGCGTGGAGTTCGGCAAATCGACGCCGGTGTATTTCAAATACGGCGAGCGCCTGCGGGTGATCCTGCACAACGACACCATGATGACGCACCCCATGCATCTGCACGGCATGTGGAGCGAGCTGGAAGCGCCCGATGGCAGCTTCCAGGCGCGGCGCCACACCATCCCCGTGCAGCCGGCGCAGCGCATCAGCTTCCTGGTCACCGCCGATGCGCTCGGGCGCTGGGCATGGCACTGCCACCTGATGCTGCATATGGATGCGGGCATGTTCCGCGAAGTGGTGGTGGCCTGATGTCTGAACTTCGCTCCGCAATCCCCATGCTGCACACCACCATGATCCTTGCCGCGGTGCTGGCCTTCGCCGCAACGGGCGCCGCTTCGGCGCAGGACCCGCACGCCGGCCATGCCCATCACCACGACGCGCCTGCCGCCAGCGCTGCGGCGCCCATTCCGGAAATGGACCACAGCCAGATGCACGGCATGGACCACGGCGCCATGCAAGGCATGGAAGCCGGCAGCCCAGCGATGACGGACATGCAAGGCATGGACACCATGGACCAGGGCAGCGCCGCGCCCGCCCAGCCCATGGACCATGGCGACATGAAGATGCAGGGCGGCAGCGCGCCGCCCGACGCCCGCGATCCGCATGCCTATTCCGGCGGCTACCAGCTCGGCGTGGGCAAGTACGCGCTCGGCGACAAGCGCCAGCTGATGATGGCCGACGAGCACCTGTTCGCCTCGGTGCTGGTCGACCGGCTCGAATGGGCCCACGCCAGCGGCAGCAACGCCGCCGCCTACGAGGCGCAGGCGTGGTTCGGCACCTCGTACAACAAGCTGGTGCTCAAGGCCGAGGGCGAGGCATCGAAGGGCAAGCTGCACGAGGCCCGCACCGAACTGCTGTGGGGACACGCCATCGCCAGCTACTGGGATACCCAGCTGGGCATCCGCAATGACGCCGGCAGCGGGCGCCCGGCGCGCAACTGGCTGGCCTTCGGCGTGCAGGGGCTGGCGCCGTACTGGTTCGAGGTCGATGCCACCGCCTATGTTGGCACCAGCGGCCGCACGGCGATGCGGCTCTCCGCCGAGTATGAGCTGCTGCTGACGCAGCGCCTGATCCTGCAGCCGCGCATCGAGGCCAACCTCTATGGCAAGAACGACCCGGCGGTGGGCATCGGCAGCGGCTTGTCCAGCGGCACCGTCGGCCTGCGGCTGCGCTATGAGTTCAGCCGCCAGTTCGCGCCATATATCGGCGTCGAGCGCTACCAGGCGTTCGGCAACACGGCCGACATGATCCGGGCCTCCGGCGGCCGCGCGGGTGAAACCCGCTTCGTGGCCGGTGTCCGGCTCTGGTTCTGACCCGACATCCTCAATCATCTATTTCCCGGAGAAAAACAATGCATGCCAGGCGCCCCCTGATCCGATCGATGCTCGCCGCGACCCTCGCGCTGGCCAGCAGCGTTGCCTTCGCGCATCCGAAGCTGGTCTCATCCACACCGGCGGACAAAGCGGAGGTGATCGCGCCGCAGAAAATCGAACTGCAGTTCTCGGAGAACCTGCTCACGCAGTTCTCCGGCGCCAACCTGGTGATGACCGGCATGCCGGGCATGGCCGACCATGCGCCGATGAAGGTCGCCGCGAAGGTCTCCGGCAGCGACGACCCGAAGGCGATGGTGATCACGCCCGTGCGTGCGCTGGCGCCGGGCAGCTATCGCGTGGACTGGCGTGCCGTGTCGTCCGATACCCATCCCATCACGGGGAATATCGCTTTCACCGTCAAGTGACCGGCGCCGATGGACTGGGTAGCGGTGGGGCTGCGCTTTGCGCTGTATGTCGACCTGGCCTTGCTGTTCGGGCTGCCGCTGTTCTGCCTGTACGCGCTGCATGGCCATGAACGCGCTTCGTGGCTCGCGGCCCGGTGCCGGGTCATGGCACTGGCAGGTGCGATAGCCGGCATCGTGCTCTCGCTGGGCAGCATCGCGGTGATGGCCAAGGCCATGACCGGCGCTGCCGGGTATTCGGCCTTGCAAAGTCATGCCTTCGGGATGATCGTTACCGGGACCGATTTCGGCGTGGCCTGGTCGGTGCGCATGGTTGCCCTGTTGCTCTGCCTGCCGGCAGCCCTGTCGGGGCGAGCGCGGCCCGGTACGCGATTCGCGGCGCTGGCAGCATGTGCCGGGATCGCGCTGGCCACGCTGGCGTGGGGCGGGCACGGCGCGATGCATGACGGGGCAGGGCGCTACCTGCACCTTGGTGCCGACGTGGCGCATCTGCTGGCCGCCGGAGCCTGGGCCGGCGCGCTGGCGGCCTTTGTGCTCCTGTCGCTGGCAAAGCCCGCATCGGGCGCGCAGGCAATGGCGCTGCTGAGCCGCACGTCGAACGGGTTTGCCCGCATCGGCTCCGCCATTGTCGCGACGCTGGTGCTGACTGGCGCCGTCAACTACTGGTACATCGTGGGCCCGGCTCTGCCGGCGCTTGCGCCGTTGTCCTACGGCGGGCTGCTCGCCGCCAAGCTGGCGCTCTTTGTGGCGATGCTGGGCCTGGCCGCCGCCAACCGCTACCGGCTCAGTCCACGGTTGGAACAGGCGTTACAGGCAGGGAATCATGGCGTGGCGATTCGCGCGCTGCGGCGCAGCCTGATGCTCGAGTCCGGCGCCGCCACGCTGGTCCTGGCGCTGGTAGCCGCGCTGGGCATGCTGTCACCGGCGCCCGTTTAGCGCGCCACAGGAGCAAGCGGCAGGGGGCGTTACTCTCCCGTCCTGGACTGCTCCGTCACGTCGCGCTGCGCTGCCGCCATCTTCGCCGGCCAGGTGCTCTTGATATAGGCGAGCACGGCAATGATGTCGTCGTCCGACAGGATCGCGCCGAACCCCGGCATATCGCTCTCATAGCCTTGCGGCGCCGTGACACCGGGCACCAGGCCATGCTTCGTGATCGCGAACAGCACCGCATCCGGGTGGTGCCAGGTGTGGCCGGACGCGTCATGCGGCGGGGCCGGCATGCGGCCGCTGGGCAGGCGCTCGCGCCAGTTCGGCTGGCCTTCCAGCCTGGTGCCGTGGCAGCCGGCGCATTGCTGTCCGTAGATCAGCTTGCCGCGGCTCACGCGCGCGGTGTCGGTTGCATCGATGCGCAACCTGCCGGCGCCTGGCGCAGACGATTCGAGATAGGCTTTTGTCTTCAGCGCAATGGCCGTGGCGGCCACCGCGCCCAGCGCGAGCAGGCCGCCCACGACCCAGCGTGTTCTTGTCGAAAGTTCCATTAGCTCTGTCTGGCGATGCCAGGCCCCTGCGGCGCAGGCCCGGGACCGGCAAGGCACGCCAGTGTGCCTCGCGGCTCAGACATAGGCAATCAGGCGTCCCGCACAGATCACCAGCGACCACGCCACCACCGACACGATCGCGCTGATCCGCGCGGCGGCCGGCGGCGCGGTGCCTACGTCCCAGCCTCCTTGCACCGCGCGCAGGCTGCGATAGGGCCCGGTGTGGAACCAAAGCACGTTGGCCAGCGCCAGCGCGATCAGGCACAGCTTGACCAGAAAGGCGGGATTGGCGGCCAGCTCGTCCGCATGGGCCAGGAACAGCAGTACGCCGCTGCCCGCGACGGCGACAAAGGCCGCGACGGAAAACGGCAGCGCGTGGCGCAGCAGCAGGGTCACCGGCAACTGGCGGCCAAGCCCGGCCAGGCGCATGTCGACCACAATGATGGAGCCGAACAGCAGCGCCATGCCGGCCAGGTGGACGATTTCGACCGCGGGATAGGCCCAGGCCGAGCTGCGCAACGCCGCCGAGAACGGCAGCCGCGCCAGCCCGCTGGCCCACTCAGCCCATTGCGCCAGCAATGCCGACATGCCGCGCGCAGCAGGTCAGCGCAGCTCGACGGTCTTGCCGTCCACGGTGATGCGCTCGGCCCGCAACTCGTTCGCTTTTTCCTTGCTGGCGTAGCCGACCAGCGTGACCTCGCGGCCCACGGCGACCTTGTCGGCGGTGGCGCCGCGCGCCTCCATCCGCGAGACCGGGGCCAGGATGGCCAGCCAGCGCTTGCCGCCGGCGTCGATGCGGATGTGCGCGTGCGGGTTCTCGTAATGGCTTTCGACGATCTTGCCGGTCACCGTCATCGGCTTGGTTTCGTCGTAGGTGGACCAGCCGTGGTGGGCCACGGCGGGCAGGGCGGCCAGCGCCAGCGCGGCGCAGGCGGTGACCAGGGCAGGGCGCAGCAGGGGGCGGACGATGCTTGGCATGGACGGTCTCCGTTCAGGACAGGTGCAGTATAGGCCGCGATCCGTTGCCCTGCCCACTGGCCTGGCTGGCCTGGGAGCGGCACGCGTCGGCGCGCTGCACCAGCCGGTACAGGCTGGGGCTCATCGGCTTGAGCGCGGCCCGTTCGGCCGTGAGCGCATTGGCCAGGTTGGCGCGGCCGGCGCGCAACGCGGCCTCGATCAGGGTGAGGCCGATCACGTCGCGCTGCGCATGGCTGCCGCCGCAGCGGTACGCAAGCAGGCGCACCGGCATCAGCAGCTCGATGACGGTGTTGTAGTCGCCTTGCCCGAACGCGATCAATGCATCGGCCACCGGCAGACCCACGTCATGCGACATCATCGCATTGGTGCCGTCGTCGAGTTCCGCGCGCTGCAAGGCGGCACGCAGTGCGGCGGCCGCCTCGGGCCGGCCCGCGCCAAGGCTGGCCATCACGGCGTGGACATCGTTGAAGGCGTAATAGCCGGCTGCGCCGCGCGCCAGCCAGTCGTCCGCCACCGGCTGCCAGCGCTTGCCCACGTCGACGCCGCGCAGGTGCAGGCGCCACAGCAGCGCCGTGGCGTCGACCAGGTCCAGCGCGATGGCGGGCGCCGGCCGGCTGATATGGCGGTCGTAGAGCGCCAGCACGTCCTCGGTCCGGTTGTCTTCCAGCTGGAACAGTGCCAGGTGCCACCAGTTGTGCACCGCCAGCATATTGTCGTCGGCCCAGTCGTCGCGGCGCCCCTCCAGCCACGCGATGCCGTCGGCCAGCCGGCCCTGCATCTCCATCACGTGCGCCACGGCATGCACCGCCCACGGGTCGCGCGGGTTGAGCTCCAGCGCGCGGCGGCCGCGTTCTTCGGCGCGGTCGTAGAGCTGGGTTTCTTCCAGGCCGAAGGCCTGCATGCCGAGCAGGTAGCCATAGCCGGGCATGCCGGCATCCCAGTGCGGCAGCGCCTGGGCGATGCGGTCGCGCAGCATCGAGGACTGCCCGAGCAGGAAGTCGCTGAGATGGGCGGACTGGATGGCCAGCAGGTCGCGTGGATAGTCGATCACGATTTCGCCGTAGAGGCGGTTCGAACGGCTGAAATCGCCGTCGAGCCAGGCTCGCGCGGCGGCGATATGGCGGCGTTCGCGGTCGTTGGCGCGGTGGTGCAGGGCCTCGCCGGCTTCCACGCTCTGGCGCAGCATGGGCTCGGCCGTGCCGTCGCCCGAGGTGACCATCAGCGCGGCGCGCAGCGCATGGCCCATGGCGAAGTCCGGATCCGCCGCCAGGGCCGAGTCGATGACGGCAAGCGGGTCGCCGTAGTAACCGTTCAGCAAGCGCAGGGCCGTCTCGAACCGCTCGACCGAGCGGGCGTTCTGTGTCGAGACCGCAAGGCCCCGGGAATCCGTCTGTGCCATGGCACCCTCCGTGCGCCCGGCAGGTGCCGGGCCCTCAACAACCATCGTAGACGGCAAAACGGCATGTGCAACGGACGGGGCGTCTAAAGCCGCCCCAAGCGCGGCTGGCACGCGCGCCTTGTGCGCTATATGCCGCAGCGACCAGGCGGCGGTCGCTGCTCCTGCCGCCGCGGCCCGTTTCCGGCCTCGGTTAAACTGCCGCATCCCAATCACGACATCACAACGGGCTTCCATGAAGACACTTGCGCTTTTCCTCGGCTCCCTGACCTTCGCCTGCGCCGCTTCCGCGGCTGCCCCGGCTGCATCGGCTCCGGCGGCCCCGGCCGCGCCCGCGGCGGCGCCGCAGACGCTGGCGTCGGGCATGACGATCCAGCACCTGGTCAAGGGTAATGGCGCCTCGCCCAAGGCCACCGACACGGTGCAGGTCCACTACCGCGGCACGCTGGCCGACGGCACGGAGTTCGACAGCTCATACAAGCGTGGCCAGCCGATCTCGTTCCCGCTCAACCGGGTGATCCCGTGCTGGACCGAAGGCGTGCAGGCAATGCAGGTCGGCGGCAAGGCCAAGCTGACTTGCCCGGCATCCACTGCCTACGGCGCGCGCGGCGTGCCGGGCACGATCCCGCCGAACGCGACGCTGACGTTCGAGGTGGTGCTGCTGGGGATCGGTAGCTAAGGGCAGCTGAGGGCAACTGAGGGCAACTGAGGCTGCGTCAGCGCGGCGCCGCGGGCTGTGCAGGCGCCGGCGTGCCCGCCGGCGCGGCTGGTGTGGCTGGCGTGGTGGCCGGGGCTGGCGCGGCGGCCGGGGCAGCAGCTTCGCCGCTGTCCTCGTCGTCGCCGTAGTCCGGCAAGGCCGTGTCCTCGCCCAGCAGGTTGCGGCGCCGCTGCAGGTAGCCGTCGCGCACGAAGGCATACCTGTCCAGCGCCGCCAGCTTGAGCAGGTCGGTCGCGCCCAGCAGGTTGGTGCGCACATCCACCACGTTCATCCCGAACAGGGAATTGCGCACCGCCGGCTCGGCATACGTGATCGGATCGAACTGGAAATTCACGTACAGGCCCACGCCGTCACGAAACGAGCTGGGCCCGAACAGCGGCAGCACCAGATAGGGTCCCGACGGCACGCCCCACGTGCCCAGCGTCAGGCCGAAGTCTTGCGAATGCTTCTGCAGCCCCGCCGGCGTGGCGATATCGATCAGCCCGCCGATGCCAAGCACCGAATTCACCGCAACCCGCATAAAGGTCTCCGCCGCTTCCACGCCCTTGCCCTGCAGCAGGTTGTTGGCAAAGTTGCCCACGTCCGCGAGGTTCGAGAAGAAGTTGGTGACGGCGGTGCGCACCGGCTCCGGCGTGACCGCCTTGTAGCCCTTGGCGACGGGGGTGGCCACATACTCGTCGAGCTTGTCGTTGACGGTGTACACCGCGCGGTTCATCGGTTCAAGCGGATCCTCCGGATTGGCATTCGGACCGGTCGCGCAGCCGGCCAGCATGGCAGTGGTGACGGCGGCGAGGGCGAGGCGCGCGGCATGCGGGCGCGAAAGGCGTGTGGGGGAAGGCATCGGGCGGGGCGTAGCGGGACAGTTACCGTTGTTGTGAGGAGTGGCCACTAAGGCCTCGCGGGTTTGTCATGGCCGAGGTGCGCGTCTTCGCGCGGGCGGCCCATCAGGATCGGCTGGAAGAACACCGCGCCGATCAGCGTGCACACCAGCGCCAGCGCCAGCAGCTTGCCCATGCTGGCGGTGCCGGGATGCTGCGACAGCCACAGGCTGCCAAAGGCGGTGGCGGTGGTGGCGGCGCTGTAAAGCACCGCATGCGTCAGGCTCGATTGCAGCAGCTTGGTCTTGCCGTGGCGCCAGGCGATCACGTAGTAGATCTTGAACGCCACGCCGATGCCCAGCAGCAGCGGCAGCGCGATCACGTTGGCAAAGTTCAGCGCAATGCCGAACAGCACGCACAGCTCCAGCGTGACGATGGCCGATACCAGCAGCGGCACCAGCGTGCGCGCCACGTCGGCAAATCGGTGCAGCGTGATCCAAAGCAGGATGGTGATCGATACCACCGCCCAGGTGCCGGCTTGCGCGAACGCGGTCATGATGGTGTCGGCCGAGCCGCGGATGGAGATGGGCCCGCCGGTGGCGGCGGGTTCCACGCGCTGCACGGCAGCGATAAAGCGGTCCAGCGCGGCTTCGCGCTGCGCACTGCCGGCCGGTGGCAGCTTCGGGCTGATGCTGACCAGCGCGCGGCCATCGGGCGTAAGCCAGTCGCGTCCCAGTTCGGGCGGCAGCGTCTGCTGGCTGACCGGCTGGGGGCTCAGCGCCAGCTTCAGCTTTGCCAGCGACAGCTGCAGCGGCAGCGCGATGGCCTGTTCGGCGCGGTCGCGCGTGGCGGCGTTCGAGGCGGCAAGCGTCTTTAGCGTAGCCGACAGGTGTCTGGCTTCGGCGGCGCCGGGACCGGGATGCTCGTCGGCGGCGATGGCCAACTGGCGCGACGCATTGCGCAGCGCATTGACGCGTGCGACGTCATTGGCCGGCGTGGCGGTGCGTTGTGTGAGGGCCGGCATCAGCGCGGCCGATGCCTGGCCGATGGCCTGCAGCTTGGCGGGCTGGTCCTCGGGGATAAAGGTCTGCAGCGTGACCACGCGCGCCACCTCGGGCAGCGCGGCCAGTTTGCGGGCCGTCTCGCGCGCGGCCGCCAGCGACGGCGCCAGCACGGTGACATCGTCGGTGCCGGCCTGCGGCGCGTCCTTCAGTTCCAGCAGCGTGGCCATCGATTCGGACTTTGGATCCTTCAGGTGCAGCGGGTCGAAGTCGAAGCGCAGGTGCGGCAGCAGCGGCGCACCCGCCAGGATCGCCAGAACGGTCACCAGCAGCACCGGCTTGCGAAAACGCTCGAAGAACAGGTCCGCGGGCGCCAGCCAGGCAAAGCCCGGCGCCTCGGCCTCGCCGCCGGGCTGCAGCACGGCGATCAGCGCCGGCAGCAGCGTGAAGGTGGTGGCAAAGGCCACCATCATGCCGACCCCGGCGATCAGGCCCAGCTCGGCCACGCCGCGATAGTCGGTGGGCAGGAAGCAGAAGAACGCCGCCGCCGTGGCCGCCGCGGCCAGCGCCAGCGGCGCACCCACCTCGTGCGCGGCCAGCCCGAGCGCTTCGATCACGTGGTCGCGGTCATGGCGCTCGGCGCGGTAGCGCACCCCGAACTGGATGCCGAAGTCCACCCCCAGCCCGACGAACAGCACCGCGAACGCCACCGAGATCATGTTCAGCGCGCCGACCATCGCCAGCCCCAGCGCGGCGGTGATCAAGAGGCCGGCAAAGAGGCTGGCCAGCACCGCCACGATCAGCCGTGCCGAGCGCAGCGCCAGCCACAGGATCAGCACCACCACCAGCACCGTCAGCACGCCGTTGAGCGAGGCGCCTTCGCTGACCGAGGCGAACTCATCGTCGGCCAGCGCCTGCGGGCCGGTCAGCCGCACGGTGGCCTGGTAGCGCTGCGCCAGCTGCAGGTCGGCGGCGGCCTGCCTGATTGCGCGCGAGGCCGCGGCGCCGGCCTGCAGGTCGCTGTAGTCCAGCACCGGGCTGACCGCGACAAAGCTGAAGACATGGCCATCGGGGCCGGGCTTCCGGCTGTCGTCCAGCAAGCCGACCCACGACAGCGCCGCGGGCTTGCCGGTCAGCACCTGGTCGAGCGTGTCGGCGCTGCTGCCAAGCAGTTTTGCCATGTCGCCCAGCCTCACCTGACCCATCTGCAGCGGCAGTGTGAGCGTGGTGGTGAGTGTGTCGGCCAGGCCGCGCAGCGTGGGATCGTGCGCCAGCGCACCGACCAGCGGGCGCGCCTGCACCAGCTGCTGCGTCAGCTGGTGCACTTCGTCCGTCCCGGCGAACAGCAGCCCGTTGCGTTCGAAGAACGGCCCGCTGCCGGGCTGGCTGACGGCGTTGAAATGCGTCGGCTGCCGCCGCAGCGCACCGGCCAGCGCATTGGCTGCGGCATCGGCCAGTTCCGGCGCCGGCGCCTGCACGACTGCCAGGATCATCTGGTCGCGCTGCGGGAAGGCCTTGCTGATGGCGGCGTCGCGTACGGCCCACGGCGCATCCGATTCCAGCAGGCGGCCGATATCGGTGTTGATGGCAAAGTTGCGTGCCATGTAGACGCCGCTGACAGCGGTCAGCACCGCCGACAGGATGATGACCCGCCACGGCTTGGCGGTGGCAAGCCGGACGATGCGTGTCAGCAGCGAGGTCAGCATGGGCGGATCCGGAAGGAGCACGAACCCGGAGTATATCGGCTGGCGCGCACTCGGGAGGCAGGCGTGGCGCATGCGCCATGCGGGTCAGCAACGGGCCGACCCGCTATACACTGTCGGCCATGCGCCGGCGACGCAGCGGCGGCGCGGTCCCACGATCCTTCCCCGCATTCACATCCATGAAGACTCACGGTTTGATCCCCCTGGCGCCGCTTGTGGCGGTGGCCATGGTTTGCACGGTGCATGCCCAGGCAGTCCAGCCCGGCGACCTGCGCGCCAGCCCCGAGCGGCTGGTCCAGGCCGCGGTGGAGGGCGTGATCCGCACCATCCAGTCCAACCCCGACACCCGCGCCGGCGACCTCGGCAAGATCACCGCGGTCGTGCAGAAGCAGTTCCTGCCCTATACGGATTTCCAGCGCACCACGCGGCTGGCGGTGGGCAGTGCCTGGCGCACGGCCACGCCGGAGCAGCAGAAGCAGCTCTACGAGCAGTTCGAGACCCTGCTGGTGCGCAGCTATGCCGTGTCACTGGCGCAGCTGCGCGAGCAGAACGTCAAGTTCCGCTACCAGCCGGTCAAGTCCGGCAGCAGCGCTGCCGATGTGGTGGTGCAGACGCGCGTGATCAATAACGCCGACGAGATGCAGATCGATTACCGCCTGCAGCGCACGCCCAACGGCTGGAAGATCTATGACATCAATATGATGGGCGCGTGGCTGATCGAGGTGTATCGCAAGCAGTTTGCCGATATCGTCGCGCGCAGCGGGGTGGAGGGGCTGGTGAAGTACCTGACCACCCATAACGCGCGGCAGAATGCGGAGTCATAAGTTGCGGGCGGCCGCAGAGCGGAGTTAAGCGCTTCCCGCTTCGCGCGCGCGCCCGCGCCGCCACCGCCTCAGCTCCACCCACTGCAACGACAGCAGCGCCGGCACGCCAAACAGGATCTCCCGCGCCCGCTTGACCAGCGCCAGCGCCAGCGACACCTGCGCATCCATCCCCAGGGCCTGGCCCAGCAGCATCACCACCGCCTCCTGCACGCCCAGCCCGGCCGGCACGAAGAACGCCACGTTGCGCGCTGCCTGCGTCAGGGCCTCGATCGCCAGTGCCTGCCAGAACGGCACCGGATGGCCCAGCAGCATCAGCGCGAACCAGATCTCCAGCGTGCCGCTGACCAGCCAGGCGAGCTGCCAGCACACTGCGCGCAGCAGTTCGCCGCGGCGTCGGTTGAGCGCGCGGATGTGGCCGTCGAGCCGCGCGCCGTCGATCATCGTCACCACGCGGTGGTCCGCGCCGAAGAGCTGGCGCGCCGCGCCTTCCAGTTTTTCGAAGATGGCGTTGTGCCGCAGCGACAGCGCGAACAGCACCGGCACCGGCAGCGACAGCAGCAGCCCCGCCAGGATGATCCAGGCCTGCCCGCTGTCCTGCAGCGCGGCCACCAGCATCAGCACGCCGAGCGCCGCGAACAGGTACTGCGCGAACAGCGTGGTCATGACCTCCACCACCACGCTGGCGGCCACGGCGGTGGTGTCGCGGATGCGCAGCCGCGACAGGCGGATGCCGACCAGCTCGCCGCCGATATTGGCGGTCGGCAGCAGCCGCCCCACGGCCTCGCGCACGGTGGCGACCCACCACAGGAAGCCCAGGTCCGCGTTTTCGTCGGGATCGGCGGAAGTCAGCAGCACGCGCCAGCTCTGCGCGTCGAGCAGCAGTGGCAGCGCATGCAGCGGCACCAGCGCCAGCAGCAGCCAGCCGCCTTGCGCGACGATGGTGGCGATATCGCCGATGCCCTGGTGGATCACCAGCGCGGTCAGCGCCAGCAGGCCCAGCAGCCCGGTCAGGATGGCAAAGCGTTTCATGGGTGGTCAGGATGCCAGCACGTCGGTAAAGCCGCCGCGCCGGCCGGCTGCGTGCTCGAGCGCGGCGCGCACGCGCGGCGACAGTAGCGCGGCCAGTTCATCGGCGTGGCGGTAGCCGCGCATCGACGCGGCGATGACTTCGCCCGAAACCACCGCCGGGTGCAGGTAGATCTCGCCCACGCCCGCGGGCAGGCGCGCCAGCGCGTCCAGCATCGCGCGCTCGTCCATGCGGCCGCTGCGCGCGATGCCGACCACGTAGTCATTGTGCGCGATGCCGGCGCGGTCCAGCCGCCGGCGCAGCAGTGCCAGCCACGGGCGCAGCAGCAGCGGTGCGCCGGCCTCGCGCGGCAGGCGCATGGCGCGCAGCCCGTAGTCGCGCCCGATCGACAGGATCAGCGACAGCACCGTCGGGTGCAGGTGGAAGTGCTTGTGGGTGTTGACGTGGTCCAGTGCCAGGCCGGTGGCGGCAAACGCCTGGAATTGCGCGCGGATCTCCGCCGCCAGCTGACGGCGCACATGCGGCAGGAAAAAGAAGCGGCAGCCGTCCAGCGCCATGGCTGAACCGAAGCGGCCATGCGCGTCCACCAGCGCGGGAATCTGCGCGCGCGGCAGCGTGGCGGGGCCGTCGGCCAGCACCACGTGCAGGCCCACGCGCAACGAAGGCAAACGCCGCGCGCGCTCGACCGCATCCGCCACGGCGGGGGCGCCGACCATCAGGCTGGCCGCATTGAGCACGCCGTCGCGGTGGGCCAGTTCCACCGCTTCGTTGACGGCCGGGTGCAGCCCGAAGTCGTCGGCGGTGACGATCAGCGCGCGCTGCGATGCACAGGAAAGCCGGTTCGCCAGGATCAGGCCTCGTGCGAGCGCAGGAAGCGGAAGAACTCCACGCCTTCGCGCAGGCGCCGCTTCATCATGTCCCAGCTTCCCAGCATTTCCCGCACGATTTCCCAGATCTTGCTCGGGCGGAAATAGAAGCGCTTATAGAAGGAATAGGTTTTTTTCATAGCGGCCTCTTGGGATGGATGCCGGTGAATGGTGGGGTTGGGGGTGGGGACTTCGTGGATACGCCGGCCCTCTCCCCGGCCCCTCTCCCGCTTGCGGGAGAGGGGCCGGGGAGAGGGCCGGTGCTCGCCCGGAGTGCTGCCCATCATGTACCGACAGCACCTGCTCGCGCCACCGCACCCGCTTGCCCGTCAGCGCAACGGCCCAGCCGGCCAGCAGCATCGTATCGCGCAACGGCGCGCGCAACGCAGCGGCCACGCTGCCTGCCATCATGCTGCGCGCGATCACACCGAGGATCGCCAGGGCAAGAACAGCAGGGAGCTGCGCCAGCAATACGCCCAGCATCAGCATCGGCCAGGTAAAGGTGATAAACGTGAAGGCAAAACCCAACGGATTGAGCGACCTTATCGTCCGCAGCCAGCGCAACTCATGCCGCCAAAGGTCGGCAAAGCGCTCCTCGGTGACATCGGTGGTGACCACCACATCTGACAGCACCGTGCGTAACCCTTGCCGCCGCGTCAGCTCACCCAGCCAGAAATCATCCGCCAACCGGTCCGCCAAGACCTCGAACCCGCCGATCGAAACCAGCGCATCCCGCCGCAGCGCAATGGTCGCGCCAAAGGCAAAGCGGCGCGACCCGCCTGCATGCGCAATCCGCACCGACGGCGCAAGCCAGTCGTCAATAAACTGTGCGCCGAGCCGCGACCACAGCCCGCCGGTCGGGTTGCCGCGGCAGAGGCAGGTCACCACGCCCACGCCGGCATCGGCCAGCGGCGCGGTCACGCGCGCGAGGTGGTCGGGCGGCACGGCGATGTCGCTGTCGGCAATGACCAGCACATCATGTCTGGCGTGCCGGAACAGGTTGATCAGGTTGCTGACCTTGAGGTTGGAGCCGTGGATTTGCGGATCGATCACCAGGGCAATGTCGCAGTCCGGAAAGTCGCGGCGCAGCTGCGCCACCACGGCAATCGCAGGATCGTCCGCGGCACGCACACCGAATACGAGTTGGAAAGCAGCATGCCGCTGCCGGCACAGCGTCGCCAGGTTCTCGTACAGCCGGGGTTCGGCTCCACACAGCGGCTTGAGCACGCTGACGGGTGCCGTGGCCGTGCCGGAGCTAGCCATGGACTCGCGCCGCGATACCCATGCCGCGGCCAGCGCATAACCCGCCGACACGCAGGTCAGCGCGGCGCCCAGCAGGGTGGCGGCGAGCATTGCCGGTTCCGCGGCCATCGGCAGTTGCGTTCAGTGAGTGACGGCGGCGTTGGCCTTGGCCCCCCGGGCGTGGTTCGCGGGCGGCTTCGCGCGCTGGATTTCCTCCAGCTTGATCTCGACGTGGCGCGAAAACACGTATTCCGCCGGCCGCTGCTTGTCCAGCGCAATGTCCGGCGCCATCGGCCCGCTGGTGCGCACGCCGCGCAGGCTCACGCCCAGCGCCTTGAGCGGATGGGCAAAGGTGTCGGCGACGGCGGTGGCCTCATAGCCGCTGTGCACCATGCAGTCGGCGCACTTCTCGTAGTTGCCGGTGCCGTAGGCGTCCCAGTCGGTGTCTTGCATCAGTTCGCGGAAGGTGCTGGCATAACCTTCGCCCACCAGGTAGCACGGCCGCTGCCAGCCGAACACCGTGCGCGCCGGATTGCCCCACGGCGTGCAGTGGTAGGTCTGGTTGCCGGCCAGGAAGTCCAGGAACAGCGTGGACTGGCTGAAGGCCCAGTTCTTGCCGGCGCGGCCGCGGCTGAGGATGTCGCGGAAGAGCTGCCGCGTCTTGCCGCGGTTCAGGAAGTGCTGCTGGTCCGGCGCGCGCTCATAGGCATAGCCCGGCGACACGGTGATACCGTCCACGCCCAGCGCCTTGACCGAGTCGAAGAACTTCGCCACGCGCTCGGGCTGGGCGTCGTTGAACAGCGTGCAGTTGATATTGACGCGGAAACCCCGTTCCTTGGCCAGCCGGATCGCCTCCACGCAGCGGTCGTACACGCCTTCCTGGCAGACCGAGCGGTCATGCATCTCGCGGTCGCCGTCCAGGTGCACCGACCAGATGAAATAAGGGCTGGGCTCGTACTGATCCAGCTTCTTTTCCATCAGCAGCGCATTGGTGCACAGGTAGACGAACTTGCGCCGCGCCATGATGCCGCGCACAATTTCCGGCATGTCCTTGTGCAGCAGCGGCTCGCCGCCGGCGATCGACACCACCGGGGCGCCGCATTCGTCGACCGCATCCAGGCATTCCTGCACCGACAGGCGCTGGTTCAGGATGGGATCGGGATAGTCGATCTTGCCGCAGCCCGAGCACGCCAGGTTGCAGCGGAACAGCGGCTCTAGCATCAGCGCGAGCGGATAGCGTTTCTGCCGCGACAGATGCTTGCCGACGATGTAGGCGCCCACGCGGGCGACCTGCAGGAGCGGAATGGCCAAGGCAGCTTCCTCTGGTTCGGTTCAGCCGGCGATGTTCTCGTTGGCGGGGGCGGCTGCTGCATCTGCCGCGGCGGCTTCCTTGCCGGGCTTGCGCGGGGCCGACGACGGCCTCACCTCGGCCAGTTCGGCCGGCAGCCGGAATTCGGCATGTTCTTCACGCCCGGCCATGGTGGTGACGTCCACCGGGCCCAGCCGGCGCAGCGCGGCGATCACGTCCTCGACCATCTCCTCGGGCGCCGAAGCGCCGGCGGTGATGCCCACCACGTTGGCATCGCGCACCCAGGCGGGGTCCAGTTCGCTGCCGTCGGCGATCAGATAGCTGGGCACGCCGCTTTCGGTGCCGATCTCGCGCAGGCGGTTGGAGTTGGAACTGTTAGTGGCGCCGATCACCAGGATCACGTCGGCCAGCTTGCACAGGTCGCGCACCGCGCTCTGGCGGTTCTGCGTGGCGTAGCAGATGTCGCGCGTGTCCGGGCCGACCAGGTCGCTGAAGCGGCGAGCGAGCGCGGCGATGATATTGCGGGTGTCGTCCACGCTCAGCGTGGTCTGCGTGACGTAGGCCACCGGGGCGTCGGCGGGCAGGTCCAGTTGCTCGACCTCGGCCTCGTTCTGCACCAGGATCACCTTGCCGGGGATCTGGCCCATGGTGCCTTCCACCTCGGGGTGGCCGGCATGGCCGATCAGGATCACGGTGCGGCCGCTGGCGGCGTACTGGCGGCCCTGGGTATGGACCTTGATCACCAGCGGGCAGGTTGCGTCGATCGCATGCAGCTCGCGCTGGCTGGCGTCGGCGACCACCTGGCGCGACACGCCGTGCGCGCTGAAGATCGTTACCGCGCCGGCGGGCACCTCGTCCAGTTCTTCGACAAATCGCGCGCCTTTTTCCTTCAACCCCTCTACCACATGCTTGTTGTGCACAATTTCATGCCGCACGAACACCGGGGCCCCGTGCTTGACGAGGGCGCGATCGACAATTTCGATCGCACGCACCACGCCGGCACAAAAGCCCCGGGGCTGAGCAAGAATCACCTGCATAGAGAAGACCCCCAACTCTTTGCAACGAGTTTCATGTATGGGATGGCTGACGGAGATGTACCCTAGATCCACCGCAGATCACATTTCCATCGCACGGTGGTTACTATATACCCGACATGCCGGCTTTGTCTGGCAGCGCTGCGGCTCTGCGGGCGGCTCCGGGGCAGGATTGCGGCGCCTCCATCTCACCGGGAAAACGGCTTTATGGCGATAAACGATGACGTGCTGGTGACAGGGGCCTCGGGTTTTCTCGGCTCGGCGGTGATGCGGCAGGCGCTGGCGCGCGGTTTGCGGGTGCGCGTGCTGGTGCGCCCGCAAAGCCCGCGCACCAACCTGGCCGGGTTGCCGGTGGAGGTGGCCGAAGGCGACATGCGCGACCCCGCCGCCGTCGCCGCCGCGCTGCGCGGCGTGCGCTACCTCTTCCACGTGGCGGCGGATTACCGGCTATGGGCGCCGGACCCCGAGGCCATCGTGCGCACCAACGTCGACGGCACGCTGGCCGTGATGGAAGCCGCGCAGCAGGCCGGTGTCGAGCGCGTGGTCTACACCAGCAGCGTGGCCACCCTGCGCGTGGCCGGCGCGCAGGCTCCCGTTGATGAAACCGCGGCGCTGACCCCGCACGAGGCCATCGGCGCGTACAAGCGCAGCAAGGTGCTGGCCGAGCGCGTGGTGGAGAAGCTGGTGGCCGAGCGCGGCCTGCCGGCGGTGATCGTCAACCCGTCCACCCCGATCGGGCCGCGCGACGTGCGGCCCACGCCGACCGGGCGCATCATCGTCGAGGCGGCTACCGGCAAGATCCCCGCCTTTGTCGATACGGGACTGAACCTGGCGCATGTGGACGATGTGGCCGAGGGCCATTTCCTGGCGCTGGAGCGCGGCCGCACCGGCGAGCGCTACATCCTTGGCGGCGAGGACGTGATGCTGCAGCAAATGCTGCGCGATATCGCGGGGCTGTGCGGGCGGCGGGCGCCGACCATGCAATTGCCGCGCTGGCCGCTGTATCCGCTGGCGCATGCGGCGGAGGCGGCGGCGCGGTTTACCGGCAAGGAGCCGTTTATCACGGTGGATGGGCTCAATATGTCGAAGTACCGGATGTTCTTTACCTCGGAGAAGGCGCGGCGGGAGTTGGGGTATGCGCCGCGGCCGTACCGGGATGGGTTGCGGGATGCGTTGGAGTGGTTCCGGGCGCAGGGGTATCTTGGCAAGTAAAGAGGCGCCCCTGACGACAAGCCTCAAGACCGCACCGGCGCCTGTGCCCGCCCCTTCCACTGCCCACCCCGCCGCAGCCAGTACCGCCGCGCCGAGTCGATCGTCGCCCCAAGATAGAACAGCGCCGTCACCGGCAGCAGCGGCGCCAGCCACGCCGGCTGCCGGTATTCGCGCAGCATCGGCAGGTAGGCCAGCACCATCGCGCCCCACGCCAGCCACGCCGGCCACAGCCGCCAGCCTCCGGCCAGCGCCAGCACCGGCGGCAGCAAATAGGTAATCACCATCCCCGCCACCGCGCCCGCCAGCAGCAGCGGCGAGTAGCGCAATTGCGTATAAGCACTGCGCGCGATCATGTCCCACAGGCTGCGCCAGTCGTCATAGGGCCGCAGCGAAACGCTGTCGTCGGCCAGGTCCAGCCGGATCGCGCCGCCGGGCTTGATGCGGGCGGCCAGGCTGCAGTCGTCGATCAGCTCGCCGCGGATCGCGGCAAAGCCGCCGATGCGCGCCAGCGCCGCGCGGCTGGCCAGCATGCAGCCGCCCGCGGCGGCGGCCACGCGGCTGCGCGCATCGCGCACGCGGGCGAAGGGGTAGAGCTTGGCGAAGAAGAAGACGAAGGCCGGCACGATCAGCCGTTCCCAGGCCGACTCGCAGCGCAGCCGCACCATCAGCGAGACCAGGTCGCGTCGCTCGTCCTCCGCGCGCGCCACCAATGCGGCCAGCACGCCGGGACCATGCCAGATATCGGCATCGGTGAGCCAGACGTAGCCCGCCTGCGGCGCGATGCGATCGGCCTGGGCCAGCCCCTCGGACTGGGCCCACACCTTGCCACTCCAGCCTGACGGCAGCTCGCGCGCGCTGATGACCGTCAGCGCCTGCGGGCGAGAGGTGGACGCGGCGGCGGTGCGGGCAATATCGGCGGTGCCGTCGTGGCTGTGGTCATCCACCACTACCAGCGCAAGCCGCCCCGGATAACGCTGGCCCAGCACGCGGGCCACCGCACGGCCGATTACCTCGGCCTCGTTGCGCGCCGGAATGATGGCGATCACTTCCGGCCAGTGCGAAGGTGCCGGGGCGGCCGGCGGCTTGCGCACGCGCCAGAAGCCCGCGCGGCAGAACAGCAGCCCCAACCAGACCGCAAGCGACAGCAGCGACCACGCGAATGCAACCCGCATGGCGTGCGCCTACGTGACGAACCCGGACATTCGACCCCCCGGCGAAGTGGTTACCCGGGGGCCATTGTAGCGAGGCGCGCCGGCCGGCGCACCCCGCAGGCTACCGCCAGGTCAGGCGCGGTAGCTGACCGGCCCGCGCGAGCGCATGTCCAGCGCGTAGTAGCACACCGTCAGCAGCACCAGCCAGCCCGGGCCCACGTACAGCGCCACGCGGGTATCCGGGAAGTAGGGCATCAACGCCACCACCAGCGCCAGGAAGGCCAGCGCGATGTATGAGCCATAGGGCCAGAACGGCATGCGGAAGGCCAGCACCTTGCGCTCGGCCGGCGAGAGGCCGCGGCGGAAGCTATCTGCGTGACCAGGATGATGGCCCAGGTCCAGGCCGCGCCGAAGGTGGAGATCGCCGTCACCCAGACGAAGACCTTCTCGG
Source organism: Ralstonia pickettii (assembly GCA_050987995.1). GTDB lineage: Bacteria > Pseudomonadota > Gammaproteobacteria > Burkholderiales > Burkholderiaceae > Cupriavidus > Cupriavidus pickettii_B. Next base: position 2,601,065 of record CP158804.1, read on the forward strand.
GCACCAGGTAGTTGAGCAGCACGCCGCACAGCAGCGCGGCGATCGACACCAGCAGCGCCCGGCGCGGCACGCCGTTGCGGTCGACTTTGGCAAAGGCCGCCGGCGCCTGGCCCTGCTGCGCCAGGTTGGGCACCGACCTTGGATCGATCCTCGACATCTCCAAGGAGAAGCTGTCCAAGCTCATAAGCAAGTCGGGGGCCTCGGAGGGCACCTTCCTATCCGTGCGCCAGCTTTCGGACACCGCTCATACTTTTATTTTTATTACTCAATGAGCACAATTTGAAAAATAGTTCAGGTTCGTCACAATTAGCTTCTGTCGAATCCGGTCGACGCAGTTAGGCCCAACAATGATTCGACTTGGTCTGCGGAACGCATGATTTGGTAAATGTCGACGTCGCGAATATCGCTTTTATCCTCAAGTAAGCAGAAAGATAGCGTTCGGAATTAGGTTTAACGCCATTTCGATAACATACTTCCATAGTCATCGTCACTACAGTTTTTTCGTTTCGATGCCCGTCGGGTAATTAATGATTTTTGCCAAGCTATTTTTTTTCGGCGTAGTGCTTCTGACTTAATGAACGCCGAAATTTAGATTCAATGAGTATTCGTCTGAGAACTATCTCGTGGAAACTGCATTCAGACTGTGCGGAACCGAACTATCGTATATAGACGGCTATCGCTAGAGGCGAACAGCACTTCGTGCAGTAGTAAATATCGGGAGAGTTGGGTATTTCATCGGGTCCCGCGATCCTGTTGTGCAATCCATTTGTCGGCCGAATAGGCGAAATTAGTGGTTGTGCGCTTCCATCTGTCGCGCAGATCCTTGCATTACCCTTTGTCGACGGCGTATTCATTGGGCCAACCGACCTGTCCATCCGTCGTGGCCGCGGCATTTGCAAGCGGCAGCCGGGTGACTGGGCCGACATCCGGGCAATCGTCGACGCGGCGAAGGCGGCACGTAAGTCGTCGCATTTTCGTCGCCATGGAACAATTTGCGCGAGGCCTACCCCGCACTGGCGGACGGCATCACCTTGTTCCCGTTCCGGCGGCTGTTCTTGGTGGTCCACTGCCCATGGCGGCGCTGGCGCGAGTTGAACCTGCTGAACCTGCCGAGGCGGCCGTCAGGGCGTGATAGCCACCTTCAGCACGCCGTCGCGCTGATTGGCGAATAGCGCGTAGGCCCGCTCGATCTTGTCCAGCTTGTAGCGGTGGGTGATCAGGGGTTCGAGGTTGAGACGGTTGCTGCCTCGACAGCTTGTCGAAATCACGTCTATCATTGACGCAATGAAGGCCGGAGTGCACTTGTCTTGTGCACGCAAGGGACGGCACCTGGCCCGGGGCTTGCGGAACGCGACTGCAGCGCGGAATCCGGCGCGCGATCGACCTTGGTCCTTCAGATTGAAACACTGCCAAGCAAAGCACGCGAACTGGCCCTGCAGTCCTGGCCATGTCGCATTTCCTGCCGCGGGGTATTTGCAAGATGAGCAGCCCTCCAATGGACCCGCCTGCGCCGCCGCCATCTCCGCGCACATGGGACGCGCGTCTGGCGCGACGGCTTGTCGAACCGCTCAAGGATTCCTGGGTTACGCCCAATCATCTGACCACACTCCGGCTTTTGATCGGCATGGCCGGCGCGGCGTGCCTCACGCAAGGCGGCTTCGCCTGGGCGAATGGCGGTGCGCTGCTGGTCGTGCTTTCCAATTTTATTGACCACACTGACGGAGAACTCGCGAGGATCAGCGGGAAATCCAGCAAGTTTGGCCATTTCTACGATCTTTTCAGCGACGCAGTGGTCACTATCCTGCTCTTCGTCAGCATGGGGATCGGCGTCTCGGGCCAGTTTCGGGACGCTGCGGTGTCAGTGGTCGTGTGCGGCAGCGTGGCGGGCGTGGCCGTGGCGCTGATCTTCTTCTTGCGCATACGCATCGAAGCGCTCGCTGGCAAGACCGCCACGAAACAGGCCTCGGTCGGTGGCTTCGAGACGGAGGATGTGCTCTACCTCCTGCCACTTGTGACCCTGAGCAGTGCCATCGCCCCGTTCCTGACGGCGGCGTCGATCGGCGCGCCCTTGTTCGCGGCATGGGTGGTCATCGACTACTGGCGCGTCGTGCGGCGCGCCCGCCCCGTTACAGCGGCTACCAGACCATGAGGCGCCGATGAGCGAACAAGCCGAAGCGGTCCCGGACCTACTCACCCTGCCTGGCGAGCGGCAGCAGCCGTTCGCCGACCGCGCCGACGCGCGTGCCGATCCCGATGCAGATGTGGCCGCGCGTGTTGGCACACTCGGGCACAGCGCGCCGCGCGCGGAATTCGAGCGCCAGGGTGCGTTCCTACATGTGGGCGAATTCCTGCCGGACGAAGTCACGGCAGGGCTGGTTGCCAGCGCCCGCGCCTTGCAAGACCGGATCAATCGCAATTATCTCCCGGGCCACAAGCAGGGCGGCAGCGTCAGCCGCCATACGATCGACCAGTACGCGCCTTTTATCGCGCAACTCTATCGGTCCAAGGCGCTGATCGGCTGGCTCGAACAGATCTGCGGCGAGCAGCTGCTGCCTTCGCCCGAGCAGGATCCGCATGCCTACGCGCTCTATTACTACACGCGCGAGGGAGATCATATCGGCTGGCATTACGACACCTCTTACTACAACGGCCGGCGCTATACCTTGCTGTTCGGCGTGATCGACGAATCCTCGTGCCGTCTGGACTACGAATTGCATACGCGCGAGCCCGATGTGCCCACGCAAGCGGGGTCGGTACAGATTCCTCCCGGTGGCCTCGTTTTCTTCGATGGCGACAAGCTGCGCCACCGCATCACGCCACTCGGGGCGAACCAGATGCGGGTGTCGCTGACCTTCGAATACGTCACCGACCCGGGCATGCGGCCCTGGCTGCGTTTCGTCTCCAATATGAAGGACGCGCTCGCTTATTTCGGCTTCCGGCAAGTATTCAAACGGCTGGCCAAGGGCCAGCCGCCCCGGGCATGACGCGTGCGGCGATGATTTCGCTGTCGGTCGGTGCGGCGCTCTTTGTCGCCTTGATTGCCTTCACGGGATTCGGCTCGGTGGCGTCGACGCTGATGTCCGCGGGCTGGTTGAGCCTGCTGGTGGTGGCGTTTCACCTGCTGCCGCTGGCGCTGGATGCAGGTGCCATTTTCGTACTGTTCGATCGCCACGCCGGGCATCGCGCCATGCGCGACGCGCTGCTTGCGCGCTGGGTGGGCGAGTCCGTGAACAGCCTGCTGCCCGCCGGACAGCTAGGTGGACCGGTGGTCATGGTGCGCCATCTTGCGCAACGCGGTGCGCGCATGCGCGACGCTGCCGCGGCCATCACCGTCAGCACGACGATGCAAGCGATCGCGCAGCTGGTGTTCGCGGTGCTCGGACTCGTGCTGTTCGGCGCGTCCACCGCGCGCGGCGCGGGCGAGGATCTGCGCCTGCCGGCTATTGCCGTCACCGCGCTGCTGGCGCTGTGCATGGTCGGCTTCTATGTGGCGCAGCGGCGCGGCCTGTTTGGGCGCGTGCTGCGCTTGCTGTCGAGATTGTCGGGAAAGCGCGATTGGTCTGCGCTGACGACGCGTGCCGATGCCGTGGACGCAGCCGTGCGGCAGATCTATCGCGTGCCCGGCAAGGTCGCCGCGACCTTCGCGCTGAGCCTGGCGGGCTGGCTGGTCGGCACCGGGGAGGTGTGGCTGGCCCTGCGGTTTCTCGGCCATCCCGTCAGCTGGCTCGACGCCTTGCTGCTGGAGAGCGCCGGGCAGGCGATCCGCGGCGCCGCGTTTGCGATTCCCGGCTCGCTGGGTGCCCAGGAGGGTGGCTACCTGCTGCTCGCGCCATTGGTGGGCCTGCCTGCCGACGCGGCGCTGGCGCTGTCGCTGATCAAGCGCGCCCGCGAAATCGCGCTTGGCGCGCCCGGGCTTCTGTATTTGTACTGGAGTGAACGAACCCACCGGCGGCGAAGCATGGGGGGTGTGCCGGCTACCGATTGATGGCGATTTGCATGGAAGCGGAGAAAAATATGCGAGCGATTATTCTTGCCGCGGGCCTTGGCCTGCGTTTGCAGCAACCGCCCGAAGAACAATTCCCGAAATGCCTGTTGCGCTTCGATGGCATCACCCTGCTGGAACGGCATCTACGCATGCTGGACGCGGCGGGCGTCACGGAGATCGTGCTTGCGCTCGGTTTCCAGCCTGAACAGGTCAAGGCCGAACTCGACCGGCTCGGACGCTCGCCCCATCCTGAAATCGTTCTGAATCCGCGCTACGAGCTCGGCAGCGTCCTGACCGTGCACACCGTCGCCGACGCGCTCACGCGCGGCGGCGACGTGCTGCTGATGGACGCCGACGTGCTCTACGACGAGCGCATTCTCGCCGCGCTGGTCGCCGGCGACAGCGTCAACCGCCTGCTGATCGACCGCGACTTCGAAACCGGCGACGAGCCAGTCAAGCTTTGCCTGCGGGACGGCCTTCCAGTCGAGCTGCGCAAGCAGGTCGCGGTGGGCCTGGAATATGACACGATCGGCGAGTCGGTCGGCTTCTTCCGTTTTAACGAGCAGACCGCGCGCCGCCTGGCGCAGATCGTCGCGGGGTATGTCGAGCGCAACCAGGAGAAGATGCCGCACGAGGAAGCCGTGCGCGATCTGCTGCTGGAGGGCGGCCATGCATTCGAGATCGCGGACGTGACCGGTGCGCCCTGGCTCGAGATCGACTTCCCGGGCGACGTCGTGCGCGTGCGCGATGAAGTGTTGCCGGAACTCCGGCGCTGGTCTGGAGTCACCTCGGGAGTCACGCCATGAACGCACGCGATCCGGCTTTGTCCACTGCGTCGCGCAGCGCCGCGCTGCGCCAGTTGCTGGTGGGCAGCGAACTTGAATTCATGATGGAGGCCCACAACGGGCTCTCGGCCCGGATTGTGCGCGAAGCGGGTTTCAAGGCCATCTGGGCCTCCGGCCTGGCGATCTCGGCGCAATTCGGCGTGCGCGACAACAACGAGGCAAGCTGGACCCAGGTGGTCGACATGCTCGAATTCATGGCCGATTCCAGCGGCTTGCCGATCCTGGTCGACGGCGATACCGGCTACGGCAACTTCAACAATGTGCGGCGCCTGGTGAGGAAGCTCGAACAGCGCGGCATCGTGGGTTTGTGCATCGAGGACAAGCAGTTCCCCAAGACCAACAGCTTTATCGACGGCGAACGCCAGCCGCTGGCCACGATCGACGAATTCTGCGGCAAGATCAAGGCCGGCAAGGATACGCAGACGGATGCCGATTTCTCGATCGTCGCGCGCGTGGAAGCACTGATCGCGGGCTGGGGCATGGACGAGGCCTTGCGCCGGGCCGAAGCCTATCGGCAGGCCGGTGCCGACGCGATCCTGATCCACAGCAAGCTGTCGCGGCCGGATGAGATCCTCGAGTTCGCACGCGAGTGGGCCGGCCGCGCTCCGCTGGTGATCGTGCCGACCAAGTACTACAGCACCCCCACCGAGGTGTTCCGCCAGGCCGGCATCAGCCTCGTGATCTGGGCCAACCACCTGATCCGTGCGGCGGCATCGTCGATGCAGGCGGTGGCCAGGGAGATCCACGACACCCGGACGCTGGTTCATGTCGAGGACCGTATCGCGTCGGTGAGCGAGATCTTCCGCCTGCAGGATGCCGACGAGTATTCCGCCGCCGAACGGCTGTACCTGTCGGGCTCCGAGGCGCCCGGCGCCGCGGTTGTGCTGGCGGCGAGCCGGGGTGAAGGGCTTGACGCCCTGACCGCCCAGCGGCCCAAGGTCATGCTGCCGGTCGCGGGCAAGCCGCTGCTGCGCTGGCTGGTGGACGCCTTCAAGATGCAGGGCATCCACGACATCACCGTGGTCGGCGGCTATCATGCCGATGCGATCCAGAGCGCGGGTGTCAAGCTGGTGCGCAACGAGCGCCACGCGAGTACCGGCGAACTGGCGTCGCTTGCGTGCGCGGCCGACGGCCTGCATACAGATACCGTGATCGCCTACGGTGACCTGCTCTTTCGCAGCTACTTCCTGCGCGACCTGTTCGAGAGCGAGTGCCGCTTCAGCGTGGTGGTCGACTCGTCGCAGACGCAACCGTCGAATCAGAGCGTACGCGATTTCGCCTACTGTTCCGCGCCTGACGATCGCGCCCTGTTCGGCCAGAAGGTCCTGCTGCGGCATGTGTCGAACAAGGCGCGGAAAGTGGCCGTCACCGGCGGGCAGGCGCCGCAGGGGCGCTGGATCGGCCTGCTGTGCGTGCGCGGCGCCGGGCGCGAGGCCTTGCAGCAGACACTTGCCGGCCTGCGTGCGCGGGCGGATTTCGACACGCTGGACATGCCTGACCTGCTCAACGCCTTGATCGATGCAGGCGAGGAGATCGACGTGAAGTATGTGCACGGCCACTGGCGCAGCGTGAACGACCTGGAGGACTACCAGCGCGCGGGAGAGTTCGCGCATGCCCGGATGCCGTTCGCCCACGGCGCACCCGGCAGCGAGAAACGCCGATGATCGAAGCGGCTCAGTTTATCGACGCGGCGCTGGCGCGTGGCTTCTCCTGGTATGCGGGGGTGCCATGCTCCTATCTCACCCCCTTCATCAATTACGTGCTGCAGGATCCATCGTTGCACTATGTCTCGTCGGCGAACGAAGGCGACGCGGTAGCGCTGATCGCGGGCGTGACGCTCGGGGCCAGAGGGGGCCGGCGCGGCATCACGATGATGCAGAACTCCGGCCTTGGCAATGCGGTCAGCCCGCTCACTTCGCTGACCTGGACGTTTCGCCTGCCGCAATTGCTGATCGTGACGTGGCGAGGGCAACCGGGCACCGCGGACGAGCCGCAGCACGCGCTGATGGGTCCGATCACGCCTGCGATGCTCGACACCATGGAGATACCCTGGGAGCTGTTCCCGACCGACGCGGCCGCCATCGGCCCGGCGCTCGATCGCGCGCTGGCGCATATGGACGCGACCGGACGCCCTTACGCGCTGGTCATGCAAAAGGGCAGTGTCGCGCCCTATGCGCTCAAGCCGCAGGATCGACCCGCGCCGCGTGCGCGATGCGCGGCGCGCACGCAATGGCGGGGAAGCGCGCCGGATGCGCTGCCTTCGCGTCGCGAGGCCTTGCAGCGCGTGATTGCACATACGCCGGCCGCTTCGACGGTGGTACTGGCATCGACCGGTTTCTGCGGCCGCGAATTGTATGCGCTCGATGACCGGCCAAACCAGCTCTATATGGTGGGCTCGATGGGTTGCGTGGCGCCGTTTGCGCTCGGCCTCGCGCTGGTGCGCCCGGACCTGCATGTGGTCGCCATCGACGGCGACGGCGCCGCCTTGATGCGCATGGGCAACTTCGCCACGCTGGGCGCATACGGCCCGTCGAACCTCACGCACGTGCTGCTCGACAACGGCGCGCACGACTCGACCGGTGCACAGGCCACGGTGTCGCCCAATGTGTCATTCGCCGGCGTGGCGGCGGCTTGCGGCTATGCCTCGGCGGTCGAAGGCGACCGCCTCGAGCTGCTTGACGATTGGCTTGCGGCGGCTGTGCCTGTCGAGCCGGGTGCACCCGCTCCCGGCTCGCGTTTCGTGCGCCTGATGATACGCGCCGGCACGCCGGATGGCCTGCCCCGGCCCACCATCACCCCCGCGGAAGTGAAGTCCCGCCTCGCGCGCCACATCGGCGCGGATCACGGAGAGAACTGATGCTATTGCTCAACCCCGGCCCGGTTACCTTGTCCGAGCGCGTCCGCCGCAGCCTGCTGCAGCCCGACCTATGTCATCGCGAAAGCGAATTCTTCGATTTGCAGGACGAGGCGCGCGCGCGGCTGCTCGACATCTACCGGCTGGACCCTGCCGAGTGGGCCGCGATATTGATGACCGGGTCAGGCACAGCAGCGGTCGAAAGCATGATTGCCGCGCTGGTGCCCGCGGGCGGCAAGCTGCTCATTGTCGAGAACGGCGTGTACGGCGAGCGCATCACGCAGATTGCGAGTCAGTACCGCATCGACCATGAGGTGATCAAGCATGACTGGATGCAGGCGCCCGACCCCGACCGGCTGGCCGTCATGCTCGACGCGGACCGGACCATCGGCCACGTGGCGGTGATCCACCATGAAACGACGACCGGGCGCTTGAACGATCTGCACGCGCTCGACGCCGTTTGCCGCCAGCGAGGCGTTCGCTTGCTGGTCGACGCCGTCAGCAGCTTCGGCGCCGAGGCGATCGACTTCGGCGGCAGCATTGCCGCCGTGGCCGCCACTGCCAACAAGTGCCTGCACGGCGTGCCGGGGGCCGCCTTCGTGATCGCGCGGCGTGACGCGCTGGCCCAGGCCGCAAGCCGGACCTACTACCTGGATCTTGGCCGGCTGGCACGCCTGCAGGATCAGCGCAACACCCCTTTCACCCCGTCCGTGCACGCCTACTACGCCCTGGTGGAAGCGCTGCGCGAGCTCGACGACAGCGGCGGCCAGCCCGCCAGGCACGCGCACTATGCGGCCCTGGCCGAGCAAGTGCGCGCGGGACTTGCATTGCGTGGCATCGCAAGCGCGTTGCCGGCGGACCAGTCCTCCGTCGTCCTGCGCGCCTACCGTTTGCCGGCAAGCTTGTCGTACACGCAGTTGCATGACGGCTTGAAAGCGCTCGGCTTTGTGATCTATGCAGGGCAGGGGCAGCTGTCGAACGAACTATTCCGGATCTCTACGATGGGACATATTCAGGCGCACGACATCGAGCGCCTGCTGCAGGGATTTGCGGCATTGATGACTTGATGCCACTTCGGCTTGCGGCAGTGACCGCACAGTTACCTCGACCGCAGGATTTGGCGATGCCGTTGTGAGGACGCCGGTCTCCTGAGCGCCAGCCGGTGCTCGCGTGTGGCTCTTCGATTTCGGACTGGCGGTCGGCGATTTCCCGAACTCGCTGGCGAACGGGCAGCGTCGGCAGCCCAAGCGCTGCCTTGGAAACGGATCCCCGGAAAACTCCCCGCATGCAACGCTGGTTGAAAGCGAGGAAACCATCATCAAAGCTATTCTAGTATCAATAATTGTATTGATGTCAGTGTGTCCGAATATGCCTAAAGCCCAGGAGTTATCGTTGCTGGGGGGCGGAATCAACGCCAACGGTATAGGTGGCGTGACCGAAACGTGGGGATTCAGTTATCTACAGCCCATCGCAGACGAAGGTGCGATCAGCTTTACCTGGCAAAATGAAGGGCCATTGCGAGACAATCATCGCGATGGATTATCGCTTCAATATTGGAAGAGAATGCAACTTCCGAAATCTAAAGTGGGCCTTGGAGTTGGACTCGGTCCGTATGTATTTTTCAACACCACTGGCGGGGGGTATCATGATCAGCATGGTATTGGAATGATGCTGAGCATAACATCCACCAAATATTTCAGCAACGGCCTCTTTTACCAGCTGCGAATCAATCAAATTATTGCCAATAATAGCTTCAACAGCACGGCAATAATGGCGGGAATTGGCTACGACTTCGGTGAGGCCGCATCATTTTCCGCGATTGATCAAGGAGCAGGTAATGATATGAATTATGACAACGAAATTACGGTATTCGCCGGAAGATCCGTAATAAATAATATCGGGAGGCCCGGAGATCTATCCTATAGCTTTGAGTATAGGTACCTGTTTGATAAATATGCTGATCTAACCATGTCTTTTATTAACGAGGGCCATACGACACCCAGCACTCGAGCCGGGGTGGCCTTACAAGGCTGGCTGCGGGGCGATTTATGGGATCGAAAACTAAGCCTTGCTATCGGATTGGGGCCGTATTTTTCTGTTGTTCAAAGAACACCGGAAGGATTCGGTCAAGACGTATCTGTCCTGTTGTCCATGTCCGTAGCATGGAATATTAGCCGCCAATGGAATGTTCGGACGACATGGCACCGCGTCGCAACCTCGTACGATCGAGATAGCGACGTGTATCTTGGTGGTATTGGGTACCGCTTCTAGGCTTATAGATTATCGCGACTTAATATCGAACGCAGCAGCATCGGGCGGTTCGAAGTCTACTCCTGGAAAAATCGCCTTCTGAAAACCTTCTCGCAAGTTTGGTACAGCCCCGCAGGCTCTCTCCTGCGTTCGTGACACACCTTGGTCATCCCTCGTTAAGGGCGAGGTCAAGGACCGTCTAAGGCCGATATGGCAGCCAAGTCTGCTCCCAAAACAGCGCTTCGTCTTAGCGCCCCTCGGGGAATGCTGATTTCCAGCGCCATGCCGCTGGCTTTGGCATGGGCGCGTGCCGGTTATCGTCAGAAAAATCCCTAAGGTCAGGCTTTCCGTGGGCATAAGGCGAGGGCGGTATCCATCTTGGCCACCTTCTTTCAATCTAAGCGCACCACGCCCGGATATGGTTACAGAGCCCGGTGATCGGCCATACGACTAAATGGACGAGGCTGGGCCACCAGGCGGTGGCGGGGAGGGGGCGCGACATGACAGCAGGTATTTCCGCCCAAGGGGCGGGATCGGGATGGCAAAGCGCAAGGCTAGCCAGCCGCGTCGCCGCTGTCTTGGCAATTCCGGCAATCGCCCGCTGAAAGCATTGGTAACACTCCCCCCGCATTTCCGGTCAACGAAAAGGCGCTTGCCACGTAACATTGTCATGGTCGACACGCGAGGAGCGGGCATGGAAGCCGTGCAGCATGCGAAACAACCCGGCAAGGCGCGCTGGCCGCAGGTGAGGCCTGCCGCGTGGCGCGCCACCGTGGCGCTGGTCCTGGCGGCGTGCCTGGGTGCCTGCGCGCAAATACCGGCCGGCGCCTCCGACAGCAGCACCGACCTGCACTGGCTCAGCACCGTCACCTACGGCGCCGACCAGGCCAGCCTGGCCGAACTGCGCCAGCTCGGCCGCAAGGGCTATCTTGACCGGCAACTGACACTGCCGCTGGCCGATCCGCCGGAACTGGGCACGGCCATCGCCGCGCTGCCCAACCTGCAGGGCGATGCCGCAGGGCGCCTGCAGGCCGACCGAGCGGAACGCGAGCGCATCAATGCGCTGCCGGACGAAGACAGCAAGCAGAAGGCGCGCCAGGCGCTGAACGTGCAGGGCAACGAGCTGGTGGCCGATACCGCGCGGCGTCACCTGCTGCGCGCGCTGTATTCGCCGGCGCAGTTGCGCGAGCAGATGACGTGGTTCTGGATGAACCATTTCAGCGTCTATTCGAGCAAGGGGCAGGTGCGGATGCTGATGCCCGACTACGAGGAGCGCGCGATCCGCCCGCATGCGCTGGGCCGCTTCCGCGACCTGCTGATGGCCACCGTGACCGCGCCGGCGATGCTGCTGTATCTCGACAACGCGCAGAGCAGCGCCAACCGCATCAATGAGAACTACGCCCGCGAGCTGATGGAGCTGCATACGCTGGGCGTGTCGGGCGGCCCCAGCGGCTCGCGCTATACGCAGCAGGACGTGCAGGAGCTGGCGCGCGTGCTGACCGGCGTCGGCGTCAACCTGCGCGGCACGCCGCCGCCGCAGCTGCCGCCGGCGCGCGCGGCGCTGTACCGCAGCGACGGCGTGTTCGAGTTCAACCCCGCCCGGCATGACTTTGGCGCTAAGACGCTGCTGGGCCAGCGCATCGAGCCGGCCGGCTTTGCCGAGGTCGAGCGCGCCGTGACGATTCTGGCGCGCGAGCCGGCCACGGCGCGCTTTATCAGCGCCAAGCTGGCCGCCCACTTTATCGCCGACAACCCGCCGCCGGCGCTGGTGGAGCGCATGGCGCAGACCTTCACCCGCACCGACGGCGATATCGCGCAGGTGCTGCGCACCATGTTCCTGGCGCCGGAGCTGGACCGGCTGCTGGCCGCGCCGGCGCGCAAGTTCAAGGACCCGATGGTCTACGTGGTGTCGTCGATGCGGCTGGCTTATGACGGGCGGCAGGTCAGCAACCTGCGCCCGGTGCTGAACTGGCTGAACCAGCTCGGCGAGCCGCTGTACGGCCACGTGACACCCGACGGCTACTCGTCGGCGGAGAGCGCGTGGGCCAGTTCCGGCCAGATGGTGCGGCGCTTCGAGATCGCGCGCGCGCTTGGTTCCGGACCGGCGGGACTGTTCGCCGGCGACGCGGGCAAGCCGCGCGGCGCGCGCTTCCCGATGATCGGCAACAAGCTGTATTACGACACCATCGAAGCCACGCTCGGCCCCGCCACGCGCGCCGCGCTGGCGCAGGCCGAATCGCAGGCCGAGTGGAATACCGTGCTGCTCGGCTCGCCCGAATGGATGCAGCGCTGAGGAGCAAAGGAGCGACCATGCAACGCAGACAATGGCTGAAGACGATGGGCGGCGCCGCGCTCGGGCTGGCGCTGCCCGCGATCGCATCGCGGGTCTATGCGCTGCCTGCGCACGCCGATGCGCGCTTCCTGCTGGTATTCCTGCGCGGCGGCTATGACGCCGCCAGCGTGCTGGTGCCGGCCGGCAGCGAGTTCTACTACGCCGCGCGGCCTAACATCGCTATCCGGAAGCCGGTGACAGGCGCGGATGCCGACCCCAATGCGGCAGTGGCGCTGGCGCCCGCCTTTGCCGCCGACAGCGCAGCGCGCGGCATCGGCGACTGGGCGCTGCACCCGGCACTGGCCCCGACCATGCTGCCGCTGTGGCAGCGCGGCCAGCTCGCCTTCGTGCCGTTTGCCGGCACGCACGACCTGTCGCGCAGCCACTTCGAGACCCAGGACGGCATCGAGGCAGGGCTGCCGGGCGAGGGCGAGGATCGCAAGGACGTGGCGTCCTTGCGCGGCAGCGGCTTCCTGAACCGCCTGGCGCAGGCGATGGGCGGCCAGGCTGCGCCGGTGGCCTTCACCGACGGCCTGCCGGTGGTGCTGTCCGGCCCGCGCGACGTGCCCAATGTCTCGCTCAAGGGCAGCGGCCGCACGCCGTTCGACGCGCGCCAGTCGAAGCTGCTGGCGCAGATGTACAGCGGCACGCGTTTCGAGTCGCTGATCGATGAGGGGTTCGAGCTGCGCGAAGCGGTCGCGCGCCAGGCCCAGTCTGCGCAACCCGCCATGTCAGGTGGCGACACCGGCATGATGGCTTCGCGCCAGCAGGAAATGCAGGCCGCCAACCGCCGTTCGCTCAGCGCCCGCGGCTTCGAGGTCGAGGCCCGGCGCATGGCCGGCCTGATGCGCGAGCGCTTCAACCTCGGCTTTATCGACGTGGGCGGCTGGGACACCCACGTCAACCAGGGCGGTGCGCAGGGGCAGCTCGCCAGCCTGCTCGACAACCTCGGCCGCGGCCTGTCGGGTTTTGCCGAGGAGATGGGACCAGCGTGGAACAAGACCACCGTCGTGGTGCTGTCTGAGTTTGGCCGCACCTTCCGCGAGAACGGCACGCGCGGCACCGATCATGGCCACGGCACGGTGTACTGGGTCGCGGGCGGTGCGGTGCGCGGCGGGCGTATTGCGGGCGAGCAGGTGGCGGTGGAGCAGGCCACGCTGAACCAGAACCGCGACTGGCCGGTGCGCAATGAATACCGGGCCTTGCTCGGCGGCGTGTTCCGCAAGCTTTACGGGCTCGATGATGCGCGCCTGGCGCAGGTGTTTCCCGGCGTGCGGGCGCGGGATATCGGGCTGGTTTAAGAGAATCCCAAGTCGCTATAAAGTGAATGATTGGACGCTCGATGACGCGTTGCGATAGTCGCAATTTTGGCATATGCTTTGACATATGCTAAGGAGCATTCCCATGACGACCACCGATGAAATCCGCCATGTCAGGCTGTTTCGCAATGGCCGCAACCAGGCGATCCGAATTCCGCGCGAGTTCGAATTGCCTGGAGACGAGGCCATTCTGCGCCGTGAAGGGAATCACCTCATCATCGAGCCGATCGCCGCAACGCCATTGGGAACGTTGCTGGCGCAATGGGAGCCTATCGACGTGGATTGGCCAACGATTGACAATCTGCCTGCTGAGGATGTCGATCTTTGATGACTCTGTTCCTGCTCGATACCAACATCATTTCCGATGCGATCCGCAATACCCGCGGGCCCTGTGCGGCACGCATCGCCACGATCGACCCCGACAGCCTTTGCACGTCGATCATCGTCGCAGCCGAGCTGCGTTTCGGCGCGGCAAAGAAGGGATCTCCCGCGCTGAGCCAGCGCGTCAACCAGGCCCTGGCTGGCTTGCGTGTCCTGCCGCTGAGCGGCGATGCAGATCATTGCTACGGCGAGTTGCGTGCGGCACTGGAGCGCAGTGGACGGGTGATTGGTGCAAATGACATGCTGATCGCCGCGCATGCGCTTTCGCTAAGCGCCGTGCTTGTGACCGACAACATCGGGGAGTTTTCCCGGGTGAGCAGCTTGCATTGCGAAAACTGGCTTGCTTGAGCCAGCGGGCCGCGCAAGACTGCATGCGCTCGCCTCGGGCGAGTACTGGAAGGCGCGTCAGCCCGGCGCAGGAGCAACTGTCGGCGCGGGCGGTGACACAGGAGCAGGGGGTGCCGCCGGATAGCCAGGCGAGGCCGGAGCAGTGGGCGCCGCCGGATGGGCGGGTGGTGCCGGCGTCCCGGGCGGTACGTCCGCAGCGCTTGCTGCAGTGGTGTCCGGAGTGTTACCCGCAGAGGAACCCGGCGGCACCGCGATCACCGATTCCCCCCGGTCCAGCGCCAGGCTGGCCTCATCCTGGCTCATCTCCGCGCCTGGGGCCGAAGCAGTCGCCGGCGCGCTCGCCGGCGGCGCAACCTCAGCCTCCTGCGCCGGCAGCGCCTGCCGGCGCGGCGCCGGGCGCGGTGCCGGCGCCTCGGCCGGCTTGTCGCCGCTGAACAGCTTGCTGAACCAGCCGCGCACATGCGTGCCCATTGACCCGAACAGGCTGGTTTCCTCATGCTCGGCAAAGCGCGCCCGACCGTCGACGATGCGGCTGCGCAGCGCGCGCTGGTAGAAGTCGCCCACCATCGGCAGCGCGCTGTGCGCGCCCTGGCCCCAGTAGTCGCTGCGCAGCGTGACGCGGCTGTCGTTGAAGCCGACCCAGGCGCCTGCCACCAGCTCCGGATGCATCAGGATGAACCAGCCGTCAGCGTTGTCCTGCGTGGTGCCGGTCTTGCCGGCGACGTCGGCGCGGATGCCAAAGCGTGAGCGGATGCTGGCGCCGGTGCCGCGGTCGATCACGTCGCGCATCACGTCGAGCAGGGTCTGCGTGGCGGCGGCGGGCAGCGCGTGTTCGGCGCGCGCCTGGCGGAAGGTCTGCAACACGTTGCCGTTGCGGTCTTCGATGCGCGTCACCATGGTCGGCGCGATGTAATCGCCGGCGTTGGCGATGGTGCCGTACGCGGCCACCATCTCCTTGAGCGTGACCGGGCTGGTGCCCAGCGCCAGCGACGGCACCACGTCGAGCTGGCTTTCGCGCACGCCCATCTGGCGCGCCAGCCGCGCCACGCGGTCAGGCCCCACCTGCTGCATCAGCTGCGCGGTGATGGTGTTGCGCGAGTAGACCAGGCCGTCGCGCAGCGTCATCGCGCGGCCGGTGGGGCGGCCTTCGTCGGCGGGACGCCAGATCTCGCCGCCGGCCAGCTCGATCTCGACCGGCTGGTCCATCAGCGTGTCGTCGGGACTCTTGCCTTCCTCGAACGCCGCGCCGTAGACAAAGGGCTTGAAGGTCGAGCCCGGCTGGCGGCGCGCCTGCTGCACGTGGTCGAACGCGTCCTGGGTGTAGTCGCGGCTGCCGACCCAGGCGCGGATCTCGCCGTTGCGCGGGTCGATGGCGATAAAGCCGGCCTGGATGCGCGTCTTCTGCTGGTGCAGCGCGCGCATGAAGGCGCCGTCGGCCAGCAGGTGCTTCATCGCCTCTTCAGGCGGCGTGCCGGCGGCGGTGGCGGCGCGGTATTCCGGCGTCTCGCGCACGAAGGCCTGCACCAGCGCCTTGTTGGCGGCCCAGCCCGCGCGCGGCGCCCAGGCGGCATTGGCGACCGCCTGCAGCCGGTTGCCCTGCTGCACCACGGCCTGCGTGGCCATGGCCTGCAGGCGCGCGTCGATGGTGGTGCGCACCACCAGCCCGTCGGCGTAGATGTCGTAGCCGTTGCGGTCGGCCCAGCCGATCAGCCACTTGCGTAGCTGCTGCGCGAAATGCGGCGCGGGGCCGGGCGGCTCGGTCTGGCGTTCGAAGTCGATGCGCAGCGGGCGCTTTTGCAGCTGCTCGAAGCGGGCCGCATCGAGCTTGCCGCGCTTGACCATCTGGCCCAGCACGGTATTGCGCCGGTCCAGCGCGCGCTCGGGGTTGAGCACCGGGTTGTAGTAGCTGTTGCCCTTGAGCATGCCGATCAGCGTGGCGCTCTGGAGTACGTCGAGCGAGCGGGCCGGCTTGTCGAAGTACGTGCGCGCGGCCATCTCGATGCCGAACGCGTTGTACAGGAACGGCACGGTATTGAGATAGGTCTCGAGGATCTCGTCCTTGGTATAGAGCGCCTCGATCTTCAGCGCGGTGATCGCTTCCTTGAGCTTGCGCGTGATCGTGGGCGCGCGCCCGATCTCATCGGGATAGAGGTTGCGCGCGAGCTGCTGCGTGATGGTCGAGCCGCCCTGGCGGTCGCCAGTGAAGGTATGGACCGCGGCCGAGGCGATGCGGCGCCAGTCCAGCCCGTGGTGCTGGTAGAAGCGGTGGTCCTCGGTGGAGATCAGCGCGGCCACCACATTGGGCGAGATCTGCGACAGCGGCACCCAGTCGCGGTTGGCCCACTTGAACACCGCCAGCTCCTTGCCGTCGGCGGACAGCACCTGCGCCGGCTGCTCGGACTTGGCCTTGCGGATATCGCTGATGCCGGGCGTGAACGGGACCAGGATCAGGACGTAGAGCAGGAAGGCCGCCGGGAGGGCGGCAACGCCCACCAGCACGCCGCGCCGGGTGGGGCGCAGCGAACCGGGCTGCGTCAGCCCGACGCGCGCGGTGCGCGCGCCCAGGGAGGACAGCCGCTGTTTCAGGGAGGCAGGCAGCAAGGCCTGCATTGAGGCAAGCCGCGGGGCAAGCCTGGTCTTGATCTCTGCCAGCCTCATGACGCGAAGCTGTCGAGGCAAAGGCACATGGCGGCACGTGGCACTGGCATTACCGTCGTCGGAAAAGCCTGCATCCTACCAAATCGTTCCCCTTGCTTGCAGGGAAAACCCCCATGCGGGAGCTATTCGGCACATCTTGCTGCCAACTATACGTCACAAGGCTTTCATATTGCGCCCGCACAATGCGCAGGCCGCCACTCGTGCGGACGATGCGCCGTTGCCGGGCTGATCGGGTTAGTCGCTTTAAGCAAGTTGAGCGGAATAAGCGGAATAAGCGAATTAAGCAGGTTGGCCGGGTCTGGCTCGGAAGGAACGGGTCCGGCGCGTGTCATGAATCAAACAGAACACAGAGAAACACAGTGAAGAAAGCTCTCCTTGCAATGACGGCAGCAGTGGCCGCTTCGGCGGCATCCGGGGTGGTGTCGGCCCAGACCGCGTCGAACGTGACGCTTTACGGCATCGTCGATGCCGGCGTCGAAGTGATCAGCAACGTGCCGGGCAGCAATGGCGCCGAGGGTACGGCAACGCGCCTGAACTCCGGCAACCTGTCCGGCTCGCGTTGGGGCCTGCGCGGCACCGAAGACCTGGGCGGCGGCCTGAAGGGTATCTTCGTGCTGGAAAGCGGCTTCGAACTCGACACCGGCACCTCAGCCCAGGGTGGCCGCCTGTTCGGCCGCCAGGCCTACGCCGGCCTGCAGGGCAACTTCGGCGCGGTCACGCTGGGCCGCCAGCAGAACGCGCTGTACGACCTGTTCGGCGCCTTCGACCCGATGGGCGTGGGCCCGCGCTACTCGCTCAACAGCGTTGACTCGGCCTTCAACGGCCGCGCCGACAACGCCATCAAGTACACCGGCAAGTTCGGCGGCCTGACCGCCACCGCCTTCTACAGCTTTGGCCGCGACAACAACGGCGAAGTGCCGGGCGAGTTCAAGGTCGCGAAGAGCTACGGCGGCGGGCTGTCGTACGCCGCCGGCGGCTTCTCGGTCGGCGCCGCCTACGACCAGTTCCAGGGCGCCACCGTGGCACTGCAGGACCGCAGCGCCAAGCGCGCCGCGGTGGGCACCGCCTATGCCTTCGGCGACGCCAAGGTGTTCGCCGGCTACCGCTGGCTGCTCGACGGCGGCGTTTCCAGCGCCACCGCCGCCAGCACCCGCAGCAACGTCTACTGGGCCGGCGCGCAGTATCGCTTTACGCCCGCGTTCCAGCTGACCGGCGCCGCGTACTACACCGACACGCGCAACAGCGATGCGGATCCGTGGATGTTCGTGCTGTCGGCCGACTATTCGCTGTCCAAGCGCACCGACGTGTACCTGAACGTGGGCTACGCCAAGAACAAGTCCGGCTCCGCGCTGGGCCTGAACGGCGTTGGCACCGTGGTGGCGGGCGAGAACCAGACCGGCGCCACCCTCGGCCTGCGCCACCGCTTCTGATCGCAGCGGCCTGACGCCCGCCCCGTACAATTTCTACTCGCGCCCGGGCGGGCGCGTGATGTTCATATCGACACCTGCGGCTTGCATTGCGGGGTTCGTTGGGCCGGTTCCTCGATCGGCCCCTTTTTCTCTTTCCTTGCCGCCCTGGCGAGGGGTTATTGCTTGGCAGAGCGGCGCTCCGCTTACCGGTACGCCGCCGCGCTGATGAACTGCCCGAAGCGCTCGCACCAGATCACCACCGCCTTGTATTGCGACGGATCCACCCCGGCGGGCAGCGTCGCGGTGAAGTTGCCGAAGGTCTTCAGTTCTGCCACCTGCAGCGCACGGCTCTTGAGGCTGAGGAAGGCGGCCTCGGTGTCGACGAATTCCGGTGCCAGGTAGATGCGGTAGTCGGGCCCGGGCGCCACCTCGCCTTCGAAGGCGATGGCCTGCGGCGAGACGTGGAGGCGCCCGCTGGCCCAATGGAAGGCGTCGCTGCCGGCCAGGTCCTTGCGGAACGTGCCAGAATAGCTGGCCTGTTGTGACACAGCCTGCACTTGCTCGGCGCTGGCGCCGGCCTGTGCCGTCAGGATCGGCAGCACGTAGATGCCAGCCACGAATCCGGCCGCCAGTGCGGCCAGGTGCGAAAACAGGAGAATCAGTACCTTTCGATAGGTCGGCGCCCGCATCGCTGTCTCCCGGCGTTCAAGGTTGCTGCAGATTGTCCGTCAATTCATTGTTGCCGGCAGCCTCGTCCCGAGGATGGGATGGCGGCTGCGCCCGCGAACGCGTACAGTCGGTCATAAAATCAACACACGACTGTGGATAAGATTTCAGAATCTCCACGATGAGGCGATGCCTATGCCGCTCCACGTCACCATCCGCACCATCCGCACCGGCGAGCTGCAAACCGCCCGCTACCAGGCCCAGGTCTTCCCGACCACCGACGCCGAAGCCGCGCCGCTGCTGGCGACGGCATGGAGCGAGCGTGAAGCCGAGGCCTTCCGCACCGCGCAGTTCTGGGCCCAGCGCAATGCCTACGTGGTATCGAACCCGCGCGCCGGGACTTTCTACGGAGTGACATGCCGGCGCTGAAGCCCGGCGGTATGCGGCGGTGGCTGTGGCTCGCGGCTGCCCTGATCTTGTCGGGCTGTACCGCCGAGGGCGTGGTCGGCGTGCTGTCGGGCGGGCGCGACGGGCTGTGGCGCCATGTGCAGCAGCGCTGCCTGGCCAGCGCCGCGGCATCGCATCCGGACTGCGCGCAAGTGGACCGTGCGCGCGAGCTGGTGCTCTACAAGGACGCCATTGGCACCTCTCACTACCTGGTGATCCCGGCCCGGCCGGTGAAGGGCGTGGATGACGGCAAGGCCTGGGACGGCACCGGCGCCAATCCGTGGGCCTTCGGCTGGGAGGCGCGCGGCATCGTCGGCCAATCGCTGGGCAAGGCCGTGCCGGACGATATGCTGGGGCTGGCGGTCAATTCGCAGGCCTCGCGCAGCCAGGACCAGCTGCATATCCACCTCGATTGCATCAGCGCGGCCGCGCGGGCGTTCGTCAATGGCGCCAGCGGACCGATCGGCACGGACTGGACCTCGCTGCGCTTTGACGGCAAGCCGGTGCGCGCCAGGTTCATCCCGGCGGCCGCGCCGGTGCTGTCGGCCGATCCGTTCGCGCTGGTCGGGGGCCGGGCCGATGAACCGGCGGCAAGCCGCGCCCCCGCGCTGCCGCCCGATCGCGGCATCTTTGTTACCTACGGGCGTGACCGGCAGGGCCGGCCGGGCTTTTTCGTGGTCGACCAGCCGGTTCACGCGTCGGCCGGCAGCAACGGCCATGCGAGCGATTTCCTGGACCGGCGCTGCCGGCTGGCACAGGAACTGCCGGCGGCAACATGACGCCGGAGGCGTCACGGCACAGGTGCGACGGCCCCTCACCGCACCCGCGGCGCTGATGCGCCCGGCGCCGCGCGTGGCCGCGCAGGCGCAGCACCACCGCCCGGCGCCATCGCATCCAGCACCTTGGCCGCCGCCAGGTGCTGCGGGATCACCAGCCCCTCGCGCGCCGTCGCCGCGCTGATCTGCCCGCCCTGGGCGCTGCCGCGCGCGACAAAGTCGCGGCCATGCGCGTAGACCAGCCGCGTCAGCTCGGCCACCTCGGTATCCGACAGGTCCGGCCCGGTCACCAGGATGGCGGCCGTGGCGATGGTGCGCACCGGTTCGAGCAGGCCGGGATAGGCCCCCGGCGCGATAGTGGCGCGGAAATGCCCCGCCTTCTGCGCCACCATCGACGCGATCGCGCGCTCGTCCAGCGGCAGCAGCCGCAGCGGCATCTGGCCGATGGCGTCGCGGATGCTGTCCGACGGCACGCCGATCACCTGCATCACGGCGTCGACCTGGTTCTGGCGCAGCGCCACCAGTGCCGGGCCCAGCCCGACCTCCTCGGCCTTGAAGTCCTTTTCCGTCAGGCCGTGGGCGGCCAGCACGCGCAGCACCGTCACGCGCGAGGCCGAGCCGCGCTCGCCCACGGCAAGGCGCTTGCCGCGCAAATCAGATACCGAGCGGGCGGGGTCGGCGCCGCGCACCACCACATGCACCGGTTCCGGGTAGAGGCTGCCCACGGCGCGCAGCGACGCATGCGGACCGTCGGCGGCGAACACGCCCTTGCCCTCGTAGGCCTCCAGCGCGACATCGGCCTGCGCCAGCGCCACTGAAACCTTGCCGGCGCGCAGCAGCCGCAGGTTTTCCTCGCCGCCGTACGTGACCAGCGGTACCGCGCGCACCTTGGCACCTTCGACCAGCGCCTGTGCAAAGCGCAGGTACTGGCCGTGCTCGGCGCCGGCGGCGATGGCATAGCCCTCGTTGGCCCGCGCCAGCCGGGCGCGGATATTGGCGTGCGCGGTGGTCAGCTCCTGCTCGATCACCGCGCGCTGCGCCGGCGAGGCGTCTTTCTGCACGGACTCGATCACCTTGCGCATTGCATCCAGGATGGCCGCGGGGCCGGCCGGCGCATTGGTGGCAACGGCGGGGGCTTCGGCCGGGCGGTAGCCGGCCGGCAGCACGCTGACCCAGCGCTCGCCTTCGCGCTTGTACAGCGCCGTGCCGTGCGCGCGGATGATGTCGCCGGCCTTGTTGCCGCCGCTGGTGATGCCGCTGATGCCGCGCGGACCCGCGCCCAGCGCCGACACCAGGCCGGCCACCCCGGGCGAATCCCAGGCGCCGAAGTCATAGTCGCGCAGCAGCTTGAGCTCCGCATCGAAATACACCACCCGGCGCGTCTCGCCGGTCGGCGCCTTGGTGTCGGACTGCGAACCGCGCCGGTCGATGCCGACCAACTGCACCGTGCCCGGCGGCAGCGCCTGCGCCAGGCGCTCGTCCAGGCCGGTGCGGATGCCTTCGGCGGGCGGTCCGCCGCCGCAGCCTGCCAGCCAGGCCGAAGCCAGCAGCGCGAACAGGATGGCGAAGAAGGCGCGGCGCATGTCAGCCTCCGACCAGCGGCAAGGCCAGCATCATGGTCAGCACGAACGCGTTCATCAGGTCGACGAAGAACGCGCCCGCCAGCGGCGTGATCAGGTAGCTGGTCGGCGCTGGCCCGTAACGGGCGGTGATGGCGCGCATATTGGCCATGGCGGTGGCCGTCGATCCCATGTTGAAGCCGATAAAGGCGGCCGAGGTCACCGCCGCCTCGTAGTCGCGTCCCATGAAGCGGAAGCACACCAGCACCACATAGAGGATGATGAACACCACCTGCATCGCGATGATCAGCAGGAAGGGCCCGGCGGACAGCGCCACTTCAGCCAGGTCCAGCGCCATCATGGTCATCACCAGGAACAGCGACAGGCAGACATTGGTGATCAGGTCGGTGGCGCGGTCGTCAAAGCGCAGGCCGATAAAAGGCAGCAGGTTGCGGATGGCGATGCCGAGCATCATGCACCACAGGAAGCCGGGGATGGTGATGGGCCCGGCCGGCATATGCGCGGCGATCCAGCGCCCGCCGATCACCGCGGCCAGCATGCCGGCCAGCGCCGCCAGCGCGCCGACCGTGGTGATGGGCGAGATCGCGGCGGCTTCTTCTTCGGTGTCGCCGGCCTCGCGCGCGGTCGAGCGCAGTTTGTAGTGCGAGATCAGGTATTGCGCCACCGGGCCACCGATGATGCCGCCGACGATCAGGCCGATGGTGGCCACGGTCATCGACAGGTCCATCACTGCCTGCAGGTTGTTGACCTCGGCAAAGCGCTCGGCATACGCCGCGCCGGTGCCGTGGCCGCCCACCAGCGTGATGGAGCCGCTCACCAGCCCGAAGATCGGATGCAGGTCGAGCGCCTTTGCCATGGCCACGCCCACCGCGTTCTGCACCAGGATATACGGCAGCAGGATGATCAGGAAAATCACCAGCGCCTTGCCGCCGCGCTTGAGCATGCGCAGGTCGGCGCCCAGCCCCACGCCGCCGAAGAACATCAGCAGCAGCACCGGCTTCATGCCGGGATCGATCACCACGCGGAAACCCGTTCCCGCCACGGCGAGCGATGCCACGATCGCGAACAGCAGGCCGCCGGTGACCGGGTCCGGGATGTTGTAGCGCGACAGCACGCCTACGCTGCGGTTGACCAACGTGCCGATCAGCAGCACGACGACGGCGGTCAGCAATGAGGCCAGCAGGTCGAGATTCATCGGGGGCGTCCTGGCTGAGAGTGCTGCGGTGAAGCGCCGCTGGCCGTGCCGGGTGCGCACTGGCCGCCAGCGATGCCTGACGGGAAGCATGCATCACTAGGGGTTGTAGTCGGACAGGGGGAAGAAGGCAAGGAAAGGATGGGCGGCCAGCGTACCCTACCGCGCCCGCAACGCATCCACGATATTCATCCTCGCCGCCCGTACCGCCGGCAGGAAGCCTCCCACCAGCCCCATCGCCATCGAGAAGGCCAGCGTCTGCAGCGCAATGCCCGGCGTCAGGATGAAGCGGAACGACAAATCGGAGAAGGTCTGGAAATTGGTGGTCGAAAACGACGCGAACTGCATCAGCGCCGCGCATGCCAGCCCCGCCACGCCGCCCACCAGCCCCAGCAGCGCCGCTTCGATCAGAAAGGCCACCAGCACATTGGCGCGCTTGAAGCCGAGCGCGCGCAGCGTGCCGATCTCCGCCACGCGGTTGGCTACCGAGGCATACATGGTGATCATCGCGCCGATCATCGCGGCGATCGAGAAAATGGTGGACAGCGTAAAGCCCAGGATATTGATAAATTTGGACAGCGCCTTGGACTGGTCGCTGTAGAAGGTCTGCTCGCGCTTGGCCTCGTCCGCCAGCCGCGGGTCGACGTCGATATCGGCGCGAAAGCGATCGAACAGCGCCGTATCCACCAGCCGCACCACCATCGACGAATACGTATTGCGCCGGAACGACTGCATCAGCTGGTCCACGTCACCCCAGATCTCGGAATCGAAGCCGCTGCCGCCGGCGTCGAAGTGGCCGACCACGGTCCAGTCGCGCTGGGCAAAGCGCAGGTGCTCGCCGATCTGCACGCCGGCAAAGCCGCCGGCAATGCTGCTGCCGGCGATAATCTCGGACGAGCCCGGCTTGAACATACGGCCGGCCACCAGCTTCACCTGCGGGCGCAGGTCCATGCCCTGCGGCGAGATGCCGCGGATCACCACGTTGGAGGGCTGCCCGGTGCTGGCCTTCGTGAGCGAGATCAGCACCACCGCCTCGCGCGAAGCCAGCGGCTGGCCGGTGCCGCTCATCGCCACCGCCGGGTGCATTTCCATGATGCTGGCCTGGTCGCGGTTGACCGCGCTCTGGATCTCGGTCTCGGCGCCCTTGCGGATCACCACTACGTTGTTCTGCTCGCCGGTGGTGACCAGCGTCTTCTTCAGGCCCGCGTCCAGCATCAGCATGGTGGCGAAGACAAAGACCACCAGCGCCAGCCCGCCCGCGGTCAGCGCCGTGGTCAGGCGCCGGGCCCACAGGTTGCGCGCGATATAGGTCAGCGGGATCGCCACGGGCACACTCCGCTAGCCGATGGCCCGCAGGCCTTCGACGATGCGCACGCGCGCGGCCTGCACCGCGGGCACGATGCCGGCAAAGATCCCCACCGCCAGCGCGCAGGCCGCCTGCAGCTGCATGGTTTGCGGCGACACCGTGAACACCGGGAACACGCCGCCCACCGCCTGCTTGAACGCCGTGGCCATTGGCGGCGTGGCCAGCATGCCGAGCGCGCCGCCGACCACGCAGATCGCCAGCGATTCGCCAAACACCAGTATCGCCAGGAAGCCCGGCCCGAATCCGAGCGCCTTGAGCGTGGCGTACTCCACGGTGCGCTCGCGCGCGCTCATCGCCATGGCGTTGGCCATCACCGCCATGATGATCAGGATCACCACGTAGGAGACCACGCGGATTGCAGCAATGATCTGGTTGGACATGGCGACAAAGCCGAGCTGGAAGGCCTGCTCGGTCTCGGTCAGGGTCTCGGCCAGCGAGTTGCGGAACACGGCGTCGACATTGCGCGAGATCGCGGCGGTGTTGTCCGGGTTGTCCACGCCGAGCACATAGACCCCGACCTGGTCGGCCTGGCGCGCGGTGCGCTTGCGCACGGTCTCGTTCAGGTACTCCCAGTGGAACACCATCTGGCGCGTGATGATGCTTTCGTCGCGGCCGTCCATGATGCCGCGCACCACGAACTCCCAGGTGCCGGGGTAGATGGTGCCCTTGATCGGGATAACGTCGCCGATCTTGAAGCCGAACTGGTCCGCCAGCTGGCGCCCGACCAAGGCGCCCTTGCGGTCGCGCCGGAAGTCCGCGCGCTGCTGCTCGGGCACGATGAACTCGGGGTAGAGATCAAGGTAGTTGTCCGACACCGCGAACTGCGCGAAGAAATTCTTGGGATCGCGGTAGACGCCGCCGAACCAGTTGGAGCGCGCCACCATGGTCACGCCCTCGACGCCCTTGATGCGGTTCTCGTAGCTGAGCGGCAGCGGGAACACCAGCGAGATCGCATTGCGCGTCACCAGCCGCGCGCTGGACGCGGCGGAGGCGCCCGCGTACCAGGCATCGATCACGGTCTGCAGCAGCCCGAACGCCAGCACCGCGATCACCAGCCCGAACACCGTCAGTGCAGTGCGCAGCTTGTGCCGCAGCGCATTGCGGGCAATCAGCTTGAGCGCGTACATGAGCAGTCAGGCAACCTGGCCACGGATCAGCTCTCCCTTCTCCAGGTGCACCAGCGAGCCCGCCGCGGCCGCCGCATGCGCATCGTGCGTGACCATGATGATGGTCTTGCCGACATCGGCATTGAGCCGCTGCATCATCGCCAGGATTTCCGCGGCCGAGGTACGGTCGAGGTCGCCGGTGGGTTCGTCGGCGACGATCAGCGTCGGGTCGGTGATCAGCGCGCGCGCGATCGCCACGCGCTGCTGCTGGCCGCCGGACAGCTCCGACGGGTAGTGGCTCATGCGGTCGGACAGGTTGACCATGCCCAGCACCAGCTCCACGCGCGCGCGCCGTTCCGCGCGCGGCAGGCCGGTCAGCATCAGCGGCAGTTCCACGTTCTCGAACGCGGTCAGCACCGGCATCAGGTTGTAGAACTGGAAGATAAAGCCGACATTGGCGGCGCGCCATTCGGCCAGCGTGGCCTCGGGCAACTGGGTGATGTCGAGCCCGGCCACACGCAGCGTGCCGCTGTCGGGCCGGTCGATGCCGGCGATCAGGTTCAGCAGCGTGCTCTTGCCCGAGCCGGATGGCCCCATCAGCGCGACGAACTCGCCTTCGCCGATTTCGAGCGAGATATCGGTCAGCACCGGCACGGTCTGGACGCCGCGGCGGTAGGACTTGGCGACGTGGCTGATCTGCACCAGCGGCGTGACGGCAGGAGGCAGCGAGGGGGCGTTCATGCCGCCACCGTCATGGCTTGGCCGGCGCCACGCGGTCGCCGTCGCCGATCTTGTCGCCTGGCGACAGCACCAGCACGTCGCCAGGCTTGACGCCCTGCACGGCGACCAGCTCGCCGAGCTTGTCGCCGGTCTTCACCTGCACTTCGTGGGCCTTGCCGTCCTTCACCACATAGGCCACTTTCCGGCCGTCGCGCGTGACCACGGCGGCAGGCTGCACCGCCACCATGGGCTGGCGATCCTGCGCCGTGGCCGCGCGCGACAGGAAGGCGATCTTGGCGCTCATGTCCGGCAGCACGCGCGCATCGCGGTCGACAAAGCGCACCTTGACCAGCACCGTGGCCTTGGAACGGTCCACCGTCGGCACGATGCGCGATACCTGCCCCGCCAGCCGCAGCCCCGGCAGTGCATCGAGCAGCAGCTCGCACGGCTGGTCGGCGCGGATCTTGCCGATATTGGATTCGGCGACGTCGGCTTCCACCTCCAGCGTTTCCATGTCGGCGATGGTCACGATCGCGCCCTTGGTGTCGGCGGCGGCCGAGAACGGCGTGATGTTGTCGCCCACATTGGCATGCTTGACCAGCACCACGCCGTCGAACGGCGCGCGGATCACGGTCTGTCCCACCGCCACTTCGGCGGCGCGCGCATTGGCCTGCGCCGACGCGATCGATGCGCGCGAACTGTTGATCGACGCGCGCGCCTTGTGGTACCGCGCCACGTCGGCGTCGTACTGGTTGCGCGAGATCGCATTGGGCACGATCAGGATCTCGGAGCGGCGCAGGTTGACTTCAGCGTCGCGGAGCTCGGCTTGCTGCAGCTCCAGGTTGGCCTGCGCCACCTTCACCTGCGCCTGGGCCTGCGCGAACGTGGCCTCCACGTCCTTGCTCTCGAGCCGGGCGATGATCTCATCCTTCTTTACGCGCGAGCCCTCCAGCACGCCCAGCCATTCCAGCCGGCCCTGCGCCTTGGAGGCGACCGCCGCCTTGCGCTGCGGCACGACATAGCCGGTGGCGTTGAGCAGCGTGAAGTTTTGTGTGGGATAGGCGGAGGTAGCGGTGGTCGTCTGCACCGCCTGCGGCCCGGCCAGCCGGATGGCGATGCCGATGACGGCGAGCAGGACCAGCGCGACGGCCGCATAGCGTAGCCATCTGCGCCGTGGACGGATGCGGGCGCCGGCTGCAGCGGTGGCGCTCCGGTCGATTTTCAGCCTTGCCAGGTCTTGGTCAGCCACTGCGAGCTTCCTCTCCGGCAGGACGGCGCGGCCCTGGCTGCGCCTGCCTGCGAGTTGCTGTGATGGGCGGGCTCTCAGTATAGCGGCGTGTGATCCAGTGTCCATTGCCGGCGCGCAAGGCTGGGCGTCTTAGTGCTCTTGCTCCACCGCCAGCTTCAGCTTCATCAGCGCATGGTCCCATTGCCGCCCGATCGCCTCCAGCGAGCGCCGCGCGGCGTCGAGTTGCGCCGGCTCGAACTGCCACAGCCGTTCGCGACCGGCCTTGCTGTCCCGCACTAGCCCCACCTGCGACAGGACCTCCAGGTGCTTGGTGACCGCCTGCCGCGTCATGGCGCTACCCGCGGTCAGTTGCGCGATCGACATCGCGCCGCCGGCGCACAGCGCCGCTACCAGCCGCAGGCGGGTCTCGTCGCCCAGCGCGGCGAACACCGCGGCCGAATCGCGCAGGCCGGCAGTATCCAGCGTGGCGGGAGAAGGGGCGTCAGGCTGCGCCGGTGACATGCTTTCGGATATTTTCCACCTGCCCGTCCCAACCGCCGCTGTTCATGCGGAAGGCCTCATCGCGGCGTTCGGCCGGAATCTGGTCGAAACCGGATTCGACCACGGTCAGCAGCGTGCCGCCTTCGACTTCCTTCAGCTCGAACACCACCAGCGTGGTCGGCTCGGCCGAGTAATCGCGATCGCGCTCCATCGGCGCCGGGTGCCAGCGCCAGGACAATAGTTTCTGCGGCTCCACGCGCTCTACCTGGACGTCGAACTTCAGGTATTCATAGCCGGGGTAGGTCACGCTGCCGACGGCGCGCTGGCCGGGCTCGAAACGGGCGCCACCGTCGAATTTGACGCCGAACCAGCTACCGAAGGTGTCGGCGTCGGAAAGCGCGTGCCAGACGCGCGCCAAGGGGGCTTCTATCAATACGCTGCGTTCGATGCGGTCGGCTGGGGAAGGCATGGCCGGTCTCCTGTGTGGGTTGATAGGCAACGCTGTGGTTGCATGTTAGGAGACCGGATGGGAAAGCGCAACCAAAAGGTTGCAAATATTCAGGCGAGCCTGCTTACAGATCCAGCACCAGCCTCTGCCCCTTGCAGCGCGACACGCACAGCATCATGGTTTTTTGCGCCGCCTTCTCCGCATCTGACAGGTACTGGTCGCGATGGTCCGCCTCACCCTCCAGGATGGCGGTCTCGCACGAGCCGCAGATGCCCTCCCGGCACATGCAGTCGACCTTGACGCCGGCCTTCTCGATCGCGCGCAGCAGCGACTCATCCGCGCCGACCTGCAGCGTGACGCCACGCTTCTGCAGCACCGCCTCAAACGCGCCGCCGGTGGCATCCACCTCATTGCGGAACTGCTCGAAGTGGATGCGCCCCGCATCCCAGCGCGCGGCGCGCGCGGCATTGACCACGGCATCGTTCAGCGGGGCCGGGCCGCACACATAGACGTGCGTATCGGCAGGCTGCGTGGCCAGCAGAGCGGCGATGTCGAGCAGGGTGCCGGTATCGCTCTCATACAGGTGGAGCTGGCCCGGCTGCAGCGTTGCCGGCAGCACGTCGAGAAAGGCGGCGGATTGCGTATTGCGGAAGCAATAGTGCAGTTCGAACTCGGCACCGCGCGCCGCCAGCGCCTGGATATGCGTCATGAACGGCGTGATGCCGATGCCGCCGGCGATCAGCAGGTGGCGGCCGGCGCCGTGGTCCAGGCCGAACAGGTTGGCCGGTGCGCCGATGTGCAGCTCGTCGCCTTCGCTTACCTGCTCGTGCATATAGCGCGAGCCGCCGCGCGAGGCTTCTTCCAGACGCACGGCGATCTGGTAGTGCGCCGGGTTGTCCAGTGCGCTGGTCAGCGAGTAGGCGTTGCGCAGCCGGCCGCCGTCCATATGGACGACCACGTGGCTGCCGCTGTCGAAGGCCGGCATCGCGCCGTCGTCGCAGGGTTGCAGGGTGAAGCGCTTGATGCCGGCGGCCAGCGGCTCGACGCGGCCGACGCGTACGCGGAGCGTGTCAGTCATGGCGGTACCTCGGAAATTCAGGGAAATCGGGAAGGGAGGGCAGGCCGGCACGGGCGCCGGCCTGCCAAAGGCCGTCAGGTGATCACCGTCAGCTTGGCGGCAATCCACACCACCAGCCCGCCGACCATCAGCGCCACGTAGGGCAGCACGCCGGCGCGGGCATTGGGCAGCTCCATGTCGCGTCGCATCGACTCGGGGAACCGGCCCTTGTCCTGGATGTAGTGGCGGTACACGAACACCGGCACGATCAGCAGCGCGGCGATCAGGCCGTTGCGCAGCGTGTGCTCGCCCTGGAAGTTGGCGCCGGCGCCGACGAAGGCCAGGTCGAAGAACCCGAAGAACGCGCCCAGCGCCAGCAGCCAGTTCTTGCACTTGTACGGGCGGGCCCAGTCCGGACGGTCCATGCGGTGGATCCAGCCCGACTGCAGGTTCAGGAACACGAAGATCATGTAGCAGACGTTGCTGATGGACAGCACCGCCATGTAGTTCGACATCAGCAGCAGGAACAGGTTGAACACCAGGTCCGTCCACATCGCGCGCGTCGGCGAACCGTGCTCGTTGACGTGCGAGAGGTAGCGCGGCAGCCAGCCGTCGAGCGAGGCCTGGTACAGCGTGCGCGACGAGCCCATCATCGAGGTCATCACGATCAGCAGGATCGCCAGCACCAGCATCACCACGATCACGTTGAACACCACCGCGCCGCCGCCGACAAACTTGGCCATGGCCGCGCCCACGCCGGAGCCGTCGACGATGGCCGGGGCCAGCATGCCCGACAGACCCAGCGAGCCCTGGAACGCGATCGGCACCGCGATAAACATGAACAGGCACAGCACGCCGGACCAGAAGATCGCCTTAAACGTGTCTTTCTGCGGATCCTTGAATTCGCGGGTGTAGCAGACCGCGGTCTCGAAGCCGAAGGTCGACCAGCACGCCAGGAACATCGCGCCCATCGCTGTGCTGATGCCGGCGGCATTCCAGCCGCCCAGCACCGCGGCGCCGGCGGCATCGTGCGTCAGCGGCAGCAGCGGCAGGAAGTTGGTGGACGGCATGTCGCCGGTAAAGAGCGGCACCAGCGCGATCACCACCAGCGGCGTCAGCGAGGCGATGCCCAGGATGCGCTGCGTGGTGGCCGCGGCCGAAGCGCCGCTGTGCTGCAGCTTGAACGTGATCAGCAGGAACGCCGTGGCCAGGATAAAGGTGGAGTTCACCCGCAGCGTCAGGCCCTTGCTGACGAAGCCCAGGTCAACCAGCGTCAGCTGCCAGGTGTTGATCACCGAATCGGGCGGGAACAGCGCGCTCAGCATATAGCCGGCGGCGAGGCTGGTGCCCAGCGCCAGCATCGGCGACCAGGCCACCCAGTTGCACCACACCGAGACCGGCGCGACGAACTTGCTGTAGCGCACCCAGCCGAGCGCGCCATACACCGAGGCGCCACCGGACTTGTGCGGATACAGGCCCGAGATCTCGGCATAGACGAAGCACTGCGCAAAGCCGACCAGGATGGCGATGATCCAGATCACCCACGCCGGGTTGCCAATGGTGGCGGACACGCCGCCGATGGTGAAGAGCACGCCCGCGGGCACGCCGCTGGTGACCCAGAAGGCATCCTTCCAGGTCAGCGTGCGCTGCAGTTCATGGGTTTGGGTTGGCTGTGTCTGCTGCTGGGCAGGGGCGAGCGGCGCCTGCGCGCCGATCGACAGCGCGTCTTTCTGTGAATACACGATTGTCTCCTTGCTTCCCGGGTTGCCGTTTTGTCTGGAGCGGGGCTCCGTCACGGTCTGCCGTCTGCGGTCTGGGTAGGTACTTGAGGGGTACTGCCTGCCGGTCGGTTACGACGGTCGGGAATGTCTGTCGGGGATTCTGCGGGCGTTTCTCATCCTTGTCTCCTGTTGTCATCCCGGGTTGCCACGCGGCCAATTGCAGGTCTTGCGGCTTCCGGTTTCTTGAGTGATTCACCAAGGGTTAATTACATTACTATTGGTGTTTCGAGTGAGTATAGGAGCGGCTCTGCGCCAAGGCAACGGAAGATTAATCGCGTTGCGGCCTGCGCCGGCCACCTCCCGGTTACTGCTGCGCAGGCTGTCCCGGCCGCGGGCCGCCCAGCGTTTCCACCACCGGCCGTCCTGCCCGCCGGTTGCGCCACCACCCCACCAGCGTCAGCCCCAGCCAGAAGCACTGGGTCAGGAACGACGCCAGGTTGAAGGCGCCGGTCAGCGAGACCAGGATGCAGCTCGGCCCGATCACGTTGAGGACGACGGCCAGCTTGCCGGTCGGGGATTTGTGCAGGACCTGCACGGCAAAATGCGCGGCAACGTAGGCGGCAACGCCGACAAGTCCGGTCGCGTCGGTAAGACCCAGGGAGGCCATGGTGGTAAGAAGCGGTAAAACAGCGGTTGAGGATTGCCGTCAGAACGTCTTGGTCAGCGAGACCAGGAACGTGCTTTTCAGCGGGTTGGAAACGGAAGGGTTGCCGGACGAATCCAGCGCCCCGGTGGTGTAGTTGTCGTAGACGTTGGTGCGTCCCCAGCCGCGGGTATAGGCGCCGGTCAGCGTCCAGCCGCCCTCGAAGGCCTTGGACACCGCCACGCGCACGTCGCGGAAGCTGTAGGCGGCAAAGTTGCGCACGCGCTCCTGGCCGTAGTGCAGCAGCAGCGAGACGCCGTGGCCGAGGTCGAAGGTGCCGTTGATGTCCAGGTAGCCCGAGCCGCGGCTGTGCAGGTCGTTGCCGCTCAGCAGCGAGGCGCTGTTATACCCGAAGTAGTCGCGGGTGTAGGTCAGCCAGTACTTGACATTGAACCACTTGTAGGTCAGCGATGCCACGGCCTCGCCGTAGTTGTACTTGGTCTGCGCGTACTGCAGCTTCGCGCCGGGGTACAGGTAGTAATAGATCTGGCCGGCGTAGACGAAGTCGCCGGCGGTGCCCGTATAGCCCGCATACAGGTCCCATTCGACCGTGCCGCCCTCGATGAACTTGTCGCTGATGCTCGACATCCAGGTGCCGGCGGAGAAGCCGCTCGGGTGGGCGTAGTCGATGCCGCCCTGCACCGCAGGCTTGCCCCAGGTCTGGCGGAAGCCGCGCGAGACGTATTGCGAGGTCAGGGTCATGTTGGCCGTCAGCGGCGACGGCGCAGCCGCCTCGGCGGGGGGCACGGTAGCAGTGACCTGCGGCACCGGCGCGACGGCCAGCGTGGTTGCAGCATCGTCGGTCGTCTGCGCTTGCGCGGCCAGCGCCTGGCACAGCATCAGGGGCAGCGCGCCTTGCAGGGCGCGTCGTGAAGCAAAGCTTTTGCGCAGCATGGAAGTCTCCTCCTTGCAGCCGGTCTGGGTTTGTTATGGAGCCGGCTTTGTGGTGTGAGGGCGCGACGCGTCAACCGGGCGCACGCTGCCCGCCGGGATGTTGGTCCCGGCAGCAGGTGTGCCGCAGTCAGGGATCTGGTTGGGAAACCCGGGCGCCGCGCCGCCGTATCAGGCAGGCATCGGCATCGGCATTCGCGCGGCGGGCGGCTGTTGCCTTGCCGCGTTCGCGTGCGTGGCGCTGCCCGCGGGGGTGGCCTTGTAGTAAGGCGCCGTCGAGCGTTGCAGTGGCGCCCGGCCGCGGATCACGTCGGCCAGCTTCTCGGCCATCATGATCGTGGGCGCGTTCAGGTTGCCGGTGATGATCTTCGGCATGATCGAAGCATCGACCACGCGCAGGCCCGACAGCCCGTGCACCCGGCCCTGGTTGTCCACCACGGCCATCGGGTCGGAGGCGTCGCCCATCTTGCAGGTGCAAGAGGGATGCAGTGCGGTCTCGGCATGCTCGCGCACGAAGGCGTCGATCTCGGCGTCGCTCTGGACCATCATGCCGGGCTTGATCTCGCGGCCGCGGAACTGGTCCAGCGCCTGCTGGCCGATGATCTCGCGCGTCAGGCGCACCGCGGCGCGGAACTCGCGCCAGTCGACGTCGTGCGCCATGTAGTTGAACAGCAGGCGCGGCTTTACGCGCGGATCGCGGCTGGCCAGCTTGACAAAACCGGTGCTGGGCGAGCGCATCGAGCCCACATGGCACTGGAAGCCATGCGACTGCACCGGGTTGCTGCCGTCGTAGTTCATCGCCAGCGGGATGAAGTGGTACTGCAGGTTGGGCCAGGCGAAGTCGTCGCTGCTGCGGATAAAGCCGCCCGCCTCGAAGTGGTTCGACGCGGCGATGCCGGTGCCGCGCAGGTACCACTCGATGCCGATGGCCGGCTTGTTCCACCACTTCAGCGCCGGGTACAGCGACACGGGCTTGGTGCATTCATACTGCAGGTACATCTCCAGGTGGTCCTGCAGGTTCTCGCCGACGCCCCTCAGGTCTGCCACCGTGTCGATGCCGAAGGCGCGCAGCTCGTCGGCATTGCCCACGCCCGAGCGCAGCAGCAGTTGCGGCGAGGCGATCGCGCCATTGCTGACGATCACTTCCCGGCGCGCGCGGGCTTCGCGCACATGGTCGCCCTGCATGTACGAGACGCCGATGGCGCGCTGTCCCGAGAACAGGATGCGGTCCGCCAGCGCACGCGTATGCACGGTCAGGTTAGGCCGGTCCTTGGCCTGGTCGAGGTAGGCCAGCGAGGTGCTGCAGCGGCGCCCGCGCGCGGTGGTGGTGCGGTCCATCGGGCCGAAGCCTTCCTGCCGGTAGCCGTTCAGGTCGTCGGTCTGGCCGTAGCCGGCCTGCTCGCCGGCCTTGATAAAGGCGCGGAACAGCGGGCTGATATCCGCCTTGGGCGTGGTCACGTGCAGCGGGCCGTTGCCGCCGTGGTAGTCGTTGGCGCCCTTGTCGTAGGTCTCGGCCTTGCGGAAGTAGGGCAGGCAGTCGGCGTAGCTCCAGTTCTCCAGCGACCTGTTTTCTGCCCAGCCGTCGTAGTCCATCGCGTTGCCGCGGATATAGACCATGCCGTTGATCAGCGACGAACCACCCAGCCCCTTGCCGCGGCCCTGCGTCATGCGCCGGTTGTTCATATGCGGCTCGGGCTCGGTCACGTAGGCCCAGTTGTAGGTGGTGCCCTGCAGCGGATACGCCAGCGCGGCCGGCATCTGCGTGCGCCAGTCCAGGCGCCAGTCGGGGCCGCCGGCTTCCAGCAGCAGCACCGAGACATCGGCATCCTCGGTCAGCCGCGCGGCCAGCACGCAGCCGGCCGATCCCGCGCCGACGATGATGTAGTCGTACTCATGGATTGCCTGCATGGTGCAATCTCCTTGTTTGCTTGACGCCGTGCGTGGCGGCCTTGATGGGGCGGCCGCCGCGCACGGGATTGCGAAGTAAGCCAGCCGGGGTGCTTACGCTCCGAACCAACCCATCGCCTTCGGCGCGAGGTTGATATAGCTGTGCTTCAGTTCGGTGTATTCGTCCAGGCCGATGCGGGCCAGCTCGCGGCCGATGCCGCTCGCCTTGTAGCCGCCCCACGGCGCTTCCGGGAAGTACGGGTGGTAGTCGTTGACCCACACCGTGCCGAAGCGCAGGCCGCGCGACATCCGGTTGGCCTTGTCCAGGTCGCGGGTCCAGACCGCGCCGGCCAGGCCGTACGGGGTGTCGTTGGCGGCACGCAGCGCCTCTTCCTCGGAGCGGAAACGCTCGGCCGTGATCACCGGCCCGAAAATCTCCTCCTTCGCAATCTTCATCTCTGCCGTCACGTCGGCCAGCAGCGTCGGTTCCAGCCAATAGCCCTTTTTGAACACGTCCCCCGCCGGCCGCTTGCCGCCATGGACCAGGCGTGCGCCCTCGGCGATGCCGGCCTGCACCATGCCCAGAATCTTCTCGTGCTGTTGCGCCGACTGCACCGGGCCCATCTGCGTTTCGGCATGGAAGCCGTTGCCGATCACGATGCGCGGCAGGCGCTCGGCCAGCCGGCTGATGAATGCATCATAGATGCTGTCTTCGATCATCAGGCGCGAGCCGGCGGAGCAGACCTGCCCGGCGTGGAAGAACGCGGCGTTGAGCGCGTAGTCGACCGCGACGTCCAGGTCGGCATCGGCAAAGACGATGTTCGGGTTCTTGCCGCCCAGCTCCAGGCCGATGCGCTTGAAGTTGCCGGTGGCGGCCTTCATGATGCTTTCGCCGGCGTAGGCGCCACCGGTGAAGGACACCAGGTCCACGTCGAGGCTTTCAGCCAGCTCCGCGCCCACTTCGGCACCGCCGGTTACCAGGTTGAACACGCCCGGCGGCAGGTCCAGCTCGGCCACCAGTTGCGTGAAGTGGTGCGTGGTCAGCGGCGTCAGGTTGCTGGGCTTGATCACCACGGTATTGCCGGCGCCCAGCGCGGGCGCGATCTTCCACGCGGCCTGCAGCAGGGGGTAGTTCCACGGCGTGATCAGGCCGCACACGCCGACGGGCTCGCGCAGGGTGCGGCTGATCACATGGTGCGGGGCTTCGTTGACGGCGCCCGACTCGGATGCGACCAGCCCCGCGAAGTAGCGGAAGGTGGCGGCGATATCGCCCATGTCGGTACGGCTCTCGGTCAGCGTCTTGCCGGTGTTGAGCGATTCCAGCTGGGCGAGCTTCTCGGCGTCGCGGTCGATCAGTTCGGCGATCTTGTTCAGCAGCCTGGCGCGGTCACGGATGGTCGTCTGGCGCCACGGGCCGTCGAAGGCCTTGCGCGCAGCGGCGATGGCCAGGCGCGCATCGGCGCGGGTGGCTTCGGCGGCCTGGGCGATCACGGACTCGTCGGCCGGGCTGAGGATGGTGCGCGTGCCTTGGTCGATGGGCGACTGCCACTGGCCGTCGATATAGAGCTGGGTCTGGATCATTGCTGCGGTTCCGGTTCGGTTGTTCGTTTTCAGGCGGCCAGGGCGTCGAGCACCATCTGCT
This sequence comes from Ralstonia pickettii, assembly GCA_050987995.1. Lineage (GTDB taxonomy): Bacteria > Pseudomonadota > Gammaproteobacteria > Burkholderiales > Burkholderiaceae > Cupriavidus > Cupriavidus pickettii_B. The sequence goes on from CP158804.1 coordinate 2,637,377, forward strand.
GGAAGTGCTGCACGCCGTGCTCGCCGATGGCGGAAGTCTTGTCGTCGGTGACCAGCAGCGGGCCCTGCCCGTTGCGGTAGCCGCGCGACTTCAGGCCGCGCTGCACCGATTCGACAATGCTGAGGTCTTCCGGCTTGAGCACGTTCTTGTAGTACTCGATCAGCTGTTCCTGCTCGACCGTGGGCGTGCTGTCGCGGAAGTAGAACTCGAAGTGCTGGATGGTGGTGTCGGCATCCACCGGGAACATGTAGAACACGCCATAGTTGCCGTCGCCCGGCAGCACGTTCAGCGTGACGTTGGGCCACAGCCAGTAGGCGGCGAAGTCGGTGTTGGGGGCGTCGCTGTCATAGGTGAAGGCGTCGCTGCCCGAGTGCGTCTGGCCGACCTGGCTGGTGTAGAGGCCGCGCACTTCGTGCTTGTAGGTCTCCATGTGGATCGACTCGACCAGCGCCGGGTGCGCGGTCTGGCAGTGCAGGCATTCCAGGTAGTTGTCGACCACCACCTTCCAGTTGGCCTTCATCTCGTAGGTGAGCTTGTACGCGGGCACCAGCTTGTCGACGTCCGGGCAGCGGGCGCGGATTTCATCGTTCAGGCCGGCGGCCAGCTCGGCCAGCGGCTTCGCGTCCATGTCGAGGTTGACGAAGACCAGCCCGCAGAACTCCTCGACGCGCACCGGCGTCAGGCCGGCGTTGTCCTTGCAGAAGCCTGGCACGTTCTCGGCATTGCGCACATGGATCAGCTTGCCGTCCAGGCCGAACGACCAGGCGTGGTACGGGCAGGTGATCACGTTCTTCGCCTTGCCGGCGCCGTCCGCGAACAGCTCGTGGGCGCGGTGCGGGCAGACGTTGTAGAAGGCGCGCAGCACGCCGTCGCGGCCGCGCACCACGAGCACGTTCTCGCCGGCCACTTTCACCGTGGCGTACTGGTTGTTCTCGGCCACCTGGCTCTTGTGCATCACGCACACCCAGCTGCGCGCGAAGATGGTCTTCTTTTCATGCTCGAAGATGTCCGGCGAGGTGTAGTAGTGCGCCGGCAGAGTGTAGGCCAGCGGGGTCGTGCTGCAGACGGGGGCGGCAGTAGCTTCCATGGGGTGTCTCCTCGATTTACTCGGTTTGTTTGGTTGCCTGTCGATTTACCAGCAGTTAATTAAATTACTGTAGGTGATGTGAGACGAAGTCTAGTGAGGAGAGCGGGCGGCCTGCAATATGGGAAAATTAATTAGCTTCGATGTTTAGATTGTTGTACGCTATCAATTCGCGCGATTTACGGTGATGGTGTAAGGTTCGAGTTACTCAATTCACCATCGGTTGAAAAATAGTGGAGGGGATGCCCATGACCGAAGACACTTTTGCCACGCGCCTGAAGGGGGTGCTGGAAGGCAAAAGGATCATGCTCAAGCAGGTGGCCGAGGCGCTCTCGGTATCGCCGTCGGCGGTGCACAAGTGGACCCGCGGCGGCGAGATCGAGTACGAGCGGCTGCTGGCACTGGCGCGCTTCCTGGGCGTCAACTGGCTGTGGCTGCGCTACGGCGAGCAGGCCATCGCCGACCTCGAGGCGAGCACGGCCTCCGACCCGCACATCAAGGAACTGCGCCAGAAGCACCTGGCCGAGATCATGGAAAGCGAGGCGCGGATGAAGTTCGCGCAGGAGGTCTCGGGCATCGTCACGTGGGAATGGAACGTGCTGACCGACGCCCTCACGTACTCGTCCAACGACGTCACGCTGTTCGGCCGCCATATCCGCAACATGGACGACTTCTGGGCCTGCGTGCATCCAGCCGACGTGTCGCGCCTGCGCGAAGTGCTTGAGCGCACGCTGGGCGCGCAGGAGATGCACGAGTGGGAGTTCCGCGTGGTACACGAGGACACCACGCGCTGGATCTCGTCGCGGGCCACGCTGGTGCGCGATTTTGACCAGCGCCCGGTGAAGATGATCGGCGTCAGCCTCGACATCACCGAACGCCGCCGCGCCGAGGCCGCGCTGCGGCAGAACGAGGCGCTGCTGGCCAAGGCGCAGGAGATCGCGCACCTGGGCGGCTGGTACTGGAACATCCAGACCGACGACTGCGCCTGGACCGACGAGGCCTATCGCATCTTCGGCTGGGCACCGCAGGCGTTCAAGGTGACCATGGACCGCTACCTGTCGTCGATCGTCGAGGACGACCGCCCGCGCGTGCAGGCCGCCATCCGCGCCGCCGTCGTCGACAAGGCGCCGTACCGCGTCGACTACCGCATCACGCTGCCCGACGGCAGCCACCGCGATATCCACGAGGAAGGCGAGGTCACGCTGGACGAGCACGGCAACGCGCTGACCATGGTGGGCGCGTCGCAGGACGTCACCGACCAGAAGCGCGTCGAGGCCGCGCACCGCGACAGCGAGGAGCGCTTCCGCTCCACCTTCGAGCAGGCGGCGGTGGGCATTGCGCACGTCGACCTGAACGGCCACTGGCTGCGCGCCAACCGCAAGCTGTGCGAGATCCTTGGCTATGACAACGCCGCGCTGTCGCAGCGCACCTTCCAGGAACTGACGGTCGCGGAAGACCTGGACGCGAACCTGGTGCTGTACCAGAGGCTGCTGAAGGGAGAGGTGGAGACCTATACGCTGAAGAAGCGCTTTATCCGGCCCGATGGTTCGACGGTGTGGACCAAGGTGACGACATCGCTGAGCCGGCGGCCTGGGGATGGCGGGCCTGCTTACCTGATTGCGATTGTGGAGGCGCTGGAAGACGGAGCGCAGGGTGAGGCGGCATCCGGCTCAACGCGGGCGCCGCGGCGGCGGGCGGCGGACAAGTCGCGCCAGGCGGTGTGAAGCGGAGTCCTCGCAGGTGAGGTGGGGTGTCTGAAACAATTGTTTCACGTGGTTCTTGGTGAGCTTGTTTTCGGGTTGTTTGCGCCAGGCGAACATCAGCGCAGGCGCGCCTAAGATTGGAATGAAACAATTGTTGCGTATCTGGCGGACTCATACTTATACTGCGAGGAAATTGCTGGCACCACCTCCACACCACCATGACCCACGTATTCCATCGCAATCCGCGCCAGAAGCTGCCCGTTGCCGTCGCCGGGCAGGGGATCGAACTGATCGACAGCGAAGGCCGGCGCTATCTCGACGCCTCGGGCGGCGCGGCCGTCTCCTGCCTTGGCCACGCCCATCCGCGCGTGATCGAGGCGATCAAGGCGCAGCTCGACACCATCGCCTATGCGCACACCTCGTTCTTCACCACCGAGGTGTCGGAGACGCTGGCTGACACGCTCGCGCAGGCTGCGCCCGGCGACCTGGACCATGTCTACTTCGTCTCGGGCGGCTCCGAGGCGGTGGAGTCGGCGCTGAAGCTGGCGCGCCAGTACTTTGTCGAGCTGGGGCAGCCCAGCCGCCGCCACTTTATCGCGCGCCGGCAGAGCTACCACGGCAATACGCTGGGCGCACTGGCGATCGGCGGCAATGCGTGGCGGCGCGAGCCGTTCCTGCCGTTGCTGGTGCCGGCGCACCATGTGTCACCGTGCTACGCCTATCGCGACCAGCAAGCCGGCGAGACCGATGCGCAGTACGCGCAGCGGCTTGCCGATGAACTCGAAGCCAAGATCCTGGAACTGGGCCCGGATACCGTGGCCGCGTTCGTTGCCGAGACCGTGGTGGGCGCGACCGCCGGCGCGGTGCCGCCGGTGGGCGACTACCTGAAGCGTATCCGCGCCGTGTGCGACAAGTACGGCGTGCTGCTGATCCTGGATGAGGTGATGTCAGGCATGGGCCGGACCGGCTACCTGTTCGCGTGCGAAGAGGATGGCGTGGTGCCCGATATCGTCACCATCGCCAAGGGCCTGGGCGCGGGCTACCAGCCGATCGGCGCGATGCTGTCGACGCGTCGCATCTACGACACCATCGTCGGCGGCAGCGGCTTTTTCCAGCACGGCCATACCTATATCGGCCATGCCACGGCATGCGCCGCAGCGCTGGCGGTGCAGCGGACGATTGCTGAAGACAACTTGCTGGCCAACGTGCTGGCACGTGGCGAACAGTTGCGCGCGCGGCTGCGTGAGGCGTTGGGCGAGCACCCGAACCTCGGTGATATCCGCGGCCGTGGACTCTTCGTCGGTGTGGAGTTCGTGGCCGACCGCGACAGCAAGGTTACCCTCGATCCCGCGCTGAAGACGCATGCGCGGCTGAAGTCGGCCGCGATGCAGAACGGGTTGCTGGTCTATCCGATGGGCGGCACGGTGGATGGCGTGCACGGTGACCACGTGCTGTTCGCACCGCCGTTTATCTGCACGCCGCAGGATATCGACAACATCGTCGAGCGCTTTGCCGCGGCGGTGCAGGCGGTGCTGCCGGCTCGGGCTGTTGCGTGAGGTAAATAAGGGCGGCTGCCGCCCTAATGACGTTCAGATAAGGCTTCGACGACACGGGCTCTCTCGGACGGTGAAAGTTGGCTGGGAATTGCATCTGGTCGCTGCTCGACGGGCTGTGCTGTTGGTGACAGGTTGTCGATGCTCCGGGGGCGCAGCGGTTTTGCATCTTGTTTGAAGCTCGACGGCTTTCGCTGCTGGTGACATGTTGCCGCTGTTGAACCGCTGGGTTCCGCCCTCCTGGGCGGGTCCCTTTTTGTCCGAGCGACAAAAAGGAACCAAAAAGCGCGTCGCCTGAGCGGCTGGCTATCAAGGAGGCGGCGTTGGTGGTTCGGGCGGCGGTGATTTCCGTTTCTATGGAGTCAGCCGTTCGAGCCTGCTACGCGAGGTGAGTCAGTGACAGTGCCTGCGTAAACCGGCTTTTGAACGATCCCCATGCCGGGCGGTGGCCGCCTGCTGACGGCGGTATTGGTGGGACGCATGCGGCTGCGCTGCGCGCGGGTCCTGGTCGGGGGCGAGGGTTTTGCGCAGTGAAGCTGTGCCTCAGCTTTTGAAGCAGGAATTAGCACCCAGCCGCCGCGCGCAGCGCAGCCGCAGGCGTCCCACCGCTGGCCCTTTTAGTCAGTATGACTCCCCTGGGCAAGAGGGCTGGCCCGCCGCGCGGAATCAAACGCGGGTTAGCATGACTGCCAGAGCCGCATGGTGTGGACAGTGCCACACCCGGCGATTTCCAGCGCGGAGGCCAGCATGGAACACGATAGCACTTTGTATGTCGGTCTGGATGTCCATGTGCGACCTGAAAGTCGCTCAAGTTTCTGTTTCAGTGGAGAAGGTATGACCTGATGAAACCGGTTGTTCCATCAACCGTTCCCTACCCGGACATGCCGAGCCGGCAACAGCTTGGTGTGAAGCTCCGGGGACAACGTAGCCGCCGGATAACCGGTACGCCGAACCGCGAGGTGAGGTGGAATCTGCCAGCACAAAGGCGGAGAGGAGCAAGGGACGGGCGGGTACGACCAACACATGTGAACTTCCGATAAACGTCGTCACCAAGAAACAAGCCAAACGTGCTGACAGGCTTGAACCAAAACGGTACGCGGTGTGGAGTGGCCCTCGTGGACTGGGCCACCATGGACGACTAGCCGCCGGCGTATAGGAAGGGTCCGCCCCGCCCAGAGACTCAAGCGGAACAGGGTAAGCCCATCGTGCTGCCGGCAACGGCAGGCGAACCGCAAGGAACGCTGTTGGCGCGGTGGGTAAAGGAATGCGGAGAAAGCGAATGCCCGGCTGTAATGGACGGGATACGGGCTGAGACATTGCCCGACGCGAAAGCGGGCAGACTTCCGCGAGGTCATTCATGGCGAGATAACTTTGACCAATCGTTATACGAGGGAAAGCAGATGACGGCAACCGACGCGAAGGCGGCGGGAGCCGGTGCGTCCTCGCGCGCTGCGCAGATGTGGGATCAGGCGGACTGGTCGCAGATCGAGGCAGAAGTGAAACGACTTCAGGTGCGTATCGCCAAGGCAACTGGGGAAGGCCGATGGGGCAAGGTGAAAGCCTTGCAACATCTGCTGACCCGCTCGCATAGCGGCAAGATGCTCGCCGTGAAGCGTGTGACGGAAAATCGCGGTAAGAGGACGCCGGGGGTGGATGGCAGAATATGGCCGTCCCCGGCGGCCAGATGGAAAGGAGTGTTGTCGCTACGTCATCGCGGCTATCGTGCGATGCCGCTGCGGCGGGTTTACATTCCCAAGAGTAACGGCAAGAAGCGTCCGCTGGGAATTCCTTGCATGCGGTGCCGGGCGATGCAGGCTTTATGGAAGCTCGCTCTGGAACCCATCGCGGAGACCCTGGCAGACGCCAATTCCTACGGCTTTCGGCCCGGACGCTCGACCGCCGACGCCATCGAACAGTGCTTCAACGTTCTGGCCAAGCGTGCCTCGCCAGAATGGATTCTGGAGGGTGACATTCGAGGCTGTTTCGACAACTTCAGTCATTCCTGGTTCCTGGAGCACGTACCGATGGATAAGGAGGTTCTGCGAAAGTGGCTTCAGGCCGGATATATCGATGAGGGAACCCTGTTCGAGTCGCGGGCGGGTACACCCCAAGGGGGTGTCATCTCGCCCGTGATCGCGAATATGGCGCTGGATGGGCTTGAAGCAGCAGTTCGTGCAAGTGTGGGAACATCCACAGTTGCTCGCAGACAGGCTCAACTCAACGTCGTCCGTTATGCCGATGACTTTGTGGTGACTGGCGTATCGAAGGATGTGCTGGAATCCCGGGTGCTTCCCGCGGTCAAGCAATTTATGGCCGCCCGAGGCCTGGAACTCTCGGAAGAGAAAACCAGAATCACCAACATAGCGGAGGGTTTCGATTTCCTTGGCCAGAACGTGCGCAAGTACGGCGGCAAACTGCTGATCAAGCCAGCGACGAAAGGTATCAAATCGCTGCTCGACAAGGTCAGGGGAATCATAAAAGCCAACGCGAGTGTCACCCAAGAGGTGTTGATCCGTAGGCTGAACCCGATCATTCGGGGATGGGCTATGTATCATCGCCACGTCGTGGCAAAAGCGACCTTCTCGACGATAGACTCGCACATCTGGCACCTGCTCTGGAAGTGGGCAAGACGTAGGCACCCCACGAAAGGAGCCCGGTGGGTCAGGCAACGGTACTACCGGCGCGACGGACACCGGTCCTGGGATTTTGCAACGAAGGGTTCAACCGAGGGTGACACCTGCGGCCTACAACTCTTCCGCGCAACGACGGTCGCCATCCAGCGCCACCTCAAAATCCGGGGACTGGCCAATCCGTTTGATCCGGCATGGGACACCTACCTTGCCCGCCGTCGATCCGCGAAACGTTCCGCCGGGCTGCCCGGTGCCAGCTAGTGGTGCTGAAGGATGGCTTGAGCCGGATGCGGGGCGACTCGCACGTCCGGTTCTTAGGGGGCGGCGACGCAGTAATGCGTCGCTGCTACCCGACAAGGACTCGATCACGGTCGCCTATGCACTCGGCATGGGCGACGTGGAACTGCTTGGCAAGATCGGCACGACGCAGGCGGATATCGATCGCTTGTGCAAGCGCCTGCAGTCCAAAGCACGCCACATCGGCATCGTCTACGAGGCCGGCCCCTGCGGATATGGCCTTTACCGGCAGCTTGCAGGGAAGGGATTCGAGTGCATGGTGTGTGCGCCGTCGCTGATCCCGAGGAAGCCCGGTGAACGAGTCAAGACCGATCGGCGCGATGCAGTCAAGCTTGTGCGATCGCTACGGGCCGGCGACCTGTCAGTGGTGTACGTGCCCAGCGTGGAGGATGAAGCATTCCGAGATTTGTCGCGCGCATGGGTCAGCGCCAAGGACGATCTGAAGCGTGCACGGCAGCGACTGAAGGCCTTTCTGCTCTCGCACGGGGTTCGCTACACCGGTAAAGCCGACTGGGGCCAGGCACACCAGCGTTGGCTGAGCCAATATGCGTTCGACAGCGTGTGGCAGCAACTAGCCTTTGAGGAATATCGACGGACCATCGAGGACCGGATCGCGCAATGCAGCCGTCTTGAAGCGGCCTTGCGCGAGGCAGTGGTCAACTGGCGCTTCTATCCGGCCGTACTGGGCTTGCAGACCATGCGCGGCGTGGACTTCACCACGGCGGTGGGCATGCTCGCCGAGTTGGGCGATCTCTCGCGCTTCACGCATCCGCGCCAACTGATGGCCTGGCTCGGTGTGACACCCGCCGAACACTCGTCGGGTGAGAAGCGGCGGCAGGGCAGCATTACCAAGAACGGCAATAGCTATGCAAGAAAGCTACTGGTCGAGGCGGCCTGGAGTTACCGGCACCCGGCACGCGTGAGCCCTCAGATCCAGCGCCGGCACGAAGGCATTCCAAAGGCCATCGTTGACCGATCCTGGGACGCCCAAGTTCGATTGTGCCGGCGCTATCGGAGGCTGGCCGCACGCGGCAAGAACCCGAACATTGCAGTAGTGGCGGTGGCCCGTGAACTGAGCGGGTTTATCTGGGACATCAGCCGGCTCGCGATGTCGCTCGCCGTACCAAACGAGGCGCGGACAACGTAACCACCGGCCAACATATCCCCACCACCTACTGTGGAGCCAGTTTCCTGAAGGCGGCGTAGCCCGGGCACATGAGCAACCCGCGGCCCTGCTAGGCAACGGATTCCATCCGACTTGCGGCTTTAGATGGCGGCGGGCTCATTGGGCGGACCTCTGTAATGCGGTAACCAACCCGCGGATATCAGCGTGATCCACCGTCGAGACTTACTTGCTACGTCGCCCTCAGGAAATTGGGGAGAACAGCATGGAACTGTGAAACCCTGAACCAAACCAATCTCGATTGACACGGGGAGTCATATCAGCAGGTTGCCTACCACGCGATTAGGGATCGTTCAAAAGCCGGTCTTCGCCAGGCACCCACACTCACTCACATGGCGTAGCAGGGTCGAACGGGCAACCACATAGAAACGGAAATCACCGCCGCCCGAACCACCAACACGGCCTCCTTGATAAAGGCCAGCCGCAGGCGACGCGCTTTTTGGTTACTTATATGAACGCGCCCCGGTTTGCAAGGTAAAGCCAACATCAGGCTTGGACAGGATTGGCTGCAGACTTATATCCGGCCTTGCGGTGCAGGCCAGGCCTGCAGGCCCTGATGGATTTCGCCGGGAGTGTCCCTATCTTTTTGCCGTGCTTTGAGCACCAGTAACCAATTGGGCTTGCACTCCCGCGGTCCAACCTGTTTTGCCATCACGCTGACATTACCGTCGCAACCTGTGGACGGGTTCCTTCCTTGCTAGCTCTGCCTGCCGTTAGGCAGGCCTGACCGAGACATAGTCTCGGTCATAGGTTCGGTCGTGGGCCAACAGGGCCCAGATGGTACGCACCGTCTTGTTGGCCAGGGCAACAGCCGCGACGTTTTTCGGCCGTCGCTGTGCGAGCATCAGGCTCCAGCCGGGCTGGTTCTTTCTGCGCAGATGACTCAGCACCACCCGAGCGCCGTGAATCAGCAAGGTGCGCAGGTAGGGGTCGCCGCGTTTGCTGATGCCACCGAGCCAGACCTTGCCGCCGGTGCCGGTCTGTTTGGGCACCAGGCCAAGATAAGCCGCCAGTTGGCGCCCGGACTTGAAGGTGTGCGCGTCGCCAATGGTGGCGACCATGGCCGTGGCGGTAAGCATGCCGATGCCGGGAATGGCCAAAATCGTTTTGCAAGCCCGATTCTGCCGACCCCAGGCATCAATGCGTTGATCCAGGCGAGCTATCTCTTGATCGAGCCGTTCGATGCTTTGCAATTGTTCGCGCACGAACTCGAACAGCAAGGGCGGCACGTTCTGTTCGAGTTCGTCCATTCGTTGCACGATTTCCTGCAGGCCAGCTCGCAGCCCGGGACGGATCCGGATCCCGAACTCAAACAACGTGCCGCGCAGCTGGTTGACCAGCATAGTGCGCATTTTCACGCGCAGTTGGCGCATGGCGTGCAGGCCAAGTACGCACTGTTGGGACTCGGTCTTTGGGGCCACAATCGGCATGCCCGGCTGCTGGGCTGCAGTCCAGATAGCCTTGGCATCGGCCGCATCGGTCTTGTTCGTCTGCACGAACGGTCGCACGTACCTGGCGTGCAGCAGCACCGGCTCATGACCCAAGGCTTGCAGTTGGCGGGCCCACCAGTGCGCGCTGCCACAGGCTTCGAGCGCGATACGTCCGGGCTCGCGATTCGCGAGGAACTCCAGCAGCTTGGGCCGGCTGAAGCGGCGGTTGAAACACTTGCCCGAAGGCTCGACCCAATAGAGCTGGAAGACAGTCTTTGCAATGTCCAGACCGTAAGTCGTAGTATTCATCTCGGGTCCCTCCATCCTCGCGTGGTTGGTAACACTCCCACTCTGGCACATCGATGCCGTTTCGTGATGGGGGGACCCGCCTACCCCTGTCACGTTTCCCCGGATGCACAGCTGAACTACCGGCGCCTTTGATCGGGCCGGGGCGCGTTCATTCCATCTTTTTGTCGCTCGGACAAAAAGTGACCCGCCCAGGAGGGCGGAACCCAGCGGTTCAACAGCGACAACATATCACCAGCAACGCGAGCCCTCGATCATCGACCCAGGATGCCAAAACCGTCTTGGACCGTTTTCATCTGAGCCCGGCAAGCAGCGCCCTGGCTTCCTGCAGGTCTACCGTGTCTAAGCCTTCGCTGAACCCGCCGTAACTGTCGGCCAGCATCCGGTGGGCGTCAGCCTGCTTGCCCTGCTGCTGCCAAAGCCGGCTCAACGCCATCACCGCGCGCAGTTCCAGAGACCGGGCTCCCTGGCGGCGTGCGATGTCGATTGCCCGCAGGAAGCAGGCTTCGGCTTCGCCCTGGCTGTCATCTCCATTGCCTTCGCCGGCCGGCACCATCAGCGTGAGTTCCCCCTTGAGCCGGTGCAGCTCGGCTTCGTACACGCGTTCTTCGGTTCGGTCCGCCACGGCCAGCGCCTCGGCCAGCGTCGCGAGCCCGGTCTCAGCCTGACCGGCTTTTGCGCAGGCTTCGGCCAGTATCGCCAGGTAATGGGTCCGCAATAGCTCGGCCCCGGTGGCGCGATATGCGCTCAGGCCCTGTTGTATCAGCTCCATGCCCTCTGCCGCACGACCCTGCGCAGCCAGTGCCCAACCCGAGACGATGGTTCCGCAAGCCAACCCGTACGGCAGGCCGTAATCGGATGCGAGAGCGACGAGGGCCTGTGCGAGATCCTGTGCCGGCTGCACTTCACCGCGCAGCAGCCGCACCTCGGCGGCGGACAACAGGGCATCGGCCGAGTCAGAAGGATGGGCGGGGGTCTGGGTCAATGCCAGCGCTTCCTGGTTGCGCGCCCAGGCTTGATCCGGATAGCCGAGCAGCCACAGGTCCATGGCAATCAGGGCCAGCCCCTGCACGCCGGGTTCCAATCCATAAATGAAGCCATGCGACCGGTGCTGCCCGGGATCATAGAGGGCCATGGCTTGCTCCAGCTGTGCACGGGCGGGAGCCAGTTCGCCGAGATAGGACAAATTGGCGCCTAACGCCCGATGCGCCTGGACGAGCAACGCACGGTCCTGCGCCTGTTGGGCAAGCGCAAGCAGTTGCTCCGCCAGCTCGCGCGCGGTCCGGAGTTCGGCATGGACTGTGTAATAGGTGCGCAGCCCCAGCAGGGCAGGGAACAGCTGGACCGTCTCCCCGAGTTGCCGACACAGCGTCAGCGCGCGCGTGTAGGTTGCCTCCACTTCCGGGGCAGCGAAGCCCTTGTTGGCCATCCAGGCCGGGCCGAGGGTGAGCTGGACTGCGAGTTCCTGCCGCGCGCGCTCCGGCGCATCGGGTAGCGTTGCGAGCAAGGCCAGAGCCATGGTGAGGTGCGTGACCGCCTCGGCGTCGGCGGAGCGATGTACTGCCTGGCGCCCGGCGCGGTGCAGGTACTCCACCGCCTTCGGCGTGTTGCCGCTGCGGCTGAAGTGATAGGCCAGCTCGCTGCAGTGCTCCTCGAGCTGAGCGCTGAACAGCGCTTCGATCGCCTGGGCCGTGCGCTCATGCAGCGCGCGACGCCGCTCGCTGAGCAGCGAGCCGTAGGTCACCTCCTGCGTCAGTGCATGCTTGAAGCTGTACTGCACCTCCGGAAACGCCGGCTGCTCGTAGATGAATTCCCCGGCTTGCAGCCGCGCCAGCAGGCTCTTCGTTGTGTCCTCGGGCTGGTCGACAACGCGCGCGAGCAGGCTCCAGGGAAATACCTTGCCGATCACCGCCAGCGTCTGCAGCATCGCTTTCTCGGCTGGCTGGAGGCGGTCGATGCGGGCGGCGAGCACCCCCTGCACGGTGGCCGGGATGTGCAGCTTGCCGGGAACCTGCTCGAGACGGTAATGCCCGCGCTCGCCGCGCAGCACCTGCCCCTCGACCAGTTCCTGCACCACTTCCTCGATGAAGAAAGGATTGCCTTCGGTCTGCGCCAGGATCAGGTGCTCGAGCGGAGCCAGGCCGGCGGCATCGCCCAGCAGGGCGCGCAGCAGTTCCCGGGCTTCGGCTTCGCCCAGCGGATCCAGGCGTAGCTGGGTGTAGTAGCTCTTGCGGCTCCAGTCGTGCCGGTACTCCGGCCGGAAATTGACCAGCAGCAGGATGCGGGCGCTGGCCACGCTCTCGCCCAGGAAGCCAAGAAAGGCCTCGGTTTCGCTGTCGAGCCACTGCAGGTCTTCCATGACCAGCTCCACCGGCTGGGCCAGGCTCTCGCGCACCAGCAGCCGCTTGATCGCCTCGAAGGTGCGCTGCTGGCGGACCTGGGAGTCCATCTGCGCCAGCGCCGAGCCTGGCTCGGCGGCCCCCAGCAGGTGGCACAGATAGGGCAGGCTGTCTTCCAGCCCACGGTCCAGGGTCAGCAGCTTGCCGGTGAGCTTCTCGCGCCGCCGGCGCTCATCGTCCTGCGCCGTGATCTGGCAATAGTTGCGCAGCAACTCGATCAGTGGCAGATACGGATAGGCCTTGCCGTGCGAAACCGAGAAGGTTTCGAGAACCAGGCAATCGCGCGGCGCGAGCAGCTTGAACTCGTGGCAAAGGCGCGACTTGCCGACCCCTGGCTCGCCGACCACGCCAACGATCTGGCCATGTCCGGCCTGCGCCAGTGCCCGCGCCTCGCGCAGTAGCTCGAGCTCACGGACGCGGCCGACAAAACGCGCCAGCCCGCGGCTGGCCGACACCTGCAGCCGGGTGCGCAGCGGGCCGAGACCGAGCACTTCGAAGACCGCGAGCGGCTCGCGCAGCCCCTTGATCGGCGTCGCGCCGAGGGGCCTGAATGCGAAATAGCCTTCAGTCAGGTTGCGGGTGTGCTCGCTCGCGACGATGGAGCCGGGCACTGCGATGCTCTCCATGCGCGAGGCAATGTGGATCGAATTGCCCACCGGGTCGTAGTCGGTGTGCAAATCCTTGATGCGGATCGTGCGCACCACCACTTCGCCGGAGTTGATGCCGACGCGGATCTGCAGCGCGATGCCCTGTGCCACGCGCACGCCGTCCGCGTACTGGCGCATGGCCTCCTGCATGCGCAGCGCCGCCAGCAAGGCCCGCTGCGGATGGTCTTCGTTGGCGATGGGCGCGCCGAACAGCGCCAGGATGCCATCGCCCATCGACTTGGCCACATAGCCCTCATAGTGATGCACGGCCTCCATCATCAGCGTCAGCACCGGGTCGATCAGCCGGCGCGCGTCTTCGGGATCGAGGTCATGGATCAGCGCGGTCGACCCCGCCATGTCGGCGAACAGCGCGGTGACCGTCTTGCGCTCGCCGTCCGCCGGGCCGCGGGCTTCCATCTCGGCCTGCGCTGCGCGGATGCGGTCGGCCAGATAGGGCGGGGTGTAGTCGATGGGGGTGCTGGGGGCCGGTGCCGAGACCGGTTGCGTCGCGCTCGATGGCGTCGGCGGCGTCAGCGGCGCGCCGCATTCGCTGCAGAACTTGGCGCTCGCATTCGCTTCTTGCCCGCAGGCGGGGCAGACGCGCACAAGCCTGGCGCCACATTCCTCGCAGAACTTGGCGCTTGCCGGATTCTCGAACCCGCAGCTTGCGCAGCGCATGGGGCTTGCCTCCCTTTCCGGGCCTGCAAGATTCAACGATTGAATGGTAGCAAGGGGGCTGGAAAACGGAATATGTTGCCCCGCCAAGCTTTGGAAACCGCCGCACCAGGCTGGCCTCCGCGTGAGGCATCAGCCACACGGAATCGCGTCGTTCTCCGGGATCGTGCCGGCATCATCGTCGGGCAGCACCGGCTCGGCCGCAGGCACACCCTGCTCGCGGTAGGTCGCGGGCGGCACGCCGAACTGCTTGCGGAATTCGCGGCCGAGGTGCGATGCGTCGGCGAAACCGCAGCTCAACGCGATGTCCGCCACGGTACGGTCCGAGCTCGTCAGCAGCCAGGCGGCGGTGCGTAGCCGCACATGCTTGGCGAATGCCTGCGGGCTTTTGCCGGTCTCCGCCTTGAACAGCCGCTCCAGCTGCCGTGCCGACAGGTCGAGCTTGCACGCGAGCGCCTCGAGCGGCAGCACGCGCCCGACGTGCTGTTCCATCAGCAGGATCGCGCGCTTGACCTTCGGGTGCGTCGCGGGCTCGAGGCCGGGCGGATGTGGCTGCGGCGCGTTGCCCTTCTGCATCTCGCCGACGAGCAGGATCCGCAGCGCCTTCTGCACGGTCGCGTGATCGAAGTGGCGCAGCAGGATTGCGGCGGCGACGTCGATCGACGCGCGCCCGCCCGAGCAGGTGATGCGCCGGCGATCGATCACGAACAGCCGGTCGGCGATCAGCAGGTCCGGATCGACCGCCGGGAAGCGCTCGATGAAATCCCAGTAGTGGAACCAGCTGACGCAAGCCCGGTGCCCGTCGAGCACGCCCGCGCGCATCAGGGTAAACACGCCCGTACAGATGCCAACGATCGTCGCGCCGCTGCCGGCGGCGCGGCGGATGAAGTCGAGCGTCTCGGGCCCGGCCTGCGGCCCCGAGTGCAGCAGCCCGCCGACGACGACCACGTAGTCGAACGCCTCCGCGCCATCGAACGTCTCCCACGGCGCGACCTGAATCCCGCAGCTCGCGCGCACCGGCGCCAGCGTGTTGCCGATCACGCTCCACATGCAGCGCACCGGCTTGCTGTAGTCGCCGTCGTCGGCCGACAGCCGCAGCATGTCGACGAAACCCGAAAACGCGGTCAGCGTGAAGTTCGGCAGCAGCACGATACCGAAGCGGATGCGCCGCGGTGCCGGCTCGGCGACGGGAGATACGGGAACGTCGGATGTCATGGCGGCTTCAGTCTGGACAGGCTTGCGGGGGCGGTCTGGCGCGGGTTTCAGGGTGGCAGCGTTCGGCTGGCGAGCGCCCGGGATGCGTACGGGACGGCACCCATGGCGCGCTCGCCGCCGATCCGGCACGACCCGGCGCCGTCGCAGCCAGCGTCGCCGATCGGCACGCCGCCGACTTTCGCTTTTCCGACGGGAACCATCGCCAAAGCGAACTTCCGGCGCATGTGGCGCCGCGACTGGCGGTGCCATCCCACTTCGATGCCGTTTTTGTTCTATCGGGGAATTCTACGTTTTGATGTACTGCCACACAACGCTACTACCACGCAAAAGCACAGGGGCAGTCAGATGAACGTCAGTGTTTTCGACCTGTTCAAGATCGGCATCGGGCCGTCCAGTTCGCATACGGTCGGCCCGATGATCGCCGCGTGCCGCTTCGTGTCGCACGTTGAGGACGCAAACCTGCTTAGCTTCGTGCGCAGCGTGCGGGTTGAGTTGTACGGCTCGCTCGGCGCGACCGGCAAGGGCCACGGCACCGACAAGGCCGTGCTGCTCGGCCTCGAAGGGCATTTGCCCGACCGGATCGAGCCGGACATCATCGAGCCGAGCCTCGCCGGGATCCGCGCGCAGAAGTCATTGAACCTGCTCGGCAAGCAGGCGATCCGCTTCGACGAGAAGGAGCATATCAGCTTCTACCGTCGTCTGATGAGCGGCACGGGCAGCGTCGTGCATTCCAATGGCATGCGCTTCCAGGCGTTCGACGAGCAGGGCCAGTTGCTGGTCGAGAAGGAGTATTACTCGATCGGCGGCGGCTTTGTCGTGAACCGCGATGGCGATCGCGTGAACGGTGTACGCGCGGCGGCGGAGGTACCGTATCCGTTCCGCACCGGCGCCGACCTGATGCGCGCGTGCAGCGACAGCGGGCTGTCGATCGCCGGGCTGATGCTGCGCAACGAATGCGCGCTGCGGCCGGCCGAAGAGGTGCGCGCCGGATTGCTCGCAATCTGGCGCACGATGGCGGCCAGTGTCGAGCGCGGCTGCAAGGTCGAGGGCGAGCTGCCCGGACCGATGCGCGTAAAGCGCCGCGCTGCGGACCTGAACAGCCGGCTGCGCGCGCGTTCCGAGGAATCGCTGCGCGATCCGCTGTCGATGCTCGACTGGGTCAACCTGTACGCGATGGCGGTCAACGAGGAAAACGCTGCGGGCGGCCGCGTCGTCACCGCGCCGACCAACGGTGCGGCCGGCGTGATCCCCGCGGTACTCCATTACTACGTGAAGTTCGTGCCGGGCTCGGACGAGGACGGCATCGTCGAGTTCCTGCTGACCGCGGCCGCGATCGGGATCATCTACAAGGAGACCGCGTCGATTTCTGGCGCTGAGGTCGGTTGCCAGGGCGAAGTCGGCGTTGCGTGCTCGATGGCCGCGGCTGCGCTCGCCGCGGTGATGGGCGGCACGCCCGATCAGGTCGAGAACGCCGCCGAGATCGGCATGGAGCACAACCTCGGCATGACCTGCGATCCGGTCGGCGGACTCGTGCAGATCCCATGCATCGAGCGCAACGCGATGGGCGCGATCAAGGCGCTCAACGCGTCGCGGATGGCGCTGAAGGGCGACGGCCAGCACTATGTGTCGCTCGATTCGGTGATCAAGACGATGCGAGAGACCGGCGCCGACATGAAGACGAAATACAAGGAGACGTCGCGCGGCGGCCTGGCCGTGAACGTCATTGAATGCTAAGGAAGGGGTCCACAAAATGAGCCGCTATTCGATATTCAGTCTGTTCCGCAACGGCCTGTCTTATCACGAGAACTGGGAGAAGCAATGGAAGAGCCCGGAGCCCAAGCGCGAGTATGACGTGGTGATCGTCGGCGGCGGTGGGCACGGTCTGGCGACCGCGTACTACCTCGCGAAGGAGCACGGGATCACGAACGTCGCCGTGCTCGAGAAGGGCTGGATCGGCGGTGGCAACACCGCGCGCAACACGACGATCGTCCGCTCGAACTATCTGTGGGACGAATCCGCGGCGCTCTACGAAAAGGCGATGAAGCTGTGGGAAGGGCTGTCGCAGGACCTGAACTACAACGTGATGTTCAGCCAGCGCGGCGTGATGAACCTGGCGCACACGCTGCAGGACGTGCGCGACACCGAGCGCCGGGTGAACGCGAACCGCCTGAACGGCGTGGACGCCGAGTTCCTGACGCCGCAGCAGATCAAGGAGATCGAACCGACGATCAACCTGAACAGCCGCTACCCGGTGCTGGGCGCCTCGATCCAGCGCCGCGCCGGCGTCGCCCGGCACGACGCGGTCGCGTGGGGCTTCGCGCGAGGCGCCGATCGGGCCGGTGTCGACATTCTCCAGAACTGCCAGGTGACCGGCATCCGGCGCGAGCACGGCGCGGTGGTCGGCGTCGACACGGTAAAGGGCTTTATCAAGGCGAAGAAAGTCGCGGTGGTCGCGGCCGGCAACACGACCACGCTCGCCGACATGGCAGGCGTGCGCCTGCCGATCGAGAGCCATCCGCTGCAGGCGCTGGTGTCGGAGCCGATCAAGCCGGTCGTCAACTCGGTGATCATGTCGAACGCGGTGCACGCGTACATCAGCCAGTCCGACAAGGGCGACCTGGTGATCGGCGCGGGCATCGACCAGTACACCGGCTACGGCCAGCGCGGCAGCTTCCAGGTCATCGAAGGGACGCTGCAGGCAATTGTCGAGATGTTTCCGGTGTTCTCGCGCGTGCGGATGAACCGCCAGTGGGGCGGCATCGTCGACGTGTCGCCGGATGCCTGCCCGATCATCAGCAAGACCGACGTGAAGGGCCTCTACTTCAACTGTGGCTGGGGCACGGGCGGCTTCAAGGCGACGCCGGGCTCGGGCTGGGTGTTCGCGCACACGATCGCGCGCGACCAGCCGCATCCGCTGAACGCGCCGTTTGCGCTCGACCGCTTCTATACCGGCCACCTGATCGATGAGCACGGCGCTGCCGCCGTCGCGCACTGAACGCCACGAGGAGAGAGAAATGTTGCTGATCGAATGTCCGTGGTGCGGCCCGCGCGCCGAATCCGAATTCTCGTGCGGCGGCGAGGCCGACATCGCACGCCCGCTCGAGACCGAGAAGCTGTCCGACCGCGAATGGGGAGACTACCTGTTCATGCGCACCAATACCCGGGGCATGCATCGCGAGCAATGGATCCACGCTCAGGGCTGCCGCCGCTGGTTCAAGGCGGAGCGCGATACGGTCTCCTATGACATCAAGGGCTACGAGACCTTCGGCCAGCCCGGCGCCAACGCACCGCATGAAACACCGCAAGCAGCACCGCAAGTAGGGGGCAAGAAATGAGCCAGAAAGACCGTCTCGGCACGGGTGGCCGCATCAATCGCGCGGTTCCGCTGACCTTCACCTTCAACGGACGCACGTATCAAGGGTTCCAGGGCGACACGCTCGCCTCGGCGCTGCTCGCCAACGGCGTGCGCTTTGTCGCGCGCAGCTTCAAGTATCACCGCCCGCGTGGCATCGTCACCGCGGACGTCGCTGAGCCGAATGCCGTGGTGCAGCTGGAACGCGGCGCGTACACGGTGCCGAACGCACGCGCGACGGAAATCGAGCTGTATCACGGACTCGTCGCGACGAGCGTGAATGCGGAGCCCGACCTCGAACGCGATCGCATGGCGATCAACCAGAAGTTCGCGCGCTTCATGCCCGCGGGCTTCTACTACAAGACCTTTATGTGGCCGCGCAAGATGTGGCCGAAGTACGAAGAGAAGATCCGCCATGCGGCCGGTCTCGGCAAGGCGCCCGACATGCGCGACGCCGATCGCTACGACAAGTGCTATGCGCACTGCGACGTGCTGGTGGTTGGCGGCGGCCCGACGGGCCTCGCGGCCGCGCATGCGGCGGCAGTGTCCGGCGCGCGCGTGATCCTGGTCGACGATCAGTGCGAGCTTGGCGGCAGCCTGCTTTCCGGACGCACCGAGATCAACGGCAAGCCCGCGCTGCAGTGGGTCGAGCAGATCGCGGCTGAACTGCGCAAGCTGCCGGACGTGACGATCCTGTCGCGCAGCACCGCGTTCGGTTATCAGGACCACAATCTGGTGACCGTGACGCAGCGAATCACCGACCACCTGCCGGCAGCGAAGCGCCAGGGCACGCGCGAGCTGCTGTGGAAGATCCGGGCAAGTCGGGTGATTCTCGCGACCGGTGCGCATGAGCGTCCGATCGTGTTCGGCAACAACGACCTGCCGGGCGTCATGATGGCGTCGGCGGTGTCGACCTACATCCATCGCTACGGCGTGCTGCCGGGACGCGACGCGGTCGTGTTCACCAACAACGATCGCGGTTACCAGGCGGCGCTCGACCTGAAGGCGTGCGGCGCGAAGGTGACCATCGTCGATGCACGCGCCTCGACCAATGGCGCGCTGCCGGCGGCCGCGAAGCGGCAGGGCCTGACCGTGTTGAGCGGTGCGGTCGTGACGGCCGCGTCCGGCAAGCGGCACGTTACGTCGGTCGACGTGGCGGCTTATGCGAACGGCAAGGCCGGCCGCAAGGTGTCGACAATTCAGTGCGATCTCGTCGCGATGTCGGGCGGCTTGAGCCCGGTGCTTCACCTGTTCGCGCAATCGGGCGGCAAGGCGCGGTGGAACGATGAGAAGGTGTGCTTCGTGCCGGGCAAGTCGATGCAGGCCGAGGCGAGCATTGGCGCGGCCGCGGGCGAGTTCAGTCTCGCGCAGGCGCTGCCGCTCGCGATCGAAGCGGGCGCCGCCGCGGCCAAGGCCGCCGGCTTCAGTAGCGCGAAGCGCCCCGCGGCGCCAAAGGTCGCATCCGTCGCCGAAGGCGCGCTGCTGCCGCTGTGGCTCGTCGGCAGCCACGAGGCCGCCGCGCGCGGGCCGAAGCAGTTCGTCGACTTCCAGAACGACGTCGCCGCGTCCGACATCCTGCTGGCCGCCCGCGAAGGCTTCGAGTCGGTCGAACACGTGAAGCGCTACACCGCGATGGGCTTCGGCACCGACCAGGGCAAGCTCGGCAACATCAACGGCATGGGGATCCTGGCGCAGGCGCTGGGCAAGTCGATTCCCGACACCGGCACGACGACGTTCCGCCCCAACTACACGCCGGTCACGTTCGGCACGTTGGCGGGGCGCGAGCTCGGCGACTTCCTCGACCCGGTGCGCAAGACCTGCATCCACGAATGGCACGTCGAGCATGGCGCGCTGTTCGAGGACGTCGGCAACTGGAAGCGTCCGTGGTACTTCCCGAAGAAGGGCGAGGACCTGCATGCGGCAGTGAAGCGCGAATGCCTCGCGGTGCGCAACAGCGTCGGCATCCTCGATGCATCGACGCTGGGCAAGATCGACATCCAGGGCCCGGACGCGGTGACGCTGCTGAACTGGATGTACACCAACCCGTGGAACAAGCTCGAAGTCGGCAAGTGCCGCTATGGCCTGATGCTCGACGAGAACGGCATGGTGTTCGACGACGGCGTGACGGTGCGGCTCGGCGAGCAGCATTTCATGATGACGACGACCACGGGCGGCGCCGCGCGCGTGCTGACCTGGCTCGAGCGCTGGCTGCAGACCGAGTGGCCGGACATGAAGGTGCGGCTTGGGTCGGTGACCGATCACTGGGCGACCTTCGCGGTGGTCGGCCCGAAGAGCCGCAAGGTGCTGCGCAAGGTCTGCGACGACATTGACTTCGCGAGCAATGCGTTCCCGTTCATGAGCTATCGGAACGGCACCGTCGCCGGCGCGAAGGCGCGGGTGATGCGGATCAGCTTCTCGGGCGAGCTTGCGTACGAAGTGAACGTGCCCGCGAACGCCGGCCGCGCGGTGTGGGAAGCGCTGATGGCCGCGGGCGCCGAGTTCGACATCACGCCGTATGGCACGGAAACGATGCACGTGCTGCGCGCGGAGAAAGGCTACATCATCGTCGGCCAGGACACGGACGGTTCGATCACGCCGTATGACCTCGGCATGGGGGGCGTCGTCGCAAAGTCGAAGGACTTCCTCGGCAAGCGCTCGCTGACGCGTTCGGACACCGCGAAGGAAGGCCGCAAGCAGTTCGTCGGCCTGTTGACCGACGATGCGCAGTTCGTGCTGCCGGAGGGTGCGCAGATCATCGCGCCGGACACACAGGTGTCGACGACCGAACCGACGCCGATGCTCGGCCATGTGACGTCGAGCTATTACAGCCCGATCCTGAAGCGCTCGATCGCGCTTGCCGTGGTGAAGGGTGGCCTGAACAAGATGGGCGAGAGCGTAGCGATTCCGCTGGCCGACGGCCGGCGCGTGAACGCGAAGATCTCGAGCCCGGTTTTCTACGATACGGAAGGGGTGCGCCAGAATGTGGAATGAATCGAATATCGCTACGCCGGTGGCAGACCTGCCGGCGTCTGACGCGCGCAAGCGCGGCGTGCGGCTCGAGTCGCCGTTCATCGGCGCGGCCGACCTGCTGAACGCGCACCAGGCGCGCGCGTCGAAACACTTCGTGATGCGCGAGCGCGCCTTTCTCGATCTCGTCAACGTGCGCGGCGATCTCTCCGACCCTGCATTCGTCAACGCGTTCGAGGGCGTGGTCGGCTGCCGTCCGCCGGCCGCACCGAACACGGTCGCGCGCGGCGCCGCTCATGACGTGCTGTGGCTGGGCCCGGACGAGTGGCTGGTGCGCTCGAACGAGCCGGTGCCGGCGGGCGTGCTCGAGCCGAAGCTTGCCCAGGCGATCGCCGGCGCGTATGCGGCGGCGGTCGACGTCGGCAGCGGCTACACGGTCGTCGAGATCAGCGGCGAGCGCGTACGCGAGGTGCTGGCGCGCGGCTGCCCGCTCGACCTGCATCCGCGCGTGTTCAAGCCAGGACAGTGCGCGCAGAGCCACTACTTCAAGGCGTCGATCGTGCTGGTGCCGACCGGCATCGACCGCTTCGAGATCGTGGTGCGCCGCAGCTTCGCCGACTATTTCTGCCGCATCATGCTCGACGCTGCGGCGCCGTTGACATCATGAAGCCCGCCGACAACGCGTTCAGCGCGCCGCTCGCCGGGCTCGATGGGCCGCTGCTGCCGGGCCGGGGCTGGAGCGTGTTCATCGATGCGTTGGCGGTGCCGGTGCGGATCGGCATCTATCCGCACGAACACGACGCCCCGCAGCCCATCGTGATCGATGCGCGGCTCGGCTATCGCCGCGAGCCGCGCGAGGATGGCGAGTGGATCGACTACGACGGCTATTGTGCGCGCCTCGCCGCGTTTCTTGCGCACAAGCCGCATACGCGCCTGCTCGAGACCCTGGTGGCCGAGATCGCCGAGCTGTCGTTTCGCGAATGGCCGGCGCTCGACACGCTGACGCTCGCCGTGCACAAGCCGAAGATCCGGCCAGGCACGCAACGCGTCGGCGTCGCGCTCGAGTGGACACGCGCCGATTACCTCAGGCGCAGCGCGAAGGCGGTTTGAGCATTGCCCGGGCCGTGTCGGCGCCGTGCAAATGCGTGTCGGTATTGGACACAGGTCTCCCCGTCTCCCGGACTACTCTCGTAGACGCTGCCGCGCATGCCGCACCGATAGGCGTGTCGGCGGCGCGAGTCATGCATATACGAGGAGGGAATCCAATGAAGAAGGGAGCGACCGCGGGCCCGGTCATGGCGCTGATGTTTTCCGCGTCTGCCTTTGCCCAAAGCAACGTCACGCTGTACGGCGTGATCGACGAAGGCATCAACTACACCAATAACGTCGGCGGAGAGCACCTGACCGAAATGGCGAGCGGCTTTGCGCAAGGCAGCCGCTGGGGCCTGAAGGGGACGGAAGACCTTGGCGGCGGCATCAAGGCGCTGTTCCAGCTCGAGAACGGCTTCAATGCGAGCACCGGCAGGGCGGGCCAGGGCGGATTGCTCTTCGGCCGGCAAGCCTACGTCGGGCTTTCCGACAACCGGTTGGGCACCGTCACGCTCGGGCGCCAATATGATTCGGTGATCGACTACCTGGCGCCGACGACCGTTGCCGGAAACTGGGGGGGAACCATGTTCGGGCACCCCTACGACAACGACAACATGATCTACTCGTTCCGCGTCAACAATACCGTCAAGTACACCAGTCCTTCCCTTGGCGGCTTCCAGTTCGGTGGCGCCTACAGCTTCAGCAACGACACCAACTTTGCCAATAACCGCCAGTACAGCGCGGGGATGCAGTACACGAGCGGCGGCCTGTTGCTGGCGGCGGCCTATCTGCAGGCGGACAACCCGTCGGCTACCTCAGGCGGCGCCATCAGTAACGGCGGCGACCAGAACTTCCTTGCCAGGCGTTTGCGCATATACGGTGCCGGCGTCAACTACACGTTCGGCGCGGCGACGGCCGGCTTCGCCTACTCCAACTCGAACCTGACCGCGCCGCAGTCCACCTCGTACATCTCCGGATCGATCCTGCCAGCCAGCGGTACGTTGGACTCGCTCCGGTTCCAGAACCTGGAAGTGAATTTCAAGTACCAGTTCACGCCCGCTTTCTATGCCGGTGCGATGTATACGCTCACACTGGAGAACTTCCGCGCGTCCTCCGGTGACGCGAAGCCGAAAGTCCATTCCTTCGGCCTGATGGCGGATTACAACTTCTCGAAGCGCACGGACGTCTATATCCAGGCTGCCTACCAGCGCGTCGCCGGCGACAAGACCGGCACCGCATTGGACCTGGCCGACTTGCCGGGGGCGGCCAACGCCTCATCGACGGCGAGGCAGTTCCAGGTCCGTGCCGCGATTCGCCACAAGTTCTGATTCCAATCCTTGCTGGGTGCGCCGATGTCGGGTCTGTTCAAACACCCGTCGGGTTTTGCACATCGGCACCCCGGTCTCCCGGACTACTCTCGAAGACGCTGCCGCGCATACCGCGCCTACGGGTGCGGCGCGGCGCGATTCAACGAGACATGGAGACAATGCGATGAGCAGCAACCGAGGTGTCGTATATCTTGAGCCGGGCAAGGTCGAGGTACAGAAAATCGACTATCCGAAAATGGTGGATCCGACGGGCCGCGCGATCGGACACGGCGTGATCCTCAAGGTCGTGAGCACGAACATCTGCGGGTCGGATCAGCATATGGTGCGCGGCCGCACGACCGCACCGATGGGTCTCGTGCTTGGTCACGAGATCACCGGCGAGGTGATCGAGATCGGCCGCGACGTCGAGACGCTGAAGATCGGCGATCTGGTGTCGGTGCCGTTCAACGTCGCGTGCGGGCGTTGTGCGATGTGCAAGGAGCAACACACCGGCGTATGCCTGAGCGTCAACCCGTCGCGTGCGGGCGGTGCGTACGGGTACGTCGACATGGGCGGGTGGATCGGCGGGCAGGCGGAGTACGTGATGGTGCCGTATGCCGACTTCAACCTGCTGAAGTTCCCCGACCGCGACCAGGCGATGGCGAAGATCCGCGATCTCACCTGCCTGTCGGACATTTTGCCGACCGGCTATCACGGTGCTGTTACCGCGGGCGTGAAACCCGGCTCGACCGTCTATATCGCCGGCGCGGGCCCGGTCGGCATGGCGGCGGCGGCTTCGGCGCGCCTGCTCGGCGCGGCCTGCACGATTGTCGGCGACATGAACCCGGCGCGTCTCGCCCACGCGAAGGCGATGGGCTTCGAAGTTGTCGATTTGTCGAAGGACGCGACGCTTGGCGAGCAGATCGCCGAAATCCTTGGCACGCCGGAGATCGATTGCGCGGTCGACTGCGTCGGTTTCGAAGCGCACGGCCACGGCGCGTCGGGCCACGCGGAGGAGGCGCCGGCGACGGTGCTGAATTCACTGATGGAAATCACGCGGCCCGCCGGGGCGATCGGGATTCCCGGGCTCTACGTGACCGACGATCCGGGCGCAAAGGATGTCGCGGCGCAGCACGGTAGCCTGAGCATCCGCTTCGGCCTTGGCTGGGCGAAGTCTCACTCGTTCCATACCGGCCAGACGCCCGTGCTGAAGTACAACCGCAACCTGATGCAGGCGATCCTGCACAATCGGCTGCCGATCGCGGAAATCGTCAACGTGTGCGTGATCTCGCTCGAGCAGGCGCCGGAAGGCTACAAGCAGTTTGATGGCGGCGCGCCGCGGAAGTTTGTCATTGATCCGCATGGGATGTTGGCGGCGTGAGCGGTTGTACGTGAGGCCGGTCAGCGGTCATTCAGTCGCTATCGTCTAACGCACCGCTTGTTTGCTCCCCTCTCCCGCTTGCGGGAGGGGGGCGGGGGTGAGGGCAGGCCTGTGCCTTGCGACATGCCTTGTTGGTTCGCGACGACCTGGCCCTCACCCTAGCCCTCTCCCGCAAGCGGGAGAGGGAACCGGTCTGCGGTCATTCACGCGTGCATCGCCGGAGAATACTTCGCCGGCCCTACAGGCCCCGCCGACTTTGCCAGCGGCGCGACCTGCTGCCTGCGTTCGCGCGTCGGCGCGACGCCAAACGCGTCGCGGTAGCTCTTGCTGAAATGGCACGCGGACTGGAAGCCGCACACCATCGTGATGTGCATGATGGACATGTCGGTCTGCAGCAGTAGCTCCCGCGCCCGGCGCAGACGCAGCGTCAGGTAGTAATGCGTCGGCGTCATTCCAAGATGGTCGCGGAACAGGCGTTGCAACTGCCGCTGCGACATGCTCGCCAGACGTGCGAGTTCTTCGCGCGACAGCGGCTCCTCGATATTGTTCTCCATCAGCGAGATCACCTCGAACAGCGACTTGTTCGCCGAACCCAGGCGCGCCACCAGCGGCATCTTCTGCTGCGCGCTCGTGTCGCGCACATGCTCGACAATGAACTGCTCGGCGATTTGCGTGACGCGCGAGGTGCCGACGCGCCTGGCGATCAGGTGCAGCATCATGTCGAGCGGCGCGACGCCGCCCGTGCAGGTGACGCGGTCGCGATCGATCACGAACAGTTCCTTCAGGAAGCGCGTGTCGGGAAACTCTTCCTTCAGCGCCGACATGTTCTCCCAGTGGATGGCGCAGGCATAGCCGGCGAGCAGCCCCGACTTGGCCAGCGCGTAGGTGCCGGTACACAGGCTGCCCAGCACGATGCCCTCGCGCGCCGCGCGGCGCAGCGCCGACAGGTGGTCCGCCGTCGTCGAGCGCTGCACGTCGACGCCGCCGCAGACGAACACGATGTCCGGCCGCCCGATGCTGTCCGCGCGGTGGGTGTCCAGCGCCAATCCGTTGCTCGCCGTAACCGGGCCGCCTTCCGGGCTGATGATGGACCAGCGGTACAGTTCCTGGCCGCTGAGGTAGTTCGCCATCCGCAGCACCTCGATCGCGCTGGTGAACGCAATCATCGAGAAGTTAGTCAGCGGCATGAAGGCGAAGTGGGACAGCGACGCAGTTCGGTCGGGCGACATGGGGGCGTTCCTTGATTTCTGATGGCTTCCGGGTCTGAAGCCCGGATACCGTCTAAGACTTTATTGATAAATCGGGCGCAACAAACGTGCCATACGGCGAAACCCTACATTTGTGGCGCGGCATCCCCGGGGCCGCTCGGTGTTGCACCGGATGCGTGACATGCCGCACTCGCGCCGCGCGAGCAGCACTACCGTAGTGCAGCGCAGTGCAGCATCCGGCGAGTGCGCGGTAGGGCTGCTTTGCACTTGCCCGCCTGCCTCCCAGGGCCGACTTGTGCAAATCGGACGCGAATGGCGGAAAAGGAAAAGATCGCGTCTGAATTCATCAATCGACCGAAAACCCGAACGACAAGAATAGAGCCGTCGGCAACGCTGCGCCGACCAGACAGGAATACCAGGCGCAGCGCGCCTTTCCCGCCTCCCAGGCAGCCATCTCAATTCCTCACGGACGCTCTATGTCGAACACCCAGTCTTTCTTCTCGCAGCCCTTGGCCGAGCGCGACGCGCTGGTGCGCGGCGCTCTCATGAAGGAGCTCGAGCGGCAGCAGTCGCAAGTCGAGCTGATCGCTTCGGAAAACATCGTGTCGCGCGCCGTGCTCGAAGCGCAAGGCTCGGTGCTGACCAACAAGTATGCGGAAGGATACCCGGGCAAGCGCTACTACGGCGGCTGCGAGTTCGCTGACCAGGTTGAGTCGCTCGCGATCGAGCGCGTAAAGCAGCTCTTCAACGCCGGCTTCGCCAACGTGCAGCCGCACTCCGGCGCGCAGGCGAACGGCTCGGTCATGCTCGCGCTGGCGAAGCCGGGCGACACCGTGCTCGGCATGTCGCTCGATGCGGGTGGTCACCTGACACATGGGGCGAAACCCGCACTGTCGGGCAAATGGTTCAATGCCGTGCAGTACGGCGTGAACCGCGACACGATGCTGATCGACTACGACCAGGTCGAAGCGCTTGCGCACGAGCACAAGCCGAGCCTGATCATCGCCGGCTTTTCCGCATATCCGCGCAAGCTGGATTTCGCCCGCTTCCGCGCGATTGCCGATAGCGTGGGCGCGAAGCTGATGGTCGACATGGCGCACATCGCCGGCGTGATCGCCGCGGGCCGCCATCCGAATCCGGTCGAGTACGCGCACGTCGTCACGTCGACGACTCACAAGACGCTGCGCGGCCCGCGCGGCGGCTTCGTGCTGACGAACGACGAGGAGATCGCGAAGAAGATCAACTCGGCGGTGTTCCCTGGCCTGCAGGGCGGCCCGTTGATGCACGTGATCGCGGGCAAGGCGGTCGCCTTCGGCGAGGCGCTGCGGCCGGAATTCAAGACCTACATCGACAACGTGCTCGCCAACGCAGCAGCGCTCGGCGAGGTGCTGAAGGCGGGCGGCGTCGACCTGGTCACGGGCGGCACCGACAACCATCTGCTGCTGGTCGACCTGCGGCCGAAGGGACTGAAGGGCACGCAGGTCGAGCAGGCGCTCGAGCGCGCTGGCATCACCTGCAACAAGAACGGCATCCCGTTCGACACCGAGAAGCCCACCATCACATCGGGCATCCGGCTCGGCGCCCCGGCCGCAACAACGCGCGGCTTCGGCGTCGCGGAGTTCCGCGAAATCGGCCGCCTGATTCTTGAAGTATTTGAGGCGCTGCGCGCCAACCCGGAAGGCGACCAGGCCACCGAACAGCGCGTGCGCCGCGAGATCTTCGCGCTTTGCGAACGCTTCCCGATCTACTGACCCCCGTACCAACAAGACTGGAGCAACCAATGAGCGCGCTGCATCAGGACAGCATCATCATCGACGGCCTGAACATCTCCAGGTTCGAGCGTTCGGTGTTCGAAGACATGCACAAGGGCGGCATCACCGCCGCGAACTGTACGGTGTCGGTCTGGGAGAACTTCACCAAGACTGTCGACAACATCGCACTGATGAAAAAGCAGATCCGCGATAACGGCGAGTTGCTGACGCTGGTGCGGACTACCGACGACATCCTGCGGGCGAAGCGGGAAGGCAAGACCGGCGTGATCCTGGGCTTCCAGAACGCGCACGCTTTCGAGGACAACCTTGGCTATATCGAAGCGTTCGCCGACATGGGTGTGCGCGTCGTGCAGCTCTGCTACAACACGCAGAACCTGGTCGGCACCGGTTGCTACGAGCGCGACGGGGGACTGTCCGACTTCGGCCGCGAAGTCATCACCGAGATGAATCGCGTCGGGATCATGGTCGATCTGTCGCACGTCGGCGGCAACACCTCATCCGAAGCGATCGCGTTCTCGAAGAAGCCGGTCTGCTATTCGCACTGCCTGCCGTCGGGTCTCAAGGAGCATCCGCGCAACAAGAGCGACGCGCAGTTGCGGGAGATTGCCGATGCGGGCGGCTTCGTCGGGGTGACGATGTTCGCGCCGTTCCTCAAGCGCGGGATCGACGCGACGGTCGACGACTACATCGAAGCGATCGACTACGTCGTGAACCTGGCCGGCGAGGACGCGGTCGGCATCGGCACCGACTTCACCCAGGGCTACAGCACCGAGTTCTTCGACATGCTGACGCACGACAAGGGCCGCTATCGCCGGCTGACCAACTTCGGCAAGGTCATCAACCCGGAAGGCATCCGGACCATCGGCGAGTTCCCGAACCTGACCGCGGCGATGGAGCGCGCGGGCTGGAAGGCGTCGCGCATCCGCAAGATCATGGGCGACAACTGGGTGCGCGTGTTCAAGGACGTCTGGGGCGCGTAACCCCGCATAAGCCGCCAGCTTTTTTTACGCGAATCACAAAACACGGGACGTGCCTGCGCGATACACGCAGGCAAGCGGGCGATGCCGCGCCTGCGCGATGACGCAAACGGCCATTTTTCCTCACGGAGTCACCACGATGCAACCGCAACTGCCGATCAACGTCGATCCAGATACCGGCGTCTGGACCACCGACGCGCTGCCGATGCTTTATGTGCCGCGCCACTTCTTCACCAACAACCACGTCGCCGTGGAAGAGGCACTCGGCCGCGATACGTACGCGGAAATCCTCTACAAGGCCGGCTACAAGTCCGCCTACCACTGGTGCGACAAGGAAGCGAAGCTGCACGGAATCAGCGGGATGGCGGTGTTCGAGCATTACCTGAAGCGGCTGTCGCAGCGCGGCTGGGGGCTGTTCTCGATGCTGGAGGCCGATCCGGCGACAGCCCGCGCGCGCATCGCGCTGCGCCACTCGTCGTTCGTGCTTGCGCAGCCGGAGAAGGAAGGCAAGCTCTGCTACATGTTCGCCGGCTGGTTCGCCGGCGCGATGGACTGGGTCAACGATACGACCCCGGCAGGCAAGGGCGCCCCGCGCGCGCAGTCGAAGGAGGTGCAGTGCGCGGCCGAGGGTCACGATCATTGCGTGTTCGAAGTGTCGCCAGTCGCCACCAACTAACTCCCCACTGACCGCACCCGTCCGCAGTACGAAACATACAAACGCCAGAGGTCGTCCGCGATGCGTTATCCCCACTTGTTCAAACCTTTGCAGCTCAACCAGCTGACGCTGCGCAACCGGATCGTCAGCACCGCGCACGCCGAAGTGTATGCCGAGCCGGGCGGCCTGCCGGGCGACCGCTACATTCGCTATTACGAGGAGAAGGCCAAGGGCGGCGTCGGCCTGGCGATCTGCGGCGGTTCGAGCCCGGTGTCCATCGACAGTCCCCAGGGCTGGTGGAAGTCGGTGAACCTCGCCACCGACCAGATCATCGACCCGCTGTCGCGTCTCGCCGAGACGATGCACCGCCACGGCGCCAAGATCATGATCCAGGCGACGCACATGGGGCGCCGCTCGGCGTTCCACGGCGAGCACTGGCCGCACCTGATGACGCCGTCCGGCGTGCGCGAGCCGGTGCACCGCGGCAACGCCAAGATCATCGAGGTCGAGGAGATCCGCCGGATCATCGCCGACTTTGCCGCCGCCGCGAAGCGCGTGAAGGACGCGGGGATGGACGGTATCGAAATCTCGGCCGCGCACCAGCATCTGATCGACCAGTTCTGGAGCCCGCGCACCAACTTCCGCACCGACGAGTGGGGCGGCAGCCTGGAGAACCGCCTGCGCTTCGGCGTCGAGGTGCTGCAGGCGGTGCGTGAGGCGGTCGGCAAGGATTTCTGCGTCGGCCTGCGGATGTGCGGCGACGAATTCCATGAAGACGGCCTCGATCACGAGCAGCTCAAGGAGATCGCGCAGGCGATGTCCGAATCGGGGCTGATCGACTACCTCGGCGTGATCGGCTCCGGCGCGGATACGCACAACACGCTCGCGAACTGCATGCCGCCGATGGCGCTGCCGCCGGAGCCGTTCGTGCATCTCGCCGCGGGCATCAAGGCGGTGGTCAAGGTGCCGGTGATGCACGCGCAGAGCATCCGCGACGCGGGTCAGGCCGAGCGCCTGCTCGCCAGCGGCATGGTCGACCTGGTCGGCATGACGCGTGCGCAGATGGCCGATCCGCACATGGTCATCAAGATCCGCGACGGGCGCGAGGATGAGATCAAGCAATGCGTCGGTGCGAACTACTGCATTGACCGCCAGTACAACGGCCTCGACGTGTTGTGCGTGCAGAACGCCGCGACGTCGCGCGAGGCGACCATGCCTCACCTGATCGAGAAGTCGCGCGGCCCGAAGCGCAAGGTCGTCGTGGTCGGCGCGGGCCCGGCGGGGCTGGAGGCGGCGCGCGTCGCGCGTTCGCGCGGACATGACGTCGTGCTGTTCGAGAAGAACGCCGAAGTGGGCGGTCAGATCATGCTGGCGTCGAAGGCGCCGCAGCGCGAGCAGATGGCGGGCATCGTGCGCTGGTTCGACATGGAGACCAAGCGCCTCGGCGTCGACCGGCGCCTGGGCGTCGAAGCCGACGCGAAGATGATCATGGCGGAGAAGCCGGACATCATCGTGCTCGCGACCGGCGGCCGCGCATTCTCCGACCAGGTGCCCGCGTGGGGCGTCGCCGAGGGGCTGGCGGTCAGCTCGTGGGACGTGCTGTCGGGGCGGGTCGAGGGCAAGCAGAACGTGCTGGTCTACGACGGCGTGAGCACGCACGCAGGCGCGGGCGTGGCCGACTACCTGGCCAGCCGCGGGGCCCAGGTGGAGATCGTCACGCCCGACGTGAAGGTTGCCGATGACTGCGGCGGCACGACGTTCCCGATCTTCTATCGCCGCCTGTACGCGCAGGGCGTGATCCACACCCCGAACTACTGGCTCGATCGTGTCTACGAGGAGGGCGGCAAGAAGATCGCGGTGCTGCGCAACGAATACACGGAAGAACTCGAGGAACGCGCGGTCGACCAGGTGGTGATCGAGAACGGTTCGACGCCGAACGACACGCTGTACTGGAAGCTGAAGCCGGAATCGGTCAACCGCGGCCAGGTCGACGTGCACAAGCTGTTCGCTGCGGAACCACAGCCGTGCCTGTCCGAGACGCTCGGCAACGGCCGCTTCCTGTTGTTCCGGGTTGGTGACTGCATCTCGATGCACAACATCCACGGCGCGATCTACGACGCGCTGCGGCTCGTGAAGGATTTCTGACGATGAACCCGTCCAACCTGATTACCGTCCTGCTGTGGCTGTCGGTGGCGGGGCTCGCGTTCGCGGTGGTGAAGCGTGCGTCGTACTGGCGGCTCGGGCGGGCGAGCGCTCCCGGCACGTTCGGTATTGCCAATCTGTTCGCGATCCCCAAGCGCTATTTCGTCGACCTGCACCACGTCGTCGCGCGCGACCCGTACATCGCCAAGACGCACGTCGCGACGGCCGGCGGCGCGATCGGCGCGCTGGCGCTCGTGTTCGTCAACTACGGCCTCGCCATCTACTCGCCCTGGCTCGACAAGCTGACCTTTGCCGCGGCGCTGGTGATGCTGGTCGGTGCGGTGTTCGTGTGGCGCCGCCGCCGGGCGAAGGACGTGCCCGCGCGTCTGTCGAAGGGGCCGTGGAATACGCTGCCATGGTTGCTCGGTTCGTTCGCGCTCGGCCTCGCCCTGTTCTCGCTGGTGCCGGCCGGTTTGATGTCGGGGGCGTTCGCCGCGTTCTGCGCGGTGCTGATCGCCGTCGGCGCGCTCGCCATGACGGTCGGCGCAGCGCAAGGCGGGCCGATGAAGCATGCAATCGCGGGGCTGCTGCATCTCGCATTCCATCCGCGCCAGGAGCGGTTCGCGGCATCGCCCGAGTCGTATACCGGAACCGGCACCGCCACGCCGCCGACTGCGCTCAAGCTGCCCGACATCGAGCACCAGGAGTATGGCGTCGCCAAGCCGGTCGAGTTCCGCTGGAACCAGCTGCTGAGCTTCGACGCGTGCGTGCAGTGCGGCAAGTGCGAGGCCGCGTGTCCGGCCTTCGCCTCGGGCCAGCCGCTGAACCCGAAGAAGCTGATCCAGGATCTGGTCGTCGGAATGGCAGGCGGCACCGACGCCGCGTACGCAGGCAGCCCGACGCCGGGCATTCCGGTCGGCCGGCACCGCGGCGAGCCGAACGGCCCGATCGTGTCCGGCCTGATCGAGGCGCAGACGTTGTGGTCGTGCACCACCTGCCGCGCTTGCGTGCAGGAATGCCCGATGCTGATCGAGCACGTCGATGTGATCGTTGACATGCGCCGCAACCAGACGCTGGAGCATGGCACCGTGCCGGGCAAGGGCGCGGAAGTGCTCGCGAACCTGCGCGAAACCGGCACGATGGGCGGCTACGATACCGCCGCGCGTTATGACTGGTCAGTCGACCTGAATGCGCCGGTGGCGCAGCCGGGCAAGACGGTCGATGTGCTGATCGTCGCCGGTGAAGGCGCGTTCGACATGCGCTATCAGCGCACGCTGCGCGCGTTCGTCAAGGTGCTGAACCAGGCGGGCGTCGACTATGCGGTGCTCGGCGACGTGGAAACCGACACCGGCGATGTCGCGCGCCGCCTGGGCGACGAGGCGACCTTCCAGCAGCTTGCCAAGCACCTGATCGGCACGCTCGGCACGCTGTCGTTCCGGCAGATCGTGACGGCCGATCCGCACGTGATGCACAGCCTGCGTAACGAGTACCGCGCGCTAGGTCTGCGTGTCGAGGTCAGGCATCACACCACCTATCTGGCCGAGCTTGCATCGAGCGGGCTGATTGCGCCGAAGGCGGTCGAGGCGCTGCGCGACAAGCGCATCACCTATCACGATCCCTGCTATCTCGGCCGCTACAACGGCGAAACCGAAGCCCCGCGCAAGCTGCTGAAGTCGATCGGCATCCAGGTGGTCGAGATGGAACGCAACGGCATGCGCGGCCGCTGCTGCGGCGGCGGAGGCGGCGCACCGTTGACGGATATTCCTGGCAAGCAACGCATCCCCGACATCCGCATCGCCGATGCGCGCGCGGTGGGCGCGGACGTGGTCGCGGTCGGCTGTCCGAACTGCACGGCGATGCTCGAAGGCGTCGTTGGCCCGCGCCCGGACGTGCTCGACGTGGCCGAACTGGTCGCCGCCTCGCTGGAGTGAATCGATGAACACGATTAAACGAATTGACCCGCGCCGGCCGTTCATCATCACGGCGGCGGGCCTCAGGCGGATCACGCTGGGCGAGTCCGGCAGCGCGGACGCAAGCGCCGCGCACTGGCCCGCGCACGGCCATGGAGCCGAGGCGGCAAAGCCGCGGCGGATGGTGAAGGATCCGCGGTATGTGCTGCTCGTGGCCGCGCACAGCGAGCGCGGCGCGCTCGACGAGCATGCGCGCCAGGCAGTCGCGGTGGCCGCGCTGCTCGCCGATGCGCAGACCGAAGTGGTGCTGATGGTATTCGGGGAACTGAAGGACGACGCGGCGGAGCTCGGCGTCGACAAGCTTATCGCGCTGCCCGAGTTCGACCGGCGCACGTTCGCGCCAGACAGCGAGCTGCGGTCACTGCAGGCGTGCGCGACGGCGCTGTCGCCCCGGCATGTCTTCCTGCCCGACAACGCGAACGGCGACGGCGATCTCGGCCGGCGATACGCGGCTGCGGCGGGCGCCAGCGTCGCGACGGAAGTGGTCGAGATCGACGCGCGGCACGTCGGCGTGTATGCGCACGCCAAGCGTGCGTTCGCGACCCGCGCGTTGCCCGAGGTCATCTTGCTCGCGCCGGGGGCGGTTGACACGAAGCTGCCGTTCACCGGCGCGGGCGAGCGCCTGTCCGGCGAGTTCCTGCACGCCAGGGGAGGGACGCAACTGTATCGCGACCTCGGTGTCGAGGAAATCGATGCCGCCCAGGTCGCGCTGGAGGAGGCGGACTTCATCGTGGCGGCCGGCAACGGCGTGACCGACATCGGCGCGTTCGAGCGGCTCGCGGGCGCGTTCGGCGCCGCGATCGCCGCCAGCCGCGTCGCGGTCGACAACGGGCATTTCACGCGTGACAAGCAGGTCGGCGCGACCGGCAAGACGGTCGAGGCCAGCGTCTACATTGCATTCGGCATCTCCGGCGCGGTGCAGCACCTGCAAGGCATCAAGGACTGCCGTCACGTGATCGCAGTCAATCAGGACGGCAGCGCGCCGATCGCCAAACGTGCAAACCTGACCATCGTCGGCGACGCGCAGGCGACGATCGCCGCACTGATCGAGCAGGTGCAGGCTGCGCGCCCCGCACGGGGACAGCAGCCGGCCGCAGCCCGCACCCGGGAATCCGCTGGAGCCGCAGCATGAACGCCCCCAGACAAGTGCAACGCATCGCGGTGCTGGTGTCCGTTGGCCGCCATCCGGTCAGCGGCGCGCCGCGCTACAGCCGCAATGACGCCGCCGCGCTCGAGCTTGGCCGCCACCTCGCCGACAAATATCGCGCGCAACTCGCCGTGATTCATGCAGGCGACGCCGCCGATCCCGCGCTCAACGACTACCTGGCGCTTGGTGCACGCGAAGTCCATGTGCTCCCTTGCGCGAGTGGCGAAGATGCTGCGAGCGCGCTTGCGGCGCATGTGAAGGACTATGACCTCGTGCTGACCGGCACCCGCGCGGAGGGTGCTTACGACACAGGGATGTTGCCGTACCACGTCGCCGCGGCGCTCGGCCGGCCGCTGGTCGGATCGGCTGTCGACGTCGACATCGCCGGTGGGCGCGTCGCCGTGCGGCAGTTCCTGCCCAAGGGCCTGCGCCGGCGCGTCGATGCGGCGCTGCCCGCGGTGGTGGCCGTACATCCGCTCGCGAACGCGCAGCCCCGCTACGCATACGCGCGGCTGCGCGCGGGCACGGTCCGGCCGGTGCCGGCGGTGCGATGTGAAGACGGCGCCGCCGCCGCATGGACGCTCGGCGCCGTCGAGCGCAAGCCGATCCGGCTGGCCGCCGCCGAGAAGCGATCCGGGCATGCCCGGATGCTGTCGGCGACGACGACCGAGAGCCGCGGCGGAAACGTCGTAAACGGTGGGACTTCGGTCGAAAAAGCACAAGTGATCCTCGCCTACTTGCGCGAGCATCAACTCATCGACTACTGACACGTTGCCGGTCTGTCGGCAAGCAACCAGGGATGCAGGAAATCCGGAGCAAACAATGAAAGTATCGGCAGACATTCGTGCGCTGGTGGAGCGGCGCAAGACGGGATACAGCCTAGAGGCGCCCTTCTATCTGAGCGAGGAGATTTTCGCGCTGGACATGGAGGCGATTTTCCGCAAGCACTGGATCCAGGTGGCGGTCGAGCCTGATGTGCCAGAGCCGGGCGATTACGTGACGGTCGAGCTCGGCCAGGATTCGATCCTGATCGTGCGCGACGACGACATGCAGGTCCGCGCGTTCCACAACGTCTGCCGCCATCGCGGCGCGCGGCTGTGCAACGCGGACAAGGGCACGGTCGGCAATATTGTCTGCCCGTATCACAGCTGGACCTACAACCTGAACGGCGACCTGATGTTCGCCGAGCACATGGGTGAGAAGTTCGACCGGTGCAAGCACAGCCTGAAGTCCGTTCACGTCGAGAACCTCGCCGGCCTGATCTTCGTCTGTCTCGCGGAAGAACCGCCAGCCGATTTCGCGGCGATGCGTGCCGCCATGGAGCCGTACCTGCTGCCGCACAACCTGGCGGACACCAAGATCGCCGCGCAGATCGATGTGCTCGAGAAAGGCAACTGGAAGCTGACGATGGAGAACAACCGCGAGTGCTATCACTGCGTGGCGAACCATCCGGAGCTGACCATTTCGTTGTACGAGTACGGCTTCGGCTATCAGCGCTCGCCCGCCAACGCCGAGGGCATGGAAGCGTTCGAGCGCACCTGCATCGAGCGTGCCGCGGAATGGGAAGCGATGAGCCTGCCGTCGGCGGAGATCGAGCAACTGCTCGACACCACCGGCTTCCGTACCCAGCGCCTGCCGCTCGACCGCAGCGGCGAATCGCAGACGCTCGACGCCAGGGTAGCGTCGAAGAAGCTGCTCGGCAAGTTCGAGCAAGCCGACCTGGGCGGGCTCTCGTTCTGGACGCAGCCGAACTCGTGGCATCACTTCATGAGCGATCACATCGTCACGTTCTCGGTGATCCCGCTGTCGGCCGGCGAAACGCTGGTTCGCACCAAGTGGCTGGTCCACAAGGATGCGCAGGAGGGCGTCGATTACGACGTGAAGAACCTGACCGCGGTGTGGAACGCGACCAACGACCAGGATCGCGCGCTGGTCGAGTACTCGCAGTGTGGCGCGGGCAGCAGCGCGTACGAGCCCGGCCCGTACTCGCCGTTCACCGAAGGCCTGGTCGAGAAGTTCTCGGCCTGGTATATCGGCCGGCTGGCCGAGCAGATCGGCGCGTAGGCGCAACAGCGGAGGCAGACATGATGCGCGATGCGGTCTTTACCGAGCCAGCGGACAGCCGGGTGACCCGCCCGGCGTTCTGGAGCGCGCTCCCCGAGCGCTGGACGAGCGAGGTCGAGGAGACGCTCGTGTGCTGCCACGTGCGGCAGGAAACGCACGACGTGAAGAGCTTCTTCTTCCGTTCGCCAGAAGGGCGCGCGTTCGTGTTCGAGCCGGGGCAGTTCATCACGCTGGAGCTGGACATCGATGGCGAGACGATCAATCGCTGCTACACGATCTCGTCGTCGCCCGCGCGGCCGCACACGATTTCGATCACGGTCAAGCGCGTGCCGGACGGCAAGGTGTCGAACTGGCTGCATGACCACCTGAAGCCGGGGGCGCCGATCCGCGTGCTCGGCCCGGCTGGCGAGTTTACGTGCGCGCGGCATCCCGCGCGCAAGTACCTGTTCCTGTCCGCGGGCTCCGGCATCACGCCGCTGATGTCGATGAGCCGGGCGCACCATGATCTCGCCGAGGACCGGGACATCGTGTTCGTGCATAGCGCGCGCACGCCGGACGACATCATCTTCGCGCGCGAGCTCGACCTGATCGCGTCAAGCCATGCCAACTTCCGCACGTCCTTTGTCTGCGAGCGGGTTGGCGCGCGCACCAGCTGGCCGGGCGTGACGGGCTTCCTGTCGCTGCCGCTGCTGAAGCTGATCGCGCCGGATTTCATGGAGCGCGAGATCTTCACATGCGGGCCCGCGCCGTACATGAAGGCGGTGCGCGGCCTGCTCGAGGAGGCAGGTTTCGATCGCAGTCGCTACCACGAAGAAAGCTTCTCGTTCGAGATGCTTACGGCTGAAACCGAGGCCGACGAGGCTGTCGGCGACGCCGTGCCGGCGACAAACGGCGATGCAGCCACGGCACAGTTCAACGTCAGCTTCGCGAAGAGCCAGCGCGAGATCATCTGCGGCGCGGGGCAGCATGTGCTCGATGCGGCGCGGCAGTCGGGCGTACGGCTGCCGGCGTCGTGCACGCAGGGGATGTGCGGCACCTGCAAGGTCAGGCTGGTTTCCGGCCAGGTCGAGATGAAGCACAACGGCGGCATCCGCCAGCGCGAGATCGACCAGGGCATGGTGCTGCTGTGCTGCAGCAAGCCGCTGTCGGATCTCGTGGTCGATAAATAAACGGGGAACGCCTGCCAGGCGGTTGGCGGAGCATGAGGTCTGTCGCGGAGCCTGGCCACGGCGGATGACGATTCTAACGATACGGGGCGCTACCGCTCCGGCCACTGGAGGTATGCCATGAAGCTTCTCGCAAAGCTGTTTTGTGCCGGCGCAGCGTCGGTGATGTTGACATGGAGCGCATTGGCGCTCGGGGATACCAAGCCAACCTTGAAGATTGGCTACGTCGAGGGTTGGGACGACAGCGTCGCGACGACGAACGTCGCCGCACGGATCATCGAGAAGAAACTGGGGTACCCGGTGCAGCTGGTGCCGGTCGCGGCGGGCGTGATGTGGCAGGGCGTCGCGCGCGGCGATCTTGATGCGACGCTGTCCGCCTGGCTGCCGGTTACGCAGGGCGCGTACTGGGACCAGTTCAAGGCCAAGGTTGTCAATCTCGGCCCGAACTTCACTGAAGCAAGGATCGGCCTGATCGTTCCCGCATCCGTGAACGCGAAGAGCATCGATGACCTGAATGCGCAGAAGGCGACGTTCGAAGGCCGCATCGTTGGCATCGATGCCGGTGCCGGCGTGATGCGCAAGGCTTCCGAGGCGATCAAGAGTTATGGGCTCAGTTATTCGCTGATGCCGAGCTCGGGCAGCGCGATGACCGCCGAGCTGGCGCGCTCGATGAACGCGAACAAGCCGGTGATCGTCACGGGGTGGGCGCCGCACTGGATGTTCGCGAAGTGGAAGCTGCGTTTCCTGGAGGACCCGAAGAAGGTGTTCGGCGATGCCGAGCATGTCGACAACATCGTGAACCCGGGCCTGGAGACGAAGGCCAAGCCGGTCGTCGCCTTCCTGAAGAAGTTCCAGTGGAAGGCGGGCGAAATCGACAGCGTGATGCTGGCGATCCAGAACGGCACCAAGCCCGATGCGGCCGCCGATGCGTGGATCGCCGCGAATGCGGAGCGCGTGAATGCGTGGGTGGAGGGCGCGCGCTAATTCGTCACGCGATACAAGAAAGAAGCACCGGCCACGATCGCATTGCGATCGTGGCCGTGTGCGTTGGGCTTACTGGAACACGACCGTCCGGTCTCCGTTCAGGAATGCCCGTCGTTCGATGAACGCCTTGACTGCGCGCGCCAGGGTGATGCATTCGACATCGCGCCCGACGGCCAGCAGTTGGTCCGGCCGGTACGAATGATCGACGCGCTCGACCACCTGCTCGATGATCGGGCCTTCGTCGAGATCGTCGGTGACGAAATGCGCGGTCGCGCCAATCAGCTTGACGCCGCGTGCATGCGCCTGATGATATGGCTTCGCGCCCTTGAAGCCAGGCAGGAACGAGTGGTGGATGTTGATCGCGCGATTGGCGAGCCTTGCGCTTGTCTGTGGGGACAGCACTTGCATGTAGCGCGCAAGGATCACCAGTTCCGCGCCGCTCGACTCGAACAGGTCCAGCCATTGCGCTTCCTGCTTCGCCTTGGTTTCGGGCGTGATGGGGAAGTGCCGGAACGGCAGGTCATGCTGCCGCGCGAGCGGCTCCAGGTCAGGATGGTTCGACGCGATCCCGACAATGTCCATCTTCAGCTCGCCCATGCGCCAGCGGAACAGCAGATCGGCGAGGCAATGTTCGAGCTTCGACACCATGATCAGCACCTTCGGGCGTGCATGCGCGTCGTGGATCGCCCATTGCATGCCGAAGCCTTCCGCTATCGGCGTGAACTCCTGGCGCAACACGTCGACGCGCATCGCCTGTTCGCGCGTCGGATGGAAGACGCAGCGCAGGAAGAAGCTGTTGCTCAGGTCGTCGTCGAAGACGGTCAGTTCATCGATATAGCAGCGGTGGCGCTCGAGCAGGCCGACAACGGCGGCCACCTGGCCGGGTGCACTCGGGCACGACAGCGTCAGGATGAATTGTTGTGAACGTGACAGCGCGTCCATGCGATTCCTCTGTTGGGGTTGAATGGGCGACGCGCGCAGCGCGCGCACGCCTAC
The DNA here is from genome assembly GCA_050987995.1 of Ralstonia pickettii. Lineage (GTDB taxonomy): Bacteria > Pseudomonadota > Gammaproteobacteria > Burkholderiales > Burkholderiaceae > Cupriavidus > Cupriavidus pickettii_B. The sequence goes on from CP158804.1 coordinate 2,677,676, forward strand.
CATGCGCGAAGTAGAGCAGGACGAATGGCTGCCCGGATAGAACCGAAGCGCCGCGTGGATGGTATCGGCCCGTCATGGCGATTTTTGCGGTGCGGGATCGTGGGTCCCGAGCCAGCGGCGGGCAAATTGGGCGCTACAGAACCATTCAGCGTCGTTTGTGAACAGGCGGCGCCAGATATTCGTTCCCATCCTTTGCCGGTGTCGCATTTCTGCAAGCACTTGTCGGAATTCGTCGGCAGGCGAGGGCCTTTTCTGGCAACCATGTAGGTATCGCGCAATTCAGCTTGTGATGCGACGGATCAGGTTTGCCCAGGGCATTCCAGGAAAAAGGTAGCAATAGGCCGGCAACTCCCGGACGAGCGGGAAACGCAGGCAAGGCATTGCTATGTGATGTGTGAGTCCCCGCAGGATCAGGAGAAGATTTCGATGGATAGTCCAAAGGTCGTGGTCGAAGGTCTGTGCAAGGTGTTCGGAAGCAATCCGAAGCAGGCGCTCGATATGCTCGCAGCCGGTTCGACGAAAGACGAAGTGTTCAGGCGCACCGGCCAGGTCGTCGGCGTGCACAACGTGTCGTTCGAGGTGAACGAAGGTGAAATTTTCGTGCTGATGGGCCTGTCGGGCTCCGGCAAGTCGACGTTGATCCGTCTGGTGAACCGGCTGGTCGAACCGACCGCGGGCAAGGTGCTGATCGGTGGCCGCGACGTGGCGGCAGTCAGCTGCTCGGAACTGATTGCGCTGCGCCGCACGGACATGAGCATGGTGTTCCAGTCGTTCGCGCTGATGCCGCAGCGCACCGTGCTTTCGAACGCCGCGTTCGGGCTGGAGGTGGCCGGCGTCAGCAGGAAGGAACGCGAGCGCCGTGCCATGGACGTGCTCGAGCAGGTCGGCCTGGCGACGTTTGCGCAGAAGCTGCCCCGCGAGTTGTCGGGTGGCATGCAGCAGCGCGTCGGCCTTGCGCGCGCGCTCGCCGTCAATCCGTCGCTGATGATCATGGACGAAGCGTTCTCCGCGCTCGACCCGCTCAAGCGCAAGGAAATGCAGAACGTGCTGCTGCAGCTGCAGAAGGAACATCGGCGCACGATCATGTTCGTGTCGCACGATCTGGAAGAAGCGCTGCGCATCGGCAGCCGGATCGCGATCATGGAGGGCGGGCGCCTGGTGCAGGTGGGCACCCCGCAGGAGATCATTGCGAAGCCGGCCGACGACTACGTCCGCACGTTCTTCGACGGCATCGACACCAGCCGTTACCTGACCGCCGGCGACCTGATGCAGACCGACGCCGTGCCGATCGTGTCAAAGCTCGATGCGGCGAACATCGCCAGGACGCTGAACGGCCACGCCGGCTATGCCTTTGTGCTCGATGCCCAACGCAAGATCCGTGGCTGCGTCATGCGTGACGCCGCGCCAGACGTGCGGCCGGTTGAAAGCATCCGGCGCGATGCGTCGCTTGAACACGTCGTCGCGCGCGTCGTCGCGAACGCCAACGCGCTGCCGGTCGTCGACGACGACGGCTGCTACTGCGGCTCGGTCGACCGCGCCGTCATCCTGAAAGCCATCACGCACCACTCGCGAGGTAACCATGTCTGAAATGCTTCCACTCGGCCGCTGGGTCGACCAGTCCGTCCATTACCTGCTCGAGCACGACGCGGCGACGTTCGACGCGATCGGGCGCGCGATCGAGGGGCTCGCCGCACTGATCGAGCGCAGCCTGCAGGCGGTGCCGATGTGGCTGATGATGGCAATCTTCATCGGCATCGGCCTCTGGCGCGTCGGCTGGCGCTTCGGGCTGTTCACGGCCGCGTCGCTGTTCGTGATCTTCGCGACAGGATTCTGGGACCAGACCGTGATCACGCTGGGCCTCACGCTGTCGTCGACGATCATCAGCCTGATGCTCGGCATTCCGCTCGGCATCTGGGCGGCAAAGAGCAGGGTGGTCGCGGCGATCGTGCGTCCGATCCTCGACCTGATGCAGACGATGCCGGCGTTTGTCTACCTGATTCCTGCCGCGATGCTGTTCGGTCTTGGCCGCGTGCCGGGTATCCTGTCGACGGTGATCTTTGCGATGCCGCCCGCGGTGCGCCTGACGAGCCTGGGCATCCGCCAGGTCAACATGGAGATCGTCGAGGCCGGCCAGGCGTTCGGCTGCACGCCGTGGCAACTTCTGTACAAGGTGCAGTTCCCGAACGCGCTGCCGTCGATCATGCAGGGCGTGAACCAGACGATCATGATGGCACTGTCGATGGTGATCATCGCGTCGATGGTTGGCGCTGGCGGCCTGGGCAACGAGGTGCTGGCGAGCATCCAGCGGCTCGACATTGGCCTGGGCTTCGAAAGCGGCCTGTCGGTCGTGCTGCTGGCAATCATCCTCGACCGTATCACCGAGAGCTTTGGCCGCGCGCCGGGCACCGCGAAGGCGCCGCTGTTCTCGGGGCTCAGGCAACTGTTCTGCGCCAAGGCCACGACGGCGCAAGCCTGATCGCGGGTCATCCGTTCGCCAGGAGAGCGATGTGAGGTCCGTTGCCGCCGTGCCAGCCGACAGCGCTTCGCCTTCGATGTCGTCGCTCGCGCATTTCGGCTTTCTGACGCTGCCTGATTTCTCGATGATCGCGTTCTCGAGCGCGGTCGAAGTGCTGCGCATGGCGAACTATGTCGGGCGCGCCGACCATTACACGTGGTCGATCTATTCGCCCGACGGCACGCCGGTGCATGCGAGCAACGGCATCATGGTACGGCCGACGCGCGCATTGGATGGCACGAGACTGCCGGACGTGATGATCGTCTGCGGCGGCATTCGCATCCGCGATGCCGTCGACGACGGCACGCGCGCGATGCTTGCCCGGCTCGCCGGGCAGGACATGCCGCTCGGCGGCATCTGCACGGGCGCCTATGCGCTGATGGCGAGCAGCCTGCTCGACGGATACCGCTGCGCCGTGCACTGGGAGAACCGGTCCGCACTGCATGACGAGTTTCCGCTGGTGCATTTCGCCGACGAGCTGTTTGTCATCGACCGTGACCGGCTGACCTGCACAGGCGGCACCGCACCCATCGACATGATGTTGAATCTCGTCGGCCGGCGCTTCGGCCAGCAGCTCGCCGCGCAGGTCTCCGAACAGTTCATTCTCGAGCGCATCCGCAGCGCGACCGATCCACAGCCGATCCCTGTCGATGCGCGGGTAGGCCTCTCGCGCGCGGAGCTGATCGAGGTCGTGCGGCTGATGGAGGCGAATATCGAGGAACCGCTGTCGCTCGATGAACTGGCGCGGCTCGTGCAACTGTCGCAGCGGCATTTGCAGCGGATGTTCAAGTTCTACCTGAACGTGTCGCCCACCCACTACTACCTGACCCTGCGCCTGAAGCGCGCGCGTGACCTGCTGCGCACGACCAACTCGTCAATTGCCCGTGTGACGGCGGTCTGCGGATTCCATTCGCCGTGCCATTTCAGCAAGGCGTACCGCGCGCTCTTCGGTCATGCGCCCAGCCACGAGCGCCGGCCGCCGGGACGATGACCGGCGGCACGTGGCCCGCATTGCCCGTCGCCAAGGGATCAGAAGCCATGCGCGCATTGTAGAGCGGCGCGGCCTCGGAATCCATGCGCGATATTCGTACCGGATTGACTACTGACTTCGACATGCCGATGAGCCAGACGATCTCGCACCCGCTGCGCACTCCACTGTATGAGCGCCACCGTACCAGCCGCGCCCGCATGGCCGATGTTGGTGGCTGGGAGCTGCCAATTGCCTATGGATCCCAGATCGAAGAGCATCACGCCGTACGCGAGGATGCCGCTATGTTCGACCTTTCGCACATGTGCGTGGTCGACATAGTCGGGACGGACGTTCGAATGTTTCTCGGCAAGCTTCTTGCCAACGACATCGGCAAACTGAGGACCCCAGGCAAGGCACTCTATTCGTGCATGCTTAACAACGAAGGAGGTGTGATCGATGACCTCATCGTCTACTACCTGGAGGATGAATACTTCCGTATCGTCTTGAACGCACGCACGGCAAACAGCGATATTCAATGGATCCGGTCGCAGATCGTAGCGACAAGAAGCTCGGTGAATCTGGTCCCGCGACGCCAGGATCTTGTCACGGGCGCGGTAGAACCTCTGGCTGTTATCGCCGTGCAGGGTCCCAATGCCCGGGAGAAGGTATTTCAAGCGATTCCGTCAACGCAGACCGCTGACAAGGTAAAGCCGTTCAATTCCATTACCGTCCACGACTCTGCAGTGGGCGAATTGATGTTGGCGCGAACAGGGAGAACCGGCGAGGATGGTTTCGAATTGATCATGCTGGCAAAGCATGCTGTTCAAGTGTGGGACATGCTGAGGTCTGCCGGCATCCGTGCCGCGGGCCTCCACGCGTGGGAGACTCTTCGGCTCGAGGCGGGGATGCACCTGAATGGGCAGGACATGGACCCGCAGACCTCGCCCTTCGATGCCGGTTTAGGCTGGAGTGTTGATCTTGAATCAGAGCGGGATTTTGTCGGCAAGGCAGCGCTATGCGCTCGCCGCCAGACTCAGCAGTTCGTCGGGCTCGCCTTTGAGGGCAGCGCCGCGGTAGCTCGCACGCAAAGCCCGGTGACGAGCCTCGAAGGAGAGGTGATCGGGAAGGTCACCAGCGGAACGTATAGTCCGACACTTCGAGTCGCCATCGCTTTGGCCCGGATTGCCCCAGACATCAAGTTCGGCTCGTATGTGAGTGTTGATGTCTACAACAATAAGATCTCTGCGAAAGTAGTTCGTCCGCCTTTCGTACGAGACGGAATCCCCAGCCGCGAGTCCTTCGTTGTTGAGGCCGGCCCTCACCCCGGCCCTCTCCCGCGAGCGGGAGAGGGAGCACACAAACGGTGATTTAGAATCGTCAGCCCAGTCTCGCGTTATCCCGACCTCACGCCAGCGCAGTCACCGGTCGGAACCCGCCATGTCCGTGCGCCGCCACCGCCGCCGGCTCGGCATCCAGCTTGAACTCTCCCACCACGTGCTGCAGTTCCGTAGCCTGCCCAGCCAGCGCCTGCGAAGCACTGGCGGCCTGCTCCACCAGCGCCGCGTTCTGCTGCGTCACGGCGTCCATCTGCGCCACCGCCTCGTTGACCTGCGCGATGCCCGCGCTCTGCTGTTCGGAGGCCGCGGTGATCTCGCCCAGCAGCGCGGTGACGCTGCCCACCGCCTGCACGATCTCGTGCATGGTCTCGCCGGCCTGGCCTACCAGCATCGAGCCGCTGTCAACCTGCTGCACCGAGTCGTCGATCAACTGCTTGATCTCGCGTGCCGCCGACGCGCTGCGTTGCGCCAGCGTGCGCACCTCGCCGGCCACCACGGCAAAGCCGCGGCCCTGTTCGCCGGCACGCGCGGCTTCCACCGCCGCGTTCAGCGCCAGGATATTGGTCTGGAAGGCAATGCCTTCGATCACCTCGATGATGTCGGTAACCTTGCGCGAGCTGGCGCTGATCGCTGACATGGTCTGCACCACATTGCCGACCACTTCGCCGCCGCGCGCGGCGATGCCGGATGCGGTTTCCGCCAGGGCATTGGCGGCGCGGGCGCGTTCGGTGTTCTGGCGGACCATCGAGGTCAGTTCGCCCATGCTCGACGCTGTTTCTTCAAGCGCCGCCGCCTGCTCTTCGGTGCGCTGCGCCAGGTCGGTGTTGCCGGCGGCGATCTGGTGCGAGGCTTCAGTGATCGAATCGGTGGCGGTGCGGATGCGCGTCACCAGGTCGGTGAGCATGTCTTCCATCTCGCCCAGGCCGCCGAGCAGGCGGCCGAATTCGCCACCGCGCCCGGTCTCGAACTCCTGGCTCAGGTCGCCGGCAGCCACCGTTTCAGCAATGTAGACCGCCTCGGCCAGCGGCGCCTCGATGGTGCGCGCGAGCCACCAGGTGGCGAGCACCGCCACGGCCAGCGCGCCCACGGCCAGCGCGAGCTGCAGGTTGCGCGCGTCGGCTGCATCCTGCATCCGCGGCCAGGCCACGGCAATCCCGATCGCCATCAGCGACCACATGGCGCCAAACGCCGCGCCCAGGCGTATGCGAATCCCCAAATTCTGCATGTTGCTCCCGTCTCCCCCTCAAAGTGCAGGCGCCGGCGCGCCCGCGCCGGCGTTCCCGCTGCCCGAGCGATCCTGCGGCAGGCATGCCGGCTTGTCGCCGATTGCCTGTCTCGCGATTTTTCGCTGGTCAACGTTTGCTTAACGGCGGGGGGCGGAATTGGCTTTAGTCTTTTTTTGCGCTGTTGCTGTCGATGGATCGCAGGCCGGACTTCGTTGCTTCTGGATGCGATGCGCTTTTGCTAACCACTGACGGCTCTCGCAGCAGCCAATCATTTGAAAAACCCTGCCTTGTTTGCGGCCGGTATCAATTAATTTTTGAAAATCCCAGCCGATCCTGACCACCGACCGATGAAGGCCCTGCAAGACCTGGACATCTTCGTGCGCACCGCCGACAGCGGCAGCCTGTCGGCGGCCGCGCGCGCGCTGGACCTGACGCCCGCCGCCGCCAGCGCCGCGCTGAAGCGGCTGGAGGCCGAGCTGGGCGTGCCGCTGTTCGTGCGCTCCACGCGCACCATGCGCCTGACCCAGCAGGGCGAACTGCTGCTGGCGCAAGGCCGCCCGGCGCTGGAGGCGCTGCGGCAGGTCGGCCAGCAACTGGCTACCGGCGTGCAGGAATTCCGCGGGGCGCTGAAGCTTTCCGCAACCTCCGACTTCGGCCGCAACCTGCTGCTGCCCTGGCTCGATGCCTTCCAGGCGCTGCATCCGTGGAGATCCGCCTGCACTTGTCGGACCGCGTGGCCAATATCTACAGCGAGCCGGTGGACGCGGCCTTCCGCTATGGCGAGCCGCCCGACTCGAGCCTGGTGGCGTTGCCGGTGGCGCCGGACAATCGCCGCGTACTGTGCGCGGCGCCGCGCTACCTGGCACAGCACGGCATTCCCGGGACGCCGCATGCGCTGTCCGGGCACAACTGCCTGTGCTACATGTTCGGCGACGAGATCCACGACCGCTGGCGCTTCTTGCGCGACGGCGCCGAGCCGGTGACGGTGCGCGTCAGGCCCTTCAATGTCTCCAATGACGGCGATGCGGTGCGCCGCTGGGCGCTGCTCGGCAAGGGCATTGCCTACAAGGCTTACTTCGACGTGGCCGAGGACCTGGCCGAAGGGCGGCTGCGGGCGCTGTGCACGGACTGGGGCACCGAGGCCTCGCCGTTGTACATGGTGGTGCCAGGGCGGCGCCAGGTGACGCCGCTGTTGCGCGCGCTGCGCGATTTCATCGTGGAGCGGACGGCGGCGCTGGCGGCAGTTCAGGCTTCGCGATAGGCGAACGTCTCGAACCACGACGCCAGCGCGTCCCTTGCCGGTGCGCTGAGGTTCGCGCCCGGCAGCGCCATCGTGCCCGTGCGGCATGCCTGCACGGCGTAGTGGCGCACGCCTTGCGATGCGAGCTTGCGTGCCAGCGCGAGCAGTCGCGCCTCACTGAGCCGGGCGGGGTCCCAGGTGGTGCGGCATTCAAATGGGCACGATGCACCCAGCAGCAAGGCAAGGCTCGCCTGCACGCTTTGGTAACCGCCGGGGCGGCCCACCAGCGCGTCATGGGTATCGGCATCGGCCTTGATATCGAGCCCGACCCAGTCCAGCAGCGGCAGCACTTCTGCGAGACGGTCGGGATAGATGCCTGCGGTGTGCAGCGCTACCTCGAAGCCAAGGGCTTTCACGGTGCGCATGAGCGTCGGCAGCCGCGCTTCGCTGAGCGGCTCGCCACCGGAGAACACCACGCCGTCGAGCAGGCCTGAGCGGGTTGCAAGCCAGGCGGCCACACCCCGCCAGTCGTATGCGGCATGGCGCCGCTGCAGGTGCGCGTTATGGCAATAACCGCAGCGCCACGGGCAGCCGGCGATAAACAGCACCGCCGCCAGCTTGCCCGGCCAGTCGACGCTGGAAAACGGCACCAGCCCCGCCAGCGCCGGCCCGCCGCGCAACGCCTGCGCTGCCCCAGGCGGGGCGACGCAGGCGTGCGGTCCTTCAATGGCCCGGGGATTCGGTAAAGAAGCGCCGCTCATGGAACTCGCCCTGCTTGCCGGTGTTGAAGGAGGAGACGGGCCGGTGGTAGCCCATCACCCGGGTCCAGACTTCGCAGCGGGTGCGCAGTGCGGGATCGAGGGCTGGCGTGGCCGGTTGATGCAGGTCTGTGTTCATGTGAGCTCCTTTTCAAGGTCGGTTTGCGGCGCGCCGGCCGCGGCTTGGCTGCGTGCCAGCAGTTCGGCATCGCATTTGGGACAGAATTCGTGATGCCCGCTCAGGTAACCGTGCGTCGGGCAGATCGAGAAGGTCGGCGTGACGGTGATATACGGCACGCGGAAGCGCGACAGCGATCGCTGCACCAGTGCCTTGCAGGCCTGTGCGCTGGAGATGGCCTCGTTCATGTACAGGTGCAGGACGGTGCCGCCGGTGTACTTGCCCTGCAGCGGCTCCTGCATCGCCAGCGCGGTGAACGGGTCGTCCGTATAGCCCACCGGCAACTGGCTGGAATTGGTGTAGTACGGCTGCTCCGGCGTGCCGGCCTGCAGGATGTCGGGCCAGCGCTTGCGGTCCTCGCGTGCGAAACGATAGGTGGTGCCTTCCGCCGGCGTCGCTTCCAGGTTGTAGAGGTGGCCGGTCTCTTCCTGGAAGGCGGTGATGCGCGCGCGCACGTGGTCCAGCAACCGGATCGCCATGGCATGGCCGCGCGGCGAGGTGATGTCGTCCGCGTCGCCGGTGAAGTTGCGGATCATCTCGTTGATGCCGTTCACGCCGAGCGTGCTGAAGTGGTTGCGCAGCGTGCCCAGGTAGCGCCGCGTGTAGGGGTAGAGCCCCTCGTCGATGTAGTGCTGCACTACGCAGCGCTTTTCTTCGAGCACGTCGCGGCCCAGTGCGAGCAGGCGGTCGAGCGCTTGCAACAGCGCCGCTGCGTCGCCGCGATGCAGGTAGCCCAGCCGTGCGCAGTTGATGGTGACCACGCCGACCGAGCCGGTCTGCTCGGCCGAGCCGAACAAGCCGTTGCCGCGCTTGAGCAACTCGCGCAGGTCCAGCTGCAGGCGGCAGCACATGGAGCGCACCATATGCGGCTCCAGGTCGGAATTGACGAAGTTCTGGAAGTAGGGGAGGCCATAGCGCGCCGTCATCTCGAACAGCGGCCCGGCGTTGTCATGGTCCCAGTCGAAGTCCCGCGTGATGTTGTAGGTCGGGATCGGGAAGGTGAAGGCCCGGCCGCGGGCATCGCCCTGCATCATCACTTCGATGTAGGCGCGGTTGATCATGTCCATCTCGGGCTGCAACTCGCCATAGGTGAACGGCATCTCTTCACCGGCGATATAGGGCACCTGGCCGGCCAGGTCCTGCGGGCAGGTCCAGTCGAAGGTGAGATTGGTGAACGGCGTCTGCGTGCCCCAGCGGCTCGGCACGTTCAGGTTGAAGACCAGCTCCTGCATGGCCTGCCGCACCGCGCGATAGTCCATGCGATCGCGGCGCACGAACGGCGCCATATAGGTATCGAAGCTGGAGAAGGCCTGCGCGCCCGCCCATTCGTTCTGCAGCGTGCCGAGGAAGTTGACGATCTGGCCGACCGCGGCCGACATATGCTTCGGCGGATTGGCCTCGACCTTGCCCGGCACGCCGTTGAAGCCCTCGGTCAGCAACTGGCGCAGCGACCAGCCGGCGCAGTAGCCGGACAGCATGTCGAGATCGTGGATATGCAGGTCGCCGTCGCGATGCGCGCGCGCGGCCTCGGGGCTGAAGATATGCGACAGCCAGTAGTTGGCCGTGACCTTGCCCGCGACGTTCAGGATCAGGCCGCCGAGGCTGTAGCCCTGGTTGGCATTGGCGCGCACGCGCCAGTCGCGCCGGGCCAGGTATTCCTCCATGGCGTTGCCGACGTCTACCTGATCGCCCTTGGCGGGCTGCTGAAGATCGCTCATGGTTACCTATATCTAGTGTGTGCGTGGCAGATTAGCACTAGATATAGTGGTGGTGGGCGATCGGCGGCCGGGGTTTGCCTGCCGCTTGACGGCCATCAAGCGGGCATGGCGGGAGGGTTTGCGCGAGGGCCGGACTTGCGCGAGGGCAAATCCATATCGGCAGCCGGGGAACGTTGGATGGCGGGTGGGCCCCGGAATGACAATCGGCCCCCGATGGGGGCCGATTGCGTGAATCAACGCTGCCGGGCGGTCAGGCGGCCTGCTTCAGCGTCGCCAGCGCGCGCCGGCCGGCGGCCAGTTGCTGCGCTACTTCCGCCACGCGTGCGCCGAGGTGCTCGGCGGTGCGCAGGTCGGCCAGCGGCGGCACCACGTCGGCGCTTTCATCCGCGTTGGACTGCGCGGCCGCGCCCAGGAAAAAGCCGTGGCGGTTCAGCGTATCTTCGGTCGACTTGGAGTTGTTGTGGCCCGGGGGCAGACCCAGGTTGACCCAGTGCATGCCATGCTGCGCGGCGAAGATCGCCATCTGCTGCAGCGTGGCCAGCTTGTCGCCCGAACGCGAGGCCGCGTTGGTGAAGCCGGCCGCGACCTTGTTGGCCCACTTGCCGCCCTTGGCAAAGACATTGCGCGAGGTGGCGTCCATAAAGCCCTTGAACTGCGCCGAGGCGCTGCCCATATAGGTCGGCGCGCCGAAGATGATGGCGTCGACCTGTTCCAGCGTGTCCCAGTGCTGGTCGATGTCTTCCACCGGGATCAGCAGGCTTTCTGCGCCTGCCACGCTGCCGGCGCCGCGCGAGACGGCCTGGGCTTGCCGGGCGGTATGGCCATAGCCGCTGTGATAGACGATGGCAACGCGGGTGAGTTCGGTGTTCATGGTGTCGGGTCCGGTAATGATTTCGAAAAACTGAATACCTTTATGCTGCATCGCGTGGTGAACTGGTGCGGTTGCGGCGGGTGGTGAATGCAGTGTAGGGAGCGACGCCACCGTATGTGCGAGCATTCCTGCAATCAGTTATTGAATTTTTTTGAACATCGCCTTCCGCAGTGTCTGCATCAAGAGAAGTAACGGGTGTGTTGAATGGTGCTCTTGCTTTTGTTCTATCTTTCGAATAGATTGGAAATATCGAACGTTATCCAGACGGCCAACTCTGCCAGCGAGAAACCTGCCTGGAAGCCAGCGCAACCTCCCGCCCAATGCTGATGGAGATTCCTCATGAAGCGATTCCACGTCCATATCCACGTAGACGACCTGAGCAAAAGCATCGCCTTTTACTCCAGGCTGTTCGCCGCTGAGCCTACGCGGGTCGAGAACGACTATGCGAAGTGGATGCTGGACGATCCACGCATCAACTTCGCGATTTCGACGCGAGGCATCCAGGCGGGTGTGGACCACCTTGGCTTCCAGGTGGACGACGCGGCCGAGCTGGCAGAGCTCAAGGCGCGCGCTGAAGCCGCCGACATGGCGCTGATCGACGAAGGTGAGACGACGTGCTGCTATGCACGCAGCGACAAACATTGGATCACCGACCCGCAAGGAATCGCGTGGGAACACTTCCACTCCCTCGCCAATATTCCAGTGTTTAGCGGAGTCAGGCAGGACGAGGCCGCGGCCGAAAATTCAGCCTGCTGCCCTCCGCGTGCGCCGCGTGGCAAGCCAGTCGGCATTGCCGTGAAGACCGGCTCTTCTTGCTGCTAGGAGCGCTACCGTGACAGATAAGACCTACAACGTCCTGTTCATCTGCACCGGCAACTCTGCCCGTTCGATCCTCGCTGAAGGGCTGCTGAACCATCTCGGGCAAGGCCGCTTCAAGGCCTTCTCGGCAGGCAGCTTCCCCACCGGACGCGTGAACCCCTACGCGCTGCGCGCGCTGCAACAGTACGGGATTCCTGTAGAACACTTTCGCAGCAAGAGTTGGGATGAATTCTCGCAGGACGGAGCGCCTGAGCTGGACTTCGTCTTTACTGTCTGCGACAAGGCTGCCGGCGAAGTGTGCCCGGTCTGGCCAGGACAGCCGATCACCGCGCACTGGGGCGTGCCGGACCCGGCTGCAGCAGAAGGGACGGAAGAGCGCAAGCTTCAGGCTATACGCGATACGAAGCTCACTCTGAAACGACGCATCGAGCTGTTCCTGTCGTTGCCGATTTACAAACTCGATAACGTGGCACTGCAAAAGGCGGTACGCGAGATCGGCCACAAGTCATCTGGTTTCCCTCCATGACCACCAATGTCCTGATCCTTTGCACCCACAACTCCGCGCGTAGCGTTCTGAGTGAAGGCATGTTGAACTACTGGGCCGACACGTTGGGCAAGGATGTGCGTGCCTACAGTGCCGGCAGTGCCCCGAGCGGCCGCATCAACCCGTTCGCCCTGGAGGCGCTTGCCAACGCAGGCGTCGACACTGCAGGCTTCCGCAGCAAGAGCTGGGATGAATTCGTCGCAGACGGCGCACCGCAAATGCGCATTGTCATCACCGTTTGCGACAGTGCCGCCGCCGAGGAATGTCCCTACTGGCCAGGCAGCCCGGTCAAAGTCCATTGGGGATATGCCGACCCGTCGAACGCGCCTGGCGGGGACGAAGGCAAGCGCCAGGCGTTCGGGATAACGCGCCAGGCCATCGGCTATCGCATGCTGCAACTGCTGATGCTGCCCCTGGATGCAATGAACAACGCCGAGTTGCAGGAATGCCTCGACCGTATCTCGAAGAGCTGAGCACCATGATTGATCTACGGCGAAGATTGGCCGCTGAAACGCTGGGAACCGCATTGCTGCTGGCCGTCGTCATCGGCTCAGGGATCATGGCGGAGCGGCTTGCCGCTGGCAATGTCGCAGTAGCGCTCCTGGCCAACACGGCGGCCACGGTTGGTGGCCTGTACATCCTGATCGAGGTCTTTGGCCCGATCAGCGGCGCACATTTCAATCCGGCTGTCAGCGCAGTCATGGTGGCGCAGGGCGAGCTGCCCGGAGCCGCGCTGATCCCATACATCGTTGCTCAGCTTGTGGGCGCGGTCTTGGGGGCATGGCTGGCCCATGCCATGTTCGACATGACGCTCCTGCAGTTTTCTGCCAAGATCCGCAGCGGGCCGGGGCAGTGGATTGCGGAAGTCGTTGCGACCGCCGGTCTCCTGCTGGTGATTCTGCGCGCCCCCAACGGACGGGCATCCGCCATGGTCGCGGCTTACATTGGTGCGGCATATTGGTTCACCGCGTCCACCTCGTTCGCTAATCCGGCCGCTGCCTTTGGGCGCATGTTCAGCGACAGCTTCGCTGGCATTGCTCCAACCAGTGTACCTGGCTTCGTTTTGGCGCAGTGCGTGGGCGCGGCAGTCGGGCTGGTGCTGCATCGCATGCTGGAGCCTCGCCAGAAGCGCCGGGGCCACCCCAATGTCATTGAATCTTCTGGCGAACACCAGGCTGATCGTTCGCGGGGATAATTGCACCGGGCAGCGCCAGGTCTGCGCTGCCCGGCGCGCGTCCGGGCAGGCTCGAAGCGCCGCCTCTTGAAGCTGACAAAGCATGGAAACTGAAAAAGCACTCGAAGCCCTTGCCGCGCTCGCCCATGCCATACGCCTGTCGGTATTCCGACTGCTTGTGCAAGCGGGCCCGGAAGGCCTGGCTGCCGGTCGTATCGCCGAGCTAATGGAGATGCCGGCCTCATCGCTGTCCTTTCATCTTAAGGAACTCCATCGTGCCGGGCTCCTGACCAGTCGGCAGGACGGACGCTCGATTATCTACATGGCTCGCTTCGAGACCATGAACGGCCTGCTTGGTTACCTCACGGAGAACTGCTGTGGTGGGAATCCGTGCTCCCCCGTGGCCGGCTGTTCCGCTGCCTCGGAGGTATGAACCTGAAATTCCCCTCGCCGATGCGAGCGAGCCCGGCCCACCCACTAACATCCGCTGCGCGTCGAGAGCCCAGACAAATTGAGGAAAGGCGATGACTGTCACCATCTATCACAACCCTGAATGTGGCACCTCCCGCAACACGCTGGCGATGATCCGCAATGCCGGCATCGAGCCAACGGTCATCGAGTATCTGAACACCCCGCCCTCGCGCACGGAGCTGCGGGAGATGATCCGGCAGGCCGGGCTCACAGTGCGCCAGGCGATTCGCGAGAAAGGCACCCCCTACGCCGAACTGGGTCTCGCCGATCCGGCACTGACAGATGATCAGTTGCTCGACGCCATGATGGCCCACCCGATCCTGATCAATCGTCCGTTTGTGGTCACGGAGCTTGGCGTGAGGCTGTGCCGCCCCTCGGAACTTGTGCTCGACATCCTGCCCTCGCCACAGCAAGGGCCATTCACCAAGGAAGATGGTGAGGTCGTCATCGATGAGCAGGGGCGGAGGGTCAACGGATGACGGACGAACTGCCCAACGTCGTTCCTTCCCTGCTCGACACGCCGGAGCCGCAGAAGCTCGAGCCAGCGCGCATCAGCACGCACCCGCCTCGCATCCTGCTGCTCTACGGCTCGCTGCGCGAGACGTCGTTCAGCCGGTTACTGACGCTGGAAGCAGAACGCATCCTGAAGCATTTTGGTGCCGAGACACGCGTGTTCGATCCGCACGGCCTGCCGGTCACCGACAGCGTGCCGGCCGATCATCCCAAGGTCGTCGAGTTGCGCAAGTTGTCCGAGTGGTCAGAAGGCCAGGTCTGGTGCAGTCCCGAGCGGCACGGCACGCTGACGGCGGCCTTCAAGAACCAGATCGACTGGCTCCCGCTGGAGAGCGGCGGGATTCGGCCGACCCAGGGCAGGACGCTGGCGGTCATGCAAGTCTGCGGCGGCTCGCAGTCCTTCAATGCAGTGAACGCCCTGCGCGTGCTGGGCCGCTGGATGCGAATGGTGACCATCCCGAACCAGTCGTCCGTACCCAAGGCGTATCAGGAGTTCGATGCCGAGGGCCGCATGAAGCCATCGTCCTACTACGACCGCGTGGTTGACGTCATGGAGGAGCTGTACAAGTTCACGCTGCTGATCCGCGATCGCTCTGACTACCTGACGGACCGATACAGCGAGCGCAAGGAAGCAGCGCCGCGGGTCGCATCGGCACTTGCGGCAGCTGCCATGGTGCATGAACAAGACGCCAGGGTTGACGATACCGACGACGGCGAAGTCGAATAAGAGCCGGAACAAGGGGCGGGTATGGCGCTCGAGCCAGGCGGTAGCGTGATTGCAAGGCTGGGCGTTGCCCAGACGCTGGCATGGGGATCCACGTACTATCTGCCGGCAATGCTGGCCACGTCGATGGCGCGCGACCTCGGTATTTCGACACCCACGGTATTCGCTGCCTTCAGCGCAGCCCTCATTGTCTCGGCCATTCTCGGGCCTTCGGCTGGCCGCCTGATCGACCGCACGGGTGGCAGGCCAGTGCTGGTAGGCACGAGTCTCATCTTCGCGATCGGGCTGGCTGCCCTTGGGATGGCACAAGGTGTTGTCGGGATGTTCGTCGCGTGGCTGATCATTGGCATCGGCATGGGCAGCGGGCTGTACGAAGCCGCCTTCGCAACGCTGGTCGCGCTCTATGGCAATCGCTCGCGCAACGCCATCACAGGCATCACGCTGATTGCCGGCTTCGCGAGCACAGTCGGCTGGCCGCTGTCGACGTTCATGGAGTCGCACATTGGCTGGCGTGGTGCCTGTCTGAGCTGGGCAGCCCTGCATCTGACGCTGGGGCTCGCACTGAACCTGAGCTTGCCCCGTGGCTTGTCCGGCGACATCAGGCATAAAACCCGCAGCAAGGCGCATCCCATTGACGATTCTGCTGCGAGCGACACCCCATCCCAACGCCTCGCATCGGTTGCGCTGGCTTTTGTCTTCGCCGCCACATGGTTCATCAGCACGGCCATGGCGGCGCATTTGCCGCGGCTGCTGCAAGCCGGTGGGGCCACACTGGCCACGGCCGTGATGGTCGGTGCTCTCATTGGCCCGGCCCAGGTCGCCGCCCGGATGCTCGAGTTCGGCCTGCTACGTAAAGTCCACCCGCTGCTTTCAGCCCGCATTGCTGCGGCACTTCATCCAGCGGGCGCGCTCGCATTCGGCATCGCCGGCGCGCCAGCAGCTGCATTGTTTGGCGTGCTGCATGGCGCGGGCAACGGCATTCTGACGATCGCCAAAGGCACGTTGCCCCTGGTCATCTTCGGTCCCAGCGGGTACGGGCATCGCCAAGGTGTGCTGATGGTACCCGCGCGCGTTGCGCAAGCGCTTGCGCCATGGCTCTTTGGCGTCTGTCTTGATTTGTTTGGTGCCAGGGCGCTGTGGCTGTCGTCCGGCCTCGGCGTCGTCGCAATCGTGATGCTCATGGCCATTCGGCAAGAAGAGGGCACAAGGGCCAACCCGGCCTGAGGGCTCGTGGTCCTCCCTGCACCGGGGAATCGATCCAGGCCCCCTCGAGCGCTGGTTCGTGACAAACGACACCGGGTTTTCCCCGCCGCGCCGCGCATGGCAATCCCGGTCCGGACGCGATAAAGTTGCGACACATCCACCTGTGGCCGGCGCCTCCGGCGAGCCGCGCCGCAACCCGCACCCGCTTCCGACAACCATGAGACCAGGCGGCACGCAGCGTTTGGCGGTCCGGCAGCAACACCGTCCCCTGATCGCGATCCCCGCCTGGCACGCGCCGGCGCGGGCCCTGCTGGCCCTGCTGGCGTTGGCCGGCACCGGCGCGCGCGCCGCGGATCCGCCCGGCTCCGACGTGGCCGCCGCTACCGCCGAGACCCTGCCCGATGTGGTGGTCAGCGCCACCCGCAGCGAACAGCGCCGCTTCGACGCACCCGCCGCGGTCGACAGCGTGCCGGTCGATCCGCTGCGCAGCGCCACGCCACTGGTCAATCTGTCCGAGGTGCTGGCCGGCGTGCCCGGCGTGGCGGTGCGCGACCGGCAGAACTACTCGCAGGACCTGCAGCTGGCGGTGCGCGGCTTCGGCACGCGCTCCACCTTTGGGGTGCGCGGCGTGCGGCTGTATGTCGATGGCATTCCCGCCACCATGCCCGACGGGCAGGGCCAGGCCTCCACGGCGGACCTCGCCAACGCCAGCCGGGTGGAAGTGCTGCGCGGCCCGTTTGCGCAGATGTATGGCAATGCCTCGGGTGGCGTGGTGCACGTGTTCACGCCCGATCCGCCCAGGGATGGCTTCACCGGTCGCGCCTCGACCGGCTTCGGCTCCGACGGCCAGTGGCAGGCCGGCGTGGCGCTGGCCGGCGGCAACGAGCGCCTTGGCGGCACACTCGATGCCTGGACTTACCAGACCGACGGCTACCGCGATCACAGCGCGGCGCGCCGCTACCAGCTCAATGCCAAGGTGGTCGCGCAGCCCGCCAGCGGCACGCGCGTGACCGGCCAGTTCAACTACTTCAACCAGCCGCTGGCGCAGGACCCGCTCGGCCTGACGCGCGCGCAGGCCGATGCCAACCCGCGCCAGGCGGTGCCCGCCGCGACCCAGTTCGACACCGGCAAGAACGTCGAGCAGGCCCAGGCCGGGGTGGTGGTGGACCACCAGCTCACCGAGACCGACAGCCTGTCCGCGCGCCTCTACGGCGGCACGCGCAACCTGTACCAGCGGCTGGGCTTCAGCGGTGCCGCGCCCAGCTCCTCCGGCGGCATCGTCGACCTGGACCGCAGCTACGGCGGCGCCGCGCTGTCATGGAGCCGGCGCACCATCGCCAACGGCCTGCCGCTGCTGTGGAGCGCGGGCCTGGAAGCCAACGGCATGCGCGACGGCCGCAACGGCTACGTCAACCAGGATGGCACGCAGGGCGCATTGCGCCGCGATGAAACCAATACCGCCACCGACCTCGGCGCCTTCGCGCAGTTCGACTGGACCTTCCATCCGGCGTGGCAACTGGTGGGCGGCGTGCGCGCCAGCCGGGTGCGGCTGGGTATTGACGACCATTTCATCACCGCGGCCAGCCCCGATGACAGCGGCAGCTCGACCTACAGCAATGTCAGCCCGGTGCTCGGGCTGGTGTGGCACGCGCTGGACTCGCTCAACGTCTACGCCAATCTCGGGCGCGGCTTCGAGACGCCGACGCTGACCGAGGTCGCCTACGGCCCCGGTGGCGTCGGCAGCAACCTGAGCCTGCAGGCCTCGACCAGCCGCCAGGGCGAGATCGGCATCAAGTGGCAGGCGGCGGGACAGCGGCTGGAGGCGGCGCTGTTCGACGCCGACAGCCATGACGAAGTGGTGCCACTGTCGAACAATGCCGGCCGCGCCGTCTTCCAGAACGTCAGCGGCGTGCAGCGGCGCGGCTTCGAACTGGGCTGGCGCGGCGGTTTTCTCGGGCAGGTGGGCACACTGGGGCAGGGCGGCGGCAGCCGCATCGAGGCAGGCCTCGCCTACACCTGGCTCGATGCCCGCTTCGGCGACAGCTTCGTCAATGCGCAGGGCCAGACCGTGGCTGCCGGCAACCGCCTGCCCGGCACCGCGCGCCACAGCCTGAATGCAGACCTGTCATGGCGACCGCTGCCTCCGCTGACGCTGGGTGCGGAGATGCGTGTCGACAGCCGCGTCTATGCCGATGACCTCAACACGCAGGCTGCGCCGGGCTATGCCGTATTCAACCTGCGCGCGGGCTATGAATTCCGCATCGGGCCGACGCGGCTCTACGTCTTTGGCCGCATCGACAACATCACCGACCGGCGCTACATCGGTTCGGTGATCGTCAATGAGGCCAACGGGCGGTATTTCGAGCCGGCGCCGGGGCGGCGCTTCTTCCTGGGCCTGCGCGCCGCCCTCTGAGCCGCGCCGCATGGCGGTCAGGCGGGTCTAGCTCTTGACCAGCAGCACCGGGCAGTGCGCATGGGCGAGGACGCGCCTGGCCACCGAGCCGACGATGGCATCCAGGAAGCCGCCGCGGCCGTGCGAACCCATCACGATCAGGTTGGCGCCGATAGAACTCGCATACTCGACGATAAGGGTCGGCGCGAAGCCTGTGAAGCCATGGCGCTCGAAAGCGATACCGCCTTCGCTCAGGATATCGGCCACCGGCTTCATCGCCTTTTCGTTCTGTTCGCGATGCCAGGAGTCGAGGGTCGCCCGGTCGATGAAGGTCTTGATGTCGCCAGGCACATCCGGTTCGCAGTGCACCACGTGCACCACGAAATCGCGGGTGAGCAGGGGACTCTGTACCAGGTAGCGGGCGGCCGCATCGCTATAGGCCGACCCGTCGGTCGCAAGCAGGATCTTGTTCATCAGACTTTCTCCGAGAAACCCTGCCCTTCAGGGCGGGGAGTAAAAGGAGTGCCGGCGGCAGCAAGCAATCCCAAATTAGAATGACCGGCATGCTTCTCGTCTATCGCTACCAGGTGAAGCCGCTGAACGGCCTGCTCAATCAGCAGAGCCGCGCGGTGAACTACGTCTGGAACTTCTGCAATGACACACAGAAGCACGCGCTCAAGTGGGGCAAGAAATGGCCCACGGGTTTCGATCTGAACGTGTTGACCACCGGCAGCAGCAAGGAAAGCGAGAAGATCGGGAATCCGCGTCACCTTGGCCAACTCGAGCAAGCCCTTGCCAAAGCGCAGCGTGCGCGCAAGAGGCGACAGATAACGAACCTCCACGCGCGCATCGCCAATGCGAGGCGTGACTTCCTGCACAAGCTCTCGCATCGCATCGTGCGGGACTTCGACTACATCGCGGTGGGAAATGTGAACGCCGCCGGCCTCGCCAGGACCAGCATGGCGAAGTCCGTCCTCGATGCGGGCTGGTCGTCCTTCCGCACAATGCTCGCGTACAAGGCGATTGCGCATGGCGCGTGGTACGAGGAAGTCGACGAACGTTTCACCACCCAGGTTTGCTCTTCGTGCGACGCGATGCCGCCGGAGAGGCCGAAAGGTATCGCAGACCTTGGAATAAGGCAGTGGGTATGCAGTGAATGCGGTGCTGTGCATGATCGCGATGTGAACGCTGCGCTAAATATCCTTGCCCGATCGGGACATCGATCGCCTGCAGAGGGAATCTCCTCCCTTTAGGGAGGGGAAGATGTCAAGACACTTCTCCTTATGTGCGCCGGTCCCCGGCCCTGCGCTCGCGCGACGCGCAGTGGCCGCCCAGGTCGTCCCCGGCGTGAGCAAGTGTCCGCCTGGCCTTGGCCTGGCTGATCAGGACGGACACCAATAACGTCATGGCGACGGCACCGAGAGACCAGTGCACCGGCACATGGAACCACGGCTCGGCCAGCATCTTGGCGCCAATGAAGGCAAGCACGATTGCCAGGCCGTACTTAAGGTGGTGGAAGTGCTGCGCCAGGTTGGCCAGCAGGAAATACAGGGCCCGCAGCCCCATGATGGCGAAAATGTTCGAGGTGAAGACGATGAAGGGGTCGGTGGTAACGGCGAAGATGGCCGGAATGCTGTCGACGGCAAACACCAGGTCGGTCGCCTCGACCAGCAGCACCACCAGGAACATCGGCGTCGCATAGCGCAGGCCGTCCAGGCGCACGAAGAAGTGCTCGCCGTGATAGTCCGGTGTGATCCGCATATGCGCGCACAGGAAGCGAACGATGGGATTGCGCGAGAGGTCGGGGGTGCGCCTGGAGACAAACAGCATCTTGATGCCGGTGAACAGCAGAAACACGCCGAACACATAGAGGATCCACGAGAATTCGCTGATCAGCCACACGCCGACCAGGATCATGACAGCGCGCATCACGATGGCGCCGACCACGCCGAACAGCAGCACCCTGCGCTGCAACTCCGGCGGCACCGCGAAATAGCCGAAGATCATCGCGAACACGAACATATTGTCGACCGACAGCGACAGCTCGATCAGGTAGCCGGTATAGAACTCCAGCACCTTGCTATTTGCGGTCTCGCGTCCGGCGCGCTCGGCCAGCAGCCACCAGAGCGCGATGCCGAAGAGCACGGCCAGGGTCGTCCAGACCAGGGTCCAGCTCAGCGCCTCACGCGTCGAAACGCAGTGCGCGTGCCGGCCGCCAAGGACAAAGACGTCCACGACCAGCGTCCCCAGCACCAGGATCAGGAAGCCGGCCCACATCGGGGCGGTGGCAAAGGTATCCATGCCTTCAAAGGGGTGGCCAGCCGGCTCGGGCTGGTGTCCTGTTTCGTAAGCAGCAGACCATGGCAAGTTCCTCGCGGCACGGGCCGCTAGGCCCGCCTCGCATCCCGGTGCGTCATGCGCCGGGCATCCGGCTCGCCGCAGTAATGCAGGATCTCGGCACGGGCGGTGTTGCGCAGGCGCATGGCGGCCGGCCAGTCTGCGCCGTCCGGCCAGAGCGGGCTGCCGATGACCACGCCGATCGGCCCCCGGCGCGGCAGCCACTGGCCGTCGCGCAGCACCGAGCGGGTGCCGCGGATGGCGATGGGCACCACCGGCACGCCGGCCCGCGCGGCCGCCAGGAAGGCGCCCGAGCGGAAGGCCTGCAGCCCCGGCGCGCGCCCGAAAGTGCCTTCGGGGAAGAACAGCGCCGAATGCCCGGCGCGCACCGTCGCCACCACGCGCTCCACGTCCTCGTGCTCGCGCACGGTGTCGAAGCGATCGATGAAGTCGGCGCCGATGCTGGCCAGGTAGGCGCCGGGAATGCGCTGGCCCTGCAGCTCGCGCTTGGCGACCATGCATACCGGCGCGGGCAGCGCCGCCACCAGCACGATGCCGTCCAGGTAGCTGGCGTGGTTAGCGACCAGGATGCAGGGCCGGTCGCGCGGCAGGTGCTCAAGCCCTTGCACGAACCAGGGTACCGCGCCCAGCCTGAGAAAAAGCCGGGCGACCCGGTGGCTGAGCGCCCAGCCCAGTGTCGGCCGGTGCAGCGCTACCGATGCCAGCCAGGTCGCCGGCGCCAGCGCTGCGAACAGGATCCAGGTGTAGAGGGCGTATGACAGCCCCGCGGCGGTCTGCCGGCCGCGCCGCAGCTCCGGCCGCAGTGCCCGCCAGCCAAAGCGTGCGATCTGCAGCCAGGGCGCTTGCACGCCGCGGCCGGGGCGTCCGTGCTCGAAGCGCTCGCGGCAGGCGGCGCGCCGGATCTTGCCGCTCGACGTCTTCAGGATGCTGTGCGGTGGCACCAGGGCTATATGGTCCGGCGGCATGCCGAGTACGTCCAGGGCGGTCTTCAGTGCCTGCCGATGCAGCGCGCGGCGCGCCTGCACATCCTTCTCGGCGGTTTCCGCCATCACCACGATGCGCTCGGTGCCGCTATCCGGATCGGGGCTGCCGAAGACGGCCACGCAGCCCTTGCGTATGCCCGGGATGGCGCCCACGGCCTGCTCCAGTTCGTAGGGATAGATATTGCGGCCGCCGCGGACGATGGTCTCCTTGGCGCGCCCGGTGATAAAGACCTCATCGGCGGCGATATAGGCATAGTCGCCGGTGTTCAGCCAGCCGCGGTCGAACAACTGCCGGGTCTGCCCGGGATTGCGGAAATAGCCGCTGGTGGCCGCAGGGCCGCGGAACTGCAGCAAGCCCTCATGCCGCTCGGCCAGTTCGTGCCCGGTGGCGTCGACGATGCGGACTTCGTGGCCGGGCAGCGGCCGGCCGCAGGACGGGAATTCCAGGGTCTCGCGTTCGCCAGCGGTGTCGCGTTCGCCGGCAGGCACGGCCACCGCAGTGCGCGTGAATTCGGCGCGGTCGATGCGGTCGGCGAGCAGCCCGCGGCCCAGCGGCGGAAAGGTCAGGCCCAGCGTGGCCTCGGCCAGCCCATACACCGGTGCAGCGGCCTGCGGGCGCAGGCCGTAGGGGGCGAAGCGCTCCATGAAGGCGCGCATGGCCTGCAGGCTCACTGGCTCGGCGCCATTGAAGGCGAAGCGCCAGCTGGAAAGGTCCAGCCCGGCCAGATCGGCATTGGTCAGCTTGCGCAGGCACAACTCGTAGGCAAAGTTGGGCCCGCCCGAGAGCGTGCCCCGGTACTTGTGGATTGCCCAGAGCCAGCGCTCGGGCCGCGCCAGGAAGGCAAGCGGCGACATCACCACCAGCGGGTACGCGTAGTACAGGCTGCCCAGCCAGGCGCCGATCAGGCCCATGTCGTGATAGAGCGGCAGCCAGCTGACGAAGACATCCTGCGAGCCGACGGCCAGGGTCTTGCCCATCGCCCGCAGGCTGGCCAGCAGGTTGGCATGAGTCAGCACGACGCCCTTGGGCGAGCCCGTGCTGCCCGAGGTGTATTGCAGCATGGCGATGTCGAGCGTGCGCGGCCTCGCGTCGGGCGCGGCGCCGGCACTGCCCTCCAGCTCGGCCGGCGTGAGCACGCTGTGCAGCGTTCCCGTGCTGGCCTTGAGCAGGGCCGCCAGCGGCCGGGCCTGTGGCACCGTGATCAGGATCGGGGCCTGCGCATTGGCCAGGATGCTTGCGTGGCGCTGCAGGTGGTCGCCGATCTGCGCCAGCCGCGCCGGCGGATAGAGCGGCACCGGAATCCCGCCCGCCAGCAGGACGCCGCAGAAACTGTAGAAGTACTCAGGGCTGGTGGGCAGCATGATGGCCACGGTCATGCCCGCCTGCAGGCCGTGATCGGCCAGCCCGGCAGCCACGGCGGCGGCGCGGTGGTGCAACTGCGCAAAGCTGATCGGCGTGTCTTCGCCGTTGCCGTCCTGCAAGATGATGTGGGTGCGGTCCGGGTGGCTGCGCAAGTGCCAGCGCAGCACGTCAGGCAGGGTCGCGGCGTCGTCGGGCGCCTGGGCCGCTGGCGCAGGGCGGGCAAGCTTCAGGTGCGCGCCGCTCGTTCCTGGCGGCAGGTCCTTGGCGGCGAGCAAGGCGCGCAGCAGGGCGCGCGGGGTGTCGGACTGGGCCAGGACCTGCTCCGGCAGGCTGACGCCGAACCTGTGCTCGATACGGGTCAGCAGCTCGGCACGCGTCAGGCTGTCGAAGCCCAGGTCGCCTTCGAGCGCGCTGTCCAGCGAGACCGTTACCTCGGCCTCGGCCGGCGGGCGCATTGCCACCGACATCTCCCGCACGATGTCGAGCAGGGCATCCTCGTAGTTCTGCCTCGGGGGCGAATCCTCTTTCATGCGCGTTTGGCCTCTGTCCACGCGAACGGCGACCGCCGCCGGGTGCTGGCTGGCACGGCGGCCCTTCCGGATGGCGCCTGGACTGACACCCTTAAGATAGGCTGCGTGCGGGAATTGTCGAGCCAGGTATCGAGAGAGCCACAGGCCAGCGAGCTCCGGACTGCACGCTGCTCCGGAATGGCAGCATCGCGCACATGGCGCACAAATCGGCGCTGGCGTCCGGGCTGCCTTTCTATGCTGGAAGGTAGAGGGGAGACGCATTCCCGAGGAGGGCAAGCAATGAACGACGATGCAGCCCTGGCCGGCCGGATCCTGGAGGTCGCCCTGATGCTCGGCGAGCGCAGCGGCTGGGACGCGCTGCACCTGCACGACATCGCCGACGACATGGGAATCGGCCTGGATGAGATCCATCGGCACTACCGGCAGAAGGACGACCTGGCCGAGGCCTGGTTCGAACGGGCCGATCTTGCGCTCGTGCGCGCCTCCGCGCGTGAAGGCTGGGCCGCGCTGTCCCGCCGCGAGCGCCTGGAGCAGGCCATTCTTGCCTGGCTGGAAGCCCTGGCCCCGCATCGGCAGCTCACCGCCCAGATGCTGCGCTACAAGCTGCAGCCGGAGCACCTGCATCTGCAGGTGCAGGGCCTGCTTCATATCAGCCGCACCGTGCAGTGGATCCGGGAATCCGCCCGCCTGCCCGAATCCGGCTGGCGCCGGGAGGTGGAGGAGGTGGTGCTGACCGGCATCTTTCTCTCCACCTTCGGCTTCTGGCTGCGCGACCGTTCGCCGGATGCCGGAAGCACGCAGGCCTGGCTCGAACGGCAATTGCGCTGCGCCGAGCGCCTGGCCTTGCGCCGCCCGGACGACAAGGGGGCGGGGCCGGCCCGACCCGGATGGACACGATCACCCATGCCTTGATGGGAGCGCAGGCCGCGCTCGCCATCCCCACGGCCGACGTCCCCGGCCGACGACTAAGCACGCGCGAGCGCCTGCTGCTGGGCGCTGTCGCCGGGGCCTTTCCGGATGTCGATTTCCTGGGCTTCCTGGTCCATCCGCTGCGCTTCCTGGCGCAGTGGCACCAGGGGCCGACCCATTCGCTGCTGCTGCTCCCTGCCTGGGGCGCGTTGCTTGCCGGCCTGTTTTGCCTGCTGGCGCGCCGGCGCCAGGCCTGGAGCGAAGCGCTGGCCGTCAGTTGCCTCGGCCTGGCCAGCCACATCGCGCTGGACCTGATCACGGCTTATGGCACCCGCATTTTCTATCCCGGTTCCGAGCGGCGCTTCAGCCTTGGCACCAGCTTCCTGGTCGATCCGCTGCTGAGCGGCATCGTCGTAGCGGGGCTGGTCGTGGCACTTTCCCTGGCGCCGCAGCGGCGCCCCCGGGCAGCACTGGCGGGCATGGCGCTGCTCTGCGCCTATGTCGGCGTCCAGGGTGTGCTCAAGCACCGGGCGCTGGAATTGGGCAGAGAATCCTTGCGCGCCGCCGGCATCCAGGCGCAGGAGGTTGACGCACTGCCCCAGCCGTTTTCTCCGTTCAACTGGAAGCTGATCGCCCGCGCGGAGACGGCGTACCGCGTCGCACATGTCAATCTGGCCGGGCATCCGGCCTGGGTGCCGCCATGGCAAGCGCTGGGGCACCTGCCCGCCATGGCCAGAGCCTATGTGCCGCCCGAGCGCATGGTCTGGACGCGGCGGCCGCTGCTGCCGGAGGTGCCGGCTGAGCAGGCCCTTGCGTGGCAGCTGTGGGTGCGGCCGGATTTTGCCGATTTCAGGCAATTTGCGGTCTATCCCGCCTTGTCTGCCATAACGGCCATGCCGGCCACGCCATCGCTGCCTTCGTCTGAGGCGGCCGCCTGCGTCTGGTTCACCGACTTGCGCTATGACCTGCCCGCGGTGGAAGACATCTTCCGCTATGGCTATTGCCGCGACAGCGTGCAGGCACCATGGCGGCTGCACCGGCTTGCTTACTTCAGCCGCGACCGGCGCCAGCGCCTCGATTAGGCGGGCGCCACCAGCAGCGCGGCGATTGCCGACGCATCGATTTGCCTGTTCCGCGATAGACCTTTAAGGTGTCGGCTTTGGCCGGCGCGCACCGGATACCGGGGCCCGGCCGGCCGGAGCCCGCAACATGACCACGCCCCAGCCCGACGACCGCACCCGCCGCATCATGCTGTGGGTAGTGGCGGTCGGCTTCTTCATGCAGACGCTGGACTCGACCATCGTCAACACCGCGCTGCCGTCGATGGCGCGCAGCCTGGGCGAGAGCCCCCTGCGGATGCAGTCGGTGGTGATCGCCTACTCGCTGACCATGGCGGTGATCATCCCGGCCTCGGGCTGGCTGGCCGACCGCTTCGGCACCCGCACCATCTTCCAGACCGCGATCGGGCTGTTCGTCGCGGGCTCGCTGCTGTGCGCGTATGCGCCGACGCTGAACTTCCTGGTGGGCGCGCGCGTGGTGCAGGGCGTGGGCGGGGCGATGCTGCTGCCGGTGGGGCGGTTGTCGGTGCTGCGCACCTTCCCGCGCGACCAGTACCTGCGGGCGCTGAGTTTCGTCGCCATCCCCGGCATGATCGGACCGCTGATCGGGCCGACGCTGGGCGGGTGGCTGACGCAGGCACTGTCATGGCACTGGATCTTCCTGATCAACGTGCCGGTCGGCGTGCTGGGGGCGCTGGCCACGGTGCGCTATATGCCCAATGCGCGGCTGGCCGGCATCGGCCCCTTCGACATTGCGGGCTACCTGCTGCTGGCGATCGCCATGCTGGCGCTGTCGTTCTCGCTCGACGGGCTGGCCGGGCTGGGCTTCCAGCATGCCACCGTGCTGATGCTGCTGATCGCCAGCATGGCCGCGCTGACGGCTTACGGACTGCACGCCAACCGGCGCAAGCAGCCGCTGTTCGCGCTGCGGCTGTTTCGCATCCACAGCTTCAGCGTGGGGCTGCTGGGCAACCTGTTCGCCCGCATCGGCAACGGCTCGATGCCATTCCTGATTCCGCTGACGCTGCAGGTGAGCCTGGGGTATTCGCCGTTTAACGCCGGCCTGATGATGCTGCCCGTCACCGCCGCCGGCATGGCTTCCAAGCGGCTGGCGACGCGGCTGATCCAGCGCTATGGCTATCGCCGCGTGCTGGTGAGCAATACCTTTATGGTCGGGGTGGTGATGGCGGCGTTTGCGCTGATCACGCCGCAACTGCCGCTATGGGTAATGATCCCGCTGCTGGCGGCGTTCGGCATGGTCAATTCGATCCAGTTCACGGCGATGAACACGGTCACGCTGAAGGACCTGAGCGGCGCGGGGGCCAGCAGCGGCAACAGCATGCTGTCGATGGTGCAGATGCTGTCGATGAGCCTGGCGGTGACGTCAGCGGGGGCGTTGCTGGCGACGTTCCAGTACCGCTTTGGCGACGATACGGCGGCGGTACTGCCGGCCTTCCATGCCACCTTTATCTGCATGGGCCTGATCACATGCGCATCCGCGTGGATCTTCATGCAGCTGGGCGTCCAGGAGGCGGCGCCGGCGTTGCCGGTGCAGCATGGCGAGAAGGAGGTTTGAACGGCGCGGCCCGCTGCGGCCGCTGAGCCACGTATCGGCCACAGGCGGCGCGGGTACCTTCGCTGCACCGCACACTGACGGGCTTGCGCGCCCCGGCGAACTTCCCGGCCTCGAACGGCTCCTACCGTCATGAGCCGGCGCCGACCACCGGGGCGTCCATGAAGCAGACAGGCAATACCGCTCTCGTCACCGCTGCCGGTCTGCTCTGGAACTATGCGGAACAGTGATCCCACCCTCCCGCCGGGCGCGCCACCGGCAGCCGGCGCCTACACGGTGCCGCGCACCGACCCGGCCACGCCGGACGGCGTCGGCGCCGTGCCGGGACCGTCGGCCGCGCCCGACAGAGTCCACGCGGTGGCCAGCCCGCCGCTGGTCACGCACCGCGAATGTCCGGCGCCGCATGTGCTGCCAGGCTGCGCGCAGTCCGATGGACTGTCGCCGGCGTCGCGCTATGGCGAGCTCTTCGTCGACGTGCAGCACAGCGGCCTGTTTGCCGACAGCAAGACCTTCCCGGACTGCATCCCGAACTGCGACCCTGAGCTGATTGTGACCCGCTATCGCGAACAGCGGGCCACCCCGGGCTTCTCGCTGGCCGATTTCGTGCAGGCGCATTTCACGCGTGCCTCCGTGCCTGAAAGCCACTATGTTTCCGATCCCGCCAGCACGCTGCACGCACATATCGAAAGTCTCTGGCCGGTGCTGACGCGCAAGCCGATGGCACATCCGCCGCGCTCGTCGCTGCTGCCGCTGCCGCACCGCTACGTGGTGCCCGGCGGTCGTTTCGGCGAGCTGTACTACTGGGATTCGTACTTTACGATGCTGGGCCTGGCCGGCAGCGGCTGCGGCGACCTGCTGCTGGAGATGGTGCAGAACTTCGCCTACCTGCTCGACACCTACGGGCTGGTGCCGAACGGTACCCGCAACTACTACCTGAGCCGCTCGCAACCGCCTGTGTTTATCCTGATGGTGGACCTGCTCGAGCGCGAGCAGGTGGCCCGCGCCATCGACTTCCTGCCGCAACTGCGGCGCGAATACGCATTCTGGATGGATGGCGCGCAGGGGCTGCGGCCAGGCCATGCGCACCGGCGTGCCATCTGCCTGGCCGACGGCGTGGTGCTCAATCGCTACTGGGATGACCGCTGCTGCCCGCGCGAGGAAGCCTTCCTTGAAGACATGCAGACCGCCATGTACAGCGGACGGCCGCACCATGCGGTGTTCCGCGACCTGCGCGCGGCCGCGGAATCAGGCTGGGACTTCAGCTCGCGCTGGCTCGACACCCCCGCCGCCGCGCAGCCGGCAAACCTGGGTACCATCCGCACCACGGCAATGTTGCCGGTGGACCTGAACGCCTTGCTATGGCACCTGGAAACGCGCCTGGCCGAGCTGTGCGACCAGGCCGGTGACGCTGACGCCGGCGACTATCGCGCTGCCGCGCAGCGGCGCAAAGAGGCCATCATGCAAACCATGTGGGACGACGCCGCGGGTGCCTTCGTCGACTATGACTGGTGCCGCGGCGAGCCGCGGCGCTGCCTGACCGCGGCAACGGTGATGCCGCTCTTTCTCGGCCTGGCGCAGCCTGCGCAGGCACAGGCCGTGGCGCAGGCGATTGCAGCGCGCTTGCTTGACCAGGGTGGCCTCGCGACCACCGAACTCACCTCGGGCCAGCAATGGGACCACCCCAACGGCTGGGCACCGATGCAATGGCTGGCCGTGCGCGGCCTGGCGCGCTACGGCCACGACACGCTGGCGCGCGAGATTGCGCAACGCTGGCTGGCCACGGTGGCCAGCCTCTACACGCACGAATGCAAGCTGGTGGAGAAGTACCGTATCGAACCCTGCGGCGAGCATGCCAAGGGCGGTGGCGGGGGCGAGTATCCGCTGCAGGACGGGTTTGGGTGGACCAATGCCGTCGCCAGCGCACTGATGGCGCTCTATGGCGATGTGGCCGCGACGTGCCGGGTTGATGTCGGCGATGCGGATTCAGGCGGCCAGCCGGGGCATCCGTTATCGTGATTTGGTTAAAGAGATTGAGTTCCCCATGCAAGCGAATCAAGACACGCCGTTCGACAAGAACACGCCGCGCTCGCGGCAGCGGCGCCATCCGGGCTGGTACGAAGGCCGCACCACGCATATCCACATGAAGGCGATCCAAGGCACGCGCGCCGTGCTGACATCGCAGTTCTTCCTGCCCGATGCGCTCAGCGAATATCTCTACACGCAGTTGCCCGCTTACCGCCGGCGCCGCACGCGCGACACGCTGAACAGCACCGACGGCATCGCGCTGAAGGCAGGCGACACGGTCGCGGGCGCGGTGCGCCAGCTGGCCGACCGCTACGTGGCGGACCTGATCCTGGTGGTGGATCCGGCGGCCAGTCCTGTCATCGACCGGCCGCCTGTGCCGGGCGAAGGACCGCCGCCCGGTGGGCGCGGGCCGCGGCCGGGCGATGGGGCTCCAGGTGCGACACTGCGCGGCGCGGCGCGCGTCGCGGCGATTGTGCCGGGACGGGGCAAGCGATAGTTTCGGGTGCCGGGCGAGTTGCCAGCGCGAGTTGCCACCGATGCCCGGAGTCAGTCAGGAAGCGGCTTTCAGATAGCTGTCGGCGCAGGCGGCACCTTCCAGGATCAAGGCACCGGCATCGGCCGAATGGGTGGCCGATTGCGCCGTCCTCCTCAGTGCTTCTGCCAGCTCTCGAAGGAGCGCCCGGAGCTTGTCTTCGTCAGCCCCGGCCGTGCTCCTGAAGTGAATGTATGCGTTGTCAACGGCGTCCGCGATCGCCCTCGCCGAGGGCTGTCGTCCTTCGGCGCTATTGACTGCCGCGTTGACGATCTCGTCTACATACATTGCCACGATCGGGCTCATTTTCCGCTCCGTTACGCCGATAGAACGGGTCAGCCACGAACCTTGCGTGCCGGCCATGCCTGGAGTGTAGGCGGTGAGAGACGCCATGGTTGGCTGCGCATGCACCAGCCACTGTCGGCGGCTATTTGTAATAAACACCCATTGTCAATTGTACGAAGCGGTATTCCCGACAGTGCCGATCACTTGCGCTGGCTGAGGAGGCCCTGCGATGCGAAGGCAGGTGCACAACTTCCTCCGGCACGAATGTTGCGGAGGTTCAGCATCGGTCGGCATATCGCCGGCGGGAGGTAGTCACCCGACTCAAACTTCTCCCTAGCGCCGATACATCTTGGAACAAGGAGTTGTCATGAACATAGTCTGGCTTGTCGGAGCTGTGGTGATCATACTCGCCGTACTTAGCTTCTTCGGATTGCGATAGTCCTCACTGACTGCGTGAAACAAGGCCGTGGTGCATGCTAGCCTGCGCACCCCGATAAGGGTTGTCAGCATCCCGGCGTGTCCGGCTGCGCCGCTCACTGGGCTCGTTCGCAGCGTGTGGTTGAGTGCCCGGCCTTTCTCGCACAAGTCGCCAGTCATCCCGGCGCTTCAGAGTGCCTGTTCTCAGCCGTTTAAGCTTATAGCGCAGTAGTCGGTCAGCTTGTCGCCGTTGACCTCGACGAGTTGATCGAGGCGCAGGGTTTCGCCGGAGCTAAGTGAGAGGTATTCCGCGCCATTTCGGCTGAACACATCAGCAATCGTCGCAACGCGATGCTGTAGTGCGCCATCGTCGTCTTGATAACGGATGGGGGCTGGTTTGCGCACGGTTGCGAGTTCCTCGAGCAGGTCGTGAAACTCGCAGCTGATCGGGGTGTAGCTGGATGGGTTGCTGGTCATGGTAGGGGGATGTGTCATTTCACCGACTTGATCAGATTGTCGCGTAGCGTCGCGATCGCCTTCTGCATGCGCGCGAACTCGTCCGGCGTCAGGCCCGTCGCGTTGGCGAGACTCGTTTCCAGGCGCTTTTCGCGCAGACGTCGACCGTTCCTGGTCAGGCTGACCCGTACCTGGCGCTCGTCCTCGGGATCGCGCTGTCGCGCCAGGAAGCCCATCGCCTCCAGCTTCTTCAGGATCGGCGTGAGCGTGTTCGATTCCAGGAACAGCTTTTCGCCCAGGCTGCCGACGGTCTGATTGTCTTCCTCCCATAGCGCAACGATGGTGATGTATTGCGTATAGGTAAGCCCGAGCTGCTCGAGAATCGGCTTGTATGCCTTGCCGAAAGCCAGGTTCGCAGAATAGACCGCAAAACACAGAAAATCGGAGAGCGTCGGGTTCGCGGCGGCCGCCTTGTCGGTGGATTTCATTGCTTCCTCTTTGGCCAATGGCTCATGTCCAGCAAGCATGAATTATAGGTCGTATGCGATCGTATCGGAAGTGCAGTAAATTCCGGCGGCGGCCGCGGGTGTGCTGTCGCTATGGGAGCGCACCCGGACCGGCCGCTGCGAGACCTCAGGCTCGGGCGCCGTCAAGATAGGGATCCACATTGCGTGCCGGGGCCGCCGACAAGCCTTCCTTGCCGGCCGCGGTGTGGGCGCCGTCGTAGTACGGGCTGCGCGGTCCGTGCACCGAGCGCGCGCCGTCGGTGTATGGGTCGCGCGCACCAGTGACCGAACGGGCACCGTCCGTGAACGGGTCGCGCGCGCCCACTTGGGACGACCCGGCGGCCTGCGCACCGGCGGCGGCAGCAAACAGGGTGATGGCAAATGCAAAGCGCCTGGCGAAGTTGGTAGTCATGATCGGTATCCTTTGAGTTTGCGTTGAGTGAGGCGCGGCCGCGGTTGCTTAAAGAATCGCATACGTTTTGATCGCATGCGATATATTTAGTGCGAAGACGGGGCCGCGCGGTACATCACGACGTGAAGACGTTCAGGGCCACGTCGATGTTGCCTCGCGTCGCCTTCGAGTACGGGCAGATTTCGTCCGCGGCGTGCGCGATCGCTGTCGCGACGTCGTGCGCCACGCCAGGGATGCGCACATTGAACCGGGCCTGGAGGAAGTAGGCCTGGCCGGTCATCCCTAGGTCCACCTCGATGTCGACGGACAGATCCGGCGGAAGCGCCACCTTCATCTCCTTGGCCACGAGCCCGACGGC
The DNA here is from genome assembly GCA_050987995.1 of Ralstonia pickettii. Classification (GTDB taxonomy): domain Bacteria; phylum Pseudomonadota; class Gammaproteobacteria; order Burkholderiales; family Burkholderiaceae; genus Cupriavidus; species Cupriavidus pickettii_B. Next base: position 2,710,094 of record CP158804.1, read on the forward strand.
GGCGATGTAACAGGCCGACCAGGCTCCCGCGAACAGTTGCTCAGCGGTCGGGTGCGGCTGGATGGCCGAGAACACGTGCGCCGGATTCGCGCCATTCCCAGGTGACGAGAGTTCGATATTGACGCTGCCGTCATGGCCGCGCGAAGTGCCGCCAGCGCCGCTGACTGTGGTGTGGGTCTTGCCGGTGACCAGTACTTTTTCGATCTTGCTCATGGATGATTCCTTGAAGTTGCGATTGGTGGGTTTGATATCGTATGCGATTCAATCGGATGCGATGGAATGGATAATGGTGCAGCGGGCGATCGATGTCAAGGGGAAAAACCTCGGCAAGTTGTAACAGGTCGCTGCGGCGCCTGCTACACAGCTTGGCGCATCGCGCTGGGCGATGCGCCGTCCGGGTTTCAGCGCGCGGGCGGTTCCGGTACGTCTCGCTGTGGCGTGCCGTCATAGGTCCACAGGAACTGGCGCGGGATCGGCCCCTTGTTGCGGCCGCCCTGGCAGGTCTGCTCCCAGGCATGGGCCAGGATCCCGACCGAGCGCGACAGGCAGAACAGGCCGCGCGCCAGCGGTGCAGGGAAGCCGAGTTCGGCATAGATGACGCCGGTGGCGCCATCGATGTTCATCGGGATGGGCTTGCTGCGGCCCGCCCCCAGTGCGTCCTCGATGGCCCGGGCGATGGCCGCGTAGCGTCCGTTCACCACGCCATCGGCCGCGGCCTGCTCCACCAGTGCGAGCAGGCGCGGGGCGCGCGGATCGACCGGATGAAAGCGGTGGCCGAAGCCCGATACGAACTTGCCGTGCAGGTCGCGATAGTGCTGCAGCGCAGCGGCGACCGCATCATCCAGGGCGCTGCCCGCGTCGATGCGGGCGGCGACGTCCTCATACAGTGCCACCGCCTGTTCGCCGGCGCCGCCATGCACGTCGCCCAGCACGTTGACGGCCGACGCCATCGCATTGTTCAGTCCCACGCCGCAGGTCGCCGCCATGCGCGCGATGGCGATGCTGGGGGCTTGCGGGCCGTGGTCGACCGCGGCCATCAGCGCCGCGTCCAGCAGCTCGCCCTGGCCCGGGTCGGGCAGTTCGCCGCGCAACATCAGCCAGATCATCTGCGCAAACGATACGCGGCCGATCAGCTGCTCGATCGGGTAGCCGCGGTAGCGGATCTCGCCCGGTTGCATGTCGATGATGCCGGTGCGCCACCAGTCTTGTGATAGGCGCTGGCCGGGGTCTATGGTGTCGTCGTTCATTGCCTCTCCCGTGCCGCTCATATTGCGCGCTCCTTGCTGAGTTGTTCGATGTCTGCCTCGCTGTAGCCCAGGCCGCCGAGCACCTGTCGCGTATGCTGGCCCAGTTCGGGCGGCGGCGTATCCACCGCCGGCGCCTCGCGGTTGAGCTTGAAGCCGGTGCGCACCACGCGGATGTCGCGGCCGACGCCGGGCACATCGGCAAAGTCGCCGATCATGCCGCGGTCGCGCACCTGCGGATGCGCCAGCGTGTCGGGCACGCCCAGCACCGGACCCGCCGGCACGCCCGCGGCATTCAGCAGCGGCCACCATTCGACGGCGGGCTTCTTCGCCAGCTCCGCCTCCAGCGCCTCGGTCAGCGCGGCGCGGTTGGCCAGGCGCGCCTGGCGCTGGGCAAAGCGTGCGTCCGTGGCCAGCTCGGGCCGGCCTGCCACGCGGCAAACGGCCTCGAACTGCTCCTGCTTGTTGGCGGCGATATTGAGCAGGCCTTCGCCGGTACGGAACGTGCCGGACGGGCTGGCGGTCATGTTCTCGTTGCCCATCGGCACCGGCACCTTGCCCGCGATCAGGTGGTTGGAGACGACCCAGCCCATGGTGGCCAGCGTCGCCTCCAGCATCGACACGTCGATGAAATAGCCCTCGGTGCGCTGGTGGTCCGCGAGCGAGGCCGCCACGGCAAAGGCCGCGGTCAGCCCGCCGATGGTGTCCGACACGGGATAGCCAACGCGGTAGGGCGCGGTTTCCGGATTGCCCGTGATGCTCATCACGCCCGACATGCCCTGGATGATCTGGTCATAGGCCGGCAGTTCCGCCAGCGGGCCGTCCTGGCCGAAACCGGAGATCGCGCAGTAGATCAGGCGCGGATTGTCCTGCTTCAGCGTCTCGTAGCCCAGGCCGAGCCGGTCCATCACGCCGGGCCGGAAGTTCTCGACCACCACGTCGGCGCTGCGCACCAGCTTGCGGAACACTTCCTTGCCGCGCGCATGCTTCAGGTTGATGGTGATCGACTGCTTGCCGGGGTTCTGCGCCAGGAACGACACGCCCATCAAGCGCTGGTTCAGCTCGGCATCGGCACCGAGCTGGCGTGCCAGGTCGCCGGTTCCCGGGGTCTCGACCTTGATGACCTCCGCGCCCATATGGGCGAGCTGGTGGCAGCAGAAGGGCCCGGCCAGCACGTTGGTGAGGTCGAGCACGCGGATATCGCGCAAGGGCTTTTGCATGACAGGTTTTCCAATGATGTAGCGCGGCAGCGGGGCGGCCAACATGGGCGCCACGATGTTCTTACTCGACGCGGGCGCCAGACTGGCGCACGATCTCGCCCCAGCGCGTGTTTTCGCTCTGGATGAAGGCGCCCAGGTCTTTGGCGGAACCGCCGCGCGGCTCGCTGCCTTCTTCACGCAGCTTGTTGATGGTGTCGGGCTGTGCCAGCGCCTTGTTGACCTCGGCGTTCAGGCGCGCCACCACTTCCGGCGGCGTGCCGGCGGGTGCCACCAGCGCCTTCCAGTCCTCCGCCTGGAAGCCGGCGTAGCCGGACTCCGCCACGGTGGGCACGGCTGACAGCAGCGGAAGGCGCTTGGCCGAGGTAACCGCCAGGGCGCGGATCTTGCCGGCCTTGATCATCGGCATGGCGATCGGCGGCGTGGCGAAGTAGAAATCGGTCTGTCCGCCGAGCAGGTCGGTCAGCGCCGGTGAGGCGCCCTTGTACGGCACATGCAGCATCTTGATGCCGGCGCGCCGCGCGAACATCTCCCCGGTCAGGTGTCCGACCGTGCCGGTGCCGGCGGACGCCATCGACAGTTGCTTCGCCCCGGCGGCGGCCACCAGGTCGGCAACGGTCTTGTAAGGCGCATCGGTGCGCACGATCAGCACCACCGGCTGTGCCGCCACGAGTGCCACCGGCGTGAAGTCCCTCAGCGCGTTGTAGGGCATCTTCGGATACAGCGTGGGATTGATCGCCAGGTTCGCAGTCTGTCCCATGCCCAGCGTATATCCGTCGGGCTTGGCCTTGGCCACGCCGTCCAGGCCGATATTGCCGCCGGCGCCCGCGCGGTTCTCCACCACCACGTTCCACTTCGTGGCGATGCCGATCTTGTTGAACACCAGTCGCGACAGCACGTCGGTACCGCCAGCCGGCGGGAACGGCACCACCAGGCGGACCGGCTGGGAGGGATACGCATCGGCCGCCCGCGCGGTGGTGGCACCAGCCGCCAGCAGTGCCGGCAATGCCAGGCCAAGCAGGGCGCGCGCAAGGGCGACCTTTGGCACCGTGGTCAGTGGGTTGCGAGCGATAGCTTGAGTCATGTTCTCTCCTGTCTGAATTGCCGCGGTAGGGCGTTACCAGTTACTTTGTTCTTTCTGATAGAACTATGTTCTGTGGAAAAGAACTTTAGACGCGGAATCTCGCGAATTTAAGGCGGGTTTACCCGCAGTATTTTCACATTCTTGGACTTGTGTTCTACTAGGCAGAACAAATCTGCTGCCATAGAACCATGGAAGAGAAGCCAACCCGACCCGCCAGCGACGCCAGCGAACCCTCCAGCGGGGTCGCCGTACTCGACCGCGCCTTCGCGATCCTCGGCGCATTCAGCCCGACCGAAGACCGCCTGACGCTCACCGAGCTGTCCCGGCGCACCAACCTGTACAAGAGCACCGTCCTGCGCTTGCTGGCCGCGCTCGAACATGGCGGATTCATCCGCAAACTCGACGACGGTCAGTACGCGATCGGCCCCCAGCCACTCCGGCTGGCTGCGATCTATCAACGCTCCTTTCGCGTCGGCCCGGTCATCGAGCACCTGCTGGAGCAGCTCAGCCGCGAACTCGGCGAAACCTCATCGCTCTACGTGCGACAAGGGGACAAGCGGCTGGTGCTGTATCGCGTCGAGCCGGCACGCACCGTACGCGTATCGATCGGTGTCGGCGATGAGTTCCCGATCGATCGCGGCGCGTCAGGCAAGGTGCTCCTCGCCTTTACCGAAACCCGTGATCAACGCTGGAGTGAGGTGCGGGACCGCCTGTGGGCGGTGTCATACGGCGAGCGCGATGCCGAAACGGCTGCGGCGTCAGTGCCGGTGTTCGGTGCCATGGGAGAATTCGTGGGGGCCCTGACATTGTCCGGGCCGAAATCGCGGCTGGCCGCCGCGCCCACGATGTTCGCGGCGGTGGCGACGCTGCTTGCCTTTGCCAAGCGGGCCACCGCAGCGCTCGGCGGCAATGGCGCGCGCTTCGATCCTGGTATCGCTGCGCTGAGCGTGGAGCAGATCCTGGCCAGCGGCGCTTCGAGCGTGCAGGAAGGCATTTAGCAGAGCAGCACGCCGCGTTCCCTACATCCGATACACGAACCCTACCCAGAAACTCCGCGGCGCCCCCGGGGCCACGAACAGCGCGCTGGCACCATCCCCGGGCTCCACGTGCGGCCGCACCAGGCTCCCATCCGGAAACACGTTGTTCGCGATCTGCCCGTAAGTCTCGTAGCGCCGGTCGAACACGTTGGCCACGCGCGCATAGACCTCGAAGCGCTTGTTCACCTTGTACGCGGCACGCAGGTTGAGGGTAGCGTAGCCCGGCACGTGCCAGTCAGCGGATTGCGGCGCCGTGCCCGGCTGCGGATCGCTGCGCAGGCCATCTTCGTTGCCATTGGCGACGGTGCTGGATACGGCGACCAGGTCGGCGCCGAGCGTCATGCCGGCCATCGCCTGCCAGTCGACGCCGAGCTTGAGGGTGTGGCGCGGCAGGCCGGCCATGCGCATGCCCGGGCGGATGTCGATGGTGCGTTCGCCTGCCGCGAGCTGCCCGGTCGCCTGGTAGGTGGCCTGCAGGTAGCTGTAGCCCAGCCGCAGCGTGACATCGCCCAGGCGCTGGCGGGCGGTGAAGTCGAGGCCCTGGTTGCGGGTGCGGTCGAAGTTGGCGAAATAACCGAGCTGGGTGTTGGGCGCGCGCAGGAAGAGGATGTCGTCGTGATTGTCGATGCGGTAGAGGGTGGCCGTGACTTCGGTATCCTTGCCGGGGCGCCAGCGCACGCCAGCTTCGTAAGAGTGTGACACGACCTGCTTCAGGTAAGGGTCGGCCTGCAGCCCGGCCGGCAGGCGGCACGGCCGGGTCGGGTCGGCGCAGCCCAGTTCCAGGACCGTGGGCACGCGGTTGTTCTGGGCGTAGCCGCCGAACACGGTGACGCCGCCGCCGAGCTTCTGCGTGAGCCCCAGCGCGGGATTGAGGTGGCGGTAGGTAAAGCTCTCCTGCGGCTGCTCGCTGCCGTCGCTGTTGCGCAGCGTATTGCTGACCGTGGCGAGGTTCCATCGTGCCGACGCCGTCAGGAAAGTGCTGGGCGTCAGCGACCAGGTGTCGGACAGGTACGCGCCGAACGTGCGCGAGTTGCCGCTGACGCCGGAGAACAGTTCGTTCGGTGCATCGGGGTCGGCGACGGCGCCGCGGTCGTCGGTGAAGGTGCCGGGCTGCGCGTACTGCGAATAGGTCAGACGGCTGCGGTCCAGGGTCAGACCGGCGTTGATCACGTGGTGTTCGGTCTCTTTGGCCAGGCTGAGCGCCACGCCGACGGTCTGCTGCCGCATATGGGTGGTGTTGACCACGGCGGGATGCAGGGCTGCGCCCTCCGCCCGGGTCATGCCGCATTCGTCGCCGCGCGGGCTGCCGTCGGCGTTGAAGCCGTCCTCGCAATCTTCGGCATAGGCCTCGTAGTCGGGGTTCACGTCGCCGTTGACGGTGTCGCGGCGGCTGTTGCGCACGTAGGCGAGGGCCGCGGCGCTGGTCTTGTCGTCGAACCAGTGGCGGCCATTGACGGCGGCCTGGGTCACCTGGTTGCGGGTCTTGTCCGGATAGGTGTACACGGCGCGGCGATTGGCCTGGTAGATGTCGGGCAACGTGGTGTCGCCGCTGGCGCGGTAGGACGGCACCAGCCCGTTGCCGGTCAGCGTGCTGCGCCCGTGCAGCAGCGAAACGTCCCAGCTATTGGTGTCGCCCGCATATCCGGCCTTGGCGAAGACGTTGCCGAGCCGGCCGTCCGAATGGTCGCGCCAGCCATGCTCCTGGAACAAGGTGCCGGCGGCGAAGGCGTGCCAGCCACTGGCGCTTTTCACGCCGCCCGACAGGTCCGCGCGCTTGCGGCTGCCGCTGCCGTAGGACAGGTCGGCGGTGAAGCCGGGCGAGTCCAGGCCGGAGCGGGTGGTCATGGCCAGCGCACCGCCCAGGGTATTGAGGCCATAGACCGGGTTGGCACTGGACACCAGCGACACGCTCGCCAGCGCGGCCTCCGGAATCATGTCCCAGCTGATCACGTCGCCGAAGGGCTCGTTGACGCGGATGCCGTCCAGGTAGACCGACAGGCCTTGCGGCACACCCGGGATCGACGACGCGCGGAAGCCGCGGTAGGTGAGGTCGATCTGGAAGGGGCTGCCCTGGATGTCGTTGACGTTGACGCCGGCCATGTTGCGGGCCAGGTAGTCGGTCAGGTTGCCCGCACGTGCGCCGTTCAGCTCATCGCCGCGCACGGTCTGCACGGTGTAGGGCACCAGGTCGCTGTCCACGCCGATGCCCGGCAGCGGCGCGGCCGCCACGACCAGCACTTCCGGCAGGACCGAAGTGTCCTGGTTTGGAACAGGGGTGTCACCTTGTGCCACAGCAGGACGCTGGGCCAGCAGGGCTACGGCCACCGCGATCGCGGTCGCGGCGCCGCGGCCGGGCCTGCCGCGGCGGGCCGCGGTGGGGTGGGGTGCCTGCCGCTGGGGTGCAGGGGGCGGGGTGGCTGGCATCTTGCATCTCCTCCGGAACACTGGCGCGGTACCTGCATCGGGTAGCGCCTGACTGGATCAATCTGATGGAAGCGGGAGCAGGTTCCGTACCTCAGGCACCGGGAAAAATTCCCGATGTGAGATCGGCCCGCACCGGCGCGCGCCATCTTGCGCAGGAGCATTGCCATGACGATGTCGCACTACCTGGCCAGCCGTGCCATCTGGCTGTCCGCAGCCTGCCTGTGCTGCGCATTGCTGGCGGCGCTGGGGCTGGCGCGGCTTTCCATCGGCGAGGAACGCGGTGGCGCGGCCGCGCTGGCGCAGCTGATGCCGCGGCTGTCGGCCCTGCAGGCCGGGGCGCCGGCGGAGCGCGCGGCGCACCTGGCGGCGCTGCGCGCCATCAATGCGTCGGGGCAGATGCGCCACCTGCGGCTGCACCTGGAAGACGGCGCGGGCCGGGTGCTGGTGGATGCGTTGCAGCCGGGGGAGGCAGGGGAGCGCAGCTGGCTGCTCACCTTCCTGCAGGCCGGCATGGCGCGCGTGGAAAGCCGCTGGGAGATCGGCGCCCGCGACGGCACCGTCTACCGTGCCGCGCTGCGCTGGAATCCGGTCAGCGAGCTGCGCGAAGCACGCGCCGACGTGGCCGGCAACCTTGCCATGCTCTCGCTCTATGGCGCGCTGCTGCTGTGCTGCCTGCTGTGGACCGTGCGGCGCGCCTTCGCGCCGCTGCAGCAGATCCTCGACGCCATCGGCCACTATGAGCGCAAGGACTACCGCGTGCGCCTGCCCGCCATGCGCATCCGCGAGCTGGACCAGATCCGCGGGGCGCTGAACCACCTGGCCGGCGCGCTGGCGCAGCACCAGGCCGAACGCCGTGCGCTGAGCCGCAGGCTGCTGGACGCGCAGGAATGCGAACGCGCGCGCCTGGCGCGCGAGCTGCACGACGAGTTCGGGCAGGTGCTGACCGCGATGCGCGCAGACGCCACCTACCTGGTGCGCAAGAGCGCCCACGCGCCCATGCTGCAGATCGTGGCCAACGACCTGGCCGGGCATTGCGCCAGGATCCAGGACGAAGTCCGCCATCTGCTGCACCGCCTGCGCCCGCATGGCGCGCAGCCGGACGGGCGGCTGGCCTCGCTGGAGCGGCTGCTGCAGGACCTGGTGCGGTGCTGGCGCGAGCAGCCGGGCCAGTCGGTGCAGCTCGATTGCGAGGTCGAGCTTGACGACGCCACGCTCGGCCCCGACCTGACGCTGGCGCTCTACCGGATGACGCAGGAGGCGCTGACCAATGTCATGCGCCATGCGGGCGCGCACCGCACGGCGATCCGCATCGCCGCCACGGCCCGGGGCGAAGTGCAATGGTGCGTGGAGGACGATGGCCGGGGCATCGGCGATATCGCCGCCGCCATGCAGCGCAGCCATGGCCTGCGCGGCATGCAGGAGCGCGCGTGGGCGCATTGCGCCACGCTGTGCATCGGGCCCGCGCAGCACGCGGGGGAAACGCCGGGATGCCGGCTGAGCGCGAGCTTTCCGCTGTCGGCGCCAGCCCAGGACGCCCCGGCTCATACAGACGGGAGACAGACAGCATGAACACGATCGATGTTGTGATTGCCGACGACCACGCGGTGGTGCGCACCGGCTACCGGCGCCTGCTCGAACTGGAAAACGGCATGCGCGTGGTGGCGGAGTTTGGCGACGGCGATGCGGCCTATGCCTGGCTCTGCCAGCATCCGGCCGATGTGCTGGTGCTGGACTTGTCGATGCCCGGCCGCGGCGGCCTGGAGATGCTGCAGCGGCTGGGCGCGCGCGTGCCCGCGCTGCGCACGCTGGTGTTCAGCATGCATGACAGCGCGGCAATCGTGCTGCAGGCCATGCGCGCCGGCGCGGCCGGCTACCTGACCAAGAGCAGCGCGCCGGAGGCGCTGGTCGATGCTGTGCGCAAGGTCGCGGAGGGCCAGCAGGTGCTGTCCGGCGACGTGGCGGGGCTGGTGGATACGGGTTCGCCGCCGCCGCACCTGGCGCTGTCGCCGCGCGAGTTCGACCTGTTCCGGCAGTTCGCGCGCGGCATCGCGATCGAGGATGTGGCGGCGCGGTTCTGCCTGAGCGCCAAGACCGTGGCCAACTACCAGACGCTGATCCGCAAGAAGATGGGCCTGGCCAACCGCGTCGAGATGCACCGCTACGCGGTCGAGCATGGCTTCGGCTGACCCCTGTCACAAAACAGGACAGTGGCGGGCGCGCGCCGCGACAGGGTGTTCCACGACGGGACAGTCCGCCCCAGCGCACTGCACAACGCGCGGTGCCGTGATGGCAGCCGATGGTGCGCCCGGCCCGGCCGCACCATAGGCGGCACCGGCCACGGGCCTATGTTGCGCTGCACATGGTATCGGCCTTGCTCTGTCCCTCCACATCAACACTCTGTCTCGTGCCCAATCATGTTCGGTCGCCTCGCCTGCCTGCTGTTGCTGTGCCTCGGCCTCGCCCACGCGGGCCTGGCGCAGGCCGAGGGCGCGCAGGCCTACCCCTCGCGGCCGGTCACGCTGATCGTGCCGTGGCCGGCGGGCGGCGCCACCGATATCTCCATGCGCATCCTGGCGGAACTGGCCGGGCGCGAACTGGGGCAGCCCATCGTGGTGGAGAACCGGCCGGGCGCCGGCGGCACGCTGGTGGGCGGCCTGCTCGCGGCCGCACGGCCCGACGGCTACACCATCGGCCAGTTGCCGCTGACTGTCTATCGCTTTCCGCACCAGCAGAAGACCGCCTGGCTGCCCCTGCGCGACATCCAGCCCGTGCTGATGATCTCGGGCTATACCTTCGGCATCGTGGTGCCCGCCGCCAGTCCGTTGCGCTCGCTGCGCGACCTGATCGCCTGGGGCCGCGCGCATCCGGGGCAACTGACCGTGGGCTCGACCGGGATTGGCACCACCGCCCATCTCGCCATGGAGGACGTGCTCGGGCGCAGCGGCGTGCGCTATATCCATGTGCCTTATCACGGCACCGCGGACCAGATGCTGGCGGTGGCCAACGGCTCGCTGATGGTGGGCGTCAACTCCACCGGTTTCACGCCCTTCGTGGAGACCGGCAAGCTGCGCCTGCTGGCCGTGTTCAGCGCGCAGCGCTCGGCGCGCTGGCCCGATGTGCCGACCGTGAGCGAACTGGGCTTTGCCGATGCGGTCCATAACTCGCCCTACGGGATCGGCGTGCCGCGCGGCACCGACCCGGCGATCGTCAGCCGCCTGCACGATGCCTTCCGCGCCGCGATGCAGCAGCCGCGCCACCTGGCCGAACTGGCCAGGTACGACCAGGAGCTGAGCTACCTGGATACCGCCCAGTACGAAGCCTACCTGCGCCACGCGTGGGAGACCGAGCGGATCTTTGCCGAGCGCGTGGGCACCGCACGGCCGAAGGGGCAGCTATGACCGCCGCGCAAGCGCCGCTGGCATTGTGCTGCGAGGCCGTGCGCAAGTCGTTCGGTGGCCGCGTGGCGCTGGACGGGGTCTCGCTCAAGGTGCGGCGCGGCGAGTTCGTGGCGCTGCTCGGGCCCAACGGGGCGGGCAAGACCACGCTGTTCCAGATCCTCAGCGGCCTGTTCGTGGCCGATGCGGGGCAGGTCACGGTCATGGGCAGCGACATGCGGCGCGACCCGGTGCGCGCGCTGGCGCGGCTCGGCATCGTGTTCCAGCAGCCGGCCATCGACCTGGACCTGCCGGTGCTGGCCAACCTGCGCTTTCACGCGGACCTGCACGGGTTGCCGCGCGGCGTGGCTGCGCAGCGCATCGCCCGGCTGCTCGATGCCTTTGGCCTGGCCGCGCGTGCGCGCGCATCGGTGCGCGAACTGTCGGGCGGCAACCGGCGCAAGGTGGAGCTGGCGCGCGCGCTGCTGCACGAACCGGCCATGCTGCTGCTTGACGAGCCCACGGTGGGGCTCGACCCGGCCTCGCGCGCGCAACTGGTTGCCGACGCCAGGCGGCTCACCGCGCAGGCGCAGGCCGGCGTGCTGTGGGCCACCCACCTGGTGCAAGAGGTGGAGCACGCCGACCGCGTGATCGTGCTGGACCGTGGTGCCGTGCGTTTCGACGGCACGCCGGCCGCGCTGCGCGGCATTGCGGCATGCGACAGCCTGGAAGGCGCCTTCCTGGCCATGACGCCGCCGATCCCTTCCACTGACCCGGCTGCGAGGAGCGTGCCAGCATGAACAAGATGCCATCCCCCGGCTGGTTTGCTTTCACCCTGCTGCTGGTCACCACGCTGCTGGTCGCGGCTGGCGTGGCTGAAGGGGCGCAAGAAGGGGCGCAAGCGGGCGCGGCACGCGCCGCCAGCAACCAGGTCTTTGTGTCGAGCGAGAAGGACGACGCGCTCGCCGTCTTCGATGGCCGCAGCCGGCAGCTGGTTGCGGTGTGGCGCCAGTGCAAGCGGCCGCGCCACTTGCAGCTCTCGCCCGACCGCGCGCGCCTGTACGTGGCCTGCAGCGACGACAACCGGGTCGATGTGGTCGACGTGGCCAGCCGCAAGACCCTGGCGTCGCTGCCGGTGGGGGACGATCCGGAACTGTTCGACCTCAGCCAGGACGGCCGCACGCTCTATGTCTCGAACGAGGAGGACGGCCTGCTGTCGGCCTATGACACCGCGTCGGGCAAGCGCGTGTTTGCGGTCAAGGTGGGCGAGGAACCGGAAGGCGTCAAGGTCAGTGCGGACGGCAGGCACGTGTACGTGACCTCGGAGGTCGCCAACCTGGTCCATGTGATCGACGTGGCCTCGCGCAAGGTGATCCGCAATATCCAGGTCGGCAACCGGCCGCGCCGGCTGCTGCTGGTGCGGGACGGCAAGGAGCTGTGGGTGTCGAACGAGCTGTCCGCCAGCGTCAGCGTGATCCGTACCGATACCTTCGAGGTGGCCCATACCATCGCCTTCGCGCCCAAAGGCTTCCGCGCCGAGGACGTGACGCCGGTAGGGATGACGGCCAGCGGGGACGGCGCCCGCGCCTATATCGGGCTTGGCCGCGCCAATCATGTCGCGGTGGTGGAGGTGGCCTCGCGCCGGGTGCAGGACTATGTGCTGGTCGGCCGGCGTGCATGGGGGCTGGCGCTGAGCCGCGACAACGCCCGGCTCTACGTTGCCAACGGCCTGTCCGACGATGTCAGCGTGGTGGATACCGCCAGCCGCAAGGCGGTGGCCACGCTCAAGGCGGGCCGGGTGCCGCATTCGGTGGCGATCGATGACTGAGCGTTGGCGATCGTTGTGCCGGGGGCTTGCCACCGCAACGCTGGCCTTGCTGCCGGTCAGCGCGAACGCCGCCGAAGTGCGCGTGGCGATCGTCTCCGTGGCCGACGACCCTCGCTATGAAGCCCGGCGCCTGGCGCAGCGCTATCCCGGGCAGCCGCAAGGCCGCGCGCTCGACGGCGCCCAGGTGGCGGCCGCGGAAGCGCGCTTCGCGCTGGAGGCCGCCGGCCAGTCGCTCAAACTCGACGCACACGAAGCCCGCAGCGAAGCGGAGGTCGGGCCGACGGTCGCCACGCTGGCGCGGCAGGGCACGCGCTTTATCCTGCTCGACCTGCCGTCCGCGGGAGTCAAGGCGGCCACGGCGTCAGTCAAACCGGGCGAGGCCTTGCTGTTCAACGTCTCGGCCGATGACGACGAGCTGCGCGGCGCCGGTTGTTCGCCCGTGCTGCTGCATACGCTACCCAGCCTGCGCATGCGTTCGGATGCGCTGATGCAATACCTGGCCCTGCGCAAATGGCGCCGTGCCCTGTTGCTCAGCGGCCCGTCCGCGGCCGATGCGGCGCAGCACGAGGCGCTGGCGAAATCGGCGCGGCGCTTCGGCATCGCCTGGTCGGCGCAGCGTCCGTTCCGGCTGTCCAACGATCCGCGCGAGCGCGACCAGGCCAACCTCAACCTGCTGACCACCGGCGTGGACTATGACGTGGTGGTGGTGGCCGACGCCGACGGCGAGTTCGCCCGCGGCGTGCCCTACGCCACGCAGCTGCCGCGACCGGTGGTGGGTGCCAGCGGCCTGGGCGCGCAGGCGTGGCACTGGGCCTGGGAGCGCAATGGCGGGCCGCAGCTGAACCGACGCTTTGCCAAGGCTGCGGGCCGTCCGATGACCGGCTACGACTGGGCCGCGTGGGTGGCGGTCAAGGCGATTGCCGAAAGCGTGGCGCGGCAGCCCAAGGCCGGGTTTGCCAGGCAGGCGCAAGCGCTTGCCGCCGGCACGGTGGTGGTGGACGGCTTCAAGGGGCCGCCGCTGTCGTTCCGGCGCTGGGACCGCCAGCTGCGCCAGCCGATGCTGCTGGCCCACCCGGACGGCGTGGTCAACGTGGCCCCGGTCGACGGCGTGCTGCATCCGAAGAACAACCTCGACACCCTGGGCGCCGATGAAGCCGACACGGCGTGCCGGGCCCCGTCCTCGTAACGCCCTCCGCCCATGGCCTCCATCCTGATCCATCGCTGGCGCGCGCTGCGCGCGGTTTGCGGGCGCGAGCTGCGCAAGTACTTCCGCCAGCCGGGGCGCCTGCTGTCGTCGCTGGTGCGCCCGCTGCTGTGGCTGCTGGTGTTCGCGGCCGGCTTCCAGAACGCGCTGGGCGTCGCGATCGCGCCGCCCTACGACACCTACATCGAATACAAGGTCTACGTGGCGCCAGGCCTGCTCGGCATGATCGCGCTGTTCAACGGCATGCAGTCGTCGCTGGCCATGGTGTACGACCGCGAGATGGGCGTGATGCGCCTGCTGCTGACAGCCCCGTTGCCACGGGGCTGGCTGCTGGGCTGCAAGCTGGCGGCGGGCACGGTGCTGTCGCTGCTCCAGATGGCCGCGTTCCTGCTGGTTGCGATGTTCTTCGGCATCCGCTTCGAGCCCCTCCACCTGCTGGCCGCAAGCGGGGCGATGGCGCTGGCCGCGCTGATGCTGGGTGCGCTGGGGCTGCTGCTGTCGGTCCATGTGAAGCAGCTCGAGAACTTTGCCGGCACCATGAATTTCGTGATCTTCCCGATGTTCTTCATCAGCTCGGCGTTGTATCCGCTGTGGAAGCTGCAGGAGTCGGGCGCGGACGTGGTGTACCAGCTGGCCCGCTTCAACCCCTTCACCCACGCGGTCGAGGCGATCCGCTTTGCCTTGTACGGGCAGGTGGCGCCGGTGAGCCTGGCGGTGGTGGCGGGCAGCGCGGTGGTGTTCTTTGCGCTGGCGCTGCAGGGCTACGACCCGCAGCGCGGCATGGCGCGCCGCGGACAGCAGGCATGAGCCGTGGGCTGGCACCGCAGCCCTACGCGCGCCGGGGCGCAATGCCCCGCTGAGTATCTGCGCAACGTAACCCATCTCCACCCAGCCCGCGAAGACGCGGCGCTCGGCCACTGAATCTCCAAGCCTCTGCTGGCTGTTCAATTCTGGCGCAGCTGCCCACGCAGTGTTGCGCGCTGGCACGACTTCAACCATGCAACCGGGCCGCAGCCCGCCTGTTTACACGGGTATGCCATTGGCATGGGATTTGCCAAATACGTGTTCTGGTGCGTGGCGCAGTGGCGCACCTGGGACACCAAAACAAAAGAGGAGATGGCAATGAGGACGTTTCGAGTAGTGATGGCGGCCGCGGCTGTCGCGGCGAGTCTGTCCGCGCAGGCAGCGGTGACCGACGCCATGATCGAGAACGACGCAAAGACCCCCGGCGACGTGTTGTCGTGGGGCATGGGCCCGCAAGGTCAGCGCTATTCCACGCTGTCGCGTATCAATACCAGGAACGTTGGCAACCTGGTGCCGGCCTGGTCGTTCTCGTTCGGCGGCGAGAAGCAGCGCGGGCAGGAATCGCAGCCGGTGATCCACGACGGCAAGATGTTCGTGACGGCCTCGTATTCGCGCATCTACGCGCTCGACCTGAAGACCGGGCGCAAGCTGTGGAAGTATGAGCACCGGCTGCCCGAAGGCATCATGCCGTGCTGCGACGTGGTGAACCGCGGCGCGGCCCTCTACGACAACCTCGTGATCTTCGGTACGCTCGACGCGCAGCTGGTGGCGCTCGACCAGAAGACCGGCAAGGTGGTGTGGAAGGAGAAGCTGGAAGACTATGCCGCCGGTTATTCCTCTACGGCGGCACCGCTGATTGTCAAGGGCATGGTGCTGACCGGCATCTCCGGCGGCGAGTTCGGCGTGGTGGGCCGGGTCGATGCGCGCGATGCCAGGACCGGCCAGCTGGTGTGGTCGCGGCCGGTGGTGGAAGGCCACATGGGCTACAAGTTCGACAAGGACGGCAACAAGACCGAGAACGGCGTCACCGGCACGACGAACGCGA
This sequence comes from Ralstonia pickettii, assembly GCA_050987995.1. Taxonomy (GTDB): domain Bacteria; phylum Pseudomonadota; class Gammaproteobacteria; order Burkholderiales; family Burkholderiaceae; genus Cupriavidus; species Cupriavidus pickettii_B. The sequence continues at coordinate 2,725,355 of CP158804.1, forward strand.
GCTGGCCGGGTGAGACCTGGAAGACCGGTGGCGCCGCCACCTGGCTGGGCGGCACCTATGATCCGGCTACCGGGCTGGTGTACTTCGGCACCGGCAATCCCGGTCCGTGGAACAGCCATATCCGCAAGGGCGACAACCTCTACTCCGCCTCGACGGTGGCGATCGATCCTGCCACCGGCAAGATCGTCTGGCACTACCAGAACACCCCGAACGACGGCTGGGACTTTGACGGCGTCAATGAGTTCGTGACCTTTGACCTGGACGGCAAGCGCATGGGCGGCAAGGCCGACCGCAACGGCTTCTTCTACGTCAACGACGCGGCCAGCGGCAAGCTGGTCAACGCCTTCCCCTTCGTCAAGAAGATCACCTGGGCCACGGGTATCGACCTGAAGACCGGCCGCCCCAACTTCATCAACGAAGGCCGCCCCGGAGATCCGGCCGCCGGCAGCGATCCGAAGAAGGGCAAGTCCGTATTCGCCGCGCCGGGCTTCCTCGGCGGCAAGAACCAGCAGCCGATGGCCTACAGCCCGCAGACCGGCCTGTTCTACGTGCCGGCCAACGAGTGGGGCATGGATATCTGGAACGAGCCCGTCAGCTACAAGAAGGGCGCCGCCTTCCTTGGCGCGGGCTTCACCATCCAGCCGCTGAACGAGGACTACATCGGCACGCTGCGCGCCATCAATCCCAAGACCGGCAAGATCGTATGGGAGGTCAAGAACAGCGCGCCGCTGTGGGGCGGCGCGATGACCACGGCCGGCGGGCTGGTGTTCTGGGGCACGCCGGAAGGCTACCTGAAGGCCGCCGACGCGAAGACCGGCAAGGAACTGTGGCAGTTCCAGACCGGCAGTGGCGTGGTGGCGCCGCCGGTCACCTGGGAGGACAACGGCGAGCAGTACGTGGCCGTGGTATCCGGCTGGGGCGGCGCGGTGCCGCTGTGGGGCGGCGAGGTTGCCAAGCGGGTGAATTTCCTGGAGCAGGGTGGATCGGTATGGGTGTTCAAGCTGCATAAGAGCTGAAATCCCTTGCGGTCGATGACATTGCCCCGGGCACGCTGGTATCGCCATACATAGGCCAGCGTGCTTCGGGGACGTTGATGCAATGAAAGAACGGTGGGAAACAGGTATGAAGAAAGTATGGATAACGCTGGCGGCTGCTTCGGTGCTGCTGCCAGGCGCGGCACTGGCCGGCACCGCTGCCGACATGCAGGCACTGGCCGACAAGAACGGCTGCTTTTCCTGCCATGGCATGCAGTCGAAGCTGGTGGGGCCGGGGTTTGCCGAGGTGGCTGCCAAGTACAAGGGCGACAGCCAGGCGGCTGAACGCCTGGCGAAGAAGATCCGCGAAGGCGGCAAGGGAGTGTGGGGGCCGGTTCCGATGCCGCCGCATGGCAATCTGGGCGAGGGCGATGCGAAGAAGCTGGCGGAGTGGGTGTTGAACGTGGGGTAGGGCGAAGGACGGCGGCCTGCTGCACTACGGCGTATAACTTCGCTGCAAGTTTGCTCCCCTCTCCCGCTTGCGGGAGAGTCCTATGCACGCTCGCCGTGCCGGCTTGCCCCAGGAACCAGGAGGCCTTCGCTCCACAACCGCTGTAGCAAGGCTCCAAAATCAGCCCTAATAAAATCAATGGGTTAGTGGAGGTTCCTGGGTAGGGGCAGGGGGTGAGGGCAGGCACTGGCATACCGACACACACCACTTCGTCGATGCGCCCGGCCCTCACCCCAACCCTCTCCCGCAAGCGGGAGAGGGGGAACGCAATCAGTGATTGAGCGCCCCGAGCGAGCGGCAGGGCGCAATCAAGGGGACTCGAAAGAACTTGCTGCTACCTCTGCCCGCCGCTCAGCCGCAGCGAGTTTCCGGCGCCCCAGCGGCGGGCCGGGCGGCGCGGCCTGTGCTGGCATTGCCGAAGGCTCAGACGAGCCAGCCGCGTCCGATCGCATGTTTGACAAAGGCGTGTACCTCCGGGGCGATGCCCTGCACGCCAAACGCGGCCTGCAGGTCGTCGATCAGCATGTCGAGCGTGTGCCCGCCGTCGCACCGCTGCAGGATTGCGGCGGCGCTGTCGTTGAGGGTGACCATGCCCTCCGGATACAGCAGCACCCAGCTTTGCTGGGACTCTTCCCATTGCAGGCGGAAGGTCCGGTGCAGGACCGGTCTGGCGAGGTCTGGAGGGCTGGCTGTCATGGGCTGGCTTGCTGGATGGCGTTGAGCATCGACCAGAGCCCTGCTCAATCGCAGGAGTCCTCAACGGTTGGCGATATACATCGTGATTTCAAAGCCAAGCCGCAGCTCGGTGTAGGCGGGCGTAGTCCAGTTCATGTCTCTCTCCTTGGGTGGCATGTTTAGTGAATATCATCGCGTGGTACGGCAGCCTCGCTGCCGCATCGCTCTCAAGGCAACATCCATGCCCGACGTTTCCACGACATCCGCTTGTTTTTACCTGCGTACGCCGGACGCTCACCGTGTGCATGTGCGACTGAGCGGCCCTGCGTGTGGCGAGCCCTGGCTCGTCTTGCATGGCGGGCCCGGCAGCGGTTGTTCTGCCTCGATGGCCGCATGGTTCGACCCGCAACTGCACCGCGTGGTGATGCCGGATCAGCGCGGCGCAGGCCGTTCCACGCCGGCAGGCGGCTTGCGCCGCAATAACGTGGGCGCGCTGCTGGCCGACCTCGAGCAACTGCGCCGGACCCTGGGCATCGAGCGATGGGGCGTGGTGGGCGGATCGTGGGGCGCGGCGCTCGCGCTGGCGTACGCGGCGCGATATCCGGATGCCGTGGCGGCGCTGGTCCTGCGCGGCGCGTTCCTGACCGGGCGCGACGATGTGTTCGCGTTGTTCGCCCCGCGCCATGGCGCACGCCGCATGCTGCAACGCGTCAAGCCACAGGGCGAACGCGTGCCCGATGCGCGCGCCGGTCTGCTCACTGTGTCACGACTGTTGCAAAGTGGGACGACTGTTCAAAAACAGGACACTGCCGGCGCATGGCAATCGCGTGAACAGGCACTGCTCGGCCTTTCCTCGCCGTGGCGCTCGCGCCGCCAGCCCCGCCGCGAGCGCGTGGCAACGGTGAACAAGTACCGCATCCAGGCGCACTACCTGCGCAACCGGGCCGGGCTGGGCAAGCCGGCCGTGCTCAGGGCGGCGCGCCAGATCGCCGCGCGGGGCCTGCCCGTGACGGTGCTGCATGGCCGTGCCGATCCGGTCTGCCGTCCCGCCAACGCCCTGCGCCTGCAGGCAGCGATGCCCGACGCACGCCTGGCATGGGTGCCCGGCGGGCACCTTGCCACCGGCGCCATGCGCGATGCCCTGGCCGCTGCCATCCGCGCGGCGCGCTGGCAGCGGTGACACGGCTGGCGCGGCTGCGCTTTTTCGGGGCCACGCTGGCCTGAGTGAAGCGGCGCTTCAGCCGACTCAGCCCGCCTGGCGTGTGAGCCCGCGCGCCTCCTCAATCTTCCGGTAGACCGTGTTGCGCGAGATGCCCAGCGCCTTGGCCGCCGCCGAGATATTGCCCTGGTGCGCCTTGACGGTGGCGACAATGGCTAGTGCCTCGACCTCGGCCAGCCGCGTGGGTTGCCCGCCCGGCAGCACGTGGGTCGCGGCAACCGCCGCATCCCCTTGCCGCTCGCGCAGGTCATCCAGGAAGTCGTCGGGCAGGTGGTCCTCGGTGATTTCGGCCTCGCCTTCCGCCATCAGCCGCGCGGTGCGCAGCAGGTTGCAGAGCTGGCGGATATTCCCCGGCCACCGGTAGCGCCGGAACAGCTCCATCACCGACTCCTTGATGCGGGGCGGCTCACCGGCTGCAGCCTCCGCCTGTCCCTGGCGCAGCAGCTTGCCGGCCACCACGTCGAGGTCGCTGCGCTCGCGCAAGGCCGGCAGCCGCACCACCAGGCCGTTGAGGCGGTAGTAGAGGTCTTCGCGGAACTGGCCGTTGGCGACCAGTTCGCGCAGGTTGCGGTTGGTGGCGCACACCACCGAAACGTCGATATGGATGACCTTGTTGCTGCCCAGCGGCGAGACCGCGCGCTCCTGCAGCGCGCGCAGCAGTCGCCCTTGCAGGTGCAGCGGCATGTCGCCGATTTCGTCGAGGAAGAGGGTGCCGCCGTTGGCCAGCAGCATCTTGCCGATGCCGCCCTTCTTGCGGGCGCCGGTGAAGGCGCCTTCTTCGTAGCCGAACAGCTCCGACTCGATCAGGTTCTCCGGGATCGAAGCGCAGTTCACGGCGATAAACGGCCCGGTATGGCGCGGGCTGTCAGCGTGGATGGCGCGCGCCATCAACTCCTTGCCGGTGCCGGTTTCGCCCAGCACCATCACCGGAATATCCTTGCCGATGACCTTGCGCAGCTTGGTGATGACCGCGCGGATCTGGGCGTCGCCGGTGTCGAGGTCGTCCAGCCCCGCCGGCCGCTCCGGGCCGGCGGCCAGGCCGCGCGGCGCGATGGCAGTCCCGGGGGTGCCTGCGCGCCCGGCATCCGCGCCACCCGCGGGTACCGAGGCGGGGGTGGATTTCCACTCCACGCGTGCGCTGACCTTCACGCCGCTCGGCAGCTGCAGCTGGACGATGCCAGCCTGCGCCTCGCGCACGGCGTCGAACAGCTGTGACATCGACAGCCCGAACAGCGAGGAAAAGGTGTGCGCCTGCAGCGCGCCGTTGGACAGGCCAAGCTGGAACTGCCCGCTGCGGTTTGCCGACAGGAAGCGCCCGCCCGGCGTGAACGAGACGATGCCCTCCACCAGCGTGCCGAGGAACTCCGCGCGCGAATGGAAGCGGACGCACACCATGTCGCGGAAGGCGTTGCCGAACAGCTGGTTCTCGATCATCTGCGCCGACATCCGCACCAGCGCCATGGTGTGCTTGTGGAAGCCACGCTGGTCGCCGGTCACATCCAGCGCGCCGACGGTCTTGCCGTACGGGTCGAGGATGGTCATGCACGAGCAGGTCAGGAACTGGTTGGCCTCCAGGAAGTGGTCGGCGCCGTGTACCAGCGTGGCCCGGTTCTCGGCCAGTGCCGTGCCGATGGCATTGGTGCCGCGGCGCGCCTCCGACCATTCGGCGCCCGCGCGCAGCGCGACCTTGTCGGCCCTGGCCAGGAAGTCGTCATCGCCCAGCGAGTGCAGGATCAGGCCATCGGCGTCGGTCAGGATGACCATGCTCTGCGTGTTCACGATCTGGTCGTAGAGCGTCTCCATCACCGGCAACGCATAGGTGAACAACGACTGGCTGCGCTCGATCCTGGTCCTCAACTCGCTCTGCAGCACCGGACAAAAGTCCGGCGACTCATACGGCCGCAGGCCATAGGACGCGGAACGCTGGTGGGCCTGGGCAATCAGTTCGGCGCGCTCGGGCTGTGCCGTGTCGGCCGCCGCGGTCGTGGCGGGGCGGACGGGGTCCGGTTGGAAGGTCATGCCTCTGTCTCCTGTGGAAAACTGCCCGCGATCTTTTGCGCGGGTCGCTGTCGGGGCCTGTGCCCGGGGGGCACGGTCGACAGTGTTGCGTCATGAAGCAAAACACTTGCCAGGGTGTGGCATTCCGGGACACCGGACCCATCGATGCTGCGCTGCACGCGCCGGTCCAGGCCGCTGGAAGCCTGCCGGCATGCGCTCCCGCGCCTTGTCCGGCCGGTTGGTATGGCTCTTGCGGAAATGGGGCAAACACATCAAAACCATTCACTGTAGGAGACACCCATGAAAACGCAGCGCCGCCTGCTTGCCCTGCTCTCGCTTTGCGCGACCCTGACTGTCGTCCCGGCCGGTACCGTGCTGGCCCACGGCGATGTGACGCCACAAGCCGTCGATACCAAGGCGCTGCCGCAACTCGGCGACGAATGGCGTCCGGACAATCCCTACCGCACCGGTGACGCGAGCAAGGAAGCCCAGCGCATCGGCAGCTCGGCCTACAACCAGAACTGCGCGCGCTGCCATGGCCTGGAAGCGGTGTCGGGAGGGATCGCGCCGGACCTGCGCAAGCTTGACAGCGACTGCGTGTCGCTGGCCGATGCCAAGAAAAAGCAGGCCTGCATGAGCGAGATCTCGCAGTTCTACACCACCACCGTGCGCAAGGGCCGCACGCGTGATGGCCGCGTGTATATGCCGCCGTTCGACGGCGTGCTCAGCCAGGAAGCGGTGTGGGCGATCAAGACCTACCTGGAATCGCGGCGCGAGTGAGGGGCGCTACCTCACTGGCGTCCGTTCGCGTTGCTTCCAACCCGGCATGCTGTGGCCGGGCCTGTCCCCTGATCCAGGAGAGATCCCTATGCCCGCCAGCCCTGTCCGTGGCCCGAGGCGTTCCTTGAGTCCCCTGCCGGCGGCCCCGGCCCATGCCGTGCGCTGGCTGTGCGGCGCCTTGCTGGCTGCCATCGCGCTGCTCGGCACGCAGCCGGCGCTGGCCGACCTGGCAAGGATCCGTCAGGCCGGTACCCTCAAGGTTGCCGTCTACAAAGGCCTGCCACCGTTCTCCGCGGTGGCGGGCAGCCAGTACGGCGGCATCGATGTGGCGCTGGCCAGGGCCCTGGGCAAGGAGCTGGGTTTGTCGGTGTCGCTGCTGCCGTTCGATGCCGATGAAAACATGTCCGACGACCTGCGTGCCATGGTCTGGCGCGGCCATTACCTTGGCTACGGGCCCGCGGACGTGATGCTGCACGTGCCGGTCGACCGGGCCTTTATGCGCGAGAACGACAAGGCGCTGATCTTCGCGCCCTATTACCGCGAGACCTTCGTCCTGGTGCTGGACCGCGAACGCATGCCGGCTGCGCGCGGCCTGGAAGACCTGGCCGGGCAGGCGACCGGCGCGGCGGCCGGTTCGGCCGGTGCCAATGCGTTGCTGTCCGGCGCGGGCGGCGCCTTGCGCGACAAGGTGAAGATCTACGCCGAAGCCGACGACGCGCTGCGCGCGCTCTTCTCCGGCGAGATCGCGGCCGCAATGGTGACGCGCGCGCAGTACGAGAGTGCGCTCAAGGCCGCCGGCCAGTCCGCCAACCGCTTTGCCGCGGCGGAAATCAGCTCACCGCTGCTGCCGCCGCGCGGATGGGCCATCGGCATGGCGGTCAAGTCCGGAGAACGGGAGCTGGCGGAATCGCTGGAAAACGCGTTGAATGCGATCCGGCGCAACGGCGAGCTGGAGCGCATCTTTGGCGGATACGGGGTATCGATGCAGGCGCCATGAGCGTCTGCGCATCGTACTTACGCATTCACAGCCGCCGTGCGGGTGAGCCGATATTTCCCCCAAAGCTCTTGCAAGATTGATTCCGAAGGCGGCGTTGAATCAAAGCCAGCGACGTTCTCGAAGATACCGAGAATGCGATCTCTGAACGAAGCAAGATCTGTCGGCACCTTCGGTGAGGCGAGCGCGATATCGACAAGGGTATGCAGTTGCTCGCTTGACAGGTCCGCGATAGCAGACCACAAATCGCCAGGCTCTGCGTAGGGCTTGGTGGGTGGGCGGTGCATCTGGATATCGCTGTTGTCAGCTCGGAGGGCCATAACTACGCTGGTACGATGATGAGAACGTCGCCAGGGCACGCAACGCCGCTGCCGGGTCGTGCCCGGGCTTTATCGCAAAACTGTTGAAGCCGCAACGCGCCAGGTAGTGCACGGTGTCGATCATCACATCGCCTACGGCGCGCAGCTCACCGGTCCAGCCTAGCTGGTGCCGGAGCAGCTGTGCAATCGAATAGCCACGGCCATCCGTGTAGATCGGGAAGTCGATGGCAATCATCGCGATGCCGGTCGGATTGATGACCGTGGCACCGGCTTCCAGCAAGATCTGCGGCTCGGCATCCGGCGAAAGATATATCGCTACCGGATGCTGCCGAACCCGGTACCGATCGCGGCAGGCAACCCAGTTCTCGAGCGTTACCAGGTAGCCGGGCTCGTCGGGGACGCAGGCATTGTCCGCCTCGTGCGCATCCCCGCTGTGCGCAAGCCAGTTATCCGCGATCAGGCGGCCGTCACGGATCACGTTGCGCCGGACCTGCCCGGCGTGATGGTCATGCTCAGGCATTCACCGTCTCCTGGCGCCCTCGCCGCGCGCCGGTGCCATTGGCGTCCGGGTACACGGCACGTTGGAATGGTTCGATGCCGATGCGCCCGACCACGTCGACAAAGCGCTCGGCTTCGCTGTCCCGATGCGACAGATAGGTCTCGATCAGCCGCTCCACCACGTCCGGAACCTGCTCCTGCGCAAAGGACGGCCCGATGATGCGCCCGATGGCGGCGCCGCCGGCCGCTACGCCATCCGTGCGGGGCTGGCCGTCGGCGCCGTTCTGCCGGCCGCCGATGGTGACCTGGTACCAGGCCTCCCCGGCCTTGTCGACGCCGAGGATGCCGATGTGGCCGATATGGTGGTGCCCGCAAGAGTTGATGCAGCCCGAGATGTTCAGGTCCAGCTCGCCGATATCGTGCACATGGTCGAGATCGTCGAAGCGCTCCTGGATCGCCTGCGCCAGCGGAATCGACACGGCATTGGCCAGCGAGCAGAAGTCGCCCCCGGGGCAGGCGATGATGTTGGTGATCAGGCCCACGTTCGGCGTGGCCAGCCCGGCGGCGTCCAGCTCCTGCCACAAGGCGTGCAGCTGGCTGCGGCGGACGTCGGCGAGGATCAGGTTCTGCTCATGCGACACGCGCAGCTCGCCAAAGCCGTGGCGCTCGGCGAGGTCGGCCATGATTTCCATCTGCGCGGCGGTAATGTCGCCGGGCGCCTGACCGGAGGCTTTCAGGGATGCCGTGACGGCCGCATAGCCGGGCACCCGGTGCCGATGTACGTTGCTTTTCAGCCAGAGCCGGAAGGCGCGGTCCGTTTTCGCCAGCTCGGCTGACTCATCCGGCTCGTCCGCGGCAGCGGGGTCATATGGCGGGATCGTGAAGCGCTCGGCGATGGACGCGACAAAGCCTTCAGACACGGTGTCCGGGCCTCCGCGGATGCGTTGCCATTGCTCGTCCACCTGGGCCCGGAAAACCTCCGGGGTCAGGTCCTTCACCAGGATCTTGATGCGCGCCTTGTACTTGTTGTCGCGGCGGCCGTGCAGGTTGTAGACGCGTAGCGTGGCCTGCAGGTAGGTCAGCAGGTCCTGCCAGGGGACGAAGGGGTTGATCAGCTTGCTCACCATCGGCGTGCGGCCCATGCCCCCGCCGACCCAGACCTTGAAGCCGGTCTGTCCGTCCTGCTCCACGGCCTGCAGCCCGATGTCATGGACGCCGACCGCTGCGCGGTCCGTCTGCGCGCCGCTGATGGCGATCTTGAACTTGCGCGGCAGGAAGGCGAACTCGGGATGCAGCATCGACCATTGCCTGACGATCTCGCACCACACCAGCGGGTTCACCAGTTCGTCCGGCGCAATGCCGGCAAAGTGGTCGGTGGTGGTATTGCGGATGCAGTTGCCGCTGGTCTGGATCGCGTGCATCTGCACCGTGGCCAGCTCCGCGAGAATGGCGGGAGCATCCTCAAGCCGCGGCCAGTTGAACTGCAGGTTCTGCCGCGTGCTGAAATGCCCGTAGCCACGATCCCAGCGCCGCGCGATCTCCGCGAGCTTGCGCAACTGCCGCGACGCCAGCATGCCGTACGGAATCGCCACGCGCAGCATGGGCGCATGGCGCTGGATATAGAGGCCGTTCTGCAGCCGCAGCACGCGGAACTCATCCTCGGTCAGTTCGCCGCTCAGGAAGCGGCGTGTCTGGTCGGCGAACTGTACGACCCGTTCGTCGACCAGCTGCTGGTCAATGGCGTCATAGACATACATGGTGGAAACCTCCTTGGGCGAGGGCTAATCTTTGGCCCGTGCCCGTTCGATGGACATGTCGGTCGGCATCATGTTGATATCGGCGTTGTGCATCACCCACAGCGAGCCGGCCACGACGATGACGATGAGGAAACCGGTACAGGCAAAGATGGCGGTGTTGCCGCGCTGGCCGGGACCGGTGCCGAGATGCAGGAAGTAGACGAGCTGCACCAGCAGTTGTGCGACGCAAAGGCCGACGACCAGCGCGATCGCGACATGCGTTTGCAGGGATCCGGTCATCACGGCCGCAAACGATGCAATGGTGAGCGCGACCGAAAGGAGCAGCCCGATGGTGTAGCTGCGCACGCTGCCGTGCGCGGCCGGCTCGCCCGCATGCACTGCATGGAGATGGGATGACTTCATGCGAACTCCCGCAGATAGACAAAGGTGAAGACGCAGATCCAGACCAGGTCCAGGAAGTGCCAGAACAGGCTCAGGCAGGCCAGGCGGCGGCGCACGATGTCGTCCAGCCCGAAATGCCGGATCTGGTGGATCATCACCGCAAGCCACAGCAGGCCCGACGTGACATGCAGCCCGTGCGTGCCCACCAGCGTGAAGAAGGCCGACAGGTAGGCGCTGACGCCAGGGCCCGCGCCCTCATGCAGCAGATGCGCGAACTCGTAGACTTCCATGGCGATGAACAGTGCGCCGAGCACGAACGTCACCGCCAGCCAGCGGATCATCCGCGGCGCGTCGTCGGCGCCCTGTCGGAGCATGGCCAGGCCGAAGGTATAGCTGCTCAGCAGCAGCACCATGGTTTCGGCGAACACGAACGGCAACTCGAACAGTTGCCGCCCGCCGGGGCCGCCGGCGGTGTTTCCGGACAGCACGCCGAAGGTGGCGAACAACACCGCGAAGATCAGGCAGTCGCTCATCAGGTAGAGCCAGAACCCCAGCGGGGTGTGCGAGCCGGCTTCGTGATGGTGGTGCGCCGCGTCGTGGGCCGCCTCGTGCCCGGGATGGTGCAGGGTAGGGGAGAGAGTCGGGTTCATGGTCAGGCAGCTTCCTGCAGTTGTGCGTAGCGCGCGCGTTCGATCCGCTCGACTTCGGCGGCCGGCACGTAATAGTCCACGTCGCGGTCATAGCTGCGCACGATGAAGGTGGCGATGGCGCCGACCAGTCCTGCAGCGGCGACCAGCCACATGTGCCAGACCAGCGCGAAGCAGACCAGCAGCCCGAACGCGGACACGATGAAGCCTGCCGAGGTGTTGCGGGGCATGTGGATGTCTTCGTAGCGCGCGGGCTGGCGCCACGCGCGGCCGGCTTCCTTGTCGTCCCAGTGCTGTTCCAGCGACGTGATCTGCGGCACATGGGCGAAGTTGTAGAACGGCGCGGGCGAGGCCGTCGACCACTCCAGGCTGCGGCCATCCCACGGATCGCCGGTCAGGTCCTGGTTCTGCTTGCGGTCGCGGATACTGACCGCGAACTGCACCATCATGGCCAGGATGCCGGCGCCGATGACGAAGGCGCCAACCAGCGCCACCACCAGGTAGGGGTGCCAGTCGACGTTGGCATAGTGGTTCATCCGGCGGGTCATGCCCTTGAAGCCGAGCACGTAGAGCGGCATGAAGGCCAGGAAGAAGCCGGTCAGCCAGCACCAGAACGACACCTTGCCCCAGAACTCATTGAGCCTGAAGCCGAACACCTTCGGGAACCAGAAGCTGATCGCGGCCAGGCAGCCGAAGAGCACGCCGCCGATGATCACGTTATGGAAGTGCGCGACCAGGAACAGGCTGTTGTGCAGCACGAAGTCGGCCCCTGGGATGGCGAGCAGCACGCCGGTCATGCCGCCGACCGCGAACGTCACCATAAAGCCGATGGTCCACATGGTCGAGGTATGGAAGCGGATCCGGCCCCGGTACATGGTGAACAGCCAGTTGAACAGCTTCACGCCGGTGGGGATCGAGATGATCGAGGTCATGATGCCGAAGAAGGCATTGACGTTCGCGCCCGAGCCCATAGTGAAGAAGTGGTGCAGCCAGACGAAGAACGACAGCACGCCGATCGAGGAGGTGGCGTACACCATCGACTTGTAGCCGAACAGGGGTTTGCGCGAGAACGTGGCGATGATCTCGGAGAAGGCGCCGAACGCCGGCAGGATCAGCACGTAGACCTCCGGGTGGCCCCAGATCCAGATCAGGTTCACGTACATCATGGCGTTGCCGCCGAGCTCGTTGGTGAAGAAATGCATGCCGAGGTAGCGGTCGGCGGTGAGCAGGGCGAGCGTGGCGGTCAGTACCGGGAAGATCGCCACGATCAGGATGTTGGTGATCAGGGCGGTCCAGGTGAAGACCGGCATCTTCATCAGGTTCAGGCCCGGCGCGCGCATGCGCAGGATCGTGACGATGAAGTTGATGCCTGTCAGCGTGGTGCCAAGCCCGGATATCTGCAGTGACCAGATGTAGTAGTCAACCCCTGGCGTGGGGCTGTAGCCGAGCTCGGACAACGGCGGGTAGGCGACCCAGCCGGTGGCCGCGAAGTCGCCGACGAACATCGACATCATTACCAGCACCGCGCCCATCGCCGACATCCAGAAGCTCAGCGAATTGACGAACGGGAAGGCGACGTCGCGCGCGCCGATCTGCAGCGGCACGATCACGTTCATCAGCCCCAGGACCAGCGGGGTGGCGACGAAAAAGATCATGATCACGCCGTGCGCCGTGAAGATCTGGTCGTAGTGGTGCGGCGGCAGGTAGCCCGCGGCATCGCCATAGGCGATCGCCTGCTGGGCGCGCATCATGATGGCGTCGGCAAAGCCGCGCAGCAGCATCACCAGTGCCAGGATGATGTACATCACGCCGACCTTCTTGTGGTCGACCGAGCAGATCCAATCGTTCCACAGGATCTTCCACTTGCCGTAGTACGTGATGGCGCCCATCAGTGCGGTGCCCAGCACGATCACGGCGGCCAGTGTCCCCATGATGATCGGCTCATGCAGGGGGATGGCGTCGAGGTTGAGTTTTCCAAGCATGTTATTGCTCCATGCGGCCAGCGGGCGCCGACGGGACGCGCTGGAACGCCTGCAGAGATTCGGGGGTGTCCGCGCGGCAAATCGGGCCGTTTGCCATCATGTATTTGTCGGCGACCTGGTCGAACAGCTTCGGCGCGACGGAGGCGTACAGCGTGACGGGGTCCTTGCTGCTCGGCAGTTCCAGCGTGCGGTAGGTCTTCAGGTCGAGGGCCTGCGACGAAGCCCTGGCGGCGCGGATCCAGGCATCGAACTCCTCGCGCGAGGTCGCCAGCGTCTTGAAGTGCATGTCCGAGAAGCCCGGGCCGCTGTAGGCGGCGGACTGGCCGAGATAGACGCCGGGCGTGTCGGCGATCAGATGCAGGCGTGTCTGCATCCCCGCCATGGCGTAGACCATGCTGCCCAGTTGCGGGATGAAGAACGAGTTCATCATCGATTCCGCCGTCAGCCGGAAATTGATCGGTGTGCCGACGGGAATCGCAAGCTGGTTCAGCGAGGCGACGCCGTACTCGGGATAAATGAACAGCCATTTCCAGTTCAGCGCAATCACATCGACCTGGACCGGCTTGACCTCCGACTGCAGCGGCCGATAGGGATCGAGCTTGTGCGTCGAGTCCCAGATCAGCACGGCCAGGCAGGCCACGATCACGCAGGGAATGCCCCAGACCACGACCTCGATTCTGGTGGAGTGCGCCCATTTGGGGGCGTAGGTGGCGCGCGTGTTGGTCTCGCGATAGCGCCAGGCGAACCACAGCGTCAGCACGATCACCGGGATGACGACCATCAGCATGACGAACAGCGCGATCAGGATCAGCGATTTCTCCTGTTCGCCGACGCTGCCCTTGGGCGAGAGCAACTCCAGGTTGCAGCCGCTCAGCAGCGCGCTGCCAAGGGCGGCCAGCACAAGCGTGGCCAAGCGTGGGGGCAGGTTTGGGGACGTGAGGGGGAGCGGGCCATGTCGATTCTTGTCTGCCGGCCCGGCGGTAGGTTTAAGCATTTCGGACACCTTGGTTACGCATCACTGAGGTATCCGCCGACCCTTTCTCCGGCGCCCGCGCCCTTGCCTCTGCCAAAGGGTGTCGGCCGTCACCCCGGCGTTGGGGTTGTATGGATTCCTGTGATGATGTCTGGCATGCTAGCTGAAGACAAAACCCATACATCGAGGAAAATTTTCCCCATGGAATCCATGCAAGCAGCCGATTTTGACGCTAAATGGGATCTTAAGATCACCCGTGGCAGTGGCGCACGGTATCTGCAGATCGTGGATTTCATCGAGCGGGCAATCGGCGAAGGGCGTCTCGTCGCCGGAGACCGCGTGCCGCCGCAGCGCAGTCTCGCCAGGTCGCTCGGCGTGGATCTGACGACCGTGACCCGCGCCTATACCGAGGCCAGGCGGCGGCAGCTGATCGAAGCCAAAGGCGCGCTCGGCACCTTCATCGCCGCCCCGCGCGCCGAACTGGCCCGGGTGGTGGACATGAGCATGAACGTGCCGCCGCCGCCGGCGGGGCTGGACTTCCAGGACCTGCTGCGGCGCGGCCTGTCGCAGGTCTTGCTGCGCAGCGACCCGCATCTGCTGATGACCTATCAGCTTGGTGGCGGCAGCGCCTCCGACCGGGCGGCCGGTGCGCTCTGGCTGGCACAGGTATTCGGGCACGTCGATACCGCGCGGCTGGTGGTCTGCCCCGGCGCGCAGGCGGCGCTGGCCGCCCTGATCCTGACCCGGACCCGGCCCGGCGACGCGATCGTGACCGAGCCGCTGGCCTACCCCGGCATTCGCGCGGCGGCGGCCCGGCTGGGGCGGCGCGTGGTCATGGCGAAGTGCGACGCGCACGGGATGCTGCCCGATGCGCTCGAGGCGGCGTGCACCGACGGTGCGACGCTGGCCTACCTGAACCCCACCGCGCAGAATCCGACCACGCATACCATGCCGGCCTCGCGCCGGGAGGAAATCGCCCGCGCTGCCGACCGATGCGACATCACCCTGCTGGAGGACGATCCCTACTGGCTGCTGACGCCCGCCGCGCCGCCGCCGCTGGCGCAGTTCACGCCCGCACGGACTTACTACGTATCAACGCTGTCCAAGACGCTGAGCCCGGGCTTGCGTACCGCCTATGTCCTGCTGCCGGAAGGAAAGGGCGGCGACGAACTGCTGGCGGCGCTGCGCGCCTTTGCCTTGATGGCCGCGCCGATGACGGCGGCGCTGGCCACGCAATGGATCCATGACGGCTCAGCGATACAGTTGCTCGACGGCATCCGGACCGAAGCGTTCGCGCGACGCGAGCTCGCCAACCGGTGGCTGAGCGGAATCGGGCAGCTGCCCCCCGCCGCCATCCACGCATGGCATCGTTTGCCGGACCACTGGTCAACCCATCAGCTCACCAGGGCAGCGCTCGCGGAGGACCTGCGTGTCACGCCGTCCGACGCCTTCTCGGGCGGGCCTAACCCGCCGAATGCGATCCGCATCTCGCTCGGCGGCGTCGAAGACCGCGCGCAGTTGTCGCTGGCGCTGCGCAAACTGGCGGCGTTGCTGGAGCGCAGGCCTGCGCAGGATTCGGAGCTGGTCGTCTGAACTTTGCTGCTTAAAGCGGCCCGGTATAGGGTGTCTTTGCTACAAAAGTTGTTGGTAGCTAACTTTTTCCGCGACAGACTTTATTTTTAGCGATCAACAATGCACTCCGGCATCGCTTCACTTCCTGTCCTATAATCATTGACAGTACAACGATTGATCGAGCAACCAAATGTCTCCCACGCCACAAAGCGGTGAAACCAACGGCCAGGTCCTGCCATTCCGCGAGTCTCTGCTGGCCATGCTGGGCGTAGCCTTCGTGGTGATGCTGGTGGCGCTGGACCAGACCGTGGTCGGCACGGCGCTGCCTACCGTGGTGGCGGAGTTGCAAGGCTTCGAGTACTACGCGTGGGTGGCGACCGCCTACCTGCTGACCTCGGTGATCACCGTGCCGATCTTCGGGCGGCTGGGCGATTACTACGGGCGCAAGCCATTTGTATTGGCGTCGATCGTGGTGTTCCTGGTGGCTTCGGCGCTGTGCGGCATGGCGCCGAGCATGCCGTTCCTGGTGCTGGCCCGTGCGCTGCAGGGTATCGGCGGCGGCATGCTGGTCGGCACGGCCTTTGCCTGCATCGCCGACCTGTTTCCGGATTCGCATGTGCGGCTGCGCTGGCAGGTGATGCTGAGCGCGGCGTTCGGCATTGCCAATGCCGTCGGCCCGTCGCTGGGCGGGGTGCTGACGGAGTGGTACGGCTGGCGCGCGGTGTTCTACGTCAACCTGCCGGTGGGCGTGCTGGGGCTCTGGTTCGCGTGGCGCTACCTGCCGCACCTGCGCCAGCAGGCGCACAGCGGGCCGATCCGGGTGGACTGGCTGGGCGCCTTGCTGATCGCGGCGGGGCTGGGCTGCATGCAGCTGAGCGTGGAACTGCTGCCGGAGCGCGGCTTCGATGCCTATACCGGCGGCCTGCTGGTGCTGGCCGCGGCCGCGCTGGTGGCGCTGTGGCACTGGGAGAAGCGCTGCGCCAACCCGATCCTGCCGGTGGAGATGTTCCGCAACCCGGGGCTGGGGCCGCTGTTCCAGTTATCGGTGTTCGCGGGTTTCACCATGTTTGCGCTGCTGCTCTATGCACCGCTGCTGTTCCAGGGCGGCTTCGGCTATTCGCCGAAGGAGGCGGGCTTGCTGATCACGCCGCTGGTGGTCTGCATCACCGTGGGCAGCATCGTCAACGGCCGCATCGTTACCCGCATCCGCCATCCCAATGCCATGCTCTATGCCGGTTTCGGCATGCTGGCCGTGGCCTGCCTGGGGCTGACGCAGGCCACGCGCGGCATGCCGCACGGCCTGCTGGTGGCAATCATGCTGGTGGGCGGCCTGGGGCTGGGCTTTATCATGCCGAACCTGACGGTGTTTGCGCAGCAGACCGCGGGCCGCGAGCACCTTGGCATTGCCACCGCCATGCTGCAGTCCTTGCGCATGGTGGGCGGCATGGTGGGCACGGCGATCGTGGGCACGCTGGTGACGCGCAGCTACACCGCCGGCGTGGACCACGCGCTGGCCGCGGCCAACGCCAGCCGGTGGGCGGCGCGCATGGCCGACCCGCAGGTGCTGATCGACAAGGCGGCGCAGGCCGTGCTGCTGGGCCAGCTCGGCCAGGCCGGGCACAATGGCGCGCTGCTGCTGGAGCAGGCGCGCATGTCGCTGGTCACCGCCATCCACCTGGGCCTGCTTGCCGCCGCGGCGGCGGCGGCGCTGGGGGTCTGGCGCGCGCGCCAGGTGCCGCCGGTGAAACTGGTGCGCACCGCGGCGCCGGCGATGGCGGCAGACTAAGATACTGCCTGCAACGCACCCCTGAGGAGAACGGATGGAACTGGAGCGACAAAGCGTGGCCGTACTGCAGCAATTCGGCCGCACCTACCGCGCCTACGCGGCGGCGTTCGAGCAGCGCATTGGCCTGCCGCTGCCGCGCTGGCGCGTCCTGCACGCGCTGCACCAGCAGGACGATGCGATCGCGCAGAAGGCGCTGGCCGACCGCGTCGGCATGGACCCGGGGGCGTTGACGCGCCAGCTCAAGGCCATGCAGGAACTTGGCTGGGTCGAGCGCTCCACCTCGGAGCGCGACAACCGCGTGACGCATGTCACGTTGTCGCGGGTCGGGCATCAGTTGGTGGCGCAGGTGATGCCGCTGCGCTCGGCCTTCCTGGAAGACGTGCTCACCGAAGTCTCGCCGTCGACCATGCAGGAGCTGTCGCATGGCCTGGCACAACTGGAAGCGGGTATCGCGCATGCGATGGCACGCGCGGAGGCGGTGGACGCCGCCTGAGGTGCCACTGGCCCTGTCGCTGACGCTCACGAGGCCGTCAGCAACATGCCGTTGAGCGCCGCAAACTCAAACAGCTCGCGGTCGTTGGTGACGCCGAGCTTGTGCATGGCGCAGTTCTTCTGCCGGCTGATGGTCTTGACGCTGCGGCACAGCAGGCTGGCGATTTCGCTGACCGAGCGGCCGGCCAGGTATAGCCGCAACACTTCCATCTCACGGGTGGAAAGGCGCTCGGCGCCGGCCTGGCCGGGCGCAACCGGGTGGCCCGGATCGGCCTGCGACAGTACCTCCATGGCCGACTTGCCGATGTAGTGGAAGCCGCGCTGGATGCGGTACACCACGGTGACCAGTTCCGACAGCGGCGAATCCTTCAGCAGCAGGCCGTGGACATGGGTGTCTAGGATGGAGCGCAGTACCAGCGGATTGGTGATCATCGTCAGCACGATCACGGCGAGCGAGGGATGGCGGCGCCGCAGGCTGGCCAGCAGCCGCAGCCCGTCGCTGTTGCCTTCTTCCTGCGCGGGCATGTGGTAGTCGGTGATCACCACATCGGGACGCAGCACCTCGACACTGTTCAGCAGCGCCGTTGCGCTGGTCACGCTGCCGCAGACCTCCCACCCGGTCTGGGTCCGCAGACGGTCGGCAACGGCCGCGCTGACCACCGGATGATCGTCGGCAAGCAGGATCCTCAATGTCATCAGGGTGCTCCTCGTCAAGAAAACGCCGCACGTCGGCTGACGTGCGGCGCAAGAACGACGCCAGACAAAACGACGCCTGACAACAGCGTGCATTGCCGGGACCCGGGCCAAACGGGAGACGGCCGAGCGCGGCAATGCCAAGGCAGGATATCGGTTGCCCTTGCGGGCGAAACTAGGAGGATTCGCAAACCGCCGCAGCGGGCGGACGCGATGGCCCGGCCAAACGGGCGCGAGTGTAGCGCAGGCCCGACGCTCGGAAAAATGTCTCAGGACTGCAATAAACGGCGGGTCGCGTGCGCGGCCGGGCGCAAGAAATAAAGCGCCGGCACCATGCGGCAGCCAGCGCTTCGGGGTGCGGCTCGGGGGACCGATCAGGCCCGACGCATCCGCGTCAGGCGAGCGCGGCCTCGGCTTGCGGTGCCTCCCGGCCCTTGCGGCGACCGTCGATGGCCTTGATCGGGTCGCGCAGCACGGCGCTGCCCAGCTCCATGATGTCGCGCAGCAAGCCTTTGTCGCGGCTGTGCTCCGGTGACCAGAAATTCAGCGCGGCCCATTCAGGGAAGCTGGTCGGCGGTGCCAGCAGGCGCGTCTTGCGCTCGCGCGTGACCAGCGGCACGTTGAAGTCCAGCACCGGGCAGATGCCACCTGCCGAATGCAGCAACGTGATCTGCGTATGCCATGACGGCACCACGGTCTCGCGATGACCGGGCGAGCAGGCCTGTCGGCTCAGGAAGGCGCGCAGCGGGCTGCCAGCCTCGCAATCCTCCTGCAGGAGGATCCAGTCGCTTTCGCCCTCGTCATAGCTGCCTTCGCGCATGGCGCTGACCAGCCGGCGCGGCGTGGCCATGATGTTCTGTTGCCGCACATGCTCGGGATCGTGTCCGCCGTCGACGACGAAGGCGCAATCCAGTTCGCCGGCATCGAGGCTGCCGGCAAGCGCGGCATCGGCTATGACCGGGCGGGTGATAAAGCTGTCATGCGGGAACTGCTCGCACAACGCGGTCAGGATCTCGGTGATGACGGGATCG
The DNA here is from genome assembly GCA_050987995.1 of Ralstonia pickettii. GTDB lineage: Bacteria > Pseudomonadota > Gammaproteobacteria > Burkholderiales > Burkholderiaceae > Cupriavidus > Cupriavidus pickettii_B. The sequence goes on from CP158804.1 coordinate 2,744,638, forward strand.
CCGATGGAAGAGGAAAAACCGATGGAAACCCGTCTGCCGCCGTCCTGGCGCCGGTTCAGTCCAGGCTCGCCGGGCCGCACCAGCTGGTTCCATTTGGCCAGGATCTGACGCGCGGTCTGTTCCAGGCGCAGCGCATGCGGGGTGGGCTCGAGCATGCCGTTGCGTTTGACAAACAACGGATCGCCGGTGATTTCGCGCAAACGCGCCAGGCTGTAGGCGACGGTGGGCACGCGTCCCTGTGTGCAGGCCGCGACTGCGCTCAAGTCGCGGTACTCCATGACGAGGACAAAGACGTGCAATAGCTTCGTACTGACATGACGCATTCCGACTTCTCCCGATCCATGACTTTGTTCTCGTTCTTTGTTTGTCTGATGCGTACCGTGCTGCGCGAAAGGGCTGGCGCAAAAAGCAGCGAAACCTGATCAGGCCGTGGGACGACTGTCCGGCTCCTGGTGTGCAACGCTGGCGGGAACTGCGGGCGTTGCCGCCGGTGCGGCAATATCGCCGGGCAAACGCTGCCCGGGCAGGATGCTGATGAAAAGCATGACACGCCTCCTGAATGTACGACTTGCGTCGACAAATGGCGCAGTGACTCTTCGATCCTTCAGGCCCGGTGCTAACCGGCAGCTTGGGGACGCGCACCTGGGCGGGGTAGGGGCCTGGTGCGGGCTGCCGGGCCGCCTTTCTGTCAGCGCCGCGGGGCGCATCGCGAAGGCGTGCGAAATTTAGTTATGCCGAGGAATCTTAATACACGCTCAGCAAAAGTCATAGAAACTTGCTTTGACGATTGTTTTCTGATTTTGCTTTTTTTAGCTTTGTCTGAACATCCGGACATGGCTGGAAAAGCGGACTGAACAAGCCATTGCGCCGCTGCGCATTGCAGCGAGTCATTTTCTCCCGGCATGGCAGGGCCCGCATGGCCCAGCCGCTCGTGCCCGATGTCACATGGATGAAACCAAATGGATTCCAATTTGGCTTAACAAAATTTGAACGGGAAGCATGCCTTGCATCCCCGCCGTGCCTGCGTGGCACCGGTGCTTGCATCGGCCTCGCAGAAAATTTTCTTAACTCGGATCGCGAAGACACTGAATTGCCTTTTGCGGCGCGCGTAGGCTAACGTACCGCCAGAGTCGGCACGCTGGGCGCGCGGCTGGCGCCGCTCGTGGCAGTTGTGAAGCGGAGAGATTCGTGAACAGACGGTATTCGGAAGAACAGATCCGCAGCTACCTGGCCGAGGCCGCCAGCGGTGTGCCGGTGCGTGAGCTGTGCGCGCGCTACGGCTTCAGCGACGCCTCGTTCTACGGATGGCGCGCCCGCTACGGCGACCCGAGCCAGGGCGATGCGCGCGACGGGCGCAAGCTGCGTGAACTGCAGGAAGAGAATGCCCGGCTCAAGAGTATGCTTGCGGACGCGCTGCTCAAGCTCGAGCTGCTGCGCAACCGTACCGGCCGCCGCAATGGCAACGGCAAGGATCGCTAGAGGCGGACGGTTTCCGCAACATACCGTGCCGCGACATCGGCTACTACAAGCATCGCGCACGGCCCTGGAGTATTGGTTTGACGAAGTTCCTGTTGAAGGCGGGCGTGCTGGCATGCGCCGCGATCGTGGCGGTTCCGGTGCTGGCCGCCGGCAGTGCAGCTAGTAGTGCAGCCAGCAATGCCGCCGCGGCCGCGGCGGCAGGCACGCCGATGGTGGCACCGCCGCCGCCACGGATGCTGGATGAAGCCACCACCGTTCTGGAAGGCGCCGACGGCACGTTGTCGGCATCGCAGCGCCAGCACTGCCAGTCGTTGCTGGACAAGATCAACGCACTACCTGCAGGGCCGCAGTGGTCCGAGGGCAAATCGTCGGTGACCACCGCCGACGGGCGCCCATATCCGGCCTTGGAGCGCCAGGCCGATCGCAAGCGCCTGGAAGAAGCGTATCGGCAAGAGTGCGCGCAGCAACGTCGCTGAGTGCGCAACCCGGGCAGCAGGCCCTCACCGGGCACCTGCGCTGATTGTGGAGAGCGAACATGCAGCGTTTCAAACACCTCTTCGCATGGTGCCTCGCACTGATGCTGATGGCGCCGCTCGGCGCCGCGCAGGCGCAGGCCCGGCTGAGCCACGCGCAGCTCGACCAGCTGACCGCGCCGATTGCGCTGTATCCGGATGCGCTGTTGTCGCAGGTGCTGATGGCGGCCACCTATCCGGCTGACGTCGCGGCCGCGGCGCAATGGTCCAAGGCCAATCCCGGGCTGTCGGGCGATGCCGCCACCAAGGCAGTCGCCAACCAGTCCTGGGACCCCAGCGTGCAGTCGCTGGCGGCGTTTCCGTCGGTGCTCGACCTGATGGGGCGGCAGCCGCAGTGGGTGCAGTCGGTCGGTGACGCGTTCCTGGCCCAGCCCAACGATGTCATGGATTCGGTCCAGCGCCTGCGCACGCAGGCGCAGAAGGCCGGCACGCTGAAGACCACGGAACAGCAGAAGGTGGTCACGCAGACCACTGGGGGCACCACCGTCGTGCAGATCGAGCCGGCCAATCCGCAGGTGGTGTACGTGCCCACCTACAACCCGACGGTGGTCTACGGCGCCTGGCCGTACCCCGCCTATCCGCCGGCCTACTATCCGCCGCCGCCCGGTTCCGTGTTTGCCACCTCGCTGGTGGCGGGCATCGGCTTCGGGCTGGGCGTGGCGGCCGTCGACGCGATGTGGGGCGGCTTCGACTGGGGGCATCACGACGTCAACATCAACGTGAACCGGTACAACAACATCAACGTCAACCAGCGCCTGGACGTCAATCGTGCGAACGTGAACTGGCAGCACAATCCGGCCAACCGCGGCAACGTCCCGTACAACAATGCCGCGGTGCGCGGGCGCTATGACCAGCAGCGCCAGGCGGGCCTGGCCAGCCGGCAGGCCGGCGTCCAGCCGGGTGGTCAGAGATCAGGGGCTGGCAGCGGCGGCGTGCAGCGCCAGCCTTCGGCACGCGACCAGGCGCGCGAGCGCGCGGCACAGTCGTTCGAGGGCCGCACCGGGCAGGCCATTCCCGGCCATGCCGGCGGGCTGGCCGAGCGCTCGCACCCGGGCGCGAGCGGCGACGGCGTGCAGAATCCGCGTCCCGCGGGCCTGGACCGCCAGCGCGCCGACCAGGCGCAGGCCCGCGACCGTGCGCGCAATGCCAACCGTGACAGCGCGCTGCACGATGCCGGCAACGGCGAGCGCGTGCGCCAGCAGACACAGCGCGTGTCGATGCCGCAGCGCGAAGCGCCGCAGGCGCATCCCGCCGGGGTCAACCGGGGCGGCGGCATGCGCGAGCAGGGCGGTGGGGAGCGCTTGCGCGGAGACGGCGAACATTTCGGCCATGGTCGGAGGTAACTATGACGCGCATGACGGGCAACCCCTTCTCTGTCGCCGGATGGCGCGCGCTGGCCGCCGCCGGGGTCCTGTTCGCGGGCCTGTGCGCAAGCGTGCCGGCGATGGCGCAGCAGATCTTCCCCAGCCCCGACGCGGCGGCCGAGGCGCTGGGGGATGCGATCTCGCGCAGCGACGACAACGCGCTCGGGCGCGTGCTGGGCAGGCAATACCGGTCGCTGCTGCCGCCCAGCGGCTTCGAACAGGATGACGTCTACGACTTCCTCGGCGCCTGGGCGCGCCACCATGCGGTGAAGCCCGACGGCGAGCGCCGCGCGCAGATCGAGGTCGGGCAGAGCGGCTGGACCTTCCCGGTGCCGCTGGCCCGGCAGCAGGACGGCTGGGCCTTCGACCTGCGCGCCGGCCAGCAGGAAGTGCACCGCCGCCGCCTGGGGCGCAACGAGCTGGTCACGCTGGAAGCCTTGCAAGTGCTGGCGGACGCGCAGCAGCGCTATGCGGAGCAGGTCGGCCAGGGCCGCTATGCCACCAAACTGGTCAGTACGCCGGGCAAGACCGACGGGCTGTACTGGCCGGCGACCAGCGAGCAGGACGCCAGCCCGATCGGTCCCGATGCGCTGGCGATGGGCCCCAATACGCCCCCGGAAGATGCCTTCTACGGCTACCACTACCGCCTGCTGCCGCCAGCCAGGGGCAGCGAGGCCAGGTTTGGCTTTCTTGCCTGGCCCGTCCGCTATGGCGAAACCGGCGTGCATACCTTCAAGCTCGGCAGCGACGGGGTTTTCTATGAGCGCGACCTGGGCCGGAGCACGGCAGCGCGGGCCAGGGCCATCCGCAGTTTCTCGCCCGACGGCTGGCGGCGCGTGGCGGATCGCTGAGGCGCTGCCTGCACAGCAACCTGCAGACTGGCCACTTCAGGCCAGCCGCGGTTCGCCGCATGCGGCCCTGAACTCCGCCGCCGCGGCGGGGTTTGCGCCAACCGGCGCGGCGCCGATTCCAGATCGGCATAGACCCACGCCAGTTCGTCCGCGTTGATGATCCGCAGGCGCCGCTGGCGCACCAGGTCAGCCCGATCGAGGCAAGGCGCGACAGCAGTCGCGAAACCGTTCCGAATGCCTTGGGTCCGTGGCGACGGCTCAGTATGAAACGCCAGCAACGCAAGCTATCTGGCTGCGATCTGCATTCTTTCGTATCTGCTACTTAGTACTTTTTGCCATTTCTGACAAAGGCGGGCGGCAGGCTGCGCGGCACCTCAATGTGAAGCATAAGCTGTTACGAAGTGCGCCGCGACCGGCTTGCCGACTGTGGTATGCTGCGATGCAACAATAAGCAGTAGGGGGAGATTCCGTCATACGACCAGGAGTCCTCATGACCAAAAGCCTCGCCGATGACTGGCAAGCGCGAATCCGGCGACTGAGCCGGACGCAGGCCCGCACGGAAGCCCAGGTGAAGTCCTGGCTGGAACGCATCGATTCGCTGAATCCGCTGACGCCGGCGCGCCCGGCTGAGAAGCGCGGCAAGCGCCGGCCTGCCAGGCCAGAGCTCGAGCCAGGCCAGCTGCCCGGCACCTGGCAAGCGCACCGCCTGCGCCTGGCGCCGCTGCCGGGCGAGCTGGTGCCGCAGCTGTCCTATCACCTCTATATCCCTTCCAAGGCACATCGCGGCCCGTTGCCCGTGGTGGTGCTCCTGCACGGCTGTCGCCAGACCCCGGACGACTTGTCCGCCGGTACCCGCATGAATGAACTGGCCGAGCGCGAGGGCTTTATCGTTGCCTATCCGCAACAGCCCTTGCGCCGCCAGGTGCAGCGCTGCTGGCAATGGTTTGACCTGGGCGCGGCCGAAGGCGGGCGCGAAGCCCAGGCGGTGGCGATGCTGCTCGACGCGCTGGCGGCCCGCCACGACGTGCGCGAGCGCGAGATCTACCTGGCCGGCATGTCGGCCGGCGCGGCCATGGCCGCGGTAGTGGCGCTGCGCTATCCGGGCAAGGTGGCCGCCGCGGCGCTGCATTCCGGCGTGGTGATCGGCGCGGCCGATAATCCGCGCGCGGGCCTCAGGGCGATGCAGCAGGGCGCGTCCGCCGAACCGTCATGGTTGCTCGATGCCGCCGGCGTCACGGCCGGCGGGCCGGAGATGCCGGCGCTGGTGATCCATGGCCTGGCCGATGATGCGGTACACCCGGTCAACGGCCGCCTGCTGGCGCGCCAGTTCCTGGCCTATAACGGGCTGCAAGACCGGTTGGCCGGCGTGCCGGCGACGCCGCAGGAGGGCGCGGACGAGCGCCCGGGGCGCTCCCACCAGTACCGCTTCGGCCGCTGGAGCCGCGACCTGGTGACGCTGGTGGAAGTGGAGGGCCTGGGGCATGCCTGGAGCGGCGGCGATGCCGGCTACCACTACCACAGCGATATCGGCCCCGATGCCAGCGCAATGATGTGGCAGTTCTTCCGCCAGCACCGGCGCTGACAGAGAAACAGGCACGAAAAAAGGGAGGGCGCCAGGTCCTCCCTTTTGCTTTGCACAGGCGCCGGCGTCAGCCGCGCGAGCGGTCCTTGACGAACAGCGCCGTCACCATGCCCAGCACGCACAGCGCCACCACATAGTGGGCCGGCGCCAGCCGGTCATGCTTGAGCATCAGCGTGACCACCATCGGCGTCAGGCCGCCGAAAATAGCATACGACACGTTGTACGAGAACGACATGCCCGAAAAGCGCACCTGCGCCGGGAACGCATTGACCAGCACGAACGGCACCGCGCCGATGGTGCCCACCAGGAAGCCCGAAAGCGCATAGAGCGGCAACAGCAGGTCAGGCCGGGTGAAGATCGTGGTGTAGAAGGCGTACGCGCAGATCGCCAGCAGCAGGCCGCCGAAGAACAGCGTGCGGCGCGCGCCGATGCGGTCGGCCAGTGCGCCGGACACGATGCAGCCGACCGTCAGGCACAGCGTGGCCACGCTGTTGGCGACCAGCGCGGTGCGCGCGTCAAAGCCGTACAGCTTCTGCAGGAAGGTCGGCGTCATCAGGATCACCACCACGATGCCGGCCGACAGCATCCACGTCAGCAGCATCGACACCGCCACGCCGCGGCCGTGGTCGCGCACCACCGACTTGAGCGGCATCTCGGCCGCCAGCGCCTTGCGCTGCTTCAGCTCGGCAAACACCGGGGTCTCGTGCAGCCAGCGGCGCAGGTACATCGAGGCAATGCCGAACACGCCGCCGATCAGGAAGGGTACGCGCCAGCCGTAGTCAGCCAGCTCCGCCGGGGTGAAGACGCTGTTGATGCCGGTGGCCACCAGCGAACCCAGCAGGATGCCTGCGGTCAGGCCCGCCGTCAGCGTGCCGCAGGCGTAGCCGACATGGCGCGCCGGCACGTGCTCGGACACGAACACCCAGGCGCCGGGCACTTCGCCGCCCACGGCCGCGCCCTGCAGGATGCGCAGCACCAGCAGCAGCACCGGCGCGGCCAGGCCGATCGACTGGTAGGTCGGCATCAGCCCCATCAGCAGCGTGGGCACCGACATCAGCAGGATCGACAGCGTGAACATCTTCTTGCGGCCGAGCAGGTCGCCGAAGTGGGCCATGATGATGCCGCCCAGCGGCCGGGCCAGGTAGCCGGCCGCGAAAATGCCGAAGGTCTGCAACTGGCGCAGCCAGTCCGGCACCGACGGCGGGAAAAATAATTGCCCGATGACCGTCGCAAAAAAGACGAAGATGATGAAGTCGTAGAACTCGAGGGCGCCGCCCAGGGCGGCGAGGGAAAGCGTCTTGTAATCCTGGCCGGTCAGCGGGCGCGCGCTGGCACTGGTATGGGCCGGCGCGCCGACACCTGCGGCGGTACTGCTGGTGGTGGACATGAATGGACTCGCATGGAAGAGATCGCATGCGAAGCGCGCAACACGGAATACGTGAAGGATTTGGCCGGAGGGTACAGCGCAGGGGAGGCAGGCACAGCGTGGCGGATAAGCCGCAGGCTTGCGACGAGACGCTTCGCAAAGGGCGTAAAGATACCAGATCGGCCCGTCCGTCATTGTCTGCGTCGTTGAACAGACATATTTGCTTTCTTTGCTTTGTACGAAAGCGTTGCGATAATGTCGGCGAAAAAGTGAAATCCGGGGCACAAACTACCGTGCAACACCGGAAAGCGGGGTCAGATCTTCTGGAATGTCATGGCTTTCAAGCAATCCATCCGGGCGGTAGCCGCCACGCCGCGCGGCCGCCTGGCTACCCGTGTCGCGGGCGGCGTAGTGGCCGCCCTCGCGGTATTCGGGCTGGCGGGCTATTTCGGCGGCCCGCCGCTGCTCAAATACCTGATCGAAAAGAACGCGACCGAGGCGCTCGGGCGCAAGGTCACGCTGGGCAAGGCGCACGTGCGCCCGTTCGAGCTGGCCGCCACGCTCACGGACCTGACCATCTACGAGCGCGACGGCAAGACCCCCGCGCTGACGCTGGGCGAGGCCGAGGCCAATACCTCGCTGGCGTCTGTGTGGCACCTGGCGCCGGTGGTCGACAACCTGCATATCGACCGCCTGGCCGTGCGCGTGGCGCGCGGCGCCGACGGCCGCGTGAGCTTTGCCGATGTCCAGGACAAGCTCGCGGACCTGCCGCCCAAGCCGGCCGATGCCGAGCCAGCGCGCTTCTCGGTCAACAACATCGCCATCACCGGCAGCAGCTTCAGCTATGACGACAAGCTGCTGGACACCAGCCTGCGCGTCGATCATCTGACACTGACGCTGCCATTCCTGTCCAACCTGCCGCACGACGTGGAAATCGTGACCCGGCCCACGCTGAGCGCGCAGGTCAATGGCACGCCGCTGGCGCTGGATGGCGAGGTGCTGCCCTTTGCCGATTCGCGCCAGACGCGCCTGAACGTCAACCTGGACGGGCTTGATGTCTCGCGCCTGATGGCGTTCGCGCCGCCGCTGCGCGATGCCGAGGTCAAGTCCGGCAAGCTCGATACGCGCCTGACGGTGGCGTTCCGCCAGCAGAAGGACACGCAGGAGATGCTGCTGACGGGCACGGCCGTGCTGCGCGATGCCGATATCCGCACGCGCGCCGGCCAGCCGCTGCTCAAGACCGGCCGCCTGGCGGTGGACATCGGCAAGCTCGAGCCGCTGGCGCATCTCGCGCAGCTGCGCAGTGTGGAGATCGAGGGGCTGGGCGTGGAGGCCGCGCGGCGCGCGGACGGCACGCTGAACCTGGCCACCGCGTTCCTGCCGAAGGCGGTCAGCAAGTCCACCGATGGCGTGGCACCGGCACCGGCACCGGCGGCACCGGCATCCGCGCCCGTCGCGGCGTCAGGCGCCCAGGCAACGCCCGCGGCGCCGCCGGCCACGGCAACCAGGGACGTGCCGTGGCGCTACGCGGTCGACCGCATTGTCGTGAAGCAGGCCAGGCTGGGGTTTGAAGACGCGCTGGCGCCGTCGGGCCCGGGCAAGCTTGCGCTCGGCCCGCTCGATGCCGAGGTCAAGGGCTTTGCCGGCACGGAAGGCGACAAGCCGGCCCGCATCGACGCCACGCTGACCGTGGCCGACGGCCAGACGCTGCACCACACCGGCGACCTGTTGCTGCGCGACGGCACGCTGGCCGGCACGATGGAAACCACCGGCCTGCGCCCGCAGGGGTTTGCCGCGTGGTGGCCGCGCGAACTGCGCAGCCAGTTCGGCGAGACCGCGGTCAATGCCGAGCTGCACTACCGCATGGCGTGGGCCACGCCGCAGTTCCAGTTCGTGCTGGAAAAGTCGCGGCTGGAGCTGGCGCCGCTCTATGTCGCGACGCGCGAGCCGGTGACGATGCCGGTATCCGCGGCCGCCCGCGCCGGCGCTGACACGCAGGAGCGGGCCACCGCCAACGGCAACGCTGGCCCCCGCGCCAGCCGCCGCGAACGCGAGCGCGCCGCCGCCGACCGCGAAGGCGCCAACCTGCCGCTGTTGCGCGCGGAAAAGCTGGTGCTGGAAGATATCCAGTTCGACCTCGCCAAACAGACCTTCGCCACCAGCCAGGTCACGCTGGCGCAGCCGCAGCTCTCCGCCACGCGCGACCACCGCGGCCAGCTGATCGAGATGGCGCGACTGTGGGCCACGGAATCGGCACAGCAGGCGCGTGCCACGCCGCGCCAGGCCGCACCGGCCGCAGCCACCACCAACGGCGCGCCAGCCCCCGGCGGCTGGAAGGCCAACATCGGCAAGCTCACCGTTGACGGCGGCAGCGCGCGCCTGGCGGACTACCAGCCAGCCGAGGCCAACCGCGGCCGCCCGGTGATCCACGAGTTCCGCAATATCGCGCTCGCCACCGGCGCCATCGCCTGGCCGCTGACGCCGGCGGCGGTGCCGGTCAAGCTGCATGCGGAATCAGGCCGGCGCGGCGTGATCGGCGTGGACGGCTCGGTGCTGCCGACCGTCCCGGCCAGCCGCCTGCAACTTGACCTGCGCGAGGTGGAAATGCGCCCGCTGCAGCCCTATCTGGCCGATCGCTTCAACGCCGCGCTGCGCAGCGGCACGCTGACGGTCAAGGGCAAGCTCAATGTCGACGCGCCCACCGGCAAGCCCATCGCGGCGCAATTCGCCGGCAACGTGCTGTCCGGCAACGTGCGCACGGTCGACCGCGTCAGCGGCGAAGACTTCCTGCGCTGGCGTTCGCTGGCGGTGTCGGGCATCGACTTCGCGATGGACGAGAGCAAGGGCCCGATGCGCGTGAGCCTGGGCAATGTCGCGCTGTCTGACTTCTATGCGCGTGTGATCCTGAATGCCAACGGCCGGCTGAACCTGCAGGACGTGATGGCCGGTGGCGCGGCCAAGGGCGAGGCGGCACCGTCCACCAGCCTGACGCAGGCCAACCCGGCGTCCGCGCCGGCGACGCCACCGGTGCAGGCCGGCGGCACGCGTACCGCCCAGGTCGAGCAGAAGCCGGGCGGACCCAAGCCGCAGGTGCGCATCGGCGGGGTGTCGGTCAGCCAGGGCAACATCAATTTCTCGGACTTCTTCGTCAAGCCCAACTACACCGCCAACCTGACCGGCATGAAGGGTTCGGTGTCCAAGGTATCGTCGGGCGATCCCACGCCGGCCGACCTGGTGCTGGACGGCCGCATCGATGACGACGCCCCGGTCAATATCAGCGGCAAGATCAACCCGCTCGGCGAGCAGCTGTTCCTGGACATCGCCGCCAAGGCCTCGGGGGTGGAGCTGACGCGACTCACGCCGTATGCGGCCAAGTACGCCGGCTATCCGATCACCAAGGGCAAGCTGACCGTGGACGTTGCCTACAAGATCGAAAACGGCAAGCTCGATGCCAGCAACCACCTGTTCCTTGACCAGCTCACCTTCGGCGACCGCGTTGACAGCCCGGATGCGACCAAGCTGCCGGTGCTGCTGGCGGTGTCGCTGCTCAAGGACCGCAACGGCGTGATCGACGTGAACCTGCCGGTGTCGGGCTCGCTGTCGGACCCGGAGTTCAGCATCGGCGGCGTGATCGCGCGCGTGATCGTCAACCTGCTGACCAAGGCGATCACCTCGCCGTTCTCGCTGATCGCGTCGGCATTCGGCGGCGGCGGCGGTGGCGAAGAACTGGGCTATGTCGAATTCGCACCAGGCACCTCGACACTGACGCCCGCGGCCAAGGACAAGATCGGCAAACTCGGCCAGGCACTGAACGACCGGCCCGCGCTGCGGCTGGAAATCAGCGGCCGTATCGACCCGGCCACCGACGAGGCCGGCGCGCGCCGCGCCTGGCTCGACGCGCGCGTGTCCGAACAGAAGCGGCGCGACCTGCGCGCCAGCGCCCAGGCCGGCGATGAAGCGGGCGACGGCGAGGCAGGCGAGCAGGGCGCCGAGGTCAAGGTGTCGAAGCAGGAGTACCCGAAATACCTGGAAGAGGTCTACAAGCGCACCTCGATGAGGAAGCCGCGCAACTTCGTCGGCTTTACCAAGTCCTTGCCGCCCGAGGAAATGGAAAGGCTGCTGATGGCCAACGCCACGGTGACCGAGGCTGACCTGGGGCGCCTTGCCGAGCAGCGCGCGCTGGTGGTCAAGCAGGCGCTGGAGCGCGAGGGCAAGGTGCCCGAAAGCCGGCTGTTCCTGACCGCGCCCAAGCTCAGCGCCGAGGGCATCAAGGATAAGGGCGCACCCAATCGGGTGGACTTTGCTGTCCGGCAGTAGTAGACGGGGTCACGCCACACGTGCTGCCGTCGTGCCGTTCGTCAACGCTTCGGCGACTACAGGCTCACGTGCCTTGCAGTCGCTGAAACCATTGCGCTTGCCGATGAAGGGACTGTGAACAAGGCATCCACTTGCGAAGCCAGTGTTTCCGCTTTGTATCAGGGCGGAAATACTGCGGATAAGCGGCGATGATAGTGTCACCCGGATTGATCACTGAATCCGGGAGGGCATGATATGGAGAAGGCTGAAACGCATCGCGCCGGGGAGGCTGCCGGCCCCGATCGTACCCGCAGGGCTACGCTGGGCGCGCTCGGTGTGCTGGGCGCCCTGGGGCCCGCCGCACTGCTCGGCTGCGGTGGTGGTGAGGAGGACGCAGCGTCCGCGAGCAGTGCTGCGTCCGGCAGCGATACCAGCACGGGCAGTGGCACGACGACGACCACCACAACCTCAGGGACCTGTACGACCATCGCTGAAGAGACCGCGGGGCCTTATCCGGCAGACGGATCGAATACCAATTCGGGCAGCACCGTCAATGTCCTGACAAGCACAGGTATCGTGCGGTCCGATATCCGGGCCAATATCGACGGCACCAATACCAGGTCCGGGCTGCCGCTGACGCTGACGATCAGCCTGGTGGGAAGCCGCAACGGCTGTGCCGCCCTGGCCGGCTATGCCATCTACATCTGGCACTGCGACATCAACGGCGAATATTCAGCCTACAGCGTGAGCAACAACGGCAGCCACAGCGGGGAGAGCTACTTGCGCGGCGTGCAAGTGACGGACAACGCGGGCCAGGTGAGCTTCACCACGATTTATCCGGGCTGTTACGTCCCGCGCGCGCCGCATATCCATGTGGAGGTATATCCGAACGCCAGTGCCATTACCTCCAGCGCCAACAAGGTGGCCACCTCGCAGTTCGCGTTTCCGGATGCGGTGTCGACGGCGGTGTATGCCACCAGTGCCTATGCGAGCGCCGGCAATGCCACGCGTCGGGGCTCGGTCACCAATGCAAACGATCAGGTCTTCAGCGACGGCACCTCGACGGAAATGCTGACGCTTTCGGGCGATGCAACCAGCGGGTACGCCGCCACCATTACCGTTCCCGTGGCCGTCTGAAGCCATGGCGTGCACGCCTGGCCTTCCCACACCGCGAACACACGCCTCAAAAGCCTCACGCCGTCACGTTTCGCCCCATTGCCTCAGCAGATTGTGATAGCACCCCACCAGTGTCCGCCGGGCGCCCTCATCGGCGCCGGTCTGATTCAACGTCTGGATCGCATTGTCCATATCGAACAGCATCGCACGCCGGGCATCGTCACGGACCAGGCTCTGGATCCAGAAGAAACTGGCCAGCCGCACGCCGCGCGTGATCGGCGTGACCTGGTGCAGGCCGGTGGCGGGATAGACCACCATGTCGCCGGCCTCCAGCCTGACCGAATGGGCACCGTAGGTGTCCTGCACCTGCAATTCGCCGCCGTCGTAGCTGTCGAGCTCCGACAGGAACAGCGTGGCCGAGATGTCGGTGCGCAGCTTGCGCCCGTCGTACGGATGGATGCGCACGCTGCCGTCCACATGGGCGCCGAAGGTCATCCCTACGCTGTAACGGTTGAACATCGGCGGGTAGACAATGTTGGGTAGCGCCGCGCTGATAAACAGCGGGTTGCGCTCCAGCACCGACAGGATCAGCTGCTGGCACTCCCGTGCCACTTCCGAGCGTTCGTCGATCTGCTGGTTGAACTTGACCGGCGCGCCCGAGTAGCCGGCGGTGACGCGGCCGTCCACCCAGGCGTCGCCGGCCTGTTCCAGGCGCTGGCGCAGGGCGCCGACCTGTCCGGCGCTGAGAACTTTGGGGATGACGACTAGCATGGGGCTCCTGGCGCCACGACCGGCGGCGCCAGGACCGCCAGCCGCGGGGTTACATGCGGTAGGTGAACGAAAGCATCGCCGTGCGGCCGGTGCCGGGTACGGCCCGCCCGCCGTCGGACTGAATCAGGGCATCGTAGTACTTCTTGTCGAAGATATTGAACAGATTCAGCCGCACATCGTACGTCGGCTGGTGGTAGGCCAGCATGCCGTCCCAGCGCACGAAGCCGCCCACCTGGACGGTGTCGGTGTTATTGGCAAAGCGTTCCGACATATAGAGGGCACCGCCGCCGATTTCCCAGTTGGGCAGGAAGGCGTAGCTGGTCCAGGCAGTGGCAGTGTGCTTCGGCGTGTTGGTCGGTACCTTGCCGGTCGTGTTGGCGGCGATGCCGTTGACGATCTCGGCATCCAGGTAGGTGTAGCCGGCAAACACCTGCCAGCGGCTGGTGAGGCGCCCGGTGGCGCCCGCGCGGAAGCCGTTGACGCGGATCTTGCCGCTCAGCGCATAGGTGATGGCGTCGATCTGGCTGCGGGCGTTGTCCTTGGTGATCTGGAATATCGCCGACGTCAGCGACAGGTCGCCGCCAAGCAGGTCCCACTTGCCGCCCGCTTCATATGACTTGTTCTTTTCCGGGTCCAGGCTCTGCTGGCCCACGGTGCCGGTCAGCTGCTCCAGCGACGGGTTGAACGACGTACCATACGACACGTAGTAGGACTGCGCCTCGGTAGGCTGCCAGATGCCACCCAGGCGCACGCTGGTGAAGTTGACCGTCTGTTCGGCATTGGCCAGTGCGGTGTTGCCCCGGGTGTTGGTGGAGTTGACCGAGTTGGTGATGCTGGCGATATAGCGGTCATAGCGCAAGCCCGCCACCGCCTTCCATTGCTTGCTGAACTCGATCGAATCGTTCAGGTAGGCCGCCAGCGTGTTGGCCGAGCCGCCCTGCAGGTTGCCGGTGCTGGTGGGCACGCTGGCCGGCGAGGCGGTGTAGGCTGGATCGACCAGCGGCTCGCAGGCCACGAATCCGGAGGTGCCAGCCGCGGCGGTCGCGGTGGCAGCCGGGTTCAGTGCCACGCCGTTGCAGATGCCGTTGCGATAGTAGTTCTGGTTGTTGTAGCCGTCGTGGCCCACTTCGGCCCCCACCAGCAGCGTGTGTTTGACCGGGCCCGTGTCGAAGCTGGCGGTCAGTTCGGTCTGGTTGAAGATCGAGTAGTCGCGGATCTTGCGGTCATGGCTCTGCAGGCGAACAAAGAGCTGATCCAGCGGCAGCGTGCTGGTGATGAGCGGCGTGAAGCCCCTTGCGCTGACCGTGCCGACCGAGTTCGGCGCGGTCTCGCGGGCATCGGTCTCAACGTAGTTGAACTGTGTCTGGTTGCGCAGCCGCAGGTTGGGCGAGAACTTGTGCGTGATGCCGGCGCTTAGCGAGGCGATGTCCTGGATGGTGCGGTCGTCGGTGAAGCCGAAGAAGGTATTGCGGTCGACGTCGGTCGGATGGCCGTTCAGGTTCGAGAAGCCATAGTCCGGCATATCGTGGTTATGCTGCAGCAGGGCCGACAGCGTGATCTCGGTGGAGGTGCCGATGCCGGTGCGCCATGACGGCGCGATGCCGAAATCCTGCACCGTCATCTCGTCGCGTGTGCTCGGCCTGCCGTCCTGCGCCATCGCCGAGATGCGGAATGCCGAGGTGTCGCCCGTGGGCGTGTTGTAGTCGGCGGTGGCGCGCACCAGGCCGTTGGTGGTGACCGAGCCGGTCACCTCGGTGGCGGCCTTCAGCGTCGGCTTCTTGCTGACCTGGTTGATCACGCCGCCGGTGGAGCCGCGGCCGAACAGCATTGACGAGGGTCCCATCAGCACCTCGACCTGCTCGAGCGCGAAAGTGTCGCGGTAGTACTGGCCGCGGTCGCGGAAGCCGTCCAGGTAGATGTCGGTCCGCGCCGAGAAGCCGTTCAGGTTGATGTTGTTGCCGATCTGGCCGCCTTCAGCGCCGCCGATGGTGATACCCGGCACGTTGCGCAGCGCATCGGCCAGCGAGCTGACGCCCTGCGATTCCATCAGCGCCTTGTTCACCACGGTGACCGACTGCGGCACGTCGCGCAGGTCGGCCGGCAGCTTGCTAAGCGACGCCTTGCCGGTGTTGAAATCGCCGCGGGAGGTCTCGCCATTGACCACCACTTCCGGCAGCGTGGCTGCCGGCGCTGCCTGCGTGGTGGTGGCGGAAGGTGCGGGAGCTTGCTGGGCGAGAGTGGCGGCGGGGGTGGCGCACAGCGCGAGCAGCGCCGTGGCAATGGGGGTGCGGCGATTCATGGTTATGGTCTTCTTGGTGTCATCCCCCTCGGTCCGGGCCCAACCGTCCGACGCCGCCATGCACGAATGCGCCTGGGCCGGTGTTGCAAAGAAAGGGGTCAAAAAGCGGTCTTCATCTGGGCGAGCCGGAATATAAATGCGAATGATTTTTGTTGCAATTTGCGTTGCGTTGCCGACACAGACAGCTTTGAGTGGGCATCAATGTATGGGGCCCAAGGCATTAGGGGCTAATTCGAGGACGTATCGCTATTAATAGGCGCCGCGATTTTGGGAGCTCCCTGCGGCGGCGGAAAGATGATCTCCGGCGCAATCCAGCGACCATACATTTGCTCGAAGACCGAAAAAAAAGACTGAAGAAAATGAAGAGGTGGCTTCAGGAAATCTCCACAACGAGACCCGCGCCTGTCAGACCTTTGCCTGTTGCATGCGCAACCTGCCACCTCAAGATGCGGATTTCACGCGCGCTCCAGGCCGGATTTCTGAGTGCGTGCACGCCCTGCGTTGGGTGCCCCGTGCCGCACAACGCGGCACCGCAGCAAGCCCAACCGCGAAAACCGGTATGATTCCGCCCGGACAATCCTTTCCATAGCCGATACAGGAGTGTGTTTTGCAGCAGGAACAACTGGAAGCCGCCGTCGCCTACAAGACCTGGGTGTGCGTCATCTGCGGCTGGGTCTACGACGAGGAACAAGGCTGGCCGGAAGACGGGATCGCCCCCGGCACGCGCTGGGAAGATATCCCGGAAGACTGGCGCTGCCCGGAATGCGACGTCGGCAAGGCCGAGTTCGCGATGATCGAGCTGTAATGCAACGGCGCTTTGACAGCGCCTGTCGAAGTCGATGGAAGGGCCTGCCGCAGCCGGTGCCTACCCGTAGTGTCGTCGCGGCGCTTGCCGGCATAGCCCCATGCGGCGCTGCTGCGCCGCGCAGCGCCGGTACCGCATCCGATAAGGATGGCTGCAGCGCCAGATGGCCCGCAGCACGGTGACGAACAGCAAAGCCGCCATGACGGCGGCAATCAGGCCGAGCGACATGGCGGCCCTCCTCCAGGAACCTGCCTGTCCGATCCCGCGCAGCGCGGGCGTCAGATCAGCATCGGTAACGCTTCCAGCACCAGCACCGCGACCAGCGCGCCGATCAGCGCACCGATGGTCCGGCAACTGATGCGCAGGTATTTGGCGGTCACCGGGATCGAACCCATGGCGATCACGCCTACCAGCGCCATCGGAATCAGGAATACAAGATCATGCGCGGTGATGTGCATGGCGGTCTCCTGTCTCTCTTTTGTGAATCCAGTATAGGCAGTGTGTGCCCGATACAAGGCCGCGCGCATCGGGATTGTCCCGTAGGGCGCACGCCGCATCGACGGCAGGTATCTGCGCCGGCACATGGTCGCCAGAGTGTTGCGCCACGCACGCATTACCCGCGTTTTTGCCCGCTCGATGGCCGATCCATAAGCCGCGTGTCCTATGCTGATCAGATACGCGGGGCCCGTTCCCACTCAATCCATGCCCCGCCATTCCAGAGAGACGGAGGTGGTTATGGAACTACACATGCAATCGCACCATTACGTGCGGCGGCAGCCGGACTGGAAAGCGGCAGCGGTTTCCGGGCTGGCGGCCGGGGCCTTGCTGCTGGTGCTGGAACTGTTCTGGTCATCGATGGTGTCCGGCGTCAACCCGTGGGTCGCCACGCGCATGATCGCCGCGATCGTGATGGGGCCTGACGTGTTGCAGACGGCGCTGTTCAGTGTTGGCACCGTTGCCGCGGCGCTGCTGATTCACTTCGTGCTCGGGGCCGTGCTGGGCATGATCCTGGCCGCCATCATCGCGCCGTTCACTCTGGATTCCAGCCTGGGCATGGCGCTGCTGGCCGGCGCGGTGTTCGGCCTGGTGGTCTACGGCTTCAACTTCTTTGTGATGACGCGGGCCTTCCCGTGGTTCACGGAAGTGCGCGGCTGGCAAACCTTCATCGGGCACCTGATCTTCGGCCTGACTGCGGCCGCGTGCTACTGGAAGCTGGAAAGCAAGGACGTATCGCATTGATCGCATCGGCATTGATGTCGCACTGCGCCGACCTGGCGATTTAGCCGCACGCACTTGCCACTACACGGGCCGCGCGCGACGTC
This sequence comes from Ralstonia pickettii, assembly GCA_050987995.1. Classification (GTDB taxonomy): domain Bacteria; phylum Pseudomonadota; class Gammaproteobacteria; order Burkholderiales; family Burkholderiaceae; genus Cupriavidus; species Cupriavidus pickettii_B. The sequence continues at coordinate 2,762,422 of CP158804.1, forward strand.
TGCGGCGGGGGAACAAGCGTTCCCTCCGCCGCTTTTTCTTGGGCGCGCGATACACGTTTCTCTGGAGAAATGCCTTGTGCGATGCCGCATGCCACCGATGCCGTGTAGCCTTGCAGTGACCTGACGACATGCACTAGTCTTACTCTACCTGCGTGCCTTACGCATCCCTCGCCGCGTGCGAGGAGGGAGGGTGGATATGGCGTTGGCCATCGCGCTCGTAGTCATGGTTGTCGCTTCGGTGCTCTTTCATTTCCTGAGCCCGTGGTGGGCGACCCCGCTGGCGTCCAACTGGAAGCAGATGGACGACACGCTCACCATTACCCTCGTCATCACCGGACTGTTCTTCGTCGTCATCAACCTGTTCATCGGCTACATCGTCTGGCGCTACCGGAACCAGGCGCCGCACCCCAATGGCGGTACCGGCCACCGCGCTGCTTACCAGCCGGAGAACACCAAGCTCGAACTGTGGCTGATCGCCGGCACCACGCTGGGCGTCGTGCTGCTGCTGGCGCCGGGCCTGTTCGTCTACGCCGACTATGTGCGCCCGCCGCGCGAAGCGATGGTGATGGAAGTGGTGGGGCAGCAGTGGTCATGGGCGTTCCGCTTTCCCGGCAAGAGCGGCGAGCTGGGCGCCTCCGATCCGCGCTTTGTCACTGGCGCGAATCCGCTCGGGCTGGATCCGGACGATCCGCGCGGACTGGACAATATCGTCATCGTCGGACCGGAGGTGCACCTGCCGCTGAACCGCCCGGTCAAGGTGCTGCTGCGTTCCAAGGACGTGCTGCACGACTTCTACGTGCCGCCGTTCCGCGCCCGCATGAACATGGTGCCGGGCATGGTCACGTCGTTCTGGTTCACGCCCACGCAGCCGGGCCGCTTCGACATCCTGTGCGCGCAGCTCTGCGGCGTAGGGCACTACAACATGCGCGGCACGGTGGTGGTGGAAGAGCCCGCCGCGTATGAGGCCTGGCTGGCCAGGCAGCAGACCTTCGCCATGACGCTGGCCAAGGCGGCGGCACCGCCGGCCGCGATGGCCGCCGCCGCGCCGGGCGCTGCGGGCGACGCCGGCACCGTCGAGAAAGGCCGCGCCCTGGCGCAGAGCAAGGGCTGCACCGCCTGCCACAGCATCGACGGCAACCCGGGCGTGGGGCCGACCTGGAAGGGGCTGTACGGCAAGACCGAGAGCTTTACCGACGGCAGCAGCGCCAAGGTCGACGATGCCTTCCTGCACAAGGAGATCACCGACCCGAACGCGCGGCTGGTGAAGGGCTTCGGCCCGGTGATGCCGAAGCTGCCGATGAGCGAGGACGAGGTCGCGGCGCTGACCGCGTACATCAAGTCTGCCGGCAGCGGCGCGGCGGATGGGGGCACCGTTGCGCCGGTGGCACCCGCGGACGTTCCCGCAGGCCCCGCAGCCGCGACCAGTGCCGCCACCACGGCAGCCGCCGGCTCGGCCGCGCCCGCGGCGACTCCCGGCGCCGCGTCCGACACCTATACGACTTCGACGGCCGTGGCGGTGCCGCCCTCGGCGGTGGCCGCGCCCGGCAAGAAGTGAGGAGACCCGCATGGCTTACGCCGACGATGCCGCCCATCACGCGCCGCAGAGCTTCTGGACCAAATACATCTGGAGCCAGGACCACAAGGTGATCGCCGTGCAGTACACGATCGTGGCGATCGCAGTCGGGCTGGTGGGCGTGGCGCTGTCCAACCTGATGCGGATGCAGCTGGGCTTCCCGGGGCGCTTCGCATTCATCGACGCCAACCACTACTATCAGTTCGTCACCATGCACGGCATGATCATGGTGATCTACCTGCTGACCGCGCTGTTCCTGGGGGGCTTCGGCAACTACCTGATCCCGCTGATGGTGGGGGCGCGCGACATGGTGTTCCCCTTCCTGAACATGCTCAGCTTCTGGGTCTACCTGCTATCGGTGATCGTGCTGCTGGCGAGCTTCTTCGTGCCGGGAGGGCCCACCGGCGCGGGCTGGACGCTGTACCCGCCGCAGGCCATCCTGCCCGGCACCCCCGGCCATGACTGGGGCATCATCCTGATGCTGGTGTCGCTGGCGATCTTTATCGTCGCGGCAACGATGGGCGGCCTCAACTACGTCACCACGGTGCTGCAGGCGCGCACCGAAGGCATGACGCTGCTGCGCATGCCGCTGGCGGTGTGGGGCATCTTCATGGCCACCATCCTGGCGCTGCTGGCCTTCCCGGCGCTGTTCGTCTCCGCGGTGATGATGCTGCTCGACAAGACGCTGGGCACCAGCTTTTTCATGCCGGCGATGGTGTCGATGGGGCAGCAGCTGCAGTACAAGGGCGGCAGCCCGCTGTTGTTCCAGCACCTGTTCTGGTTCTTCGGCCACCCCGAGGTGTATATCGTGGCGCTGCCGGCCTTCGGCATCGTCTCGGACCTGGTCAGCGTGCATTCGCGCAAGAGCATCTTCGGCTACCGCACCATGGTGTGGGCGATCCTGGCGATCGGGGTGCTGTCGGTGGTGGTGTGGGCGCACCATATGTTCGTCAGCGGCATGAACCCGTACTTCGGCTTCTTCTTTGCCACCACCACGCTGATCATCGCCATCCCCACCGCGATCAAGGTCTACAACTGGGTCATCACGCTATGGCGCGGCGATATCCATTTCTCGGTGCCGATGCTGTTTGCCATCGCCTTTATCAGCACCTTCGTCATCGGCGGGCTGACCGGGCTGTTCCTGGGCAATGTCAGCGTGGATATCCCGCTGTCCAATACCTACTTCGTGGTGGCGCACTTCCATATGGTGATGGGGGTGTCGCCGATCCTGGTGGTGTTCGGCGGCATCTACCACTGGTATCCGAAGGTGACCGGCCGCATGCTCGAGGACACCATGGGCCGCGTGCATTTCTGGATCACCTTCGTCGGCACCTACGCGATCTTCTTCCCGATGCACTACCTCGGCGTGCTGGGCATGCCGCGCCGCTACTACGCCTACGAGAACTACGCCTTTATCCCGGAATCGGCGCATGTGATGAACATGTACATCTCGGTGGCGGCGTTCGTGGTGGCCGTGGCGCAGCTGCTGTTTGTGTTCAACCTGGTCTGGAGCCTGCGCTACGGGCGCAAGGCCGACGGCAACCCGTGGCGCGCCGCCTCGCTGGAATGGCAGACGCCGCAGACGCCGCCGGTGCACGGCAACTGGGGACCGCACCTGCCGGTGGTGTACCGCTGGGCCTATGCCTATAGCGTGCCGGGCGCGCGCGAGGACTTTATCGCGCAGAACGCTCCGCCTGAAGAAGGCGGGTCCGAGCCCGAACCGCATGCCAGCCGCGGAGCCGTCGCATGAATGCCGAAGCCCTCTACAAGGTCAGCCGCGACGATTTCGGCGGCAACCCGTCCGGCGAGAACGCCGCCAACCACCGCCCGCGCGGGCGCGCGCCCGCGAGCATCGGCCTGTGGGTGTTCATGGGCGTGGTCACCTCGCTGTTCGCACTGTTCCTGACGGCCTACGCGCTGCGCATGGACAGCCCGGACTGGCACCGTATCGCGCTGCCGTGGCAGGTGTGGCTGTCCACCGCGCTGCTGGCGGCGGGCAGTATTGCGATGGGGGTGGCGTCGCACGCCGCGCGCAAAGGCAATATGGCCGCTGCCCGGCTTGCGCTGCGCCTGGGCGGGCTGGGCGCGGCCGGCTTCGTGGTTTCGCAGCTGTGGGCATGGCAGGCGCTGGCGGCGATGCAGGTAGTGCCTGCCGGCAATCCCGCGGGCAGCTTTTTCTACCTGCTGACGGCGATGCACGGCCTGCACGTGCTGGGCGGCCTGGCCGGCTGGGCCTTCGCCGTAGCTTCGCGCGGCAGCGGCGACGCGGCGGTGCTGCGCATGACGCTGTGCGCGCGCTACTGGCATTTCCTGCTGGCGGTGTGGGTGGTGCTGCTGGCGGCGCTGGGCTGGCTCACGCCCGAGCTGGTGCGCTACATCTGCGGCACGGCCTAGCGCAAGGCGGCAACAAGGGGGACCGGCATGTCAACGCAACTGTCTTCACCATCGGCCAGGCCGGCCGTGGCGCCACCGCCGCCGCTGGGCGGCCTGCGCGGCATGCTGGCCGACTGGTCGTCGGACCAGCAGGCCTTCAAGGTGTCGTGGGGCAAGGCCATGATGTGGATCTTCCTGCTGTCCGACACCTTTGTCTTCAGCTGCTTCCTGACCGGCTACATGACGGTGCGGATGTCGACCACGGTGCCGTGGCCGAACCCCAGCGAGGTGTTCGCGCTGCACGTGGGCGGCGCCGACATCCCGCTGCTGCTGATCGCCATCATGACCTTCGTGCTGATCACCAGCAGCGGCACCATGGCGATGGCGGTCAACTTTGCCTACCGGCGCGAGCGCCGCCAGTGCGCGATGCTGATGCTGGCGACCGCGGTGTTCGGCATGCTGTTCGTCGGCATGCAGGCCTTCGAATGGACCAAGCTGATCGTCGACGAGGGCGTGCGTCCGTGGACCAACCCGATGGGCGCGGCGCAGTTCGGTTCGACCTTCTTCATGATCACGGGCTTCCACGGCCTGCACGTGTCGTGCGGCGTGATCTACCTGCTGGTGGTCGCCACGCGCGTGCTGCGCGGGCGCTACGAGGCCACCGGCAATTACCAGATCGTCGAGATCGCCGGCCTGTACTGGCACTTCGTCGACCTGGTGTGGGTGTTTATCTTCGCTTTGTTCTATCTCTGGTGAGGGCGGCCATGGCTTCCACTTCCGCAACTCCCGCACAGCCGGCCCCGCATGAGGCCGGCGAAGTGACCGGCCACGATGCCGGCCATGCCGCGGCGCACCACGGGCAGCAGCATCCCATCGGGCTGTACCTGAAGATCTGGGCGCTGCTGTTTGTGCTGTCGACACTGTCCTACATGGTCGACTATTTCCATGTCACCGGCTACCTGCGCTGGACGCTGATCCTGGTGTTCATGGGCCTGAAGGCGGGGCTGATCGTGGCCGTGTTCATGCATATGGCATGGGAGCGCATGGCGCTGATCTGCGCCATCCTCGTGCCACCGATGTGCCTGCTGGTGCTGGTCTGGCTGATGGCGGAAGAAGCGAACCACACGTTCATCACGCGCGGCCTGTTTTTCCGCTGAACCACATCCCGGATGCCGGCACGCGCGGGCAGACCGGCAGCGTGGCTGCCGCATTCCAAGTCTGAACGAAAGCAGAGTCCATGCACGCAGCCACCCAGGCTATCCAGACCTTCAACCACGGCCGCGATCCCGAGCGCCTCACCCGCAAGCTGGCAGCCATTGCCGGCGACCCCTTTGCCTTCTTCCGCGGCACCAATCATCTCTATATCGAGTCGCTGCGCAATGAGGCGACGTTGTTCGATGCGCCGACCACCGATCCGGTCGGCGGCATGGTGCCCGCAGCCGCGCAGATGCGCCCACGCTGCGGCATGCGCCATGGTGACCAGCACCTCGCGCAGCGACGCAAACCGTTGCAGCGCGCCAGGTCGACCCGGTCAGTGGTCGGCTGCAGGCTTTTCACCAGGTAGGAAGCGTTGCCCATGTCGACCGGGGATAGCAGCGCCGGCGAAGCCGCCTGCATGATCTGCTGCGCCGTCGCCACGCGTTTGGCATCGCTGCCCCAGCGTGGCTGCGAACGGTTGGGCAGGTCTTGCCATGCCGAGCAGTTGCAGGCGTTTGCCGCGGGCACCCGCTGGCGCAGTGGCGTGCTGCGGCTGGTGCGGCACAGCTGTGCGGTGTCGCTTGGGCAGTGGAAGGCGTATGTGGAGGACTACCGGAAGGCGAGGGGCGAGTGAGAAGCGTCCGGGCGCGAAGCGCCGTTCACGCATGCGTGAACGGCGCAAGCGGCGGGGCGCTCAGACCTGCGTGATGAACTTGGTCACCAGGTAGCCATCGAAGGTCTCCTGGCCGCCTTCGCTGCCGATGCCCGAGTCCTTGATGCCGCCGAACGGCGTCTCGGCCAGCGCCATGCCGAAGTGGTTGATATTGACCATGCCCGCTTCCAGGCCGTTGGACACTTCCGTGGCGGTCTTCAGCGAGTTGGTGAACACATACGACGCCAGGCCGAAGGGCAGGCTGTTGGCGCGGCGCAGCACTTCAGCCGTGTCCTTGAAGCGCGTTACCGGCGCCACCGGGCCGAAGGGCTCGTCGGTCATCAGGCGCGAGTCGTCGGGCAGGTCGGTGACCACGGTGGGCGCGAAGAAGTAGCCCTTGTTGTTGCCGATCCCGCCCAGGCGCGCGCCGCCGGCCACTACCTTGCCGCCGCGCTGGCTGGCGTCGTCGAGGAACTGCTCCATCGACAGTACGCGGCGCTCATGCGCCAGCGGGCCCATCTGCGTGCCGTCCTCCAGGCCGTTGCCGACCTTGATCGAGCCGATCACCTCGGTAAAGCGTGCCAGGAACTTGTCATAAGCCTTCTCCTGGACGTAGAAGCGCGTCGGCGATACGCACACCTGACCGGCGTTGCGCAGCTTGAAGCGCGCCAGCATCTCGGCCGCCGGCTCGATATCGGCATCGTCGAACACCAGCACCGGCGAGTGGCCGCCCAGCTCCATGGTCACGCGCTTCATGTGCGCGCCGGCCAGCGCCGCCAGCTGCTTGCCCACCGGCACCGAGCCGGTGAACGAGATCTTGCGCACGATCGGCGATTCGATCAGGTAGGTCGAGATCTCGCCCGGCACGCCCCACACGATGTTCAGCACACCCGGCGGCAGCCCCGCGTCATGGAACAGCTGCGCCAGCGCCACCACCGCGCTGGGCGAATCCTCCGGCCCCTTCAGGATCAGCGTGCAGCCGGCGCCCAGCGCCGACACGATCTTGCGGATGGCTTGGTTGAACGGGAAGTTCCACGGCGTGAAGGCCGCGCAGACGCCGATCGGCTCGCGCACTACGATCTGGCGCACATTGGGCTGGCGCGGCGGGATCACGCGGCCGTAGATGCGGCGGCATTCCTCGGCGTGCCAGTCGGCGTGCTCGGCGCAGATCATCACTTCGCCTACGGCTTCGGCCAGCGGCTTGCCCTGGTCCAGCGTGATATTGCGGCCGATTTCTTTGGCGCGCTCGCGGGTCAGTTCGCCGACGCGGCGCAGGATTTTCGAGCGCTCCAGCGGCGAGGACTTCTTCCAGCTTTCGAAGGCGCGCTGGGCGGCGGCCAGCGCGCGGTCCAGGTCGGCGCGGGTGGCGTGCGGCAGCTTGCCCAGCACCTCTTGCGTGGCCGGGTTGATGACGTCCTGCTCGCGCCTGTCGCCTCCCTTGATGAATTCCCCGTCGATATAGAGCGCGAGATCCTGGTACATGCGTGTTCTCCTGGTGGGCGTTGTGCGTGGCGGCAGCCGCGGCGAAGGGGGCGCAAAGGGGGCGGGCCCCGGCCGCGGCCGTCAGTGAAACCGCAAGCTTACCCCGACTGCGTCGATCATGCAGCGGGCCATGCGCCCGCGCGAGCGCATGGAAGACCAGGATGTGCGGCGAGGTTCGCGCCGCGGCGGGCGCGCTCAGGCGGAATCGCGCGGACGGACGGCGGCCTCGGCGCCGGTGCGGGTGGCTTCCACCACCAGGATCACCAGCAGCGTAATCAGCGTCAGGCCGAACACCGCATAGCCGATGCTGTCGCCTTCGATCGCGAACAGGCTCGGCGCATAGGTCGGGCTGGTGCAGACCATGGTGCCCGCCGACATGCCGGTGTAGTGCATGCCGCAGACCGCCACGCCCATCACCACCGCCGCCGCAAGCTGCTTGCCGCCGGTCTTGACTGTGGTGGCCAGCCACAGCGCGACCACCGACACCACCACCGCGATCACGGCGGACAACGCGATGACGCCGAGGTCCCAGTCAAAGCGCGTATTGGAGCGGATCGCGGCCATGCCGGTGTAGTGCATCGCCACCACGCCCAGCCCGGTCAGGACTCCGCCCTTGATCACGTTGTCCGAGCGGCTGCCGCGCGGGCGCGAAGCGATCGCCAGCCCGGCCCCGGCCAGCACCATCACCACCAGCAGCGACGCCAGCGTCAGGAACAGGCCGAACTCGCGGTGGGTCGGCGTCTGGTAGGCCACCATGCCGATAAAGTGCATCGACCAGACCGCGCCGCCGCCCAGCGCCACGCTGGCGCACAGCAGGCGGTCCACATCCAGCCGACCATCGGGCAGGCGCACGCGCCGCGACCAGCGCAGGCCCACATAGGCACCGCAGACAGAGATCAGGAACGACAAGGCCACCATCGGCCAGTCATAGGCGAACGGCACCAGGGCGCCGGGAACAGGCTGGAAACCGACAAACATGACCCACCTCCTCGTTTTGACTGCGCGTTGTGACTGCGTCTGAAGGTCGCTCGCGTACGCGGGTACGCGGCGTTTGCTGCCGGGATTGCGGGCGGCACCTCCGCGCGGGCGGGTATCCCGTCCGGCAGCGGGCCTGGGGCGCGCTGGCCCCGCGCCGAGTATGCCGCGCGCGGCCATCGCAGCGGAATAACTCATTCAGGTAAAAAAGGCGCCGCCGCGCGGCACGGCGGGCGCGCTTGTGGCGCCCCCGGCGCAGGGATAGACTGGGCGGATTTTCCCGATCCTCACCCATCCCCCGAAGCGCCCTGCGCCGCGCCCGCCGGAGCCACACAGCGCCACGCCCCATGAAGCCAGACGCCAGACTGACCACCGGCCCGATCGGCCGCACCCTGCTGCTGTTCTCGCTGCCGGTGCTCGGCAGCAATATCCTGCAGTCGCTGAACGCCTCGATCAACTCCGTCTGGGTCGGCCGCTTCCTCGGCGAAGCCGCGCTGACGGCAACCTCCAATGCCAACATCATCCTGTTCTTCCTGCTGGGCGTGGTGTTCGGCATCAGCATGGCGAACACCATCATGATCGGCCAGGCGGTGGGGGCGCACGACCTGGACCAGGCGCGCCGCGTGGTCGGCACCAGCACCACCTTTTTCATCGCGCTGTCGGTACTGGCCACGGTGCTGGGCTTTATCTACACGCCTGACATCCTTGCTGCCATGAACACGCCGACAGATGCCGCGCCGCTGGCGGTGACCTACCTGCGCATCATCTTCCTGGCGCTGCCGTTCATGTACTTCTACAACTTCGTGATGATGACGCTGCGCGGCGCGGGGGATTCGCGCACGCCGTTCTGGTTCATGCTGCTTTCGGTGGTGCTGGACGTGGCGCTCAACCCCGTGCTGATTTTCGGCGTCGGGCCGATCCCGGCGCTGGGCATCGCCGGCTCGGCGCTGGCCACGCTGATCGCGCAGCTGGTGAGCCTGGCGGCGATGATGGTGCTGCTGTACCGGCGCCGCCATTTCCTGCTGCTGCATCGCGCCCAGCTGGCGCTGCTGCGGCCCGATCCGGCGATCCTGCGCACGCTGGTGGTCAAGGGCCTGCCGATGGGGCTGCAGATGGTGGTGATCTCGTCGTCGGCGATCGTGATGATGGCGCTGGTCAACGCCTACGGGTCGCAGACCACCGCTGCCTACGGCGTCGCCTCGCAGCTCTGGACCTACGTGCAGATGCCCGCGCTCGCTGTGGGCGCGAGCGTGTCGTCGATGGTGGCCCAGAACGTGGGCGCGGGGCTGTGGCAGCGCGTATCGCGCATCACGCGCGTGGGGCTGGTGTTCAATGTGGCGATGACCGGTGCGCTGGTGGCGCTGATCTATCTGTTCAACCGGCATTCGCTCGGGCTCTTCCTCGGCACCGACGGCGTGGCCATCGGCATTGCCCAGCATATCAATGTGGTGGTGCTGTGGTCGTTCATCCTGTTCGGCTTCACCATCGTCATCTTCGGCACGGTACGGGCCACCGGTGCGGTGATGGCGCCGCTGGTGATCCTGTTCCTGTCGATGTGGGTGATCCGGTTGCCGTTCGCGTGGACGCTGGGGCCGCGCATCGGCGCGGATGCGATCTGGTGGAGCTTTCCCGTTGGCTCGGTGGTGTCGCTGGTGCTGGCGTTTGGGTATTACCGGTTTGGCAACTGGCGCCGCAGCCATATCCTGCCTGCCGGGCCGCATCCGGCCGAGGCGGTGGGGCAGGCGCCCGATACCAGCATGGGGACGCCGTGCGAAGACGCGGGGCCGGTGAGCGACGAAGCCGAGGCGGCAACGCCCGAAGCGGAAGGTGTGCGCTGACGCTAATGCCGTTCAGTTAAGCACGTCGTTCCATGCGAATACCCATTGCTTGCATCGCTCGCCCTTCGAGCAGTGTTGCGGCCCCTGCTTGACGATGCCTGATGGACTTTCGATGCGGTGTTTTCATTTGGTCGTTGTTGGGGGCTCGCGCTGCGGCCTTGGCATCCTGGGTCGATGATTGAGGGCTCGCGTTGCTGGTGACATGTTGTCGTCGGTCAACCGTTCTGTTCCGCCCTCCTGGGCGGGTCACTTTTGTCCGAGCGACAAAAGTAACCAAAAACGCGTCGCCTGGGCGGCTGGCCTTAATCAATTTGACGCTTCTGGTCAAAACGGCGGCTTTGGTTTCCGTGAGGCGTGGTTGCCCGTTCGACCCTGCTACGCCAGGTGAGTCTGTGACAGTGCCTTGCGAGGGCCCACTTTTGAACGATCCCCATGCCGGGTGCAGGCCGCCTCCTAACAGGGATATCGCGTCAACGCCTGCGGCTGCGCTGCGCGCGGCGGTTGGGTGCTAATTCCTGCTTCAAAGGCTGAGGCACCGCTTCACCGCACAAAACCCTCGCCCCCGACTAGGACCCGCGCGTAGCGCAGCCGAAGGCGTCCCACCAATACCGCCGTCAGCAGGCGGCCTACGCCCAGCATGGGGATCGTTCAAAGGCCGGTTCACGCAGGCACCTTCCCTGACTCACATGGCGTAGCAGGGTCGAACCGCTGACCACATAGAACGGAAATCACCACCGTCCGAACCACCAACGCCGCCAAATTGATCAGGCTAGCCGCCCAGGCGACGCGTTTTTGGTTACTTTTGTCGCTCGGACAAAAGTAACCCGCCCAGGGGGGCGGAACAGAACGGTTGACCGACGACAACACGTCACCAGCAGCGCGAGCCGTCGAGCATCAAACACCAGCCAACTTTCACCACCCGAGAGAGCCCGTATCGTCGAAGCCTTATCTGAACGGCATTAGTGCGCTGACGCAGCCTTTTCCAAGCGGAAAAAAACATCGTGTCTTGAAAGCCATTCGAAAGATCCCTGTGTCATCTTGTCATCGCTGGCACTCCCTCCCAGCACACGCGTGTCTGGTCCCCAAGGCTTTGATCGCGCGTCTTTCCGGCCGCGCCTTGCGTTGATGCAAGTGCGCGTGCCGTCTTGTTCGGCGCTCTCCTCAGCCGAAACTTCCCCCCGACTTTACGAAGCTGAAATACATCACGACGTGATGTATTGAATTCACGCCGCCTGCGGCATTGGCGCCTGTTTTATAGGCCTATCGGTAAATACCCCTAAACCAAGACAAATGAAAGGCGCCTGAAAGATCGCGTCTCTAACGTTCGCATCAACCGTCGGGGAGCATGTTTTGCGCATGCTCGTTGCGCCCGAGCCAGCGCGCATCCCGGGCACGGCATTTCGTGAACTTTGAGGAGAATCGTTTTGCGCATACGCAGCCAAAAGGACTTTGCCTCCGGCCTGATGTTCGTTCTGGTCGGTCTGGGCTTTTCCTGGGTCGCTCGCGGCTATTCCATGGGAACGGCCGCAAAGATGGGACCCGGATATTTCCCCTTCCTGCTGGGACTGGTGCTTGCCGTGCTCGGCGCGGTGGTGCTGCTGTCTTCGCTGTCGCCCAGGGGCGAGGAAGACCATCTCGCACGCTGGGACGTGAAGACGCTGTTGTGGATCCTGGGCTCGGTCGTGTTGTTCGGCCTGCTGCTCAAGCCGCTGGGCATGGTGCTGTCGGTGTTCGTGCTGGTGATGGTGTCGTCGATGGCCAGCCACGAGTTCAGCTGGAAGGGCGCCTTGCTCAACGCGGTGGTGCTGGTGCTGATCAGCCTGGGCGCGTTCGTCTACGGCATCAACCTGCAGATGCCGGTGTGGCCGGCCTTTATCACCGGTTAAGGAGACGCCGACCATGGAATTGTTTGATCACCTTGCGCTGGGTTTCTCCACCGCGCTGTCGCTGCAGAACCTGGCCTACGCCTTCCTCGGCTGCGTGCTGGGGACGCTGATCGGCGTGCTGCCGGGCCTGGGCCCGCTGGCCACCATCGCCATGCTGCTGCCGGTCACCTACACGTTGCCGCCGGTGGCCGCGCTGATCATGCTGGCCGGCATCTATTACGGCGCGCAGTACGGTGGCTCGACCACCGCCATCCTGGTGAACCTGCCCGGCGAATCGTCGTCCGTGGTGACCACCATCGACGGCTACCAGATGGCCAGGCGCGGACGAGCGGGGGTGGCGCTGGCAACGGCGGGCCTGGGCTCGTTCTTCGCCGGCTGCGTCGCCACGCTGATCCTGGCTGCGTTTGCCACGCCGCTGTCGGAACTGGCGTTCAAGTTCGGCCCCGCCGAGTACTTCTCGCTGATGGTGCTGGGCCTGATCGGCGCCGTGGTGCTGGCTTCGGGCTCGTTGCCCAAGGCGGTTGCCATGATCGTGCTGGGCCTGCTGCTGGGCCTGATCGGTACCGACGTGAACTCGGGCGCCGCGCGCTTCTCGTTCGACGTGCCGGAACTGACCGACGGCATCGACTTCGTTGCCCTGGCCATGGGCATGTTCGGCTTCGCGGAAATCATCGCGAACCTGGAACAGAAGGAGGCTCGCGAGACCTTCACTGACCGCGTGACCAACCTGTTCCCGACCAAACAGGACTTCAAGCGCATGATCCCGGCGGTGCTGCGCGGCACCGCGCTGGGCTCGGCATTGGGCATCCTGCCGGGCGGCGGCGCGGCACTGGCGTCGTTCGCGGCGTACTCGCTGGAGAAGAAAACCTCCAAGTTCGCGCATGAATTCGGCAAGGGCGCGATCGAAGGCGTGGCCGGCCCGGAATCGGCCAACAACGCCGCGGCGCAGACCTCGTTCATCCCGCTGCTGACGCTGGGCATCCCGCCCAACGCGGTGATGGCGCTGATGGTGGGGGCGATGACCATCCACAACATCCAGCCCGGCCCGCAGGTGATGACCAGCAACCCGGCGCTGTTCTGGGGCCTGATCGCCTCGATGTGGATCGGCAACCTGATGCTGATCATCCTGAACCTGCCGATGATCGGCATCTGGGTGAAGCTGCTGACCGTGCCTTACCGCTTCCTGTACCCGGCGATCCTGGTGTTCTGCGGCATCGGCGTGTACTCGGTCAACAACCAGACCTTCGACGTGTTCATGGCCGCCGGCTTCGGCGTGATCGGCTACCTGTTCCTGAAGCTCAAGTGCGAACCTGCGCCGCTGCTGCTGGGCTTTGTGCTGGGGCCGATGATGGAAGAGAACTTCCGCCGCTCGCTGCTGCTGTCGCGTGGTGACTTCAGCGTGTTCGTCACGCGTCCGCTGTCGATGGGGCTGCTGATCGCAGCCGCCGCGCTGGTGGCGGTGGTGGCCCTGCCGTCGATCAAGGCCAAGCGCGAAGAAGCGTTCCAGGAAGAATAGCGCCGCGCGCGCTCCCCGGGACTGCGCCATCCATACTGGCGCACACAATGCAACACTCGGGGTGCCTTCGCGCACCCCTCTTTTTTTCGTCACGACCCCAAGAGAGTGCCCGACTGCGGCAGCAGTCATGGGCTGCGCATGATGATCAGGATTCCCGCACCATCGGGTGCGCCGACAGCGCCCATGAAACCGCCTACCCTTGACCGGTTTTTCTCCCGCGTCTACATCCTCAAGCTGGTCCAGTCCAGCCCGGCCACGGTCATGAACCTGGTCGACCGCCTGCGCGAGCGCGGCATCGACAAGAACATCCGCTCGCTGCGGCCGGTGCTGCGCAGCCTGATGATGGCGCGAGCCATCACCGCGGAGCTGGTCGAAGGCAGTGGCCGGGTCTACTGCATTACCGAACGCGGGCGCGCCGAGCTGGAACAGTACCTCTCGCATCTGTCCGTGCTGAAGGCAGAGCTGGCGCCGGAGGATGCCGAAGGAAGCTAGCCGCGCGCAATCGCGCATGAAAAAGAGGCCGGTCCACCGGACCGGCCCCTGCCTTGCCGCCCGCACCGCAGGGTGCCGACGGCATCAAACCACTGATCAGCGCGCTTATTGCGTGACCAGCTCCAGGCCAGCTTGCGACTCATCATTGCCGCGTGCCACCAGCACCTTGATCTTGTTCGGCACGGTCGCGCCGATGCCGTCCACCGGGATCGTGGTGATCAGCCAGTCGGCGTTGTTTGCCAGCGTCAGTGCGCCGGAGTCGAAGATCACCGTCTTGGTCCCCGCCGTGGTGATGCGCAGACGATAGGTGCCGCCATCCACTTCAAGCGAGTCCTGGCCAGAAGCCGGCGAGGCCTGCTTGTATGCCACGGCGCCAAAGGTCGGCCCGACCGAGTTGATGTCGATCGCCGGCATGGTCAGGTAGATATCGATGTTCTGCGCATTGAACGAGGCGTTCAGGCTGCGCACTTGCGCCTTGTGCGACAGCAGGCCTTTGCCGAACGGGTCGTCGATGGTCAGCACTTCTGCGCCGGTCGCGCCGGGCAGTGCCACCGCGGTGTACTTGTGGCCGGTGGCCGCAACGAAAGAGGTGCGGCCCAGTTCGGTCTGCGTGCCGGCTACATTGAACGAGATCAGCTGGTTCCCGGTCTCGACGTTGAAGTAGGTCGAGACGAATTTGTACGGCTTGTTCACAAAGCTGGTCAGCGCGCCGTTCTGCAGCACGTCGACATTCGGGCCGCCGGTCACCGCGTGGATCGCGCGCACGGAGGGCTTGCTCAGCCCGACGCGGTCATCGATGCCGTCATCGCCGCCGCCACAGGCCGACAGCACTGCCGTTGCGGCCAACGCGAGGCCGAGGATAAGACTGGTCTTGGATCGGAACATGGGTCACCTCTTACCGTTGGAATCAGAGACGAACTGGCCCATGGCCGCGCGGGGCGTCCCGGTCGCGTGGCCAGTTTGTGTTCTGCTTTTACAGGCGCGGCATCTGCGCGCGCCTGCCGTGATGCAACGATAGGTATCAAGTCTGATACGAGACAGGCGCGGGGCTCCGAATTCGATGTCGGACGATTCCGACAGGAGGTGATTCGTGTGCGGGCCAATGGTCGGCAAATCCAGTCCGCGCATGGCCGCGCGGGCGGGAGGAAGACTGGCTTGGGGGAGGCCGGCAGTGTGTAACCGGTTGTTGCAGCGGGGTGTTTGGTGGTCAGACCCGCGGCTCTGCCGGGCGGTTCGCAGCCTGGTTTCAAACTACTGTTTCATTCACGGCAACGACATTACCACCTGGTTGCGGCCATTGCGCTTGGCCCGGTAGAGGCCCGCGTCGGCCACTTCCACGAGCCGGTTCGCCGGCTCCCCGGCTTGCGGCACCAGGACCGCGCCGCCGATGCTGACGGTGACGCAGTCGCTGGTGGGCGAGCCGCTGTGGAGGATGCGCTGCGCCTCGACCGCGCGCCGGACCTTCTCGGCCAGCAGCCGCACGCCGCCCGGCGAGGTGCCCGGCAGCACCATCGAGAACTCTTCGCCGCCAAAGCGCGCGGGCAGGTCGGTCGCGCGCGTGCAGTTGTCGCGGATCACCGTGGCCACGCGGCGCAGCACCTCGTCGCCGGCCACGTGGCCGTAGGTGTCGTTGTAGGCCTTGAAGCTGTCGACATCGATCATCAGCAGCGCCAGCTGGGTCTGCTCGCGCTGCGCGCGGCGCCATTCGGCACCGAGGTATTCATCGAAGTAGCGCCGGTTGGACAGGCCCGTGAGGCCATCCGAATTGGTCAGCCGCTGCAGCTCCAGGTTGGTCTCGAGCAGTTGCTGCTGGCTCTGCCGCAGCGCGCGGTAGGCTTCGTCGCGCTGCAGCAGATTGAGGTAGGAGCGCGAGTGGTAGCGGATGCGCGCGATCAGCTCGATGCTGTCGGGCAGCTTGACCAGGTAGTCGTTGGCGCCGGCGGCGAACGCCGCGCTCTTCGTCGCGGCTTCCTCCTTGGTCGACAGCACGATGATCGGGATATCGCGCGTGGCGCCGTTGTCGCGGTAACGCCTGACCAGCGTCAGGCCGTCGATGCCCGGCATCACCAGGTCCTGCAGGATCACGGTGGGCTTGGTGCGCTCGGCCACGGCGACCGCATCGTCGGGGTTGGCGCAATAGTGGAAGTCGATGTCCGGCTCGGTCGATAGGGCGCGGCGCACGGCTTCGCCGACCATGGCCTGGTCGTCCACCAGCAGCACCATCGCCACGTACTCTTGCATGGGCGCGCCCGGCGCGCCCGGTGCGGAGGGGGCTGGGTGTTCGGGTTTCATTGTTCTTGTCCTGGGTTTGCTGTACCGTGGCGGTCCGTGACGTTTTACAGGTTCCGGGCAGTTGGCGTGATCGGCAGGGCGGTCAGGGCTGCACGGGACGGCCGCATACCTGTACCAGGCGCGGCGCGATGCGCGGCAGCGGCAGGATCTCGGCGGCGGCGCCCATGGCCGCGGCGGCCTTAGGCATGCCGTACACCGCGCTGGTGGCGCGGTCCTGGGCGATGGTGAGGAAGCCGCGCTCGCGCATCGCCTTCAGTCCCAGCGCACCGTCGCGCCCCATGCCGGTCAGCAGCACGCCGATCACGTCGCCGCGCCAGTGCTCCACCACGCTTTCGAAGAAGACATCGATGGAGGGCCGGTACAGGTAGTCGCACGGTTGCTCCGTGTAGGCCATGCGGTTGGGACCGGTCAGGCGCAGGTGATCGTTGGTGCCTGCCAGCAGCACCGTGCCCGCCTGCGGCGTGTCGCCGGCGCGGGCGAGGCGCACCGGCAGTGCGCACTGCCCGTCGAGCCAGGCGGCCATGCCGGCGGCAAAGGCCTCGTCCACATGCTGCACCGTGACCACCGCCGCGCTGAAATCGGCCGGCAGCGCGCCCAGCAGTGTGGCCAGCGCGGCCGGGCCGCCGGCCGAGGCGCCGATGGCCACCAGCCGCGGCGCGGCCACCGCGCGCGGCGCCGCCGTCAGCGTGTGCTGCGGCGCAACGCGGCCCGCCAGCAGCCGGCCGATATTGCGCAGCTTGCGCAACAGCGGCCCGGCGGCGAGCTGTGCATGGGCTTCCGCGAGCGTGGGTGTATCGACCGCATCGATGGCGCCGTGGCCCATCGCGTCGAACACCTGCGAGGCATTGCGGCCCAGGTCCATGGTCACCACCACGATCGCGCAGGGCGTCTCTGCCATGATGCGGCGCGTGGCCTCGACGCCGTCCATCACCGGCATCAGCAGGTCCATCAGGATCAGGTCCGGGGTCTGGCTGGCGGCCATCTGCACCGCCTGTGCGCCGTCGCCCGCGACCCAGGCGATCTCGAAGGACGGGTCCAGCGCAAGCGCCCGGCGCAGCGCGGCCACCGCGAGCGGCGAGTCGTTGACGATGCCGATTTTCATGTACGCGCCTCGCCGATCAAATCCTGCACCGCGTCCAGCAACGCAGCGTCGTGGAAACTGCCCTTGGCCAGATAGTAGTCCGCGCCGGCCTCCAGGCCGCGCTGGCGGTCCTGTTCGCGGTCCTTGTACGACACCACCATCACCGGCAGCTGCCGCAGCGCGGCGTCCTGCCGGATCCGGCGCACCAGCTCGATGCCGTCCATGCGCGGCATGTCGATATCGGTGATGACCAGGTCGAAGGGCTCGGCGCGCAGCACGTTCCAGCCGTCCATGCCGTCGACCGCCACCGCTACGTCGTAGCCGCGCCCGGCCAGCAGCTTGCGCTGCAGCTCGCGCACGGTGAGCGAGTCATCCACCACCAGCACACGCCGGACGCGGGTCTGCACGCTGGCCGCGGCGGCCTGGCGCACGCCGGCGATGCGGCCTTCGGATACCAGCTTCTCGACCGAGCGGATCATGTCCTCGACATCGAAGATCAGCACCGGCGTGCCGTCGTCGGTCAGGCTGCCGGCGGCAATGTCCTTGACCTTGCCCAGCGCCGCGGGCAGCGGCTGCACCACCAGCAGCCGCTCGCCCAGCATGCGGTCCACGGCGATGCCGTAGGTGCGCTCCGCCTCGCCGACGATCACCACCGGCACATGGTCCTGCTCTTGCGCAGTCTCTGGCCGCTGCAGCACCTGCGCGGCGCTGACCAGCCCCACGGCGCGGCCTTCGTGGCGGAAGTGCTGGTGGCCTTCGGTCTGCTCGATCTCGCTGCGCGCCACCGCCGCGGCCCGCAGCACGCGCCCGAGCGGAAAGGCATAGGCCTCGCCCGCAACCTCCACCAGCAGCGTGCGCACCACCGACAGCGTCAGCGGCAGCTCCAGCTGGAAATGCATGCCGCGCCCCGGCTGCTGCGTCAGGCGCAGGCTGCCGCGCACGCGGCGCACCATTTCCTGCACCGCGTCCAGGCCCACGCCGCGGCCCGACACCTCGGATACGGTCTCGCGCATGCTGAACCCGGGCAGCAGCAGGAAGTCGAGCAGCTCGGCCTGCAACAACCGCGCCGCGGTCTCTTCCGAGGCCAGGCGCCGGCGCACGATGGCGCGCCGCAGCGCCTCCAGGTCGACCCCGGCGCCGTCGTCGAAGATCTCGATCACCAGCCGCCCTGCGTTGTGGCGCGCCTGCAGCGTGATCCGGCCTTCCGCCGGCTTGCCCTGCGCCACGCGCACCTCGGGCGGCTCGATGCCGTGGTCCACCGCGTTGCGCAGCAGGTGTGCCAGCGGCGCGTCCAGTGCTTCCAGGATGTCCCGGTCCACTTGCGTGGCCGCGCCGATCAGCTCCAGGTGCACGGACTTGCCGAGCGTGCGGCCGAGGTCGCGCACCATGCGCGCGTAGCCGGTCAGGCCATCCGCCAGCGGCCGCATGCGCGAGGCCAGCGCGCTGTCATAGAGCCGGCGCGCCAGCCGCGTGGCGCGATGGTCGTACTGGTCGAACTCTTCCAGCCGTTGGGCGAGCTGACTGTGGCCGTCGTCCAGCAGTTCGCGCAATGTCGCCAGCGCCGCGCGCGCGTTGCCGGCCGCGCCGGCGTCGCCGTGCAGCGCCTGTTGCAGCGCCTCCTGCAGCGTATCGGCGGCATGCAGCGCGCGCGCCTGCTGGCGCCTGGCCTTCTGCAGCGACTTGGCGAAGGGGCGCAGCCAGTGCGACTCGACCATGGCCTCGCCCGACAGCGCCAGCAACTGGTCGAGGGTATCGGCGCTGACGCGCAGCATGCGTTCGTGCGCGTCGGCCGCGGCGGTGGGCGACGGCGATTGCGGTGGCGGCGCGGGCTGCGGCTCAGCGATGTCCGTGGGTGGCGGGGCGGATGCGGCGGGCGCCGCTTCTGGTTCTGCTTCCGCTTCGGCTGGAGCCTCCGGAATCGCCATCAGTGCCGCGGCGAACGGCGCCGCCGCGCCGCCATCCAGCGTGCCCAGCCGCTGCACCACCGCGTCGATCAGCGGGCGGCCGGCGCCGTCGGCCCAGCCGGGGTCGCCGCCGGGCGGATGGCCGATGCGCAGCAGCAGGTCGGTGCCTTGCAGCAGCGCGTCGATATGCGCGGCGGTCAGCGGCATGCCGCCTTGTGCGGCCACCAGGCAGTCTTCCATGGCGTGCGCCACGCGCACGCCGCCGTCCAGGCCGACGATGCGTGCCGCGCCCTTGAGCGAATGCGCGGCGCGCATGCAGGCTTCGAGCTGGTCGGCCGCCGCCGGGTTGCGCTCCAGCGCCAGCAGGCCGGCATTGAGCACATCGGCCTGGGATTCGGCTTCGAGCGCGAACAGTTCCAGCAGCGAGGCGTCGCGCAATTGCTCGGGATTCATGCCAGGCTCCGTGTCAGGGCCCGCCGCACCAGTGCCTCGTCCAGCAGCCCCACGGTGCGGTCCTTGTCGTCGAACAGCGCCTGCGTATAGCGCGCCGACGCGCGCGCGAGCGTGGCGGGCAGCGGCTGTAGCGCCTGCAGCGGCACGCGGGCGATGCCGGACACCTCGGCCACCGGCAGCGCGATCGCGGCGCGGCCCTGGCCGAGGATCAGGAAGCGGCTGCCGTTGCCGCTGCCATTACCGTTCTCGTTCCCGACCGTATCGGCGGTCGCGCCGCTCGCGTCGAACAGCCGCGCCAGCGACAGGCAGGCGAGCAGGTTGCCGCGCACCGCGGCCAGCCCCAGCACCGCGGCATCGCGCCGGTGCGGCAGCGAATGGACCGGGGCGGGCGCGGTGACCTCGCCCAGCGCCGCGGTGGGCAGGGCCAGCCATTCATCGCCGATGCGGAACACCAGGCAGGACTGCGCGGCGCCGCGCGCGGCGGACTGGTCGGGATCATCCTCGGCGAGGGTGGCGGCATCGGGCAGCTCGTCCAGCAGCGCATCCAGCCCTTGCACGTCCAGCAGCGTGGCCGCGGCCTGGGCGTAGGTGGGGCAGTTGCGGCAGTGCGCGTGTTCGGCCAGCGCCGGGCACGAGCCGTCGCCGCGGATGCCGATGCGCCGCCAGCAGTCGTCGACCGCGTCGGTGCGAAAGAGAATGCCCTGGGGCTCAGCCATGGTGCTTCCGGGTGTGGCGCTGCGCACGCTGGCGCAGGCGCATGGCGCCGTCGTGGTCGCCTTCGGTGTCGAGCAGCGCGGCCAGGTGGTACAGGCTTTCCTGGTGCGCCGGGTCCAGGTACAGCGCCTTGCGGTAGGCCGCGTGGGCCTGCGCGCTGCGGCCGGCGGCGTCGTGCAGCACGCCCAGCATGCAAAACGCGTCGGCGTCGGCATCCGCGCCGGCGCCGTCGATCAGCCTGACGCACGCCGCGGTGGCGGCTTCCAGCTCGCCGCGGTCGGCCATGCCGGCAATGCGGGCCAGTGCGGCGGCGTGGTCGTTGCCCCCTGCCGGTGCCGCAGCCGGTGCCGCACGTGCAGGCGCCGGCCGCGTCGGGACCGGCGATCTCGGCAATCTGGGCGGGGCGGCCATCCGTGGTGGCGGCTTCGCGTGCGCGGGCGCGGAGGTCGACACCGATGCCCGCGTCGCCGCGGTGCGCGCCGGGTCCGGCTTGCGGAAGGCGAAAGTGAGCGGCACGCCCACCGACTCCAGCCCTTGCGTAGTGAGCAGGCTGGCCTCGGCGGGCCCGACGAAGAGCAGCCCGTCGGCCATGGTCAGGCGCGCCAGCGTCTGCACCGCGCGCCGCTGTTCCGCCGCATCGAAGTAGATCAGCAGGTTGCGGCAGAACACGAAGTCATAGGGCGGCTCGCCCGCCAGCAGGCCGGGCTCGACCAGGTTGCCCTGCAGCAGCCGCACCTGCGCGCGCACGCGCGGATCCAGCGTGTAGCCGGTTGGCGTGGCGATGAAATAGCGGTCGCGGAAATCCAGCGGCGCCCCGCGGAAGGCGTTGGACCCATATTCGCCCTGGCCCGCGCGCGCCAGGGCGCGGGCACTGATGTCGACCGCGTCGATGCGGAAGCGCCCGGGCGGCACGCCGGCATCGAGCATGGCCATCGCGATCGAATAGGGTTCTTCTCCAGTGGAGCAGGGCAGGCTCAGCACGCGCAGCGTGCGCTGGGTGTCGGCAAGCGCGCGCTCGGCGGCAAAGCGGCCCAGCGCCAGCAAGGCTTCGCGATGGCGGAAGAACCAGGTTTCCGGCACCACCACGGCTTCGATCAGCGCCTGCATTTCGTCGGCTTTGCCGTGCAGCAGGTTCCAGTACGCCTGGGTGTCGGGCGCGTGCAAGGCCTGGCTGCGCTCGCGCACGGCGCGCTCCACGGCGCCGGTGCCGATCGAGCCGGCGTCCAGGCCGATGCGTTGCTTGAGCAGGGCCTCGATGTGCGCGGCAGTGCTCATGATGCGGCCTCCCGGGCGGTGTCGGCGAACAACATCGCATGAATCTCGTCCGGCAGCAGGGCGCCGATGCGCACCCACTGCACCAGGCCGCGTTGGTCCTGCCGTACCGGCCCGAGGTAGCGCGGGCTGGCGCCGGCAATGCCGCCATCGACAAACGACTCCGCCGGGCAGCGCAGGGTCTGCGTGGCGGATTCCAGCCGCAGTCCCAGCAGCCGTGGCGCCTCACCCTCATGGCGGCGGTAATGGACCAGCACCGTGCGCGTGCTGGTGCGCAGCGCCGCCGGCACGCCGGTGGCCAGCGCCGGCAGGTCGATCACCGGCACCGGCTGGCCGCGCCGCTGCATCATGCCCGCGACCCATGCCGGCGCGCCGGGGACCTGCTTCAGGCGCACCAGCGGCAGCACCTCGGCGATCTCGGCGGTATCGATTGCATAGTGGTCATGGCCGAGGCGGAACAGCAGGAACAGTTTCATGGTGGCAGCGCGCGAGGCTTGGGGCGCAGTAGCGTGGAAGCCGTCAGCGCCTAGACCTTGAAGCGCGACACGCCGCTGCGCAGATCGTTGGCCACCAGCGTCAGTTCGTCGATCGCCTGGCTCGATTGCCGCAGCGAATCCACGGTCTGCTGCGCGGCCTCGGACAGCTGCATCAGCGCCTGGTTGATCTGCTCGGCGCCGCCGGCCTGGGCCTGCATGCCTTCGCTGACCATCTGCACGCGCGGCGCCAGCGACTGCACCTGCGCGATGATCTGCGAGAGCTGGTCACCCACCTGGGTGACATCGGACATGCCGCGGCGCACTTCCTCCGAGAACTTGTCCATGCCCATCACGCCCGCCGAAACGGCGGACTGGATCTCGCGCACCATCTGCTCGATATCGTAAGTGGCCACGGCGGTCTGGTCGGCCAGGCGGCGGATCTCGGTGGCCACCACCGAGAAGCCGCGGCCGTATTCGCCGGCCTTCTCCGCCTCGATGGCGGCGTTTAGCGACAGCAGGTTGGTCTGGTCGGCCACCTTGGCAATAGTGGTTACCACCTGGTTGATATTGCCGGCCTTTTCATTAAGCGTGGCGAGCTTGGTGTTGACCGAGCCGGCGGCGTCCATCACATGTTGCATGGTGCCTTCCATGCGCGACAGGCCGACCTGCCCGGTGCCGGCCAGCCCCGCGGTCTGCTCGGCGGCGCTGGAGACTTCATGGATGGTGCGCACCAGGTCGCGCGCGGTGGCGGAGATCTCGCGCGAGGTGGCGCCGATCTCCGTGGTGGTAGCCGCGGTCTCGGTGGCGGTGGCCTGCTGCTGGCGCGCGGTGGCGGCGATCTCGTTGACCGAGGTGGTGACCTGGATCGCGGTGCGCTGCGCCTGTCCGACCAGCGAGGTCAGTTCGCCGGTCATCTGGTTGAAGCCTTCCTCGACCTCCTGGAATTCATCCTTGCGGCGCAGCGCCATGCGCAGCCGCAGGTCGCCGCCGCGGATGCCGGTCAGCAGGCTGACGATGGACTGCATCGGCACGGTGATCGCGCGCAGCAGCAGGTAGCCTGCGATCACGGCGACAACCACGGCCGCGGCCAGCGCGGCCTCGATGCCGATCTTGGCGGCATCGACGGCGTCCTCGATGGCGCGCGCCGAGCGCGTACTGATGGTGTTGTTGTCGTCCACCAGCTGTTGCGCGGCAGTGCGTGCCGCGACCCAGCGCGTGTGGATGTCGCCGCGCAATGCCGCCGTGGCCGTGGCCGCATTCCATTCACCCGGACGGCCCAGGGCCTGGACGGCCTGTTCGTATTGCGCGCGCGCATCGCGATAGGTCTTGAAGCCGGCGCGGTCCTCGTCGCGCAGGATCGAGGTCTCGTACTGCTGTTCGAGCTTGTCCAGCCGGCTCGCCACGTCCTGGCCCTGCTGCATGAAGTCGCGCCGTTCGGCCTCGGTTGGCGCGGTGGCGATCTCCCAGACCAGCACGTAGCGCTCGCCCCAGATGCCGCGGATGCCGGTGCTGTAGGTCAGCCCGGGCAGCGCGTCTTTCAGCAAGATCTCGGTACCGCGTTCAATCGCGTTCAGGCGGGTATAGGAGATAACCCCCATCAGGGCCATGACAAGCAGGATCAGCGAGAAGCTTGCCAGGATGCGCGTGCGGATGGTCCATTGGTTCACGGTGAAGTCCCGGTTATGTTTCTTGTTCAGGAGGCCGTTGCCCGCATCACCGCATTGGCTGCCGCGCCCGGGCGGGGCGCGGCCCGGGCGCGGCTCGATGCGCGGTAGGGTACTGCAACCCGGGTGCCAATTCAACGCGCAGGGCCCGCGCCGCACGGCCAGCGTTGCGCCGCTGCATTGCCGTTTGCGCGCAAATCGGAACTGCTTGATTTTTTCCAAGTTTTCGTCACACTTGCTAAATTGCGTGCGGGTAACAATGTCGACAATTACAGATGGGGCAGGGATGGTGGCCAAGTCGGGGGCGAAGGCGACTGGCGCCTCGCCAGGCTCGGATCTCGATCCGCTGACCGGCGTTGACAATCGCCAGGGATTTCTGAAGCGGCTGGAGGCACGCCTGCGCAGCGAGGCGGTGCCCCGCTGTGCTTTGCTGCTCATCGGTATCGACGACTTCCGGGCCTTCAATGACATGCACGGCCATGTCGAAGGCGACATCATCCTGCAGCGCGTGGCCCGGCGCCTGCGCGACGCCTCTCCCCGCGACGCCGCCATCGGCCGCGTTGGCAGCGACGAGTTCGGCGTGCTGTTGCCCTCCATTTCCGATCCCACGCTGGTGCGCCATGTCGGCGCCGCGATCCTGTCGATGCTGTCGTCCCCGCACGAGCAGGATGGCCGGCGCCACCATGTGCTGGCCAGCATCGGCGCCTGCGTGATCCCCGCTGCCGGCGAACAGGGTTCCGACGTGCTGGCCGCCGCCAGCCTGGCGCTGGCACGCGCCAAGCACGATGGCGGCCGCACCATCCGCTTCTTCAAGCCGCAGATGCGCTCGGACGTGAGCCTGCGGCTGTCGCTGGTGCAGGCGCTGCACGAAGCCTATGCGCAACGCCAGTTCGAGCTGCTGTACCAGCCGCAGGTGGATCTGCGCGACGGCCGCATCCGCGGCGCCGAGGCGCTGATGCGCTGGCGCCATCCGACCCGCGGGCTGCTGACGCCTGCCGCCTTTATCGATGCACTGGCCGCCAGCAGTATCGCCAGCGATGTCGGCATGTGGCTGCTGCAGACCGCGTGCGCGCAGGCGCGCGCCTGGTCGCTCGCCTTCTCGCAGCCGCCGCGCGTGGCGATCAACCTGTTTGCCGCGCAGCTGTCCGAAAGCCGCCTGCTGACCGAGGTGCGCCACGTGCTGCGCGCGCTCGAACTGGCGCCCGACTGCCTGGAGATCGAGATCACCGAAACCATCGCGCTGCAGCAGGGCGACGAGGTCTCGGACCAGCTGCAGGCGCTGCGCCGCGACGGCGTGACGCTGACCTGCGACGACTTCGGCACGGGCTATGCCTCGCTCAGCTTCCTCAAGTCGTTCCCGGTGGACCGGCTCAAGATCGACCAATCCTTTATCCGCAACGTGACCCAAGACCCGGTCGATGCGGCGATCGTGCGCTCGGTGATCAGCGTGGGTGCGAGCCTGCACATCGGCGTGGTGGCCGAAGGCGTGGAGACCGCCGAGCAGCGCGACTTCCTGCTGGTCAACGGATGCCATGAGGCACAGGGCTACCTGTATGGCCGCCCGATGCCGGCCGAGCAGCTGACCCGACGCCTGCGCGAGCAGGCGGGAGGCTGAGCCGATACCCTCCGGGAAAACCCTTGCCGGCCTGCGCGCCGCGACAGAGTTGTTTCCACCTTTGACGGGTGCCGCGAGCAGCCGGCGTGGCCGCTGACCGGCCAGCCGCCCGCAGCCTGCCTGCTGCCGGCACGCGGTGCGCATTGCATTGCCGCATGGCGAAATACAACCTTACAAAGTCCGCCGGGGCCGCCCGTGCCGTCGCGCCCGCCGCCATGTATGGTGACAATAGGGTGACGGACGCCGCTGGCGGGCGCGCCCTGAAGCGTCCTGTCCCGATTCCGACATCCATGTTCGATCCTTCCCGCGATTCTTTCGATTCTCCTGGCGCCGGTTCCCGCAGCGCAAGGCGCGCCCGGCTGGCCCTGATCGCGCTGGCTGCGGCGGCCGGCCTGGCCGTGGCGGCTGCTGCACTGGCTCAGGTGCCCGGCCCCGCGCCGGGTGAGGCCTACCTCGATGCACCGGTGGCCGACGCGTCGGTGCGGCAGCTCGACCCGTCCTCTCGCATCGCCACGCTGACCGCCGTCGACGGCAACCTGAGCTTTGCGCCCGCGGGCTCTGACGACTGGGCCGCCACCGGCCTGAACCGCCCGGTCACCACCGGCGACCGGCTCTGGCTCGACGCGGGCGGGCGCGCCGAACTGCACGCCGGCACCGTAGCGATCCGGATGGCCGGCCCGACCGCGGCCAGCATCCTGAACCTGGACGACAACACCACGCAGGTCAAGCTGACCCAGGGCACGCTGCAACTGCGCGTGCGCGCGCTGCCGCAGGACCAGACCGTGGAGGTGGATACCCCCAACCTGGCCTTCGTGCCGCGCGAGCCGGGCGACTACCGCCTTGACGTCGCGCCCGACGGCAGCACCACCACCGTGACCATGCGCCACGGCAGCGCGGTGGTCTACGGCGACAGCCGCTCGATCGAAATGCAGCGGGGCGACCGCATGCGCTTTGCCGGCACCGACCTGGCCGATGCGGGCGGCGGCGGCGCGCCCGAAGACGCGTTCGACCGCTGGACCGCGGCCCGCGATGCGCGCGAGGACGCCTCGCCGTCGGCGCGCTACTTGCCGCGCGAGATGCCGGGCTATGCCGCGCTGGACGACTACGGCGACTGGCAGGAAGACCCCGGCTACGGCGCGGTCTGGTTCCCGCGCGTGGTCAGCGCGGGCTGGGCGCCCTACAGCGTCGGGCATTGGGTCTGGATCGCGCCATGGGGCTGGACCTGGATCGACGATGCGCCCTGGGGCTTCGCGCCCTCGCACTACGGCCGCTGGGCTTATGTCGGGACGCGCTGGGGCTGGGTGCCGGGGCCGCGCGTGCCGCGTCCGTGCTACGCCCCCGCGGTGGTCGCGTTTGTCGGCGGCGGCGGCCCGCACTGGAATGTGCGCGTCGGCAACGCCCCTGGCGTGGCCTGGTACCCGCTGGGGCCGCGCGATGCGTACCGGCCGGTCTATCGCGCCAGCCCGACCTATGTGGCGCGCATCAACCGCGTGACCGTCAACAACATCGTGATGGGAGACCGCCGGCCCGGACCCTATGCCAACCGCAACGTGCCGGGCGCGATCACCGGCATGCCGGCGCGCAACTTCGTCGAGGGCCGGCCGGTGCGCGGCATGCACCGCGAGGAATGGCGCAACCTGCCGACGGGCGAGGCCCGCGGCGGACCGCCGGTGGCGCCGGTCAAGAGCAGCCTGCTGGGAGCGGCCCCGGTGCGGCCGCTGCCGCCGCAGGCCCGGCATGGCTTCGACCGCCAGGCCATCGCCGCGCTCCCGCCGGGCCGGCCCGCCACGGACGACCTGGCACGGCGCTTTGCGCGCGAGGGCGGGGTCGTTCCCGGCGCGGGGCCGGCCTGGCGCGGCGAACGCGTGGATCGGGGCGAGCGCGGGCGTCCCGGTCGCGCCGACGCGCGCCCGGCGCCCGAGGTGCGCATGAGCCAGGCCGCCATGGCCGCGCGCGATCGCGGCAATGCGGGTGCGCCGGGCGAGCCGTGGCGCGGCAATGGCCGCGGCTTCAGCAACCGGCCAGACGAGGCCCGCGGCTTCGCCGGCCAGCCGGGCACACCCGACGCGCAACGGCAGTCGCAGGGCATGCAGCGCGAACAGCAGCAGGCGCTGCAGCGCCAGCAGATGGAACAGCAACGCGCGCTGCGCGACCAGCAACGGCAGCTGCCGGAGATGCAGCGGCAGCAGCAGGAAGCGATGCAGCGGCAGCAGCGGCAGGGGCAAGACGGCCAGCAGCAGGCGCGCGAACTGCAGCGGCAGCAGCAGGAAGCGATGGACCGCCGTCAGCAGGAGCAGCAGGTCCAGTGGCAGGGCCAGCAGGGGCGCGAGCAGCAGCAAGCGCGCGAACTGCAGCGGCAGCAGCAGGAGGCGATGGACCGCCGTCAGCAGGAACAGCAGCGCCAGTGGCAGGGCCAGCAGGGGCGCGAGCAGCAGCAGGCGCGCGAATTTCAGCGGCAGCAGCAGGAGGCGATGGACCGTCGCCAGCAGGAACAGCAACAACGCGCGCAGCCGCGCCAGTGGGCCGATGGCCAGGATCGCCCCGATCCGGCGCGGCAGTCGCAGGACATGCAGCGCCAGCGCTTCGAGCAACAGCGCCAGATGCAGGAGGCCCAGCAACAGCGGCAGATGCATGACGCCCAGCAGCGCCAGCAGCAGGATGCGCAGCAGCAGCGTCAGATGCAGGAGGCCCAGCAACAGCGGCAGATGCATGACGCCCAGCAGCGCCAGCAGCAGGATGCGCAGCAACAACGGCAGATGCAGGAAGCGCGGCAGCGCCAGGCGCAGGATGCGCAACGGCAGCAGATGGAGCAGCAGCGCCAGGTCGACGCGCAGCAGCGGCAGGCCGCCGACCAGCAGCGCCAGCAGATGGAGCGGCAGCGCCAGCAGGCCGAGCAGGCGCGGCAGGGCCAGGAGATGCAGCGCCAGCGCGCCGAGCAGCAGCGGCAGATGCAGGAGGCGCAGCAGCGTCAGATGCAGATGCAGGAAGCGCAGCAGCGTCAGGCCCAGGCGCAGGCGCAGGCCGTCCAGCGCCAGCAGATGGAACAGCAGCGGCAGATGCAGGAGCAGCAGCGGCAGCAGGCCATGCAGCGCCAGCAGGCCGAACAGCAGCGCCAGATCCATGAGCAGCAGCGGGCCGCGCAGGAGCAGCAGCGCCACCAGCAGGACCAGCAGCGGCAGATGCAGGAGCGTCAGGAACGGCAGCGGCAGCAGTTGGAGCAGCAGCAGCGCCAACAACAGCAACAGCAACAGCAGCAGCAGCAACAACAACAGCAGCGTGCGCAGCACGAGCGCGGTCAGATCGAAGCGCGTAACGGACGGGACGGGGATCGCCGCCAGTAGGGCACGCACGACTGGAGAGCAAGAAAAATCAACCCCGGCAAGCCTCGCGGCCTGCCGGGGTTTGTTTTTTCCGGTGCCGCGCAGGCGGCGCCTCAGCCTGGCTTACTTCGCCAGTTCAGAAAGCCGCACCTGCGAGATCTTGCCGTTCTGCACCCAGCCCACCACGGTATCGGCCATCGAGCCACCCTTGGCATCGATGCCATCGACTTCGTTCGGGTTGACCTCCCTGGCCAGCCCCTTCACCGCATCCGGCATCTTCGCGCGGATCGCGGCGGCATCGCTGGTGGTGCCCGCCAGCTTCATCGCCCCGGCCAGCGCATACACCATGGTGTAGTTCAGCGACATCTCGGTGGTGGCATCGCGCCCGTCATGCAGCTTCTTGTATTTGGCGTTGAAGTTCTGCGCGGCC
This sequence comes from Ralstonia pickettii, assembly GCA_050987995.1. Lineage (GTDB taxonomy): Bacteria > Pseudomonadota > Gammaproteobacteria > Burkholderiales > Burkholderiaceae > Cupriavidus > Cupriavidus pickettii_B. The sequence goes on from CP158804.1 coordinate 2,791,627, forward strand.
GGGCGGCTGTCGTTGACCAGCGGCAGCACGCCGATCGAGCCCTCCAGCATGCCCAGGCCGTTGGTGACCCTGGCCATCTCGTCCATCTTGGCCTGGTCCATCACGATAAAGCCGCCCTTGAAGCCCAGTTCGCGCGCCTGCTTGACCACCAGCGCGGTCGGTTCCGACGGGCCGCCGACGAACATCACGTCCGGCTTCTCGCTGATCGCGCGCGACACGCCGCTGTAGAAGTCGGTCGCCTTGGTGTATGACATCGGGTTGTTGGCCACGACCTTGCCGCCCGCCGCTTCCCACGCCGGCGTGAAGGCCTGCACCCAGGCCTTGGCGTAGTCATGGTCGGCCGGGGCCAGCGCCACGTTCTTGCCGTAGCGCTTCATCTGCGCCTTGATAAAGGGCTCGATATAGCCGGTGTAGGCCGGCGGGATGCGGATGGTCAGCTTGTTGCCCGCGTCGGTGATGCGCGGCACGCTGGAGTAGGCCATCACCAGGAACTTCTCCTGCTCATTGAAGGCCTGCAGCGCGAAGATGCCGCCCGAGTGCGGCACGAAGATCGCCGGGGCCTTGTGCTGCTGCACCAGCCGGCGCCCGTTGATGGCGGCTTCGGCGGGCGAGTACTTGTCGTCCAGCGCCACGACTTCGAGCTTGACCTTCTTGCCCTTGACCTCGAGCCCGGAGGCGTTGATCTCGTCCACGGCCATCTGCACGCCCGACAGTACGTTCTTGCCATACAGCGCGGCGCCGCCCGACAGCGGGCCGGTATAGCCGATCTTGACCACTTCCTGCGCCAGCGCGCCGCCCGAGGCCAGCATGGCGGCCACAGCGGTGGCGGCCAGCGGGAAGATACGGCGCATGAGGTTGTGTTGCATTGTCTTGTCTCCTGAAAGTACTGCGCTTGTTATGTCTGCTATCCGTTGACGACCGCTCGGTTTGCTCCCCTCTCCCGCCTGCGGGAGAGGGGCAGGGGGTGAGGGCAGGCGCTGGCATACCACTGGCCTGAACTTTGTCATGCACGCCCGGCCCTCACCCCAACCCTCTCCCGCACGCGGGAGAGGGAGCACACATTCGGGATGGAATGCGGCGTGGTGCGACGACACCCGCCAGCCCTACCCTCCGATATACGCCTTCCGTATCCCCTCATCCCTCAGCAACGTATCCCGATCCCCCTCCATCACGATGCGCCCGCTCTCGATCACATAGGCGCGATGCGCGATGCCCAGCGCCGCATACGCGTTCTGCTCCGCCAGCAGCACCGTGGTGCCCGCGCGGTTGATGCGCTGGATGATCTCGAACATCTGCTTGACCACCAGCGGCGCCAGCCCCAGCGACGGCTCGTCGAGCAGCAGCGCGCGCGGCCGGCTCATCAGCGCGCGTCCCAGCGCCACCATCTGCTGCTGTCCGCCGGACAGCGAGCCAGCCGGATCGTCCTTCTTCTGCCGCAGGATCGGGAACAGTTCATAGACCTCCTCCAGCGTCTTGCGGATGCCCGCGCCGTCGCGCCGGTGCACATAGGCACCCAGCACCAGGTTCTTCTCCACGCTCATCGCCGGGAACAGCTTGCGGCCTTCCGGGCAGTGCACCAGCCCGGCCTGCACGATCTGCGACGGCTTCATGCCCGACAGCTCGCGCCCGTCGAAGCGCATGCTGCCGCCGCTGATGCGGTGGATCGCGCTCATCGCCAGGAAGATCGAGCTCTTGCCGGCGCCGTTGGCGCCCAGCAGCACCACCAGCTCGCCGGCGCCGGCGTGCAGGGTGATGTTGTCCAGGGCGCGGAAGCTCCCGTACGACAGCGAGACGCGTTCAAGCTGCAACATGGTCGGCTCCCAGGTAAGCCTCGATGACATGCGGATCCTGCTGGATCTGCGCGGGCGTGCCTTCGGCGATCTTCTCGCCGTAGTTCAGCACCATGATCTTGTCGGCCAGGCGCATGATCATGTCCATCTTGTGTTCGATCAGGCAGACGGTCTTGCCATGGCGCACCATCTTGCGGATCAGCTCGGCCAGGCCCACGGTCTCTTCCGGGTTGACACCGCCGGCGGGTTCATCGAGCAGCAGCAGTTCCGGGTCTGTGGCGAGCGCCAGCGCAAACGCCACGCGCTTGCGCGCCTCCTGCGTGATATCGGCCGCGACCTCGTGCGCCAGGTGCGACAGGCCGACGAAGTCCAGCGCGGCTTCGGCCTTGTCGCGGCACAGGCGCTCCTCGTCGCGCAGCCGGCGCGTGTTGAACAGCACGTCGCGCAGGCCGGAGTGGGTGCGCAGCCGGTGGCCGACGATCAGGTTGTCCAGTACCGTGGCGCGGTCGAACAGCGCGGTGGCCTGGAAGGTGCGGGCCACGCCGAGGCGCGCGATCTGGTCCGCGCGCAGGCCGGCGATGTCCCGGCCCTTGAACAGGATCTGGCCGGAGCTGGGCGCATGCGTGCCCGCCACCAGGTTGAAGAAGGTGGTCTTGCCGGCGCCGTTGGGGCCGATGATGGCGTTGATATGCCCTGGCTCAAAGGTCACCGAGACATCGTGCACCGCGGTCAGGCCGCCGAATTTCCTGGTCAGGTTGCGGATCTCAAGCATGGTCGGCTCCGGCGCGGGTGGTGGAAACGGCGGGGGGGCTGGCAGACGGGGCGTTCTGCGCCAGCTTGCCGCGCCGCGCGGCGGCGGCCTTGCGCGCCTGCTTCTTCAGGTAGGAACCCACGATGCCATCCGGGACGAAGATGATCAGCAGGATCAGCACCGGGCCGAACACCAGCATGCGGTAGTCCTGCATGAACTGCAGCGATTGCGTGATCCACGGCACCAGCACCGCGCCCAGCAGTGGCCCGAAGATCGTGCCGATGCCGCCCACCAGCATCGACATCACCATGTCGAAGGTCAGGTCGGTGCGGGCGATGTCCGGCCCCAGGAAGCGCACCTGCCCGGCATACAACGCGCCGGCAAAGCCCGCATAGCCGACCGACAGCACGAACGACAGCACCTTGGTGCGCCTCAGGTTGATGCCCAGCGCCTCGGCCAGCGCATCGCTGTTGCGCACGGCCATGAAGCTGCGGCCCAGCAGCGAGGTGACGATGCGGTGCATCAGGAAGGTGCCGATGGCCAGGAAGCACAGCACCAGGTAGTACTGCGCCTGCACGCTGTCGAAGGCGAGCGGTCCGATCGCCGCGGGCACCGGGATGCCGATCAGCCCCACCGTGCCGTGCGTCAGGCTTTCCCATTTCTCGATCAGCAGGTAGATGATGTAGCCGATGCACATGGTGAAGATCGAGAAGTAATGGCCCTTGAGCCGCAGCGACACCACGCCGACCACATAGCCCAGCACCATGCAGACCACGCCGGCCAGCACGAACGCCAGCCAGAACGGCACCTGGTGGTCCACGGTCAGGATGCCCAGCGTATAGGCGCCGATCGCCATGAAGCCGCCGTGCGCCAGGTTGAGCTGGCCGGTATAGCCGGTGATCAGGTTCAGCCCCAGCGTGGCGATGGCATAGATGAATGCCAGCGTCATCACGGTCAGGTAGTAGCTGTTGGGCGTGATCAGCGGGAAGGCGATGGCCAGTGCCAGAAGCAGCATCCAGCCGGTTTTTCCTTGCAGTGCTTTCATTGTGTTGTGCTCCTCAGGCCGTCTTGCCGGCAAACAGGCCCTGCGGCCGGATCGACAGGATCACCACTAGCAGCACGAAGGCGATGATGTCCTTGTAGTCGGTGGATACGTAGAAGCCGCCGAAGCTCTCGGCCATGCCGATGATCAGTCCGCCGACGATGGCACCGGGGATGCTGCCCATGCCGCCCAGGATGATGATGACGAAGGCCTTGGTGATTACCAGGTTGCCCATGCTGGGGTAGACCAGGTTGATCGGCGCGTACAGCGTGGCGGCGATCGCGGCGAGTGCGCCGGAGATGGCGAAGACCAACAGCGTCACGCGCGTGGCATCGATGCCGACCAGCGCCGCGCCCTCGCGGTTCTGCGCCATCGCCATGATGGTGGCGCCGGTCATGGTGCGCGTGAGGAACAGGTGCAGCAGCACCATCAGCGCAAACGCGGCGCCGATGATCAGCAGGCGCTGCAGCGGCGCGGTCAGGCCGAAGACATCGACGATCTGGCCGTACGGCGTCGGCATGCGGTGGAAGTCAGCACCCCACAGCGCCTGCGCACCGGCTTCCAGGAACAGCAGGATGCCGATCGCCGCAATCATGTCGTGCAACTCGGGCGAGTTGCGCAGCGGGTGGAACACCAGCCGGTCGGCCAGCATCGATAGCACCGCCACCACCAGCGCCGCGCCCAGCATCGCCAGCCAGTAGTTCACGCCGAGCGATGTCATCAGGTAGTACGACACGTAGGCGCCGGCCATGTAGAACGCGCCGTGCGCGAAGTTGGGCACGTGCAGGATGCCGTAGACCAGCGTCAGGCCAAGCGCCACCAGGCTGTACACGCCGCCCAGCGTCAGGCCGTTCAGGATCTGTTGAAGGAACAATGCCACAGGGGTACCTCGTGCGGTTCGCGAATCGTGGGAAACCAGGTACGCGCCGGCAAGGGCCGGGCGTGCTCCGTCGCGGCGGCGCCAGGCGCGGCCACGGCAGGAAATCGGGGAGCGAGGATCAGGCGGGCGGCGGGGCCGGTGCGCGCGTGCCGCTGCGCGGGCGGGGTACCGTGGCCGGAAGCGCGCCGTGGCTGTCACGGTGCGGGTGCGCAGATGCGTGTTGCAGATGCTGCATGGCTGTCTCCTGTGCGATGCGGCGCGATGGCCGCCCGGCAAGCCGGATCGCGGGCCGCGTCGGCCTGGACGGTGGCGTTGCGAACCGGTGACGAGGTGTCGGGAAGGTTCCCGCACGGTCGTTCGTTTTCACCGACTGTTGCATAGGCTTCGCGGCATCGTCAAGGAAAGCGGCCGAGTATTCCGCACAGCGAAATAGCGCGCCGTGGCCCTCCGGGTAAGTCCCGAGCGGGCCTACCCGCTGTCATCGACGGCGCATATAACCCCTATGTTTTCGCTACATAGCGGTGCCTGGTGCGGGCAGGAAGCTGCTATCTAATGTTCTCTTGCTGACACCCTGCCAATGAAGCGCACCACCACCATCCCCATGCCACCGCCCGACGCCGCGCACACGCTGGTGCCGGCCGACGCGCAGGCGGGCCCCGGGTGCGCCGACGACCGCAACTTCGTCACGGCGCTGGCGCGCGGCATGGAGCTGCTGCGCGCCTTCGGGCCGCAGGACGACTACCTGGGCAATGCCGAGCTGTCGCGGCGCACCGGCATCCCGCGCCCGACCGTGTCGCGCCTCACCTATACGCTGGCCACGCTCGGCTACCTGACCTATATCGAGGCAATCGAGAAGTACCGGCTGGGGCAGGGCGCGATGGTGCTCGGCCACCGCTATGTGGGCGGCGCCGGCATCCGCGAGATCGCGCAGCCGCTGATGCAATCGCTGGCATTTGCCACCGATTGCACGGTGGCGCTGGCGATCCCTGACCGGCACGCCATGGTCTACCTGGAAAGCTGCCAGCCGCGCGGCGCGCTGGTGATCCGGCTGGCGCCGGGCGCGCGCCTGCCGATGGCAACCTCGGCGATCGGCCGCGCCTGGCTGGCGGGGCTCGATGCCGATCACCGCGAGGCCGCGCTGGCGGAGCTGGCGCGGCACTACGGCGCGCGCTGGCCCGGCGTGCGCGCCGGCATCGAACGCGCGCTGCGCGACCACGCGCGGCGCGGCTTCTGCGTGGCGCATGCCGAATGGGACCGCACCGTCAGCGGCGCCGCCGCGCCGCTGCGGCTGGCCGGCAGCAGCGAAGTGCTGGCGCTGAATATCGGCGGCGCCGCGACGCGGCTGTCGCCGGAAATCCTGGAAAGCAACCTGGGCCCGCGCATCCGCGAACTGGCCGAGACGCTGCAGGCGCGCCTGTGGCAGCCGGGCGGTGCGCGCGCGTCGGCCCGCGTTGCGTCTGCGCCCGCGCCCGACGCCGATACCTGCGCCCGCGCCTCCCACGACTGACGCGGCCATCCCAAATTAACGAGGAGACAACCCATGGAAGTACGCAACAAGACCATTGTGGTGACCGGCGCCGCCACCGGTATCGGCCGTGCGCTGGCGCTGGCTTTTGCCCAGGCCGGCGCGCGCGGCGTGGCCGTGGCCGACCTGAATGCGGACGGCGCCGCGCAGGTCGCCGCCGAGGTCGAGGCCGCGGCGCCCGCATGCCAGGTGTTCGCGCAGCCAGTCGACGTAGCCGATGCCGCCGCGGTGCAGGGCCTGGCCGACGAGGCCACGCGCCGCTTCGGCCAGGTCGACATCTTCTGCTCCAACGCCGGCATCATCCTGCGCAAGGGCCTGGAGGCGAGCGCCGACGACTGGCAGCGCATCTGGGAAATCAACGTGATGGCGCATATCCACGCGGCGCGCGCGGTGCTGCCGCAGATGCTCGAGCGCGGCGACGGCTACTTCGTCAACACGGTGTCGGCCGCGGGCCTGCTGTCGCAGATCGGCTCGGCGCCGTATGCGGTGACCAAGCATGCGGCGATCGGGTTTGCGGAGTGGCTGTCGATCACCTACGGCGACCGCGGCATCAAGGTCAGCTGCATCTGCCCGCAAGGCGTGCAGACCAATATGCTGTTCGGCGAGAAGGGCGAGCGCAAGGGCTTCCTGCAAGAGGGCTCGGTCACCGCCGAGCACGTGGCGGTGGTGACGCTGGAGGGCGTGGCCGACGAACGCTTCCTGATCTTGCCGCACCCCGAGGTGCTTGAGTACTATCGCCGCAAGGGCCAGGACTACGACCGCTGGCTGCGCGGCATGCGGCGCCTGCATGACAAGGTGATGCAGGAGTTCGGCGGCATCGCAGTGTAGGGCGTGGCAGGTTCAGACGGCGGCAGTGGCCGCCGTCTTCACATAGCGGGCGGCCACGCAGCCGCCGGCAACAGGAGGAGCACCCATGCGTTTCGGCACCCTTGCCGCGGCAATGCTTGTCACTTCCGCGCTGGTCAGCACGGCCCCAGCGCTCGCGCAAACCTGGCCCGCCAAGCCGATCCGGATCGTGGTCGGCTTTCCGACTGGCGGCGCGCCCGACACGCTGGCGCGCATCGTCTCGGAGAAGATCTCACCGTCGTGGGGCCAGCCCGTGATCGTGGACAACAAGCCGGGCGCGGGCGGCAATATCGGCGCCGAAGCGGTGGCACACGCGCCGGCCGACGGCTATACGCTGGCGCTGGGCACCGTGGGCACGCATTCGATCAACGGCGCGCTGTACAGCAAGATGCAGTACGACATGGTCAAGGACTTCGCGCCGGTCATGCTGATCGCCTCGACGCCCAATGTGCTGGTGGTCAATCCCGGCGTGCCGGCGAAGAACGTGGCCGAGCTGATCGCACTGGCCAAGACCAGGCCCGGCGCGCTCACCTTTGGCACACCCGGCGTCGGCACCTCGCCGCACGTGGCGGGCGAGATGTTCAATTCGATGGCCGGGGTCAAGATCACGCACGTGCCCTACAAGGGCCGCGCCATGGCCATCCCCGACCTGCTCGGCGGCCATATCACGATGATGTTTGACAACCTGCCATCGGCGCTGCCGGTGGTGCGCGAAGGCAAGCTGCGCGCGCTGGGTATCACCAGCGCAAAGCGTTCGGCCTCGGCGCCGGATATCCCGACGCTGGCAGAGCAGGGCCTGCCGGGCTTTGAAGCGGATTCATGGTTCGCGGTGTTTGCGCCGGCTAATACGCCGCAGGATGTGGTGGCCAGGCTCAACGCCGAGCTCAACCGCATCTTTACGCTGCCGGATGTGCAGGCCAAGCTGAAGACGCTGGGGCTGGATCCGATCCTGGGCACGCCGGAGAAGCTGGCGTCCTACCAGCGCGCGGAGATTGCGAAGTGGGCCAGGGTGGTGAAGGAGTCGGGGGCGAAGGCGGAGTAACGAAACGGTCTTCGCATGCCGACTGTGTGCCCCCTCTCCCGCAGGCGGGAGAGGGGAGCAAACCGTCGGGATCGGGACGGCCATCCGCGAGCGAAAGCCCTAAGCGTCTGGCTCCACCGCCGTGCGCGCAGGCTCGACGCCATTCGCATCGCGCAACCGGCTCAGGCTGATGACCGCCCCCAGCGTCGCCACCACCGCCGCCACGTACAACGCGATGCGCGCCGCCCCGGTCGGCGCCAGACTGAACAGCAGCGCCACCACCGCAGTGCCGGTGGTCTGTCCCAGCAAGCGCGTGGTCGCCTGCGCCCCGCTGGCGCCGCCGCTGCGCTGCGGCGGCGTGGCGCCGATCATGGCGCGGTTGTTGGGCGACTGGAAAAAACCGAAGCCCGTGCCGCACATCGCCATGCGCCAGGCAATGTCCAGGCTGCTGGCATCCGGACCCAACGTCGCCAGCCCGACCAGCCCGCCGGCCAGCATGCCCAGGCCGACTCCGGCCAGGATGCTGGCCGGATAGCGGTCCGACAGCCGGCCCGATAACGCCGCCATCACGGCGACCATTACCGGCCACGGCGTGATCAGCAGCCCGGTTTCATGCAACGAGCGGCCAAGCTGGTATTCGAGGTAGAAGGGCAGCGCCACAAAGGAGAGCATCTGCGTCATGAACGAGCAGAACGACGTGCCCACCGCCAGCGTGAAAGCCCGGCTGCGGAACAGGTCCACCGGCACCAGCGGCGCCGCCCGCCCGCGCTGGCGCCGCACCAGCAGCCATCCCAGCACCACGGCCATGGCCAGCCCGGCCGCGCCGGCGGCGCGCCAGCCGGGGTGGCCCATCCCGTCCACGCTGAGGATAAACATGCCAAACACCAGCGCCGACAACAGTGCGCTGGGATAGTCGAAGTCGTGCGGCTGCGGCGGCGTTGCCGGCAACGCGCTGCGGCTCAGCACCAGCGCGAAGATCGCCACCGGCACGTTGACCGCGAACAGCCACTGCCAGCTTGCCACTGCCAGGATCAGCGCCCCCAGCGACGGGCCCACGGCGATGGTCACGCCGACCACCAGCGCATTCAGCCCGATGCCGCGGCCCAGCTTCGTGGGCGGATAGATATACCGCACCAGCGCGGTGTTGACGCTCATGATGCCGGCCCCGCCGATGCCCTGCAACACGCGCGCGGCCACCAGCATCGGCAGGTTGACCGCCAGCGCGCACAGTAGCGAGCCCACCAGGAAGGTGGCGAGTCCCGCACGGTACACGCGCTTGTAGCCCAGGATGTCGCCCAGCGAGGAGAGCGGCAGCAGGCACACGGTCACCGTGAGCTGGTAGGCGTTGACGACCCAGATTGTGCTGGCCGGGTTGGAGTGCAGCTCGCGCGCGATCGAAGGCAGGGCGATATTGGCGATCGAGCCATCGAGCACGGCCATGACCAGGCCGCAGAAAACGGTGAGGATCGCCCAGGTGCGCTGTGGCTGGGGGAGGCCTTGTTCTGGCTGCATGGGGGAGACATTGAAGACAATGCCGCGCCAGGAATGGCCAGGGGTAGCGGCCAGGGCGCGGCTTCGCCATTATCGTCCCGCGTGGCGGTGCTCGCAAATCCGCTAATTGTGGTAGGAGGGCTTGCCTTTATCCGGCCTGCGCCGACTCCGGGTGCGCCTGCGCATAGTCGCGCAGCCGCGCGTGCAACGCGCTGGCCGCGGCGGCGACCGCCGGGCTCCAGCACGCGGACGTGGCGCACAGTGCCTCCAGCGCACGGCACTCGCTGACGATGGACTGGCGGCGCACGATCATGAAAGCGCCCGCGGTGCAGTGTGTCCACTCGTGCAGTGCCGCCAGGTCGTGCCGTGCCATGATGTCGGCGAGCTTCGGCAGGTCGTGCCGCAGCTCCCCGCGCAGCATGGCTTCGTAGCGGCGGCGGTCGTCGGGATCGTCGCCGTCCTCGCCATCCTCGGAATCGGCGCGGGCTTCCGCCGGGGCGTCGGCCCCAGGGTAGTCCAGCCCCACCACGCCGCGCAGACATGCTCGCAAGTCCTGCAGCGACGCCGGCTTGGCAACGTATCCGGAGAAGCCGTGCTGGCTCCAGTCCCCGGACGACTCGCTGCGCGTCAACGCGCTGAAGGCGAGCACCGGCACGCCGCGATGTTGCGCGCGCACTGCGGCCAGCAACTGGTGGCCATCCATCACCGGCATGTGGATATCGGTCAGCACCACGTCGACGCGCGTGGTTTCCAGCACCGCCAGTGCCTGCTTGCCGTTGCCGACGACGATCGGCTGGCAGCCAAGGGTCTGCAGCTGCTCGGTGATCAGGGTCTGGTTCAGGGGATTGTCCTCGGCGACAAGGATCGTCGGCGCGGGCCTGGCCGGGCCGGGAAGCGCCTGCGCCGCCCGGGCTTGCGGCGGGGCATTGCCCGGCGCTGGCGCAAGCGCCGGGGCGGCGCTGTCCGCCGCCAGCGCCACGCAGTCGAGCAGCGCACGGTGGCTGAATGCCGTGACTTCGAGGATGCCGGGGCCGGGCTGCCGCGGGCGATGCGGGCCTTCCAGCGTCACCCATACCACGGGGACCGCCGCGGCTTCGCGCAGGCCGGCCAGCGTTGCCAGCGGATACTCATCGGTGGCGACAATGGCCTCGGGCACCTTGAAATGCAGGGTCTCCTGCGCCGCCGCCAGCGACCCCGGCACATTGGCGTGCCAGCCCGCCGCATTGAGGCAGGCCTCGAGGCATTCGCCGGTGCGCGCATCCTGGCACAGCACCATCACGTCCCCGCGCCGCGCGCCGGCGGCGGGTGCGGGTGCCTGCTGCGCGCACGGGGACGGCGGCAGCGGCACCGAGACCGTGAAGGCGCTGCCCACGTCCGGCACGCTGTCCACGGCGATGCTGCCGCCCATCAGCTCGCACAGCCGGGCGCAGATCGACAGCCCCAGGCCAGTGCCGCCGTAGCGGCTGGCGGTCACGGTATCGCCCTGCACGAAGGGCTGGAACACGCGCGCCACCAGCGACGGCGGCATGCCGATGCCTGAATCGCTGACACGGCAGGCCAGCCGCTGCACGCCGTGCTCGTCCTGGCGGATTTCGCCGCTCAGCGTGATGCGGCCGGTGGCGGTGAACTTGAAGGCGTTGTTCAGCAGGTTGTTGATCACCTGCACCAGCCGCGTGCGGTCGCCAATGACTTCCACGTCCAGCGAAGGCGACAGATGCAGGTGGAAGCGGATGGCGCGGCCGGCCACCATCGGCGCGTAGGTCAGCGCCAGGCTTTCCAGCGCATCAATGGGGCGGAACGGTTCGTCGACCAGCTTCAGCTTGCCGGCATCGATCTTGGAAAAGTCCAGCACATCGTTGACGATGCGCCGCAGCGCCTCGGCGGCGGTATCCAGGGCCCGGAGCCGGGGAGCGTGTGCCTCCAGGCCGCTGCTGCGCGCCAGCAGCTCGAGGTTACCGAGCAGCGCGTTCAGCGGCGTGCGGATCTCGTGGCTCATCGCGGCGAAGAAGGTCGCGCGCACGCGCATCATGGCCTCGGTGGCCTGCTGCGCCGAGCGCAGCTGTTCCTGCAGCGTCTGTTGCGCGGTGCAGTCCTGCACTGCGCAGAACAGCACCTCGTCGTCGCGGTAGCGCGCCGGGGCGTAGGTGACCTGCAGGAAGCGCTGGCCGCCATCGCCGGTACCGGGCTGCGCCTGGCCCGGCGTACCGGCTTTGTCGGCCGGCGTCCGTGGCGGGGCCGCCATGGTGAAGCTGGCGATGGACGTCGGTCCGCTGCCGGCGCTGCGCGGCTGCCTGGCGAAGGCATCCGCCACGGTATCGGGCAGCGGCTCGCAGGCCTGCAGCTGCAGCAGCGTCTGCGCCAGCTGGTTCGTCATCAGCACGGCGTAGTCGCGCTGGCGCACGATGCACAGGCCGACCGGCGTGGCGCTGACCAGGATATGGTTCATCAGCTCGCTTTCCAGCGCGCGCGAGGCTTCGGCGTGGGTGCGCCGCAGCAGGTGCCGGTTCCAGTAGCGCGCCGTCAGCACGATGGCCCCGGTCAGCAGCAGCATGGCCGCGACGATCACCGCCAGCTCGGCCGCCAGCGCCGAACCCAGCATGCGATATGGCAGGTAGTACGCCAGCAGTCCGAAGTCCGGCTGCAGCGGCTTCACCAGCAGCACGCCCGAGCGCGTGTAGTGCAGCGTGTTGTGCGAAACCTGTCGCGCACGCGCTGCCACCTCGCTGACGGTGGCCGCCGATGCCGGCCCTTCGCGCGGCGAAATGTCGATGATCTCGTCTGCTTCATTGAGCAGCGCCAGCAGCGCCAGCAGCGCCGGCTCGCGCGGGCGCTGCAGCTCGGCGAGGAAAGCCTGCACCGGCACGCAGGCCGCCACCAGCATGGTGGGGGTCTCGCCGACATAGGCGGCGCGGACCAGCACCATGATGGGCGCATCGTCCACCGGATGGCGCAGCGGACCCACCCAGACCTGCTCGTCGCGCCCCGGCACGGCATGGCCGGTGCGGTCCAGCAGCGCCTCGGTCAGCCGCGTGCGCAGCAGCGGGATCAGCGTCGGATCGAGCGCCATCGGCGCGCGCGCGCCGGCTTCGGGCTGGCTGATGACGATGGCGCTGTCTTCGTTGAGCGAGACTGCGTAGGCGCCGTGGTCGAGGTCGAAGGCCTGCTGGGTGGCCACGGTGGCCAGGGCGATATGCCGCAGGCGCACGAACTGCGCGGCAAGCCCGGCGCCCCAGGCGCGCCGCGTGGCGTCGTCGGCAAGCAAGTGGTAGTCCTTGCGCACCGCCTCGACATGGACGCTGGCCGCGCCGGTGCGCCGGAATGACTCGAAGCCGGCATCGCGCGACGGATCTGGTGCGGGCGCGTCCAGGAAGTAGCGGATCGTCAGCACGGTGCGCCGCAGGAAGGACGATTCGTTTTGCAGCAGCTGCGAGATCGACGCCACGTACTGCGAGACGTGGCTGCGGCGGTAATCAAGGTGCCTGCCCGCTGCCAGCCCCGCGAGCAGGGAGCCTGAGAACAGCACGATGGCGATCAGCGCCGCGATCGTCACCGAATACAGGTGCTGCTGGCGGCGCGCATGATCGGCGAGCGTATCGAAGGCGCTGGCCAGCGAGTCCCGGGTGCGGTCGACGGCTTGCTGCATCGCTGGCTCAGGCCGCTGCAGATAGGACTGCCTCAGATAAGGCCATTTTCATAGGCGTAGCGGATCAGGCTGGTATTGGTCTGCACGCCCAGCTTGCGCATGGCCACGGTCTTCTGGCTGGAGATGGTGCTGACCGAGCGGCCGAGCTTGCTGGCGATGTCGGTGAGCTGGAAACCTTGCGCATAAAGCCTGACGACTTCCAGCTCGCGCTGCGTGAGCTCGGTGGCGGGCGCACCGGCCATTGCGGCGTGGTCAAGGATGGCGCGTACCGCCGGCGAATAGAAACAGTTGTCGCTGAGTGCGACGTGGATGCAGGCGCGCACGACGTCCTCCAGCGGGTCTTCCTTGCTGACGAAGGCGCGCACGCCAAGCTTCATGGCGCGGCGGATGATGGCGGGATTGGACTGGGCGCTGATCACCACCACGCGCGTTTGCGGATGGCGGCGCGCCAGGCGGTTCAGCAGGTTGAAGCCGTCCAGCGAGTTATCGCCGTGGCCCATGCAGAAATCCGTGATGACGATATCGGCGGGATGCTTGTCCAGCGCGCCCAGCAGTTCGGTGCCGTTGCGGCATTCGCAGGTGATCTGGACGCTGGCGCTGCGCAGCAGGCAGTCGCGCAGCGCGACCACGACCAGCGGGTGGTCGTCCGCCAGGGCAACACGTATGACTCGGTCGTACATTGCTCGGATTCTCCGGATGGGGATGGCAATCGATCGATGGGTCGAGGGGTGGTCGATGGGGCGACGGTGGATGCCGGTTGCGCCTGGCCATTGCTTCACCGCGAATCGCATTCTGGCTATGTTCCGAACCCCCTTGAATCGTAATTTGGCTAGTTCAGGGAACTTTTCTGGGACGGGGCCGTAATCTCGCCGGTGGGTGAAATGCCTGACGAGCCGTAGAGGATACGGCGCCGTGCCCCGCCGCCTGACCCGGGATTACGCAGCATTGCGCCGCCTGTTCCGTGACCACAGCCTCAGTTCATTTGCCTGGTGTCAAGGCGCGGCGCAAGACGCGCGTCGCAAAGTGAATCCGCGGCGACATCGACACCGATGCTGATCCCGCCGGCACTCCTGCTGCCGGAGAACTTTCACGCTGCGCGGTTCGAACCCCTGTCCTAGAATGAACCTGACACGCGCCCGGCATCGTGACGTGGCGCACCACCCGGCTCCTGCCAGGGTGGCGCTTGCGGCGCGCGCGGCGCGTGCACCGCGTGGGGGAATGCCATGCCCGTCTATCAATACCGCTGCGAGAAGTGCGGCCATCTGTTCGAGAAAACCGAACATCTCGCGGAACATGCCTCTGCTCATCCGAATTGCCCGAAATGCGGCAGCCAGTCCGTGCAGCACGCACCGGCCCCGTTCGTGGCAGTGACCCAGCGCAAGAGCTGAGTCCGAACAACAACGTTCCTTGAGGGTTCTCGTCCCGCTGCGATGGTGCGGCGGGACGTTGACGTGCCGCGTTCCGATGATCGCGGCTGGCCTGTCTGCGTGGCGCGGGGTGTGCCACGCGCGTTCGCGCTGCGCGCAAGCGGCGATCTCAACCTTGACGGAGGATGCCATGGCTACGAGACCGTTCTCACAATTTCCCGCCGACGAGCAGCAGCAGGTCACGCAGGTGTGCAGGCAAGTCGGACTGGCGCCCGAGATGTTCGATATTTCCGATGAGAGCAACGGCGACGGCGCGCGCCGTGTCAGCGTGCGCCGGGCGGGCACGGACAAGCAGAGTGTCTACGAGGCCGGGCCCGGTTCGGTCTGGGTCGAGGAGTTCGAGAGCGACCTGGAGTGCGGCCTGTTCGGCCAGGTGACCGCCTAGCGCAGCCGTACCCGGTGGGGTAGGTGCCGGCCTGGCCTGCACCGGGCGCGCTCGCGCTCAGGCAGCGGCTCAGTGGCGGCCGCGTTCGCCGGTGCGCGAAACCACCGACGCGCCCGCGATCAGCTCCTTGAGCAGCGCCAGCGAGGCCGCGCCCGAGGTGCGGTATGGATCGAGTTCGGCGCGCGCAGAGAACTTCAGCAGGGTGGCGGTATTGATGCGCGCGGCATTGACCTGGCCCATCGCCCAGCCGGCGAAGTCGCGCGTGCAGGTTTCCTCAAAATGCAGCAGCGTCAGGTCATGGTGGCGCGGATCGCGCGCGATCGACTGGAACAGTTGCGAGACCTCCTGCCGCTCGCCTTCCAGCGCCTGCAGGAATATGCCGTTGCCATGGCACAGCACGCCGGTGATGCCGTGGCGCGGATTGCGTTCCAGGCTGGTCGCCAGGATCGCGTCGAGCAGTGCGGCATCGATGGCCTGGCGAGCGCGGCTGGCGTAGAGCAGGCGGACTAGCATGGTCGTGTCGCTCCGGTGATGGGCTGAGGTGGCGGCCGGATGGGCTGTGGCCGCACCGGCTAGCCGCGGTTGTTGTTCAGCAGCGTGAGGAATTCGCGGCGCAGGCTGTCGTCCTTCAGGAACGAGCCGCGCATTACGCTGTTGGTCATCTTGGCATCGGTATCGCGCACGCCGCGCCAGTGCATGCAGAAATGCTCGGCCTCCATCACGATGGCCAGGCCGTCGGGGTTCATCTTCTCCTGCAGCAGGTCGGCGACCTGCGCCACCGCTTCTTCCTGGATCTGCGGCCGGCACATGATCCACTCGGCCAGCCGCGCGTACTTGGACAGGCCGATCAGGTTCGAATGCTGGTTCGGCATCACGCCCACCCACAGCTTGCCGATGATCGGGCACAGGTGATGCGAGCAGGCGCTGCGCACGCGCAGCGGGCCGACGATCATCAGCTCGTTGAGCTGGCCTACGTTGGGGAATTCCGTCACCGCCGGCGCCTTGGCATAGCGCCCCGCGAAGATCTCCTTCAGGTACATCTTGGCGACGCGGCGCGCGGTCTCCTGGGTGTTGTGGTCGTTGTCGACGTCGATCACCAGCGCGCGCAGCACGTCCTCCAGCCGCGCCTGCACTTCGGCCTGCAGCTGTTCCATCTCGCCCGGCTCGAGGTAAGGCGCGATATTGTCGTTGGCGTGGAAGCGTTCCTGCGCGGCCTGCAGGCGTGCGCGGATGCGGGCCGAGACACTGTGCGCGGCACTGTGGTCCCGGTCGTCCGTCGGGGTGAATTCCTTCGCGCGGTGTGCCGCGTCCTTGCTGGTCATGAGTCGGTGTGTCCGGATTGCTTGAAGAACCGCGAGAGGCCCGCACAGCGCGTGGCGGGGGCCGCCGCCGCGGGTGTGCCGGGTCCACTATATGGCAGATGCGAAGGCCTCACAACCCGCCTGGGAAGCGGCATTGCAGGCTGCGGTGGGTCGATTACGCCACAACCGCACGCGCTTCCGTGAATAGTTCATGAAATCGCTCAAGGCCTCCACGCGCGACGCCGACAAGCGCACATAATGTGTGCACAACGTCAGGCGGGCCCGTTGCAGGCCGCCGGCACTCCCGCCGCAGCGGGCGGCCTTACTCTTGTCGGGATCATCGTGACCATGCCGATTGCCTTTCCGTGCAGCAGCTTGATGCTGCTACATGTCGTGACGGTGCCGCTGCCGGCGGCGCAAGTGGAAACGGGCGTGGCCGAACACCACGCCAGCGCGGTGCGCCACGGCGCGACCGGCCTGCGCCGGCCTCTGCTGCCGGCGGCGCGCACCCCGGTTGCGGAGGGCGCCGCTACCGGCTCAGCAGTCTGAACCCGGCGCTCACCACAGCAGCAGCGCCAGCGCCGGCAGCATCGCTGCCGGCATGACCACGGCCCCGACGCGCAGGAACTGGCCGGCGCTGACCATATGGCCCTCGCGCCGCAGCGCGGTCAGCCACAGCAGCGTGGCCAGCGACCCGGTCACGGACAGGTTGGGGCCCAGGTCGATGCCGACCAGCACCGCTCCGGTGACGGCATGCGAGGCATGCCCGGCCGCCAGCGCCGACGCGGCGATCAGCCCGGCCGGCAGGTTGTTGGCGATATTGCCGGCCAGCGCCACCAGCGCGCCCACCGCCAGCAGCGCACCGGCGCCACCGTGCCGCGATGCGGCCTCGACCGCGTCGGCCAGGTGGCCGATCACGACCGTTTGCTCCAGCGCGGCCACCAGCACGAACAGGCCCGCCACCATCGGCAGCACGCCCCACGACACCTCGCGCAGCGCGGGCGCCAGCAAGTCGCGCCGGGTGGCGCAGACCAGCAGCAGCGTGGCCACGCCCGCGGCAAAGGTGGGCCAGCCCAGCTCGCTGCCGCGCAGCGAGGCCACCAGCAGCGTGACCCCGGTCAGCACGATGCCCAGCGCCGTCAGCCAGGCCTGCAGCGACAGCGGCGGCACCGGCACGTCATGTTCGATCGGCTCGGACAGCGCTTCGCGCTGGGTCCACCACAGCGCCGCCAGCGTGGCCAGGATCGCCGCCAGCGACGGCAGCGCGAAGCTCGCCAGCCAGCCCGCCAGCGGCGGCATGCGCTCGCCGAAGATCACCAGGTTGGCCGGGTTGGAGATCGGCAGCACGAAGCTGGCGGCGTTGGCGATAAAGGCGCACGCGTACAGGTAGGGCAGCGGGTGCCTGACCCGCGCGGCGCGGGTGGCGGCCAGCACCGCGGGCGTGAGCACCACCGCGGTGGCGTCGTTGGACATAAACGCCGTCACCAGCGTGCCGAAGCCATACACCAGCAGGAACAGCCGCGGCGCCGAGCCGCGCGCCTGGCGCACCGCCAGCGCGGCGACTTGGTCGAACAGCCCGGTCTTGCGGGCCAGTTCGGAGATCAGCATCATGCCGGCGAGAAACAGGTACACGTCATAGCCGCGCATCACCGCGGCGAGTGCATCGGGCAGCGCCAGCAGCCCGGTCACGCACAGCAGCAGGGCGCCGGCGGCGGCCCAGAAGGCCTCGGGCAGGCGAAAGGGGCGGAACAGGACGCCGGCCGTGGTCAGCGCGGCGACCGACCAGATCAGCAGCGGGCTGTGGCTGGACATCGGTACTGTTGTTGTCGTTGTTGTGGAGGTGGACTACAGGCTCGGGTCGGCGGGCACGTTGGGCGTCGCCTGCGGCGCGGCGCCAGGCGCGGGCAGGCCGATCGCCTCGCTGGTCACCGGTGTCGGCCCGGGCGTTGCGGGCTCGTTGCTGGCGACAGGATCCCCGGCCGGCGCCGCCGGCGCTGGCGGTGGCGGCAAGCCGATCGAGGCGATGCCGCGGCTGCCGTCGGCATACTCGGCATACATCCAGTCGTTGCCCACGCGCACCACGCCGGCCGGCGACTCGGTGGCGGGCACCGGCACGCCGGCGAGGCGGCCTTCCATGTAGGCGGCCCAGACCGGCAGCGCGGTGGTGGCGCCGAACTCATGCTCGCCCAGGCTGCGGTTGTCGTCGTAGCCCATCCATGCCACCGTGACCACGCCGCCGGCATAGCCTGCGAACCAGCCGTCGACCGAGTCGTTGGTGGTGCCGGTCTTGCCGGCCACGTCGTCGCGGCGCAGGTAGCGGCGCACGCCCGCGCCGGTGCCGTCATCGACCACGCTGCGCAGCAGGCTGTCCATCACGAAGGCATTGCGCGCGCTGATCACGCGCGGCGGCGCCGTGGCGTCGGCCGCCGTGCCATGGCCGGCGGAGAACAGCACATTGCCTTCGCTGTCGGTGATGCGCTCGATCAGGTAAGGCTCCACGCGCTGGCCGCCGTTGGCGAACACGCCATAGGCCGCGGCCAGGCGCAGCGGCGAGGTGGTGCCGGTGCCCAGCGCAAGCGGCAGGTAGCGCGGCAGCCGTTTGGGCGAGAAGCCGAAGCGGCTGGCGAACTCCACCGCATACGGGATGCCGATTGCCTGCAGCGTGCGGATCGCCGGCAGGTTGCGCGATTCGGCCAGCGCCTGGCGCACGGTAATCGGGCCGACGAAGCGGCCATCGTCATTGGAAGGCTGCCAGCGCGAGGTATTGGCCAGCGGCGCGTCGTTGATCACCGTGCCGGGCGACACGCCGTGCTCCAGCGCCGCCGCATAGATGAAGGGCTTGAAGGTCGAGCCCGGCTGGCGCAGCGCCTGGGTGGCGTGGTTGAAGCGGCTGGTGGCAAAGTCGGCACCGCCGACCATCGCCTCGATCGCGCCGGTGGCGCAGTCCAGCGATACCAGCGCCGCCTGCGGTCCCTGCGACAGGTTCCTGACGGCCTTGCGGTGGCGGCGCGCGTAGTTTTCCAGCCCGCCGTGCACCGCGTCGTAGGCCAGCGTCTGGCGCACCGACGACACCGTGGTGTAGACGCTCAGGCCGCGCGTATAGGCCTCGTCGCCGAAGCGCTCGCGCGCGAGCTGGCGCGCCAGTTCGGCCACGTACTCGGCATGGCCGGCGAAGCTGCCGGGACTGTCATTGGAGATGGCCAGGCGCGCGCCGCGGGCCTCGCGGTAGTCGTCCTGGCTGATCATGCCCAGCGCCAGCATGCGGCCCAGCACATATTCCTGGCGCCGCTTGGCGCGCTGGAAGTTGACCACCGGGTTCATGGTCGAGGGCGCCTTGGGCAGCCCCGCCAGCATCGCAGTCTCGGCCAGCGACAGCGCCGCCAGCGGCTTGCCGAAGTACGCATGCGCCGCGCTGCCGAAGCCGTAGGCATGCTCCCCCAGGTAGACCTGGTTCATGTACAGCTCGAGGATGCGGTCCTTGGGCAGCGACTGGTCGATGCGCCAGGCCAGCAGCATTTCATACCACTTGCGGGCCAGTGTCTTTTCGCGCGACAGGTAGAAGTTGCGCGCCACCTGCATGGTGATGGTCGATGCGCCCTGGGCATAGCCCTGGCCCAGGTTGGCCAGCGCAGCGCGGAACACGCCGGGGATATCGACGCCCTCGTGCTCGTAGAACTGGTCGTCCTCGGCCGCCAGCAGCGCCTTGACCATGCGCGTGGGAATCTGCTCGAAGGGAATGAACTCGCGGTGCTCGCTGCCGAACTCGCCGATCTGCACGTTGTCGCTGGTGTAGATCCGCAGCGGCACGTCGGGCCGGTAGTCGCGCAGGGCGTCAACGGGAGGAAGCTGCCGCAGGCTCACTACCGCGGCAAAGCCGGCAAGCAGGACGCCGGCCGCAGCCAGCGCCAGCGCGGCGCCGCCTGCCTTGACTGCGATTTTTTTCATGCGCGCATTCTACCCGCTGGTGCTGCACCGTTGTGCTTATCGCGAGGCTGCCAGCGGCAGCGGGCTGCCGCCCTCGTCGTGTTCGGCCGGGGGCGCCGGTTTTTCCGCCGCCGGTTCTTCTGGCTGGGTTTCGGCCGGGGTCTCGTCGGGCTGCGCCTGCGTGGCGCGCAGCCGGGCCTGGGTGTTCTCCCGCGCGAATTCGCACAGCGCCAGCCACGTTTCCTCGCGCTCGATAATGGTGAAGTGATCCGTGCCTGGCATGGTCTGCAGTGCAACCGGGCCGGGCCAGGCGGCCATCAGCCGTTCGGAGCACACGTGCGGCACCACCTCGTCGGTCTCGGCCAGCAGCACCTTGGTGCTCTGCACGACGTTCTTGCAGTGCGAGACCGAATCGAAATGGTGGCGCATCAGCTGGCGCAGCGGCACCAGCGGGAAGCGCTTGCCCACCAGCTCCAGCATCGAGTCGTAGGGCGTGATCAGCTGCAGGCTCTCGAACTCCTGCAGGTCCGCCAACTGGATCGCCACGCCGGTGCCCAGGCTGCGGCCCACCACATGCACCCGGGTGTCGGGAAAGACGCGCCGCACATACAGCAGGAACTGGCTGGCATCGGCCACCGCGGCGGCCTCGGACGGGCGCCCGTCGGAATGGCCCAGGCCGCGGTAGTCATAGGTGGCAAAGCCCATCCCCGCAGGCAGCCAGCGCGCATATTGCAGCGTTTCGAGCACATCCTCGCCGCGGCCGGGCAGGTAGAACAGCAGGTCGCGCACGCTGTCGCCGGGCGCCTGGTAGATGTAGCCCCGTACCACGCCACCCGGGATCCGGTGCGAATAGCCGATGATGCCTTCCGGCAGGTCGCGCGGCGGGCGCCGGCGCGCGTCGAACAGCAGCCGTTCCTGGTTGAGCGTCAGGTAGGACCAATAGCAGGCGAAGCCGCCGGCGGTCATCAGCGCGGCCGCCAGCGCGCGGCGGGTGGGGAATCGCATGGCTCGTCAAAAGGGTGTCGCGGCCGGGCGTGGCGCGGGGGCGCCGGCCTTGCCGCCTAGCCGCGCAGCCTACCTCATTTTTGTCAGGCGCGACGCCGCAGCGCAAGCCAGCCGGCGCAGTTCTTGTACGATATGCCTCATTCAGGCGCGCGCACCCCCATCGACGACGCGCATACGGAGCTAAAAGGCATGAGCGAGCAGAAGCACGAGCAGTACCGCGCCGAAGAGGCGCAGGCAATGGAACGCGTGGTCGCGGCCACGCGCCAGGTACAGGTGGCCTTTACCGCGCTGCAGGCACACTATCCGCCGCAAGGCAGCGGCAAGCCGTCCAAGCTCGCGCTGCAGACTTTCGATGCGGCGCTGCAGGCGCTGGAGGACGCGCAGGCCGCGTTCGACGAGATCCTGAACGACCTGCTCGACGAGAAGCGCTGACGGCGCCGGCCGCGGGCGGCCGGACGCGATACAGGCCCCCCGGCGTGTGCTATGGTTGGCGGATAAAAGCCGCCCGGCCTGCCGCAGCACTTGCCTGCGCGGTACGCGCCACGGGACGGCAGGGCAGCGGTGCGCGCGCGGATGCGATGCGCGTGCCGCCTCCCATTACAGGAGACCCTCCGTCATGCATCGTGCTGCCCGTTCCGCTGCCAATCCTGCTGCCGACCCGGCGCTCCATGCCGTTGACCCGGCTGACCCCGAGCGCGGCGGGCTGATCGCCCGCGCCCATGCGCGCTCGGCCGGCTTCGGGCTCGACGCGCACCATGCGCCGGGCTACGACGCCATCGGCGCGCGCGCCCTGGGCGAACTGGTCGATGCCAGCCGCGACCTGTATCGTCATGCGCTGCCGGTGATGGAGACCCTGCACGCGCAGATCGCCAATACCGACAGCATGGTGCTGCTGACCGACAGCAGCGGCGTGATCCTGCACAGCCTGGGCGAGGGCGATTTCGTCACGCACGCACGGCGCGTGGCGCTGGCGCCGGGGGTATCGTGGTCCGAGCCCAGCAAGGGCACCAACGCCATCGGCACCGCGCTGGCCGAGGCCCGGCCCACCATCATCCACGCCAGCGAGCACTTCCTGCAGGCCAACCACCAGCTCACCTGCTCGTGCGCGCCGATCGTCGGCCCGACCGGCGAGATCCTGGGCGCGCTCGACGTCAGCGGCGACCATCGCGGCTTCCACCGGCACACCATGGCGCTGGTGCGCATGTCGGCGCAGATGATCGAGAACCACCTGTTCGCCAACCACTTCCCCGACGCGGTGCTGGTGCGCTTCCATGCGCGCCCGGAGTTCGTCGGCACGCTGTTCGAAGGCATGGCGGCGTTCTCGCCCGATGGCGCCTTCCTGGCCGCCAACCGCAGCGGGCTGTTCCAGCTCGGGCTGGCGCCGCAGGCGCTGGCGCTGTCCGGCTTTGCCGAACTGTTCGGCCAGCCGGTGCGCGTGGCGATGCAGGCGCGCGCCACGTCAGCCGGATCGCTGCAGGTGCTGACGTTGCCCAGCCGCGTGCAGGTGTTCGCCCGCCTCGAATACCTGGCCACGCCCGTGACCGTGCGCCAGCCGCTTCCCGAAGACCCGCTGCCGCCGCCGCTGGCCGCGCTCGATACCGGCGACGCCGCCGTGGCCGCGGTGCTGCGCCGGGTGCGCAAGGTCAGCGGGCGCGATATCCCGATACTGGTCCAGGGCCGCACCGGCACCGGCAAGGAATGGCTGGCGCGCGCGATCCATGCCGCCTCGCCGCGCGGCAACGGGCCCTTCGTCGCGGTCAACTGCGCGGCGATTCCCGAGTCGCTGATCGAGGCCGAGCTGTTCGGCTATGAAGAGGGCGCCTTCACCGGCGCGCGCCGCCGCGGCAGCGAAGGCAAGCTCGCGCAGGCGCATGGCGGCACGCTGTTCCTGGACGAGATCGGCGACATGCCGCTGGCGCAGCAGGTGCGGCTGATGCGCGTGCTGCAGGAGCGCGCGGTCACGCCGCTGGGCGGTGCCCGCGCGGTGCCGGTGGATGTGCGCGTGGTCTGCGCGACCCACCGCGACCTGCGCGCGATGATCGGCGAGGGCAGCTTCCGCGAAGACCTGTACTACCGCATTAATGCGCTGGCCGTGACGCTGCCGGCGCTATGCGAGCGCAGCGACCTGCCGGTGCTGGTTGAGCGCATCCTGCAGCGGCATCGGGAAGAGGCCGGCACGGACTCTCCGTTGCAGGTCGGCGCGGCGGTGCTGGCGTTGCTGCAGCAGCATCCGTGGCCGGGCAATATCCGGCAGCTTGCCAACGTGCTGCGCACCGCGGCCATCCTGGCGGAAGGGGAGGCGGAGATGGCCTGCGAGCACCTGCCCGAAGGGTTTGAGCTGGAGTGTGATGAGCAGGCAGAAGACCGCGCGGAAATGCCGGCGGCGAAGTCAACGCAGGCGACGGCAGCGACAGCGGCTGGCCGCATGCGTGACTGGGAAGCGGGCGTCATCCGCCAGGCGCTGGCACGGCATGGCGGCAATGTCAGTCACGCTGCGCGTGAGCTTGGGGTGTCGCGCAATACGATCTATCGCAGGTTGAAGGATGGGCTGGACGGCGAGCCGGGATCGGAGGGCTGAGGCGTTGCGCAAGCGCTGATGCGTTTCATCTCCCGCCGGTTTGCTCCCCTCTCCCGCTTGCGGGAGAGGGGCAGGGGGTGAGGGCAGGCCGTGGCATACCGCAGCGCCTGACGTCGTCGACACGCCCGCCCTCACCCCTGTGGTGGTCTAATTTCCTCGGACAGGTCGATAGGAGGACAATCCTGAATCGACGAGGAAAAGAGATAGATGACAAGAAGGCGCCGACAATTTGACGCCAGCTTCAAGCTGGAAGTGGTACGGATGGTGCGAGACCAAGGATTGTCGGTCGGCGAGGTTTGCCGGTCGATGGAGCTTGGTGAGTCGGCCGTTCGGCGCTGGATGGCGCAGTACGACGCGGAGTGCGCCGGCGGACCTGGCGTGGGCAAGCCGCTGACGGCGGAACAGCAGCGCATCCGGCAGTTGGAGGCGGAGAATCGGCAACTGCGCGAGGACAATGCCTTGCTAAAAAAAGCGTCGGCCTTCTTTGCACGGGAACTGAAGTGAGCTACCGCGTGGTAGCCCACTTGCAACAGGAGGCCGTATCGGTCAGCGACGCCTGCCGGGTATTGCAGGTGAGCCGCTCCGGCTACTATGCGCACCGCCGCGCCAAGCCGAGCACAAAGGGTCTGCAGGACCAGATCCACGTCAAAGCGGCGTTCACCGCCAGCGGCGCGAGCTACGGCAGCCGGCGTGTCATGCATGCGGTGCGGGCACAAGGGCTGCGCCTTGGCCGCTACCGGATTCGTACGCTGATGCGCGAAGCGGGCTTGCGTGCGACCTGGAAGCGTAAGTTCGTGTCGACGACCGACAGCAAACACGCTCTGCCAGTGGCAGAGAACGTGCTGGATCGGCGATTTGACGTGGCCGAACCGAATCGGGCCTGGGTATCGGATATCACCTATGTCCGCACGGCCCAGGGCTGGCTGTATCTGGCTGTCGTGCTGGACTTGTACTCGCGCAAGGTCGTGGGCTGGTCGCTGGCGCCGACCATGCCGGCCGATCTGGTCATGTCGGCACTGATCATGGCGCTGCAGCAGCGTCGGCCAGCGCCGGGACTGGTGCTGCACTCGGACAGAGGCAGTCAGTACGCGAGCGCAGAGTATCAGGCTTTGCTGGCACGCCATCAGATCGTTTGCAGCATGAGTCGAAAAGGCAATTGCTGGGATAACGCGGTGATGGAGCGGTTCTTCCTGAACCTGAAAATGGAGCGCGTGTGGCAGCGTCAATATGCCAACCACGACGAGGCCCGGCGCGACATCACCCATTACATCGTTGGCTTTTACAACCCGGTGCGCTTGCACTCAACCCTGGGGTATCTGTCGCCCACTGCCTACGAGGCGAAATCGACAGTGAAAGAACCTATCTGCCTGTCCGAAATGACTTGACCACTACACCCCAGCCCTCTCCCGCAAGCGGGAGGGGGAGCACCCAGTTGGTTAGTACAAAGCGTTGGGGCATATCACGCGCCCGCATGCGCCGCCAGCCACGCCGCCTCCTCATCACTGAACAACTCCGACCGCGTCAGAAAGCGCTTTCCCGTCGACCCCTCCAGGGAAAACATCCCTCCGGCGCCCGGCACCACGTCGATCACCAGGCGCGTGTGCTGCCAGTACTCGAACTGCGCGCGCGTCATGTAGAACGGCGCGCCGCCGATCTCGCCCAGGCAGACATCGGCCTGCCCCACCAGCAACTCACCGGCCGGATAGCACATCGGCGCGCTGCCGTCGCAGCAGCCGCCGGACTGGTGGAACATCAGCGGGCCATGCCGCGCGGCAAGCTGCGCGATCAGCGCGAGCGCGGCAGGGGTCGCCACCACGCGCGCGACCGGGAACACAGCGGAATCCGGAACCGGCATGCCTCTTCTCCCGCTCAGGCCGCGAAGTCCAGCACCACGCGGCCTTCAATCTTGCCGCTGCGCAGGCGCCCGAACACATCGTTGATATCGTCGAGCTTCGCGGTCGACACCGTGGCCTTGACGTCGCCATGCGCGGCAAAGTCCAGCGACTCCTGCAGGTCGCTGCGCGTGCCCACGATCGAGCCGCGGATGGTGATGCCCTTGAGCACGACGTCGAAGATCGGCGTGCCGAACTCGCCCGGCGGCAGGCCGTTGAGCGCGATGGTGCCGCCGCGGCGCACCATGCCGATGGCCTGCGAGAACGCGATCGGCGACACCGCGGTCACCAGCACGCCATGCGCGCCGCCAATCTCTTTCTGCAGCCACGCGGCAGGATCGGTAGTGCGCGCGTTGACGGTGGCCTCCGCGCCGAGCCGACTTGCGAGTGCGAGCTTCTCGTCATCGATGTCCACCGCGGCCACGCGCAGCCCCATCGCCCGCGCATACTGCACGGCCACGTGGCCCAGGCCGCCGATGCCGGAGATCACCACCCACTGGCCCGGCCGCGTATCGGTGACCTTCAGGCCCTTGTAGACTGTGACGCCCGCACACAGGATCGGCGCGATCTCGACAAAGCCGACCTTGTCGGGCAGCAGGCCCACGTAGCCGGGATCGGCAACGACGTATTCACCGTAGCCGCCGTTGACGGAATAGCCGGTGTTCTGCTGCTTTTCGCACAGCGTCTCCCAGCCTTGCAGGCAGTGCTCGCAATAGCCGCAGGCGCTGTAGAGCCAGGGCACGCCGACGCGGTCGCCCTCCTTCACGCGGGTGACACCGCTGCCGACGGCGGAGACATAGCCCACGCCTTCATGGCCGGGGATAAAGGGCAGCGTGGGTTTGACCGGCCAGTCGCCGTCGGCGGCGTGCAGGTCAGTGTGGCAGACACCGGAGGCTTCGATCTTTACCTGGATCTGGCCGGGGCCGGGTTGCGGAACAGGAACTTCATCGATGGTCAGGGGTGCGCCGAATTCGCGTACCACCGCCGCTTTCATCATCGCTGGCATCTCGACTCCTTGAATCACTCCTTGTTCAGGTTGGCCCCGCGCCCGCGGAGCCAACCGGATCATGGCATGCTCGTGGCAACCGCAGGGCCGCTATGGACGGCCATTACGGCATGCCTTGAGCTTTGTCAAAAGAAGCCGAGAGCGTTGGGGCTGTAGCTCACCAGCAGGTTCTTGGTCTGCTGGTAGTGGTCGAGCATCATGCGATGGTTCTCGCGGCCGATGCCGGACTGCTTGTATCCCCCGAATGCAGCATGCGCCGGATAGGCGTGGTAGCAGTTGGTCCACACGCGGCCAGCCTGGATGCCGCGGCCCATGCGGAATGCGCGCGCGCCGTCACGCGTCCACACGCCGGCGCCCAGGCCGTAGAGCGTGTCGTTGGCGATGGCCAGGGCCTCTTCCTCGTCCTTGAAGGTCGTCACCGATACCACCGGCCCGAAGATCTCTTCCTGGAAGATGCGCATCTTGTTGTGGCCCGCGAACACCGTCGGCTTCACGTAGTAGCCACCAGCGAGGTCGCCGTCCAGCGCATTGCGCTCGCCGCCGGCCAGGCACTGAGCGCCTTCCTTGCGGCCCAGGTCGATGTACGACAGGATCTTCTCGAGCTGCTCGGCCGATGCCTGCGCGCCGATCATGGTGCCCTTGTCGAGCGGATGCCCCTGGCGGATCGCCGCCACGCGCTTGAGCGCGCGCTCCATGAAGCGCTCGTAGATCGATTCCTGGATCAGCGCGCGCGACGGGCAGGTGCAGACCTCGCCCTGGTTCAGCGCGAACATGGCAAAGCCTTCCAGCGCCTTGTCAAAGAAGGCGTCGTCGGCGGCCAGCACGTCCTCGAAGAAAATGTTCGGCGACTTGCCGCCCAGTTCCAGCGTTACCGGGATCAGGTTCTGCGAGGCGTATTGCATGATCAGCCGCCCGGTGGTGGTTTCGCCGGTGAAGGCCACCTTGCTGATGCGCGGGCTCGATGCCAGCGGCTTGCCGGCCTCCAGGCCAAAGCCGTTGATCACATTGACCACGCCCGGCGGCAGCAGGTCGCCGATCACCTCCATCAGCACCAGGATCGAAGCGGGCGTCTGCTCGGCCGGCTTGAGTACGACGCAGTTGCCGGCCGCCAGCGCCGGCGCCAGCTTCCACGTGGCCATCAGCAGCGGGAAGTTCCACGGGATGATCTGGCCGACCACGCCCAGCGGCTCATGGAAGTGGTAGGCCACGGTGTCGCCGTCGATCTCGGAGATGCCGCCTTCCTGCGAACGGATGCAGCCGGCGAAGTAGCGGAAGTGGTCGACCGCCAGCGGCAGGTCGGCGGCGGTGGTTTCGCGCACCGGCTTGCCGTTGTCGATGGTCTCGGCCACGGCCAGCAGCATCAGGTTGGCTTCGATGCGGTCGGCGATGCGGTTCAGGATATTGGCGCGCTCGGTGGTCGAGGTGCGGGCCCAGGCGGCCTTGGCGGCGTGCGCGGCGTCCAGCGCGGCATCGACATCCTGCTGGCCCGAGCGCGGCACGCGCGTGAACGGCTTGCCGGTGATCGGCGTGACCGATTCAAAGTACTCGCCGCCGGCGGGCGGCACCCAGGCGCCGCCGATGTAGTTCTCGTACTGCTGCTTGTAGGGGTTGCTGACGCCCAGCTGGGCGATTTCCGCCATGTTCATGTCTCGCTCCGTTCGATGATGTCTGTGGTGTCGTCACGGCGTTGCCGTACGCACGGCGGGCAGATCGCAAGAGCTGTGCCGGGGCGTAAAACGGGGGAAACTCGGGGCAAATTGCAGGAAAAAAGGCGGGTCCGCGCAGGCGACGCACACGCCGTGTGTCACGCGGAAGCAGCCCTGTGCCAGCACGTGACAGGGGGTGTTCCAGAATGCAACACCCGGTCATCTGCGTCAGGCCTTCGGGCGCGCCGAGGCCGGATCGTACGGCGCGCGCAGGTGGATTGCGCGCCGGCAGAAGTGCACCGGCGGCCCATACGCTGGGCTGCCCGGTCGGCATGTGCGAAGGCGAGTGGGGCTTCTCATGCGTCATGCGATTCCCGCTCTTTCCTCCCGCCGGCACGCTATGCGATAGACGGATGGCGGTACGCCGCAGATCTTCTTGAACTGCTTGGAAAACTGCGCGTTGTCGCTGAAGCCGTAGGCCAGCGCCACACTTTCAATCGAAAGCTCGTCGCGGCGCAAGGCGGCGCAGGCAAATTCGATGCGCTTGTGCAGGACGTATACACCGTGGGCGGCAATACCATCCAGCCGGCGCGCAGCCCAGGGGACAGGATCTTGGAGAACTACGACAAGTAGAGGACTCGGGACTGCGCGACACTGCCGGTGGCGAGCGCCAGGATGCTGGCTACTGGGTTGCCGCAGAGGCGCAGCTCGCCATAGGGATCGTCCTCGATGATGTAGGTGCCAGCGCGGCCGGCAAGGTCGACGAGCTGCCGGCGTCGCGTCAGGGAAAGCGTGCGACCGCTCGGGTTGCCAAAGTTCGGGACGACGTAGATGGCCCTGACCGGATGACGCGAGGCGTAGGACTCGATCCAGTCCACATCGATGCCTGCTTCGTCGGATGGCACGGAGATGATGCTGGCCTCGGCAAGGCCGAAGGTTTGCAGCGCTGCGAGGTAGGACGGCCGTTCCACTAGCACCGTGTCACCGGGGTTGAGCAGAGCGCGCGCGGCCAGATCCAGGCCCTGTTGTGAGCCTGACGTGACCAGGATGCTGGTCGGATCCGCAACGATGCCGCGCAGCCGAAGCAACTGCGCGACCTGATCGCGCAGCACCGGCTCGCCTTCGGTCAGTCCGTACTGGAACGCAGCGGTATCGCCGCTGTCAACCACCGCAGCCAGCGCTTCGCGAAGACCTGCGGAATCGAA
Organism: Ralstonia pickettii; assembly: GCA_050987995.1. Lineage (GTDB taxonomy): Bacteria > Pseudomonadota > Gammaproteobacteria > Burkholderiales > Burkholderiaceae > Cupriavidus > Cupriavidus pickettii_B. The sequence continues at coordinate 2,820,985 of CP158804.1, forward strand.
CAGGTCCGGTGCGGGGATTCCACCGGCAAGCGAGATGACGCCTTGTGCCTTGCTGTACTTCAGCAGGTCCCGTACTGCAGAGCTCTGCACGCGGCCTACGCGAGAAGCAAATACCTCCTTCTCTCCTTGCGGTGAGGTCGTTGTCTGGTTCATCTATCCCTCTGGTTCGGTGTTGCCGTCCGGCAAGCCGATTGTAGGGACCACGATGCTGGTGCCATGAGTGCGGAAATGCGGTCTTTGTGCTTTCTTGCCCTGACATTTCCTGAAAGCAGAGTTAAGAGGGCCTTATGACTGTGCGCTGATCGCACGCAATTCCGGCCGCGCCTTGATTGAATCCGGCTTTCACGGCCTGGTCACAGGTGTTTTGACTGTCACATGCCCCATCCTGGTGCTAAAGTTTGGGCTTGTCCCGACATTCACGGCGCGCCGCGAATGTCCGGACAACCGGAGGTCACCCACCTTCCATCGGCGCAACGCCAAACGGCACAAGAGACCGGCATCGACCCGGCGAGCTGCCGAATCCAGCCACAGCACCCAGCACAGCAGAGACAACCGTGAGTTCTCCCTCCCTAGATGCATTCCTGGCGGGGGTCGCCCGCCGCGACCCCAATCAACCTGAATTTCTCCAGGCCGTGAAGGAAGTGATGATGACGCTCTGGCCTTTCGTCGAGCGCAATCCGCGCTATGCCGGCCAGGCCCTGCTCGAGCGGCTGGTGGAGCCCGAGCGCGTGATCCAGTTCCGCGTGGCCTGGACCGACGACCAGAACCGCGTGCAGGTCAACCGCGCCTTCCGCGTGCAGCACAGTTCGGCGATCGGCCCGTTCAAGGGCGGCATGCGCTTCCACCCGACGGTGAACCTGTCGGTGCTGAAGTTCCTGGGCTTCGAGCAGACCTTCAAGAACGCGCTGACCACGCTGCCTATGGGCGGTGGCAAGGGCGGTTCGGATTTCGATCCCAAGGGCAAGTCCGATGGCGAAGTGATGCGCTTCTGCCAGGCGCTGGTGACCGAGCTCTACCGCCACCTGGGCCCGGACACCGATATCCCGGCTGGCGACATTGGCGTGGGCGCCCGCGAAGTCGGCTTCATGGCCGGCATGATGAAGAAGCTGTCCAACCAGTCCGCCTGCGTTTTTACCGGCAAGGGGCTGGCCTACGGCGGCAGCCTGATGCGCCCGGAAGCTACCGGCTACGGTACGGTCTACTTCGCGCAGGAAATGCTGCACAAGCGCGGGCGTGCCTTTGACGGCTTGCGCGTGCTGATCTCCGGGTCGGGCAACGTGGCGCAGTACGCGGCCGAGAAGGCCATAGAGCTGGGCGCGAAGGTGCTGACGCTGTCCGACTCGGGCGGCGTGCTCCACTATCCGCAGGGCATGTCCAGCGAGCAGTTGGCCGAAGTGATGGCGTTCAAGAACGAGGAGCGTGGCCGCCTGTCGGACTTCGGTGTCCGCCACGGCATGACCTTCGAAGCCGGCCGCACCCCGTGGCACGTGCCGGCCGACGTGGCGCTGCCGTGCGCGACGCAGAACGAGCTCGATGGCAATGACGCCGAGACGCTGCTCGGCAATGGGGTGATCTGCGTGGCGGAGGGCGCCAACATGCCGTCGACGCTGGAAGCGGTGGACCGCTTTGTCGATGCGAAGATCCTCTATGCGCCGGGCAAGGCGAGCAACGCCGGCGGCGTCGCTACCTCCGGCCTGGAGATGTCGCAGAACGCGATGCGCCTGTCGTGGCACCACGCCGAGGTCGATGAGAAGCTGCACGCAATCATGAAGGACATCCACCAGAACTGCATCCACCACGGGCAGAAGGCGGATGGGTATATCAACTATGTCGAAGGCGCGAATATTGCCGGCTTCGTCAAGGTGGCGGACGCGATGCTGGCGCAGGGCGTGATCTGAACGTACGGCCGGCGCAACGCCGGCCGACGTAGTACCGGATGGCGTCAGGATCGGTCAGCCTGGCGCCTGGCCCTGTGGCATATCGCAAACGACAGGCACAGGCTCAGGAACACGCCCGCGAACGACTCGTAGAACGGCACCCGCTGCCTGGCAGGCATCAGGAGGGTGAAGATGCCAAGGTTGATCAGCAAGACGCCGGCGAGTGCCCCGGCCGCCCAGCCATACTGGCGCCGAAGGATCGGTGGAACGAACAAGTACTTCGGCACCAGGATGCCGAGCACGATCGCCAAGTAGCAAAGCATGGCAATGCCGTAGGCATTGACCTGGAAGTCTGAGAGCGTTAGCCCTACCATCTGCGGCGAACCTCATTCTTGTAGTAGCCCGGATTGTCCTTCTCGATCTTGCTGCAGAGCAGCGCGAACCAGACGCTCATGACGGGGCCGTAGCATGCCTCGTAGAGCGTTGGCACCACCTCGCCTCCAAAGAAACGCCTGAGCACGAGATAGTTAGCGGCAAACACCGCGCACAACGTGATGACCGTCCGAAGATAATGCTCGCCATAGACGAGCGGAAACACCAGGAGTCTCGGGACGATGTAGAAGAAGACAAAGCAGGAATAGATTGCCTTGAGCTTCTCGTAGTCAGTGATGCCATAGTCCATTGCCGGTCCTGCGATCGGCCGGCGACAGGTGTCGCCAGCCTTGTCATGGTTTAGCGCTTCAGCAAGCCAGGCCGGCGGCCCCGCATTTCATGGACGTCGGTGGCGGAAGCATGGGGATAAAGGCGGCGGCTCCGGTCGCGGCCGCGGCGCCTACCGGCGGCATCGTCGCCGCGATTGCGCCCAGCGTACCGGCGGTGAATCCCGTCCCTGTGGCCCAGGCAAGGCCTCCTGCAGTCGGCTTGCTGGTATTGATCCAGTAACTGGCGCCATTGGCAATGGCGCCGCCGGCTGCCGCGATCCCGGCAATGACCAATGGCGCAGCCGACCCCTCGATCGAATCCATCTCCGTGCCCGACAGCTGGCTGATATGCAGGCCCGCGGTGGTATCCATGCGCTCGATGTCAGTAAACGTCACGGGCGTCTTGGCCCAGGTGCCGCTGCACAGGCTCGCCAGCGCAAGGGCGGCTGAAGTTCTAAGTACGACTTGCATCGATTGCTCTCCTTGAAGTCAAGAATGGTTACTGCAAACGTTCCCTTTCGGGCATGACGCCCAGCTTCACCACTGTGCCGAGCGTGACTTGTGCACCGCCGCGGCCGCTGATATTGGCGTTGCCGCTCAGTGAAACGGTGGTCCTGTCGCTGGCGCGGTAGCCCAGGCCGAAGACCAGCGCGGTCTGCGTGCTGCGTTGGGAGGGCAGACCCTGCGGGTTGTCTTCGGGCTGCTGGATCTGCCAGTTGATGCCGCCATAGAGGGTGACGGTCTCGTTCGCGGCAAAGCCAACCTGTGGGGTCAGCATCAGCACGTTGCCAGGCTTGGGCGAAGTGCCGTGTTGGCGCGGCAGGTTCAGGCGATAGGAGGCATTCAGGCTGAGCACGACCGGGTCGATGGTGCGATAGAGCGTGCCGCCGGCCGTGAAGCTGCTGAAGTATGTGGTGGCGTCGCCGCTGTGTTCCACCGCGCCGGTCTCCAGGTAGGTCACCAGTCCGGGGCTGCCTTGTTCCTTCAGGAAGCGATGGCTGATGGCCAGCGACAGGCTGGAGAAGTTCGTGCTGGTGGTGGAGAGGTTGCCGACGCCCTCGAGCAAGGTGCGCTCGCTGGTGTACGAGCCAGTGCCGGAGAACGAGAGTTCGGTATTGGCCGAGTAGCCAAAGCGCAGGCCGGCATAAGCCACCAGCGAATCCACGTTGCGCGTCTTGGGCACGACGCCGGTAGCCACCGGGACGATGTTCTGCCCGACCTGGATATAGATCGGTCCACTGGCCGCCGCGCCGTTGGCTTCGTGGTTGAAATACGAAAGCCCGAGGTCCGCGCGCCAGCGGTTCTGTGCCGTCAGCAAGTCCTCCAGCGTCGGCACGATCTGCGCTGACGCGGAACACGGGGCGAAGGCGGTGGCGGTCATCGCGATCATTCTGCGCAGGCGGCACTTCATGGCTGGATGGGCCTCAACGGCAGCCCGCCGAATTTCGCGGGAATTGGCCGCATGAACGCCGCGTTGCCGGCCAGCCCCGCCTTGCGCGGCAGCACCACCAGCGCACGGCCGGGATAGTCGCGGCTGGGCCGGGTGGTCCACAGGCGCAGGAAATCGGGGATGGCGTGGATGCGATTGCCGTACGACGGGTCGGCGAGCTCCACTGAATGCGCGTCGATGCTGCGCAAGACCGAGAAATGGTTGTCGTTGCCTGCATAGAGAAAGACGATCGCAGGCAGCGCGAGCTGCCGCAGCGCTTCCAGCGACAGCGCATAGCCGCGCGCCTCATAGCCGAAGTGCGCGGCCGCCGCGGACAGCGAGCTGAAGGTTGCGGGGCCCGTCGCGGCAATCTGCTGCAGGACGGCGGCTTCGTCTACGGGATCGCCGTAGTAGTGGTGCAGCAAGGTCGCCAGCGAAGCGGCGCCGCAGGAGTAGTCGAATTTCTGCTTGATCACGCCGGCATCGCGCAGTGCCGTCCAGGAACGCACGGCCGGGCGGCTGTCAGGCGATGCCGCCGCGGGCTGCGTGCCGGCCGCATCGGCCGGGGCAACCTTGAGCAGTGTCAGGACGAAAAGAGAAAATGCCAGGCGTTTCATGACAGGCGTTCATGAAGAGCGTTCAGCGAGGGGCGCAGCGTGAGATGAAAATCGTTCTCATTGCTGCTGATGTGCGGCAGGTTAACGGCCGGGATAGGGGGCGCAGCGACGGCCATTTCTGCAAATCGTTGCAGCCATGGATATGAGGTGCTGTCCGATGTCTTCGGATGGCGGAGAATCTTCGCGATCCGGTGCCTGTCATCCCGGAACGGTGGCGCCGGTCGACTAGTTCAGCCTGATGCTGGTGGGGGTATCCGCGGTGCTGTTCCCGGGCGAGCGGCCGGCGAAAGGTAGCGCTGGTTGCCAGCGCCACCCGCGGAGCGGGGCGCGGCATTGCGGTTGCGCCAGGCGAAGGCGCGGCGACGGTCTATGCGACGGGGCGTTCAACGCGTGCCGCGCATTAGGAGATGAATCGGCCCGAGGCCATCGAGGAAATCGCGGAAATGGTCGATGCCGCTGGCGGCGGCATCGCTGTGCGGGCCGACCACCTGGTGCCGGCCGAAGTGCAGGCGCTGGTCGAACGCATCCGGCGCGAGCAGGGACGGCTCGACATCCTGGTCAACGATATCCGGGGCGCGACCAGGATGATGCTGAACGACCGCCAGCGGCCGTTCAGCCTGTCGTTCCGAGCGTTAGCCCTTCGATTTGGGCGGCTGGAACAGCGCGCCAGCCTCCTTCACGTTCTGCTCCGCGCGCTTGCCGATCACGGCCAGCGCCTCGGCCTGCGCCTTCTGCGCGGTCTCGGCCAGCTCACGCATGTTCTCGAACGCCTGGTGCAGCGTCTGCTGCACGAACTCGCTCTGCTTGGCCATGGCCTCGGCCGGGTTGCCTGCCGTGCTGTATTGCTGCGCCGCGGCCTGCAGCTGCTGCATGGTCTTGGTGAAGATCTCCTGCTGTTTCTGTATCACTGCCTGGATGCCCTCGTAGGCCAGCTTGTTGGCCTCGGTCAGGGCCTCGATGTCCTTGCGGCGCGCTTCGATCACGGCGTTCATGTCCACGCCAGGCAGGCGGAACTGTTCCATCATCTTGGTGAAGTCTGCGAAGGGATTGGGGGGCGTGGCCATGCTGGATCTCCTTGGGTGGAAAGGTGGGCAGGGCGGGGCGCCGCGAGCGGTTGCGCCACCTGCCCGGGGCCGGTTTGACTCCACTATAGCCGGAATCCGCACAGTTCTAGCCGTCAATCGAGGAAGACCCTAAAGTTTGCGCGCCACATGCCGTTGCCATCCATAGCCCGCGCGTGCGTCAGCCAACCCGGCCCGCCCGCGGACGATGAGAGCGAAATACGCCGCGCCGCGCTGTGGTTTGCGGCGGCACTTCGCCGTAACCAGTCCTAATCAGGTAGAAGAAATGAAGAATCTAGGCATCGGGGTCCGCCTCGGCATCGGCTTTGGGGTGGTATTGCTGCTTTCCGCGCTTATGACGGTATTCGGCATGATGCGCCTGCAGCAGGTGGCTGAGCGCACGCACGCGATGATGCAGCAGCCGCTGACCAAGGAGCGGCTGGTCAGCGACTGGTACCGGCTCATGCACACCAGTGTGCGCCGCACCACGGCGGTGGCGCGCAGCGCCGATCCGTCGCTGGGCGCGTTCTTCGCCGCCGAGACCAAGGCATCGATCGAAGGCATCGCCGCGCTGCGCGACAAGATCCGGCCGCTACTCAGCTCGGATGAAGAGAAGGCCGCGTTCCAGAAGATCCTGAGTGTGCGCGACCCGTACAACAACGGGCGCGACAAGATCACCAGGCTCAAGCAGGAAGGCCTGACCGAAGAGGCCAACCAGGTGCTGGAGAAGGAGTTCGTGCCCGCGGGCGACGCTTACCTGGCGGAAATCCAGAAGCTGCTCGACATCCAGCGCACACATATCGACGCCACCGCGCGCGAGATCAACGATATCTATGTCAACGCGCGCAACAGCCTGATTGGGCTGGGCGTGGTGGTGCTGGCGATCGGCGTCGCGTTCTCGGTCTGGCTGACCATCGGTATTACGCGCCCGCTGCATCGCGCTGTGGCCGTGGCGCGCACCGTGGCCTCGGGCGACCTGACCAGCCGCATCGACGCCGACAGCCGCGACGAGACCGGCCAGCTGCTGCAGGCGCTGGCTGACATGAACGCCAATATCCTGCGCATCGTGCGCCAGGTGCGCGCGGGCACCGAGTCGATTGTTTCCGGCACCAGCCAGATCGCCGCCGGCAACACCGACCTGTCGCAGCGCACCGAGGAACAGGCGTCGTCGCTGCAGCAGACCGCTGCCAGCATGGAAGAGCTGACCAGCATCGTGCGCCAGAATGCGGACAACGCTCGCCAGGCCAGCACGCTGGCGGTCAATGCGTCCGATATCGCCGAGAAGGGCGGCGAGGTCGCGGGCAAGGTGGCCGAGACCATGGAGGAGATCAACGGGGCGTCGAAGAAAGTGGTCGACATCATCGCGGTGATCGAAGGCATTGCGTTCCAGACCAATATCCTGGCGTTGAACGCGGCGGTTGAAGCGGCGCGTGCGGGTGAGCAGGGTCGCGGCTTTGCCGTGGTGGCCGGCGAGGTGCGCAGCCTGGCGCAGCGCAGTGCTACCGCCGCGAAGGAGATCAAGGCGCTGATCGGCGACTCGGTGGATCGCGTCGAGAAGGGCTCCATGCTGGTGACCCAATCGGGGCAGACCATGGAAGAGATCGTCGCTGCGGTGAAGCGCGTCACTGACATCATGGGCGAGATCAGCGCGGCATCGGCCGAGCAGAGCGCGGGCATTGAGCACGTCAACCAGGCGGTGACGCAGATGGATACCGTGACGCAGCAGAACGCGGCGCTGGTCGAAGAGGCGGCTGCGGCAGCGGGTTCGCTGGAGGAGCAGGCGCAGCGGCTGAAGCAGGCGGTGTCGACCTTCAGGCTGGCGGCCTGAGCCGGGGATCCCGGGTCAGGCGCAAATGTCAAGACATTGCTGCCTGACCCCAGCTGTGATCCAGGGGCCGCACCTTTGCGGTGCAACCCGCCGACTGCCGGGCAGGATGCGAACGCCGGCGCCGGTTTTTTGCCCGATTGCCGGCCAAAAGCGGCGGGTTTTCAGACTCCTGAAAGCAAACTGAGGCAAAATTCTATTTTTGCTGCCCACGCTGTGACCCAGCAGGCGGATGTCCCACCACCCGTTCGAGGATCTGAGAGAAGCAATGAGTACCCAGCAACCCACCATCATCTACACGCTGACCGACGAAGCTCCCCTGCTGGCGACCAGTGCGTTCCTCCCGATTATCCAGACCTTCACCAAGCCGGCCGGCATCAACGTGACCACCAGCGACATCTCGGTGGCGGGCCGTATCCTGGGCGAGTTCCCCGAATTCCTGACCGAAGCACAGCGCGTGCCGGACAACCTGGCCGAGCTGGGCAAGCTGACGCAGCTGCCGGACACCAACATCATCAAGCTGCCGAATATCAGTGCCTCGGTGCACCAGCTGGTGAGCGCCATTCGCGAACTGCAGGGCAAGGGCTACAAGGTGCCGGACTATCCGGAAGACCCCAAGACCGACGAAGAAAAGGCCATTCAAAAGCGTTATTCCAAGTGCCTGGGCAGCGCCGTGAACCCGGTCCTGCGCGAAGGCAATTCCGACCGCCGCGCACCCGCCGCGGTCAAGAACTTCGCGCGCAAGCACCCGCACAGCATGGGCGAGTGGAGCATGGCTTCGCGCACGCACGTGGCCCACATGAAGCACGGCGACTTCTACCACGGCGAAAAGTCGATGACGCTGGACAAGGCGCGTGACGTCAAGATGGAGCTGGTCACCAAGAGCGGCAAGACCATCGTGCTCAAGCCCAAGGTTGCGCTGCAGGACGGCGAAATCATCGACAGCATGTTCATGAGCAAGAAGGCGCTGTGCGACTTCTATGAAGAGCAGTTCGAAGACGCGCGCAAGACCGGCGTGATGCTGTCGCTGCACGTCAAGGCCACCATGATGAAGGTCTCGCACCCGATCGTGTTCGGTCACGCCGTCAAGATCTTCTACAAGGAAGCCTTCGCCAAGCACGGCGCGCTGTTCGACGAACTGGGCGTGAACGTCAACAACGGCCTGGTCAACCTGTACGACAAGATCGAAGCGCTGCCCAGCTCCAAGCGCGAAGAGATCATCCGTGACCTGCACGCCTGCCACGAGCATCGCCCGGAACTGGCGATGGTGGATTCGGCCAAGGGCATCTCCAACCTGCACGCGCCCAACGACGTGATCGTGGATGCGTCGATGCCGGCCATGATCCGCATCGGCGGCAAGATGTGGGGTGCCGACGGCCGTCCGAAGGACACCAAGGCCGTGATCCCGGAAAGCACCTTTGCCCGCATCTACCAGGAGATCATCAACTTCTGCAAGACCAACGGCAACTTCGATCCGACCACCATGGGCACCGTGCCCAACGTGGGCCTGATGGCGCAGAAGGCCGAGGAGTACGGCTCGCACGACAAGACCTTCGAGATCGCCGAAGACGGCGTGGCCAACATCGTCGACCTGGCCACCGGTGAAGTGCTGCTGACGCAGAACGTCGAGCAGGGCGACATCTGGCGCATGTGCCAGGTCAAGGACGCGCCGATCCGCGACTGGGTCAAGCTGGCCGTGACGCGCGCGCGCAACTCGGGCATGCCGGCCGTGTTCTGGCTGGACCCGTACCGTCCGCACGAGGCCGAGCTGATCAAGAAGGTCGAGGCCTACCTGAAGGGCTACGACACCACCGGCCTGGACATCCAGATCATGTCGCAGGTGCGCGCCATGCGCTACACGCTGGAGCGCGTGATCCGCGGCCTGGACACCATCTCGGTGACCGGCAACATCCTGCGCGACTACCTGACCGACCTGTTCCCGATCATGGAACTGGGCACCAGCGCCAAGATGCTGTCGATCGTGCCGCTGATGGCCGGCGGCGGCATGTATGAAACCGGCGCCGGCGGTTCGGCACCGAAGCACGTCAAGCAGCTGGTGGAAGAGAACCACCTGCGCTGGGATTCGCTGGGCGAGTTCCTGGCGCTGGCGGTGTCGCTGGAAGACGTCGGCATCAAGACCGGCAATGCGCGCGCCAAGGTCCTGGCCAAGACGCTGGACGCCGCCACCGGCAAGCTGCTGGACAACAACAAGAGCCCGTCGCCCAAGACCGGCGACCTGGACAACCGCGGCAGCCAGTTCTACCTGGCGATGTACTGGGCGCAGGAACTCGCCGCCCAGTCCGACGACGCGGAACTGGCCGCCAAGTTCGCGCCGCTGGCCAAGACGCTGACCGACAACGAGCAGAAGATCGTTGGCGAACTGGCCGCCGTGCAGGGCCAGCCGGTCGACATCGGCGGCTACTACCAGCCGGACGCCGCCAAGCTCAGCGCCGCGATGCGCCCGAGCCAGACGCTGAACGCCGCCCTGGCGACCGTGGCAGCCTGATCGGCTCAGCCCGCACCCGCGGGCTGGCTGGATCACGACCCCGGGCCCATGCCGATGCCTTGCCTTGCCGGATCATCCGGCAAGGTGGCGACGGCGGGGTCCGGGGTTTTTTATTGATGCTGTCTTATTACTGCCTGGTGGCGGCGATCACGGCTCGGTATAGACCTGCCAGCCCTGTTCCGGGCCGGTCTTCTGGTCGCGATAGGTCCATAGCGTGCCGCAGTCCTGGCACACGAAGCTGCTGATGGTGACCGCGGCCGAGCGCGGCGGCTTGATGCGCCGGGTATCGGTGATGCGCAGCGCCGCGTGTCCGGGGGCACCGCGCAGGTGAAGTTCGATTGCCTGGCAGGCAGGGCAGAGTGTCATCCGTGTGTAATCCGGTTAGTGGGCCACTGTAGCACGCCGGGGTATGTGTAGCGCCTGGTCGGCGCTGCGCTCGCGACGCGGCTCCCAGCCCGCACTTTCCGCATTGTTTTTCGCCAATTCCGCGAAGTTCGTTGACATGGGGGTGGGGCGCCTGTATAAATGTGGTTGCAGGATCAATCAAGCAGCAATCTAGAAGTCCAGGTGCTTGCCCACACGGCGCCACTTATTCTCCTTGTGTCTTCCTTGATCGTCATGCCTTGCCGGCGCTTTTGTCGTGCGAGAAAAAATTATTGAGGAATCCAACATGGAAACCGGTACCGTCAAGTGGTTTAACGATTCGAAGGGTTTTGGCTTCATTACGCCGGATGCAGGCGGCAACGACCTGTTCGCGCACTTCTCCGAAATTCAAGGCAGCGGCTTCAAGTCGCTGGCAGAAGGCCAGAAGGTTCGCTACGTCGCCGGCGTTGGCCAGAAGGGCCCGGCCGCGACCAAGATCGAGCCGATCTGAGTCGTACGCCTGAACTGAGCGCCGCGGCGCCAGTCCGATGAAAAAGCTCCGCTCAGGCGGAGCTTTTTTCTTTCCGTTGCCGCCATATTTCGCGCTGGTGAAATAAAGCCACTGCGGGCACGGCAACAAGCGTAGAGTGGGGGCAAGACCACCAAGACGGCGGAGGCTGCCATGGATATCTATCCAGCTGCGACTTACAAGGGATATGACCTTTATCCCCTGGTGTACAAGCATGCCGTCACGCGTGTATGGCCCGAACCGCGGCCCGACCGTTCGTTCGATGCCGCCGTGGTGATCTGCGCGGAGGGTGAATCGCCCGAAGGCGGGCAGGCACGCACGTTCCGCCTTGAAGCTGCTCCCTGGGACAACGTAGGTGGCGCCCGTCGTGGCGCGCTGCGCTATGCCGAGGCCATCATCAATGGCACGGTGCCGGGGGTGTCGGTAGTATCGCCCGGGCTGGCCATGGCCCGCTGAAGCCTGATCGCCCTGAGCCTGCACAAAGCCCCGAGCGCCGACTGAACGCTGGCGCATGCGCAAGGCGGCCACATCGCTTTGCCGCGCACGCGCCGTCTGGCGCCATTGCAGCAAACTTCCCTATCAACGCGGCACGATGCCGCATGGAGCCGCCGTGAGCGACAGCAGTCCCAGCCGAAGTCCCGGCAACAATCTGCCCGGCAGCACGCCCTTTGCCAGCTACAAGGGTTTCGATCTCTATCCCCTGGTCTACCGCCACCGGCCTGAGCAGGCCTGGCCGCGCACCCGGCCCGACACCAGTTTCCTTGCCTCGATCGTGATCTGTCGCGAAGGCTATCGCCCCGGCAGCGATCATGCGCGCGTCTTCCCGATGAGCGAGGCCCGCTGGGAGAACATCGGCTCCGCGCGCCGCGGTGCCATGCAGTTTGGCGAAGACATCATCAACGGACTGGTCGCAGGAGAATCGGTGGCGTCGCTCTAGCGCGCCGCGCCAGCCAGGCCGCCATGCGGCATCCAGCCATCCGTCAGCCTGCAAGGAGTCCGTTCATGGACATGCGTTCGGGATCATCCGGCTTTCTGTGTACGTTGCCCGGGGAGGGCAAAGGCATCACCTACCACGTCGCGGTCTGCTTTATCGATGCGGAGCGTCCCACCGGGGTGCTGTTCACCAGCTTCGTGGGGATAGGGCGGCGTTCGTTCGGCGTGCTGGCCGAGGCGGGAGCATTGCAGGGCCAGCTAGCCGACAGCGGCGAGGCGCTGTGCCGGCTGGCCATCGGCCAGGTGGTGCGCGACCAGCTGCACGACAAGGCGCGCGAGGGCGACTATGTGCTGGACCTCGCCGCCGAGCCGTGGGACGGCGAGCTGAGGACGGTTGGCGCTGGGCTCAGGACGGCCCGGCCGCATGTGCGCGTGCTTGGCTGAAGCGCTGGCCGCAGCGGCCACGCCAACCCCAACGCGCTGAACCCAGGGTTCAGATGCCGAACACCGGGGCGCCGTGGCGCTCCAGCAGCGCTTCGATCAGCGCCATGTCGGTGATCTCAGGCTTGCGGTCTTCCACCGCGCGCGACGGGCCGCAATAGGTGGCCGTCACGTGGCGTCTCACGGTCAGCACGCCCGACGCGGGCGGCGCGACCTCTACCGCCTGCCACGGCGCATGCCGGTAGCTGCCTGCCTGCCAGCCTTCCGGCGTCAGGTGCACGGCTTCCCATTCTTCAATGACGGACATGATCGGTTCTCCTTTGCTGTGGGATGAATCGTTGCGGAACGGCACGCGCCGGCGTGGCGCATGCCATGACGAGATGACGCCGAGCTACGACTTGTGCCGGTAGTTGATGCGTCCCTTGGTGAGGTCGTATGGCGACATCTCCAGCGTGACGCGGTCGCCCGCGAGCACGCGGATGCGGTTTTTCTTCAGGCGCCCGGACGAGTACGCCCACACTTCGAAGCCGTTTTCCAGGATTACGCGAAAACGGTTGTCGGGCAGGACTTCGGATACCTTGCCGCCAAATTCCACCAGTTCTTCTTTTGCCAAGGAGGCTCCTTGCTGTAGCCGCGCCGCCATGGCGCGCGCTGTTGTGAACGGCCTTGCCGGCCGATGTATGGGGTTACTGCTGGCGCATGCGCGCCGCGGCGCATTCGCCGGCACGCCGGGCGGCCTGCCTGGCGCGGGCTTCGGAGCGGTGCGTGTCATGCCGCATCGCCACGTTGGCCACGATGCGCTCGGCGCCGTTGCGGTACTCCGCGATCATGTAGGTCGCGAACCAGAGGCCGGGCTCCTGCTGGATGGGATAGACGGAAACGGTGTACGGGTTACGGCTGTGGTTGTGGCTGTAGTTGTGGTTGCTTTGATTCAATGTGATGCCTGTTCATGGGCGCGGCCGCGGGCGGCGCGGTGCATCGGTGCGATGCATGCGGCGCAAGGTGGCGACCGTTCGCCGTTGCTGTGGGCCAGCGTCTGGGCCTGCGCGAGGCGCGGGCGGGGAATCTGGCGTGAAGTGGACCATGCCTGCGCAAGCCGATACGCCAGGTACAGGCGCGATCGTTGCGGAGCGGACGTGCCGCCGGTCGGAAAGGGTGATGGGCCAATCGTGAATCGTGTCGTCGATCCGGCCCGTGGAGTATCGGGTGTACTTCCCCGATTTGCCGCGGCTGTATGTCTTGTTGGGGTGTTCCGCGGCTGACGCAACGGTGTCGGGCGTGCTGCCGATCCGTGCGGAGGAAGGCCGATGATACCACGTACGGCGCTTTCCTGCCGGCGTGACGGCCAATGCGCCTGGAGCGGCGCGCTGTGCGCGGCTCAGTCTTCGCGGATCTGCGCAAAACGCAGTGTCAGGAAATCGATCAGCTCGCGCACCGACGGCAGCAGCCCGCGGCGCGACGGGAATACGGCGTGGATCATGCCGCCCTTGACCGACCACGCCGGCAGGATCTTCACCAGCCGGCCGATGCGCAGTTCCTCGGTCACCATCATCGTCGGCAGCTGCACGATGCCCGCGCCGGCAACGGCCGCTGTGCGCAGCATGATCATGTCGTCCGTGACCAGCCGCGGCTTGTGGTGCAGCTCGAAACTGGCGCCGTCGGGACCCTGCAGGGCCCAGGCATGCGCGGCGCGCGGCGGGCCCAGGTCCAGCGTGGGCAGCGCATTCAGGTCCACCGGCGCCACCAGCGTGGCGTGGCCCGCCATCAATGACGGGCTGGCGACGATGCACCAGGCGCGTTCGGCCAGCACGCGCATCACCAGGTCGCTGTCTTCCAGTGGCGGCACGCGTACGCGGATCGCCAGGTCGACGCCTTCGGCGACCACGTCGACGCGGCGGTTGGTGGCCTCCAGGTGCACCGTGACCTTGGGGTTGGCGGCCATGAAGTCCGCGATCATGTCTCCCACGCGCGCATGCAGCAGTGCCACCGGACACGTCATCCGCACCAGCCCGCTGGGTTCGGCGCGCGTGCGCTCGATAGCGCTTTCCGCCGCCTCCGCTTCCACCAGCATCGCCTTGCAGTGCGCGTAGTAGGTCTGGCCCAGCTCGGTCACAGAGAAGCGGCGTGTCGAGCGCTGGATCAGCCGCACGCCCAGCCGCTCCTCCAGCATCGCCACGCGCCGGCTCAGCTTGGATTTGGGGATGCCAAGCACGCGCCCGGCCGGCGCAAAGCCCTGGTGGTCCACCACCTGCGCAAAGTAGTACAGGTCATTGAGGTCCGGATGCAAAGGCGGCTCCTGTCGTCCTGCCAGTAGGACGCTGAGGGCCGATTTTCCGGCCTACCGATGCGTTCTGCCAAGACCTATGCTTTCGCCACGGTCGGCCCCGCACTGCCGGAGCCGACGGATCGCCAACCCGTGCCAAGGAGAATGCGAATGACCACCCCCGCCAATTTCAACGGCAAGCGCCCGGTCCTGGACCCTGCCGATACCGCCATGCTGCTGATCGACCACCAGAGCGGCCTGTTCCAGACCGTGGGCGACATGCCGATGCCCGAGCTGCGCGCCCGCGCCGCGGCGCTGGCCAAGATGGCCACGCTGTGCAAGCTGCCGGTGATCACCACGGCCTCAGTGCCGCAGGGCCCCAATGGCCCGCTGATCCCCGAAATCCATGAGAACGCGCCGCACGCGAAGTATGTCGCGCGCAAGGGCGAGATCAATGCCTGGGACAACCCCGACTTCGTCGCCGCGGTACGCGAGACCGGCCGCAAGACCCTGATCATCGCCGGCACCATCACCAGCGTGTGCATGGCGTTCCCATCGATCAGCGCGGTGGCTGACGGCTACAAGGTTTTCGCGGTGGTGGATGCGTCGGGCACGTATTCCAAGATGGCGCAGGAAATCACGCTGGCGCGCATCGTCCAGGCCGGCGTGGTGCCGATGGATACCGCCGCGGTCGCCTCTGAACTGCAGCAGACCTGGAACCGCCCCGACGCGCAGCAATGGGCCGAGGTCTACACGCAGATCTTCCCGGCCTACCGCCTGCTGATCGAAAGCTATACCAAGGCGCAGGAGGTCGAGAAGAACCACGAGGTGCTGGACTCCCGGCGCTGACGCCTGACTCGCAATTCACTACATACCCCCAAGGGCGCGGCCGCATAAAGAATCTCCGCTCCGCGCCCCCCTTACACAGGAGCACACCATGAGCAAGCCCTACAAGCGCCTGGACAAGAACCAGGCAGCGGTCCTGATGGTCGACCACCAGGCTGGCCTGCTGTCGCTGGTGCGGGACATCGAGCCCGACAAGTTCAAGAACAACGTGCTGGCACTGGCTGACCTGGCCAAGTACTTCAAGCTGCCGACCGTCCTGACCACCAGCTTCGAGGACGGGCCCAACGGGCCTCTGGTGCCGGAGCTGAAGACGATGTTCCCCGACGCGCCGTTCATTCCGCGCCCCGGCCAGATCAATGCGTGGGACAACGAGGACTTTGTCGCCGCGGTGCGCGCTACCGGCAAGAAGCAGCTGCTGATCGCCGGCGTGGTGACCGAGGTGTGCGTAGCGTTCCCGGCGCTGTCGGCGATCGAAGAGGGCTTTGAGGTGTTTGTCGTGACGGATGCGTCCGGGACCTTCAACGAAGTCACGCGCCATTCGGCATGGCAACGGATGTCTGATGCGGGGGCGCAGCTGATGACATGGTTCGGCGTGGCGTGCGAACTGCACCGTGACTGGCGCAATGATATCGAGGGGCTCGGGACGCTGTTCTCGAACCATATTCCGGATTACCGGAACCTGATTACGGCGTACACGACCGTGAAGGGCGGGAAGTGAGCTACGGCAGGCTACGCGGCCACTATACGGCTTAGCGAGCCGCCGGTTTGCTCCCCTCTCCCGCGTGCGGGAGAGGGGCAGGGGGTGAGGGCAGGCGTGTCCGGTGCGACGGAACGCCTTGGTCCGCGAAGGCCTGGCCCTCACCCTAACCCTCTCCCACAAGTGGGAGAGGGGACCGGTCGGTGGCAGAGAAGGCGATCTCGGTTCTCTCAAGCCTCCTTCACCGCCGCCGCAGCCGCAGGCGCCAGGGGAATCCCCACCTGCGCCGACGCCGACCTCCGGTTATCAATCAGCGACACCGCCAGCACCGCAATCACCGCCGGTATTGCAATCGCCATGAAGTTCTGCTGCAACGGCAGCGACATCCCCACCAGCACGCCGATCACGATCGGCGCCAGGATCGCACCGCTGCGCCCCACGCCCGAGGCCCAGCCGATGCCGGTGCCGCGCACCGCCATCGGATAGAACTGGCCCGCATAGGCGTAGGTGACGATCTGCGTGCCGATGGTGGATGCACCAGCCAGCCCCACCACGACAAACAGCGCGGCACTCGGCATCGGATACCCCAGCAGCGTGATCGACACCGCGGCCAGCGCGTACATGCCGATCAGCACATATTTGATCGGCAGGCGGTCGGCCAGCCATCCGCCCCCGATCGCGCCGAGCATGGCGCCGAAGTTCAGCACCAGCACGAAGGTCAGCGCCGAGCCCAGGCTGTAGCCGGCGCCGGCCATCAGCTTGGTCAGCCACGAGCTGAGCGCGTACACCATGAACAGACACATGAAGAACGCCACCCAGAACATCACCGTGCTGAAGCCGCGGCCGTCCTGGAACAGGCGGCGGATCGGCGCGCTGCCGGCTTTGTCGTCGGCAGCCAGCGTGAAGACGTCACCGGCTTGCGCGCGATGTGACGGCACCAGGCGCGATACCACCGACTGCAACGCGGCGGTCTGGCCGGTGCGGATCAGGTAAGGCATCGACTCCGGCAGCGAGCGCAGCACCAGCGGGATCAGCAACACCGGCAGGCCGGCGGCGAGGAACACCGACTGCCAGCCATAGCTTTCGATCAGCCCCTTGCCCAGCAGCGCGGCCAGCATGCCGCCGACCGAATAGCCGCTGAACATCAGCGTCACCAGCGTGCCGCGCAGCTTGCGCGGCGAGTACTCGGTCATCTGCGCCACCACGTTGGGCATCACGCCGCCGATGCCCAGGCCTGCGAGAAAGCGCGTGATGCTGAAGGTCACCGGGTCGCTGGTAAAGCCCGCTGCCGCGGTGAAGACGCTGAACAGCGCAATGCAGATGGCGATGGCGCGCCTGCGGCCGATGCGGTCGGCCACGGTGCCGAGGAAGATTGCGCCGAACATCATGCCGAACAGCGCCGAGCTGACCATGAAGCCAGCACTGGTGGCGGTCACGCCCATCTGCTTCATGATCGATGGCAGCGCGATGCCGGCGACGGCCAGGTCATAGCCGTCGAAGATGATGATGATCGCGCACCAGAACAGGATAAGCGCATGGAAGCGGTTAAATCGGGCCTCGTCGGCCAGCTTGTGGACATCGATCTGACGCATGGGTTGTCTCCGGTATGGTGGTATGGCGGGGCGGCCGGCGTTGCCGGTCACGCCACCGCGAAGGCACGCTCTTCGGCGGCCTTCAGTTCTCTTTCGCGCAACACGAAGCGCTGGATCTTGCCCGTGGCGGTCTTGGGCAGTGCATCGACAAACTCGATCGCACGTGGGTACTTGTAGGAGGCCAGGCGCTCCTTGACGAAGGTCTTCAGCTCGCCATCGCCAAGCTGCGCGCCCGCCTTCAGCACCACGAAGGCCTTGGTCTTGACCAGCCCCTCGTGGTCCGGCACGCCGATCACCGCGGCTTCCAGCACGGCCGGGTGCTGCACCAGCGTGGCTTCCACCTCGAACGGCGACACGTAGATGCCGCTCACCTTGAGCATGTCGTCGCTGCGTCCGGCGTAGCTGTAGGTGCCGTCGGGATTGCGCACGTACTTGTCGCCGCTCTTGGTCCAGCCGCCGCGGAAGGTCTCGCGCGATTTCTCGCGGTTGCCCCAGTACATCATCGCGGCACTGGGGCCCTGGATATAGAGCTCGCCGATCTCGCCGTCGGGCACCGGCCGGCCTTCCTCGTCGCGCAGCTCGATGGTGTAGCCCGGCACCGGCCAGCCGGTGGTGCCGTAGCGCACCTGCCCGGGGCGGTTGGACAGGAAGATATGCAGCATCTCGGTGGAGCCGATGCCGTCGATGATCTCGCAGCCGAAATGCGCGGTGAAGCGCTGGCCGATGTCGGCGGGCAATGCTTCGCCGGCGGACGAGCACAGCCGCAGTGCCACCTCGCCGCGCGCGGGCAACGTCGCGGACGCCAGCATGCCGGCGTAGCCCGTAGGCGCGCCAAAGAACACGGTTGGTTTCTGTTCGCGCCAGCGGCGGAAAGTGGCCTCTGGCGTGGGGCGCTCAGCCATCAGCACCACGGTAGCGCCAACGCTGAGTGGGAAGCTCAGGCCATTGCCGAGCCCGTAGGCAAAGTACAGCTTGGCCGCCGAGAAGCAGATGTCCCGCTCCTGCAGGCCGAGCACCGGGCCCGCATACAGCGCCGCGGTCCAGTACGGATTGCCATGGCTGTGCACCACGCCCTTGGGCTGGCCGGTCGAGCCGGACGAGTAGAGCCAGAAGCCGGGATCGTCGGGGCTGGTCGCGGCAGGCTCCGCCAGCGGCGTTTGAGCGGCAAGCAATGCATCCAGTGCCACCATGCCGTCGGGTAAGGTCCCTTGCGCACGCGACACGAACACCTGCCCGACTTCATGACCAGGCCGTGCCAGCGCGTCCTGCAGCAGCGGCAGCAGCGCGGCCGACACCAGTACCGCCTGCGCGCGGCTGTGCTGCAGCATATAGGCGTAGTCGTCGGCGGTCAGCAGCGTGTTGACGGCAACGGGCACGATGCCCGCATACATCGCACCAAGGAAGCACACCGGCCAGTCGGTGCAGTCGTGCATCAGCAGCAGCACACGCTCCTCGCGGCGGATGCCGGCGCCGAGCAGTGCGGCTGCCGTGCGGCGCACCTGTTGCTCAAGTTCGCCATAGGTGAGCTGGCCGTCGTCATCGATATAGGCGGTCTTGCCGGCGCGCTGCGCGTTGCATGCGAGCAGGTACGCGGCAAAGTTGAAGGGCGTGCCCGGTGGCTGGACTGTGCGTTCAGCAGTCGTGGCGGTCATGCGTGTCTCCCCGTTTCTGGTGTACGGTGCGGTATCCTGCGCGCCGCCATGCGGGCGTGGCGGCGCGCGGACGTGGTGGCTGAAGCCGAGTGGCCTGATCGTTCAGGCGAAGCCGCCGAGCACCGCGGTGCTGGCCTGGATCCCGCTGCGCCGGTGATAGAAATTCAGCGCGCGCAAGCCGCCCAGTTCCTCGCCGCCGCCGGCGCGGCCGGGGCCGCCGTGCAGCGATTGCGGCATCACGTTGCCGTGGCCGGTGTGGAGTTGCGCCACGTCGGGCGAGATCACATGCACGCGGCCGTGGCTGTCGGCCAGTTCCACCGCGACGGCGCCGAGCGCGGCAGCGTCGCTGCCATAGAGCGATGCCACCAGCGAGCCCTGGCCGCGGCGCACCAGCGACTGCGCGTGGGCGGTATCGCGATAGGGCAGCAGCGTGGCGACGGGGCCGAACACTTCGGTGTCGTGGACGACATCGGCGGCGTCTGCATCGGTGACGCCAAACAGCGTCGGGCCGATGCAGCAGGACACGGTCGGATCGGCATCGACCAGCGGCTGTTGCATGCCGTCATGCAGCACCTGTGCATGCTGGCGCAGGTTTGCCAGTCCCTCTTGCACGGCATTGAACTGCGCGCGGCTGACCAACGCGCCCATGCGCACCGTGTCATTGCGCGGATTGCCAACGGTTACTTTGGACAGACGCGCGCCGATCGCTTCGGCGGCCTGGCCATACAGCGCCTCGGGCACGAACACGCGCCGGATCGCCGTACATTTCTGGCCGGACTTGACCGTCATCTCGCGCACCACTTCCTTGACCAGCAAGTCGAAGGCCGCGGTGCCGGGGCCATCGTCCGGCAAAAGCACTGCGGAATTGATGCTGTCCGCCTCGATGTTCACGCGCACCGAACGCTGCGCGATCGCCGGATGCGAGCGGATTACCGCGGCCGTATCGGCCGAGCCGGTGAACGAGACCACGTCGAACGGCTGCAACTGATCGAGCAGTCCGGCCGAGCTGCCGCAGATCACCGACAGCGCCCCGGCCGGCAGCACGCCAGCCTCGACCACATCGCGCACCATGCGCTGCGTCAGCCATGCGGTAGCCGTGGCGGGTTTGACGATCACCGGCACGCCCGCCAGCAATGCGGGCGCGGCCTTCTCCCACAGGCCCCAGCTCGGAAAGTTGAAGGCATTGATAAACAGCGCCACGCCGCGTGTGGGCACCAGCACGTGCTGCGACTGGAACAGCGGATCCTTGCCAAGGCGCGCAGCCTCGCCATCGAGGAGGTAATGGCGGTCGCCGAGCGAGTCGCCCAGCTTTGCATACGTGCCCAGCGTGAAGATGCCGCCGTCGATGTCGACCGCAGAATCGTTCTTCACGGTTCCGCTGTTGGCGGTGGCGATCTCGTAATAGGCGTCGCGGTTGGCCTGCAGCACCTTGACGACCTCGGCCAGCAGCGCGGCGCGCTGGCGGTAGGTCAGTGCGCGCAATGCGGCGCCACCCTGTTCGCGGGCGAAGGCGAAACCGGCCGCAAGGTCGAGCCCGGTGGCATCCACGCGCACCAGCTCATCGCCCAGCACCGGGTCGAGCAGCGCCGCGCCGGCACCGCTGCCGGTTTGCCACTTGCCGCCGAGGTAGTTGGAAAGCAATTCAGTCATGGCGGATCTCAGCGCGTGAAGTCGATGCGGCCTTCCGGCAGCAGGTAGAGCACCAGCGCGCGGCCGTTGCTGACGGTGGGGCGGTGGGCGCTGCCCGGCGGGCACACCAGCCAGCCGGCGGGGCGGCCGTCGAACTGCGCATCGCCTTCAAGCGGCATGATCAGGTCGATCTCGCCATTGGGATGGGTATGGTGCGGCCCGGCAATGTCCTGCATGTCGACCACGTCCACCGAGAAGCCGTGCAGGTCGTCGGCGGGCTTGAAAATGCGGCCGTAGCGGATGCCGCCGCCTTCGCGGTCGCACAGCCAGCCTTCGGTCACGCCCGCCTGGCAGGCTTCCTTCAGTTGCTGGTAGGTGGTGCTGCCGGCGCCATGCTCGGCATTGAGCCAGGCGTCGAGTGCAGCATCGAGCGGGCGTCCAGCCAGTTGCGCGGTGAGCTGCGCGATCTGGCTGCGGAATTCGGTCGGTGACATAAGTGAGGGGGCTCCGTCGGATTCGCCAGTTGCTATCGCTGGCTTCATGCATTATTGTGCATGTATGAAAAATAGATCCGTGCGGAAATCATGTCAAGCACTATATTGCATGAGCCTGGGTTAACCCGGGATGCCGACCTGCATCATGATTCAGGCGTCGCTGCCGCCAACGGCGCGGAGAAAAACCCGTTCCTGGTCGCGCTGGGCGAGCGCGTGCGCGAACTGCGCGCCCGCCGCGGCCTGACGCGCAAGGCCGCGGCGCAGGCGGCGGGCGTGTCGGAGCGGCACCTGGCCAACCTGGAGTACGGTAGTGGCAACGCTTCCATCCTGGTGCTGCAGCACATCGCCGACGCGCTGCAGTGCTCGCTGGCCGGGCTGCTGGGCGACGTGACCACGTCCTCCCCCGAATGGATCCTGCTGCGCGAGCTGCTCGAGCATCGCGACGAAGCCACGCTGCGCCGCGTGCGCATTGCCGTGGGCGAAATGCTCGGCACCGGCGGCGAGAACGCCGAGCAGGCCGCGCGCAGCCCGCGTGTGGCACTGATCGGCCTGCGCGGCGCCGGCAAGACCACGCTGGGCGGCATGCTCGCCGAGGACCTCGACTTTCCCTTTGTCGAACTGAGCCGCGAGATCGAGAAGTTCGCCGGCTGCAGCATTGCCGAGATCCAGGGCCTGTACGGCATGAACGCTTACCGCCGCTACGAACGCCGCGCGGTGGAAGAAGCCATTCAGATCTATCCCGAAGCCGTGATCGCTACGCCTGGCGGACTGGTGTCGGATCCGGCCACCTTTAATTTGCTGCTGGCCCACTGCACCACGGTCTGGCTGCAGGCCGACCCGGAAGACCATATGGAGCGCGTGCGCGCGCAGGGCGACTTCCGGCCGATGGCGGCCAGCAAGGAGGCGATGGAAGACCTGCGCCATATCCTGGCGGGCCGGGCGGCGTTCTATTCCAAGGCGGAGTTCTCGCTCGATACCAGTGCGCAGCCGCTGGAGCCGACCTTTGCCGCGCTGCGCGAGCTGGTACGCAAGGCGCTGCAGATGCCGGTGTGATGGCTGACGCGCAATAACCCGGACGAGAGGGCAGCGGCAGACATTTCTCAAGGAATCTGCACAATAGTGCTTGCATGAAATCTGCTTGATGAACTATAGTTCGTATCGCCAGATTCCTGTTCATGCACGATAGTGCAGTTCCGCAGAGGAGACAACGCCGTGACCATCGCCCCCCGCGTCGACTACCAGACCGACCCTTCCCAATACAAGCACCTGAAGCTGAAGTTCGAGGGCCCCGTCGCCACGCTGGCGGTGGACATCGACGAGAACGCCGGCCTGCGTCCTGGCTACAAGCTCAAGCTCAACAGCTACGACCTCGGCGTCGACATCGAACTGAACGATGCGCTCAACCGCATCCGCTTCGAGCATCCGGAAGTGCGCACCGTGGTCGTCACCAGCGGCAAGGACAAGGTGTTCTGCTCCGGGGCCAATATTTTCATGCTCGGCGTCAGCAGCCATGCGTGGAAGGTCAACTTCTGCAAGTTCACCAACGAAACCCGCAACGGCATCGAGGATTCCTCGCAGCACAGCGGCCTGAAGTTCCTGGCCGCGGTCAATGGCGCCTGCGCCGGCGGCGGCTATGAACTGGCGCTGGCCTGCGACGAGATCCTGCTGGTGGACGACCGCTCGTCGGCCGTCAGCCTGCCGGAAGTGCCGCTGCTGGGCGTGCTCCCCGGCACCGGCGGCCTGACCCGGGTGACCGACAAGCGCCATGTGCGCCATGATCTGGCCGATATCTTCTGCACCACCACCGAAGGCGTGCGCGGCCAGCGTGCCAAGGACTGGCGCCTGGTCGACGATATCGCCAAGCCCGCCGTGTTTGCGCAGAAGGTGCAGGAGCGGGCGCTGGCGCTGGCCGCGCAGAGCGACCGCCCGGCCGACGGCAAGGGTGTTCCGCTTACGCCGATCGAGCGGAGCCTGGAAGCCGATGCGCTGCGCTACACGCACGTGACGGTCGAAATCGACCGCCCCGGCCGCACTGCCACCTTCACGGTCAAGGCGCCTACCGGCGCACAGCCGCAAAGCATCGAAGAGATCGTGGCAGCCGGCGCCGCCTGGTACCCGCTGCAACTGGCGCGCGAACTGGAAGACGCAATCCTGTCGATGCGCACCAATGAACTGGACATCGGCACCTGGCTGATCAAGACCGCCGGCGACGCCGCCGCGGTACTGGCCAACGACGCCACGCTGCTGGCGCACAAGGACCACTGGCTGGTGCGCGAGACCATCGGCCTGCTGCGCCGCACGCTGAGCCGCCTGGACGTGTCGTCGCGCAGCCTGTTCGCGCTGATCGAGCCGCAATCCTGCTTTGCCGGCACCTTCCTGGAACTGGCGCTGGCCTGCGACCGCAGCTATCACCTGGCCTTGCCGGACGACGAGGACCGCGCGCCGAAGATCACGGTGGCGGAAGTCAATTTCGGCCTGTACCCGATGGCCACCGGCCAGAGCCGCCTGGGCCGCCGCTTCTATGACGAACAGCCCGCGCTGGACGCCGTGCGCGCCAAGGCCGGCCAGCCGCTCGATGCCGACGCCGCCTATGCGCTCGGCCTGGTCACCGCCAACCCCGACGACATCGACTGGACCGACGAAGTGCGCATCGCGCTGGAAGAACGCGTGGCGATGTCCCCCGATGCGCTTACCGGCATGGAAGCCAACCTGCGCTTCAACGGCCAGGAGAACATGTTCACCCGCATCTTCGGCCGCCTGACCGCGTGGCAGAACTGGATCTTCCAGCGCCCCAACGCGGTGGGCGACAAGGGTGCGCTCAAGGTCTACGGCAAGGGCGACAAGGCCGCCTTCGACTGGAACCGCGTCTGATCCCAGCGCCACACGAATCACCGAATCGTCCCCCGAGGAGACCACGATGTCCGGCATCAACTACAGCGACAAGATCCCCAACAACGTCAACCTGAGCGAAGACCGCACCCTGCAGCGCGCGCTCGAGCAGTGGCAGCCCAACTACCTGAGCTGGTGGAACGACATGGGTCCGGAAGGCTCGCACAGCCATGACATCTACCTGCGCACCGCGATCAGCGTCGATCCGCAGGGCTGGGCGCACTTTGGCCACGTCAAGATGCCGGACTACCGCTGGGGCATCTTCCTGAACCCGGCCGAGGCCGACCGCAAGATCCATTTCGGCGACCACAAGGGCGAGGACGCGTGGCAGGACGTGCCCGGCGAATACCGCGCCAACCTGCGCCGCATCATCGTGACGCAGGGCGATACCGAACCCGCATCGGTCGAACAGCAGCGCCACCTGGGCCTGACCGCGCCCAGCATGTATGACCTGCGCAACCTGTTCCAGGTCAACGTGGAAGAGGGCCGCCACCTGTGGGCGATGGTCTACCTGCTGCACAAGTACTTCGGCCGCGACGGGCGCGAGGAGGGCGAAGCGCTGCTGGAGCGCCGCAGCGGCCAGCAGGACAACCCCCGCATCCTGCAGGCGTTCAACGAGCAGACGCCGGACTGGCTGTCGTTCTTCATGTTCACCTACTTCACCGACCGCGACGGCAAGTTCCAGCTGTGCGCGCTCGCGGAAAGTGCCTTCGATCCGTTGGCAAGGACCACCAAGTTCATGCTGACCGAGGAAGCGCACCACATGTTCGTGGGCGAGTCCGGCGTGTCGCGCGTGATCCAGCGCACCTGCCAGGTGATGAACGAACTGAAGATCGACGATCCCGCCAAGCTCCGTGCGGCAGGCGTGATCGACCTGCCGACGCTGCAGCGGTACCTGAACTTCCACTACAGCGTGACCATCGACCTGTTCGGCGCCGATGAGTCGAGCAACGCCGCCACCTTCTACAGCACCGGCCTCAAGGGCCGCTACGAAGAAGGCAAGCGCATGGACGACCACGTGCTCAAGGGCCAGACCTACCGCATCCTGCAGGCGCAGAACGGCCAGCTGACCGAGAAGGAAGTGCCGATGCTCAACGCGCTCAATGAAGTGCTGCGCGACGACTACATCAAGGACAGCATGGGCGGCGTGGAGCGCTGGAACAAGGTCATCGAGAAGGCCGGCATCCCGATCCGCCTGAAGGTGCCGCACAAGGCCTTCCACCGCAATATCGGCGCGCTCGCAGGTGTCAAGGTATCGCCGGACGGCCGCGTGATCTCCGACGCCGAATGGCGCGACTTCCGCGACCAGTGGCTGCCCAGCGAAGGCGACCGCGCCTTTGTCGCCAGCCTGATGGGCCGCGTGGTCGAGCCGGGCAAGTTCGCCAACTGGATCGCGCCGCCGGTGATGGGCATCAACCGCCAGCCGGTGGATTTCGAGTACGTGCGCTTCAACTGAGCCAACCAATTGCTCCCTGTTTGCTCCCCTCTCCCGCTTGCGGGAGAGTCCTATGCACGCTCGCCGTGCCGGCTTGCCCCAGGAACCAGGAGGCCTTCGCTCCACAACCGCTGTAGCAAGGCTCCAAAATCAGCCCTAATAAAATCAATGGGTTAGTGGAGGTTCCTGGGTAGGGGCCGGGGGAGAGGGCGGGCGCGTCCATGAACCGCCGCTGCAACAACGACCCTCACCCCGAGCGCCCCTGATTCTGTGGAGACCGCCATGGACATGGCAGAAATTCAAGTCATCAAGCAGCACCTGATCGATCCCGAGATCTGCATCCGCTGCAACACCTGCGAAGCCACCTGCCCGGTGGGGGCGATCACGCACGACTCGCGCAACTACGTGGTCGATGCCGACAAGTGCAACCTGTGCATGGCCTGCATTTCCCCGTGCCCGACGGGCTCGATTGACAACTGGCGCGCCATGCCGAAGCTGCGCGCCTACAGCATCGAAGAGCAACTCACCTGGGACACGCTGCCGGAAGAGCTGTCGCCCGAGCAGCTGGCCGACCTGGCGCCCGGCGCCGAGATGCAGACCGCCGCGCCGGAGATCCCCGCCACGTCGCCGCTGGCCGGCACCGGCGAAGACGCCTTCAACAGCGCCCGCTATGGCGCCACCGTGCCACCGTGGTCCGCTGCGCATGCCTATACCAACCTGTATGGCGCGAAGTCCGCCAACAAGACCATCACCGCCACCGTGACGGGCAATGTGCGCGTGACCGAAGTCGGCCGCGAGTACGACACGCACCACATCGTGCTGGATTTCGGCGCGACGCCGTTCCCGGTGCTGGAAGGCCAGTCAATCGGCATCGTGCCGCCGGGCACTGACGCCAGCGGTCGTCCACACCATGCGCGCCAGTACTCGATCGCCAGTCCGCGCAACGGCGAGCGTCCCGGCTACAACAACCTGTCGCTGACCATCAAGCGCGTGCTGCAGGACCATGATGGCAACCCGGTGCGAGGCGTGGCCTCCAACTACATGTGCGACCTGAAGGTCGGCGACAAGGTGGAAGTGATCGGACCGTTCGGCGCCAGCTTCCTGATGCCCAACCACCCGCGCTCCAACATCGTGATGATCTGCACGGGCACCGGCAGCGCGCCGATGCGGGCCATGACCGAATGGCGCCGGCGCCTGCGCAAGGCCGGCAAGTTCGACGGCGGCAAGCTGATGCTGTTCTTTGGCGCGCGCACGCGGGAAGAGCTGCCTTATTTCGGCCCGCTGCAGAACCTGCCCAAGGATTTCATCGACATCAACCTGGCGTTCTCGCGCACGCCGGGGCAGCCCAAGCGCTACGTGCAGGACCTGATCCGCGAGCGCGCGGCGGATCTGGCAGCGTTGCTGGCGAGTCCCGATACCTGCTTCTATGTGTGCGGGCTCAAGAGCATGGAAGAGGGCGTGGTGCTGGCCCTGCGCGATGTGGCGCAGCAGGCGGGGTTGCAGTGGGAGTCGCTGGCCGAGGGGTTGAAGCGCGACGGCCGCCTGCATCTCGAAACGTACTGATCCTTACAGCGTAGCGTGGTCGCGGCCGGCGCCGGCATGGCTGCCGGCCCCGAAGCGCTTGCGCAACACCCGGCCCGCATTCAGCAGCGAGCCGTCCGCCACTTCCACCATGCGGTGCAGGTGGTCTTCGCTGGCATCGAGCAGCGCCAGGTACAGGGTGCTGCACAGGCTTCGTGCCGTGCGGCCGGGCCATTCCACCGGCAGCAGCACTTCCGGCAGGTTCGGATCGCGCAGCAGCACACGCCGGTATTCATGCACCAGCAACGTCCGCACAAAGAACGCATCGGCCGGTGCGAGCTCCGCCGCTTCTTCCGCCAGCGGTGAAAAGCGCCGCAGCAGCGCCTGCCAGGCGTCGGCCACGTCGCCCAGCTTGAAGGTCTGGTGCATCAGCGCCTGCAGCGGCCGCAGCGAGAACGCCTCCAGGCTGCTGGCCTCCATCACCGCCACATATTCCTGCGCGCGCGCCGCCTGGATGATCTCGCGTAGCGAGGCCAGGTCGGCATTGGGGTGCGCCAACACCCCGGGCGCGATTGCGCCGAATCCTTCCCACAGCAATTCCCGCTTCAGCTTCTGCCGCACCGTGGCGCGTACGTCACCGCGCACCATCACCAGCGTCCAGCGCCCGTCCCATTCGGGCGCGTCGCCGGCGTAGATGCGCTTGCCCGCGTGCAGCACGCGCTGCAGGCCAGCTTCCGACAGCCCGTAGTAGCTGCGCCGTCCGATGCGCGTGGCGGCCAGCCAGTCGTCGGCGGTGAGGCGGAAGGTGGCGGTGCGCACCAGCCGGTCATTGATGCCAAACGGCGCCGCCAGGCGGATCAAACTGCCGAGCCAGATCGCCTGCGGCCGCGGCGCGACCACGTCGCCGAACAGCGTCACCAGCAGTGAATTGGCGCCCAGCTTGAGCCCGCGTGCCAGCCGCGCCACGCGAGGGGAAACCGGATCGGGGTCGGGCGTCGCCATCGGTGGGTCTCCGAAAGTGATACACAAACGTCGATTGCTTGAATCAAATTGTATCACTACCATCCATTTCAACTTACGAGATTGACGCAAATCAAGACGTCGATCACGACCAAAACAGGTGGAGCAGGCATGTACGCACAGCTGGTGGAGACAGGAGCGACGAGGCTCCGCGCAATGGAAGAGATGGACCCGCAGGAGCGCGAGTTCCAGGCCCGCGTGGATGCCGGAATCAAGATCGAAGCCAAGGACTGGATGCCCGAGGCGTATCGCAAGACCCTGGTCCGCCAGATCTCGCAGCACGCCCACTCGGAGATCGTGGGCCAGCTGCCTGAAGGCAACTGGGTCACCCGCGCCCCCACGCTGGAGCGCAAGGCGGTGCTGCTGGCCAAGATCCAGGACGAGGCCGGCCATGGCCTGTATCTCTACAGCGCGGCGGAGACGCTGGGCGTGTCGCGCGACCAGATGCTGGGTGACCTGCACACCGGCAAGGCCAAGTACTCCAGCATCTTCAATTACCCGACGCTCACCTGGGCCGATATCGGCATGATCGGCTGGCTGGTGGACGGCTCGGCCATCATCAACCAGGTGCCGCTGTGCCGCTGCTCGTTCGGCCCGTATGCGCGCGCCATGGTGCGTGTCTGCAAGGAAGAGTCCTTCCACCAGCGCCAGGGCTACGACATCCTGCTCTCGCTATGCAAGGGCACGCCCGAGCAGAAGCAGATGGCGCAGGACGCGCTGAACCGCTGGTGGTGGCCGGCGCTGATGATGTTCGGCCCGTCCGACGGCGATTCGCCCAACAGCGCGCAATCCATGCAATGGCGCATCAAGCTGTTCTCCAACGACGAACTGCGCCAGAAGATGGTCGACCAGACCGTGCCGCAGGCCGAGTACCTGGGCCTGACCATTCCCGATCCCGAACTGAAGTGGAACGAGGAACGCGGCCACTATGACTTCGGCGAGATCGACTGGTCCGAGTTCTACAACGTCATCCAGGGCAACGGCCCGTGCAACCGCGACCGCCTGCGCACCCGCGTGAAGGCCTGGGACGACGGCGCATGGTTCCGCGGCGCGCTGGTGGCCCACGCCGACAAGCAGGCGCAGCAAGCCGCCGCCTGACCCCGCGGCGCCCGGCGCCGCTCCCCATCGAACACGTATTACACAGGAGGTTGCCATGAAGGAATGGCCGCTTTGGGAGATCTTTATCCGAAGCCAGCACGGCCTGGCCCACAAGCACGTGGGCAGCCTGCACGCGCCGGACGGCGAAATGGCGATAAACAATGCCCGCGACGTCTACACGCGCCGCAACGAGGGCGTCAGCGTCTGGGTGGTGAAGGCGGGCGACGTGGTCGCCAGCAGCCCCGGCGACAAGGGCCCGCTGTTCGAGCCCGCCAACAGCAAGGTCTACCGCCATCCGACGTTCTTCCCGATGCCGGAAGCGGTCAAGCACATCTGATACGGCCCGCATCATGGACAACCACAAGCTCGCTCATCTTCACGAGTACCTGCTGCGCCTGGGCGACACCACGCTGGTGCTCGGCCAGCGCCTGTCGGAATGGTGCGGCCGCGGTCCGGCGCTGGAAGAGGACATCGCGCTGACCAACGTCGCGCTCGACCTGGTCGGCCAGACCCGCCTGTGGCTGGGCTATGCAGCCGAGGTGGAGGGCGCGGGGCGCAGCGCCGACCAGCTTGCCTACCTGCGCGACGCGCACCAGTTCCGCAACCTGCTGCTGGTGGAGCAGCCCAACGGCAGCTATGCCGATACGCTGGCGCGCCAGTTCCTGTTCGACACCTGGCATTACTTCGCGCTGGAGGGCCTGCAGCGCTCGACCGATGCGCGCATCGCCGAGATCGCCGCCAAGTCGCTCAAGGAAGTGACCTACCACGTGCGCCGCAGCGCCGACCTGGTAGTGCGCCTGGGCGATGGCACCGAAGAGAGCCACCGGCGCATGCAGGACGCCTTTGACGACCTGTGGATGTTTACTGGCGAAATGTTCGAGGCCGATGCGGCCGAGGCCGCGCTGGTGCGGGACGGCGTGATTCCCGATCCTGCGACGCTCGCCGGGCCGTGGCAGTGCCACGTCGGCGAGGTGCTGGCAGAAGCCACGCTGCGCGTACCCGCCGGCCAATGGGGACAGAGCGGCGGCCGCCATGGCCGCCATACCGAACACCTCGGCTACCTGCTGGCCGAAATGCAGTTCCTGCAACGCGCCTATCCCGGCGCGCAGTGGTGATCGCCATGACCGCGCAAGCGCTGGCACGCCCCGCCATCGAACAGGTCTGGAGCTGGCTCGATACGGTGCCCGATCCCGAAATCCCGGTGATTTCCGTGGTGGACCTTGGGATCGTGCGCAACGTGGCGTGGGTTGGTGAGA
Source organism: Ralstonia pickettii (assembly GCA_050987995.1). Lineage (GTDB taxonomy): Bacteria > Pseudomonadota > Gammaproteobacteria > Burkholderiales > Burkholderiaceae > Cupriavidus > Cupriavidus pickettii_B. The sequence goes on from CP158804.1 coordinate 2,851,659, forward strand.
CCTGCGTCGTCACCGTCACGCCGACCTATTCCGGCTGCCCGGCGATGACGGTGATCCGCGAAGGCATCGAAAGCGCGCTCGCGGCACACGGCGTGGATTCCGTGCGGGTGCAGACGCAACTGGCGCCGGCCTGGACCACCGACTGGATGACGCCGCGCGGCAAGGCCAGCCTCAGCGGCTACGGCATCGCGCCGCCGGCGCAGCGGGTGATCGACATCAGCGGCATCAGCCGCAAGGCGGCGCCGGCGCTGGTGGTGGCCTGCCCGCATTGCGGCTCGCGCCACACGCGGCTGGTCAGCCAGTTCGGCTCGACCGCGTGCAAGGCGCTGTACCGCTGCGGCGACTGCAAGGAACCGTTCGATTACTTCAAGGCGCACTAAGCCAGACAGAGGTAGTGAGATGAGCAAATTCCATGAACTGACCGTGGCCTCGGTCACGCGCGAGACCCGCGACGCCGTCGCCGTGACCTTCGCCGTGCCGGATGAACTGGCCGACACCTACCGCTACGTGCAGGGCCAGCACCTGACGCTGCGCACCGGCATCGACGGCGAGGACGTGCGCCGTTCCTACTCGATCTGCTCGGCGGTGCAGGACGAACAACTGCGCGTGGCGATCAAGCGCGTCGACGGCGGCCTGTTCTCCAACTGGGCCAACGAACAGCTGCAGCCCGGCATGAAGCTGGAAGTGATGCCGCCGTCCGGCCATTTCCACGTGCCGCTGTCCGCCACGCACGCCAGGCACTACGTGGCCTTCGCCGCCGGCAGCGGCATCACGCCGATGCTGTCGATCATCAAGACCACGCTGCAGGCCGAGCCCGAGAGCCGCTTCACGCTGTTCTACGGCAACCGCGCCTCGTCGTCGGTGTTGTTCAAGGAAGAGCTGGAAGACCTGAAGGACACCTACCTGCAGCGCTTCAACCTCGTGTTCGTGCTCAGCCGCGAGCAGCTTGATATCGACCTGTTCAATGGCCGTATCGATGGCGAGAAGGTCAATGCCTTGCTGAAGCACTGGGTGAAGCCACAGGACATCGACGTCGCCTTCATCTGCGGCCCGCATTCGATGATGGAAGAGGTGTCGCTGGCGTTGCAGGACAACGGGGTCGACAAGGCCCGCATCAAGCGCGAACTCTTCGCCACCAGCATCCCGTCGGCGCGCCCGGCGGTGCATGCGCACAAGCAGGCCGGTCAGCAGCAGTGCGAAGTCACCGTGATCCAGGACGGCCGCACGCGCAGCTTCACGCTGGAGAAGGACAAGGAGACCGTGCTGGACGCCGCGCTGGCGCAGGGCATCGAACTGCCTTACTCGTGCAAGGGCGGGGTCTGCTCGACCTGCCGCTGCAAGCGCATCGAAGGCGAGGTCGACATGGACGTCAACTTCGCGCTGGAAGACTACGAAGTCGCGCGCGGCTTCATCCTGAGCTGCCAGAGCTATGCCGTCAGCGACAAGCTGGTGATCGACTTCGACCAGGAAACCTGAAGCCGTCCCGGTCCTTCCCCTGATTACAGAAACCCGACATCCCCCGGAGCAAGCCGTGTCCCATCCGTTTTTCGAGCGCCACCAGGCGCTGCTGGAACAAGCCACCCAAGCCATCGCCGAGCGCGGCTACTGGAGCCCGTTCGCCGAAATGCCGAGCCCCAAGGTCTATGGCGAGAACGCCAACGCCGACGGCAAGGCCGCCTTTGAAGCCCGCCTGAACAAGCCGTTCGCACTGTCGCAGCCGGGCACCGTCGGCCAGGCCGGCAAGGAAGTGTCGCCCTACGGCCCCGAACTGGGCATCACCTATCCGAAGCCGGACCTCGACCAGCTCTTCGCCGGCGTCGCCAAGGGCATGCCCGCCTGGCGCAAGGCCGGGCCGGAAGCCTGGGTCGGCGTTTCGCTGGAGATCCTGCAGCGCCTGAACCGCCGCAGCTTCGAGATCGCCTACGCCGTGATGCACACCACCGGCCAGGCCTTCATGATGGCCTTCCAGGCCGGCGGCCCGCACGCGCAGGACCGCGGGCTGGAAGCGGTCGCCTACGCCTGGGACGAGATGCGCCGCATCCCGAAGCAGGCCGTCTGGGAGAAGCCGCAGGGCAAGAACGAACCGCTGCGCATGGAGAAGCGCTATACCGTGGTGCCGCGCGGCGTGGGCCTGGTGATCGGCTGCTGCACCTTCCCGACCTGGAACGGCTATCCGGGCCTGTTCGCCAGTCTGGCGACCGGCAACGCGGTGGTGGTCAAGCCGCACCCGGGCGCGATCCTGCCGCTGGCGATCACCGTCGAGGTGGCGCGCGAGGTGTTGCAGGAAGCCGGCTTTGACCCGAACCTGGTCACGCTGGTGGCCAACGACCCGACCGAGCGCATGGCCTCGAAGCTGGCGCTGCGCCCCGAAGTGCGCCTGATCGATTTCACCGGCAGCAGCGCCAACGGCGACTGGCTGGAGCGCAATGCGCACCAGGCGCAGGTCTATACCGAGAAGGCCGGCGTCAACCAGATCGTGATCGATTCCACCGCCGACTTCAAGGGCATGGTGCGCAATATCGCGTTCTCGCTGTCGCTGTACTCGGGCCAGATGTGCACGGCGCCGCAGAACATCTACGTGCCGAAGGATGGCATCGATACGCCGGAAGGGCGCGTCAGCTTCGACCAGGTCGCCGCGGCGATTGGCGAAGCCGTCGGCAAGCTGAGCAGCGATCCCGCCAAGGCGGTAGAACTGCTGGGCGCGATCCAGAACGACGGTGTGGTGGAACGTATCGAGTCATCGCGCGCGCTGGGCGAGGTCGTCGCCGACAGCCGCGTGCTGGAACACCCGGACTTCCCCGGCGCGCGCATCCGCACGCCGTTGGTGCTGAAGGTAGACGCCAGCGACGAGGGCAAGATCATGCAGGAACTGTTCGGCCCGATCTCGTTCATCGTCGCCACCGACAGCACCGCGCACAGCATCGCGCTGGCGCACCGCGGCGCGAAGGAACATGGCGCGCTGACGCTGTCCGCCTACACCACTGATGCCGGCGTGACCGAAGCCGTCCGCGATGCCGCCGAGGACGCCGGCGTGGCGCTGTCGCTGAACCTGACCGGCGGCGTGTTCGTCAACCAGTCGGCGGCGTTCAGCGACTTCCATGCCACTGGCGCCAACCCGGCGGCCAATGCCTCGCTGTCGGATGCCGCCTTCGTCGCCAACCGCTTCCGCGTCGTCCAGAGCCGTTCGCATATCTGATCCAAGGCTTGCAGTCGTAGTACCCGGCGCCGGCCCCCCTTGCTTGCGGCGCCATCATAACGAGATGGAGTAGACAATGGTTCAACGCATCCCCAACCCCAATGAGCTGGAGCCGATCGAGCGCGCCAGCCGCGACGAACTGCAGGCGCTGCAGCTGGAACGGCTGAAATGGAGCGTGCGCCATGCCTACGACAACGTGCCGCATTACCGCAAGGCTTTCGCTGCGGCGGGGGTGCATCCGGACGACCTGCAGTCGCTGTCGGACCTGTCGAAGTTCCCGTTCCTGACCAAGCAGGACCTGCGCGATAACTATCCGTTCGGCATGTTCGCGGTGCCGCGCGAGAAAGTGGCGCGCGTGCATGCGTCGAGCGGCACCACCGGCAAGCCGACCGTGGTCGGCTACACGGCGAAGGACATTGATACCTGGGCCAGCGTGGTGGCGCGCTCCATCCGCGCTGCCGGCGGGCGCGCCGGTGACCTGGTCCATGTCAGCTACGGGTATGGCCTGTTCACCGGCGGCCTGGGTGCCCACTACGGCGCGGAGAAGGCGGGTTGCACCGTGATCCCGATGTCCGGCGGCCAGACCGAGAAACAGGTACAGCTGATTCGCGAGTTCCAGCCCAATATCATCATGGTGACGCCGTCTTACATGCTGAACCTGATCGAGGAGATGGAGCGCCAGGGCATGGATCCGTCGGATAGCTCGCTGAAGGTCGGGATCTTCGGCGCCGAGCCGTGGACGGATGCGATGCGCGCCGAGATTGAGGCGCGTGCCGGCATCGACGCGGTCGACATCTACGGCCTGTCCGAAGTCATGGGTCCCGGTGTTGCGTCTGAGTGCATCGAGAGCAAGGACGGTCCGGTGATCTGGGAAGACCATTTCTATGCCGAGATCATCGACCCGGTGACAGGCGAGGTGCTGCCGGACGGAGAGGAGGGCGAACTGGTGTTCACCTCGCTGACCAAGGAAGCGCTGCCGGTAATCCGCTACCGCACGCGCGATCTGACGCGGCTGCTGCCGCCCACGTCGCGTGCGATGCGGCGCATCGGCAAGATTACCGGGCGCTCGGATGACATGCTGATCATCCGCGGCGTGAACGTGTTCCCGTCGCAGATCGAGGAATTGATCCTGAAGGCGCCGGCGTTGGCCCCGCAATATCAGTTGGTGGTGACTCGTGACGGGCACCTGGACAAGCTGGAGGTTCGCGTTGAGGCGCGGCCCGAGCGGTCGGCATCGCTCACTGCCGATGACCGGGCAGCGCTGGAGCGCGAACTGAAGGACCAGATCAAGACCTATGTCGGCGTCACCACGCGCGTGCAGGTGGTGGCGGCTGAGGGTATCGAGCGCACCAGCGTTGGCAAGGCGCGGCGCGTGGTGGATATGCGGCCGAAGGTCATGCACGAGCAACCGGTCGGCGCTATCTGAATGTATCGCATGAGCTGACAAGCGCTGCACGTGTGCTCCCTCTCCCGCTTGCGGGAGAGGGTTGGGGTGAGGGCGGGCGCGTCGACGAAGTGACGCGCCTTGGCATTACGACTGCCGCCCTCACCCCCGGCCCCTCTCCCGCAAGCGGGAGAGGGGAGCAACTCCCGCAGCGAGATAACACCTCGACCACGACAAACTGATTCTCTTTATCCGATGGCGCCCACCAAGAGACGCCACACCACCCCTGCACCAAAGGAGACAACCATGGACCCCCGACAACTGGAATCCATCCAGAACCACCCCGATTTCATCCGGCTCACCAACGGCCGTGCCCGCCTGGGCTGGTCGCTGACTTTGGTGATGCTGGCGATCTACTTCGGCTTCATACTGCTGCTGGCATTCTCGCCAGCCACGCTCGGCACGCCCTTCGGCGCTGGTGTGATGACCGTCGGCATTCCCGTGGGCGTGGCGGTGATCTTTGCGGCCGTGCTGCTGACCGGCATCTACGTACACCGCGCCAACCGCGACCTGGACCCCCTCAACGAGCGCGTGCGCCAGGAGTGCAAAGCATGAAGCCCGCAAACCGTTTCCTGTGCGCGGCGGTGCTGGCCCTGACCAGCACCGCCGCACTAGCCGCCCCCGCGATCCAGTCCGATGCCGCGCCCCGGCCGCTGAATTGGAGCGCCATCGTGATGTTCCTGCTGTTCGTGGTGTTCACGCTCGGCATCACGCGCTGGGCCGCGCGCCGCACGCGCTCGGCGTCGGACTTCTACGCCGCCGGCGGCGGCCTGACCGGCTTCCAGAACGGTCTGGCGATCGCCGGCGACATGGTCTCGGCGGCGTCTTTCCTGGGCATCTCCGCGATGATGTTCGACAAAGGCTATGACGGGCTGATCTACGCACTGGGCGTGGTCGCCGGCTGGCCCATCATCCTGTTCATCGTTGCCGAACGGCTGCGCAATCTTGGCCGCTATACCTTTGCCGACGTGGTGTCGTATCGCCTCGCGCAGAAGCCGGTGCGGATCACCGCTGCCTGCGGCACGCTGACCGTGGTGATCATGTACCTGGTGGCGCAGATGGTCGGCGCCGGCAAGCTGATCGAGTTGCTGTTCGGCACCAGCTATGAATCGGCTGTGGTGATCGTCGGCGCGCTGATGGTGCTGTACGTTATGTTCGGCGGCATGCTCGCCACCACATGGGTGCAGATCATCAAGGCGGCGTTGCTGTTGGGCGGCGTGACCTTCATGGCGGTGATGGTGCTGGCGTACTTCGGTTTCAGTCCCGAAGCCATGTTCGCCGGCGCCGCCAAGGTCCATGACAAGGGCGCGGCGATCCTGTCGCCGGGCGGGCTGGTGTCCAACCCGATCGATGCGATCTCATTGGGCGTGGGCATGATGTTCGGCACCGCCGGCTTGCCGCACATCCTGATGCGCTTCTTCACCGTTGCCGACGCCAAAGAGGCGCGCAAGTCCGTGCTCTACGCCACCGGCTTTATCGGCTACTTCTACCTGCTGATCCTGGTGGTAGGCTTCGGCGCGATCGTGATGGTGGGCGCGGACCCGGCCTACCGCGACGCGGCCGGCAAGATCATCGGCGGCAGCAATATGGTGGCGGTGCACCTGTCGCATGCCATCGGCGGCGACCTTTTCCTCGGCTTTATCTCGGCGGTGGCGTTCGCGACCATCCTGGCGGTGGTGGCGGGCCTGGCCCTGTCGGGCGCGTCGGCGGTCTCGCATGACCTGTACGCCAACGTGTTCCGCCGCGGGCAGGCCAACGAGAAGGACGAGATCCGCGTGTCCAAGGCGGCCACGCTGGTGATCGGCGTGCTGGCGATGGTGCTGGGGGTGATGTTCGAGAAGCAGAACATCGCATTCCTGTCAGGGCTGGTGCTGGCGATCGCCGCTTCGGTCAACTTCCCGGTGCTGTTCCTGTCGATGTTCTGGAAAGGACTGACCACGCGCGGCGCGGTGGCGGGCAGCGTGGCCGGGCTGGCCTCGGCGGTGGCGCTGCTGGTGCTGGGCCCGACCGTCTGGGTCGGTATCCTCAAGCATCAGCAGGCGATCTTCCCGTATGCCAACCCGGCGCTGTTCTCGATGACGCTGGCCTTCGCCTGCGCCTGGCTGGTATCGGTGCTGGACCGCTCGGCGCAGGCGGGCGCCGAGCGCCAGCGCTATGGCGCGCAGTTCGTGCGCGCCATGACCGGCATCGGTGCAGCTGGTGCCAGCCAGCACTGAGGGCTCAGTCGGTGTCCTGCTGCTGCTTGTGGCGGGACGCCATCTTTTCCTGCTGCGCCGGCGGCACGTTGTCATAGTGGCTGAACTGGATGGTGTAGCTGCCGTGGCCGCCGGTCAGGCTGTTCAGCCGTGACTGGTAGTCGCTCAGCTCCGACAGCGGCACCTGTCCGGCCACGGTCACCGCGTTGCCGGCCGCGGTGCGGGTGCCATGGACCTGGCCGCGCTTGGCGGAAAGGTCGCCGATGATGTCGCCCATCGACGTGCCCGGCACCGTGACCTCGATATCGACGATCGGCTCGAGCACGCTGGGCCGCGCCTTCAGCACCGCGTCGATAAACGCCTTGCGCCCGGCGGTCGCGAACGCGACTTCCTTCGAATCGACCGGATGGCTCTTGCCGTCATACACCGTCACGCGTACGTCCTGCATCGCGAATCCCGCCAGCGGACCGCTTTCCAGCGCCTGGCGGATGCCCTTCTCCACCGCGGGAATAAACTGGCCCGGAATCGCGCCACCCTTTACCGCGTCGACAAACTCGAAGCCTTCGCCGCGCGCCAGCGGTTCGACCCGCAGCATCACTTCGCCGAACTGCCCGGCGCCACCGGTCTGCTTCTTGTGCCGGTGGTGGCCCTCGGCCTTGCCGCCGATGGTTTCGCGGTAGGCGATCTTGGGCGGGCGCGTCACCACCTCGACCTTGTATTGCTCGGTCAACCGCTCCAGCGCACAGCGCAGGTGGAACTCACCCAGGCCGAACACGACGGTCTCGTTGGTGCCGGCCGGATGCTCCACGCGCAGGCACGGGTCTTCCGCGCTCAGCTTGTGCAGTACCTCCGCCAGCCGCTGCTCGTTGCCGCGGCGCGCCGGCTCGATCGCCAGCCCGTAGATCGGCGTGGGGAATTCCAGCGGCGTCAGGTGGATGTCACCGTCCTCGGTGGCATCGTGCAGCACGGCATCGAAGCCGAGTTCATCGATCTTGGCCACCGCGCAGATATCGCCTGGCCCGGCGCGTGGCACTTCCTGTGTCTCCTTGCCTTGCAGCCGCAGCAGGTGCGCCACCTTGAACGGCTGGCGTCCTTCGCCGATATAGAGCTGGCTGTCGCGCGTGATCGTCCCCTGGTGGATGCGGAACACCGCCAGCTTGCCGACATAGGGATCGATGACCATCTTGAAGACGTGCGCCAGCACATGCTTGTCCGGCACGGGCTCCGCGCGGACGGCCTTGCGGTGTTCGCTGCCTTCGCCCGTATCGCGATAGAACAGTGGCGGGTTGCCCTCGGTGGGATTGGGCAGCAGCCGCACGAACACATCCAGCAGCTCGGTGATGCCGGCGCCCGTCGCCGCCGAGGTAAAGCAGATCGGCACCAGGTGGCCTTCGCGCAGCGCGCGCTCGAACGGCGCGTGCAGCTGCTCCGGCGTGATCGCCTCGCCTTGTTCGAGGTACAGCTCCATCAGCTCGGGATCGATCTCGATGACCTGGTCGATCAGCGCATCGTGCGCGGAGGGCACAGATAAAAAATCCGACTCGCCGGCCGGATTGAAGAAGCAGTCGACCACCTTGCTGCCGTTGCCGGCCGGCAGGTTGATTGGCAGGCATTCCTTGCCGAAGGCCTCCTGGATCTCCGCCAGCAGCGCGGGCAGGTCGACCTTGTCGCCGTCGATGCCGTTGATGATGATCATCCGGCACAACTGGCGCGCCTGCGCCCAGGCCATGGCCCGGCGCGTGGTCATCTCGATGCCGGTCTGCGCATTGATGACGATAGCGGCGGTTTCCACGGCCGCCAGCGCGCTGATCGCCAGCCCGGAGAAATCCGGGTAGCCGGGGGTGTCGACCAGGTAGATGGTGGTGTCGCGGTAGTGCACGTGGGCGACCGCGGACGTCAGCGAGCGCTTGTACTTGCGCTCCAGCGGATCGCTGTCGCACACCGTGGAACCGCGTTCAATGCTGCCGGGCGTGTGCAGGGCACCGCCCTTGTACAACAGTGCCTCGGCCAGCGAGGTCTTGCCGCACCCCGCGTGCCCGAGCAGGGCGACGGTGCGGATGGCATCGGGACTATCGTGCATGTTGGCTCTCGGTTCGTCCGGCAATGACTCTCAGGGCATTATTGGCGAAATTCGCCGGAAGTGACATATGCGGATGCCCGACTTGGTGCAATGCCTGACGCAGGACAGGCTGCAAGTGGTGAGGCCGGCGCTTGGCCGTCCTCGTTTCGCTGTCGCACGGCTTGCCTGCACTGCAGCAAACCGTGCGCTGGTGCATTGCAGCAAGATCAGCGGCGCACGTCGTCGTGGTCGGTCGATACCGCCAGCGCCTGCCACGCGGCCAGTTCGCTTTCCACCTGGCGGTTCTTCTCGGTGATGCGGTAGACCGTGTCCGAGCCTAGCGGCAGGCGCACCGGCGGGGTTTCGCTGTCGGCCAGGGTCAGCAGGGCTGCCGCAAGCTTGGCGGGGTCGCCGGGCTGCTGGTGGTTCGCCGAAGCCATGTGCTCGCGCATCGCGCCGACCGTATCGGCGTACTCCGCGATCTCCGTGCCGACGCGCACCAGCGAGCTGGCATCGAGGAAGTCGGTGCGGAAGAAGCCGGGCTCGACCACGGTGGCGCGGATGCCTAGCGGCGCGAGTTCCGCAGCGAGGGCTTCGGTCAGCCCCTCCACCGCGAACTTGGTAGCGCCGTAGACGCCCCAGCCGGGATACGCCGCGTAGCCACCGATCGACGAGATGTTGACGATATGGCCGGTGCGCTGCCGGCGCATCTGCGGCAGCACCGCACGCGTCACGGTCAGCACGCCGAACACGTTGGTGGCGAACTGCTGCTCGACTTCCTGCGCCGAGGCCTCTTCGACCGCGCCCAGCAGGCCGTAGCCGGCGTTGTTGACCAGCACGTCGATGCGGCCGAAGCGAGCCACGGCGGCGTCGGCGGCGGCGATGGCCTGGGCTTCGCTGGTGACGTCCAGCGCCACGCCCAGCAGGTTGGCGTGTTCGCCCAGTGCGGCGGTGATCGTCTCCGGGCGGCGCGCGGTGGCGACGACCCGATCGCCACGTGCCAGTGCGGCACGGGTCAGTTCCAGGCCGAAGCCGCGCGAAGCGCCGGTGATGAACCAGACCTTGCCGGTGGCGTTGACAGTGGTGTTGGTGGTGTTGGCGGACATGGTGAATCTCCTTTCGGGGTGCTCGGTTTGACTGCGATGTCTGATGGCGGGGGCCACGGAGACAAATTTAGGCCGGCGACGCCAGCAACACTAGGCAATGCAATCGCGTTTCAATGACAACCAATAGTTGTGAATGAAAAACCAGCGCTTCGATTGAGCAAATCTCAACCGTATGGCAGACTCGCCGGGATGGACAAACTGCCCCCACTGAACGCCTTGCGCGCCTTCGAGGCGGCCGCGCGGCACCTCAGCATCACCACGGCTGCCGAGGAGCTGCACGTCACGCCCGGCGCCGTCAGCCGCCAGATCCGCGCGCTGGAGGACGGGCTGGGCGTGCAGCTGCTGCATCGCGGCCACCGGCAGATCTCGCTCACGCGCACCGGCGAGGACTACTACCGTGCCGTGACCAAGGCGATGGACGACCTGCGCGAGGCCACGCGGCGATTGAGCAAGCGCGCCAAGCGCAAGCAGCTGAAGGTGCGCGCCTACACCACCTTTGCGATGCGCTGGCTGATCCCGCGGCTGTCGAGCTTCCATGCCGCCAATCCCGGCATCGAGGTGCTGCTGACGGCGTCGCTCGATCCGGTCGACTTCCGCAAGGAAGACATCGACGGCGCGATCCGGCTGGGCGACGGCAAGTGGAGCGGCGTGAATACCTACCGGCTGGTGTCGAACATCCTGGTGCCGGTATGCAGCCCGGGGCTGCTGGAGGGCGGGCCGAAGGTGAAGAAGCCCGCTGACCTCCAGCACCAGACCCTGCTGCACTCGATCGCACGGCCTGACGACTGGGCCCACTGGCTCAAGGCCGCGCGCGCGGACAAAGAGGTCGATGCGCGCAGCGGCATGACCTTCCAGAGCTCGGCCATGGCCTATGCGGCCGCGGTCGAAGGGCAGGGCTTCGCGATCGCGCAGCGCTTCCTGGTGGCGGCGGATCTCGACGCCGGCCGGCTGGTGGCGCCATTCCGCCAGACCGTGGACATGGGCGACTTCACCTACTACCTGCTGACGCCGGCTGACCGCAAGGAAAGCCCGAGCATGGCGGTGTTCCGGCAGTGGCTGCTGGCGCAGTTCGACGCTCAGGGTTGAGCGCGCTCACGATGCCGCCGCGACCACGTGTCGCTTCTCCTCGATATCGCCGCAGTGGATAGCGCCCCGTGACGACAGCGCGGCGATTTCGTCGCGGCTGTAGCCAAGCTCGCCCAGCACCGCCTGCGTATGCTGCCCGCAAGCCGGTGCTGGCCGCGCTGGTAACGCGTTCTCCTGAGCGCTGTTGATCGGGAAACCCGGCACGCGGATCTCGCCCAAAGTGTCGTGCCGGACGCGCTGCACCATGCGGTTGGCAGCCACCTGCGGATGCGCCATGACGTCCTCGTAGGTCGCCACGGGGGCGCACAGGATGTCGGCGTCCTGGAGCAACGCCAGCCATGTGTCGGTCGTGCGGGTGACGAAGACACTGGTCAGCGCCTCGACCATTGCCGCGCGATTGGCCACGCGCAGCGGCGAGGTGGCAAAGCGCGGGTCGTCGGCCAGTTCGGGCCGGCCCAGCACATCGCACAACCGGCGCCAGCGCTCGGGCATGTAGGCGGCCACCATGACCCAGCCGTCGGCGGTGCGGAAGGCCTGGTTGGGCGCGGAATAGGGCGCCGCGCTGCCCACGCGTTCCGGCAGTTGCCCGTCGGCGCAATAGCTGGTGATGGACGACTGCTGCAGCGCCAGCGCCGCATTGAGCAGGTTGACGTCGAGATGGCCACCCAGGCCGTCGCGCGAACGCTGCGCGAGCTTCGCCAGCACGCCCACGCAGGCCACGTAGCCGGTCATCACGTCGACCACCGGCGCCTGCACCTTGCACGGCTCGCCGTCGGGCAGGCCGATCAGGCTCATCAGGCCGGAATCTGCCTGCATGATGCCGTCGACGCCGGCGCGGCCTGCGTACGGCCCCTCTTGCCCGTAGGCGGAAATCGAGCAGTAGATCAGCGCGGGGTGGGCTTCAGCCAGTTGCGCATGGCCGAGCCCGAGGCGTTCCATCACGCCCGGGCGCATGCTTTCCACCACGATGTCGGCGCCCGCGATCAGGCGGCGTGCCACGGCCACACCGTCGGCGGACTTGAGGTCGAGCGCCACGCCCAGCTTGTTGCGGTTGAAGCCGTGGAACAGCGCGCTGTCGTCGCCGAGCCAGCCGGGTCCCAGCCCGCGGCCCAGCTCGCCGCCGGGCGGCTCCACCTTGACGACCCTGGCGCCCATGTCGGCCAGCAGCATGGTGCAGGTCGGCCCGGCGCCGATCTGCGTGAAGTCGATGACGGTCAGGCCGTCCAGTGCGTCGCGCAACATGTCATGCCTCCGGAAGGGTGCGGGATCGTTTGAACGTGCCTTGTGCGGTCGCCACCAGCACGCCGGCATCGGTGGTCAGCTCCGCCGAGGCGAAGTACAGGCTCTTGCCGGCGCGGGTGACCTGCGCCGTGGCGCGCAGCCGGCCCGTGCTGACCTTGCTGAGGTAGCTGATCGTCAGCATGACAGTGACCGCGTGGCCGAGCGCGCCGTCAGGGCCGGCGGGCAACCCGGCGTAGCCGCAGGCTGCGTCGAGCAGCGTGGCAGTCACGCCGCCCTGCACGCTGCCCTGCCGGTTCAGGTGGCGTGGCTCGAGATCGAGCTCGAAGGTGCAGCGGCCGTCGCCGACGCTGGCCAGGCGGATGCCGAGGTAGTCCAGCAGCGGGTTGTCTGTCGGCGGCAGTGCGGCGGGATGGGCAGGCGTGTTCATAGCGCCACCTTGATGCCGTTGTCCTGGATCAGGCGCTGCCAGCGCGCCATCTCCTTGCCGATATACGCCTTCAGCTCCGCCGGCGACGATGCCTGCGGTTCGAAGCCCTGCTTGCCCATCTGCTCCGCCACATCAGGCGATTTCAGCGCGGCCACCAGCGCGGCGTTGACCTTGTCGACCACCGGCTTGGGCGTTCGCGCCGGCGCCAGCAGGCTGTACCACAGCTCGGCGTCGTAGCCGACCACGCCAGCTTCCGCAAAGGTCGGCAGGTCCGGCATCAGCGCGGTGCGCTTCTTGCCGGCGATGCCGAGCGCGCGCAGCTTGCCGGTGCGTACGTACTGGATCGCCGAGGCAAAGGTGGCGAAGGAGATCTGCACCTGGCCGCCCATCAGATCGGTGATGGACGGGCCGGTGCCGCGATAGGGCACGTGCAGAAGTTCGGTCTTGTTGAGCTTGGCAAAGACTTCACCGGCCAGATGCTGCGGCGTGCCGTTGCCCGGGCTGCTGTAGCTGAGCTTGCCGGGATTGGCGCGGGTGTACTGGATAAAGTCCTGCAGCGTGCGGAACGGCTGGTCGGTGTTGGCCACCAGCATGATCGGCACCGATGCGATGCGCCCCACCGGCTCGAAGTCGCGTTCGATGCTGAACGGAATCTTCGTGCCGAGGAACGGGTTCATCGTCACCTGGCTCGACGCGATCACCAGCGTATAGCCGTCCGGCGCCGCATGGGCGACGTAGTCGGCGCCAAGGTTGCCGCCCGCGCCGGGCTTGTTTTCGATCACGATGGTCTGGCCCAGCAGCTGGCCCATCTTGGGCGCAATCAGCCGCGCCAGGATGTCGTTGCCGCCGCCGGGGGCGAACGGCACCACCAGGGTAATCGGCTTCTGCGTGGGGAAGGGCGCCTGTGCCGCCGCGCCCAGCGCGGTGGCTGCCAGCATGCCGGCCAGCGCCGCGCGTGCGAATCGGGTAATACGAGTCATGCTCTGTCTCCTGTGTGTCTGTTTTCGAACCGCGAACGCTTAGCGGCCCGTGTAGCGAGGCTGGCGCTTTTCGGCGAACGCCTGCCGGCCCTCGGTGCGGTCGGCGGTATCGCGCAGCACGCCCCAGTAGAGTTCGGTCAGCTGCTGCGCATCGGCTTCGCTGAGATGGCTGGTCTGGCGCGACAGCTTCTTGACCGCCTGTACCGCCAGCGGCGCATTGGCGGCGATGCGCGTTGCGATCGCCAGCGCACGGTCAAGCAGCGCGGCTGGTGCCACCGTTTCGGTGACCAGGCCGATGCGCGCGGCCTGCGTGGCGTCGATCCGCTCGCCGGTCAGCACCATCTGCATCGCATGCGCCGCTGGCACGGCCTTGAGCAGGCGATGCAGGCCCGAGACGGCGGGGATCGACCCGACCGCGGCTTCGGGCAGGCCGAAGCTCGCCTGCTCCGACGCAATCCGCACATCGCATTGCAGCGCGATCTCCAGCCCGGCGCCGAGACAATGGCCGTTGACGGCAGCGATCAGCGGCTTGCACAGGCCCAGGTCGGTCAGGTCCATCAGCCGGATATAGAGGCCGAGGTCGGCCGCCTGCTCCGGCGCGCGGAACAGCGCTTCCGGGTAGGTGGCGGGCGAACTGCGCGTGCCCTTCAGGTCGGCGCCTGCGCAGAAGGCGCGCGTGCCGGCGCCGGTCAGGACGGCCACGCGCAGGTTGTCGCGGTCGCGCATTTCGGTGAGGTGCGCGCGCAGTTCGCGCAGCGCGGTCACGTCCAGCGCATTGAGCGCTTCGGGCCGGTCGATCGTCAGCACGGCGACTGCGCCTTCGGTGTGGAGTCGTACGGTCATGGCGGCCTCCTTACACGCTCGGCGACGACAGGCTGCGCCCGCCGCAGACATAGAGCACCTGCCCGGTCACGTACGACGACTGCGGGTCAAGGAAGAAGCTGACCGCGTTGGCGATGTCGTCGGCGGTGCCGATGCGCTGCACTGGCACCGACTTCTGCAGCCGCGCCTGCACCTCGGGCGTAAAGCCGCGGAACAGCGGGGTATCGACGATGCCAGGCGCCACCGCATTGACAGTGATGCCCTTGGCCGCGAACTCGATCGCCAGCGAACGTGTCAGGCTGACCACGCCGCCCTTGGCAGCGGAATAATTGGCCTGCCCGAAGCCGCCCAGCCAGGCCCGCGACGAGATATTGACCACGCGCCCGTAGCCACGCTCGACCATTCCCGGCAGCGCCGCGCGGCAGCACAGGAACTGCGAGCGCAGGTTGGTATCGATGACCAGGTCCCAGTCCTCGTCGGTCATCTTCAGGAAGCGCATGTCGCGCACCGCGCCGGCGTTGTTGACCAGGTAGTCGACGCGGCCGGTCCGCGCCTGCACTTGCGCGAAGGCGTCGTTGACCGCTGCCGAGTCGGTCAGGTCGGCGCTGGCGCCGAAGGCGTTGAAGCCCTCGGCGGCCAGCGCGCCGACGGCGGCATCGAGCGCGGCCGCATCGCGGTCGAGCAGGGCCACGGCCAGCCCCTGGCGGGCCAGTTGCGTGGCGATGCCCAGGCCGATGCCGCGCGCGGCGCCGGTGACCACGGCCACATGGGAAGGATCGAAGCGTTGCGTGCTCATCTCAGACTCCCAGCAAGTGGACGGAAGAGGCGGCGTGGTCCACGCCCGCGATGCCGCCGCCGGTGCATTGCGTCAGGCCGATGCGTGCCTCGGGCACCTGGCGTTCGCCGGCGCGGCCCTGCAGGTGCCACAGGATCTCGACCATCTGCGCCACGCCGGTAGCGCCCAGCGGGTGGCCCTTGGCGAGCAGGCCGCCGCTCGGGTTGACCGGCACGCGCCCGCCCAGGCGCGTCGCACCGGATTTGAGCAGCGCCACGGCGTCGCCGTGCGGCGCCAGGCCGAGGGCTTCGTAGTAGAGCAGTTCGGCGATGGTGAAGGCGTCGTGCAGTTCGACCACGTCGACGTCCTGCGGGCCGAGCCCGGCCTGTTCATAGGCCTGGCGCGCGGCGCGCGCGGTGATCTCGGCATCGAGGATGTCGTCGTCGGCCTCCTCGCGCATGCCCGACACCACTACAGACGACAGCACCTTCACCGGCCGCGCCTGCGCCGGCCGGCGCGTGCTCAGCACCACCGCCGCCGCGCCATCGACCTGCGACGGGCAGCACTGCAGCAGCGTCAGCGGGTCGGCGATCATGCGCGAGGCCAGCACTTCCTCGACGGTGGTGGTCTTGCGCTGCTGGGCATACGGGTTCAGCGAGCCGTGGTAGCGGTTCTTCACGGCCACCTCGGCGAGGTCGGACGGACTGGCGTCGCGCTCGTGCAGGAAACGCGTGCCGCGCATCGCATACACCGCGGGCAGCACCATGCCCGCCTTGGCATAAAGCTCGGTCTTGTGGTCATTGCGCTGCAGCGGGATGGTGCCGCCACCGAGCGCGGTCAGCTGCTCGATGCCGAAGACCAGCACCGTGTCGTATTGGCCGGCCAGCAGCGCGTGCCGTGCCAGGTGCACGCCGGTGGCGCCGCTGGCGCAGGCATTTTCGACGTTGTAGACCGGGATCCCCTTGAGCCCCAGATCGCGCACGATCAGCTGGCCGAGGATCATGCCGCCCAGCACGTTGGCGCAGTAGACCGCCTGGATGCGGCCGGCCGGCACGTCGGCATCGGCCAGCGCCTTGAGGATCGCCTGTTGCGCCAGTTCCGGCGCCAGCACGCCGGGGTGGCGGCCGAACGGCGTCATCGCGCCGCCGTGGATGTAGATGTCCTGCATCTTGCTTACCTCTCCTTCTCTCGATCGTTCAGGCCGTGACGGCCTCGAAGACATAGCCCAGCTCGGCGTCATGCCGCTGCGTGTAGCGCTCGCCGATGACCGGACGCGCCGTGCCCTGCAGGCGGCCGAAGATGCGCACCGGGCCGACGAAATCGACATAGCCGAGCGCATACGGAGCCAGTCCGCTCTTGGGCGCGGGATGGATCACGGTGAAGCTGTAGAGCACGCCCGTGCCGGTGATGGCGACGGTTTCGTGGCCGTCCGCCAGCGGCGAGTCGGCGGGCAGCGCCGGGAAGATCCACTCGCCGGTGGCGCGGTCACGCGAGGCGAGCAGGTGGGGGACGGGTTCCGCGCTCCAGAGCGGATAGGGCTGGTCTGACATGGCTGTCTCCTGTTGGTTGGCCTTGGCGTAATAGTTGTCGTCGGCGGCCTGCGCGACAAACGATATTTCCGGCGTCTTCGATTGAGAAAAAGTCAAACGTAAAGGCGAAGCAGGGCGTCTGGAAAGGCGCTTTGTCCGGGGATTGGAGTCAGCCGTTCAGGGCTTGCCTTGCCGCGTTGCGTCGACTTCGGACCGGGCGATCACACCCACGCCGATGCGCCATTCAACGCCGTGCCGCGCAGGCGCGGATCGCCTTCAACCGCACGGGCACCATCGGTGTACGGATCGAACTTCCGCCCCGGCGTGGCCGAGACCCCGCTGCGGTCGAGGCCGGCGACGAGCGCGGCGGCGCCACTGTCATGCGCGCCTTCGGAGAAGGTGTCGAAACGGCCCTGCCGCTGGCCGTCGGTGAACACGTCATGCGTGCGCGCTGCCACGCTGGCGGGCGCGCTGTTGCCGGCTGGCGCGGCATTGGCGTTCTGGAGGGAGACGGCGACCACCAGCGAGATGGCGGCGGGAACAAGGGTGCGTGCGAGTTGGGCAATCATGATGTCGCTCCTGAAGACTGGTCATCGAAGGATGAGGCGGACGGTGGCTGTTGCGCGTTTCCCGGTGTGGTTCCGGGGATGGCGCTGTGCAGCCGCCGTTGAGACCAATTTAGGCGTGGAGCGAACGTCGCACTAGGGAGTGGAATGGCGTTTCAATAGCAACTTCTGGTTGTCAGTGCTGCGGGGTAGCAGGCTCAGGCCACGATCCCGACCAGGCGCGACAGCGACTGCTCCGCGCCCCGGCCCGCCTCTACCACGAAGTCGATAAACCGCCGGACCCGCACCGGCATCTGGCTGCGATGCGGGTAGTACATGTACATGCCGACATTGCTGCTGCTGTACCCCGGCAGGATCGCCTTCAGCCGCCCGCTCACGAGGTCGGCGTGGATCATGTAGGCGGGCAGCTGGCCGATGCCCATGCCGGCGCGCACCGCTTCGACCTCGGTTTCCACGTCATTGAAGCTCGCCACGGCAGGCACCTCCTGGTAGATCAGGTCGCCGTCCACCTGCAGCTCCCACGGCACCATGCGCCCGGTCACGGGGCGGCGGAAGCCCGTGCACAGGTGCTGCAGCAAGTCGTCGAGGGTGGCCGGCTCGCCGTGCCGCGCCAGGTAATCCGGCGCCGCGCAGATAACCAGCGGCAGGTCGCACAGCCGCCGCGCCACCAGGTTCTGGCCCGGGCTGGTGCCGACGCGGAAGCCGACGTCGATCTTGGCTTCCACAAGATCGGTGAAGAGGTCGCTCAGCACTACATCGAAGGTGATACCGGGATACTGTTCGCGAAAGCCCCGCACCAGCGGGACCAGCACGCGGCTGCCTAGCGACGGCGGAGCGGTCAGGCGGATCAGGCCGTCGTCGTCGCTCTTGCTGCTGCGGACCTGCTCAAGAGCCTCGTCGAGCTGGCGCATGCCCGGCGCGGCCAGGTCGAACAGGCGTGCGCCTTCTTCCGTCAGGCTGAGCTTGCGCGTGGTCCGGTGCAGCAGGCGCACGCCGAGATGGTCCTCCAGCGTGCGCACTGCCTTGCTGGCGGCCTGCGGGGTGACGCCCGCTTCCACCGCGGCGCGGTGAAAGCTGCCGGCGCGTACCACGCCGAGGAAGAGGGTGAGGACACGGGCCTTGTCCATGACTGGCAACGGATGGTGGAGAATGTCGCCATCATAGTGCCGATTTGGGGACAACCGGCGGGCGCGGGCCGCCACAGACCCCGTGCCTGTGAATTGCGGAGAGAGCGAACAGAGCGGATTGAGCGGGCAGCGGCTTCTACTTCAGCTCGCAATGCATGCACAGCCCTGGCGGTATGCCTGCAATCCTGAGCGTGTGCGACGCGCGGACTTCAGCGGGAAGGGTTTCCGCGGAGACCAGCTGGAACCCATAGCGGGCGAAATGACTCGGGCAATTGCTGGTCGCCAGTACGGCGCGACGCACCCCTTGCGCGCGCGCCCGCATCAATACCGCGGAGACCAGGTGAGTCGCCACCCCGAGCTGGCGATATTCGGGAAGGACGGCCACAGACCGGATGACGACGAGATCGTCGTATCGTTCGGCGCCGGCGCATCCAACGATGCGGCCTTCCAGCACGGCGACATGGAAAGCCTCCAGATGCGCTTCGATTTCGTGCTCGTCCAACCCGCATTGCGCGAGAACCTTCGAAACTGCCGGCAAATCTTCCGTGCCCGCAGCACGAATGCGTAGATCTTTGATCATGTTGAAGCCTGTCGCCGGCGGTCCCTGACGCGTGGGCGGATTTGGGGTGTTTTGGTGCTGGGGGAGAAAAGTACCGTATTCAATCCCCGGCAGCCTAGGTTTTCGGACACTAGAAAACCCTAGGTCTTCGGGTAAGCCCTGTAAAGAAATACATTTGAAAATCGCGTCGAGCCTGCGGCTGCCGGCCGACGCCGTCAGTTCAGGCGGCGTCGGCGGCATGTTTCGCACCTGCCGGACTAGTGCTCGACCAGGTGCTCGATGCGGATCGGCAGCTCCCGCACGCGCTTTCCGGTTGCGTGAAACACGGCGTTGGCCACGGCCGGGGCCACGCCCACCAGCGCGATTTCACCTAATCCCTTGACGCCCAGCTCGTTCACATGGGGATCGACCTCGTCGACAAAATGCGCTTCCATGCCCTGGATATCCAGGTTGACGGGCACGAGGTAATCCGCCATGTGCGCATTCACCGGCCGGCCGTCCCGCGGATCCAGCGCGGTTCGCTCCATCAGCGCCATGCCGATGCCGCCGACCATCCCGCCCGTGCATTGGCTGGCTGCGAGCCGCGGATTCACGATACGACCCGCGCCGTAAGCGCCGACCACGCGCCGGACACGGATCGTGCCGACATCGGGATCGATGGCGACTTCCACGAACACGGCACCGAAGGCATGCATGGAAAACCGGCTGCGCACCTCGGCATCCGGGCCCGCGGTGGCGCTGGCTTCGATGGCGCCGTCTGTGCGATCCGCGCGCGCCTGGCGCTGGTCCAGCGCGGCAATGCAGGCCGCGCGTACGGCCGAGCCGACGGACGCGAGGGTCATCGAGCCCCCGTGTGGCGGAGTAGGTGGGAAATCCGAACGGCCAAGGCTGAAGCGCACGCTGGCCATCGGCAGGCCCAGCGTCTCGGCGGCAATCTGCGTGATCGAGGTGTAGGTGCCGGGCCCCATGTCGCTGGCGGCGGCTTCCACTTCGGCCGTTCCGTCGGCAAGCAGGCGCACGCAGGCGCTGGCCTGGCCATGGAAGACAGGGTAGCTGGCACAGGCCATCCCCCAGCCGATACGCAGGCGGCCGTCCCGCATCGAGCCGGGCGCGAGCGTGCGGCGGGACCAGCCGAACGCGTCGGCGCCGCGTTCGTAGCAGGCAAGCATGGAGCGACTGGAGAAGGGCAGTTGCATGCCCTCGTCGAGCCCCGGTTCATTGCGCCGGCGCAGTTCCAGCGGATCCATCCCGAGGGCGTAGGCCAGCTCGTCCATCGCGCATTCCAGCGCAAAGACGCCGGTGGCCTCGCCCGGACCCCGCATATAGGTCGGCGTGCCGATGTCCAGCGGCACCAGCCGGTAGCGGGTGCGCACATTGGGACAGCGATAGAGGAACGGCGTCACCGCAGTGAGTGCCTCGGTGAACTGCTCATAACGGCTGGTTTCGCCGGTGCCTTCGTGCACGATGCCGGTCAGCCTGCCGTCGGGCGTTGCCGACAGCGCGATGCGCTGCACGGTGCGCGGCCGGTGCCCCGTCAGATGGAACATCTGTCGCCGCGACAGCACCAGCTTGACGGGCTTGCCCACTTCGCGCGCGGCGACCGCCGCCAGCGTGACGTGCGGCCAGGTGCGCAGGCTGGTGCCGAAGGCGCCCCCGATAAACGGGCAGACGACGCGGACGCTCTCAGCCGGGATGCCGAGGATCGCCGCGATCTCGGCCTGCTCGTTGACCACGAACTGGCTCTTGCTCCAGAGCGTCAGCCGCTCGCCTTCCCAGGCGGCAACGGTGGCGTTCGGCTCGATCGGGAAGTGATTTTCGCGCGCGGCATCGTAGGTGGCGTCGATGCTGACGGCTGCCGCCGCCAGCGCGGCCTCGGGGTCGCCGCGGACCCGGTCCGCCGAATGGGGGCCTGGTTCGCGTCCCGCCTCCGGCACCACGGCTTCGGCGCGCTGGTCGAGCGGGTCGGAGACCGGCGTTTCCTCGGCATAGCGAATCTGCACCAGGCAGGCCGCGTGCTCGGCCTGGTCCAGCGTCTGCGCCACGACCACGGCAACTGGCTGGCCGTAGAAGCGGACGCGATCGTCTTGCAGGACATGCAGACGTTCGCCGTGTTCCGGATCGATAAAGCCCTTGTGCGGGGCGTACGCCAGTTTCGGCGCGTTTTCGTGGGTCAGTACCGCCAGTACCCCTGGCAGCCGGCGCGCGGCTTCGGCGTCGAGTACGGTCACGCGACCGAGTCCGATCGAAGCGCCCACGATCACCGCGTAGGCCTGCCCGGGTTGGTTGAAGTCGGCGGCATACCGCGCGCTGCCGGTCACCTTGGCGCGCCCGTCGACGCGGGCATGCGGCTGGCCGATATGGTTTGTGTTCATCTGCCTTCTCCTGCGAGTTCGAGGGCCCGTACCACCGTTCGTTGCAGCAACGCGACCTTGTAGCGGTTGCCTGGCAGCGGGGTGGCGCCTGCAATCGTGGAAAGCGCTGCCGCCTCGAAGCTCTCGCGCGTCGGCGGCCTGCCTTGCAGCGCGAGTTCGGCCGCGCGCATGCGCCATGGCCGGGTGCCCACGCCACCGCATGCGAGGCGAGCGGCCTGGATCACGCCATCCCTGACCTCGAAGGCTGCCGCGGCCGATACCAGGGCAAACTCATACGAGGCCCGGTCCCGCACCTTCAGGTAACGCGCGGTCCGTGCATAGGCGAGCGGTGGAACGCGGACCTCGGCAATGAGTTCTCCGGCCTGCAAGGTGTGTTCGAGATGCGGCGTGGTTCCGGGCAGGCGGTAAAGGTCTTCCACGGGGAAATGGCGCGCGCCGTGCGGACCCCGTACATGGACCACCGCGTCCAGCGCGACCAGGGCAACCGCAAGGTCGGACGGATGCGTTGCGGAGCAATGGTCGCTGACGCCCAGGATGGCATTGCCCGCGTGCAAGCCGTCGATGGCCGCGCAGCCGCTGTCCGGGGTGCGCTTGTTGCAGGCGGCATCGAGCATGCGGAAGTAGGGACAGCGCACGCGCTGGAGCAGGTTGCCGCCGATGCTGGCCATGTTTCGCAACTGGGGAGAGGCGCCTTCGACCAGCGACTCGGCGATCACCGGGTGGAGCCGGAAAACGTCGGGATGCGCGGCGACATCGGACATGCGGGCCAGCGCGCCGATGACCAGCTCGTCGCCCTCCATGCGGATATGGTTCAGCGGCAGCGCGTTGATGTCCACCAGTTGCGTGGGCTGTTCCACGTGCTCGCGCATCAGGTCCACCAGCGTGGTGCCGCCGGCGATGAAGCGGGCCCCGGCCGCGGCCGCCGCCAGCGCTTCGGCTTCCGAGCCGGCTTTCTGCAGTGTGAACGGGATCATGGCAGCTTCCTCCCGCCAACCTCGGCGATCGCGGCGACGACCCCCGGGTAAGCCCCGCAACGGCAGATATTGCCGCTCATCCAGAAGCGCACATCGTCGGCGGAGGTGGCATGACCCTCATTGATGCAGGCGACGCCGGACATGATCTGGCCTGCCGTACAGAATCCGCATTGGAAGCCATCGTGCGCGATAAACGCGGTCTGTAGCGGATGCAGGTCGCCGTCGGCCGACGACAGGCCTTCGATCGTGCTCACGTGGGCGTCGTTGTACATGGCCGCCAAAGCCAGGCAGGCGTTGATCCGGCGCCCGTCCACCAGCACCGTGCAGGCCCCGCACGCGCCCTGGTTGCATCCCTTCTTCGTGCCCGTGAGGTCCAGGCGCTCGCGCAGTACATCAAGCAGGGATTCGCGCGGATCGATATCGAGGCGATGCAGCGTGCCGTTGACCGTCAGGCGCAGCGGCATCAGCGGTGGGCCGGACAGGGTGCCGTCTTGCAATCCGGCAGGGGCGGCGCCCGGGGTGGCGTCAAGTGCAAGGGTGCCGCGCATCTGCTGCCCGGCAGGCGCGTCATCGCCAGGCTGTGGTTGGCTACCGTCGGAACGAACAGAACCAGACATAGTCGACATTCCTCTTGGGATAGCCCAAAGGGCTTGGGCTGTTGGGGACAATAGGGAGGCCTGCGGACTGGTGGGGCACTCGTCCGAACGCTGCAGGCATCGATGGCCATCGCAAAAGAACGTCGTTGCGCTGCAGTGGACGATTTTTGCGCTGACGCGTTGCATGATAGGAAAGAAAAAAGGGGCTCCGTC
The DNA here is from genome assembly GCA_050987995.1 of Ralstonia pickettii. Classification (GTDB taxonomy): domain Bacteria; phylum Pseudomonadota; class Gammaproteobacteria; order Burkholderiales; family Burkholderiaceae; genus Cupriavidus; species Cupriavidus pickettii_B. The sequence continues at coordinate 2,874,927 of CP158804.1, forward strand.
GGCCGTTACATCGGGGGTCGTGCGGATTGTGCTGGCCGGCTTACTTGGGCTGCCCTGCCACCGCAAGTTCATCCATTCCGACGACGCATGGAGCCCTCTGTCATGTCATCAATGTCCCATCACCCGAGGAGACAATGACATGACAAAGCATCCATTCGACCTGAGCGGCAAAGTGGCGCTGGTGACCGGCGGCAACGGCGGCATCGGCCTGGGCATTGCCGAAGGACTGGCCGCGGCCGGCGCGGATATTGCGATCTGGGGCACCAATGCGGTGAAAAACGCCGCCGCCGCCGACCGGCTCGCGCAGCACGGCCGCAAGGTGCATACCGAGGTCTGCGACGTGGGCGACGAGCAGGCGGTCGATGCGGCCATGCAGCGCACGGTGGCGGCGCTGGGCCGTATCGATGGGTGCTTTGCCAATGCGGGCATCGGCGGCAACAAGGGCCCGTTCGACGCCATGACGGCTGAGGTCTGGCGCAAGACCATGCGCGTCAACCTCGACGGCGCCTTCTTCACGCTGCGGGCCGCGGTGCGGCAGATGCTGGCGCAGGGCGAGGGCGGGGTGCTTTGCACGACGGCGTCAGTCGCTGCGATCGAAGGCGCGCCGCGCTCGGAGCACTATGCCGCGACCAAGGGCGGCGTGATCTCGATGATGCGGGGGCTGGCGGTCGAGTATGCGCGCAAGGGCATCCGCGCGCATTCGCTCTTGCCAGGCTGGATCAAGACCGAGATGACCGGCGCCGCGCAGGCCAACGACGCCTTCCAGGAGATGGTGCACAAGCGCGTGCCGATGCGCCGCTGGGGCGAGGGCAGCGACTTCGCCGGTATCGCGGTCTACCTGATGAGCCCGGCTTCGGCGTACCACACCGGGGACACCTTCGTGATCGACGGTGGCTATACGCTGTTCTGAGCCGGACGTCCAGGAGGCCCAACAGGCCAGACCCGGCCGCCGCCGACCACATAGGCGCGCTCGTCCGGTTGCGGCCGAACGGTGGCGTGGCCGGTGAAGGCACCAAAAGCGGGCAGGATGGCGCCGTGCGGGCCGAACAGGAAGCAGGGCAGGCGCAGGCTGTCTGCGCCTGTGCCGCGCAGGCGGCAGGCCGGATGCAGGTGGCCGGCCAGTACATAGCCCTGTGCAGAAGCGCCGGGCATATGGCATAGCGCGAAGGGGCCCGCCACGGCGGGCTCGGTCACCACGGAGATGTCGAGGGACTCAGGCGGGTCGCCGGCGCGCGCATCATGGTTGCCGCGCACCAGCGTGCAGCAGACCTGCGGCGGCAGGGCGTGACGCCAGTCGTCCAGCGCCTGCAGCACCGCCGGCGTACGGGCGGCACGCGCGTGCAGGAAGTCGCCCAGAAAGACCAGCTCATCCACTGGCAGTTGCCGGGTCAGCCGTGTCAGCAGCGCCAGGTTGTCGCCGGTGGTGCCGTGCGGCACCGGCTGCCCCAGCGCACGGAACGCCGCGGCCTTGCCGAAATGGACGTCCGCCACCATCAGCATGCCTGCCGCGGGCCACCAGATCGCATGCTCGGGCAGCAGCCACAGCGTCTCGCCGGCGGCCGTGACGGCGAAAGCGCCGTTCGCTTCCAATGTGCGGGCATCCGGGTTCATAGGAGCGGTAAGGGCTTTGAAGGCTTGCGCACGCGGCGCGGCTTGCGCGGCGTGCGCCCGGACGGGCCGGCGTGGTCGGCCATGCCAAATCGGGCGGCTTGCGCCACCGCTTCGGCCGGCATGCTTTCCGCTTCGCCTGGCTCCGGACCTGCCGCCAGTTCCAGGTCGGCCAGCATGCGGGCAATGCGGTCGGCGAGCTTTTCGGTGCTCAGCTTCTCGCGCAGGAACTCCACCACCAGCGGGAATGACAGCGGCGTGGGCCGCTTCAATTCATGCAGGTCGAGCTTCAGCGCCGACAGTCGCTCCAGCGTATCGGCCAGCCGGTGCGCATCCAGCTCCTGCATCAGCACCTCGCGCTCGGCCTGGCCCAGCAGCAGGTTGCGGGGGTCGTGCTTGCGGAACACCTCGTAGAACAGGCTCGACGAGGCCTGCAACTGGCGCGCGCTCTTGGGTGCGCCGGGATAGCCCTGGAAGATCAACCCGGCAATGCGCGCGATCTCGCGAAAGCGCCGCAGCGACAGCTCGCCCGCGTTGAGGCTGCCCAGTACGTCGGCGGCGAGGTCGCGCTGGCGCTCCTCGGCCAGCACCTGCGGCAGCCAGTGGGCCCAGTCCAGCGGCGCCGACGCCAGCAACTCGAGCCCGTAGTCGTTGACCGCGACCGAGAACGTGGCCGGTACCTTCTGCCCCAGCCGCCACGCCAGCAGGCTGCCGAGCCCCAGATGGACCGAGCGGCCGGCGAACGGGTACAGGAACAGATGCCAGCCCTCACGCGAGTGCAGCGATTCGGCCAGCAACGTCTGGCGGGTGGGCAGGGCCGACCATTGCGCCTGCAGATCCACCAGCGGCTGGATCAGCGGCAGCTCCGGCGTGGTGCGCGGATCGAGCCGGCCCGCGGCGGCGGCTTCAAGCGTGTCGATCACGGCTTCGGCCAGTTCGGTCGACATCGGCATCTTGCCGCCGTTCCAGCGCGGCACCACCGGGCGCTTGCCGGTGGCGCGCCGCACGTAGGCGGTCATTTCCTGCACCCGCACCAGTTCCAGCAACCGCCCGCCGAACAGGAAGCAGTCGCCCGGCGCCAGCCGTGCGATAAAGCCTTCCTCGACCGAGCCGAGCGAGGCGCCGCCGCTGCCCGCGCGGCTCCAGTAGCGCACCTGCATGGTGGCGTCGCTGACGATGGTGCCCACGCTCATGCGGTGGCGCCGAGCGAGCCCCACGTCCGGCACGCGCCAGACGCCTGCTTCGTCCGGCACCGCGCGGCGGAAGTCCGGATAGGCCGACAGCGTGGCGCCGCCCTGGCGCACGAAGTCCAGGCACCACTGCCACTCCTCGTCCGTCAGGTTGCGGTAGGCCCACGCTGAGCGCACCTCGGCCAGCAGCGCTTCCGGGCGGAAGCCGCCGCCAAGCGCCACCGTCACCAGGTGCTGCACCAGCACGTCGAGCGGCTTGTCGGGCGACTCGCGTGCTTCGATTCGGCCGGCCTGTACCGCATGCCGCGCGGCCACCGCTTCCACCAGTTCCAGGCTGTGCGTGGGTACTACTGTTACGCGTGAAGCGCGTCCCGGCGCGTGGCCGGAACGGCCGGCGCGCTGCAGCAGCCGCGCCACGCCCTTGGGCGAGCCGACTTGCAGCACGCGCTCAACCGGCAGGAAGTCCACGCCAAGGTCGAGGCTGGAGGTGCATACCACCGCGCGCAACATGCCGCTCTTCAGGTTCAGTTCGACCCATTCACGCACGTCACGATCAAGCGAGCCGTGGTGCAACGCGATCTCGCCGGCCCAGTCCGGGCGTGCGTCGAGCAGCGCCTGGTACCACAGCTCGGCCTGCGAGCGGGTGTTGAGGAATACCAGCGTGGTGCCGCTGTGCGCCAGCTCTTCCACGACATGTGGAAGCATCGACAGGCCCAGGTGGCCGGCAAACGGGAAGCGGCTGGCGTTGTCGGGCAGCTGCGTGTCGATCACCAGTTTCTTTGGCGTATGCCCGTGCACCAGCACGCGTCGCTCCTCGGGCACGCCGGACAGCAGCACCTCGGCCGCATGCGGCAGGTTGCCGAGCGTGGCCGACAGCCCCCACACCATCAGTGCCGGCTGCCATTGCCTTAATCGCGCCAGCGCCAGTTGCACCTGCACGCCGCGCTTGTTGCCCAGCAGTTCGTGCCATTCGTCGACCACCACCATGCGCACGCGCCGCAGGGTCTCCTGGGCATCGGCGCGCGTCAGCATCAGCGTCAGGCTTTCGGGCGTGGTGACCAGCGCGGTCGGCAGCCGACGCTGTTGTGCGGCGCGCTCGGCGCTGCCGGTATCGCCGGTGCGCAGCGCTACGGTCCAGTCGAGGTCGAGCTCGGCCAGCGGCGCCTGCAAGGCGCGCGTGGTGTCGGCGGCGAGGGCGCGCATCGGCGTGAGCCACAGCACCGTCAGCGGCTGCGCGGGCTTGTCGTGGGACGGCGCCGCGCGCGTTGTGCCGAACGCCATCAGCGCGCCTAGCCATGCCGCATAGGTCTTGCCGGTGCCGGTGGTGGCATGCAGCAGGCCGCTCTGGCCGCGCGCGATGGCGGTCCAGACCTCGCGCTGGAAGGCGAACGGTTGCCAGCCGCGCGCGTCGAACAGCGCCGACAGGCCCTGCGCGACGGTCAGAGGTTCGGTAGCGGTGTCTTCCGCCGGCTTGCGCGCGGCGCGCGGCGGACTCATGCCGCATCCTCCCGCGGCGCAGTGGTACCGGGCAGCATTGCTTCCAGCGTGGCCAGCGTATCGGCTTCTTCGATTGGCTTGTCGGTGCGCCAGCGCAGCATGCGTGGGAAGCGCACTGCAATGCCGCTCTTGTGCCGGCCGCTGCGGGCGATGCCCTCGAAGCCGAGCTCGAATACCTGCGTGGGCTCCACGCTGCGCACCGGGCCGAATTTCTCTACCGTAGTCCGGCGCACGATCGCGTCGACCGCGCGCATCTCCTCATCGGTCAGGCCGGAATATGCCTTGGCGAACGGCACCAGCGCGCGGCCGGGCGTGCCGGGCGGGGCGTTCCAGACCGCGAAGGTAAAGTCGGTATAGAGGCTGGCGCGGCGGCCATGCCCGCGCTGCGCATAGACCAGCACGGCATCGACCGAATAGGGGTCGATCTTCCACTTCCACCAGATGCCTGCGTCCTTGGTGCGGCCCGCGCCGTAGGCGGCGCTGGCGGCCTTCAGCATGAAACCTTCGACGCCGAGTTCGCGTGAGGCATCGCGCAGCCGCGCGAAGTGTTCCCAGCTCTCGGCCTCCACCAGCGGGCTGAGTTCGAGCGAGGGGTGGACGTGGTCCGCCACCACTTGTTCCAGTCGCGCGCGACGCTCGGCCTGTGGTCGGGTGCGCCAGTCCGCGCCGTGCCATTCGAGCAGGTCATAGGCCATCAGGATGGCGGGCGCCTCGCGCAGCAGCCTGGCGTTCAGCGTCTTGCGGCCGATGCGCTGCTGCAGCAGCGCGAACGGCTGGACGCGGCCCTGCTGCCAGACCACGATCTCGCCGTCGAGCACGGTGCCGCCCGGCAGTTGCGCGGCGGCTTCCACGATCTCGGGGAAGCGTTCGGTGATCAGTTCCTCGCCACGCGACCACAGCCAGGTCTGGCCGCCGCGACGGACCAGTTGCGCGCGAATGCCGTCCCATTTCCATTCGACCAGCCAGTTTTCCGTGGTGCCCAAGACGCTATCGAACTGTTCGAGCGGCGCCTGCAGCGGATGCGCGAGGAAGAACGGATAGGGCTGGCCGCCCCCGCGCAGTTCGCGGTGATCGTCGCCTTCCGGTGCGATCAGCGCCAGGAAGTGCGCGGCATCGGGACGGGCGGACAGGTCGGTGTAGCCGACCATGCGCTCGGCCACGCGCTTCGGGTCGATACCGGCCACTTCACCGAGCGCGCGCGTCACCAGCAGCCGCGATACGCCCACGCGGAAGGCGCCGGTGATCAGCTTGAACAGCACCAGCCGGCCGTGCGCACCGAGCGGCCTCCACAGTGCGTCGAGGCGCGGCATCAGTTCCTCCGGCGGCAGTCCGCGCAGCCGCAGCAGCCGTTGCTCGACCCATTCCGCGAGGCCTGCGTGGTCGGCGTCCATGGGGTCGGGAAGCAGCAGGGCAATGGTTTCAGCGAGATCGCCGACGGCCTGGTAGCTCTCCTCGAACAGCCAGTCGGGCAGGCCGGCGGCCTGGCGCGCCAGTTCGCGCAGCAGCGAGACCGGCACGATCTGGCGCGGCTTGCCGCCGGCGAGGAAGTAGACCGCCCAGGCGGCGTCTTCCGGCGGCGCCACGCGCAGGTAATCGATCAGAGCGGCGAGGCGGGCCTTGGTCGAGGTGGTGCCGTCGAGCGCGGCGTAGAGGTCGGCGAAGGCTTTCATGGCGCGGGCTCTTCGTTGCCGGCGTCTGGCTTCTCTTCGGTGTCCGCCGACTGCGCTTCGTTGCGCGCGGATTCGTCGTCGTCGCCGTATTCGGTCTCGAACGCCTGCGCCTGCCAGCCGCGTTCGTTCAGGTAGCGCACCATCACCGGCACATTGCCGTGGGTCACGATGATGCGCCCGGCTCCAGTTCCCTCGATGGCGCTGAGCAGTCCCGGCCAGTCCGCGTGATCGGACAGCGCAAAGCCGCGATCGACACCGCGGCGCCGGCGCGTGCCGCGCAACTGCATCCACCCGCTGGCAAAGGCGTCGGAGGCATCGCCAAAGCGCCGCAGCCATGGTGAGCGCTGCGCCGACGGCGGCGCCACCACCAGCGCCTGGCGCAGCAGCGGGCTGCGCGGCGGCAGTTCCGAAGCCAGCGCCATCGGCGGCAGCGCCACGCCGGCTTCGGCATAGGCCGCATTGAGCGTGGTCAGCGCGCCGTGCACGATCACCGGGCCCGCCATGCCGTCGGCGCCGGCATGGCGCAGCAGGCCGTGCAGGATGCGCTGCGCCTTGCCGAAGGTGTAGGCGTAGACAATGCTGGCGCGCCCGGCCTGCGCGTTGGCTTGCCACCAGTGGAAGATCTCCGCCATCAGCGCGGCCTGCGGCGGCCAGCGATAGATCGGCAGGCCGAAGGTGCTTTCGGTGATGAAGGTATCGCACGGCACCGGCTCGAACGGATCGCAGGTGCCGTCGGCTTCGAGCTTGTAGTCGCCGGAGGCGACCCAGACCTGCCCGCCGTATTCGATGCGCACCTGGGCCGAGCCGAGCACATGGCCGGCCGGATGCAGGCTCAGCGTGACGCCGTGGTGGCGGATGCGCTTGCCGTAGGGCAGGGTATTGAGGTCGATGCCGGGCAGGCGCGCCAGCAGCACGCCGCGGCCCGGTTCCGCGCACAGGTAATGGGCGTGGCCGAAACGGGCGTGGTCAGAGTGGGCATGGGTAATGACGGCGCGCTCGACCGGGCGCCAGGGATCGATATAGAAGTCGCCCGGCGGGCAATACAGGCCCTCCGGGCGGGCGACGATCAGGTCGCCGGCATGGGAAGGCTCGGGCGATAGCGGCCGGGGTAGGTCCAAGCGTGCCTCCTGATGCACTGCGGCCGGTGCGCGGCCGCGATGCTCCCGGGGCGGGAGACCTGGGAATCATACTGCGCGGGGTCGCGGGGTGGGGAGGCGGTGGGGTCCGGTTTGGGTGTCGGTGGGGGTCCGACACGGGGCCGGCGCCACGATGCTTGCCATGCGCCTGCCCTCTCCCCCGGGCCCCCTCCCGCAGGCAATCCGCCAGCGCGAAAAGGCTCGCTGATGGGTTACCAGCGTCATCGATGCAGCCGCGCGGCCACATTCCTCACAACACGTCATCCTTCAAGTGATACCAGTGATACAACACCCGCTGCCCCATCCTCCGGAACGGCGCAAACATCTGCGACGCCACCATCTCCCGCACATTCGGAAACGGCAGCGGCGAACGGAAGATCGGCAGCTCCGGCAGCGACGTCGCCTTGCCGGCAATCAGCGCGGCCAGCCGCTTGCCAGCCTGCGCGGAGTACATCACGCCATTGCCGCCGTACCCCATCGCGTAATAGATCGACTGCGCCGGATCCGGCTGCGTGATGCGCGGCATCATGTCGTGGCTGACATCGACCCAGCCCCACCACGAATAATCGACCTGGATACCCTGCAGCGCCGGGAATTTGCGATACATATCCCCGATCAGCTTCTGCTTGTATTGTTCCTGGGGCGCGTCATTCCCGGTGATGGCGCTGCGGCTGCCGATCTGCAGGCGGCCGTCGGGCATCAGCCGGTAGTAGTGGCGCAGGATGCGCGTGTCGGTAATGACCTGCGTCGTGCGGAAGTTGCACGCGGCGCGTTCCTCGGCCGTGAGCGGGCGCGTGACGATCGAGTTCGACAGGATCGGGAACAGCCGGTTCTTGAGTTCGCGGTGCAGCGTCTGCGAGGTATAGCCACCAGTGGCCACGCCCACGGCGCGGGCGCGCACGATGCCGCCCGGGGTGCGCAGATAATGCATACCGTTTCGCGTTTCCCAACCGACCACCGGGCTGGACGGATGCACCTTCGCGCCCAGCTCGCGCGCGCGGCGCAGGTAGCCGAAGGCGAGCTTGCCGGCGTGGATGCCGATGCCTTCGGGCTCGTGCATGGCGCCCGAGGCTTCCTTGTCGTCGACGTATTCCCGCCGCACGGTGTCGGCATCGAGAATCCGCGCGTCGTAGTTGAAGACTTCGCGCAGGATCTTGGCTTCCTTTTCCAGCACCGGCATCACCTTGTCACGGTGCGCGATATACAGGTGGCCGCCGGGCTGCGGGTCGCACTCGATGCCCTTGATCAGGCCCTTGAAGGTCTCCATGCCGGCGCAGATCTCTTCATGCAGGCGCAGCGCGGTATCGAGCCCGTAGCGCTGGATCCACTGCGACCGCTTCAGCCGCCCCGACGCGCATTGTGCCTGGCCGCCGTTGCGCGTGCTGCAGCCCCAGCTGACGCGATTGGCTTCCAGCACGGTGGCCTTGATGCCGTACTCCTGCGCCAGGAAGATCGCGCAGGTCAGGCCGGTAAAGCCCGAGCCGATGATCGCCACATCGACGTCGATATCATGCGTGATCGGGCCGTCGTCGGCCGGCGGCTCGCCCGCGGTGCCGATCCAGTAGGTCGGCGCGTATTCGCGCCCGTGTCCGGGGGTGGGCGTGTGCAGCGGGTCGTAGGCGGGATCGTAAGGCCGGGTGGGCGCGGTCGAGTGCTCGCCGGCCAGGACACTGCGGGGGACTACGGCTTGCATGGCGCGTCTCCTGTCTCAGGCTGCGGGAGCCACTACGGGCGGACGGTCCTTGCGGTACGCGTTCTTTACCGCGATCTTGCCATCGCGGAAGGTAAAGACGTCGACCATACGGGCCTCGATGCGCGCGCCGTCGGTACGGGTGCCGCGGAAGGTGGATTCGCTGACGCCGCGGTCGCCGGCGACGAAGTGCTCGCCATCGAGCCATTGCGCGTCCGGGAAGGTCTGCCAGGCGAGTTGAAAGCCTTCGCGCACCGCGTCGCGGCCGATAAAGCTGCGGCCCAGCAGCTCGCCGCCGGCCACACCGTGGAAGGCGCAGTCATCGGCCATGAAGCCCATCAGCGCGTCGATGTCGTGGCGGTTCCAGGTGTCATTGAAGGCCTGCAGCAGTTCGATGCCGGCGGCGTTGTGGTTCTGGTCGGACATGGCTTGGTCTCCTGAGTGTTGTCTGCCGATCCGTCCAGGACCGGCCATGACTCGAGGATAGGGAAGCCGGGCGGCGCGCTGTAGCGCCAGTTCGGGACAATCGCTTGGGCCAGCGGCGCTGCCAGCGATCAGGCCGCGGGACGCGCCCGGGAAGTGACGGCAGGCGCGCTGCCAGCGGTGGCCTGCAGTTCACGCGCCACGCCCGCCAGCACGCGGATGCCGGGCTCGATGCGGTCCAGCGAGATCGACGAGTAGCCCAGCCGGAAGCAGTTGCGGGGGGCGGGCTCGGCCATGAAGAAGACGCTGCCCGGCTCGATCAGCACGCCCTGCAGCTCTGCCAGCCGCGCCAGCGCATCGGCATCGAGCCACGGCGGGCCTTCGATCCAGCAAGAAGCCCCGCCAGCGATCGGCACGGGTCGGAAGTCGGGCATATGCTTGGCCAGTGCCGCCAGCACCGCCTCGGCGCGCTCGCGGTGCGCCGCCGACAGCCGGCGCAGGTGCGCGTCATAGTGGCCCAGCGACAGGAACAGCGAGAACGCTCGCTGGATGTACGCCGACGGGTGCCGCAGCATCAGCCGGCGCGCACCGCGCAGCTCGGCGATCAGCGCCGCGGGCCCGACGATATAGCCGATGCGTAGCCCCGGCGCCAGGCTCTTGGACAGGCTGCCGACGTAGATCACCCGGTTGCTGCGATCCAGGCTCTTGAGCGTGGGGGTTGGATCGCCTTCGAAGCGGCTCTCGCTTTCGTAGTCGTCCTCGACCAGCACGAAGTCCGCTTCCTCGGCCTGGCGCAGCAGCGCCTGGCGCCGCGCCAGCGGCATGGTGACCGTGGTGGGGCACTGGTGGCCGGGGGTCACGTAGACGTAGTCGCACGCGCGCTGCGCGTCGGACAACACCAGGCCGTCGCCGTCGACCGGCAGCGGCACCAGCTGCGAGGTATGCGAGCCGAAGATATTGCGCGCATCCGGATAGCCTGGGTCTTCGATGCCGACCGGCGTGTCGGGGCTGACCAGCAGGTCGGCCAGCAGGTACAGCGCCTGCTGCGCACCCACCGTCACCACGATCTCGTCGGCGCCGGCCCAGACGCCGCGGCGCGGCAGCACGCGCGTGCGGATCTGCTGCACCAGCGATTCGTCGTCGCGCAGGATCATGTCCTGCGCCCAGTCGTGGATGTCGAGCACGCTGAGCGCCTTCAGGCAGCATTCGCGCCAGTCGGCGGTGGGGAACAGCGCGGGGTCGTACTGGCCGTAGATGAAGGGGTAGGGATAGTCGCGCCAGTTGGCGCGCTTGACGATATTGCGCTGCTGCGTGGGGCGGAACACGAAGCGCCGCTCCCAGTCGGGCTCGCCCGTGCGCGTTGGCACCGGCTCGCCGCGCAGCGAGGCCACGCCGCTGACGCGCGTGCCGAGAATCTCCGGGTTGACGAAGTAGCCGCTGCGCTCGCGCGCCACCAGGTAGCCCTCATCGACCAGCTGCTGGTAGGCCAGCACCACCGTGTTGCGCGCCACGCGCAGCTGCGCCGACAGTTCGCGGCTGCTGGGCAGCGGCTCCCCCTGCGGCAGTTGCTCGTCGAGAATGGCTGACACCAGCATCTGCCGGATCTTGCCCTGCAGGCTCAGGCCCGACAGCGCGTGCTGCTGGAACAGCTGGAACCACATCGTGGTGGGGGACTTGAGGCTCATGGGGCGGCAGGCAACACGGCGAAGCGCGCCAGCATACTGCACCGGCGCGCCGAGTCAGTCATCAATACTCGTGCAGGTCCGGTCGGGGCATCTCTGCCATCGGCACTACCGGCTCCGCACCACGACGAAACAGTTGCCGCGCCGCGTAGGCCACCAGCAGGATCGCCAGGCTGACCACGCCAAGGGCTAGCGGCGTGCGCTGGTCGGGGATGAATGCCATCGCGATCACGATGCCCAGCATGCCCACGATCGCCACATAGGTGAGATACGGATAGCACCACATCCGCACGCGCAGCCGGTCCGGGGCTTCGCGTTCCAGGCGGGCGCGCAGGCGCAGCTGCGAGATCGCGATCAGGATGTAGACGAAGATCGCGACGGTGCCGTACGAGTTGACCAGGAAGGCGAACACCTTGTCGGGCGAGACATAAGACATCACCACTGCACCGTAGCCGAACAGCGTGGCCATCAGGATGGCGCGCGTCGGCACGCCGTTGCGGCTCACGCGGGCCAGCGACTTGGGCGCGTCACCACGGCGCGTCAGCGCGAACAGCATGCGCGACGAGGCGTACAGGCCCGAGTTGAGCGCCGACAGCACCGCGGTCAGCACGATCGCGTTCATGATCTGCGCGGCGGCCGGCACGCCCATCACGTTCAGCGCGCTGACGTACGGCGTGGCGATGCCGGTGGAATTCCACGGTACCAGGCATACCACCAGCAGGATCGAGCCGACATAGAACACCAGCACGCGCGTGATCACCGAGCTGGTGGCCTTGGCCACTGCCTTCTGCGGCTCGGCGGTTTCGGCGGCGGCGATGGTGACGATCTCGGCGCCGAAGTAGAAGCCCGTGGCCGCTACCGCGCCGGTGAGCACCGGCACGATGCCGTGGGGCATGAAGCCGCCGTTGGCGGTCAGGTTCGCCACCTGCATGCCATGCGCGCCCGGGGCCAGGCCCAGCACATAGACGCCTGCGACGAACAGGAACACCATGATCGCGGCCACCTTGATCGACGCGAACCAGAACTCGAACTCGCCGAAGGACTTGACCGAGACCAGGTTGGTCAGCGTCAGCATCACCAGCAAGACCAGACTGATGATCCAGTTGGGCACGTCCGGCAGCCAGTAGCGCACCAGGTCGGCACCGGCCACGGCCTCGAGCGCCACCACGATGACCCAGAAATACCAGTACATCCAGCCGGTCAGGAAGCCGGCGAGGTTACCCACCGCCGGGCGGTCGCGCCACGCTTCGCGCGCATATTCGTAGAAGGAGCCGCCGCCGGGCATGGCGCAGGCCAGCTCGCCCAGCATGCGCATGACCAGCACCACGAGCAGGCCGGTGATCAGGAAGGAAAGGACTGCCGCGGGGCCGGCGGACTTGATGACGACGCCGCTGCCGACAAACAGGCCCGCGCCGATCACGCCGCCGAGCGCGATCATGGTCATGTGGCGCTGCTTCAGGCCGTGGGATAGCCCGGTGCCGGGCTGGGGTTGTTGGATCATGTTGTGTCTCCTGTGCTGCGCTTGCTGCCGGTCATGCGTTGCAGCCAGTACAGCGTTTTGGGCAGGCGCCACGGCTTCTCTTCGGTATAGGTGGCGGGGCGGTAATTACCAGCCTGTGCCAGCCTGGGGCCGTGGTCGGTTCAGTGTTCGCAATCCCGGGGAGGGATCTGCCTATCCGTCCATGTCGACTTGTCTCCGGTGTGCGCTTAAAAATCGGAACCAGAAGTTCCGGAAAATTGTTGTTTCACCGGAATGTAGGTCGTCCGCTGCGGAAGGTCAACCAGAAGTTTCGATAATTGATATGATTTGACTCTGAAAATGAAACTTACCTATGATGGAGCCAGGCATGAACGATATGCGCCTCACCAAAAGTGACGCCAAGCCTGACGGAGACACGCCGGCACTGCGGCTGTTCGGCCTGCTCGAAGTCATCGCCGAGAAGGACCAGGCCTTCAACCTGCAGGCGCTGGTGGAAGAGACCGGCCTGCCCAAGCCGACGCTGCACCGCATGCTGCAGCAGCTCGAGGCCGCAGGCCTGATCCAGCGCAACGGCGACGGCAGGCAATACGGCACCGGCCTGCGGCTGCGCCGGCTGGCGGAGAACCTGTTGCTCAACAGCACCTCGCACGGCGCGCGCCACATGGTGCTGCGGCGGTTGGTGGAAGAGGTCGGCGAGAGCTGCAACCTGACCGCGTTCTCGGGCGGTGAAGTGCTGTACCTGGATCGCGTGGAGACCGCGGCGCCGCTGCGCTTCTACCTGCATCCGGGCTCGCGCGTGCCGGCGCATTGCTCGGCCACCGGCAAGCTGTTCCTGGCGCAACTGGCGCCGGCGCAGCGGCAGCGGCTGCTGGGACACGTGGAGCTGGAGCGCTACACGCAGAACACGCTGACCGACCACGCGCAGCTTGAAGCCGAACTGGAGCGTGTAAAGCGCGACGGCTACGCGATGGACGATGAGGAATTCCTGCCCGGGCTGATCTGCATCGGCGTGCTGGTGCCGGCCACAGACGGCGGCAAATCCAACCTGGGACTGGCGCTGCAGGCCCCGGTGATGCGCGTGACGCGCGACAAGGCGCTGCAGCTGCTGCCCGCGCTGCAGCGTGCTGCCGGTGCGCTGGCGGCGATCGAGGCCGACAGCGCCAGCGCCTGGCACGGCGGCGCGGAAGAGGACGAATAGCGCGCACGGCGTCACGCGGTTTGCTCCGCTGGTCGCACTGCGCAAAGCATAGCGACCAGCAACGAGGAGCATGAGGTGACGCAAGACCAGTTTGTCAAGCCGGACCGGATGATTCCGGTGCGCAGCGTGTTCGGCATCGATTCCGGCCTGATGGTGCCGGCCTTCAGCCAGCGCGACGACCACGTGCCGGAGATTGACCCGGCCTACCGCTTCCAGCCCGAGGTGACGCTGGCGATCCTGTCCGGCTTTATGCGCGACCGGCGTGTGATGGTGCAGGGGCTGCACGGCAGCGGTAAATCGACCCATATCGAGCAGGTGGCCGCGCGGCTGAACTGGCCCTGCGTGCGCGTCAACCTGGACGGGCATATCAGCCGGCTCGACCTCGTCGGCAAGGATGCCATCGTGGTCCGTGACGGGCGCCAGGTGACCGAGTTCCAGGAAGGCATCGTGCCGTGGGCGCTGCAGCGGCCGGTGGCGCTGATCTTCGATGAGTACGACGCGGGCCGGCCCGACGTGATGTTCGTGATCCAGCGGATCCTGGAGCGCGACGGCAAGTTCACGCTGCTCGATCAGAACCGCGTGATCCGGCCGCATCCGTCGTTCCGGTTGTTTGCCACCTCCAATACCGTGGGGCTGGGCAACACCAACGGCCTCTACCACGGTACACAGCTTCTCAACCATGCGCAGATCGACCGCTGGAACGTGGTCGCCACGCTGGACTACCTGCCGCATGAAGAGGAAGCCGGCATCGTGCTGGCGCGCGTGCCTGAGCTCGACAACGAGGAAGGCCGCGCGCTGGTTGATGCGATGGTGGCGCTGGCGGGGCTCACGCGCCGGGGGTTTGCTGCCGGCGACGTGTCGGCCCTGATGTCGCCGCGAACGGTGATCAGCTGGGCCGAGAACTACCAGATCTTCCACGATCCCGCGCTGGCGTTCCGCCTGACCTTCCTCAACAAGTGCGACGAGGCTGAGCGGCCGGCGGTGGCGGAGTACTACCAGCGCTGCTTCGGCCATCTTCCCGGCGAAGCCGCCGGCGCGCCCGCCGAGTCGGAGTCTGTGCGATGAGCGCCGCCGCGGCCGCGCAGCAATTGCGGCGGCGCCAGCGGCAGGATGAGTTGTCCGGCGCCGCGGTGCGCGCGCTGACGGGCGACGCCGCGCTGCATTTCCGCGACGGGCAGCTATGGCGCGCGATGCGGCCGGTGCCGCAGCATGCGCCGCACCTGCGTACCGATCCGGAAACCGATACCGCCACGTGCCTGCGCGGCGCTGCTGACGGCGCGGCACTGCGCCAGGCGCATTCCGATGCCGCGTTGCATCGCCGGCTTTGCCCGTCCGATCCGGTCGAGCGCCTGGTGTTCGAACTGCTTGAGCAGCTGCGTTGCGAGACGCGGTTGCCGCGCGGCATGGCGGGCGTGGCGGCCAACCTGCGCCACCGATTCATGGCGTGGTCGCGGGCGTTCCATCGCTCCGGTCTGACTGAAGGGCGTCTCGGCATCCTGCTCTACACCGTGGCGCAGGTGGCGTGGTCGCGCCTGAGCGGCGAGCCGGTGCTGGAAGAGACCGAAGACTTGATCGAAGCCACGCGCGCCGCCATCGTGCCCGTGCTGGGCACTTCGCTAGCCGGGCTGCGTGCGCATCGGCATGACCAGTCGGCCTATGGGGTGCATGCACTGGCGCTTGCCCGCACTGTGGCGGAAATGGTTCGTACTGAAGCGCCACGTGCCGGCGAGGCTGACGACAACGCCGCCTGCGCCGCGCGCGCAGGATTTGCGCTGTGGCTCGATTTCGACGAACCGCCCGTGGAAGACTTCGCCCTCGCCGACAGCGGCCACAGCCGCGTACTGGCAGAGGCCACCGACGGCTACCGCGTCTTTACCAACCGCTACGATCGCGAAGTGCGCGCCGCCACGCTGGTGCGGCGCGAGCTGCTGGACGAGTACCGCACGCTGCTCGACGCCCGCATCGCCCGCGCCGGCGTCAACATCGCACGACTCGCGCGCCGGCTGCGCGCGGCGCTGGCGCAACCGCGCGTGGACGGCTGGTCCTTTGGCGAGGAAAGCGGCCGTATCGACGGCCGCCGCCTGGCGCAACTGGTCAGCTCGCCCGCCGAACGCCGGCTCTTCCGCCGCGAAGCGCACAAGGCCCATGCCGATTGCGTGGTGGGCTTCCTGATCGACTGCTCCGGCTCGATGAAGGCGCAGGCCGAGCCGCTGACCCTGCTGATCGACATGCTCACGCGCGCGCTCGACCAGGCCGGCGTAGCCACCGAGGTGCTGGGGTTTACCACCAATGCCTGGAACGGCGGCCGCGCGCGCGCCGACTGGCTGGCGCGCGGCCGGTCGGCGCATCCCGGGCGGCTCAACGAGACCTGCCACATGGTGTTCAAGGATGCGCAGCGCAGCTGGCGGCGGGCCCGCACCGACATCGCCGCACTGCTCAAGGCCGACCTGTTCCGCGAAGGCGTGGATGGGGAGGCGGTTGAGTGGGCCTGCGCGCGCCTGCACGCCACCGGCAAGGCGCGCCGCATCCTGCTGGTGGTGTCGGACGGCAGTCCGATGGATACCGCCACCGGCCAGGCCAATGACGCCTGCTACCTCGACAACCACCTGAAGGCGGTGGTGGCGCGGCATGAGGCGCTGCGGGACGTCGAAGTGCTGGGGTTGGGGGTGGGGCTGGATCTCAGTCCGTATTACCGGCATACGCTGGCGCTGGACCTGTCGCAGCCGGTGGATATGGCGATGCTGGAGGAGGTGGCGGGGCTGGTGGGGGCGCGGCGGCGGTGAGGCTGTGTGCGCCCCAGAAACCAAGGCCGGTGCTCTTCAGGATTGCGCGAGGCTGCGATAGGTGGCCAGCGGGAGAAACTGCGTCAGCGGACTCTCGGGTAACGCGATGAAGCCGTGATGCTTATAGAAGGCAGCCGCAGCGTCATCCTTCGCGTCAACCAGGAGCGCGTATGCCGCAATCTCTGCGCGGATCGCGCGCTCCAGGGCATCTGCAAGCAAAGCGCCGCCCAGCCCCTTGCCTCGATGCGTCTTGTCGACGGCCAAACGGCCCAAGCGAACCGCGGGCAGGGTGGGGTAGCGCGGTAACTTCTTTGCGATGCTTGCTGGCAGTTTGTCCAGAAGGACGCTGGCGGAGGCCAAGGTGTAGTAGCCCGCAATGCTGCCGTCAGACGAGGTCGCAACAAAGCACGCTGCAACGCGTCGGCGGATATCCTGGCTTACTGTCTCACGGAAGTAGCGATCGAGCAGTTCGTTGCCGCTGTGAAACTGTGTGCGATGAAGTGCGACGTCGAGCGGCGAGACCCTGTAGGGCGCGTCGCTCATTCAGCACGCAACAGCTTGCGTCGACGAACCGCAGCGCGCTCCAACGCCGCGCCAGCTTGCGGAGGTGCCATGAGCGCATTCGCGAAGCTCTCCTGGTCCGCCAGAGACAGCGCAATGATGTCTGCGTTTTCAATGGTTCGCCGCGCAGCGTCGCGGGCAGCGGTGAGCACAAAGTCGGTCATGCTCCGGCCTTCCAGTTCGGCGGCGCGCTTGATTAGCGCGTGCGCCTCAGCGCTGAGGCGGGCTTCAAAACGGCTGGTAGCTGGCATGTCACCTCCATAGAGATATGGAGAGTGTACGGAAAGCTGCCGTACATTTCAAATAGCCGAATTACGATAACAATGCCGAGCGAGGTAGGTGTCTAAAGCTGCCTTTTTTGTGCGAAACCCTGCGCCGCTCGCCACCATAATCACGCGCTCACCACCTCCTTCGGCTGCCACGACACCGCGATGTCGCCATTGATAAAAGTCTGGCAGGCCAGCCGGAACCCGGCCGCCAGCTCCGACTCAGCCAGCAGCTTCTTTTCCTTCGGCTTGACCGCGTCGGTGTGCTCGTGGCCCTTTTCAATGCGGCACTTGCAGGTGCCGCACAGTCCGCCGCCGCACTTGAAGGGGATGCCGCCCTGTTCGCGCAGCGACACGCGCAACAGGTTGCTGTTGGGCGACGCGCTGACCGTCTTGCCGTGGTTGGTGAGGAAGGTGATCTGGATCATGGCGATGAATGTGTTGCGTGACTGCGTGAGGGCCGGAGGATCAGCACCGCCCGCCCACGGCGACCGGCGTGGGCACCAGGGCGATGTCCATGCTGCCGAAGCTGGCCAGCTCGCGTAGCGCGGCGCGGGCGGCCTCCAGCGTGGCGTACTTGTCGAGGAACTTGGTCGACACCAGGTTGACGATGCCGGGCGGCGTTTCTTCCAGCACCCGCACCTTGGTGTCGGCGGCCAGTTCCGCGATGACAAAGCGCGCGGTGCGCTTGCCGTAGAAGACGTAGTCGTACGCCTCGACCGCGGTCATGCCCGCGGTGGGCTCGGTGCGGAACTGGCCCGGGCGGCTGGTGAGGAGGACGAACATGTCAGGCGTCCGCGCTGGCCGTGGCCAGAGTGGCGGCGGTGGCCGGTGCCGCGCCGGGCAGGTCGTCCTGCGCAAGCTCGATGTCGTGCTCGATCCAGAGCTGGCAGGCAAGCCGGTAACCCTGTTCGAGCCGCTCGCCGAGTTGCTTCTTTTCCTTCCAGTTGGGCGGCGGCAGGTGTTCGGCGCCGGCGATCACGCGGCAGGCGCACTTGGAGCACTTGCCCATGCCGCACTCGTAGCGCAGGTTGGGGTAGGGGAACTGGCGGATCCCGGCGCGGACCACCAGGTTGGTCTGGGGCTTGACCTCGTCGACGAAGGTCTGGCCCCGCTTGTGGAAAGTGACTGTCGGCATCGTGCGGATCCTGCCGGGTGGGGCGCCCACCCGGCGTCAAGAGAAGTCGGGGAAATCTGTCGGGCCTGGCGGCGCTTGCGGCCCCCTACGACCACAGCACCATGGCGGCCACGGTGGAGCAGGCCAGCCCGATCAGCACCGGGATCAGCAGCGCGCGCACCGCGTCCAGCACCGGCACCCGGGCGAAGCCGGCCACCGCGATCAACGACGACCACGCCACCAGCGTGCCGCCACCGGTCCAGACCGCGCCCATCTGGCCGACAGCGGCCAGCGTGGCGGGGTCGAAGCCGACCACCGGGCCGAGCGCACCGGCCAGCGTGCCGGTCAGCGGCAGGCCCGCGAAACCGGAGCCGTCGATGCCAGTGATCATGCCGACCAGCAGCACCCCGAAGGCGACCAGCACGTGGTTGTCCGGGATCATGTGCTGGTAGGCCTGGATCAGTTCGAACAGCAGGCTCGGCGCCTTGCCCGGCGGCAGGCCCAGGATCTGCGCGGCGGTTTCGCCGGCGCCGACGAAGAAGAAGCCCGCGATCGGCAGCACCGAGCCCATCGCCTTGAAGGCGAAGACAAAACCGTCGGTGATGTGCTCCGGGCACACGTCGAGCATGCGGCGCGGGCCTTCGGCGGCCAGTGTCGCCAGCATCATCAGCACCGCCGCGACGCCGCCGACCAGCGCTGCCGCATCGCCGCCCTTGAGGTCCTGCACGCCGGTGCCAAGCTTGGGCAGCACCATGACGGCGACCACCGCGAGGAAGGCAACCGGCGTCACGATCGCGAAGCATTTCGACCACTTCACCCGGCGCCGGGCCACCATCGACAGGCTTGCTTCGATATTGCTGTCGGTGGCCAGCGGCTCGGCGTGGGCGGTGCCCCTGGCGATCTCGGCCTTGTCGAAGGTGCCGCCGCCTTCCGGTGCCTCGGCGGTGCCGCCGGCGCGCGCCTGCCAGCGGTCGAGCAGGGTGCCGCAGGCGGGCACGATATGCTTGCGCATCGACAGGTAGGCCAGGCACAGCGCAATAGTGCCGGTGATGATCGACAGCGCCAGCGCGCGATCGGCCACCACCGCGGCGCTCACCGCCGCGCCGGCCGCCTTGGCACTGATGCCCGGGGCCACGCCGATCACATAGTCGGACGACAGCGCCATGCCCTGGCCGGCGATGGCAATCGCCATTGCGCCCGCCAGCGGCGGCAGCCCCGCCGCGATGGCGGCCGGCAGCAGGATCGCCGAGACCAGCGGCACGGCGGGGGTCGGCCAGAAGAACAGCGAGATGACGTAGGTGATGCCCGCCAGGATAAAGAACGCCGAATGCCCGTTCTTCATCACCACGCGGAAGGGCTCGACCATGCGGATGTCGGAGCGCAGCGTCTTGAGCGCATTGAGCAGCGCGGTCATGAACGCGATCACCAGGAAGATATTGAACAGCTCCTTGGCGGCAACCAGGCTGGCGGAAAACACCCCGCCCAGCGCCGAGACCGGGCTGCCGGTGAGGGCAAAGACGACCAGGGCGGTGCCAACGATGGAAGGGACGACAACATTGGCGCGCAGGATCATCGTCAGCACGATGACTGCTACCCCTGACAGATAGATCCAGTGCGCGGCACCGATCACGACTTGTTGTGACATGAAGACTCCCTGGGGGCGGAGGGGTTGTGGGGGCCCCGGGTTTCCCTGCCAGCTCCGGAACCCGGTATCGGTATACTATATTCCGACGCGAGCTCGCGACAACAGGTTTTTCATACGGACTTACGCCTAGACCAGACTGGTGCAAAGCGCCCGAACGCCGCACATTTATTGGGCCTGCGACGATGCGGCGCGTGCTTTAAGTGGTGCATAGACCGATAAATGATTTGTCAGGCTCCCGCTGGTGAATGTAGACTGTATACCGTTTTGCGAGTGCGAAGTGCGAGCACTATAAGCAGGAGGCGGGCCCATATGAGTCCGTCCCGACGCGCTTCATTCGCGCCTTTCAAGCCGCTGTTCCGACCTGCCCGCCATGACCGCTGCCTTGCCCGCCACGTTGTTCTCCCTGCTTCCCGCAGGACTATCCGTCTCCACTTATCTATGGATGGGGGCGCTCATCCTCGTGGGCGCCTGCCTGCAAGGCGTGGGCGGGATCGGCTTTGCGATGCTTTCGGCACCGCTCGGGGCAATCTTCTTCCCCGACCTTGTGCCGGGACCGCTGCTGGCGATGGGCTGCTGTCTCTCTTTGATGGGTGCGCTGCGTGAGCGGGAGGCGATCGCGTGGCGCATCGCAGGCTTCGCCCTGATCGGGCGCGCGCTCGGCGGGGCCGCGGCGGTGCTGACCATGGCGTGGCTGGCGCCGGGCCCGCTGGGGGTGCTGTTCTCGGTGTCGATACTCGCCGCCGTGGCGCTGAGCCTGCTGGGCTGGCGCCTGCTGCCGACCTCGCCCAACGTGGCCATCGCCGGCACCCTGTCGGGCTTTATGGGAACGATCACCTCGGCCGGCGCGCCGCCGTTCGCGCTGGTCATGCAGCACATGGCGCCGGCGCCGCTGCGCGCGACGATGGGTTGCATCCTGTCCGGCGGCGCGGTGCTGTCGCTCTCCATGCTGGCGCTGGCGGGGCGCTTCGGCTTGCCGCAACTGGTGCTGGCGGCGGCCCTTGCGCCATTCCTCTTTGCCGGCTTCGCGCTGTCGAACCGGTTGCGCGGGCACGTCTCGCCCGGGGCGGTGCGCCGGCTGCTGCTGGGACTTTGCGCTGCCGGGGCGCTCGGTGTGCTCGGCCGCACTGCCTTTTCGTGAGGCTCTCGCCCGCAGAGATCACTGTCTTGCCCTGTTCCATCCCAATCAGCGGAGTCCCCATGCAGCACATCACAGACGCAATGGTCGATGCCCACGTCAGCCCGGAAGATGCCCGGCAAGTCATGGAAGCAGCGTTTTCCAGCTTCGGGCGCGGCGACGCCGCGATGCAGGAGCGCATCCGCACCGAAGCCGGCGGCATCAAGCTGTCTACGCTGGGCGCGGTGATCCCGCAGCAGGGTGTGGCGGGCGCCAAGGTCTACACCACCATCAACGGCCAGTTCTCTTTTGTCATCCTGATCTTCTCGGCCGACGACGGCCGTCCGCTCGCTTCGTTCGACGCGGGCGCCATCACGCGCCTGCGCACGGCCGCCTGCACCACGCTTGCGGCGCAGCGGCTGGCCCGGCCCGGTGCGCGCACGCTGGCGCTGTTCGGCGCCGGCACGCAGGGCGTGCAGCACGCGCGCCAGCTCAGCGCGACGCTCGGGCTGGAGCGCATCCTGGTATCCGATCCGCACGCGGATGCCGGCATGCCGGCGCGGCTGTCGGCGCTGTGCGGCATCCCGGTCGCGCTGGCGGAGCCCGATGCTGCCGTGGCCGAGGCCGATATCGTCGTTACGGCGTCGCGCGCGACCACGCCGCTGTTCGCGGGCGCGTCGATCCGGCCGGGCGCCCTCGTTGCCGCCATCGGCTCCAGCCTGCCGCATACGCGTGAGCTGGACGATACCGCGCTGCGCCGCGCCGCCGCCGTGGTGGTCGAGTGGCGCCCGCAATCCGTGCGCGAGGCCGGCGACATCGTGCTGGCCGATCCGCGGGCCCTTCCGCACGAGAAGATCGTCGAACTGGGCGACGTGGTCCTGGGCAAGGTATCGCCGCGCCAGCGGGACGACGACATCGTGATCTACAAATCAGTCGGCGTGGGGCTGGAAGACGTGGCGCTGGCGGGCTTCGCCTGGTCCCGCATTACTGGCGCAGCGGAGCGTCGCGCCGCCTGAGCGACCATCGCGCCGTCAGTCGCCGGGTAAACACTTACGTGATTAGTCAACGAAGCCCTTGTCGTCGCTGATTGACTGTATATAGTATACAACCATGCAAGGGATTTACGAAGAGACCCCGGCATTCAACCCACCCAATCGCCCCACATCGCCAACCAGGAGCCTCCGCCATGGCCGAACTGATGAACCGCGAAGCATTCCGTGCCGCCCTCGAAGAAGCCATCAAAGGCAAGAGCGCCAACAAGGCGCCGTTCAGCGTGGCCTGGGCCAGCGGCAAGCTGACCCGCGCCCATCTCGCACGCTGGGCCGAGAACCACTATCACTACGTCGGCCCGTTCGCGGATTACCTGGGCTACATTTACGCCCGCACCCCGGACCGCTATACCGAAGCCAAGGATTTCCTGCTCGCCAATATGTATGAGGAAGAGATCGGCGGCGACCGCCATACCGACCTGCTGATCCGCTTTGCGGAAGCCTGCGGCACCACCCGCGAGCGCGTGATCGACCCGGACAATATGTCGCCCACCACCCGCGGCCTGCAGAGCTGGTGCTACGCCGTGGCCATGCGTGAAGACCCCATCGTCGCGGTGGCTGGACTGGTGGTCGGGCTGGAGTCGCAGGTGCCGTCGATCTACCGCAAGCAGACCCCGACGCTGCGCGACAAGTACCAGTTCACCGACGAGGAAGTCGAATTCTTCGACCTGCATATTGTTTCGGACGAGATCCACGGCGAGCGCGGCTACCAGATCGTGCTGGAACACGCCAACACGCCGGAACTGCAGCAGCGCTGCCTGAAGATCTGCGAGATCGGCGCGCAGATGCGGCTGCTGTATACGACGGCCCTCTATCACGACTACGTCGAGAAAGAACTGCCGCTGCCCGAACTCGACATGGCCGCCTGAGCGCCGCCGCGCAACCGGATCGACAATGACTGTATTCCTCAACCATATCGACGGCGAATGGACGGCCTGCCAGTCGGGCCGCACCTTCGACAACGTCAACCCGGCCGACACCGCCGATATCGTGGGGCGCTTCCAGGCGTCTTCCGCGGTAGACGCGCAGGCGGCCGTCGCCGCCGCGGCGGCTGCGTTCGCCGGCTGGAAAACGACCCCGGTGGGCAAGCGCGCCGCCATTCTCAACCGCGCCGCCGACCATCTTGAGGCCAACGCCGACAGCATCGCCGCCGAACTGACCCGCGAGGAAGGCAAGGCGCTGGCGCTGGCCCGCGATGAAGTCCTGCGCTCGGCCCAGACGCTGCGCTTCTACGCGGTGGAAGGGCAGACCTTCACTGGCGAGGTGTACCCGAACGACGACCCTGACCAGCTCGTCTACAGCCAGCGCGAGCCGCTGGGCGTGGTGACGGTGATCGCGCCGTGGAATTTCCCGGTGTCGATCCCGGCCCGCAAGATCGCCCCGGCGCTGGTGACCGGCAACACAGTGGTGTTCAAGCCGTCGTCCGAGGCGCCGCTGTCGGGCTATCGGCTGGCCGAGGCGCTGGTCAAGGCGGGCCTGCCCAAGGGCGTGCTGAATTTCATCACCGGCAGCGCGGCGGAAATCGGCGCTGCCATCACCGAGGCGCCGGCCGTGCGGGCGATCTCGTTCACCGGCTCGTCGCGCGCCGGCGAGCAGATCCACCGCGCCGTGCCGCTGACCACGCGCACGCAGATGGAGCTGGGCGGCAAGAACCCGCTGATCGTGATGGAAGATGCCGACCTCGACCGCGCCGTCGACCTGACCATCAAGGGCGGCTTCTCGCTGTCGGGGCAGGCGTGTACCGGCACCAGCCGCGTGCTGGTGGCGGAGTCGGTCAAGGCGGCATACACCGAGCGGCTGCTGGCGAAGGTCGCCACGCTCAAGGTCGGCAGCGGCATGACGGCCGGGATGGACCTCGGGCCGCTGGCCTCGCACAAGCAGCTGGAAACGGTGCTGCGCTACATCGATATCGGCAAGTCCGAGGCGACGCTGCTGTGCGGCGGCGCGCGCCTCGCCGGCGGCGACTTCGACAAGGGCTACTACGTGGCGCCGACCGTGTTCACCGACGTGACCCAGCAGATGCGGATCGCGCGCGAGGAGATCTTCGGGCCGGTGATCGCCATCCTGGGCTTCACTGACTATGCCGACGCCATCGCCAAGGCCAACGACACCGAGTACGGGCTGGCGGCGGCCATCGTCACCAGCAACCCGCGCTACATCCATCACTTCGCCACGGACATCGAGGCGGGCACGGTCAAGGTCAACCGCACCACCACCGGCAACCTGGTCAACGCGCCGTTCGGCGGGGTGAAGCGGTCTAGCACTTCGACCTTCCGCGAGTCGGGCCGCACCGGGCTGGAGTTCTATACGCAGGTCAAGACGGTCTACCGGGGCGCCTGAGCCCGGCCGTCACAAGGAGTCAAAGAGACATGAAAAAAGCCATCAAGCTGGAACTGCGCGAGGCGCGTCATATGGTTGCTGCGGCGATCCGGCGCTCGGAGGAAATCGGCGTGCTGGAGTCGATCTGCGTGGTCGACGAGGGCGGCTACCCGCTCGCGCTCGAGCGCATGGACGGCGCCCGCATCACCGGGCCGCAGATCGCATGGAACAAGGCGTTCACGGCCGCGGGCCACAAGCGCTCCACGCATCTGTTCACCACGCCGCCCAACGGGCCGGCGCTGCCGGGCAACGAGGCATTCGGCATCCAGTGGAGCTTCGAAGGCAAGTTCGCCGCGTTCGTGGGCGGCTTCCCGATTGTCGTCAACGACGAGGTGATCGGCGGCATCGGCCTGTCGGGCGGCAACGGCGAGCAGGACACGCAGGCCGGGCTGGCCGCGCTGCAGGCGCTGGCCGAACTGCTGGCGCCGCAGGACCTGAAGGTGCTGGTGCAGGCCGATATCAAGAAATAAGCTCGATTGCGCGGAGGTTCCATGTCGTACCGCATCCAGATCGCCGAAACGCAGCAGGTCTTTTTCGTTGAGCGCGGCGAGACGCTGCTGCAGGCCGCGCAGCGCGCCAGCATCGCCTTGCCACACGATTGCCAACTGGGTGGTTGCGGCACCTGCCGCATCCGGCTGCTCGAGGGGCAGGTCCGCTACGACGAGGAACCGTTCGGCCTGGCGCCGGATGAGGCTGCGGCCGGCTATGCGCTGGCCTGCCAGGCGCAGCCGCTGGGCGACCTCGTTATCAGCCCGGCGCGCGAGGACGAGGCCTGCGCCGAGCCCGCGCGTTATCGGGCGCTGGTGCAGGCTGTGCGCCCGTTGTCGGCTGACGTCTTGCACATCGAACTGGAAGTGCCGGACGCGGGGGCCCTTGACTATCGCCCTGGCCAGTACCTGAAGCTGCTGAGCGGAGACGGGCGCGCGCGCAGCTTCTCGATGGCCTCGGTGCCGCGCGACGGACGGGTCGACCTGCACGTGCGGCGCATTCCGGGCGGCGCCTTCACCGATGGCATCCTGCCGCGGATGAAGGCGGGCGACACCATCGATGTCGAACTGCCGCTCGGCACCTTCTTCTACCGCGCGAAGGATTACCGGCCGCTGCTGATGGTGGCCACCGGCACCGGGCTGGCGCCGATCAAGGCGATCCTCGAATCGCTAATGGACGATCCCGACTGCCCGCCGGTGTCGCTCTACTGGGGCATGCGCCAGCCGGAAGACCTGTACCTGCACGCCGATATCCCCGCGTGGGGCGAACGGCTGTACGACTTCCAGTACGTGCCCGTCCTGTCCCGCGCCGGCGTCGGGTGGGAGGGGCGGCGCGGCTACGTGCACGATGCGGCGCTGGCCGACCTCGGCGCTCTGAGCGAGCATGCCATTTATTTGTGCGGTTCCCCCAATATGATTCGTGATGCCCGCGCCGCTTTCCTGCAGCGCGGGGCCAGTTCGGATCACATCTATGCGGACGGCTTTACCTTTCAGCGAGATTGATTGGAATGTCCGGTACCTGCCCATGAGGGTGGGGAAAGATTGGGTAGATGCCGAAAATGTGCTTTGCCGTTGTTGGGCTCCCGCTGGACAGCCCTTGTAGCTGTGCGCGAGCGATGACAACGAGACCTTCGGGGATTAGTTGACCAGCAGGATCGGTACTCGGCCACGAAGACCAAGTGCGCATGCATCAGAAAGACACATTGGCGACGGCACAGAATGTCACGTTTTGGCTCAGAGGCTAACTTTACAATGCCCCGATGCAGCGTCTCCAGGCCTTCAAGTTCGAACTGATGCCGACCGGCGGACAGCGGCGCGACATGCGCCGAATTGCCGGTTCGTGTCGATTCGTCTACAACAAAGCACTGGCGTCGCAGAAGGAAAATCACGAGGCGGGCGGCAAGTTCATCGGCTATGTGGCGATGGCCAAGCATCTTACCGGGTGGCGCAATGGATCGGAGACTCCGTGGCTTAAGGACTCGCCGGTCCACCCGCTGCAGCACGCACTTAAGGACCTGGAACGAGCCTACAAGAACTTCTTCGCCAAGCGCGCCGCGTTTCCACGCTTCAAGAAGAAGGGTCAGCGCGACAGCTTCCGTTACCCGGATCCGAAGCAGATCAAGCTGGATCAAGCCAACAGCCGGATCTTTCTGCCCAAGCTCGGATGGATGCGATACCGAAACAGCCGGGATGTGCTCGGCGAGGTGCGCAACGCCACCGTGTCGCTGAACGCAGGCAAGTGGTTCGTGTCGCTCCAGACTGTGCGAGAGGTCGAGAAGCCGGTGCCGGAGGCCACTAGCGCCATTGGTATCGACGTTGGCATCGTCCGCTTCGCCACGTTTAGCGACGGCTCATACCTCGCTCCGCTCCACAGCTTCAGGCGGCACGAAGCCTCGCTTCGTCGGGCACATCGGGCAATGAGCCGCAAGACGAAGTTCAGCAACAACTGGAACAAGGCCAAGGCCCGAGTCCAGCGCATCCACGCCCGCATCGGCAACGCCCGGCGCGACTACCTGCACAAGGCCACGACCACGATCAGCAAAAGCCACGCGATGGTGTGTATCGAGGACTTGAAGGTAAAGAGCATGTCTAGGTCGGCGGCAGGCACAACCGACGCACCGGGCAGGAACGTTCGGGCCAAGTCCGCTCTGAATAAGGCGATACTCGACCAAGGCTGGTTCGAGTTCCGCCGCCAGTTGGAATACAAGCTGACCTGGAACGGAGGCTGGCTCATTGCCGTGCCGCCGGCCAACACCAGCCGGACATGCCCGGCTTGCGGATGCGTAAGCGCAGGCAACCGGCAATCCCAAGCACGGTTTACCTGCGTCGATTGCGGATTCGAGGAAAACGCCGATGTCGTCGGTGCGATCAACATTTTGGCGCGGGGACACCGCGTGGCAGCTTGCGGAGAGCCGGTGCAGTCAGGCCGCTCTGTGAAGCAGGAACCCGCCGAGGCGATCTGAGATGAGCATCATCGTTTCGGGCGCGGTAGGAATTCTCTGTCGGTAAGCAGGGAAGGATGTCAAAAGACATGGCGGTATACCGGCAAGAGCGTGGTATACAATAACGCCAGCCTTTCCGCTTACGCCTCTGCCGACCCATGTCCATCCCTCCGTCTCCTGCCGCGCCCACCGAGCCGCTGAGCCTCGGTGCCAGCCACTCGCCGCTGTTCGCCCTTGTCACCGACAAGCTGCGCGAGGGCATCCTGAACGGCAAGTACGCCCCTGGCGAACGGCTGGTGGAGAACAAGCTGTCGGCGGAACTGGGCGTGTCGCGCATTCCCGTGCGCGAGGCGCTGCGCGCGCTGGCCAGCGAAGGGCTGGTGCTGATCGAGCCGCGCCGCGGCGCGTCGGTGGCCAGCCTGTCGCCGGTGATCGCGCGCGAGATGGTGGAGGTGCGCGCCACGCTGGAAGGCCTCAACGCCAAGCTGGCCGCGCAGCGCCGCGACCCGGCGCTGGTTGCCGAACTGGAGACCGTGCTGCGCCAGGGCATGGAGGCCGCCGCGCAGGGCCGCGCCGATGAGCTGCTCGCCTTAAATAGCCGCTTCCATGAAGTGCTCGGCACCATTGCCGCCAACAGCGTGCTGCAGGAAATGATGCGCTCGCTGCGCGAGCGCACCGCCGTGCTGTTCGGTCCGGCCAACGTGGTGCGCGCGCGCCAGAACTGGGACGAGCACGCGCAGATCCTGCAGGCCGTGATCGCGGGGGATGCCGACCTTGCCGCGCTGCTGGCGGCGCGCCATGTCTACAGCGCCGCCAAGGCGGCCGACCTGCCGGTGGAAGGGCAGGGCAGGGCGCAGGCGGCCTGAGGGCGTTGCGCCCGCTGCACTGGCCAACTGCTGACTGCTGGGCGATATGGTCCGGAATTCTTGCAGTACACCTCTCTCCTCTCGGCACGGCGTACCCCGTGCCGGATGTCCAGCAGCCCCACGGCGCGCGCCAATACCTTCCAGCTCTTGCTACTTTCATTGCATGCCCGGCAATTGGGCATTGCATGCTTCTTCATGGCGCGTGCACCAATTTAGGTATACTGTAGGCAATCTAGATCAATAGGGATTTTCCATGCAGTCGCCTGAGCAACGCTATCTTTCGCAATCCGTCGGCCAGCAGCTGTTGCACCACTTTGCCGCACGCAATGCCGTTCGCCACTCCACGCCGCTGCTGCCGCTACGCCTGCGGGATATCGGCCGCTTCCTGCTGGCGCTTGGCGGCCGCGCCCCGCGCCGTGGCCATTGCTGATCCAGCCTGATTGACCCGGCGGCGCCGGTCGCGCCGCCGCCGCGCGCCTGGCAGGCGTCCTGTCTGCCGACTGACTCTTCCCAAGCTGCCGTTTCCACCGCTGTGTGCCTCGTCGCGCCCGCGCGTACCACTTTCTCTTGCACTCCGCGCAAAACGGAATATAGTATACCAACGCAAGCGCAGCACCTTCCTAAGCCTGTCCTATACGCCCCCACCGCGTCCCATTGCTGGCGCGGATAACGACAAGGAATCCACGTGAACTTGCCCGACCGGAGTGCCGGCGGTTTTCCGCCGCTATGGGAGGTGGTACAGCAGCTCGCTGCCGGCCAGGTCTCTTCGGTGGAACTGGTGGACGCCTGCGAGGCGGCCTGGCGCGACTGGCACGGCGCCATCAATGCGCTGGTGCTGTCGGACTTTGGCGCCGCCCGCGCCGCGGCGCTTGAAAGCGACCGCCGCCGCCGCGCGGGGCAGTCACGCGGCGTGCTCGATGGCGTGCCGTTCTCGGTCAAGGAATCGTTCGATGTGGCCGGCTGGCCGACCACCTGCGGCAATCCGGCATTGCAGGGCCGCGCGGCCCAGCGCGACGCCGTGGTGGTGCAGCGCCTGCGCGAGGCCGGCGCCGTGCTGCTCGGCAAGACCAACGTCCCGCTCGGCCTGCGCGACTGGCAGAGCTACAACGCCATCTACGGCACGACCCGCAATCCGCACGATCCGTCGCGCACGCCGGGCGGCTCGTCTGGCGGCAGCGCGGCGGCGGTGTGCGCCGGCTTGTCGTATTTCGATGTCGGATCCGATATCGGGTCCTCGCTGCGCAACCCGGCCCACTACTGCGGCATCTTCTCGCTCAAGCCCAGCCACGGACTGGTGCCGCTGGCCGGTCACGGCACCGGTCCGGCCAGCTTCGGCGAACAGGACATCAACGTAGCCGGCCCGCTGGCACGCAGCGCGCGCGACCTCGAACCGGTGCTGCGCGCCATCGCCGGTCCCGACGGCGACGATGCGCTCGCGTACCGCCTCGACCTGCCAGCTTGCCCGCACCGTCGGCTGGCTGACTTCCGCGTCGCCGTGCTGCCCACCCATCCGCAGGCCGAGGTCGATGGCGAGGTCGCCGCGCAGATCGAACAGCTCGGCCACTGGCTGGCCGGGCAGGGCGCCCGCGTGGACTGGCACGTGCGTCCTGACTTTGACGCCGCCGAACTGTGGTACGTCTACGTGACCCTGCTGCGGGCCACCACCGCGGTGCACATGGACGACGCCGTTTATGCCGATGCGCTGGCCCACAGCGCCGCCGCCGCCACCGACGACCATTCCTATGCCACGCTCCAGTACACCGGCGCGACGCTGAGCCACCGCGACTGGCTGCGCCTGCAAGCCGCCCGCGAGCGCTTTGCCGCGGCCTGGCGCCGCTTCTTCTCGGCCTATGACGTGCTGCTGTGCCCCGCCGCGGCCACTACCGCCTTCGCGCTGAACGAGGTTGGCGAGCCCTGGCAACGGAGCATCACCGTCAACGGCCGCGCGCAGCCGATGACCACGCAACTGTTCTGGGCCGGACACTCCGGACTGTGCGGGCTGCCTTCGGCGGTAGCGCCCATCGGACCCGGCACCAGCGGCCTGCCGGTCGGCGTGCAGATTGTCGCCGGCCGCTACCAGGACCTTACCGCCCTGCGCTTCGCCAGCCTGCTGGAAGATGCAGGTCACGCCTTCCGGCCCCCGCCGCGGCCGACCACTTTGCCGGCGGACCACCACAACTAAGACAACAGACCACAGGGAGGAAGCATGTTCGACTGGTTCCGAGAATTGTCGCGCATGGAGCGCAAGGGCTTTTATGGCGCGTTCCTGGGGCATGCGGTCGATGTATTCGACTTCATGATCTATTCATTCCTCATCTCCACGTTGCTGGGGCAATGGGGCATGAGCAAATCGACGGCCGGCGCCATCGTCACCTGGACGCTGGTGTCGTCGCTGGTGGGCGCGATCGGGGCCGGCATCCTGGCCGACCGCTACGGGCGGGTGCGTGTGCTGCGCTGGACCATCGTGGTGTTCGCGGGGGCCTGCTTCCTGTGCGGGCTGGCGCAGTCGCCGGAGCAGCTGATGGTGTTCCGCATGATCCAGGGCCTGGGATTTGGCGGCGAGTCGTCGCTGTGCATGGTGCTGGTGACGGAGATGATCCGCAACCCGGCCCACCGCGGCAAATACTCGGGCTTCACCGCCAGCAGCTATTCGTTCGGCTGGGGCGCGGCGGCCATCGTGTACGCCATCGCCTTCAGCGTGCTGCCGGCGGAGACGGCCTGGCGGGTCTGCTTCTTCCTCGGCATTCTGCCGGCGCTGGTGGTGGTCTACCTGCGCCGCAACCTGGAGGAGCCGGAGATCTTCCTGAAGAGCCGGGCAGCGGGCCGGCAGGGGTCGGCGCTGGCGGGGCTCGGCCGGCTGTTCCGCGGGGCACTGCTGCCCAAGACGCTGCTGTGCAGCCTGCTGTCCGGCGGCATGCTGGGCGCGTACTACGCCATCGCCACGTGGTTGCCGACCTTCCTGAAGACCGAGCGTGGGCTGTCGGTGTTCGGCACCAGTTCGTATCTCGCGGTGACCATCATCGGGTCCTTGATCGGGTATGTGGCAGGCGCCTATGCCACCGATCGCTGGGGGCGGCGGCTGACCTATATCGTCTTCGCGGCCGGGGCATTCGTGATCGCCCTGATCTACATGGTGATTCCGGTGTCGAACACGTCGATGCTGTTCCTCGGCTTCCCGCTGGGCATCCTGATGCAGGGCGTCTTCTCGGGCATCGGGGCGACGATCTCGGAGTCTTATCCCAACGATATCCGGGCGACGGGGTATGGGGTTTCTTATAACGCGGGGCGGGTGATCGGCTCGCTGTTCCCGCTGACGGTCGGCTGGCTGAGCACGGGGCAGACCTCGCTGCCGATTGCAATCGCCATCGTGGCGGGGGTCGGCTATGCGATGGTCGTGGTCGCCGCTGTGCTGCTGCCCGAGACCACGGGCATGGATCTCGGGCAGGCCGGCGGCGGCGGGGAGCAGGAGGAAGCCGCACCGCTGGCGCGGCCGGCGGGGACGGTCGCCTGAGGGGGAGTTGAGGGTAAGGGCGCACCGCAGCGCCCTTACCGCATCCAGCCCGAGATCGCCGGCAACATCAGGCTGACCCCGATCCCGATCAACACTCCGAACGCCACCCGCCGCGTCGTGGTCGGCGAAAACGGCGGCGGAAAACGCCGCCCCAGTAGCGTGGCGATCACCACCACCGGCACCCCGACCGCGGCCTGCAGCCAGATCGTGGCATCCAGTTGCCCCTGCCAGGCCGAGAACAGCGTGCGCACGGTGGAAGTCACGGTAAAGACCAGGATCAGCGCACAGCGGATCTCCACCGGCTTCATCGGCTGCCGGTAGAACTGGAAGATCAGCGGCGGCCCGGAGACGCCGAACATGCCGCTCAGCAGCCCGCCGAACACGCCGCTCATGAAGAAGCTGCCGTCACCGGAGCGTTGCGGCAGCGGGGCGGGTTTGAGCGCGGCGCTCAGGCCGCCGTACAGGATCACTGCGCCCAGCAGCAATTGCAGCAGCGTGGCGGCACTGGTGCTCAGGTATTCGAGCACCAGCACGCCCACCACCACCGAGGGCAGGATGCCGATCGCCGCCGCGCCTACCGCGCGCCAGTCGATATGCTGCAGCTTGCCGGGAAGCGCGCAGGCGCTGTTGGCCAGCGTGACCAGGCTCACCACGGCGGCCACGGTGGCCACGGGTGCCAGCCCGAGTCCGCTGGTGGCGCCCATCACGATCATGCCGAGGCCGAAGCCGGTCACCGTCTGGAAGTAGGTGCCCGCGCCGAGCAGTGCCTGAAGGCCAAGCAGTGGCAACAATAATTCCGCTTTCATGCCGCCGCCTGCTCGCCCCTGGTTGCCTGCTCAGCAGTGGCCTGCGCCTGCACCACGGTCACGGCGATCACATGGAACACATCGTCGGCGCTGCAGCCGCGCGACAGGTCGTTGGCGGGCTTGTTCAGCCCCTGCAGCATCGGCCCGATAGCCTTGGCGCCGCCCACTCTTTCCGCCAATTTGTAGCCGATATTGCCCGCCTCCAGGTTGGGGAACACCAGCACGTTGGCGCGGCCGTTGACCTGCGAATGCGCGACCTTGCGCGCGGCGATGTCGGCGACGATGGCGGCGTCGAGCTGTACGTCGCCGTCGATGGCCAGCGCCGGGCGCTGCGCGCGCACGCGTTCGGTGGCGGCCACCACCTTGTCCACTGCAGCGTGCGTGGCGCTGCCGCTGGTCGAGAATGACAGCATCGCCACGCGCGGTTCTTCCATCAGGAGGGCGCGCGCGCTGTCGGCGGCGGCCATGGCGATGTCGGAGAGCGCGTCGGCGTCCGGGTCCACCACTAGTCCGCAGTCGGAGAAGATCAGCCCGCCCTTGAGCGTATGGAAGGGCTCGCACAGCATCATCAGGAAGAAGCTCGACACCAGTCGGAAGCCAGGGGCCAGTCCGATCAGCTGGATCGCGTTGCGCACCACGTCGGCGGTGGTGTGGTCGGCGCCTGCCACCGAGCCATCGGCGTGGCCCAGGCGCACCATCAGGTTGGCGAAGCACAGCGGATCGAGCACTGCGCGCTTCGCTTCATCCAGCGTCATGCCTTTCTTCTGGCGCAGGGCAAAGAGTTGCTGCGCGAAGGAGGGTGCCAGCGCCGAGGTGGTCGGATCGACCAGCGCCATGCCGTTCAGCTCGATGCCGTGGATGGCGGCGGCGGCATTGATCTGGCGGGTGTTGCCCACCAACACGATTTGCGCGATGCCTTCCTGCGTGGCGCGTTGCGCGGCTTGCAGGATGCGCGGGTCTTCGGCCTCGCACAGCACGATGCGGCGAGGGGCGGCGCGGGCGCGGTCGATGATGCGGAGGATGGGTTTCATGGTCTTCTTTCAGAAATGAAGAAAAGGGCCGAAGCCCTTGCTATGCCGGTGGTTTGCTCCCCTCTCCCGCCTGCGGGAGAGGGGCCGGGGGAGAGGGCAGGCCTTCGCTATGCCGAGGGCCTCGCCTGGTGGATGCGCCGGCCCTCTCCCCAGCCCTCTCCCGCAAGCGGGAGAGGGAGTACACCCTCAGCATGCGGAGTGCAACAGCCTGATCAGACGTAGTCCTTGTATTTGTCCAGATACCGCACCGGCTTAGCCAACGCATCCCGGCGGAACGGATCCCCCAGCTCACGCGTGCACATGATCTCGATGATCGTGGTCTTGCCATGATTCATCTGCAGGTCGATGGCGCGCTTCAGAGCCGGGCCGACATCTTCCAGCCGATCCACCACGATGCCTTCTGCACCCATCGCCTTGGCGATGTCTGCAAAGCTCTGGTTGTCGAGCTCGCCCGCCACAAAGCGCCGGTTGTAGAAGTCCACCTGGTTCTTCTTCTCCGCGCCCCACTGGCGGTTGTGGAACACCACCGCGGTCACCGGGATGTTGTGGCGCACGCAGGTCATGGTTTCCATCAGGCTCATGCCCCAGGCACCGTCGCCGGCGTAGGACACAGCCGGGCGGTGCGGTGCCGCCACCTTGGCGCCGATGATGGTCGGGAAGGCGTAGCCGCAGTTGCCCCAGCTCATCGCCGCAAAGAAGCTGCGCGGCTTTTCGAAGCGCAGGTAGCTGTTGGCCACCGAGTTGATATTGCCGATGTCGGTGGACACCATCACGTCTTCCGGCATCGCCTTCTCCAGCTCGCGCAGCACCTGGCGCGGATGCAGATAATGGCCGCCGGTGGGCGTGCGTTCCTGCTTCTGCTCTTCGATCATATCCAGGCTGTACGGGTCGCGTTCATGCGTCCAGTCGTCCAGCTCCTTCTCCCACGCGGCCTTCTCGTTGGCGACGTCGGTGGCGCGGGCGTCGCGGGTGGCGTCGCAGGCCAGCGTGCGGCCGGCCAGGCGCTCGGTCAGTGCGATGGCGGCGGCCTTGGCGTCGCCGCAGATGCCCACCGAGATCTTCTTCACCAGGCCCAGCATCTTGTGGTCGGCATCGATCTGGATGATCCTGGCGTTCTTGGGCCAGTAGTCCATGCCGTGCTGCGGCAGCGTGCCGAACGGCCCCAGGCGCGAGCCCAGCGCGATCACCACGTCGGCGCGCGAGATCAGCTTCATGGCAGCCTTCGAGCCCTGGTAGCCCAGCGGGCCGCACCACAGCGGGTGGCTGGCGGGGAACGAGTCGTTGTGCAGGTAGCTGTTGACCACCGGGGCACCGAGGCGCTCGGCCAGCGCCTTGCACTCTTCCACCGCATCGGCCATCACCACGCCGCCGCCCGAGATGATCACCGGGAACTTCGCATTGGCCAGCAGCTCGGCCGCATCGTTCAGGCTCTGCTCGCCGCCGGGGCCGCGGTCGAGGCGGCGCGGCTGCGGGATCTCGGCGTTGATCTTGCCGTAGAAGTGGTCGCGCGGGATGTTGAGCTGGGTCGGGCCCATCTCGGCCATGGCGCGGTCGAAGCAGCGCGCGGTGAACTCGGCCATGCGCGCCGGGTTGGTGACGTGGCCCTGGTACTTGGTGAACTCCTGGAACATCGGCAGCTGGTTGGCTTCCTGGAAGCCGCCCAGGCCGATGCCCATGGTGCCGGCTTCGGGCGTGACGATCACCACCGGGCTGTGGGCCCAGTAGGCGGCGGCGATCGAGGTCACGCAGTTGGAGATGCCCGGGCCGTTCTGGCCGATCACCACGCCGTGGCGGCCCGACACACGGGCGTAGCCGTCGGCCATATGGCCGGCGCCCTGCTCGTGCACCACCGGGATCAGGCGGATGCCGGCCGGCGCGAAGATGTCCATCGCATCCATAAAGGCCGAGCCCATGATGCCGAACATGTCGGTCACGCCATTGGCGGCCAGCGTTTCGACAAAGGCTTCGGACGGGGTCATGGTCTGCGGGCCGGCCGGAACCTGGCTCTCCCTGGCGGCGGACGAGCCACCGGAAACGGCGGGATGCGAGGTGGTTTCGAGGTCGCGCATGGCGTTGTCTCCTGATCAGGTGTTATAAAGTGGAACTAAACGTTCCGGAAAATTGTTTGTTGGGGGAAATGTAGGCGGAAGACTGCGGGCCGTCAATGAAAAATTTTGGTTTACGGAATGAAATCGATTAAAAAACGAGACAAATAGCAATCGGAGCGCCGCATAAGGCACTAGCGGCTCGGAAAACCATCGATAAATGCAGGGGAAGCGGCGAGACAGCGCAGCGCAGGTTGGGTACCTGCGCCGGCAAGGAGGCGGGAAGTCGGGAAGCAGGGCCGCCGCGGCTCAGGCCGCGGGCGGAGAGAGGAAACGCAGGACGGTCAGGCGCTCAGGAAAAATGGCAGGCGACCCAGTGCCCCGGGCTGCCTTCGCGCAGTTCCGGCGCGGCCTCGCGGCAGCGCGCCGCGGCATACGGGCAGCGCGTATGGAAGCGGCAGCCCGGCGGCGGGTCGAGCGGGCTGGGCAGGTCGCCCTCCAGCAGCGCGCGAGGCTGTGTGCGTGCGGCCGGGTTTGCCGAAGGCGCCGCGGCGATCAGCGCGCGCGTGTAGGGGTGGGCCGGCGCGTTCCATACGGCATCGCGCTCGCCGATCTCGACCACCTGCCCGAGGTACATCACGGCGATGCGGTCCGACATATGCCGCACCACCGACAGGTCGTGCGAGATAAACAGGTAGGCCATGCCGAACGCCTGCCGCAACTCCAGCAACAGGTTCAGCACCTGCGCGCGGATCGACACATCCAGTGCCGACACGGCTTCATCGCAGACGATCAGGTCCGGCTGCAGCATCAGGGCGCGGGCAATCGCCACGCGCTGGCGCTGGCCGCCGGACAACTCGTGCGGCAAGCGTGCAGCGAACTCTGGCCGCAAGCCCACGCGCGCCATCGCCCACGCCACGCGTTCGCGGCGCTCGGCGGCGTTGCCACGGCGATGCACGATCAGCGGCTCTTCGAGCGCGCGGCCGATGGCTACCCGCGGATTCAGCGAGGCCGCCGGATCCTGGAACACCATCTGCAAGCGCGATCGCACGGGACGCAGCGCATGTCCGCGCCGGGCGGTGATGTCCTCGCCATCGAGCACCACGCGCCCGGCATCGGGCGAGATCAGGCGCATGGCGATGCGCGCCACGGTGGATTTGCCGCAGCCGCTCTCGCCGACGAGCCCAAGGGTCTCGCCGCGCCGCACGGCCAGCGATACGCCGTCCAGCGCGCGCACGGTGCCGGCCTGGGTGCGATAGTGGCGGCTGACATCGTGCAGCGCCAGCAGCGGCGTACTCATGCGGCGATCTCCCATGCCGCTTGCGCGGGGCGTTCAGGCTGCACCAGCGGCGCGTGGCAGGCGACCTGCCGCGTTCCGCTGGCCTGCAGTGCCGGCACCTGCCGGGTGCAGGCGGCTTGCGCAAACGCGCAGCGCGGCGCAAACGCACAGCCTGGGGGCATTGCCGACAGCGGCGGCACGGTGCCGGGAATTTCCGGCAGGCGCGCGCCCGGTGGCAACGTCTCGAGCGCCAGCGATGCCAGCAGGCCGGCCGTATAGGGATGCGCGGGCGCGGCCAGCAGCGCGTCCACCGGCCCTTGCTCGACGATGCGCCCCGCGTACATCACTGCCGCCCGGTCGGCGGTCTCGGCCACCACGCCCAGGTCATGCGTGATCAACAGCAGTGCCATGCCGGTTTCCGCTTGCAGCCGCCTGAGCAGCGCCAGGATCTGCGCCTGCGTGGTGACGTCCAGCGCGGTGGTGGGCTCGTCAGCGATCAGCAGGTCGGGCTCGCACGCCAGCGCCAGCGCGATCATGGCGCGCTGGCGCATGCCGCCCGACATCTGGTGTGGATAGTCGCGGGCGCGCGCTGCGGGCGAGGGCATGCGCACCTGTTCGAGCAGCGCCAGCACGCGCGCCCAGGCCTGCGCGTGGCTCACCTTGCGGTGCAGGCGGATGGCCTCGGCGATCTGGTCGCCGATGCGCATCACCGGGTTCAGTGCCGACATCGGCTCCTGGAAGATCATGCCGATGCGGTTGCCGCGGATCGCGCGCATCGCCTTATGGTCGAGCGCCAGCAGCTCGGTGCCGTCGAACCACGCCTGGCCGCCGGTCACGCGCGCGCCGCGGCGCGGCAGCAGGCCCAGCAGCGAGCACGCGGTGACGGACTTGCCGCTGCCGCTTTCGCCGACCAGCGCCAGGGTTTCGCCGCGCTCCAGTGACAGCGTTACGCCGTCTACGGCGGTGACGGTGCCGGCGCGGGTATCGAATGCGGTGCGCAGTTGTCGGAGATCGAGCAATGGCATCGTCGGTTCCTATCGTTGCCGCAGGTGCGGGTTGAGCGCGTCGTTCAGGCCCTCGCCCAGCAGGTTGAAGGCCAGCACCGTCACCATGATCGCCAGCCCGGGCAGGCCGCAGAGGTACCAGGCATCCACCACCTGCTCGCGGCCGCCGCCGATGATCGTGCCCCAGCTCATCACGTTGGGGTCGCCCAGGCCCAGGAACGACAGCGAGGCCTCGGTCTGGATCGCGGTGGCGACTGTCAGCGTCGCCATGGCGATCACTGGCGGCAGGGCATTGGGCAGGATCTGCGTCAGGATCAGGCGCACATGCCCCATGCCGATGGTCTCGGCGGCCAGCACGAACTCGCGCTCGCGCAGCGACAGGAACTCCGCGCGCACCAGCCGCGCGGTGGCCGGCCACGAGACCACGCCGATCGCCATCACCACCGTGGTCACCGACGGCTTGAAGATCGCCACCAGCACCACCGCCAGCACGAACTTGGGCACGGTCTGGAACAGCTCGGTGAGCCGCATCAGCGCGGTGTCGATGCGGCCGCGGAAGTAGCCGCCGATGGCGCCCACCGCAATGCCGAGCGTGGCGGACAGCGCCGTGCTGACCAGGCCGATCAGCAGCGACACGCGTGCGCCAGCGGCCAGTCCGGTCGCAAGGTCGCGGCCCATGAAATCGGTACCGAGAGGGTGGGCGGGGTCATCGCCCGGCCACAGCATCGGCGGGCCGGCCATTTCCCACGGATCGCCCGGGAACAGCACGGGGCCGAGCGCGGCGGCAACGATCACGGCGAGCAGCAGGATCGCGCCGGCCAGCGCGGGCGGATTGCGCAGCAGGCCATTCAGCAAAGCACGGCCGGTCCGCCAGCCAGCATGCAGGCGCGCCAGCGCGGGCAGCGTCAGCGTGCTCATGCCCGTCCTCCCGCCTGCCCGACCGCGACGCGCGGATCGAGCAGCGCATACAGCAGGTCCACCAGGATATTGACGAAGGTCACCAGCAACGAGCTCAGCAGCAGGATCCCTAGCAGCAGGTTGAAGTCGCGCGCCAGCACGGATTCGAACGCCAGCCGCCCGAGGCCGGGCCAGCTGAACACCGATTCGACCAGCACCGCCCCGCTGAGCAGCGACGCCACCTGGTAGCCCACCATCGTCACCAGCGGCAGCAGCGCATTGCGCAGCGCATGCGCCAGCGTCACGCGGATCTCGCCGGCGCCCTTGGCGCGCGCGGTGCGTACGAAGTCGGCGCCATCCAGCTCCAGCATCGCCGTGCGCACCAGCCGCGTATAGACCGCAAGGTAGAAGGTGGCCAGCGTGCAGGCGGGCAGCACCGCATGGCGCGCGACATCGAACACCAGCGCCAGCCCGGTGTGCCGGGCGCCCACATCGGTCATGCCGCCGGACGGCAGCCATCCCAGGCGCGCGGAGAACAGCACCACCGCCATCAGCCCCAGCCAGAACGTGGGCATGGCATAGGCCACCAGCGCCGTCAGCGAAATCACGCGATCTGGCCAGCGCTGCACCCGCACCGCGCTGATCACGCCCAACACCACGCCCAGCGCCAGCGCAATCCCCATCGCCAGCAGCATCAGCAGCAGCGTGGCCGGCAACCGCTTCACGATCAGCTCGAACACCGGCATGTTTTGCCGGAATGAATAGCCAAGGTCCAGCGTCGCCACATTGCCCAGGTAGTGCAGCAGTTGCAGCCACACCGGCCGGTCCAGCCCGAAGCTGGCGCGCAGGTGCGCCATGTACTCCGGCGTGGCGGCGCCGGCCTCGCCAGCCAGCACGTCGACGACATCGCCCGGCGCGAGCTGCAGGATCAGGAAGTTGAGCAGGGCGATGCCAAGCACCACCGGCACCACCTGCAGCAGCCGCTGGCGCAGGAAGCGCAGGAACGACGCGCGCATGGTCTCACGCCCGCGGCCGCAGCCACGCATCCGCGTACGAGGCAAAGAGCCCGTCGCCCTGCGCGGTGCGCTTGCGGAAGCGCGCCGTCGAGACCGTGACCCAGGTCTGCTCGACCAGGTCCAGCACCGGCACGTCCTCCTGCACGATCTGTTGCCACGACTTGATCAGCGCCTTGCGTTTGGCCACGTCGGCCTCGCGGCCCGCGGCTTCCATGATCTGGTCGAGCTGCGGGTTGGAGTAGCCCGAGCCGTTGGTCCACGGCGCGCCCTTGATGATGTTTTTCGTCCAGAACAGCCGCTGCACGCCCAGCGTAGGATCGGGCAGCCGGTGCAGGCTGGAGATCATCAGGTCGTAGTCCTGGTCGGTGAAGACGCGGCGCAGGTAGGTGGCGGTATCGCCCGCGCGCAGTTCCACCTCCACGCCCACACGCGCCAGCGACTGCTTGATGAACTCCGCCGGCCGGCTGGCATTCACGCCGCCGCCGCCGTCGTAGTCCAGCGTAATCTTCAGCCGCTTGCCGTCCTTACCGGGCTTCAGCCCGGCCTCGTCCAGCAGCGTGGCGGCCTTCTTCAGGTCGAACGGGTACTGGCGCGTATCGGGCGAGTAGTAGTTGATCACCGACGAAGGCACCGGCCCGGTGGCCGGCTTGCCGTAGCCGAGAAACACCACCTTCAGCAGCGCGTTGCGGTCGATCGCATAGGCCAGCGCCTGGCGCACGCGCTTGTCGCCGAAGTAGGGTTTGCGCACGTTGAACTGCGTCAGGAAGATCGTCGCCAGGTAGCGGCCGTCGTCCAGGTTGATCGCATAGCGCTGCTTGTCCCGGAAGCGGTTCAGGTTGGACAGCGGGATGCTGGAGCCAAGGGCCACGTCGATCTCGCCGGCTTCCAGCGCCACGGTGCGCGCCGCGGCGTCGGGGATGAACCTGAACACCACGCCGTCGAGGTACGGCTGGTCCTTCTGCCAGTAGTTGGGATTGCGCTCCAGCCGCACATGGCTGCCCTTGACCCATTCCTTGAAGACGAACGGGCCGGTGCCGATCGGCGCATTGTTGGCCGGGTTGCTGAGCACATCCTTGCCTTCATAGATATGCCGCGGGAGGATCTGCGCGCCGTAGGTGTTGATGTAATTCAGCAGGTAGGGCGCCGGCGACGACAGCCGGATGACCACGGTGTGCGGATCCGGGGTATCGACTGCCGTCACGTTGGCAAACGCGGCGCGGCCAAACGGGTGCAGCGTCTTCCAGACCTCCAGTAACGTGTATTTGACGTCCGCCGCGGTGAAGTCCTTGCCGTCGTGCCAGCGCACGCCCTTGCGCAAATGGAAGGTGGTGGTCAGGCCGTCAGGCGCTGTGTTCCAGGAGGTTGCCAGCGCCGGCACGGGTTGCAGGTTCAGGTCGTAGCTGACCAGCCCTTCCAGCACCTTGCTCGAGACCTGCCCGATGTTCATGGTGGTGATGAAGGCCGAGGTCAGCAGCGTCGGCTCCGGCGATACCGCCACGTTCAGCACGCCGCCGCGTACGGGCGTTTCAGCGGCGGCTTGTGCAAAGGCTTCGGCCGAAAACGGCAGGCCGAGGGAGAGAAGGGCGGTGGTGGCGAGGAAGTCTCTGCGATGCATGTTGGCTTGCGGTCGGTGACGGGCAAGCCACGATGTTATGTGTCGCGCGCGAGGCGACGAACTAACAAAATGCTCTTTGTTTATCCGGTTCGTGTCAGCGCCCCGACAGCGCTTCCAGCACCGGCAGGTTGCCCTCGCCAAAGCCGTGATGGCCGTCGCGCTGGACGATCTCGAAGAAGAACTCGCCCGCCTCGCGCTTCACGAACGCCTGCTGGAAGCGCTCGCGCGTGCCGTCGCTGCGAATTGCGCCGTCGACGAGGATGCCATAGCCCTGCAGCGCGGCCAGGTCCAGGCCATGGCCGGGCAGGCGCGTGTCGACGGAATCGTAGTAGGCCGCCGGCGGCTGCACGAACTGCACGCCGTTGCCTGCCAGCGCAGCAGTGCTGGCAAGTATGTCGGCGCTGGCCAGCGCAATGTGCTGGATGCCCTCGCCGTGCTGGTCGGACAGGTAGTGGCGCATCTGGTCATGGCGCGGCGTGCCCTTCTCGTACAGCGGAATGCGAATGCGCCCGCACGGCGACACCAGCGCGCGCGCCTCGCTGGCGACCTGGATCTCGCGGAAGCCCAGCACCTTGCGGTAGAACTCCAGCCATTCGTCGAGATGGCCAGGCTCGACCGCCTGGGTCAGGTGGTCGACGCGCAGCAGTCCCGCGTCGGGCGTATTGTCGGCCTGCGGCAGCGGGCGGAAATCGACGTCGTAGATCGAGATATCGCCCACATCGCCCGGCCGGCCTTCCTTGCCGCGCCAGCGGTCGATGAAGTAGATGATCGACTGGCCGATGCCCTGGATGGCGGGAATATTGAGTTCCATCGGCCCCACCGTGCCGCCCTCGAACGGCCAGGCGCCGGCTTCCAGCGCGCAGGCGAAGGCGGCCGCGGCGTCGTTCACGCGGATGCCGATGGCGCAGATCGACAGGCCGTACTCGCCGGCATAGCGCGTCGCGAACGAATCCGGCTCGGCATCGACGATGAAATTCATCTCGCCCTGCCGGTACAGCTTCACGGCCTTGTGGCGGTGGCGGGCAATGGCGGCAAAGC
Organism: Ralstonia pickettii; assembly: GCA_050987995.1. Classification (GTDB taxonomy): domain Bacteria; phylum Pseudomonadota; class Gammaproteobacteria; order Burkholderiales; family Burkholderiaceae; genus Cupriavidus; species Cupriavidus pickettii_B. The sequence goes on from CP158804.1 coordinate 2,917,452, forward strand.
CAAAGCGTTCAAGGGTGCGGCCCAGCGCGGCCGGGTCGGGCGAGGCAAATTCGATGAACTCATAGCCCTGGATGCCCAGCGGGTTGTCCCAGGGCTGGGAATCGTCCGCGCGCGGGGAAAGGACGTCTGCGGCGTTCATTGTCATGGCTCCTGTGAGGGTGGCGGGGGGACGGTGCCGAGCCTTGCGGCGTCGCTGGATCATAGCAACGCGCCCGCGCCGGGCCACGTCCGGGCGGCGAGTGAGAGGACCTCGTAGAAACCCGAACTGCGCGCCTTGATCGCGCATACGCGTTCACTGATCGCGCAATATGACGTAAGGGGCGCTTGGCGGACGGGCGTTCGACCACTAATCTCCCGTCAACGAAAAGCACCAGGCCGGCCGCGAGGCCAACGTCCCGAACTTACGAACATCATGATCAACGGCAAAACCACGCTCATCCCGCACCTTGGCTATCCCACGGAGTCGTTCAAGGCGCCGATGATCTATAACCCCTGGTTCGCACAGCAGGGCATCGACGCGGTGGTGGTGCCGATGGGCGTCAAGCCCGACGACTATGCCGAAGTGTTCCGTTCCCTGTTTCGCCTGACCAATATCCGCGGCGCGCTGGTGACCATGCCGCACAAGGTCGCCACGCTGGAACTGGTGGACGAACTCACGCCGGCCGCCCGCATCGCCGGCGCCTGCAACGCCGTAGTGCGGCGCGACGATGGCACGCTGGTCGGCGACCAGTTCGATGGCGCCGGCTTTGTGCGCGGCATCCGGCGCAAGGGTTGCCGGCTGGAAGGCGCGCGCGCCATCGTGTCGGGCAGTGGTGGCGTGGGCAGCGCGATCGCCGCATCGCTGGCCGAATCCGGCGTGGCGGAACTGGCGCTGTTCGATGCCCGCGAAGGCGCCGCGGGGGCGCTGGCCCGGCGCCTGGCCGAGCACTACCCGCCCTTGCGGGTGACCACCGGCTCGGCCGATCCGCACGGTTTCGACGTGGTGGTCAATGCCACCCCGCTGGGGATGAATCCCGGCGAACCGCTGCCGTTCGACGTCGCGCGCATCGATCCCGGCGCCATGGTGGGCGAGGTGGTGATGAAGCACGAATACACGCCCTTCCTTGAAGCCGCGCTGGCCCGCGGCTGCAAGGTCCAGGTGGGCACCGACATGCTGTTCGAGATGATCCCGGCCTACCTGGAGTTCTTTGGCTACGGCACGGCCACGCCCGACGCGCTGCGCGCGGTCGCGCAGATCCGGTATTGAGGGCAGGGCGCTGCCCTGTTCAACCGCCGAGCGGATGCTTCAGATAAAGGCACGCCGGCAAGCATTTCTTATCCAATGGTGGAGACAGACGACATGACAACGACTCAAAAGGAGCTGCCGGCCGGCGCCACGCCTCCGACGTTCGGCAACTCGATCGGCGACAAGGTCCGAGCCGCCTTTGCCTTCGGCAAGGTGCGCTGGGGCATGCTGGCGCTGGTGTTCTTCGCGACCACGCTGAACTACATCGACCGCGCCGCGCTGGGCGTGCTGCAGCCGGTGCTGGCCAAGGCCATGGCCTGGACCGCGCAGGACTACGCCAACATCAACTTCTGGTTCCAGGTGGGCTACGCCATCGGCTTTGCGCTGCAAGGCCGCTTTATCGACATGGTCGGGGTCAAGCGCGCCTTTGCGCTTGCGGTGCTGCTGTGGAGCATCGCCTGCGGGGCGCACGCCTTCGCGGCCTCGGCGGTCGGCTTCATGATCTGCCGCTTCTTCCTGGGCCTGTCCGAAGCGGCCAACTATCCCGCCTGCGTCAAGACCACGCGCATCTGGTTCCCGGCGAGCGAGCGCGCGATTGCGACCGGCATATTCAATGCCGGCACCAATGTCGGCGCCATGCTCACGCCGATCATGCTGCCGCTGATCATGCAGGCCTGGGGCTGGCAGGCGGCCTTTATTGCCATCGCTTCGCTGGGCGCGGTCTGGCTGGCGTTCTGGTATGCCCGCTACCACAACCCGGAGCAGCACCCGACCGTCAGCGCCGCCGAACTGGCCCACGTCACGCGCGACGTCGAACCGGCGCCGCACCGCATCCGCTACTCGCAGATCCTGCGCATGCGCGGCACCTGGGCCTTCGCCATGGCCTACGCCATCACCGCGCCGGTGTTCTGGTTCTACCTGTACTGGCTGCCGCCGTTCCTGAACCAGCAGTACCAGCTCGGCATCAGCGTCACGCAGATGGGCATTCCGCTGATCGTGATCTACTTGGCGGCCGATGTGGGGAGCGTGGGCGGCGGTGCGCTGTCGTCGTGGCTGATCAGCCGCGGCATGCCGGCGGTGCGTGCGCGCCTGCTGTCGATGCTGGTGTTCGCGGCATGCATTACCTCGGTGGTGATGGCCGCTGGTGCCAGCAGCCTGTGGATGGCAGTGGCCGCGATCTCGGTCGCCATCGGCGCGCACCAGGCGTGGACGGCGAACATCTGGAGCATGGTGATGGATTACACGCCCAAGCATGTGGTCAGCTCGGTGTTCGGCTTCGGCGGGATGATCGGCGCCATCGGCGGCATGTTCATGACGCAGCTGGTCGGCTACGTGCTCACCACCACGCACAACAACTATGCGGTGCTGTTCACGATGATCCCCTGCGCCTACTTCATCGCGCTCACCTGGCTGTTCTTCCTCGCCCCGCGCAAGGTGCCGGAAGTCGCCTGACGCCTTTCGATGCTGCCTGACCCGGCGGGGCGTTCGCCCCGCCGACAATAAAACACTGAGACAAAGCTCCAATGCAAAAACGACTGATTGCGCTGCTCGCGCTGGGCGCGGGCAGCCTGCCCGCGCTCGCCCAGACTTCCGGTGGCGTCACGCTCTACGGGCTGCTGGATACCACCATCCGCTACAGCACCCATGAAGACGCGGCCGGCCACAGCCGCACGCAGATGACGGATGGCGTGCTCACGGGCAGCCGCTGGGGACTGCGCGGCACCGAGGATATCGGTGGCGGCAACAAGGCCTGGTTCATCCTGGAGTCGGGCTTCTCGCCCGACACCGGCACCAGCCAGCAGGGCGGGCGGCTGTTCGGGCGTACTGCAGTGGTTGGGCTCGACGGCGACTACGGCAAGCTCGCGATCGGCCGCCAGTACACGCTGGCGCACGAGTTGCTGTCGTCCTATGAGGCTATGGCCTTTGCCAACAATTCCATCGTTGGCTACCAGGGCGGCAACTACACCGGACTACGCTACGACAACACCGTCAAGTACATCAAGAACTTCAACGGCCTGCAGGTGGCGGCGGCCTACACCTTCGGCGAGGTGCCCGGCAGCATCAAGAGCGGCTCGGCCGCGGCGGGCTCGCTGGCCTACACGTCGGGGCCGCTGGAGATCGGCGCCGTGTACCAGCAGACGCAGAACGTCACCACGGCCTTCTTCGGTGCGGTGCCCGCCGCGCAGGCCAGCAAGCAGACGGTGTGGGGCGTGGGCGGTACGTGGAAGGCGGCGCGGGCGCAGTACTACCTTGGCTATACCAACAACCGGCTGGATGTGGCGGACTATCGCAATCACGTCGGCTATGTGGGGACGCGGTTCAACATCACCGACGCGCTGGTGTTTATCGGCACGCTACAGTACGACTGGCTGCGCCATGCGGGGCAGGGTGGCAAGCGGCTGACCACGGCGGGCATGCTGGACTACAGCTTCAGCAAGCGTACTGACGTGTATGTGGAGGTCGATTACACCCATCTGCAGGGGCAGTGGATTGCGTTGAACAGTTCGCCGACGTTTGCTAACAGTGGGAATACTTATGGGAATGCGTCGCGCATCGGCGTGATGGCGGGGGTGCGGCATAAGTTCTGAGTGCGCCGGGATTTGACAGCGATTGCGCACAGCGATGCGCTGCCAAGTCTCGCACGCCGGCCCCCTCTCCCGCGTGCGGGAGAGGGGAGCAAACCGGCAGCGGGCCTGGGCCCGCGGTAAGTCTCAAGCCGTCACTGACTGCGCCAGCGCCTCAACCGCCAACCCATACCCCTTCACCCCCAGCCCCGCCATCACCGCCCGCGCCACCGGAGAAATCCACGAATGGTGCCGGAACGCCTCGCGCGCGTGGACATTGGAGATGTGGTACTCCACCACGGGCACCGCCGCACCCTTGATCGCATCGTGCAGCGCGATCGACGTATGCGTCAGCGCCCCCGCATTCAGCACCACCCCGATCATCTCCCCTTGCGCGCACAGCCGCCCCGCCTCGTGGATCCAGTCGATCAACTGGCCTTCGTGGTTGGTCTGGCGGCATTGCGCTTCCAGCCCGAGCCGTTGCGCGGCTTCCTGGCAGATGCGCTCCACGTCGGCCAGCGTTTCGCTGCCATAGACTGCTGGCTCGCGGGTGCCGAGCAGGTTGAGGTTGGGCCCGTTGAGCACCAGTACTGTCTTCATCGTGTCTCCTGGAATGGGCCGCGGCGCTGGCGCGGCCATCGCCGATAGCCTATCGTTAGTCCCTTCGTCCAATCATCGACCGCCATGGAAACTCAGAATGCGCTGACGGCGAACAATGACCCGTTCCTGCGGGACCTGCGGCTGTTCTGCACGGTAGCGCGGCGCGCCAGCTTTATCGCCGCCGCCAACGAGACGGGCATTTCACCGGCCCACGTCAGCAAGCGCATCGCCATGCTCGAAGCCATGCTCGGTGCCAGGCTGTTCCACCGCACCACGCGCCGCGTCAGCGTGACCGCCGAGGGCGAGAGCGCCTTTGCGTGGGCACAGAAGATCCTGGAAGACGTCGACGGCATGCTCGAGGCCGTAGGCGCCGCCGGTGGCGAGCCGCGCGGGCTGCTGCGCATCGCCACCAGCGTGCGGCTCGGGCGCCGGCATGTGGCGCCGGTGCTGTCGCTGCTGCGGCAGCAGCATCCCGGGCTGGAAGTCTGGCTGGAACTGCTCGACCGGCGCGTCGACCTGATCGGCGAGCAGTTCGACCTGGACATCCGCGTGGGCGAGGTCGAGGAGCCGCACCTGATTGCCAGCAAGATCGCAACCGGCAGTCGCGTGCTTTGCGCCGCGCCCGCCTACCTGGCGCGGCGCGGCACGCCGGAGCATCCGGCCGAGTTGCCCCGGCACGACTGCCTGCTGCTGCGCGAACGCGACCAGGCCTTTGGCGTATGGCGGCTGCAGGGGCCGGACGGGTGGGAGACGGTAAAGGTGACCGGGCCGATGGCATCGAACCACAGCGACGTGACCCACCAGTGGGCACTGGAAGGCTTCGGCATCATCATGGCCTCGGTCTGGGACGTGGCCGCCAGCGTGCGCGCCGGCGAACTGGTGCGCGTGCTGCCGGACTGGCAGCAGCCGGCCGATATCTGGGCCGTGACCAGCGCGCGGGCGTCGGCCTCGGTGCGGATGCGCGTGTGCCTTGAGTTCCTTAAGGCGCAGTTGTCGCAGGGACCGCAGGCGCTGGCGACGACGCTGGACTAAAGTACCCGCATGATCAGCAGCGCGGTGTCCTGCAACACCTGCAGCACGCGGTCCAGCGCCTGCTGCGGGGTCTCGTCGCCGATCGGCATATTGACCGAGAGCGCGGCGATCACCTTGCCGTGACGGTCGCGCAGCGGCACCGCGATGCCGCGCACGCCGGTCTGTAACTGCTGCTCGAGCATCGCATAGCCCTGCGCGCCGGCCTTGCGGATCTCTTCGAGCAGGCGCTCGTGCTGCAAGATGGTGTACGGCGTGTAGGGCGCGAGCACGCAGGTTTCCAACCACTCGCGCACCTGATCTTCGGGGCGCGAAGCCAGCATCATCACGCCTGCCGAGCCCAGTGGCGCCGGCACCCGCGCGCCCAGCACGAAGCCGGTGCTCATGACGCGGCTGGTGCTGGTGCGGGCGATAAACACCAACTCCCAGCCATCGAGCACGCTCAGGTAGGCGGCCTCGCCAAGCTGCGCGGTGATCTGCTGCAGGAACGGCTGCACCGTGCGCGGCAGCCGCGCCGAATCGAAATACGACCAGCCCACCTTGAGCACGCGCGGCGTCAGGCTGAACAGCGTGCCGTCGCTGGTGGTATAGCCGAGGTGCTCCAGCGTCAGCAGGTAACGGCGCGCGGCCGTGCGTGTGAGCCCCGTCAGTTGCGCCGCCTGGGTGGGCGTGAGGCGCGGATGGTCGTTGTCGAAGGCCTCCAGGATGGCCAGGCCTTTTTCCAGCCCGGCGATCCAGTCGCGCCGGTTCAGCGGTTCTTTTTCCATGGTTAACCCGAATTTCGCGCGAGTGATGATCGCAATAGAGCGATTGTCGCACGCTTGCGCGCGAATTGTGGTTGTTGACGGGCTGGCTGGCTCATAACCTTTGGGGCATTACCGTCGCCACCTCGCTATCGCCATGACCCGCAGGCCTCTTCCGAAATCGATCGCCACCGTCTCGCTCTCCGGCACGCTGCCGGAAAAACTCGAAGCCGCCGCGGCCGCGGGCTTCGACGGCGTGGAGATCTTCGAGAACGACCTGCTGCACTTCGACGGCTCTCCCGCCGAGGTGCGGCGCATGGCGGCCGACCTCGGCCTGCAGATCCTGCTCTACCAGCCACTGCGCGACTTCGAGGCCATGCCCGGCGAGGTGTTCGCTCGCAATATGGCGCGCGCCGAACGCAAGTTCGACGTGATGGAGCAGTTGGGTGCGGAGATGGTGCTGGTCTGCAGCAATGTGCAGGATGTGGCCATCGACGACCCGGCCCGTGCAGCCGCGGACTTGCGCTGCATGGCCGAGGCCGCCGCGCGGCGCGGCCTGCGCGTGGGTTACGAGGCGCTTGCCTGGGGCCGCCACACGCGCCGCTGGCAGCAGGCGTGGGACATCGTGCAGCGCGCCGACCACCCTGCGCTCGGGCTGGTGCTCGACAGCTTCCATACGCTGTCGCTGGGCGATTCGCTGCAGGGCCTCGACGCCGTGCCGGCGGACAAGATCTTCTTCGTCCAACTGGCCGACGCGCCGCGCCTGTCGATGGATGTGCTGTCGTGGAGCCGCCACTACCGCAACTTCCCCGGCCAGGGCGACCTGCCGGTGACCGATTTCGCCCGCGCCGTGCTGCAGGCGGGCTATACCGGACCGTTGTCGCTCGAGGTGTTCAACGACGACTTCCGCGCGGCGCCGGCACGGCTGATGGCGCAAGACGGACTGCGCTCGCTGATCTGGCTGGAGTCCGAGGCCGGCGGCACGCCGCTGCCCGAGCCGCCGGTGCTGGGCGGTGTGGATTTCATCGAGTTCGCCGTGGACTACGTGGCCGGCCGCGAGCTTGCGCAACGGCTGGAATCGCTCGGGTTTGCCCACGCCGGCCGCCACCGCTCCAAGGCGGTCGACCTGTACCGCCAGGGCGGCATCAACCTGATCCTGAATGCGGAACAGGACAGCGCCGCCGCCGAGCATTTCCAGCTACACGGGCCGTCGGTGTGCGCCATCGGCCTGAAGGTGGACGATGCACACCGCGCCATGGCCCGCGCCCGCGCGCTGCTGTGCAAGGAATGGCGCGAGCAGGTGGGGCCCGATGAGCGCGTGATTCCCGCGCTGCGCTCGCCCGACGGCATGCTGTTCCACCTGATCGACGATCGCGACGCCGACCGCAGCATCTACGAAAGCGACTTCCTGCTCGAGACGCCTGCGGAAGCCGTCCACCACGGTGCCGGGCTGTCCGCCATCGATCATCTCGCGCAGGCGCTGCCGGCAAACCGGCTCGACAGTTTCGTGCTGTTCTATCGCTCGGTGTTCGCGATGCAGCCGGAAGCCGTGCATGAGATTGCCGATCCGTATGGCCTGGTGAAAAGTCGCGCCATGGTCAGCCCCGGCGAGAACGTGCGCATTCCGCTCAATGTGTCGGAGAGCGGCTGCACGGCTACCGGGCGCTTTGTTGCTGCTTACGCGGGCTCGGGCGTGCATCACATTGCCTTCCGCTCAGAGCGTATCGAGCCAACGCTGGAAGCGATCGACCGCAGCCGCGCCGCGATGCTGCATGTGCCGGACAACTACTACGATGACGTCGCCGCACGGCTGGCGCTCGACGATGTGCTGCTCGGGCGCCTGCAACGCCTTGGCGTGCTCTATGATCGGGACGCGCACGGCGAATTCCTGCATGCCTATACCGAGCCGTTCCACGAACGCTTCTTCTTCGAACTGGTGCAGCGCGCGGGATATCTCGGCTACGGCGCGGCCAACGCCGCGGTGCGCATGGCCGCGCAGGCGCAGCTGCGGCACGGCTGAGCGGCTAGGTCGCGCCGACTGGCCGCGCCGGCAGCGCACGTTCGCGCGCTGCCGCCACCGTGCCGCCCACGCCGCTGGCGGCGATCAGTGCAACGCCGAGCAGCGACCATGCATCGGGCAGGTAGGCAAACGCCAGCCAGCCGCCGACCATTGCAAAGGCAATCTGCAGGTAGAGATAGGGTGTCAGCAGGCTGACCGGCGCGCGTGCATAGGCGAGCACCAGAAACAGGTGGCCGGCAGTGCCGGCGAGCGCCATGCCGGCAAGCAGGCACCAGTGCCATACCGTGAGCTGCGAGGTCCACGCGAAGGGCAGCGCCGCCGACAGCAGTAGTGTGGCCACACAGCCGGTATAGAAGTGCGTGGTGCCGGCGCCGTCGGCGCGGGTCAGCACGCTGGTGAGCAACTGGTAGATGGCATTGCACAGCACCGCGCCCAGCGGCAGCAGCATCGCCGGTTGCAGGCCGGCGTCCGGCCGGATCACCACCAGCGCTCCGGCAAATCCGGTCAGCAGGCACAGCCAGCGCACGGCCGAAACACGCTCGCCAAGCATGGCCGCGGCGGCCAGCGCCATCACCAGCGGTGTCAGGCTGACCACGGCGGTGAACTCGCCCACGGGCAGCACCTGCAGGCTGAAGAACGCGCAGCCGCTGGACAGCAGCATCGCTACCGCCCGTACGCCTTGCAGCAGCGGCCGGCGCGTGCGCAGCAGGGCCCGGCCGCGCGCCGGCAGCAACACCGCGCCGGTCAGCGCGGCCTGCACCAGGTAGCGCAGCCACAGCGCCATTACGACCGGCACCGCGGCGCCGGCGATCTTGGTCAGCGTGTCCAGTGCGGCGAAGCAAGCTACTGCCCCGACCATCAGCGCGATGCCCTGCAGGGCCCGGGCGCCCCCGACGGGGCTCACGCCATAGGCCGGCAAGCTGCGCTTGCCACGGCCGTCCTTATCTGCACCATGTCACCGATCCACGTTGGCTTTGTCTTCGATGTGCAGATTACTGGCATGAGGGGGGGCAATCACGACAATGGGTGGAAAGTCAGAATTCGCTGGCAGCGAACAATCCGGGGAAGGCAATAGCCGCGCTCAGTGAACGAAGCCGCCCTTGATGAAGCGCACCGGCTCCGCATCCATGCGCAGCAGCAGCGCGGTCAGGCCATCCGGGGCCGCTCCGCCATTGCGCGGTGGGTTGCCCGCCGGCCCCGACACGCACACAAGATCCGCGTCGGACCATTGCCGGCCGGGTGCGCCGCGCGCACGCAGCCACCCTGCGCGGTCGGCCATCAACTGGGTTCCCGCCAGCCGCGAGGGCGATGCCCCGGCGATCGATGCCACCGCCTGCCACGCAAGCGGCGACGTGGCCGTGCAGCCGGCGCGAAAGTGGGGTACCTCGGCGGGTGGCCGGCCGTCCGGCGTGACCAGCACGGTCAGGAAGCGCGGATCCTCGTACGGCAGCGAGGCCGTGCCATCGACCGCCACCAGCCGCACGCGCTGGTCGCCGCGCCATTTCGATAGCGCCAGCGGCGCATCGGCGCCGCAGCGGATCGCCATTTCCGGCAGCCGCAACGGGACGGGCCAGTTGCCCTCGGCATCGCTGCCGGCCGACAGCGCCTTCATGTAGTCGATCACGGCCCAGGTCTCGCGCTCGCCCAGCTTGCCGCTGAACGCGGGCATGGTGGGCCGACCGTGGCGGTCACGCATCCCGGCGAGCACATGCCAGAACAGCTCGCCATCGGCGCGACGCGCCAGCAGCGGGCTCGCCAGCGTCGGCGGCCACTGCGACAGGCTCGCGGCCAGCGGCCCTTCGCCGCGTCCGTCGGCGCCATGGCAGCCGGCGCAGTATTGCGTGTAGATGCGCCCGCCGAGTGCGATGGCATCGACGGAGAAGCGGGTCGGACTGGCATGGAAGCTGGTGGGCACCGCAGGACCAAGCAGCAGCGATGCCTTGGGCCACGGCGCCACCAGCAGCGCGAGGGCTGCGGCGGCCAGCAGCACGCCACGCCCGCGACGCCATGCCAGCGCGATGGCCACGGCAAGCACGGCGAAGGCAATGGCACATACGCTGAGACCGACCTGGCGTGCGAGACCCAAGTCGATCAGCAGCGTTTCGCCGGCCACGCGTTGCGCCCACGGCCACGCAGGCTGGCCGTGGCTGTCGCCGCTCAGGCCCAGGGCGTGCCACAGCGACAGCAATCCCAGCTGAAACTTCTCGATCAGAACAAGCAGCGCGTTCAGCCATGCCTGCGGAGGCGGGCCGCTCATGATGCGGCCTGCAGGGTGAAACGGTGGGGCATTACCAGCTCGCGTCGAGTCCCAGGTGGCGCAGCGCTTCGTGCCGCAGCTCGGTCAGCTGCGGGTCGCCGCGATGGCGCGGGTAGGGCAGGTCGACCTTGATCTCGGCGGTGATGCGCGCGGGACGCTGGCTGAAGATGATCACGCGCTGCGCCAGGAACAGCGCCTCTTCCACATCGTGCGTGACCAGAAGCGCCGAGAAGCGCGAGCGTTGCCACAGCTCGACCAGGTCGCTCTGCATTGCCAGCCGTGTCAGCGAATCCAGCTTGCCCAGCGGTTCGTCCAGTACCAGCAGGCGCGGGTCGTTGACCAGCGCGCGCGCCAGCGCTACGCGCTGTGCCATGCCGCCCGAGAGCTGGTGCGGGAAAGCGCGGGCGAAGGTTCCCAGCCCGACGCGGCGCAGCGCATCGTCGACGCGGTGCCGCTCCTGCGCCAGGATGCCGCGTGCCTGCAGACCGAGTGCGACGTTGTCCCAGACGCGGCGCCAGGGGTATAGCGTGGGATCCTGGAACACCACGATGCGCGACGGGTCGGGCTCGGTGATGCGCGTGCCGTCCTGCAGGATTTCGCCGGAGGAGGGTTGATCGAGGCCGGCGACCAGGCGCAAGAGCGTGGACTTGCCGCAGCCGCTGGGGCCGAGCAGGGCGACGAATTCGCCAGGGGCGACGTTGAGGTCGACGTTGTCGAGGACTTGCAGCCGGTCGCTGCCGGCGCCGAACCAGTGGCTGACTGCTTGAATATCGATGCGGGCACCGCTTAGAACCGCCGAGGCTTCGCCTGCCGCCGCGTTAACTCCCCTCTCCCGCTCGCGGGAGAGGGGAGCGTTCTTCAGACTTGCGTGGGGTCTCGATGCTTTCAACCGCTCAACAACACTCACCATTTCACCGTCCCCTTCTGCCACGACAACACCCGGTCACGCGCCACGAACAACAGCGTGATCACACTGGAAAACAGCAGCGCCATCACAATCAGCGCGGCGTACATGTTCACGTACGAAGCCCAGCCCTGCGCCCACGTCAGGTACCAGCCCAACCCCGACTTCACCCCCATCATCTCCGCCGTCACCAGTACGGAGAACGACGCCCCCAACCCCATGAACAGCCCGACGAACACCTGCGGCAGCGCCGCCGGAATGGCCACCCGCAGCACCAGGAACCATCCGGAAGCGCCCAGCGTGCGCGCCACGTCGTAGTAGCTCTTGTTGACCCCGGCCACGCCCGACCACGTCAGCACAGCAACCGGGAAGGCAGTCGCCAGTGCGATCAGGAACACCGCGGCGGAATAGCTCGACGGGAAGAAGTAGAAGGTCAGCGGCAGCAACGCGGTCGAAGGCAACGGCCCCAGCACGCGCAGCACCGGATGCACCCAGTACCCGATCCGTCGCGACCAGCCGATCGAGACGCCCACCAGGAAACCGGCCAGCCCGCCGTAGGCCACGCCCAGCCCGAGCAGCTTGAGCGTATTGAGCACGCTGTCGCCCAGTCGCCGCCAGTCGTCGGCATAGACCTCGATCAGCGCCTGCGGTGGCGCGAAGAAAGGCGTGGGCAGGATCGCGGTCTTGGCGGTCAGGATTTCCCATGCCGCTAGGGCCACCGGCAGTGCGACCAGCCACGGACCGGCGGTGCGCAACGCGGCCAACGCGCGTTCCGTCGCATGGACACGCTCGCCGACGAGCGCAACCAGCGCCAGCAGCGCGGCGCCCGCCAGTGCGGCAATACCCAGTTCCTCCGTATAGGCCCAGTCGCTAAAGCCCACCATCTTGTTGGGCCATTGCCACGTCAGCGCGCCGAACGCGCCCCACGCCAGGGCCGCGACGATGCCCGTGGCCCAGACCGGGCTGGTACCACGTACGGTGGCAATGGCAGGAGCGGCAGGCTCGCGCGCGAGCCCCGCATCGAGTGCAGGTTGGCTTGTCGTCATGGCATCACCCCAGGACATTGGCGTAGACATGCTGCGCCAGGCGTTTGGCATCGGTGGTCTTCTTCAGCACGCCGATGCGGCGGAAATCGTCGGCGTAGAAGGCGATCTCGTCGCGCAGGTCGACGCCGGTCGGATGGTGCGTATAGGTCAGCGTCGCGTACAGCTTGCGCAGGTCGTCCGGGTTGATCTTGGGCGAGTACTTGGCGAACACCTTGGCAGCTTCGTTGGGGTTCTCGTTGACGTAGTCAGTCGCCTGCACGATCGCGCGCGCCAGCGCCGAAGCCGCGGGGCGATCGTTGCGCACTAGCTCGCCGCGCGCGCCGATCACGCAGCAGACCTTGCGCGCGTACTCGCCGGTGAGGTTGGTGGCCAGCTCCACGTAAGCGCCGTTGGTGCGCTTTTCCAGCAGGTAGAGGTTGGGATCGCCGTCGGCGATGGCCTGGATCTCGCCCTTGTCGACGGCCACGCCGAGCAGGTCGGCCGGGTACTGGCGCCAGGTGATGTCCTTGTCCGGGTCGATGCCGTTCTTGGCCAGCAGGATGGTGAAGAAGTGCTTGCCCGGCGCCGCCAGGTCGCTGACGCCGACAGTCTTGCCCTTGAGCTGCTGCAGGTTGGTCACGCCCGCCGCCTTCGCGCCCACCAGCCGCACGCACCCGCCGTGCGAGCTGCCGATGATCTTGACATCGAAGCCCGCCTCCAGCGGCTTGAGCCAGCGGTGGATCATGCCGACCGCGGCATCGGCCTTGCCGGTGGCGATCGATTCCAGCAACTGGTCGGTCGAGCCGCTGTAGTTGATCAGGTCGACCTGCAGGCCGTTCTTCTCGAAGAAGCCCTTCTCCTGCGCCACCACGATCGGCGTCAGGCAGAACGAGTTCTGGTTCCAGGCAAAGGTCAGCTTGCGCGGCGCCGACCAGGCCTGGCGGCCAAGGATCAGCGATGGCGCGGCAATTGCTGCGGCGCCGGCAACGCGAAGCACTTCGCGACGGCGTGGATTTGCGGTGGTGTTCTTCTGGCTCATGGTGAAACTCCCCGTTTTCGTTGTTGGCGTGAGGCGTCAGTCCAGCAGGTCGGGCTCGGCCTCGACCAGGCCGGCATACAGGCTTTCAAAGGCGTGCAGCGAGCCTTCGTTGCCGCCGACTTGCGAATGCGTATGGCGCGCGGTGGCTTCATCGATCGGCTGCGGCTTGCCGGCGGCTTCGGCCAGCAGTTGCGTATATGCGGCGTTCTCCAGTGCGATGTGCCACCATGCCGCGGCTTCCACGGTGGGCCCGGCGGTGAGGATGCCGTGATTCTTCAGGATCGCGCCCTTGTAGGTTTGGCCATCTCCCTTATCGAGCGCGCGCGCGATGCGCTGGCCTTCGCTGTCGTCCACCACCATGCCGGTGAAGTCATCGAACAGCGCGTGATCCTCGAAGAACGAGCACGAGTCCTGCGTCAGCGGGTCGAGCTTGCGTCCAAGCGTCGACCACGCCTTGCCGTAAGTCGAATGCGTATGCGCGGCCGCGACGATATGCGGATGCGCCTCGTGAATGGCGGCATGGATGGCGAATGCGGCCTTGTTCAGCGGCCGGTCGCCGATCACGGTCTCGCCCCGTGCGGTGACCAGCAGCAGGTCCGACACACGGATGCGCGAGAAATGCACGCCCAGCGGATTGACCCAGAAATGGTCGGTCAGCTCCGGATCGCGCGCGGTGATATGGCCAGCCAGCCCGAGATCGAAGCCCTGCCGGGCAAAGATGCGGAAGGCGCCGGCCAGCCGTTCCTGGCGATGGCGGCGCTCGGCCTCGATGGTGGGGCGCGGCGGCACCGGGTCGAACCAGAACTTCTGCTTCGTCTGCGGGTTCAGCTTCAGCGCGGTGGGGCGCTGGATGGGGACGACGGCGTTCATGATTGTTGTTATCCGGGGCGTCGGGGTCAGGCGGCCTTGCGTTCGGCCTGGCCTGCGGCATCGTTGTGCGCCACCAGTTCGCGCACGCGCGGAATCAACTCGCGGCCGTAATCGATGGCGTCTTCGAGCGGATCGAAGCCGCGGATCAGGAAGGTGGTCACGCCCAGCTCGTAATACGCCAGCAGCGCCTGCGCCACTTGCTCCGGCGTGCCGACCAGGCCGGTGGAGTTGGAGCGCCCGCCGGTTTCGCGCGCGATCGCGGTCCACAGCCGCTGGTCGACGCGGTCGCCCTTGTCGGCGGCGGCCAGCAGGCGGCGAGCGCCTTCGCTCTGCTGCGGACCGCCGCGGCTGTAGCCTGCCTGCACGCGCAGTGCGCGGGTGCGCTCCAGGATGCTGTCGGCGCGGGCCCAGGCCTTCTCTTCGGTTTCTGCCAGCACCGGGCGGAACGACACCGAGAAGCGCACCTCGCGCCCGTGCTGCGCGGCCTCGGCGCGCACGCGCGTGGTCAGCTCGCGCACCTGGTCGAGCGATTCGCCCCACAGCGCGTAGACATCCGCATGCTTGCCGGCCACTGCGAGCGCCGCTTCAGACGCGCCGCCGAAATAGATCGGCACGTGCGGCTGCTGCGCGGGCTTCACTTCGGAGAAGCCCTGTGTAAAGCGATAGAACTGGCCTTCGTGGTCGAACGGCGTCTTCTCGGTCCAGATGCGGCGCAGGATCTGCAGGTACTCGTCGGTGCGCGCATAGCGCTGGTCATGGTCGAGGTAGTCGCCGTCGCGCTGCTGCTCGCTGTCCGAGCCGCCGGAGATGAAGTGGACCCCGAGCCGGCCGCCGCTGAACTGGTCGAGCGTGGCGATCTGGCGCGCGGCCAGCGTCGGCGCGGTAAAGCCGGGCCTGTGCGCCA
The DNA here is from genome assembly GCA_050987995.1 of Ralstonia pickettii. Taxonomy (GTDB): domain Bacteria; phylum Pseudomonadota; class Gammaproteobacteria; order Burkholderiales; family Burkholderiaceae; genus Cupriavidus; species Cupriavidus pickettii_B. The sequence continues at coordinate 2,932,632 of CP158804.1, forward strand.
GCATGAAATGGATGCGCTCGGTGACGCTGGCGGCGTAGGCGATGGTCAGGGTGGCCGAGGGACCGGTGGAGTGGTGCGGCACCAGGATGCGGTCGAAGCCGGCCTGCTCATGCGCTTGGGCAAAGGCGCGCACATAGTCGCGGTCGATTACCGGACCCGAGGGCGGATGGATCTCTGACTGCTTCTGGCTCTGGATCATGCCGATGAAATCGACGCTCATGCGGGTGCTCCTGTATCGGTGATGGCGGCAGGGTGGCCGCCCGGATGTTTATGGGCTGAAGAGGAAAGTACGACACCGGCGCGCCGCCACTAACGAATAAAAACGACGGACCATATTCAATATGCGTCGTTTCCGGAACGCGAGGCCGCCGGTACGCTATGCGGCATTCGTGGCGATGCCGTCCGCAACGGCGGGCATCGGCCGTCATCCTTCCCCCGGAGCGTTTCCCCATGTCATCGACGTCTTCCCTGCGCCGGCTGCCCAGCAGCGACGCGCGCCTTGGCGACGTGCTGGCCGAGCTGTCCGCACGCTTTGCCGCCGGCGCCAGCGCGCACGATGCTGCCGCCAGCTTTCCGCACGACAACTTCGCGCAGCTCCATGCGCATGGGCTGACCGCGCAGGTGGTGCCGCGCGAGCATGGCGGCGGCGGGGCAGGGCTGGCGCAGGCGCGCCGCATCGTCGCCGCGGCGGCGGGCGGCGATCCTGCGACCGCGCTGGTGCTGACCATGACCTACCTGCAGCACCGCGCCATCGCGCGGGCCGACTCGCACTGGTCGAGCACCGTGCGCGACCAGGTCTTCGCCAGCGCGGTGCAGGACGGCGCGCTGATCAACGCGCTGCGCGTGGAGCCGGAGCTGGGCTCGCCCGCGCGCGGCGGCCTGCCAGGCACGATTGCCACGCGCGTCGCCGACGGCTGGCGCATCAGCGGGCGCAAGCTCTACAGCACCGGCATCCCGGCGCTGCGCTGGCTGGCGGTGTGGGCGCGTACCGACGAACCCGAGCCGCGCGTCGGTGTGTTCCTGGTGCCCGGCCCGGCAGCGGGCATCGCCGGTGTGCGCATCGTCGAGAACTGGAACCACCTCGGCCTGCGCGCCTCGGGCAGCCACGAGACCGTGCTCGACAATGTCTGGATTCCGCCCGATCACGCCGTCGATATCCGCTCGCCATCGGCGTGGGCCCCGGCCGGTGCGAGCCAGGCCGACATCGACGCCAACGCCGACCAGCAGGCGTGGATGGTGGTGCTGCTCGGCAGCCTTTACGACGCCGTGGCGCGCAGCGCCGACAGCTGGGTCCGCACCTTCGTGCGCGCGCGCGCCCCCGGTAGCCTGGGCGCGCCGCTGGCCACGCTGCCGCGCGTGCAGGAAGCCATCGGCGAGATCGCAGCGCTGCTGCGGACCAACCAGGTGCTGCTCGCCGATGCCGCCGCGCGCACCGATGCGGGCGAGCCGCCGACGCCCGCCGACAGCGGGCTGCTGAAGTTCACCGTCACCGGCAATGCGATCCGCGCAGTCGAGCTGGCGCTGCAGCTGTCGGGCAACCACGGCCTGAGCCGCAACAACCCGCTGGAGCGCCACTATCGCGACGTGCTGTGCAGCCGCATCCATACGCCGCAGAACGACGCCATCCTGGTCGCCGCCGGGCGTGCGCAGCTAGGCCTGTAAACACGCGCCCCGCCGGGCCGTGCTATGTTTGACGGGACCAGCGCCCCTCAGAGGGCCGCGTGGCTGGCGCCTGGCGCGCCGGCAAACCAGAACGAGACACTCCGGAGTGATTCCCATGGGCAATTCCCCCAACCCCAACGCGCCAAACGCATTGGCGCCGCTGCGCGACTTCGTCACGGCACTGGCCGCGCTGCTCGACCAGCATCCCGACGAGCCGCGCATCCTGCGCGAGGGCGGCGCGCTGCTGGCCAGGCTGGTCGCGCACGACGACTGGTTGCCCGATGCCTGGGCCCAGCCGCATCCCGAGTACTACCAGCAGCACCTGCTGCATTGCGATTCCGCCGAGCGCTTTTCCATCGTCAGCTTTGTCTGGGGACCGGGACAGCGCACGCCGATCCACGACCACACCGTGTGGGGACTGATCGGCATGCTGCGCGGCGCGGAGGACTCGCAGCCGTTCGTGCTCGACGCCACCGGAAAGCCCGTGCCGCAGGGCGATGCCGTGCGGCTGCTGCCCGGGCAGGTGGAAGCCGTTTCGCCAACCGAGGGCGATATCCACCGCGTCAACAACGTCTATGACGACCGCGTCTCGGTCAGCATCCACGTGTACGGCGGCAATATCGGCGCGGTGCGCCGCTCGGTCTATGCCGAGGATGGCACGCGCAAGCCCTTTGTCTCCGGCTATTCCAACCAGACCCTGCCCAACCTGTGGGACCGCTCCCGCGAACTTGCCCAGTCATGACCAAGAACAACGCTGCATTCCCGACTTACTCGCGCGAGGACGTGCGCAAAGCCCTGCTCGACGGCGACGAGATCGCGCTGATCGACGTGCGCGAGGAAGACCCCTTTGCGCAGGAACACCCGCTGTGGGCCGCCAATTTCCCGCTGTCCAAGCTTGAGCTCGAAGCGTGGTCGCGCATCCCGCGCCGCGACACGCTGATCGTCGTCTACGGCGAATACGCCGGCGCAGACCTGGCGCCGCGCGCGGCCGCCGTGCTGCGCGAGCTGGGCTATACACGTGTGCATCTGCTCGAAGGCGGGCTGCGCGCATGGATCGCCGGCGGTGGCGAGGTGTTCCGCGACGTCAACGTGCCCAGCAAGTCGTTCGGCGAGCTGGTCGAGGCCAAACGCCATACGCCGTCGCTGGCGGCCGAGGCAGTGCATGCGCTGATCGACAGCAAGGCCGACGTGGTGATCGTCGACGCGCGCCGCTTCGACGAATACCAGACCATGAGCATTCCCACCGCCACCAGCGTGCCGGGCGCCGAGCTGGTATTGCGCGTGCGCGAACTCGCGCCCGATCCGCGCACGCAGGTGATCGTCAACTGCGCTGGCCGCACGCGCAGCATCATCGGCACGCAGTCGCTGGTCAACGCCGGCATTCCCAACCCGGTCGCGGCGCTGCGCAACGGCACCATCGGCTGGACCCTGGCCGGGCAGCAACTGGACCATGGCGCCAGCCGCCGCGCCCCGGCCGCAGTGCGCGAAGCCAACCGCGACAGCGCCCGCCGCGGCGCGCGCGAGATCGCCGATCGCGCCGGCGTGCGCCGCATCGCGCTGGCCGACCTCGATACGCTGCAGCAACCGGGCCGCACGGTGTACCGCTTCGATGTGCGCACGCCGGAGGAATTCGCCGACGGTCACTTGCCCGGCTTCGTCAACGCGCCGGGCGGGCAACTCGTGCAGGAAACCGACCACAATGCGCCGGCGCGTGGCGCGCGCATCGTGCTGGCCGACGCCGATGACGTGCGTGCCAGCATGACCGGATCGTGGCTGGCGCAGATGGGGTGGGAGGTCTGGGTGGTGGAGCCGGTCGATGCCGCCGCGCGCAGCGAAACGGGCGCGGTTACCGCGCCGGTCCCGGCCTCAGCGCCGGTATCGACCGTGACGCCGGCCGAGCTGGCTGCATGGCTCGATGCCGACAACGACGGCACCGCCGTACTCGACTTCACCGCCAGCGCTAACTACGTCAAGCGCCATATCCCCGGCGCGTACTTCGTCATTCGCGCGCAACTGGCTGACGCGCTGCAACGCGTCCCGCAGCCGCGCCGCTATGTGCTGACTTGCGGCTCCAGCCTGCTGGCACGCTTTGCCGCCGACGACCTGCGCCGCCTGACCGATGCGGAGATCTTCGTGCTGGAAGGCGGCACGCAGGCATGGATTGCCGCGGGCCTGCCGCTGGAGAGCGGCGAGACGCGGCTGGCGTCGGAGCGCACCGATCGCTACCGCCGGCCGTACGAAGGCACTGACAGTCCGCGCGAGGCGATGCAGGGCTACCTCGACTGGGAGTTCGGGCTGATCGCGCAACTGGAGCGCGATGGCACGCACGGGTTCCGGGTGGTGTAGGGCGATCTCACTTCGGGCGGCGCGCCCCGGCGCCGCCTGTTCCCTGGCCGGTATCGAGGCCAAGCTCAGCGCAAAGCCATGCGACAAAGGTCGCCACCTTGGGCAGGTGTGCTTCATTCTGCCGGTAGCAGAGGAAATGCGTTTCCCGCGCGACCGGGCGAAAATCATCTTCGCCCACCGGCACCAGGTCGCCGCGCGCCAGTTCGCGCTCGGCCAGCCGGATGCTCTCCAGTGCCACCCCCATGCCGTCCACGGCGGCGGAGATCGCCAGCGCGCCGCGGTCGAATGACGCGCGCGGGCGCGTCGGGCACACCATGCCGTTGGCATCGAACCAGTCCGGCCATGTCACCCGGCTCAGTTGCGAATCGATCAGCGGCAGCGCTTGCATCTGCTCGCGCGCGGGCCTGGTGCCGTCGAGCAGCTGCGGCGAACACAGCGGCAGGATCCGCTCCTTGCCCAACGGCGTCACGATCACGCCGGCGCGCGCCTGCGCCGAGCCGTAGGTGATGGCGAGATCGACCTCGCGCGCCAGCGTCATGTCAATCGGCTCGGCGCCCGAGGACAAGCGGATGGTGATGTCGGGATGCTGCTGCATGAAGGCCGGCAGCCTAGGCCCCAGCCACTTCACCGCAAAGCTCGGCGCACTGTAGACCGCCAGCACCTGTGCCTGCGGCGCCAGCGCGACCTCATTGCAAGCGGCCTCGATCACATCGAACACGCGTGACAGGCTTTCCAGCAGCCGCTGTCCTTCCGGCGTCGGCTCGACCCGCCGGTTGCGCCGCACGAACAGCTTGCGGCCGAAGTAATCCTCCAGCTCGCGCACCTGGTGGCTGATCGCCGACTGCGTCAGGTGCAGCTCGTTCGCCGCCAACGTAAAGCTCTCCAGCCTGGCCGCCGCCTCAAAGGCGCGCAGCAGCACGAAGTTCGGTACCCGCCTCATTGCTTGTCCTCCGCACCCTCAATCCATGAATGCAGTTCATGCTTTCATGAACACCCATCGTTTGTCAACGCATCGGCGCTGCGCGACTATGCCTCCACGCAGTTTTCCCTTCGATCCCAACAAGGAGCAATCATGGCGGCAGTACTCGAACGCACCCCGCAGGTGTTCAACGACGAGGAACGCGTTTCCATCTACCAGCCCGAACAGCGCGGCCTGATCTTCCCGTCGATCCCGAAGTTCTCTTCGTTCGCCGAGGAGCGGCAGTACCGCAAGGAGCGGCTGGTGGCGGCGTGCCGCGCCTTCGCGCTGGAAGGCTATGACTACGGCTTTGCCGGCCACCTGACGGTGCGCGACCCGGAGCATCCGGAGCTGTACTGGACCAACCCGATGGCGGTCCATTTCGCGCAGGTGAAGGTGTCGAACCTGATCTGCGCCGACCACGAAGGCAAGGTGGTGGAAGGCCGCTACGCGATCAACCGCGCCGGCTTCGTGCTGCATGCAGCCGTGCATGAAATGCACCAGGACATCGTGGCGATGTGCCACGCGCACACCGAATATGGCACCGCCTTCGCAGCACTGGGCAAGCCGATCGAGCCGATCACGCAGGACGCGGCCGCCTTCTTCGAAGACCACGTAGTGATCGGCGACGAGGCCGGCAAGGTCGCGGTCGAAGTCAAAGGCGGCCACAAGGTCGCCAACGCGTTCAAAGGCGTCAAGGCGGCGATCCACCAGAACCACGGCCTGCTGACCGCGAGCCGGCACAGCATCGAGTCGGCCGCGTTCTGGTTCATGGCACTGGAGCGCTGCTGCAAGCAGCAACTGATGGTGGAGGCGACCGGCATCACCCCGCGCCTGGTTTCGCCGGATCGCGCGCGCTACAGCCGCGAGCACGTCGGCAGCGACTACATCGGCTGGCTGCACTTCCAGCCGATCTGGGACCACCTCGCCGCCACCCAGCCCGACATGTTCGACTGAGCGCGGCCCACGCCGTGCTTGCGGTCGCCACCGCGGCGGCCGCGCCCACACAGATAACGATGACGCCCCCAGGAGACACCCATGCATTCCCCCACCGCAACCGCGGCGCCCTTTGCCGCCACCGAATCGGAAACCTATACCCGGGTCATGTGGCGGCTATTGCCGTTCCTGTTCCTGTGCTACCTGTGCGCCTACCTTGACCGCATCAACGTCGGCTACGCCAAGCTGCAGATGATGCAGGACCTTGGCCTGAGCGACGCCGTCTATGGCCTGGGCGCCGGCATCTTCTTCGTCGGCTACCTGCTGTTCGAGGTGCCCAGCAACCTGATCCTGCTGAAGGTCGGCGCGCGCCGCTGGATCGCCCGCATCATGGTGACGTGGGGCCTGATCTCCGCCGCCATGCTGTTCGTAAGCACGCCGACCAGCTTCTACATCATGCGTTTCCTGCTGGGCGTGGCCGAGGCCGGCTTTATCCCGGCGATCCTGCTGTACCTGACGTACTGGTTCCCGGCGTCGCGGCGCAGCAAGGTGACGGCGCTGTTCCTGACCGGCATCCCGATGTCGGGCGTGGTCGGCGGGCCGCTGTCGGGCTGGATCATGAGCGCGATGCACGGCGTGCACGGGTGGGCGGGATGGCAGTGGCTGTTTTTGCTGGAAGGCATTCCGACGGTGCTGGTGGGCGTGATCGCGTACTTCTACCTGGACGACAAGGTGGCGGACGCCAAGTGGCTGACTGCCCAGCAGCGGACCATGATCGAGACCAACCTCGCAGCGGAGAACCGCGGCCATGCGCTGCATTCCGTGCGCGACGGGCTGACCAACCCGCGCATCCTGCTGCTCAGCGTGATCTACTTCTTCTTCACCATGGGGTTGTACGGCGTCAGCTTCTGGCTGCCGACCATTGTCAAGGCCAGCGGCGTTTCCGATCCGCTCGATATCGGGCTGCTATCGGCGATCCCGTATGCCGCGGCCACGGTGTCGATGATCCTGGTAGGCCAGCGCTCCGACGCGCGTGGCGAGCGGCGCTGGCACCTGGCAGTGCCCGGTGTGCTGGGTGCACTGGGCCTTTGCCTGAGCGTGGCCTATGCCGGCAACACGGCGCTGGCAATGCTGGCGCTGACCATCGGCACCATGGGCATCATGACCACCATCTCGCAGTTCTGGACGCTGCCGCCGGCGATCCTGGGCGGTGCGGCGGCCGCCGCCGGCATCGCGCTGGCCAATTCGGTCGGCAGCATCTCGGGCGTGATCAGCCCTTACCTGATCGGCTGGGTGCAGTCGAGCACGGGCACCACCGGCAACGGCGTGCTGGTGCTGGCGGCGAGCCTGGTGATCGGTGGGATGCTGGTGTTCACGGTGCCGGCGCGGCTGGTCAACAGCGGCGCGCGCAAGGACTGACGATGGGCTGCCCTGGCAAAGGTCGGGCGCGCTCAGGCGATCTGGCGCGTCTCGCCGAGGAACTCACCGAGGCGGCGGGTCAGGTTCTCGCGCGCGCGGGTGGTGTGCAGGTCGGTCAGCTCGGCGGCGCGCGCAGCGTCGCCGGCGGCGATGGCCTCGGCAATCGCCTCGTGCTCGTCCCAGATCGTCTCACGCTGCGCCGCCGACGATTGCAGCACGGCGCCCATGGCGCGGCGCAGGTGGACCCAGTACATCTCGGCGCTGCGCGCCAGCAGCGGGTTGCCGGCGGCCTCGTAGATGGCGTGGTGGAAGGCCATGTCGGCATCCATCATCGCCTTCACGTCCTTGCCGCGCGAGGCGCGGCGGCCCTGCGCGATCAGCGCTTGGTCGACCTGGTAGCGCCGCGCCGCGGCCAGGCGTGCGGCGAGTGCGTCCAGCGCGCCGCGGACCTCGTAGAGGTGGCCGACCGAGGCCGCATCCAGCGGGGTCACCAGCACGCCGCGGCCGGGCGCGTCCTGCACGAAACCGTCTTTCTTCAGCAGCCGCAGCGCCTGCAGCACCGGCGAGCGCGAGACCTGCATCTGGTCAGCGATCTCCTCCTGCGTCAGGCGCGTGCCGGGGGCCAGGGTGCCGTCGCTGATGGCGTCGAGCAGCATCTTGTACACCTCGTCGACGTAGTCGGGACGGGCCTGGATCTTGGGAAGGGTGGGTGTCATGGTCGGCTTTCTGCACTTTGTATTCAGACTACACGCGGCGCTTGGCGCCCGTCAATGCAAAGCCACCCGGGGTGAGAGCCGTTTTACAGAGTACGAAAAGGAGTGAATGACTATGCATGTGTATTACGACAAGGACGCTGACCTGGCGCTGATCCGCGCGCGCAGGGTGGCGGTGATCGGCTACGGCTCACAGGGTCACGCCCATGCGCTGAACCTCAGGGACAGCGGCATCGATGTAGTGGTGGGACTGCGCGAAGGCGGTGACTCATGGCGCAAGGCCACCGTCGCGGGACTGCAGGTGGCGACGATGGCGGAGGCGGCGGCGCAGGCGGACATCGTCATGCTGCTGATCCCGGACGAGACCATCGGTCGGGTCTACCGCGAATCGGTGGCGCCGGCGATGCGTGCCGGTGCGGCGCTAGGCTTCGCCCACGGCTTCAGTATCCACTATGGACAGGTGGTGCCGCGCGAGGACCTCGACGTGATCATGATCGCGCCGAAGGCACCGGGGCATACGGTGCGCTCGACTTACGCACAGGGCGGCGGCGTGCCGGCACTGGTTGCGGTGGCGCAGGACCGGTCGGGCATGGCGCGCGATATCGCGCTGGCCTATGCATCCGCTATCGGCTGCGGCCGTTCGGGCGTGATCGAAACCGATTTCCGCGAAGAGACCGAGACCGACCTGTTCGGCGAGCAGGCCGTGCTGTGCGGCGGCACCGTCGAACTGGTCAAGGCCGGCTTCGACACCCTGGTGGAAGCGGGCTACGCGCCGGAAATGGCGTACTTCGAATGCCTGCACGAGTTGAAGCTGATCGTCGACCTGATCTACGAGGGCGGCATCGGCACCATGAACTACGGCATTTCCAACAACGCCGAGTTCGGCGAGTACCTGACCGGGCCACGCATCGTCACCGAGCTGACACGCGCCGCGATGCGCGAGGTGCTGCAAGGGATACAGTCCGGCGACTATGCCCGGCAGTTCATCCTCGAGAGCCAGGCGGGAGCACCGACGCTGCAGTCGCGCCGGCGGCTGACCGCTGCGCATCCGATCGAAACCGTAGGCGCCCGGCTGCGCGCCATGATGCCGTGGATCGGGCAGGGCGCGCTGGTCGACCGCGAACGCAACTGACGAGGGCGAGTAGCACCGGGTAAACCTTTACTTACATCGCCGCTTTGCGCGCCTAATCTCTGTATACAGAGTTCAGAATTCGGTAGCCGGTAAAGAAACCGGCATCCACAAATCCTCACGGAGACAAGTCATGACCCAGACATCCGACAAGCTCGAATCGCCCCGCACCGCCGGCGGCAATGGCGTCGTCAAGAAACTGATTCCCTTCGGCGGGTACTACGCCAACCGCGTGCCCGCCCACGATCCCGAACTGACCGAAACCGGTCCCGGCACGCCGATGGGCGAGTACATGCGCCGCTTCTGGCACCCCGTATGCATGTCGCTGGAGCTGACCGACACCCCGCGCTTCATGAAGATCCTCGGCGAAGAACTGGTCGCCTTCCGCGACGGCAGCGGCCGCGTGGGCGTGCTGCATGCGCATTGTTGCCATCGCGGCGCATCGCTCGAATACGGGGCGATCCAGGAGCGCGGCATCAAGTGCTGCTACCACGGCATGGTCTTCGACGTGGACGGCGCCTGCCTGCATGTGCCGTTCCCCAAGGGCGAGGAGAAGGAAGCCGAGAAGTACGCCTGTTCGATCCGGCAGGGCGCGTACAAGGCGTTCGAGCGCAACGGGCTGGTGTTCGCCTACATGGGCCCGCCCGACGAGGAGCCGCCCTTCCCGGAGTGGGAGTCGGACTTCACGGTGCTGCCGGACGACGAGCTCGTGCCGTACAGCAACTTCCAGCACTGCAACTGGCTCCAGGTCCAGGACAATGCCGCCGACAACTTCCACCCGACCGCGCTACATGCGGCAAAGAATGTCGTGGGCGGCAACTACCAGGGCACCACCTTCGATGAAGTGGGCGCCGCGTCGATGGAGGTCGCGCCCGACATGCAGTTCATCCCGGTGCATCAGGGCCGCGGGCTGGCGTGCGCCGGCGCGCGCCGCGTCGACAAGGACAAGCTGTTCCTGCGCGTGCAGCACCAGGTGCTGCCGAACCTGAGCCTGCATGCCTACACCTCGGAGGACGGCTCGAAGAAAAAGTTGTTCAGCCGCTTCCACATCATCCGCTGGACCGTACCGGTCGACGACGAGAACAGCAAGATGATCGGCTGGCGCGTAATGGGCCCCGGCATCGACACGCGCGGCGTTGGCGACAAGAGCCTGGTCGGCTATGAAACCATCGACTTCCTGGAAGGGCAGGTGGCCATGCGCCGGCCGGAACGGTTCGGCCAGTACAAGCTGGAAGACCTTCCGCCGATCCCGCCGAACCACCGCGAGCGGCACGACTACAAGGCCGCGCAATACGCGCCGGGCGACTACGAGGCCATCATCAGCCAGCGCCCGATCGCCGTGCATGCGCTGGAAAACCCGACCAAGTTCGATGCCGGCCTCTTTGCCTTCCGCAAGATGCTGCGCGACGCAGTGCGCGGCACCAACCCGTCGTCCGAGGCGCGCGGGTTTGCCGACTGGCTGCGCGCTGCCAGCGGCGCGCCCAACAGCTTCTGCTCCGGCAATGTGTTCGAGATCCCGGAAGCCGACACGGTTGAACAGGAAGTGGCCAACCGCCGCCGCGTGGCGCGCGAGGTGGTGGCCATCCTGGCGGAGTCCGACGGCCTGAAGGGCGACGAGCGCGCCGCCTTTGTCCGCGCCAGGTTCGAGGCGCTGGAACAGAGCTTCCGCGCCTGACGCGGCCCCCGCCTGAAATGGAGCGGACGGCGATGCCATGCGCGCCGCCGTCCGCGCCGATGCTTGCAGTCAAGGAATCCGAAATGAGCACCACCACTGAACACGGCGCCGGCCCGCTGGAACTGCTGGTCCGGCAGGTCCGCGCCGAAGCCGCCGGCATCAATGCCTATGAACTGGTCGAGCCCGACGGCCGGCCGCTGCCGCCGTTCACCGCGGGCGCGCATATCGACGTGCATGTCGCGCCCGGGCTGGTGCGGCAATACTCGCTGTGCAACGACCCGGCCGAACGCCACCGCTATGTCATTGCCGTGCTGCGCGACGAGGGCGGGCGCGGCGGTTCGCGCGCGGTGCATGAACGCATCCGCGTGCGCGACCGCGTCGCCGTCAGCGCGCCGCGCAACCACTTTGCGCTGGCGGGCGGGGCGCGCAAGGTGGTGCTGCTGGCCGGCGGTATCGGCGTGACGCCGCTCAAGGCGATGGCGCACAGCCTGCAGGCGGCGGGTGCCGATTTTGAACTGCATTACTGTGCCAAGGCGCCGGAGTGTGCCGCGTTCGGCGACGAACTGTCGGCGCTGGGCGGCCATGTGCACTACCACTTCGATGGCGGCGATCCCGCCAATGGCCTGGATATCGCCGGCATGCTGGCGCGGCCGGCGGCGGACACCCATCTCTATTACTGTGGGCCGGGCGGCTTCATGAAGGCCTGCGGCGACGCCTCGGCGCACTGGCCGGCCGGTACGGTCCATTGCGAGCACTTCAAGGCGCCGACGGCTCCCGCCAGCACTGCGGGCAGTGCCACGGCCGGCTACATCGCCCAGATCGCGAGCACCGGCCTGGAAGTCAGCGTCGACGCCGGCCAGAACCTGGCCGAGGCGCTGCAGGCCGCGGGCGTGGCGCTCGAGACGTCGTGCCAGTCAGGGCTGTGCGGCACATGCAAGGTGCGCTACCTGAGCGGTGAGGTCGACCACCAGGACTACATCCTCGACGAGGCTGAGCGGCAGTCGTTCCTGACGCCCTGTGTGTCGCGGGCCTGCGGGGAGCTGCTGGTGCTGGACCTCTGACCTGACTGGAGGCCTGTTCATGCGGAATGGTGGGGATGACCTGTGACGGTGAGGCAACTGGGGCATGGTCAGCGCGTTCCCATTACCGCTGCGGCTTGTCAACCGCCAACTGTGGCGGCGGCTTGCGTGCTGCCATGTGCCAGGTCCCCCTTCAAGGCGATGGTCGGTTGCTGTGTAATGCCGATCGCGAAACTATTGCCATCTGCCAGCATCTGTTCGAATTCGGGCCGGGAGAACACCGACGCATGGATTTCCCGGCCATGCTTGCGGCCCACCGCCTTCAGCAGCGCATTGATGCGGATCGTGCTGAGTTCCTCGCCCAATACCAGCACGTCAAGGTCCGACGATGCCTTCTCTTCCCCGCGTGCGACTGAGCCAAAAACCACAGCTGTTTCGACCTCCGGCGGCAGGGCCTCTTTCACGTCTTCGAGCAGCGCATCACTGCGTCGCACGATATCGGCCAGGCCAGTGAGCAACGGCGAATCGGACGCCCGGTAGAGCACATTCCTGCCATCCTGGGTGCGGACGACCAATCCCACGTCGGCCCAACGCCTGAGCCAACGCGTCACATTACCGCTGTCGGTACAAGCCAGACGTGCCAGTTCCGCTGGGGCGTACTGCTTGCCCGGGCTCAGATAAAGTGCCCGAAGCAGCGCAAACCGTTTTTCGCCACCAAAGAGTTCGCTCAAAAGGACGTTATGCATGGGGCTCCATACTTTGCTGCCTAATACGCAGCAACGCTGCGTATTAGGCAGCCATGCTGTGCATCACACAGCGTCGCTGTGTAATACGCAGCAAGCTATGTGCAAAGTATGGATTGGAAAATGATTGCGCGAAGACCGCGTCGCGCTCTCAGCTAATCAAGGCCGTCTGCCGCCAAGGTGTCCATGGTCTTGTAGCTTTCGAGATTCTTTTTTCGAAGCTTGCGAGAGAGCATGGCGATGCGAGCAGCCATTTCCCGCTCGTTCTTCTCGCGCACCGCGTCACGCACGTAGTCAGAGGTCTTTTGCCCCAACGCCTTCGCGATAGCGCGCGTCTGATCAGCCAAGTCTTCCTCGGCGCGGCATGACAGTGTCGTTCCCTGCATTCGATGGCTCCGCGTAGTTGAGTTGCCCGCGCCGGTGAAGGGCACTGGCGGCTGACAGGGAGCTTAAAGGGGGAGGGCGGATACCGGCAGAGGAAACGTCCTAAATTCGCTCTACATGCATTCTTCATCCAGCGCAATCAGGGAACGAACGTAACGATTCTCTGCCAATCGTAATCGTTACGTTACAATGCTGTACCGCAGCACGGCCGGTTTGCCCAGAAAATGGCGTCCCCGGCTCCTGCCGCCAACGCCCCCGACCATGCGATTGTTGTTCCTGCTGCTGACTGCCATGTGCCTGTCGCTGCTCTCCTTTGGAGCAGTGGCGGACGCGCGCGCGCCGCTGCAGGCCCAGGCCAGCGTGGACCTGGCGGACATGGCGGCGCTGCAGTCGGTGGACGATCTCGGCCGGGTTATCGTGCCGGGCGACGACGGGCTGCATGACGACGATATCTGCGACGACCCGCCGCCCGGGTACTGCAATATCTGGTCGGCCGACCTGCTTGATCCGCTCGACCTGCTCGACGAGGTCGAGGAATCCAGTGCCCTGATTGCCCTGCCGCCGGTAAAGCTGCTGTTGCCCAGCGGCGACGTCGCGCAATCTCCCCCCGGCCGCGCCGATCCGCCGCCTTCGGCCTTCTTCCGGCCACCGATTTCCCTCTCCTGAGCGTCGGGCGTTCGCACGCCTTGCCGCTCGCTCCCGCACGCACGTGCTGCGCATGCAGTTGCCGTGCCGCGGGCCGCATCCCCTTGCCTGATATCGCCAGCCTGCCCGCTGCCTTGCCGCGCGGGTAAGCCGCTGCCGTTTTCCGTCCTGCCGTGACTTATGCGCGCCGGGGCGAGCGGCGGCATGGCGCAGGCGTCGTATTGCTTGCATTCCGGACTCATGACAACAACCAAGCTGACCCTGATCGCGTCGCTTTCGCTGATCGCGCTCGCCGCCGCACCGGCCCATGCCGGCACGGCAGGCGGGGCGCCGGCCAAGGCAACGGACGCGGCTGGTGCCGCACCCGCCGCCCCCGCACCCCTGTCCAAACCTGCTGCCGCGTCCGCGCGGATGTCGGGCCCCGCCATCCTGGCGGCTACGGCTGCGCCGAAGTCCGCCTCGACCCGGCCCGCCGGCGCCGTGGCCGGTCCTGCTTATTCGCTGCCGCAACTGCTCGACATGGCGCAGTCCACCAACAAGGGCGTGGTGGCCGCGGAGGCCGGCGTTGATGCCGCCGCCGCCGCCATCAGCAGCGCGCGCGCCTATCCCAACCCGCAGGTGGAAGTGATGTACGGCCGGCTGTCGGGCAAGCAACCCGGCGTCACCAGCGGCAATGCCCCCAGCTACGCCGTCGTGCAAAAGCTGGACTACCCGCACCAGCGCAGCCTGCGCGAAGCCATGGCCACCCGCGGCCTGGAGTCGTCGCAGGCAGTGCGGCAGGGTTTCCGTGCCGACCTCGGCGCCCGCGTCAAGACCGCCTACTACAACGTGCTGCGCCGCGAGAGCGAGTTGCACGCCGCCGAGGAAGACCTGGCGATGATGCGGCAGATCCACTCGCGCGCTCGCCTGCGGGTCGAGGTCGGCGAGGCCCCGCGCTATGAACTGATCAAGGCCGAGACGGAGCTGCTGGCGTCGCAGAAGAGCCAGCAGACCGCCGAGCTGCGCGTGAACCAGGCCAAGGCCGCGCTGCGCCAGCAGGTCGGCGGCGCCATGCCGGGCGGCCAGTTCTCGCTGGCCGGCACGCTGGGCCAGTCGCCCGACGTGCCGCCGCTGCCGGTGCTGCGCGAAACCATGACCGCCAGCAATGCCGAACTGGTCCAGCGCCGCATGGAACTGGAGCGCGCCAGCCTGGGCGTCGACTACCAGCGCTCGCTGCGCTGGCCGGAAGTGGCGGTGCGCGCCAGCACCGACCGCCAGCCTGACAACAACGTCTCGCAGATCGGCCTGGTCATGACCATCCCGCTGTGGGACCGCCGCAGCGGCCCGGTGGGCGAGGCCACGGCCCAGGCCACCCAGGCGCGCAGCGCGCTGGAAGCGCGCGAGTTCGAGCTGACGCAGGAGCTGGAAACCGCCTACCGCCAGTACGAGATCACGCAGGCGCAGGTGACCGCGCTGGAGTCCGGCATCGTGCGCGAGGCCGAGTCGGCGCTGGGCGTGGCCGAGGCCGCCTACCGCTTCGGCGAGCGCGGCATCCTCGACTACATCGATGCCCAGCGCGTGCTGCGCGGCGCGCGCAACGAGCTGATCGCCGCCCAGTACGAGCTGCAGGTGGCCGCCATCCAGATCGAAAAGCTTATGTCGACCGCCCCGGGCGCCACCGCCGCGCCGGGCCTGCAGCCGACCTCCACCATCGAACAGAAATAACCATGCGTCCCAATTTCCTGCTTTCGCTGACGGCCGCGGCCGTCCTGACGTTCAGCCTGGCGGCCTGCTCCGACAAACCTGAACCCGCCGTTGCCGAAGCGCCCAAGCTGCCGCCCGGCGTGATCCAGCCGGAAGGCAACCTGCAGAAGTCGCTGAAGGTGGCGCCGGTGAGCACCTCCCCGTTCAGCGAGATGCTGCGCGTGGCCGGCCGCATCGACTTTGACGAGCAGCGCGTGTCGCGCATCGGCGCCAGCGTGACCGGTCGCGTGACCGACCTGTATGCCACCCTGGGCCAGGAAGTGAAGGCCGGCCAGGTGCTGGCCCGCCTGCACAGCAGCGAGCTGGGCGCCGCCCAGATGGCTTTCCTCAAGAGCGAGGCGCAAAGCGAGCTGCAGGTGCGCAACGCCGAGCGTGCGCGCCAGCTCTTTGCCGCCGACGTGATCGGCCGCGGCGAACTGCAGCGCCGCGAGAGCGAACTGGCGATCGCCTCGGCCGAGATGCGCGCCTACCGCGACCAGCTGCGCGTGCTGGGCATGTCGCAGGCCTCGATTGCCCAGCTCGGCAAGAGCGGCAGCATCAACTCGCACTCGCCGGTGCATTCCAGCATCAGCGGCACCGTGGTCGAGCGCAACGTGGCGCAAGGGCAGGTGGTGCAGCCCGCCGACGCGCTCTACACCGTGGCCGACCTGTCGCGAGTGTGGGTGGTGGCCGAGGTGCCCGAGCAGCAGGCCGCGCAGGTCGCTGAAGGCCAGAGCGTCGAGATCGAGGTGCCGTCGCTGGGCAACGGCGCCGGCCGCGAGACCATCACCGGCAAGCTGATCTACGTCGGCCGCACGGTCAACCCGCAGTCGCGCACGGTGCTGGTCCGCACCGAGCTGGAGAACCGCGAAGGGCGCCTCAAGCCCGCCATGCTGGCCAGCATGCTGATCGCCGGCAAGCCGGTCGACCAGCTGGTGATCCCGGCCCCGGCGGTGGTCCGCGACGGCAACGACGAGATGGTCTACGTGGAGATGCCCGGCAACAAGTACCGGCTGACCAGGGTCAAGCTGGGTGCCGAGAGCGATGGCATGCGCGTGGTGCAGAACGGCGTGAAGACCGGCGACCGCGTGGTGGTCGATGGCGCCTTCCATCTCGACAACGAGCGCAAGCGCCTCGAGCAAGGGTAATCGGCCATGATGAAATCCCTAGTCGAAGCCGCCATCAAACAGCGGCTCGTGGTGTGCGTGATTGCCGTGGTGCTGCTGTTCTTCGGCCTGAACGCTGCCACCAAGCTGTCGGTGGATGCCTTCCCCGATGTGACCAACGTGCAGGTGCAGATCGCCACCGAAGCCACGGGCCGCTCGCCCGAGGAGGTGGAGCGCTTTGTCACTGTGCCGATCGAAATGGCGATGACGGGCCTGCCCGGCCTGGAAGAGATGCGCTCGCTGAACAAGGCGGGTTTGTCGCTGATTACGCTGGTGTTCACCGACGCCACTGACGTGTATTTCGCGCGCCAGCTCGTGATGGAACGCCTGATCGAAGTGGGCGGACGCATGCCGGAAGGCGTGTCGCCGGTGCTGGGCCCGGTCTCGACCGGCCTGGGCGAGGTCTACCAGTACACGCTGGACCGCGCCGACGACGGCAACCGCGAACTGACCCAGGAAGAGCTGGCCGAGCGCCGCATCGCCCAGGACTGGGTGGTGCGCCCGCTGCTGCGCTCGATCCCGGGCGTGGCCGAGATCAACTCGCAGGGCGGTTACGTGCGCCAGTACCAGGCGCTGGTCAATCCGGAGCGCATGCGCCACTACGAGATCTCGATCCAGCAGGTCTACCAGGCGCTGGCGCGCAACAACGCCAACTCCGGCGGCGGCGTGCTGCCGCATTACGCCGAGCAGTACCTGATCCGCGGCGTGGGTCTGGCCAAGGGCGTGGACGACCTTGGCAGCATCGTGCTCAAGGAGGTCAACGGTACGCCGGTGTACCTGCGCGACGTGGCCAGCGTCACTATCGGGCATGAGGTGCGGCAGGGCGCGCTGGTCAAGAACGGCCAGACCGAGGCGGTCGGCGGCATCGTCATGATGATGCGCGGCGGCAATGCCAAGGAAGTGGTCAGCCGCGTGAAGGAACGCGTGGCCGAGATCAACGAGCGCGGCATGCTGCCGGGCAAGCTGCAGATCGTGCCGTACTACGACCGCAGCGAGCTGGTCGACGCCGCGCTGTGGACAGTGACCAAGGTGCTGCTCGAAGGCGTGGTGCTGGTGGTGATCGTGCTGTTCCTGTTCCTGGGCGACGTGCGTTCGTCGGTGATCGTGCTGGCCACGCTGGTGCTGACGCCATTGCTGACCTTCATGGTGATGAACCAGGTGGGCTTGTCGGCCAACCTGATGTCGCTGGGGGGGCTGGCGATCGCCATCGGCCTGATGGTGGACGGCTCGGTGGTGGTGGTGGAGAACGCGTTCGAGCGCCTGGGGCACAAGGAGCCGGGGCTCAGCAAGACCGAGATCCTGGTCAAGGCCGTGCAGGAAGTGGCCACGCCGGTGATCGTCGGTGTGGGCATCATCATCCTGGTGTTCCTGCCGCTGATGACGCTGTCGGGCATGGAAGGCAAGATGTTCGCGCCGCTGGCGTTTACCATCTCGATCGCGCTGGCGATCTCGCTGTTCCTGTCGCTGACGCTGTCGCCGGTGCTGTCGTCGTACCTGCTCAAGGGCGGCGCCGAGCATGACACGCGCGTGATCGCGTTCTTGAAGCGGCACTACCTGCGCATGCTGCACTGGGCGTTGGGCAACAGCCGCAAGACCGTGATCGGCGCGGTGGCGGCGTTTGTCGCCACGCTGTTGATCGTGCCGCTGCTCGGTACCTCGTTCATCCCGGAGATGAAGGAAGGCT
This sequence comes from Ralstonia pickettii, assembly GCA_050987995.1. GTDB lineage: Bacteria > Pseudomonadota > Gammaproteobacteria > Burkholderiales > Burkholderiaceae > Cupriavidus > Cupriavidus pickettii_B. Next base: position 2,950,833 of record CP158804.1, read on the forward strand.
CGATCGTGCCCGCGATCGACCGCGTGCCGAACATCTCGCTGGAAGAGTCGGTCAAGCTGGAGAAGGAAGCCAACAAGCTGGTGCTGGGCGTGCCGGGCGTGAAGTCGGTGGTGTCGGGCGTGGGCCGCGGCGAAAGCCCGGCCGACCCGCAGGGCCAGAACGAGTCGACCCCGATCGCCAGCCTGAAGGACCGCGACCAGTGGCCCGACGGCTGGACCCAGGACGATATCGCCAACGCCATCCGCGAGAAGCTCAAGGCCATTCCGGGCGTGCAGATCGTGATGGCGCAGCCGATCTCGGACCGCGTCGACGAGATGGTCAGCGGCGTGCGTTCGGACGTGGCGGTGAAGGTGTTCGGCGACGACCTGGACAAGCTGCGCGAGTTGGCAGGCGAGATCTCGCGCGTGGCCGGCGGCATCCAGGGCTCGCAGGACATCCGCATCGAGCGCGTGTCGGGGCAGCAGTACCTGTCGATCGAGATCGACCGCCAGGCGATCGCGCGCTACGGGCTGAACGTGTCGGACATCCATGACGTGATCGAGATCGCGATCGGCGGCAAGCGCGCCACGGACATCTTCGAAGGCGAGCGCCGCTTTGCCGCGGCGGTGCGCCTGCCGGAGGAATTCCGCGGCAATGTGCAGGCGATCCGCCAGTTGCTGGTATCCACGACCAACGGCATGCAGGTGCCGCTGCAGAGCGTGGCCAGGATCGAGGTCAATGATGGCCCCGCGCAGATCAGCCGCGAAATGGCCAAGCGCCGCGTGGTGGTGATGATCAACGTGAAGGACCGCGACCTCGGCGGCTTTGTTGCCGAACTTCAGCAGGCGGCCGGCAGCAAGGTCAAGCTGCCGGAAGGCTACTACCTGGAGTGGGGCGGCCAGTTCCAGAACATGGAACGCGCCATGGGCCACCTGAAGATCATCGTGCCGGTGACCATCGCCGCGATCTTCTTCCTGCTGTTCCTGCTGTTCAACTCGCTGCGCTTTGCCACACTGATCATCACGGTGCTGCCGTTCGCATCGATCGGCGGCATCATCGGGCTGTTTGTCACCGGCGAGTACCTGTCGGTGCCGGCCTCGGTGGGCTTTATCGCGCTGTGGGGCATGGCGGTGCTGAACGGGGTGGTGCTGGTGTCGTATATCCGCACGCTGCGCGATTCGGGTTTGTCGCTCGATGAAGCGGTGGTGCAGGGCGCGACGCAGCGGTTCCGGCCGGTGATGATGACGGCGACCATTGCGATGCTGGGGCTGGTGCCGTTCCTGTTCTCGACCGGCCCGGGCTCGGAAGTGCAACGGCCGCTGGCGGTGGTGGTGATCGGCGGGCTGATTACGTCGACGCTGCTGACGCTGGTGATGGTGCCTACGCTGTATCGGTGGTTTGACGATCGCAAGCCGGATCCGACCCGGGATGTGCCGGTGTGATGCTGGCCTGTTCTTGAGCTACCGCTTGTTTGCTCCCCTCTCCCGCGTGCGGGAGAGGGGGCACGCAAGTGGTTATTCAGCGCCCGTGGCGCTTGCCATCAGTCTGAAAGCCGACGCCCCATGTCCTGCATGGGGCGTTTTTTTATGCGTATTGAGCTAACGCCGACTGACTCAGTAGCCGTAGTACGGCGCTTCCTGGTAATAGCCTGAAGGCTGCGGCCCGCACGGGACATAGGCGCGGTCGTACTCGCGGTAGCAGTAGCCCGGAGGCGCTGCCGGCGGTGCATACGAAACCGGTGCCGGGGCGTACATGACCGGAGGCGGCGCGACGGCAACGGGGGCGGCGACCACCGGCGCCGAGGCAAGGGCCGCGCCGAAGGCCAGCCCGACCAGGGCGCCGACGGCGAGCACCGCACCGGCATTCGACCCGCCGCCGTGGTGGTGGCGGCCGCGTGCCGACGCGGGTCCGGCCGCCGCCATGGCGACGCACAGGGCAACCGCGGAGACGATTCGGATGGCGGGGCGCATATCGGACTCCTTGTTATGCAGCTTTGTGTGAATGAATCATGCACGCAAAGCGGCAGCCAAGGTGTTTCGCGGCGGGGCGTGACTTGTTAGGGTTGTAACGGCTGCTTTAATCGAACCGGATGCAGGCCGTCTTCCGCCGGTCGGCGTCAGCCGAAGTGCCTGGTAATGACTCCCACGATACCGGCGACGTGGCCGGCACCATGGGACAGGCGGCCACAAGCGCCCGCTTCAGCCAGCCGCCAGCGATTGCTGCGGCGCATCGCCGAACGGCGGCGGCAAATTCTCCAGCCGCAACGATTGCGGCACCGACAGCGAAATGCCGGCGGCGCGCAACCGCTTGAGGATCTCGAACAGCAGGTCGCTGCGCGTGTTGGGGGCGATGCGCGGGCTGCCGACGTAGCCGGTCACCGACAGGGTGATGCCGTTGGGCGCCAGCTGGCTGAACATGACCGAGGGCGCCGGCACGTCGAGGATGGTCTCGTTCTGGTGGAAGACGTCGAGCAGCAAGTCGCGCAGCTGTTCGGGGTCGGTGTTCAGCGGAAAGGTCAGCTGCAGCGACGCCACGCCCTGCGTGCTGTTGCTCATGGTCACGTTGCGCAGGTTCTGCGAGATCAGCTGCGAGTTGGGCACGATCACGGTGGAGCGGTCGCCCAGCTGGATCTCGGTGGCGCGCACATTGATGCGGCGGATATCGCCCTCCACGCCGGCGATGCTGACCATGTCGCCGACCTTGACCGGCCGCTCGGTCAGCAGGATCAGGCCGGAGACAAAGTTCTTGACGATCTCCTGCAGGCCGAAGCCGATACCCACCGACAGCGCGCTGACGATCCACGCCAGGTTGTCCCAGCGCACGCCCAGCAGCGACAGCACCAGCAGCACCAGCAGTACATAGCCGACATTGCTGTACAGCGTGATCAGCGAGGCGCGCAGGCCGGGCTCCTTGCAGACCTTGGGCAGCAGTTCCCCATCGAGCCAGCGCCGCACCGAGCGCAGCAGCCAGATGCCGACTCCCAGCGCGATCAGCGCATTCAGGATGCGGTCGGGCATGATGTTGAGGCTGTGCAGCTTCTCGCCGCCCAGCACCATCACCAGGCTGTTGAGCAGGTCCGCGGGCGTGGTGCCGAAGCCGCCGGTCAGCAGCGCCAGCACCGCCACCAGCAGCAGCACGCTGGCGCCGATGCCCGACAGGATGGTGGACGCCTGCTCCAGGTGCGAATCGTCCACGCCGAACAGCTGCTTGATGACGCGGCCGCTGGCGTAGTTGGTCGAGAGCAGGCTTTCGCAGACGTCGCGCGTGACCTGGGTCAGCAGGTACAGGCTGCACAGCACGATGTCGAACCAGACCAGCTCGTAGGTCAGGAAGCGCGCAAAACTGATATAGCCGGCCAGCAGCGCCACCACCGACACCAGCACGATGACCGACACGCCGGCGTGGATCATGCCCGCCAGCGTGGCGCGCGCCTCGGGCCGCTCGCCCGCGGCGGCCAGCACGTTGCGCACGCGGTTGGCACGCAGCAGCGCGGCGCCGATGGTCAGCACCACCACCAGCGACACCAGCCCGCGCCCCAGCAGCGTGACCTGCACGCTGGTGTCGGCGATCCGATTCAGCTGTTCGAGCGTACCGGCCAGCAGCAACAGGCCGGCCAGCACGGCAGGGAAGGGCTTCATCGCCAGCGCGACCGGATCGGCCAGCGCCGGCAGGCGCCACGACGGATGGCGCGTGCACAGCAGCGCGCGGCCCAGGCCCGCGATCAGCGCGCTGGTCAGCGTCAGCTTGAGCAACTGGGCGTACAGCTCCATCAGGTCCGGCGGCAGCTCATAGTGGCGCGTGAAGGCGTTGTAGACCAGCTGCACCGCCAGCCCGGTGGTGGCGACGGTCGCCAGCGTGGTCGCCAGCGCCAGCGCGCTGCGCCGCAGGCGCGTTTCCGGCAGCCTGGTCAGGCAGAACCACGCCAGCGCGCGCTCGGCCAGGCGCCGGCCGAGCGTCCATACGGCGAGTGCCAGCAGCAGCAGCGCGATGGTGGCCGCGCGCTGCGACGGCTGCCAGGCCAGTTGCACCATCGGCACCACCTGGTCCTGGAAGGTGTCCATGCGCGCGCGGTCTTCCGGCGAGGGGCTGAACAGCGGCTGCCAGAACTGCGGGTTGAGGATGCTTTCCGAGCGCAGCGCCAGCTGGTCCTTCAGGTGGCTGCGCTGCAGCCGCCCGATCTGGTCGCCCAGGTTGGCAATGTTCTCCTTGCTCTCGGCGGCCTGCTTGATCTGCGCGTCAAGCTGCATCCGGCGCGCGTTCAGCTCGGCGCGCTGGCGGACCACGGCGGGCGCTTCCTTGGTGGTGCCGTCGGCGGGCGGCGGGCCCAGCACGTCGAGCTGCGCCTGCAGCTGGGCGCGCTGCGGCGTCAGCACCGAGGTCAGCTTGTCGATGTCGGCGTCGAGCTTGTGCAGCGCACCGTCAAGCTCTTCCAGCCTGGTGTTGCCGTCCGGGTCAGAGGCCTCTTGCTTGATGCGGTCCTGCTCGGTCTGCAGGCGCTTGAGTTCGGCGGCGGCTTCGCCGTGGGTGATGGCAGGTGTCTGCTGCGCCTCGGCCTCGGAGGCAGTCTTTGCTGCGGCGGAGGCGGCAGGTGCGGCAACGGCAGCCGGCAGCGTGGCCGGCATCAGGTGGCATAGCGCAGCGAGCGCAAGGCCCAGTGCGAGCCGTGAAGCTTTGCTCATGGCGGAATCTCGTCGGATAGTGACGGCTACCGGCCATCCGGCACCGGAATGGAGAGCACGCTGCACGGCTGTGTGCAGGCGGCATTCGGATGCGGAACGGCCGGGACACCGGCGATGAACGGGAAGGGAGGGCCGCTCGCTGGCCATCCGCTTCGGCGAAATCTGGTCAGGCACGGAGCGCGGCGGCGCCGCAGGCCGGGGATGCGTGGCACGGGGCGTGCTGACCGATGGCGGCTGGCCGGCTGAAAGCCGGCTGCGCCGCGACCGGGAAATTATACGTAAGCCTATGGGTCACACGGCCTGGCAGAGCGGCGGATGGGGCACCGGCGGGGAAAATTTATCGCCTGATTTGCATGAGTTCTATCTGGATACCGTCGCGACACCTCGCGGCACCATCGCGCTGATCGCATTACCATCACAGTTTTGCGGGCTGCACGCGGCCCATCGTCATCATAAGGAGAGTTCATGGGCGTTCCGTCTGGCACGGAAAAGGCACAGCTCGGCGGCGAGGCCGGGCAGATCGAAATGCTGGTCGACCGTCCCGCCGGCGCGCCGCGCGGCATCGCGGTGGTGGGGCATCCGCACCCGCTGCTGGGCGGCTCGGCCACGCACAAGGTGCCGCACCAGCTGGCCAAGGCGCTGGTCGCGCGCGGCTTCCTGACCGTGCGGCCCAATTTCCGCGGCGTCGAAGGCTCGGCTGGCGAGCACGACCTGGGGCGCGGCGAAGCGCAGGACTTGCTCACTGTCGTCGCCCACCTGCGCGACACGCATCCGGGCCTGCCGCTGGCGCTGGCGGGCTTTTCGTTCGGGGCCTTCGTGATGGCGCATGTTGCCGCGACGCTGGCGGCGCAAGGCGTGCCGATCCGTCACCTCGTGCTCGCCGGTACCCCGTATGGCACGGTCAAGGGCCATCGCAGCTATGACACGCCGGCCGTGCCCGCCGACTGCCTGCTCGTGCACGGCGAGCGGGATGAGCGCGCCGAACTCGGTGCGCTGTTCGACTGGGCCCGTCCGCAGGCCCTGCCGGTGGTAGTGGTTCCGGGCGCGGATCACTTCTTTACCGGCAAGCTGCCGCTGCTGGTCCGCATCGTCGGCCAGTACCTCGATCGTCCCGGCGACGGCGCCGCGGCGTAGTGCGACGGCCTGCGCGATGTTGCGCGCCGGCCGGTGCTTCCGTGTAAAAACTTCGATCCCGCCATGCGTCTTCGCCCCGGAACGGGGGCGCCCGACACGGCATGGTTGATGCTCCGATACCAGACAATGACATCAGATCGGAGGCGATCCATGAAAGACTATCCACCGTCCGAACTCAGGGAAACGTGGCGACACCGGGGCTATGGTGAACCTGGCGACACGCGCCGGCGCAGCGGCAATCCAGGCGGCTCGCCCTTCGGCTACGGGCAGGCGCGCTATGGCTCGGAGGGCAGCGAAGGCCCGGAAGACAGCTACCGGCCCGAGCGGGCCCGGCCATGGGCATCGCGTCGCTTGCCCAAGAACTACCAGCGCCCCGACGCCCGCATCCGCGACGACCTCTGCGAGCGCCTGGCACACGCCGACGACAATGTCTCGGACGTGACCGTCGAGGTGGACTCGGGCGTCGTCACGCTGGCGGGCTCCGTGGCCGACCGCAACGTCAAGATCAGGATCGAGGAGATGGCCGAGGATGTGCTCGGCGTCACCGGGGTCCACAACAACATCCAGGTTGCGCGGGGCAAGGACGCCGGCCAGGGCCGCGAACAAGGCGCCAGCCCGGGCAGGCAGGGCCGCGAGCGCCCCGTGGGCCAGTCAGCCGGCCAATGGCAGGAAGTTGGCGTGCTCGCGGGCAATGTGCTGTATATCGTCCAGGCCCGCGACGGGCGCTTCCTCGGTTCTGAATCGGGCGAGGCCGCGCTGGTGCCGTCGATAGCCCGGGCCGGGCTGTTCGACGATCCCGACGAAGCCCGCGCGGCGGCCGCCGAGCATTGCGCACGCGGCTACCGGCTGCTGGCCACGCGCCGATAAGGCAAGGGCAGAAAGCAAGGCCAAGGTACCCAGCGTGCCGGGCGCCTGCCTTCAGGCGTTCGGCACGGCTGGCGCGCCGCCGGTCGGGTCGGGATGGATCTGCATCACGGCGGCGCGCTTGTCCAGCAAGTGCTGGCGCAGGATCGCCGCCAGCCGCTTGCCGTCGCGCGCTTCCAGCGCGCGAATCATTTCCTCGTGGTCGTGCACCGCGCGGTCCCACTTGTCGGTCTGGTGATTGGAGCGGAAGCGCATCGCCTTGAGCCGACGGTTCAGCGACAGGTAGGTCTGGCGCAGCAGCTGGTTGCGCGCGGCCTCGTTGATGCGGTCGTGGATTTCCTGGTTGCGGCTGTAGTAGCCGGGCAGGTCGTTCTGCGCGCGGCAGGCCAGCATCGCATAGTGCAGCGCCTTGATCTCGGCCAGCTCCTGCGGCGTGATGCGCTCGCACGCCAGTTCGCCGGCGAAGGCCTCCAGGCCGCTCATCAGCTCGAAGGTTTCCCACGCCTCGGCTTCGCTCAGCCGTGACACGCTCGCGCCGCGGTTGGGCGAGATCTCGATCAGCCCTTCGGCGGCCAGCACCTTCAGCGCCTCGCGCAGCGGCGTGCGCGAGATGCCCAGCGTCTCGCACAGCTCGCGCTCGTTGAGCTTCGTGCCCGGCGCCAGCACCCCCTCGACGATGAAGTTGCGCAAGTGGTCGACCACGGTGTCATGCAGCCGCTGGCGCATCACCCGGGGCAGGACCAGGGCACCGGCCGCGGCGCCCACGCTTTCCGAATTTTGCATGCAATATCCTCTCGTTTGCGTTCATCGCATTCTAATGCATCGGCGGCGGAGTGTATCTCGCGCAGCCTGTCCCTTGGAAATACGCGGGTAAACGCCAACCCTGGTCCAGTCAAATTCCTCCTTGCGGTCCCGTTTTGCTCTGCTAAAGTATTTTGAATGCAAAATTCAGATTCCAACGAGAAGGCAGCGCATCCATGATTCAGCTCGATTTCCATCCCGCCGGCCGTCATTTCCTGCAAATCCCGGGGCCCAGCCCGGTCCCTGACCGCATCCTGCGGGCCATGAGCTATCCCACCATCGACCACCGCGGCCCGGAGTTCGGCGCGCTCGGGCGCAAGGTGCTGGCCGATATCAAGCAGATCTTCAAAACCCGGCACCCGGTGATCATCTATCCGGCCTCGGGCACGGGCGCCTGGGAAGCGGCGCTGAGCAATACGCTGAGCCCGGGCGACGCGGTGCTGATGTTCGAGACCGGCCACTTCGCCACGCTGTGGAAGAAGATGGCCGAGGCGCTCGGCCTGAAGCCCGAGTTCATCGGCCTGCCGGGCGTGGAGGGCTGGCGCCGGGGCGTGCAGGCGGACATGATCGGGGCGCGCCTGACGGCGGACACGGGCCATGCGATCAAGGCGGTCTGCGTGGTGCATAACGAGACCTCGACCGGCGTCACTTCCGACATCGCCGCCGTGCGCCGCGCCATCGACGCGGCCGGGCATCCGGCGCTGCTGCTGGTGGACACCATCTCCGGGCTGGGCTCGGCCGACTATCGCCATGACGAGTGGGGCGTGGACGTGACCGTGTCGGGCTCACAGAAGGGCTTGATGCTGCCGCCGGGCATCAGCTTCAATGCGCTGTCGCCCAAGGCGATCGAGGCCAGCAGGCAGGCCAGGCTGCCGCGCGCGTTCTGGGGCTGGGCCGAGATCATCGAGGCCAACCAGAACGGCTACTGGCCCTATACGCCGAACACCAACCTGCTGTACGGCCTGTCCGAGGCGCTCGACATGATCCTGGCGGAAGGCCTGGACAATGTCTTTGCGCGCCACCAGCGCCTGGCCGAAGCCTGCCGCCGCGCGGTGTGCGCCTGGGGCCTGCAGATCCAGTGCGCGGACCCGGCGGTGTACAGCCCCGTGCTGACTGGCGTGATGATGCCCGAGGGCGTCGATGCCGATGCTGTGCGCAAGCTGATCTACGAGCGCTTCAACATGTCGCTCGGCCAGGCGCTGGGCAAGATCCGCGGCACCATGTTCCGCATCGGCCATCTGGGCGATTGCAACGAGCTGACGCTGATGGCCACGCTCGCTGGCTGCGAGATGGGCCTGAAACTGTCCGGCGTGGCTGTGGCCGGCAGCGGCGTGGTTGCCGCGATGGACTACCTCGCCGCGCAACCGCAGGCGCCGGCCTTGCGCGCGGCCGCCTGAGCCGCACCGCATGCCCAGAAACACGCCATCCTCGCCCATGCTGGCCAAGCCCATTCATCTCGTGCCGTCACATAGCCATGCCGGCTCCGCGCTGTCGATGCAGCTGCGCAAGGCGCTGCGCGGCGACGTGCTGTTCGACCGCGCCAGCCGCGGCCGCTATGCCACCGACGCCTCGATCTACCAGGTCATGCCGCTGGGCGTGGTGGTGCCGCGCGATCAGGACGACCTGCTGGCCGCGCTGGAGATCGCCCGCGCGCAGCGCATCCCGGTACTGGCGCGCGGCGCCGGTACCAGCCAGTGCGGCCAGACCGTGGGCGAGGCGCTGGTGATCGACAACAGCAAATGGCTGAACCGGGTGCTGGATTTCGACGCCGCCGCGATGACGGTGACGGTCGAGCCGGGCATCGTGCTGGATCACCTCAACGCCTGGCTCAAACCGCATGGGTTGTGGTTCCCGGTCGATGTCTCCACCGGCGCCCAATGCACCCTCGGCGGCATGGCGGGCAACAACTCCTGCGGCTCTCGTTCGATCGAGTACGGCAACATGGTGCATAACGTGCTGGCCATCGATGCGGTGCTCGCCGACGGCAGCCTGGGGCACTTCGGTTCGCTGGCGCTGGCGCCCCAGGGCGCGCGCGTGCAGCAGATCCTCGACGGCCTGCGTCGCATCGCCACGCGCGAGCGCGACGAGATCATCGAGCGCGTGCCCAGGGTGCTGCGCCGCGTGGCGGGCTACAACATCGACCTGTTCGACTGCCAGAACCCGCGCGCCTATACCGACGACGGGCATGCCAACCTGTCGCATATCCTGGTCGGCTCGGAAGGCACGCTGGCCTTTACGCGGCAGATCACGCTGAAGCTGGCGCGGCTGCCGGGGCACAAGGTGCTGGGCGTGGTGAACTTCCCCACCTTCTACCAGGCGATGGACATGGCACAGCATATCGTGCGCCTGAAGCCGGTGGCGGTGGAGCTGGTCGACCGGACCATGATCGACCTGTCGATGGAGAACCCGGCGTTCCGGCCAGTCATCGAGAAGGCGCTGAGCGGCGACCCGCAGGCGATCCTGCTGGTCGAGTTCGCAGGCGATGAGCTTGACGCGCTCACCGCCCGGCTTGACGACCTGGTGACGCTGATGGCAGACCTGGGCCTGCCCGGCTCGGTGATCCGCATGCCGCAGCCAGCCGCGCAGAAGGCGCTGTGGGACGTGCGCAAGGCGGGCCTGAACATCATGATGAGCATGAAGGGCGACGGCAAGCCGGTGTCCTTTATCGAGGATTGCGCGGTGCCACTGCAGCACCTGGCCGAGTACACCGCGCGGCTGACCGAGGTGTTCCACAAGCACGGCACCGAAGGCACGTGGTACGCGCATGCCAGCGTCGGCACGCTGCATGTGCGGCCCATCCTCGATATGCGCCGCGATGGCGCGGTGCAGATGCGCGCGATTGCCGAGGAAGCCGCCGAGCTGGTGCGCGAGTACAAGGGCGCCTACTCCGGCGAGCATGGCGACGGGCTGTGCCGCGGCGAGTGGGTGGCATGGCAATACGGGCCGCGCCTCAACGCCGCCTTCGGCGAGATCAAGCAACTGTTCGATCCCGACAACCGCTTCAATCCGGACAAGATCGTGCGCCCCCCGAAAATGGATGCGCGCGAACACTTCCGCTTCGCCCCGGGCTACCGGGCGCTGCCGTTGACGCCGGCGCTGGACTGGTCCGCCTGGAACGTCATGCGCGACCCGCTTACCGGCAAGGAGAGCGCCCCCGGCACGGGCAACGACGCCACCAACGGCCTGGCCTCCGCGGTAGAGATGTGCAACAACAACGGCCATTGCCGCAAGTTCGACGCCGGCACCATGTGCCCCAGCTATCGCGTCACGCGCGACGAGCAGCACCTGACGCGCGGGCGGGCCAATACGCTGCGGCTGGCGGTGTCGGGCCAGCTTGGCCCGGAAGGGCTGGCCAGCGAGGACGTCAAGGAGGCGCTCGACCTGTGCGTGTCGTGCAAGGGCTGCAAGCGCGACTGCCCGACCGGCATCGACATGGCCCGCTTCAAGATCGAGGCCCGCCACGCCTGGGCGCAGCGGCACGGCATCGGCTTGCGCGAGCGCATGGTGGCCTTCATGCCGCGCTATGCGCCGCTGGCCAGCCGCCTGCGTGGCGCGATGGCGCTGGCCGAGGCGATACCCGGCGTGTCCGGCGCCATCAAGCGGGTGCTGAAGCTGGCGCCGCAGCGGGCGTTGCCGCGCTTCGGCAAGCCCTTCCTCGACGGCGCGCGCACGCCTGCGCATGGCGATGGCCGCGAGGTGCTGTTGTTCGTCGATACCTTCAACAACTACATGGAGGCGCAAAACGCAAGCGCGGCGCAGCAGGTGCTGGAAGCCGCGGGCTATACCGTGCATTTCAACGTGCGGCCGGGCGAGCGCCCGCTGTGCTGCGGCCGCACCTTTCTTGCCGCCGGCCTGGTCGACGAAGCCAGAGCCGAGGCGCGGCGCACGCTTGACGCGCTCAGGCCGTGGCTCGATCGCGGCGTGCCGGTGGTCGGGCTGGAGCCGTCGTGCCTGCTGTCGATGCGCGACGAATTCCTTGGCTACGGCTATGGCGAGGCGGCGCAACAGTTGGCGCAACACGCTTTCCTGTTCGAAGAGTTCCTGGTCCGCGAGCGCCAGGCCGGACGCCTGCAGCTCGATCTGGCAGCCGGCGAAGGCGCCGAAGTGCTGGTCCACGGCCACTGCCACCAGAAGGCTTTTGACGCCTTCACGCCGGTGCAGACCGTGCTGGGCTGGATCCCCGGGCTCAAGGTATCGACGGTGGAATCGTCATGCTGCGGGATGGCAGGCAGCTTCGGCTACGAGGCCGAACACTACGCGGCCTCCCAGGCGATGGCCGAGCTGTCCCTGCTGCCGGCAGTGCGCAAGCGCGCGCCCGGTGCTATCGTGGTGGCCGACGGCACCAGCTGCCGCCACCAGATCCACGATGGCGCGGACACCGAGGCGGTCCACGTCGCACGCGTGCTCGCTGCGGCATTGCGCCGGCCGGGCCAGGAGTGAACATGCATGAAGCCAGGGGTTTGAAGCCGCCGCCGGCGGCAGTTGTGGGCCATTCATTGTCGGCGCTTGCCACGCCCGCGCTGCTGATCGAGCTCGATGCCTTTGAGGCCAACCTGGCGCGCATGGCGGAGCTGGCGGAAAAAGCAAGCGTGGCGCTGCGCCCGCATGCCAAGGCGCACAAGTCGGTGGCGATTGCCGAGCGGCAGGTGGCCGCCGGCGCGGTCGGCATCTGCTGCCAGAAGCTGTCGGAGGCTTATCCCTTCGTTGCCGCCGGTATCGGCAGCATCCACCTGAGCAACGAGTTCATCGGCCCGGACAAGGCCGCGATGGCGGCCGAGCTGGCCGCGCATACGCGGCTGTCGGTCTGCGTCGACGACGTGCGGCAGGTGCAAGAGATCGGCGCCGCCGCCGCGCGCGCCGGCGTGCGCATCGTGGTATTGCCGGAGGTGGATGTGGGCCAGGGCCGCTGCGGTGTTGCCAGCGCGGACGAACTGCTGGCGCTGGTGGAGGCCATCGACGGCCAGAAGGCGTTGCGCTTCGGCGGCCTGCAGGGCTATCACGGCGGCGTGCAGCATATCGAAGCCTGGGCCCAGCGGCGCGAGGCCGCACAGCGGGCCGCCGAGGCCACCGCTGGTTATGTGCGCCAGCTCGAAGCGCGCGGCCTGCGCTGCCCGGTGGTAACCGGCGGCGGCACCGGCACCGCGGAATTCGACCTGGCGAGCGGCGTCTATACCGAGATCCAGCCGGGTTCGTACCTGTTTCTCGACGGCCACTATGGCGCCATCGAATGGCAGGGCGCGCTGCAGCCGCTGCACGCGCTGTTTGTCGCCGCCACCGTGATGAGCGCCGCGCGCCCCGGCGTGGCGGTCTGCGATGTCGGGCTCAAGTCCGTGGCGGTGGATTCCGGCCTGCCGCACGTCTGGCCGCGCGACGCCGAAGGGGCGCTGAACTATGCCGCGGCCAACGACGAGCACGGCGTGCTGGAGGTCAGCGAGGTCGAGAGCACGACTCTGCTCGGCGAGAAGCTGTGGCTGGTGCCGGGTCATTGCGACCCGACCGTCAACCTGCACGATGCCTATGTCTGCGTGCGCGGCGAGCGCATCGAGGCGGTGTGGGCGATCGAGGCGCGCGGGCTGAGCCGCTAGGCGGGGGCGTCAGGCGGTGAATTCCGCGGCATGGCGCTTGACGAAGTCATGCATGCCCGTCGGCGCCTTGCCTGCGAGCCTGGACAGGTCGTCAGTCATACGGTCGTACCGGCCCTGCGTATGAAGATCTGCCATCACTCCGGTTAGGAGGATAGGGCGGTCATGTGTGGAGTCCATTGTCATCGTCTCGTGGTGTTCAAAGAAGGGAAGGTCGGGCGGCGCCTGTGCTCAGCCAACGGTCGTGCGCAGATCGTCCGGGCTTTGTCCGGCATTTGATCTGGGGTGCGCAGCGCGTTCGTGAACGTGCGCAGTGGGTGTGCGATCGATCAGGAGGCTGAGCAATTCCGGCCGGCTGTAGTGGCCGCGCGAGTCCATCAATTGCTTGCGCTTGTCGATCAGCGTGAAGTCGAGATCGGCGATGACCTCGCCTTCACCAGCGCGCAGGGGTTCGCCCAGCAAAGTGCCATCAGGTGCCACGATCGCGGTGAAGCAACCGCCCGAGATCGGACCGATCTCGCAGCCCGTGTCCTTCATGATTTGCGCCTGCTGATCGGCGTCCAGCCAGGCCGTCGCGTTGACGACGAAGCACGCAGACTCCAGCGCATGCTGCCGGATATTGATTTCGATCTTTTGGGCAAACGGCTCGCCGAACATGGAGCCCGGATACATGGCCGAATGGATCTGCTCGCCGTCGGCCATCATGGCGTACCGCGCGAGCGGGTTGTAATGCTCCCAGCACGCCAACTGGCCAATGCGACCAACCTTGCTGTCGACGGCGCGCAGGCCCGACCCGTCGCCCTGGCCCCAGATCATGCGCTCGAAATGCGTGGGCGTGATCTTGCGGCGGCGCTGGATCAAGGTGCCATCGGCATCGAAGAGCAGCTGCGTGTTGTAGAGGGTGCCGCCGTCACGCTCATTGACGCCGATGGACACCACCACGCCCGCCTGCCTGGCCGCTTCGCCGATCGCGTCGGTAGCGGGGGATGGCACGGTCACTGCCTGGTCGAGCAACTTCAGATGCTCAGGTCCGACAATAATCTGCCAGGGGGTCTGGACGAAGGAAAAGTACGGGTAGTACGGGATCACGGTCTCCGGGAAGGTGGCGAACTGCACCCCCTGCTGGCCAAGCTCGTGGATCTTGCGCACGACCTTCTCGACCGTGGCTTCACGGCTGTAGAGGACGGGGCTTATTTGCACTGCTGCGGCTTTGACAACTTTCATAGCAATCTCCGATTTTTGCGAAGCGGGACATGAAAGCCCCGGGACTTACATGTTGCATATGCAACATTAATGACAAAAAAATTCAGCTCATGCGGCGCGGCAGCTCTTTCGCGATGGCCATGATCGCGCTGGCCCCGTCCTCGCCCAGCAGTGCCCTGGCTTTTGCTTGCGCAGCCGACCATGCGGGCGCAGCGTTGCGGAGCAATGCCTTGCCCTCCGCCGTCACCGACAGCGGTCGAATGCGACCATCGTCGCCGGGGGATCCTTCGGCAAGCCACCCTTGCTCGATCAGCGGTTGCAGGTTCCTGGTCAGCGTCGAGCGCTCATGATGGTTCCTGCGCCCGAGGTCGGCCCGGCTGATTGGACCGAGCTCCGTGACGAGTACGAGCAAAGTGAACTGGGGAGCGTTGATGCCAAACGGCCGCAGCTCCTGGTCATAGACCGCGGTCAGGACCCGGGAGATCTGCCGTGTGCGCGTAAGCAGGCAGTTCCGCGTGATCTCGCCGGTCACCTCGTCAGCCTCTTTGTGTTGAACGTCTGAAGTCATGCGGGGGATTATGTTGCATATACAACGAGCAGGCAAGGAGAGTTTTGACGTGGCATATCAGGCACTTGAAGGCGCATCGGCCAAGCGGCTGGCTATTCACCTCGTCCGCCGGCCGGTGCGCTTGTCTTCCTTCCTGTTGTACATGCCAGGCGGGTAAATGGGGTAACGCAGCGCCGCAAACACGAGAACGACGGCGCCAATGGCGGTGATCCAGTCGAGAAGGTCCATAACCCTCCTTGCGCGCGGCATGAGGCATGGCTCGCTTTTCAGCATAGCCGTGATTTCGGGCGGACAACGAAAGCCGTGGCCCCCGCGGCGAGCCGTCGGCACCGTCGTAAAAGTCGCGGAAGCGGTCAGCGCAGGGCAATTCCGGAAGCCGCGATGACCGCAGCGTTCTTGGGCAAGTCGCGCGCCAGCGTCGCATCCAGCTCCTGGGCCGAAGAGGCGACGACCACATAGCCTGCTTCTTCGAGTTGGCTGCGGGTGCTGGCTTCGTTGAGGACCGCGGCCACATCACGATTGATGCGCTCGACCACGGCAGTCGGCGTTGCGGCGGGCGCCAGCAGTCCCTGCCAGCTTTCCACGGCGAAGCCGGTGGCGCCGGCCTCGGCCAGGGTCGGGACCTGCGGCAATGCTTTGGAGCGATATGGCGTGGTGACGGCAAGCGGGACCAGGCGGCCGGCGCGCACGTAGTCTGTCACGGCCGCCAGGGTGATCAGGGTGGCGTCGATATGGCCGCCCAGCAGGTCCACCGTAGCGGGAGCCCCGCCGGCATAGGGAATGTAGTTGACCTTGATGCCGAGCTGGCGCGAGAGCATCTCGTGGGCCACGTGGGCGATGCCGCCATTGCCGGGCAGCCCGAGCGAGATCTCGCCCGGCTTGCGGCGCGCGAGTGCAACGTAGTCCTGGAAGCCGCGTACGCCCAGATCGGGCCTGACTACCAGGATCTGCGGATTCACCACGGCCTTGCTGACGCCGCGAAAGGCCTGGCTGGCATCGTAGGGCAGGGTCTTGAACAGCGAAGCATTGAGCGTGACGCCTTCACCGCCGAGCAAGAGCACATGCCCGTCGGGCCTGGCTTTGGCGACCTGTGCGGCCCCGATGGTGCCGCTGGCCCCCACCACGTTCTCGACCACGACGGGCTGGTGCCATTTTTCTCCGAGCCGGAGCGCCAGCGTGCGCGCCAGCTTGTCGGCACTGCCGCCCGGCGCGACCGGGACCACGATGCGGACGGGGCGCGTGGGAAAACTCGTGGCGGAATCCACGGCGTGAACCGTGCTGGGTACGCCGACGAGTGCGGCGGCGGAAAGACCAAGGAAGGCGCGAAGCAGGATACGGCGGAGCATTGCGAGGATCTCGAAGAGGGTGCCAGCGGGCAATCCGGGCATCTGCGTGCCTGCGGCTGGATTGGTCAGAAAGCCTATGACGCCGGACCCCGCCGACCAACGAATCTTTGAGCCTATGCATATGCGGTACCCCGCCCCGAACGCCCCGTGGGCGATGCGCCCGGCGATGGATGCTTCGTGCATGTCGATACTCGGATGCCTTCTTTTGCGAGCGCGACAGCCGCTGATAGAGTCGTCGCATGAACGCTCTGACACTCTCCCTTCCCCTGCCGGCCGGCAACGACATTGCCAGCCGCCGCCATGCGGCCGTGACCGCTTTCATCACCGAGGCGAAGCGCCTGCTGGAGGTTGCGCCGCATGCCGGCCGCGAGGCACTGCAGCCAGTCGCGCGCGCCCTGGAGCGCCTGGGCCTGCAGCGCGAACTGTTCCCGGCGGAACATTTCCCGGTCTCACCCGACAACCCCGCCCAGGTCTATCGCTTGGTGGAGGATCGCGACGGCCGCTACGCGCTCTACATTTCCGCAGGATTGCCAGGCAAGGCGCAGCCGCCGCACGATCACACCACGTGGGCCATCATTGCCGGCATTGGCGGCAGCGAGCGCAACGTGTTCTATCGTCGCGAGCCGACCGATGATCCGGACCGCGACGCGCTGGTCGAGACCGGCCGTAGTGACGTCGTAGCTGGAACTTCGGTCACGCTGCTGCCCGACGACGTGCACACGATCGAGCTGACGGGCAGCGAGCCGGGCCTGCATCTTCATTTCTATGGCCTGGCGCTGGAGCGGCTCAGCGGGCGGGTGGTGTTCGAAAGCACAGCAGGCGGCAGTTACCGGCATTTCGGGCCGCCCAGGCACATCGCTCACCCCGTTATCGAATCGGCGTCACTGAAAGCCGCACTCGCCGACGGCGAGGAGATCGCGTTGCTTGACGTGCGCGAGACTGGCGTCTTCGTGCGTGGCCACCTGCTGCTTGCGGCCTCCGCGCCGCTGTGGCGCCTGGAGCTGCTGATCGACCGCCTGGTGCCGCGTCGTGACGCGCGCGTTGTGCTGACCGATGCCGGCGCGGACGGCGACCGCCTGGCACACCAGGCAGCCTCCAAGCTCGTGCGCCTGGGCTGGCGCAACGTGTCTGTGCTGGCTGGCGGCACGGCCGGCTGGGCGCGCGCGGGTTTCGAGTTGTTCAGCGGCAGCAATGTCCCGAGCAAGGCTTTCGGTGAAGTGATCGAGCACCGCCGGCACACCCCGTGGATCAGTGCCGACGAATTGCAGCAGCGCATTGAACGCGGTGATGACATCGTCGTCGTCGACAGCCGCACCACCGAGGAATTTGCCGACTTCAGCCTGCCGTTCGCGCACAGCCTGCCCGGCGCGGAACTGGTCTATCGCATCGGTGAGCTGGCGCCCCGGCCGGAGACGCTGGTCGTGGTGAACTGCGCCGGCCGCACGCGCAGCATCGTCGGCGCCCAGACGCTGATTGACGCGGGTTTGCCTAACCGCGTAGTTTCGCTCAAGGACGGGACCATGGCCTGGCTGCTCGCCGGGCGCGCACTGTCCCATGGCCGGCACACGCCGCTGCCGGAGCCCGCAGAAGACGCGCGAGCGAGCGCCCGCGCGCGCGCCGCGGCCGTCGCTGCGCGTGCCGGTGTGCAGCGCATCGATGCCGGCAAGCTGGCCGCCTTTGAAGACGAGAGCAGGGCGGGCCTGCGCACCTTGTATCGCTTCGACGTGCGCACCCGCGCCGAGTATGAGGCCGGTCACCTGCCGGGGTGGCGCTGGGCGCCGGGCGGGCAGCTGGTGCAAGCCACCGACGAATACGCGGCGACGCGCCATGCTCGCATTGTGCTGGCCGACTGGGATGGCGTGCGGGCGCTGACCACCGCGGCGTGGCTCGCGCAGCTCGGCGCGCACGAGGTGTTCGTGTACGCGCCACCGCCGCATGCCGAGGTAGAGACCGGGCCTGAGCCGCTGCGCGTGCTGTCATCGCAGCCGCCGGCACGGCAGGTCTCGCCACTGCAGGCCGATGCCCTGTTCAAGGCTGGCCTGGCACGCATCTTCGACGTCGAGCGTCGTGTTGCCTACGAGAAGCGCCACATCGCCGGCGCGCAGTTCGCGGTGCCGGACCGGCTCGAAGGCATCGTCGCCGGATTGCCGGCCGAGAAGGCGGTGCTGGTGACTTCGTCCGACGGCGTGCTGGCGCGCATTGTCGCGGCCGAGCTGGCCGCGCGCACCGGCCGCGATGTGCGTGCGCTGTCCGGCGGCACGCAGGCCTGGGTCGCGGCCGGCCTGGCTACCGGCAGCGGCGCGCAGGGCGTGCTGACCGGCGCCGACGATCACTGGTTCAGCCCTTACCAGCACAGCGACACGGCACAACGCGATGCCGGCTTCCAGGCGTACCTGGACTGGGAAGTCGGGCTGGTCGCCCAGCTCGAACGCGAAGGCGATATCGGCATTCGGCTGTTGGACGAGCGGGGGACTGCCGGTGGCAGCGAGGCGCTGGCGCGAGGGCAAGAGGCCAGTTCCGGGAACCGGGCATGACGGCGCCTGACCCTGAACCATCTGGTGGCCAGGGATCCGCAATGGCGCGACTATGCCGTGCTACCTGATGAAGTCGATCCCGCGCCGCAGGTGGCGTGGGGGCGCAAGGGCGACAAGGACACCGTCGATCATGATGCCGTTCAGATAAGGCTTCGACGACACGGGCTCTCTTGGGCGGTGAGAGTTGGCTGGGAATTGCATCTGGTCGATGCTCGACGGGCTGGTCGCTGCTGGTGACATGTTGTCGCTGTTGAACCGCTGGGTTCCGCCCTCCTGGGCGGGTCCCTTTTTGTCCGAGCGACAAAAAGATGGAATGAACGCGCCCCGGCCCTCCGATCAAAGGCGCCGGTAGTTCAGCTGTGCATCCGGGGAAACGTGACAGGGGTAGGCGAGTCCCCCCATCACGAAACGGCATCGATGTGCCAGAGTGGGAGTGTTACCAACCACGCGAGGATGGAGGGACCCGAGATGAATACTACGACTTACGGTCTGGACATTGCAAAGACTGTCTTCCAGCTCTATTGGGTCGAGCCTTCGGGCAAGTGTTTCAACCGCCGCTTCAGCCGGCCCAAGCTGCTGGAGTTCCTCGCGAATCGCGAGCCCGGACGTATCGCGCTCGAAGCCTGTGGCAGCGCGCACTGGTGGGCCCGCCAACTGCAAGCCTTGGGTCATGAGCCGGTGCTGCTGCACGCCAGGTACGTGCGCCCGTTCGTGCAGACGAACAAGACCGATGCGGCCGATGCCAAGGCTATCTGGACTGCAGCCCAGCAGCCGGGCATGCCGATCGTGGCCCCAAAGACCGAGTCCCAACAGTGCGTACTTGGCCTGCACGCCATGCGCCAACTGCGCGTGAAAATGCGCACTATGCTGGTCAACCAGCTGCGCGGCACGTTGTTTGAGTTCGGGATCCGGATCCGTCCCGGGCTACGAGCTGGCCTGCAGGAAATCGTGCAACGAATGGACGAACTCGAACAGAACGTGCCGCCCTTGCTGTTCGAGTTCGTGCGCGAACAATTGCAAAGCATCGAACGGCTCGATCAAGAGATAGCTCGCCTGGATCAACGCATTGATGCCTGGGGTCGGCAGAATCGGGCTTGCAAAACGATTTTGGCCATTCCCGGCATCGGCATGCTTACCGCCACGGCCATGGTCGCCACCATTGGCGACGCGCACACCTTCAAGTCCGGGCGCCAACTGGCGGCTTATCTTGGCCTGGTGCCCAAACAGACCGGCACCGGCGGCAAGGTCTGGCTCGGTGGCATCAGCAAACGCGGCGACCCCTACCTGCGCACCTTGCTGATTCACGGCGCTCGGGTGGTGCTGAGTCATCTGCGCAGAAAGAACCAGCCCGGCTGGAGCCTGATGCTCGCACAGCGACGGCCGAAAAACGTCGCGGCTGTTGCCCTGGCCAACAAGACGGTGCGTACCATCTGGGCCCTGTTGGCCCACGACCGAACCTATGACCGAGACTATGTCTCGGTCAGGCCTGCCTAACGGCAGGCAGAGCTAGCAAGGAAGGAACCCGTCCACAGGTTGCGACGGTAATGTCAGCGTGATGGCAAAACAGGTTGGACCGCGGGAGTGCAAGCCCAATTGGTTCCTGGCGCTCAAAGCACGGCAAAAAGATAGGGACACTCCCGGCGAAATCCATCAGGGCCTGCAGGCCTGGCCTGCACCGCAAGGCCGGATATAAGTCTGCAGCCAATCCTGTCCAAGCCTGATGTTGGCTTTACCTTGCAAACCGGGGCGCGTTCATATAAGGAACCAAAAAGCGCGTCGCCTGAGCGGCTGGCTATCAAGGTGACGCTTCTGGTGGTATGGGCGGCTTTGGTTTCCGTGAGGCGTGGTCGCGGTTCGACCCTGCTACGCCAGGTGAGTGAGTGACGGTGCCTGCGTACACCGACTTTTGAACGATCCCCATGCAGGGTGTAGGCCGCCTGCTTACCACCATATCGCATCAACGCCTTCGGCTGCGCTTCGCGCGGCGCCCAATGGTGGCAGACCCACCGACAGCGTTTTACTCCGCGATTGTTCTTGAGCCCGTGACCGGCGTCGGCGCTGTGCGAGCGCAGCGATGCACTCCCCGGCGCGAGCGCCTCGCCCCAGCTGATGCGCCGCGCGCAGCGCAGCCGAAGGCGTTGACGTGATGCCCGTGTTAGAAGGCGGCCTACGCCCGGCATGGGGATCGTTCAAAAGTGGGCCTTCGCAAGGCACTCCCACTGACTCACCTCGCGTAGCAGGCTCGAACGGCTGACCCCATAGAAACGGAAAGCACTGCCGCCCGTACCACCAACGCCGCCTCCTTGATAGCCAGCCGCTCAGGCGACGCGCTTTTTGGTTCCTTATATGAACGCGCCCCGGTTTGCAAGGTAAAGCCAACATCAGGCTTGGACAGGATTGGCTGCAGACTTATATCCGGCCTTGCGGTGCAGGCCAGGCCTGCAGGCCCTGATGGATTTCGCCGGGAGTGTCCCTATCTTTTTGCCGTGCTTGAGCACCAGGAACCAATTGGGCTTGCACTCCCGCGGTCCAACCTGTTTTGCCATCACGCTGACATTACCGTCGCAACCTGTGGACGGGTTCCTTCCTTGCTAGCTCTGCCTGCCGTTAGGCAGGCCTGACCGAGACATAGTCTCGGTCATAGGTTCGGTCGTGGGCCAACAGGGCCCAGATGGTACGCACCGTCTTGTTGGCCAGGGCAACAGCCGCGACGTTTTTCGGCCGTCGCTGTGCGAGCATCAGGCTCCAGCCGGGCTGGTTCTTTCTGCGCAGATGACTCAGCACCACCCGAGCGCCGTGAATCAGCAAGGTGCGCAGGTAGGGGTCGCCGCGTTTGCTGATGCCACCGAGCCAGACCTTGCCGCCGGTGCCGGTCTGTTTGGGCACCAGGCCAAGATAAGCCGCCAGTTGGCGCCCGGACTTGAAGGTGTGCGCGTCGCCAATGGTGGCGACCATGGCCGTGGCGGTAAGCATGCCGATGCCGGGAATGGCCAAAATCGTTTTGCAAGCCCGATTCTGCCGACCCCAGGCATCAATGCGTTGATCCAGGCGAGCTATCTCTTGATCGAGCCGTTCGATGCTTTGCAATTGTTCGCGCACGAACTCGAACAGCAAGGGCGGCACGTTCTGTTCGAGTTCGTCCATTCGTTGCACGATTTCCTGCAGGCCAGCTCGCAGCCCGGGACGGATCCGGATCCCGAACTCAAACAACGTGCCGCGCAGCTGGTTGACCAGCATAGTGCGCATTTTCACGCGCAGTTGGCGCATGGCGTGCAGGCCAAGTACGCACTGTTGGGACTCGGTCTTTGGGGCCACGATCGGCATGCCCGGCTGCTGGGCTGCAGTCCAGATAGCCTTGGCATCGGCCGCATCGGTCTTGTTCGTCTGCACGAACGGTCGCACGTACCTGGCGTGCAGCAGCACCGGCTCATGGCCCAAGGCTTGCAGTTGGCGGGCCCACCAGTGCGCGCTACCACATGCTTCGAGCGCGATACGTCCGGGCTCGCGATTCGCGAGGAACTCCAGCAGCTTGGGCCGGCTGAAGCGGCGGTTGAAACACTTGCCCGAAGGCTCGACCCAATAGAGCTGGAAGACAGTCTTTGCAATGTCCAGACCGTAAGTCGTAGTATTCATCTCGGGTCCCTCCATCCTCGCGTGGTTGGTAACACTCCCACTCTGGCACATCGATGCCGTTTCGTGATGGGGGGACCCGCCTACCCCTGTCCCGTTTCCCCGGATGCACAGCTGAACTGCGCCTTTGATCGGAAGGCCGGGGCGCGTTCATTCCATCTTTTTGTCGCTCGGACAAAAAGTGACCCGCCCAGGAGGGCGGAACCCAGCGGTTCAACAGCGACAACATATCACCAGCAACGCGAGCCCTCGATCATCGACCCAGGATGCCAAAACCGCAGCGTGAGCCCCCCAACAACGACCAAATGAAAACCGCATCGAAAGGCCATCAAGCATCGTCAAGCAGGGGCCGCAACACTGCTCGAAGGGCGAGCGATGCAAGCAATGGGTATTCGCATGGACCGACGGTGCTTAACTGAACAGACATTACACCGTAGATCAGGTTATCCGGCGCCTGCATGGCTCCGGCTGGCCGCTGGCGCTCGAGGCGCAGCTCGACCTGGTGCCGCGCTCGCCGCTGCTGGTGCAGTTGCAGCGGCAATTCGCCGCGAAGTAGTCCGAGTCCGGTGCAATCCGCCGCCTTATTCGCGCCAGACCGCCCCGGCATACAGCTCGGGGCCGAAGTCCGGCGCGACGTCGGCGCGCGCGCGGGCCTCGTGCAGATCAAGGTCGGCCAGGAACAAGTCCTCGCTGATGCGCCGCACGGCGGCCGGGATATCGCGCCGCATGCTAGGGAGTTCGCCAAGGGGCAGGCCCTGGCTGGCGAACCCGGCGGGGTTGAATATGTGAATCGCCCCCAGCCACGGTGCGGATCCTGGCGTCTTCTCGAGGTACTCCAGGCCGCTGCCGAGATAGGGAGAGGCGGCCAGCGCATCGTCGCGCTCGTCGGAAGCGGGCGCATAGCGATCGCGCCAGCGCGCGACCAGCGGGGCAATGCGCGCGAGTTCCGGGCGCTGCGCCGGGTCGGTGCTGTAGCCGGTGCCGGCGATGACAAAATCGAAGGCGAATTCCTGGCCGTTCACGTTCGCAAGCACACGGCCGCCCTCAATCCGCGCCGTTTCCCACGGGGAAGCCAGGTGCAGGTGGAAACGGTCATGGGCCAGCACGCGGCTGAGCGCATCCGCCGGTGGCGTAGACCCGGCCCGGCGATAGCGCACGGCATGACGCCAGCGGTGCGCGTCGGGCAGCGCCGGGAAGTTGTCGTAGAAGCCGGCGTAGGCGCGCGGCTTGATCACGGCGCGCGCGGCGATATGGTCGCGGCGCGCGAACAGGTGCACCGCGGCGGCACCGGCCTCGAGCGCCACGGCCGCCGCATCGAAGGCCGAGGCCGCGGCCCCGATGACCGCCACGGTCTTGCCCGATAGCGCGGGGAAGTCGATGGCATCGGCGGTGTGCGCGGCCAGTTCGGCCGCTACCACCGGCCGCAGGAATGACGGCAGCACGGGTGCGCCGTTGCCGGCCACGCCGTTGGCCAGCACCAGCTTGCGCGTGGTCTCGGTCCGCAACTGGCCATCGACGACGAGCTGCACAGACAGGCCCGGCACCGGGGCGTCGTCCAGCGGCGCGACGTCAGCCAGCCGGGTGCCGTAGCGCACGTCGATGTCGAGGAAGTGGCGGAACCAGTCGAGGTAAGCCGCCCACTCGGTGCGTGGAATGCGGTCGAGCGCGGCATAGGCTTCCCGTCCATGGCGGGCTTCGTACCACGCCTGGAAGCCGAGGGCCGTGACGCCGAGCTCGGGCCCGACCAGGTTCTTCAGGGTGCGCAGCTTGTGCATGCGGGCCCGCGTCCGCCAGACGCCGGCCTGCGCGGCGGCAGGGGCCGCGTCGATGACCGAGACGCCGCCGATGCCGGCGCGGCGCAGCGCGAACGCAAAGGCGCTGCCGCCCTGGCCGCCGCCGACGACCAGCACGTTGTGGTCGAAGCCGTCACGCTGCGGGACCCAGTTCTCGGGCGCCGGCCCCAGCAGGCGCAGCGCTTCGCGGGCGGCTTGATCGGGATCGCTCATATATCAGGAAATGCTCCGGTGAAAGGCCTGGTCGAGGTCGGCCAACAGGTCTTGCGTGTCTTCGAGGCCCACATGCAGCCGCACTACCGGCGCGCTGCCTTGCCATGCGCTGTGCTCGCGCAGTCGTTCGGGTGCAGCGATCAGCGCGAGGCTCTCGTAGCCGCCCCATGAGGCCCCGATCGCAAACAGATGCAGTGCGTCGACGAAAGCGGCAGCAGTGGTGGCATCGGCCCCGCGCAAGGCGAACGAGACCAGCCCGCTGGCGCCGCTGAAGTCGCGCTGCCACAGTGCATGTCCGGGATCCTCGGGCAGCGCGGGGTAGAACACGCGGCTCACCTGCGGATGCCGCTGCAGCCATTGCGCGATCTCGGTCGCGTTGCGCTGGTGCTGCGCCAGGCGCACCGGCAGTGTGCGCAGGCCGCGCAGCGCCAGGTAGGCGTCGTCGGCGCCGATGGCGAGGCCGAGTGCCTCGTGGGCAGTGGCGATGCGCTTGGCCAGCGCCGGGCTGTCGACCACGACCGCGCCCTGCATCACGTCTGAATGGCCGGCGATGTACTTGGTCGCGGCCTGGATCGAGATATTGGCGCCCAGGCGCAGCGGCTGCAGGAACCAGCCGCCGCTCCAGGTGTTGTCCACCGCGACGGGCACGCCTCGTGCGCGCGCGATGGCCGTCAGCCGCGGCAGGTCCAGCACTTCGAACAGCAGCGAGCTTGGCGATTCCAGGTACACCAGCTTCGTGTCGGGTCGGATCAGCGCCGCCAGGTCATCGCGCGCCGGCGAAAAGTACCGGACCGTGATGCCCAGGCGCTGCAGCAGCGTCTTGTCCACGCGCCGCAACGGCGCGTAGACGCTGTCGGAAACCAGCGCATGCTCGCCCGGTCCGAGCAGCCCGAGCAACACCAGCGTGATCGCCGACAGCCCCGACGGCGCCAGGAACGCGCGGTGGCCGCCTTCCAGCGTGCACAGCGCATCTTCCAGCGCCTGGTGCGTATCCAGCCCGTGGCGGCCATATGTGGCGACGCGCTCGCCGGCGGCGCGGCGGTGATGGCGCTCGTCCAGTTCCCGCTGGCTGGCGAAGCGAACGGTGCTGGTCCTCACCACCGGCACGTTCACCGGCCCCGCGCCGTCGCGCAGCAGCGGCGCGCCGGCATGCAGCAGCCGCGTATGCTTGCCGCCGCCGCTCATGCGGCCACCTTGCTCGGCTGCATCTGCGTGGCGTTGTAGTTCACGATCTCGCCCGTCTCCGGGCGCACGCCGTAGCGCCCGGTCAGCGTTTCCAGGGGCCGGCCGTAGCAGTGGAAGTGCAGCGTCGGGGTATCGCCGATCACGTGGATGCTGTGGAGGTCGTCGGCCAGGAATGCGATCGGCGTGCCGGGCTCGACGGTGAGCTCCCGCGCCAGCTCGAGCCGCGCGAAGGCCGGGTCGCTGCCATCATCGGTGCGGCGGTAGACGCGGTTGAGCTCGCGCCCCTCGACCGCGGCGATCACCGCCCAGGTGTCGTGGTTGTGCGGGATCGTGGTCTTGCCCGGGTTGATCGCGTTCAGGTACAGCGCAATGGCGCCTTCGCCGTCATCGGGGTTGAGACGGTAGCGCGTCGATGCCCCGATGCCCGCGTCCGCAGGCGGCGCGGGAAAGTCCTCATGCGTGAACAGCGTGCGTTGCGCGGCCAGCGCCTGCAGCCGCCCGGCGATCGCCGCGAGCGCGTCGCGGTCGGGCTGGCCTGCGGCCAGGTGGCGGATGTCGGCCAGCGCCGCGGCCACGGCGTCGCGGCGCGCGCTCCGGCGCGCTTCAGGGGAGGGAATGGTCATTGCGGGACTCCGTCAGCGGAAAGCGGGGAAGGCGTCGAGGCGAAGGCTGCGTCGAAGCCGGCCGGCAGGCGCGGGATCGCACCCAGCGCGCGGCGCAGGAAGGCGCGGGTGCGCTCGTGCACCGGATTGCCGAAGATCTGTTCCGGCGGGCCGTGTTCGACGATCCGGCCGGCCTCGGTGAAATAGATGTGGTCGCTGATCTCGGCCGCGAAGCGCATCTCGTGCGTGACCAGCACGCAGGTCATGCCGTCCTCGACCAGCTCGCGGATCACGGTCAGCACCTCGCCCACCGTCTCGGGGTCGAGCGCCGAAGTCACTTCGTCGAACAGGATCAGTTCGGGGCGCATCGCCAGCGCCCGGGCGATCGCCACCCGCTGCTGCTGGCCGCCGGACAGCTCGCCCGGGTAGGCATTGGCCTTGCCGGAAAGGCGCACGCGGGCCAGCAGTTCGTGCGCCTCGGGCTCGGCTTCGGCGCGCGCGCGGCCGACCACGCGGGTCGGTGCGATCACCAGGTTTTCCAGCACCGTCAGGTGCGGGAACAGGTTGTACTGCTGGAACACGAAGCCCACGCGCTTGCGCAGTGCAATCAGCTCGTCTTCGCTGTGCAGCGTCTCCACGGCGGTGTCGTCCACGCGGATCTTGCCGCGCTGCGGACGCAGCAGGCCGGTGATGCAGCGCAGGATGGTGCTCTTGCCGGAACCGGACGGGCCGATGATGGTAACGGCCTCGCCGCGCCGGACTTCCACGTCGATGCCGTTGAGCACCGCGTTGTCGCCAAAGCGCAGGTGGACGTCGTGCAGGGCGACCAGCGGCGCGGCCAGTGGCTCGGCGGCCGTGCCGGGGTCTCGGCGCAGGAAGGACTCAGTGGCGTTCATGGCGGCGTTCCAGCGCACGCGTGGCGCGCGCAATCGGGTAGCAATAGGCAAAGAACAGGACGAGCAGGGTGAAATAGACCAGGGTGGTGAAGTCGGTGCGCGCCACGGTGTTGCTGGCGACCTGCGCGGTCTCCACCACGTCATGCACGCCGACCAGCGAGGCCAGCGAGGTGCTCATGGTGATGCTGGCGTACAGGTTCATCCACGGCGGCAGCATGCGGCGCAGGCATTGCGGCAGCACGATCAGCCGGAAGATCTGGCTGCGCCGGAACGCGAGCGACTGTGCCGCTTCCCATTGCGCGCTCGGAATGGACTGGATCGCGCCGCGGAAGATCTCGGCGACGATGGCGCTCGCCGGCAGCGCCAGGCCCAGCACGACCTTGATCCAGTCCGGGAACGGCACGGTCCAGTGCGACAGGTGCAGCTCGAACGGAAACACGTAGGTCGTGAAATAAACCAGGACCAGCACCGGCGCATTGCGGAACGCCTGCACCCAGGCACGCGTGAGCAGCCGCAGCGCCGGTGCCGACGACAGCGACAGCGCGCCGATCACCAGGCCGGCGGCGCTGCCCAGCGCCATGGCCAGCACGCTGATCTCGATATTGGCCCACAGGCCGCGCAGCAAGGCAGGCGACCAGGTCCACAGGCTGCGCAGCGCCGCCGGCGTGCTGCCCGTGACGGTCCAGTACAGCAGCAGCGCGGCGACCGCGGCGAGGCCGGCGGTCCACGGGTCGCGCAGCACGCGCAGCCAGGGCCCCGGTTGGCCGCCGACGGGAAGAAGCACGTTCTCACTGGCCATAGCCGGGCATCCTCAGGCGGTGTTCAAGCCATTGCCCGGCGCGGCTGACCAGCCAGGTCAGCAGGCCGAACCAGGCCAGGATCAGCAGCAGCAGTTCAAGCACGTTGTCGCGCTGGGTCCAGATCATGATCGCTTCGTAGGTCACGTCCCCGACCGCAATGGCCGAGGCCACCGCGGTCATCTTCACCAGGTCGACCAGGTTGTTGACCAGCGCCGGCAGCGCAAAGCGCAGCGCCAGCGGCAGCTCGACCTGCCACAGCAGCTGGCGCCGCGAGAATCCGAGCGAACGCGCCGCCTCGAGCGTAATGCGCGGCACCGCCTCGATGCCCGCGCGCAGCGCCTCGGCGTGGAATACGGCCTTGTGCAGCGATACCACCAGCACCACCCAGAACAGGGGCGTGAGCGGATTGCTCATGTCACGACCGTTCATATGCTGCGTGATCAGCATGTTCAGCACCAGGAATGCGCAGTAGAGCTGCACCAGGGTCGGCGTGTTGCGCGTCAGCTCGACAAAGGCGCGCGCCGGCGCGACCAGGAGGCGCCTGCCGGAAGTCAGCATCGCCGCCAGTGCGATGCCGGCGAGCAGGCTGCAGGGGATCGTCAGCAGGCACAACTGCAGCGTCACGACCAGGCCGCGCAAGAAGGCGGTACGCTCGCCGACGTCGAGCGCGAAAGCGTAGTTCAGGCCCAAAGGCTTGAGTGCCGCCACCGCGGCGGCCAGCCAGCTATCGTTCATGCTGCGTCAGGAAGGGTTCTTGAAGCGCGCCTGGAGTTCGACCAGCACGGGCTGCGGCGGGGTGATGCCAAGGCGCTTCTCGGTGGCGATCAGCCAGCCTGAGCGATGCCACTCCTGCACGACCTTGTCGACCACGGCGACGGTGTCGGCCTCACCCTTGCGGGCCCAGATCACGGACGGCGCAGGCAGGATCTCGGTGGCGATCGGCGCGGCATAGTCGGCCCATTCCGGGTTGCTGCGCAACTGCGGGTGGATCAGCGTGGCGTCGTGCACGGCGGCGACGCATTGGCCGCCGCGCAGTGCCAGCAGCGATTCAGCGGCAGTCTTGTAGCCGCGCACTTGCGCGCCGTATTGCTCCTGCAGTGGCTTGATATAGCTGCTGCCTTGCGACGCGCAGACAGTCTTGCCGCGCAGGTCCTCCCATTGCCGGATGCCGCTGCGCTTGAGCACGGCTGCGGTGCCGCCGACGCGGTAGAACGGCGTCGGTGCATACGAGAGCAGCTCGCCGCGCTCGGGATTCAGTTCCATCGATGCGATCAGCAGGTCGACCTTGCCCTGCTGCAGAAACTGCACGCGGTTCGACGGCTGCACGTGAACCAGTTCGGCTTCCACACCGAGCCGTTTGGCAAGATCGCGCGCCAGCTCCGGGTTCCAGCCGACCAGTTGTTGTGTGGCGGGATCGACCGAGCCGAAGGGGCCGCCACTGGCGGCAACGCCGATCGTGACCTTGCCCCGCTGCTTGATCCGGTCGAGCGTGGCATCTGCCCACGCGGCATTCAGGCTGAGGAGGGAGACTGCCAGGGTGGCAACCAGGCGGCGGGGTAACGACAGGGACATGAGAGGGGGCCGCAGGGGCGATGCATGTAGGGAAGGAGGATGCTATCGCGGGGAGACGGCGGGACCAACGAAGGCTTGCGGATATCGATATGTTGAAGTTCCGCACGATGCAGGCGGCCCGTAAGCCGTCGATAACGGCTCGTGGCAAGGGGGCGACCCCTGACCCCTTTAGGGAGGGGACGATGTCAAAGCACTTCCAGCAGGAAGTCGATGAAGGTACGCACCTTGGCCGGCACGTATCTGTGGCCGGGATACACCGCAGAAACCATTTGTGCCGGCGCACGATGGGCGCCAAGCAGTTCGACCAGGCGGCCGCTTTCCAGCTCTTCCTGGACCGTGAAGTCAAGCAGCTGGGCGATCCCGGCACCGCTGGCAACGGCCGCCATCGTGCCCAGGGGATGGTCAAAGGCAAGGCTTGGATGAATCGCCAGTTCACTGGATTGGCCGTCATCGGACTGGAAAGTCCACGGCATGCAGCGACCGGTGTCTGGCAGGAGCATGCCAATGCACTGATGTCCTGCGAGATCGCCCGGCTTTCGAGGATGGCCATGCCGACGCAGATAGGCTGGAGTCGCCACCACAACCCGCCGGGTCTCGTGCAGCGGGCGAGCCACCAGGCGGGAATCGGCGACTGCACCGATACGCACCGCCATGTCGAAGTCCTGGCGGACAAAATCGACCAGCGCATTGCTTAGCGAAACCTCGACGTTGACGCGCTCACCATAGCGGGCCATGTATTGCCCAATCACGGGTATCACGCGCTTGATGCCGTAGCTGTATGGAAGGCTGATGCGCAGTACGCCTCGTGGGATCTGCTCACGCGTCAATGCGGTTTCTGTTTCGTTGATCCGGTCGAGCGCCTGCTGGCACGTGTCGTAGTAAAGCTGCCCTTCATCGGTCAGCCGCATGGCCCGGGTCGTGCGGGCAAATAGCTTGAGGCCTAGCCGGCTCTCCAGTCGCTGCACCGCCTTACTGATCGCCGAGGGCGTGGTGCCTAATGTGATGGCCGCGGCGGTGAAGCTTTGTGCTCTTGCGGCGGCGCAGAACATCTCCACTGCGTCCAGACGGTTGCCCGTTGGTGCTTTCATCTCTTCCCTTTCGTGTATGGAACCAGTGCGCCCACGGTATGAGACGAAATTATGCCGTCAATGTGGCCAGGAATATTAGTGCCCGTTTGGCACAAATGAAGTGCCGGGCGAAGATTTCATCACGTCAGCGCGCTCGCTAAGATCCGGCCATCGACATGATTTGAAGAGAGGGTTGTATGGGCTTTCGCGCCAAGCTGGCCGAACTGGAGCAACAGGAATGCCGAGCTGCCATCCGCATTGGACAGGCTATGGTTGGGGCGCTGTTCCTGGTCTCCGGGGTACTAAAAGCGACTCAGTTCGCCGGCGTATCCGCAAAACTGGCGGCCATGGGCCTGCCCATGACACCGCTACTGACGGCGCTGGTCATTGCCGCGGAGGTTGGGGGTGGCAGCGCACTGGTCTTGGGCTGGAAGGCGCGCTGGGCCGCGGCCATGCTGGCGGCATTCGTGGTGCCCGCCACATTCCTGTTCCACGCCTTCTGGCATGCCGATGCCGCGAGCTACAGCAACCAGCTCAACCATTTTCTCAAGAACGTCGGCTTGTGCGGCGCGCTGCTTTTCATCGCCAGCATCCGCCCATCGAACAGCCACGCCATTGGCTGATCAGCTTCGGTGCGACGTGCCACGAACTGAATCCGGCTTTGACCTGCCATAACTCATATTTGAAGGATTTTGACAATGAATTTTTCGCAACGCTTTGCAGTACTGGGCGCCGTGCTGTGTATTTCCGCAGTAGCCCTGCCCGCGCTCGCCACCACCGGCAAAGTCGATCCGTTTCTGGATGGCGCAAAGGTCGGCAAACCTGATGTATTTACAGACGACGGTCTTCGCGAGCGGGATCTGTTCACCGATGGCGCCAGGACTTCCCGCTTCGATTCGTTCATGGATGGCGCACGAGTGACAACGCCCGATCCGTACACCGACCCGCAATGACCGTAATACGGCGACAAGGTCGGGTCTTCTGAACAAGCCAGAGGAGTTTGCCAATGCGTTTGGCGGCGGCTTTGACGCGGGCGGGAGCCTGGTCGAGCCGCACCTCCAGGGGGACGTGCAACGTCTGCTGCTGGCGACATTGGCATGCGCCGACGGCAGGAGGTCTGTGCCTGGCGTACCCGCACTTCGAGACACCAAGATGGTCCGGCGACGTGGCATCGATCCACGTCGCACAAGAAATGGGTCCTGCGAGATCCACCCTCAACACAAGGAAACCTGCCGATGACCGTTCCAGTTGCGCCCGTCAAAACGATCGACGTCGAGGAGATGCTGGGCGAAGCGCGTAACCCCGCCTTTCAGTTCCTATTGCTCGCGCTGTGCGGACTATGCCTGATTCTCGATGGCTTCGATGCCCAGGCCATGGGGTATGTTGCCCCGAGCTTGCTCGCCGAATGGAACGTTCCCAAGACAGCGCTCGGGCCAGTGTTTAGTGCCAGCCTTGTCGGTATGCTGCTCGGCGCCCTTTTTTTGTCAGTTCTGGCCGATCGCATCGGCAGGCGCCCGGTTCTGATCGGGGCCACCCTGTTTTTCGCCCTCGCCATGCTGGTCACGCCGCTGACCACAACGATCCCGGAGCTAGTCGCCGTGCGCTTTGTCACCGGGCTAGGTCTTGGCTGCATCATGCCAAATGCCATGGCGCTCGTTGGCGAATACTCAGCCCCTGCCCATCGGGTCAAGCGGATGATGCTCGTCTCGTGTGGGTTCACGGTCGGTGCAGCCATCGGCGGCTTCATCAGTGCAGCCATGATCCCCGCATTCGGCTGGCACTCAGTCTTCTGGGTCGGCGGGGCGGCACCGCTCCTGCTCGCCCTCGCGATGCTCGCCACGCTCCCCGAGTCGCTTCAGTTCCTGGCGCTAAAAGGCCGGCAGGAGCAAGCCCGGCGCTGGCTGGCAAAGTGTGCGCCGGGCCAGTCGATCGATCCGTCGACGCACTTGATGGTGAAAGAAGAACCCGGCGCCGGGGCGCCGGTTGCAGAGTTGTTCCGCGCTGGCCGCGCGCCCGTTACGCTCATCCTTTGGGCAGCCAGCTTTCTCAACCTCATCAATCTCTACTTTCTGTCGAACTGGCTGCCCACCGTGATGCGCGACGCTGGCTATGAAGCAACGACCGCGGTCATCGTCGGGACGATGCTCCACACAGGGGGCGTAGTGGGTACGCTGCTGCTAGGTGGATTTATCGAGCGGTTCGGCTTTGCAAGGGTCCTGTTTGTCTGCTTCGCAACGGCAGCGGTGTCCGTCGGATTGATTGGCACCGTGGCACACGCGCTGCCATGGCTGCTGGTAGCCGTATTTGTAGGCGGATTCTGCGTTGTCGGCGGCCAGCCCGCGGTCAACGCACTTGCTGGCCACTACTACCCAACTGCGCTGCGTTCAACCGGCATCGGTTGGAGCCTTGGTGTCGGGCGCATTGGGTCCGTCATCGGACCACTCGTCGGCGGGCAGTTGATCGCACTGGAATGGAGCCACGGTGCACTCTTTCATGCTGCCGCCGTGCCGGTGATCGGGTCGGCATTGCTGGTGATCCTGCTGTCTGGTGTCACACGCACGCGGTCAGCGCTGGCGGTCGGGGCGCGACCGGTTGGTTAGGCAAGCCTCATTGGCAAGGCCCTGGTTCAAGCGACAAACGCCCGGAGGCCAGGATCTCCTGGCCTTCCGTTCCGACTACTTACTTCGCAGTGGGCATCGCAAACTCGGCACCCTTCGCAATGCTCTGGGGCCAGCGCTGCATCACCGACTTCTGGCGCGTATAGAACCGCACGCCCTCTTCGCCATACGCGTGCATGTCGCCGAACAGGCTGCGCTTCCAGCCGCCGAAGCCGTGCCAGGCCATGGGAACAGGGATCGGCACGTTGATGCCCACCATACCGACTTCGATCCTGCGAGAGAATTCCCGGGCAACATTGCCGTCCTGGGTGTAGCAAGCGACGCCATTGCCAAATTCGTGCGCATTGACGAGCCTGACCGCCTCGGTGAAGTCCTTGACGCGCACGCAGGACAGGACCGGGCCGAAGATCTCCTCCTTGTAGATGCGCATGTCGGGCGTCACGTGGTCGAACAGCGTGCCACCGGTAAAGAACCCGCTCTCGTGTCCGGGCACCTTGTAGTTGCGGCCGTCGACGAGCAGTTCCGCACCTTCTTCCACGCCCAGGGCGATATAACCTTCGATTCGCTCGAGTGCCTGTCCGGTGACGATGGGGCCCATTTCCGCGTCGGGCTCCATGCCGTTCTTGATCACCAGCGCCTTGGCGCGCTCGGCGAGCTTCGGCACGATCTTGTCGGCCACATCGCCCACCAGCACTGCGACAGAAATGGCCATGCAGCGCTCGCCGGCGGAGCCATAGCCTGCGCCCACCAGCGCATCGACGGCCTGGTCGATATCGGCATCCGGCATCACCACCATATGGTTCTTCGCGCCGCCCAGCGCCTGTACGCGCTTGCCAAGCCTGGCGCCGGTCTCATAGATATAGTTGGCGATAGGAGTCGATCCGACGAAGCTGACTGCCCTGATGTCCGGGTGGTGCAGCAGCGCGTCCACCACGGCCTTGTCGCCCTGGACCACGTTGAACACGCCGTCCGGCAGGCCGGCTTCCTGCAGCAGTCGGGCCATGAGCAGCGAGGCGGAGGGATCGCGCTCGCTCGGCTTGAGGATAAAGCAGTTGCCTGCCGCGATCGCTACCGGGAACATCCAGCACGGCACCATGCAAGGGAAGTTGAACGGCGTAATGCCGGCCACAACGCCCAGGGGTTGCCGCAGGGTCCAGTTGTCCATCCCGGTCGAGACCTGGTCGGTGTAGTCGCCCTTGAGCAATTGCGGGATACCGCAGGCGAATTCGATGATATCGATGCCGCGGCTGACTTCACCGATGGCGTCGCTCAGCACCTTGCCGTGTTCCGCCGTGATGATCGCCGCGAGTTCTTCCTTGTGGCTGTTCATCAGTTCGAGGAACTTCAGCATGATGCGGGCGCGCCGGATCGGGGGCGTATCCGCCCACTTCGGAAAGGCCTCGAGGGCGCTGCTGACGGCTGCCTCGACATCGTCCTCGGTGCCAAGGCGCACATGCCTGGCGACGGCGCCGGTGGCCGGGTTGAAGACGGCCTGGCTGCGGCTGCCGGTCCCCGGAAACGGTTGGCCGGCGATGAAGTGCGCGACATCTGCGGTGCTGGTGAAGGGTGCGGTCATGAAGGTCTCCTGATAAGGGCGGCAGCCTGTTGCCATGGATTCGATTGACGCAGTGTAGGGACCGCCCCGGAGGCCGGGTAGCCGTCCGAAGCCGAAAACATTGTTCAGATTTTTGTACCATATGGCAGGCACGAATTTGGGTGGCCATCTGACGACAATGGAGAGCGGCAAATGAAGCAGGGAGACGTTGAGGGACTTTGGGAGCACTTGCACTGGCTGACGGTCCTTCACCAGCAGGGCAGCTTCAGCAAGGCGGCATCCCGGCTTGGCGTCAGCAAGGCCTCCATGAGCCAGCACATCGCTGACCTGGAAAAGGCCACCGGCGTGACGCTGGTGCAGCGCACGACACGCAGCGCAATCCTCACCGAGGCCGGGCGGCAGCTGGTCGACTCGACCCGGAACGCGTTCGAGCAGATTGCCAGCGGCTTTGCCAGCGTGCGGGACCTGGCGGGCGCGCCGCGCGGGCGTTTGCGGGTCACGGCACCGGTAGCGTTTGCACGGCAGCAGCTCGTGCCACGCTTGCCTGAGTTCCTGCGAAGCTATCCCGAGGTCCACCTCGAGCTGGATATGTCGGATCGTCTCCGGTCGCTGGCAGTGGAGGGCTTCGATGTGGCCGTACGCCACACAGGGGCACCGCCTGAGACCCACGTGGCATGGACGCTGGCGCCGACGCGAACGATCCTGGCCGCGAGCCGTTCTTACCTGCGGGCCCGCGGTGTACCGGAGACTCCCGAGGAACTGGCCGGTCATGCGTGCTTGCACTATCCGCGCAGCCAGGGCACGCCGACCTGGACCTTTGTTCCGGCCAGGCCGGACCTGGCCAGGCAGGAGCACGTCGATCCTGTCACCGTGCCGGTCGCCGGGCCGATGGCGGTCAACAACAGCGAAGCCCTGCGCGATGCCGCCATCGAAGGACTGGGCATCGCGCTCCTGCCCGACTTCAGCGCGCAGTCCGCCCTGGAAACCGGCCGGCTGGTGGAGGTGCTGCCCGACTGGAGTCCTACGGGCGCCTTCGGCGAATGGCTCTATGCGATCCGGCCGTATTCCGCCCACGCTTCGCGCGTTTCCCAGGCATTTGTAGAGTTCCTCCGAGGCGCTTTTTTCCAGGGTTTTTCCACCCAGAGCCCGCGCTGATCTGAGCTGCGCACCAACACGAGCCCCACGGGGCACTTTTCGTGATTATCTTCAAAAAATATCAAGTTATGAATTATTGATTAAGGTAAATCGATTACTTAAACTCGTTTCAACTACTTGGGGACGAGATGGAAGCGACAACCTCCGATCAACGCACACTGACCGTAAGGATCGCCCGCGGTACAGATACGCACACCTACGCCACCTATCAGGTGCCGTGGCGAGACAACCAGACGGTGCTCGACGTGGTGACAGAAGTCCAACGGCGCATCGACCCGACCCTGTCCTACCGCTTCGCATGTCGGGTCGGCGTCTGCGGTTCGTGCGCGATGACGGTGAACGGCAAGCCGCGCTGGACGTGTCGGACGCATGTCAGTCGTGTCGAGGAAGACGGCGTGATCGTGATCGAGCCGTTGCGCAACATGCCGCGGATCAAGGACCTGGTTGTCGACATGTCGGAGTTCTTCCAGAAATGGAAGCAGGCGGGAAATACCTTCGTGGGTACCGCCACCCGCGACGATCCTCCCGCCCACGTGTCGCCCGCCAGCCGCAAGCGGAAGATGGCGGACGCGGCTATCGAGTGCATCAATTGCGGCGTCTGCTATGCGGCATGCGACGTCGTCTCCTGGGACAAGGACTATCTCGGACCGGCTGCGCTGAATCGCGCGTGGACCCTGTTCAACGACGAGCGTCACGCCGACCCGAAGGACGTGCTGCGCAAGGCGACCTCGGGCAGTGGCTGTAATGCCTGCCACACGCAAGGCAGCTGCATGACGCATTGCCCGGTCAGTCTGAGCCCGACGGGAAGCATCGCCGGACTGAAGAAGAGCGCCCTGATGATGTTCCTGAAAGGAGGGAAGTAATCATGGAGCCGCGCTTGTTCGCCCTCCAGCGCCTGACCGCCATGATCATGGCGCCGTTCGTCCTGATTCACCTGGCGCTCATCCTGTACGCGGTGCGCGGCGGGCTCACCGCCGCCGAGATCCTCTCGCGCACGCAGGGAAGCTGGGGCTGGATTGCGTTCTACACCTTGTTCGTCATCTGTGTCGGGATCCATGTCCCGATCGGGCTGCGCAACATCCTGATCGAGTGGACCCGGCTCGGTCGCGCAGCGGCTTCGGTGGTCTGCCTTGCTTTCGGCCTGGTGCTGTTGATCATGGGGCTTCGGGCGGTGGTTGCGGTGGGAGGGCTGTGGTCATGAAATCGCCTCGCAATCACCGGGCCTACTGGGCGTTCCTGGGGCACCGTCTTTCCGGCCTGGCACTGGGACTCTTCCTGCCTGCGCACTTCTACGTGCTCGGCCTGGCCCTGGAGGACAAGGCCCGCATGGACGCCTTCCTCAGGTTCGCCGATATGGGCGCGGTGAAGTTCGGCGAGTGGGGGCTGGTGCTGCTGCTGTCCATCCACATGTGCTTCGGCCTGCGTTTGCTCGCGCTGGAGCTGCTGCCCTGGTCGACTACCCGCGATGCGCGTCTTTCCTGGATCGGCTGGGGCGGTGGCGTCTCGCTCGGCATCGGCCTGATCTTTGTCCTGGGGGTGCTTTAAATGCAAGTCGAGAACTACAAGACCGATATTCTCATTCTGGGTACAGGCGGCGCCGGGCTCTTTGCCGCGTTGCATGCAAAGAAGGCGAATCCGGCGCTCAAGGTGTCCGTTGCAGTCAAGGGTCTGCTGGGCAAGTGTGGCTGCACCCGAATGGTCCAGGGCGGGTACAACGTCGCACTGTCCGCGGGGGATTCCGTTGAGCGCCACTTCATGGACACCATCGAAGGCGGCAAGTGGCTGCCGCGCCAGGACCTGGCCTGGCGCCTGGTCGAAGGTGCCGTCGAACGGGTGCGCGAGCTCGAGAACGAGATCGGCTGCTTCTTCGACCGGAACCCGGACGGCACGCTGCACCAGAAGGCCTTCGCCGGGCAGAGCTTCGACCGTACCGTGCACAAGGCCGACCTGACCGGCATCGAGATTATCAACCGGCTGATGGAACAGGTCCGGGCGCTCGATGTGGAAGAAATGGAAGAGCATCGGGCGATCGAACTGATCCCGGCAGCCGATGGCTCCGGCATCGCCGGCGTGCTGTTCATCGATATGCGCCGGGGCAGCTATCGCTTTGTACAGGCCAAGGCGGTGCTTCTCGCCACCGGTGCCGGACCGACGATGTACCGGTATCACACGCCCTCGGGCGACAAGACCTGCGATGGCCTGGCAATGGCCATGCGCTACGGCCTCAGCCTGCGCGACATGGAAATGGTCCAGTTCCACCCGACGGGCCTGCTGGGCGGTCCCGATACGCGCATGACCGGCACCGTACTCGAGGAAGGTCTGCGCGGCGCGGGCGGCTATCTGCTCAACGGCGATGGCGAGCGCTTCATGGCCAACTACGACGCCCGCGGCGAGCGGGCCACGCGTGACGTGGTCAGCCGCGGCATCTACGCCGAGATGCGTGCCGGACGCACCGGGCCGATGGGCGGCGTCTATATCCAGATGAGCCACCTGGGCCCGGAGAAAGTCGCCAGGACCTTCCCGGGCATGGTCAACCGGTGCAAGGACTGCGGCTTCGATCTCGCGGGAGGCCGGGTGGAGGTGGTGCCGACCGCCCACTATCTGATGGGCGGCGTGGAGTTCAACGTGGATTGCTCGACGGCTTCGCCCGGCTTGTTTGCCGCTGGCGAGGACTGTGGCGGGGTGCACGGGGCGAATCGCCTGGGTGGCAACGGCGTGGCCAATTCCACCGTCTTCGGTGGCATCGCCGGCGATTCGATGGCGGCCTATGTCTCGAAATCGGGGACATGGCGCGATCCTGACCGGCGCGTGATCCAGGCCGGGATCGAGCGCGCCGAGTATCCGTTCTCGCGGCCGGCCGGGGCCGTCCATGAACTGCGCGACGCGCTGGCGCAGACCATGTGGGACGACGTGGGCGTGCTGCGCCATGAAGCGGCGATGCAACGCGGCCTCGCGGCGCTCGGTTCACATCGTTCGGCGCTGCTGGCCATGGGCGTGCCAGACGGCGACCGTCGTTACAACGTGACCTGGCACGACTGGCTCAATCTGCAAAGCCTGGTCGATATCTCCGGGGTGATCACGGTGTCAGCGCTGGCTCGCGAGAACAGCCGGGGCGCTCACTTTCGCGAGGACTTTCCCGAAGCCGGCGACCTGCATGGCAGCCGGTACACCCGCGTGACCGCAGACGGCGATGACCTGCGCCTGGAGATGGTGCCCGTGAAGTTCGACATTGTGAGGCCGGGGACTTCGCTGATTTCAGGCGAGGCCGGCCAACCTCCGAAAGTTGCAGCATAAAGGACCGCTACGATGCCTATATCCATCGATCGGGTCGAAGAAGCCGCGCTCGAGATCATGCGACGCGCCGCGATCGAGATCCCCAAAGACTACAAGCACGGTATCCAGGAGCTCCAGAAGACGGAGACAGGCAAGCTGCCCCGCTTCGTCATCCACGCCATGGTCGACAACTGGGAAGCCGCCGACCAGGACCGCCGTCCGATGTGTGCGGACACCGGCTTGCCGCGCTACTACGTCAAGGTTGGCAACAACGCCTCGGTGCAATCCGGCTTTGTCGCCGTCGAGCGCGCACTGCGCAAGGCCACTGCCGATGCGACCCAGGCGATTCCGCTGCGGCCCAATCGCGTGCACCCGCTCTGGCGCACGGACAACAACAACAACGTCGGCATCAACGCGCCCGAGATCGAATGGTCGTTCGAGCCAGACGCGGACTGGATCGATATCACGACGGTCCACAAGGGCGGCCTGTTTGGTACCGACTACCGCATGCTGTTCCCGGGCGACGGCATCGATGGCATCAAGCGCTTCGTGCTTGACACGCTGATTGCCTTCGGCAAACGCGGACTCGCCTGCCAGCCGGCCATCGTCGGCATCGGCCTGGGGGGCTCGAAGGATACCTGCATGCAACTGGGCAAGCAGGCGGCCTGCCTGCGCGTGGTGGGCGACCGTAACCCGGACCCGAAGATCGCCGAACTCGAGCTGGAACTGAAGCAGCTCGGGAACTCCATCGGCATGGGCGCGATGGGTTTCGTGGGCTCGTCCATGGTCGTGGACTGCCATATCGAGGTCGGCCATACCCACACGGGTGGCATGCCCGTCAGCCTGCATACCTTCTGCCTGTCGTCGCGGCGCGCCACCGCACGGATCCATCCGGATGGCGAAATCGAGTATCGAACGGACCCGCAGTGGTTCACCCCTTACCTGCGCAGGGAGACGGTGGAATGGTAGACCAGCAAGCAGATGAGATGAAGGTATTCCACATCAATGTGCCGGCTTCCACCGAGGACATTGCCAGGCTGGAACTGGGATCGGCCGTCTATCTGAACGGCCTCATCTACACCGCGCGCGAGGGCGTGTACAAGAAGGTCCTGGATGAAGGGCTGCAGTTGCCCGTCGAACTGAAGGGGCTGAGCAATGTGAACTTCCATTGTTCTCCGGCCGCAGCGCCCGACGGCAAGGGTGGCTACAACGTCGGCGCGGTGACGGCCACCGCCAGCTTCCGCTTCTCGAAGTGGATCCCGAAGTGGATCGGGAAGACCGGCTGCCGGATCCTCATCGGCAAGGGCGGGATGCCTGCCGACGACTACAAGGACGTGCTGGCCCCGGGCGGCGCCATCTACCTGACGACGGTCGGCTATGGCACCGGCGCACTGCTCGGGCGCGGTATCAAGCGAGTGCGCGATGTGTTCTGGCTGGACGAACTGGGCATTGCCCAGGCGATGTGGATGTTCGAAGTGGAGAACTTCGGGCCGTTTATCGTCGAGAGCGACCTGCAAGGCAATTCCTTGTTTGCGCAGCACGGCGAGCAGATCAATGCCGGCATCGAGAAGCTGTATGCCGGCCTGAAGCCGCCGGCGCTGCACCGCTACGGCGAGACCGATGACCGCAAGAACGAGGTGATGTGAGGGCGATGCCTCACGCCTGTCGGAAAGGAACCGAGATGATCATTGACTTTCGCCTGCGTCCGCCCCTTGGCGGTTTCCTCGACACGCTCATGTACTCGGCGGGAGAGCGTCGCGACGGCTTTACCCGCACGGTGGGCTTCGAGCCGTCGCCAGCAGCGCAGCAGCAATCGATGGACCTGCTGATGCAGGAGATGGACCAGGCCGGCGTGGACAAGGGCGTCGTAGTCGGGCGTCTGGCCGGAACACTGGGCAGCGTGACCAATGCCGATGTCCGGCAGATCGTGCGCGACTACCCGGGGCGTTTTATCGGCGCGGCCTCGATCGATCCGACCAATCGGGTGCGCGCCTGTGAAACCATCACGGCAGCGGTAAACAGTGGCTTCAGGGCGATCAACATTGAACCGGGTTCCTACCCGGTGCCGATGTACGCCGACGACCGCCGCCTTTATCCGATCTATGCGCACTGCGAAGACCTGAAGGTCCCGGTGATCATGATGGTGGGCGGCACTGCGGGGCCGGACCTCAGCTATTCCGATCCCATCCGCACGGATCGCGTGCTGGCCGACTTTCCCGGGCTCAATGTCGTCGTGGCCCACGGCGGCTGGCCGTGGGTCACGGAGATCCTCCATATCGCCTTCCGGCGACCGAACCTGTATTTGTCGCCGGACATGTATTTTTCGCGCATGCCTGGCTGGGAGGAATATGTGAAAGCGGCCGATACCTTCCTTGCCGACCGGATGCTGTACGCGAGTTCCTTCCCGTTCTGTCCGGTACGTGATTACAAAGACTGGTTCCAGCAACTGCCGATCCGTGCCGCGAACCTGGAGAAGGTGATGGGAGGCAACGCGCAGCGACTGCTGAACCTGTAGGCAGC
This sequence comes from Ralstonia pickettii, assembly GCA_050987995.1. GTDB lineage: Bacteria > Pseudomonadota > Gammaproteobacteria > Burkholderiales > Burkholderiaceae > Cupriavidus > Cupriavidus pickettii_B. Next base: position 2,992,402 of record CP158804.1, read on the forward strand.
GCAGGGCAAGGGCAAGGCGTCCATGAGGCAGAATGACGTTTGCAACAGCCTGGCCTGGCTGGAATCCACGGAACGTTGTCAATGATGGACGTAAAGACTCTCTACACCCTGGTAGCCATCGCGGACCGCGGCAGCTTCGCTGAAGCGGGTAACGCGATCGGCCTGTCGATCTCCGCAGTGAGCATGCAGATGCGGGCGCTGGAAGAAGAACTCGGCATGACCCTCTTCGACCGGAGCAGGCGCCCTCCGATGCTCACCGATGCCGGGCTTGCCCTCACCAACCGCGCCAGGGACTTGCTGACCCATTGGGAAAGCATGAGCGCTGCGCTCAAACGTGATGCGGCTGGCGGCGTGCTGAAGCTGGGTACGGTCCATACCTGTGTGTCGGGCGTCCTGCCGCTGGCCCTGAAATACATGCAGCAGCAGGGGCACAGGATCGATATCCATCTGACCACCGGACTTACCCATGAACTCGAGAAGGCCGTTTATCGCCGCCAGCTCGATGTCGCGGTGGTGACGGAGCCGGAGGTTTCGCGGCTCGATTTGCAGTTCACGCCGTTCGTGGAGGAAGAATTTGTCGTGATTACGCATGCGACAACCAGAGGGGATTCCGACAAAGGGATACTCGAAACCACGCCGTACGTGCGCTTTAACCGGGCCGCGCGGGTCGGCTTCCTGGTCCAGGAAGAAATGGTCAGGAGGCAGATTGCCGTGCGCTCGATCATGGAGATCGATACCCTCGAAGGCGTGATCGCGATGGTTGCCAATGGCCTCGGCTCGTCGGTGGTGCCCGCTCGTGGCGTGGAAAATGAGTTCCCGGCGTCGATCCGGACCATTCCCTTCGGCTCGCCGCCGTTGACGCGCAGGCTCGGCATCCTGGTCCCGCGGGACAATCCTCGCGCCCACCTTTCGAAGCTGCTGCTGGATGCCTTGCGGGCGGTGACATCTTCAGGCCAGACGGTCGATCGGAACGACCGTCCCAGGATCGTGGAACAAGGGTAGGCGATGCAGGTCATCGCGCGTCAGGAAAGAGAGAAATCCGCTGCAATGTCGGCTTCCTGGACCCGACATGAGGCGGGCAGTCTGCGGAATAGAAATAAATAAGTGAGTGAGTCGGCTTTGAATCGCGCATTAGCGATGCGCGAGTGGGGAGCTTTTTGTCTTCATTTTTTGATAACAACAAGAATCAATTACTTGTTTCGCTTTAACGATATCGCTCTTTAGGATTCAAGAACCCCCCGGCCCGGCAGATCGGGGGCAAAGATCATAGTCGCAATCCAGCGACACAGCAAAGGAGACAGCGATGAACACCCAAACCTTCACCGGCGCCATCAGGCGGCTACTGGCAGACAGACTATGGCGGCACTTCGGCCACGCCGGCGCAGACGTCACGGTCCGCGGCAAAACCGCGCAAGCGCGGCGGCGCGGTAGTACGGTCGCGTTCAGCATGTTTGCATGTGCCATCGCGCCTTTGTCTATGAGTGCCGCGCACGCAGAGGAGTGGCCGGCAAAGCCGGTCCGCCTGGTGGTGCCGTTCTCCGCCGGTGGCGCAACCGACCTGCTGGGACGGGCGTTGGCCCTCGAGCTGAGCAAGCAATGGAAGCAGCCGGTGCTGGTCGACAACCGGCCCGGGGCGGGCGGAATGGTCGGCGCGGAGGCAGTCGCCAAGTCCGCCGCGGACGGATACACGCTGCTGCTGGCCTCCGGCAGCATGTTCACCGTGAATCCATTCATCTACCAGAAGATGCCGTATTCCGCGGAGAGCTTTGAGATGATCACCAAGGTGGCCAGCGGCCCCATGGTGGTCACGGTGAATAGCCAGGTACCGGCAAAGAATCTGCAAGAGCTCATCAGCTACGCCAAGGCCAACCCCAGGAAGCTCAGCTTTGGCTCGGCTGGCAACGGCAGCCAGGTACACATGGCCAGCGAGGCCTTCGCGGATGCGAGCGGTATCGACATCGTCCACGTGCCATACAAGGGCGAAGGGCCGGCGTACGCGGACCTGATGGCTGGCGTGGTGGATATGACGGTGGGCAACATCAATGCCATTTCGCCGCTGCTCAAGGGGGGGAGGCTGCGCGCGCTCGCGGTCACGGGAAAGGAGCGTTCGCCTCTGCTCGCCGATGTCCCCACCGTCGCCGAAGCGGGGCTGTCCGGTTTCACATTCTCCGGATGGTTCGCCTTGATGGCGCCCGCGGGCACGCCGAAAGCGCTGACCGCAAAGATGTACGCGGATGTCGAGCGTGCGGTCGCGGAGCCGGGCATGCAGCGTTACCTGACCGCGCAGGGCATGACCAAGACCCTGTCGCCGGCAGGCAAGCTGGGCGACGAGATTGCACAGGAATCCTCCCGCTGGAAGGTGTTGGTCGGCAAACGGAAGATCTCCGCCAACTGACCCCACGAGATCCACAGCCATTCAATCGCATGGGCATAGACCAATACCTTGTGCTGGCACTCACCGTCGCCGTTGCTTACGCCGTGTTTGGACTGACCGGCTTCGGCGCCGCGATGGTGGCAGTTCCCGTCCTGGTGCAGTTCATTCCGCTGCATTTGGTGGTGCCGATGCTCCTGATGCTGGATCTCGTCACCACCTCCCTGGTCGGGATGCGAAACTGGAGCGCGGTATCTCGCAGTGAGCTGGTGAGACTCTTCCCATGCATGCTGGTCGGCGTAACGCTGGGTACCACGGCATTGGCGCGCCTCGAGACGCGCTGGCTGCTGGTCGGACTCGGGATCTTCGTCCTTCTGATGACGGGGCGCTCCCTGCTTCGGTCGGCGGCTGCCGCGCAGCAGACACGCAGGATCTGGGCTGTGCCGGCCGGGGTCGTCGGAGGCGCCTTCAGCGCGCTCTTCGGCACCGGCGGGCCGGTCTACACCATGTATCTGTCGCGGCGACTACCCGACATGGACCAGTTCCGCGCCACGATCTCGGCTGTCATTCTGGTGAGTGCCTTCGCGCGCCTGCTGGCGTTCGCATCGAGCGGGCTGCTGCAACAGCCCGCCTTGTTGCGCAGCACCGCGGTCGCCATGCCGTTCTGCCTGATCGGGCTGGCGCTCGGGTCGCGCCTGCGACGGCGGATTTCGCCCGAGGCGGTGCGGCGCGCGCTGCTGCTGTTCCTGGCCGCCAGCGGCACTTTGGTGCTTTACCGGGGATGGATGTCGTGAACCGTCCGGACCGGCGAAGGGCACGCCGTTGCACGGCAAGCCATTGTTGCGGCCTCGGCACAGTGCTACGCTGAAAGCGTCACCTCGCGACCGGGCGGAGGCACGCAAATGATTGAATCTTCCGGATTGAAAGCGGGCATGGTCATCTTGCTCGACGGCGAACTCCACAGTGTTGCCAGCGCCGGGCACCATGCCGGCGGCGGACAACAGGCCGGCGCCGTGTTCGTCAAGCTCAGGCACCTGAAAACAGGTCACATCAAGGAACTGCGCCTGCACCTGAGCGACAGGCTCGAGGATGTTGTGCTCGAGCACAAGGTGATGGAATACCTGTATACCGACGGCGTCGCGTTCTACTTCATGAACCCGGACACGTTCGACCAGATCAGCCTTCCCACTAAAGCCATCGGCGCGTACGAAAAGTTCCTTCAGCCCAATATGCGGATTCCGGTGCAGCTTTACGAGGGCGAACCGGTAAATATCGCATTTCCGGCGCAGGTCGAGCTGGCAGTCGTTTCCACGCCGCCGGGGCTGCGCGAGCATGAAAGCTCCACCTTCAAGAGCGCCACGCTCGACAACGGCATGGAAGTCCTTGTACCCCAGTTCATCAAGGAGGGGGACACCGTGCGGATCGATACCGCCACAGGAAAATACGTGGAGCGCGTAAGGCGGGAAGGCAGAAGGCCTTGAGTGTCGCAACCCTCATGGGGCTCCGCGCGCGATTGGCGGTATATGAATGTGCTATATGAGGAACTACCCGAGTACCTCAGGTGATGAAGGCAAGACCAACCTGCGGAAGTGAGGCAGCGCGTTCGCATCGATCAGAAGAGCCAAGGGCGGCAGAGAGCTTAAGACAAGCGGGCAATCTCCCCAAGCAGCGCCGTCTCCATCGCCTCGATCGGCGCGCGTGCGCCGCCGGTGTAGAACTCGACCTGGGCGCACGCCTGATGCAGCATCATGCGCGTGCCGTCGATGGTGCGGCAGCCAAGCGCGGCGGCATCCCGGATCAGCTTACTCCTGACCGGGATGAAGGCAGCGTCCATGACGATCAGGTGTGCGGCGAGCTGTCCGGCGACCGGGTTGACATCGGGGGCCCGAAAGCCGGCGGCGGTCGCGTTGGCGAGCATGTCGAAATCCGCCGCGCGGAAGTCCGTCAGCCCGCCGCCAAAGCGCAGGCCAAGCGAGGCGGCCAGCTCCTCGCCGCGCGCCGCGGTGCGGTTGAACACGGTCACGCTGGCGCCGGCCTCGCGCAAGCCATAGGCCATCGCCCGCGCCGCGCCGCCCGCCCCCAGCAGCGCAATGCGCTTGCCGGCCACTTCAGTCACCTCCCGGAACGCCCGGACGGCGCCGATGCAGTCGGTGTTGTAGCCAGTCAGCACGCCATCGATATTGTTGATGGTATTGACCGCACCGATGGCGCGAGCGGTCTCGTCGAGATGGTCGAGGTGCGGGATCACAGCCTGCTTGTGCGGCATCGAGACATTCATGCCGCGCACGCCGAGCGCGCGGATCGATTGCACCGCGCCGGGCACGTCCTGCACCCCGAAGCACACAAAGGTGTAGTCGATCCCGAGCGCGCGATAGGCCGCATTGTGGATGCGCACATTGAAGGTGAAGGGCTCGCCCATGATCGAGCCGCACAGCGTGGGAATGGAACCGGGCATTGCGGGGTGTCCTTGCGGGGAAAATCAGGCGGCTGCCTGGGCGGCAACGGCCGCCAGGTCGAAGCGCGCGGCGGGTTGCCGCCCGGCGAGCGCGTCGAGCAGGTTGCGCGTGGCGAGGTCGGCCATGGCGCGCCGGGTGTCATGCGTGGCCGAGCCGATATGGGGCAGGGCTGTCACCTTGGGATGGCTGCGCAGCGGTGAATCCTGCGGCAGGGGCTCGGTGGCGAAGACGTCCAGCCCGGCGGCGCGAAGGTGGCCGCTGTCGAGCGCGGCGAGCAGCGCGTCTTCCTGCACGATCTGGCCCCGGGCGCCGTTGACGAAGATGGCGCCCGGCTTCATCAGCGCGAACTCGCGCCGGCCCATCAGGCCACGCGTGCTGTCGGTCAGGGGCAGCGTGACGGCGACGATATCGGCGCGCCGCAAGGCATCGTCGAGATCCGTCGGGGTGGCGCGTCCCGCCAGGTCGGGCGGCTCCGCGGCAGTCTCGTTGACGTAGAGCACCTCCATGCCGAAGCCAAGCGCCGCGCGGCGCGCCACGGCCTGGCCGATGCGCCCGAAGCCCAGGATCGCCAGGGTCTTGCCGTGCACGTCCCAGCCGAACAGGCTTGCGCCGATATTGGCGGTCCAGCGGCCTTCGCGCACATGGGCCGCCAGCTCGACCAGGCGGCGGCTCGTGGCCATGATGAGCGCGAAGACGGTGTCGGCGGTGGTCTCGGTGAGTACGCCGGGCGTGTGGCAAAGGGTGATGCCGCGCCGATGCAGGCAGGCGAGATCGTAGTTGTCGACTCCCACCGAAATACTTGAGATCACCTCCAGGCGGCCGGCTTCGGCCAGTTCCGCCGTGCCAAGCTTCACGCTGGAGCCGATCAGGCCGTGGGCTGTCGACAGTGCGGCGCGGAAGGCCGGCCGTTGTGCCGGCTGGCGCGGGTCGGCCACGATCACGTCATGCTCCGACTCGATCCTGGCGAGCAGGTCATCAGGAATCGGGCGGAACACCAGTACATTCTTGCGCATGGGTAATCCTTGCTGTGGCTTCACAAACTGGCGGCCGCCAGCTGGGCATGGGTCGGCAGGCCTTCGGTATCGCCGCGCACCTGCACCGCGCGCGCGCCGATCCATGCGCCGCGCCGGACGGCGTCGCCCACTGGGCGGCCCTCCAGCAGCGCGCTGATCACGCCCACGGCAAAGCCATCGCCGGCGCCAACGGTATCGACAACACGCTCGACGCTGAATGCTTCGACATGGCCGGTGCCGCCTTCGCCATCGAAGTAGGCGCCGTCGGCGCCAAGCTTCACCACTACTAGCCTGGCGCCGCGCGCACGATAGAAGGCGGCAATGCGTTCCGGCTCGGAGTGGCCGGTGAGGAAGCGGCCTTCCTCGATGCCGGGCAGGACCCAGTCGCACTGCTGCGCCAGGTCGTTCAGCGTCTCCCGCATCAGCTCGGGCGTGGCCCACAGCGTGGGCCGCAGGTTGGGATCGAACGAGATCGTGCGGCCGGCGGCGCGCATGGTGGCGATGGCCTGGCGCGTGGCAGCCTGCGTGCCTGCGGCCAGCGCGGGGAACACGCCGGTGATGTGCAGGTGCCGCGAGCGCCGCAGCCACCTGTCGTCAAGGTGCCCGGGATGCATGCGGCTCGCCGCCGAGCCGCGGCGGTGGTATTCGACGGGCGGATCGCTGCCGTCGTTGACCCGGCCCTTGAACTGGAAACCGGTGCGCTCACCGGGCTCGCACACCACCTGGCTGCAATCCACGCCTTCGCGCTGCATTTCACCGAGCAGGTAGCGGGCCATCGAGTCGTCGCCCAGCCGGCTGGCCCAGCCGACCTTCAGGCCCAGGCGCGACAGGCCGATGGCCACGTTGGTCTCGGCACCGGCAGTGCGCTTGTGGAAGGTCTGCGCGGCTTCGAGCGGCCCGGCTTCGCCGGCGACCAGCATCAGCATCGCCTCGCCCAGGGTGACCACGTCAAGATCGGTGCTCATGCGGGAATCTCCACCGAACGCAGCAGTTCGACATGACTGCGCGTGACCTGCACCAGGTCTTCGCCTTGCAGCGGGAATTCGATCGCACGCGCAACGTGCGTGGGCAGGCGGCGCAAGATGCTGCGCCATGGTGCCGCCGACTGGTCAAGCGGCACCGCGATCCACTTGGCGGGCGTGCGCTGCACGCCTTTGCAGTGCACGTAGCCGACGCCGGCGCCGAGGACCTGCGCGGCGTCGAGCGGGTCTTCGCCGGTCCAGTGCCAGTTGCCCATGTCGAAGGTCATCGGCACGCTCTCGCCGAGCGCCGTGATACGCGCGAAGAAATCGCGCAGCGGCGGTACGGTGCCGGCCTGGGCGGTCTGGTCATTTTCCACGACGAGTTCGATGCCATCGTGCCGCAGCCAGGGAAGCAATGCTTCCAGTGCCGTGCCTTCCCGATAGCCGCCAAGCGACATCTTGACCCGGGTCGCACCGAGCGCCAGCGCAGTCGTGAAGGCACGGTCGAGCGCGGCGGCATCGAGGCTGCCTGCGTCATTCCAGAGGCCTTCCGGGCTGGACCAGACCACGCTCAGCCCATGCTGCTGGGCGACCTCGCGCTGTTCAATGACTTCATCCTTGTGCCCGCGCTGAAGTTCGCCGCGGAATTCCACGCCGTCCGCGCCTGCGGCCGCGGCAATCCGTGCCAGCGCAGCCTGTCCGTTGCGCAGGGCGAGGTCGGCGCCAAAGGCCGTCAGCGAGATCAGCACCGGCGGGCGCGAAGCACCATCTGCTTGCCACTGGCTCATTTCAGTGCTCCCGCGCTGAGGAATTGCTGCAGTTCCGGCGTCCGCGGCTGCGCGAACAGCGCCTTCGACGGCCCCGCCTCGTGCATCTTGCCCTGGTGCATGAAGATGGTGGTATGCGCCATGCGGCGCGCGAACTCCATCTCATGCGTGACCAGCACCATGGTCATGCCGGAGGCGGCCAGGTTCTCCATGACCCGAAGCACTTCCGCCGTCAGTTCGGGGTCGAGCGCGGAGGTGACTTCGTCGAACAGCATCACCTTGGGCTCCATCGCCAGCGAACGGGCGATGGCCACGCGCTGCTGCTGGCCGCCCGACAGCTGCTCGGGGTAGCAGTCCTTCTTGTCGAGCAGACCGACCTGGGTCAGTACCTGGGCGACGATGCCGTCGATCTTGCTTGCGGCCATCTTCTTCACGATGGACGGCGCCAGCGCGATGTTCTGGCCCACGGTCAGGTGCGGAAACAGGTTGTAGCTCTGGAACACCATGCCCACGTCGCGGCGCAGGTCGAGCAAGCGCTTGCGGTCGTGATCCAGCTTGTGCCCGGCGACGGTGATATTGCCGGCGTTGATCGTCTCCAGGCCATTCAGGCAACGCAACATGGTGCTCTTGCCGGAGCCGCTGCGGCCGATGATGGCGACCACCTGGCCCGGCTCGATCGCAAACGAAACTCCCTTCAGGACTTCAACGGAGCCATACGATTTGTGCACGCCTTGTGCTTCAACGATTGACATGGAGCCTCCTTTCCATGCGCCGGGCTGCCGCCGACAGCGGGAAGCAGAGCGCGAAGTAGATAAGTGCGACGACGACGAAGACCGCGAAGGGCTGGAAGGTCGCGTTGTTGATCAGTTGGCCGGCGCGGGTCAGTTCGATGACGCCGATGATGGAAGTGATCGAGGTGTTCTTGACCAGCTGGACCGAGAACCCCACCGTGGGCGGCAAGGCCAGCCGCACGGCCTGCGGCAGCACCACGAAGCGCAGTTGCTGCCAGCGGGTTAGGGCGAGCGCTTCGCTGGCTTCCCACTGTCCTTGCGGCACGGCCTCGATGCAGCCGCGCCAGATCTCGCCAAGGTAGGCGCTGGCGTAGATCGACATCGCCAGCATGGCCGCGACCATCGGCGACAGCTTGAGCCCGAGCACGGAGAGTCCGTAGTAGCTCAGGAACAGCACGATCAGCACCGGCGTGCCTTGCACGACCTGGATATAGGCCGTGCTGGCGAGGCGCAGCAGCGGGCTTCTGGAGGTACGCGCCAGTGCCACCAGGAAACCGGCCAGCGTGCCGCCGATGAAGGCGAGCAAGGTCACCCACAGCGTCCAGCGTGCCGCCAGCAGCAGGATTTCAAGATGATTCCAGGAGAACTCGGTGATCATTTCGCGCTCCCTGCAACCGCTGCCGTCAGTTCCGCCTGCGCCATTGGCGCGATCCGGGCTGTGCGTGCCAGCTTTCGTGCGCGCGCTATCACGCGGCGCCGCTTGAACACCAGGTTGCCGATCAGGGCGAACATGGCGCGCAGCAGCAGTGCCAGGCCGATATAGATAAACATGACCAGGATGTAGCTCTCGAACGTGCGGAAGGTCTGCGAATCGACCTGGCTGGCGACCGCTGTCAGCTCTTCCACCGAGATCGTCGACACCACGCTCGACGTCAGCATCATCAGCGTGAACTGGCTGGTCAGGGCCGGATAGACCTTCTCGAAGGCCGGCACCAGCGCGACGTGGCGGATCAGCTGCCAGCGTGTCATGCCCAGCGCGGCGGCGGCCTCGAGCTGCGAGCGGTGAACCGCCTGCAGGCCGGCCCGGATGATCTCCGTCGAGTAGGCGCCGAGGTTGACGGTCATGGCAATCACCGCGGCGGTGACGGCATCGATCTGCAGGCCCACGGTTGGCAAGCCGAAGAAGATGATGAAGAGCTGGATCAGGAAGGGTGTGTTGCGGATGGCTTCGACATATGCCCTGGTGGCACGCTGCAGCCAGGGGCCGCCAAAAGCGGCGGCAATGGCGCCGGCGGTGCCGACCACGGTGCCAAGCAGGATCGAGCCGAAGCTGAGCGCCAGGGTCATCGCCGCGCCTTCCGCGAAGCGATCCAGCTGCGACAACACCGGGGTCCATTCGAATTGGTAGTTCATGCGGGTCTCCTGGCACGCCGGCTGGCGCCGGCGCGCAACCTCAGACGGCCTGGTTCAGAACGCTTGCAGCGCGGGCAGCGCCTTGCCAGTCCACTTCTGCGCAATGGCGTCGAGTTCGCCATTCAGCTTGACGTAGGAGATGGTGGTGTTGAGCCACTGGCGCAACTCGAAGGCGTCGCGGCGCACGGCCATCGAATTCGGTTGCACCGAGAACGCGAACTTGGCGTCGAACTTGCCGGCGCCGCGCGCCTTCATGATCTCGTTGCCGGTGGTATTGGGCAGGGCAATGGCTTCGACCTGGTTGCTGATCAGGGCCTGCGCGCAGGTGGCATCGTCCTCGAAGCGGACGATGTTCATGCCGGGCACGGCGAGCCGGGTCAGCGCGGTGTCCTGTGTGGTGCCGCGCGTCACGCCAACCTTCTTCTTCCCGAGCTCCGTCAGCTTGGCGTACTTGGCAGCGACGGGCGCAAAGATGGTCAGCTCGAACGCGCTGTAGGGCGCGCTGAACATGATGGCCCGCGCCCGCTCGGGCGTCGGCGCCAGCGTCGCGACCAGGAAATCGACCTTGCCGGCCTCCAGCGCCGGAATCCGGCTGGGCGAGGTGAGCGGAACGATATCGACCGGCACGCCCAGGTACTTGCCGAGCAGGTTGGCCACGTCGACGTCATAGCCGGCGGGTTTGCCGGTGGCGTCCGTGGTGCCGAAGGGCGGGGCGCCGGTCACCACGCCGATGGTGACCTTGCCCTTCTTGACGATCTCGGCGACGGTCTGCGCCTGGGCGGTGAAAGCGGCGCTGGTCAGGACCAGCAGAGTCAGCACGGGCGCGGCTACGCGGCGCAACAAGCGTTGGACGTTCATCAATGTCTCCTGCACGTATATGGGTGTGTCGCTGGCGTCGCAGCGTTCGGCAAGTACCGTCTTGAAACCGGTTTCAGGATTATAGGAAACCGGTTTCAGAGATCCAGCAGTGGAAACCCTTAGGGCAAGGCCGCGTTTGGCCTGATGGGGAAATGGGCACGTTCATGCACCCGCTGGCCGGGAGCAGCGGGGCTAGACGTGGATCAAGCGCGCACGCCGGACGGCGGCCGGAGGAGGGATTAGCCGCGGCGCGTGGACCCGCGCGTGACCAGGGTGCCGGGCAGCAGAACCCGGCGCGGAGGAAGCTGCGCGCCTTGCAGGCGCTCGATCAGGCAATTGGTGGCGACGCGCCCGATATCGTCGGTGGGCTGGGAAATGGCGCTCAGGCCAGGACCGACCAATGCCGCCCATTCCGGATCATCGAAGCCAATCAGGCCAAGGTCGGTGCCGAGCTGCCACCCGAGCCTGGCGGCTGAAGCGGCCACGCGCAGCGAGATCACCGCGTTGGCCGCCAGCACGGCAACGGGCGCCTGGCCCGCACGACGGCGCAGGTCTCGCAGCGCTTCATCCAGGGCATCGTCATCACCCCGGTGCGCTTCAAAAATGGTCCCACTAAGCGAGTCCGCGTGTTCGGCGATGTAACTCTGGAAGGCCCGGGCCCGCTCGTTGCGTGAGCTGATGGCCTTGATCGGCTCGCTGATGAAGAGCACGTGCCGATAGCCGGCTTCGACCAGATGGCCGGCAGCGTCATGGACGGCGGTCAGGTTGTCCAGGGCCACCAGGTCCACTTCCGCATCGCCGACCTTGCGGTCGACCAGTACGACTGGCTTGCCCAGCTGGGCCGCATCGGCCAGGGCGCCGGCGTCGTGGCCAAGTGTGTGCAGGATGAAACCCTCGACCCGGTAGGCCGACAGCGAGCGAATGGCTTCGCGCTCCAGCTGCTCGTCATTGCCGAGGTTGAACAGCATCACCATATAGCCGGCGTCGCGACAGGCCTTCTCCACGCCACGCAGCACGGCCACCGAGAACGAATTGGAAACATCCGCCACCACCAGCCCGATCAGGCGCGACTTGCCGCGTTTGAGGCCCTGTGCCATCGGGCTGGGGCTATAGCCGAGCGCGCGTATGGCCGCGGCCACGCGCGCCTCCACGTCCGCGGAAAGTTGCTCGCCGCCCCGGTTCAGGTAGCGCGATACGGTTGCCTTCGAGACGCCCGCATAGTCGGCAACGTCCTGGATGGTGAGTTTCTCGGCAGGTTTCAGGTCGGATGCGGGTTGGGTCAGAGGGCGCGGCATTGGATTCGGGTCTCGGTGAAACCAGTTTCAGAATTATGCCTCGGGCGGGCTCGGATGTGCCAGCGTCTACAGATTCCCCACGCGCTGCACCCCAGGCCGACCGTCCTCCACGACAAACGCCGCCTGCGTTCCGACCGGGCTGTCCACCCGCGCCACATCCTCCACGCCGCGCAGCGTGCTGGCCCAGCGTTCGGGTGTGACCTCGACTACGGTGTAGCCGCGCTGGTCCGGCCGCGCGTGCAGGATATGCGGGTTCAGCGCCGCGATCCTGGCGGCGCTCTCCACGGTGCTCCCCGACGCCGAGGCGATCGAGGTCGCGCAGAACTCGCTGGCGATCACGCGAGACTTCGCGTCGTTGAAATCGGCCAGCACATTGCAGGCATAGTGCTGGTGGATATCGCCGCCAATGAATACCGTATTGCGCGGCGAAGCGGCCACGATGCTGTCGAGCAGCCGCTGGCGCGCGGCGGGATAGCCGTCCCAGGTGTCGCTGTGAAAGGATTCCGCGGGCAACGCCTTGTAGTTGCGCCGCGAGAAGATGGTCTGCTGGGCGATCGCGCTCCAGCGGGTCTGGTCGCGCCGGTCCTGCGCCAGCCCTTGCGCGAGCCACTGCTCCTGCGCGCTGCCGAGCATGGTGCGGCGCGGGTCATTGAGCGCGCTGCACTGGTCTGGCGACACCGAGCCCTTGCGCGGCTGCCCCGGCTCGCGACAGGCCTGGATATCGCGATACTGCCGGTCGTCCAGCACATGGAAATCGACCAGGCGTCCCCAGCGATGCCGCGCATGGACGCGCAGCGCGTCCGGCGTGCCCAGGCCGGCCGTGCCATGGACCAGCGCGCTCGCCCGGATCGGCATGTTCTCGTAGAACGCCTGGTAACCCGCGGTGCGCCGGGCGAGGAAGTCCGCCGCCGGTTCGCTGCCCACGCGTGCCGCGTAGTCGTTCTGGACTTCGTGATCGTCCCAGGTGACCAGCCACGGGCAGGCGCCATGCATGGCCTGCAGCAGCGGATCGCTCTTGTACAACGCATAGCGGTCACGGAAGTCCTGCAGGCTGGTGGCCCTGGGCAGGCTGTGCGTGCGCGGCAACTGCGCCGCGCCCGCCACCACCGCGTTCTCGTAGATGTAGTCGCCGAGGAACACCACCAGGTCCAGGTCTTCCTGCCGCATCTGCCGGTACGCCGCATAGTGGCCCTGTTCCCAGCGCTGGCAGGAAGCAAACGCGAAGCGGACGCGCGGCGCCAGCGTATCGGCCACCGGCGCGGTGCGGGTGCGCGCGGTAGCGGTCACCGCGTCACCATGCATGAAACGGTAGAAGTACCAACTGTCCGGGCGCAGCCCGCCGACTTCCACATGGACGGAGTGGCCGAGCTCCGGCAGGGCCTGCGCGTGGCCGCGGCGGACGATCCGCCGGAATGCCTCGTCTTCGGCCACTTCCCACTGGACTGTCAGCGCGCCCTGCACTGGGGTGATGCCGCGGGCATCGGCTTGCGCCGTGCCCGGGATGGCTCCGTCGAGCAGGCGGGTCCACAGCACGAATCCGTCGGCATTGGGCGCGCCGCTCGCCACGCCAAGCGCGAACAGGTCGCGCTGGCGCAGTGTGGCCGATCTTGCCCAGCAGGGCAGGTACGTGGCGAGGCCGGCGGCCGCCGCAAGATGCAGAAAAGTTCTTCGTTGCATGCCAGTACGGTGGGTTCAGGCGACCTGGGGGAGGTTGAAAGGTTCGATTGTGCCGGACGTGCGCGCCGCCGTGGCCACGTATGAGAGATCACGTGGAGCGTCCCGACGAAGCGGCGTTCGTTCCGGTTACGGATCTCACGGATGCAATATTGAATTTCAATTGTGAAATCCAGCGAGATGAGTCACTTGAAAATCGCCCGCTAAATCAAGGGGATACACGATTTGGTTGCCATTGGTCCATTTCTTGCGCAAAGAAGATCGGACTGGCACGCCTCTGGTTGTGCCTGCAAATTTGCCGTCGCCTGGCTATCGCATTGCGTTGAAGGGCAGGCGCCCTGGATCTTGAAGAGGAATGCAGCGCGATGTACTACGGAAGACACGGAGCCGGCGCGGGCAGCCGCGAGCTTGCCGGCGATGACAGCAAGCCGCATGCTGGACAGAAGCGAGACGAGCGTTGCGATAGCAATGAGCAGTCGCCATGGCGAGCAAACTGGGCCTGGGCGGCTAGGACAGGGCACTACGACTGGATGGATTCGCACACCCCGTTTGCTCACTACGACTAGCGGCCCGGCGAAGCCTTAATCCTTCTCCTGCTCTCCGATCCATTGACCACGCCGTGCCGTCGTGCACGGCTGGTTCATTTCTTTGCGCGCCCCATGGACTACACCCCGATCAAATCCCTGCTGATTGCCAACCGTTCCGAGATCTCGATCCGCGTGATGCGCGCGGCCGCCGAGATGAATGTCCGCACTGTGGCGATCTATTCGAAGGAAGACCGCCTCGCGCTCCATCGCTTCAAGGCTGACGAGAGCTACCTGGTCGGCGAAGGCAAGAAGCCGCTGGCCGCTTACCTCGATATCGACGACATCCTGCGCATTGCCAGGCAGGCGAAGGTCGACGCCATCCATCCGGGCTATGGTTTCCTCTCCGAAAACCCGGACTTCGCGCAGGCGGTGATCGATGCCGGGATCCGCTGGATCGGCCCGTCGCCGGAGGTCATGCGCAAGCTTGGCAACAAGGTGGCGGCGCGCAACGCGGCGATCGAGGCGGGCGTGCCGGTGATGCCGGCAACCGATCCGCTGCCCCATGACCTGGAAGCGTGCAAGCGACTGGCTGCGGGCATCGGCTACCCGCTGATGCTCAAGGCGAGCTGGGGCGGCGGCGGTCGCGGCATGCGGGTCCTGGAGAGCGAGCAGGACCTCGAGGGCGCGCTCGCCGCGGCGCGGCGCGAGGCGCTTGCCGCGTTCGGCAACGACGAGGTGTATGTCGAAAAGCTGGTGCGCAACGCGCGCCATGTCGAGGTCCAGGTGCTCGGCGACACGCACGGCAACCTCGTGCATCTCTTCGAGCGGGACTGTACCGTGCAGCGGCGCAACCAGAAGGTCGTCGAGCGGGCTCCCGCCCCGTATCTCGACGATGCCGGCCGGGCGGCGCTGTGCGAGTCGGCACTGCGGCTCATGCGTGCGGTCGGGTACACGCATGCCGGCACGGTCGAATTCCTGATGGATGCGGATTCCGGCCAGTTCTACTTCATCGAGGTCAATCCGCGCATCCAGGTCGAGCACACGGTCACGGAGATGGTCACCGGGATCGATATCGTCAAGGCGCAAATCCGCATCACGGAGGGCGGCCATATCGGCATGACCGAAAACACGCGCAACGCAGACGGTGGCATCGTCGTGCGCGCCGCGGGCGTTCCGGCCCAGGCGCAGATTGCGTTGAACGGGCACGCGCTGCAATGCCGGATCACGACCGAGGATCCCGAGAACGGTTTCCTGCCGGACTATGGCCGGCTTTCCGCCTACCGCAGCGCGGCGGGCTTCGGCGTGCGCCTCGATGCCGGTACTGCCTACGGCGGCGCGGTGATCACGCCGTACTATGACTCGCTGCTGGTCAAGGTCACCACCTGGGCGCCGACCGCGCCCGAGTCGATCCGGCGCATGGACCGCGCGCTGCGCGAGTTCCGCATTCGCGGTGTCGCGTCCAACCTGCAGTTCCTCGAGAACGTCATCAACCATCCCGCGTTCCGCTCCGGCGACGTCACCACGCGCTTTATCGACCTGACGCCCGAACTGCTGGCGTTCACCAAGCGGCTCGACCGCGCCACCAAGCTGCTGCGCTACCTGGGCGAGGTCAGCGTCAACGGCCACCCGGAGATGAGCGGCCGCACGCTGCCGTCGTTGCCGCTGCCCAGGCCGGTGCTGCCCGCCGTGGACAACAGCGGCCCGCTGCCCTATGGCACGCGCGACCGGCTGCGCGAGCTCGGCGCGGAAAAGTTCTCGCAGTGGATGCTCGACCAGAAACAGGTGCTGCTGACCGACACCACCATGCGCGACGCGCACCAGTCACTGTTCGCCACGCGCATGCGCACCGCGGACATGCTGCCGATCGCGCCGTTCTACGCACGCGAGCTGTCGCAGCTGTTCTCGCTGGAGTGCTGGGGCGGCGCCACCTTCGACGTGGCGCTGCGCTTCCTCAAGGAAGATCCGTGGCAACGCCTCGAGCAGTTGCGCGAACGCGTGCCCAACGTGCTGTTCCAGATGCTGCTGCGTGGTTCGAACGCCGTCGGCTACACCAATTACGCGGACAACGTGGTGCGCTTCTTCGTGCGCCAGGCCGCCAGTGCCGGCGTGGACGTGTTCCGCGTGTTCGATTCGCTGAACTGGGTGCGCAACATGCGTGTGGCGATCGATGCCGTATGTGAAAGCGGTGCGCTGTGCGAAGGCGCGATCTGCTATACGGGCGATCTCTTCGACCCGTCCCGTGCCAAGTACGACCTGAAGTACTACGTCGGTATCGCCCGCGAACTGCAGCGCGCCGGCGTGCATGTGCTGGGCATCAAGGATATGGCGGGCATCTGCCGTCCGCAGGCGGCAGCCGCGCTGGTCAAGGCACTCAAGGAAGAAACCGGGCTGCCGGTACATTTCCATACGCACGACACCAGCGGCATCTCGGCCGCTTCCGCACTGGCTGCCATCGAGGCCGGCTGCGATGCCGTCGATGGCGCGCTCGATGCCATGAGCGGGCTTACCTCGCAGCCCAACCTGTCAAGCATCGCCGCGGCCCTGGCGGGCAGCGAACGCGATCCCGGACTCAGCCTGGAGCGCCTGCATGAGGCGTCGATGTACTGGGAAGGGGTGCGTCGTTACTACGCGCCGTTCGAATCCGAAATCCGCGCCGGCACGGCTGACGTGTACCGTCACGAGATGCCGGGCGGCCAGTACACCAACCTGCGCGAGCAGGCCCGCTCGCTCGGCATCGAGCATCGCTGGACCGAGGTGTCGCGCGCCTACGCCGATGTCAACCACTTGTTTGGCGACATCGTCAAGGTGACGCCCACGTCCAAGGTGGTGGGGGACATGGCATTGATGATGGTGGCCAACGATCTGACCGCCGCCGATGTGTCCAATCCGGCCAAGGAGATTGCATTCCCTGAATCGGTGGTTTCGTTGTTCAAGGGCGAACTGGGCTTCCCGCCTGACGGCTTCCCCGCGGAACTGTCGCGCAAGGTGCTCCGGGGCGAGCCGCCGGCGCCTTACCGGCCCGGGGACCAGATCCCGGCAGTCGATCTCGATGCGGCCCGCGCCGCGGGCGAAGCGGCCTGCGAGCAGCCGCTTGACGACCGGCAGCTTGCTTCGTACCTGATGTATCCGAAGCAGGCCAGCGACTACCACTCGCATGTGCGCACCTATAGCGATACTTCGGTGTTGCCCACGCCGGCATTCCTGTACGGCCTGCAGCCGCAGGAAGAAGTGGGCGTCGACATCGCAGCGGGGAAGACCCTGCTGGTCTCCCTGCAAGGCACGCACCCTGATGCCGAAGAAGGCGTCATCAAGGTCCAGTTCGAACTGAACGGTCAGTCGCGCACAACGCTGGTCGAGCAGCGCAGCACCACGCATGCGACGGTTGTGCGCAGCAGCCGTCCGGTTGCCGATCCCGGCAATCCGCTGCATATCGCCGCGCCCATGCCGGGCTCGATCGTCACGGTCGCGGTCCAGCCGGGGCAGCGCGTTGCAGCAGGTACGACGCTGATGGCGCTGGAGGCGATGAAGATGGAAACCCACATCGCGGCTGAGCGCGACTGCGAAATCGCCGCGGTGCATGTGACACAGGGCGACCGCGTGGCCGCGAAGGATCTGCTGATCGAGCTGAAGGGCACCGATTGACAGCGGGTGCATGGCAAGCGTTCAGCGAATTCTTGCTGGCCGCTTGCCGAGCATATCCTGATTTCAACGCTCAACCCTACGTAGCGGATGCTGTTCTCGCTGTTGCACACGGCGTGCCCTGTGGCCAGGAGCTGGAGTGCCTAGTAGCGCATGCTGCGGATCGGTTCGCAGCCTTGGCTACGCCAGAAAGAGATTTCAGTGTATTTAGCGCGCGATCAAAAAAGTTGCGTAGAAAGCATGAAATGGTAGCTCGATAGGCCGAAGGCGTCATTTTCGTGGAAGGGAAGTGGATCCAGCGCGACATCTATTGGGTAGCGTTCTCCATATAAGGCGTTGCGTCCCCGCATACGTACTTTCACCTAATGCTGCAATGCGACAATTCCTTTGCTACAATCAGGGAAAACCCGATGAGGGTAATCCCGAAAGGAAGGACGCCATGAACACCCAATCCGATATCAAGCTGACTGATCAACTCGAACGCGATCTCATCGAGCGTGAGCTCGGTACGCAACGCCTGGGGTTCGCCCACGACGTGAAGCGCGCCATCGCTGCTTTCCAGGCCATGGTCGAGCGCCTGCAGATCCAGGCCCGCAATGCCAAGGTGGTCTACGCCAACGGCTAAGCTGTGCCGGTCTGCGGCAATCTGCTGCGAATCGCGAGCGGCCCCGGCTGCATTGAAGAACCGGCCATACGTGCGCCCGCTCCGGGCAGACACGCGGCCGGTTTTGCCTTGTCTTGGACTTGTACGTGCTTTTCGCGTAACTTTCGGGTGGACCATCGGAAGGGCGCTCGAGCGGCCCGGCACTTTCCTGCTGTGCTCCGGACCCAGCGTTAATTTCCTTCCACAAAGAACTCGATACCTTCCTCGACGAATTCATTCGGCTGAGCAAAGGTGATCCAGCCATGGCCCCTGAGCGGGATTTCGTCACGACGAAGAACGATCCCTTCTTCGCCATCGATCCTGACGTGGGTGCCGTTTGAACTTCTGTCGATCAGTACAAAGCGGCCCCCCCGCGGCTCGATGGTTGCCTGGAATCTCGATACCTGGCGGGCTGTGACCACAATGCTCATGCTGACGTCCCGGCCGATGGTGAGGGGCAAAGAGGCCGCGTTCATTTCGAAGAGGGTGCCCTGATACCGTAGCGTGAGCAGCATCGCACGGCGCGATGCCAGATCCACCGGGGCGACCAGGGTCGTCAGGTCAAAGTTCTGCTGCCAGATCGCTTCGTACAGCTCGATCACCTGGTTCTTGCCGCGCACCTGGATCGGATACAAGTGGCGCGTCATCTGGCGCAGCCTTGCCGACAGCTGCTCCACCGCGTTCTTGCTGGTGATGATCTGTCGCCGCGATGCAAGCTTGGTCAGCCGGGCGGCAAGATTCACCGTGTCGCCAAACACGTCGCCCGATTCGTCCGACAGGATCGGCCCATGGTGAAAGCCGATATGGATCGACAAGGGCGCGCCGGCTATCGGGGGAAGCGAGGAGACGGCCTCCTGCATGTCGAGTGCGGCCTGCATCGCGTTCTCCGCCGCAGGGAACAGCACCATGATTTCGTCGCCGATCGTCTTGACTACCCGGCCTTGTGCGGCCGTCGAGCGGGACTTCATCAGCGCGATGCACTGGCGGATGGCGCCGAGGGCAACGGTATCGCCGGCCAGCTCGTAGAGCCTCGTGCTGTCGCAAACGTCCGCGAACATCACCGATCCATCAAACGCGTCAGGTTGCGATTCCTGGTCCATATCATCACCGGCGGTTCGGTCTGATTCCGGCGCGTCGTGTCCACCGGAGGCCACGACAGGCGCTCCCGGCAAACAGGCGTGCTCCGTTTGCATGATAGAACTTCGTTGCCGCCTCCACGCGCGTCTGTCGCATGACGAAGAGGGACACCCTGTGCGGCGTGGATGGCCACGTGCTTTGTGAGCAACTCTCACAAGTCTTGCCAGACCTTTTCGTTTGGTCGCGGCAGGCGGGAGGGCTATCTTTGATGCCTTCACGACACCCCTGCCGACCATGCCCCCGCTCGTCCTGCTGTGCCTGCTGATCACCTACGTGGTCTGGGGCACGACCTACCTGGCGATCCGCTTTACGCTGGAGCGCTTTCCGCCGCTGTTCATGGTGGGCACGCGCTTCTTGTGCGCGGGCCTGTTGCTGGCCGCCTGGCTGGCGTGGCGCGGCACGCCCATGCCGGGCTGGCGGCAGTTGCGCAACTGCGCGGTGCCGGCGGTGTTCCTGCTGGTGGGCGGCATGGGGCTGACGGCGATTGCCGAGCAGACGATCTCTTCCGGGGCGACCACGGTGATGATCGGGTCGATGCCGATCTTCGCGCTGATCTGGGGCGCGTGCTTCGGCAACCGGCCGAAGTGGTACGAGTACGTGGCGATCGCCATCGGCAGCCTGGGCATCCTGGTGCTGATCGCCGGCGCGGAATTCCGCGTCAGTACCGCGGGCGTGGTGGCGCTGCTGCTGGCGGTGGCGAGCTGGTCGTTCGGCTCGCAGCTGGTGCCACGGCTGGAACTGCCGCAGGGACCGTCGGCGTTTGCCGCGGAGATGCTGATCGGCGGGGCGGTGCTGATGGTGCTGTCGGCGCTGCTCCAGGAGCCGTGGCCAGCTTCGGTCAGCGCGCAGGCCGGCTGGGCCTGGGTCTACCTGGTGGTGGCGGGCTCGCTGGTGGCGTTTTCCGCCTATATGTACCTGGTCTCGACGGTCAGCCAGACGCTGGCCGCCAGCTACGTCTACGTCAAT
The DNA here is from genome assembly GCA_050987995.1 of Ralstonia pickettii. GTDB lineage: Bacteria > Pseudomonadota > Gammaproteobacteria > Burkholderiales > Burkholderiaceae > Cupriavidus > Cupriavidus pickettii_B. Next base: position 3,012,854 of record CP158804.1, read on the forward strand.
CCGCCGGTGGCGCTGGCGATGGGCGCGTGGCTGGGCGGCGAGCAGATCGCGCCGCAGACGCTGGGCGCGGTGCTGCTGATCCTGCTGGCGCTGACGGTGCTGAGCGTGGGCACGCTGCGCACGGCGCGGGCCGAGGCGGCGGCCTGATCAGGCCGGCCGCCGTTCAGGTACCTGACTGTTCCTGGATCCAGAGCGAGAGCCGCACCTTGTAGGCCTGCTGGATATGCCGGCGCGCGATCTGTTCCGCCAGCGCCGGGTCGCGCTGTTCCAGCGCCTCCACCAACGCGATGTGTTCCTCGTACGAGCTGCGCGCGCGCCCCGGCACTGACAGCGTGGTGCGCCCCAGCAGCGCCATCGACTCATGCAGCGAGCGCAGGTTCTTCAACAGGTAGCGATTGTGGGCGCAGCGGTGCAGGGTTTCGTGGAACAGGCGGTTGTTCTGCGCCAGCCGGTCGGGGTCGTCGGCGAGCGCCAGATCGCGCTCGACGATATCGCGCAACAGCGAGATCTCCACGTCGGTGGCGTGGCGCGCGGCCAGCGCGGCGGCGGTGCCTTCCAGCACTTCGCGCATCACATACAGCTCGCTGACCATGCTGGCGTCGAGCTGGGTCACCATCATGCCGCGGTTGGGCTCGTTGACCACCAGGCCTTCCGATTCCAGCCGCGACAGCGCTTCGCGCACCGGGGTGCGCGACAGGCCTAGCGATTCCGCCAGTTCGACCTCGCGCAGGCGCGTGCCGGGAGAGAGCTGGCCGGCCTGGATGGCGGCGCGCAATTGCTGGTAGGCGCGCTCCGAGCGCGGGAGTGATGCAGCCTGGCCGCCCTCGGCGGCGCCGGCGAACTCTTGAGAAATCATGTGAGGCTGGCTGGTGCTGTGTGACTGTCGTAACCAGCCATCATACCCGGTCGTGCGCGGCTGACATCACTGCGTCGCTATATGGGGCAAAGCGGTCCGCGCCGTTGGCCTGGCGCGGACCAGGCGCCTCAGCCTGCGGGGGACTGGAACGGGTGGTACTGGTACAGCCAGGTTTCCGACAGCGGCTTGCCGTTCAGGCGCAGGAACAGGCGGATATCGACCGGCTGGTTGCCCTCGGCGGCGAGGTCGAACTGGGCGCGCCAGTGGCCAGGCACGTTATTGGGCACGGCTTCGGTGAAGACATAGGAGAAGGTGCCGCGCGAGGCGGTCAGCACGGCTTCGGGTTTGACGCCGAAGGGTATTTTCTCCAGCGGCGCGCCCTTGAACTCCACCATGAACTTGCGCACGCCCTTGGGCCGCGGCTGGCCCGGCTGGCCGCCGTTGCCCAGCCGTGTGGCGACGCAGCGGGCCAGCGGCGAGGGAAAGGGCTCGTCGGCCTGCCAGTGCAGGCGGTAGCGCAGGCGGTAAGTGCTGCCGGCCTTGGCGGGCGCCTTGGGCACCCACATGGCGACGACGTTGTCGTGGATCTCGTCGTCGGTGCGCAGCTCCAGCAGTTGCACCGCGCCCGCGCCCCAGCCGTCGCGCGGCTCGACCCACAGGCTGGGCCGGCGTTCGTAGTTGACGCCGTCGTGGTAGTGGTCGAACAGCCGGTCGCGCTGCAGCAGGCCGAAGCCCTTCGGGTTGTCGTCGGAAAAGGCCGAAGCCGTGGTCTGCGGCGGGTTGTTCAGCGGACGCCAGATATGCTCGCCGGCGCCGTTCCAGAGCGCCAGGCCGTCGGAATCGTGCACCTCGGGGCGCCAGTCGACGGCGGTGCCCTTGATGCTTTCCGAGAACCAGTACATCGACGTCAGCGGCGCCAGGCCCAGGCGTCCCACGTCCTTGCGCAGGAACAGCGCGCATTCCACGTCCATGATCACGGCCTTGGCGCGCTGCATGACGAAGCGGTAGGCGCCGGAGATGCTGGGGCCGTCGAGCAGCGCATAGACGGTGACCTTATCGCTGTTGCCTTCTGGCGTCTCGAACCAGAAATGGGTGAAGGCCGGGAATTCCTCGGACTTGCCCGCTTCGGCCACGTCGATGGCGATGCCGCGCGCCGACAGCCCGTACTGGTACAGGTCGCCGATGGCGCGGAAATACGAGGCGCCCAGGAAGGCAACCCAGTCGTTCTTGCGCCAGTCGCGCACCTTCTGGTCCCCCAGGCGGCTTTCCTGGAAGCGGAAGCCGGCAAAACCGCTGCCCGGCGGCAGCTTGTGCGCGGGGCTGTCGGCCGGCATGTCGAAGTAGGCGTCGTCGTAGACGATTTCGCGCGCCTTGCCGGCGCCGTCCTTTCCGCGCTCGATCACATGCATGCGCACCGGCGTGCGGAAGTAGGTGCCGAGGTGGAAGAAGGTCACTGGGAACTGGCCGGGGCCGTTGGCGAACAGCGCGTCGTCGGTGCGGAAGCGGATCTTGCCGTGGGCGTCGTAATCGATGCGTGACAGCACATCGGCGGGCGGGGACGGCGGCGGCGCGTACGGCTTTGCGGCCAGCGCGCGGGCGCGCTCGATCAGGGCGTCGAAGCCGAACGGCTGGGCCTCGCCGAGCTTGATCCGGCTGGCTGCCAGTACCGATGGGGTAATGCCCAGCGCGGCGAGCGCGGCCGAGGCGGTGGCGGAGACCAGCAGGGTTCGGCGGTTCATCATGTGGCGAAAGCGTCCTTTTCTTGTCCGGGGTTAGTGCAGAACTGTAAAAGACGGCGCTGCCCGGGAAAAGTTCGGACACCCTCTGTTACAGGCTGCGGGCGTCTGCTGTGTGTGCGCCGCAGCACAAACTCAGTGCGCTTCGCCATGCGCCCGGCGCTGCTTGCGCCGCTGGCGCGACAGCATGTTGAGCCCCTCGACTCCCGCCGAGAACGCCATCGCCGTATAGATATAACCCTTGGGCACGTGGTGGCCGAGCCCTTCGGCGACCAGCGTCATGCCGATCATGATCAGGAAGGCCAGCGCCAGCATCACGATGGTCGGGTTGCGGTTGATGAAGTTGGCCAGCGGGGTGGCGGCGAACAGCATCGTCATCACGGCGGCGATCACCGCCACGAACATGATCTGCACGTGCTCGGTCATGCCGACCGCGGTGATGATGCTGTCGATCGAGAACACCAGGTCGAGGATCAGGATCTGCCCGATGGCCGAGGCAAAGCTCTGCACCGCCTTGGCCGTGCCGCTGTCCTCGCCTTCTTCATCGGCGCTGACGTGCTGGTGGATTTCACGCGTTGCCTTCCACACCAGGAAAGCGCCGCCGGAAATCAGGATCATGTCGCGCCACGAGAGTCCCTGGCCCAGGATGGTGAACACCGGCTCGGTGAGCTTGACGATGATGGCGATGGTGGCCAGCAGCCCCAGCCGCATCAGCAGCGCCAGGCTGATGCCGACCTTGCGTGCCTTCTCGCGCATGGCCTCGGGCAGCTTGTTGGTCAGGATCGAGATAAAGATCAGGTTGTCGATCCCCAGTACGATTTCCATGGCCACCAGGGTGGCCAGCGCCGCCCAGGCGGCGGGATCCTGCAGCAATGCCAGCGTCGATTCCATGAAATGCTCCGGGTGTCAGTTTTCAGGCTGGCGCCCGGCGCTTGATCCGCCGAAGGCGCATGAAGCCTTCATGTTAGCGCAGCGTCGCTTGCCTCCAAACCTGTCCGGAAAGATAAAGGTTGTTTTGCGCCTTTGTGGAATATAGTATGTGATATATCAAACGAGGATATCGAGCTTCATATCGAGAGCCACAAGGAGACAGGCATGAAAGTGTGTATCTATGGCGCGGGCGCCATTGGCGGCTATGTCGGGGCGCAACTGGCGCGCGCGGGGGCGGAGGTCAGCTTCGTCGCGCGCGGTCCGCACCTGGCGGCGATGAAGGAGAACGGCGTCAGGCTGCTGATCGACGGCGAGGAACGCGTGGCGCAGGTGCGCTGCACCAGCGATCCGCACGAACTGGGCCCGCAGGACTATGTGTTCATTACCCTGAAGGCGCACTCGGTGCCCGGCGTGGTCGACCTGATCCAGCCGCTGCTCGGGGCCCAGACCGCGATCGTGACCGGTGTCAACGGCATTCCATACTGGTACTTCTACAAGCATGGCGGCGACCTTGCCGGCAGCACGCTAGAGAGCGTGGACCCGGGCGGGTGCCAGTGGAAAGGGCTGGGGCCGGACCGGGCGATCGGCTGCGTGGTGTATCCCGCTGCCGAGATTATTGCGCCCGGGGTGATCAAGCACGTCTACGGCAAGAAGTTTCCGCTGGGCGAGCCGGATGGCAGCCGCTCGGCGCGCGTCACGCAGCTGAGCGAGATGATGATGGCCGCCGACCTGGATGCGCCGGTGCGCGACAACATCCGCGACGAGATCTGGCTCAAGCTGTGGGGCAACCTGTGCTTCAACCCGATCAGCGCGCTGACACATGCGACGCTCGACGTCATTACCTCGGACCCGGCCACGCGTGCGCTGTCCCGCCAGATGATGGTCGAGGCGCAGGGCATCGCGGAGCGCTTTGGCGTGAAGTTCCGCGTCGACGTGGAGCGGCGCATCGACGGCGCCGGCGCCGTGGGCGCGCACAAGACTTCGATGCTGCAGGACCTGGAGGCCGGCCGGGCCATGGAGATCGACCCGCTGCTGACCGTGGTGCAGGAGATGGGACGGCTGGTGGACCAGCCCACGCCGATGTGCGACGCCGTGCTGGGGCTGATCAAGCAGCGCGACGCGATGGTGAAGCTGGCCGCCTGAAGGGGCCAACAGCAGGGGATACCGCAGTGTGGGGTGTCCCCTGCGGCACGCCGGCAGCGCAAATGTTGCGCGCGCCTGGCTTGCAAAGCAGGAAGCTAGGGCGATAGTGATATACCATATACGACAGACCGCGCACCGCAGCAGTGCTGATGCATAACGATCATGCATTGTTTGATGCATATTCGTAATGAGTCGGACGTTTTTGCTAAGCTGTGCGGGAATGCGGAGGGCAGCCATTCCGGCCGCCGCGCCACCGGTCTCACACGAGCTCATTCATGTCTGCGCAAAGCCAATCGATCGCTCAGCCTCCCGGCCTGAGCCTGTCCGTGCAACCGATCAACGCCGGCGCCAGCCTGCGCGACCAGGCCTACGCCATGCTGCGGCAGGCCATTGCCGACGCCGACATCTACCAGTCGCATGAAGAGATCCGGCTGGATGAACGGGTGCTGAGCGAGGCCATGGGCGTGAGCCGCACGCCCATCCGCGAGGCGATGACGCTGCTGGAGCAGGAGGGCTTCCTGCGCACCGTACCGCGCCGTGGCATCTACATCATGCGCAAGACCAAGCGCGAGATCGTGGAGATGATCCAGATGTGGGCTGCGCTGGAAAGCATGGCGGCGCGGCTGGCGACCCAGAACGCCAGCGATGCCGAGATCAGGCAGTTGCGGCATATGTTCGACAGCTTCCGCGATTCCACGCCGGCCGAGCATATCGAAGAGTATTCCGACGCCAATATCGCGTTCCACCAGGCGATCGTGCAGCTGTCCAAGTCGCAGATCATCATGGACACGATCCGCAATATCTTTATCCACGTGCGGGCGATCCGGAAGATGACGATCTCGCAGAGCGACCGCGCGGCGCGTTCGATCGTGGATCACCTGCGCATCATCGAGGCGCTGGAAAAGCGTGATACCGAGTTGGCCGAGCGGCTGGTGAGGCAGCACTCTCTGGACCTGGCCGACTACGTCGAGACGCACTGCGATTTCCTCGACTGACGACGGCGGGGCAGGGCGGCAGAACGGCGGACGGTGTCCGCCGTTTTCATTTCTGGCAGTCTGACTCCGTTTCGCTTGATGGTATGTGATATATCAATGCGAAAAGACGGTCGGCTGGATTGATGCGCGGATGTTCTGAACCCTCCGGCATTACGCTGAATTGTCGGGAAAAGACGGCTACCTGGCCGGATTTGCTGCGCTGCACAGTCGAAATGTGCGTGGGATCGGGCAAACTCCCCTTGCTCTCTTCTGATATATCACATACCGTATGTCATCAAGACAGCCACGGTAGCGAATACGCGCCAGGCACCAAGAACCAGACCATGTACAAGTAAAAAACCATCGCCCGAGGAGACAACCGCAATGGAAACCAAGGCCCTGCAAGGTGTTCGCATCCTGGACATGACCCACGTCCAGGCAGGCCCCTCGGCCACGCAGCTGATGGCGTGGCTGGGCGCGGACGTGATCAAGGTGGAAATGCCGGGCCGCGGGGATATCACCCGCAGCCAGCTGCGCGACGTGCCCAACGCCGACAGCCTGTACTTCACCATGCTCAACTCCAACAAGCGCAGCCTGACGCTGAACATGAAGACGCCCGAAGGCAAGGCGCTGCTCGAAGACCTGGTACAGCGCAGCGACGTGCTGATCGAGAACTTCGGGCCTGGCGTGCTGGCGCGCGCCGGCTTCGACTGGGAGCACCTGCAGGACCTGAATCCGCGGCTGGTCTATGCCTCGATCAAGGGCTTCGGCCCGGGGCCGTACGCCGACTGCAAGGCGTATGAGAACGTGGCGCAGTGCATGGGCGGTTCGGCCTCCACCACCGGCGATGCCGAGGGCGTGCCCACCGTGACCGGCGCGCAGATCGGCGACTCGGGTACGGGCGTGCATTGCGTGGTCGGCATCCTGGCCGCGCTGCTGCAACGCGAGCACACCGGCCGCGGCCAGCGCGTCGAGGTGGCGATGCAGGACGCGGTGCTGAACCTGTGCCGCGTCAAGCTGCGCGACCAGCAGCGCCTGGACAACGGACCGCTGCGTGAATACCCGAATCAGGAGTTCGGCGACCACGTGCCGCGCGCGGGCAATGCCTCGGGCGGCGGCCAGCCGGGCGCGGCGCTGCGTTGCGCGCCGGGCGGCCCCAATGACTATGTCTACGTCATCATCCAGCCGCAGGGCTGGGAGCCGCTGATGCGCCTGTGCGGGCGCGAAGACCTGATCAACAATCCCGACTACGCCACGCCGGAAGCGCGGCTCAAGCATCTCGCGGATTGCTTCGCCGTGATCGAGAAATGGACCGGCGGCCTGAGCAAGTTCGACGTGATGGCGGCGCTCAATGAGGTCGATGTGCCGTGCGGCCCGATCCTGTCGATGAAGGACCTGATCGAGGACCAGTCGATGTACCAGCGCGGCTACCTCGTGGAGCTCGAGCATCCCCAGCGCGGCAACTACGTGCAGCTGGGTTGCCCGATCACGCTGTCGGCCTCGCCGGTGGAAGTCGAGCGTTCGCCGCTGCTGGGCGAGCATACCGAAGAGATCCTTGAGTGGCTGGGACGCACGCCCGCGCAGATCGCGGCGATGAAGCTGGCCGGAGCGGTATGAGGTAGCGGGCGTCGCGACGCCTTGCCACCAACGCGCGCACCGCCCCGAATCCCTGTTTATCTTCCAAGATCCTGCAACCCATCACGGAGCAGGCAAGCCCCCCTTTTGCCTGCGCAAGGAGCACGCTGTGCAAACCTGGATACGCTTTCGCCGCGCTGACGGCCGCATCGCCCATGGCCGTCTGGATGGACCCGATGGCACCCGCGTTGTTGAATATGACGGCGACGGCTTCAACGACCCCGCACCCACGGGCGAAGTGCACGAGCGCGCGGCGCTGACGTTGCTCGCGCCCTGCGAGCCCGGCAAGGTCGTGGCCCTGTGGAACAACTTCCACGCGCTCGCGCGCAAGCTGGAAAAGCCCGTGCCCACGCACCCGCTGTTCCTGCTCAAGCCTGCGTCGTCACTGGCCGGACCGGGCGACGCGGTGCAGCGCCCCAAGAGCTATGACGGCAAGATCGTCTACGAGGGCGAGCTGGGCATCGTCATCGGCAAGAAGGCGCGCAACGTGTCGGTAGCCGAGGCCGGCGCGCATATCTTCGGCTACACCATCGTCAATGACGTCACCGCGGCCGAGCTGATCACCGCCGACCCCAACTTCCCGCAGTGGACGCGCGCCAAGGGTTTCGACACCTTCGGCTGCGTCGGCCCGGCCATCGTCACCGGCTTCAACTGGAAGGCGGACAGCGTAGTGACGCGCCTGGACGGCGTGGAGCGGCAGAACTACCCGCTGTCGGACATGATCTTCTCGCCCGAGGAGCAGGTCAGCCGCATCTCGCAGGACCTGACGCTGATGCCGGGCGACGTGATCGCGTGCGGCACTTCGCTCGGCGTCGGCTCGATGAAGGACGGCGCGGTGGTGGAGGTGGCAATCGCGGGGATCGGCTCGCTGGTCAACCACGTGCACGGCTGAACGCCGTCCGCACGCACAAACAGGACGGTGAATGCCATGCCAATGACGATCGGTGTGCCACGCGAGGTCCATCCGGGAGAGCGGCGCGTTGCCGCGACGCCGGACTCGGTCAGGGAACTGCTCAAGCTCGGCTACCAGGTGGCGGTGGAGACCGGCGCGGGCCAGGAAGCATCGTTCTCGGACGATGCCTATCGCGCCGCCGGCGCGGCCATCGTCGATGCGGCGAGCTTGTGGGCGTCGGTCGACGTGGTGATCAAGGTGCGCCCGCCGCAGGTCCATCCCGGCCTGGGCGTGGAAGAGGCGGCGCTGCTGAAGAAGCATGCCACGCTGATCGGCTTTGTCTGGCCGGCGCAGCAGATGGCGATGCTGGAGCGGCTCACGCAACGCGGCGCAACGGTGCTGGCGATGGATTGCGTGCCGCGCATCTCGCGCGCGCAGAAGCTCGATGCGCTCAGCTCGATGGCCAATATGGCGGGCTACCGCGCGGTGATCGAGGCCGCCCATGCCTTTGGCCGGCCCTTTGCCGGGCAGATCACGGCGGCGGGCAAGATCCCGCCGGCGCGCGTGCTGGTGATCGGCGCGGGCGTGGCGGGGCTGGCGGCGATCGGCGCCGCGCGCAGCCTGGGCGCGGTGGTGCGCGCCTTCGATACGCGGCCGGTGGTGCGCCAGCAGATCGAAAGCCTTGGCGCCGAGTTTCTCACGGTTGAGATCGAGGAAGACGGCAGTGGCAGCGGCGGCTATGCCAAGGAGATGAGCCCCGCCTTTATCGAGGCGGAGATGCGCCTCTTTGCCGAGCAGGCGCGCGAGGTCGACATCATCATCACCACCGCGCTGATCCCGGGCAAGCCCGCGCCGAAGCTGCTCGAGGCCGGCACCGTCGGGCTGATGCGCGCGGGCAGCGTGGTGGTGGACCTGGCCGCGGAGCAGGGCGGCAACTGCGTGCTGACCGTGCCGGGTGAGTCGGTACGCCGCAACGGCGTGACGATCATCGGCTATACCGACCTGCCCAGCCGCATGGCGGCGCAGGCCAGCCAGCTCTACGCCACCAATATCCGCCACCTGCTGACCGAGCTGACGCCGGGCAAGGACGGGCAGCTCGTGGTCGACATGGACGACGAGATGATCCGCGGTGCCACGGTGCTGCACCAGGGCGCTGTGACCTGGCCACCGCCGCCGCTGACGGTGGCCATCCCGCAACAGCAGGCGCCGGCCGCGACGCCACCGGTGCAGGCGGAAGCCACCCAGCCGCCGAACCGTACCGGCGTGACGCTGGTCGCGCTGGCGCTTGCCGCGGCCGCGCTGCTCGGCCTTGGCGCGGTCGCGCCACCGGCCTTCATGGCGCATTTCACGGTGTTCGTGCTGGCGATCTTCGTCGGCTACCAGGTGGTGTGGAACGTCACCGCCGCGCTGCATACGCCGCTGATGAGCGTGACCAACGCCATCAGCGGGATCATCGTGGTGGGCGCGCTGGTGCAGCTGGGCAAGCCGACGCTGCTGACCGCGGTGATCGCCGGCTGCGCGGTGCTGGTCGCGACCATCAATATCGCGGGCGGGTTCCTGGTCACGCAACGCATGCTGAAGATGTTCCAGAGAGACTAGAAGACCGCCATGCCATCCGGAATCAGCAATATCGCTTACCTTGCCGCCAGTGCGCTCTTCATCCTCAGCCTCAGCGGCCTGAGCCATCCCGACACGGCACGTCGCGGCAATATGATGGGCATCGCCGGCATGGTGATCGCGGTGCTCACCACGGTGCTGGCCGGCACCCCGGACGGTATCGCCATCATCATCGGCGCGATGCTGGTCGGCGGCATCGCCGGCGCGGCGCTGGCCAAACGCGTGGAGATGACGCAGATGCCGCAGCTGGTGGCGGTGCTGCACAGCTTCGTCGGCCTGGCCGCGGTGCTGGTGGGCTATGCCAACTACCTGGAGCCGACCACGCTCAGCGGCGCGGAGAAAGCCATCCATGAAGTGGAGACCTACCTCGGCATCCTGATCGGCGCGGTCACGTTCACGGGCTCGATCATCGCCTTCCTGAAGCTGCAGGGCACCATGGGTGGCAAGCCGATGCTGCTGCCTGGGCGCCATGTGCTCAACGCCGGCGCGCTGCTGGTGTGCGTGTGTCTCGGCTATGCCTTCCTCAGTGCGCCCGATGCGCAGCAGGGGCTGGTGCCGCTCGCGGCCATGACCGTGATCGCGCTGCTGGTCGGCGCGCACCTGGTGCTGGCCATCGGCGGCGCCGACATGCCCGTGGTGGTGTCGATGCTCAACAGCTATTCCGGCTGGGCGGCTGCGGCGACCGGCTTCATGCTGGGCAACGACCTGCTGATCATCACCGGCGCGCTGGTGGGGTCGAGCGGCGCCATCCTCAGCTACATCATGTGCAAGGCGATGAACCGCAAGTTCCTGTCGGTGATCCTGGGCGGCTTTGGCGCGGTGCAGGCGCAGGGGGCGGCGACAGAGCAGGGCGAGGTGCTGCCGGTGTCGAGCGAGGAAGTCGGCAACCTGCTCAAGGATGCCAGCGACGTCATCATCGTGCCGGGCTACGGCATGGCGGTGGCGCAGGCGCAGGGCACCATCAGCGAGATCGCGCGGCGGCTGCGCGCGCAGGGGGTCAATGTCCGCTTCGGCATCCATCCGGTGGCGGGCCGTTTGCCAGGGCATATGAATGTGCTGCTGGCCGAGGCGCGGGTGCCGTACGACATCGTGCTGGAAATGGAAGAGATCAACGACGATTTCGGCAAGGCCGATGTGGTGCTGGTGGTTGGCGCCAACGATATCGTGAACCCTGGCGCGCTTGAGGATCCTGGCAGCCCGATTGCCGGCATGCCGGTGCTGGAGGTGTGGAAGGCGAGGACCGTGGTGGTGTCCAAGCGCAGCATGGCGGCCGGCTATGCCGGGGTCGACAACCCGCTGTTCTACAAGGACAACACGCGGATGTGGTTTGGCGATGCCAAGGGCAGTGTCGATGCCTTGCTGCGGCAGCTCGAAGAAGCGCCTGCCTGAGACGTAATGCCGATCGGTTAAGCCACAGTCGTTCCCGCGAAGGCGGGTTATAAACGGTCGTGAATAGATACGATAAAAAACTTTAAGAGTTGGCAAATTAAGCTTCAGGTAGCATCAATCCACGGTTTCAGCACTGCCAGGCGCCGGTTGCGGTGTGTGAGCGGATTCAGGGGTAGGGAGGCCTGGCGCAGTGTCGCAGGGCCTTGGGCTGATGACTGACCACTTCTATTAGTGGAGGACGTGGCTTCCGATGGGAGCCAGGGCCATGACAAGGCTTTTCAGCGAGCCAAATTGTCGCTGGAATGCTGGTATGTAATATATCTAAACGGCGTTGAGGGAGCATTTCCTGTGCGTTGGATCGCGGTCGGCAATCTGTGTCATTCGCGCATGAATGGCTCGCTCTAAGTAATTGCCCTGATTTAGCAGCAGTAGCCTGCAAGATTGCTGCGCCGCACCGACGAAAGTTGAAGAGTCAGTAGAAATTCTTCTTGCGCCGCTATGATATATCACATACCGTATGTCATCAAGATCACCGGAAAACGATCGGGCGCCGCAAGGCAAACGGGGTAGCAACAGCGGGCGAGAGGCAAAGGACCTGAGCCCGCCAAGCAGAGTTCAACGAGGAGACCAAGCATGTCCGAAGTCGTAGCGAAGCGGGCCGAGAGCAGCACCGCGGAAGACACCCTGGAATAGAAGAATTCCAACCCCAGTCAATTTGTCTAGAAGGAAGCAACCATGGCAGAAGTCGGAAACGAGTTGCAGCGTCACGCCGCGGAAGAACATCAGGCACAAACCGATGGTTTTCATCTGGTCATCGACGCGCTGAAGCTGAACGGCATCGAAAACATCTACGGTCTGCCCGGCATTCCGGTCACCGATCTGGCTCGTCTGGCGCAGGCAAACGGCATGCGCGTCATCAGCTTCCGTCACGAGCAGAACGCAGGCAACGCAGCAGCGATTGCCGGCTTTCTCACGCAAAAGCCGGGCGTTTGCCTGACCGTTTCTGCGCCCGGCTTCCTGAACGGGCTGACGGCGCTGGCGCATGCGACCACCAACTGCTTCCCGATGATCCTCATCAGCGGCTCGAGCGAGCGCGAGATCGTCGATTTGCAGCAGGGTGACTACGAAGAGATGGACCAGCTGGCCATCGCCCGTCCGCACGCCAAGGCTGCCTTCCGCGTGCTGCACGCTGAAGACATTGGTGTCGGGATCGCGCGTGCCATTCGTGCCGCCGTGTCGGGCCGTCCGGGCGGTGTGTACCTGGACCTGCCGGCCAAGCTGCTGGGCCAGTCGATGGAAGCCGAGAAGGGCCGCAAGTCGCTGATCAAGGTGGTGGATCCGGCCCCGCGCCAACTGCCTGCACCGGACTCGGTCGACCGTGCCGTCGCGCTGCTGAAGAGCGCCAGGCGCCCGCTGATCCTGCTGGGCAAGGGTGCCGCGTACGCACGCGCCGAAGCGGATATCCGCACGCTGGTCGAGAAGACGGGCATTCCGTACCTGCCGATGTCGATGGCCAAGGGCCTGCTGCCCGATACGCACCCGCAATCGGCCTCGGCCGCACGCTCGTATGTGCTGGCTGAAGCTGACGTGGTGTTGCTGGTCGGCGCCCGCCTGAACTGGCTGCTGTCGCACGGCAAGGGCAAGACCTGGGGCAAGCCGAAGCAATTCATCCAGATCGACATCGCGGCGACCGAGATGGACAGCAACGTCGCCATCGCCGCGCCGGTAGTGGGTGACATTGGTTCGTGCGTGTCGGCGATCCTCGACAAGGTCGGCAATGACTTTGCCAAGCCGGGCGCCGAGTGGCTGAACGCGGTCGCCGACCGCAAGGACACGAACCTGGCGAAGATGGCCGAGACCCTGGCCAAGTCCAAGGATGTCTCGCCGATGAACTTCCACGGCGCGCTGAACGTGCTGAAGGATGTGGTCAAGGCCAACCCGAGCATCTCGTTCGTCAACGAAGGCGCCAACACGCTGGACTACGCCCGTGCCGTGATCGACATGTACGAGCCGCGCAAGCGCCTGGACGTAGGCACCTGGGGCGTGATGGGCGTGGGCATGGGCTACGCGGTCGCCGCGGCGGTCGAGACCAACAAGCCGGTGCTGGCGCTGTGCGGCGACAGTGCGTTCGGTTTCTCGGGCATGGAAGTCGAGACGATCTGCCGTTACAACCTGCCGGTCTGCATCGTCATTTTCAACAACAACGGCGTCTACAAGGGTATCGACGTGAATCCGACCGGCGGCAAGGATCCGGCGGTCACGACCTTCGTCCCGGGCGCGCGCTACGACAAGATGATGGAAGCGTTCGGCGGCGTCGGTCACAACGTCACCACGCCGGCGGAACTCGAAGCTGCGGTGAACGAAGCGCTGCGGTCGGGCAAGCCCACGCTGGTCAACGCCGTCATCGACCCGGCTGCGGGCACCGAAAGCGGTCGTCTGACCAATCTGAATCCGCAAAGCTCGGCCAAGAAGTAATTCACCCGAATTTCACCCCTCTGATCCAATAGGAGAACGAAAGTGAACCTCCCGCTCAACGGCATCAAGATCATCGATTTCACGCACGTCCAGGCCGGGCCCGCCTGCACGCAGCTTCTCGCGTGGTTCGGCGCAGACGTCATCAAGGTGGAGCGCCCCGGTTCCGGCGACGTGACGCGCACCCAGCTGCGCGACATCCCGGATGTCGATGCGCTGTACTTCACCATGCTCAACTCCAACAAGCGCAGCCTGACGCTGGATACCAAGAAGCCGGAAGGCAAGAAGATCCTGGAGCAGCTGATCCGCGAATCGGACGTGCTGGTCGAGAACTTCGGCCCGGGCGCGCTGGACCGCATGGGCTTCTCGTGGGAGCGCATCAACGAGCTGAACCCCAAGATGATCGTGGCTTCGGTCAAGGGCTTCAGCGACGGCCACCACTATGAAGACCTGAAAGTCTATGAGAACGTGGCCCAGTGCGCCGGCGGCGCGGCTTCGACCACCGGCTTCTGGGATGGCCCGCCGACGGTGTCCGCCGCGGCGCTGGGCGATTCCAACACCGGCATGCACCTGGCCATCGGCATCCTGACCGCGCTGATCGGACGCGACAAGACCGGCAAGGGCCAGAAGGTGGCCGTGTCGATGCAGGATGCGGTGCTGAACCTGTGCCGCGTCAAGCTGCGCGACCAGCAGCGCCTGGACCGCCTGGGCTACCTGGAAGAGTACCCGCAGTATCCGCATGGCAGCTTCAGCGACGTGGTGCCGCGCGGCGGCAACGCGGGCGGCGGCGGCCAGCCGGGCTGGGTGCTGAAGTGCAAGGGCTGGGAGACCGACCCCAACGCCTACATCTACTTCACCATCCAGGGCCATGCGTGGGATCCGATCTGCAAGGCGCTGGGCAAGCCGGAATGGATTTCCGATCCCAACTACGCCACCGCCAAGGCACGCCAGCCGCATATCTTCGATATCTTCAAGACGATCGAAGAGTGGCTGGCCGACAAGACCAAGTTCGAGGCCGTCAACATCCTGCGCAAGTTCGATATCCCGTGCTCGCCGGTGCTGTCGATGAAGGAAATCGCCGCCGATCCGTCGCTGCGCGAGAGCGGCAGCATCACCGAAGTGCCGCACAAGGAGCGCGGCACCTACCTGACGGTGGGCAGCCCGATCAAGTTCTCCGACCTGAAGCCGGAGATCACCGGGTCGCCGCTGCTGGGCGAGCATAGCGACGAGGTGCTGGCCGGCCTGGGCTACGGTCCGGACGATATCCAGCGCCTGCGCGAGTCCCAGGTGATCTGACGCCGCCTGCCGGCACATGTGCCGGTGCGGACGCCGGGGCCGCGCGTGAGCGTCGCTCCGGCGTTTTTGCTTGCAGCGTGGCCGTGCGCCGCGCTACCTTGATGGCAACACCCCCCAACCGGCAATGACCCGGGTGGCAATAACCGATATCGAGGGAATCCCCATGCCAGACCAGATCGACTACGCGCAACTGGTGTCCGTCATCGGCGACGCCATCATCATCTCCGACGCGAAAGGCGCCATCACGCTGTGGAACCCTGCCGCCGAGCGCCTGTTCGGCTACACCCAGGCCGAGGCCATGGGCCAGTCGCTCGACCTGATCATCCCGGAGCGCCTGCGCGGGCGGCACTGGGAGGGCTACGACAAGACCATGGCGACCGGCATCACGCGCTACGGCCAGGACCTGCTCAAAGTGCCCTCGGTCGACAAGGACGGCAAGGCCCTGTCGATCGCCTTCACCGTGGCGCTGCTCAAGGATGACGCGGGCGCCATCACCGGCATCGTCGCCGTGATCCGCGACGAGACCGCGCGCTTCCAGGAAGAGCGGGCGTTGAAGAAGCGGCTCGTGGAGCTGGAGAGCCAGCTCAAGGAACAGGCCTGAGCGGTTGGCGCGGGCGCGCGTGCGCGCGCCGCCTGAACCGGCAGCGGCGTTCGCCGGACGCCACACGTAGGGCTTGCAACCGGCAGTCCCAAAATTACCTCGCCCGCCCGCGGCGTGCGCGCCGCATTCCGCGCGCGCCGCTGGCGCAGCTGCTGCTGGTGAGCCAGGTGATCCTCAGCCTGCCATGAACCTGGCGATGGTGACGATGCGCTGACAGCCCGGCGGCCGTAGGGCTTGCCGCAGCGCGGCTCAGAGCGTCGGACTCTTTCCTCCTCTTCATCGGTTTCGCCGGCGCTCGCCGCGGCAACGATCGTGCCCGTGCGCGGTGGCGTGGAGCTTGCACCGGTGCGCGCAAGGGCGGGCCGGCGCTGGCGCGTGCGCGGCGCCGGCGCGGGTGGCGCGGTAAAACCGGGATGCGAATGTGAAAATTACTGGCGCTTGGTGCAGCGTTGCCGGCAGGGCGGGGCGGGCTTCAGTCGCGGCGCCGCGCGGCGCGCCGCACCAGCATCGAACCGAGCGGCAGGGCCAGCCCGAAGGCCAGGTAGACCAGCGCCAGCATGCCCGGCGAGAGCCGGCGCTCGAAGCCAGGCGTGAGGCGGTGCGGCGTGCACTTCAGGTCCACGAAACTGGCGATGCCCGCAATCGCGAGGCCGCTCATCACCAGCGCGGCACCGGCGCCATGCGCCCCCTTGCGCGCCACTGCGCCTTCATAGAAGGCCGCCCAGAACACCGACATCGCATGATGGATCACGTAGCCCAGCACGGTATGCCGGAACGACGGCCGGTTGGCATGCATGGCGCGCTCGCCCCAGATCCAGTGGCTGACCGCATTGACCGGCGCGAAGGCGCTGCCGCAGTCGACGCTGCCGCCGCAGGCGAGCATGCCGGTGGACAACAGGCTGGCGCAAGTGCCGGAGATCGCGGCGCGGCGCAGCACGGTGGCCGCATCCACCGTGTGCTGGTGCTCGGCGCCGGCGGCTTTATTGGCCGGCATGCCTGCGCCGCAATGCTGGCTGGAGGATTCCATGTGATAGCGGGCGTACGGCGCGTGCCCGCGCCGGCTGCACCCGAAGCGCCGCAGGGCGGCCATGCCGCCTTGGCAAGCGAATATCGTGCCGTCGAATTCGGACGGATGACGGCGGAGGGGGACTGGGCGCCGCTGCTGGCGGATGTGGATGCCGTGGTCAACCTGGTCGGCATCTTCCGCGAGACTGCGCAGCAGCGCTTCGACGTGCTGCACCGCGCCGCGCCGGTGGCGCTGTTTGCCGCGTGCGCGCGGCAGCGGGTGCGGCTGGTGATCCAGATGTCGGCGCTCGGCGCGGACGAACGCGCGATCACCGACTTCCATCGCAGCAAGCGCGCGGCGGACGACTACCTGCTCGCCCTCGGCATCGACGCGCTGGTGCTGCAGCCGTCGCTGGTATTTGGCGCCGATGGCACCAGTGCGCGGCTGTTCTGCGCGCTGGCCACGCTGCCATGCCTGGCGTTGCCAGGTGGCGGCCGGCAACCGGTGCAGCCAGTCCATGTCGACGACGTCGCGCAGGCGATCGTGGCCGCGCTGGCGGCGTGGGGTGGCGCTGCGCCGTGGCAGTCCGGCCGGCTGGCGCTGGTCGGCCCGGCGCCGATGCCGCTGGCAAGCTACCTGGAGGCACTGCGGCAGGGACTGGGCTTGCGCGGACGTCAATGGGTTCTGCCACTGCCGCGCGGCCTTGCCGCCGCGATGATGCCGCTGACCGAACGCGTCACGGGCGGCGTACTGGGCCGCGACGCGCTGACCATGCTCGACCAGGGCAGCGTGGCCGACCCCGCTCCGCTCACACGCCTGCTGCACCGGTCGCCGCGCGCAGTGTCGCAGTTCATCCTGCCAGGTCTGCGCGGCGCCTTGCGCGCGCAAGCGATGGTGCGCTGGTTCAACCCCGTACTGCGCTGGAGCCTGGCCCTGGTCTGGATCGTCACGGCCATCGTCTCGCTGGGGCTGTACCCGGTCGCCGACAGCTATGCGCTGCTTGCGCGCGCCGGCTTGCCACCCGCATTGCAGCCGCTGGCGCTGTACGGCGCGGCGCTGCTCGACCTGGCCTTCGGCGTGCTGTGCGTGCTGCCGCGCCGGCCGCGCTGGCTGTGGGCCGCGCAGATGGCGCTGATCGTCGGCTACACGGCCATTATCAGCGTGCGCCTGCCCGAATACTGGCTGCACCCCTATGGCCCGCTCAGCAAGAACCTCCCAATGCTGGCAGTGCTGTGGTGGCTGCATCTGACCGAGGGACGCGCATGGACTATGTCACGCTGAAATGGATCCATATCCTGTCGAGCACCTTCCTGTTCGGCACCGGCGTGGGCAGCGCCTTCTACCTGGTCGGCGCCACGCTGACGCGCAATGTGCGGACCGTGGCGGCGACCGCGCGCATGGTGGTGATCGCGGACTGGATCTTCACGGCTTCCACCGCCATCCTGCAGCCGCTGACCGGCTACGCGCTGGTGCGCATGGCCGGGTTCTCGTGGTCGACGCCCTGGCTGAAGTGGTCGCTGGTGCTGTATGCCATCGCCATTGCCTGCTGGCTGCCGGTGCTCTGGCTGCAGAAGCGCATGCGCGACGTCGCGCTCGAATGCACCGCGCCGCAGCTGCCGCGGGCGTACTGGCGCCTGTTCTGGTGGTGGTTCGCGCTCGGGTTCCCAGCGCTGTTCTCGTTCCTGGCAGTCTTCTACCTGATGGTGGCAAAGGCCATCTGACAAAAAGGCGAGGCCGCTCGCGCGCCTCGCCGTGAACCGATCAGGCCGCTCAGTTGAGCTGACCGACCGCGCGCAGGTATTCGTTCTTCTTCTCGAAGATCAGCTCGCTCAGGAAGGCGGCGTCATAGGCCGCCAGCAGGTGGGCGTGGTGTTCCTCGATATAGCGGGCCACGCGCGCTTTCTCGCATTCGATGCCGCACAGCCATTCATACATCTCGGCGTCCCAGCGGAAGCGCAGGCCCAGTTCGATAAAGGCGGCGTTGTAGGCGGCGAGCTGGGTTTCTCGCGGAATCGGTTGGTTGTCGTTGCCGACCGTGATGGCGGCGGGGCGGCTATCCTGCAGGACCTGGTTCATGCTCGTCTCCTTATGCATCGCTGGGGCGGTGGGGTTGAGACAAGCATAGGGAGGGCAAACGATTTACGATAATTAAAGTTTCATAGGGAAATCATAAGGAATCGTTTATGCGTTCAACCGGGCGTGTGGCGGTGGCCGGCTAGGGTTGATCGCATGCAGAGCCTCTATGTTTATTTCCGGTGGCGAATGATTCCCTCCACGCCGGTGATCCGCTCAATCAGCGCCGAACCTTCCTCCATCAGGAACTGCTTGAACGCCAGCGCCACCGGCGGCAGCCGCTTGTTCTTGCGGTGCACCACGTACCAGTTGAGCATCACCGGAAAGCCTTCGATATCGAGCACCGCCAGCTTGCCGGCCTGCAGTTCCAGCCCGACCGTATGCGCCGACAGGAAGGCGATGCCCATATTGGCGATCACTGCCTGCTTGATGGTCTCGGTGCTCTTGATCTCCATCGCGATGCGCATATTGGACAGCCGCCCGGCAAAGCCTTCCTGCATTGAATTCCAGGTATCCGAGCCTTTCTCGCGCGAGACGAAGGCTTCGTCGGCCAGCGCGGACAGCGGGATATTGCGCTGGCCGACCAGCGGGTGGTTGGGGGCTGCCACGATCACATAAGGGTGCGGGGCGAAGGCTTCGTTGATGGTATCCATTCCCTCGGGCGGGCGCACCATCACGGCCAGGTCGGTCAGGTTGCCGGCGAGCTGGTGCAGCAATTCCTCGCGGTTATGAACGGCGAGGTTCAGCGTCACGCCATCGTGGCGGTCCATGAACTCGGCCAGCAGCCGCGGGAAGAAGTAGTCGCCGGCGCTGATCACCGCCACGTTGAGCCGGCCGCCCGAGATGCCCTTTAGCTGCGACATGGCGTCCTCGGCCTCGCGGAACTGCTGGATGATGCTGCGGCTGTAGTGCAGCATCTCGTGGCCGGCCGGAGTCAGGTAGATCTTCTTGCCGAGCTGCTCGAACAGGGGCAGGCCGACGTGGTGCTCGAGCTGCCGCACCTGCGTGGACACCGCCGGCTGCGTCAGGTGCAACTCCTCGGCGGCGCGCGAAAAGCTCATATGGCGGGCGACGGTTTCAAAGACCTTGAGCTGGCGCAGCGTGGTGTTCTTCATTCCCTCGATCCGTGCAATATATAAACGATCATCAATGCAAACGATAAAAAACTTTATGCGGTGCTGATCTTAGATTCAAGTAGCATCAATCGGCAGATTTGCATGCCGCAATGTCAGGCGCCAATCTCATCGTGACGAAGGGCCCACTCAAAGAGGCCCCTGGGAGGGTGTCCCGTCCGGGACGCAGCAAACAAGCACAAGGAGACAAAGACAGATGGCGCAATATGAAGCATCGGCTACGTCCGGACACGGCAACGTGGAAGGGCGCGGACTGCAGAACCGCTGGGTGCAGCTCGCAATCGGTGTGGTGTGCATGGGCCTGGTGGCCAACCTGCAGTACGGCTGGACGCTCTTCGTGTCACCGATGGACGCCAAGCATCACTGGGGCGCGTCCGCGATTCAAGTAGCGTTTTCCATATTCATCGTGACGGAAACCTGGCTGGTGCCGCTGGAGGGCTGGCTGGTCGACAAGTTCGGGCCGCGCCCGGTGGTGGCTGGCGGAGCGATCTGCGCCGGGGTGGCGTGGGTGATGAATGCCTATGCGACCACGCTGCCGGAGCTGTATGTGGCGGCGGTGATTGCCGGCATCGGCGCGGGCGGGGTGTATGGCACTTGCGTCGGTAATGCGCTGAAGTGGTTTCCGGACAAGCGTGGACTGGCCGCAGGTCTCACCGCAGCCGGCTTCGGCGCCGGAGCCGCGATCACAGTGATTCCCATCGCCAACATGATCCAGAGCGCGGGCTATGAGAAGGCGTTCCTGACCTTCGGCATCCTGCAAGGGGTCTGTATCTTCGCGCTGGCGCTGCTGCTGGTGAAGCCGAAGGCGCCCAAAGGCCTGGTCGCCGCCAGGGCGGTGCTGACCAATCCGGTGGAGTACTCGCCCGGCCAGATGGTGAAGACGCCGGTGTTCTGGCTGATCTACCTGAGCTTTGTCGCGGTGGCCGCGGGCGGAATCATGGCTACGGCGCAACTCGGCCCGATCGCCAAGGACTACGGCTTTGCGTCGATGCCGGTAACGATGCTCGGCATGACCCTGCCGCTGCTGACCATGACCCTGTCGATCGACAACCTGTGCAACGGCTTCACGCGGCCCTTGTGCGGCTTCCTGTCAGACCGCTTCGGTCGCGAGAACACGATGTTCGTGATCTTTATCGGCGAGGGGCTGGCGCTCCTCGGGCTGATGGAGCTGGGCCACAACCCGTACTGGTTCATGTTCTTCGCGGCACTGACGTTCCTGTTCTGGGGCGAGATCTTCTCGATCTTCCCGGCGCTGTGCGCGGATACCTTTGGCAGCAAGTTTGCGGCGGCGAACGCCGGCACGCTTTATACGGCGAAGGGCACGGCGGCGATGCTGGTGCCGCTGGCGTCGGTCCTGTCGGCGCGAGGCGGCTGGGAAGCGGTGTTCACGGTGGCAGCAGTGGTGACGATCGCCGCCGGGATCTCGGCCAAGGTATTCCTGGCGCCAATGCGCAGGCGCTTTATCACCGGCAAGAGCGACGGCGTCCAGGTGTCCGATGCCGCTTACATGGGACGCATCCAGCGCGAAGGCGATTGACAGCGGGGAGCAGGGAGGCGACCGCAGGGATTGACACTGGCCTGTGTACCGCACAGGCCGGCGTTGCCACAAGAACGACCGCTACACGATGGCTGCCCACAGCCACGACAACCAAGGAGACTACCGTGACCGGAACCAACGGAACGGCGCTTGCACCACGATGCCTCGCCATGCCTGACCACAGGCCCCCCATCTGTCACGCCGTCGCCGGCCGGGGAGGGCGGTCATGAATATCTCGCTGCCCCAACTGAAGGCCTTTGCCGCGGTAGCGCGGCACAAGAGCTTTACGCGCGCGGCCGCTGAACTGGGCCTGACGCAGTCGGCGGTCAGCCGCAGCGTGCGCGAGCTGGAAGAGGAGATCGACCAGCGCCTGTTCGACCGCACCACACGCCAGGTGGAACTGACCGACGCCGGCCTGCACCTGTCGCAGCGCATCTGCCACCTGATCGAGGAGGTGGAGCAGACCCTGCGCGACAGCCAGAGCGCCAGCCGCCCGTGCCAAGGCCTGGTGCAGATCGCCTCGGACCCGGTGCTCAGCTCGATGTCGCTGCCCGCGTGGCTGGCGGGCTGCCGGCAGGCATGGCCGGCGATTGCCATCCACCTGAAGGACCGCTCGCAGGAATCGGTGCTGCAAAGCGTGCGCAGCGGCGAGGTCGATTTCGGCATTGCCACCGACCCCCGGGCGGGCGACGATCTCTATTACGAACCGCTGTGCATCGATCCCTATCACGCCGTGCTGCCGGCCCAGCATCCGCTGGCACTGCGCGACTCGGTAGGGTGGGGCGACCTGAGCGACGCCAACGTGCTGACGCTGGACCAGCAGTGCGGCGTGCAGCCGGCGGTGGAGAAGGCGTTCAGCAACTACCACGTGCGCGCGGGCTCGCTGCAGTTGCTCGGGCACTTTGCCGCGGTATTCAGCATGGTGGCGCTGGGGCTGGGGATCGGCGTGGTGCCGTCGCGGGCGCAGGCGGCGGGCATGAACCCGGCCGCGGTAATGCGGCCGCTCAGGCCACAGGTGACCTCGACCGTCATGCTGGTGCGCCGCAAAAGCCGGTCGCTCAAGCCTAATGCGGCGGCGATCTGGGACGCCTTGCGCGGCCTGGAGTACAAGGAGTCACCCCCGGGGCGCCGTGAAAATACCGTGGTGTGATCGATACTAACCACCTGCCTGAATCTGTTGGATTCGTGCAAAACCTCTACTGATATATCACATACAGGATATTTACACATAGTGCAGCGCACCATATAATGGAAACTCCTGATCACAACGCTACTGGAGTTTTCAAATGGAAGTCGCTCTTCTCTTCGTTCTTGGCCTGGCTCTTATCGCTGGCGGCGTCAGCATGACCATCATGCTGGCGACCCGCTTGCCGATGGACGTGCTGGCGACCGCGCAGGAACACGGTCGCTTCGCCGGCCTGGATTCGAACCAGGAACGCGATGGCGTGGGCCGTGCCCGGTCGCGCACCATCGCCGCTGCCGGCGAACTGGCATACGCCTGATGCGCCGGCATGGCCGTGGGCGCGCGGGCGTAAAGCCGCTCGCATCGCCGTACATGGCCCGCAGGACGCGCCGTTCCTGCCTGACGGCAAAGCCTCGCAAGGGTTGTAGCGGCCGGCATCCCTTGTAGCAGTTCCCCACGGTGCGATTTCCCTGGTTGCCGCGCGAGCCGGCAGGCAGGGCAGGGTTCCTCGCGAACGTGCGGCCGCCATCCCTCTCACGCTCGCTCCGACCATCCTGCTGCATGACGCCCGCAGGCGTCCCTTCCACGCGCTCTGGCAGCTCCCTGCCGGCCCCCGCCCGCCTCCTTGCCAAAGTTGTTTTTCGCATGATTCCCGGGCCATCCATGCGTTTCATGTCTTAATTGTATTGAACTAGGGACTTTCCCGAACTGGCCGTTTCCCCGATTTTCGCGAGGCCCGATCCCCGGCATGCTGGCGGCTGCCGTACACCGGGGAATTGATGCGTCGGCGCACGGCAACTGCTTGATTTTCAAGAACTCTTGATGCTTACGGAAGCGTTATTGATGCAGCATGCGCACCAGTCGCATTGCAGCATCGGCCAAAAAAGCGTCGATCACGGTCACCTCATGCTGCAGAGCCGCAGAGAAGTCGCTTGACTTGGTTGATATATCACATACCGTATAGCAGTAGAACGGCTAAGCTGTTCGAGACCGAGAGTCACGCAGAGGCGTCACAAGGCGCCCAACCTTCCACCTGGCGGCATGCCGCTAACAGGAGACATCAATGGAACTGCAGCAGAGGGAGTCCACGTCGCGTTTTGCGTCGCCGTGGGTGCAATTGGTCTTCGGCGTGATCTGCATGGCGATGATCGCCAACATGCAGTATGGCTGGACGCTGTTCGTCAACCCGATCGATGACAAGTACCACTGGGGCCGTACCGCGATCCAGGTGGCCTTCACCATCTTCGTTGTTACGGAAACCTGGCTGGTGCCGATCGAGGGCTACCTGGTCGACAAGTATGGCCCGCGCCCGGTGGTGGTGGGCGGCGGCCTGCTGTGCGCCATCGCCTGGGCCCTGAACTCGGTGGCGTCCTCGCTGCCGATGCTGTACTTCGCCGCGGCCATCGGCGGTATCGGTGCCGGCGCCGTGTATGGCACCTGCGTGGGCAACGCGCTCAAGTGGTTCCCGAATCGCCGGGGGTTGGCGGCGGGGATTACCGCGGCGGGCTTCGGCGCGGGCTCCGCGCTGACCGTGGTGCCCATCGCCAACATGATCAAGACCTCGGGCTATGAAGCCACGTTCCTGTGGTTCGGCCTCGGCCAGGGCCTGATAGTGTTCCTGCTGGGCATGGCCCTGTACCCGCCGTCGGCCAAGATCCTGAGCGACGTCAAGTCGACGCTGAAGGCTGCCGCGACCTACAACGCCACGCCGCGCCAGGTACTGAAGTCGCCGATCTTCTGGATCATGTACGGCATGTTCGTGATGATGGCTGCCGGCGGCCTGATGGCCACCGCGCAGCTCGGCCCGATCGCCAAGGACTTCGGCCTGCACGATTCGCCGGTGTCGATCCTCGGCCTGACGCTGCCCGCGCTGACCTTCGCGCTGACCATCGACCGCGTGCTAAATGGCCTGACCCGACCGTTCTTCGGCTGGATCTCCGACCATATCGGGCGTGAGCGCACCATGTTCTTCGCCTTCGCGGTGGAAGCGGTCGGCATCCTGCTGCTGTCCAAGTACGGCCACAACCCGGTTGCCTTCGTGATCCTGACGGGCGTGGTGTTCTTTGCCTGGGGTGAGATCTACAGCCTGTTCCCGGCCACCTGCGGCGATACCTTCGGTCCGAAGTTCGCCGCCACCAACGCCGGCTTGCTGTACACCGCCAAGGGCACGGCCGCGCTGCTGGTGCCGTTCTCCAGCGTGATCACGGCCGCCACCGGCGACTGGCATGCGGTGTTCATGCTCGCCTCCGGCATGGCTGCACTGTCTGCGATACTGGCGCTGTTTGTACTCAAGCCGATGCGCGAAGCCCATGTCCGCAAGTATGTGCGTGCCAATACCTCGGCGCCGATGGGCTACCGCGCCGTGCCGGAAGACCTGACCTGATGAAGAAAGCAGTACGGCGCCCCGGCGCCGGCATGACCCGGGGGTGGCGGCTGCGATGCCTGCACAGCCGCCGCGCCCGGTAGCACAATACGACAACAACAAAACACGACAGGAGGGCGGCCCGCCGGGCGCCTTCCTGATCGCACATCCGAACCCCACAAAGAGAATCCAGGCACCGCCATGAACCAGGTTGTCATCCCCCTCGAGGCGACGGGACTCGGCCGGCAGCGCAAGCGCCGCCAGCCCAAGGGCCGGCAGGTCGACCCGGCCGCGCTGGCCGAAGTGCGCGTGGCGCTGGGCGACATGCCCCGCCGGCGCGACCTGCTGATCGAACACCTGCACTGCATCAACGACCGCTACGGCCAGCTCGCGATGCCACACCTGGTGGCGCTGGCCAGCGAACTGCGGCTTTCGATGACCGAGGTGTACGAGGTCGCCACCTTCTACCATCACTTCGACGTGATGCGTGAGGACGCCGATGGCGAGATCGCACCGCCGCCCGCGCTGACCGTGCGCGTGTGCGAGGGCATCGCCTGTGAACTGGCGGGCGCGCAGGCGCTGATCGACAAGCTGCCGGCGCTGCTTGGCACCGAGGTTCGAGTCGTAGCGGCGCCGTGCATCGGCCGCTGCGAGAAGGCGCCCGCGGCGCTGGTGGGGCAGCATCCGGTCGACGGAGCAACTGCCGAGGCCATCGATGCAGCGGTGCAGGCCAGGACCGTGCGCCACGAGCCTGAGCCCTGTATCGACTACGACGCCTACCGCGAAGGCGGCGGCTATGCCCTGCTGAAGTCGCTCGCCGCCGGCGATCTGGACGCCGCCGCCGTGCTCTGCACAATGGAGGATTCCGGCCTGCGCGGCCTGGGCGGCGCGGGCTTCCCCACCGGGCGCAAATGGCGCATCGTGCAGAACGAGCCCGCCCCCCGGCTGATGGCCGTCAATATCGACGAGGGCGAGCCCGGCACCTTCAAGGACCGCGTCTACCTGGAGCGCGATCCGCACCGTTTCCTGGAAGGCATGCTGATCGCGGCGACCGTGGTCAACGTGTCCGCAATCTATATCTACCTGCGCGACGAATACGCGGGCTGCCGCGCGCTGCTGACCGAAGAACTGCGCCGGCTGCACGAACATCCGCCGATCCCCGGCCTGCCGGTGATCGAGCTGCGCCGCGGCGCGGGCGCGTATATCTGCGGCGAAGAGTCGGCCATGATCGAGTCGATCGAAGGCAAGCGCGGCATGCCGCGGCTGCGCCCGCCGTATGTGGCGCAGGTGGGCCTGTTCGGCCGGCCTACGCTGGAGCACAACTTCGAGACCCTGTACTGGGTGCGCGACATCATCGAGAAGGGCGCCGAGTGGTTTGCCTCGCAGGGGCGCAACGGGCGCAAGGGGCTGCGTTCGTTCTCGGTCTCCGGCCGTGTGAAACGGCCTGGCGTACATCTCGCGCCAGCGGGCATTACCGTGCGCGAACTGATCGACGAATACTGCGGAGGCATGCTCGATGGCCACGAGTTCTACGCTTACCTGCCGGGAGGCGCCTCGGGCGGCATCCTGCCAGCATCGATGGGCAATATCCCGCTGGATTTCGACACGCTGCAGCCCTACGGCTGCTTTATCGGCTCGGCCGCGGTGGTTATCCTGTCCGACCAGGACAGCGCCACGCAGGCGGCGCGCAACCTGATGCACTTCTTCAAGCACGAGTCCTGCGGGCAATGCACACCGTGCCGCACCGGCACCGCCAAGGCGCTCGACCTGATCCGCCAGCCGAAGTGGGACCTGTCGGCGCTGGATGACCTGTCCGCGGTGATGCGCGATGCATCGATCTGCGGGCTGGGGCAGGCCGCGCCCAATCCGGTCGACTGCGTGATCAAGTACTTCCCGCACGAACTGGCCTGAGAGACTGACATGAATGCACTGACCCGCGCCGAACGCGCGCTTGTCGAATCCGCCGAGCCAGCCGTCACCTTCACGCTCAATGGCCGCGAAATATCCGCGCAGCCCGGCGAGAGCCTGCTCAAGGTGGCCCAGCGCGAAGGCTTCGATATCCCGCACCTGTGCTACAAGGACGGCCTCGAACCCGCCGGCAACTGCCGCGCCTGCATGGTCGAAATCAAGGGCGAGCGCGTGCTGGCCCCGTCCTGCTGCCGCTATCCCGCCGAGGGCATGCAGGTGCAGACCGAGTCCGAGCGCGCCCGCCGCGCCCAGCGCACCGTGCTGGAACTGCTGCAGTCGGACATGCCGGAAACCGACTACACCCGCAACAATGAGCTCGACCAGTGGGCCGCCAAGCTGGAAATCGGCAAGCCCCGCTTCGCCCCGCGCGAACGCGTGGCGGCGGACCTGTCGCACCCGGCCATCGCCGTCAACCTGGATGCCTGCATCCAGTGCACCCGCTGCCTGCGCGCCTGCCGCGACGAGCAGGTCAACGACGTGATCGGCCTGGCGCTGCGCGGCGACGAAGCCCGCATCGTGTTCGACATGGACGACCCGATGGGCGCCTCCACCTGCGTGGCCTGCGGCGAATGCGTGCAGGCGTGCCCGACCGGCGCGCTGATGCCCGCGCGCGACGCGGCGCTGGCGGTGCCCGACAAGCAGGTGGACTCGGTCTGCCCGTATTGCGGCGTGGGCTGCCAGCTCACCTACAACGTCAAGGACAACCGCATCCTGTTCGTGGAAGGGCGCGACGGCCCGGCCAACCACCAGCGGCTGTGCGTGAAGGGCCGCTACGGCTTCGACTACGTCCAGCACCCGCAGCGGCTGACGGTGCCGCTGGTGCGCCGGGAAGGCGTGCCCAAGCGCGGCGACTTCGTCATGGACCCGGATCGCGTCATGGACGTGTTCCGCGAAGCCACCTGGGAAGAGGCGCTGGCGCTGGCCGGTGGCAAGCTCGCGCAGATCCGCGATACGCACGGCAAGCACGCGCTGGCAGGGTTTGGCTCGGCCAAGGGCAGCAATGAAGAGGCCTACCTGTTCCAGAAGCTGGTGCGCACCGGGTTTGGCAGCAACAACGTCGATCACTGCACGCGGCTGTGCCATGCCTCGTCGGTGGCGGCGCTGCTGGAGGGCATCGGCTCGGGCGCGGTATCGAACCCGGTGATGGATGTCGACAAGGCCGAGGTCGTGATCGTGATCGGCGCCAACCCGAGCGTGAACCACCCGGTGGCGGCGAGCTGGATCAAGAACGCGGTCAAGAACGGCACCAAGCTGATCGTGGCCGATCCGCGCCGCTCCGACCTGGCGCGCTTTGCGCACCGCTTCCTGCAGTTCAAGCCCGATGCCGACGTGGCACTGCTAAACGCCATGATGCATGTGATCGTCGCCGAGGGCCTGGTGGACCAGGACTTCATCGACCAGCGCACCATCGGCTTCGACGAGCTGCAGCGCAACGTGGCGGCGTACAGCCCGGAACTGATGGCGCCGGTGTGCGGCATCGAGGCCGAGACCATCCGTGAAGTCGCGCGGCTCTATGCCACCTCCAGGGCCTCGATGATCCTGTGGGGCATGGGCGTGTCGCAGCACGTGCACGGCACCGACAATGCGCGCTGCCTGATCGCACTGGCGCTGATGACCGGCCAGATCGGCCGCCCCGGCACCGGCCTGCATCCGCTGCGCGGGCAGAACAACGTGCAGGGCGCGTCCGACGCGGGTCTGATCCCGATGATGTATCCCGACTACCGCCGCGTGGACGACCCGTCCGCGATCGAAAGCTTCGAGGCGCTGTGGGGCATGCCGCTGGACCGCCAGCCCGGCCTGACCGTGGTCGAGGTGATGCAGGCGATCGAGCGTGGCGAGGTGCGCGGCATGTACATCATGGGCGAGAATCCGGCGATGTCAGACCCGGATGCCGAGCATGCGCGCGACGCGCTGGCCTCGCTCGACCACCTGGTGGTGCAGGACATCTTCCTGACCGAGACCGCCTACCTGGCCGACGTGGTGCTGCCGGCCTCGGCCTTCCCGGAGAAGACCGGCACCTTCACCAATACCGACCGCACCGTGCAGCTCGGTCGCCAGGCGCTGAATCCGCCGGGGCAGGCGCGCCAGGACCTGTGGATCATCCAGCAGATGGCGGCGCAGCTCGGGCTGGACTGGCATTACGCCGGCGTGGCCGACGTGTTCGACGAGATGCGCCTGGCCATGCCCAGCATCGGCGGCGTGACCTGGGAGCGGCTGGAACGCGAGCACGCCGTGACCTACCCGTGCAAGGAAGAGGGCGATCCGGGCGAGCCGGTGATCTTTACCGACAGCTTCCCGACCTCCAGCGGGCGCGGACGCTTCGTGCCGGCCGACATCATTCCCGCGGCCGAGCGGCCCGATGCCGACTACCCGATGGTGCTGATCACCGGGCGGCAGCTCGAGCACTGGCATACCGGCAGCATGACGCGGCGCGCCGGGGTGCTGGACGCGATCGAGCCGGACCCGGTGGCGCTGGTGCATCCGCTGGACCTGGATGCGCTGGGCGGCAAGCCGGGCGATGTGGTCACGCTGTCGTCGCGTCGCGGAGAAGTCACGCTCTATGCCCGTGCCGATGCCGGCACGCCGCGCGGGGCGGTGTTCGTGCCGTTCTGCTACTACGAGGCGGCGATCAACAAGCTGACCAACGCGGCGCTGGATCCGTTCGGGAAGATCCCGGAGTTCAAGTACTGTGCGATCAGCATGACGCTGGGTGGCGAGGCGCCAGTGCAGTCGAGCTATGGGGGCGGGCAGATCCTGGCGCCGGCGTAGCGCCACGCTGTTAGCAAGACGCCCTCTGCCCATCCACTCCGTCATCCCCGCGCAGGCGGGGATCCAGTGTCTTTGAAGCACGAGCGCTTCTCAAGGCCGCTGGGTTCCCGCCTGCGCGGGAACGACGATTTTCCGTTTCCCGGGAAATTGATTGCCGGAGTTTTCGACTAATCAAACGAATCCCGACGAGCTACGCTTGAGTTCATCCCCCGACTCATTCAGGAGCCCCGTCATGAAAGCCATCGGCCTGACCCGATACCTGCCCATCACCGATCCGCAATCCCTGCAGGACGTCGAGATCGACAAGCCCACCCCCAGCGGCCACGACTTGCTGGTGAAGATCGAAGCCATCTCCGTCAACCCCGTCGACACCAAGATGCGCGCACCCAGGCCGCAGGTCGAGCCCGCGCCGCGTGTGCTCGGCTGGGACGCGGCCGGCACGGTGGCGGCGGTCGGTCCGGAAGTGACGCTGTTCAAGGTTGACGATCCGGTCTACTACGCCGGCAGCATCACCCGGCCCGGCACCAATGCCGAATACCACCTGGTCGACGAGCGCATCGTCGGCCACAAGCCGGCCTCGCTCGATTTCGCCAACGCGGCCGCGCTGCCGCTGACGGCAATCACCGCGTGGGAGGGGCTGTTCGATCGCCTTGGCATTTCACCCAAGGGCGATGACGCGGGCCGTTCCGTGCTGATCATCGGCGGCGCCGGTGGCGTGGGCTCGATCGGCATCCAGCTGGCCAAGGTGCTGGCCGGGCTGACCGTGATCGCCACCGCGTCGCGGCCCGAGTCGCAGGAATGGTGCCGCCGGCTTGGCGCTGACCATACGGTGGATCATCGTGGCGACCTGCCGGCACAGTTGAAGTCGCTCGGCTTTGCCGAGGTCGACTACATCCTCTGCTTCAACGATATCGACGGCCATTTTCTGGCGATGACAGAACTGGTCGCACCGCAGGGCAAGATCTGCACCATTGTCTCGAATGCGCGGCCGCTGCCGGTGGAACTGCTCAAGAACAAGAGCGCCACCTTCGTCTGGGAATTCATGTTCACGCGCGCGATGTTCAACACGCCGGACATGATCGCGCAGCACCGGCTTCTTAACGAGGTGGCGCGGCTGGTCGATGCCGGCAGGCTGCACAGCACGCTGGGCGAGAACCTGGGCCGCATCAATGCCGAGAACCTGCGGCGCGCTCACGCCATGCTGGAGGGCGGGCGCACCATCGGCAAGCTGGTGCTGGAAGGATTCTGAGCCGGCGCTCGGCAAAGAACAGAACGCCCGCCGGGTCCCGGCGGGCGTTGTTATTTTCTGAGGCAGGGTTCAGCCCATCTTGCCGAGGATGCCCTCCATCTCGTCGGTATTGAAGGCGCGCAAGGTCTCCGTGCGCACGTTCCCCAGCGAGCCGATGGTCAGCCCGAAGGCGGTCATGCTGGCGTCGTCCGGTGCTTCGACGGTAAGCACGATGTCGTATTCGCCCAGTGTCCAGTAGATGTCCTTCATCTCCACGCCGAAGCGCGCACCCATCTCGCGCACGGCGGCGGCGCGCTTGGTGGTGTCCTTGACAGCGCGTATGCCCTGGTCGGTGAAGCTGGCTAGCACGATGTAACGGGTCATGGCGGGATCTCCTGTTTGGATGGATCAAACGCCGTCCCGGCTGTGCGCACGGCGCGAGTCGGCGCAAGCGGCCGGGGCAGTGGTTCAGGACTTCGGAGCGTGAGGAGGCGTGAATGGCATGGCGCCTCGTCGGGCATGCAGCCGGGTGTCTGAGCAACCTTATACCGACGCATATTGCGCGCCAGTCGGCGTGGCAGGCCGGATTGCGGGCAGCGGCCGCGGCGTGCGCGCGCACGGCGGGCCGGTGTGTTTCAGGTGCGATACAGCGTGCCGGTCAGTCTTGCGGGTTGCCGCTGTCTGCGCCCTCGGGGGTGTCGAGTTCCCGCATGTTGTCCAGCAGCTTGAGCAGGTAATGCAGTGTGTGGGTCAGGTCATTGGTCGAGAACCCATCCAGCGCCCGCTCGTAGTAGTCCCGGATCTTCGGCTGCGCCTGGTGCAGCCAGACCTCGCGCCCCGGCTCGCTCATCCGCACCAGCCGCGAGCGCCGGTCGCGCCCGTCCGGCGCCAGCGTCACGTGGCCGTCGCGTTCCATCCGGCTGACCAGCCCCGACAGGTTCTGCCGGCTCACCATCAGGTAGCGGGCCAGATCGCCGACGCTCATGCCATCGGCGGCTTCCGGGCGCGATAGGGCGCCGAGCACGGCCCACTGCTGCGTGGTCAGGCCTTCCGCCTCGACCGCGCGTGATCCCGTTTTATGCAACATATTTGCGCATTGGTAGAGCCGGAAGAACAGCCGGTTGGCCAGTTCCATGCGCGCATTTGTCGGGAGTTCTCCTCCCGTGTCGGGGTTAACCATAGTCATTTCCATAGGGTTGGCGCCTTGCGCGGTCTGCGACTGCCTTCTATTATAGGTAAACATATTTACCTATTTAGCGGTGCAAGTGTCGGCGGCATCGCCGGCACGATAGCACCAGAACCCTGAAAGGAGAACGCTGTGCAAGGACTCGAAGGCAAGACGGTCATCGTGACCGGTGGTGGTGGCGGCATCGGCAGCGCAACTTGTTTGCGCTTTGCGCGGGCAGGGGCGGCGGTCGGCGTACTCGACCTGAACCCGGAAGCGGGCGAACGCGTGGCCGCGCAGATTCGCGAGTCCGGCGGCCGCGCGCTGGCATTGCGTTGCGATATCACCGACCGCGCCAGCGTCGATGCCGCGGTCGCCGCGGTGGAGCGGGAGTTGGGCCCGGTAGACGTGCTGGTCAACAACGCGGGCTGGGATGTGTTCCGTCCCTTCATCAAGACCGAGCCCGCGCAATGGGAGCGGCTGATCGCCATCAACCTGACCGGCGCGCTGCACATGCACCACGCGGTGCTGCCCGGCATGGTCGAGCGCAAGCGCGGCCGCATCGTCAATATCGCTTCCGACGCCGCGCGCGTGGGTTCGTCCGGCGAAGCGGTCTATGCCGCGTGCAAGGGCGGGCTGGTGTCGTTCTCCAAGACCATCGCGCGCGAGCATGCGCGCCACGGCATCACCGTCAACGTGGTGTGCCCCGGACCGACCGAGACCGCGCTGTTCGAAGACTACAAGCAGGGCGCGGGCAACCCCGAGAAGCTGGTGGAAGCCTTTACCCGCTCGATCCCGCTGGGCCGCATCGGCCAGCCCGACGACCTGCCCGGCGCGGTGCTGTTCTTTGCCGGCGACGACGCCGCCTTTATCACCGGCCAGGTACTGAGCGTGTCCGGCGGCCTGACCATGAACGGCTGACACCCACACCACAACCAGATCACGGAGACCACCATGCAATACGAAGACATCCTGTACGAAGTGCGCAACGGCGCCGCCTGGATCATCATCAACCGCCCGGAAAAGATGAACGCCTTCCGCGGCCGCACCTGCGACGAGCTGATCCACGCCATCAACCGCGCCGGCTATGACCGCGAAATCGGCGCCATCGTGCTGGCCGGTGCCGGCGACAAGGCCTTCTGCACCGGCGGCGACCAGTCCGCGCACGAGGGCCAGTACGACGGCCGCGGCACCATCGGCCTGCCGATGGGAGAACTGCACAACGCCATCCGCGACGTGCCCAAGCCGGTGATCGCGCGTGTGCAGGGCTATGCCGTCGGCGGCGGCAACGTGCTGTGCACGATCTGCGATTTCACCATCGCGTCGGAGAAGGCCGTGTTCGGACAGGTCGGGCCGAAGGTCGGTTCGGTCGACCCGGGCTACGGCACCGCCTTCCTGGCGCGCGTGGTGGGCGAGAAGAAGGCGCGCGAGATCTGGTACATGTGCCGCCGCTATCCGGCCGCGGAAGCGCTGGCGATGGGGCTGGTCAATGCGGTGGTGCCGCACGAGCAGCTCGATGCCGAGGTGCAGAAGTGGTGCGACGAGATCATGGAAAAGAGCCCCACCGCGATCGCCATCGCCAAGCGCTCCTTCAATCTCGATACCGCGCACCAGAGCGGCATCGCCGGCATGGGCATGTACGCGCTCAAGCTTTATTACGACACCGAGGAATCGCGCGAGGGCGTGCGCGCCTTCCAGGAAAAGCGCAAGCCCGAGTTCCGCAAGTACGCCAAGTAAGCCGTGCCGTCCGAACGAGCGGAGACCACCATGAATCCCTACCTTGACGAAGACCTGACGGCGCTGGCCGAGCACGCGCGCCGGTTTGCCGATGCGCGCGTGGCGCCGGGCTACCTGGAGCGCGACGGCACTCGCGTGCTGGACCGCGCGCTGATGCGCGAGATGGGCGAAATGGGCTTTATCGCGCCCGAACTGCCGGAACAGTATGGCGGGCAGGGCATGGGCTCGCTGGCGGCCGGCGTGATCCATGAAGCCGTGGCGCGCGCCGACCTGAGCCTGTCGTACATCAACCTGCTGGCTTCGCTGAACGGCCAGATCCTGGCGCACCATGCGCAGCCGGAAATCGCCGCGCTGTGGCTGCAGCGCCTGACACGCGGCGAGGCGCTGCTGGCGATCGCGCTGACCGAGCCGCGCGGCGGCTCCGACGCGGCCAGCCTGCGCCTGCGCATGGAACGCGATGGCGACGTCTATGTGCTCAACGGCGAGAAGACCTCGATCTCCGCCGCCGACCAGGCCGATGCCGCGGTGGTCTTTGCCCGCAGCGGCTCGGTCGAGTCCGGCGCCCGCGGGGTCTCGGCCCTGCTGGTGCCGATGGACCTGCCGGGCATCACGCGCAACCGCTTCGACTGCCACGGCCAGCGCGCCATCGGGCGAGGCTCGATTTTCTTCGAGAACGTGCGCGTGCCCGCCAGCCACCTGCTCGGCAAGGAGGGGGAGGGGTTCGTGCAGGTGATGCAGGGCTTCGACTTCTCGCGCGCGCTGATCGGCCTGCAGGTGCTGGCGGTGGCGCAGGCCGCGCTGGACGAGACCTGGGGCTATGTGGCCGAGCGCCAGGCCTTCGGCAAGCCGCTGTCGGCCTTCCAGGGCGTGTCGCATCCGCTCGCCGATTTCGAGACCCAGGTGCAGGGCGCGCGCCTGCTGTGCCTGCAGACGCTGTGGCTCAAGGACCGTGACCTGCCGCATACCGCCGAGGCGGCGATGTGCAAGTGGTGGGCGCCCAAGCTGGCGTACGACGTGGTGCACCAGTGCCTGCTGTCGTTCGGCCACGGCGGTTATGACCGCGGCGTGATGGAACAGCGCCTGCGCGACGTGCTCGGCTTCCAGATCGGCGACGGTACGGCCCAGATCATGAAGACCATCATCGCCCGCACACGCGCGGGGCGCGAAGCGGTACCGGCCTGACGCAGCGACACGACCGCCCGAGCCATCCGATAAAGAGGAGACACCATGGATTTCGACGCCGTACTGATCGCGCCGCGCCGTGCCGCCAGCATTGCCGCCGGGCACTGGCATGACCGCACCGTCAACGACTATCTCACCGCCTGCGTGCGCGACCGGCCCGACGCTCCCGCACTGACGGCGGTGAGCCTCGACAACGGCAGCGTGACGCGCTTCACCTGGCGCGAGCTGGCCCGGATGGCAGACCGGGTGGCGGTCGGGCTCAACCGCCTCGGCATCGGCGCACAGGATGTGGTGTCGTGCCAGCTGCCGAACGGCTGGCACCTGACCGTGCTGTATCTCGCCTGCGCGCGGCTGGGCGCGGTGCTCAACCCGCTGATGCCGATCTTCCGTGAGCGCGAGCTGTCGTTCATGCTCGCGCATGCGCAATGCAAGGTGGCGGTGGTGCCGCAGGCATTCCGCGGCTTCGGCCATGCGCAGATGCTGCAGGGTTTGCGCGAGGCATTGCCGGCGCTGCGCCACATCGTCGTTGCCGGCGGCGATGGCGCGGACAGCTTTGAAGCACTGCTTAGCGGTCCCGCCTGGGAAGATGAGCCCGATGCCACCAACATCCTGCTGCGCAGCCGCCCCGGCCCGGACGACGTCACCCAGCTGATCTACACCTCCGGCACCACCGGCGAGCCCAAGGGCGTGATGCATAGCGCCAACACGCTGTTCTCCAACATCGTCGCCTACGCCGAACGGCTGCGCCTGACCGGCGACGATGTGGTGCTGATGGCCTCGCCGATGGCGCACCAGACCGGCTTCATGTACGGGCTGCTGATGCCGGTGGTGCTCGGCGCGCATGCGGTGCTGCAGGACATCTGGGAACCTGCGCACGCCGCCGCGCTGATCCGCGAAGAGCGCGTGACCTTCACCATGGGCTCGACGCCGTTCCTGACCGACCTGGCGCGTGTGGTGGCGGAGTCCGGCACGCCGGTCCCCAGCCTGCGCACCTTCCTGTGCGCGGGCGCGCCGATTCCCGGCGCGCTGGTCGAGCGCGCGCGCGAGGCGCTCGGCGCGAAGATTGTGTCGGCCTGGGGCATGACGGAGAACGGTGCGGTCACCACCACGCTGCCGGATGACAGCGGCGAGCGCGCGTCGACCACCGACGGCTGCCCGCTGCCAGGTGTCGAAATCCGAATCGTGGACGGCACCGACGCCGACGTGCCGCCGGGCGAAACCGGCCGCCTGCTGGTGCGCGCCTGTTCCAACTTCGGTGGCTACCTGAAGCGCCCGCAGCTCAACGGCACCGATGCCGATGGCTGGTTCGACACCGGCGACCTCGCACGGCTGGATGCCAGCGGCTACCTGCGCATCGCGGGGCGCAGCAAGGACGTGATCATCCGCGGCGGCGAGAACATCCCCGTGCTGGAGGTCGAGACCCTGTTGTACCGCCATCCCGCGGTTTCGCAGGTGGCCATCGTCGCCTATCCCGACGAGCGCCTGGGCGAGCGCGCCTGCGCCTTCGTCGTGCCGCGCGCCGGCCAGCCGTTCGACCACGCGGCGATGGTGGACTGGCTCAAGGCGCAGAAGATGGCGCTGCAGTACATCCCCGAGAAGCTCGTGGTGCAGGACACACTGCCGGCAACGCCCGCCGGGAAGATCCAGAAATTCCGGCTGCGCGAGATGTTGCGCGGCGACGCGTCCTGAAGCTGCCGCCGCGGTGGCCCCGGCCACCGCGGAATGGCGCGCAGGCGCTCAGCGGCACTGTGTGTACGCCGCGCCGACCGCCTCGCCGAACAACTCGGCCACCAGGTCGATCTCGGTCTCGCCGATGACCAGCGGCGGCAGGAAGCGCACCGTGGCGCCGTGGCGTCCACCCAGTTCGACGATCAGCCCGCGCTGCAGGCATTCGCGTTGCACCGTACGCGCGAAGGTGCCGTCGGCGGGGTAGGCGCCCACCGCGTCGGGCTCGGCACGTTCGTCGATCAGTTCCACCCCGATCATCAGGCCGCGCCCGCGCACTTCGCCGATCGCGGGGCACGCGGTATGCAACTGCCGCAGCCGCGTAGCGAGGCGCTGGCCCATGGTCTCGGCATGGGCAACGATGCCCTGCGCGACCAGGGTGCGGATGGTGGCGGAGCCCGCCGCCATCGCCAGCTGGTTGCCGCGGAAGGTGCCGGCGTGCGCGCCCGGCTGCCACGCGTCGAGCGCGCTGTCGTAAATCACCACTGACATCGGCAGCCCGCCACCGATCGCCTTGGACAGCACCAGCACGTCCGGCACGATGCCGGCATGCTCGAACGCGAACATGCGCCCGGTGCGGCCCAGCCCGGTCTGCACTTCATCGAGCACCAGCGCGATGCCGTGCTCGCGCGTGATGCGGCGCAGCTCGCGCAGCCAGCGCGCCGGCGCGGGAATCACGCCGCCTTCGCCCTGTACCGCTTCCACCACCACCGCCGCCGGCGGCAGCACGCCGGATTCCGGGTCGGCCAGCATCTGCTCGATATAGCGCAGGCCCGCGTCGATGCCGGCGTCGCCGCGCAGGCCGAACGGGCAGCGGTAGTCATACGGGTAGGGCAGGAACTGCACGCTGCCGCCGAGCGCACCCAGCGGCGCCTTGGGGCCGAGATTGCCCATCAGCGCCAGCGTGCCGTGCGTCATGCCGTGATAGCCGCCGGCGAAGCTCAGCACGGTATGGCGGCCGGTCGCGGTCTTGGCCAGCTTGAGCGCCGCCTCGATGCCGTCGGCGCCGGTCGGGCCGCAGAACTGGATGCGGGCGCGCGCGGCGAACTCGGGCGGCAGCAGGCCGAACAGGTCGTCGACAAAGCGGTCCTTGACCGGCGTGGCCAGGTCCAGCGTATGCAGCGGCAGGCCGCTGTCGAGCGTGTCGCGCAGCGCGCGCACCACCGCCGGGTGGTTGTGGCCGAGCGCCAGCGTGCCGGCGCCGGCCAGGCAGTCGATAAAGAGCTGGCCGCTGGTGTCGCGCAGGTACACGCCATAACCCTGTTCCAGCGCCAGCGGGATGCGGCGCGGATAGGAGCGGGCATTGGACTCGCGCGCGGACTGGCGCTGCAGGTACGGGTTGTCGTCGAGCCGAATCGGCGCTTGCCGGACGAAGGCGCCAGCCGAGAACGGCGCGGGTTGGCCGTGGGCGTGCGTGGCGAGCGAGGGAGGCGTCATGGTTTTCGTTCCTAACGGGGGGCGTTGAACAGGGACGTTGACTGCAGGGCCCGGCATTGAGGCTGCCGGACAAGATGGGTTGGCCGCGCGCGCAGGCAGCTCGCGCGGCGGATACTGCCGGTGCACCACGCGCGCGGCGGGCAGTGGCGTGGCCAGGCTGGCAACGTAGCGGGTATCGTGATCGGTCTGGCCACATGCGTCGTGGATATGCCAGACGCGCAGGTCGGCCCCGGCGCGCGCCAGCGGCGGCACGCAGGCAGCGCACGCCGGCAGCGCCACGCGCACCGACTGCGGCGCAGCCGACAGCCCGGTGCCGACGGCCTTGCTGCACGCTTCCTTGGCGGTCCACAGGCGCAGGAAGGCGAGCATGGCGTCCTGGGGCTGGCGCTGCGCCAGCGCGCTCAGCCAGCGCATTTCGTCGGGGGCGCAGGCCACGGCCGCGCTGTCGTGCCAGGCGGCCCACGCCATGTCGGCATGCCAGGCTTCGATGTCGATCCCGACCGGCTCGCATGACAAGGCAATCACGGCGCGCGCGCCGCTGTGGCTGACGTTGAACTGCAGGGCCGTTGTGTCCTTGCCGCCGAGTTCGGGCTTGCCGAAAGCGTTGGCGACCAGTGGCACGGCGTCGGGCGCCATGCCCAGCCAGTGCCCCAGGATCGCGCGCAAGGCCGAGCGCGCCGCGGTGAAGCGGGCGCGGTCGGCGGGCTGCCGGAACGCGGCGGCGCGCACGCGTTCATCTGCCGATAACGCGGACGGGTCTGCCGCGGCGTCGACCGCCACGTGCCAGACATGGATCTCGCCGTGCGGTAGCGCGGCCATGTCAGGCGAGCGCATGGCCATGGTCTCCGGCGGTGCGCATCGCGCAGCCGAGTACGGTTTCCGTGACGGCGTCCAGCACGTCCTGCGCCGCCTCGTGCAGGAAGAAATGCCCGCCCGCAAACAGCCGGTGACTGCAGTCGTGCAGGGTCTCGTCGCGCCACGCCGCCAGCATCGCGGGCGGGGCGTGGACGTCGTCCCTGCCGCCGAGCACGGTGATCGGACACCCCAGCCGCGGGCCGGGCCGGTAGCGCCAGGCCTCGCACAGCGCGATATCCGCGCGCAGCACGGGCAGGAAGAAGGCGAGCGCTTCCGGCGTTTCGCGGATCTCGGCCGGCATGCCGCCCATGGCGGCGATGACGTCGGCAAAGGCGCCGTCCGGCAGGCTGCTGAACGGCGGCCGTGCCGACGGCAGCGCGGGCGCGCCGCGCCCGGACACCACCAGCGCGGCGGGGGAGAGGCCGTACACGGTCTCGAGCGCGCGCGCGGTCTCGAAGCCCAGCAATGCACCCATGCTATGGCCGAACAGCGCAAAGCGCGGCGCTTCGGCACGGGCCGCGCGCGCGATCGATGCGGCCAGCGCGCTGGCCAGCGCATGGATCGATGCGCCATGCGGTTCGGCCGTGCGCGTGCCGCGCCCGGGCAGGCATACCGGCGCCAGCTCGATCGCGGCGGGCAGCGCGGCGCGCCAGCCGTGGTACGCGGTATGGCCGGCGCCGGCATAGGGCAGGCAGTACAGGCGCACGCGATCGCCGGCAGCCGGGCCGCTGCGGCCCGGCATCACGGCATACCAGGGATCGCGCATCGGCTGCGCGGGGCTCATGCGCCGGCCAGCGCGCGCTGCAGGCTCAGCGGACGCATATCGGTCCAGACCGTCTCGATATGGACCAGGCACTCGTCGCGGCTGCCCTGGAAGCCCACGCTTGCCCATCCCTCCGGTACGGGCTTGTAGTCGGGCCAGATCGAATACTGGCCTTCATCGTTGCGGACGACGTGGAAACGCGTGTCGGGATGATCCCAGCTCATGGCTGTGCTCCTTCAGGTGGTTTGAGTTGCCGTCGCAGTCGGTGCCGCGCCGGCAAGGAAAATGTTGAAGACAACAAAAACGTCGAAGGCTACATCGTAAATGATAATGATTTGTATTTCCATTCGTAAATATTTCCGGTAGACTCGCTTTCCATCCAATGTGCAGACATTGTTCGCGTGGCCGCGCCCCTCCCGCCTCAGGCCCCGCTGCAACGCCTCTTCCGGCGCCGTGCGGCAAGCGCGAACGAACCCAGCGAGGGAACAGGGATATGGATTTGGACACGACCGCTACCATCGCCGACCTCCATGCGGACCATCGCGCCGGCTCCGGCGCGGCTGCCACCGCATCGACAACCGGGGCGGGCGCGCTGCGTACCGCGTCGATGTTTGCGCACAGCGCGCTGCCGCTGGTGGTCACGCCCGACGGCGATACCGACTGGCGCCGCCAGTTCGGCGCCATGGCCGCGATCGCCACGGAACAGTTGCCGCGCGTCGGCGGCGTGCTGTTCCGCGGCTTCCGCTTTGACGACGACTCGGATTTCCGCGCCTTCGCCAGCGCCTTCGGCCATCCGCTGCTGAGCTATGAGTTCGGCTCGACGCCGCGCTCGCAGGTGAAGGAGGGCGTCTATACCTCCACCGAATACCCGGCGCACCAGGTCATCCCGCTGCATAACGAGCAGTCATACACGCTGCAGTGGCCGATGAAGATCTGGTTCAATTGCGTGCAGCCGAGCGAGTCGGGCGGCGAGACGCCCATCGCCGACAGCCGGCTGGTCTACCAGCGCCTGGACCCCGCCATCCGCGAACGCTTCGCCGCGCGCCGCCTGATGTACGTGCGCAACTACGGCAACGGCCTCGACCTGAGCTGGCAGCGCGCCTTCAATACCGAGGACCGCGCGCAGGTGGAGCGCTTCTGCCGCGCCCAGCAGATCGATTTCGAATGGAAAGCCGATGGCGAGCTGCGCACGCGCCAGCTATGCCAGGCCGTCGCGCGGCATCCGGTGACCGGCGAGATGGTGTGGTTCAACCAGGCCCACCTGTTCCATGTCTCGGGGCTCGCGCCCCACGTGCGCGAGGCCTTGCTCGCCGTGGTCGGCAGCGTCGACGAACTGCCGCGCAATGTCGTCTACGGCGACGGCGCGCCGCTGGAAGACGACGCCCTTGCCACCATCCGCGCCACGTTCGACGACTGCACCGTGCGCTTTCCCTGGCAGCAGGGTGATGTGCTGATGCTCGACAACATGCTGGCCGCCCACGGGCGCGGCACCTTCAGCGGCCCGCGCCGCGTGATCGTCGCCATGGCCGAGCCCGCGCCGCCAGGCCTGGGCTGATCCCGCCGCCGTCCGGACGCCCACTGGCCGCTCCTGCGGGCCAGGGCTTTGTCATCTCCAACGTTTTCGCCATGTCGTCTTCCGTAGCTTCCTTGCAGCAAGCCGCTTCCCTGCCGGCCGAAACCGGCGCCCTGATGCGAACCCTGCGCGCCGAAGGCGTGCGCCTGCGCCTGCAGGACGGGCGCTGGCATGTGGCCGAGGGCAGCGCCGCCAGCCCCGAGGCGCTGGACGCCGCGGCCACGCTGCTCGCCACGCGCGCGGCCGAGGCCGATGCCTGGCTGGCCGCGCATCCCGGCTACTTCGACCGCTATCCCGCCGGCCCCGGCCAGCTTGCGCTGCTGGCCTTTCATCGCCGCCATCCGCACAGCGCTGCGTACAACATGGTGTTCGCGATCGAACTGGCGCCGGGCCTGCGCTTCGACCTGCTGGAGCAGGCCGTGCGCCATGTGGTGGATTGCCACGACGCGCTGCACAGCGCCTACCTGGAAGAGGACGGCGAGATCGTGATGGCGCGGCCGGCCGGCTTTGCAGCAGAGGTGTCGCTGACGCGCGTCGACGGTATCGTCGAGGCCGATTTGATGGCCTGGTTCGAGCGCGAAGCGGACGAGCCGTTCGACCCCGACGCGGGCCAGGTCTGCCGCTTCCGCTTCCTGGTGTCGCGCCAGGCCGACGGCAGCGAGCGCATGTGGATGTGTGCCGGCATGCACCATATCGCCGGCGACTACCTCGGCTTCGAAACGGTTTGCGACCAGATCCTTGCGACCTACGAAGCGCTGCGCGCCAACGACCCGGCCACTCCGCCGATGGCATCGCAGGCAGGGCGCTATCGCGACTGGCTGGTGCGCCAGCGCCAGTTGCTGGCCGGGCCGCGCGGTGCATCGCTGCGCGCCTACTGGGACGGCGTGCTGGAGGACGCACCCGCGGCGCCGGTGCTGTTCGGCGAGCGCGCCGTCGAGCCTCGCCTGCGCGGCGCCGAGCTCGAATTCCACCTGACGGTGCAACAGACGCAGGGCCTGCGCGACCTGGCCGCGCGGCTGGAGGTCAGCGTCTTCGTGGTGATGCTGGCGCTGTTCAAGACCGTGCTGCACCGGGCCAGCGGCGAGGACGACTTCCTCATCGGCACGCCCACCGCCGGACGCTCCGGCGCACAGCATGCCGACCTGATCGGCTATACGCTCAACGCCGTGCCGTTGCGCGCGGATTTCTCCGCCAACCGGGCCTTTGCCGCGGTGGTGCGCGACTGCGCCCGCCAGATGCGCGGCGCCTTGCGCCACCAGCAATATCCGCTGGCGCGCATGGGCGGCGCGGATCGCAGCCAGGGGCCCTTGTTCCGGCATATGACGACCTTCGTGCCGGTGGGTCCGCGCAAGGTGCTGGGCCGCTACCTGGTGCGCGAATACCTGGCCACGCAGCGCGGTGCGGCCAACGACATGAATTTGCGCTGGCAGGACGAAGGCGAGCGCCTGCGCGGCCAGTGGCGCTACGACGCCGACCGCTTTGCCCCGGAGGCAGTGCAGCGGCTGATCGCGGCGCTGCGGGTTGCGGTGGATGCGGTGCTCGACAACGCCGCGGTGCGTGTCGGCGATCTGTCCTTGTTCGATGCGGCGGTGCTTTCGCATGGGCAGGCCAGTGGCGCCGCAACGCAGGCCCACGCCACCGCGCTGGCGGCCTTCGAGGCCGGCGTGCGCGAGCATCCGGAGCGCCTCGCGGTAGACGCTGCCGATGCGCAGTTGTCCTATGGCGCGCTCGACGCTGTCGCTGCCGCGCTTGCTGCGCGATTGCAGCAAAGTGGCGTGCGCCCGGGCGACGCGGTTGGCCTGCTGCTGCCGCGCGGCGCCGGCATGGCCGCCGCCATGCTCGCCGCGTGGAAAGCGGGCGCCGCGTTCCTGTGTCTCGACGCGGCCATGCCCGCTGCGCGGCTGGCACAACTGGCTGTGGATGCGGGCCTGAAATCGGTAGTGGGCGAGGGTAGCCGGCCGCAGTGGCTGGCGCACGCGCTGCCCGATGCCAGCTGGCATGCCGCAACCCTACAGGCAGATGCAGCAACCCTCCCGGCGACATGGCCCGCAGCCGTGCCTGCCCAGCCCGCCTACCTGATCTACACCTCCGGCTCGACCGGCACGCCCAAGGCCGTGGTGGTGACGCAAGGCAATCTCGCGCACTACACCGCTGGCGTGCTGCACGCGCTGGCCCTGCCGGCGGGATCGTCGATGGCGTCGCTGTCCTCCGTGACCGCGGACCTGGGCCACACCGCCTGGTTCGGCGCGCTGCTGGGCGGCCACACGCTGCGCGTGCCGGACGATGCGCTGGGCGAAGACCCCGAGGCCCTCGCCAGCGCCCTGGCGGCGCGGCCGGTCGATTGCCTGAAGATCGTGCCCTCGCACCTGCGCGCGCTGCTGGCCGTCGCCGATCCGGCGCGGCTGGTGCCGCGGCAATGCCTGGTGTTCGGCGGCGAGGCGCTGGATGCGGCGCTGGTGGCGCGCGTGCAGGCGCTGCGTCCGGCCTGCCGCGTGGTCAACCACTACGGGCCCACTGAAA
The DNA here is from genome assembly GCA_050987995.1 of Ralstonia pickettii. GTDB lineage: Bacteria > Pseudomonadota > Gammaproteobacteria > Burkholderiales > Burkholderiaceae > Cupriavidus > Cupriavidus pickettii_B. Next base: position 3,056,611 of record CP158804.1, read on the forward strand.
CCACGGTCGGCTGCCTGACGCACGCGGTGCCATCGGGCGTAGCGCAAGGTGCGATTCCCGTAGGCCGCCCGCTGCCCGGCATCAGCGCCCACGTGCTGGATCGCCACCTGAATCCCGTGCCGCGCGGTGCGGCAGGCGAGCTCTACGTCGGCGGGGCCGGCGTGGCGAGCGGCTACCTGCGCCGTCCGGCGCTGAGCGCCGAGCGCTTCGTGCCGGATCCCTTTCTGCCCGGCGGCCGCCTCTACCGCACCGGCGACCGCGTGCGCATGACTGAAGATGGCGCCATCGTCTTCCTCGGCCGTGCCGATGCCCAGGTCAAGATCCGCGGCTTCCGCGTCGAACCCGGCGAAGTTGAAGCCTGGCTGCGCCAGGCGCCGCACGTGCGTGATGCCGTGGTGCTGGCGCAACCTTCGCCCGCAGGCGAAGGGCTGCGGCTGGTCGCCTATCTCGTGACCGCCGACGGCTTCGACCTGGCCGCGCTGCGCACCGCCATGGCCGAGGCACTGCCGGCGGCGATGCTGCCGGCTGCCTTCGTGTCGTGCGATGCCTTCGCGCGGCTGCGCAACGGCAAGGTCGATCGCAAGGCCTTGCCACCGGTGCCCGATGAAGGCGCCGCGCCTGCCCGCGCCACACCGCAGGACGACACCGAGGCTGCGCTGGCGCGACTGTGGGCGAGCGTGCTCGGGCGCGATGCCGTCGGCGCCGATGACAACTTCTTCGCCCTCGGCGGCGACTCCATCCTCGGCCTGCAGCTGGTCGCGCAAGCGCGCCAGGCCGGTCTGGCGCTGACCCCCAAGCTGCTGTTCGCCCATCCCACGCCCTCGGCATTGGCCGCCGCGCTGCGCGCGTGCGCCGCACCGGCCGACGCAAGCGCTGCCATCGAGCAGACGCTGCGCACGCTCTGGCGCGAGATCCTACAGCGCGACGAGATCGACCGCGACGCCGACTTCTTCGCGCTCGGCGGCGATTCCATCCTGGCGCTGCAGATCGTGGCCAAGGCCCGCGCGCAGCAACTGATGCTGGCGCCCAGGGACCTGTTTGCGCACCCGACGCTGGCGCGCCTGTCGGCGCATCTCGCCGCGCGCGCGCAACCTGCCGCCGCTCCCGCTGCGACGCCGGCTGTGGCACAGCCATTTGCGCTGAGCGGTTGCGACGCGCCAGCACTGGAGCGCCTGCGCGCTGCTCAGGGCGGCATCGAGGATGCCTATCCGCTGTCGCCGCTGCAGGAAGGGCTGCTGTTCCACCACCTGCGCGACGGCGGCAACGGCGCCTACGTCAACCAGCTGGTGCTGGAAATCGACGGGCCGCTCGACCCGGCGCGGATGGCCGCCGCGTGGCAGGCGCTGCTCGACGCCCACCCGATCCTGCGCACCGCCTTTGTCGCGCCGGGCGAAGCCGGCTGTGGCGACCGCGCGCTGCAATGCGTGCATGTCCGCGCCACGTTGCCGGTGGCAGTCGAGGACTGGCGCGGCAATGACGGACCGGCGCTGGCCGAGCGGCTTGCAGCCTGGTGCGGCGCCGACCGCGCGCGTGGCTTCGACCCGGCGGCGCTGCCGCTGATGCGGCTGGCACTGCTGCGCACCGGCGAGCAGGGATGGTGGCTGGTCTGGAGCCGGCACCACCTGATCGTCGACGGCTGGGGCTCGGTGCAACTGCTCGACGAAGCGCTGGCCCGTTATGCCGATCCGGCCCACGCCCTGGCGCCGCGCCGGCCCTACCGCGATTACATCGCCTGGCTCGCCGCGCAGCCCGCGACGGCGCGGCAGGCTTTCTGGCGCGACGCCTTCGCCGGCCTGCCCGGTCCGACCGTGCTGCCGGGCATCGCGCCGGCGGCCGCGAACCACAGCGCCGTGCCGCTGTGCCGCGACCTGGTGCTGCCGGCCGGCCTCGATGCCAGCCTGCGCGCGCTGGCCGCCGCGCATCGCGTCACCCTCAATACCGTGATGCAGGCGGCGTGGGGCATCGTGCTGGCGCGCCGCTGCGGCAGCGACGATATCGTCTTCGGCGTGACCTCGGCCGGCCGGCCCACGGGCCTCGACGGCGCCGAGCGCATGCTGGGCGTATTCATCAACACACTGCCGCTGCGGCTCCGTCCGCGCGGCCCGCTGGCCGTGACGGACTACCTGCAGTCAACGCAGCACGCCGGCATCGCCATGCGCGAGTTCGAGCACGCCGCGCTGGCCGAGATCCAGGCGCAGGCCGGCACCGGTGGCGCGCTGTTCGACACGCTGATGGTGTTCCAGAACCTGCCCGACCTGAACGACCGGGCACGCGAGGTGGCGGGCCTGCGCCTGCGCCAGCACGATAACATCGAGCAGACCCACTACGGCCTGACGCTGGAAGTGATGCCCGAGCGCCGCTTCACCATGCGTTTCACCTGCGATGCCGGCCGTGTTGAGGCGGAACGCCTCGCGCAATGGATGGACGCCTACGCGGCCGTGCTGGCATCGCTGGCCGATGGCGCGGCGCATGTCGGTGCTGTCGACATGCTTGACCCGGCCACCCGCACGAGGCTGCAGGCTTGGGGCGCCAGCGATGACACCAGCGTCTCGCAGGCAGCCCTGCACGACGACTACGTACAGCGCGTGGCGCGCCGCGTTGCAGCGCATCCGGAGCGCGTGCTGGTGCGCCGCGGCGACGCCGCACTGACCTACGGCGACTGGTGGCAACGTGCCGGCCGGCTTGCCGAGGGCCTGCGCGCCGCGGGCGTGACGCAGGATGACGTCGTGGCAGTGCTGCTGCCGCGCGGGCTCGACTGGCTGGTCACCCTGGCCGGCATCCTGCGCGCCGGCGCGGCCTGGGTGCCGCTTGACGTCAGCCATCCCCCCGCGCGCTGGCAGCAGGTGCTGGCACAGGCGTGCCCCGCGCAGGTGCTGACGGATGCTGCAGGCGTCGCCGCGCTCGCCGATGCAGGCGTCGCAGGCGCCCGGACGCTGGCCGCCGTAGAGGCCACCGCCGCGGGAACGACAGCACTGCCCATATCCTCGCACCCCGCCCAGCTCGCCTACGTGCTGTTCACCTCCGGCTCGACCGGCGTACCCAAGGGCGCGATGGTCACGCGCGCCGGCATGCTCAACAATATGCTGGCCAAGGTGGTACCGCTGGGGCTGGGCGAGGGCGATGTGATCGCCCAGACCGCGCCGCCGTGTTTCGACATCTCGGTATGGCAGGCGCTGGCCGCGCCGCTGTTCGGTGCCCGCGTGGAGATCGTCGCCGACGACGTGGTGCGCGATCCGTCCGCGCTGACGGCGCTGCTCGCGCAGCGCGGCGTCACGCTGTTCGAACCGGTGCCGTCGCTGCTGCAGGCCATGCTCGACTGCCAGGCCGCGGAGGGCCGCGACGCGCCGCTGCCGGCGCTGCGCTGGGTGCTGCCCACCGGCGAGGCGCTGCCGCCCGCGACCGCGCGCGCCTGGTTCGGGCGCTATCCGGCGGTGTCGCTGATGAATGCCTACGGGCCCGCGGAATGCTCGGACGACGTGGCCTTCCACCCCTTGTCTGCCGATAGCCTGGAGCAGGCCGGCGACACCGTGCCGATCGGCCGTCCCACCGCCAATGCCGTGCTGCAGGTGCTCGATGCCGACGGCAACCTGGCCGCACCCGGCGTGATCGGCGAGATCGCGGTGGCCGGCGCCGGCGTGGGCCGGGGCTACCTGGCCGACCCGCGCCGCACCGCGGCCGCCTTCGTGCCCGATCCGACCGGCGCCCCGGGCAGCCGCCGCTACCTGACCGGCGACCTCGGCCGCTGGCAGGCCGACGGCGTGCTGGAATATGTGGGCCGCAAGGACTTCCAGGTCAAGCTGCGCGGCTACCGCATCGAGCTGGGCGAGATCGAGGCCGTGCTGGCCGCGCATCCCGCCGTGCGCCAGGCGCTGGTGACGGTGTACCAGGCCGCCGGCAGCGAATGGCTGACGGCCTACTGGCAGCCAGAAGCCGGCCACGCGGAAACCGCGCTGGATGCCGAGCTTGCCGCCAGCGTCGCGGCGCGGCTGCCGGCCTACATGGTGCCGGGCGCGTGGGTGTGCATGCCGGCCTGGCCGCTCAACGCCAACGGCAAGATCGACCGCAAGGCGCTGCCCGCGCCGCAGGTGGCAACCGAGGGCGAGGAGGGCGATCCCCCGGCCAACCCGGTCGAGCAAGCCGTGGCGGAAATCTGGGAGGCATTGCTCCCCGGCGTGCGCGTTGGCCGCGACAGTCATTTTTTCCGCCTCGGCGGCCATTCGCTGATCGCCACCCGCGTGGTCGCGCGCTTGCGCGCCGCCGGCCACGCACAGGCCGCGCTGCGCGATGTGTTCGAAGCCCCGTTGCTGCGCGACTTTGCCGCACGACTGGCCACAGCGGCGCCCGCGGCGGCGATGCCGGCGCTGGTGCCTGTCCCCCGTGCCGCGCGCATGCCGGTGTCGATGGCGCAGCAGCGGCTGTGGCTGGTCGAGCGCCTGCAGGGCAATGCCGGTGCCGCCTACAACATGGCCGGCGCGTTGCGCCTGCGCGGGCCGCTGGATGTTGCCGCGCTGCGCCAGGCCCTGGCCGCCGTGGCCGCCCGCCACGAGATCCTGCGCACCGCCTATCCCGACGACGACGGCGAGCCGTTCACCCGCATCGATACCGCAGCCGGCATCGGCCTGCCAATGGCCGACCTCCAGGCGCTGGCGCCGGAGGCCCGCGACGCGGCGCTGCGCGAGGCCATGCGCGAACATGCGTCACGGCCCTTCGCGCTCGGCCAGGCGCCGCTGTGGCGCGCCACGCTGCTGCGCTGCGCACCGCAGGAACACGTGCTGCTGGTCGCGATGCACCACCTGGTGTCCGACGGCTGGTCGGTCGGGCTGCTGGTCGACGAGATCACCCATGGCTACCGCCGCGCACTGGCGCCGGACCAGGTCGCACCGCTGCCGCCGCTGGCCCTGCAATACGCCGACTATGCCGCCTGGCAACGCGATTGGCTGCGCGGCGCCGCTCTCGACCAGCTGACCGCCTACTGGCGCGGCGCGCTCGCCGGCGCGCCGGCGTCGCTCGCTTTGCCGGCCGACCGCGCGCGCCCGCCGGTGGCGCGCATGGAGGGCGATGCCGTGCCGCTGCACATCGATGCCGCGCGCATGGCGCAGGTGCATGCGCTGGCCCGCGCCGAGCAGGTCACGCCGTTTGTCGTGCTGCTGGCCAGCTTCCAGTGCTGGCTGCACCGCGTCACCGGCATGGACGACCTGGTGCTGGGCACCGACGTCGCCGGCCGCCACGACGCGGCGCTGGAGCCGCTGATCGGCTTCTTCGTCAACGTGCTGCCGCTGCGCTCCCGGCGCGTCGCCGGTGCCAGCTTCCGCGACACGCTGGCGGCCTGCCGGCGCGACGTGCTGGCCGCGTTCGAGCATGACGGCCTGCCGTTCGACCGCATCGTGGAGGCCGCCGGCATGCCGCGCGACCGCAGCCGCAACCCGCTGGTGCAGGCGCTGTTCGTGCTGCAAAACACGCCGGCCGGGCAGCTCGCCATGCCCGGCGTGAAGGCCGGGATGCTGCCGCCGGTGGAGCGCAATTCCAAGTTCGACATGGCGCTGTTCCTCGAGCCCGAGGGCGGGCAGGAAGCCGCCGCGCTGCGCGGCGACTGGGTGTTCGCCACCGCCTTGTTCGAGCGGACCACGGTGGCGCGCTTCGCCAGCGAGTGGCTGGCCACGCTGGACGCGCTGCTGCGCGCGCCGGACCAGCCCGTCGATCACGTCACCGAACTTGTCCCGGGCGCCGCGCGCCCGGCCCAACCGAAACCCGAGGAGTCCCGAACCATGGAAACCAGCCAACGCATGGCGGCCAAGCTCGACCAGCTCAAGTCGCTGGCGCGGCCACGCCCGGCCGCCCTCGCTGCCGCCACTCCGGTGCCGTCCGCCGACCCGGCCAGCCAGGTGCGGCTGCGCCCGCTGCGGGCCGGTGAGGTTTTTCCGATCGTGATCGAGCCGGCGGCGCCTGGCCTGGATCCCGTCGCCTGGGCTGCCCGGGCGCGCGGCCTGATCGTCGACACGCTGCATCGGCATGCGGGCATCGTCTTCCGCGGCTTCGATCTGCCCACGCCGCAAGGCTTCGAGGCCTTTGCCGAAGCGATGCATCCGGGCCTGTACGGCAGCTATGGCGACCTGCCCAAGAAGGAGGGCGGCCGCAACACCTACCGCTCCACGCCGTACCCCGAGCGCCAGATGATCCTGTACCACAACGAGAGCGCGCACCTTGAGCGCTGGCCGCGCAAGCAGTGGTTCTATTGCGAGCTGCCTTCGGCCGTGGGCGGTGCCACCCCCATCGTTGACTGCCGCGAACTGCTGCGCCGCCTGCCGGCCGCGCTGGCTGCCGAGTTCGCCAGCCGGCAACTGATATACGTGCGCACCTTCACGCCGCGGCTGGACGTGGACTGGCGCGACTTCTACAAGACCGAGGACCGCGCCGAAGTCGAAGCGCGCTGCCGCGCCGCCGGCATCGACTGCCGCTGGCTGGACGGCGACATCCTGCAGACCCGCACCGTGTGCCCGGCCATCGTCAGCCACCCGGTCACCGGCGAGCGCAGCTTCTTCAACCAGGTGCAGCTGCACCACGTGTCGTGCCTGGAGGAAGACGTGCGCGAAGACCTGCTCGAGATGGTGGGGCTGGAACGCATGCCGCGGCATGTGATGTTCGGCGACGGCACGCCGATCCCGGACGAGGCGATGAAGCTGATCGGCGAGCTGTACGAGGCCTGCGCCGTGCGCTTCGACTGGCAGCGCGGCGACGTGGTGATGCTCGACAACATGCTGGCCGCGCACGCCCGCGACCCCTATGAAGGCCCGCGCAAGATCGTCGTCGCGATGGGCGATATGTTTGAACGCACCCAGCTCGACGGCAATGCCGCGGCGGTGCCGCAGGAGAACGCCGATGCCTGAGCTGCAGTCCCCCTGGACCCCGACGCCCGAACAGCAAGCCGCCTGGCAGCAATGGCGCAACGCGCCGGCGCCGGGCGCGCATATAGCGCGTATCTCGCTGCACAGCCAGCCCGACCCTGCCACCGTGGATGCGGCGCTGGCCGCGCTGCGTGCGCGGCATGAAGCGCTGCGCACCGCGTATATCGACGATGGCAAGCAGCTGGTGGCATGCGTGCCGCAGGCAGGCACCGAAGGTGTCGCCACGGCCATCGCCGCGCCCGGCGACGCGCCGTCGCTGCCCTTGCTCGACCCGACGAGCGGTGACGTACTGCGCGCCTGCATCAGCCTTCTGCCCGCGGGCGGCGCCACGCTGTGGCTGCTTGTCAGTCCGCTGGCGGCAGACCGTAGCACTGTGCTGAGGCTCGCCGAAAGCGTGCGCGATGCAGTGGATGCACCGGCACGTATCGATGGCGATGAGGAATTGCCGCTGCAATACGCGCAATACGCCGACTGGCAGCAAGGTGCGCGCCTGGGCGAAGACGGCACCGGCAGCGCCGGCCGCGCTTACTGGCAGGCGCAGGCCGCCGGCCTGGCGGCTCCGTTGCGCATCCCCGATGCGCTGGGCGAAACCGCGGCGGCGCAAGGTAGCGACACCTGGCGCCACACGCTGCATGGCGCGCACCGGCAGGCGCTGGCCGCGTCGGCACGGGAGTTCGGCACCACGCCCGAGCGTGTGGTGCAGGTGGCCTGGTGGACCGTGCTGGCGCGCTTGTGCGCGCAGCCGGTGTTCAGCAGCGCCTGGCTGCATGACTGCCGCCGCGACTACGACGTGATGGCCGATGCGGCCGGCGTGTTCGTCAAGGCGCTGCCGGTCAGCGTGGCTTGGGATGCGCAGCGCAGCGTGGCCGAGCACTGGCGCGCATGGCTGCCGGGGCTCGACAGCCATGCGGCGTGGCAGGAAGCCTGGCAGCCCGGGGATGCCGCGCCCTGTATCGGGTTTGCGGTATCGCCGCTGCCGCCCGCCGGCGTGGCGATGGCCAGCCCGGCATGGCCCGGCTTCGACCTGGTGTGCGAGGCGCTGCATGACGGGCAAGGCATGGCGGCGCTCGCGCTGCATGCGCGCGCAGGCGTCGTGCATCCGCGCGTCGCGCAGTGGGTGCTGGCGCATCTGGCGGCACTGATCGGCACCTTGCCTGCGGCGCTCGACACGCCGCTGGAATCGCTGTCGTGGCCTGCCGACGATACCTTGCGCGTGCCGCAATGCTGGACCGCCGAAACGCCGGCGGATGCGGGGCAGCCCCTGCTCGCACGCATCGCGCAGCATGCCCGGCAGACACCGGATGCGCCCGCGCTCGAAGCCGCGGACCTGGTGCTCGACTACGCGGGCCTGCAGCGCACTGTGCAAGCCGCCGCGCAACGGCTGCGCGCGCTCGGCGTCGGCCCCGGCACGCGCGTGGCGCTGGCGCTGCCGCGCAGCGGCGCGCTGGTGGCGAGCCTGCTGGCGGTATGGGCCGCGGGCGGCGCCTATGTGCCGCTCGATCCGGCGTGGCCGCAGGCGCGCCGCCGCAGCGTGCTGGCGCAGTCGGCGCCGGTGCTGACCATCGCGCAGCAGGCTGCCCACGATGACGCCACGGTGATCAGTGCCGAAGTACTGCTGGCCGAGGGCACCCACTCCACTGACGAGGAATTGGCCGCCAGTTCCCCGGAAGACGCCGCCTATGTGCTCTTCACCTCCGGCTCCACTGGCGAACCCAAGGGCGTGGTGATCGGCCACCGGCAGATCAGCCACTACACCGCGGCGGTGTGCGAGGCGCTGTCGCTGGCGTCGTGCCGGCGGCTCGGCCTGACGTCGTCGGTCGCGGCCGACCTCGGCAACACCACGCTGTTCGCCGCACTGTGGCAGGGCGCCTGCCTGGCGGTGGCCAGCGATGACGACATGGCGCATCCTGCCGCCTTCGCCCGTTACCTGCGTGGGCGCGAGGTCGACGCCATCAAGATCGTGCCGTCGCACCTGGCGGCGCTGCTGGAAACCGACGCCCCAGCCGTGCCCGCCACCGTGATCCTGGGCGGCGAGCCCTTGCCCGCCAGCCTGGTGCAGGGGCTGCGCCGCCACGCACCGGACTGCCGGATCTTCAACCACTACGGCCCGACCGAAACCACCATCGGCGTCATGGTCCACGCGGTCGGCGCGGAGGATCCGGCGTGGCCCGCCGGCACGGCGCCGCTCAGCCGGGCCCTGGGCTCGACGCGCGTGCGGCTGCTGGACGATGCCTTGCGCCCGGTCCCGGCCGGCGTGGCCGGGCAGCTCTACGTCGGCGGTCCGCAACTGGCGCATGGCTACCTCGGCCGCCCGGACCTGGACGCCGCGGCGTTTGTCGACGACCCGTTCGCGGCGGGGCAGCGCCTCTACCGCACCGGGGACCTGGCGCGCGCCACGCCCGCCGGCCTGCAACTGCTGGGCCGTGCCGACCAGCAGGTCAAGATCCGCGGCATCCGCGTCGAGCCGGCGGAAGTCGAGGCAGCGTTGCTGGCCCAACCGGCGGTGGCGCAGGCTGCGGTCTGTGCCGTGCCCGGCCCCGGCGGCGCAGCCGTGCTGTGCGCGTTCATCGTGCCGGCATCGGCCGGCTCCGCCGACACGGATGCGCTGCGGCGCGCGCTTGCCGCCATGCTGCCCGACGCGATGGTCCCGTCGCGCTTGATCGCGCTGCCAGCGCTGCCGCGGCTGCCGAACGGCAAGACCGACCGCGCGGCGCTGCGCACGCTGGCCGCATCGCATGACGACATTGCCGCACCGGCGCCGCAAGCTGCCACGGCATCCGCGGATGCCGTGGAGACCCTGATCTGCGCGCTGATGGCCGAACTGCTGGACCAGGGCCGGGTCGACCCGCACGCCGACTTCTTCGCGCTCGGCGGCCATTCGCTGCTGGTGATCAAGCTGGTGGCGCGGCTGCGCCGGCGCCTGCAGGTGGAGATCGCGCCGGGCGTGGTGTTCGACCACCCGACCGCCCACGCGCTGGCCGCGGCCGTGCGTGAACACAGCGAGACGGCGGGCGAACTCGATGCGCGCGCGCTCACCGCGCTGAGTGCGGCGCCGCAGGCTGCCGTGGCCGCCTGAGCGCTCCCCGATATCCATTGACCGTGATCCCGCTCCCATGTCAGATGCACTGAATACCGCGCACGCGCAGGTCGCCGCGCGCTTTGCCCGGCTGGCGCCAGCGCAGCGCGCGGCGTTCCTGGCCGCGCTGCACGACAAAGGCGTGGCCTTCTCCACGCTGCCGATCGTGCCTGCGCCGCGCAGTGAAGCGCTGCCACTGTCGTACGCGCAGCAACGCCTGTGGTTCCTGCAGCAGCTCGATCCAGCCGGCACTGCCTATCACATGCCGGGCGCATACCGGCTCGAAGGGGCGCTCGACGTCGCAGCACTGCGCCGTGCGTTCGATCGCATCGGCGCGCGCCATGAGGTGCTGCGCACCACCTATCCGACCGATGCCGCCGGCGTGGCGCGCCAGCAGGTGCACGACAGCCTGCCGCCGCCATTCGTCGAGATGGAAGTCGATCCCGCCGGCCTGGACACCACCATCGACGGCATCGTCCACGCCCTGTTCGACCTCGCGGCGGGACCGCTGTGGGGCGTCGCGCTGATCCGCGAGAGCGCCCGGTCCCATGTGCTGGTAGTGGTGCTGCACCACATCGTCGCCGACGGCGCCTCGATCATGCGCCTGGTCGCGGAGCTGGCCGCCTGCTACGCCGCCGAAGCCGCCGGCACGCAGGCCGAATTGCCGCTGCTGCCGGTCCAGTACGCCGACTATGCCGCGTGGCAGCGCAACTGGATGGAGGCCGGCGAGGCCCGGCGCCAGCTCGGCTACTGGCGCGACCGCCTGGACGATGCGCCCGGCGCCGCACTCGACCTGCCGGCCGACCGGCCACGCCGCGCGGCGCGTACCGGCGAGGGCGCCGGGCACACCTTCGTCATTCCGGCCGACGTGGCCGGGGCGCTGCGCACGCTCGCCGGCGCGCGTCAGGCCACGCTCAACATGGCGCTGCTGGCCGCCTATGCGGTCTTGCTGAACCGCTACACCGGACAGGCCGATGTCTGCATCGGCGTGCCGGTGGCCAACCGGCAGCGTAGCGAAACCGAGGCGCTGGTCGGCTGCTTCGTCAACATGCAGGTGATGCGCGCCGAGGTGGCGCCAGACGAGCCGTTTGCCGAGCAGCTGTCGAGGCTGGCGCGGCAGGCGGCGGCGGACCACGAGCACCAGGCGCTGCCGTTCGACCTGCTGGTGGAGGCGCTGCAGCCCGGCCGCAGCCTGGCGCAGCCGGCGCTGTTCAACGTCACCTTCGACCATCGCACCGCGGGCGCGGCGGCGGTGCCGCAGCTGAACGGGCTGCGCGTCACGCCGCTGGAACTGCCGGTGACGACCGCGCGTTTCGAACTCAGCCTGGCCACCACCGAGCTGCCCGATGGCAGCCTTTGCGGCCGGATCGCCTATGCCGCCGACCTGTTCGATGCCGCCACCGTGGCGCGCATGGCGGGGCACTATGGGCGCCTGCTGCAGGCGTTCGCCACCGATCCCGCCACGACGCCCGCCGCAGCGGTGCTGCTGGGCGATGCCGAACGCGATGCGCTGGCGCGCTGGAGCGAGCCCGGCTGCGCGGCACCGCCGTTCGTGCCGGTGCATGCGCAGGTGGCGGGCCACGCCCGCCGCGCGCCCGAGGCCCCGGCGGTGCTGTTCGGCGATGCCACGCTCAGCTATGGCGAGCTGAACCGCGAGGCCAACCGGCTGGCGCACCGGCTGATCGCGCAGGGCATTGGCGCCGAGAGCCGCGTCGGCGTGGCGCTGGGGCGTTCGCCGCGCATGATCGTGGCGCTGCTGGCGGTGCTGAAGTCTGGCGCCTGCTTCGTGCCGTTCGATCCCACCTATCCGGCCCGGCGCCTGCTCGACATGCAGGAAGACGCCGCGCCGCAGCTGTTGCTCACCGAGCGCGCGCTGCGCGAGGCCTTCCCGGTAGCCGAAGGCATGCCAGTGCTGCTGGTCGATGACGACGCCGACGCATCCTGGCCCGAACACGATCCAGAAATTGCCGTCCACCCGGCGCAGCTTGCCTATGTGATCTACACCTCCGGCTCGACCGGCAAGCCCAAGGGCGTCGCGGTGGCGCACGGCCCGCTGGCAATGCACGTGGTCACCACCGCCGAGTGCTACGACATCACGGCCACCAGCCGCGAGCTGCATTTCCTGTCGTTCAGCTTCGACGGCGCGCACGAGCGCTGGATGGTGCCGCTGGCCAGCGGCGCCAGCATCGTGCTGCGCGACGACACGCTGTGGAGCGTGGAGCAGACCTACGCGGCGCTGCGACGCCACGCGGTCACGCACGCGGGCTTTCCGCCGCGCTACCTGCACCAGCTCGCCGCCTGGGCCGAATCGCAGGGCGATCCGCCGCCGCTGTGGCTTTATTCCTTCGGTGGCGAAGCCATGCCCCGCGCGGGCGTGGCCCGCCTGACGCAGGCGCTGCGGCCGCAGCACATCATCAACGGCTATGGCCCGACCGAGACGGTGGTGACGCCGCTGGTGTGGAAGGCAAGGGCCGCCGACGCGGAAGCGCAGGTCACCGGCGCCTATGCGCCGATCGGCCGGCCGGTGGGCGCGCGCAGTGCGTACGTGCTGGACAGCCGGCTGGAACCGGTGCCGGTGGGCGTGCCGGGCGAGCTCTACCTCGGCGGCGAAGGGCTGGCGCGCGGCTACCTGGGCCGGGCCGGCATGACGGCCGACCGCTTTATTCCCGATCCCTTCGGCGCGCCCGGCGGGCGGCTCTACCGCACCGGCGACCTGGTGCGCCGGCAGCCCGATGGCTGCATCGAATACCTCGGCCGGCAGGACCACCAGGTGAAGATCCGCGGCTTCCGCATCGAACTGGGCGAGATCGAGGCGCACCTGCTGGCGCAGCCCGGCGTACGGCAAACGGTGGTGCTGCCGCACGAGACGCCCGCCGGCACGCGGCTGGTCGGCTACGTCGTGGCGCAGCAGGGCGCGATATCGTGCGAGGCCCTGCGCGCGGCGCTTGCGGCCGCGTTGCCCGACTACATGGTGCCGGCTGCGATCCTGCAGCTCGACAGCCTGCCGGTCACGCCCAACGGCAAGCTCGACCGGCGCGCGCTGCCGGAACCGCAATGGCAGGCGGAGACCGCCTATACCGCGCCGGTGTCGGCTGCGGAGCGGATGCTGGCGGCGGTGTGGGAAGACGTGCTCGGCGTCGCGCAGGTGGGCCTGCATGACAATTTCTTCTCGCTCGGCGGCGATTCCATCCTGAGCCTGCAGATCGTCGCGCGCGCCCGATTGCAGGGCTGGCGGCTGACGCCGCGCCAGGTCTTCGAGCACCAGACGGTGGCCGCGCTGGCGCGGGTGGCGGAGCGCGTGGGTGGCACGGCGCATGAAGCAGCCAATGATGACGCCGGCGCGGCGCCGCTGACGCCGGTGCAGGCAGCCTTCCTCGATCAAGCGCTGGCCGAGGCCAGCCGCAATCGATTCAACCAGTCGGTGTTGCTGCGTCCACGGTCGGCCATCGATGCACCGGCGTTGCAGGCCGCGCTGCAGGACGTCACCGGCCACCATGCCGCACTGCGCTATCGCTTTACATACACCGACGAAGGCTGGCGTCAGCAGGCCGTCGCCGGGGCCGGGGAGGCGGTCGCACTGACGACCATCGATGTGCCGGATGGCGCGGCGATCACCGCTGCCTGCGATGCAGAGCAGGACCGCTTGGACATCGCTCGCGGCCCGCTGCTGCGCGCCCTGCACCTGCGCGTTGCCGATGGCAGCGAGCGGCTGTTCCTGGTCTGCCATCACCTGGTGGTGGACGGCGTGTCATGGCGCATCGTGCTGGAAGACCTGCAAGCCGCCTATGCCGCACGGCTGGCGGGACAGGCACCGGCGCTGGCGCCGGTGGGCGCCAGCTATGCCGCATGGAGCCGCACGCTGGCGGGCCCGGCGCGCGACGTATTCCGTGATGAGGCCGAGTACTGGCGTGCCATTACCCGCGACGAGATGACGCTGGCGAGCGATGCCCCGGACGGCGCACTGGCCCGCGCGCGCACCGCAAGCTTTGCGCTGGACGCGGCCACGACCGACGCCTTGCTGCGGCGAGCCCATGCCGCCTACCGCACCGGCGTCAACGACCTGCTGCTGGCGGGATTCGCGCGCGCGCTGTGCGCCTTTGCGGGCCACGACGACATCCGCATCCATGTGGAAGGCCACGGCCGCGAAGCCGAGGCGGCCGGCAGCGCGCTCGATCTCAGCCGCACGGTAGGCTGGTTCACCAGCGTCTGGCCGGTCCGGCTGGCGAGCGTTGCGGACGTCGGCGACACCATCGCCGGCGTCAAGGAAGCGCTGCGCGCGGTGCCACGCCAAGGGCTCGGATACGGCGTGCTCAGCGAATTCGCGCCTGCGGCGCTGCCGCCGTGCGCGCCGCAGGTGTTGTTCAACTACCTCGGCCAGTTCGACAGCAGCCTTGGGGAAAGCGGCTGGCAGGCCGCCGCGGAGGATACCGGCCGTGGCGTCTCCGACGACATCCCCTTGCCGGCGCCGCTGGCGTTCGACGGCCGGGTCCAGGGCGGCCGCCTGCAGTTCCGCTGCACCTACAGCGGCGCGCAGTTCCGCGAGGCCACCATCGAAGCGCTGATGGCGCGCATCGCGCAGTCGCTGCGCGACGTGGTCGGGCATTGCGTGGCGCAGTCCGCGACGCGGCTGACGCCCTCCGACGTGCCGGCCAGCGGGCTGTCGCAGCAGCAACTGGATGCGCTAACCCTGCGTGCCGACGAGATCGAGGACATCTGGCGGCCCACGCCGATGCAGCGCGGCATGATCCGGCACGGCGCGCGGCATCCCGGCTCGCCGGCCTACACCGTGCAGGTGCAGGCCACCATGGACGGCCTCGACGCGGAGCGCATGGTCGCGGCATGGCAGGACGCGGTGCGGCGGCATCCGGTGCTGCGGGCCCGGGTGGCGTGGCTGGAAGCGGGCGCCGGCATGGAGGCCGAGCCGCTGCTCGTGGTGCCCACGCAGGCCACGCTGCCGGTCAGGCACCACGACTGGCGCGAACGCAGCCATCGTCCGGCCGCGGCCGCCGACGATGCCCAATGGCAGGCGCTGTGCGAGGCCGCGTTCCGCGAGGACTTCGACCTCGGCGAGGCGCCGCTGATGCGGCTGACGCTGGTGCGCATCGGCGACCACACCTGGCGCTTCCTCTGGACCTGGCATCACCTGTTGCTGGACGGCTGGAGCATGTCGCGCCTGCTGGGCGAGGTGCTGCGTGGCTACGACGGCGAGCAGCCGGCCCAGCCCGCAGTGTCGCTGCGCCGCTACGTGGCGTGGCAGCAGGCGCAGTCGGGCGCCGGTTCCGAACAACGCTGGCGCGAGCGGCTCGCGCCGCTGGCGCGCCAACCGGTGCGCATCACGCGCGAGGTAGCGGCGGCACAGCGCGGGCAGCAGATCCGGGCGGTGGAGCACGTGGTGCAGGCCGAGGCGCTGCGCACGCTGGCCGCTTTCGCCAGCCGCCAGCACGTCACCGTCAACACGCTGGTGCAGGCGGCATGGATGCTGGCGCTGCGCCAGGCCACCGGCGCGCGCACGGTGGGACTGGCCGTGGTGGGCTCGGGCCGTTCGGCGGAGCTGCCCGGCATCGAAGACATCATGGGCTTGCTCGCCAATACCTTGCCGTTGGTGCAGGCGCTGCCCGACACGCTGCGCGTGGCGGACTGGCTGCCGGCGCTGCAGGCCGACAACCTGGCGCTGAGGGAGACCGAGCATGCGCCGCCGGCGTGGCTGCAGAGCTGGGCGGCCGGCAGCGACGATGCCGCGCACGCGCCGTTCGACACCATGCTGATCTACGAGAACTACCCGGTCGACAGCACGCTGCGGGAAACCCGGCGCGGCGCGCTGCGCTTCAGCGATGTCGATAACCGCGGGCAGATGAGCTACCCGGTGACTGCCATCGTGATCCCGCGTGAAACGCTGACGCTGCGCGTGGAGTATGACGCGGCAGCGCTCGACGACGCCGCGGCGGAGGATCTGACCCGGCAATGCCTGGCGATCCTGCTGGCGCTGCCGGCGCTGGCCGGCGCCACGATGGGCGAAGTGCCGGTGCGCCTGGAGCACGGCAGCGCCAGAGCGCTGGCGGCCTAGGTGCCGACGGCTTTAACGCAGCAGTCGGCGTGGGCAGTCGCCGCACAGCGTGAAGGCCGGCAAGCGATAGCGCAGGCAGCACAGCCGGCGCAGCCACAGCGTGGTGGCGGTGCCGTCCTGCGTAACGCGGTGCGCGCGCATCGGCGCATGCAGCGGGTTGTCGCGGCCGTCGGGGCGGGTGCGGGTGTCCATCAGCCAGGCCGCGTCGGCCGCCAGCGTGGCGTCCGTGGCCGGCATGCCCGGCTGCAGCAGGGCGGGCGCATGGCGGAATACCTCGGCGACGACGGCGCCGGCATTGGCCCACAGCAGGCGCGGCGAGGCGCCGCTGGCCGCTGCCAGCGCTTCGACCAGCGGCGCCAGCAGATCGTCCAGCAGGGCGCCGTAGCGCTGCTGCGGCGGCGCGCCGGCAAACGTCTGGCCGGCGTGTGGCAGCAGCAACGTCACGGCGCGGCCGTGCCCATCGGGCCGGATGGCCGCGTCGCGCAAGGGCAGCACGTGGTGCGCCAGCGCCGCGGCGGCCACCGTGCCGGGCAGCAGTGCGGAGAAGCAATGCCGCGCCCAGACGGAGCCGGCCACGCGCGCATCGTCGCCGCCGTAGTGGGCGGCTATGGCGTGAAGTGCCTGCCGTAGTGGGGCGCGGCCCGCCGGCGCGGACATGAGCGCGGCGGGCATGACGTCATCGCACGTTGTGGGGCCGATGCGTACGGCCTCGGCGTAGTGCCGCAGCGGCTCGGGAAACAGTGCAAGCAGGATCGGTAACGGAAACAAGAGGCAGCCCCGTACGGCGTTGCGGATATGCAGTCAACGCCTTTTCTTGGTTGAAAATGAGAATGATTATCAGGTATATTCGCACTTCGGTTTGTAAAGACAATGTCGCACCAGGGTGCCCCCTTGCCAGTCAGCCGCAGCATGGCCGCGGCTGCGGGGCGGTCCTGGCCTTGCCGTTCGCGCGGCAGGGCCGTGCGCGTGGCGGTAGCCAGGCCAGCATCGGCTGCGCCGCGGCTCCCGAGGAGACCCA
>CP158805.1:0-1981994 GCA_050987995.1 Ralstonia pickettii
ATGCAATATTCGTTTTCCGTCACGGCAAAGATCCTCGCCACCTGCACCCTGTTCACGGCCGTGCTGGCGCCCAACGCCCAGGCCCAGGTTTCGGACCGCACCCTCAAGGCGGCAGCCAGCGTCCCCCCGGACCACCCCGTGGTGATCGGCCTCAAGAAATTCGGCGAAATCGTCAACAAGAGCAGCGGTGGAAAGGTCAAGGTGCGCGTCTATCCCAATGCGCAGCTGGGTAACGACCTGCAGGCGCAATCGGCACTGCAGGGCGGCACGCTAGATTTCTTCCTGGGCGCCACCACCACCCTGGGCGGGATCGTCAAGGATTTTGGTGTCTACGACTTCCCATTCCTCTTCAACAAGCCGGAAGAGGCCGATGCGGTGCTCGATGGCTCGTTCGGCAAGAAGCTGGAGGCCAAGCTGCCCGAGAAAGGCCTGGTGTCGCTCGGCTACTGGGAAAACGGCTACCGGAACGTGACCAACAGCAAGCACCCGATCGTCAAGTGGGAGGACCTGGGCGGCCTGAAGATCCGCACCATGCAAAGCTCGGTGCTGCTGGATGTCTTCAACAACTTCAATGCGAATGCAGTGCCGCTGGCGTTTTCCGAGATCTACTCGGCGCTGGAGACCCGCGCCGTGGATGCCCAGGAGAACCCCAATGCGCTGATCGAGGCATCGAAGTTCGATGATGTCCAGAAATACATCAGCCTGACGCGCCACGTATACAACCCCTTCATCCTGCTGATCAGCAAGAAGACCTGGGACAAGATGAGCGCGGACGAGAAGAAGCTGATCAGCGCCGCGGCCGAGGAGGCCAAGCTGTTCGAGCGCCGCCTGAACCGCGAGACCGACAACAAGGCGCTGGCGGAGCTGAAGAAGCGCGGCATGCAGGTGAATGACTTCTCGGATGCCGAGCGCGCCCGCATGGCAGAGCGGACCAAGCCCATCATCGCCAAGCACTCTGCACAGATCGGCGACACCGTCGTGAGCGAACTGCAGGCCGAGATCGCCAAGGTCAGGGGCGCGAAGTAAGCCCTTTGGCCCGCCTCCTTCCCTGTTTCCAGCCCTTCATACCGACAACGGACTTTTTCCCATGCAACCCACCGGAGCAATGCTGATCGGCCATGCCGCCGTGCGCGGCCAGGCCGGAAGCCAGCGCGCCTTCAACCCCGCAACCAATGCTGAGATTGCCGAGCCCCAGTTCGGCTTCGGCACCCGCGACGACGTGGATCGGGCCGTGGGCCTGGCCACCCGCGCTTTCGACAGCTATCGCAGTCTGCCGCTGGAGCGCCGCGCCGCGTTCCTCGAAGCCATTGCCGACGAGATCATGGCGCTGGGCGATGCGCTTATCGAGCGCGCCCATGGCGAAAGCGGTTTGCCGCTGGCACGCCTGACCGGCGAGCGTGGGCGTACCGTGGGGCAGCTGCGGCTGTTCGCCCAGGTCGTGCGCGACGGGCATTTCCTGCGTGCCACCATAGACACGGCCCAGCCCGAGCGCCAGCCGCTGCCGCGCGCGGATCTGCGGCTGGCCAAGGTCCCACTGGGGCCGGTGGCCGTGTTCGGCGCCAGCAACTTCCCGCTGGCCTTCTCGGTGGCCGGCGGCGACACCGCCTCGGCGCTTGCCGCGGGTGCACCCGTGGTCGTGAAGGCGCACAGCGCCCACCTGGGCACCTCGGAGCTCGTCGGCCGGGCCGTGCAGAAGGCGGCGCAGAGCCAGGGCATGCCCGAAGGCGTGTTCTCGCTGCTGATCGGCGCCGGCCGCGAGATCGGCGAGGCGCTGGTCGCCCATCCCGGTATCAAGGCCCTGGGCTTCACCGGCTCGCGCCAGGGCGGCTTGGCCCTGCTGCGCATTGCCAACAACCGCCACGAGCCGATTCCCGTCTATGCCGAGATGAGCAGCATCAACCCGGTGTTCCTGCTGCCCCAGGCGCTGGCCGTACGGGCCGAGGCACTGGCCCAGGGCTTTGCCGATTCGCTGACCATGGGCGCCGGGCAGTTCTGCACCAACCCTGGCCTGGTGCTGGCCGTCGACGGCCCCGACCTGCAGCGCTTCGTGGCTGCGGCCGGCAAGGCGCTGGGCGTCAAGGCCGCGCAGACCATGCTGACGCCGGGCATTTACGCGGCCTACCGGGAAGGCAGGGCCCAGGTGGAGGCCGTGGAAGGGGTCGAGCGCGTGGCCTGCGGCGCGGATGCCGCCGGCCAGCCCAATGCCGCCCAGGCTGCACTCTATGTGACGGACGCCCAGTACCTGCTGCGCAACCCGGCGCTGCAGGCCGAGATGTTCGGCCCCGCGTCGGTGGTTGTGAAGGCACGTGATATCGACGAGATGCGGCAGGTGGCCGATCTGCTCGAGGGCCAGCTTACCGCGACCCTGCTGCTGGATGAGGGCGACCACGAGGCCGCGCGCCAACTGCTGCCGGTGCTGGAGCGCAAATGCGGCCGCATCCTGGCCAATGGCTTTCCGACCGGTGTCGAGGTCTGCCATGCGATGGTGCACGGCGGCCCGTTCCCGGCCACTTCCAACGCCATGTACACCTCGGTGGGCGCCAGTGCGATAGACCGCTTCCTGCGGCCGGTGTGCTACCAGGACATCCCCGATGCGCTGCTGCCCGCGGCGCTGCAAAGCGCCAATCCGCTGGGCACCTGGCGGCTGACCAACGGGGTGATGGCGCAGGCCTGACGCCGGGGCATGCCCGACCGCACAGCGGCCATGGCTGCTGCGGCCGGCCGGGCACCGGAGCCGGTTAAAGTCGCACATGGATGTCCATGGCGACTTTTGCAATCCCGCGCCGACGGCGCATCTCGTATGCCCAGAAAAATTCCCCCCCTGAACCCCCTTCGCGCCTTTGAAGTATCGGCGCGGCAGATGAGCTTTACCAAGGCGGCCGAAGAGCTGTTCGTGACGCCTTCGGCCGTGAGCCACCAGGTCAAGTCGCTGGAGGAAAACCTGGGCATCGCCTTGTTCGTCCGGGATTCCAAGACGCTCACGCTCACGCCGGCGGGCAAGGCGTATCTGCCCGGGGTGCAGGAAGCCTTCCGCCAACTGGAGGTGGCAACCTACCAGCTGCACCGCGAGAAGAGCACTGCGCTGCTCAAGATCAACCTGCCGCCGACGTTCGCCGTCAAGTGGCTGATCCCGCGCCTGAGCCGGTTTTCCAAAGAGTATCCGGAGCTGGACCTGAGGTCGGACACCAGTCGTCCATGACACGGACGAGGCGGCCGGCCTCCACATACGGCTGGACCAGCGGATAGGGCAGGAACGTTAGCCCGAATCCGTCCAGGGCGGCGTTCAGCATCTGGTTGACGCTGTTGCAGATGAGCTGCCCCTCGACGCGCGCCTGCAGTTTCTTCGCGCCCTTTGCCAGTTCCCAGGCATAAAGGCCGCCGCTCGTCGCAAGCCGCAGGTTGATGCAGCGTTGGTCCAGCAGGTCACGCGGCGTGGCAGGCTTGTCGCGGCCCTTGAAGTAGGCGGGCGCGCCAACGATGGCCATTTTCACATCGGGGCTGATGCGAACCGCGATCATGTCCTTCTCGATCTGGTCGCCGAAGCGCACGCCAATGTCGTAGCGTTCGCCGACGATATTGGTGAGCCCATAGTCTACGGTCAGTTCGACGTTCAGCTCGGGGTATTGCGGGAGCACCTTCGCCAGGCGCGGCCAGATAATGGCGTCGATCGGATGGTCCACCGCGGTGATGCGGATCGTGCCAGCCGGCCGTTCGCCGAGTTCCGCCACTGCGGACAGGTCGGCTTCAATCTCTTCGAACTTCGGGCCCAGGGAGCGAATCAGCCATTCGCCCGCGTCGGTCGTGGACACGCTACGCGTGGTCCGGGTCAGCAGCCGCACGCCAAGCCTGGCTTCGAGGCTGCGAATGGTATGGCTTAGCGCCGATTGAGTAACGCCGAGTTTGGCCGCCGCGCGCGTGAAGCTGTGCTCCTTCGCAACGGTGATCAATGCCAGCAGGTCGTTGAAGTTATGGCGGGGCATGGAATTTTGTCCGCTCGAAGGCTTCGTATAGCGGCGGCGGCACACCGTCGCGGCACTGATGAAGGGATTTCATCAGTGCTGTCGCTATTGTTCAGTCCTGCGCCAGCGTGCGCAAGATTCTTTTCTGACTGAATCCTGTGGCGAGAATTGCGCCGGCCGGCGTTGAGGTCCAGGCAGTGCGCCGAGATGCTGGCCAGAACCGCGTCTTGCGGATCCCATTCCGGGACGCGCTGCGCGGCCATGCGCCCCTACGCGTTAGGCTGGCCGTCTCAGACTACCATCGGCATGGTAGCGCCATCGATCGAGAGGATGGAGCCCGAGATATAGCTGGCGCGTGGCGAGGCGGGGAACAGCACGGCGTCCGCCACCTTTTCCGGCGTGGCCAGCTGGCCCAGGCCGGTGCGCGCGTTGGCGCGCGCCAGCGCCTGCTCCACGGTCATGCCGCCGATACGCGCATCCACTTCCATGCCCTGCTGCAGGCGCTCGGTATGCGTAGCCGACGGATTGACCGCGTTCACGCGCACACCCTGCTTGCCATAGGCATTGGCCAGTCCGGCGCTGGCCAGCATCAGTGCAGCGTTAGCTGCGCCACCCGCCAGGTGGGCGGGGTTAGCGATCTTGCCACCCATGCCCACGATGTTGACGATGGCGCCGCGCCCTTGCTGCGCCATGCGCTTGACCACCGGGTCAATCACATTGATGTAGCTGAAGTACTTGGCGGTCATTGCTTCCTGCCACAGCTGTGGGGTCAGTTCGTTCGGCGGCCGGCGCCTGGCCGCGCCGGCGGAGGTCACCAAAATGTCGATGCCGCCAAGTCCTGCCACCGCTTCTTCCACCGCGCGTGCGGCCTCGGCGATAAGGGTCAGATCGGCGGATACCGCGACCACGTCCTTGGCAAATTCGCCCTGGCCTTCGGCCAGCTTGGCGCAGGCCTTCGCCAGGTTTTCGGCGCTGCGCGAAACGATGGCCACGCGCGCGCTCTCACGCAGAAAGCCGGCCGCGCAAGCGAGGCCGATGCCGCGGCTGCCGCCGGTGATGAGCACGCGTTGATTGCGGAGTTCGAGATCCATGATGGTGTGTCTTGGCTGGCGGGGACCGCGGGCGTCGTTCGACAAATGGCGAATACCCATGTGTGGCGGGCCGATTGCAACGCCGGTGAGACGACAGGGGGTCATCATAACGCGCCTGTTGGTGCCCACCACAGTTTCACGATGATGAAATAATTTCCACGGGCTGCTGCCTCTTGCTGCCCCAGCCGATCCGATGCCGCTCCTGCGTGGCCTAATGCAGGGCATCCTCCTCGCTATGCAGATAGCCGCTCGTCGTCGAGATCGACGTATGCCCGAAGTTGTCCCTGACGTAGCGCAGGTCCACCTGCCGGTCGGTCATGTGCGAGCCGGCGGGATGGCGCAGTCAATGGGCCGAGGCGCTGGCCAGCACCGCGGCTTGCGGCTCCCATTTCGGCCCGCGCGCCCGAAAGCGCTCCGCGGCCATGCCGAATACTTCCTTCAGGACCGGGTGCAGCGCGCCGCGTGACAGCGCTTTCTCGCTGCCCGCTTTTCCAATTACCGGCATTGTTGTAAGAACGCACTCGGCTACCCCACTCAAAGAACTCCTTGGTACATTAGGCGCGCATTTTTCAAACATCAATAAGAAGGGAGAATTATGACGGGTATTTTGAGGTATCAACGAATTGGCGCCGCAGTATCGTTGGCGCTTGCACTGACGGCCATGCCGGCAGCTCATGCTCAGGTCGCCGCAGCAGTGGGGGGGCTGACAACGAGCGCAACCATTTCCCAGATTTTCAGTGGTTTGGATCAGCTCATCAGTTCCGCTCAGGACGCCGGCGACTACCTAACAATGCGCGCCGCCATTGAAGCGAAAGGTGTCATTGAAACCTGGAAAGAGGCGAACAAAGAACTCCTGGACAAAGCGTTCTCGGAGCTTAGCGAGACCCAACGCCAGACCTTCAATAATGCCCGGCAACTGACTGAGCGTGCCAACCAGGACGTAGCGAACCGCCTGGAAACGACCCAGTTGCTGGTCAATCAGGCTAACCAACTGGTCGAGAGCATCCCCTTCAGTAACAATACTTACGTCACCCGCTATTCCCCACGCGTAAAACCGGCTCAGTCCAAGAATGCTGTGACGTTGCGGGTAAATGGCGTCAATCTGGACAAGGCAGACCCAGTGCTGGCGCTCAATCAAGGGTCCGCAACCCGCATGGTGGTGGGGCCGATGGAGGTTCTGTACACCGTTCCTGTCACTGCGTTGCAGGGGGACGCAGACAAGCTGGCCATTGTGCCGCTGAAGCTCACCTATACCGCGCCCAAGGAAGGCTTCTGGAATCAGCTCGTGGGTGCCCGCGAAGCCGTGGAGCGGCAACTACCCATCGTGACATTGCCTTCAAACTTAGGGAAATTTACCTTCGTAGTCGAAACTGAAGCGCAACAGAAGGAAGTCGCGATATGGACCGCACAGCAGCAGAAGTTCGAAGGAAAGAATAAGAATGTCAGGAAAGTCGCCACACCGAAGGCCGGCTGGCGTTGGGATTGGGAGCAGGGCGTCGCCGCCTTCAAACAAGTCGGTGGCGGTGGTGAGGCCGGCAGCTGCAATGGGGTAAAAGAGAGTGAATCCACCGCAGATGGCATTGTCCACTCAGCTCACCTGGACGAGATCAAGTCTGTCAAAGGCTTCCCGCCTGAGGTCAAATGGGGTCCTGGATGGCAAAACTGCGCGGTGACGGGGCCCATCTATCGAATGGTTATTGTGAAGGCTAAGCTGCCTGCACAAGCCGGTCTGATGACCTGGACGGAGGACCTACGCTTGCCCATCCCGCAAGATTTCAAGTCGCTCCAGCTTGAGGTCTCGACCTTTGATGGCCGTAAGCGCATCTTCACGGACACCGGCGCCGACAAGTTCTTCGACGTCATCCGCGGCGGCAGCGAGCTTATCATCCACCCGCGGCAGCCCGCTGACCTGTGAGGCGTTCACGCTCATTGCTAGGCCGCCTTCGTGACCCCAGAAAGTCGCACATTTATGCGGTGAGCTAGAAAGCGGAGGGCTGAGTTCTGTATTGCACGGGCTCAGCCGAGGTCATGCCGGGATAAGGCCGGAAATGACACATAAGCCGGAAAGTAGTAAGAACGAAGCTTTTATGCGATCAGCGCGGATGCCGCGCCTGCAGAGCGGTCAGCACCCAGAGGGTCTCTGGTGTCTCTGGAAATGATCGGACTCCCGAAGGGGTGACTATCCATTTGGATGCAGGGCGCGCCTAGTAAGCCCTCAAGCGATTCGGCACCACTTCTCGCTGAAACGGCATCTGCTGCGCGCTTCGCTCCGTCGCAACACCTCGCTGATGACAGCGCCCGTCAGGCCTGGTTTGCTGGTGTCCTCGCTGCCTGGCCGGCCCAGACCCGGTCGACCCGGGGCAAGGCGCCGGGCTCAGGCGACGTAGCGGACCCAGCCGAGGGTGTCTGGCTCCTTGCCGCGCTGGATGCCGGTCAGCAGCGTGCGGAGGCGGCGGGTGACTTCGCCTTCGCCGCCGTTGCCGATCGTGAATTCACCGCCGGCATGGCGTACGTTGCCGATGGCTGTCACCACGGCGGCGGTGCCGCAGGCGAACGTTTCCTTGACGCGGCCGCTGTTGGCATCAGCCTGCCATGCGTCGAACGCGTACGGGGTTTCCGACACCTTGAGGCCTTCGCGGCGGGCCAGTTCGATGATGGATGCGCGCGTGATGCCGGGCAGGATCGTGCCGGACAGCGGCGGCGTCAGCAGCGAGCCGTCGTCCATGACGAAGAACACGTTCATGCCGCCTAGTTCCTCGATCCAGCGGTGTTCAGCGGCATCAAGGAAGACCACCTGGTCGCAGCCTTTCTGCGATGCCTCGGTCTGCGCGATCAGGCTGGCCGCATAGTTGCCGCCGCACTTCGCTGCGCCGGTGCCGCCAGGCGCAGCGCGCGTGTACTGGTCCGACACCCACACCGTGACCGCCGACTTGCCGCCCTTGAAGTACGGGCCGACCGGGCAGGCGATCACGCAGAACACATACTCGGCCGCGGCGCGCACGCCCAGGAAAGTCTCCGTAGCAAACATAAACGGGCGCAGGTACAGGCTGCCGTCGCCGCCCGGGATCCAGTCGCGGTCGATGTCTACGAGCGCTTCGACGGCGCGGAGGAAATCGGCTTCCGGCAGGTCGGCCATCGACATGCGGGCCGCGGAGGCGCGGAAGCGCTTGGCGTTTTCCTGCGGGCGGAACAGCGAGATCTTGCCGTCAGCGCCGCGATAGGCCTTCATGCCTTCGAAGATTTCCTGCGCATAGTGCAGGACGGCGCAGGCCGGGTCGATCTGGAACGGACGGCGCGCTTCCACCTTGGCGTCATGCCAGCCTCGCCCCTCGGTCCAGCGGATCGTGACCATGTGGTCGGTGAACACGCGTCCGAAGGTGGGGTCGACCAGCGCGGCCGCGATCTTGTCGGGCGGCGTGGGGTTGGGGTGACGTTCCACAGTGAACTGCAATTGGTTGTCGGCGCTCATGCTTCTGTGTCTCTTCGTCTTCGGCTAGGGATTCCAGATGTCCGATGCAATACATGCAAGGCAGTCCCGGGATAAAAGGAGGCAGTGGCGGTAAGGCCGAACGCTTTGCCTCCCATCCGGTGCATGGGCTGAAGTGTAACTCGATGGTGCGGCGCAGTATCGATCGACCGGTAGGACGGATGGCTGAAGCCAAACCCCCAGATTTCTAACGCTCCCGACAGAGGTGGCACTTTTGCTTGCGAATTGGTTGACACACCCGGCTTCGGCATACGGCAGCCGAACGGCGGGTTCGGAGTCCTAAGGGGTATCGGTGAGCGCGGCCAATGCATGGCTCTAGTTAAGAGCGGTATCGAGCGGAATTTCTAGACATAAGCGCAGGTTCAGCTTCCTGAACGCAAGGCGCAAGCTCCTTCGGCGGCACGCGCCATTCGATGCCATGCGATTCCAGTAGCGCGATCAGGCGGGCGTTTTCGGCTTGCAGCGCGGCGAACGCATCATGATCAGCCATCGACTCCATACTCGGCAAGCAATTCATCCATGTCATCGGCCACCCCGTAGCCGAAGTTGTCACTGGTGCGGCGCACTTCGGCAAGGCGTGCCCAGAGCGCCGGCCGCTGTGTCTCGGGCAAGGTAGCGATCATTTTCAGCGACTGCTCGAACATCCGCACCAAGGCGTCAAAATAGCCATCGTCCTGGTAGCCGATGTCAGCGCTGAAGCCGGACGCCCGTTCGCAATAGAACACCATCAGTTCGGCTATCCCATTCGGCTGGCCGATGGCCTTTTTGTAGTCCGAGATCGCCTTCTTCGCCTTGGCTACCGACGTGTCCTGGTTCTTGAACGCATCCGGCCACAGCCACCGGTCGATGGCCACCTTGTAGGGCTTCAGCACATCGCCGCCCAGCATAAACCGGGCGTGCAGGAAGGCCTGGTTGTCCTTACTTGCCACGTACAGGGCCTGTACCAGGCCGATCAAGCCGGCACGGTCGATGTCGGCCAGCTTGGCTTTGACATCGCTCCAGGAGGGCGAGGTTTTGCGCGTAGCCTTCGGATTTATGTCCGGCATTCACGTGCTCCCCATTCTGGAAGACCCGCTCCAGCGTAGCTGGTAGCAGCGCGGACGGACACCGGTTCGCTTCGGATTGCCGCCCTTCCATAGTGCAGTCTCAGGCCGCGCATTCATTCGCCGCCCTCTGCGTCGTTTGGCCGGCCAAGGCGTGCCTCCAATTCCTGCCTCGTCCTGGCCAGTTCCGCGGCCAGCAGATTCTCGTCAGGCAGCACGGTCTGGTATTCGGCGGCCAGCACCTTATTCGACAGGCCCTCCAGCGCGTAGTGCGCCTCGTTGCTACCCTTGCTCGCACACAGGATCAACCCCACTGGCGGGTTTTCGCCCGGCTTCATCCAGTGCTCGCGGGCGTAGTTCAGGTACATGTGCATCTGGCCGGCATCAGCATGGCTGAATTTGCCGATCTTGAGGTCGATGACGAGCAGGCATTTGAGCTGGCGGTGGAAGAACAGCAAATCGACGCGAAACCAGCTGTCGTCGATGCGTAGGCGGCGCTGACGGCCAACGAAGGCGAAGTCGTCGCCCAGTTCCAAGAGGAAGTCGGCCAAGTGCTGGATCAGCGCCTGTTCGAGGTCCGACTCGGAATACTCGTCCTTCAGGTTGAGGAACTCCAGCACGAACGGGTCTTTCAAGGCCTGCTCGGGTGTGACGACATCGACGCTCTCGGCTGCTTCGGCTTTCCGCAACATGGCGGCCTTGTCGCGTGACAGGGCAATGCGTTCGTAGAGCTGGCTATTGATCTGTCTGTCGAGTTGCCGTACCGACCAGCCGCAGCGCAGCGCTTCGGTTTCGTAGAATCGGCGCGCCATCTCATTGCGCACAGAGAGCAGTCGGACGTATGCCGACCAGGGCAGCGGGAAGGCATTGGCCAGGTCGGACAGGTCGACGGAATTCCGGGACAAGGCGTTGGAAATCTCCTCCCCCGTGGAAATGGCAGACGATGTCTGCGAAATCCGGGCGGTGGGCAATTTCGCAGACGGTGTCTGCGAAATGTGGTCGATGGGCCAAGCCTGGTAGAACAGGCGCATCTGTTCCAGGTTGCGCTCCGAGAAGCCACGCCCGAAACTCCTCGAGAGATCAGCCGAGAGCCGCTTGAGCAAGGCTTGTCCATAGCCAGCGCGGTCCTGCCCGCCTTGCTCAAACTCGACGATGCGGCGGCCGATTTCCCAGTAGGTGGCAGTCATCAGCACGTTGACGCTTCGCGCAGCGGCTCGACGGGCGTCTTCCAGCAGGGCGACGATGTCGCCGTGCATGCTGCCATAGTCGGCACTGCCCGGAATAAGTTCGCTCATGCCGGCACCTCCTTCACCAGCTCATCGTTCTCGCCAAAGAGGCGCACCTTCTCGGCCACGTGGCCGAGAATCGAAGCAATCTGGTTCTTCGGGCTGGCATCCTCGAGGCCGGCCTTGGCGTTCGGGTTCTGCAGCTCGCCGGCTTCGCGCGTGGATGTTCGTTGTTTGCTGATGGGGGACAGTGCTGCCGTCCACCCGTCCTCGACCAGTTCCCGCGCGCCGCATTCGAGGCAGCTGTCCGCTGCGGTTATCACCCTTTCGCGCGTAGCCACCTTTGCCATCGTCCTCTTAGAAGATAAGTAGATCGCGATCGATTGTATCAATGTGAGACACCTGCGACCGGCATTTGCTGCCCAACGAAGATTGCCCGCTTTGCCTGCCGATAGAAGAGGGAGACCAGGTCTCCATTGAATCAGCAACTTACTTGCTGAAGGTGTCCCAGCCGATTCGATGCCGCTCCTGTGTGGCCTGATGCCGCGCATCCTCCTCGCTGTGTAGGTATCCGCTAGTGGTGGCGATCGAGGCGTGGCCAAAATTATCTCTTACAAAACGCAGGTCGACCTGCTGGTCGGTCATATGCGAGCCGGCGGTGTGGCGCAGCCAGTGCGCCGAGGCGCTGGCCAGCACCGCGGCCTGACCCTCCCACTCGGGCCCGCGCGCCCGCAGGCGCCCGGCCGCCATGCCGAACACCTCCTTCAAAATAAGGTGCAGCGCCCCGCGCGACAGGGCCTTCTCGCGACCCTCGCGACCCGTCTCACGGCCTATGACGGGCAGCACCAGCGGGCGCGTCTCCCCAGGCTGCGGGGTAGGCGCCAGCCCGTGGGCGCGGCGGTAGCGCGCCAGTTCGGCGATCAGCTCATCGGAGGCCGGCACCAGCCGGGTCTTGTTGCCCTTGCCGGTGACCTCCAGCCACCAGCGCTCCACACCCGAGCCGTCGCGCCGGCAGAAGAACGCCCCCATGGGCGTGTCCGTCACCTCGGCGGCCCGCAGCCCGCCCAGGTAGAGCACCGTCAGCGCCCAGCGGCAGCGCGCGGCATGCAGGCGCTCGCGCTTGGTGCTGACCGGCATCACCTCGACGGCATCTTTCACGGTCGCCCACAGCTCGTGGCTCAGGTAGCGGGTGATGCGTGGCCGGCTGGGGGCGCGCCGGCGCCGGGCCAGCGCGAGCGGGTTGCCGGCCACGTAGCCGGCCTCGGTCAGCCAGGCAAACAGCGCATTCAGGATGACCAGGGCGTGGCGCACGCTGGCGGGCGACAGCGGCCCCGCAAACGGGCGCCAGTCGGGGTGGTTGCGCGCGAGCTTCTTGCTGCCGGCCAGCACCCAGCGCGCGGCCGGCTGCGGGTCGGCCAGGAAGCGTTCATAGGCGAGCAGGTCTTCGTGCGTGAGCGAGGACAGTGGCTTCCCCAGCTGCAGCACGGCCCACAGGATCAGTCGCTCCACCTCGCGCCGGTAGGCAGTGAGCGTCGCCGCGCTGTCGGCATAGCGCGCCAGCCAGGCGGTGACGGCGGCCAGGTCGTCGGCCGCGGCGATCCGCGTGGCCGTGGCGGGGGCGCGGTTGCTGCCGGCCGTGCTGTTGGGTTCGCCAACCCTAGTTCACAGAGCACTGAAATGTTTGAGAAAAATCACTTTACCGGCCGCAGGATTCTTGTGACCGGGGGGCGGCACCGGTCGGGGCCTTGGGATGGCCGAGCGACTCATATCGAGCCGCGCGATCTCATCGCCGGCACCACTGTTCACACCCACATCACAATCATAACGCTGGTAACATCGACCGAAATAAGGGAATTCACTCGACCTTGCGGCGACGTGATCCGTGGCGTTCAACGCGGCATTCTGCTTACTCGTAAGCGTTCGCCTTGACTTTAAAATTAACAGCGGTAAGATTGAATGGACAGCCCGAGTGCCATGGCGCCGGGCGTCCAAATCGAAGGAGACAACAGCATGATCAACAAGACTGTCCCCGACGCCGAAGGCGCCGTGCAGGGCATCCGCGATGGCTCGACCATCCTCGTCAGCGGGTTTGGCGATGCCGGTATGCCGCATGCCCTGCTCGAAGCGCTGGTCGCGCAAGGTGCACGGGAACTTACCATCATTACCAACAATGCCGGCGCTGGTGCCACGGGCGTGGGTGCGCTGCTGGCGGCGGGCCGGGTTCGGAAACTCGTCTGTTCGTTTCCGCGTGCGTTTGGTCCGTCTGTGTTCGATGCGCTATACGCGGAGGGTAAGGTTGAACTGGAGTTAGTGCCGCAGGGCACCCTGAGTGAACGCATCCGCGCAGCAGCGGCGGGCATTGGCGGCTTCTATGTCAAGACGGGCGTGGGCACCCAGCTCACCGCCGGCAAGGAAACGCGCCTGATCGACGGACAGGTCCATGTCTACGAGGAGCCGTTCAAGTGCGACGTGGCGCTGATCCGGGCCGATCGCGCGGACCGCTGGGGCAACCTGACCTATCGCCTTTCGGCACGCAACTTTGCCCCGGTCATGGCGCCCGCCGCGCCGCTGACCATCGCGCAAGTGCGCAACGTGGTGGAACTCGGCGAGATCGAACCGGAGCAGGTCGTCACGCCGGGGATATTTGTCAGCCGTGTATGGAGACAAGCATGAGCTCGGACGTCCGTCAACAAATCGCAAAGCGGGTCGCCGTCGATCTGCCAGAGGGCGCTTGCGTGAACCTGGGGATCGGCTTACCAACGATGGTGGCTGACCACATTCCGGCGGGACGGGAGATCATCTTCCACAGTGAGAACGGCTTGCTCGGTGTGGGGCCGGCGCCCGCTCCGGGTGAAGCGGACCCTGACCTGATCAACGCCGGCAAGATGCCGGTCACCCTGTTGCCAGGTGCATCGATCTTTCATCACAACGACTCGTTCATGATGATTCGCGGCGGGCACATCGACTACGCATTGCTTGGTGCGTTCGAGGTTGCGGCCAATGGCGACATCGCAAACTGGTCCACCGGCAATGACAGCAAGCCGCCAGCCGTCGGCGGCGCGATGGACCTGGCAGCCGGAGCGAAAGCCGTATGGGTGCTGATGGAGCATTGCACCAAGGATGGCAAGCCCCGCATCGTGCAGCGCTGCAACTATCCCCTGACCGCGGCAGGCGTGGTCAGGCGCATCTATTCCGAGCTTGCAGTGATCGACGTCGAGCCAGAGGGACTGAAGGTGCGTGAGCTCGCGCCTGGTGTCAGCTTCGAGCGGCTCCAGAGTCTGACCGATGCGCCGTTGCGCATGGCTGCAAACGAGGCGAAGTGATGACAACCACCGGAGCACCCGAGCAAATGAACTACGACACCTTGTCTCTCGCCGTTGCCGACGGCATCGCCACCCTCACGCTGAACAGACCGGACGCGCTCAACGCGCTGTCGATGCGAATGCTGATCGAGCTCCGCTCAGCGCTCAAGGAGGTGGCCGGCGCGCCAGATGTACGCTGCCTGGTTCTGACCGGAGCTGGACGGGGTTTCTGCAGCGGCGTCGATCTGACGGATCAGCGCACCGGGCTGAATCCCGGCGACCGGGACGAGTTCATGCGTGACTACTTTATGCCGCCCTACCAGTTGCTCGCATCGCTGGCCATCCCGACCATCGCTGCCGTGAATGGCGTTGCCGCTGGTGCAGGCATGAGCCTGGCGCTGACCTGCGACATCGTAATCGCAGCGGAGTCTTCGTATTTCCTGCAGCCATTTACCAACATCGGCCTGGTGCCTGATCTGGGGTCGAGTTGGTTCCTGCCGCACATGGTAGGGAAAGCACGGGCCGCGGGACTCATGCTACTGGGCGAGCGGCTGTCCGCAAAATCGGCGGCGGAGTGGGGCCTGATCTGGAAATGCGTTGAGGACGGCCAGCTGCCCGCCGAAATCGGGTCCGTGACCGGGAAGTTCGCTGGCGGCGCGCGGCTCAGCCATGCACTCATCAAGCAACTGCTGCGTCAGGCCTTCCAGAACGACCTCGGTGTTCAGATGCAACGGGAAGGCGAGTACCAAAGCGTCTGTCTGCGTAGCGACGATTTTGCCGAAGCCCGTCTGGCATTCGCAGAAAAGCGCAAGCCTGCCTTTGGCGCAACCCACGCAAGCCGTTCCGCATAAATACGGTATTTAACCTCCTTCAAAAGGAAACACTGCCATGACCCGCGAAGCCGTCTTTGTCTCCACGGCACGAACGCCACTCGCCAAGTCGCACCGAGGCGAGTTCAACATCACCGATGGCCCGACGCTTGCCGCGTTCGCGGTGCGCGCAGCCGTGGATCGCGCGGGCATCGACCCGGACATGATCGAGGACGTGGTCCTGGGTTGTGGCTACCCGGAGGGAACGACCGGACGCAACGTAGCACGGCAGACCGTGTTTCGCGCCGGTCTGCCGGTCAGTATCGCTGGATTGACCGTCAACCGGTTCTGCGCCTCGGGCTTGAATGCCATCAGCATCGCCGCGAGCCGCATCGTGGCCGAGGGCGTGCCGGCCGTGATCGCGGGTGGGGTAGAGAGTATCTCGCGCATCCGTACCCGCGAGGACGGCGAAAACGGCGTGGACCGCTGGATTGCCGAACACAAGCCGGATCTATATATGTCGATGATTGAAACGGCGGATGTTGTTGCAAAGCGCTATGGCATCAGCCGCGAAGCCCAGGACCGGTTCTCGCTAGAGAGCCAGCGGCGCACGGCGGCAGCGCAGGCCGAAGGACGCTATAAGGACGAGATCGTGCCATGCACGACCATCATGGCGGTCACCGACAAGGAAACCGGCACGGTCACCCGCCGAGAAGTCACGGTGGAGGCCGACAACTGCAACCGGCCCGGTACCACTTATGAAAGCCTGGCCCGGCTCGAGCCCGTGCGCGGCAAGGAGCATTTCATTACCGCGGGCAATGCATCACAGCTTTCAGACGGCGCCGCGGCCTGCGTGATGATGGAGGCCGCCGAGGCCGCACGAGCCGGCATCAAGCCGTTGGGTGCCTTCCGCGGCATGGCTGTGGCCGGCCTGGAGCCCGACGAGATGGGCATCGGCCCCGTCTACGCCGTGCCCAAGCTGCTGGCGAGGCACGGCCTCAAGATCCAGGACATTGGACTGTGGGAGCTTAACGAGGCGTTCGCTTCGCAGTCCATCTACTGCCGCGACAAGCTGGGCATTCCCGACGAACTCCTGAACGTCAATGGCGGCGCCATTTCGATAGGTCATCCTTTTGGCATGACCGGGGTACGCCTGGCCGGACATGTGCTGATCGAAGGGAAGCGCCGGGGAGCCAGGTACGCGGTAGTGACGATGTGCATCGCCGGCGGAATGGGCGCGGCAGGGCTGTTCGAAATCTACTAGCCCCTCCAGGATCAAAAGCCACCCCGGAACCGCAAGGTTGCGCCATCCCTGAGGATCTTCACGAGGTTTTCGAATGGAACCCAATCTGATCCAGGCCTTCGTCGAAATGGTCGATGCCGGTAACCTTGCGGAAGCGGGCAGGCGGCGCGGCGTGACCCGCTCGCAGGTCAGCCGCCAGCTGCGGGAGCTGGAGCAGCAGGCCGGCGCCCGGCTACTGCACCGGACCACGCGACGCCTTGAAATGACCGAATCCGGCCAGGCGCTATACCGGCATGGGCTGCGTATCCTGCGGGAAGTCGCATCGGCCCGGGCCAAGATCGACAGCTTCTCTCTCGGCATCTCCGACAAGCAGCAACGAACATGATGTGATTGGCAAGGGGAAGCAGGCACCGCGACCGGTATCAGATGACAGTTCGCTCCACACGCATCCACACCGCTCGATGGGGTGTTAAGATTGCAAACATGGAAAAGACTGCACGAACCAAGAGCCCGGTCGCCGGAACCACTGCCGCGCGTACCCCGAAGAGGAAGGGGGAGGAGGGTATGGCCACGCCTGCTGCAAAGCGTTCCCGCGCAGCGCGCAGCATGACGGACGCCGATGAGCCTGCGCCCCGCCCGTACCATCACGGGAACCTCCGTGAAGATCTGGTACGTTGTGGCAAGCAGCAACTCAGTGAGGTTGGGCTGGCCGAACTGAGCCTGCGGCGCATCGCCAGCAGCGTTGGCGTATCGCAGGTCGCACCCAAGCACCACTTTGGTAACAAGGAGGGCTTGCTCGCGGCCATCGCGGCCAGCGGCTTCCGTGACCTCACCGAGTTTCGCTTCGCACGGTTGCGTCCCAACATGTCCGCCGAGCAGCGACTGCGCACGCTGTTGTCATCCTATGTGTCCTTCGCGACGATCCATCCGACGCTGTTCCATCTGATGTTCGCACCGCAATTTCGCTCGCCGCAGACGCATGCGGAACTCAACGAAGCGGCCAGCCAGTCTTACCACACGGTTGCTCGGGCTGCGGCAGACTACCTTGCCGAGCAAGGCAAGGCGGACGAGGCAAAAGCCCATGAGGTGGCGCGTGTCGCATGGATGTGCATGCACGGCGTTGCCACGTTGATTATCGAGAACAGGTTCAACCCTTGGGGCGCGCCTAAAGTGAATCGTGAGCAACTCACCAACCAGGCGCTCGATCTGGTATTTGCCGGCATCCGGGGCGTGAGCGGCATCTAGCGGGGCCGAATTCAAGCCTGCGTACATGTCGGACCGGGACCCCACGGCCGGTTGCCGTCAGAGTAAGATCGGTGGCGTTCCGCTTGATTCCTGCCGGCATGCCAAATGGCGATGCTTCCCGCCTCTCGTCCAAGCCGCACCTGACCGAGAGACACGGATTCGCTGGATCACTTCGCGTCGAGTGGACTGCGGTTCAGACTCTCGAAGTCGCGGCCTTCCTTGACGAGCGAAACCAGCAGCGGCGAAGGACGCCAGAAGAACGCATCATCCTTTTCGAATTCCCGGATGTCTTCCAGTACGTTTGCCAGGCCCACGGTGTCGGCGTAGTGCATCGGGCCGCCGCGATGGCGCGGAAAGCCGTATCCATGAAGGAAGACCGCGTCGATGTCGAGGGGCCGCAGCGCGATGCCCTCTTCGAGAATCCGGGCACCCTCGTTGGCCATGGCCGCCATGACGCGGCGCACAATCTCGCTATCCTCGAAGGCGCGAGGAGTAATGCCCGCACGCTGGCGTTCAGCTTCGACGATGGCTTCAATCTCCGGGTCGGGAACGCCAATCCGCGAGCCATGGGGATACTGGTACCATCCCCGGCCTGTCTTCTGTCCAAACCAGCCTCGTTCACACAGACGATCAGCAATCTGGACGTAGCGCTGACGCGGGTCGCGCGTCACTGCGCGACGCTTGCGCGTCGCCCAACCGATATCGCCGCCAGACAGGTCCGACGCCTGCAGGGGCCCCATCGGATAGCCGAAGTCCCGGAGCGCCTTGTCAACGTGGTAGGGCGAGGCGCCATCTTCCACCATGTAATCAATGGCCAGTCTGTAAGTAGCGAGAACGCGATTCCCAATGAAGCCATCACATACGCCTGCGCGTACCGGCACCTTCTTCAGCACCTTGGCGAACGCGAAACCTGTGGCGACCACATCGGCACTTACCTTTGCAGGCACCACGATTTCAAGTAGCTTCATGATGTTGGCGGGCGAGAAAAAGTGAAGGCCAATCACGTCCTCGGGTCGCGATATGCTCGCCGCAATTTCATTGATGTCCAGATATGAGGTGTTGGTCGCAAGCACGCATCCAGGCTTGCAGCAGCGATCGAGTTCAGCAAACACCTGCTTCTTTACGTCCATGTCCTCGTAAGCGGCCTCAATCACGAGATCGACATCGGCAAGCGCTTCGTAGCGCGTAGCACCGCTGAAGCGCGACATCACCTGGTCCTTGTCTTCGGCGCCCAAGCGGCCCTTTGCAACGTTTTCGCCAAAGACTTTATCCACGAGGCCGTGCCCTCGGGCCAGCGCCGCTTCGTCTCGCTCGATCATCACGACAGGCAGCCCTGCGCTAAGCACCGACACCGCAATGCCGGCGCCCATAGTGCCCCCGCCGATCACCCCGACGCTTGCTACGGACCTCTGCGTGGCAATGCGCATTTCTGGTGCCTTGGCAACTTCGCGCTCCGCGAGAAAGGCGTGCATGAATCCGGCGCGTTGCGGGCTCGCGAGGGCCTCCAGGAAGTTCCCGCGCTCATTGACCATGCCTTCGTCGAATGGCGTCGATAGCGCGGCCTCCACGGCGTCAATGATCCTGAACGGTGAGAACTGGCCGCGGAATTTCTGCCCTGCCTTGGCTCGAGCCTCCTCTACCGCCAGGCGGTTGGACTCCGTCTGGGCCAGTCCTGCGACGAGATCGCGGGTCCGCCGCGGTACGCCGCGCTTATCGGCAATCTCCTGCGCATAGGCAACGGCGGCATCGGTCACGCCGCCGTCAGGCACCGTGTGATCGACCAGACCTAGCCCCAGGGCCTCGCGCCCAGCAATCTGGCGGCCAGAGAGCATCAGATCGAGCGCAGGGCGAGCGCCGGCGAGCCGCGTACTGCGCTGCGTTCCGCCAGCGCCAGGCATTAGCCCAAGCAATACTTCGGGGAAGCCGAGCCGCGCATCTTCCGCTGCCAGACGATAGTGCGCGGACAGTGCGAGTTCGAAGCCACCCCCAAGGCAGACGCCTTGGATAGCCGCAATGACTGGCTTGATGGAAGCCTCGATCCGCGCGCAAAGATCTGGCAACGTAGGTTGCAATCCGCTCTTGCCAAACTCGCGGATGTCGGCCCCGCCGCTAAAGTCAGTCCCTGCGCCGCACAGCACAATCGCGGCGCATTGGGCTTCCGCTTCGGCAAGTTCGATCGCACGCAACAAGGCCTCTCGCACAACTGATGACAGCGCATTCACCGGGGCATGATTGATGGCAATCACGCGAATCTTGCCTCGCAATTCGGTTGTAACCGGCGGGTGTGCAATGGTGGTGTTCACTACGCGCATGAAAGAACTCCTTGACAAGGTGCATTGGAGAGGGCAATCGGAAAGAGGGCGTAGCGCGGTGAGACCGTGCGGCGGTTGTCGTCCCGGACCATCTCAAATTTTCACCAAAATATTAACGTGGGAAAGATAGCCGGGCCGCTTGCTGTGCCTGAGATGAAGGCCCTCCGGATGAGCTCTCTCGACAAGCCGGGACCTCAGCTCGCCTTGCCATCGGCGATGAAGGAAATGGCGCCATCTGTCGCCATCGTTTGGAGCTCGTCAACTGTATAGCCTAGCCGCATCAGCACATTGCGCGTGTGAGCCCCGAGGTGCGGGGCGGAGGAGAGGGCAGGTGACGGAGTGTCATTCCAGTAGGTAGGTGAGCCGAGTGAGCGCAGCCGGCCTTCAGTGGGATGATGTTCTTCGCCGATCAGCCCGCTGGCGCGCAACTGCGGATCCTCGATAAGTTGTTCCAGTGTCGCAGGCACCTGGTTAGGGATGTCGATCTCGTCGAGCAGGCTGCGCCATTCGGAGGTCGTGCGAGATGTCATGACACTCGCGACGAATCCGTAGACTTCGTGGATATTGAGCGAGCGGTTGCGCTGGTTCGAAAAGCGAGAATCCCGCTCGAACATCTCGGGTTCTCCGATGGCCTGGAAGAAGGCGCGCCAGTGCTTGTCGTTGTAGATCAGTACGGACAGGTAACCATCGGCGGTGCGGTAGGGGCGCCGGTTAGTGGAGAGCAGACGGTCATAGCCACTCGGACCGAGGGGAGGCTCGAAAGTGGCTCCCGCCAGATGGTCAGCAAGGACAAAGTGTGCCGCACACTCGAACATGGGCACTTCGACAGACTGCCCTTCGCCACTTCGTTCTCGTGCGTATAGCGCGGTAGTGATTGCATAGACCGCATGAAGACCGGCCACGCGGTCAACCAGAGAAAGCGGAACATAGCCCGGTGCGCCGCCTGTGTACTCCTGCATCAGGGCGGGAATTCCGATGGCGCCTTGGATCAGGTCGTCATACGCAGGCTTGTCTGCCAGTGGGCCCCGAGAGCCATAGCCACAGGCCGTCACATGGATGAGGCGTGGATTGACGCGTTGCAATGCCTCGGGTCCCAGACCGAGACGCTTCATCGCCGCGGGCCGCACATTGCATAGAAATACGTCGGCATCAGCCAGCAGGCGAAGCAGTGCTTCCCGTGCGGCCGCCTTCTTCAGGTTCAGCACCACGCTTTGCTTTCCGCGATTGCCATGGAGGAACACATGGCCCATGTCGTCATGCAGGCTGCTTCCGGCCTGACGCACATTATCGCCTTCGGTGGCCTCGACCTTGATGACCTCGGCGCCTAGGCCCGCCAGCGTGAGCGTCGCCAATGGGCCAAGCACAATGGAGGTGAGATCGACAATTCGCACACCGGCGAGTGGTCGGCTGGATCTTTCGGTCATTGCAATGTTCTCCAGGGCATGGCGCGTCAGGGCCGGCTTACCCCATGACACGGGCGGCGTCCCGTTCGGGATTGACGGTGAGCAGGGCGATCACAGCGCACAAGACCGAGAGCGCGCCGAAGATCTGGAAGGCCAGTGCGAAGCCAGCGGCTGGCGAGGACGCGTCGACAATCCTGCCGGTCAGGTAAGGCGCGATGATCCCACCCACCGACATCACCGCCAGAAAGACACCGAGCGTGCCCGCCAGCTGCTGCGGCGGGCAGATCTGGGAGATCGCGGCGTTCAGCAGCGGGAAGACGATCGTTCCCATGCCATATCCCAGGGAAACGACCAGCACTGCCACGGCGGGATGCCTGACGTAGGGAAGCGCCACCATTGCCAGGCCGCACAGCAGCAGCCCGAGTGCCGGCAGCACCCCGCGCAGGATGCGCGTACTCGCGCGGCGGGCGATCAGGCGGTCGCCGACGAACGCCGACAGGGCCATGGCGCTCAGCGCGGCGATGCTGGGAAAGCCGAACATGGTCCCCGCATGGAGCCGGGAGTAGCCCAGGCCCACCTCGAAGTACGACGGCAACCAGGTCAGGATCACCGTGACCACGGCATACATCGCAAACACCGCCGCCAGCGCACCGAGAAACGTGGGCGTACAGAAGATGCTGAGCCAGCGGACGCTGGGTTGCCGCACCGGCCCGCCAGGCGCCGGACGCTTGCCTTCCCGTAGCTCGCCATATGGGCCCTCGCGCCAGCTCAGGAGCCAGATCCCGCACCAGGCTACGCCAATGATGCCCAGCGTCAGGAACGCAGCACGCCAGCCCCAGGCCGCGATGACGACGGCCAGCGCCGGGGCAAGGGCAATCTTGGCGATGGATGCTGCGCCGGCGACACACGCACCGGGCAGGCCGCGCTTCTCCACGGGATGCCACGAGTACACCCCGGTGTAGATCAGCGCGCCCGACGGCCCTTCCGCCAGGCCCAGCGCGACGCGGCTGATTAGCAGCACGCCGAAGTTTGCCACCACGAGCAACGGCAGCATGCAAGCTGCCCACACCAGCGCGAGCACCACCAGCGACCAGCGCATTGCCATCCACTTGTTGATGGGCCCGGCCAGGAAGCCACCGATCGCATAGGCGAGAAAGAAGCCGCTTCCCACCAGGCCGATCTGCGACGCGGTGAGATGGAGTTCCTGGCCCAGCGGTTGGGCGACGAGCCCCAGCACGGCCTTGTCCGCCCAGTTGACGACGAAGAGGAACACCAGGAGCAGCGTAAATCCCCACGCCTTGACCCGGGACTCCTGCTGCGCGCTAACGGCGGAAGCGGGCAGTGCGCCCAAGTTGATTGAAGTCATGTCATTATCCTTTCCAGCCACAATGTCTCCTCACGGCTGGGTATTGCGGTATCGCGTATCGGGCCGCCTCCGATGCAAAGGCGGTGTCGCCAAAGACGCTATTGCGCAGCGCTTCGCTGTTTCGATTGCCCAGGCTGAAGGCCAAGGATGGAACGGGCCTCGTCGGGGGTTGCCACCTCGGCGCCGATGCTCTTGATAATGCTGACCGCACGCTTGACCAGCGCCGCGTTGCCCGGCGCGAGTTCGCCCTTGCCAAGATAGATGTTGTCCTCAAGCCCGACGCGGACATGTCCGCCAAGCACTACAGCCTGCGCCACCATGGGGAACTGCGTGCGCGAGATGCCGAACGCCGACCAGCGCGCGTTCGCGGGCAGGTAGTTCTTCATCAGAAGCATGCTCTCGGTGTCGGCATCCGCGCCCCAGGGCACGCCAAGGCAAAGCTGGAACAGCGGATCCTGCAGGATTCCTTGGGTCTCGATCAGGTTGCGTGCAAGGCGAACATGCCCGAGATCGAAGACCTCGATTTCCGGCTTCACGCCAGCTTCCTCGACCAGCTTGGCCATCCGGACCAGGTGCTCGGGCACGTTGATAAACGCGCGCTTGCCAAAGTTCATGGTGGCGACGTCCAGGCTGCAAATCTCCGGGCGCAATTCCAGCACATGCCGTACGCGCGCTTCGGGCGTCATCATGCTGCTTTCCTTGCTGCCGCGGTTCGGGTCCTCGTCGCTCGGATAGAAGCCCGCGCCCGGTCCCGTCGTCAGGTTGATCACGATCGGGCAGCCGCTGTCGCGGATCCGCCCAACGACTTCGCTGTAGAGCGACAGCTCGGTACTGGAAGCGCCGGTTTTCGGGTCACGGACATGAATGTGGGCGATGCTCGCACCGGCCTCGCATGCAGCAATGGCCTCATTGGCGATCTGCTCGGGCGTGACCGGCACGGCAGGGTTTAGCCGCGGGGTATCGCCATTGCCGGTCAGCGCGCAGGTGATGATTGTCTTGTTCATCGTAGTAGTCAGTCAGAGGGGAATGGTCGAGCCGTCGCAGGGATGCATTGCGCGGCGGCTTCCGCGTCGGGAACAGTCTTCTCCACCAGGTCATTGCCGCTTTGGTGTTAGCGGGGTGTCACTGGCGTCGTCCGCGCAGACGAATTCATCATAACGGCGTTAATATCAAAGTCAAGGCAGAAGTCGCGGCAAGCGTGCGGCGTTTCGATGTCTCGGGAATTCCCTGATTGCGACCAATGTTAACACCGTTATGATTGATGCGTAGGCGATGAACGTTGCATGTGTCCGCAGCGTTCGCATCCCTTGAGCTGATCTTGTGACCAACGTGCCGGCGGTAGCCGGCCCCAATGCAGGACGAATCATGAGCACTGTTTTGTTTGAAAAGGATGGCGCCGTTGGCGTCGTCACGATGGCGAACCCCCCTCACAACCTGATCGGGGACACCTTCATGGACGATCTGCTGGCCGCTTACGGCGAGGCGG
Source organism: Ralstonia pickettii (assembly GCA_050987995.1). GTDB lineage: Bacteria > Pseudomonadota > Gammaproteobacteria > Burkholderiales > Burkholderiaceae > Cupriavidus > Cupriavidus pickettii_B. Next base: position 23,973 of record CP158805.1, read on the forward strand.
TCGAGCAGGGGTGTCGGGCAATCTTGCTGCGCAGCGCGATGCGTCACTTCTGCGCCGGCGCCGATGTCTCCAGCTTTGGCAGCGCCAGCGGCGGACGGCGACATGAACAGGCGGCATTCGAGGCAGTGCTCGATGCGCTTGAGAATGTGCCTATTCCGACCGTGGCCGCGGTGCACGGCGGAGCGCTCGGCGGCGGCTTTGAGCTCGCACTGACCTGCGACATGATCGTGGCCGCCGATACGGCATTCCTCGGCATGCCGGAAGCTTCGCTCGGCGTGTTGCCGCTGCTGGGCGGTGTGCAGCGCGTGGTACAGCGTGTCGGTCCGGCACGGGCCAAGGAAATGGCCATGTTCGGCCGGCGCCACGACCCTGCGACGCTCGAGCGCTGGGGCGTGATCAACCTTGTCACGGCGGAGTCGGAACTGCCCGCGGTATCAATGTCGTGGGCGCGGCAACTGGCGGCGGGCCCGACCGTTGCCCTCAAGGGCATCAAGCAGTTGGCCAACCACTCGGCCCGCAGCGGCATCGCGGGGGCTGATGCCCGTCAGATCGAGGTCAACAACATGATGTGGGCCAGCGCAGATCAGAAGCGCGGTGTCGAGGCATTCGCGAAGTCCGGTCCGGGCTCCGCCGTGTTCGAGGGGAACTGATCATGGGCGCACCACTTGACGGACTGAAGGTCATCGACTTCACGCGCGTGCTCGCCGGCCCGCACTGCACCAAGACGCTGCGCGACCTGGGCGCCGAGGTGATCAAAATCGAGCCGCCGCGCGGCGATACGTCACGGATCGGTGTTCCGCACATTGGCACCATGTCCGTGTACTACGCGCAGCAAAATGCTGGTAAGCGCAATCTCAGCCTCGACCTGAACTGGCCCGAGGCCCGCGAAATCGCCACCACGTTGTGCCGCGAAGCCGATGTGATCGTCGAGAATTTCCGTGCCGGTACGCTGGCCCGCTTCGGCCTGGGCTATGAACAGGTGAAGGCGTTCAACCCGTCGGTCGTGTACGTGTCGATGAGCGGCTACGGCCAGACCGGCCCGTGGCGCAACCGTCCCGCGTACGCGCCGACGGTGCAGGCGGAGACCGGCCTGACCGACATCCTGCGCGAGCACTATGGTTTTGACGACGACGCATTGATGAACGATGCATGCAGCCACGGCGACGTCTATATGGGACTGCACGGCGTCATCGCGGTGCTCGCGGCGCTGCAACAGCGCAGCCGCAGTGGCGAAGGCCAGCATGTCGATGTTTCCATGGCGGCGACCATGCTGTCCGTCAATGAGCGCGCTGGTGCGCAGCTCTCGGGCATCGACACCAACGGCGAGCCGCCCGCGTTGAGCGCGCCGGAATCGCACATCTTCCACCTGCCGGACGGCCGCCACGTGACGATTGCGGCGAGCCCGATCAGCTCCTCGCTGTTCCTCAGCTATTGCTCGATGATGCGGCGGACCGACTTGCTTGAGGATCCGCGTTTCGCGACGGCGAACTTGCGCCGGCAGAACCTCGATGCGCTGCTGGCTGAGGTCAGGGCGTGGATCCTCACGTTCACCGACCTGGACCAGCTGCAGGCGCAGGTCAGCGAGCGCGGGCTTGCCATCGGCGTCGTGCGCAGCACGAAGGACTTCGCCGAGTCCGAGTGGGCCGAACACTGGGGCGCGATCGTGGAAGTCGACGACCGCGAGGGCGGAACCATGCGTCTGCCTGGCCCGCCGTGGCGCTTCAGTGGTGCCACGCTGCCGCCGCCCGGCGTGCCGGCGTTCCAGGGAGAGCACAACGTCGAACTGCTCACCGAGCGCAATATCGATCCGGCGCTGATCCAGTCGCTCAGGGAACGGCAGATCCTGCTGAGCCGGCGTACGGCGCGCGGTGCGTTCGATGAAGCCTGATCCGTGTCCTTCAGTCGCAGCGCCGCTGAACCAGATGTCGCAGTAGCTTCGGAGTACCTTATGCCTTTATTCTCAGTCCTCGCGAGTCGGCTTTCGATTCCCGTTGTCGCCTCGCCGCTTTTCATCATCTCGAATCCCGACCTCGTCATTGCGCAATGCAAGGCAGGCGTTGTCGGTTCTTTTCCCGCGCTGAACGCGCGGCCGGAAGGTGCGCTCGACGAGTGGCTCGACCGGATTACAACCGAACTGGCCGAGCACGACGCGAAGCATCCCGATCGTCCTTCCGCCCCATACGCCGTCAATCAAATCGTCCACAAGTCGAACAACCGGCTTGAAGCCGACATGGCGGTCTGCGAGAAGTACAAGGTCCCCATTGTCATCACCTCGCTCGGTGCGCGTGAAGAGATCAACAATGCCGTGCACCGCTGGGGTGGGGTGGTCCTGCATGATGTCATCAACAATAACTTCGCGCGCAAGGCGATACAGAAGGGCGCGGATGGCCTGATTGCCGTCGCAACAGGGGCCGGCGGCCATGCCGGCGTGATGTCTCCTTTCGCACTCATCCAGGAGATTCGGGAGTGGTTCGACGGGCCGCTGTTGCTATCCGGGGCAATCGCCGGTGGCAATGCCATTCTCGCGGCGCAGGCCGCGGGAGCGGACCTTGCCTATGTCGGCAGCGCCTTTATCGCGACCGAGGAAGCCAACGCGGTCGATGACTACAAGCAGGCGATTGTCGACAGCTCAGCGCCCGATATTGTCTACACGAACCTGTTCACGGGCGTGCATGGCAACTATCTGCGCAAGAGCATCGTTGCAGCTGGCCTCGATCCGGACGACCTGCCTGAATCCGACCCTTCGAAAATGAACTATGGGTCCGGCGGCAGTGCACGGGTGAAGGTCTGGAAGGATGTGTGGGGCGCCGGCCAGGGCATCGGCGCAATCAAAGAGGTTGTTCCCGCTGCCGATCTGATTTCTCGCTTGCGCAAGGAGTATGACCTGGCGCGCAATCGTCTCTCGCTCCAGGTCGGAGCACATGGCGAAATGATGAGCGCGATTCGCTAGCTTCGAGCAGGAAATTTGATGCTGTGCATCAACATCGACGGAAGAGGTCGTAATGGAAAAAGTAGGTGAAGCAAGGATTTGCTCTGAGGGCCGGCGAAGGTTTGTGCGCCGCACTGGCGGGCTGCTATTGGGCGCGATCCTGCCGGTTGTTTCGGTAGCAGTGCAGGCACAGGCCACGGCGGCCTATCCCGCCCGGCCGATTCGCCTTGTCGTGCCGTTTCCGCCCGGCGGGCCAACAGACACCGGCTCTCGCATCATCGCGCAGAAGATGAGTCAGGGCCTACGGCAGGCGGTGGTGATTGACAACCGGCCCGGTGCCTCTGGCACGATCGGTGCGGAGGCCGTGGCAAGAAGTGCACCGGACGGCTACACATTGCTGGTGATGACCAATCCAACCTTGCTGGCACCGCATCTGTTCGCCCGCAAAGGCTACGAGGTTTTCAAGGATTTCACCCCGGTCGGCTCTTCCTTCGACCTGCCGCTCCTCATGGTGGTCAATCCGAAGGTCCTCCCGGAGGTGACTGATCTGAGGCAATACATTGCGAAGGCCAAAGCAAATCCCGGGGCGATGAACTACACCAGCGTGAGCAGTGGCAGCTTCGGGCATCTCTCGACGGAAATGCTAAAGAATCTCGGCCATTTCGAATCCCAGCACATTCCATACAAGGGCAGCGCGCCGGCAATGTCCGCTGTGCTGGGAGGAGAGGCGCCGATGATGTTCTCGGACGTAGTTACCGCACTGCCTCATATCAAGGCTGGCAAGCTGCGCGCTATTGCTGTGGGATCAGCCAAGCGGGTGCCCTTTGCGCCGGAAGTAAAGACTATCGAAGAGCAAGGCTTTCCCGGCTTCGACGCTACAGCATGGGCCGGCCTGGTTGCACCAGCGGGTACACCCTATGACATCGTCGCTCGGCTCTCCGCAGAACTCAAAGTCGCGCTTGCCGATCCCGTGGTGCAGGAGCAGCTGTCGAAAGCCGGAGCGCTAGCTGCCTACCAGACCCCTGAGCAAATGGCTGGACGCATGCGGAATGAATACAAGAAGTGGGGCAAGGTGATCGCGGACAACGGTATTAGAGGAGATTGAGTTTGGGCGCGCCGTTGGTCGTGGCTACGGCCACGGCCCGTTTCGCCTTCCGCTCGGGGAGCATCCATTGCAGTCGCCGCACACGCGCGATTCGCTTGAGGGCTTGTGGCGGCTCTCCCAGGCAATCACGGAAAGCGGGAGCTCGCCGGCGTCGATGAGGCTGCGGGCCGCATCGCGATGCACGAAGTCATCCCTGCGGACGTCCAAACTCGGCCGTCCCTCGTGAAGATTCGATCCGGAAGTACCTTGACCTCGGGATGGCGCCTCTGGAGCTCCTGTGCAGCGAACCAGTGCATCGTGGTACGGCGTCCGTCGAGCACGCCCGCCTCGGCCAAGATGAACGCGCCAGTACAGAGGCTTCCGACTCGCCTGCAGGCTTGCTGGGCATGCCTCACGTACGACCTCATCCGTCGGGTCGCGGTCGGCAGCTGAATCGAGCCCAAGACAAGAGAGTGTCGTATCGCGCCTCTCGAAATTTGCGCGAGTCCACCGTCGCACCAGAGTAGCAGGCGATAGGCCCGCCGCTTCCCGACATCCGCACCAGTCTGTAGGCCTCACTGCCGAGCTCACGGTTGGGCAGCTCGAACATGGTAATGACTGCGAGGGCTCTATGCCCCGCGCCTGCGCCCCGTTGCTCATCGCGTTGGCCGGGCATGGGTAGCGGATGCGAGCTCCCATACTGCATCGGCATACTCCCTGGGTGCCTCTTCGGGCAAATTGTGACCCGCACCCGCGATCAGCGGTGCGAGGGTGGTCCGACGAACTTCGACGCCGACGAGCGGCCGTCGGTGGCGGGCACGACGCCGTCGGCGCTACCGTCCAGCGTGACGGTCGGCACCGTGATCGCGGGCAGAGCCGCAAGCCACCGCTCCAGGTCCGCATAGTTGGCATACCCCTGCGCCAGGCCGAGGCGGTGGCGGTAGGAATGGATCACCACCTCGACATAGTCCGGGTTGTCGAACCGCGGCGGCATGCCGACCAAGAGTGGCTTCATCGAAGCGCCAGTTCGGAGAGTTGCAGATCCATAGGGTACGTGCGATCTCCCGCCGGTTGGCCGTGGGGGACATAGTCGAGTTTGGTTAGTCCCAGGAGAAACTGTACGGCGCGCAGGCACATGCCTTCCCTGATGCGTACCGCTCACCTCCAGTGCAGATAACCTGACGCGCCATCCCACAGCAGCTTTATGGCGGTGACCACCAGCAAGCCGTAGCAGGCCCTGTACATCTGGCGCTGGTCCAACTTGCCATGCAGGCGCCAGCCCAGCCAGACGCCGGAGGGAACGGCGAGAAGGCAAATCGCCATCAAAGTCCAGACGGCGCCCACCGGCCTGGCCAGGGCCAACCATGGCGCCGCCTTAATGATGTTGCCTACCGTGAAGAACAGGCTGGTTGTCCCGGCATAGACCTGTTTGCTAAGACCAAGCGGCAACAGGTACATCGCCAGCGGCGGCCCACCAGAGTGTGCGACCATGGTGGTGATTCCCGATGTCAAGCCGGCGGCTATGGCCTTGGGCGATGAGCGTGGCCGCACCACGACTTCTCCGCCGCGCATGAACCACAGGCCGACAAATATCAGCGTGACTGCTGCCATCACGATGGCGATAGCGCGGTGGTCCAGCACCCGAAACAGCACGTAGCCGATCCCAATGCCGACCATCAGCCCGGGCACCAGCAAAAGGAGGTCAGGCTTGGACCACGTGGATGGCTTCCAATAGCGCAGGCTGAACAGATCCATCGCGATGAACAGGGGCGCAAGCAGGCCGCCCGCCGCCACCGGCTCCATCACGAGCGACAGCAGTGGAATACCGACGATGGCAAAGCCACCACCGAAGGCGCCCTTCATGAAGCAGATCAGGAAGACGCCCGCGAAAGTGACGAGGATAGTGGTGGCGTTCAGTTCCATATTGCCCATCTCCCTTCGCCCCAACGGCTGGCAGAGCGACCATGCAGAAGAGCGCCGCCGCCCCTGGCCTGTGCGGTGGCTTGTGTGAGGTTCGTATGCATTGCAGACACAACCTGAATTGCGACTCCGCCAAACGCCCCGAGCAGGATGCTGAGCGTTTAGGAGGCCAAACGAGCGCAGCGGTCTGCCTGAGCACCAAGGTATCGGCGAAGAAGAAGGACCCATCGTAGTCGACTACATCAGTACAATCAAATTATTGTCATGAATACAATTTCCAATACACCAAGAGTGCTACGAGCAACTGGTGGACCGGATGTCGGATGACATTCGTGAGGCCGACTGAAGCCTGGAACTGCGATGCATACCCATCGCCAATTGGCTGTCTACAAAGGCTCTCGTTAGCCAAAGCAACAACGCTTCTGGCCGGTGCCGAACAAGGAGGCTCGCGCGGCGGGGTCGCCTAGGTGGAACGGCTGCGGATCGAATTCGCGTGTGAACGCCAGGATTTGCGCTGCGTCGAGCTTGCACTCGGGGACTCATCGTCGTTGGATATGTCGCGCTTGCATGTAACGTGGACGCTGTCGAGCCCGCTTCCGATCAGGCTCGACTGGATGGCAGTGGTGGAAGGTTGCAATCACGGCTGACTGATGCATTGAATGTGAATCGCTCCGTGAGAGCTGCGCGATCCGTTCACGGACGGCGTGTAAAGGCAGTAGCAGCATCTGACCGCAAGTCGGCGTGAACGGATGCGTTGACTCTGGCCCTTCAATGGATTTTCCTATGTCGGCAACGCGGATTTTCCACAACCGGGTGTTGGCGCACGAAGGAACTGTCAGTTGCCGCCAGGCACATGCGGACTTTGGAGGTGCGCTTCAGCCGGTCGATAGTTTGGACCAATCAGCCGATGCGTGCTGTTGTCCGGAATCGACTTCTGGACCCAAAAGGCGATAGCTAGCCAACTCGAGGGGCCTGAAACTCAATGCTCTCGCGAGAACTTGAGGCGTCGATCTGGCGCCACGCAGCCAGAGCACCATCGGACGAGATTTTCATGGCTCGCGAATGCATCGCCAGCGGCTGCGGCTACTTCGATGGCACGGGTCTTAGGGAGGCGAGATCGACCGCTTACCCGTTGTCACAGGTGCGGTGCAATATTGGCTAACGCCCGTTCCACATAGACTTCCTTCTCGTCAACCGGGGGCAACATAGTGAATGGCATCGCGTGCCGCCTCGAGACCTTCGAGTCGGGCGATAAACCAGGCCGCGAGGTATGGGGACGACAGACACCCGCCGGCAGTTGCAACATTTCCGTGGGCAACAAGGGGCTGATTCAGCACCGCCACGCCCGCTTCCTCCACCCACGGTTTGGTGGTCAGATCATGCAGGCCGGCAAACCGCCGAGCAGAGCCAGCTTAGCGAGTATGAGCGTGCCCGAACACTGTGCACCCGGCAACTGACAGGCGGGATCGAATCTCAATTGCGTCGTTGTGTTGCGCCATCGTAGAGCCGATAATCAATACACTCAAATAATTGTCGTGGATACAATCGGCGATGCCCCAGCTCCGTTACAAACAACTGGTCGACAGGATCGCGGCCGATATCCGCGAGGGCCGGCTGCGTCCCGGAACGCGGCTGCCCACCCATCGCGATCTTGCCGCGCGGGAAGGACTGGCGCTGGTGACGGCCACGCGTGTCTACGCGGAACTTCACGCCATGGGACTGGTGAGCGGCGAGACCGGCCGCGGCACGTTTGTGAAGGAGGCGCTTCCTCGCGGCTAGGGTATCGACCTGGAGACCTGGAGTGCCGACACGGTAGATCTGAGCTTCAACAATCCGTCCTTGCCGGGCCAAGCGGATCTTCTGAGGGCGGCGCTGCGCCAGCTTGCGGGCGCGGGCGACCTCGAAGCGCTGCTTCGCTACCATCCCCACGGCGGCCGCGAACACGAGCGGACCATCGTGGCGCGCCATCTGGCCTGCCGGGGACTGACGGCTTCGGCCGACACCACAGTCATCGTGAGCGGGGCGCAACACGGGCTGACGGTCACGGCCATGGCCTTGCTGGAGCCAGGCGACGTGGTGGCAGTGGACGCCCTGACGTACCCGGGGTTCAAGCTCACCGCCGAGGCCAGCCGGCTCGAACTCGTGCCGATTCCAGCCGCTGGGCGCGGTGCCGATCTCGATGCAATTGGCCGAGCTATGTCGTCGACGGCGGGTGCGCGCCGTCTACACGATGCCGACGCTGCACAACCCGCTAGGGTGGGTGATGGGTGCGCAACGGCGGCGGGAGTTGGTCGGCATCGCACGGAAGCATGGACTGATCCTGATCGAAGACGGGGCTTACGCGTTCCTGGAGGAAGGCGCTCCGCCGCCGTTGGCGGCACTGGCGCCCGAGACAACGGTCTATGTGTCGAGCTTGTCGAAAGGCGTGGCAACTGGGCTTCGTGTGGGGCTGGTTCACGCGCCGCAGGAATGGGTCGCCAGGCTGGAACGCACCATCCGGGCAACCACGTGGAATACCCCGGCTACCATGACAGCGATCGCCTGCGGATGGATTGAGGATGGCACGGTTGCTAGGCTGGAAACCGAAAAGCGCCGTGATGCCAAGCTGCGGCAGGACGTCGTGAGCGAAGTACTGGGTCATTTGAAGCCAGTTCGCCACCCCGCGTCGTATTTCGTCTGGCTCCCATTGCCGGAGGAGGTGCGTGCGGATGCCATAGCGAAGGCATTAATGCACGAGCGTATTTCAGTGTCGACCGCACATCCGTTTGCCACCTCGAAGCAGGTGCCGCACGCAATACGACTGGCACTCGGCTCGGTTGGCCTGGACACGCTCAGGCAATCGCTGCAAACAGTGGCCAGGGTCGTGGCGGATCAGGCGTACTGATCGCTTGCACCGGCATCACCTGCGGCCGAATGGCTTACGCAGGAGGCTCCGTCATATCAGAATTGCTTCGTCGGTCCAGGGCTATCGCAAAGCGTATCCATGACAATTATTTGAACGTACTGGTTGTCAGCTTTACGATTGCGCCGTACGCGCGTTTGCGCGGGGTCATTGATTCCAAATGAGGCCATCGGGTGTGCTACCGGGTCAGTCCGAACTCAACCTGACATGAAGGAGCACAAATGAAATCATCGGAAACTTCTCTCAAGGCTGCCGTGAAGGAGTCATCATGGATGACTTTCTGATTGCTTTCGGCACGCTATGGTTTGTGATCTGTGTGTACCTCAGCGTTGTGTACCACATCAAGGGGATTGAGTCCGATGCGGACGCATCGACCACGTCTCTTCCATGGAGCGGGCAAGGGAACCTTTATGCAGGCTGACCACGTATCCGCCTTATCGGCTTGCTATCCGCACGGTTCACGGAGAATTGCACGGCGGCGATTGCAGCGTTGTACAGCGAGGTTACGGGGGCGAACTGTTCGTTCTTCGCGTCCGTAATGTGTTGCGTGACCCATAAGCGGACAGGTTAGGTGAATCGGGCCCGAGCCGGCTGGAAACTTTCAGGCGACTTACGAAGACACCGCAGGCCTGCGGCGCGGGTGCGGCGCCCGTGGACCTGATTCTCTGTCCATCCGGCCGCGCCCACACATCCTTTGCGTCAACGTGTCAGGCGCTCTGCCTCATGTTCCATCGCCTGATACCGGTATTGTCCATCGGGAGCCAAAGTGAACCGCGACGTAGCGGTTCTGTTCGTGGAATTTGCCGCGTCGCCCATGAATCTGCTCGGCCCTGCGCTCGTGCGGGACCTGGTCCCACTGATCCGGGACGCTTAAGCCGACGACGGCACCAAGGTGCTCATATTCAGCAGTGCCGACCCCCACTGTTTCATCTCTCACGTCGAGGTAACGAAGGTGAAGGAGTACCACGAGGAAGCCGCAAAGCTGTCCGGTGAGCCAACGATCGCGCTGTTGTTCCGCCGCCTGAGTAGCAGTCGGCTTGTGTCCATCGCGCAGATTGAAGGGCGTGTACGCGGCGCGGGCTGCGAACTTGTGCTGGCGTGCGACATGCGCTTTGCCGCGCGGGGATCCGCGGTGTTCAGTCAGATGGAAGCCGCGTTCGGGTTGATTCCTGGCGGCGGCGCGGCCCAATCCCTCACCCGCCGGATGGGCCGCGGCCGGGCGCTGGAAGTGATGCTGAGCGCGTTGATATTGGAGCGTGTATTAGCCGGGACGCCGTTGGAGACACAGTCGCTCTACGTTTGCGCCAGACTATACTGATGTACCCCCGATTCTTGAAGGGACAGCAGCGACCATGGACCTCCTCCGCGAAGCAAACGACGGCGCCAGCACCCAGCCAATCCCCCTGCCGCAGCGGCGCGGGCTCATATTCCCCGCGTTCGCGTGGTCCGGCTTCTCATCCGCGTTTGCCTCCATTATCGTCGGCAGTTATCTGCAGGGGGCGCTAGGCACGCTCGATGCGCTGTTTGCCGCGATCCTCGGCAACTGGATCCTCTTCATCTACTCGGCGGCGATCGGTTTCGCAGCTGGCCGCTGGGGCTTGAGTTCGCAACTCGTGCTCGAAGCAGTCTTCGGTCGCTGGGGCGCCGTCGTGCCCGGCGTGTTGCTCGGGTCGCTCGTAACGGGCTGGTTCGCCTTCCATGTCGCACTGACCGCCTCGATCCTTGCCGCCGTACTGCATCTGCCGGGCGATTCGATATTGGCGATCTGCGTGATCGGCGTTCTGTTCGCGATACCGGTCATCGTCCGCATCAGCCATGGCTTCAACATGACGGTGATCGCGCTCCCCGCGATGGCGCTGTTCGCCGCTATTGTCCTCGTGCATCGACTCGCGCCCAAATGGGCGGTGCTGCTGGACGGCCCGATCGGGGGCGCGTTGCCGTTCGGCACAGGCGTGTGCATTGCCTTCGGCACCTTCGTCGTGAGCGGCACGATGACCGGCGACATCGTGCGTTACTGCCGCACCGGCAATGAAGCGGTGCAGGCAACCGCAATCGGCTTCCTGCTGTCGAATCTCCCGTTCCTGATCCTCGGTGTGCTGGTCGCGGCGGCAGGTATCAGCGTGAACGACCTGTTTTCCGCGGGCGACGCGCTATCGTGGCTGCTGCTGGTGCTTGTCATCGTCTCCAACTGGATCACCTGCGATGCGTGCCTGACCAACGCCGGAGCGACGTTCAAGAGCGCGTTTCCCACGCTGCCGTGGATGACGGTAGCGGCTGCCGCCACGCTGTTGGGGCTGTTGCTGGCCGTCACCAACACCGTCGGCGACGTGTCCGGCTGGACGCTGCTGCTCGCGACCATTGTGTCGCCGATCGGCGGCGTGATCGTCGCGGACTATTACGTCCTGCGTGTGCGCGTGGGGTTCTCGCGCACGAGGGTGGCGCCCGTCAATCTTGCCGCGCTGTTCGCGACAGGGACGGGGATGGCCGTGGCGTTCCTTTGTCACAGGATGATCCCTGATGTCATCACCCCTTTGATCAGCGCGCCCGCAGCCGGCTGCCTGTATCTCGTGCTGTCCGGGGTAGCGTCGCATCGTCTCGGCACCGATCTCGGCGCGCCTGCCGCCGGGGCGGAAGCGCTCGACTGATGCCCATGTTCGGCACCCGGTCCAGAGCGGTCACCCCGCGTCCTCCAGCGGAGGCGAGAACCGCGATCGTGGTGATCGGGCTGATTTCGTCGCTCGCGTTCCTGCTTTTTCAAGCACGCAAAGACGCGCTCGACAATCTGCTCTTGCACCAGGCACGCCTCGCGATCCAGTTCGCATCTGCCGAAGCCCATGCCGATACGTCAGACGCCGTAACGCTCATCGATAACGATGTACGCCATTCGAGCAGTCTGCTTGCAGGCATCGCCGCATGGCCGGGGCAGAAGACGATCGCAATTGCGCTCGCATCGGGCTGCGCAGAAAATCCTGTCTGCCAGGGCCTGGCAGACGCGCAGGACGAAGACACCAAAGGCAAGTTCGTCATCCGCAACGGCGCGCTGTTCGCCTCGCTTCGTGGCAGCAAGGTCGCCGTTTTGACGTCCGCGCCGCTCTCCGCGCTGGCGGCTGGCCTGTTCGGCCGCCTTGCGATGGACATTGCCGGCGTGTTCTTTCTCGGATGCCTGCTGCTGCTCGTACGCGAGAGCCGGCTGAGCGACTACTCGGTGCACCGCTTGCTTGACGCGTCGCCAATTCCGCTTCTGCTGATTGATGCGCAAGGGCAGGTTGAATTCGCCAACCGCCAGGCGCTCGATCTCTTCCTGGACGATGCGTTGCGCTCGCCCGGCAAACTGCAGGAAGCCCTGCGGCGGGAGGCAGATCTGTTCAACTGGCTGATCTCTGAACAGGACACGGGCGTCGCAATTGAGACAAGCGAATTCGAAGCCGGCAGCGGTGTCGGCTCCGTGCGGCACCTGCTGGTTTCGCGACAGTCGTTGCTGGTGCGCTCGAAGCGGATGATCATTGCGAGCGTAGCGGACATCACGGTAAGGCATGACGCCGAGATCGCACTCGTCAAGGCGAAGAACGCGGCCGAAGCGCTCGAGCGGATGAAATCCGAATCGCTGGCGATGATGAGCCATGAGCTGAGAACGCCTGTCAACGGGGTACTCGGACTCGCGCAACTGCTCGTCCAATATGAGCTTCCCGAGGGCGCTGCGCAGATCGTGCGCCGGATGATTCAGGCTGGCAGGACGCTGGCGGCGATCATCAACGACATCGTCGACCTCGCTTTGCTCGAAGTCCGACGCATCCGGCTCGACCATCGTCGCTTCGATCTGCGCGAGGTGATCACGGGCGCCGCCACCCTGGCGAGTGCCGCCGCCGCGGAGAAGGGGCTGATGGTCCGCGTCAGCGCGCTTGCGCCGCTGCCGCCGGCCGTGTTCGGCGACCCTGCGCGCTTGCAGCAGATCATCATCAATTTGGTCAGCAATGGCATCAAGTTCACCGACTCAGGCCATATCGAAGTCAAGACGGATGTCGCCGCGCGCCGCGACGATGGGATCGATATCGTCATCGAAGTTGCCGATACCGGAATCGGGATTGCCCCCGACGTCATCCCGCGGCTGTTCCGGCCGTTCTCGCAGGCGGAAACCGGACATGAAAAGCGCTTCGAAGGAACCGGCCTGGGGCTTGTCATCAGCAAAGGCCTTGTTGAAGCGATGGGCGGATCGATTTCGGTGCGCAGCGAGATCGGGCACGGTTCGACCTTCGCGGTGCGTTTGCCATTTGCATTGGCGGAGCGTGAGGAAAGCGCGCCAACGGTCGCGCTGGCGTCGCGCGTGCTGGTAGTCGACGACGTGGCGCTCAACCGCGACGTCGTGAGCGAATTGCTCCGCGCAGAAGGATGCGATGTGACTTCCGCCGGCTCGGGGCAGGAGGCGCTGGATATCCTCAAGACGCAGCAATTCGACCTGGTGTTGATGGATATCCGCATGCCAGTGATGGACGGGCTCGCCACCACGGCCGCGATCCGGTCGAGCCGCGAGCCGCACCGGCATACGGGCCCGATACTCGGGCTGACCGCGAATCCGCTTCCGACCGACAAGCCGCTGTATTTGCTGCGCGGCATCGACGGGATCATCGAAAAGCCGGTCGAGGTGGAAACGCTGCGCTCGGCGTTGAGACGGGTTGCGCTTTCGGCGCAACCCGTCTCGATCGAAGAGCCGGAGCGCATCGAACGGCTGCGCCAGACGCTGGGGCAGGATCGAACCCTGCGCATTGTCACGGCGTTCGCGCAAATCGCCAGCGACGCCGTTGAAGGCATCGCGAGCGGATGCGCCCGTGGAAGCCTCGAGAAGGTCGCGGAAGACGCACATCGCCTCTCAGGCGCGGCGTCGAATGTCGGGTTTCAGCAACTGGCGGATGCAGCCGCGGACTTGGAGCAGATTGCCCGGACGGGAAGCGCGCTGCAGGTTTCGGATGCGGCGCTGACTGTCGTCACCATCTACCAGCGGGATGCGGAGCCCTACGTGCGCGCGCTGTTGTCGTCTACGCCGGTTGGGCCCGAGAACAAATAGCCGGTGCCATGAACGGTCTTGATCAGGTTTGGATTGTCGGGATCCGCCTCGATCTTGCGACGCAAGCGGCGCACCAGCGTGTCGATCGTCCGGTCCATTGACTCGAAGCGCCGTCGCTTGGTGGCCGAGATCAGCCGCTCCCGCGACATCACCTGGCCCGGGTTCCTGACGAATACCGAAAGCAGATCAAACTCGGCGGTCGTGAGGGGCACATTGCCCGCCGGGCCGGTCAGGCTCCGGCCGCGCGTGTCGAGCCGAAACTGACCGAACGACAGCAGCGAAGGCGCGTTGACGGAACGGCTGTGCTCCACGCGCCGCAGCAGGTTGCGCACGCGCGGCAGCAGTTCACGTTCGTCGATCGGCTTCGCGATGTAGTCGTCAGCGCCGTATTCGAGGCCGAGAATGCGATCGACCTTGTCGTTTCGGCCCGTGATCAAAATGATGCCCATCTCGGACTTCTCGCGCAGATCGCGCGTCAATGACAGGCCGTCGCGCCCCGGCAGCCGGATATCAAGCAGCACGAGGTCCACGGGGCGGGTGCGCATGATGCGGTCGAGTTCATCGGCATCGGCCGCGCAGCAGATCTCATAGCCTTCCGATTCCAGAAAGCCTTCGAGTGTTTCGCGAATTGACTGGTCGTCGTCGACCACCGCAATGCGCTGGCCATTCCGCTTCTGCTGCATGGGTTCCTCGCGAATATTCCTGCCCCGGCCTGTCCGGTAGCGCTTCCGCGCTCTGTTCACAAATTTTAACAAACCGACACAGCCTGTTCAATCGACGAGGGAGACTCGTTCACAAGCTCACCCCATAGTTGGCACACCACCAAGGAACCGGATCAGGAGATGAGCATGGACACCAAGCAACAGATCTGCGGCATGGACGCGGTTGCCCTCGCAAGGGCCATTCGCAGCAAGGAGCTTTCGCCCGTGGAAGTGGTCGAGGCGCACCTGGCGCGAATGGAAGCGCTCGAGCCGTCGATTCACGCGTTCTGCACCATTACGTCGCAGGCGGCGCGCGACCAGGCGCGACAAGTGGAAGCACGGATTCTGCGCGGCGAGGAGGTTGGGGCGCTGGCAGGCGTGCCCGTCGGCATCAAGGACCTCGTCAGCACGGCGGGCATCAGGACCGCGTCCGGATCGCCTGCGTACAGGGATTTTGTGCCTGACGAAGACGACGTCGTCGTCGGGCGCCTGAAGGAGGCCGACGCGATCATCGTCGGAAAGACCAACGTGCCGGAATTCGGGTACAGCGGTGTTGGCCACAATCCGGTCTTCGAAACCACGCGCAACCCGTGGAATCTGGACATGACACCGGGTGGCTCCAGCGCGGGCTCCGGCGCGGCGGTGGCGAGCGGCGAGGTGCCGCTTGCCATCGGCAGCGACGGCGGGGGATCGATCCGCATCCCGGCCGCGCATTCGGGAATCTACGGCATCAAGCCGTCGATGGGGCGCGTGCCGCTCTATCCCGGCTGCCGTGATGAGCGCTACCCGGGCGTATCGAGTTGGGAGAGCCTCGAGCATATCGGTCCGATGAGCCGGACGGTTGCGGACAGCGCACTGATGCTGTCGGTGATCGCGGGGCCGGATTCGCGCGACCGCCATTCGCTGCCTTCCGCCGGTTTCGACTGGTTGAAAGCGCTTGACGGCGACCTGAAAGGGCTGCGTGTTGCCTACAGCCCGGACTGGGGCTACGCGGCTGTCGACCCGCAGGTGCGCCGCGTCGTCGATGAAGCGGTCCGTGTCTTCGAGCGCGATCTGGGCTGCAGCGTCGAGATCGCGCATCCCGGGTGGAACGATCCGTTCGACGCGTTCTGGGCAATCGTCGCGATGGACACCGACCTCAAAGGCATGCGCGCGATGGTGGCGCAATGGGGCAAAGAGATGTCGCCGCATCTGGTCGCATTCCTGAATCATCCGTGGACCGCGGAGGACTTCACTAACGCGATGGTGACCCGCAAAAGCGTGGTCAACAAGATGTGGCGCTTCATGACGAACTACGACCTGCTGCTGACGCCGACGCTGACCGTCCCGCCTTTCCCCGTTCATTGCCAGGGACCGGAGAAAACCGACGGCCGCATGGTCGCGCCGACGCAGTGGCTCTCGTTCACCTATCCGATCAACCTGACCGGGCAGCCGGCGGCCTCCGTGCCGGCAGGCTTCACCAGCGACGGGCTGCCGGTCGGCCTGCAGATCGTCGGGCGCCATCTCGACGATCCGCTGGTGCTGCGCGCGTCGGCGGCGTTCGAGCGGGCGCGTCCGTGGCGCAACACGTTGCCGCCGCTGCTGAAGGAACTCGGTCTTGTCTAGTAAGTGGGAAGGTAAACGGGAACCCAGGGGAACATCATGACCAACTCGACCGAACAGCACGGGCTCGACGAAGAGTTCGAGCACAAGCCCGTCCCGCTCTCGCATCGTCACCGGTTGTCTTCGGTGGCGGCGGTGTGGTTCGGCTTTCCGATGATCATCACGAACGCGGTATTCGGCGGCATCATCGCCTATAACCTCGGCTTTTCGCGGGCACTGCTCGCGATCCTCGTGGGCAACGCCATTCTGCTTGCCTACGTTGGCACGTTGAGTTTCATCGCCGGCAATACCGGCCGGAACTTTGCGCTGCAGGCCGAGCGAACGTTCGGCAAAAAGGGCTATGCGATCACTTCTGGTTTTCTCGCAAGCGTCGTCGTCGGATGGTATGCGTTTCAGACGGGGCTCACCGGGACGACGGTACATGCGTCGTTCGGGTGGAACGAAACGGCGACCATCGTCGGGGCCACGCTGCTCTACACCGCAGTGACGTTCATCGGCATCCGCGCCCTCTCGATCGTCGGCATGATCGCCGCGCCGCTCTATCTGGTCCTCGGATTTGCGGCGGTGTATCTGATCGGAGCGGAGCATTCGCTGTCGGCTGTGCTCGTGTATGACGGGCTCGGCGCCAACAGCCTGATGTCCTTCGGCGGCGCAGTCACGCTGGTGGTAGCGACGTTTGCTGATTCCGGCACGATGACCGCCGATTTCACCCGCTGGTCGAAGGACGGCAAGAGTGCGGTCTACGCGACCCTCACCGCGTTTCCGTTTGCGAATATGGTCGCGCAGGTGTTCGGCATCGTGATCGTAAGCGCGGGCGCGGCTGCAGCGCCCGCGACATCGGGCGGCGATTTCATGCCGGTTCTGACCAGCCATGGCGGCGTGCTGTCGGCCATCGCGCTGATCTTCGTTTTCGTGAATCTCGGCTCGGTTTGCACGCATTGCCTGTATAACGGTGCGATGGGCTGGGGGCGCATCGCGAACAGGAAGATGAGAACCATGACCGTCGTTCTCGGGTTGCTTGGCGGGATACTGGCCGTGGCAGGCGTGTGGAGTCTGTTCCTGAACTGGCTGAACCTGCTCGGCGTGCTCGTACCACCGATCGGCGCGGTGATCATCGTCGATCAGATCGTGGTTCGGCATTACTCGTACAACGAAGCCGTGCCGGACTTCCGCGCCAGCGCGTTCGCGGCATGGGCAATCGGCGCGTTGGTCGCGGTGCTCGTGCACGGGATGGTGCCTTGGTTCTCCGATGCGGTCGCGGGGATGCTGGCGGGCGGGATTGCCTATTACGCGCTGTCCCAGGGGGCGAGGCGCGCTGTGCGTGAGCGCGGTGGTTTGCTTTAGCGGGCGAGTCGCGGTTCCGGGCTCAACAAACGGCGGGGCGTGTCTCGGCGACAGGCCCCGCCGGAAGCCTGGTGGGCAAAGCGCATGTCGCGCTACTTCAACTCCGCAATGATTGGAACCCCGCGCGTAGCTCCGCCGCGAAGACCTCCGGCTGTTCCCAAGCGGCGAAGTGGCCTCCCTTGTCGAGCCGGCCGTAATGCACGAGCTTGGGATACGCCCGCTCTGCCCAGCTTCGCGGGGCCGTGTAGATCTCGTCGGGAAAGGCGCTCACGGCGACGGGGATGGCGACCCCTTTGGGGGCGAAGAAGGCCAGCTTGCTTTCCCAATAGAGGCGGGCGGAGGAGACTGCCGTGTTCGTCAGCCAGTAGAGCGTGACGTTGTCGAGTATGTCGGTTCGCGTCAGCCCCTCGGACTGGCCGGCAAAGACGCGTGAGATGAGCGCGTAACTGCGCGCGTCATGGTCAAGCATCCAGGCAGCGAGGCCGATGGGTGAATCCTCGATCCCGTACAGGGTCTGGGGACGGTTGCTCATTTCCTGGGCGTAGGCCAGGCCATGCTTGTAGAAGAAGTCGAGCTGCTCGTACGCATATCGCTCGTCCGCCGAGAGGCCGGATGGTGCCTGGCCGCCGGACTGTAGCGCCTTCGCAATGTCGTCGGGGATGGTGGCAGGCATGTTGGTATGTATGCCGGTGAGTTCCGGAGGCGCCAGCAGGGCCATCTGTTCCGTGACCGCATTGCCCCAATCGCCGCCTTGCGCTACGAATCGCGTGTAGCCCAGGCGCTTCATCAGCACGACCCAGGCACGTGCGATGCGGATAGGGTCCCAGCCGAGCGTGGTGGGCTTGCCTGAAAACCCGTGGCCCGGCAATGACGGAATCACCACGTCGAAGGCGTCCGACGCGCTTCCGCCATGCGCCGTAGGGTTGGTCAGCGGATCGATGATCTTCATCTGCTCGACGATGGAGCCGGGCCACCCGTGCGTGACGATGACCGGCAGCGCGTTCGGATGTTTCGAGCGAACGTGGATGAAATGGATGTCCACCCCGTCGATCGTCGTCATGAATTGGGGCAGGGCGTTCAGCTTCGCCTCGAACTTGCGCCAGCTGTAGTCCGTCTGCCAGGTGCGCGCGAGCTCGCGCATCGTGGTCAGCTGCACGCCCTGCGACGCATCCGTCACCAGTTCTTGCGACGGCCACTTTGTCGCGGCGATCCGCCGGCGCAGGTCCACAAGCTGAGCTTCGGGCACGCGGACGGTGAACGGGCGAACCCGCTCATCTTCGCTGGCCTGGCGCGTCACCGATGCCGCCGCGACGACAAGTGCGTCCGTTCCGGACGACGACATCGTCCTGGTCATGTCAGGAAGAGCGAATACGGAGGGGCTGACGATCAGCGCGCCTGCCGAGGCGATAAAGCGACGGCGAGACAGTGGCGAGGCGATCAGTCTGTCGAGGTTCATGGAGGTATCCCTTGGGGAAAGAGGAAATCAAGCTAGCCTATCGGTACGGGAGCGCCGGTCACTTCGACTGCTGCGCGGCGATCTCGGACTTGCCGAGCACCTCCACCCGCGCTACGTGAGAGCGCGCCGCCACACCATTGATGTGGACGGCGCACGCACGCCCAGCCCGCAGCCGAACTTCCCGGCATGTCGAGGACCCGTAGCACAGGGGTGTCTGCGTCGACGTCGCCATTGCGGCTCACCCGTTGACTTTGATCCTTTGCGTCATTTCAAGCCCTTGGATTTCACATGGTGTCGAATACTGGCGGCGGATCTTTGAATGCAGTTTGGTCGGAAAATGGGGCGCTACCAATTGGACGTTCGTATATGTTTCGTAAGCCAGAAGATGGTGTGCTGTACCGAGGCTTCCAATAGTGCTGCTCGATTCATAGATTCGAATCTAAGCGAGCGCGTCTCGGCGCTACCGTCCTCACTGTGTCGCTGTAGGCACAATGTCCCAACGCATGGTCATGACGAATTGGCGCCCGTGGTCTGGCACTGGCGCGGAGACGCGGGAAATACATCGGAGCGGGAGATTGCACGGTCACGAGCCGGCGGACCTGGATACCCCGCTACAAACCGAAGGCTTTATCAGTAGGTATGACTTTGGGCCAGACGACTCTCACTCGCCTGATCCAGCATTTGACCGATCTTGGCTACGTCGAAAAGAGCCGCACCACGCGACGCAAGGGATCTCTCGAGCTATCACCATCTGGGAGGTCCGTGCTCCAGCACGCCTTCTCTCTCTGGCAGACCATCGACGAAGAAATCAATGCACGTCTCACGCCCGAATCGACCGCACATGTGCGGGAAGTGATGACAATGGTATCGAACGCCGCGGTCGAGATAGAGCGCGTGCCGCCACGCCTCCTCGACGTCACCGCATAGCGACCTGCCATCCGGCGCTCCCAGCGCTTACTGGCCCGCTCCTTCTTTCGCAAGCACTGCTGCTGCGCATCGCTCAATCTTGCTGTCTTGCCCGTACTAGCGTAAATAGTCACGCCACGATCTACGCCGACCGCCGCGGCACGGTGGTCGCTTTGAGGGCAGGGGCGCCAGTTGCGCTGCAATCTCTGAATCTCGTCGACATCTTTTCGCCTCGTTGGAAACGCACAGGGCGGAGGGGGAGGGGACAGGCAGTTGAGCGGGGGACAGTCGACCCGGGCCCGCATCATCAATGGGTGGCATGGATTGAGCCTTACCTCGCTGTTCGCCGAGCGAGAAGGGCTGCGTTCGGCATCGTGGA
The DNA here is from genome assembly GCA_050987995.1 of Ralstonia pickettii. GTDB lineage: Bacteria > Pseudomonadota > Gammaproteobacteria > Burkholderiales > Burkholderiaceae > Cupriavidus > Cupriavidus pickettii_B. Next base: position 44,255 of record CP158805.1, read on the forward strand.
TCGCGCCTTATCTTCCGGCAATGGCACTGCTGTCCGTGATCGGCAGCGAAGAGATCGGAGGCTATGAATGGGCGCGCGACGGACGGGATTTCCTGGCGGTCGCCGTCGTTGCGCTCTTCCGCCAGTGGCGGCGTCCCACTTCTCCAGGCGAAGCCGTTAGGCCAAAGTTTAAATGCAATTAATCGCCAAGCTTCGCCTGCAACCGTCAATCCCTGGCTGGCATGAGGCAGTTCCCAGGTGCGGCTCATGGACTGGCATGCTCGCGCGCCTACGTCTTGCTGGTCCAGCCGATCCGATGTCGCTCCTGGGTGGCCTCGTGCCGGGCATCCTCTTCGCTGTGCAGGTAGCCGCTGGTGGTCGCGATCGAGGCATGGCCAAAATTGTCCCGCACAAAACGCAGGTCGACCTGCTGGTCGGTCATGTGCGAGCCGGCGGTGTGGCGCAGCCAGTGCGCCGAGGCGCTGGCCAGCACCGCGGCCTGACCCTCCCACTCGGGCCCGCGCGCCCGCAGGCGAGCGGCTGCCATGCCGAACACTTCCTTCAGCACCAGATGCAGCGCCCCGCGTGACAGGGCCTTATCGCGACCCTCGCGCCCCGTCTCACGGCCGATCACCGGCAGCACCAGCGGGCGCGTCTCCCCGGGCTGCGGGGTCGGCGCCAGCCCGTGCGCGCGACGGTAGTGCACCAGTTCGGCGACCAGCTCGTCGGAGGCTGGCACCAGCCGGGTCTTGTTGCCCTTGCCGGTCACCTCCAGCCACCAGCGCTCCACGCCTGAGCCGTCGCGCCGACAGAAGAACGCCCCCATCGTCGTGCTCGTGACCTCCGACGCCCGCAGCCCGCCCAAGTAGAGCACCGTCAGCACCCAGCGGCAGCGCGCCGCATGCAGGCGCTCGCGCTCGGTCGAATTTTCGATCGTACCCGGCATCGCCTCGACGGTTTCCTTGACCGTCGCCCACAGCTCGTGGCTCAGGTAGCGCGTGATCCGTGGCCGGCTGGGGGCACGCCGGCGCCGGGCCAGCGCGAGCGGGTTGCCGGCCAGATAGCCGGCCTCGGTCAGCCAGGCAAACAGCGCATTCAGGATGACCAGGGCGTGGCGCACGCTGGCGGGCGACAGCGGCCCGGCAAACGGGCGCCAGTCGGGGTGACTGCGCGCGAGTTTCTTGCTGCCGGCCAACACCCAGCGCGCGGCCGGCTGCGGGTCAGCCAGGAAGCGCTCATAGACGAGCAGGTCCTCGTGCGTCAGTGAAGACAGTGGCTTGCCGAGCTGCAGCACGGCCCACAGGATCAGTCGCTCCACCTCGCGCCGGTAGGCGGAGAGCGTCGCCGCGCTGTCGGCATAGCGCGCGAGCCACGCGGTGACGGCGGCGAGGTCGTCGGTCGCGGCAATGCGGGTGGCCGTGGCCGGTGCGCGGTTGCTGCCGTCGCGCCCGGACAGCGCCGGCGGCAGTCGCAGCTGCTCCAGCGGCGTGGGCAATGCGGCGACAAGGCCGGGTGTAGGCGGGGAGGGCGGATTGGCGGGGGAGTCCAAGGTCGGGCCAGCGTCGGGGGCAGTTGATGCCATTATTATAGACATAAGCGGACTTATGTCTAAAGATTTGCAATAACAGCTAGCTATAATACGTATTACGTAGTAATATATATAGTCGAAACTCACTTTTCCCCTGATGCCCGCTGCCGACCAGGATCTGACCGACGCTGCGCTGCAGGCCGCGATGGCCCACGACATTGCCGAGCTGCGCGGGCGCTTCCCCGAAACCCGCGCGCTCTACCGCGAGGTCTGCGGCCTGCTGTTCTTCCGTTACGGCGTCACGCCCACCGCCAACAAGCTCTACAGCCTGGTGCGCAAGGGCAGCATGGGCACGCCCGCCGAGGTGCTGCAGGCGTTCTGGCAGGAGCTGCGCGGGCGCACGCGCGTGACCATCGACCATCCGGACCTGCCGGACGCCCTCAAGCAGATCGCCGCCGAGGCGGTCCAGACCATCTGGCAGGCGGCCAACGAAGCGGCCAGCGCGGAGCTCGCCACGCTGCGTGCGGAAGCCCGGCACGCCGCGAGCGAAGCGGAAGCCGAGCGCGATGCGGCGCGCGCCGAGACGGCCGCCGCGCGCGAGGACGCCGCGGCGATCGCGGCGCAGCTAACGGCAGCGCGGCAGGCCCACGACACCGTGCAGACGGATCTGGCCGCGGAGCGGCAGGCGCACACCGCGACGCAGGCCCGGCTCGAGGCGGGCCGGACGGAACTGGAGGCGGGCCGGCGCCAGCTGGATGCGCTGCGCACCCAATTCTCGATGGAGCTGGAGCGGGCCCGCGAGGCGGTGACGCTGGCGCAGGAACGTGCCGAAGCCAGCGAGCGGCGCAGCTTGCGTGAACTGGACCAGGAGCGCACCGCGCGCCAGAAGAGCGAGCGCACGGCCGAAGACCTGCGCGCCGAACTGGCGGCGGCACGCAGCGAAGCGCGCGATGCGGCGGTGGCGCAGGCGGAGGGCCGCGCGAAGCTGGAAGCGCAGGCCGTGGCGCTGGCCGAGCGGCTCGCGGCCACCGAGCAGGCGCAGCGTAAGGCCGCGGGCGACCTGGACACCGTGCAGGCGGAACTCGCGGCGGCGCAGCGCCGGGCCGAGCGAGCCGAAGCGGAAGCGGCGCTCGCGCGCCAGTTGCTGGCCACCTTGCGCGTCGCGCCGCGCGAACGCGATGGCGGGGGCGGTGGTGGAAGGCGGCGCAAGGGCGGCAGTGCGGCGGCGACCGCGTCGGAAGAGCAGGGCGACGGTCAGGGGGAAGCTCAGCAGGATGAGCTGGGCGAAGAACAGGGCGACGAGCCGGGGGCGGCGCTACCCAACAATCAGGACGAAGGCAACGACAGTAGTGACGGCAGCGATGACAGCAAAGATTGAGCGGGCGGACGCGATCCGCCGGATCCAGGCGCAGATGGACGACTACGGGCAATCCCCCAAGCTTGCATCACACAAATGCCGATGGGTAAGTTCGAACGACACGCAAGAGACAAGGTCTCACCGTCCATGGGATTAGGAAGCGTCTGCACGTGCAGTGACTTCAATGAAGGAGAACGAATTGGCCCCGAAGCAAGTGGTTGAACCCGTTGTCGCGAGCAATGCGACGGACGGACTTGGTCAGATGGAGCTTCCCATCGCTGAGGCGATGCGCGACGCGGATCCCGTCATGGGTGAGGCCAGTGATGCAGGCGTCGGTAGTGGCAGCGATGACACTCAGGCCCGACGCATGGACTTCTGGTCGACAAGCCGGGATAGCGGCCCGACGGCGACCGTGTCATATCGGCGCCGGCGGCCTTACGCAGCCCCGGACGCTTCAACGGAAGACGTGGCCCCGGAAGCTTCGATGGAAGCCGCCGCCTCGGAGGCGTTGACTGAATCTGACGCGCCGGAAGCGCCCATTGAAGCCATGCCCTCGGAAGCGACCACTGAAGCCGTGGCCGAAGCTCCGGTTGAAGTCCTGGCCACGGACGAACCGATGGAAGCTGCCGCCCAGGACGAACTGACCGAAACGGCCGCCCCGGTAGCACCGCGTTACGCCGCAGCTCCGGAAGCAGCGCCTGACCCGAGGCGCAGTCGGAAGCCGAAAGCGCTCACCGAAACTGCCGCTCCGGAAGCCGCGCCTGAAGAGACGCGGGGCCCGAAGCGTGGTCGGAAGCCGAAAGCGCTCACCGAAACTGCCGCTCCGGAAGCTGCGCCTGAAGAGACGCGGGCCCCGAAGCGCGGTCGGAAGCCGAAAGCGCTCACCGAAACTGCCGCTCCGGAAGCTGCGCCTGAAGAGACGCGGGCCCCGAAGCGCGGTCGGAAGCCGAAAGCGCTCACCGAAACTGCCACTCCGGAAGCTGCGCCTGAAGAGACGCGGGGCCCGAAGCGTGGTCGGAAGCCGAAAGCGCTCACCGAAACTGCCGCTCCGGAAGCAGCGGCTGAAGAGACGCGGGCCCCGAAGCGCGGTCGGAAGCCGAAAATCCTAGCTGAAGTTGCCGCCTCGGAAGTCACGACGCAAGAGACCCCAACCCGGAAGCGCGGGCCTAAGCAGATAACACTGCCTGAAGTGGAGGCTGCCCCGGATGCGCCGACTCAGAAGACGCAAACTCGTAAGCCGCGACAGGAGCAAAAAGCGCCTACCGCAACCCAAAGCCCGTCCCAATCCTCACTGCTCGCCCAACTGGCATCTGTCAATGCGCAACTTGAGCAGTTGCGAGCCACGGAAGTGCCAAAGGTCGTGGAGGAGATTCGGCAGTGGATGCAGGAGTACGACCTCAGCATTGAGGACATTGCGGGCAAGCCCAGTGTTGAGCCCGCTGCCCGCGCTGTTCCGACCAAAACGAAGGCCGCGCCGCGTCCGAAATACCGCAACCCCAAGACGGGCCAGACCTGGTCGGGGCGCGGTCGGGCTCCCGCGTGGCTTGGCAAGAAGCCCGAGCGTTTCCTAATCGATCTCTTGTACTGAACGACAGGTTGGCGGGCGCGGCCGGTCCGCCCCCATTCTGCCTAGCAAACTCGGCAGGCCGGAAGTTCGGCGGCCACTGCGCAGGAAGCCCAAGGGGAAGAGCCGGGGAACGAGCCGGGGCGGCGGCGCTGCCTAACAACCAGGACGAAGGCAACGACAGCAGTGACGGCAGCGATGACAGCAAAAACTGAGCGGGCGGACGCGATCCGCTGGATCCAGGCGCAGATGGACGATTACGGGCTCACCCTCGAAGAGCTCGACGCGGCGGGGTGCTTCGCGCCGCCGCCCCCACCCGAGCCACCTCCACCGCCCGCACCACTGGCGCCGGTGGTCTGCTACCGCAACGCGGAAGGGCAGACCTGGGACGGGCAGGGCGAGATGCCGTCGTGGCTCAATCGCGCGGTCAATGCGGGGCAGAGCGTCGAGTTTTTCCGGGTTGGATAGGCCCCCAGATGCATTCGGCCCTCTGTCCAATGGAGATGTGACGCGGGCTAACCGACACAACCAACGACGACCCATTCATGAAAACACGCGTTTCCACCCTGTTGTGGCTTGCCGCCATGGCAAGCGGCGGTATGCTGCCCCTCACGCCGGCGCACGCCGGAGTGTTCGACGATGAGCAGGCGCGCAAAACGGTCATCAACCTGCGCGACCAGTTCAACAGCTTCCAGGCGACGGCGACCCAGCGCATCGAGCAGAACAGCCGCACCACACTCGACCTGCAGAACCAGCTCGAAGGCCTACGCCAGGAACTGGCGCGGCTGCGCGGTCAGAACGAAGTGCTGCAGAACACGGTGGCGACGCTGCAGAAGCAGCAGAAGGACTACTACGCCGACCTGGATGCGCGCCTGAAGAAGTTCGAGCCGCACCAGGCTTCGGTCGAAGACCGCCAGGGCACGTCGCAGCCGGGCGAGAAGCCCGAATACGATGCCGCGCTCAAGCATTTCCAGGCGGGCGACTTCAAGAGCGCCGGGAATTCATTCTCGTCGTTTATCAAGAAGTATCCGCAGAGCCCGTACCTGCCGCTGGCGCAGTACTGGCTCGGCAACTCGCTCTACGCGCAGCGCGACTATAAGGGGTCCACCTGGGTGCTGCACAAAATGATCGATGCCAACCCGACGCATCCCAAGGTGCCGGACGCCATGATCGCGGTGGCCAATAATCAGCTCGAGTCCGGCCAGAAGGATGCCGCGCGCAAAACGCTGGAACAGGTGGTGGCCAAGTATCCCGGTACCGAGGGCGCGCGTGCGGCGCACAACCGGTTGAAGACGCTGAAGTGAGTGGGGCGGCTTCCAGCCAGCCGCACCACACGTCGAAGTCCCGCCGGAGTCATCGTACTTTGTGTGCGAAATCTGGCGGTGGCCGCTCCGGATTCGGCTTGCGGTAAGGCTTTTACGCTGCAGCGCATAATTGCGAATCCGGGTCGGCCCTCTCTTCGCCTAGTCCGTGTTGCCCCCTCCAACGGAGGGATCAGCCTCAGACGGCTCCCGTTAAAATCCCAATTACAACAACAAACGGGGTCAAAAGTGAAGTCGGTGTTTGTCGTGCTGTTTCTGTTTGTCGTCTTCGCTGCCATCCTGTCGGCACTGAAGGTCAAAGGTGCCAATGGAACATCAGCAAAGGCTTTTAATTTCGCCCGCCGCGCCCCCTTCATGCGACAGGACGAATACAGCTCTACGATCGCCTGACGGTCGCCCTGAAGGACTCGCATGTTTTTCCTCAGGTCGCCATGTCCGCATTCGTGCAGCACAAGGGCAAATCACAAACCGCACGCAACTTGTTCGCCCAGAAGTACGTCGACTATCTCGTGTGCGAGCGCAAGACGATGCGCCCGCTCTACGTGATCGAGCTCGATGGCGCCTCGCACGGCAGCGCCAGAGCGCAGAAACGCGATGCTCAGAAGAATGACGTGCTTGCGTCGGCCGGCATCCCCATCAAACGCTACACCTCGAAGGACGTGGAACTCGCCACGATCCTGAGTGATTACGCAAGTGTTGTCCCGCCTGCTCTACCTGGCGGCAGTGCTCGCGTCATATAACTCCGATGTTGACATGTCCCAACTCGGAATCCAGGACGCATTTGCCAGATACGGCGCCAAACTGCGGAACGTCCAATGGTCTGTTTCAGCGTGGGCGCCATACGGCTCGCTTGTGGTTAGCCCGTGGGCTCATCATTATCGGAAGGGACCGAACGGTACGGCCGAGTATGCAGATTCCTTTGATCGCTGGAGCGGTCCCGGTAATGCCGAGTTTCGCAACAATGTGGCGCGTGCCTACACGGAAGGGAGTGAGGTCAGGCTGGTCGTAGTGAACACAAGCGAAACCCAATACGTCCAGGATGGTCGAGACGGCAGCAAAATCCAAAGGCCTTCAGTCCCCGGCAAGATCTGGTTGGCGTGGTCGCGGAAATCGATGGAGATCGTTATGTCTTTCGCTTCTCCCGGACCACATCTGCTTGAGGTCAATGCGCCCATGCTGAGCATTCTGATGCTGGCCGTGCTAACCGTCACCACAAGCGCGGTTGGGCAGACTATTTACCAATGTCGCAACTCCACCGGGCACGTTACGTTGCAGGACAGGCCTTGCCCAGATACTGCAACGACCGAGCTGGCCAGGAAGTCCATTAGTGAACAGAATGCCGAGTACCGGTCAGAGCCAATATCGCTCACGGACCCGAAGTCGCAGCAACGACTGACCTCAGGCATCGTCTGCCCATCATTGCGCCAGGCCTATCAAACTGCCCTTGCCAACTCCCAACGTGCAATGCTGAGCAACAACCCAACGCAAATCCAGCAAGCATTGGAAGCGGTCCAACACGCCGGCGGCCAAATCTCAAAATACCGGTGCGAATAGCGCCCCTCCCAGAGGGGGGTATCGTGCTTTCAGCAAAATGATACGCCTGCGCGCGAAATTCTCCTTTGAAATCAACAAATTGCACACAACGACTTTTCCACGGACGAGATTCGGGGGGCAAACGTGCTCTCCAAGAAAGCTCGCCCGAAGACACCGGTCACACTCAATCAGACGATTCGGTTGGTTGCTTCCCTGGGCGGGTTCCTTAGGCGGAAGAGCGATGGCGAGCCCAGCGCTAAGACGATCTGGATCGGCATGCAGCGAACGATGGACGCCGCGCTCACCATTCAAGCACTACGGGAAGAGTCATGACTTCCGTATAAGGAAATGCCTCTAAAGAGAGGGGTCGGATTGGCAGTCGCGACGATTTGTTTGCGACGAGCTCAACCACGGCCCAGGAGGAGAGGGTTCGGTAGCGGTGTATTGCATTTCCCAGCGCATCAACCCAAAATCACTCCTATTACGCGTTGGCCAACAAAGACACAATGGCCACGACACAAGACTTGCTGAAGAGGGGATATGAGTAGCATCAACAGCGGGAATATTGGCCTGCTCACATTGGGACTGCCTGTTTAGCCCAAGACGCCCTTCCGGCCAAATCATAAGACGTCATGAAGCATGACAACCTGCCTGATCGCTTACTCACGCGACTGCACTCCAATGATGTGCCCTGGCTACACGATAGTTACTGTGCGGGATTCGAGATTAGTCAGTGGCGCTGCAGCGCTCTGGCAGATCACCTTATCGAGTGGATGCCAGACTATGCGTTGATGGAGGAGGAGCTAGACGTACATCACGGCAATATGTACGTCCGGCTCAAACAAGCGGCCGCTCGGGTCTATTCAACCGATCAGTACGGCAAGCGTGGTGAACTAGGTGAGATTGCACTTCACGCTATCTGTCGTGACTTCTTTGGAACGATTCCACTTGCCCCCCGGGTCTTTTACAAGACATCATCGAATGATGTCGTCAAGTCGTTCGACATGGCCCATGTAAGGTATGTTGGCGAGTCCGGCTTCGAGATTTGGTTGGGTGAGTCTAAGTTCTATAAGGACGGTATCGATGCGGTATCAGCTGCTATTCAATCGGTAAAGACTCATATTAACGCGGGATTCCTCAAGCACGAAAAGTTGCTTCTTGGACCCCAGGTTTCGAAAGACATACCGCACTCGCAGGCAATTCGCAAGCTTCTCGCTAGCCAAACCTCACTTGACGCATTGTTTCAGAATGCAGTGTTTCCTGTGTGTATTGCCTGCGACAGCAATGCTGTTCTGGCTCACAAGTCCCATACAGAGGCTTACGTCGGGAGTGTGCTGACAGAATTGAATGTTTTGCGCGACAAGCTTAATCAATCAGGCTTGCCTCAACAAATCAAGATGCACCTCATCTATGTTCCGCTGGAATCCAAAGAGCGAGTGGCAAAAGCATTCGATAAGCGACTCAAAGGCCTTATCATCGAGGATTGACCATGCACATCTCCGGCGAAGAATGGTTGTCTATCTCCGCATTGCGCGGAGCTGCGTTGAAAGGTAAGGTTTTTGAGGTCCTACAGAAAGCAGCGTCGGCAGTGCAAACGGAGGCATCTGATAACCCTGGTGTGCTTGAAGTAGTTCCTCGGCTTGCCGATATCATCTCTGACCGTCCCGAGCTGATTTCATTCCGTGAACCATTAAGCTCTTTAGCTAGGGCCTGTGGTTTGTGGAACTACATCGACAAGGATGTTGCGTCTGAGCCGGACCTGTTGCTGGCCGAAGCAGTCACCGTTCCCGAGCTCGATGGAGTAACTCTTCATCGGGAGCAAATTGAAGCATTGAACGATTTACTCGCTGGCCGCAATCTGATACTAAGCGCACCGACTAGTTTTGGCAAAAGCTTGCTGGTGGATGCGTTGCTGGCATCTGGCAAATACTTGCGAGTTGCGATAGTGCTACCAACAATCGCGCTTTTGGACGAGTTTCGGCGCCGTTTGCGGCGCCGCTTTGGAGACCGGTTTTTCCTCATTATGCATCCAGGAGAGGAGGCCCCCGATGGGGCGCCAACTATTTTCCTGGGCGCTCAGGAGCGATTGATTCATCGATCCGATTTAGGAAAGCTCGACCTGACAGTCGTCGACGAGTTCTACAAGCTCGATCCTAGCAGAAGAGATGACAGAAGCATCACCCTAAATGCAGCAGTTTACAAACTTCTTAACCGATCGAAGCAGTTTTTCTTCCTGGGCCCGAATATTGACGGGGTCAGATTTTCGGAGGGTGGGAAATGGAAGTTCGAGTTCCTTAGGACCAGGTTCTCCACGGTCGCAGTCGACACCTTTGATCTAAGGAGTACTGACAACAAGGAAGAGCGGCTGTTGGACGAGATTGGAGAAGAAGACAACTGGCCTGCTCTCGTGTTTGTCTCGTCGCCCGATAGAGCGAATAAGATCGCAAACCAGGCCGCCGAAGGGATGGCGGTTTCTGACACCGCGGGCAAGTTCTCCGAATGGCTGGCCGAAAACGTCGGAGAAAAGTGGTCTCTGGTGTATACCGTTAAGTACGGCTTCGGTGTGCATCATGGTCGACTTCCGAGGGCCATTGCATCGCAGATGGTAAGGCTCTTCAACGAGGGGACGCTGCCGGTCCTATTCTGTACCTCGACGCTTATCGAGGGGGTTAACACTGCGGCGAAAACGGTGCTCATCTTCGATAAGAATATCAACAAGGCACCGTACGACTTCTTCACCTACTCCAACATTAAGGGGCGGGCAGGGCGTCTCGGACAGCATCATGTAGGAAAGGTCTTCTTGTTCAACGAGACTCCAGCTCATGAGGAGATGGAAGTTTATCCTACGCTGTTCGGGGACGAGGACGCGGCGCCACTGGATTATGTCGTGCAACTCGACGAACAGTCGATCAAGGCCTCCACGGATAATCGTTTGACATCGATTCGGGAAATCTTGGGACTTGATGGAGCCAGCTTAAAGCTTGCTGCTTCGTTGGGCCTTGAAAGCGCCCAGGCATTGAAAGCCGAGGTCTCTAAGGCCCTTGCGCAAGGTGCGCCAATTGCATGGGCCGGATTTCCGCGTTACCCCGAGATAAAATCCATTGTGTCCGTTGTATGCAAGGTCAGGAAGGCCAGCGAATTTGGTGCATATACGGTGAATTCGCTGACGTACCTCATCAATGCTCTCAGGAAAGCTCGCAGCATGAAGGCGTTTTTGAATGAGTACGATGAAAATTACATAGGGCAGCCAGAAAGTTACGACAATGTATTCCGATTCCTCCGTGCTTGCGAGTATGGCCTTCCCCAGTGGTTCTCACTCGTTGAGGCCTTTGTCAGAGCGAGTGGCAGGGCAGCAGATTACAGTGCTTTCGTCCAGTCGCTAAGTAGATGGTTTAAGGCTGAGATACTTAAGAACCTTGATGAAGAGGGAATCCCGATTCAGATTTCTGAACGATTTCACGTTGATGAAGACAAAGCAACTCTGACCGAGAAGCTTGCAGCCTTAGCGCAGAGTCAGTCAGATGAGCTCACACCGTTCGAACGTGATTGGATTATATCGGCACTGGAGCTTAAATCAGCAGTATTGTGAGCAGAAGGGTTCTTCAATGTCAGCTTTGAACCGCGACGCGTTCAGGGATGTCCCGGTTTCTAAGCGCTAGTCAAAACTTAAGCGATGATAGTTCCGCGGTAATGTGCGGTCTGGGATAAGAGTTGGTTTGCCAAGAACAAGGCAACGAGGGACAAGTATGAATGTGAAAAGTGTGGAGGCGGTCGATACGCCGCAAGCACCGGATGAAGGACTCTTCGGGTTTTTGGTGGACGGAATACAGATGTCGTTGCGATCGGGCGACGGGCCGCATTTCACCTACATCATTGGCAACAACGGGACAGGGAAAAGTCGCCAGCTCGCCAGGCTAGCCGGCTACTTCGGTGATAGGGATGATTCGGCTGCACATGTCATTGGGTGCATTTCGAACGCGGTTTACGACCGCTTCACGCTGACTAACCGGGGGCGCATCGAATACCTCGGTGCTCGCACTTCAGGCAATGCGGTGTTTCATGCCGCAATCGATCGGCAGCTCTCTAAGATCATTCTGAAAGGGATTCTGCGCAACAAGAGCGTGGTGCGCCGGCTCGAACAGAGCCTTGCGATGGACTTCATGTTTTCGATACGCGTACCGGAAAGTGGCAAGATCGACTTACAGAAGCTCGTTGATCGTCGAAAGCTCAAAAATGCTCCAATCTCGTCCTTCCTGAATCGCAATGAACAAATCATCGTAACCGGCTTCTTTGGAAAGCAGGTGCGATTCTCAAGCTTATCGACGGTCCAAGCGACCGTCCTTCAAAAGTTTCTAGATCTGAACCCAGATGTCCGAATTTTCATTCGGAGACGCGATGGCATGCGCGTTACGATCGACTTTGATCAGCTGAGTACTGGTGAGCAGAACCGAGCGCTGACCTACGCCAAAGTTTTGGCGGTCGCCCAGGAAGGAGCATTGATTCTTATCGACGAGCCAGAGATTAGCCTGCACCTGCATTGGCAGATGGGCTTTCACGAGCGGCTTCGCGCGATTTTTGGCGGGCTCAAACGCTATCACGTCGTCGTTGCTACCCACTCGCCAGTGATAATCTCGGAGGGCGCTAGGGTCGATAGCTCGGATGCAGCAGTCGTCGTGCTCGAGCGAGATGAGGGTAAGGAAGCGCCGGATTTGACATTCCGATATCACAAATTTGGTGAAATCTCAAGTCACGAGCGACTTGTGCTCAAGGACTTCAATACAGCGACCTTTCGTACGATCTCAGTCGACGTTGAGATTGCCGAGTCCGTGCTTGACGCGCTTGAGCAGCCCGATGCGGTTCAGGATATTGTCGATAAGCTCGAGTCAATGAGTGGAAAACTCGGCGTGTCCGACGAAGACAAGGAAAATATCCAAGCAGCGCTCAACGTCCTGAGGAATCACGCGCCGACGATGGTTGTTGAGGAGAATGGCCAATGATAAGTTTGGCCAAGACTGACGCCGAGAAGGACGCCCTGCGCAAGCTTTTGGGCTATATCGCCAACCGGACGTTGACGGGTACTCAAGCATGGACTTGCTTTTCATCGCCAAAGCCCGAGCATCTTTTCAATAAGAAGAAGCTGTCGCTTACATTCACGAAAGATGAGATTGACGCATTCAAGTCGATCAAGAAGAAGTGCGTCGGAAAGTTGGAGCTCAAGCATTCCAGGGCCTGCGCTTACTGCAGACGCGCCGTTGGCCGTTACGGATTTGGATGGCATATTGAACACGTCTATCCGAAGGCGAGTTTCCCGGCGCAGACTTTTTCCTTGGGGAATCTCACAATCGGCTGTGTCGATTGCAACCTATGGAAAGCGGCGCGCGTTGATAAATGGACGCTTGCCCAAGGAATCCGGATTATTGAGCCCATCGCGGACGGATTCCGTTACGGCGACCACCTCAACCTGGTGCACCTCGCAACCGAGGACATCTGCTTCGTAAAGTACAACCCGACCAGCAACCCGGGGACAGAAACGTACGAGAAACTGCAGTTTGCCGATATCGAGCGATCGACGATTATCGACAGTGTCAACGGCGAACTCGCAGCACTCCATAGACGGATGAACGACATACTCGCCGACGCGCAGGGAGATGATTCAAAGACTGAGCTCGTCGCATTGCTTGGCAAGCTAAAGTCAAGTATCTATCGGCTCGGCTGACTGCTTCTGCTTGGCTTGGCCGATTCGGGCGCGACGGGGCGGGAACGCTGATCACATCCTGGAGCTATTCGCGCGCGCTTGCGGTATGCTTGTTGTCGATCGCCGGCGTAAAGGAGCCGGGCATCTTCGGCGTAATGGAGCCAGGCGGAGCCGCCTGGATCAGGCTCGGACGGGGTCTCAAGAAGGCCTACGACCAAGATGCGCCCTTATGCGCTGCAGCGCATAATTGCGAATCTTGGTCAGGGGCGTCCGACGCTGCGCTGCGGGCCGCCCTGGCCCACGACATTGCCGAGCTGCGCGGGCGTTTTCCCGAAACCCGCGCGCTGTACCGCGAGGTCTGCGGCCTGCTGTTCTTCCGTTACGGCATCACGCCCACCGCAACAAGCTCTACAGCCTGGTGCGCAAGGGCAGCATGGGCACGCCCGCGGAGGTGTTGCAGGCGTTCTGGCAGGAGCTGCGTGGGCACACGCGCGTGGCCATCGACCATCCGGATCTGCCGGAGTCGCTCAAGCAGATCGCCGCCGAGGCGGTCCAGACTCTGGTGGCGGCGCGCAGCGAGGCGCGCGCGATGCGGCCGTGGCGCAGGCCGAGGCCCGTGCCCGGTTCGAAGCCCAGGCCGCGGCGCTGGCTGATCGGCTCGCGATGGCCGAGCAGGCGCAGCGCAAATCCGTCAGCGACCTGGACACCGTGCAGGCGGAGCTCGCGGCGGCGCAGCGCCGGGCCGAGCGCGCCGAAGCGGAAGCGGCTCTGGTGCGCCAGCTGCTGGCAGAGTTGCGGCTGGCGCCGCCTGAGCGAGATGGGGGTAGGCGGCGGCGCAAGGCCGGGAGCCGGGCGCCGAACGAACAGCCAAGCGACAAACCAGGCGAACAACTGGGCGACAATCAGGGGGCGCCAACGGCCTCCCTCACCCCGGAAGATGGCAGCGAGAGCAGTGACAGAAGCGACAGCAGCGATGACAGCAAAGATTGAGCGGGTGGCGGCGATCCGCTGGATCCAGGCTCAGATGGCCGACTACGGGCTGACGATGGAAGAGCTAAAAGCGGCGGGGTGCTTCGAGCCGCCGCCGCCCCAACCGCCGCCACCCCCAGCGCCACCGGCGGTGGTCTGCTACCGCAACGCGGAAGGCCTGACCTGGGACGGGGAGGGCGAGATGCCATCGTGGCTGAAGCGCGCGGTCAATGCCGGGCAGAGCGTGGGGTTTTACCGAGTCGGGTAGCGCCGCCGGTTATCTCGGCATCGGCCACGGATCGATCTGCGGCCGATGCCCCTTGTGATAGCGGATTCCCCGTATCTTGGCACGCCCCATAGCTGAAGAGGCTGCCGGCACCATTCAACACCCATTAAGATGGCGACTGGTCCATCCTTGCATCGCCAAATGTCTGAGATGCCATCAGATCCCAAGCAAGCGCCGTCGCCGCGACTCATCGATGGCGCGCCGGCAAAAGCCAGTCCCGCCGCCGCCGGTCCGGCCGGCGCCTTGTTGGAAGGGCACGTTGGCGCCCAGTACTTGTTGCCGCTTTTGTCGGGTGGCGAGGCACGCGGCCTGCCCGGCGTCGTGGTCACGCGGGTTGCCTTTCAGCGGGCGAGTCTGGACCACCCGATGGATGACGTGATCGTCACCGGCCACGACCGGCGCGGAGAGCCGGCGACGCTGGGAGTGCAGGCCAAACGCACGGTCGCCTTCACGGCGAGCGACACGGTTTTTGCGGACGTCGTCGCTCTGGCCTGTCGAGCCATGCGCAAGCCGGACTTCCAGACGACGCGCTACGAGTTGGCCGTGGCGATTGCACGCACCTCTACAGCGATCGAGCAGTACGTCCAGGAAACGCTGCGCTGGGCACGCGAGTATCAAGACTCGGTGACCTTCTTTGCCCGGCTGAATCAACCAAAGGTCGCGCACCAAGGGATGCGCGATTTCGTCTCGGCATTGCGTGGCCATATGGCGAAGGCGGGCGCCCCGCACGAGGACGCCGACGTGTGGCTGCTCTTGTCCCGGTTTCAGGTGCTGGCGTTCGACTGCGAACAGACGGGATCGGCCTGTGGGCAGCTGGCCCGCGAGCGTTGTGCCATGCTGTTGGCCGCGCAGGAGGCTGGCCGGGCGGCAGAGCTATGGGACACCTTGCAACTGATAGCGTTGGAAGCGGACGCCAAGGGCGGCGATTTGGACCGTGCGACGCTGGTAGATCGCTTGACCAGCGAGCGGAACTACCGGTTCGCCGGGGATCGCCGTTTGCACGGCGCGCGCGAGCAGCTTGCCGAAAACACGCGCAATGCGCTTGCGACGATCAGCACGCACATCGGCACGGCGACGATCGACCGCACAGGACATGTGGATGGCGCGCTGTCCGCACTTGAGCATGGCCGCTATCTCGTCGTCCAAGGCGCGGGCGGGGTTGGCAAGTCTGGCGTCCTGATGCAGATGGTCGAGCGTGTCCAACCCGAATCGCGGGTCGTCGTGGTGGCCCCCAATCGAATCCCCGGGGGCGGGTGGGCCGCGTTAAGGGCCCAGCTCGGCTGCGAGGCCAATGCCCTGGAGCTGCTGACCGACCTCGCCGGCGGTGGTGGCGGGACGCTGTATATCGACGGTCTCGACCGCTTCGACCGGCCTGACGAACAGCAGACCGTCGTGGACCTGATCAGCGCGGCGGCACAGGTTCGCGGATTTCGTGTGGTCGCCACTGCGCGCCCTGATTTTGACGCGGACGCCGCTGCCTGGCTGCCGTCCGCGGCCCTGCAGCAACTGGGCGTGGCACCACCTTACCTGATTCCAGAATTGACCGACGACGAGGTGGCGGAATTGCAGCAGGCGGGACCAGCCCTTGCCGCACTGCTGGCACCTGGACATCCCGCGAAGGCTGTCGTGAGGAACTTGTACCGCCTCAACCGTCTCGCGCGCAGCGTGCAAGCCGATGCTGCGGCGCCTTTCAGCGAGGTGCAGATGGCCTGGCAATGGTGGGAGACGGGCGACACGGCGAGTCGCGGCGCAGAACGCCTCGAACGCAAACGCCTGCTTCGCGCATTGGCGGTCCACTCCATCGCCTCGTCCGAGCCAATGGACGCCAGCGCCGCATCCCCCCAGGCGGTGGCGGGTTTGATGGAAACGGGCTCCCTCCGGGCGGTCAATGCAATCCTCATCGAACCGGCACACGACGTCTTGCGCGACTGGGCGATCGGCTGCCTGCTGTTTGAAGAGCCGGAGCACGTCAATGCGCTGGATATTGCGAAAGCGGCGCCGATGCGACTGGTGCGCGGCGTAGAGCTCGCGGCACGGCTGCACGCGGAAGCTGCGAACGGCATGGCCGGGTGGAAAGCCCTGCTCGACCGGATTAACCGGCCTCAGGCCCACGGCTCATGGAAGCGTGCCGTCCTGCTGGCACTGGCGCGCTCGGAGCGCGCACACGACGCCCTCGAAGGGTGTCGACCCGCGCTTGCGGCCGACAACGCGGCATTGTTCGGGGATCTCGTTCGTGCGGTGATCACGGAGGACTCGCAGCCGGCCGCGCTCTTGTGGGCGGCAACGGGCGTGGACGTGACCAAGCTGCCGGCGGATCTGGTCGCGCCACGAGGACCGTCCTGGCTCAACCTCCTGCTTTGGTCGCTCAAGCTCGCGGACGGCATTCCGCACGGTGCGGTGCCACCGTTGGTCGACCTTTACAATCGCTGGTGCAGCGCGACCCTGGGCCAGGACCCCCTGTCGCCGCTCCTGGTTGGGCGACTGTATGCGTGGCTTACCGATGTCGAGGCAAGGAACCATCCGGCCGTCACGAATTTGAAGGCGCGCATGGCCGCGATGGATGTACTAGGCTTGTCCATGACTGCCGTGCAGGAGGGTAATCTGCGGATGGCCTTCCTGCTGTGGTGCAGGCTGCGCCCAGACGATGCGGCGGCCTACCTGCAGGGATGGCAGGCGCACCCCCATCGCCACGTCATGTTCCGTCAACTGATTTCGTTCCTGGGCAGCGCGCCCCAGGCGGCTCCGCACGCCGTGGCGGACCTCTTTCTGGCGGCCTTGCCCGAAGGGGACGACGATCGCGACCGCGGTCTTCCGAGAGAGCCTTTTTCTCGCTGGAGCACCGATTATTTCCCGGCCTCGCCGGCACGGGCGCCGTTTCTCGGCCTGCTCGAGGCGAACCCGGAGGAGGGACTGCGTCTGATCCGTGCCGTCGTCGCGCACGCCATCCAGTACCGGACCCGCGGTCGTCCGCCCGCTGACGATCGGATTGACGTCGTGCTGGCCACCGGTCCACGTTCGTTCCCATGGCAACGGTCTTACGCGTGGTCGCGCGCGCACGATAGCCAGGTTGTGGCGTCGGCCCTGATGGCATTGGAGGCTTGGGCGCACCGGCGCATCGAAGCCGGAGATGATCCACAAGCTGTCATTGATGACGTACTCGGACCGGAGGGCACGCCGGCGGCAAATCTGCTCGTCGCGGTCGACGTGATGCTGTCGCACTGGCCCACGACGCGTGACTGCCTGGCACCGTTCGCCGCATCGGCCGAGTTGCTGGCGCTTGATAGGGAGCGGTACGCGCACGACCTCATGGGTGACATGGGGCTAAACGCGTGGGTGCGGCCGGAGCCGGCGGGCCAGGTGAGGTTGCAGGATCTGCGCACCCGCCGCTCGCGCCAAATGGCGCTTGACGACGTGCTGGCGAATTTTGGCTTCAACGGCCCTGCTGAGACACGAGAAAGCATGCGCCAACGCCTGCGTGAGGAGGCGGAACGGCTTGGTGCGCCGGAGAGCGGGAGCGACCCGACTGATCCCGCATACGCTGCCATGAGCGCGTTAAATCTGTTGGACCCCTCCAACTATTTCAGGGCCGAGGGTGAGAACGGCACGAGGATCACCTATCACCTCCCCGCGCAGGAAGCGCAGCTACGCGCCGGTTTGCAGGAGAGGGCCGACCGTGGCAACGCCGACCTGGCGATGCGCGGAAGAATGATGCGCGCGCTCACTGAGCCACCCTGTTCCTCCGAACTCCTCGAACAGGGCGTGGAATGGGCCATGCGCCAACAGGTTGATACGGTCGCAGGGGACGACGACGATCAGAAATGGATCGGTCAGACGCGGCTCATCGTCGCCGCCCTGGTGTGGCGAGACGGCACGTCGGCATTGAGAACCCAGCACGGCGAGTGGGCACAGGCGTTGCTGGCGGAGGCGGCGCAAGGAGAGCCGGACGCCCGGGGCATGGTCCAGCAACTGCCGTACAACCCGCGATCGATCGCGGCTGTCGGGCTGTTGGCGGCCTACCGTGCCGACCCTCAGCCGACGACACTGGAACGCCTGCTTCACGCGGCCGTCCAGCACGATACGGGCATGGCCGGGGTGCTACGGGCCGAGGCGGCTGCGCAGCGATCCGTGCCACCGGCAATGCTACGGACGCTGATGCGCCTGGGCCTGACCTCGACCACCTACGCCTTGCCAAGCCGCGATCTAGTGGATTGGGAGAGCGTCGAGGACTATCGTGCCCATCGTGAGGCGCAAGAAAACGCCCGAAAAGACGCGGAATGTGACAGGTTGCGGGCAGCGGTCGCGGCGGAATTGCGATGGCTGTCGGGCGAGGGGCACGAGCCTGGCTGGCCGACGCTGCCGGACCCGAGATCCCCGAAGGTGCGTGCCGGGATCCCGTTGGGCGTGCCGCGACGACAGCGTGCAAAGCCACCCGCGCCACGCGAGTACGCGCTGGACTCGAGCGCGGCGGCGCATTGGGTGTCGCTCGCGAAAGACCTTTGGTATCGCGACGCGCCCGAGAGGTTGCGCGGCCTGGTGCACCACTGCTGGGCGTGGACGGCAAGCGCGAACGGTGTCGGATGCAAAAAGGATGAAGAGCCTGGCGAGCGCGCGCATGAATGGAACGACGCGTATTTCGCTGCAGCGACCACCGCGGCCGCCACGATGGGTGATGCCGGCATCAGCGAGCTGGTCCTCCAGCGCGTCGCCCAGTTGCCGCAAGATCGCTTCCTCGACGCCACCACCGCGGTGCTGCATGAGCTCGACAGACTCTGGCTGAACGACGGGCTCGTGTCGGGTTCCTTAGTGTTATTGGTACGGGAGACCCTGGCGTCGCGCATCAGGGAATTCTGGGCGTGGAAGCGACTCACGTCGGAGCGCTCGACCAGCGCGGAAATCCATCTCACTGGCGCACTCGCCGCGCTGTTCATGGGGGAATACGAGATCGGGAAGGGACCTCGCTGCTATGTCCGTCCGCCCGGGGCTGAGGGAGCGGACGCCCTGTTGCCGATGCTCACGCGACTGGCCGTGGAAGCCGCGCCGTCCACCTTCGTCGCCCTGGCGATACTTGGCCTGCTTGAGGTGCAGCCGCAAGTGCATCGACTGACGTTCCTTGCGGAAGTGGTCAGTGCCTGGTGGCGGGCGCAGGGTGCAAACACGGAGTTCTGGAACGACTACGGCATTGGGCGCCGGGTATGCGCCTGGGTCGAGAAGGCCATCCTAAGCGCTCCGGTACCCCAGGAGCTTCTGGATAGCGCGGAACTGACGTCCATCGTGGATACGCTGGTCCAAACCGGCACGCCACTGGCGCGGATCCTGGAGGAGAAGCTTGCGCGACCGCGCTGACGCGGTCCTGTGGATCAAGTCCCAGATGGCCCGCCTCGGATTGACCTACGAGCACCTCCTCGCGGCAGGCTGTTTCGCGGCGCCCGGCATGGCCGGCGGCAAAAAGGTGTCGGTGGAGCGACTGTCAGAGGAGTCCGGGATTCACCGCCAAACCGCTCCGAAGCATAGCGAGCGCCTGGCGTTGCTCCTGCGGGGTAGAAAGGGTGTTAACGGCGAAATCGGCGAGCAGGCAAAGGCAATGCAGTATGTGGATGAGCTGCTGCGTGATCGTGGCTTTGTTGGAATGGAAGAGGCTGCGTAGCTGGTCGGTGACCTTGGAGGATAATGGCCTTTTTCGCTTCTAGTTTTCGACTAGCATGGACGCGCCTAAAGACGAGCCAGTACTGCCGCAGCCCACAGGCACAAGCCCCGACCAGTGGAAAACTCTAGGAAGTTCCATTGTTGAGATTGGGGTTGCCATTGGATCCGCCTTCAGGCAGATGCAGGAGTGGTGGGTAACCAATGCTCCGGTTATAGGAACTGCAATTCAGTTCGCGATTAAGGAGCTTCCTCCTGCGTACCGTCGAGCAATGGTTGAATTGGCCAAGCACGGGTGGTACGTTGATATGCAGCGCATGGGGCTGGCCTGCGACCACGTCCGCACAGTTGAAATTCGGTGAGCGCTATCTTGAAACGATCCACCATCCCGCTGACGAGCCCGAATTCGATGCGTTCCTTGTTCTGGAGGTCATCGACAACCGAGGAGGGACACCATTCCGGATGACCTCTTCAAGGAGGGTACCTCGGGGTCGGGCCGCTGAGGCCAAAGGCCTCGCGCTCTGCTGCTCAGGCGATGGCCGGGAAGGTCCTGGTTTATGGGGAAGCGCCGTGTGGACGTCGGCAAAGTCCGTCTCGTTCGACGTGACTGACAGGTTGCGAGCTCGCGCGGATGCCATCTTGCAGGTTCGAACCGAGATGGCCCGTTACGGTGTGACACTCGGCGACCTCAGCGATACCGGATGCTTCCGGCAACTCGCTCCTAAAGAACACAGCAACATAGTCCGATATCGGATAGGCAAGGGCATGACGTGGGACGGCATTGGCGAACGACCAGATTGGTTGCAGCGTGACGTGAATGGGGGCCAGGATCCCGAACACTTTCGTGTCTAGGCGGGACACGACACTGGTTCCATCAACCGCTTGGGCCACAGGGGGCTAGCAACTTCGTTTCCATTGGAGACGCATCCGTGACGCGGACCCAGAACAGTGAATAGGAACATGGACGTTGAAGAATATGAGACTCGCAAAAATGCGGCTCGGCAGCGCTTGATCAATGATGTCAAGGCTGGGCGTGCTTATTTGGACGGGGTGATGTCCCCACTGACCGAGGCGCTGCTCAAGCACTTTGATGCAACTGATGTCGACATGACGTACGCATGGGTGTGTACCCCGCAGTTTGCGTGGAACTGCCCTGCATGCGGTAGAGAGAAGGCGCAGATTGCGCGACTCAACGGAAAGGGCGAGCTGATGTGCAGGCTTGTCGAACACCATGATCACATGAAGGATCTGGTGGAGAAAGAGTTCGAGGCGCAGTGCAAAACGCACAAGGTTCAGCTTGCCGATGAAACCGCAAGGCGCTTTGCCGAACGAGCCGCCGGTGTGGTGTCTGTCTTTGACAATGTCATCGTCTGCGACGACTGCAATACTGCTGATGGCACTGCAAAGAGGCAGATTGGCATTCCTCCCGCCTTCTCGTTCTCGCCGCAGGAAATCAAGAAGTTCATTCGGCCCCAGGCAAACCAGCCTCACGAACTTGACGTCGAAGTGGCCAAGCAAATTTGGGCGCAACATCAGGAAACATTCGCGAAGCGGTTGATGGTTGTGCGGGATATTGTCGCAATCGCGGCGAGCGACAAACATTGGTACCAGGAGTTGCCTAAGGCTCACCGTGCCGAGACAAGGTATAAGTTCGCCGATAACATTGAATCCATGTACGGAGCGCCTGGTGTGGCGAGAGCCTTGACCGGAGAGAGGCGGAAACAGCAAATGGAGCCGGACGCATGGAGACAGATTACCCATGCCCCTCCGGAGTCGCCCCCTGAAGCCAAGGACATTAGCTATCTTGCGAAGGCAGGCGGTTCCGTTAGGCAGTGGTCGCAAGTCGACGATTCGTGGACGTGTCCCACCTGCTCACGCAGCAAGCTCGAAACCGTACGCCGGAGCAATAAGAATTCTTGGGCGTTTCGAGTGCGAACCCCTACGTTCTACGACGCTCAGAAATGGATCTTCTGCTGCGGCGACTGCGGAGATGTGGCGATGAATCTTGGCAAGGAAGCGGCCATGAGAGCCGAAATCCCAGCCAGTAACTATGCGAGGTTCGTGTCTGCGCTCGACATCGCACGTATTACGTTGCCTCTCCCGCACACAAGACACAACGTCGACAACGGGGCAGTGGAGCAGCTGATGCCGGAACTCGAGAAGCGGGTGAAAGAAGCACACCAACGCTAGATCGCGATGGAGGTGGGGGTCAACGTACTTTGCGTGCGAAATCTGGCGGTAGCCGCTCGGCATCGGCTTGCGGTAAGGCTTTTGGGAGACTGCGCCAAAGCGGGGGCTGACGGCCGGACCACTGCCGAGAGGCCAAGGAGGCACCTACAATGCCTGCATGGCTTCCGATCCTGGGCCGGCGATCTCCGTCCTTCAGCTTCGAATTGCTCTGCGGGGCCTGAGCCCGCCGGTTTGGCGACGCTTCCTTGTTCCCGAGCACTTGACGCTCGGGCAATTGCACCATGTCATCCAGGTCGTCATGGGTTGGGCCGACGAACATCTGCACACGTTTAGCATTCGTGGCAGGCGTTACGGCGAAGCTCATGAGGGCATCTTGCAGTTCTGCACCGTGGCAAACGAACTGCCGCTGACCGCGTTTCATCTCCGCGAACACGAAGGCTTCGTCTACGTGTATGACTTCAACGCGTGGTGGCGCCACGAAATACGGATGGAGCGGCGTTTGCTGCGGCACCAACCTGGCCAGTTGCCCCGTTGCGTGGCGGGTTGCGGGCCATGCCCGCCCGAGGACATGGGCGGGATCGAGAGGTATCTGGAGGCCAGGGACGAACACAGTGAATATGAGTTCGTCGATTGAATCGAGTCGCTGCGCAGGGCCTATCGTGCTGGAAGACGTACGCGACGAGGTCGACCGGTGGCTGACTTGGCTGGATCGTCGCTTTGACCGTCAGACCGTCAATGATCGGTTGCGACAGCTCGAGGGGTAGACTGGTCGCCGCAGCTTCCAAGATCCTATGAGACAGGGGACAAGCCTGCTTAGAATCAGCGTGTCGTGCTTGGCTCACAGGAGATAGCGTCATGCGTACAGATCAGGCATACACGAGTATCGAGGACGTGTTGGCGGTCTCGCTCGAACTGGCGGCCGCGAAGTGGAAGGTCGCGTTACACGACGGGCACCGCGAGCAGCCTGCGGTGCATACGGTCGCGCAGCTGCAAGCCGTAGCGCGTCTGCAGGCGGTGCTGGACCTGATCGAACAGCACAAGGACAAGTGGTCGCTGCCAGCAGGTGTGCGCGTCGTCGTAAGCTACGAGGCCGGCCAGGACGGATTTTGGATCTGTCGTGCGCTTCAGGGGCGCGGCATCGAGTGCTACGTCATCGATCCAGCCAGCATTCCCGTCGAACGCCACAAGCGACGCGCGAAGACCGACCGGCTCGATGCCATCAAGCTGGTGATCAACCTGCGCGCATGGCTACGTGGCGAGCGCGACCGCATGCACGTGGTTCACGTCCCATCGCCGCAGGACGAAGCGTCGCGGCACCTGATGCGCGATCGCGGGCAACTGCAGAAGGAAGTGCTGCAGCACTGCGACCGGATGCGAAAACTGCTGGCCACGCTCGGCTGCTGGGATGAGGTGGATCACAAGCACTTCGCCGGCCGGCTCGCCCGTGACGAGGTGAAGTGTCACGACGGCGCGCCGTTGTCGCCCGAAATGCGCGGGCGGTTGCTGCGTGAGTGCGAACGGCTCGCGCTGGCACAGCAGCAACTCGCGGAGCTGGAGAAAACGCGACAGGCAAGCCTGCCCGCCCCCGCGCGCCAGCGACGCGATGACCTGGCGCGCCTGAAAGGGATTGGCGAAGTGGGCGCGTCGCGCCTCGCGCTCGAACTGTTCTGGAGGGAGTTCAGCAACCGGCGCCACAGTGCGCGCGTTACTGGTCGAGATGGCATGGTGCTGGCTGCGTTACCAGCCCGACAGTGCACTTACGCGCTGGTTCAACGAGCGCACCCAGAGCACGGGACCAAACCGGCGGGCTCGGCGCATCGCGATCGTTGCAGTCGCACGGCGACTGGCTATTGCGCTGTGGCGCTATCTGAAAGACGGTGAGATTCCCGAAGGCGCACGCCTGAAGTCGGCGTAGGCCTCCTAAAAGCTTGCAGGAAAGAGGTAACGGGTCAGGCAACTACGCAAGCACAAACGGTCTGAGGTGAACATGCCCGTCCTCCTCCCGGGTTGCTGATGCAACCGATTTATCAAGATGGGGCATGTTCCTGGTTGATGATTCCGGCGTAATGCGCATGCAGGATGAGGCTGGCCAAGCGCCGGCGGATAGAAGGTGGTCAGACGTCACGTCTGACGCGCGCACAACAGACGGCTTCAGACTACGCCGCACGTAGGAAGATTTGGTCGGCTAGCTCCAAAGGAACTTGACAAACCAGTGCTCATAGAAGGGAGGAGGGCGGCCATGCATATCAGCTTGCAACTTGTCGAGCAGGACGATGGAGGCACGCCAGCCACCATCACCGAAATAGGAGACCGTGCCAAATCGGGGGCAAACGATGGGGCTTCTGCTGAGAGGCCAATGAGGCACCTAGAATGCGCGCATGGCTTCCGATCCTGGACCGGCGATCTCCGTTCTTCAACTTCGAATTGCGCTGCGCGGCCTGAGCCCGCCGGTTTGGCGGCGGGTCCTCGTTCCAGAGCACTTGACGCTCGGACAATTGCATCATGTCATCCAAGTAGTCATGGGCTGGGCCGACGAACATCTGCACGAGTTCAGCATTCGTGGCAGGCGTTACGGCGAAGCTCTTGAGGGCATCTTGCAGTTCTGCACAGTGGCGAACGAACTGCCGCTGACCGCGTTTCATCTCCGCGAACACGAAGGCTTCGTCTATGTGTATGACTTCAACGCGTGGTGGCGACACGAGATACGGGTGGAGCGGCGTCTGCTGCGGCAACATACTGGTCGGCTGCCTTGTTGCGTGGCGGGTTTCGGGCCTTGCCCGCCAGAGGACATTGGCGGGATCGAGAGGTATCTGGAGGCCAGGGAGGAACACAGTGAGTGCGAGTTCCTTGACTGGCTCGAGTCTCTGCGCGAGGGTCCAATCGCACTGGAAGACCTACGCGATGAGGTCGACGGGTGGCTGACTTGGCTGGATCGTCGCTTTGACCGTCAGACCGTCAATGATCGGTTGCGAGAGTTTGAGAGGTAGACTGGTCGCCGCAGTTTCCAATGGAGGAGGGCGGCCATGCGTATCAGCTTGCAACTCGTCGTGCAGGACGATGGAGACGTGCCAGCCATCATCACCGAAATAGCCCAGTTCGAGAGAGACGGCCTTGATGCGGGCTCGCTGGGCCTGCATCTGGAGGAGGCGAAATCATTGCTGGGTCGGCTGCAGCGCACGATGGTCGCGGCACAGGTTGCCGAGGCAGTTGCCCGGACCAGCGTTTGTTCCAAGTGCGGGTCGCAGCTGACTTGCAAGGGCCACCATCACTTGGTCTTTCGGAGCGCGTTCGGGCGACTGTCGATTGACAGTCCGAGGCTGTACCCCTGCCGGCGGTGCCAGGGCGACGCACGTAGCTTCAGCCCGGTCGCCCGCTGTCTGCCTGAGCGGGTCAGTCCAGAACTGCGGTATCTCGAGGTCAAGTTTGCAGCGTTGATGTCGTATGGTCTGACCGTCAACGTCCTGCAAGAGGTATTGCCGCTCGATCATGTGCTGGCAGCCAGCTCAATCCGGCGCCAGGTCACCACGCTCGGTCGCCGGCTGGAAGCAGAACAGGCCACCGACGCCCTGCAGCATGCGGAGGTGACCGCGAGCGTCGGTTCGTCTGAGATCCCGGAGCCCAGTCCGATCCGCGCGGTCGGCATTGACGGCGGCTACCTTCGGCTGGCCCGTCACCGGCGCCGCCAGGATGGCTGGTTTGAAGTGATCGTCGGGAAGTCCCTGCGGGATCAGGATGGCGGGCATAGTTTTGCCTACGTGCACAAGCTGGAGCGCCGACCGGCCGATCGTATGTGGAACTTCCTGCTACGAGAAGGTGTGCAACCCAGTCAGCCGGTCACCTTCCTGTCGGACGGCGGGGATACCGTACGGTTTGCCCAACTCGGCTTTGGTGACCGCGGTGAGTACGTTCTCGATTGGTTCCACATCGCCATGCGGGTACAGAACCTCGAACAGATGATCAAGGGCCGGCCGGCACACTGCGACGGCCCGACCAACGCGGCATTGATCAAGGCGCTGCATGGCGCCAAATGGCACCTGTGGCACGGCTGCGCCTATCCGGCGTTGCGCCGACTGGAAAGCCTGGGCTGGGATCTGGAAGCTGAGGCCAGCCCCGAAGAGGCCAAACTCCTCGGCAAGCTCGAGGAGTTCATTGTCTACCTCGACAACAATCGGCACTTCATCGTGAACTACGGTGACCGCTATCGGCATGGGGAGCCCATTGCATCAGGTTTTGTCGAGTCAGCCGTCAACCAAGTGGTCAGCAAGCGATTCGTCAAACGGCAGCAGATGGCCTGGCGGCCTCGGCACGCGCACAACCTGCTTCAAATCCGGACGGCCGTGCTCAATAACCAACTCCGGTCTTACGTTGACCGATGGTATCCGTCCATCGCCGGAGAAGAAGAACACCGCCTTGCCGCTTAATCAGCCCCCGATTTGGCGCGGTCTCCCTATAGGCGAGTAGGCGCGGACCGCTCGTTTGTGAGGTCCGTGCGTTCAACGGCGCCCTGGGCAACCAGGAAAGACGCGAAACCGGTAGGCGCTCAACTGAGGTGGTGCTTCCCGCTCTTTTCAGGCTTCCGAGTCATTCCACTGCGCGAGTCCCCGAGCGGGGCTCGCAGCATCTCAAGCGCCTGCACGCTGCTACCGAACTGCGGCGTATATTGCTTGGGAGATGGCCTTATCGCCAAGGTACTCGACGATGCCATGTTGGTTATCGCTGGTGTTCTGGGCCCCGCTGTAATTCTGCACTGCGGGCAAGCCCTTGTAGACCTCAGTCGAAATCTCGTACAGGGCGACTGTATCCTCCGAGTCGCGGGCATTGAACCAGAAGCCCACGCCTTCGGGCGCTCTGCGCGGTCCGACGTCGGATGGAAGGCGAGAGTAGATGGCCTCGATTCCGAGTGGTGAACCGATCGTGATGAATGCCTTGACGTTCTCCCGTTGCGGCCGGCTCATCAACAGGTTGTAGGCGACAATGGTTCCGAGGGAGTGGGACACGATGACACATGGCTGGTCGCGAGGAATCGCCTTGTCGACTGCGGCATTGACCTGCAGCCGCAAGCCCTTCCTGGTGAGGTAGTACCAGACATCGCGGGTGAAGAGCTCAATTGCGGATTGGCTGACGCCGGGAACGCGGTCCAGCAATCTCAGGGCGGCGAGTACAGCTTTCCAGTTCTGGACTCCCCGGTTGACCACAGGCTCTTGCGCTTCGAGAGCGATTGACTCGAGCGATATGCCCTTTCTCTGAGCGATCTCGAACACGAGGTCTTGCGTGAACTGCTGCTCCTCGGCTGAGGGCGCAGAGGCGTCGGCGCCGCGATCGACGAGCGTCCCGAAGGCCTCGCGTCCCGCTTCTTCGGTGAGGTTAAACAGCAAGTCGCCGTAATACGGGAGTACCACGTCGAACTGCGCGAGGGCCGTCAAGCCCGCGGCGGTAAAGCCATTGATGGCTGCTCGTTCCCACGAGTCCTCGAGATCCGCCCCGACCTTGTTCTCTTGAGCCCTGCCATGGACGAAGACTACCTTCATTTCAGCTCTCCGCGCTCAAATGCGTCTAGCATAGGACATACATCCTGGTAGCGAAACGTCGTCCACTCGGCGTTCAACCGGTGCCTACCGGCATCGATGATTGTGTCGTGCAGCGAATCGGTGCTCACATACGATTCCATTACACTCCAGCCGAGCGTCATCATCGGCAGGAAGGGTGCAAAACCCGGACTGCTGAGAGCCGTTTCATGAGAGAGGACGCCGGCCAGCATAGCCACGTCGAAGGGCACCGGCGCGGGGGGTAGTTTGTTGTGCGGCTCGAGAGAGCCATAGCTTTTCATCCAGTCGAAGACGGAACGCGAGCCATCGTCATCACCGGATAGAGCGTAGGCATAGGCAGCGTAAATGCCAAGCGTGGGATCCGCTCGCTTGCTCTGCCGTATGTAGCCCGCAAGAAGCCGCCCTTCATCTCGCGCCAGCCGTTGAAGTTTTCCTGAGGCCGAGAGCGACGCAGCCAAGGCACGTCGCTCCGAGAGGAACCGCCGGTCCGCGTCGGTATAGCCCAGATTTTGCCGAAGTTGCGCGGACACCTCGAACGATAGCGAGGTGACTCGCCCGTCCATGAGATGCAGCGTACCGATATATCCTGGCAGTATCGGCATGATGCACACGGTGCCTCCCTTAAAGAAGAGGGCCACTGACCCGCGCTGCTCATGCGGAGGGCTAGAGTAGGGCGGCGGGTAGAGCCGGACGTCCACCGAACGCTGTCCCTCCGCAGTGTTTGCAAGTTCGCCGGCGCCTCCTCCCGACAGAAGCACCTTCTCGACGGCACCGCCCAAGACGCTGTAGCCTGTTCGGGTCTCGAAGGCTTGTCTGCCATATTCACTGCCGACGAAGTTCTTGCGATGCACCGAAAGCCCGGCGTCGTACGTGAGGGTGAAATGACTGCTCATAGGGAAATTCGCCGTCACTATCGCCGAAACCTCGTCCAGAGCAAGGTTGCGCGTGCGCGCGGCCCGCGCTGCCGCTTCGCGGTCGATTGAAGGCGCCGGTCTTTCTGCCGGCCCTTCCCTAAAACCGAGGTCGGCCGGCGACGCGGTCGTCACATAGCCGATGAACTTCGGCGTTCGCGACGTGATAAGGAAGTCGGGCGTCTGGGAAAACGGTGGCTTCTGTTGCTCCGCCCTGAGGGGCACCTCGGTCCCAAGGTAGTCCTCCAGGCTCCAGGCCGGAACTACGCCAAGCCCCGGCTCAAGCTTTTCGATCACTTCTTCGGGCGGTTGGTTAAGCGCATCAAGCAGCACTTCTGTGAAGAATCCCTCTCCTCGGTACTCCTTCGCGGTCTGTGACGGCTCGGTGGCGTAGAACACATCTACCTTCGACTTGCGAGCGCCAACGACTGTCCGGCGATCCAGCGCTGGCTTTCCGGCGACGGTGCCGAGCGGACCGAAGGGATCGACCGCGTTGCGGCAGGAATCGCAGATGACGACAAAGTGGGGAACCGTCGAATACCAGGCGTTTGCCACGGTGGGCGCGATGGCGATCGCCTCGTCCTTGTAGTGCTCTACGTCCGTGAGAAGCACTTGCTCGTCGCCACCCGACTTGACGATTCCGTGCCCCGCGAAATAAAGGATGAGGAGATCTAGGTCGCCGGGCTCGATCAGGCTCTGGACGGCGTCCTGCACGTCACGAGCCGAGACCTTGCAGCCTGATGCGTCTGTCAGTTCCTTGATTTTGGCGGTAACGCCAAAGGTCGATTGCGCGCGCAGCCAACCGGCGAGCTTCGATGCGCCCGAGGCCGCACCGTTAAGCTTTTCAAGCACGCCGATCTTGTCGACGCCGACTGCCACCAACCCGACGATGCGCGTTGCCACCCTGTTGCCTCCCAGTGACCTGCAGCGGCTCCTATGTTGACCAAAAAGGCGGCGCCCCGCAACAGTCCTTGGCGGCAGCGCGAGCAACCATAAACCAATGCTCACGTAAGAATCACGGGCCTTTAGTGAGCATTTTCTTCCTTAAATATAGGGCAAAGGATAGACGAAGGGCCTCAGTACGCTAGACGCTGCGGACGAGGTCGCGCTGAGCAAGAGTCGCGCGCAGACCACTGGCTGTCCATACTGTAGCGCTCGGCCGTGCTCAATTCTGCCTAGGAGGGATGTTCCAGAGTAGGCGATGGGGGCAACTACTTATGCTGGCGGGATTGGGCGGCGTAAAAAGCATGGCGGCGGCAAAGCGCTAGCCGAGGCAAGCGCGGCAAACCGCCCCCTTCGCAGATTTCGTCGTCCACGAGGCAGCCCATGTCTTCCACAATTGCAAACGAACCACCATTGGGCTGGGCGAGAGCCGTCGCCAGGAGTACCTGCTTAACATCGACTACTTCAGGTGCGAGACGTTTGCTTACGCGTGCGAAGCCTATAGCCGCATCAGTTCGATGGCTGCAAGCACCAGGCTGCGGCAGCAACTACTCGAGCGGCAGGGCGAAGCCTTGCCGCCCCCGGACGACCGGGTCGATCCCGGCGAATATCTCGCCATCCTTGCCGAGGCCGTACGGGCTCGCAATGGCTGGCAACGCATCCTCAAACGGTGTGCCCCGGTTCAGAGGCGCCAACCTCACGTCACGAATACACCATGAGAAGGGATGGGTGCGAGGAAGAGTCTCGTCAGGGACTCAAGGCATTCCTGCACGCACAGAGCCCCCAAGTGCTGGCGGATCGGCTACCGCAATCAGCTGACCGCGGCAGCGCGATCAACACGGCGTTGCAGCAGTGGCGCAAGATCAGCGCGCTGCAGGTAGCCGATCCGTTAAGCATGGCTCCTCCTCCGTGTGCCAGCTTCGCAAGGGCGGAGACGGTGGGCAAGCGTGCCAATCTGCAAAGAAAGGACAGTGCAGCGCGAAACGGAGGATTACTAAGTCATTGTTCCAGAACGTCTTTTTAAGCCTGACCGTATCAATCTGCTGCAAAAGGACGATTACCCCAACCTGGCGGCTACTGCAATTGCACATCCGCGCGCTCCCCAGTAAGCAACGGCCTCCCCGCCCTGGGTCAGGAAGAATGTAAGGTCGGCGAGCTGGATGCGCGATAGACGGCAATAACGGTGTGCCACCATGCAGCGGCATCGCCGACCTTGGGCGCCGGCGAGAGGTCTTCATCACTGAGAGGCAGCGCAGCGCGGACCAACGGGAAGGCGATGTTGGAAACGCGCGAGCAGTCACCGACTGCCCCAATCACGGTCACTATCGTCCCCACGGTCGACGCGTCCGGCACCACGCACGGCGCCGCCAGCGCGCTATCGATCGGTGGCGGCTTGCTTGGCAACATCGACGGCGTCGGACAGCTTGCGCACGAGGAATCGCGCGACATTGCTGCTTCAAGTGGTCAAGCCATTGCGGGCCGCTCGGTTGTCGTATCGGCAGATTCGAGTGATCGTGTTCTTGCGGCGATGAAATCGCCGGAAAAGGCCCGCGGCCAAGATATGGGCTGACCCTCTACTACTCATTGCGCGGTTGTCGCCCTGTTTGATCGGCATTGAAGTATGCTCTTGCGCGCATTACTGGGCGCGGCTGTTTCGCCTGCACGGACACACGCCTGATGTCATCGAGACTGGTGGCACTTTCACCCGAAGTGACCACCACCACGCTTGCAGCGGCTAGCGTTTGAGGTGGCCCACCGCATAAAAGCCGCAAGCAGATCAGGTTGAAACAGCGCGCAGTTGTTTTTCTTCTGCCATCTTCTACGCTCCATACATTGCCCGGCGCCGTGTGCGGGCCTCCGCGTGTGAGAAGGGTAAGAACAAGCATGACATGGGAGCGCCTCCAATGAGACCAGGCCACGGCAGCGGGCGAGACCTCGGACGAGCGAAATCCGCCGCCCCTACCACGCCGTCACTCTCGCTTTCCAACGGCGGCCGTGCTGTCTGCAGCCTCCCAGAAAGGTCCACATTCAGCCGGTCACTGCTATGGCGGAACCAACGGCCACCAGTCTTGGGCGCGCAGGCTCTGGCCCGCAACAGGCCCTCTCATCCGAAGGAGCAGGCAACAGCCTGGTCGGCCTGGGCTGTACTGCTCCACTTTCGTCTTCCATGGGTAAGACCCATGGCTTGCAGCGGCACCAAGGCGTCGAAAAATACGAGTCTTCCTTCTATCGGGCGCAGGACACCTGATGTCCGCAAACCATTGCGTCCGCGCCGCCGACCGCGCCGCGAAGTCACTTACCAATGTTGTCAAACTTAGCCGATTTCTCGCGGGGGACTGGACTGCCGGCCCTTCGCATTCGACAGGCCGTCCGGCAGCAAGGCATCCAACTTATTACTGATGTTTAAATTGGAGAAAAGTACCATGTCTAAAGTCACCCGCATTGATTGGACCATTAAGACTGGCGAGAGTTGGTGGAGTGGAACCGACACTCAGATGAAGATAGAAATCTATCGCGATGATCAGTTGCTTAAGCGCTTGAATCTAGAACCTGGTCGAACACCCCGTCTGGACCGTGGTGAACTAGCGACTTATTATTGGACATTCAAGAGCCCAGATGGAATCGGCGTATCGGTATCCGGTACTGCCATTCCGTATTATGAGGACTTCCCAGGCGGCGTTCGTGGCCACCTAAAAGTCAAGCTCATAGCAAAAGGTGACGATGCATGGGAAAAGGACTGGATCGACACTACCGTATACACAGGGGAGTTGCGACACGTGCCGGGTACAATTGACAGTGTCACATGGGTCGAGAACTGGGAAGAGTTTTTCTTTGATAGGGATGTCGTACTGAGCACTGATAAGTCAGAGGGATTTACATCACTGACCCTGCAATACTGACGATCAAGGAATGATGTTCGCGCGACGGACCGAAACTGGCTGAGCTGCGACGGTCGCAGCCGGCCAGTCTCACGAATTCATTACGCAGCGCCCTAAAACAAGCCGTGCACGCGTTCCTCCGCCGGCATCAAGGGTCCCATTCATGAAAAACCTGCCGCCGGAAAATTGGACATGTGGCCAAGGCACTCCCGCCGCAGGCTGCAGCAGCAGCCCACTGCCCGTCATGCATTACGGGGCGCCTGCCAGTCCCGCATTCCTGCAACGCCATTTCAATGACGGCGTGGGCGCGGGCAGCATGGCGAAGGCGCCCAGCCAGGTGTTCAACAACAAGGGCGTCGGGCGCGGCGTTTTGTTTGGAGCTGCCCCGGCACACGACGCGGCTCGCCGGCGCTGACCATCGCCCGCTTGCCTTATCCATGCGGGTCCTCCCCTTGCGGGTTGCCCGCAGCATAAAGCCAGACGATGACGCCCCTTCGGTCCAGCCCCATTACAGGACCCTCAACCCCACTACGGACGTCTCCGCCCCTATGCCCCGCATCGGTACTCTCATCCTGGTGGAGTCCTTCCACTTGGATTTCTCCCTCCGCATCGGGACGACAGGTTCCCAAGTTCCTTACCGAAGCCTGAATCAAAGTCACGCCGCCTTTATGCCGGATGCCGATTGGGCCGTCAGCAGGCATCGCCCAAATCCTTGTCCCGGAGCCTGCAATCCCCCCGGTTTTGACATCGATTAAGATTCTTACGACACGTCATCAGCGGTTCACTCGCGTTCGTCTCTTTGACTCTCACCTGCCGAGGTTGCCCCCGACTTTTCCAACAACGCCCACCACGAGGGCTCTCTACCCACGCATCTTTTGGCGGTTTGAAGCCTGCTCCTGCAAGCCGACTTCGAGGGGCCGTCCCTCATCTTCGGTAAAGCATCGCAAACATCGGTCAACTGATGCTCACGTTCTTGGCACACACTACAGCAAAATCAAGGAGACCCCTAACCGCGCAACGGCCCTCGGCCAAGTACCGCATTTTTGACGTGAGCCAAGCGCAGTCTGGCTATGGAGATTAAATTGTAGTCAATTCAGTATGGCTCCGCGAGGTCATAGGAAAAGACAAGGTTCAAGCCATCGCTCTCCTTGGCCATGAGTTAGGTCATTTTATAGGAAGGCATTTTGAAAGTCGGTCTTATTTGAGCCGCGAGCAAAAGGAGCTTGAAGCATATCCGCCCACCGTATGAAGGTTCGTGGTATCCAAGCCAAAAATAAAGTATTGCAGCAGCACGCCAAGGCTACACGGACTGCAGCGGTCGGACCCAGATTAACGCTACGGCTAAAGGCATGATGAAAGTAGCGGCACGGCCGGATACTGTGGGCATTCGAGTCAGTAGCTACGCGCCAGTGGATTACGATTTTACGGAGTTGTCCGGAGTACAAGTGCAGATTGAGAGCGAGGATACGCAGTGGCAGCGAGGCGATTTCTCCTATTGAACGATCCAATAGGATCCTAGGAGGCTCGTTCCCAGTGGCCGCATCTAGTACTGGGACGTATCACAACAACATCTTCCTCCCGCCTAATATTGCACAACTCGCGCGCTCCCGAGGCGAAAGCATTGTGCAACTCAAACATACATTCAATTGTCGGGACCAGAATGGGAACGTTTTTCAAGTGTCAGCTGTGCTAAGAATTCACATGTACTGACGGGATCATTCGATATGGCGGCTCGGAAGCCGACCCTGCCGGGCCGGCTATCGACCCCGCCTCAGGTCGGAGGCCTGTTATCCGCTAGGCTCCCTCTCGCCCGTTCATCTTGCCCTCGCCGTCCCAGCTCAACCCTCGGCATTGGTAGCAGACCGGGGGCGCGATCGGTGACGGCGGCGGTGTCGGCGGCCGATCAAAGCATACCGCCGCCTTCCTCCAGCGTCAGCCCGTAGTCGGCCATCTGCCCCTGGATCGAGCGGATCGCCCCGCTCTCGTTTAGTTGCCACCATTGCCGTGGTTGCCATCATGCGGGTTCAGGGAGGCAGCAGGCGCGCCCGGTTCTTCGCCCTGTTCTTCCTTCGCCGTCGGCGCCGGGCCACCTTCGACTAAGCCGATCACCTGGGAAAACAAAACCTCTTGCAAGACGCCTTGCATCGCCTATGTTGAAACGTGCGCGCTGACTAATCGGTGGTCAGTGCGGCCAGACTGTATAAATATGGCGATGCTAATAACAAAGGAGGTCTGCTATGAGTTGGCGTGTCACGGACTCAATCTTGGTAGCACCGGGGCAGACCGTTCGAATCAATTTCTGGTGGGACAAGCCAGGTGACCAGGGCCCTCAGTGGGTCATGGCGCATCCGATGAGGGGCGAGCCGCCGACGGCGCTCGCTACCGAAAGAGTTGCGAAAGTTGTGGACTGTGAAATAGATTATGTAACAATAAACGGTCCAGCCGAATATGGATGCGGCGATCCATCAACGGCGTATTGGTGGTACTACGCAGACATTACAAATGACGGCACGGAAGCATGTCGTTTCCAACTCGAGGGAGGAGGAGTCTGATATGCCTGCAACCGCGAAAATAACTGTCATAGTTGATCTTCAGGGCCGCATTATAGCCGCAGAATTCCCAAACATCATCGATGAAACCAAGGGCACGTGAGGTCTCAAGAGAAATGGCGCCTACCGCTCACATCGCTCCTCTCGGTAATCAACGCGTAATTGCTATCGAGCTGCCGCGCGAAGTGCTGGCCTTACCGGGACCAGATCTTCATCGGTATTTCTCAAAGGTAAAGGTTCAGTTGCCAGCCGATGTGCAATTACCGGAAATCAGGATTATCAAAGGGCATAAGAAGAAGTGAACGGCGTCAGGCGAAGACAAGGGTTCTGGGTGCGGGCCGCCATGCAGTACATTTCATTGCTTGCTCAACCCTGGCCGCACGGCCTCGCCGTGGTAAGCCCGCAATGCATCGATTCGGCCTTCATCGAGCAGCCCCTTCCAAGTCTACTCCCTCTGCCGGGTTACCCCTACGGCCAATGCCACCTCCGCAGGACCTGCAATGCTCGGCGAGCCCCGGTGGTGCGGCGGGCTACGCTGCGTACGGCACTGTGGTTTGCGATGCCGGCTGCTGGCCCGGTAGCGGAACGCTCTGCACATTGCCACGACGGTAATCTTTCGATAGCGGCCGCAAGGTTCGGGGGGAAACGTGATCGCCGCAAGTCGTGGTGCTGCCATCAGCATCACTGACCACCATCACCAAACTACAGTTGGTCAGATGGAGTGTCACTGCAAACGATTTCAGTCGGCATCGCCCCAATCAGGGGGCAGGGCTGACCCTTAGCGGCGCGTGTGGTAAGCCACAAGCTAGCCGGCACGAGCGGAATGCGTTCTCGCAAAGACAGCCATCAGTCGATTCGCTCCAACCAGTATCGCTTGCCAAGCATTCGCTTTTATTCTGAGTGCAACGTTCGTCACAGGAAGGTGGCCGTGGTCCACCACACGTTCCGTTGTTGCAAGTGAGATTCGTAGTGTTGCAGGCTCCGGCGCAGCAGGGTAGGCCGGCGACGCCGCACAGCGGCGGTGCGGGGCTAACATCGGCGAAAATATTTATCGGGGGAATTACCGTCGTCACCCCTCCGACCGACGGAGTCGCCGACGCCCACGCGGTGTAGATTTGTCCCGCGGCACAGGCGTTGCCGTTGTAGTCGCCATATTTCGGCACGCCACCCCGCGACAATTGACAAATCTCGCCGGGTGGACACTTTGTCTCATCGAAGTCGCAGCGAATCTGAGAGCCAGCAGCAACACCGTTAGTAAAAAGTAATGGTCTTAGACAGTACCCTGCGAGCTGAGGCTGCCCGCTTGGCTTCTTGGCCGGGCCGCTGCACGACTCAGAATCACCAATTTGGCGCGAGCCCAACGGCCAGCCGCTGGCGCACTGCGGGTCGCCAAAGCCGGGGGAGACTTGCTTCTCGGTTAACACATTGAGCCTGCCGCCGCTGCGGACGACCGCAGCGCGGAAGTAGCCGGTTATGTCATTGCTGAGAAAGTTAGTGGCGGCGCGACGATCGTACCAGGACACCTGAGCGGCGCCGCCACTGCTGCATACCCACGGCATGAACCGCCGCCCCGACACGTTGGCGTTTGCGACCACCGCATTCGTGTCCAGCCAAGTGACGCCGCCATCCAGCGAGTCGCGAACGATGATATCGTCGCTAACGGTGTTGCCGGCGGCGTCAGTTTCGGTCGAGTTGGCGTACGCCACGTAAATGTGCGCGGGATTCGTGTCATCGACCGCCACCATCGCGCTAGCTGTACCTGATGGGCCTTTTTTGGATTCCCAGCAACGGTCAAGACCGGCGATTGGGCATGCCACGTTCACGTCACTGGCCACAGTCACAGCATTAGGATTCTTCGGCGCGCTAGCGGACCACGGAGGGATCGGCGAGGACCACTGAGGGATCAGCCCGCTCGCGCACGAGCTGAACTTTTCCAGCATCACATTCCTGCCGGCCATATACACGACATACACGAATCCGTCGGAACCAACCGTGACGCGCGGAAAGTCGCCGTTCAGCGTACCAACGACGCGCGGTAGGGTCCATGTCTTTCCGCCATCGAGAGAGCAGGCGAGATTTGGGGTAGGAGGCCCGTTTGTGGACTCGGTGCAGGCGGTGACCGCGCCGTTGGGGATGAAGTTGCGCCACACCACGTACAACTGATCGCTATTGCTGGTGCCACCGCCAGGCGCTCGGTTGACCCTGTCCACGGCGATGTGCTCCATATCGGGGAAGCAAAAGCTTCCTTGCGGCGTTCCATTGAGGGGGCATAAAGCAGCGTTTCCGACCCAAGCAAAGGTCTGGCCGTTGTCTGTTGAACGCGCAACGCTTGCAGCGCAGCCGATTCCGCTCTGCGGAGGAGTGCCATTGGGAAGACCGATAAAGGCGTAGTAAAAGCTGCCGTTGCCACTCGGGCCCCAGCCAAGCGACGGATCACCGAGCGAGGATGGGGGTTCAGGCCGCCAGCCACGGACTTTGAAGGTGCGGCCACCATCAGTGGAATGGGACCAGCCGCTGTTAGATGCAATCACTACGTTATTGCCATCCGGAGACACTGCGATCTCCAACTCGCCGCCGCCAACTACAAATGTCCCCGCATTCGGGGAGCCGATGAGCGAGCCACGCGTACCCGATGTGCTTGCCGTCGGGCGAGGAGCAGGGGAAGAGATGGACTTGCGGAGGGCGCCGCCAGACAGCTCCTGAATTTCCCGCGCTGTCTGGGCAGCATCGGCCCGGACCGAAGTCGTGAGCTCCCGCGCCATTTGCTCGATCTGGTCGCCAAGAGCCTGGGACTTCCCTGGCATGACGGTGCCCTCGACGCGAACCACTCGCGCGTCCACTCCGACGGCTGTTGTAGTGTTCAGCGCTGGCCCTGGGTGGGGCCCAGACCTCTCGTCTTCCTCCCTTCCAGGCCGCGCCGCCTCGGCAAGAGGCGCAGAGTAGCGACGCTGTAATGCTGGCCAGCCGTCAATAGCCAGAAAGCGCGTCGGCGCATGCACCTCCGAGGCGATCTCCGCCAAGCGGCGTACCGCCTCCGCGTGGTCACGCCGGTTCTCCACTGTAATCCGCGCAGCCGCGAGCAACTCTACAGCCGGGCGACCTTCGGAGTCAGTCAGCGAGCGCTGAGCCAACAACTCAAGGCTCGGGTCGTTCGGCGAACGGAGTACCGACCAGCCTGTCGGTGGCACGATGTAAAACCCGTCAGTTCCCGATAGCGGCATCTTGCTTACACAGCCTGTAAGCCCCAGTAAGCTGCCACATAGCAATATCAGTAGCGCTTTACGTCTATTCCCCATCACACCCTCCCCAATATGTGGAGGTCGTCTGAAACGCAGCGATCTTATGAAAGCAATCCCTTCTTGCGGGCAGGCGCATCGAGGATGAACATTACCCAACCTAGACGCAGCATATCCATAGACCGCCCATCCAGCATAGTCATGGATGGATTGAATGTATCTGACAAACAGAGTAGTTCAATTAACTTAAATTTAATTGAGAAATTATCGGAATTTATTTTGTTAAATTAATGTAACAGGGACGCCGAACGATGGAATTCGACAACTTGGGAATCACAAACCGACATTGACGTCGCTCAGCGCATCTCTGCGAGGCAAGAGCTTCACTTAACCGAACCAGCTGAGCGATACAAAGCTGTTGGAGATCATCGCGTACCTGCTTGCCGGCCGTCTCTGGCGTGTATTGAAAGGTGTTGGTTGACTCTTGCCAAGGCCCCAAATCGATGACCTGCTCGTAAACTCTCTTTGTGTCTGTGTCACTTCTGACATCCGCGTAGACCAAGCCAGAGGCCGCGTCTGCCGTTACGTTGATGATTGAGTACGTAATGGCCATCGATTGATTGACCCAAGGTGCCGGCGGATCGAGCTTGGTGTTAGGAATACGCCCCTGATGTGCTCTCGAAACCGAGAAATGAGCGCCGCAACTTTGGGCTCCCTGTCATCCCGCAATTCAAGCCGCTTGTGCAGTTCGGCCGCTGTCAGAGCAAGGTGCCCGAAGGCAACCGCCACGCCACCCACGGGTGGCTCGCCATCGGCGCGTTGATTGTCTCTCGCTTTCTTCGACATGCTGTACTCCTTGCTGGCTGGGCGACGAACCATGTTACGGGCCGGTTTGCCGTGCCCGCCGCCACGCGGCGACAGCGTTGAACACGGCAGCCAGCAGCTCAATCCGCGTCATGTCAGCGCCACTGAGTCAATTGTAGTGAAAATTGCTGCGATCTGAGATAAACGAAGTCCAGAATGCGTTATTCTGGAAATGCAGATTGCTACGACAATGTGGTGTGCCGGCTCGATGCAGTAGGTTGCATTAGAGAAACTTTGTTGTTGTGAGGGGCCGTATGAGTCCACGCCACGCCTATTTTTTGTGCGAATGTAATGTGAAATGCGCCCCATTGCGTAAAGCTTTTATAACAAAAGCGGATCAGATCATATTGAACGATTTTTTCTATCGTTGTTTCGCCACGCATCATTCTCAAGCTGGCGTCACCGCCGTATGTCAGAGGAACGTGGCGCACATGTTGCTGGGAGAGAGGGAATGAGAAAGACCATGAACTTCGAAGCGCGCGGCCGATTCTCGATCTGGTTCGCCTCTGCGTGCGTCAGTGCGATCGCGTTGGGGCTGACCCTCGTATGGCCTCAATGGATCGAGTTGTTGGTCGGCGCTCAGCCTGACGTAGCATGGCGCGATCGCGAATTCCATCCCAATGGTCAGGCGCAGGGACGTCCAGGATACACTGCATTCTTGAACCATGAGATGCCGGACGAGACGAGTATCATTATTGGTCTGTTACCCCTTGGGGGGCAAGGCCGCCCCGCGACTCCATGTTGATGGAGTTTGGTGTGGTCGCGATCGCCATGCGCAACGGGTCGTTCTGCAGCAGCAGGGTCACATGGTGGCGACCTCGAGCAGTCTCAACTCCATGGAGCAGGCGCTGCGTGGAGTGCAGGCCTGAGCGGAGTCGATGGGCGTGTGCCGTGCCGACATCGCCCGCTAAGAGCCCAAATCCCTTCCTGCGGACACCTATTAAATAGCCGCGCCGTCAGTGCGGAGCTTGCTTCGAACGTTGAGCAGAGCACGCACGCCGTTCACGCTTGTAAAAAATGTGTAACTTCTATATCGATTCAAGACGGCGCGTGCTACGTTGAATTGCATATTAAAATAGCGAACGCTGAACACCCTCGGCCGGCGTCGCGAATAACTACGAGCCGTCCCTTTAGTCTTTCGGAACGCGGAGCGCACATTGTGTTGACGACTAGCTCCGGCTATTTCCTCTAGAGGCGACAGGCCGGGCGCTGCTGAAATTTGCGGAATTGGTCCACTCTCATTGGGAAAGAATTTGAAGAACAAAGAAAGCATCCCTAGCTATTTCGGTTGGTAGCCAACCTGCTCTATGGACTTCTATATCGCGAAAATTCGCGGCTCTTCTGCTATGGACGAACACCACGCGCTGGACCTCGACAATCGAATCTTGTAAGTAATAGTACTTCACTCTGCCAGGCTTCGCGTCAGATCAGTTAGTGCAATGGCAACGATGATTATGATAGGAATGAACCGACTATTCCAAACGATGGTAGGCCACTTCAAAAAATAATGAGGCGGATGATGAAAGTCGGCGGACGTTTTATTTTATTTTTTCTGATATGCGGTTTAGGCGGCTGCGCAAGCTGGATTGATCAATTCGCTGCTACGTTCGGTCAGATGGTGACCATTCCGCAAACAGACCCGACGCCACCTCGCGTAACCCTCGTATATCCCGACCCCGTCACGGGAAAAAATGTAGTTGTTGGCCCGTCCGATAGCCCTCGCACGGTTCAGCTAGATAAAGGCACCAGCTTTTTCGCGGTTGCCATTGCCGAGGATTCGGGTGGGGTTAAATCCGTCGGCTTCGTCGGTGGGACCCTCGCAATTTGCCAGAATGGGCAAGATTCAGAGTCTCTTGTGGGTGACATACCGGGCGTATTTTACTCCCAGGCAGGACAACCTGGCGGCAAAGCGCTAACTCGACTGTGGTTTCCCACTTTGGTGGACGACAGCTTCGTTAGCTGTGGTTCGTCGATGACTCGCACCTATGGGTCAATCAGCCTCACAGCGAAAGGTAGCAATTTCTCGAACATAACTTCGTCTTCCGCGGCCGTTACATTCGTGTTTAAGCCTTAGATTAGAGACCATTTCAAAAAGATCCAGAGGGGGCTGTTACCCTTTTCGGCAAGCTGTAACCTTGCCCACCTAAACAACTGGAACCAAGGGGATGCGCCGATCATTGATGACGAGCTGTGGGCAAGAGCAGTCCAATTATTCCGGGTCGACGATGTCATGGGCCGCGTTTCAAAGACGAAACATCTTTCACTTTTGGAAAGTCAGATTTAACTAATGATTTCTTGCTCGCCAATCCGAATCATCTATCCTGAAAAATTGATGTGCACACTGACCCGGATATCGTCATCAGGAACCGGTGAATGGACGCGTCTGATCTTTTCTACTCAAGCTTTTCGCGATACCTAGAGGCCGGGTGGAGGT
Organism: Ralstonia pickettii; assembly: GCA_050987995.1. Classification (GTDB taxonomy): domain Bacteria; phylum Pseudomonadota; class Gammaproteobacteria; order Burkholderiales; family Burkholderiaceae; genus Cupriavidus; species Cupriavidus pickettii_B. The sequence continues at coordinate 85,679 of CP158805.1, forward strand.
TCAGTCATGAAAAAGGCGAAGTGGGAAGTCATGACTCGGGCGATCTTGGCAACCGCCCTGTCCAGCCTCGTGGTGGCAGCACTTAGTGGGTGCCCACTGCCCCAAGGCGCACCAGCAACCCCGGACCTTATTCCCGTGAGCACCGGCCAAGCAGGTTTCTGCAATCTATCTGGGTTTCCTGACAAGTTGTTTGTAGAAGTTACAGTAACAAATCAGGGAGCGGCTGACGCGCCAGCCTCTCTGACCACTGTTCAATTCAATACGCCTGGTAACCCGATCACCATCCCAACTCCAGCGATTACTAAAGGCGCTTCGGTCAAGCTGCCGCCCATTCCTGAAAGGTGCCCCCCGCGGCAGAATAGATGTCGCCCCATTAGAATTTGAACCCTGGGGGGCGATAAGAGATAGAAGTGGCTCGTTACGGACAAGAATTCAAGGACCGGACGGTAGCACGGTTGTTACCGCCGGAGAGTGCGGCGGTGGAAGTGGTTTCAAGGGAATTGGGTGTGGCAGTGGCCACGCTGGAGCGCTGGCGTGCGGACGCTATGTCCATGCCCGCTCGCGAGCGGGCATGGACGGCGGCGGCCAGGTTTGAGGCGGTGCTGGCGACGGCTGCGATGGACGAGGCCAGCAAGAGCGCCTGGTGCCGTGAGAACGGTGTGTATCCGCAGGAGTTGGAGCAGTGGCGCACTGCCGCCACGCAGGCGCTGGCTGAGCCCGAGGATGCGCGCGCCACCCATCGTGAGACAAAGGCCGATCGGCGCCGCATCAAGGAACTCGAGCGCGAGTTGCGCCGCAAGGAGAAGGTCTTGGTCGAAGCCGCCGCCCTGTTGATACTCTCAAAAAAGCTCGAGGGGATCTTCCCGAAGAAGGACGAGGACGCATGATCGGCCTGGAAGATCGCCACACGATGGTCCGCCATATCGAAACCGCTCACGCAGGCGGTGCTCGCCTGCGCCTGGCCTGCGAGGTAGCTGGCATAACCGTGCGCACGCTGCAACGCTGGAAGGCCCGCGATGGCTTGGTGGTCGGCGACCGCCGCCCCGGGGCCGAGCGGCCCCCGCCCGCGCATGCGCTGAGCATTGAGGAGCGCGAACGCATTCTGGCCGTTGCCAACGAGCCGCGCTTCGCCGACATGCCGCCGGCGCGCATCGTACCGATGCTGGCCGACGAAGGTGTCTACCTGGCCAGCGAATCGAGCTTTTGTCGGGTGCTGCGCGCCCATGGGCAGACCCGGCATCGGGGACGCGCCAAGGCACCGCGCCAAAGCCGCCCACCCACCACGCACGTGGCCACGGGGCCGCGCCAACTGTGGTGCTGGGACATGACCTATTTGCCGGCCGAGGTCGCCGGGCGCTGGTTTTATCTGTACCTGATCGTGGACGTCTACAGCCGCAAGATCCTGGGCTTCGAGGTCCACGATCGCGACGACGCCGACCACGCGGCGCATCTGGTCAAACGCACGGCGCTGGCCGAGGGCATTCACGCCATGGCGGCCAAGCCGGTGCTGCACGGTGACAACGGCGCCACGCTCAAGGCCACTACGGTGCTGGCAATGTTGCACTGGCTGGGCGTCAAGCCCTCTTATTCGCGCCCACGCGTGAGCGACGATAACGCGTTTGTGGAAAGCCTGTTCCGCACGGCCAAGTACCGGCCCGAGTTCCCGTCCGCTGGCTTTACCGATCTGGCTGCGGCGCGTACCTGGGCGGCGCACTTCGTTCACTGGTACAACCACGAGCATCGGCACAGCGGCATCCGCTATGTGAGCCCGGCACAGCGTCACTCCGGACAAGATGACACGATTCTCGCCGCGCGCCATGAGCTGTACGCCCAGGCCCGTGAGCGCAACCCGCGTCGTTGGTCACGCCACACTCGAGACTGGTCGCCAATCGACACGGTCACGCTCAATCCGGAGCGCGAGATTGCCGTGCCCACCGGTATCAAGCCAAACGCCGAAATACAGCGTTTGGCTGCATGAATGAGGCGACATCTACCTTGACGCGCGCCGATCCTACAAAGGTCATTCGCGCCAACCGCCCCTTAAGTTCCAAACAGATTGGAACACTGCACTTCTAGAGGACCTGCAGGCGCTTATTGGCGAAGGAGCGAGTCCACAATGTCGCCAGCGACCAGTACAGATGTCGTCGCGCTTGAAAAGGGGGTTCAGGAGCAAGTGTAATGTCGGGGATGGCGCCTCTTGCAAGTGTTCATGTCCGAGTGGCGCATTTGCGATTGTGAAAGACGTGCTATACAGGTGTTCCGAAATCAACGGGAAGGACTGCGGAGGGCCTGCCAGGAACGAACCCCAGGGGTCGCTGCTTGACTTCCGTATCGCCGCCTCCTAGGTTGAGCGTATGTGGGCGGCACCCACTCGACTGGCGGAAGGTGAACATCACGCGACTCGACATCCCGCGGCGTCAGGCGTGCTCTTCGCGCAGGTGTTTGTCAATGTCTTCCTGTGGAGATCTTCCACACTTGGAACCGTCCGACAAGAACGAATCTCACGTGTAGTCAACGCTATCGATGCGAGATGCAATGGAACCGTTCATTTTCATAAATTATCGTCGCGAGGATACGATTTCGGCAGCGAGAGCGCTCCTTCGATTTTTGCATGCACACTACGGTCGTGATAGCGTATTCATGGATATTCCTGAGATCAGATATGGCGATCGCTGGGAAAATTCCATCGAAATTGCGCTGAAGCGGGCAAATGTAGTGATACCTTTAATCGGATCACGTTGGTTGACACTGACCGATCAGTACGGAAATCGCAGAATTGATAAACCTGACGACTGGGTGGTCAACGAGATTTCATATTCTATAAAATCAAAGAAACGTATCTATCCCATCTACATTGACGCACCTTTGTTGTCGGTCGATGAACTTCCCGAAAGATTGGGAATTTTGGCGAAGCTGCAAGCATTTGAGATTAGGGAGGGCGGAGCCGAAGAAATCTGGCGCAAGTTGTGCGCGGTATTACAGGTTCGAGACGGCTTTCCGCCACCCTTGCCGAATGTAGCTTATCCACGAGCAACCGTGCGCCTTCACCCGCTCACGCGAAGCGAGTTGAGGGCAAGATTAGAAAATCTGGAAGGGTGGGTTCCTGTAGCATCTCCCCTTCCCGGGGCCGAGCACGTTATTCGTAGCGAACTCTATAAGCGTTTTGAATTTTCATCGTTCAGGAAGGCGATTCAGTTTATGAACGAGGCTGTCCCGGGAATCAATGAGAGGCAGCACCATCCGCGCTGGGAAAACATCTGGCGAAATGTCGACATATGGCTTTCCACTTGGGACATACAATTTCAAATTTCCGAGCTCGATTTGGATCTCGCGGCGCATCTCAATGAAACTGCCAAGCGAGTGAGAGATGCGTAATTTGCAAATTTAGAGCATATATCAGGGCGCCCCGCAATTGCTTGACATCGGCTGCATGGGGATATCCGATGGTTAGCCTGTCTCGCAGGTTTATTTTTCCACCGCCGCTAAAAGGGAAGAGCAATGACGACTCACGCTATAGCGATGGTCAAGTGGAGCACATTTCGGCCATCGGAAGGAATGGGGGGTGCTGCCGTTTACGATTATGGCAGTAACCAAAGCCGCTTGGTAGAGCAAGTCGCCAATGGAGGAACGCTTTGGTTGGTTACCAGTCGGCGAAGGGCGGGGGGCGAGAGAGTATACCACCTGGCATATAAATTGGTGAACTGCAGAAGCGTAGAGCCCTTCCAATCCCTCTTTTCCGGAAAATGGAAGTATGTTGTACGCTCCGGTAATTGGAGTTTATCTCGTCATTTTGGATATAATGACGCAACAAATTACATAAGACGGCTTCGACTTTCATCGGGAAGCCCGATGGCCGAAGTTGAAAATATTGGCCTTCGCCTCCGTTCAATTCCTAAGCTTGTCGAATCTGATATCGAGCTACTTGAGCGGTTGCAGCACAAAATCGAATGCTCCCGATCGGTTTTCATTAGTTATTCCCGTTTGGATGCGAAATGCGCATCGATAATAGAGGGTGAACTAGGTAGACGCGAAATAAGCACAAGTCGTGATGTTGCATTTTTGCAGCCCGGTCAAGAGTGGGAGGCCGTATGGTCCGCAAGTCGCAATTTCCCTCGGGCTCTTGAAAGAGCCTTCAGCCCAATGGTGTGCCACCGTGATTTTCTTCTTATGCACGGAAAACCTGTAAGAACCTGTTTGAAAATTCAAGGATGGGCGACCCTGCGCAGCAGCAGTCCGCCCATTGCGATATAGACCATGGACTCAGACATATCAGGACGCCGCTCGAAGTCCCTGACGAGACGTGGCCAGCGAATCATCCAGCTGAAGGTGCGTTCTACCACCCAGCGCTGGGGTAGTACCGCGAAGCCAACCTGATCCTCGTGACGACGCACCACCTGCACGACGAAGTCGAGCGTCGCGGCTTTTTCCATCAACGCGCGACGATCGTACGAGCCATCTGCAAACAATTGCCTCATGCCCGGCCAACGCTTCTTTAAAGCCTTATCCCGGCCGCCCCACCATCCCCACCAGGCGCCGTCTTGGCATGTTAGGATCCAAGGCACGTACGGGACCTTAGTCAAACCAATGACGGTTCCCGCGTGCAAGGCGACGGCATGAGCTTGGCGGAGGCAACAGCGGGGGGGCAATGACATCCGCTGAAGAATTCAAAGACGTGCATATCCTTCCGCCAAATATTTCAGATCACCGCCCTTTGATTTTCGCCGAGCGGCCTTATAGGGCTTTGTCGCAGTAAGCCTCCAGTAGAATGGGCCGGAGTCGAACTCAGCAGGGGCAGCGGTCATGAACTTGGAAATTGCGAAAGTATTGAAGCGTCTGCACTACCCGCTTGACGTGATGCTGACCTGCGTGCGGTGGTATGTGGCCTACCCGCTGAGCCTGCGTCATCTCGAGCAAATGATGGCCGAGCGTGGCATCTCGGTTGACCATTCGACCGTGCACCGCTGGGCGCTGAAGTTGCTGCCGGCGCTGAACAAGATCTTTCGCTCTCGCAAGCGGCCAGTGGGAAAGAGCTGGCGCATGGACGAGACCTACATCCTGGTACGCGGTCAGTGGAAGTACCTGTACCGGGCGGTCGATAAGGCGGGCAATACCGTCGACTTCCTGTTGCGCGCCCAGCGCGACAAGGCTGCGGCACGGCGCTTTTTCGAGAAGGCCTTCGACCAAAATGGTGAGCCCGATTCGGTGACCATCGACGGCAGCCCGGCCAACTTGGCGGCCCTGCGCGACATCAACGCGGAGCAGGAAGCTCCCATCGCCATTCGACAGGTCAAATATCTAAACAACATCATCGAGCAGGACCATCGGGCCATCAAGCGCCAGACTCGACCAATGCTTGGCTTCAAGGACTTCCGCTGCGCGCGCATCCTGCTGGGCGGCATCGAGCTCATGCATATGATCGCCAAAGGCCAGATGCGGTGCCACGACGGGAGCAATCCGTCGGCTGCGCAGCAGTTCTATTCCCTGGCTGCATAAGGCAACAGCGCCCCCAAGGTTCGTTCCGCCCTCGCTCGCTTATTGCGACAGAGCCGTCGGGACTCTCCCAGCGGCACCAAGCGTACGGTTTTTTGTTGTGCTGCACAGCCGTCCCCTAGACGCCGCTTCCGCTGCTTCCTCGCGCCCAATCGCTGAGCGACTTCCTAGTCTTACTGTGTCACAAGAGTAGCCGTTGGTTCGGTCTCCGGCAGCATGGACACATGGCGAGTCTGCCGATCAATAGGATGCTGAGTTGATGGCGGATCGTGGTGATTGAATCAGCCACGTGTCGCTGGGCGCGCTGGGCTACCCCGCGGGATGTAATCTGCGGGAAGCGCAGGTGTTTGGCGTGCGATGAAGTTTTTTTTGGTGCCGACTGAACCGCCGGTGGTAATTCGTTCGGAGACCAGGAATCCATAGGCGGCTATGCTCAGTGCGGCATGGTGGTGAAAGCCCCGCCACCCTCGGCCTTCGTAATGCCCGAGCCCCAACTCCTGCTTCAAATCCTGGTAGTCGCGCTCGATGCGCCAACGCATATGCGCCTGGGCGACCAGTTCATCCAGCGCAATATCGGCCGGGAGGGTTGATAGGAAGTACTTCAATGGGTCAGCGTCCCCAGCAGGCCACTCAATTAGGAGCCACTGCTCGGGGCGCAGACGCGCCTTGCCGCTATTACCGCCGGCGTGACGCACGCGTACGGCGGCAAAGCGCCCACTGAGCGTTTCGTTTGAGCCTTCGCGCCAGCTAATCGTCTGGAATGCGGTAGGCGGCAGGGAATGCGCCAGCTCCTTGACGCTTATCGGCTGTCGATTGCGAGTGCGCCGCGGCATCACCGGCGGGCGGCCGATGCCGCTATATGGCTTCGGCGGCAACGGCTCCACCCCCGGTGGCCAGACCACGACCGCCGACGTGATACCCACCACATACGGCATGCCCAGATCACTCAGACGCTGGCGAAATGCGTTGTCCACTCCGTAGCCGGCATCCGCCAACACGCAATACTTTGGCGCGCCGGCGGCCAACAGCGATTCGAGCTGTTGCAGAGCAATCTCGGTCTTCGTTGTGAACCTCACCTCGTCGGGAATTCCAGCCTTCTCACGCCGCTCAGTATCTTCCGCCCATTCCCGCGGTAGATAGAGCTGGTAGGCTACAGGCACACTCGCCTGCTCACACGCCAGAGACACACTGACCGCGACTTGGCAGTTGTCCTGTTTGCCCAGCACCCCACAATACTGACGCGCGACCCCAACCGAATGTTTGCCCTTCTTCGGGAAGCCTGTGTCGTCAATGATCCAGAAGCCGCCAGTCGAGAGATCCATCTTGGGCACTACCCACTGACTGATCCGGCGCAATAACTCCTCATCGGACCAGTCTGCCTTGGCCACAAAGTGGTGCAGTGCCTGGTGCCGAGCGCTAGCGCGAAGCGGATCGACTCCTGCTGCCATCGGCTCCACACTCTTCCGCGTGAGCGGCAGCATCAGCCCTGTGCAGTAGCCCTTGAGTCCTGCATGACGGTCCGCATGCCCCAGTCCCGCCGCCAAATGCTCCATGTATTGCTCAAATCGCTCGCTCGCGCTCATCGCTCTTCATGAACTGTGCCAAGAAGTTTATAGTATGGCACGTTTATGACACAGTAAGACTAGGGAATCGCTGATTAAATCAGTGCGCGAGTCATCGAGGCATTGGGTGAGCGCGTTGTCATAAGCGTGTCCATGATTCAGGTCCTGTGATGAAGCGACAGATCAGTTTTGCGGAAGCGGAAAGGCACGGCAAGAAGCGGGTGACGCGCCGCCAGCGCTTCCTGACGGAGATGGAAAGCGTGGTGCCGTGGGCGCGCCTGATTGCGGCGGTCGAACCGTACTACCCCAAGGGAAAACGTGGCCGGCCGCCGATCGGCCTTGAGCGGATGCTGCGCATTTACTTCCTCCAGCAGTGGTACGGGCTGTCGGACGAGGCACTGGAAGACGCGCTGTACGACAGCATGGCGATGCGAGCGTTTGCCGGGATCGACCTGGCAGTCGAGGCGGTGCCAGACGCGACCACGCTGCTGAAGTTTCGCCGCCTGCTCGTCGAGCATGAACTGACGCGAAAGCTGTTCGACGAGATCGGCATCATGCTGTGCGAGCGGGGACTGATGATGAAGGAAGGCACGATTGTGGATGCCACCATCATCGAGGCGCCACCGTCGACCAAGAACAAAAAGAAGAGCCGCGACCCGGAGATGCACCAGGCCAAGAAAGGCAATGCTTGGCGTGTGTCACGAACGCAGGCTTAAGTCTGCGATGCTGTACTGAAGATGGGAGAAGGCCTTCCGGAGTCGGCTTGCAGGAGCAGGCTCCAAACCACTCGGTGCTGCTGCGTTCAAAAGGCGTGGTAGTGAGCGACCGGGGAAGTCGTCCGCAGAGGATGGCGGGTACGTGCTGAGAAGATGAGCGAAAGCAAACCGTCCGATGACGCATCGTTATTGCCTAGGACGCTGTCGAAACTGAGGTTGGCCAAGCGCCTCAGGACAAACCGGGACGGCACCTGTTTACGGGCCCGGTGGCAGCCGGTGTATAGGCGGCATGATCTCAGCGCAGGCTTTGGTACGGAACGTGAGAACCTTGCTCCAGATGTGAAGGGAAATGACAAATGGCAGACACCATGAGGAAGAATACCGATGCTGGAGTGAGGGGCGGAGCCGCCCGTAGTAGTGTTGAAGTTCCTGTAATGGGAATGGAGCGAAGGGGCGGCGTTATCCTGCTGATGAACGCGGTCAACCTGCGGGGATGAGCGGCGTGAAATCGGCGAAGCCGTACAACATTGCGAAGCGCACGGTATGGGAGGCATACCAGCAGGTCAAGGCCAACCGTGGAGCTGCCGGGATCGACGATGAAACCATCGCGGAGTTCGAGCAGAACCTGTCGAAGAATCTGTACAAGCTGTGGAACCGGATGTCATCGGGGTCGTATTTCCCGCCACCGGTCAAGCAAGTGGAGATTCCCAAGGCGTCGGGAGGTACGAGAAAGCTGGGGGTGCCCACGGTCGCAGACCGTGTTGCGCAAACCGTGGTCAAACTGGTCATTGAGCCGGGTCTCGACGCGATCTTCCATCCGGACTCCTATGGGTACCGGCCGGGGCGGTCTGCGAAGCAGGCGGTAGCGATCACTCGTGAACGTTGCTGGCGATATGACTGGGTGGTGGAATTTGACATCAAGGCAGCCTTTGATCAGATCGATCATGGACTGCTGATGAAAGCGGTGCGCACCCACATCAGGGAAGACTGGATACTGCTATACATCGAACGGTGGCTGGTTGCACCGTTCGAGACAGCGGACGGGGTGCGTGTGCCCCGCACGCGGGGCACACCCCAGGGCGGTGTGGTCAGTCCGATCCTGATGAACCTGTTCATGCATTACACATTCGACCGATGGATGCAGCGCACCAGCCCAAACTGTCCGTTTGCCCGCTACGCGGATGATGCGGTGGTTCACTGCAATAGCCGCAGGCAGGCGGAATACGTGATGCGGTCCATTGCAGCACGGCTGGCAGCTTGTGGGCTGACGATGCATCCGGAGAAATCGAAGATCGTGTACTGCAGAGACAGCAACCGCAGCGAACGCCATCTGCATGCGAGCTTTACGTTTCTCGGTTTTACGTTTAGGCCGAGGAAGGCGCGCAGCCCGCAAGGGGGGCCTTCTTTGTGTGCCGAGCATGTTCAACAGCTTGGGGGTGAAAGTCCCCTGTCCAACCTGATGGTGGTGAAGGACTAGTGAAGCGCAAGGGCGTCGTCGTGAGGCGGGGTCTGAAAGAAGCGCGTAGCAAAGCCATGACCTGACGAACAGAAACCAGATATAAGGCCTGCCCGGCCGGACGAGCGAGCAAATGATCGCGAAGTCCATAGCCATCAAGGACCGGGGTGGTAAATCTGGCAGGTGTGTGGTGAAGGCGGTTGGACTTACCTCGGGAGGTCTGCCTGGTGTCCTGGAATCAGGACTGAGTGGCTCGCGAGGGCCGCTGACCGCTCGGCAGGAGTCAGCAGACGGCGTAGTACGGTGGAAACACCGGAAGGCCTGAACGGCATGGAGTGGCAAGTAAGTCGGAAAACTCGCAATGGAAGAGCAGCAGAAAACGCTTAGCGGCCTTGATCTCGGGGATATGGGTGAAGCCCAGACGCCTTGCCGTCGAGGGGCTGAATCCAAGGCGGCGAACCCCGAGACTGAAAGCCCGTCGGCTAGTGACCGACTGATGGAAGAGATTTGTGAGCGAGAGAATTTAAAGTTAGCTCTAAAGCGAATGAAGGCAAACAAAGGGGCGCCGGGCGTGGACGGCATGACAGTTCACGAGTTGCCGGCGTTCCTGCGGGAGCAATGGCCAAGCATCCGAGCAGCGCTCCTTAGCGGCTCATACCGGCCTTTGCCTGTCAGGCGAGTCGAGATTCCCAAACCGGATGGGGGCGTGCGCAAGCTCGGCATCCCTTCGGCGCTGGACCGGTTCGTTCAGCAGGCGGTGTTGCAAGTGCTGCAGAGGCAGTGGGACCCAACCTTTTCCGAGTCCAGCTACGGCTTCCGTCCAGGGCGTTCGGCACATCAGGCTGTTGCCCGAGCGCAGCGCTACCTTCAGGCGGGGAGCACGTGGGTTGTGGACCTCGACCTGGAGAAGTTCTTGGATCGCGCATGAGAATGCCCTTTGGTTCATGAGGAGTGTTCGAAGAGGTCGGGTTGCTCGCTGACAGCCTTGATGCGCAAGCCTTTTCGCCGTCCCTGGCACACCAGGACGGCATCGAGTTCGCCGCGCTTTACACGCTGCAACACAGTTTGGCGGGACACGCCGAGCAGCTTGGTTGCTTCCTGCATGACGACGTAGCCATCGGGGCTGTGCGCGACGAATTGCTGCCGCAGCGCATCGGTGATGCGGATGCGCCAGGGCGCACCGGGCGTGGTCTGTTCGCCGGCGATAAAGCCGTCGTTGACCCAACGGTGTAGTGTGGACGGCGCGGTACCCAACACGCGTGCGGCCTGGCGGATGCTGAGCAACTCGCCGTCAGGAAGCGCTGTGGGGCGCTCGAAACAAGGGATATGCCAATGGCGCCGCAAGTTGCCTACGAGGTTCTGGTTAAAGCGCAGACCGCGCGCTGTTACCCGGCCCTGTGTGTTGAGGATGCCGGCGATGGTGGCATCGGGATAGTGCTCGGCTAGACGGCGGACCAGGGCAATTGTGTCTTCGTCGGTGCGAATGGTCGCGGGCCGCGAGCGCGGCAAGGCGACCTCGCAGTCGGTAAGCTTGCCGCCGCGCCAACGCAGCTTCAGATGCGCCCGGAATTCTTCGCGATGGACGGTAATACTCACCTCCTCGAGCAGCGTGCGAAGCAATTGCTTCCTGTCGCGCAGTGTGAGGGTCGGTGCGTCCCACAACTGTTTGAGGTCTTTACCGATAGCAAGCAGACCCTTGCGCTGTTCAGTGCTCAGCGTGCATGGACGAAGCTGTTCACGCCGAGCAAGTTCTGCCTGAGCCTGTTCGAGCTCACGCAACTGCTGCTCCCACTGCGCTTCGAGACCGCGTGCCACCAGGCGGTTCTCGGGGTCGACGGCGTGGTACCGCCGTTCGGCGCGCTGTGCCTCGTAGTGGGCTCGTTCAACGTTCAGTCGCCACTGTGCAAGCGCGGCGTCGTGATCGGCCTCGAGGTGTTCGGCCGCACGCACGGCTGCAGCGATGCCGGCCGGCTCCACGGCTTGCAAAAAGGCCTGCGCAACGGCGGCATCGATTTGCAGGCCCCCAACATTGAGGCAGAAGACGCCGCGGCCATTCTCGATTCCTTTGTTGGAGCAATGGTACCCGGGCGTCTGATTGGTTCCGCGATAGTGCGTCTTGAGTCGCCGACCGCAGTGACCACAGCAGGCCAGGCCTTGCAGCAAGGCGGCGCCTTCTCTCACAGCGCCTCCGACCTGATGAGGCCGGGGCTTGGTATTGGCCCCCAGGCGCATTTGATTGGCTTCATAGGTCATCCAATCGAGATATCCTTCGTGGTGGTCCCGGATGAGCACGGCCCATTGCGACTGGGGCAGCCGGCGCAATCGGGTCTTGAGCACGCCATGTTCATCGACGTAGCGCTCTTGCCGGGTCTTGCCGTAGCAGTAGGCGCCAGCATAAACCGGATTGGTGAGGACATTGTAGATGGCGGTATAGGTCGGGGCGACCCAGCGGATCTGCGCGGTGTGATTGAGCTGCAGCGGGAATGACAGATTCTCGGCGCGGAACCACAGCCAGACGCGGCGGGCAGAGCCGAGCTCGCTAAAACGCTCGAACACGGTGCGCAGCGCACCGACGACGGCTTCATCCGGATGCAGCCTGACTTCGCCGTCGGCCTCACCCCACACCAGTCCGGTGGGCAGGCCGCGGCGCAACTCGCCGCGGGCAGCCTTGTTGCGGATGCCGCCGTCCAGACGCGCGCGTAGGATGTGCAGTTCGGCTTCGCTCATGGTGCCCTTCAGGCCGAGCAACAGGCGGTCGTTGAACAGCGCCGGGTTATACACGCCGTCAGCATCGCCGATGAGCGTATCGGTCATGCTGCACAGGTCCAGCAGGCGGTACCAGTCGGAATTATTGCGCGCCAGGCGGGAGACCTCCAATCCGAGAATAATGCCGACGTGCCCGAGCGCGACTTCGGCGGTCATGCGGGCGAACCCGCCACGGTGCGCGGCGCTGGCGCCCGAGAGGCCCAGATCCTCGTCGACCACGCTGACCTGCTGCGCGGGCCAACCGAGGGCGGTGGCTCGTTGTGCGAGCGCGTACTGGCGCTGCGTCGATTCGCGATTGTGCTCGACTTGGCTGGCGCTGGACTGACGGATGTAGACGAAGGCGGTGCGCTGCAAATGGCTGGGGCCGATCTTGTTGGAGGTGTCAATCATCATTGTTCTCCCGGGGCAGCGGGTTGTTGTAGCTCACGAGCTTCGCAATCGCCTGGGCGAGGCCGTTGATTACCGCCTCGCGTGTCGTTGGATCGAGTTGTTCCCACAGGCTGTCGTCGCCGGACGGCAGATCCGCAAGGGGTAGGTTCAGTTGCATCGTTGCTCTCCTGTTCCGTCTGGCGCAGCAAAGCGTCAATGATGAGGCGAGCGTGGAGCAGGTCGGCAAGCGAGCCCAGCGCATCGGATGTTGGGACGCTGGTACCTGTGGAAACGCTGCCGGAGGCGGCAGCGAAATCGGTCCAGTCGGCGGGAATCAGCCCACGTGATTGGTCGGGAAGCGTCAGCAGAAGGTGCAATCGGCCGGCCCGTTGCCGTCGGCTGATGACCTGGAGGCGCCGGCCCTCGAACGGGTGGCCGGATCGTGTGATGACAACAGATTCAGGAACGTGGTGGAGAGGGGTAGTCTGTGGTGGTTTCCTTTGATCGGGTGAATCATGACATTCTGATGTGCCGGGTCGCAAAGCGAGTTAGCGACAAGCGACTTCTGAAGCTGATACGCGCGTTCTTGACAGCCGGCGTGTTGGAAAACGGGCTGGTTGGGGCAACGGTCGAGGGAACGCCGCAAGGCGGCCCCCTCTCGCCGTTGCTTTCCAATTTGTTGCTTGATGACCTTGACCGTGAACTGGAGCGACGGCGCCTATGCTTTGTTCGCTATGCAGATGACTGCAATGTCTATGTGCGCAGCGAACGGGCCGGGAAACGGGTGATGGAGGGTCTTAAGGCCTTTCTAACCAAGAAGCTCAGGCTGACGGTAAACGCCGCAAAGAGCGCAGTTGCGCGCCCAGACCAACGGAAATTCTTGGGTTTTACCTTCCTCCTCGGAGCCAAGTCGATTCGGCGGGCCGTATCGCCGTCGGCGCTGTTACGGTTCAAGGACCGGGTGCGATCCATAACCCGTCGGTCACGCGGTGTAGGCCTCGACCAGATAGTTGACGAAGTCCGGCGCTACTTGATCGGATGGCGCGGCTACTTTGGCTTCGCGGAAACCCCTAGCCTGCTTCGTGACCTCGATTGCTGGGTGCGCAGACGCCTGCGCTGTTTTGTCTGGAAGCAATGGAAGCGTAGTCGCACCCGCTTTGCCGAGATGGTCGCCCGTGGTGTTAAAAAGGACCTTGCAGCGAAAGCTGCCGGGTCTCCACATAGTCACTGGCGCCTAAGCCTTGCACCTGGTATCACGATTGCGCTGCCCAACAGCTACTTCGATTCTCTTGGCCTTCCGTCGCTAGGTCCACGCCGATCAACCAAGCCGAACCGCCGTGTACGGACCCGTACGCACGGTGGTGTGGGAGGGGTCGGGCCGTGAGGCCTGCCCCTATCCCGATTACCAGCTTCCTGCCGGGAGCCAGCGAGAGTGCCTTGAAGCGGATGCGGCAGGCAGTGCGGGGTTGGCGACTCAATCGCCAGACCCATGTAACCCTTGCGGATGTGGCGAGACTGTACAACCCAGTGATACACGGGTGGTGGAATTACTATGGCGCGTTCTACAAGACTGCGATGCTTCGCATCTTCCAGCACATCGACTGCGCTCTTGAGCGTTGGGCCCGACGGAAGTACAAGGGTCTGCACAGGCGCAAGCGACGAAGTGCCGAATGGCTGGACAGGATGCGCCATAACAACCCGATGCTGTTCGCTCACTGGCGTGGGGTTACGCAACCGGCTGGATAACGGGAGCCGTATGACGCGAGAGTGTCACGTACGGTTCTGCGAGAGGCTCGGGGGGCGGTTCCCCGGGTCTACTTACCACTTTGGGATGAAAGCCCATGTCGGCGTGGATGCGGCCTCTGGGCTGGTGCATAGCGTGGTGGGCACAGCGGCCAACGAGTCGGATGTGTCGCAGGCGCATGCATTGCTGCATGGCCACGAGGAGCATGCGTTTGGCGACGCGGGCTACACGGGCGTGGACAAGCGCGAGGAGATGCAAGGCAAGACCGTGAAGTGGCAGGTGGCCGTCAAGCGCGGCAAGATCAAGGCGATGCGTGACGGAGCGGTCAAGGACTTGCTGATCGCCGTCGAGCGGGCCAAGGCCCAGATTCTGGCGCGGGTCGAGCATCCGTTCCACGTCATCAAGAATCTGTTTGGTCATCGCAAGGTTCGCTACAAGGGCCTGTTCAAGAACACGGCGCAGTTGTTCAGCCTGTTTGGTTTGGCGAATCTGGTGTTCGCCAGGAAGCTGTTGTCGGCCTCAGAGGGGAGCAATCCGTCCTGAGCGCGCAAAGCGCGGCCAGGAAAGGTGCGAAACGCGAGAAAGACGGCTTGAATCGGCCCATCTCTCCCGCATTGCGAAAGCTGAAGTCCTTGGCTTGTGCAACATCAAGCGCAAACCTCATTGATCAGCGATTCCCTAGGAGGAACGGTACGAAATGACGTTAGGCATGGCAGTCAATTTCACTTCATTTACATCTGCGCTGCACAGAGTTTAGATGGTAACGACGTTGAAACACTCGGCTGGGAAAGCGCGATACCGCGCGCTGTCATCCCCTGCCGCGAGCTGCGCGGCGACCGCCGTCTGCCACAGCGCGCGCATCTGTTCTGCGATCTCAACGAGGATCTCCGGCAGCGCCAGCTCGGCGAGGCCCGCGCGCACCACCTCGGCCTCGATCGCATGCGCCGGCGCGCAGCGATTGCGTTTCATCCTCGATTTCGCCTACGCGACCGGCTTGCGAGCCAGCGAACTGATTGGCGCGACGCCTGGCGATATCCGCACGGACGAATACCACGCTCACTGGCTGCACCTGGTCGGCAAGGGCAGCCGGCCGGGGAAAGTCGCGCTGCCACCGCTTGCGCGCACGGCGCTCGATCAGCATCTCGTGCAGCGTGGGCTGCCGGTGACGCCAGCCCGTTGGGATCCCAAGACGCCCCTCATCGCCAGCCTGGAGCAGGACAGCGTAACCAGCATCACCGGTACCCGCCTGTGGAGCGTGATGCGGCGCTTCTTTGGCCAGGCCGCCGACGTCATCGCCGGCGATAACCCGGCAGCCGCGGAAAAACGCGCCGCGCCAGTCCGCTGGATGCGGCATACCCACCGCCATGCGTCGGTGGCCACCACATCGATTTACCTGCAAAGCGACGAAGTCCAGCGCGCACGCCAGATGGATCAGGCCTTCGCCCGGTAACGAGCGTCTGGTGGGGCTTCCGCCGGCTTAGCGTGCTTTATTTTCCGAATTCTGGAGCGATCCTTGATATAACGCAAATCCAATCTGTTTCAAAACTGAAAATCGAAACAGCGGTGCGCGATATCAGGCGCACTCACAGCGATACCCGGACCCTGTCGAGCTTGTGCCGCTAGTTCGGATTGACTAGATTGTTATTGCCAGCCTGATTCACGATCCCTCCGGAAAATCATACTTCTCGCGAATCTATCGATTTTGGGAGCTTCCGGCGCCGAGGCGCAAACTCGGGCAGCAACCCTGCAAGGACGGCGTGACTGCCTGCGGCGCTTTCCGGGCCGCAGCGGCCGCAGTGTTCCGACTTGCTGTACCAGGCCAGGAGGCGGTCATGGGCGCGATTTTCCTCAGTTACCGGCGCGATGACAGCGAGGGCCAGGCAGGGCGCCTCTATGACGAGCTTGCCGAGCACTTTGGTGCCGACGCAGTGTTCATGGACGTCGCCGCCATCGAACCCGGCCGCGATTTCAGGCGCGTGATCGACGAACAGGTGTCGTCATGCGGCGTATTGCTGGCGCTGATCGGCAAGAACTGGCTCGACGCCACGGACGAGACTGGCCGGCGCCGGCTCGATGATCCGATGGACTTTGTCCGCCTCGAAACTGCATCCGCGTTGCGGCGGGATATTCCGGTGGTGCCGGTGCTGGTGCACGGGGCGCGCATGCCCCGCGTCGAAGAACTGCCGAAGGACCTGGCGGAGCTGGCATTCCGCAATGGTGTCGAGCTGACGCACGCGCGCTGGAACTCGGATGTACAGGTCCTGCAGAAGGCGTTGCGTCCCTACGTGCAGCCGCAGCCGGCGCCAGCCGAACCGCCTGCGGCACCGGCTCCGATCCGCCCCGGGAAGTTGTCGCGCCCGACGCTGGCCGGCATTGCAGCAGCGGTTGTGGTGGTTGGCGCCGGCGGTTACATGCTGAGCAGGCCTGACCGGATTGAACAGGTAGAAACGCCCGGTCCGCCGTTGGCGACAGTCCCCGCGCCTGCTGTCGACGCGAAACCCGCCGCTGCTCCGGCGCCGAATGAGACGGCTGCCACGCCGCCAGCGCCGGCCCCGGAGACTCCGGCCGCCCCCTCAATGCCATCCGGCGCCGGGCAAGGGCGTGATTCGCCGCCCGATGCCGACAGCACACCGCCGAAGAGCCAGGACGAAGGCCAGACTGCGCAGGTGCCACCCCAGCCGCGAGGGCTGCGCTGGCGCATGGGCAATTTTCCGCCGCCCAACGCTGGCAAGGTTCTCTTCACCATCATGCCCAGCGGAGACCCGGCCTGCATGTCATACAACGGCGCCAGTTGCCTGTGGGGATTGGAGTACAAGGACGTGGATTTCACCCAGGTGAAGCCGCTGGTATGCGGCGATCCGCATAACGCGGTATGGGGATCGACCGGCTACGACAACCCGAAGCACTGGTGCAGCCTGGTTGGCAAAAGGTCTCCAGGGGATATGGTCAGACAAGATTTGCGTGTGCGAATCCCGCGCATCGCACCTGGTGCAGCGGCACAGTAGATCGGCATTGTCGCGCAACTGCAATGACGGACCTTCCCGGTTTGGCCGGCGCCTGCCAGCAAATCCCGTGCGAAGGATGCGAATGACGCATGGTTGGAAAGGGAATCAACATGGCTGCCTTCGACGAACTTCTCGCTGAAACAATTCGCGCGCCGGGCCTGCTCGGAGCCGGCGGATCGCTCGATGAAGAGCGCAAGCTCTTCGACAATGAAAATCCGCTGCCGGACGACACCATGCTGCTTGGCGCGGCGACGATCTCCGACCGCGCGATGGAGCTGATCGTCACCTTCGAGGTGACGAGCGAAGCGACCTACAGCAAGCTGTACCGGCGTCCGGTCTGGCCCAGGGGCAAGTCCGGCGTGACGATCGGCATCGGCTATGACATCGGCTACGTGACGCAGGACGTGCTCGGGCGCGACTGGACCGAGGGCATCGGCGAAGCGGCGGTGGCTACGCTCGCACCGGCATGTGGTTGCACCGGCGACGCCGCGAAGCGGATCCTGCCGCAGGTCACGACGGTGGACGTGCCGTTCGCGCCGGCCAACGCTGTGTTCAGGAAGACTGTCATCCCGCGCACTATCGCCAGGACCGTCTCGGCGGTGCCGGGCGCGGACAACCTGAGCCCGGACTGCCTCGGCGCGCTGGTTTCGCTGGTCTACAACCGCGGCGCTTCGTTCAGTCTCGACGGTGACCGCTACCGCGAAATGCGCGCCATCAAGGCCGACGTGCAAGCGAACCAGCTGGCTGACATCCCGAAGCAGATACGTGCGATGAAGCGGCTGTGGGAAGGCAATCCCGACATGGCCGGGCTGCTACGGCGGCGCGAATTGGAGGCGCTGCTGTTCGAGCAGGGACTGGCATGAAGGGCAGGCGCACACCTGGCGGCGGCTGATGCGGGCGTGCCTGCCGGGCGATGAAAGGGAAGGGGCCGCGCGTGTGCCGCACGGCCCGCCGCTGACAGTGACAAGGAGATGGAAATGCCGATCCGCCAGATACCGGGTACCGATATCGAGTACTTCCTCATCCTGTTCGACGAAGACTGCCGCGAGCGCAAAGAGAACGACGGCACGCTGCTCAGCGACGCCATCTGCCAGCGGCTGGCCGACCAGACCGCGCCGGTGACCGATGTCTTCGTCACCAGCCACGGCTGGATGGGCGACGTCCCCGCGGCCATTGTCCAGTACGACAACTGGATCGCCGCGATGGCCAGTTGCAGTGACGATCTCACGCGCATGCAGGCGGCACGAGCGGACTTCAACCCTATGATCATTGGCCTGCACTGGCCCAGCAAGCCGTGGGGCATGGAGAGCGCGCCGGCCGAGGGCGCGGGCGTGCTCGGCGACGCGGATGACGCGGCCGCCGTCGCGCTGGCCGTCCAGCTCGCTGGCAAGGACAAGGTGCCTGATGCCGATGCCGCCATCCGCAGGATCCTCGACTACGCTAAAGCTGCGGCAACGCCCGCGCTCACGCCTGAGATCGAAGCCGACTTCGCCATGCTGTTCGATGCCTCCGGCCTGCGCACCGGCAGCGCGAGCGGGCGTCCCGGCGCGGACCAGGATGGCTTCGACCCACTGGCGATCATCGAAGAGGCGGCAGGCACCGTGGCAGCCGGGCCAGTCGGAGGCGGGGTCCCGCACCTGCTGGGCATCGGCGACAGCATCAGGGAAGCGATACTCGCGCCCCTGCGCCAGCTGTCGTTCTGGAAAATGAAAGACCGGGCGCGGAAGTTCGGCGAGACCGGGGCGCATGCGTTGCTCAACGCCATGCAGGGTGCAGGCCCCGGCGCGCATTTCCACCTGATGGGCCACAGCTTCGGCTGCATTGTGGTTTCGGGCATGGTTGCCGGGGAGGCGAGCAGCGGCGCGCCGACACTGCGCCGCCCGGTGGATTCGCTGTTCCTCGTGCAGGGCGCGCTGTCGCTATGGGCCTACGCGAACGATGTGCCATACGCACCGGGCACGGCGGGGTATTTCCAGCGGATCATCGCGTCCGGCCTGGTGCGCGGACCGCTGCTGACGACGCGCTCGCCGCACGATACCGCTGTGGCCAGATTCTATCCGCTCGGCGCTGGTTCCGGGAGGCAGTTCCTGCTGGGCGACGACCTGCCCAAGTACGGCGGCATCGGCGTGTTCGGCATCCAGGGCAGTGCGGCCATCGTCGACATGACGATCGGGCCAGCGGACCTGCCTTATGACTTCAGCGAGGGGCGAATCTTCAACCTCGATGCCGCGGGAGTCATCAGGCATGGCGAAGGACCCGCCGGCGCGCACAACGATATTGCGCATCCGGAAGTGGCACACGTCTTCTGGGCCGCAGCGCTGGCAGGCAAGGCCGGATCGATGGCAGGCGCGGGGGTGGACGGGCTGCCTTTCGGCTTCGCGCCACCGCCGCCGCCTGCGGCGGCCGATGGCGCAGCGGGCAAGTCACGCGGCGGGCAGGCGCCGGCCCCGGCACCGGATGGCAATGACCGCGGAGGGCTGCTCGGTATCGAGGACACCGGTGCCCCGGCGCCTGCGACGGCCGGGCCGGCGGGGCCACCGCGCTGGATCAATGCCGGCTTCGAGGGGCTGGACCCGGACGCGCCGATTGAGCAGGGCAAGTGGTACACGCTCGCCTTTGACATCGACGAGATCCGGCGCGAGAGCGCCAGCGCGGGCACCCGGCTGGACGAGCGGGGCCTGTTCGCCGCGGATGCCCGGCACGTGGTGCTGACCGTGCAGGTCGACACCGACGACTTCGAGACCTCGGGGCATACCAGCCAGATGCGCGTACCGCGCCAGGGCAAGAGCTATACCAAGGCGCGCTTCGATGTGTCGCCGCGCAGGAGCGGCCCGTGCGCGCTGAAGGCCACCATCCTCAAGGATGGCCAGTTCGTCCAGCAGATGGACCTCACATTCACTGTCGGCCAGGCCGGCGCTCCGGCCGAGGTCACCACACGCGGACGGGCGCTGGGCGGCGTAGGCGTGCTGCAGCCGCGCGACCTGAGCCTGCAGGTTTATCCGGGCGTCGGCGGCTACGAGTGCGTGGTTTGCGGTGCCGTGGCCACCCGCGTGCGGCTGCCGATCTCGGCAGGCCTGATCGACAGCGTCATCAACGGCGCGCGCAGCGAACTCATGAAAGTGGTGATGTACCAGGACTCCGACAGCCGCTATGTGTTCCAGCGCGGCATCGACGTGCCGCAGCCGGCGCTGGACAAGGCACTGGAGATCATGGCGCGCGCCGGTGCGCTGCTGTTGCTCAACCTGTTCTATGGCCCCGGCGCCGGCGACGATGTCAAGGCAGTGGGCGACGCGCTGCGCAAGCTGAGCGCCGATCCCAGGGTCCGGCTCAAGATACAGGTCATTGCCGAGACCCTGCCGGTGCCGTGGCAGCTGTTGTACATGGGCGATGCCAGCGGCGACTCGCCGCTGGACTGGAATCACTTCCTCGGCATGCGCCATATCGTCGAGCAGATACCGCTGCAGAACCCCATGGCGGTGATCGAGCCGGAGATCGCCAGCACGCCGAGCCTGAACGTCAGCCTGAACTTCAACGACGGCATCGACGCGGCGATGGGGGCAGATTTTGTCAAGGCGCAACGCGCTTTCTGGAAGGGCCGGAGCGGCATCTCGGTCACCGACCGCGCGACGCCCACTGACTTCATCGGCGCACTGAAGAAGGCCGAGACCCCGGACCAGATCCTCTATCTCTATTGCCATGCCGTTTCCAGGGGCCTGACCGAAGCCGGCGGGCCGGGCGCATCCAGCCTTGCGCTGAGCGAGGACCTGATCAGCCTGAACGACCTCGCCCTCAAGGCGCCGCGCACCATCAGGCTGTCAGGCAAGCCGCTGGTCTTCATCAATGCCTGCGAGTCGGCCGAGATGTCGCCGACCTTCTACGATGGCTTCACACCTTATTTCATGGACAAGGGCGCGCGCGGTGTGATCGGCACCGAATGCAAGACGCCGGCGCTGTTTGCCAAGGAATGGGCGGGCCGCTTCTTTGAGCGGTTCCTTGCGGGTGAACCCCTGGGCGAAGTGATCCTTGGCCTGCGGCGCGAGTTCCTGGAGACACATCGCAATCCGCTCGGCCTGCTGTATGCCGTCCATTGCGACGCTGACACCGTGATCCGGCCGGCACTGAAGTAGCATCGTGAGCACCGGATGCGCATCGTACTGGCCAGGCAGGCACGGAGCGGCCATGAAACAACAGAACGGCGTCACGCAACGCGCGTCGATGCGACGCGGAAGCGTCGGGCCCGCGGGGACCCTGGCACAGGCCACCGCGGGCGCCAGCCGTGGCCTTACGCTGGGCCAGAAGCGTCCGGCGGCGGCCCCGCCCGCGAAGGCGGACCCCCTTGCCGTCGAGGTGGTCAACGGCAACCTGAAGTTTGTCGACGAGCCGGTGCTGGTGGGCCACTATCGCGGTGCAGGCATGGCCGGTGCCGAGTCCGTGGTTGACCGGCTGATCGGCGGGGCCCTGAGCACATCGATGCGCCTCGGGCGCTATCCGCAGGATCTAAAGACGCAGCAGGTCTTTGTCAATACCGCGCCAGACGACCTCAACCCTCTGCGTACCATGCCGCGTCCGAAGGGAATCGTCGTGGTCGGTCTCGGGGATGAGGGACACCTGCGCGCAGGCGGTCTTGCGGCCACCGTGCGGCTCGGCGTCATTGCGTGGGCGCAGCATCTTGCAGAGCAGGCCCGGATGTCCGGTGCCGCCGGCGTGATGCCGCCATCCTTCACACTGGCCGCCACACTGGTGGGCAGCGGCGGCACCGGGATCTCGCCGGGACAGGCGGCGCGCTCCGTGGCCGAGGGCGTGTACGAGGCCAATCGCCTGCTACGCGCGTCAGCCTCGGGCTGGCCCTCGGTGGCGCGGCTGACCCTGGTGGAGCTGTTCCTCGACCGCGCCACCGATGCGTGGCGTGCGCTGGAGCTGCTGGACCAGGCGTGCCCCGGCCGCTACGAGATCGCGCGCTTTATTCGCTGCGGCACCGGCCCGTTGATGCGGCCGCTGGATTCGAGCTACCGGGGCGCCGACTTCGATCTGATCACGGCGGTGACGCAGACCGACGAGCACGGTGCACCATCCATCGTCTACACGCTCGACACGCGGCGCGCGCGCACCGAGGTCCGTGCCGTGGCTGCGCAGGGGCGGCTGCTGCGCGAACTGGTGACCGTGGCATCGTCCGACACGTGCACGGACCAGCGCATCGGCCATACCCTGTTCAGGCTGCTGATCCCGCTGGAAATGCGCCCGTTCCTGGCGGGTACCACCGAAATGCAGATCGAGCTGGACGCCGGCACTGCCGGCATTCCGTGGGAGCTGCTCGACAGCGGCAACGACCCCGACGCCGGCGACGCGGCCGACCAGAAGCCATGGGCGATCCGGGCCAAGCTGCTGCGCAAGCTGAGAACGCAGGAGTTCCGCCGGCAGGTGGAAGATGTTTCACGCCAGGCGCCCGTGCTGGTAATCGGCGATCCGTGCTCGGACGACCTCCGCTATCCCGCGCTGTCGGGCGCGCGTCGCGAGGCCAACGCCGTAGCGGAGCTGCTGTCCGAGGCGCTGGGCGGGGATGGCGTGCAGGCGCTGGTCGGCCGGACCGATTCGGACCGCGGTCCCGATGCCCGGGCCGTGATCGGCACGCTGCTCGAACGCGACTGGGGCGTGGTGCATATTGCCGGGCACGGCCAGCCTCCTGCGGACAGCGCTGCAAAGTGGGGCGCCAGGGCCGCAACGGACGGCAACGGTGCAGCGCAGGACGCTGCCGCGCAGGCGGGCGGCGTGGTCCTGTCCAGCGGAACCTTCCTTGGGGCGGAGGAGTTCGCCAAGATGCAGCGGGTGCCCGAACTGGTGTTCGTTAACTGCTGTCATCTGGCGCATACCGACAGCGCGAAGCTGCTCGACACCACACCGGCCCCGCCGTTCGACCGGCCCCAATTTGCGGCAAGCGTGGCCGACGCCCTGATCAAGCTCGGCGTGCGCTGCGTGGTGGCGGCGGGCTGGGCGGTCGACGACGATGCGGCCGAGACCTTCGCGCTGAAGTTCTACGAAGCCCTGGTGCAGGGTGAACGGTTCCTGGACGCGGTGGCATTTGCGCGGGACCAGGCCCGTGCGCGAGGCGGCAACACATGGGCAGCCTATCAGTGCTATGGCGATGCGGACTGGTGCCTTCGCGGCGCGTGCGGGCCCAACCGGAAAGAGGCTATCCTGCCGGCAACCCGCTACGCGGGCGTGGCGTCGCCCCAGGCCCTGCTGCTGGCCATTGAAGAGATCCGGACCGAGCTGTGCTTCAGCCGGGCAGACATTGGCGCGGTCTGCAAACGGCTGCGCTACCTGGAGCAGACATTCGCCGCGCCACGACTGGACGGAGATGCGGTTGCCGGGGAGCCGGACCGCGAACGGCAATTTGCCAATCCGCAGTGGGGTGGCATGGGGATGGTGGCCGATGCCCTTGCAGGGGCATGGCTGCAAGCGGGCTCCCTGAAGGCCGCCGCCGCATGGTATGAAAAAGCCCTGGCCGCGAACGATGGCGGGGCCGCAATGCGTGCAGCCGAACAACTCTCCAATGTCCGCGTACGGCTGGCATGGCGCGACCTGCAACGGGCCGCGGCCGGGGGCGATGGCGCAGTGCCGCCACCCGCCATCGATGCCGCGCGCGCGCAGGTACGCGTGGCGCTGGCTGACCTGGAGCGGCTTGCCGCCATGCACCCGACGATGGAGCGCCACGCGCTTTGCGGCTCGGCAAGCAAGCGCCTGGCCATGATCGAACGCCTTGCCGGTTGCCGCGAGGCGGAGATCGAGGCCATCCGGCAATGCGAACGCCGTTACCGCGAAGCCGAGGCAATCGGCCGGGCGCAGCGTGTCGTCAACCTTTACTACCCCCTCCACAACCGGTGTACGGCCGAGTTGGTGGCGCACTGGGCGACGGCGCGCGAGGGAGAGCCGGCGGTGGACTGGCTTGCCCTGTCAAGGGAGTCGCCGCAGGCCAAGGGTGCCGAGCCGGATTTCTGGAGTACCGTCGCAACCACCGAACTCCTGGTTTGCCGCAGCGCGGCCAAGCGCGAGCTGGCGATGGCGCTGGCTTCGATCGAGCAGGATTTCCGGTCGCTGCATGACCAGCTTCCGGCGGTCAATAACTGGAGCACCGAGCTCGACCAGCTCGATTTTGTCCTGTCCGAATACATGCTACACGTCGACGCGGCCGAGCAGCAGGCCGCGCGCAGCCTGCTACGGACGCTGGCAGGCTGGGCCGAGCCTGCGTCGATACGGGGCTGACTGCGGGCGCCGGCCAGGGAGTACACAGGAGAGCGACGGTGCCGCGCAGCGAAAGGTTACCGCCGTGCGTGGTCGCGCTGGCCGGCCGGCGCATCGACGCCGCGGGCGCGCCGCATGCCTGCTTTCCGCTCGCCAACGTCGAGCTGGTAGCGCGACGCATTCGTCGGGCATTGCGGCGCTCGCACGCGGTGGCGCTGGTGTGTTCGGCCGCCTGTGGCGCGGATCTCGTCGCCCTTGATGTGGCGGCTGAGCTTGGCCTGCGTCGCCGGATCGTGCTGCCGTTCGATGCGCAGCGTTTCAGCGAAACATCGGTGCGTGATCGCCCCGGCGACTGGATGCCTGCATTCGTGCGCCATCTCGACGCGTGTGCGCGGGAGGGGGGCCTCACCACACTGCCCGGCACCGGCGATGACGAGCGCGACTACCAGGCCGCGAACGAAGCGATCCTGGACGAGGCGCAGGCGCTTGCACGCCGGGATCATGCCTCGCCGCTGCCGGTGCTTGCTTTCGCCGTCTGGGACAGGCGGCCGCGGCCCGAGGGCGACGCCACTGCGGCCTTCCTCAGGCTGGCGATGCTGCGCGACTTCGGAGTCCTGACGGTCTGGTCGCTGTGAGCCGCGCCCGACGCGTAAGTGTCAAGACAGATCCGGAAGCTGGCTGATGAACGACTTGCTGTGCTGCGCCACGCGGTTGCTCAGTTCGGGCTCCAGCGCGTCGAGTACCGACACGTTGATCTCGGCCTTCGAGTCGTAGTGCGTGAGTTCGGCGTCGTTCTTTTTCGCCTTGAAGAACAACACCTGCGTCACGGCCGATCCGGCCTTCAGCGCAAAGGCCATCATCGACACCACAAAGCGTCCGTCGGGCGCCTGCTCGGCGAGCGCGACCTGGAAGTTGGATACATTGGCCGAGCGCGTCTCGCGGCTGAAGATAGTGATCCACGGCTTGCTTTCGTCCATGCTGGCCAGCGCGTCGAGCGTGGTCGAGACCAGGGCCAGCGCTCCGGGCGCGCCCGGGCCGAGCAGCAGGGCCGCCACCGACATCACGGCTTTGTCCGTTTCAAAGTCCTCGGTGCCTTCGATATATTTTGTTGCCGAGCTGGTTTCGATCAGCCAGCCGATATTGGCCAGTACCCGCATGTATTCCTTGTACCAGGCGTCGAGATTCGCAGGATCGCCCGCCGTGCGCCGGGCCACCAGTTGCGCGAGCAGCAGTGAATTGGCCACGCCCTCGCGGCGGCCAGGCAGCACGCCCTTGGCGAAGGTCAGCACGCCGGAGCCGACCACAACGGCCTGGTCCTTGTCCACCTCGAAACTTGACGCCTCGGCATCGAGCAGCATCGCCTCGCGCGTGTGGTCCACGGGAGGCAACTCCACACCGAGCAGAAACGCTTTCGCGCTATTGATATCGACGGCTGACATGCGAATCTCCATTGGGGCCGCTGCCCGGTGCGGCAGCGGGTCGGTGGTATGGGCCACTTTACGCTGCGCTTACCATCCGTTGCCGATCTGTACGCGCTGTGCCTGGCTGTAGCCGCGCGTACTCGCGCCGGGATAGAGCCAGAGCGTGCCGCTTGCGTCTTTGGCGAGAATGTCCTTGTTTCCGTCGCGGTCCCAGTCCCCGATGAGCCGGGAAAAGACATAGGTACTCCAGCCGTTGCCGATCTGAACGCGGTCTGCCGGGCTGTAGCCGCGCACGCTCATGCCAGGGTATAGCCACAGCACACCACTGGTGTCCCTGGCGATGATGTCCTGATGGCCATCGCGGTCCCAGTCCGTGAGGCCGGCAAAGACATAGCCGGCCCAGCCGTTGCCGATCTCCACACGCTGCGCCGAACTGTAGCTGCGCGTGCTCATGCCGGGATAGAGCCACAGCACCCCGCTGGTGTCCCTTGCGATGATGTCCTGGTGACCGTCGCGGTCCCAGTCTGTGACGCCGACGAAGGTGTAGCCGGCCCAGCCGTTGCCGATCTCCACACGTTCCCCAGGGCTGTAGCCGCGCTTGCTCGCGCCGGGGTAGAGCCACAGCGCGCCGTTGACGTCCTTGGCGACGATGTCCTGATGGCCATCGCGGTCCCAGTCCGCAATGCCAGCAAAGGCGTAGCCGTTCCATCCGTTGCCGATCTGTACGCGCTGTGCCTGGCTGTAGCCACGCACGCTCATACCCGGATAGAGCCATAGCACGCCACTGGCGTCCCTGGCGATAATGTCCTGGTGGCGATCGCGATCCCAGTCCGCAATGCCGACGAAGGCGTACCCGCCGCTCTGGGCATGGGCAATGGACAGGCCCGCGAACGCCAATGCGACCAGTTTTATCAACTGTCTGCGGGCGATATCCAACAGGCTCCCGGCTATGCCAATCCATTGCAAACGGAAGCGCCGCAGGCGCCCTGGTGGACCGGGCGTTCTGGGTGGGGCGGAGTCCGCACGGTCCGGTGTTTTCATGGTGCTGCTCCTTCCCGAGGGCTGGTCCAGACCTAAATGTATCCGGCAGCCTGAAGAGTGCAAATAGATTGAACTTACATCAGACGCATCGCGGATTTACTTTGTAACGTTCATGAAACGAACCGACGATTCTTGGTCGTGGGGAAAGTCCTCTGGCGCGCCATAGATGGCATCTAACTGAAGAGCGCGGCCAGCGTTTTCTCACCGACCACGCCATCCGCTACCAGGTGTCGGCTCGCTTGAAAGGCCATCACCGCGGCAAGCGTGTTGCGGCCGAATTCGCCATCCACCAGCAACTGCGAGCCATTCCGGTTAAGTGCGGTCTGCACCTTCGCTACATCCGGTCCGCGGTCGCCAAGCGAGAGCAGGGAGGCTGTCGCTGCCGCCGCCCGCGCCGGATTGCCCAGCTTTCCGTCTACAGCCCAGCTGCGAACCAAGTCGTCGCTACATTCAAAGTGCATGGCGTCCTCGGTGCGAAAGCCCGCGCCCCAGAACCAGCCGCCGTCGTTGAAAATGGGAGCGATCTTGACCAGCCCCTGCTGCACTCGCCCGTCACCCCTGATATCGAGAACCCCGTCGAGCGTGAGATCGATCGCTGTACCCCAGGAATGGTTGCTGACCGCCGTGGTGGAGTTCCGCACGAAGCGCGCACAGAGCATGCCGGCGTGGCCTAGCGCGCTATAGACATCGGGGTGCGCCTGTTCAATCTTTCCAAGTACCTGCCTGAGTGACTCAACTGCTGGTCTCAGGCCCCGCACCTTCAGGCAGCCGACCTGCTCATGCACGATCAGTTCGGAAATCTGCGGTGCGGTCGGATTCTGGCATTCGGATGAGTAAACGGCGCGCGGGTTCCCCAGTACGGCCAGCATCGTCTGCTGGCGTGCGGCACTGACATTTCGATTTATGTGGCTCGGAATGGGAACAAGCGCAGTGTTCGACATATCTGTCTCCCGCCGAAAGTACCGCTCATTGGTGGCATGCAAGAGAGCATAGGTGCTGCATGGTTGGTGGATGTATCAACCATAAGTAGGATGCCAGAACCAGGAAGCATTAAGCATTGGTCCGGAATAAAGCGATAACAGCTATTTCCCTGTGGATGTAATCGTTATGCATAACAGATGTGAATAATTTCTTTTGGCTTTTTACGCCACTGTTTCGAATCTCGCCAACGAGTTCGGTTTGGTTGAATGCACGCGAGCTGAAACCTGGCGCAAAAAGAGTTTCGACCCTGCTCAAGGGAGGCATCGCTAATGGAACTTGACTTCAAATTCTTCTATTCCTACGGTTGAACGTAACTTTGCGGCCAGATCTTCAGGATGCTGGGACAACGAGAATATCGAAGTTCATAAAGCATCGGCCAGGACCGAGCGGGGAGGCTGAACGAAAGCCAAACGGCTTTCGTGTCGGCGTAATGTTCGCCATATCGCTGCTTCCAGTAAGGGGAGCATTCGAGGCCGGGCCAGCCCACGGATGACCGTCCCAGCGTTTCGCAAGCGTCTGCCAGCGCGCCTGGCAACCGCGGGCTCCGCTCGTCACCGCAGTCGCCCGCCGGCAAGCAATCCGGCATGGAGGATACCTGCATGACTGCAACGACTGACAACACCATTGTCTTTCTCGTACCAGGCGAATCGGTGTCTGACACCTCCTCCCCATTGACCCGCGAAGCAGCACCAGCCGGCGATGCAGGTGAGCGACAAGAGCCGAGCATCAGGCAAGCCATCCGCGTCAGCCGGGACCGCGGCCAAGCCGGTGTGGTCGAGGCGCGTGCGGTGGCGGGCAGGGACGTGGTCATCCTGGAAATGGAAAACGGGCCTGAGTTGTACTTGCATCCGGAATCGGCGAGGGCCTTGCTACAGGCCCAGCAACGGAGCGCGCGGAACCACGTTCAGGGCGCCTTCGCGGTAGCCGACGGCGCGGTCCCGGTGTCGGGCGTGCTTGACTGGAACGGCGCACCGGCGCCGCGCGGCGCAAAGCGGGGCTGGATCGGCAACGTCGTACTCAAGGGGTTCAAGATTCTCGGGCTGAAAGAAGATCTCTCCACCGAGACTGCCACGGCGCTGGCACGCAGGATAGACGAAGCCTCGAAGCCTGGCATGTACGAGCTGGCGAGACCTTCGGGCAACGGTGTTATTCCGGCCGCGCGGGTGGAGGCAGTGCCGGCGGCAAATGGTGGCGGTCCGCTGCTGGTGCTGCTGCACGGCACGTTTGTGGACACGGAAAGTACGTTCGGGCAGCTCTGGCAGTCGCATGCCGCGACCGTCAACGCGCTCTTCGATGCCTATGGGAAGGTCTATGCCCTGAATCATCCCACCCTGGGCACAAGTCCGATCGCCAATGCCCTCGCGCTCGCCCGGACGCTGCCGGAAGATGCCCGAGTACACCTGCTGACCCACTCGCGCGGGGGGATCGTGGCGGAGGTCCTGGCCCGTGTCAGCGCTCGTCCCACGCTAACTCAGGCGGATCTGGATTGCTTCAAATCAGACGGATACGCGCAGCATCTCAGGGATTTGAAAGACCTGTCAGCAGAGGTGACAAGGAAAGGACTAAGAGTGGAGCGGATTGTACGCGTCGCTTGCCCGGCACGCGGCACATTGCTCGCCTCAAAGCGGCTTGACGCCTACCTGAGCGTATTGCGTTGGTCGATGCAGCTCTCTGGTGTGCCGGTATTGCCGGCGATGCTGGAATTCCTTGAGGAAGTGGCCCGTCAGCGGACCCGGCCGGAGACTCTGCCAGGCCTCGAAGCGCAGATTCCGGAGTCACCGCTGCAGCGCTGGCTGCACCGAGTAGATGAGCCGATCCCCGGAAGGTTGTACGTGGTCGCGGGCGACATGGAGGGCGATGCCTTGGGCAGCTGGGTAAAGACCCTGATGTCGGATGCGTTCTTCTGGACTGACAACGACCTGATCGTGCAGACGCGCTCGATGTATGGCGGTACGCCGCGCGCCGAAGGTGCAGGATTCATGCTGGATCAGGGTGGCAAGGTCTCCCACTTCAACTACTTCCGGAATGCCAGCACCGTCCTGGCCATCCAACAGGCGCTTCTGCAGGACGACCCGCCGGTGTTTCGGCCCATCGGTCCGTTGTCATGGGCAGGCGCATCGGCCAGCGGAGCTCGCGCAAGCTTTCCTGGCGGAGCCGAGGTTCGCGCGCGTCCGGATAGGCCGGCCCTGTTCCTGTTGCCGGGGATTCTCGGGAGTCATCTGCAGGTCAAGGGGAGGCGCATCTGGCTTGGGTGGCGACTGGTCAACAGCCTGGATCGCCTCGCATACACGCGCATCAATGGCGAAGAGGTGCTGCCGGACGGTCCCATCGAAAAGACGTATGGCGATTTGATTGACTTCCTGTCGCAGACCCACGAGGTAATCCCGTTCTCCTATGACTGGCGCAAGCCGATCGAGGAGGAAGCACGCCGCTTCGGCGCGCAGGTCGGCAAAGCGCTCGCCGAGCGCCAGCATACGAACCAGCCGGTTCGCTGCCTGGCGCACTCGATGGGCGGTTTGGTGGCCCGTGCCATGCAACTCGAATGCCCCACCGTCTGGGCGGCGATGCTGGCACACCCCCAGGCGCGCTTCCTCATGTTAGGCACGCCCAACGATGGCTCGTGGGCGCCGATGCAGATGCTGTCCGGCGACGATCCTTTCGGCAACGCGCTGACAGCAATCGGCGCGCCGTTCCATGACGGGGAAGCGCGGCAGGTGATCGCCGGCTTTCCGGGCTTCATCCAGATGCAGGCGGCCTTGCTGGACAGCGCCACCGGGCTCGACCGCTCCAGCACCTGGTCGGCCCTGGCCCAACAGGACCTGGAGCGCGCTCGTGCCTTGGCTTCGTGGCATTCGGACGAGCTCCAGATCAATGTCTACAAGTGGGGAATCCCTGCACAGGCGCTTCTGGAGGAAGCAAAACGGTTTCGCGAGCGGCTAGACCAGCAACTCGCCAACGCCAAGGGGATTTTCGGCGACAAGACCCTGTTGGTCGTGGGCGCGTCAGATTTCACGCCGGACGGCTTCGAACTGGTCAACGAAGGCCTCGTCTACGTCAATGCGGCGGAAACCGGCGACGGCCGAGTCACGCTGAATCGCGCGCGGCTTCCCGGCGTGCGGACCTGGCAGGTGCGCGCTGTCCACGGCAACCTTCCGAGCGAGGAAGATGCTTTCGCGGCGTACCTTGAACTCCTGGAGCAGGGTGATACGTCGCGTCTGCCGTTTTTGCCCGCGGTTCATGCAGGACGGGGCACTGTCGTCGCCAAGGGCACGCGCGAGCGTTCGCGCCCTTCACGCGAGGCCCGGATTATTCTCCCGCCACAGTCCGAACGGGAAATGATCGTCAGCGCGGAGGAGGGCAGCGCCGCCCAAATGACGGGCGGCACCTTCCGCGTCAGCGTCATCAATGGCAACCTGAGTTTCGTCAGTGCGCCGATTCTGGTCGGTCACTATCACTCGCTGGGATTGCTCGGATCGGAAAAGGCGCTCAACCGGCTTGTCGACGGGCGGCTGAAGGAATCGATGTCGGCGGGCCTCTACCCGGACGCCCCCGGGACCCACCAGGTGTTCCTCAACCTCCGCCGCGATCCGGAGAACCCCTGGCGCTTCCCGATGCCCGAAGCGGTGGTCGTTGTAGGGCTGGGCGACGAGGGAAACCTGAAGGCGGCTGACTTCGCCATGACGGTGCGGCGGGGCGTAATGGCCTGGTCGCAGCGTTGCCTCGAAAGCGGCGAGGAGGATGAAGGTGGTGCGGGCGTCGCACGCCGCTTCACCATCGCGACCACCCTGATGGGCAGCGGCGGCCTGGGCATTACGGTAGGCGAGTCCGCGCAACAGCTTATCCACGGCGTACAGCAAGCCAATGAGGAGCTTGCGAAGCTGCATTGGCCGACCGTCGAAAAGCTGCAGATCATCGAGCTGTTCCTCGACCGCGCGGCCGAGGCGTGGCGCGCGATCCGCGTCCAGGAGCAGGTGCAGTCGACGCCCAGGCGTTTCCAGATGGAGCCGCTGATCGAATTCCGGGAAGGTGCATTGCGGCGGCCAACCGAGTCTGGCTACCGCGGAGCGGACTATGACCTGATCTCCGCTATTTCCCAGATCGACCAGCACAGGGGGCCGCTGGTGGTCTATACGCTCGATACGCGCCGTGCGCGGACCGAGATCCGCGCCCAGGCCGCGCAAAGCAACCTTGTAAGAGAACTGATCTGTTCGGGTTCGAATTCGCCGGATTCGGACCGCAGGATCGGGCGGACCCTGTTCCAGCTGCTCATCCCGGTGGAGATGGAGCCTTTCCTGAGCGGCACCACCGACATGGTGATTGAACTCGATCAGACCACAGCGGGCATCCCTTGGGAAATGCTGGACGACGGCGGCAGTCGCAGCGGTAGCGGTGCGACGTCCATGCCGTGGGCCATTCGCGCCAAGTTGTTGCGCAAGCTGAGGACCGGGACGTTCCGCGCCAGGGTCAGCGACGCGGGCGGTGACGGGCATATTCTGGTCATCGGCGAGCCCCTGTGCGACGAGAAGAAGTACCCGCCGTTGCCGGGCGCGGCCGACGAAGCGCGGGCCGTCTGGAAGCTGCTGCAGGCGTCGGGGGAAGACCAGCACGATCGCATTGCCGCGCTGATCTCGCAGTCGGACAGGCTGAACAGCGGCAGCGACGCGCTGACCGTTGTCAACACACTGCTCGAGCGCGACTGGCGCATCGTCCATATTGCCGGGCACGGGGAACCGGCGATGGCAGACCAGGCCGGCGGCGTCGTGCTCAGTAACGGCGCTTTCCTCGGATACCGGGAAATAGAGAGCATGCGGCGGGTGCCTGATCTGGTATTCGTCAATTGCTGCCACCTCGCCGCGCCGGATCGGAGAGGCCTTCTGAACCCGCACGACCGGACCGAACTTGCCGCGAGCGTCGCTGGCGCCCTGATCAATATTGGCGTGCGTTGCGTAGTCGCGGCGGGCTGGGCGGTAGACGACGAAGCGGCCAAGACATTTGCGACCAGCTTTTACGAGGCGCTGCTGCGCGGCCAACGTTTTATCGATGCGGTGGCGCTGGCGAGAACGGCTGCGCTAGCGCATCCAGGCAACACTTGGGCGGCTTATCAATGCTACGGGGATCCGGACTGGGTATTCCGGCCGGCCGCGCATCCTGGCGATCAGCGGGAAAAATCAGTCGAAAGCGAATTTGGCTGGATCTCATCCCATGCTTCGCTCGAGTTGGCGCTTGAGACGATCGCCGTGCAAAGTCGTCTGGACAGCAGGGATTTGGCGCGGCAGCGCGAGCGCATCAAATACTTGGCCGACACGTTCGGCAAGACCTGGGGAAGCATTGGCAAAGTTGCAGAAGCGTTCGGCCGGGCATTCGCGGAAGCCTCGGATGGGGGAGACTTCGATGACGCCATCGCCTGGTACCGCCGCGCCGCTGACGGCAGCGACGCCAGCGCCTCGATGAGATCGGTCGAGCAACTGGGCAATCTGTTGGCACGCCGCGCATGGGGCCGCATTGCCGCCTTGCGCAGACGACAGCAACCAAGGCCACCGGGCATGCACGCATGGAGCCGCGCGGGCGCCGGCGAACGGCAGGCGGCGAAGCCAGTAGAGAATTCCGCTGGGGAGCCCGGTGCTGCCGCAAGCGGAAAATGTCCGGCGTTGAAGTCGTCCTTCGCGGTAGACACCACTTCCTATGACGCAGCAATCCGCGACCTGGACGACGCGATCCTCCTGCTGACCAGCTTGGAGACCATTCACAAGTCGCAGGAGGTGCACAACCTGCTGGGGTCGGCTTACAAACGCAAGTACATGGTGCAGCGCGCGTGGCACGGCGACGACTACGTGACAGACACTACCCTCCAAGACGACAGCCTTGAGCAGATGCAATGCGCCTTTGGCGCGGGCGAGCGACTGGGCCGCATTGGCGATGGTTCTGGCTGCGACTACGCCGCACTAAATCTGGTCGCCGCACGACTCGTTGCAACAAGCGAGCGCGACGACGGCACGCTTTCGGCGGATGAGATCAGGACCCTCACAGGCGGGATCCGGCGCTCCCTGGTCGAGCGCCGACAGTCGGCGCCTGACTTTTGGGGAGTGGCAGGCATGATCGAGTTGCGCATCTACGAAGGGCTGGCTGATGGCAGCCTTCCCAGCGCCTTGGACGATATCGTCGGTGAACTGCAGGAGCTTTATCGGCGTGTGCCTTCGCGGCTCAGCTGGGCCTCGATCCGCGATCACTATCACTTTTTCCTTGCGGACTTCGCACGGCGTGAGGAAACGCCACTGCAGATGCCCGCAAGGACGCTGCTGTTGAAGGTAGATGCGTTGAGCGGAGATGTCTCCGGCGCGTGATGAGGCCTTGACGTTAGGTAGGGCAGGACGGTGCGGAACTACGGTATCGCAGTGTTCCTCCTCATATCGTCCAGTTGGATCTCCAGCGAGAAAACCGATCAACCCGTCATCAGGGTCCGGCAGTGGGAGGGCCCGTTCATTCTGGATCGGCAGCAGGACTTCGCCAGCATTGGCGACGATGCAGCACCGCCCGTCGTAACGTTGCGGGAACCTACCTTGAGAGGGAACATCATGATCATCACCGTCATCAATCACTCACGGAAGATTGCAGATAAGGACCTGCACCCGGTCATCCGCGCGATCAATCGTCAGATTCGTGCGGATTTTGAGCACTATTGGAGCCTCGGCGCGACGCTGCGGCTGGAAGGCAAGAGCACCACTGTGCCCGACAAGCTGGCGCTGCCCGACATGCGTGGGGATGCGGTGCTCTACCTTTGGGATGAAGTCGATGTCGAGGGCGCGCTCGGATACCATGATATGAATGCGCGCGGCATTCCGTTCGGATTTGTCTTCACCGAGCTGGCGGCGCAGTTGGGCGAGAATTGGAGCGTCACGCTATCGCATGAAGCGCTGGAGCTAATCGCCGATCCGCTGGTGAATCTCCTCGTCGCGGGTCCGCACCCGACAGAGCACCGCGCGGTTTTCCACTGGTACGAAATGTCGGATGCCGTGCAGGCTGAAACCTATGTCTGCGACGGCGTCGAGGTTTCCAATTTCCTGCTTCCGCTCTACTTCACGCCGGATGCTGAGGTGGGCAGCCGCAATGACTTCCTCGGCCAGGCGTATGCCGGCAAGGTTCTCACGTCGTTTGGCATCAACCCCGGAGGCTATATCGGCTTCTTCGATCCCAAGCTGGACAGACACGTCACATTCGCGAATGCCGGCGACGCCAAGGCGAAGAGGCGCCTGGACGTGAAGAAACAGCAGACCGCCGGGCGCAGGAGCATTCGCATCGAGGGGCCGTCGGCGCGGCCCGCCACGCTGGCGATCGAGACACCGGCCGTCAGGGGCGCAGTCGTGCCCGCGCAGGCTAGGTCAGGGAGCGACTACGAGCAGATTGAGTGAGGGCAAGGGCGCGCCGCTACGTACCGGCTGCCGAAGCGCTCCATCCCTGAGACGCAACTGGTGCGCGCCAATGCTTATTCGCCGCTGGTCTCGTACTCCTGCACGAGCGAAAGAAACTCGGACGGCTTGACGATTTTGGCGGCGCAGATGTTTTCGAGCTCGTTCTTCTTCCTCAAGATGCCCTCGTCAGTGGTGACGAAGTAGCCGGTAGAAGCAACAGCCTTTCCCGTGCACGACCACAAATTCTGCGAAGGCGGCGTTGCGGACCGGTTGGAGGCTAGGTGATGGCCGACGCGTAGCCGCGTCCACTATGCCCCTTGACGCACTGTCCCCGCTTGCAGCGATGCGATCAGCGGGCAGGAGACGTTGCCCTGGCGAGCATGGCAGGCGCGCACCAGCTCGGACAATACGGCCTCCATGCGCCGGAGTCGGCGAGCTTTGCGCGCACGTCATTGAGCTTGCACTCGGCCAGGCTGCAGGCTTCCTCGCAATGGCTGCCATCCTCCAGGCGAAGCAGTTCGCCGATTTCTTCCAGGCTGAATCCCAGCCGCTGGGCCGATTTCATGAAGCGTACCCGGACCACATCCGTCTCGCCATAGCGGCGAATCCTGCCGGCAGGCCTGTCCGGCTCGGGCAGCAATCCCTTGCGCTGGTAGAATCGGATGGTCTCCACGTTGACCCCAGCCGCCTTGGCGAAGGCGCCGATGGTTTCCTCTGATCTGCCGAGGGAGGCGGCTGGCGGGGAGGGACGAGCTTCCGAATTGCCGAATGGCGGCCGAACGGGTGGCCCTGAGTCCTCGCCAGCCGAAGGAGTACAACGCTGATGCAGATATCGCGGGCCCAGAGGTATGAACTCATGGGCACCGCTCTTTCGAAGCGGGATGGTTATGCCGTACGCCACTGCGAAAGTGGGCTGGGCTGGAGCGCTGCGGTAGGCATGAGCCGATGCGCATAACGCGCGATTGGAAACTCGAAAGTGCCTCGCAGATTGATCCCCTCGAGATGGGTCGGGCCGATATGCCGCAGGTCCTCAGCGCGCACTGCCTCACCCCCGGCCCTTTCAAGGATGTCCCAACTGCGTTGCATGTGCATCGTATTCCAAGCCATTACTGCATTGGATAGCAAGGTCAAGGCCGCTGACACGGCCGCCAGCGACGCGTCATGTCTCGCCAGCTCAAGCGGTATCTTGCCGTGATGGATTGCCCGCTGGACAATGTGCACCGCTTCCCCGCGGTTCAACGCGTGCTGCATCTCATGGCGAAATTCGGTATTCGTGAAATAGTCGATCAGGAAGATCGTACGAAACAGCCGTCCGAGATGCACTCCGGCCTCATAGACGAGCTGTCCACGCGCCGCCACCCCAAAGCGCGTGAGTGCCTGGACTGCAGTGCATTGCCCACTTTGCACGGATGCGGCAATCCGTACCAGTTCGTCCCAGGCGCGCTCAATGAGGCTCAGTCGAACATCGGCGTCGGTGACGGCAACCAGTTGGCTCGGCACATTATGATGCCTGCGAACATGCAGACGTCTGTCGCGCAGGTGGGACAGTCGCGGACAGAGATCGAAGCCCAACAGCCGTGACAGACTCATCGCGAAATCTGTAAAGCCGTGCGTATCCACAGCAAGTTGAGCCACGTCGTCCGACCCACCTTGCCGGATCACGCCTTCGATAGCTGCAACCTGCCGCTCATTGAGCAGAATAGGCTGGTCATAGAAGATGCCCCACCGATCGCGAACGTGAGTGTACATCCCGATCGATGCCGTCCGCCGACGCGGGTCGGCCCGCGCTTGCCAAACAGAGCGCGTCGTTTCCAACGACATCATGTCTGACGAGGCGAGATCGGAGCGTCCCCAATGCTGGGCAATCGGGTGCTGATGCATGAAGGTCAGCACGGCTTCAGCCGCGTGGCGCAGCTTCCGTTCATCCGCGATACGATGCATCATTTGCCGGATCGCGGGCGGCGACAGCTCTGGCACCATTCGGGCGAGATCTGCAGCCGACATCGATGTGCCATGCGCGAGTATGGCTGCGTAGACCAATAGCAATTCGCTGCGGGAAAGAGGCTCCCTCCCCAGCAAGAGCCAACTGAAGTGCGTGGCGCTGTCGATCTCGAGCAGGATCTCAGGAAGCTGACCGCCGGGGTGCCGCTCAAACAGTGCGCGTCGCAATGTCTCCACAGAAGCGGGCAGGGCGCCCGCCACCAAGGGTTCGATGTGGATCGCATCCTCAATCTTGAGTTTCCCAGACAAGACAGCGTCCCTCAGCCTGGTGAGACTTTCGTCAAGACGATCACGGGCGCCAGAAAGGCCTCACTATCCTGCGGCAACTTGAGATGGCCATAGAAGTGGTTGCGTTTAGTCTTCCAATCGCTGGCACCGATCAAGAGGGCCGCTTGGCTTCGGAAGGCAAAGCTGTGCTCAAGAAAGACTGAGCCGTTGCGCAGTGCTACCCGCAGAGCGAACAGCGTGCCCCACTCGAAAGCGGATAAGGCTTGCTGACGGTCCTGTCCCTCCAGAGCGGGTCGCCAGGCGCGCCCGAGCTGGATCGTGATTCCGTCCGGAAGCAAGTCGGTCTTGCGCGCGTAAAGTCCCTGCAGCACGGTCAACGCTTCGATCACCGGGTGTGGCGACTGGGCGGAGAAGGGCAGCAGAACCAACCTGCCGAGCAAGGCCCGGGCTTGGCGGTGCCGTGACAGGAGTTGCGCGCGGATCATGCTGGCCCGACTGGGCGCATGCCGGTTGAGCGCTGAGTCGGCCAACGCCGACAACTGCTCGCGGAGTGCTTCGAGGGTTAGCATCTCATCCGCGGCCAGCGCTTTGACGGCGGTTGCAAACTCTCGCATCTGGGTGTCAGGGTCCGGTCGGCCAGCGTCAATCAGTCGCCGAACGTCATTGACGGATTTCTGAATCCAGTGTCGCAACATGGTCGCCAATTGGTCAGTGGCGGCGCACAAAGCGTAACGCAGAAAGCAAGCAGCTTCCAAGCGGCGGGGTTGCTGCGCGACTCGCTTGCTCACCGATGCCGGACGATTGGCACAGCGCCTAGCGTAGTAGCGTACCAGCGCTTCATTGCACGCCGCCGGCCAGTTACGGTGAATGCCCATCTTGTAAAGGAGTTCGACCTTGTCGAACAATTCCCCCATCTGATGGGTCGAGGTGCGCAACGGGACCGTCCAAAGCCATTGTTGCAGGCTCGCGCGGTCGCCATGCGGGCGCGCAAGCGATGTCCCCCAAACGTCCAGGGAGGCAGCCCCATAGGCGCGCACCAGGGCGACGGCAAGCGCTGTCTCGGCGGTGGCGACGGCCTGGCTGATCAGCCTTTTTAGTGCACGGTCATGGGGTATCAGTATTCGATGTTCGTACAGCCAGCGCTTCAGTTCATGAAACAGCTCGCTGCGGCTTGGCTGACCCGTCAAACGTTCCTTGAGCCAGCTAGCGGCGCTGGTGCTCAGCCATCGGATTGAAGCCGAGGGCTTGGTAGGCCACAGTGTATCGGTGCGCCCATCGTAGAGTGCGTTGAGCGTGCCCATATCCGGCGGCGTCACACCGACCTGAGCACCGACATGCGACCAGAGAAATCTGGGCACTTGCTTGCAGGCGTCAAGCGTGCGTCCCGTCATGCGGATAAAGCCGATATGTACGGCAACGGCCAAGCGATACAAGGCGCTGCGCCGAGCATCAATCAGTGCCCGTTCCTTGGGAGAGTAGGTGAAGAACGTGGCAAGCTCGAACTCGCTGAGTTCCCGTGGGATCTGCCGCATCCCGAGGTAGGCCAACCGCCAGTGATCCATCGCGCTTCTCCCACGCGTGAGACGGACTGCGGAGGGTAGCGGCAATGAGAGATGGTCGCAACGTTCAGCACGAGAATATGCTGCTTAGCACCTCATAGAATAGAATGACGGCAGACAGCAACCTATTGATTTATTGGAATTTTTCTAGGTAACCGCCCGGAAACCCGCATGGCTACGAGGGGCCTCTACCCCGGTAAACTGCAGCGAAAACAAAGGGAGACCAGAGTGTGGAGTTTTTCCGGGTCGGATAGGGGCTCAAGATTATCCCTGCTTCAACAGCAGACCGGTCAACGCTCAAGGCGTTTATGGGTCGGGAATCAATGCAAGACAGCAAATGGCGGCACGCCCTCGTGAATGCCCTTGCGAAGGTGCAGGCTGCCACGGGGTGGTTTCAATGCGAGCTAGTGCAGGCGGGCCCACTTGCCGGAAAGGTTGTTGTCCAGAAGAGATACGTCCGCCGCCGACGGGTAAGGACGAGCCCAGGGACATCCGTGATGTATCCGTGCTCACGACTAGCGCTTCGCGATGGCTTGTAGCAACCCGCTCTTAGGGGGGAGTTTTTTTGGGAGTGGCGTGATATCCTCGCGCCGGGCCTACGGATAGATTTATTGTCGTGTTTCGCGACAGGTGGAAGTCATGTAAGGGAAGATTGCCCTTGCGTCATTGTAGCAATGTGCCGTGAATCGTCGCTGCCAAAGAGTGTCCGTAGTGCCCGCCTTAAGCATAAAAAAGCAAAAAATGACCACCCGTCTAACGAGTCTAAAGGCCGCCAATTCCCTACATACCCTTGCTCATGTGCTCGGATACAAAGCAAAAGGCTTGGCGTACGTCGTTCACGGAATCCCGGATCATATAAAGTACACTGATTTCCAAATTAAGAAGCGGTCGGGTGGATTGCGTACGATCAATGCCCCCATTCCAGAGCTGAAAAAATTTCAGAGACACTTAGCCCATTTGATTGAAGATTGTTTGACGGAAATAAACTCGTCGCGAGGAATAAAAAAATCCCTGTCACACGGTTTTCGGCGCAAACATTCCATTATGACGAACGCAGCCGTTCATCGCGGACGGCGTTACGTATTTAATATTGACCTTCAAGATTTTTTTGGCACCATTAATTTTGGAAGAGTTTGGCGTTTTTTCTAAAAGAATAGGGAGTTTAAGTTAGACCCCCGCGTCGCTCGCGATCCTGATGAATCTGTTCATGCATTACGCGTTCGATAGCTGGATGAAGCGGGCGTATCCGCAATGTCCCTTCGCTCGCTATGCCGATGATGCGGTGGTTCACTGTCGCACGTTGGCACAAGCGGAAGCCGTGATGTGTGCTCTTGCAGCACGGCTGGAGGAATGTGGGCTAACGATGCATCCAGACAAATCGAAGGTTGTCTGTCTACTGCAAGGACAGTAACCGCACTGAAGCTTATCCGAGCGTGCCGTTCACGTTCCTGGGTTTTACATTCCGACCCAGAGTCGCGTTGAGCAAACATAACCGGCGATTCACCAGTTTCATGCCGGCGGTGAGCGAGGACGCGCTAAAGCGGATGAGACAGACCGTGCGAGGGTGGCGGATTCACAGTCGAGCACCGGCATCGCTTGATGATCTAGCCAGGTTTTGCAATCGGACGATCCAAGGGCGGTGGAACTACTATGGAGCGTTCTATCGGACTGCGATGCTCGGGCTGTTCGTGTATTTAGACCAGAGGCTTGAGCAATGGGCCCGGCGCAAGTATAGGAGACCGTCGCGACGCAAGTGGCGCAGTATGCTGTGGCTCCGCAGAATGAAAAAAATTGCTCCCCGAATGTTCGTGCATTGGGAGGATCGCTAACATGCGGTCGGATAATGGGAGCGGTGTGAATCGAGGGGTTCACGCACCGTTCTGCGAGGGCCTCGGGGTGCAACTCCCCGGGGCTACTCACCTCAAGACGGTCGGGCGCATGTGACAAGCGATGGTGCGTGGACTGAAGCGAGTCGATCAGATGTTCGTCCTGAGCATGGCCGCCTACAACCTCGTGCGCAAGCGTTCCCTGGGACAGATCCGTCCGCAGCTGCAGTAATCGGGTAAACAAGGCCGGAAATGCGCGCCCAACAGCCGAAAAAGCGCGATTCAGAGGCGCGGTAGCTTTCCGGATTGTGAAATCAAGCAGTCCTCACCCGCACAGGCGGAAAGGCATGCTGATTGAGCGGGGAGTACTTCAGAAGCCTGCTAGTCTAGAGTTTCGAGCGCGGCTATGTTTAGCAACTGCTCACCGCCCACGGGAAACGTCACCCATGCCTCGCAAGCTGCCAAGTAGGACCGACGCGCCTTCTTCGAGCTGATCCGAAAGCACGCCATCGAGCCCCAGCGCTTCCGGATCCTCGCACCCTGACGCAACCCGCCCCTGCGGCTTGGTGCCGAGCGCCGCTGCGTGCGCTGGTCGCGGCATGCTGTGTGGCACCGGACCAGGATAAATCCAGCCTGCAGCCATGACAATTTCATCCTGGTCGGTCGCACTGCCGTGCGGCACACAAACAGTCCGCCCGGGCGGCATCGCGGACCAGGACAAAAGCATCCACCTCGAGCTCGTGATGCGCGGCTATCCGCGAGGCAAATCAAGGGCTTGAGCGGGCTCGCGCGCTTGGCACATCGCTTGCAATGCAAAGCGATGTTGAGAGTCATCGAGACATGGCTGAAGGGATTGATCCCAAAGTGACCGTGCGTGTGCTGGCCAGATACCTGCACTCGAACGCGCATGAGTCGGACACGGCCGAAGGCATTCGTCTTTGGTGGCTCGACCTGGGAGTGGAGATAGCAATGGAACAGCCTCAGACTGCAATCGACTGGCTGCAGGAGCACGGCATCGTCGAGGAGTTGCGAGCGGCCGACGGCGGCCGTCGTTATCGGCGCAGCGCCACCGACGCCCAGCTCGACGAGCTGCTGCGCGGCGCCTCGCAGGACTGAGCGGCGATGGCCAACCACCGCGCCGTCGCCGCCGCCAGCACCGCGCTGGCCGGGTTGATCCGCGACCGCTATCCGCGCGACGAATTCGGATCGGGCCTCGAAGTGAAGCTCTACCAGATGCGCGACTTCGAGTCGCCGATGCTGGACGGCTTCTCGGTGTGCCTGTACCGCATCGCGGTGAACGGCTCGGTGCGCAACCTCACGCTGCGCCGCTCGGCCGACGGGCGGCGATTTCGACCGTCGCTGCCGCTGGATCTGCACTACATGATCACGCCGTGGGCGCAGGATGCCGAGATGCAGCACCGCATGCTCGGCTGGGTGATGCGGCTGCTGGAGGACACCGCCACGCTGTCGGCGGGGCACCTGAACCACTACCTCAGCGAGACCGACACCTTCGCGCCGCATGAGGCGCTGGACCTCGTGTGCGACCCGCTGTCGCTGGCCGACTACCTGACGCTGTGGGACCGGCTGCAGCCGCGCCTGCCGGCCTCAGCAACCTACACGCTGCGCATGGTGTTCATCGACTCCGACGTCCACGTGGACGACGGTGCCCCGGTGCAGACGCGGCGCTTTGACGTGCGCGAGGTAACCGCATGACGATCGAGCTGCGTCCGCTGGAGGTGTTCGCGCGCCACGCCGCGATCGGCGTGCGTTTCTGGGACGTGGCACGCGGCACCGCGCGGCTCGATGGGCTGCAGGTCGAGGTGTACGCGCGATCGAATCCGCGCATGCGCAAGCCGATGACGCCCAACCTGAGCGGCGTCTACGTCGGCCACGCGGTGCCGGGCCTGCACGATTTCGAGTTCTCCGATACGGACCCGCCGGCGCTGTGGGCCCAGGCCGAGGCCGCGCTGCACGCCTGCCGCATCGAGGTGCGCGACCCGCGGGGACGCTTCCTGCCGCTGGCCTTCGACGTCGCCTTGCCGGTGCCCGGCCTCCTGACATGGAGCGCGCCCTGGTTCTCGCCGCCGCATCCCATCGTGCTGCCGGGCACGCCGGGTTCGCCGCCGCAGCTGATGCTCGAACGCATTCCGTTGTTCTCCGCGGTGAGCCGCGGCTTACCTGATGCGCTGGCCGTGGTCTACGCACAGATGCGCGACACCGCGAGCGGCCGACCGGCCGCCTGGGCCTTCCTCGGCGTGACGATCGACGGCGAGCGCCGCGGCATCGGTCTGGCCGACCAGGATGGCCGCGTCGCGGCGATGTTCCCATACCCTGAACCGCCGCGTCGCGCGCTCGCGTCGCCGCCGGAGGCGCGCGGCGACTTCAGCTGGCCAGTCGATCTGGAGGTGTTCTGGTCGTCGGCCTCGCCGCCGGCGCCGGTGCCCGAGATCCCCGAGCTCGCCCAGCTGCTCGCGCAGTTCGGCGCGCCGGGGCAGGTCGACGACCTGATGGCTTCGCCGGCCGCATCGCGTCGCCTCGACTATCGCGTACCGCTGACAGCACGCACGCTGGGCGCGGCGCCGGCCGACGCACCCTGGCTTTCCGTGTCCGCTGGCTGAGCCACCCGCATCCACCGCAGGAGAACCGACATGCCCGAGTACCTTGCCCCCGGAGTCTTCGTCGAGGAGGTGTCGTTCCGCTCCAAGTCGATCGAAGGCGTGAGCACGACCACCACCGGCTTCGTCGGGCCGACGCGCTACGGCCCGCTGGACCTCGAACCCGAGATCATCACCAGCCTGGTCGAGTTCGAGCGCACCTATGGCGGCCGAGAGAAGCTGGGCTACGCCAATGCCGGCGAGGTCGACAACTACATGTGGCACGCGGTGCGCGCCTTCTTCGAGGAAGGTGGCAAGCGGCTGTACGTCAGCCGCGTGTTCACGCCGCAGGACGAGACGGACCCGTGGTCCGGCCATGCGCGCGGAGGCCTGCCAGGCAGCCCGTCGCCGCTGGCGGTGTTCGCGCGCTTCCCCGGTGCCTTCGGCGACGCGCGCGTCACCTTCACCTTCAAGATGGGCCAGAGCGTGCTGGTCGCCGACGGCAGCGAGCCCGGCGTGCGCTCGCTGGTGAGCCGGGACGTGGTGTGGATCCGTCCGAGCACCGCCGGTGGCGGATCGCCCGGCGCAGCCGAGGGCTACTACCTCGCGCTATGGGACGCGGTCAACGACACCTGGGCTTTCTCGTCGAACGGCGACGACCTCGCGACCGCCGACGTGCAACTCGCGCAGCTGACGCCCGGCGCCTACGAGATGCGCATCGTCACCGTCACAGTGACGGTGACGCCGCTGACCGGCAGCACCGTGCCTTTCACCTCGCCAGAGCTGCCGCTGGACCCGGACCACGAGCGCGCCGGCAGTCCCGACGGTCTGTTCGACTACTTCTCCGAAGAGCCGGCCAGCCTATCGCGCGCGTCCACGCTGCCCATCGTGTTCCGCGAGGATGATGTGGCCGGCTTCGACACCGGCGTCGAGGTGCTGAATGCCTTCTTCAACGCCGCGCCCGGCACCGGTTCGCCGGCCACCGGCCTGCAGGCCGCGCTGGAGGACAACGACAGTGCACCGGCCGAACGCAGCGTGTCTATCGTGCTGAGCGACGGCGACGATGGCAACCGCCCTCAGGCCGACGAGTACGCCGGCGTCACGACGCCGAGCGATCGCAAAACGGGCCTGGTCGCGTTCGAGGACCTGGAGGACATCTCCATCGTAGCAGCTCCCGGCTCGACCTTCGGCTACAAGGAAGCCGACTACGGCCCGACGGCGCGCACCATCGTGCGTGCGCTGATCCGCCACGCCGAACGCATGAAATACCGCATCGCGGTGATCGACTGCGGCGACGACCAGACGATCAGCGAGGTGCGAGCGATGCGCGCCCAGCTCGACTCGACCTACGGCGCGCTGTACTACCCGTGGATCCGCGTGCTGGACCCGCTCACGCAGCGTGAGATCCACGTGCCGCCGTCCGGTTTCGTCGCCGGCATCTACGCGCGCAATGACGTCAACCGCGCGGTCTACAAGGCGCCGGCCAACGAGGTCGTCAACCTCGCGCTCGGCTTCGAGCGCTTCCTCAACAAGTCGCAGCAGGAGGTGCTGAACCCCGAGGGCATCAACTGCTTCCGCTAC
Source organism: Ralstonia pickettii (assembly GCA_050987995.1). Lineage (GTDB taxonomy): Bacteria > Pseudomonadota > Gammaproteobacteria > Burkholderiales > Burkholderiaceae > Cupriavidus > Cupriavidus pickettii_B. The sequence goes on from CP158805.1 coordinate 130,664, forward strand.
TTCGAGGGCCGCGGCATGCGGCTGTGGGGCGCGCGGACGATCAGCTCCGACCCCGAATGGAAGTACGTCAACCTGCGGCGCTATTTCGCGTACGTCGAGCGCTCGATCGACAAGGGCACGCAGTGGGCGGTGTTCGAACCAAACGGCGAGAAGCTGTGGGCCAACGTGCGCCGCACGATCGAGGACTTCCTGCTCAACGAGTGGCAGAACGGCGCGCTGCTCGGAGAGAAGCCCGACAAGGCCTTCTTCGTGAAGTGCGACCGCTCGACGATGTCGCAGAACGACCTCGACAACGGGCGGCTGATCTGCCTCGTCGGCCTAGCGCCGCTGAAGCCCGCCGAATTCGTCATCTTCCGCATCGGCCAGTGGACGGCCGACCGCAAAGTCTGAACAGGAGCCCGTCATGGCCGAGTTGCGCGACCGACCCTACGTGCAGTTCAACTTCCTTGTCGACCTGGGCGACGGTAACACCGAAGGGCCGCAGGCCGGCTTCCAGGAGCTGAGCGGCATCGGCATGGAAGTCACCGTGTCCGAGTACCGCACGGGCAATGCCCGCGAGAACAGCGTGATGAAGATCACTGGCATGAACAAGTCGACCGACGTCACGATGAAACGCGGCGTCATCGGCTCGCTGAACCTCTACACCTGGCTGGACCAGATCCGCAACGGCGATCAGAACGCGATGCGCACGGTCACGGTTCAGCTGCAGAACGAGGACCACACGCAGATCGTGCAGACCTGGAAGCTGCTGCGTGCCCGCATCATCAAGCACACCAGCGGGCCGTTCAACGCCAAGGGCACCGACGTCGCGATGGAGGAACTCGTCCTCGCCTACGAACGGCTCGAGATGGAGTGACTGATGCAAGCCGAGCTGCTCACCCGCCGACTGCCCGGCATCCGGGTCGACGTCGCGCCGCCGCCGGCGGTCCAGGCGCTGCCGCGCATGGACGTCGCGGTGTTTGTCGGGTTCGCGTCGACCGGACCGCTGCACCTGCCGGTCGCGATCGAAAGCGTTGCGCAGTACGCCGCGGTGTTCGGCCCCGACGCGCCGCTGGCGTGGGACGCGCGGCGCGGCGAGCGGGTGTTCGCCCACCTCGGCTGCGCGGTGCGCGCGTTCTTCGCCAACGGAGGGCGGCGCTGCTGGGTGCTGCGCGTCGCGCGCAGCGCGGCGCTGGAGGCGGTGCGCGGGGGCGATCCCGAGGCCGACGGTGTCGCGCGCGCGAATCGCTTCGCGGTGCCGGGGGTTCTTTCGGTGCCTGCGAGCGGTTCGTCGATCTGCGCGCTGTCGTCGACCCGCTGCGAAGGATCGTGGTCGGACCGCTTGCGCGTCAGCACCGCCGCCGCGGCGCACGGACTCGCGCTCGAGGACCTCGCACCGTCGACGCTGGCCGGTCCAGGCCGCTTTGCGTTCGGTTCGCGTGTCGCCTTGCGCGCCGGCGACTTGCTGCAGCTCGGGCGGCGCGAAGACGTCTGCGCCTATGCGGTCGTCGACGCGGTCGAGGTGTCGCCCCATCCGGGTGGCCCGCAGCGCGTCGAAGTGCGTGTCGTCGCGGCCTTTGCACGCATCGCGGGTGCCGCGGCCATGATGGGCATGGCCGTGGTCGAAGGTTTCGGCGCCGCGCGGCCGGCGACCTGGCTCGGCGAAGATCCGGTCGCGCCCGGTGACGGTGTGCTGCAATTCGACGCGCCGCTGCCGGCCACGCTGGAAGCCGGTCACTGGGCGCGCCTCGACGCCGGTGGCGGCGTGGTGTGGCAGCGCATCGACCGCATTGAACGCACACCGGCCTTCACCGGCAGTCCGGCCGCGCTGTCGACCACGCTGATCGACGCGACCACGCGCGGTCCAGCCTGGCACGAACTCGGCGCGGTGCTGCCGCCCGAACTGGCGGCGGCGACGCAGGCGCAGCGCATTGAACTGGAGCTGCGCGCGAGCCCCGGCACCGACGTCGCCCGGCGCTTCGGCGTCGGCCTCGTGCCCGCGCATCCATCCGCGTTCTGGACGCTGCAGGACGATGCCGAGTTCTACCGTCCTCACGACGACCGCCCGCCCGCGCCGCCGGCCGACCTGCCGCGTTTCCCGCTCGCGCCGCTGCGCGAGGACGTGCCGCTCGCGTGGCTGCCTCTGGGCGTCGAACCGCTGCACGGCGCGGCGCTCGCGCCGCTGCCGCAGGCCGCGACACCGCTCGAACGGGACGGCCTCGCCGACTTCGACGCGGCGCTGTTCGTCGATCCCGAACTCGCGACCGACAGCGTCGCGACCCTGATCGCGCACGCCGACGACATCCGCCTGATCCGCCCGAACCCGCGCGCGCTGTTCGGCCTGCACGCCGCGCTTTCGATCGGCGCCGGCGGCCTGTTCAACGAGGCCAGCCTGCTGGCGCTGCCCGACGCGGTGCACCCCGGCTGGGGGCGCCGGCTCGACGCGCCGCCCGATTTGTCGCAGCCGGCGGCCGGCGACGCGCCCGAATCCTGGGGCGAGCACCGCGGTCCCTGCGCGGCGACGACGAGGCCGTCCGAGGACGGCCCCGATTTCGGCAGCTTCCTCGACTGCGACACGCGCTTGCTGAACGCACCGTGGCTGGACGGCCCCGACGCGCCGCTGCCGTCCGGGCCGTACCGCCTCGCATGGAGCGACAGCGAGCCTGGCGCGACCTATGTGCTGCTCGAAGCCGGCGCAGCAGACTTCAGCGATGCGCGAGAGATCTATCGCGGGCCGGCCGTCGGGCACACGGTGGTTGCGGTGCGCGAAGGCGTGTTCCGCTACCAGGTGTTTGCGTGGATCGGCGACCAGCGCAGCGCCGGGTCCAACGCGGTCGACGTCGTCGTTCGCAGCGACGACTGGGTGCAGCTCGCGCCCGAAGAGGCCGAGGCCGAACACGAGGCTGACTGGCTGGCGATCCAGCGCGCGGCGCTGCGTCTGGCCTATGCCGGTGGCGATCTGCTCGTTGCGCTGTCGATGCCGCGCCACTTTCGCTCGCCGCAGGCCTTGCGCTACGCGTCGCGGCTGCGCGCGGTGCGCAAGCCGCCGGCCTTCGGCGACAGCCAGGCCTTCGGTTTCGACGAGGCGCGTGCGCTGTCGTATGGCGCGCTGTACTTCCCGTGGGTGCAGTCGCAGCTGCGCGATGGCACGGCGAACGACGACGCAGCGGCACGCGTGGTACCGCCTGACGGCGTCGCGCTCGGCGTGCTGGCCGCGCGCGCGTGGCAGCGCGGTGCGTGGATCGCGCCCGCCAACGAGGCAATGAAGGACGTGGTCGCGCTGTCGCCGCCGGTGCGCGCCAGCGACCGCCAGCGACTGCAGGACGCGCAGATCAACCTGCTGCGCGCCGACCCGCGAGGGTTCCTGACGCTGTCGGCCGATACCTTGTCGAACGAGGTCGAGTTGCGGCCGATTCCGGTGCGCCGCCTGCTGACCCTGCTGCGCCGGCTCGTGCTGCGGCGCGGCATGGCCTGGGTGTTCGAGCCCAACGGGCCGCAGCTGCGCCGTTCGGTGAAATGCGTATTCGACGCGCTGATGAACGACCTGTTCCGCCGCGGTGCCTTCGCCGGCGCGACGCCGTCGCAGTCGTTCCGCACCGTCACCGACGACAGCCTGAACACGCCGCAGGAGGCCAGCGCCGGCCGCTTCATCGTCGAGCTGCATGTCGCGCCGGCGATGGCGATGCGTTTCATCGCGGTGCGCCTGGCACAGAGCGGCGAACGCCTGAGCGTCGTCGAGGAGCTGTGAGATGAGCGGTACCGTACACCCGTTCACCGCCTTCAACTTCGCCGTCGAGATCCACCGCGGCGAGGGCGCGAAGCCGCTGGTCGCCGCCGCGTTCGCCGAATGCGACGGGCTCGAGATGAACATGGAGATCAAGACGCTGCGCGAGGGCGGCGCGAACGACCGGCAGATTCGCCTCAACGGCCCGGTCGCCTACGGCCAGCTGACGCTCAAGCGCGGCATGACCGACAACTTCGACCTCTGGCACTGGTTCCAGGACAGCGTAACCGATCCGCGCCTGCGCGCCGAGGCTGAGGTCGTGATGTACGCGGCCGACGGCCACACCGTGTGCGCGAGCTTCCAGCTCTCGCGCTGCGTGCCGGTCAAGCTGAAGGCGCCGGCGCTGAGTGCGCGCGACGGCCAGGTCGCGATCGAGGAACTGCAGGTCGCCTACGAGACCCTGCGCTTTAACGGGATCCAGCCATGAGCGAGTTTAAGCGCGCGCTGATGTTCGAGCTCGACCAGGGCTTCAACGAGAAGAAGGAGGGCGGCCAGTCGGTCGAGGTGCAGTTCAACCCCGAGACGCTGAAACTGACCTTCGCCAACGAGATCAAGCAGCCCGAGGGCGGTGACCAGAAAGCCGGTAACAGCGGCCGCCAGTTCGTCGGCGCCGGCACCACTAAGCTCGCGCTGCAGCTGTGGTTCGACGTGACCGCGATGGAGAAGGACCCCGTCGACGACGTGCGGCGACTCACGACCAAGGTCGTCTATTTCATGACGCCGCAGGACTCCGGCGAGGACCCGACGAAGAAGGCGCCGCCCGGCGTGTGTTTCCAGTGGGGCACGTTCCTGTTCAAGGGCATGGTCGAAGCGCTGGAGGAATCGCTCGAGTACTTCTCGCCCGATGGCAAGCCGCTGCGCGCGAGCATCAGCCTGACCTTGTCGCAGCAGAAGATCCTCGAAAAGGCCTTCGACGACGACGGCAAGGTGCAGGTGCGGCCCGGTCACAAGCCGCCCGGCCATGCGCCGCTGAAGTCGGCGAAGGACGGCGACTCGCTGCAGAACATGGCCGGTCGCAACAAGAAGGGCGCGTGGCAGGGCATCGCCGCCGCCAACGACATCGAGGACCCGCTGCGCATGGCGCCGGGGCAGCTCGTCAACCTCAACGCATCGGTCTCGCTCGATGCGGACTTCGGCGCATCCGCGTCCGCGTCGTCCGGCACTTTGGCCTCCGCGTCCGCCGGTGTGTCCGGCGGTCTCAATGCGTCGCTCGGCGGCGCGAGCGGCGCGCGGCTGTCGATCGGTTGATTCACACACGGGAGCACACGATGGGTTCGGTGGTCGTCAACGATTTCGAGGTCCTGCGCGAGGCGCAGCCGGCGTCCGCGGGCAGCGGTGCCGCCGCGCCCAGCGATGCGAAGGGCGGGGCGCCCGAGCCGTTGCCGCCGCAGGACGTGAAGGACGCGCTGCTGGCTTTGCAGGCGCAGGCGCTGCGCATCTGGGCTCACTGAAGGAACTGCCGATGGCCGCCCAAGCTACCGCCGTCGTCGAGAGTTCGCGCCCGTCGATCGAGGTCGACGGCCGGCGAGACGCCGGGCTCTGCGCCGGGCTGATGGCGATGGACATCATTGAGACCAGCGAAGGACTGGCGCGTGCCGAGCTGGTGTTTGGCAACTGGGGCGGGGGAGACCGGGGCGGCTTCCAGTACTTCGACCGCCGGCTGCTCGATTTCGGTAAGGCCTTGTCGGTCAAGGTTGGCGACGACCTGGTGTTCAAGGGTGCGATCAGCGCGATCTCGGCGCAGTTTCCCGAAGGCCGCACGCCGCAGCTCGGCGTGTGCGCCGAGGATCGGCTGCAGGATCTGCGCATGACGCGCCGCACGCGCAGCTTCGCCGATGCGACGCTGGCCGACGTACTGAAGCGCATCGCGAGCGAGCACGGCCTGCAGGCGCAGACGGACCTTACCGGTGAGACCTACAAGCACCTGGCGCAGGTCAACCAGAGCGACCTCGCGTTCGTGCGTGACCTGGCGCGCCGCGAGGACGCGCAGATCTGGATCGACGACATGAAGCTGAAGGCCGCGCAGCGCGCACGCCGCGACGCACCGACGGTCGAACTGTCGTGGGCAGGCGAACTGCGCGAGTTCCACGTTTGCGCCGACCTCGCGCACCAGCGCACCAAGCTGGTCGGCTCGGGCTGGAGCGTGGCCGACAAGCGCGTCGCGCGGCACGAGGCCGACGAGGCGGCGATCCGCGCCGAACTGAACGGGAATCCGAGCGGTGCGCGGACCCTGCAGCGCGCATTCGGCGAACGCATCGACACGCTGGCGCATGCGCTGCCGGCGGTCGACGCCGAGGCGCGCGCCTTCGCCGAAGCGAGCTTCCGCCACATGGCGCGTCGCTTCGTCGTCGGCCACGGTGTCGCGAAGACCAAGGCCGGGCTGCGCGTCGGCGCCAAGCTGAAGCTCAAGGGCATCGGCCCGATGTTCGAGGGGGACTACACCGTGACCGAAGTGCGGGTGCGCTTCGACGCTAACAAGGGCCTGCGCACCGAGTTCTGGTGTGACCGGCCGGCGATTGGACAGGGGCGTTGAGATGCACGTGACTGACCTGCCGCCCTTCGAGCAACTGCTCAACGAACGCGTGCCCACCGGTTGGGGCGGACGCTGGTACGGCGTGTGCCCGGCGCTGGTGCTCGACATCAGGGACCCGGACCAGCAGGGTCGCGTCAAGGTCACGCTGCCGTGGTCGCCCGATGCGAGCGGCCAGCGCTATGAGGCCTGGGCGCGCATGGCCACGCTGTTCGGCGGCGGCAACCGCGGCAGCTGGTTCGTGCCAGATGTCGACGACGAGGTGCTGGTCGCGTTCGAGCACGGCGATCCGCGCCGGCCCTATGTGCTGGGCGGCCTGTGGAACGGCCGCGACGCGCCGCCCGAAACCATGGACGGCGCCGGCAACAACGACAAGAAGGTGATCCGTTCGCGCAACGGCGTGAAGCTGACGATGGACGACCAGGACGGCCAGGAGTTGCTCCGGCTCGAGACGCCGGGCGGCCAGAAGTTCACGCTGAAGGACGGCCCGGGCGCCGTGACGATCGAAGACAGCAACGGCAATTCGGTGAAACTCGAAACCTCGGGCGTCACCGTCACCGCGTCGACCAAGGTCACTGTCAACGCGAGCACCGTCGCGGTCAGCGCCGGGCTGGTCACGGTCGATGCCGGGATGGCGAAGTTCTCCGGCACGGTGCAGGCGGCGACGGTGATCTCGAACACCGTCATCAGTAGTTCGTATTTGCCGGGTGCGGGGAACATGTGGTGAGGTCCATGCTATGAACCACAACGCTGCCTGGCAGACCGCTCAACCCTTGTGGGCGCGCTTCGGCGCGACGTCCGCGCTCGGTGCGGTGTCGCCCGACCAGGCCAGACCGGCCTTGCTGCGTTTCGACAGCGACGAGTACATGGATCAGGTGCTGGCCGCCCTTGAACACGATCCGGCCAGCCTCGGCGACCGCATCGCGCGCCCCGAAACATGGCGCCTGCCGCCGGGCGAACTGCCAGATCTTGTCGAACGCTCGCCGCTGCCGAAGTTCGCGAAGACGCTGGCGCGACTGCGCAAGGACGCGGCACCGCGCAGCGCCATCGATGCACCGATCGCACAACTCGCGACGAAGGAAAATGGCGTCGACCGCACGCTGCCGCTGAAGCTTTACCAGCCGGCGCACCAGCGTTACTACCTCGTCGCCGCCAACCTAGTGTGCGCGCAGCCGGGCCTGCCCGATCGTGCGCTCGCCACAGGCGGCAGCGAACAGGTCGGCTTCGTGCTGCGCCGCTTGCTGCCGCCCTCGGCCGGTTCCGCGCGCGTCGAGTACGCGTTCGTCAAGGACGCGTCGGGTGCGCGCTGGCAGCGCGTCGCCGCCGCCGATCGCGCGATGGTGCCGGGCGAAGAACTGCTGCCCCTGTTCTCGATGGCCTTCACCGCCGATAACGGCCAGCGGCGGCGGCTGCACGCCGGCATGGTGCCGGTCGGGCGCCGCGAGGAGTACATGGGAACGCGCGCGCAGCACGTGGCCGGCGGCGTCTCGAGTGCAGGCGGCGGCATCGCCGCAACACCGAGCGTGGTGTCGTCGCGCAAGGAGCAGTTCAAGATGGACGTCAGCGAGCCGTGGAAGAACCTGGTTCGCGCGGCCGTCTATGCCAAGGGGCGCATCGTCGACCAAGGCGACGGCTCCGGCACCGATGCCGACCGCGCCGACCAGGCCGCCCGGACGAACCAGCAACTGCAGGGCCAGTCGTGGCTGGTGCTGCTCGATTTCGCCGACTACCTCGCGACCCACCTGCCCGCGGTGTGGATCGCCGTCCAGACGCCGGCGCTCGGCGCGTCGCTGACGGGCGCCGCGAAGGTGCTGTTCGACTGGCTGAACGGCGGCCCGACGCAGATGGGAACCAACTGGCCCGGCCTGAGCGACAGCCCCGGCCTGAGCTTGCGCGAAGCGCTGCGGCGCGTGCGCGGCGCACGCGCGGGCCTCGAGGGCTCGACCGTGCTCTATCCGGATGCTCCCGGCAGCGGCCTCGCGTGGCCGAACTTCAGCTACCTGCTGGCCGGCATACGCGGCAGCGGCATCGCGTACAGCGTCACGGGGCTGCATACCACGCTGCCGGTCCCGGCGACCGCGATTGAGGACGCCGACTTCGAAGCCGCGGTGCCGAAGATGACGGCGCTGCAGCAGGAAGCCGAACAGGCGGCAGCCCTCGTCGACAAGGCGGTGCAGTTGGTTGTACCCGCGATCGACACGACGCAGCCGGCCGCGCCGTCGCCGGCCGTGCCGTTCGCCGCGCGCCTGCGCGACGCGTTCGTCAGCACGCCAGGCGACGAAGGCTGGTTCGTGATCCGCTGTGCCTACGTGCGCTGCGACTGCGGGCCGCTGCGGCCGACGCTGCTGTCGGCGCCGACCGTGCAGTTCCAGCTCGCGAGTTTCTTCGACCCCGACGCGCCGGCGCGCCCGATCCGCATCGCGCTGCCGATGGACACCACTCCGGCCGGGCTGCGCAAGCACACGAAGAACGCGGCCTTCATGATGTCCGACGTACTGTGCGGCCAGGTGCAGCGCGCCAAGGGCCTGGGCTTTGTCGACCTCGTGCGTTCGGTGCTACCGTGGCCGCTGCACAAGCCGCTGGACCTCGGCGGCATGGGCCCGTGCGGCGGTGGCTCGCCGCAGGTCAGCCTCGGGATGATCTGCTCGCTGTCGCTGCCGATCATCACGATCTGCGCGCTGATCCTGCTGATGATCATCGTCAGCCTGCTGGACCTGATCTTCCGCTGGAGGCCGTACTTCGCGCTGTGCTTCCCCGTTCCCAAGTTCAAAGGGAAAGGAGGGGAATCGTGAACAGCATCTTTGGACGCAGCATGTCCTTCCCGCTGCGTGTCGGCGCCGACGGCCGCTTTGTCTGGTCTGACGGCGAAACTAACATTCGCGAATCGGTCGCGCTGATCCTAAAGACAGAGCCCGGCGAACGCGTCGGCGTGCCCGAGTTCGGCGCCGGCCTGTCGCGTTTCCTGTTCGAGCCGAACAACGCTGCGACGCATGCGCTGGTGCAAGACGCCGCGGAACGTGCGCTCGCGCGCTGGGAGCCGCGCATCCAGGTTGAATCGTTGGACATGGTGGCCGATCCTGACGATGCTGAGAACGCGTTGCTGACCATCACCTACAAGCTGGTCGCCACCGCCGCGCGCGAGCGCATCACGGTCGGCGTTCCGCTGGCCACGGCCTGACACGAAAGACGAGGCTCCACGATGCCGATCACCCCGCCGCCGCTCGACGATCGCCGCTTCACGCAGCTGGTCGACAGCACGCTGGCACGCGCCCGCGTGCACACGCCGGAGTGGACCAACTTCAACCAGAGCGATCCCGGCGTCACGCTGGTGCAGCTTTTCTCGTTCCTGACCGAGAACCTGCTGTACCGCGCCAACCTCGTGCCGCTGCGCAACCGCGCGAAGTTCCTGCAGATGCTGCGCGTGCCGCTGGCACCAGCTTCGGCGGCCAGCGGCCTGGTGGCGATCGCCAACGAGCGCGGCGAGGACAGGGTGCAGTCGCTGACCGCCGATCTCGAGGTGCGTGCCGGCGCGGTGCCGTTCCGCACTCAGCTCGGGCTGGACGTGCTGCCGCTGGAAGCACGCGTGTTCTTCAAGCGCAAGCTGTCGGCCCGGGCGCAGTCGAACGAACTGCTCGACTACTACCGGCTGCTGTACGCGTCGTACCAGGTGCCGTTCCCCGACGACGTGCAGTTGTACGAGACGGTTGCGCTTGACCCGCAGGTGGTCGACAGCGTCGACCTCAACGCCGACACCGTCGACGCGAGCCTGTGGATTGCGCTGCTGGCGCGGCGCGGCGATGCGCCCGCCGCCGGCGACGATCCGTGGAAGCAGCTGCGCGGCAAGATCGGCGGCCGCACGCTGACGCTCGGCCTGGTGCCGGCACTCGATGCCGAGTCGGCCGAACTGAGCCCGGCGGGACGCGCGCAGCCGCGCCGGCTGCTGCGCTTCGAGCTGCCCGAGGTCAATGCCGACCGCCGCGTCGCGCGCGATGCCAGCGACCGGCCGCAGCCGCGCTATCGCCAGCTCGAGCCGCGCACGGACGTCGATCTGCTGACGGTGCCCGGTGTCGTGCAGCTGGCGCTGCCCGCGGCCGAACAGTTGCGGCTGTGGGGAGACGTCGATCCGCTCGAAGGCGGCGTCGGCGACATGCCGCCGACGCTCGACGATCCGACGCTGGGCACGCGCATCGTCACCTGGCTGCGGGTGCGCGCCGACGGTGCGGCGCAGGCGCGCATCCGCTGGGCCGGCATCAATGCGACGCCGGTGAAGCAGACGCAGCGCATCGTCGCCGAGCCGCTGGCCGACGGCGAAGGCACGCCCGACCAGACACGCCGCCTCTCGCGCGCGCCGGTGCTGCCGGGCAGCGTCGCGGTCACGACGCGCGTCGCCGACGAAGCGCCGTTGTCGTGGTCGGCGATCGACGACCTGGCCGCCGCCGCGCCCGAGGTGCCGGTCGGCAATCCGCGTTCGACCGCGCGCGAACTGCAGGCGCCCGACGACGGACCGACCGAGGTGTTCGAGCTCGATGCCGAGGCCGGCGAGCTGCGCTTCGGCGACGGGCTGCGCGGTCGCCGCCTGCCGCTGGGCGCGCGCGTCTACGCGTCGTACGAATTCAGCCAGGGTGCGGCCGGCAACGTGGCCGAAGGCGAGATCGACAGCGCGCCGCAGCTGCCTTCGGGCTTCAGCGTCTTCAACCCGGTGCAGACTTGGGGCGGTGCCGATGCCGAAGGCGTCGCTAGCGGCGAGAAGCAGGTGCGGCGCTTCCTGCAGCACCGCGACCGCCTGGTCAGCGTCGACGACTTCGAGGCGATCGCGCTGCGTGCGCCCGGCGTGCAGATCGGCCGTATCGAGATCCTGCCGGCCTTCCATCCCGACCTGGTGCCCAACGAGCCGGGCGCGGCACCCGGCGTCGTCACCGTGATGGGGATCCCCAAGTTCGATCCTGCACAACCCGACGCGCCGCGCGCGGATCGTCTGTTCCTCAACGCGCTGTGCCGCCACCTCGATCCGCGGCGGCTCGTCACCACCGAGCTGGTCGTGCGCGGCGCGATCTACAAGGGGCTGTGGATCTCGGTCGGCATCGAGGCCGCGGCCGGATTCGCGATCGCCGAGGTCGTCGAGGCGGTGAAGGCGAGGCTGCGCGCCTTGCTCGCGCCGGTCGGCCCGAACGGCGACCAGCCGCGCGACACGCCGTTGTTCACGCCGCGCAGCGTCGATCCGCAGCGCGGCTGGCCCCTGCGCACGCCGGTCGCGAACCGCGTGCTGCTGGCCGAGGTCGCACGCGTGGCCGGGGTCACCTCGGTCGCCAACGTGTTGCTCGCCGAAGGGCAGCGCGCCGAAGTGGACGTGGTCGAGATGACCGGCATCGAACTGCCGCGCGTGCTCGGCATCTCGGTGGTGGCCGGCGAGCCGCTGCCGTTGGACGCGCTGCGCGGCGGAACCCCCGCGGCCACGGGCACGGCGATCCGGCTGCTGCCGGTGCCGGTGGTGCCGGAGACCTGCTGATGAAGAACGTCAATGGCGCCCGCTTCCAGCTGCTGCTCGGCCGCGGCGACTGGGGCCGCTGCGTCGACAGCGACGCGGCCGGTGCGCTGCCGCTCGCGGCCTGGTGGAGCGGTGCCAGCAGTCCGGCGGCCGCGCTGCCGGCCACGCTGCCGGCATGGGACCTCGGGCGCGACGAACTGATGCTGCGGCCCCGCGCGATCGAGCTGCCGGCCACCCTCGCCGAGACGCCGCTGACGCTGCACGCGCGCCGCGGCGCGGCGGCCGACCGGCACGGCAACGTCTACCGCATTGCGGACGACCGCCGTTCGCTGCACGTCGCGTCGGTCGGCAGCGGAAACGACAGCCTGTTCTGGCCGGCCGAGCCGGCCGGCTGCGCGCCCCAGCGCGCGCAGGCCCGGCTCGCGTTCGACACGCATGCGCCGGCCATCGCCGCAACGCCCGAGACCTACTTCGCGATGGCCGTCACGCACGACGACTGGCTGGTGGTCGCGTTCGAGCGCGGCGCGCTGCGCGGCCTGCTGAGCTTCGACCTGATCGCCGGCGGCCAGCCGCTGGATACGCCGTGGCCCGACGCGGTGCCGTTCGCGCCCTTCGACATGTGCGCGCGCGACGGCGGCGGCGTGTGGATCCTCGACCGCGAGAACCTGCGGCTGTGGGAACTCGACTGCACGCTGGCCATCGTGCGCAGCGGCCAGCCGCTGGCACCGCTCGCGCCCGAGGTGGTCGACGACTTCCAGCCGCTGTCGGGCCCACAGCGCGTGCATGCGGCGGTCGACTTCCCCGGCGGCCTCGACCTCGCCGCGAGCCCGGGCTGGGTGATGGACCCGATCGCGGTCGAGCCCGGCCTTGCCGGCAGCGTGTGGCTGCTCGACCGCGACGAGCTGTCGCAGCAGTCGCGCGTCGTGCGGCTGCGCCGCAATGGCCAGGCCTGGTCGCGCGACGCGTCCGACTGGCTGCCGGGCCTGCCAGCACCGGCCCACGACTTCGTGCACGCCGCCGCGCCGCGCTGGCCCTGCGCCGACGCCGCCTCGGCGAAGCAGCTGTTCGTCTCGACCACGGTCGGCAACCAGGTGCATGTGTTCGACGTGCTCGACGATGGTCCGCTGTTCGCGCTGCACGAGCTGCCGCAGCTCTATCCGCTGCGCCGCTACGGCGGGCGCGCGCTGATCGTCGTGCGCGGCGACGGCCGCTACGACAGCGGCCTCGCGCTGCCGGTGTGGACGCTGTTCGTGCAGCAGCCGCGCGCGCGTTTCGAGACCGAGGCCGATCTGGTGACGCCGGTGTTCGACAGCGGCGAACTCGGGACGACCTGGGACAAGCTGCTGCTCGACGCGGCGATTCCCGCCGGCACCACCGTCAAGATCTGGAGCCGCGCGGCCGACGAACACGACGGCTTCGAGGACGCCTTCGCATCGCCGAGCGGAGCCGCGCAGCTGGTCGGCGGCTGGAATGACGAACCGATGCCGCTGCTGCGGCCCGACGGGTCCGAGTTGCCCTGGCTGCGCCGCGACGCGGTGCGGGCGACGCGGCGCGAGGCCGGGCAGGGTACGTGGGAACTGCTGTTCCAGGCAGCGCAAGGGCGCTACCTGCAGCTCAAGCTGCGGCTGCGCAGCGAACACGGCACGAACACTCCGCGCTTGCGCGCATTGCGCGTGTGGTCGCCGCGCTTCTCGTACCCGCAGCGCTTCCTGCCCGCGGTGTACGGCGAGGACGAGGCCTGCGCGAACTTCCTCGAACGCTGGCTGGCCAACTTCGAGAGTACGCTGACCGGCATCGAGGACAAGGTCGCGCGCGCGCAGACGCTGTTCGACGCGCGCACCGTGCCGGCCGAGGCCTTGGGCTGGCTGGCCGAATGGTTCGATCTCGCGCTCGATCCCGCATGGGATGAACGCCGCCACCGGCTGTTCGTGCGGCACGCGATGGACTTCTTCCGCTGGCGCGGCACGGTGCATGGCCTGCGCCTCGCGCTCGAGCTCGCGTTCGATCCGTGTTTCGATCCGAAGATGTTCGACGGACCGCGCGACGGCGACGAAGGTCCTCGCCGCATCCGCATCGTCGAGACCTACCGCACGCGCCTGATCGGCGCGCTCGCGGCCGGCGATCCGGGCGCGGCGCCGCTGCAGGGGGATGCCTTGCAGCTTGTCGCGACGCAGACCGCGTGGACACCGGCCGAAGGCAGCACCGGCCTGGTCGATCGCTGGGCCCGTTGGCAGGGACGCACGGCGTCATCGAGCGAACAGCTCGCGCCGTTCCCGCTGGTGTCGCCGGCGAACGACGCGGATGCGTGGGTGGCGTTCAGCCGTTCGGCTCTGGGCTTCGTGCCTGCGGCCGGCGCGCAGGAACGCGCGCGTTGGCAGGCCTGGCTGCTGGCACGCCACGGCGGGCGCGAGCAGGTCAACCAGCAGCACGGCACGGCTTACGCGAGCGTGGCCGACATCGCGCTGCCCGTCGACGCGCCGTCGAACCCGCAGGCCGCGGCCGACTGGGCCGCGTTCAGCGAGCGCAGTGACGGCGCCTGGACACGCGCGCGCTGGCAGGACTTCCTCGCGCGCCGCTACCGCCGCATCGACCGCCTGAAGACGGCACACGGCACGCACTGGAGCGACTTCCACCTCGTCGCGCTGCCCGACGCGCTGCCGGCCAGTCGCGCGGCGCAGACCGACTGGCTGCAGTTCGAAGGCCAGCTGCTCGCGATGCACCGCACCGCGCACCGCTTCTCGGTGCTGCTGCCGGTCGCAAGCGTCAGCGCCGGCCCCTACGAACTCGAGGAACGCCTGGGCCTCGCGCGCCGCGTCGTCGACCTCGAGAAGCCGGCGCACACGGTGTTCGACGTGCGTTTCTTCTGGGCCTTCAACCGCGTCGGCGAAGCACGGCTGGGCCAGGACACGCAGATCGGCGCCGGCAGCCGCGCACCCGAGCTGATTCCCGACGCGGTGGTGGGCCGCGCCTACGTCGGCGCGAGTTTCGTCGCCGGACCGCCGATGAACCCTTCGATGAACCGAGGAGCGAGCCATGGGCTGCTGCAATGAACCGGCGAGTCTGCTGACGGGCACCGCGCCCGATCCGACGCAGCACGTCAACTACGCGCGCGGCATGGTGCTGGGCGTCGACGACTTTGTTCAGGAGTTCACCTACCTCGACGGCCGCGACCGCTGGCAGGCGCGCGATGCGCTCGGCTACGGCACGCTCAGCGGCCTGCGCGTGATGGCCGAGGTCGACGGTGCCGACGGTCCGCGCCTGCATGTGCGCGCCGGTTCGGCGCTGACGCCGAGCGGCCGCCATGTCTGCGTGCCGGCCGACCAGTGCGCGGTGATCAACCGATGGCTCGCGAAGCCCGACAACGCTGCCATCGTCACCCGGCTGCTGAACCCCGGGTCGCCGCCGATGTCGCCTCCCGTTTCGCCGCCGCCGCCGGACACCGAGGGCACGGTCTCGCTCTACCTGACGCTGTGCTGGGCCGACTGCAAGACGCGGCCGGTGCCGATCCCGGGCGAGCCCTGCCGTTCGGAGGACGAGTTGATGGCGCCGTCGCGCATCGCCGACGACTTCCGCCTCGAGCTGCGCGAGTTCCCGCCGTTGCAGACCGAGGAGGACGCGCTGCGCGACTTCGTGCGCTGGCTGCGCGCCAACATACAGGTGGTCGACACCAGCCCGCCGCCAGCCGGCGACGACACCGCGTGGATCGAGGCGATGCGGCCGGGCATCCAGCCGTGGCTCGACGTGGAGTGGGCGTCGCCGCCGTCGTTCGAATCGATGGGCGACTACCTGTTCGACCTGCCCGCGCCCATCGTCGTCGGCAACGGCGACCTGTGCGCACTGCTGCGCGTCGCGCTGCGCTTCTGGGTCACCGAGCTGCGGCCGATGTGGATGGCGATGCACTGCCACCGTGTCGAACAGCGCGACGTCGACTGCCTGCTGCTGGCGCGCATTTCCTTCGACGTGCAATGGATCGGCGGTTCGCCGGCCGGCGCCTGGCAGATCGTCGGCAGTCCGCCTTCGATCTTGATCGACGAGACCACGCGGCCGGTGCTCGCGCAGCTGCGCTTGCTGCAGGAGTGGGCGCTGTGCGGCTGGAGATGATCGGTGACGGCGCAGCCTATACGCGTACGCGGAGGACATCATGAGTGGTGAAGCACTGCAATTGGAAGAGCCGCTGAAGGAAGGCGGCATCCGCAGCATCAACTTCTTCAACGGCCGGCTGCTGACCGGCAAGGACCTGTCGCGCGAACAGCAGGCGCGTTGTGAGTGGGACGCGAGGCTCGGCCTTGCGGTCGGCGACGGTGTCGCGTTCGGCCTAGAAGTCGCGCGAGACGACGACCTGGACACGCCCCTGACGCCGGTGCTGCGCTTGAAGGCCGGTCTTGCGGTCAACCGTGCGGGGCAGACGCTGCGCCTGAGCGTCGACACCAGCGTCGCGTTGACCCGGCGTTTCGACGCCGCGGCCACGGTCTGCGACTGTGTGTTCGCGAATTGCAATCCGCTCGCCGACGGCACCTACGTGGCCGGGGCCGGCGTCTACATGCTGACGATTGCGCCGGCGCAACTCGGCGAAGGGCGCGCGCCGACCAACGGCCTCGACCCGACCAACGTGCGCTGCAATACCGATGTCACCGTCGACGGCCTGCAGTTCCGCCTGCTGGCGATCAATCCGCAGCGCTACATCGACCTCGACATCGCGTCGCTGCAGTTCCGAAACCGCATCGCCTACCGCTGCTTCGGCGTCGAGGCGCGCGCGGCCAACGCGATCGATCCGTGGCGCAGCGACCCGGCAGACTACGGCCTGGTCGACGAACTGCGATCGCAGCGTTTGGACGACCGCGACGTGCCGTTGGCGCTGATCTACTGGACCGCCGCAGGTCTTCAGTTCGTCGACATGTGGGCGGTGCGCCGCATGCTGCTGGCACCGGACGCGCTCTCCGGTTTCGCGTTTCAGGCGCGGCGCCGTCGCCTCGTCGAGGCACAGGCGATGTGCGCGCAGTTCCAGCAGCACCTGGCCGATCTGCTGGCCGCGAGCACGATGCCCACCGCTCTGAAAGCCACGCTGCATTGGCGCCACCTGCCGCCGTTCGGCATCGTACCGCTGCAGCGCGCGGCCTTGCGCGGTTTCCATCCGGTGGTGTTCTTCGACGGCATCGTGCACCGACCCTCGCAGGGATCGAATCAGGACATCCCGTTCATCGATGTACGGCTGCTGGGTACGCTGCGGCAGGAGGCGCTGGGCCACGCGCCGATCGACCTGACGCAGCCGGAATTCATCCGGATCTACCGGCCCTGGCAGAACGTGCGCGCGGTCGGCGACGGCCAGCCAGTGCAGCCGGTGCTGGTCTTCGCCTGCGGACTGGCGAGCGAGTTCGCGGTCGCGCGCTTCGACATGGCGCGTTTCGATTTCAGCAACTGCGCGGACTGCTGCAGCGGTTCGTAGGCCACAGCACAGGAGGCTTCCATGGCAGCGCTTCTCGACTCGGTCCGCCCCGGCGACGTGATCACATCGGACCTGATCAACCGCATCATCGACCTGCTCAACGAGCACGATGCGCTGCTCGCGGCCAGCAGCGGCGGATCGCTTTCGATCACCGGCGTGCAGCCGCAGGTGGTGCGCATGGGCGAGGAGCTGAAGGTGCTGGGCTCCGGCCTGTCGCCGCCGACGCTGAAACGCGTGTCGATCGACGGTGTCGACGTTCCACCGGCATCGCTGAGCGGCACCGACAGCACGCTGACCTTCATCGTGCCGCCGGTGCTCGGCATCCCCGATCTCGGCCAGACGGTGACGCTGACCGTGGAGAACCTCGGCGGCACGGCGGACACCGTCACCTTCTTCCTGCTGCCGGGCCTGCCGAGCAACCTCGAGGCGACGTTCAACATCACCCGCACGACGGTCACGCCGGCCGGTGCGCTGGCGGCGAACACCAGCTACGAGTTCACCTATTCGATCGAGACCTTCTCGTCGCGCAACGAGACCTACTTCCTCGAACCGAAGCTGCTGTCGCCGTCGCCGGGCTGGTCGGTCACGGTGAAGGGGGGCCAGAACGAGATCTTCATTCCGAAGAGCCAGCCGGCGCCGAGCTCGATGCCGGTGGTGCTGGTCGTGACCACCGGTCCGGCCGGAGGCGCGTCGGTGACGCTCGGCCTGCGTTCGAAGAACTTCTCGGGCGTGACCGGCAGTTCGGTGGCCGATCCGGTGAGCATCGGCGCGACCCCGGGCGCGCCCAACCTGGACGTCGAGTTCCTGTCGCCGACGGTGCTGGGCAGCGTGCAGAAGTTCAGCAACGGCTCGCTGTACATCCGCACCGACGCCAACGTGGCCAACCAGAAGGCGACGGTGAACCCGCTCAACGTGCGGCTGAAGACGCCCGGCATCTACACGATCGGCACGCCGGTCGTCGGCAACCCTGCCTGGACCGTCACGGTGATGAATAGCCCGCTGACGCTGGACACCACCGGCACGCCGAACGCGATCAAGGGCCTGATCTTCACCGTCCAGGGCGCCGCCGGTGCGCCCGACGCCGACATTGAGATCCCTGTCACCGGCGCGGGCGCGTTGCCCGATGGTTCGTTCAAGTTCAAGGCGAAGCTGCGGCCCGATCCCAGCAACCCATCGCCGATCTGATTCCCACATTCCACCCGCTGAATTCGATGATGGAGGCTCTGTCATGAAATCCGATCGCTTTTCCCGATGCCTGACGGCACTGGTGCTGGCCACCGCCGCTGCGATGCTTGCGGCCTGCACCACCACGCCGACACCGGTTTCGACCTACAACACCGGCTTCCGGCTGGTCATCCCTCCGACCACCGGCGCCGTCACGCTCGACGGTCTCGCCAATGAAGCCGCATGGGCCGACGGCTTCCGCTTCGTCATGGAAGACGGCGTCCCCGGACTCTCGGCGGCGGTGCTGCGTGGCGTCGCGGATGCCTCCTCCATCTATCTCTATGCCGAGGTCGAGGACATCAACTTCAACGACAGCGACGTCGTCGTGATCGGCTTCAACCCGGATGGCGCCTCCAACAACTACCGGCGCATCCATGTGTTTCCGTGCAAGCCTGCGGGCGTCTGCGATTCCAGTGGCAACACCCAGCAGCCGACGATCGAGTACTGGACCGGTTCGTTGTCCGGCGGCAGCTTCGTCTGGACGTCGCAGCCGGTCGGCGCCTTGCAGGCAAAGACCGCCACGGCCACGGGTGCGACGAAGAAATGGTCGGCCGAAGTGAAGGTGCCGCGCGGCGCGCCGTTCAACTTCGTCGACACCAACTTCTTCGGCATGTTCGTCGACGTGGTGCGCACCGATCCGACGGTCGGCCTCGGGGGCGAGGCGGTGCAGTACACCTGGCCGCCCGCGGAACGCATCGGCAGCACGAGCGAGAACGACATCTTCGCGCAGCTCGAGACTGGCACGCCCGTCCCGTCGAAGTGGGGCAACGCGACGCTCAGCAAGGTCTTCGGCAAGGGTGTGACGATCAGCAGCAACGAGCTGCGCAGCAACCAGGCCGACCCTGGCAAGATCAGCCTCAACGCGCCGAACATCTTCTACGGTACCGCGGCCAACTATTCGTCCAGCGGCGGCACGCTGGTCGCGGCAAACGACGTCAATGCCACGTTCAAGATCGCCAACAACGGGCTGCCGGCGCTCGGCAGCTTCGCCAACGTGCCGGTCGGCGGCAATCCGGCGGGACCGGCGAACATCGCGCCGACCGCGGCGCACACGTTCCAGACCGGTACCTGGAACCTGACGCCGCAGCAGCAGGCGGACTACGGCGCGAACGTCAACCAGTGCATCCGCGTTGAGCTCACCACGACCAACCCCAACACGGTGATCATCACCCCGTCGGTGATGCGCAACATGCAGTTCGTCACGACGAGCTCGCCGTTCCGCGAGCGGGCGGCGTTCACCGCGAAGGGTGTCGAAACGAGCGGCCGCCGCGTCGACTTCACGCTGCGCGAGCAGTTCCTCAACTTCGACCCGCAGCTGCGCTGGACGACCGAAATCGGCAACGCGACGCGCGTGGCCGACAAGGTGTACCGTGCGCAACTCGGCCCGGGCGCCGATGGCGTGCTGGACATTACGGTGCAGCCGCCGAACCTCCGCATTCCATCGGTGGATGTGGCCATTCCACCCGGCACCGGCGGTCCGCGGCCGAACGTGCGCTTCGCGGTGGCGCCCGGTGAGCTGGTGACGGTGATCGCGTCCGGCAACGTGCTGATCGACGGCGTGCCGGTGAGCGGTGCCGGTGCCGGCGAGGTGCGCGGCGACGACAAGACGGGCCTGCGGCCGGGCACGCTGCTCGGTTCGTTCGACGGCTTCAAGACGAGTTTCGTGATCGGCACGGCCTCGACCGTCAAGGTGCCAGAGGGCGCTGCCGAGCTGCAGATGAAGCTGCACGACACGCTGCAAGGCTACGAGAAGCAGCGCGGCGAAGGCCTGCAGCTGCAGGTGGTGCGCAGCCGCATCGACAAGTGGATGCTGCAAGCCAATCCGGACCTCGGCCGAGTCGTGCGCGGCGACGACGTCCACGTCGCGGTCGGCGCGAACCTGCCGACCTGGCTGCTGCGCGGCGAGCGCGACACCGGCCGGGTCGTGCGGATCAACGGCAAGACCTTCCGCGTGTTCGAGCCGATGGGCTCGTTCGCCTACGTCGTCAAGCGCATCAACTGAACGCGGAGGGCGGCATGTCCTTGCCCGGGCTGGCGGCAAACACCGCCGTGCTGGAGCGGCTGCGGCTGGGTGGCGCGGTCGGCGACGTCCTGCGCACACGGCAGCGTCTGGAGCGCGCGCTGGCCGACGTCGACTGGTCGCCGCCCGGCCTTGCACCGCGTGCGCTGCTGTTCGTGCGGCGCCTGCGCGTCGACGGACGGCGCGCTCTGGCCCCGCTGGCCGAGGGCGGCACGTTCGCGCGCCAAGTGTCCGAGGCCTTGCGCGAGCGTGCCGCGTCTGCGCGCCGCCCGTGGTTGCACCGCGATGCGGCGACGGCGGAAGCGGTGTGTTTCACGGACGAGGCCGAGCTCGCCGCCTGCCTGTGGCGCGACTGGGTGCAGGGCGTGTGGGACCAGGGTTGGTGGTGGCCGGGCGTGCTGCGCCGCCTGGGCGTGCGGCCGTGGTTGCGGGAGCGGCTGTTCACGCAGGGCGAACGACTGGTTCCGGCGCTGGCCTTGCTGGCCGAGCGCGGCCACGCGGTGGCGTGCGTGATGCGGCTCGATGAGGCCGAAGCCGCGGCGGCCATGCGCGCGGTGGCGATATCGCATGCGATGCGGGTGCCTGGTGGCAGCCGGCAGACGGTGCCTGCGCCTTCTGTTCCTGTCTCTATCGCCGAAGCGCCGCTCGCGGCGTCGTCGGCGTCCGTCGAAGGACGGGCGAGGCGCGTGTTCGACGTTCCTTCGCCGTCGCTGCGGCGGCTGATGGACCTGGTTCCGGAACTGCGGACCGCCGACACGTCTTCGAGCGCGCGCCATGTGCTCGCGGCGGCACTCGCGCTGACGCGCGCTGCGGCGTGGGCGCGCTCGCCGGCGTTCGTCGCGGCGCTGGACGAACTGGACGAGGTGCCGGCCTTCAGGCTCGGCGACATGAGCGGCGACCCGCGTGCGGTGGGCGATGCATCGCCGCAGGAGGCCGCGGTGCTTGACCACCGTGTTCCCCAGCAAGCACCGCAGACGGTGTCGCGTCGCGATCCGCAAGGCGCGCTGGTCAGGGTACCGGCGCCCGATCCGATTGCGTCGGACCCCACGACGCAACGAGCGGACTCGATCTCTGCCCCGCAAGAGGTCGTCGAGTCGGCACGCGAGATGGCTTCGCGCGATCCCGCCGATTGGCCGCCGGCGCCGGCGGCACCGCGCGCGAATGCGCGCCCGGCGGCTCCGGCCGAAGCGCCGTCGACCTCGACGGTGCACACCCGCCTCGGCGGCCTGTTCTACTTGCTGAACGTCGCGCTCGCATGGCGCGTCTACGGTGACTTCACGATGCCACGCGAACCGGGCATCGCGCTGTCGCCGTGGGACCTGCTGGCCTGGACCGGCCGCGCGTGGTTCGGCGAAGGTTTTGAGGGCGACCCGTTGTGGGCGCTGCTTGCCCGGCTGGCTGGGCGTGAGCTCCCGCGAGAGCCTGGCCGTGACTTCACCGACGCGCCCGACTGGGTGCTGCCCGTCGATGCGCTCGCGCCCTGGGGCGAGGTGCGGTCGTTGCGCGTGCATGCCACGCGCCACCGCCTGCGCATCGGTCATCCGCAAGGCTTCTGCGTGTTCGACGTGGCGCGCGAAGCCGGACTCCATCCGCTCGGCCGGGCGCGCGCATTGTGCGCGGCGCAGCCGCTGCTGCGCTTGGCGACGTTCAAGCGCGCAACGATGCAGGGTGTGCCGCACCACCCCGGCGCGCGCTGGCTGCACCACTGGCGTGTGGCCGTCGAGGCGCGGCTGCGCGCCGCGCTCGGCGATGTCGACGACGTGCCTTCGCTGGTGTGCCTGCATCGCGCCGAGATTGCGGTCGGCGGGGCGGCGGTCGACATATCGCTGTCGCTGTCCGACCTGCCGTTGCCGGTGCGCTTCGCCGGACTCGACCGCGATCCGGGCTGGATCCCGGCGGCCGGCCGCAGCGTGATGTTCCATTTCCGATGAGGCCGCGATGAGCACCGACTTCGACTTGCTCGCGCACACGCCGGCCCAGCACTTCCGGCTGGTGCTGTTTGGCGTGATCGCGCGCATCACCGGCCACTGCACGGCCGGCGGACCCAAGTCCGCGCTCGCGGCGCACCCGTTCCTTGCCGACTACGACGCCGAGATCGCGCCGCACGTCGGTGACGCGGCGTCTCCATGGATCGTCTGGCGCGAGCGCGTCGCCGAGTGGGAAACACGCAGCGACGTGCACCTCCCGTTGCGGGCGCTGCGCGCGGCCGGGCTCGCCGAACTCGACCTCGAGCTGCTGCTCGCCGCCGGACTGATCGAGGAAGACCCGCGCTTCGGACAGGTCTTCGAGCCCGCTGCAACGGGCCGCGATCGCCGTCCGAGCTTCGGCGGGCTGCTCGCCTGGTGGCGCGGCGGCGACGACGGCGTCGACCGCGCCGAGGCGGTGCGCCACAGTCTGCTCGCGCTGCTGCGCCACGGCCTGCTGCAGGTGCTGAATCCCGAGGCGCCGCGTCCTGAATGGCTGCTCGCGGTGCCGCATGCGCTGTGGGACGGCCTGCGCGGCGATGCGCCGTCGCTGCGTTGGCTGAGGCACCGCCGGCATGAGGAGCTGTGTCCGCTGCGCAGCTATGTCGCAAATGAAGACGTGCAGGCGCGCGCTGCCGCGCTGCCGGCGCTGCTGGTCGCCGATCCGCACGCGAGGTTGCTGGTGCGCGGTCCGCTGCACAACGGGCGCAAGACACTGGTCGGTGCGGTCGCGCAGGCACTTGGCCGCACGCAGCTGGTAGCCGAGCCGCCGGTGTTCGACGACGAGGCGAACTGGCGGCTGTTCGGTCTGCTCGCGGTGCTGCTGAACGCGCTGCCGACGATCGACTGTGACCTGACGCCGGGCGAGACGAGGAAACTCGCGCCCTTGCCATTCGCCGATGCGCCGCTGTGCATCGCGACCGGCATGCAGGGGGCCTGGTCCAGCGGCGACGCGCGCGCGCTGCTGACCGTCGAGCTGCCGCTGCCTGACCCGACGCTGCGACTGCAGCACTGGCAGGCCGTGCTGCCGGAACACGACGAAGCCGCGCTGCGTCCGCTCGCCGAAGCGGCGCGACTGACCAGCGGCAACGTGCGGCGCGTCGCGCGCACCGCGGCCGGCCTCGCGGCGCTGGCCCAGCGTGACAAGATCGAAGCGACCGACGTGCAGCAGGCCTGCCGCGCGATGCAGTCGGCTCGGCTGGAGACGCTCGCGACGCGGCTGCCCGGACGCGGCGGGCTACACGAGCTCGCGGTCGACGCGCGAACGCGCGAGGAACTCGAGGCGCTCGCGTCGCGCTGCCGTTTCCGCGAACGGCTCGCAGCGGGCGGCGGCGTCTCGCAGGTCAACGCCGGCGTACGCGCGCTGTTGGCCGGCGTCAGCGGCACCGGCAAGACGCTCGCGGCACGCCTGCTCGCATCAACGCTCGGCAAGGACTTGTACTGCGTCGACCTGTCGGCCACCGTCAACAAGTACCTCGGCGAAACCGAGAAGAACTTGCACCAGGCATTCTGCGCCGCCGAGGAGCTCGACGCAGTGCTGCTGCTCGACGAAGGCGATGCGCTGATGGCCAACCGCACCGACATCGGCAGCTCGAACGACCGCTACGCTAACCTCGAGACCAACTTCCTGCTGCAGCGCATCGAGTCGTTTGACGGCATCCTGCTGGTGACGACCAACGCCGCCGAACGCATCGACAAGGCGTTCTCGCGCCGCATGGACGTGGTGATCCACTTCCGGCCGCCCGACGAATGGCGGCGTTACGACATCCTGAAGCTGCAACTCGGCGCCGACGGCACCGACCCCGACGCGATCGACGACGACTTGCTGCAGCAGATGGCCTGCCGCTGCACGCTGACCGGCGGCCAGCTGCGCAACGTGGTGTCGCATGCGCGCCTGCTGGCGCTGCAGCAGGACGGCGTGCTGCGCACCGAGCACCTGTACGCGGCACTGCAACGCGAGTACCGCAAGACCGGCGGCACCTGCCCGCTGCGGCCGGCCGAACGCGCGCGGCGCACGCTGGGCACGCCGGCCTGAGCCATGGCCGCGTCGCCCGCCGTCGCGTTGCGCACGTCCGCCGAGGCGAAGTCGCGTCAGACCGCGGTCAAGGCCAGCAGCACGCGCAACCGATCGATCACCGTCGTCAAGCAGCGGCATTTCACTCGCGACAGCAGCACCTTGCTGCCGCAGCGCGTTCAGGCCGCGATGCGCGTGTCGTCACCGAGCGATCCGGCCGAGCGCGAGGCGACAGCGGTCGCAAGCGCGGTGGTGCGCATGTCGGCACCGGCGGCAGCGACGTCACCGGCCGCTGCGCCCAGGCGCGCACCCGAGCCGGTGCGCGGGCGCTCGCGCGCGCATTCGATGCTGCTGTCGCCGGCCGCGGTGCACCGCGAAGGCAAGGGCACGCCGCCGGCGGCCACGCAGGAGATCGCGACCGAGATCCGTTGCTCCCTCGGCGGCGGCCAGGCGCTGCCGCAGGAAGTGCGCGACTTCATGGAGCCGCGCTTCAAGGCCGACTTCGGCGCGGTGCGCATCCACACCGACGACCGCGCGGCCGGCCTCGCGGCGCGGCTGGGGGCGCGCGCGTTCGCGTTCGGCCGCGACATCTTCTTCGCCCGCGGCGCGTACAGCCCCGACAGCGCCGGCGGGCGCGAACTGATCGCGCACGAGCTGACGCACACGATCCAGCAGCGTTCGGTCGCACAGTCCGGCGAGGTGCGGCGCGAGGCCGCGGTCACCACCGCGCCGGAGGTCTCGCAGACCGCGCCGCCACAGGTGCAGCGGGTCGGCTTCGACACTGCGCTGAACTACTTCGCCGACAAGGCGAACGCGCTGCCCGGTTTCCGCATGCTGACCATCGTGCTCGGCAAGAACCCGGTCAATGGCGCGGCCGTGGATTCGTCGCCGGGCAACGTTTTCCGCGCGATCGTCGAATTCATTCCCGGCGCGACGCTGGTGACCGACGCGCTGAACAACGCTGGCATCTTCGACAAGATCGCCAACTGGGCCTACGACCAGCTCAAGGGCGTGATCTCGGCCTTCTCATCGCTCGGCAAGGCGATCCTCGATTTCGTGAAATCGCTCGGCGCGAAGGATCTGGTGAACCCCGGCGCGGCGGTGGGCCGCGGCATCCACCTCGTCAGCGAACCGATCAACCAGATCAAGTCCCTGGCGGCCGGCTTCATCGACGCGATCCTCGAGTTCGTCAAGGAGGCGATCCTGCGCCCGCTCGGCAAGCTGGCCGAGGGCACGCCAAGCTATGACCTACTGAAGGGCGTGATGGGCGAGGACCCGGTGACCGGCGATGCGGTCGATGCACCGGCCGAGATGATGGTCGGCGGCTTCATGAAGATCATCGGCCAGGAGGAGATATACAGGAACATCCAGAAGTCCGGCGCGCTCGGCAAGTGCTGGGCGTGGTTCCAGGGCGCAATCAGCGAGCTGAAGAGCTTCGTCTCCGAGATCCCGGGCCTGTTAATCGCCGGCCTGAAGGCGCTGGAGCTGGTCGACATCGTGCTCGTGCCCCGTGCCTTCCAGAAGCTGGCGAAGGTGTTCGGCAACTTCCTGTCGCGCTTCATCAGTTGGGCCGGCCAGGCGATGTGGAACCTGCTCGAGATCATTTTCGAGGTGGTGTCGCCGGGCGCGCTGGGCTATGTGAAGAAAGTCGGCGCTGCGCTGAAGAGCATCCTGATGAACCCGCTGCCCTTTGTCGGCAACCTGCTTGCGGCGGGCAAGGGCGGCTTCTCGGCCTTCGCCGGCAACTTCCTCGAGCACCTCAAGAAGGGCCTGATCGACTGGCTGACCGGCTCGCTCGACGGCGTCTACATCCCGAAGGCCCTGTCGCTCGGCGAGATCGTCAAGTTCATCTTCTCAGTGCTGGGCCTGACCTGGCAGCGTTTCCGGGTCAAGCTCGTCAAGGCCTTCGGCGAGACCGTCGCGGTGGCGATGGAGAAGGGCTTCGATATCGTTATTACGCTGGTCAACGAAGGTCCGGCGGCGGCGTGGGACAAGATTAAGTCCGAGCTGGAGGGCTTGAAGGAGCAGGTTATCCAGGGCATCAAGGACTTGGTGATCGAGGCAGTGATCACGCGCGGCATCCCGAAGCTAATCGCGATGTTCATCCCGGGCGCCGGCTTCATCGGCGCGATCATCTCGATCTACGACACCGTGATGGTGATCGTCAATCAGGTGTCCAAGATCATCGCGGTGGTCAAGTCCTTCGTCGACTCGATCGTTGCGATCGCAAACGGCAACATCGGCGGTGCGATTGCCAAGGTCGAGTCGGTGCTGGCCACCGGTCTGTCGCTGGCGATCAACTTCTTCGCCGCCTTCGCCGGCCTCGGCAAGATCTCCAAGAAGATCAACGGCGTGATCCAGAAGATCCGGGCGCCGATCGACAAGGCGATGGATTCGCTGATCAGCTGGATCAAGAAGATGGCCGGCAAGTTCCTCGACGGCCTGAAGAAGAAGATCAAACAGCTCTTCCAATGGTGGAAGAACAAGAAGCGCTTCAGCGCGGGCGAGGAGTCGCACGAGCTGTCGTTCAAGGGCAGCGAGGAGAGCGCGACGCTGATGGTCGCGAGCAACCCGCAAGCGGTCGAGGCTTACGTCGCATCGATCAAGGGAGCGCACACGCCCGAGCAGTCGGCCGCGATCAAGGCGGTCGGCGGGCTGGTCTCGAAGATCAAGACCGAGATGCGCAAGAAGGTCAAGGAGGACGACGAGAAGCAGGTCAAGCAGAAGGCCGACGCGATCAAGGCGCTGTTCGACCAGGTCGCTTCGCAGCTCGCGATCCTGATGGACCTGTCGACCGACTCCGAACTGAAGACCTTCACGCTCGGGCGCCCGAGCTTCACCGTCGAGGCGAAGCAGCAACTGAAGGAAGACGATCCCGACCAGCACCGCAAGACCGGCAAGGACCGCCAGGTGCTGAAGAAAGGCCTGGCGCGCCGCCATGTCGTGTCGTCCAAGGACATGGCCGAGCACTACGAGAAGGCGCTGATCAAAAATAAGTGGTCGATCGGCAAGGTGTTGCTGACCAAGGCCGGCACCGGCGAGGCCAACACGCCGGTCACGGGACGCCTGTCGCACAAGGCGCTGCATGCGGCCGCCAAGGCGCGCCATTCGAAGTTCTTCAACTACACCGAGAACATCTTCATCGGGCCGTCGGCCCGCAACAGCGAACTCGGCCGGCGCCTCGATCCCGACGGCTACGCGCCCGACCTGAAGGCGTTGAGGGCCCACGTGACCCGTATCAAGAAGATGTGGGCCATGGACGGCAGCCTGACCATAACGGAGTGAAGCATGGACATGCGACGCGATTGCGAAACCCTGTGTGCGGTGTTGTGCGAGATCGGCTGGTCCTCGCCTGAATCCGAGGCCAAAGCCGTTCATGTCGTCGAACTGAAACCGACCGCGCCGCCGGTGCGCGACGTCGTGGTGGCGCTCGACGAAGACGAGCCGGCGTTGGAGGTGCGCGTGCGCTTCCTGCCGCCGTCGCCGCATGCGTCGACGGACCGACTGGTCACGGCGCTGATCCGGGCAAACGGCGCGATCCGGGCCGGCGCCTTTGCGCTCGATGACGACGACGGCAGCGTGTTCTACCGCCACACGCTGTTCCTCGGCGACCGCCCGCTCGTCGCCGACGACGTGCGCCGCACGGTGCTGACGGCGCTGGAAACGGTCGCGTTCCATGCCGTTGAGATCGTGCAGGCGTGCACGGCAAGGCCCGTCACCATCGCGGCCTGAACGCCGGCGTCGAGAGCTCCGCCATGTCGCTGCTGGTTGCCCCGGCCAAGACGCCCGAGAAGCCCAAGGCTTCGGTGGGGCGCGTGCTGGCCGTGCTGACCGGCAGCCGGCGCACGCGGCGCGGCTCGGCGAGCGAGATCAACGGCCAGGTCAGCACCGCGCTGCCGCTGCGCATTCCGGTGCTCGGTGGCAAGCGTTTCGTGCGCACCGCCGAGGGCAAGGTGGTCGAGGTGCCCGACGAGGTCAGCGACGAGGAACTCTCGCGCATGAAGACCGAGACCGAGGCCGCGCAGGCCAAGCTCGGCAAGGGGCCGGCACCGCAGCCGGTGCCGCAGGTGAAAGCTCCGCCGATGAAGGAAGGCAAGCAGGCCAAGGGCAAGGCCGAGGGCCGCGCGGGGCGCGGTGCAAAGGGCGGCGCGGGCAAGCCGGGTGCGGCGCCGGCGGTGCTGAGCGCGGTGGGTTCGAGCAGGGTCGCGATGTTCCTGCTCGGCAAGGCCGCGCCGGTGCTGGCGCGCGGCAACGCGGTGCTGAAGAAGCTGCGACAGAACGAGCAGACCCACGACGCGGCGGCCGAGAAGCGCGCCCAGGCCGACGCCGCGGTGGTGATCCCGTTCTCCGACGAGCAGTCGAAGAGCAATGCCGGCCAGGTGAACATGGTCGACGCGAAGCCCAAGCCGGTGGTCGACGAGAACACGGGCAAGCAGCGCCTGCAGCAGTCGCTGGTCGCGAACGTGCCGAAGAAGATCGAGGACGTCGACAACTTCAAGCGTGACATGAAGGCGCAGCACATGGGCGCGGACGTGATGCAGGTCGTGCAGGGTGACAAGAACGCCGTGGTCTCGACCTTCTCTGACATGGAGAAGACGCCGTCACCGACCCCGAGCGGCCACACGCCGCAGGAACTGCCGCCGATCGAAGCCGCGCCGGGCACCGGCTCGATGAACCTGGGCGCGGGCGCGATCGCGCCGCTGCAGAAGGAACACACCGATCTGTCCAGCTTCACGAAGGAAGGCGACCGCAAGCTGCAGGAGGAAGGCGTCACGCAGCAGCAGCTCGAAATGGTCGACTCGGGCGACCTGGCGGCGGCCAGCAAGGAGAAGAAGGGCATGGAGAAGGCAGCGAAGGAGCAGCCGATCGCCATGCAAAAGTTCGTGCAGACCACGGCTGAGAAGATCGACACCGGCCTGAAGCAGGAGGAGAAGAGGGGCCGCGACGCGCTGCGCGCAAAGCGCCGCGGCGCACTCGGCGCCAGCGCGGCGAAGCAGAAGAACGTGAAGAGCGCGCTGCAGAGGAAGCGCGAGGAGGTCGCCGGGCACATCAACGGCATCTTCCAGACCACGCAGGACAAGGTGAAGAAGCGCCTGGCCGACCTGGGAACGCAGGCCATGAAGCGTTTCGACGAGGGCAACGCCAGGGCGACGAAGGCCTTTGAGGACACCGTCAAGCGCGAACTCGACGCCTACAAGGACGACCGCTACTCCGGCTTCTTCGGCTGGGCGCGCAAGGCCAAGGACTGGCTGCTCGGCATGGAGGACCTGCCGGGCGTGAAGGCGATCTTCGACCGCAACCGCTCGAACTTCGTCGCCGCCGTCGACAAGCTGGTCGAGACGATCTCTGCCGACAACAAGCGCGTGATCCAGGAGTGCAAGGACCAGCTCGCGCTCGCGCGCCAGGAGATCAAGGACTACGTCGACAAGCTCGGCCCCGCGCTGAAGGACATCGGCGACAAGACCGCGAACGAAATGGCCGGCAAGCTGGCCGAGATGGACAAGTTCGTCGCGAAGAAGGAAGAGGACCTGCAGCAGCAGCTGAAGGACAAGCAGCAGGCGGCGATCAAGGCGATCGATGAGAAGATCGAAAAGATGAAGGATGAGATGGGCGGCGCGCTCGCCAAGCTCGGCAAGCTGCTGCTATGGGCGGCCAAGAAGTTCTTCACCTGGGCGCTGCAGAAGTTCGGCTATTCGCTGCAGGAGATCGAAGGGATCATCAGCAAGGGCGCGGCGGTGCTGAAGGCGATCTTCACCAAGCCGATCCAGTTCGTGAAGAACCTGATGAGCGCGGCCATCACCGGATTTAAGAACTTCGGCAAGCACTTCCTGAAGCACCTGAAGGACGCGATCTTCGAGTGGATGACCGGCTCGCTCGAAGGCGTGGAGCTGCCGCAGACCTGGGACTTCAAGGGCATCATCGGAGTCGCGCTGCAGATGATCGGCATCTCGTACGCCAATCTGCGCAAGCACCTGGTGGCGGTGCTGACCGAGCCGGTGGTAGCCGGGCTGGAGAAGACCTTCACGCTGGTGAAGACGCTGATCACCGAAGGCCCGATGGCGGCCTGGGAGCAGTTGAAGGAGATGGCCGCCGAGATGCGCGATGCCTTCGTCGACGCGGTCAAGGACTTCGTCAAGTGGAAGATCGTCGAGGAGGCGATCAAGTGGATCGGCGCGATCTTCATCCCCGGCGCCGGCATCATCAAGGCGATCATCGGCATCTACGACACCGTGGTCTTCTTCATCCAGAAGGCCAAGCAGATCATCAAGATGATCGGCAACTTCCTCGGCTCGATCGGCGAGATCGCGGCCGGCAACATCGGCAGCTCGGCGCAGGCGATGGAGGACGGCCTGGCGCGCGGGCTGTCGCTGGTGGTGGCCTTCCTCGCGAAGCTGCTGCGCCTGGATGGCATCACCGCGAAGGTGCGCGCGGCGATCCAGAAGGTGCGCGGCAAGGTCGACGATGTGCTGCTGAAGATCGCGAGGTGGATCGGCGCCAAGGCCGGCGCACTGGTCCGCCGCGGCCTCGGCGGCGACCCGAAGGCGACGCCGCAGCAGCGGCTGGAGAAGGGCATCGAGGAAGGCACGGCCGCGGTCAACCGCTACGCGGGCAAGAAGGTCGGGGCGCTGGTGCTGCGTCCGCTGCTCGCGGTGATCCGCGCCAAGCATGCGCTGACGCGCTTGGACGTCGAGCTCGAAGGCGGCCGCTGGACCCTGGTCGGCGAGATCAACCCGAAGAAGCGCCAGCCGACGCTGGCCGAAGGCGTCGGCGCCGGCAACTTCAAGTCGAAGATCAGCTACTACCCGGCGAACGCCAACCGCGGCGGTACGCGTATGGTGGCCAACCCGATCGGACCGGACAACAAGGACAACGGTAGTGCGCCGTCGGATGTGGGCGCGCCGGCGATCTGGGTGAAGGTCAACAGCCGCCGGCAGGGCAAGCGGCTGTACGTGCTGGGCCACCTGCTGAACCAGGGCCTGGGCGGGCCGGGTGACACCGCCGCCAACCTGACGCCGATCTCCTTCAGCATGAACAAACGGCACTCGGCGCAGGTCGAGTCCAAGATCAAGGAAGCGGTGGGCACCAAGACCAAGCCGCGCTGGTTCTACTACGAGGTCAAGGTCACCTACCCGTCGAGCAAGCGCGCGCTCAGCGCCGCCGACGCCGCCAGCAAGGTCGCGCCCGAGGAAGGGCTGCTGACCAGCGGCTTCAAGTGCAACTGGTACGAGCTGGAACCCGATCCGGGAGACCCGAACAAGCTCATCAAGAAGCCGGGCGGGCTCGGCTCGGGCGGCGTTTACGACGTCTGGCACGACATCCCTCCGTATCCGGCGACCTGACCGCCCTTGCTGGTCCGTTCCATTGTCGAAAGGAGAACATGATGAAGAAAGCATTGGGTTCGTTGCTAGTTCTCGCGGTCGCACTCGGCTTGCTCGCGGCCCTGGGCTTCGGCGCCTGGCTCGGGCTGCAGTTCCTGATCACGGTCGTTGCCGCGTGGGATCCCCCGACGCGCAGCCTGGCGATCGGTGTCGCAGCCGGCGTGCCGGCCGTGCTTTGGGTGGCGCACGCGGTCCGCCAGGCCGGCCGCGATCGCGTGGCCGTGCCGCATCGCGAGGAAAAGGCCGCGGCCTATCGCCTGTTCGCAGAATGCTGGTCGGTGCACCTGAGGCAGCTTGCGTCGCCGCCGCCGGCACTGCGCGAAGCCGAAACCTCGCTCGAGGTGATGCTCGCGTTGTGCGCGAGCGCCGCGATGATCGAATCGCACACCATGCTGCGCGAACTGAGCGCGCGGCCCGATGCGCGTGCCGATGCGCTGCGCCCCTTGCTGGCCGGTGCGCTGAAGACGGCCCGCAAGGAACTCGGCGCCGAAGACATCGACAGCGGCGCGATCGATGCGCTGCTGTGGCCGGGGGGGGGCGATGCGGCGGACGAGGAGGTTCCGGAATCGTTGCCAGCGTCGCGGCTGTCGACGGCGTGATGGGAAACATCGTGACGCTGAAGTCGTTCCGCGACCGGCATGCCGGCGCGACCGTCGTCGTCTGCGGCTGCGGCCCGTCGCTGCACGAACTATCCGATCCGCAGCGCGTCGTGACGATCGGCGTCAATGACGTCGGCCGGCTGTTCGACCCGACCTACCTGGTGGTCGTGAACCCGCGCAGCCAGTTCAAGGGCGACCGCTTCGGCTTCGTCGAACGATCGCACGCGCAGGCGCTGTTCACGCAGCTCGACCTCGGGCCGGTGCAGCCGCCGGTGGTGCGTTTCCGACTCGGGCAGTACGGCGGCACCGACATCGACCGCGGTGACGTGCTGCACTACACGCAGAATTCGCCTTACGTCGCGGTGATGCTGGCCGCATGGATGGGAGCGCGGCGCATCGGGCTGATCGGTGTCGACCTCACGGAAGGCCACTTCTTCGGCGGCCGCGAGCGGCATGTGCTGGCGCCGCGCCTGGCCGAGATTGACGCGCAGTACGGACGACTCGCCGTGGCGCTCGCGAAATGCGGTGTCGAGCTGGTGAACCTGAGCACGACGAGCCGGCTTGTCGCGTTGCCGCGCGTCGGCGCCGATTGGCTGAACGCGACGCCTGCGATCGAGCGCGTGGTGCCGGCGGCACCGCAGGCGAGCGCCCTGCGCATCGTCTCGTACGCCACCACGCCGGTGGCCGGCGTGCCGGAGCTGCTGGCGCGCTGCATTGCGTACGCGACACCGCACGATGCGCACTGTGTGTGGACCGGCGGCAACTACGGCAACGGCGTTTCGTACGCCGGTGGCGTCGACTGGAACAGGCAGCCGCGCGAAGCGAACGCGCTGCTCGAATCGGCCGACGTCGTGATCGTGCACAACGGCAAGATTGCCGCGGCCCACCAGAAGCTGCTTGCCGAGAAGTCGGTGGTAACGATGGCGCACAACTATGGCTGGAACGTCGACATGCAGCACGTGCAGCGCGGCGGCACAGGCCTCGTGGTCGGCCAGTACCAGGCGACGCTGCCGGAGTTCGCCGGCTGGGGCGTGGTCCCGAATCCGCTCCCGCTTTGGGACCCCTCTCATGCGCCCGAAGTGAAGGGCGAGGTGATCCGCATCGCCTACACGCCGTCGGGCCGGCATGAACGTTATCCGCGGAACCACCGGCTGTACTGGCACGGTAAGGGCTTCGACACGACAATCAACGTGTTGAATCGTCTGGCCCGGCTGCCCGGCGTAGTGATCGAGAGCACCGAACACGGCCAGATGAGCCATGCGCAAGCACTGGCCGTGAAGCGCCGCTCACACATCGTGATCGACGAGTGCGTGACCGGGAGCTACCACCGCAACAGCCTCGAAGGCCTCGCGGCCGGCTGCGTGGTGGTCAACGGAGTCGGACTGCTGCCCGGTGTCGAGGACGTATTGCGGCGCTGTGCGCCCGGGGCCGACCACGTGCCCTTCGTCTTCAGCACGCTCGCTACGCTCGAAACCACGCTGCGCGGCCTGATCGAGCAGGGGCCGGCGGCGCTCGAAGCCGCCGGACGCGCCAACCGCGAATGGGTGCAGGCGCACTGGGATTTCGCGGCGCAGTGGCCGCGGTTCTGGGAAGCGGCCTGCGATCCGGCGCGTGGACACCGTGTCGGCGTGCTGCTACCACCCAGCTGTCGGCCTGCGCCGCCGACGGTGCCGTGCCGGCCGACCGTTTCACCGAAGCAGGGGGGTCCCATGCAAGCCACACCGACCGAGCCGGTCTCGGTGATCGTTCCGCACGGCGGCGCCGAACGGCTGCCGCACTTGGCCGCAACGCTCGCGACGCTGCGGCAGCGCGACGGCGTCGGCGAGATCGTTGTCGTCGAAATGGGCCCGAATCCGGTGGCCATCGACGTGGCGCGACGCTGGGCCGACCGGCATCTGTTCGTCGAACATGATGGCGCCTTCGAGCGTGCCCGCGCGTTGAACGCCGGCCAGGCCGTCGCAAAAGGCGAGCTGCTGCTCTGGCTCGACAACGACTTGCTGGTTCCGCCAGACTTCGTGTCGCGCGCGGCGCAAGAACTGCGCGCGAGGCGGCTGGATGCCCTGACACCATATTCGACGGTGCGCTACCTGTCACAGGCCGACAGCCAGCGTGTCTTGCAGGGCGTATGCGACCCACAGCAGTGCCGGCCGGAGAATGTGCTGGCCGCCGGCACGGGCGCGTCAGGTGGTGCGACCCTGGTGAGGCGGGAGTTCCTCGCCAAGCACGGAGGCCTCGTCGAAGGCTTTCGCGGCTGGGGCGGCGAGGACAACGCCTGGAACCACAAGGTGGCCCTGCTCGGTCGGTGCGGGCGCACGCTGCGCACCGACCAGCACATCCACCACCTCTACCACCCGGGTTCAGGCGGCAACCGGGTGGGCTGCGCCGGCGCAGCCCACCCGCACTACGCGGCCAATGTCGAACTGATGCGTCGGGTCTGCACTGTGCGCAGACCCGACGAGTTCGTGTCGAAGTTCCCGCCGGTGCCCTGCGCACCCGGCCAGCTCACGCGTTTTGGCGAGACGCCGCCGGTCGGGCCGGGCACCGTGTGGGCCTATTGGGAAGGCGAGTGCCCTGACTGGATCAGGGCCTGCGGCCGGACGCTGGCGGCTGCCGCGCCCACGCTGCGGCTGCTCTCGCCCGAGACCTTCAACCAGCTGCGCGACCAGGATCGCGACATTGACTTGTCGCGGCTGCAGGTCGCGCATCGCGCGGACTTCGTGCGGCTGTTCCTGCTCAAACGCTACGGCGGGCTGTGGGTCGATGCGGACTGTCTGATGTTGCAGCCTTTGCAGCCCGTGCTGGACCTGTTGCAGCAGCACGAGATGGTCGGGCATCGCGAGCGCAGCGGCCTGGTCTCGAACGGCTTCCTGGCGGCCCGGCCGGACAGCCGCATCCTCGCGGCGGTCTACGCGAAGGTGTGCGCGCTGCTGCGCTCGCATCAGGCCCTAGGCTGGACGTCGATCGGCTCCGAGCCCCTGACGGCGGCCGTCGGCGGACATCCCGAAGGCTGGCATGAACTGCCGTGCCAGCGGGTCCAGCCGGTTTGCTGGAGCCAGCCCGAGGCCTTCTTCGAGGAGCGCCCGGCGACCGGCCACGAGCAGTGCTTTGAGCCGCAGGCGATCTGCTACATGCTGTCGAACACCGAAGTCCGCAAGCACCTCGCGCGCCACGTGGGGGCCGATCTGCTCGGGCCGCAAACCTTCTTCACGTTCCTGCTGCAGCGTGCGGTGGGGACGGCCGGCGAACGAGCCGCCGCGTCGCCGCTTGAAGCGGTATTCACGCGTCACGCGCAGCTATACCGCCAGTACCGGGACGAGTCCGTGTCGGGGCCTGGCTCGAGCCGCCAGCAAACCCAGGAGCTGCGCGAGCGCCTGCCGCTGCTGCTGGCGCACCTCGGCATCCGCAGCCTGCTGGATGCTCCGTGTGGCGACTTCAACTGGATGCAGCACGTGGCACTGGGCCTGGACCGCTACGTCGGCGCGGACATCATGACCGGGATGATCGACGAGCACCTGTGGCGTCATCGGCGCGCTGGTCGGCAATTCATCTGCGTGGACCTGCTGGGAGGCGCGCTGCCGCAATGCGATGCCATCTTCTGCCGGGACCTGTTGCCGCATCTGTCGTTCGCCGAGATCGGCGCCGTGCTGGAGAACTTCAGGCGCAGTGGCGCCACCTACCTGATCACGACGACCTTCACGGGTCATCGGCAGAACGTCGACACCGCCGGCGGGCAGTGGCGAACCATCGACCTCAATAGCACTCCCTTCGGCTTCCCGCCGCCGCTGCTCATCGTCAACGAGAAATGCACCGAGGCCGGCGCCACATTCGGCGACAAGAGCCTCGGGGTCTGGCGACTGGCAGACTTGCCTTGGGACCTTCTACGCCAGATGGGCCGTGGTGGTCGCAACGCCTTGCCGGCGCAGGCCCCGGGACTATTCGCGCCGACGGAAAGTTGACGCGTCCCGCATTGCGACAAAGCCGTGCAGCCTGCCCTGCACTAACTGCTACGGCATTGTCTCGCCGCGGATCAGCTGATCCAGCAACGCATCGACCCGCGCGTCGAGCGCCGCGCGTCGGTAATGCACCCGCCCGTCCGCTGCCTCGAACGACGCGATCACGCCGGCGCGTTCCAGCCATGCGAGCGCGATCGCAAGATCGCGCTCAGGCACCACCACCGGGCTCAGCCACCAGGTCGCGATGCCGTCTTGCGTATCACAGGCTAGCGGATTGATGCGCAAGTAGCGCGCCAATCTCTGTATGACCTGGGGGGCGGAATCGGGAAACTTCATGGCAGCACGCGCAAGACCGACGCAAGCGCCATGCCATTGCGAAAGTCCCGCGCATGCAAGGAAGAGCGTCCTGCACTAGGACAGATTTGTCGTGACATGGAGTGTCACGCTTGGCGGCTTCGCAAGAAAGGAAGCACTGCTCTGCGGCAGGACATCTTTGTCCTACCAGTGGACGCCGTTGTCCGCGTTGTCCGTCCGAAAAGCCTCCGATAGGATCTTGTGCTTGCGCATCAGCTCGAAGAACGCCCGGCGATCCTTGCGTGCGAGTTTTGCCGCGCTGGTCACATTGCCCTGGCAGGACGACAGTAACCGTTCGATGTAGCTGCGCTCGAACCGCTCGACCACGCGCGCCTTGGCAGATTGGAACGATTCGTCGGCAAGGCTGCCGGCCGCTCCCGGTGACGGGCAGAATGGCCCAAAGTCGAGCGTATTGATCGACGAGGCCGATCGTTCCGCCAGCAGCACCGCGCGCTCGATGGCGTGGCGCAGCTCACGCACGTTGCCCGGCCACTCGTACGCGATCAATTGGTCCAGCACCGCCGCAGCAATGTCGAGCGCTGGACGCCGCGCTCTGGCGCAAGCCTTGCGCACGAAATGTCTCGCCAGCAGCGCAATATCGCCGCTGCGTTCTCGCAGCGGCGGCAACGTCACCGCCAAAACGTTCAGGCGGAAAAACAGGTCACGGCGGAATCGTCCCACCTGCACCAGATGGGCCAGATCCTGGTTGCTGGCCGCGATGATCCGGATGTCGGCCACGGCCGGCCTGCTGCCGCCGACCGGGCGATAGGTCTTGTCCTCAAGAAAACGCAGCAGCTTGGGCTGCGCCGCCAAAGGCAGCGCGTCCACTTCGTCGAGAAACAGCGTGCCACCCTCCGCCTCGCGCACCAGGCCGGCCCGCGTCTCAGAGGCGCTGGTGAACGCACCGCGCAAATGGCCGAACAATTCGCTTTCGAGCAGCTCAGGCGGCACGCCGGCGCAATTGACAGCCACCCAGGGGCGGGAAGCGCGCGCAGACAGGTAGTGAATCGCCTGTGCGAAGACCTCCTTGCCGGTGCCGGTCTCGCCCAGAAGCAGGACGCCTGCCTCACAGCCAGCGATGGTGGGCAGCATGGACAAAGGCTTGGCAAATGCGGCGCTCGCGCCGATCAAGTCCGCCAGCTTTGGCGACATCAGCGGATGCAAGTCGCGGCAAGGCACGGCGGAACAGTTGGCCCACGGTGCGTGCGGTTTGCCTGTGGTACGAAGGATGCGGGCCAGGCATTCGGCCGGGTTCACCGGTGCCATGACAAACTCCCCAATGCCCGCTGCGTACAGTTCGATCAACTGGCTGGCGTCCAGATCCACCGCCAGCGCGATCACGGGGCGAGTCTCGATCCAACCCTCCAGTGCGTGACAAGTATCGGCCAGGTTGGCGGTGCCAATGACGGGTAGGAACACATCGCAGGGATGGTCGGGTATGACGTTCCACTGCACCTCGACGTGAAGTTCCTGGGCCACAGCCCTCAAGCTCGCTGCGGCCAGTCTGGCCTGAGCTTCATGCACGGACGCCGATCCGATGACACACCGGATCCCCGCAAGCTGATTCGCCATTGTCCTACTCCCCACTTCATAATGAATTACAGCCCCTGCATGCAAGCGGCACGCCCGTTGTCGGTTCCAACCGATCCGGCGGCCCGTAACGCCGGAACAGCCTCTCGACTTCCGACTTCGGGAGGTAATGATACTTTCCAAGCGATTTCTGGCGGTGGGCGCGTACAGAGCTGCGTCCAGTAAGGCTCGGAGGCAAATGGGAGCTGCCGTGAGCCTATTTTTCGCAAGGTATTTTC
Source organism: Ralstonia pickettii (assembly GCA_050987995.1). Taxonomy (GTDB): domain Bacteria; phylum Pseudomonadota; class Gammaproteobacteria; order Burkholderiales; family Burkholderiaceae; genus Cupriavidus; species Cupriavidus pickettii_B. Next base: position 169,200 of record CP158805.1, read on the forward strand.
TAACAATGGCTTCTGTGAAAAAACCGCCTGTTTTCGCACGGAAAGTACCAATTCCCCTTATCAGCTTTGCACCAGCAGCGAGGCTTATGCAAGTTCCCTTCAGCCGAGTTACTCATTTGTCATTCTCCTTAGAGTTATCTCTTCCCTTCGCTAGTGGCTTCGGGCTCGGCGTACGCGGACGCTCAGACCAGCCGCACGTGCACTCGTCCGGGTAGCAGTCTTCGACGTCGAGCAGCGTGGGTGCCATGCGCATCGCGCTGCTCGGCAGCACCTTGACAATGGGACGCCAGATCACGCCCGTCCCGCGTTGCCGGTATTCGTCCACCGCTCGAGCGGTTATCGACGGAAGGGAAAGGTTCCAACCGAAGCCGAACGGATCGTTACCGGCACCGGAGTCGTAAGACAGGGAGAGTTGGGCGCCGAAGCCTGAACGGCCTCGGTTGATCGCGACGGGCACCGACATCGAGCCGATGCTCGCGACCCGGTTTGCGGCGAACTTCTCGCCGATGCCACGAAGAGCATCGCCGCCTTGGGGGAGCGGGATTGACGGCGCAGCCGGGTGCCGTGTCTTCTGCTCGCCTGAGGTCTCGCCCGTTGGCGTGCCTGGAATCATCGCAGGCGCTCCCGGTGTGTTAGGTCTTCTTGCGTTCTTGCACGGGGACGCGCGGGAAGGCGGTCCAAGCAATGCATGCATCGTAGCACACGACACTCAAAGTGCAACTGCTTACCATTTAACTCTAATCTGCAAATCATTTTTCCGGAATCGGACCGGGTGCCGCGCGCTATGTCACCACACCCCGATCTCGGATTTCGGTCACCATGGCGGTAGGATAGAGCGTGCTTTTTTTAAAAATTTAAAATGTGCTGGATATATATGCGAACTCCATGCCAGAACATCCAGAAATAATAGGAGATACTCGAACGAGGTCGCATTTATTATTTAACAAACGCTATTTGGCTAGGTGGGAGAGCGAAAATTAGATTCTCAAGAAAGTGGATCGGTGATGTAACGTTAATTGTGAGGCCCTACACTAGAGAACTGGCGAGCGCGGAATACCTGCGCGCACCCACTCTCTTGCAAGTTCCAATGCGAAGGCATCGCGGTCCACCACCTGTAATTCGTCAGCCCTGCAGAATGCTGAAGAGTAAGGCGCAGCAAGGCTTCGGAAGAATTGCGCTGCGTGCCGAACTCCCAGATCGATTATGAATCTGATTCAGATCCTGGGAGATTTGAGGGCCTTGCCGATGAGCACACCGGACTTCTTTCGCAGCCGCTTGGACGGGATGATTGATCTTCGCCATCCGCTGGCAGTACTGGCGAGCCGGATGCCATGGAATGACATTGAGGCGGCCCTAGCACCAGTGTTTGCACGCAAGGCGCAGGATGGCCGCAACGTGGTCGGCGAGGACTTGTTCGGGCCGACGTGCGCAGTGGCCGGTGCAAGTGTCAGCGCCGCTGGCCGGCCTCGCCTGCCGATCCGACTGATGGTCGGGCTGCTCTACCTCAAGCACGCCTACAACGAAAGCGATGAGTCGGTGTGTGAGCGCTGGGCGGAGAACGTGTACTGGCAGTACTTCTGCGGCGAGGAGTACTTCCAAATGCGGCTGCCGTGTGACCCGACGAACCTCGTGCGTTTCCGACAGGCCCTGGGCGAGGCTGGCGTCGAGGAACTGCTGGGCAGCACGATCGCTGCCGCCGTGCAAATGAAGGTGATCAAACCGGCTGAGTTCGAACGGGTCATCGTCGACACCACGGTGCAAGAGAAGGCCATTGCCTATCCGACCGACAGCCGGCTGCTGGAGGTTGCGCGGGCCAAGGTGGTGCAACTGGCCAAACGCGCCGGCATTCAGCTTAAGCAGACCTTTGCCAGGGAAGGCAAGTCGTTGCGATTTCGTGCGGGTGGTTATGCGCATGCCAAGCAGTTCAAACGGCTGAGAACCGTGCTCAAGCGCCAGCGCACCGTGCTCGGCCGCGTACTACGTGATATCGAACGCAAGATGACGGCGCTCGCTGAGGATCAGCAACAGCGTCTGCGTCCCTGGCTCGAACGCGCCCGACGCATTGCGCAGCAACGTGCCAAGGACAAGAACAAGCTCTACGCTCTGCACGCTCCCGAGGTGGAGTGTGTCGCCAAGGGCAAGGCCCGTCAGCCCTACGAGTTCGGCGTGAAGGTGAGCCTGGCGATTACCGCTAATCAGGGACTCATCGTCGGTGCACGTAGCTTCCCTGGCAATCCCTATGACGGCCACACGCTGCACGCCCAACTGGAGCAGACCACCATCCTGCTACAGGACCTGCCCGGATCGCCCAGACCCCGCACTGCCATCGTTGACCTCGGTTACCGCGGGGTCGATGCCGAAGTGGCGCCAGTGAAAATGATTCATCGCGGCAGGATCAAGACCATGAATCGTCGTCAGCGCAGAATGCTCAAACGTCGCCAGGCGGTCGAGCCTGTCATCGGTCATGTCAAAGCGGATCACGGCATGCGCCGGAACTGGTTGAAAGGCGAAATCGGCGACGCCATCCATCCAATCCTCTGTGCCGCAGGCTTCAATCTCCGTTGGTTGCTGCGGGCCATTGCCCGCTTGGGCGTTCACGGGCTTTTTTGCGTCTTGACTATGCTCACAGTCATGGCTCGATTCGCCAGGGGCGCAGGCCAATCGACTCTGTCCGCATGCCTGGGTCAACTGATACGACCAGAATCCGCCACCTTCCAGCTAGGCCGAACCCGCAATCCGAATTTTTCAGGTCTGACTATCTATCCATCGTCGCATTGATAATCTATTCATTCGTGTATATACGCACACCGGCCTCAGAGAGCTAGTACATTGCCCAGGCGATTACATCTGCCATGGCCGAGTCGCATGATCAGGTAGCGCGAGAGGCACAAAGTCATTCGCCGGAGGCGAATCGTGTGATTCCGTTCTTGGGCAGTTGGCCGTCCGCCGGCAAGGGGGCTGACGAGGGATGGCGACGAAAAGAAGCGCTTCCGGCGGACGGCGGCGGCGGATGCACCGGCGGCTCAATGGTCGACTCAGGCTCAGGCTGGCCGGCTCAAATCGACCCAATTCGGTCAGTCAAATTTCTACAAACCGGCCATTCGTTCGTCGTGGCGTGCAATAAGGCTACTGTCCCGGCGAGAACGAACCGAAGCGGCAAATGGCAACTCCTACGTCAATCGCAGATCCCACAACACATCAAGTACGTGTTGCGTGGAACGCTCAACGTACCCCGCACGATGTGCAATGCCGAGCCGACGCCACAACGCCGGGCGCAGCGGACGCATGACAATGCGCCTGTCGAGTAATGGCGTAGTGGCCTCATGGGGCAACAGCGCTGCGCCGTAACCTGCCGCTACCAGGCTCTTGATCGCGTCGTTGTAGTTGAGCTGAATGCGCGGCGCAGGATGCTGCCCCCCAGCCGCGAACCACTCCGCAGTCAGACGCGAGAGACGCGTGGTCGCGTCATTGAGAATGAGAGGTTGGGCGGCGAGCCATTCAGGCGTGACGCGGGCCGGACACCGCCAATGCGCCGGCACAAAGGCCATCACGGGGTCGCGGCGCCAAGGCTTTATCACGAGTCCAGCCACCGGGGGCTGAGGCAGTGCGACCAGCCCAACATCCAGCGTTCCATCCGCCAGTCGGGACAGCGTTTCATGCGAAGTGAGTACTGCAATCTGAATGTCGATAGCGGGATGGTGCTGGCGCAGCACCTCAAGCGCTTGCGGCAAGAGGTGCGCGATCACGCCAGTCGACGCACCGAGCCGCGCGCGCCCTTCGAGCCCCTGCACCTGGCGTTGAATATCGTCTAACGCCTGCTCCGCATCGGCCAGCAGTCGACGCGCGCGCTCCACCAGCACCTCTCCTATCGCCGACGGCCTTACATGTCCGCGCTTCCGTGACAGGAGTGGAGCCCCAATGCGGTCTTCGAGTTCAGCGATGTGGAGGCTGACCGTTGGCGGCGCCAGGTGCAATGCACGCGCCGCATCGGCAAATGAGCCACGGTCGGTAATGGCGACCAGAGTGCGCAAGCGGTCCAGGCTGATCTCTCGCATGTCGATGTCCAGATTCAGAAAAACTGAATATTTACGTTATGAAATTCAACTTTCTCTATTCTAGCGATCCATGGAACATATGGGCTCGTTCTACTTGTTACAGCCCACAGTCACTGGAGTATTCCACGTATGAGCTCTCCCGTTGTTTTCATCGACGGCGACCAAGGCACCACCGGGTTGCAAATCCACGAACGGCTGCGCAACCGGACCGACCTTAGACTGTTCACGCTTGCCGCTGCGGAACGCAAAGATCCGCGGCGTCGCGCAGAAGCCATCAACGCCTGCGACATCGCCATCCTCTGTTTGCCTGATGCCGCCGCGCGCGAGGCAGTGGACGCCATTGTTAATCCTGCCGTCAGAGTAATCGACGCAAGTTCCGCCCACCGCACACAGCCGGACTGGACATACGGCTTTCCGGAAATGACGCTGGGACAGGCTGAGCGCATTGCGAACGCACGTCGGGTCACCAATCCCGGTTGCTATCCGACCGGTGCAATTGGCTTGCTGCGTCCCCTGTTGCAGGCTGGGCTCATACCAGGCAACTACCCTATCAGCATTCATGCGGTGTCCGGCTACTCCGGACGCGGGCGTGCCGGCGTGGAGGAACATGAGGGGCAGGGTGCCATCAACGCGCCTTCATACCAGGTATATGGTCTGGAACTCGCGCACAAGCACACCCCGGAGATCCAGCGGCACGCCGGGCTCGCGCAGCGTCCCATCTTTGTCCCTGCGATTGGTGCGTTCCGCCAGGGCATCGTGCTGACGGTCCCCTTGGAGTTGCGGCTGCTGGCACCCGACGTGGATGGCGCCACGTTACACGCATGCCTCGCACGCCACTATGCCGAGGCGGCCCACGTATGTGTCTTGCCGCTGCACGAATCGTGCGTCTTAAAGCACCTGGATCCGCAGGTGCTGAACGGTACGAACGACATGCGCTTAAGCGTATTTCCTAACATGGAACACGGGCACGTCCTGCTGTCCGCGGTTTTCGATAATCTTGGCAAAGGCGCATCCGGCGCTGCGGTGCAGAACCTGAACCTGATGCTCACGCAGCAATAGTGGCCGATGGCTTGAGCTAACGTTCGGCCGCACCCATATGCCAACGATTGTTGCCAATCTGGTCGTGGCCGTCGAATGTCTCATACTGGCCGGGAACGGCCAAACGACGCTTCCGTCTCCAGCCATTTGGCTGGGCCTAGTCGGATTAGTCGGAAACAGCTCGCCCACGCGGCGGGATGCACGATCTGCGTGCAGGCGCTGAGCACTTCCTGGGATCGGTGCCGGGAGCGGCAAGCGGGAGCGGGCCAACAGAGAACTCAGATAAGCGTGACGTCCTCGATCGCCACGTCGCCCACCAGCATGTAGCCGGGCGCATGCGTGATACACAGCGGCAGCCGCGCCTGCACGGCCGCGGCCTGAGGCGTCACGCCGCAGCCCCAGAATACCGGGATCTCGCCTGGCAGGATGGCGGTGGGCTCGCCTTCGTCGGGACGGCTGACGTCGGCAATGCCGATCGCTGACGGATCGCCGGCGTGCACCGGTTTGCCATGCGCTGCCGGCAACGCGGCGCAGATCTCGCTGGCGCGCGCGGCCTGTGCCGGCGTATAGGGGCGCATCGACACCACCATCGGTCCGCGGAACGGCCCCACCGGCGTGGTCTCGATGCTGGTGCGGTACATCGGCACCACCTTGCCTTCATCGACATGCCGCACCGCCAGGCCGGCGCGCTGAGGCCTAGCACTGCAGCAACCCCGTCAACAAAGGGCCGGCGACGACAGCGGTACGCTGAGCGAGAAATTCTACGGCGCTGATCGCATTGGGAGGATTGCTCACCTGCGACAGCGGGATGTTGCGGCGCCGCATGCCATCGGTGTACAGATATTCCATCTCCCTGGTGATCGAGTGCGACCTCTTCGAGCTTGTCGCTCGGGTGTAACCGCAACTCCTTGATGTGACCAGTCTTCAGGTTCTTGAACTTGGCGAAAACTGCGCCCCCTTGTTGGCCAGTGCCGGCGTGGTACCCGTCGCTGGGGCATGCTGAGCTGGATCATGTGGCGCCGTATCTGGATGTGTCGCGGCACGATCGCCGAGAGGCAGTTGCACTGCTGGGCGAGGCTTTGGGCTAAAGGCCATTGGAGACGGTGCCGATACATCTGAAGTGCAGAGCTGTAGACAACGCAGGATCTCCAGTTGCGCAGGAGCCTCGTCGTCTCGCTTCTCCTCAAGCACAGTCTGTAGCCATAGGGCCTACTTGCGAGCGAAATGACTTGCTTAGATAGTCATTTATAGTAGCATAATGACTATGGCTGATGACTAGGGGTTATTGTGCACGGAAATCAAGTATCGAAAACCGAGTTTAAGGCGAAGGCGCTGGAGTTCTTCCGGCAGGTCGAGGCGTCGGGCGAGAGCGTGATCGTGACAGATCACGGCAAGCCCGCACTTGAGGTGCGGCGCTTCCGTAGCACTGACCGGAATCCGCTCGAGGTGTTGCGGGGGACGGTTGTCCGCTATGACAACCCGACAGAGCCGGTTGACGTGGAGTGGGAGGCGGCTCGGTGATTGTCCTGGATACGCATACCCTCGTTTGGTGGGTTGCCGAAGACGAGACCTTGAGCAAGAAGGCGAAGGCCGCCATCGATCGGGAACTCGAAGGCGGGCAAATTATCGTTTCGGCGATCTCCGCCTGGGAAATCGCCATGCTGGTGGAACGCGAAAAGCTTGTGCTGTCGATGGACGTCGGAAGCTGGTTGGCAACGGTGGCGGAGATTGAGGCCGTGCATTTCTTGCCAATCGATATCGACATCGCAACTAAATCTGTCGATCTGCCTGGGGAATTTCACAAGGACCCGGCAGATCGGATGATCGTCGCTACAGCTCGGAAGCTCGCCGCACCCCTCGTCACGAAAGACGAGAAGATTCGCGCCTACAAGCACGTTAAGTCGATCTGGTGACAAGGAAAAGACGCGATGGCAATACACACGTTCGCCGAGATGGTCGCGCTGGCCCAGTCGAAAGGCGGGCGCTGCCTGTCCGCGCCCTCTGACTTCGTCGATACCAAGTCGGTCCTGCGCTTCACCTGCGCGGCTGGGCACGAATGGACCACCCGCGTTACCAACCTCGTGCATCGCGGCCGGTGGTGCCCGGAATGCGGAGCCGCGCATAGTCCTGCTTTGACATTGACGGACATACAAGACTTGCCACTGGAAGCGGTCAAATCAGTCTACCGGCGTGCTATCGACGCGAAGGCAAGCGACGCCGAAGGTGCGGCCTGGTGGGCGGCCGTCGCCGCTGGGGTCGGCGCAGTCAGCTCTCCCCACAGCATCATGGGCAACTGAAATGCCTATGCGGGTACATAGGGCGCTGTAAGCAACGTGACGCAAACTAGCACCTCTCCTAAATTCCTACGGTGGCTCAACTGATTCTAGATTGGCATAAGGCCGCTAAATCTTTTCGTTTGATCGTCCTTGCACTCTTGCCGTTCCCGACGAATCGCTTTCAAGCGTCGCTCGGGGCGTGGGCTGCCTGCGGGAGCGTCCGGAAAATAGTGCGGAGATTCTGGGCTGCATGACAATCTCGACCAGATAGGCGACAAGCAACGCGATAGGCGTTGCCACGGCGAACGTCTGCAGCTTTCCCAGATCCAGCGAGCTTACGAAAATCAAGATGGGATAGTGCGTGGCATACAGGCCGTAGGAGATCGGTGCCAGCTTGCTGCACAACAGGAGCGGTCGCCTCGGGAGCGACGCCACGCGTGACAGGGCAATGCCGGCCACCAGGAACAACAGTGCGGCACCGAAGTGGCGAATCTGGCCGAACGGTTCCCGCCCGGGCGATATATAGGCATGCATGACCAGGGCGTGAATCGCAGGGATCAGCCATATCACTGCGTTTGCCGCGACGAGCAGCAGAGGGAACCGCTGCGCGCGAAAGGTGAGCGCGGATTCCTCCCGATACTGCCGCGCCAGTTCCAGTCCAGCCCACCAGATTGCAAAGTAACTTGCAAACAGTGCAGGCTGGCTCGGATACACGAGATAGCTCGCAGTGCCAAACAGGCTGATGCTGGCCACGATCCAGCGTTGCACCGTCACGGACAGGCGCAAAGGCCGCAGAAACAGCCACGCAAATCCGAGATAGAACCACCACTCATACGACAGCGACCACAGCGCGATGTTTGAGCAGAACGGAGCGAACCAGGCACCGTGCTTGATGGTAGGCTGATCCTGCAACATGAGCAGGTTCGCCATCAGCGAAGTCGGCTGGATGCAGTCCGCGCGGTCCGTAAAGGCGGCGACCAGCGCGGCCAGCAGCAGCGCCACAAGGAAGATGGGATAAATGCGGATCGCCCGTGCACGCAGAAATGATGCGACGGTCTGCGGCCGCTCCGCCGACGCACATGAATGGTAGATGACGAACCCGGACACAAGGAAGAACAAGATAACCGCTTCCTGCCCAAATCGGAATAGCGACTCGAAGATTGTGCCGGGGAAAGGGTGCAGGTGGTTCACGAATACATACGCTGCGGAGAATCCTCGGATGCTTTCCAGTGCTTCGAGCTTTTTCATCACGACCCCTATCACTTAGCCAGAAGGCATTGCCCGATCCGCAGAATGGGAGCAATTCCGTAGGTGCGCCGATATGCTGCAATGCTCTGTCGGACCACGCACGCAAACCGCAGCGGCAAACGGCTGTACCTATCGTGCGAGTCTAGTGATTTTGGGTGTGAGGGAGGCGCCGCCCTGGAAGGGATTCGGTTCGCTATCGCTCACAGGGGCTGAGAACTTAGCGCCCCTCGATCAATTCGCCAAACAACTCCCTGACCCTTGAAGGAGACCGCGCCAAAACGGGGGCGAACGACCGGACCACCGCCGAGAGGCCAATGAGGCACCTACAATGCGCGCATGGCTCCCGATCCTGGGGCGGCGACCTCCATCCTTCAACTTCGAATTGCTCTGCGCGGCCTGAGCCCGCCAGTTTGGCGACGCGTCCTCGTTCCCGAGCATTTGACGCTCCCACAATTGCACAATGTCATCCAGGTAGTCATGGGCTGGGCGGACGAACATCTGCACCAGTTCAGCATTCGTGGCAGGCATTACGGCGAAGCTCATGAGGACGTCTTGCAGTTCTCCACAGTGGCAAACTAACTGCCGCTGACCGCGTTTCGTCTCCGCGAACACGAAGGCTTCGTCTATGTGTATGACTTCAACGCGTGGTGGCGCCACGAGATACGGGTGGAGCCGCGTAGGCTGCGGCAACATCCTGGCCGGCTGCCACATTGGGTGGCGGGTTGCGGGCCTTGCCCGCCAGAGGACGTTGGCGGGATCGAGAGGTATCTGGAGGCCAGGGACGAACGCAGTGAGTACGAGTTCCTCGATTGGCTCGAGTCGCTGCGCGAGGGTCCAATCGTGCTGGAAGACTTACGCGATGAGGTCGACCGGATGGCTGACTTGGCTGGATCGTCGCTTTGACCGTCAGATCGTCAATGATCGATTGCGACACCTCGGTCGCCGCAGCTTCCAAGATCCTATGAGACAGGGGACAAGCCTGCTTAGAATCAGCGTGTCGTGCTTGGCTCACAGGAGATAGCGTCATGCGTACAGATCAGGCATACACGAGTATCGAGGACGTGTTGGCGGTCTCGCTCGAACTGGCGGCCGCGAAGTGGAAGGTCGCGTTACACGACGGGCACCGCGAGCAGCCTGCGGTGCATACGGTCGCGCAGCTGCAAGCCGTAGCGCGTCTGCAGGCGGTGCTGGACCTGATCGAACAGCACAAGGACAAGTGGTCGCTGCCAGCAGGTGTGCGCGTCGTCGTAAGCTACGAGGCCGGCCAGGACGGATTTTGGATCTGTCGTGCGCTTCAGGGGCGCGGCATCGAGTGCTACGTCATCGATCCAGCCAGCATTCCCGTCGAACGCCACAAGCGACGCGCGAAGACCGACCGGCTCGATGCCATCAAGCTGGTGATCAACCTGCGCGCATGGCTACGTGGCGAGCGCGACCGCATGCACGTGGTTCACGTCCCATCGCCGCAGGACGAAGCGTCGCGGCACCTGATGCGCGATCGCGGGCAACTGCAGAAGGAAGTGCTGCAGCACTGCGACCGGATGCGAAAACTGCTGGCCACGCTCGGCTGCTGGGATGAGGTGGATCACAAGCACTTCGCCGGCCGGCTCGCCCGTGACGAGGTGAAGTGTCACGACGGCGCGCCGTTGTCGCCCGAAATGCGCGGGCGGTTGCTGCGTGAGTGCGAACGGCTCGCGCTGGCACAGCAGCAACTCGCGGAGCTGGAGAAAACGCGACAGGCAAGCCTGCCCGCCCCCGCGCGCCAGCGACGCGATGACCTGGCGCGCCTGAAAGGGATTGGCGAAGTGGGCGCGTCGCGCCTCGCGCTCGAACTGTTCTGGAGGGAGTTCAGCAACCGGCGCCAAGTGGGGGCCTGTACGGGCCTGGTGCCCCAGCCCTACGACAGCGGCGAGAGCCAGGTCGACCAGGGCATCAGCAAACAGGGCAACCGACGAGTGCGCGCGTTACTGGTCGAGATGGCATGGTGCTGGCTGCGTTACCAGCCCGACAGTGCACTTACGCGCTGGTTCAACGAGCGCACCCAGAGCACGGGACCAAACCGGCGGGCTCGGCGCATCGCGATCGTTGCAGTCGCACGGCGACTGGCTATTGCGCTGTGGCGCTATCTGAAAGACGGTGAGATTCCCGAAGGCGCACGCCTGAAGTCGGCGTAGGCCTCCTAAAAGCTTGCAGGAAAGAGGTAACGGCCCCGGTCAGGCAACTACGCAAGCACAAACGGTCTGAGGTGAACATGCCCGTCCTCCTCCCGGGTTGCTGATGCAACCGATTTATCAAGATGGGGCATGTTCCTGGTTGATGATTCCGGCGTAATGCGCATGCAGGATGAGGCTGGCCAAGCGCCGGCGGATAGAAGGTGGTCAGACGTCACGTCTGACGCGCGCACAACAGACGGCTTCAGACTACGCCGCACGTAGGAAGATTTGGTCGGCTAGCTCCAAAGGAACTTGACAAACCAGTGCTCATAGAAGGGAGGAGGGCGGCCATGCGTATCAGCTTGCAACTTGTAGTGCAGGACGATGGAGGCGTGCCAGCCACCGTCACCGAGATTGCCCAGTTCGACAGAGACGGCCTTGATGTGGGCTCGCTGGGCCTGCATCTGGAGGAGGCGAAATCATTGCTGGGTCGGCTGCAGCGCACGATGGTCGCGGCACAGGTTGCCGAGGCAGTTGCCCGGACCAGCGTTTGTCCCACGTGCGGGGCGCAGCTGGCTTGCAAGGGCCACCAACACTTGGTCTTCCGGAGCGCGTTCGGGCGACTGTCGATTGACAGTCCCAGGCTGTATCCCTGTCGGCAATGCAAGGGCAACGCCCCCACCTTCAGTCCGGTCGCCAACTGCTTGCCTGAGCGGGTCAGTCCCGAACTCCAGTATCTCGAGGTCAAGTTTGCAGCGTTGATGTCATATGGTCTGACCGTCAACGTCCTGCAAGAGGTATTGCCGCTCGATCATGTGCTGGCAGCAAGCTCGATCCGGCGTCAGGTCACCACGCTCGGTCGCAGGCTGGAAGCGGAACTGGCCAACGACGCCCGGCAACAGGGGGAGGTGGCGGCGAGCGTCCGCTCGCCCGAGATCCCGGAGCCCAGTCCGGTCCGCGCGGTCGGCATTGACGGCGGCTACCTTCGGCTGGCCGGCCACCGGCGCCGCCAGAATGGCTGGTTTGAAGTGATCGTCGGGAAGTCCCTGCGGGATCAGGATGGCGGGCATAGTTTTGCCTACGTGCACAAGCTGGAGCGCCGACCGGCCGATCGTATGTGGAACTTCCTGCTACGAGAAGGTGTGCAACCCAGTCAGCCGGTCACCTTCCTGTCGGACGGCGGGGATACCGTACGGTTTGCCCAACTCGGCTTTGGTGACCGCGGTGAGTACGTTCTCGATTGGTTCCACATCGCGATGCGGGTACAGAACCTCGAACAGATGATCAAGGGCCGGCCGGCACACTGCGACGGCCCGACCAACGCGGCATTGATCAAGGAGCTGCATGGCGCCAAGTGGCACCTGTGGCACGGCTGCCCCTATCCGGCGTTGCGCCGACTGGAAAGCCTGGGCTGGGATCTGGAAGCTGAGGCCAGCCCCGAAGAGGCCAAACTCCTCGGCAAGCTCGAGGAGTTCATTGTCTACCTCGACAAACCGCTATCGGCATGGGGAGCCCATTGCATCAGGTTTTGTCGAGTCGGCCGTCAACCAGGTGGTCAGCAAGCGATTCGTCAAACGGCAGCAGATGGCCTGGCGGCCTCGGCACGCGCACAACCTGCTGCAAATCCGGACCGCCGTGCTCAATAACCAGCTCCGGTCTTACGTTGAACGATGGTATCCGTCCATCGCCGGAGAAGAAGGCCACCGCCTTGCCGCTTAGTCAGCCCCCGGTTTGGCGCGGTCTCCTTCAGCGATTGTCGAGATCCTGTATGGCCACCATCGAACGTAACGCCTACCCCCGTTTCCCGAAGGTCTTCTCCCTCAAGCAACTGCGGGCTTGCTATTCGCCGAGCGCAGAGGAACTGGACTGGGCCACCCGTTCCACACGCGGACAGGGATCGCGGCTTGGTCTGCTGGTGCTCCTCAAGGTCTTCCAGCAGCTACACCACTTCCCGAACCTCGACACGATTCCCGCCAGCGTGACAGAACTGGTGCGCATCAGCGCCGGCCTGAGCCCAGGTACGAGGTTCGGCTACGACCGTAAGGGAACTCTCGCACGGCTGCGTAGTGTCGGAACAAAGTCGACGACACCCATCGCCTTGCCGCTTAGTCACCCCCGGTTTGGCGCGGTCTCCTGAAACGGGCAATTTATATAGATCGGGTTTCGTCTACTCAAGCCAAACGCACGGACGAGGTGCAAGCGGTTGCCGACGCGTTGAGCCTGCTGGCAAAATTCCTGATGGCGTGGAATACCGCCCAGATGCAGATGATTCTGGATCAGCGGAGCCGGGGGCAGCCCGTGCCAGCCGAATTGTTCGGACCATCGCGCCAACGAGGGTGGAGGGCATCAACTTGCGAGCCGTCTATCGCTTCCCGATTGAGCGTTACACCGGACCGTCACAGACTGCACCCAAAACGGCTACATGCTCGAAGTACTGATCCCGGTCGACAATGGCAATCGCAGCCTCTGGAACCGCGGCAATTTTTGTCGGGCTGTGATTCTCGACTATACAGCGAGCAGGGGTGACCCATCCGAAGCTGGCAAAGCGTGCTCTGCAGGCTGGTCGTGGCTTCAGGCGAATGGACTGATCTGTCTGTCGCCTGACCAAGAAAACTGATACATACCGACACGCCCAAACAAAAAAAAACAGCGATCTCTGGGGAGTGCGCCAGATGATCAGCCAACAAGAGCTGCCGGCCGATTTTCTTCATCCCGCATCGCCGGCGAACGTGCGACCTCTGTTCTTGCAAAGCCGGTTTGATACCGCGGTTTTCGAAGCGTTCAAGTCGCCGGAAGTGGCAATTCGCAAGACGGCAGGGCTCGGTGACGACAGCATAGGCGTTGCCTTGCCAAGTCGAGCGTTTCACCCAGAGAACGGTACTCTCACTGATTTGATTCAGGAGAAGGGCGAGAGTACGGCGCTGCTTTGCCGCGTGCCTCGACACCTAGGCGAATCCGAGGCGGCTCACCGGCGTTTGGCATGACATCATCTGATCGCTCGTCACGAGCTGCACACGTTTTCGCCCTGACGCCCGCGAATGAGAGAAAGGGCAGCTTCATCATCCGCTGTGAGCAGGTTTGCGCCCAAGAGCTTCCCCATGCATACGGCTTCAGCCAGGCGCCGCCCTTGATACTGTACGAGCCATCGGATCGGCCACACCCGCGCAGTGTTATCCTCGGATGCGGTCACCACCCGCTGTCCGTCCGGGCTGAAGACTGCGGACAAAATCAGCTCCTGATGCCCAGTGAACTGCGCGATCATCTGGCCAGTCTTTGCGTCCCACACCCGCGCGGTCTTATCATCGGATGCGGTCACCACCCGCTGACCGTCCGGACTGAAGGCCGCGGAACGAACCAGACCCTGATGTCCGATGAGCTGCGCGATCATCTGGCCGGTCCGCGCGTCCCACACCCGCGCGGTCTTATCCATGGACGCGGTCACCACCCGCTGACCGTCCGGACTGAAGGCTGAGGACCAAACCAGTTCCTGATGCCCGGTGAACGGCGCAATCATCTGGCCGGTCCTCGCGTCCCACACCCGCGCTGTCGTGTCAAAAGACGCGGTCACCACGCGTTGACCGTCCGGGCTGAAGGCCGCGGAAGCTAACGCCCTCTGATGCCCGATGAGCTGCGCGATCGTCTGGCCAGTCCGTGCGTTCCACACCCGCGCAGTCTTATCCCAGGACGCGGTCACCACCAGCTGGCCGTCCAGGCTGAAGGCAGCGGAAACAACCGCCCCCTGATGACCGGCAAGCTGCGCGAGCTGGCTGCCTGTCCGTGCGTCCCACACCCGCGCGGTCTTATCCTCGGACGCGGTCACCACTCGCTGTCCGTCCGGGCTGAAAGCGGCAGAAGCAACCGCCCCCTGATGACCGGCAAGCTGCCAAATCTGGCCGCCGTTCCGTGCATCCCACACCCGCGCGGTCTTATCGTCGGATGCGGTCACCACCCGCTCTCCGTCCGGACTGAAGGCCGCGGAACGAACCAGACCCTGATGCCCAGTGAGCAACGCGATCGGCTGACCGTTCCGTGCGTCCCACACCCGCGCGGTCTTATCCTCGGACGCGGTCACCACCCGCTGTCCGTCCGGGCTGAAGACGGCGGAATGGACTGAATCCTGATGCCCGATCAACTGCGCGATTGGCTGGCCGGCCCGTGTGCCCCACACCCGTGCGGTCTTATCCTCGGACGCGGTCACCACCCGCTGTCCGTCCGGGCTGAAGCTGGCAAAAACAACTCTCCCCTGATGCCCTTTAAACTGTGCGATCGGCTGGCCGGTCCTCGCTTCCCACACCCGCGCGGTGTTATCCCAAGACGCGGTCAACACCCGCTCACCGTCCGGGCTGAAGACGGCGGAATGAACTGAATCCTGATGCCCGGTCAACTGCGCGATTTGCTGACCGGTACTCGCGTCCCAGATCCGCGCGGCGTTATCGTCGGATGCGGTCACCGCCCACTGACCGTCTGGGCTTAAGGCCGCGGAAGCTAACGCCCTCTGATGTCCGATGAGCTGCGCGATCGGCTGACCGGTTGCCGCGTCCCACACCCGCGCGGTCTTATCCCAGGAGGCAGTCACTACCCGCTGTCCATCCGGGCTGAAGGAGGCAGAAACAACTGGCTGCTGATGCCCGCTGAGCACCGCGATCTGTTTGCCGGTGGTCACCTCCCACACCTGCGCGGTGTGATCCTCGGACGCAGTCACTACCCGCTGGCCACCCGGGCTGAAAGCCGCGGAACGAACCGCCTCCTGATGCCCAGCGAGCTGTGCGATCATCTGGCCGGTCCTCGCGTCCCACACCCGTGCAGTGTTATCCTCGGACGCGGTCACTACCCGCTGTCCGTTCGGGCTGAAAGCCGCGGAACGAACCGCCTCCTGATGCCCAGCGAGCTGTGCGATCATCTGGCCGGTCCTCGCGTCCCACACTCGTGCAGTGTTATCCTCGGACGCGGTCACTACCCGCTGTCCGTTCGGGCTGAAGGCCGCCGAACGAACCGGCCCCTGATGCCCAGTGAGCTGTACGGTCATCTGGCCGGTCCTCGCGTCCCACACCCGGGCAGTGTTATCGTCGGACGCGGTCAATACCCTCTGACCGTCCGGGCTGAAGGCCGCGGAATGAACTCGCCCCTGATGCCCGGTGAACTGCGCGATTAGCATCGACGCGTACGCTCCACGCATGAGTTCCGCCTCTGCTTCTGCCGATTCCGGCAAGAACCAACTCTTTCCCATCGCCAGTATGGCGAAGCGCATTCCCCGGTCGTAGAAGCCCGCGTCATTCGCCGTCGTCGCGGCTGTCGTCAATACAAGCGAGGTCTGACCTGCGACCACCCGGGTCTGGCGAATGATCCACACACCCGTCACGATGAGAATGACGGAGATCACGACCATCATTGCCTGGATACGTCGTTGCACACGTTTCCGCCGTCTTTGCTCCTCCTCGTCGCGCTCCCTGCAGGCACGCAAATACAAAATGCCCTCTTCGCCTAGCAGGCGTTCAAAGTCTGCACGCTGTCTCAGTGCCTCCGCGCCCGTCAGCCGCTCGCCGGTGTGAGCCAGCCAAGCCATCCCTTGGTCATTCTTTTCCCACTCGTAGGCGGCTCGCAGCACGGTATCGACCGTTTTGAGTGCATCCGCGTCTGCGTCGAGCCAAGCAGTGAGAGTAGGCCACTGTCGAAGCAACGCCTCGTGCGCCACTTCAACTACGATTACCTCCTCGCCATCGACTTTGCGCCGGTCTCGCAACAGCAGTCGATGCCCGATGAGACGTTCCACGACGGCATAGGACGCCGCGGGAAGCTCATCCCAGCGAGCCACGCGTCGCTTGCGCTCATCTGACTGCGGATCGACGCGCGCAAGCCAGGGAATGAATCCCTCGCGCAGCAGACGCTCCCGCGCAGCCTTATCTGCTGGAACGGCCGGCTGCCGGCCTGGGACGACAAAAGCCGATTCGACCGCCGCCTCAATGGAACCGCGCACCCCCCCAAGCGCCTCATAGTCCTCCAGACGGAGGACTCCCGCGGCTCCATAGTCTGTAAATAGCCGCTCGAGCGTGAAGGCAAGTAATGGCAACGCATCCGCCCCTTCAGCGTCGTGCAAAAGTCGCTCTGTTAGTGCTGGCTGGATGGTCAACCTGCGCCCGGCGGCGGTCGCCCGCGCTGCCGGCCCCTCAACGACGGCCTTGAATTCGGCACGCTGGATGGGTGGCAGGCTGAAAACCCGCGCGGAGATGCCAGTAAAAGCTTTCGCACCTTGCAGCCTCTCGTAGGCATCGGTTCTGATCGCCATAATCACAAGGGAGCGCTGCCGTCGTTTGAATGCCTCGATCCTGTCGTTTCCCGACATCGTCTGGGCAAGCAGGGACAACAAATGCGAAGCTTCCTCCTGACCTTCCGCGCCGAACAACTCCTCGCCCTGGTCGATGCTGATCACAACGGTTGGCATCACGACATTTGATCCAAGTCGCGAGTTGTGCAGCGTTTGAAGTTCGCCAAGCAATTGTTCAAATCCCATTGGCGTCTGAACTGCCTGACGGATCCCGGCACGTGTCCTCTGTGTACCGTACTCGCGGAAGGCCAGTTCAAGACTTACGACAAGTCCTGTGGCGCCGGTGAGGACAGCCCGCTCTGGCCGGATCACGGGAAGTGTCAGAAAGGTCCGATCATCGCGCTTCATGCGCGGCCACAGACCGGCTCGCAGGAACGACGACTTTCCGGCACCCGAAGCTCCGACGATGACGAACATACGTTCGATCCCCTGCTCGCGGACGCTTCGGATCGTATCGAGGCCGCGCACGATTGCGGCCTCCCGCCCAAAGAATATGGCTGCATCCTCAGCCTCCAGCGCTCTCAGGCCAGGATACGGGGGCCGCCTGGGATCGTCAGGGGGAGGCCAGGGAAAACTTGAGGGATCGAGCCCGGCACGTCGCAGCCCAAGCTTGAGCCGGGAAAGCCCCGCTTCGGCGAAAGAGATTTCGGTCTCCGGGACCAGCGGGTCATGTAAAACCCTGAAGCTCTGGCGCTGGGATCCGGCGACGAGATCACAGACTTGCCATTCCGCCGCCATCTCCTTCGGTAAGGCGTCGAGCGGTACTGCCTCGACGAGAACGCCGAAGATTGTCTTTCCCAACTGTTTGGCAAGTAGAAACTCGGCAAGGCACCAGCGGGAGTCTCGCCACGCTGGCGAGATCAGAAACAGCACGGCTTCGCAGCGATCAGCCGCAGCCTTTAGGGCTTCCTGCCATCGTTCTCCCGGGGCGAGACCTTTGGCTGGCTCAAGGTCCAGGAAGTATTCATCCCAGCCGTTATCCGCAAGCCAGTGTCCTATTGCAAGCGCGAGCGCGTTATTCGCGCTGGAGTGGCTGATGAAAATCTTGGACATCGCGCTCCCTATCTAATTTTCATGGACAAGGTCTGCACTCAAAGTCTGTATATTCGGCAATCAATATTCGCAGGCAGGCAATGATTTGGCGCCCGAACAAATCCGAGACCGACCTGAGGAGCGCGGCGGCATTCTCTACGTAGATGTCTCGCACCCCCACTTCGCGCTACAGATCCACAAACGAGGCGCTCGGTTCACGCATTCGGACTGCGTCTGGTCAACCTGCAGCAGCGATTCAAGGCCCATAGAGGCGACCGCCTGTGGAGCGGTTCAGCACAAACGGTCTTTTGGTTACCGGTCGCGGTCTAACCGCATCTATCCTGGTTCCCTACGAAGCCGCGACCGCCAACCAAAAAAGCCCTCTGCTTTTGCTCTGCAGAGCATAACCTTTATCTTGGTTGCAGGCCTACCTGGCTCGACGTCGAAATGGTCGAAAGGGCAGTTTCCTCGCCCGGAAAGTTTAGGTTTGCCGCGAGCGGCCTTTGCGAAAACGGTCGTAAACTGCACCAAAATCAAAGCTGCCCCATTACGGGTGCGCACAAGCAAGGGCCCCATTCTGCATCATTTGAGCTCGACGGCAAGATTGGACCACGGCACGATCCTTATCTTGTGTTCCTTCGCCCAGTCGGGCAAGCGGCCGTTGTAACGTTCGCCAGCGTGGACGGCTATCACCGTTTTGCCGAGCTGAAGACTTTTTTCGACCTCCCACTTGACCCAAGCACTCTTGAGCGCGCTGTCCGAAAGGTAGACAACAGTTGTCGACGAGCGCGCAATACGCTCGGAGATCTTTCGCTTAATGTAGTCGGCGCGCTCGCTATCGTACGGCTCACGTACAGAGTGATCATTGAATTCGATGTCGCTGTTTTCATTCTTCGCGTGAGCCCGAAGCAGATTGACCTCGTCCATGTCCTCGGTAGCAAAGCTGATGAAGACATTGCGTTTGCCACCCTGTAGCGCTGCTTTTGCTTTTTCTTCCAGAGATCGCACATCCCCCAGGCGGTTCCATCCGCCGCTGCTTCCACCACCCATTTCATGCTCCCTCAAAACTTGAACTCGTTGCACGCAATACATGCGCCGCAGTGCTCGGCGCCGCCCACGTGACAGGAGTAGGTATTGCGAACCCCTTTTTCTTCTGCCAGCGCAACGACATCGGATTTATGGAACGCCGATAGAGGTGCCAGGACTCGGATGTTTTTGCCCATGCAGCGCGCGATCAGTTGTTCCGCTTCGCGAAGGAATGTTTTGGTTTGATCGGGAAAGAGGCTGACGTCCTCATTGAGAAGACCGATAGAGACCGCATCAGCACCGACCTGGTAGGCGTGCGCTGCGGCCGTCAGAAGAAACAGCATGTTCCGGCCTGGGGTGAACGCGTCCTTGACCACATCGAGCGTTGCGTCGGTGAGGCCGGAGCGGATCAATGCACCATATCCGGGTAGGTTTGCAATAGTGGGTTCTGACAAACCGAGCGCCATCATCGCACGCCGGCAGGCTGCGAGCTCGCGATCTCGAGCGCGCTGTCCATAGTCGACGAACAAGGGATGCTGCCGAAGCCCCTCTTCCTGAGCTAGTTTGGCGATAAGGGTCGAATCCAGTCCGCCGGAAACAAGGGTAACGATGCTCATACTGAAAGTTTCTCCGTTTCGCGCCGAGCTACTCGCATGACGATCCAGATCGCCCAATCCAGAATCCCGACTGGACAGTTCATGGCGTCAGCGTGGCCGCGCAAGGTATCTTCATGCTGACGATATTCGGCAAGACCGGCAATAGAGATCGCCGGCCGCTCGTAGATTCCAAGGTGCGACATGTACTTGAGGACATGCCTATCAAGAACCGCGAGATCATAGCTTACCCCTGCATTGCGGAGGAACATGCTGGCCTGTTTCGGGCCAAGCCCTGGCGCATGGCGAACAAACCAGGCGCGGGCCAGTGCGGCATCTTCGAAGGACTCCAGTAGCGCTTGGAGGGAACATGCCTTTTTGTTGACAACAGCGCGTGTCGCGGCAAGATGGCGGGCCCTCGCGACTGGGAACCGGTACATACGTTTACGCCCCTCGATAAGAAGGGGGGCACTAAGCACTTTCGTGAGACGTTGGGTTAAGCGATCCGTATCATTGTCACGCGTCAGTAGGAGTTGCCCTTCGTCGATCGCATCCGCGGCGGCGATCGCCAGTGAGTACGGGACCTGGCTACTCAGCACACACGCCGAGAGTTCCCACCACAAATGTCGCTCCTCGGGGCGAGCAGCTTGCTGTCCGATCCGGGCCTGGACATCCGGGCAAATGGCGGCGACGGCGGCTGCGAGATGATGTGGGCCATATGCGGTCATTTGAAGATATCCGGAATCTGCTTTCGCAGCTGGTTTGCGGTGTCCTTTCCTACCAGCCCGACAACAAAAGCTTCGATACTACCGCCCTTAGTTGCATCTCGCATACTTTGGACAAAATTGGCAAAGTAGTCGAGATTGTGGAAAGCGACCTTGCCGGCGAAGTCGATCTTGGGGTCCCTCAACGCTTCTCGGGCGACCGATGAATCGGCCATGGCCGTTTGATATGTGAAGAAATCGAAATGCTGAAAGTGGTGGAGTCGGTCGGTGGCGCCGTCAACAACCACGCGACACCACTCGAGGCCGTCAAATGTATCGGCACCTGCAGCGGCAAGAATTGCGATGCTCCAGGGGTTACCCGTACCGAGGAGGTGAATCGGCTGGTAGAAAGGAAGCGTGTTCAGTTCTTCCCGAATGGCCAGCATCGTTTTTGCGCGGGCGATAAGACCGGGGCCGAGCTCCCGCTCGGGAACGGCAATGAGCTGGGGGTGCAGACGATTGGCGATTTCCCGAACAATTGCCGGGAGATGGTCAAGGATGTAGCCGCTGCCACGCTTTGAAACCGGGGCATGGACAATGGGCAGAATTGGCGCATCCGTAAGGGACTGGTCTCTCGTGACCGCTTGGACAATGGCTTCGACCGCGAGCTCCGGGTCGCGAGGTGGCTTCAGGTCGTCGAAGCAGAACGCGCAATCGTGGGGTGTATTGCTAAGCGCCTCTTCGAGGTCGCGAACCTTCCACCTTCGCGTGCCAAGCCGTGATGCTTCGTAGTTTCCAGAATCGAGTAGAACAAATCCACCGGCCTCTCGGTATTCCGCCAGGGCGGAAATCATCTCCTGGGGATTGCGACGCGCGACGGTGTCGTAAGCGGAGGCGAGAATCGTGGGTGCACCGAAGACGCGTAGGGCTTGCACAGCCTCGGCTGGGATAAGCTGAGTCTCGTGCGATGATACAGAGAGGAAGAGCGTCGGTAACGGGATTCTGCCGCTGAGGATAGCTACGGGTTGCCGCGCCTTCTCCTTAGGTGGAACGATTGTTGCAATCCGGCGCTGTAGTTGAAGAATCCCCGGGTGATCTGTCTCGCCATTCCAGTCTTGCAACTCGGTGTAGCTGTATACGCCAAACGGATAGGGCGGGTCGCTGCGGTCAAGCCGAACGGGCAGGATCTCCGCATTGTATTTTTGGCCGAGCTTAAGTTCTTCCGTGAACGTGTCTTTTGCCCTGGAGGCGGCAGAGAAGAGCGGGACAACACATCGGGCCTTTGGCATTTCGTTCTCAATGGCCTTGGCATAGCGTCCCGCAATCTTGTCATCCCACCAAGTGTCCCATCGCGAGGTCAAGAGCCCATAGAGCTTCTCTGCCACTGAGTGGTCTTCCCTTGCATAAACGATATAGACATCTGCCATACGCTGACAAACTTCGCGGGTGTTCGGCTTCTTATGGAAATCAGCTTTCGCCGTCAACTGGGTACGACCGGAGGAGGGCTTCCATCCATGGCTGCCCAAGCTGCAAGGTACAGGGCAGACACGAAATCGTTTGTCACAGTATCGGCGATCTCAACAATCTGGGTGCCAGCCGTCTGCCCATGACCTTCTTTCAACGCGATGATCGGCGTGCCGCTAGCCTTTGCATGACGCAATGCTTGCTCCGCATCCGTGCCGAGTCCATCAAGGAGGATAAGAATCGCGGTGGGAGGAGCAGTTGCAATCCTGTCTAAGGCTGGGCAATGGGCTTCTGCACCAAGCTCCGCCAGCGCAAAGGCGGCTTCTTCCATGGCGTATCGGCTGCCGATCGAATCGATGGCGCCTTCAAGGTGAACCACACTTTTAGTCCTTGATTGCACGGCCACCTGATTGAGCTGGGTATCAAGGGCTAGTGGCAAACGCCCGCTACTGCAATATGTAGAGACTGCGCGGGACGCCGTATCTGCTGCTGCGCGCGCAGGCAGCCTTCTTTCGGCCCAAAGATGGGTAAAAACCGCACTGAAAATATCGCCGGTGCCAATCTTAAAGATGCGGGAGGAATAGTAAGCCGGAATGTGAAAAGGATCTTGGTCACGCTCGTACAGAGTCGCCCCCCATATGCCCCCCTTTGCAATTACGATCGATGCCTCTTGTTGGGCCAGGACCTTGCGTGCAGCGCCGGCGAGTTCGTCTTCGCCGCCAAGCGCCTTCAGTTCGAATTCATTCAGCACGATCGCCAGTTCCTCGGCGGTCGAGCCGTTGGCGCCGAATGGTGCTGGGTTTCGCCAAGTCTGTGGGTCATAAACGGCGCGATTGGCATTGACGATGGCATCTCCCTCGAGAAAGCCAAAGCGCAGCACAGCATCTCCACTGACATGCAGTGGAAATTGACGTGGGATGTCTGCAATCGAAGGTTCAACGTATGGTGTCGACAATGGATGAAAATACGCGAAAACGATTGAAGTAGGGCGTGAGCGAAGCTTGGTTTGAATGCCAAGCCGCCTTAACGATACAACTCTTTCATTATCAAAATCTTCTGTATACGCGTAAAGCGTGCTGCCGGGAGACAGTCGGGAGATCGCTGCCCCCGCCCTCCCGCCAGAGCCAAAAATCGTGTTCCATGCGGGAATGTGGCAGATTTCTCGGTAGAGTCCCCCAACGATATGCATGGTTCTCCTCGGGCCTGACTTATGTCAACGGGTTTTGGATCAGGGAATGGGAATGGTACATCCAGCATGCTCGCATTGACAATCTCGGTAATTCCATTCTTCGGTTGGGTGGTAAAATTGATGTAGCTGGAGATTCACGACTTCACCGTAAAAAGATTAAACTTCATCACTGGTAGTGGTTGGCTTCTCGAATCGCCGCAATATGGCCTGGAGGGCTGCAGCAGAGCTGTAAATCACAGCCGGCCAAGGTTGGCGTACCCCGAGCCCAGCAGCGATGACCAACCTGGCGCGGAAGTTGCTAAACGGCTGCGCTGCTTTGGGAAATTGCCGCCCGCGAATGGCGCGCAGAGTTGGTGCCACTGAATCGAACGTTCAATTTTGCACGGAATGAGGGGGCGCGGTTCATTTTCTCGCATAAAATGAATGGAATCAATCGCCAGCACCCGAGATTGATCGAGCGGGCGCGGACGTATTTGTGGCCGCAACGACCTCGTCATTGCAGGGGAGCAGATCTTTTGGCTGGGGAAACCGAAATGCCCAAGACAGCTTTGCGCCGCGCTTTTCTCTTCAGCGGCCATATGATCGACGTGCCGGATCGCGCTAGGCCGCGCTTTCCTCCGCGACTCGAATCACTGGTGGCAGCGGAAATCAGCAACAATCTTGACCTGTTTCGACCCACCGCTGTCGATGTTGCGATCAGCAGCGGCGCGTGTGGCGGCGACATCCTGTTCGGAGAGGCGATGCTCGCCCGCGGTGTGCCGTTGCGCATTTACTTGCCGTTTGGCGAAGCGGACTT
The DNA here is from genome assembly GCA_050987995.1 of Ralstonia pickettii. Taxonomy (GTDB): domain Bacteria; phylum Pseudomonadota; class Gammaproteobacteria; order Burkholderiales; family Burkholderiaceae; genus Cupriavidus; species Cupriavidus pickettii_B. The sequence continues at coordinate 193,096 of CP158805.1, forward strand.
TATCGAGAAGTCGGTGAGTTTTGCTGGCGGGCGCTGGGTGGAACGATTTCACCGCCTGACGGAACAGGCAGTGACGCAGACCGCGCCAGACTCGCTTGGCCTTGGGCAAGCCGGAGAGGATCCCTATGAACGTACTAACCTCTGGATGCTCGCCGAGGCAAAGCGCCTTGCAGGCGGTCTAATCGTTTTTCTGTGCGTCTGGGATGGCCAGGGAGGGGATGGGCCTGGCGGAACGAAGCACATGGTCGAAGCCGTGGAGGAAAGCGGCGGCAAGTTTCAATGGATCGACATAAGGAGGCTTTGAGATGGCCGGATTCTGCTTCATGGTCATGCCGTTCGGTCGCAAGGACTCTCATGCGGCGCCTGGAACCGGACCCGCTGAGGTGAACTTCGATGCGCTTTGGGACAAAGCATTTTTCCCCCTTCTCAAGGATCTGGGCTATACGCCGGTGCGTGCGGACGAAGAGTCAGGTTCGCTAATCATTAACCAGATGGTGCAGCGGCTTTATTATTCCGACCTCGTTCTCGTCGACCTCTCCGTACCCAATGGCAACGTTTACTATGAGATGGGCTTGCGCCATGGAATGCAGCGGCGCGGCTGTGTTCTCGTCGCGGCGGATTGGTCGAGGCAACTGTTTGACGTTGCGCAAATGCGTGCCATTCGTTATTCGCTTCCAGTTGGCGAAGTGGATGACGCGTGGGGGCAAAAGATTCGCGACACACTCCGGCCGGTTATCCCGAGGATGCGTGATGCCATTTCGCCAGCGTTCGAACTGCTGCCGGGCTATCCCGGGAAGGTGGACGACAGCTATGCTGAGGGCGTGCGAGATCAGGTCGACGCACTAGCTGCCTTTCAGGCCGAAATGCGAGCGCTACGCGCTTTGCCGCCTGCTTCGCGTCATCGGCAGGTGGCGCCGCTCAGGGCGAAATACGCGGCTCAAAGTTCGTTGCCTGCCATTGCAATCGGGGTGCTTCGTTTCATGGTCAACTCCGTTGAAGACGAAGCGGGTTGGCAAGAGATTCTTTTTTACATCGAGTCGCTCGACGGAACGCTCGCTCAGGATCCGTATGTCCGCGAGCAGCGCGCCCTGGCGTTGGGCAAGCTCGGCCGGTCGTTGGAGGCCATTACCGAGCTCAACGGGCTGATTGAGGCAAACGGCGCAACGTCGGAACGTGAAGGATTGCTGGGCGGACGTTACAAAGAATTGATGCGCGCCGCAATCAAGTCCCGGGCGACGAATGAAGCGAAGCATTTTCGTAGTAAGGCCATAGAGCACTATGAGCGGGGCATGATGCTCGACCTCAATGATTTCTTTCCTCCGTGCAATCTGCCCAGGCTATATCGTGCGAGAGGCGGAAAAGGCGATGAGTCGCGGATCCAGAAGGCCTTGCATGTGACAAGCGCAGCGTGCGAGCGTGCGATAGCGAGAGGAACGGAAAACGAATGGGTGCGGCCGACCCTGTTGGGCGTCGCATTCGATCTTGCGGACGCCGACAAGGCTGAGGAACTGGCGAATATCGTCGAGGAGGAAGGCGCCGCGAAATGGGCGGTCAGGTCAACGCTCGACAGTCTCGAGGAAAGCCTGGCGCACGTGAACGACAACGGGACAAAAGGGCGTCTTGCCCGAATACTGGAGCGGCTGAGGCAGGCCAGTCGATGCCAGTGACAGTGCCTGCTGCATCGATAAAGGAGCGATCATGCCTTTGACCAAATCGCAGCACCTGGATTCGACGATCTCGCCCAAACGGATGCTCGCTCTGGACGGTGGAGGGATTCGGGGCGTTCTGACGCTCGAGTATCTCGGCGCGATCGAGAAGATGCTCAGCGAACGCACCCGGCGACCGGACTTCCGCCTATGCGACTACTTCGATCTGATCGGTGGCACTTCGACTGGATCAATCATTGCGGCGGGGCTCGCGTGCGGAATGTCGGTGACCGAGTTGAAAACGCTTTACCGCGAGATCGGAGCGTCGGTTTTCAAGCCTTCGATCCTGCGTCGCGGTTTCATGACGCCAAAGTTCCCGTCTGATCGGGTTCAGCAGGCTCTCGACAGATATCTCGGGGCGGATGTTACGTTGGACAGCGACCGCATCCGCACGGGCCTCATGATTATGACCAAGAGGCTTGATACAGGCAGCCCGTGGCCGCTGCATAATCATCCCGACGCTGTGTATGCGGCGCAGGACGGCAAACTTTTGCTCACGCAGATCGTGCGAGCCAGCACTGCCGCGCCGACCTATTTCGAGCCGGAAGAGATCGCCATTTCCTCCAGGAACGGGGACATGGTGCAGGGTGCATTTGTGGATGGCGGCGTCAGCCCATTCAACGATCCTGCGCTGCAATTGCTCATGCTAGCGGCACTACACGGTCACGGCTTTCGTTGGCAGTCCGGCGCCAGCAAGCTGTTGCTGGTATCGGTGGGCACTGGCACCAGGAAATCCAACTATTCAACGCAAGAGATCATGAATATGCCTTCCGCCATGCAAGGGCTGAGGGCGTTGCAGTCGCTGATGGATGACTGTCTTCGCGTCAATCAGACGATGCTACAGTGGCTCACCGATTGCCGGACGCCGTCGACAATCGATCGTGCGGTCGGCGATCTGGCGCTAGATGGCAAATCGGGTCCTCATCTTGCGACTTACGTCCGGTACAACGTCATGCTCGAGGAATCGTGGCTTCGGGCCAGGCTGGGAATCGAACTCACAGCGGACAGGCTCGCTGAACTGGCCGAGATGGACAATCCGGACAACATGGGCGACCTCTCCAACATCGGTTGCAAGGCGGCCGGGCAGCAACTGAAGGCTGAGCACTTCCCTGCCGACTTTGATGTTTGAAAAGTGGGTACAGGCTGAGCGGCAGGATCAGGAGGTCGATCGAATAGTCATTGCAGCGACCTCATCCACGCCGCGCGCAATGACCATCGTCGGAGCTCCCGGCACCATTCCTTCACGCAACTGGCGCACGGAGTCGCGCAGCTCCGGTCCGTAGATTTGGATAAATGGTCTTGTTGGCGCACGGCGACAGACATCACGCACAAGGAACTTATAAAAGGCGTCTGTCCTGCAAAATTGGAGAAATTAGTTGACCCATCATCCTGAAAGAGGTGAGGAGCTTTGAACTCCGTTGACTTAAATCGGAACTATTGGGCAAACGGGAATCGTCTCGGCACGCGTGCAGACGCGTCGCCAACGCAGGCCGGTAAGGACGCTTGCGAAGAACGCCGCAGGCGAGGGCGACATAATCCTTCGAGGTGAGGCGGCGCCAACGGAATTGCGCCAGTCCCGCGTCATTGATAGCCCCTCGCAGTTAGGCCTCACTCGCCGTCCTCTGACGAAGCTCAACTGCGATAGCGGAAGCCATATCGACAAATTCAGAGCTAAAGGGGCGCACTGATGCAGCGCTCACACCATACCGAACCTCCTCGTGACGAGAGAGTGCGCGAGCAAGAACCAGGCCAACGATTAGAAACGCGACAATGCCGCCCCACCAAATTAGGGCACTTACATCCTGGCTGCCCGGGAAGTTTGCGCCCGTCGACATCGGTGCTCTCAGTGTCCCAACACTCCCTTACCGAGGCGATTACTACAACTGTTCCTAGTCCGACAATTGGCCAGAAGCGCTTTGCAATGGTGGCCGGGGCCGGACGCGGTGAATGTGCCGGGCGGCCTGCGAACGGCCGACGGTCTTGCTCGCGTAGTGTCCGCCGAGATTTCGCCCAAGGCAATCCGGGAGGGCTGGGACGGCTTGCTACGCCGAAAGGTGTGCGCGGGTGCCTATATAAAAATTACATCGGTTTGGGCCGGAATTGCTACAGAGGATGGTAGCATTCTCCACCAAGGAAGGGACCACAAACTACAAAAAAGTACGATTATTTAGTGTCGAATAGTGAAGACTGCATTGACGGATACGCCACGAGCGCCAAAACGGTTCGAAGGCAGCCATGAGCAATATGAAAATCGGATTAATAGAGGCATTAGAAATGGAATCGGTTAAGCCCTACATTTTTATCAGCTATCGGCGTGCTGACACGCTCGCCGCTGCTCGTAGCTTGATGCGGTTTCTGTATTCGCACTACGGTAGCGATAGTGTGTTTATGGACATCGCCGAAATTCGCCATGGCGACGAATGGTCAGGTACGATAGACCGTGCCCTAGAGAGAGCGACTGTTGTTATTCCCGTAATTGGACCTCAATGGCTATCCCTGAGAGATGTGAACGGTGATCGCCGGATAGATCAAGCAAACGACTGGGTTTTCAAAGAGATATCGCATGCGATCCACTTCAAGAAGTGTATCTTTCCAATTTACATTGGAACGCGTCGACTGGAATCAGATGTACTACCTAAGGGGATAGAGAGCCTCGCCAGTCGCTTGGCACAAGTCATCGAACATGATGATCAAATCGAGCAAGAGTGGCGAATGCTCGCTTACAACCTGCAAATGAAGGCAGGCTTTGGTCCTCTACGGCCAGATGTGAGATATCCGCGAGCGATAGTTCGACTAGAACCGCTGACAGGAGACCAGTTACGGCAGGAGATCAAACAACTGCCGGGGTGGGCTCACGTATCGAGTCCACTACCTGGAATGGAACATGTGACTCGAAACGAACTACATAAGCAATTTGAATTCGCCTCCTTCCGACGTGCCATGCTGTTCATGCAGGAGGCTTCAATTGAGATTGGCAGGAAACAGCATCATCCACGCTGGGAAAATATTTGGCGCAACGTGGACGTTTGGCTCTCAACGTGGGACATACAGTTCCAGGTCTCGAAGCTTGATATTGAACTAGCGCACCATCTGGATGGTGTTGCGAAGCGTATTCGTGCGCTGCCTAGCCCCCCTAACATCCAATCTGACGACGATCCATCGGCACTAACCGAATCTGAGTAAGGTTGCCCCATCCAGCCGGTACGCCGGACACCGTGCATTCGAATCTAGACTACCTGAGACTTGGGCACATGTAGTTTTCTGTAACCTCGAACAAGATATAGAGGAGCTCCTAAGGCCGATGCCAAATCATTGAGGTCAATCTTCAAATTTATTGCCTTTGCCAAACGTAGAGCCGGGCGAACAGGCGCATCGCGCCTATCGACACATCCTTGGATTACAAGGCGACGGCAGGACAGTGCTAGTATTGGCACATAAGATCTTTAACAGGACCGAACCAATCGCCGTTGTCTGCGGACCATGCATGACCACGCGACATATAGAAGCCCGATCCACGGGAGCTAATATGCGCACCGTTGCCCGGCCGGAATCACGCGTCTTTATTGTCTCTGAGAATCTTCAGGTACGACCGATCGGCGTCCCGCTTTTTCCACGTTTCGGCAATGTGATTGCTCAGCGCCGGAATGTCCGTTTCAAGAGTGGAGGGCCACATAGACGGGTTGTAGTCGTAGACACGCAGCATATGATCGATGTCGAAGATGGGTGCGGTTCCTTTCGCTCGAATTAGGCACACCGGCTTGTCGAACGCGATGCGCATACCTAGCTCAAAGAGAACATTCGGATTGTGTTCAGTAAGATCCACGATCACTAAATCAGCGGAGTCCAGATCGTTGACAATGGTTGACTGAATGACTTCGCTGCCTGCCTTTTTCGCGGTGCGAGCGTTGAAGTTCGCCTTCACGGCGGCAGGTGTGATCAGGTGCTTCAACACTTCATCGAAATATCCCTTCGGATACATCGAAGTCTTCTCAGAGAAAGGCATGGCTACAAACGCAACTAAGGTGCCGGAGTCTGAGGATTCACCCAATATAATCGAGTCACTCTGACCCGATGAAATAGCGGTCTTTACATTACCTGATGTAACAACCGGCAGCTCGCCCGTCTTCTCTTTTAGGTACGCGAGGTTCTTCTGGAATAGCTCGTAGAAATCATCCTGAAATCGCTCGTCGACGCCGAACTCAGTCTTGAGCGTGTTTTTGAGGTAGTGAATATCTGGAAGATTCTTGCCTTGGTAATAATCAAAAACCTTGGAGAACAACATAACATTTCGGAACGCCGCCGTCATCGCCTCTGCAAATTCTGCAGAACTTTTCGGATAGACAATTCTTCGCCCTAATTCGGTCAGCTCAATCTTTGCCGTGTCGCGCGTCCCGATCGTGATTCCGTAGTCTCGTGATGCCGCAGTTAGATAGAAAAAATTGCTGCTAGCGCCCATCTTGAGCGCGGCAGCGATCTCCTTCGGCGACCACGGATTGCCGGCGTTGTACTCGCGGATTACGGAGGCCAAATTATAGCAATCCTCAAGACCATATAGAGGAAACGTGCGTCTCGCAGCAGAGCCGGTTGTCTTCTTTGAAATAGCCTTAGGCTCTCTTTTCGCCGCTTTCTTTCGCGTCGGGCGTTTTGCCACTATCTTTTTTGCGGTGGTTTTTTTCACGGCGACCGTTTTCTTGTTCGCCCGTTTATCGCTTGGGACTGAATTTGGCGCCTGCGGCGCCCCTGACGCCGCAGGCGCGATAGTTTCCTTGGCGCCCGCGCCGTTGCTCACTGAAGCATCCTTTTCTTCATCACTCACTTTTCTCTCCCCCGTTTTACGACCATCAGCAGATCGGAACCCGATCTAACCGAAGGGCATGCTAATCGTACGGCGTCGTGAGGGTGAGCGTCCAGTTCCGCCCGACACAAGTCCGGGGCCGCTCACCCAAAGAGCTCACGCAGCGGGACACTAGCATGAAGAGCTATGCCTCGCACGGAGATGTTCGTATCACTGAACTGGGGGAGATCCAAGGGGCAGCCGACAAAGGCAGGCGGGGAAATCTACACCCCCCCTCGTAGGGCAGCGGTTTAAATGTCGTTGTTTGTTGACGTCGTGATGTCCTGGCAATAGAGCCTGTACCGTGTGAGCGATTGGAACCGTGCTGCTGACCATTCCAACGCCGCCGCCCTAACCAATAAGCGATCTTGGCCTGCGGCCAAGATGCCCGCTGCCGACCTGCATCTGCATGACGCCGCGCGAGGTCAACCGGACCGCCACCTGGCCGTCGATGTGCCCGAGTTCCGCAGTCGTTTCCCTGAGACCCGCGCGCAAAACGACAGAGATTCCATATCCTCAGAACATAGCCGGCAATTTAACATAACGCCCGTTCTAGCACCCAATACAGGCCAGGGCAGTGTGGGACTCACCCCGCCTGTGCGCAAGCGCCAACCTGAGTCCGTCCTTGAACCTCATCCGGCAGTGCGACAGACCGACTACGACGCTGTTGTGGCATCCTTGTATTTTGCATAATAAAAAGCAGGGTAGGGGTCAACATGTACAAGAGCTTGCTGCTAGTCGCGGCCGCCGCGGCCGCCTTAATCTATTACAAAACTCACGCGCCTCTGGAAAATGCCGTTGCTCACGCCGAGCCACAGCCGATCGAGATTTCAGCGGTGGCCTCGATGCCGGAAGCGGTATTCCGCTGCGAGGGCAAACAGCACTGCAGCCAGATGGCTTCCTGCGCGGAAGCCCGCTTCTACCTAAAGAATTGCCCAGCGGTGAAAATGGATGGGGATGGTGACGGAATTCCATGTGAGACGCCGCCTCTCCAATGTATGTTTTGACGCGCCGATGTAGTCATCCACGCGCTGCTGTTCACGCCTGCGTGGTGACATTTCTCACGAAGACGCGGGGCAGGAAAGCCCATGCGGCAAGCGGCGAGCCATCTGGGCTGCTATGCGGCCGTCGCTTCCGACCCGGAACCGCCGTTCGGACTCGGGCCACCACAAGGGCCGCTTCGGAAGTACAGCCGGCTTTCGCCCCGTCGAGCCGGGCAGGGGCCGGTTCGCGCATCTCCACCCAAGTCAGACCCCACTATGGAGGGGTGCTTCCAGCTTGTCCCAGCGCTTAGCATCGCGCTCAAACAATAAGCGCAGGAGGGTCAAGTGAAAGCGATGCTAGGGTTGGTGTTCCTTTTCGCCATTGCCATCATTCTCCTGTCGATACTGAAGTCAGCAGCAGGCAGGAGTTCGTCCAGGGATTTTCGTTTTGCTCGCAGATCTCCATTCTTGCGGCAGGATGAGATACAGCTCTACGAACGGCTGACAGCCGCGCTCGAAGACACGCACGTCTTTCCCCAGGTCGCAATGTCCGCGTTTGTACAGCACAGGGGGAAAGTCACAAGCCGCCAGGAATCTGTTCGCTCAGAAGTATGTCGACTACCTCGTCTGCGAGCGCAAGACGATGCGACCGCTCTATGTCATCGAGCTTGACGGCGCCTCGCACGGTAGCGCAAAAGCACAGAAGCGCGATAAGCAAAAGAATGACGTTCTCGCGTCGGCAGGTATTCCGATCATGCGCTACACGTCCAAGGACGTGGACTTGAAGACAATCCTCGGCGACTACTTCAGTGTTGTCCCGCTGCGGCCCGCCGAAGAACTTGGTCCGTCAGCGCCAGACAACGAACGAAAGCTGCGGGCCGTGCGGGCACCCGTGGCCTGAAGCATGAACCATGCTGAGATATCTGACGATCGCGATGTTCGTCATGGCCACGAATGCCGCGGGCCAGACCATCTATCAATGTCGGAGCGCCGCGGGACATGTCACGTTGCAGGATGCCCCCTGCCAGCACGACGCAAAGACTGAGGTGGTGAGGAAATCCATCGGCCAACGAAACGCAGAGTATCGTGCCGAGCCGTCTTCGTTCTTCGACCCGAAGAGACAGGAGCGGCTCGCATCGAGCATCATGTGCCCGTCGCTGCGGCAGTCCTACCGGGCTGCGGTTACTCACTCCGAGCGAGCAATGCTCACCCATAATTCGGTGCAGATCCAGCAAGCATCAGAGGCTGTACAGCGAGCCGGTGCGCAAATATCCAGGTATCGGTGCGAGTAACAATACGCCGAAGCGAGCGTAAGATTCGCCATAGCCATCCTACGATGGCTCTCGCTCCACGGTGGATGACGACCGAGACCGACCCGTTTCTGCCCTTCGGTGAAGGTTGGCAAGCGTCCCAAGTTCGGTCAAAAATAAGTTCAACACCGAATACCGATGGCGGAAAATTACAGCCAGTGCACGATCTGGGTCGAAGAAGACGGGAAGCCAAGCGCTTTGCCGATAAACGTTTTGCCGCCCTGAATGTTCCGATATCACGTCTCTCCTCCCCAAGTCGACAATTGCATTTTGAATGCTTCGGCTTGTTCTACGGATTGTATTGAACACTGAAGCCGGCATGAGTGCGCCATGGCTTGGGAAGAAGCATGCCGCCTCTGCCGAGCGGCGGCTTCGACGTGCATGGCCACATGTTCAGTGTTTGCGCAATTGGATGCGGTAGTAGAGCTGACGGCCGTGACGCGATGCATGTTCCGCGAGATGCGTTTCGAGCACCGCGTCCGCCAAGCCCACGATGGGTTCGCCGAGGAGATCGGCAAAGGCCACGTTTGATTGCACCGACCAGCAGGTGTGTCTGCAGCGTGATGCCAGATTGTAGGAATGTAGCAGGGAGACTAATATCGGCTCCATGAATGCAATGATTCTCATCTTCTCTGCAGGAGTATTAGCTGGCGCGATGAATGCGCTGGCGGGGGGCGGCTCATTCGTCAGTTTGCCGGCGCTGATTGCGGCGGGCGTGCCTCCGGTTCAGGCGAATACTTCCAGCACGGTCGCGCTGTTTCCTGGTGGGCTTGCCAGTGCTTGGGCATATCGCGATGGACTGCGACCAGTCGGCGCTGTGTCGCTGCGTGCGCTGCTGGTGACGACGCTGTGCGGCGGCTTGGTGGGGGCCCTGCTGTTGCTGCGGACGTCATCCGCGGCGTTCACGTTCGTGCTGCCCTGGCTGCTGCTGGTTGCGTCCGTTGCGCTGGCGTTCGGGCGACGCATTGGCGAGGCAATGCGCGCACGCTGGCACATTCACGCGCACGCGGTACTGACCGTCCAGTTCGCGCTTGGCGTCTATGGCGGCTACTTTGGCGGCGCGGTCGGGATCATGATGATTGCGATGTGGGGACTGCTCGACAACTGCGACCTGAAGCACCTCAACGCGCAACGTACGCTGCTGGTCAGTGCGGCCAACGTGGTAGCGGTAGTCGCCTTCATCGCGGCCAACGCGGTGCGCTGGCCCGAGACGCTGATCATGCTGGTGGGCGCAATCATTGGTGGATACAGTGGCGCACGAATCGGGCGCCGGGCGCCGCCGGGGACCATCCGCACCATCACGCTGCTGGCCACCTCCTGCATCACGCTTGCGTTCTTCGTGAAGACCTACGCGCCCACTCTGCTGCATCGCTGATTCCTTGCGAGGAACCCATGCTCTCCGCGTTGGAAACGATCTGCAACCAGGGCGTTGTTCGTGCTCGCCTACGGGTATGAGCAGGCGTTGGGTCATAATGACCTCGTGCGGTAACCCGAGTGTCCGCTTTATAGCTTTAACCAAGAGGCTCGAGCGTCGGCTCATGGCCGGCTACTGCCGTTGCGTTCCCGCCAGACTCGCAAACGCTGCGCGCCTGGTCAAGATGCTCGTGACGCCGCGTTGCCAGGGCGCGGCGATAAGGTTCGATAACAGGGCCATATCGGGCGGGGATAGTAGCTCGCGCCCGTACCTGGTGAAGGCAGTTTTTATCCAGGACACGTCTCTTGCAACGGCCGATACAGAGGCATACGGAGTGGGTTCGGGATAAGGCATTGGCTCTCGCGGATCTTTCCAGACAGCTACGGACCAATGGCGCGGTGGAAACTGGTTGCAGACGGGCACGGCAAACCGGCTATTTCGCGGCTGGGCCTTATGTCGATTAGCGACGCCGAGCTGCCGCCCGCCGTACTGCCCCTCGCCAATGGCATCGCGGGCGTCCTGAAAAAACCCTTAATAGGTGCCACGCCCGTTGACCACAATCTGGAACAGGTTGATTTCCGGCAGGGTTCGGAATCAGTTTGCGTGAATTGCGGTGAATCAGTCCCGGGAAAAAATCATACTCCCAATCACGTACTGAGTCATCAGCCAGACGGATTAGTGCGCCGATGCGCCGGTCTCACACCTTCTCTTATTGCAAAGGCAGCCGCTTCCCTGAAGAATGAACTAATGGATGAGGGGAGCTGACAATGGAAATGCGTTGGGAGAAGCTTTACTCCGGTGGCCTGGCCGACTTCCACAAGTCCGAACGGGGCAATCTGCCGTCCCGGACGGCAGGCAAATGCTCTGGAACTGGCGTGGCTTGGTGCGCTGCTGACGGTATTAACCATGGGGTGCTTGATTATTTTCTGGTAGTACTTTGGTGGGGTTGCCGGCAATCAGCGCGAGCGAGGCCTTTGAGCAGGCCTGGCAAGCCCTGCAGGTCGCCGTCCGGCGTGGTGTGTAAGGCGTGGCCCAACGAAGTCGGAACAGTACGCCCTACAAGGGGTTAATCAGCACAGCCATCAATGCAACCGGCTAGCAGCTGACCGCTGACCTGCGTACCGGCCAGTACTTGTTCCCGAGGGCGCAATCTGGAATAGTGCAAGCTCGCTCACCCTGGTATGGGATTGTCGTGCTGGCCACAGATATGACGGCCGCTGTGGCGAGCGACGTTCCGTTTGGTCTTCAGCACAAGCTGACTGGCTCTTACCGGATGCGGCACACGGCTTCGAGCATGGAATGCCCCTGACTTGTCAAGCGGGGATCGGCATCGCCGCTATCATGCCAGGCTCGAACGTGACCAGCTTGTGAACCAACAAGGTGTCCAATTGCTCGGGCTCGAGGTCGTCGATCTCCTGCGAGTCGCCAAGCAGCAGTAGCGCGGCGATTTCATGCGGGCTTAGCATGTCGGCCTCCTTTGTGGACTGCTGCACCAGCTCGATTCCACAGCGGATGGTGGCGACGAAAGTGGGTGCATCGGTGCGAGGAGCGCTGGGAGCGAACACCGACCGGCCAGCTCGCCGCGCCGCCACACCTGGATGAGGGCGCCGGGCAGCTTGCCGGGCGCGACATAGGCCTCATCGACGAATCGTTCGACCCGCCCGAGCCGCTCCCGGACATCCCTTGAAATTCCCTGCCATGCATCCATGTCTCCTCGTTGCTAAAGTCTTCAAGCCGGGGCCGGCTCGCAATGTCCCGATCCAGGGCGCGCCAGGGGTCCCGCGCACCCCGCCATCATGGCATCTGCTTCCCCCGTGTGCCACGCGGGCTGCGCGATGACGCTAGATCACGGTTGAATCGTCGTCCAAGAAACCGTCGTCGCTCAGGCCTGCATCGAGATTGCCGCTATCCGATCCCCAATCGCGCGCAGCAACCGATGCCTGGCCATCGTTCCCGTAGTAGTTGTTGACGACGTTCGTTTCCGTTCCTGGCGTGTTCATGCCGGACTGCTCCAGGAATGCGTTCTTGCTGCTGTGGCCAAACAGGTTCTCGATACCCTGGAACAGGAAGGCACCGCCGGCCACGCCGGCAGCCGTCGTTGCGATGCTGCCCAGCGTGCTGCCGAACCCGCCGCTCAGGAAGCCCGGCCGGGGAGACTGCGCCGGGGCGGGTGACACGGCCTGTGCGGGCGCAGGCACGGGCGTCGCGGCGACAGGATTCGCACTGGCACCCCACGCATTCTGCTGATCGATGAAGCTGCGGGAGCCGTTGGCCTGCGCAGCCTGCAACTGGCCCTGCAATGCAGCGATCTGCGCGTTTGCCGTCGACAAGGCATGATCGAGCAGCATGGCTCGCTGGACCAGCAAATAGGCGGCGTCCGGCTGTATCGCGACCGCCTGGGCGATGAATGCCTCCACCTGCGGGTCCTTCGCCCCGGCGCGCGCCTGGGTCAACTGAGTCAGGAAGACTTCGAGTGCTTGCTTATCCTGCGGGGTCATGGCGTCCAATCCCGGTTGTTGGTACGCCCTCACTCTATGAGGAAAGACTTAAGGGAGACTTAAGAGACGGTTTCAAGTGCGACACGTGTCGCCGTCCGCCGCGCGTCAAGCGGCATGATGTAGGGATGGCAAAGCTCATTCTTGCCTTGTCACATTCGACAAGAATCTGAGTATTGGAAGTTGAAGCTGTGACCTGCTGTGCGACCAGCAGTTGCCTACCTGGACATGCGCGATGGGTAACCGTCGGGTGTGAAGCTCCGGGGACAATGTACTTCTCGACAGACGGACCATCCTGGCGACAAGATCGGCCGACACTGCCAGCAGCCGCGCGGTGTGAAGGCTAGGCAAGTTCCGTACGCACAACGTAAGTGAACTGTCGTTGGAATCCTCGTTAGTCTCGAAGAGCCAAAGCTGCTGACAGGCTCTGACCAAAACGGTAGATGGCCGGTTGCTTCCCTTTGAAATGGAGGCACGTCGTCAAGGCGCCATCGGGGAATAGACAGGTGCTAACCGGACAGGCTCGTCGCAATGACGGGTCGGCAAGAGTGGGAACGTGGTAAGCCCGATCCTTCGCCGTGACTTCAGTGTATCGGGGCAACGGCAGGTGACTCGCGAGAGGAGCCGTTGGGGGAGCGGGTATGAGAACGCGGAGAAAGCGAATGGTGAGCCGTAATGGCTCATATAGGGGTTCAAGATTTGCCCTGACCTGAAAAGGTGCAGACTTCCGCGAAGTGCGGCTGTCGCAGACCAGTATTTGAGGTTCGATGTAGGGAAGCTTGGAAGAGGCTGCCTTGTTGCGGTTCAGCGCCCTCATCTCATCCGTGAGAGGAACCAACGATATGACGAATGCGAAGGACTTGTGCAGGATGACAAGACCGGTATCGCGTGCAACGGTACTTCACGCTGTGCTTGAGCCGTATGCGGTGAAAATCGCACGTACGGTTCTTTGGGGAGGGGGCGGCGGCGACGCTGCTCTCTTACCCGCTAAAGACGGCTCCGCGCGCCGGAGGGTGTTCCAGCAGATCAGGCAGCAGCCGAGTTTGAGGAATGCTTCGTGAATGTCGCCACGACGTTCGAAGCGGATACGAAGACGGCGGAAATGACGCAACCAGGCATGTGTACGCTCGACGACCCAGCGGTACTTTCCCAGACCACTGCCGTGTGCAGTGCCGCGCTTGGCGAGCACAGGCGTGATGCCACGTTCGCGCAATTCCTGCCGATGCCGCTCGGAATCGTAGCCTCGATCGGCATAGATGGCTTCAGGTTTTTGCAGGGGGCGTCCGCGCACGCCTCGGATCGGCGCAATGGCATCGACCAGCGGCAGCAGTTGCGTGACGTCATTGCAGTTTGCGCCGGTCAAGATCGCCGCGACGGGGATGCCATTGGCGTCCGTGGCGATGTGGTGCTTGGAACCTGGTCGCGCGCGATCGGTGGGGTTCGGGCCTGTTTTTCGCCCGCCCCAACCGCACGAATGGATGATGAGTCGACGACCACTCGCGAGAAGTCGATCTGGTCTGCGGCGCGCAACTTCGCGAGTAGCAGCTCGTGCAACTTCTCCCAAACGCCAGCCTCCTGCCAGTCGCGCAAACGCCTCCAGCAGGTCACGCCAGAGCCGCAGCCCATTTCTGCTGGCAGGTCGCGCCAACGGATGCCGGTTCTGAGCACGAAAACGATGCCGGTAAGCGCAGCGCGATCCGACACCGGCCTGCGTCCTGGGTACTTCCATCGCCTCGGCTTGGATGCCGGCAGCAGTGGCTCGATCTCTGCCCATAGTTCGTCGCTTACGATCGGCTTACCCATCTCCTTGGCCCCATATGTCAAGACGCGCAAGGTTAACAGGATGCCGAGAAAGTTAACAGCCCCTCGGGGTCTTTAGCGGGTAAGAGAGCAGCGTCGCCGCCGCCCCCTCCCCAAAGAACCGTACGTGCGATTTTCACCGCATACGGCTCAAGCACAGCGTGAAGTACCGTTGCACGCGATACCGGTCTTGTCATCCTGCACAAGTCCTTCGCATTCGTCATATCGTTGGTTCCTCTCACGGATGAGATGAGGGCGCTGAACCGCAACAAGGCAGCCTCTTCCAAGCTTCCCTACATCGAACCTCAAATACTGGTCTGCGACAGCCGCACTTCGCGGAAGTCTGCACCTTTTCAGGTCAGGGCAAATCTTGAACCCCTATATGAGCCATTACGGCTCACCATTCGCTTTCTCCGCGTTCTCATACCCGCTCCCCCAACGGCTCCTCTCGCGAGTCACCTGCCGTTGCCCCGATACACTGAAGTCACGGCGAAGGATCGGGCTTACCACGTTCCCACTCTTGCCGACCCGTCATTGCGACGAGCCTGTCCGGTTAGCACCTGTCTATTCCCCGATGGCGCCTTGACGACGTGCCTCCATTTCAAAGGGAAGCAACCGGCCATCTACCGTTTTGGTCAGAGCCTGTCAGCAGCTTTGGCTCTTCGAGACTAACGAGGATTCCAACGACAGTTCACTTACGTTGTGCGTACGGAACTTGCCTAGCCTTCACACCGCGCGGCTGCTGGCAGTGTCGGCCGATCTTGTCGCCAGGATGGTCCGTCTGTCGAGAAGTACATTGTCCCCGGAGCTTCACACCCGACGGTTACCCATCGCGCATGTCCAGGTAGGCAACTGCTGGTCGCACAGCAGGTCACAGCTTCAACTTCCAATACTCAGATTCTTGTCGAATGTGACAAGGCAAGAATGAGCTTTGCCATCCCTACATCATGCCGCTTGACGCGCGGCGGACGGCGACACGTGTCGCACTTGAAACCGTCTCTAAGGGCAGGGGACATCGAACGTGATGCGCCCAGCAAGCGGCTTTTGGCCACAGCCCGCGCTCGAGGATGTGCAGCGGCCTTTGCCTGGAAGTTGATGCGCTGGCGAAGTCGGGCTCCGAGGTGCCGTGAGGACGAAATGCATTTCCGCCCGTCGCGCCGGCTTGAGGATTGGCCGCGATAGGCGATCCAGAAGCCTTTGGAACCGCCGGTTCATCAGTTGTCCATTACGGAACAGTCGGTGGTGACCACGGCAAAATCGAAATGGGCGGTGGCATACACGGCATTGCACGCCTCTACTTCTTCTCCGAC
Organism: Ralstonia pickettii; assembly: GCA_050987995.1. Lineage (GTDB taxonomy): Bacteria > Pseudomonadota > Gammaproteobacteria > Burkholderiales > Burkholderiaceae > Cupriavidus > Cupriavidus pickettii_B. The sequence goes on from CP158805.1 coordinate 208,948, forward strand.
CTGCCTGGATAATCGGAGGTCGGCTGGGAAACAACGCGCTGTGCGGCCCTGTTCCCGATCGCACCACCCCCTCGTTCGGGGGAGGCAGGCATCATCAGAAATTCGCTATGGTATCTACCCAGTGGAGCTAAGAGCCTCGACCAAAAGAGCCGACTGATAGGCTCTGGTCGCAAATCCGTTGGGGAGCGGGTATGCAGAAAGACCATCTGATTGGGGACCTCTACGAGGCCGCCATCCGGCAAGAGGATTTCCTGGACGCCCTGCAAAGCACTACAGAGGCAGTCGGCGCGACTTGGTTCCACATGTTCAGTTGGGATCCGGTGAATGCTTGCCCGCGGTTCTCGGTGTATTCACCCGGGATCGACTGGGACCCGATCATCACGCGCTATGAGCAATACTATGGCGCGCTGGATCCAAGGCGGAACTTGGTGGAGCGTGCGCCTGCAGGGACGCTCGTCTGCTGCCAGGACCATATCAGCGAGCGTGACGTCGCACAAAGCGAGTTCTACCAGGACTATCAGATCCCGACCGCCGGGCTGCGCTATCTGATGGGAACCCGCCTTACCCGACCGGGCAGTAGCGAAACCCTCCTAGGTTTGCTGCGCGCGTCCGGTCGGCGTCCCTACTCCGACGAAGAGAGGGAGACTGCCGCGAGCCTGATCCCACACCTGCACCGAGCGATCAATCTTTGGCAGGACGCCAAGGCTCTTCACCGGGACGCTGCGCTGGGGACCGAACTGATGGAGCAACTAGACCTTGCGGTCTTCGCTCTGGACAAGGAGGGACGAGTCGTCTTTTCCAATCAGGCTGGGGAGGCGCTGCTGAGCGCCGGTACTGCGCTCAGGCTCAGGCACGGCCGGCTGGCAGCGCCCCACGCTCCGGACAACGAGGCGCTGCTCGCCGCGATCCTTCGGGTCGCGAGATCCAGACGCGGGGAGAGCATGGCGCTGCGAAACCCCGCCGGAGCAAGTCACGACCTGTTCCTGAGCATCGCCGGCATCCCCGGGCAAACGCTGACTACTTTCGGCTCGGCGTCGGTCCTAATTACGGCACGGACGCGAGGAAAGACCCCTCTTGTCACTGCCCGGCAGTTGCAACAGGCCTTTGGTTTGACGCCGGCGGAAGCGGCCGTGGCGGAAGCGCTGATAGAAGGCACATCCCCAGAGGATTATGCGAACACCAAAGGGGTCTCGCCTAACACAGTTCGATACCAAGTGCGGGCCATCCTCTCGAAGACCAACTCCCGATCCCAAGTCAAAGCCGTGAGTACGATGTTGTGGGTACTCTCGCAAAACAAGGCGGATTGACCAGCGCGGGCGCAGCGGCCCGTCGTGGTTACCAGAAGCAACCGCCGGCACGCTGACGGCGCGTGAAAGCGGGGCTGACGCGCCGATCATGCCGCTTGCCCCGGGTCTAGTTGTCGACCACGATGATCTGGCCTGGCTTTACGCCGATAGGCGCAGCCAGGGGGCCGATAACGAACCGGTCTACGGCAATGACCGCATCGCCGGCGTGCCGATCGGCGCCTACGTGGACTACGCCAACACTGAAGGTGCCGTCCTATGTGCTGTTCGGCATTGAGACCAGCTACGAGTTCGAGCGCGGCGTGACGGTGTTCCTTGATGCCCGCAACCTTGCCGACATGCGCTATGTCAGCAACTTCAGTACAGTCACTGACGCACGCACGGCAAATACTTCGGTGTTCTATCCCGGGAGATAAAGTCAAATCTGGTGTACGGGGGGGTGTGGCCGGTTTTTGGGCGGCGAGTTTCTGCTGATCCGGCAGATTGCCTTGCGCCGGAGCCCCGTCCTTGAAGGGGATGCCCTTCAAGAGCAGTTCGATGTGTTCGGCACCGTTGATGCGACGTCAGGTCTTTTCTGCTTCCTCAATCAGTTTGAAGGCCAAGCCAAGGAACGTCGCCCGGGACACGCAATTGCGCATGCGCGTCGTGCGGTGACGCACCCTCACTCAGGCCCAGGTCAGTAAGGTGCTGCTTACCATTGCGTTCACTTGCCCACCGTGGTGTTGGGTGGATCTGCTTTCCAAGCATCTGTACGACATGGCCACGTACGTCAAGTACCAAGCGCTTGCTCATAAGCGGCTAGCGCACCTCTACGCTTAAGCCTTCATGGCCTCTCGACCTGTCTCCCTTCTGGGGAGGCAGGTTTTTCTTTTTGGGCGTGTCGTTCGGCATGCCGAACCGGCCGGGGGCAAGGTTGGCTCGGCGATTGTCAGCAGTCGTCTCTGGGTGGGAGCCGTCCGAGCAGCGTCTGACAGGAGGTTCGAACCTGCCCTTGGTCCGGGGCAGCTTGATGCTTAGCCCCGCCGGATCGTTTTGCGATCGTGAAACGGAACTGTTGTTTCATCCCCAATTTTGATGATGCGGACCCACTGTCGTCACTTGCATACTGCCGCCGGCAGACGCTGGTTGTGATGGCGTGATGCTCAATAGAAAACAAGGGACGGGAAGGCGATAGGGGTCTCTGCCCCCCAGAGCCAACTACATGAGGGAGTATAAAAATGAACGCGAAACTTCTCGCCGTGGCTCTGGCTGCGGCTACCTTGACTGCTTGTGGAGGCGGGGGTGACACCCCCACTACAGGAGGGGATACGACCACTACCCCGGTGACCCCGACGACCAAGATCAGCGGCACCGCCGCAACTGGCGCCGCTCTGGCCGGGGCTACCGTCCAGGCTAAATGCGCGACGGGGTCCGGCTCGGCCACGACTGCGGGCGACGGCACCTTCACCCTCAACATCGAGAACGCCGTTCGCCCTTGCGTGTTGAGCGTTCAAGTGCCTGACGGCCCGGTCATGCACTCGATCGTGGAGGCGGGTACGGGCACGAGCGCGGTGGCCAACGTCACGCCTCTCACCGAGTTGGTGACCGCGGCGCTGGTTGGCGGTAGCACAACGGACTTCTTCAACACGTTTGACTCCGCCGCGCAGGCCAAGGTGACGTCGGACGGGGTTTCGAGCGCGGTCTCTGCCGTTAGCCTGTCGCTTTCCGGCACTGTTGACCTGACCGGCTTCAACCCGGTTACAGACACCCTCGTGGCTGCCCACGGCGGTAGCGCGGGCAATGCCCTGGACCAGGCAATCGACAAGTTGGGCGCGGCGCTCGAGGCCTCTGGCACCTCCCTGGAGGAGCTGTCCACGGCAGTAGCGGCAAACCCGGGCAGCACGAATGGCCCAATTCAGACCGTCCTGCAGGCGTCCGCCGCGTCTTGCTCATCCCTGCGTAGTGGCAAGTACTTCAGCGTCAATACGGCGGAAAACTTTATCGAGGTCGCCGTCTTCGACGCTGCGAAGATGACACTAACGTATCCGTTCGATGGCGCCGTAGACAACCTCGTGCCCCATGCTACGGAGGCCTGTCGCTTCTCGAACACTGATGCCGAGTACCCCTCCGAGATTGTTGTAGGTAAAGGCGGCATTGCGCTGATTCGTGAGCTCGACGGCCCGAAGCATGTGCCGCGCCTGCTGGTGCCCGCGCAACAGATCTCCCTGGAGAAGAAGGCGGGTGACTGGGTTGGCCTGACTTATGGCTCCACTCCGTCGTTCCCGAACGCGTGGATCCCTAGCCGCGTCTATATAACCTTCGACGCCGCGGGCAAGGTGACTGCCGGCAGCCGCTGCTACTCCGGTCAGTCGTGTAACGCTTCGACCCAAGCCGACTTCCCGGTCATCAACGCAGGGTCGGAGGGCCTCTCGACGACCATGAGTTCCACTTATGGCTCCGGCTTCATGATTAGCTTCATGGGGACGGACGGCAAGATGGCGATGTTCGCGACCCGCCCGGGTGGCTTCACGGTCTACACTCAGGCGATGCCGCTTCCCCTGCCGGTGGTCAACGCGGAAACGCGGTACTGGGACTCGGTCACCGATTACACGGGGACGATGAGTGCCTTCACTTCGTACACCAACCGCGTTACCGCCGTGGACGAGGCCACGAAGACCTACACGCGTACCCGCCTGGAGGATGGCCGCGTGGATTCCTGGACGGCTGACAAACCCACCGTTGGCATGCGTTATCGTCAGGCAAGCCCGGGGGCATCCGAGGCTTACGGTATCCGCCTGGGTGGCACGACCGGCCTTGCGGCTGTGATCAGCGCGAATCCGAATCAGAACTTCTACTCTCTCAGCGTAGATCGTCCGTAACGCTGTCCGCCTTGCCGAGACGATCTCACCTCGGCTGGTATTTCGCCCCTCGTCACCCGCGCGAGGGGTTTTTTTCTTTGGGCGGGCCACCCCGGTCGGGAGCCGAGACCAGAGATTGCGTCTGGCTGTTGGTCAGGAAGGCGAATGGCTGGCGCATTAATCGGGCATCTAAAGCAGCAGCCCGAGGGCCTATATCATCAACAACAGCTCGGTGGCAGCATTCATTCCGATGGCAATGTTCGCCCTGTACTCGGCGACCAAGGCGACTTTCATTCATTCACGCTGTCGCAACGCTTCGCGCTACGCGGCACCAATGTCAGGGTCCTGGAAATCGCGCCGCCATGGGTCGATACCAATTTGGTCTACAGGAGCCGAGATCCGCGCGCGATGCAACTGGATCCGTTCATCGCCGAGACCATGGCGCAGAGACATCCACGACAGAAGTGAATTGTCGAAGCCGCGCGTCCTCTGCGCAAAGGCGCTGGTCCGAACGAACACGGCTTCGTGGACCACCTCAACCAGATGTTCATCGACGACCCGCTTCCAACGCCTTCATACGTTTGATTGCGGCAGCCATGGTGTCTTCATGAAGTCCGCGATCGACCAACGCTTATGCCTGGTGACCGGTAGTGATGGCCGACGAAGCAGGTTTCATGAACGCGAATTGAACGGCCGCTTCCTGAGTGGAGCCGACGTCTGAATGTCTGCGTGCCTCGGCCCAACGTCCGTTGGTGGCCGGTCTCGGCCGGACGCAAATCGAGGAACTGTGACCGTCCCCGCCGATACCGGCCGGGCAAACTCCTCCAAAGCGGCCATTCAACGCCTAGGTTCAGAGGCGGCCGAGCGAAAACCAGGCCGCCCGCTGGAGCCGCTCGTTGGGCAGCGTGTCTATTTTTTCTTTTCCTTGGTGGCGCTCTTCACTTCGATATTCATAATATGGCATTCAGCCGTACCCAGGTTTTCTACGCTATGACTCTCAGAATCACGCCAGCTCGCCTCGCCAGATTTGAATTCCGCCTCCTGACTCTTGCCGCCAGGAGTGGAAAACCGCACTTTGCAAGGAGTTAGGGCAACGGCCACGTAGCCGGGATGAGAGTGCATTGGCGACTTGCCTCCCGGCTTCAAGTGGATGTCTAACACGCGTACATACTGGTTGTCCGACGTTACTTTATAAATCTCTGGCGCCACCTTGGTTGGATCCTGTGCTATAGCCGCGCCTCCTGACAAAGCCAATAAGGCGGTGAGAAATGAACCGTGGACTACGAGATTGAGTTTTGGCATGGGCTTCCTTCTCTTAACCTTTCGGCGGTGAAGTACTGTCTCTCTAATGCTCGCAGCGTCTTGCCTCACTTCCTGACCAAAGACGTTTTGCTCGTGATACGCCATACAAAGATAACCTTAAACTGTGAGAACGCGAAATACCAGCGAAAGAAGACATAGTAGAGGATGTAGCTCAACACCCCGATATCGCGCCTACCGCTATCCTTAACATGGTGTTGATTTAATGCATTTTCCAGCAATTGCAACGGAGCAGATGCCCATTCAGAATAGCTGATGGCTGAAGGCGTTCAAGCGAAATGTAACGGCCGACGGCAGCTTTTGGCCGAGAACGGAAATCCAGACTCCACATATGGCCGACCATTCCCAGGCCAATAGGGGCATTCAAGACCTCCTTGGGACACAATCGACAACTCCAGACCTAACCCGCTTTGTCAATACCGGGCGTCGTCAGTTCAACGGCTTACTGCCCAGGTAGGCTGGCTGTTCTACCCCAAGGGAGACACCTTTAAGCGGGCGCCGCACGCATTTGACCAATTTCGTGGCCAATATGCCTTCGGAGGTGGCAGCGGACAACGGTCAGCCAAGGGCCACGCTCGCACCAAGTTCGGTCAGCAGGTGAGCGAGCCTTGCCTGGGTGCCGGTCTCGGTCTTATTGAAGATCGCCTTGAGCTGGCTGCGGGCAGTCTCGTGGCCTATGGCCAGCCGCGCGCTGGCTTCGGGTAGCCCGACGCCAGCGGTGAGTAGGGTTGCCAGACGAATCTCGGATGGCGTCAGGCCATACAGATCGCGCAGCACACCCGACAGCAGGGGCGGAGCATCGCCGGCCTCGCGTACTGCGACCAGAGCGGTGGGGCGCTGCCATTGCCTGGCCAGGCAATGGGCCGGCGGTAACGGCAGCACAATTACGCTTGCGCTGTGTCCGCTGTCGTCGCGGGCATGCGCGGCCTGGGCCGGGATGGCCCCACCAGGACTGCAGGCCGCAGCCAGCATGTCCCGGAACGGCCGGCTCAGGCGCCAACCGTCATGGCACGCCTGACGCCCTGGGTCGCCTTGGTTGCTCGGCAACAACCGCCTCACCCAGAGTTCGCCACTGGCATTGCTGAGTAGTACCTTGCCGTCAGGCGCGAAGACGATCAAACCAAAGGGGAGCCGCTCCAGCACTTGTGCAGACAACTCGCCCAGCATGGTGGCGTCCTGCGTGCGCTCGCGCAGGCTCAGGGCCTGGCGCAGGTGCGGGATCGCCCAGCCTAGCCGGCGCGCATCGTCGGCCTGGTAGGGTTGGTGTCCGAGGGGCTTCTGCAGCGAAAAATAGATTTCCTGGTGCGGCTTGCGCTCGACCAGGCAGCCCATGACGGAGCTCAGCTTGAACCCGTACATGAACTCGCGGTAAAAGGGCAGCCGGGTCATACTCGCCTGACCCAGGTCACGCGAATCGATATACCAGTCTCCCACCGCCATTTGGCGCGTGTATGTCCGCGACGGATCCTCGGCCTGATAGTGGTCGTTGTAGGCGTCGACCAGTTCCTGGTTCAGGTCATGGATCTCGCTGACCCGGAACCGCTGGTTGAGGGCGTCGAACTCGACCAGCGAGGCATGCATGCTTTCACTGGCATCGCGCAGCCGGGCCAGGCTGGACTGCCAAGCGGTTTCGTCAAGGATACCCTCGTACAGCCCTCGAATGGTCTGATGCACCACTTCTTCTTTCATTGCCTTCCCCCTGCACGCCTCTGCCGCTCACCTGCCGGGCGCTTGCCCCGCGCGACTTGATTGCCCGCCTTGCCCTGTTTGGCTTTATCCCCCATTTAGGGGAATGCAAAGACAATACGGGATCAGTCACGCCCGCACTTGCGGTTTCTTGCGCATAATTTTGGGAAGCAGGCTTGTGCGTCGGCTGCCAGGTCAGGCTTGCCTGGCCTGCACAGCAGCGTTGCGGCGGAAATCGCTCGGCGAGGCCCGGCTGAATTTGCGGAAGGCGGCGAAGAATTGGGTGTAGGAATCGAACCCGCTTGCGGCCGCAATATCGGCCAGGGGCATATCGGGATGGCGCCGTATTAGTTTCCGCGCATACTCGATGCGGCACATCAGCACGTATTGCCAAAGGCTGACCTGGCGTGTCTTGCGGAACATCCGGCAAAGATGGAAAGCGCTGATATGGACTGCGCCGGCGATCGCGTCGATGGTGAGCGGCTGGGACAGGTGTGCGAGGATAAAATCGTCCAGCCGCGCGAGCGTATGCCTGGACAAAAGGCCTCGCTGCGGCGGGGCTGCCAGAGCGTTTGCGTCCTGCTTGCCGGCACCATAGAGGAGGGCCACGCGCAAGCTGATGGCCAGCAGCAAGGATTGCTCGAACAGGCTGCCGCCCACGCTGCCGCCCTGGACATGGGCGTCCAGCGCCAGCACCAGTTGCACCAGGCCGCTGTCCGCGCCTCCGGCGAAGTTGGAGCGCAGATCGGGCGCGCTGCGTTCGTGCGTCTGTTCATGAGCCAGGACAACGGCATCGGGTCGCACGGAAAAATAGATGGCATCCAGCGGGGCTGACCAGGCGCTGGAAAGCGCATCGCCGGCGGCGCGAAAATAGACCTGGTTTGGCGCCATCGCCCCATCCAGGCGCCATCCGTTGACGTGCCAGCGGATCGCGACGGGATCCCGGCCGAGCGGGATGGCCAGGCAGTGCACAGGCATAACCGTGGTGTCCAGGGCGCCGGCGGGCAGCAAGTGACGCTCCAGTACAAAGCCGTCCCAGTGAGAGGCAGCGCTCCCATAGCGCGGCGTGGTAGGGATGGCTGGCACGGTGCCGCCGGCCGTAGTTGCCAGCAACTGGGTGCGTGAAGGTGCGTGGCCCATGGTTGGCTCGAGTCAACCCGCCCCCCCCAACACCGCGGGCAAGGCGCCGGCATCTCCTTGTGCCGTTACCAACCGCCTCTGGGGCAGTCCGATATTTGTGCAGCGAGTATACACAGATTGCGGCCGCCACAGCCATTCGGTCGCGCTCTGGCAAACTGCCCCTTCCGACCCTTTATACGCGGTCGCGGTCGCCCCCCTACGGACAACCGAAGGCGCAGATCCGATTGAGCTGTGTTCGGCAAAATGAAGCACGCCGTCCAATTATGCGCATTTATCCTGAACCGATAACTGGTTCCCTGGTGAACGAAACTGCAAATTTGCTTTTCCACAGCCTGCCGTTGCGCTTCCGTCATTCCGGCCGGCAACGGTTACCAGGCAGGGTGCAGGCGAGGAAGAACGAGAGCTGGCGTTGCCGGAAGGCGGCGATAGCGCACGATAACGTTGTGCTTATCGCGTCGTCACCATGCGAAGGGGATGCAGGCGGGGTTGGCAATTTTGTATCCGCGAAGGCCGCGTGCAGAAGGCAAGAACACCGAGCCAGAACTGGCACTCCTGAAAGCGCAGTGCGTCGCGGTAGCAGTGGCGCGCCGGCACCTCAGTCGGCCGTCGACGCGCAGGCGCTCCGAGCGGGAGCAAAGTCGAAATGGGCGGCAGCATATACCGCATTGCACGCCCATACTTCTTCGCCACCCTTGTAGAAGACGACCCATTTGCCGTCGCTGACGCAGTGGGCGCCAGGGAAGACTTCGTCATGGCCGTTCGGGCCGTCTAGCGGAAAGGACGCGTGCGGTGTGGCCCAATAGTGGCCCGTCGGTAAGGGCTCGATCGTCGTTGTGGACATGCTCACTCGCACCGCAATGCAATGTCAGCCAACGCGTGCTCCGCCCCGCTGGGGCGAAACGGAGGCTGTGTCAATCCTGCAACGGCGTAGCACCGTTGCGCAACATCCTCGTGAAGTCTCGGTTTCAATTCACCTCCTGCTATCCGGTGCGATGTCCATGGCACGATACCTTCCAGTTGTGGCGCGGGCCTTCGGCGTCGGCGCCATCATCGTGATCGCCGCCATCGTCTCCCGCCTAGTATATCTGCGCAGCGCCACCGAAGCCGGCATGGCCGGCGCGAATGAGGATCCGGCGCGAATGATCTTGATCCTCTGCGAAACAATGCATGCCCGCCCTCAGAATCAGCACAGCTCCGTAGACACCGCAGCCGCAGCCGCAGCCGCAGCCGCAGCCGCGGTGGCGGTGGCGGTGGCTAAGGTGCAATGAATTGGGCCGCAAAAGGCGACTTGCGTCTAAGATGCAAGCCATCGGTCGGTCGATACCAAGGCTGCTAAGCTCCTCTGCTGATGTCACAAGGCCTTTGGGGACCAAATTTTCGTCTTGCGGCCCAATTTGTTGCACCTTAGGTCATTCCTGCACAGCTGGCTTGTCTAGCCGCAAGATAGGAAACCCAATTCGTCTCTCCAACGCCTGGCTTGCGGCCAGGTTCCGGCTCAGTTCTGCGATCCCAGCCGGCGGCCCCGAGGCTGCGCTAGCGGACCTGTCCGGCGCGCGAGGGGGGAGGCCATGCGGGACGTCGTCCGGTGCCGCACGACGGACTTAGCGTCCGTGTCGAGCACCAAATACGAGCCAATGAGTGAACTTTTCTTGCTCGGAACCTGGTACTCCCCAACCTTTCCTGGGGCGTTTGCAATCCAATACCCGCCCCAAGTGTTCACGACGGTCTTACCGAGAGCATCACACTGACTCTCATAGCGCTGGCGCCATTCCGCTTTGCGCTCACCGCGCTAAAAACTTCATCGATAATGTGCTCAGAGTACGGCTTGATTCAGGTGGCATTACATCGTTTTTTCCATTGGATTGTGCGCCAATAATGACAGGGTGAAAAGAATTTTGCGTCTAAGCTTGATTAGCTTTAGACTATCTTCTCTCATCCCACGACTGGAAAGGAAACTCGCATGGCATCCTATAAGGAACTCATGTCCCAGAAGCAGGCCCTCGAAGCCCAACTGGAAGAGGTACGCGCTAATGAAGTAGCGGGCGTCATCGAGAAGATTCAGACCCTGATGGCGGAGTATGGCTTGACGGTCGAAGACATTTCCAAGCGCCGCCGCGGCCGTCCAGCGGGCAGCGGTGCAAGCAAGCCGAAGTCGGAACTGCCCCCAAAGTACCGTGACCCCAAGACCGGGAACACTTGGTCCGGCCGTGGTCGCCAACCGGCCTGGCTCGGTAAGAACCCCAAGAGATTCCTGATTGCAGAAGAAGCCTAAATCTCAGCTTCTGCACCCCAGAATAGAATTCGCCCCTGCCCGCAATGCAGGGGTTTCGTTTTTTGAGAGCAGCACCATGTCCTTTGAAGTGATTCACGCCGAGATCATGCTTGCCCGACCATACCTGATCCCTCGCGAACGCGCAGAGAAAGGGATAAAGAATGGGTATTCTTATTGGCTGCAGGTTCCACCCAGCAAGGAACTGCGAGTCATCCGTCTTTCGCAAGAAGGTGGTAGCTACGAGCTCGTGCGTTCGGCCAGCGAGCGCAAAACACGAGAGAAGGTACGACAGCGTTTCTCCGGCTCGGTAGTCGAGCTCTTGGTCATCATCGATGAGCAGGTGGAGATTATCCGGAAACACGAACGCTAGCCACTTTCTCAGGCTAGGAGCGCACGGTAGCGCGCGAGAACTCAGGGATGGGCTTCGAGGAAGCGCCTGCCGGTGATTTCGCGACGTAGAGGCGGACGGTCGATGGGCAGCCGGCCCGTTTCATTCGCAGTGCCAACGACGAGGCGCTGCAACAAGAACAAGCTGTGTCTTGGCGCACGAATCAAGCCGCCGAGTCAAAACAGGGAAGGACTTGCCCGTCACGAGGATATAGGCTCTACTACGCGCCGGATCACGGCTGGGCACGGGAGGCCAACCTCATGCGGGGTACCCTCCGCCAGGGCGGCTCCAGCGGCCGAGCGTACCTGTTTCTGCGTACGGCAAGCTGGGGTTGTTGCTACGGCGAATCGATCCTCTACGGGTCTCTTCCACCGCATGTGGATATGGATCTCGGCCACCAATTGGCGAACGAAGTATCCTTGCTTGGGCGTAGTCGCGGTCACGCCTTCGACGAACCCCTGATCAAGTAAATTGGTGATAATTCAGGGATAGCCGGGTAACCGAGGACCGCCACGTTGTGAGCGGAGCACTCACGATACGTCATGCGTGCGCAATGCCACGAGGCCGTACGGCGCGCGATCGCCCGGACCGTGGCCGAGACGCGGGCGGCGCGGCTTACCCCAGCCGGCGACGCGCGGATCCGACGCAGCCACCGCTGGCTGCCCACGTCACAGTCATCGAAGCGCCTGCTTCACTCAAACAATTCACCTAACCCGACGAACGATGCCTGAAGGCCATGTATTCATTTGCGGTGACCCCCATGGTGAGTTCGGCCCGCTGATCGAAAGCGTCCACCGTCACCGTCCCGAGGCGGTGGTGCTCGCTGGCGACATTCAGGCCAGGCGTCCACTGGATGAAGAGCTCGCCAGCATCCTTCCCCTGACGCAGGTGTGGTGGATTCCTGGCAATCACGACACCGACAGCGATGCCGACTACGACAACCTGTTCGGCTCGGGCCTGGCCGACCGGAACCTGGATGGGAGGGTGGTCACGATCGCAGGCCTTCGGCTTGCCGGGCTAGGGGGGATTTTTCGCGGCCAGGTCTGGATGCCGCCCGAACCATCGCGCGTAGAGAGCGCCACTGACTATCTGGCCAAATGTGGGAAGGGGAATTACTGGCGGGGTGGCCTGCCGCGGCGCCATCGCAGCACGATCTTCCCGCAGACCTACAACGCGCTATTGAGTCAGCATGCGGATGTCCTGGTCAGCCACGAGGCTCCGGCTTGTCACCCACACGGGTTCGAGGCGATTGACATGCTCATCGAAGCAATGAGAGTGAAACGAGCGTTCCACGGCCATCACCACGAATCCACGGCTTATCCGACCACAGGACCGTGCCGCATCTTTGGTCTCGGTGCGTGCGCGGTAGCCACGATCGACGGAGAGTTCTTGCCCAGCGTCCTGACTTGTCCGGATCAAGACGAAGGAGGCTAGACGGCGGTTGAGGTTCACTGGCAACGCTATTGGGCGCCAGCGGGCAGGCAAACGACTGGCGCGCTTTCGGATTGTGCACGCGCAGGTCAGACCGCCCGCAGGTCGACATGACACCGGCAGATCCGGTGATCGATCGCACATGCGGCGGCCGCCGTCGGCAAGTTGGACGCGTAGGTTGCCAGATAGTGAGCGCGACCAAAAAAAACAGCCCTCGATCCCATGGAGGAGAGCCGCAGAACGTCCAAGAAGAAATCGGGTACACCTTGCGGCGCCACCCACGTTCAGTATCCGCCAGGTTGCCGTTGACGGCAATCCAGCCTGCGCCGCGCAGTTCATCTGTTCGCGAAAAAAAACCCGCGCTCACCAAGGGGAGGGGCGCGGGTGGTAGCAGGACCTACCGGAGCAGGATACGGCGATATAAACATCGCGCAACACAGGATTAGGAGCCATTTTTCCCGGCAGTTCTTTTGCCAGCGAAAAATGATCACGCAGCGAGCAGAAAATTGAACGATCGGTGGAGCATCCTCGACCTTGCAGGGCCGCCTCGATTCGGTGCTGTTTGAACGCTCGGCGTTGCGCCTTGAGTCGGATCACTGGTCGCCGGAGAACTCACAAAAGCGCTGCGGACGTTAAACGCGGGGTAGGGCGTTGAAAGCGGGACACAAGAGGCGATCTAATCACGCACGCTGGAGTTGAACCCGCGATCCATTATGCGGCGCAATCGGTACATAGTTACTTGTGCGTCCGCCGTGATGGATCGGTAGTGGTATCTTTTTGTGCCAGTCCGCCGTCTCGATTGCCGAAGCACAGTCCCGGCCCGCAGACCATGAGCGAGGTGAATCTGAATAGCCGGTGATGATCGACTACTACAACACTCTCGGCGTTTCGCCTCGCGCGACCGAGGCGGAGATCCGAGCGGCCTACAGGCGGCTCGCGATGAAATTTCATCCCGACCGACAGCACGGCAAGTCTGCCCTGGAAAAGAAGCAGGCCGAGGAGAAATTCAAGGAAATCGAGAGGGCTAACCGCATCCTTGGCGACGCGCAGAAGCGCGCGGCTTACGACCTGGGCAATGGCGCGACCCGTAGCGGGAATCCCTGGTGGGCCGGGCCGGACGAAAACGACGCTAATTTCGAAGACCTCTTTCGCCAGCCGTTTCACCAGCGCCAGCGGAGACGCCGTCAATCCAGACCACCACCTGTACGAGGCGAGGACATCCGCTGCAAGGCGTCGATCGACGCTGACACGGCGGTCCGTGGTGGCCAGGCAACCGTCGAGGTCAAAGTTGAAGACACCTGCCCGTCTTGCAGGGGCTCCGGTGAAGCGAGCTCTCCCGTAGCGTGTGAAAAATGCGACGGCCACGGGTGGTATCCGTCTGCGGATGGCTGGGGGCAGCGCACTTGTATCAGATGCAAGGGATCGGGGGTCGATTGGCGCTGCAGAGCGTGCAAAGGGAAGGCTGCATTCAAACAGACCAAGCGTTTCAACATTCAAGTGCCGGCGAATACCCCGGCCGGTCGCGTTCTCCGTGCAGTCGGTGGCGGCATGCCAGGGGAGTTCGGTGGCGCGGCCGGGGACCTGCTCTGCGACATCCGGGTGGTGAAGTCCGGGTCGACGTACCTGAAGGGTCTCGACGTCCACTGCGAAGTCAAGATCGATTGCATCACGGCGTGGCTCGGCGGAAAGACCACCATCGAGATCGTGGGGCAAATCTTCGAGGTCGAAGTCCCGCCGAACACGGGCAGCGGCAAGTCGTTGCGCTTGGCCGGCAAGGGCCTGCGTGATGCCAAGTCTGGCCAGGTGGGAGATGCCATTGCGAAGGTGGTCTTGACCCTTCCAAAAGGGCCGTTCGCCGAAGAGCAGCTCGATCACCTGCGCCGGTTTGCCGGGCGCGAACCGGTCATCAAGCCGCGGGCGGCCGCGCCTGCGAAGCAGGCGGCAACACGAGCGCACCCGGCGCAGCCCGCTCCCTCATCGGGACGGACCCGCGAAGCGGCTCACGACTTTGCGAGTGGGAAGGAGGCCCCAGAGCAAGCGACCTCCGCATATGCGCCGCGCAAGTTCCGATGCGGCGGCTTCGAAGTCCGGCATCTGGAGCGCCTTGCGTTGGAGCAGTATGGCGTTGCATGTCAGCGCTTTGCGGAATGGGAGGCCGCCGTGCGCGCGGAGGCGTCGGGGGCGACCCGCCCAGGCCGCGCCGCGGCCAAGCGGCTGGCACTGACGCGAACCGAAAGCGAGATTTCCGCCTACGCGCCTGGCAATGCCCCACAGATTCTGGTTCAGTTGTTGGGGGCGTTTCGCCGCGTTCGCCGAGACGATCGCGGTGATCGGGAACTACGCGATGCTTGCCTATGCGTCCGCCGCGGGCTGCCGCATCGAAGATGCCGTCAGACTCGGGCTCTACAACAAGCGCGTGCAGTTCGTCACGGCGAAGCCCATCGCAGAGTCAGTCATCCTGCCCGCACTCCAGGCCGTGGATCCGAGCTTCATCCTCGCCCCCAGGATGGGTGCCTGCGTGCGCGGGCGAAACGAAGTCGGATTCGTGGTCGACATCATTGGCGCCGTGCAAGCGAGCACGCCGGAAGCGACGCTGTCGACCACGATTGCGGATGACAGTGGGGCGGCCATGTCCTATGGGATGACCAAGCTCCTGCGTGGCGGTCGGGTCAGCCCGATTGTCGTTACCAAAACGGGCATCATGGAGCGCCTGACCGCGATCTCCCCCGAGTCCTTCTGCGCGTTCAAGGGATGGATCGCCGCCCAGCCAGGGGTGCCAGAGGAGAAGCGGAAGTTCTGCCAGCACTTGATGACTTTGGCGGCCAAGCTCGGCCATGGTCTTGGGCTGAGCCCCTAAGTTCGGCAGTCGTTCGCCGATGCGAAGCGGTGATCGGCCACGAGGCAGAGAGGGGTTGTCGGGTGGCGGAACGCCAGCACTGACCGGTCGAGGGGTTAAGGCGTTTTGTTAAGTATCGGCCACTGGCACCGTTGAGTGCGCATGGCCGATATAGGCTATTATGCGCATAAGGACCAACACGGAGGGTGCCATGGCTCAAACGCTCGAAGTCCGGTCGCGCAAAGCGACCAACGTGACCTTGCCCGCTGACGTCTACGAAGAAGGCAAAGCGCTCGAACTGAACTTCTCGCGGGTGTTCGAACAAGCGATGCGCGAAGCGATCCGTGCCGAACGGGGTCGTCGCTGGGCGGCCGAGAACGCGGAGTTCATCGCCGCTCACAACGAGTTCGTCGAGCAACACGGCCTCCCACTGGCGAAGCATCGGATGTTCTGATGGCGCGCTTCGACGTCTATGTCAATAACGAGGATACGGGCGTCGCGCCATTCCTGGTCGACGTACAGAGCGAATTTCTTGCGGGACTCAACACCACGGTGGTCGTGCCGCTGATTCGGGCCGAGTCGCATCCAGGGTCCAGGTTGCCAGCCGATCTGGTCCCGCCCTTCGAGCTCCAGGGTATCCGTTGCGTCTTCTACCCGCCCTTTATCGCCGCGGTCTCAAAGCGCGCCCTTGGCGCGCGCGTCGGATCGCTACGCAATGAGAGCTCACTGCTCGTCTCCGCACTCGATCGCCTGATGGGCGGCTTCTGATCGCCCTCCTGGGCGCCCAAGTGGGCGGCGCTCGGGATCGACGCTGGCGGGCATCCCGTTCACGGAAAAATTCCTCGGAGGTAGGTTGGAGGCGGAAGGGCGCTTTGAGGGCCTGCCGGATCCTTGTCTAGTGATCAACCAGCTGCGCTCGGTGGCGACCATCTGCCTGGCTTGCGCCCTTTCCGCGGCAGCTTCGGGACGGGGAAGTCATGTTCATTCGATCAGCCCAAGTGCGCAACACCATCATGGGGAGCACGCAGTGATCAGCGTGGGCGGCACGCCCTATGGCGCCGGACGGTCCGTTGGCCAGGGCGTGACCGCAGGCACCGCGCAAGGCCCTTCCACATCGATGGTCTTGAAGTCGGCCGGCCCCACGATCTCCAGGTACTCCATGTCCGGCGAGTAATCGAACAGGTAGTGGACGATGCCTGGCCGCTGGTGCACGCAATCCCCGGCAGCCACCTTGGTCTCCTTGTCCTCGTACATGAAGCGGGCCCAGCCCTTGAGCATCAGCACGATATGGAAGTCGGCCTCGTGACGATGCCAGCCGGTGCCATGCTCGGGCGGCTGGTTGGCCTTGACCAACTGCGCCAGCACCCGGCCGCCGGTGGCCCCGGCAATGCCGAGATCGCGGTAGAGGAAGAAATCTCGCAAACCCTGGTCGACAAAGGCGGTGTCCTGGGGACGGACGTGGGAAAACCGCGTTGGCTGGAACTCGGCCATGACAGGCTCCTTTCGCTTGGGTGAAGCCATGCGGACGATGCAACATCCGCGCCATCGGCGCGCCGGGCCTCGTCTGGCCCTCCGTGTGGCGCGTGCAGCGCAGCTTCGCCAAGGCAACTGCACCGTCAGCGTTTCCGCACGGACATCCGGGGCAACGTTGTACCTGATTGTGGTGCGGCGCACCGCGGAACGACCCGCCTGCTCATTATCTGCCGACGCAATGCGAACCACCACCTCCCTCAGCCAGCCATGCCCGCCCTGCTGCCCATCGAGCGCTTCCAGGCCTCCCTGGACTTACCGCTTCTGAGCGGCCAATGAGCCACCTAGTCGATCCTCAGCCGCCGAACGTCGAAATATGACGGTTTCCCAGATTGCCTCCCCCTTGGGTTCAGCGAGGTCTCGAATTTCAGTCGATGGTTTCGCCAATACAATGGCGTGAGTCCCACCCGTTACGCCAATCGATACGAGCCTGACCGGTAGCCACCAGGCTCCCTGGCAAGTTGGGCGCGGTGATTGCGCCCTCTGTCTTTACCCTGACTGAGTGACGCCCATTACGACTCGGATACAGCTTTAAGCACAGCACGTCCAACGCGGGAATCGAGCGAGCATGGGTCGCCCATAGTGGCGGCCAAGAAAGTAAAACACCTGATCACCGAGCGTACCGCCACAGAAAGCCAATCCGAGAACCAGGAGCACTTTGGCCAGCGTGTCGAACGCCAATTCCGGCAAACTTTCCTCGCCGGTTGCGACTGTCATCCCTGCGCCGTGGATGACCATATGCGCCCCCGTGCAGACGCAGCAGCGTCACAATGCTGCAAGGCTGGCTCCGACAGATTGAGCCGCTGGAGCAACTGACACCGCGCAATTGACCGCATAAAAGCCACGTTCTTTATTACTTTTTGGCTTATGTGTCATTTCCGACTTTATCCCGGCATGAGCCCATATAGAGCTGCAGCCCATCCTGCCACTGTCTGAACAAGCGAAAACCTGGCGCAAAAGAGCCATCCGGGCTCGCGCGGGATGGTTTTCCGCTCGGGCAGAAGCATAGGCAGGAGCTCGGTCAGCGTCGGCGGCTGCCGGCCGGCCACGGCTTCACCCCTCGATGTCGCGCGACTCGTTGCTGAAGGGCTTGCGCCTGCCGATTCGTCCGTCGCGGGTGTGGATGATCAGCTCGGCCTTGCTTCCCGTGCCATCGCAGTGCCAGCGGCGGCGCCGGATCAGTGCCGTCCACTATGGAGCACGGAGCTAACTACGCCATGAACCAGCCAGTTATAGCAATAGCCGGTGCAGCAGATCTGTACCTAGTTGCACGAGTTGGCTCGCCATGTCGGCAATGCGCAGATCCATGCCCGTATCTCTTGCTAAAGCATAAAGGGCGCCCCCCAGCAGGACTAGGGACAGGATGCCCATCTTGAATTCACTCACGACGCCTCCTCGCTATCTGCCAACCTGGATCCGCGTTCCCCCGGCATAGCTGCAGCGAGCAGCGGCGTTGTAAATAGTCTGGATCCGTCTCGTTTCATTATGGAAACGTTGGCACACCAGGATGCAGACACTCTGTGCGGCATCCCGCTCACCATGCGACGAGCCCTGAAGGTGCGACGGCTGATGGCCTCGCCCTAGCGATTGTGTGGCGGCAGCGGTGCCGGCTCGGTCTGTAGCTAGTCCGCGGGACATGGCGTTATGAAGCTGCGGGCAACCGGCCGGCCACGTACTCGCGGCTGGCCACGGCATCCGCCCTTGATGGTGCGCGGGTCGTGGCTTACGTGCCGTGCCTTCGGATTCTGCCGTCCGGGCTGTGGATATAGAGTTCCACGCCGTTTTGGATGGCAAAGCGCAAGCCAGCAGCGATAGCTTCCTTTTGAGTGCCATAGTGCGACCGCGGCGTGCCCTCGCGGGTGACGTCCCAGCCGTTGCCTCGTGGCATCACGTGAATGTGCCGTGGCATGGTGCATCCTCCTGCTCCCCCAGTTCATATTTATGCCAGCGGGTAGGGATTGCTATCGGGTGCCGCCTGACAAGGCAGTCCCGAAAGTGCCTATAGCCGCAGTTGGGCATCGGCGCTGGGTGGCGGCTCTTTGATCCGCCTCACGATAGGCGCTGGCTCGGCGGCTATAGCCTCTGGCGGAAAGAGGGTCATGAAGGTCCGGGCGACCTCCGGGTCACGGCATGCCAGCCACTCCTCCCACTGCGCCCGCGGCACGATCACGACGGATCGCCTTTCTTTGCGCGGGGCGTGCATCCTGTTCATCACCGGGTGCTTGTCCGCGTTCGTTCACCGTCAGCATGGTGAACGAGTAGGCGCCATCCGGCCAATCTCGCCAAAGGCCGGCTTATGCCGAATGCGGGCTCGCCCGGCAGCCAGATCCGGTACCGCGTCGACTTGGGGCCGGCTTCGTAGTTGGGCTCATATGCGGCGGTGGCTGGTAACGGCAAGATGCAACCCATGGACGCGCCACCACAAGGTACACCGTATGGACATGCCGGCTGGCGCTACACCCTCTCGACAGGCCGTTGCCGACCCACAAGAGCCGGTCGCATCTTCAAAGAGCGGACACTCAGCGGCGCACCCGACCGTGTGCCCTAAGTCAATACGCCAGCTTGAACAGAAGCACCCGCCGCAAGTTCGACGGTTTCACAGCGGGGGCGATTCAGGGCGACCCAACGTTGAACAGACGGCCTTTGCCACTGATGGGCAGCGTAGTCAGCAAACCTTCCCGGCACCGTATCACCATTCACGACGAGCCGGTTCAGCATCAGCGCAAGGTCGGCGTCTGCGATGCACCATTCGCCAAAGAGGTTCGGCGAGTGGTCGGTAAGCAATATCTCGCACGCAGAAAACAGTTTTCCTGCGGCCGTTCGTGCTGCAGCAGATAGCGGCGCGGCGGAAGCGCCGTAAAACACCACCTCAGTGGAGCGCTCTTGCCGGATGGGCAAGAGATCGCTTCGCAGCCACGCTTGGACTTGACGCGCCCGAGCGCGGCTGATCGCATCTTTTGGGTACAGCGAGGTGCCCGGAAAAACCTCGTCGAGGTACTCAGTTATTGCTGAGGACTCGGACAAAGCGAGAGTGTCGTGAACCAGCGTAGGTACACGCTGCGTGAGTGAACTCGCTGCATATTCGGGTTCGAGGTTTGCATTGTTGGCCAAGTCGATGGTTACAAGCTCAAACGACAATCCCTTTTCGTGAAGGGCCACGAAGGCCGACATCGCATATGGACTTGCGAATTGAGCATCGACGTAGAGACGCAGATTCGTTGGAGGCAAAGTGGGCTCCTGTTTGCTTACGCAAGGAAAACGATTGTCAACGATCCCGGCGTCGATGTCGACCGTCCGCACCTGGCCGGCTACTGCCGCTGCGCTCTAGATTGCGACGACGACGGCGAGCCGCAGCATGCGTGGCCTTACGAGCGCTGGCGTTGCCGTGACGCGGCGATAAGGTTCGATAACGTTGTGCTTGTCGTGGTCGTCCCAACGCAGATGTCTCGCGGGCCACCAGTTTCGCTTGCCCCCGGACCGCTGTTTTGCGTGGCGGACTATCGGCGAAATCCCCTTGTGTCGCCATGGCTTCAGTCCTCTCTGACGGGGCGCACACTCGATGCCTGCCGGTACGTACCGCGCAATCTCTGGCAACACCTGGGGCGAGCAATTGGGCATTGAGCCGCCCGATCTCGGCACGCGGTACGCGCTTTATGATGTCACATCGACACGCTGGTCGAGCACCAGGGCCTGCGCGTATCGGGCGCTCGGCTTCGGCGCGATGACGGAGCATCAGCGCCGCTATGCGGTGCGCGGGCTCAAGGCAGCGACCTCGGGCGGACAGGATCGCAAGGGCTTGCTGCAGGATCTCAAACGATGGCTGTACGAACATCGCATCCTGCTGCAGCGCGATCGCACGCTGCGGCAACTGGTCGTTCAGGTGGAGGGAAGTCGAGAAAAGCTGGATTGTCGGCGACGGCTCACCTGTGATACAAGATAGCCGCACGTCTGGCGCAGGCCGGTGGCGTCACAACTAGTCTTCCTTGGAACATTCAGAACATGGCAACAGGTACCGTCAAGTGGTTTAACGATGCGAAGGGTTTTGGGTTCATCACGCCGGACGACGGCAGCGATGACCTGTTCGCGCACTTCTCCGAGGTTCAGGGAAACGGCTTCAAATCACTTCAGGAGGGCCAGAAGGTCAGTTTTGAAGTCAAGCAAGGTCCCAAGGGGAAACAGGCAGCGAACATCAAACCGCTGTAAGTTTTCCGCGCCGCAAACGCGTCCTGTCATGATCGGGCCGATGCGGCGCAGTGGGTCTGGAGTAGGGCGTCGAAAGGGGGGGCGTGCTCCTCGCCTTTGCTGAGCGCTCGAGAAAGGGCCTCAACTTGTCAGCGCGACTGGGATGCATCAGCTTGCGCATCGCCTTGCTCTCAAGCTGACGGATCCGCTCGCGGGTCACGTCGAACTGCTTGCCGACCTCTTCAAGCGTGTGGTCAGAGGTCGTATCGAGCCCGAATCGCATCCGCAGGACCTTGGCTTCGCGCGGCGACAACTCGTTCATCGATCGCGGCGCGCCTGTTCGCGTGAATCGCGGCCTCAGTCGGTGAACTCGCAGAGACATCCTCAATCATGTCGCCGAGCGTCGCGTCGGCATCGTCGCCCATGTTTTAGCGCGGCCTCATGGATTGCTCCTTCGAGACAGAGTTTGTGTTCGAGACACGAGCCTTGGCACAGTTATCGCGTACGGATGTAGGCGCCGAAGAGGCCCGCGTGCAGCCCACGTAAAGTCTTCCGTCGTTCAACTAAATCATGCTGCCGGCCTTCGCGCTCAAGGCTCAATAACTCCAGCATGATCCGCATCCCCTGTTCGGGTAACGTGCGCGTCGAGGGCTCGGACCCGCGTAGAAAGGCGGCAAGCCCAGGTTTTTCTGACAATGCCCACGCCGGAAACCACGCAAGATCATCGATTGTGCCCTCACCATCGAAATTCGCGTCGAATACCCGGCGCAGCGCCAACAAAGACGAATCACCGAGCGCTTGCATCAGCGCGCCAAACTTCCTCGGCGACAACCAGGAAAGCTCGGCCAGGAGCGGCCACGCCGGTTCAAGCCCCTGGAGCCGGTAGACCGTTTCAGCCATCCAGGCAAGCGTGATTGGAATACGTCGCCACGACTCGATCGATTTTATGCTCTCGCGTGCCGCAGTCCATTCCGCTGCGCGCATCCATAGCGGCGCAGCATGCCATTCCGGCATCTCGCGATGAAACGGTAATTGCGAGGCGGCTTGCGCAACGGCACGCCACAGCGGTATGCACCAGGCCATGCCAGCTGCGTCGCCGAATGCGCGGCGTGCCGCCGGCACGCTCGGTGAACACCATGCCTCGCACGTGTCACGTAGTACCATGTGATTAGTGATGTGCTCATGGACAGGATACTCAAGGACGCGTATCAATATCTCGAGGGTCGGCACGAGCGCGTCAGCTGGATATTCCGCGGCCAGCCGACGCAGTGCTTCACGCCCGGTGGCGGCATTGCGTTGCTCAAGCGCTGCAAGCACGTCATTGCGAAGCATGACATCGCGGCTATGTTCGAAGAGGTCGAGCTGATTCGTCACGGCGTTCTGGTTGGTTGTCGAACTGCGCCCCTGTAGGACCGGCCAGGAATCACCGGGCGCAACAAGCCTGCGGGGGATGGTAGCTTGTGCAGCCACGACGGGCAATCGGCAACCGGCCGGCTTTGACTGCGGTGCGACATAAGAGGGCTGGGTGGCACGACACGCATCAGGCGTACCTGTTTCTGCGAAGAGCACGTCCGGAAATCGTTCGGACCGGTACCGTGCGCCTTCGGACACAAGCACTCGGCGGGCCCAGCATCCTCACGCGATTTCCGCGCTGACTAGTGGCAGGCTGCCGAGGCTCAGGCCTCCGGCTGCGATCAAATCAAAGGCATCGACGCTGCCCGAGCAGAAGGCACCACCTTGAGCACGCGAAAGAGATTCTTGAGCGTGCTCCGGTAGAAAGGCCCGTGGCTAGGTACGACTACGCTGGCCGTGCTCGGCCCCACGTGGGTCAGTTAGGGCGGGGCAGAGCACCAAGGCGTGACTCGGGGAGCTGAATCTGATTTCGGCTTCACGAAGGCTGCCTGGCGATGCGTTACTCCGTCCACACCGCATCTACATCCCGCGAGGATGTAATCTCCCACCTCAGCCGCCTTTGCTGAACTCAAACTGGCAGTAAAGATTGCGCTGACGAAACGTCAACTTCGGACGACTCAACTACGGAAGGTGACATGAATTGGGCCGCAAAGTCAGCCCCTGTCCGAGTTGCAAGCCGTTGGGTCGTTCGATGGCAAGAACCTAGCTGCTTCGCCGAAGTGGCGAGTTCCGTGGTGGTCGGAACACCGTATTGCGGCCCAAGCGATTGCACCTTGAAGCCCTTCCTGATCAACGATTCGTCGAGCTACAAGACATCACAGGGCACAGCCAGGTGCGACTCGATGGGCGGGATGGCGAAACGAGGGAGCGCATGCCGTGCCGACGTAAAGTCTAGACATAACTGCCGGTTATGTCGCACGAACTGACCGACGCCACCTTTTTCCTCAGCGGCCGGCGACACTCAGCTGGTAGCCGAGCAGGGGCGGGGCGGCAGTTCAATGAGGCGTTCGGTCCTGCTGATCTACGAGCAGCTTCTGACCGACCCGTCTTCAACTTCGGCGCGGAATAGGTCCCTGCCGACTGGCTCCGACTTCCCACTCGCCCGGTCAACGAGGCGATGCCTGGCCGTGGCGGAGTCTGACCGCAAATCGAATCCCATGCGTCGCGAAACGCATGCTCGACAATCACCGTCGCGCACCTCATCCGCTGGCTCGTGCGGATGTTCGCAACAATGTCGCTCTCTAAGACGGCCGTATGAGGCACGCGTTACCGGGAAGATTTCAGGCGATCAATCATGCCCTTGATCGCCTTAAGCTGGACAGCGTCTTTCGTATCCCATCTTTCCGGATCAGTATAACCCCACCAGTCCCAGCAACCCTTTGGGTTGTAAGGTGTGCCAGCGGATGCAATGGTCTGGGGATAGAGGACCAAGATGTCGTTGGTGTCGGCCCATGGGTTGTAGCCTGCATGCTCGATGAATTTTCGCTGGACTTCGGAGAAGCTTTGCCTGCAGCCGTGAAAAACCACGTGCAAACTGCAGCGCTTTGACGCACAGCTCTCTGGCACGTAGATCCAACCCGTGCGAGCCATGCTCTGGCTCTCTGGGGCGTGAAGGAACTCGGCCTGGTCGAATTCGATCAGGTGGCCGCGTGGCAGGCTTTCGTTACGAGGCTGAAGGTTCCCATAGAGATGCTGCAGGATCCGCCCGGCAGCGTCGAAGCGGCAATCGCTAATGAAAGGCGTGGCGGAACTCGAGCAGGGGTTGCCTTCGCGGTAGGAATCGGTCGGGAAGGTATGATCTGCCTCCGGAATCGTTTCATAACGCAGGTTTTCCACCGTCACAAAGTTGCGGTAATAGGCCGCCAACGCATTCATGACCAGCGGCTTGATTGTATGATCACTCATCCCCGAGACCAATAGAACGCGTTGAGTTCTAAGGTTGGCGACGGGATCGATCTCGCCCGCGCTCGCTCGCTTGCGCGTTGCCTCGACCGAGAGGGCTACGTCGGGTGCATCCGTGCCGGCGCAGATTGCAAGCCCCCAGAAACACCATGTACGCTGGAAGATGGAATAGTCCCCCGCCATGCACGGGCCAAGCGCGCGTTGCAGGTTCGCTTGCTCTCCTTTTCCCGTCTGCGCGCAGGCATACGGCCCGCCTGCAATGATCCCGGCGCCCTTGACGAGGGCGGAGTAGGCCACATGCATTTGTACTGCCATGTAGCCGCCGGAAGAGATGCCGGACGTGGTGATCTGATCCGGATCTACGTATTCCGGTGGAAGTTGTACCGGAGCGGCCAAAGCAAACGCGCCAAAAAGCACGCTGCCAGCCCATATCATGGATTTCATCACTGACTTACGGCGCAGGCACATCAGTAGCTCCTTCTTTGTCGGTGAAACGGGCACGGCGATGGACCGCGCCCTTGATGGACATGAATGGCAACTGGCTAGGCTACTCGATGACGCGCTCAGCTCTCTAGAGCAAATTGGGAGAAATTTTCAATTGCGGCCGGCCACTCTTTAAACTGATGAATCCATGGCTGTCACCTGCGCTGACACCTCGATTGTCTTGTTGGAATTGTGATCTGTGACGGTGGCAACGAACAAATACCTTTCCGCGGGATCTTCGCGGGTGAATTCTAGAGTCACTACGGTATCGCCGAGTTCCATAATTCCAGGCTTCGGTGCCGTTCGCCGAGACACCGGAGTCGAGCCAAAGTCCTGGCTCGAACCGTCGGGTGAGATCAGACGGTATTTCACGTCCACGTGACACCGTCCATCATTGCCTGGTTTGCAGCCAGCAAACAGGAGGATGGCGCTCACCGACTCCCCCCGCTTTACGGTCTTCGTGGTGCGGAGGGACGGCGTCCCCGGGCGATTCCACGTCTCCCGGAATACCTTGGCATCTCCCGTCAATACAAGGTGAACGCCGAATTCGCCAGAAGATTTTCGGGCGGCACTATCCGGTACCGGGCCTCCGCTACCATCTATCCATCCCGCCATGGCCCGAAACGCAAAGAAGAGAACTGCGGCCAACAGGATTTTTCTGATCAAGGCAGTTTGACCTGGCTCGAAAGAGTGGTGGTGCAGGGAGCCAAGAAAATATAGGGCAAAGCGGAGGGCTAGCCATCCCTCCAAGGAGTTAGTAGTCTTGCGGCCCGGCGCACCTGATGCTGAAGTCTCTGTAAAAGAAGACAGCCCGCCGCCGTTGCTTGGAAGTGAATGTGAGAGCCGCGATCAAGAGGGGGCGGCGATTTCCGGCAACCCTGTTAGCGCTCCGACCGTCGTTATTCGCTTCCAGCCCCGGTCCCCGTCGGCGGGCTGTATGCGAAGGTTACGAAATTGCAACAGTCCACGGTATGAGCCATATGACGATGACGTATTTGGAAAGGAAGCCCTCGTCGGTGCGGTGATTCCAAGTGGGCCTCGGGTTGTATGCGTTGGGGAAAACGTGTCAATCCTCCGCAACCTTAACTTCGTTGCCATAAGCAAAACGGATTACTCCCAAAGCGGGGGGCGGGCGGGCCGAGGATTCAAGAAACAAGCTTGGGCAGAATTCGCGAGTCGGACTGGAGGGGGTAGCCTTCAGGCCAACGCGCTGACGCCTGCACCAACAACCATCTCCTTTCCGCCGACTCATCTTTCGAGGCCTTCGGTGCAGTTGAAAAGGATGGGCGAGTCTTGGACGGATCTGTCCGTTTGGGGTACTACCCGTCGTTCGCGCAAGCTGCGGCAGCGGGAATCGCGTGGGCGAAGGCCCGGGGTAGAGGAGAGCGGTTGAGGCCGTCAAGTCAAGAATGCAACAACCGATCTGGTGAAGCTGGGGAGAGGATCATGGTTCAAACGCTCCCGGCGGATGAGCAAGCGTGGCGTAACGTCCAAGCTGCTCAACCCGAGTCGGGGTACTGCAAGATCAAAAAGCTGTCCGGCATCGGCAACTGGTTGCTGGTCTGGCCCGGCGATGCCGCTGCGAAATGCGGAACACACAACGGGCTTCGCAAGCCTGCCCCTTGCCGCTATCCCCTTGCTTATAGGCCCGCCAAACCAGATACCCAGCTTAGGTAGGGATTCTGCAACGCACAAATTAGTGCCCGTAACCTCGGGCTTGTTATAGATTGTAAAAACATATAAAGGGCCGGTTTCGAATAGCAGCACCCGGCCAATAAGTGCGTTTTTCGCATTAGTCGTTGACGACGGTCGTTCGACGGCATTGCCGCCATCGACATCCGGGGGGAAAACAAAGTTGCGCCAGACGCTTGCGCGCATGCTGCGCCCGCTTGCACGCCTTGGGCCGAGTCCCATCACCGCGGGCACCGTGCTGCTCGGCGTGTTGACGACAGCGCTTGTCTATGCGTTCTGCACCGACCTGCTGGAAAAAGATGTCCGCCTGCGTTTCGAGAACGATACCGGCGACGTCGTCCAGCAGATCGATACCCGGATCCGGCTCTATACCGACGTACTGGTGACCATGCAGGCGCTGTTCGGCGCCAGCGACCATGTCTCGCGCGGCGAGTTTCGCGATTTCGTCAGCGGGTTGAACCTGCCGCAGCGCTATCCCGGTTTCCAGACGCTGAACTACGCGCCGTATGTGCCGGCGGCCGAGATCGACGCCTTTGTCGTCCGGCAGCGGAGCGATCCGATCCTGCAAGAAGCGGGCGTGACGTTCAACGTCCGCCCACCCGGCCGGCGGCCGGGCCACTTCGTGCTGACCTATGTCGAGCCGCTCAACATCAACCTGGCGTCGATCGGGATCGACATGGGCGCCGAGCCACGCCGCCTGGCCGCGCTTGAACGGGCGCGCGATACCGGGCAGTCGGTCAGCAGCGGTCGCCTGATCTTCAGCGAGGCCAAAAACCCGCATGTGGGCATCGCCCTGCGCCTGCCGGTGTACCGCAAGGTGCCAGACCTTGATTCCGTGGAAGCGCGCCGACGCGCTTATATCGGCTCGGTCGGCGCGGGGATCCGGGTGGACGACCTGCTGAAAGACCTGGTCAGCAACGAGAATCTGCGCCGGATCCGGTTCCGCCTGTATGACGCCGGAGACTTCGCGGAGGCGCCGGTTGCCCCCTCCGCCGCCAACCTGCTCTATGACAGTGTGACCGGACTGGCTGCCCGGGGACGCAGCCGGGGCACGGCGGGCAGCGCTGTCAATGCCAGTGCCGTGCATGGCGTGACGGCACTGACGCATAGTCAGACAATCCCGGGCGCCGGCCAGCATGATCTGGTCAAGAACGTGCAGCGGGATTTCGGCGGTCGGCGCTGGGTGATCGCCTTCGCGGCCGATGCCAAGGCCATCAGTGGTCCCCAGCGCTACCTGCCGGCGCTGGTGGTGATTTCCGGCCTGATCATCAGCGTGCTACTGGGCTGGCTGGCCTACGCGTTGTCGAGTTCGCGGGCGCGCGCCGTCGCCGTGGCCGAGCAGATGACGCATAGCCTGCGCGACAGCCAAGCCGCGCTCGCAGAGGCGCAGCAGATCGCCCACCTGGGCGACTGGCGCATCGATCTGGGCAAGGACATTGCGTACTTCTCCCGGGAAATGGCCCGCCTGCTCGGCTGGCGCGGCGACAAACCGACCCCGGAAGCGCTGTTCCAGGCGATCGACGCCAGCCATCGCTCCGTGCTGCAGGAAAGGATGCGGGCAGCCTTGCAGGACCGCCAGCCGTTCGAGTTCGAGTGCCCCTATCGGTCGCGGCGCGGACGCCGGGGCTGGCTGCACCTGATCGGCCACGCACATGGGGCGCCGCACAGCTTCGTGCTGCGGGGAACCGCGCAGGACATCAGCCAGCGCAAGGCCGCCGAGCAGGCCAAGGCGCAGGAACACCAGATTGCCCTGCATCTGGCCACCGCCACCAGCGAAATCGAGGTGCTGGAGGAGATCGTCCACACGCTGCTCGAAGGCATGGACTGGGAGGCCGGTGCCTTCTGGCCGAGCGACGACAGCCACGGACTGAAGCTGCCGCCGGTCTTCCTGGCCCGCGTCAAGGCGCTGGAGCCCTGGCTCGCCGAGCGCACCGCATGGCCGGCCGAAGCAGCGGTCTTGCAGGCGCCGCAATGGTATGCGAGCCGTAACGCGATAGCCCGGCACGCGCACGCCCGATGGCTCGAGGTGGGCGGCATCCGGACGGTGTTCGCCTTCCCGCTGAGCAGGGGCCATGTGACGCTCGGCGTGGTCGAACTCTATTCCCGAGCCAAGCGCAGCCCCGATGCGCACGCGCTCGCGATGGCGAGCAGCATCGCCAACCAGACCGGGCACTTCCTGCAGAGGCGCCAGGCCGAGGAGAAACTGCGCTTCATCGCCAATCACGATGCCCTGACCGGCCTGCCCAACCGGCTGATGTTCAAGGCCGAGTTCGAGAAGGCGCTGACCCGTGTCGGCGCCAGCGACCGGACCCTGCATGTCATCTTCGTCGATCTGGACGAATTCAAGGTCGTGAACGACACGATCGGCCACAACGCCGGCGACACCGTGCTGCGGGTGATGGCCGACCGGCTGCGCGAGAGTCTGCAGGACGTGGAGCTGATCACCCGCTTCGGCGGCGATGAATTCGTCGTGCTGCTGGATCCCAAGGGCGATCCGACGCTCCTGGGCCGGACCATCGCCAGGATCCAGGCTGCGCTCGCGCCAGGCTTTGTCATCAACGAATCGGAACTGCGCATGACGGCAAGCATCGGCATCAGTTCCTTCCCCGAGGACGGCAACGACTGGCAGACCCTGCTCAAGCATGCCGACCTGGCAATGTACGGTGCCAAGCAACTTGGCAAGAACGGCTACCAGTTCTACAGCCGTGGCATGAGCGCGTCCCTGCAGCGGCGCATCGACATGGAATCGCACCTGCGCCGCGCGCTCGAGCAGAACGAATTCGTCCTCTACTACCAGCCGCGCATCGCGCTCGCGTCGGGAGCGTGCACGGCGGTCGAGGCACTGATCCGCTGGCATCACCCGGAACTCGGCATGGTCATGCCCGGTGATTTCATTCCCTTCGCGGAGCAGAGCGGCGCCATTGTCGAGATCGGCGCCTGGGCCCTGCGCGAAGCGTGCCGCCAGAATGCCGCATGGCGCGCCCAGGGGCTGCCGCCGGTGCGGGTTTCGGTCAATCTGTCGGCACGGCAGTTCGCCGACAAGTCGCTCAGGCTGACCATCTTCGATGCCCTGCGGCAAGCGGGCCTGCCGGGCAACCTGCTGGAGCTGGAACTCACCGAGAGCATGCTCATGCGCGATGCCGAACAGGCTTCGAGCTGGCTCTCGCGCCTGAAGCGCACGGGCGTGCGGCTGGCGATCGACGACTTCGGCACCGGCTATTCCTCGCTTACCTACCTGAGCCGCTTCCCGATCGATACGGTCAAGATCGACTGCAGCTTCATCCGCTACATACCGGAAAACCGCAGCGACACGCAGATCACCAGCGCGGTGATCGGGCTCGGCCACCGGCTCGGCCTGGAAGTGGTCGCCGAAGGTGTCGAGAACGAGGCGCAACTCGAATTCCTGCGCCGCGAAGGCTGCGACGAAGTGCAGGGTTACTACTTCAGCCATCCGCTGCCGCCGGCGAAGATCACCGCCTTCCTCGCCAGCCGCATGGAGACCGGCGCCGTATTCGAGCCGGGGCCGCAACCGATGCGCGCCTGACTGCCGTCAGTCCGGCGCGCTCACGCAGTCCAATGATCAATTATGCGGGACCTTACCGTTTAAACCATGCGGCAGGCTGTCGACGCCGTCGACATCCGGATGAAAGCCAAGCTGCTGCCCCTGAAGCATGCGCATTGGACCCGGAAGCGCTGGAGCAGGCGCAGAGCGACTTCCGGCAACTCCTCAAGTTGGCGGCGAAAGCTCAGCTGTCAATGGCAGGCTGGCCGTGCGCTTCTCCAAACGATGGCAGTGACCAGCCTCAGCACCAGGACGGTGACCGTGCTGGGGCCGACCGGCCCGGTGGCCTCAACGTGGTGAAGGTCGAGGGCGGACGGCTATCATGGGAGAGAGCTAAGCAACAGCGAGATCAAACGGCGTGAAGACAGGGTTGCGGACCGCAGACAGTCATGCGGCAGTTACCACAAGCGTGAGGTAAGACGTGCAAGCCAACTGCGCAACTCATCTGCGCGAATGTCTTGAAACTTACCGCAGAGAACCAGCGCGAGATCCGACTGAAGCGTCCCAAGCATGGCTGCCGCGTCAGACAAGGTAATACCGGCGGCTTTGATACACACTGTAATGTCTTTCACGATTTCCGCTTTGAGCGGGATTTCCTCGGCGTTCGCGAAGCCAAGCTGCGCGTAGACATTGGTCTTCCCATACTCGAATCGAAACATCTGGACTTCCTATCTTGTTGTTCTGAACATGGTCCCCTGGAGCGTCGATGCGCCAATGTGGTGCCAGCCAAGGGCAGGATTATTAGTGCATACATTCGAGAAGACAATCGGGGAAACACTAACCACCAATAACCACAGGGAGTTCATGGCCCCAGAGTGGTTTCGCCACGTCCTAAGATGGACTGGCCTGAAGATGGCCAATGGAGGCAACCCGAAAGTTGCTTGTTCGGCGCTTTTTTTTATTTGGCCGCGTCCCTGCTAGTCACCCAAGGAATGCGGGATTCCGGCAAAACTGGGGCGGGGCTGCAGCGGCGCGCAAGTGATACAGCACGTCTTTACTTTCACGGCGCCGCTAGCACGAGCTTGAATGCTTGAATCCGGATGCCGTCTTGGGATGCTCCGAGCAAAGTCCTCGCCAGTTACGGGCCGGCGGTGGTGGACACGACCCTATGGCTGAGTGCCCGCGGTCTATAGCTAGCGCGGCGGCCAGGGATAATGTCTTGGCGGTGTGCGCTTTAGACCGGCATCCATGCCCTGGCTGGAAGCCGACACCCAGTGCTTCATGCCGCCAGGACATTATCAAGTGGCTGATGGATTTTCCGCCGAGCCGAATGGCGGTCCGACACGCCGTTCGGTGCAAAGTCTGCCTCATCCGCAAAGACCGTCTGTCCTTTACCACGGGCCTTGGCGCGATACATGGCGCTATCGGCCTGTCGCAAGAGCACAGAAATGTCGAGTGGGCCCTCGAGAGGACCGGAGACCAGCATGCGCACGCCGATACTGGCCGAGACGGTTACAGGGTACTCATCAATGGCGTGGAAGCCGCTGAGTATGGTGTGGATACTATCGGCAATTGCCCTTGCATCCGCCTTGGCATGGATATGTCGTGCCAACACCAGGAATTCATCGCCCCCCAGACGCGCAAGCGTGTCGCCTCGGCGCATACGAGCTTGCAGCGCCTTGGCAAAGCGCTGGAGCAGCGCATCTCCCACGGCATGGCCGTAGGTATCGTTGACCTCCTTGAAGCCGTCAAGATCGATGAGAAGCAAGGCGGATTGGCCGGCCTCGTGGCGTGGCGTGCCTGCTTGGGACTGCGCGATGACCTCTTCAAGGCGAAGACGGTTGTTGAGCCCCGTCAACGGGTCAGTGGCCGCTTGTCGCTCTAGGCGATGAACCAGCATGGCCAGATAGACGGATGTCGCGACAACGCTCAAAACTAGACCCATGCCGGCTTCCGGATTCGCCTGCCACCAGGGCGACCAGTACAGCAGGCCTGCGAGGCCACCGAGCGTGACGGCGCATGAGAGGAACAGCATGCGTATGCCATAGCGGCAGCTGGCGCCGACCAAAAACCAAAACATAACCCAAAGCAGGGGCAACGAAACACGACCTCCCACTGCCAGGGCCAAAATGACGCAGGCCTGGTCGATGACGGTCGTGATGCCCAAGCGTATGCGTGAGGGGCTAGGCTTGCGCCGCACAGCCACATAAGTCGCCACACCATACGCCAGGTAGAGCGCGAGCACGCTAGATGTGGCGTACGCGGCTGGTGTAGATTGCAGCAAGGCCACGGCGAGGTAAGCGAGCAGCACAATCGGCGCCAGCGACACCCGCAGGACCGCTTGCTCCCTCTCGGGTTGCCGCGCATTACCGCCCCAAAGGGGTAGCCCGTGCCAACGTCCTGACCTGGACATGGTGTGATCTCCCGTTTGCTTATATTTTTGCTGCCGCTGTCAATTCTAGCGCGTTTATTTCTGAATTTAATATTATTTAAGTCAGTTGTTTTGCGCGAGGGTCACCGGACTTGGCGAGCATGACGGAAGGTGGGAACACCGCCCAAAAGCGAGTCGGCGCAACGATCCCACCGCTCTTTATTGCGAACCGAACATCACCGGGCATGGTCTTCCTCGACACAGAAGGTCGCAGCACAAAGCCGTGGCTAATCCACGCGGCAAGACCGCAAATGCGCCCGTATGAAGTGTGCCTACCGTGTCGCCGCAGAGGGGCACGAAACTTGTCGGTGAGAGAAAGGCGGACATTGATGGCTCTGGGGCTATGGTTCGCATTACTTACCGAGTTGTCCCGGCCACTCAAGCAATGGGCTACGCGGGCTTGATGGCTTCTGTCTCCGTCGTAAATATGGAGAGCACATGTTGAGGGGGACTCAATTCTCGGACTTGCTGCTGGATTCTCGACGCTCCTCGGCATACTCCTGGCAGCCCTCAACAAAGGTTTGGGAGTCACCGGTGCAGTCGTCCGGATCGGAGATATCGTTGTCCGCCGCCCAGTAGTAGCCCGCTTCATGCCCTGAGCAGTCCTGGGTGCAGCGGGAGCCTAAGAAACGTTCACCACCGGCCTCGCCTTGCGTCGGGCGGGGCACCTGAGTTTCGAATCGGCGCTTCATTTCATCGACGGTGACGCCTTGGTCGGCCGCAATGGCGGGCAAGAACTGGTCCCGGTAGATTTCCCAGATAAGAACTTGTTCTTCTGGAGTGGCCTCATCAAAGCCAGCCTTGGCTTTGAATTCATTCCACTTAAGGACGGTAGGGGAAGGCGCCTCGGCGGATGAGGCTGGCGCCGCTGACGCGGCAGACGCTGGTGCGCTGGATCGCGCTGGATCAGCGGGGCGGTGGTCACACGCAGCGAGGCAAATCAGACTCGCGGCCACCAGCCAGCGCTTCATTTTGCCTCTTTGCGACTCTTTGATTGCTCAGGGTGCAGGCCGGCGAACTCCCGACGCAGCCTCCGGCGCTGAATAGAGGCTCGCAGTCGGGTGCGACCTCGCATGTGGTCGACCATCGACGAGTGGTGAGTTGGAACGGGTACAAAGTCGAAATGGGCGGCTGCATACCTGGCATTACATACCCATACTTCCTCTCTGCCCTTATATAAGGTTACCCATTTGCCGTCGCTGATAACATTGGGCGCCGGGGAACTGGCCGTTAGGACCTCCAGCGGGAAGGGCGCGTACGGGTTGGCACCGTCTCGAGACATCCTCATGTAGAGTCTCATCGCCAGTTACCTCCCGCTATACGATGCAATTTCGCCATGGGGCAATACCTCCAAATTGCAGTCCGAGCCTTCGGCATCGGCGCCATCATTGTCATGGTCGCCCTTGTCTCCCGGCAAGTATATCTGCGGGTCGCCGGAAGCTGGCGGTGCCGGCGGTGAAGAGGAAGATCGCCGGCCTGCGACGCTACGAGGTTAGCAGCGGCCCGGTTGCAAGCCCGGCCGGCGCCAATCTTGCCCAAGCCGGCGTTGACATGCTCATATTCGACACGAAGGAAGTTTAGGCCGCGGTTCACGGCTTCTTTGAGAAGGGGATACGCCTGCTATCACAAGGGCCATGGGAGGCGCCGAGGAGTTGTCGCCACACCGCGTGGGATGCGCGCATGTGATAGCGGTTTGGGCGATTGTTGGCATGCCCCCCAACTTCACGCCATCGGGCATGGACTCCACCTCGGCGTACCCAATTCTCGACGCCGTCGCAGGCCTCGGACCGAGCAGGACACTGATTAGCCGCCAGCGCGGGCCACATCTTCAGCCGGATGCCTGCCGCCCCGGCAGTGCTCTGAGCGTCGAAGCAAGTAGCCGCTCGCAATGGTGCAACCATGACCGCCGCAGCATGGCTGCCCGGCGACGGGCACGACTGCCAGAGTTCCGTATTGGTCGACACTTCAGGCTGTAATGCGGGCAGCGCGAAAAT
The DNA here is from genome assembly GCA_050987995.1 of Ralstonia pickettii. Classification (GTDB taxonomy): domain Bacteria; phylum Pseudomonadota; class Gammaproteobacteria; order Burkholderiales; family Burkholderiaceae; genus Cupriavidus; species Cupriavidus pickettii_B. Next base: position 243,291 of record CP158805.1, read on the forward strand.
GGGCGTGCCCTCTGTGCTGGGCCAGCAGTTCCTCGCACACCCCGCCGCCCAAACCTGGCAGCGCGACCAAGAACCGTCCGTGTTCGCAGCGCTGCAGCAGAACGCACGGCCGGTTCTTGCCCAGCAACAGGATGCCGATAATCCCTAACTTCGGTTGGCGCCGTGCTCTCTGGGAGAGCACTTCGGCCGCTGCGATCTCGGCCGCAAGGGGTGCTATAACAGCTCGCGCATGCAAGTTCTCGCTGCGACTCACTTTCGACACCAATATTGTGCTTGTGGGACCAGAGCTATAGGTTTTCCATGAGCCAATCCGAGCCGTTTTCCTCGAAGCCTGTCCAGGCGGCCTCGCGCTCGCACCTCATCACCAAGAGCCTGTCGTTGACATCGATATACTGCCTCAGATGGTCCCGAACCTGTATGGCCGTCTTGTTGGTAACGACGATCCAGAGGGAATCAAGGTGGTGCCACCACATTGGGTAGCCCTTGAGCGCTTCGTATAGATCGGCATAGTTCCGGCCAGATTTCCGCAGATTGCATCCGACAATAAACGTGGTCATGACGCCTTCCATCAGTTTGTTGGCCCATCTGCGATCGCAGCGAATCGCAGATGGGCGGCCCACCAATGCGAGTTACCCCAAGACTAGGGCGTCCGACCTGCCAGGCAGACGCAGTCCAAGGTGGCGCACCAGACAAGCCAGGTGATAGCATTCGTCACTGTGGCTAATGCGCATAGGGCTGTGCAATGAATGTCACCCGAGCAAGCGCCTAAGTTATTTTGATTCACCGTTCTGCGTGCGCACTCGGGCCAGAATGGGGCCCGACGGCCACGTTCCGTCAGGGGCCTCTAAAATATCACCAGTGGGACCCTGCCGAGGAATTCTACGTTCTCCCCCTCGCTGTCAATCCTGAGCCGGCGCACACCCCATCCGCTAGATGCAACGAGGATCAAGTCGCACCCGTTGTCTTCGGCGGTCTTGATGAGCGTTTCATTCAGTTTATCGCTGAACGCATGAATCGTGTCACATTTTATCCCAGCTGCAGTCGCATCTCTTTCCCACATATTGAAGTAGCCGCAAGTGGAATCCGGTGCATCCGGCGCGAGGCGATTCATCGTATCCACGGAAGTGTCACCTCGCGACAGGTCATCATGACTGGAAATTAATTGAAGCACAGTGATTCTCGCTCCAGTTTCTCTGGCAAATATGATGATTTTATGGAACGCTTCATCTGGCAGGGGCGATCCGTCGATTGGAAGTAAAAAATGCTTGAACATGCTGTCTCCCTCATAAGGCCACAGCGCCGTGTCACGATTAGCCGTCTGATCGTGATCGCCGTCGGCTGTGCCGCGCTGCAAGTGATGCTTAAGAACTCATCTGACGCTGTTTTGTCGTTTGATTGAGCTCATACGGGCATCACTAGGAAAGCCTATGTGACTCAGTGTCGTTCGCCATCCAACTTTGGTAGGGAAGATTCAAGGTGGGACACGGATGGCAGCGCCGCGGTGGCAGACTCAAGAATATTCGGCCATATTCACCAGCGCAGACCGTTGATGCAAATCCGAACACGGTTGAAAAAAGAAACACATCTGGCGCTGTGAGCAGCGGTTTGCTCGCCACGCGCTCTCGAGCGCTTCCATGTCGACGTCAATGCCGGCCGCTAGATTCTCTGGAGCGCGGCTCTTTGCCGGGCATGTTCGACCTCCATCGCCAGCCGGTTCGCCGTGTCTAATCCGAAGTTTGACTCGGTGACCAAGCTAACCTATTGAAGTGCCGAGAGATTTTCGAGCGGCAGGGGTTGGCTACTGGGAACAGCCGGGGTCGATGCCGAGCAGCGTAAAGGCTTTGCGCTGCAATGGCGTGGGACGGGTCGTGATGACGATCTTGGTCTGTGGACTGACCGAGGCGGAGGTGATGTTATAGGTCAACGTGGCAAGGTCCTGCAGCAGCGTCTGCAGGCTATGCACGGGCAGGTCGTCGTCGGTCCGGTGGCGCGCGGCTTTGGCCTCGGCGCCCTCCGAGCGCGGCGTCGGCATGACCGGGTTGGCACGCTGATCACGCAGCGTTGCCAGGTCCTCATCGTCATGGAGCAGCGGCTTAAGCGCTTGGCGCAGATGCCACTCGACGTAGTAGGCCAGCATGCATAGAAACACGTGCGCTCGCACGCGCGACTCGCTGAAGTGATAGATCGGACGCACCTGCAGATCGACCGTCTTCATCGAGCGGAAGGCTCGCTCGACCTGCGCCAGGCTTTTGTAGGCCAGGACCGTTTGGGTGTCGGATAGCCGTTCACTCGGCACGTTTGTCCGCAGTACGTAGAGTCCATCGAGAGCGGTTTCGGCATCGATCTGCTCTTGCTTGCGGGTGAACGTAAAGCTCGTCTCGGTGATGACCAGCTCAAAGTGCTTGGCCATCCGATAGCGCTCGATCACGCGACCCACGCGCAAGCCAATCTTGTCTTGGCCGCGCAGGCGATTGCGGGTGCGCTCGGTGGCCTGCGCGATCGCGGCCAGCTCCACTTCGGTGGCTGCCAGCAGCTCGGCGCGCTTTCTGGCGCGCTCCTCGGCCAACGCCGGGTTGCGGCAGACCAGCAGCCGCTCGCCCGGATAGCGCGCGCTGTCCAATGCGATCAGGCCGCGCTCGTCGAACAGCGAGGGTTGCCAAGGGCCGCGCTCCTCGATCAACTCGGCGATCTGCGGCGAGCGCAGCGCGGTGATCCAGTTCATGCCGGTCGGGCGCAGCACCTGCTCGATTCGCGCGGCGGTAATCATGCCGCGATCGCCCACCCACACCACCTGAGACAGGCCAAAGCGCTCCTTGAGCTTGCTAATCTGCGCCGCCAGCGTGGCCGGATCGGCGGTGTTGCCGGCAAACACCTCGACCGCCACCGGACAGCCATCGGCGGCGCACAGCAAGCCAAACACGATCTGCGGGTCATCGCGTTTGCCGTCGCGCGAGTAGCCGTAGCGGGCAAGCGCGCAGTGCCGGCCGGTGACCCACGTCGAAGTGAGGTCATAGAGCACCAGCACGCCGTCGCTCAGATGCTGGCGGGCGAGGCTGCGCTCAATGCGCGGCTGCGCTTCGCCGAGCCAGTCCAGCGCGGCGTAGAGCCGCTCGACCTCGAACGCGCCAAGCCCCAGCACCTGCGACAGCGAATGGGTTGCACACTGCGGCTGCAACATGCGCCAGGTGGCGAGCTTGGAGCCCGGCGCCAACACGCGCGCCACCACCAAGGCCAGCACCAGTGAGCGCACCGGGGCGGGCGCCGGGTCAAGCAGCTTGGCCAGGCCGCAGCGGCGGGCGATGCCCAGCACGGCGGCCACATGGCCATGTGGCAGCGACCGCTCGATGCTCATCAGCGCCTGGGTTGACGCAACGGCGATGCCGCCCTTGAGCAAGATGCGGAAGTGTTCAATGAGTTGCGGATCCCAGTGCGACAGATTGGCGAGGGTGCGTTTGACGACCTTGCCGCCCTCACGATAGCCCTCACGCAGAAGGATCGCGGGCGGGGAGTTTCGATTGGGGACGGTCTCGATATACATGGGCTAAAGCATAGCCAAAGGGACCTGCAATTCAAGGTAAATCGCACCAACATCGAACGATTTACATGGGAACAAATAGGACGCAAAAAATGGCGCAAAGGCGCGCCATCTCTCGCTTAGCTGCGTTTCTGGCCCTCAAACTTCGGTCTAATGGGGCCAACGTAGACGTCTTGATCCGCGGCAGCCCCGCAGCTCGGGCAAGCAGCTGCCTTCGCGGGCAGTCATCTTGACAAACAACGTTCAGTTAAGGTCAGCCGCACCGCCGACAGCGCCATCATCACCAGACCTGAGCAAGATCGGGTTCAATGCGGGGTAGGGGACGATCCCATATGGACGTGCAGGCGGATATCCAATGTCGCCCGGCATTCGGCTTGGATGACGGCTCGCTAAACATCGGGTCGGTGGCTCCGTGGCCGACGCAACGCTTGGCGCTTGTTTCGAGGTCCTGAGTGGCGGTCCAAGTTTGTCGACCTGTCATCGGCACCGTCTGATGGTCGGTATCGACTCGCCCTTTGCCGCGTGAGGTAGTCAAGTTCTAAGATTACTACCTGCGCGGCAGAGACCGCGACACCCTCCGCGCCCACGGTGTTGGTGGGTCAGCATCGCTGTCGAGGTTCAGGGCGACGATGGGAAGCCGCCCCGCGCGCCGGCCGAGGGCGTCAGCATCACCTTGCCCGGCGAGATTTCGGTCAGTGGCGGCCTGATCGCCTTGCTGAAGGTTTTCCAGCAACTGCACTACTGGCTCCTGGTGGGTCGCGAACCGCATTCGCGCAGTGAGCTGCTGATGGTCTACGCCGCGGTGCTGGCGCACGGCACCTCTATGTCGGCGGCGGATCTTTCACGCATGGTGCCGGAGTTGTCGGCCAGTGCGATCCGGCAGATGATGCATCGCATCGCAGACGAGCGCAACCTACGCCAGGCCGCTGATGCCGTGCTCGCCTTCATGCATCGAACGAATGCCTCACCCGGGGTATTGTGCTCTAGCAAGGGCGCAGGACTCAGGGCAGTCGTTCCAGACGCAGTTCACCGACGAGGCGGACGGTCCATATGATCCGGAGTGCAAGCGCGCCTTCATGCGCAAGAAGCGCGAAGTGCTGCGGCAAGGTGAGTATGAGCGGGAATTCTTTATTTCCCAAACGTCTGACTTGGTCGACGAGGCCGATGCGATGTGGTGGCGCTGTCGGCTCGGTAGAAGCTGCCTCTTTCTTAACCATGCCCGTTTCCCGAAAGGGGTTGTGCTGTCTGTTTCATATGCCGCACTTGGTACCAATGCCACGAGTACAGATCGCGCTGCCCCCTACTGCGCGCCCTAGCAGACGAGCTCATCGCCAAGGTTCCGAAGCTTGAGCCCTGACGCGTCGCCGAGTCCCAGGGTCTTGTCGTGGGTGTCACGCACTGTAGGGAGGACTGATCCCTCATTGCGAGGGGGATAGCGTTGGCTCTCTCTGTCCGTAGAATCAGAGGTCGAAGTGCTTATCCGCCATGACCATGTCGAAGATCTTCATTTCGGCGGCTGAGGCCGCCAAGCTTCTGCCGCGTGGCAAGAAGGTGCACACGTTCATCCGCGTGTTCGGGTGGATGGGCGCTGACGTCGATCGCTCAAAGGTGCTGGCAGCCTTTGAGGCGGCCGAGCGTGTAGAAGTGTCGCCCGAAGCCGCGGTGTTTGACCATTACCTTGCCGTGCAACTTGATGGCATGCGTACGTATTTGGATACGAATCCTAAGGCGCTGCGTAAGCTATTTCCGACGCACCCGTTCCAGATGTCTGTACAGTCCTAGTCCGTTTCAAAGCCCGGCACCGCAAGATACCGGGCTTTTTTCTTCAGACTGACCCGTCCTGAATAAGGTTGACACTTTTCCAGTAGGAGAAGGAGAGTCCCTTGGAGACGGTACAAAAGCGAGCTCAGCGAGATTACACGCTGGCTCCGATCTCCATGTCATTGTTCACGTGGTGGTAGACGGGAACCAGCCTTCCCCATTTCCGGGCCCTGTGCCACAGGCCCCATGGCCGGAACGCGCCCAAGACGACGGCCGAGTCGAAGCTTTCCTGGACCTTCTCAAACTGGGCTTGGGTTGTCATCGGGCAACAGGGGGCCGCATCGTCTAGTCCGACGCGGACGCCGGCGAGCCACTCCAGCGTCCAACGATCGGCGATCCCGCAGGGTCCGTCAACATATGTCCGACGTACTGCCCTGTCGGTACGTCAGTGCATATGCTGCCCGCCGTTGATGGCGATATTCGCACCCGTCACGTAGGCCGCATCCTCCGAGCAAAGGAAGGCAATCAGCCCAGCCACTTCGTCCGGCTTGCCAAGGCGCCCCATCGGGATCTGCGGCAGGATCTTGTTTTCCATGATGTCCTGGGGGACGGCCGTCACCATCTTGGTGGCCAGGTAGCCCGGCGATACAGTGTTTACCGTCACGCCTTTCCTGGCGACTTCGAGCGCCAATGCCTTGGTGAACCCATGCATGCCCGCCTTGGCTGCTGCATAGTTGGTCTGGCCGAAAGCGCCCTTGGAACCGTTGACCGAAGAGATGTTGATGATCCGGCCCCAGCCGCGCTCGACCATGCCATCGCAAAGCGGCTTGGTCACGTTGAATACCGAGTCAAGGTTTGTCCTCATCACGGCATCCCAGTTTGGCTTGTCCATCTTCCTAAACGCCGTGTCGCGCGTAATGCCGGCGTTGTTCACCAGGATGTCGACGCGGCCAAGATCGGCCAGGATCTGGGCCATGCACGCCTGGCAGCTATCGTAGTCCGCCACGTCGACCGCGTACGCGTGCATCTCGCGGCCGCTCACGGCCATGGTTGCCAGCCACTCCCGCACTTTCGTGTTGCCAGGTGAGTGTGTGACCACCACCTTATGGCCTGCGTCGTGCAACCGGATACAGATGGCCTCTCCCAGGCCGCCCATGCCGCCGGTAACCAGCGCGATTCTTTTCATCATGCTGACTGACTCTCTCTTTTTTGAAGTTAATAGACCCCTGGGCCTGCCGGGAATGACAGACCGACCTGACCGGTTCGTCGCAGCAGCTAACGCCCTGCCAGCGCGATGCGGCAGGGTTGAGCTGGTCGCTAACCGGGATACTCGTTTGTGGGTGCCGGCCTTCCCGGCGCCGCGTCACGTCCTAGAGGAGCGTGGCGTTGCCTGGCGGGCCGCGCTCGTGGCGGCATCAGCACTTGCAGCAGGATTGGCGGTGGCCAGGTCCGCCACCTGCTGGGTGATGGCTTGCGCCGAACGGTAGGAATGGTGGGCGGCATCGACCGTCGACTGCAGCAAAGCGGAAATCGCTTCGGAGCCGGCCGGGGCATTCTTCACGAAGGCGTCGACGAAGGCCTGCACGTTGCGATGGTGCTGTTCGTACTGCTCTTCAACGGTCTTCGCCAGTTCAGCGTGAGCCTGTGATGCGATCTCGCACACGCGGCGCGCATACGAGATGGCCTTTTCCGCAGCGCCCTGAGACAGGTCGCCCTGCACCGCCAGCGCGTCGTGCAGGTCCTTCCCGGCTGTCGCTGCCTTGAGGCCTTCCTGCCCCTCGGCCAAGGTCGCCCTGGCTGCCTGCAGGTTTAGTTCCGCCAGCTTTTGGATCCCTTCGAGAGCGGTATTCGACAGCCTAGCCAGATTGCCAAGGTTGTTCTTGTGGACTGCCGCAAACTGATCGGAAGTAAAAAAAGACATGACTTTTGGTTCCCCTTTTGTTGGCTGCCGGGTGTGCCAGCCACAAGGCTGCAAGTCACCAGCGAGCGTGGTTGCCAAGCGGTCGTGGCAGCCGCCGTGGCAGCGCGCAAACCGAGGAAAGAGATTAGAGGAAATGCTCTATTTTGATCCCTAGGGACTTCCCCAAACCGCGCTCCCAATACACGCCATATGTGCCGAATACGCCATTATTTTAACACTTGCTTACACATGGATGTTGCATTGCCAGATAGGCATTTCGAATCGCTGGTACGCCCAGCACTCCCGAAATCTCCGTGTTTTTTCGCTGGACATCGGCAAAATGACCGTCGTTGCGTGCCAATAGGGAGGGATTGCCGCGGCGATCTGCTAAAGCTGAGGCGTTATGCACCCGTAGACCGGGCGGCTTGGGAGTCGGGAAAGCCTGCTTGCTGCAGCGCAACATGTGGACACATTAACCGCTTAGTTAAGAATCAAAGCTGATTTAATTGCAGGAGCAGCGGTTTGCTGCATTGCTTCCGCCGCTGCGCAGACCGGAGAAAACGCCCCGCTGTAATCCCGGTTTTTTTCAGGTTGATCACTGGCTATGGCCGACTCCCCACAGCGTTACGGTCTGGCATATTCTGCATATGCGCACCCCTGCGGTAACGGCAGGTATGAGGCGTTAGGTTGTGTGCGGATGGGCGATTTCTGACATATTGGGCCATCACGTGACGAGCGAGGACGCGCAAAGGCGAGGGATCTCTGGGCGAGAATGCTATTTACAAATTGAAGGCTTCGAATATCACGTAGCAATAGCTTGGCGCCCAGCATGGCGATTTGAACCTGCAAGCGTTCTAGGGCCACGCCAGTGCTAGCCTTTTTGCTCAAGAATTCACATCGCTGCGTCTTGGGCGTAAAGCCCGTCAGCGCACCGGGAGCGCCCGGCGCGGCATTGTGCAATAGGGGCAAGGCCGAAGCAGAGCATCTGGTATCAGGCGCCCCGAGGACACCCTCCCGTGGAGGGGGTCCGTATCCTGGATGCGTAGCGCAACATTGATCTCGAAAGTGCCAGAGAGCCTTCAAGCACCGCCAAGACGGTGAAGGGAGAGACATGTACCTCAGCTATCAAGTAGTCCCTCGGGTCGAAATGGTGTCCGACGGGGTGTTTTGGCCCGGAGTGCTGATCGTCGCCTATGACGACGATGTGCCGATGAACGAACTGATCTGTGACGGCACAACGCCAGTCTTTGTTCATAGCGAGGCGATGCTCATAGCCGAAATGCAGGCGTTACAGGTTCGGTCCAGGTTTGATAATGCAGCCTTGCAGGTTGACGTCCGCCTACCGGCGATACGGGGCATGCTGCAACGGATAGCCTCAACAACCGACGACGAACAACACGCCGATCCAGCTCAACCTCGAGATCATGGCTTTCCGCAGTCCGCCCAGCACACGTCGCGGACCTCTTGGCGTCATCCAATGTGATATTCGGAATCGATGACATGGAAGGCAATCTTGTTTGCTGGAAGGCATTTACCCTTCCATTGGAACAACGGTTGGGGCGAGCATTTCAAGGGAGTCGTGACGCTGGTGCTGCGCATCGCCCCAAACAATGAGCGGATCGAAACCTATCAGTGCGAAGAGATTCGCCCAGAGCGCGCCCTGGCCCAAGCCGACGCCGACCGACTACTCACTAAGGTCCGTGAAGTCATGCCAGAGCCAAAATGAGGCGAGGGGCGCGCTAATTGGTTGGGAGAGACTAAACTCTGCTCAGGTCATCGAGGATACGCGGTACGGAATCCCATTATCCAATGGTAAAGCAGGTCAAATTCGCCTTGTCGCGTTCACGGAAAATCGCGCGCTTAGGTCGAGCTGGTTTGATCAGGCGATGGCGCCGGTCCTGCAGCGTGCCCTGTTGGGGATCTTTGGCTGCGCCGCGCGCGCGCGGCAGCTCGGTGTAGTGACAAGCCCGGGAACCAAAGGGCGCGTTCGCCCGTTGCGGGATCCGTTGCGTGCTGCCGGTAGTGCCAACAGTACCCGTCGTGATTGATCTCGAAGTGCCAGCTGCGCTCGCGCGGGATAGCCTTCCGCTCGCACAGTAGCATCGGACGTAGATCGTCCAGGATTGGTGCTGGCAGCTTCCGGCCGGCAACGGCATCACACCTTTACGCCGAGTGGATCGTCTGCGAGACCGCTGCGCAACCGAACCGTTCCGTCTTGGCGGTGTATGTGCAATTCGGCGTTTTCGCGCTTGGCGCGATCCCATCCGGCGGCTATTGCAGCTTCAAGGGATGAAAATCGCTGGGGCCTTTCCGCAAGGCCTTCTATTTCGAGTGCCCAGCAATGTTCAGCCGGTACAACGCGAACGATTCGCGTACGCATTTATGTCTCCCAAGGAGTTAACGGCAGCGGACCTCTACGTCTTGGCACCCCAGAAAAAAGCGCCCGCTGTGTAGAGCGGGCGTCCCGAAAGCCGAATAGGTGAACGCATTCGACTTGTCTGATATTGCCTTTCTGTGTCTTGCGTAGGAAATACCCACTGAAGAGGGGCGTCGCGCCAATGCATCATCCCTTGATCGGGCCGCATCGAAACGCCAACGCACAACTGGCGATGAAGGCTCTAACCGCCAAGGCAGTTGATGCCCACCGATTGCACAAGCAATCAGCGAGTGAAGGATGGCGGTCGCAGGCAGATGATCGGACACCATGCGCACATTCTAGGTGGCTCATTGGCCTCTCAGCTGTGGCCCGGTTGTCATTCCTGGAGCGCCAGAATGGGACGACGCAGCGACGCGGCGGCCATTTGCGAGGCCGTAACGCCGCCCGGCATGCGGTTCGTGCCGGTCAAGAACAGGCATCAGCAAACCAGCGGTACTGTGCACAGTAGGAGAGGGCGCAGCCGACCTCTCCGTTGAGGGTGGTCAGATGCGCTTCATGCTCAGATCTCCTTAAGCACCACCCCCAAGACGAGGGGGTTTCCAAAGATAGGTCTCCAAGCTGTGCAGCCGCCCGCCGCGTGCTAGGGTGTATTAAATGGCCGTTGAATTGACCGCGACGGCTCCTCAGTTGTTGATATGAGGGGGACTTATCATGTCTATCGAAAGGTATCGAGGTTACATCGTCGAGGGGTTCGCAAAACCTGCTGGGAACGGAGTGTTCGCATCCATGGGGCGCGTGACCAGAGGCCGCCATACCGTCAGGGAGTCCGACGTGCTCGGGCTTCACGAAAGGAATGAACGCGCCCAGAGCGAAGGCATCTCGTGGGCTCAGAGGTATGTTGACCAGCTCGAAGGCCCACATGACGCCTAGCTCGTTGTTGGCGATTGCGCGCACCGCGGCGCCGCTGAAGAGGATAGGGCGTTCTTTGGTCATGCTAGGATTCCAGAAACTTGGAGCGTCAGATGGGTACGACATACAGGCGGCACACCATCAATTGCGATCCGCAGCTGCTGGCTGATGGGGGGTACAGCTCCCGTCTGGTAGTAACCGAGCACCAAAATGATGTGGCAATTGACCATATCATTGATCTCGGTGCACACATTTACCAGACTGCGCAAGAGGCATCGCAGGTAGCTGCATCTGCTGGGATGCGCTGGGTCGATGCGAAGATTGGTCCGATCCATCGACACGGAGATTTTGGCTATGAGGCCTCCGCTAAGTCCGAAGGACCAGGCCAGTGGACTGGCGACGTGCGAATCTACGGCTCTTGTTCCCCGACGAACATCTTCGATCGGAGGACGATTTTTCTCGCTGCTCCTGGCGTTTTCAGTTCCGATGGCGACGCCATGGCTGCCGCGCGAGCCTATGCAACCCAACTGATTGACTTGGGCGCTGCGTTTACGTGGGTAGATGAGTAAGCTCACGCCGCTTCCATGATTGCGTTGATGATGTCGCGCGCGACCGTGCGTTGCCCAGCAGGTGCACAGCCGTCTTGTGCTGTGACGGCAGTTTGTACTACCGCGGGAAGCCCATCGCCGCGCGGCACTCGTTCTAGGGAAGGGCCTAAGACTCATTTCAAAATGAACTATCGTCACGCTGAAGGGTGCGCCAGCAAATGAGGCAGCAGGCCAGCTTGAGTAGAGCTTCGTGAATGTCCGCGCGACGCTCGAAGCGGGTGCGCAGACGGCGGAATGAGTGCAGCCAGGCAAGGGTACGCTCTACCACCGATCGAAGTCTGGATGCCGGCAGCATGCAGCGGTCGACGATACTTGCCGGCGGCGGCGTCTGGCACGGGCAGGAAATGTCAGTCGAGGACATACCGCGCCTCCAGGGCTTCCAGCTCTGGCTCTCCTTGCCTGCCTACCTCGAAAACAGCGAGCCGGACAGCCGCTACATCGAAGCCGCGGACATGAGGAAGTGTCGGCATCGAGCTCACCGTCCGGTATCTGACAAAGCAGCCGGGTATGCCTGCTCGGCCGTGCGGCGGCAATTCGGGAAGATTGCGATGCGCGAGCCTTCGTCGCGCCGGAGCAGGCGCGCGCCGTGCTGGCGTCGCACAAGCCTGCCATCAAAACGCCGAGTTGGTGGGATGCCTATGTCAAACGGATGGGAAACGATCACATCGCAGCCTGCTTCCGGGCGGAGGCTGCCCGCGAGTTCTTTCGAGCTCGCTCCAAGGGCTGTCGCTATATAACTCGTCGTAGTCCCAGAGAACAGTGCACTGAGCGGTCGGCATAGTAGTCAGCGTTGATGCGATCTGGCGCAAGCGGACACTGTCTCGCTTGTCGTGCTTGCCGGTGCCGAATCTGGCCGGTAGCCTACACAAGGTGTCCCCGCCCGAACTATTCGTAACCCTCGAGTTCTTCGGCCGGCCAAAAGTCATCCTTATGGCTCATGCCGGGCATTAGTTCCATTGTGTAGCCTCTTCAATACAGCCCGCCGATGAGGGACTGGGGCAAGTGAATAACGAGATCAGAGCTCTGACTGAGCGTTGAGGCATATGGCCTCTTGGCGGCGAGTCTCCACATTCACAGCCACGCAGCGGCGGGCTGTACCTTTCATTCACCCAGGTATCTCGTGGCCGAACTCTTCCTTGGTCCTTAGCGTAGTTGTCATGGCATCGACCGGAATTCCAAATGCCGCGACGTTTTCTGGATGGGCCTATAGCCTCTGCCGAGGCGGAACGGCTCGCTCGCGTCTGTGCGGTTCCCGCCCGAGGGACTGGCGTCCCATCGCCAAAGGTAAATCCCTAGCGAAGGACTTCTTGGAGCTGGCCAGGCGAAAGGATATGCATTGCACTCAAAAAGCTGAGGGTAGTGAATCACGCGTTGGAGCGCATCGTCTCTACAACTTTCCTTGCAGCAAGTTTGCATGCTCTTCGAGGATGAAATGGCAACAGGTACCGTGAAGTGGTTAATAGCGAGAAGGGCTACGGCTTTATTACGCCCGATGACGGCGGCAAAGACCTGTTCGCGCATCCCTCGGAAGTCCAAGGTACCGGATTCGAGTCGCTCGATGAAGGCGCAAAAGTAGAGTTCGAAATCACTCAAGTCCAGAAAGGCTCACAAGCATCAAAGATTCGCAGGCTATAGACTCAGCAGCACAAATAACGTCCTTCTTAAGCGCACCACCCCTTTCACAAAGGTCTTTGACAACGGAATGCGGGGATTTGTTTTGTCGCGCGCCCCTTAGCTCGCTGGAGCCGGCACGCGCCGTACTGGCGACGCACCGCAGCGGAACTGGCGGCGATGGCCGTGTCAGGCTTTCCAAGAAACAATCGCATCACAGCCTTGTTTCGAGTGGTGGCCGCCCGCGAGTTCATCCACGAAGCCGAGCTCCCGCATGGTGTTTATGGCCTCAAGCCACGCGTTCCCGCCAGCCGCGCCGACCACGCGATAGAGATCTCTGGCGCCGTTGCGGATCCCAAGCTACATCCATTCCCGATGGACGGTGCGCAGCTCTGCAGGGGCTGCGATGATTCTTGGCATCAAACGCTGCGATCGCTTTGCCGTGCAGACGGAAGGATTTCAGGGGCATGGCGGTTTCACGGCGATTGGATACCGCCATCAAAACGCGAGGAAGGATGAGCCATGTGGGGCAATGTGCGAGACGCTGCCGAATCGGTGCATGCCGGAAAATGTCGAAGCCCGCGCGTGCGTGCGCGGCCCAAAGGTGCGCCTCAATCCTGAATCAGTCTTGCCGCGGCTGCACTAGCCTGTTTGCATGATGGGATCGGCCCCCCTAGTGCACTATGCTGGCAGTACAGATCACACCACTGAAGCCGGGGGGACTCTCATGGGTGAACGGAATCCGCGCACGCGGCACGCGTCGGCTAGTCTTGCGCTGTGCGAGGCGCCGGCAAAAGACATAGAAGTTGAATCAGCGCCATCGCTGCGGACACAGCGACCCAGGACGGAGTCCGCCGCGCATCCCGGCACTTCCCACCTGTATTTCATTACTGGCCGCCGGGAGCCGCCTGCCGCAATGAGCCGGCTGACGGGGGCGGACGATCCGATGCTGGGCTGCCTGCTGTTGCTGAACCGGGCCTTGCAACGGCCGGTACCGTCCGCTGTACTACTCGAAGGGCTGCCGCTGGAAGGGCAGGGCCTGACGTTGCCGCTGCTCTGCGCCGCGGCGACGCGCGCCGGCTTGTCGACCCGGCTGGTAGAGCGGGACCTCGACGATATCCCGGACACCTCGCTGCCGGCCATCCTGTTGCTGGGCAAGAACCGGCCGTGCGTTTTGCTGCAGCGCTGCGAACACGGACGGTTTTTGGTCGCCCTGCCAGGTTGGGACGGCGGGGTGCAGGAAGTTAGTCGCGAGGAACTGCTGGCCCAGCACAGAGGGCACGCCATTCTCGCGCTGCCCGCATTACAGCCTGAAGTGTCGACCGATACGGAACTCGTGCAGCAGTGCCCGTCGCCGGGCGCCGTGCTGCGGCAGTCATGGTTGCGCCATTGCGAGCGGCTGTTTGCCTCGGCATTCAGCGCACTATGCCGGCGCGGCAGGCATCCGGCTGAAGATTTGGCCCGCGCTGGCGGCTAGTCAGTGTCCGGTCTTTGTTTGTCACGCGCCCACTGATTTCCGGGTTGCTCAGCTCGATTCCTCGCTGAGGTGATGCTCCGGCAACACGCAGAGCAGGTAAAGGCCAAGCAGGGCTCGACAGTGCACTGCTGGAACCATTGCGACTGAAGTAGGACCATCCGTTAGGTACCCAACAAAGCGGCATCCCCCCACCGCTTGCAGCCCCGGGCGCGTCATTACACTTGTTCATACAACGGCATGGCGTCCTGGCGGCGCCCGGCGCCCCAACGCCGAGAGCCCGTGCCGCGACCACAACAAGACTGACGGCTCGACATGAACAAGCTCGATACGCTCGAGGGCCTGCGCGGCTTTGCAGCGGCGTACGTGTTCTTGCACCACCTGAGCCCGCTGCAGGGCACGGTGTTCGAGCTGTTATTCAAGTTCGGCCAGGAAGCGGTGATCCTCTTCTTCCTGGTTTCGGGTTTCGTCATCAACTATGCGCAGACCCGCCCGGGTGCCCACGCCACGATGGCCTCATTCCTTCGCGCGCGCGCCCTGCGCATCTATCCGATCTCCCTCGCTGCGCTGGCGGTGGCGGCACTGGTCGCGGTCGCCACCAACGAGCCGGCCTGCCTCCGCGGGCAGCCGCTGCTGGCGAACCTGCTGATGCTGCAGGACCAGGTCGGCATGAGGCGAGGCGCCTGGTTCCCAACGTTCTGCAGCAATAGCGCGCTATGGTCCCTGTCGTACGAGTGGTGGTTCTACGTCGGCTTTGCACTGCTATGTGTCCGGCGCGGCCACCCCGGGCCGCGCGCCCAGCGGCGCATTGTCGCAGCAGTCGCACTTGCCGGTACGGCGTCGTACCTGGTGTATCCGTCGCCGCCGGGCCTGTTCGCCAGCTACTTTGCGATCTGGTGGACCGGGCTCGAGATCTGCCGCCAGTATCTGGATGAGGGCCGCGTCAGCTTCCGCGGCCAGCGCTTTGCGCTGCTGTTGCAGGCGACCTGCACCGCGATCTGGCTGCTGCCGGCCGTGCGCGCGCTGTTGGCGGGCACCTACGTCTCGCCGGGACTGGAGCCGTTCGGGCAAGTGCGGCATTTCGGGGCCGCGCTGGTAATCTGCGTGACAGGCATCGGCTTGTGTGAGCGGGCAGACACGTCACGTCTCAGGCGCCTGGGCGCGGCGCCGTTTACCATGTTCCGCTGGCTGGCGCCGGTTTCCTACGCGCTGTACGCGACGCATAATCCGATCCTGTACTGGCTTATTTGCCTGAAACCCGGCCGCATGTTGCTGTGCCTAGTCGGTACGCTCGCCTCGCTGCTGGTCGCGTATGTGCTGGAAATCGTGCTGCAACCGCGCATCGCGGCGTACTTTCCCCAACCGCAATCCTTACCACCGGCACCGCTGGTGGAAGCGAAGGCGGAGGTGGCGGTGGAGGCCGGCGCAGTCTATGAACGGTTTGGCTTTGCATTGCACAGCATCGTCCAAAAGGGCTCGTGGTCCTTCGCTCGCGATGAGCTTGCGCGGCAAATCGCAAGCGCGCCTGCGGGACACTCTGGAAGTGGCGCGCCCCTTACCTACAATGCTTGCAAGACTGGTGCGCATCTAGCGCCGGCCGAACCTGGAAATGAGCGAGGCAACGCCACAAACGGTCTGCGGACGCAATGGATATTTGAGCGGAGGACGGAAGCGTGAGCCAACTCGTCATCGCCATGATCGCGTTCCTGTGCATCTTCTCCACCGCCATGCTCGGCCTTTACTTGCGCTGCGTGTTGCCGGAGCATCACCTCAGCGAGGAATCGAGCAACGCCATCAAGCTAGCGACCGGGCTGATCGCGACCATTGCCGCCTTGGTGCTTGGGCTGCTGATCTCATCGGCCAAAAGCACGTTCGACACGGTTAAGGGTGACCTTGTGCACAATGCCGCAAGCATTGTTCGCCTTGATCGCCTGCTGTTCCAGTATGGGCCTCCGGCGCAGGAACTCCGTGCCACCCTCCGGCGCGACTATGCATTGTGGGTCGATCTGCTGGCATCCGACGACGCAGGGCGCACGGCACGGCTGACCAACCCGGAAATCAGCGCCCGCGTGGAGGCGTTCCAGCGCAAGGTGGCGGAACTCTCGCCCACCACCCCCGCGCAACGTGAGATCCAGGCGCGCGCCCTCCGAATCTCCGAGGAAGTCTTCGCGGCCCGCTCGTTGGCGCTGCTGCAAAGGGAAGGCTCCGTTGCCCTGCCGCTGCTGGTCGTGCTGGTGTCGTGGCTCGCCATTATCTTTGGCGCATTCGGATTGCTTGCGCCGAGAAATGGGACGATTGTGGTCGCCTTTCTCCTGTGCGCGCTGTCAGCTTCAGGGGCGATCCTCTTGATTCTAGAAATGGATACACCGCTCGATGGCGTGATCAAGGTCTCGCTGGGGCCAATGCGTGAGGCGCTAGCGCGGCTGGGCCACTAGAGATCCTTTTGATTTCGCTGCAATTGCCGGGGTAGCTGCAAGCTGTCTCCAAGAAATTTCAATAAAATCGAGAAGCGAAGGCTTGCTGTGTCTCAAACACGTTCGCGCTGGGATGCGAGAAGGGCTGCTTCCACCCTGCTGCGAACCTGTAGCTTCTGCAGAATGTTGGTGACGTAGTGCTTGACTGTCTTCTCGGACAGGAAGATGCGCTGACCGATCTCGCGGTTGGTCACAAGCCGACTCCGATCAGGCTCAAGATCTTGCGCGCTCGCGGTCGGTCAGCTCCTGCGGCGGCTCAGGCGCGCGGCTGCGTGTCAGCGATGCGAGCATCTCCGACGCCGGCGGAGGCGATACGTAGACTTCGCCCTGCAGCGCGGCGCGCAGCACTTCCTGCACCTTCTGAGCAGACACGCCTTTAAGCACATAGGCACGTGCACCGGCCTTGAAGGCATCCAGCAACATGTCCTGGTCTTCCGATGCCGTTAGCAGCACGATTGCGGTCGCCGGGCACGCCGTAGCGATTTTCTCGGCCGTCACTAGACCGCTCCAGCCGGGCATGCTGATGTCGAGCAGCACGATGTCGGGCAATAGTTCGCGCGCCAGGGCCAGTGCGTCTTCGCCGTTGCCAGCTTCGCCGACCACGGTGAACTCGGTGGAAGCGTTGAGTGAGTGCACCACGCCCTGGCGGAACAGCGGATGGTCGTCGACGACAATCAGGCGGATAGCTTCAGGCATTTCGTTTCTCCCCCGAGCCGAGCGGCAACATCACGCGGACCACGGTGCCCTGGCTCGGTGACTGGCGGCGTCCCAAAGTCGGCTGGGGCGTCATTCTGGCCGACGGGGCAACGATTCCGCCGCCCCTGCAGGAACTGATCAGCAAGCGCAAAGGGTCGGTGTTTCACTATCTGCCAAACTGCGAATACAGCTTCCTATTGCTGCGAAAATACGCTGCGAACAGGACATCGACATCAACGGCGCACCACGTGGCACCGCCTTAGACGCGCTACCGCAATATCTGCCAATCGAGGGACGCCTGAGGAAGTGCCGTGGGAGCTTCAGTACGTTCGGAACGCGAATCGCGGTGTTGGGCGCCTGCGCAGTGGTTTCCATGGCGGGCTTCTACAGGGGGTTCACAATGGGGGTAGCTCGCACGGTGATTTTCATGGTGGTGGCATGCACTACTAAGGAGGTCATGCGGCATGGCATTCGACATGAATCAGGCATCGGATGCCAGTGCCAGCGCTACCAGCTCCATTGTGCCGCTGACTCCGCCGACAGACTGCTCGGGAAGGACGTGCTTCTCGCCAGGATAGCCCTGCACGCGAGCCCGCTGATAGCTGGCTCGCGTGGTGAGGCCTCGCGTCCCCTGGCTCTTGTTCTGCTTCTCAAGCTTGGCCGCAAGATTGACCGTATCACCGATCACCGTGTACTCAAGGCGACTGCCATGCCCGAGTATGCCGAACAGCACCGGGCCACTTGCCATGCCCGCGCCAACGTCAGGTGCAGGCTGACCGCTGGACTGCCGCCGGACCCGCCATTGGTCGACCGCCTTCATGATGGCATCGATGGCACGCAAGGCATTTGCCGCATGGCGGTCGTCAGCAGTGACGGCGCCAAAGCTGGCAAGGATGCCGTCGCCCATGAACTTGTCTATGCTGCCACCATGCGCTTTGACAATCGGCACAACCAGGCTTTGGTATTCGCCCAGCAATTGGATCAGTGCGGACGGCTGCAGCATGGCAGACGCCTGGGTGAAGCCGCGCATGTCGAGGAACATGACCGACGCCTCGCGCAGCTCGGCGTGGCCGACCATGACGCTTGCTTCGGAGTCGGTGATGCGATGGGCCACGGAATCGTCAAAGAATAGCGACAGGTCCGCGACCGCCAGTTGGCCCTTGACGGCCTTGACCACAAAGCCGCGCGCCCTGGCCAGGGCCAATGCCAGCGCGGCGCTGACTATCAGGATGGAAAGCAGCTTGTCGAACTCCGCTCCGTAGTGGATCTGGGTCGAGCGCAATGCGGTGACATAGTCCCAGGTGACAGGGTTGCCGCTCGCTTGTGTCAGCGCGTAGTGCAGCAACAGCAGCCAGCCCAACGTCGCCGTGAGGCCCGACAGCGCCACCCAGAGCGGTTCGAAGCGCAAGGCACGCAAGGCGATTAGGCCGAAGATGTAGGCGAATTCGGTGGTTTTCAGGTACATCTGGGCTGGCTGCTCGTACTGCAGGTGGTAGGCCCAGATGACGAAGATCAGGACCGCCATTTCGGCTACCACGCTTAGTCCCACCATCCAGTTGGCCAGTTGCCGGGTCATGGCAAGGTAGAGCCGGACCAACGCCA
Organism: Ralstonia pickettii; assembly: GCA_050987995.1. Taxonomy (GTDB): domain Bacteria; phylum Pseudomonadota; class Gammaproteobacteria; order Burkholderiales; family Burkholderiaceae; genus Cupriavidus; species Cupriavidus pickettii_B. The sequence continues at coordinate 262,238 of CP158805.1, forward strand.
GCACCGCGAATAGCGAGATGCCGAGCGGTACCGCGCGTATGGGCGCGTCGGGTGAAAAGCCCGGGGGCGTTCCGAGATAAAGGACCGCGAACAGGAGCAGCACCAGCAGTTGCAGTGAGGTCACCAGCAACTCGCTCAGATACTGTTCACGCTCCAGCTCCCGCCGTACTCGTGGCGGCAACTGCATGCCCTGGCCCAACGCGGCGAGCTTCGCTGCTAGCCCCGCAGCGATTTTCCGTGCCATGCTTGCCGCAATACGTTCCGACTTCTGCCGGTGCGGTGCCGACAGTGTCTGTCCTTCCTCTTTCATCGCGCTGTCCCGCAGCCACCGCTCAGGGTGCGGCAGACCTGAGGCTGCCACCCGCGATCCGGGCGCAGGTGCCGGCGGGCAGCATCAGCCATTCATCGCCGGCGGCGTCGTGGCGGGCGCGGCCCGCGCAAGCGTGCAGCGCGGTGCCGCAGTCGTTCCTGCCTGCCCTGGCTACGCCGAAGCACCGTTCACGGTCCAGGGCAAAGTGTGCCGGGGAACTGGCCAGCAGATGCGTGTTCTGCTTGATCGCAAGCCCGACGGCAGCGAGCGCGGTTGCGATCACCAGCGCGTTCCCGATACGGTGGCTCATGCTTACTCCTTCAGACTGTCAGCAGTGCAACACGTCCTACTAGTCTTGCCTAGGATTCCGGGGCGCCCGGGGTCGCAGCGGCCTGGCCAAGCCGACGCTGAAGCCATTGCGCGAGCGCGATGGTGACGCCCATCGTGCCGAATGCGACCCATGCATACGGCCACAGCAGGGGCATGCCGACCAGCAGGAGTCCATCGTTGCCGCCCGGAATCAGCATGCCGCCCCAGCCCATGATGGCACCGCCCGTGAAGCACCGGAGACACTGCGAACTGGAAGTCGCGGGACCTTCGCGGCGGCGGCCAGCGCTCATCCCGCCGAGGATGGCACCAGCGAGCAGCCCCAGCGACAGCAATGCCCGTGCCGGCAACATGGCAGCGCTGCCACGTGCCAGTTCGGCCAGCACCTCGGTGTATGACCACGCGCCTGCCAGCAACAGGAGCAGCAAGAAGGAGAGACCGATCACCGTGGTGGCATGGTGCGGTGACCAGATCCGGGCGCCAACGCGTGCATGCCACGTTTGCTCCAGGGTTGCAGGAGCGCCATGGCGTCGCGCCCGCTGCCACAGACGGAGCAACTGCCATCCGACGAAAAGAAGGAAAAGCACTGTCAGCAGCGGCGCAGCACCCCATACCGGCGAGGTGGCTGCGAGCGCCGGGCGCTCCGCTTGCGGCCACAGCGCAAGCAGCCCCACGCAGCCCGCGTAATATCCGAGGGGCGTGGCTGCGTACGCCCACTGCCCGCTACTTAGCCGGGCAACGGCGCCGAATACGCACGCGCCATTAATGAAGGCGCCCAGCCCGAGCAGGGCGCCTCCCAAGACGGTCAGGCCATCGACCGGATAGCCGGACGGCATGATGGGAAGCAGATGCAAGCGCTGCGCGATCAGCAGTCCGCCACACACGTACAGCGACGCTTCTGCCATAGCAAGGAGGCGCTTGCAACTGCGCGATGACGTGATCTCGCTGACCGCGGCGACCGCGCAGGTTGCGCCGCGCTGGATGGCGAATCCCATCACGGCGGCGCAAATCAGGGCGCCGGCAAAGGACAGACTCAGCAGCATGAGTTTCATGGGCGCTTCATCCTCGGGCATGCGCAGGTAGCCGTCCCCACACCTGTTCACATAGTATGCGGATCCATCTTCATTTCGACCGGGAAGAGATCGGACGACAGCAAGACTGCGGGGCTGCCGCCTTCATTCTTCCACCAGTGGGAAGTCCCGTTCCTCTCCGCGGTCACGTCGCCGGCGCGGTGTACGATCGGCACCGCGCAGTTGCTCGCATACTCCACGATCTCGCCGGAGACGATATAGATGATTGCCGGGCGGTTGTTGTGGCTGTGCCATGGCACGATGCCACCGGGCTGCACGTCGAGCTGGCGCAGCCGCAGCAGGCGTCCCGCTACGGCTGCCGGCTCCTTCGAAAGGTCGGTCGAGGCGCGCACTGTATCGGTGACGCCCTTGGGTTCTGTCGCGCCAGGCCGCTGCCCCTGGCCATCCGCTACGCGCTTGTCGGCGGGGCACTGGCCGGCGTAGGCCATCACTGAGGCGAGGGACAGGGTGGCGGTGACGATCGCGCCGCGCATGACGCGATGCCAGACGGGTACGGCTTGCTTGGTGGTAGTCATGGTCCTAATCTCCGTGGGTTGAGGAATCCGCGCCGACCGCTTCTGTGGCGCTACGTGGTGGATCAAAGAAATTCCTTGTGCAAGTCGACGCTGCACCGTTCACCGATTGCGCTGTAGTTCTGCTGCAACCAGCGCCCGGCCTCGTCCCGGCCATGATCGCGCAGGTAGCAAAAGAAGTCCCAGTCGGCATTGAGTTTGCTGGAGACGCCGAGCGCCATCATGGTCTGGTCCGAGCGGATCGAGTGGATCAGCATCTCCTTCATCTCCCCGCGATTGACCTTGCCATCCTGGATGAGCCTGGTGACGAAGCTGATCGCGCGCAGTTCGCGGATCAACGAGGAGTTGAAGCTGACCTCGTTGATGCGATTGAGGATCTCCGCGGCGGTCTTCGGCACACCCTTGCGCACGATGGGATTGATATGGACGATCACCACATCCCGCGCGCCACAGTTGTAAATCAACGGGAAAATGGCGGGGTTGCCGACATAGCCGCCGTCCCAGTAGTGTTCGCCGTCGATTTCCACCGCCTGGAACAGGAACGGCAGGCAGGCAGAAGCCAGCACCGCCTTCAGCGAGATGTCGTCGCGCGAGAACACGCGTACCTTGCCGGTCTCGACATTGGTCGCACACAGGTAAAGGTGGATCGGGCAGTGCTGGTTAAGCGCGTCAAAGTCGACATGGCGGGCCAGGACGTCGCGCAGCGGGTTGAAGTTGAGCGGGTTGAACTGGTAGGGCGACAGCACACGCAGCATCATGTCCGTTAGCAGGTACATCGGCGAGTAATCGAGCCCATAGCCGTTGTGCAGCAAGGTCTCCCATGGCAGTTTGCGGAACGGGCTGCTGGCGCGCGCGGCGCTGGCAACGTCGCGCCAGAAGTCGTGCAGGGCGGTGCGGGCGCGTGGCGGCCCGCCCTGGAGCAGGCCGTACGCGAGCACCGCGGCATTCATCGCGCCGGCGCTGGTGGCGCTGACGCCTTCGATTGCAAGCCGGCCGTCTTCGAGCAGGCGATCCAGCACGCCCCAGGCAAAGGCACCATGGGCACCCCCGCCTTGCAACGCAAGCGTGATCGGCTTCACGGCTTGGCCGGTTTCTCCGGCATCTCGCATTCCAGGATCGGTCGACATGGCTCGCCCTCAGTGCTGGGTCCAGCCACCATCCATTGCGAGCGCAGTGGCGGTCATCGAGGCTGAATTGTCCGAGGCCAGAAACACGGCCAGGGCAGCAAGTTCGTCAATCCGCACGAACTCCTTGCGCGCCTGGTGCACCAGCATGACATCGCGCACGACATCGGCAGGCGAGATCTGGTGCGCCCGAGCCTGGTCGGCGATCTGCTGTTCCACCAGCGGCGTCTTGACATAGCCGGGGCAGATCGTATTGCTGGTAATGCCAAACTCGGCCGTCTCCAGTGCCACGGCCTTGGACAGGCCGATAAGTCCGTGCTTGGCGGCGACATAGGGCGCCTTGAACGGCGAAGCCACCAGGCCATGGGCGGAGGCGATATTGATGATACGGCCCCAGCGCCTGGCCTTCATGCCGGGCAGGACGGCCTTGATCAGGTGGAACGCCGAGGACAGGTTGATAGCAACGACGGCGTCCCATTTATCGTCTGGCATCTCTTCGGTTGGGGCGACATGCTGGATGCCGGCGTTGTTCACGATGACGTCAACCTGGCCGAACTCGGATGCAGCAAATTCGGCCATTTCGCGAACCTGACGAGGCTGGCTCATATCGGCCGGCGAATAGCGCGCGCGCACGCCATACTCGCGCTCCAGCCCTGCACGCGTGGCTTCAATTTGCTCGGCATCGCCGAAGCCGTTCAGCAGTACATCGGCGCCATGGGCGGCAAAGGCGCGCGCAATGCCAAGCCCGATTCCGCTGCTGGAGCCGGTGACGATGGCGGATTTTCCTTCAAGCATGTTGATCTCCTGTTAGCTTGGGGGCGGCGGGAGTGGCGTAGGGCGCCTGCGGTATCCCGGAAAAGTCATGCGTTGCAATGCGGGTTGCCGATGCACCCGGCGCTTGTGGGCGGTGGGGTGGCAGCCCATCTGGTGGCGATTCGTCTGCCTCGCTGGTGCGTGTAAAGCGCAGGTGGGTGATGTCAGTCGGGAAGAACATGGACAACGTCCATTCCGCCCAGAGGCGCAGCTTGCGCCCGAGCGTCGGCATGCGCATCAGGTACAGCGCACGCCAGGCCAGCCAGGCCGGCAAGCCCGAGAAGCTGAAGCCATAGACCTGGGCAACGCCCTTCATATGCCCGATGCTGGCCATCGCGCCCTTGCTCTGGTACGAAAACGGCTTGCTTTCACGCTGTTCCAGGTGGCCGGCGAGGTTATGGGCAAGCTGGCGCGCCTGAGCCACGGCGAACTGCGCGGTTGGCAGCGAATCCTCATCGGTGGCGGCGTTGGCCACCCGTGCGCAATCGCCGATGGCCCACAGTCCGGGCATGCCGCGCACCGACATATCCGGATTGGTTTCGATGCGTCCGCGCCGGGTGGCCAGCGCGAGACTGCGCTCCAGGGTGGCGACCAGCGGATTCGGCTTGGTGCCGACGGTGCAGATCACCGTTGCCCCCTCGATCGTTTCGCCGTCAGCCAGCACCACGGTGTCGGCTTCGAAGCGGGCGGCCCGGGTACCGAGCCTGAGCCGGATGCCGCGCGCGGCCATATGGCGTGCGGCGGCCATGCCAAGCGAGACGGGTAGCTCGGGAAGCAGTTGCCCGGTGTCATGGAGCAGCGTCACCGCCAGCTCTTCACGTTGCACGCGCGGGTAGAAGCGCCCGATGCTGCAAAGATAGTCGGCGAGTTCCCCGGCAACCTCCACGCCCGAAAAGCCCCCGCCCACCACGATGAAATGGCCCAGCCGGCGGCGCAGGACCGGGTCCGACTCCAGTTCCATGCGGGCCAGCTGGCGCAGCGCGCGGTTGCGGATAAACAGGGCGTCGCCCACAAGCTTCAGGGGCAGGGCGTGCTCGGCCATACCTGGCACCAGGTCGAGATTCGCCCGGGTGCCAAAGGCAAACACCAAATGGTCGAAGGGAATCTCGCGCAGGCCCGCCAGGGTCGTGCAGGACAGTTTGCGCTGGGCGTAGTTGACGTCCTGCACGGTGCCCATGATGAACTGGGTGCGCCTGAGCATCTGGCGGATCGGCACGATCACGTGTTCAGGGAAGACCGAGGCGCCCACCACCTCGGCCAGCATCGGGTTGAAGGTGGTGTAGCTTTCGTCGCTGACGAGGATCAGCCGGTGAGGCGTCGGCAGCAGCTTCTCCAGCGCCTGGGCCAGCGTGGTGCCGGCGAATCCACCACCGATGATGACGATGTTGTTCTCTGCAAGCATGACGGTTCCTTTCGCCCTGGCATGGCGCCCCGGGGCTTTCGAGCTAGTGGCTGCCCCTGCCGCGCAGCAGGAAGCGGTCGATCAGGTGGTCCAGCGACAGCCGACCGGGGCCATGCAGCATCGTGACCAGCAGCAGGAGCCCCCAGTACTGGTGGTCCTTCAGGCCAACTTCGCCCAATCCCGGATACGAGATCACCGCGACGATGTTGAAGACGAACAACGCCAGCGCGGCTGCCCGCGTACCGAGCCCGAGCACGAGCAGCACCGGCAGGCACAGCTCCGCGGCGGTGCCGAGATAGGCGGCCAGGGTCGGGCTCAACAGCGGCACGGCGTACTCGCTTTCAAACAGCGCAAGCGTAGTGGACCAGCTGGCGAGCTTGGTCAGCCCGGACTGAAAGAACACCAGGCCGATCAGGACGCGAATGCCCAGATCGAGCGCGGGAGCCAGCATTTCCAGCAGGCGGATCGCCGCTTGCCCGGCGGCGATGATGCGCGAAGGCTTTGCGCCGGCCACATCCAGCGGCGCGGACGACAGGGGGGTGGTGCATTTCATTTGGGCTACCTCGCGAAGCGGTCAAGGACTTGGGGCGCGCTGGGCAGCCGTGACGCGGTTAAGTGTCACGGCTTTCCGCTGCAGGCTCGGGTGCCGCTCAGGCCGGGTGGGCCGCCTTGGCGGCCGGGCTGAGTTCGCCGCTCTTGCCACCTGGCTTGGCGAACTCGGACATCTGCAGCCGCCCCCCCGCGATCTTTTCGCATGTGCCCTTGGGCACCAGGATCCAGGCTTCCGCGTCGCGGTCGACCTTGGCCGTGGCGGCGCAGGAACTTTTGCTGGTGCCGCAGTCGTTCTTGCCGGCCTTGGCGATGCCCGCACATTTTTCGTTGTCGCCTGGCGCTGCCATGGCCTGGGAGGCGGCGCCGGCAATGCCAAGCGCCAGCATGCCTGCAATCGCGCCGCGGATGATTTGATCGCTATTCATGATGCACACTCCATTTGGGTTCAGGACAGGAGGGATACCTGTCTCTGGAATGCAGTATGGAAAGGCGAGCTCACGCTTGTTTCGCTCAAATTTCAAATTTTCTTCACGAGGGCGCGGGTCGTGACGGGCCGGGACGTCAGCCACTCCGGCGGATGGCTTTCCATCCAAGAAATGCGTTCTAGAATGGTTCAGTGACTGCCCGGCCGCAAACCGGGCAGCAAGGACGGTGTTGCCGACATCCCGCATGCTTTAACGAATGAGGTGAAACCATGTCGCGCCAGGTTCTGGTGATCGAGGACGACGCAGATATCGCCGAACTGGTACGGCTGCAGGTGAGCGGCCTGTCTTGCGACGTGAAGGTGATCAACCATGGCAGGGCGGGACTGGAAGAGGCGCTAAGCCGTCGCTATGACCTGGTCATCCTGGACCTGATGCTGCCGGGCGCCGACGGGCTGGAGATCTGCCGGCGCCTGCGCGCGGAGCCGCGCTATACGCCTATCCTGATGCTCACCGCACGCTCCACCGAACTGGACCGCGTGCTGGGACTGGAGATGGGCGCCGACGACTACCTGACCAAGCCGTTCAGCGTGCTGGAGCTAACCGCGCGGGTCAAGGCGATCTTCCGGCTGGTCGACACCCTGGCCAACCCGCCAGCGGATGGCCCCAGGACGGTGCAGGTCAAGGCCCTGCACATCGATATCGACAAGCGTGAAGTGAGCGTGCGCGGCACGCCGATCTGCCTCACCGCCAAGGAATTCCAGCTGCTGCTCTACTTTGCCAGCAATCCGGGGCGCGTCTTCAGCCGCGCCCAGTTGCTGGACCAGGTCTGGGGCTATAGCCACAGTGGCTACGAGCACACGGTAAGTTCGCATATCAACCGGCTGCGCGCCAAGATCGAACTCGACCCCAACGAGCCTGAGTACATCCAGACCGTCTGGGGCGTGGGCTACAAGTTCTGCAATACGTAATAGGGCGCAATACGGGAAGGGAAAGGGGATTCCATGTTCCGCACCCTTTACGGCAGGCTGGCGGTGGTGCTGATGGCGGTGTTCATTACCATCGGCGCGCTGATGATCTTGGCCTCCCAGAAGATGATCGAGACGCAGCGCCTGATCGAACTGGCGACCGACCTCATCATCGGTACGGTGGCCTTCAGCCTGGTGGCGGCGCTGATCGTGTTTCGGCTGTTGACGGTGCGGCTGCGCGTGCTGTCGGAGGCCATCGAGGCATTCCGGGCGGGCGGTTTTTCCACGCCGGTGCGACTGGCGCAAGACGGCCGTGCGGACGACGAGATCCAGAAGCTCAGCACGGCGTTCGAGGAGATGTCCGAGCGGATCGTCACGCAGCTCGCCCAGCTGTCACAGGTGGACCAGCAACGGCGCGAGCTGCTTGCCAATGTCTCCCACGACCTGCGTACGCCGCTCGCATCGATGCAGGGTTACCTGGAAATGCTGCTGCTGAAGGCCGAAGAGATGACGCCCGAGGACCGCAATCGCTACCTGCAGGTGGCGACCAGGCATTGCGAGCGGCTCGGCAAGCTGGTGCAGGACCTGTTTGACCTGACCAAGCTCGAAGCGCGGGAGGTCCAGCCACGGCTGGAGAGCTTCCCGTTGTCGGAACTGGCGCAGGACGTGGTCCAGAAGTTCGCCTTGGCGGCAAACAAGCGCGGGCTGGCCCTGCTGGCGACGTCAGGTCCCGGTTGTCCGCCGGTGAGCGCCGATATCGGCATGATCGAGCGGGTGCTGGAGAACCTGATCGAGAACGCCATGCGCTATACGCCTGCCGGCGGAGAAATCAGCGTCGACGTCCAGGCCGCCGGGGAGCGCGTCGAACTGACCGTGCGCGATACCGGCCAGGGCATAGACGCGAGCCAGGTGCAGGGTGTGTTCGACCGTTACTACCGGGTGGATCGCATGGAGTCTGACAATGGCAGCAACGTCGGTCTCGGGCTGGCCATCAGCCGGCGCATCGTGCAGTTGCACGGCGGCGAGATCCGTGTGCGCAGCGCGCTCGGCAAGGGCACTGCCTTTACGATCGACCTGGCGCGGGGATAAGGCCCGGCGGCGCAGGCGTCGAAATCAATGATCGTCGCGTCCAGGATACGTCGCTGGATAAAGCCGGCCAGTGCGAAGCCGGGCGCAGCCTGCAGCGCCCGCTGATATGCCGGCTCGAGCGCGGCACCGCCATCCAGTGCGTCGAGCATGGCGTATTCGCCGACATTCAGGGACTGCACTTCGACCACAAAGCCGCTGCGCCTGACCAGCAGCCAGTCACCGCCGCTGTCGGCGTCGATCTCGATAGCGTCCGCATGATCTGGCTGGTTCGCCTGCCAGATATGCAGCACAGGAAACGGCGTCGCAAGTAACCGGCAGGCCGGATTCAGCGTCAGGCGCAGGCATGCGGCATCGGCCTCGGCGAGCGCGCCCAGGCGCTTCAGCGCGAGCGGCTCGGCGTCCGCCGCGTGGAAAACCTCATGCATCAGCCATTCGAGCCTTGCCACATCGGGCAGGTAGCGCAAGCCCGCTACCGGTCCGAATTGCGCGAGGAAGTCCGGAAAGCTCTTGCCGAAGCGCTGGATGTCGCCGCTAGTCGATGGGCAGGCCCGGATATACCGGCCCGCCGTGGCATCGAAGAACGGCTCGCCCACCAGGCGCTCGATCACGGGGAATACGGCGCGCAGCGCCTCGCGCAAGTTGCTGCGCACGTTGCCGGCGTAGATGCCGAGGCACCGCTGCGCGTCAATCGCGCCGCCGACGATGTGGTCGGACAGGGCAGCCGGGTCCTGCTCAAGCACCGCCCGGGCAAAGCGGCACTGGATCTCATGCAATGAAGGCATCGTCGGTCTCCAGCATCTGGTCGGCTCTGCGGGCCTCTTCGAGCAGTACCTCGAGCGGGGGAATTTCGGTATCCCACTCGATCAGGGTGGGAACCGGGCCAAAGCGGGCAAGCGCATGCCGATAGAGGCTCCATACCGGCTCTGCCACGCGCTGGCCATGGGTGTCGATCAGCATGCCGTCGCTGTGGTCAAAGCCAGCCAGGTGGATTTCGTTCACCGCGCCCATAGGGATCGCATCGATATAGCCCGATGCATCGGTGCCATGGTTGACCGCGTTGACGTAGATGTTATTGACGTCTAGGAGGATGCCGCAGCCGGTTCGCGCCACCAGCGCGGCGATGAATTCGGGCTCGGCAATCGTGGAGTGGGTGTACCGGAGATAGCTGGTGATGTTCTCCACCAGCAACTGCTGTTGCAGGTAGTCCTGTACTTCCTGCACGTGCTCGCACACGACCGCCAGCGATTCCTCGGTGTAGGGCAGGGGCAGCAGGTCGTTGAGGTAGCGCTCTCCAATGCGGCCCCAGCTCAGGTGTTCGGATACCAGCCCTGGCTGGAAGCGCCGGATCAGGGCAGCCAAACGCCGCAGGTGCGCGCGATCCGGCCTGTCCGTAGCGCCCAGGCACAGGCCGACGCCGTGCAGGCTCAGCGGGTAAGAGGCCCGCACCTGCGCGAGGTAGTGCAGGGGCTGACCGCCATCACCGAAGTAGTTTTCACTATGGACTTCGAACCACCCTGTCGCGGGCGTTTCCGCCAGAACCTGGCGATAGTGTGGCGCGCGCAAGCCGATCCCGGCCCGGGGCGGGATGGCGGCTCCCATATTGGGGTGGAGGCTGGTGGATAGCATCGGAAGTCCTGTCGGTGGCGGTCCTTCAGTCCCACTCTGGCCGACAAAGATCACGAAACGCTCACGCGGCCTTCAATTAAGTCCTCCGATCAGCGCTATGGGCAGGGTGCGGGCGTGATTCCGCGGTACTGGTTGGTGGCGGGATCGTGGGCTATGTTAGGAAGGGCTCGCGCCGGCGTGTCACGCGAGGGTGGTGCGGACGTGGCATGCCTCCACAGAACCGCGCAAGCTGTAAAGCAAAAGGCACCTGTTGTGATGCGCGTCTGTAGCGACGGGGCGGAACAGAAAGAGAATCATGATGGGCCTGAGAGCAAAGCTGCTGCTGCCGCCGGCATTGATCAGCCTGGTGCTGATTGCCTACCTCCTGCTCGGCTGGGTGCCCGGCGCGGGCCCGCCCGGCACACGCACGGGCATCGCACTGGTGGCGGCGGCCGGGCTGGCGTTGCTGCTTGGCGTGCTCGCCCTTGCTATTCACGCCTTCTGGGGACGTCCGCTTAGCGCGCTGCTGCGCAGTTGCGCCACATCCCAAGTATCACGCAACGATGGCGCCAGCCGCGGCAAGCCCCCTGATGAATTCGAGCAGATTCGCCAGGTCGTCACGGACTTGCGCGCACGCGTCGAGTCGTCGCAAAGCACATTGGCGTTGTCGATCGAACAGCGCCGACAGCAGGAGATCGCGCTGCGTTCCAGCGAAGAACGCTATACCCTGGCCATGCGCAGCGCCGATGACGGCCAGTGGGAATGGAATTTCCAGACCAACGAATTCCACCTGTCGCAACGCTGGAAGGCCATGCTCGGCTTTGAAGAAGACGAACTGTCGGACAGCCTGCAGGCCTGGAAAGATCGGGTACATCCCGCCGACCTGCTCGCGGTCGAGCAGGCGATGGCACGCCACCTCGAGGGTGCCAGCCCGCGCTATCAGCAGCAGTGCCGCTTGCTGCACAAGGACGGGCACTACCGGTGGGTCAATTCGCTGGGCAGCGCCATTCGCCATGCCAACGGCAAGGCATTGCGGCTGGTCGGCCTGGATACCGATGTGACCCGTATCAAGCGCGTCGAAGAGATTCTCAAGCACATCGTCGAGGGCACCTCCGGCACCTGTGGCGATGAATTTTTCCGCGCACTGGTCCGCCACTTCGCTGCCGCACTGGACGTCCCCTGCGCCTTCGTTACGGAATGTACCGGGTGGCCGCCACGGCGTGTCCACACTCTGGCCTTCTGGTTCAAGGATGACTTTCGCGACAACGTCGAGTACGACCTGGCCGGCACGCCTTGCGAGGCGGTTTTCGACCATGGCTTGCCGGTGTTCTACCCGGAGGGGATTGGCAAGCTGTTTCCGCGAGAGCAGGGCTTCGAATGCTATTACGGGTTACCGATCCAGGACAGTGGGGGTAAGGTGATCGGGCACATGGCCTTCCTCAATATTCGAAAGATGAAGGAGGAAGAAGTCCTGATGGACTACGTGTACCGCATCTTTACCGCGCGTGCCGCCGCGGAGATAGAGCGCAAGGCCGTTCTCGAGCACCTGACCCGGGCGCAGGCAGCGCCCGGTGCCGGGTAGCGCAGCGACGGGCGGCGCGAGAACGCCGCTTGTCGGCCACGCCATGTGTCGCCGCCTGACGCGTCATGGCGCGATGCGCGGCGCCAGCAGATCAGACATCCCCCCGATGCAGCGTTTCCGCCCGCACGCGATCGAGCACGGCGAAGCCCACATAAGGAATCACGAATCCGTTCTTGCCACCGTCCCACTCTTACGTCGCACGACAGCGCAATGGTTTGCTGCTTGACCAGTTGCTCGATGGGGTGTCGGCTTTAACCATCAGAGCGTGACGCGGCTAGCTTCATCGCTTCTGCATGGATAGGGGGGCAAATAAGCACTCAGCGGTGCGCCGTGATGAAAAATTGATCTTTAACGGATCAATGCGTGAGTTCTGTTGCGCACACTACATCCAAGGACAAGCAATCGGCCTGTCTGAGTCTAAACCTTGCGGCGTCCGGCTCAGCCCCGCAGCGCACAAGTCATAGTGAACGGAGCCCTGTAACCACCTGAAAAGGAGTGGAATATGCTGAAGAACGTCTTATTGCTCGCTGCGGCGAGTGCCGCGCTCGGTGCTGGGGTAGCCCATGCCGGCATCGGGATGCGGGACGTCTATACCGATGGCGCTGTGAAGGGGCAGGACCCCTACACCAATGGTGGCAGAGCAAGCACCGATCGACGGGATGTGTTTACGGACGGCGCGAGAATCACCAACCGCGATGGGTACATCGAAGAGCGCTCACAAAAGTAAGTGCCGACGGACTTGAAGAAGCCACCAAGTGATGGGCGCGACCTCTATGCGACCATTTGCAGCTCCCCCCGAGAGAATCCCTTTGCGGGGCGGGCCGCTAGCGAGGCCTTCATTGCGGCTCGCTCAGGCGAGGGCGGGGTAGTCGATATAGCCTTCCGCTCCAAGGTGATAGAAGGTGTCTGGCCGCGGTGCGTTGAGCGACGCGTCCAGCTCAAGCCGGCGAGGCAGGTCCGGATTGGCGATGAACAGTTGGCCGAACGCAACGGCATCCGCCTCACCCGCGGCGAGCACGGCTTCAGCGGTTTGCTTGGTCATCTTCTCGTTGGCAATATAGACGCCGCCGAACGTTGCCTTCAGCGCAGGTCCGAGGCGGCCGTCGCCCAGCGCCTCGCGCGAGCAGATGAAGGCGATGCCGCGCATGCCGAGTTCGCGGGCCACATAACCGAAGGTCGCGGCCGGATCGGAATCCCCCATCGAATGTGCATCGCCGCGCGGGGCCAGGTGCACGCCGACACGGCTGACGCCCCACACTTCGATGCAGGCGTCGGTGACTTCGAGCAGCAGCCGCGCACGATTCTCGATCGGGCCGCCGTAGGCGTCAGTGCGCTGGTTGGTGCTGTCCTGCAGGAACTGGTCGAGCAGGTAGCCGTTGGCGCCATGGACTTCCACGCCGTCGAAGCCCGCCGCCTTGGCGTTCTGCGCGCCGCGGCGGTAGGCCGCGACCACGCCGGCGATCTCGTCGGTTTCCAACGCGCGGGGTGTCACATAGGCGCGCTTCGGGCGCACCAGGCTCACATGGCCTTCGGCGGCAATTGCGCTCGGGGCGACCGGAAGTTCACCATCCAGGAAGACGGGATCGGAGATCCGGCCGACGTGCCACAGCTGCAGCATGATGCGGCCGCCGGCGGCATGGACCGCCTCGGTGACCTGCTGCCAGCCGGCCACCTGTTCATCGGTCCAGATGCCGGGGGTGTCGGCATAACCTACGCCTTGCGGCGTTACCGCGGTGGCCTCGGAGATGATCAGGCCGGCGGAGGCCCGCTGGACGTAGTACTCGGCCATCAAGGCATTCGGCACGCGGCCGCCACCGACCGCGCGCGAACGTGTCAGCGGCGCCATGATGATACGGTTGGGCAGGTCGAGATCGCCGACACGGATGGGATCGAAGAGAGTGGGCATGGGATTCGCCTTTGTTGTCGAGGGTGAAGCGCGCACGATCGCGCGCAATGGCATGGCGCCGTGTAATCTGCGGCGCAGGTTGTTCAAAGGTCCTGGTGGACGTGTTCGAGGAAGGCCTGGATGGTCTCCTCGTTGCGCTTGAAAAAGACCCACTGTCCGATGCGTTTCGAACTAACCAGCCCGGCGCGCTGCAGCGTTGCCAGATGAGCGGAAACGGTTGACTGCGATAGCCCGGCCTGCGCATCGATCAGCCCGGCGCAGACCCCCAGGTCGAGCGGATATTCCTGCGCCGAGAAGTGCGCATCGGGCGTTCGCAACCATGAGAGGATGTTCCGCCGAACGGGGTTGGCCAAGGCCTTGTGAATCGCGTCCACATCAAGCGCCGGCTTGACCGAGGGCGTGGCAGCCGGGCGCTGTTTCGGTCTCTCACGAACCATATATCGTGCTCTCTTAAAATTAATATCGTAATTGTACGATATATATCTTAAGCGCGTTGCAAGTCGATGGTGCACCGATGGCACCTAGCCGAAAGTCGAGACCGCGCCAAAGCGGGGCAAACGACCTTACCGCTTCTGCCAATGAGCCACCTAGAATGGGCCCATGGCATCCGATCCTCAGCCGGCAATTGCCGTCCTGCCAACTCCGAATGGCTCTGCGCGGCTTGAGCCCACCGGGGTGGCGACGTGCGCTCATTCCTGAGCACATCACGCTGGCTCGGCTCCATGAGGTCATCCAGGCAGCCATGGGCTGGACGGACGATCATCTGCACCAGTTCATCATTCGTGGCCGGCGATATGGCGAAGCCCGCGAAGGCGCTCTGCAATTTTCCACGGCGGCAACCGCGCTGACGCTAAGCGCATTTGCTTTGCGCGAGCACGAGGCTTTCTTCTACGTGTACGACTTCAATGCATGGTGGCGGCACGATATACGCGCCGAGCGGCGCGTGCTGACGCAGCATATCGAACTGTTGCCACGTTGCGTGGCGGGGTCTGGGGCTTGTCCGCCGGAGGATGTCGGCGGGGTGGAAGATTACCTGGAGGTTAGAGCGGGAGCGAATGGGAGTTCATGGAGTGGCTCGAGTCCTTACGCGAGCGGCCCATTGAGCTGGACGAGCTACGTAATGAGGTCGACCAGTGGCTGACTTGGCTGGACCGCCGCTTCAACCGCCATATCGTCGTCAACGTGCTGCAGGAGGTTTTGCCGCTCGATCACGTCATGGCGACCAGCTCCATCAGGCGTCAGTTCACGGCGCTTGGTCACCGGCTGGAAGCGGAACAGGCGACCGACACCCGGCAGCATGCGGAGATGACGGCGAGCGTCAGTTCGCCCGACATCCCGGAAGCCAGTCTGGTCCGTGCGGTGGGCATTGACGGCGGCTACCTCTACCTCCGGCTGGCCGGCCACAGGCGTCGCCAGGACGGCTGGTTTGAAGTGATCGTCGGGAAGTCTATGCGAGATCAGGATGCCGGCCATAGTTTCGCCTACATGCACAAGCTTGAGCACCGGCCGGCCGATCGTATGTTGAATTTCCTTCGACGTGAAGGTGTGCAACCCAGTCACCGGTGACCTTCCTGTCGGGCGGTGGGGATACCGTACGGTTTGCACAGCTCGGCTTTGGTGACCGCGGTGAGTACGTCCTCGATTGGTTCCACATCGCCATGCGGATACAGAACCTCGAACAGATGATCAAGGGCCGGCCGGCACACAGTGACGGTCCTAGCAACGCGGCCTTGATCAAGGCGCTGCATGGCGCCAAGTGGCACCTTTGACACGGCTGCCCCCATCCGGCGTTGCGCCGACTGGAAAGCCTGGGCTGGGATCTGGAAGCTGAGGCCAGCCCCGAAGAGGCCAAACTCCTCGGCAAGCTCGACGAGTTCATTGTCTACCTCGACAACAATCGGCACTTCATCGTGAACTACGGTGACCGCTATCGGCATGGGGAGCCCATTGCATCAGGTTTTGTCGAGTCGGCCGTCAACCAGGTGGTCAGCAAGCGATTCGTCAAACGGCAGCAGATGGCTTGGCGGCCTCGGCACGCGCACAACCTGCTGCAAATCCGGACCGCCGTGCTCAATAACCAGCTCCGGTCTTACGTTGAACGATGGTATCCGTCCATCGCCGGAGAAGAAGGCCACCGCCTTGCCGCTTAGTCAGCCCCCGGTTTGGCGCGGTCTCCATGGCTGGTGAAGGGCCGTTTTGCCGGAGCTTTCGGTCTTTGGCGTGACTAGAGGCGAACGGCAGAGATTGGCCGGCTACTGCCGTTGCACTTCCGTCATCCCTGGCGAGTAACGGTTAGCCGCAGCGCGGGGAGCCAGGAGGAGCGTGAGGCCGATTGCCGGGGGCGATAGGGCACGATAACGTTGTGCTTGTCGCGCGTCGTCAGCACTCAGAGTTCTTACGCCCCCTTGCGTTGCTCCTGAAGCTATTGCGACCGACGGAAGGGCGGTGGAATCGGTAACTCGTTGCCTTTCGGCCCATTGCTACTGGCTTCGTCGGTCCCGTCAGTCGGCAGCGCCCAATGTCACCTCGTCGGCCCGCGCTGCCAGTTCACATGCTGCGACGAACTACAGCAAGGCCGAACGGATATTGTGGTGTTTACGTCATAAATACACGGGGAGCGCGTGCGCTCGCCCGAGCGGACGAAAGGCCATATGTCCGAAATTTGACTACACTTTTCGGAGGCGCTAAAGTGGTTGTCCGAAAAATGTGTGCAAGTTGCGGACTCATACGCCCATGTCTGACCTACGAGAGAACATCTCTGCACTTATCGAACAGGCCAGCCCAGGCAAGGTCTGGGTACCGACCGATTTCGCTCACCTTGGCAGCCGAGATGCGATCGACAAGACGTTGCAGCGGTTTGTACGGGCCGGCCAACTCCGTCGAATTGACCGAGGCCTCTATGATCTGCCCAAACTCAATCGGCTGACCGGACGCTCCACCATGCCCGACTATCGGGCTGTGGTTGAAGCGATTGCAAGGCGCGACAATCTGCGCTTGCTGGTGGACGGCATGACCGCGGCCAACGACTTGGGGCTGACCGACGCGGTACCGGCACGCGTCACCATTCATACGGACAGCCGTCGGCGTTCGCTGAAGCTCGACAACCTCACGATCGTCTTCAAGCAGACCGCACCAAGCCGGCTGTATTGGGCAGGACGTCCTGCAATGCGCGTCGTTCAAGCGTTGCATTGGCTTAAAGACACTATTGCCTCTGACAGCGAGCGGATAACAGCTGCGCTTCGCAACGTGCTCGAACACCCCGACCATGGTCAGTCAATCCGCGAGGACCTGATGGCAGGCTTCGGTGCCATGCCAGCATGGATGCGGACCTTTGTTCGCGATCTCCTGGATTGCAATGGCACAGGGGCCGCCACCGGCGAATGCGATGCGAAGAACGGGAAGGTGTCCCATGAAGGCTGACTATCGTCAAATCATCGAGGCAACCGACACGGACCGGCGAGACCTGTTTTTAACTACGGCGGCAAGGCTCGGGACAGCAGTCCAGCATATTGAGAAGGATTTTTGGGTGTGTTGGGCCCTAGATGTGCTGTTCAATGGAGTACCTCAGCCGCCCCGCATCTTGTTCAAGGGAGGAACTTCGCTATCGAAAGCGTTCTCGTTGATCACAAGATTCTCCGAGGACATCGACATAACGGTGTTCCGGGAAGATCTCGGGCAGCCAGTTCAGGTAGCGGAACTCGCCGCGCTAAGTGGGAAGAAGCGGCGCGTGCGGCTAGAAGAAGTTCGGCAAGCCGCGCAAGCCCACATCGCAGGCCCGATGCGTGAACAATTCGAAGCGCTGGTGCAAGACCAGATGCCAGCAGGGCGTTACCGGATCGAGCTTGACCCCGCCGACAGGGACAGCCAGACGATCCTTTTTTGGTATCCCGCGGTCACCGCCGACGACAATGCGTACATCCGTTCTGCAGTGAAGATCGAAGCGGGAGCTAAGTCGGCCCTGGACCCGCATGTGACGGCCTCCATCACGCCATATGTCGCGAATGAGCTTGCTCATCTCGATCTCACCGTGCCCAACGTCACGACTGTGGCGCCCGAACGGACGTTCTGGGACAAAGTGATCATTGCGCACGGCCTTCGGCAATGGCACGGGCACAGAAGGGAAATCCGGCATGGTGGTCAGCGGGTGACACGACACTACTATGATCTACATAGCATGCTCGAATTGGCCAAACGCAGCGGATGGCATTTGCGTGATGACTTGGCCAATGACTGTGCCACCCACGCGGACATGTTCTTCGGCAGCCCTGATCTGGGCTTGGACCAAGCAAGGCGGGGAAGTTTTACGCTAGCGCCAACGGAGAATATGCGAGAGGCTTTGGAAAAGGACTATCAGGCGATGAGCGGCATGATTTTCGGTGAAGTCCCGGGCTTTTCAAAGGTGATCACTACCGTCGAAGAGCTTGAGCGCCTCGTAAATTCGGAGAGTCAATGATGAAGACAAGGTTGGTTCGGTGGGACGGTCAAGCGAGACACTTTCACCCGGAGATTCCTGGCTGAAACGTAAATCCATGTCACAGCAAACCGTCCGCGTTTGTTGTGACCGCAAATTCAGGTCATACGCTAGGTGGTTGGTGAACCCCACGAATGGGCGTATCGAGGCGATGCAAGTGGATATATTGAACATAACGCCCGATCTAGAGCTTTTTTGTCGGCCGCGGCCTTTGGCTTCCCCTTCCTCAGATCGCAATAACGTATTGCCAAAGAACCATTGCGACAACGTTCACGGCGACAGTGCCCCAGAACTTAACTTGAAACGCCCGCTTCCGGTACTTGTGTCGAAGTAGGTGCTGGGCGGCAAGCGCGCCCGGCCAGCCGCCGCAGAGCGCGAATAGGTGCACGGTGGCCTCAGGCGTGCGCCAGGCGTTCGGCTGGCCCGCGTCTTGTCGTCGGCATAAGCGAAGAACGTGATGATGCTGGCCAGGAAGCTGACAATGCCAGCCTGTCGAGGGAAATAGCCAATCAGGGCGCCGCCGACGATGAGGCCCAAGGCCGTTAGACCGGCGAACACCGGCCAAGGGCTCGCGTCTGACTGCGACTTCGGTGCACCGATGATTGCGACGTTCAGGGCTTGTATCCGGCCGTCCTTTCCTTTGCCAAGCTCGAAGCTCACGCGGTCACCAGGTGTCGGCGTCGCGGTGTTTGCAACGCGGTGACGTGAAAGAAGACATCTTTCGTGTCCGCGTGGACGTCGATAAAGCCAAAGCCCTTGTCTGCATGCCATGTCTTGACCCGACCTGCTTTTTTCATGGTTTTCGTCTGGTGTTGTCGGAGGCTTCCGCTGTCATCTTGACAGCGGCGGATCGATTATGGTCTGGCTCATTCTGGCAGGTCTGGCTGCATTAATCCTCAACGTAGGTATCGGGAATCCGCACCCCGCGCAATGACCTTGAACAGCCCCGGCGATGGTCTCAGCTATCGTCCGCTTGTTCCGGCCCGCCCATTCCGAGCGAGCCGCGGACGGTGATCGCCCGCTATGAAGGGGCTTCGACGACTGCACGAACTTGGGCTGCGTGCTTGGGGCACGTGAAGCGACGGACGAGGCTCTCATGGTCCGCCGCAGCGGTGACATCCGCGGGGGCGATGGGCGATAGGCGGTCAACGCATATCACCCATCAACGTGCTCTCCTATAGTTCCGATCACGGTCACGCTCACTGTGGCTGTTAATGCGCGCGATGGCCATCTCGTCACTTCGACGAGACAGCAGCCATGGAAGCCAGGTATTGCAGCCGGCCACGAGGCTGGCTGCACTCGTCCAATCCCAACCTGAACGGAGTTCCATCGTGAAGACCAATGCCACGAACGACATGAAACTCGAAGTCGTCATCATCCCGGTTTCGGACGTGGATCGCGCCAAGCGCTTCTACGGCGGCCTGGGCTGGAAACTCGACGCCGACTTTGCCAAGGGCGATGCGTTTCGGATCCTGCAGTTCACGCCTCCAGGCTCGCAGTGTTCGATCCACTTCGGCACGGGAATCACGCCCGCGGTGCCGGGCTCGGTACAGGGCCTCTATCTCGTCGTGTCCGACATCGAAGCAGTTCGCGCCGAACTCGTCGATCGTGGTGTCGACGTGAGCAAAGTGTTCCACCGGCCCGTCGGTGAATCCCCTCAGGATGGCCTGCATCCGCAGCGGCAGACCTACTCCTCGTACGCGACGTTCAGCGATCCGGACGGCAACAGCTGGCTGTTGCAGGAGGTCACCGCGCGGTTGCCCGGACGCATGAATGCGGACACGACTTTCACCTCGTCGAAAGAACTTGCGGCTGCGCTCCGGCGTGCGGCGGTTGCGCATGGCGAGCACGAGAATCGCAACGGGGGCAAGCACGATGAGAACTGGCCGGACTGGTACGCCGAGTACATCGTGCGGGAGCAGGCTGGCGAGGAACTGCCGGCGTAGGCTGCTGCGGCGCGTCTCGACGCCATCAAGCCCGTGATGCTGCTTGTTGTGCAGCAGTCAGGCAGCAACGGGGTGCTCGCAGTCCAGCAAGGATGGGATGCCATGCCAGATCGAGCCGGTTCCCAAGCTCTCGTCCGTTCGTGGCATGCCTTCTGCTTTTGGTGACAGCAGACCTGGCGCGGCAACGCACCGGCATCCATCAACCACAGGCAGACCCAATCCCTCGTCGCGTTCCTACGGCACTGGCTACGATCAACTTGCCGCACGCTTCAGGCCCATCTTCGAGCGCATTGCGCAAGGCGCGGTGAAGCGGGAACGCGCCCGCTCACTGCCCTATGAGCAGGTCAACTGGCTCAAGGAGGCCGGCTTCGGCGCCGTGCGCGTCCCGGTCGAATACGGTAGCGCGGGTGCGTCGCTGCCGCAGCTGGTCCAGCTGCTGATCGAACTCGCCGAGGCAGACGCGAGTTTGCCTCAGGCATTGCGCGGGCACTTTGCACGGGCGCGCGTGCGTTCAGTGCCCATTCGCCCAGTTCGCGCACCTTGTAGTCCACGGGGTCATGCAGCGTATGCACGCGCAGGTTGCGCCAAAAGCGATCGAGCCGCAGCGCGGCCGTGGTCGCTCGAGCACCGGTGACCTCGAACATGCCGTTGGCCACCTGCAGCCCGGCACGCGTGGCGGACACCTTGGCGGCCACCACCGCGATCGCGACCTTGCCGCGCTGCGCCTCTTCGTCGAAGACCGCGGCGGCTACCGCTCCACCGCGGACAAGCTGCCGCTGATCACGATCAACCACGGCCGCACCGACTCCACCGACGGTTCGGTGTTCCCCTACGTGTTCCCGCTGCAACGCAATCCCTACAGCGAGGTCTCTGCCATCATCAACTACATCGGGCAGAAGTCCGGTGGCGAGGACAAGCTCAAGGGCAAGAAGATCGTGGTGCTGTACCACGGATCGCCCTATGGCCGCGAGACCGCGCCGGTACTGAAAACGCTGGCAAAGCAGTATGGTTTCGAGTTGACCGAGATCGAAGTGCCGCACCCCGGCAACGAACAGGGCTCGCAATGGCTCAATATCCGCCGCATCAAGCCGGATTGGGTGATCCTGCGTGGCTGGGGCGTGATGAACCCGGTGGCGCTCAAGTCCGCGCAGAAGGTGGGCTTTCCGGCCGAGCGCGTCATCGGCAATATCTGGAGCAATTCGGAGGAGGATGCCCAGCCGGCCGGCGACGCCGCGAAGGGCTTCCTTTCCATCACCACCCATCCGTCAGGCACCGATTTCCCCGTGCTGCAGGCCATCAACCAGTACGTGGTCAAGCCGGGGAAGGGCGACTTGAAGGCAGGCAGCGAACATCAAACCGCTGTAAGTTTTCCGCGCCGCAAACGCGTCCTGTCAGGGCAGGGTCCTATGCGTGATCGCTGTGGGTCTGGAGCAGGGCGTCGAAAAGGGGCGCGCGCCTGCGCCTTTGATCAACGCTCGAGAAAGGGCCTCAACTTGTCAGCGCGACTGGGATGCATCAGTTTGCGCATCGCCTTGCTCTCAATCTGACGGATCCGCTCGCGGGTGACGTCGAACTGCTTGCCGACCTCTTCAAGCGTCCGATCAGAGGTCGTATCGAGCCCGAATCGCATCCGCAGGACCTTGGCCTCGCGCGGCGATAACCCGTCGAGTGCCTCATCGATCGCGGTGCGCATGTTCGCGCGAATCGCGGCCTCAGCCGGTGAACTCGCAGAGACATCCTCAATCATGTCACCGAGCGTCGCGTCGGCGTCGTCGCCCACAGGGGTCTCGAGCGAGACAGGTTGCCTCGCGCTCCTGAGGATACTGCGCACTTTTTCCTCGGACATCTCCATGCGCTCGGCGAGGACGGAGGGATGCGCTTCCTGTCCCGTCTGTTGCAAGAATTCGCGCGAAATCCGATTCAGCTTGTTGATCATCTCGATCATGTGGACCGGCACACGAATGGTCCGTGCCTGATCGGCAAGCGCACGCGTGACAGCCTGCCGGACCCACCAAGTGGCGTACGTCGAAAACTTCCAGCCGCGCCGGTATTCGAACTTGTCCACCGCCTTCATCAGGCCGATATTGCCTTCCTGGATTAGATCCAGGAACTGCATGCCGCGGTTCACGTATTTCTTGGCGATTGAAATGACAAGACGAAGATTCGCTTCGATCAGCTCTCGCTTGGCCTGCCGCATTTTCAACTCCGCGGCACTCATCTGGCGGTTGATCCGCTTGAGCTGCTGGAGCGGCAGCGAGACCCTGGCCTCGATGTCGATGAGTTTCTGCTGGCCGGCCCGAATGGCCGGCAGATGTCGCTCGAGCGCCGCGCCAAACTGCCGCGAAGTCGCCGCCATGTGGCTGGCCCATTCAAGGTCGGTCTCGTGGCCCGGGAACGACTCGACAAACGCCTCGCGCGGCATGCCGCAACGGTCGACGGCGATCTCCAGGATGCTGCGCTCGATCGCACGAACCTCGGTAATCTGTTCGTGCACGCTGGCACACAGGCGGTCGATAGTCTTGGCCGTAAAGCGGATCGGTCCTAGTTCGCGCTGGATCTCCGAGCGCAGTTGCGCAACGGCTGCGGAACGGGCTTTCCCAGTAACGGGTGCATTCGGCAACTGCTCGAACAGTACACGCACGCGCGCGAAAATCGCAAGACTGTCGATCGTGAGTTGTTCGAGGCGGGCTGCGTTCGCTTCCTCCGGATCCACGGCGTCCATTTCAGCGTCATCACCGTCCGGGTCATCGTCGGAGGCGTCTGCTTCCACTTGAACTTCATCGGTCTCTAGCGCCATTTCGCTTTCGTTCACGTCGTCGCTGATGCCATCGACCAGTTCGTCGATGCGCAGTTCGCCGGCAACGATGCGGTCCACATCGGCAAGAATCGTGGACACGACTGACGGACACGGGGCGATCGCCTGAATCATGTCCTGCAGGCTGCCTTCGATGCGTTTTGCGATCTCGATTTCGCCGGCGCGAGTCAGCAGTTCATTGGCGCCCATTTCGCGCATGTACATCCGGACCGGATCAGTAGTGCGGCCGAATTCGGAATCGACGGTCGACAGTGCAGCTTCCGCTTCCTCGTCCGCCTGATCGTCGGATGCCGCGGCAGGCGCGGCGTCGCTTAACAGGAGCGTCTCCGCGTCCGGCGTCTGCTCGTACACGGCCACCCCCATGTCGCTGAACGTGCTGACGATCGTCTCCATCGCAGCAGTTTGCGTAAAGTTGTCGGGCAGGTGATCGTTGATGTCCGAGTGGGTGAGATAGCCGCGCTCACGGCCAAGCGCGATCAGCGCGCGCATCTGGCGTTGACGCTCCTCATCCTGGCGCGCCATGGACGCGATGTCCAGCGGTGTTGCGACCACCTGGATCTTTCCTTTTGGAGAGCGGCGGCCGGTCTTTGACGTGACCGCGATCGTGCGGGATGCTGAATCGTCGCGAACTGGATTTGCCAATACACTCTCCTCGACAGGTTGGCCGACGATCCTCGCGAACATGACGGCTGGTCAAGCCTGTCGGGGAGCGAACGAAATCGTGGAATGACGCACGGACAGTCGGGGCCTGAATGCCTCTCGCGGAATCCGGTGTGCGCAGAATGGGGGATTGTGAATAATACCAGCCGACGTTGTGCGGCGCAATATGCGGTGGCTACGGTTTGGTTGAGACCAGGTGTCCTGCCACCATTGCACTGTATATTTATACAGGTGCGACCTGAAAGTCGGAGACCGCGCCAAGGCGGGGGCGAACTGTAGGAAACCGGAATTGGCTGGACTACGTGCGCTATTGCTGGACTGGAAATCCAGAATTAGCTGGACTGCCGCGCAGCCGATGCCCGGAGACTCGGCGAGCGCTATGGCAACGGGGTTGTCAGAGAGAAGTCTCCGAACAGCGGCGTTCTTGTTGTCGTGCCGACTCGATAGGGTCTGCGCTCCGTCAAAACATATCGGAATAGCTCGTGAACAGTTTGAGCGTCGCTGCCGCGACTACGTGATGCGGCCGAATCCCGCAAGCTAACTGTGCAGAGCGACCTGGAACCGCAATGGCAGCTGGTTTCCGACCGCGCCACCACGCAGGGGCTGACTCGCAACTTGACGTGGGCCGATTCGTGGGACGATTTTGGTGATCCACGCCATGGCTTTATTCCGTTCGGTTTGAACCAGGTAGCGCTCCGCCGCTTGCCTAGCCAGGCCGGGGCACGGCCGCGTCCAGACCAGGTTTGCCCCGTTTTTGGATTCAGGTATTTCGGAGGAAGCAGCTAACGTTTGGCCTATTCGGCGGCACGCCGGCGACCGCGGCCGCCGCGCCAAGTCAAGCCACGGCCACCAGCGTCGAGGCAGGCGCGGCCTTGCTGCTCTCAGTCCAGCGTCACCCCAGTATCGGCAGTCAGCTTCATCACCACCGGCAGGTACGCCTTGTAGGCGCTTTCGGCTTCGGCAGGCAGATTGCCGATGGGCTCGGCGCCCATGTCCTCGATGCGCTGCGAGAACTCCGGGCTTTTCACCAGTGCGCTGACCTCGCGGCCCAGGCGGTCGATGATCGGCTGGGGTGTCCTGGCTGGGGCCATCAGGGTGATCGGTCCGGTAAGCCGATAGGCCTCGTCGGGATAGCCGGCCTCGGCAAAGGTGGGCACGTTGGGCAGCGCCCTGGCGCGATGCGAGCCGGCAACCGCCAGGGGCCGTAGCCGGCCGCCGGCGAAATGCTGCTGCAGGGCGGTGACCGAACCCACCGTGACATTGATCTGGCCGGCCAGCAGGTCGGTCACCATCGGCCCCTCGCCACGATAGGGCACGTGCAGGATGTCCACCCCATAGGTCTTTGCCATGTAGGTCTGGATGGTATGCGGCTGGGTGCCGGGTCCCCAGGAGCCCATGCGCAGCTTGCCGGGTTCCTTTTTCGCATATTGGATGAGTTCGCTCACCGTCCTGACCGGCACGGTGGTATTGACCGCCAGCACGGTACGTGCGGTGGCCACGTCGGAAATCGGGCGCAGGTCGGTGCGCGGGTCGTAGGGCAGCTTCTTGTACAGGACCAGGTTGGCGGTGATCGGGCCAGGGATGGTCAGCAACAGGGTGTAGCCGTCGGGCGGCGACTTGGCCGCCTGGTCGGTGCCGATGATGCCGCCCGCTCCGCCCTTGTTTTCCACCACGAGGGTCTGGCCCAGGCGCTTGCCCAGGCCGTCAGCCAGCGCGCGCGCCAGGGTGTCGGTCAGGCCACCGGCCGGGTAGGCCACGATCAGGCGCACCGGCTTGCTCGGGTAGCTGCCCTGGGCCTGTGCGCCAAGCGGCAGCAGGCACAGGGCCGCCGCCGTGAACAGGGCGGCACGCCGCCCGCCGGACAGGCTGCGGATTTTCATGTTCTGTCTCCTGGAAAAAGGTGGAATCAGCCCGGGGCGGTCCACGGCCCCGTTCAGGTTTCCCGCTCCGGTTTCGAATCTCTGTTCGATGCCAGAGAACATAGGGGTGGCCCGCATGGCGGGTCAAGGCGATGGCCTATATTTCCAATATTTGGAAATTGATTCCGCTTTTTGACACTGGACGGTTGGCTGTCCAGACTGGGTAAAGGAAAAACGCCATGAACATGCCAGTCGAACAATTCATCGCCGAGCGCCGCCGCGAGGACCCGTCCTTCGGCGGGCTGCTCGCCAAGGGCTTTGCCTTGCTACGCTGCTTCATCGATGAGCCGCGTCCCCTGGGCAACGGGGAGCTGGCGCAGCGCCTGCAGCTGCCGCGCGCCACGGTGTCGCGCATCTGCCGCACCCTGTTCGAGCTGGGCTACCTGGACTGGGATCCGAAGCTCGACAAGTACTTCGTCAGCGCCCAGGTGCTGGCGCTGGGCTATCCCTACTTGACGGGGCTGCAGGTGCGCCACGTGGCCCGGCCGCTGATGCAGGCCCTGGCCGACCGTATCGAGGGCGCCGTATCGATGGGAGTGGCGCACCGGCTGGACGTGACCTACCTGCAGTCCTGCACCCACAACGAGGGCACGCCGGCGCGGCCGGGAACCGGTGCCGTGCGCTCGGTGCTCAGCACGGCCATGGGCCGGGCCTACCTGTGCACCTTGTCGAAGGCCCAGTTTGAAAGCCTCATGGCGGCCGCCCGTGAGGAGCGGCCCGAGGAATACGCGGCGTTCTACGACACGCTTTGCCATAACGTGGCGCATTACCCCAAGCGCGGCTTCACGCTCAACGAGGGAGACGCAGGTATCGGCGTGCACGGCGTGGGCGTCTATTCGCGCATCCATTATCTGAATCGCCCGCTGCTGTTCAACTGCGCGCTGTCCGGCTCCCAGGTGAAACGCGGAATGATGGAAAAGAAGGTGGCGCCACTGCTGATGGAGATGGTGCGCTCCATAGAAGCCGCCACTGGTCTGCGGCAATAGCAAACGCAAGCCATCCCTACAACGGACAAGACCCGGAGACTTCCACATGGTTGACCTGAATTCCCTGCTGTATCCGCGTTCGATCGCGGTGGTCGGTGCTTCCACCCAGCCGGACAAAGTGGGCGGCATGCCCATCCGGCTGCTGCGCGAACTCGGCTACGAGGGACGCCTCTACCCGGTCAACCCGTCCGCTGGCGAAGTGCAGGGCCTGCGCGCCTATGGTTCGCTGTCAGACATCGGCGAACCCGTGGATCTGGCGATCGTGGCGGTACCGGCCAGCGCCAGCCAGGATGTGATGGCGCAGCTGGCCGGCAACGGCACGCGGGCAGCGGTGGTCTTCACCTCGGGCTTTGCCGAGGCGGGGGAGGCGGGCGTGCGCATGCAGGACAGGCTGGCCCGGAGCGCGCAGGAGGCCGGTGTGACGCTGCTGGGGCCCAACTGCCTGGGCGCAATGAACCTGCGCGAGCGCATGTTCGCCACGTTCTCGCCGATCCCGCTGAGCGGCGTGCCGCCGGTCGGCGAAGTCGGCCTGGTCAGCCAGAGCGGTGCCTTCGGGGCCTATGCATACGCCCTGGCGCGCGAAGCGGGCCTGGGCCTGAGCCACTGGGTCACTACCGGCAACGAGGCCGGCCTGCAGGTGGCCGACGTGATCGCATGGCTCGCCAATGACCCGAACACGCGCGTGATTCTCGCCTACATCGAAGGCTGCCGCGACGGCATGCGTTTGCGCCAGGCGCTGGACGCCGCGCGTGCGGCCGGCAAGCCGGTCGTGATCACCAAGGTCGGGACCACGGCCGCCGGGGCGCGCTCGGCGCAGTCGCACACGGCCAGCCTGACCGGGGAAGATGCGGTGTACCAGGCGGTGTTCGACGCCTACGGCGTGCACCGGGCCCATACGCTGGAGGCGTTCTTTCGGCTGGGCTATGTGTTGTCCAGAGGGCGGCGGCCCGCGCTCTGGCATTGCCCCGACGGCCTCGATGCCAGTGCCGTCACACCGCTCGCGGTCGTCACTGTCTCCGGTGGCGTGGGCATCATGATGGCCGATCGCGCCGAAGAGTTGGGCCTCCCTCTGCCGCCCATGCCGGAAGCAGAAGCCGAGGCACTACGCGCGGCCATCCCGTTTGCCAGCACCGCCAACCCGATCGACGTGACCGGACAGGTGGTGGCCCAGCCGCGCGTCTTCATGGACGCCATCGCGGGCGTGGCGCGAAGCGGTGCCTACGGCAGCGTTGCTGCATTCCTGGCGGGGGGCGCCAATGCCCCGCGGCTCTGGCCGGAGCTGCAGCAGACCGTGGCCACGCTGAGCGAAGATCCGAAGGCAGCGCCGCTACTGCTGGCAGGCATCGTCGATGACGACAAGCGCGCATGGCTGGAGGCCCGCGGCTGCCTGGTGTTCCGGGAACCAGCCCATGCGGTGGAAGCCGCAGCCACGCTGGCGCGCGCGGCGGCCATGGAAGGCGCCAGGGGAGCCGGCACGCCACAGCTGCCGACATCGGTCATGCACGCAGACCTTTCGCGCGATCTCCCGCCTGGAGCCACGGCGCTTTCCGAATACGAGGCCATGCGGCTGCTCGCGGACGCCGAGGTGCCAGTGGCCCTGCACGGGCTGGCACAGGACGCGGATGAAGCGGTGCGCACCGCCGAACGCCTTGGCTATCCCGTGGCAGTCAAGCTGTGCTCGCGCGAGATCCTGCACAAAAGCGATGTGGGCGGCGTGGCCCTCAACCTGGCTGACGCGCAGGCGGTGCGCGACGCTTTTGCCCGGATGGAAGGGGCCGTGGCACGTACGCGGGCGGAAAACGGCGCCCCGGTGCCTTTCGAAGGCGTTCTGGTGGCCCGCATGGTGCGCGGCTGGGGCGAGGTGATGGTGGGCGTGCGCCGCGACCCGGTGTTCGGGCTGGTGGCACTGGTGGGCATCGGCGGCACGGCCGTCGAGATCTTTCGCCAGACCGCCCGCGGGCTGGCGCCACTGTCGCGCGAACGGGCCCGCGCCATGCTGCGCGAGAGCCGGGTCGCCGCGCTATGCGAAGGGCATCGCGGGAATCCGGGGGTGGACCTGGACGCCGCCGCGCAGGTGCTGGCCAGCGTGTCGGAGCTGGCCGCGAACCTGGGCCGGCGACTTGACACGCTTGAAATCAATCCCTTCATCGTCACCGCGCAGGGGCTGGTGGCCGCCGACGCGGTCGTCACGCTCCGCCCGGACGGTATCAGCGCCCCGTAGATACGCAGTGCTGCGCGCTGGACAGGATGCCTGCACAGACGGGCACCGCCAGCGCGGAAAGACGCCGTACACCAATCAAGACAGGAGACAAGCATGCCATTGCAGACGCACTTGCCGGCGCGGCGCATGGTGCTGCGCGGACTGGGCGCGCTCGCCGTGACGGCGCTGTGCGCGGTCCCGCCGGCCGCGCACGCCGGCCCGTATCCCGACAAGCCGATCCGCCTGGTCGTACCGTTCCCGCCGGGCGGCGGCACCGACGTGGTCGGCAGGCTGCTGGCAGCCGGCCTGTCGAAGGAACTCGGGACGACCGTGGTGGTGGACAACGTGGCCGGTGCCACCGGCACCATTGGCTCGGCCCAGGTCGCGCGCGCCGCGCCGGACGGCTACACCCTGGTGCTGGGGATTTCCGCCACGCATGCGATTGCCCCGGCGATCTTTCCGAAGCTGCCTTATGACCCGTTGCGCGATTTCGTGCCCGTCAGCCGCCTCTTCTACGGCGGCAATGTGCTTGTCGCCGGTCCGGCCTTCGCCGGCCGCGACCTGCCAGCGCTGATTGCTGCGGCCAGGCGTCCCGGCGCGGATCTGACCTACGGCTCCTGGGGCAACGGCTCGGGTGGCCACCTGGCTGGGGAGAGTCTCAACGTGTCCAGCGGCATCCACCTGCGTCACATCCCGTACAAGGGCGTCAGCCCGATGCTGACTGACGTAATGGGCGGCACGCTACCGGTGGCCATGTCCGACCTGGCCGGCACGCTGCCACTGATCCGCGGCGCAAAGGTGAGGGCGCTGGCCGTCAGCGGCTCCGAGCGCTCGCCCGCGCTGCCCGACGTGCCGACCTTCAAGGAAGCCGGCGTGGCGTTCGGCGTGGACAGCTGGTTCGCCCTGTTCGCGCCGGCGCGGACGCCGCCTGACATCGTCGACAAGCTCGAGCGCGCCACGGTCGCCGCCATGCGCGACCCTGCCATCAAGGCGCAGGCCGATGCGCTCGGCATGCGCTATGCCCCCCAGCCGCGCAGCGCCTTCGCCGCGCAAATGCGCGCCGACGTTGCCGCCTGGGCCGCGCTGGTCAAGTCCAGCGGAGCGGCACAGGAATGAACCGCTACGCGTCCCAACTTTCCCTGACTTCGCCGTCTTCCCATTCCCGGAGCCACGCATGAACCATCCCGCGCCAGAGTTTTTCGCTGCCCCCGTCTACAGCTCCAGCCAGGAAGCGCTGGTAGCCGCCGCCGCGGTGCCGCTCGTGATCTACGGCTATCCGCTGCTCGAAACGCTGCGCACCTGCCGCTTGCAGACCGCCGTCAGCGAAGCCACCGGCTATGGCCGTGCCCCGGTCAACACGCTGTCGGCGAGCGAGCGCCAGTGGACGCATGAAGATCGCGATGTCGTCACGCCCGCCAACGACCTGCTCTATTTCTGCGGCTGGGTCAACCTGGCGGACGGGCCGGTCACGCTGCACGTGCCGCCGCTGCCGCAACGTGACCGGTACTATGTGGTGGAATTGCTGGACGCGCGCACGAACAACTTCGAAAACCTGGGGCCGCGCAATGTGCCGGCCGAAGGCGGCACAGTCACGCTGGTCGGTCCTGGCCAGCAGGCCGCTGGCACCCACGTGGTGGCCTGCCCGACCTCTCTCGTCTGGCTGCTGGGCCGAGTGCTGGTGCAAGGCCCCGATGACCTGGGCGCGGCCCATGCCTTCGAGCGTGGATTTGCGCTCGACGCGCCGGGCAAGGCGCTGCCGCGCTGCGTCAGTGCCTGGCAGGAAACCGGCAACGAAGGCCTCGACTTCTTCCAAAACCTGTTCAACGCGCTGCACGAGTTCCCGCCTGCCGAACGGGAACTGGGCGCATTCACGCTGCTGCGCAAGGCTGGCTTGAAACTGGAAGACGAGGTGGAGGTCGCATCCCTGCGCCCGGACATCCGCGCCGGCCTGGAGAACGCCTATCGCCAGGCCATGCAGCTGATCGAGGCGCACACGCGCAGCCAGGGCCGCAAAAGCTGGGGATACAGCCTGAAGCTGGGGGTCTATGGCGACGACTGGCTGCAGCGCGCCTGCACCGCGATGAAGGGACTTGGCGCGCTGCGGGCCGACGAGGCCATCTACGCGATGGCGGACTTTGATGCCGACGGCGAGCCGCTGAACGGCGCACACGAGTACGAACTGCACTTTTCGCCCGGCATGCTGCCGCCCGCGCAGGCATTCTGGTCGGTCTCCCTGTACGGCGAGGACCGCTTCTTCAGCGCCAACGAGATCGGCCGCTACGCGGTGGGCGATCGCACGCCCGGCCTACGCCTGGAGACCGATGGCGGCCTGGTCATCCCCATTTCCCACCGGCGACCGGCCCAGCCCGACAACTGGCTGCCGGCACCCGCGGGCCCGTTCTATCTGATCCTGCGCCTGTACCACCCCGCGCCTGCCTTCATCGAAGGCCAGTACCGCATCCCGGCCGTGCGCCGCGTTTCCTGAGGGGGAGCCCAATGACCCGATCCCAAGCCGATTCCCGCAGCCTCGCTCTCGCCCGCGATGCCGTGCTGTACACACTGCCGCTCTACGAGATGGCGCGCATGCGCGCCGCCACCTGCCCGCGCCGCCGCCGCGAAGGAGCCTTTGCCGACGAGCGGCCCGATGGCACCCTGCGCTGGGTCAATCATTTCATCCACACGCGCCAGCTGCTCGGCCCGCAGCACCGGCAGGTGGTCACGCCCAACAACGACACGCTCTACAGCAATGCCTGGCTCGACCTGTCGCAGGGACCGCTGCTGCTTGAAGTGCCAGACAGCGCCGGTCGCTACTACGTGCTCGGCCTGCTCGATTTCTACACCAACCCCTTTGGCTATATCGGCAGCCGTACCACCGGCACGCAGACCGGACGCTACCTGTTGCATGGCCCGGACTGGCAGGGCGAGCTGCCGCCTGGCGCCACTGCCATTGCCTGTCCGACCCCTGCGATGTGGGTGCTGGGCCGGCTGCTGGTGGACGGCCCGGACGACTTGCCGGCGGTGCATGCGTTGCAGGACCGCATCCGGCTGACGCTGCCGGACGGTGGCGATGCGGTACGCGCCTACGACGTGGGCATGCAGCCAGGCGAGCAACTGGGCGCATCGCCGCAGCAGGTGCAGCGCTACGCCGAAGTGGTGAACCGCGCGCTGCGCGAGAATCCGCCGCCAGCCGCCGAGGCTGCGCTCGTGCAGGGCTTTGCCGCGCTCGGCCTGGGCGCGGAGTGCGAGGGCACACCGCTGGACGCATCGCTGGTGCAGCAACTCGCCGTTGCATTGGAGCAGGTCCTCGCCGAGCTGGCCAGGCCAATGCCTTCCGCGCTGGGTGGGGGCTGGACGCTGCCGGTCGAGATCGGGGCTTCGTTCGGGTCGCGCTATGCCGAGCGGGCGCAGGTGGCGCGCAACTATATCGGCGCGCTGGGCATGGAAGAGGCGATGTACATCATCGCCGACTGTGATGCGCAGGGCCGTCCGCTGGACGGCCGCCAGCCGCACGAGCTGGTGTTTCCGTCCGGCCAGCTGCCCGAGGTGGGCGCGTTCTGGTCCCTGACCATGTACGACAAGGGCGACTGCATGCTGGTGGATAACCCGATCGGCCGCTATTCCCTGGGCGACCGTTCGCCCAGCCTGCGCCATGAGCCGGACGGCAGCCTGCGCCTGCATCTGGGCGCCGCGCCGCCGCGCGACCCGGGGCGCCACGGCAACTGGCTGCCCGCGCCCGCCGGCCCCTTCTACGTGGCCTTACGGCTCTACGTGCCAGGCGAGGCTCACCTCGACAAGACCTTCTCCTACCCGAGCATCCACGCCGCGGAGGCATGAATGACTACGGCCAACAAGATTTCACGCAGGGCCATGCTCGAACGTGTGCCGGGCCTTCTGTTGCTGGCCGCGGCGCCGGCCCTTGTACCGCTGGCCGCGCGGGCTCAGGGATATCCGGGGCGGACCGTGCGGCTGATTTCCCCTTATGGCCCCGGCGGGTCCAATGACACCTCGGTCCGGCTGCTGGCAGAAGCGCTGAGCCGCAAGTACCGCCAGCAGTTCGTGGTCGAGAACAAGCCCGGCGCCGGCACCCGGGTTGCCAACGAAACGCTGGCGCGTGCCGCCCCCGACGGATATACCCTGCTGTGGGCCGCGGCACCCTTTGCCATCAACACCGCGGCGGGCCTGCCGCAGCAATACGACATCCACAAGGATTTCGTTGCGGTGGGCCCGCGCGTGATCGGCCCGGTCTTCCTGATCGTCAAAGCGGATTCCCCGGTACGCTCGGTGGCGGATTTCGTGCGGATGGCGCGGGCGAAGGCCGAGGGTGTCACCTTTGCCTCGCCGGGCGCCGGTTCGGGGCCGCATCTCACGGCGGAATTATTCGCCGTGCAGGCGAAGTTCAAGGCCCTGAACGTGCATTACCGCGGCGACGCCACGGCCTACACCGAGCTGCTGGCTGGTCGCGTGGACGCCACGCTTACTGCCATCACCTCGGCGCTGCCCTTCATCAAGGCGGGTCAGTTGCGGGTGCTCGCGGTGGCGTCGGAGCAGCGCACGCCCGTTCATCCGGATGCGCCCACCTTCGCCGAGCAGGGCTATGCCGGTGTGACAGGCTACGGCTGGTTCGGCCTGATAGCGCCGGCCGGCACGCCCGCCGCCATCGTGCGCCAGCTAAACCACGACGCCAGCGCCGTGCTGGCCGGCGCCGACGTCCGCAACAAGCTGGCGGCGCTGGGTCTGCAGCCGGAGCCTGGAGACAGCCTCGCCTTTGCGCAGTTCATCGATACGGAAGTGCGCAAATGGGGCGCCGTGATCAAAACCAGTGGCTTGGTACTGGAGTAGCGGCCATCCGGAGGAGGGCGCCTAGTACATTGCATTATTGAAATGGCACCGGGCGGATTCGCCGCGATGCTTCCACTTGATTGGCTCACTGGAGCCAGGCTGCGGTCTGACTGGCTCTTCGCGGTTTTCGGGTCCTGGTTGTTCACGCAACGCCAGAGTTTAGACATTATTGCCGGTTATGTCTGTCGGCGGCTGACCCATGCCTGCTCATGCCGATGAGCGGGCAATTCAACTACAGCGCCTTCAACGTGTCGAAGTCGCTTTGCACGAATCGCACTGCGTCGGCGGCAAGCTCGTGCAACCAGCGGGGATCGCGCTTGCTCACGTCCTCCAGGATCCGCTTGCGGCGCTTGCCGGCGGCGTGGATCGCGCCCAACTCGGTGCCCATCGCCTCCAGAAGCTTCGTGCCAAGCCCTTGCTCCGCGACATCCTCGAGTTCGACCTTGTGGGCGTCAGGGGCGATGCGCCGCAAGACGTAGCCAGACTTGATGCGCAGCTTCGGGTCAGGCGAGCGATGCGCGCCGAAGGCCAGATCCAGGACACGGCTCCTGGCGGGTGATTTCGAGTGGGCCCAAAGCCATGCGGAAGGAACCAGAGCCTTGGCTTCCTGGACGAGGCGGCCACCCTGCCAGCGCGCGATCACCAGAAACCGCGGCCGGCCGAGACTGCCGCCACCTTTGGTGCGCGAGGCGTAACGCTCGATCTTCGCCCCCTTGGGCAGACTGTTCCGAAGCGCGTGACGTATGGGTGTCGGCGGCGACGCGTCGGGATAGTCGTCCACCTCCTTCCAGAACTTGCGCGAGGCGTCTGGTGACCCGGCGACCAGCGGCCGCAGCCAATGTTCGCGCTCGTCGAGCAGCATGGGGTGCGGCTTGTCCAGGCCTTTCAGGTAGCCCTCGAGGATGGCCGAGGCGGCGTCCCCGGCGCTGACGCGCAGCGTCGGCGCCAGGTCGGCACTGGTTGCCAAGCGGACGAGGTCGTAGGCATACGGCATCGCCGCGGCCTCGTCGAAGTCGTTGACACCCCATACCAGGCGCGCCTGCGCATCTCGCCAGGTGCCGAAGTTCTCGACGTGGATATCACCGACACACACGACTTTCGGCGCATCCGCGCATCCGGGGCAGGTGGAGCCAATCGTTCTGGCCCAGCGAAAGTAGGTCGCGCGCAGGAAGTCGAAGGGGCTTCGTCGCATGCGCTCATGCTTCGCCTGCAGATCCGATTCGACGACGCTGCATTGCTTGCGCAGCCAGCGCTCGTACGAAGACACGTCTCGATCCAGGCTTGCCACGATACCCTCCGTCCGGTCAGTTGGTACTGTAGTTCATGGACGAGCGTTGGCGTAATCTTCGAGGTCCAACTCGGGTGACTCAACATAGGCGTCTTGACATATAACTAGTACAACATCCCGTAAATAGGTTGAATAATTAATCGCCTCGGATATCATGGCGGGATGAGCCGAGGCCGCCAAGCAACGCCAGTGAAGCTGGCGAAGAAAGAAAGACAGGAGCTGCTATCGCTGATCGAGCGCAAGACGGCTGCGCAGCGAGATGTGATGCGCGCGCGAATTGCATTGTGGGCCCACGAGGGCCACGCCAATACGGTCATTGCGCGGGAACTGGGTGTATCGGTGCAAACGGTCTGCCTGTGGCGCAAGCGCATTGCCCAGCAAGGTGCCCAAGGCATTCGCGAAGGCGAGCGCAGTGGTCGTCCGCCACGCATCACGCAGGAAGCGCGACTACAGTTGATCGCGCTGGCGTGTGAAACGCAGGAACCTGAGGGACGGGTCACGCCCACGCTCGATGAGATTGTGGCGCGCGCCGTGGAGCGCGGCGTCGTCGGGCAGATCAGCCGCAGCCAGGTGCAGCGCATTCTGCAGGCCGGCGACGTGCGTCCGCACCGGGTTCAGCAATGGCTACATAGCCCAGACCCGCACTTTCGCGAGAAGGTCAACGGGATTTGCAAGCTGTACCGCAAGGCACCTCGAAACGCGGTGGTGCTCAGTATCGACGAGAAGACTGGCATTCAGGCCATCGAGCGTAAGTACCCGGGACGGGCACCCGCGCCGGGGCGACTGCGTCGTCGTGAGTTTGAATATGTTCGGCACGGCACCCAGGCGTTGATTGCCGCGCTGGACGTCCATACCGGACAGGTGCTGGCAGACTGCCGCGACCGGCGCACCCAGGAGGATCTGGTAGCCTTCATGGAGCGCGTGGCAAGCGCGTACCCGGGCAAACAGGTGCATGTCGTCTGGGACAACCTGAACAGTGCGACGTGAAAGTCGCCAGACTCGTTGTTTCACCGCCGGAAACGGCGGGAGGAAACCGGGCGTTCCGTCGCCCGTAGTCTACCGGTGCATGCGATGCTGGCAACGGCGTTGTATGAAGCCACCGGGACAATGTAGCCCGGCGCAAGCCGCGTCTGGGTCGCGAGACCAAGGCTCCTCTGCGAGTGTCGATGCGGAGGGGGCGCTAGACTGGATGGCATGATCAAGATATCTGAACTGCTGTTAAACACCGTCATTGTCAAAAGGCCAAAGGCACTGACAGGCCTTACCCAAAATGGGAACGTAGTGAGGCCCGCCCTTTTGTTTATGGGGCGGCACGGACAGACACACTACCGGTGAAGAGGCAGGATCTAAACCATTCGTGCGAATCTGGTGGAACACGGTAAACCCGTATCGCTGCCCATCCGGGCAGGCCGACCGTGAGGAAGGCTGTTGGCGGTGCGGGCAAGGGAGTGCGGAGAAAGCGAATGCCACCCTGTAATCGGGCGGACAGGGATTGCGCTGCAAGGCAACATCATCCCACGCGAAAGCGGGCAGACTTCCGCATGGTCTTTCGTCACGAGAGAGCTTGACTAACCTTCAAAGGAGGAGAAGCAGATGACTGTGCAGCAGTTCGGCGCGGGTGCGTCCTCCGACCGCGCACGACACTGGCACGACATAGATTGGGCCAGATGTCATCGCGAGGTTCGACGGCTGCAGGCGCGTATCGTGAAGGCCCAACAGGCCGGCAAGTACGGCAGGCTGAAAGCCCTGCAGTGGTTGCTGACCCACTCGTTTAGCGGCAAGGCACTCGCCGTTAAACGGGTGACTGAGAATCGCGGAAAGCGGACTCCCGGCGTAGATGGCATCACTTGGTCTACGCCAAAGTCCAAGCTCGAAGCAGTGTTGTCGCTCAAACGGCGCGGATACCAACCGCGTCCGCTGAGACGGATCTTTATCCCGAAGGCCAACGGGAAACAGCGGCCCTTAGGCATTCCCTGCATGGTCGACAGGGCTCAGCAGGCATTGCATCTGCTCGCTCTGGAGCCTGTCGCGGAGACCACAGCGGACCCAAACTCGTACGGGTTCAGGTCCGTCCGGTCAACTGCGGATGCGATCGAACAGTGCTTTCGGGCGCTGGCACGATCGGATAGTGCGCAGTGGATCCTTGAGGCTGATATCCGCAGCTGTTTCGACGAAATTTCGCACGACTGGCTTGTCGCCTGCATCCCTACGGACAAGGCGATACTGCAAAAATGGTTGAAGGCAGGCTACCTTCATAACCGTGTTCTTCACTCGACGCAGGCTGGTACACCGCAAGGCGGTATCGTTTCTCCTGCGCTGATGAACATGACCCTCGACGGGCTAGAGCGAGCATTACATGCGCAGTTTGGCAGGCAGGCCCGCAACCCGACGAAGGTCCACATCGTCCGTTATGCTGACGACTTTATTGTCACCGGCGCAACGCGTGAAGTACTGGCGGATGAAGTGCAACCGATGGTCGAGCAATTCCTGGCGGAACGGGGGTTGTCGTTATCGCCAGAAAAGACCCGGATTACACACATTGACGATGGGTTCGATTTCCTCGGCATGAACGTGCGCAAATATGGCGGCAAGCTGTTGATCAAGCCAGCCAGAACGAGCGTTCAGCGCTTCCTGCGCAAGCTGCGGGACATTGTGAAGAACAACGCGACGGCGCGGCAGGACTGGCTGATCAGGAAACTCAATCCGCTCATTCAGGGATGGGCCAACTATCACCGGCACGTCGTATCGAAACGTATATTCAGCAACGTCAGTCACGCGATTTGGCAATGTCTGTGGCGCTGGGCACGGCGACGGCATCCGCGAAAGAACGCTCGGTGGATTAGGGCGAAGTATTTCCGGGTCGTTGGCTCGAATCACTGGGTCTTCGGCACCGAAGCCAGCAGGACGCCCGGCACAGGAGTGCCAAAACTTCTGCCGCTGTACGACATCGCCAGCACGCCGATACGGCGGCACCGGAAAATCAGGGCCGCCGCCAACCCGTTCGACCCGCAGTGGGAAAGCTATTTCGAGGAGCGTCTTGGCCTCGCGATGATGGACTCACTCAAGGGGCGGAAGCGGCTTATCCGGCTGTGGCTGAGTCAGGAGCGGACGTGTCCCGTCTGTCACCAGATGATCACGAAGTCCAGCGGATGGCGTTTATTCCATCTGGAACGGGTGATTGATGGTGGCACGGACGCGAGTCGCAATCTGCTGATGCTGCATCCGGACTGCCACGGGATCGCGCGTGGCCGACGATTCTCCGTGGTTAAACCGGCTCCGGCGACGGGGCTTTGAAAGGCTTGAGCGAAATGCGGGGAAACTCGCACGTTTCGTTCTTAGGGGAGGACCCGGTGGCAACATCGGGTCCTTACCCGACCACATTGCGCCCAGGCCGTCTGGCAGGCGTTCAACGCGCGGCACGATGGGCGGTTTCACTTCCACTTCACGCCATTGCACGCGAGTTGGGTCAATCAGATCGAACTCTGGTTTGCCCGCTACACACGCCGAGTGCTGCGCCACGCGAGCCACACCAGCACCGCGCACCTGCGTGAACGCACCGAGCAGTTTGTCCGCGCGCACAATCAGGCAGCACGCCCGTTCAAATGGAGTTTCCGGGGCTATCCGCTACAAACCGGCGCATCGTAATCGAGAATCGACATGCCAGCCTTACCCGCCAAACATTACGCTGCCGAATTGCAGCGGCAACTGCGCAGCCTGCTCGGCCACGAGCAGATCATCACGCAAGCCTACGGGCGTCACCTGCTGATCAAACGTCTGGACGACGAGGAGCCGACCGTGGTGGCTCGGCTGACCGAGCTCGGCCGCAATCGTTATGGCGCCGCCTTTCGCAGCCATAGTGGGCGTTGGGAACCGTTGCCAGGCGCAGGCTCGCTCGACGAGATGGCGCAGGTGGTCGTCACGCTCCTGCAGCCGTATCTGCAGCCCGATAATTATTAAAGCTATTTCCGGGATGTTGTACTAGTTGACACCTGAATTCGCTTCAAGTGCGATCGCCAGATTAACTACCCTATCGGATGCCAAGTTGGGAGTTGCGTGAGCACACAACAAGTTGTGTCGAGTTCGCTCGATGCGAATGGACGGCTTGCAGAAAGCCGCCACGGACACCAACAGCACGCCGCGAGCGCCAAGCCGATTTCGCACCGGCTTCCCTCAACACCCACTGCGGGGCGGTCAGAAGCTAGGGCTGGCCCGAGCATCACACTGACCGCGGAGACGTAAGCATCCTGACGTACGCCGGCAAGTCCAGGCACTGGTAGCCGGCGGCCGTCAGCGCCCGAGCCTCTTCGTCAGAAAAGACTGGCGAGAATAGCGCCTTGGTCAACGTCCACCCTTTCACCCGGCGCCCTTCCTTTGTCGACATGAACCGCTCGATGTGTCGCTCGAACTCGGAAAGCGAGGCCCGGATGTGCTTGCTTGCACTGCGCTTACACGAGCCGAACCGGATACGCCGCGTGTCCTCGTCGAGTGCGACGATGTCGATCTCGATCGCGTTCTGTTCGTCTCGCGGCCGATTCAAGTAGCCCAGTTCGATGGAGGTCAGCGAGAAATCGCCCACGCCCTTTCGCGAACACTCTACGTGCAACTGACGAATCAGCTTCTCGAACGCGTATCCCTCGTGCCCGTGCAGCCGAGGGAGCGTCAGATCGATCGCCTTCGATAGCGGGCGCATGCGGGAAGCGTCCCGCGCCGGCTTCACGACCGACAGCCACGCCTGCAGAAAGTTGTCGGTGATGTAATAGCGGGAATTGCGGCTCTTGCTCTCCGAGAACACCGGGTGGCGCTTGTCGACCATATGGTAATTCTCGACCAAGCGTTTGACTGTGACCTTCAACGACGCTTCGTCTTCATCCCGCAGCAGGGTGCCGACCAGTTGCCCGTGGCTCGAGCCCGGATGTTCCGAGAGGAAGTTTAGGACTGAGAGCAGTCTGCCCTTCACCTCACGGAGGAAGGATGTGTCTGCCTCTTCGGCCAGAGGGCTGCCTTCGCGTAGGAACATCCGCTCGAGCAAGGCTTCCTGAAACCGGGCGCCCACCTGAAACAGGCCTTGGTCATACGCGTCCCGGTAGAACTTGGGAACGCCCTCGAAGAAGCTCCAGAGCGTGAGCCAATGGTGCGGGTCGCGGATGTCGTGTGCGCGGTACACCTCGGTCAAGTCCTCGAAATCCCAGTGCTGCAGATCGATAGTCGCTGTGAGCCGCCCAAAGAGCGGCGCACCCTTGTCGTCAAGAAGCGCGCTCATT
The DNA here is from genome assembly GCA_050987995.1 of Ralstonia pickettii. GTDB lineage: Bacteria > Pseudomonadota > Gammaproteobacteria > Burkholderiales > Burkholderiaceae > Cupriavidus > Cupriavidus pickettii_B. Next base: position 302,326 of record CP158805.1, read on the forward strand.
TCCGACTGCAGGGAGCCAAGGACAAACAGCCCGCCCCCTTGCGTATCGCGCAGCCGGTCCACTTGCTCCCGCAGGAATGAGTTGAAGGCGTAGAGCCTCGCCTCCGTGAAATACTGGAATTCGTCCAATACGACGATCAGGCCGCGGCGGCATAGAAGGCCGATCACGCCGGCCATCGAGGCGAAGTCAGTGACTTGCGGGGCGAGTGCATTTGCGATCTCGGATTCGCAGTCTTCCAGCGCCCGGCGAAACCCAGCCGCCACATCTCGCTCGTCTGAGTCCGGTATCTGCATGTAGACCATCCGGGCGAGTAACGACGGTTCGTTCTTGGATAGCTCACGCAGCAGGGTCGTCTTGCCAATGCGTCGTCGGCCTTGGATGCGGCAGAAGAACCAGTTTGGGCCATGGACAATCCGGTCCAGAGTCTCCAGCGTCCCCATCCGTCCATAGAATTCCCAGGAGGTCATATCTAAATGTTTTAGTTACATTGATGTATCTTAAAGAATGGTTGCCGTAAAGCTAGCAGGCTGCTGAAATACCTAGAGCGGAGGTCAGCGCAGCGACGTGCCGAAGCGTTGATCTAAGAACTCGACACGACTCACTCCGATATCGCATGCGCGGCGCAGACACCTTTACCGAAAGCTTGTTCACCATGCGGCGACTGGACGATTTCGTACCGAAGTCGCATCCGCTGCGCCCGATCCGCACCATGGTCAATCAAGCGCTGGCCAAGATGGACCGGCTGTTCGCCGGGATGTACGAGGCCGATATCAAGGGTGGCCGCCCCAGCATCCCGCCGGAGAAACTGTTGCGCGCGATGCTGCTGCAGGTGCTCTACAGCATTCGGTCCGAGCGCCAGCTTATGGAACAGACCCAGTACAACTTGCTGTTTCGCTGGTTCATTGGGTTGGCAATGGACGACGCAGTGTGGGTCCCGAGCGTGTTCACGAAGAACCGCGCACGCCTGATCCAGCACGATGCGGTGATCGAGTTCTTCAACGAGGTGCTGGCCATCGCACAGAAGAAGGACTGGCTGTCGGGCGAGCACTTCAGTGTGGACGGCACGCTGATTCAGGCGTGGGCAGGCCACAAGAGCTTTGTGCGCAAGGATGGCAGCGACAAGGACGACAACGATGGCGGCAACTTCAAGGGTCGCCAGCGCAGCAACGAGACGCACCAGTCCAAGACCGATCCCGATGCCAAGCTCTACCGCAAAGGTAAGACCGGCAGTGAGCTGCGCTACATGGGTCATACCCTGAGCGATAACCGCCATGGCCTGGTAGTCAGTGCCATGGTGACCAATGCTGATGGGCACGCAGAGCGCGAGGCTGCCAAGGTTATGCTCAACGATGCCCGGCAGGCGACTGACGACCCGAGCGCCGAGGTCACGGTGGGCGCGGACAAGGGCTATGACGCACGAGAGTTCATTCAGGCATGCCTGGAGATGAAGGTCACGCCGCACGTGGCACAAAACACCTCCGGGCGAAGCTCGGCCGTTCCTGATGCCATCGCTTGCAGCGAGGGTTATGCCATCTCGCAGCAAAAGCGCAAGCTGATCGAGCAAGGCTTTGGCTGGGCCAAGACGGTGGGCCGCATGCGCCAGGTGATGGTGCGCGGACTGAAGAAGGTCGATCAGATATTTGTGCTGAGCATGGCTGCTTACAACCTCGTGCGCATGCGTTCGCTGGGACAAATCCGTCCGCAGTTGCAGTAATCGCGGTAATGAGACCAGGAACGGACGTCATTTCGCTGAAAAGCGGGGTGAAATGACGTCCAGGTTTCAGGATGTGAGAAGAAGATCGAAGGAAGCAGCGGCGCGGGGAATGGCGCGCGGCTGCGCGTCGAGTACTTCAGCAGCCTGCTAGTCTAGGTAGGAGGATGGCTTGCTGCAAAAAAGCCAGTTCCCTTCGTCAAGCCGATTAACCCCGATGACGTGGAAATTTGGATTCGTCGCATAAGTTACATGAATGTATCTTATTTTAGAGTATCTAAAGAGGCGCTTTCTTATGCGCTCGCTGCAGGTGTTACGGCTGGAAACTCCTAGCCCGGATATTTAAGTGCGCCGTGCCAAAGGCTGCGTTTTCCAGTAGGTGCGAACCCACCCGGCGGCGCCAGCAGGTAGCAATCGTGGCACACGAATGGTGTATAGCGCACTCACTGTCCAGCGGGTTTTGAAGTGTCGGGGCGGGGGGTGCGGACGATTTCTTGGACTGATTCAGGTTGCGATTCCCAGGTGGCGCCGGTAGTTGACCGGGCTCATTGCCTGCAAGGACAACTTGATGCGCCGCTCGTTGTACCAATGGATGTACGAGTTTAGCTCGTGCATGAATCCGTCTACCGTCGTGCCAGCCCAGTCGCGACAGTAGTACATCTCATTTTTCAGGCGCCCAAAGAAGCCCTCGCAGGCAGCGTTGTCAGGTGAGCAGCCCTTTCGCGACATGGAACGGATTAGACCCGCTGCGTTGATGCGTTGCAGCCAACCCGGCCAACGATAGTGAGCGCCTCTGTCGCTGTGTACTACGGGCCTGTCGCCATCGGTGAGCGTCGTGATGGCACCGTCGAGCATGCTGTTTACCAATTGCGCGTCAGGCCTCGTGCCGATAGACCAGCTCACAACCTTGCCGTCAAAGCAATCGATCATGGGTGATAGATACACCTTTCCCGCTGGAAGCTGGAATTCGGTGATGTCCGTCAGCCATTTTTGATTCGGCGCTTGCGAATGGAAATCCCTGGCAACCAGGTTCTCAGGAGCAGTGCCAATCTCCCCGCTGTAGGAGCTGTACCGGCGAAGTGGCCGGTGGACGGAAAGTTGTTCCTCAACCATCAATCTGCGCACGATCTTCTCGGAGATCCGTATATCGCGCTGACACAGCATCGCGTGGATACGACGGTAGCCATAGCAGCGATGATTGCTGTTGAAGATATCGACCACGTCGGTACGTACGTCCGCGTATTTGTCGCGCAGACTCAATCCCGTCTTGTGATAGAAATAGCTACTGCGTGCAAGCCCGATGACGCGGAGAAGTTCAGATAACGAATACGTAGCTTTCAAGGCATCAACCACCTGTGTCTTTTCCCTGTTTGTCAGGGGCAGGGAGTTGATGCCTTGGTCTTTTTTTATTAGATCGCCCGCCCGCGCCAGGATGTCGCGCTCAAGTTGCAGTTGGCGTACCTGCTGTTCAAGCTGTGCGATTCTTTCCAACTGCGCCGCATGCTCGTCTCCAGGCGAGACCAATTTACGTTTGCGCATAGATCGATATGCCTCGTCTCCGAGCAGTTGATCTTTCCACTTGTACAGCATCGATAGGCTTACTCCAACCTTTTTCGCTACATCCTGCGCGGAGCCTTGGCGGGCGCAAAGGTCAGTGACCGCCTGCCGCTTCTGATCGGGTGCAAACGGTGCACTGGTGTTCGTGCTCGTAACCATGCGGCGCGAACCAGGGCGCAGTTCCTCAATCCAGCAGCGAAGCAGTTGGCTACCGGGATACCCAAGGGCTCTGCGGGTGACAGTCAGAGAGCAGCCATGGCCAAAGTAGTGATCCACCGCCGTGCGCTTTTGCTCCAGCGTGTATCGCTGCGTCGGAAGGCGGCGCTTGGGCAAGTCTCCCAATTTCTGGTAGGTCTCTACCCACCGCCTCAGGTTCTTACCTGATGGATAACCCAGCTCACGAACTACCGTTGCTGTCTTCCCGCCGTACTTAAAATATAACTTGACCGCCCTGATGCGATCCTCGTACGAGAACATGAACTACCTCCAAGTAGTCCAAGTTTTCGTCCGCACCCCCGCGCCAGCAAAGTTGAAATGTCCGGTTGTCCGGTGACTTTTCGTCTTGTTTGTTCAGTTTTTTGGGGTTCCCCGAGGGCGGTGGTGCTGGCCTGACACGATTGAGTTCGGCTCAGGGTGAAGCTGTCATGTCAGCAGGGCGGATTTGAGTTCCCAGGAGCAAAGTGAAATCAGCTCTCGGTGCCGTTAAGCGGCCATGGCTGCTGCTGTAAGCGTTTTAGCGATTCCAACATATCGTTCTGATCCAGCGACCGCTGCGACTTCTTCCCGGGCGGTCGTCCTCGCTTGCGGGGAGCTCCCTCCGTGCCAGGCACAGAGAGGGATCGCGTGTTGTCGCGCTTTTCCTGAACGTATTGGGCCAGCTGCAGCACATGCCCCAGGCGCTTGTTGTCCACGATCGCGCCTTGGTCCACTTCCGACAACCGGTCATAGGTGGTGTAGGGCAGGGCGGCGCCATTCGCCCGCGGCTCGATCCTACCATCCGGGTAGTGATAGACATCGATGTAGCGGCCGGCAAGCTTGCGGTGCTCCGGGGTGTCCGCCAGCAGGTAGAGCATCTTGTCGTACTGGATCGTCAGGCTCTTGGACACGCAGCGTGGCTCGCGCCACGCGAAGATCAGATCCAGGTTCTCATCCGGTCGCAGCGGCCGATGGGCGTTGTGGTTGTTGCGCGGCACCTTGGCAAAGCGCGCGTTGTAGTCGGCGATGAACTCCGCCATGAAGGCATTGGCGGCCTCCATGGTGCTGATGCCACGCAGGCGTAGCTCCTTGGCCAACCGGTCCTGCAGCGTCAGGTGAGTCCGCTCGACGCGGCCCTTGGCCTGGCTGCTGTTGGCGCAGATGCCTTCGATGTTCAGCTCAAACAACGCCCGGGCAAACTGGGTGTGGCCGTCGCCGCTGGTCGCCCCTTGTTTGTTGACCCGGAAAACGCTGGCCTTGTCACTGTAAAACGCCACCGGCTTGCCGTGGCGCTCCAGATAGGCGCGGGTCGCGGCGAAGTACGTGAACGTGGCCTCCGAATGGGTAAAGCGCAGCTCCATGATACGGCTGGTGGCGTCGTCGACATAAACCAGCAGCGTGCAGGCTGGCGCGCGCTCCTCAAACCAGCGGTGATCGCAGCCATCAATCTGAATCAGTTCGCCATAGCAGGCGCGCCGGTTACGAGGCTGGTAGACCTTCGGCGGCCGCTGTTTGCGCGGCACCCACAGGCCGGCTGCCGTCATCAGTCGGCGGATCGTTTCCTTGGACAACGTCAGTCCATGGCGCTCTCGCAGCTTCTCGGCCGCCAGCGTTGGACCGAAGTCGGCGTAGTGTTCTCGAATCAAGCTGAGGGCTACGGATTCGCGGTCCGCTGGCATGCGATTGTTGCTGGGTCGACCGCGCCGGCGAGAAGCCAGCCCGGATGCGCCTTCCTGCCGGTAACGCTCCAGCAGTCGCTGGAATTGCCGGTCCGTGATCTCCAATCGTTCGGCAGCCACCCCGGGCCGCAATTGACCATCCACGACCGCCTGGACGGTCCTGAGCCTGTCTAACTCACGCATGCTTACTGTAATGACCTCGGTTCCAGCCATCGCCGGGCGTCCTTTTATGCATTCAACCGGGCAGGCTGAATACCATGGGCAGCGCCTTGGGCGGACATTTCTACTTAGCCAGAAGGGGGTGCGGACGAAAACTTGGACTACTTGGAGGTAGTTCATGTTCTCGTACGAGGATCGCATCAGGGCGGTCAAGTTATATTTTAAGTACGGCGGGAAGACAGCAACGGTAGTTCGTGAGCTGGGTTATCCATCAGGTAAGAACCTGAGGCGGTGGGTAGAGACCTACCAGAAATTGGGAGACTTGCCCAAGCGCCGCCTTCCGACGCAGCGATACACGCTGGAGCAAAAGCGCACGGCGGTGGATCACTACTTTGGCCATGGCTGCTCTCTGACTGTCACCCGCAGAGCCCTTGGGTATCCCGGTAGCCAACTGCTTCGCTGCTGGATTGAGGAACTGCGCCCTGGTTCGCGCCGCATGGTTACGAGCACGAACACCAGTGCACCGTTTGCACCCGATCAGAAGCGGCAGGCGGTCACTGACCTTTGCGCCCGCCAAGGCTCCGCGCAGGATGTAGCGAAAAAGGTTGGAGTAAGCCTATCGATGCTGTACAAGTGGAAAGATCAACTGCTCGGAGACGAGGCATATCGATCTATGCGCAAACGTAAATTGGTCTCGCCTGGAGACGAGCATGCGGCGCAGTTGGAAAGAATCGCACAGCTTGAACAGCAGGTACGCCAACTGCAACTTGAGCGCGACATCCTGGCGCGGGCGGGCGATCTAATAAAAAAAGACCAAGGCATCAACTCCCTGCCCCTGACAAACAGGGAAAAGACACAGGTGGTTGATGCCTTGAAAGCTACGTATTCGTTATCTGAACTTCTCCGCGTCATCGGGCTTGCACGCAGTAGCTATTTCTATCACAAGACGGGATTGAGTCTGCGCGACAAATACGCGGACGTACGTACCGACGTGGTCGATATCTTCAACAGCAATCATCGCTGCTATGGCTACCGTCGTATCCACGCGATGCTGTGTCAGCGCGATATACGGATCTCCGAGAAGATCGTGCGCAGATTGATGGTTGAGGAACAACTTTCCGTCCACCGGCCACTTCGCCGGTACAGCTCCTACAGCGGGGAGATTGGCACTGCTCCTGAGAACCTGGTTGCCAGGGATTTCCATTCGCAAGCGCCGAATCAAAAATGGCTGACGGACATCACCGAATTCCAGCTTCCAGCGGGAAAGGTGTATCTATCACCCATGATCGATTGCTTTGACGGCAAGGTTGTGAGCTGGTCTATCGGCACGAGGCCTGACGCGCAATTGGTAAACAGCATGCTCGACGGTGCCATCACGACGCTCACCGATGGCGACAGGCCCGTAGTACACAGCGACAGAGGCGCTCACTATCGTTGGCCGGGTTGGCTGCAACGCATCAACGCAGCGGGTCTAATCCGTTCCATGTCGCGAAAGGGCTGCTCACCTGACAACGCTGCCTGCGAGGGCTTCTTTGGGCGCCTGAAAAATGAGATGTACTACTGTCGCGACTGGGCTGGCACGACGGTAGACGGATTCATGCACGAGCTAAACTCGTACATCCATTGGTACAACGAGCGGCGCATCAAGTTGTCCTTGCAGGCAATGAGCCCGGTCAACTACCGGCGCCACCTGGGAATCGCAACCTGAATCAGTCCAAGAAATCGTCCGCACCCCCGAAGCGGACATTACAACTTAGCCGCTACACGCACTTTTCGCGTAATAAGCATTATGTTAAATCACAAGGAAATCCAATGGCCGAGCCACTGACCCCGTCCGTTTGCACAATTTTGTTCCCGAATTTTGCAGAATTTTGTTCCCACTGCTGGGATTCGGGATTTCGCCGGCGCCGGTTTGCTACTCTGACACAAATGAGCGTTCTAATCAGGCTTGCCTCCACCTATGGAGTGCCAGCCCGGGATCAGCCTCGCAAAGTCGGACGCAGTGTTTTGGATCGTCGCGCTCGGTGGGCTTAGCGCCCCGGTCTATATCGTCAAGCCAGGTCGTCAGTGCGTCGAGCGTGGATTCAATCTCCCAGTCGGCTACGGAGTTCAATAACTCTAGTAGCGGCGATTGGTCATTCCACTCACAGCAGGGCCAGACGCTCTGGGTGGTAGAAAGATAGCCTTCTGGCGATACTTTTGCCCCCTCCATATAACTGATCAGGCCTGCATTGTGCATGTCGCGAGATAACGCAATTAGGCGCAGGCGCTCCTGCTCGATCTTGGCCTGGGACAAAGGCTGCTTGCGGAGCCCCCAGCCAAGCAGCTTTAGCTCTTCAAGGCCAACAGCAAACGGACATGGGAAATTCCGACACCTCCCTTCATCCGCGTGCACTTTGATCCAGCATGAGTTCTCATGGCTGTATTTGACCTGTGCCCATTGGCATTGGCATGAGCCATGCCGGCTTTTGAGTAGGTCCTGAGCCGCCCTGCTGCGCGCGGCAAGCGAAGAAGTGTCAGACAAAGTGCCGAGGAGCTTGTAAAACGCAAAGACGCGTAAAAAGCTCAGGTTAAGCTGTTTGAGGCGATCCAACTCCGCTCTTGCACTGTGTGGAAACGACTTGCTCTCCAGGTACCACCTGTCCCGTGGCTCAGCGAGTAGCGGCTTTATACATTGGGGGGTTGCTTCGAGCGCCCCCAATTGGCCGAACACCTGGGCGAGTGACATGTCCTCAAGCGGCTCTCCGTCTCCCGACCGCCAAATCTCAGCCCGGGCCATGCGGGCTGCGGCATGACTCGCACGCCTCACCCAGTCTGCAAGACAGGCAACCCGTGGTTCTTCGCGAGCAAGAAAGTCGTTGTCTTCGTAGTACGGCCAGTTACGATTGCTCTCCCGCATGACGCGCCTCAGCGTCGTTATCCTCTGCTCCGCAAGGATGCCTCCCCGCATTGGGATCCAGACTGCTTTCAGCTCGGTCATGTGAAACGGGCACCTTGAAAGCCAGCCCGCTTCATGCAGATAGCTGTGGTAGCCGTGTTGCGAACATGGCTCACAATAGCGGATGAAATGCCGAGGATCCGAGTTCTTAGAGGGAGCATAGCACCCGCAATCAACGAATCGAATGCCGTGCGAGAACACTGCCTGGATTGACGGTAGGGGCTCATGGACGACGCAACATAACCGTGCAGTTTCGTCGACTGAAAGAGGCGCGCGGTCTTCCGCGGCAACCTTTAGGAACTTGAGGCAGGCGCGAGCGCTAAGGCCATTCAGTTCGGCGAATCGCGCCAGGAATGAAAGTCTCGATTCGTATGGCCTGAGATTTCCTGGCCACCAGTTGACGGACGGGTAATCGACCATTCTAGCTACTGACCGAGATAATCCTCATATGGTCGGGGAAGTTGGCTTTTGCAAGTTCACGCAGCCAGTTCCTATAGCATGTCACTTCTTCCCAGCCTCCACCGCTGGCCAGCTGGAATAGGATTGCCTCGGTTGCCTTGGCGACGTGTTGCATTGGAAACTCGAGATGCTTGCCAGCGGCGCCCGGCGTAAGTTCCACCAGCGCTGCCCACAGTTGCTCAGCGCATCCGGCGAGGCGGTACCCCGCCGCAAACTGGTCGGGCGCAAAGTGCTGCAAGTAGGGAACACCACTGTCTGGCGGCCACTCCGAATCTATGTCGTAGCCGTTCAAGACGTACTCGATTTCCTCGCGTGAGCGTAGCCCGTGGAATCGCGCGTGTGCAGCCATGAATCGGGCTGCAATGTGCGCGTTGCCAGTGCTGGCCATATACTCATGCCGATAGTTCAACTGGTGAGAACCGACTGAAAAGACGCTGAGAAGATAGCCCTCATAGTCCAGATCGTTCTGTAGCCCGACCAGCCATTTCCACTCTCGAAAGGTCAGGTCCTGCGCTTCATCGATCAGGAGTACGACGTAGTTCCTTTGTGCATTGTTCGCGATCGCGATAAAGCGATGCTTGCACAGGTAGATTGCCTCGGCTTTATTGGGCGGCTTCGTCGGATGGGCGAACTCGAAGCGTGACGCCAGCAAGATCTGGTGCCAGAACCCCGCTTCGCTGGTCTGGCTGTCGGGACGCCGATTCCACACCACCAAGGGTACCGCAGCGTTGAAGCGTTCTTCCAGCACCTTGGCAACGTACCACTGCACACAACGCGTCTTTCCCAGCCGAGAAGCGCCATAGACGTAGCCGCCGGGGCGCTGCTGTTCGATCCAGTCGCCCACCTGTTTAATCATCTCGTGCATCGGCGGCGTGTACACGGCGTACTGCTTGGTCACGATGCAGTGTCGGGGATCGATGCGTTCGGGCAGTGAGAAAGTCATGGCCTATTTGGACTGAGCCATTCGGCGAGGCGGCAGCGTCGATTCGGACTCGTGGCCCCGCGCCCCGAGCCCAGGCTCTTGTAAAGAGCGTCGGCTGGCAACTTTTCCTCCAGACAGGCTACCGGTTGCCGGGGCACGGCCGGCGACGTCGGCCCCTGCCGCCGCGGCGTCAAACATGGTTGCCCCGATTGAGCTATTGGCTGCTGCGGCTAGGATGCGCCTCGCCTCGAGGTAGGCTGGGTGAACAGGCAATTTGTGGTTCGTCTGGCTCTCCACATAGCGCAGGAATACTTCGATGGCGTCAGCGCCGGCTGGAATCGTAAGCTGCCCGCGGGTGCAGGCTTGGCAAACCGCAGCCCGGACCGTCAGGCTGTGTGGCGACAGGTTCCAAGGCGGCGCTGCCCGCAGCACACCTAGCGACATGCCATCCAGGGTGGAAGCCAGTGCGACGCGACAGTCATCCTCCTGGTGACAGGTCACCCAGATCTCTGCGCCGACCAGGTCCTGCCGGTTGTGAAGCACCTCGTTGGTATAGCGGCTGTAATAGAACTCGACGAAAGGCGCACGTCCTACCTCCGCGCCGCCTCGCACGCGACAGCGTTTGCGGACGCTAAACAGGGCTTGCACGACTGCGGGGTCGGCGTGGCGGGGATTGCGTTCCCCATGCTGGGCTAGGAACCGGGCATAGGCTAGCGGTGTACGGTTAGCGATTCCCCGATGGGGCGTCGCGTTATAGTTGGCGATGAGCACGTCCAGCAATTCTTCCGCATACTCGTACTGGAAACGGCTGGCAAGCGCAACCGCTTCCGGTTCTTTGCCCTTGCGATCGTGTGGTTTGGCGCCAGTCGTGCTGGATAGGCGCTGGAATCCCTGGCCGGCCAGATTGCGGAAAAACGCCTCAATGAAGGGACGGTCATCCTTGCTTCGCCGTTTCGAGAATGAGGTCTTGGGATCCAGCAATGCCGAACCGACCGCGTCTCGCAGCGCATCGCGAACCTGCTGACAGGTCTCAGCGAGGGCGCCATCTACGCTAGTCTCGTCCCAGCACAGGCCCACGAAATCCTCGCCCGCTGCGGCAAGGAGCCCTGCATCGGGCAGATACGGCGTGTCGCTGAAACTCACCGGACGGGGACACCATCGCCCTAACGCCCGTTTGATGGCGCGCAGCACGTCGTCACTTGAGACCTCGCGTCTTACGCTGAAGTAGTAGCCGACCACGGCGCGCGAGACGACCTCTAGGATAACGATGACCCAGAGGCGATGGACGATCTTCTCCTGAAAGCCGCCGCCCATCAGAGGCAGCGAGACGCAGAAGCGCCCATCGAGCTTGTGCGCATCCATCTCGACCCGTTGCATGAATTTCAGGGTTGGTCGGCCGGTTCCGTCCCCTGTCTTGAGTTTAGTGACGAGATCCGGACCACCTGTGGCCGCAGCCAGAGATCTGGGGTCAGCTTCCAGCAAACTGTCTATATAGCGGCAAACCGAGAAGTAGCCCTGGCTGGATGTGTTGAACGGCCACTCGCTTCGCGCCTCGTATCCGAGCCCGCGAAGTTGCTCCAGAAACCATGCGCAATGCCGCCGTCGCGACCGCCTGGTTTCCACCAACCGCTTTCCTGAGACGCCGGCAAGGATGCGGGCATTGAAGGCTGCTCGCAATTCCGGATGGCCATCCAAGAGCGTCTGCATCGCCCCTGCGGCCCCCCTGCCAAACTGGTCCACTTGAGTCTTTACGCGGCGCCGATAAGTTCGTACCCGGAACCACGGTACGAGCCCACGCCAACCATATGGTCGGCCGTCGGGGTGAGTTTCAAGGCAACGCTCCCGAATCAGGCGGTAGGCCTGTTTGGCTCCGAGGGATGTCTGCTGCTTCAGGACGCCCGTCGTAGCGCCACTAAGGTACAGTTCCACTGCGAGCTTTCTCGCAAAATAAAGGGCACGCCTATTGCCCTCAAGTGCCCCCTCGTCCGGGGTCGGCCACTGTGACGTGTCGATAGTGTGGCCGCCAACTATCCGTCGGGCGCAAGAGTCGCCGTGTTCAATATCGCCTGCTTCCATGGCAAATCCTCGAGTGGGGGCCGTTGAAACAACGAGAGGATCACAAGGAACGATAGAGCGGCAACGATAGAGGGCAAGCCCAGGAGCGGCCGATGCGTTGGGAAAGGAACAAAATTACGCAAAACGTCCGCCGGAGGAACAATATTGTGCAAAATTTCTTTGCACAATATTGTTCCTGGCGCCTCGGAAACGGCGAGCTGCCGGGCGAGCAGCGGGAACAAAATTGTGCAAACGGACGGCTGCGTTGGCGGGTTGCCGACCGGCGGGAACAAATGTGTGCAAACCGATGGCTTCCGTTGGTTTGCACTTTCGCATCAATCAGTCTGGCTCCCCGGCCTGCAAGGCGGTCAAGCGCTCTCGCATTGCGTCGGCCCGATCTCTTAGCTCCTTCAGTTCCAGTTGGAGCAGCTTCTCCAGTGGCGTCGCCCCGTCATGCCCGCGGTTACCCAGATGGTGCGCGACGAAATCAATCGCCAATTCGGTCTGCACCAGCCGGCGACCATAGACCGGTTCATGGTGGGCGATGCGGTTGCGAGTCTGGTAGATCGCCTCCAACTGGGTAGCCACCAATGCACGGGTCAACGACTTGTCGGGAAACACGCGCTTTAGGGCCGGCTTCCACAATGCGTGTTCATAGTCCGGGGAGAACAGTCGCTTCCAGAAGTACATGGTCAGCTGAGCAACCACTTGCCCCATTGGCACGATGATCGCGGCTTGCCGGGCTTTCGAGAGGCGCTCGTGCGACAGCCCATCGGGTGGCGCCCCAGTCCGGAACGCACGCGCGTCCAACTGCCGCTTATGTTCCTGGCTCAGCTTCGCGTAAGCAGCCTTCTGGGCGCTGCCCTCAGCCTGCGCAATTTTCCCGCGAAGTTCATCGTCCCATCGGAAGGGCTTGGGTGGGCTACGCAGCCAGTCGGCTGTACCAAAATGTCCGGTGAGCTGATCGCACACTGCGTTACGGAGCGCGATCTCGGTCACCGCCGTGACCGTCATCAGAGAGGCGCCCAAGCGCAGCATTTCCTGGTGCAGGGCAATGGCGCCGCGGTTTGAGCCGGCGAGTCGCTCGAAAGTGCTGAGCCGCTCACTTGATAGGAGCGCTGCGACAGCGGCCAGCTCTTCCTCGGACAGGTGGTCCATTGACTTGACGTCCATAGATCCTTATAGTTGGCAGTGAAAAGTCGGGATCAGTGTTGGCAGCTGCCCGTAAGGGTGGGCGGACCCCCGACTTCCTGCTTTGAGGGCGCTCTGCGGAGCGCCCTTTCTCATTTTGGGGCTTGCCACGACAGATCCAGAAGGGCAAACATAGCAAAAGTCATACCCCTCGACATAGACGCGCGCCCTGAGCGTCCGGCCACCCTGCCCCGGCCATTCCAGAATTCAGAAACGAAAAAACCGGCTTTCGCCGGCTTTTCCCCCGCGCACCAGGTGGTCAAGCCACACCGACATCGCGGATTAGTTGTTGAGCAGATCCTAACCTGCTGCTGCGTTATTGGCAATAGCGAAGTGCGCCATGCTAGCGTCGCCTTAAAAACCATGCATTCGACGCTTTGGCTCGCCCCGCACCTTGCCAACTGGCGCATCAGTTTCGCCCCCCATAGGCGACCAGCTTGCGCCGGGCTTGCACGCGGAAAACGATCGCCGGCCTGCCCACCCTCCGAGAACGTCCAGCCCACGGTGGAAGGGCATCCGCTGCCTTACCAGTTGGGAGTCCAGCCGCGTAGAATGCTCCCGGCGTTGTCAACCGGCCCCTTCAGTCGATGTCTGTCTCCTACGATCCCAGGCAAATCGCACAATGGCTGGATCCCTTCACGGTGTCCAAAGCACGCGCCTATGCGAGTGCCGTCTCGGAGTTGCGCTGGATCGGCGAGGATACCCTGGCGGGCCTGGTGCAAGGCACCCGCACGCGCCCGTACGACGTGCGTGTGTATTTCCACGACATTGACCAGGACATGTGGCTGGAAGGGGAATGCACGTGTCCAGTCGGGGTCGACTGCAAGCACGTGGCAGCGCTGCTGATCGCTGGCCTGGCGCACCAGCCGAACCCACCGTCCACCGGCGTGCGTGCGGAACTGGTGACCTGGCTTGAAGGTTTTCGTGCCAGGCGTACGGCCGCCAATCCCGTGACCAAGAAGAAGCCGTCCAAGCCCACCCATGCCCTGGCCTACGTGATCGGCCAATCGTATCGCGGCTGCGAAGTGACTATCTACAAGGCACGCGTCGGCGCCGACGGCACGATTCGCTCGCTTGACGATCGATGGCAAAACGTCGAGAAAGCGCTGATTGAGCCTCCGAAATTCATCGACGAGGAAGATCTGCCGATCCTGCGCGGATTGTGGCTGGGCCGCTCGCATGCTTCCTATACGGGAGGTTTTGGCCTGCAGGGTGCAACCGGTGCCGTCATCATGGAACAGCTGATGGCAACTGGACGTGTTTTTGCCACCTTTTCCCCCGCGGGTTCTCACTATCCCGGAACGCACTGTGCACTGCACTGCGGACCCGCGCGCAGCGCACAGCTGACTTGGCAGACGCAGCCCGACACGCGCGTGCGGCCGGTCCTGCAAACCGAGCCGCCCGCGACCCTGTTACTGACGACCACCCAGCCGTGCTGGTACGTCGACGCGGATGCTGGCGAAGCCGGAATCCTCGCCATGCCTTGGCCCTCGGAGCAGCTCGCGGATTTCCTGTCCATGCCGGCCATTACGCTGGACGAGGCGGCACTCGTTGGCAATGTGCTGCGTGAAGTCGCCCCCGACCTGCCCATGCCGCCCGCGCATGAAGCGGCGTCCGTTCGGAGCATCCACTGCGCGCCGGTGCCCGTCCTGGCCTTGGACACGTTGTCGACATGGGCCTCGTCGCAGGACTTTGCCACGGTCAGCTTTGATTACGCAGGACACAGCCTCCCGGCGCACAGCAGCACCACCCTCCTTCAGACCGCCGGTGGCGAGGTCGTCCAGATCAGGCGGGACGCCGATCTCGAGCGCAAGCGTCTGACTGAGCTGCAAAAGGCCGGGTTCCGGAAAATTCGGGCCGGCCATGTCTTTGGGCCAGAACCGTTTCCGGCAGACATGCTCGGCCCCGAGGATGTCGGTGACTGGCCAAACCTCGTGAAGGCGCTGCTGCCTGTGCTTCGGGCAAACGGCTGGCGCGTCGTGATGACGGACGCGTTTCGGCACAACGTGATTGAGATCGAGGCCATTGACGGCAGCCTGCGCCAGACTGGCGATGGCTGGTTCGACGTCGAGATGGGCATCACTGTCAACGGCCGCACGGTGCGCCTGGAGCCCCTGCTGGCGGATCTCTTTCGCCGGGATTCGCGCTGGTTGTCGGGCAGGCTGGATGGCATCCCTGACGACGAAGCGATTGATCTAAAGACCGACCGCAACGAGCGGCTTCGCCTGTGTGCCGACCGGCTTAAACCCGTCGTGCGCGTGCTGATCGACCTATTCGACTCGCTCGGCACCGGCATGCGCATTTCCGAGTGGGATGCGGCTCGGCTCCACGCCCTGGATCAGACGGGGCGCTGGCAGTTTGACGGCGCTGAATCGATCCGGCAGCTTGCGCAGCGCCTGATGGCGGGTCCCGGGGTGGCAGACGTGCCGGTACCGCGTGGCATGAAGGCCGAATTGCGTGCTTACCAGCGCCAGGGCCTCGCCTGGATGCAGTTCCTGCGCGAGCACGGGCTGTCCGGCGTACTGGCCGACGACATGGGCCTCGGCAAGACGATCCAGGCATTGGCGCACATCCTCACTGAAAAGGAATGTGGCCGGCTGGACCGGCCTGCGCTGATCGTCGTGCCGACGACCCTCGTGCACAACTGGCGCGAGGAAGCACAGCGCTTTACGCCGACGCTGCGCGTCCTGGATCTGCACGGTCCCCAGCGTCACGATCGCTTTGCCCAGATCGGCGAGCACGACCTCGTCCTGACCACCTACGCCTTGCTGTGGCGTGACGAGGCAATCCTTGCCGAATACGACTATCACCTGCTGTTTCTGGACGAAGCCCAATACGTCAAGAACGCCGCCACCAAGTCCGCCGCGACAATTCGCGGACTGCGCGCGCGACACCGCCTCTGCCTGACGGGTACACCGCTCGAAAACCATCTCGGTGAATTGTGGGCCCAGTTTGACTTCCTGCTGCCCGGCTTTCTCGGTACCCGCCAGGACTTCACCCGACGCTGGCGCTCCCCCATCGAAAAAGGCGGCGATACCGTTCGACGCGACCTGCTCGCGCGGCGCATCCGGCCCTTCATGCTGCGCCGGCGCAAGGATGAGGTGGCCACCGAACTGCCGCCGAAGACGATGATCGTGCGCACGGTGGAGCTCGAAGGCGCGCAGCGCGATCTGTACGAGACGGTGCGCGCTGCCATGCAGGAAAAGGTGCGGGCAGCCGTCGCCGCAAAGGGCCTCGCGCGCAGCCACATCATCGTGCTGGAAGCGCTGCTCAAACTGCGCCAGGTCTGCTGCGATCCGCGGCTCGTCAAGATCAAAGAGGCGGCCCGGATCAAGGAATCGGCCAAGCTTGACCTGCTGCTGCACATGCTGCCCGAGCTGATCGAGGAAGGTCGTCGTATCCTGCTGTTCTCGCAGTTCACCAGTATGCTGGATCTCATTGCTGCAGCCCTACGAAACGCCGGCATTCCCTACGTCATGCTGACGGGGGATACCACTGATCGCGTCACCCCGGTCGAACGCTTCCAACAAGGCGAGGTACCGCTTTTCCTGATCAGCCTGAAGGCCGGTGGCGTTGGCCTAAACCTGACGGCGGCTGACACCGTCATTCACTACGATCCCTGGTGGAATCCCGCCGTTGAGAATCAGGCCACCGATCGCGCTCACCGTCTTGGTCAGGACAAGCCCGTGTTCGTCTATAAGCTGATCACCGGGGGCAGCGTCGAGGAGAAAATCGTCGCGATGCAAGCGCAGAAAGCCGCGCTTGCCGAGGCGATCCTGTCGGCAGATGCCGCCGGCGCCGTCAAATTCTCCGCCGAAGACATCGAGGCACTGTTCGAGCCGATCCCGGCTGCACCGCCCGCCGTGGCAACGACAAAGTCTCGGTCCCGCAGTAGGGCCGGAACGTAACGGTGCCATGCCCCAACCGATATCGTGACTGCGCGAACACGAGGGCATTCCGGCTTGCTAGCGCCAGATTTCGCACCAGAGGTACTACACGGGCTTAGATGGTCGGCTGGCTAACCGCCGGCCACCTCGCCATCAAGCGATTGGCGGTCGAACTGCGCCACGAGCGCGGCCGCACTGCCATCGCCTCCCACAGTCAACGGAAGGCAAGGAGATCGTCAGCGACTATCGCTCGGCTCTGCTCCGCCACAAGCTTGCCGCGTTACGCTTTGTGCCCGCCGATGTGCTTACCACATATGCCACGCGGCAGATTGGCCGTGGCTGCGGAATCGTGACTGTACGGGAGCGCCCGAGCGTGGATAACGGCCTGGTGTTCTTGTCATTGGAAGACGAGACTGGCACCGTCAAAGTCATCGTCTGGCCATCCGTGATGGAGACGTACCGACGCGAGGTATTGATGGCCTCCCTGCTCGGTGTCTATGGCCAGTAGCAATGCGAAGGCGAGGTGAGACACGTGATCGCGCAGCGCTTTGTCGACTTGCGCCCATGCCTGGATCCCTGAACACCGCGAGCAGGAACTTTTGCCACCGGAATCCTCGTTACCCCCATCAGGATCCCGAAGGCTCTCGCCGACGGGAAGCCTGGAACTCGGCGATGAACTGGATTGCCTGTTCGCACTCCTCAAGCGAAAGGGCATGGATGCTGGGGTTCTCGACTGGAAGGTGAAGCGATGCAATCAGCCACTTCATTGCCTTGCCCCGCGCCTCAAAGGCATTGACACCGTCGCGCCGCATCTTCGCCGCGACTAAAGGCTCGAGGGTATCGTGCAGTCGGCTCTTCTCTTCGCGCAATGCCGCATCGGCCAAGCGTCCCAGCGGGGTGTGTTGCTTGCTTCGCGCACGCACGCCGATCCACGCCTGGCACGGGGCGCAGATCCACACAGGCCCGTGGTCCTCCAAATAGGGGTATGCCTCCTCTCCCGCGCGGGCAAGAACCGCCTTCCCGCCGCAGTAATTGCAGAGGGGCTGAGGAGAAGCAGGTATCGGTCGGCCAATACGCATCAAATAACCTGAGTTGCGCGATGCAGGAAGTGAGCGCTTCTACGACATGGAATCCGATCCTTCGTTTCCTAAACTGCCAGCCGGTGCTCGTAGTAAGGCTGATTCCGGTCATCCAGGATCGGAGCGAGCGCGCTGCTGTCCTGAGGCATAAAATGCCGCATAAAGCACTATTACACGCGTTTTCTGGTAAGCACTTTCATGCTTGAAACCTTGGAAGTGAATTACACGGCGCACGCAGCAACGGCTTCCCCTTGAGATCCGGAGAAACGGGGATAAAGCACCGTCTAATTCAGATCTAAGGTTTGCTTACAGCGCCCTATCATGCCTGGGCAGTCCTGCTACCGCCCGCATCGCCGTCCCCGGTGTGCGGGTTCTTTTTTTTGAGTAAAGCGACTTGCTGGGCAAGAGAGAGCAGTCCGATTGCCTCGCATGGAGGCCTGAGAGATACTGAAGGTGGGAAACTTACCAGTTATCCGATTTCTTCGTGGACGTTCTGCGGCTCTCTGCTACCGGTCGAGAGCCGTTTTTTCACCCGTCATCGCCCAGCAATTGTTGACCGCGGTGCCCTGCGCCAGCATTCGTGGTAGCCATTTTTAGCGACGGTTTGCCGCTGGGTCCTTCACATCGGCACAGGACCGTCCAAGAAGCCTACAGGGTCTTGGACGGTCGAAAGAGTCGCCGTCGCCGAAGGCGACGACGCCTGCGCATTCAATCATTCCTGCTGGATAAGGAAGCGCTCGGGCCGCTTGCCCAGCCATGCCGGTGTTCGGCCACGTCCCGACCAGGTTTTGCCGGTTTTGGGATCCATATACTTCGGCGGCAGCGGCGCTTTCTCGGTGGCAGCGGACGCTGTACCGGCAGGCCGGCCGCGACGCCGCCGCGGTGCCACATCTTCCGGCGACAGGCTATACCGAACCATCAACTCGCGAATCTGTTCGATGACGCCCGCGATTTCAGTTGAACGCGCCTCTTCGATTTGGGCGTCCAACGCTTGCTTCTTTGCCAGGAGTTCCTGATAGGTTGCCATTTTTGCCTCCAATATTTCAGTCACGATTGACTTATACGCATTCTCTAGTCGGTCTGCAAGGTATTCATCCTCTAAGGCTGACAAATTGACTTGGCCGTCGATTCGAACCGTACTGGTTGTTTGTATTAATGCATAGCGTGACTAATAGAATCAAATCGGACTTCATTCAGATGGCGGCTTCGACTGAAAGTTGCCAACATCAGGGCGCCAATGTTATCGGTCGATGCGCGCAGAACGCTTTGCACCAGATCCCATCACGGCGATGCATAAATTTTCAAAGACGGCTGTACGGCGTCTTACAGGATGGCGAATGGCAACCGTTCAATGTGTGGATATGAATAATGCCGTGTCTTGTCACGACCAAGACACATCAACCCCGGGGGCTGAGGTGCCAGGTTCGACAGAGCGATCCAACCGAAGAAAGCTGATGGTTGTTTGGTGGGCCTCCCGTGAGTCGAACACGGCACCAACGGATTTTTCTCGGTACCGCGTGGCCGAGACCTGACAAAGAGGGCCACCGCCGCTTTACAATGTTGCTTTGCAATATGGATCAGGGCTAAAGAAGAATAGCCAAACGCCCTGCAAGTAGCGGAGGAGGAAATGACGACAGCTATGGCTGGGACCAAAAGCGAGGCGCTGAAACTCCTGGAAACAGAGGGAGTCACGATCGTGGACTTGAACTACGAATCTGGTTGGCAAGATGCAATTGCACTTGGCCGGCTGGGCGAAAAGCTCGGCGTACATGTTCAGTATCGCAGCCATGAGAGCATTGCCGTTAACTCGCCGGCGGCGCTCGTTGCCGGCTTGGGTCGTCCGAAGTTGACCTTCCGTCAGCGCAATCTTTACTGCCAATTTGAGCTCGGCAACCTGCCAGCAGGTGAGCTAGAGCGCTTGGAGGCAAAGGCGGCCACGCTTGGCGATTACATCCTCGCGGGACACCTAATGAGCGATGTCGATGGGGTATGGATGGAGTAAGGCCTTGCACGGCGCCCTGCCCCAATTAGGCCCGGCCGAGACTCAGAATCGCGGCGGGCAGCATATGCAAAATTTCTGACGTTCATTCGACCCGAAGAGCGAGCGAAAGTCACCGGCCAAGTCAACCCGGGCGCTCCGGATGGCTGCCAGGGCGCAACGGTCGAACTCTCAACGAAGCCGTAGTCACCGCATATTGTTGCGCCGCACAATAGAGTCTGGTATCATTCAGAATCCCCCATTCTGCGCACACCAGATTCCGCGAGAGGCATTCCGGCCTCGACTGTCCGTGCGTCATTCCACGATTTCGTTCGCACCCCGACAGGCTTGACCAGCCGTCATGTCCGCGACGATCGTCGGCCAACCTGTCGAGGAGGGTGTATTGGCAAATCCAGTTCGCGACGATTCAACATCCCGCATGATCGCGGTCACGTCAAAGACCGGCCGCCGCTCTCCAAAAGGAAAGATCCAGGCGGTCGCAACACCGCTGGATATCGCGTCCGTGGCGCGCCAGGATGACGAGCGTCAACGTCAGATGCGCGCGCTGATCGCGCTTGGCCGCGAGCGCGGCTACCTCACCCACGCGGACATCAACGATCACCTGCCCGACAACGTTACGCAAACTGCTGCGATGGAGACGATCGTCAGCACATTCAGCGACATGGGGGTGGCCGTGTACGAGCAGGCGCCGGACGCGGAGACGCTCCTGTTGAGCGACGCCGCGCCTGCCGCGGCATCCGACGATCAGGCGGACGAGGAAGCGGAAGCTGCACTGTCGACCGTCGATTCCGAATTCGGCCGCACGACTGATCCGGTCCGACTGTACATGCGCGAAATGGGCGCCAATGAACTGCTAACCCGCGCAGGCGAAATTGAAATCGCAAAACGCATCGAAGGCGGCCTGCGGGACATGATTCAGGCGATCGCCGCGTGTCCGTCAGTCGTGTCCACGATTCTTGCCGATGTGGACCGCATCGTTGCCGGCGAACTGCGTATCGACGAACTGGTCGCTGGCATCAGCGACGGCGTGAACGAAAACGAAATAACGCTGGAGTCCGTTGAAGTTCAAGTGGAAGCAGGCGCCTCCGACGATGACCCGGAAGGTGATGACGCTGAAACGGACGCCGGGGATCCGGAGAAAGCGAACACAGCCCGCCTCGAACAACTCACGATCGACAGTCTTGCGATTTTCGCGCGCGTGCGGGCACTGTTCGATCAGTTGGCGGATGCGCCCGTTACCGGAAAAGCCCGTTCCGCAACCGTTGCGCAACTGCGCTCGGAGATCCAGCGCGAACTGGTGCCTATCCGCTTTACGGCCAAGACTATCGACCGCCTGTGTGCCAGTGTGCACGAACAGGTTAACGAGGTTCGTGCGATCGAGCGCAGCATCCTGGAGATCGCTGTCGACCGTTGCGGCATGCCGCGCGAGGCGTTTGTCGAGTCGTTCCCGGGCCACGAGACCGACCTTGAGTGGACCAGCCACATGGCGGCGACTTTGCGGCACTTTGGCGCGGCGCTCGAGCGACATCTGCCGGCCATTCAGGCCGCCCAGCAGAAACTCATTGACATCGAGGCCAGGGTCTCGCTGCCGCTCCAGCAGCTCAAGCGGATCAACCGCCAGATGAGTGCCGCGGAGTTGAAAATGCGGCAGGCCAAGCGAGAGCTGATCGAAGCGAATCTTCGTCTTGTCATTTCAATCGCCAAGAAATACGTGAACCGTGGCATGCAGTTCCTGGATCTGATCCAGGAAGGCAATATCGGCCTGATGAAGGCGGTGGACAAGTTCGAATACCGGCGCGGCTGGAAGTTTTCGACGTACGCCACCTGGTGGGTCCGGCAGGCTGTCACGCGTGCGCTTGCCGATCAGGCGCGGACCATTCGCGTGCCGGTCCACATGATCGAGATGATCAACAAGCTGAACCGGATTTCGCGCGAATTCCTGCAACAGACGGGACAGGACGCGCATCCCGCCGTCCTCGCCGAGCGCATGGAGATGTCCGAGGAAAAAGTGCGCAGTATCCTCAGGAGCGCGAGGCAACCTGTCTCGCTCGAGACCCCTGTGGGCGACGACGCCGACGCGACGCTCGGCGACATGATTGAGGATGTCTCTGCGAGTTCACCGGCTGACGCCGCGATTCACGCGAACATGCGCGCCGCGATCGATGAGGCACTCGACGGGTTATCGCCGCGCGAGGCCAAGGTCCTGCGGATGCGATTCGGGCTCGATACGACCTCTGATCGCACGCTTGAAGAGGTCAGCAAGCAGTTCGATGTGACGCGCGAGCGGATCCGTCAGATTGAGAGCAAGGCGATGCGCAAACTGCTGCATCCCAGTCGCGCTGACAAGTTAAGGCCCTTTCTCGAGCGCTGAGCAAAGGCGAGGAGTACGCCCCCCTACTCCAGACCCACAGCGATCACGCATCGGCCCGATCGCTGCCCTGGCAGGACGCGTTTGCGGCGCGGAAACCTTACAGCGGTTTGATGTTCGCTGCCTGTTTCCCCTTGGGGCCTTGCTTGACTTCAAAACTGACCTTCTGGCCCTCCTGAAGTGATTTGAAGCCGTTTCCCTGAACCTCGGAGAAGTGCGCGAACAGGTCATCGCCGCCGTCGTCCGGCGTGATGAAACCAAAACCCTTCGCATCGTTAAACCACTTGACGGTACCTGTTGCCATGTTCTGAATGTTCCAAGGAAGACTACTTGTAGATGAAGCCACCGGCGTGCGCCAGAGGTGCGGCTATCTTGTATCACAGGTGAGCCGTCGCAGACAATTCAGGTTTTTTCGAACGGCTCCGACGAGCTGTACCATGACGTTGTGCGCGAAGGCTTGCGTCAACTCGCCGGTCCGCGTGGTTTCGACTTCCCTGGCCACCTTGAACGACCAGTTGCCGCAGCGAGCGATCGCGCTGCAGCAGGATTAGATCCTGCAGCAAGCCATTGCGATCCTGTTTGCCCGAGATCGGGCGGCTCAATGCCCAGTTGCTCGTCCAGGTGTTGCCAGAGATTGCACGGTAGGTGCCGGCAGCCATCGAGTGTGCGTCCCGTCATGGAGGACTGAAGCCATGGCAACACCAGGGGATTCCGCCAATAGGCCCACGCAGAACAGTGGTCCGGGGGCAAGCGAACTGGTGGCGCGCGACACATCTGCGTGCTGATCACGGACGACAAGCACAACGTTATCGAACCTTATCGCCTGCACCAGGGGGCACACCAGCGTCCCGTCCATCTGGCAGCGCTCGCGGCGACATCGCTTCTTTGCGAGTTGGCGGGGCGCAACGGCAGTTGCCGGTTGCGGATTCAATCGGTCGATGCAACCGCTTGAATGGCCACTGCTCGACGTGTAGGGGACATTCGTGTCCCTTGAGAAAACCGCTCGCGGCATGGCTTGGAATTACGCATGGTCTGCGCTCCCCGGGTGTCGCAGACAGGCGGCCCGCAACAGCCGTTCGGCCCGCTCGCGCCCCACGGCGAAGGCATCCTCGACACTCACAACCTCGATCCCGTGGTGCGTCGCGGCCCACTTCTGACCCGTGGCGACAGAGGCAAAGAAATGTACATGGCAACAGAACGCAGCGCGGATGTCAGGTGTGTCCTGCGGCAGGATCAGCGATACGGCCGCGCCCGCCGGCGCAACATCCTGCATCACGGTGGGCGTGATCGTGAGCGATACCGGCACGCCGGTGACCGCACAACGCGAGACCACGTGTGCAGTCCGATCGATCAACGCCGGGAAGAACAGGGTGTCGAACGCGCACCAGGTGTACAGACGTCGGCCGTCGATCTCGAAAGCATGTGCGGTCTCGCGCAACGTCAAACCATAGCCGACGACGTTGCCATCGTCGTCCCACTCGGTGCTGACCGCCCGTTCGAGTGCAGCGATCACACGCCCGACGGGCCAGTCCAGGGCCAGAGCCAGCGCGGCGGGAGAAACCGGCGCCCCATTGCTGAGTTCACGCAGCAATAGGACAAAAAGATCCGCAAAGCCTTGCAACTGGTTCGCCATCGTCAGGCGCTCGACGAGTTCGGCTGTGTAGTGCGCAAGGTTCATCGCTGTCCCCTACGGGTTATCCGGCGCAGCACGAGAGCTGCTTCACGTCCTTCGAGAAGGTCTGCGCGGCGAGCTTGAGCCCCTCAACGATCGTCAGGTACGGGAACAACTGGTCGGCGAGGTCCTGCACGGTCATCCTTGCGCGGATCGCGATCGCTGCTGTCTGAATGATTTCGCCTGCCTCTGGCGTCACCGCCTGCACGCCGATGAGCCGGCCGCTGCCTGCCTCGGCCACCAGCTTGATGAAACCGCGCGTGTCGAAGTTCACCAGCGCGCGCGGGACGTTATCGAGCGTCAGTGTGCGACTGTCGGTCTCGATGCCCGCCTGGTGCGCCTGCGCCTCGTTGTAGCCCACAGTTGCGACCTGTGGCTCGGTGAAGACGACCGCCGGCATCGTATCGAGGTTGAGCCGGGCATCGCCACCGGTCATGTTGATCGCCGCGCGCGTACCGGCAGCCGCCGCAACATAGACGAACTGTGGTTGATTCGTACAGTCGCCCGCCGCATAGATGTCCGGCGCGCTCGTGCGCATGCCGGCGTCGATCACGATGGCGCCGCGCTCATCGAGCTGCACGCCGGCACTCGCCAGGTTCAGACTGCCGGTGTTAGGGGAACGGCCCGTTGCCACCAGCAACTGGTCGGCCCGCACCTCGCCGTGGTTCGTCGCGAGGACGAACTTGCCATCGACGTGCAACACGTGGCTTGCCTGAGTCTGTTCCAGCACCTCGATGCTTTCGGCGCGAAAGGCCGCCGTCACGGCTTCACCGATCTCCGGGTCCTCCTGGTAGAGCAGCGTGTGACGGGCCAGGACGGTGACAAGACTGCCCAGCCGCGCAAAGGCCTGGGCCAGCTCGACGGCCACCACCGACGCGCCGATCACGGCGAGCCGTTTGGGGATGACGTCGCTCGCCAGCGCCTCGGTCGAGGTCCAGTGCGGCGTCTCCTTCAGGCCCGGAATCGGCGGCACTGCGGCAGTGGCACCCGTGGCAATCAGGCAGCGATCGAACGACACCGTACTTTCACCGCCGGCAGTCAGCGTGACGGCGAGCGCGTGGCTCCCAGTGAAGCATGCCTCGCCGTGCAGGACGTTGATGTTCGGGTTCGACGCCAGGATGCCTTCGTACTTGCCGTGGCGCAGGTCGTCGACACGCGCCTGCTGCTGGGCGAGCAGGCGCGACCGGTCGATCACCGGCGCCACAGCACTGATCCCCGTATCGAAGGAGCTCGCCTGGCGCAGGTGCGCGATGTGGGCTGCACGGATCATGATCTTGGAGGGCACGCACCCGATGTTCACGCAGGTTCCGCCGATGGTGCCGCGCTCGATCAGTGTCACGTGCGCGCCGTTTTCGGCGGCCTTTAGCGCAGCCGCCATGGCAGCGCCACCACTGCCGATCACGGCGACCCGCAGCGCGCTATCGCCGCGGCTACGCTTCTCACCAGCCCTCGCCCAGCCGGGCGTCTTGTCGGGCAGGCCTGCAGAGTGGGGCGGCGCGTCAGCAATCTTGGCGTGGTAGCCGGCTGTCGTCACTGCGGCAGTCAGCGTGTCGTGGCTCACTCCTTGATCGACCGTCACATCGGCCTGCGCTTTTGGCCAGGACACCGCTGCCGAGCGCACGCCGGGCACCTTTTCCAGCGCCTGCCTGACATGCTCAGCGCAGGAAGCGCAGGTCATCCCCTCGATTTTCAAGGTCATCATGGGCTTGCTCCGTTCTTTCATGGATTGGGTTACCGCGTCACCGATCAGCCCTCGCGTACGTTGCCAGTGCCCGATTCACGTGTATCGGTAGGACAGACGCGGTGCGCGGGAGAGAACAGGTCCCAGATCGATGTCGCCAGCATGATGACGAGACCGGGATAGAGCAGCCAGCCGCTACGCTCGCCATAGGCCCGCATCACGAACACGGCCGTCAGCACCAGTACGGGGCCGATTAGGCCGGGCGGGTACGGCGCCACTGCCGATGATCGAGCCATCCGATCGCATTGGCGAACAGTGCGATGCCGGCGAATACCGGTAGCAGGATGCGAACGAACAACCCTTCATACGGGCTCAGAAAACCCAAGCCAATGGCCGCACCCAGACTGGCGAACGCGGGAAAGCAACTCGCACAGCCCATCGCCGACACTATGCTGCCGAGCAGACCGGCCTTATCAGCCGCACGGGTGAGAAACGACATCGCAGTACCTCCGCAACTTCAGTGCTTGACCGACGACGGATAGCCCGCCTCCGCCGTAGCCTTGGTCAGTGCCTGGACGTTCGTCTTGCCATCGTCGAACTTCACGACGGCCTCCCGGTGCTCGAAACGGACATCTGCCTTTTCGACGCCCGCAACTATCGAAAGTGCATGCCTGACGGTGATCGGGCAGGCAGCGCACGTCATGCCGGGTACAGATAGCGCGACCGTCCGGGTTGCGGCCCAACCCGGGGCCGTGACAACGGCGAGCGCAAGAGTAGCAAGCAGCTTTTTCATGATGAACTCCAGGTTCAGTAGAACCGGGGCAGCACGTAGGGGAAGCCGAGCGCGATCAAGACCAGCACAACCACGATCCAGAACACGAGCTTGTACGCGGCGCGCACCTGTGGAATTGCGCAGACCTCGCCTGGCTTGCACGCCGCTGTGGGCCGGAAGATGCGCCGTCCGGCGAAAAACAACGCCACCAGTGCCGCGCCGATGAAAACCGGTCGCGAGGGTTCGAGCAAAGTCAGGTTGCCAATCCAGGCGCCGCTGACACCCAGCGCGACGAGCACCAGCGGTCCGAGGCAGCAAGCCGATGCGAGGATCGCGGCCAGTCCGCCGACGGCCAGCGCGCCGCGCCCTTTCTGTGGTTCCGCCATACGCTTGCCCTTCCGGATTGCCAATGAATGGCGTAACGTTACTTCCGTACCTAAATACGGAGTCAAGCGGTATGGAAAACGGTAGCGAAAACCTGACCATCGGCGCCTTCGCGAAGGAGGCCGGCGTCAACGTCGAGACGATCCGCTTCTATCAGCGCAAGGGGCTGCTGCTCGAACCGGAGAGGCCGTACGGCAGCATTCGTCGCTACGGTGCAGCGGACGTGACGCGGGTGCGGTTCGTCAAATCTGCGCAGCGGCTCGGCTTCAGCCTCGACGAAATAGCGGACCTGCTGAAACTGGAGGATGGGACGCATTGCGATGAGGCAAGCACCCTCGCGGAGCACAAACTGCGCGACATTCACGAGAAGCTCGCCGATCTCCGGCGCATGGAAGCCGTGCTCACCCAGCTCATACGCGCGTGTCATTCGCGCAGGGGAAGCGTGTCGTGCCCGTTGATTGCCTCGTTGCAGCGAGGCGAACAACATCCGATTTCTCAAGGTGAGCTGGATTGAGCGGTTACGGTAGATTGACCCTGCCTCGCCTTCACGTACAGCAGCTTATGCGGCCAAAGCAGGGATTCCTAGTCGACCGGGGTCAGGTAGTCGATCGAGGGTGCATGCGCGGTCGATTGTAATATTCTTCGATCCAGTCGAAGCTATCCAGGCGAGCCTGTCTGACCGCACATCAAGCGCGAGCGCCTGCAATCGCGCCCCCAGGGCAACAGGACGGCGATGGGCAAGACTGTGGCTATGGGGCCGCTCTTTGCGCTCGTGCTTTACCTGTTGCATGGGTTTCGCTCATCCGCGCTGCTGCGACCACACCCGACAGCAAGGTCAGCGCCGCGACCAGCCAGATCGCCGTCGGCACGCCGAACATATCCGCAGTGATACCGGCCAAGAGGGCTCCCACCGCGTAGCCAAGGTCACGCCAGAGCCGGTAGACGCCCACGGCGGAAGCGCGCCAGGAGGGGTGGGCCACGTCTCCAATCGTGGCGAGCAAGGTTGGATAGACCATCGCCGTGCCGATTCCAAGCAAGGCGGCACCCAGTCCAAACACGCGGAAATCTGCTGCTACTGCGGTGACGGCAATCCCCCCTGCCTGCAACCACATCCCCCACACGATCAGCCACTTGCGGCCAATCTTGTCCGAAAGAGCGCCGGTGAGAATCTGCGAAGCGCCCCAGATTGCTGGATAGATCGCAGCTAGCACGCCGATTTGCGCCAGTGTCATCCCTGCTGCGGCAAAGACCAGCGGGAACAGGCCCCAGGCCATGCCGTCGTTCAGGTTGTTGACTAACCCGGCCTGGCTGACGCTGGAGAGATTGCGGTCGGTCAGCGATGTGCGGCGGAAAATCTCGGCTTGGCTGAGCTTGTCCGCAACTGCTTGAGGATGTTGCTCACGCAACTCGTGCACGACGTGATCCCGGGTTTCGCGAACCGCAAGCGCGGAAAGCAGCAGCCCGGCAGCAACGTAGACGACGCCCAGGTAGAAGGGTTCGGGCCTGAGACCGAAGTGGGCGGCGGTCCAACCAGTGGCCAGTGCGCTGGCCGCCACCGCGAAGTATCCGGCGAATTCGTTGAGCCCCATGGCCAGGCCGCGCTGCTTCGGGCCGACCAGGTCGATCTTCATGATGACTGTGGTGGACCACGTCAGCCCCTGGCTCACGCCCAACAGGACATTGGCTCCAACCACCCAATTCCAGTTGGGTGCCCACATCAGAATGAATGGGACCGGTATGGCGACCAGCCATCCGGCCACCAAGACTCGCTTCCGGCCGAAACGGTCGGAAAAACGCCCGGCAAAGTAGTTTGTCAGTGCCTTGGTGATGCCAAACACAACGATGAAGGAAAGAATCGACGTGCGCGCCGCGATGTGGAATTCCTGCTCGGCAATGGCCGGCAGGATACTGCGCTCTAGGCCCACCATGGCACCAACAAATGCATTGACGAGGACCAGCAGCGAAAACTGGCCGAGGTTCTCACGCAGCCCGAGGCGGATCTGCGCCGTGTTCATGCCTTAGCGCCCCCAACCCAGATTTGCCTGCACCATGGCTTCCATGTTGTCGGGTTGAGGGGGGATCTCCTTGGTCAGGTATTCGACGAAAGCGGATTTCTCCAAGGTGAGCGCTGCGTTCCAGCGCTTCTCGAAACCAATGGTCGACGCAGGCTTGCCAGACAAGCCGACGCCGCACGCGCTACCAGCCTGGTGCCCTGGGTAGATCTCGAGATCTGCGGGCAGCGTCAGCAACTTCTGATGCAGGCTGTCATAAAGCTGCGCGGCCATCTCGCGTTCCATGCCAGCGAGGTCGGGGCGTCCGACGGCCCCCACAAACAGCGTGTCTCCAGTCATCACAAACCATGGCTCGTCGCCTCGGCGCAGGTCGCGCACCAGCAGACAGACGCTGTCGAGTGTGTGCCCGGGAGTGTGCAGGACGTCGACCAGCACATTGCCGGCCTCCAGTCGCTGGCCATCGACCAGCGACGCGAAGTCGAATGCGACCCGTCCCTTGTTGCTTTCGTGCAGGTAGTAGGGCGCATCGACCTGACGCGCCAGTGCGGGCCCCCCGGAGTAGTGATCGGCGTGTACATGGGTGTCGATCACATGCGCTATCACCACGCCCCCCTTCCTGGCCTCGGCAATGAACCAGGCTTCGTCACCGGCGACGACGTCGACGGCAACTGCCTTGCCGACACCGGCGCATCCGAAGAAGTAGGAAAGCGTGGCGTTTTCTGCGGGGCGTTGCCGGAAGAACATAACTGTCTCCTGTGGTTGCCTTAAATCTCGATGGGCAACCCGTGGGCCCGCCACTCGGCCACGCCATCGGTCAGATGGAAGGCGTGGTAGCCCTTGCTGCGCAGGAGCTCGACGGCGTCCTTGGCCATCAGGCAGAAGGGTCCTCGGCAGTAGGCAACCACAGGCATGTCCTTGGGGATCTCGGCAAGCCGCTTCTTAAGCTCGCCCAGCGGCAAGGAGCGAGCATGCGGTAGGTGGGCCGCGGTGAACTCATCGGCAGGGCGTACATCGAGCACCAGCACCTCCCCTGCCTTGGCCTTCCTCAGGATGGCGACCCGGTCAAATCCTTTAAGGTCATCGCCATGCTCGACGATGGTCGCCAGTGCCACCTGCAATTCGACCAGCCGCTCTTCGGCTGCGGCACGCAAGGTCACCCAGAGGTCGGCCACACCGGTGCTGGCCAGCCGGTACACGACATACTTTCCATCCTTGCGAGTCTCGGCGAGGCGGGCCTCGCGGAGTTCCTTGAGATGGGCGCTAGCCAGCTTTACGCTGATTCCCGCTTGGGCAGCCAGTACCTCGACCGTCTTCTCGCCCTGGCACAGGAGCTCGATGAGCTCCAGCCGCTTCGGGCTGGCTACGGCTTTCCCGATCCGGGCGACCTGCTCATAAAGGTGATTCTTCAACTCTCTCATGCCATCATTCTAGTGAATATTAGAATTATAGCAAGAGCTTGCAGCCGGAGGGTCCGGTGGGCCGTGGCAAGCGCAATCGCCGTCGTGGGCAACCGACCTTCGCTCAGCAAGTTGAGCCAAGACAACCTCGTCCAGCCGGTCGCGGCAAATCCCACTATGGTTTCGGTCGTCGCGGGCCTCTGGCGCATGACCATTGGGGTCGTCGTAGTGCCGTTTGGAAGAGTTCCGCGATTGACGCATGAAGGCGACTCGGGAGGAGGAAGTCCTCGTCGAACGCCCGAATGGAATCGGCGGCCGATGTATCGCCCCAGTTTCCCGACCCCGTTTCCGCTTGGTTTTTGTATGCGTCTGTATCAGGCTGCCGCAACGATACGTGCTCTGACAGAAACGGCCTTCACGCTCTACGGGCGCGATACATCGGTCTCCTTAAATACGTTCCGTAGCCCAGCGGCGAGCAGCAACGCGCGATCCCCGGCGGGGCACAGGGACCAGTCAGTACGTTGTTCGAAATGAACGGAGAACCATCGTGAAGAAGATAATCCTTGCTACAGCGGGTGCAGTCGCGCTCGTCTCATCCTTTACCGCTTTCGCGGGCCCCGATTTCCATGTCATCGAAAAGGCACGTGCGGCCAAACACACGGAAGTTCAGCATCAGGCTGCATGCGACGCCGCAACAATGAAAAATGATGCGTTGCCATGAGGCAGTGCTCGAAGGTGCAGCGTCGGCTCGATACGACGCCGGATGCAATGACGGTTCGAAGGAGAACCCGTCGAGCATGTCTTCGGAACCTGACTTGTTGGCGTCTTGAGAAACGCCATTCCAATGGCAGCAATTCGCGCGCCAGATCCGCGACCGACAGCCCGCGCGGATTCACCTTACGGAGTGATTACACGACGATGACAATCGAAAAATCCCTGTCCCGATTCGCCACCCCTTGCGTGGCACTAGTCCATCGCGTCTTTGAAATAGCACCCCATTCATCTATGATGGATGCATGGGAAAAATGAACTTGGACGAGCTCGAACGAGAGCAATTGTTGGCAGCCACGCGCAGCCAAACGGTGCGTGTGGCGGATGTGCGTCGGGCCAGGTTGATCCTGATGCTCGAAGACGGGGAATCGCGCGACGCGATCATGCAGCGGCTCGGTTGCGATTCGCGCTTTATCGCGCGTTGGTCGCGCCGGTTTCTGGCCGAGCGGCTGGCGGGCCTGTACGCACGCCATCCCGGCAGAGCCCCCGCGCGCGCGCCGGAGAAGCTTGAGGCGCGTGTGTTGAACACCACGCTCAAGCGCAAGCCAGCCGACGGCTCCACGAATTGGAGTAGTTACAAGCTGGCCGCAGAGTTGGGCAACGTGTCGGTCTCGACCGTGCAACGTATCTGGCGCAAACATGGTCTGCGTCCCCATCGACTGGCACAGCACATGATCTCCAACGATCCGGACTTCGAGACCAAGGCTGCCGACGTCATTGGCTTGTA
This sequence comes from Ralstonia pickettii, assembly GCA_050987995.1. Lineage (GTDB taxonomy): Bacteria > Pseudomonadota > Gammaproteobacteria > Burkholderiales > Burkholderiaceae > Cupriavidus > Cupriavidus pickettii_B. The sequence goes on from CP158805.1 coordinate 333,941, forward strand.
CCTGAACCCGCCGGCGCATGCGGTGGTGTTCTGCGTGGATGAGAAGACCGCGATCCAGGCATTGGACCGCAAAGACCGCATGTTGCCGCTGTCGCCCGGGCGTGCTGAAAGCCATGGATTCGAGTACAAGCGCAACGGCACCTTGAGCCTGTTTGCCGCGTTGAACACGGCCACCGGAGAAGTGCTAGGCAAGACCGCGGCGCGCCACACCAGCGAGCAGTTCGTGGCGTTTCTGACCGATATCGTGGCCCATCAGCCCGATGGTCAGGAAATCCACGTGATCTGTGACAACGTGAGCAGCCACAAGACGTCGCGCGTCCAGGAATTCCTGGGGGCCCATCGGCACGTGCACATGCACTTCACGCCCACATATTCGTCGTGGCTGAACCAGGTGGAGAATTGGTTCTCCCGTATCCAGCGTGACGTAATTAGTCGCGGTATCTTTACTTCCGTGAAGGACCTGGACCGGAAGTTGATGCGCTATATCCGTCAGCACAACCAGAATCCGGCACCCATCAAGTGGAAGTACAACGACCCATCTCGGCGAGTTCGCCCGGTGCCATTTGATTGACGCAGTGTACTAGTGAAACCGGCGGCAACATGTCCCATCATCTGGCCTGCAGCGGAAACGTCAGGATAAAGCGAGTCTTGCCTGCTGACGACTCGGCCGATATCTTGCCGCCGTGCGCGGCCATGATCGCCTGCGTGATAGACAGGCCCAGGCCCACGCTCTCGGACTCCGCTCGGGTCCTTGACTTGTCGGCGCGAAAGAACCGGTCAAAGATCGACGGCAACAGTTCCGGGCTGATCTCCGCGCCCTCGTTTTCAACAATGATGGTTACATTGCCAGGCTGTTCCCTAGCCTCGACCCGGATCCCCTTGCCTTTAGGCGTGTAGCGCAGCGCGTTCGATAGCAGGTTACTCAGGGCCCGCCGCACCATCAGGCGGTCGCCGACAATCCTAGCTTGGCCTCGAAGGCGCAGGTGCACCCCTTTGTCTTCCGCAAGCGCGTCATAGAATTCGAACAGCGCGCGCACCTCGTCAGTGACATTGATGGCCTCCTCGTTCGGCAGCGTGATACCGTGTTCCATCTTTGCGAGATAGAGCATGTCGGAGACCATGCGGCCCAGGCGCTGCAGCTCTTCCGCATTGGAGGCAAGCACGTCGCGGTATTTTGCGGCGTCGCGTGGCTGGGACAGTACGACGTGCGTCTGGGTCATCAGGTTCGTGATCGGCGTGCGCAGTTCATGCGCGAGATCGGACGAAAACTCGGAGAGCCGCCGAAAATCGTCCTGCAGGCGCTCGAGCATGGCGTTCAGGGTTACAGCCAGGTCCGCCATTTCCACCGGCACGGCTTCCACTGGCATGCACGCGTCCAGCTTGTGCGCGGTGACATCTTTGGCGCGCGAGGCCATCATCCGCAACGGCGCCAGGCCGCGCCGGGCTGCCCACCACCCGAACAGGCCGCTCGCGACCGCGGCCAGCGTGATGTAGAACGCAAGGGATCTGCGAAAGGCGTGCATGAAATGGGCATGGATCTCTGTGTCCATGGCGACCACGACGGTCAAGGGGCCACCTCTTCCATCCGCAACACTGGCAAGCGCACGCATCCCCCGGTACTCCTGGCCGTTCTGCTGCCAGACAAAGGTGTTTTCGCCCGGCCGGAGCCGGGCGAGCGCCTCGAACGCCGTCCCGAAATTAAAGCCACCCGTCCCATACAGGGCCTGGCCCTGAGCGGTCTGGACATGCGCCACGAATCCCGGATGGTGCTCCACCATATCCCTTAATCGGGCCGGAAGGCGTTCGACCGGTTGTTCCCCGGCAATCTTCTGGATCAGGCGAATGTTGTCGCCCAGGACCACATAGTCCTCTTCGGCAAAATGGTGGTCCATCGCCAGCCAGATCAATATCCCGAGACCCAGCAACACGACCGCGGATGACACTGAAAACAGGATCGTCAACCGCATTGTCAGCGACAGACGCTGCCTCATTCCTGGCCCTCCGGCATTTCCAGTACGTATCCCATGCCGCGGACAGTCTGGATGAGCTTGGGCTCGAAATCGTCATCGATCTTCGCCCGCAGACGGCGAATGGCGACATCGATGACGTTGCTGTCGCTGTCGAAATTCATGTCCCAGACCTGGGAGGCAATCAACGACCGCGGCAGGACCTCGCCGCGGCGGCGGGCCAGCAGTTCGAGCAAGGCAAATTCTTTGCTGGTCAGGGGAATCCGGCGACCGGCGCGCGACGCCCGCCGCCGTGCAAGGTCGAGCACCAGGTCTGCGACCTGGATGCGGTCCATTGCCAGTTGTACGGTACCGCGACGCAACAAGGTGCGCACCCGGGCCAGCAGCTCTGAAAATGCAAAGGGCTTGACCAGATAATCGTCGGCGCCCAGTTCAAGGCCCTTGACCCGGTCAGCCACGCTGTCGCGGGCCGTCAGGAACAAAACCGGTACGGCGTTTTCAGCGGCACGGATGGTCTGCAGAATGCGCCAGCCGTCAACATCCGGCAGCATCACGTCGAGGATGATGAGGTCGTAGGACTCATTCATTGCCAGGTGCTGGCCGTCGATCCCGTTGGTAGCCAGATCGACGACGAAGCCCGCCTCGGTCAAGCCCTGACGAAGGTACTCGCCGGTCTTCGATTCGTCCTCTACCACCAGCAGCTTCATTGCGAGCCTCCCGATATTTGCACTGCGAGCAAACGTGCGAAGCATGCTCTTCCTGCGGCTAGTCTAACCAGACGCCGCCTAAGTGACTGGGACCTTACCAGAATGTAATGTTGGAGTAAGTTGGCGGTAGCCTCCGTCTCGTTACTCTCAACATGCCGCCTTATGACGCGGCCATTCCAGCAAACGAGGACTAAATTCATGCGACGCAATCGACCGTCTGGCATTGTTCTGCCCAACCTTCCGCGCCGTCGTTTCGTGCAAGGCCTGGCGGCAGGCGGCGTGATGGCGGGATTGGCCGGCCTTGGCGGCAGCGCTTTCGCGCAGGCAGACGCCCCTCGGCGTGCCGGATACGGCACCGCCCCTGTCCTGCGCGGTACGGAATTCGACCTGGTGATCGCCGAATCCGCGGTCAACTTCACCGGGAAGCCTGGGGTAGCAACCACCATCAACGGCATGCTGCCCGGCCCCACGCTGCGCTGGCGCGAAGGCGACACCGTCACCATCCGGGTCACGAATCGCCTGCGCGAGCCCACTTCGATCCACTGGCACGGCATCATCCTGCCGTTCCAGATGGATGGCGTGCCGGGCATCAGCTTCGCCGGCATCGCCCCCGGCCAGACCTTCACCTATCGCTTCAAGGTCAGCCAGACCGGCAGCTATTGGTATCACTCGCATTCCGGCTTCCAGGAGATGACCGGCGTATACGGCGGCATCGTTATCGATCCTGCTTCAGGCAAGGACCCGATCCAGGCCGATCGCGACTACACGGTATTGCTGTCCGACTGGACCGATGAGGATCCGATGCGGGTCCTCTCGAAACTGAAAGTCCAGAGCGACTATTACAACTACAACCAGCCGACGGTCATCGACTTCTTCCGCGACGTCTCCAGCGAGGGCATGAAGAGCGCACTCGCCAAGCGCAAGATGTGGAACGAAATGCGCATGAACCCGACGGATCTCGCCGACATTTCGGGTGCGACACTGACCTATCTGACCAACGGCGTTACGCCGGCGGGCAACTGGACCGGCCTGTTCACGCCCGGTGAGAAAGTCCGGCTACGTTTTATCAATGGGACCGGCAACACGTTCTACGACGTACGCATTCCGGGCCTGAAGCTGAAGGTGGTGCAGGTCGACGGGCAGGATCTTGAGCCCATCACGGTAGATGAATTCCGGTTCGGTCCCGGCGAAACCTACGACGTGGTGGTGGAGCCCCGGGACGATGCCTACACCATCTTCTCGCAAGCCATGGACAGGTCGGGCTACGCCCGTGGCACGCTTGCCGTGCGCGAAGGCCTGAGTGCGCCGGTTCCAGCCCTCGACAAGGTCCAATGGCTGACCATGGCGGACATGATGGGCGACATGAGCCACGGTGGCATGAACCACGGTGGCATGAACCATGGGGGCATGAACCACGGAGGCATGGCCATGCAAGGCATGGATCACGGTGGCATGAACATGCAAGGCATGGACCATGGCGGCATGAACCACGGGATGATGCCGATGGACCACAGCCAGCACGCCATGGCCGGCATGGCAGCGGACAATGCGCTCAAGGTCCCAAGCACCAAGGCGCGACATGCGAAGACGGAGTACGGTGCCAGCACGGATATGCGCGTCGACATGGCCCGCACCAACCTGGATGATCCGGGCATCGGCCTGCGCAACAACGGCCGAAAGGTCCTCACCCTGGCGGACCAGCACACCATCGGCGGCCCCCTGGACCCGCGTGGCCCCGGACGTGAGGTAGAACTGCACCTGACCGGCAATATGGAGCGCTTCAGCTGGTCGTTCGACGGCGTTGAGTTCGGGAAATCGACGCCGGTCTACTTTAAGTATGGCGAGCGGCTGCGCGTCATCCTCCACAACGACACGATGATGACCCACCCCATGCATATGCACGGGATGTGGAGCGAGCTGGAGGCTCCGGACGGCAGGTTCCAGGCGCGCCGCCACACGATTCCGGTACAGCCGGCACAGCGCATCAGCTTCCTGGTCACCGCGGACGCACTGGGCCGCTGGGCGTGGCATTGCCACCTGATGATGCACATGGATGCGGGGATGTTCCGCGAAGTGTTGGTGGCCTGACTGATAACTGAATACGCATACGTCATGTACAAGCACACAAGAACAATCGTCGCCGCCGTGCTCGCTTCCGCGGGCATGAGCGTCGCATGGGCGCAGCATGCCCACACGCCAGACGGCCAGGCCGAGTCAACGTCCTCTGGTACAACGGAAAAGGCCAAGGCCACCTCGAAACCGAAGTCCCCGAGCCAGGCCGGCAATATGCAAGGCATGGACCACGGTTCAATGCAGGGCATGGACCACGGCTCGATGCAGGGCATGGACCACGGCTCGATGCAGGGCATGGACCACAGCTCGATGCAGACCATGGACCAGAGCTCGATACAGACCATGGACCAGGGCTCGATGCAAGGCATGGATCACGGCTCGATGCAGGGCATGGACCATGGCGACATGAACATGCAAGGCGGGAGCGCGCCGCCCGATGCCCGCGATCCGCACGCCTATTCGGGCGGCTACCAACTTGGCGTTGGCCAATACGCCATTGGACCGACCCGATCGCTGCATATGGCGGACGAACATCTGTTTGCTTCCGTCCTGGTGGACCGACTGGAATGGGTCAAAGGTAGCGACAGCAATGCTGCTGCTTATGAAGCCCAGGCTTGGTTCGGCAGCAGCTACAACAAGTTTGTCATCAAGGCCGAAGGCGAGGTCGAGAAAGGCAAGGTCCACGAAGCTCGCACGGAACTGCTGTGGGGCCACGCAATTGCGAGCTATTGGGATACCCAACTCGGTATTCGAAACGACGCAGGCTACGGGCGTCCTGCTCGCAACTGGCTGGCCTTCGGTGTCCAAGGCCTGGCGCCATACTGGTTTGAAGTGGACGCAACCGGCTACCTTGGTACCGAGGGTCGGACCGCACTGCGCCTGTCGGCCGAGTACGAGTTGCTGATCACGCAGCGCCTGATTCTGCAGCCCAGGATCGAGGCCAATTTCTACGGCAAGAACGACCCCGCCGTCGGTATCGGCAGCGGCCTGGCGAATGGCGCCGTAGGTCTGCGCCTGCGATATGAGATAAGCCGTCAGTTCGCACCGTATATCGGTGTCGAGCGTTACCAGACCTTTGGCAATACCGCCGACATTGTTCGTGCGTCCGGCGGACGTAGTGGCGAGACTCGCTTCGTGGCGGGTGTTCGCATGTGGTTTTAACAGCGTATTTAACCCGCATCTATCCGGAGTTCATCATGCAAGCGCCCCGTTCCCTCCTGCAAGCCACGCTGGCAATCGCCGCCGCCTTGGCCAGTTCCGTGGCTTTCGCACACCCGAAGCTGGTTTCGTCGACGCCGGCTGACAAGGCCGAGGTTTCTGCGCCGCAGAAGATCGAACTGAAGTTCTCAGAAGACCTGATGACCAAATTCTCCGGCGCCAACCTCGTCATGACCGGCATGCCGGGCATGGCCGACCATGCGCCGATGAAGGTCGCCGCCAAGGTTTCCGGCAGCGATGATCCGAAGACCATGGTCATCACCCCGGCTCAGCCGCTGGTGCCCGGCACCTATCGCGTGGACTGGCGCGCCGTGTCGTCCGATACCCATCCGATCAACGGGAATATCGCCTTCACGGTCAAGTAATCCGCATATGGACTGGGTAACCGTTTCGGTGCGCTTTGCACTCTATTTCGACCTGACGACGCTGTTCGGGCTCCCGCTGTTCGGACTCTACGCGCTTCGCCGCGAAGAATTGTCGTCGCGCATCGGCTCGCGCCATGTGACCGTCACTGCGGTGATCGCAGCGATCGGAATCGTCCTGTCGCTCGCGAACATGGCGGTGATGGCCAAAGGCATGACCGGCGCATCCGAGTATTCAGAGTTGCAGAGCCACGTCTTCGAAATGATTCTGACGGGCACCGATTTCGGCGCCGCCTGGACGGTGCGGCTGGTTGCCCTGCTCCTCTGCTTGCTGCTTGCGTTGTTTGCCCGCCGGTGGCCGCGCTTCCAGTTCGGCGCTCTCGCCGCCACCGCCGGCATTGCCCTGTCGACGCTCGCGTGGGCCGGGCATGGCGCCATGGGTGACGGCGGGCAGCGGTATCTCCACCTCGCCTCCGATATCGCCCATTTGATGGCCGCAGGTGCCTGGGTCGGCGCGCTTGTCGCGTTCGTGATGCTGTCAAGGCCGTCGTCACCGGCATCGGCCGCCTTGCTCAGTCGTACGTCCAACGGATTTGCGCAGGTGGGCACGATCATGGTCGCAACATTGACGGTCACGGGCGCGATGAACTACTGGGTGATCGTCGGCCCGACGCTGCCAGACGATCTCTCTCTCACATCGTATGGCGGCCTGCTGATTGTCAAGCTCACGCTGTTTGGCACCATGCTGGCACTGGCTGCAGCGAACCGCTTTAGGCTCGCCCCGCAACTCGAACAGGCAGTAAAGACGGGCGATCACGATGGGGCCGTACGTACGTTGCGCCGCAGCCTGATGTTCGAGACCAGCGCCGCAACGCTGATTTTGGCGCTGGTGGCATCGCTCGGCGTCCTTTCGCCGGCTGGGATGTAATCGGCCAGTATCTCGCAAGGGTATCCCCTCGCACCGTCAAGGTGGCCATGCATGACACGATGCGTCTCACACCTGACAAGATCTCGGTCAAGGCCGGTGATACCGTGCGCTTCGTTGTCCGGAATACCGGCAAGGTGGAACACGAGATGGTCATCGGGACCAGCAGCGAATTGAGGGAGCATGCGCAACATGCCAATGACCCGGCATGCCGAGGCCAACCAGGTATCGCTCGCGCCGGGTCAGCAAGGCGTGCTGATCTGGAAGTTCGATCGGCCGGGAACCGTTGATTTCGCCTGCCTGCTGCCCGGGCATTACGAAGCAGGCATGGTGGGCAAGGTAACGGTCAAATAGCAGCGAAATTCTCACCGGATCCGGGGCGGCACCCTACTTGCGCGCCGCGTACTGTTCCGTGACCTCCCGCTGAGCGGCTGCGATTTTCTGTGGCCAGGTACTCTTGATATACGCCAGCACTGCGATGATGTCTTCATCGGATAGCGACGGTCCGAATGCTGGCATGTCGCTCAGATAGCCGGCCGGTGCGGTAACGCCCGAGACCAGGCCGTTCCTGGTAATAGCAAACAGCACGGCGTCGGGATGATGCCATGTGTGGCCCGAAGCGTCATGCGGAGGCGCCGGCATTCGGCCGTTGGGCAGCCGCTTGCGCCAGTCAGGTTGGCCCTCCAGGTTGGCGCCATGGCACGCCGCACACTGCTGCGCGTAGATCTTCCGACCCTGCGCAACCCGTACCAGATCGGCGGCATCAATGCGAAGCTGCCGCGCATCGCCCGCTTTCCCGGCGTCAACGGGCGCCTCGATATACCGCTTAGTATGCAGTGCAACGGCGGTCGCAGCCGCCGCGCCGAGCGCAATCAGCCCGGCGATCCGCCAGCGTGGCTTGCTCGAATCTTCCATGTTGGCGCCTGACCTGGTGGCCGATCCTCGCCGACCTTAGTTTTTTGAGAACGGCTTGCCGCCAAGATCAACCGTCACAAGATTACCGTCCATCTTGCCCATGCCGGGGGAGTTTGCCGGCATGCCAGGCACTGCCACGCCTTTCACGGCGGAGCTCGCGGCCAGTTTCCTGACCGCTGCCGCTGGCACGTGCCCCTCCACGATCTGGCCGGTACCTTCCAACACCCCGGTATGGCACGAGCTCAATTGTGTCGGAACTCCCAGCTTCGCCTTGATGGCGGAGACATCGCTCGAATTGACGACCTTGGTGCGGATGCCGGCCCCGTTCAGATGCTGGACCCAAGCCTCGCAGCAGCCGCAATTTGGATTCTTGTACACCACCATAGACGGTGAGGCCGCGTGCGCCGTGACGCCGATGGCCAGCAATGCCGCAGTGAAAAGAAGCTTCGTCATTAAATCTGACTCCTGAGAAATGAATAGGGTCGCCCGGATCTGCCGGCACGAGCCTCAGGTAACAGCCTTCCTGAGCCGCAACGCATTGGTAATGACCGAGGCAGAACTCAAGCTCATCGCCAGCGCCGCAATCATCGGCGACAACAACAGGCCTGTCATTGGATACAGAACGCCCGCGGCCAGCGGAACGCCCAAGGCGTTATAAATGAACGCAAAACCAAGGTTCTGCTTCATGTTTCGAACGGTCGCTTGCGAGAGTTGCCGGGCACGGGCAATCCCGCGCAAGTCCCCTTTGACCAGCGTGACCTGAGCGCTGTTCATCGCGACATCAGTGCCGGTGCCCATGGCAATGCCCACATCGGCTTTCGCCAGCGCCGGCGCATCATTGATGCCGTCGCCCGCCATGGCGACCACCGCGCCTGCCTGTTGCAGGGAGCTGACAAGTTCAAGCTTGTCCGCCGGCTTCACCTCGCCGTGGAACTCGTCAACGCCGAGTTTCCCGGCCACCGCCTTTGCCGTTGCAATCCCGTCGCCGGTCGCCATCACGACACGAATACCTTCTTCCCTGAGATGCGCCAGCGCCTCCGGCGTGGTGGCCTTGACCGGGTCCGAGACGGCGAGCAGGCCAGCAAGCTTGCCTTCGACAGCGAGATACATGACGCTGGCGCCTTGCGCACGCAGCTTGTCGGCCTGCGCCACGAGCGGATCGATGGGCACTCCTTCGGCTTCCATGAGCGCAGTGTTTCCGATCGCGACCTTCCTGCCGCCCAGCTCGCCTCTTACCCCGATCCCGGAACTCGACTCGAAGCCGTCTGGCTTTTCCAACTGCAGGCCGCGCTCACGGGCTGCTTCAACAATCGCGGCAGCCAGAGGATGTTCGCTGCCCTGATCCAGGCTGGCGGCTAACCGCAGCACCTCCTCCTCGGCATTATCATTTGTGCCGATCGCGCGCTCAAAAACCGGCCGACCCTCGGTGAGCGTCCCGGTCTTGTCGACAATCAGGGTATCGACCTTGCGCAGGTTTTCGATCGCAGCGGCGTCGCGGAACAGCACGCCGTTCGAAGCGCCCTTGCCGCTTGCGACCATGATGGACATCGGCGTGGCAAGACCCAGCGCGCACGGACATGCGATGATCAGCACCGCGACGGCATTGATCAGCCCGAACACCCAGCTCGGCTCGGGGCCGAAGAGTCCCCACGCGGCAACGGTCAGCACCGCAATGCCGATGACACCGAGGACGAAGACGCCGGCAACCTTGTCCGCCATCCGCTGCATCGGCGCCTTCGATCGCTGCGCTTGCGCCACCATCTGGACAATCTGGGACAGCACGGTCTGGGAGCCGACCTTTTCGGATTGGATGACGAGGCTGCCCGACGTGTTCATCGTGGCACCGATGACGCGGTCGCCGACGCGCTTGGTGGTCGGAATGGGCTCGCCGGTTATCATCGATTCGTCGACCGCGCTGGTGCCTTCCGTTACCACGCCGTCGACCGGCACCTTCTCGCCGGGCCGCACGCGCAGCAGGTCGCCCACGTGGACATGGGTGAGCGACACGTCCTCTTCGGCTCCGTCGGGACCGATACGCCTCGCCGTCTTGGGCGCCAGTCCCAGCAGCGACTTGATGGCGGCGGAAGTCTGGGAGCGGGCCTTGAGCTCAAGCAACTGCCCCAGCAGAGTGAGGGAGATGATCACCGCCGCAGCCTCGAAGTACACACCGATGCGGCCATGCTCGGCGAACGCCTGCGGAAATGCGCCAGGCATTACGGTCGCAATGACGCTGTAGACATAGGCCGCGCCAGTGCCGATTCCGATCAGCGTCCACATGTTCGGACTGTGGTTGATGATCGACTGGAAACATCGCACGAAGAACGGCCAGCCCGCCCACAGCACCACAGGCGTCGCCAGTGCCAGCTCGACCCAGCTCTGGGTCGGCACCTGCATCCACCCAAGGCGATGCCCGAACATGGCGAGCACGAACACGACACCGGTAAGCGGAAGCGTCCACCAGAAGCGGTGACGGAAATCCACCAGCTCGGGGTTCTCGCCTTCATCCAGCTCCGGCAACAACGGTTCCAGCGCCATGCCGCATTTGGGGCAGTTGCCCGGATGATCCTGGCGGATCTCCGGGTGCATGGGACAGGTATAGATATAGATCGTGCCCTCGGCGGCAGGCTCCGCCGAGGGCGGCTCAGACGGGATCGTGTACTTGCCCGGATCGACCTCGAATTTCTGCTGGCAGGACGCGCTGCAAAAATAATAGCGAGCCCCGGCATGCTCGGCCTGGAATCTGGAATCGGCCGAGACGCTCATCCCGCAGACCGGATCCTTGAGGGCCTCCGCCGCCTTGGTGCCAGTGCCAGCCTGTTCATGAACATGGTCATGGTGATGCGCATGCTCGTGATGATGGTCATGATCGGACTGGTCCTGAGCCGAGGTATGTGCACCGGCGCCGTGGCGGCCAGGCTCCGTTGCATCGCGTTCGTTGCTTGTCCTGTTCATCCTGGCTCCCTTAGTTGTTGGGCCGGGCATCCACTGAGTCATCCGACTTGCCTGTTACTGCGGCCTTGCCGTGGCCCCCGTGGCTGCCATGGAAAGAAATGCATCAGCGGACACAGCAACACTAGCGCAAAGGGTAGCCAGGAGGCAACGTGGCTCCAGTCCCGAACGCCAAGAGCAATTGCCGCAACGCCGGCTACCGCAACCCAACAGAAATAGCGAAAACGCATGAATTCATGGGCCGCCCTGCCGGAGGCTGACGATTGGGGGTGCAGTACTTCATGACACGCTCCTTACACGAAGATGACGGGCATCGGAGGTGCGGGACTTCCATGTCACGCCTGATGACGCCAGCTTAGACGTTCCCATCGTTGTAGGGTCAAGCGTAAGGAGGGTGCACCGGTGGCAGGACTATTCTCAAAGGCTAACCGCGCTTGGGTCCAGAATGGGTTGGCCGCCAATGAGAAGGCACCTTTGGAATGGCGAAGTGCTGAGCACGGGACTGCCGCAAGCCGAGCTGCGGCCTTGTGCTTCGTATCAGGGAAGGCGACACCGCCGCCGAAGCAGTCGTGTTCCGTGGGCCGCTCTTTTCGCGGCCCACGGTCGGATGCCTGCAAGACATCCGTACCTGGATGGCTGCGCCTGCAGGGAGAGGCGTGGTTCAGGCGCCGTCCGTAAAGGTGTCGCGCGTTCCAACGGCGTGGCTGCCGTCACTGAACTGGTCGCGCGTACCCATCGCATGGCTGCCGTCGCTGAACGGATCGCGCGTACCCATCGCATGGGCGCCATCAGTGAAGGAATCGCGCGGCGAGGTCACGCCGGCATTTGCCATGCCGGCCACGCCGCCGAGCGTTGCAATAGTCAGTGCTACAAGAGCGGTCTTCTTCAACGTACGCATTTTGCTTCTCCTCGATGATTCGATGATTGGCTCCATGAGCCTGCCATCACAGTGTAGAAAGCGGTACCCCACCGAGCCGTGACACCGACATGACAAAGCGGTCATCTCGGGTAGCCCGATGGGTAAGTCCAATTCGGTCTGACCGGGTATTGAGGTCAGCCGCCGGTAAAGAGACGACTGCGGTCGATGTAGACGCGTACACCTTGGGCATTCGGCATGCCCGGCAAGATGAGGCCCAGATCTACGGACGTTCCGCGAATCGACTCGGCGAACTTCCACGTTGCCTCCTGCCCCCCGCTCCGGAATGTCACGGTGTCGCCAGACTCAACGTTGACGTACTTCATGCCCGAGGTCAGTGCCACTGTGCGGGAGGCCGTGTCTGCAGGTACTTGGCTGCCAAAAATGGCGGCCTGCGAACCGACACGCGTTGCGCTTACCTGCACTGTTGCCGGAGCTGCAGCGGGTTCTGCGGCCTGGCGCTGAACGTGCTGCGCCACGTCATCACCTACGTTGGTCTTAGACTTGTCGGTGCTCCATGCAGAGGAGATGGACAACGCCGAAAGAACCAGCGCGGCGGCCACGGACTTGTTGGTTTTCATGGTGCACTCCATTGAAGTTTCGAGGCATTGACCTCTTGGATCCAATGGTATGAGGCCGTCCCTCACCAAGGCGTTACGCAGTCATTACATCCCGGTAAGCTGTAGCGAGAGTTGTCAGTCGAGTCTTCGATGTCATCCACGGCATGAAGCGCGTCAAGCCCGACGGTCGAGTTCGCGCTGAAGAACAGTTGACGTTGCTTGACCTTCCCCCTGTGGGAAGGTCCATAGTTGGCGTAGACGGACCACAACGTCCGTCGAAAAGGGAACCTCAACCAGGAAGCGGGCCGCTCTCGCGCGGAGGTGACGTCATGACTGCCACTACACAGACCTTGACTGACGATGTTCTTGCAGTGTTCAGGCGGGCATGCGATCAAGAACAATATGTCGTCGCCGATCTGCTCCTGAGCGCCCTCGAAGCCATGGCTGGCCAAGACCAAGACAGCCCGCAACTGGACGAGGCGTATCTTGTGGTGGCGCACTGCTGCGCGCCCGCAAGCCGCTGCGCTGCGTGGGATTGCGCCCCGGCCCCACAGATAAGCGCCTCCTATACTGAAGACATGCAAGGACAGACGGCACCTACTTCAGGTCGTACGTCTGGCACGAGGGTGTGAGCATATGGAGCAACTCTGGCGAGTCATCCTGCTGGTGACGCTCGCTGTGGCGTTCCCGTTGCGCACCCTTGCCATGTCTGCTGAGCGCTGCTGCACGTTCGGCGTGGCGGGTGCTCAGGCGTACGCTGCCCAGACCGACGGTGAGGGGGCTGGCACCGGGGATGGCTGCGATACGCCAGGCCACTGTGCCGCCGGCGCGCCGTCCGGCACCTCCGTTCACTCGACGTGCACTGCAACCTGTGCCTCCGCCGCCGTCACGCCGGCAATGGCGGAGAGCGCTGCGAGCCGTTGGGAATCTATCCTGCTCGCTCATCCGGAGCTCCCTTACTTCTCCGTTGTGTCGCCGCCCCTTGAGCGGCCACCTCAGGCGATCGTCTCCTGAGGTATCCGAACGCGGACAGCGCTGGTCCATGGCGTGCGCTTACAAACCGTGTCGGCGGTCGCGGCAGCCCTGCCCGGACAGACACTGACCGGCAAGGTCGACGCCATCCTGCCAGACATCAATACAGGCACCCGAACTATCAAGGTGCGGATCGAGCTGCAGAACAAGGGCCGTCTGGGCGACGAGCCCTGGTTCGTCATCACCGGAGACACACTGTTCGTGGGAGCCGTCGGCCGGCCGGACCTAGCCGGGAGAGAACCCGAAATGGCCGCCCAACTGCACGACAGCTTGCATCGCAAGCTGTTGAATCTCCCTGCCGAGCTGGAGATTTATCCTGGACATCAAGCTGGCAGCGCCTGCGGCGCAGGCCTTTCTGGCAAGCCTGCATCGACCATCGGGTTCCAGAAACGCTTCAACCCGATGCTCGCAATGTCGCGCGATGCCTTTGTCGATGCGGTGGTTGCCGACATCCCGCAGCAACCGGAGAACATGGCTCGCATCATAGAGACTGCGTGACATTGAGCCCGAAGGTGCGCGCGATTGAAGCCGCTCTCGATTGACTTCGGCATACGTGCCAATCTTGGCCAGATTCTGCAGCAACTGCTGCAGGTGCTGCTCGTAGGCATGACCATTGGCATGATGCGCAACGTTGTACCGGCGCTCGCCGAGACCGAATTCGGCGTGCCACGTGGGTCGTTCATGCTACTGGTGGCCTTCGTCGTGGCATTCGGCTTCGTCAAGGGCGCTATGAGCTTCGTTGCGGGTCGCCTGGCGGAGCATATCGGCCGCAAACGAGTGCTGCTCATCGGATGGCTTGTAGCGCTACCGATTCCGCTGCTCATCTACTTCGCGCCATCGTGGAACTGGATTGTCCTGGCAACTAGCTTGCTCGGTGTGAATCAGGGCCTGACCTGGTCAATGACCCAGACGGCCAAGCTCGACATTACGCGAGCCGACCAGCGCGGCCTGGTTATCGGGCTGAACGAATTCTCTGGCTACGTGGGTGTCGCCGTGGCAGGAGTGGTCACGGGCTATGCGGCTTCCATCTTGGGTCCGCGCGAAGGATTGCTGTGGTTCGGCGCTGCCGTCATTGGGCTGGCGACATTGCTCGCCTGGCTGGTGGTGATGGAGACGCTGCCCTGGGCCCAGGCTGAGGTCAAACGCCACACCGCCGACACATCCGCGATAGTGCTTCGTCCACGCTACCCGCCGGGCGTAAGCGAGCAACCATTGAGCAGCGAGATGTTCGTCCTGATGAGTTGGCGCGACTGCCGAATGGCCGCGCTCTGCCAGGCCGGGTTAGTGGAGAAGTTCGTTGACGCGCTGGTTTGGGCCTTGTTTCCCATCTACCTACACCAGCAGGGAGTGAGCCTGCCCGGCATTGGCTGGATAGTGGGGGTCTACGGCTTTACTTGGGGCGGCGACCAGCTATTCACCGGCAAATTCTCGGACAAGGTCGGCCGTCAGCGCCTCAATGTCGGGGGTATGTGGGCGTATGGCGCTGGCGTGGCCCTGCTGCCGCTAGGCAGCGGCTCGGTTTGGTGGAGCACCTCGGCCGCCGTGACCGGGCTGGGCATGGCAATGTTGTACCCCAATCTGAGCGCTGCGGTAGCCGACATCGCACACCCCAGTTGGCGGGCGTCCGCCATTGGCATCTACCGCTTCTGGCGCGACCTCGGGTATGGCATCGGCGCGCTCTGCCTGGGCGCAGCTGCAGCGCTCGGTGGCCGCGTCGAGAGTGCATTCTGGTTCGTCGCCATCGCGATGGGACTGTCTGGCCTTGTACTGTATCACTGGGGAGAGGAGACGCATCCGCGTCTCAACCCAGCAGGCTAATTTCCTCTCTTACGCACTGGCCGCCGTGTTCGACACTGCTGGGTCTGGACCGCTCAGCACCCGGCCGGCCATCAGAAGCACAAACGCGAAAACGGTAAGCCAGGTCCCGAGAGCTTTCTTCTCTGGCACCTGCACGAGCGAATTTCGCGGGCTATTGCCTTGCCGTGCCGAAGCATTGCCAGGTGCAGGATATGACCAGGGTGCCTGCAAACACGGCGAGCCAGCCTTCGGCCTGCGGACTGACGCCGCCAACCCGAAACAGGGTCGCCCCACGTGCTCTGACCCAATCGGGGCGCAGTGGCCAGATGCTGGCGGCCGGGCCTTTGCAGAAAGGCAAGCGTAATCGCCGGCGGCAGTCCTCAAGGTTGGCGCGGCTGCATCCAGTTCTGGTGCATCATCATGTGGTTCATCATCATCTGCTGCATGCCCATGTACTGGTCCGTCATGTACTGCCGCTGCTTCATCTGCTCAGGAGTGAGCTTCGAATAGTAGCCGCCCATCTGTCCCCACCCCATCATGGGGCCGCCCCTCATGTGCCCGCCCATCATGGGCCCGCCCATCATCCCAGGCCCCCACATGCCGTGCATCATGCCCATCGTGCTCTGCATGGCCGCCCAGTGTTCCTGAAGTAACTTCTGGCGCTCTTGCGGGTCCTGCGTTTGGCGGATTTTGTCCACTTGCTCCTGCATCTTCCGCATGTTTTCCTGAATCTGCGCCGCTTGCTTGTCGAACTCGGCGACGTTGGGTTGCTCCTGTTTCGCTGGAGCACTCTTGGCAGCAGGCTTACTTTGTTGAGCTAGCGCAGGAGTTACGCAAAGCATGATTGCGGATAATGCTGCCCCTATGAGTTCCTTCTTCATCTTGCCTCTCCTATTGGCCTTTCTACCCCAGTCGACGACGTCGGTCAGTCTCAAGGCTACTGATTCGAAGTCAGGACAACCGACCCGTCCCTTCTTCTATCCAAAAGATAATGCTCCTCAGGTGAATAGAGTTGATGCAAGACAACAATTGAAAACAGCCTGCCTCAACGCGGACTGTTCCACGCCAATCGAGGCGTAGCTCTCATCCGCCACTCATCGGTAAGGTCGGTCACTAACCTGACTCAGATGACGTTAAGAGGGATTTTTAGATAGCGAACGCCATTCGCATCAGGCGGCGGCAACTCCCCGGCTCGGATATTGACTTGCACCGACGGCAGAAGCAGCGTGGGCATCGCCAGCGTCGCATCGCGCGCCTGGCGCATGGCCACGAACTGTTCCTCGTTCACGCCGTCATGCACTTGGATGTTGCCTTCGCGCTGAGCGCGCACCGTCGTTTCCCATGCAGGCCCGCGCCCCTCGGGCGGATAGTCGTGACACATGAAGAGCCGTGTATTGCTCGGCAGGTCCAGCAGCTTGCGGATGGAGCGATACAACTCGTGCGCGTCGCCGCCCGGGAAATCGCAGCGAGCCGTACCGACGTCCGGCATGAACAGCGTATCGCCGACAAAGACCGCGTCCCCAATCTGGTAAGCCATGTCGGCGGGTGTATGCCCTGGCACATGAATCGCCCTGCCGGTCAGGCCGCCGATGGCAAACGTCTCTCCGTCGTCAAACAGGTGGTCGAACTGCGACCCGTCGAGCCGGAACTCAGGCTCCAGGTTGAAGAGCTTCTTGAAGACCCCCTGTACGTTGCGGATGCTCTGGCCTATTGCTATCTGGCCACCCAAGTGTCGCTTCAGGTATGGCGCGGCAGACAGGTGGTCGGCATGCGCGTGCGTCTCGAGAATCCACTCGACTCTCAGTCCATGCGCGCGCACAAACGCAACGACCTTATCAGCACTTGCCGTCGATGTTCGCCCCGCCTTGGGGTCATAGTCCAGCACCGAGTCGATGATGGCGCACTCGGGGCGCCCCTCCTGAAAGACCACGTACGTCACAGTCCAGGTCGCAGGGTCGAAGAACGGCTGGATAGTTGGGTGCATGCTCGCCTCCTTGGGTGCAGCACATTCTATTCACATACATTATATTGTACAATATAATATCAACAAGCAAAGTGTAGACGACCTATGGACCAGCCCCACACCGCTATCGACCTCGCCACCATGCAAGCTGCTGCGGCGAACGCCTGTGCCCTGCTCAAGGTACTAGCCAATCCAGACCGCCTGCTGCTGATGTGCCGCCTGTCCCAAGGCGAGCTGTCTGTCGGTGAACTGGAAGAACATCTCGGCATCCGGCAGCCGACGCTGTCTCAACAGCTCGGCGTGTTGCGCGAGAACAGCCTGGTGGCGACGCGCCGTGACGGCAAGAACATCTTCTATTCGGTGGCGAGCGCCCAGGCGCTTGCCGTCATGGCGGTCCTTTATGAACAGTTCTGTGCCCACCCCGATCAGGAGGCGACATGCTGATTGACCTCGCTAACTTCACGCCCGGCCTGTCACTCGTCGGCGGGCTCATCATCGGTGTGGCAGCCGCCGTGCTAGTGCTGTTCAACGGCCGCATTGCCGGCATCAGCGGCATCTTCGGCGGCCTTCTCAGCCTGCCTCGAAAGGACGTGGCCTGGCGCCTGACCTTCCTCGCTGGCCTGGTTGGCGCTCCTGTCATTGCGAGCCTGCTTGGCAAGCCGGCCATTGCGGATATCCAGGCAAGCTGGGGCGAAATCCTGGTCGCCGGCTTCCTCGTAGGCCTTGGCACCCGCTACGCCAGCGGCTGCACCAGCGGCCATGGCGTGTGCGGCATCTCGCGCGGTTCCATCCGCTCGCTGGTCGCCACCCTGACCTTCATGGGGGCGGGATTCCTGACCGTCTTCGTGCAACGGCACTTGATTGGAGGCTGATATGACCGGCATTACTGCACTCCTCGCAGGCCTGCTATTCGGCATTGGCCTGATGGTCTCCGGCATGGCCAACCCGGCCAAGGTGCTGGGCTTTCTTGACCTTGCAGGACCCTGGGACCCGTCCCTCGCTTTTGTGATGGTCGGTGCCATTGCCATTGGCTCGCTCGCCTTCCTGATCGCCAAACACCGCAAGCGCTCCTTCCTGGGGCTGCCTGTGCAACTGCCGGCCAGCACGACCGTAACGCTTCGGCTGGTACTGGGCAGCGCCGCCTTCGGCGTCGGCTGGGGTCTGGCCGGCTTCTGCCCTGGTCCCGCACTGGTTGCCCTGGGCGCTGGCTATCCAAAGGCCGTTGGCTTTGTGGCGGCCATGGTTGCTGGCATGCTCGTGTTCGAGGTCGCGGAGCGCGCCAAATCAAGCATGCAACGGGCCTAGGCACGCCAGCACTGGCAGCGATGTCCACGTAATGTCGCCCCCACATGCAGCCGTGTACCAGCCGGCAAAGTGCCGTGCATCCCGATGACTTTGGGCACGAGACTCGTTCGCGACCCTACCGATATGCGCCCTCCTTCCCGAAGCACCAGCCGCCGCTCCCGTGAGTTTTGTTAGAGCGCACGCTCACCACCGGTGACTTTTGGTCCAAAGGGCGCCGGGATCCGCATCGGGCCCGCACCCGTATGGGATCGGGAAAGCGGGAGAGCGCTGTTCCTATGCCTCTCCGGTGGTGCTTCAATATTTGATCAAGAGTCAAACGCTCCTTTGATCTGGATCATTCTGGCGAGTGCCAGCCGAGCTACTTTGCAAGTAGCAAGTCAATACCTTCTCGGCGGGCGGATCGCGTCGCCGTGTGATGTATGCGGAAACGTACTGATCGTCGCAGGCCCGCCAAGCTGGACCAACGGAGGATCACCATGGCGAACGAACTGATTTTAATGCTGCATCCCGCGGTGGGGGTGCTGGCTATTCTCGCTGCCGTGTGGGTGATGGCTGAAACGCTTAACATCAGCAGCAATAATGCCATGCGCATCCGCAGCGCCAGTATCGCCGTGGCCTGTCTTATCTGGTCGGCCTATTTGATTGGTGGCTATTGGTATGTCCTTCATTATGCAACCGACAAGGCTTTGATCTTGGCTGGCCCATGGCCGTTTGCACACAGCTTCGTCATGGAGACCAAGGAACACGTGTTCTTGCCGCTACTACTGCTTGCAAGCTACCTGCCCATTGCGGCTTCGAATGATCTAGCGGCCAACAAAGGGGCTCGTGTGCTTGTGTTTTGTTCAGCGGCGCTCATTGTTCTAATGGGACTGGCCATGGAAGGTGCTGGCGCGTTTGTCGCGATGGGGGCTAAGCTAGGCCTGCTGGTCAAATAGCTAAGAGGGGCACAAAATGACTGGAACCGTCTGGTCGGGCGCCACCAAGCAGAGCGGCGTTCGTCTAAATCAGCAAGGTGAAGTCAGGCTGGGAAAGCTGACTACATCCTTCGGGTTGTCGCTAGGCATCACCTCGGTACTCAGCGCATTACTGGTGATACTCAAGGAGACAAACGAGCAAACTGTACTCGCCTGGATGAAGGCCGCCACTGGGCATCACTGGATCACGCATGGCCTGCTGGACGTGCTGGCATTCGTCATTTTGGGTTTCGCGCTCGGACGGCTGGCAAGCCGGCTGCAAAGGCGTCCGATGGCCGTCGCGGTCATTGCTCTCGGAGGCGTCGTTTCCGGAGCGCTGCTAGTTGCCGCCTTTTACTACCTAGCGTGAGCTCGCGAGCTTCGGCGCGCGCTCGCGAAGTCTGCAGTGACGCAAGAAGGTGATGATTCGCCATTCCCGAAGCCGGGGGTGATGTGCAGGAAGAAAATCCATGCCGGCAGCCTTGAAAGCCGGAAGACGCTATCGCGCTACACACGGGATGCTGAAAGACCCGCCACCTCCACACGGGAAAACGGGGCGTAGCCAACGCCGAACGAAGTGTGGGATAGAGACGTGGCAGAGTAGCAAACAATCCGCCGCAGGGCTGGCGCCGACGGGCGAAGTGGCACTTTACTCGGCTCCTCCTGACTTGCCGCCCTCATAGTCAAATTCTAGGTATTCCGTCCTCGGATGTGTTCCTGGCCAACTGTTTCCTGGCACACCGGAGCATTGCTGCTGAGGGCATCAGCAAAATGGTCTGCGCAGATTGCCCGACGCGCAGACCGGCACATCGATGGGACTGAACCCATCACTTCGTTGATCCCAATCAACTCAAATCCCTGACTGCCGCATACCTTGGACTAGGAACTGCATGTTTTCATAGGAGGATCTCCCATGTCCACCAACCATCGCCTCTCTACCCTTATCACTGCGGCTACCGTGCTCGCTTGGACGCCAGCAGCTTTCCCAGCGTCGCCGGCTACCGGCACGGAGCATGAGCAGCACCATCCTGAAAAACGGCAAGATAAGCCTCCGGTCGTAGCCCCCGGAGTTTCCAGCGATGCAAGGCTGGACGCCCAGATTGCCCACCTGCGTGCCATCAGGGAGCGGCTTTCGCGGGCCAAAACGCCGGAAGAGCGCCAGGCCCTCTTGGTTGAACGCCATCAGGTCATGCAAGATGCAATGGCCATCATGCAAAAGGACATGATGAAAATGGGCGGCCCTGGTCGTATGGCTCCTGGCAAAGGGGTCGCCAAGGGAAGTGCCCCATCAAATCAAATGCAGATGTGCCACGATATGGCGGGTAGTCACATGGCGTTCATGCAGGAAATGATGCAGACGATGGCCAACGACCACGGCATGGGTCCGGGCATGGGTCCGGGCATGGGTGGAACGATGGCCCCAGGAAAGATGATGGGTAAGTAGCCGTAAGTTTGGCCCTCGTGCGGAACAATCCCGTCGGACCGGAGACCTGCCAGCCACTTGCCGTCCGGATTAGCCTAGGATCTCCTCGGCGGGTAGGTGGACGTATCCATGCGCGCTTGCGACGGCAGTTCCGCTGCAGCAGAATGGAATAAGCGTCTGCGAAGCTTTCGGCGTGGCGTCGTCGGCGCCGAAGCGTGTGGATATGCCCAAAGTGAAGATCACATCATGGACACGCCCGTATTCGATTATGCGGCCCGTTGGCAGCGCGCGGCGGCTTTGATGGAGCAGCAGGACGTCGACGCGCTGCTGCTGATGAAGCCTGCAAATCTTGCATATTTCACTGGCGACGGTCGACCTTGCGCCCTGGCGCTGCTGACTCGCACGCTACGTTGTGTTGTTGCCGTGCCGGCTTGTGATTTGGCCAGCATTCGTCGCACTTCCGTCGCAACCGAGCTTCGCTCGTTCCAGAGCGAAGTCGAGATGTTCCACGGCTTCCGCGATGTATTAAAGGAACTCGATCTCACACAGGCGACGATAGCGATCGAGAAGAATTTTTTCGACGCCGCCTTATATGAGGTCTTTGTTGGCCACATCCTACCGAAAGCCCATGCTGTATCCGCTACACCCATTGTTTCGCAGCTCCGCATGTTGAAGGACGCGGCCGAAATTGCACGCATAAAGGCTGCCGCCAAAGTAGCAGACTCGGGGATGGATGCGGTTTCGCGTGCGCTGCGGCCGGGGGTTCGGGAAATCGAGATCGCCGGTGAAGTGGAATTCGCCATGCGAAAGGCTGGCGCCGAGGGATGGGCATCGGTAACGTATGTCGCCTCCGGCTGGAGAGCGGCGATGGCTCACGGTATCCTGCATCCCTGAAAACCATCGCTCCCGGTGAAGTCGTTCAGGTCCACGTTGCTCCAGTTGTGGACGGATACACTGCAGACCTATGCAGGACGTTTCTTGTCGAGCCGATAGCGATTGACGCGGCGAACGCGTTGAGAGCCTACGTTATGGCGCAGGAGCGTGGAATTGCCGCGGCAGCCCCCGGGGCGGAACTGATGGGCATTGACGCTGCGATGGCCGCCTCGCTCGAACACGAAGGTTATGGCGATAAGTTCCTACGCCCTGTGTTCCATGGTATCGGGATCGAACATGAAGAGGCTCCCATCCCGGGCGGTCATGCAGTTGTCCATGGCGAGCAAAAAGTCGATCACGTGATGGCTGGTATGGTACTCGGCGTCGGAAACTGCGGCATCTATCGCGAAGACTACGGTGTACGGGTCGAGGACACGATTTGGGTAAGCGAAGAAGGTCCGGTTCCCCTGACATGCTATCCGAAGCTCATTAACTGAAGGCTACGGAATGCTGCGTTCGATCACGCGCTGGCCGTCCGCCAGCTTGTTCGATGGATAGCGGATCAACTGGAGGCCCTCGGGCAGCGGGTCAAGCAATTCGGCCTCCTCCGCATTCCTGTGACCGATTCGCACTTCGCGCCGTGCCGCGCGGCCATTCACGACCGAGAACACGCACCATGACGCCGCCTCGCACCGGAAGATCGAACTGACCGGGATCTTGAGCGCATTCTCTGCCCGCCATAGGCGGATCCTGGCGATCACCCGAAAGCCATCTCCCAGCTGCGCAGGCGGTTCGATCACGTCAATAATCACATTGGCCCGTTTTTCCTCGATGCCGAGGACCGAGACCTTGGTGAAGGCATGCGGCTCGACCCGCCGCACTTTACCGCGGACCTGCGCGTCGCCGCCCCAGCCGTCAATATGCACAGGCATCCCCGCTTGCACCTTCACCGCTTCGGTGGACAGCAGTTCCGCCACGATCTCCAGGTCGTGCGGATCGCCGAGCGTCAGCAACGGCGTGCCTGCGCTCACGATCCGTTCACTGCGTTCGGGGAGTTCCAGCACCGCCCCTGCGACAGGGGCCGTCACCGCGACCATGGACGAGGACCCGCCCTTGAGCTCGCGCAATGCCAGCATACCGGCCTCGGCCACCCGGACCTCCTCCAGCGCTGCGCTGGCCCGTGCCTGCGCCGCTGCCAGTTCATTGCCCGCGGTAATGCCAAGATTGGCGGCCTGCTCGCCCGCTTGCGGCGACAGGAAGCGCTCGCGCACCAGGCGGTCAATCCGCTGCCGCTCGCGCTGGGCTTGTGCATAGTCCTCGGCAGCGTGCCGGACCCGTTCCAGCGCCTCCCGATGCATCGCCCGCGCGGCGGCCACCCTGGCCCGCACCTCCTCCTGCTCCCGCGCACTTAGTGGCAATGGCGCCAGTTCGGCGAGGACCTGTCCGGCCTCGATCAGGTCGCCTTCGCGCAGTCCGATGCGCATCAGCCTGCCGCTGACCGGCGCCGTCACGACAAAGCGCTCCTTGCTTCGGGTCTCGCCCTCCTCGCTGGTCGTGACCTCGAGCGGGCCGCGCACGGCCTGCACCGTGTCAACCACCAACGGCGCAGGCGTCAGCAGGTAGGCGGATCCAGCGATCAGCCCGATGGCGGCGAGGACGATGGCGGCCGTACCGCCCGACAGGCGCATGGCGTGCTACTCCCGCGTCTTCAGCACCGCGACCAGGTCAAGGTGCTGGAGGCGCCGCAAGACAAGCAGGCCTGCCACGAGCGCGGCGCACGCTGCGGACACCATGGCGAAGATGAGCGTGGTCCGCTCCAGCACAAGCGGAATCCGGAACGCATCCCGGTCGAACACCGGCACCAGCAGTGCGCAAAGGCCATAGCCTACGGCGATGCCGAACGGCAATGCCGCAGCCGTCAGCAGCGCCTGTTCGCCAATCAGGATGGTTGCGACTTCGCCCAGCGAGAAGCCCAGCACTCGCAGGCTCGCCAGCTCGTTGCCGCGCTCGGAAAGCGCAATGCGGATATTGTTGTAGACCACGCCGGCGACGATGACCGAGGCAAACCCCGCCAGGACCAGCTTGAAATAACGAAGGTACGATCCAGCGTATTGCCGATGCTTTCCAGCACCGCACTGCGCACGATGACGGAGCTGATCGCCGGCAGGCGCTTCAGTCTCCTGTACAGCGGCTCCGCCATCCGCGTGTCGATGCGCAGATGGACGCCACTGATGGCGGGGCTTTCGCCGAGATGCCGCGACAATGCCTGCCGCTCCACATAGGCGCCAAGGCCTAGCAGGTCGTCAACGGTCGCTGTCACCGGCAGGGTGAAAACGTTGCGCCGTCCCTCCAGCAACGCCACCTCGACCCGGTCGCCGACTTGCAGATGCAAGGCCGCTGCCAGCCTGGCGGAGATGACCAGTCCCTCCGCGCTGACCTGCCGGCGCTCCATGGCATGGCCGACCACCTCGCGCAGGTCCGAATCGGCGTCAAGGCCCGTGAGTTCCACCCGCTTCGCGCGGTGGCCGTGGCGTAGCCAGACCGGAGCAACCCGAAAGCCTTCGGCTCGCAGGATGCCGGGCAGCTGCACCACGTCGAAGACGGCGGCGGCGGGTTGTGCGTCGGGGTTAGATCAGCGTCACGTCGTCGTGCTGCGCCCGGCCGAACTGCAATGCGAGAATCTGGTTCACCCCGTCCAGCCCGAACCTGCCGACCACCATCAACCCGACGGCCAGGGCGATCTCCGTCATCGATAGTGCGGCCTTGCCAGGCCGCCGGGCAAGGTTGCGGAGGATCAGGCGCAACGGGATCGGCATCGTGCGCAGCAGGCCGATGCGATCCAGCAGGCCCGCGCGGAAACCCGCGGGCAGCTCCGGTCGCATGGCTTCGGCGGGCGGCAACCTGGTCGCGCGCCACACCGAGGCGCCGGCCCCAACCGTCGCCGCCGCTGTGCTCGCCAGCACGGCCAGCACCAGCGCGCGCGGGCTGAGCTCGGCCTGCAATTGCGGAAAGTGGAAGTACTGGCGATACAGGGCCACCATCAGCTGCCCTAAATAGAGCCCCGCCGGTATCCCGGCTGCGATGCCGGCCCCGACGGTGACAAGCCCGAACCACAGGTACTGAAGGGCGACAGTGCGACCTGCATAACCGAACGCCTTGAGCAAGCCGATCTCGGCGCGCTGGACGGTTACGAGTCGGCTCAGCAGCGCGTACAGGAGGAATGAGGACACCGCGAGAAACATCGCCGGCACGTAGGTGGCGGTGATGCCGATCTCGGCGAGCTCGTCGGTCAGGAACCGATGGGACAGCTGGTCCTCCCTGCCGTAGGCGCCGAGGTTGCCGTAGCGCGCCAGCAGGCGGTCGAGCGGGCCGATGACCTGGCGCGCATCCGCGCCTGCGTCGAGCGTTAGCGTCACATCGTTGAACGCGCCCTCCATGCCGAACGCCGATGCGATCGCATCCCGACCCATCCACAGCACGCCGAAGCGGCGGTTATCCGGGAACACCATGCCCTGGCCGACTTCATAGACATATTCGGGGGACATTCCGATGCCGACCACTTCCAACTGCCGTTCGCGCCCGTTAAGGACGGCTGTGACCCGGGAGCCCACCTCCAGACCGTTCGCGGCAGCAAATGCGGCGCTGGCCACGACCTCGCCCTCCCGGGCAGGGCTCGGATAGTTGCCGTACAACAGGAAGAGCGCGTTTGCCACCGGCACGCCGGTAGCCGGCATGGAAACCAGCCGCAGCGTGGCAGCCTCGCTGAAGCCTGGCACATCGCCGGTCACGTCCCGCACGATTCGCGTCTCGACGCTGACGCCTGGCAGGACACGAATCTGGTCGGCGACACCTCCCGGCGCACGCTTGACATTGGCGAACACATCACCAAATCGGTGGCTGGCGTAGTAGCGCTCCTGCGCGATCGCCAGTGACTGCCAGGCGCCTTGCATCCCGACCAGGACGGCGATGCCGCAGGCAACCACCAGCGCGGCGGCGATCACCTGCCCGCGCAGCCGCCACAGGTCGCGCCCCAGCATTTTCGTTCGGGCGCTTACCATGGCAGCTCCGAGGGGCTGGCGCGCGTGGCATGGCGCTCGATGCCGGTGATGCTCCCGCTGCTGATATGCACAACGCTGTCGGCCATCGCGGAGATCGCTGCATTGTGCGTGATGACCACGGTAATAGCGCCCAACTCGCGGTTCACCCGTTCCAGCACCTCAAGCACCAGTCCCCGTGCTGTAGTCGAGCGCGCCGGTTGGCTCGTCGCACAGCAGGATGTCCGGACGCTTGGTCACAGCGCGCGCGATGGCCACGCGCTGTTGTTCGCCACCGGAGAGTTGCGCCGGAAAGTGATCCTTGCGCTGCGCCAGGCCCACCATGCCGAGCGCACGCAGCGGCTCCAACGGGTGCAGGGCGATTTCCGTGACCAGGGCAACGTTTTCCAGCGCGGTGAGACTGGGGATCAGGTTATAGAACTGGAAGACAAAGCCAACGTGCTCACGCCGGTAGCCGGTCAGGCCTGCGTCATCTGCCTCGGTAAGGTCGTGATCGCGGTACACCACCGTCCCGGTGCTGGGCCGGTCCAGGCCGCCGAGGATGTTCAGCAGCGTCGACTTCCCGCTCCCCGAGGCACCCAGCAGCACCACGAATTCGCCACCGAACAGGTCAAGGTCGATGCCAGCCAGCGCGCGGACCTGGATCTCGCCCATGTCGTAGGTCTTGCCGACGTTCCGCAGCCGGAACAGCGGCTCGCGGCCGTTCGCGGTGCCGTTGCCACTGGCTGTCGGGATGACGGCGTTCATCCGCGCTACGCTGGCGTGGCCTTCGGCTTGACCAGCACCACCGGGCACGGCGCATGTGCGATCACGCGGCTCGCAACCGAGCCCATGATGGCGTCGAGAAACGCACCCCGTCCGTGCGTGCCCATGATGATGGCCTCGGCGTTGACCGACTGGGCGTATGCCACGATGCGCTCGGGGGCAAAGCCGCCCAGGCCGTGCCAGACGGTTTGCACCCCAGCTGCCTGCAGGATATCGATCACGGATTTCATGACCCTGGCGTTCTCGTCGGCATGCCAGGCTTCGATGTCTTGCTTGTTGATATAAGACTTGACCTCGCCGGACACGTCGGGCATGCAATGCACGACATGCACGCATACTTCTTCTCTGAACAGCTTCCGGCCCGCCACGCATTGCGCAGCCGCATCGCTATAGGCCGATCCGTCGGTCGCCAGGACAATATTCTGTATCGCATCCTCCGCATTACATGACTGTCGAAAACGTCATGGTATGAATCCCTATTCGGCCTCTTACATGACGCGCTCGCGCCTTAGCACGCTCTTCTAACGTATATGTGTTGCGCAGGCAGGCCTTGATTCACATCAGCATTTGCAGCTGCTATCGAAGGGGCCAAGGCGCGCTTTTCAGTACAACAGGTAAGAGTCGCGTTGCACCACGAAGGCCGTCGCTTATGCCTCGATCGCCGCGTCAATCGCATCGAGGGAGTAGCCGTCGCGCAGCATGGACCATACCAACCGCGATCCCACCGACGCCTGGCCCGCCCTGCCTGCCGACGGCCAAGGCTGTTATCGGCCCTGTGCCTGTTGGGCTAACATCCCTGTTACCAGGCACAGTGCCCGATTGAGCGTGCAGCCTGGACTACGCCGCCCGCCGGCGCGGCAGGATCTGCCGTCATCTGAAGGCATCTACAGGAATCGGCCAGCATAACGGAGCCAGCGGGGGAGGCGAGTTCGCCATGCATTACGGATTTCGCAAGTTCGACCTCGGCTTGCTGCCAGTCGCGGCCGGCACCCTTGGGGGCGGCTTGCTGCTCTTTGCCTTCGGCGAAGCGGTTGCCGCGAGGCTCGCCTGGGCGGCTGGCGCACTGGTCGTCGCCGGCGCGCTGATCGTCGCCATCGTGCAGTCGCTGCGCCGAAGGGAGGCGGGCGTCGATGTCCTGGCGCTGCTGGCGATCGGGCTGGCGCTGGCGCTTGGCGAATTTCTCGCGGCTGCCGTACTGGCCCTGATGATCGAGAGCGGCAGGACCATTGAGAACTATGCGCAGGCCCGCTCCGAGCGGGAGATGTCCGCCCTGCTCAGCCGTGCTCCGCAGTCCGCCAACCGCTTCGAGGACGGCGAATGGCGCGCGGTTTCCCTCGATGTGGTCAGTCCGGGGGATCGCCTGTTGGTCCGGCATGGCGAAGTCGTACCCGTGGACGGCGCACTGCTGGGCCAGGCGACGCTGGACGAATCTGCGCTGACTGGCGAGTCGCTGCCACGGCAGCGCCTCCCTGGCGAGACTGTGCGCAGCAGTGTGCTGAACGCCGGCACCCCGTTCGAGATGGTGGCAGCGACCACCGCGGCGGACAGCACCTTCGCCGGCATCGCCAGGCTGGTGCGCACCGCCCGCGCGGAGCGCCCGCCCGCAGCGCGGCTGGCCGACCGCTATGCACTGTGGCTGGTGCCTGTCACCCTGCTCGTCGCCGGGCTTGCCTGGCTTGCCAGCGGTGAGCTCGCACGGGCGCTGGCGGTGCTGGTGGTCGCCACCCCCTGTCCGCTGATCCTGGCCGTGCCGGTGGCGATCGTGTCGGGGCTCTCGCGTTGCGCCGGCCGCGGCGTGCTGGTCAAAGGCGGCGGCGCGCTAGAGAGGTTGTCGCAGGCGAGCATCCTCTTCTTCGACAAGACCGGGACGCTGACGGGCGGCAGGGCCCGCCTGGCGGCCATCGAGAGCGCGCCCGGATGGCCGGCGCCCGAGGTGCTGCGCGTCGCCGCTTCGCTGGCGCAGGCCTCCGGCCATGTCGTCGCCGAGGCCATCACGACCGCGGCGCGCGAGCGAGGCCTGGCTCTGGACCTGCCATCGGGCGTGACCGAGACTGCCGGTGCTGGCGTTGCCGGGCGGGTCGGCGAGCACGTGGTGGCAGTGGGATCGCCCGCCTTTACCGGCGGCGGTGATGCCGGGCCGCCCTGGTGCCAGGCCATGCTGCAACGCGCGGCCTACGAGGGCGCCTCGGTCTCGCTGGTCACGGTCGACGGCGTGCTGGTCGGGGCACTGCAGTTCGTGGACCTGATTCGCATGGACACCCCGCGCGCGTTGCGCTTGCTGCGCAAGGCGGGAATACGGCGGCTGGCCATGCTCACGGGAGACCGGCCCGACGTCGCCGAGACGGTCGGCGCGATGCTTGGCGTGACCGAGGTCCATGCCAACCTCACCCCCTCGCAGAAGCTTGCCGCGATCGAGGCGGCGCGCCACGACGGCACCGTGCTGATGGTGGGCGACGGCGTGAACGATGCACCGGCGCTGGCCGCCGCGGACGTCGGCGTGGCCATGGGCGCACGCGGCGCCGCGGCATCGTCGGAAGCCGCGGATGTCGTGCTGCTGGTGGACCGGCTTGATCGGCTGGTGGACGCGGTGCGCATCGCCCGCCGGTCACGCCGGCTGGCCGTGCAAAGCGCCATGGCCGGCATGGGCCTGTCGTTCGTCGCGATGGCGGTCGCCGCGTTCGGCTACCTGCCGCCACTGGCCGGCGCCTTGCTGCAGGAGGTCATCGATGTGCTGGTCATCGCAAATGCGCTGCGCGCCCTGCGCGCCGACCCGTCGGTGCCGGCAGAACGCCTGTCCACGGCCGACGCGGAGCGCCTGAACCAGGAGCACGCCGCGCTGGCGCCGCTGATGGAGCAGATCCGCAGCCTCGCGGACAGGTTGCCGGCCATGCCTGGCGAGGCCGCGGGCACGGAATTGCGCCGCTTGTGCGCATCCCTCAGCGGGACGCTTTTGCCCCACGAACAGCACGATGACGCGCAACTCTATCCACAGCTCGCGCGGCTGGTCGGGGGCGATGATCCGCTGGCGGCGATGAGCGCGATGCACCGCGAGCTCTTCCGCGTAATCCGGCTGCTGCAGCACATGGCCGACGATTCGCCGCCCGACGGGCCGGACGCAAGCCGCATCAGGGAGTACCAGCGGCTGCTCTACGGGCTCGACGCCGTGTTGCGGCTGCACTGCGCGCAGGAAGACGAGCTGTTCCATGCGCTGCGCGAAGACGCGCCAATTGAGTGAGCTCGCGACGGCACCGCGCATACGTTACCTGGCTGATCCCTGATAACCGATTACCGGGCGATAAACAGGTTTATTGAGGATGGCGCTTCAGCGACCGCACCTCGCATCCTACCCAGCGCGCGATACCCCGGCTGAACCAAAGTTGGGCGAGACCAGTTGCGGATGTAGGGGAATGCTCCTTCTCACAACAATGGCCGGGAAATACCGGGTTATGCTGCCGCGTCCCTGTCAGATTCCGCTGACAGGCCGGGTGCGCATGACGGACAAGCGCCGTCTCAAAGCACGTACAAGCGGCATAGCACCATGCCGACAGCTTTTTCGGCGCTGGATGATTTCGGCATCGGCGGCCGACAACGATACTGCAGGCATAAACGGAGGCACACGGATCCAGCGGCAGGCGAGGAGCGGGGGCTGACCAAACCAGGAGCGACCAGCGCAACAAGGGCAACCAGGGGAAAGCGATGAGCGACGATCACCACATCGGACCTGCACAGCGCCTTGCGGCAATCACCACGGAGATCCCCCTTGGCGCGCATCTGAAGACGGACCGCCGGGGCTATGTCCACCACGGCATCTATGCCGGCAACGGCGAGGTGGTTCACTATGTCGGATTCAAAGGCTTCCTGCGTTGCGGCCCGGTCGAAAAGACTACCCTCGCCGGCTTTGCCGACGGGTACGGCTTCCGCGTCGAGCCGGCCACGCAAGCCAGGTACATCGAGGCGGAGATCGTACGGCGCGCGACTGCGCGGCTTGGAGAGGACGATTACCGCCTTCTTACCAACAACTGCGAGCACTTCTGCACGTGGTGCCTGTCCGGCGAGAGCCGCAGCGAGCAAGTGGAGGCGCTGCTGAGCCACCCGTGGCGTGCGCTGCTGGCTATCGTGGGCGTACTCTGTAGTGCGGCGGGCATCCTGGGCCAGGATCTGGCCGCACGCGTGACGGCCTAGGGCGCAGCGGGGGGCGAGCTGGCAGGCAGAGTTTGCGTGCCGAGGCTGCAGTTGAGGTGGCACTCACAACAGCGGAAGGGAGCAGGCGGCAAGGGACATGGAGAGCCAATGGGACGACGCGGCGTTGACGGCCGCCTTGAAGCAGCCGGACGCCTACCCCAGCCCGGCGCCGGCAGTACAGGTCATCGAGACGCATATCTCCCGTGTCTTCCTGGCCGGGGACTTTGCCTACAAGGTGCGCAAGCCGGTGCGGTTCGACTTTGTCGACTTCTCCACCGCGCAGGCACGCCGCGACGACTGTGAGACCGAGCTGCGCCTGAACCGTCGGTTCGCACCCGCTCTGTACCTGGATGTGGTGCCGATCGTGGCAGGCCCCACGCCCGGCTCGGTGCGCGTCGGCGGCAGCGGCATGCCGATCGAGCATGCGGTCCGGATGCGGCGCTTCGACCAACAAGACCTGCTCAGCGCAAGGATCGCTGCGGACCGGCTGGAGCGGGGCCATATCGATGCGCTGGCGCGCAGCATTGCAGCCTTTCACCAGGCGCAGCCCCCCGCGGCCTATTCCGATGGCTTTGGCACGCCGGCCCGCATCGATGCGACGCTTGCGGAGTGCCTGGGCGGCATCGGGCGGCTGGCGCCGGCCACGCACCTGGCCAGCCGCGTGGCCCTGCGGGCGCGCAGCGAGGCCACCCGGCTAACGGATGCGTTCCGGGCACGCCTGCGCAACGGCCATGTACGCGAGTGCCATGGCGACCTGCACTTGGGCAACATCGTGCTGCTGAACGGCATGCCGACGCCATTCGACTGCATGGAGTTCGACGCCGCGCTGCGCTGGACCGACACCATCAGCGACCTGGCCTTCCCGGTCATGGACCTGCTGCACCATGGCCGACCAGCGCTGGCCTACCGGCTGCTCAACGGCTACCTGGAGCAATCGGGAGACTACGGCGCGCTGGCCGTGTTGCCCTTCTATCTCGCCATGCGGGCCCTGGTGCGCGCGCGCGTGCTGCTGGAGCGCGCCTGCCAGCAGCACGCCGCGGGCGCGTCCATGGCGCCGGCGCAGGTCGAGGCAGGCAGGCTGCTGGCGCTGGCATGGCGGTGCCTCAGCCGCCGTCGCGGGCCAATGGTGCTGATGCATGGCCTGTCCGGCAGCGGCAAGTCCACGGTAGCAGCACAGATCAGCGAGGCCGGGGCGATGGTACGTGTGCGCTCCGACGCGGTACGCAAGAGCCTGCACCGCGGCGTTGCGCCGACGAGTGGTTGGTATGCCGCCAGCGAAACGACGCGGACCTACCGACGCCTGCTCGCCGTCTGCCGGCTCGGCTGCCGCGCCGGCTTCCCCATGATTGCCGACGCCACCTTTCTGGTCCGCGCCGAGCGCGAGCGCTTTGCGGCTCAGGCCCTCCGCCTTGGCGTCCCCTTCGCCATCGTCACCTGCGAAGCGAGCCCCGAGACGCTGCGCGCCCGCATCGCCGCCCGTGCCCGGGCAGGCCGGGACCTGTCGGATGCCGACGACGGCGTGCTGGCGTGGCAGATGCGTGTCCAGGAGCCGCTGACCGAAGCCGAGCGTGCCTGCGTCGCCTCGCCGGGCAGCTTTATCGGCCCCGCCGCACCCGGCTGCGGCTGACCCCAGAGCTCGGCGCCGCCATCTAAAGCAGCGCCAGCATCGCTTGCGTTCACACCCAGGAGCGCCCCATCGACGCTGCTTGACGGAGCGCAACCCATGGCCGGGGGCAGCGCCTACATTCGTCCATACCGGTGCCATGCGCAGAGCGCTGGCGCCGCTCTTTGCAACAAATGTGAGCATCCCATGGACGAACTGAAGCGCATCCCCTACCAGCCCATCAAGGACCTGCAGCCACGCCCCGCCACCGGCACGAGCGAGCGGGTCATCGCCCTGCCACAGCCGGACCGGACCAATGGCCTGCCGCTGATGGGGGCGCTGTGGCAGCGCATGAGCACCCGCGAGTTCGACGAGCAGCCGCTGCCACTGCAGCAGCTGAGCGAGCTGCTGTGGGCCGCGGCGGGCGTCAACCGCTCCCAGGGCGGCGGCCGCACAGCCCCATCGCCGCACGGCGAGGCGGTGATCGACGTCTACGCCGCGTTGCCCGCCGGCCTCTACCGCTACGACCCGATCCACCATTGCCTGGCGCTGAAGCGCGCGGCAGACGTGCGCAGCATGACCGGTTACCAGGACTTCGTCGGCATGGCGCCCCTGGACCTGGTCTACGTCGCCAAGCATGGCCGGATGCAGGACGTGCCGCCGAAGCTGCGTGAGACCTTCGCTGCCGCCGCAGCCGGCGCCATGGTCCAGAACGTCTACCTCTACTGCGCCTCGGCCGGGCTGGGCGCGGTAGTGCGCGGCTGGCTCAACCGGCGCCTGCTAGCCGAGCATATGTCGCTGAACGAGGACGAGGAACCGATCCTGTCCCAGACCATCGGGCACCCGGCCCCGCGCGACAGCGCGCCGGTCTAGAGATCTTGGCCGGATCGCCACTACCAGAACAGGAGACACCGACATGATCAAGAACCTCGGCAGTGCGGAACAGATCCGCAATGAAATTCTGCGGCGCCTGCAGGAAAACGCCGACCTCGGCGACACGTGCCGCGACTGCGACATCCCGTTACCGCAGCGTGTCGACGCAGCTGCCAACGGCGGCTGCAACTGGACCATCGACGCCTTCCCCGCAGTCCCGCCGGCATGCCTGGCCACGGTCAAGGCAGTCACGACCGAGATGATGCGCGAGTACGACCTGCGCTAGCCGGTCAGCGCCAGCCTCCCGGCCGCTGCGGGGGGCGACCGTCGTTTCCGCGGTGGCAGCCCGCCAGGCGCTCCTCAGTTGCCCTCAGCGGCCTGCTGCCCGGTATCCTCCAACTGTCACGCATAAAGTTGCTCGTGCCGGCGCTGGCATACGGTACAGCGCTTCGCGGTCGGATATGCTTGCAAGCGCGAGAACGGGATCGGCTGCTGGCAATCGATGCAGATGCCGTACTGACCGTGCTGCATCCGCGCCCGCGCGGCGGCGATGTCGGCCAGTTGCATGCGATAGTGGTCCAGCATCGCGTCGTCCTGCCGCTGCGTGATTTCTTCGTCGGCAAGGTCGCCCTCGTCCCGCGCCTCACGCTGCGCAATTGGTGTCATCGGCGTGTCGGCGGAACCAACGGCGGCATGGATGCGCGCTTCGTCCGCGTCAAGCTGCGCCGCCAGCGAGACGGTTTCCTGCGCTGTGAGCTTGCTCATAGTGTGTCTCCTGAACCCGCTGGCGCCTGCAGTGCCTGCCGGATGCCGGCTGCCAGGCGCTCTGCCACGGGAATGCGGTTGGATGGGTGCGCAACGGTGTCGCACGTGACAATGTCGGCCGCGACCGCTTGCAGGTCGGCGCAGGCTGCCTCCGCGAACAGCGCGTGGACGCCGACGCAGACCGGCGCCGGGTAGCCGTGTTCGCGCAGCAGCCGCGCCGACGCCAGCATGGTGCGCGCGGTGGAGACCATGTCGTCGACCAGTACCAGCATACGGCCAGCGGCCGCGGGCAGGACGCTCGCGTCAATGCTGACCTCGTGGTCGCCGAAGCGCTGCTTGGCCAGGACAATGCTGTCCGCACCACAGCGGCTGGCGATGTCGTCGACCAACTGCTGGCTCTCCTCGTCGGGGCCGACGAGCAACGGCGCGCGCACCGCCTGGCCGATCCATGACGCAATTGCCGGGGCGGCATGCACGGCGATCGCCGGCCTGGCGAAGATCTCGCCCCGGCTGCCGATCCGGTGAAGGTGCGGGTCCACCGTGACCAGCCAGTCGAAGCTGGCCCCCAGCAGCGCCGCAAAATGGCGTGCCGACACGATCTCCCCTGCCCGGAAGACCTTGTCCTGGCGCATGTACGCCAGGTATGGCGCCACCAGTCCGACCCGCATGGCGCCGCCTTCTCTGGCAGCGGCGGCGAGCCACAGCAGCGGCACCAGCTTGGCATCCGGACGGTCCAGCGTGCACACCACCACGGCTTCGCAACCGGCCACTGGCTGCAGCAGCCTGACGTAGGACTCGCCGTCGGGAAAGCGCCGGACCTCCGCGTCGCCCGGCCGGCCGGGCAGGCAGGCTGCGATGGCCGCGGCCTGCCGTTCACTGCCGGGCATGGCGAATACGATCGGATCCATGCAGGCGTCCTTGCAGGTTCGCACCCAGGCTTGCCGTGCCCGCGCTAGCGGCGGGTGACGGCCAGTGCGACCAGGGCGCCGGCCACGGCCGCGACCGCGGCGACGGAGCCGATGCTCTCCCAGGGATGCGCGTGGACGTATCGATCCGTGGTGTCGACCCATTGCGAGACGCGCATCTGCGCCGCCTGGCGTTGCTCGGCCAGGCGCTTCTGGAGCGCGTGCAGGCGTGCGCCCAGCTGCGCGCGTGCCTGGCTGGTTTCCAGACCGGCTTCGTCGGCGACATCCCGCAACAACGCCTGTACATCCGCCAGCAGCGTGTTGGCATCACGGGCCAGTGCATCCTTGTGCAGCAAGAGTTCGGCGCGACTATCGTTCATGTCATTCTCCCTTTCACTGAGTCATCGCCGTGCATCACACGGCACCATGGAAATCCTGTCGAACTACAAGTTCCCGCCGGCCGCTGCAAAATGCTGGCAGAACCATTTGCCGGCGAGCTCGCCGACCTGTTCCAGCGCGCCCGGCTCCTCGAACAGGTGAGTGGCGCCGGGAATCACCTCCAGCCGCTTCTCGCATTGCATCCATGCGGTGGCGCGCGCGTTGAGCTTCAGCATCACCGGATCCGCTTCGCCCACGATCATCAGCGTCGGCGCCTGCAGTTGGCACAGCGCGTCGTGGCCGGCCAGGTCGACGCGGCCGCCGCGCGACACCACCGCGTCGATCCGCATGTGCGGCGGCGGTTCAGCGGCGGCACGGATGGCCGCGGCAGCCCCCATACTGGCGGCGAAGTAGCCGAGCCGCAGGTGGCGCTCGCGCGCCAGGTGCGCGACCGAGACCGTGGCAGCCTTGAGCCGTTCTCCGAGCAGGGCGATGTCGAATCGCTTCGACATCCCGACGTCCTCCCCCGGCACCAGCAGGTCAAACAGCAACGTGCCCAGGCCCACCCGATTCAGCGTCGAGGCGACCCCGCGGTTGCGCACGCTGTGGCGCGAACTGCCGCTGCCATGTGCAAACAGGACCAGTCCGGATGCCGTTTCCGGCAGCGCAAGATCACCTGGCAGCGCGATGTCGCCGATATGGATCCGCAGATGTTCGATGGTGATGTGCTCCATGAGACTTCCCTTCCGCTCTTCCCCGTCCTTTCCAACGGCCTCGCCACCGTCACGTCCTGTGCCAGTGCACCCGGTTTCGGCGTTGCCGATGTCCCGCGCCAAGTGCATTCCGCGGTCGTGGCGACGACCGGGCGCGTTCACACTGTTAAAGCTATGCGCCTGCGCGGCCATCGACTTGGGCTGGATCAAACAACGGCCAGACACTTGCAGCCGATTGCCCCTACTGGTTCGCCGCAGCACGCTGCGCAGTGCCGGCAACGGGGAGGCATTGAGCAGCACGTCGCAGGCCCGCAGCCATCCCTGTCAGGCTGAGCGAAAGGTTCTGAAAGTCACGCTGGGGGGATCCGAGGCGATGCAGACCAGCACCCCGTTCGCCTTCGTCATCATTATTAGGCAGCCGCAAGTCCCCCATCGTTGTGACGGTGGCCGTTGATACCGATCAAAGGCCAGCCCCGACCCGCAGCTATCGTGGAATGAAGCACAGTCTTCACAAGGATCCGAACGATGGCATGGGACACCGGTGTCCACGAAGCTGATGTGAAGCGTTTCTTGCGCACTTCGGCCGTCTATCTGTTCCGTCTGCGGCGCATCTCCGCCGTGGCACGCCGCCGTTTCCTCAAGCCGGCAGTGGCATCCGGCCCTGGCGCCACGTGGACTGAGCACGCGCCCGGCCAGCGGCCGGCGACCGGCCTCTGACTACGACCATGGAAGTCCGCAAACGGAATTTCTCGATCTGGTACCTGCTCGCGGCGGTCCTGACGACACCGGCGCTCCAGTTCTACGTCGCCACGGAAACCGTCACCACCCTGGCCTACAGCGACTTCAAGGCCTTGTTCAAGGCCGGCAAGGTGCGCAGCGCCACCGTGGGCGAGACGGCGATCAGCGGCACGCTGGCGACAGCCCCGGTCGAGACCATTCTGCCGGCCGACCAGGCGGCTGTGCTGCAGCGCGGGGGCCGCCCCGAGCGCGCCTTCACCACGGCCCGTGTCAGCGATCCCGGGCTACTGGCCGACCTGGACGCGGCCCATGCGCGCTCTGCCGGGCAGTCCGATGCCAGGTGGCTGGGCACGCTGCTATCCTGGATCGTGCCGGTGGCCGCCTTCCTGGCCATTTGGAGCCTGCTGTTCCGGCGCATCGGCACCGCCACCAGCGGGCTGATGGAGATCGGCAAGAGCAAGGCCAAGGTTTACCTGCAGCAGGAGACCGGAGTCACCTTCGCCGACGTGGCCGGCATCGACGAGGCCCAGGTCGAGTTGATGGAAGTGGTGGACTTTCTCAAGCCGGAAATCCTCGACGCCGCGCTGCTGCGACCCGGCCGCTTCGATCGCCATATCGTACTGGACCGCCCCGACCTGAAAGGCCGCAAGCAGATCCTGGGCGTGCATGTCCGCCAGGTCCGGCTGGCACCAGCGGTCCAGCTGCGCGAACTGGCCGCGCGCACCCCGGGCTTCGCCGGCGCCGACCTGGCCAACCTGGTCAACGAGGCCGCACGGCTGGCCGCGCGCCACAACAAGCCGGCGGTCGACATGACTGACTTCGCCCGGGCCCTGGACCGCATCATCGGCGGCCTCGAAAAGCGCAACCGGATCATGATCCCGCTGGAAAAGCAGACCATTGCCTGCCACGAAGCCGGACGCGCACTGGTCGCCGAATGCCGCCGGCACGCCGACCGGGTCTCGCGCATCTCCATCATTCCGCGCGGCGTCGGCGCGCTGGGCTATACCCAGGGCTATACCCAGCAGACCCCCACCGAAGACCGCTACCTGCTACGCCGGAGCGAACTGCTCGACCGGCTCGATGTGCTGCTGGACGGGCGCGTGGCCGCGCAGATCGTCGTTGACGATGTCTCCACCGGCGCGCAGAACGACCTGGAGCGGGCCACCGACATGGCGCGCCAGATGATCACCCAGTATGGCATGAGTGAGTCGCTCGGCCTGCCTCGGGCCGGCAGCGGCCTGCTGCCCTCCGCAGCCACCCTCGCGGGGCACGAGCGGAAGTACCGTGAGCGCACAGCGCAGACCATCGACGAAGAGATCCGCGGCACGCTGGCCCAGTCTGCCGAACGGGCCCGGCAGACCTTGCTGGCGCAGCGCGAGCGGTTTGACCGTCTGGCGCACCTACTGCTTAAGAAGGAGGTGGTCGACCGGGCCGCGTTCGATGCCCTGATGCAGGCGGAGGGCGCCGCGGCATAGCACGACGAACCCGTCATGCAGTAGCCACCCGAGGAGTACCCATGGCATCCCCGCTTACCCCCTTCCTTGCAGTCCGAGAGGCCGCACAGCGCCTGCAGGGCAATGCCTCCGACTACGAGCCGCTGCTCGACATGGCCCGCGGCAAGGACTTTGTCCTGCTTGGCGAAGCCACGCACGGCACGGCCGAGTTCTACCGGATGCGGGCGCAGATCACGCAGTCGCTGGTCCGTGGCCAGGGCTTCGATGCCGTCGCCATCGAAGGGGACTGGCCCGACGCCTGGCGTGTCAACCGCTACGTGCAGGGCGAGGGAAATGACAGCGCCGAGGAAGCCCTAAGCGATTTCGAGCGCTTCCCGTCCTGGATGTGGCGCAACCGGGAGTTCCTGGCGTTCATCGAATGGCTGCGCGGCCACAATGCCGGCCTGGCGCCGGAACGGCGGGTCGGTGTCTACGGGCTCGACCTCTACAGCCTGTATCGCTCCGCCGAGGCCGTGATCCGCTATCTGGAGCGCGCCGACCCGCTGCAGGCCGAGGCTGCCCGGCAGCACTATGCCGCGCTCGACCATGTGCGTGACCCGGCTGCCTACGGCTACCAGGCTGCGACCGGGCTGCGTGCGCCAGCGCGCGACGGCGCCATCCGCCAGCTGCTGCAGCTGCGCACCGACGAGGCCGCCTATATCTCCCGCAACGGCCTGGCGGCCATGGATTCGCACTACTTTGCCGAGCGCAACGCGACGGTGGTCGTCAATGCGGAAGCCTACTATCGCGAGATGTTCGGCCGCCGCATCAGCACCTGGAACCTGCGCGACGCGCACATGGCGCAGACGCTGTCTTCGCTGGCCGCCTACCGGCTGCGCCGCGGCGGCAGCGGGCGCATCGTGGTCTGGGCCCACAATTCCCACCTCGGCGATGCACGTGCCACGGAATCGCAGTTGCGCGGCGAGTGGAACCTCGGGCAGCTGGTGCGCCAGCAGGCCGGCGCGCCGGCGCTGCTGGTCGGCTTTACCACCTACACTGGCCATGTTTGCGCCGCCTCCGAATGGGACGGCGACCCCGAACACAAAGCCGTGGTGCCAGCACTGCACGACAGCTGGGAGGCACTCTTCCACAGCACCGGACTCGACCGCTTTTTCCTGCCGCTTGGGCCGCAGGCCAGCCACCCGCTCTTCGAGGTCATGCTTGAACGCGCCATCGGCGTGCTCTATCTGCCCCGCACGGAGCGTGCCAGCCACTATTTCGATGCCTCGATCGCCGGCCAGTTCGACGCCCTCTTCCACGTGGACGAAACCACCGCGCTGGAGCCGCTGCAGCCCGGGCATCCCGTGCCCGTGCTGGACAGCGACCGGCCGGACTGAAGCGCGCCTGCCACAGGCGCCGGGCGCCACCCCGGGGCTTGCGTTGCATCAACGCGCAGGCCGGGATGGCAACTACCGTAAAGCGTGTCAGACCCACTCATTGCCAATGCGGAGAGCATCATGCCTGCCAGAACACTTATCTTCCACCAGGGCGCGCGCCGCATGATGCTGAGCGGCGTGGAACAACTGGCCCACGCGGTCAAGGTGACGCTGGGTCCGGGCGGCCGCAACGTGATCGTGGAGCGGCCTGACATGGTGCCGCTGGTCGCCAATTCGGGCGTGGTCGTGGCGAAGTCGGTGACGCTGGCCAATCCTTTCGCCGACATGGGCGCCCGCCTGCTCTGCGAGGCCGCAGTGCGCACCAGCGAGATCGCTGGCGACGGCACCACGACCGCGACCACGCTGGCCCACGCGATCGTGGCCGAAGGCGTGAAATACGTCGAAGCCGGCCACGACCCCATGCAACTCAAGCGCGGCATCGAGGCCGCCGGCAAGCTGGTCGCCAGCGCCTTGCTGGAGAGTGCCCGGCCCTGCGGCAGTACCGACGAGATGCGCCAGATCGCCACGATCTCGGCCAGCGGCGACCAGACCGTCGGCACGCTGGTGGCGCAGGCTGTCGAGCGGGTCGGCAAGGATGGTGCGATCAGCGTGGAGGATGGCTCCAAGCTGGACGACGCACTCGACATCGCCGACGGCGCGCTGATCGATCGCGGCTACCTCTCGCCCTTGTTCGCGACCAACGAGAGCCGTGCCGTCGTGCTGGAGTCGCCATTGGTGCTGCTGTGCGACGCGAACATCGCCGCCATCTCGCAGCTGCTGCCGGTCCTGGAGGCCGTGAGCCGCGCCGGCCGGCCCTTGCTGATCATCGCCAACGACGTGGAGGGCGAGGCCCTGGCCACGCTCGTGGTCAACAACCTGCGCGGCGCGCTGAAGAGCTGCGCGGTCAAGTCCCCGGGATTCGGCGACTCGCGTACCGAGCAGCTGGGCGACCTGGCCGCGCTGACCGGCGCCACCGTGGTCTCACCGCAGGCCGGCATCTCGCTCGATCACGTCACGTTGGAACAGCTTGGCGAAGCCCGCCGCGTGGAGGTCAACAAGGACACCACCACGCTGATCGGCTCCGGTGACGAACGCCCGCGCGTGGCCGAGCGCATTGCCGCCCTGCGCCAGCGCCTGGACGAGGTGCGCTCGGACTATGAGCGCGAGGCGCTGCAGCGGCGCCTGGCCCGGCTGGCCGGCGGCGTGGCCGTGATCAAGGTGGGAGCGGCCACGGAGAGCGCGCTGCACGAGCGCAAGAACCGCTTCCAGGATGCGTTGCACGCCACCCGCGCCGCGGTGGACGAGGGCATCGTCGCCGGCGGCGGCGTGGCGCTGCTGCGCGCCCGCGCTGCCCTCGAAGCCTGGCAGGCGCCGAACGCCGAGCAGGCCGCCGGAGGCCACATCGTCCATGCGGCACTGGCCGCGCCGATGCGGCAGATCGCCGCCAATGCCGGCGCGGATGCCGACGCGGTGGTGCACCAGGTGAGCGCCGGCTCGGGCACGCTCGGCTACGACGCCGGCACCGAGCGCTATGGTGACATGATTGAATTGGGCGTGATTGACCCCGTCAAGGTGGTGCGCACGGCCCTGCAAAATGCCGTGTCGATCGCCTCCCTGCTGCTGACGACGGACTGCATGATCGCGATCCAGCGCAGCCCCGCCGGCCAGGGCGATGCCAGCACGCGCCCGGGGTCATCCATGTTCGGCGAAGACTACTGAGAGAAACGCTGTCCCGAAGTACCCCTTGACTCTCACCGTTTCATCCTTCGGGGTCGGGCGCGCCCGATGGACAACTACTAGTGAGCAACGCTGCCTGCGTGAGCCGCCATGACTGCCCTTGATTGCGAAAGCCCGCTGCTGACTGACCTGTACGAGTTCACCATGCTGCAGGCGTACTTCGACAGCGGCATGAACGATATCGCCAGCTTCGAGTTCTTCGTCCGCAAGCTGCCGCCGGGCAGAAACTTCCTGCTAGCCGCGGGGCTGGAACAGGTGCTCGCCTACCTGGAACGGCTGCGCTTCAGCGCGAACGACGTCGACCAGCTGGCGTCGACCGGGCATTTCAGCCCGGCGTTCCTGCAATCGCTCATGCACTTCCGCTTCAGCGGGGATGTCCAGGCCATGCCGGAGGGCACGGTGTTCTTCCCGGACGAGCCCATCCTGCGCATCACCGCGTCGATCCAGCAGGCCCAGCTGGTCGAAAGCCGGATCATGAACCTGCTGCACTACGAGACCATCGTCGCCAGCAAGGCGGCGCGCGTGGTGCTGGCGGGGGCGGGGCGAATGCTGGTCGATTTCGGCCTGCGCCGCGCGCACGGCGCCGAGGCCGGCCTGCTGTCGGCCCGCGCCAGCTATCTGGCGGGGTTCACCGGCACCGCGACACTGCTGGCCGGCGTGCGCTTCTCCATCCCGTCCTACGGCACCATGGCGCATTCCTATGTGCAGGCGCACCTGGACGAGGCCCGGGCCTTCGCGTCGTTCGCGCGCTCGCAACCGGACAACGCCACGCTACTGATCGACACCTACGACACCGAGGCCGCCGCGCACAAGGTGGCGGCACTGGCCGCGACGCTGCGCGCCAGCGGGGTTGCCGTCAAGGCAGTGCGCATCGACAGCGGCGACCTCGGCGAGCATGCGCGCCGGGTGCGTGCCATCTTCGACGGCGCCGGCCTGCAGTCGATCGGCATCTTTGCCAGCGGCAACCTGGACGAGTATCGCGTCCGCGACCTGGTGGCAGCAGGCGCGCCCATCGACGGTTTCGGGGTCGGCACGCGCATGAACACCTCGGCCGACGCCCCGTACCTCGATTGCGCGTACAAGCTGACCGAGTACGCGGGCCTGCCGCGGCGCAAGCGCTCGGAAGGCAAGGCCACCTGGCCTGGCCGCA
The DNA here is from genome assembly GCA_050987995.1 of Ralstonia pickettii. Lineage (GTDB taxonomy): Bacteria > Pseudomonadota > Gammaproteobacteria > Burkholderiales > Burkholderiaceae > Cupriavidus > Cupriavidus pickettii_B. The sequence goes on from CP158805.1 coordinate 376,612, forward strand.
AGCAGTCCTACCGCCGCTATGGCGCCGACGGCACCATGCTCGGCGATACGCTGACGATCGAGGGGGATACCTGTGACGGGCTGCCGCTGATGCGGCCTTGCATGACGCGTGGCCGGCGTGTAGCGCCGGAGGTGCCGCTGCTCACCAGCCGGGCCTATGCCGCACAGCAACTGGCCGCGCTGCCCGCCGCCCTGCGAGCGCTGGAGCAGTCGGCACCCTATCCGGTCACCGTCAGCACTGCCCTGCAGGACCTGGCGCGCGCTGCCGATGCGCTGACCGTGCAGGCCAGCCCGACAGCGGCGCCCCGGTAGTGCGGCAAGGGCGAATGCCTGAGCTAGCTGGGCCTGACTTCGATCTGGTTGACGACCGCGCTGACGCCCGGTGCAGACCAGGCCGCTTCGAATGCCGCCTCGCGCTCGGCCAGCGTGCGCAGGGTGCCGGTCAGCGTCACCGCGCCATCCCTCACCGTCACGGTCACCTGGTCGGCGTCGCTGGCGGCCTGGCGTGCGATGGCCCCCTGGATCCGTGCCGCCACGTCCTGCTTGTCGGCCCGAGGCCGGATGGCGAGCGCATTGGTGACCCCGACCACCCCGAACAGTCCTGCCACGGCGTGCTCGGCGGCGGTGCGCTGGTAGTACCAGTCGACATCGCCGCTCAGGGTCACCACGCCGTGCTCGACCAGGATCCGGATACGGTCGGCCGGGACCATTGCATTCCAGGACAGCACGTTGGCCGCGGCCCGGGCAATGTCGGCATCGGTGCGGCGCGCATCGTCGGGCAGGTGAACGTCCAGCTCCACGGCCAGCGCCCGCACGCCGGGGATGCGCCTGACGGCCGCTTCCGCCGCGTACTTCTCGGCAAAGGTCCCAAGGTGCCCGGTCAGCGTGACGACGCCGTCCTGGACCTGGACCCCGATCTCGTTGCCATGGACCGCCGGATCCCAGATCAGCGCCTCGGTCACGTCTTGCTGCAGCTGCCTGTCGCCCTTCATGGATGCCTCCTCGCGTGCGCGCGTCTTTACCGCCCGTTCAGGCATGCCACTACCTCCGCATCCTCGACCTGCGAGAAGTCGCGGTAGAACTGCCCCACTGCCCGGAAGCCGGCCGGCGTCTCCAGGCATACCACCTCGTCGGCATAGGGCTGCAACAATTCCAGCGTCCGCGGCGGCGCCACCGGCACCGCGCAGATGAGCCGCGCGGGCTGCTGCTCACGGATGGCATGCAGCGCGGCAATCATCGAGGCTCCGGTCGCTAGGCCGTCGTCCACGACGATAACCTGGCGCCCAGCAACGCTAACCGGCTCGCGGCCTGGCGTGTAGGCGGCGCGGCGTCGCCGCAGTACTTCAAGCTGGGCCGCGCGCTCGCGGTCGATGTATTCGCTGTCGGCCCCTACCGCGGCGGCATAGGGCGTAAGGTAGGACCAGCCGCTCTCGCTCACGGCGCCGATAGCGAACTCCGGGTTGCCCGGCGCGCCGAGCTTGCGCACGAGCACGACGTCGAGGTCCCCACCCAGCGCATCGGCAATGATGGCGCCCATCGGCACCGCGCCGCGGGGTACGGCCAGCACCAGCGGCCGTTTTCCTACGTAGCCGGCAAGCGCACGCGCCAGCTGTGCGGCGGCATCGGCCCTGTCAATGAATGGCATGGTCGCCCTCCTGTGGTGGCGCGTGTCGACTTATGCCGGATAGCCCACGCTCTGGGCCAGGATCACGCGCTGGTCGGGCTCCAGCCGCATGGCAGTGGCCAGTGCGCGGCGGTCCAGCAGACCGCGCGCCACCGTGGCCAGGCCGGACGCAGCGCAGAAGAGGTAGACGTTCTGGCTGATATACCCCGTATCCAACGCGGTATAGAACTGGCGCAGCGGCTTGTCGGTCTCGTCGAGCCTGGAGAGCCGGCTGACGTAGACGAGGTTCAATGGCGCCTCGGCAACATAGTCCTGCAGGCCGGTGGCCGCGCGCAGGTCTTCCCCGATGACCAGCCGAAGGCGCCAGTCCTCCGGTTCGAGCATGTACAGGCCGTCGCGCAGCGCCAGGTACAAGTCGATCTCCTGCCAGTTGCGGGTCGAGGGCGCAGTGCGCAGGCCGGTGCCCGGGCGGTTGACCCCGAAAGCGGCCCACAGCAGGGACGACAGCAGCGCGTCATCCAGGCTCCGCGGGGCAAAGTTTCTGGTCGAGCGGCGCTGCTGCAACGCTGTCAGCAGCGGCATGCCGCCTTCGGTCTGCGGTGCCGGCAGCTTCAGGTATTCCACGCCGGCTTCGGATAAAACGATGGGATGTGTCACGTCGTGCTCCAGATGGATGGGGTCGGCACGGCCCCCTGGGATTACCGTAGGCGGCGAGCCGGCCTTGCAATTTGGGATGGATCAAAGGAACGCCTGTTTGCGCGCTGCATGTAGCAGGACATCCTCGGCCTCAGGCTTCCTGATCGGCCTTGTCCCGCTGAGCGTGCGGCCACAATGCGCGGGCCACGGGCCACGCGACCCAGGCGCGCTTTGTCGATGCCGCGCCGCCCGACGCATTGCGCACCCTTTGCGATACGTCAATCCCCGCCAGGGTCGCCCTCCTAGACTAATCCTGACCTGCGTGCCCCGGGGCAGGCCAACCGCTTGACGAAAGGAGTTCCACCATGCCAGACCAGACCGATCCTGCCTTCGAACTGGCGCGCTGCGCCGAGCAGTCCGCCCTGCGCATATGGCTGCGCTGGGAAGAATCGCGCCAGATGCTGCTCCGGCTACGCCTCAAGGCCCTGGACGATGACATCAAGGGCGCCCGGCAGGCGCTCGCGCGCGTCACCGACGCACCCGACTGGAACGCCTTCCATGGCCTGCCCGCGCAAATTCTGGCCGCACAGGTCGAGCGCAACGCCGCACATGCACGCGCCTTTGGCAGCCTTTACGTCGAAATGGCCTCGGCCTTCATGGAGCACCTGCGCGAGTCGACCGAAGCCTGGCACGACTACCAGCGCATGATCATGGTGGAGGGCGGCGGCTACGCGCCCTTTGCGGAATCGGCGCGCGAGATATTCGACAACGTCGGCCGCCTGATGGCCGTCCCTACCCCAGGTGCGAAGGCGCAGGCGCGCCCCGCCGGCGCGGTACGGAGCTGATGAGATGGCCGGACAACGCATTGCCCTGGTGACGGGAGGCATGGGCGGCCTCGGCGAAGCCATTGCCGTGCGGCTACTGGCCGACGGCGTGCGCGTCGTGGTGACGCATTCCGAACACAATGACCACGTGGCCCAATGGCTCGGCGCGCAACGCGACGCCGGCCGCGAGTTCGCGGCATTCCCGGTCGACGTGACGGACTTCGCGTCTTGCCAGCGCTGCGTGTCGCACGTTCGCAGCGAGGTCGGCGACGTCGACATTCTGATCAACAATGCCGGGGTCACGCGCGACCGGACCCTGCGCAAGATGGACAAGGCGGACTGGGACTTCGTGCTACGCACGGACCTCGACTCGCTCTTCCATATGACGCGCCCGCTGGTTGAGCCGATGATGGCGCGCGCTTGGGGCCGGATCGTCAACATCTCTTCGGTCAATGCCTCGCGAGGCGCTTTTGGCCAGACCAACTATGCCGCCGCCAAGGCGGGGGTACATGGCTTCACCAAGGCGCTGGCGCTGGAAGTCGCGCGCAAAGGCATCACCGTCAACACGGTTTCGCCTGGCTACCTGGATACGCACATGGTGACGGACATGCCCGCGGAGATCCTCGAGCGGGACGTGTTGCCGACCATCCCGGTCGGCCGGCTCGGCAAGCCAGCCGAGGTCGCGGCACTGATCTCTTACCTGTGCAGCGACGACGGGGCCTTTGTCACTGGCGCCAACTTTGCCATCAACGGCGGGCAACACCTGCAATGAGGATCGATGACCGGGCGTTGCCGCCGAGCCTGTCGGCCATCTCGGAATACGCGCCGCAGCCAGCCATGCCGGCGCAAGTCTGGTTGGACAAGCAACTTGCTGACCCAGTCCGAACTGACCTTCTTGCTGACTTCTGGCGGCCACAACGCAGGCATCGTGTCGGAGCCGGGCCACCCGGGCCGGCGCTACCATGTGCATACGCGATTTCGCGCCGCGCCCTACCTAAGTCCTCAGCACGGCGGAGTACCGCGACGGTTCCTGGTGGCCGGCGTGGCATGACTAGTGGCCCACTCGACAGGACGCTGCACGCGACAGGCGCCGGCCCAGGGGCTCGCGGACGCTCCTGGTACCTACGCGCTGGAACCGTAGGGGACGTGTTCAGAGCGCTGCGCCTGGCACCCTGCGACCGGGCAAATTGCCGGGTAAAAGACGTGCCGGCGGAAAGTTTCTGGTCGACCACCGCCCATTGCGTTGAAGTGTGTATCCGGAAGACAGAACCTCGAAGGCACGGACCGGCCCACCGTACCATCGCGGGCAGCAATCAGTACATCGCCGCCCGTATGCGAATGCAAGCGCGGAAGAAATCGTCGGTAGAAAAGCCGGCTCTTGTCGCCCGAGCTCGACAGACAGCATAAGTTCTACCTTGAACCTCGATATACCGCTTTCGGGTAGCCGGCTCGAATGGAAACATGCCGTCAGACAGGGGAAATGCCGGCCGACGTCTAAGGAATTCATTCCAGAAACCCTGCGCAACCTGGCGGAGTGTTTGGTTGTGATTGTTCATCGCATCCCATGAAGCGACACGCTATCAGTATTTTGATAGCGATCAGCCGCGTATCGGCCTGCCGTGTGGCCTCCGGCTGGCCCGCTGTCCCGCATAGGAGGCCGGAGGCTACTCCGATGCCGTTCTCGCACTTGCCTCAGCATCCCGCTCCGTAGCAGCCGCCTCATCGCATCGCCGAGTCGCTGCGACAATCAGTGCGACATCAGGACCGGCACTGTCATCGACTCGAGCAACGTGCGGGTGACACCGCCAAGGACCAGTTCATGCACCCGGCTGTGCCCGTAGGCCCCCATGACGATCAGGTCAGCATTTCGGTCCGCGGCGTGTGAGAGCAACATCTGGCCGACGTCATCGCCGTCTCCCGCCACAAACGTGCTCAGCTGCACCGCCACGCCATGCTGAGCCAGCCAGTCCACGGCATATTGAGGCGGCGAAACCCATGGCCCCTTCAGAACGCTCGACGGTGTCCACGAAACCACTACCACAGTGCCTGCGCGCTGCAGAAGCGGGAGCGCATCGCGGATGGCCCGCGCCGACTCGCGGCTGCCGTTCCACGCCACCATGATGTTCTTGCCAACGCTCGGGAACCGGCCCGCATACGGGACCACCAGCACCGGCCGCCCGCATTCCAGCACGATGGATTCAACAAAGCCGGGCTCGGCGTAGGCGGCATCATCAGTGGGATCGTGCTGTCCGAGGATGACAAGATCCGCCCGATGCGCCTCTGCCTGGACCGTCGCCGCCGTGGCCCAGTCCAGCGCCCGCCACTCCGTAATGACGGCTACCTCGTCCGTCGCGCCCATCAGGGCATGGCGGGCCCGCTCGCCGACCTGATGCTGCCATTCGTTGTAAGAGGCGAGATAGCGGTCACCGTCGACCAGGTTGCGCACGGCGGTGGGATCGGGCTTGCCGACAGCAAGCAGGCCGACCAGCGTGGATTGGAACTCCAGCGCCAGCTGGGTGGCGAGGTGCAGCCGGTCGTACACGCGGCGGCTGGCATCGAGATGAACCAGGATCGTTGTGTAGTCCATGGATTGTCTCCATCAGGCTGCCCCGCACGGGGCTTGCTTTAATCTATGTCGCCACTCGGCCCGGGATTTGTCGTGCATCAAGCCGCCTTCCTGTCCGCGCCATAGTCGGTACCGCTGGCACCACTACCGCTCCGGTTCGCGCCACTATGATTCCCATAGAGCGAGCGCCGGTGCGTTTGCCGAATGCTCCCCGGCGGCAATCCTTCGCAGGAGACTCACATGCATGAAACCAAACGGTCGTACAAGGGGTTCCACATCGTGCTGTTCGTCCCCGACGCCATCGCGCCGGGCAAGCCCAGCGGCGGTGTCCTTTTCACAGCCTCGGACGGAAGCATCGGCGTTCGCTTTACGCCAGACTGGCCCGCCCTGCCGGAAAGCGTGCAACAGGCCGAACAGTGGCTCTTCGCCTATGCGGCGGGAGTCGTCGACTGCGAACTGGCCGGGGGCTTCGGCATTGACCTGCGCTACGACTAAGCGGTGCGGTCAACCGAGCACGAGAGGCCATTGACCGGAACACCAGGTACGGGTTGCCCCAAGCCGCCTGACGCCAGCGCGACCGTGCGTGGCTTCGGCGGCCGCAGCAGGTCCGGTACCGCGGTACACGCTGCGCATAGCGGCACCAACGCGCAGGCGGCAAGCCTGCGCCATCCTGGCCGTCTTGTCGGGGTGCATGACTGCAAGCGATTCTTCATGGGTAGCTCCCTGTGGGGCGCGCACGCCCCAGGGTGGCTGCCGCCGGCCACGAGGTGCGCTTCATACCGCGAAGCGAAAATGGCCGCTGTGCAGCACGATGTGCCGCGCACCCGTCATCTCGAACAGGGCTCCCGCGACGCGTTCAATGTCCTGGCGGTTGCTCATGAATGCCGGCAGCAAATCTTCACTGCGGTACGAGCGTGCGCCGAAATGATCCTCAAGCGCCTCGGCAGTGATTTCGTAGGTCGCTGGCGAGCCGTCCACCTTCGCAGTGCACTGCAGGGTGGGACCTGTCGGGCAATAATCCGGCATCTCGCCGGCAAAGTCGATCTTATGCATAGCTCTCTGGCGTAGCGCCCTCCACAGTCTGTTCGCCTGCCTACGCCTCCTCGGCGCGGACAAGCAGGATGGGCGCGACGGCTAGGGTAATCACGTTCCGCGCGACGCTGCCCATGACGAGTCGCCGCACTCCCCGGCGGCCGTGCGTACCCATCACAACCAGATCGGCGCCCCAGCCATTGGCTTCGGCCGCGATCGTGGCCGCGATGTCACCGTCGATCAGCGGCTTGCCAAGCAGGCGCGTTACATGGCGAATGCGCGCGGCGGCAAGCCTGCTGGCGGCGGCGGCGAGTACGCTTTCGCCCGCCGTCGTGAGGTCCTCTATCAATCTCACCGGATCCAGATTGCTGACATCCAGGAACGGGCTGCGGTCGTCGACCACATGGACCACCTCCACTTCCGCGTCAGCGGCAAGCGCGATGATCATGGCCTGCTCCAGGGCGAGTTCCGAAGCGGCGCCGCCGTCCATGGCGACAAGGATGCGCTGGTACATAGCGGTTTCTCCGGCGATGGGTTTAATTCAGCGTAGGTCAGCCGAGCGCTCTGCAGTTGATACGTGTCAAGGCCCCTGCAGGGATGCCCGGCGCCTCGGGCGGCCCAGCATTTCCCGGTTGATGCGCACCAACCGCGTGCGCCACGCAGCGCCTACGCTGCAGAGACAGCGCATCTGCGCGCTGCCAACCTGACGGGAGCTTGCGATGATCCGAGCCGCAATTGTTTATTACTCTCGCACCGGCACCGTACGCCAGGTCGCCGAGGCCGTTGCCGCGCGGTCGGGATGGCCACTGGCCGAAGTCGCCGACGTGAAAAGCCGCGCCGGGATCCTGGGCGGCCTCCGGTGCGTCATCGATAACCTCTTTCACCGCCAGGTTGAATACCGGTACGACGGCCCGGCCCTCGATCGCTGCGAGCACGTCGTGGCCCTGGCACCGGTATGGATGGGCAGGCTGGCGGCCCCGATGCGCAGCTTCCTTGCCGCCAGCGTCGCCACGCCGCCGCTGGCCGCGCGCGTGTCGGCAATCTGTGTCATGGCAGCGCGCGGGGGCTTCCAGGCAGAAACGGAGATAGCCAGGCTCACGGGCAAGACACCGGCACCGGCACTTGTGCTACTCGAACGTGACGTGTTGAGCGGCGATGCCGCCGCCGCGATCGATGACTTCGTGCAGCCTTGCGGTTGGCAGATTCCAGGCCTGCCCACGCTAAGCGGCCCGCCTGGTTGTCCCCGAACGAAACCTGAGCGCTTCTTCCGCTGCGTCGATCCTTCGCGGTCCTCCCTGAACCGCCGCGAAACCGCGCGGTGTCGTGCCCGCGGCGGCAGGTCCAGGCGGCTCGGTCAGCGACGCGGACAGGGGGTCGTGCCGCAGAGCAGCCAGTCGTCCTCGAGCGTATTGACCGGCAGCCGGAATGTCATGTCGAGCGGCTCGCCAGCGACGACGATGTCGCGCATCTGGTCCCGTCCCTGGTAGCCCACCGCGAGACGATAGGCACCCGGCTTGAGCCGCATGTAGAACAGCGGCCCGCTGGCGGTAGTGTGCAGCACGGGGCGACCCTCCTGGCTGGCCACGACCAGCGTGGCACCGCCCAGCGGCTTGCCGCGCCCGGCATCCACCATCGTCAGCCGTACATTGAAACGCGCGGCGATGGCCAGCATGCTTTGCATGCCCGCCTCATCGTTTCCACCCGATACGTAGGAGACGCCGTGCTGCTCCATGATCTGCAGGCCAGGGCCAGCGCCAGCGGGCATGGCGCGAGTGGCGCAACCGGCCGCTGCAACGGCAATCGCCAGCGACGACAGCCCGAGGCCAAGGCTTCTTGAAACCTGCATTTGCGTTACTCCGAAAGGAATATTGGGGTATCCGCGGACCGGGACGGAACGGTCAGGGCGTATCGCTGCCCCACTGCTGCCGAACGAGCAGTACGGGACGAACCGTCTTGCTGACCACGTGCTCCGAGACCGAGCCCAGCACCATGCGCCGCACGCCGCGATGGCCATGTGTGCCCATTACGATCAGGTCTGCACTCCAGTGGTCCGCTTCCGCGACGATCGCCTCGGCAATCTTCGCAGGGGTGCCGGGCGTCTCGGCCAACCTGCTGCTCCAGCGCACGCCGGCGGCACTCAGGCGCTCGCCGGCGCGAGCCAGCACCTGCTTGCCATAGGCAATGATGTCGGCCATCAGCCCGGGCCGCTCACGCGGGCTGATCTCGAAGAACAGGTCGCTGTCGTCGACGACGAACATGGCGCTGACCTCGGCGTGGGTGGCCAGCGCCATGGACACTGCCTGCTCCAGGGCACTTAAGGATGAACGGCTGCCGTCGATGGCTAGGAGAATTCGGCGGTACATGGCGACCTCGGCTTCGGCTATGGTTCTTTCCAAAGTAGCGGTCGCAAGGACATGCGGGTTGATGCCAGTCAACGAAGCCCTAAGTCCCCCTGGCCGACCGGTTGCGAATTCGACCTGGTCAGCGACATGCGCCATGCCGCGCAATCGCGGTGAGCATGTGGCACACAGCGCTTCGCCGCCATTCAATGCGACAGCAGCAGCGGCATCCCGGCATGGTGCATCAGCGTCCGCGTGGTGCCGCCCAGCATCACCTCGCGCATGCGGGAATGTCCGTAGCCACCGGCCACCAGCAGGTCCGCGTTCAGGCTGCGTGTAGCCTCAAGCAGCACCCGGCCAACCGCCTCGCTCGTCGGTTCGTTGTACACCCCCGCGACGATGCCATGCCGCTCGAGGTATTGCCGCAGGCCCGCGACTGGCTCCGACTTTGGCGTAGGCCGGTCGTCCCGGTTCCATACCGCCACGATCGTGACCCGCTCCGCGCACAGCAACAGCGGCATCGCGTCCGCCACCGCGCGAGCCGCCTCTCGCCAGCCATCCCAAGCGATCACGATATGTTCCATCTCCACCTGCTCGTATGCAGACGGCACCAGCAACACGGGCCTCCCGGCATTCAGCAGTACATATTCGGCGGTCTCGGCTGCGAGGCTGCCTACCGAATACGGGTCGGGCGGTGGTGCCAGCACTACGATGTCGGATACGCGGCCTTCCTGCGCCAACGCCCATCCCGGGTCTTCCTCGACCACGCGGTGGGTGTGTGCCACCCCTGGCGCTGCCTGCTCCATGACGCGCCGGAACACGACGCCCGTCTCTTCTGCCTGTGCCGCAAGGCCGACCCTGGCCACATCCACGTAGCACTCCGCATCGCTGCTGGCGTGCGGAATCCGCTCGAACGGCACGCCGGTCGCGGTCAATCCCACCACATGACCGCCGGAGCGTTTGGCAAGGTCCGCTGCAACGCCTACACGCGCGGCGCAGCCTATGTCGCGCCCGAGTTCGACCAATACGGTCTTGAAGGCCATGATGCTCTCCTGTGCACGGATTTCGGAGTCTTCCGCTCGCCCTCACCCCGGGTAAGTCAGCGAGTGTTTGGTCGCCTGCGTTTCAACCGCTTTCCTGTAGGCATCAATCCACTCGGTAAATTGCGGATGAATGTAGAAGTCGAGAACGTCTCCCACGTTGATAGAGAGCGGGCTCCTGCCCAGGATCATCGATAGGGAAATGCGCGGAATCTGAAACGGTGCCAGATCGATCGCATCCACCAAAAGACCATTGGGAGAGTGGCTAACCGTGAGCATATCCGTCCTTAGGTCGTGGGCGTCCACTACCAGTGCTTCCATGCTCCCGAGAAGTGGCTTGTCTTGTATCTCTGGCGAAACCGGATAGATACTGACCGTGCCAGCACTGATTCGGTGTTCTTTGTGCCATATGGACAACGCCCAGGTTTCCGTCGGATTCTCCCCCCAAATCTCGAGGGTGCCTTCATCAATCTGCGCCTTCATGGTTCTCTCCAAGCTCAATGTGCAGCAGCCAGGCGGGCGGGTTACCTCTTGGTACATCGGCGAGCCCTGTGGACTTCCGTTAGCGACAAGACCGGCCACCTTGGGGAAACAAAGCGAATGTTGTCGCCTGGGCCCAGCATTCATTATTGGAGCCGCTTGGAGGCCAAGCTTGATGCACGTCAACATCGGGATAATCGCCCGCACGGCGCGCTCTGCGGCGCGTTGTGGCGCCTCAACCCGCGGTGTCTCGCACAGGTGCCGCCTTCAGTGCACAGAACTGCCGCCGCTGAAGCGCCCCTGGTGGGGGCTTGCGTTGGATCAAGCCACGGTGCCATTTCACCACTAGTGTGAATCAGTCAGTCGCTCGCTAGCGCTGTTCAGCACCTTTGGTAGCTTCCCGGACGTTACCCGTTCCAAGCGGAACCTTGGCTTTGCTCGGGCGTCGGCCTTGTCCACCGAGAAGGAGCAGCACATGTCCAACGAACATACGCAGGTTGTCTGGTTCGAAGAACTAAGACGGGCCGATGTTCCTCGCGTCGGTGGCAAGAACGCGTCGCTGGGGGAGATGGTGGCCAACCTCGCGCCCGCAGGCGTCAAGATTCCCCCGGGGTTCGCAGTCACGGCGGATGCATACTGGCGCTTCATCGACGCAAATGGCTTGCGGGAGCCAGTGTCCAGGATGCTCAGCGAACTTGCTGACGGCAAGGCTTCCCTCTCCGAGGCTGGGGCCGCCATTCGTCAGCTCATTCTCCGCGGCGAATGGCCCAAGGAGACGGCTGAGGCGATCCGCCTGGCTTATGAAGCGCTGAACCGCCGGACCGGACAGGTCAACGCGGACGTCGCCGTGCGCTCGAGCGCGACCGCCGAGGACTTGCCGGATGCGAGTTTCGCCGGACAACAGGAAACCTTCCTCAACATCCGGGGTGATCGTGCGCTCGTTGACGCTTGCCGGCGCTGCTACGCCTCACTCTTCACCGACCGCGCAATCAGCTACAGGCAGGCGAAGGGCTTCGACCATCTGAAGGTTGCGTTGTCGGTCGGCGTCCAACGCATGGTGCGATCCGACCTGAGCGGCGCCGGTGTGATGTTCTCGATAGACACCGAAACCGGCTTCGACAAGGTGGCCCTGATCAACGCCGCCTGGGGTCTGGGCGAGAGCGTCGTGCAGGGCACCGTCGAGCCGGACGAGTACGAGGTATTCAAGCCGCTTCTGTCGGACCCGTCGCTCGCGCCGATCATCGGGAAGAAGCTCGGCGACAAGAGCCGCAAGATGGTCTACACGAGCGATAGCGGCGTTCCGACCAAGTATGTCCCGACCTCGAAGGCAGAACGCGCGTCCTTCGTGTTGGGAGATGAGGAGATTCTCACCTTGTCGCGCTGGGCCCGCACGATCGAAGACCACTACGGCCAGCCCATGGACATCGAATGGGCGAAGGACGGCGAGAGCGGAGAGATGTTCATCGTCCAGGCCAGACCGGAAACCGTCCAGTCGCGACGCGAGGCGAGCGCGGTAAAGACCTATCGCATCAAGAAGGCCGGCCGCAAGCTGGCATCGGGCGTGAGCATCGGGGATGCCGTCGCGGCGGGCGTGGTTTGCGTCATCGAGAGCCCACGCGAGATGGGACGCTTCGTCGACGGCGCCATCCTCGTGACCCAATCCACGGACCCCGACTGGGTGCCCGTCATGCGGCGTGCGGCTGCCATCGTCACCGACCACGGCGGCCGCACCTCGCACGCAGCCATCGTAAGCCGTGAGCTCGGGCTTCCGGCTATCGTCGGCACGGGCAATGCGACCCATCTGCTGCACGACGAGCAAGAGGTCACCGTGTCCTGCGCGGAAGGTCGCGAGGGCTTTGTCTACGAAGGCACCGCCGACTATGAAGTCGAGGAAATCGACTTTGGCAGTATCCCGGAAACGCATACCAAGGTCATGCTGAACCTGGCCAACCCGGCAGCGGCGTTCCGCTGGTGGCGGATCCCGGCCGATGGTGTTGGGCTGGCGAGAATGGAGTTCGTGATCAGTAACCACATCAAGATCCATCCTATGGCGCTGGTCCGCTACGACGCGCTAAAGGATGATGAGGCGAAGCAGACGATTTCCGGCTTGACCGCTGGATACGAAAGCAAGACGGAGTACTTCGTGGACCGGCTCGCGCGCGGACTGGGGCGGATTGCCGCTCTCCAGTATCCGCATCCGGTAGTGGTCCGCATGAGCGACTTCAAGACCAACGAGTACGCGCATCTGATCGGCGGCGCGGAATTCGAGCCCCGGGAGGAGAACCCGATGCTTGGATTCCGTGGTGCGTCGCGATACTACTCTCCCCGCTATCAAGAGGGCTTCGCGCTGGAATGCCAGGCGATTTGCCGCCTGCGCAGGGAGATGGGGTTCACCAATGTGATCGTCATGATTCCGTTCTGCCGCTCTGCGAAAGAGGCGGACCGCGTACTTGACGTCATGGCGGAGAACGGCCTCGTGCGCGGCGAAGCCGGCCTGAACGTATATGTCATGTGCGAGATCCCGTCGAACGTGATCCTGGCGAGCGAGTTCGCCAAGCGCTTTGATGGCTTTTCTATCGGCAGCAATGACCTGACTCAGCTCACGCTTGGCGTGGACCGCGATTCGGCAGAGCTCGCGGAGTTGTTCGACGAGCAGGACGACGCAGTCAAATGGATGATCGGCAGCGTCATCGCAGAGGCGCACAAGGCCGGGGCCGATGTCGGCTTGTGCGGCCAGGCGCCTAGCGACCACCCGGAGTTCGCTGGATTCCTTGTCGAAAGCGGCATCGATTCGATGTCGGTGAGTCCCGATAGCTTTATCGCGGTCAAGAATCATGTTGCTGCCGCCGAGCAAGCGAGGGCAAGGATCTCGTCGGTTTGAGCGTCAGAGGGGCTGGAAGAGTCATGGCGGAAGTACCGAAAAACGTTTCCTACGTCAGCCTGACCGTTAGCCCGATGTCTTCGCTAAAGCGGTCCAGGCGTGCCCTTGCCCGCGTAGGTAAAGGACGGCCGGGCAGTGCTGGCCGACCGGCATTTTGTTGCTTGCCCCGGCTCCTATAGTGGTCCCATGAGACCAAGCTCTCGAAGCTGTGGGAATGCTGGGCCGCGACCTGGCGGCCAGCCTCCGTGCCATCCGGATCACCAACGGTACGGAGAACTGGTCGCACGCCGCCAAGGGCCGCGCCGATGCCGGCGCAGGTGAAGCCGAATTCCGAAAGGGGGTTTCGCGGATGCGTTCCGAGCCGAACTCGGCCAGCAGTCCCTTGGAGGCCGCATAACGCCGCCGTAGCGACCGACGTCCTCGCCCATCAGGAAGACGCGGGTGTCTTTGGCAAGCGCCTCGCGTGCCCGGCCGGATCGGCAATGCGGATCTGATGTCCCCGCAACGGCAGGCCGCTGGAGACCGCTGAGCGCCTTGCGCCCTGACCGGTCCGGGCGCACGGGCGATACCCTGGCGCGCGAGCGCATCCCGCTCGCTGGGCGATCGCATGACCGAGCGTGGCGTTGTTCAGGGCAAAGGTGGAGGTCCTGGCCACGGCTGCCGGCATGTTGATCACGCAGTAGTGCGGCACGCCGTCCACCACATAGCTCAGATCCGTATGGCTGGTCGGACGCGATGTCTCGGAGCAACCTCCCTGGTCTCTCGCCACATCCACCAGCACCGAACCTGCTTTCATGCGCGCGACCATCGCAGACCACGTCGGATTTCAGCAGCGCGGCAGTCAGTTCACGGTCCGCGGCCAGATGCAGGTATGCACGAGGGATCTGCCAAGGCTTGAGCAGCGCCAGTTCGCGTGGTTGCGGCTCCTTGACTCTGATAATCATCTGAACCCGGTCGTACACGGCCTTCGCATCGGCAGCCAGCTTCGCGCCAGCCGCTGCGTATTGCGCGTCGGAAAGGACTCCTCAAGGTGGCTGATCATTTGTCGGCCGCATAGCTAGAGGCTAGCTGCTAGTCCATTGCGTCTTGAAAAAGCACCCCATCCGTGGTTAGATCATGTGCATGGGAAAAATGAATCTGACCGAGCTCGAACGCGAACAACTGCTGGCGGCGACGCGCAGCCGAACCATTCGAGCGGCCGACGCGCGTCGGGCCAAGCTGATCCTGATGCTTGAAGACGGCGAGTCCCGCGACGCAATCATTGAGCGGCTGGGTTGCGATTCGCGATTCATCTCGCGTTGGTCGAGCCGGTTTCTGGCCGAGCGCCTGGCAGGCTTGTACGCGCGCCACCCTGGACGAGCCCCGCTGCAGCCGCCGGAAAAGCTCGAGGCGCGTGTGCTGAGCTACACCCTCAAGCGCAAGCCCGCGGACGGGGCGACGCATTGGAGCAGCTACAAGCTTGCCGCGGAACTGGGGGGCGTATCCGTCTCGACCGTGCAGCGCATCTGGCGCAAACATGGCGTGCGCCCGCACAGGTTGGAGCGGCACATGATCTCCAATGATCCCAACTTCGAGACCAAGGCCGCAGACGTGATCGGGCTGTACCTGAACCCGCCGGCGCATGCGGCGGTGTTCTGCGTGGACGAGAAGACCGCGATCCAGGCCCTGGACCGGAAGGACCGGATGTTGCCACTGTCGCCAGGGCGTGCCGAAAGTCACGGCTTTGAATACAAGCGCAACGGCACGCTCAGCCTGTTTGCCGCACTCAACACGGCAACCGGGGAGGTGATCGGCAAGACCGCGCCCCGCCATACCAGCGAGCAGTTCGTGGCCTTCCTTACCGACGTTGTGACCAGTCAGCGGCCGGAGCAAGAAATCCATGTCATCTGCGACAACGTCAGCAGCCACAAAACCGAGCGCGTACAGACCTTCCTCGAGGAACACCGTAACGTGCGGTTGCACTACACGCCGACCTACACGTCCTGGCTCAATCAGGTCGAGAACTGGTTCGCGCGTATTCAGCGCGATGTGATCGCACGCGGCGTCTTCACCTCGGTGAAGGACCTGGATCGCAAGTTGATGCGTTATATCCGCCAACACAACAAGAATCCCAAGCCAATCAAGTGGAAGTACGACGATCCATCGCGGCGAATTCGCCCGGTGCCAATTCAATGACGCAGCGGACTAGTGTCCCGTTCCGTTGTTAACTAACCGCATTAATGGCCTCAACGACGAACTGCGCCCGGGCAAGCAACGCACAATCGACGACGAGCGGGTGGCGGAACTCATCAAGACGATGCTGCATACGAAGCCTGCTGACGGCTCGACACACTGGAGTGTGCGGGCGGTGGCGGGCGAGACATCTTCGCCTACCAGCGTGCACCGCTATTTCAAGCTGTTGGGGCTGCAGCCGCATCGTAGCGAGGCCTTCAAGCTGTCCACCGACGCGTTCTTCATCGAGAAGCTGCGCGACGTGGTAGGTCTGTACCTGAACCCGCCCGAGAACGCGTTGGTGCTGTGCGTGGATGAGAAGAGCCAGTGCCAGGCACTGGAGCGCACTCAGCCGATGCTGCCCATGGGCCTGGGCTATGTCGAGGGTGTCACCTACGACTACGTCCGTCACGGCACAACGACTCTGTTTGCCGCGCTGAACGTACTTAACGGTGCGGTGCTGGCCGAGTGCAAGCCGCGTCATCGGCACCAAGAGTTCCTCGCTTTCTTGGGTTCGATCGACAAGGCCATTCCCGCCGAACTCGATGTGCATTGCATCGTGGATAACAACAGCAGCCATAAGCACCCCAAGGTCAAGCCGTAGCTGGGCAGCCCCGTCCGCGCTGGCACATGCATTCCATCCCCACCTACAGTTCCTGGTTGAATCAGGTCGAACGCTTTTTCTCGATCATCACCGGCAAGGCCATCCGTCGTGGCTCGTTCACCTCGGTCAAGGAGCTCGTGCAAAAAATCGATCACTTCGTCGCTCACTACAACCAGAATTGCAAGCCATTCAACTGGACGGCCACCGCGGATTCGATTCTCGCCAAGCTAAATAGACTTTGCGAACGAATCAGCGGAACAGGACACTAGCTGGCCGCCGCCTTTGTTTCAGCGCAACGTCAGGCACGCGTGGCCTCCTTGCTCGATCGCGCGCAAAGTTCCTGCGGGAAGGCTCGCCTGACTTGCCATTGATCATCAGCAGACGCCGCACGATGCGATTGACGTTGCCATCACCACTTGCCGGAGGCACCCCCACCGCCAAAGCCGCCGCCACCGCCGCCGAATCCCCCGGGGCCCAAACGGCCGCCATATCTTCCCGAGCGGCCGCCAATAGCCAGCAAGCCCATGTGCGGGCCGCCCATCAGCGTGAACAAGAGCGCGATTGCCCCCGCGACGATGCCGGCAAAGATAGCGCCAGAAAGCATCCACGCGACCACACCAACGGCCCCACCCGTCGCGACTGCACCCGGGAAGCGCCCCAGCATGGAACGCAGTAACCCACCCAGAACCAGAGTGAGCACAAGTAGGATTGGCATCAGTTGCCGGACGGGGTCACCCGTATTCCCTGCCGTTTCCTCCGGCGGTGGCAGTGGCTCCCCTTCGATGACCCCAAGCATGCGGTCGATACCCGCAGACACACCGCTATAGAAATCGCCCTGCTTGAATCGGGGCACGATATCATCACTGATGATGCGCTTGCTCGCGGCGTCAGTCAGGACGCCTTCGAGCCCGTAACCCACCTCAATACGAAGCGTGCGGTCATCTTTGGCGATGATGAGCAGCGCGCCGTCATCAACGCGGTTGCGTCCCAGCTTCCATTGCTCGACCACGCGAAGCGAATACTGTTCGATGGTTTCCGGTCGAGTCGTGGGAACCATGAGAATTGCAACCTGAGTTCCCTTCCTGGCTTCGAAGGCCTGCAGCGTCTGGTCCAGGGACGCCTGCTGTTCACGCGTTAGCGTACCAGTCAGGTCAGTCACTCGCGCCGTCAATGACGGAACGGCAACCTCGGCGATGGCTCCGAGAGACACGAAGGCAGTCAGCGCCAGAAGCAGGCCTCGCGCGGCCGTGCGCAGGTTCAACTGGCACCACCGGGGGCGCTGGCCGCAGCGGCACCGACTAATGGCTAGCATTACGAGCATCGCCCATATCTTGCGCACGGGACACCTCCGGGACGACAGGTCTCTTGATTGCCCTCAGCAGGTGACAAGATCCGTATGTCCGAAGCCCTTGGAATAGTCGAGCACGGAAATGACCATCGGGGTCACCCTGAATATTCGGACGTCCTCCGCGGTTGGCATCGGCACCGGCAAGGCAATCTGCTCCGGATACTTCAATGGGAACATCTGGAGGATTCTCTCCGCTACGGCCGCATCGACCACCAGTTGCGCGTGCGCCGCCATGGACAGGCCGGTAATCGCCATGAGATCTGGCGTATCGTGATCAATTGTCAGCGAGACACGGTCATCCAAGGCCAGATTGGCCGCCTTTTGGCTGCTCGGACCACAGAGGAAGTAGAGCGTGAGACCCTCATTCACATAACCCACAGTGGTAGCCTGAGGCCAGCCATCCGGCCTCAGGGTGGCAAGCGTCATGATCCTGTGTTGGTTCAACAAGGTCAGGATCTTCTGTCTGATCTCTTTGTCCATATTTGGTCACCTGTTACGCCAGTACAAACAACACTAACGGGGCCGGCATGGCCGGGGAGCGACCTTCAGCCAGCACGTTTTTGGACAAATGCCCCGCATCTTCTTCATTCCACGACAGCAAGGGCTGCTTCAGGCCCATGTCTTGCCTCTCCCCCCAGCCACCTCGACTTCGGCTATGGGTTATTTCCAAAGTAGCGGTCGCAAGGGCATGCGGGTTGATGGCTGTCAACGAAGCCCTAAGTCCCCCTGGCCGGCCGAATGCCCTCCCCCTGACCTGCATCAACCGGCCTACCCTCCCCCCGCCTAAGCTGGATGCAATGTCTGCGCTCCCGCACCCGGGAAACCGCTTCACCGCTGTCTACGGGCACTCAGCCAGGGAGGCAATGCCATGTATCACACCATCCTCGTCGCCATCGATGGCAGCGCCTGCGCCGATCGCGCACTTGACGAGGCCATCCGCCTCGCCTCGCTGTGCGAGGCCACCCTGGAGATCGTCCACGTCGTCGACAACAGCTATCTCAAGTACAACATGGGCTACGGCAACCTTGCCGACCTGCGCACCGACCTGGTGGAAGGCGGCCGCAAACTGCTTGCCAACGCCGAGGCCAGGGCCCATGCTGGCCAAGTGATATGCCAAACGTAACTGGTTGACGAGATGCTTGCGCTGGGCGACATCGCCATGGCCATCGACGCCGAGGCGCAGCGCACCCAGGCCGACCTGGTCGTGGTGGGCACGCATGGCAGGGGCGGGCTACGGCGCCTGGTGATGGGCAGCGTGGCCGAGGGCGTAGTGTGCAGATCGAAGGTGCCGGTGCTGCTGGTGCGGGCGCCTAAGGCCGCGTAAAGCCATGGCAGCTCTCCGGTGCGGACGATGGCGCCGGGCCGCACCTGCCCGTGGACGATGACGAACCACCAGCGCATAACCGCCCGGCCGCGGCAACACCGGGTCAGCACGGCGAACCGCACGCGTCCGAGGCCGCGTCCCTGCCGCCGGCCCTGTCCTGGGCGGCCGAGCACGAAGCCAGCGAGATCCTGGACAGGCTTGCCGCGACCGACGCGGGATTGACCGAACGCGAGGCCGCCGACCGGTTGGCCACCTGCGGCCCCCGCATCGCCGCCAGCCAGGGGCAGCACTGGCCCGCCAGCTTGGCCCGGCGGCTGGGCGGCCCGGTCAACCTGATGCTGGTCAGCTGTCCGCGCTCTCGGTATTCGTACACGACTACAGTGCCGCCGCCTTGATCGGCGGGATGATCGTCCTTAGCGTCACGCTGGCCACCTGGCAGGAAACGCGCAGCGACCGCGCGGTGGCCGCGCTGCGCACCATGGTCCACACCACCATTGCGCTGCGGCGCCGCGCGGACGATGCCAGCGCGCCGCACGCTGGAGCGCCCAATCTCCGAGCTCGTTCCGGGCGACATCATCCACCTGGCGGCAGGAAACCTGGTGCCCGCCGACGTCCGGCTGCTGGCCTCGAAGGACCTGTTCGTGAACCAGGCGGCCTTGACCGGCGAGTCAATGCCCGTGAAGAAATTCGCCGCACCCTGCGCGGGAGCAACCCTGCCCGGCGAGCGGCAACATCGCCCTGATGGGGACGGCGGTGTTCAGCGGGACAGCCACGGCGGTCGTAGTGCTGACCGGCGACCGCGCGGTGCTCGGCCACATTGCGGAGTCGATCGCCGTGCGCGGCCCGCCTAGCGACTTCGAGGCCGGGCTGAGCCGCATCGCCCGGCTGATGCTGGCGATCATCGCGGAGATGGCACCATTGGTGTTCCTGATCAACTGGCCGCCTAGCGGCGCCGGAGCTATTCGATGCGGAAGGGGTCATGCGCCAGCGCATAGCTGAACGCATACTCCAGTTCGCCGGACGCTTGGGCATGCAGCGTACAGAGCGGTGCGCCGGCTACGACCTCGTCGCCGGCGCGCACATGCAGTTCCAGCCCGGCCACCTGCCGGCGCGGCGCCCCGGCCAGCTTCGCCGCGCGCGCGACGTGCCAGTTGTCGACGGACGTCACGATGCCGCTGCGGGCTGCGACCACGTCGCGCCGGAACACCGCCTGCCCCGGGGTGCGCAGCCCCCCTTGCGCTTCACAGATCGCCTGGAAACGGGTCCAGGCGGCACCGCTGTCGAGCAGACTGCCAGCCTGCAGCCGTCCCTGCCCGACCGGCATCGCGCCGCAAAACTCCAGCAACTCGCCCGCCAGCAGCAGCGAGCGTTCGCGCAGGTCGGCGGGCGCCGTCCGCTGGCACTGCAGCACCGCCAGCACGTCGAGCGCCTCGAGCGCGGGCCCGACGCCCCGGCCCACTGGCTGCGAGCCGTCGGTGCGCAGAATCCGGATCTTCAACCCGAAAGCGTCCGCGACTTTGGTCATGGCAATATGCAGACGCCCCAGCTCGCTGTCTTCGCGGATCTTTGCCGTCGGCCCCACCGGCACGTCGATCAGCACGTGGGTGGAGCCAGCGGCAATCTTCTTCGACAGGATTGAGGCCACCAGCTGCGCATCGCTGTCGATATCCAGGGCGCGCTCCACGCGGATCAGCATGTCGTCCGCAGGACTCAGGCTCAGCGCCCCACCCCACACCAGGGCCGCCCCGACCTGTTCCACCACGCGCCGCAGTTCCGTCGCATTCAGCGTCACGCGGGTCAGGGCTTCCATCGTATCGGCGGTGCCGGCGGGCGAAGTAATCGCGCGCGACGAGGTCTTGGGCAGCAGCAGTCCGGCCGCTGCCGCAATGGCCACGACGATGGGCGTGGTGCGATTGCCCGGCAGCCCGCCGACGCAATGCTTGTCCGCAACCACCTCGCGGTCCCAGCTCAGGCGCTGGCCGGCCCGGACCATGGCCCGGGTCAGGTCGACGGTCTCGCGCAGGCTCATGCGACCGTCCGCGCAGGCGGTAAGGAATGCGGCGATATGCACGTCGGCGTACCGCCCTGCACTGATGTCGCCGATGATACCGTCCAGCTGGACGCTGTCCAGGTGGCAGCCATAGATCTTGGCACGCAGTGCCCGCACCGACTCCAGCGCGGGCGCATGCGTGACATGCACGGCATCGCCGGCGCGTGCCGAAAGCGTCCGTGCCGCGCTCACCGACAGGCTCGCTTCGCCCATGTTCAACAGCGGCGCGCCCAGCAGCGTCAGCGTGGCGATCAATGACCTCTCGCCGATCTGCACGCGTACGCGCGCCTGCGCAGAAAAGCCCTCGGCACGGCAAACGGGGCAATCCGGATGCATGTAGATGACATGCTCCTGCCACGTATCGATCTCGAGCGGCCGGAACACCAGCGTCCCGACTTCGCGGGACGCGGCGGCGGCCACGACATCGGCACGCCGTCCAGGAAATCCGGGATCAAGACCGGGCTCGTTCACGTCATGCCTTGCCGGGTATGACGCTGCTAGTACAACATCCCGGAAATAGCTTTAATAATTATCGGGCTGCAGATACGGCTGCAGGAGCGTGACGACCACCTGCGCCATCTCGTCGAGCGAGCCCGCGCCTGGCAACGGTTCCCAACGCCCACTATGGCTGCGAAAGGCGGCGCCATAACGATTGCGGCCGAGCTCGGTCAGCCGAGCCACCACGGTCGGCTCCTCGTCGTCCAGACGTTTGATCAGCAGGTGACGCCCGTAGGCTTGCGTGATGATCTGCTCGTGGCCGAGCAGGCTGCGCAGTTGCCGCTGCAATTCGGCAGCGTAATGTTTGGCGGGTAAGGCTGGCATGTCGATTCTCGATTACGATGCGCCGGTTTGTAGCGGATAGCCCCGGAAACTCCATTTGAACGGGCGTGCTGCCTGATTGTGCGCGCGGACAAACTGCTCGGTGCGTTCACGCAGGTGCGCGGTGCTGGTGTGGCTCGCGTGGCGCAGCACTCGGCGTGTGTAGCGGGCAAACCAGAGTTCGATCTGATTGACCCAACTCGCGTGCAATGGCGTGAAGTGGAAGTGAAACCGCCCATCGTGCCGCGCGTTGAACGCCTGCCAGACGGCCTGGGCGCAATGTGTGTTCAGGTTGTCCCAGACGACATGCACCTGTTTGCCCGGGTACGCGCTTGCCACGCGCTCCATGAAGGCTACCAGATCCTCCTGGGTGCGCCGGTCGCGGCAGTCTGCCAGCACCTGTCCGGTATGGACGTCCAGCGCGGCAATCAACGCCTGGGTGCCGTGCCGAACATATTCAAACTCACGACGACGCAGTCGCCCCGGCGCGGGTGCCCGTCCCGGGTACTTACGCTCGATGGCCTGAATGCCAGTCTTCTCGTCGATACTGAGCACCACCGCGTTTCGAGGTGCCTTGCGGTACAGCTTGCAAATCCCGTTGACCTTCTCGCGAAAGTGCGGGTCTGGGCTATGTAGCCATTGCTGAACCCGGTGCGGACGCACGTCGCCGGCCTGCAGAATGCGCTGCACCTGGCTGCGGCTGATCTGCCCGACGACGCCGCGCTCCACGGCGCGCGCCACAATCTCATCGAGCGTGGGCGTGACCCGTCCCTCAGGTTCCTGCGTTTCACACGCCAGCGCGATCAACTGTAGTCGCGCTTCCTGCGTGATGCGTGGCGGACGACCACTGCGCTCGCCTTCGCGAATGCCTTGGGCACCTTGCTGGGCAATGCGCTTGCGCCACAGGCAGACCGTTTGCACCGATACACCCAGTTCCCGCGCAATGACCGTATTGGCGTGGCCCTCGTGGGCCCACAATGCAATTCGCGCGCGCATCACATCTCGCTGCGCAGCCGTCTTGCGCTCGATCAGCGATAGCAGCTCCTGTCTTTCTTTCTTCGCCAGCTTCACTGGCGTTGCTTGGCGGCCTCGGCTCATCCCGCCATGATATCCGAGGCGATTAATTATTCAACCTATTTACGGGATGTTGTACTAGCGAGCATCGAGGGCGTCCAGGTTGAGCAACTCGATGGTCTTGCCCTGCACGGTGAGCAGCCCTTCCTGCTGGAACTTAGACAAGGTCCGGCTCACGGTTTCCAGGGTCACGCCGAGGAAGCTGCCGATGTCCTCACGCGTCATGCGCAGCACAAAGGACGTAGCCGAATAGCCCCGCTCGCGGTAGCGTGCCGAGACATTCAACAGGAATGCCGCCACGCGCTGCTCGGCGGACATATTGCCCAACAGCATCATCTGGCGCGATTCCCTGACGATCTCGGCACTGAACATCTTGTGCAACTGGCGTTGCAGCGGCTTGATCTCGCGGCAAAGCGCCTCGAGCAGGTGGAAAGGGATCACGCAGACCACGCTGTCTTCCAGGGCAATCGCATCGCAGTTATGGGTTTCCTTGCAGACGCCGTCCATGCCGATGGAGTCCCCGGCCATGTAGAAGCCAGAGATGGTTTCCTTGCCCCGCTCCGGCGCTACCACGGTCTTGAACGAGCCGGCGCGGACTGCGTAGAGGCTGCGGAACGGATCGCCTGCCCGGTACAGCCGTTCGCCCTGCCTGACCGAACGCCAGCCCTGCACGACAGCGTCCAGGCGGGCCATTTCGCCGGCCTCCAGGCTGGCGGCCATGCAGATGTTCCGCATCATGCAAGTCGTGCATCGGGCCCGGCCATGGCCCAGCGCCGGCGCCGCAGGCATCTCATCCTCACGCTTGACAAACGCGACGGACATGTCGGTCGCGTCACAAACAGCATCAACCTCAGTATGCAAGTCAAACATGGTTATCTCCGGCCCGCCGGCCTTTTCCTGGTCCCGACCCTCGTTCGCCCATCGTATGGCGGAGCGCATCTGCATGCACGCCGCTGTGTTTGACTGAAGTATTGGACGGCACGGGTTCCCCGCCTAGAAGGCTGCGCTGAGTTGCGTGTCAGGAATACAGCGTCGCTTGTCAGGGTTCCCTGACGCCGGTCATGCCGAACGCCCGGCCTTTCCGGATGGCGCATGTGACGCAAGTGCCGGTATCCGGCGCAAGCAGTCGGGGCAATGTGCCGGCGTTTGATGCAAAGCAAACCGCAACCGCCCCGGCTTGCCAAAGTAAGAAGGCATCCGGCGCGCACCGCGCCGTCATCCCAGGAGACCATGATGAGCAACATCAAGCGCTACGACCCGTTCTCGATCGAACCGCTCGGCGACATGCTGCAGAGCATGCTGCGCAATTGGCGGATTGGGCCAGACACCGAGCTGCCGTTCAAGGTCGACGTGGCCGAGTCCGACAGTAGCTTCACCATTACCGCCGACCTGGCAGGCGTGAAGAAGGATGACATCAACGTCAGCGTAGATCGTGGGACTGTGATGATCTCCGCCAAGCTCGAGAAAGCTTCCGAGGTGAAGGAAGGCGACCGCGTGATCCGCCAGGAGCGCTACAGCGGCTCGATGCAGCGCGCCTTTACGCTGGACGGCAACATTGACACGGAAAAGATCGATGCCAGCTTCCAGGACGGCGTGCTGCGCCTGGTGCTGCCCAAGAAGGAAAGCTCGACCCAGCAACGCATTACTGTACGTTAGGCAAGTGCGCCGAAAAGGAGACCGGGATGCTAGTCCAGGATATCTGCTCAGCGAAAGCCGTGCATGTCCCGCTGTCCTGCACCCTGCAGGAAGCTGCCGTCCAGATGCGGGACCGCCACGTCGGTGCGCTGATCGTGACAGAGAACTCACCGACCGGGACGCGCGCGGTCGGCATGATCACGGACCGGGACATCGTCATCGGTGCGACGGCCACCGGTGCGGATCCATGCCAGACCGACGTGGTCGAGGTGATGACGCGCGGCCTCGTGGCGATCCAACGGGATGCCGTCGTCGCCGATGCAATGCAGTTGATGCTGACGCACGGCGTACGACGTCTGGCGGTGCTGGACGGCGAGGCAGTGACCGGGGTGATTGCGCTTGATGACCTGTTCGCCGCCCTCGCAACCGACTGGGGCATGCTGTTTTCGCTCGTGCGCAAGGAGCAGGATCAAGAGCGTTCCGCCAGCGCACAGGCTCTATCGCAAACGTAGCGCCCCGACGCACCGCGACCAACCCGTGGTGGCGCTTGCGGCGCCCTGCCTTTGAAGAGGCCAAGCATGAAAACCGATCATCAGATCCAGAAGGACGTCGCGGACGAACTCGACTGGGACCCGGCGATTGACGCAGCGTCCATCGGCGTCGAGGTCCATGACGGGATCGTCACGCTGGACGGGCACCTGTCCAGCTATGCGGAGAAGCTCGCCGCCGAGCGGGCCGCGGAACGCATCTCAGGCGTCCGCGCGGTCGTCGTCAAGCTCGACGTGCATCCGCCCGGCGCGTTCCTCGACGAAGCCATTGCCGAGGCGGCTCGCGAGGCGTTGCAATGGCACGTACATGTGCCCTCGGATGTCATCAAGGTTCGCGTCGAGCGCGGCTGGGTCACGCTGTCGGGCAACGTCGACTGGGGCTACCAGAAGAACCTCGCCGAACGCACGGTCAGCCAGCTGCGCGGCGTGATCGGCGTCGTCAACAACATTTGGATGAACGAGAAGACCGCGCCCCCCGATGTGGAGGATCGCATCGAAGAGGCGCTGCGCCGCCATGCCGTGCGCGAGGCCCACCATATAAGCGTCAAGGTCGAGAACGGCACCGCCACGCTGAGCGGCCACGTGGATTCCCTGGCCGACCGCCGCGCCGCCATCGGTGCCGTGTGGTCGGCGCCGGGCATCTCGGCGGTCATCGATCAGCTGGAAACGCGGCCGTGACGCCGATGCCGCGCGCCCGCGCCGGCACGCACCGAGCAAGCGGCACGCGCCGCCATCGCGCCCGAGGGCGCCAGGCAAACAGGAGGCAACCGACATGAAAGGCGATATCCAGCTCAAGCAGCACGTGGTCGAGGAACTGGCCTGGGATCCGGCCGTCGATGCCGCGGAGGTCGGCGTCCAGGTCAACGACGGCGTGGTGACGCTGACCGGCCATCTCAGCAGCCATGCCGCCAAGTACGCCGCCGAGGAGGCCGTCAGGCGCGTGCCCGGCGTGAAAGGCCTGGCCGTCGAAATCGACGTGCGCCTGCCCGATGACGCGCAGCGCACGGACGCCGACATCGCTCGCGCCACGAGCAACATCCTGGCGTGGACCTCGGTGCTGCCCTCGGATCGCATCCAGGTGATGGTCGAGGACGGCTGCGTCACGCTGACCGGCACGGTCGACTGGAACTACCAGCGCCTGGCCGCCGAGCGCGCGGTAGCCGGCCTGTACGGCGTGGTCAGGGTAGCCAACGCCATCGTGGTCCAGCCCGCGATCGCGGCCCACGACGTAAAGGATCGGATCGCCAGGGCCATCGAGCGCCAGGCGGCGGACGACGCGACCCATGTCGCCGTCGACGTCAAGGACGGCGTGGTGACGCTGCGCGGAAGCCTGCGCAGCTGGGCCGAGCGCGAGGCCGCGTTCGAAGCCGCCTGGGCGGCGCCGGGGGTCAGCGAGGTATCGAACATCATCCAGGTCAATCTCTGACCTCCCGCCCGGGCCCGGTACGCCGGGGGGGGCGGCGGTTGCCTTGAGAGCCAGCCATGACTGTCCGTAACCTTGACGCTCTGTTCCGTCCACGCTCGGTCGCGCTCATCGGCGCGACGCTGCGGCCGCATAGCGTGGGGGCAACCGTGCTGGCGAACCTGTCCGCGGGCGCCTTCACCGGCCAGCTGTACCTGGTCAACCCGAAGTATGCGACGCTGGCGGGCCAACCCTGTTACGCGCGCGTCGGCGCGTTGCCGGCACCGCCGGACCTGGCGGTGCTATGTACGCCCGCACCCACCATCCCGGGCCTCATCGCCGAGCTCGGCGCCGCCGGCACGCGCGCGGCGATCGTGCTGACCGCCGGCTTCGAGGGTCCCGAGGACAGCGCCGGAGGCGCCCTGCGGCAAGCCATGCTGGACGCGGCGCGGCCCCATCTGCTCAGGATTCTCGGGCCAAACTGCGTCGGGCTCATCGCTTCGGGAATCGGCCTCAATGCCAGCTTCGCGCCCGGCACGGCCCGGCAAGGCAAGCTGGCATTCGCCACCCAATCCGGCGCGCTGGCCACCGCCGTGCTGGACTGGTCGCGCTCGCGGCAGATCGGCTTTTCCCATTTCATCTCGCTGGGCAACAGTGCCGATGTGGACGCGGCCGACGTACTCGACTACCTCGCCAGCGACGCCGCGACGCATGCCATCCTGCTCTACGTGGAAGCGATCCGCCATGGCGCAAAGTTCATGTCCGCGGCGCGCGCCGCCGCCCGCAACAAGCCGGTGCTGGTCGTCAAGGCCGGGCGCTCGGCGCAGGCGGCACGCGCCGCCGCGTCCCATACCGGCGCCATGGCGGGTGCCGACGACGTCTACGACGCCGCCATCCGGCGTGCCGGCTTGCTGCGCGTGGACAGCACCGAGGGCCTGTTCGACGCGGTCGAGATGCTTGCCCGAATGCGCGGGCTGCGTGGCGAGCGCCTCGCCATCCTGACCAATGGCGGCGGTGCCGGCGTGATGGCGACGGACGCGCTGGCGAATGCCGGCGGGACCCTGGCGCGGCTGTCAGACCAGACCCTGGCCCGGCTGGACGCCGTGCTGCCCGCCACCTGGCCGCGCGCGAATCCAATCGACATCATCGGCGACGCGCCCGTCGAGCGCTACCTGCAGGCCTACGCCATCCTGTGCGAGGCGCCGGAGACCGACGCCGTGCTGATGATCCATGCGCCAACCGCCATTGTGCCGGCCGCCGAGATCGCGGCCGCGCTCGTCAGCGCGCCGTCGGGCGGCAAGCCGCTGCTGACAGCATGGCTCGGGGCGGATGCCGTGCAGCAGGCACGCCGCTTGTGCCAGCATGCCGGCGTGCCGACCTTCGACACCCCGGAGCGGGCAGTGCGCGGCTTCCTGCAGGCCTGCGAATACCACAGGAACCAGCAGTTGCTAATGCGCACGCCGCCCGCAGACGGCACGTACACGCCGGCCGACAAGGACCAGGTGCGCACGATCATCGGCAACGCCCTGCGCGCCGGCAGGGCGTTGCTGTCCGAGCCGGAGGCCAAGGCCGCGCTGGCCGCCTATGGCGTCCCCGTGGTCGCGACCCGGACCGCGGCGAGCGTCGATGAGGCTGTCGACCAGGCCACACGGATCGGCTATCCGGTAGCGCTCAAGATCCTGTCCCCGGACATCACGCACAAGTCTGCCGCAGGCGGCGTTGCACTGGACCTCGCCGACGCCGCCGCGGTGCGCAGCGCCGGCAGCGCCATGCTCGAGCGGATCTGGCAGCAAGCCCCGGAGGCACGGGTGGAAGGCTTCTCCGTCCAGCCGATGGTCCGGCACGGCGATGGCTTCGAGCTGATCATCGGCGCCGCCACCGATCCCGTGTTCGGCCCCGTCTTGCTGTTCGGCCATGGCGGCGTCAACACTGAACGCATCGGTGACCATGCAGTTGCGCTGCCGCCGCTCGACGCGCTGCTCGCGCAAGACCTGGTGTCGCGCACCCGCATCGGGCGCCTGCTGGAAGGCTGGCACGGAGACCCGGGCGTCGACGGGGACGGCTTGCTCCAGGTACTGGTACAGGTATCACGCCTGGTCTGCGATATTCCCGAGATCGCCGAACTTGATATCAATCCCCTGCTGGCGAGCGCGACAGGCGTCATCGCGCTCGATGCCCGCATCGCCATCAAGGCGCCGGCGCCGGGCACGCGCCCGCGGCTGGCCATCCAACCCTATCCGGAAGCGCTGGAGGAACGCGTCGAGCGGGACGGCCGCAGCATTGTGCTGCGGCCCGTGCGCCCCGCCGACGAAGCAGCCTACCAGGCTTACTTCCGCCAGCTGACGCCGGAAGATATCCATGCACGCTACTTCTGCACGTTCCGGGAGCCGGAACACAGCCAGTTGGCAAGGCTTACGCAGATCGACTACGCGCGTGAGATGGCGTTCATCGCGACGACTACCGATGCATGTGGCCAGGCTTCCATCCTGGGAGAGGTCCGGGCGGTTGCGGATCCGGACAATGTCCAGGCGGAGTTCGGCATCGCCGTGCGCTCGGACTGCAAGGGACAAGGACTGGGAAAGCTGCTGCTCGACAAGCTGATCCGCTACGCGCGCGCAAAGGGCATCGGCGCGCTGGTGGGCTGCACCATGCAGCACAACCGGGCCATGCTGACGCTGGCGCGCGCCTGCGGCTTCAGGACGAGCATCGCGGCCGGCGCCGACGGTGTCAGTCTGCACCTTGCGCTGCAGGAGGAGAATGCCAGCGTTCGCACGCAGGGTTGAGGCATCGCAATTGGCGTGCGCGGCGGGCGGCCTACGCTGGTAGCAGGCGAGCAGGCTGCTCGTTGCCTGCAAGCGTCCCCTGGGGCAGACGGCGGCAGGCTTGCTCTCACCCGTTGCGGAACTGTCCCACCATGAACCTTCAACGTGTCTTTGGCTGCCGGACCCTGCTGCTGGCGGCCCTGCTCTGCGCCGGCACCGCGCCGGCGCTGGCCCAGCCCGATCCGTCGCCTGCCGCGCCGCGGCCCCGCGAGACAGTCCGCGGCGCAGACCTGCTCACCGAGGCGGAGCGTGCCGACATTTGCGCAAGACTGCGCAGCGCCACGTCCGCGCAGGAGCGCCAGGCGATCATGCAGCGCACTCACGTCGTCCAGCTGCCGCCAGGCCGCTATCGCGTCGTCGCCAGCGCGGATGGCAAGGAGCGCGAGCAGACGCTGGTGGTGCCGGCCAAGGGCGGCGTGTCCAGCACGATGCGCTGGACGCCCGCCTCATAGCCATTGGTCCCATGGGTCTCGGTCCGGGCCGGTTGGCGGCGTACCCGCCAGTTGATCCGGATGCCTGCGCGCCCGCCGCCGCGCGCAGGCAATGGCAACGCGAATTGCCATGCCTTCGTCATGGCCGCTGGCGAGCAAGGCGTTGGCAATTTCGATCGCCTTCAGGCGCACTGCCGGCGGTAGCCGCTTCATTGAAGCGGGATATCGGTCAGCATTCCAAGGCATCGGAGGCTCCCCTTCATCCCGGTGGCGGCAACGGCCTCAGCGTTTCCCCGGCAGTGCCACGCGGACGAGGCCCATGTCTTAGGCCCCGCCGCGGTAGCAGCCATCGGTGCCACCGCCCTCCGCGCGCCGCATCGGTTGGCGCGGGTTCCCTGTCCGCCCCGGCGCGACGAGGGAATCCCCTGGAAGGCGCAGCAGAAGCGACGGTCCGGTGCCATCCGGGCGCACGCGCACGGTTCGGCATTCGATCGCGCCTGCGGAGCGGACCAGCGCGCGATAGTCGCCTGGCGGCAGCCGCAGGTACAGCAGCGGCCCTTCGCTCAGCACCAGCAGCACAATCTCGCGCCGAGCGTCGAACAGTGTCACGGTGACGTCAGACAAGCTGCTACCGTCGGCTTCGTTCACAAAGTGCATATGGACGTTGAAGCGCCCGGCAATGCTGCGCATGACCGCCACCTGGTCCACCCCGATCCCGCCGGAAACGTAGTCGATGCCATTCATGTGCTGAACCGCCGGCGCCGCCGGAACCACGGGCGACTCCGGCGAAGCAGCGCCCGCGGGAATGGCAACGAACAGGTCCGGGCAGAGCAGGCAGGCGGCAAGCGCAATCGCGCGCATGGGAATCTCCTGAGACAAGCCGGAAGCCGACAAACGTCGGTTGCGCCGGTGATGCCATCCAGAGTAGGTGCGCACGCGAGCGCGATCTTGGGCTACATCAAGGCACGGCCAGATCCGTCACCGACGACCCGATGCCACCCGCCGGGTTGCTTGCCGGAGCTGTCGTACTGCGCGTCTAGGCCGACACGACGGGGCGCGCATGTCAGGGATCACTGACAGCCCCTTCTGGCGCCTTGACGCCACTCTCAGCCGCCCCTTATATGCCGCCGCCAGAGCGGGGGTGATACTGGGGCCATGCCAGACCGCAATCAAGCCAATCTCCTCACCGTTTACCTGCTCGAGCATGTCAATGCGATTCGAACCAGGCAGCTCGGCTTGCTCGGTCGAATGGCTGGCATCCATGTCGCGGGTTCGGGCCCCAGCCCTGCCACGGAACTTGCCGGGCTGATGCGTCATCGCCCGGACGTCGTCCTGATCAGCCTGGGCACCGGCTATGCTCATGCGCTCCTGGAGGTCAGGGCGCTGAGGTCGACGCTGCCGGATACGATCGTGATCGTGCTGGCCGATAACCTCGGCCCGCCGCTGCGCCGCGCTTGCCTGAAGGCAGGCGGGAGCTACTGCTTCGACAAGACGCTGGAACTCGATGCACTGCGCCTGGTCCTGGCCGGGCTGGCGGCGACCTTGCGGCCATAGCATGAAGCGGGCGGCGGCCGGCGCGGCGATTTGGCGCTACAGGTCCGCGTCGTCGTCGAACAGATGATTGCGCATGGCATAGCGCAACAGCATGGCCTCATTGGGCATCTGCATTTTTTCCATCAGCCGCATCTTGTAGGTGCTCACGGTCTTGGCGCTGACGCACAGTGCCGTGGCGATCGCCGTGATGGGCTCCCCCAGCACTAGCCGCCGGTACACTTCCAGCTCGCGGTCCGACAGCCTCAGGTGCGGCAGGTCGTCGGTCTGGTCCTTCAGCCCGCTTGCCAGCTTCGTGGCAATCGACTGGCTCACATAGGTGCCGCCCCGGGCTATCTGCCCGATGGCGGACACCAGTTCCGTGGCCGCGCTCTCCTTGGTCAGATAGCCTGCTGCGCCGGCCTGGAACGCGCGGACGATGTATTGCTCCTCCGCATGCATGGTCAGGACCAGGATACGCAAGGCCGGGTGCTCGCCGCGCAGCAAGCGGATCAGTTCCAGCCCGCTCCTGCCAGGCATGGAAAGATCAAGCAGGAGCACCTGCGGGTTGCATTCCCGTACCATCCTGGGCACTTGCGTGCCGTCGGCCGCCTCGCCGACCACCTCAAACACGCCGGCCCGTTCCAGGATATGCCGCAGGCCGTCCCGCACCACGGCATGGTCATCCGCAATCATCACCCGGGTCATGCCCGTTCCCCCTGCTCCCGCGGAAATTGCACGATCAGGCGAAAGCCTTCGTCGGGCGAACTCTGGACGAGGACGTCGCCGCCCAGCAACCGGGCGCGCTCACGAATCCCCAGCAGCCCCAGCGACTTGCGCTGACCGTTGCGCGCTGGCCGCTCCTTCCACCCAGAGCCGTCGTCATGTATTTCGAGCCGCAGGTTCGGCCCGTCCCTTCCAATGGAAACCGTTGCCCTGCTGGCGTTGGCGTGCCGAACCACGTTGCTGAGCGCCTCCTGAACGATGCGGAATGCGGCGACGGCGATCTTTTCCGGCACCTCGTCGTCCGCGGCGACCACCGATACGGCTAACCCATACCGGGTCGAGAAGTCGTTGGCCAGCCATTCGATGGCAGGCACCATGCCCAATTCGTCCAGCAACGCCGGGCGCAGATCCGTGGCAATGCGCCGGACCGACGCCACCGTGTCGTCAATCACGGTATGCATGGTCGCGATCTCCGCCGACAGATTGGCGGCATCCCGGCCTTCCAGTACGTCGGCCTCCAGCATGGCGAGATCCATCTTCAGGGCACTGAGGCGCTGACCAAGGTCATCGTGCAGTTCACGGGCGATGCGGCGTTTCTCCTCTTCTCGCGCGGTGAGGATGCCATCGGAGAGCTGTTCCAGCTCTTCGCGGGAGCGGTGCAGCGCATCCTCGGCCCGTACCCGCTCGGTGGTATCGCGCAGCATCACGGTATAAAGCTTGCCGCCGCGGTCCGAGGTCTGCGAGATTGACGCTTCAATCGGGAACTCGCTGCCGTCGCGGCGCAGCGCATGCAGCATGCGCTGTCTGCCCATCTGGCGCTCCGATACCCCGGTGACGCCAAAGCGGCGCACGTGCTCTTCATGGACAGCGCGGAAGCGCTGCGGGATGAAGTCGCTGAGTTTGCGCCCTATCGCGTCAGCTGCGGTCCAGCCGAACAGCGTCTCCGCCATGGGATTGAACAACAGGACGCGCTGTTCGCTGTCCACTGTGATGATTGCCTCCATCGAGGACCGGATAATGCCGGCCAGCCGTGCCTCGCTTTCGGCCACCCGCTGGAGGTTGTCTGCGGCGGTCTGCCTAAGCTTGCGCATCCGGATCAGATAAAGCCCCAGCAGCAGACCGCTGCCTGCGCCCAGGACAGGCACCATTGGCGCCAGCATCAGAGCGCGGTAGCGCTCCACGGCAGCTTGCAACAAGTACGCCAGCCCAACACAAGCCAGCACGACGCTCAGTCCGAGGGCGATGTCCGCAGGCCGCCATGCAGGAGACGGACTGGCTTGCCTGCTCGGCTGCGGATCGAGTGAAGACGCCTTCAGGGGCATGCTCTCGTCTCTGTTACCTTGCCAATGGACTATAGAGTTTGTGCGCGGAAAGGCAACGGCACGGGAAACGAGTGTGCTCGATGCGGCACAAACCCGGCATTTCGCAGTAGCCAGCGCTGTCGGAGCCACAACCCGTGTGCCGACACCGACTGGTGTCACGCACGTTAGACACTAGCTCAGGAAACGGCTCGGGTATGTCGGCAAAGCAACATTCGGCCGGCACGCAATGTGCCGGCCGAACGAAGCGCCTGCGGCCAGGCCGTGCGCTGCCAGTGCCCCACTGGCAGCGGTCACCCCTCAGTGCGACATGAAGACTGGCAAAGATGACTGGCGCAGCAGGGCGCGGGTGGTGCCACCCAGCACAAGCTCCTTCAGCCGGGAACGGCCATAGCCGCCGGCGACCAGCAGGTCGGCCTGTACCTTGCAAGCAAGTTGCGGCAGAACGTGGTCGGGGTCGCCCTCCCCGACAACCAGATCGGCATTGATACCATGGCTGGCCAGCCACGCTGTCAGCCGGTTCCCGCTGTCACGGTAGGCCTCTTCCCCAATGGCACCACCATACTTGTCTGCGCTGACCACCAGGACGGAAACAGCACTGGCATGCGCGAGCCACGGCAATGCATCTGCTACCGCCCGCGCGGCCTCTCTGCCGCCGTTCCATGCGATGGCGACATGGCGACCAAAGCACGGGCCGGCCGCGCCCGGCACCAGCAAGATGGGCCGGCCGGCATTGAGCATCGCATACTCCGCAACCCCGGCCAGCAGCGCCGGCACATCGGCATCTGCCGACGGCGGCGCGGGCAGGATGAGATCGGCGAAACGGCCCTCGTCGGCAAGCGCCCAGCCGGACTCGGCGTCGATAATGATGTGCCGGGTGGGAATGTCCGGCGACACTTGCCTGGTCAGCGTGTCGAGGGCTTCCTTGTGACCGGCAACCAGTTTGTGCAGCTGGCTGGCGGCAAGCGCCGCGTATTGCCCGGCTTCTTCGCCCGCGCCGCGAAACGGCTCCAGGTTTGTTCCAGTTGCAGTCAGTCCGACCACGCTGCCGCCGAATTTCGCGGCAACCCGTGCCGCCGTTTCAATGCGTGCCGACCGGGCAGAATCTGCGCTGAGGTCGACGAGGATGGTTCTAAAGTCCATGGCGTGATTCCGTGGTTTGGCCGACGTGACGAAAAATGCATAGGGCAGACCGCCGGGCTGGATCAATCGAGCGGGTAGGACCGCCGATATTCCGGCATGGTGACCGCCCAGCGCAGGTCGCGCTCGATGAGCTGGCGCAGCGCGTCGCTTGCCTGTGGCTCGCCGTGGACAACAAACGTACGCCGCGGCGCCTGGTGAAAGCCGCCGAGCCAGGTCATGAGTTCCGCGGCATCGGCATGTGCGGACAGGTTTTCCACCTGCTCCACCGACGCATGCACGGCGATGTCCTTGCCATGCACGCGGATGTCGCGCCGGCCTGCGGCCAGCGCTGCGCCGCGCGTACCCGCCGCCTGGAAGCCGGAAAGCAGGATGGTATTGCGAGAGTTCGGACCGTAGGCGGCAAGATGGTGGACCACACGACCACCGGTAGCCATGCCGCTGCCAGCCAGGATGATCTTGGGACTTCGGTCGTGGTTCAGCCAGATCGACTGCTCCATGCTCTGCACCGAGGTGGCGAGATTGCAGGCTGCGGCGCACTCTTCGTGGCTGATGCGCAGCTCTTCCGGATGCAGCGAGAAAATCATGGTCGCGTCGATGGCCATCGGGCTGTTGAGGTACACCGGCACGTCGGGGATTCGCTTGAGCTCGCGCAGGCGGTGCAGGCAGTACAGCAGGCTCTGCGTGCGCCCCACCGCGAAAGCGGGGATGATCAAGCTGCCGCCGCGGCCAATTGTCCGGCTGACTATCTCGCCGAGCACATCGAGCGGGTCGTCGTCCGGATGCCGCCGGTCGCCATAGGTGGACTCCACCAGCAGGTAATCCGCCTGACGCACCATCTCCGGCGCGCGCATGACGACGTCCTGCTGCCGCCCGAGGTCGCCTGAGAAGACGATGCGCTTGCCGTCGACGAACAACGTGACGATAGCCGCCCCGATGATATGTCCGGCCCGGGCAAACTCGGCCTCTACGCCGGGCACTACCTGGAAGCGCTTGCCGAACTGCATCGGCTGGAGCCGCCGCATTGCTCGTGCAGCGTCGGCGGCAGTGTAAAGGGGCAATGCGGGCCGGTGACGCGAAAAACCCTTGCGGTTCGCGTAATCGGCGTCTTCTTCCGCCAGGCGGGCGCTGTCTGGCAGCAGGATGCCGCACAGCTGCGCGGTGCCCATGGTGCAGTACACGCTGCCGCGGAAGCCGTTCCGCACCAGCAGGGGCAAATACCCGCTGTGGTCGATGTGGGCATGGGTCAGCACCACGGCGTCGAGCTTGGCCGGATCGAGCGGCAGTGGGTCCCAGTTGCGCAGGCGCAAGGTCTTGTATCCCTGGAACAAGCCGCAGTCAACCATGACCTGGTGACTGCCGGTATCGAGCAGGTACTTGGAGCCGGTGACCGTATCGGTCGCGCCGAGGAATTGCAGTTGCATGCTGGTGTCCTTTGACGCTTGCGCGAAGCCGTTGGT
The DNA here is from genome assembly GCA_050987995.1 of Ralstonia pickettii. Classification (GTDB taxonomy): domain Bacteria; phylum Pseudomonadota; class Gammaproteobacteria; order Burkholderiales; family Burkholderiaceae; genus Cupriavidus; species Cupriavidus pickettii_B. The sequence continues at coordinate 412,476 of CP158805.1, forward strand.
CCCGCCACGGGTGCCGCTGGCCGATACAGCCAGTCTAGGCGGGGGAACCGAGTGGTGGTTGATACGGATCAATCATGCGGACACGCGAGTACCTACGCTTGAACAGTGTCCGGCCCCCGCCGCACGTGGCGTACGCGCAGGGCCGACAGAAGTCCGCACGCGTGGTTCCGCGCCGAGCATACCTTTGGGAAACCTCATGCAAAATCGCTCCAGCGCGTTGCAAACGGATCACCCCCAATCTGACGAAGAACATTACGGTACCCGGGATGGCATCGATCCGGGGCACGTCCCACCCGGCCTGACCACCGCGCAGGCTCGTGCACGGCTGGCCGAGGTGGGCCGCAATGTGCTACCTCAGGCGGCCCCGAGGTCGGTTGTCGCGCTGTTTCTGCGCCAGTTCCTCAGTCCGCTTATTTACATCCTCCTGGCCGCGGCAGCGGTGTCGCTTGCATTGGGTGACCTGAAGGATGCACTGTTCATTGGGGCAGTACTGCTGATTAACGGCGTTATCGGCACCGCACAGGAGCATACGGCCGACAAGGCGACCGTGGCGCTGCGCAAGATGGAGCAGCCCCGTGCCACGGTGATCCGGGACGGCATGCAGCAGGAGATCGACGCAAGTACCCTGGTACCGGGTGACCTGGTGGTGCTGGAAGCCGGCAGCCGAGTGCCGGCCGACCTGGAACTGACCTATGCCATTGACCTGCAGTGCGATGAATCCCTGCTGACCGGCGAATCGTTACCGGTGCGCAAGCTCTCCGTATGTGATGCCAGCAACGCCCCAGGGAGCGGCCGCCAGTGCCTGACCTTCGCCGGTACGGTAGTACTTCGCGGCAGGGGCCACGGCATCGTGGGGGCAACTGGCGCTGCCACGCAAATTGGCCGGATTGCGCGGGAACTGGGCCGCGAATCCATCTCGCAGCCACCTTTGATTCTCAGGCTCCAGCGTTTTTCCCGACTGATCGCGGTGGCGGTAGGCGTGGCTGTGGCGTTGCTGGTGTTGGTGGGTATGCTGCGCGGCATGGCATTGCGCGAGCTGTTCATGATGTCGGTCGGACTGGCGGTGAGCGCGATCCCCGAAGGACTGCCCGTCGCCATTTCGGTGGCGCTGGCGATCAGCATCCGGCGGATGGCAAAGGCCCACGTGATCGTGCGCAAAATGCCCGCCGTGGAGTCGCTTGGCTCCTGCACCATGATCGCCACCGACAAGACCGGCACCCTGACCATGAACGAGCTTGTCGTCACCGATATCCGGCTTTCCGACGGCACGGCGTTTTCCTGCGACGTCGGGCACGATCTGGACAACTGCACGATCCGCGCCGCCGGCATCACCGACCAGGACGCGAGAACGCGGGTAGCGGCCCTGCTAAGGGCCGCGGCGCTGCCAAACGAGGCCCAACTATCCAGGGAGCGCGACGGCTGGACTGGCACCGGGGACAGCGTGGACGTGGCGCTGCTGGCCGCAGCGCACAAAGGAGGCACCGTAGCCAATGAGATCCGACAGCGGTACCCCTTGGTGGCCCGTATCCCGTATGAGCCAGACCTGCGGTACGCGGCCTCGTTCCACCGGCACGAAGAGACGATCCGCGTGTTCGTCAAGGGAGCGCCCGAGACGCTGATCGCCATGTGCGACCAGGCGGATGTTCGCGGCCATGCCGTGCCGATCCGGCGCGAGACCCTGCTTCGGGAAAAAGCAGCGCTGGCCGCACAAGGACTACGCGTGCTGGCGTTCGCTGAAGGCACGATTGATGCGGAGCCGGACGGGTCCTACGGACACGGGCACCTGGTCAATCTGACCTTTCTGGGAATGGCAGGCATGAAGGATCCGGTTCGTCCAGAGGTCCCCGAGGCTATCCGACGCTGCTACAGCGCCGGCATCGACGTGGCGATGGTGACTGGCGACGATCCGTTGACGGCCAGCGCAATTGGCGCGCAGGCGGGGCTACGCTTTACCGCGGACCAGGTCGTGACGGGCGAGCAGGTGCGCCAGGCCGGGAGCGAGGGGCCGCACGGACTCGACCAACTGACCCACCGTGCGCGCATCTACGCCCGCGTCAGTCCGGACCAAAAGCTGTCCATTGTCCTGTCGCTGGCAAGAACCGGCCATTTCGTGGCCGTCACTGGCGACGGCGTCAACGACGCTCCTGCGCTCAAGCACGCACACGTCGGTGTGGCCATGGGCCGAAAGGGAACTGAAGTGGCGAAGGAAAGCGCAGACATTGTCCTCACCGATGACAACTTTGCGTCCATCGTCAACGGCATCCATGAAGGCAGGGTGGCGTACGCGAACATTCGCAAAGTCATCTTCATGGTGGTTTCCACCGGCGCGGCCGAAATGGTTCTGTTTCTGCTGGCGATTCCCCTGGGCCTGCCAATGCCATTGCTGCCGGTGCAGCTGCTATGGCTCAACCTCGTGACCAACGGCATCCAGGACGTGGCTCTGGCTACCGAGCACGCGGAAGGTGATGAACTGTCCTATCCGGCACGCAAGCCCCGGGAACCGATCTTTGACCGCGTCATGATCCGCCGCATCTGCTATTCGACTCTTGTCATGGGCGTAGGCGGATTCGCAACTTTCTACTGGCTGCTCGACCACGGCTATCACATAGACGAGGCACGCAACCAATTGCTGCTGCTATTTGTGCTGTTTGAGAACTTACAGACATTCAACAGCCGTTCGGAGCGCCACTCCGTATTCCGGCAGGGGGTCTTCGCCAATCCGATGCTGGTGGCAAGCGTACTGGCCGCGCAGTCAATCCATATCGCTGCCATGTACATACCCGGGCTAAGCGATACGCTGCGCCTCACACCTGTATCGGCTGCGACGTGGGCCGGCCTGTTGTCTCTCGCGCTGATGTTGACAATTGCAGTGGAACTGGACAAATGGTGCAGCCGGCGGTGCAAGTTGTAGCGCAGACGTCCATCCGATGGCAAGACCTGTCAGCGCCAGAAGACCGGTGCTCGCCCCAACCGAGCGCTGACCCCGACGCTACCACCGACAAGGATCGCGCCATACCGCAGACCATGCGAGCCATGCTGTTCGAAGGCGCAGGGCTGCCCTTGCGCCCGCAGGACGTCCCAGTGCCAGAGCCAGGGCCGGGCGAGGTCCGCATTACCGTGGCCGCCTGCGGCGTGTGCCGCACCGATCTGCATATCGCCGACGGCGACCTGCGCTAGCGCACCGCATCGGCATCTACGGCTTCGGCGCGGTGGCCCACCTGGTGATGCAGATCGCCGTGGCGCAGGGCCGGGAGGTCTATGCCTTCACCCGCGCGGGCGACAGCGCCGCCCAGCAGTTGGCACACCAGACTGGCGCATGCTGGGCGGGCGCCAGCGACCTCGACGCACCGGTACCGCTGGACGCACCACTGATCTTCGCCCCCGTGGGCGCGCTGGTGCCGCGTGCGCTGGGCGCCATCGACAAAGGCGGCATCGTCGTCTTGCGGCGGCATCCATATGAGCGACATCCCGGCCATGCCCTACCAGTTGCTGTGCGAAGCGGCGGCTGTGCTCCGTGGCCAACCTGACTCGGGCCGATGGCGACGCGTTGATGGAGATCGCGGCCCACACGCCGATACAGACCCATACCACCACCTATCCGCTCGAACAGGCCAACATTGCACTGGCCGACCTGCGCGACGGCCGCCTGGCCGGCGCCGCCGTCCTGACGATACATCCCTGAGTCCCTCGCCGATCTGTTTACAGCCGTTACGATCGCGTTCCAGGCCCCTCAGCACGCAGACCAGGAGTTGGCATCGGCGTTGCGCGATTCCTGCAGAGCCGGTGTCCTGTTCCCTGCAAACTCACGCGGCGTGCCGGGCTGGTGCACCATCGGCCACGTACCCAAATCGCTCACTAGGGCTGCGCATGGGTTGGCCTAGCTACGACCAATTGAGCTGGATGCCTGCTTCGCCCTCGAATCCGCCTCGGCGTGCCTTGCCAGCTTCCAGGTCCGGCACCAGCAGCACGCTGGCGCGGCCTGCCAGCGGGGAGTCGATACGCTTGATCCTTGCCGCCTCCAGGTCGATGGCATTGTCGAGAGCCAGCGGTCGGTCGACGAGCGCGCCGGAGATCTGGCGGCACCTTCGGGTTGACGGTGTCCATGGTCGACAGAACCGCCACGCGGACTTCCTTGACCTGCAGCGCATGGCAATACTCCTTTCAGCCTCGATTTGCCCGGCGAGCCGCTTGCGTGCGGCGGCAACAATATAGGGATCGCCGCTGCGGTCCTTGACCCGTGGTTTCCGAGGAAATGGCGCCCGGCCTTACGTCGGGCTACGCCGAAGCCATTGCCTCATATCCGGGAAGCCTTTGCTGAGCATATCCGCGTACTGTTCGACCGATTCCACTTCGTTGATATGGTCGTCAAGTTGGTCGGTGTTGGGAGTGTTGGCACGATGTGCGGAGTAGGCCTATTCCTTGCCGCGGATAACGGTCCACTGTTCCTGCAGGAAAATGAAGCACATGCTTCTGTCATGGTGTCCTTACGCAGAAAGAGCTTGCATTCCAATCGCTGCCAGCGAGTCATCATTGGCCAACGCCTCATGCAAGCCTCCAGCGATGTCTTTCTCGGATGGACTCGGGGCAGAAGCGGACGCCCCTTCTATATATGCCAGTTTGCGCGATATGAAGCTGTCGCCGGTCATCGAGGACTGGGATACTGGAATGCTCAGGCAGTATGGCCGGATGTGCGCACACGCGCTCGCCCGTGCCCATGCCCGTTCAGGCGATGCCGCCATGCTCGCTGGTCACATGGTTCAGGACAAACGCTTGTCGAGGTGATCTGCGTGTTCGCCACCGATTACTGCTCTCACAATCGGAACGACTATCGGGCATTCCTCGCCGCGATTCGCGAAGGACGCGTTGAGGCGCGAATGGAGCAAGGGTGAGACCATATGCCCCGCTGTACAACAGCACCAAAGGGAAGCGGGCAGGATGTATCTGGCATCTCGTTTGCGATGCATCAATGGGCCAGTGCGCATGCGACCTACGCTTCAGAACAGGCGGAGTTTCTTTGCGCGCCTTGACCGCCAAGGCAGGAGGATTGCCCATGGCGCTTATGGTCGCTGCCGGCATCCCACCATTCACTGCAGCGGTCGCCCTCGGGGTCCTGAGCAACGTCAACGGTTGCCTTACCTAATACGACATCGGTTCCGGTCCGGTCATGTTCGGCGCTGACGTCACCCAAGGGCAATGGTGGAAGGCCGGCTCCCTGATGAGCCTGATCTAAATGGTTGTCTGGCTGGTCGTCGGCCCGCTTTGGTGGAAGTTGCTCGGGCACGTTTGAGGCGGCACCGGCAAGGAAAAGGAGCCGGACTACTGATTGGGAACTGGCTCCTGGTGATAAGCAACGCCTGCTGGCGCTGTTTGGTTCTGGAGAATTATCATGGTCATGACCACTATGTCGCTCGCGCCCACGATCGTTTCACGAACGTACACCGTCGGTCGCGCCCTTCTCGGCTCTCTTTTTTTATTCTCCGGACTCCTGAAGATTGGCAGCTTCGCGGCCTATTCTGCGTGGATTGCCAGCGCTGAACTGCCGAGCCCGGATTTGCTGCTGGTGCTAACCATCGTGATTGAAATTGGTGGTGGACTGACCTTGATTTCAGGCTGGAACGCGCGCTTGGGCGCGCTGCTTCTTGCACTGTTCCTGGTACCCACCACCATCATCTTCCACGGCTTCTGGCGCGCCGATCCCGCGGACTTCCTGAATCAGCTTAATCACATTCTGAAGAATGTCTCAATCCTGGGCGGCATGCTGGTGGTTTTCGCCATTGAATCGTCACGTATGCAGGCAAGAGCCGTATAGTCGTTGACCGAACTAGGTGGGGGCTGCACCCTGTGCTCGCCAATATGCGGCAACGCGTCATGCAAGACCCGCGTGGCTTCCCGGCTGCCGTTCCAGGCGAGCATTACACGGCGCCCGCCGCGGGACAGCGCCGAGTTGAGGGACCACGAAGACAGGCCAGGCGCGTCCAGTAGCCTGCGAGAATCTGCAGGGTGAAAAGACCTCCCTCGCTGCTCGCGTCGTACTGCCCGGCGACAACCACGCCGGCTTCGCGCGAATCGCGCAGACCATGGACAGCGTGTCCTACTCGGCTGCGCGCCACTTAGTGCCGGCAGGCAAGCGCTGTGTCGCTTCGTGGAATCGCTGGCGCACGCGCTCCCTGACCAGATAGCGCCGCTGCATGTCTTTTTCGACATACTCGCCGGCATTCTCCATCAGGTAGAACCAGGCGGAGTCGGGGAGGAAACCTGCGAACCCCGATCAGTGAACAATCATTGGACTGGACCAGCTGCGAAGCCATCGCCAGGCGTTGGGGCAAGCTACCGCTGATCAAGCGCACCTACGTGCCGCCGAACTACGAGACACCGCTGTCATATTTCCGTGAAGCCGTCACCCCCAACAATGCTTTTTTCGTGCGCTATCACCTTGCCTCCATTCCAGAGATCAAGGCGGCCGACTGGCGTCTTCGGATCGGGGGAGAGGTATTGCATAACATTGGCGGGCGGCCGCAGGTCGGGCGCACAAGGACGGACGCGTTGCCATGGCAACATCCCGCGTCTTGAGCGCGTCCGCTCTCTCACAAACGTCGTCGACGGCAAGGTGGGCGAGGCGCGCGCGCACGCCCGCCGGGATCCATCCGACGCGGATCTCGCCGTACTTGAGCTGCAATTGCGCACGCATGAGCCGCTGAGTACCAGTGAGCAAGGATATGTGGTCGCGGCCGCCCGTTTCGATCAGTCAGGCGACCAGGCCAGCCAGCCCCAGAGCGATGCCGGGCCGCGGCCGGCCAGGACGGAAGTTCAGCTCGGCGATCAACCCTCGCTGCGCGCGAAGAGGAGTTCGTGCCGGCGCTGGCAAGGCGTGCAGCGCTTGACAGTGGGATACGCTTGCAGGCGGGCGAAGGGAATCCTTTCCCCACAATCCGTGCAGATGCCATAGGGGCCACCGCCGATGCGTTCCCGCGCCGCGCCGATGTCGGCAAGCTGCATGCGGTAATGATCCAGCATCGCATCGTCGGTGCGCTCGGTCACCTCTTCATTGGCGGCATCGACCTGGTCGCCCGGATCGCGCATCGGTGGCGCAAGCACCGGCATATCCCCGCTGCCGACCTGGGCGCGGATGCCTGCTCCTCCTGCGCGATCAGCGCCTGCAGTTCCTTCTCGCCCAGTGCTGACATGTCTATTCCCTCTCAAGCCATCGGCAACTGCCCTCTCGGCAGCCTCTCCACTGCCTTCATGCTTCCGTGGGTGAAAGCCAGGCGGACCGCTTCGCGGCGTCAACCCGCTGCTCGACCGCCACGCTTTCGGCAACGAATCCCAGCAGTTCCTGCTGTGCCAGTCCGCTGACGACATCGCGCCGGCGCAGCACCAGCGCCGGTGACGGCACTTTGCCGGCAATGCGCGAAATCTCTTCGATGGCGCCAAAGCCGCCGCGGCCTCCCATCACGCAGATGGCGGAGAGCTTCGCTTCAAATGGTTCCTGGTCCTCCAGGAAGGCACGCATGGGCGCGGCCAGCCGGCCGGCCCAGATCGGGGCCAGCACGACCGCATGCTCGCACTCCGCCAGTGCCTGGCCGCCATACCGATATTGCGGCCGGCGCAGCAGGAGGTTGTCAAGCAGGCTGCGCATGCCCCCAATGAAGCCGGTGCGGCTGCGCACGTCCTCGATCTCCGCGAGCGGCCAGCCGGTCTGGGCCGCCAATTGTTCCGCCACCTGGCGTACGGTGCCGGTGCGCGAGTAGTACACGATGACTCTCTTTTCCATGATAACCTCGAAGCTATCCGGGGGTGGGTTGCACAGAAGGTTTCAGGAGACGATCTTCGAAATTTTGGCGCCGACCAACGACAGGTTGAGCATGACGCCGCTATTTGTCAGCACAAAGCCCACGGTGTCGCCCCACACGGTATTGGTTCCACTCCATGCCGGCCTGTGCGCCACGACGCGCCGGAGAGCTGGTAGTAGTCTGGGCGTGCTCCCTGGATGCGCATCACCCCGACACCCTGCTCCAGACCGGCGACCATGCCACCGGCCAACACCTGTGGAAATACCAGCACCGCGCGGGCCTTGCCCATCAGCTCTTCACTGCTCGGCTGCGCGCATATAGGCGCGCGAGCACAGCGTCGCTGCTGGCGTTCAGCTCTTCGGCGTCGCCCACACGCTTTTCGAACACGCTCGCGCCGAACGCACGCGTCACCGGGCAGGCAACCAGGGCGGGACTCAGCAAGCGAATTTGACTTGCGAAACTCATAGAACTTCCTGGGCTGGCTTAGGCACCTGGTCTGGTCGCCGCTTCAGGGCGGACCGAGGCCGGCGCGATCAAGAATCAATGTGACATCAGCACCGGTAGCGTCATCGAGTCAAGCAGGGTTCGCGTCACCCCGCCAAGCACCAGTTCGCGCAGGCGTCCGTGCCCATAGGCTCCCATCACCACCAAGTCGGCGTTGAAGTCGACGGCGCGCGACAGCATCATCTCGCCAATGCTCAGGTCCGATCCGGCGGCCCCCTGCTCGACGCTGGCGCTGATCCCGTGGCGAGACAGCGCCGCTACCGCGTGTCCCGCCGGGCTGGCGTCAGGCCGCACGCTGCTCTGGTGCGCCGGCTGCGCGCAAAAGACGCTGGCTTGCGCGCCGGCGATCAGTGGCAGCGCGTCATGCAGCGCGCGTGTCGCCTCTCTTCTGCCGTCCCAGGCCAGCATCACGCGCTTTCCGGGTACGCCGAACTGACCGGCGTAGGGGATCACTAGAACCGGCCTGCCGGCTTCCAGGGTGAGGGTTTCGAGAAACTGCGGGGCCACGAAGCTGTTGGGGTCGTCGGGATCAACCTGCCCAGCCACCAGCAGGTCGGCCTCGCGCGCCTCACGCAACGACAGCGCGGTAGGATCGCCGTCCAGCGCCCGCCACTCGGCGGTGAGTGGCAAATCCCCGACCGCCGCGTCAAACTGCCTATGCACCGCGTCGCATGCCGCCTTGCGGCGCTCGCGGTCTTCCTCGATAAATCGCTCGGTACCTTGCATCTGGTAGAACCAGGCAGGATCCGTTGTGGCGCTAGTGAACAGGCCGATCAGGCGACAACAGTGGGCTGCCGCAAGGTTCGCTGCGATCTCCAGGCGGTGTGATGACCGGTTGCTGGTGTCGAGATGAACCATGATGCTAGTGTAGGTCATGACGTCGTTCCCGCTGTCCACGGTGCTTCCTGCAGTCTAAAAAACTGACGCGGGTGGGGGTTGATGCAAGTCAATGGTGGTGGCGCGTGGCGGGGTTACTTTCCTCTGTTGGCGCCCTCGCTCTGGCCAGCCGAGTCGCCTGCGCCAGCGCGAGCGTGCCCGCCTGCCGCCTTGACAAGTATCAAGCCACGGAGTCTAGCCGTCGTGCCAACTGCGACGCGACGCCTCCGTCCCATTTCTCCTTCCATCTCGCGTCGATCCGCAGGCAGATCATGCCCAAAACCGATGTCCCCTTTGAGTTGACCCGCGCTGCTCTGCAGAAGGCGTTGCGCTCATTTGCCACTGATGCAGGAAATCCAGCAGCAGGCGCTCAAGCTGCAACTCAAGGCGGTCGACAGCGCCATCTGCAGCTCGCAGTCTGGCCGATGCCGCCAACTGAGCCGTCGCCGGAAACCGTCATATGCGACCAGACCGAGCACAACGTCAGTTTCTTCCAGGCTTGCGTCAAGCTCGCGAGCCAGCGCCAGGCCTCGATGCACGAGCAGGCCGCTCCTTGCTGATCGACTGCGGCTTGTTCGAAGCCTGCAAGAACCTGCGATTGATGAACTGGGAACCGTTTCCTTTGGCCCATACAGCGCTTCCCGTGCCTCAGCGGATTTGTGCAATAGCTTCGAGGACGGCGCCGCCTCGGGCGGTAACGCATGGACGTCGCTGCCCGGAATCGAGATTCTCTATGCTGACCAAGTGCTGTTCGAGCAGAGCGTCCAGATCCGCGTCATCCAATTCAGTATGATCTGCAGAGTCCTTCACCAGCATGAGCGTGGCGACTTCATGAGCACTTAGCATCCGCGTCTCCGGTGCATAAATGTACGTGAGACCTGAGGAACAGTAGGCGACAGCGACCATCGTGCCAGCCCAGCGCGCGCGGTGCGGTGAGGACCGCGGCTTCTCCAGGAATGTTGGCCGAGCGGCGACAGCATGCGCCCGGCCACTCGATTCATTCAATACCCCGGCATCCCGTTGATCAAGCGGGAGACGAATCCATTGCGGATGCTTTTCGCGTCCAATTGACCGCGCTCAAATTGCGCCCCAATAGGGGGCCCGGCACGCCGCTTACTTCATGCGGTACCACGCGACGCCATCTGCGTCGAGTTCCATCTCGGCTTCGTCGCGATGCAGCAGATAATTGAGATGGGCCACACTCTCGCCGGTTGCCACCTCCAGCAGATGGGGCTCGGATCGGATGGGACGCGAAAACAACAGCGAAAAAACATCAACCGTCCGCCTGGGTCGGCCCAGCGCGCGCCGCAGGCGATCGAGTGCGTCGTGCTGACTGCGCTCCAGATAGTCGAGCCGCGCATGGAGACCGCGGAACGGTTCATTGTGACCGGGGAGTACCAGAACGTCGTCGGGTATCTCCCGCCGAAGTTTGTCGAGCGAGGCCAGCCATTCGCTCGTCGGGTCGGCATCTGGCTCGGTCGGGATGACCGAAACATTTGATGAGATACCGGGCAGTACTTGGTCGCCCGAGATCAGCAACTTCAGTTCCGGGCAATGGAAGCAGGCGTGCTCCGGCGAGTGTCCGGTGCCAACAACAACGCGCCATGTGCGATCGCCGATGCGGATTTCCTCGCCGTCGCACACGCGCCGGTAACTGTCCGGCAGTGCATAGACGTACTTGCCGAAGCCGCCAAAGTATGCTCGGTAGACTTCAATCGCAGCGTCGTCCCATCCGGCCCTTCGATAGAAGCTCACAAATTCCTCTGGTGCTTCGCGGCCGATGTCGGCCACCACGACGCGGCACGCGAGGTATTCCATCCGGGTCATCCAGAGCCGGCAGCAGAACTTGCGCGCGAGCCACCCCGCCAAGCCTATGTGATCCGAATGCATGTGCGTGACGAACACCCGTGTCAGCCCGCCCTGCGCCAGCGCGCCGCCGTTTGCGAAGAGCCTGCGCCATGCCTGCGTGGTGTCGCAGGTCTGCAGTCCGGAGTCGAAAATAGTCCACCCATTACCGTCGCGCACAGCCCAGAGATTGACGTGATTCATGAGGCTGAACGGCATCGGCATTCGCATCCACAGTACTCCGGGCGCTATCTCGCACGCCGATCCCGGCATCGGCGCCTCGCCGCACGGGTAGTCCAGAATCGGCTTTCTCCTGAGGGGAGTGGTCGGGGTGTCGTCGTTCATTTCATCTTGCCCGGTTTGGCCCCGTCGCTGTCGAGCCTACAAAGCCATGGTGCGAGGCCGCTACAAATAGATCAGGCCAGCAAGACCGTTCCAAGTTTCGCCCATCTTAGCCACGAACCAGCAGTACCGGGAGCCTAGTATGGCGGACCAATCCTTCGGCGACGCTGCCCAGCAGTAGTCGACGCGTGCCATGGCGACCGTGCGTGCCGATGACCAGTAACTCCGCGCCGCCTTCTTGTGCGGCTTGCTCGACAACAGTGGAGATGTCCCCTATTGCCGCCGGCTCGTCTATCAGGCGAGTCGCACAAGGAATCCGTTGTGCTTCCACGCGGTCGCACGCTGCCTTCAGCAATGCCTTCCCATTGTCTCTGAGCGCCCTGCGGAGTTCGTCCGGGTCGACAAAGAGCGGATCACATCTCAGGTAGTCGTTATCGATAACGTGGACAACAGCTATCTCGCTGCCGCACGCCTTCACTATCTGAACAGCTTCGGCGAGCGCCAAATCAGCATTCCTGCTGCCATCGACCGCAACCATGATCTTGCTGTACTTTACACTTCCCCTGCTTCCCGATTCATCTCGTTTTTTCCTCGGCGGACACCGCGATCGGGCTATGCTGGCCAACTCATGCCTGATAGTAGAAGGCGGCAGTTAAGCAGCACTCCGGCCAACCCCACCCAGAGCCAGCGTAGCGACGACCGTCGGACGCGACTGTAGCCGGCTTCCCAGCCCACCGAGTGCAAAACTAAGAATGATAAATATCAGCACGTCCGACTAGGCAGGCCTGCGACGTCGAGTGCAGCAAAATGCGCGTCGCACTGGGAGGCGCCTGCCTAGAAGAAGGCTGTCTTGATACGCCAAATCTCCGGTATGTAGCCAACTGTCGGAGTCAATGGTTTCGGCGGTAGCATCCGGGCGACGATACCGTTGTGAGCGCGCTGCCGTGCTCCCATGTGTATGGAAACCTTCAGGCCTCTGCGAGGCGCTCTTCGCTCGCCGTGCGATCCGCTAGCAGGTGACCTCGCGGATATCCGACTCTCTCGACCTCTTCGGGCAAGTCAATGCGCGGAGCTTGCCTGCACAGGGAGTCTAGGTTTCTCGCAAGGTAGGCGATTGATCAGGATCAACGGAGCAGCGCACGTACCCTCCGTTTGCGGCGCAAAATGCATGTATCGTCAATGCCAAGAAGAGTCTGGCTGCCTGCGTTATCCCGCAATGGCCCCGTGCTGGCAGCCGTCAACCATTCTGTCGACCGACCGCTCTGGGGTTGAGCCATGTCAACTGCTTGCTGCCGCATCCGTCTACGCTGATTGCAGCTAATCCCAATAAGAAGATTCATGACAATCCATTTCTCAGGAGACATCGTATGTACCAGCGTATCCTGCTCGCAGTGGATGGCAGCCGTTCCTCCGACCTGGCGCTCAGTCAGGCCATCGCCATCGCCAAGGCCACCGGCGCCGAAGTCAAGGTATTGTACGTCGTGGACGACAGCGATATTTACTTCGAGGCTGGTTATGTCGACCCGCGCGAGGTGGTCAGCAACCTTGTCGCTCATGGCCGCAAGGCGTTGGATGCCGCCATCGCCCGCCTCCGCGAGGCCGGTATTCGCAGCAACGCGCAGCTGGAAGAGAAGCCGTTAGCGCCTGGCTGGATCTCGTCGACCATCGTAACTAAGGCCGACACCTGGAATGCCGACTTGATCGTGATGGGCACGCATGGGTGGCGCGGCGTCAGGCGCCTGCTGATGGGCAGCGTGTCCGAAGGCGTCCTCACGAAGACCAACAAGCCGGTGCTGCTAGTCCGCAGCGAGACCGAAGGCTGATTCGGACGCTAGCACCGACAAGGAGCGCGCAATGCCGCCGACCATGCGAGCCATGCTGTTTGAAGGCGCAGGGCTGCCCCTGCGCCTTCAAGATGTCCCTATCCCCGAGCCGGGGCCGGGGGAAGTACGCATTGCCGTTGCGGCTTGCGGTGTATGCCGCACCGACCTGCACATTGCCGACGGCGACCTGCGCCACCCCAAGCCTGCACTCATTCCCGGGCACGAGATCGTCGGCACGGTCGAATCGTGCGGCGCTGGTGTCACCGCGCTCAGGTCGGGCGATCGCGTCGGCGTGCCCTGGCTTGGCTACACCTGCGGCCATTGCAGCTATTGCCTGCGCCATCAAGAAAATCTCTGCGACGCGCCGCAGTTTACCGGCTACACGCGTGACGGCGGCTACGCCGAGTACGTGGTGGCCGACAGCCGCTATTGCTTCAGCATTCCTGAACGCTATGACAATGAGCACGCCGCCCCGCTTCTCTGTGCCGGCCTGATCGGCTATCGCACACTACGCATGGCGGGCGCGGCGCGTCGCATCGGCATATACGGTTTCGGTGCAGCAGCGCACTTGGTGACGCAGATCGCTGCAGTGCAGGGCCGGGAGGTCTATGCCTTCACCCGCGCGGGAGACAGCGCCGCTCAGCAGTTGGCTCACCGAACGGGTGCATGTTGGGCCGGCGCCAGCGACCGTGAGGCGCCGGTACCGCTGGACGCGGCACTGATCTTCGCCCCGGTGGGTGCGCTGGTCCCGCGCGCGCTGCGCGCCGTCGACAAAGGTGGCATTGTCGTCTGTGGCGGTATCCATATGAGCGACATACCGGCCATGCCTTACCACTTGTTATGGGAAGAGCGGCGGCTGTGCTCTGTGGCCAACCTGACTCGGGCCGATGGCGAAGCGCTTATGGAGATCGCGGCCCACACACCGCTGGAGACCCAGACCACCGCCTATTCGCTCGAACAGGCCAACGTGGCGCTGGCCGACCTCCGCGAGGGCCGACTTGCCGGCGCCGCCGTTCTCGTCATCCATCCCTGAGTCCTTCCACTCACTTCGCGGGCCGTTACCGATCACGTTTCGACACCCGTCAGTACGCTTGGTCGGAAGCGGGTCTCGAGTTGCCGCCAAGCCAATTTGAACGCGCACAAGTACAGCAAGTACTAGCCGACTAACGGTAACTTTGCGAAAAGGACCGGCCTGGCGGGGAGCGACTTGTTTAGTCGCCCGAAAGAATTGTCTCGCCGCAAGCCCAACCCCCGGCGCGGCGAGACAAACGTCCGATGACGGCCGGAGAAACTGAGCGTAGCACGGTATTAATCATATACGGCTAAGCAGCTCTAGAGCCCGGGAATTCTGATTTGGCTATTGGCCTCATGCGCGGTGAACGGTCCCTCGAGGCGAAACTCTGCAAGGCTTGGCGCAGACATGCCGGCTAAGCGGAATACGAAGGCTACGATCCTCCAGGGCACAGCAGGGCGATATGTCAGTCGTGCCACAGCAGGGCAGGCCCGTTGATCAGGATCAAGAGCTGGTCGGGCCGGACGCCTAGACTGATTTATAGCTTCAGTGAGAGGGCGATCATGGGTTACGACAGCATCCTGGTTCATCTGGACAGCAATCCGCAGGCGCTGCAGCGGCTCGAAGTGGCGGGGCATATTGCGGCGGCCAGCCAGTGCCCACTGATCGGCATGTACGCCGGTTTCATTCCCGATCCCGCCTGGTTCTACCTCATGAATGGCGCGCAGCAATTTGTGGCGGACGATCTGGCCCGGCGCAACCAAGTCAGGGAAAACGTGCGGGTGCAGTTTCTTGCTGCAACCCAAGCGCTGCCGGTGCGCACGGAGTGGCGTGCGGCGGAACGAGAGTCCGTGGTGACAGTGCTGCGCGAGGCCCGCGAGGCCGGATTGGTCATTGCCGGCCAGTACGACGCTGACAATACCGAAGGCCCGGTGGTCCGAAAGCTGCTGGAATCGTTGCTGCTGGAGACCGGCCGCCCCACGCTGGTCGTGCCATGCGCGGGCAAGTTTCCCACCGTGGGCACGCGGGTTATCGTCGCGTGGAATGGCAGCCGGGAGGCGGCGCGGGCGCTGCACGATGCTGTGCCTTTGATGGCCGGTGCGCAGGCGCACATTCTTTGCGCACACACTGCTGCCAAGGAGGCAAGAGCCGACGCCACCCCGGTCAGCCACGCCGCGCGGGTGCTCGAGCACCACGGTGTCGCCGTGGAAATCGAACACGGTCCCGGCGGTGCTGACCTGACCATCGGCGAACTCATCCTTTCGCGCGCGGCGGATTTTAATGCCGACCTGATCGTGATGGGTGCTTACGGACACGGTCGCATGCGCGAACTCGTGCTTGGCGGAGTCACGCGTACGCTTCTGGACTCGATGACGGTACCTGTGCTCTTCTCGCGCTGAAGCGAAGACAGCCCAGACTGGTCTGTTACTGCCATGAAAGCGCTTCCACGGTCTCGCTATGGGGCCTTCCTTCGGCGATGCAGCGTCGGATTACTTTGCATCGTCTGCAGCGGTTGTGCCGGCGCGCCCAATTTTCTGCGCCCCCCCAAGCCGCGAGCCGACCAAGCTGTGCGGGCGAGCATCTGGGCGCGCATTGCGCCGCATTCCCTCGCACAGGCGGAGGCACTCTGATGGACTACCGGACGATCGTTGTCGAGCTTGGTCCAGACGCGGGGTGCGTGGCCCGTATCCGCATGGCTGCGGACCTGGCTTCCTGCTTTGGAGCGCATGTCATTGGTGCCAGCGCGACTGGCCTGCGAATCGATCCCGTGCGTGGCGCCGGCGACGATGCGGCGTGGTACGCAGAACTTGCGCGCCGCCGCCTGCTGAACCAAGTCGCGTCGTACCGGGAGTTACTGGGCAATACGTTGGCTGATGCCGCACCCGCGATCACGTTCTCGCATCACGTCGTGGCGGAGGAGACCGGCTGGGTCCTGGCGCAGGAGGCCCGCGTAGCCGATATCGTCCTGCTCGCGCGGCCGGCCGCCACAGGCGGCGTCGTGCCATCGCTTGCGGCCGAGGTGGCCGAATATGTGCTGCTGAATGCGGGGCGGCCGGTGGTCGTCCTGCCTGACGAGGTCCGCCGCCTGCATGGGGGCCACGTCGTGATTGCATGGGACGGCCAGCGCGAAGCCGCCAGAGCGGTAGCCGATGCGATGCCCCTGCTTCTTCGCGCCAGGCAGGTAACGATACTTGCGGTATGGGACCGAGCCGGCAGACCAGATGCGAAATCGGACCCGGTCGCGGGGCTGCGTCATTACCTGCAGCGCCATGGCATCGTTGCCGCCGTGCGGACCGAGCAGACTTCCTTGCCCGTTGGTGCGGTTATCTGCGATGTGCTCGGGGAGCTTGCCGCGGACTTCCTGGTGGCGGGGGGGTATGGCCACTCCCGCATGCGGGAGCTTGTGATCGGCGGGACAACGCGGACGTTGATGCGTCACACCGGAGTCCCTGTATTGTTCTCACACTGACAGAAGGAATCGCATGCAACTGCAGTACCTCGATGGAACGAAACGGTAACTCGATGCGAATCGAGGCGCAGACGACACGTGCGTCGCAGTTGAGTTTTTCCAAGGTATTTTTACTTACACAAGGTAATGCTGGCCTGGATAACCTCAACGAGCGCATCCCTATTAATGCCCAAAACCGCCATTGAGGATCCCGCGGTACGCTGCCAAGTTGAGATATGATTCCATCCATTGATCTATATCAGCTATGACTGTGTATTGAAGACTATTGTATTAACTAAGGGCGTTTGATGTCGATAAGGCGTTCGAGCGCAAGTTGAAGTCAACCCCTTTTCGTGGAGCGCGCCATGGCCAATCCGCTTGCTGTATGGCATGCCGAGCATCTCAATTTCGCTCGGCTACTAGACCTGCTGGAAGAGCAGGTAGGCGCTTTTCACCGTGGAGAGCGGCCAAATTACAATTTGATGGGCACGGTCGTTTATTACATGCGGAATTTTTGCGATCGCGTTCACCATCCTCGCGAGGATATCGCGTACGCACGCCTCGCTGAGCGAGATCCCGGCATGCAGGTCGTGGTTAACCGGCTCCAGCAAGAGCATCGTGTGATTGCCACTGTGGGCGAAGCGCTTTTAGACCGCCTTAATGAAGCCGAGGGAGATGTCGTAAGTTCGCGCGCGGCTCTGGAGGCAGCCGCAGCCATGTATCTTGTTTACTATCGCAACCACCTCTCGACTGAGGAGCGACACGCAATGCCGCGCGCTGCTCAACTGCTGACAGAAGAGGATTGGGCAGCCGTTGCCGCTGCCGCTCCAGCGAGGCCCGATCCGCTCTTCGGGGAAAACGTGCAAGAGCGTTTCGCGAAGCTACACAAGCAAATCTGTGAGGAAAAACTGTCCAGCCAAGACTAGAGACATTGGCATGCGGCGCCCCTGACTGCCCACCGCTATGTGGATACCTTTGGCATAAATACCCCGACAGGGATCGGCGGCTTGGTATAGCGCGACAAGTACCCAGAGCTTTGTTTCCTGGCCTTGTCAACCCGGAAGAGCTCCACACGCTGTCCCGCATTGACCGCCCGCTGCCACGCCGGCAGCCCCATGCTCTGGCTCCGAATGCCTGCAGCAACGATTCAAACCAGCATCCCCCCATCCACGCCGATGGTCTGGCCGGTGACGTAGGCGGATAGGTCGGAGGCCAGGAACGCCGAGACCCGGGCCACATCCAGCGGCTGTCCCATCCGGCCCATCCTGACCGAGGCCACGATGCTCGCGAAGCGCTCGGGCCCCACCGAACACGCCATGTCGGTGTCGATCACGCCGGGCGCGATCGCGTTGACGCGGATATTCTGCGGCGCCAGCTCCTTGGCTAGCGACCTGGTGATGCCGATCACCGCCGCCTCGCTGGCCGCGTAGACCGCCTGGCCGGCATTGCCGTTGGTGCCCATGATCGAGGCCAGGTTCACGATGCTGCCACCCTGGCCGCGCGCCATCAGGCGGCTGGCGTACTGCGCGCAATGCAGTACGCCAAAGGTATTGGTGTCGAAGACATGGCGCATCTGGCGCTCGGTCACCATGCCGATCAGCGCGTCCTCCAGCACCCCGGCGTTGGCCACCAGCAATCCAGGCGCTTGACCTGCCGGAACACGGACTGGAACGCGTTGCGCACGCTCTCGGGCTGGCTGACGTTCCAACCGCGTCACCTTCGCGCCCGGCATGGGTCGAGCAGCTCCGCGTGCCGCTGCGCCACCCGTTCCTCGGAGCGGCCCGACAGGAATACGTGCGCGCCTTCGGCGGCGAACAGCCGCGCGGTGGCCAGGCCGATGCCGCGGGTGGCGCCGGTGACGAGTGCGATCTTGTCTTCGAGCAGCACGGCGAACCTCACAGGATGACCCGGTATTTCACGAGGATTTCCTTGGCCTTGGCCACCGAACTCATGTCGACGATGTCATCGGTGTCCATCATGATCTCGAACAGGTTCTCGATCTTGGCAACCAATGCCATGTGCGCCACCGAATCCCCTTCAGGGATGATGTTGTATGTGAGCTCGTTGGTAACCCTCTCTTCTTGGATGCCCAGGACGTCGGCGAAGGTACGGCGCAGCTTGTCTATATTGCTGATGTTGTCGGGCTTCAGGGGAAACGCAACGGACGGCAGCCGGGCTGCCACCATCCAATCCAATTTTCGCGATACGGGCGTTGTGTGAAATGGCGAGCATCTCTTGCTGCATGTCCTCAGTGGCTGAATTCCATTCGCAATGGTGGTGCTATGCTACAGCGCCAATGGGCTGCGCAATGCCGTGCGACACATTGAACGGATCATGCGAGACCACGCGCCCGCGTCCGGCCTGCTTGGCCGCATAGAGCGCCGCATCGGCATAGCGGTAAGCCGCCTCGAAGTCCGGGGCCGGAGGTAGTCCGCACAGGCCAATGCTCAGTGAGACAGCGCTGCCATCAGGCATCCGGATCGATTGAGCCTGAATGCGAATCCGCTCCGCCAGTTCGATCGCGTCACTACCCTCTACATCGCGCAGCACGATCGCAAATTCATCGCCGCCAAGTCGGCCCACCAGGTCGCTGCCGCGCGTGTTGTGCCGCAGGACCTCGCCGACACTCGCCAGCACGTCGTCACCTTGCAGATGACCGAACGTGTCGTTAATGGCCTTGAAGTTGTCCACATCGAGCAGCAGGAACGTCAGCGCCCTATTGCCGGGCGCGGACGCTGCAATGGCCAGGGGAGCCTGGATCTCGAAATACGAACGGGACATGAGACCGGTTTGCAGGTCGAAGTTTGCACGGCGTTCAATATCCTGATTGGCCGCCCGCAAGCGCTGCTCGGTGCGGCTTTGGTGCGCAGGAACGCGGCAAACACTGCCGTGAAGGTTTGTAGTGGTAGCCAGGCGTCCTGTTGCCAGGATGTCACGGCATCCATATGGCGCAGGACGTGGAACATGCGGCCAAGCAGTGCGGCGCCCACCAGCAGAGTGGCGAAAAGCAGCAGCCCCTGAACCATGCGAAGCCCGGGGCCGCGCAGGCTCAGCACATACGCCAGGAAGAGTGCAAGCTGGATCAGGAAAGCAGCCGAAAACCCGATGACGCGCTGGGCGTACGTCCACCCTTCTTGCCAGGTGATGGCCCAGGCCAGGAAGACCGATCCGGCGACCAACCAGGGCGTCACCAGCCCGGGCCAGACCGGATCGCGCCGAAAGGCCCGCAACCCGGTTTCGATCGTGGGGAGATTGCAGACGATCAGCAAGTTCGATCCCACCAGTATCACCCACGAAGGCACTTTGCCCCACGCGAGAAGCAGCAGCTATGCCAGCGCAAGCTGCTGGCCATCGAAGATCCACCAGCCCAAGCCCTTGTCGGCACGGCCCGGGCGCCAGAAGCTCGCCAGGATGCCGGCCAGCAGGCCATGCGATACCAAAGCAAAGAAATAGCTTGTTCTGATATCCAGGGAACTCGTCATCCATTCAGGGTTCATGCGGGGCCTGTATCACATCTGATGCGTGAATATGCTCGCTCACGCAAGCAACTGAGAGCCCGCAGTCGCGAGCCATAGGTGGCAATTCTACGCACGGTGCTCAGATCCAGCGCGTGTGTCTGCGACGGCCGACGAGTTGAAGGCGGGAACCTACAATAGGCCCCGATCAGGCGAGATGACATCATGAATCCAGACATCGAGCGCTGCGAGGCGTACTGGCAGTTCGAAGAGATCCATGCTGGACAACGAAACTGTCCTTCTCGCAGAAGCTATGGCTACCGCTGCTCCTGAGGCTGGTGTGCCTGGCGGTGGCCGTTGCCTATCGGACACGCGAAACTCGCCTCGGAGACCGGAGCGCGGATCTTAAGTTATCAAGGGACTGCCGCCAGCGCCGCGAAGACCCTCACATTTGGGCATCGGGGAGCGCGTGGGGTAGGGAACCACAATCGCTTGCAGACTCGCCGAGTTGATCGAAGATCATGCTGTGCCGGATCCCTTCGAGGCACTGGCCGATGCGCGGATGCGCGAGTTCGTTACCTCGCTGCTGACAACGATGGCGCAAGACGAAGCAGATGTGATGCGCCGACGATTCGACATTGGCTGCAGTGCCCCGAATAGCTGTGAGGAGCCGCGAGGCAGTTGGGCATTTCGCGCGAGAAAGTTCGGCGAGTGAAGGCATTGGAAACACTTTGGACTTCAGCACCGGCGTCGGCTGCCGCGACGTTCCTGGAGGAGGAATCCTCTGCAGACGGAAGCTCCGCGCATCCGGGCCGACACTGAACGCTGCCTCTAGCGGCGCTTGCCAACTGCATCCAGAAGGCGTCGACGCCCTCCAGTCACACGTACCTGTCTGTGATCTGCTGTCGCAGACTCGAGGCGGAGCAGTTGGCGCTCGACGAGCGCGCCAATATCGGCAGGATCCAGTTCACGGTGATCTTCCGAATCACATAGAACCATCAGGGCTGCGATCTCGTGGGGCCTCAGCATCGCTGTCTCCTGCAGAGGGTGATTGTCATGCCCGGCTACCCCGTAGCAAGCCTGCTGCGGTCACTGGGGCGGTAGTCGGCATGTGCCGGAAAACTATAGGAGATGAGGCGACATGGAGTTGGCCAGAGCGAGAAATCCTTGAGCTAGGTCAAACCTCGCTGCGCAACTCGTGTTCGAGGTGCCATCACCTGCCTTCGTAGTCTTGGAGCGACCCACTTGTAAAGTAAATGCGCTTGTTGGCCCCGCTTGCGGCGCCGTCGCGGGGGGGACCCCAGCGCCGGCCAATTCGCCCCGGAGCGTGGCGTCGGATCACCGGGTGTCCGGCTAGTCCATGAAATTTGAGCGCTCCAGCGCATAAGTAGCGCGAGCGTCGGTCGGATCCGCCGGTGGCCAAGGAATGGCAACGTCTAGCCCTTTGGATTCGCATGGCCATCATCTATGATGTGATTCATGTAATCATCGTATTGCCATGTTGAGGCTCCCATGGAGCAAAAGACCGCTCGGCTTACGCTGCTCATCGATCCCAACAAGAAGGCTGCCTTTGAGCGCCTTTGTGCACAGCAGGATCTGACGGCTTCGCAGGTGATTCGGCACCTTATCCGCGACTACCTGGCCCAGCACGGCGTCCAGTACGTCCCCAGCGGCGTGGACACGGACAAAGCAGAAGCCATTGGTAATGAGAGGCGGTCGGTGGGCGCGCCGTCGCGGCGCGGCGCGGCACCTCCCGCCAAGCGCCGTGCAACCCGTCGCGGAGCCTGACCCATGAGCAGCGTGCCCCCTCTCACGCAATGGCTCCATCTCGACTGGATGCTGGTTGTGGTTGGGGCCTGGCTGCTTGTCGGCGTGACTGGGGTCCTGGCGCTGCATCGGCTTGCTCTGGTATCCCACGTGCTATTCCCCATCGGAGGACTTCTAGGGCTGGCGCTGTTCGGTCTGGCGCTCCACGCCGTGATCGGCACGCCCGAGGCCGCCGTGCTGCCCATTGGCCTGCCCGCGCTGCCGTTCCACGTCCGGCTTGACAGCCTGTCGGCCTACTTCCTGATGGCAATGGGGGGAGCAGCGGCCGGCATCTCGACGTTTGCGGCTGGCTACTTCCGCAAGGGGGAAGGCACGCCGCCGGGCCTGCTTTGTCTTGAATACCACCTCTTCCTTGCCAGCATGGCTGGAGTGATCCTGGCTGACGACGCATACTCTTTTATGGTGATGTGGGAAACCATGGCGCTGTCATCGTTCTTCCTGGTGACCGCCAACCACCGCATCGCCGAAGTGCGCGCCGCCGGCTATCTCTACATCACGATGGCGCGCATCGGGGCGATCGCCATCCTGCTGTGTTTTGGCGTGCTGCAGGCCAACACCGGCGACTATACGTTTGCCAACATGCGAGCCCAGGCGCTGACGCCGTTCTGGGCCTCCGTCGGTTTCCTGCTCGCCCTGTTCGGATTTGGCGCCAAGGCCGGCGTCCTGCCTCTGCACGTCTGGCTGCCGGAGGCGCATCCGGCAGCGCCGTCACCGGTATCGGCAATGATGAGCGGCGTCATGCTCAACACTGCCATCTACGGCCTGCTGCGCGTGTCCTTCGACCTGCTGCAGGTGCGTCTGTGGTGGTGGGGCGGATTGCTGCTGGCCATTGGATTGGCCACGGCGCTGTTCGGCGTGGTCTTTGCCGCGGTACAAACCGACATGAAGCGGCTTCTGGCTTATTCGTCGATCGAGAACATGGGCCTGCTCTTCGTTGCCATGGGCCTGACCTTGCTGTTTTCGGCCTACGGCATGAAGCCAATGGCCGCCCTGGCCCTGACGGCTGCGCTCTACCATGTCGCCAGCCATGCGTTCTTCAAAAGTCTGCTCTTTCTGGGGACCGGAAGCGTGTTGCATGCCACCGAGCAGAGAAGCCTGGGCAAGCTGGGCGGCTTGATTCGTTATATGCCATGGGTGGGCTGGCTTACGCTACTGGGCGTACTGGCCAGCGCGGGGCTGCCGCCGCTCGGCGGTTTCGTCTCGGAGTGGCTACTGCTGCAAAGCTTCCTGTTCACGCCGGGCCTTCCGGAGCCGATACTGACCATGCTGATCCCGGTGGTCGCCGCGCTGATCGCGCTGGTGGCGGCACTGGCCGGCTACACCATGGTCAAGTTCTTCGGTGTGATCTTCCTCGGCCAGCCCCGTGAGCTCAAGCTGGCCGACGCGCACGACGCCGGCCGCTGGGAGCGCGCGGGCATGCTGTGGCTCGCGCTGGGCTGTGTCGCGCTTGGCTTGCTGCCGACCCAATTCGTCCAGTTGATCGATCCGGTGACGCAGCAACTGGTGGCAAGCGGACTCGGCGCCCGGACCGCCGCCAGCGGCTGGCTGCTGGCGCCCAATGGCCTGGCTCAGGCCAGCTATGGGCCGGTCATTTTCCTGCTCGGCATTCTGGCCAGCGTTGCCCTCGCCTACCTGCTGGTGCGCCGCTTCTACCACGGTCGGCTTCGCCGCAGCCCGCCCTGGGCTTGCGGCTTCCCATGGGGCACCGCGCGCATGCAGGACACCGCCGAGGGTTTCGGTCAGCCGATCCGCCAGATCTTTGAACCGTTTTTCCGGATGCGCCGCGACCTGCCATCGCCATTCGATGAGCAGCCGCACTACCGGGTCACAGTGGCGGATCATTTCTGGCGCTGGATGTATGTCCCCGTGATCGATCTGGCGTCGTATCTGGCCCGGCTGATCGGCCTGATGCAACAGGGACGCATCTCGGCATACCTGCTGTACAGCTTCGTGACCCTGGCCGCCACGCTACTGGCCGTGATGCGATGAGGGTTGCATGAACCTGACCGGAATCCTGTCACAGCTACTCGAGATTGTGATCTCGATCGCGCTGGCGCCACTACTGATCGGCTGGGTCAACCAGTGGCGGGCCTGGCTGCAGAACAAGTCGGCGCCCAGCCTCTGGCAACCGTATCGAATGCTGCACAAACTATTCAACAAGGAATCGGTGGTCGCAGATAATGCGTCGCCGCTGTTCCGCGCCACGCCCTATGTGGTGTTCGGCTGCATGGCGCTCGCTTGCTCTATCATCCCTACCGTTTCCACGGACCTGCCACTGGCACCGGCCGCCGACGCGATCGCCCTGGTCGGCCTGTTCGCGCTGGCGCGGGTCTTCATCTCGCTGGCAGCGATGGACGTTGGCACCGCCTTTGGAACGCTGGGCGCGCGGCGCGAGATGCTGATCGGCTTCCTGGCGGAACCGGCGCTGCTGATGGTGCTGTTCTCCGCCTCGCTGATCTCCAAGTCGACCTCGCTCACCACCATTGTCGAGACGATCGCCCACCGGGACCTGGCCATCTACCCGGGCCTGGCGTTTGCCGGCGTTGCGTTCACCATGGTATCTCTGGCCGAGAATGCCCGTATACCGGTCGACAATCCCGCCACTCACCTCGAGCTGACGATGATCCACGAGGCGCTGATTCTCGAATACTCGGGTCGGCATCTGGCACTCCTTGAATGGGCGGCGAGCCTCAAGCTGTTCGCCTATTCCTGCATCGGCCTGGCGCTGTTCTTTCCCTGGGGCGTTGCCGAAGCGCACGCTCCCCTGGCCATGCTGCTGGCGCTGCCCGCGCTGCTGCTCAAGCTCATCGTGGGTGGGGTCCTGCTGGCGGCGCTGGAGACGGCAAGCGCCAAGATGCGCATCTTCCGTGTGCCGGAGTTCCTGGCGACCGCCTTTCTGCTGGCTGTGATCGGGATGCTGGTCCACTTGCTGCTGGCTCACTGAGAACACGGCAATGACTGCGCTCCTAACCCAGTTTGTCAACCTACTTGGCGCGGTGCTACTGATCCTCGCCTTCGCCATGATCTCGCAGCGACGAATCCTGTCGCTGATCCACCTGTTCACGCTGCAGGGGGCGACCCTGGCGTTGGCCACCGCCGTCGTCGGCTACGTGACGGGCCAGCCGCACCTTTACCTGTCGGCCGGCCTGACCCTGATACTCAAGGTGTTGCTCATCCCCTATCTGCTGCACCGCGTTATCGATCGTCTCCAGATACGCTGGGATGTCGAGACGCTGATCAACATTCCCACCACCATGCTAATCGGCATCCTGGTGGTGATTTTCGCCTTCAACCTCACCATGCCGATCTCGCGGCTGTCGCTGAAGCTCGCCAGCGGCACGCTGGGCATCGCGCTGGCCTGCGTGCTGTTGTCCTTCCTGATGATGATCACGCGGTCCAAGGCGGTGCCACAGGTCATCGGCTTCCTGGCGATGGAGAATGGCCTCTTCTTCGCCGCCACCGCGGCGACCTATGGCATGCCGATGGTGGTCGAGTTGGGCATAGCGCTGGATGTGCTGATCGGCGTGCTGATCCTGGGTGTGTTCATGTTCCAGATCCGCGAGCAGTTCGACAGCCTGGACATTCGTCACCTTGAGAAGCTGAAGGAGGATTGAGTTGACCGCGCTGGCCTTTCTGCTCGGATTTCCGCTCGCCGGTGGGCTGGTGCTGGCGCTGACGGGACATCGCGAGCGCGCACGCGACATCAATGTCGCCTTCAGCCTGGGCACATTCCTCGCGGCCTGCGTGCTGACGGCGCAAATCGTCGCCGATGGTCCGATGCTGGCGTGGGACCGGGAGTTCTACATCGATGCCCTGAACGTCTTTCTGGTTGCGCTGACCGCGTTCGTGGGCCTGACCACCTCGATTTTTTCGCGGCCGTACATGCGGGTGGAGCACGATCACGGCAAGATGACGCCGCCGCGGCTGCGCCTGTACCACAGCATGTACCAGCTCTTCACCTTCACCATGCTGCTGGCGCTGACGACCAACAATATGGGTATCGTGTGGGTGGCAATGGAGGCCGCCACGCTGACCACGGTGCTGCTGGTCAGCGTCTACCGCACCGCCGCCAGCCTGGAGGCGGCATGGAAGTACTTCATCCTGTGCGGGGTGGGGATTGCCCAGGCGCTGTTCGGCACGGTGCTGCTGTACATGGCCGCCGAGCAGGTCATCGGCCCGACGGGTGGCGCGCTGCTGTGGACCAACCTGGACGCGGTCAAGCACCAGCTCGATCCCAACATCATCACGCTGGCGTTCGCCTTCCTGTTTATCGGCTATGGCACCAAGGTCGGCCTGGTTCCACTGCACAACTGGCTGCCCGATGCCCACGCCGAGGGGCCAACCCCGGTGTCCGCGGTGCTCTCCGGCCTGCTGCTCAATGTGGCGCTCTATGCCGTGCTGCGCTGCAAGGTGCTGACCGATGCGGCGCTAGGCAACCATCTGACCGGCCGCCTGATGATGGGGTTCGGCCTGCTATCGGTGGTCGCGGCCGTCTTCTTCCTGATCCGGCAGCGCGATATCAAGCGCATGTTCGCGTATTCGTCGATCGAGCACATGGGCTTGATGACCTTCGCCTTCGGCATGGGCGGGCCGATCGCGAGCTACGCCGGCCTGCTGCACATGACGGTGCATTCCCTGGTCAAGTCGGCGATCTTCTTCGCCGTCGGCCACGCCGCGCAGAAAGCAGGCACGCAAGTCATGGACGACATCCGCGGGCTGATTCGTGTCAGCCCCACGGTCGGCTGGGGTCTGATGGTAGGTGCGCTCGCCATCCTGGGCATGCCGCCGTTTGGGGTCTTCGCCAGCGAGTTCCTGATCGTCACGACCGCCATGCGTGAGCAGCCGTGGGCCACGCCCTTCCTGCTGATAGCACTCGGATTGGCGTTCGCCGCGGTGTTCAGCCGGGTGCAACCGATGGTGTTCGGCGACACCACGCTCAAGCCGCTGGCGCATCCCCCAGCGCTGCTCCCGGTGTTCACGCACCTCGCGTTGGGGCTGATGCTGGGCCTCTATATCCCGCCCTATCTCAACACCTGGTACCGGCAGGCAGCCGCCATGTTGGGGAGCTGAACCGATGACACCGTCAAATTTCAGCCTCGATATGAAGCGGCTGCCCGCGCCGCTGCCAGTCTGGCATGGCCAGGTCGGGCACGACGACTGGTCCGCCACGGCCGGTGCGGTGGCGGACGCGGGCGGGCGCCTCGTCGCGCTGTGGGGTGTCGACCGGAGTGCCATCGGTGGTACGTTGACGGCATGCGTGACCTACGCCACGCCGCGGGGACTGATATGGCTCGAACTGCGCCTTGATGGTATCGCGCCCGCTGTGCCGGATCTGGCCGGCGTATTCCCATGCGCGGGCCGGATGCAGCGTGCCATGACCGACCTGGTGGGTATCGCCGTGCAGGGCAGCCGCGATGCCCGGCCCTGGCTGGACCACGGCCTCTGGCCGCCAGGGGCGCGGCCGCTGCAAAGCGGTGCGCAGGCGGGTGCGGTCACGGCCGGCAAACTACCTGCCGACTATCCTTTCGTGCGTGTAGAGGGCGACGGGGTGCACGAGATCGCGGTGGGCCCGGTGCATGCCGGCATCATCGAACCCGGCCACTTCCGCTTTTCCGTGGTGGGCGAGAAGGTGCTGCGCCTGGAAGAACACCTGGGCTACACCCACAAGGGCATCGAGCGGCGTTTTACCGAACTGGTGCCAACCGAGGGTTACCGGCTGGCCGGACGGGTCTCGGGCGATTCCACCGTGGCTTATGCCTGGGCCTATTGCATGGCCCTGGAGTCAGCCTGGGGCTGCGCGCCTCCGCCCCGGGCAAACTGGCTTCGCGCCCTGATGCTCGAGCGCGAGCGCGTAGCCAATCATCTGGGTGACTTAGGGGCGCTGGGCAATGACGCCGGACTGGCCTTCGGCCTGGCGCAATTCTCGCGCTTGCGCGAAGACTGGCAGCGGCTGTCCGGAGAGGCTTTCGGTCACCGGCTGATGATGGACGCCGTGGTGCCGGGCGGCGTTGCGCGCGACCTGACGCCAGCCATGCTTGAGCGCCTGCGTCAGCAGTGCGACCACATCGAGCGGGAAGTACGCGTGCTGCGTGCGGTGTACGACGAGCATGCGGGCCTGCAGGACCGCTTTCTTGGGGCGGGCCGCGTCACGCCACAGCTTGCCGCACAGCTTGGGCTTACCGGACTGGCCGCACGTGCCAGCGGTCACGCGGCGGACCTGCGCTGCGACCATGCCTGGCTGCCCTACGATTGCCTCGCCGTGAAAATGGCCACGCACCGCGGCGGCGATGTCGCCGCCCGCGTGGCGGTGCGATTCGATGAGGTGTTGGAGTCGCTGCGACTGATCCGTGCCATCTGTGCAGGCCTGCCTGACGGCGCCGCGCGAATCGTGCCGCAAGCGCCCAGCGGTGCCGCCATCGGGGCAGGATGGGTGGAGGGCTGGCGTGGCGAAGTCCTCGTCGCGATCGAACTTGCCGATGAGGGCCGCATCCTCCGTTGCCACTGCCACGATCCGTCGTGGCAGAACTGGCCGGTGCTGGAGCATGCCATCATCGGCAACATCGTGCCGGACTTCCCGCTGATCAACAAATCCTTCAACCTCAGCTATTCGGGGCACGACCTCTGATGTGGCAAATCCTCAGGCAGATCGCCCGTACCGGCATCGTGACTGAGCCTGCTCCGCCCAGCGCAGCGGACGAGGCGGCCACCCAGCGCATTCACCGGGAACTGCTCGACATTCTCGGCCAGGCGCTGACGATCCGGCAGGTCGACGCAGGCTCGTGCAATGGCTGCGAGTTGGAGATCCACGCACTCGGCAATCCTTACTACAACATCGAAGGCCTGGGCATCAAGTTCGTCGCCAGCCCGCGCCATGCCGACATGCTACTGGTGACCGGACCCGTCTCGCGTCATATGGAAGAGGCCCTGCGGCGTACCTATGCGGCAACCCCGGAGCCGAAACTGGTGGTGGCGGTAGGCGACTGTGGCTGCACTGGCGGTATCTTCGGGGAGAGCTATGCAAGCTGCGGTCGTGTCTCCAATGTCATCCCCGTAGACGTAACCGTGCCAGGCTGTCCACCACCGCCATTAGAGATCATCCGCGGGATTCTGAGCGCCGTGCGGCAGCGGCAGACCAATCCTGCACGGCGCTAGGGATGTTGCTCGCCAGGGAGCCTTGTAAGCGATGCCCTGCAATTCGCCAAGTTTGACCCAGCCCACAATCGTCGACACCGCTTGGCACCTGAGCAGAATGCCCCGCCGCAAAGCATCGCCTGCACTGCCACAGCGGCACCTCGACTATGTCCTTGAGAACTGGGGCCATCTAATAGCACGACTGCCTAACGCGCGCGCCATGTGAAGCGGACCGCGTGCGAACGCCTGGGCAACTAGCCCTTTCCTACTACGTATCACCCACGTTCCTTCGCCGCCAAACCAGGCGCGCCGATCTTCGGTTTGGTGGCGTAGTCCACCTCGTACTGCTGCAGATAGTCGCGGATCATCTGGCGAACAATCTGAGATGGCGTCTGGTCCTGGGCGGCACAGAGCGCCTCAAACGCCTTCTTCTTCTCCGGGTCGATCAATACGGTCAGGCGAGCGGTCTTGGATTCCATGCGTTCTCGAGTGTCATGGTATGATAATATCATTATCATTATATACAATTGCAAGGCTTACCACGTATCCCGCCGACATGAACTGTCGTGATGCCGGAGCGTAAGCAAAACTGCATACCAAGCACGCACACGCGGCACCAAATATGGATGAGCCTTTTGGCTCACTTTTTTCGTTGAGGGCACAGTGGTAGAAGTGACCATAGAGGTGGCCGCAAAGGATGGGCTTCAGGCACGGAATTCCGCGCGATTGGCGTTCACGGCCAATCAGTTTGAGTGCGAGATCCTGCTCACCAGCGGCCCTTGGGTCGCAAACGCCAAGAACGTGATGGAGGTCATGCGGCTGTCCGCTCCGGCGGGGACGCACATACGCATCCAGGCGGACGGCGTGGACGAGGCCGCCGCTGTCGTTACCATCGCGGCCTTGTTGAGGGGGGATGCGCTCCCCAAGTCTCTCTAACGGAAACGGACAGATGCACGCGGACCGCTCCTCGTTCGAGGCCTATCTGAAATTCCTGGCCGAGGCGGCCAGCGACGGTACGCCCCAGGTGTTGGAAACCCAGCACGCCCTGTCGCTGCATTTCGACGCACTGGCCACCCAAAGCTTCATGTCGCGCAAGGATCCCGACAAGCTCGTGCTGGGTTACACCAGGACGATGATGGGTTTCCTGCTGTTGCACCCGACTCCAACCAGAATCTCGATGATCGGCTTGGGTGGCGGTTCACTTGCCAAATACTGCTACCGGCATCTGCCCAACACCAAGGTTGTGGCAATTGAAATCAATCCGGCGGTCATCGCCTTGCGCGAGCAGTTCCAGATCCCGCCGGACGACGAACGACTCGAGGTGGTTTGCGCGGATGGCGCCGAATATGTCGCGAACCAGAATGCGCGACCGGACGTGATCCTGGTGGACGGGTTCCTGGCTGATGGCATGCCGGTTCAGCTTGGCACAGCAGACTTCTATGCCGCCTGTCATGCACGCTTGGCCGACACCGGTGTGCTGGTCGCGAATTTTCTCGAAAGTGACCCCGATATCCCGCTCTATCTGGAGGAAGTCAGCGCTGTGTTCGGCAAATCAATGTCGATTTCCCTTTCCGAGGACAGTGCTAACTACACGCTGTTCGCCTGGAAAGGGGCACACACGCTGCCCGCTCTGGAAGCACTGATGGCGCGGGCGCGCATCCTGGAAACGGCGCATTTGTTGAACCTGACTGCAGCCGCTCGCCGCCTGAAACGCGGCGAGCGCGTTGCATCGGATCGCGCCTTCTGGCCCAAGCTGGCAAGGCCGCAGATCCGGTATTGAAAAGCCGCTTCCCCGCGTTCAGGCCTCCTCACCAATCTACCCATGCCCATCCTGTACTTGCGTAAGCTGACTGGGAAGGTGCGCAGTCCCGACAGCAATCGGCAACTGGCCTGCTACCTGGCCTTTGTTGCCGGAGCGACCAACGCGGGCGGCTTCCTCGCCGTGCAGCAGTACACCTCGCACATGTCGGGGATCGTGTCCGCCATGGCTGACGACCTGGCGCTTGGCAGTTTCTGGCTGATGCTGGACGGGCTGGGGGCACTGCTGTCATTTCTGGCGGGCGCCGCCTGTTCAGCGGTGCTGATTAACTGGGGTCGGCGCGAGCACCTGCATAGCGAATACGCATTGCCGCTCATGCTGGAAGCCGCGCTGTTGGTGTGTTTTGGCCTGCTTGGAAGCAATCTCGAGCACCATGAATGGCTGTTCGTGCCGGCAACGGTCATGGTGCTCTGTTTCATCATGGGCTTACAAAATGCCATGGTCACCAAGCTGTCGAACGCCGAGATCCGCACCACGCACGTGACCGGCATGGTCACGGACATCGGCATAGAACTGGGCAAGCTGTTTTATTGGAATTTGTCCAGAACCGACCTGAACAAGCCACCGGTGCTCGCCAATCGACACAAACTGCGGGTACTCATCACGCTCGTCGCATTGTTCTTCGCCGGCGGGATCATTGGTGCCCTGGGGTTCAAGCACGTCGGGTTCAGCGCCACGCTCGTGCTGGCAACCCTGCTGCTCGCCCTCGCGGCAGTCCCTGTGCTCGACGATGTGCGTCTGCACTTGTGGCGCCGGGACCTTCTGCCTCATTTGGCCGCACGCTCGCGGCGTTGGGCTCGCGCCGTCAAGGAAGATGCGCACGCGGTGTGGCTGGCCGCGCAAGATCCTCGCACGCCCTGGTATGCGAAAGCGCTGGCCTTGCTGGTCGCCGCCTATGCCTTGTCGCCCATTGACCTGATTCCGGATTTCATTCCAGTGCTCGGCTATCTGGATGACGTGGTGGTGGTGCCTCTCGGCTTGTTGGTGGCAATACGATGGATTCCGGTCGAGGTGATGCGCGAGCATCGCGCGGCGGCCGCGGCATCCGCCCGCCGCCCCGTCAGCCACGTTGCGGCGCTGGTGATCGTGACGCTCTGGGCCATTGCCGCGGTGTCGGCAATGATCTGGCTCGTGCAACATCTGCCCGGGCGGGGAAGCAGATGAAACGACGGCCCAACCAGGCGCCGCCAACGGCCAGTCCCACAGGGACGTCACGGTCTGGCTGTCCCCAGGGGCCGAACTGATGCGGTTTGCGAACGCCTCAGGCAGGAGCGAGGCGCGGGATCGCGCGTGAGCACGGATGAAATGAGCGAGAACCTACGTACAAGCCTGCTTGCGCTAATCGCCCTTGGCAAAGAGCGCGGTTTCCTGACGCGTGGTGAACTGAGCGATCAGCTTCCGGATTGCGAGGAAACATCAGGTGCCATCGACCGGACGCTAGCGATGTTGGCGGATCTCGGCATCGAAGTCGTCGACCGAGCGCCAGCAGAAGCTCCGGCATGGCCGACTCAGGATGCCGCACCCTCCGCAAACGAGGAAGATGTCGCAGAGGAAGCCGCCGCGGCCATCACGCAGAGCGACGGTCGATTGACTCGCACGACGGATCCGACGCAGATGTACCTGCGAGAGATCGGCGCGATCGCTCTTCTGACGCGCGAGGAGGAGGTGGCAATCGCCCGGCGGATCGAAGACGCATTGGCGGAAATGATGGCGGCGATGGTGGCTTGCCCAGTCGTGGTTTCCGAACTCCTGGCAATGGCCGACCGGGTTGCTTGCGATGAGATGGCAATTGATGATCTGGTCGATCACATGGTGGAGCCGCAAGCCGAGGCAGGCGGTAGCCTGCAACCAGAAGCGCAGGTGCAGACCGAAGTGGAGCTGGAGGATGACGACACAGGGCTCGACGATGGCAATCCGGTGTCGACGACGTCTTCTGATAGCGAATCACTGCGCTGGCGGGACATTGCCTTGGGAAGGTTTGCAGCGATCCGGTGCCAGGCCGATACGCTTGCCAGTGTCGCTCGCTGCCCAAAGCCCGACCCCGCCCGATATGTCAGGGTGCTGGCCACCCTCCAATCTGAGCTTGGGGCATTCCGCTTTAGCCCGCCCGCCATTGCGGAACTCACTCAGATCCTTGACACGTTGATCGAGGAGGTTCGTCAAACGGAGCGCCGCGTCGCCAAGATCCTGATCGACCAATGCGGCGTGACGCGCGAAGTGTTTTTTGAGCAATTCGGAGGTCAAGCTGCGAATCTTGACTGGATGAAAGCGCTCGCCGCCGAGAACCCTGCCATTCGCGCTCACCTGATGAGATGGACGCCTGAAGTGCGAGCGCTTCAGCAACAGTTGCATGCCCTGGAGGCCCGCGCCGCGATGCCGTTGGGAGATCTGCGGGAAACCGCCAAACGAGCCGCGAAGGCGAAGACGAAAGCCCTGCAAGCCCGGTCCGAGATGATCGGGGCCAACCTCCGCCTAGTGGTCTCCATCGCCAAGAAATATCAGAATCGTGGCTTGCCGTTGCCGGATCTCATCCAGGAGGGAAATCTCGGCCTCATGCGCGCCGTGGACAAGTTTGATTACCGGCGCGGCTACAAGTTCTCAACCTACGCCACCTGGTGGGTTCGGCAGGCGGTCATTCGTGCCATCGGCGATAAGGCGCCCTCCATTCGTATACCGATGCATCTTGTGGAGGCCATTGGCAAGATCAACCGGCATTCACGCGAGATCTTCAGGGAGACCGGCGCCATGCCAACGCCGTCCATGTTGGCTGCCCGTTTGGCGATGAGCGAGAAACAGATCAAATCCGTCCTGAATCTCGTCAAGCAGCCGATCTCGCTGGAGACGCCATTGGGGGAAAGCGGGGATGCGCTACTGGGAGACACCTTGGCCGACGAGGACACGATATCCCCAGTGGACGCGGCGACCCAAGCGGCACTCCAGCAGGAAATGGAAGCTGTCCTGGCAAGGCTAACCCCGCGCGAGGCAAAAATCTTGCGCATGCGCTTTGGCGTAGGGCTGCAGACCGACTACACGCTGGATGAAATCGGCGCGCAGTTCGGCCTGACGCGCGAGCGCATCCGCCAACTGGAATCCCAGGCATTGCGAAAGTTGCGCAAACCTGAGCTGACGACACGGCTCGATAGCTTCGTAGAGAAAAAGACATGAACCACGACCAGTATCACCGTGCCGTGGACCTGATCCACTTGCTCTACGCGGCACTGGTCGGCCTGATGACGCCCGGCGGAGGCGAGGAAGCCCGTGAGCTGGCCGAGAGCGCTATGCAAGAGGCGTCGGAATTCCTCGGACTACCGCCGGGGGAACGGTAGTTGAACTCGTAGCGCGCGAACCTTTCGCTACCTCGGCTCGCTCCTGACCGACTGTCAGATTACTGCACCAATGAATAGTCAAAGGATCAGATTTCTTCGCTCACGAATTCCCACATTCGCGTGCACCCCCGGGTGTCATGACTGTTGTGGTCCTGTGACAACCTCAACGGAGGAAATGTCGAGGCTTCCTGTCAAGAGCGATGCCGAGCACGAAACTGCGCTGGCAAACCTAAGTTGCCCTCATCTTGATACCAAGGGATGCAGCGTGTATTCGGAGCGCCCGTTGATTTGTCGCTTGTTTGGAACGACCCCAAGGCTTGCCTGCCCGAACGGAAACCGGCCGGACAAAATGATCGATCCGAACATTGAACAACAGATTCAGCGCTTCTTTGTAGAGACACGTCACGTGCTGGTCTGACTGAGGCAAGAGGCCACAGGCGGTAGGCAACAACGGGGCGCAGGCAATTCCCTATCGTAAGGCTAAGGCCGCCTTGCGCAGGAGAGCCAACGCAGCTGCCGGCAATGCCAGTGGTATCTGGGCCAGACCTTAGGCGCTGGATGAGATTGGGCGAGAGTCTGGTCTGTCGCGCGGAGCATTCGACAATCGAATCCGAGGCGCTGTGCACGTCGCGCAAACCGGGCACGCGACGCCTCTCTCGATACCTATCGCGAGCGCGTCATGTGTTAACGCCGCTCCTTCAAACAACGGCTTTGAGGACGTCCGCTGCCCGGTCCGCCTCTGCCTGCGAGTCAACGGCCACGTACGCGACGAATTGCGTACCGATCACCGCCGCTGAAAAACCACGGAGGTTGATCCCCGCTTCGGCTAGGTCCTCGGTCATTGCAACGGCAAGCCCCGGCTGATTGCTGCCCAAGACGCGAACACAGTGCTGCTTCTGCGCGATATCGAATCCTGCCACTGCCGCCGCCACCATTTCCCGATCCCCCTGCAGCGGTGTGACAAACACGACACCTTCGCCAGGTCTGTCTGGACTGCGCCGTGCAATGATGAATTGCAGGTCGGCCCCCACATCGCGCAAGGTCGTCAAGATCGCGGCCAGGCCGCCCGGCTTGTCCGGGATGCTCGCCACCCAGACTTCCACTTGTTCCACGAGCAGTTCCATCGTCATTTCTCCTAGCCCTACTCGTTCGGTGCAAGAGGCCGCTCTCCATATCGGCTCGTCATCCAGCCGTGGCGCACCATCCATTGGATGGGTGCTCAGCGAGCAGCCGTCCTCTTGCAGGGAACGGCGAACGTGTCTGGATGCCATCGCTTTAACGGTAGACCAGCACGGGGATCTTGCTATGGGTCAGCACCTTCAACGTCTCGCTGCCGAGCAGCAAGCCTTGTATACCGCGCCGTCCATGCGAGGCCATCACGATCAGGTCGCAGCCTTTGTCTTCGGCCGTTTTTATGATGGCCTCGTATGGGTGGTCATTGACCACATAGGTCGTATCACAAGGTACACCGGCCGCACCAGCCTCCTGTGCAATGCCATGCAGGTATCGCGTCGCCTCCTCCGACGCCGCCTTGATGTACTCCTCTCGGGTGTCGGTCAGCATGTCCGCCTGATGCGTCAGCACGTGGAAATGCGGGCAGACTCGCACCGCTGTGGCACGGGCGTTCATTTCGCGCGTCAATACGAGCGCCTTGTGGAAGGCCGCTTCGGCCAATGAAGAGCCATCGACCGCCAGCAGAAGATGCTTGAACATATTGCCCTCCTTGCCTGGTTGCAAGCCCTGTGTCTGCAAGTGGAGCACAAGGCGCGCCCTGGCCGGGCGAAGCATCATCGATGAGTACCAAATACCCGTCACTGAATGGAGTATAGGTGGCGAAAGCCTCACGTCAATTGCGAAGGCGTCACATAATCGGTCATAAGCCCGACGCGATCAGCATTGTCGCCAAGACGACATGCCGGTGACGTGCGCGCTATCACTTGGTGGTTGCGTGCGGCCTGCGCGGTCGCTTGCTGCGCCCTTTCTCCAACCTCGATAGCTTTATTCGCCATTGCTGCATCGTCTCGAACAGGCTGGTGGTGGCCGCCATGGCCGATTGCCAGTGGCCACTGTGTCCCTCCGCGCGGCCAATGGCGAAGTGATTCGCTCACCTTGGTACAGGCAAAGACCCGCGCCTTCGTCCATTTCTTTGCGGCGCCCGTCCCGACGAGACACCGACCGTCCCGGAAAATTCCGATATAGTGTCACTGTCGGCAGCAACTTCTGGTGGGTCCTTCATGAGGCCATCGTCAATTTTCCTGCCCGGCAATGGGTCGAAATCCCGAAGCACTGCACGCTGCGGCCAGGACGGGCGGCGCCAATTTCGTCGCAGGGGCCAGGCATTGGCTGGAGGACCAATCCAGTACGCCCCCAGACCCCGGCAGGGTGGCGCGAGCCGCTGCTGATTGTGCCTTCGTGGATCCTAAAGTACTACATTCTCGACCTGTCGTCGCTATCCAGGCACTGCCGCACGCTCTGCTAGGCGCAGCGCGCGCTCACCGCTGACCTGCATGTCATTCTCCTTGTGATGGCTTCTTATCCCCATGTCACTTGCGCTTACACAAGGCTGCTGCAATCAGTGGCTCTGCGGAAATCGCCCATACCGTTCTGCGATTGCCGTGGGAAGTGCGCCCGCTCTAAGAATGGCTGCGGGCGCATTTCCCGGATCGGGCCGATCGCGCGATGAACCGTGTACGCGAGATACACGGCGGCAAGGACTACGATGCCAGCTTCGCGACGCGCATGCGGGGTACAGGGGGCTGGGCGGACCTGATGCGCCAGCGCTTCTACAAGGCTACCGACCGGCTCGGCTTTCGCTACAACCGGTTTGAACTGGATATTCCCGATTCCGGGCGCCGCCGAGAGGGCCGCGGGCCACGGGGGATAAACAAGGCTCCTTGTTCTGAACAGGCAACGCTGTCAACGGTCGCCGATCATCCTGTTTGCCAGATCCAGTGCGGCTTTCGCGTTCGCAGCGGGAAGTCCCGAGGAAAGCGCCAGCCTGACTGCAATGGCCGCCACGCGTCCTTCTTCATAGATAGGCATGCCGATCTGTGCTCCTTCGCGTCGCCGGGGTTATGGCCTGGCCGCGCACGCGGCCGCCGGGTCGGGCGGCCCTCTCACAGTTCGCCTGTGTTTCGCCCCGCGACAAGCTTCAGCCCTTGCCCAGGATCGCCATTGCCTTGTTCGCATCGTCGAGCGAGTCCACCGACAGGTACGCGACAAACTGTACCCCGATGACGGAGGCAGAGAATCCGCGCAGGTTGATTCCGCCTTCCGCAAGCTTGCGGGTCAGCTCCGCCGCGATTCCAGGCCGGTCCCCGCCCATGATACGCACCGAATGCAGGCTGTGCGTGACATTGAAGCCGACTTGGGCAGCCGCACGGATTTCCCTGTCATTCTGCAGCGGTGTCACAAATAGGACACCCTTGCCGGGGTCCTCCGGCGTGCGGCGCGCAATTGCGAATTGCAGGTCCGCGCCGGCATCGCGCAAGGTCTCCAGTACCTCCGCGAGGCCGCCGGGCCGGTCCGGTATGGTCGCCGCCCACACGTCCACGCGTTCCACAAGAAGATCGTTGGCCATTACTCATTCTCCAGTGCCCCTACTAGGAATCTAGCGCATGGCCGCCGGCAGGCAAGCTCTGGGCTCCGCGGACAGCGGCAGGCCGATTTCCTGGCAACTCCCCGTGCCCGGACTTAATATGGACTCGTCGTTTCAGGCTGCTATCGGAGGCTAGTGGTACCGACACTACCTGGATAGATGCCATGGAAAGTGAAGGGGAATCGTCATGCCTGAAGGCAAATCGCCACGCCACGCTGCCCAGCAGGAATCGGCCGATGTGTCCGAGGCCGAAATCGCGGTCCATTGGCCCGAGGAGGACTATGTCCCGCCGGCCGGCCAGTTCATTGCGCAGGCCAATCTGACTGATCCGCGCATATTCGAACGCTTCTCCCTCGATCGTTTCCCCGAGTGCTTCAAGGAGTTCGCAGACCTGCTGGACTGGTACAAATACTGGGAAACGACCGTGGATACCAGCCATCCGCCTTTCTGGCGCTGGTTCGTCGGCGGCAGGATCAACGCCTGCCACAACTGCGTGGATCGCCACCTCGCCGCGTACAGGAACAAGACCGCGATTCATTTCGTGCCCGAGCCGGAGCATGAGGCGATGCATCACCTCACCTACCAGGAGCTCTTTGTTCGCGTCAATGAGCTGGCCGCCCTGCTGCGCGAGTTCTGCGGCCTGAACGCCGGCGACCGCGTCACGCTGCATATGCCCATGGTGGCCGAACTGCCCATCACCATGCTCGCATGCGCGCGCATCGGCGTGATTCATTCGCAGGTATTCAGCGGCTTCAGCGGCAAGGCCTGCGCCGAGCGCATCGCGGACTCCGAGAGCCGGCTGCTGATCACCATGGACGCCTATCACCGCGGCGGTGAATTGCTCGATCACAAGGAAAAGGCCGACATCGCCGTGGCAGAGGCCGCCAGCGCCGGTCAGCAGGTCGAGAAGGTCCTGATCTGGCAGCGCTATCCTGGCAAGTATTCCAGTGCCACCATAATGGTGAAGGGCCGCGATGTCATTCTCAATGACGTGCTCGCCGGGTTCCGCGGCAGGCGTGTCGAGCCCGAGCCGATGCCGGCGGATGCACCGCTGTTCCTGATGTACACGAGCGGCACCACGGGCCGGCCCAAGGGCTGCCAGCATTCTACCGGCGGCTATCTGTCCTATGTGGCGTGGACCTCGAAGTACATCCAGGATATCCACCCCGAGGACGTCTACTGGTGCATGGCCGATATTGGCTGGATCACCGGGCATTCCTACATCGTCTATGGCCCGCTCGCGCTCGCCGCCTCATCTGTCGTCTACGAGGGCGTGCCGACCTGGCCCGACGCCGGCCGGCCCTGGCGTATTGCGGAAAGCCTTGGCGTCAATATCTTCCACACCTCGCCCACCGCAATCCGCGCGCTGCGGCGCAACGGGCCCGACGAGCCGGCGAAGTACAACTACCATTTCAAGCACATGACCACGGTGGGCGAGCCAATCGAGCCCGAAGTCTGGAAGTGGTACCACCGTGAAGTCGGCAAGGGCGAGGCGGTCATCGTGGACACCTGGTGGCAAACCGAGAATGGCGGCTTCCTCTGCAGCACGCTGCCGGGCATCCACCCGATGAAGCCCGGCAGCACGGGCCCGGGGATTCCGGGCATTCATCCGGTGATCTTTGACGAGGAAGGCAAGGAGGTCCCGGCCGGCTCGGGCAAGGCGGGCAATATCTGCATCCGCAATCCCTGGCCGGGCATATTCCAGACCGTCTGGAAGGATCCGGACCGCTATGTGCGCCAGTACTATGCGCGCTATTGCAAGAATCCCGACAGCAAGGACTGGCGCGACTGGCCGTATATGGCGGGCGATGGTGCAATGCTGGCGGCGGACGGCTACTTTCGCATCCTTGGCCGCATCGATGACGTGATCAACGTTTCCGGCCATCGCCTCGGCACCAAGGAGATCGAATCGGCCGCACTGCTGGTCCCCGAGGTTGCCGAGGCGGCGGTGGTGCCGGTGACCGACGAGGTCAAGGGCAAGGTGCCTGATCTCTATGTGTCGCTCAAGCCGGGACTGCCGCCATCCACAAAGATCGCGAACAAGACCTCGGCCTCGGTGGTATCCCAGATCGGCGCGATTGCGCGTCCGCATCGGGTCGTGATTGTTCCCGACATGCCCAAGACACGCTCGGGCAAGATCATGCGCCGCGTGCTGGCGGCGATCTCCAACCAGCAGGAGCCTGGCGACGTGTCCACGCTTGCCAATCCGGAGGTCGTCGAGAGGATCAGGGAGCTGGCGAGATAGGGCGGCTGCCGGCTCAGTCGCGTAAGATGGAGCTCTGAACAAGACAAGATCGCTTTTATCACGGCCATCACTTTGACGCCGCGGTCATAACCAGCGCGATGCGCTGGTACTTCCGGTTCAATCTGAGCCTGCGCGATTGACCGTCGCTCTGCGTGATGGCCACGGCGGCTTCCTCTCAGGGTTCAGCTTCGAATCGTAGCCGCCCAACTGCCCCCACCCCATCATAGTGACGCCCAGCTTCGAGAAGCCTCACTGGCGCCAAACAGCGAGCACGACAGCGTCTCGAAGGCTTTCTTCTTACTGGATCGATCAACACGGTGAGTCGCGCAGTCCTGGATTCCATGTGTGTTCGAATAGTATTTGCCGGCCGCCGGCGAACCAGTCGCCGAACTGCACGCTAACACCGCGCGCGCTGACTGCCGGTGCCGTCCTTGACGGTCACCGTACCTCGGCTGCTTCGCAGAAGTTGGTACGCACACGGTAGGTCCTTGCACGCCCAATCATTCTGCAGTCAACGCCAACATCCCTTCCAGACTGCCGCTTACCTCTAACCCTTGGCCGCGGCTGGGCATCGGCTGACACGTACGTCGCCACCCTCATGCAGCTACCGGCGGACAGGAAGCCGACGAATCAGCTCAGCCTCCCAGCGAGCCAGACCACGGCGAGGTAGGTCAGCACGTGCGCGAACTGGTCCACGCCAAATGCCCACCAGAACTGCGGCAAGTTCGGCGTCAATTTGGCGCTTCAGCCAAGGCGCACCTTCCAGCGGTCAACCATGTAGTGGACGACGGCGTCGAAGATCCCCAGCCAGAGCCAATGGGCCACACCGAAGCCGGCGAGCAGCACAGCGGTACACAGGCCATGTAGCCCCGCGTGGGCATAGCCACCTGGGCTCCGGAAGTCGCCCTTGCCGGCCAGCATCCAGCTCGGCTGCCACAGGACGTCGCACACGAGATGCTTGGTGAACAGTGCGAATAGCAGCAGCAACGCCATGGCCAGCTCTCCACCCAAAGTCATGCCAGACCGCACCCATCAGCGCTGGCACCGCGCTCTGGCTTTTCATTATCAATGAACAGTAAAGAATAAGGCCCCACCGGAGCTGCCACAGAAATCATTTACGGCAGCAATATGCGTCGCGCTACGCGGGCCTTTCGACCCGGAAAAAACTCCACATTCTGCCCGGCATTGACCGCGCGTTGCAACCACGCCGGCCTCTCCCCCTACCTGTCCCAGGTCTGCCCTTCGGCGTTAAAATAGCAGACCCGCATCCCACACAACCGCCTGCTCCCGCGCCCGTCGCCCCGCTGCCCATGCCGCCGGAGCGCCTGCGCCTGCCTCCGGCGCTGTCCGGTCGCGGTAACAACCGCGACCGGGCCGATGCGAAACGGGCGCAGCATCTGCAAGCCAGTCGTGCGGCAAGAACACGATCAAAGCCTCCAAAATTCGTTGAAGCCCAGCTGATCCTGGTCGATGCCCCTAAGCTCAGTGTATAGGCAGCAGGCCGGCGAAGGGCGCAACGATCTATTTCAGGGCCACGGCACCAGCACGAATGCACTTCTCAGGTGAGAACTTCGCCGGCCTCCGCCGTCAAACCCGGTTTTACATCACACATAAGCATCCGGGCGTTACGCCTGTGCTGATCACAGCGCCACGCGACTCCTCCAGATCGGCGCTTCTCTGGGATACACCGGGGGCGATTTCATGGGGCGGGTTGCCTACGCCGATGCCAAGGATGGATACGGTCCGGGAAGAATGCCCCGGGAGTATTTCATCGGCGCCAAGTACAACTTCGGGATGGCGACCGGCTACGTCAACTACGTCATCAAGCGCGGCGCTATCGTGCCCGGTACACCCAACTACAAATCGGAAGATGTGTTGGTCGGCGAAATGGCACCGGTCGGGGCGCGACGCGTGATCCTGTCGTACATCCACAAGAACGATCGCACGGCAGCTAACAGCGATATCCAGCAGGCTACCATCGGATATGTGCATCGGGAATACGGCTACCAGCGGCTTCTACCGCGTGTGGAATGCGAACGATGTCGGCAACCCAGGCGCCGGCAATTCAGCATTCAATGTCGGCATCAATTACACTTTTTGACTACCACCCGGCGAGCTGGTCCTCGCCGGCTGCCCGATGCAGCCGAAAACTCGCATCGGATCTATTTCATGGACGGTGCAAGAACCGTATCAGTCCTTCGCCGCTCACCCAGCCCTCATAAGCACAGGCACCCCATCCACAACCAGCCGGACCTGCCCCCGCCCCGCATGAATTAACTGCACGGGCAGATTCTTCTCCCCCAGCCGCCGCCGAAGCAGCAGCATCCGCGTTTCGAGGTTGTCCTTGATCTCGGGTAGCCGCAGCGCCTCCGCCAGTCGGATCTCGCGGTTGCTGAAGGCGTTCCGGCCTTCGTTGATGTAGACACCCAGCATATAGGCCAGCAGGCGTCCCGCGACGCCCTTGATGACGTAGGCGTTGTCGATGAAGACACTATCGTCAACAGGGTGGTGCGTCACGTGGATGACGCGATCACCTGGCTGTCCGGGCACCGTCCGGAGCGCTGACGGGCGGGCGTCCGTGACCAGCGCTTCGCAGAGCGCCAGAGCCAGTGCGCACTGGCTGGCGATCAATTCAAGTGTCGTTTCATGTGCCGTGCGAAAGGCGATCCGCTCCGGGCTTTCCACAAACAACACGCCGCGCAGCGTGTCCTGGGCCAGCATGGGGACGGCCATCTGGCTCATGGCGTCGGGCAGGCTGGGCAGGACGAT
Organism: Ralstonia pickettii; assembly: GCA_050987995.1. Taxonomy (GTDB): domain Bacteria; phylum Pseudomonadota; class Gammaproteobacteria; order Burkholderiales; family Burkholderiaceae; genus Cupriavidus; species Cupriavidus pickettii_B. The sequence goes on from CP158805.1 coordinate 455,287, forward strand.
GATGCGGGTGCGGTTTTCGTCGGCGGGGCTGGTGGCTTCGATCGCGTCGCCCAGCCGCCGAATCCGGCTCAGGTCATTGACTTTCACCGGGCGCCGGGTGACGGCGGCGATGCCAATTAGTCCCTCGTCGAATGCCACTTCGGAACCGGCGCCGGAGCGGCCGTAGCCGCGGCTGACCACCGTGGTAAGCAGGCGTCGGATAGGGTCGCTTTGCAGCACGATGGCATGCGGGAATCCCAATTGCGCGCAGCCATCGAGCACGGCACCCATTACGCCTTCTGTATCGCTTTGTGCACTGATGGTTTTCATCGCCTGGCCGAGGACGGCAAGGTCGGGCGCCGGCGATGCGTCGCCCGCATGATCCGTCCGCGCGGGAGAAAACACAGGTTCGATGCCATCGACGCGGAACACGTCGATGGCCTTGAGGCGCATGATGCCAGCCATGCCGACTTGGGCGCTGCTGGCCCGCAATTGGTCTGCCACGCGCTTGAACAGCGGCCCTTCGTCGCGGGATGAAACCCAGGTGATATCCAGCTTGTACTGACCGCCGTGGCGGGCGCTGACCAGCAGCAGGCAGGCATGCGGATTGGCGCGGATATTGGCGGCGGTCTTGGCGAAGAACTGGTTGGAGATGGCGATATGCGCGTCGTCCACCATCACCACATGCGACAGGTAGGAGATATTGGGCGTGCCGTCGGCCGCAGTTGTGGCGATGATCGAGGGGATCACGCCCTCGAAGCAGTCGTCGAGGTCGCGTAGTGGCATCATCCCGCACCCGTTTCCGTGGGCGAGTCCGCGGCGGTGCCTGCCTTTGGCCCGGGGGTCTGGATGTAGGCCTCGCGCACATGCAGCCGTGCGACTGTCAGCTCGCGGTCCGCGAGCCACGGCGAGACCAGCTCGGGCCGCAGGCCGAGGCCGCCGAACAAAGCATAGATGTCGGCCCGGTAGCGCCGGGAAAGCTCCAGGTCTGAGGAATCGACTGCGCGGAGTTGGGCGGAGCCTTTCAATTGATAGGAAACATAGTCCGCGGGGCGAGCAAAGGTGACGGCGGCCTGCCCGTTGGCGGCTAAGTTGTCCATCGCTTCCGGCCATTGCCAGGCGGACACGATGACCTCGACGATTTCCTCGTTGATGGCGCGAGCACCGACCGCGCGAGCGATCGAGGGGCGGTTGGCCTGGTCTCGCGTGCCGACGATGATCATCACGGGGCTCGCGATAAAGTCCAGGATCTCGTCTGATAGCCGCATATTGGCCCGGATTTGGCTTCGCCTCGGAAACGGTTAGGAATAACTTAGGAAGAACGGCCAGCCGCTTAGCAACCTTTTAGCGACGCTATTTTGTGTGGCAGATTATAACGTTGGGACCATCGACAAAAGGATAGTCCCACCATGCAACATCCGAAAGGCAGGCAGGTTGCCATCATCGGCGCCGGCCCGGGCGGCTTGGTCTCGGCCCGCTGGCTGCTGCAGCACGGCTTCGAGCCGATCTTGTTTGAGGCCGGCGACCGGCTCGGCGGACAATGGAACTTGTGCAGCGCGGCCAGCGCGACCTGGCCCGGAATGCGCACAAACACCAGCCGAGTCATGTCGGCCTTCTCCGATCTGGACCATGGCATAGATGTCGCGACCTATCCGCGCCAGGACCAGATGCTTGCCTATCTGGAGCGCTATGCAGCCCGCTTCGATTTACTGCGCTGCATCCGCTTCGGCACGCGAGTCGAGCGCCTCGAGGCCGCGGAGGGCGGCTGCTGGCGGCTACGTTCGCGCAGTGCGGGCAGAATGCGCGAAGAAAGCTTCAGCCAGGTGATCGTGGCCACGGGCGCGCAGGCCGTGCCGCAACTGCCTGACATTCCTGGCATGGCGAACTTTACCGGCGCGCTCGGTATCGCACATACCGCGCGTTACAAGGGTGCCGAGCCTTACCGAGGCCGTTCTGTGCTGGTGGCCGGCTGTTCGATCAGCGCCCTGGAAATCGCCTCTGATCTCGCTTTTGGCGGAGCAAACGTCACCGCGGCCTACCGCCGCCAGCGTTATATTGTCCCTAAGCTGATTGCAGGCGTGCCGGCCGAACATGTGCTGTTCCACCGCGCGGCGGCGCTGGCGGGCGAGGCGCTTCCGGCCGAGGCGCTGGCGGAGGGCCTGAAGGCGGCCGTGCTTCGGGCCGGCGGCGCGCCTGACCAGTTTGGGGCGCCGGCGCCCGATGCCAATGTCTTCGCGGCCGGCATCTCCCAGTCACAGGGCTTCCTGCCGGCTGTGGCCGAAGGCCGGGTTACCGTGCGCCCCTGGATCGACCGCATCGACGGGGGCACCGTGCGCTTTACCGACGGCACTGTCGCAACGCCCGAGGCGATTCTGTTCGGAACCGGCTATGGCCTGTCGGTGCCGTGGTTGGCGCCAGACATTGCACGGACGCTGAACTACGACGGCAGGGGGCTAGACTTGCACGCCCATACCTTTCATCCGGATCTCCGGGGACTGGCCTTCGTCGGCCTCTACAACCTGGTCGGCCCCTATCTGCCGGTGCTCGAACTGCAGGCCCGTTGGATTGCCTACACGCTGGCCGGCCTGACACCCATGCCGTCGCCGACACAGATGGCGCAGGGGCTGGCGGCGTGCCGGGCGATGCGGCAGCGCGGGCAGCAGCCAGTGCTACATGATCTTGCGGTTTCGCTGGCGCGCCAGATCGGCGTGGAGCCCGATCTGGCGCGCTGGCCCGAGCTCGAACGCGCGCTGTTGTTCGGCCCCTTGTCGCCGGTCTCGTTCCGCCTGCAAGGCCCAGACCGCCTGAACGACGCGCCGACCCGGACGCTGGCAGTGGCTCAGGCATTCGGGGCAATACGCGGCCCGGAGTTTACGCCGGAGGAGCTGCGGTTGCGCAGCTTGATCGGCAGCCGGGAAGCCGTCGTCGCCTGAACCGCGCCTCGCGTCGCCAGCCATTCCAGTCGCCCACGCTGGCCACGAGGGGCCCGACGCGGCGAACGCCACCTGGTTCATCGTGGCGCTCCGGGGAAGGGCCCCGATTTCGAGGAAGAATGCCTTAGATCACACCGGCGTTCAGCAGTTCGAGCAACTGTGCCGCGGATCAGCCGTGCATGGCCGACAGGAACTGCTGCAATTCCGGCGTCCGTGGGTCGCCGAACACCTGCCCAGGGGTGCCGGTCTCGTGCACCTTGCCCTGGTGCATGAACACGATGCGGTCGCTGACCTTGCGCGCAAAGTTCATCTCGTGCGTTACCATGATCAGCGTCATGCCGTCGGCGGCGAGCGACTCGACCACACTCAGCACCTCTCCCACCAGCTCCGGGTCCAGCGCCGAAGTGATTTCGTCGCACAGCAGCACGGCCGGGTCCATCGCCAGCGCGCGGGCGATCGCCACGCGCTGCTGCTGTCCGCCACTGAGCTGGTCGGGGTAGCTGTCGAACTTCTCGCCGAGGCCGACGCGCTGCAGCAGTGCCTGCGCACGCCGGCGCGCATCCGCCTTCGGCACGTCCTTGACCAGCGTGGGCGCGAGCATCACGTTCTGGCCTGCGGTCAGGTGTGGGAACAGGTTGAAATTCTGGAAAATCATGCCGACGCTCTGTCGCAGCTCGCGCATCGCCTTCGCGTCGCCGTGACGCAGCACCTGGCCGTCGATCGACAGCTTGCCTTGCTGGAAAGCCTCGAGCCCGTTCAGGCAGCGCAGCAGCGTGCTCTTGCCGGAGCCGCTGCGACCGATGATGCAGACGACCTCACGCCGGCCGATCTGCAAGTCGATGCCCTTCAGGACTTCGTTGTCGCCATACTGCTTATGTAGGCCCTCGACATCGACGAGAGCAAATGTCTGGGTGGTGGCGTGTGATGTGGACATGGATATGCAGCTTGGAGAGCCTTGCTAAGGCTTGGTAGGCGTGGGTGAGGGCTCAGTGCGAATCCCCGTCGCGGTTCTGTCTACGGATTCAGGCATGTGCCTGCCAGCCGCGTTCGAGCCTGCGGCTCCAGAGCGACAGAGGGAAGCACAGTGCGAAGTAGAGCAACGCGACGCAGCTATAGACCAGGAAGGGCTGGAAGGTTGCGTTCGAGATCATCTGCCCGGCCTTGGTCACTTCGACGAAGCCGATCACCGAAGCCAGCGCAGTACCTTTGACGACCTGCACCATAAAGCCCACCGTCGGTGCCACCGCGATACGCGCCGCCTGCGGCAGGATCACGTAGCGCAATTGCTCGCGCAGGTTCAGCGCAAGGCTGGCCGATGCTTCCCACTGGCCGCGCGGAATCGCATCGACGCAGCCGCGCCAGATCTCGGTCAGGTAGGCGCTGGCATATAGCGTGAGACACAATGCGGCGGCGAACAGCGCCGAGGTTTCAATGCCGATCAGCGCCAGCCCGAAATAGGCCAGGAAAAGCTGCATCAGCAACGGCGTGCCCTGGAACAGCTGGACGTACAACGCAATGCCGCGCCCCGCCCCCGGCACCCTGGCAATGCGCGCCACCAGCAGCAACAGGCCGACGATGCCGCCGCCGACGAAACCAATCAGCGACAGTCCGACGGTCCAGCGCAGCGCCAGAAGCAGGTTGCGGAAGATGTCCCACAGTGAAAACTCGATCATGGCCGTCTCCTGTCAGCGTCCGAACAAAAAGCGCGGCCCGATCCAGTTCAGGGCCTGGCGCACCGCAACGGCCAGCGACAGGTACGCGACGGCAACGGCGATATAAGCTTCAAAGTTCCGGAAGGTGCGGCTGGCGATCAGGTTTGCCGCATAGGACATCTCCTCCGCGGAGATCTGGCTGCAGACCGACGAGCCCAGCATCACGATGATGATCTGGCCGACCAGTGCTGGCCAGACACGCTTGAGCGAAGGCGGCAGCACCACGCGCGTGAAGATCTGCCAGCGGTCGAGCGCCAGGCTCTGCGCGGCTTCGATCTGCCCGCGCGGCGTGGATTCGAGGCCGGCGCGGATGATCTCGCAGGCGTAGGCACCCAGGTTGAGCGCCATCGACAACACGCAGGCCACCTCGGGCGTCAGCCGCACGCCAATCGTCGGCAGGCCGAAGAAGACGAAGAACAGCTGAATGATGTAAGGGGTGTTGCGGATCGCCTCGACATAGCCGCCGACCATGGCGCGCACCCACGCCGGCGCGTGCAGGCGCGACCAGGCGCACCCGATGCCGAGCACGGTGCCGGCGATTGCCGAGAATGCCGTCAGCAGAGCGGTCAGGCAGAGGCCCTGCAGCAGCATCGGCCATTGCGAGAGCACTGGCCCGAAATCAAAGGAAATCATACGCAACATCCACACAGAAGCGAAGGTGGAACCCGCGACGGCGCGCGCCGCCGCGGTCTTGGCAGGGTCTTATTCGGGCAGCTCGCCGGTGCCGCGGCCGAGCCAGCGCTGCGCATAGTTACCCAGCGTGCCGTCGGCCTTGGCTTGGCGCAGGATCTCGTTGACCTTGGCCAGCAGCGCGGTTTCGCCCTTGCGCACGCCGATAAAGTTAGGCGAGTCCTTCAGCAGCAGCTTGTATTCGGCGTCCACCTTCGGATACTTCTGGATCGCCATGGCGGCGACCGCGGCCCCGGTGGCAACCAGCTGGGTCTGCTGCGTCACGAAGGCGGCCACCGTCGAGTTGTCATCCTCGAAGCGCTGGATCTTCAGCGTGGGCGGCGCGACCTGCTGCAGCACGTCGTCCTGAATGGTGCCGCGCGTCACAGCGATGGTCTTGCCCCCGAGGTCGGCAAAACTCTTGATGCTCAGGCTATTCGGCCCGAACACGGCCTGGTAGAACGGCGCATAGGCGATCGTGAAGTCGATCACCCTAGCACGCTCGGCGTTCTTGCCCAGCGCCGACACAATCAGGTCGATCTTCTTCGTTTGCAGATAGGGGATGCGGTTAGGCGTGCTGACCGGCACCAGGTCGGCCTTGACGCCCATCTTGTCGGCAATCATCTGCGCCACTGCCACATCCAGACCCTGCGGCTTCAGATCGGGGCCCATGAAGCCATACGGCGCGAAGTCGACCGGGATGCCGATTGCAATCGACTTCTTCGCCATCACTGCGGTCAGGGAATCGTCGGCCTGCGCAGGCGCCATGGCGACCATGGCGGAAGTGGCGAGGACGGTGGCAATGGCGGTGAACTGTCTGCGTTTCATAAAACACCCTTTCTTCAGTCGGTCGAGAGAACGAAGGACCAATCCGCAAGATGCATGCCACGGTCCCTCGAGGCGACGCCCGGATCCAGGAAGAGATAACACTCTCTTTAGATTCAACGGATTACGCGAAATCAGGCAAGCCACGACGGCAGTTGGCATCGTCCTTGCTCAGGAAAGACCTAAACGTGAAACAGAGGTTTCACATGCCAAAAATTGAGAAACTCTGGTTTCATAATTGTGCAAGGCGGTGCCAAACCGGTGCAGCCGGGACGAGACCCAAGTATCGCAATCGATCGCTCCGACATGACAACTTACGACGCGCTCGAAGCGCAGATCAACCAGTGCTACGGTGAGTTCTCCGGCACCGACAAGAAGCTCGCCGACGTACTGCTCAGCCGCAAATCCGAGTTGCTCGGATACTCCGCTACCGAGCTCGCCGACTTGGCGAGCGTGTCCAAGGCAAGCGCCGCCCGCTTCTTCCGGCGGCTCGGCTATGCCGACTTCGGCGCGTTCCGGCAGGCGTTGCGCGACCAGCGCGCGAGCCAGTCTCCGCTGGCAAAGATGGATCGCGCTGCCACCCCGCGTGGCGCTCGCACTGGTGCGGCATTACCCGCGATCGCCAGACTGCAGGCACATGTTCAGCTCGACGCGCACCGGCTGGCAGCCCTGCCTGAGCAGCTCGGCGAGCGGGTACTCGATACCACCCTGCGCGAACTGGCCGATGCGCGCCGGGTCTGGGTGGTCGGCTATCGCAACAGCTTCATGCTGGCATTCTATGCCAATGCCTTGCTGTCGCAGGTACGGCCGGAGGTCTACCTGCTCAACGAGCAGGCCGGCAAAGATGCCGAACTGATCGCGGAAATCGACAGCAAGGACGTGCTGTTCGCGGTCGATTTCCGGCGCCGCGCGCGCCGGCTCGCACCGATCATCACGCTTGCCGCCGAGGCGGGGGCGAAGATCATCCTGCTCAGCGATGCGCCGGTCTCCGCGCTGACCACGCACGCCACCGCCGTGCTGCGCTGCTCGCACCATGGCGACCAGGTGTTCGACTCCTATGTAGCCGCGACCAGCCTCGTCAATTTCCTGGCCGCCGCGATGGCGCGGCGCGCCCACAAGCGCGCGCGTGCGCGGATGGCGCGGGTCGAGCGCGCGCATGACCTGCTCGACGATCTCGACCTGCAGGCGTGAAGCGCCGCGAGTCGGCTCGCGCAATCCCCTGCCCCGTCAACACCCGGAAGTCCCATGTCTACGTTACCGCAGCTCAAGCTTGATCTTTTCGTCAACCCTGCGCGCACCCGCAGCGAAGCCTATGGCAGCATGCGCGAGGCCATTCTCGGCGCGCCGGCGCTGGCCACCGCGCAACGCGCCATCACCGCTTGGGAGGGCTACCGGCCTACGCCACTGCATGCGCTGCCGGCGCTGGCCGCCGCACTGGGCGTCGGCACGATCCACTACAAGGACGAAGGCACGCGTTTCGGCCTCGGCAGCTTCAAGGCGCTGGGCGGCGCCTATGCGGTGGGCCGCCTGCTGGCGCGCGAGATCGGCAAGCGGATCGGCCGCGCGTTGACCCCTGCCGACCTCGCCGCGCCCGAACTACGCGCGCTGTGCGCCGATTACACGGTGACCTGCGCCACCGATGGCAACCACGGGCGTTCGGTCGCATGGGGCGCCCGCCGGTTCGGCTGCGCCTGCGTGATCTACATCCACGCCACCGTCAGCGAAGGACGCAAGGCGGCGATCGAGCAGGTCGGCGCGACCGTGGTACGGACTACGGGCAACTACGACCAGGCGGTCCAGCAGGCCGACCGCGACGCTCGCGAACGCCGCTGGCACGTGATTTCCGACACCTCGTATCCCGGGTACATGGACGTCCCGCGAGATGTCATGCAGGGCTACCAGGTCATGGTGGCCGAGGCCGTCGACGCGCTGCCCGAGTGGCCAACGCACGTCTTCATCCAGGCCGGTGTGGGCGGTTTCGCCGCCGCCGTCTGCGCCTACTTCTGGGAACGCAACGCGGCGCAGCGCCCGGTATTCGTGGTGATCGAGCCGGACGCCGCCGACTGCCTGTACCGCAGCGCGCGCGCCGGCCACGTGACGGCGGTGGCCGGCAAGCTCAATACGCTGATGGCGGGCCTCGCCTGCGGAGAAGTGTCACTGCTGGCGTGGGAAGTGCTGGCCCACGGCGCGGATGCCTTCTGCACCATCGATGACGGAGCGGCGGTGGCGACGATGCGCTTGCTGGCGAATCCCGCCGACGGCGATCCCGCCATCGTCGCCGGCGAATCCGCGGTAGCGGGCCTGGCAGCCGCCATTGCGGCCATGCAGGATCCGCAGGCGCGCGCGGCGCTGGGCCTCGGCGCGGACAGCCGCCTGCTGTTCGTTGGTAGCGAGGCCGATACCGATGCCGAGTTGTACGCGCGACTGGTCGGGCGCAGTGCCGACGCCGTGCGCGCGGGAGCGCAGGCATGACGACGAACCTCACCGCGGACAGCGGCCGCACGGTGCTCGACACCGAATTCCCGAGCATCGACGGCGCGCGGCTGCTGCGCCGGCTCGACGAACTTAATGCGCATGGCGCCATCGACGGTGGCGGCGTCTGCCGCCTGGCGCTGACCGACGCCGACCGCTCGGGGCGCGACTGGACCGTCGCGCAAATGCGCGCACTCGGCATGGAGGTCACCATCGATGCCATCGGCAATGGCGTCGCGATCCATGCCGGCCATGAAAACCTGCCGCCGGTGATGGTCGGCTCGCACATTGATACGGTGCGCACTGGCGGCAGGTACGACGGCAACTATGGCGTGATGGCTGGACTGGAAGTGGTCGCCGCGCTGCGCGATGCCGGCGTGCGGCTGCGCCGCCCGCTGGCGATCGCCTTCTTTACCAACGAGGAAGGCGCCCGCTTCCAGCCTGACATGATGGGCTCGCTGGTATACGTGGGTGGCATGCCGCTCGACGAAGCGCTCGCGGCCGGCGGCATCGACGGCAGCACGGTCGGCGCGGAACTGGAGCGCATCGGCTATCGCGGCGATGCACCGATTGGCCGGCCCGAGGTTGACAGCTTTGTCGAGCTGCATATCGAACAAGGCCCGGTGCTGGACCGCATGGGCGTGGAGATCGGCGTGGTTGAAGGCGTGCAGGGCATCAGCTGGACCGAATTCGTGCTGGAAGGCGTGTCCAACCATGCCGGCACCACGCCGATGGCCCTGCGGCACGACGCTGGCTACTGCGCCGCACGCATCGCCACCTTCGTGCGTGACCTGGCGCTGCGCTACGACGGACGCCAGATCGGCACGGTCGGCGCGATTCGCTTCGAGCCGAACCTCATCAACGTGATTCCGAACCGCGCGACCTTTACCGTCGACCTGCGCAACACCGACGGCACGGCGCTCGCGCAGGCGGAGGCCGAGGTGCTCGCCTTCGCGCACCAGACCTGCGCGACGGAAGGTGTCGCGCTGCGCCAGCGTTCGCTGGCGCGCTTCGAACCGGTGGCGTTCGACCCGCTGGTGACCGATCTGGTGCAGCGGCACAGCGATGCGCTCGGCCTGTCGACCCTGCGAATGCCGAGCGGAGCGGGCCACGACGCACAGATGCTGGCGCGCGTCTGCCCTGCCGGCATGATCTTCGTTCCCAGCGTCGGCGGACTCAGCCACAACGTGCGCGAGTTCACCGAGCCGGCCGACCTGATGCGGGGCGCGCAGCTGCTGATGCGCGTGGTCGTCAGCCTGGCCAACCGTCCCTGAACGACTCCGGCGCAGCCCGCCCGATCCAACGCCCTTTCTTCCCCGAATTTCAGGAGTCAATCGTGACCCGTTTCATCCATGTCGCACTTGGCCAGCTGGGCCCGATCGCACGCGCCGATACGCGCGTGCAGGTGGTCGCCCGGCTGTGCGAAATGATGCGCGAAGCCCATGCCTGCGGCGCGCACCTGATCGTCTACCCTGAACTGGCGCTGACCACGTTCTTCCCGCGCTGGTATATGGACAGCGATGGGGAAATCAACAGCTTCTTTGAACGCGAGATGCCGAGTGCCGAGACGCTGCCGCTGTTCGCGCTGTCGCGCGAGCTCGGCGTGGGCTTCTATCTCGGCTATGCGGAACTGACCAGCGAGAACGGGCGCCAGGTTCGCTACAACACCTCGATTCTGGTTGACCGCGGCGGCACCATCGTCGGCAAATACCGCAAGGTGCATCTTCCCGGCCACTACGAGCACGAACCATGGCGCCGCTTCCAGCATCTGGAGAAGCGTTACTTCACGCCCGGTGACCGCTTTGGCGTCACCGAGGCCTTCGGTGGCAAGATCGGCATGGCCATCTGCAACGATCGGCGCTGGGCCGAGACCTATCGCGTGATGGGCCTGCAAGGGGTGGAGATGGTGCTGATCGGGTACAACACGCCGGTGCACAACGCGCCGGCACCTGCGCACGACGACCTGTCGCTGTTCCACAACCAGCTTTCGATGCAGGCGGGCGCCTACCAGAACGGCACCTGGGTGGTCGGCGTGGCAAAGGCTGGGATCGAGGAAGGCGTCGACAGCATCGGCGGCAGCTGCATCATCGCGCCATCCGGCGAAGTGGTCGCGAGCTGCATCACCAAGGGCGACGAAGTGGCAATCGCACGTTGCGACCTCGACTTCTGCGCGCTATACAAGCGCACCACCTTCAACTTCGACCTGCACCGGCAGCCGCACGCCTACGGCATGATCGTCGAGCGCAAGGGCGAAACGCTGCGCGCCGATGGATCGCCGCTTGGCTAGCGAAGTGAACACGTCCACCGAGGTTGCTGAGGCAGGATGAGGGGACGCGACACGCGACGAGCGGGCTAGGAAAACGCAAGCCTGGCGTAGCAGGTGCCGCCAGGATGTCAATCAACGTGGCGCCCGCAGGGCGTCATGAGCAGGCCCTTGCTCCTGTCTTCGCTGTCAGGGACGTCGCCCTTTCTGCCGGCCTGGCTTTGCGCCCGTTGGGGAACGATCCGGTTGACCCGGGCAAGCAATGGACGCGCTCCGGGCGTCTGCGAGCTAAATGCGTTGTCTTTGCGCAACGGGGCCCGACTTGGCAATACCGCCGGAACTCATTTGAGAACAATTTTGCTAGCGAATATAAGGGTCGTCGCTAGCAGAATTAACGGAACTCAACAGTAGGTGGCGTCGGCCTCGCGCGCCAGCGCCGCATAGCTGACCGGGGCGCCGTCTTGCAGCACCAGCGCGGTCTGGCCGCCGAATGCCTGCGGGCGATGAGCGAAGGTCAAACCAGCATCCCCCCATCCACGCCGATGGTCTGGCCGGTGACGTAGGCCGATAGGTCCGAGGCGAGAAACGCCGCGACGCGCGCCACATCCAGCGGCTGTCCCACCCGGCCCATCTTGACCGAGGCCACGACGCGCGCAAAGCGCTCGGGCCCGACCGATCGCGCCATGTCGGTGTCGATCACGCCGGGCGCGATCGCATTGACGCGTATGTTCTGTGGCGCCAGCTCCTTGGCCAGCGACTTGGTGATGCCGATCACCGCCGCCTTGCTGGCCGCGTAGACCGCCTCGCCGGCATTGCCGTTGGTGCCCATGATCGAAGCCAGGTTGACGATGCTGCCGCCTTGCCCGCGCGCCATCAGGCGGCTGGCGTACTGCGCGCAGTGCAGCACGCCGAAGGTGTTGGTCTCGAACACGTAGCGCATCTGGCGCTCGGTCACCATGCCGATCAGCGCATCCTCCAGCACGCCGGCATTGGCCACCAGCACATCCAGGCGCTTCACTTGCCGGAACACGGACTGGAACGCGTTGCGCACGCTCTCGGGCTGGCAGACATCCAGCAGTAGCGGCGTCACCTTCGCGCCGGGCATGGCGTCGAGCAGTTCCGCATGGCGCTGCGCCACGCGTTCTTCGCAGCGGCCCGACAGGAACACGTGGGCGCCTTCCGCGGCGAACAGCCGCGCGGTGGCCAGGCCGATGCCGCGAGTGGCGCCAGTGATGAGTGCGATCTTGTCCTGGAGCAGCAAGGCGGGCCTCACATGACGACGCGGTATTTCGCGAGAATTTCTTTGGCCTTGGCCACCGAGCTCATGTCGACGATGTCGTCGGTGTCCATCATGATCTCGAATAGGTTCTCGATCTCGGCAACCAATGCCATGTGTGCCACCGAATCCCATTCAGGGATGGTGTTGTATGTCAGATCGTCGGTGACCCGCTCTTCCTGGATGCACAGAACGTCGGCGAAGACCCGGTGCAGCTTGTCTATGATGCTCATGTTGTCGGCTTCAGGTAGGGAAACGCACGGGACGGCTGCCGTGCGCCACGCAAAGGCGGGATCGGCTTGCGCCGCCCCGCCTCTGGTGTGCACCGCGTCATCGTAGGCCGGCGCGGCCTTGTGCTCTGTACGGTTTCGCACGCCTGTTTGAATAGCAACGGGCGCGCTCGGCCCACTGCATTCGGATACGGGAGCTCAAAACCGGCTACTCGGGCAGCTGCGGGTATCGTTCGCTCACTTGACACAGTCCCGCTAATGGGTGCCACCGGAATTTCCGACAGGCCGGAGATGTCGAGGTAAGCCAGTGACACAATCGCTTCGCTCAACGACCGCTCCCAAACACCCCTCAACCACCGGTCCCCGCCCCCAACGCCCTGCTCCCCATTCCGCTGGAGCGCCTGCGCCTGCCTCCGGCGCTGTCCGGTGGCGGTAGCAACCGAGCACCCGCCGCGGCCGCCCGGATTGCCGCGACCGACGACGTGGCCGCGGTCAACGCCTGGCTGGCGCGCTATGCCGACAGCTCAGCGACCCTCCAAACCTACCGGCGCGAGGTGGAGCGGCTCATCCTGTGGGCGGTGCTGCCGCTGGGCAAGCCGCTGTCCTCGCTCACGCATGAGGATCTGCTGGCCTACGAGCGCTTCCTGGCCGATCCGCAACCGGCCGCGCGCTAGGTCCTGACCGGAAGCAAAAAGCTCGCGCGCAGCCATCCGGACTGGCGCCCGTTTGCGGGGCCGTTGTCACCCGGCAGCGTGCGCCAGGCCATGGTCATCCTGAATGCCCTCTTCGCCTGGCTGACCGAAGCCGGCTACCTGGCCGGCATCCGCTCGCTCTGGCCCGCCGCCGGCGCGCGCCCACGAAGCCGCGCATCACGCGCTACCTGAGCCATGACTTGTGGGCGACCGTGAAAGACAGTCGAGGCGATGCCAACCGCGACCGTCCGCGAGCGCCGGCATGCGGCGCGCTGCCGCTGGCTCTGCACGGCGCTCTATCTCGGCGGGCTGCGGGCGTCGGAAGTTACCGGCACGGCCATGGGGGCATTTTTCTGTCGGCGCGATGCCCGGGACATCGAGCGCTGGTGGCTGGAGGTGACCGGCAAGGGCAACAAGACCCGGCTCGTGCCAGCGACCGACGAGCTGATCGCCGAACTGGCGCGCTACCGCCGCGCCCACGCGCTGCCGCCCACGCCGCAGCCGGAGGAAACGCGCCCGCTGGTGCTGCCGGTCATCGCCCGAGAGACGGGTCGCGATAACGCCCTGTCACGCGGGGCCCTGCACCTGATTCTGAAGGAAGTGTTCGGCATTGCGGCCGAGCGCCTGCGGGCGCGCGTGGGAGGCGCAGGCCGCTGTGCTGGCGAGCGCCTCAGTGCACTGGCTGCGCCACACCGCCGGCTCGCACATGACCGACCAGCAGGTCGACCTGCGCTTTGTGCGCGACAACTTTGGCCATGCCTCGATTGCGACCACCAGCGGCTACCTGCACAGCGAAGAGGATGCGCGGCACGAGGCCACGGGAGCGGCACCGCATTGCTTGGACCAGCAAGACGTAGCGCCGCACCAGGGCAATAAGGAGTCAGCTGGACCCGCGCTACGCGAATTGTCGCTGACTCATCCACTAACGTTGGAACGGATCGAGGTTAAGGAACGGCTTGAGGCTGCTGCTCGCGCCACCCGCTCCCACCGCCGTAATGCATTCCGTGTTGTCCACGCCGTTCCCGGTGCTTCCGTCCTGCAGCAAGGCCCCGGAAGAACTGACCTTATGCCCATGGGGGAAGCAGAGCGAGGGGTGATCGAACGGCGCTCTACGGTAGCGCACGCGGTCATCACTCAGGGCAAGCATGAAAGCCACCAGGTCTTGCTTGTCCGACTCCGTCAGGCCGAGCGGCGCAATGCCCCGATCCAGGTTAGCCCTGTTGACGTCCGCAAAATCCCCCCCGCGGTTATAGAAGTCGACCACCTGCATCAGGGTAGATTTGCCGCCGTTATGGAAATAAGGGCCGGTAAACTCAAGATTGCGCAGGCCTGGTGTCTTGAAGGCACCGTCAACAGCCACACGCTGGGTATCGCCGACTGCCGTCTCCTTAGTGGTATCGAAGCCGTTGCCCAGCAAATGGGTCTTGCCCTGCTGCGCCATCCGCGTTTCGGAGAACGGATTGCCGAACGGATCTACGCCGCCTACGCCGAGATCCTCCGCGGTCGGTTGCACGCCGATGTTGTAGAAGCCGTTGTCATAGACCGCTTCTAGCCCATCCCCCATTGGCATCCGTCTGAGCCGCTGATTGATCACGTTGGAGAATGAGGCGGCAGTGAGTTCAGCACCCGAGTGACAGCGGCTGCAACGCCCGGTCCCGGTGAAGATTCTGGCGCCGCGTAACTGCTGCTCATTCAAGGCTCCGGTCCGGCCCTCGAGGTAACGGTCGACCGGCGTGTCGTTGGCAATCAGGGTGGACTCGTAAAGCTGAACGGCGAGGCCGAAGAAGAGCGCGAAGTTGGCCTCCATCTGGCTTACCTCGAACTTCCCGGTACTGGGCTTGGACTGGCGGGCGGGAAGCAAATCCATCGAGGCGACTTTCGCCTCATCCGCAGCCGACATGCGGATCAGCGTCGGTGAGGCCCAATACTCGGGGCGAAATGCCTTCTTGACCAGCTCAGAGTAAGTCGGGGCCGGATTCTTGTTGCGCAGTGACCCCAGGGGGCCAAGTACGCTGTCGTCCGCCGCGATGGTCTGGCCGGCTAACGGCGGCTGGCCGAGCAGCTTCTTGCCGAGTTTCATGAATGACCGGCCCGCGCAACTCATCTCGACCGCGCTCAGGGGAGGCCCGTCACTCTGCGACGCCAGGGAGGCGCCTGGAATGGCCACCTGGATTTGCCTGAGCACGCCGCCCTCCAGCTTCCACACGAGGGCATTGGGATTCCTCATGCCAAATGGATCGCCGCCGTTGTACATGTTGTTGGCGCGCCCATCCCAGAAGTTGCGGAAATTGAATACCGCATTGATTACGGACGGGGTATTGCGTCCGGTCACTTGCCGCGTGTTGACGCCGTTGATGTTGAATCCCGTACCGCCGTGGAAGATGTCGTCGGAAACATTGGCGCAGACATCACCTGTCTTGCCCGTGCCGAATTCAACGAAGTTGCGGGTGAATACCCCCTGCGAGCCGGCAACCTCATTGACGTTCGAGAGTTGCGGCTGCGCCTGGTTCACGTCCACGTGCTTGGTGAACGCAAAGTCTTCCGGCTTCAGGGTGTAGCTTGGCCGGCCCAGCTGGAAGGTTTTATCGCCGCCCAGCAGGCCTGGAGAGAGCTGGTTCGTGATGCGGTTGTCGACACCCGCATGGAAGTGGCAACTTGCGCAGGCGGTCTTGTTGTCGCTGCCCACTTTCATGTCCCAGAACAGCGCCTTGCCGAGCTGGATGGCGGCCGCCTTGTCCTTGACGAACTGATCGAGGACTTCGGCAGGCGGACCGGGAACCACAACGGTCTTGAGCGAGCTCAGACCCGCCAATGGGTCTACCACTTGCGCTTGCAGTACGCGCCACAGCAGACCTACTGCCCCAACCAGGATGGCGACTATGAGCATCGCCTTAATCGGTGCTTGACCGCGCTGCCTTTGGCGGCGCAATGGTCCTGCGCCCGTGGGCGAGGAGCCGGCGCCATCGATGGGTGAGGGCAGGCAATCACCGAACTCGGACGCATGAGCGCGGGATCGCGGCTGCAACGGGTCGGTGTTGGCATCACAAGCGTGGCTATTGCTGTTGTTGCTGGGCATATCTTTCACCTGGACCGTAGGCGGTGCAACGCATGAGTTTGAGCGGCGTTGTCGTGGTTCCCGTCGCCAAGGCATCGCCCCGCGCTAGGACTGCGCTCGGCCTCCTCACGCGTTGGCTGCTGCCTTGCAGGAGGACCCGCAGGGACCACGTCCAATCATATGTAGCTGCGACAGGGTCGCAACGTCCGCCATCTTTGTGCGTTACCGCACAGACATTGCCGGTCACGCCAAGGCACCAGAGCGTCGAGCAGGTCAGCTGCGCCTGACCAAAAGGGGTTCTGCCGCGGAGTATCGTCTTCGCAACAATGAGACGGGGAGCCGCCCTGCGAGACACGATCGTTCTCGAGTTCGACGATGGCGATGGAATCGCGGTCAAGCGGATCGAGGTAATGCGATTTCACCGCCTCGCCGGAAGTCACGCCTCGGGGACGTCGGATTGTCCTCGGCCGAAGGTAAGGTCACTGATCAATTGCATCCTGCGGGAATTTATCGTCGAGCAACTCGATCGCTTTTTGCCCGTCACAGAGAACATGCAAGGCATGCGGCGTGCACCGTCGCCTGCACGACGGTCATTGTCCCCATTCGGGCACCGTATGTGCTTCCCTACATACGGTGCAAGAAACTCGCGCGCAGTCATCCGGACTGGCGCCCGTTTGCCGGGCCGCTGTCGTCCGCCAGCGTGCGCCATGCGATGGTGATCCTGAACGCGCTCTTCGCCTGGCTGACCGAGGCCGGCTACCTGGCCGGCAACCCGCTCGCGCTCGCGCGGCGCCGGCGTGCCCCCAGCCGGCCGCGCATCACGCGGTATCTGAGCCACGAGCTGTGGGCGACCGTCAAGGAAACCGTCGAGGCGATGCCGGTCGGCACCGTGCGCGAGCGCCTGCATGCGGCGCACTGCCGCTGGGTGCTGACGGCGCTCTATCTGGGTGGGTTGCGCGCGTCGGAAGTCACGAGCACGCCCATGGGGGCGTTCTTCTGCCGGCGCGACGCCCAGGGCATCGAGCGCTGGTGGCTGGAGGTAACCGGCAAGGGCAACAAGACCCGGCTGGTACCGGCCACCGATGAGCTGATCGCCGAACTGGCGCGCTACCGCCGCGCCCACGGACTGCCGCCTAGCCCGCAGCCTGGGGAGACGCGCCCGCTGGTGCTGCCGGTGATCGGCCGTGAGACGGGTCGCGACAAGGCCCTGTCACGCGGGGCGCTGCATCTGATTCTGAAGGAAGTATTCGGCATGGCGGCCGCAGGCCGATGTCCTGGCCAGCGCCTCGGCCCACTGGCTGCGCCACACCGCCGGCTCGCACATGACCGACCAGCAGGTCGACCTGCGCTACGTGCGCGACAACTTTGGCCATGCCTCGATCGCCACCACCACCAAGGTAGCGCAACAACGCATACCCTCGGCACGATTGGCCGAACCCGGTTGTCATGGACTGCTCATAGATGACCGCCATTTCTTTCCCGGACAACCCCGCGTTGCCAAAGTCCTTGGAAAACGTTTCACGCAAGGTCGCCAGACCAGGTCTTGATCGCCTCGCGCAATTCGGCCTCGCTCAGGGAGAGGTCCTGCGCGCATGGGACGAGATCCTCGAAGATGCCGATCTTGAGCGGCACCCTGCCCCCAATTATTTCATTATTGTGAAATTATGCCGCAATGGTGATGGCTACCCTCTATTCCCAAGGGGAAGAGTGCTTATGCCAGCACGACATGGTATGCACCCCGCTGCCGGGCGAGCTCGCTGGACGAAACGGTGCGGCCTACGAGAGGCTTTGCGAGCGGGGTTCCCACATTGCTCAATGCCCTCCAGGGCGTCCGTAGATAGCTGCGCCGCCGCAATCGGCAAGGTCGCCAGCTTGCTGGGCCAACGCTGATGCATGCACTAGAGTGATGTCAGGCAGACCGAGGAGAGGCAAGATGACGACACGCAGGGCGTTTCTCAAGTGCGGAGCTAGTGGTCTGCTGATGACCGGACCATTGCTGCCGAGCCCACTTCGCGGGGCCATTGGAGGCATGCCCCCGGAACTCCCTGAAGGCGCACGGGATTCCGCGGTGCTAGAGGCGCTGCCGGGCAAGCTGCCGCTGATCAAGCGCACCTATCGGCCCCCGAACTACGAGACACCACTGTCATATTTCCGTGAAGCCGTCACCCCCAACAATGCTTTTTTCGTGCGGTATCACCTTGCCTCCATTCCCGAGATCAAGGCGGCCGATTGGCGTCTTCGGATCGGGGGAGAAGCAGCTGCAAGCCCGTTCGAACTGACGCTGGATCAGCTGAAGATGGAGTTCGAAGCTGTCGAGTTGGTGTCCGTCTGTCAGTGCTCCGGCAACCGCCGTGGCATGTTTCAGCCTCATGTGTCGGGGGTGGAATGGGGCCCCGGCGCAATGGGCAATGCGAAGTGGCGCGGCGTGCGGCTAAGGGATGTGCTGGCCAGGGCCGGGATCCGCAAGGAATCCGTGGAGATCGCCTTCGATGGCGCCGATGTGCCCGTGGTCGCACAGACGCCGGACTTCATCAAGAGCATACCGGCATGGAAGGCAATGGAGGAGAGTACGCTGATCGCCTTCGAAATGAATGGCACCCCGCTACCGCATTGGAACGGCTACCCGGCGCGCATCGTCGTGCCAGGCTGGACCGCCACCTACTGGGTCAAGCATATCGTCTCGATCAGCGTGTTGGCCAAGCCGCTGTCGGGTTTCTGGATGAACCCTGCCTATCGCATCCCAAAGGGCAAGTTTCCGCAGGTGGATCGGTTCGTCAGTCAGGAAACCGATAGCAATATGCCGATCACCGAGATGGTCGTGAACTCGCTGCTAACGAGCCCGCTGCCAGGCGAGCGCATACGGCGAGGCGCGCTGCTGGAAGTGAAGGGAATCGCCTGGGATGGTGGCTATGGCATCCATCGCGTGGAGGTATCGATCGACGGCGGTCGGAATTGGCAAGCGAGCGAGCTTGGGCCGGACCATGGGCGCTATGCCTTCCGGCCATTCAGCTTCCGGTTCACGCCTGGCAAGACCGGCGCACTTGCGGTCATGGCCAGGGCGACCAATCGCGCTGGTGCCACGCAGACTTTCGAGCTGATCCACAATCCGGCGGGATACCACCACAACGTCGTGCAGCGGATCGTGGTCGAGATCGTGTAAGGGGGCGCCATGAAAGCCATGCTGATCAGCCTCTTGCTGCTGTCGGGCAATGTGTTGGCCGACGAGGCAAGCATCAAGCTTAAGGATGGAGCAGGCAAGGACAGGATCTTGGCCAACTGCGTCAGTTGCCACAGCCTCGACTACATCCCGATGAACTCGGTCTTCCTGGACCGTAACGGCTGGACCGCCACCGTGAACAAGATGGTCAAGGCATTTGGTGCACCTATCAAGGAGGAGGACATCCCTCCAATCGTGGACTATCTGGTGAGGTACTATGGCAAGGGATAAGGCGTCCTAAGCAGCTAAGAAAATATGTCAACGCGACACGGCATGGGACGTTTTCCGAGGCCGCGGGCGCGAGCTCACCGCGAAGGTGTTTACCGCCGGGTCGGAAGACCTCGGTGAACGTCCCATGAACACCGGCCAGGATCGAGCGCGCAGCATCCGTCTTGCCGCAGCGTTGCCATAACCGGGCCACGCTCAGCGCGCCTTTCAGCTCGACTGAGCTGGCTCCCCGGTCATGAGCCATGGCAATTGCCGCCTGAAAACAGGCTTCGGCTTCTTTGGCCCTGGTGGACGAGCCGGCTTCGTCGCCAGACGACATCAGAATCAGTTCCCCCTTGAACCGAAGTACGCGGCTGCAGGTGGGGGCGCATCGCGGGCTGGCTCGCTTTGTCGGCCGCGAGGCCGAACTGGAGCGCTTGAGTGAGGCGTTGGAACTGCCACCAGGTATCGAGGATCGGGCAGCGTGCGCCGCCGATGTTGGTGTAGTACCACATCCACCCTTCCGGATTGATCGGCTCGCCGACGGAGCCAAGGATGCGCAGCGACGACAGGTCATAGTTCGACGGACTCACCTTTTCGTCAACAGCGGCTGCCTTGATGAGCGAACGGATGGCGGTTGGCGCGGTATAGAAGACCGTGACCTGGTGCTTCGCGAGCATGTCCCAGAAGCGGCCCGCGTTCGGGTAAGTCGGCACGCCTTCGAACAGCACCTGGGTGCCGCCGACCGCGAGCGGGCCATAGGCGATATAGCTGTGGCCGGTGATCCAGCCAATGTCAGCGGTACACCAGAATACATCCGACGGCTTCCAATCGAAGGTCCATTTCATGGTCTGCGCGGCCCACAGCAAAAAGCCGCCGGTGCTGTGCTGCACGCCTTTAGGCCTGCCGGTCGAACCAGAGGTGTACAGGATAAAGAGCGGATGCTCGGCACCAACCCATTCCGGTTCACAGGTGCTGGCCTCGGCTTGCGCCAGTTCATGCATCCACAGATCGCGATCCGCGTTCCACTGTATCTTGCCGCCCGTGCGCTGGTACACGATCACGCTCTTCACCGCTTCGCAGCCGCCCAGCGCGAGGGCTTCGTCCGCGATACTCTTGAGCGGCAGGGCTTTGCCGCCGCGCATCTGTTCGTCCGCGGTGACCAGCGCAACGGCACCCACACCCACCAGCCGTTCGTGCAGCGATTTCGCGGAGAAGCCGCCGAACACAATCGAATGCGTCGCGCCGATTCGCGCGCATGCCTGCATGGCGACCACGCCCTCCACCGACATTGGCAGGTAGATCACGACACGGTCACCCTTCTTCACGCCACGTCTCCTGAGCGCGTTCGCGAAGCGGCACACCCGTTGCAGGAGATCCTGGTAGGTCACGGTGGCCACGGTGCCATCGTCGGCTTCAAAGAGGATGGCAACCCGGTCGCCTTGCCGGCCTCGACATGGCGATCAAGACAGTTGTACGAAGCGTTTAGCTCTCCATCCTCGAACCACGTGTAGAACGGCGCGTTCGACTCGTCCAGGACTTTGGAGAAAGGCGCCTTCCATGTCAGCGTCTCGCGTGCGAGACGCCCCCCAGAAGCCCTTGTAGTCGGCTTCAGCCTCGGCGACGAGGGTCTTGTACGCGTCCATGCCAGAGATGGCCGCAGCTGCCGCAAGCTCTGCGGGCGGCGGGAACAGGCGGTGTTCGTGGAGAACCGATTCAATGGATTTCATTGCTTACTCCTGCGTGCATATTGAGCATGGGGCCATGCCGCCGCGCCATCCTCTGCCTTCCTCCCTCTATGAGCATTGGTTTGTCAAGTTCCTTTGGAGCTAGCCAGACCAAATCTTCCTACGTGCGGCGTAGTCTGAAGCCGTCTGTTGTGCGCGCGTCAGACGTGACGTCTGACCACCTTCTATCCGCCGGCGCTTGGCCAGCCTCATCCTGCATGCGCATTACGCCGGAATCATCAACCAGGAACATGCCCCATCTTGATAAATCGGTTGCATCAGCAACCCGGGAGGAGGACGGGCATGTTCACCTCAGACCGTTTGTGCTTGCGTAGTTGCCTGACCGGGCCGTTACCTCTTTCCTGCAAGCTTTTAGGAGGCCTACGCCGACTTCAGGCGTGCGCCTTCGGGAATCTCACCGTCTTTCAGATAGCGCCACAGCGCAATAGCCAGTCGCCGTGCGACTGCAACGATCGCGATGCGCCGAGCCCGCCGGTTTGGTCCCGTGCTCTGGGTGCGCTCGTTGAACCAGCGCGTAAGTGCACTGTCGGGCTGGTAACGCAGCCAGCACCATGCCATCTCGACCAGTAACGCGCGCACTCGTCGGTTGCCCTGTTTGCTGATGCCCTGGTCGACCTGGCTCTCGCCGCTGTCGTAGGGCTGGGGCACCAGGCCCGTACAAGCCCCCACTTGGCGCCGGTTGCTGAACTCCCTCCAGAACAGTTCGAGCGCGAGGCGCGACGCGCCCACTTCGCCAATCCCTTTCAGGCGCGCCAGGTCATCGCGTCGCTGGCGCGCGGAGGCGGGCAGGCTTGCCTGTCGCGTTTTCTCCAGCTCCGCGAGTTGCTGCTGTGCCAGCGCGAGCCGTTCGCACTCACGCAGCAACCGCCCGCGCATTTCGGGCGACAACGGCGCGCCGTCGTGACACTTCACCTCGTCACGGGCGAGCCGGCCGGCGAAGTGCTTGTGATCCACCTCATCCCAGCAGCCGAGCGTGGCCAGCAGTTTTCGCATCCGGTCGCAGTGCTGCAGCACTTCCTTCTGCAGTTGCCCGCGATCGCGCATCAGGTGCCGCGACGCTTCGTCCTGCGGCGATGGGACGTGAACCACGTGCATGCGGTCGCGCTCGCCACGTAGCCATGCGCGCAGGTTGATCACCAGCTTGATGGCATCGAGCCGGTCGGTCTTCGCGCGTCGCTTGTGGCGTTCGACGGGAATGCTGGCTGGATCGATGACGTAGCACTCGATGCCGCGCCCCTGAAGCGCACGACAGATCCAAAATCCGTCCTGGCCGGCCTCGTAGCTTACGACGACGCGCACACCTGCTGGCAGCGACCACTTGTCCTTGTGCTGTTCGATCAGGTCCAGCACCGCCTGCAGACGCGCTACGGCTTGCAGCTGCGCGACCGTATGCACCGCAGGCTGCTCGCGGTGCCCGTCGTGTAACGCGACCTTCCACTTCGCGGCCGCCAGTTCGAGCGAGACCGCCAACACGTCCTCGATACTCGTGTATGCCTGATCTGTACGCATGACGCTATCTCCTCTGAGCCAAGCACGACACGCTGATTCTAAGCAGGCTTGTCCCCTGTCTCATAGGATCTTGAAACGGCGGCTCAAGGCCTTTGCCAAACTGTGCATGCAATCGCCTTTGAAGTCGGTACGCCGCCGTACCCGGTGCGCGGCACCGGCGCGATCAGATGCCCTGGCGAGCGTCCAGGTAATCCAGTGCCAGGTGCTTCTGCAATACACGGGCTTGGCGCAAGGCGTCGAGCAATAGGCGCCTCTCGCCCGCCTCCAGTTCGTCCGGGTCCACATGGTTGTGCATGGGCATGCCGCGTTCGAAGCAGCGCTGCTGTGTCTTCAGGCGCAACCTCTGGATGCAATCGAAAGCGAGTATCCACGCTTGCACATCCTTCGGCGCCAGGCGTCCCATCTCGCTGGCCCGCCTGAGGCGATGCGCCGTATTGCTTGCGCGGGCGCCGCAAGCCAGGCCGTAGATGCGGGCCGCATCGACGAACAGCGTGGCGGCGTCCAGCTTCAGATCGATCGTTCCGGCGAACTCACCGCGCTTCGCGACCACGAAGTCCCGCAGTAATCCAAGCGGTGCTTTGCGCCGCAGTGCATTCGCGGTCATCTGGAACAGGAAGCGCGGGTTGTCGGGCGCCATCTTCCCGAGCCAACCCATCAATGCCTGCGCCAGCTCCCCGGCGCCGTAAAGCGGCCGCAAGTCGAAGAAGATGGTGGCGTTAAGCAACCCCGGCGGATCACCTTCGATGATCCAGCTCGCGAAGCGCTCCCGCCATTCATGCAGGTCCAGGCACCATTGCGGATTGCTCGCCATAATCTGGCCGGTGCACAGCGGGAACCCGCAAGCATCGAGCGTTTCGTTGATGCGCAGCGCCAGCGGCAGCATCCGGTCGCGCATTGCCTCTGCGCCGCCGCTGCCCGCTAGGATCATCCCGTTGTCCTGGTCGCTCGACAGTGTCTGTTCCTGGCGGCCTTCGCTGCCGAGGGCGATCCAACACCAGCGCATGCCCGCCATCTCCTCCCCGGCACAGGCGAGATCGATCACGCGCTGCGTCAACGCATCGTTGAGCGTCGAGATGAGCCGGGTAGTCGGCTCGCTTGCCGCCTGGCCCGCCACGCGCTGCCAGAGCGATCGAATCTCCGCGGCTGCCCGCTGCAGGTCCCTTTCGTCCTGCGCGCCGGCGATGCGCAGCCTGGCTCCCGCGATATCGCGCGAGAACGCACCGCCCCCCACGGCGGTCGGGTCGAAGGCGGCATCGGGATGGATCGTTGGCGGATCGCTCATGAACGATTGCTCAGTACCGGATCCGCGCATAGTGGGTCTGTTGCGCGGCATCGCGTGCCTCCTTCAGCGTGAAGATGCCTTTTTCCGCGAGCAAGGGGGTCATCTTGAGAAAAACCTCGCCGGTGACGATCGCGTCGCCCAGCGCGGTATGGCGGCCGATGATCGCCACCCCGAAACGGCCGGCGATCGCCTCCAGCGTGTGCTCAGCCTGATGGGGGTGGATCACTTGCGATAGCAGCAGCGTATCGAGGACCGGCTGGGTGAAGGCCGTGCCGGTTCTTGCCTCCAGCATTTGCAGGAACTTCATGTCGAACGCGGCATTGTGCGCGACAAGCACGGTGTCAGCGGCGAAACGGTGGAACTGCGGCAGTACCGTTTCGATCGGTGGCTGGCCATTGAGCATGGCTTGCGTGATGCCGTGAATCGCGATCGACCCGGCGCTCAGCGCTCCACGCGGCTGGATCAGCTGGTCGAAGCTTTCCCGCTGGAGCAGCCGGCCATTGACGATGCGCAAGGCACCGATGGAGATGATCTCATCGCCGGCTGCGGGATCCAGCCCGGTGGTCTCGGTATCGAACACCGTAAAATTGAGTTGCGAGAGCAGGCACTGGTCGGCCTCGGCGCTCTCTCCCGGCCTGTGGAACAAGTCGAAATCGTAGAAATCCGGGCGGCCTTCCTGTGCGGGCGGGATGTCCAGCGCCGGCCCAGGTTCGGACAGCGGCAGCATCAGGCGGTAGCGTGCCACACCTGGCGAAGCCCCGGCGGAACACACGGCCTCGCCGCCTTGACGCGCGATCACTGCGCTCAGCGAGAGCGCCGTGCCGGCTGCGTTGATCGGCAACGGCGCGCTCTCCCACACCCGCAGCGTGTCGGCGGTCAGCAGCGTGCCGCGCCAGGTGAGGTCGAGACAGGCCAGCCGGCCGTCACGATGCAGTCCGAAGCGCAACTCGGTGACGCTGGCTTCGTTGGCGAGCCGCTGCGCAAAATAGGCCAGCGCCTGGGTCAAGGCGTAGCTGTCCACCTTGAGCCACAACGTGGCGTCGACCGTATCGCTGGCGGTGACGCTGAGCGAGGGGCTGCTGATTCGTCGCACCAGCAGCGCGAGCAGATCGGCGCCGCGCATCTCTTCGAGTTCCTGACGGCTGTCCATCCCGGCGCCGCGCTGATCCACGGCACAATCGATCTGGTACACCAGGCGTTGCGATTCGTCGTCGATGATGCCGGTGAGCTGGATTCGCTTCTCAGCGCTCATTTCCGGGTACGTCTGGATGGCTTCCACCGCCGTACGGATACTCGCCAGCGTGGCGCGCGCATCTTGCGTGAGCGACTGCAGCAACGCGTCGCGGCGGCTGTCGGCCTCGACCTTGCGGGTGATGTCTTCCAACGTCAGCACGAAGCCATTGAGGGCGCGTGCGCTGTCGAACACCGGCGCCATCTGCGCGCGCACGATCTGGCCCTGCGCGAGCGTGGCGACAAATCCGGATACCGGTCTCGCCGCGCCGTCCTCGCTCTCCCGAAGCTGCTGCTGGATCTGCTCCAGCGCATGCAGGATGAGCCCACGTTCGATCGCGCCGAACACGGAGCGGCCCAGCCCGATTGCCGCCGTGCCGGCCGCAGGCGCGTCGCCCCGCCCGGCGTCAAGCAACTGCCTGGCGCTGTCGTTGTAGAGCAGTATTTGCCCTTCGATATTGCAGACCAGCACGCTCAGCGAAAGCTCCGCCATGAGCGCGGCGAGCCGGTTCTTTTCTTCGGCCAGCGCGCGGTTCGCCAGTTCGATTTTCTGCTGCACGCCGTCGTGCAGCGTCTGGTGGGAAGCTGCCAGCAGGTTGAGCGCTTCTCCGAGGCTGCGCACGCCGCGCGCGCCCTGTGGCTCGATGCGGTGGCCAGGGTTGGCCGCAAGCAGCGCGGCGTCTTCGGCCAGGCGCGCGACCGGCGTCGGGTAAGCGTTGAACAACGCCTTCAGGCCGACGCCCAAGGCCAGCAGCAGCAGTGCCGCCAGCGCGATCCACAGCGCACCGCGCTGCAACACCAGCGCGGTCAACCATGCGCGCTGCGCCGCCGGCAGATCGATCGCAAGCGGCAGGAGCATCGCGCCGACGACAAGCAGTTGCGCCAGGAACAGCAGCGCCAACGTAACGCCAAAGCGGTGTTGCGCGATCCATTTTTGAATCATTCGCGTGCTCTCTGGCCGCTCGCGAGCAAGGCGCTCACCTGCTCGACCAGCGCCCTGGTGGAAAACGGCTTGGTGATATAGGCATCGGCGCCCAGCGCGAGGCCCTTGGCCACCTCCAGGTCTCGTCCCTTCGCCGACAGCATGACCACCTTGACCCGATCCCAAGCCTTGTTTTCCCGGATCTTCTGGCAGACCTCGAAGCCGCTAAGCAACGGGAGCATGATGTCGAGCAGGACCAGATCGGGCTGAAACGCGGTCATCTGCGCCAAGGCTGCCTGCCCATCGCGCGCAATGCCTACTTCGTAGCCGCTCTGCTGCATCAGGAATTCCAGCGGGATCACGATGTTCGGTTCGTCATCGACGATGAGGACTTTGTGGGTCATGACGTTGTCTCCGGTGCCTTCGGCAGCGGCAGCGTGAATACGAACACCGCGCCGTTTTCCGGTGTCGCTTCCAGCCACAGCCTACCGCCGAAATGACGGATGATTTCCCGGCTGATCGGCAATCCCAGCCCGGTGCCCTGGGGCTTGCCCGCCAGCCTGTCGCCGCCCTGGCGGAACTTGTCGAAGATAAGCTCCCGGTCCTGCGGACGCACGCCGCCCCCGTTGTCTCGCACCGCAACACGCAAATCGTTGCCCACCACCTCCAGGCTCACCGCGACGCGGCCGTGCGCCCGGTCGCAGAACTTCACCGCATTCGACAGTAGGTTCAGCATCACCTGCATCAGCCGGTCGGGGTCGGCCAGCAGCAGCGGGACCTGCGGGGGCAACTGCAACGCAAGCTGAATGCGTTGCTCCAGGAACAGGTGCCGAGTAGCGTCCACCGCGTCCTGGATCACCTGCTTCAAGTCTAGCGGTATGGTGTGCCATTCGGTGCTACCGGATTCGATCTTGGCCAGGTCGAGCACGTTGTTGATGAGGCGTGTGAGGCGCTCGCTTTCCTTGATTACAAGGTCGAGGTATTCGCTGCGTTTGTCAGCGGCAAGATCGGGATGGTCGCGCAGGATTTCCGAGAAGGCACGGATTGACGTCAGTGGCGTGCGCAGCTCGTGGGTCACGGTCGAGATAAAGTCGTCCTTCATGTGGTCGAGTTCGGTGAGCCGCACGTTGGCTGCCTTGAGTCCAGCCGACACGGTCTCGAGCTCACGCGATTTCTGTTCCAGTTGCCGGCTGTAGGCGACCGCTTGCGCGGTCTCATCCAGGATCGCCATGGCTTCGTCCAGACCGAGCGGTGCCTCATTCACCGCAGAAGCGATCACTGCCCGCGCCGATGCGGCGCCAATTGCGCCGGCCAGCTGGATCTCCGCGAAATGCACCAAGTCGGCGTCGGTCGACCGCCCGTCCGCCCTGCCTTGCTCACGATATCGCGCATAGGCCTCATCGGCACGCGCGGCGCCAAGGAAACGCCGCAGCAACGCGAGTACCGCATCCACCGAAGCGCTGCCACGCCATACATGGGGTCCCGGCGCGCTGCCGCTGTGCGCGTAGGCATCGACGAACAGGATGGCCTGCACCCGCTCCACCGCGCTTTGCGTGGTCGTGAGCGACACGCCGACATAGCCACCGACGTTCGCCAACATGCTCCAGAACAGCGCATGCGAGACCGGATCCAGGCCGTCCAGGCCAAACAGCTGCCGCGGCCTCAGCCAGCCTATGCCGAACGGCCCGTATTCGACAAAGCTGGCCGGCACCCAGCCGGACTGCGCAAACGATGGCAGCAGGAGCGTGTAGGCCCAGAGCAGGAAGCCGGCACCCAGCCCGACAAGCGCACCTTGCCGCGTACCGTTCTTCCAGTAGATCGCGCCCAGCATCGCGGGCGCGAACTGGGCCACGGCCGCGAACGAAATCAAGCCGATAGAAACCAACGCGTAGGCTTCGCCGGCCAGGCGGAAGTAGGCGTAGCCGAGCATCATCAACAGCACGATTGCCGCGCGCCTGATGGTCAGCAGCAGCGCATTGATATCGGCGCGATGGCTAAACCGCAGCGGCTTAAGGTGCAGTAGCAACGGCATCACCAGGTCATTGCAGACCATGGTGCTAAGTGCGATGGTCTCGACGATGACCATGCCAGTGGCCGCCGACAGCCCGCCGATAAACACCAGGAGCGTGAGCGCCGGGGACTGCTCCCCGATAGGCAAGGCTAGCACGTACATATCCGGATCGACTTCGCCCCCTGGGAAGTGCAGGATCCCCGCGAAGGCGATGGGCAGGACAAAGACATTGATGGCCAGGAGATACAAAGGCAATAGCCAGGTGGCCGTCTTCAGGTGGTTTTCGTCGATGTTCTCGACGACTGCGATCTGGAACTGGCGCGGCAGGAGCAGCATCGAAAACATCGACAGCACGATCAGCACGGCCCATGCGCCAAAGGTTACGTTACCGGCACCCGCCGCATCGCCATTCAAGGTCAGGAGCGTTTTCAGGGCAGGCACCCCTTCGGCACGCCCGAACAGGTCCCCGAATCCGTCGTAGATGCCAAAGGTGACAAAGACCCCCACCGCAAGGAACGCCACCAGCTTGACCAGCGATTCGAAGGCGATCGCGGCAACCATGCCTTCATGGCGCTCTGCCGCATCGACGTGACGGGTGCCAAACAGGATGGTGAACACCGCCAGCATCAGCGCGAGGTAGAGCGTCGTGTCCGACCAGACCGGCCCGGCTTCGTCGCCCCGCATGCCGAGGCCGGGGGAATGCGCCAGTACCGCGACACTTGCCGAGACCGCCTTCAGCTGCAGCGCGATATAGGGCACGATGCCAATCACCGACACCAGCGTGACAAGGCCGCCGAGCAGCGCGCTCTTGCCGTAACGGGAGGCAAGGAAGTCGGCAATCGAGGTGATGCGGTTGTTCTTGCTGATGCGGATGATCTTGCGCAGCAGGGTCCACCAGAGTGCCGCCATCAGCGTGGGGCCGAGGTAGATGGGCAGGAAGCCGATGCCGCTGAGCGCAGCCCGGCCGACGCTGCCATAGTAAGTCCATGAGGTTGCGTAGACGGCCAGCGACAACCCATACAGGTACGGGCTGTTTATCATGCTGGCACCGGCATCCGCGCGCCTGTCGCCGTAGAACGCAATCGCAAACAACATGCCGAGATACGCGAACGACGCCAGCGCAACGACCCAGCCATCCAGCATTTCAGTCCTCCGGCACAGGTACCGACGGGTCGGACTGCGAGTGTCTTCCGCGCGGCGCCTTCTGCTCTGCCGTGAACGCCAGTAGGGC
Source organism: Ralstonia pickettii (assembly GCA_050987995.1). GTDB lineage: Bacteria > Pseudomonadota > Gammaproteobacteria > Burkholderiales > Burkholderiaceae > Cupriavidus > Cupriavidus pickettii_B. The sequence goes on from CP158805.1 coordinate 484,750, forward strand.
AATGAGCAACGCCCATGCGGCAAACAAGTAGCAGTACAAGCGCGGGATGCCGAACCACGTGAGCGTGTCGTTGAATAGCGCCAGCAATGGGTAGTTGAACAACAGCCAGCCCAGGGCAAACAGCGCGATCAGACGGTGCCCGAGAAGGGAACGGCGCAACATGAAACGGTCCTCAGTGACGTCAATGCCTCCAGTGGCTTCAGCGGCCTCAGTGGCCGGAAGCCTCCGATGCGCCGATGCCGGTTTCAGAGCGGACCTTCTGCGCCGGGTATCCCGCCCGGTCGATGCGGGCACGCTCGCTGTGGTCCAGTATCGAGAACAGCCAGATGCCGACAAACGCCACGGTCATGGAGAACAGGGCCGGCGATGTGTATGGAAAGATGGCATCCGTGTAGCCGAACACATCGACCCAGACCGACTTGGAGACAATGGTCAGGCCGACGGCGGTAATCAGGCCGAGAAAGCCGCCGATGGTCGCGCCACGTGTCGTGCAGTCTTTCCACAGCACAGCCATGAACAACACGGGGAAGGTCGCCGATGCCGCCACCGCAAAAGCCAGCGACACCATGAAGGCAATATTCTGCTTCTCGAATGCGATCCCCAGTATCACGGCCACGACGCCCAGCGCGATGGTCGTCACGCGCGATACGCGCAGTTCCTTGTCGCTGGCGGCCTTGCCCTTCTTGAACACGGTCGCGTAGAGGTCATGCGACACCGCCGAAGCGCCGGACAACGTCAGCCCCGCGACTACGGCAAGAATCGTGGCGAAGGCCACCGCGGAAATAAAGCCGAGGAAGACATTGCCGCCGACGGCGTTCGCAAGGTGGATAGCCGCCATGTTGTTGCCGCCCAGCAAGCCGCCAAGCGCGTCCTTGTACACCGGGTTGGTGCTGACCAGGACAATGGCGCCAAAGCCGATGATGAAGGTGAGCAGGTAGAAGTAGCCGATCCAGGTTGTCGCCCAGAACACCGACTTGCGTGCTTCCTTGGCGCTCGGTACGGTGAAGAACCGCATCAGGATGTGAGGCAGGCCCGCAGTGCCGAACATCAGCGCCATGCCGAATGAAATGGCAGAGATGGGATCCTTGATGAAGGTGCCCGGGCCCATGATAGCGTCCTTCTTGGCGTGGATCTCAACCGCTTTGGCGAAGAGCGCTTCGGGATTGAAATGGAACTGCGCCAGCACCATGAATGCCATGAAGCTCGCACCCGCAAGCAGCAGGCCGGCCTTGATGATCTGGACCCAGGTAGTCGCCGTCATGCCCCCGAACAGCACGTACACCATCATCAGGGTGCCGACGATCACCACCGCAAGCCAGTACTCCAGGCCGAACAGCAGCTTGATCAACTGGCCGGCACCGACCATCTGGGCGATCAGGTAGAACGCCACCACCACCAGCGTGCCGGAGGCCGCGAACACGCGGATCGGGGTCTGCGCGAAGCGATAGGCCGCCACGTCGGCAAAGGTAAAGCGACCGAGGTTGCGCAGGCGCTCGGCCATCAGGAAGGTGATAACAGGCCAGCCCACCAGGAAGCCGATCGAATAGATCAGGCCGTCATAGCCGTTCAGGTAAACCGCGGCCGATATCCCAAGAAAGGATGCCGCGGACATGTAGTCGCCTGCAATTGCCAGCCCGTTCTGGAATCCGGTGATGCCGCCGCCGGCGGTGTAGAAATCCGCCGCGGACTTTGTCTTGGCGGCAGCCCATTTGGTGATGAACAAGGTGAACACCACAAATACAGCGAACATGGATATCGCTGTCCAGTTGGTTGGCTGCTTTTGCATTTGGCCAAGATCGCCACCGGCTCCCCAGGCTGCGCCACCAAGGGCCAGTAGCATCAATGCGCATAGGATACGGTTCCGGGCCGACATTACAGCACCTCCTTGCGAATCTGAGCCGTCAGGTTGTCGAATTCGCCGTTGGCGCGCCGGACGTAGATGCCGGTGACGACCACCGTAAATACGATCACACAGAGTCCGATCGGAATCCCCCAGGTCATCACGCCATCGCCGATCCTGGTGGAAAGCAAGGTCTTCCCGAAGGCAACCAGAAGGATGTAGCCGTAATACACGACCATCATCATTGCGGTCAGCACCCATCCGTAGGTGGAGCGGGCTGAAACCAGCCGCCGGTAGTTGGAATTGGACTCTATCCGTTGAACGAGATCTTCTTCCATGCCTTGTCTCCTGTTCGCCGGATAAGAGGCCCTATCCGTAGCCGGTTTTTTTGTCTCAATTCGTATGTCTTTTGGTCGTATGTCGAACAGCCGCACTCATTCATGGCGATGTGCACGCGGGCCAAAGGCAAGTGCCTTGAGACGTATTTGCCTAGCAATCTCGCCCGCTGCCTCTGGCAGCGGGCGAGGGATTGCAGGGCAATCGTGGAAACGGTGCTCGCAATCGAGTGAGAAATCGGTACGGTTCCGTACCGGGCCAACTCACTGGCACGCAGGCACCAAAGCAAGCGTTGCGCCGCCCGCGCGTCCCGGCCATGGGAGCATTCCAGCCCGTCGGCAAGGTGCGGATCAGCAGCCATTCCGCTTCGGGAGCGTTAAAAACCTTGGGGTTGTAACTCCGAGGGAAGCCCGAATTGCTCGAAGAGCTCGGCAGCTTCCCTCGGCAAGGGTTTCTTTGGCGGCTCACGATAAATCGCTCCTCCAGCGTATACGAGAGCGTGCAAAAATTGGGGAGGCCGATTTCGTTAGGCGCCCTGGCTTGCGGCGAGGATGTCACGGTTAATTCTGTTCGTTGGCCGATGCCGGTCTGGCGATGCATGTCCGATGCATTGGCTGTGACGGGAGGCGGCGATCTCGAGTGCGGAGATGCGGTCGGGTGAAAGTTCCCCGTTCAAAACCGCGACCCTGACCTGCACCATGCAGTGCGCCCCTTCGTCCGTCCAGCGCATCTATCGCTTCTTGGCCATGCTATGGCTGACGACCTGGTTCACCGCGGACTCCGCGATGCTACTGCTGATAGGCAAGCCCTTTCGGTGCCGAGCGCCGTAGTTGACCAGCGTAGGCGCGTTGCTCCTGAGGTACCCGCAGACTTGAACCGGGTCGCGCGCGATCGGTGGGGTTGGGTCCTGTTTTTGACCCGACCCCACAGCACGAATGGAAGAGGAATCGACGATGACACGTGACCAATCGATGTGGTCGGCCGCACGCAGCTTGGCCAACAGCACCTCGTGCAGGCGATCCGAAACACCGGCCTTCTGCCAGGCGTGCAGTCGCCGCCAGCAACTCACGTCCACTTCGGCCTTGATGGGCAGGGAGCCGGGCTTATGGTCTCGAGTCTTTTTGCAAGAGCTTCTCGTGCAACTCGACGGTCAGCGTTTCGACACGCTCAGTTAATTTCTGGGTAAGTTCGGTCAGTTCCGTATTCCGCTGCAGCAACTCCAGCAGTTGTGCCGCGTTTCGCGCGGCAATTGCCTGCCGCTGCTCGTTAGCGATAGCAAGGGCCTCTCTGTGTTGCGCGTCAGCCTCGGCGTGTGCGTTGTCTCGCGCTGCCTGTCGCGTCTGAGCAAGCAAAATGAGCGGCGCGGCGTAGGCTGCTTGGAGACTAAATGCCAGATTAAGGAGAATGAATGGGTAGACATCAAACCTGGTGAAACCGAGGGCGTTCACCCCAATCCAGATGGCGACGATTACCGTCTGTGCCCCTAAAAAAACGGGCGTCCCAAAGAAACGCGCGAACGCTTCGGCCTTGAGCGCGAACCTGTCGTTGCCGAACGCTGGGGCAAGATGTGCGTGCGGGCGGTGGAAGCGAAAGTGATCAACGTTCGGAACGTCGAACGGAGCGGCATGGGAGCCGGAGTTCGGTGTTTCCATACATTCCCCAAGTAAGTAATCGTTCGAGACAAGTCCGCAGCGACGTCTGCGGCACTATACCGAGGAAGAGACACTCAATGAACAACGGAAGCCTATCGTCAGACTCACCGCAGGCAACGCGCGGCGTGGGAACGAACAGAGTGTAGTACGAAACACCCGCAGAACGATTTCACCAACCCGTTGCATCCACCGGTTGAACCCACAGCGGTCAGCGGTCACTCACCTCCCAAAGGGCACTCCAACTCGAAGGCTGGCTGCACCGAGGTAGTAAAAATCGCCGCGTTGAAGTACGCAAGAGAGTGGCTCTGGCGGCGGGCCCTGCGGGCGCGCGTTGCAGGCCGCCCCCTTATAGTGTTTGCGTCCATCAGGGCCAGGGGGGTCACGAGTTGGCAACGGACGGTTGGCCCAGGCTCAACGGCCAGGCTTGCGCATCCGTGAAGCGCTCAGCCCCGACTGGTACAGCGCAGCCGCGCATGCAGATCATCCATTTCTTCCAGTAGGTCGGCCATCAGAGCAGCCAGTTCCGGTATGGCGTCAAAGTCACGCTCTAACTGACGCATGCGCCGCGCCCGTCGGAGGCTGGCGCTGGAAAACCGCCAGACGCCAGCGACACTTACGGCATGGGGGAACAAGCCCTCGTCTACATGCTGCGTGAGCACTCTGGTTCTACCTTGCAGGCTGCCGCCACTTGCTCCAGAGTCAGCCAAGCATCATCCATCAGGCAGCCGATCAGAACGTCATTTTGAGACATGGGTCAGGCGCTCCTATCCGGCCGCGGATTAAAAATCATTTCCCGCGCCATGGTTTCATAAAGCTCCCGCGCTTTGGGGGTGTTTGCCGGCGGCAACACCACCTGGATGTCCAGCAGCAGATCGCCCGGTGGATTAGCGGGAATGCCCTTGCCGCGCACACGTAGCTCGCTGCCGCTCTGGGCGCCAGGGGGAATGCGCACCTTCAGTTCGCCCCCAGGTAAATCGATGGGCACCACCGCCCCCAGCGCCGCCTCCCAAGGCGCCACCGGCAGGGTGAGGCGTAAATTGCGTCCCTTCACTTTCAGTTGGTCGTGCGGTTTGAAATGCACCTCCAGAAAAAGATCCCCTGCCGGCGCACCGCCGATCCCTGGCGCTCCCTGCCCGGCCAGACGGATAAGCTGACCTTCGCGCACGCCTTTGGGAACTTTCACGCTGAGGGTCCGGCTCTTCAATTGCACTCCGCCCTGGGCGTCCATGCTTGGCACCCGCAGCGAAAGTTGGCGGGTGGCGCCGGTAAAGGCGTCTTCCAGGTCCAGCAGCACCTTCGCGTGGTGATCCACACCGCGTGACTGGAAGCTGCCACCGTGTGTATGGAAGCCGCGGTGTCTGCCCCCCACATGGCCAAACAGCTCGGCGAAGAAGTCGCTGAAATCGGCCTCTTCCTGGGGCGAGAAACCCCGACTCGAGAACTCGAAGCCGGGGTCCCAGTCCGGCGGCGGACGGAACTCCTGGCCGGGCTGATAGCCTCGCCCCAATTGATCGTACGCGGCGCGCTTGTCCGGGTCGGAGAGCACGGCGTAGGCCTCGTTGAGCTGCCTCATGCGCAGTTCGGCATCCGACTCCTTGGAAACGTCCGGATGGAACTTGCGCGCGAGCTTGCGGAACGCCTTCTTGATGTCCTCCGACGTGGCATCGCGTGCCACCCCCAACGTCTTGTAGTAGTCATGGAACTCCATGCGTGTTCCCCTTTTTCCGGTCTCGAGGGCTGCCCTTCTCCTCGGAAGAATGATGTCGAATACGGGCCAAATCAAGAACTTGAAATCCGCAGGCGAAGCCGTACCATTGCAACCGGGGGCGTCCGAATATGGCGCCCGCGCGAAAGCGAATGGAGGCAAACATGATGTATCGATCGTTGTTTCCCCGTGACGTATTCTCAGAACTGGAACGCCTACAGCGCGAATGGCAGCAGCCATTCGAGCTGCCTCCCAGCATTCGCGGTCGGGTCAGTTTTCCGGCCATCAATGTAGGCGGGACACCCCACTCGGTGGAAATCTACGCCTTTGCCCCTGGCGTCGATCCGGCCAGCATCGACGTGCAGCTGGTGCAGAGCGTGCTGACCATTGTCGGCGAACGCAAGCCCGATCTCCCCGACAAGGACGAGCAAACCTCCGTGCATATCGATGAACGCTTCGCCGGCCGCTTCCGCCGTGTGGTGAGCCTACCAAACGACGTGAATCCCAATGCGGTGGAGGCCAGGTACCGCGACGGCGTGCTGCACATCAGCATCCAGCGCCTCGAGGCCGCGCAGCCGCGCCAAATCAGCATCCAGTGAGCGAGGAGGATCTGGCCATGAGCGAAAATACTGCTGTCACCAAGCAAGCCGACACTGGCAGCACTGAAGCAGCCCTGATGCCGCCAGTGAATGTGTACGAGGACGGCGCAGGCATTACCCTGTACGCCGATCTGCCGGGTGTGCCCAAGGACAAGCTGGCCGTGCAGGTGCAAGGCGATATCCTGACCATCAAGGGCGAAGTCGCCCTGGATCTGCCGGAGGGCATGGAAGCCAGTTACGCGGAGGTTTCCCTGCCCCGTTACCGGCGCGTGTTCACGCTATCCAAGGAACTAGATGCCGAAATGGTTGTCGCCGAGTTCAACCACGGCGTGCTCAAGCTGCGCATCCCGAAAGCCGAATACACACAACCGAGCCGCATTGAGGTCAAGGTGGCGTGATGTACGCCGAGCGGGCCTGTGGGCATCACCCAATGGCTGCCCACATGTAGGAGGGCCGAAATGAAACTGGAATCCTTGAAAGAGAGTTTCGGTATTCGCCCCGTTGAACAGCGAGTGGCCAACGATGCGACTGATCGAACCGGATGAACAACAGGACTTTCTTGCGACCTTGCAGCGTAATGGTCTGGCAGCAGATGATTTCGAACTCGTGGAAACGGATACGACTGACCCAAAAGGCGACGAGACCTTCGGTCTGCAGGGCTACGTCACGGTAACCAGACTATCGACACAAGTTACAAGGGAATACCCCATCGGCTATGAAACCGATTGGGTTCAGCATTTCAGCAAAGATCTCGAAGCTGGACGCCAAGTTGAGCCTGGCTTTAAGGCACGCAGCACACATGGATGGAGGCAGCGTCATGACTACCATTGGAGGACGAAAATCAAGCGAAAAGCTTGCCACCCCCGAAGAGATCCGCGAGGTGATTGGTCCCTTCGAGAAGGAAGTAATTTTGCGGATCCTGGATATCGAACCTACGCTCGATGACGTGCAGGCGGCCTACGCATGGTTGCGTTCCGACGAATTTCTGATGCGCAATCTTTCTCACAATCTCGGCAGCAAGGCCGCCGCGGTGTTCGAGATTCTCCACGACGAATTTCCTGACTTTGACTCCGGGGCCTTTTCGCGATGATGCAACTGACCCAGGCGGAAGCGCGCAGCGCTGAAGTTTTCGTGGTGGTTTTTCAAAGAGATCGCTAATCTGTTCGAAGTCTAGGATGCAAATCCGTTCCGTGTGCGCGCCGTCCACCGCGCTCACGTAGATCGCCTCCAGGCTCGCCGGCTCGATGCGCACGATCGTCGGCGCAACCGCTTCAGCCGTCGTTGCCGGCTCGACAATCAGCGAGCTTGTCGTACATCGGCTCGAGGATCTGCGAAAACGCCACCAGCGACTTGACGCTGACGTCCCACGATGCGTTCGCGACCACATGGGCCGCCTCATCGCCTTTGAGGTTCAGATGGGTCTTGACCCACCGGGCGGCGTAGACGATTTCCAGCGGGTACGTCGAAGCCATCTGCACCTGGGTTAGGACCGGGTCGCGGTAAAGCGCGATCGGGGCGACCAGCGCTTCGATCTCTTGCGGCTTGAATATGGGCGTGCCCGAAGCCTAGGCCTGGCAACGCCAGAACCCAGCGCCAGCCCGGCGATGCACGACGCACACAGAGTCCGAAACCATCGCTTGCCATACGGAATCATGGTCACTTCAGCGGAATGAAGGAAACACTGTCAAGTGCCGGAAAGCGCATTCGCGCAGCCCGTCCATGACGGGATACCCGACCCGCCTCCCCGGCCGATAGGGCGACAGTGAAGTCAGTGCAACCCGACCAACTCCGCTCGACAGACCGAGGCGCAGCCGCCCTCGGCGACGTCGTCAACGAGATCGAACGCCTTTATAATCACAGCGCTCCCCGAGTTTGTCGAGGAGCTTGGCCTCTTCGGGGCTGGCCTCAGCTTCAAGATCGCAGCCCAGGCTTTCCAGTCGGCGCAACGCTGGATAGGGGCAGCCATGCCACAGGTGCCACTTTGCGCCACGCAGCACCTTGATCAATGTCGCGTTGCTCGGGCCGTCACTGTGTGCCGACCGGCCCTTGATCATCAGTTCGAGGTTCTGTACCCGCATGGCGATGTGGAACCAATCGAGGACGCACTCGCCGCGGTCACCAAATCCGAACTGGGCGGACCGTACAGTATCGTATCGCCGCGTCAGACAGGAAGGTGACCGGCTGTTGCAGATCGTTATTTCCGCCAATGGCGGTCACAATTTCCGCCAATATCGAGATCTGAACGCTTTTGCCTACCCTTGCGCTGACGCTTGCTAATCGCACGGAGCACCGCAGTGAGGTTGTGGCAGATGCGTAGCGTGCATGGCGGGAGCGTATTCAGTCTATGGCCAGGGACTTGGCAGACAGCGGTGTGCGGATCCAGCCAATCCCGCTTCCAGCGAGGCGAGAAAACGTCGACGGGATTCAGAACCAGGCAGTCGAAGCAGTATGGGAGCTGATCTCGGTCTGACACCCACGCCATGGGCGTTTGAAGTGCCTTGAGCCTTGGGATACCAATATGAGTCAGCAGCGCAAGGCGGCACAGTGCCTGCGGGTCCATCGGGGGGAATAGAAGCCAGCCTGTATTGGTCAACGCTGGAAACGCACCAAGGTCGCCGATCTGCCACAACTGGTCAACACTGATCTGATACCTTGCGGCCAGCCGACCGAGCCAACCGCCAAGCGCTTCGTCATCGAATGGCCGCGGAGCAACAGGCCAAGGCCTGACGCCCTCAGGAGAGCAGGGTTCGCGCTGCATTCTCTATGTGACCAAGGTCGATGGCCTCCTGCCCATCCCGGATCGCGAGTTCTGCCGAAACAGTCAGGACGCGCGACACTTCCCCGGTTAGCCCTCCACTTGCAGTCAGAATGGCATGTACCATCTCTCGCCGTGCGAGATTCGACGGACGTCGAAGCGGTAAAATCATCTCGAAGGCTGCAAGAAGAGAACGAAATGCCTCCGTCTCCTGCCATCTCGGCACCTCGAGACGGGCGAATCGACTGACCATCTGGGGATCCGTTTGGAGCGCCAGGACGGCGTCTTGAGTGCCAACGAGGACAACTGCGATTTTTAAGTCATTGGCGAGGAACTTCAGCAGATTCAGGGATGCACGCTGCTCCCGATAGTTGCCTGCCAACAAGTGATGAACCTCGTCAACGATCAGCATGCGCGCCGAAACTTTTCGAAGCAGTGCGCGACTCAGGTTCTCAAGTGCAGATAGCCTTGCCGCCGCGTTGAAGGGCGCACCCAGCTCGAAGAGTAATGAAGAATAGAACCGCGGCTGCTCGGGTGTCGGTGGCATCTGCATGGCAACGATTCTTCGCATCTCGACGCCCTTCTCTTCGTCATACTCGGGCGGATGACGACGCTGGAATTTCGAGACAATCTGCGTCTTTCCAATGTTGGAATCCCCGTGCAGCAACAGACACGGCATACGCTCCCGCTGAGGCGTTTGCAGGAGACGCTCGAGAATCTCCAGCGCCTGCGTAGCACGCGGGTAGTCTATCCAATGGCTACGTGCCAAGCCTCTAATTCTGACCCCATCGTCGCACTGAGCCAGCTCTCTCGCGGCCGGTAGCAGATGTGTTAGCAGCGCGCGCATCGCAATTACAGCGGCTCGACATTGAATACTGAGGGCGGCTTGTTGTAATCCACCGCCGGCTCAGACCCCTTGACCAACGCGTTTGGGAGCACCAAGTTTGGCGCCTCGCCAAGGATCTGTGGTGCCAGTTCCTTCAGCGCTTCGCCTTGACGATTTGCCCCCAACGTTTGCGATCTAGCGCGGGAGACAATCCGACGTTGCTCATCAATCGCGTCAAATACCTTTGCTTCTGTCACAAATTCCTTGCCTTGGGTTCGTAAGCTCCGTAACGCACTGCGCTGCTCCCACAATGACACTCGGCCACGACGCAAGTCCGCAAATGTCGCTTCAACGAAGTGCTTTCCGTCGACACTGACAAAGATTCTGGAGAGATCCTCAGGGTGGTACCTTGCAATGACTTTCTGCTTTGTCGCCCGCCAAGCTGCGAATATTGGGTGCCAGTATCGAAGGTAGAACAGCGTCAGCCCATTTGACTGCACGGTCCGATAGGTCATCGGCAAGAACTGGATTAGGAAGCGCAGGGGTTCAGGCGCCGCATTGGGTAGTAAGCGTGGAGGCGTCTTCCTACCCGCCGTTGCCCACTCCGAATACGGTGTGGCTCCCTGCAGCCCGTGGTGAGCGTTTTGGTGATAGCGTTCGGCAATCTCGAGAACTAGTACAACATCCCGGAAATAGCTTTAATAATTATCGGGCTGCAGATACGGCTGCAGGAGCGTGACGACCACCTGCGCCATCTCGTCGAGCGAGCCTGCGCCTGGCAACGGTTCCCAACGCCCACTATGGCTGCGAAAGGCGGCGCCATAACGATTGCGGCCGAGCTCGGTCAGCCGAGCCACCACGGTCGGCTCCTCGTCGTCCAGACGTTTGATCAGCAGGTGACGCCCGTAGGCTTGCGTGATGATATGCTCGTGGCCGAGCAGGCTGCGCAGTTGCCGCTGCAATTCGGCAGCGTAATGTTTGGCGGGTAAGGCTGGCATGTCGATTCTCGATTACGATGCGCCGGTTTGTAGCGGATAGCCCCGGAAACTCCATTTGAACGGGCGTGCTGCCTGATTGTGCGCGCGGACAAACTGCTCGGTGCGTTCACGCAGGTGCGCGGTGCTGGTGTGGCTCGCGTGGCGCAGCACTCGGCGTGTGTAGCGGGCAAACCAGAGTTCGATCTGATTGACCCAACTCGCGTGCAATGGCGTGAAGTGGAAGTGAAACCGCCCATCGTGCCGCGCGTTGAACGCCTGCCAGACGGCCTGGGCGCAATGTGGTCGGGTAAGGACCCGATGTTGCCACCGGGTCCTCCCCTAAGAACGAAACGTGCGAGTTTCCCCGCATTTCGCTCAAGCCTTTCAAAGCCCCGTCGCCGGAGCCGGTTTAACCACGGAGAATCGTCGGCCACGCGCGATCCCGTGGCAGTCCGGATGCAGCATCAGCAGATTGCGACTCGCGTCCGTGCCACCATCAATCACCCGTTCCAGATGGAATAAACGCCATCCGCTGGACTTCGTGATCATCTGGTGACAGACGGGACACGTCCGCTCCTGACTCAGCCACAGCCGGATAAGCCGCTTCCGCCCCTTGAGTGAGTCCATCATCGCGAGGCCAAGACGCTCCTCGAAATAGCTTTCCCACTGCGGGTCGAACGGGTTGGCGGCGGCCCTGATTTTCCGGTGCCGCCGTATCGGCGTGCTGGCGATGTCGTACAGCGGCAGAAGTTTTGGCACTCCTGTGCCGGGCGTCCTGCTGGCTTCGGTGCCGAAGACCCAGTGATTCGAGCCAACGACCCGGAAATACTTCGCCCTAATCCACCGAGCGTTCTTTCGCGGATGCCGTCGCCGTGCCCAGCGCCACAGACATTGCCAAATCGCGTGACTGACGTTGCTGAATATACGTTTCGATACGACGTGCCGGTGATAGTTGGCCCATCCCTGAATGAGCGGATTGAGTTTCCTGATCAGCCAGTCCTGCCGCGCCGTCGCGTTGTTCTTCACAATGTCCCGCAGCTTGCGCAGGAAGCGCTGAACGCTCGTTCTGGCTGGCTTGATCAACAGCTTGCCGCCATATTTGCGCACGTTCATGCCGAGGAAATCGAACCCATCGTCAATGTGTGTAATCCGGGTCTTTTCTGGCGATAACGACAACCCCCGTTCCGCCAGGAATTGCTCGACCATCGGTTGCACTTCATCCGCCAGTACTTCACGCGTTGCGCCGGTGACAATAAAGTCGTCAGCATAACGGACGATGTGGACCTTCGTCGGGTTGCGGGCCTGCCTGCCAAACTGCGCATGTAATGCTCGCTCTAGCCCGTCGAGGGTCATGTTCATCAGCGCAGGAGAAACGATACCGCCTTGCGGTGTACCAGCCTGCGTCGAGTGAAGAACACGGTTATGAAGGTAGCCTGCCTTCAACCATTTTTGCAGTATCGCCTTGTCCGTAGGGATGCAGGCGACAAGCCAGTCGTGCGAAATTTCGTCGAAACAGCTGCGGATATCAGCCTCAAGGATCCACTGCGCACTATCCGATCGTGCCAGCGCCCGAAAGCACTGTTCGATCGCATCCGCAGTTGACCGGACGGACCTGAACCCGTACGAGTTTGGGTCCGCTGTGGTCTCCGCGACAGGCTCCAGAGCGAGCAGATGCAATGCCTGCTGAGCCCTGTCGACCATGCAGGGAATGCCTAAGGGCCGCTGTTTCCCGTTGGCCTTCGGGATAAAGATCCGTCTCAGCGGACGCGGTTGGTATCCGCGCCGTTTGAGCGACAACACTGCTTCGAGCTTGGACTTTGGCGTAGACCAAGTGATGCCATCTACGCCGGGAGTCCGCTTTCCGCGATTCTCAGTCACCCGTTTAACGGCGAGTGCCTTGCCGCTAAACGAGTGGGTCAGCAACCACTGCAGGGCTTTCAGCCTGCCGTACTTGCCGGCCTGTTGGGCCTTCACGATACGCGCCTGCAGCCGTCGAACCTCGCGATGACATCTGGCCCAATCTATGTCGTGCCAGTGTCGTGCGCGGTCGGAGGACGCACCCGCGCCGAACTGCTGCACAGTCATCTGCTTCTCCTCCTTTGAAGGTTAGTCAAGCTCTCTCGTGACGAAAGACCATGCGGAAGTCTGCCCGCTTTCGCGTGGGATGATGTTGCCTTGCAGCGCAATCCCTGTCCGCCCGATTACAGGGTGGCATTCGCTTTCTCCGCACTCCCTTGCCCGCACCGCCAACAGCCTTCCTCACGGTCGGCCTGCCCGGATGGGCAGCGATACGGGTTTACCGTGTTCCACCAGATTCGCACGAATGGTTTAGATCCTGCCTCTTCACCGGTAGTGTGTCTGTCCGTGCCGCCCCATAAACAAAAGGGCGGGCCTCACTACGTTCCCATTTTGGGTAAGGCCTGTCAGTGCCTTTGGCCTTTTGACAATGACGGTGTTTAACAGCAGTTCAGATATCTTGATCATGCCATCCAGTCTAGCGCCCCCTCCGCATCGACACTCGCAGAGGAGCCTTGGTCTCGCGACCCAGACGCGGCTTGCGCCGGGCTACATTGTCCCGGTGGCTTCATACAACGCCGTTGCCAGCATCGCATGCACCGGTAGACTACGGGCGACGGAACGCCCGGTTTCCTCCCGCCGTTTCCGGCGGTGAAACAACGAGTCTGGCGACTTTCACGTCGCACTGTTCAGGTTGTCCCAGACGACATGCACCTGTTTGCCCGGGTACGCGCTTGCCACGCGCTCCATGAAGGCTACCAGATCCTCCTGGGTGCGCCGGTCGCGGCAGTCTGCCAGCACCTGTCCGGTATGGACGTCCAGCGCGGCAATCAACGCCTGGGTGCCGTGCCGAACATATTCAAACTCACGACGACGCAGTCGCCCCGGCGCGGGTGCCCGTCCCGGGTACTTACGCTCGATGGCCTGAATGCCAGTCTTCTCGTCGATACTGAGCACCACCGCGTTTCGAGGTGCCTTGCGGTACAGCTTGCAAATCCCGTTGACCTTCTCGCGAAAGTGCGGGTCTGGGCTATGTAGCCATTGCTGAACCCGGTGCGGACGCACGTCGCCGGCCTGCAGAATGCGCTGCACCTGGCTGCGGCTGATCTGCCCGACGACGCCGCGCTCCACGGCGCGCGCCACAATCTCATCGAGCGTGGGCGTGACCCGTCCCTCAGGTTCCTGCGTTTCACACGCCAGCGCGATCAACTGTAGTCGCGCTTCCTGCGTGATGCGTGGCGGACGACCACTGCGCTCGCCTTCGCGAATGCCTTGGGCACCTTGCTGGGCAATGCGCTTGCGCCACAGGCAGACCGTTTGCACCGATACACCCAGTTCCCGCGCAATGACCGTATTGGCGTGGCCCTCGTGGGCCCACAATGCAATTCGCGCGCGCATCACATCTCGCTGCGCAGCCGTCTTGCGCTCGATCAGCGATAGCAGCTCCTGTCTTTCTTTCTTCGCCAGCTTCACTGGCGTTGCTTGGCGGCCTCGGCTCATCCCGCCATGATATCCGAGGCGATTAATTATTCAACCTATTTACGGGATGTTGTACTAGCCACCGCTCAAATTCCCGGATCGTCAAGGAGGCTTCCTTTTCCGGCGGTCTGGCCTTGCGCCCCTTGGGGGACGATCCAGTCGATCCTGGCAGGCTGTGGACACGTTCCATGATGGTCCTCATCAAGCGTTCGATATGTCCCCCGAAGTACGGCCTTCCTGCCGGTCGGTACATCAGTTCCACACCATATTCTCGACACCCCGATCGCAATGCCCTGCTTTTGAATTCTGCCGCATTATCGAGGTGAAGTAGCTGTGGAATACCATGCATAGGCCAATCGACACTAACATCGAGGCTGGCGAGCCAGCCATCCTTTGGCAAGACAACGCGGGTCAATAGCAACCCGACCGTTGCCGCATTGGGGCGGTCCATCCCGACGTATACGCCGACGACGCATCTTGTCGAAACGTCGAGGGCTATGCTTAACCATGGCCGTCCAATTGGACGTCGGCTCGCATCATCCACCAGCATCAGATCGGCCAGCGTGTGATCAATCTGCACAATATCCATCGGGCAACGCGCCACAAGATGACCTGGTGGAATCTCAGAACCCGGCAGCGTTGCGAGCCGAAGGGCTTCTTCTTTCCGATGGGCGTCCCAGCGTCGCGAAATGGTAGATCTGCTTGGAGGACGAACACTTGCTCCTGCGCAGCGCTTCCGGATTTCGACGTCGAGCTCGAAAAGCGGATGAGCGAGATGACGCTGCCGCGGCAGCCATTCGGTCAGGACCTCACTCACAATCTCCTCGACAGTCACTGCCAGACGCCGCTTTCCCACTCTGGGACCTCGGTCATAAGGTATCAACGCGCTCGCCACAGGATCTGCGAGGAAGCGCCGGCGCAAGTGATACACCGTAGCCCAATGGATTCCAAGCAATTTGCCAGCGTTCTCAGCTTGCTTACGCGTGAGGGGAGCCGTCCCGAGCGGACGTAAGACCCGTGCAATCGCCAGTTCGCGCTTCGTTGCAATCCTCATCGCCATGTTCAAGACCGTGGTCTTACACACACTAGGCGATTTACTGAACAGTCGACCCGGGTTGGCGGGATTAGTGAATGCGGCGGCCCAAAACGCGTTGCCTACGAACAACAGTGGTAGACGTCACAACACAGCAGAAATCGCTTATGGATCAATCAGTTACATTGATGATTCATTGGCGGATTTAGCGGTCACCGTTGGCCAAATTAATGATCAGCAACACCTGCTCGTTTATGAACGCTTCCTGGCTGACCCGCAGCCGGCCGCGCGCTGGGTACTGGCCGGCAGCAAGAAACTCGCGCGCATTCATCCGGACTGGCGCCCGTTTGCCGGGCCGCTGTCGCCCGCCAGCGTGCGCCACGCCCTGGTCATCCTGAATGCGCTGTTTGCCTGGCTGACCGAGGCCGGCTATCTGGCCGGCAACCCGCTCGCGCTGGCCCGGCGCCGGCGTGCCCCCAGCCGGCCACGGATCACGCGCTACCTGAGCCACGAGCTGTGGGCGACCGTCAAGGAAACCGTCGAGGCGATGCCGGTCGGCACCGAGCGCGAGCGGCTGCATGCTGCGCGCTGCCGCTGGGTGCTGACGGTGCTCTACCTGGGCGGGCTGCGGGCGTCGGAGGTCACCGGTACGGCGATGGGGGCGTTCTTCTGTCGGCGCGACGGCTCGGGCGTGGAGCGCTGGTGGCTGGAAGTGAGCGGCAAGGGCAACAAGGTGCGCCTGGTACCGGCCTCCGACGAGCTCATCGCCGAACTGGCCCGTTATCGCCGCGCCCACGGGCTGGCGCCCACCCCGCAGCCCGGAGAAGCGCGCCCGTTGGTGCTGCCGGTGATCGGCCGTGAGACGGGTCGCGAGGGTCGCGACAAGGCCCTGTCGCGCGGGGCGCTGCACCTGATTTTGAAGGAGGTGTTCGCCATGGCGGCCGCGCGCCTGCGGGCGCGCGGGTCCGAGTGGGAGGGTCAGGCCGCGGTGCTGGCCAGCGCCTCGGCCCACTGGCTGCGCCACACCGCCGGCTCACACATGACCGACCAGCAGGTCGACCTGCGGTTTGTGCGCGACAATTTTGGCCATGCCTCGATCGCGACCACCAGCGGCTACCTGCACAGCGAAGAGGATGCGCGGCACGAGGCGACCCAGGAGCGGCATCGGATCGGCTGGACCAGCAAGACGTAGTCGCGCGAGCCATGCCAAGCCCATGGCCTTTGCACACCGATATGAGCCGCACCTGCGGCTCAGCGCAGGATACGCGGCTGCTAAAATCGCTCCACGTGATCCACCACTAAATACAATGGGCTTCGAACAACTGGCGGCACTCAAAGCACAACTGGCAGCACAGGCAAAGGCTGAAAAGGCCGCAAAGGCTGCCGAGGTTCCGAAGCGGGCCACGCCGCCCCGCGCACGGGACGCTGCGCCGGCCAGTCCGGCAAAGCCGGTCGATTCGGTGGTCCACGCGATCGCCAGACTGCAACGGCATTTTCCGCTAGCCTTTCCGAAGAACCCGGCGCCCAAAGTGCCGCTCAAGATCGGCATCTTCGAGGATCTCCTCCCGCATGCCCAAAAGCTTGCCCTCACGGAGGCCGAATTGCGCGAGGCGATCAAGACCTGGTGCCGCGGCGCCCGCTACTGGGCCTGCCTCATCGAAGGCGCATCGCGGATGGATCTGGCCGGCCAGGAGGCGGGGCAGGTTCGCCCGGAGGATGCAAAACGGGCGCAGCAACTGCAAGCGAGGCGTTCGCCGGGGGCTCCATCCAAATCGGCGAAGGCGTCGCACCCCGTTGGTGCGGCTCGATAAGTTGAAGTTTTGGCATGGACAGCCGGCTCAGCGAAGGCGCACAGCAATCCATCTCCGCGCCACGGCACCTGGGGGCGCGCTTATCCCACGCGGCATTTTGTCTGACTCGGCTGAGTCAGACCCGGCTGGCTTCGCACGTCGGCGACTCCCAACTTTGACGCGGATGCTGACCACAAATGCCAGGATGTCAGCCTCGCTAAAGACTAATCCCACGCTGCCCACTCGCCGGTCTTGGACGCATGGGCCGCAGCTTCTTCGAGCCAAGGTGCATGCGCCTTGGGCACGACCAGCATCGTCAAACCCAGTCCGTCCAGCACCCGCAGGACGTGCTCGAGATTGACGCCCTTGCCATTCTCTAGCTTGGACAGCATGCCGACAGAGACACCGCAATGCCTCGCCGCCTGGTCTATGGGCAGGACACGGTGCCGCGCGAACCGTACTGCAGGCTTCGACAGTAATGGTCTCCCCTCGCGCGTCGCTGGAGACGAAGCGCTTACCCACGCGGGCGAGAATACGATCGATCCCACCGAGAACTTGGCTCATGGTAACGATCAACGTAAAGCCAGATCGGCCCGAAATGAAGCCCCCAACGCGGCCGTCACACAAAGTGCGGGAGACCCAGAATTGCTTTGTTCTACGGCAGGCGCCCTGTTGCCTCATGATTGGCCCGGGCCACGGCAATGCGCAGCTGCGCACGCTCCAGGTCGACTAGCGACTCTGCGGCGTCTCGCACATAGCCCCCCATGGCTTATCCCTTCCTTGCACTATGATGGCCGGACAGAACCACTGCGAAACCGCCATGCCCCTGAAATCCTTCCTTTTCCTCGGTAAAGCTATCCCCGCGTATGATGAGGAAATCGTCATGGCTCTGAAGCTCACTGTTGCAGAACTGAGCCTCGTTCATGAGGAATGGATGCAGCTCGGTATCCGCAACGAGGTCGGAGATCTCTATCGCGTGGTCGGCGTGACTGGCGATATCGAGTGGGTCCAAGCGCTGGTCACTATGCGGTTGCTCGGCTACGTAGATGAACTCGCGGGCTGCCTCCGCCCCAAAGAAGGCTGCGATGTGATTTTTTCGCGCCCGTATTGACATAGGTATCACCACCAGCTCGGTGCTTTGATGGCGGTCTTGGGCGACGCCAGCACGGCGCGCGCCCGCTCCAGCGCGGCGAAGGCTCGCGCTTCGCAACCTTCCCGAATCCCCGCCGCACGGCCGAGCAGGCCTACCCGGCTGCTTTGTCAGACGGCGTCTGATACCGAACTGCGAGCTCGATGCGGACACTTTCGGCATCAGTTTTGGAGACGACCATGCCAGGAAAAAGCATCCACGTCGTGCGGCTCGAGGGTCTTCAATGGGTAGTGGAAGCCCGGGACGGAGCCGATGCCCGCCAATTCTTCCCCAACCGTACAGAAGCCATCGCGGCCGCCACTGCCAAGGCACAGGAGGAGAAGGCCGATTTAATAATCCATACCCGCGACGGACGGATCGGCAGGCGCAAAACCTTTAGCAACGACTCGCGAAACATCAAGAGGTGATGACGTGCCCAGCCGGCTGCCGCCGGTACGCGCGCCGGACGAGCTACGCCCGCGGTGCCGTGCAAGCGCTAGCCCATCCTGCGCGGGCTCACTGGCCAGCGAGCAGCAGCTGAAGTCGCGCAACGGGACAAACGTGACAACCTGGTTCGTCTAATTGACATCAGTGTGCTGTCGTATGGCCCGCTTGCCAAATAACGGCAGGCACACATGACTGACCACGCTTCAGTGTCAGCAGGGGCGAGAGCGGTAACGCCATCGGGCCCACCCAGACGCACGGCAGCTGATGCGAAGAACTACCACCGATTGCGGCGAAGTCATCGGAGCAATTCGAGGCGTTCGCCGCTGCCGTCGCTGATGCTGCAGGTTACACCCCATGATTGGAGTGTGAGCAAAAGGTGCAGCCTGCACGAGGGCAAGCGCACGCCTCGGACTAATCCAGTTTATGTGGCCTTGGTGCCCAGCAGCCGATAACGGCTGTGCACGTAGGTCGCATATTCGCTGCGACTGAGCGTGCCATCGCCATCAGCGTCAAGATCGGAAAATTCTTTCAGCAGCCGCGGAATGCGGGCACGAGCTTCCGACAGTGAGAGTCGGCCATCCTGGTTGGCGTCTGCCAAGCGGAACAGCATCTGATATTCCGCGTTGACCTTACTGTACGATACGGGCCTTCCTTGTGCGGCCGCCAAACCACTTGAGCCGAGCAGGAGATAGACCGACATCGTTATCGTTGCACATAAGCGGGGCGCTGGTGTCAGTATGCTGGACATTGTTTCTTCCCTGTGATGCGGTGGCTGCTGCGGCGCCTGAACGCCACGCCAGCATCCGAGCTGGTGGCTATGTCCAGGATCGCGGCATGCCGGCTGCTTGAATCCGCCTGCACGTAAAAATAACAGACTGCAGTAGTGCCTTCATGGTCACCCGCCGAACAGCACGACAGGTTTGTAGAAGTGCGAAGGCTAGCAGCGCGGTCGTCATCGATCTGTAAGAGTTTGTTGGAGCTGAGAGGATCACCAGTGGTCTCAACGGACAGCTGTCGTTTTGCCACATGACCCTAGAGCTTTGCCAGGGTGGCTAAAGCGCAAGGGTTCGATGTCAGGGACTTATGGTGGTGTATAGGCCATTTTTAGCCAACTCGAAAAACCGCGTTGCTGGATGTAGTGGAGGAGCTGGCGCCGGACTAGGTTGAAGCCAAGCCCTGCTCGATCGCCATCGGGCGGCCGGCGCCTGCGCAGACGTCGCCATGGCCGCACTGCACCGGGAAATGCGTCAGGTAGAGGATGGACCCCAGATTTGGAGGAGTCCGCGCTTCAGCGGAGCGGGCGTGTCTTACCAGCGTGGGCGCGTGACAAACAATAGACCGGACACTGCTAGCCACCAGCGCCGGCCACACCTTCAGCCGGATGCCTACGGCACTGGCATAGTGATCTGAGCGACGAGGCAAGCAGCCGCTCACAATGGCGCAACCATGACTGCCGCAGCACGGCGCCCGGCGACGGGCACGGCTGCACGAGTTCCGTATCGGTCGACACGTCAGGCTGTAATGCGGGCAGCGCGAAAATGGCGTGCCCTCTGTGCTGGGCCAGTAGTTCCTCGCGACTAACTTCCTGCACCCCGCCGTCCCAACCTGGCAGGGCGACCAAAAACCGTCCGTGTTCGCAGCGCTGCAGCAGAACGCACGGCCGGTTCTTGCCCAGCAACAGGATGGCCGGCAGCGAGGTGTCCGGGATATCGTCGAGGTCCCGCTCTACCAGCCGGGTCGACAAGCCGGCGCGCGTCGCTGCGGCGCAGAGCAGCGGCAACGTCAGACCCTGCCCTTCCAGCGGCAGCCCTTCGAGTAGCACAGCGGACGGTACCGGCCGTTGCAAGGCTCGGTTCAGCAACAGCAGGCAGCCCAGCATCGGATCGTCCGCCCCCGTCAGCCGGCTCATTGCGGCGGGCGGCTCCCGGCGGCCAGTAAGGAAACACAGGTCGGAAGTGCCCGGATGCGCGGCGGAATTCGTCCTGGGGCGCTGTGTCCGCCGCGATGGCGCTGATGCAACTTCTATGTCTTGTGCCGGCGCCTCGCATAGTGCAAGGCCAGCCGACGCATGCCGCCCGCGCGGATTCCGTTCACCCATGATTCCCCCCGGCTTCAGTGGTGTGAGTCTACTGCGAGCGTAGTGCACCAGAGCGCGCGAGGCCATCATGCAAACAGGCTAGTGCAGCCGCGGCAAGACTGATTCAGGACGCCCTTTTGGCTCGCCTGTGAGTCGACCAGGATGGAAAGAGCCATTCCGGTAAGCGTCCAATTACCGGCCCTCCCAGTATTGCCGGATCCTTGCGTAGGATGGCACGCACCTGGATGCGGCCTGTCGCCGATCAACACGCCTGTCGGACTGAGCGTCTCACTCATGAGGTAGCGTGCCGCCTCACATGGCTCACCCTTCCTCGCGTTATGAGGGCGGTAACCAACCTCCGAAGCCGCCATGCCCCTGAAATCCTTGCGTCTGCACGGCAAAGCGTCATTGCGACTGAATTAGGGCCATCCGTTAGGTACCCAACAAAGCGACACATTACCACTGCTTGCAGCCCCGGCCGCGACATTACACTTGTTCATACAGCGGCATGGCGTCCTGGCGGCGCCCGGCACCCCAACGCCGAGAGCCCGTGCCGCGACCACAACAAGACTGACGGCTCGAGATGAACAAGCTCGATACGCTCGAGGGCCTGCGCGGCTTTGCAGCGGCGTACGTCTTCTTGCACCATCTGAACCCGCTGCAGGGCACGATGTTCGAGCTGTTGTTCAAGTTCGGCCAGGAAGCGGTGATCCTCTTCTTCCTGGTTTCGGGTTTCGTCATCTACTATGCGCAGAACCGCTCGGGTGCGCATACCACGATGGCCTCATTCCTTCGCGCGCGTGCCCTGCGCATCTATCCGATCTTCCTCGCGGCGCTGGCGGTGGCGGCGGTGGTTGCGGTCGCCACGAACGAGCCGGGCTGCCTGCGCGTGCAGCCGCTGCTGGCGAACTTGCTGATGCTGCAGGACCAGGTCGGCATGAGGCGAGGCGCCTGGTTCCCGACGTTCTGCAGCAATAGCGCGCTATGGTCCCTGTCGTACGAGTGGTGGTTCTACGTCGGCTTTGCACTGCTGTGCGTCCGGCGCGGCCACCCCGGGCCGCGCGCCCAGCGGCGCATCGTCTCAGCAGTCGCACTGGTCGGTACGGCGTCGTACCTGGTCTATCCATCGCCGCCGGCGCTGTTCGGCAGCTACTTTTCGATCTGGTGGACCGGGCTCGAACTCTGCCGCCAGTACCTGGATGAGGGCCGCGTCAGCTTCCGCGGCCAGCGCTTTGCGCTGCTGTTGCTGGCGGCCTGCACCGCGATCTGGCTGCTGCCGGCCGTGCGCGTGCTGTTGGCGGGCACCTATGTCTCGCCGGGACTGGAGCCGTTCGGGCAAGTGCGGCATTTCGGGGCCGCGCTGGTCATCTGCGTGACAGGCATCGGCTTGTGTGCGCGACCTGACACGTCACGTCTCAGGCGCCTGGGTGCGGCGCCATTTACCATGTTCCGCTGGCTGGCGCCGGTTTCCTACGCGCTGTACGCGACGCATAATCCGATCCTGTACTGGCTCATCGTCCTGAAACCCGGCCGCATGTTGCTATGCCTGGTCGGTACGCTGGCCTCGCTGCTGCTCGCGTATGTGCTGGAAATCGCGCTGCAACCGCGCATCGCGGCGTACTTTGCCCAACCGCACCCCTTACCACCGGCGCCGCTGGTGGAAGCGGAGGTGCAGGTTGAGGTGGAAGTGGAGTTCAGCCGGGAAGGCTGAGCGCCTGGCGTGCGGCTACTCCAGCATCGTCCGGTGCCGCCCCAGCGCTTCCTGCACGATCTCGAGCAAAGGTACAGCCCGCCGTTGCGTGGCTGTGAATGTGGAGACTCGCCGCCAAGAGGCCATATGCCTCAACGCTCAGTCAGAGCTCTGATCTCGTTATTCACTTGCCCCAGTCCCTCATCGGCGGGGCTGTATTGAAGAGGCTACACAATGGAACAATACGCGGCATAAGCCATAAGGATGACCTTTGGCGGTTCCAGATAAAGAGCTCCTCGGCCAAAGAACTCGAAGCCGAAAGGCTCAGCCATAACCAAAGCTGAATGCTTGACTAAGAGCGTTGCGCAGACCTTGCCTGGATATTTTTGGCCCCATCGTGCCGGGCTTCGGTCGCCTTGCGGTGGGGAGCGTCTGGTGCGCGACATCCCCGCAAGTGACGGTTGGTGAGTTGGCCCCCTTGACCTTTTCGGCAGAGCTCCTTGTACGGCCGCTTTTGTCGGACAACGGCGGATACCGGCAACCGCGCGCATGTGGAGACTGGCTGCATGACTTCAGGAGACAGCTATGCCAGGCAAGAACATTCACGTCGTGCCCGCCGACAACGGGTGGGCCGTGGAAGCCGAGGGTGGGGCAGAGAGTCGGCAAATCTACACGTCCCAAGATGAAGCGATCGCCGCGGGCACCAAAAGGGCAAAGCAGGAGAAGGTCGATCTGCTCGTTCATAGCCGCGAAGGCCACATCAGTATGCGAAATTCCTTCAGCAAAGACGGGCGTAACACCAAGGGGTGATACCGTGTCCAGTCGGCTGCCGCTCGCAGCGACGCTGGCTGGCTTCGGGCAATGGGTCTATGCGAGCGCAAGACGACCCCGCGCCGGACCACTCGCGGAAAACCTACGGTTAAGTATGCACCTCCTTAACAAAATCAGCGAACGCGCGGAGGCGAGATCGAGCCTGCTTTATCTTGGATAACGGGATTCCGTATCGCGCGGCGAATTCTTCAGCAAGCATCAATGTCAGTTCGGCGCGACGCTCTCTCCACCAGCGCTCACGATCACTTCTCAGATCGAAACCAAGTTTGCCAAGCAGGCGGCGCACAGATGAATCCCCGATCGGCAGGTCAATATTCTCCGGGCGATTGCGCCGCGATACCAGATAGGCCACCAGCTCCGTAGTTAGAACAATACGCGGAGCGCCACAGCCACCGCGCCCCGTGGTCGCTCCGCAAGGCCAGCCAAAATGAACTGGTATCCCACTATCGCTTATCTTGACATGATGGACATTCCACATTTGACCGAAGTTGTCCTCGATGACCTGAGCAGAGTCTAGGGTAACGGACATTGCCACCTCGCGCCGTAACAAGGGAATCACCAAGATTGTAGGTTTCAGCGAGTTGGTTTGAATGTTCACTCGACTACGCTTGACTCGCAAATTCTGCCCAGGCTCTAGCGCCTTGAATGCCAAATTGATCCCCCACGAAGGTATCCGAAGCACCTTCGGCGACCTGCCCCCTTCAAGTGGACAGCGGCAGGTAGAGCGCACCCAACACGACTAGTCCCGCCCCAATAACCAGGTAACAGCGGGGCGTCGGTCGCAAGGTGTACCCGAGTTTCCTGCAGTATGCAGTTTGGCGGCGGCGAATCGTCTTCCCAGCGCGCACTGGGACTATTACCTCGATCTCGTTCGGGGCGACGTTGCGCGTGCCGAGGCACACAGACGGGGGTGTGAAGCGTACAACGCGGTGCTCGACATGGCGGCGGAGTTCTATCTGGACACTGTCAAGGTCGTGTTTCAGGAATTTCGGTTGGCCCGCGGCAATTGGCGCGTGCGGGGCCAGCCGCTGCGCCCGCAAGACATCCGCACCACCGCGCTGCTTACCATTGAAGGTGAACTGGATGACATTGCCGGCCGCGGCCAGACTCAAGCCGCGCACGCTCTGTGTCAAGGCATTGCTGCATGCCACAAGCGGCACGTCACGGTGCGCCAATGTGGTCACTACGGTCTGTTTTCCAGGCCATACTGGCGAACCGAGTGGAGGTGACCCGCTTTTTCGGACAGTGCCTATCTTGAGTAAACAGGAGGTGCACTATGCCGAAAACGCGCCCACCGTACAGCACTGTCTTCCGTCAGCAAATGGTTGACTTGGTCCATGCAGGTCGCCGCCCCGAAGATCTGGCCAAAGAATTCGAACCCACGGCTCAGACCATTTACAACTGGGTTGCACAGGCCGAGCGTGACGCAGGCACACGTCATGATGGCCTGACCAGTGCCGAGCACCAGGAGCTCACACGGCTACGCCGTGAGAACCGGCAGCTCAAAATGGAGAGGGAGATACTTGCAAAAGCCGCGGCTTGGTTCGCCCGGGAGACCGACTCGCTGCCCGACAAGGGTACGAATTCATGAAGGCGAACCAAGCTCGTTATCCGCTGTCCACCATGGCCCGGCTGCTTAAGGTCTCGCGCAGTGGGTTCCATGCGTGGAACGGGCGTAGCCCGAGCCCCCGTGTCGTGCGTGACAAGCTGCTGCTGGTGCAGATCCGAGCAATTCACTCGCACTCCTGCGGCACCTATGGCGTGCCCCGGGTACACGCGGCTCTGCTGCGTCAGGGCATCCGGGTGGGGCGCAAGCGCGTGGCGAGACTGATGCGTGAGGCCGGGCTGCGCGGGGCATGCCGGCCACACTTCATCTGCACGACGCACCGCGCAGCGCGGGCCAGACCCGCTGCCGATCTGGTGCAGCGGCACTTCCGTGCTGAGGCCCCCAACCAGCTTTGGGTTGCCGATGCGACGTACATTCCGACCAAGGCCGGCTTTTACTATCTGGCTGTCGTCCTCGACGTATACAGCCGACGCATCGTGGGCTGGGCCATGGACAACCACCTGCGCACCGCGCTGATGTTGCAGGCGCTGGACATGGCGCTCGCGCAGCGACATCCCACGTCGGTGATCCACCATTCGGACCAGGGGTGCCAGTACACGTCGGTGGCCTTTGGCCAACGCTGTCGGGATGCGGGCGTACGCCCCTCCATGGGTTCAGTGGGCGATGCCTACGACAACGCCATGTGTGAGGCCTTCTTTGCCACGCTCGAGTGCGAATTGCTGAACCGCTCGCACTTCGCCACCCACGACGACGCCCGACAGGCGTTGTTCACTTGGATTGAGGGCTGGTACAACTCGCACCGCTTGCACAGCGCCCTGGGCTATCGTTCCCCGCAGGAATTTGAAAAGCTGCCTGTCAATGGCATGAATCCGGCGCTACACCGGGCCTACACTGCCCCATCACAAGGAGGAAACCCATCGACATAAAATTCCAATGCGAATCTGTCCGATGAAACGGGGTAACCCCAGAGATCTATCCCATTGTCCGCGGCCTGATCCTGCGAAATAACTAGTGCCGCAATGATGAGGGACGAAATCTTGCTCGGCGATGCCTACGAGGACAGGCGGGCGTGCAAGGCGGCTTGTGCCCTTCAATATGGCGGCCTACCTTGCAAGCTGGGGGCGCTCGTGCGCTACCGATCTGCCGGCTTGCCTTAACGGTTCTTACTATCAATCTCCGAAGCGGCCCGGTGCCAAAACTGTTCATCCTGTCCCGTTGGGCTGCCTGCGCGCTCCCACAACTCGCGCGCACGGTTTCGGATCTGCGCTTCCCGCTCCGAGGTTAGCTCGAGCTCTTCAACCAATGCCCCCCGCTCATCGCGATGGATAGTTGTCACGTCGTAGCCATCGGCGAGTTTGTTCCATGCAGTAAGTTGCTTCGCCTGCTCGAACTGCCGCATAGCGCCTGCGATTGCTTCTTCTTTTGTACCGTGAGCAACTGCCACCCGCATCAACTCGGTGTGATGCGGGTGGCCATAGTGGTCGCTGATTTTCTTATAGAAGGTCACCTCGTAGCGACAACCTTCACCTTCACCACCACTTAGGTCGGAAAGGGAAATCAGCCCAATCAGATCCTGCGTATTGCGGTCCAGGACCGCTAGTCGATGTACATGGCCATCGCTCATGAGCTTTGCTGCTTGTTCGATTGAATCATCGCCGAAACAATAGAGAACTTCTGCTGACATTGCTTCGCCGACTGTCATCTGGCTCACGTTCCGCCCGTCAGCGACGCCACGCATCGCAATATCTCGGTCGGTAATCATGCCGACCACTCGTCTTCCTCGGCACACGAGCATGCAGCCAATATTTTCATGCTTAAGTTGGCGTGCTGCAGAAGCCAGGGATTCCGTGGCTTGCACGCAGACCGCTGCTTTCATAAGCTCTCTGACGGGCATGATGGCCCCCTTAGATTGCGTGGCCTTCACATCCCGTTCCGGCGATTCACCGCACGCACCAATGAACTCGATAGATTCGGGCTCACTCGCATGTTGGTCATCTGGGCAACCGCTCGAAGACCCAAGGAACATGAAAACCTCATTCCCTTTGACCCATTTGCGAAAGAAAGGGTCCACCCTCCAAGTGTCAGAGTTCCCGTCGACATCGCAGTCTGCGACAAGCGCGGGGAACTTTCGACTGGAAGGATTTCCACCCGCCAAATTTGGCTCGGTGCGTTATGGGTGCCCTGCAGGCACAGATCCTGCCCCATCAATGCCAATGCATTGGCTTACTCACGTCGGTGGCTGTTTCTTGCGAACATGAACGCGATTAGCGCGCCGATGGCGCAGGCGATTCCGATTGCCTTCATCGGCGAGTTGACCACGCCTTGCTGGACGTCTTCCACCGCATGACTAGCACGCTCACAGACACGGTGCGCGCTATCCTGGCTCATCTCGCGAAGGCGGCGAATTAACGCGCTGGCCCTGCTGGGTGAACGGTTGCCCTCACATGCGAGCTCTTCGAAGATAAGCTCCAGTCGGGCCATCAGCGCCCTACCTTCCTCGGCTGCTAGTGCCCTCCTCTCGCGAGCGGAGTTGCGCCCGCTTACCATTTTGTGTCACGCTCCCAGGCTTTTAGCTCTTCCTCGGTTTGCTCCTTTGTATATCCGTAGCGCTCCTGAATTTTCCCAGCGAGCTGTTCGCGTTTGCCCTCGATCTGAGTGAGGTCATCGTCGGTCAGCTGCCCCCACTTTTCCGTTACCTTCCCCTTGGCTTGCTCCCACTTCCCTTGGACTTGATCCCAGTTCATGGCCAACTCCTCGCCGTATTCATGACAATACATCCGTAGCCGGACACCACTCGGCAAGCGGTGACAGCACGAACCGCTAACTTCGCCAGAGACCTATCCCTTAGATCACTATAGGTCGGCATAAACACCCCGGCACGCTTCTTCCCAGCGTCTCGGTCTGGGTTTCCCCCCTTCGAGATGGGCAGGCGAGATGGCATATTGCGCAGCGCAGCAAGATGAGGCGCGGCCACATAGCTGACGACAAGATCTGGCTCTCTAGCTAGAGCGGTCCTGGCATTGCACCGGTCGTCTTGCCGCTTTGCAGCTGCCTGACGGCCTGCTCCGTGAATGCTCGTGGCTTACCCGCAGGCAAGGAACGAATCAAGCCGCCGATGCGCGAGGACGGCATTCGCGCCCAGCACAACCGACGCTGGCGTGCCACGACGGATTCCCGTCATACGCTGCCGGTTGCACCGAACAGGCTGGAGCGCAACTTCACGCCGGCGGTGCCGGACTTGGCCATCGTGCTGGATCTGTTCAACCCGGAAGTGGTCGGCTGGTCGATCCGGCCGCGGATGACGAGCGATATCGTAACTGAGGCGCTGACGATGGCATGGTTCCGCCGTAAGCCAACGCCGGGCTGATTCACCACTCCGACCGCGGGAGCCCAGTACGCCAGCAAGGCCTTCCAGGCCAAGCTGGCTGGCTATGGCATGGTCTGCTTGATGAGTCGCAAGGCGAATTGTCGGGACACTCAGCCAAAATTCGGTTTGAACGTCGGACCGATCTGACCCGTGCTGGGATTGGCGGGCCTGCATTGGCGTTGACCTGTCGATCGGGTTCCGGCGTTCCCCGAGCATTGCCGGGGCCAACGTTTGTGACCTGATAGGAGCATTGTCCTGCACTGTGAGTGTCCTGTCTTGCGAGTGGGATTGGCGATGTGCCCACTACAACGGAAAACACGCATGGAGCAAGACGAAGTAATTCTGGGTTTCGACACGCATTTGGATACGCATGTCGGGGCAATGATCAGCGGCACGGGCAAGCTCCTCGGCACGCAGTCCGTATCGGCTGATACTACTGGCTATCTCAATCTACTCACCTGGGCGAACTCGTTCGGTCGCTTGCACCGCGCTGGAGTCGAAGGAACGGGCCACCTATGGGGCTGGCCTGGCCCGCAGGCTACGAGAGATTGAGGTGCTTGAAGCGCCGGCACTTTGGCGAAGTCAAGGCTGCGCCCCAGCTCGGCCGCCACCTCGTCGAATTTTTCTGGCGAGATTTTGAGGTCACGATGCGCCGCCTCAAGGCCCAAATGAGTTTTAGCCCGCTTTGTTGGCGAGAATTTGAACGGCCCGCCCGTGACCTCGCAGACCCACAGGGTTCGCATGAACTTGAGGCCCGGCAACCTGTCCAGGTTCTTCGTGTGCCATTCCCTGAGGGCTGGGTTCTGCGAAGTCTTTCCCACGATCGGGTTCTGCACCACCGCGTCGCTAAAGTGGTCAACGACCGCGGCGATGGCGAAGACGCCTCCAAGCCGTTCATACAGACTCTTCTCGGTTTTCGGAGCGGCTTGCAGCGGCAGTGTCAGTGCCACAGTGAATAGAGACAGTATTGCGATTAAGAACTTCTTCATAACGAACTCCAGCGCCGCAAGCTCGACGTGCGAAGCAGGTTGCATGTAAGTCGAGGGTAGGTCTGTACGACAGCGCACATTCGGTGAGTGCGTATTTCGGACGAACGTGACCGGCCGTTTCGGGAACGTGACCGACCGGACCGGAAGGCAGGGTCGACGTTGCGCATGACATCAACCGCACGGGCTATGCTCGCCGGCTTGGCAAGAGAGCCACTAGTTCTACGTCCTAGCCATATTTGTGCCGCCGTAGCATCTGATCTACAAATGAAGAACCTGGGTTGTCCTTGAGGAAAATTGACATTTTCCTCACCTCAAAGGACCACGATTCCTATGGCGCTAAGCGCTGAGCTGCGTAGCCGCGTCGGTGATTCCTGCTTCATCGAGCGATGCCGATGCCGATGCCGATGCCGACTATCGGACCGGCCGGATGCCGTTTACCGATTGGCCGTAGCTCGTAATTATAGATATTAAGCGGTGAACAGTAAAAAAGCATATAGGGCGGCTTATCGCTATCAAAAGCAAAATCCACCTCCGGCGGCCGCGCCATCCTTCCTCACCCTTAATGACGAGCCTTACCGCGCCATCGGGAAGGCCTCAAATACTCAAGCTGCCGACTAGGCTTTAACTGAGCTGCGATACGTTTCAACGACCTAGATTCGTTTCAACGACCTAATCTCCCGAAAGGTATTCTGCGCTTACAAACGATACCACGCCGAAGAACACGATGCCGACAAGGCAGATCAAGGCATCGACAGCATCGATTCCGTTGTGTGAGGCGACTCTGAAGAGCTGCCAACCCACCCAGCCAATCCAGGCCACGGCTACCAAAGCGCTAACGACACCAAGACTCAGGCAGAGCCTGGAAACCCTCGTGCGCCATGATCCTTGGCGAGAAACGACGATTGTATCCATGGAGTACTCCTTGCTCTGCGAAACAACTAGCGCATATCCGCTACCGTGTACGGCAGGCAGATAGGCAGGTGTCACCAAAGATGGCAGCGGCACAACAGGTTCGGTGCCGATAATCCTCGGAGATCTATACAAACTCTAGAAATCCCTATCTCAAACCGAAGTATCCAAGCACGAACAAAACAATGACCACGGCTCCGATAAGCCAGATGATGTTATTCATGATGCGCTCCTAAAATTCCTCACCTGCATGAACGGCATTGCAACAACTCGGGCGCGACTCTAGTCCGCGAGGAAATGCCTGCGAGGTTTCCCATAGCTTTTCGTGCAGGTGTGGTGCCACCTTGTCACACACGACATGGAAACGTCTGTACGGTAGCGGGCAACGCCAAATAACGCGGCAAGCCCCGCGAGTGCAACCTCGCGGCTCTCGATTTCTTGGATTACATCCAGTATTCGGTTGGGGCCCCTGCAGACTGTCCGTTGGTGAGCCTCCAATCACTAGTTGCCCCTGTCCGTCTGCCACTCTGTTGACGACGACGACTGCAATTGCCTTGCAGGGCTTGGAAGCTAGACCGCAGAACACCGTAGCCGTGGGACCCCAGTGCTCTCGCGATCTCAAGATGGACGACCTCCTCCCCGGAAAAAATGATGTGCGCTGTTGACGACATATGTCGAAATAGTTGCCCCGGATACCCGAGCACTGCCCTGGCGCTATTTGTGCAGTTCGCACTGCACCGTTCGCGTCTCCGTGCGCTGTCGTACCACCCCCGCTCGGACATTGCCGTACCCTCAATGAAATGGGACAGCCCTGAGACGCTTGGTGCCAAGCGGATGATTCAACCTGATTGCGACGGGATCGGCTGTTGCGATCCCTCTCGCGGCCGCGGGTTGATTCTCATCGAGAGGCCAACACTGCGAGCCTTTGATCATGCCTGAATCGATCGACCCGCGCCCCGCGAGGCAAGTGGCGCATCTGAAGCCTTCCGAGTCCGCCAGCCTCCACGGCCTGGTCAGCCTCGCCATCGGCGTGACCGTCGTCGCCGGACTCTATGTTGGACGAGACGTGCTGATCCCGATCACGCTCGCGATCTTGCTCAGCGTCCTGGTAGCGCCGATGGTCGATCTCTTTTGTCGCATCAAGCTCGGCCGGATCATCTCGGTTCTGGTTGCCGTGACAATTTCAGTTTCGATGATGGTCTTGCTGGGGGGCGTGATCGCCGCACAGATTACGGATCTCGCAATTGGCATGCCTCGCTATCAGGCCACCATCGAAGAAAAGATCAATACCGCGCATCGACTGACAATTGGAAAGCTCAGCAGTATGGCCGGAACCGCTGGCAAGGCGTTTCAGCGTGCAACCGTTGATTCGCCACAAGCGGCTCAAGGGCCCCAGTCCGCCTCGCCGCCGGCTCTGCCGCCCGCAGCGCTTCCGGTCGAAGTCATCGGGCCGGCCCCGACGGCCTTTCATCTGGCGCGGCAAATACTCTCCCCCGTCGTCAGGCCACTTGAGACCACCTTCATCGTATTCATCGTCACCATTTTCATCCTGCTACAGCGTGATGACCTCCGGGATCGGGCTATCCGCCTGTTCGGGTCGGGCGATTTGCACCGCACCACCACCGCGATGGATGACGCCGCGCGGCGCCTCAGTCGGTATTTCCTTTCGCAATTCGCCGTCAACGCCAGCGTCGGCGTTGTAATCGGAACCGGGCTCTTCCTGATTGGCATACCAAGCCCGGTGCTGTGGGGCATCCTCGCCGCGCTGTTGCGCCTGGTACCCTACGTGGGAATCTGGATCGTCGCTATTCTGGCCACCACACTCGCCGCAGCAGTCAGTCCTGAATGGTCGATGGCGATCTGGTCAATGGCGCTTTTCGTGATCGTCGAACTGCTGGCCGGTCAGGTCATCGAGCCGATGCTATATGGCCATAGCACCGGCATTTCCCCGTTTTCGGTTGTCGTTGCCGCGATCTTCTGGAGCTGGATATGGGGCCCGGTCGGGCTTATCCTGTCCACCCCGCTGACGCTTTGCCTGGTCGTCCTCGGCCGGCATGTCGGGAGACTCGAAATCCTCGACGTGCTGCTGGGTGACCAGCCGACGCTCACTTCAGTTGAGAACTTTTACCAGCGAGCGCTGGCCGGCGATCCGGATGAAACACTCGAGCAAGCCGAAATTCTGCTGCGTGACCGGTCACTCTCCTCGTATTACGACGAGGTCGCCATCAAGGGATTGCAGCTTGCGGCCAGCGATATGTTGCGCGGCGTTGTAACTGCCGCACAACTGGCGCGAATAGAAACTACGGTAACCGATCTCGTCGAAGGTCTGGACAGCTTTGCCGACATTGAACCAAATCCAGCCGGGGCTAATCGCCACAAGGCTGCCTTAGCACCGTACATCGCTGAACAGGATTCGCACCAAGCGGGTCCCTCCGTCCTCTCGCCGAGTATCGAAACTTCGCCGGCGAGAAGCGTCGAAGGCCACGTCCTTTGCATAGCCGGAAGGGGCCCGCTCGACGAATTGGCGTCGACCATTGTCGACCAACTCCTCGGAAAGCATGATCTTGATTGCCGGGTTGTCCCTCATGACGCGGCCTCGCGCGCCCGAATGCAAGGTCTGGACGTCATCGTGCCGACGATTGTGTGTATTTTTTATTTGAACATTGAAGGCATCCCGTCCCACTTGCGCTACCTTGTCCGGCGCGTGCAGCAGCGTTTCCCGGATGCGTCGATCGTCGTCGGCCTCTGGCCAAGAGGTGAGACGGATCAGTGGAGCGAGGCGCTCCAGAGCGCAATCGGCGCCAATCACCATGTCACTTCGGTTCGGAGTATGGTTGACGCATGTCTGGCCGAGACCAGAGCCGAACGTGCGATCGACCCTGAGCTACGTCCCGGCGAGGTGGGAACGTAGAACCTGTTTGCCATGGCAAGGGAAGAATCACACAGTGTCAGTTCAATCATGTAGACGCGCTGCGGCATGCTCCTCTCCCGGCAATATCCGCCCACTCTTGCATTCTTTCGTCGCAACTATGCCTGGATGATCATCCTGACGCTGCTGCCAGTGTCGGTGTTTCTGGTGGTGGTGATCACGGCGTTTGCGCTGGGCGTACGTGTCCAGGGGCTTGGTTGGCAAGACGGACTGGAACTGGCGCATTGGCAAAGGCTGCAGAACGGCTGCGTGCAGGCCCGCGGCGAACGATTGCGGATCACCGGCTGGCGGCCCGTGACGATCGCCGTAGCCAGCGTGAGCCTGGACAATTGCCAAGCTGGCGGCGAGGCGCTGCCTCCCCCCTGGACGCCGCCGTTCGATCTCACCATCGATGCACTCTCAGTTCCCGGTTTGCCGCCGATCGCACTCTTCGTCCGCCAGCGCGAGCAGCGCTGGCAGGCATGGGCAAAGTATCAGCACAGCAGTGCGACCGCGACCTATGACCGCATTTCCGGGCACTGGAGCGCGCAGGGCGCGATTCAGGCGACTGACATCGCGCCCAAGCTCCTGGGTGCGCTGACCTTCACGGGCAATGGATTGTGGCAGGCCAGTCGACTGGACGGCGATTTGCAGGCACAGGGGCAACAACTGGGTCATAGCGGTCAGTCTCAACGGTCCGACATGAGGCTCGAGGCCAGCCTCGCCGCCAAAAAATGGCATCTGAATGCCGAACTGGGGTCACCGTTGATGCTCGGCGGCGACTGGAGCCTGGAAGCCCGGCAAGTGCTACGGGTCAGCGGCAATCTGGAGGGGGTGGAGTCCCTGCGCCTGGACCTGCGAGCGGCAGGCCCGCAAGGCACCATAGTGCTGACCTTGGATACCGAGGGCACCGGCGTAGCACGCGGCCAGGGCATGCTGACGCTGGCCGGGCCCTCGCTAGCCGGCAGAGTGCCTATTCGCTGGAATCGGCAAGGGCTGGAACTGTTGCCGGCGTCGATACAACTCCCCGAGGGGCTTCTGCTGCGCTGGCCCCGGGCCCTGACACTGCCGCTGGCATTGGCCGGTGAAAGCATAATCTCGGCCGAGCTTCAGTATCGGGATATAGAAGTCAAAACCGTCGACAGCCGGTTGGCCTGGCAGCAAGCGAAGTGGGGCTGGCACGGACGGCTTGATCTGGCAGGTAAAGCCGCCGGATATGATCTGAGCGGGTTTTGGCAAGGCCGAATCGAAGCCTCCGGGCTGGCGGGGGAACCAGCCAGCCTCACGGTCAGGGGACCAGATCTATTGCTAGCGGTGCGCGTGCCGGTGACCGGCTTCCAGGCGCCGGGCTGGACCGCGCGCGCGGAGTTCAATGGCCACTATGGCAATGCCCCTCTCACGGGGGCGCTCAGCGCCAGCTTTGCGCGAGGGCGCTGGGAAGGTACGGTTGAAGGCGACTCGCGGCTCCCCGTCTATGCACGGGGCGGGGGCCTGAAGCTCGTCGCACCCTGGTTTGGCAAGGACGGCAAGTGGTACCTGGGCACTGGCAGTCACGCCACGATAGCCGACGGGCTGGTCGGAACGACATTGATCAAGCCGATCGCCGTGGTCGCCACAACGCCTCTACGCGTCGGGCCCCAGGGGGTATTCGGCAATCTGGAGGTCAAGGCGGAGGGCGTCGTTGCGACGCGCTGGGCACTGCCTGCCGTCACCGGGAAAATCGCCGTCGGCGGACAGCAAGGCAGGGCCACGCTGCGCGCGCCGGCCTGGCAATCCGAGCTGACCCTGACCGCAGAGCTGGCTGGCCGCGGAAGAAAGGCCCGAGCGACAGGCACGGTGGAGATCAGAACACCGCTGTCTGCGTCAATGAGCCGCAGCCTCGGCTTCACCTTGAAGCAAGGCATGCTCAGTGGCCAGGGCCGCTGGCAATGGCAGGATCAGTGGCGGCTGCAAGGCGACATATCTGTGTCCGCTGTGGCGCTGGACTGGGGAGGCATTTTGGCTACGGGTGGCAAGGGGGCCGCGCATATCGAGTTGCAGCAAAATGGCGTAACGCTCACAAGCATCGGGCCGATCATGCTTGCCCAATTGGATGTGGGCATCCTGGTGCGCAATATCCGCATGACGGTCCAATCTGACTTGGTCACGTGGCACCTCGCCGATATTTTTGCCGACGTGCTGGGAGGCCAGATGCACGCCGCTGCCTTGCAATGGCCGTCCTCTCAGTTTCAGGCGGTAACCGTCGGGCGCATCAACCTGGCGGAGGTAGCCGCGCTGCAAAACGATCCGAACCCGACCGTTCAACTCGCTGGCCGCGTGGGCGGCAATCTGCCGCTACAATTGACGAGGGACTCCCTGGCCTTGCGGTCGGGTCACGTGAGCAACGAGGGCCCCTTGTCACTCAAGGTCTTGCCATCTGCCGGGGTCACCGCGATGGGCCAATCCAATCGCGCGGTGGAACTGGCGCTCGATGCCCTGAGCAATCTGGCGATTGATGAATTTGAGGCGCGTCTGAATATGAAACCGGACGGCTGGATGGACGCCGCGGTTACCATCAAAGGCCAGAACCCGCAGAAGAACAGCTTGCCAATCATACTAAACTACACGCACCGGGAGAATGTGTTCGAGCTATTGCGCAGCTTGCGCATTGGGGATGATATCTCTCGGCGGGTACTGAACCGGATGCCAGCGGAAGGCTCGCGCAGCGATGACGTGGAGGACACGCCATGAAACCCGTTTTGCTTGTCGCTTTACTGCCTCTGGCCGCCTGCACGCCTCGGATCGCCCTCGAGGCCCCCAAAGACCCGATCACCATCAATCTGAATGTGAAGATTGATCATGAGATCCGCCTCAAGGTGGAAAAAGATGTGGATAAACTCATCAATGAAGACCGCACATTGTTCTAGGAGCCAACCATGAAAATGGCGACACGATTGATGGCGGTGCTACTGCTGTCTTGCAGTACGCTGGCCATGGCATTGGGCCTGGATAGTGCCAAGTCACAGGGGCTCGTGGGGGAGCAACCAGATGGTTATCTGGGTGTTGTCAAGGCAACCCCGGACGCAGTGGAACTTGCCGCGGATATCAACGCGAAGCGCCGCGCGGCGTATGACGCCATTGCCAAGAAGAACGGTGCCACCCTGGAGCAAGTGGCGATCCTGGCAGGACTGAAAGCCATTGAAAAGGCCGCGCCCGGAACCTTCATCAAGACCCCTGAGGGTCAGTGGATAAAAAAATAGTGCTCGGCGAGGGCACGAATACGACCCCGCCCGACTTCTTGTGAATATCCGGTCAGAACCAATTCGAAATTATATGGTCCGGTTGCCGTAATCAGTCCCGGCAGATGGATTTTGGGATCTGACTAATCTGGCGTCAATTTTGTTGGACGGAGGAGCTGGAAGGCTGTAATCGACAAAAGCGATTGCATTTCACCATGGAATCTCAGGGCAATGCTCATCACGGGCCTACATATCTGAGGGCGGCAAGGCAACTGGTATCGACAACCGAATGGCTCTCGGCGACCTGCTCAAGGAATGCGCAAAACGTCTATCCCGAGTTGTGATCAAATATGGCGGTAATCGCGCATGGCGCAGCCTGCAGCAAAGGCTTTGTCCACTCCAAAAAGGCCTTTGCACAATTGGAGAATTTTGAATCATTAGTAGATCAGGCTTTTTTGGCAAAACTCGCCAGAAACTGCATAGAAGGTATCACTATCCAAAAGCGTGTTCAGTAATGCAATCTAATCGTCAAACTCGAGTTCTTCCCATCGTAGGAGAAGCTGGCGGCGGAAAACGACGGTGCGCTGAGCCATCCTACTGCATCGTTTGAAAAACCATATCCTTCGGTAGGAATTCCAAGTGCGCTTTTATCCAGCTTACCGTTCATATTCTCATCATGTGCGACCGCTATGGCATATGTTCCTGGGTGGATTCCTTCAAAATTGCATTGCGCTTGATTATTCTTAACCCTTATTGACATGATATTCCTCGCTGAATGCAGATAGTCTGCAGGGAATCCGACTGGCGATTCAAAGAGAGTGCAGGCCACCATGCCTGTGCTGCTTCGAATGCCTAGAATCTGTATCTGAATCGATTGCGAAAAGGCGGGATATGGATAAGCTGAGCATAGCAGTACCGCAAACCATGTTGCATAACGAGCCGTCTTCGGCGTGCGGTTCATGGGAATATTGCCTGCAACGGAAGCCACAGCCTTCGGATCAGTTGATTCAATCATGATTTTCCTCGCCATTACCGGATCGTTGGCGATTGCGGTCGCAGTAGCCGCACCATTCCCTCAGTGGGCAAACCTAAGCTCACTTTAGTGCCTGTGCGAACGTCCCGCCATGGTGAGCACACCCCTCTGAACCGAGCAATGATGGACCGATTCCAGGCCCGCTGAGAGGTCGAATTTTGGTGTTGATGCTCTGTGCCCCCGGGGCAAATCGGGTGCGCACCATCGAGGGGCAAACTGGTCCACAAAATCGCCGGCGGACTACTCATCCCCACCGCCACCGGCCCAGTTTTGAATGTCGTCACCGGACCAATACTTCATTTCGCTTGCCAACTGACGACCATCAGCTGCTGAGCGGTAGCGTGCTGCTGGACGACCTTGCTGACGGTGTCCAGGCATAACTCGGCCGGGAGATCCTTCGTCGCAGATAATCGGCGTGAAAGGCACAATCATACAAGGAATCGCAAAAGCCACACCGCCGGCGGCGCAGGCCGCCACCATCACGCCTCGATTCCACAGAGTATGCACATCGAATTTGTAGCTTTGTCTACCTAAACTTTATGCATGTTCCGTACTCGGCCCTCCCTGAGCATTCATGACAGACCACATCGGTGGCCAATTGCAAAGCCTCAATAAGACCAAACATAGGTGCGTCGTCTGCGCAACAAAGGAAAACGCCTCATTCGGGGCTCGCCGAGAATTTTCCAAACTGCCAGGAAGAAGAACATGCCATACCTTCGTGCCCTCATCGCCGTATTCGTGGTCCACGGTGGGCTGAACCATTTGCTGGGATACGTCCTTGAGCCTAGCTCGCTCGTCTCCATCGCAACGGGCACGTGGTTCGGTCTTGGATACGCGAGAGTCTTCCAAGGCTTCCCAAAGGCCGACACCTTCAAAGCTGCGTTCAAAGGAGTAATCATGGCAATGCTCTGGCCGATCGTGCCGGTCCAGCATCGACCACGATGACCACGAACGCCAAAGCCGCCTGCGGGCGGTGATTTTTCAGCCCACCTAACATGCCGAAAATGCGGAGGGTTTTTTTGATAGGGATCGCGGGCTCGTTCGGCAGGTTGTGTCGCAATTGGAATGCGAAGCGGCTACGCGCCCCTGGACTCCTGATGACCTTAACGAAGAAGGCCGCGTGCCATCGGTGTCTGGATCGAACGTACCCGCCTTGCCACCATCGGTATAGGGATCGCGCGGCCCCTTGATGCTGCTGGCATCCGCGAACACATCCCTTGGTGCGCCCGCATACTCCCTGGCGTGTTCTAGCCAAAGGGGCCAACATCAGAACCATGATGTCGGCCCCGGCTGCTTGCGGAGCGACGGCGCTCGCTTGCTGGCGCCAGCCCTGCCCGATCACTTGCTGTACTTGGCCCTCACGTCAGCCGTGCACTTGTCCTTGGCATCACCGGACAAGGCATCGCATTTCTCCTTGTCGGCCTGATACTTGGCGTCCATGGTGTCCTTCTTGGCGTCGCGGCGAGCCTCGGCGACATCTTTGCTGGTGCCGGTGTCGGCGGCCTTCTCAACCTTGGCGGCCCCAAGCGCCTTCTCGTGGGCAACCTTGGCTTCCTTCACGCAAACGTCCTTGTCGTTGCCCTTCCTGTCGTCGCACATTTCCTTAGCCACGGCGTAGTCTCGGTCGGCCTTGACCTTGTGCGCCTTCGCCTCGGCCTGAGCGGTGCCATCGCGCATGGCTTCGGCGTTTGCCTTCGCGACATCTCGATCGCGCTTGGCCTCCGCCTTGCAAACGTCCTTGGCGTTGGCCTTCATGCCGCCGCATTTGGCGCTGGCGGCTTTGTAGTCAGCGTCGGCCTGTTTCACTGCGGCATCGTAGTCTGCCTTCGAACCCGCGGCAGATGCGGGCCCTCCCGGCGCGACAACCATCAGCCCAAACAAGGCAGCGAATAGCCATTTAGTCATCATGTCGCACT
Organism: Ralstonia pickettii; assembly: GCA_050987995.1. Classification (GTDB taxonomy): domain Bacteria; phylum Pseudomonadota; class Gammaproteobacteria; order Burkholderiales; family Burkholderiaceae; genus Cupriavidus; species Cupriavidus pickettii_B. The sequence goes on from CP158805.1 coordinate 523,839, forward strand.
CCCTATCCGTAGTAGGACTTCTCAGCGTTGCGTACTGGCATTTCCAGCGGCGATTTTGCGAGGGCCCTGCAAAGAGACTACATCACTTGCACGCCTGGCGTCAGAATCCAAATTCCGAAACTCGCGTCGGACAACTCCCACAGATCGAGCACAGCCTGCACACATGACAACGTGAGAGCCGGTGTCACGTCGGTGCCGGCCAGGGGCTGCTGCCCCAATCTCCCGGGCATGCCGGGCATGCAATGGAATAGTCGTCGAACCAGCATCCGGGTTCAGCCAAGATGACAGACAGCGACGATTGAGTGTGCCGTCCAGATATGCAATTGCCGCGGACCAGGCCAGCGTTGCATTCAGGAATCTACAACCAGTAAGCCCACACGCGTGCGGTCATTTCCTTTATACGCATACCGATGGAACGGTCGTTCCATTGTTCAATCGTGATGGGATTGGATGCGGCGAGATCCACCTCGAACATGGCTTGCATTTGCGCGCCGAACTCCTGTCCCAGGACGACGGCGTTGACCTCGTCGTTATGCAAGAAGCTGCGCCAGTCGAGGTTGGTCGATCCGATGGTGGACCAAACACCGTCGATAACCGCTGTCTTCGAATGCAGCAGCACGTCACGCCGCTCGTAGAGCTTTACGCCGGAGCGCAACAGCTCGTCGTAAAAGGAACGTCCGGCGAAGAACACCAGCCACGAATCGGTCTTGCTCGGGAGGATGAGTTTGACATCAACACCGCGAACTGCGGCATCCTTGAGCGCGGCTAGCAACTGCGGGTCGGGGACGAAATATGCGTTGGTCAAATACACGCTGGTTACCGCGCTGCCGATTGCCGAGAGCAGTGTCGCGTAGATGAGGCTGTAGGGCTCATCAGGCGAACTGCCGATGGCGCGCACGACCTCCGTTCCTGTATTGCCGAGTTGTGGAAAATAATTCTTCGGCGCAAGCGGTTCACCCTTTTGCTTACCCCAGGTTGCCAGAAATAGCTTTTGAAACTCGCGGACCACCGGCCCTTCCACCTTCAGGTGGGTATCGCGCCAAGGAGGGCTTCCATCGAGCCGACGCTTGGATTGCGGCCGGAAGGATCCGCTGGAATAGACACTGCTAATATTGATCCCGCCGAGGAAGGCGATCTGACCATCGACAATCAACAGTTTGCGGTGATCGCGTTGATTGACCTCCCACCCCTTCTTTGCGGACAGTGGGTTGACTGGATTGAACTCCAGCACCTTGATGCCGCTTTCGGTAAGGCGTTTGAAGTACTCCTTGGGCGAATTGATCGCCCCCACGCTGTCGTAGATGAGATTCACCTGCACGCCCTGGCCCTGCTTCTCGATGAGCGCTTCCGCAAAGCGATTTCCTACAGCATCGTCCTCGATAATGTAGATTTCCATGTTGATATGGTTCTTCGCACCGCGGATGGCGGCAAACATGGCCTGAAACGTGGCTGGACCGTCCTGCAGCAGAAGCACCTTGTTACCCACTACCAACGGGCTGCCGACGATGGCCGCTTCGAGCGCCAGATGCCGATCGAAGATATTGGTTTCATCGCCGTGGCTCTTGAGTCGGCTGAGAATCTCCTTGCTTTGCTGAGGCGAAAGCGGACCGTGCGCGCCCCCGAGTTGGACGGGCTGGGCGGGACCGGTCCTCATATCCGGGACAATGGTCGGCAGCACACTGCATCCGCCAGCGAGGGCGAGCGAGATCGCCAGCCATCCCGCAGTCCTGCCCAGCCTATTGCACCGGTGAATCCCCTCAAGAAACAACGCTGCCTCCGTCAATTACAAATATCTCGGAGTCCGACCAGGCGACTGCATCATGGTAGGGCCCAATCACCCGCTTCCGACCAAGCGCACTGTGTAGCCCCGTTCCGTTGCGACGAACCGGTTCAACCTTGCCTGCGATCAGGCGATTTGTTTGAGGCGACTCCATCGCGAGATCGCTGACGCGTAGCAACGGTACCCGCGCTCACCCGTAGACGTGAGGCGCAGGCCGGCAATCGCTCGCGGCCAGGGACAGTTATTTGATCCGCATGTCATTCTTGACCGACTTCACCCCCTTGACGCCACGTGCAACCTCGACTGCCTTGTTGGCGTCGGCCTGGGACCTGACAAAGCCGCTCAGTTGGACCACACCTTTGAAGGTTTCGACGTTGATTTCGGCGGACTTCAAGGTCGGCTCATTGAAAACTGCCGCCTTTACTTTCGTGGTAAGGACCGTGTCGTCGACGTACTCTCCAGTCCCTTCTTGCTTGGGCGTCGATGCGCACCCCAGGGAAAAGGCCATCAGGACGGTTAGGAAAAAGGCGGAAAGACGGTTTAGGTATGTCATGGCTAGGCCCTCCAGATGAATGACAATGCGAAAATCCCTCTCGAAGTTCGATCCGAGTCGAGAGTCCCTCCGAATGCAAGCTCTATTGCTTGAAGAATCGAAAACGTGGATCTCACTGTCTCATGAGCGAGCGTCAGTAGCGCGACCTCGGTGCAACGCGCTATATCTTGCCCATCAGCCACAATACGAGCAGGATTACCACCACCAGTCCAAGACCTCCGCTGGGACCGTAGCCCCACCCGCGGCTGTGCGGCCAGGCTGGAAACACGCCGATCAGCAGTAAGACGAGTATGATCAACAGTATCGTTCCCAATGTCATTTCATGTCTCCCAACAGTAAGGCATAGCAGCGGAGCTTCCTGGAAAACTCCTGCAGCGCATCGATGCCACTTTGGTCGGCGCGCCGGCACCAGTCTTCCAGCTGCTTGACCAGTTGCTCCTCCGGGATGGCGGAGCGGCTCCACAACGCGGTGAGGTCTTGGCGCATCGCGTAGACGGTGCGCAGCAACGCGCTGGCATGCAGGGCCTGCTGCAGGATTGCGCGCTCACGCGCCGGTAGAGCCCCCGCCTCCCTTTGCAGCCAGTGCTTGAGCGCTTCCTTCGCCTTGGCCTCATTCAGACCGGGGAGCGCACGTGCCCGCAGGGTGCGGATTTCCCCCAATGCGGTTTGCCGCAGGGTGCTGGCGAATCTGGCCAGTACGTCGTAGCGGTGCGTGGTGATGGCCTGCAAGGTCTGCGCGTCGCAGCCTGCCCTGGCCGGCTTGAAGCGGAGCTTTGGCGCCACCCTGCGTACCTTGGCAAGACGGAGCATCACCAGCAAACGGATGTACACCCAGCCAAGGTCAAGTTCCCACCACTTGCTGGACAGCTTGGCTGAGGTGACGTAAGCATGGTGGTTGTTGTGCAGTTCCTCGCCGCCGATCAGAATGCCCCACGGCACGATATTCGTGGAAGTGTCATTTGGCGCGTACGTGCGGTAGCCCCAGTAGTGGCCGATGCCGTTGATCACGCCCGCGGCGAAGAACGGGATCCACAGCATCTGCACCGCCCATATGCTCAGTCCGATCGGGCCGAATAGCACCAGATCGATCGCCAGCATGAAGCCGATCCCCCGCCCGACGTACTTCGCATAAAGATTGCGCTCAATCCAGTCGTCAGGGGTGCCGCGTCCATATTTCTCCAGCGTTGCAGTGTTCCTGGCCTCGCTGCGATAGAGTTCCGCACCTTCCAGCAGCACTCGCCTGATGCCGTAGAATTGCGGGCTGTGCGGGTCTTCCGGGGTTTCGCACTTGGCGTGGTGCTTGCGATGGATCGCCACCCACTCCCTGGTCACCATCCCGGTGGTCAGCCACAGCCAGAGGCGCAGGAAATGGCTGGCGATGGGATGCAGATCGAGGGCGCGGTGGGCCTGGTGACGGTGCAGGAAGATCGTGACCGACGCGATGGTAACGTGGGTCAAGCCCAGCGTCACAAGCGCGTAACCCCACCAGGGGAGACTAAGCAGGCCGAAGTGCATCGCCGGCTCCTTCGCAAGATCCGAATGCGTAAGAGACAGATACCCCGAATAGTAAGGCGTTTCGGTACGCTGGCGAACACGCCCGATTACGCCGCAAGGCCGGCAAAATATCAAACGGTAACTGTGGCAAGCCGGTGCTTGATATCTATCACGGTCTGCTGATGGCGACAGCGCCTTTCGGCGCGAATCCACAGTTTTCCAGGCGAGGATCTACCAGCCAAAGCGGTAGTCTTTGGTCGGATGCAGTTGCCATCTCCCGTCCCCGGCCAGCTCCAGAACCTGGTGGTGATATTTAAGGAGTGTGGGTCGATGGCTAACGCTGACAAGCGTCGTCGGCATGCCGGCCAACTGCAAGTATAGACCTTCCTCGTTGCCAATATCCAAGGCGCTGGTAGCCTCATCCAGCATGGCATAGCGCGGCTTTGCGAGCAGTACACGCCCGATCGTGAGGCGCTGTTGCTCTCCAACGGACAACACTTTGCCCCAATCCAGCTCCGCGTCCAGCCCGCCAAATCTGCCGACGATATCCGGCAGGTTGACCTTCTCCAACAGCACCAGGAGTTCCTCGTCGGATACTTCCCTGTCATTGTTGTTCGGATATAGCAGCTGGTTGCGCAGGCTGCCGACCACCATGTAAGGGTGTTGCGGCAAAAACAACATTTCGTCCGGCTTGGGCCGCATGATGCATCCCGTGCCGCAGTTCCACAAGCCCGCGATCGCGCGCATCAGAGAACTCTTCCCACCTCCACTGGCACCGACAATGAGCAGCCCCTCTCCCGGGTTGATCGACACAGTCAGGTCTTTGACCAGCATCCTCTCATGATTCGGGGTCTGCAAGGTGACATGCGCTAGCGCCAGGCGGGAGTCCTGCATGGCTTTGATCGTGCCCCCCGCATTCGGGGATGCTGCCGCCTTCCTGGTCAGGGAGATGGAGAATGTGTCCAGTCGATCCAGGCCCGCCACAAATCGGCTCAGGTTTTCAAAGTTGTCAACGATCACGGCCAATGCACTCAGTATGGCCGCAAACGCGCCGGCAGCCTGGATGGCGCGACCGACTTCGAGCTCGCCCGAAAGAACGCGCGAAGCGACAATGGCGCTGGGCAGCATGATGGTCAGGAAGCCATAGCCATACTGAAACAAATTCAGATTCAGCTGCCAGTTGATGAGTTTGTTGAAGTTGCGGAAAGCCTGTTCAAAACGCCCCCTCACATGAAAAGACTCCTGAGCTTCACCCCGATAGAACGCAATGGACTCAGCGTTCTCACGAACCCGGATCAGGCTGAACCGAAAATCCGCCTCCCGCTTTAGCTGATAAAAATTCAGACCGATCAGGACTCGCCCGAAAAAATATATCGATATCAATGTGCCAGCGACGGCGTAGAGAACAAGAAAGAGAACAAGCGATCTGGAGATCGACCACAGGACGTTGCTGAACGCAATGAGTTGCAGCAGCGCACCAATGCTAACCAACAGAAAATATAGAGACTGCTGTGTAAACGTATTGATGTCCTCCGTCATCCGCTGATCCGGATTGTCTATCGCGGCATCTGAATTGAGTTTGTAAAAAACTCTGTCCTTGAAATAGCCGTCCAGATAGTGGTTGGTCAGCCAGCGCCTCCAGCGGAGGCCGAGTTTATTTCGAACATAATAGTAAAATGCATAGATCGGCACGGCCACGATCAGAATGTAGATGCACTTTGTGATGGAAATCCAGAAGCGATCAGCATCCTTTGCCGCCAATGCCGATGTAAATTCCCCGGATTGCTCGTTGAACAGTACATTTGTTTTGGTTTGCCCCAGCAGCAACAGTATCAACAGGACAACCAAGCCAGCTGCCGTCCATTTGTCCCGGGAGAACCAGTAAGGTTTCGCAATGGCCAAGAATCGAGTCCACAGGTGCCGATTGGAAGCGCCAATGCTGTTCTCAGGCGCTGGACTGCCGTTCGGCTTCGGATCATAAGCGACGCTCATGTCACATCTCCTAGAACAGAACGGATTACATACTCGTCACGTTGATCCCGGCAGGGGCAACACCGCAGGACGGCAGAAGATCACTATTGAAATATAGGTCACCCATGTGGTGAGAAGAAGGGGAGCATGGTGCCCAATTGAGAGAGCCGCATGCACTGGGCTTCTGGCCGGATCTGGTCGCAACTGAATAAATGTCACGGACTGTGCGCTGGCGGACGGCGCCCGGCTCAAGTGTGAACTATATATAAATCCGAAGCAGTGCTCGCTGCCGAACTCGACGCACGGGAAATCACTGCGCCATACTCGTCGGCGACACTCCGACATTTTCGTTGCGGATGAAGTGGACCGGTTTATTCGTGCGGCTGGACAGTTTCAGTGATTCCAACGTTCTTGCGACAGGAAGGATTTTTATTCTTCCGGGGTTGCCGGGTATCGCACCGGCCTCATTGAGAAGGTGAGGGAAATGCCAACAGATTCTCCCACTACCGTCATCGTCATTTATCACGGTAGCCCCGACAATTGGTATTTTGCGGAGGTTGATCCGACGGCGTACATCTACCGGCTTGGCCCGTTTGACAGCGAAAATGCAATCCGTGAAATTCTTTCTGTCATCTACCCCGCCGATCTTCCCCGTGAAACCATCGACGCCCCCGGCGACTATGACGATGTCACAATCCGGCGCACAGCAAAAGGGGCCATCGATGCCCCGCTGGTCAGCCCTTGCCCGACTGGAGAAGTAGGAACAGGGACATCCACTTCCTGGTGGAGACTTCTCTTCGGCCGCCACGCTCCCGCGCGTGACTCTCTTCGTGTACTGGGATCGAATAACTAGAACCCATCAGGAAAGGGGACGGTCATGCAGCGACGGGTCACTGTCGGTTACTATCGGGGATCGAAACGGAGCAAAAGTACGATCAAGGACGGTCTCCCGAGCGTGCAGTCCTACGGGCTCATAGACGGTACGTAGCACTTTCCAACCATTGATACTGCGCTCGATCACGGCGAGGCAAAGGCACGTAACGACATTGCGACGTTTTAGCGGCTACCCGCTGTCCAGCCCGCGCAGTGGTCGAAACCTCGCTTCCGATCAGGAAACCGGCCGCATATATAGGAGTCCACCATGGCACTGAATTTCCCCAATCCCAGCCGCAGCTACGATGCGGCGCGGCATTGCGTTTGTTCTGGGGCTACGACAACGCCCGCGAGGTCGCATTCCAAGTCCCTGACAATATCCATTTGCGCCTGAGTCACGAGGTGGCCTCCGAAGAGGCCGCCTTTCTGGCCACATTCGACCGACATCGCGAACGGATATTGCTGCTGGCGAAAGCTATCTACACGCCGGGCGCGCGCAATACATACACCATTTCGTAATGGCGGCGGCTTGCGGGCAGAGCGGCGTGCCAGACGCCCCCAGCTTTAGTACCTCAAGGCGACGACAGGTCAGGCAGCAAGCGATCGAACTCTCGCTTCACGACCGCGTAGCATTCGCACACCCGTTTTTCCAGACCCGCCCGGTCGAGTACCGCAACATGCCCATGGCTGTAGCGGATCAGGCCTGCGGCCTAGCGGCCTCGGTCACGCCGGAGCGCCGCACTCCGAGCATGTTGGCAATGAGTTCCTGCGTCATCGTCAGGTCGTTGGAGGGCAGCCGGTCGATGCTCAGCAGCAGCCATCGGCACAGTTGCTGCCGAGCCCGCGTTGTCGGTGCCCTCTGACAAGGTTTTCGTCACGAACCCAATAGCGCTTATTGTTGCCGCTACCTAATATGAATCATCTACATGTGATTCATATGTTACTTTTAATATTGATTACGCTCGCGGCAATCGTCGTGGTTCTCATCGCAATCTACTTCTCGTCCAAGTAGTCCAACGGCAGTGACGCGTGAGGCATCACATTACTGCCTGGACCTTCAATTTCCTCGAACACCTGATAACGCCCCTTGCCATCGCGCTTGGCTGCATACAGCGCCGCGCCGACGTCCGGGATTCGCTCCAGGACATTTGCAAATTCATCCCCGCCGATTCGCGCGACGGCGTCATACTCCCGCGCACGCACGATGAGAGTCGCTTGGCGAAAAGCTTTCAGCAACTGGTCGCCGACGACATGCCCATACGTGTCGTTGACCGGCTTGAAGGCATCTAGGTCGACCAGCAGTAGTGCCATCGGGAGATTGCCGGCATCCGCGCGCTCCCTTGCCGACGCCAGCTGTCGGTCGAACCCCTTGCGGTTGAATAACTCCGTCAAATGGTCAGACAGTGCTTGCTTTTCCAGCAGCCTCATTCTTTGGCGCTCAGCGGTCACGTCTCGAACAAAGATGTGCAGACCCAGGACAGTATCCCGAGCATCGTTCCAAGCGGGCTGGTAAGTCGCCTGTAGGCATTCAACCCCGTCCTTAGGTTCCCATTCAAAGGTGACAGAGGAACCTATCCAAGAGCTTTGGGGAGCTCCCGCCTATGCTGACGTGAAACCTTTCGCCTTAGAGGAGAGCACTACAGGATTCATCTCACTATGCTGATTGACGTACACCTACGCTCGGCTTCCCACTCCGGTACCTTTAGTCGCCGCTTTGCTGGAGCACCGCGGACTGGCCAACGCGGACGTGCCGGACATTCATCGAGCGATTCCACGTCGCGCTCCACGAAGCGCCATATCATTGAGTGCGCTGCGGCGGAATCGCATGGCCTAGACATCCTGATTCACTCAGTCGCAGTCGCGCCGGCTTGCCGCGAACAAGCTGTCGCAACCGGCCCCCCTGGTGGTTGATGGTGGCCAGCTCCGGAACTATGCAGAACCAATGAGGCCGTCCTGCCGAGCCGAGTCTCGCGGCACGATGCCTGTATGGTGCCGTGTACTGACAGCGAGGTGCGGGCGACGTGCCGAACGCATCATGTGATGATATAAGAGCAGCCCCTCGGCAAACATGCGCGCAGGGCGTAGACCATGGCGCAGGTTGAAGAGCCTACACGCGCATGCGTTGTTTTCCGCGGAAGAGAAGCGCAACCAATCGGGATAGGGGCAGGCCTCGCGGCCCGGCCCCTCCCACACCACCGTGCGTACGGGTCCGTACACGGCGGTTCGGTCTAGTTAATCGGTTTGCGTACCAATGATGGGAGACCCAGTTCGTCGAAGAACCGGTTTGGCAGGGCCATGTTGAGTGCGGGGCTGCAGCTTAATCGCCACGGCCCGTGCGGGCTGCCCACGGTTTGGGCGGCCAAGTCCGGCCCAACACCGCGGCCCCGCAACTCCCGGAACCGCGCCGGGCTAACCTTCCACCGTTTCCAGAGGAAGCAGCGCAAGCGCCGACGCAGCCAGCCCTCGAGATCGCGCAGCACGCTCGGCCATTCACTGAAGCCGAAGTAGCCCAGCCAGCCAGTCAGGTAGCGGCGTAGTTCTGCCACCATCCGCTCAAGGCTGATCCCGCGCGACCTGCGCGTCAGTTCCCGCACCTTTTCCTTGAATCGCCCCGCGGACTGCGGCGCAATCACGCGCCACACCCGGGTGGTCAGCCGGAAGGTAAATCCAAGGAACTTGCGCTCCGCTGGCGGAGCTACTGCACTCTTCGATTCATTGACCTTCAGCTTAAGCTTGTCGATGAGGTAGGCTTTCAGCCCCCGCATCACACGTTGGCCCGCCCGCTCACTACGTACGTAGACATTACAGTCGTCTGCATAGCGTACGAAGCGCAGCCCGCGCCGCTCCAACTCCCGATCAAGATCGTCAAGCAGCAGGTTTGACAGCAGCGGCGAGAGAACGCCACCAACAATAGAGCAAACTGCCGGATAAAATTGGGCCTGCGCATTTCGAGGGAGTGTCTGGCGCCCTGGTCCAGAAGCTGTGCTGACGTCAATGTGGATCTTGTCCTTGAGACAGTCGCTCCCGCTGACAGGCAGGTGCAGCGATGACCCGAAGACGTAAAAAGTGGAGCGTGCGTCTGGCTTTCGAGCCGAACCGCTTTGCCCAGGAGCAGTTGCAAAAGGCATACGAGCAGATCAGTCCGATCGAAGCACGCGCGACGGCACAGCGGTCCGCTACGCGGTCTGCAGAGTCCAAGCAAGCGACCATCAAGCGAGGTAGACGATGAGCAAAGCTGCGATGGTTGCGCTCTACGCGCGGGTATCCTCCGAACAGCAAAACAAACGCGGCACCATTGAAAGCCAGATCGCTGCACTGAAGGAGCGTATTGCAACTGACGGCGCGCAGATCGTCGACGACATGTGTTTCGTTGACGCTGGCGTGAGCGGTGCGACGCTGATCAGGCCACAATTGGAGCGGCTCAGGGACTGTGCCGCGCTCGGTGCGATCGATCAGCTGTACATCCTGTCACCGGACCGGCTGGCGCGCAAATATGCGCACCAGGCGCTGCTGATGGAAGAGTTCTCAGGCTGCGGTGTCCAGGTGGTGTTCCTCAATCACGCGATCGGTACGACGCCGGAAGAGTCGCTGCTATTGCAGATGCAGGGCATGATCGCAGAATACGAACGGGCGAAGATCGCCGAGCGTCACCGTCGTGGCAAGCTTCACGGCGCAAAACGCGGCAGTATCAATGTCCTGTCCGGGGCGCCCTACGGCTACCGCTACATTCGCCGGCAACTCGACGGAACGCCGGCCCGGTACGTTATCGAGTTGCCCCAGGCTGCAACGGTCCGGGCGATTTTCCAGTGGGTAGGGATGGACCGCCTGAGCATAGGGGACGTGGTACGCCGCCTGGCCGAGTCGGGTACCGTGACGGCGTCGGGCAAGCCGTACTGGGACCGTAGTGTGGTGTGGGGCATATTGCGCAATCCTGCGTACATGGGGCGAGCTGCGTTCGGCAAGACGCAGTCGCGCGATCACCTGCAGGTCCGCGTGCGTGCACAGCGCCACAGTGCTGACGTGCCCAGAAAGCCGTACTCGACAACACGCACCGAACCGCAGGACTGGATTGAGATCCCAGTACCGGCTATCGTCAGTGAGGCGCTGTTCCAGGCGGCTCAGGAACAGCTTGCCGAGAACCGCAAGCTGGCGCGCCAGAGGCGAGAGAGTGCACCGCTACGCCTGCTGCAAGGGTTGACGGTATGCGGCCAGTGCCATTACGCCTATTACGCAAAGAAGGTGAGCAAGGCTGCGGCTAAGGGGCATCAGCGGGACTACGCCTATTACCGCTGTGTTGGGACCGATGCCTACCGTTTCGGCGGCCACCGCATCTGTGACAATCTGCAGGTACGAACAGACAGGCTCGATGAGCTGGTATGGCAGCAGGTTGTGGAATTGCTCAAGCATCCAGAACGCTTGAAGAGCGAATACGAGCGTCGACTGGATATGATGGAGCGCAACGAGAAGAGTGCCTTCGACACAAGCAACCTAGAAAAGCAGCGGCTGCAGCTGGAAAAGGGAAAGTCCCGGCTGATCGACAGCTATGCGGACGGCATCCTCGATAAGTCCGACTTCGAGCCGAAGATGCAGCAGTTGAGGAATCGGCTTGAGCAGATTGACCAGCAGATCCTTGAATCCAGGCAGCAAGGCGCGGTGCAAAGCGAACTGTTTCTGGTCATCAATCGGCTCGAGGAATTTGCAGGCGCCGTCAGCGAAAACCTGGACACTATTGATCTTGAGACGAAGCGCAGGATCGTATTGGGTCTGGTCAAGCGCGTCGAAATCCACAAGGATGAAATCGTCGTCGTGTTCAGGATTGACCCACAGCCTGGGGCTTTTGAGAGCGAAAATTCGAATGATTCAGACGACGGAGTGAAAAGTATGCAACGTTGTAAGCGGCGTAACGGGCCCGCCTTGCGGCGTCCCTTCGTCCGTGGGTCCTACCAGCCCTTGCTCCAGAACCCCCGATGTCAGGAAGCCGCGAATCAGCTTCAGGACCCGCTTGTCGCTCACCCGCTTTGCCACCCGGCTCATCAGAAGGTCATGGTTCACCCGGTCAAAGGAAACCACCACAGACTACCCCTCTCCACCACGTTCCTGAATCTGTTGTCATCACACGATCCGGCCACCCGTTCGAGGGCCGGCGCCTCCAGGTCATCAGCCGACGGCAACGGGCCGGCCGATTGCACCTTCTGCTGACGCTTCCCGACCAATCACGTGGGCTGATTCCCGCCGACTGGACCGATTTCGCTGCCGCCTCCGGCAGCGTTTCCACAGGTACCAGCGTCCCAACATCCGATGCGCTGGGCTCGCTTGCCGACCTGCTCCACGCTCGCCTCATCATTGACGCTTTGCTGCGCCAGACGGAACAGGAGAGCAACGATGCAACTGAACCTACCCCTTGCGGATCTGCCGTCCGGCGACGACAGCCTGTGGGAACAACTCGATCCAACGACACGCGAGGCGGTAATCAACGGCCTCGCCCAGGCGATTGCGAAGCTCGTGAGCTACAACAACCCGCTGCCCCGGGAGAACAATGATGATTGACACCTCCAACAAGATCGGCCCCAGCCATTTGCAGCGCACCGCCTTCGTCTACATCCGTCAGTCCAGCGCCAGCCAAGTCGAGCACAATCGCGAATCGACGCAGCGCCAGTACGCGCTCGCACAACGAGCCACCGCCCTCGGTTGGCCCGCGCAGCAGGTCAGCGTGGTCGACGAGGATCTGGGCCTCTCGGGCGCCAGCGCCGCGCACCGTGGCGGGTTCGCCCGCATGACCGCCGAAGTCGCGCTCGGGCACGTCGGCATTATTCTCGGATTGGAGGTCTCCCGCCTGGCGCGCAATAATTCCGACTGGTACCGCCTGCTGGACCTGTGCAGCATGACCGATACGCTCATCGGCGATGCTGACGGCGTGTATAACCCGGCGCTGTTCAACGACCGCCTGTTGCTCGGCCTGAAGGGCACCATGAGCGAAGCCGAACTGCACATCCTACGCGCGCGTCTGGACGGCGGCATCCGCAACAAGGCTGCCCGCGGCGAGTTGCGCCGCGGCCTGCCCACCGGACTGGTGTGGGGTGAGGCCGACGGCGAAGTCAGGCTGCATCCGGATGAAGCCGTCGTCGGTGCGCTGCGCACCGTGTTCGAGCGTTTTAGCGAGCTCGGCTCTGCCCGCCGCGTCTGGCTGTGGTTCCGCGCCGAGAATCTGTCATTCCCGCTGCAGCTCAATCACACCGCGCAGATCCGCTGGGTCGCCCCGACCTATACCGCCATCTACAATGTCCTCACCAATCCGGTTTATGCTGGCGCCTACTGCTACGGCAAGACCCGGCAAGAGCGCTACGTCGATGAACATGGCGTGCTCAAGACCCGATTGCGCCGGCTGCCCCAGTCGCAATGGGCCGTGCTCATCCGGGACCACCACGAAGGATATCTCGATTGGATGACCTATGAAGCCAATCAAATGCGCCTGGGGGCCAATACCAAGCCCCGGCCTCATCAGGTCGGAGGCGCTGTGAGAGAAGGCGCCGCCTTGCTGCAAGGCCTGGCCTGCTGTGGTCACTGCGGTCGGCGACTCAAGACGCACTATCGCGGAACCAATCAGACGCCCGGGTACCATTGCTCCAACAAAGGAATCGAGAATGGCCGCGGCGTCTTCTGCCTCAATGTTGGGGGCCTGCAAATCGATGCCGCCGTTGCGCAGGCCTTTTTGCAAGCCGTGGAGCCGGCCGGCATCGCTGCAGCCGTGCGTGCGGCCGAACACCTCGAGGCCGATCACGACGCCGCGCTTGCACAGTGGCGACTGAACGTTGAACGAGCCCACTACGAGGCACAGCGCGCCGAACGGCGGTACCACGCCGTCGACCCCGAGAACCGCCTGGTGGCACGCGGTCTCGAAGCGCAGTGGGAGCAGCAGTTGCGTGAGCTCGAACAGGCTCAGGCAGAACTTGCTCGGCGTGAACAGCTTCGTCCATGCACGCTGAGCACTGAACAGCGCAAGGGTCTGCTTGCTATCGGTAAAGACCTCAAACAGTTGTGGGACGCACCGACCCTCACACTGCGCGACAGGAAGCAATTGCTTCGCACGCTGCTCGAGGAGGTGAGTATTACCGTCCATCGCGAAGAATTCCGGGCGCATCTGAAGCTGCGTTGGCGCGGCGGCAAGCTTACCGACTGCGAGGTCGCCTTGCCGCGCTCGCGGCCCGCGACCATTCGCACCGACGAAGACACAATTGCCCTGGTCCGCCGTCTAGCCGAGCACTATCCCGATGCCACCATCGCCGGCATCCTCAACACACAGGGCCGGGTAACAGCGCGCGGTCTGCGCTTTAACCAGAACCTCGTAGGCAACTTGCGGCGCCATTGGCATATCCCTTGTTTCGAGCGCCCCACAGCGCTTCCTGACGGCGAGTTGCTCAGCATCCGCCAGGCCGCACGCGTGTTGGGTACCGCGCCGTCCACACTACACCGTTGGGTCAACGACGGCTTTATCGCCGGCGAACAGACCACGCCCGGTGCGCCCTGGCGCATCCGCATCACCGATGCGCTGCGGCAGCAATTCGTCGCGCACAGCCCCGATGGCTACGTCGTCATGCAGGAAGCAACCAAGCTGCTCGGCGTGTCCCGCCAAACTGTGTTGCAGCGTGTAAAGCGCGGCGAACTCGATGCCGTCCTGGTGTGCCAGGGACGGCGAAAAGGCTTGCGCATCAAGGCTGTCAGCGAGCAACCCGACCTCTTCGAACACTCCTCATGAACCAAAGGGCATTCTCATGCGCGATCCAAGAACTTCTCCAGGTCGAGGTCTACAACCCATCTGCACCCCGCCTCGATATGACCCTGTGCCCGGGCTACCGCCTGGTGCGCCGAACGCCCCGGGCGGAAGCCATAGCTGGCATCCGAGAACGTCGGATCCCACTGCCGTTGCAGTACCTGCATGAGCGCCTGCTGGATGAATCGATCCCTCGCCGTCGGGACGGTCAGCGCGAACTACACAAGTGCTCAACGAGCATTTGGGATGGGCTGAGATCCGCCATCCGTTTCATCCGCTCCGGGGCCAACGCTTTCCGGTCCTGAAGACGCGCCGCGTGGCGGGCGCCGACACACTGCTGCTGGGTCATGTAGAGCGCGGCAGCTTCAGTATTGCCCGCGATTGGACCGACTGGGGCGCGCCTATCGTCGAAGACGATCGCGAGGTCCCTGCGTGTCGCTTCGATCTGGGCATGCTGCTGGAGCTGATTGCGCTGATCGACCAGCTTGCCGCTTCGTCCTCCAAGAAGTCATCCAAAGAATCCAAAGGAGCTTGATCAATGGATCACGTTCACCTACTATCAGACCAGTTTTTAACGTGGTCCGCCAATGCAAGATATTCCGTCGTCCACTCTACGCAAACGCCGCGCGCAATTGCTCAAGCAAATGCCGGCATTGGACACGCTCTTGCGAGGCTCGCTCATCGAACGCTACAAGCGCTGCGGCAAGCCTGGCTGCAAGTGCGCCGACGGCCCCGGTCATGGCCCCAAGTACTACTTATCGGTGAGTTTCCCCGGGCGCCGGCCGCAAATGGACTACGTGCCACAGGCCGATTACGCCGAAGTCTCCGAACACTTGACGAACTATCACCGGGTCCGCGAGATCATCGAGGAGATCTGCGAGATCAATCGCGAACTACTACGCCGCCGCGAGGCGCTCTGAGGGGCGTCGGTGAGCCAGGCACCGCTGTCGCTCACCATCTCCATCGATCCGCAATCAGCCGGCGTACTCATCGCCAACATGCTCGAGGCTTGGCTCACCGCCGAGTCCGCGCTGGAACCGAGTGAGGAGGCCGTCGATGAACACCAAGATCACCCCGCAACATCACAGCAAGCCGGCGTACATCTATATCCGCCAGTCGACGCTGGCTCAGGTACGGCATCATCAGGAGAGTACCGAGCGCCAGTATGCGTTGCGCGACAAAGCGCTGGCACTGGGTTGGCCGGACACGTCGATCCGGATCCTGGACCGGGACCTCGGTCAGTCGGGCGCCCAGATGACCGGCCGCCAGGACTTCAAGACGCTGGTGGCGGATGTCTCGATGGGGCAAGTGGGCGCCGTGTTTGCGCTGGAAGTCTCGCGCCTGGCGCGCTCGAATCTGGACTGGCATCGCCTGCTCGAGTTGTGTGCACTCACCCATACGCTCGTCATCGACGCCGATGGCTGCTACGATCCGGGCGACTTCAACGACGGTCTGCTGCTCGGTCTCAAAGGCACAATGGCACAGGCCGAACTTCACTTTTTGCGCGGGCGCCTCCAAGGCGGCAAGCTCAATAAGGCGCAGAAAGGTGAGTTGCGCTTTCCGCTGCCAGTTGGCTTGTGCTATGACGATGAGGGTCGCATCGTCCTCGATCCCGATGACGAGGTTCGCGGCGCCGTGCAACTGGTATTTCGTTTATTTGAACAGACCGGCAGTGCATACGCAGTCGTCAAGCGCTTTGCCGAAGATGGGCTGCGCTTTCCTAAGCGCGCATACGGCGGTGCCTGGGCAGGTCGACTCATCTGGGGGAGCCTGAGACACGAGCGCGTGCTCGGTTTGATCCGCAATCCCTCGTACGCGGGCATCTATGTCTTCGGCCGTTACCAGTATCGCCGACGCATCACGCCACAGGGAGAGGTCCATCAGCGCGTGCAGCCGGTACCCAAGGCGGACTGGCGCGTCCATCTGCCCGACCATCACGAAGGCTATATCACGCCGGAGGACTTCGAGCGCAATCAGGCGCGACTGGCGCGCAACCGAACCAATGGCGAAGGTTCCGTGCTCAGCGGTGCGGCGCGTGAAGGGTTGGCGCTGCTGCAGGGGATGCTGATCTGTGGCTGCTGTGGTCGGGCGCTGACCGTGCGGTACCAGGGTAACGGTGGCCTTTATCCGTTGTACCTGTGCAATGCGCGCCGCCGCCAGGGTCGGACCTGTCAGAAATTATGTGTTTAGGGCATAACATGTCGATAAGGAGCATGTATGCCACGCAAGACCAAGACCAGCCAAGCCGCAGACCGTGAGCTGCCGGCCATTCCAGAGGATCTGATCGCCCATTTCGTAAAGGGTCCCATGACCGCCGAGGCGGTTCAGGATGCCTCGATGGCGTTCAAGAAGGCCCTGATCGAGCGCGCCCTGGGCGCCGAGCTCGGCCATCATCTAGGCTATCAGCCGGGCGCGGAGCGCCCGGCCGGCACGGCCAACCAGCGCAACGGCAAGAGCGCCAAGACCGTCCTGACCGAGGATGGCCCGCTGCGGGTGGACATCCCGCGCGACCGCGACGGCAGCTTCGATCCGATCCTGATCCCCAAGCACGAACGGCGCTTCACCGGGTTCGACGACAAGATCATCGCCATGTACGCCCGTGGCATGACCGTGCGCGAGATCCAGGCGTTTCTGGCCGAACAGTACGGCACTGAAGTCTCGCCCGAGTTCATCAGCTCGGTGACCGATGCAGTGATGGACGAGGTCACCGCCTGGCAGGCCCGCCCGCTGGAGGTGATGTATCCGGTCGTGTTCTTCGACGCGCTGCGGGTCAAGATGCGTGAGGACGGCGTGGTGCGCAACAAGGCCGTCTACCTGGCCTTGGGCGTGCTGCCGGACGGCACGCGCGACATCCTGGGCCTGTGGATCGAAACCACCGAAGGCGCCAAGTTCTGGATGAAGGTGTTCAACGATCTGAAGACCCGTGGCACCCAGGACATCCTGATCGCGGTGACCGATGGCCTTAAGGGCATGGAACAGGCCCTGGCCGCGGTGTTCCCGAACACCACGCTGCAGACCTGCATCGTGCATCTGATCCGGAACAGTTTGGAATACGCCAGTTGGAAGGAGCGCCGGGCCGTGGCCGCGGCGCTCAAGCCCGTGTACACCGCGCCCACCGTGGAGGCTGCGCTGGCTGAGCTGGCGGCCTTCGAGCAAGGGGAATGGGGCAAGCGGTACACACCGATCGCCGCGTCCTGGCGTCGCGCTTGGGATCAGGTGATCCCGTTCTTTACGTTCCCGCCGGCGATCCGCAAGATCATCTACACGACCAACGCGATCGAGAGCATCAACGCCCAACTGCGCAAGATCATCAAAACACGGGGTCACTTCCCCAGCGATGAGGCGGCGACCAAGCTACTGTGGCTGGCCCTGCGCAACATCACCGGGAAGTGGGGCAGTTCAACGCATGACTGGAAGGCCGCCATGAACCAGTTTGCGATCCTCTACGAGGAACGCTTCACCCATCCACATCGTTGAGATAATGCTGGCTCACCGGTCGAAATGACGGTGAGCCTTTACCTGCCCTGCACACAAAAATACTGACAGGCCCCCAGGGTCTGGCGACAACCGATTGCATGAGCGTGCGCAGCGACCTGCTCGACAACGCGATCGGCGAAGCAGCGCTCGCGGCCCTGCGGCCAGCGGAACTCGAACTGGCCATGAACGCCCTGAACGAACTCCAGCAGCGCGATCACGCCATCATGCGCCAATGGCATATGCGCATCGAACGCGCCGAGTATGAGGTCGCGCTTGCCGAGCGTCGCTACCAGGAATGCGATCCCGCCAACCGTCTGGTCGCGGGCACCCTCGAGCAGCGCTGGAATGACGCGATGCTTCGCCTCGAAGCCATCAAGACGGAAGCCGCCCAGTTCCAGAGCCAGAAGGCGCGCGTCGCCACGCCCGAACAGAAGGCCCAGATCCTCGCACTTGCCCGCAATCTGCCGCGCCTTTGGCGTGCCCCGGCGACCCTAGCGAAGGATCGCAAGCGCATGTTGCGACTACTCATCCGGGACATTACGGTCGAGAAGCTGCCCGCAACGAGACAGGTAGTCCTACATGTGCGTTGGCAGGGCGGCATCTGTACCGACACCACCGTGACTTTGCCCAAGCCGGTCACCGACGCGATGCGCTATCCCACTGCGACCGTCGAGCACGTGCGCAAACTTTCGCAACATCTGTCCGACCCACAAATCGTTGCGCACCTTAATCAGGAAGGCCTGCGCAGCCCAACTGGCAAATCGTTCACGCTCTCCATGGTCAAGTGGATCCGCTACCGGTACGGGATTGCGCCGACCAGCCTCAAGCGGACTGACGAACTCACGGTACAACAACTCGCTCACCGACTGGGCATCAGTCCACACGTCGTGTATTACTGGATTGAGCGCCAGGTGGTCCACGCTCGGAAGCTTGATGGACGGGGCCCGTGGTGGATCACCCTGGATCCTACCAAGGAACAACAACTGCGGGACTGGGTGCGCACTTCAGGGCATCTTCGGGGGCAACATTCCTACAATCAACTGTGAGAGGTGCATTATGAGATCACCGTCGGCACGCCCAGTTTTCTGATGCCACCATCCGGTTTCGGTATCTCGACCCGCCTCACAGGTTGCGCCTTGTAGGTGCCGCCTAACAGTTGCTCCCGCAGCCCAGCCCAGTGCGACTTCAGGTACCCCGGCAGCTCTTTGACGGTCATCCCGTCTACCCCCGGCGCGCCCTTGTTCGCCTTCACCCTCTTCAGGGCCTGTCTCAGGTTCTCCGTTTCACAGATAGCCTCCATCAGTCGGTCGGTTACCGACGGGCTTTCAGTCTCGGGGTTCGCCGCCATGGATTCAGCCCCTCGAGGGCCGGGCGTTGGGGCTTCACCCCTCCTCCCTTCTATGAGCATTGGTTTGTCAAGTTCCTTTGGAGCTAGCCAGACCAAATCTTCCTACGTGCGGCGTAGTCTGAAGCCGTCTGTTGTGCGCGCGTCAGACGTGACGTCTGACCACCTTCTTCTATGAAGGGTAAGTATTTGTCAAGGCGATGTACACAGATCCTCCTGAGGGCTCCTTGGCAGGAAAGCGCGTAGCAGGGTCAAGGGCAGGCGAAGCCTGGCGTCAGCGGTCCCCTTGACGCTGCGAAGCGCGATACGCTGGTTCAGGGTGGCGGGCGCGCGGTTATTGCGCCTGCCACCATGCAAGCGCGTTCGTGTAACTGTGCTCGAATGACACGTCCGATTCTGCGCACCTCCCCCTGGTACCGCCTGGGTCAACGTGAAGCCGGTTGTCGCGCGCGTGGGACCTGGCGTCCCGACCTTCTTCTATCCGCTGGCGTAGAGCCAGCCTGATGCAGTATGCGCATTGCGCCGGAAAGCGTTCCGGGGAGGTACCCCATCTATCAGCATCGGTTGCGTGAACAACCACGGTAGTCACCGGGTACTTCCACTTCATGGCCCTGGTGGTGGAGCCAGTCTGGTCGGTAGTGAGCGTTGCAGGTATCGACGTCTGCCTGGCTATGCGGACGACTTAAGCTGTGCTCCTTGGGGGATCACGCCGTCCTCGAGATAGCGCCACAGCAGGATCACTAGCCGCCGCGCCACCGCGACGATCGCAATGCGTCGCGCGCGCCGGTTGGCGCCGGTGCCCTCAGTGCGATGGCGGAACCACTGCGCAAGCGCGCTGCCGGGCTGGTAGCGCAGCCAGTACCAGGCCATCTCGACCAGCAGTGACCGTACGCGCCGGTTGCCCTGTTTACTGATGCCCTGATCGGTGTGACTGTCGCCGCTGTCGTACGGCTGCGGGACGAGACCGGTGCAAGAACCGACCTGCCGGCGGTTGTCGAACTGCCGCCAGAAGAGTTCAAGCACCAGCCGGGAGGCGCCAATCTGGCCCACTCCCTTCAGGCGTGTGAGGTGATCGATCCTTTGGCGCACCATGGTGGGAAGGGCTTGGTGACGCGCCTTTTCCAGGGTGGCGAGCTGCTGCCTGGCGAGAGCGAGCCGTTCGCATTCGCGCAGGAGCCGGTCGTGCATTTCGGGGGACAGTGGGGAACCGTCATAGCACCTGACCTCCCCGCGGGCAAGCCGGCTGGCGAACCCATGTTTGAGGTCGTCCCAGGAGCCGAGCGTGCGCAACAGCTTTCCGATCCGGTTGCGGTGCTGCAGGACCTCCTTCTGGAGCTCTGCGCGATCGCGGGTCAGGTGGCGCAGCGCCTCGTCCTGTACGGAGGGTACGTGGACGACGTGCATGCGGTCGCGCTCGCCGTGTAGCCATGCGCGCAGGTTGAGTACGAGCTTGATGGCATCCAGGCGGTCCGTCTTCGCGCGCCGCCTGTGGCGTGCGACCGGAATGCTCGCGGCATCGAGGACGTAACATTCAATGCCATGTGCCTGCAGTGCACGACAGATCCAGAACGCGTCCTGGCCGGCTTCGTAGCAGACAACGGTGCGCACGCCGGTCGGCAGCGACCATTGCTGCTTCTGGCGCTCGATCAGATCCAGGGCGGCCTGCAGGCGCGCCCCTGCCTGCGGATTGGTGAGGGTGTGCACCGCGGGCTTGTCGCGGCGACCGTCGTGGCACGCTATCTTCCAGCTGGCCGTGGCAAGCTCAAGTGAGACCGCCAGCACGAGTTCCTCTCTGTCAGCTGCGTAAGCGGAATTTCGCATGATGCCCTCCTTTAACACGGACCGATGCGATGTGGGAATTTTAGGGGCTCCGCGTTATCGCGTCCCCTTTCATAGCATCTATCCGCCGGCGCTTGGCCAGCCTCATCCTGCATGCGCATTACGCCGGAATCATCAACCAGGAACATGCCCCATCTTGATAAATCGGTTGCATCAGCAACCCGGGAGGAGGACGGGCATGTTCACCTCAGACCGTTTGTGCTTGCGTAGTTGCCTGACCGGGCCGTTACCTCTTTCCTGCAAGCTTTTAGGAGGCCTACGCCGACTTCAGGCGTGCGCCTTCGGGAATCTCACCGTCTTTCAGATAGCGCCACAGCGCAATAGCCAGTCGCCGTGCGACTGCAACGATCGCGATGCGCCGAGCCCGCCGGTTTGGTCCCGTGCTCTGGGTGCGCTCGTTGAACCAGCGCGTAAGTGCACTGTCGGGCTGGTAACGCAGCCAGCACCATGCCATCTCGACCAGTAACGCGCGCACTCGTCGGTTGCCCTGTTTGCTGATGCCCTGGTCGACCTGGCTCTCGCCGCTGTCGTAGGGCTGGGGCACCAGGCCCGTACAAGCCCCCACTTGGCGCCGGTTGCTGAACTCCCTCCAGAACAGTTCGAGCGCGAGGCGCGACGCGCCCACTTCGCCAATCCCTTTCAGGCGCGCCAGGTCATCGCGTCGCTGGCGCGCGGAGGCGGGCAGGCTTGCCTGTCGCGTTTTCTCCAGCTCCGCGAGTTGCTGCTGTGCCAGCGCGAGCCGTTCGCACTCACGCAGCAACCGCCCGCGCATTTCGGGCGACAACGGCGCGCCGTCGTGACACTTCACCTCGTCACGGGCGAGCCGGCCGGCGAAGTGCTTGTGATCCACCTCATCCCAGCAGCCGAGCGTGGCCAGCAGTTTTCGCATCCGGTCGCAGTGCTGCAGCACTTCCTTCTGCAGTTGCCCGCGATCGCGCATCAGGTGCCGCGACGCTTCGTCCTGCGGCGATGGGACGTGAACCACGTGCATGCGGTCGCGCTCGCCACGTAGCCATGCGCGCAGGTTGATCACCAGCTTGATGGCATCGAGCCGGTCGGTCTTCGCGCGTCGCTTGTGGCGTTCGACGGGAATGCTGGCTGGATCGATGACGTAGCACTCGATGCCGCGCCCCTGAAGCGCACGACAGATCCAAAATCCGTCCTGGCCGGCCTCGTAGCTTACGACGACGCGCACACCTGCTGGCAGCGACCACTTGTCCTTGTGCTGTTCGATCAGGTCCAGCACCGCCTGCAGACGCGCTACGGCTTGCAGCTGCGCGACCGTATGCACCGCAGGCTGCTCGCGGTGCCCGTCGTGTAACGCGACCTTCCACTTCGCGGCCGCCAGTTCGAGCGAGACCGCCAACACGTCCTCGATACTCGTGTATGCCTGATCTGTACGCATGACGCTATCTCCTCTGAGCCAAGCACGACACGCTGATTCTAAGCATCGGCTTGTCCCTGTCTCATAGGATCTTGCTCAAGGTCGCGGTGCGTTTTCTGCTGCGCTTCCATGTCGAGTTCTCCGGCTTACTTGCCACTCTACTCCGTTCGGGCCTTCCGGCATTGCTGCCGTACTACGCCCTTTGCTGACTCCTGCCCGGCGATCAGCGCACCTTACGGGTCACTCAGTCCTGATTTCAGGACACCGGAGCAGGCCTCCCGAGGTAAGTCCAACCGCCTTCACCACACACCTGCCAGATTTACCACCCCAGCTCTTGATGGCTATGGACTTCGCGATCACTTGCTCGCTCGTCCAGCCGGGTAGGCCTCATATCTGGTTTCTGTTCGTCAGGTCGTGGCTTTGCTCCACGCTTCCTTCAGACCCCACCTCACGGTGATGCCCTTGCGCTTCACTAATCCTTCACCACCATCAGGTTGGATAGGGGACTTGCACCCCCGAGCTGTTGGACATGCTCGGCACACAAGACAAAGGCCGCCCAAAGGCGGCCTTCCTTAAGAGCGCCGAGCACTCATGTAGCCAACTCCTGCGAGGATTTTAAGCCCGAGAATCCTCTTCGGCTTCAGCACGCCTCATTGATCTTGCCCTTGACCTTCTCTCCGATACCTTTCATCTGACTCTTGTTCATGGTTTGCCTCCGAATTTGCAGGCCGACCGATGCGACCCCCACCCTCTTAAGCAAATCCCGTGCCGGATGTCCAACAGAACGGAAAATCTCAAATCCTTAGGTCGGCATGAGCGCCCGTGAACTGCGTGCGCCGAGATTGCCTCGGATCCATCCACCGGTGCTGGGACGGTAGAGCGGCATGAACAAGCATCGAAGCATGCCCCTCCCGGCGTGGTCACGCTGGCATGACGGTTGCGTATGCATCTTGTGGCTTATTTCGCAAGCAGGAGCGACATGGAACATCAAGTACCGCAACGGAAAGAAGGGCAGGACATACCCGAGGTTCCGCCCGCCGAACGCTCGCCTGAAGGAGAGGAAATCTCCCCGCCCAAGCACGATGAAGGCCTAGGTAAGCCTCCCCGCCAGCCAGGACAGGTTGATGTCCGCAGGCCGCCCCCATCGTCGGGGCAGCAGTAGCCTGGCGAGCGCCTGTGCGCCCGGTGCTATCCGCGGCCACCTGCTATCAACGCCTCAAGCTGACGCAGGTCAGCCGGTTTCACGAGGTAGTGGTCGATTGCGGTTACCTTCGTCGCTCATGGTCAGGCATGCCACAAATTGGCCGGATCCAGCATGGCACGGATCCGGCGTGCAACGTCATAACCGTCCAGGTCGGGCAGACCAATATCCAACAATATGACCTCCGGCCTGAAGTTCTTCCGGCATTCGAGCGCGCTCATGCCATCCCGAACCACGCGGACTTCGTGCCCGTCAAGCCGTAGGAGCGCCGCCGTGCTTTGGGCCGCGTCAGAAGAACACCGTCCGGCAACGGGTCGGGAAAAGCCGATCGGACGGCTGCCGAGAACCCTTTCCGTCTGCGGGGTCGCCCCTAACCGGACATCCGATGCGTGACGCGTGTCACCGGGGGCATGCCGTAGGAGGCGGCTCCGGCTTGCTGCGACAGATGGTACAACTATGTCTAGCCTTTACGTCGGCTCCTCATTTCTATACGGCATGCGCTCCCTCGTTTCGCCATCCTGCACCTCGAGTCGCACCTGGCTGTGCGCTGTGATGTCTTGTGGCTTGACGAATCGTTGATCAGGAAGGGCTTCAAGGTGCAATAGCTTGGGCCGCAATACGGTGTTCCGACCACCACGGAACTCGCCACTTCAGCGAAGCAGCTAGGTTCTTGGCATCGAACGACCCAACGGCTTGCAACTCGGATACGGACTGACTTTGCGGCCCAATTCATTGCACCTTCCGTAGTTGCCGCCATAGTCCATAATTTCGTGATCGTGAAATTACCGACTCACTGCCGGTTGCCGCATGCCAAGACCTCTGCGTCTGCGGTGCAATCTGCAAGAGTTTTCCCGTCCTAAGCGGGCTCGCTACAGCCATTGCTGGGTCGGTCAGATCGGCGCTGTCGTTCTCCTTATAGCCCATCGACGTTTCTCCGCCCACGCCGGGGCCGGTAAAGGCCTTGAAATGCTCCTAAGGGATTCGTGCCCGCCCTTGAAGCGGGCTTTCTTTTGCCTGCTGTCCAGTCGCTCGTCCTGCTCGAGCGCCTGGCGCTGCCTGGCCGGGCCGCGCAGGGTGCATCGCGCTCGCATTCCTGCAAGGAGGCTTCTTGCCAACGCCGGCAGCAAAGCGGTAGGTCACCCTCGCCTATGCGACGGCGCGAGTTTGGGTCATCCAATCGGCGACGAAGCAAGCCAAAAATCATCAGCGCTTGCTTTCAAAATTGGACAGCCCGCCAGCGTCACGCAAGCCGCGTCAACTGCCGGACTGATCAGCCATTGTCCGAACTCAAGACTCCCTACAACGAGCACGTGGCTGCTCGTCAGCATCCGCAGTGTCTGCGGAACGGTGCCGGTTGTGCAGGCGGTTGTGCATCGTCTCGCAGCGGATCAACACATCATTGCCGCAGGTTTCTCATCAGCACCGGCGATGCCGGCTTCCGCGGCGCTGCGCAGATATACTTGCCGGGAGGCGATGGCGACGATCACAATGATGGCTGCCGATGCAGAAGGCACGGGCCGCAAATTGAAGGTATCGTGCCATGGAAATCGCACCGGATAGCTGGAGGTGATTTGGTAGTGAGACTACACGAGGATGTCACAAAACGATGCCACGCCTTTGCAGGATTGCCACGGCCTCCGTTTCGCCGCGGCGTGGCGGAGAGCGCGTTGTGTGACACCACATTGCGGTGCTGACGAAAATGCCGCCAAAAGCGATCGCGCCCCTCCCGGGCGGCCACTACTGGGCCACGCCCCACGCGCCCTTTCCGCTAGACGGTCCGAATGGCCATGATGAGGTCTTCCCTGGCGCCCACTGCGTCAGCGACGGCAAATGGGTGACCTTTTATAAGAACGGTGAAGAAGTATGGGCGTGCAATGCCGTGTATGCCGCCGCCCATTTCGACTTTGATTCCGCCTCCAGCGCCTGCTCGACTTCCGGCTGAGGTGCGGAGGGATCCGGCAGGCCGCTAAGATCCCTCCCGCCTCCAACATACATCCGAGCAATTTTTTCCGTGATCGGACGTTATGTTAATGACCGTATTGCTCGGAGGTGTGAGGTTCGCTTCAGGCAAAGCCACTGAAGTATCACCGCCCCAGCATCGTTGTCGGCCGCCTTCAAGCGTCGTATTTGGAGAGACCGTTTCGCCGTTCCCATCGTGCTTGTGTCGACAACTGTTTCTCGCAACTGATCATATGGACGTCAAGGCAGCCATTTGACTAGGCCTGTTGGCCCGCCGGTGGCAAGAGCGGATTGGCTACCGGCACCCGACCAGTGACGCCAGATATACACACCTTACAGACCTGACTGAAAAAACTGGAACAGCGGCCTTCCTCCCCTCTTCCTATTCTGCGACTACGTTCGTCCAAGGGAAGAATGAGTTCGTTCCCTGGCAGCTGGGGCGATCACATAAGTCCTGTCCAGTCACA
The DNA here is from genome assembly GCA_050987995.1 of Ralstonia pickettii. Classification (GTDB taxonomy): domain Bacteria; phylum Pseudomonadota; class Gammaproteobacteria; order Burkholderiales; family Burkholderiaceae; genus Cupriavidus; species Cupriavidus pickettii_B. The sequence goes on from CP158805.1 coordinate 549,950, forward strand.
GAGCGGCCCCAACTGCGGATATCCATCCCTCATTCGACGCGAAAGGTGGCTTTCATGGTCGGATGCAACGTACAGGTGTAGGGAAAAACGCCGGTCTTCCTCGGCACATACGTCCACGACTTGCCTGGCGCGATGTTCTTCGAGCCGAATGCACCGGACTGCGCCGTCACTGTGTGTGGGAAGGGGTCCTTGTTGACCCATACGACAACGTCTCCGGGCCGCACGCGGAGGGTCTGCGGCTCGAAACGGGTCCCGTCCATTACCACGGTGTGCGTGACGGGCCTGGCGCTCGCAGTCAAGCCTGGCACGGTCAGCACCAAGCCCGCCGTGATCCACAGCGCCGCAGCCCGAAATCGCAGGTCGGAGCCAGTCACCCTGGCAGGCACTACTTCTTGCCGAGTGAACCTTGTATCTGCTTGGCATGCTCCAGGTGAGCCACGAAGGCAGGCCGTACCTTTACCAGCAGAGATTTCAGTTCTTCGTTCTTGGCATTGGGAATCAGGGTCTTGTCCATGGCGTCGATCACCGCCTGGTGATACGTGACCTCGTTGTCGATATAGGCGCTATCGAACTCGGCTCCCCTTAGACCCTTGAGCTTTCCTAGATTCTTCTTTCCGTCTGCCTTGAGACTGGCGCTGGTCGGATTATCTTCAGGCTTGACCTTGAGCTTCTTCACAAGAGCGCTCGCTGACTTGTTGACACCGGTATGATCCGTGATCATCTGTTGCGCAAACGCCTTGACGTCCTTGGCGGAGGCCTTCGACTTGGCCAGTTTGCCGGCGTCGATATCGACTTGATTCGCCGTGACAACAATCGAGGCAATCTGGGCATCGTTGGGCGCATCCTGGGCAAGCACTGTTCCGGCGAAGAAAAGCATGGCGCTGGCAACGGCGATATTTGCAATCTTCATGGCGTGGGCCCTCCTCTACCTGAGATGGCAATAAGCAGTATAGAAGCGTTGCTAGCCAAGCCAGCTTGCTGTTCATTGATGGCGCATTTGGCAGGTATTCAGTGATCACCATGTAGCGAAGATATTGCTCAACTGCCATGGTTTTCGCTGCGACCTGACGAGAGAGCCATTGGGAGAACGCGCATGGTCAGCCATGGTGGTGTGAGCACTTCATATTGGGCTCTTGGCACGGAACTGAGCCGGCCGCCGCTGGATCGCGACACAAGCTGCGATGTTTGCGTGATCGGCGCGGGCATCGCGGGGTTGTCGGTCGCGTATCAGCTGGCCGCTGAGGGCAAGACCGTCATCGTGATCGATGCGGACACACCGGGCGGCGGTGAAACCGGCAGAACGACCGCGCATCTGATGACGGCGTTCGACGATTGCTATGTCGAGGTCGAGCGCCATCTTGGCGCTGAGGCAGCACGCCTGGTCGCCGAGAGCCACGCCGCCGCGATTGAGCGGATCGAGGCCATCTGCCGGGCCGAGGCGATCGACTGCGGTCTTGAACGGGTGACTGCCTGGAGTTTGATCCTGCCCTGCCCTGCACCAAGACGATCTGCGATCTGACTTACCCTTGATCGCCTTGCCGCATCGTAGCCGGCAGCTCATTCTGCCTCCCGTCTTCCGCATCAGGCTGCCCTCGAACGAAAGGATTTGCGCGTGCGGCAGCGCACCAGTTGCATGCGCTTGCGCGCCAGAGCGCCCTCACAAGCGCGCACTCAACGCGGAGCCGGTTCAGGCATCTCTCTCCGGTCATTTGGTGAACCCATAGGAGATTGCAGTAATGCGAGCACGCCAGTACGGATTCTCGCCTTCGGCTCAGACGCTTTTGCCGACTACCGGCTGCATCTGTTGCCGTGGCGTGAATGCGAGCGCCGCTTACCCGAATACTGTGTCAAGCTGGAAATGCCGGCCAACGCGCAGGATTTCGTTGCGCACCCACGCCCAGTGGTTGGCCTCGGCCGCGCGAAACTTGGATGATTGCTTTCCGGGCAAGCGTCAGCACGTCACCATTGGCCGCAACGGCGAGCCGGTGCTCCGAATCGTCGCCAAGGAGATCCCCGCATTACAACGAGCAGCACCCCCACAGTGCACTGAACTACCGCTCGCCGCGAGAGTTCAGGCGCGCTATGGCGTTATCAACCTAAGGGTGTGACCGTGTCCGGGGACACAGGGGCAAATCCACCTATCTACACCACACACAAGCGACTGGCCGCCTGACCAACGGGTCCGCCAATGCTGCTGGGGAGCACACGGCTCTACCTCGCGTAGCGTCGGTGGCACTAGAGAAATCCGACAGTTGCCGCCTGATCGCGGCGTAATCACTTATATGCAGATCTGCGCGTGCGCTACCTAGTGTAAGCGACCACGGCTGCAGGCGTAGCCATTGATTGCTTCGCCGTCCCGCCTTCTTGCCGTGCTGAGTGTGCGAAACGGTCATCGGTCCTAGAGCGGCCATGCCGGGCCACGAAATCTCGTAACAATTGTTGGGACGCGAGGTGCGAGAACCTAACATTATAAGAGGGATTGTATCGGCTGCCGAACGTTGCTTGCCCTACCTCCGTAACCCTCTGATCAGTCAGCCCATCGCGTGAGCTGTCGCTTCAGCGGCGCCTCTGCCGGCATTGTGCCGGCTGCGAAACGCAACGGCAAAGTAAATCAGCAGAGCGATGCATGGGTAAGTGCGAACCGCATACGTCACTCACTCTCCTAGGGAGAAAATCTATGAACCCAGATGAAACCGACCGCGACAGCGCTAGCAAGAGTGGCGCATCCATCGTAGGCAAGAGCGATCCACATAGCCGGGGCCCTGGCCCGTTTGTGATGGCTGCCGACAACGCTGCAAGGCGACAGCGTCGTTGACCCGAATGGCGACAAGCTCGGCACCGTCGCTCACATCATGCTGGACGTTCCCACCGGACGTGTGGCCTACGCAGTACTGTCCTTCGGCAGCTTTCTTGGCATGGGCGGCAAACTCTTCGCCGTCCCGTGGTCTGCGCTGACGCTTGACACGCAGCGCAAATGCTTCGTGGTCGGTACTGACAAGGATAAACTGAAGGCCGCGCCCGGCTTCGACAAGGACAATTGGCCGAGCATGGCAGACCTACAATGGGCCACCAGCATCCACCAGTACTATGGGGTATCACCGTACTGGGATGAGAATTAGGACGATCCGGAGACACGACGCAGATAGCTTTCCGCCTATGCGAACTGTCTAATGTGCGTTGGAAGTAGAAATTCGACACACGTGACCAACCTATGGCGACGCAGCCAGAACGACGGCACGACGTGGGCCCTGATGAAAAGGCTGGTAAGGGACTGGCTGCCCCCACCCCGGGTCCTTCATCCTTGGCCGGTTGTGCGGTTTACCGCCAAACACCCGAGGCAGGAGCCCGGTGCCAAATGTGGGTAAGCACATACGGTGCGCGAATCGCGCACGCCGGGATCTGTGCGGGGCGGCCCAGTAGTGGGCATTCCTACCGCGACATATCGTCGGGAATGCTCCGCCTCGTCCCCTCAGCGCCAACCCCGGCGGCGCCAGCCGGTGGCTATGAGCCCTGCCCCATCGATCCCGACTATGACCGCTCCTATGTCCAGGACGAAGCCGAGCCGCTTGTGCACGTCTAGGCCGCCGTCCTCCTCTGCGCAGGACGGGGTTGGAGTGCACTCTTATATGGGTGGGAATTTACCGATGTTGTAAAGTCGCGCGGGCTTAAGCTCATGGTCTATCCGGGAGCGGCGCTTGAAGACGAGTTCCTCTACCACCCCGCAAAAGCATCCCCCCGAGGGATGGCTTAATATGGAACAGGAACCATGAGATCCAGAGCTTGCACGAGGTTCCCTCCCCCGTGCGCTACCACTCTCCTCGTTTCAAAGATCGATCAAGGGCAACATGCGCCTACATGAGTTCATGCGAGCCAATATCGAAGCGATATTGGCAATCTGGGAGCAGGAGTTCAATCACAGGACTTCAACTGCGAACCCCATGGAGTTGGGGGCGCGTCGGGCGCTCACTCGCAAAATCCTCCTTGGGATCGCCTCGGAGATCGAGACAGGTAGCGCGGTGCCGTTCGACAGCCTGCTTCAAGCTCCAATTGGCGGAGCTACTTTGGCATCCAACCACGGGGACCAGCGGCTGGCAACCGGCTACACCTTGCAGCAACTGCAAGCGGAATATCGAATACTTCGGCAAGTAGTGACCAGCGAGTGGATGAAGGTGTGCCGCTCCTGGTCAATGCAGGAAATCGTGGATATGGCAACCTTCAACGCGGCCCTCGATCGAGCGTTGGGTGCATCAACAAGCGCATACGTCGCTGGACTCGATCGCTCTCGAGACCTCTTCATTGGCGTACTCGGCCACGATTTGCGCGGGCCGATCAACGCAGCTCTCATGAGCATATTTATCCTCGGCAGAGATCCTGCTCTCAGCGAACAATCCAGAGCTGCACTTTCGCGATCCGAAAGAGCCGTGAGGCAGATGAATGACCTGGTTTCGGAGTTGCTGGATTTCGTGAGTGGCCATTTTGGTCTCCACCGCCACCTTTCAGTCGCCGACGTCTCCATGACAAAAATCTGCGAAGAGGCGATAAGCGATGCGCAAATAATCTATCCACAGCGGCAGTTTGTCGCGAAATTTGGCGACGACACTTTGGGCCGGTGGGATGCACACCGAATTAAGCAGGCGGTGTACAACCTACTCCGAAACGCCAACGAGCACGGCGCTGCGGCCACACCCATAGTCATAACCACACGGGGCGACGAGGAGTCCGTGACTGTGGAGGTCCGCAATCAAGGAGACCCGATTCCCCCGCTCTCGCTGACTCGAATTTTCGACCCGTTCGCGCAAGCATCATCGGGCGAAGCCAATATGCATACAAAGGGAAGTATCGGGTTAGGGCTCTTCATCGTTCGTGACGCCGCAACGCTGCACGATGGACATGTGTCGGTGGACTCGACGGCGGAAGACGGGACCGTCTTCCGTATTGAGTTGCCGCGGCACCCAAAGGCGATCGCCCCTATGGCATAGGAATTGCGTCTTCCTCTATGCCGAAGATGTTCGCTCGGGGGCGAAATGAAATTACTGATCGCCGAGGACAATCAATTGGAGCGCGAGTCGCTGACCGCACTTGCCCTTTCATACGGGCACGAGACTGTAGCGTGCCCCAATGGCATCGAGGCACTCGAGGCGCTAGATTTTTTCGCGCCCGATCTGATAATCCTGGATCTCGAAATGCCGCGAATGGGAGGCCATGAGCTTGCACGCCAACTGCAGAGTCGTCACCCCAATTCCAAATGGATGTTGGTCGCCTATACCGGACGTCCTTCGTCAGAGAGGCACGCCACAGCCCTGGCATCCGGCTTTACACTTTGCTATCACAAGCCCGACGATCTGCCAGCCATTATCGCGATCCTGGAACAATCCATTTGAAACAACTTGAGAGGTCGTCAACTCGAACCGACGCGACTTTCCCAACCAGGGAAAGGTGTCCGCGCGCGCTGTTCTTCAGGACTCGCGTTGTCCCGCCATCGTCCGCTCGTTGATCAGTCGTCGAGAGCGCGTCTTCGTCGACCGCCAGGGCTCATGTGGAAACTTGTTCACGCGGCACTCGTCGAGGACGATGTCGTCCCCATTCTTCACCTTGTGAAAGAGAACAAGAAGCTTGCAAAAGGCGTCGGGTCCATGCACGGAAAGTAACGATAGCCATGAACTTCCCCTTCGCTGGTTGTGAGGCATGCTCGACACGCCATCATGGCACTTCCGTGCCAACTGGCGGCTTCCACCGCAACCTTGGGACGGTGAAGTCCCTTCCATTCGATTACCCCAACATAGAGCCTTTCCCAAGGCACCACCGACCGGCACCAGCGCACGCGCTTGCGCCAGCAGCGCCCGAACACTCGGATCCACCTGCTCGAACTGAGATGATTGGGATCTCCTGTTCCGCGCCGTCGAGGCAGGCAAGGCTCAAGCTGGCGGTCGGCAAGCGGCTCGCCGCAACGCCCGGGTCGCAGGTGCATGACGAGAGAGAGCGAGTCGCGTCCAGGCCATCGTGCTGGAGTGCGTGGAAGCACTTGACCAACTGCACACAGCGCTGGCACTTGAACGCGGTCGACGCCATTCGCCCGAGCCTGAGGTCCTCGATGTGCGAGCCCCTCTGCCGCAGACAATCTCCGAGCTTCTCCGCACCTCGCGCAGCTGACTCTTGGAGATGGCGGTCGGGACGCGCGCCCGCTCCCGACTGCTGAACCAGCGTACGTTCACTCGGTCCAGAAGGGCTACATCCAGGGCTACATCCGGCGGTAGCGTGACTCGAGCATCGCGAACAGGCCGAAGGCCACGAATCCAAGCGCCACGGCCGTAAGCAGAAACCGCCCCAACGGCTGCGCCAGGATCGCATGCAGCGCGCCGTCCAGCCCCGGCGCCTTCTGCCGGTGGAAGGTCAGCGCCGCATAGCTGAGCAGGCCCCCCACCACGCCCAGTGCCACCCCCTTGGCGATGTATCCGACTTGGCCCAGTCGCGCCACGCCTTTCCGGGCAACTGGGGACATCGACGAAGTGTCAATCTCCTCGTTGAAGGATTTCTTCACGCCCTTGACCACACCGGCCACGCCGACGCCAATGATGATCAGCCCCGTGACCACGACGATCACCCGCCCGGCGGGCCACGCCAGCACACCTGAGGTGGTTTGCTGCTGGGACTGCGCGTCCCACGATCCCCAGCCGAGCACGACCGAAGCTGCGCTGACCCCCAGGGCGGCGTAGATCACGGCCTTGGCCCCGCTGGTGACTTGATTGCGGAACCGTTTGGCACCTACGCGGTTGCGATAGCCCCAGATGGCTTCACTGGCCTGCCAGAGCGCGAGCGCCACCATGCCGACCGCAACCAGCCATAGCAGGATCCTGCCAAAGGGCTGATCAGCCAATGTTCTCAGCGCCCCGGAGATGTCGGCGCTCTTGCCGGCTGCGCCCCATGCGATCTGCAGCGCCAGCCAGCCGATCAAGAGGTGCACAACGCCGTAAGCGATCAACCCGACGCGGGCGAGCACCTTCAGCGACGCGCTGTCGCCGGCCTGTTCGGCCTTGCCACCGGAATTGGGTGCCATCGCGGGGCCCGCCTCGTGAGTTGTCAAACGCAACCTGGGATCCAAGATTTTCTACCTACAACATGTTGTTGGAAACGATCCCAGGTGGGCGAAGACTGGCATTTCGAGGGTTATCGACCCCTTGCTCGACCTGAGCAGCGTAGGAGCGCGCTGAGTCAAGATAGGCGCCGTACGTCCGACGAAGAGATTTGAAAGTCCGCCGCTGATTCAACCTTAGCTCGGCCCGCAACCTGAGTGCAAGGACTCCTCGTACCCTCGGACTCACGCAGACCGACGCGTCGCCGTCCGGGATCGTTGTAGGAGCGCGCCCGCGTAGCGCTCCACAGGAAAGCGGAAAGTGCCCCGGAAATTGACGTGGCTGAAATGGACCGGGCCCATGCGACGCAGCCAGCCATCTTCGATGACCTGGCCTTCCTTACGCAGCCGGTCGACCACGCTCTGCATCTGGGCGGTGTTCCACGCCAGAACAATGTTGGTCAGCAGCGCATGCGATCCCGAGATTACTTTCATCTCGTCGCGGCGCCGCCCCCCGTAGGTAGCCGTATTGTTCAGGGCGAGTAAAACCGGTGCCACTTGCGGCGCCAATTTCACTAGTCGATGTTGTTGAGGCACAATGAGGCCCCACCCGACTAGCCCCCAGACCGTCAGGCCGGCCACGGCAGTTATCATGTATGCGGAAGTCCACGGCAGAGCGCAGAAATTGATGATGCCAATGCAAAGGCCCGCGTTTACGATCCTGCGACTGTCGAAGGGGAGCGTTAAAAACCTTGGGGTTGTAACTCCGCGGTAAGTCCCAATTGCTCCAAGAACTCAATTGTTTCTCTTGACAAGGGTTTCGTTGGTGGCTCATACGTCGAGAGTCTCTCGACGAGGTCACCGTTGATCACGGCACATCGTACCTGGGCGTGCAAATGGACACCGTTCGGCGACCAGCGCATTTGTTGACGCTTGCACATACGCTGGTTCAGTACCTGATTGACCGCAGATTCTGCCGGTGCGGTTGAGATTGGCTTGTTTCGACGATGTCGCGCACCATAATTGATCGTCGACCCGCCATTCGCGTCGACATATGCAACAAGCTCTCGCGCACGGTAGTCCAGTTGTGTGAGCCTGTCGGCAATGCCTGGCGTTTCAGGCACGATCACGCGACAGATTGTCAGGATGCCCTGCATCCGACTTTTGACTTTCTCGAGCTGGGCATGCCAGAAGCACCAGCGAAGCGGACCTATCCGAGATTTTGTGTACGAGGCATATCATGAGAGGTAATGACCATGGATATGCCGATGAAGAAGAAACGTACGGTGGCGTCTCAGGCAGCGGCCCGCGGGCCGCTGCCTGCTTTGCCTGAGGGCTTGCTGGATGAGTTGGTCAAAGGGCCGATGACGCCTAGCGAGGTCCAGGACCTGATGCTGGCGTTCAACAAGGCCATCATCGAACGGGCGATGAGCGCCGAGATGAGCATGCATTTGGGCTATAAGCCAGGCGAGCCCAAGCCGGCCGAGCAGTCCAATGCGCGTAACGGTCTGAGCGGCAAGACCGTGATCACCGACCGCGGCCCGGTGCGGGTCGAACTGCCACGCGATCGCGATGGCAGCTTTGAGCCGGTTCTGATCCCGAAGCATGAGCGGCGCTTTACCGGCTTCGATGAGCGCATTATTGCCATGTACGCGCGCGGCATGAGCGTGCGCGAGATCCAGGCGTTTCTGGCCGAGAACTACGGAACCGAAGTCTCCCCGGACTTCATCAGCTCGGTCACCGACGAAGTCATGGCCGAGACCATCGCCTGGCAGAACCGCCCGCTCGAAGCGATGTACCCGGTCGTGTTCTTCGACGCATTGCGGGTCAAGATCCGCGATGGCGGCATCGTCAGCAATAAGGCCGTGTACCTGGCCTTGGGGATCCAGGCAAACGGCCAGCGCGATGTGCTCGGCCTGTGGGTCGAGCAGACCGAAGGCGCCAAGTTCTGGCTCAAGGTCTTCAATGAACTCAAGAACCGAGGCTGTCAGGACATCCTGATCGCGGTGGTCGACGGCCTCAAGGGGTTGGCGGAGGCCGTTGCCACGGCCTATCCCCGCACGACGGTACAGACCTGCATTGTGCATTTGATCCGCAACAGCCTGGACTACGCCAGCTACAAGGAGCGCAAGGTGCTGGCACAGGCGCTGCGCCCCATCTACAGCGCGGCCAGCGAACAGGAGGCAGGACAGGCGCTGCAGGACTTCGCCGACGGTCCGTGGGGCGCCAAGTACCCAATGATCGTGCAGTCGTGGCGTCGCGCCTGGGAGCACGTCACACCGTTCTTCGTGTTCCCACCCGATATCCGGCGTGTGATTTACACCACGAATGCCATTGAAAGCTTGAACATGCAGTTGCGCAAGATCATCAAGACCCGGGGGCACTTCCCGTCGGATGAAGCTGCGATCAAGTTGCTATGGCTGGCCCTGCGCAACGTTCTGGCCAAGACCGTTCGTACGACCTATGACTGGAAGTCCGCCATGAATCAGTTTGCTATTCTGTATGGCGAGCGATTTACTGCCGCCCGAGGCTGAAAGAATTCAAAACCGCCTCGCACACAAAAATGCGGACAGGCCCAGCGAAGCCTGTCAATGCGGGAAATCAGGACGCGTCGAGCGGCCTTTTCCGTTTCCGTCCTAGCGCGCATGCCCTTGACGATCTGCTCAAGATATCTAACGTGCATCGAAATATGGAACCAGTCGAGCACAGGCGTGCACGAAAACGGAAGTTGGTCGGCGATAGACTGAAGTCCATGGGCCCCATCGGTGATGACATGCAGCCGGGGACGATCGGTTCCTGATGCCGCTCGTACGAAGGTCGTGAGACGCTCTGCAATATCCGGCAACTTGCTTCTGACGAATGCGAATACGCGAGAAGCCTGGTCTTTGGCCATCAGCCTCCCCGTCAAAACCTCAAAGCTGGAACATTCTGACTTGCGCCGGCCTCGAACGAATCCTCCGTCTATAGTCAGGGTCCACTCCGTATCCTCGCTCGAAGGTTGGCGCATCACTGGCTGAACAGCCTCGATGCGTGCACCCGCCCGTAGAGCCCTGTTCCGGACAGTCACATGGTTCAGCGTCTCTCGTACAGGTAGGAACTCGCGCATCATTGAGACGACCTGCCGATAAGGCATCTGTGCCGACAGCTTGGCTTCAAGCGCGAGCAACTCGCTGGTCGCCCGCTCCGGGATGTACTCCGTCACCGATGTGGGTGACATAGCCGTTGCGGCCCTGATGCCGCGTGCCGGTGTCATCGACCGTCACATACGCCGAGAGCTCCAGCCCCGTCGACAGCAGACCCTCCTTTTCCTCGTGGAAACACTGCTTGTCCTCCAGCAGCAGCGCATTCATCTGCCCGGACGAGATCTCGATACCCCATTCCCGCAGCTGCTCGCACAGCAGCGGCTGCGTCACGTGGCAGTGGTGATATTGGTACAGCACGTAACTGACCAGTGTCGCGCCAAAGTGGCTGCCGGCAACGGCCTTGGGCAGCTGCCCGGTCAGCGTTTGACCGTCCGGAGTCTGCCAGCGTGCGAGCCGGTAGCGCGTATTGTGTGTCCCGATCACGAGGTCCTGCACCACGAAATCCCGCTAGCCCTTGAACCGCGAGCCAGACGGGATAGACTCGGCCGGCTGGATGACTTGCTCGCAATCGATCTTCAGCTGCCCCGTCTTGCTCCTGGCGGGCGAACCGAGTCGACCGGCTGGTTTGCCCTGCTGCTGCCGATTGGACTCGCTGGTTTTGCCGGCCTCCTCATGCATGCGGCTTGGCTTGAACGTCGGGCGCTTCTTCTCTCCCCTGAGCACCGCGACCTCGTCTTTCATGTGCCCCGCGTGCTCCACCAGACGATGGATGAGCGCCACGAGATCTTCACCCCAGGCCAGCACCTTCAGCACCGCCGGCGTACGTTCGGCCTCGGCAATGTACGGCGCAACAAGCTTCTTCTTCACGGCCGCAATCAGGCTACGCGCGCTTTGCAGCTCTTCTCAGCTCGGCGAGTTCCTGTTCCAGTTGCTCCTTCTCCTGCTGCAAGCCATTGGCCATGTCGACCAATCCCTCAACCCATGCCAACACCTCAAGTTCTTTTGGCGTCAATCCTTCTCGCGCGATGTCCGGCAGCGTGAATTTTTGGCAAGTGCTCATGACCTGGGCAGCGTGGATGGCGACGGCGAAAGTTAGCATCTCCACCCAGCGTTTACAAGTGGAACTCGTTGCGGCTTACGGCAAGGTCGCGCCGATATTTCCACCCCGACATTCCAGTCACCGGCCACGCCTCACCACCTGGCCTTGCCCCGGCTTATTGAGAACTTACCGGAATTCGAAGTCTAGGACGCCAATTGACAAAATTAATCCGGACTAATGCGATTATTCCCCCCAATCTGAAATACATAGTACAACATCCCGTAAATAGGTTGAATAATTAATCGCCTCGGATATCATGGCGGGATGAGCCGAGGCCGCCAAGCAACGCCAGTGAAGCTGGCGAAGAAAGAAAGACAGGAGCTGCTATCGCTGATCGAGCGCAAGACGGCTGCGCAGCGAGATGTGATGCGCGCGCGAATTGCATTGTGGGCCCACGAGGGCCACGCCAATACGGTCATTGCGCGGGAACTGGGTGTATCGGTGCAAACGGTCTGCCTGTGGCGCAAGCGCATTGCCCAGCAAGGTGCCCAAGGCATTCGCGAAGGCGAGCGCAGTGGTCGTCCGCCACGCATCACGCAGGAAGCGCGACTACAGTTGATCGCGCTGGCGTGTGAAACGCAGGAACCTGAGGGACGGGTCACGCCCACGCTCGATGAGATTGTGGCGCGCGCCGTGGAGCGCGGCGTCGTCGGGCAGATCAGCCGCAGCCAGGTGCAGCGCATTCTGCAGGCCGGCGACGTGCGTCCGCACCGGGTTCAGCAATGGCTACATAGCCCAGACCCGCACTTTCGCGAGAAGGTCAACGGGATTTGCAAGCTGTACCGCAAGGCACCTCGAAACGCGGTGGTGCTCAGTATCGACGAGAAGACTGGCATTCAGGCCATCGAGCGTAAGTACCCGGGACGGGCACCCGCGCCGGGGCGACTGCGTCGTCGTGAGTTTGAATATGTTCGGCACGGCACCCAGGCGTTGATTGCCGCGCTGGACGTCCATACCGGACAGGTGCTGGCAGACTGCCGCGACCGGCGCACCCAGGAGGATCTGGTAGCCTTCATGGAGCGCGTGGCAAGCGCGTACCCGGGCAAACAGGTGCATGTCGTCTGGGACAACCTGAACAGTGCGACGTGAAAGTCGCCAGACTCGTTGTTTCACCGCCGGAAACGGCGGGAGGAAACCGGGCGTTCCGTCGCCCGTAGTCTACCGGTGCATGCGATGCTGGCAACGGCGTTGTATGAAGCCACCGGGACAATGTAGCCCGGCGCAAGCCGCGTCTGGGTCGCGAGACCAAGGCTCCTCTGCGAGTGTCGATGCGGAGGGGGCGCTAGACTGGATGGCATGATCAAGATATCTGAACTGCTGTTAAACACCGTCATTGTCAAAAGGCCAAAGGCACTGACAGGCCTTACCCAAAATGGGAACGTAGTGAGGCCCGCCCTTTTGTTTATGGGGCGGCACGGACAGACACACTACCGGTGAAGAGGCAGGATCTAAACCATTCGTGCGAATCTGGTGGAACACGGTAAACCCGTATCGCTGCCCATCCGGGCAGGCCGACCGTGAGGAAGGCTGTTGGCGGTGCGGGCAAGGGAGTGCGGAGAAAGCGAATGCCACCCTGTAATCGGGCGGACAGGGATTGCGCTGCAAGGCAACATCATCCCACGCGAAAGCGGGCAGACTTCCGCATGGTCTTTCGTCACGAGAGAGCTTGACTAACCTTCAAAGGAGGAGAAGCAGATGACTGTGCAGCAGTTCGGCGCGGGTGCGTCCTCCGACCGCGCACGACACTGGCACGACATAGATTGGGCCAGATGTCATCGCGAGGTTCGACGGCTGCAGGCGCGTATCGTGAAGGCCCAACAGGCCGGCAAGTACGGCAGGCTGAAAGCCCTGCAGTGGTTGCTGACCCACTCGTTTAGCGGCAAGGCACTCGCCGTTAAACGGGTGACTGAGAATCGCGGAAAGCGGACTCCCGGCGTAGATGGCATCACTTGGTCTACGCCAAAGTCCAAGCTCGAAGCAGTGTTGTCGCTCAAACGGCGCGGATACCAACCGCGTCCGCTGAGACGGATCTTTATCCCGAAGGCCAACGGGAAACAGCGGCCCTTAGGCATTCCCTGCATGGTCGACAGGGCTCAGCAGGCATTGCATCTGCTCGCTCTGGAGCCTGTCGCGGAGACCACAGCGGACCCAAACTCGTACGGGTTCAGGTCCGTCCGGTCAACTGCGGATGCGATCGAACAGTGCTTTCGGGCGCTGGCACGATCGGATAGTGCGCAGTGGATCCTTGAGGCTGATATCCGCAGCTGTTTCGACGAAATTTCGCACGACTGGCTTGTCGCCTGCATCCCTACGGACAAGGCGATACTGCAAAAATGGTTGAAGGCAGGCTACCTTCATAACCGTGTTCTTCACTCGACGCAGGCTGGTACACCGCAAGGCGGTATCGTTTCTCCTGCGCTGATGAACATGACCCTCGACGGGCTAGAGCGAGCATTACATGCGCAGTTTGGCAGGCAGGCCCGCAACCCGACGAAGGTCCACATCGTCCGTTATGCTGACGACTTTATTGTCACCGGCGCAACGCGTGAAGTACTGGCGGATGAAGTGCAACCGATGGTCGAGCAATTCCTGGCGGAACGGGGGTTGTCGTTATCGCCAGAAAAGACCCGGATTACACACATTGACGATGGGTTCGATTTCCTCGGCATGAACGTGCGCAAATATGGCGGCAAGCTGTTGATCAAGCCAGCCAGAACGAGCGTTCAGCGCTTCCTGCGCAAGCTGCGGGACATTGTGAAGAACAACGCGACGGCGCGGCAGGACTGGCTGATCAGGAAACTCAATCCGCTCATTCAGGGATGGGCCAACTATCACCGGCACGTCGTATCGAAACGTATATTCAGCAACGTCAGTCACGCGATTTGGCAATGTCTGTGGCGCTGGGCACGGCGACGGCATCCGCGAAAGAACGCTCGGTGGATTAGGGCGAAGTATTTCCGGGTCGTTGGCTCGAATCACTGGGTCTTCGGCACCGAAGCCAGCAGGACGCCCGGCACAGGAGTGCCAAAACTTCTGCCGCTGTACGACATCGCCAGCACGCCGATACGGCGGCACCGGAAAATCAGGGCCGCCGCCAACCCGTTCGACCCGCAGTGGGAAAGCTATTTCGAGGAGCGTCTTGGCCTCGCGATGATGGACTCACTCAAGGGGCGGAAGCGGCTTATCCGGCTGTGGCTGAGTCAGGAGCGGACGTGTCCCGTCTGTCACCAGATGATCACGAAGTCCAGCGGATGGCGTTTATTCCATCTGGAACGGGTGATTGATGGTGGCACGGACGCGAGTCGCAATCTGCTGATGCTGCATCCGGACTGCCACGGGATCGCGCGTGGCCGACGATTCTCCGTGGTTAAACCGAAGTTCACCAGCCGCCTGGGCGAGTTTCCCCTTTTGCAACAGGCACTTGTCGTGATTCCCGGGTTCCAGTTTCTGTCTACACGCGGATTTGCTGAAGCAATTCCAGCGCCTGCTTCTGTTTCGCGTTTGCCGTGGTGACGAGCTCAAACGTCGGCACTTCAGCGCCAGCGCTGGGTGTGCGGCAGGTGTTACGCACGATCGTGGCGAGTTCGGCCATCAAGCTCGAGAAGCTGTGCACGGGCGTGCCGTCGTCAAGTGTGTGGCGCGCCGCCTTGGCCAGCGCTGCCGCAGAGCGCACCGCAGGCGCCACCGGATCACGCGTGGCCTTGGCGGCCTGATCCGGGTCGGCGAACATCAGTTCGCGCCAAGCCTCGCGCATGTGCCATTCGACGTAGTAGGCCAGCATGCACAGCAGGATATGCGCACGCACCCGATCGGCCGTGCGGTGATGGATTGGCCGCACCTTCAGGTCCACCGTTTTGAGCGAACGGAACGCGCGCTCCACGTTGGCCAGCGCCTTGTAGTTGCGCACGCACTCGGCCGAGTCCATCTGCGCCGCACTCACCGAAGTGCGGATGATGTAGAGGCCGTCGAGCGCCGCCTCGCGGGCGATGCCCTCGCTGTTGCGGCTGAACGTGAAGGCCGCGTCGTCGATGCTCAGCGCAAAGTGCTTGGCCACCTTGTACTTGTCGATCACCTTGCCCACGCGCAGGCCGATCTGATCGCGCCCGGCAAGCTTGCCCGCCTGCACGCGGGCAACGATCGGCTGCAGGCACGCCTCGGTGGCCGCCAGCAACTCTTCTCGCTTGTGGGCACGTAGCCTGGCCAGTTCCGGATTGCGGCACGCCACCAGCCGCTCGCCCGGATAGTCCGGTGAACTCAGCTCCAGCAGATTGCGCTCGTCGAACAGGCCAAGCTGCAGTTGCCCTTGCTCGAGCAGCGGGCGGATCGAGGCGGTCTTGAGCGCGGTGATCCAGCCCAGGTCACCGCCCTCACGCATCTGGTCGATGGCCTTACTGGAGATCATGCCGCGATCGCCCACCATGACCAATCGGGAGAGACCAAATTCCTCTTGCAGGCGCCGCACCTCGGGCATGAAGGTCTGGCTGTCGGCCACGTTGCCCTCATGCACCGACACCGCCACTGGGCAGCCGCGCGCATCGGTGAGCAAGCCGTAGTTGACCTGTAGCAGCCCCTTCTTGCCATCGCGGCTGTAGCCAAGCTTGGCCAGCGGGCAGGTGCTGCCCTCGAAGTAGCTGGAGCTCAGGTCATACAGCACCAGGCCACCGGCGCTCAAGTGGCGCGCGGCGAGCTTCTTCTGGATTGTGCCCTGGCGCGCGAGCAGCCAGTCCATTGCCGCGTACAGGTCGTTCTCGTTGGCCTCGGTCACGCCGAAGTCCTCCGCCAGGGTGCTGGTGTGCCACCAGCGCGTGGTGGCCAGCTTCGTGTGCGGCGCCGCGATGCGCGCGGCCACCATCGCCAGCACCAGGTCGCGCTCGCGCGAAGGCTTGGAGGCGATCAGCGAGGCAAAGCCCAGACGCTGCATGGCCGTGGCCACCGCCTGCACGTGGCCGTGAGCGCGCGAGCGTGTCACCTCGAACGCCTCGCCCAGCGGCACGAAGGTCTCGCCCTTGAGTGAGCGGCGGATGATCTCGATCAGTGCCTCGGGCAAGTGGGACAGGTTGCCCAGCGTCTCGTTCTTGACCACGCCGTCCTCGCGGTAACTGCGCCGCAACAGGTGGGTGCGATAGACCTGGTCCTTGTACTTGCGGGTCGTCGTAACGACGTGAGCGGTTCCATTTCGTGCTGGCATAGCCAGCAGAATAGGAGAAAACCCGCCAATGTCAAGAACTTTTAGTGACTACAAAATGAGGGCATCGAACGCCCCCCGATGAGCCGATTCCTCAATCAGGAAAAGGGCTTCGCGACGCCGCAGCGGCGGCGTCACCATGGAACTTCGGGTTAAACCGGCTCCGGCGACGGGGCTTTGAAAGGCTTGAGCGAAATGCGGGGAAACTCGCACGTTTCGTTCTTAGGGGAGGACCCGGTGGCAACATCGGGTCCTTACCCGACCACATTGCGCCCAGGCCGTCTGGCAGGCGTTCAACGCGCGGCACGATGGGCGGTTTCACTTCCACTTCACGCCATTGCACGCGAGTTGGGTCAATCAGATCGAACTCTGGTTTGCCCGCTACACACGCCGAGTGCTGCGCCACGCGAGCCACACCAGCACCGCGCACCTGCGTGAACGCACCGAGCAGTTTGTCCGCGCGCACAATCAGGCAGCACGCCCGTTCAAATGGAGTTTCCGGGGCTATCCGCTACAAACCGGCGCATCGTAATCGAGAATCGACATGCCAGCCTTACCCGCCAAACATTACGCTGCCGAATTGCAGCGGCAACTGCGCAGCCTGCTCGGCCACGAGCAGATCATCACGCAAGCCTACGGGCGTCACCTGCTGATCAAACGTCTGGACGACGAGGAGCCGACCGTGGTGGCTCGGCTGACCGAGCTCGGCCGCAATCGTTATGGCGCCGCCTTTCGCAGCCATAGTGGGCGTTGGGAACCGTTGCCAGGCGCAGGCTCGCTCGACGAGATGGCGCAGGTGGTCGTCACGCTCCTGCAGCCGTATCTGCAGCCCGATAATTATTAAAGCTATTTCCGGGATGTTGTAATAGTTAGGCGGACAGATTGTTTGCTGATATCGAAAACTCTTCTCTGGCGCTATTTTTTCGCCTTGCATTCTGAGGAACTGCACCCTAGATTTTCATCGGATGCATCCTGCGGCGGAAACCATGAACGGACAAGAGCGGGCAGAAGAGAACTATCGGGTATTTGAGAAATGGACTGCCGATAAGACGGATGCCGACTTTCGCGAGATGGTCATGCAGGGGCGACTCAACCGAGGTGAGATTTGCCGGGAGTGCGGTTTCGGCCGGTCTTCTCTGGTACAAAACCCTCGAATCAAGGAAGCGTTGCACAAACTCGAGGCGCGGCTTCGCCGCGACGGCGTGCTGCCTGAATTCGCCGCAACCGGTGTCCTCCCCCTTCGCGCCAAAGATCAAGTGCAGGCGAGCAGCACGCCGATCGGGCGGCCTCGTTCGCGCTCCACGGCGCGGATGGCTGCGAGCCGTTGCCTGTGGTCGTCGTGGGTGCCATGGCTGAAGTTGAGCCGGAAGACATCGGCGCCGGCTTCGAACAGCGCGTCGATGACGTCGGGGGCGCTGCTCGCCGGACCGAGCGTGGCCACGATCTTGGCATTGCGAAGGCGTCTCATGCAGTAACTCCATGTCAGCGCACGACGAGAATCGCGCGGAAATCGTTCACTCCGGAACTGGAACGGCTGGCGTTTCCATGATGGTCAGGTGTTCTGCACCACGATGCTGGGGAACTTGCTGGTCATGTCGCGCGCCTTGTCGGCGACCTTGATCGCCACCTTGCGTGCGATGGCGCGGTATGTCTCCGCCACCGCGCTGTCCGGCTCGGAGACGACCGTCGGGCGGCCCGAATCGGCCTGCTCGCGGATCGACAGGTTCAGCGGCAGGCTACCGAGCAGGCCGACGCCGTAGTCGGCGCACATCTTCTCGCCGCCGCCGTGGCCGAAGATATGTTCGACGTGGCCGCAGTTCGGGCAGCAGTACACCGCCATGTTCTCGACGATGCCCAGGATGGGAATGCCCATCTTCTCGAACATCTTCAGGCCCTTCTTGGCATCGAGCAGCGCGATGTCCTGCGGCGTGGTGACGATCACGGCGCCGGTGACCGGCACCTTCTGCGACAGCGTCAGCTGGATGTCGCCGGTGCCCGGCGGCATGTCGACGATCAGGTAGTCCAGGTCGCGCCAGTTGGTCTGGCGCAGCAGCTGTTCCAGCGCCGAGGTCACCATCGGGCCGCGCCACACCATCGGATTGTCCTGCTCGATCAGGAAACCGATCGAGCTGACCTGCAGCCCGTGGCCTTCCAGCGGCTCCATGGTCTGGCCATCGGTGGATTCCGGGCGGCCGACAATGCCCAGCATCATCGGCAAGCTCGGGCCATAGATGTCCGCATCGAGCATGCCGACGCGCGCACCTTCGGCGGCCAGCGCCAGCGCCAGGTTCACGGCGGTGGTCGACTTGCCGACCCCGCCCTTGCCCGACGCGACCGCGATCACGTTCTTCACGGCCGGCAGCAGCTTGACTCCGCGCTGGACCGCGTGCGCCACGATCTTCATGGTCACGGCCACGCTGACATTGGTCACGCCCGGCACTTGCTGCACCGCAGCAACCACCAGCTTGCGGATCGGGTCGAGCTGGCTCCTGGCGGGATAGCCGAGCTCGACCTCCAGCGAAACATTGCCACCGTCGACCCGGATATTCCTGGCCGAGCGGGTGGACAGCAGGTTCTTGCCCATGTTGGGGTCGATGACGGTGCGCAGGGCTTCGGTGACCTGCTCGGTGCTGAGAGTCAAGACAAACTCCGCTGTTCGTGAATGTCGGCACGGGCTAATGTGCACCAGCAGCCGACGATGAATGAACCAATCGACCCCTTCGCCACCACCTCGATGACACACCGACGAAGCCCAGGACAAGGCCGATTCGCCGCTCACCGAAGTCTGGCGCGACTATGCGCGCCGGACTTCAGTGAGCTTCTCGATGGTGCCCCCTGGCCTGAGCGTGTCCCGGGCGGGCGAAGCGCATCGCCAGCTAGCGGTAGCGCTGGGCCATCTTCTCCAGCGCCACCGGCTTGATCCGCGAGGCCTGCCCGGCGCAGCCGAAGGCCTCGAAGCGCAGCTTCACCACGCCCTTCGCCCCCTTCTTTGCCGCCAGCAGCGCCTTGCGCGGATCGAACTCGCTGCGGTCCTCGGACAGGGACTGGCGGATCGCCCCGGTCATGGCCAGGCGGATATCGGTGTCGATATTCACCTTGCGCACGCCCATCCTGATGCCGCGCAGGATCTCCTCGACCGGCACGCCGTAGGTCTCCTTGATGTCTCCGCCGTACTGGCGGATGATCTCCAGCCACTCCTGCGGCACCGAGCTGGAGCCGTGCATCACCAGGTGGGTGTCGGGGATCTGCTCATGGATCTCGCGGATGCGGTCCATCGCCAGGATGTCGCCGGTGGGCTTGCGCGAGAACTTGTAGGCGCCGTGGCTGGTGCCGATGGCGATGGCCAGCGCGTCCACGCCGGTGCGGGCGACGAAGTCGCGCGCCTGGGCCGGGTCGGTCAGCATCATGTCGTGCGACAGCGTGCCCGCCGCGCCCACGCCGTCCTCTTCGCCAGCCTGGCCGGTTTCGAGCGAGCCCAGGCAGCCCAGTTCGCCCTCCACCGACACGCCGATCGCATGTGCCATCTCGCACACGCGCCGCGTGACGTCGACGTTGTAGTCGTAGTCGGACGGTGTCTTCATGTCTTCGCGCAGCGAGCCGTCCATCATCACGCTGGTGAAGCCCGAGCGGATCGAGGCCTGGCAGATCGCCGGGCTGGAGCCGTGGTCCTGGTGCAGCACGATGGGGATGTCCGGATGGGTCTCGGCCGCGGCCAGCACCATATGCCACAGGTAGGCCTCGCCGGCGTACTTGCGGGCACCGGCCGAGGCCTGCAGGATGACCGGGCTGTCGGTTTCCTGGGCCGCCTCCATGATGGCGTGGATCTGTTCCAGGTTGTTGACGTTGAAAGCCGGCACGCCGTAGCCGAACTCTCCCGCGTGGTCCAGCAGCTGGCGCAAGGAAATGAGTGCCATGGTGAAGCTCCTTTACTTGATACGGATTCGGTGAGGTAAGTTCAGGTGGCGGCGCGCTGTGCCAGCACGGCCAGCGCGGGCAGCGTCTTGCCTTCCAGGAATTCCAGGAACGCACCGCCGCCGGTCGAGATATAGCCCACGCGATCGGCAATGCCGTACTTGGCGATGGCCGCCAGCGTGTCGCCGCCACCGGCAATCGAGAAGGCCTTCGATTCGGCGATGGCCTGGGCCAGCACCCTGGTGCCGTTGCCGAAGGGGTCGAACTCGAACACGCCCACCGGGCCGTTCCAGACGATGGTGCCTGCAGCCTTCAGCTGCTCGGCCAGCATGGCGGCGGTCTTGGGGCCGATGTCCAGGATCATGTCGTCGTCGGCCACGTCCTTGACGTCCTTGACGGTGGCCGCCGCAGTGGCGCTGAATTCCCTGGCGCACACCACGTCGACCGGGATCGGCACCGAGGCGCCGCGGCTGGCCATGATGTCGATGATGGCCCTGGCATCGCCCACCAGGTCACTCTCGGCCAGCGACTTGCCGATCTTCAGGCCGGCGGCCAGCATGAAGGTATTGGCGATGCCGCCACCGACGATCAGGTGGTCGACCTTGTCGGCCAGCGACTTCAGGATGGTCAGCTTGGTCGAGACCTTGGAGCCGGCCACGATTGCCACCAGCGGGCGCGCCGGCTGCCCCAGCGCCTTGCCCAGGGCATCAATCTCCGCCGCCAGCAGCGGGCCGGCGCAGGCGATGGGGGCGTACCTGGCGATACCATGGGTGGTGGCTTCGGCACGGTGGGCGGTGCCGAAGGCATCGTTGACGTAGACATCGCACAGCGCTGCCATCTTCTGCGCCAGTTCGTCGCTGTTCCTCTTCTCGCCCGCGTTCATGCGGCAGTTTTCCAGCAGCACCACCTGCCCGGGCGGCACCTGGAAGCCGCCCGCGGTCCAGCCGGACAAGAGCGGTACCTGGCGGCCCAGCAACTCCGACAGGCGGCGGCCCACCGGCGCCAGGCTGTGGCGCGGATCCGGCGCTCCCTCCTGGGGCCGGCCCAGGTGCGAGGTGACCATGACCGCAGCGCCCGCCTGCAGGCAGGCCGCGATGGCAGGCACGGAAGCACGGATGCGGGTATCGTCGGTGATATCGCCCGCGGCATCCTGCGGGACGTTGAGGTCGGCGCGGATAAAGACCCGCTTGCCAGCCAGCCCGCCTGCGGCGAGCAGTGCGGCCAGCGTGTGCGGCGCCGTGGGTTTCATGTGCGGGTCCGAAGCATGGGAGTGGCTCATCATGGCAACCTGCTAGCGGGCATGGACCAGCGCCACCGCGGTATCCAGCATGCGGTTGGAGAAGCCCCATTCGTTGTCATACCAGGCCGACACCTTGACCAGCGTGCCGTTGACCTTGGTCAGGGTGGCGTCGAACGTGGACGAGGCCGGGTTGTGGTTGAAGTCCACCGAGACCAGCGGCGCGGTGTTGTAGTCCAGGATGCCCTTGAGCTCGCCCTCGGCAGCCGCCTTCAGGATGCCGTTCACCTCCTCAACGGTAGTGGGCCGCGCCGCCACGAATGACAGGTCGACCAGCGACACATTGATGGTTGGCACGCGCACGGCAAAGCCGTCCAGCCGGCCGTCCAGTTCAGGCATCACCAGCCCGACCGCGGCGGCGGCACCAGTCTTGGTCGGGATCATCGACATGGTGGCCGAGCGCGCCCGGCGCAGGTCTTCGTGGTAGACGTCGGTCAGCACCTGGTCGTTGGTATAGGAATGCACGGTGGTCATCAGGCCGCTCACCACGCCCAGCTTCTCATGCAGGGGCTTGACCAGCGGCGCCAGGCAGTTGGTGGTGCACGAAGCGTTGGAGATCACGGTGTCGGTCGCCTTCAGCACGCCGTGGTTAACGCCGTAGACGATGGTGGCGTCCACGTCCTTGCCGCCGGGGGCGGAGATGATCACCTTCTTCGCGCCGCCCTTCAGGTGGGCCGAGGCCTTGTCCTTGCTGGTGAAGAGCCCGGTGCACTCCATCACCACGTCCACGCCCAGTTCGCCCCACGGCAGCTCGGCCGGGTTGCGCCGGGCCAGCACGCGGATCCGGTCGCCGTTGATGCGAAAGGCGTCGCCGTCGACCGAGACCTCGCCCGGGAAACGGCCGTGGACGGTGTCGTACTGGGTCAGGTGGGCATTGGTGGCGGCGTTGCCGAGGTCGTTGATGGCGACGATCTCGAGATCGTGCCGCTTTCCGCCTTCATAGTGGGCGCGCAGCACATTGCGCCCAATGCGCCCATAGCCGTTGATGGCAACCTTGATAGTCATGCTGTCTCCTTTACTTGTCTTGGTATCCTTGCCGGTCGCGCCGGCGCAACATCAGGCGGCTGGCGCCAGCCGCGCCGGCGTCAGCAGCGCCGGCAATGCCTCCAGCGAATCGACCAGCGCGTCAGCGCCCAGCGCCGAAGGCCCGCCGGGGCCGGCGTAGCCATAGCGCACCAGGCAGACCGGGATCCCGGCCGCGCGCGCCGCGGCCACGTCCACCGCCGAATCCCCCACCAGCACGCCCTGCGCCGGATCGACGTCGAGCAGGTTGCAGGCGTGGCGCAGCGGTTCGGGGTCAGGTTTCATCTGCGCGATCGAGTCGCCCGCCACCAGCACTTCCAGGTACGCCGCCAATCCGGTCAGCGCCAGCAGCGGCACCGCCAGCGCGCGCGGCTTGTTGGTCACGCAGGCAAGCCGGTAGCCTTGCTGCTTGAGCGCGGCCAGGCCGGCCTCCACGCCCGGGAACACTGACCCGAGGCGGCCGTTGGTCTCTACATAGTGGCGGTGGAACATCGCCACGGCATCGGCGGCGTCCACCTGCGGCGCGAGCTGGGCGGTCTCTAGCACGCGCCGCACCAGGTTGGGCACCCCGCGGCCGATGAAGCCGGCCACGGTGTCGAACGGCAATGCCGGGGTGCCGAGGTCGGCCAGCATGCGGTTGGCGGCCTCGACAATGTCGGGCGCGCTGTCGACCAGCGTGCCGTCCAGGTCGATCAGCACCGCGGTGCAGGGCATGGATTCGGTAGTCATCATGCGTCCTCCAGTAGCACGCGCGCGGCCGCCGCGACATGCGCCGGGGTCAGGCCGAAGTGCTGGTACAGCGCCTCGGCCGGCGCGGATTCGCCGAAGGTGTCGATGCCCAGCGCCAGGCCCTGCTCGCCCACCACGCCGCGCCAGAACCAGGTGGCACCGGCCTCCACGCTGACGCGCGGCAAGCCCGGCGGCAGCACGGTGTCCCGGTACGCCGCGTCCTGCGCATAGAACAGCTCCACGCACGGCATGGACACCACGCGCGCGGCGATGCCGGCATCGGCCAGGTCCAGTGCCGCGCGCATGGCGATCTCCACCTCGGAGCCGGTGGCTATCAGCACCACCCGCGGCGCCGGCACATCGCGCAGCACATAGCCGCCACGCGCGATATCCGCGCGCTGGACCGCATCGCGCTCGAACGGCATCAACGCCTGCCGCGACAGCACCAGGCAGGTCGGGCCGTCCTCACGCTGCAGCGCGGCCAGCCACGCGTACGCGGTCTCGGCGCCGTCGCAGGGGCGCCAGACCCGGTTGTTGGGGATCAGCCGCAGGCTGGCGGCGTGTTCCACCGGCTGGTGGGTGGGACCGTCCTCGCCGAGCCCGATGGAGTCATGGGTCAGCACGTGGACCACGCGCAGGCGCATCAGCGCCGCCATGCGGATGGCATTGCGCGAATAGTCCGAGAAGGTCATGAAGGTGCCGCCGTAGGGGATCAGCCCGCCATGCAGCGCAATGCCGTTCATGACTGCGGCCATGCCGAACTCACGCACGCCGTAGCTCACGTAGTTGCCGTGCCCGGCATGGTTGACCCAGACCGACGCCTTGACATTGGTCAGGTTGGAGTCGGTCAGGTCGGCCGAGCCGCCCAGCAGCTCCGGCAAGGCGGGCGTGAGCGCCTCCAGGCACAGCTGCGAGGCCTTGCGCGTGGCGATCTTGCCTTGCAGCGGCGAAGGCGCGTCGAGCAACGCCATCAGTTCCGCATCGAAGCCTTCCGGCAGGCGGCCATTGACACGGCGCACGAACGCCTCGGCCAGCTCGGGGTGCGCGGCGCAATAGCTGACGAAACGCGCCTCCCATTCGGCCTCGCGCGCGGCGCCTTGCGCGCGCGCGTCCCAGGCGTCGGCGACATCCGCCGGCACCGTGAAGGGTTCGGCTTCCCAGCCCAGCGCAGTGCGCATGGCGTCGATCTCCGGCGTGCCCAGCGGGGCGCCATGCACATCGTGCCCGCCGGCCTTGGCGGGCGCGCCCTGGCCGATCACAGTGCGGCAGCAGATCAGCGTGGGCCGCTCGCGTTCTGCTTTGGCCGCGTGCAGCGCGGCGTCGATGGCGTGCGCATCGTGTCCGTCGACGCCGGCGATCACATGCCAGCCGTAAGCGGCAAAGCGCTTCGGGGTGTCGTCGGCAAACCAGCCGGCGACGTCGCCGTCGATGGAGATGCCGTTATCGTCGTACAGGCAGATCAGCTTGCCCAGCCTGAGCGTGCCCGCGAGCGAGCAGGCTTCATGGCTGAGCCCTTCCATCAGGCAGCCATCGCCGAGGAAGACATAGGTGTGATGGTTGATGATGTCGAAGCCGGGCCGGTTGAAGGTGGCGGCCAGCAGCCTCTCCGCCAGCGCCATGCCGACGGCATTGGCCAGGCCCTGCCCCAGCGGCCCGGTGGTGGTTTCCACGCCCGGCGTCACGCCCAGCTCCGGATGGCCGGGGGTGGCCGCGTGCAGCTGGCGGAACTGGCGCAGCTGCGACATCGGCAGGTCGTAGCCGGTCAGGTGCAGCAGCGCGTACTGCAGCATGGAGGCATGGCCGTTGGACAGCACGAAGCGGTCACGGTCGGGCCAGGCCGGGTTGGCCGGGTTGTGGCGCAGGTGGCGCCGCCACAGGACTTCGGCCATCTCGGCCATGCCCATGGGTGCGCCGGGGTGGCCGGACCTGGCCCGCTCCACCGCGTCGGCGGCCAGGAAGCGCAGCGCGTTGGCGCAGCGCGCTGCGGAATCGATGCGTTCGGGTGCGTTCATCTGTGGTGTCCTTGCAAGACAATGGGTCACAGCGCGGCGCGCTTGCGGCGCTCCATCATGCGCAGCACGAAGGGCGTGAAAATCAGCTGCATGGCCAGTTCCATCTTGCCGCCGGGCACCACGATGGTGTTGGCGCGCGACATGAAGGAGTCGTGGATCATGCTCAGCAGGTACTGGAAGTCGATCCCCTTCGGGTTGGCAAAGCGGATCACCACCATGCTTTCATCGGGCGCGGGGATTTCGCGCGAGATAAAGGGGTTGGACGTGTCCACGCACGGCACCCGCTGGAAGTTCACATGCGTGCGCGAGAACTGCGGGCAGATGTAGTTCACGTAGTCCGGCATGCGGCGCAGGATGGTGTCGGTCACGGCCTCGGTGGAATAGCCACGCTGCTTCTTGTCTCGCCACAGCTTCTGGATCCATTCCAGGTTGATGACGGGCACCACGCCGATCAGCAGGTTGGGATACTGCGCGACGTTGACCTCGTCGGTCACCACGCCGCCGTGCAGGCCTTCATAGAACAGCAGGTCGGTATCGGCCGGCAACGGCTCCCACTGGGTGAAGGTGCCGGGCTCCTGCCCGAACGGCGCCGCCTCCTCCGGGCTGTGCAGGTAGTGCCGGTGCATGCCCGTGCCCGATTCCGCATAGGAGCGGAACAGGTTCTCCAGTTCGGCGAACAGGTTGTTCTCCGCGCCGAAGTGGCTGAAGTTCATATTGCCGGTGCGCTCGGCCTCGGCCATCTTGACCTTCATCTCGGCGCGGTCGTGGCGGTGGAAGCTGTCGCCTTCGATCACCACTGACTTCACGCCTTCGCGGCGGAAGATGTTTTCGAAGGTACGGGTCACCGACGTGGTACCGGCGCCCGAGGAGCCGGTGATGGCGATAATGGGAAAACGTTCTGACATGGCCAGCACCTCAGGCAGAAGCGCGGAACAGGCTGCGCTCGTTGAACAGGGGACTCGGAAGGTCGGGGTCGGTCTGGTCGGTGTGGTAGCCCTCGATCCGTTCCACCTCATTGCGCGAGCCGAAGATCACGCCGATGCGCTGATGCAGCGCGCCCGGCGCCACCGACATCAGCGTCTGCCGGCCCGTGCTGGCACGCCCGCCCGCCTGCTCCATCAGGAAGGCGATCGGGTTGGCCTCATAGAGCAGGCGCAGGCGGCCCGGCTTCGCGGGATCCTTGGTGTCGCGCGGGTACATGAAGACGCCGCCACGCATCAGGATGCGGTGCGCCTCGGCCACCATCGACGCGATCCAGCGCATATTGAAATCCTTGCCGCGCGGCCCGCTCTTGCCGGCCATGCACTCGGCGATGTAGCGCTGCACCGGCGCTTCCCAGAAGCGACTGTTCGAGGCGTTGATGGAAAACTCCTGGGTATCGGCCGGCACCCGCAGGTCGGAGTGCGTCAGGAAAAACTCGCCCAGGTTGGGATCGAGGGTGAAGCCGTTGACGCCATTGCCGACGGTCAGCACCAGCATGGTGGTGGGGCCGTAGAGCGCGTAGCCCGCCGCCACCTGGGCCGTGCCGGGCTGCAGGAAATCCTGCTCGGAGACGGCGGTCGCGCCCTGCGGTGCGCGCAGCACCGAGAAGATGCTGCCCACCGAGACATTGACGTCGATGTTGGACGAGCCGTCGAGCGGATCGAACACCAGCAGGTACTTGCCGCGTGGGTGGTGCTCCGGGATCTGGTAAGGCGCCTCCATCTCCTCCGACGCCATGCCGGCCAGGTACCCGCCCCACTCGTTGACGCGCAGGAAGGTGGTATTGCTCAGCACGTCCAGTTTCTGCTGGATTTCGCCTTGCACGTTGACGGCCCCTTCTGCTCCACCCTGGGCGCCGGCCTTGCCATGCAAGCCCCCCAGCGCGCCGAAGGCAACCGCGCGCGCAATTTCCTTGCAGGCCATGGCGACGTTGAGAATCAGGCCGTTGAAGCCGCCGCTGGCGTCCGGATAGCGGCGGCGTTCCTCGATCAGGAACTGCGTCAGGGTCATCCTTTGAGCTTCAGGCATGACAGGTCTCCTCTAAATTGGCTATGTGTTCTTGTGTGGTGCCGGTGCGAGCGAGCTACGTGATGGTGGCGGCCTCGCGCAAGCGGCGCAGGATGCTCCAGTAGCCGCCGTCGGCATCGGGCGCGCCGAACACGGCGCTGCCTGCAACGAAGGTATCGGCGCCCGCGCGGGCGATGTCAGCAATGTTGTCGGCCTTGACGCCGCCGTCGATCTCCAGCCAGACCGGCCGCCCGCCGGCGTCCACCTGCCGGTCGATGCGCGCCCGCGCCTGGCGCACCTTGTCCAGCACGCCCGGAATGAAGGCCTGGCCGCCGAAGCCCGGGTTCACGCTCATCAGCAGCACCAGGTCGAGCTTGTCCAGCGTATGGTCCAGCCAACTCAGCGGCGTGGCCGGGTTGAGCACCAGGCCGGCCTTGCAGCCGTGGTCGCGGATCAGGCCGATGGTGCGGTCGACATGGCGGCTCGCCTCCGGATGGAAGCTGATGATGTTGGCGCCGGCCTTGGCGAACAGCGGAATCAGCGCGTCAACGGGCTCCACCATCAGGTGCACATCAATGGGGATCGACACCAGCGGCCGGATCGCCTCGCACACCAGCGGGCCGATGGTCAGGTTGGGCACATAGTGGTTGTCCATCACGTCGAAGTGCACCAGGTCTGCGCCGCCGGCCTCGATCGCGCACACCTCTTCGCCCAGGCGCGCGAAATCGGCCGACAGGATCGACGGCGCCAGGCGGATGGCGCGCTGGCTGCCATGGCCGGGGTTGGGTTCCGTGGCATGCATGTCAGGTCGCCTCGATCAGGGTGCCGTGGTGCCAGGCGCGCAGTGCGGCAAGGTCGGCCCAGCGGTGCGCCGCGCCGGGAACGTGCTGGGGCATGGGTTGGCCGGGATCGCCAAGATGCGGCAGTACCAGCAGCGCGCCCTCGAAGGAGTCCTGCGCGCTGAAGGCGGTGGGCGTGACCACGGTGGGGATGCCGGCCGCGCGGGCGGCACGCAATCCGTTCTCCGAGTCCTCGATGGCCAGGCAATCGCCGGCTTCCAGGCCAAGGCGCTCCAGCACGGCCAGGTACACATCGGGCGCCGGCTTTTTGATCGCGGTGGTGCCGGCGTCGCCGATGGCGGCAAAACGCTGGCGCCAGTCCGCGCCAAGGGGTGCCTGCAGCAGCGCGTCGAGGTTGACCGGCGTGGTGGTGGTGGCAATCGCGAGCGGGAGGCCGGCCTCGCCGGCCTCGGCGATCAGGCGGGCAATGCCCGGGCGCAGCGGCAGGCCGCCCGCCCTCACGCGCCCGGCATAGTGGTGGGTCTTGATGGCGTGCACGGCATCGATGGTTTCCTCCACCTTGCAGCCGCGCGCCTCTTCCGGGTCGACCATGCACCAGTAGTGCATCAGGCGCTCCTTGCCGCCGGCCACCTTGAGCAGGCGCGTGTAGAGCGGCGCGTCCCAGTGCCAGTCCAGGCCAACCTCGGCGAAGGCGGCATTGAAGGCTTGCAGGTGAGCGCTTTCGGTATCGGCGAGCGTGCCGTCGACATCGAAGATCAGGGCTTGCATGGCTTACTCCTTGACTGGAACCTGCGGGGCCTGCGCGGCCGGCTCAGCCTTCGAAAACACGCGGCTGGCGAGCAGGTCAGACGCCGTGATGGTGGTCAGGGTACGGTCGTCGACAACCGTGCCGGCATCGTCCAGCAGGCGCGAGGCATGGCGCAGCCGCGCGCGGTCCAGCGCATTGCGCACGCTGCGGGCGTTGGCGAAATGCGGCTGCGCCATGCGCCGGGCCAGGTAGTCGGCAAACACGGCCCGGCTCTGGTCGTCGAAGCGGTACTGCATCTCGGCCAGCATCAGGTCGGCGATCTGGCGCAGCTCGTCGAGCTGGTAGTCGGGGAAATCGATATGGTGGGCAACGCGCGAAGACATGCCCGGGTTGGACTCGAAGAAGCGGTCCATGCGGTCCTTGTAGCCGGCCAGGATCACCACCAGGTCTTCGCGGTTGTTCTCCATCACCTGCAGCAGGATCTCGATGGCCTCCTGGCCGTAGTCGCGCTCGTTCTCCGGGCGGTAGAGGTAGTAGGCCTCGTCGATAAAGAGCACCCCGCCCATGGCCTTCTTCAGGATTTCCTTGGTCTTGGGCGCGGTATGGCCGATGTACTGGCCGACCAGGTCGTCGCGGGTCACCGCCACCAGGTGCCCGCGCCGCACGTAGCCCAGCTGGTGGAGGATCTGCGCCATGCGCATGGCCACGGTGGTCTTGCCGGTGCCGGGATTGCCGGTAAAGCACATATGCAGGCTGGGCGCACCGGCGCTGAAGCCGCGCGCGGCGCGCAGCTTGTCCACCAGCAGCAGCGCGGCGATATCGCGGATGCGCGCTTTCACCGGCTTCAGCCCGATCAGCTCGCGGTCGAGCTGGGCCAGCAGCTCGGTGATGCCCGAGCTGGCCAGCGATTCGGCCAGGGATCCGGGCAGCGATGCGGCCAAGGCAGCAGGCGGCTGCAGCGGTGCGGTCGTTTCGGGTGCGGACATGGCAGGCTCCGTGAGGATCATTCGATCATTCGGCTCGATAGATTCGAGGCGCAGCTCCCCCCGGTGCGCGGCCTTGCGGCGGCGCAGCCGTGGGATTGCACAGTCAGGAAACCGCCGGCGGCAGCGCCGTGGCGGCGCTGCCGCCGGCGGTTCAGCCGGTGCCGCTCAGTAGCGGCTGCCCTCGGGGCGCGCCTGCACGGCGTAGCCCTCGATCGAGTAGCGCATGGTGCGGCCGGGCTCTTCCTGGCGCACCAGGCGGAAGCCGGGCTCGTCGGCAGGACGGTTGACGATGAACGACATCACCACCGACTCCACCGTATGGGTCGAATCGAAGGCCGTGACGCGGATGTAGTGGTTGGGGAAGGTGCCGCGCGCGTTGTTGATCTCCAGCAGGATGCCGGCGGCATCGCGCAGGTCGAACATCGGCAGGCCGAACATCTCCCAGTAGGTATTGCGCGGATGTGGGTCGTCGGTGTATTCGATGCCGACGGCCCAGCCCTTGCCCAGGCAGTATTCAAGCTGGCTGGTGATCTGCGCGTCGGTGAGGTAGGGCAGGAAGGAGAAAGTGCCTTGAGTAATACGCATGATGTCCTCTCGCTCTTTGGATCGCTGTAGTGGCGTGCTTTGGTGGCGTGCTTTGAAGGCGCCTCGCCAGGCTCAGGCCACCGACGCGGTGGGCACGAAGTCCGAGGTGTCGGTCGGCGTGTAGTTGAAGCTGATGTCGCCCCAGGTATCGAGCGCGGCCCGCAGCGGTCCGCACCAGCGCGCGGCATCGCGCAGGATCTCCGGCCCTTCGTTGAGGATGTCGCGGCCTTCGTTGCGCGCCAGCACCATCGCCTCCAGCGCGACGCGGTTGGCGGTGGCGCCAGCCTGGATGCCCTGCGGGTGGCCGATGGTGCCGCCGCCGAACTGCAGCACCACGTCGTCGCCAAACAGGCTGATCAGCTGGTGCATCTGGCCGGCATGGATGCCGCCGGAGGCCACCGGCATCACCTTGCGCAGCGAAGCCCAGTCCTGGTCGAAGAACAGCCCGCGCGTCAGGTCGGTATGGGTGTACGCGTCGCGGCAGACGTTGTAGTAGCCCTGCACGGTCAGCGGATCGCCCTCCAGCTTGCCCACCGCGGTGCCCGTGTGCATGTGGTCCACCCCCGCCAGCCGCAGCCATTTGGCAATCACGCGGAAGGACACGCCATGGTTTTTCTGCCGGGTGTAGGTGCCATGGCCCGCGCGGTGCAGGTGCAGGATCATGTCGTTCTGGCGGCACCAGTTGCTCATCGACTGGATGCAGGTCCAGCCGACGATCAGGTCGACCATGATGATGACCGAGCCCAGCGACTTGGCGAACTCGGCGCGCCGGTACATCTCTTCCATGGTGCCGGCAGTCACGTTGAGGTAGCTGCCCTTGACTTCGCCGGTGGCGGCCGAGGCCTTGTTGACCGCGTCCATCACGAACAGGAAGCGGTCACGCCAGTGCATGAAGGGCTGCGAGTTGATGTTCTCGTCGTCCTTCATGAAGTCCAGCCCGCCCTTCAGGCCCTCATACACCACGCGGCCATAGTTGCGGCCCGACAGGCCCAGCTTGGGCTTGGTGGTGGCGCCCAGCAGCGGACGGCCGAACTTGTCCAGCCGCTCGCGCTCGACGATGATGCCGGTGGACGGGCCGGCGAAGGTCTTCACGTAGGCGACCGGGAAGCGCATGTCTTCCAGGCGCGCGGCCTTGATCGGCTTGAAGCTGAAGACGTTGCCGATGATCGAGGCGGTCAGGTTGGCGATCGAGCCTTCCTCGAACAGCGACAGGTCATAGGCCACGTAGCAGAAGAACTGCTCGGGGTTGTTGGGCACCGGATCGACCCGGTAGGCCTTGGCGCGGTACATGTCGCAGGCGGTCAGGCGGTCGGTCCACACCACCGTCCAGGTGGCGGTGGAGGATTCGCCGGCCACCGCGGCGGCTGCCTCGACCGGATCCACGCCGTCCTGCGGCGTGATGCGGAACAGCGCCAGCAGGTCGGTGTCCTTGGGCTGGTAGTCCGCGTCCCAGTACCCCATTTCCTTGTACTTCATGACGCCGGCGTCGTAGCGCTTGCGCGGCTTGGCTTGGATCGTCTCAGGTGCGTTCATGCTGGTCTCCGGTGAGTGGATTGACGGCGTTGCTGCGGTTTCTGAAAGATATCTGCCGACCCACATAAGGTAAATTCAGATTTTCTTGGTCCCTGTATAAGCTATCCCTTAAGTGCAGGCCGAGCGGGCCGATATGGGTACTTCCATGCCCGCCTTCGCTGTTTGCGTCACGCTGTCATTGGCACTGCGCACCGGCGAGATCGCGCTGCCGACCGTGGTGGGCACGCCGATCGAGCGTGGCCTGGGATATCGCGTAAATGGCAAGCATTTGTGTCCTACACACCGCGGTTGAAAAACTCCAAAACCTGAATCGCGCGTTTCCCTCCAAGTCCGGTGGCTTTGCGAAACGTCGCAGCGCAGACCGTGCCGGCGTCCTTGTGGGCTTCGGCAGCGGCGAGCAAGGCCAGAGAGCGAACTGAATCCGGCAGCGTAGAAGAGGTCGGTAGGACCTGAAAGGCTTCGCCGTGACGCGCGAGTTTGCGGCTCACTGCCACACCCTGAGCTCCGGAATACCATGCGCACTCGCAAGCTCGCGCACCCAGGAACAATCGCTGCATCCCGTTCTCACGTCCCGCTGCAGCGTCTATGAGCAAAAGCCATACCCATGACGGATTCCTTTTGCAGTCGGGCACTGCAGGGCGCGGGCCAGGTCTGTGGGCCGTGGCAATAGACAAGATGTCCACGAGTAAGCCCGGCCGGCGGGTCAATCTGTCCATCCCGGATCCTCGGCAGCCCCGCCGAATCTGCTCAACTCCGCCAGAAAGCCGTCACTTAAGGGATCACTTATAGGTGGGCAAAGAATCGCTGAATTTACCTTAAGTGAGCAGGCGGATAACTTTGGGCGGAAGGCGCTGGTCTTGCCGGAGATTCTCTGGGCAGCTGTGACGCTTCCCAACGCCTGGAGGCGATCAACACGCCTGCCACGGCGACGAGGCAACTCAAGGATGGCTCTGACTTCAATCGCGGAACACCATGCGCAGCTGCCTTCGGCACAAGTGTCAGCACGCCTTATCAGACATTCATAGCGGAGACCCCCAACCCTGGTAGCCGGGATTGGCGGATGAAAAAATGACGATGAGACCACGATGACCAAACCCACCAATATCGGACGTCGACAGTTCCTCAAGATTCTTGGCGTGGGGTCTGTTGCCGCCTCGGCCTCGGCCTTGGGCATGGGTACAGCCTGGGCACAGGCTTCAGCCGGCGTGCGCCCCTACAAGCTGCTGCGCGCGAAAGAGACGCGCAACAATTGCACCTATTGTTCGGTTGGGTGCGGCCTTTTGATGTATTCACTGGGTGACGGCGCCAAGAATGCGAAACCCCGCATCTTCCACATCGAGGGGGATCCCGATCACCCGGTCAGCCGTGGTTCGCTCTGTCCCAAGGGTGCGGGGCTGCTGGACATCGTCCATTCGAAAAACCGGCTGCTGTATCCGGAATACCGCGCGCCGGGGTCGAAGGAGTGGGTGCGTATCAGTTGGGACGACGCGACGAAGCGCATCGCCCGCCTGCTGAAGGACGACCGCGACAAGAACTTCATCGCACGCAACGAGAAGGGCCAGTTGGTGAACCGCTGGCTGAGTTCGGGCATGCTCGCCTCATCAGCGGCGTCCAACGAAACTGGGGTGCTCGACTTCAAGTTCGCCCGCTCCCTGGGCATGCTGGCGCTGGACTGCCAGGCGCGCCTGTGCCACGGGCCAACGGTTTCGGCGCTGGGGCCGTCCTTCGGCCGCGGCGCGATGACGAACCACTGGGTGGACATCAAGAACGCCAATGTCGTCATCGTCATGGGCGGTAACCCGGCCGAGGCCCATCCGGTCGGCTTCAAATGGGTGATCGAGGCCAAGATCAAAAACAAGGCCAGGGTCATCGTCATCGATCCGCGCTTCAACCGGACAGCCTCCGTTGCCGACATCTTCTCGCCGATCCGAGCTGGGTCAGACACGGCCTTCCTGATGGGCATGGTCAACTGGCTCCTGCAGAACGACAAGATCCAGCATGACTATGTGCGCGCTTACACCAACGCGTCCCTGATCGTCCGCGAGGATTTCGGGTTCGACGAAGGCCTGTTCTCGGGTTTCAATCCCGAGAAGCGCGCCTACGACAAATCCTCCTGGAACTATGAACTCGACGGGGCGGGAAACGCGAAACGCGATCCCTCGATGCGCCATCCGCGCTGCGTGCTGAGCCTGCTGAAGCAGCACGTCTCACGCTACACGCCCGAGAAGGTCGAGGAGATCACCGGCGTCAAGCAGGCCGACTTCCTGCAGATCGCCGAGATCGTCGGCTCGTGCTCGGCGAAGCACAAGACGCTGACCTGGCTTTACGCGCTCGGCTGGACGCACCACACCGGCGGCGCGCAGATCATCCGCGGCGCGGCGATGATCCAGTTGCTGCTGGGCAATGTTGGCATGTCCGGCGGCGGCGTAAATGCGCTGCGCGGACATTCCAACATCCAGGGCTATACCGACCTTGGCCTGCTGTCGTTGCGGCTGCCGGGCTACATGGACCTGCCCACCGACAGGCAGCAGACGCTCAAGCAATTCCTGGCCGATGTCACGCCCAAAGCCGTGCTGCCCGATCAGGTGAACTACTGGAAGAACCTGCCCAAGTTCTTCGTCTCACTACAGAAGAACCTGTTCGGCAAGCATGCCACGGCGGAAAACAACTGGGCCTTTGACCTGCTGCCGAAATGGGACCGCAGCTACGACATGCTGGCGTATTTCGACCTGATGTACGAGGGCAAGGTCAATGGCTATGTCGTCCAGGGGTTCAACCCGCTCGCGGCGATGCCTGACAAGAACAAGTCCTCGGCCGCGCTGTCGAGGCTGAAGTTCCTCGTGGTCATCGACCCGCTGGTGACCGAGACCTCGAACTTCTGGCGCAACGAAGGCAAGTTCAACGACGTCAAGACCGAAGAGATCATGACCGAGGTCTTCCGGCTGCCGTCGAGCTGCTTTGCCGAGGAAGACGGTACGGTCGTGAATTCTGGCCGTTGGCTGCAATGGCACTACGCTGGCCAGCAGCCGCCCGGCGAGGCGCGGCATGATCCGGCCATCCTCGGCGGCATCATGATGGAGTTGCGGCGGCTTTACGAAAAGGAAGGCGGCGCCTGCCCTGAACAGGTGTTGCACATGACCTGGGACGAGGAGACCTATCACGATCCCCACAGCCCCCATCCCGAGGAAATGGCCAAGGAAGCCAACGGCTACGCATTGGCAGACGTGTTCGACGAGACCGGGAAGAAGATCCTGCGCAAGGGCCAGCTGCTGGATTCGTTCGCGCAACTGCGCGACGACGGCACAACCTCGAGCTACTGCTGGATCTTCACCGGTTCCTGGACCGACGCGGGCAACCAGATGGCCAGGCGCGACAACACCGACACCGGCCTCGGCAACACGCCGGGCTGGGCCTGGTCGTGGCCCGCGAATCGCCGCATCCTCTACAACCGCGCCTCGATGGACGAGATGGGGAACCCCTGGGACCCCAAGCGCCAGATCCTGCACTGGAACGGCGAGAAATGGGTGGGCGCCGACGTGCCCGACTTTCCGCTCAC
Source organism: Ralstonia pickettii (assembly GCA_050987995.1). GTDB lineage: Bacteria > Pseudomonadota > Gammaproteobacteria > Burkholderiales > Burkholderiaceae > Cupriavidus > Cupriavidus pickettii_B. Next base: position 585,556 of record CP158805.1, read on the forward strand.
CGCGGCACCCGGCACGCCTGTCGGACCCTTCATCATGCTGCCCGAAGGCGTGGGGCGCCTGTTCTCAGTCGGCGGCATGATCGACGGCCCCTTCCCCGAGCATTACGAGCCGGTCGAGAGCCCGATCGCGAAAAACCCGCTGCACGAGAAGGTCACCCACAACCCGACCGCGCGCATCTTCCAGAACGATGCGCAGCGGATGGGCAACCGCACCGAGTTCCCCTATGTCGCCACGACCTATTCTGTGACGGAACTGTTCCGCCACTGGACCAAGCACTCGCATCTGAACGCCATGCTCCAGCCCGAGCAATTCGTCGAGATCGGCGAAAAGCTGGCCGCGGACAAAGGCATCGCCCATGGCGACACGGTGAAGATCACGACCAAGCGCGGCTACATCACTGCCAAGGCCGTGGTGACCAAGCGCATGCGCACGCTCCAGGTGGCCGGGCAGACGGTCGAGCAGGTCGGCATCCCCTGCCATTGGGGCTTCGAGGGGGCGACCCGCAAGGGCTTTCTGGCCAACACGCTTGCGCCGGGCGTCGGCGACGCCAATTCGCAAACCCCGGAATTCAAGGCATTCCTCGTGAACATTGAAAAAATGGCGGGAGCACAGGCATGAACTCGCAGAACATCATCAGTCGCTCGGCCTCGTCGGAGCTGACACCGGCCCCTCGTATCCGCGACCATCAGATGGAAGTAGCCAAGCTGATCGACGTGTCGATCTGCATCGGCTGCAAGGCGTGCCAGGTCGCCTGCAACGAATGGAACGACCTGCGCGGCGACGTGCAAGAGAATGTTGGCGTCTACGACAATCCGCGCGATCTGTCGCCCAACACCTGGACCCTGATGCGCTTCACCGAGCATGAGGACCAGGCGGGCAAGCTGGAATGGCTGATCCGCAAGGATGGCTGCATGCATTGCGAGGATCCCGGCTGCCTGAAGGCCTGTCCGGCTCCCGGCGCCATCGTGCAATATGCGAACGGCATCGTCGACTTCCAGTCCGACCTGTGCATCGGCTGCGGCTATTGCGTCGCGGGCTGCCCCTTCGATGTGCCGCGCATTTCCAAGAAGGACAACAAGGCCTACAAGTGCACGCTCTGCTCGGACCGCGTCTCGGTCGGGCAGGAACCGGCCTGCGTCAAGACCTGCCCGACCGGCGCCATCGCCTTCGGCTCGAAGGCAGAGATGCAATCCCTCGCCGCCGAGCGCGTGGCCGAGTTGAACGAGCGCGGCTATGCCAAGGCCGGCCTATATGACCCGGCAGGGGTCGGCGGCACCCACGTGATGTATGTGCTGCAACATGCCGACGACCCGAAGCGCTACGCGGGCTTGCCGAAGGACCCGGGGATCAGCTCGGTCGTCTCGGGCTGGAAGGATGGTTTGAAACCCGTCGCCGCTTTCGCCGGCGCTGCGGCGGTCGTGGGCATGGCGGCGCATTTCATGGCAGTCGGCCCCAACACCACCGAAACAGACAACGACGCGCCGACTGACGGCGCGGCATAAGCGGAGACCGGAAATGGCGAGCAACACCGACATGATATTGCGCACGAAATTCGCCGAGCGGCTGTGTCACTGGGCGATCGTGTTCTGCTTCTTCCTCGCGGCGATTTCGGGAATCTCGTGGTTCTTCCCGACTATGAGTTGGATGAGCGGCTTCCTTGGCACGCCGCAGATGGCGCGGCTGCTCCACCCGTTCCTCGGCATCGCGGTTTTCGCGGGGCTTTGCTACATGTTCATGCGCTTTGTGGGCTACAACATGTCCGCGCGCACCGACGCAATCTGGTTCCGCCGCGTCAAGGAAGTGCTCCTGAACAAGCATGACGGCGAACCGCTGCAGATTGGCAAGTACAACGCCGGCCAGAAGGTGCTGTTCTGGCTCATCATGGCTTCCATACTTGCCCTGCTGATATCCGGGTTAATCATGTGGCGCGCCTATTTCGCCGAGTATTTCCCGATTCCCGTGCTTCGTCTGGCGATCCTGGCTCATTCCGTCGCGGGGATCGGGTTGATCCTGCTGATCGTGGGTCATATCTATCTGGCTATCTGGGTCCGCGGCTCGATCACCGGCATGGTTACGGGCTACGTCTCGCGCGCCTGGGCCAGGCAGCACCATGACCGCTGGTATGGCGAATTAAAGGAGAGAAAGTCGAATGCGGCGGAAGCGAAGGGGAACGGAGCATGAGCCAGCATCCGACCACGCCGGGAGCACTACCATCGGACGAGGCCTCCCGGCATTTCACTCCGCTGATCCAGCCAGACCTTGCCGGTCTTTACAGCCGCCGCGCCGCGCGCCTGCGCGCGCTGGCCGAAGGGCACGATCTTGCCGATTACCTGCGTCTGGCCGCCCGCGTGGCCGAGGTGCAGGCCTCGCTTCTGCCCGAGGCTGGTGGATCCGGACCAATAGACGCCAGGGCCATCCCGCAGGAGGGGCATTGGGGCACCCTGCTTGATCGGTTGATTGAGCGGCTTGCGCACGATGCTCCCGCCCCGGTCGCCCCGCATCTTGCGGCGCTGCGCGGCCTCCCCGCGGATGCGCGCCTTGGCGCCGCCCAGGCGCTGACCGAGGGTCGTTTTGACGCGGTGCCGGCGGCAATCGCGCCCTTCCTTTGGGCTGCGCTCTCGCTGCAATGTGCCAGCGCCGCGCGCGCCGCTCCCGTGCCCGCCAGCGGCCCGGCCGAGCACGCGACTTGCCCGGTCTGCGGCACTGCCCCCGTGGCAAGCCTGATCCTGATCGGCGATCGCCAGGGCATGCGCTATCTGCATTGCGCGCTCTGCGAGAGCCAATGGCACATGGTGCGGGCGAAATGCACCAACTGTGGCGCCGCCTCGGACCTTGACTACCTCAGCTTCGACACCGCCGAAGCCACGGTGCGCGCCGAAAGCTGCAGCGTGTGCCACGGCTACCTGAAGGTCATCTCGCTGGAACGCGACCCGCAAGCCGAGGCCGTGGCCGATGACCTTGCCACCCTGGCCCTGGACGATACTGTGACGGCGGAGGGCTATCAACGCACCGGCTTCAATCCCTTCGCGCTGCCAGGATAAGGCGCTGCCCGACGCGATGCGCGCGTGATCGAGCGGCACTGGCGCTGCCGCATCCCACGTCATCACATTCCGCCGGCTGCCTCTGACTGCGCCGGGAGCCCGTCGTCGCGCAGCCACACGATGAACTCGACGCCCTGCCCCAGCGTGCTTTCCACCTTGATGCGGCCGCCATAGCGCTCCACCAGCGCATAACTGATGGAAAGCCCGAGGCCGGTTCCCATCTGCTTCTTGGTGGTGAAGAACGGATTGAAAACATTGGGCAGGTCTTCCTCGCGGATGCCTTGGCCGCTGTCGCGCACGTGCAGGGTGATGCCTGGCGCGTCCCAGTCTCGCGTGGAGATCGTCAGGGTGCCGCCCTCCGGCATGGCGTGGATGGCATTGGTCAGCAGGTTGACGACCACCTGCTGCAGTTCGCTGCGGCTGATACGCACGCGCCGCGTGGCCAGGCGATCCAGCTCGATCCGGATCGCCGGCCCCTTCAGCATATGCCGGACCAGGTCCAGACAGCTGCCCGCGACCTCGCCCACGTCCAGGCGCTCCATATTGCCGGCGTACGCCTCTGGACGGACGAACTGCAGAAGCCGGGTGGTCAGCAGGTGGATACGCCGCACCTGCTCGTCGATCAGCCGTAGTTCATGTCGGACCGGCTCCGAAGCCGGGCCAAGGATCTCACGGGCCACGTCCAGGTTGCCCTGGATCACCGCGATCGGATTGTTGATCTCATGTGCCACGCCCGCCATAAGCTGCCCCGCGACGGCGAGCTTCTCCGACGTGCTGCTGCCGGGTGGCGCGCAGCGCGGCGTTTGCGTCCTCCAGCTCGCGCGTGCGCTCGGCCACCTTGCGATCGAGCGAGTCCGCCCAATCCCTGAGCTGGTCATTGCGCTGCCGCAGTGCCGACAGCAGCTGGTCAAACTGGCTGGCGAGCTGGCCCAGCTCGTCATCGCTGCGCACCGGGCCCACGCGCGCATCGACATCGCCCGCCTTCAGCGCTTGCATGGTGCCGACCATCCGCGTCATCGGCGTGAACACGCGCCTGGCCCAGAGCAAGGCCAACAACGACCCCGCCACGCCCAGCAGCAGGAACAGGCCCACCAGCACGCCAAAAGCCAGGTTCTTCACCTGGCCGATGGGCTTGGCAAGATAGCCAACATAGAGCATGCCGATACGCTGGCCGCGGCTGTCCATGATCGGCTCATAGGCGCTCATGTACCAGTCGCTGACCACGAAAGCCAGGTCCAGCCATTTCTCAGCGGGCAGCAGCACTTTGTCGCGCACCTCGCGGGAGACCCGCGTCCCCAGGGCCCGCTCGCCATGGAACAGCCGCACGTTGGTGGCAATGCGCGTGTCGTTCAGAAACAGGGTCGCCGTGCCCTCGCTGCCACGAGGCAGGGATGCCGGCTGGTAGACCAGCGCGTTGATCGTGTCGATGAAGCCGAGATTGTTGTTCAGCAGCGTGCCGCCATACAGGATCGCCACCAGCGTTCCCGCTTTATTGAACACCGGTGCAGCTGCGTGCATCACCATGCCGCGGCTTTCCTGTGTCCTGTCGGTCTGCGCTGCGTTGGCGGTGGGGCGTAGCGCCACCTGTGCACGTTGGGCAAGCTCGCCGGAAACCGCGGCCAGTTGCGTGGCAGACCATGCGTCCGTGGCGGCGTCCGCGCGGCCGGCGGCGGCGCTGGCGACCACGCGCCAGGCTGCGTAATCCGGCCCTGCCGCGCCGGCAGGCGCAGCGGCAAGCAGCCGCCCTTGCGGATCGAGCAACTGCAGGAAATCGAGCCCATGCGTGCGCCGCGCGTCGGCCAGGATGCCCGGCATGGCGCCGCGGCGGCCAAGTCCGTCCACCAGCGCATACGACCGCGCCTCTTGCAGGACACGGTCGCCCACGCCGCCCACCATATGCTCGAAGTACTCGTGGGCGACCAGCAGGTCGCTGTTGACCTTGTAGGCCAGCAGGGCCTGGAACGCGCGATTGCCCCACACCCCCATGATCAGCAGCAGCGCCAGCAGCGCCACCAGCAGGGGCGCGACCACGATGGACACAAGCTTGGCCCGCAGCGAGGCGCGATAGCGGCGCAGCGGCGCAGCCGGGCTCAAGGACGCAGGCCCCATTGCAGGCATTTCCGGTCCAGCGTGCGGCGCGAGATGCCCAGCCGGCGCGCCGCTTCCACCCGGTTGCCGCCCTCGGCCGCCAGCACTTGCAGGATGTGCCGCCGCTCCACCACCTCCAGCAGCGTGGCGTCGTCGGCCGGATTGGCCGCGTCCTCGCCGTCCTCTTCCGGCAGGTTGGCTTGAGCGGGATCGGCCTGCTGCGCCAGCAACTCGACCGGGTATTCGCCAAGGATCAAGGCCCGCTCCACCAGGTTGCGCAGTTCGCGCGCATTGCCGGGCCAGTCGTAGCCCTTGAGCACGCGGACCAATGAGGGCGACAGCGGCACCGCGGGCAGTCCGAGCTGGGCCGACAGCTGCTCCGAGAAATGCTCGGCCAGCGGCACGATGTCTTCCGGCCGCGTGCGCAACGGCGGGATGGCAACGGACACGACATCGAGCCGGTAGTACAGATCCTGGCGGAAGCGCCCGGCGGCGACCTCGTTGGCCAGGTTGCGGTTGCAGGCCGCGACGATGCGCACATCCACGGCAATCTCGCGCTCGGTACCGAGCGGCCGGATGCGCCGGTCCTCGATCACCCGCAACAGCTTGGCCTGCATCGGCAGCGGCAGCTCCGAGATCTCATCCAGGAACAGCGTGCCGCCGTCGGCATAGAGGAACAAGCCATGGCGCCCCCCGGCCGCGCCGGTGAAGGCACCCTTGGCGTGGCCGAACAATTCGCTTTCGATGATCTCGGGCGCCATCGCACCGCAATTCAGCGGCACGAACTGGCCCTGCCGCCCGCTATGCCGGTGCAGCTCGCGCGCCACCACCTCCTTGCCGGTGCCGGACTCGCCCGTCACCAGTACCGTCGATGGCATCGGTGCCACCCGTGCCACCAGCGCCATCACCTTCTTCATGGCTTCGGACTCGCCGATGAAGTGCTTGTGGATGGTGTACTTGTCCAACTCGCGGCGCAGCAGGTAGTTCTCGCGCGTGAGCCGGGTCTGGTCGAAGCAGCGCCGGATGGCATTGAGCATCTGGTCGACGCGGAACGGCTTAACGATAAAGTCCGCTGCGCCCGAGCGCAGCGCGGCAATCGCGGTGTCCATGTCGGCGAAGGCCGTCATCAGGATCACATCGGCGGGGTTGCCGGCCGCGCGCAGCGCCTTGAGCCACTCCACCCCACTGGCACCGGGCAGCGCCACGTCGAGCAGGATCAGGTCGAAATGGCGTTGCTCCAGCAGCGCGGCCCCCGCTTCGGCGCTGTCGGCCGTCACCACGCTGCCCACCTTGCCTTCCAGCGCGCGGGACAGGAACGAACGCATGCCAGCCTCGTCGTCCACCACTAGGATCGTGCGGCGCTGCCAGTTGTCGGCTTCAGCTGCGTGGCTTTTTCTTTCGTTCATCACTTTAGTTGTTGCGGGGGCAAGAGAAGAGTCTAGCGACAGTGCGCTATCCGCCTGTCTTGGGAGTAAACCGAGCGAGCGCGCAAACCGCGGCCAGAGATGGACAGCTTGGCCCGGGAGAGGGGCCGCCGCCAGGACATTTTGTCCACGGCCTCACCGGCCGGCCCGGTCAGCGCGCTGCAAGCCATTGACGGCAAACGGAATCCGCCATGGGCATGGCTTTTGCTGAACTCCAGCCCATCGCATCACGCGCAAGAAGAGGCTGCCACTTCCAGGTAGGAGACAACTTCATTTCATATCCCGCGCAAGCGCAAACGCCCTCGCAGAAGTCCCAACACGCGTCGCCGTCCCGGCCAGCGTCACGCCCGTCGGCATTCTACAAGGAGGCCATCATCGCCCGCCCCGGCTTCAACCGCTGGATGGTGCCGCCGGCCGCGCTGGCGCTGCACCTGTGCATCGGCGAGGCCTACGCCTTCTCGGTCTTCAACGAGCCGCTGACCCGAATCCTCGGCGTCACGCAGTCCGCGCCGGGCGACTGGCAACTGACCACGCTGGGCTGGGTGTTCTCGCTGGCGATCTTCTTCCTCGGCATCTCTGCCGCCTTTGCCGGCAAGTGGCTGGAGAAGGTCGGGCCGCGGCGCACCATGTTCACGGCGGCGTGCTGCTTCGGCGGCGGCTTCCTGGTGTCGGCGCTGGGCATCTGGCTGCACCAGATCTGGCTGGTGTACCTGGGGTACGGCGTGCTGGGCGGCATCGGGCTGGGGCTGGGCTACGTGTCGCCGGTTTCCACGCTGATCCGCTGGTTCCCCGACCGCCGCGGCATGGCAATCATGGGCTTCGGCGGCGGCGCGATGATTGGCGCGCCGCTGTCGGTCGCGCTGATGAACTACTTCAAGAGCGCCACCCGCGCGGGCGTGGCGCAGACCTTCCTGGTCATGGGCGTGGTCTACTTCATCTCGATGTCGATCGGCGCGCTGGCCATCCGCATCCCTACCCCGGGCTGGGCGCCCCCGGGCTATGTTCCCACCATTAAGGCCAGCAAGATGGTCACGCACGCCCACGTGCACATCGACCAGGCGCTGAAGACGCCGCAATTCTATTTGCTCTGGGTGATCCTGTTCCTGAACATCACCGCCGGCATCGGGGTGCTGGGCCAGGCCGCGGTGATGATCCAGGAGACCTTCAAGGGCAGCATCACTGCCGCAGCCGCCGCCGGCTTCGTCGGCCTGCTCAGCATCGGCAACATGACGGGGCGCTTCCTGTGGAGCTCCGCCAGCGACTACTTCGGCCGCAAGATTACCTATGCCATCTTCTTCGCTTTCGGTGCCGCGCTCTACATGGCGGTACCGGCCGTCGGCGCGTCCGGCAACGTAGCCTTGTTCGTGGTCTGCTACTTCCTGATCCTGACCATGTATGGCGGCGGCTTCGCCACCATTCCTGCCTACCTGGCCGACATGTTCGGCACGGCCTACGTCGGCGGCATCCATTGCCGCCTGCTGACCGCCTGGGCCGCCGCCGGCATTGCCGGCCCGGCGCTGGTCAACTACATCCGCGAGCACAAGCTGGCCATGGGCGTGCCCCGGTCAGAGGTCTACGTCGACACCCTGCAATTCATGGCCGGCCTGCTGGTAGTGGGTTTCGTCTGCAACCTGCTGATCCGGCCGGTGCATGAGCGACACCACCTGCGCGAAGCAACCAGCGCGGCCTGAGCGCCATCCCCGCTTCCGATACCAATACACAGGAGACACCACCGTGCAAGACGACCGAACTTTCGGCAAGACGCTGCTGCTGCTCGCGTTCTGGGCTTATGTGCTGATCCCGCTGGGCGCGGGCATCTGGTCGACCCTCGGCAAGGCCATGAAGCTGTTCAGCTGAGCGCTCGCGCCGGCCGTCCGCTGCATTCCAATCCGTCAATGCAGCGGCCGCCGGCGCAGCCCCTGGAGCTGGTTACGGATCGTCGATGCAGCGGTACATCCATGACTGTGATCCCGCGCAATAGCGCGATCTGTATTTGCTTTGTGGCGCCTGGCAGGCGCTTCTTCCGGCTCTGTAAACTGAGCTTTAGCGGTTCCGCAAGAACTGTATCCTTCGCGGGCAGGCTGTAGTCCTTACGCTTGTCCGTAGTGTCGCGCGACACGCCGTCGTGCCGGCGGCACCCCACGGAGAGCACATCGATGTACGGACTCACAGCGCTGGAACTTGCTCGAATCCAGTTCGGATTCACGGTTTCCTTTCACATCCTATTTCCCGCCATCACGATCGGGCTGGCATGTTTCCTGGCGTTCCTGGAAGCGCGCTGGCTGCGCACACAGGACACCGTGTACAGGACCCTGTACCAGTTCTGGATCAAGATCTTTGCCCTGAACTTCGGCATGGGGGTCGTTTCCGGCCTGGTCATGGCCTATGAGTTCGGCACCAACTGGTCCGGCTTCTCGCAGTTTGCCGGGAGCATCACCGGACCGCTGCTGACCTACGAGGTGCTGACCGCCTTCTTCCTGGAAGCGGGCTTCCTCGGAGTGATGCTGTTCGGCTGGAACCGCGTCGGGCCGGGGCTGCATTTCTTCTCCACCGTGATGGTCGCGCTCGGCACCATCATCTCCTCCACCTGGATCCTGGCTTCCAACAGCTGGATGCATACGCCCGCGGGCTACGCCATCGTCGCCGGCAAGGTGGTGCCCACCGACTGGCTTGCGGTGATCTTCAATCCCTCTTTCCCCTACCGCCTCGCGCACATGGTCATCGCCGCGCTGCTGTCGACGGCGCTGTTCGTGGCAGCGTCCTCGGCCTGGCAGCTGCTGCACGGGCGCGCCGTACCCGCCGCCCGCAAGATGTTGTCGATGGCGCTGTGGATGGTGCTGATCACGGCGCCACTGCAGGCGGTGGTGGGCGACGCCCACGGCTTGAACACGCTGGAGCACCAGCCCGCCAAGATCGCGGCGCTGGAGGGGCACTGGAACACCGCCCCCAAGGACGACAAGGGTGGTTTCCCGCTGATCGTCTTCGGCATCCCGGACATGGAACGCGAGGAAACCCGCTACGCCATCGAGATCCCGCGCCTGGGCAGCCTGATCCTCACCCACAGCCTTGACGGCCAGATCCGCGGGCTGAAGGACTTTCCCAAGGAAGACCGCCCCAACGCCACCGTGCTGTTCTTCACCTTCCGCATCATGGTTGGCCTGGGCGTGGCGATGATCCTGTTCGGCCTGCTCGGATGGGTTCTTCGCCGCAACGGCGCCGTGTACCGGTCCCGCGCCTTCCTGCGCCTTGCGGTAGTGATGGGGCCCACCGGCCTGATCGCGCTGCTGGCCGGCTGGATGACCACCGAGATCGGCCGCCAGCCGTGGGTGGTCTATGGCGTGCAGCGCACCAGCGATGCCGTTTCCGCACATGCGGCGGGTCCGGTGGCGCTGACGCTGGCCCTGTTCGTGGTGGTCTACTTCGTCTGCTTCGGCGTGGGCATCCGCTACATGCTCAAGCTGGCCAGCGCCGGCCCCGCCCCCGACGCGCACCCGCACGAGGCGCCCTCCTACGGCCCCGGCAGCGTCATTCCCGCGGCGATGGCCGCGGCTTGCGCACCCAACGCGATGGCCCCCCACGGCCACCGCGAATCCTGAACAGGTGATCGACATGGGTATCAACCTTCCAGTTATCTGGGCCGGCCTGATCTTCTTCGGCGTGATGATGTACGTCATCATGGACGGATTCGACCTGGGCATCGGCATCCTCTTCCCCTTCGTCGGCGACCGTCATGACCGCGACGTCATGATGAACACCGTGGCGCCGGTCTGGGACGGCAACGAAACCTGGCTGGTGCTGGGCGGCGCAGCACTGCTGGGCGCCTTCCCGCTGGCCTACTCGGTGCTGCTCAGCGCCTTCTACCTGCCGCTGATGTTCATGCTGCTGGGGCTGATCTTCCGCGGCGTGGCTTTTGAGTTCCGCTTCAAGGCCAGCGACCGCAGTCGCCACTACTGGGATGCCGCCTTCACATGGGGCTCGGTGGTCGCCGCCTTCTTCCAGGGCGTGACGCTGGGCGCCTATATCGACGGCATCGCCATGGATGGCACCACCTTCACTGGCGGCGCGCTCGACTGGCTGGCCCCGTTCCCGGTCTTCTGCGGCGTGGGCGTGGTGCTCACCTACGCCTTCCTCGGGGTTACCTGGCTCATCATGAAGACCGAGGGCCGGCTGCAATGGACCATGCTGCGCGTGACCAACGTGCTGACCGGCGTGATGCTGGCGATGGTTGCTGCGGTGAGCGTGTGGACGCCGCTGACCCATCCGGAGATCGCGCAACGCTGGTTCTCGCTGCCCAACCTGTTCTTCTTCCTGCCGGTGCCGCTGCTGGTGCTGGTCTCGGCCTTCGGCATCTACCGGGCCCTGCGCAACCACCCGAACGTGTCGCCGTTCCTGTACGCGCTGTTGATGATCTTCATGGGCTATACCGGGCTAGCCATCAGCATCTGGCCCAACATCATCCCGCCGTCGATCTCGATCTTTGATGCGTCGTCGCCCCCGCAAAGCCAGGGCTTCGCGCTGGTCGGCACCCTGTTCATCGTCCCGATCATCCTGGCCTACACGTCCTGGTCGTATTACGTGTTCCGCGGCAAGGTCAGGCGCGGGGAGGGCTACCACTGATGGCCAGGATCCTGCGCTCCCAGGCCACTGCGCGGCTGGCGGCCCGCCTGGGCTGGCTGCTGGCCCTGTGGCTGGCGGGGGTCGGCACGGTCTTTGTCTGCGCCAGCCTGATGAAGCTGCTGATGCGCGCAGCCGGGCTCGCCAACTGAAGCCATGCCATCCTCCAGCCCGCTTTCCCGCCCCACACTGCCCGTGCACCATGCCAACGTGGCTGACGCGCACGCGGCAGCCTGGGCGGGAGCCCCGGATTTCGCGCCGTGGCTGCATTCGCTGAAGGTGTTCGGCGCGGCGATGCTGGCGCTCTACGTGGCGCTGGCACTGGGCCTGCCACGGCCCTACTGGGCCATGGCCACGGCCTACCTGGTGTCCAGCCCGCTGGCCGGCGCCACCCATGCCAAGGGCACCTACCGCGTCATCGGCACGCTGCTGGGCGCCGTGTGCGCGGTGGCGCTAGTGCCCTGGCTGGTCGATGAGCCTGTGCTGCTGATGGCCGCAATCGCGTGCTGGACCGGCACCCTGCTCTACCTGTCCTTGCTGGAACCGGCCCCGCGCAACTACATCTGCCTGCTGGCCGCCTATACGCTGCCGATCGTGGCGCTGCCGACGGTCACCCACCCGGCAACCGTCTTCGACGTGGCGCTCACCCGCATCGAGGAAATCGTCATTGGCATCGTCTGCGCCAGCGTGGTCAGCGCGGTGGTCTTTCCGTCCCGCACCACCCCGGCGCTGGCCGCGCGCGCGGCGGCGTGGCTGGACCACGCCTCGCGCTGGATCACCGACATGCTGGCCAGCGGCGCCAGCGCGGGGCAGCGCCACGACAGCTTCACCATGCTCGCCGCCGATATCCTGGCGATGGAAACACAGCTTGCCCAGCTCACCTATGAATCCGACGGGGCGCCGATCCTGCGGCGCGCACGTGCCCTGCACCAGCGCATGACGGCCCTGCTGCCGCTGGTGCTGGCGCTTACCGATGCCGCCAGCGCCCTGCGCCGGCATCCGGCGGGCATGCCCGACACCGTCGCGCAGCGCATGCACGCCACGCTGGCATGGATCGCCGGCGACGCAGTCGCGTCCCGCCCCCCGCCTTCCTGGTACCCGGCAGGCGCCCCGTCGGCCGCACCCGCGGACTGGCATGCCAGGCTGGCCGCGGCCACCGGCACCTACCTCGATGAACTGGCCGACCTCTGGCAAGACTGCCGCCTGCTGCAGGCCAGCCTGCGCCAGGGCGGCAGCGAACCCACCGTACTGCGGTATCGCGTGGAACCCGCCGGACAGGCCCGGCACCATGATCACGCGCAGCTGTTGATCCGCGCCGCCACCGCGGGCTCGGCAACCTTGGTCGCGGGCGTGCTGTGGATGGCGTCGGGCTGGGTGGACGGGGCCGTCCCGGTCGGCCTGGCCGCGCTGGCCAGCTGCTTCATTGCTTCCACGCCCGAGCCGCGGCTGGTGGCCGGCCGTGTGATTGCCTGGAGCGTCGCCTGCGCGCTGCTGTCCTGGTACTACCAGTTCGTGGTGCTGCAACTGGCCCATGACTTCGGCTCGCTTGCCGCCTTGCTGTTCGGGCCTTACCTGGTCATCGGCGCGATGACCACGCAGCCGCGCTTCGCGCTGTTCGGGGTGTTGCTGGCGGTTACCACGGCGTCGTTCCCGGGCCCGCAGAACCTGACTGCCTCGAGTTTCGCCAGCATCTTCAACAGCAGCCTGGCGAGCCTGGCGGCGCTGGTCTTCGCCGCCTTGTGGGCAGTGCTGATGCAGCCCTTCGGCCAGCAACTGGTGGCATACCGGCTGGCCAGGGCCAACTGGAACGAGATCGCGCTGGCGGCGCATCCGCGCGCGCTGGTCAACAGTGCCCGGCTGCGCGGCCGCATGCTGGACCGCCTGCTGCGCCAGTGGCCGCCGTTGACGCGCCGGAACGATGCCAGCGCCAAGCAGGCCGGCAGCGCCGTTGCCGACTTCCTGGTCGAATCCGCCGCGCTCGCGCTGCGGCGCGCCCCGGCTCGCGTGCCTGCGCCGCGCCGCCGTGCCGTGGAACGCGTGCTGGCCGGCGTGGCACGCCACTACCGCCAGTGCGCGCGCGCCGGCCATGCCAGCACGCCCGCGCCGGCGCTGGCCGCACACATCGACGCGGCCTTCGCGGCGCTGGCCACGCCGGCGCACGGCAACCGCGCCGCGCTGGCAGCACTGGCCACCCTGCGGCTTGCCCTGTATCGGCATCAAGGAAACCACCATGCACGCAACTGAGTTCGACCTGTACGGCGTATTCGTGCCGGCCACCGTGGTGTGGATGCTGGCCGCGTTCGCCGTCACCGCCAGCGCGCGCGCCGTGCTCGCCCGGATCGGCTTCTACCGCATTGTGTGGCACCGGTCATTGTTCAACTTCTCGCTCTATATCCTTGTACTGGGCGCGATCGTCGCGCTCGTCTGGCAGGCCCCATCATGATTCGCAAGCTTTCGCTGCTCGGCCCCGTTGCGGTGACCCTGGCGGCCGTGGTCGCCGCGGCACTGACCGCCTGGCATTTGTGGCAGTACTATACCGAGGCGCCCTGGACGCGCGATGGCCATGTGCGCGCAGAAGTGATCCAGGTCGCGCCCGATGTCTCCGGCCTGGTCACGGCCGTGCTCGTCGGCGACAACGCCCGGGTGCAACGCGGCCAGGTGCTGTTCGTGGTGGACCAAGACCGCTTCAGCCTGGCCCTGAAACAGGCGCAGGCCGAGGCCGCGTCGGCACGCGCTGCGCTGGCACAGGGCCGGCGCCAGGCGGGCAACGTCGCCGGCCTGGCCGCCGCGCAGGCGCGCGTCGATGAAGCCGATGCCGCGGTGGACGTGGCCAGGCTGAACCTGGCCCGCTGCCGCGTGACCAGCCAGGTCGACGGCCATGTCAGCGACCGCCTGCCGCGCGCCGGCGACTTTGCCACCCGCGGCAAACCGGCGTTGTCGGTGGTGGCCAGCGGCTCGCAGTATGTGGAGGGCTATTTCGAGGAGACCAAGCTGCCCGCGATCCGCGTCGGCAGCGCCGCCGAGGTGCACATCATGGGCCAGCGCACGCCCTTGCGCGGGCATGTGCAGAGCATTGCGCCCGCCATCGAGGACCAGGACCGCGCCATCGGGCCAAACATGCTCCCCAGCGTCAACCCGACCTTCAACTGGGTGCGCCTGGCGCAGCGCATACCGGTGCGCATCGCGCTGGACCAGGTGCCGGCCGGGGTACAGCTGATCGCCGGCCAGACCGCCACGGTCCGCATCCGGGCGCCGCGCGAATGATGCCACCGACGCGGCCGCCAAACGAGGCCGAGCCTGCCCCGCCTGAACTGTTCTGCTTCCAGTCCTGCCGATTTGTGCGCCTGCCGGGCGGCCATCGGTCCCTACCATGGACTGCATGGCATGCGCCATGCCCTACCCATTGCCCCAGGGAGATTCGCCATGCAAGCCGCGCTTGTGCAAGAAGTGCCCGCCGCCCCCAACTCTAGGGCGCTCGAGCCGGACCAGCCATCGGCCGCGTGCCGGGACCAGCTGGGCCGTCCGCTGCGGGACCTGCGCCTCTCGGTGATCGACCAGTGCAACTTCCGCTGCACCTACTGCATGCCCAAGGAGCGCTTCGGCCGCGACTATTCGTTCCTGTCCCCTGAGCAACGCCTGTCCGATGCGGAGTTGCTCCGGATCGTGCGGGGCTTTGTCAGCCTTGGCGTGGAGAAGTTGCGCCTGACCGGCGGTGAGCCGCTGCTGCGCAAGGGCATCGAGTCGCTGGTCGAACGCATTGCGGCCATGCGTACCCTGGACGGCCGGCAGGTGGAAGTGGCCATGACCACCAATGGCAGCCTGCTGGCCCGCAAGGCGCGCTCGCTGCGCGACGCGGGACTGGGCCGCGTCACGGTCAGCCTGGACAGCCTGGACGACCAGATCTTCCGTGCCATGAACGACGTCGATTTCCCGGTCGGGCGCGTGCTGGAGGGGATCGACGCGGCATGCGCCGCGGGCTTGGCGCCGGTCAAGGTCAACTGCGTGGTCGAGCGCGGCACCAATGACGGTCAGGTGCTGCCGCTGGTCGAACACTTCCGCGGCAGCGACGTCACGCTGCGCTTTATCGAATACATGGACGTGGAAGGTCCCAGCGCGTGGTCCCAGTCCCGCGTGGTCCCCTCCGACGAGATCCGCGGCATGGTCGAGCGCGCGCATGCGCTGCTGCCGGTCACCAGGCGCGACGGCGAAACGTCCTGCAACTATATGCTGGCGGACAGCAGCCTGAAGCTGGGCTTTATCTCCAGCGTGTCGCACCCCTTCTGCGGCGATTGCACCCGCGCGCGCGTTTCAGTCGACGGCCGGCTGCACCTGTGCCTGTTCGCCACGAGTTCCGTCGACCTGCGCCCGCACTTGGGTGCCGGGCGCCCGGCCGAAGCCGTGGCGGATGCGGTCCGGCAGGCATGGCAGGCCCGCGGCGACCGCTATTCCGAACTGCGCGCGGACCGGCTGGCCAGCGGCAAGCGGCAGTACCCCACCGTGCGCATGTCGCTGGTGGGTGGCTGAGCCGCAGGCGCGGCTCTCGTGATCGGCAACAATAGAAGCCGCACCTGCGGCTCAGCGCGGGATACGCGGCTGCTAAAATCGCGCCACGCGATCCACCACTCAATACAATGGGCTTCGAACAACTGGCGGCACTCAAAGCACAACTGGCAGCACAGGCAAAGGCTGAAAAGGCCGCAAAGGCTGCCAAGGCTCCGAAGCGGGCCACGCCGCCCCGCGCACGGGACGCTGCGCCGGCCAATCCGGCAAAGCCGGTCGATCCGGTGGTCCACACCATCGCCAGACTGCAACGGCGTTTTCCGCTAGCCTTTCCGAAGAACCCGGCGCCCAAGGTGCCGCTCAAGATCGGCATCTTCGAGGATCTCCTCCCGCATGCCCAGGCGCTTGCCCTCACGGAGGCCGAATTGCGCGAGGCAATCAAGACCTGGTGCCGCGGCGCCCGCTACTGGGCCTGCCTCATCGAAGGCGCATCACGGATGGATCTGGCCGGCCAGGAGGCGGGGCAGGTTCGCCCGGAGGATGCAAAACGGGCGCAGCAACTGCAAGCGAGGCGTTCGCCGGGGGCACCATCCAAATCGGCGAAGGCGTCGCACCCCGTTGATGCGGCTCGATAGGTTGAAGTTTTGGCATGGACAGCCGGCTCAGCGAAGGCGCACAGCAATCCATCTCCGCGCCAGGGCACCAGGGGTCGCGCTTATCCCACGCGGCATTTTGTCTGACCTCGGCTGAGTCAGACCCGGCTGGCTTCGCACATCGGCGACTCCCAACTTTGACGCAATGCTGACCACAAACGCCAGGATGGCAGCCTCGCTAAGCAAGGCTAACCCACGCTGCCAGCTCGCCGGTCTTGGACGCATGAGCCGCAGCCTCTTCGAGCCAAGGCGCATGCGCCTTGGCAACGACCAGCATCGTCAAACCCAGTCCGTCCATCACACGCAGGGCGTGCTCAAGATAGCCCTTGCCGTTCTCTAGCTTGGACAGCATGCCGACAGAGACACCGCAAATTCCTTGCCGCCTGATCTATGGGCATCCCGTCCCCTGCCCGCGTTGCTCGAATGCGGTCGCCCAGTTGGTGAATGGTGCGAATCGTCGCGCGTGACGGTGGAGCCTCAATTTGACCTTCATCCGATTCATCGAAACCCCGAATCCGCCAGGGTGGGCCGGTCCACACCCACCAAGTCAGGCGCCAACCTTCCCAGCCCGCTGAACGGCCCAGGCGCCTCCAGCCATGGCCGTTAGAGCCAACACCAGGGCGAACAGCATTGCGCCCGATGCCAGCCCCACCGCGTCGATCAGGTACCCCGTCGCCACTGGCAGCAGACCCGCCGGGATATAGCCGCCGATGTTGAGCACTGCGTTGGACTGCGCCCGATGGCTGTCCGGCACATGCAGGCCGATCAGGGTCAGTCCTCCCAGTTGGCCGAGCCCCTGGCCGGCCCCGGCGAGCAACGCTGCGGCGATCAGCGCCGGCACCAACGAGGCGTGGATGGCCAGCGCCAGGCAAGCCATCGCCAGCACTGTGGCCGACGCGCTGCCGGCAAAGATTCTCTCCACCGGCCATTGCCGGACGGCAAGCTGCACGCCGACAGCAGTGAAAAACATCGCGCAAGCCATGCCGCCAGCCAGCAAGGGACTGCGCACTTCGAGCAGCCGCGCCAGGAGCGATGGCCCCAGCGCCAGCACGAACGAGGTCGCGGTGATGCCCGGGCCGAAGGTGGCGATGCCGTACAAGACCTGTCGCCGGTTGGCCAGCGGCACGTGCGGGAATTGCAGACGAAGGGAGCCAGCCGCCCGCGTGCTACGTACGGGCAGGCGCAAGGCTGCGATCAGCGCACTGACCAGCACCAGCGCCTCGACTGCAAAGATAGGCAGTACCGGTTGCGCCAGCGCCTGGGCCAATCCACCTGCCAACAGCGGTCCCAGGCCGGCACCGAGCACCATCGCGATGGAGGCCAGCAGCGCCGCCTGGCGTTTGCGCTCGGCGCCGCCGGCATCGACCACCGCCGCCATGCCGGCCGAAACGATCACGCCCACGGCCACGCCGGCCAGCAGCCGGCCCACGGCGAGCATGCCGATCGAGGTGGCGCTGGCGAACAGTCCGCAGGCAACCAGCGCGGCGACCAGCCCGGGGATCAATACCGGCTTGCGCCCGTAATGGTCTGACAACTGCCCCGCTACCAGCAGCGTCCCCAGTAATCCGGCGATGTAGAGCGCAAAAATGACGGTCAGCATGCCGGAGGAAAAGCCGAGCTGCTCCTGCCAATGCACGTAGAGCGGTGTGGTCGAGTTCGACAGCATGAAGACAGCAGTGACCAGCCAGGCGGCCCTCCACATGCGTGCCGGTGGGGAGACGATGGAAGGCTTGGCGACGCTGGCAGTAGCGGTAACGGACATGACGACACTCCTGTACGAGATTTCTCGAACTATAGACCAGTTCGAGAAATCTCGTACAGGTGCTATATTAAGTGCACCATGAGAGCATCTATCACTGACACGCCAGCGGATCTCCCGCCACCGCTCGAGGAACCAGCCGTCGAAGATCTGCGGCTGGAAGTTATTCTGGGCGCACTCGCCGATCCGCTGCGCCTCACCATCGTGTACAAGCTAATGCGAGAGTCGGATGCCTATGACCACCCCTGCGGATGGTTCGGTTTCGACCGGCCAAAATCGTCGCTGACCCACCATTTCAAAGCCTTGCGTGAAGCCGGCGTCATCCGCCAGCGCCAATATGGCCTGGAACGGCGCAGCCGCCTGCGCCGCGAGGATCTGGACGCGCGTTTCCCTGGCCTGCTGGCCTTAGTGGAAAACTGGCAGCCGCCGAAGCGAAACGGTAAGCCCGAGCAGACATAACAACGAATCGCGGACTTCCCTCCAGCAACGCCCCGGAGTGACTGTGTCCGGCTTCTTGGCAGCGCGGGTCCCGACACAGCCCCGGGATGCGTGCAGATTTCGCAGGTTTTACAGCTCACCGAATTTAAATCGGAGCAGGTCTATATCAACTTAATTGCGACGGCCAAGCGGCCATCGCCATTCTTGAAAGCTGTGTCAGCGCCTCGGACATGGCATCGAGGGGGCCCTGGGCAAGGCCTTTCTGAGTCCTTGCGGCTGAACGTAGCAAAACCGAGTGCGCCAGCTGCTTCGCGCTATCCCTGTCGATCGGGCATGGATGCATGGCCATACTCGCGATCTGTGAGGCGATATCCCGGCCTTCGCCGAACATGACGACAGGTCCCAGGGAGGAAATCAGCATAATTCCGAGCAGGCGGCCCTCCTCCGCTGACAGCCGGCTACCCACGATCCCGTCGATCGTGGTGCCCGCAGGCATGCTGTGGAATCGCTCGGCCAGTTGCTCGCGCAGATGCATCTCGCTACGCAGGTCAACTAGCGTGCGATGCGCTGGCAAGCCGAATGCATTCTCGGGCCCAAGCAGCTTAAGCAATGCAGGCGTGCCCAGTGCATGGGTGATCAATGAAGCCATCTCATAGACAGCCTCGGGCCGCAGCCCGGGACGGGATGGCATCGTCATGGTTTCGAGACCGTGCAGTCTTGACGATTGGATTTCGATGGAACGCCTGTCACAGGATCGTCCGGTCATCGCGTAATTTTGCGATCTGATGTGGCAAGTAACCCGCAGCTGTCAGGATCTCTTCGGTGTGCTCCCCCAGCATCGGTGCGCGGCGGCGTACCGCCCCAGGGGATTCGCTGAGCTTGATGGGTACGCCGGCGATCTTCACCGGTGTCGCGGAACCGGGCTGTTCGACTTCCACTAGCATTTCTCGTACCGCGTAGTGCTCGTCCGCAAAAATCTCAGCCGCTGTGTAGACGGGGCCGAAAGGCACCTTGCCGCCTAGCACCAGGCCAATCTCCTTTTTGGAGCGCACGATGGTGAACGCTTCAATGGCGTCAATCACCTGGTCCTGATGCGCCACGCGTGCCGCGTTAGTTGCGAAGGCGCGGTCGTGGGCCAGATCCTCGCGGCCGATGGCGCAGGCCAACTTCACCCAGAACGCGTCAGTGGCACAGGCGATGGATACATGGCCGTCGCGTGCCCGGAACAGTCCAAACGGGCACAGCAGCGGATGGCGGTTGCCTTCGGGTGCCGGCGCCGCACCGGTGTAGGAAACCTGGTAGACAATACGTTCGCACATGGCAAGTACGGCGTCCGTCATTGCTACATCGACGAATTGGCCCTTTCCCGTATCGCGCGCCCGATGCGCCGCTGCAAGAATGCCAATGCACAGCATGAGGGCCGGTATGGTGTCGCCCACGCCGGGGCCGATCTTGGTGGGCGTGTGGCGGTCCGGGCCAGTGATGCCCATCATGCCGCCCATGGCCTGCGAGACGACATCGTAGGCCGGCCATTGGGCATACGGGCTCGCGCCGCTGCGCGGATCCCCGAAGCCTCGCACTGCCCCGTAAACCAAGCGCGGGTTGGTCTCGCGAAGCACCTCATACGACAAGCCCAGGCGCTCCATAACGCCCGCGCGGAAATTTTCCACCACGACATCGGCTTCATCAATCAGCCTGCGCAGAATTTCGCGGCCAGCTTCGGTTTTTAGATCCACCGCAATCGAGCGCTTGTTGCGATTGACGCTCTGGAAGTAGCCGCCGAAGTCGCGAAGTGCATCGTCGGCACAAAACGGGCCGGTGACGCGCGTGCCGTCACCGGTCAATGCTTCGACCTTGATCACGTCGGCGCCATGGTCGGCCAGCATCTGGGTGCAGAAGGGCCCGGCAAGCATCTGGGTGAGATCGACCACCCGCAGGCCGGCAAGGGCGCCGGTCGTGGTGAGATGTCGTTGGCCATCGCGCAGCATCATGAATTCCGGAATTGAGTTGATCATGCGGCGCCGCCAGCCATCCAGGCGTGCAAACGCGGATACAGTACAGGAGCCTGCTGAGCGTCCAGTGCATCCACGAATTCCCACAAGGCCTCCGCCTGCTGCGCACCCAGCAGCGCTTTTGCCTTGCTGCGGAGCCTGGCGACCCTGATGGCATACGGCAACGGGCTGTTGAGGTCGACGGCAGCGGTCAGCGAGGCCCCCGACTTCGTCACCACGGCGGCACGACAGGCAGTATCGGCCATGGCCGGATCGGCAATGATTTCTACTCGCCGGGCCAGTTCCGACAACGTAGGATCCTTGCAATTCGCATCGGAGAATGAACCCAGTGCAGCCGTGTCGACCCCGGCCAGCGTCATCGCGGCCGTCAGCTTGAGGCTGAACTTGGCCTCCAACCCCGTTTCCGGCTGCGCGATGCAGCAGACCGGTAACCACTGCGGGGAAATGGTGAGCACGATGCTCGCGATGTTGCCAGGTTGCAGCAGGTGTTGGTGACGCACGGCTGTCAGTGCTTCGAGTGCGGGGTGCGTGCCGTGGCAACAAGCGTGAAACTTGTGCTGAACCCGGACAAAGCGGAATGTATCCGGCGGGCCAACGAACGGATCTTCCGCGGCATCTTGCCCGCCCGCATGCGTGTCGGCGAACCCGCCTACGCAGGTGAGAGCGTCCGGTCGTGAGACAAAGCCCAGCGCCGCAAGGGTGGCGGCTTCGACGCCGGTTGACGCCGCCATGCCCGCATGGAAGGGCTTGGCCATGGTGCCGAACTGGCATTTCAGGCCAGACGCGCGCGTGGCGGCCAGGCCGAACGCATGGCTTGCACGCTCCGCATCGAGTCCGAGCAGGCGCGCTGCTGCCGCGGTTGCGCCGAAAGCCCCTGAGGTGGCGGTCTGATGGAAGCCGGCATTGTAGTGCGACCGTCCCAGCCAGGCACCCACGCGGCACGTGATTTCCACCCCGATAAGGAATGCTTCTAGCAACGCCTTGCCGCTTGCCTGTTGCTGCTCGGCCACGGCTAAAGCCGCGGGCAACACCGCCACGCTGGGGTGCCCGACGAAATCGAAATGCGTGTCGTCGTAGTCCAGTGCATGCGCAACCGCCCCGTTTAGCAGCGCCGCGGCACGGGCCGGAATGCGCTGCGCCAGGCCAAAGGCGCTGGCCTGCGTTGCGCCGGACTCACTGCGCACCAGTTCGCGCACGGCCTGGCTGACCGGCTCCTGCGCGCCCGCAATCGCCACAGTCAGGCAGTCATAAACAGAGAGCCTGGCGACGGCGAGTGCTTCGGCGGGAAAGCTCTGCGACGGATCCACGGCCAGCGCGGCGGCGCGTGCGGTCAGGTCGGGCTGCTGCGTAATCGATTTACTCATGTCTTGCCCCTCGCTCAGACCGCGGCCTTGCCCAGCATGGCATCGGAGATGATGCGCATCTGGATCTCGGACGTCCCTTCGAAAATCTTCGTGAGGCGCGCATCGCGCCAGTAGCGCTCGGCGGCGAAGTGAGTCGTATAACCCGCGCCACCATGGATCTGCAGGCCCTCGCTCGTTACGCGCTCGCACATCTCGCTGGCGAAGAGCTTGACCATTGAGGCCTCGGTATCGGCACGCACGCCTTCGTCGATTTTTTCGCACACGGCGTAGAGCAAGGCGCGCGCCGCTTCGATCTGCGTGGCCATGTCGGCGAGCTTGAAGCGGATCGCCTGGAAGTTGCCGATAGGATTGCCGAATTGAGAACGGTCCTTCGCATACTGGATCGAATCCTCCAGGCTGCCCTGCGCCAAGCCGATGGAGCGCGCGGCGGTGTGCGCACGCGCCGTTTCCAGCCCGGCCGTGGCCAGGTAGAACGCCTTCCCTTCCTCGCCGACCATCTTCGAATGCGGCACGCGGCAGCCGTCGAAGGCGAGTTCCCAAGTGGTCCAGCCGTGGTAGCCAATCTTAGGGATGATGCTGCCTTTGACGCCCTCCGGCAGCGCGCCGCGCGGCTTTTCCACCATGAAGGCGGACAGGCCCTTGTGCCGCGCCTTGGGGTCGACGACTGGGTCGGTGCGGCAGATCACCAGGATGAAGTCAGCCTCATCGGCGAAAGTGCACCAGTACTTGCTGCCAGTAATGAGCCAGTCGTCGCCGTCGCGCACGGCACGGCACGAGATATTCGCCACGTCGGAGCCGGCGTTGGACTCCGACAGCGAGAACGCGCCGAGGCATTCGCCGCGTGCCATGCGAGGCAGGTAGTCGGCCTTCTTCTCCGGTGAGAGACCCTTCAGTGCCCCGATCAGGCCGTTGCCGCGGGCGATCAGGCTGCCCACGCTCATCCAGCCGCGCGAAAGCTGCTCAGCCACCAGGCAGTATTCATAGGCGCCCAGCCCCAGGCCGCCGTACTCCTCCGGAATGAGGATGCCGAAGTAGCCGAGTTCGGCCATCTCGTCGATCAGCTCGCGCGGAATCTGGCCCTTGTCCGGGTCCAGCTTGTTGGCGATAGGCAGCACGCGCTCCATCGTGAACTGGCGCGCGGCCTCCTGAATCATGCGCCGCTCCTCTGTCAGTCGTTGCAAGTCACTCTCCTTGTTCTGTGTTCGTGTTCACCAAATGACATGTTTATATGTACGTACCTAGTAAAGCAAGAATCCAACTGTACCGCAACATTCCACACGTAAAACAAAGGCTATTCTTGCAAAATGGTTGACAGCACATCTTCGACGCACCACTATGTACGTACTTAGTTTGGTTTCGTAGCATGACGCAAGAACGGAGGGAGAGCGTGAAAAACCGGTTAGACGGCAACTACTTCGAAGACTTTCATGTCGGCATGAAGGTCAGCCACGCGACGCCGCGTACGCTGACGGAAGGCGACCACAGCCTGTATATCGGGCTGACCGGCAGCCGCACCGCGATGTGCACGGCAGAGACCAATGCGCGACAACTGGGTTTAGCGCGGCGGCCGCTGGAGGACCTGCTGGTGTTCAACACGGCCTTCGGCAAGACCGTGCACGATATTTCGCTCAATGCCGTGGCAAACCTGGGCTACGCGGACGTGCGCTTCATGTCCCACGTGTATGCCGGTGACACGCTGGCCGTGGAGACGGAAGTCATCGGCCTGAAAGAGAACTCCAACCGCAAAAGTGGAGTGGTTTACGTGCGCTCAATCGCCCGCAATCAGGACGGACGCGAGGTGCTCGGCTGGGTGCGGTGGGTGATGGTGCACAAGCGCGATCACGGCGCACCCTGTGGCGCCTCCGTTATTCCCACCACGGATGCGGTGGTGTCGGGCGCGCGCTTGCGCCGCGACGATTACTCCGTCCGGGTGCGTGAAATCACGGCAATGACCGGTGTCAGCGACTTGTGGGAAGACTACGCCGTGGGCGCGCGCATCGACCACCCGGGCGCGATGACCATTAATGACAGTGACCATAGCATCGCCACGCGCCTTTACCAGAACACGGCCCGAGCGCATTTCGACGGCCACGCCATGCACAGCGCCGGTTTGCAGCGACTTGTTTACGGCGGACACATCATCTCGATATGCCGCGCGCTAGCCTATGACGGGCTTGAGAACAGCCTGTCGATTCTCGCCATCAACGGCGGCAGCCATGTGAATCCCACCCATGCCGGCGACACCATCGCCTGTGCCACCAAGGTGATCGACAAGATAGATCTGGGACAGGACCACATAGGCGGACTGCGGCTGCGCATGATAGGCGTGAAGAATGCCAACGCGTCGTCCATCGCCTTTCCCGAAGCGGGCGAGAGCCGCCCCGCGCATCCCTCCAGTGTTGTGCTTGACCTCGACTACACCATCGCCATGCCGAAGCGCGGCGTGACACGCATTGGTGCCCTACGCAACCGAACCAAAATCTTCCAGGAGACCACGACATGATTTCTACAACCCATCCGAGAGACGCGCTGTTTTCCGGCGAAAAGCCCTTCCCCGTCCTGGCCACGTGTGAGCACTTCGCCGGAAGCGAGAAGCTGATCGGCAAGGCCTTTGACCTACAGGTTGAGTACGGTCCGGTCTTTGACGTGACTTGCGACTGCGAGGACGGTGCTGCCGCCGGCCAGGAGC
The DNA here is from genome assembly GCA_050987995.1 of Ralstonia pickettii. Lineage (GTDB taxonomy): Bacteria > Pseudomonadota > Gammaproteobacteria > Burkholderiales > Burkholderiaceae > Cupriavidus > Cupriavidus pickettii_B. Next base: position 610,139 of record CP158805.1, read on the forward strand.
TGGAGCATGCGGCAATGGTGGCTCGCATGATCGCCTCTGATCGCAACCGGTTCGGCCGCGCGGGCGCGCGCATCCATGATCCGTCGCATCCGGCCTGGCGGCAGGACGTTGACAAGATCGTGGGTGACGCGGGTAGCCGGCTGGCTTATATCACCGTGCCCAAAGCGACCTGTCACGGGCAGGTGGCCGAGGTCATCGGGTATATCGACGAGGCAGCACGGAAAGCGGGGCTGGACAGGCCCATCCCGGTACACGTGCTGATCGAAACCCACGGTGCGCTACGTGAAGTGTTTCAGATTGCCGAGCTGCCGAACATTGAAGTACTGGACTTCGGCTTGATGGATTTCGTCAGCGGCCACCATGGCGCGATCCCCGCCGTTGCCATGCGCAGCCCGGGCCAGTTCGAGCATGCCCTGCTGGCGCGCGCCAAGGCAGACATGGCGGCGGCGGCGTTGGCCAACGGCATCGTGCCGGCGCATAACGTGTGCCTGAACCTGAAGGATGCGGCAGTGATTGCCGCAGACGCCAGCCGCGCGCGCAACGAATTCGGCTTCCTGCGCATGTGGAGTATCTATCCGGCGCAAATCATGCCCATCGTCAACGCCATGCGCCCCGATTTCGCGGAGGTGGAGGATGCCGCCAGCATCCTGGTGGCGGCGCAGGACGCGGATTGGGGCCCGATCCAGTACAAGGGCGAACTGCATGACCGCGCCACCTACCGCTATTTCTGGGCGGTGCTCGAGAAAGCAAAGATCACCGGTATGACGGTCCCTGAAGAGGCCAGCCGGCGCTTCTTCGCGGGCTGAGATGCAACGAGATGCCGTCCAGGATGCGGTCCTCGACGGAAGAGTTCATGGATCTCTTGTACGAGGTTCGTGAAATCAGCCGCGGCTTGCAAAAGATGGCTCGGGCACGCGTTGCATCTGATGCATCGAAACCGTGCCTCAACGAACTGAAGTCCTTGATCGTGGCACGGCTTCATGCCGATGACCTGCGGACCAGGATCATCTATTTCGCATCTGCCGCGGAACTCGGCGTACCCCTGATGCTTCCGGTAGAACAATGCGAGCCGGTCATGGCCGGGCATGGAGGCAGATCGCTGCGAAGCCTGTTCTGGGCCGCCAATCGACGTATGCAGCGCCTTTGCCCGCCTTTGCGAGCTCGCCGGGACGACTGAATGGATCGGAATCCGCAGCGATAGGCGGGGCATGCATACCCACCACCACCATAGGTACAAAAGGAGACAACATGAAAAAGTTCAAGGCGATCGCCGTCGTTTCGCTGCTGATGGCTGTTTCTGCTCCGCTGAAGGCATCGGACTATCCTTCCAAACCCGTTCGCATCGTTGTGGGCTTTCCGCCGGGACAGACCACGGACATCATCGCCCGCAAGCTCGCACAGCGACTGACGAGCACACTGGGCCAATCTTTTTTTGTCGAGAACCGGCCTGGAGTCGGGGCCGGCCTCGCAGCCGAGCTGGTCGCTCGGGCGGAGCCGGATGGCTACACGCTGCTCGCGACCTCTAGCGGCCCGATGGCAGTGAATCGCTGGGTCTATAACAACCTGAAGTACGACGTGAAGCGAGACTTCAAGCCCATCGCCCTGATCGGGACGTTTCCCTTGGTCCTGGTTACGAGCCGGGGCTCGCGTTTCCCCACCATGAAAGACCTGATCGCGTATGCAAAGAGCCATCCCGGCAGGATCAACTATGGATCCGGCGGAAACGGGGTGACCAATCATCTTGTGATGGAGATGTTTAAGGAGCGCGCCGGCGTCGACTTGACCCATGTCCCGTACAAGGGCGGAGTGGCCGCCATGACCGATGTGATCGCTGGACAGGTTGATGTCATGTTCGAGGTGGTTTCGATCGCAGAGCCTCTGATCAGGCAGGGAAAGCTGAAGGCCCTCGCGGTGGCGAGCGACAAGCGGGTGAGCACGTTGCCAGATGTGCCGACAGTCGGGGAGCTTGGATACCCGAACTTCCGCGGTGACCCATGGGTTGGCGTGGTTGCTCCGAAGGGTCTGCCTCCCCCAGTCCTGGCAAAGCTGACGGCGGCAATCGACGGGACGGTGAAAAGCCCGGAATGGCAAAAGGAAGTGGCCCTCCTCGGTGCCACGCCGAGCACGATGGGGCACGCTGAATTCAGCGACTTCATCCAAGCAGAGATTGTTCGATGGGGCGACGCAGCAAAGCGTGCAAACGTGAGGGCTGACTAAGAAGGATGACGGACGACCCCAGCCAGTCCTTGGGGGCGTCCGGCTCTGTCGACAGTACAATGTGATTCCAGTGGGACCGGATTCCGGTCCTTTGATGACCACACTACTGTCTAGTCCAATGTCCGCAACGCAGAAGGAAAGCGACGCCACCGCCAATAGTTCACAAACACGATACGCAGAAGTTGCAAGCCTGCTTGCCAAGGACATCATCGGTGGCCGGCGTGTCGTAGGCAGTTTGCTGCCTACGGAACTTGAGCTTGCCGACCAATACGGCGTTAGCCGGCACACCGTCCGGGCCGCTCTCAAGGTTCTCCAGGAACTCGGCTACATCAGCCGCAAGAAGGCAGTGGGGACGATCGTGGCGAGTGCAAATCCGTCTGCGTCATACACGCAATCCATCGGCACAATTGATGACCTTGTACACGTGGCGGCCACAGAAGTGCGGGCAATCGAGAAGGTCACGGAGGTCGCCCTGGATCGGGATCTGGCAAGGCGGCTCGAAGCGCCGATGGGCAGCCGCTGGACGCTTTTGAGCGGGACACGGGTTGATGCCCGCAAAGGCAAGACTCCTGTAGCGCAAGCAGATATATACGTCGACGCCACACTCACAGGGCTGACGGATCTAATCCTCAAACAGCCCGCCATATTGGTCAGTGCGATCATCGAGAGAGAGTGCGGCATGGCAATCGATGAAATTCGACAGATTGTTACTGCCGTGGTCATTTCGCAGCCCCTGGCCGACAGGCTTGGCGTAGCACCTGGATCAGCCGGTCTGCACCTGGTTCGTCACTATAAGCGGGCGGGCAAGATTCTCGAAATTTCAGACACTGTTTATCCGGCGGATCGTGTATCCGTGGCGTTCCAGCTCAAGCGGAGCATAGTTTGATGGCTGCGCCCGACCCGGTCGTGGAAGCCTCTCACCGCTGGCGCGTGCGTTTGCCCCTGGGAAGCCGACAGCGTATCTTCGAGGGGAGCGTTAAAAACCTTGGGATTCAAACTCCGAGAGCCCGAGTTGCTCCAAGAACTCAACAACTTCCCTTGACCTGGGTTCCGTTGGTGGCTCATACCTAGCGAGTCTCTGGACGAGATCACCGTTGATTACGGCACAACGGACCTGGGCAAGCAAATGGACACCGTTCGGCGACCAGCGCAGTTGTTGACGCTTGCACATGCGTTGGTTCAGCACCTGATTGACCGCAGATTCGGCCGGCGCGGTTGAGATGGGCTTGTTGTGACGATGTCGTGCTCCGTAATTGATCATCGCCCCGCCATTCGCGTCAACATATGCAACAAGTTCTCGGGCCCGGTAGTCCAGCTGTGCGAGGCTGTCGGCAACGCCCGGGCTGGCCGGCCAGGAGGCGGGGCAGGTTCGCCCGGAGGATGCAAAACGGGCGCAGCAACTGCAAGCGAGGCGTTCGCCGGGGGCACCATCCAAATCGGCGAAGGCGTCGCACCCCGTTGATGCGGCTCGATAGGTTGAAGTTTTGGCATGGACAGCCGGCTCAGCGAAGGCCATGAGGTTGCTGGCGTTTGTGGTCAGCATCGGCGTCAAAGTTGGGAGTCGCCGATGTGCGAGGCCAGCCGGGTCTGACACAGCCGAGGTCAAGGAGGCTAATCCCACGCTGCCAGCTCGCCGGTCTTGGACGCATGGGCCGCACTCCTCGAGCCAAGATGCATTCGCCTTGGGCACGACCAGCATCGTCAAACCCAGCCCGTCCAGCACCCGCAGGGCGTGCTCAAGATTGACGCCCTTGCCGTTCTCTAGCTTGGACAGCATGCCGATGGAGACCCCGCAATGCCTCGCAGCCTGGTCAATGGGCATCCCTTCCCCTGCTCGGGTGGCGCGAATGCGGTCGCCCAGTTGGTGAATGGTGCGAATCGTCGCGCGCGACGGTGGCGTCGGATCAGGTAGTGGTCGCGGCATAAAGCCTGTCCCGTGGAGAAGGCCAGCCAGCGCGGAGGCGGCGGGCCAGATTATTTCATGAACGTGAAATTATAATCCGAAGCGGGCACCTTATGCAGGCCATCTCGCTTGGCCCGGCTGATGTCAACGAAACGGGCTTGCGAGCCTTGAGGAACAGTGGCGGGGCCCTAGACTACTTGCGTGGCAAGGCGTGCACCGAAGCTGGAAGACTCACCTGCTAGGGCTGTGCCACCTATGTCCGGGCTGGTTCCATCACACTGGACTCTAAGGAGAGCAACATGTCAGAACGCCCCGCAGATGTGGTAAGCCCCACATCCAACCAGGTCATTCCGCCGAATGTTTCCGCTGAGGACGCAAGGCGCGCAGGCCGCGTGGCTTATGACAAGCCGACGGCGGACAACGCGATGATGCTGTTCATCGACCACCAGATCGGCTTGATGGCCGGGCTGCGTGATTTCCCGTCACTGTCCGCAATCAAGAGCAACGTGCTTGGCCTCGCGCTAACCGCTAAGGCGATGAAGTTGCCTGTTCTGATCTCCTCGTCGAACGCTCAATGGCAGAACGGCGATACCTTGCCCGAACTCAAGGAGATCTTCTCGGAGGAGCCAATTTATCGCCGGACCGGCATTATCAACTGCTATGAGGACCCTACCTTCCGCCAGGCATTTGAGGACCTTGTGGCAAAGACGGGGCGGCGGCACATCATCATCTCGGGCGTCACGATCGGAACCTGCTGCACCTTCCCGACGCTCTCGATGCTGCAAGACGGCTACAGCGTTTTCCCTGTAGTCGACGCCTGCGGCGCGTGGAACGCTTACGAGGCACAAGCTGCGATGTCCCGTATGGCAAATGCAGGCGCTTCACTAGTATCAACCTTCGCCCTCGCATGCGAACTACAAGCCGATTGGAAGCGCGAGACCGCGAATGACATGTTGGCGCCGTTTATTCAGAACCTGCCCGAGTATGGCTTCGTGCTGCAGAACTTCTGGAACAACGCCAATCAGCATGTGGTGCCGGATCCCTTCGGCATGGTCAAGTAATCGAACAGGGTCAACCGGCCTTGGAGATGCGCGACGCGCTGCTCAGGCGCGTCGCCACAGTGTCCAACTGTCGGTACGCCCGTCGACGCTGAGGACGGCTGACCCCCCGTCCTTCTTCGTTTGCTCAGCTGGAGCGATGCGCCCATGCCTCGCCAAAGTACACGGCCAAGTGCTCAGCGAAGACGCGGACCTTGGCGGACAGATGCGCCGGTGGGGATAGAGCACATGGATACCGATACGCGTGACGCTGTAGTCGGGCAGCAAAGGCACCAGCCGCCCGGCTATCGTCGCCCACGATAAAGTCCGGTTGCAGGCGAAGCCCGCGCGCGCCAGCGCCCGCGACGTTTCAGCGGGAACGCTGCCCCGCATCAGTTCTATGGCGAACCAGCAGATCTGCCCGTCGTCCGGTGCAAGCACGGCCGACGCCGCCCCCTTGTCCTCCATCAGGCCCGGACTGAGCGTATCGCCAAGGCCCTCGGCCCAGATCTCCATCAGCCCCCCCGAGTTCGGCCTCCACCGTGGCACCGGCCGGCGGGCCGTCGACGATGATCACCGATTTGCCATCACCGTTGTCGCCCGTGATGACCCGCGCAGCCTGTAATTCAGTCCTGGCTAGCTCATATCAGTGGCCTCGCTGGGCGTGTAATGTCGCTCCTTGGGTTTTGTCCGTGAGCACCGACAAGTAGTCGGGTCGAAAGCGCGAAGGATATCGAGCCGTGTTGGAATGGCGCGCAGTTTTGTCGAGGCAGGCTCGCGGCCAGTGCCAGTCGGCACACGACACTTCCAACGGTTCTGAGTCAGCCCGTCCGCGAAATCTGTGCTCGCGCCGGCTGTCAGCCGCGCAGCAGGAAGCGCATAGTCGCGTCCGAAAACGCCTGGGGAGCCCTCAGTTTCGACATGTGGGCCGCAACCCCATCCGATCCCAGCAACGGAAACGTTCCTTGCAGGGATCAGACAAGAGCCCGAAGCCCGCTGGCCCCCGCTATGCAGCGTCAGCATCATCGTCTTCCGCACCGACCCACTCGGCGTCAAGCTTTCGCATGTTATCCAGAATCTTGAGCAGATAATGCAGCGCATGCGTCACATCGTCGGTTGAGAAGTCTGCCAGGAGTTGCTGGTAATACATGCGGATCTTGGGTTGCGCAAGAACCAGCCACACATGACGGCCCTGCTCGGTCATGGTCACGATTCGCGAGCGGCGGTCTTGCGCGTCTGGCGCAATGGCGACATGCCCATCGCGCTCCATCCGGCTGATCAGCCCGGACAGATTCTGTCGGGTCACCATCAGGTATCGAGCGAGATCACCGATGCTCATTCCGCCCTGTGCCTGCCTTCGCGACAGGGCGCCCAGAACCGCCCACTGCTGCGTGGTTAGCCCTTCCTCTTCCACGGCTCGGCTTCCGGTTTTATGCAACATATTTGCGCATTGATAGAGGCGAAAGAACAGCCTGTTGGCGAGCTCTATCTTCGGTGAAGCGGTAATCTCAGGGTATTTCATAACCAGACCTCATAAATTTTGGCTTGCCAACGGCAACGCTTACACCTAGTATAGGTCAACATATTTACCTATATTGTGAGCGCTGAAGTGCACATCGACACGCAGAGCCATGACAAACAACAGGAGGCAACATGCAACGATTCGAAGGCAAGACAGTAGTGGTCACTGGCGGTGGCGGCGGTATCGGCGGGGCAACGTGCCGCCGCTTCGGCCGGGAAGGCGCGCGCGTCGCGGTATTTGACCTGAACCTCGATGCGGCTGAAAAGGTGGCCGCTTCCATCCGGGCCGACGGCGGGGTTGCCGAGGCCATCCCTTGCGACATCACGGACCGCGCCAGCGTGGAGGCCGCCGTCTCGGCGACCGAGTCCAAGCTGGGCCCGATCGACGTGCTGGTCAACAACGCGGGCTGGGATGTCTTCAAGCCCTTCACCAAGACGGAGCCGGCGCAGTGGGACAAGCTCATTGCCATCAACCTGACCGGCGCACTGCACATGCACCACGCGGTACTGCCTGGCATGGCGGCGCGCAAGGCGGGGCGCATCGTCAATATCGCGTCCGACGCGGCGCGGGTCGGCTCCTCCGGGGAGGCAGTTTATGCAGCGTGCAAGGGCGGGCTGGTTTCCTTCTCCAAGACCATCGCGCGCGAGCACGCGCGGCACGGCATCACTGTGAATGTGGTTTGCCCTGGCCCGACCGACACCGCGCTGTTCGCTGAATACAAGGAAGGCGCCGGCAACCCCGAAAAACTGATGGAGGCCTTCACGCGTTCCATCCCGCTGGGCCGCATCGGTCAGCCGGACGACCTGCCTGGCGCCGTGCTGTTCTTCGCCAGCGATGACGCCGCCTATGTGACTGGCCAGATCCTGAGCGTTTCAGGCGGCCTGACGATGAACGGCTGACACCACCAAACACCAAAGGAGCATGTAATGAATTTCGAAGACATCCTGTATGAGAACCGCAACGGCGTGGCCTGGATCACCATCAATCGGCCGGACAAGATGAACTCGTTTCGCGGTCAGACTTGCGACGAACTGATCAAGGCCCTGAACAAGGCTGGCTACGATAAAAGCGTCGGGGCCATCGTGCTGGCCGGCGCCGGCGACCGCGCCTTCTGCACCGGCGGCGACCAGTCGGCGCACGACGGCAACTACGATGGCCGCGGCACCATCGGCTTGCCGATGGAAGAACTGCACGACGCGATCCGCAACGTGCCCAAGCCCGTCATCGCGCGCGTACAGGGCTATGCCATCGGCGGCGGCAATGTGCTGTGCACGATCTGCGACCTGACCATCTGCTCGGAGAAGGCCATCTTCGGCCAGGTCGGCCCCAAGATGGGATCGGTGGATCCCGGCTACGGCACCGCGTTCCTGGCACGCGTCGTCGGCGAAAAGAAAGCCCGTGAGATCTGGTACATGTGCCGCCGCTATTCGGGTCAGGAAGCCGTGGCAATGGGGCTGGCCAATGCGTGCGTGCCGCACGACCAGCTCGACGCCGAAGTGCAGAAGTGGGGTGAGGAACTCTGCGAACGCAGCCCGACCGCACTCGCCATCGCCAAGCGCAGCTTCAACATGGACACGGCGCACCAGAGCGGCATTGCCGGTATGGGCATGTACGCGCTGAAGCTGTACTACGACACCGAAGAGTCCCGCGAAGGCGTGGCGGCGCTCAAGGAAAAGCGCAAGCCCGAGTTCCGGAAATACGTGAAGTAACAGCGGACACCGGTCGATCCCACCTCCCCTTATGCCACAGGGCCACGCAGCGAACGTGCGCCCTCGGGCCTCGCTCATCCAGGAGACAAGCAAATGAACCCCTATCTCAATGAAGACCTCGTGACGCTCGGCGATCACGCAAGGCGCTTCGCCACCGATCGCATCGCGCCAGGCTACCAGGAGCGCGACCAGACCCGCGTGCTCGATCGCACCCTGATGCGCGAAATGGGCGAGATGGGCTTCATCGCCCCCGAGCTGCCGGAGCAGTATGGCGGCCAGGGAATGGGTTGCCTTGCCGCGGGCGTGATCCACGAGGAGGTGGCACGGGCTGACCTGAGCCTCTCCTATATTAACCTGCTGGCCTCCCTGAACGGCCAGATCCTCTGGCACCATGGCAAGCCCGAAGTGGTGGGCCCCTGGCTGGCACGCCTCACCCGCGGCGAAGCACTGCTCGCGATCGCGCTGACCGAGCCGCGCGGCGGCTCGGATGCCGCCAACCTGCGCCTGCGCGTCGAGCGGGTCGGCGACGAGTACGTGATCAATGGCGAGAAGACCTCGATCTCGGCGGCCGACCAGGCAGACGCCGCAGTGGTCTTCGGCCGCACCGGCACGCCCGAATCGGCGGCGCACGGCGTCACGGCGCTGCTCGTCCCGATGAACCTCCCCGGCATCACCACCAATCGTTTCGACTGTCACGGACAGCGCGCGATCGGCCGCGGCTCGATCTTCTTTGAGAACGTGCGCGTGCCGGTGGATCACAGGCTCGGCGACGAGAACAAAGGCTTTGTCCAGGTGATGCAGGGCTTTGACTTCTCGCGCGCGCTGATCGGGCTGCAGGTCCTGGCCGTCGCTCGAGTGGCGCTCGAAGAGACCTGGGCCTATGTCGCCGAGCGGCAGGCGTTCGGCAAGCCGCTGTCCGCGTTCCAGGGGGTGTCGCACCCGCTGGCCGACTTTGATACCCAGGTCGAGGCAGCGCGCCTGCTCTGCCTGCAAGCGCTGTGGCTGAAGGACCATGGCGCCCCGCACAGCGCCGAGGCGGCCATGTGCAAGTGGTGGGCGCCGAAGCTGGCGTATGACGTCGTGCACCAATGTCTGCTGATGCACGGGCATGGCGGCTATGACCGCGGACCGATGGAACAGCGCCTGCGCGATGTGCTGGGCTTCCAGATCGGTGACGGCACCGCCCAGATCATGAAGACCATCATCGCGCGCACGCGCGCCGGCCGCAACGCCGTTCCCGCCTGACCCGTACGCTTTCCCATAACGACAAAGGAGACGCCATGGAATTCGATGCCGTGCTGCTGCCACCGCGCCGTGCAGAGAGCATCGCCAGGGGCTACTGGCATGACCGCACGATCAACGACGAGCTGGACGCTTGCGTGGCTGCCTGCCCGGACAAGCTCGCCCTGACGGCGCTGCGGGTCGAGACCGGCGAAGTGCAGCGCTTCACCTATCGTGAGGTGGCGGTACTGGCCGACCGGATCGCCGTGGGGCTGGCGCGCCTTGGCGTCGGGCGCAACGACGTGGTGGCGATGCAGTTGCCAAACTGGTGGCAGTTCACCCTACTCTACCTGGCCTGCTCGCGCATCGGTGCGGTGCTCAATCCGCTCATGCACATCTTCCGCGAGCGCGAGCTGTCGTTCATGCTCAGGCACAGCGAGGCAAAGCTCCTGGTCGTGCCGAAGTCGTTCCGGGGCTTCGATCATGAAACCATGGCCCGTGCGCTGCAAGCGGACCTGCCTTCCCTGCAGCGTATTGTCGTCGTCGACGGCGCTGGCCCCGACGCCTTTGACACCCTGCTCACCAAGCCGGAATGGGAAAAAGAGCCTGACGCAACTGCCATCCTGACGCGCAACCGGCCAGCCCCCGATGACATCACGCAACTGATCTACACCTCGGGCACGACCGGCGAGCCCAAGGGGGTGATGCACTCGGCCAACACCCTGATGGCCAACATCGTCGCCTATGCGCAACGCCTGTACCTGAACCAGAACGACGTGATCCTGATGGCGTCGCCGATGGCGCACCAGACCGGATTCATGTACGGCCTGATGATGCCGGTCATGCTGCGCGCCGGTGTGGTCCTGCAGGACATCTGGGAGCCCAAGAAGGCCATTGAAGTCATTCGCGCCGAAGGTGTCACTTTCACCATGGCCTCGACGCCATTCCTGACGGACCTCACGAAGAATGTCGAGGAAAGCGGCAAAGCCGTGCCGAGCCTGCGGTCCTTCCTGTGCGCCGGCGCCCCCATCCCCGGCACGCTAGTCGAGCAGGCGCGCCGGGTACTGGGCAGCAAGATCGTGTCGGCCTGGGGCATGACAGAGAACGGCGCCGTCACGCTGATCCACCTCGACGACGATGACCGGCTTGCCTTCACCACCGACGGCTGCCCGTTGCCTGGTGTGGAGCTAAAAATCATTGAAGCTGACGGCGAGCCGGCGCATGCGGGGCAAGTGGGACGGCTGGTCGTGCGCTCCTGCTCCAACTTCGGCGGCTACCTGAAGCGGCCGCAGTGGAATGGCACGGATGCCGAGGGATGGTTCGACACCGGCGACCTGGCCAGCATGGACGCCAACGGCTATATCCGCATCAGTGGGCGCAACAAGGACGTCATCATCCGTGGTGGCGAGAACATCCCCGTCTTCGAAATCGAGGCGTTGCTCTATAAGCACCCCGCGGTGGCACAGGTCGCCATCGTCGCCTACGCGGACACGCGCCTGGGTGAGCGCGCGTGTGCGGTGGTCGTGCCCAAGCCAGGCCATGGCCTCGAATTCGCCGAGATGGTCGATTTCCTCAAGGCGCAAAAAGTCGCTATCCAGTACATCCCCGAACGGCTGGTCGTACGCGATGCCATGCCTGCCACGCCGTCCGGCAAGATCCAGAAGTTCCGGCTGCGCGAGATGTTGCGCGACGGCACCCTTTGAGAAAGGCCCCCTGACATGGAAGAGCAAGTTTTACTCGTCGAACGCACCGGCCGCGTCGGCATCATCACGCTGAACCGGCCCAAGCAGCTCAACGCCCTTAACGATGCTTTGATGAACCGGTTGGGCGAGGCGCTGCTGGACCTCGATGCCGACGATGGCATTGGTGCGATCGTCATTACCGGCGGAGCAAAGGCCTTCGCCGCGGGTGCGGACATCGCCGCGATGGCGGACTGGTCCTATATGGACGTCTACCGCAGCGACTTCATCACGCGCAACTGGGAAACCATCCGCCGTGTGCGCAAGCCTGTCATCGCCGCGGTCGCGGGCGTCGCGATGGGCGGCGGCTGCGAGCTGGCGCTGTCGTGCGACATCGTCATCGCCGCCGAAAGCGCCAGGTTTGCGCTGCCGGAGATCAGGCTGGCCATGCTACCCGGCACCGGCGGCACGCAGCGGCTGCCGCGCGCGATCGGGAAGGCCAAGGCGATGGACATGTGCCTGTCGGCGCGCCAGCTCGATGCCGGCGAGGCCGACCGCTATGGCCTGGTGTCGCGCGTCGTCGCAGACGAGCGGCTGATGGAGGAAACCCTTGCCCTAGCTAGCACCATCGCCAGCTACTCACTGCCCGCGCTGATGGCGATCAAGGAATCGGTCAACCGGTCCTACGAATCCTCCCTGAGCGAGGGTATCTGGTTTGAGCGCCGCCATTTGCACGCGCGCTTTGCGAGCGAGGACGCACATGAAGGCATGCATGCCTTCCTCGAGAAGCGTAAGCCCGTGTTTGGTCACCGCTGATTTCAGACGATAGAAGGTAGAGGGCATCCCTATGGCCATTGATAGCGAATCCTTTGAGCTCCTGCTCGCTTCCGTGCAGCGCTTCGTGCGCGAACGGCTCATTCCCGCCGAAGACACGGTGGAGCAGACTGACGACGTGCCGGCCGACATCGTCGAGGACATGAAGGCGATGGGCCTGTTCGGGCTGTCGATCCCGGAGGAATATGGCGGCATCGGATTGTCCATGAGCCAGGAATGTCGTGTCGCCTATGAGATCGGGCATACGGCCCTGGCCTTCAGGTCGGTCTTCGGCACCAACGTCGGAATCGGATCCCAAGGCATCCTGATGGACGGCACGGAGGAACAGAAGCGCGCCATCCTGCCGCGTGTCGCGACCGGCGAGCTGATCATGTCCTTCGCCCTGACGGAGCCGGACGCGGGATCCGACTCGGCCGCGATCAAGACCCGTGGCGAGCGCGATGGCGATGACTACATCCTGAATGGCAGCAAACGATTCATTACCAACGCGCCGCGCGCCGGGGCCTTCACGCTGATGGCGCGCACCGATGGCCCCGGTGCGGGCGGTATCTCATCGTTTATCGTGCCGGCCGACTTGCCCGGCCTGAGCCTGGGCAAGCCAGATAAGAAAATGGGACAGCGCGGCACCAAGACCTGCGACGTCATCCTCGACAACGTGCGGGTGCCGGCGAGCAACATCATCGGCGGCAAGCCGGGACAGGGCTTCAAGACGGCCATGAAGGTGCTGGACCGCGGTCGCCTGCATATTTCGGCCGTGGCCTGCGGCATGGCCCAGCGCATCCTGGACGAAGCAGTGCGTTATGCGCGCGAGCGCAAGCAGTTCGGTAAGCGCATCGGCGACTTTCAGCTTGTCCAGGCCATGCTCGCCGACAGCCAGGCTGAGCTTTATGCCGGCTGGAGCATGGTTCAGGACTGCGCCCTACGCTATGACGAAAAGCCTGCGGGCCAAAGCGATCCGGAAGTGAGCATGCGTGCGTCGTGCTGCAAGCTTTTCTGCACCGAGATGGTTGGCCGGGTCGCGGATCGCGGCGTCCAGGTGCACGGAGGCTCCGGCTACATCAACGAGTCTCCGGTTGAACGGTTCTACCGGGATGTCCGATTGCTACGCCTGTATGAGGGCACCACGCAGATCCAGCAACTGATCATCGGCCGTGCGCTGATGGATCGAGAGTGAGCCGGCCAGATCATGGAAACCCAGGACATTCAAGCGCAGCTCGGCCCGCGCGAGGCCATGGAATACGACGTGGTCATCGTCGGCGGCGGCCCCGCCGGCCTGGCCACGGCCATCCGCCTGAAACAACTCGCGCAGGAGAATGGCGCCGACGTCAACGTGTGCGTGCTGGAGAAGGGCTCCGAACCCGGCGCGCACATCCTGTCGGGCGCCATCATGGATCCGCGCGCCCTCAACGAACTGATCCCGAACTGGACGGACCTGGGCGCGCCGCTGAACCAGGCCGTGACTGAAGACAAGTTCCTGTTCCTGAACGAGTCCGGCTCCAAGGGCACGCCGCCCGCGCTGCTGCCCGAGTGCTTCCACAACGAAGGCAACTACATCATCAGCCTGTCGAACTTCGTGCGCTGGCTGGGCCAGCAGGCCGAAGCGCTGGGCGTGGAGATCTTTCCGGGCTTCCCGGCCGCCGAGGTACTCTTCAACGAAGATGGTTCGGTCAAGGGCGTGGCCACCGGCAATATGGGCATCAACAAGGAAGGCGAGCCCACCGAGAACTTCCAGCTCGGCATGGAGCTGCATGCCAAGTACACCATCTTCGCCGAAGGCGCGCGCGGCCACCTGGGCAAGCAGTTGATCGCCAAGTTCGGCCTGGATCGTGAAGTGTAGTAATCGCGCTACCTCTGGGAAGTAAAGTTGATTCGCGGTCGTGATCACGCTCATAGGATCATCTTTACTTCCGCAGTTCGGTGAGTGGGTGCCTCCTTCGCGCCTACTCTCACACTGCGGCAAGCCCACCTTGCATTTGGTTCTCGGCTGAAATTGCAGCCTAGTTTAGGCATGATTCGCGAGAACGCTCTTTTTACTCAACGAGAGCGAAGCCGCGTAGTCAGAGCGAAAGGAAGTAAAGATGGGTCTCCCGCACTTTGTGTGACGGCCGAGTCAAGGCCTTGATTTCCGGCCGAATTGGTCTACGTTGATCGTTACCATGAGGCAAGTTCTCGGTGGGATCGAACGTATTCTCGCCCGTGTGGGGAAGCGCTTCGTCTCTAGCGAAGTGCAAGGGGAGACCATTACTGTCGAAGCCCGCAGTACAGTTCGCCGGGCACGGTGCCCGGCCTGCCATAGTTGGAGTCACCGACTCCACGGCCGCTATGTGCGCACGCTGGAAGAACGTCCAATGCTCGAGCAACGGGTCGTTCTCGCTCTTGAGGTACGTCGCTTCAAGTGTATGAACGCCAACTGCCCTCGTCGTACGTTTGCCGAGACCATCCACACCTTGGCCGGTCGGTATCAACGTCGTACGCGATCGCAGGCTCGGGCGTTGCACGCGCTGGGCCACGCCCTCGGTGGTGAGGCAGCAGCCCGGCTTGCCGACGCCTTGGGCTTGCGCACCAGTGCCGACACCGTGCTGCGAGAATTGCGCAGAGTACCTGAGCGCAAGCGCAAACCACAACCGCGGGTAATCGGCATCGATGACTGGGCGATCGCGCGCGGTCACCAGTACGGAACGATCATCGTCGACTTGGAGCGACGTGAGCCGATCGAAGTGTTCGCCGGTAGGGACGCCATTGCAGTGGCTGCGTGGATGCGTGCGCACCCATCGATCGAGATCGTCGCCAGGGACCGGGCCGGGGCCTATTCCGAAAAAGACGCCGGCAAGGGTCCTCCACGCGAATTCGCCGTCGTCACACAAATTGCGGAAGACCCATCTTTAGTACACTTCACGTCGTCCGACAGCCCGTACCACTGCTGAAGGAAGTAAATGCGCAGCATTCGCTCCAGTCCGATCGGCGGCCGTCCACGCTTGCCCTTGGGGTAGTACGGCTCGACCGCCGCAATCAGGCGCGACCACGGCACCACGCTTTCCATCTCCGTCAGGAAGCGCTGGCGGCGCGTCACCCGCTACTTGCCGTGGCTTTCCGCGTCCGCAAAACCTGATCTGTCGCTTCATCTCCGACTCATCTCTTTGGCATGCACATGACAACGCTTACAAGCCACTCAACGATGACTGCCGCGCTGATTAAATCAGTCTTTCCATAATCAGTTTGGCACAACCCCTTTAAAGTTAGAGAAAAGTGCATGTTGCCCAATATCTCGGGAAGGGCAATAAACGATATCGACCCTGGCTATCTGAATGAGAATCTTTTTCAAGATTCAAATCAGTTGGTTACCACCAAGAAAACCACGGACACAATTCAGCGAGTTTCGGGCGCATTGGGCCTTGCAATCCCCGGCAGTCTGGGCAAGAGAACCTGATTCAAATCGGCCAAGGCGATGACTCCAAGAACCACGGGCGGCAGTGGCGGCGCAGATCGCGAGAGAGACCCCGCTGATCTGCGCCACCACGCAACCGTGCGAACCAAGGCGGACTGACCCAATGCTTTTCCTTTGTTTGCCGATCAATTCTCCTTGAAAGCTTCAGCATCCTTGGCGTAACCGACGCTCCGCAGTGCCATTCTGATCTCCGGCAAAACGTCCGGGTCATCGATGGTGGCGGGGGTTTTGTACTCCTGACCATCGGCGATCTTTTGCATCGTTCCGCGCAAGATCTTTCCCGACCGGGTTTTCGGAAGACGGTTCACCACCACGGCGCGCTTGAAGTCGGCGACCGGGCCAATCCGCTCCCGCACAAGCTGAACCACTTCCTTCACAATTTCCTCGTGAGCGCGGGTTATCCCAATTTTGAGACAGAGGAAGCCGAGCGGCAGCTGGCCCTTCAGTCCGTCGGCCACACCGATCACCGCGCATTCGGCAACGTCCCTGTGGCTCGACAGTACTTCTTCCATAGCACCCGTCGACAGGCGGTGGCCTGCAACGTTGATGATGTCGTCGGTCCGCGCCATGACGTGGACGTAGCCATCCCCGTCGATGAAGCCGGCGTCTCCCGTCTGGTAATAGCCCGGGTACTCTTGGAGATAAGACCTCTTGAAGCGCTCGTCAGCGTTCCACAAGGTTGGTAGCGAGCCCGGCGGCAGCGGCAGCTTCACGCACAAAGCGCCGATGTCGCCGCGCGATACCTCTTTAAGCTCGCTATCCAACACCCGCACATCCCAACCCGGCATCGGACGCGTCGCCGACCCGTACTTGATCGGGAAGAGGTGCACGCCCAATGGATTGCCAGCAATGGCCCAGCCGGTTTCGGTCTGCCACCAGTGGTCGAGCACGGGAACCTTCAGGTTATCCTCCGCCCAACGCAACGTGTCAGGATCGGAACGCTCGCCCGCCAGGAACAAAGCGCGGAAATGGGACAGGTCGTAATTTCTGAGGTGGCTGGCCTCAGGATCCTCGCGCTTAATGGCGCGGAATGCTGTAGGGGCAGTGAATAGTGTGGCAACCTTGTGCTGCTCGATCACTCGCCAGAAGGTCCCCGGATCGGGGGTACCCACCGGCTTGCCTTCGAAGAGCACGGTGGTACAGCCGGTCAGCAACGGCCCATAGACGATGTAGGAGTGGCCAACAACCCAGCCCACGTCCGAAGCCGCCCAGTAGACCTCGCCTGGCTTGACGTTGTAGACGTTGGTCATCGTCCAGCGCAGGGCCACCGCGTGACCGCCATTGTCCCGCACCACGCCCTTGGGCTGCCCGGTTGTTCCGGAGGTGTAAAGGATGTAGAGCGGATCGGTCGCCTTCACTGGCACGCAGTGCGCCGGCTTCGCCATCGCCACCGCCTCGTTCCAATCGACGTCGCGGCCTTCAACCAGCGGCGCACGCTCTTGGGGGCGCTGGTAGACGATGACACAGTCCGGCTTGTGGGCAGACTGCTCGATGGCGGCGTCCAGCATCGGCTTGTACTTGACGATGCGGTTCGGCTCGATGCCGCAGGACGCTGATACGATCACCTTGGGCTTGGCATCGTCAATCCGGGTTGCCAGTTCGTGTGGGGCGAAGCCACCAAACACCACCGAATGGACGGCTCCCAGCCTGGTGCAGGCGAGCATGGCGACCACCGACTGCGGGATCATGGGCAAGTAGAGCAGCACCCTGTCGCCCTTCTCCACGCCCCGAGCATGAAGCGCACCCGCGAAGTACGCGACCTGGTCCAGCAGGTCGGCGTAGGTGATGGTCTGCACCGTCTGCGTGACCGGGCTGTCGTAGATGATCGCCGGCTGAGCGCCGCGCCCAGCCTCCACGTGGCGATCCAGCGCGTTGTAGCAGGTGTTGAGCTCGCCGTCAGCGAACCAGCGATAAAACGGGGCATTGCTGGCATCCAGCACCTTGCTCCACCGCTTGTACCAGGTGATGTGCTCTGCCGCCTCGCCCCAGAAGACCTCTGGGTCCGCTAGGGAGCAGGCGTGCATCTCGTCAAACAAATCAGCTTTGTGCGGATCCATTTCGCAAACTCGTGAATTACAGGTTGCTGTAGGGATTTTGATTGTGTGGCGTTCGTCTTACGTCGGACTGTCTCAGGGCATCTGAGACAGCACCGAAGACCAGCGACGTCACAGCGAGACCACATCCTTACAGAGACTCGTTCTGGACTTGTTCTATCCCAAAAGCTGGCGCGGAGGCACGATGGTCGATGAAAGCAACCGCAAGCGCGCCCAGCACACCGAACACCGAGATCACCATAAAGTTCTGTTCCATCGGCAACTTGATTGAAACCAGTATGCCAATTGCAATTGGCGCAATGATTGCACCGACGCGACCCACTCCAGAAGCAAAGCCGACTCCTGTCGATCGAATCGAGGCCGGATAAAACTGGGCCGCGTACGTATAGCACAGGATTTGAGTTCCAAGCGTAGTGGCTCCAACGCCGGCAACGACCAAATACAATGGTTGGATTCCATTGCCAAGCATCAGCAGGAAGACCGCCGACAACGCATAGGACACACATAACACCGGCTTGATCTTGAAACGGTCGGCAAGCCAGCCTCCACCGACGGCTCCGACAATCCCTCCAATGTTGTATGCCAGCAGGAAGTTCAACGCAGAGCCAAGGCTATGCCCGGCAAGTGCCATCAGCTTGACCAGCCAGGTGCTGATCGCGTACATCATAAACAGGCCCATGGCGCAGGCCACTCCAAACATGACAGTGCTGAATCCACGCCCGCCACGGAACAGATCACCAACGCTGCCAACCTTATCCGCACCGGCAGATGCCAACATAAAAGTCTGACCCGCTTGCAGCCGGAGTCCCGGTTGTATCTGGGCCGCGATCTCCCGCAGTTGGGCATTATCTTGCTTGCTTACGAGAAACTGCAGCGATTCTGGCATCCGCTTCAAGATGAGCGGTATCAGGACGACTGGAACTCCGGCCGCGAAGAATACGGACTGCCAGCCATATTCTTCGATGAACTGCTTGCCCAACCCGGCAGCTAATAGGCTGCCAACGGCGTAGCCGCAGCACATCACGGCAACCAGCATGCCCCGGAACTTCCTTGGCGCGTACTCTGCCATATGTGCCGTAACGTTGGGAATAGCACCGCCGATGCCGAGGCCGGCAATAAAGCGCATGACGCTGAAGTAGACCGGATCACTGGTGAATCCAGCCGCTGCCGTGAAGACACTGAATAGCAGCACACAGATGGACAAGGCCCGGCGTCGGCCAATCCTTTCCGAGAGTGCGCCGAGAATGACGGCTCCGAATGCCATTCCGAAAAGTGCCGAACTCGCCATGAATCCAGCTGCGGTAGCTTCGACCTGCATGGACTTCATGATTGACGGCAGCGCCGCTCCTGCGACAGCAAGATCATAACCGTCCAGGATTAGAATCCCAAAGCACCAGGCTAAGATTTTCACGTGAAATTTGTTGAAATTGGCATCGTCCGAAAGCCTACTGATATTGACTCGATCCATTGATGTCTCCTCGTTACTGTCATTGTCAAAACGACTCGTAAATACTCTTGCAACAACGCTTAAATTTGGCGGAAACGAGCGCCCTCCTGCTTCTGGCCTCTTGCCGATTTACTCGGGTTCGAGCAGCAGCGCCGATTAAATTAATCTTTCACCAAGAAATCAGCCAGACAGGTCTGGGAACGCAAGCGGTCCTACCTGGACACGCATTAAAGACGGCTGCGACTATGCGTCAACCTACTGGTCGAAATTTTCGACAAATGCGCAATGCTCATAAGTCCATTTCGTTCGTCCATGGGCAAACTGCTCATGGATTAACAACCTTCGCCTTCGCGATAGAGATCGGCCCAAGTCGCGCGCAGTCGATGCTTCATGACTTTGCCGCCCACCGTCTCTGGCAGCGCATCGACGAAGACAATCTTCTTCGGAGCTTCAAAACCTGCGAGACCGCCCCGTGCCCAAGAAAGGAGTTCATCTGCAGAAACCTCCGGGCGCGCCCGCACCACAAAGGCTGTAACGGCCTCATCCCAGCGCGCATGCGGTAATCCCACGACCGCAGCCTTGGTGACGCCAGGGTGGGAGTGCAATCTGGCTTCTACACGCAAGCTGGAGACATTTTCGCCACCGGATTTGATAATATCCTTGTAGCGGTCCACCATCACGCGGGTCCCATCCTCCGTGGCAAGACAACAATCACCCGAGTGGAACCATCCGCCTTCAAATGCTTTGGCCGTGGCCTCGGGGTCACGATAATATCCCGCCATCACAACGGGAGACCGATAAACAACCTCTCCGGGAGTATTTTTTCTACCCTCTGAGATAAGGTCTTTACCATTCTCGTCAATAATTGTAGAGGCGAGCAAAGGGCTCGGTAAGCCAACGTAGTTCGTCGCGACACCGCCAGACTCGAACACCGACCTTTGGGTGGCAGGCCAGAAGCGATGACAAGCAATTGCCTCTGTCTGTCCAAAAATTCCCAAAAGCTGAAATCCTGGCTTTGTCAATAGTTCAAGGCGCCTGAGCACAGCCGGTTCAACTGCGCCCCAACCGTACAGCATTACGGTTAGCGTTTTCTGTTCTGGCGCTAGCGCTTCCAACTCGAGACTTATCTGTTTGATCGACTGCGGAGCTCCACCCCATATTGCAGTAGCACCATACTTAACTGCTGCTTCAGCAGTAGCCCGAGGATTTGCGCGCCTTCCGATAACAAGCCGCCCCCCTGCCACTAGCGCTGGCATTCCCAGGATCTGACCACCGATGTGATAAATGATGGGCAAGAAGGAGACGAGGCAAACCTTTGATTCGACCTCAAGACCCCGAGTGATCGACAAGGCAAAGCCATGTGCACCCAGGTAAGTGTACACATGCGATAACATCACGGCTTTTGGCAGTGACGTAGTCCCCGAAGTGAAAAGAATTTCCCAGATGTCATCACCGTGAACGGTAGCGTTTGGCTCACATGGCGAATGACGCTCTACTTCTTCGGCAAAATCCACCGTTCCGGGGATTAGGTCGCCGTCAATGCAGATTGTGACGTTCACAGAGGCCCCACCACGCTTAATCGCATCGATGATCTCTGGCCTCGTGCTCGCATCCGCAATCACAAAGGAGGGATTGAGTGTTCGTACCAGATGCTCGACAACATCCGCCGCAAACGCTGGATTCAGCGAAGCAGACACAACGCCGATCTTTGCGGCG
This sequence comes from Ralstonia pickettii, assembly GCA_050987995.1. GTDB lineage: Bacteria > Pseudomonadota > Gammaproteobacteria > Burkholderiales > Burkholderiaceae > Cupriavidus > Cupriavidus pickettii_B. The sequence goes on from CP158805.1 coordinate 630,923, forward strand.
CCCAGCTTCGTCACATACGCTTCCACCGAATTTTCACAGGCTAGCATGAGACGATCACCGCGCTTGAGCCCGTGATCTAGAAGCATATTGCCGACCCGGTTTGCCAATTGGTCGGCCTGCCTCCAGGTGAGAGAAGCAAACTGCGGCGCGGAATACGCCCCTTCCCACCCGATGATCGCAACCTCATCTGGTCGGCTCCATATCATGCGCTCTGTTATGTCCCCAACGCAAACGCGATTCCAGCGTTGATCCGCCCTCCTCTCGTAAAGGCTCTCGGTATCGTAGTTTGTGACGTCATATTCAGAAATATCTGCTTGCATTTGGTTTTGTCTCCTCACACCATGATTTTGCTAATTGATGAAATCGGACCTAATCGTGCTCATTTCTAGCTTCCGAGCCGCTCGCCCGTAAATCTCCATTGGACGTCACGTCTAATTAATTTGCTTTCGAGGTGCCTTCATTAAAAATAATTTCCTAACTTCAACTCGCCTCCCTCTGTGAAAGCATTCCAGTAGCAATCACGTGTCGCTGAATTGTGATAGCACATTCCTGCACCAAGAGGTGCGACTATCTCCGCCTTCGTACACGAAGTCTGCTATGGCCGCGATACACCGGGTTGCAGTTCCAGGCTGGCTCAGAATCCAGGCGTTCCAGAACAGGCCAACGAGTCAAAAGTGCCCTGAAAACAATGTCCGCCTCCATCTGCGTGAGCGCCGCACCGATGCAAACGTGCGGACCTTGTCCAAACGACAAGTGCGAGCCTTCACGTCGACCAATATCCAATACATCGGGATTACTGTAGCGTTCCGGATCGCGATTGGCTGCGCCGATCAACGGGACCACGAGGTCTCCACGCCGTAGCAGTTGCCCATGCAGAACCACGTCCGTGGTAACCCTTCGACCGGTGTACTGCACGGGACTCTCGTAGCGTAGAAATTCGCGTAGCGCGCTCGGCAATAATTCCGGCGTTTGCTGCAATCGTTTCCACTGCTCCGGATGGCTTAGCAAGAGATGTAGTCCATTGCCGAGGAGATTCTTAGTCGTCTCATGCCCGGCGAACAACAGCATGGCACATTGCGCCAATAATTCGGCGCCAGCCTCGATCGTTCCCGCGGATGCGGCATCCAGCAGGCGTCCGATCAGGTCCTTCTCTTCGTTCTGCGGCAAGCTGGCGCGCTCTGTCTGGCGCCGCTCCAGTATCGCCTCGAAAGCTGCGCTCATCTTGAGCAAGCTCGTTTGCGCCCGCCGCTTCAAGCCGAGGTCCGGATCTGGCGAGCCGATGAAGGCACCAAGATCTTCGGACCAATCGAAGAGGTCCGGCTGGCTGCCACTATCCATGCCAAGCAGCCTGGCAATTACCATTGCCGGCAGCGGCCTCGCAATCCTTCCCATGAAATCGAATTCTTCGGTCTCGTCGAGCGCATCCATCAGACTGGCAGCCATCTGCTCGATCGCACCAGAGAAGCCGCGCAGGGCTGCCGGACGGAAGCCAGCATTGAGTACCTGGCGCAGCCGGGTATGATCTGGCGCATCGAGAAACAGCATTGCCCGGCTGAACAAGCGCTGGAAGGGACAAAACATCAGTCGCGAGTCTTCAGTCCCGCGCATCACCCAGCCACCCGTGCGGCGCGCGGAGTAGAGTGGATCGCGTAATACAGCCTCTACATCCTCGTGCCTGGTCAGCAGCCAGGCGCCGCCGAAGAACTCGTCGCTCCAGTGGATAGGGCCGGCCTCCCGCAGCGCGCGATAGGCGGAATATGGATCGCGGAGGAAAGACGCGTCAATGATGGGTCGAGTGGCAAGTCTCGCCTGGATCGGCGTTTCAGGCCGCGGATCGGCCAGTGCGGGCAACATCGCCGTCTTCATGTCGCGCCCCCTTCAGTGCGAATACCGAGCCGGCCCAGCAGGTCGCGATCGCGCCCGGCCTGCGGGTTGCCGGTGGTCAGCAGCTTTTCGCCGTAGAAAATGGAGTTGGCGCCGACCATAAAGCACAAGGCCTGCAGCGCTTCTTCCATGGTCTCGCGGCCGGCGGACAAGCGCACCATGGCGCGCGGCATGGTAATGCGTGCCACGGCGATGGTGCGGACGAACTCGAACGGGTCCAGCGCCTCGGTGCCCGCCAGCGGCGTGCCCTCGACCTGCACCAGGTTGTTGATGGGCACGGACTCCGGATACGGGTCCATATTGGCCAGCTGCGCGATCAGGCCGGCGCGCGCCTCGCGCGATTCACCCATGCCGACGATGCCGCCGCAGCAGACGTTGATGCCCGCTTCGCGCACATGGCCGATGGTGTCGAGCCGGTCCTGGTAGGTACGCGTGGTGATGATCTTGCCATAGAACTCCGGCGAGGTATCCAGGTTGTGGTTGTAGTAATCGAGGCCAGCTTCCTTGAGCTGCTGCGCCTGTTCGGCCTTGAGCATGCCGAGCGTCACGCAGGTCTCCAGGCCCATGGCCTTCACTTCGCGCACCATGTCCATCACCGGCTCGAGGTGACGATCCTTCGGGCTGCGCCATGCAGCGCCCATGCAGAAGCGCGTGGCGCCGTTGGCCTTGGCCGCGCGCGCGGCGTCGAGCACCTCGTCCAGCGCCATCAGCTTCTCGGCCTTGACGCCGGCATCGTGGTGCGCGCTCTGCGGGCAGTAGCCGCAATCCTCCTCGCAGCCGCCGGTCTTGATCGACAGCAGCGTGGACAGCTGCACGGTGTTTGCATCGAAGTTCTCGCGATGCACTTGCTGGGCGCGGAACAGCAGGTCGTTGAACGGCAGCGCGAACAGCGCGGCAACGTTGTCGACGCGCCATTTGGCATCATCGGGCAGCGCATGCGCGCGCGCGGTCTGGCGCAGCGATTCGGCGGAGATGGTGGTAACGGCGTGAGCTTGGGTCATTATCAATCGAATTCTGGTTCAGGCTGCGAGACCGGCGGCCTCGGCCTGGGATTGGGCAGTGGCGGCAAACAGCAGCGCAAGATCTAGCCGCGCGGCTGCTGCGGCGGGCTCCAGCTGCCAGGGCAGTTCGCCCAGGCAGGGCGCCGCCAGCGACGCACGCAACGTGGCGATGTTTTCGTCGGCAAACAGCATGTCCGGGTCGACCCGGTTGGCGATCCAGCCCGCCAGCACCAGGCCGCGTGCGCGAATGGCCTCGGCGGTCAGCGCGGCGTGGTTCAGACAGCCAAGGCGGATCCCCACCACCATCACCACCGGCAGGCCCAGCATCACCGCCAGGTCGGCGGTGCTCCATCGCACCGCGCCGGCGTCGAGCGGGACATGGAAGCCGCCCACCCCCTCCACCACCACAGCGTCGGCCTGGCGGCGCAGCGCCGTGAAGGCCGCCTGGATTGGTTCCAACGTGATGTGCACTCCATCCTGTGCGGCCGCCAGATGCGGCGCGCACGGAGTGCGCAGCAGGAACGGGCAGGTGTGGCCGAGCGGCACCGCCACCGAACTGGCGGCGCGCAGCTGCGCCACGTCGTCGTTGTGCCAGTGGCCGTCGCGCCATTCGCTGCCGCTGGCGATGGGCTTCATGCCAACTGTCCCATACCCGGCCGCCCGTAACCCATGCAGCAGCGTGGCGCACGCATGCGTCTTGCCAACGCCGGTATCCGTCCCCGTGACAAAACAGGCAAAGCTTTCCCGTGAACTCATGCTATCTCCCGCTGCGCCATGAGAACGGACAGGCTTGCCAGTAGCCGCGACACGTCGTCGCTACTGTGGGCCGCCGACAGGGTGATGCGCAAGCGCGCGGTGCCTTCCGGCACCGTCGGTGGTCGGATCGGCGTGACTCGGATGCCGTCAACCTCCAGCGCTCCGGACAGTTCCAGCGCCGCTGCATTGCACCCAACAACCAGTGGCTGAATAGCCGTTCTGCTGTCGGTCAGTTGCCAGCCAGTCTCTGCATGGCGAGTCAGCAGTGTTTGGAGACCGGCGCGCAACTGATGGATCAAGTCGGCTAGGTGGGCGCGGCGCTGTCGACCATCATTGCCAGCGATCAGCGTCAGGCTGGTCAGCAGAGCGTGAGCCGCAGCCGGCGGTGCCGCCGTGGTGTAGATGTAAGGCCTACCCACATTGACCAAGTGCTCAACGACCGATTGATGCGCCGCGACAAAGGCACCGGCTACACCGGCCGCCTTACCAAGCGTGCCAACGTAAATGAACCGCTTCGAACTCAGGCCAAAGTGCTCCAGAACCCCGTGACCCCGCTCGCCAAGCAGGCCAAAGCCATGCGCATCGTCTACCACGATCCACGCGTCATGGGATTCGGCCAACTCGAGGAGTTCAGTCATCGGGGCAATATCGCCGTCCATACTGAACACGCTGTCGGTAACAATCAGCTTGAGTTGGCTCTCACTGGCCGCAAGCCGCTCAGACAACATGCCGAGGTCGCAGTGCGCGTAGCGCTTGGTACATGCACGGGCCAGTTGCGCGCCATCAATCAACGAGGCATGGTTCAGTTTGTCACAAAATAAGGTGGCTCCAGCCCTGCCAAGCGCGCTTAATACCGCCAGATTGGCCATGTAGCCGGTGCAGAAGTAGAGCGCCTTGGCCTCGGGAATATATGGCTCCATCCAGCGGGCCAGTTCGCTCTCCAACGTCTGATGGGCAAGCGAGTGCCCGCTAACGAGATGAGAGGCACCACTGCCAACTCCATAACGACGCGCACCTTCCGCAAAGGCGTCGATCACCGATGGGTTATTGGCCATGCCCAGGTAATCGTTACTGCAGAAGCTCAGCAGCGGCCGCGGCGTGCCGTGCCGGTCACAGACTGTCTGGTACGGTGCACAGGCGCTATACGCGGTGTGGCGCTGACGCGATAGCGCGGCCGCACGGCGCTCAGTGGCTGCCTTGGCGAGAAGATCAAGCAGCACGGCGTTCCTCGCTATCAATGCGCACTTCGCCTTCTGTGCAGGATGGCGCAACGATCTCCAACGTGTCCTCAAGGCGGCTTGCTAGCCATTTAGCGCCTTCGGCATCAAACACGTACGGAGGCATCACGTATATCGTGTTGCCGACTGGCCGAATAAGCACGCCATGCTCGCGGGCAGTGTAATGAAAGCGAGCGGCAAAATTCGTACCGGCGACTTCCGGGCGCACGTCCGCTGCCCAGATCAGACCTCGCTGGCGCACGTGGCAGAGCCGTCTGTCAGAACCCAATGGCGCCATCGCGTCGGCAAGCCATTGTTCGCGGTGACGGTTCTTTTCGATGACATGATCCTGTTCAAACACGTCCAATGTCGCCAGCGCCGCTCGGCAAGCAAGCGGGTTACCGGTGTAGGAATGCGAATGCAGGAAGCTGCGACCCAAGTCGTCCGCGACGAAGTTTTTTTGAACCACCGGGCGAGATAGCACCACCGACAGCGGCAAGTAGCCGCCACTTATGCCTTTTGATAGGCAAAGGAAGTCTGGCCAAGTGTGCGCTGGCAAGCCCATGTCCACACCTCGAGCTTGCTCCCAAGCAAAGAACGTTCCGGTGCGCCCACAGCCCACCGCAATCTCATCGGCAATGAGATGAACACGGTAGCGGTCACACAGCGCGCGTGCGCCGTCAAGATAGGATGGGTCATACATCGCCATGCCCGCTGCGCATTGCACAAGTGGCTCAACGATAAGCGCCGCGATCTGCCCCGAGCGCTCCCGGAAAAGGGATTCGAGCTCAGCGAGCGCACGTGCGGCCACCTGGGTCGCCGATTCATCTTGGCGAGCCTGTCGCGCGTCGGGCGATAGAACGACGTGCGCACGCCTCAGCAAGGGAGCATAGGCATCGCGGAAGATCGGCATGTCGGTCACGGCAAGCGCGCCAACAGTTTCCCCGTGATACCCATGCTGCAAGCAGGCGAACTCCGTCTTCCCTGGTAATCCAACGTTGCGCCAGTAATGAAAGCTCATCTTCAGCGCAATCTCTACCGCGGAGGCGCCGTCCGAAGCAAAGAAGGCATGGCCAAGCGCACCGCCAGTAAGGGCCGACAGGCGTTCGGCCAGTTCCACAGCGGGTGCATGCGTGCAGCCGGCTAGCATGACGTGCTCAAGCGTTTCGAGCTGCGCCGTCAAGGCGGCATTAATGGTGCGGTTAGCGTGCCCAAAGAGGTTGACCCACCATGAACTCGTGGCATCGAAGTAGCGCCTACCATTAGTATCGAAGAGCCAAGGCCCTTCGCCCCGTGCAATCGCTAGCGGCGCCTCCCCAGCGCCTTGACTGGACGCTCGCAGCGGCGTGCATGGGTGCCACACTGCTCGCAAACTGCGCTCGGCAAGCGTTGCGAGCGGAAGGACGGACTGACTCATCATGGGATCGCTCCTTCTAAGACTCTGCAGGGACAGCCCCCACACTAGAGCCGGTCCGCCACCCGGATTCGGCCAGCGATTTCCGACACTGTGGCATTCTCGGAACAACGCTCGGGGAAAACATCACGTACGGCCGCCAACGGCCATACCTGACAACCGAGCGCTTTGCGACCGAGCGCGTTACGGCTTTACCTTATTTCGATGCAGTATTGACAAGAGACGTATCTAGCCACCCGTCAACCAACCATTCGCGCGGAACCTGCACCGGAAAACTCATCAGTACTTGTGCAAGCATCTTTCCTTGCGGGTCATAGCGCAACGAGGCGACACCACCTCCGCCCAGGGCGTCATGCATGAGAAAGTTGAAGCCCATGAGCCCAGGCAGTTCGTATCTTGTCACCGCGCCCTGCACGAAATGCCGGAAATAGCTCTGCACTGCGTCGCTTGTTAGAACGCCGCGCAGCAGCGGCAGGAACTCCGCACGCCTGCTAAGCACACCAATATTTGCATGGTTGCCTTTGTCGCCACTGCGCCCATAGGCAAGCGCAATCAAGGGCACAGTCACGCTGTCAATCGGAGCGTTGGCAACCGGCGCCGAACGTTCCGATCCAGATCGGGCTACCTGCTTATTGGCATGCGTCGGTTGTGTGCGCAGACGCATTGACTTGTCGGCCACCTCCACAGCAATGGCAACAGAATCCTTGGGAACCAGGCAAGAGAACAAGCGCACGAGAGGCGTGATCGCTGGACGGCCCCCTGCAAAGCCTGTGATTCCCTGCGCCATAGACGTTGCGGAAGCGAACACTTCTCGAGCAAAGAACTCAATGGCCCGCTTATCGTCATGGTGCAATGCGATCTTCAATACGACTTCGCGGGTCTTCGCACGTGCGTTGCTTCCCCAATTCGATTCCCCGCCGAGGACTTCGATATCCGTACGGCGATAGTCGCCATAACCCGCCTCAGCCATCAACCTTCGAGTTCTCGCAAGAAGCGCCTCCCCAATCCGGCGGGCTTTCAGCACAGCATCAATCCCACCCAGGAGCATTGTGCCGGTACAGCGGAAGCCGTCCTGATAGGTAGCGGAAACCTTGTAGTCAGAAGGTGCCTGATAGCCGCGGGCTCCAACGACTTCGACCCGGTCCTCTCCGACCTGAACGGCCGTCACGTCTCGGAAGTCGCAAACGACATCAGGAAGCACATATGCAGCGGGGTCGCCAATTTCGTAGACGATCTGCTCGGAAACCGTCGCCGGAGTGACGAGCCCTCCAGTACCCACCGGCTTTGTGAGTACAAAGCTACCATCCGGCCTGCATTCGGCAATTGGGAAGCCCATTCTGTCCCAATCCCCTGCAACCAGATGCCAATCCGTGCTGACACCTCCGGTCGCCTGGGTGCCGCACTCAATCACGTGGCCGGCTAAGCTCCCACCCGCTAGCTTGTCGTAATCCTGCTCCGACCATTGGAATTCATGGATTAGCGGACCAAGTGCTAATGCACTGTCGACACAGCGGCCAGTGATAACAATATCCGCTCCGGCATCGAGAGCTGCAGCTATTGGGAAAGCCCCGAGGTAAGCATTGATGCTCCAAGGTTTCTCCGGGAAAGCATCCCCGGAGAACATCTCTGGTACACCCTCCGCACGCAAAGCTTCTGCATTGGGCAACAAGTCATCGCCCGTTACCAGTCCAACCGTCAGGTCGATGCCCTGTGCCTTAAGTCGTTTCTCGACTTCGGCCTTGCATGCCTGCGGATTGACGCCACCGGCATTGGTGATCACCTTGATGCCTTTCGCCTTGATCGCTGGTGCTAGTGCCGCCACTAACTCGGGGAAATCCGTTGCAAACCCAAGGGCAGGATCCTTCCGCTTGAGACGGGACAGGATCGACATCGTGATCTCAGCCAGGTAGTCGAGCATGAGATAGTCAATATCCCCCTGCTCCACGAGCTGCCGGGGACCTTCCGCACTGTCTCCCCAGAAGCCGGCTCCGCCACCAATACGTACGAGCTGCTTGCTGTTCATTTTCCTGTCCACGTCGGTGCGCGCTTGTTCCCAAATGCAAGCTTCCCTTCTTTCGCATCTTGTGTGCTCGCCATCATGGAGATCATCAACTGCGCATACTCGAGGGACTCAGGCAAACTCATATCCTGCATCGCGTGAAAGCCTTGCTTGAACAGTCTGATTGCGGTGGGAGACTTTCCAGTGATTCGGTCCAGCAGCCATTCCGTCTTGCTATCCAGATCGCCACGAGGCACCACATAGTTGACAACGCCCATATCCAGTGCGTCGCCAGCCGTGATCAACTCACCGGTGATACAGAGCTCAAGCAACTTGCGACGGGGTAGGACCCTTAGCATATGGCCAAGAATCATCATAGGTGCGACGCCGATCTTGGTCTCCGGCGTCCCAAAACGAACGTCATCTGCGGCGATGGCCATATCGCAGGCGCAGAGGATTCCGAAGCCGCCGGCCAAGGCGTGACCATTGACTCGCGCCAGGATCGGCAGGCTGCACTCCTCCATTGCCTTAAAGAGCTGGACAATGTAATGCCGCGGATTACTGTAATCGATGTCGAAGGCGCCGCCTTGTACACTCTTCCCAAGGTCCGCGCCTGCGCAGAAGGCCTGGTCGCCTGCCCCGGTAATGACAATTGCACGCAGCTCCGGATCATTGGAAGAAGCGACAATTGCCTCACGCACTAGCCCGATAACTTCCTCATTGATTGCGTTGCGCTTCTCAGGCCGATTCAATGTGATCCAAAGCGCCTTACCGCGGGTTTCGACTACAACAGGATTTGTCATGACAATGTATCCTTGTATCTTTAAATCACATACGGAAGACGCCGAACCGGGAATCTGCCAAAGGCGAATTCTGCGCGGCAGCGATGCCAATACCGAGTGCATTCCGTGTAGCCACCGGATCAATGATTCCGTCGTCCCAGATCTCCGATGTGGACCAGAGGGCAGACTGCTTTAAGCGGAATTCGTCGAGCACTGGCTCTCGGATCGACGCGATTTCCTCCGCTGTAAGCGTTTTTCCCTGCCTAGCCATCTGTCGAACTTTGACATCCGCAAGCGTATTGGCTGCCTGCTCGGCTCCCATCACCGAAATCTGCGAATTTGGCCAGCTAAACAGCAATCGCGAATCAAACGCGCGCCCGCTCATCCCATAGTTTCCGGCGCCAAAAGAGCCGTTGCACATGACCGTGAACTTCGGGACATCGGAGCAGGCCACCGCCATGATCATCTTGGCGCCGTCCTTGGTGATGCCCCTTCGCTCGTACTCTCTTCCCACCATGAAGCCTGTGATGTTTTGCAAGAAAACCAGAGGAGTCTTGTTCTGGTTGCACAGCTCAATAAAGTGGGCTCCCTTCAAGGCGCTGTCGTTAAACAACACACCGTTGTTTGCCAGAATTCCGACCTTGTGCCCCCAAATATTTGCGTAGCCACAAATCAGGGATTTACCGAAGTTCGGCTGATACTCGTGGAAGCGCGAACCGTCAACGATTCGGGCGATGACTTCAAGCATGTCGAACTGCTGCTTGATATCGCGCGGCAGAATCCCATAGAGTTCGCTCGGATCGTAATAGGGATCTTCCGGTGTCTGCCATTCACCAGCCCCTTTCTCATTGCGGTGGAACTGACTGACGATGTCCCGGGCAATGGCGATCGCTTCCTCTTCGCTGGAAGCAGGGTAATCGGCGGTACCGGACGTCGAGGTATGCATGTCGCATCCCCCCAGTTCCTCAACTGTGACATCTTCGCCGGTGGCCGCCTTTACAAGCGGTGGTCCAGCCAGGAAGATGGCACCGGTACCCCGAACAATGACGCTATATTCCGAGAGCGCCGGCACATAGGCGCCGCCAGCCGTGCAATGACCCAGCACAACGGCGACTTGGGGCACACCAAGCTTTGACAACTGGCACTGATTGCGGAAGATACGACCAGCGTAGTATTTATCCGCAAACAGGTCCGCCTGCTCCGGAAGGAAGCCACCCGCAGAATCGCAAAGGTGGACCACCGGCAGCCGATTCTCGATGGCAATGTCCAGGGCGCGCACGGTCTTTTTCACCGTGAGCGGATACCATGCACCGCCCTTCACGGAAGCGTCACCAGCATTAATGACGACTTCCCGCCCCCCGACAATGCCAATCCCAGTGACACAGCCTGCGCCGGGGACTTCGCCTTCGTAGGCCTTATTTGCCGCCAGCGACGATAGTTCGAGGAAAGGGGTGCCCGGATCAAGAAGTTGACGGAGCCGATCGCGCACGAACATCTTCCCCTGTGCAGCAAGCCGGTCCAGATCCCTCGCCGGGCGCTCGTTGCGCACCTTCTCCTGCTTCGCACGAAATTCCGCAATCAGTTGCTGATTGTGGGCCTGATTGGCCAGGTACTCCGGGGCGGAAGTATTAATTTTCGATTCGATACGTTTCATGTCTGCGGTTCCAGGCTAATCAGCACGGAGTCTCGGTCAAAGGTTTGCGCAGTTTCGTGGTGCACGACCTTGACGACACCATCCCGCGGCGCTGTGATGGTGGTTTCCATCTTCATACTTTCCATGACAAGCAGCGCCTGCCCCCTCGTAACCGATTCCTGCGCCTTTACCAGTACAGAAACAACAGCGCCGGGCATTGGTGCGCGTACGTGATCCTCCGCCGAGGCATCAGACAACGCTGCCAGCCTGTCCAGAGGGTGGCGATATCGCAGGTGATAGGTTTCGCCGTCGAGGTGGACATAAACGTCGTCCCCCTTCTTTGCAATGAAGGCGTCCTTATCGCTAGTGCCGACGAAGACGCATGCCGCCCCCGATCGCCCCGGACGAAGATTTACGTCGAGCGTCCGCTGCCCAAAATGAAGTCGATAACCTGTCGCTGACTTTGACAATTGGACGTCAAAAGTCGCACCTTCCAGTTCAAATCCGTGATACATGCGTTGCTCCTCCTAGTTTTGCCATGCGCCCATGGCTGCGTGCAGGTTCGGGATCGCATCCGCTGCATCTCGCATTGCGGGCATCACAAGGCTCGCTGCGGCCAGGATTTGCTCAAGCGTTTCGTCTGAAGGGGATGGCTCTTTCGCAATCCGCGGGTTCGCATCCAGAAATCCTGTGTGCACGTCGCCGGACTGGAAGGCGGGATGCTGGACAAGCCGCGCCAAGAAAGCGATGTTGGTCTTGCACCCAAGCAGCACAAAGGCTTGCAATGCTTCGACCGCACGCCGCAAGGCCTCGGTGCGGTCCGCACCATGTACAACGAGTTTTGCCAGCATCGGATCGAACGCCGCTGTTACCTCTTGTCCTTCCGCGACGCCGCTATCCAGGCGAACGCCGTCCCCAGCAGGGGCGTGCAACAGTAGGATCCGCCCGGTGGTTGGCGTGAAGCCGCGCCCGGCATCTTCTGCGTAGATCCGGCACTCAATGGCGTGTCCACTAACTTTCACATCGGACTGGTCATAGCCGAGAGGCTCTCCCGCCGCAACGCGAAGCTGTTCGCGTACCAGATCGATGCCCGTGATCTCTTCCGTCACCGGATGCTCGACCTGCAATCGGGTGTTCATCTCCAGGAAATAGAACTCGCCCGCCCCATAGATGAACTCCACCGTACCGGCATTCCGATACTCCACTCTGCGTGCAATCCCTGCGGCGACATCACAAATTCGAGTGCGGGTGGCCGGGTCCAAAGCCGGCGAAGGCGATTCTTCGACGATCTTTTGAAAGCGACGCTGCACGGAGCACTCGCGCTCGAAGAGGTGCACCACATTCCCGCGTGAATCGCCCAACACTTGGACCTCGATATGGCGCGGGTTCTCCACATAACGTTCGACATAGAGGCGGTCATCGCCGAAGTAGCGCTTGGCCTCTCTCCGCGCTTGTGCGATCTCGGCTTCCAGGGTGTCGAGATCCCGGACGATGCGCATCCCCTTACCGCCACCGCCCGCTGCCGGCTTGATCAAGAGCGGGGCCCCAACAGCTCGAGCACGCTCCACAAACGTCTCGGGATCATCATCCTCAATCGCACTGGGAGCCACAGGAAATCCGGCACCTGCAACGAAAGCGCGGGCCCTAACCTTGTCCCCCATGAGGTCGATCTGGTCTGGTGTTGGGCCCACAAAAACGAGGCCCGCATCCTGCACCGCCTGAGCAAATGCCGAGTTTTCCGACAGGAAGCCGTAGCCAGGATGGATGGCCCCTGCGCCTGAAGTGCGCGCAGCCGCCAGAATCTGCTCCCCGTCCAGATAAGCCGCCACCGGTGTCTTTCCGGTGATTTCTACGGCCTGATCCGCTAATCGGACCGCGGGGGAGTCGCGGTCTGCGCTGTGGAATACAACGACCCCTTTCAGTCCGAGGGCTTGGACGCTACGGAGGATCCGGACTGCAATCTCACCTCGGTTAGCTACCAAGACTGACTGGAACGGCCACCCAACAACAGAAGGCGATGTGGTCACACTCACCCCTTCCCCCTGATGGCTCATCCCTGATGTCTGTGTGTGTCTGTTTCCCATAGTGTTGCGTCGATTCGTTGGTGAGTGCGACTCACTATAGATCAACTTCCGAACCTTGGTGAGTTGAATTTCTCTAGGGAATACCCCAAACCATTGACCCCTTGCAAAGGATAACGGCTACTTCTATGCTGCCTAGGTGAGTCACGCTCACCAACCAGTCGAGCGTGCGCCTTTGAGCACATTTGATGCGCAGCCCGTTTGCGCATTGGAATTTCGGTAAGAAACAGGAGACAGGAGCACATGAGCACAACGTCAGTCGCACGCATTTTTTCCGGCCTTTCGGATCTGGAAGCGGAGGTCCTCGACCAAGCCGACCGGTTCGCCCGTGCAGAGTTGTATCCACTGGCCCCTCGCATGGACGACGAGGAGTGGTGGCCGGAGGAAGCCTTCAAAAAAGTTGGCGCCAATGGCTACTTCGGCGTCACGGTGCCTGCGGAGCTCGGCGGCTCCGGGCTCGACTTGTTCACGAGCGGCCTCATTGTTCAGGCATTTGCTCGTTGGAACCATGCGTTCGCGCTAAGTTGGGTCGCGCACGAGAATCTCTGTCTCCACAATATTCTCCGCAATGCGAGCGATGAGCAGAAACAAAGGTATCTGCCTGGACTGAGCAATGGAACGCTCATTGGCGCCCTCGGCCTCACGGAGCCCGGAGCCGGCTCCGATGCATTGGGCTCCATGCGCACAACCGCTCGCCGTGAGGGTGATTACTACATCCTCAATGGGTCCAAGATCTTCATTACCAATGGCCCTGTCGCCGACGTGTTGCTGGTGTACGCAAAAACCGATCGCGAAAAGGGGGCGCATGGCATTTCCGCGTTCATTGTGGAAAAGGACATGCCGGGCTTTCGAGTTGCGCAAAAGCTCGTCAAGATGGGCTTCCGTGGTAGCCAGACCGGTGAGCTAGTGTTCGACGAATGCCGGGTACCGGTTGCCAACCTTGTGGGGGAAGAGAATCAGGGCGTAAAGGTCGTCATGAGCGGGCTGGACCTGGAGCGCTCCATGATCGCCCCTCTTTGCCTTGGTATTGCTGAGCGCGCCCTTGAACTATCAGTGGAGTATGCAAAGACCCGGCAGCAGTTCGGCAAGCCCATCGGCAGCTTTCAGATGGTTCAAGACAAACTGGCGCAGATGTACGTGTGGGTTGAATCGATGCGTGTGTTCACCTATCAGACACTGCGCGCCGCAAATCACCTTGAAGAAGGTGGCGGCGGTCGAGGCGAAATTCACAAGCTCACCGCAGGGTCAGTTATGCATGCCGCAAACACGATGAATAGCGTACTTGATGCCGCGGTCCAAGTACATGGTGGCACCGGATATATCTGGGAATCGGAAATCAATCGACTGTACCGTGCGACGAAGCTGCTCGAGATTGGCGCCGGCACAACCGAGGTCCGCAAGATCATCATCAGCGGTGAGTTGCTGCGCTAAGCGCAGGCTACAGTACAAGACGATAGGCAGAGAATTATGAACACAGAAGCAGCCGCTGACGACTTCCAGAAATTCGCGGAGCAGATCTGGCTAGCACCTACGGCTTTCCGTGATGATCTCTTTGACGGAAAGACGGTTTTGGTTACGGGCGGCGGTAGTGGAATTGGATTGGCTATTGCCCTGCTCTTCGCCAAGCTCAATGCCAACGTAGCTATCTGCGGACGAAACGCAGAGAAGCTCGGCCGCGTTGAGAAATTTGCTGAGACGCAGAAAGTCAGGCTCCTCGCCCAGCAGACCGATATCCGCGAGCCGGAGGAGATTTCACATCTTTTTGACCGGATGGAATCAGAATTCGGTCCCGTGGACGTGCTGGTCAACAATGCTGGCGGACAGTTCCCCAAGCCGGCAATCGACTTTTCGGTCAAAGGCTGGAATGCCGTTATCAACAATAATCTGAACGGCACGTGGTACATGATGCAGGAAGCAGCACGTCGCTGGAGCGCGGCAAAGCGGCCTGGGACGATCATCAACATCGTTGCCCCAACCGAACGCGGTATGCCGGGCGTAGCCCACACTGTTGCAGCGCGAGCGGGAGTCATAGGTTTAATGAACACCATTGCCGTTGAATGGGCTCCGTTGAACATCAGGGTCAACTGCCTCTCCCCTGGACTCGTGGCCACCAGTGGCCTCGAAGTCTACCCCCCGGAGGCTCGCAAGGAATTTCCAAAGGCGAATCCAATGAAGCGCCCCGGAACGGCTACGGAAATCTCGGAGGCATGTGTCTTCCTTGCTAGTCCCTCGGCATCATTTATCACTGGAGAAGTGCTGCATGCTGACGGCGGATACCGGCAATGGGGCGAGCTCTGGACCGCCGGCCGCCCCGACTACTTCCGGGATGACAGCGCGGAATAAGAAAAGCTGGGAACCAAGTTTTGGAGTTTCCGAGCAATGGGCATACTAGCCTTGGATAAGGAGTGCGTCGTTTGTGTTTCTCTCCAAGGGAACACCACACAAAGGAGGAGCGAGAAATGATGACGGATGTTTCCCCTGGACAATGCAACGTCGCACCCTTGGCTTCCGACATTACGATTGATGGAATCTTCCGGCGCGCATTCCGGATCTTTCAGGATCGTGTCGCCGTGACATGGGAAGACGGCCAGCTGACTTACGGTGAATTGAGGGCGCGATCATGGCGCCTCGCGAACACTCTGACGTCCCTTGGGTACGTCAGGGGCGACAGGATCGCAGTCTTATCTGAGCCTCGGCCTGAATATATCGAGGCGTATGTCGCCCTATCAGCACTCGGCATTACCGTGGTCGCACTGAACACCCGACTGCATCCAGATGAGCTACAAGCCTGCATCGAGAAATGCCGGCCATCCGCGTTGCTTGTCTCCGGATCTCTCATCGGGCTAGCAGAGCAATTTCGCCCGAATGCCCCAGAGATTCGAAACTGGATCTCGTTCGACTCCACTGCTGGTTACGAGAACTACGGCGAACTGCTACGTAAAAGCCAGGAGGACGAGCCACCCCAGGTCGCGGAAGGGTCAGACATCCACAATGTGCTCTTTACTAGTGGAACAACAGGACGTCCCAAGGCAGCCACTATCAGTCAGCAGGCGGCCGCTGTTCGAGCGCTACGTATCGCGCAATGGTTCAGCCTAAGCGAGCGTGACGGCTTTGTCGGATGGTTGCCACTTTTCCACTGCGCCGGCAATGAGTCTCTTTACGCGACTTTCCTGACTGGTGGCGTGTACGCGACTCTCGGTCGCGCCGACGTTGCGACAATGTTCAGAATAATTGAGCGCGACCGATTGACGTGGACGCTTCTGCTACCCGGCGTGATCAGCAATTTCCTGAATGAGCCGAGTCGTATCGAGCATGACTTATCGAGCCTTCGGTTTGCCGTCGGTTATGCAAATATGATGTCCCAACTCGTTGCACGCGTTACGGAAGCATTTCACATCGACTTCTACGACGCATTTGGTCAAAGTGAAACCAGTTATCTGGTTGCACATGGCCGGTCAGGCCCAGGGGAAATGCCAAGCTTGAGGAAGGTCCCCACACCGCTAATGGAAATTCGAATCGTCGACGACGACATGAACGACCAACCCATCGGGACACCAGGGGAGTGCGTCATCCGCGGGCCGAGCCTAATGTCCGGTTACTTTGAGGACGACAAGGCCAACGCCGAGGTGTTTCGCGGCGGCTGGTTGCACACCGGCGATGTCCTCCAGCAGGAAGCAGACGGTTCATTGGTTTTCGTGGATCGCAAACGCTATTTGATCAAGACGGGTGGCGAGAATGTGTATCCCGCCGAAGTGGAATCAATTATCGCCCAGCATCCAGCAGTGGAAGAAGTGTGTGTCTTGGGTGTGCCTAACACGCGATGGGGTGAAGCGGTCAAGGCTGTTATCGTGTTGCGATCAGGACACTCAGCACCTTTAAGCGAGATTGACGACTGGTGTAGGAAACGACTATCAGCCTACAAACGACCACGCTATATTCAATTCCTTCTCCATGAAGATATTCCGAGAAGCACTACCGGCAAGGTGATCCGCCAAGAACTAGCCAAATTGTCAATTTCCTACGATCAGGAAACAAGTTGATTCGCCATTGCCCAGAATGGCTTAACACTCATCGATTTCAGAACCAAATGGATAATCTCGCGAGAAATCTGGCTCAGCGCGTCAACGTCGGCGATCTACTGACACGGAGCGCCGCGCGCTCCCCCAATAAGACCGCACTTATTGACGGTGCGCGTCGATTTAGTTTCCAACAATTCAATACATGGTCCAATCGCCTTGCAAACGGCCTATCCTCTTTAGGGTACAAACCCGGCGACTCCCTTGCCCTGATGTCGGACAACTGTGCGGAATTTTTGGTCACGTATTTCGCATGCGCCAAGCTTGGTGCAGTATGTGTTCCTATTAATCTGTTCTGGCGAGACAAAGAGATCGCATATGTCTTGGAGCATGCGTCCGTAAAAGGCGCGATAGTCGGGCATAATCGACTCGACCAGTTCTTGAGCGGAACACAAAGTAGTGCGGCGGTGTGTGATGTGTTCGTGATTGGCGATGAATTCGAGGCACAGCGGCTCCCCTCACAATTCCTGGTTCGCACCTTTGAAGCTCTATGCAGTGATCAATCTGAACAAGAGCCGGCTCATCTTATCGATGATCGCGCGCCGCTATCCTATCTATACACAAGCGGGACGACATCCGCCCCCAAGGGAGTTGTCGGAAATCACCTGGCAGTCTATCTCAACTCCCTGGGCACAGCCATTGACACGCGGATGTCGGATCGCGATTGCGTAGCCGCTTTCATGCCGATGTTTCATACCGCGCAACTGAATGCGATCTGCACCCCTGCGATTGCAGTCGGCGCCTCCATTTGCATCATGAAGGGGTTCGAGACTGCTGCACTGCTCGACGCCATCGAGCGAGAATCTCTCAGCGTCTTGTTCGCCCTTCCGATGATGTACCGTTCCTTGGTCGAGGAACAGCAGGCCAGGCCGCGCGGTATTGCGAGTCTGAGGCTTGCGGTCTACGCGATGGCCGTCATGCCTGAGCCGGAACTGCGAGCGGCACTTGATACTTTAGGCTGCGACTTCTCCCTAATGTTCGGCCAAACCGAGATGAGCCCGGTCGCGACCTTCTTCCGTCCGGAACATCAACTCTCCCACCCCGGTGCGGTGGGTACCCCGGCTGTTAATGTACAGGTGTCCATCATGGATGATGAGGGACGTCTACTGCCACAGGGGCAGATGGGCGAGATCGTCTACCGTAGTCCCCAAACTCTCACCGGCTACTTGGACAACGAAAAGGCAACGGAGGAAGCGTTCCGATTTGGCTGGTTTCATTCGGGCGACATTGGCCATTTCGATGCCGATGGAATTCTCTGGTTTCACGACCGCAACAAGGATGTCATTAAGAGCGGCGGCGAGAATATCTCATCACTTGAGATCGAGAAGGCGCTTTATGAGATTGAACCCAATATTACCGAGGTAGCAGTCATCGGCTTGCCACACGAACGATGGACGGAAGCCGTTACCGCTGTCGTCGTCACCCGGCCGGGTGCTAACCTCGACGAGGCGGATCTTCTCGCCCGTCTCCGCAATGTGATTAGTCCATTCAAATGTCCGAAGGCAATTGTCTTCGTTAATCAACTACCCAAAACTGCAACTGGAAAAATTCAGAAGGCAGAATTGCGAAAAGAATTCAAAAAGTTTTTCGATAATTCCGGCAGCACCCCTGAACGGTAACCAACGCTGTAAAAACAGGAGACGGCTACTACATAGCCGTGAAATTAGGAAATGACTACGATGCGTGACATTTATGTTGTTGGCGGCGCTCGAACCGCGATTGGGACCTACGGCGGCTCACTGAGGGACATTCCACTGACCAAGCTGGCTACGACCGTAGTCAAAGCTGCGTCCGAGCGTGCGGGTCTGCCAGCGGACGAAATCGGGCATGTGGTGTTGGGAAATGTCATTCCAACCGAACCCCAGGATGCCTATCTCGCTCGGGTTGCGGCAATTGATGCAGGGATCCCAAAGGAAACGCCAGCTTTCAACGTAAACCGTCTTTGCGGATCGGGCTTGCAAGCAATCATTTCTGCTGCTCAAACAATTGCGCTAAACGACACGGATATTTCGATCGGAGGTGGCGCGGAATCCATGAGCCGAGGCCCCTATATTCTTCCCACGACGCGGTGGGGAGCGCGGATGGGAGATGCTTCCGTCATCGATTATATGAACGGAATTCTTCATGATCCGTGGCAAAGAATTCACATGGGCATCACCGCTGAGAACGTCGCTGCTCGATACGGGATCACCCGCGAAATGCAGGATGCACTGGCTTATGAAAGTCAGCAGCGCGCTGCAAAGGCGATCGCAGATGGCCGATTTGATGAGCAGATTGTCCCGATTGAGTTGAAATCACGCAAGGGGACCACCCTATTCGATACCGATGAACACGTTCGAGCGGAGGTCTCGCTTGACTCTCTTTCCAGTATGAAGCCTGTCTTCAAGAAAGACGGTACCGTGACAGCGGGAAATGCATCTGGAATCAATGACGGGGCTGCAGCGGTAGTATTGGCTGCGGAATCCAAAGTAAAGGCCCTGGGCCTTCGCCCACTAGCGCGTTTGGTCGCCTACGCGCAAGCGGGTGTTGAACCAGAATTCATGGGAATCGGCCCGATTCCGGCGACGCGTTTGGCTCTGCAACGTGCGGGCCTTCGTATCTCCGATCTCGATGTCATTGAGTCAAATGAAGCGTTCGCTGCGCAAGCCTATGCCGTCTCCCGAGAACTGGATCTCGATCCCGCCAAAGTCAACCCAAACGGCTCCGGGATATCACTCGGTCATCCCGTTGGTGCAACCGGGGCGATCAACACAGTTAAAGCCATCTATGAACTCCATCGATCTGGTGGAAAGTATGCGCTCGTAACCATGTGCATCGGTGGAGGACAAGGCATCGCGGCTATTTTCGAGCGTGTCTAGTTCTCGAACGCACCAGGGAATCAAAGGCGCGTTACCTCAGGTAAGGTAAGGCGCTCTTCCATCACTTTTGAATGTATGGAATCAGGTATCCTCGCACCGCGTTCACAATCCTTAATGATTGAAAGTCTGTCTAATCCTCATCCATTATTTCTAAGGAAGAATAATGAAGGATGAATTGCCGATTCGCTTGGAAGTTTCCGACGGAATTGCAACGCTTACACTGTGCCGCCCCGAGAAGAAGAATGTGATTGACCGTAGCTGGCTCGCCACTCTACAGCAACATGTTCAACAACTTCATAAGCGAGACGACCTTCGTTGTGTTGTTCTGCGTGCAGAGGGGTCGATATTCTGCGCCGGCGCCAATGTGAAGGAGATGGCTGAGCATATTGCTAACTTGCCCGACCATATTGACTCCCTGATCCAGCCTGCTCACGAGGAAATGCTGCGCCTTGCCGCGCTTCCCGTACCGGTGGTCGGACTCCTACGCGGCATCGCGGCGGGGGGCGGCATGACATTGGCACTTTCTTGTGATGTACTGATTGCGACTCGATCTGCGCAGTTGGTTCCCGCCTATCCGAAGCTGGCGACCACTTCTGACATGGGTCTCAGCTATGTATTACGAGAACGGCTGGGTCCACAACGCGCATTGCAACTCTTCTTGCTCTCGGACACCATTGAGATGAACGAGGCGGAACGCTTGGGCCTGGTGTATCAAGTCGTGGACGACTCGGATGCCGAGTCTGAAGTTGACCGAGTTGTACAGCGCTTAGCCAACAGTCCATCAAGGGCAGCAAAAGCGCTTTTCCTTCATGACCGGCAAGCCGATTTAGCTGCGCAATTGGAACGCGAGCGGGACTCGTTTCTCCTTTGTTCGCGCACAGAGGCGTTTCGCAAGAGCGTTCTCTCATTTGTGGCGTCTAATGGAGACAAAATTAAAACCTAACGCCGTCCCAGCGCAGCTATGGCTTGGAGTTGTAAAAGACGATGCGCATGTGAACATGCTTGTCTTTGACCGTGGACTTTCTGGGCGGCGTCACGGTCGCCTAGACCAACCAGCATCTGCGCGAGCTTCCAATGGCATTGCGGCTCGGAATGACCTTATCCTCAGTCTTTCCCAGTTGTTTGCGTTGGTGCGGATCCCCACGACATACTCCCCCTTCAGCATGCCATCTTACACCTCAAAATCTCTTTTCAAGACGGTTGAGTTGCCTCCTGCCCAGGCCTTTACATCTTTACTAAACGAAGTAAAAGAGCTTTCAAAAAAAGCACGCGAAGCTGTAGCAGCTTCTGACTCACAGGATAGATCCGAGGGTCTTATCCACTTTTATCACCATTATTCAATGTCAGGAGATGCCAGGATGAAAATCCTGTGTTTTGCCTCCGCCGTTGATATTTTCCCGCTGATTGCATTTATAAACTTTGATTATTTTTTGGAAGTTGCAAAATTTGACACCGCTCTTAGCTCGTTGTTTTGGACAGCATCGAAGAGATTATTTACTCACAACAAGAAGTTGGAAATGCGTGAACATCCTCTTTCTCAAAATGAGGAACTTAATTTTCGCTGCGCAAATCATAAAAGACGTCACGCCGGGAGTTTCGCTTGCTTACCGTGGCGCGTGACAGTTCCGGACGCTGTCCATGTGGAGGATAGTGAGGGTTTATTAAGCAGTCCGCGGCCAGAACCTGAGACAACGTCCACTCGCATGGGTGGCACGCTCAGAGGGAATGTGGTATCCATGTTTCCATGACCCAGTAAATTGGCCACCTCCTTGAGTGGACATCGCTTCTCGACCAACCGGGTGGCAAGAAGTGACCTAGTTACCCGCAGACCATCGCGTCTCTTTCCGGCGGCGTGGCCCCGCTGCGCCACGATCTGCAAGGTAGAATGGTCGCCGAGGCATTAATGAATCAGCCCCCTGCGGGTGCCGCGGGAACGGTTATCGGTCAGTCGGATCGATTCCGCCTTGGTCGATGGGGCATCGGACTGAAAGGAAAGCAGCGTTGAGCTCGACAGCAAAACGACCGGGTGTTCGGCTCGGACGCGAAGAACGCGTGGACAACATCTTGGCCGTGGCGCGCCAAGTTTTCACCGAACGCGGCTACGAGAACACAGCCGTTTCTGAGATTGCGGCACGCATCGGCATCGTCGAGGGCACGATCTACAAGTATTTCGAAACCAAGCGTGAGTTACTGCTCAAGGTCATCGAGTCGTGGTACCAGGAACTGGTCACGGATTACGAACGCAACCTGACCGGCGTGGTCGACGTGCACGGCCGCCTGCGATTTTTGATCTGGCGTCACCTGCAGGCCATCGTTAGCAACCCCGCCCTGACGCGCTTGATGTTCCGCGAAGTCCGCTCGGAGGCCGACTATCCAAGCTCGAATCTGTACGAACTGAACAAGCGCTACACCGGCCTGATTCTTGACGTCATCCAGCAGGGTGTCAATGAGGGTGCGTTCCGAGCCGATCTTCCCTTGGGCCTGGCGCGCGATATGATCTTCGGTGGAATCGAGCACCATACATGGGGTTTTGTCGCTGGCCGTACCCCCCTGGATGCAGAGCTAGTTGCGGATCAGGTAATGTCCTTTGTTATCTCTGGCATTCGCTGTGACGACAGCAGGAACTCGCTCGATAGGCAAATCCAGCGTCTAGAAGGGATATCAGATCGACTCGAAAGAATCCACAAGGAATAGCGATGGTGTAGGAAGTCCACAGTAAGTGAAGCAAAGATTGGAGCGCTGCGGTTCGGGAGTCGGAAAGAAACTGGTGACGACCATCGGCGTTTGTCAACGTACTTGTCGCGTCACCTCACGCAACCTGCTTTAGTTCTGCTGGCTCAATCCGTTCCGGATTGAGCCAGACTTTGTCGGCCAAGCTCCAGTTCCGTGTCGACCCTGACCAGCGCTCTGGCGTTCTGGCCTTCGCCTCTGCATAGACCGCTTCTCGTTGAGCCAGCACCGCTGCGGATATACCGCTATGGCGCTGCGCCGGTGTCACGAATTTCAGCCCACTATGCTTGTGCTCGTGGTTGTACCAACGCACGAATCGCTGCGTCCATGCGCGTGCCTCGTCCACGCTGCCGAATGCTTGGCGCGGGTAGTCCGGCCGATACTTGCAGGTCCGGAACAGCGACTCGGCGTAGGGGTTGTCATTGCTTACGCGCGGCCGGCTGAACGAAGCGATCACCCCCAGGTTTTCCAGGGTGGCCAGCATCGTCGCGCCCTTCATTGGACCGCCATTATCCGAGTGCAGAACCAGAGGACGTCCAGCCAGACCTTCGGCCAAACTGGATCGCCGCATGAGCAACGCCGCCAACTCCGCCGATTCCGCCCGATGCACTTCGTGACCGACGATCTTGCGGCTGAACACGTCCAGCATCATGTACCAGTAGTAATACTGCCCCTTGATTTCCGCTGGCATCCAGGTGATGTCCCAGCTCCACACCTGATTGGGTCCGGTGGCGCAATGGCTGGTCACCACCCGGGCCGAGGGCTTGCGCGCACGACCACGGTGATGCTGCTGCGACGCACTACGCAAGACACGATAAAAGCTCGACTCCGAGGCCACGTACTGGCCGCGGTCCGCCAGCGTCGGGACGATCTGGCTGGGCGGCAAACTGGCAAACTCCACGCTGTTGGCTACCTCAAGAATTAGCTGGCGTTCCGGCTCGCTGAGCTTGTTGGCTGGCGCTGGCCGCTCAGTGGTGGTGCGAGCATCTGCGACCACCTCATCGCCCTCCTGAACCCAGCGCTGGAAGGTGCGCAAGCTCAGACCCAACTCGTCGCAAGCCTGGGCCAGTCGGCAGCCTGAGCGTTCTGCCTCTCGAATCAACGATATACACAACTGGCGATCTGGGACGCTGATCAGTCGTCCTCTTTTTCTCCCCAAATCGCCTGGGCTTTTTTTCTCAGGATGAGCAGTGCGGCCGCTTCCGCCAGCGCCTTCTCCTTTCGCTGTAATTCCTTCTCAAGCTGCTGGATGCGCTTCTTGTCACCCTTGGACTGAAGCCGTTGTTCTCGCGCCTGTTCACCGGCGTTGGCATTGGCCGATCGACAGGCCTCTCGCCAGGCAGCGATCTGCTCCGCGTAAAGACCCTTGCGGCGGCAATACTCCGCCAATTCCGCTTCATTGAGCGGCGCGGTTTCCAGCACCACCGCAAACTTGTCTTCCGAGGACCAGGCCTCGGGGTTCTTTCCATCTCCCGGCACCGGGACTCCTTGCGCTTTCATCTGTCGACGCCAAGCATACAGCGTTTGCTCAGTGATCCCCGTCTGCTTTGCCAGCGCCGACACCAAGGCATTCTCAGGAGGCATCATGCGGCGCAACAGCGCTTCCTTTCTCTCTGCTGAATAGGCTCTCATTCACTCTGACTCTACCGCCCCCAGACCGGGTCAATCGAAATCAGGTAACACGACAACTATGCTGACACCGGGGGCCATCGCATGTCTACATTTATACCGTCAGTATCAGTACAGCATGCTGGCAAGGAGCGTTCGGCCGCACCAAAATGCTGCAAGCTGCTCAGCACGGCACCATGCCTGCAAGATTTGTCAGTAGCTCGCTCGCCGATCCTGCATAGCGAGGAGGATGCATGCCATGACGCTACGCAGGAGCGGCACCGGATTGGCTGGACCAGTAAGTCATAGGCGAGCCAGCAGGCCAAGCCAAGGGCATTTCCGCCCCCATGGACAAGCGCATCCGGGAACGACGCCGGTCCTGATCAGGTCCTATGCTTCCAAGATTATTTCACGAAAATGAAATTATGCTTGAGGCGGAAAGATGACTCCCGTCCGGATCGGGGCGTCAAAAAAGCGCGGTCAGCTGAACCGCTGAAAGTAGTGACGGCCGACGACGGCCCCACCCCTTGCAAGCCAGCATGTCTGAGGTTGTGGTTCGAACCAGGCGATTAACTGCACTTCATTAGCAATGGCTGTGGCGGCCGTTGCTGCATTGCTGCGCGCTCAGCCTACCTTGATGCGATGCATCAGCGTGAAGTGTAGTAATCGCGCTCCCTTTGTGAAGTAACCTTGATTCGCGCCGTGATTACGCTCATTGCATCATCTTTACTTCCGCAGTTCGGTGAATGCGTGTCCCCTGCGCGCCTACTCTCACACTGCGGCAAGGCCACCTTGCATTGGGTTCCCCGGCTGAGATTTGCAGCCTATTTTAGGCATGATTCGCGAGAACGCTCCTTTTACTCAACGAGAGCGAAGCCGCGTAGTCACTGTGAAACGTAGTAAAGATGGGTCTCCCGCACTTTGTGTGACGGCCGAGTCAAGGCCTTGATTTCCAGCCGAATTGGTCTCCGTTGATCGTTACCATGAGGCAAGTTCTCGGTGGGATCGAACGTATTCTCGCCCGTGTGGGCAAGCGCTTCGTCTCCAGCGAAGTGCAAGGGGAGACCATTACTGTCGAAGCCCGCAGTACAGTTCGCAGGGCACCGTGCCCGGCCTGCCATCGCTGGAGTCACCGACTCCACGGCCGCTATGTGCGCAAGCTGGAAGAACGTCCAATGCTCGAGCAGCGGGTCGTTCTCGCTATTGAGGTACGTCGCTTCAAGTGTATGAACGCCAACTGCCCTCGTCGTACGTTTGCCGAGAACATCCACGCCTTGGCCGGTCGGTATCAACGTCGTACGCGATCGCAGGCTCGGGCGTTGTACGCGCTGGGCCACGCCCTCGGTGGTGAGGCAGCAGCCCGGCTTGCCGACGCCTTGGGCTTGCGCACCAGTGCTGACACCGTGCTGCGAGAATTGCGCAGAGTACCTGAGCGCAAGCGCAAACCACAACCGCGGGTCGTCGGCATCGATGACTGGGCGATCGCGCGCGGTCACCAGTACGGAACGATCATCGTCGACTTGGAGCGACGTGAGCCGATCGAAGTGTTCGCAGGTAGGGACGCCATTGCAGTGGCTGCGTGGATGCGTGCGCACCCATCGATCGAGATCGTCGCCAGGGACCGGGCCGGGGCCTATTCCGAAGCGGTCGACCTCGCGCTGCCGGCAGCCAAGCAAGTCTCGGATCGCTGGCATTTGCTGAGCAACCTGCGCGACAACGTCGAGCGGCTGCTATACCGACTCGGGCCACAATTGCGCCAAGCCGCCCAGCAAGTAAACGTCAGTAGGGTGACCCTGGGCCGGCACGGTCTGCGCCGAAGCTCACAACGGTCATGGGAGCGTCTGAGCGCTCAGCGGCGCGCCAAGCGGCTAGCGTTGTATAAGGAGGTGATGGCGCTACGCGCCCAGGGCGGCACGATCAGAGGAATCGCGCGCGAACTCTCAATCAGCGCAGCAACCGTGCAGAAGTACGTCAAGGCCGGAGCATTCCCCGAGCGCGTACCCAGGGCGCAGGGTCCGACGCCTCTGGACCGGCAGGGGATTCCGCGCCGAAACTCACAACGGTCATGGGAGCGTCTGAGCGATCAGCGACGCGCCACACGGCTGGCGTTGTACAAGCAGTTGATGGCGCTACGCGCCCAGGGCGGCACGATCAGAGGAATCGCGCGCGAACTCTCAATCAGCGCAGCAACCGTGCAGAAGTTCGTCCATGCTGGGGCATTCCTCGAGCGCGCATCCAAGGCGCGGGGTCCGACGCCTTTGGATCCCTATCGCGACTATATCGAGGAACGAATCATCCAGGGCTGTCGCTTTCCTGAACTGATCTGGCAAGAACTCAAGCAGCGCGGCTATAAGGGCAGTCCCGCCTGCGTGCAGAGTTGCGTGACCCGCCTCCTCTATCCGTTGGGCAAGACCCCGCTTGTCCTGCAGCCCACGATGCCGATGCCGTCGGCCCGACGCGTGTTCGGATGGCTAGTCGGATGGAGGAACCTCGCAATCGAGGAGCCAAAAAGCGCGGACCACGAGCGGTTCGTGAAGGCGCTGTGCAAGATCGAACCCGTGGTGGGCGAGGTCCGCAGTCTCGCGCGGGAGTTTCTCGGACTCATGCACCGGCGAAGTGTGCTGCATTTCGATCGATGGTTGAAACGTTTGTCGTGCTGCGACGCTGAGGAAATGCGTCGGTTCGCGCAAAGCCTGAGCTCCGACTTACCGGCTGTGCGGGCGGCCTTCAGGCTGCAATGGAGCAATGGCCAGACCGAGGGTCATGTCAACCGGCTCAAGCTCCTCAAGCGCCAAATGTTCCGCGCCAATATCGAGCTTCTGCGGCTGCGGGTGTTGAAGCCAAACTAAACCGGCCTGCCTTGTCCTACTGGACCCGCTAGTCCGGTCGCTATCGTCGGCGCGTGAGTTCGTGCGGCCAGGACGAGGCTGGCGTGCTCGCTTACGTTAGTCAGTAAGAAGAACGTGGTAGTGGGGCGAAAAAGACGCCGGCAAGGGTCCTCCACGCGAATTCGCCGTCGTCACACAAATTGCGGAAGACCCATCTTTAGTACACTTCACGGGAATCTCAGAACCCGGCAGCGTTGCGAGCCGAAGGGCCTCTTCTTCCCGATGTGCGCGCCAGCGTCGCGAAATGGTAGATCTGCTTGGCGGACTAATACTTGCCGCTGCGCATCGCTTCCGGATTTCGACGACGAGCTCGAAGAGCGGATGAGCAAGATGAGGCTGTCGCGGCAGCCAATCGGTAAGTACCTCCCTCACAATTTCCTCGACAGTCGCCGCTAGACGCGTATCTCCCACTTTGGGACCTCGTTCATACGGTATCAACGCGCTCGCCACAGGATCCGCGAGGAAGCGCCGGCGCAAGTGATAAACCGTCGCCCAATGGATTCCAAGCAATTTGCCAGCATTCGGCTTGCTTACGCGAGAGAGGAGCCCTCCCAAGCGGACGTAAGCAATCGCCAGCTCGCGCTTCGTTGCAATCCTCATCGCGTGTCCAAGACAGTGGTCTTAGTCACATTAGGCGATTAACTGAACGGCTGACCCAGGCTGGCGGAATTAGTGGACCCGACGCCCCAAAACGCGTTGCCTATCAGCAACAGTGGTAGACGTCACAGCGGATGAGAAATCCATTACGGATCAATCAGTTGGATCGAGGTGAATGCTAGCGGATATAGCGGCTACCGCTGGCGGTATTGGCGATCGGCAACAGTAGCTCGCTGGAAAACGCGAGAAGTCCGGCACGCCAAGCTATTTCAGCCGAGAGCGAGCCGGATTGCGTCCGCATCTATATGCGGACGCAAGCATCATGGAAGCGGAATGAGGGTTATCGCTGCGTCGCACGGCCACCTGAGGGTCAACTCATGTGCGGATAACGGTAATTCTTTGCGGGCACCCAGGTCTCCTTGACGGTCCTCGGGGAGGTCCAGCGTTGGAGGTTCAATACCGAACCGGCCTTGTCATTTGTTCCGCTGCGGCGCCCGCCACCGAACGGCTGCTGCCCCACTACCGCCCCGGTAGGCTTGTCATTGAAGTAGAAGTTCCCAGCGCTGAACCGCAGGCGCTGGCTGGCCTCTTCCAATGCCAACCTGTCGTTGGCGAACACCGCGCCCGTCAGGGCGTAGGGGCTCGTACCATCAACCGTTGCCAGAATCTCGGACCACGCGCGATCCGGGTAGACCATCACAGAAAGCACGGGGCCGAAAATCTCCTCGCGCATTGTGACTGCCTGTGGGTCTTCGACTTCAATGACAGTGGGCGTGACGAAGTAGCCATGGCTGTCATCGCAAATGCCCCCGGCCAGTATGCTCTCGCCTGCCGAACGCGCATTGTTGATGTAGCCAGCAATTCGTTCGAACGCCTTGCGGTCGATGACGGCGCCGATGAAATTGCCCAAATTCTCAACGTCGCCCATGCGCAGAGTGGTCAAGTCGTCGAGCAGGCGGCACTTAATGCGTGGCCAAAGCGAAGCCGGGACATATGCACGAGACGCGGTACTACACTTCTGCCCTTGATATTCGAACGCACCTCGAAGGAGCGCCACGGCTACGGCATCCGGATCAGCCGAGGGATGCGCCAGTATGAAGTCCTTGCCCCCGGTTTCCCCCACCAGGCGCGGATAGCTCCGGTAATTCGGCAACCGGCGTGACACCTGTTGCCACAGAGAATCGAAGACCTCAGTAGAACCAGTGAAGTGCAGTCCGGCGAAGTCCGATGAGTCGAGAACTGTCTCCGAAACGCTCGCGGCAGACCCTGGTACAAAGTTAATCACGCCAGGGGGTAGGCCGGCCGCCTCGAGCAGTTCCATGAATAAGTAGTTGCTCAGCGAGGCAGTGAAAGCAGGCTTCCATACGACCGTGTTGCCAAGCAACGCGGGCGCACAAGGTAGGTTGCCTGCGATTGCAGTAAAGTTGAACGGCGTGACAGCATAGACAAAGCCTTCAAGAGGGCGATAGTCCAGCGCATTGCGCATACCCGGGCCAGACAATGGCTGCTGTTGCAGCATGTCGCGCGCGAAGGATACGTTGAACCGCAGGAAGTCAATCAGTTCGCATGCGGAGTCGATTTCTGCCTGAAATACCGTCTTGCTTTGGCCAAGCATCGTTGCAGCATTGAGCTTCTGTCGCCAAGGGCCCGCGAGCATATCCGCCGCGCGAAGGAAAATGGCAGCTCTCGCTTCGAAAGGCATCGCAGCCCACTCATGCTGTGCGGCAGTGGCGGCCGCGATTGCCTGGCCTACCTCTGCGGGTCCAGCTTGGCTGACCGTGGCGAGCTGACGACGATGGTCGTGAGGGGCGTGCAAGGACTGTGTGCGAATCCCACTGAACCGTTGGCCTCCGATGAGAAGCGGGATCTCCGTGACGACGCCGGCGTGCTGCTTCAGTGCAGCTAGGATGCCAGCCCGCTCACCCGAATCGGGGCCGTAGCTGAGTACGGGTTCATTCTGAGGCAGGATGCTGTTCATAACGTTCCTATATTTGATGAGCGGAGAGGCGGTTTGTGCCGGCCCTATGTAGACGGGAAAAGCTTGTGGTAGGCAACGTGCGTGTGTTCCACCACCACTCCGCTGGTTTAAGTAGACGAATTTCCGGATAAGGCTTCCCTGCTCGATCGGCGGCACCAAATCAGCCAGACAGATACTCTCTGTGCAAAGGACTGTTAGGCGCTCATCGCGTCGGGCTGCGCAGTTTGGAAGCCATACCAACGAGCCCCTGCCTGAAAGTCAGGACACATACGATAAAGATGAGGCCAGTGACCATTGACACGGATTCGCCCAGCGTCTCGAACCAAGGGAGCCCCGTCGACGACGCAAGAAAGGACCCGACATCGCCCAGCTTGTTTTCGATTGCGACAATCACGATGGCACCTACGATCGGCCCGGTGAGTGTGCCGAGACCACCCACAAGAGTCATAAGAATAACTGCGCCTGACATAGTCCAGTGCACGTCTGTGAGCGTCTCGAACCCAAGCACGAGGGTCTTCAGCGTGCCGGCAAGCGCGGAGAGCGCGGCTGATATCACGAACGCAATGAGTTTGAACCTATCTGTGTCGTAGCCGAGGGAAACTGCGCGCGGCTCGTTCTCCTTGATAGCCTTCAATACCTGGCCGAAGGGGGAATTGACGGTTCGGACGATTAGAGCGAATGCCGCCACCAAAACTACCAGGGAAAAGTAGTAGAGCGTCAAGTCATCCTCGAGCGAGAGCAGGCCAAACAGCTTGCCTCGCGGAATTCCCTGAAGACCATCTTCACCGCCTGTAAATGGCGCTTGCAGGAAGATGAAATACAGCATTTGAGCTAGAGCTAGCGTGATCATCGCAAAGTAGATGCCTTGCCTTCGAATTGCCAAGGAACCGACGACGTAGCCAAGCGCAGCTCCCGCGCCTGAGCCGAGAACGAGCCCGAGTTCCGGCGTCACGCCCCACGCTTTCATTGCGTACCCTGCAATGTAACCAGCTCCACCAAAAAATGCGGCGTGGCCAAAGGAAAGAAGCCCAGTGAATCCAATCAGCAGATTGAAAGCACACGCGAATAAAGCGAAGCAAAGTAGCTTTAGCAGAAGTACCGGATAAGCACCATAGAACGGCGCCAAGGCCAGTGCCAGGAGGATCCCAACGCAAGCGGCTGCCCGACCCATCCATTGATTCCTGTCTGCCCCCCACAGTCCGCTCGTTGCATCGGCTGCACGCATCGCTTGTCCTGTATGTCCGTTCATTATTTCTCTCTTCCAAAGAGTCCAGCAGGACGAAGTAGCAATACGATTACCATGATGAAGAAGACGACCGTGGATGAAGCCTGAGCATAGAACACCTTGGTTAGGCCTTCTATGACACCGAGGCCCAGACCGGTCACGATAGAGCCCATAATCGAACCCATTCCGCCAATCACCACTACTGCGAACACGATGATGATCAAGTTCTGGCCCATGAGAGGAGACACCTGGATAACCGGTGCAGCGAGAACGCCGGCGAACGCAGCCAGGGCCACACCGAATCCATATGTCAGCGTAACCATGAGCGGCACGTTGACACCAAAGGCTTCGACCATCTTCGGGTTCTCAGTGCCGGCACGCAGGTAGGCACCGAGCTTGGTTTTTTCAATCGTGAACCATGTCGCCGTGCAGACCACCACCGAGGCGGCCACGACCCATGCGCGGTAGTTCGGCAAAATCATGAATCCAAGGTCTGTTGCACCTAGTAGTGCATCCGGCGGCGAATACGCCAATCCTGACACCCCGTAGATCGAGCGCAACACGCCCTCGATTACCAGGGTGACGCCAAGAGTTAGTAGTAGGCCGTAGATGTGGTCAAGCTTGTAAATGAAACGCAGCATCGTCTTCTCGATGACTACGCCGACCACGCCCACAATGAGAGGCGCCAGCAGCAGCATGGTCCAGTAGCTCAATCCGACATACTCCATCCCAGCCCAAGCCAAGACTGCGCCGAGCATGAAGAGCGCGCCGTGTGCGAAGTTGATCACGCTGAGCAGGCCGAAGATGACTGCAAGTCCCAGGCTTAGCATTGCGTAGAACGCGCCATTGACGAGGCCCAGCAGCAGCTGCGACATCAGCGCCGGCAGCGGGATTCCTATATCGAAATTCATGAAGTGGTTTCCTGGTTGCCGAGTTCAAACGCCGAGGAGTTCGTTCAATACCTGCATCTTTGCCTGCAGCTCGTGCGCAGCGAAGCGCTCGACGATGGTGCCGTGCTCCATCACGTAGAATCGGTCGGCCAGCGGCGCGGCAAAGCGGAAATTCTGCTCGACCATCACCACGGTGTAGCCCTTTCTCTTGAGCATTAAGATCATGCGTGCCAGTGCCTGGACGATAACTGGCGCAAGCCCTTCTGAAATTTCATCGAGTAGTAGCAAATTGGCGCCTGTGCGGAGGATTCGTCCCACCGCCAGCATCTGTTGCTCGCCTCCCGATAGGCGGGTACCCTGGCTCTGCTTGCGCTCCCGAAGATTCGGAAACATCTCGTGGATCTCCGCCTCGCTCATGCCTGCGTCCGCACGCTTTAGCACTGGCGGCAGCAGCAAGTTCTCTTCGCACGAGAGGCTTGAAAAAATTCCTCGCTCCTCGGGGCAGTAGCCGATGCCGTAGTGCGCGATCTTGTGCGTGGGCAGGCTAATCGTCTCTTGGCCGTCTACCTTGATGGACCCGTTGCGCGCGCCTGTCAGTCCCATAATTGCGCGTAGCGTGGTAGTACGGCCGGAGCCATTCCGACCAAGGAGCGTCACCACCTCGCCGCGGTTAACGGTCAGGTCTACTCCGTGCAGAATGTGCGATTCGCCGTACCATGCATGCAGGCCAGAAATCTCAAGAGCTGCCGTCCTCGATGTAGTCGCTCCCATCTCAGTGTGCTCCTTCCAGTTCGGCTTCTGCAGCGCCCATGTAAGCTTCCATCACGCGTGGGTCCTTTGAGACGTCAGCGTATGGACCTTCGGCGAGAATGGCGCCGCGCTGCAGCACGGTGATGTTGTCGGCGATGGATGACACCACGTTCATGTTGTGCTCGACCATCAGAATGGTGCGGCCGCGCGAAACTTCCTTAATTAGTTTGGTTACCCGCTCGATGTCTTCGTGGCCCATGCCCTGGGTTGGCTCATCAAGAAGCATCAACTCTGGCTCCATGGCCAGCGTTGTAGCGATTTCGAGGGCCCGCTTTCGCCCATAGGAGAGATTTACCGTCGTTGTTTCAGCGAACTCCGACAGCCCGACTTCCTCCAGGAGTTCCATGGCTCGTGAGTTCAAGACCAGCAGAGTCCTGCCACTCCGCCAAAAGTGGTAAGACGTGCCGAGCTTGCGCTGCAGCGCGAAGCGCACGTTCTCGAGCACCGTCATGTGCGGGAAAACCGCTGAGATTTGAAACGAACGGATGATGCCTCGGCGTGCAATCTGAGCCGGCTTCTCTCTCGTAATATCCACACCATCGAAGAGAATGGTTCCAGCAGACGGCTCTAGGAACTTCGTGAGCAAGTTGAAGCAAGTCGACTTCCCCGCACCGTTCGGACCGATCAGCGCATGGATGCTTCCCCTTCGGACGCTAAGATTCACGCCATCAACCGCGCAAAAGCCGTTGAAGTGTTTTGTTAGCCCTTCAACCTCTAAGACATTCGACGACATTGAAGTACCTGATATGGTTTCCGGCCACCACCTTGTATGTGGCCGAAGACAGGCGAAGCCGCGTTCGCGGCCCCGCCGTCGGCTTAATACTGCTTCCGGGACGGCCCGAGATAGTTTCGAGCGTATTCTGGCGTGGTGATGCCGGGCTTCAGACGGACATCGTCTTGAACTTCTCCTGATACGATCCTGAGCGGGATGACGCCTGCCCACGCATCCAGGTCGTAATCGGACTCGACATCCTTCACCCCGATATCGCGGACCTTGGCTGAAACTTCATTAAGAGGAAATCTCAGAACCAGGGTCGCCCCAATCTCGCTATCCTTGTGCTGCCGCACTTTATGACCGGGCAGCACAGAGTCGATGACTGCATATAGCAGCTTGGCTTTTTCCTCCGGGTCGTCGACGATCTCGCCTTTGCCGAATATGACCACGGAGCGGTAGTCCACGCTGCATCCGAAACCGGACCGGCCGGCTACGATACCGTCCACATGCGTAATGGAGATGCAAGCAGGGGCACCTTCCGCTAGCGTCGTCAGCATTCGATTCTGCGGGCTGCCGTGAAGGTAGACGTTTTCATCGACGCGCAGGATCGTCGTGGGAATCACTCGCGGAGTACCGTCTGCTACGAAGCCGACGTGGCACACCAGTGCCTCATCGATAATCGAGTGAACTAGCTCTCGGTCATAGTGCGCCCGCTCCGGGCGCCTGAGAACTCGCGTGTTCTCGGTGGGCTTATAGTCGGACACGATACACACCTCAGTTTGCGACCTGGTGCACGCCCTTGATCAGGTCGTCACCTTCATAGGCGTTGCGCTTGCCGGAATATTCCCCTGTGGTGAGCTCCAAGAGTTGCTCATACAGGGCGGTGGGCACCGTGACACCTTCAACCACCGTGCGTTTGCGCGCTTCGTAGCGACGGTCGGAAGGCAGACGGGTGCCCTTCTGCTCAAGGATCTTCGAGAACAGACGCTCGCCGTGCGCGAGCTGAGCGGCGCGATCCCCGTTTTGGATGCAACGTACCGGGTCGATGGCAATGATGAGTTCACCACCACAGGGCGCACCAGTGTTCGCCACATCCTTCTCACCAGCTTCATAGCTAAGAAGGTCGCCTACAAGCGGCCCGGCCAGCAGTTCAACCATCATGGCGATTGCAGCGCCCTTCACACCACCGAACGGCAACTGGGCGCCGGCCAGCGCCGTGGCAGGATCGGTTGTCGGCTGGCCATCCGGACCAACCGCCCAGCCCTCCTCCAGATTGCGGCCGTCGCGCAGACGAACCTGAATTTCGCCACGTGCGCTCGCGCTGGAAGCTTGGTCGAACACGACCGGCGGATGATTCGCGCGAGGCCACGAGAAAGCCATCGGATTGGTTCCATAGAGCGGCTTCGTGCCACCCGCAGGTGCGACGTAGGGACTTGCCGCCACGAAAGAGAACGCCACCAGACCTTTGTCCGCGAGCCGTTCAACCTCAGGCCAGAGCGCAGACACGCTCAGCGCGTTGTTGATTGCCACGGCCGCGATACCGGTCTCCTTGGCAAGCTCCGCCAGAGGAGCATCGGCGACTTCCAACGCGAGCGGCGAGAAGCCATAGTGAGCGTCGACTTTGATCACCGCGGGCGCCAACTTCGATACCGTCGGCTCGGCATCGCCCGATGCTTGGCCAGCGCGCAACGCATTGACGTAGAACGGGATGCGAAAAAGACCATGGTGGCGGCACTCATCGCGCTCCGCGGCGGTGACGGTATTCGCGATGGCGTTGGCATGGCGTTCATTGAAGCCCTGAGCGAGAAGCAAGCGCTTGGTGAGCGCATGAACTTGGTCCAGCGTCAGTTGGATGTCGTATTGCACAAGAGTTCTCCAATGTTTGGATGATGGGAAGGTCTTCTAATGTTTCGGTCACTTGCGCACGAGGGGACACGCGCTTTCCGTCAGAGGTTGGAATGCCTCCTTGGCTGGTACGGTTTCGATGATCTTGTAATAGTCCCAAGTGCCCTTGGATTCGGCGGGCTTTTTGACTTCAACGAGGTACATGTCGTGCATCACCTGACCGTCCGCACGAATCCAGCCGTTGTCCGTGTACATGTCCTTGACTGGGAGCTCGCGCATTTTTTCCGCTACCGCCGTCCCGTCGTCCGTTTTTGCCGCTTCAATGGCCTTCAGGTAATGGCGTACGGCGGAGTACACACCAGCCTGAGTCATAGTTGGCATTGCCTTGCGTCGTTCGAAGAACTTGCGCGACCACGCACGGGTCTGGTCATTGCGGTCCCAGTAGAATGCGGTGAGGAACTGAAGGCCTTGCGCGCTCTTCAGACCCATGCTGTTGACGTCAGTAATGAACACCGCAGGCGCGGCCAAGGACTGCTTGCGTGTGATGCCAAATTCAGCGGCTTGCTTCACCGTGGAAGTCATGTCGCTCCCTGCGCTCGCCGACACCACGACTTTCGCTCCTGAGTTCTGGGCCTGGATCAAATAGGAACTGAGGTCTGGGGAGTTAAGGGGGAACTTCACTTCCCCGAGGACTTTTCCGCCCGCGTCAGTGACTGTCTTTCGGATGTCGGCGGCAAACGCATGACCAAATGCGTAATCGACAGTCATCAGATACCAAGAGTCATAGCCTCGCTTGGTTAGCATCTTGGCCAGGCCATGCCCATTGCTGTACGAGTTGTAAACCCACTGGGTCGAATATGGGGTGCAAGCCTTACCGGTAAATTCGCTCGAAGCCGCCGCGACCAGCGTAATCTTCTTGCGTTCGGCCGCGAGTCCTTGCACGGCGAGGCCAACACTAGAATTCGAGAAGTCGGCAATCGCGTCTACTCCTTCGCGGTCAAACCATTGACGCGCCTTCGTCGCACCAACATCCGCCTTGTTCTGGTGGTCACCTACGACCAACTCCACCTTGCTGCCAGCGACCTTCCCTCCGAACTCCTCGATTGCAAGACGTGCGGCTTCAACGGAGCCTTTGCCTGCGAGGTCCGAATATGGGCCGGACTGGTCGTTGAGTATCCCGATCCT
This sequence comes from Ralstonia pickettii, assembly GCA_050987995.1. Lineage (GTDB taxonomy): Bacteria > Pseudomonadota > Gammaproteobacteria > Burkholderiales > Burkholderiaceae > Cupriavidus > Cupriavidus pickettii_B. Next base: position 667,095 of record CP158805.1, read on the forward strand.
GACAACGCCATCAGAGATCTGGGCTTGCGCCATGAACGAAGCCAATGCAAGCGGCACACCGGCCACAAGCAGGCGAGTTGAGAGCTTTACGGTTTGCAGGTTTCTCGACATGATGGGGGTCCTTGAAGGGGAGCAGCAACAGGAAAATTTCTTCACATGCAAATTTGTTTGCATAGTACACACTATTGTGTCTTGCGTAAGTTTTTTTCTCTGTGAGCAAATTTGCGTGCGTATGTTAGGCACCACCGATATGAAGCAACCCGGCATATGATCGAAAGGAATCGGCGTTCTTCGGCGTTTTATGCTTCTATCTCGTGTTCTGTTGGGATTTTTAGCTAACCATCGTGGTTTTCCCTTAGCTTCAGTCGGTTTTAACCCACACCTTTCTTGTGCGCTCGATGTACAATTTTGTGCATTGCATGCACATTTTCTATACATCGCTATGAACGTTGAGCAGCGGGTTGAAGCGGTTTCGCGGCAGCTCGGGAGGCGGATTCGAGCCGCCAGGAAAGCCAAGGACTTCACGCTGGACGCGCTGAGCGAGCAGACTGCGCTCTCAGCCGGTTTTCTCTCTCGCCTCGAGCGTGGGGAGACAAATGCGTCGATTTCCAATCTGATCGTTATCGCTGACCGGCTCGGCATTCCGCTACGAGACTTTTTTGAAGGTTCCGGGGAAGACACCCAGCCTGATTTCGTAGTCAGTCGTGCGAAGGACAGGAGTCGTGGCGCGCCGATGGAGGGCAAGGGATACACGTACCGACTGACCAGCGGCACGTTGGCGGACCAGCAGATGAGCGCGTTTGAGCTGACCTACCTTCCGGGAGAGTCGCTACCCAACGAGTCCCTAGTGCACAAAGGTGAAGAGGTCCTGTATTTGTTGGAGGGCCGGCTCGAGTTTGAAATCAATGACCACGTAGCGATTCTCGAGCCAGGCGATTGCGTACACTTCAACTGCGAAAAACCCCATCGCGGAAAGAATGTGGGCGATTCGGTAGCAAAGCTTCTGATGGTCGTTACGCCGGTCGATTCCTTGGCACGCTAACTATCGCGGGTCTTTTCCTTTGACGACGCGGCGCCTACTGCAAGAGGTCGAGGCTTGACGCGTGGTTTGCCTGAGTGGAAAGCACGCCCGAGGCGCATGCACCATTAGTTAGGGCTGAGGTGCTGTCCGGCAGGCAAAAGCCAGGCCATAAGCTCAAGATTCAAGAGCTTTCGGAGCAGTTGGAGGTGAGTCAGGGAGTGATTCGTGAGGCTCTTTCTCGGCTTGCTGCGGAAAGACTTGTTGTGGCTTCGCCGCAGCGTGGATTTCGCGTCACTCCGGTTACGGCCGACGAAGTGCGAGATCTCACGGTAGCGCGGGTCGAAGTTGAACTTGTATGCCTTCGGCGTTCAATCGCTCGCGGCGATGTAGCGTGGGAGGCGGGCGTTGTCTCTGCCCTGCACCAACTTAATCGAACGCCTTCTAATCCTGCGGAACTGGATGAGGGATGGATTGACGCCCACACGCAATTTCATGATTCGCTCGTCCGGGCGTGCGACAGCACATGGCTATTGCGGGTGCGCGAGCAGCTTGTTGTCCAAGGCGAGCGCTATCGTTGGATCAACGTTCGAATGTCCGACGAAAGCCGTGACTTGCGAGAAGAGCATCGTGAGATCGCTGACATGGCGATCAGCCGTAACGTCGAAAGAACCTGCGAACTAGTTGAGCATCACCTGCGGCATACGGAAACGCTCACGCTACGATCACTCGGGGCTGATTGACATAGACGCATACGGAGCGTCTTCGCAGGCAGAACGACTTCTCCTCCTTCTTCTGCTGTCCCTGTGCCGCCACGCTACACGGGAACTGGTGTGGCGCCTGAAATCACGCCGCTCCCGTCTAAGTCAGCGCGTCGCACGTGGACTGTAGAGGCAATAGCGCGCTAATCATCCCGGCACGCGCAAGATTCCACCCGACGACCGAATTTTGTTGGTTCGTTGGTTCGAGGCTGCGTCCCGAGAAGAGGACACCTCGTCGTTTGCCCTGAGTGTGGTTGCCAACCTGTGCCAGCAATTCTCCGCGGCCGAGCGCAGTGACGAATCCCCCTGGGAATTCAGCGGCTAACGCAACGGTTCAGTTCGACTGTTCGATGGCACCGAGCGTTATGCTGGACTTGCCGCTGCGCGTGCTCGTGCGCGATGACTGCTAGGGCAGCACCTGAGTGAGCTTCCATACCGCCGCGGAACTGGAAAGCGCTCACCCATTGCCGGCCGGCAGCGCCGCACCGCGCCGCTGACTGTGGCGCAGCGGCTGATTCTTGACACGGTGGGCGCGAAAGGCGCCCCGGGGTTTATCCGGCCAGGCCCTTGTTCGGGTTGATCAAGTACTTCTCCCCCGTCGCGCGCTTGTTGTAGACGGCGATCACTTCAGCGCGTTGGCCCGCTCGCGCCCGATCTTCTGCAAGAACGGAAACAGCAGCCAGCCGCCCATGCCCCACGCCATGCCGAAGTTGCGGTTGAACTCGGTCGGGCTTGTGTCCAGGCCGCCGTAGAGGTCGACCTGCTTGTGGATGGTCGAGTCATAGCGGCTGTATTCGCGGGCCGTTTTGTTCAAGGCCGCTTCCATGCAGGTGAGGATCTGGCCGCCGAGCTTGCCGCCGCCCGTTTTGTCCGGGTACGCCGCCACAGCGGACAGGCTGACAAGCAGCGTCATTCCTACCACCAGGCAGCCAATTGTTCGATAAAACATCCTCGCAGGCCAGATCCGCCAGGTTGAACCAGTGCTGCAAAAAATGGATGCGCAGCATCCGTTCCAGGCCGATGGGCGGCCGGCCGTTACCCGCCTTCGGATATTACGGCTCGATCACGGCGCACAATGCGGCCCACGGCACGATCGTCTCCATCGTCGCCAGAAATGTCTCCCGTCGCGTTGGCTTACGGTATTGCTCGAATCCCGTCCCTTGATCTGCACCCGCCGCCAACTAAAGTCGCCACTCTGCAAACAACCAAGGAAGTGAGTACTCATCAGCACTCGAGGGAAAGACCGCCAGATCGATAACATCGAATTCAATGTCAGCAACATTGCACGAAGCAAGGCCTTCTACGGCAGCGCTTTCGGCTGGACCTTCACCGATTACGGCGCGACCTAACACCGAGTTTCGCGACGGCCGGATCAGGGGTGGCTTCACAACCGGAGAGCCCATCCGGCCGGGCGGCCCGCTAGTCATCCTTTACGCTGACGATCTGGTTGAAACCCAGCGAAGGATCGAAGCGGCGGGGGCTACCATCAACCGTCAGACTTTCTCGTTCCCTGGCGGCCGCCGCTTCCACTTTATAGATCCCGCCGTATGGTCAGCGGACGAACTGAGCGAGTAATCAAGAAACGAACTTCACCCGGCGACATCCCAGACTTCAGCTTTCCTTCTACCAGACTGGGACTAGCCGGCAACCGAGCGTTCTTGCTGCGGTTGCGAGCAAAGCCCTTCAAATAACACTGTGGGACTTAATGGTGATTTTGTGCTCCTGCATCGGCCGGCCAAGCACTCCCCCGGCCCGCACCGCCGTTCTCCTGTACCCCTGCTCCTGCCGCTCTATCGCGCATTCCCAACCAGGCCTGAAACGAACGAATCCTGCCGATATGCCGGAAGGTGGACAAGGACCTTGCCAGCTTTTAACCGCTCTTTGAGAGCGTCCGTAGCCGACATATAGGTGCGTTATGCCTCACTTAAACGCGCAAATACTTCCGCAACTGCTTCGATTTTTCGGTCACCGTCGTCCGAGCGCCGCCAGACGAGCGATATGCGTCGAAATGGTGCGTTGTGCCCCAAGCGGATTTCCGTAACCGAGTAGGCGTCGATAAGCGGCCTACGCGGTTGCGGCACCACCGTAACGCCCATTCCAAGCGAGACCATGGACACGATCGCATCCATCGACCTAAGTTCCAGCGTCGGAGAGAGACCTGGCACGAGAGCACGCACATGGCGTGCGGCCACGCGACCGCCGGACAAGCTTGTGTCATAGCCAATCCAGCCGAATTTACTCAGGAGCACTTTGGGTTCGATGGCTGAGACCTGAGGCGGCGCCAGCATGACATATGGTTGCCGCCAAATGTCACGCCACGCCATCCTGGTGGAACCGCCGTTTTCCGGTCTAACCAGCAGCGCCGCTTCTATCCGTCCAGCGCGCAGTTCCACCAGTAGTTCATCAGTGTCGTTGAGCGGCGGGATGCGTACGTCCAGCGCCGGGTGGGTCTCTCGCAGTGCCCGAAGCGCCGCGGGCAGCAAGTCGCTCTGCATGCTGGTAATAACCCCTAGCCGGAGCTTGCCTTCAACCTTGAGAGAGGGGCGTGACCGCAACGCCTCAATGCGGTCACTGAACTCTGAAGCTGCCGACGCGACGGCGAAAGGCGTGGGGCGAACAATGCGGGTACTTCGGTCGAAAAGCGGTTGCCCCAGATATTGCTCGAGCTGCTTGATCTGAAGGCTCACCGCACTGGGAGTACAGCCCACGGCTGCTCCTGCAGCAGTGAAGTTGCCATGCACCAGAATCGCGCGAAGTGTATTAAACGCACTCAGATTCATAAGCAAAACTCAAAGTTGAAATCTGAGTTTATCACTTCTCTTCAAATTTGCGCCCCCCTAAACTTTGCTCTAACGAAGGCCACAAAGCGCTGAAAGACAGGCCGCTCACCAACTCCTTGAGCCGAGAAAGCATGACCCAACCCCAACCCTTTATCCACGTCGACTTGCGCAGTGGAGGTGACCCGCTTTTTCGGACAGTGCCTATCTTGAGTAAACAGGAGGTGCACTATGCCGAAAACGCGCCCACCGTACAGCACTGTCTTCCGTCAGCAAATGGTTGACTTGGTCCATGCAGGTCGCCGCCCCGAAGATCTGGCCAAAGAATTCGAACCCACGGCTCAGACCATTTACAACTGGGTTGCACAGGCCGAGCGTGACGCAGGCACACGTCATGATGGCCTGACCAGTGCCGAGCACCAGGAGCTCACACGGCTACGCCGTGAGAACCGGCAGCTCAAAATGGAGAGGGAGATACTTGCAAAAGCCGCGGCTTGGTTCGCCCGGGAGACCGACTCGCTGCCCGACAAGGGTACGAATTCATGAAGGCGAACCAAGCTCGTTATCCGCTGTCCACCATGGCCCGGCTGCTTAAGGTCTCGCGCAGTGGGTTCCATGCGTGGAACGGGCGTAGCCCGAGCCCCCGTGTCGTGCGTGACAAGCTGCTGCTGGTGCAGATCCGAGCAATTCACTCGCACTCCTGCGGCACCTATGGCGTGCCCCGGGTACACGCGGCTCTGCTGCGTCAGGGCATCCGGGTGGGGCGCAAGCGCGTGGCGAGACTGATGCGTGAGGCCGGGCTGCGCGGGGCATGCCGGCCACACTTCATCTGCACGACGCACCGCGCAGCGCGGGCCAGACCCGCTGCCGATCTGGTGCAGCGGCACTTCCGTGCTGAGGCCCCCAACCAGCTTTGGGTTGCCGATGCGACGTACATTCCGACCAAGGCCGGCTTTTACTATCTGGCTGTCGTCCTCGACGTATACAGCCGACGCATCGTGGGCTGGGCCATGGACAACCACCTGCGCACCGCGCTGATGTTGCAGGCGCTGGACATGGCGCTCGCGCAGCGACATCCCACGTCGGTGATCCACCATTCGGACCAGGGGTGCCAGTACACGTCGGTGGCCTTTGGCCAACGCTGTCGGGATGCGGGCGTACGCCCCTCCATGGGTTCAGTGGGCGATGCCTACGACAACGCCATGTGTGAGGCCTTCTTTGCCACGCTCGAGTGCGAATTGCTGAACCGCTCGCACTTCGCCACCCACGACGACGCCCGACAGGCGTTGTTCACTTGGATTGAGGGCTGGTACAACTCGCACCGCTTGCACAGCGCCCTGGGCTATCGTTCCCCGCAGGAATTTGAAAAGCTGCCTGTCAATGGCATGAATCCGGCGCTACACCGGGCCTACACTGCCCCATCACAAGGAGGAAACCCATCGACATAAAATTCCAATGCGAATCTGTCCGATGAAACGGGGTAACCCCACAGCGACACGGTGACATTGCCGACAACCTCGATGTACGAGCGCGTCCTGGCTGCTCCGCTTGGTGACGATGGTCTCGACGGCGATCCAACCGCGCAAGCGCTGGAACAGTCCGCCGCGATTATCTTCGGCAAAGAAGCAGGCCTGTACGCTCCGAGCGCAACCATGGCGAACCTTCTGGCCATTCTCGCGCAAGTACAACGGCAGGAGATGGTGCTGGCTGGCGCCGCATCGCACATCTACACAGCCGAACGCGGAGCGGCAACCATTACTGGCGCCTTCTACCAAGCCATTCCGGACCCGAATGGGGCGTTGGATATCGATGCGCTGGCAGCAACCCTTGCGTCCACGAAGGGGAATTTGAAAACCCGTCTCGTATGTGTGGAGACCTCGCACAACAACGAAGGTGGGGCGGTAGCCTCCCTCGAGCATATGCGCAAGGTATACGAGATTTGCAATGCAGCTGGCGTCAACGTCCATCTGGACGGCGCTCGACTCTTCAATGCCGCCATCTCGTTGGATGCCCCAGCATCTGCCATCTGCGCTCAGGCAGATACGATTGCAGTCTGCCTTTCGAAAGGCCTCAGTGCACCGATGGGTGCCGTACTGGTCGGCCCTGAGGAAACCATCAGCAAGGCGCGCTGGCTTCGCAAACTCCTTGGCGGCGCACAGCGCCAGGTCGGTATCGCCGCTGCCATGGGCCTTGAGGCGCTTGACACCATGGTTGACCGTTTGAGCGAGGACCACGAGCACGCGAAAGCTCTGGCTTGCGGACTAGAAAGCGTTCAAGGTCTTCGCATTCGACAGCCGCAGACCAACATTGTCCAGGTGGAGGTATCGAACACTGGTATGGGCGCGAAGGACTGGGAAGCCCAATTGCGCGCACGCAATGTGTTGGTACGGCCCTGGGGACACAGCTTGCTCCGCTGCGTCACTCACCGACATATAGATGGGTCGTCCATCACTGCGGCCATACAGGCCTTCCGGGCCATCGCAGAGGTCGCCGTGGTCCGACAAAGCAAATCCTAACGGACCAGATTCCAACTTTTCATCAAGAGAGCTCCCCAAATGAACAAGGAAATCCAATTCGAGAAGCAGTCGCCCAGCTTCTACGCCGGCGACGCTCTGCATGCCATCAAACAGAAGAAGGTCCAAAAGGCTCTGGAAGCCTCGGGCTTCGACGCTTTCCTGTTCTTCAAGGCAGAAGCCGTCCGCTGGGTGTCAGATTTCTACGTGAAGGGATTTCGCCCTTTTCTGGAACCCGAATATGTCGCTCTTGTCGTCAAGGGAAAGCCGCCGGTTGTCGGCTATATCTCGGGCAGTGACGACTTGCGTATCCGCTTCAAGTCGGACATTGAGGATGCTCGCCGGCTCCCGCACGTGTCGAAGTGGCACGAGACCATTGCAAAGATGTTGTCCGACTACGGCGTGGCGAACGGCCGCGTCGCTACTGACATCATGCCTCACATGGTCTACAAGGGCCTCAGCGAGACCTGCCCCAACCTGGAGATTGGCGACGTCTCGTCCATGTGGCTTCAACTGACTGCAGTGAAGGACCCGATTGAAGTCGACCTGATTCGCAACTCGCTGCGGGTCGCTGATCTGGGTGCCCTGGCTGCCATCAAGGCAATCAAGCCAGGCGTAAGCGAGCATTCCGTTGCAGCGGAGGCCGTTTATGCGATGCGTCGGGCAGGCTCCGAGTTTGAGCCCTTCATCCCGCTGGTGGCTTCTGGCGCAAACGCATCAATGTTCGAGCGCATCGCAACCGAGAAAATCATCCAGGCAGGCGAAATGGTGATTTTCGACCTGGGTGCTGTCGTCAAGGGTTACACGGCGGACCTTGGCCGTACCGTCATCTGTGGAGAGCCCACCGCCAAGCAACGAGAGGTCTACCGCACCACCTACCTCGCGCTTCAAGAAGCGAAGAAGATGATTCGCCCGGGAGTGACCGGAAAGGAGATTGATGCGCGGGCGCGCGAGGTGATCGCCGATTCCGGCTGGGGTGACTACGTCTACACCGGCAACACGGGCCATCAACTGGGCTATGGCCTTCATGGCGAGCCGCTCATTGACCGTCGCGTCGACTTTGTCGTCGAAGAAAACATGGTCATGTGCCTCGAGCCGCGCATCGTGCTCCCGGACCAGCCGGAGGTAGGCGGAGCGCACCTGGAGGATGTGGTGGTTGTCACCGCCAATGGCTTCGAGCAACTGAACACGACCCCGTACGACGAGCGCCTCCTGGGCTAAATCTATCTTCAATCAGCGGAGAGCAAGCAATGAATCAAGCATCGAAAGGCCGCCGGCAGTTCACTGCGGCGATTGGCGCAGCGGCACTTGCGACGGTATTGCCTCGTGTGGCGTCGGCGCAAGGCGAGAAGCCGCTTCAAATCATCGTCGGATATCCGCCCGGTGGCAGCACGGATGCATTCGCACGCTTGATTTCCGCTCCCCTCCAGTCTGTACTGGGTCGAGACGTTATTGTTCGGAATCAACCAGGTGCTGGCGGCCAGATAGCTGCCAGCGCGCTCCTGCGCGAGGGCAAGGACGGCTCCTCCATCCTCGCCATCAATCAACCGGACTTGAGTCTCGTGGTTGCAAAGGGGACCGGAAACTTCAAGGGCAATGAGTTCCGCACGATTCTTGTGGACCTGCACGAACCGCGCGTGTTTCTCGTTCGGAACGATTCAAAGCTGAACACGTTCGCCAAGTTCGTCGCCGAGGCGAAGGCAAAGCCCGGCCAACTTTCGATTTCCGTAGCCGGAAATACCGCCCAGGAGACCTACGCGCAATGGCTCGTGAAGCAGCTCAAGATTGATGTCACGATTGTCAATTACAAGGGCGGTTCCGATGCTGTCAACGCACTGCTGGCCGGAGACGTTACCGCCAACCTTGGTGACGACTTCAATCGCTTCAACCTGCGTTCCAAGACGACCGCGCTGTTCATCGGCGGGGACCGGAAAAGCCCGCGTTGGCCAGAAGCCGACACGCTCAAGAATTTGCTGACGGCCTACGGCGTGTCAATGCCCTCCCCGACGTTCCTGCAACGATATGGGGTGTATGTGGTGTCTGCCGAATTTGCCGAGAAGAATCCGAAGGCATACCAAGAGCTGCAACAAGCCCTCCTGAAAGCACGCTCGAGCCAGATGTACACAGAGTATCTTGAGAAGAACAAGTTGACTGACCTCTCGGTAGGCGCGGCGGGCGAGAAATACGAGCCGGTATTCGCCGCAGAGCTGCGCGAAATCGAGCGTCTTACTCGTTAAAGCCCCAAGCTCTCCCGCTGATTTCGACAAGACGGATTCAAGCCCGCATGCAGCCGAATGGCTCCGCGACTTTCATGCCACGCGACATTGAGAAGGGCCTCAAGGCGGGCTTCCTTCGCTACCTAACCAAGCCAATCAAGCTCAATGAGTTTATGGAGGCACTGGACGCAGCATTGGAAGGGACGAAAAAAGAGAATGCTCAGAGCCAGTGAAGCTGGACGCCCGACATGATCAGCCCCTCGGACATTCTTGCCGCAAAGATCCTGGTCGTCGGCGATCTGGAGGCCAATATCCTGCTGCTCGAACAGATGCTGCGCGGGGCCGGCTACGTTTGCGTCGCATCCACCATGGATCCGCATGTGGTTTGCGAGCTTCACAGCAAGAATCACTATGACGTGATCCTGCTTGATCTCCATATGCCCGGCAAGGACGGATTCCAGGTCGGGAGTGGCCAAACGCAGGGGCGCGGTTTATACCTTACAGTCCACAAGCGCATATGGCATGATCTTCCGCCCAAGGGGATACCACCGCCTGAAATTGCTGATGTCCTCGCCGTTGAGAACGGCACATCGAACCTGCAGTAGTCCATTGGCTCCAGCAATCGTCCATCGCATGTGCCCGTTCCTTTTCATGCGCTGGCCAATGACATAGTCGACTACCGATTCTGCTCCCGCGCTTGAAATTGGCAGCCCTTGTGCTCGCCGCTGCTGATAGTTAGCTAGATAGCGAGAGCAACAGCGAAGGTAACGGATCACGCGTCCTAGTGGATTGCGAGCGCCAACCCAACCTGTGTCGCGTCGCAGCGACTCCAGCCTCTCCAAGCACCGCTTCGACTCACCGTGCCATAAGAGCCATTTCGCTTTGAGCACGCGTTCACGCAGCCGGTTCTTCGAGTATGCATCAGTGCCACGCAGACCTCGGAGTGCCATGATGAGGTTCTCGAACCGCATGCCAATGTGATACCAGTCCAGCACGCGGGCCGTTGCCGACGGCAACTTGCACGCAAAACTAATATCATCGCCGCCATCACTGATGACTGTGACCGGGGCTTGGGGCCCGATGCCCACAGACTGTAAGAACGCCTGCTGACGCAGCCCTTGAGTAGGGTCATGCCCTACTGCGTAGGCATGGGCATGGGTACGAGGAGTCTTGGGCCAAATCAGCTTGGAGGCGACCACCGGAGTCCATCGCTTACCATCCTCCTGCCGCGGCGTCTTGATATAACCTGCATCGATCTGCAGACCAATGGGCGTCCCGGTTAATGGCGAACTTCGCGGTGGCGCAGTTACGGCCGCCATCGCCATCGTTGCACGTTGCGCTTCTTGCTCCAGCCGCTGCCCGACCCGGCCTACATTCAACTTAACGCTCGAGCATGGGAGTTCGCGTCCACCGGCAAACGCGTCGCGCAGAAAGATCTGTGCTAAGCGATAAGACATCACGCTTGCATATCGGCACTGCAGCCAGGTCCACTGAGGATGTACGCGTTCCGGCAACGCCTGTGCCAGCGGGGAAATCGTGCTCTTGTTACTTGAGCAGTAACCGCATGCGCTGCAGCAAGAGTAAAAGCGCGGACTTCGCAGCCTCGCCTTGCCAAAAGCGGTGCGATAGACCAAGGACTTCGTATCCTTTATGCCGAGCCTGCCTCCGCACAGTTGACAGCGACCGGCAATCCGGACGAACTGATCGACCTGCTCGGTCAAGACCACTGTCTGAAGCTGACGCAGGATCTCTTGCGACTCGCGAATGAACAGGCCCAGCCCGGAGGACGGAGCGACATCGGCATTGCGCTCAATCACCGCAACTTCGATCACCTTAGAGGGCTGTTCGCCTGCCCGCTCAATACAGGCTTGGATCGGGATGCGCATGGCGGTCTCCGGTAGTCTGAGTACACAATAGACCCCTTTCCTGACGGATTTGCCCCCCGTTTTTGGCCACTCCCGGCCCTACTCATCCAGCCAAGTATGTTGTTCCCTGCAGCATCCTCGCCGATCTGGACCGCATGGGCCGGAGTGTCATGAGACAGGTGCTACGTTTGCGAGTGCAAAAGAGAAAATTGCTATGCGCGTTCCCGAGCGGATCACTCGAACTCTCCGTTGTCAGGGTCGCGCGGACTTGCGCCGCGAGCCCAAAAGCATCTCCATTGTTATTTCAACGTTGAGATGATAGCTAAGCACTCCTGCCAATCAAGCGTCCGGCATACACCCCGACACGATCAGCCATCGCCCAAAGGAAATGCCGAAAGACTCCCTCCTGAATCGCTTAACACGCGGATACTCAGTTGTATCCGAGTAGGGCGATGTTCCGGAGATCATCGCCCTCAGGCTGCTGCAGTAGTAGCTTGACTACAACTGGCAACGACCCACCGGAAGCTGATACCGAAGGCGTGGTAGCACGGCCCAGCGGAATTTCTTCAAACGAGCCGGTGCCATCAGACTGATCGCTATTCATGGTTATGTCGAGGAAAAATATGAGTGAGAAATGCGGAGAGTTGGCAAGATTCGTGATTTGCCCGTGCTGTTTACTTCTACGGATCACATCAGGAGCGCGCGACCCGCGCATATAGATCAGCACGGCTCCTGGAACTGGTGCAATGGATCAACGCTCTTCGACGACGGCGCCAAGGACGATTCCCGAACGACGCGCCGCCAGCGTGCCAACTCAGCCTCCACTCGTGCGGCAAGCAGTTCAGGGCGGCCAGGCTCGGGTACCGCGCCATAGCTCTCGAAGCCAGCTTTAACCTCCGGATCCTTCAGCACTTCACTCAAAGCGTGGTTCAGTTCATCCACCTTCGTAGCGGGAGTTCCTGCAGGCGCGAAAAGAGCGTACCACTGCGCCATTTCCATCCCCGCGACGCCGACTTCCGCAAGCGTCGGCACCGCTGGCAGGCCTGGAAGGCGTTGTGGAGCAGCGACCGCCAGTGCATGCAACTGGCCCGCACGCAGCGGCCGATAAGCGGTAAGGAGACTGGAGAACATGAGCTGGGATCGTCCATCGATAGTCGATGCGATCGCGGGCGCAGCCCCCTCGAATGTGATACCGCGCATCGACGTGCCGGTGGCCAACTGGAACAACTCGGCAGCGAAGTGCGGGGGCGTCCCGTCGCCCGCGGAAGCATATCTGAGGCTTCGTGGCGCTTGCTTCAGGCTGGCGATCAGTGTGCACAGGTCGGCCGGCGTCTGCGCCGGATTTCCTACCAGTAGTATCGGCGACGATCCGATCAGCCCTATCGGTGCGAAGCTGCTGACGGGATCGTACGCGACTTCCTGGAGCGCGGGATTCATCGCGTGGGTCGCTACATAGCCAAGCAACAGGGTCTGTCCATCTGGAACCGCTCGTGCCACATACTCACAGGCTATCCCGCCGTTGGCGCCGGCACGGTTGTCTATGACTACCTCCTGCCCCAGCAGCCGCGCGAGTCGCGCGCCGATAAGGTGCGCCACCGCATCGTTGCCACCACCCGCGCGCGTCGGCACGATGATCCTTAGGGGCTTCGATCGCGACGACTGGCTTACTTCACCTGCCTGCTCTGGCCGCGAGAAGACGTAGTCTGGCAGGTGGAGCTGCCCATCCATGATCTTGCGTGCCGTGCGCACGAGTGCGGCACGAGCCACAGTAGCCATATCACCCTCGCCTTCCAGTTCCACTTCTACCTCGATCCGTCCCGCGGGATGCAAGACCACCAGTGCGTGGCGACCGGGCTGCCGGCGGCATTCGCTCGCGACCGTGCCGGGCAAAGCGAAAGCGCTGGCCACGCCGATGGCTCCCGTGACGGCATGAGATGCATGGCATTTGCGCGGCGTAAAGTAGCGCGACGTGATGCTATCCGGCGGGTCGCCGGGACTGACCAGCACGGGCTTTGGGATGACGCTGTCGGAAACATCGCCGAGTCCCATCATCTGTCCGGCCCGCAACCGCAGCGCCTCCAGGCGCTCGAGCAGCACTGCGTCATTGTCAAGTGTGGCCGGTGCCTCGCGCCCACTGACTCCAAGGTCGCTCGCCCGGACGATCATCAGTGGCATGGCCGCGTCGATGCAGGTCACCTCGATCCCATCGATCAGGTCGATGCGGTTGCCAGTGGGGAAAACCTTGCCGGTCACGGCGCCCCACGCGTCGAGGAAGTCGAGCAAGATCGGTGCCCCGGTGCCGGCGACGCCATCGATCCGGGTGTCGCCGTCATAGCTGACCCGGCCTCCCGGCGTACGTACCGTCACATCGATCCTGGCGCCCGTATTGACGTTGTAAACGCGCACGCGGGTGGATCCGTGCTGCGCCGGGATTAGCCCCTGCTCGATGGCGAAAGGGGCAACGCCGGACAGCATATTGCCGCAGTTCGGCCGCGTGTCCACCGAGCAGTTGCCGACCCCGACCTGCGCGAAGAGGTAGTCCAGGTCGCACTCCGGTTGCGTGGATCGCGACACGATCGCGACCTTGCTGTTGAGCGTACTGCCACCGCCGACGCCATCCAGTTGCAGCGGGTCGGATGCGCCGATGGCGCCAATCAGCGCCTGGTCGCGCGCCTCATCGCCTTCCGGTAGCCATTCCCGCAGGAAGAACGGCCCGCGTGAGGTGCCGGCGCGCATCAGCACGCAAGGTATGGTCTTGCTCATCTCAGTCCGCCTTCAGCTTTGCCGCGTGAACGACCGATTTCCACTTGACCTGCTCCTGCTGCATGAAGGTGCGCATTTGGCTAGTTGTCATGGCCGTAACTTCCGCGCCCTGGCCTTCCAGGCGCTGCACCACGTTCTTGTCCGCTAGCGCCTGATTGAGCGCCTTGTTCAGCGTCTCGACGACTGGTGCCGGGGTATTTGCCGGCGCAAAAATGGCGTACCACTGTGAGACGTCGACATCGTTGATACCTTGTTCCTTCAAGGTTGGCAGGTCCGGCATCAGCGCCGAGCGCTTGCTGCCTGCGATGCCAACGGCCTTCAGCTTGCCGTTCTTCAACTGCGGCAACGCGGTAAAGAGGCTCGGGAACATCACTTGGGTCTGCCCGGCCACCGTGTCGTTGATCGCGGGAGCTGATCCCTTATAGGGCACATGAAGCATGTTTGTGCCCGTAGAGAGCTTGAACATTTCGGCCGCAAAGTGAGGGGCTGTCCCATTGCCGGCAGAGGCGTAGCTGAGCTTGCCGGGCGCTGCCTTGAGCAACGCCACCACCGCCTTTGCGTCGGTGGCCTTCAGACTCGGATTGACCACCATCACGGTTGCCGAAGAACCGACCATGCCGACCGGCACGAAATCCTTTACCGGGTCATAGCGTAGCGTCTGTAGCGCGGGGTTCATCGCATGCGTGGCCACGTAGCCGAGCAGCAGCGTGTAACCATCGGGGGGAGCGCGCATCACGAACTCGCTTGCTATTGCTCCGTTGGCTCCGGCCTTGTTGTCCACCACGATTGTTTGCTTGAGGATCGACGACATGGCCTGGCCGACCACGCGCGCCATGGCGTCGTTGGCGCCTCCCGCCGCAGTGGGCACCACCAGTGTGATTCGCTTTTCCGGGTAAGCCCCCAGGGCGCCAGTACTCCCGAGCGCCGCCGCGATGACAAGGCTGCCGAGGAAAAGTCGCTTGGTTGATTGCATCTGTCTGCTCCGTCTAATGTCGTTCTGTCGTCGGCCTTCGCGGCCGCATACGTATCGTCGTCGTTTCCCGCTATTTAGTGAATTGAGTTTTTAGGATCAATTGATGCACACTAGGTATCAGTGACAATGCACGGAGAAAACGCCGATGACCATCAACTTCAACCTCAACGATCTGCAGGCATTTCGCGCGGTGGCCGAACTGAACAGCTTCCGCAAGGCGGCCGCCTCCCTCAATGTTTCCCAGCCCGCCTTCAGCCGACGCATCGACAAGCTTGAAGAGGCGCTGGGTGTGCGCCTACTGGACCGCACCACCCGGCGTGTGAGTTTGACGACTGTGGGTCGGGAGTTCGACCGGAAGGTAAAGGAGATACTCGACGAACTGGACCAGACGCTGCTTGGCATACGGGGCGTGACGACCACTCGCATGGGAGAAGTGACCATCGCTTGCGTACCGTCTACGGTCTATTACTTCCTGTCGCAGGTCATCTCGCGCTACCACGCGCAGTACCCAAAGATCCGAGTGAAAATCCTGGATGCCAGCGCGAACGAGGTGCTGTCAGCGGTGTCGCGCAGCGAAGCGGACTTCGGGATCAACTTCGTGGGGGGACAGGAGCCGGATATCGAGTTCAGCCCTTTGCTGGAGGAACGGTTCGTCGCAGCCTGCCGCCGCGATCATCCGATCGCGAAGCGCCGGCACGTGACGTGGGCAGACCTCGCCGAATATGACTACATCTCGGTCAGCAAGTCCTCCGGCAACCGGCTGCTCCTGGATCAGGCGCTGTCCAACGTGTCAGGATTGCCGCAGAGCATCTATGAGACCCAGCACGTCACCACGACGCTGGGCTTAGTGGAAGCCGGCCTTGGCATCGCCGCGGTGCCATCGATCGCCATGCCGGGCCCGGACCACCCCCTCCTCGTTAGCGTTCCGCTGACCGACCCTGTCGTTACCCGCAAGATCGGCCTGATACGTCGCAAGAGCCGCTCCCTGACGCCTGCAGCCCAGCAGCTATACGACTTCCTTAGCGAGATAAAGTCAGGACGCCGCAAAGCCGTCGGCCGCCGGCGCGGCGGGTAACGGTGGCGATGCTGCAGTTTGCCGCGGGGCTGGTTGCAACCTAGCCCCGGCTCGACAGCACCCGGTCGATCATCACACCGGCTTGCCCCAAATTGTTGCCGGGATCGCACATCGCCTCGAGTTGGTCCCGCGACACGTGGCGGCTGATTTCTGGATGGGCCGCGAGAATGTCGATGAGCTGCCGGTTGCCGGTGATGGCCTCGCGGCAAAGGTCGTAGACGAGATCATGCGCGTACTCGCGGCCAATGTACGGCCCGAGACCCATCATCACCGCCTCGGACATCACCAGCCCGTGCGTGATGTCTATATTTGCCCGCATGCGATCGGCGTCGACCTCCAATCCCTGCAACACGAACTTCGCCTGCTTCAAGGCGCCGGAAATCAGGCAGAAGATCTCTGGCAGTGATACCCATTCGATCTCCCACGGGCCGGTGGAACGCTCGTGGTCGGCGACCATGGCGTCCATCAGGGCAGCCGCGTGCTGTCGCGCCACCGAGATGTTGGCGTGGATGTACAGACACGAGATCGGATTGCGCTTCTGCGGCATGGTTGACGAAGAGCCGCGCCCCGGCGCGAATGGCTCGAAAACCTCCGCCACCTCGGTCTGCATCATCAGCTTGACGTCCATGGCGATCTTGCCGAGCGAGCCGCCGACGAGTCCGAGAAAGGCCCCGACTTCGGCGATGGTATCGCGCACCGTGTGCCAGGAAATCAGCGGCTGCGCCAGCCCCAGCTCCTTCATCAGCGCCGCCTGTGTTTCCATGGCGCCCGTCTGCAGCGAGGACAACGTACCTGACGCCCCACCAAACTCCCCCATCAGCACGCGCGGCTTAAGTTGCTGCAGCCGCTCGCGGTGGCGATCGATCCCGGCAAGAATGCTGGCCATCTTGTAGCCAAAGGTAATGGGCGTGGCCTGCTGCAGGTTGGACCGGCCGATCACCGGCGTGTCGCGATACTTCTTCGCCAGCGTTGCGAGCGCGTCAGCGATCTCGTCGAGATCCGATTCGATAAGTGCGAGCCCCTCGCGCATCTGCATCACTGCCGCGGTGTCGGTAATATCCTGGGTAGTAGCGCCCCAGTGACAGAACTCGCCGAGTCCGTCCCGGCAGTTCTCATTGATCTGGTTGACCACCGCAATGATCGGATAACCGATCTGCTCGGTCTTGGCCTTGAGCTTCACCCAGTCTATCTGCGAGAGCTCACAGTTCCGGCCGATCTCGTCGGCCGCTTCCTTCGGGATGATGCCAAGCTCACCCTGCACCTTTGCCAGCGCACGTTCGATGTCCAGGTACTTCGCGGTTCGGTTTTCGTCGGACCACACCTCGCGCATGCGCACGTCGCTGAACATGTCGCCAAAGATGCGCGAGTCGATGATGGTGGAAGCCATAGTGTTCTACCTCTCCGTTAATGTCAGATGTATCGTCGCCCGCCGGGCGACTGTCACACAACGCTGTCCGCGCGCATCGCCGCGATTTCGTTGGGCGCATATCCAAGCTCCGCGAGGATAGCGTCGGTGTGCTGGCCCAGTGCCGGTATCGGGTCCATGCGCGGCCCTTCGTTCCATGTACCCGGCGGCAATAGTGCCGGCAGTGCACCCTTGGGCGAGTCAACTTCGGTCCAGCGGCCGCGCGCCCTGAGTTGCGGGTGCTCCCAGACGCCCTGCATGTCGTTGACCTGGGCATTCGCGGTCTGCGCCAACTCCAGTCGCTCCACCACTTGCGCACCCGTCAGGGATGCAAAGGCATCCACGATGATCTGCCGCAGCGCCGTGCGTTCAGCCACGCGTTTGGAATTTGAGCTAAAGCGCGGGTCTTCGATGAGTTCGGGCCGCTGGAGCACGTTCTGGCAGAAGCTCGCCCACTCCCGCTCGTTCTGCAGCCCCAACATCACTGTGACGCCGTCGCCAGCCGGAAAAGGTCCGTACGGATAGATGGTCGCGTGGCTCGCACCGGTCCGCGGCGGCGGCTCCGCGCCGTCGAATGCGTAGTAGAGGGGATAGGAGTTCCATTCCGTCAGCGCCTCGAGCATCGAGATGTCAATGCGCTGTCCGCGTCCGGTCTGGCTGCGCTGCAGCAGCGCAGCCAGGATGTTGGTGTAGGCGTACATGCCGGCGGCAATATCGGCGATCGAAGGGCCAGCCTTGCAGGGCACTTCCGGCGTTCCCGTCACGGACACGAAGCCAGCTTCGCTCTGCACCAGCAGGTCATAGGCCTTTTTGTCGCGGTACGGCCCGGGACGCTCGGGATCGTCGCCATAGCCCGAGATGTCGCAGACGATCAATTCGGGCTTGACCACGGAGAGCCTGTCGTAGCCTAGTCCAAGACGCGCTGCCGCGCCAGGCGCCAGGTTCTGCACCACCACGTCCGCCTTCTCCTCGATCAGGCGCGTTAGTACGTCCGCTGCTGCCGGATGCTTGACGTCCAGCGTCAGGCTTTCCTTCGAGCGATTGGTCCAGACGAAATGCGACGCCATGCCGCGAACGCGTTCGTCGTACCCGCGAGCGAAGTCGCCGACGCCCGGCCGCTCGATCTTGATGACACGCGCACCGAGGTCGGCAAGCTGGCGCGTGGCGAACGGCGCCGCGATAGCGTGTTCGAAGGTGACGACAGTCAGGTCTTTGAGGGGTTGCATCATCCTTTCCCGAAAGGCAAATCAGCGAAGAACCGCGGTGGCGTCCATAGTCAACCAGCCCTCATGGTCGGACGCCCACAAGCGAATGGTCTTGCCGTCCGCCTGCGGTTGCCCGCTGACCTGGAACGGATGCAGGTCGAAGGTCGGGCGTACCGCGCGGAAGCGAAAGCCCGCCACGTCGGCCTGGGGCAACTCTCGCCGCAGCAGATCCAGCAGCAGCGTGGCGATCAACGGGCCGTGGACGATCAGCCCAGGGTAGCCCTCGACCTCGGTCACGTAGCGGCGGTCATAGTGGATACGGTGCCCGTTGAAGGTCAGCGCCGAATAGCGGAACAGCAGGACATCGTCCGGCACGATCTGGCGCTGCCACGCTGCTTCCGCCGGCGCGGCCTGGGGCGGGGCCGGCACCTCGCCTGACTGCTGTGCGTCGCGGTAGACGATGTCGTGGAACTCCACCAAGGCCGGTTCCGCGGCCCCTTCCGCGCACACCTCGTGACGGACCTTGACGAACACCAGTTTGCCGGTCCGCCCCTCCTTGCCGGAGACGTCATCGATCGTCGAGGTGCGCAGGATTCGCTCGCCCACCCGTAGAGGCGCGCGGAACTCGAACTGGCCCCCGGCCCACATGCGTCGCGGCAGCGGCACGGGAGGCAGGAACCCCCCGCGCCTGGCATGGCCGTCCGGCCCGATCTCGCTCTGGCGATGCATGGGCAAGAAGTAGAGCCAATGCCACAGCGGTGGCAGCGGGGTGCCCGCCGGTTGCGCTGCCGCCGGATAATCCAGCGTTGCCCGCAACGCCGCGATTGGCGCGGCGGTAACCGTGTCCTCCCGCTGCTCGCTGCGTCCGATCCATGTCTTGGGGTCGATTGCCTGTTCTTCCACTGATGACTCCTTGCCTTAGGTGCTTGCCCGGCCATGCTCACACCAGATTGTGAGTGCGCGCGCCGGCGGAGAGAATTGCATAGTTATGATGTATAGGTGCGGGATGCGCATTGAATCGCCGGGTCGGCAAGCCCATCCGCCAGCGCGATGGCGCGCGTCACTCAGAAGCGGTGTCGCAATCCAATACCGCCGCCTACTTTGCTACCCTTGACGCCCATGAATGCGGGCAGTGCGTAGCCACCGTTGATGCGGTTAAAATCAACCTCGGCGTAGATGTCCGTACGCTTCGAAAGGTTGTAGTCGGCGACGCCGGTCACCATGATGCGGCTGCCGGAGGCATTGCGCTGCCGGTCGTAGTGCGACGCCACCGAGAGCGTAAGGGCCGGCGTGGCCGACACCGCGAAGCCACCCGTAAATACGTCATTGCGGGTCGGACTCACGTCGAATCGATTGTTCAGATAGCCGAAGGTCAGCTTGACTATCCCCCACTGGTAGTTGCCGCCCAGGCCCCACACCTTTCTCGCCTCGGGCGTCGTCAGCGCATTGGCCTGCTGCCAGAAGCCGCCGAGGTCCACTGGACCCTGTTTATAGCCCAGCGAGACGCCATAACTGGAGCTGCGCTTCATATGGCCGGCCACCTCGCCAAAGGTATAGTGCGCGCCCGCCGATAGCGCGCCCCATTGCCCCAAGTACTTGGCCATGTTGTCCTGGCGCGGCCCCGTATAGCCGTTGACGATAGTAACGGCGTCCAGATTCGGATGCCCATTAGGCTGGAAACGGGCCGCCGCATCGTAGGCCGTGGTGAATTGCCTGCCGAAGGTCAGCTTGCCAAGGCGCTCGTGGTTCAGCCCCACCCAGGCCTGCCGTCCGAACAGGCGTCCCTGCCCGCCCGTACTCTGTTGCCCATAGTTTGCCGTTGCGGTACCCTGCGACGACATCCCAGTCGTCGGATCGAAGCCGCTTTCCAGATTAAAAATGGCGGACAGACCGCCCCCGAGCCCCTCGTTGCCGCGCATGCCCCAGCGCGAGCCGTTGAAGTAACCGTCGGTCAACTCGGCCAAGTTATTGTCGCCCGCATTATTGTTCGAATAGCGGATCGTCGTATCAATAATGCCGTACAGGCTTACCCCGGACGGGGCCTGCGCCTGAGCGGAACCCGTGATGACAAGGCTCAGCACGACCCCTGCCACCAGTTTCCTGTTTTCCCGATTTCCCCGCGCCAGCTTGATGTTCATTCAATCTCCCCATGGCTTGTTTTGGTATTTCGCCCATCCCTTGCGCCCGAGCAAGGGATGATGGCGACTCGAAGCCAGTTTGAAGGGATCGGCAAAAAGGGGGAATTGCAATGTTTCGAAGAATTGATGCAGTCTGTGCATCAACATCGGCGCGCTCACGGCTGAGAGAATCGATGGTAGTGCCTGCCACAGACTCACTACCAGAGCGTTGACAGCGCAACGAGGGGAAATACCACCGCCTTACAAGGCAGTACGCTAAGCGTCCGCAATCCCGAGCAAGCCGGCCGACCTGAACTGCTGCCAACGACGAAGGGCACCCTTTTGATTCGGAGAGGCGAGGCCTTCATTGTTGCCACGAAAGCCTCGCACGGACAAGATCACTCGCCTAAGTACGCCGCCCGCACCTTCGGGTCGTCCAGCATCTGCCTGGCGTCCCCGCTCATCGTGATCAACCCCGACTCCATCACATAGCCGCGGTGCGCGGCCTGCAGCGCCAGGCGCGCGTTCTGCTCCACCAGCAGCACGGTCACGCCCTGCGCCGAGATGTCGCGCACGACCTCGAAGATCTTGTCGACCAAGATCGGCGACAGGCCCATCGACGGTTCGTCCAGCAGCAGCACCTTGGGCTGGCTCATCAGCGCACGCGCCATCGCCAGCATCTGCTGCTCACCGCCGGACATGGTGCCGGCGAGCTGGTTGGCGCGCTCCTTCAGCCGGGGGAAGATGCCGAACATGCGGTCGACGTCGGCCTTGATACCGGCCTCGTCATCGCGCGTGTAGGCGCCCATCTGCAGGTTCTCGGTGATGGTCATGCGCGCGAACACGCCGCGCCCTTCCGGCACCATCGCTAGGCCCTGCTTGAGCAGCGCGGAGCTAGGTACGCCCTTGATGGACTTGCCCATGTATTCGACGTCGCCGCCGGCCCAGCCCTGCAGGCCGGTGATGGCCTTCATGGTGGTGGTCTTGCCGGCGCCGTTGGCGCCAATCAGCGTCACTAGTTCGCCATCGCGAATCTCGAGATCAACGCCTTTGACGGCCTGGATGCCGCCATAGGCGACCTTCAGGCCGGAGACTTTCAGGATTGTGTATTTCATCATGCTTTCACCCGCTCTAGTGCGCGGACGCGCCGAGATAAGCCTCGATTACGGAGGGATTGCTCTGGACTTCCTGGGGCAAACCTTGTGCGATGACCTTCCCGTAGTTGAGTACGGAAATTTGATTGCATAAGCCCATCATCAGCTTTACGTCATGTTCGATCAGCAGGATGGTCTTGCCGTCGTTCTTGATCTTCTCGAGCAGGCCGCGCAGCTCGACCTTCTCGGTCGCGTTCATACCCGCGGCCGGTTCGTCCAGCGCCAGCAGCTTGGGCTCGGTCGCCAGCGCGCGGGCGATCTCCAGCCGGCGCTGGTGGCCGTACGACAGGTTGCGCGAGGTGAAATTGGCGTACTTGCCGATACCGACGTAGTCCAGCAGGTCATGCGCCATGTCCTCGATGCCCTCCTCCTCTCGGCGCACCGCGGGCGGGCGGAAGATCGCGCCGAACAGGCCGGCCCTGGAGCGCACATGGCGCCCGACCATCACGTTCTCGAGCGCGGTCATCTCGCCGAACAGGCGGATGTTCTGGAACGTGCGCGCGATACCGGCCTTGGCCACCTCGTGCACCGCAGTCGGCTGGTAGGGCGTGCCGCCCAGCACGAAGTTGCCGGAATCGGGCGTGTACAGGCCAGTGATCACGTTGAAGAAGGTGGTCTTGCCGGCGCCGTTTGGGCCGATCAGGCCATAGATCTCACCTGGCTTGATCTGCAACGCACCGCTCTGCAAAGCGGACGGCTCCCAGCGCGGCCCAGCGGGCGGCCTTGGTCGGTCTTGCCCGTAGATAGCGATCGACGATCTGCAGAGGAATCGGCGTCGACTTGCTACAGCCGCATCCGTCTGCGAACGCGCTGAATCGCGCGATGCGGGCCAGATATAGCTTCGCCGAGTCGCGCTTGTAGCCCGCTCTCGACAGATCGGCAGCAATGCTATCGATCTCATTGCCGAGCGCGCCACTGCGAAATCTGGCAATCACTCGGCCATACTTGAAATAGAGTTCTAGCATGACCACTCCTTCCATTGCAAAGGCAGGGGACAATCCCCGGCATGGAGAGAGTGGAATCCAAATGACTATGTGGCGGTAAACAGCTCGACGACAGCCAATTCCGGAGGTGTTGCCAAGTTACGTCACATATCACAGCTCGTCACATAAGAACGGGCTCTCCTGCAGAGTCGCCTCCACCTTCGCTGCGAGCCCGTTGAATCCGCAGCGCATGTCGGTCACGCCTGCAGCGATCCAGATGCGTGTTCCCGCCGGCCACCCGATCATGGCGTCAAACGGTCCAGTACCGTACGCAACGTGGTCGCGTCGACTGCCCCTTCAATGCGAATCACCGCTCGGCCCAAACGGATCTCGATGGCGCCGTGCGGCGACGTCGGCTCGCAAACCGCAGCGGCCGGACTCATTGGCATCGGACCGGGTGGCGAGCTTGGGTGTTCAACGGTCACCGGCAACAACACCGAAGCTTCCTGGCGCTGCTCCATTCGATAGCGTCGGCGCCAGGTGAACAGCATGTTCGCGTTGATGCCGTGCTCGCGCGCCAATTTCGATACCGAGACACCCGGCTCACACGCAGCGGCTGCCAACCGCCGCTTGAATTCTTCGCTGTGGTTCGGCCGGCCTTTGCGACTGCCGGCAATTGGTACTTCCTGTGTACTGTGACAAAGTAGTTCCCATTACTATTTGATGGGAACTACTTTGGCGCTACTCTACTGAACGGTACAGACGGTGCTGGCGACTCGCTTACGGCTCAAGGCATTCCACTGGCGCTGATACTGACCGGCGCCAATCGCCACGACGTCACCCAACTGCTACCGCTGATCGAGGCGATTCCACCTCTGCGCGGCAAGCGTGGCCGACCGCTATCCAAGCCACTCATCGTTCAGGGTGATCGCGGATATGACCACGACAAGTACCGCAGACCGCTTCATGCCGCGGGCATTGCCACCGAGATCGCCCGTCGTAGCGAACCGCACGGCAGCGGTCTTGGCAAAACCCTTTGGGTTGTCGAACGTACGATTGCCTGGCTACACAACTTCAAGCGATTGCGCGTCCGTTTCGAACGCCTCGCCACCATCCATGAAGCATTCCTGAAGATCGCCTGTTGCATCATCTGTTGGCGACACCTCAGGAAGTCATTTTGTTACGCCTTCTAAGTCCGGATAGTTCCTCCCGCGGGAATTTCGCAGCAATGCGATTTTGTTGATGTTAATGGAAAGACTCGTCATCGCACCCCGCTCGTTTCGCCAGCGTGCCACACGCTTAGCCGGCAGCGCCGTATACCTCGGCCAGATCGCACAGGTCCCAGTTGCCACCGGTCAGCACCACGCAGACCTTCTCGTCCGGCCGGACCTTGACCGCGCCCGCCAGCAGCGCGCCGATGCCGATCGAGGCGGCGGGTTCGGCGATCAGTTTCGCGTCCTTGGCCAGGGCGCGCATGCCCTGGACGATGTGCTCGTCCTCGACCAGGACGATCTCGTCGACGTAGCGCTCAATGATCGGATAGGGGTTCTGCCCCGGCACGCTGATGCGCAAGCCGTCGGCAATGGTGTTCTTCAAGGGCAATGTGGTGCGCTGCTTGTTCAACCGGCTGTGGTAGTACTTGGGTGTCAGCGCCGGCTCGGCACCGACGACCCGCACCGACGGCCGGGTTTCCTTGATGGCAGTGGCGATGCCGGAAATCAGGCCGCCGCCGCCCATGGGGATGATGACGGTATCCACATCCTCCAGGTCCTCCAGGATCTCGCAGCCGATGGTTCCCTGGCCGGCCATCACCAGCGGATCTTCGAAGGCGTGGACGACCGCATAGCGGTTTTTCTCGGCGATTTCGTACACCCTTTTCCAGCGGGCGGCGGTGTCGCCATCGAAGAGGATGACCTCCGCACCGAGGGCTTCGGTATTGGCGATCTTGATCTTCGGGGTGGTCACCGGAAGCACCAGGATGGCTTTCACCCCGAGCATTCGAGCGGCGTAGGCGAGCCCCTGGGCGTGATTGCCGGAAGAGGTGGCGATGATGCCGTTGGCGATCTCCTCCCTGGGCAGCGAGAGGGTCTTGTTCAGCGCGCCGCGAATCTTGAACGCGCCGGTGATCTGCAGGGTTTCGGGCTTCAGGTAGAGCTGGCAACCGGCGGCCTTCTCTATCTTCTCGGCGCGTAGTAGCGGCGTATGTCTGATATGGGGTTTCAGCCGGTCTTGGGCTTCTCGAATGTCCTGAATGGTCGGATGGTCGCGCATGTAATTTCCTCTCCCCGTACTGCCGAAAAATCACGATTCAAAGGAACGCAAAGAAGGTTCCGATGTTGTTTTCCAGTGCATTGCGATAGATTTTTTCGGCAGTGGTATTGTCCTGTATGGCCATGCCGGTGGAATCGAAGATGGTGATTTCTTCATCGTTTTCCCGGCCTGGCTTCGTGCCCAGCAGTATTTCGCCGAGCTCGCCATGGATATCGTCCAGGGTGATGATCTTTGCGCTCAGCGGATGCCAGGTTTCCCCTTTATCGATGCACTGCGAGATCGAGTCGTTGACTATCTTGGCGTGCCTGAATATTTCGGGATCAAGCTCCTGCTTGCCTTTCATATCCGTACCGATGGCGACGATGTGGGTGCCGGGTTTGACCCAGCTCGCTTCCACCAGCGGGCCTTTGCCACGGGTGGTGGTGATCAGGATATCGGCCTGCTCGACCGCTTCCTTTTTCGAATCGGCCAGGATCACGGGAATATCGAACTCGCCTTCGATATCCGCTTTGAAGCGGGCGAGCGTCTCCGGGTTTCTGCTCCAGGCATGGATCTCTTCGATCTGCATCACCAGGCTGATGGCGCGAATCTGCATCCGTGCCTGGTTACCGGTACCGATGGTGGTGATCTTCTTCGCGTTCTTTCTTGCCAGCGCCTTGACCGAGACCGCACCCGACGCTCCCGTCCTGAGACCGGTGAGCAGACTTCCATCCATGACGCAGATCAGCGCGCAGCTCCTGGCATCGAACAGCAGAACGGTTCCCATGCCGTTAGGCACGCCATGCGCCGTAGGGTTATCGAGGAAGCCGCCGGAAGAGGCCTTCATCGAGATGATTTCATTGGTCATGCAGTAACCGACTTTGAAGTCGATCTCTCCGCGCGGTTCCGGAAGATGTATGCCTATATAGTCGGGCTGTACCACCTGCCCACCGCTAAAGGCCTTGTATGCCTCTTCCACCGAGCCGATAACTTCCTCCATGGATATCAATCTGCCGACTTCTTCTTTGCTAAGCAGCAATGTTTTCATCTAAAAGACCTCGCTGTTCTTCTGATCAGGGCATCTGCCATTTGCCAGGCTTACGTACGCATCACCAAAGTGGGTTCCTCGCCATGTTCGGCGCAAGCCCCCGGGGAAGGCATTACCGGCTCGTCTGTAATTAGTATGCCGTCGAGCGCCCAGCAGAAAATTTCGAATCCCCTGGGAATATGCAATTTCCAACTATTCTCATCATCATTGGCGAAAGCTTAGGCTCCGCCCAGCAAGGCTCGAGATGAGTACGCATCGGTAGGTGTTGGGCCTGAAGCGCCCAATGCTGGTGGCAGCGGGCATGCGCATAGCCGGCATCCCGACGCTTCGCGCCACCCTCCTCCAGATGGGAAGGACATAAGGAAGGAAAGCAGCAAGTGGTGGGCGGAACAGTCAACGCTCGCGCGCCGAGCGCTCCGTCGCCTGCAGCAGAAACTTCCGAGCGTGCCCTCGAAAACGTCCGATTCTGCGATTGCGCACGCCCAATACGGCAGCCCAATTCGGCCGCGATAGCTAATATGGAATCAACGCAACGGTATTGGCGACGGGGGCCGATACCTGCCGCAGCCTACTCCGCGGCTCCGAATCGACCAACACCCGGTATTGCTCGCTGCAAAGCCGTAAACCATAAATTTCAGGCCAGGAGAATAGAATGCCGGCTCCTTTGATCACCATGCAGTCCAGCCCGGAGCTGCCGGAAAGCGCGGACGTCGTCGTCATCGGCGGCGGCATCATCGGCGTATGCGCTGCCTATTACATGGCCCGTCAGGGTATGAGCGTTGCCCTGGTGGAGAAGGGCCGGATTGGCGCCGAGCAATCCAGCCGCAATTGGGGCTGGTGCCGTCAGCAGAACCGCGACGCGCGCGAACTGCCGTTGTCGACCAAGAGTCTCGCGCTATGGGAGGAGATCACTGCCGATCTCGGCGAAGACCTCGGCTTCCGCCGCTGCGGATTGTTCTATCTGTCTGATAATCAGGCCGAGCTGGACGGCTGGGCGAAATGGCGCGACTTCGCGCTCACCCAAGGAGTCACGACCCATATGCTGAGCAGCGCCGAGGCCACGCAACGCGGCGCGGCCACCGGCAAGTCCTGGTTGGGGGGAGTGTTTTCGCCGTCCGACGGCATCACCGATCCGGCACGGGCGGCACCGTTGATCGCCAAGGGCGTGCTCAAGCATGGCGGGTCGATCCACCAATTCTGCACGGCCCGCGGTGTCGAGACCGAGGCGGGTCGGGTATCGGGGGTTATCACCGAAAAGGGTGTGATCAAGACCCGTCAGATAGTGATGGCCGGCGGTGCCTGGGCCTCCTCCTTTTGTGCCCAGCTCGGCATTCGCTTTCCGCAAGCGTCGGTGCGTTCGACCATCCTGTCGGTCATGCCGGGGGCCCAGGGGCTTCCCGATGCACTGCATACCAGCGAAGTTACCGTCACCCGGCGCGGGGACGGCGGCTATACGCTCGCCATTTCCGGACGCGCCTGCGTGGATCCGACGCCGCAGCAACTTCGCTTCTCCTCGTACTTTCTGCCGATGTTCGCCAAACGCTGGCAAATGCTCTCACCCGGTGGCCTGCAGGGTTGGCAATATGGACACGAGAGGCTCCGTAAATGGGCGCTCGACCGGCCCACGCCGATGGAGCGCGTGCGCATCCTCGATCCGCGCCCGTCGGAATCGATACTGCGCGATACCCTGGCCCGCGCGCGCCGCCTGTTGCCCGCCTTGGGCAGTGTGCCCGTTCAGGCGGGTTGGGCCGGATATATCGACAGCACCCCAGATGGTGTGCCGGTCATCGACGAAGCGCAGAATCTACCCGGCTTCATCTTGGCCGCCGGCTTCTCGGGTCACGGCTTCGGCATCGGCCCCGGCGCCGGGCGCCTGATCGCCGAACTGGCGCAGGGCAAGACGCCCTTCGTGGACCACACCCAGTACAACCTCGCCCGGCTGAACAAAGGCGCGTGGGGCAAGGTCTCGGAGTTCTGACCGCCGCGCGGCTCTGGCGGGAGCCCGGCTCCCGCCTAACGCCAGACTAAGTAGGGTGCGCCGTGCGCACCGAAACGCCGACGCTACCGGCGGAGGAGCGCACCGCGCACCCTACAAAGGCCAGCCGTATCAGGCACCAAGCCTTATCTGATCGGTATTAGGCTTCCGTCTTCTCTTCGTCAGCGACCGAGCCGCTCGAACCTGCGAGCGCGTATCGGGCTGCCTTGGGCAACGCAGTCGCCCCCTCCTGGCGCCAGCAACAGCCAGGGCATCAACGGTTCGAACCTGCCAGCGAGCGCACAGGCTATCGCGAGGAATGGGCGCATGGCGCCATGCTCAACTTCACCTCCGGCTTCACCCAGGGCACCGTCGGCTTTGGCGCCGACGTCTTCGCCTACGGCGGGATCAAGCTGGACAGTGGCCGCGACCGGGTCGGCAACGGCCTGCTGCCGATGAGCAACAACCAGACCGCCGACGCCAACGTGCCGGATTCCTACGGGCAGATCGGCGGCGCGGTGAAACTGCGCGCCTCCTCCACCGAGCCGAAGTACGGCGAACAGCGCCCACCGCGCCGGTATTCGCCATGGGCGACATCCGCCTGCCGCGAAGAGAAGTAATCGTATTCCGCTTATGAAGTAATACAGTCCCGTTTCAAGAATGTGGTGACTGGGCCGCTGGAAAGGCCTTCACTGCAGCAGTTCAGGCAGCAACGCGACAACTTGCCTTTCGGCCCTCATCGCAACAACGAGTTGGCGGCTATGCCGTTCGACCCACCCTACCCTTTCCGCCAGCTTCGTGAGGATGTCTCGCGAATGCTCATGCTGTTCGACAATGTCAAAGCCGCTGAGCCAACGCACCACTCCAGTCAGCGGATGCAGGGGCTTGCACCACAGAGCGCTGGGATGCCGACAGCCGTTCCAGTGCATCGCGGCGAGCAGCCACGCCGCCGCGTTGACCTGAGTGGCTGCCACCTTGATGGCGGGCTTGTTCGGATCGAAACATCGAACGGCGAGACGAAGCAGCCGCTGTTGGCGACGCGGCACGTTTGCCCACGCCCGGCGCAGCAATAATCTTGTCAAATGCTCTCTGTCGTGCAGCAACGCACTCGATTCGCCGCCGGCCATCGCCTCGTATGTCCAGTCGCTCGATGCGCGGGTCCGATAGCGCCCGCTGTTGGTCATAAACGCTCGGCTGCCCAGGATCTGGCGCCATTGACGGATGAGCTTATCGCGCTTACTCGTTGGCGGTGGAACAGCCTTGCGTTTGCGCGGTATCGGCTCGTACGCGGGGTTGGGATCAGACAGCTCCAACACAAGGATCGGCAAGACCATGGTCTATACCTCCAGCCTTACTCTCTGTCACGCGGCGACGTACCCGGACTCTCGCACTGCCCTGGGCCCCCGCTTTCCGACGGGCGGCCCAGCGCCGCGAAATCGTAGGTCTGCTTGGCGGATTAACACTTGCTCCTGCGCATCGCTTCCGGATCTCGACACAGAGCTCGAGAAGCGGATAGGCAAGATGACGCTGCCGCGGCAGCCAATCGGTAAGCACCTCACTCACGATCTCCTCGACCGTCTCCGCTAGACGCGAACTTCCAACTTTGGGACCCCGGTCGTGAGGTATCAACGCGCTCGCCACAGGATCCTCGAGAAAGCGCCGGCGAAAGCGATACACCGTAGACCAATGGATTCCAAGCAGCTCGCCAGCCTTCTTAGCCTGCTGAAGCGAGAGAGGCCCAATTCCCAGCGGACGTAAGACCTTCACGATCGCCCGTTCGCGCTCCGTTGCAATCCCCACCGTCGAGTTCAAAACCGTGGTCTTACATAGCCGAGACGATTGTCTGAGCGGACGCCAGACTCTCGCACTGGTCGCCGCCTCTACGAGTCGGCTGGCCTTCAAGGCCCGCGACGCCAAAGCCCTTGAAGCTGGTGTCGATGAAATCCTTCAGCGATTTGGGACAGACTACACATTCACTTTTTGTTGAAGGCTATGCAGGCTGCAACTCTGAAAGTGGCAGTGAACTTTCTATCGCCCAATGGCGTCGAGGAAGGTGTACCAACTCGCCGCAAGCCTCGCGGCTGGCATGGCAAGCGCGTGCAAAGGTATGGTTTGTAATTTGTTCGCTTGCATCAGAGAGAGTTCCGGCAATTCTCCTATGACCAATGCGGCCGCAGCTTGACCCATCACGCTCGAAAGGGCTACACCGGCACCGTTGTAACCGAGGCAGTAGACAGTCATGTTATCGTCGCGGCCAACGTGCGGCAGTTGATTCACGGTCATGCCAACGTTGCCCGACCATTCGAATTCAATGCGCGCCGACGCCAATTGCGGAAAGGTCGCGACCAAGGCGCGGCGCAACGCGGCGAATTCATGCACGTTCTCCTCGCCAAGTACGCCTCGTCCGCCGAACAGTACTCGACTGTCCGCCTTTCTGAACCACTTCATCATTCGTCGTGTCTCGTTGTAGGCGCGCTGGTTCTTTAGCAACGAGTTGAAGAGTGCTGGAGGCAATCTTTCGGTCGCAATCGCAGCAGTTCTGAATGGAATCATCAATTTCGCATAGCGCGAAGTCGCCTGAGTCAAGTGGCTGTATGCGTCCGTTGCTACGATTACCCGTCTTGCCCTCACCACGCCGCCGGGAGCATGGAGAATCGCTTCGCTTTCGCTCCGCTCGATGCGACTGACCGGTGTGTTTTCGAATATCGGAACGCCCCGGCTCTTAAGGCCTGCGGCGAAGCCCCGAGCGTAGTTGAGCGGCAATACCGTACCGGCGTTTCTGCTCAGAACGCCACCATGAAACACATTCGAGCCGGTCTCCGCCGCCACCTGGTCTTGGTCCAATACATCCAGTGCATGGTCGCCGAGCGTGTCACGGTTCCATTCGGCCTCGGCAACGAGTGCTCGCATCGCCACTTCATTATGTGCGCATCGGAGGCTGCCAGAACGGATGAAAGCAGCCTCTGAGATATTGAACTCGGAAATCAACGCTTCGACCGTGTCCACGCCGTCGTGTGCAATCCGGTGCATGGCTTTGGCGGCCTCAAGTCCGTGTTGAGATGCCATCGCGCGGTACGACAAGCGAAACTTCGGGAGTACCGCTCCGCCGTTTCGCCCGCTTGCTCCCCATCCGACGGTCTGTGCATCCAACAATGCGACGTCAATTCCGCTCTTTTGCAACGCGTATGCAGCGGCGAGCCCGGTGTAGCCTGCTCCCACCACTGCGACGTCGGTTTGGAAATCAACGTCAAGCTGTCTTAGCTCATCACGTCGAGGCGGGGCGATGGCACGCCACAACGAGTCGACGTCCGGCGCCCCGTTCCAATTCATGACAGGTTACGCCCCTCTGCTTCTACAGCGTCTGCCAACTGCGCCAACGAGGCAAAGTGGAAGTCCGGTGTGGTCACACGTTCAGGCACGGGAGTGGCGCC
Organism: Ralstonia pickettii; assembly: GCA_050987995.1. Lineage (GTDB taxonomy): Bacteria > Pseudomonadota > Gammaproteobacteria > Burkholderiales > Burkholderiaceae > Cupriavidus > Cupriavidus pickettii_B. Next base: position 698,564 of record CP158805.1, read on the forward strand.
GAAGCCTTCAAGCCCTTGGCGGCGCTCAATCCAGCACACCGTATAACCGAGTTCCTTACCGATACCGATGTCGTGATACTGGCTCTGAGCCACGTGCAGGATGTCCGACTGCTTGTATCCGTGCGCCGACTGCCGGCCCAGATTGAAGAAGAAGAAGCGAGGGTTAGGCTTTGCCGTTCCGGTGTCGTCGCAGGTGACCGAATCGTCGAATGGCTTCTCGAGCGCGTATTCGTAGGCCGAGAAGGCCACCCGGTCGGTATTGGTCATGGCGACCAGCCGGTAGTGCTTACGCAGGCGCTTGAGCGCGGAAATCGAATCAGCGAAGGCGGGCCACGAGAGCACATCGTGCTGAAACTGCATGGCGGTCCGGTCATCGGCGGGCAATTCGAGTTCCTTGGCGAGATGCTTGTACACGCCAGCCATGACTTCGGTTGCACGCCCGTCATTCGGTACTCTACCACGGAGGAAAGCATCGAAGATTTGCTTGTCGCTCAGTCGAGTTGCCGCGTCTCCGCCGAGGCGGCGGACGGAGTTCAGCACACCGGTTTCGAAGTCGATGATGGTGCCAACGACGTCGAACGTCAAAACCTTGAAGTCAGAAAATTTCATATTGCACATCTCCGAGGGATGTTGATTGATGAGAAGGCGGAGCCAATCTCACGGGTGGCTGAGGCTGCCATTCAGGATCAGCGTTAAGCCTGTTTTTCAATGGGTGTTGTTGCAATGTTGTGCTGGGCGCGTCCAGACTCAGAGAGCGTCAGTCCACTAGTCTCTGGAGCCATGAAGTACGACACGACCAACCCGACCGCTGAAATTGCGCCTACGATTGCAAGCCCTCCAGAGCGACCGAGCGATTCCAGCGTCACGGGCATAAGGAACGTTGCAGCGGCACTACCAAGACGGCTCAAGGACATGGCGAGCCCCATACCGGTCGCTCGAATCTCGGTCGGGAACACTTCGTTCGGGTAGACGAATTGCAGAGCCGAGCCAGCTGCCTCAGCCAGCGTAAAAGCGATGAAGCAGAAGATTGCGGCCCATGCGATGTTGGCTGCAGGGGTTGCAAGGAGAAAGAGAACAGCCGTCGACAGCACGTAGGACCACAAGAGAAGACTACGGCGGCCGATACGGTTGATGACAAGCATTCCAACGATGGTGCCCAAGACCGCGAACGAGATGATAACCAGCGTTCCCTGAAGTGCCTGAGTAACGCCGAATGTCTTCAGAAGCATGGGCTGGAATGTCTTAATCGCGAGCGAGGGGGCAATTTGACACGTCCAGAACACAGCGCAGAAGAGAAGCGGACGGCCATAACCTTGGGCAAACAGGTCGCGAATGCTGGACAGTCCCAGTCCACGGCGTTTGATTGCGAGCGGCGTTTCGCGCTTGAGGCTATCGAAGTCGCAGTTTTCGCCCAGATACTTCTTCACGACAGCGCGAGCCTGTTCCACCTTTCCAACCGAGAGAAGCCACCGGGGAGACTCAGGAACGTTGAAGCGGAGGACGAGGAAAATCGCCGACGGAACCGCGGAACTCGCGAGTATAATGCGCCAGACGCTAGAGTCGTCCTGGGGCACGAAGAAGCCAACTGCGAGGCTGACCGTGAATCCAATCCAGAAGCAAACCATCAAACTCGAGAGGATGGGGCCACGCAGCTTCTTAGGGAGGAACTCGCATGCCAATGCGGTTGCGATTGGGTAGTCGGCGCCAAGCGCCATCCCCATAATCAATCGCACGATGAACAGAGACGTGAAGTCCTTCGTCAAGAAGAAAGCCAACGAACCGAGCAGGAATGTCAGCAGGTTCGCCACATACAGCGATTGCCGGCCAAATTTATCCGTCATCGGCCCGAAGACGATGCCCCCGATAAACATTCCAATCAGACTTGCCGAGCCAAGCAAGCCCACCTGCACGCTAGTCAACGCCAGATTCTTGGCAATGAACGGCAGCGCCACTACGATAATGCCAAACAGGTAGCCATCACAAAGCGGACCACCAGCCGCCAGGAACGCAATGCGCCGATGGAAGGAGTTGGTGGGTAGGTCGTCGAACTTTATCTTTCTATCCATTACGTCGTACTCCTGAGGGATATGCATTTCCAAATGTTTATGCGAAGTGGCTCGTCTAGGTGGATGAGCCTCCCGGAATTGCGTCGAACGACCTGAGGAATCCCGGTGAAGTCAACGACGTCCGTAGTTATATTAGGGAATACCCGTAGTACTGGCCGCTTCTGTCCTCATTGGGTTACGCGGCAGATGAGAAAATTCTAGTTGCGATTTTTTTCCTTCACAATTGCAAAAATCTTAGGCCGGTATAAACTCAGGTTATGTTGTCACTGCTCAGAAAACTTCCCAGCGCACACGCTTTGTTCGTCTTCGAGGCTGCCGCCCGTTGTGGAAATTTCACGCGCGCGGCGCAGGACCTGTATGTGAGCCAGCCTGCAGTAAGCCGGATGCTGTCGAAGATGGAGGAGCGCCTGGGCGTGCGCCTGTTTGAGCGGCTCAACAGCGGAATGGAGCTCACGGAATATGGGCGAATCCTGTTTGCCGGAGTAGCCGATGGACTCGGTCGGATTGACCGGGCCATGGAGGAAATCGAGGCAAAAAAAACTGGTGCCGAAACCGTGACGCTCTCGGTGTCCACGGCGTTCGCCACCCACTGGCTCATGCCGCGGATGCATCAGCTAACCAAGGCTTTCCCGCACGTGGAACTTCGCTTTCAGTTGATTCCTGCAATGCTCAACGGGCCGCTAGGAGACGTCGACATCGGGATTCGCTACTATCGGGACGACCAGCTCGGCGCCGGCGTCCGCGTCGTCGCCCCGGAAATTCTTGTCCCAATTTGCAGTCGGAGCTACGAAAGCCGAACCGACTCGCCAACAGATGCCAGCGCTCGGGGCGATACGCTCATCGACCTCGACGGGAACGAACGGGAGTGGCACAGGCAGTTTCTCGCGCGCCGAAAATGGTCGGAAGTAGCATGCTCCATATTGAGCTTTTCAGACTATTCGGTCGTTGTCCAAGCGGCGATTTCAGGTCAAGGCGTTGCCTTGGGCTGGCTAGCATCGGTAGCCTACTGGCTCGCCAACGGAGTGTTGGTACCGGCGGAAAATATCTCCGAGACTACAGAACGCTTTTTCTGTTTGGTTTCTCGCCAAGATACTTTGCGGCCGGTGCTTTCTCAAATCGTCGATTGGCTGGAGCGCGAAATGATGTCTGATATGGAGCAGATTGACGAGATGTATCCGGAGTTGGAGATTGCAAGCGCAGTCAGGTCTCTGCGTACCAGCGAGCAGAGCCTCGGAGTGAAGTAGTTGCAATCAAGTCCGCCCCATCTTCAACAAAGGTCGTGAAGTGTAAAGATGGGTCTCCCGCACTTTATGTGACGGCTGAGTCAAGGCCTTGATTTCCGGCCGATTTGGTCTACGTTGATCGTTACCATGAGGCAAGTTCTCGGTGGGATCGATCGTATTCTCACCCGTGTGGGGAAGCGCTTCGTCTCCAGCGAAGTTCAAGGGGAGACCATTACTGTCGAAGCCCGCAGTACAGTTCGCAGGGCACCGTGTCCGGCCTGCCGTGAACTGTAGTAATCGTAATCGTGATACCCCGGCGTAGTAATGTTGATCCGCGCGCTTAATCCCGCAGAAAGTATCATCTTTACTTCCGCAGTTCGAAGAAATCGTGCCCCCTGTTCGACTACTCTCACTCTGCGGCCGTAGACAAAAATAAAACTGTCACTACTTCGCGTATAAATCTGCCACTTCGACCCTCGAAAGCCCTCCTATCCGAGAAAGATCCGAAGAATCAAGGAATTAGTGCACGCGAAATAAAACTGTCACCAGAGTGACCTGCCTGTCTGTGGACCGTCGAGATCAACCCTCCCAGGAGCTCTGAGAATTCCGGCGAACTAGCGCTTTGCGGTACCCTGGCCTCATTGGCCGCGCGTCTGTGGGCCGCCACCCCAAGCCACCATAGCTTTGGCGGCATTGCGCGCAGCGGTAAGGTGCCTCCAGGAGTTGAACGTTGACACGATATGGTGCCTCGTATCCGCAATGTCGGCATGTCGATTCCAGCGGACAACGGTGCGCAGGACATCGATCAACGCTGTCAATCTGATGCACGACACTGTGATAGCCGTGCGCGATACAGGGGCGACAGTAGCGAAGCATTTGACTGTAGCGCCGCCGTCCACCAGGCGCCAGCAGCGCAGCCCGCAAGATGCACTTCGGCAAGCCTAGGCTACCGTGCAATCGGTCGAGATCCACCAGGCCGCGCTCCGGCATGATGCCTTCATACGGATCGATGTCGGGTCCCATCAACCGCGCCACGACGATCCCCGAAAGCCCATTCACCTTCTCAAGCTTCCACAAGATCGAGATGAGCGACTCGCACGGCTCGACCCACCTTTTGTTAAACAGGTAGCCAAGTGCCGGGGTCAGCTTAGCCTCATCAAGCGTAACGAGCGACACGTACAAGCGCAGCTTGCCTTTCGGATCGGCCAGTGCTCGGCGCAGGTCACGCGGATGCGAACCTGTGTAGCCTGGCAACCGGGAAGACAACTTGCTCGCGATCGTCCCAAAGAAGCGTTCGATGTAGGGACGCTCATCAGGGCTGTATTTCGGCCCTGCATCGACACAACAGCCTACGAACTCGCATAAGGCAGTCAGGGTATCTTTTGCCAAGTTTGCCTTAGCATTGTCCAGCTTCATCCACTCCCAGATAACATAGGCCAGTTCCGGCAAACGTTGCGATGGAAAGCCTTCATGCTGTCCGTAAACCAAGCCAGGAATCGTGAAACCTCGTGGTCGATGTGGTTCCAGGGCGTTTTCGATGGTCTTGATGACGTCGTAGCGACTGTATTCGCGTAGCGCAATGTGATAGCCGAGGACCAATCGGGTGCAGACGTCGATGATCGCGAGTAACCACACACGCTCAATCTCGAACTCATGGTCGAAGCCAAGTTGGTCGCGCACAACCACCTTCAGCCGGATATCCAGCCGGTGCCCGTCAAATTCCACGACCTGATACGGGCGCGTTGCTGATGGACTCTCCACATTGTCGTACCGCGGCAACCCCTTCAGATGCGACGCGCCCGCTGCTCGCGCGGCCGTGGCAAACGTGCGAAGCATCTCCGCCTTAAGGCAAGCCGCCAGTGAACGAAGCCCGCGGCCGTCCGTGTTGAATGGGTAGTCCGCTGCTGTCAGTCCGGCTGAACGGCATTGCCAAAGAAAGTCGTAATGTAGCGATTGCAAGCCACCCAGACGCGTACGCAACCGCCCATCGGTATGAACCTGTTGGAGGTTCACCCGCTTCTGCTTAATCTGCAGACGTAGCCATGCTCCGAGCTTCGGATAGCGCTCGAGCAATTGGGCGAAAGCGCCGGCGGTACCTCGACTGCCGCGTTCCCCCTTAACATCAACAGGACGCATCCGCACGTACTCCGCGACACGCAGATATGGCAAGAGGGCACGAAAACCGTAGATCCGTCCATCAGGATGCGGAGAGAGCCCACGGGCGAGCCAGCGATAGAGCTGCTTACGATTGATGCCGGTCGAGTGTTCGATAGCGCTCAGTTCCTCACCACGCGCATAACGCTCGACCGCGTCTATGCGCGCCTGCACGGCCTCACGCGTGCTAGCATCCAGCTCGGTCCACGCGACGGGAGGCCATACTGCGAGATCGAGTGTCTGTAGTTCGGTTTTGCGGCGACTCATGATTGGGCCTCCACGGCAGAAAAGCGCGTCGATAGGGAAAGCGTGTCAGTCCGCAACTCGGGGGCCGTGACGCGTCCCTCGTGCAGCAGCTGAAAGACGGCCGCACGCACGAGGATGGAATCACTCTTTGATAGCTCGCGCTCGATGGCGAACAGAGGCTGCGGAGTAGCGACGAAGTCCTTGACGAGTCGTAGTAGTGACGCCGGCAGAAGTCCACGCGTGGCAACGATGCACGGCAACATGCGCTGCCAGTTGTCTACCCAGATGCGCGAGGCCGCCAGTTCCGCGGCGTGGACCAACCGGACGTTTCTGTCGCCGGCATCAAGATTCGCGAGTGGTTTCGCATCGCCTCCAACTATCGGATCAGGGAGGATAACGAGTTCCTGCCGATCAGGGTATGTCACCAGGAAGTCGGCGAGGCCACGTTTTCCTCGGAACTGAATATAGCCAGGACGCTCGCAAAACTCGCGAACTTTCGGATCGGACTCAATCGTGATCCATAGATCGAACGCCTGCCGTCGGTACAACACGATCCGTCGATTCAGCTTTGGACTAAATGCTTCGAGGCGATGTGCACCGTAAGGTCGGGCAACTGCGATCGGCTCGGAGACTTGCCAAGAATCTTCCATAAGATCAGTACCTTACGGGCGGGATTCGAAGTCTAGGATGCAATGAGACGATTTTAATGCGGACTAATGCGAATTGACTGATTAATTATTTTTAGAGTGTCGATAAAAATGTCAATTCATTTTCCGCCACCTTTGTACGACAAGGATTCCAGCCGGATACCCCGGTGACAGATTTATTTTCTGCTACGATTCCGGAGTGACAGAATTGCTTTGTTCTACGGCAAACCACTGTCTTCACTGACGCACGAAGACCTCCTGCTCGTTTACGAACGCTTCCTGGCCGACCCGCAGCCGGCCGCGCGCTGGGTACTGGCCGGCAGCAAGAAGCTCGCGCGCAACCACCCCGACTGGCGCCCGTTTGCGGGGCCGCTGTCGCCCGCCAGCCGTAGACCAAAAGAAAGTTGGGTCTTCCGCAATTTGTGTGACGACGGCGAATTCGCGTGGAGGACCTTGCCGTCGTCTTTCCTGCCCCACTCCCACCATTCTTCTTATTGACTAACCTGGGCGAGCCTCGTCGGCCTCGCCCTGGCCCCACGAGCTCATTCCTCTGCGATGGCGAACGGTCTAGCGGGTCCAGTAGGACAAGGCGGGCCGATTCAGCTTGGCTTCAATACCCGCAGCCGCAGAAGCTCGATGTTCGCGCGGCCATACATCTGGCGCTTGAGGAACTTTAGCCGGTTGACGTGACCCTCGGTCTGGCCATTACTCCATGGCAGCTTGAAGGCCGCACGCACAGCCGGTAAGTCGGCGCGCAGGCTTTGCGCGAACCTGCGCATTTCCGCAGCGTCGCAGCGCGACAGACGCTTCAACCATCGATCGAACTGCCGCGGACTTCGCGGTGCATGAGCCCGAGAAACTCCCGCGCGAGGCTGCGGACCTCGCCCACCACGGGTTCGATCTTGTACAGCGCCTGCACGAAGCGCTCGTGGTCCGCGCTCCTGGGCTCCTCGACGGCGAGCTTCCTCTCCGACCATCCATCCGAACACGCGCCGGGCCGACGGACACGGAATCGTGCGCCAGGTCCTATGCTCGCGAGATTATTTCATGATGGTGAAATTATGCTTGAGGCGGCCAAGGTCTGCAAGCGTCATCGAAGCCACAGGCCCTGCAAGTACATGTGAAAAATCCAGGACTTTCAGTCCCTCCAAGCTCTCTCCAAGCATTCCGTTTCTCCGCACACAGATTTGTGCATGTGCTTGGAAGCTTAGAGGCTTGCCCTTGTGCATCCTATCGAATTTTTGGAACAGCCCTGTTGACTTTTTGTTGCAAGATAAACGGCGTCACGCGTTTCCAGGGACCTCTTCGCCACTCCGACGACAGCGTCCCGACTAGCCCGCCGGGGAGACTGCTGTGGTTGTAGCGCGGAGAAGATACTCGCCATGCACAGCCGCCTCAAATCGTTGCATGGCTCGATAGCTGAAACCCTACAGATGGCCGAAAATGGGGGCGATCGCTCTGGATATGAGATGTACAGCAATGGGGCTCACGTGGGTGCAAGAAATCCGTTTTGTGACGGTTCCTATGTCACCGACAAGCAAAACCCCTTCACCAATGCCGCCCATGGATCGCGCACTTTGGCCCCTTTCACTGACGGAGCATCACGGTACTGTGGCTCGGAGGAACTTCGCAGGCATGGATCTCAGCGGTGTGTCGGCGCCAGAGAGAGACGCCGTTTGGCGGCGCGCGTCGCGGTCATAGTACAACGCGTCGGCATGCCGACGCGATTGGGTTCCCATCAAGGCACGCTCAACATTCAACAGCTTCCTAGATAGTCAGATATCGCATGATGCGGTCCGCGTCAACGCTGTCGCGCAGGGCGCTATCGACAAAGCGGCCCTTCTCAATGATCAGAAAGCGGTCAGCTATCTCCATCGTGAACGACAGCACCTGCTCGGACACAACCAGCGCGAAGCCCCTCTCCTTCTTCAGCCTGTTAAGCCCGCGCGCCATGTCTTTGATGATCGACGGCTGGATCCCCTCGGTAGGTTCGTCGAGAACCAGCACGCGCGGCTCGGACACCATCGCTCGTGCAATGGCGAGTTGCTGCTGTTGCCCGCCGGACAGATTGCCGCCGCGGCGCGCCCGCATCTCCGCCAGCACGGGAAAAGAGTCGTAGATATAGTCCGGCACGCTGGCACAGCGCATCTTGTCCATGCCGCTGAGGATGTTCTCCTCCACGGTCAGGTACGGAAAGATCATGCGCCCCTGCGGCACATAAGCAAGCCCGGCTGCCACACGTTGATAGCTTTTCCGGCCCGCCAACTCGCGTCCGGCCAGCCGGATGCTGCCGCCGCGCGCTGGCAGCATGCCGATGAGCGCTTTCAGCAACGTGGTCTTGCCCATACCATTGCGCCCCATGACCGCGACGGTCTCGCCCGGCGCCACATCAAAAGACAAATCGTGGAGAACATGGCTTTCGCCATAAAACACATTCAGGTTCTCGATGTTCAGCATGGTCAATGCCCCAGATAGACTTCAATGACGCGCGGATCGTTTTGCACTTCGTCCATACTCCCCTCAGCCAACCGCTTGCCTTGATGCAACACGGTTACCTTGTGCGCCACAGCCCGCACGAACTCCATGTCGTGCTCAATGACAATCACGGAACGCCCCAGTGCAATCCTGCGGAGCAACTCGCCGGTCCGTTCGCGCTCGAGCACGCTCATGCCGGCAACGGGCTCGTCCAACAACAGCAGTTGGGGTTCCTGCATCAGCAGCATGCCGATTTCCAGCCATTGCTTTTGCCCATGGGAGAGCAGCGCGGCCTTGCGCCGCAACTGGTCGGCCAGGAAGATCATCTCCGCAACGCTGCGGATTGCGCTGCTCACCTCGTCCCCACGACGGAAGAACAGGCTGCCCAGCAAGTTCCGCTTCCTGGGGTATGAGATCTCCAGGTTTTCCGCAACGCTTAGGTCTTCGTAGACCAATGGGTTCTGAAATTTCCGCCCTACGCCGGCTCGGGTGATCTCGTAGTCGAGCATCGTCTGCAATTGATGCCCCCGAAAGGTAATGGTCCCCGCGGTGGGACGGGTCTTGCCGCAGATCATGTCGAGCAGCGTGGTCTTGCCCGCACCATTGGGGCCGACCACGACCCGGACCTCGTTCTCGTCGACGCAAAAATCGAGGTTGTCGACCGCCTTGAAGCCGTCGAAGGACACGCCAAGGCCTTTCACTTCCAATATCGGTTTACTCACGACGCATCTCCTTCATTGCTTGCAAGACGGTCCAACAGCCCAGCCAGACCCGCTGGCAGGAACATGGGCACCAGGATGAACAGCGACCCAACCATGTAAACCCAGATGCCAACGAAGTGCTCAGAGAGATAACTCTTGGCCACCCCTATCAGCAGGGCGCCATATACGGCGCCGACCAGAGAGAGTCTCCCGCCCACGGCGGCGTAGATCACCATCTCGATAGACGGCACAATGCCGCAGATCGACGGCGAGGCAAGGCCAACCTGCAGCGTGAACAAGGCGCCGCCGATGGAAGACAGCAGGGCCGCCACGGCGAAGATGAATGCCTTGAAAAGCGCGGGGTTGTAGCCGGAAAAGCGCACCCTGTCCTCACGGTCGCGGATCGCTACCAGCACGCGCCCTAGACGGCTTCGTAGTATGAAGCGCCCAGCGAGCAAGGCCGCCAGCAGCAGGCACGCACTAAGGTAGTACAGGATCTGCACAGCCAGGTCGCTCTGCACGCTGTAGCCCATGAAGGTCGGCAGATTGGTGATGCCGTTGATGCCGCCGGTATAGCCCTGCTGACCAATGATGAGGATCGAGGCAATGGCAGCAAGCGCTAGCGTGACAATGGAGAAGTACACGCCCCCCACACGCTTGCGAAAATTTGCGTATGCCAGCACAAAGGCCAATGCTGCCGGCACGATGAGGATAGCCACCAGCGTAAAGGACACGTGCTGGAACGGCGCCCACCACCAGGGGAGCGTCTCGATGCTGTTCCATGTCATGAAGTCGGGCACGGGCGGGCCGCCAGCGCCGAACACCGCAGCGGCGGGATCGGCTGAGGTGGCTTCCAGCTTCATGAACATCGCCATCATGTAACTGCCCAGCCCGAAGAAAATGCCCTGACCGAGGCTAAGGATGCCACCGTAGCCCCAGGCCAGCACCAGCCCGACAGCACAAAAGGCAAAGCACAAATATTTACCGAACAGGCCGAGCCGAAACGTGTCGGCAGCGGCTGGAATGGCAAGCAGCAGGAGCAAAGCCAGTGCAGGCCAGGCCCATCGCTCAAGGCGGTTGGCGGCGCGGCGCATATCCGGATCCAGGGCGGCGGGTGCGGCGGATGCGGCGGTGCCGTCTGGTGAATGAGGAATGTGTTTCATGATCTTGCAATTACCTTATCTCGGTTACTTGTGGTAGCTGGTGAACAGCCGAATGACTACCGGCGAATGTTCACGGCAAACAGACCGTTCGGGCGGAAGTACAGCGCCACGATGACCAGCAACAGGATCGCGGCCTTCGCCATCGATGCACTCAGCCCCAGTTCAAAGAGTGACTGCAGCTGTCCGATTGTGAACGCTGAGAGAAAGGTGCCAAGCAGGCTCTCGATGCCGCCAAACACCACCACGATGAAGGTGTCGACAATGTACTGCTGGCCGGTCATCGGCCCAGTGGAAGCCAGCATCGTCAGCGCGCATCCGGCCACACCTGCCAGGCCGCAGCCCACGGCGAAGGTCACCGCATCGACCCGCTCCGTATTGATGCCAGCCGCGCCGGCCATAGCACGGTTCTGCATGACCGCGCGGATACGCAGGCCCCAGCGGCTGCGGAACAGGAAGACATATACGGCGCCAGCCACAGCAAGCGTCAGCGCTACGATAAATAGGCGGTTCAGTGGAATCGCGATATCCGCAGCGGGGTTCCAAGCACCACGCAGCCATGACACCGTGGGCACGCTGACATCGACCGGCCCAAACACCTGCCGGTATGCCTGCTGCAGTATCAGGGACAGGCCCCAAGTGGCCAGCATCGTGTCGAGCGGGCGCTGGTACAGATGGCGGATCAACACGCGTTCGAGCACATAGCCCACGGCGGCAGTGACCAAGAACGACACCGCAAGGCCAACGATGAAATATGCGTCCATTAGTGCCGGCAACCAGCGCGAGAATCCAAGGGATGTGAGGTAGGTCACGTAGGCGCCAAGCGCCATCAGTTCGCCGTGCGCCATGTTGATTACGCCCATCAGTCCGAATACGATTGCCAGGCCAATGGCCATCAGGGCAAGCACGGTGAAAAGCGACAGGCCGTTGAAGACCTGGGTCAGAAAGATATCGGCAGTCATAGAATGAATCTCGCTATAAGCCGAACGTGCGCCGCGCGCACGTCCATGATCGGTATGCCGCTGGCGTCACAGCTTTGGAAATGGGTTCGGCTCAATCAGCGGCGACTCGTACAGCACCTGCACCTGCCCGTCCGGCCTGAATACGCCGATGCGCGCGTGTTTGAGCAGGTGGTGATTCGTGGGGTGGAAGCGCACGCCGCCTTCCGGTGCATCCCAGGAAAGGCCCGCGGAGGCGGCAATAACTTTTTGCGGCTCGACGCTGCCGGCCTTTTCCGCCGCGAGCTTCCACATGTGCACCGCTGTGTAAGCGGCCGCCATGGTGTCGCCGACCACGCGGTCCGGTCCATACTTCGCCTTGAAGGCGGCCACGAACTTCTGGTTACGCGCGTTGGCCACGCTCTGGAAATAGCCCATGCAGGAATGCACGCCGACCAAGGCTTCGCGGCCAATGCCAATCGCGTCGTCCTCAGTTACGGCAAGCGCAAGGACGGTAGTGTTCCGGCCGTTGATCCCCGCCGCATTGAGTTGCTTAAACAGCGCCACGTTCGAGCCACCAACGATGGTGGACAAAATCACGTCCGGCTTCGCTGCCCGGATCTTGTTGATCAAAGAGGAGAACTCGACATTGCCAAGCGGTAGGTAGTCCTCGCCGACCACCATACCTCCGGCCTTAGCGATGGTGGGCCGTGCGATGCGGTTGGTTGTACGCGGCCAGATGTAGTCCGAACCGATCAAGTAAAACTTCTTGCCCTTATTCTGCGCGAGCCAGTTCACTGCGGGGATCACCGACTGTGTCGCCTCTTGCCCCGTATAGAGGATGTTCTTCGACATTTCGAGGCCCTCGTAGTATGTGGGGTAGTACAGCAGCCCGTTATAGCGCTCGAACACTGGCAGTACCGCCTTGCGGGATGCTGACGTGTAGCAGCCGAAGGTTGCAACCACCTTGTCGCTCTGCAGGAGCTTCTGCGCCTTCTCGGCGAAGGTCGGCCAGTCGCTGGCGCCATCCTCGACCACCGCCACCAGCGGCCGCCCGAGTACGCCACCGCCGGCGTTGATTTCGTCGATGGCCATCTTCTCTGCGTCTACCACATGCGCCTCGGCGATAGCGATGGTGCCCGTCAGCGAATGCAGAATGCCCAACTTCACGGGCGCCGCAGCACTGGCTGTGCGTGGGCCAACCAGCGAAACAGCAGGCAGCGCGGTAGTGAGCGCCGTGGCAAGCGTGGATTTGATGAAGTCGCGTCTCGTGTTCATTTGGGCCTCTCTCAAAGAAAAAATGAAACAAAAAAGCCCGACAGCCAGGAGGTCCTGGTTGTCGGGCTTCTTTAGCCATTGCCGTTCGAGACGCTGTTGTCCCGTCGGCGATCAATGATCTTCTTGCGAGGGATACCTCTCGGCGCACTTCCCACGCATGCAGACTTTCGCAAGAGTCATGCCTGCCAACTACGCCCGGGATTTCCCTAACGCTGTGCCTGCACTGGTGTTCGGGCTGCAGACCGCGCCGACTCTTGCGGTACGCAGGATAGCGATGGAATGGCAGAGCAGGTTATCGGGGTATACGTCAGGTGGGTTCGGGTTCGACACCTGCGAGCACCCATGCCTGTGCACGGCGGAACTGGCGCACGTATCCCACTTTCGGCGCATTCCCGCGCTGGTGCTGTGCATCGTGAAGTTCCGCGCGCACCGTTATGGGTAGCCGCCCAATCGCTCGCAAAAAACCTTGTGCAAAAAAATTTCTGTGTGCTATAAATCCGTCCAGGACAACAACGTCCTCACAATTTCGCGCTCGCTGCCAATATCGCCAGCAGAGCGCAAGGCAAAAAAGCCCGATCCGGTTCACCCCGGTTCGGGCTTTTTTTGTCTTTCTAATTTTTGTCATCCAGCCGCATCACTAAGCGGCATCACCCTACCACTACCTCGAATCAGGAGTTAAACCATGCGACACGGAGATATCGGAAGTACCAAAGATTGCGTCGGCGTTGCCGTCGTCAACTACAAGATGCCGCGCCTGCACACCAAGGCGGAAGTCATAGAGAACGCTCGAAAGATCGCAGACATGCTGGTAGGCATGAAGCAGGGCCTGCCGGGGATGGACCTCGTCATCTTTCCCGAGTACTCGACCCACGGCATCATGTATGACGCCAAGGAGATGTACGAGACCGCGACCACGATCCCTGGCGAGGAAACGGAAATCTTCGCCGCGGCATGCCGCAAGGCCAACGTCTGGGGCGTGTTCTCGCTGACCGGCGAGCGTCATGAGGAACACCCGAACAAGGCACCCTACAACACGCTTATCCTGATGAACAATCACGGTGAAATCGTGCAGAAGTACCGCAAGATCATGCCGTGGGCGCCCATCGAGGGCTGGTATCCGGGTGACTGCACCTATGTATCGGAAGGACCGAAGGGGCTGAAGGTTAGCCTGATCATCTGCGATGACGGCAACTACCCCGAGATCTGGCGCGACTGCGCCATGCGCGGCGCGGAGCTCATCGTACGCTGTCAGGGTTATATGTACCCGGCCAAGGAGCAGCAGGCGATGGTGGCCAAAACCATGGCGTGGATGAACATGAGCTACGTGGCGGTAGCCAATGCCACCGGCTTCGATGGTGTGTACTCGTACTTCGGCGGCTCGTCCCTAATTGGGTTCGATGGCCGCGCGCTTGGCGAATGCGGCACCGAGGAAATGGGCATCAACTATGCCGAGCTGTCGATCGGGCTTATTCGCGACGCACGCAAGAACATGCAATCGAATAACCATTTGTTCAAGCTGTTGCACCGTGGCTACACTGGCAAGCTCAACTCGGGCGAAGGTGCGCTTGGCGTGGCAGCTTGCCCGTTCGAGTTCTACGGCAAATGGATCAACGATCCTGATGGCACTCGCAAGCAGGTGGAGGCACTGACGCGCAGCACCCTCGGCACGCCGGAATGCCCAATCGAGGGCATTCCGCACCAGGCGGCGGAACACCGCTAAGCCTCCGCGAAGCTCCGCTTTCCCCTGGCCGTCGCCCGCTGTGCAGCGGCCAGGAAAACTACCAAGGATGACCCGCCAGTGCCTTCCAATATTGATTCCTATCGCCTATGCGAAGTGCCATATTACCGAGCCACGGGCGACGAGGTCACGCTCTTCGAACACGCTTACGCGCACCGCTTGCCGATGGTATTGAAGGGGCCGACAGGTTGCGGAAAGACGCGCTTCATCGAATACATGGCATGGAAGCTGCGCCGCCCGCTGATCACGGTCGCGTGCAACGAAGACATGACCGCCTCGGATCTGGTCGGGCGCTACCTGCTGGACGCCCATGGCACCACCTGGCATGACGGCCCTCTGACGACAGCGGTGCGGGAGGGGGCGATTTGCTATTTGGACGAAGTAGTGGAAGCTCGTCAGGACACTACGGTGGCAATCCATCCGCTCACCGACGCGCGCCGCATTCTGCCGCTCGACAAGCGTGGCGAAGTGGTGCGCGCGCATCCGGACTTCCAGTTAGTGGTCTCGTACAACCCCGGGTATCAAAGCCGTTCGAAAGATCTGAAGCCATCCACGCGGCAACGCTTCGTGGCAATGCATTTCGACTATCCCGACGAAGCCAGTGAGGCCGTGATTATTGCTAGGGAAGGTGGCATCGATCCAACGTTGGCCAGGCAACTGGTCAAGCTTGGTCGCTGCACACGCAGCCTGACAGACCGTGGGCTGGACGAAGGCGCTTCCACCCGCATGCTGATCTACACGGCCACCCTAATGCGCGCCGGTGTATCGGCGCGCGCCAGTTGCGAAGCCACGCTGACCCAGGCGCTCACGGACGATCCGGAGATGGTCACTGCGCTGCGCGATCTCGTCGACGCGCATTTCGCATGAACGTTAACGCCATCCCCCCGGAATTGGCTACGCCGCATGAAACGGGCAGCTCGGTACGCCCGGCGTTCTCCGCACTCACGCTGGCCCTTTCCGGCCGGTCAATGCAATTGCAGGCCCATACCACCGATGTGCCGGACGCCGCTCCGCTTCGGCCCATCCTCACCTCCACCCACCTGCTACTGCCAACGGACCATCTGGCGGCTGACGCGGCCGAGCCCGCAAGGCTCTACCGCGCATCGATCGCCCATGCGGCGGCGCACCTGCGCTATTCTCCTGCGAGTCAGCCCACCGGAACGCTAAAACCGATGAGCCTGGCGGTGATGGCTGCGCTGGAGGACGCCCGCGTCGAGCACTTGCTGGCCAATGAGTTTCCTGGTACGCGAGCATGGTGCCTGCCGCTGCTCGCGCAAAGTCTGGAGCCACATGGCTTGTCCTTTACCGCGTTAATCTCGCGCCTGAACTACGCCTTGATGACGCCGGACTACAGCGACGACAACTACTGGGTCAACAAGGCGCGCACGATGTTCGACGCTTTGCGCGGCTCGCTGGAGGACTACGCCGCCTTCCGCGCGCTCGGCTCAATACTCGCTAACGACCTTGGCCAGATGCGGGTGCGATTCGATCCACAGCAGTACGTGGTGCCGCCTGCCTACCGCGACGACAACACTTACCTCTGGCAATATCCGGACGCACCGCCGGAGCCTGCAAAGGGCCTCGACATCGCCGGTTCAGGCGATGTCGAGGCCCGGCAGGCCGATGCCCGCCACGATGGTCCGCAAGACGATGCGCACACGCTGGAGCTGGTACGTGCAACCTATCCGGAACTGGACTATCGCAGCGGCGTGCTGCGCTCGCATTGGGCTACCGTCATCGAGCAGGCACCGCCTGCCGTATCGCGCACTGCTCTCAGCGCACTCGGCTCGCTGCCGCGACTGAATCTGCCGGCCCGGAACAACCTCACGCGCGATGCAAGGCGGCGCCGCCAGCCCGAGGGCGACGACCTAGACCTGGACGCTGTCATCGAGCACGCGATCGACCGCCGACGCGGGCATACCCCCGGGCCTCGCGTATTTATCAGTCCGGGCTCGCGCAGGCGGCCCTTGCGCATCCTCTTGCTTCTGGATGCCTCCGCATCGACCAACAGGCACTACGGCACCGCAGCGCAATCCATCCTCGACCGAGAAAAAGATGCTGCACTGATGTTGGCTCGCGCTGCTGCCAGCGCCGGCGACATCATCGCCGTCCACGGCTTTTGCTCGGACACACGGCATGGCGTCAATTACTACCGCTTGTTGGATTTCGATTCACCGCTCGACTCAACCGCGCAAGCGGCGATCCAGGCGATGCCCGGACGTTGCTCCACCCGCATGGGTGCGGCGCTGCGCCATGCCGCGATGCTTCTGCGCATCGAGGGCAGACAGGATATTGACGAGCGTCGCGTCATTGTTGTCATTACCGACGGCGCACCGGCGGATATTGACGTGGCCGATGATTGCTACCTTGTCGAGGACGCGCGGGCCGCAGCAGCCGAGGCGCGGCGCGCGGGCATTGTCGCGGCCGGCATCGTCGTCGAGGCTTGCGATGCCGGCTATATGCGGCGTATCTTCGGCCCGAATGCCTGGCGCGTGGCGGGCGATGCGAGCGCGCTGCCTGCGCGACTCGCGGCACTCTACGCACGTCTGGCGGCAGACTAGGCGCAGGCCAGCGACAACGTGTCAATAGGTGCCTATTCCCACGCATTCGCGCGTTTGCCGTCGAAGTTTGAATTAGAATCGGTCCATTGTTTGGACTATCGGCGAGAGCGGTCCGGGCTGTCGCCGCTGTTGTTTACGTCGCCTCCCTTACCCCGGGCGCCATTCACCCGCGACCTTACCGGAATCCATCCGCATGACCACTGATCCCATTCGTGTCGGCGTGCTCTTCTCGATGACAGGCGTGACGTCGACCATCGGGCGCTCGCAATTGCAGGGCACACTGCTTGCCATCGACGAGATCAATGCCGCCGGAGGCATTCTCGGCCGCGAAGTGATTCCTGTTGCCTATGACACCCAGTCTACGCCAGCTGTGTACGCTGAACTGGCCGAACGGCTCATCCTGCAAGACCGCGTCAACGTGATCTTTGGGTGCTATATGTCGAGTAGCCGCAAGGCCGTGCTGCCGATCGTGGAGAAATGGAACAAGCTGCTGTTCTATCCCACCATCTACGAAGGCTTCGAGTTCTCGAGCAACATCATCTACACGGGCGCGGCGCCCAACCAGAACAGCGTGCAACTCGCAGAATTCATGACGGCCAACTTCGGCGCGCGCGTGTACCTGGTCGGATCCGACTACATCTTTCCCTACGAGTCCAACCGCATCATGGGCGAGCTGGTACTGCAGCGCCAGGGCAGCGACAAGGTGGGCGAGCGCTATGTGCCGTTAAATGCCACCGAGGCGGACTACGCGCCGATCTTCGACGACATCCGCGACAAGCAGCCGGATTTCATCTTCTCCACCGTGGTGGGCGACTCCGCTGCGGCCTTCTACCGCGCCTACGCGGATGCCGGCCTCAATCCCAGGCAGATGCCAATCGCCAGCCTCACCACCTCCGAGGCGGAGATCGGCCAGATGGGCAATGATGTGGCGGCCGGACATTTCACAGCAGCGCCCTACTTCCAGTCCATCCAGTCCCCTGCCAACCTGCAGTGCCTGGAGCGCTTTCGCCGTATGTTCGGTAATGACGCGGTCCCCAACATGTGTTGGGAAGCGGCCTACTTCCAGGTGCACCTATTTGCCAATGCCTTCGCCAAGGCAGGCGACGACGAGATCGTCCGCATCCTGCCGCATATCCTCGGCAGCGAGTTGGATGCGCCGCAAGGCCGCATCCGAGTGGATGCCAACAACCACCATACCTGCCTGTATCCCCGCATTGGCGTGGCTAACTCCCGGGGCCAATTCACGATCGTACGGGAAGCCACTCGTGCCGTGCATCCCGATCCGTACCTGGTAACCCACTCGCTCGGCGACTGGACCACCACGTTGAACGCGCTGGAGCTGTAAGTGGAAGCGCCGAACCAACGTCGCACCATCCGCGCCACACCAACGCTGCTCAAGGACCTGCGCTCCTTGCGCGTGCTGGTGTTTCATCCGGACGATTCCGATGGCAAGCTGCTCACCCAGCAGTTGCAGCGCATTGGCTGCCAGGTGCAGTCGTTCTGGCCGCCACTGCCAGCGCTACCGGAAGGCGTTGACGTGATTTTCCTGGCGGTGCGCCCGGAGTCAATAGAGGCCGGCTACGACTGGCTCAAAGGCGAGGACGTGCCTGCCATTATCACCGTAGTGACCTACGAGAATCCCACCATCGTCGAGTCCGTACTTCGCATCGGCTCGCGCGCCGTGCTGCCATCGCCCGTGCGCTCGTTCGGCCTCCTGTCCGCGCTTGTCGTCGCAAGGCAGGTGGACGGGGCCTTGAAGGAGCGTGCACGCAAGGTGCGCAAGCTCGAGTCCAAGCTGCAGGGGGTTCGCTCGATCGCCGAGGCGAAGAGCATTCTGATGCGCACGCACGGCATCACCGACGTGGCCGCCTACGAGATGATTCGCGAACAGGCGATGAGCAAGCGCGTGACCACCGAGGAGATCGCCGCCGCAATCGTCAACGCCAGCGAGATCCTCTCCCTGGGCAAAACCTGAAACCACTGCCAGCGCCCTATGGCGACTTTCGAACTGCTCCGCGCCTAGCCGGCAACTGCCGCTCGATCACCGCAGCGACGATGCGCGGCAGGCGCTTTCCAATATCCGGCACGGCGCGGTTCTGCGCCGCAACCTGTGCCCCTTCCAGCAGGAACAGGATCTCGCCCGCAGTGTCCTCCGGATCGCACAGTCCTGCGGCCTTGCATAGCGCTGCGAGCCGCTCCGCCTGCCGCGCCTTGTGCTGCTCAATCAGCTGGCGGGCAGGATGCTCGCGGTCCGGCAGTTCGGCAATCGAATTGACGAAGGGACAACCACGATGCGACCACGTGGCCGTTTCGCTCGCCACGAACTCTGCCCAGGCCACGATTTGCGCGCGCGGATCGTCGGGATGCCTGGCCTCGATCTCGTCGAAGGTCTTCCAGTATTGCGCGGTAACCTGCGACAGCCACGTCACGATCAATGCATCCTTTGACTGGAAGTGCCGGTACAGCGCCATTTTGGTAGTGCAAGCGCGGGCCGCGATGGCTTCTACGCCAGTGGCGCGAATGCCTTCGCCGTAGAACAGCTCTGCCGCCGCGGCAAGCACTCGGTCGCGCGGTGATGGCTTGGCCGCCGCACTTTCCTTAGAGGCCCGACGTGCATGCGGTGCCGCACTTTCCGAGTGTCTTGCCTTCTCAGGTTTCATCAATTTTCTTTGGATGCTTGACATTGGTACTATGGCTGGCCGAAAGCTGGAGTTTGGCAGTCGCCTCTCCGCTGGGTTTACGTCGGCTGCCGATTCGATCCTGACGCAGCGTTTCCGCCGCGCAGGACTAGTGACTTTTGGCCGCACTACGGTTCCGGAGTTTGCCTGGAGCGGCACGACGAAGTCGGCGCTGTGCGGGGCCACGCGTAATCCGTGGAACCTACAGCGCGGCGCGGGTGGCTCTAGCGGCGGCGCGGCCGCGGCGGTGGCCGCCGGCATCGTGCCGCTGGCCCACGCTACCGATGCGACAGGATCCATTCGCATCCCCTCGGCCAGCTCGGGCGTATTCGGCCTGAAACCTTCTCGGGGTCGGGTTTCCAACGGTCCAGCGTTGGACGAGGCCATCAACGGCCTTGCCGCACAACTCGGGGTGAATCGCTCAGTGCGGGACAGCGCCGCTCTGCTTGACGCAGTCCAAGGACCCTCACGCGGCGAGCCCTTTGCCATTGCTCCGCCTGCGCGTAGCTACCTACAGGAAGCGGACACCCCTCCCGGACGCCTGAAGATCGGCGTGATGGCGCAAGCCTGGGGCGGCCAAAGGACGACTCATGGGTCGCAGCGCCGATGGATCCACGTTGGAGCCGCAAACGCTGGCGGTCTACCGCACGGGGCAAAGCATAGCCGGCCTGGAGATCATCCGTGCGTTAGATCTGCGCAACACCGTGACGCGCAGCGTCGTAGCCTTCTTCGCGGACTACGATGTCCTGCTGACACCGACGCTGCCAGATACCGCTCCTGTAATCGGCTCCTATGCGGCAGGCGCTAACAGCCTTACTGGACATGAATGGACGGACCGCGTTTTTTCCAGTTCCCCCTTCACCCCGGTCTTCAATGCCGCTGGGCTGCCAGCCATGTCACTACCGCTTTTCAATGCGGTAGATAGCGGGCTGCCCGTTGGCATGCAGTTTGTGGCGGATGCAGGCCGCGAAGATTTGCTGTTCCGCCTGGCGGGACAGTTGGAGAAGCTCACGCCATGGCACGGCCGCCGCCCCGCAGTTTGGAGCGGGAAGGAAGACTAGTCTCCACGGTGTCCGCGGGGGCTAGCCTCAACTGTGTAGAAAGCGCGTGAGTGAACGCCGGGCGTCCCGCGATCGCTCACGCGCCCATGGCAATGCGGCTCGACGCACTAAAAACGCTATCGGCCAGACTAGCAAGAAGTGGAAACATTGTCTTACCTATATGGAATTTGGCTGTGCCTCTTTCATGGCATACCCATATGTACCCATTAAAGGAACAACAACAATCCTTTACTCTGAACAATCTTTCATTCCATGTAAGGAACCAGTAAGGACATGCTTTTACCTTGATTCTGGCATGCGACGCCGATTTCTAATTTACTCACACTGGCTTGCCTGCATAAATTCCAAACATGAGGTAGGAGACATCCATGGATGAAGAATTGGCCTTGAAGTTAAAGGCTAACCCATTATATCGTCAGTTGGTCAACACTCGCTCGCGTCTTGGCTGGGCCCTAACCAGCATTATGCTTTTCGTCTATTACGGCTTCGTGCTCGTCATTGCCTTCGACAAGGAGGCTCTAGCCACCAAAATCGGAAGCGGCGTGATAACACTCGGCATGCCAGTGGGATTGTTTGTGATTATATTTACGGTTTGCATCACCGGCTATTATGTACGGCGCTCAAACAAGTCATTTGACGACATCACCGAGCAGCTCAAGCGGGAGACAGCATGAAGGCAGTTGTTGCAGGAGTAGCGGCAGTTTTGGTGTTGATTACTTCAATAGCGCATGCGGCAGGTGGTGATCTGGGGCAGGCTGCCAGGCAGCCAACAAACTGGACCGCAATTGCGATGTTTACGTCATTCGTAATTGCCACACTATTCATTACAAAGTGGGCCGCAAAAAAAACCAAGTCGGCAGCTGCCTTTTACACTGGCGGCGGTATAACCGGGTTTCAAAATGGTCTTGCCATTGCCGGCGATTACATGTCGGCGGCGTCTTTCCTTGGAATCTCTGCTGCGGTTTTCTCCAATGGGTACGACGGACTAATCTATTCAATCGGCTTTCTCGTCGGCTGGCCGATAATTACATTCCTAATGGCGGAGCGATTGCGAAACCTCGGCCGCTTTACTTTCGCTGACGTTGCCGCTTATCGATTCAAGCAGGGACCGATCCGAGCTTTTGCCGCCTCGGGGACACTTATTGTCGTCGCATTCTATCTCATCGCACAGATGGTAGGCGCTGGGCAACTGATTAAGCTCCTATTTGGCCTGGATTACTGGATTGCCGTGGTAATCGTCGGGGGCCTTATGATGGTTTACGTGCTTTTTGGCGGCATGACTGCAACCACATGGGTGCAGATCATCAAAGCAGTTCTCCTGCTCGCAGGCGCATCCTTCATGGCTTTTAGCGTCTTGGCTCATTACCAGTTCAGCCCCGAAGCATTGTTCGCAAAGGCTATCGAGGTCCACGAGAAGAAAGACTCGATTATGAGTCCCGGCACCTTCATCAAGGATCCGATCTCTGCAATCTCATTTGGCATGGCACTGATGTTTGGGACCGCCGGGCTGCCTCACGTGCTAATGCGGTTTTTCACGGTGCCCAACGCGAAGGAAGCCCGTAAGTCCGTTTTCTGGGCTACCACGTGGATTGGCTATTTCTACATTCTGACGTTTGTGATCGGGTTCGGCGCGATCGTGCTTGTCGGCACAAACTCCAGTTTCCTGGGTGCTGATGGAAAGTTGGTCGGCGGTGTGAACATGGCTGCCGTTCACCTTTCTAGCGCTGTCGGCGGCAACGTCTTCCTTGGCTTTATCTCAGCGGTCGCTTTCGCGACAATCTTAGCCGTGGTTGCTGGCCTTACCCTAGCAGGCGCATCTGCTGTCTCGCATGACCTCTACGGCACCGTCTTTATGAAGGGCCAAGCGTCGAGCAGAGACGAACTCCGTATCTCGCGGATCACCACTGTAGTCCTCGGCTTCGTTGCCGTGATCCTTGGAATCGTGTTTGAAAAGCAGAATATCGCTTTTATGGTGTCCCTGGCATTTGCGGTTGCTGCCTCCGCCAACTTCCCGGTTCTATTCATGTCGGTACTTTGGAAAGGTTGCACCACGCGTGGCGCAACGCTCGGAGGCTTCCTCGGACTGTTCTCCGCTGTGGCACTCACAGTTCTGTCACAGGCCGTTTGGGTCGATGTCCTCGGGTTTAAAGCGGCCATTTTCCCCTACACCTCTCCAGCACTCTTCTCCATCACCCTGGGTTTCTTCGGCATCTGGCTCTTTTCGATTACTGATGCCTCATCCCGAGCCAGGATCGACAAGGCTGGCTACGAAGCCCAAGAGGTTCGGTCCGAAACCGGAATTGGTGCAGTAGATGCGGTAGGCCATTAACAGCGTTTAGCCGCACCGGTATCCGGTGCGGCATGAGCGCACTTCTAAGCGGAAGGCCAAGCGCCCATTACATGACTTCTGGGTGTAGTGCAAAAACGCCCCTCCCGCCCCAAGGAGGCCAGAACCACGCTTCTGCGCTCCAAAGGGCTAGTTCGTGCGGTTGTCTCAGGACAAATGTGTTGCACGTTGCCGATCTATGCTTGAACTTCCAAATCCCAAAGGTGGCAGTCAGTCGGGTACGAACCAGAGGAGATTTCGAAAGCACAGTCCGACACGACGAATCACCAGCTCTCGAACTCAAAACGGCAGCCCACGACCTCGCCGCTCAACCGCCTCCATGGTCTTTCGCAAGTTGCTCAGCAGTTAAATTGTCGGACAGCTGAAGGCGCGCCAAGAAGCGATACTGTTGGGGATGATGGGGGTTGCAAGCTCAGGCCGCGTGGTGCGAAGGCGAAGGCACGTAGCTCCTCGTCTTAAACTTCCGACCTCACGCTAGGCGATCTATGCGTTCGCCGCCCTACATGCCGAGCAACCAGGCCAACCACATGAAGGCGACCTCAACTGCTACTTAAAGGAGGGGGAGTTGCCGGCGGCCGAAATCCCTCGCGCAAGGAAGCGAGGGATGGAAGAAGCGGACACAAAACGGACTCAAATCAACTCGTGCAGCTTTTGCAAGAAAGCTGCAATGTTCTTCTCATGACGTTTGTAGTAGGTCCATGGGCCAATCCGACGCGAGGTGACTAGTTGAGCACGTTGCAATGCAGCAAGATACAAGGACACCGTCGATTGGGACAGGCCCACGCGCTCCTGAATAATACTCACGCAAACTCCGAATTCGTCGGGATCGACATCTTGTTCCGGAAAATTCTTCCCCGGGTCCTTCAACCACGCCAGGATTGCCAAACGGGTTGGATTATCCAGAGCCTTCAGTGCCTCGCTGACATCGATGCTCATAAATTGCACTTTAGCCTAAAAAAATATGGGATACGCACTACCCCTTCCAGACTACATTTTAACAGGCATCGCACCAAACGGCTCAATGATGGCCACGGGCGATCCGAACGGCCGTTGCTGGCTAATCGCTCGACGCCTTGCGGACCGTCCCGGCCAAGGCGAACCTGGAGTCTGGACCCAAGAGGACTGCCCGCAGACGGCTTCGATTTTGACTCCCTCGGGTGGACTTGGATCCCTCGGCTCGGATCTGTCGGCCAACTGCGACCCCGAGGCTGACCAGATCAGATAATCCGAGCGTTGAGAAGAAGGTATCAACTTTCCTCCCAGCTATGCTTAATCTCCCGCCAACCACACAACAAACTAGCGCGCAGCATTGTCATCTCTGAAATTAGGCATTATGTAAGAGCCAATTTCCTCGATAACCTCATCCGCTGGACGGCGGCCGTATTTCAGATTCAGAATAACATGATCAACACCGATTTCCTGCAGAGCCCCCAGTAACTCAATTAGATATTGCCTCCCAAGCTTGAACCCTAGATGAATGGGCATTGGTGGCAGAGATGGTGACGCATCCAGGTCGATGTAGAGCGACTGCAGGAAAGGTTTATACACATCTCCGCATTGCTCCATAACTTCCCGCCGCCAATTCTCTACGATTAGCTGCTGGAACTGAGGGGGCCGAGGATAGCTGATCCATCCGCCGCTATGTTGGGCAATCCAATCCAGGGATTGGCGGCTATGCCCGGTTACGAACAGTGGGATTTCCTTCGTTGTGGGCTTGGGAATTAGATCGGCGCCAACTAGCTCCCCACTTCCCCAAGTCACCGGCTCAAAACTCGTGCGCTGAACCTTCCGTATCACTTCCAAGTTCTCACGAAAAATTTCGCCGCGCTTTTCGGGATCGATGTTAAACGCGGGAAACTCGACTGGACGATCTCCCGAGGCGACTCCCAAGAGCAGCCGACCATTACTTAGCTGATCGACGCTTGCCGCAGCTTTGGCCGTATGCAACGGATGACGCAACGGCAGCGCAATCGAAGCCGTGCCAAGTGCAATCTTTGATGTGTTGGCGGCGATAAATCCCATGTAGACCCACGGATCGAAGACCTGGCCCACGTCACCAAAGCTGGGATCTCTCAGCGGAACGTCACGAAACCAAAGCGCGGAAAAGCCGAGTTCTTCGGCACGCTTGGCCAGCGCAACCTGATGGAGCATGGTCGGCCTATCTCCATCAAATGAACCGCCCCGGGAATCGTGGAGGCTGATTGGTTTAAGTTAGTAGCGGTTCGGCGGCAGGCATTTGAAGCTGCCGATAGTAGTTTGCCTCAGCTTCGGCGGGCGGGATATAGCCGAGGGGCTCCATTAGCCGGTGGTGATTGAACCAGGCTACCCATTCCAGCGTGGCCAGCTCAACGGATTCACGCGTCTTCCAGGTAGTGCGACGATGGATCAGTTCAGCCTTGTACAAGCCGTTGATCGTCTCAGCCAATGCATTGTCATAGCTGTCGCCCCGGCTACCAACCGACGGTTCGATGGCCGCCTCGGCCAAGCGCTCGCTATAGCGAATGCTGACGTACTGCGAACCCCTGTCGGAGTGGTGGATGAGAGAGCCATCATTGCCAGGCTGGCGAGCGTAAAGCGCCTGTTCAAGTGCGTCCAGAACGAAGTCCGTGGTCATCGACGAGCTGACACGCCAGCCGACGATGCGCCGGGCGAACACGTCGATCACAAACGCAACGTACAGCCAGCCCTGCCACGTCGAAACGTAGGTGAAGTCCGAAACCCAGAGCTGGTTCGGCCGTTCGGCCCTGAACTGACGATTGACCAGGTCCAGCGGGCGCGCTGCTGTCGTATCTGGAATCGTCGTGCGAACCCGCTTGCCGCGAATCACACCGCGCAAACTCTGCTGCTTCATCAGCCTCTCGACCGTGCAGCGCGCCACCGTGATGCTCTCGCGGTTCAACTGCCTCCAAACCTTATCGGCCCCGTAGACCTGCATGTTGGCCTGCCAGACTCGCTTGATCTCGGGCCGCAGCCATTCATCGCGTTTGGCTCGTGCGCAGCGCCGCGACGGATCGCGAAGCTGTGCGGCATGGCGCCGATAGCCCGACGGGGCAATCCGCAAGACCTTGCAGATCGGCTCGACCCCGAAGACGTCGCGATGCTGATCGACAAAGGCCTTCAGGACTTCAGGCGGCGGTCGAGCTCCGCCTGGGCGAAAAACGCGCTCGCCAGCTTCAGGATCTCGTTGGCTCGACGCAGTTCCTTTACCTCTCGCTCCAGCGCCTTGAGGCGTTCACGCTCCGACGTGGTCACGCCATCGCGCTCGCCGCTCTCGACTTGCTCTTGCTTGACCCACCCTAGTAGCGTCTGGCTCGTGCAACCGATCATCGGTGCAATGGATTCGACCGCTGCCCATAGCGACGGATGCTCGCTACGCTGCTCTCGAACCAGACGTACGGCCCGCTCTCGGACCTCGGGGGAAAACTTGGTTTGCTTGCTCATAGGCTCCATTCTCTCAAGAGTTGGAGCCTCCACTAAACCCAGGGCGGTTCACAAAGGCTTCGATTGGAAAGAACAAGCCCAAGCTAAGACGACCAGCGGAGAATGTGCGCTGAAATCCTTCATGCTGCTGGTAAGAAATAGTACTGGGTTGGTACATCTTCGTATCCCCTATCTGTGAACAGTCGCCCTGCCACAGCCATAGGCAGGCTCGTGGCATATCAGCCCAATTCGAGCCTTGCCCTGATTACAGGGCAAGGCCTTGAGCGCCTACTTTTGATAGGTGGGATAGGTGATGTAGCCCTTCTCGGTACCGCCGTACATGGTGCTGGGGTCGACGGGATTCAGCGGCCAGTTGTTTGCGATACGCTCGGGGAGGTCCGGGTTCGCAATGAACGGACGGCCAAAAGCGATGAGATCGGCGAGGCCCGCGTCCAACAGGCGAACGCCACGCTCCGCGGTATAACGGCCGGCGTAGAAGATGCGCCCGCTGAAGGTCTGCCGGACTTCTTGTCTGAAGTCCTGGGGCAAATCGGGAGCGTTGTCCCAGTCAGCCTCGGCGAGCGACAGATAGGCAATGCCTGCGTTCTCCAAGACCTTGATAGCCTCGATGTACGTAGTATGGGGATCCTCTTCAACGAGACCGAGGTAGACGCGGGCTTCGTCGGTGCTTGCGAACAGGGGTGCGAACCGCACGCCAAGACGATCCTTGCCAACTACATCGGCAACGGCCTCGACGATCTCGCGTAGGAAGCGCAGCCGATTCTTAAGCGAACCGCCGTATTCGTCGTCGCGCTTGTTGCTATGCGCGGAGATGAACTGATTGACCAGATACCCATTGGCGCAGTGGAGCTCCACACCGTCGAAACCAGCCTCCAGAGCATTGCGCGCGGCTTGCGCGTAGAGCTGGACCAGTTCCTTGACCTCCGCAGTGGTTAGAGCACGGGGCGAAGAAGGCGGTGCCAAGGTTCCGGCGCCAGGGCCGGTTTCGATGAACACGCTGACCTGCTGGGCGGGAATTGCCGACGGGGCGACCGGCGCGCCACCACCCGGTTGGAGCGAGGTATGGGAGACCCGGCCGACGTGCCAAAGCTGTGCGAAGATGATGCCACCCTCTCCATGCACCGCATCGGTCACCTTTCGCCACCCTTCAATCTGCTCGGCGCTGTGGATACCCGGCGTCCATGCATAACCTTGGCCGCGCGGCTCGATCTGGGTGCCTTCGGTGACCATGAAGCCGGCGCCGGCACGCTGACGGTAGTAAGTCGCCATCAGTTCGTTCGGAATATTGCCTGGCTGCGAACTGCGCGAACGAGTCAGCGGCGGAAGAACAATGCGATTCTTCAGGGTGTACGGCCCCAACTCGGTCTTGGTAAACAATGACGAATCTTTCATTTTGTCACTCCTAGATATTGCGATTTATAGATATATATGTTTGAACAAAGCCCATGTTCAGAACAGACCAAGCGTGGCCTCGTTCAGGCTCACAAGGATGTTCTTCTTCTGGCTGTATGCTTCCAGCATGGACTTGTGAGTCTCGCGCCCCAGGCCGGATTTCTTGTAACCGCCGAAGGGAGCGTGGGCGGGAATATCGTGGTAGGTATTTACCCACATGCGGCCGGTCTCTACCGCACGGGCGACCCGCAGAGCACGGTTAATGTCCTGAGTCCAAATGCCGCCGGCGAGGCCGTACTCGGAGTCGTTCGCCATCGCGATGACCTCTGCCTCATCCTTGAAGGGGATTACGCAAAGAACCGGGCCAAAGATCTCTTCATATGCAACGCGCATGTCGTTGCGCACGTCTACCAGAATGGTCGGCTCAATGAAGTATCCAGCGTCATAGTCACCGCCGACGAGGCGACCGCCGCCAGTAAGTACCCGAGCACCTTCAGTCTGCGCGATGTCGATGTAGCCGAGAATTCGTTCCATCTGTGTCTTGCTTACCTGGGCACCCATTTGAGTCTCCGAAGACAAGGGGTCGCCGACACGCACTGCCTGGAACTTCTCCTTCAACTCCCCAAGGAACCGCTCATAAATCGACTCATGAACAAACAGCCGCGCTCCAGATTCGCACACCTGGCCCTGGTTCCAGAGAATCGCGAGTGCCGCTCCTTCCACAGCTTTGTCCCAGTTTGCGTCGGGAAACACGATGTTGGCAGACTTGCCACCTAGCTCCAGAGTGGCAGGGATGATCTTCTTGGCCGCTGCGGCAGCGACGACCTCACCAATCTTGGTCGAGCCGGTGAAAGCCAGTTTGCGAATACCAGGGTGGTCCAGAAGCGGCTGACCAGCAGAAACGCCCGTACCAGTCACGATATTCACAACACCGGGGGGTAGAACCTGGGCAAAGATCTTGGCCAATTCAAGGATGGTGACGGGCGTCATTTCTGAAGGCTTGATGACCACCGTGTTACCCATCGCGATTGCGGGAGCAATCTTCCAAGCTGCCATCAGAAGTGGGAAGTTCCATGGAATGACTTGCCCTACGACCCCCAGAGGCTCGCTCAGCACGATGCTAAGCGTCTTCTCATCAAGCATGACCGCCTCGTCAGAATGGCTGCGGATCACACCAGCGAAGTACCGGAAATGATCAATAGCAAGCGGCACATCAATTGCACGGCTTTCTCGGATGGGCTTGCCGACATCGAGCGTCTCCAGCGTGGCGAAGCGTTCAGCATCTGCCTCGAGCAGGTCGGCGATCTTCAACAGCGCGTTGGAACGCTCAATCGCTGTCGTTGTACGCCACGTGCGGAAAGCACGAGTGGCTGCCTTTACGGCCCGATCCACATCTTCTGCAGATGCGTTCGGAATGCGGGTAAGGAACTCACCGTTGGCAGGATTGATGCTTTCGATGGTTTCGCCGCTCTCACCTTCAACCCACTGGTTGTCGATGAACAATCCATAGCTACGGTCCGGAACGTAGCTCGAAGGGATGTCTTTCAGGCTTTGCACTATGTACTCCAAGAAGTTAGAGAGAGTCACCGACGAAACGCCGTGTCGGCTCGGGATCTAGCGCCCACCTCTGGCGCGCCGTTCCTCTAATGTAATTTGTATATCGAGATATGTCAATATCTAAATGTAGAGCCTTTGCTGCTGAGCGATGAAGGTCGGGTTGCTACCCCATAGAAGCCGCATGGACGTCACCAATCATTGCGACAAGCTCCCTGGCATCATGTTCGGACAACGCCCAGGCTCACCCGAAAGGCACCACCGTCTCTGCCCCCCTCCCCCCTCGCGAAGATCACGCGTTGGCATCCTGTCGGTAGCCATCAACGAGTGAATCCCGCATGAGCAAGCCACCTCGCAGGCGCCAGAAGTCACATCGGATAGCACCTTCATGCGGCCCTTAGAAGAGGATATCCGTCCGAATGACGTACTTCACGCCTGAACGAATCGACTCGCTAGAATGCATGCAGTGAAGCGGATGAAAGCCGTGCGGAAAGCACAGCACCGCACCCTTCGGCGTACTTATTGGCACCACATTTACATCGTCTTCATGCTTGGCTGGCCTGCAGGGATTCGCCCTGCTTACCAGAAACTGGGTCCGCCCGCCCTCGTATCCGTCGTTGAGGAAGATGAGGTAAGTGTACTGACTGACTCGACCAGGATACGCATCGGCCACCAGTTCGCCGTTCACAACTCGGCTTCCCAGCCATGCCCCATCCGAGTGAGGCTTGAAGAAGTCCCCTGTGTCATAGCGATAGAAGCGAAAGCGCGCATTGATACCCTTTGCCCCTTCTCCACGAATCTCCTCAGTAACCAAAGACTTCGATCGCTGCCAAAGCGTGCCATCTATCCGTTCGCTGACCACCCAGTTCACATTCTTGTTATGGCGTATGCTATGGGGAAGCGACACTGGAGAATCCTCGCCAAAGCCAAGTTCCTCAGCAAGCCTCACCAGGTTGTCAGCCTCCTCAGTCGACAAGACATTGAGCAACTGGAAGGCGCCGGGAACCTCCGGGATGTTTAGACGAACGACCTTATGACCTGATAGATCAAACGGATCGACAGTGCATGGTCTGTCGGTCCAAATGGGAAGAGGCTCATCGTCGAATCCTTTCTCATACGCGACTGCGTAGAAATGTGCATCCATCGTTCATTCCTCATGGCAAGTCGTCGAGCGACTTACATGCTGCAGGATACTTGCGAGCAACTCACACCGTATCCTCCACTTCCTGTTCGATATGGAATCCTTCCGAGAACTCCTCGCGGAGGAACCTTATAAACTCAGAAACCGCTTTGGGAACACGCGCCGAATACGGCCGAATGATGTGGAGCTTGTCGGCGAATGCCCCGGTTGGCTTCCAGTCCGGCAGCACTTGCACTAAGCTGTGCGAGCGCAAGGCCTCTTGAACGGTAAAGTCCGGCAACAATGCGATACCCATTCCGTTAATCGCTGCATCTCGCAACGACTGACTGTTGTTCGTTGCGAACGGTCCATTGACTGGAATAGTGAGGCGCATGCTCTCCTGGCAGCCATTCCCAACGCTCTCAAAGCTCCACGCCGCCGGCTCAAGGCCGCGGGGGTAGTAGAGGCAGTGGTGACTTCTTAGATCATGGGGAGCTTGGGGGATTCCGTATTGTGAAAGGTAGCCGTCACTGGCCACGACCACTGATCTCGTGTTGCAAAGCTGCCAGGCAACGTGGGTGTCGGGGATCGACGCACTATGACGGATGCCAACGTCGAATCCCTCCGCCGAGAGAGATACAAGCCGATCCGAAACTTCTAGACGCACACGGACATCAGGATACATCCGAACAAATCCGGCCACCTTCGGCACCAGTTGTTGATGCGCGAATGCGACTGGAGCCGTCACCCGTACCACACCGCGTGGTGACGCTGCGGCGTCTTGCAGACTACTTAGACTCTCACTGATGTCTTGAAACGGCTTTTTCAATTCATCAACTAGGCGCTGACCTACGTCAGTCAGGCGAACGCTTCGCGTGGTGCGTACAACGAGTGGTATACCGGCCACGCGCTCGAGCTCCGCGATCTTCATGCTGAACGAGCCTTTGCTCACCCCAAGCCGAGATGCAGCACCGGTGAAACTCTCTTGTTCTGCCAGCACCGTGAGCCAGTGAAGATGACTCCACAGTCCATCAATCTTTCGCTTACTCATATCTGGTCTGTTCAATTATTCAAACTGTGCTTTCACTAACATGGCTTTTTCGATTGCTGCCATCGGTCTACACTATCCATGTACCACGATGTTGTTTTCCAAATAGGTACCATATAGAAGGAGTTGTAAATGCCGCTTATTAGGTTTGATATTCTGGAGGGAAGAACCGAGGAACAAATTCGCCACATGCTTGCGGCTTCGCACCGCGCAATGCTAAAAGCATTTAATGTCCCCGACAGAGACAGGTATCAGGTTGTTACCGAGCATAAAAGCTTCCATATGGTGGTTCAGGATACTGGGCTAGATATCCCTCGCACGAATGACGTTGTCTTGGTTTCGGTTTTCACGCGACCTCGCACCGAGCAGGAGAAGCTGACGTTCTATCGAGAACTCTGCGACGAGCTTCATAGGTCCTGCAATATCGCACCTGAGGACGTCGTAATCTCGTTGGTGTCCAACACCGATGCAGATTGGAGCTTTGGAATGGGGCGAGCTCAATTCATTACGAATGAGCTACCTGGTAGTGATCTTCCGTTTGCTCACCTGGAGTGACGGTCACTGAATGCCGTGATGAGGTGCACCGCGTACGGTGCACCTACAATCGGTCGAATTACCGGTTTCGGAAGACAGGGGCTCGCTTGGCGAGGAACGCGTGCATGCCTTCTTTTTGGCCCTCGGTGGCGAAAGCTGCTTGGAACAAACGTCGTTCGTGCAGGATGCCTTCATTCAGTGACACTTCAAACGCGCGATTCACCGCCTCCTTTGCCAGTCGGACGGCCGGAGCGTTGTAACCCGCGATAGTGTGCGCGGCTTCCAGCGCCGTCTGCAGCAGTTCTGCCGCCGGGACAACCCGTGATACCAGCCCTGCAGCCAGCGCCTCGCTCGCGCCGAGGTTTCGCCCCGTCAGAATAAGATCCATCGAGAGCGATTTTCCGACAGCGCGTGTGAGTCGTTGAGAGCCTCCGATTCCGGGAAGGATGCCAAGCTTAATCTCGGGCTGACCAAACTGAGCATCCTCGGCGGCGATAATGAAGTCGCACATCATCGCTAGCTCACATCCTCCGCCGAGCGCATAACCGGCGACAGCAGCGATGACCGGTTTGGAGATGGTTCGGATATGGTCCCATTCCGCGAACATGTCCTTCGCATTGAGATCGTTAAACGACTTGTCTGCCATCTCCTCGATGTCGGCCCCTGCGGCGAACGCCCGTGCATTGCCGGTGATAACGGTAGCACCAATACCATCATCCTCGTCGAACGCTTTGAGCGCTGCGATGACTTCCTTCGAGAGCTGTGAATTCAAGGCGTTTAAACTCTTCGGCCGATACAGCGTAATCAGCCCTACCCGCTCGCGCCGATCTACCTTGATTGTTTCGTAGCCTGGACTAATTTCATTCTTTTCGATATCCGAAACTGCGGATTTCGATGCCGCCAGTACGGGCACCTTCTCTTGCTTAGTCGCGCTGCTATTACGTACATTTGCTACTTCCGTGGACATGTCATACCTCACGAATTAGTTAGTCGCGTCACAAAAATTGATAGTGGCCTTCTTTCACTTGGCTTTCCGGCAACTCTTCGCAGTGGCATTGGGCTTCGTACGCACCTTTGTCCGCCATCAGCTCAGCGAGAATTGCTTCCCGATGCTCGCTAACCCGCGGCGCCCGCTTTGTAACGGTTATGTCCTCTTCCGGGGAAGTGCTCATCTTGATAGGATTACCAGCCGTCTTTACTTTCCGGCTGGATTTCCCCTGAACCTGAATAAACATGTTTCGGGAGACTAGTTGGGGATGGTCGAAGAGGCCATCGACGCTGTTTATTGGCGAACATGGAACGCCGGCTTCATTGAGCTTCGCCAGCCATTCGTCAACCGACCTATTCAGCGTGATACGTTCGATCGCCTCGACCATGTCGGGCCGGTTTCTGACACGCAGATCATTTGTCAGAAAGCGAGCATCCAGCGCGAGCTGTGGCTCCTCAAGAGCATCGGCCATCAGCATGAACAGTTGGTCATTGCCCGCCGCAATGACAATGCGGCCACCTTTTGCGGCGAAGCTCTCGAAGGGTGCCAGCGAAGGGTGCGCATCGCCTGTACGGGTGGGAACTTTCCCTTCTACGTCAAAGCGCGCAAATGCAGTCTCCATCAGCGCAGCCTGGCAGTCCAGCATCCCGATGTCCACATGGGTGCCCTGAGCGTCCTTTGACCTTTTGTAGAGTCCGGCCAGGATACCAATCACCCCGAACAGCGCTGCCCCGAGGTCGCCGATACTAGTGCCAACGCGGGCCGGTCGGCCGTCCTGCCAGC
Source organism: Ralstonia pickettii (assembly GCA_050987995.1). Classification (GTDB taxonomy): domain Bacteria; phylum Pseudomonadota; class Gammaproteobacteria; order Burkholderiales; family Burkholderiaceae; genus Cupriavidus; species Cupriavidus pickettii_B. The sequence goes on from CP158805.1 coordinate 732,697, forward strand.
CCGTGAGGCTCATCAAGCCGCCCATTGCCTGGACGACGATGTCATAGCCGGGAAGGCCCTTGTAGGGACCCGTGTGCCCGAATCCCGAGATGGACGCATAGACAATGTGCGGATGCGTACGCGACAGTTGTTCGGCGCCGTACCCCAGGCGATCCATCACCCCGGGGCGAAAGTTTTCCACTACCACATCGGCTTTGTCCAACAACCGTTCCAGCAATTCACGATCGCGCGGTGATTTAAAATCGAGCGCGATGCTCTCCTTACCGCGGTTGAAGCACATGAAGTAAGCGGATTCTTCCTCGACGAACGGGCCAAATGCCCGCGTATCGTCGCCTGTTCCGATCCGCTCAACCTTGATGACGCGTGCCCCCAGGTCCGCAAGCACCATCGTGCAGTATGGCCCAGAAAGGACCCGAGAGAAATCTAGTACCGTAATTCCTTCCAGGGGTAAGCGTCTCTTAACCCCATTCTTGCTGTCGCTCATAGTCTCCTCCGTTCCCTTAACGTCAGACACCTTTTGAAATCCAAGCTGCGGCCTTTTCTGCAATCATCATCGTGGGGGCACTTGTGTTCCCACTGGTGATGGTCGGCATAACACTGGCATCAACCACCCGAAGACCCGCGATTCCTTTGACCCGAAGGTGGCTATCGAGAACGGCTAGTGGGTCATCGTCCCTACCCATCCGCACGGTTCCGACTGGGTGAAAGATCGTCGTGCCGATGTCCCCGGCGAGCTTCGCAAGGTCCTGGTCAGACTTGAAGCTGTCACCAGGCTTGTATTCGAATGGCTGATACTTCGCCATCGCCGGTTGTGACGCGATCCGCCTTGTCAAGCGGAGGGAATCAACGGCGACCTTGATATCCTCCTCTGTGCTAAGGTAGTTCGGTCGAATGGAGGGCGCATCCTCGAAATTTCCGCTTCGAATCTCGACGTTGCCGCGGCTTGTCGGGTTCAAGTTGCACACACTTGCGGTGAGTGCTGGGAAGGTATGCAACGGTTGTCCAAAGGCTTCCAAGCTCAGCGGCTGCACGTGGTACTGAAGGTTGGCGTATTTCCTGGAGCGATCACTGCGGGCAAAGATGCCAAGCTGGGATGGTGCCATGCTCATTGGACCGGATCTGCGCAGCGCGTATTCGATCCCAATCTTGGCCTTACCAAACAGGTTCGATGCCAGGACATTCAGCGTCTTCGCATTCTCGACCTTATAGACGGCTCGAATCTGCAGATGGTCTTGTAGATTCGCCCCCACCCCCGGCAGGTCGTGTACGACTTCAATACCGTGCTTCTTCAGCAGTGGCGCTGGACCGATGCCCGATTGTTGGAGAATCACGGGCGATCCGACTGCGCCCGCACTCAGAACAACTTCACGCCGGACCTCAACGGTAACAGTCTGGCCATTGCGCACGATCTCGGCGCCCGTGCATCGAAGGGAGCCGTCAGCCATCCGAGAGATCGAGAGTCGCTTGACCTTTGAATTCGTCCAGATTTCTAGGTTCTGTCGATCCTTAATTGGCCGGAGGAAGGCCTTGGAGGTATTCCATCGCCAGCCCTTTTTCTGGGTCACTTCGAAGTAGCTGACACCGAAGTTGTCGCCAGTATTAAAGTCAGCGATGCGAGGAATTCCCACCTGTTCCGCGGCTCTTGCAAAGGAATCGAGGAGGTCCCACCTGAGCCTCTGCTTCTCGACGCGCCACTCACCACCATTGGCGTGGTACCTGGCGATCTCTCTCCTCTGCTCGTCCTCATCAAGGGCGCTGCCGCCATCGAGCCGGTAGTAATCTTCGTGGGCCAAGAAGTCTTTCAGAGAGTTGTCCCAGTTCCATTGGTCATCTCCTGTGGCTTCTGCCCAGCCATCATAGTCCCGTGCCTGCCCGCGCATGTAGATCATGCCGTTGATGCTCGAGCTTCCTCCGAGCGTCTTTCCTCGCGGGTAGATAAGATGACGTCCGTTTAAGCCTTTCTCCGGGTCTGTACGGAAACACCAGTCCACCTTAGGGTTCCCAATGCAGTACAGATATCCGACGGGGATGTGAATCCAAAGGTGGTCGTCCTTCCCACCCGCCTCCAGGAGAAGGACGCGGGCGGACTTATCGGCGCTGAGGCGGTTCGCGAGAAGGCTTCCCGCCGATCCTGCCCCAATCACGATGTAGTCGAAGTGCGCTTTCATTTTGCTACGGGCATAGAGAACTCGGCACCGGCCTCGATGTTCGCAAGCCAGCGCTGCATGATGGACTTTTGCTTGGTGTAGAAACGCACGCCTTCTTCGCCATAGGCGTGCATGTCGCCAAACAGGCTCTTCTTCCAACCACCGAAACCGTGCCATGCCATGGGCACTGGCAGCGGCACATTAATCCCGACCATGCCTACGTCAACACTGCGACCGAATTCTCTGGCGACATGGCCGCTCTCCGTGTAGCAAGCAACCCCATTGCCGAAAGCGTTCTCGTTGATGAGGGTCACCGCTTCCTGGAAACTGTTGACGCGCACCACGGCGAGGACCGGCCCGAAAATTTCGTCTTTGTAGATTGTCATTTCGGGGGTGACGTTATCGAAGAGCGTACCGCCCAGGAAGAAGCCGTCTTCGAATCCAGGTGCCTTGAAGTCGCGGCCGTCCACCACCAACGTTGCGCCTTCCTCGACCCCTGTGTCGATTGCCTTGCGGATTCGCGCCTTTGCCGCTTCCGTGACAATGGGACCCATTTCGCTGCTCTCATCCAAACCGCTGCCGACACGCAGTTCGCGTACACGTTCCGTCAGCAGAGGCATCACGCGATCAGCTGCGTTCCCGACCAGGACTGCGACCGAAATCGCCATACAGCGTTCGCCAGCGGAACCATAGGCTGCGCCCATCAGCGCGTCGACAGCCTTCTCGATGTCCGCATCGGGCATGACGACAAGATGATTCTTCGCTCCGCCCAGAGCCTGCACGCGCTTACCGTGCCGCGCGCCTGTCTCGTAGACGTAGTTTGCAATCGGCGTGCTACCGACAAACGAGATCGCATGCACATCGGGGTGCTCAAGCAGCGCATCGACCGACTCCTTATCGCCATGAACGACGTTAAAAACGCCATCGGGGAAGCCGGCTTCCTTGATTAGCTCGGCCACCATAATGGTCGGGGTAGGATCAGTCGGGCTCGGCTTGAGAATGAACGTGTTGCCGGTTGCGAGCGCGACGGGATACATCCACGCCGGAACCATCGTCGGGAAATTGAACGGCGTAATGCCCGCAACAACGCCCAGCGGCTGACGGAACGTCCAATTGTCGATGTTGCTCGAGGCTTGATCGGAGTAGTCGCCTTTGAGAAGTTGAGGGATACCGCAGGCGAATTCCACGATGTCAATGCCACGCTGAACTTCTCCGCGCGCGTCGGAGAGCACCTTGCCGTGCTCTTGGGTAATCGCGTGAGCGAGTTTGTCCGCGTTCTGGTTCAACAGTGCGAGCAGTCGATTCATCAATCGAGCGCGGCGGATCGGCGGAGTTTGGGCCCACTTGGGAAACGCTGCCTTGGCAGCGGCGACGGCTGCATCGACGTCCGCACGGTTAGAGAGCACTACTTCCGCGGTCACTTCTCCCGTGGCAGGGTTGAAAACCTTCTGTCGACGATCGCTAGTCGAGTCAACAACTTGCCCGTTAACAAAGTTCTTCACCAGAGTTTGCGTCATTTGATTTGTTCCAGAGTTGAGAGTTGGCGAGTTGCCCAGCAACTGCCGTCGGTTTCCCGCGATATCGACCACATGCCACCTCGTCGCATCCGCCAAGGTGGCGCCAAAAAAATAGACCAACAACCTAGACCATATCGAGCCTTATCATGCACTTTTGCGACGTTTATCCATGAAAAATTGGCTTTGCCGCTATGAACAAATTGAATAATTAGACCGATCGGCTAGCAATGGGCAAAAAAATTTACCGCAGCGCGCTGAAGAACCCGTCGGCGAAGGTTCGCAACGCATCAGGACCACCGTCCAACTTGGCCCTTAACACAGCACCCTCCCAGCCGATCCAGAAGAAACGTGCCAACGCGTGGCAGTTCTTCAGCGTCGAGATCTCGCCAGCTTTCTGCGCTTCCACTAGGCATTTCTCTGTGCGGATCTCCCAATCATTGAAGACATCCCGGATCCGTGCACGGTAGTTTTCCGGCAAAGCACCCATCTCCTGACCCAAATTACCAACCAGGCAGCCGCGCTGGAAAGAGAACTTGCGCATGCCAGCTTCCGCATCTTCGACAAAATCGCGCAGGCGCTCCAGCGGGCTCCGACTCGAGTTGGAAAAAAAGCGATCGAGTTTGGCGGCAAAGTACTGGGCATACCTATCAATTAGCTCCAGTCCAAATGCCTCTTTGCTGCCGAAGTAGTGGTAGAAGGAGCCCTTCGGCACATTCACAGTCCGAAGAACTTCATCAATGCCCGTCGCTACGAAACCCTTTTCGGTAAGAGCTACGACGCCGGCGCGCAACAACGACTCTCTCGTCTCGCTGTAGCCAGCAAGCACTTTCGGAGGGCGGCCCCTGCGGCGCGGAGTTGTCTGAAGTTCCATGGCCGGAATAATAGACCGCACGTCTAAGCATTGCAAGACTCATGTTTACCCCTACACAGCACGCGATTTGCGCCTCGACATACACGTTTGCGCGCTGAACTGCCTTATGTTGCATCTCGCACCACCATTCCGCCTCTCGTCATGTGGATTGCAGTCCAGACCTTTTTGTTGACGGCAGGGACAGAGGTCGCTATAAATTAGACCATACGGTCGCATTAATGGCCACCAAGAGCCACGAAATGCTTTATAAGGCGCTTTTTGATGATTGTCGGTCACCAGTTGGCTGTAAGTCTGTGGCGGCTGGAACTGCTACCGAGCTTTCCATTTTTCCCCCTTAAGGAGTGTGTGATGACTATCGAGACGTTTAAGGCAATGCTTCTTCGGCAAGACGGGCAAAAGACAATCGCAGCCGTAGAGAACTTGAACCTAAACGACCTTCCCCAAGAGGACACGTTGGTCCAGGTCGACTTCTCCACGTTGAACTTTAAAGATGCCTTGGCCGTAACCGGCACAGGCAAGATTGTTCGCACGTGGCCCCTGGTACCGGGCGTAGACTTCGCCGGCACAGTAATTGAGACGACCAATCCTCGCCTCTCAAAAGGCCAGAAGGTCGTCCTCACTGGATGGAGCGTTGGTGAGAAGTTTTGGGGCGGCTATAGCCAATTTCAGCGGATCTGTGGCGATTGGCTAGTTCCGTTGCCTGAAGGCCTCAGCACGCGGCAGGCAATGATGATTGGTACCGCGGGCTTCACCGCGATGCTTTGCGTGGACGCCTTGGAAAGCGCCGGTATTACGCCGGAAAGCGGCACCGTGTGCGTGACGGGGGCGGCTGGCGGCGTCGGCAGCGTCGCAATCGCGATTCTTTGCCATCTGGGTTATACGGTGAGTGCACTGACGGGCACGGACGATAAGACCAAGCATGACTATGTGAAGTCCCTCGGCGCGGCCGAAATCGCCGATGATGCCCGTTGGGCGGAAACGCCACGCCCGCTTGAGGGACAAAGGTGGGCCGCTGGCATCGACACCGTAGGTACTACTGTGCTTGCCCGACTCTTGGCCGAGATGAACTATGGAGGCGTTGTTGCGGCATGCGGTCTCGCTGGCGGCGCCGACTTACCCACTTCCGTTATGCCCTTCATCCTGCGGAGTGTGAGGCTGCTAGGCGTGGACTCTGTTATGGCGCCAATTCCGACTCGAACGCGAGCATGGGAACGTCTGGTCCACGTACTTCGTCCTGAACTGCTGGAAACGATTACCAGCACGAGCATCACCCTGGACGAAGTGAAGCCCGCAGCAGAGGAATTGCTTGCTGGCAACATCAAGGGCCGAGTTCTGGTGGATCTGACTTGACGAAGCGGGCCACGCGCTTTTTATACGCGTGGCCCGTTGGATTGTCTTTGTAGCGGCGCAGGAAACAGCGCACCGCTACTAACTTAAGCGTCAGTCTCCAAAGTCGATAGCACGAACTGACCCGGCTCTTGCTCGCAACTCGAACTTCTGGACCTTCCCCGTCGACGTCTTGGGCAGTTCGCCGAATACGACAGCCTTCGGGACCTTAAATCCAGCGAGAAACAAGCGGCAGTGTCCGATGATCTCTAGTTCCGTGGCTTGACACCCTTCCTTAAGTTCAACAAAAGCGCAAGGAACTTCGCCCCACTTTTGGTCAGGCATCGCGACAACTGCTGCGACAGCAATAGCCGGATGTCGATACAAGGCATCTTCCACCTCAATGCTGGAGATGTTCTCACCGCCAGAGATGATGATGTCCTTGCTGCGGTCGGTAAGTCGGATATAGCCATCAGGCATTAACACTCCGAGGTCCCCCGTATGGAACCAGCCTCCGCGAAAGGCCTCCTCGGTCGCACTCGGATTCTTCAAATACCCTTTCATGCAAATATTGCCGCGGAACATCACCTCGCCGACCGTACGCCCATCACTAGGAACAGGCTCAAGCGTTTCGGGATCCAGCACAGTGACTCCGGACTGAAGGTGATAGCGCACGCCTTGCCTCGCCATCTTCTTGGACAAATCTTCCTGGTCAAGGTCTTGCCAATCCGATTGCTCCGCGCACACTGCGGACGGCCCGTACACCTCAGTCAACCCGTAGGTATGCGTCAGCTCGAAACCAATCTCCTTCATCCTGGCGATCACAGACGGAGCCGGAGCAGCACCGGCAACCATCGCCGCGACTCGATGAGAAATGCCCTCTCGCCACTCACCGGGAGCATTTGCAAGCGCGCTCTGCACAATGGGGGCGCCGCAGAAGTGCGAGACGCCTTCCGTGCGGATCAGATCGAACACGGCTTTGACATCAAACTTCCGCAGGCAAACGTTCACACCAGCCCGAGCCGCCACCGTCCAGGGAAAGCACCAACCATTGCAGTGAAACATCGGGAGAGTCCACAGATACACCGAATGCTTTGGCATATCCCACTCCAGGATGTTACTCAGAGCGTTGAGATATGCCCCGCGATGATGGTAGATAACCCCTTTGGGATCACCGGTTGTACCGGAGGTGTAGTTAAGTGCAATCGCTTCCCACTCGTCGCTAGGCATTTCCCAGAGATAGTCCACATCGCCCGTCTCAAGGAAAGCCTCGTACTCCAAAGCCTCTGCAAAAGCGGGATGGACGCCAGGCGCGACATCAGCCACGAAACCGATCACCAAATCGGGGCGCTCCGCGACGATCCGTTCCGCGAGTGGCGCGAACTCGGTATCGATAATGAGAACACGTGCCTCGCCATGCCGGAGCATAAACAGGATCGTTTCCGCATCCAACCGAGTGTTCAATGTATTCAGTACCGCGCCCGCCATCGGAATCCCGAAATGAGCTTCGACCATCTCGGGCGTGTTGGCCAGCAAAACCGCGACAGTCTCTCCGCTGCTAACACCGATTCGTCTGAGAGCGCTCGCGAGCTGTTTGCAGCGCGAATAGGTATCGCGCCAATTACGCCTCACGTCGCCGTACACGATTGCTGGCCGGTCTCCGTACACCTCTGCAGACCTTGCCAGAAAATCGATCGGCGTTAGTGGCGCATAGTTGGCCTCTCGACGCTCAAGATTGTCCGAGTACATAGTGCTCATTTTCAGTCTCCGTGGACGCTGTGATTTAAGGAATTCTTTTGGTCGCGCTAGGCTACCCGCGTTTGATCGTAAAGTCTGTCACCAATGTGACAGAACACGCGAAAAATTATGAAGAAATGAGTCATCCTTCAAATGAATCAAATCAATGCGAACATTGACCCCTATGCTTGCCTGGACCGGTCTCTACTTCCGGGGCTATTCTCGTCCTTCGCGTGGTACAGATCGCTCTCGGAACGTCACCGTAAAATGCTCATTTCGACTTCGCACGCTACTATTTTCGAACCAGGAGCACTAGTCGCCCGCGCGAAATGCACGTCCGAATTCTGGATAGGTCTTACCTCAGGCCTCTTGAAATTGTCCGTCCATGACGAAAGCGGTAAAGGCGTAACTCTATGTGGTATCTCTGCAGGCGGCTGGTTTGGCGAGGGCAGTGTATTGAAGAATGAACTCAGACAATATGACGTATATTCCCTTCAGAAATCAAGGGTTCTAATGGTTCCTTCGTCAACATTCCATTCTCTTCTCGATGAGAGCATCTCCTTCAACTCGTTCATCATCCACCAGCTGAATAACAGATTGGCGGAATTTATCTGTTCCGTGCAGAACACAAGAATGCTTACGATCACTGCCCGCGTTGCGCGTTCGATTGCACAACTATTCAATCAAGACTTATATCCGAGCACCAAGTCGAGGATATATATTTCTCAGGAAGAGCTGGCCATGCTTGTAGGTGTGTCAAGGCAAAGAGTAAACGGTGCACTCCAGCATCTCGAAAGGCTTGGCTTGGTTAACTTGTCTTACAACCAGATCGACGTACTCGATTTGGAACAGATGCGATTAATGGATCGAGTGCCCACTGTCCCTTGAGACGGCCCCGAGCCGGCATGCATCTGCGGAAATCAGTCAGTTCATATTTCGGCAGGAGGGTCATGCCGATGGGACGACCTCGCCCGTCAGCTGCGCCGGAGCGCCACAAGGAAGGCCACCATGCACCCCCAATACTTCATTACAGGTCGATAGCCATGCGCGTGCCGCATGCGACAAGTATCGACCTGCGAGCCATATATGCGCGAGTGCCCAGTCGATTTCCGGTTCCGTCAACCGAGCCAAACTGAGCTTGTCCCGCGGTGCCAAGCGTGACAAGAACGGCTCAGGCAAGAACGTCGTACCGAGGCCGGCTTGTGCCATCGAAGCAAGGAACTCCCAGTGGCCGCTTTGAGCAACGACCTTGGGATGTGGCCTTGCGTCCACGAACGCCTGGCGAATTCGATGGGTAAGCGAGAATTCGTCAGTCAGTAAAATCAGTGGTTCATCTTTCAGCGCTCTCAATTGCACAGTACTACTTCCGGCCCAACTTGCTTCGGGAGGTCCTACTGCCCATATGGGATATTTTGCAAACTGCCGTGTCGAAAGAGACGCGCTGATTTCCCCTGGTAAAACAGTAGCTCCAACCTCCAGCTCACCTGCTGCGACCATTTTCTCTATCAAATGACCACCATGCTCGGCGAGATTTAACTCGAGATTTGGGTATCGCTTACGAAACGTGCTCACTGCCGGCGAAAAGAAGAGATTCGCCATAGGCGAGAGGCCTACGGTCAATTGGCCTCGGCCTAGTGCCGCTAGATCCGCTACCTCGAGCGTAAGACGGTGCACCACCCCCAATGCCTCCAAGCCGCGCTCATAGACAACTTTCCCGACATCCGTGAGGAACGCCGTTTTTCCATCACGAACCAGCAGCGGCTTCCCGATCTCGTCCTCTAGTTGCCGCACCATCTTGCTGATTGTCGACTGCGTCACAAAAAGTGACCTTGCCGCCCCAGTGAAGCTCTGTAGCCGCGCAGTTTCAACGAAATAGCGGAGTGCACGTATATCAATAGGCATGTCTTAAGGCCATGAAATTACTGACTCATTCATGTCAGTTTAAATCATGCGTTGAATCGACGTCAGTTGATTACACTAAACGTTAGATGCCCATGACTTGCTCGTTTAATTGAACAATGCGGACGGATGGCATTCGCCACACCGCACGCACCCCAACATTTCTACACATTCAACAATGGCTTTACGCGTGGATATCAGGAATCTTCTGTTCTCCCTGAAAACGTTCGTTGCTGCGATGCTGGCGCTATATATTGCGCTCGCGCTCGGTCTGTCGCATCCCTATTGGGCGATGGCGACCGTCTACTTTGTGTCGCATCCGCTCACGGGCGCTACGCGTTCCAAAGCAGCCTATAGGGTTGCAGGAACATTGCTGGGAGCTGCGGCAGCGGTGGCAACTGTGCCACCCCTCGCCAATATGCCCATCGTTCTCACTGCAGCAGTGTCGATTTGGATTGCCGCATTGGTATATCTGTCGCTTCTAGACAGGTCACCACGGGGATACGTCTTCCTGCTAGCCGCTTATACCTTTCCCATCATTGCCTTGCCCGCAGTAGGCGATCCCTCAAACATATTTGAGATTGCTGTTATCCGGATCGAGGAGATTGTGATTGGAATCGTCTGTGCTGCAGTGGTAGGCGCTCTCGTCCTTCCCGCGAAGGTAGCGCCGGAACTGCGCGTACGCAGCGCCGCTTGGCTCGCGCATGCCGCACAGTGGGGAAGCGAAATCTTACGCGGAAGCCCCAGCGCTTCGGTTAGCCGACATCACCTGGCTGCCGACGTTTTCATGCTCGAACAGCTGATTGTTCAGCTCTCCTTCGACGCGGAAAGCGCAGCGTCGATCAAGATTGCGAGAGCGGTCAAGGATAAGATGATGATGCTTATTCCCCTTCTTTCATCGCTCGACTCTGTTCTGCGCGCCTTGCGGGGACATCCTAAAGGCATTCCGACTTCACTACTTCAATCGCTCAATGAAATGTCGCATTGGCTCGCGAACTACAGTGAAGGGCCTCGACGACCACCCAGCGAACTGTTCCCCGCATATGCCAACGATGCGACGGGTTGGCATGGGCAATTGAAGCGTACGGCGCAACTCCAGTTACAAAAGATGGCTACTTTGTTTAACGAATGCCTGGCCCTACAGCAGGGTATCGACAACATGCCAAACGAAATTGCACGGATTTCTCAGCTACCTTCGGTGGGCAAACCGCTGGGTCATCTTCACTATGACCATACCATGCTTCTGGTCAATTCTGCCTTATCGGGACTTGGTGTATTTCTCGCAGGAGTTATATGGATATTCTCCGGTTGGGAGAATGGCAGTAGCTCCGTCGTCGTTGTTGCTGTTGCCTGTTGCTTCTTTGCCACCATACACGAGCCTCCTCCGGTAGCACTGAGGGTGCTGCGTTGGAGCACGGTGTGCCTGATGGTGTCTTCCTTCTACCTGTTCCTGGTCGTACCTCATGCACATACCTTTGAGGAGCTTGTCGTAATGCTAGCGTTGCCCTATCTCGCTATCGGTGTACTGATTGCGCAGCTGGGCTTCAATCTGATCGCCATGATGCTTGCAGTCAACACCGCGTTGCTGGCAAACATTCCAAGCATCTATGATGCGAACTACCTAGGAATCTTTAATGCCAACCTGGCCCACGCCGTAGCTATTATGTTTGCACCAGTCTGGGCCATCATAGTTCGGCCAATCGGATCAAGCGTCGCAGCACAACGACTGGTGAAGGCTACTTGGCTCGATTTAGCACACGCAGCATCGCGACGTGCAAGCACTCCCAACAGGCTTGGCCCTCACATGGTGGACCGCCTGGGGCAATTGGTACCCAGCCTTGCCGCTGGAAAGAGCAAACTAGCCTCAGATGGCTTCGAAGAACTGCGGCTGGGATTTAGCGTGGTTGTCCTACAGCGAGCGGTCGCGACGATGCCTCGGCACACACGCCGTCCGATTAGACGGGTCCTCTGCGGTGTCGCGAGGCATTTCCGCGCAACGCTTCGGGTCGGCCACATTGTGGCGCCTCCCTCTATGCTGAAAACCTGGGTCGAAGACGCGATGACGCAAATCGACCATCTCCCGACGAAGCTCCGAGAGGATGCGTTTTCCGCATTGGTTGTCCTGCGTGCCACATTGACAAGCCGAACCGGCACCTCCGCAGGGAAACTGAACCATGATGACTGAAGTCGATTTCTACGGGGTCTTCATTCCTGCAGTTCTCGTGCTGATGGTATTGGCATTCTTCCTAACAGCGGGTCTTCGTCACCTGTTAGCGAATGCGGGCTTCTACAAATACGTTTGGCACCGGTCGCTGTTCAACCTCCTTCTCTATGTGATCGTCTTTGGCATTCTCGCCGCTTTCGTTTCGGGCTTCCCCTCATGACTTCTCGATTGCATTCACTCGTGCGGGTGCTCCCCACGCTGGCAGCGATAGCTATTTCCGTGCCAATCTTGGTGCACCTTTGGGACTATTACACAACGGCGCCTTGGACTCGCGATGGACATGTTCGTGCCGACATTGTTCAGGTTGCGCCAGACGTGTCAGGCTTGATCACAAAGATTCTGGTTCGTGACAACGAGAAGGTGAGACGTGGGCAAGTTCTCTTTGAGATAGACCGAGACAGGTTTGCCGTGGCCCTCGAGCAGGCAATGGCGAATGCCAACGTTCAGCGTGCCTTTTTAGCTCAAGCCCGTCGTGAAGCTGCGCGCAATCATGCACTGGCGGACCTCGTTTCCGGTGAAACCTCTGAACAGGGCCGAGCACGTGTCGAACAAGGCGAGGCCGCTCTCGCCCAAGCTGAAGCGGCTGTACGCCTGGCACGCCTCAACCTGGAACGTACTAGTGTGCTCAGCCCGGTCGACGGCTACGTGAATGACCGGTTGCCTCGGCTTGGCGACTATGTAACAGCCGGGCGGGCCGCTCTCTCTATGGTGGACTTGACGTCCTTCCATGTTGAAGGCTACTTCGAAGAGACGAAGCTACATCGAATCCAGGTCGGCAGTGCGGTGGAAATTCGCATCATGGGGGAATCTGGAGTTCTCCATGGGCACGTGCAAAGCATTGTTGCCGGCATCGAAGATCGTGATCGAAGTGCAGGGTCAAACCTCCTTCCCAATGTGAATCCGACCTTCAATTGGGTCAGGCTTGCTCAACGCGTCCCGGTACGCATAGCTTTGGACAACGTCCCAGCTGATGTTCAGCTTGTCGTCGGACGCACAGCGACAGTGTCCGTTCGCGAACGCCACGCGGAGCGGCGCCTATGATAGCGCTCCGCCGCCTATGGGTTGCTTCAATCTCTCCTTTTCTATTTGCCTGCACGACTGTCGGCCCCGATTACAAGATTCCCGACAACGCGGCAGTTCGTTCACAACAATCACAGGGAAGGTTCACCGCTAGCGAGCATGCCTCAGTATCGGGCGACTTGGCTCCCGATGCGTGGTGGCGCTTGTATGAGGACGAACGGCTCGACGGTATAGTCCTCCAAGCTTTGAAAGCCAATGCAGATATTCGTGTAGCGATGGCGAATCTACGCCGTGCCGTAGCTGCTTACCACGAAGTGGAAGCCGAAAGCCTTCCACAGGGGGAATTTCGTGGCAAAGCCGAGCGCGCTCAGCTATCGGGACAAAGCTTTCTCCAAACAACACAGCCACCCGTATTCAATCTCGGCGACTTCGGACTCGGTGTTTCGTACCTTATTGACCTGTTCGGCAAGCTGGCGCGAGCTGACGAGGCAGCGCTTGCAGCCGCTCAAGCCAGCGAAGCGGCCTTGGATTCGGTGCGCATCGCTGTAGTGGCACACACGGTGCGAGCCTACGTTATGGGGTGCGCAGCGAATCATGAATTGGAGGTTGCCCAGCACCAGCTTGAGATCCAGGAGCGCGCTGTGTCCACAACGCGGCGATTAGCTGACCATGGCCGTACCGATCCTACCGCTCCAATACGGGCGCAGGTGCAGGCAGACTTGTTACGTGGAACACTTCCAACTCTCCGCGCGATGCGAGACGAAGCGCATTTCCAGCTGGCCTACCTGCTTGGCAAGTCCCCTGCAGCACTACCGAGGGAAGAAACCGAGTGCCATGCTGAGCCTTCAATAAGCCGGCCACTCCCAGTGGGAGATGGTGCCGCATTGCTCAAGCGTCGACCAGACATTCGTCAAGCCGAACGCGAACTCGCTGCCGCGACCGCAAGAATCGGAGTAGCGACCGCCGACCTTTATCCCTCCATCAGCATTGGAGCATCGGCGGGCCTGACAGGGATCATGCGCGACTTGGGAAGCGGACCGACAGCGCGCTGGGGCGTGGGTCCCCTTCTCACTTGGAATTTTCCTACTAATGGTGTTCGTCCACGTATTCATGGAAGGGAAGCCGAAGCAGACGCCGCCTTGGCAAGGTTCGACAGAGCGGTTCTCAAGGCGCTGCAAGAAACGGAAACAGCGCTAAGCGCATACACGAACGCTCAACAACAGGTCGATGCCTTGCGGTCCGCCACGAAGCAAGCGGAGGAAGCGGCAAGACATGAACGCGCGAGATACCGCGCGGGCAGATCCCCATATCTCGCACAGCTCGACGCAGAACGGACTATGGCTGACACCTCACTCGCACTAGCACAGGCGGAGAGCAAGGTTGCCTTGAAGCAGGTTGATCTTTTCCTCGCGCTCGGTGGTGGGTGGCAAAGCAGCCAGTCTGCCACGAGCAGCTCCCATGATTAAAGCGACTCACCTATTACCCTTGAAGTCATCACTGAAATGCTGCCAGACATCTAAACTTCTACTGCGCCGGCTAACACAGTAACGCGCCTCACCATGAAAATCGGGCATACGAGCGACATGCCTGACACTATTTCCAGTCCGACTCTATGAATGTGTCGCTCTCAAACACTCGAAGGAAGCAGTAGACATGCACACCCAAACCATGAAGGCCGTAGCCCTTGCTGCGGTGACACTAGGAATTTGTATCATCACCAACCAAGCGAATGCCGGCGGGGGCGATCGCTATGGATATGAGATGTACCGCGATGGGGCTCACGTCGGCGCAAGAGATCCGTTTTGTGACGGGTCCCATGTCACCGACAAGCGAAACCCCTTCACCGATGGCGCCCATGGATCGCGCACTCCGGATCCTTTCACTGACGGAGCGCACGGTACTGCGGCTCGGATGAACTTCGCAGGCATGGATCTCAGCGGCGTTTCGGTGCCACCTGCCCGAACCATTGTCACTGAGGTCGGCGCATAAATTCACTGGATCGTGATGCCGGCTTGCCGGCACCACGACGTATGCCAGCTCAGCATCAACTCTCGAAAGGTAATCATGAATAAGACTGTCACACTGCTAGCCGGCGCGGCGATTCTGGCCACTGCCGTGACCGCGTGGGCGGGTCCGGATTGGAATGTCATTGAACGTGGACGAATTTCAGCAAAAGAGCACAAGGCATGCCCCTGCCATAGAAGCAGCGAACCAACGTCTCTACCTACACCTACTGCGACTAACGAGAAGCGCCCGGGATAGCTAACCAGGTTCTGGTTCATCAATCCTGCTCAGGTATTGGGATGTCCTCAACGTTCAAGCGCAGTTCAAATGTGATGCGAGCCTCAGTATGCTGGACTCTGCTGACCCCCTGAGTTTGCAGACCAGCGCCGATTACTCTTGGCTGGGGAATTGCAAGCATTCACACGTATTGAAACAGTCCTCCCCAATAAGTCGAGTTTCTATATATTTTCCTCTGATACGTTCGACATCAGATATAACAAATCATTCTAAGTCATCACGTCTCCGCGGAGATATACGCTATTGTCATACGTCGGCCGAGACAAGGCGCCCGACGGGAGGGCTGCCCTTTCCATTGAAAGGCTTCGGTGGTGACCGCTCTGTTGGTCGGCTAGAAACGGCAGCGACAGAGGGAAACTGGTCGCTGTGGGGGAAGAGTTGAGACGACCGGCACGCGGGCGAAGATAGCGCGTGACTCGAGATGACTGTCGGAACCAGCCAGCAATGGTTGATGGAAGGCTCCCTGCTCTAACAGTGCCAGGGGCCTTCGGCTTGTCCTTTCTACCCTAAAGGAAGGATATGCTCACTGAAACAACGTGTGAATATCCTCAATTGAGGATAGAAGGTTTTGTATAGGGGTAGGAAACGGCTTTCGCCGTCCCCTCCCTCCGAACCCGGTGTGCGGTTTTCCCGCGACGGGCTCTCCAGTCAGTTGTTTCCACATCGGGATTGGCGCGCCAATTGATGAGCCTCGTACATCGTGAACAGCCCAAGATTGGCGAAGAAGGCATTTGGCCATTGACTGTGATCGCGAAAGCATCGGCCCTGACCTGGACGATGTAGCTGTCGGCGCAGGACCGCTCGCAGTCGACGACGAACAAAGCCGTCGACGGACGAGAAGGTGTATCGGTGGGCATGCCGGAAGTATCCGAACCAGCCCCGCAGGATCGGATTGATCGACGCGATGATGCTCTCGATCGAATCGCCCCGGTGGCGCTTGGTCAGGGCACGGATTCGATCCCGCAGCCCCATCAGACTCTTCTTGCGCACCCAGCGTTGGCCCGCCTCGAACCGGTAACCCAGAAACTCGAAGCCATGACCCTGCAACCGGCAGTCCCCAATGTGGGTCTTATCGGGATGCAGTTTCAAGCCGTTAGCGTCCACCCAAGCCCGCAGGCGAGTGAAAGCAGCTTCTGCTTCCTCACGCGTACGGCATAACACCACGGCGTCATCCGCGTAGCGCACCATGACCAGCCCTGCCTGGCGCATTTCTACGTCAAGTTCGTGCAGGTACAGATTTGCCAACAGGGGGCTGACAACCGCCCCTTGCGGACTGCCAGAAGTCGGCGTCCAACGCGTCATGTCTTCCATGATGTCTTGCTTGAGAAAGGACTGGATGAGATCCAGAACTCGGCCGTCCGCGATTCGCCCGGCCACTCTCGCGAGAAGGGGCAGGTGTGGGATCGAGTCAAAATAGCTTTGCAGGTCAGCATCGACCACCCAGCAGTAGCCCGCTTTCACATGCTGGTCAACTTCTCGGAGCGCGTCCTTGCATCCCAAGCCCGGGCGGAAGCCGTAGCTTCTTGGCTCGAACTCGTGCTCGAAGATCGGCTCGATGACCAGCTTCAGGGCCGCTTGAACTACGCGGTCCTTCACAGCGGGTATACCGAGCGGGCGACGTCCTTTACCTTTCGGTATGTAGACGCGCCGCACCGGCTGCGGGCGATAGCTACCGTCCTGCAATGCATGCGCCAGTTCAGCAAGATAGCGGTCCCGCGCTTGCGCGAATCGCTTCACGCTCATGCGGTCCACTCCCGCCGCCCCGGCGTTCTTCTCGACCTGAGCCCATCCCAGCGCGAGCGTGTCCAGGCGAAACACCTTGTCAATCAGACTGTGCCATTTACCTCCCTTAACTCCGTTTTGTAGAGCAGCCAACATAGCGTCCGTCCAGATTGAAGCTGACGCGAATTTCCGCTGCACGCAGCTTCCCAGCGCGTTTGCATCTCGTCTAGTCGTTTCCGACACTGGCGATGCTTCGATCTTCATCTCTGCTTCCTTCCGGTCTTTTGCTATCAACTTTCCTGCCCCGCTTCCCTAGTGCGCCTTTTGCTCTGACGCAGGTCTCCACGGCTTTACCCTTCCGTGTGCAGTACTATCGGGACTCTGACTCCTGCCAGCGTTCACCTCGCCGGCAGGTCTCCCCGCTTGCTTCGTGCTACCGTCCTATCGTTCCGTCCTCAACCACGTGGTACGCCACCGCACCGCTTTATCCGCCACGACAGCGTGCTGTGTTGCTTCCAGGCTTCGCCACTTTAGTGCAGGCTCGCCGCCATACCCCGCCGAAACAGGTTCGTTAGCCTACGGACCGACAGTTCGCTTCCGGTTACTCCCCACCCCGCCTCGCGACGACGCAGTTACCTTCAGCTACAGAGCTGTGGCCAACTCCGGCGGGGACTTTCACCCCGCAGATCGCACGCTCTCACGGGCGTACACTAAACCGCTGACGCGGTAGTGGGAGGTAAGCGAACGTTGTTGCCTGGCGTTACGTCGGAGAGGCGACCTGAAGGTGGGACTGCGAGAAGAAGGGGTAGGCAGAGACCCGGGAGCAACATGGATAGGCCCAACGGGCATTCCATTCACGGCTTCCAGGAGTTCCGCCATGACACCGCTTCGCGAACGCATGCTGCACGACATGCAGATCCGGAATCTCGCAGACAACACGCAGAAATCCTATCTGCAGCAGGTTTCCAGTTTCGCCCGGCACTTCCGCCGCTCGCCTGAACTCCTCGGCCCCGAAGAGATCCGCGCCTGGCAAATCTACCTGACCAACGAACGCAAGCTTGCCCCGAGCAGCGTGCAACTGGCTGTGGGCGCACTGCGCTTCCTGTACCGCGTGACGCTCAGGCGGGAATGGAGCGACGAGGACTTTCCACTGCCAAAGCGACCCGTGAAGCTGCCGGTCATCCTGAGCGCCGAGGAAGTTACCCGTTTTTTCGAGTCGGTCCCCAGTCTCAAGCAGCGCACCATCCTGATGACCGCGTATGCGGCTGGCCTGCGCGTATCAGAAGTCGTCCATCTGCAGGTCACCGATATCGACAGCCAGCGCATGGTGATCCGCGTGCACCAGGGCAAATCCAGGAAGGACCGCTACGTGATGCTTTCCCCGCGGCTACTCGAGATCCTGCGACTGTACTGGCACGAGGCTCACCCCCGCGAGTGGCTGTTTCCCGGTGACATTCCCGGGCACCCCATCACCCGATCGGCGGTGGCACTGGCCTGTGACGTCGCGCGTCGGCGCAGCGGCATCAGGAAACCCGTTACACCGCATTCGCTGCGGCACTATGTACCCTTCCGGATTATGTCTTGTATCCGCGTGATAGCCCGTTTTCCCGGGCAAATGGACAACACCGGATAGAGATAATCTAGGCTCCTTCCACTCGCTCCCCACGTAGGGGAAGGAGTTAGTCGTGAAGTACTTTATTCATGATCAGGTCGTTCTCTCGCGAGAACCTGAAGGTCCACTCGCAGCCCATTTATCATCCTTTGCCAACGCCATCAGCGCGCAGGGTTACAACGTATGGTCCCTGAAGCGGAAGGTCCTGATCGCCGCATGTTTCAGTCGATGGCTTAAACAGAGAGGTGTCGGAGTACGGGACATCTGCTTCGATCACGCAACACGATATTTACGCTATCGTGCCCTGCATTTCCAGCCTCGCAACGATGATCGGGCAGCGCTCAGACAGCTTATTGATTTTCTTCGTGGCGAAGGCGTGGTTCCGCCTGAGCAGATGGCAACAATTCGGATTTCGGCAACTGAGCGGTGTGTGCAGGAGTACGAGGAGTACTTGCGCAATATTCAAGCTCTCGCCAGAGCCACGATCGTTAATTACGTGCCGTTCGTCCGAGAGTTTCTCAAACATCGTTTCGGCGACGGGAAGGTCATGCTATCGAAACTACGTGCGGCCGATGTCGTGCACTTTGTGCAGGTTCAGGCGCCACGACTGCATTTAAAACAGGCGAAGCTTATGACCACTGCCCTGCGATCCTTTCTGCGCTATGTGCGCTATCGCGGCGACATTACGCTGGACCTCGCTGCCGCCGTGCCCGTGGTCGCCAACTGGTCGATGCCGTCAATTCCCCGGGGAATCTCAGCAGACCAGACACGGAAGTTGCTGGCTAGCATCGATCGACGGACTGCAGTCGGTCGTCGCGACTACGCGATCCTGCTGGTGCTCGCGCGACTGGGGTTGCGCTCCAGTGAGGTGGTCTTCCTCGAGCTCGATGATATTGACTGGGACGCAGGTCAACTGAGCGTGCGCACCAAGGGTGGACAACGCATCGAGCTACCCTTACCTGCGGACGTCGGCAAAGCCATCGCTGCCTACTTGCAACTTGGGCGGCCGAAGAGCGCCAGTCGCCGCGTTTTTTTACGCGCACGCGCGCACATCACCGGCTTTCGTGGGCCAAGTGGTCTCGGCTGTATCGTTCGGCGTGCACTTAAGCGCGCCGGCATCGACGCGCCCACAACAGGTGCCCATCAGTTCCGCCACGGACTGGCTACCCAGATGCTGAACCATGGAGCTTCGCTCAGGGAGATTGGCGAGGTGTTGGGTCATCGTCACCCACAGACCACGATGATCTACACTCGGGTCGACATCAAGTCTTTGCGTGCACTCGCGTTGCCCTGGCCCGGAGGTGTACGATGAACGCGCTTCGGCAGGCTGTTCAGGATTACCTCAACCTGAGGCGTAGCCTGGGATTCAAATTGAGGGAGGAGAGCACGGCGCTACCAGATTTCGTCGCGTTCATGGAGCAGCATCGAGCTTCTTACATTACGCAGACGTTGGCGCTCGCCTGGGCTCGGCAACCCGCAAATGCCCAGCCCGACCGCTGGGCGCAACGAATGAGCTGGTTGCGTGGGTTCGCGCGATATCGTAGTGCTACCGATCCCCGCACGGAAATACCAGCACCGGGTTTATTGCCATTTCGACCGAAGCGGGCTCGACCGTACCTCTACTCGGCCGACGAGATCCGTAGCCTGCTACAGGCGGCGCTGCAGATGCCATACCACGATGAACGGGGTGCACTGCTGCCATGGACCTACCATTGCCTGTTCGGGCTGTTGAGCGTGACGGGCATGCGCCTGGGTGAAGCGCGCAATCTCGAGCTTCAGGATGTGGATCTGACGGAGGCGATATTGACGATCCGCGGCGCGAAGCTCGGAAAGACCAGACTCATTCCTTTGCATGCCTCGACATGCAAGGTGCTCGCGGACTACATCACGCGGCGTGAGCATCACTGGGCGGGTCGACCGGTATCTTCCTATCTCTTTGTTTCCAACTGGGGTAACAGGATGGATGCCGGTGCGATTCATCGCACTTTCTATTCATTGTCGCGACAGATTGGCTTGCGCGGGGCATCCGACAGTCGCGGGCCGCGTCTGCACGACATGAGGCACGTTTTCGCGACGAACGCACTTGTGCGCTGGTACAAGTCTGGAGATGACCCGGAGCGCCGTCTGCCCATCCTGTCAGCCTACCTCGGACATGCTCACGTCGCGGATACCCAGTGGTATCTGAACGGCTCGCCTGAACTGATGCGCGAGGCGATGCGCCGGCTCGAACAACTCTGGGAAGGCCGGCCATGAATAATGCTGCCACCTTTGCTCCGTTACTGGAGCGGTTCTTCACGCAGCGCCTGATGCAAGAGCGTCAGGCGAGTCCTCACACCATCGGTGCCTATCGCGATACCTACCGTCAATTCCTTAAGTTCGTGCAGCAGCGCCTGCATAAGTCACCGTCGCAGCTAAACCTCGAAGACATCGATGCTCCTCTGATCGTCGCGTTCCTGGACGAAATTGAGAAGAACCAGGGCGTTAGCGTTCGCACCCGAAATCTGCGCCTCGCGGCGATTCATTCCTTCTTTCGCTACGCCGCTTACGAAGCACCAGACCATTCCGCCCAGATCCAACGGGTGCTTGCCATCCCCAGCAAGCGCTTCACCCGTACGCTGATTCACTTTCTAACGCCTCCAGAAGTCGACGCCTTGCTTGCCGCGCCTGATCAAGGCACGTGGTCTGGCCGACGCGACCACGCCTTTCTATTGGTCGCGGTACAGACCGGTCTGCGCCTGTCCGAGATGACGGGACTCAATCGCGAGGATGTGGTGCTTGGCACCGGCGCACACCTGAGTGTAATCGGAAAGGGTCGGAAAGAGCGCTGTACACCCATCGCGAGATCCACACGCGCCGTACTGAAAGCGTGGCTGCGAGAACCACAACGTCGTGATGGCACAGTACTGTTTCCCAGCGAGCGGGGTGAACGCCTCAGTGTCCATGGTGTGCAGTACCTGCTAAACAAGCACCGCAACACTGCGTGTGAAGTTTGCCCGTCATTGAAGCAGAAGCGGGTCACTGTCCACTGTTTGAGACACACCATGGCCATGGACCTTCTGCAATCAGGCGTTCGTCGCTCGGTCATCGCGTTGTGGCTCGGGCATGAATCGGTGGAAACCACGGAGATCTATGTCGAAGCGACCCTAGCGATAAAGGAACAGGCCCTTGAGAAGGCAACTCCGCGACGCGGCAAGGCAGGACGCTTCAAGCCGACAGACGAGCTCCTCGACTTCCTGAACAGTCTTTAGACTCCTCCAAATTATGTCGGGTAATCGCGTGGGCACATTTGCTTTTCGACCTAATCTTTGTTGTCGATCGTCGAAGTTCAATCGTGTCACCCGACATAATCCGGAAGGGTACATAGTGTCGCTTATATCGCTGGGTAGATAAGCGACACGCCTTCGCGACCCACCTGCTCGAGGCCGGCACCGACGTGCGCAGGATCCAGCTACTGATGGGCCATCGCAGCCTTTCGACGACGGCACGGTACTTAAAACTGGCGACCAGCACCGTGTGCGCCACCGCCAGTCCCTTCGATCTGCTGCCGCGTCCCGAGCCCATCCCGCCCGCACCGCCTGCGCCCACATACTTCTGAACCTCGCGATGAGGGCGGCACTCGAGGTGGCGGACATCTTCCGCCACTGCGGCCCGCAGTACCGGCAGACCCACGCCGATGGGCTCAGTCGTGCGCAACGGCGCGCGATGAGCGCAATCGAGCTGTGCCGCACCGCGGCCCTCGGTGGCCATGTCGAGCAGTGCGATGCCTGCGGCCATCAGCGCATCGCGTTCAACTCGTGCCGGCATCGCGCCTGCCCGAAGTGCCAGTCGCTTGCCCGTGCCCAGTGGCTTGAAGACCGGCAGGCTGAACTGCTTCCCGAGGTCGAATATTTCCATGTCGTCTTCACCGTCCCTGAGTCCATCGCAGCGCTCGCCTACCAGAACAAGAAGACGCTCTACGATATCCTGTTTCGCGCCAGCGCCGAGACGCTGCGCACGATCGCCGCCGATCCGAAACACCTGGGTGCCGAGATCGGCTTCATCTCGATCCTGCACACCGGGGGGGCTGAACCTGCAGCATCATCCGCACGTCCACTGTGTGGTGCCGGGCGGTGGCCTTGCTGCCGACGGCGAGCGCTGGATCGCCTGTCGCCCCGGCTTTTTCCTGCCCGTGCGAGTGCTCTCGCGCCTGTTCCGGCGGCTGTTCCTCGAACAGTTGCGCCACGCCTTCGACGCAGGCGCACTGCAGTTCTACGGCCCGCTCGAACCGCTCAGCGATACCCAAGCCTTCGCCACCCGGCTCGCACCCGTCGCAGAAGCCGAGTGGGTCGTCTACGCGAAGCCTCCCTTCGGCGGGGCCAGGCAGGTACTCGACTATATGGGCCGCTATACCCACCGGGTCGCGATCTCCAACCACCGGCTAGCCGCCTTTGACGGTGACGAAGTCAGCTTCCGATGGAAAGACTACAAACACGCCGCCGCAACAAAGACCATGACCCTCGCGGCCGACGAGTTCATCCGCCGCTTCCTGTTGCATATTCTGCCCAGCGGCTTCAAGCACATCCGCAGTTACGGCCTGCTCGCCAATCGTTGCCGGGCCGCCAAACTGGCTACCTGCCGCCGCCTGCTCGGCGTGGCGATGCCCGCTGCCGAAGCACCCGTGGTAACCCAAGACTACCGCGACCGTTACCAGCGACTCACCGGCAAGTCGCTTCGCGATTGCCCGGCCTGTGGCAGGGGCCACATGGTCTGCATCGAAACCTTCCTGCCCGGCGCACTGCCGCGTCCACCACCATGCACTCATCCCGTTCACTGATCCGCATCGGCGTGATCATCGACCACGTTTCCATTCACTCCTGCTGGCAACGCGCTCGAGCTTGTGGCACCAAATCTCACCCGCGTGCAAAGGTATCCGGAAGCTGCCCCATTCATCCTGCCATGTCGACCCTTGCACCCCTATCGCACGATAGCCATCGTCATTCCATCGCAGTCCGGTGCCCGGCTTACGCCTGTGGAGCGCACTGAATCACCGCAGCGACGATTCAACGCCCATAGACGCACCCGCCTGCGGAGCGGTTCAGCACAAACGGTTTTTTGATGACCGGTCGCGGGCTGACCTCGCCGGGTCCCGCTCACACGCCTGCGGCCGCGACCGCTAATCAAAAAACCCTCTGCTATTCCAGTTCATATACATAGGTTTGAATCAAAATTCGGGAATAACCAGATGCATACGTGCGCTTTCGCGAACATGGGAAGCGAGTATATCAATACGTGTGGAAGCTGACCGCTTCGCGGTCGGGCAGCCAGGGCGGACAGGTACAGAGGCGAACTTTCCTTGATTCCCGGTTCCTCGAACAGCTCGCCCAGGCCACACAGTTGCGATCAGGCCTGAGCGCTGTGCAAGCTATATCGGTACGCCAAGCCGTTGACCGCCCCCCAGCCGTCAGGCCGAGGTGTCCGCCAGCCGGTAGTCCTTAAGCTGTTCGCGCAGACGGGTCTTAAGCATCTTGCCGGTTGCGCCCAGCGGGATTGCGTTGACAAAGACGACATCGTCGGGCCGCTGCCACTTGGCCACGTTCTTGCCCGTGTAGAACTGGAGCAACTCGTCGCGCGTGACCTCGGCACCTGGCTTGCGGACCACAGCGACGATGGGGCGTTCGTCCCACTTGGGATGCTTCACACCGATGCAGGCTGCCATGGCAACCGCAGGGTGCGCCATCGCGATGTTCTCGATGTCGATTGAGCTGATCCACTCACCGCCGGACTTAATCACGTCCTTGCTGCGGTCGGTGATCTGGAGGTAACCGTCGGGGTCGATGGTGGCAACGTCGCCGGTGGGAAACCATCCGTCGACGAGCGGGTCACCACCTTCACCCTTGAAGTAGGCGCGGACGATCCAGGGACCGCGGACCAGGAGCTCGCCGGCTGACCGGCCGTCCCACGGCAACTCCTTCCCATCCCCGCCGACGATCTTCATCTCGACGCCGTAGACCGCGCGGCCCTGCATCTCCAATACGCGCCAACGCGCTTCGTCTGGCAATGCCGCGTGCTGCTTCTTGAGCGAACAGACCGATCCCAGCGGGCTCATCTCGGTCATGCCCCAACCGTGCAGCACGCGCACGCCGTACTGTTGCTCGAAGGCGCGCAGCATGGCCGGCGGGCAGGCCGCGCCTCCGATCACCGTGCGCTCCAGTGTCGAGAACTTCAGGCCGCCGTTCTGCAGATGAGTCAGGAGCATTTGCCACACCGTCGGCACCCCAGCGGCAAAGCTGACCTGTTCCGCCTCGATCAGCTCATAGACCGACTTGCCGTCCAACGCCGGGCCGGGGAACACCAGTTTGCAGCCCACCATAGCCGCCGAGTAAGGCAGGCCCCAGGCATTGACGTGGAACATCGGCACCACGGGCAGGACTGAGTCGCGCGCGGACAACCCCATCATGTCCGGCTGCACCGAGCCGTAGGCATGCAGCACGGTGGAGCGGTGGCTGTAGAGCGCGCCCTTGGGGTTACCGGTCGTGCCGCTCGTATAGCAAAGACTCGAGGCGGTGTTCTCATCGAACGTCGGCCATTCGTAGGTCGACGACTGACCGGCGATCCAGTCCTCGTAGCTCACGAGGTTCGGGATGCCACTGTCGGCTGGCAGCCGATCGACGTCGCACAACGCCACCCACTTCCCGACGGTGCCGCATCGGGAGTGGATCGCATGCACCAGCGGCAGGAAGCTCAGGTCGAAGCACAGGATGCGGTCTTCGGCGTGGTTGACGATCCATGCGATCTCGTCGGGGTGCAGGCGCGGGTTCAGGGTGTGCAGCACCCGGCCGGAACCGCTTACGCCGTAGTAGAGCTCCAGGTGGCGGTAGCCGTTCCACGCCAGGGTGGCCACGCGGTCGGCGCGCTGCAGCCGCTCGGCGTCGAGTGCGTGGGCGACGCGGCGGGCTCGCTTCGCGCACTCGGCCCAGGTGCTGCGGTGGATGTCACCTTCCACACGGCGCGAGACGATCTCGGTGCTCCCGTTGTGTCGTTCCGCGAAGTCGATCAGGTGGGAAATGAGCAGGGGACGGTCCTGCATTAAGCCGTTCATCAAATGCGCCTCGGTGGGGGTTGCTCTAAAGAGATGGCTGGCCAGTCAGCCATCGATAACAATCTTGCGTTCTGTGATCAGGCGTTTCCACTGCCCCAGCTCGGTCGGGATGGTCTGCTTCGGGTCCACCTTGCCGGTGGCGATGATTTGCCCGAGCTCATCCATCCGAGACACGATTGCCGGCATCTTCATCGTGTCAGCCAGCGCCTTGTTGAGGGTCGCGACGATACCCGCTGGCAAGCCGGCCGGTGCCATCAGCGCGAACCAACCCGGGGCGTCGAAGCCCGGCAGGGCGTCTTCGGCGATCGTAGGCACCTGGGGTAAGGTCGGCAAGCGTGTCGTCGAACTCACGGCAAGTGCCTTGAGATTGCCGGACTTGAGGAACGCTGCCGTTCCGGTGTAGGTCAGGAAGGCGAACTGGATATCACCGGCCATCAGCGCGGTCACGACTGGCGCGGCGCCACGGTAGGGCACGTGCACCGCGACGGTTTGGCTGCGCGACTTCAGCAGCTCGGCGCAAAGATGCCCGACGCTGCCTGACCCGCCAGACCCGTAGTTCAGCTTTCCCGGTTGCTTCTTCATCAACTCGATAAGCTCGCGCACGCTGTTCGCGGGCAGCGTCGGCGCCGCGACCAGTACTTGGGGCATCTGCGTCACCATCGAGATCGGCGTGAAGCTGGTGAGCGGGTCGTAGCCGGGGTTACGCAGGGACGGCACGATCGTCATCGGCGCGTTGTCGAGCAGCCCGAGCGAGTAGCCGTCGGTAGCGGCACGCGCTACCTCGGCGGCCGCCAACGCGCTGCTTGCGCCGGGCTTGTTGTCGACGATGACTGGCTGGCCGAGCAGGCGCGCGAGCGGCGCGCTGATCGCACGCGCCGTGATGTCGGACGAACCGCCCGGCGCATAGCCGGTCAGCAGACGAATCGGCCGGGCGGGCCAGGTCTGTGCCGCACCGTGAACCACGAGCGACGACAGGGCCAAGCCGGCGCCGCCTTGGAGCAAGGCCCGCCGACGGAGGTTCACGTTCTCGGTCATGGCCGGCTCACTGAACGTTCTTCAGCGCGTACTCGTTCAGATGGCCGGACGGCAGCACGTCCAAACCGGGGTCGGCGGGCAGCTCAACACCGAACCACCGCTTGAGTACGCCGGAGATCAACTCGTAGCACGCGCCGATGCGAACCACCTGCATTGTCGAGAAGTTGATCAGCGTGCCGGCCCGGCGGTAAGTGTGATAGCGGCACAGCCCGTAGTCGATGGTGATGTCCGCGATGGCGAGCAGCTCAGGCTGGATATCCTCGACGGCGAACTTCGTTCCCGTACCCGACAGATTGGCCGACGATCCGAACAGCGGGACCACCTCTTCGCGCGAGAGCCGCGTAAGTTCTTTGTGGAACGGGCCGGCGTTGAGGAGGTTGCCGATGGTGCCGCCGGCCGTCGAAGCCTTCAAGGCCTCACTGCCCAGCTTGACGAGCAGCGGGTGGTCCGCACGGAAGGTGCCGATTACGCCGAGCGGCAGGTCGTGATCGACGGTAATCGCCTCGACCATCTCCTGCTCGCGCTTGCCGAGCGTCATCAGCTCGCGCTGCGTCTCCAGGTCAGCTGCCATGGCGTTGCGCTTGTGGCTACCGCGGCGCTTGGTGTCGTAGATCTTCTGCAGCGGGTCCAGCATCGCACCGGTCATCGCGTAGCCGGTCTGGTTCGGCACCAGGGCGATGCCGCCTTGCTTGATGACGTCGATGGTGCGCCGAGCGTCGCCGGCGATGTCGAGAGTGGGCATTGCGTGTCTCCTTCGTGTTGACGGTTGTTGAATTCTTTGGAACTTCGACGACCTGAAGTTGAGGCCGGCTAGTCATCATGTCGTTATATTATGATTACAACTAGACGAATGTAAAGCTTGTGGCGTGCTAGTGGAAACCCTCGGTTGGAACTTGAGTCCTCGATTACCTTGCCGAGCACGCGCTAGGCATGTCGGAGGAACCCTACTTGCGCTAGCGTGCGCTGCCGCCGGCTCGAAGCTGCGCGATGAGGTCGCGAGAGGTAGGTTGTGCGGCGAAACAGTCAATGCTCTGCTCTCCGACGGCATGACTTTGGCCCGTCGAACTTTGAATAGCCCGAGGGATGGTGCCCGACTATCGCCACGCGGGACGTGTTGCGCACAGTTTCACGAGGAGCAACCAATAAGGAGGCCGCGCGGGAATTGCGCTTAGCACAACTACCTTAGCCACCCACCTCGAGAGTGTGCTTCGAAAGCTTGAATGCTAGCGCGCAGCAGCGACGCTGAAGGCGTCAGCAATGGGGATTGCTTTGAAGAGGCCTAATCAAGGCTTGGACGGGGATTGCGGTGGATCGGCACGGCAATCAGCCGGAGCGGTTAGTCGCTCATCGCTCGAACACGCTATGGCACAAGCCCGAAGCTCGTTTCCCTCCGAGCCGGCGCGACGGCTGCCGCGCCCCATCTGTGAAACACCCTGATTCAGCGCCTGTATCCGGGTAGCGAGATTGGCGCAACTCCAACATCCAGCCTGTTAGCGATCCATGCTATCCGTCATCAAACGACGCCCCAATATTCCAAGAGGCTGAAGGCCGTGAGTCGGCAAATAGGCCGACACCACGACGATGTCCCGAGGTAATGCAGAACACCGGACGTTTCGTCGGATGAACCCTACTCCGAAATTCGCTTCGTGATGTCGTGTACGAACTGCCCTGCACTCAGGGTGTTCACCGCGTCGCCCGGAATGTCCATCAGGATGCGGCTTCGCTCTGGTGTCATGGTGACGGCAATGTATTGCACCGGCCGCGACTCCTGGTCGTGGATTACGCGTACAACTCTCAGCAGCGGCATGCCTACCTCCGTTTTCATGAGGCGTGCATGCAATGGATCACACACTTGCGTTGTGATCTCTTGGATAACCCGGCCAAACTTCACGCCCTGAGCCAGCAAGATCTCGTAGAGCGCGTGCTTGCGGAGTGAGGCAGCCGTCACTTGCTTCCCAAAGCGAGTGGGTACCCACGCATCAGTGAGCATCACCGGCGTGTCGTCAATGCTACGCAGACGCAATGCATGCACCGCCTTCTCGCCGGGCACAAGTTGCAGCATCGAAGCGACGTCCAGGGGTGCTTCGACCTGTTCCACTTGCAGCACCTGAACATTGGTGTCAATTGCGGCCTGGCGCAGGTTGTCAATCAGGCTCAAGCTCGGACGCTCGCGCGCCATCGGTAGCCGGTCCTCGCGCACGAACGTGCCGCGGCCGTGGCGGCTCTCCACCAGCCCCTCCGCAGCGAGGTCGGCCAGCGCACGCCGTACCGTGATGCGCGAAACATCGAAGCGCTCACACAACGCCTCCTCCTTCGGCAGCAGGCCCGAAGGGTAGGAGCCGCGCAAGATTTCGTCGCGCAGGACCATGAAGAGTTGCCGGTGTAGTGAGGTGCCTCGTGCACGCGGCACCCGTGCATCGACTCTAAGCATATCGTTCGAAGGCTTCATCCGAAATTGTAAGGGTGGGCTACAACCCCTAGCATAACTCGTTGACATGTGTTTATGTTGTGATACTATTATAACAACATAAACACTGTCGACTGCAGCCCTCCATGGATACACACCCATGAATAGCCCCGTTTCTTCGCCAAAGAGCGCTGGCGCTCGCCTGCGCCAACAGCTTGCCGCACCTGGCATGTTGATTGTCCCCGGTGCCTACGACGGTATTGGCGCACGCTTGATCGAGCAGGCGGGTTTCGGCGCCTGCTACATGACCGGCGCAGGCACCTCGGCCGCACGCGGCTTTCCCGACTTCGGTTTGCTAACGATGAGCGAGATGGTTGAGAACGCGGCGGTTATGGCGCGCTCCATCGCCATCCCGCTGATTGCCGATGCTGACACAGGCTATGGCAATGAACTGAACGTCGTCCGCACTGTTCGCGAGTACGAAGCCCGCGGCGTAGCGGCGATTCACATTGAGGATCAGGTCTCACCGAAACGCTGCGGCCATTTGGACGGCAAGGAAGTAGTCTCGCGCGAGGAGTTCGTCTCCAAGATCCGCGCCGCCGTCGAGTCTCGCCGCTCCCCGGACTTCCTGCTCATCGCCCGGACCGACGCCCGAGCCATGTTGGGCCTAGACGAGGCAATCTGGCGCGCTGAGGCCGCCCTTGACGCCGGCGCCGACATGGTCTTCGTCGAAGCCACGCAGTCCGTCGAGGAGGCCGCGTTGGTGCCGCGGCGCGTGAAAGGCGCCTGCCTGCTAAACGTGGTACCCGGTGGCCGCACCCCGATAGACGACCTGCGGCAGGCCGAGGAGATGGGTTACAAGCTGGCGATCCTGCCAGGCCTGATGCTCAAGGCAGCGATCCAGGCTGGCGACGCTGCGCTGGCGGAGGTCCAGGCCACAATGAAGGCGCCGACTACCAGCAACACTGTAGCGCAGACCTTCCGCCGCTTCGGCGCTGACGAATGGGATGCTCTACGCTCGCGCTTCAATGCTGGCGCGACGATGGAGGCGCCATTGTCAAAAAAGGTTGTGTGACATGCCGGGCCGCACACTCTTCGACAAGCTATGGGATGCCCACGTCATTCGGGAGCTTGGTGACGGCTGGGCGCTGCTGCACATCGACCGCCACCTGTTGCATGACCTCTCGGGGCCACCAGCACTCGACGCTGTCCGCATGCAAGGCCGGACCCTGCACAACCCCGAACTGGTTTTCGCCACCCCCGATCATGCTGTCTCGAGCCAACCGGGCCGCGTAGCCACCACGTTCCCGCTGGGTGGCAGACTGCATGCCGGTCTGAAGAAGCTTACCGGCGCCATGGGCGTAGAACTGTTTGACCTTGGGGAGCCCGGTCAGGGCATTGTCCACGTGATGGGACCGGAGCAGGGAATTGTGCTACCCGGCCTCAGCGTGATCTGTGGCGACAGCCACACCTGTACCAATGGCGGCCTCGGAGCGATGGCGTTTGGCGTCGGTTCGTCCGAAAGTACCCACGCGCTCGTCACTCAGACGCTGCGACAGAAAAAGCCTAGGCGCATGCGCATCCGTTGCAACGGCCAATTGGCGCGGGGCGTGACAGCCAAGGACTTGGCACTGCACTTGATCGGCAGGCTGGGCGCGGCTGCGGGCGTAGGTTACGCCATCGAGTTTGCTGGTACCGCGGTCGAGGCATTGGATGTGGAGGACCGGCTTACGCTGTGTAACCTCAGCGTGGAGCTGGGAGCCCGCTTTGGACTTGTCGCCCCTGACGAGAAGACCATCGACTGGGTGCGCGGCCGGACTTGGGCACCGCACGGCGAGGCATTCGAAGTTGCAGCGGAATACTGGCGGAGCCTCGCCACTGATTCAGATGCCACCTTCGACCATGAGGTGTACGTCGACGTCCGCACTGTCGCGCCCACAATCACTTGGGGCACCAGCCCCGAGCACACCATCCCAATCGATGGTGCCGTCCCCGACCCACTGACAGCCGCCACTGCCGCCGACCGCGAGGCCTGGGGCGCCGCTCTCAGCTACATGGGCCTCGCGGCAAACGCACCGATCGCTGGCACGCCAGTGAACTGGGTGTTCATCGGCTCC
This sequence comes from Ralstonia pickettii, assembly GCA_050987995.1. Lineage (GTDB taxonomy): Bacteria > Pseudomonadota > Gammaproteobacteria > Burkholderiales > Burkholderiaceae > Cupriavidus > Cupriavidus pickettii_B. Next base: position 763,710 of record CP158805.1, read on the forward strand.
TGCGCAAATTCGCGCCTCACGGACCTCCGCGCAGCTGCCGAGATCGCGCGAGGCCGACACGTCGCCGAGGGCGTACGCGCTTGGGTTGTGCCGGGCTCGGAAACCGTAAAGCGCGCCGCTGAGGCCGAGGGTCTGCATGAGCTGTTCGTCGCGGCCGGTTTCGAGTGGCGTGAACCGGGCTGCAGCATGTGCGTGGCTGCCAACGGCGAACAGGTCCCGTCGCAGCAGCGATGCGTTTCAACCTCCAACCGCAATTTCGTTGGCCGCCAGGGGCCTGGCTCACGCACCCATCTGGCCAGCCCTGCTATGGCTGCGGCGGCGGCAATTACTGGCTGCATCACTGATGTGAGGACCCTGGCATGAATGCTCCCTTCACCACCATCACTGGCCGCGCCGTGCCGCTGATGCGGCCGAACGTGGACACTGACGTCATCATCCGCATCGAGCGCCTGACCACGCTAGACAAAACCGAGCTCGGCCCCTACGCCTTCGAAGCACTGCGCCGCCGGCCCGACGGAAGCGAGGATCCGGACTGCGTGCTGAATGCCCCCTGCTTTCGCGACGCGCCCGTGCTGCTGGCGGCCGAGAATTTCGGCTGCGGCTCCTCGCGCGAAGGCGCGGTGTGGGCCCTGCGGGGCATCGGCGTACGCTGCGTGATCGCGCCGAGCTATGGCGACATCTTCTGGAACAACTGCTTCCAGAACGGCGTGCTGCCCATCACCTTGCCCATGTCGCAGGTGCAGGCGCTAGCCGCACAGTGCGCGAACGGCGCGTCAATCACGGTGGACCTGAAGGCTCGCACCATCGCAGCGCCCGACGGCAACATCACGCCGTTCACCATCGACCCGCTGCGCCGCGAGGCGCTGCTGTACGGACTGGACGACATCGGCCTCACCCTTAAGGACGACGAGCTGATTCGCGAATGGCAAGCCAGCGACCGGCAGCGTCGGCCATGGGCCTGGCCCTCGGGGCGTCCGCGGCCCTGAGCCGCTAACCACCGTCGACAACGACGAGAACAACAAGGGCATCGCCCACGGAGACAGACATGCCACAGTTTTTCAAATCAAATCGGACTGCAGCACCCGCCCTGCTTGCGGGAGCTGGGATTTTTTTCATAGCGAATACCGCATTGGCGCAGACCGCGCCCTGGCAGCCGGACCGGCCCGTGAGCCTGATCGTCCCCTACGCCGCCGGTGGCGGCACGGACGCGACGGCGCGCGCCGTGGCCAAGCAACTCGGCGTGCTGTGGAAGCAGCCCGTGGTCGTGGAGAACATGCCCGGGGCCGATGGCCTCATTGGCACGCGCCGCGTGATGGAGGCCAAGCCCGACGGCTACACGCTGCTACTGCAGGTGCCGGCCATCGTGCTCACGAAGTACACACCGGGGCTCAAGGGCATCGACCCGCTGGCGCAGCTGACCCCCGTAACGGCCGTGTCGCAATCGCCGGCGGCTATCGTCGCTAGCGCAAAGCTGCCGGTGAAGACGCTGTCCGAGCTGTTCCAGTACTGCCAGAAGGCACCGAAGCCCTGCGCCATCGGCAGCGGCGAGACGCTTGCCAAGGTGAGTGCCAAGCAGATCGCGGCCGAGGTGCCACTGCCCGGCCTCATTACCGTCAACTACCGTGGCACCGGTGCGATCGTGACCGACATGATTGCTAACAACGTGAACTTCGCCTTCACCGGAATCACCGCCGCGTTGCCGCACCACAAGGCCGGCACGCTGCGCATCCTGGCGACGCAGGGCCGCCAGCGCGCCGCCGCGCTCCCCGACGTGCCCACAACTGCGGAGGCCGGATACCCGCAGTTCCAGTCGGTGACCTGGTTTGGGCTCTTCGCCCCCAAGGGCACGCCCGCACGGGTCCTGCAGGGCATCGTGACCGCACTGCGCGAGGCCGTGAAGGATCCCGACGTACGCCAGACCATCGCCAACTCGGGTGCGGAGCCGGTGGTGAACGACCCAGCCGCCTTCGCGGCCCAGGTACGCGAGGATAGCGATCGTCTCGGTGCACTTATCAAGCGCTACCCGCTGGAATGAACGACCGACCACCGAGGCCATAAGCCTAGGACACAGAACTGCTGGAGACATGATGACGAAATCGATCGCCCTGACTGCGCTTTTCTTTGCCGTCAGTGCAGCCCACGCGCAATCCGGTGCGTTCCGTCCCACCAAACCCGTCACGCTCATCGTGCCCTATAGCGCGGGTGGCGGGACCGACGTCGTGGGGCGCCTCTTTGCGAAGGAACTGGGTGAACTGTGGGGCAAACCTGTCCTGGTCGACAATCGGATCGGGGCAAACGGGGTGATCGGCACGGCGGTCGTGGCCAAGGCACCTGCCGATGGAACCACCCTGCTTCTCGCCGTATCATCCATTGTCATCAATCCGTACGTCGTGCCCAAGCTGCCATACACCACGAAGACAGATTTTACGCCCATCACGCCGGTCGCCAAGCCCGTGTCCGTGCTGGTGAGCTCTCCGAGTCTCCCTGCGAGCGATCTCAAGTCTTTCATCGAACTCGCGAAGGCAAGGCCGGGAAAGTACAGCATCGCCAGTTCGGAACCGAGCACGCGTCTGTCAGGTGAGCGCATCGCCAAGGCCGCCAAGATCCAGCTCGTCCAGGTGCCCTACAAAGGCGCGGCTCAGTGGATGGCCGACGTGGCCGGCAATGTGGTTGACACTGGCTTCGCGAGCCTCACCTCGGCCTTGCCCATGATGCAGCACAAACGCCTGAAGATCCTGGCCATTGCTTCTGCCGAGCGCAACACCACGTTGCCCGATGTGCCTACATTTCGTGAAGTCGGCATCAATGACCTCGATTCTAAGAGTTGGTATGGCCTGTTCGGTCCCGGCGGACTGCCGCCGAATACGGTGGCAGCCATCTACGCCGACGTGATGAAGGTGCTCGCCAAGCAGGAAGTGAAAGACAGGATCCGGTCTCTTGGTGCCGAACCCGGCGGAGAAGACCCTGCGGCATTCGCCAGGCGCTTCCACCAGGAATTGCATGAGTACGACCAATTAACCCGTGAAGCAGGCATGCAGGTTGAATGAAAGACCATCCGGTGAGACTGCGATGCTCGCTCGATACATCACCGACAACGAACAGACTGGAGTGCGCTGCGTACGGATACGCGGCAGCACTAGCGAGGTCCTTTTCTTCCACGAGGTCGGTAATAATCAATTGGCCTTTACAGCCTTGCCCGTCATACAGAGTTGATTGCGCAAGGTCGCTGCATCGATGTGGGACATCATGTCGTTGATTACCGAGCATCGGGCCAAGCACTAACACGTGACACCCTAAGCCAGGCTTCGGCCCGGAGCCTTGTATTCAATAGTGGGATATTGCCGCCACAGCTAGATTGCCGCGCGACGAGGCTGATAGATGGCCGAGATGGGACGAGTGAAGTCACATGTCTCCGTTGCGACGTTCGCAATGAAGCGAAGGAAATCGTTGGCCTTCGATTTGTCGTAGGCTGCGACATAAGGAACCCGTGGCAGCGCTGGTCTGCTATGGAGCACCATCAATTGGTTGTCGGCAATGGCGTCATCGAAGATGCGCCGCGGTAGGTAGCTAATCCCAACTCCAGAGAAGGTTAACGATGCAGATGCGGTCAGGTTGCTGCTACTCACGATCTTGTTCAATACCACGTTGTGTTCTCGCAGCCATCGACTTACGAGTTGGCCGAGCCCGGAAGCACTTGATTGCTCGATAATGGTGAATTCCCCAAGTTGACGCAAATCCAATTCATCGACGCCAACGTCGTAGCTGGGACTGCATAACCAGGAATACTCGACCATATCCAACGGGATCGTCTCTAGCATGATGTCCCGGAATGCGTCTGGAACAATGATGAGATCCAATTCTTCCTTACGCAGCTTTTCCACAAGCGTCACGCTGGTGTCCACAACCGGTTCGACCGTCACGTCGGGGTAGCTAGCTCTTACGCGTTGCACTAGGGCGGGTAGCCAGGTGAGCGCCGTGAGGTCCGTCACACCCAGGCGAAAACGTGCCGGCGCCCCGCCGCGCACCCTGCTCATATCCATGATGCGATTGGTCAGCGTGAGAACTTCCCGCGCGAGACCCCGAAGCTCTTCCGCCCTGGGAGCTATCTGTGCCTTTCGCCGACTTCTATCAAAGAGTTCGGTCTCGAGCACGGTTTCGAGCTCTTGAATTCTCTTTGAGATCGCCGATTGCGTCGTGTGCAGATGTGCCGCAGCCGCCTCAAAACTTTCGAGTTCAGCGGACCAGTAGAAGGCTTCAAGCTGCTTAATGGTGATCATATGCCTCTCTCAGGCGCCCCACGTTGGCGAAAAATCAATATTCAGTGCAAGTTGCGTGAACTTGGCCACACTGAGGAATAAAATTCGCACTACATGCGAAAAACATTCCTTTGTTGAATGAGTTAATAGTAAATAAGATTCCTACGTCAGCATCTTATCTACGAATTTATTTCAACTATGGAATTCATTGCAAGCCGGATGGCGCGCATTGTGCCCTCCCCCAGCATCGCAGCCATGGCACGTGCCAAGGAACTGATTGCCGCCGGTGAAGACGTCTGCAACATGGCCGCCGGGGAGCCAGATTTCGACACGCCTCGGTATATTATCGAAGCAGCCTATCAAGCACTTTTGGCAGGTGAAACCAAGTACACCGCAGTGGATGGCACCGCTCAACTCAAGCGGGCAATCTGCGCAAAGTTCGAACGGGACAATGGACTGGCCGTGCGGCCCGACCAAGTGTCGGTCGGTGCAGGCGCAAAGCAAGTCCTATACAACATCCTGACCTGCTCCGTCGAAGACGGCGATGAAGTCATCGTTCCCGCGCCATATTGGGTGTCCTACCCAGACATCGTGCGGCTGAATGGTGGCGTCCCGGTGTTCATCGACACGGACGCAAGCAGTGGCTTCAAGGTTACGCCTGAGCAGCTTCGCAAGAGTGTCACTTCGCGGACGAAATGGTTCATCTTGAACTCTCCCAACAACCCCAGCGGCACCGTCTACACGCAAGAGGAACTGGTCGCGCTTGGTGAAGTACTGCGTCATTACCCGCACGTTCGCGTGCTGACCGACGACATCTATGAGCACCTCATTTACGACGGCGCAAAGTACTTCACGTTTGCCCAGGTCAATCCGGACCTTGCAGACCGTACCGTTACGGTGAATGGCGTCTCAAAAGCATTTGCGATGACGGGCTGGCGAATTGGATACGCTGCTGGGCCACGGGATCTGATCAAGGCAATGGAAAAGCTGCAGTCCCAGACCAGCGGCAACCCAGCAGCCGTTAGCCAAGCGGCGGCCGTCGCTGCACTGAACGGTTCGACTGATTTTCTCGCCGGCTGGCGCGCCGAGTTCGAGGCACGCCGGAATCGGATCGTTGAGTTGCTTGACGGAAGGTTCGGCCTCGTGTGCCCGAAGCCAGGTGGCGCGTTCTACGTCTATGTTTCTATCCCTACGCTCATTGGGAAGCAAACGCCCGCAGGCGACGTCATTCGCAACGATTCGGACTTCGTCATGTATTTGCTATCGCAATACAAGGTTGCGACAGTCCAAGGCTCGGCTTATGGAGTCTCGCCCGCCTTCCGCATTTCGTTTGCGACCTCCACGGCAACAATTGAACGCGCTTGCAAGCGAGTTCTTGGGGCCTGCGCATCGCTGCGGTAGCAACACAGGCGGCAAGTAGCATGGAAGCTTCAATTCGAGACGCGAACGTCCTCATAGTTCGCATCACCAGCCAAGCACACGAACTCGCAACCCGCGAGCCCGTGCTCGCACAATGGGTGGCCTTCTTATTAGAAGGCAGGCTGTCAGTGGGGCGCGTCGTAGCCCGTCTTCTGGCCTGCCATCTTTCCAACAGTCACGTCAGCCAACGGGAGCTGGAAGACATCCTGACCGGCGTGCTGGCGACGGAAGCGCATCTCGAGGACTATTGCCGCGCTGATCTTGACGCGGTTCTCCGGCGTGACCCGGCAAGTGACACGGAGTTCTCCATCGTCCTGAATTCGAAGGGCTTTCAAGCACTGCAAGCCTATCGAATCAGCAATTGTCTATGGCATGGGGGCCGCCGAGAACTTGCCCGCTACATGCACGGCATGGCGTGCCGAACCTATTCGGTTGATATCCACCCGGCAAGCCGGATTGGCCCGGGCGTGATGCTCGACCATGCGACGGGCATTGTGATCGGCGAGACTGCTCGCATAGAGGAAGGCGTCTCGCTAATGCAAGGCGTGACGCTCGGTGGAACCGGCAAGCATAAAGGTGACCGCCACCCGAAAGTCAAGTCCGGCGTACTGCTCGGAGCCGGCGCCACTGTTCTGGGCAACGTCCAGATAGGTGAAAACGCTCGGGTAGCCGCAGGCAGCGTCGTCTTGTACGACGTACCGGCTGCCTCAACCGTAGCGGGCATTCCAGCACAAATAGTTCGCCAGCACAACGATAGGGTGCCAGCAGAAGAAATGAACCAACTGCCAAGCGCCTAAACCCTGTTATCGACGCATCCCCGAAGGAGGAAACATGAGAAACACAATTATAGTTGGCGCGATCGCCCTGCTGGTTACTGGACATGTTAGGTCGCAGGCCGTCGATACGCTCGCGAAGATCAAAAGCACCTCGACTATTACGATGGGCGTCCGCGACTCTACCGCATTCTCTTATGCGCTCGGTGAAGGCAAGTACACGGGCTTTCACTACGACGTTTGCACAAACATTATTCGAGACCTCAAGGCGAAGCTTGGGTTGCCGAACTTGCAAACACGATATCAACTCGTGACATCGCAGAACCGTATCTCGCTCGTCAAGAACGGGACCGTGGATTTGGAATGTGGTGCCACGACGAACAACGAAGCACGCCAACGCGAGGTCACTTTTGCGACCACGACCTATGTCGAGCAGGTTCGGATGGCAGTGCGGGCGGACTCGCCGATTACCTCCATTCGCGAACTCAACGGAAAGACCGTCGTAACCACGACAGGTACGACGTCTGTCCAAACGCTTCGCAAGCATGAACGCTCTAGCGGCGTCGACTTCAAGGAACTTTTTGGAAAGGATCATTCCGAAAGCTTCCTTATGCTCGAGCAAGGTCGGGCCGATGCCTATGTCATTGACTCGTCTACCCTCGCCTCGCTGATCGCAAAGTCGAAGTCGCCTAAGGACTACAAGATTGTTGGTGAAATTCTGAGTACCGAGCCCATCGCCATCATGATTCCGAAGGATGACTCTGCATTCAAAGCAGCGGTCGATGAAAGCATCAAAAATCAAGCTCAGTCAGGCGAGCTAGAGAAGCTTTGGGTCAAGTGGTTCTTGACGCCTATTCCGCCTAACAACATCGTCATCAACCTACCTCTGTCTGCTGCCACCAAGAACGCGTGGCAGAACCCAAACGACAAGCCGGCAGAAGCATACGCAGCCAAGTAATGCAAAGTGGTCTGCCCAGGGGCGGAAGCCCCTTGTGCAGCGATGTTAAAGATTTCCTTTAGGTGTTGAGATGGGACTTGATTGGCACTTCTTCCTGGATGATCCAGGAGGCACATACTCGAGTTACTTGGAGTGGCTGCTTTCCGCTTGGGGCTGGACTATCACCGTGGCGATTTCAGGTCTGGTGATTGCGCTGGCGGCAGGAACGGCCATTGGCATCCTCCGGACATTGCCGAGCCAACCAATTCTGAGAAAGCTCGGAAACGGATGGGTGGAGTTGTTCCGCAACATTCCCCTTCTTGTTCAGATCTTTCTCTGGTACTACGTCGTTCCTGCTCTTGTTCCCGCCGCCAAGCAACTGCCGGGAGTCGTGCTGGCCGTTTTCGCCTTGGCCTTGTTCACATCCGCCCGTGTTGCAGAGCAGGTGAAATCCGGCATTCAGGCACAGCCCCGTGGACAACGTCTGGCAGCAATGGCCCTCGGCATGAATACCCTGGACGTCTATCGCTATGTGCTTATGCCGGCCGCGTTTCGGGTGATCATACCCCCGTTGACGAGTGAGACGATGAATATTGTCAAGAACTCCTCCGTCGCCTTTGCCGTCTCGGTTCCAGAGTTGACATCCTTCGCAATGCAAGCACAGGAAGAGACCTCTCGCGGTGTGGAAATCTACCTTGCGGTTACGGCTCTCTACGTCATATCGGCGTTGGCGATTAACGGGCTGATGGGGCAAATCGAGCGACGCATCCGGATTCCTGGACGGTCGGCCGCCATTCTACAGGGACGTGGAGCATAGTCGTGAATCTTGACCTCTCCTTCTATAGCTGGGACCTGCTCAGGTCCTTCGTCATCTCGGGTCTGATTTTCAGCGTGAAGCTGACTATCGTGGCCACGATCGGGGGAATCTTGTTTGGCACCATGCTGGCTCTGGCTCGCCTGAGCGGGCCGATCTGGCTAGCACGCCTAGCGACCATCTATGTGAATGGCATGCGCAGTGTTCCTGCACTGATGGTAATCCTTTGGTTCTTTCTCCTTGTTCCACCTGGCTTTTACCAACTTCTTCCGGGAGGAATCGAGCATCGCGCTGAGTACTCGGCGTACGTCACCTTCATTGCCTTCGAGGCTGCATATTTTGGAGAAATTGTTCGGGCTGGCATCAGTTCAGTCTCGGGTGGACAAGCAAATGCCGGTAGAGCGCTCGGGATGAGCTACGTCCAAAACATGCGCTACGTGATCTTCCCGCAAGCGTGGCGAACCATGATTCCAGTGTTCTTGACCCAGGTAATCATCCTTTTTCAGGACACGTCTCTTGTCTACGCCATCGGGGCCTACGACATGCTCAAGGGCTTCGAAACAGCCGGTCGGAATTTCTCCCGGCCGGTTGAGGCCTACCTTCTGGCCGCTGTTGTCTTCTTTGTTATTTGCTTTGCTTTATCGAAGGCGGCAAATCGTCTGAACCAGCGAGTCGCAATCATCCGGTAAATGCAATGATTGAAATCAACTCTGTCTCGAAGTTCTACGGCTCCACTCAAGTTCTGGACGATTGCTCAACGAAGATCTCTAAGGGAGAGGTAGTCGTGGTCTGCGGGCCTTCCGGCTCTGGAAAGTCAACACTTATCAAAACCGTCAACGGCCTTGAGCCATTTCAGAGGGGCGACATCTTTGTCGATGGAGCATCGGTCGGCAAAGCGGGGACGAATCTCTCGAAGCTGCGCAGCAGGGTTGGCATGGTATTCCAGCACTTCGAACTATTCCCTCACCTCAGTGTGATGGAGAACCTTGCTCTTGCTCAAATGAAGGTCCTGGGTCGCAGCAAGGAGGACGCCTTGAAGCGCGGGGCTGCCTTGCTGGAGAGGGTCGGGCTGTTCGCGCACCGGGATAAATTCCCCGGACAACTATCTGGCGGCCAACAGCAGCGTGTTGCTATCGCCAGGGCGCTAAGCATGGACCCCGTAGTCATGCTCTTCGACGAGCCGACTTCCGCACTTGACCCAGAGATGGTAGGCGAGGTCCTAGACGTAATGACACAGCTCGCGCGCGATGGCATGACGATGATGTGCGTCACGCACGAGATGGGCTTCGCAAAGCGCGTAAGCGACAGGGTGATCTTTATGGACGTGGGTGGCCGAATCCTTGAAGACAGGAAGAAGGAAGAGTTCTTCGGAGCGCCAGCCAATCTGCATCCACGATGCCAAGAGTTCCTGTCCAAAGTGTTGCAGCACTAACCGCATGCTTTAGGAGAATACATATGAAAATCAAATCAACATCCCGCCGCCGCGTTACATTGGGGCTCATGGGTGCCTCCGTGGCGGGCATCCTGCCCTCGATGGTTCGTGCCGAATCCGGCTACCCAGCACGTCCCATCAGGGTTGTCATCGGATTCGCAGCCGGCGGCGGAGCCGATGCCGTTGCACGCCTGATTTGCACGTCCATGTCGGCGGACCTCAAGCAACCGATGGTCATTGAGAACCGGCCCGGCGCAAACGGCAACATCGCTGCTGACGTGGTGACCAAGGCCACCAATGATGGTTACACCATTCTCTACAACACATCGTCATTGGTAATCAGCCCTCACCTCTACACATCGTTGCCGTACGACATCAAGCGAGATCTCCTGCCCGTGGCAGAGGTCGCAGCGATCCCGTTGGTGCTCGTTGTATCGCCGCGGCTGGGCGTGAAGAGCATGCAAGAGTTCGTCGCCAACCTTAAGGCCAATCCCCGGAAGCTGAACTACGGATCATCAGGCACAGGGAACATTACGCATCTCTCCGCCGCCGAGTTTCTCCGCCAAGTCGGAGCAAAGGCGAGCCATGTTCCTTACAAGAGTGAGGCTCCTGCGGTTACCGACCTGCTTGGTGGTCACATCGACTTTTACATCGGTAATGCGAACACCCTCATTCCACATGTAGCGGACAAGAAGCTCACCGCATTGGCGGTAACCAGCCTGCAACGCTTGCCTAGCCTTCCCGACGTGCCCACCTTGGACCAGACTGTGGCCAAAGGACTAGAGATGGTTGCGTGGTCTGGCTTCATGGTACCAAAGGGCACGCCCGACGCCGTTATCGCCAAGCTTGCATCGACTGCAGAGAGGGTGCTCAAGACGCAGACGCTTCGCTCCCGAATCGAAGAGACAGGCGCGATGGTGCGCTGGGCGGGCACATCTGAATACGGCCGCATTCTCGAGAGTGAGACGGATCGATGGGGCAAGGCCGTCAAAGCATCTGGCGTGCGACCAGAGTAGAACTGTTTATTTTTATGGAGGTATTCATGGATTTGGGATTGAAGAATCGCACGGCTCTCGTGCTTGGTGCTGGTGGCGGACTGGGGCACGCTATTGCCTCCCAGTTCGCAGCGGAATGTGCTGCCATAGCAGTCGCTGATATCAATGCCAACGCACTGGAACAGGTCGTCTCCGATCTGCAGAGCCGGGGCGCAAAGGTCCTCCCCATTATTTGGGATCTGGCTGATAGCAGCGTCGTGAACGACAATATTCAAAAAGTCGAAGCTGAATTGGGTCCTATCGACATTCTGGTGAACAACACCGGCGGCCCTCCTCCGACGACCGCTCATGGTCAGAGCGCCGACCTGTGGAAAATGAGCTTCGACGCAATGGTTCTCTCGGTCATTGGCATCACGGATCGGGTACTGCCTGGCATGAAGGAGCGAGGCTGGGGGCGCATCGTCACAAGCACATCGTCTGGCGTCATCGCACCGATTCCGAATCTCGGCATTTCCAATGCCCTCCGACTCTCACTCGTCGGTTGGTCCAAGACGCTCGCTCGCGAAGTCGCGCCGAATGGCATTACTTCCAACATCGTGCTCCCTGGTCGAATCTCCACCCCGCGGATCGCCTTTCTGGACAAATCGAAGGCCGAGCGCGAGGGACGTAGTGTCGAGGAAGTTACAGCCGAGAGTACCCAGTCCATTCCAATGAAGCGATATGGGACCCCTGAGGAGTATGCAAAAGGCGTGGTTTTCCTGGCTAGTGAGGCTGCTTCGTACATCACTGGCTCGGTACTTCGTATCGACGGCGGCCTGGTCGCCAGCATTTGACTTCCCTACTGAGAGTTGAAATGGAAAACCAAGAATTTGCGACACTCGATCCGCAGACAATCGAAACGCTGAAGGCCATCACCACCGCTACCATCAGCACCATTCTGTTCAAGAAGGGCCTGAGGAACGTGTGGCTCCGAGGCCCACTGCCGTTGAAAAGGGGTCAGGGCCGCATCGCTGGACGCGCGTTCACCATGCGGTTCATCCCGATGCGCGATGACCTTTCCTCGCCACAGGCGTGGTCGTCGCCAAAGTCAACGCGCGTTGCGGTCGAGCAAATGCCAGCGGGTAGCATTGCGGTTGTAGACGCCATGGGCGTTCGTGATGCCGGCATCTTTGGAGACATTCTCTGCGCCCGGATGAAAGTGCGAGGTGTTGCCGGCTTGGTCACGGATGGCGTTGTGCGCGACATCACTGGGGTTATCGGGAGTGAATTGCCGGTGTGGGCCCAGGGCACGTCTTCGCCCGCAGCCGTAGCCAGCCTACATTTCGTAAATTGGCAGGAGCCGATCGCCTGCGGTGGCGTAGCTGTTTTCCCAGGGGACATCATTGTTGCGGATGACGACGGAGCGGTTCTTATCCCACCGGAATACCTGGAGGAGGTCTTGAAGCAGGGACCTGAACAGGAGCGGTTGGAAGCGTGGATCCTCACTGAAGTGGAGCAAGGTGAGGCGCTGCCAGGACTCTACCCCCCGAACGAGGAAGCTGCCGCGCGCTACGCCGCCACAAAAGAGTAGCCAGTCGTTTTTGGGAGATGCGGCACACTGTAGGTGTCCCGCTTTTCCTGGCCGATTCCTCGCTCGCGGACGTGCGGGTCTGGTAGCAGGAATCCCTGTCCTTCCCGCGCCCAGCGCGGGAGCCGCAGGCTGAGGGCAGGGAGTACGTCAATCGGCCTTCAGCCTAACTTCGAGCCGTAGGCGCCATCGATGTCGTGGGCCTGACCACATGACAACGTGGCGTCGTCTCGCAAAAAAGAAAACCCCGAACAAAGTTCGGGGTGAGTGCAAGAGATGATAGGTCGTTGTGCCCTGGCTGCCCCGCTACCGGGCCATCCACAGCCGGCGCGTCAAGGCGAACGCCTTCTAACCCTGCACGGGAATGGCGAGCCCTGCGGATCGATGCCGAGCGCAAGAACGGCGTGCTGGAGATGAACGGCCAGCACCAGGTTCTGATTTTCGCCGACATCGACCCGCCCGCCCTGAGGCGCACCAGGGCCGCTGGTATGGGTCGTGACACTGCGCCAAAACAAGCAGGGCAAGTGGGTGATCCCGGTGGTCAGCCGCGACGCCGCCAACCTCTGGGCGAATATCTTCCGGCTTGCGGCAGTGCAGAAGCTCTGAGCGGCTGGCCTGGAACGCCAGCCGTCAGCCGCCGAATGGCTGGCCCATCGGCTTAAGGCGGATACCGTGCGCCAAGCGCGTCCAGGGCAGATCGGCCGGATCGGCGGTCATCGGCCCGGGGGCCTTTGCCACCAGCACCGCGTGCGCAATGCCCTGGAAGTCCGCGCGGAAATGGACCGAGCTCTTGTTCACCAGGATCTTCATCGCCTCGGGCTCGACGCCGCCCACGCGAAAGAGATTGCGGTCCAGCATCTGCGCCTTGCCGCCGCTGACCACGACCTGAACGCCACCAATGCCTAGCAGCGCCACGGGCCCGACATCGGCCAGCATGCCGTGCATCATCGGGCCGCCAAAACGGCACACGCCATCCGACAGCTTCAGCACCTCGAAGCGCGCCTGCAGCGGCTCATCGCCGGGCACGCCCGACACGCCACCGAGCGCCACGTCGATAACCGCGCCCACGCCGGCACGATGCGCGGCCGCCGCCACCGCCGGATCCCAGATCAAGCCGATAGCCGCGCCCTGTGCATCGTTGCGCAGCAGCGCGCGGAGCATGCCCATCGTGTTGGAATCGCCGCCAGCACCGGGGTTGTCCTGGGTATCGGCAATGACCACCGGACGCGTGGCGCTCTCTGCCATCCGCATGGCTTCGTGCACCGCGTCGTCAGGCGAGAGGAACGGTACCTCCCAAGCGGCCTCCTCGGCTAGCATCCTGTCGTAGAGCGCCTGCACGGCGGTTTCGGCGGCGGCGTCATCTTCGCCATAGCCCCAGATCACCGGCCCGCACTCTGGAAAATCGGCCGCCGGGAAACCTGGCGTGAACGACAGCGACACCACTCCGCCGGATTCGAGTTCGTCCAGCGCCGCGTACAGGCCGCGCGCCGGTTCCAACATCGTGCACATGCCGTTGATGGGAATCAAGAACGGCAGGCGGCGTGAGGCGGCGCGCCAGCGGCGAGGGCCGGCTAGCAGGGACTGCAGCAGTTCCGCAGCGCGCACGCCGGTTTCCGCCATGTCGACGTGCGGATAGGTGCGGTAGGCCACCAGCGCATCGGCGGCATCGAGCATGCGTTGCGTGACGTTGGCGTGCAGGTCGAGCGACGCCACCAGTGGCACGTCCGGGCCGATTACGTCGCGCAGTCGCGCCAGCAGTTCGCCCTCGCCATCGTCGGCATGTTCGGCCACCATGGCGCCGTGCAGGTCCAGGTAGATGGCATCGAAGCCGCCCGCGCGGGCAGCCGCGACAATCTCGCCCGCGATGCGCTCAAACGCATCCTCTGTCACGTGCGCCGACGGACTTGCGCCGGCCCAGATCACCGGGCTCAGCGACCAGCCGTTGCGCTGCGCGACCTGGATGAATCCACCAGCCGGGATATTCACGTCGCGCAGTGCCAGCACGTCGTTGCCGCGCGCCATGGCCGGAAAGCCTTCGCCGCGCTCGAAGCTGGCGTAGGTGGCCTTGGACGGCGCAAACGTATTGGTTTCGTGCTGGAAACCGGCAATCAGGATTCGGGGTGCCAAGGTGCTCTCCATGTTCATCGTTATCTTCAGACCGTCACCGGGCTGCCTTGTTGCGCGGGCATGCGGTTGGCCACCAGCGTCACCGCGCCGGCCACCAGCAGGGCCACCATCACCAGCAGGCCGGCCTGCATGCTGCCCGTGGCCGTGCGCACCCAGCCGATGATGGTTGGGCTCAGGAAGCCGCCTATCAGACCAATCGTGTTGATCAGTGCGATGCCGCCGGCTGCGGCGTCGCCCTTCAGGTACTGAGACGGAATGGCCCAGAACACCGTGTAGGCCGTCCACATCATCGCCGTGGCAATCGTCATGCACATTAGCGACACCGCCAGGTTGCCACTGGACAGCGTGGCTACCGCCAGCGCTACGGCGCCGACGAACGCGGGCACCGCGCTATGCAGGCGCCGCTCGCCGCGCCGGTCCGAGCGCCGGCCGATTACGACCATGGCAATGGCGGCCGCGATATACGGGATCATCGAATACAGGCCGATCTGCATGGTGTCGGTAACGCCGTCCGCCTTGAGGATGGAAGGCAGCCAGAAGCTCACCGCGTAGATGCCGCAGATCATCGTGAAGTAGGCAAAGGCCAGCAGGTAGACGCGCGGGTCGCGCGCCACCTGGCCGAACGAGTGGTGGCCCGCGCCGGGCGTGTGCAGCTCGGCGGCGATCATGCGCTTTTCCTCGTCGGTCAGCCACCTTGCATCGGCCGGACGGTCGGACAGCACGCGCAGCGCCAGGGCTCCCAGCAGCACGCAGGGCAACCCTTCCACCAGGAACATCCACTGCCAGCCTGCCAGGCCATGCGTGCCGGACAGTCCGGTCATGAGCCACGTCGACAGCGGCGAACCGAAGATGCCGCCGATCGGCCCCGCCAGCATGACGATGGCCATCACGCGCGCCATGCGCTTCTGCCCGTACCAGTACGTCAGGTAGAAGATCATGCCGGGTGCGAAGCCGGCTTCGAACACGCCGAGCAGAAAGCGCATCACGTAGAACGTAGTTTCGTCGCGGACGAACATCATGCCGGCCGACGTCAGACCCCAAAGCACCAGAATGCGGCTGATGGTCTTGCGCGCACCGATACGGGGCAGCAGCAGGTTGCTCGGGATTTCGAACAGCACATAGCCGAAGAAGAAGATGCCGGCGCCCAGGCCATACACGGCGTCGGAGAAGCCCAGGTCGCTCTGCATCTGCAGCTTGGCGAAGCCGATGTTGACGCGGTCCAGGTAGGCAAAGGTGTAGCAAAGCAGCAGGAATGGCAGCAGGCGCCAGTTCAGCTTACGGTACAGGGCCTGCTGCGCGGCGCTCTCGTGCGCCGGGGTGGTGCGTGGGGGCAGTGTGGTGGACATGCGATCTCTCCCGTGGTCGTCCTTTGGATGCGATGAACGTTGTGCTGTGGCTGTGTTCTAGTTTTCAAACATCGTCGGTCAGATAAAACCGCACAGCAAGAGCAACTTAAGTCGGTTATCGTTGCCCATTCGGCAACACGATGCATCAGGCGGACTTCGATATGCGAGAACTGAACCAACGCAGGCTGCGCTATTTCCATGAGGTGCTCACGCACGGATCGATCCGGGGCGCGTCCGACAGCATCAACACGTCGCCATCGGTCATCGCGCGCCAGATTCGCCTGCTGGAAGAGGAAGTGGGCACGCCACTGTTCGACAGGCATGCGCGCGGCGTGCAGCCCACGGAAGCGGCATTGCATCTGCTGGAATACTGGCGCGGTTGCCGCGCGCAACAGGAATTGTTCGAAGACCGCCTGCAGGCTTTGCGCGGCCTGCAGCACGGCCAGGTACGCATTGCCACGAGCGAAGGCTACGTCGATGGCTTGATGGACGAGGTCCTGACCGACTTCTGCGCGCAGTATCCGCGGCTCGATGTCACGGTGGACATCCTGCCCGTCAACAACGTGCTGCAAGAGGTGGCCGAGAGCCGCGCGCACATCGGCCTGGCCTACAACCCGCCCTCACATGCCGACGTGCGTTGGGTGGCCACGTCGTCGCAGCCGGTGGTGCTGCTGGTCCATGCCGAACACCCGCTGGCCTTGCGCGGGACCGTGGTGGATGTGCGCGAGCTGGCCGACTATCCGCTGGCGATGATGCCGCCCGCGTTCGGACTGGGGCAGGTCGTGCAGATGCTGGCCTATGCCGAGAACATCCAGATCCGTCCGACGCTGACCACCAATTCACTGGCCGTGCTGCGGCATTTCGTCAAGCGCCATCAAGGCATCACGCTAATCGGCGCGTTTGCCGCCTATCGCGAACTGGCCTCCGGCGAACTAGTGACGCTGCCGATTGCCCATCCGCTGTTCGAGGCGGCCAACGCGCGGCTGCTGGTGAAGACGGGACGGCCGCTGGGCGTTGCAGCGGACACGCTGCTTGATTGCATCCTGCGTGACATGTCGATGTTCGCGGCCCCGGCGCCGCGCGGGCGCGGACGGTCCAAGGCGCGCAAGTCGTCCCGAGCGTAAAAAGGCTCGGGAGTCGGTCTCTAGCACATTGCACGAGACGCAGACGTCAGTATCGCCACGCTCTACCGCCACTTTCCAACGCGCGACGACCTCATCTCAGTGGTGTACCAGCAGGAAGTCACCGCGCTGATCGAGGCGGCCGATGAGCTCATAGCCGAGCGAGAGCCGGTGGCGGCGCTCAGCGAGTGGCTGATGCTGTTTGTGGAATTTCTCGACGCGAAACACGGCATGGCCGCGGCAATGGACACCCTCATTGGCGGTCCGGAACCCATCTATAGCAAAACCACGCACCGCCTCGACGTACCCGTCAAGGCGCTGGTCTCGCGTGGTGTCGCGACTGGCGTGTTTCGGGACGACATCGAGCCGCACGATTTGCTTCGTGCGCTCTCTCGCGTGGCACACGTTAGGCTCAGTAAAAACTGGAAGCTGCAAGCAGTACGGATGGTCGATATTCTGCTCTGTGGTTTGCAGCTCAACGCGCGAGACCACGACTACAGGCCTCTGGTACTTGCCAGAGAACATTTGTTGGGCACACAGGAGAGCAATCC
This sequence comes from Ralstonia pickettii, assembly GCA_050987995.1. Lineage (GTDB taxonomy): Bacteria > Pseudomonadota > Gammaproteobacteria > Burkholderiales > Burkholderiaceae > Cupriavidus > Cupriavidus pickettii_B. The sequence goes on from CP158805.1 coordinate 781,048, forward strand.
ATCCTGAGCGCGCAAAGTGCCCAAGGAAGGGTGCGAAACAAGGCAGATACGGTGCCGAAGTGGCCTTCTTCTCTCACATTGCGAAAGGAGAGATCGGGATTACCTGCATCGCTACTCACCCACCTCATTGATAAGCGTTTCCCCTAGGTCTTAACTTTCCTCACTGACCTTGCGACAGCAGGTGCATCCAGCGCAGCCTCCACAAGCTTTAGCATGCAGCGAGCCGCCGCGGTCTGGATCCGGTCAGCTCGTACGATCACCCGCATTTGGGCAGATTCGAGCGCGGCATTGGTGGTGCGAATCGCGACGAGGTCACCGCATGCGATTTCGCTAGCCGCGGCACCCGCGGACAGAAAGGTCAAGCCCAGCCGCTTCATCACGAACCGCTTCAACAGATCGATTGAACTGCTGGTGAGAATCGGTGCAAGCTGTAGATTTTCCGCAAATTCGGCCAGCCGGATCAGTTGATGCAAACCGAAGCCAGGCCCCATAGTCGCCAGCGGGTAGCCGCTCGCGTCCTGCAAGGATGGTGCTATGCGGCGCCGAACCAGTGGATGGTCGGGCCAGGCGATTATGCAGACCGGCTGGCTTCGCTCCCGAACAACTTGAATATCGGCATCTACCGGAGGATTCATGGCGACACCAAGGTGCGCTTCATCGTTGGCAACCTTCCGCACGGCCTCCGCAGCACTGGCCAGTTCGACGTTGACCTGCACCCCCGGATATTGCTTACTGAACGTGTCGACGATGCCATTCATCAGCAAATCGACATACCCCTCTCCGGCCACCACGTTTAACGTGCCGCGTCGCAGCCCGGCAAGGTCGTCGATACGCTCCCGCAGCGCTTCTTCGCTCGCCATACGGTTGCGGCAATGGTCGATTACGAGCGCTGCCGCCTCGGTGGCTTTGATGCCGCGACCTTTTCGCTCAAACAACGCAACACCCAGATCCTGTTCCAGCAATTGGATCTGTCGGCTGACTACGGATGGCTCAACGTTAAGCCGGTCCGCGGCACCCCGCACCGATCCGCACATGGCGGCTTCGTAGAAATACCCCAGCCGCTTTTCATTCAGCGTTCCCGCAGTCATTGTGCCGATCCCTCTACTGTTGACTTTAGAGCAACGAAACTCACCGAAATCATACATTGATCGCACAGTCCGTGGCACCGATGATTCTGTACATAACAGTGGTCATCGAATGTAGAAGGAAACGCCATGCCCGAAGCGCACCTATGTGAGGTAGAAGACCTGATGTCGCAGGCGGAGGCTCTGACGGGTATCCGCAGACACATCCATCAGCACCCTGAGCTCGCTTATGAGGAACGCGCGACCGCTTCACTCGTCAGCGACTTGCTCAGCCAATGGGGCTACGACGTAGCAACTGCCATCGGTGGCACGGGGGTGGTGGCCAGTCTGAAGGCCGGGAATAGCGGCCGCAGTATCGGTATCCGTGCGGACATGGATGCACTGCCGATTCAGGAGGCCACCGGTCTGCCCTATGCCAGTACGGTTTCTGGTGTTATGCATGCGTGTGGACACGATGGACATACGACCATCCTGTTGGGTGCAGCGCAGTACCTTGCCACGCATCGTCGCTTCGATGGCACGCTGCGCCTCTATTTCCAGCCCGCCGAAGAAGCCGGCGTGAACAGCGGTGCTGAGCGGATGATCGCCGAAGGACTGTTCCAGCGCTTCCATTGCGATGCGGTGTTCGGCCTGCACAATCATCCTGGCCAGCCTTCCGGTAGGTTCCTGTTCCGTAGCGGGCCATTCATGGCCTCCGGGGACAAAGTCACCATCACAGTACACGGCAAGGGGAGCCATGCGGCGCGCCCACACTTGAGCGTGGATCCGGTTGTCGTGGCCTCGAGCATTGTCATGTCATTGCAGACGATCGTGGCGCGCAATGTCGATCCCGGAGCCCCGGCAGTGGTCACGGTGGGGGTCCTCCAGGCGGGTACCGCCAACAACGTGATCCCCGCTTCGGCAAGGTTGGAACTCAGCGTTCGTGCTTTTGACCTGCAGGTCCGTGAACTGCTGCGCACGCGCATCGAAGCGTTGGCCAATGCCCAGGCAGAGAGCTACGGCGCCACGGTCGAGATCGATTACGTCCTCGGCTACCCAGTAGTCATCAACAGCGAAGCCGAAACCGCCTTTGCTATCGAAGTGGCGCGTGAGCTTGTGGGCAGCGCCAACGTGGATGCCTCCTTCGAGCCGGTGATGGCTAGCGAGGACTTCGCGTTCATGTTGCAGCAGCGCCCCGGATGTTTCCTGCGGCTCGGCAACGGCATTGGCCAGGGCATGGGGGAAGGAGGCTGCATGGTCCACAATCCGCGCTACGACTTCAACGACGCGACCCTTCCGATTGGTGCGGCCTTCTGGGCCCGCTTGGTCGAGCGATACCTACCTGTGGCATAAGCCGCGTACTCCATCCGATTCATTTGCAATATTAGATTCATCGCCCTCCTATGATGTACTTTTATCGAATCGCGTTGGCTGCAATGGCCGCTACCGCCCCGCTTCTCTCAAACGCCGAGCCTGCCTACCCATCCAAACCCGTCAAGATCGTAATAGGCTACGCACCCGGCGGATCGGCGGATACGGTTGCGCGCCTGCTCGCCAACCGGCTCTCAATCCAGATGGGACAATCGTTCGTGGTCGAGAACCGCCCCGGAGCAGCCAGCAGCATCGCCGCCAGCGGCGTCGCGCGCTCGCCTGCCGATGGGTACACCCTGTTCCTTGGGTCCAACGCAAATGCCATCAATGCCACGCTCTACAAGAAGCTTTCCTTCGACATTCAGAAGGATTTCACGCCCATCGCTCTGGTGACAAGCTTCCCGAACGTCATGGTGGTCAATCCCGCACTGCCTGTGAAGACTGTTGGCGAGTTTATCGCCTACGCGAAGTCGCACCCGGATGGCGTGAACTATGGGTCCTCAGGAATCGGCTCGTCCACGCACCTAGCAGCGGAGATGTTCAAGTCGATGGCTGGCATCAAGATGGAGCATGTTCAGTACAAAGGTAGTGCGCCGGCCCTTACCGACCTGATGGCCGGCCAAGTTCAGGTGATGTTTGACAACGCACCGTCGGTGCTGCCGTTCATCCGCAGTGGCAAGCTACGCGCGCTTGCCGTGACCAGCGGTCAGCCGCAAGCGTTTGCGCCACAGGTGCCAACGGTAAGCAGTTCGGCGCTACCGGGCTACGAAGTGAAGTCGTGGTATGGGCTGTTTGCCCCAGCCAACGCGCCGCCAGCTGTCGTGAACGCGCTGAATCAGCAGGTTAACGTCGCCTTGCAGGAAGCTTCCGTGCGCAGCAATCTGGCTGCCCTGGGTGCGTCCCCTGAAGGCGGGACGCCCGAGGCAATGCGCAAGCATCTGGGACAGGAAGTCACCAAATGGGCGGCGGTGATCCGAAGTTCAGGTGCCACCGCCGAGTAAGCAACACTGCTTTGCCGAACGGCGTTCTTGTGTCCGATTGGTCATGGGTTAGCAGTCAGAGTTCGCCCCGGGATGGCCACGCAGTTGCTCAACACTTCCGCGACCGCCTCGATTTTGCGATCGCCATCGTCAGACAGTCTTCAAGCCAATGATATGCGTCGAGATGGTGCGATACGCGCCAGACCGATTTCCGTAGCTGAGTAGGCTTCAATTAGCGGCCGTCTCGGCTGCGGCACGCCGTGACGCCCAGCCCGAGAGAGACCATCGAGACAAGTGCGTCCGCCGACCGCCGCTCTGGAGCCGGCGAGATGCCAGGTACGAGCCGCGAACGTGACGTGCCTATTGACGATTGCCAATCGCCCCATTTATAGTCATCCCCGCAGCGCGCAATGCGCTGCCGTAGGCGTTACCGTCATCCAACGCGTCCTTTGTCGAGTGGTTCCCAGCAGGGAGATCTCGATTCATAAAGACGCGCTGTCGCATGACATCATTTCTCTCTTCCGTTTCTGTTCGTCTATTCGGGACCCATTCCGCTTTTACGGGGCTTTTGCCCGTGGTGCTCGCGGTCTTCCTGAGCTTTCTTGCTGTTAGCGTTCCCCTGGCTGCCCTGGCTCTTGAGGTACGCGATCACCTCGGGTTCGGCGGTCTCACCGTAGGCTGGGTCATTGGCGCACAGTCGCTGGCCACGTTGCTGACCCGCCATCAAGCAGGCACGCTCTGCGACCAGCGCGGGCCCCGTGCTGCCGTACTTCTCGGACTTCCACTGACCGCCAGTTCGGGCCTGGCATATGCCCTGTCGGGCATGCTACCCATTGACCCCGTTGGCAAGGTTGTCGTCCTGCTTCTCGGGCGACTGGTGGCAGGCTTCGGCGAGAGCCTGTTTCTTACCGGATTGATGAGCTGGGGTATCTCACGTGTGGGCGTCGCCCGCACAGGCAAAGTCATGTCCTGGACGGGCATTGCGATCTACGCTGCGCTCGGGCTCGGCGCACCGTTGGGGCTGGCAATACAAGGGGCGTACGGCTTTGCCGGTGTCGGCCTTCTTGCACTAGTGACACCGATGCTAGCTTGGGCCATCGCTGTGCGGCTGTCAGCAGTTCCCGCCACAGGTGGGCAGCGCGAGCCTTTCCATCGCGTGCTTGGCCTCATCTGGCGACCAGGCTTGGTGCTGGCGCTGGCGACAGTGCCCTATGCCACCATGGCGGCCTTCCTGACGCTCGACTACGCGGCGCACGGTTGGCCGCACGCCGGCACGGCGCTGCTTGGCTTCGGCGCAGCTTACGTCTTCGTGCGTCTGGTGGGGTCGAGTCTGCCGGATCGTATCGGCGCGTCGAAAGTCGCCGTGGGTTCATTGGGCTTTGAGGCCGCGGGGCAAGTGCTGATCTGGAGCGCGTCCGCGCCGAGCATGGCCGTGCTGGGCGCGACATTGACCGGACTCGGCTTTTCCCTCGTGTTCCCAGCAATGGGCGTCATGGCCACCCGATCCGTTCCGCCTGAACAGCGCGGCCGTGCCGTGGGCAGCTTCATCGCCTTCGCCGACATTGCGCTGGGTGTGACCGGGCCAGCAGTCGGCTTCGCGACCCAGTGGTTCGGGATCTCTGCGGCCTTTCTCGTGGGTACCGCTGCGACCTGCGCGGCCTTGTGTCTGCTGCCCTCGCTGCGGCTCGGCGGCAGCTGTTGCAGATCGCTATTTCCGCCAATGATGGTCACAATTTCGGCGAATATCGAAATCTCAACGCTTTTACCTACCCCATGCGCTGTCGCTTGCTGATCGCACGGAGAACCGCAGTGAGGTTGCGGCAGATGCGTAGCGTGCATGGCGGGAGCGTATTCAGCCTATGCCCAGGGACTTGGCAAACACCCGTGCGCGGATCCAACCAATCCCGCTTCCAGCGAGGCGAGGAAACGTCGAAAGGATTTAGAACAAGGCAGTCGAAGCAGTATGGGAGCTGATCTCGGTCTGACACCCACGCCATAGGTGATTGAAGTGCTTCGAGCCTTGGGATATCAATATGAGTCAGTAGCGCAAGGCGGCACAATGCCTGCTGGTTCATCGGGGGGAATAGAAGCCAGCCTGTATTGGTCAACGCGGGAAACGCCCCAAGGTCGCCAATCTGCCACAACTGGTCAACACCGATCTGATACCTTGCGGCCAGGCGACCTAGCCAACCGCCAAACGCTTCGTCATCGAGTGGGCGCGGAGCAACAGGCCAAGGCCTAACACCCTCAAGAGAGCAAGGTTCGCGCTGCATTCTCTATGTGACCAAGGTCGATGGCCTCCTGCCCATCCCGGATCGCGAGTTCTGCGGAAACAGTCAAGAGGCGCGACACTTCCCCGGTTAGCCCTCCACTTGCAGTCAGAATGGCATGCACCATCTCTCGCCGTGCGAGATTCGACGGACGTCGAAGCGGTAAAATCATCTCGAAGGCTGCAAGAAGAGAACGAAATGCCTCCGTCTCCTGCCATCTCGGCACCTCGAGACGGGCGAATCGACTGACCATCTGGGGATCCGTTTGGAGCGCCATGACGGCGTCTTGAGTGCCAACGAGGACAACCGCGATTTTCAAGTCATTGGCGAGGAACTTCAGCAGATTCAGGGATGCACGCTGCTCCCGATAGTTGCCCGCCAACAAGTGATGAACCTCGTCGACGATCAGCATGCGCGCCGAAACTTTCCGAAGCAGTGCGCGACTCAGGTTCTCAAGCGCAGATAGCCTTGCCGACGCGTTGAAGGGAGCGCCCATTTCGAAAAGCAATGAGGAATAGAACCGGGGCTGCTCGGGTGTCGGTGGCATCTGCATGGCAACAATACTTCTCAACTCGACGCCCTTCCCTTCGTCATACTCGGGTGGATGACGACGCTGGAATTTGGAGACGATCTGCGTCTTACCGATGTTGGAATCTCCGTGCAGCAATAGACACGGCATACGCTCCCGCTGAGGTGTTTGCAGGAGACGCTCGAGAATCTCCAGCGCCTGGGTTGCGCGCGGGTAATCTATCCAATGGCTACGTGCCAAGCCTTTAATTCTGACACCATCGTCGCACATAGCCAGTTCTCTCGCGGCCGGGAGCAGATGTGTTAGCAGCGGGCGCATTGCAATTACAGCGGCTCGACATTGAACACTGAGGGCGGCTTGTTGTAATCCACTGGCGGCTCAGATTGCTTGTCCAACGCGTTTGCACGTACCGATTTTGGCGCCTCGCCAAGGATCTGGGGCGCCAGTTCCTTCAGAGCTTCACCTTGACGATTTGCCCCCAACGTTTGCGATCTAGCGCGGGAAACAATCCGACGTTGCTCATCAATCGCGTCAAATACCTTCGCTTCTGTGACATATTCTTTGCCTTGGGATCGCAAGCGCCGCAACGCACTGCGCTGTTCCCACAATGACACTCGGCCACGACGCAAGTCCGCAAACGTTGCTTCAACGTAGTGCTTTCCGTCGACACTGACAAAGATTCTGGAGAGATCCTCAGGGTGGTACCTTGCAATAACTTTCTGCTTTGTCGCCCGCCAGGCCGCGAATATTGGATGCCAGTATCGAAGGTAGAACAGCATGAGCCCATATGACTGCACGGTCCGATAGGCCATCGGCAAGAACTGAATTAGGAAGCGCAAGGGTTCAGGCGCCGCATTGGGAAGTAAGCGTGGAGGCGCCGTCCTACCGGCCGTTGCCCACTGCGAGAAAGGAGTAGCTCCCTGCAGCCCGCGGTGAGCATTGTGGTGATAGCGCTCAGCAATCTCGAGAACTAGCCACCGCTCGAATTCCCGGATCGTCAAGGAGGCTTCCTTTTCTGGCGGTCGGGCCTTGCGCCCCTTGGGCGACGATCCGGTCGATCCTGGCAGGCTGTGGACACGTTCCATGATGGTCCTCATCAAGCGTTCGATATGTCCTCCAAAGTACGGCCTTCCCGCAGGTCGATACATCAGTTCAACACCATATTCCCGACACCCCGTTCGCAATGCCCTGCTTTTGAATTCGGCCGCATTATCGAGGTGAAGTAGCTGCGGAATGCCGTGCATAGGCCAATCGACGCTAACATCGAGACTGGCGAGCCAGCCATCCTTGGGCAAGACAACGCGGGTCAAAAGCAACGCGACCGTTGCCGCGTTGGGGCGGTCCATCCCGACATATACGCCGACGACGCATCTTGTCGAAACGTCGAGGGCTATGCTTAGCCATGGCCGGCCAATTGGGCTTCGGCTCGCATCATCAACCAGGATCAGATCGGCCAGCGTGTGATCAATCTGCACAATATCCATCGGACAGCGCGCCACAAGATGACCTGGTGGAATCTCAGAACCCGGCTGCGTTGCGAGCCGAAGGGCCTCCTCTTTCCGATGGGCGGCCCATCGTCGCGAAATGGTAGATCTGCTTGGCGGACTAACACTTGCCCCTGCGCATCGCTTCCGAATTTCGACGTCGAGCTCGAAGAGCGGATGAGCGAGATGAGGCTGTCGCGGCAGCCAATCGGTCAGGACCTCATTCACGATTTCCTCGATAGTCGCTGGTAGACGCGGCTTTCCCACTTTGGGACCTCGATCATAAGGTATCAACGCGCTCGCCACAGGATCCGCGAGGAATCGCCGGCGCAAGTGATAAACCGTAGCCCAATGGATTCCAAGCAATTTGCCAGCAGTCTCAGCTTGCTTAAGCGTGAGGGGAGCCGTCCCAAGCGGACGCAACACCCTCGCAATCGCCAGTTCGCGCTTCGTTGCAATCCTCATCGCCATGCTCAAGGCCGTGGTCTTACATACACTAGGCGATTTACTGAACGGTCGACCGGGATTGGCGGCATTAGTGGACGCGGCGCCCCAAAACGCGTTGCCTATGAACAACAGTAGCAGACGTCACAACGCAGTAGAAAACGCTTACGGATCAGTAAGTTAACGCTATCCATGATTGGCGGATTTAGCGGTCACCATTGGTCAAATGAATGATCGGCAACAGGAGCCGCTGATGCGCCGGCTGCTTGAAGAAGACCTTGAGACCAACGATGTCATGGCGCTGTTCGAGAGCCGGCTGGGCTTCCGACTGAAGGAAGCGGCCATGGAAACCACCGCGGTCGCCGCTTCGGGCGAAGCTGCCCGTCGACTCGATGTTCCGGAAGGTCATCCGCTGCTGAGAGTACGCAGCACCCCTTACGATATCGAGGGAACGCCGATCTGCAGCGCCGAACTGCTGTTCTGCGGGGATCGCTCCAGCTACAAGTGGAAGGTGACGCGCTAGCCCGTCAAGCCAGCGCGTCACGTTGCCGCGGGTAGCGTTACGCCTTGTGGTTCGGCAGGGGAGCGCCCTGCAGTTCCTGCTCCTGCAATTCCCGCCACGCGATCTTGCCGGGCGCGGAGCGCGGCAGACGTTCAACGATCTGAACGATGCGCGGTGCCTTGTAGGTCGCCATGCTCGTGAAGTGTAGTAATCACGATGGGTGCGCACGCATCCACGCAGCCACCGCAATGGCGTCCCGGCCGGCGAACACTTCGATCGGCTCACGTCGCTCCAGATCGACGATGATTGTTCCGTACTGGTGACCGCGCGCGATCGCCCAGTCATCGATGCCGACGACCCGTGGTCGTGGTTTGCGCTTGCGCCCAGAAGCTCTTCGCAACTCCCGCAGCACGGTGTCGGCACTGGTGCGCAAGCCCAAGGCGTCAGCAAGCCGGGCCGCCGCCTCACCACCGAGGGCGTGGCCCAGCGCGTGCAGCGCCCGAGCTTGCGATCGCGTACGACGTTGATACCGACCGGCCAAGGCGTGGATGTTCTCGGCAAACGTACGACGGGGACAATTGGCGTTCGTACATTTGAAGCGACGCACCTCAATAGCGAGAACGACCCGCTGCTCGAGCACCGGACGTTCTTCCAGTCTGCGCACATAGCGGCCGTGGATTCGGTGACTCCAACGATGGCAGGCAGGACAAGGGGCCGCGCGAACCGTACTACAGGCTTCGACAGTAATGGTCTCCCTGCACGCGTCGCTGGAGACGACGCGCTTACCCACACGGGCGAGAATACGATCAATCCCACCGAGAACTTGCCTCATGGTAACGATCAACGTACGGCCAAATCGGCCCGAAAACAAGCCCTCGACCTCGCCGTCAAACAAAGTGCGGGAGACCCGCGATTACTACACGTCACGCCTGCGATCGCGACCGGACTAAGCGAGTCAAATATGAAAAGGCAGGCCAATTTAGCTCGGTTTCAACACGCGCAGCCGCAGAAGGTCGATATTCGCGCGGCCATACATTTGGCGCTTGAGGAGCTTGAGCCGGTTGACATGACCCTCAGTCTGGCCATTGCTCCATGGCAGCCTGAAGGCCGCCCGTACAGCCGGTAAGTCGGCGCGCAAGCTTTGCGCGAACCGACGCATTTCCACAGCGTCGCAGCACGACAAATGTTTCAACCATCGATCGAGATGTCGCAGACGGGGGTGCGGACGAAAACTTGGACTACTTGGAGGTAGTTCATGTTCTCGTACGAGGATCGCATCAGGGCGGTCAAGTTATATTTTAAGTACGGCGGGAAGACAGCAACGGTAGTTCGTGAGCTGGGTTATCCATCAGGTAAGAACCTGAGGCGGTGGGTAGAGACCTACCAGAAATTGGGAGACTTGCCCAAGCGCCGCCTTCCGACGCAGCGATACACGCTGGAGCAAAAGCGCACGGCGGTGGATCACTACTTTGGCCATGGCTGCTCTCTGACTGTCACCCGCAGAGCCCTTGGGTATCCCGGTAGCCAACTGCTTCGCTGCTGGATTGAGGAACTGCGCCCTGGTTCGCGCCGCATGGTTACGAGCACGAACACCAGTGCACCGTTTGCACCCGATCAGAAGCGGCAGGCGGTCACTGACCTTTGCGCCCGCCAAGGCTCCGCGCAGGATGTAGCGAAAAAGGTTGGAGTAAGCCTATCGATGCTGTACAAGTGGAAAGATCAACTGCTCGGAGACGAGGCATATCGATCTATGCGCAAACGTAAATTGGTCTCGCCTGGAGACGAGCATGCGGCGCAGTTGGAAAGAATCGCACAGCTTGAACAGCAGGTACGCCAACTGCAACTTGAGCGCGACATCCTGGCGCGGGCGGGCGATCTAATAAAAAAAGACCAAGGCATCAACTCCCTGCCCCTGACAAACAGGGAAAAGACACAGGTGGTTGATGCCTTGAAAGCTACGTATTCGTTATCTGAACTTCTCCGCGTCATCGGGCTTGCACGCAGTAGCTATTTCTATCACAAGACGGGATTGAGTCTGCGCGACAAATACGCGGACGTACGTACCGACGTGGTCGATATCTTCAACAGCAATCATCGCTGCTATGGCTACCGTCGTATCCACGCGATGCTGTGTCAGCGCGATATACGGATCTCCGAGAAGATCGTGCGCAGATTGATGGTTGAGGAACAACTTTCCGTCCACCGGCCACTTCGCCGGTACAGCTCCTACAGCGGGGAGATTGGCACTGCTCCTGAGAACCTGGTTGCCAGGGATTTCCATTCGCAAGCGCCGAATCAAAAATGGCTGACGGACATCACCGAATTCCAGCTTCCAGCGGGAAAGGTGTATCTATCACCCATGATCGATTGCTTTGACGGCAAGGTTGTGAGCTGGTCTATCGGCACGAGGCCTGACGCGCAATTGGTAAACAGCATGCTCGACGGTGCCATCACGACGCTCACCGATGGCGACAGGCCCGTAGTACACAGCGACAGAGGCGCTCACTATCGTTGGCCGGGTTGGCTGCAACGCATCAACGCAGCGGGTCTAATCCGTTCCATGTCGCGAAAGGGCTGCTCACCTGACAACGCTGCCTGCGAGGGCTTCTTTGGGCGCCTGAAAAATGAGATGTACTACTGTCGCGACTGGGCTGGCACGACGGTAGACGGATTCATGCACGAGCTAAACTCGTACATCCATTGGTACAACGAGCGGCGCATCAAGTTGTCCTTGCAGGCAATGAGCCCGGTCAACTACCGGCGCCACCTGGGAATCGCAACCTGAATCAGTCCAAGAAATCGTCCGCACCCCCCACTTCGCCGATGCATGAGTCCGAGAAATTCCCGCGCGAGGCTGCGGACCTCGCCCACCACAGGTTCGATCTTGCACAGCGCCTGCACGAACCGCTCGTGGTCCGCGCTCTTTGGCTCTTCGACAGCGAGCTTTCTCCATCCGACAAGCCATCCGAACACGCGCCGGGCCGACGGAATTGGCATCGATTGCACGGGCTTCTGGACATGCGGCGTCTTGCCCAGCGGAAAGAGAAGGCGGGCCACGCAACTTTGCACAGTGGCGGGACTGCCCTTATAGCCTCGCTGCTTGAGTTCTTGCCAGATTAGTTCAGGAAAGCGACAGCCCTGTGCGATTCGTTCCTCGATATAGCTGAGATAAGGATCTAAAGGCGTCGGACCCCGCGCCCTGGGTGCGCGCTCGGGGAATGCCCCCGCGGTGATGAAGTTGCGCACGGTTCGATGGTCGATTGAGAGCTCGCGCCCGATTCCTTTCATCGTGCCGCCCTGGGCGTGTAGCGCCATAACCCGCTCGTACAGCTCCACCCGCGAGGCGCGTCGCTGATCGCTCAGGCGCTGCCATGACCACAGTGAGTTGCGGCTCAGCTCCCGCTGCCGTCCCACGGTCACGCCACCGACCTCGATTTGCTGCGCGGCTTGGCGCAGTTGCGGTCCGAGTCGGTACAGCAGTCTCTCGACGTTGTCGCGCAAGTTGCACAGTAGATGCCAGCGATCCGAGACTTGCGTGGCTGCCGGCAGCGCGATGTCGACCGCCTCGGAGTAGGCCCCGGCCCGGTCCCTGGCAACGATCTCGATCGATGGGTGCGCACGCATCCACGCGGCCACCGCAATGGCTTCCCTACCGGCGAACCCTTCGATCGGCTCACGTCGCAGATGATCGTTCCGTACTGGTGACCGCGCGCGATCGCCCAGTCATCGATGCCGACGACCCGCGGTCGTGGTTTGCGCTTGCGCTCAGGTACTCTGCGCAATTCCCGCAGCACGGTGTCGGCACTGGTGCGCAAGCCCAATAAGTCAGCAAGCCGGGCCGCCGCCTCACCACCGAGGGCGTGGCCCAGCGCGTGCAACGCCCGAGCCTGCGATCGCGTACGACGTTGATACCGGCCGGCCAAGGCGTGGATGTTCTCGGCAAACGTACGACGAGTGTTCGCGTGGCTGACCGAAGCCGGCTACCTGGCCGGCAATCCGCTCGCGCTCGCCCGCCGGGGCGCCCCCCGACCCGGCCGCGGATCACGCGCTACCTGAGCCACGACCTGTGGAACGCGGTCAGGGCTGAGATCGAAGCAATGCCGGTCGCGGCCGAGCGCGAACGCATCACGGCTTTGTCGCCGTGACGCTTGTCATGTCGTTGCTGCTGGCCTGGTAGGTGAGCGTGCCGGTGATGTTGGTCACGGTGAAGGTCACGCTGTTCTTTCGCTTGGAGATCGTTCCGCTCGTGACCATGCACTGTCCGCCGGCGCCCGTGGTGCAGGCCGAGTTCCCGCTGTAGCCGCCGCTCCAGGTTCCGCTCACGGTTGCGTTCGGCACCGGGTTGTGGCTGGCATCGTGCACCGTGACCGTGACGGTGGTGGTCCATCCCGTCTTGTTTCCGGTGCTGCTGGCGCTCAGGCCGCCCACGTGCGCCACGGGCAGACTCGCGATGCCGGCTCGAGGGCCGCTCGACAGGTCCAGGGCGAAGCTGCCGCCCTTGCCCAGGTTCACGCTGTCCTCGGACGGGGACACCTGGATGGTGTACGTCCCGGCCACGGTTGGCAGTGCGTGCAGCGTTTCCTGACGGCCGATGCCACCGCATTCGACGCCGGCCATGCACAGGCTCTCGGACAGCACGACGCCATTGGGGTCCAGCAGCCGGGTGTCGAGATCGGGATCCCACTGCGCGGCGAAGCAGCCGCCCAATAGCGGCAGGATGCATTTCGCCTGGCCGTTAATGGTGACCGTGGCACCGATGGGAACATCGAGGTCAGCCTCGGCGATGGAGAACGTGTAGCTCCACTGACCATGATTCGCCACGCTGCCGGTGACCCTGCGATACGTCGGAAAGACGGTCGGCTGGTAGCTGGTGCCCCCCTTGGCGCTGGCCACCAGCGCGTAGCCGTCAAGGAGCCCGGCGCCGATATCATTGTCCTTGCCGGCGGGGCCGCGGTCCTGCGCCGTGGCTTCGAGCTTCTGCCGCAGGTCCGCTGGCGACAGGATCGGATTCGCCTGTAGAGCCAGGGCGACGATGCCGGAGACGAACGGCGTGGCCATGGAGGTGCCACTGTAGGTTACATAACCGCTGACCGTGCCGGCCTTTGCAGCCGTGATGGTCAGTCCGGGTGCACAGATGTCCGGCTTGACACGGTTATCCAGCGTCGGTCCCCGGCTCGAAAACGGCGTCACGTAGATGCCGTCCGAATGGTTGGGCGCGCCGGCGGGAGCGGACCACTCCGCGCATGCCGCCACGGTGATGGCTTGCGCTGCGGCCCCGGGCGAGCCGACCGTCCCTGGTTCGTCGCCCGAATTTCCGGCCGCCACCACCACGACAGCACCGCTGCTCACCGCTGCATCGACGGCCTGGCTCAGGGAGTCCTGTCCGTCTGACGGCGCGCTGGAGCCCAGACTCATGGAAATGATCCGCACCCCCTGGGACACGCACCAGTCGATGCCGGCGATGACCTGGCTCTCGAGTCCGGAGCCGGACTGGTCGAGCACCTTGGCCGCGTAGATCGCTGCGCCGGGCGCCACGCCCTTGTAGGTGGCGGCGCCCGAGCCGCCCGTGCCGTCGCCGAAGGCGATCGACGCGACGTGGGTGCCGTGGCCGTGGTCGTCATATGCACTGGTCCGTCCATTGATGACATCAAAGAACGGGATCGGTCGCGCGTCAAGCTGCTCGTGGTTCGGATCGACGCCCGTGTCGACGATGCAACCCTTGATGCCGGCGCCGTCAACCCCGAAGCTGGTGCGTGCCGCGTCCGTGCCGAAGTCGGCGCGGGCGGCGTTGAGCTTGGTCGAAACGGTGAAGTCCTCCTCGATCCGCCGCACGCCAGGCTGCTGCGCCAGCGCCCTTATCTGGGCGGTCGTCATGGTGGCGGAGAATCCGCGGATGATCCTGAATTCGCGGTCCAGCGTGAAAGCACCGACCGCCTGCCGCGCCGTGGCCGCAGTGCCCGGGCCGCTGAACGTGACGACGACACGGACGAGGTCACCTGGCCGTGCCGCCGCGATCCGCGCCTGCAGATCATCGGAGATCCGGTCGCCGTCACGGTCGACTAGGCGGGCCGAACGCGCTGCCTCCGTGCCGGGTGCCGGCCGGTTCGAGTCGGGCAGCGGCGCGGCCTGAATGGACAAAGCGACAGCCGTCAGACAACCCAGTGCAGCGAAATGGCGCATTTTAGGTTCCCCATTTTTGTTTGAGGCAATTTCGGGAGCGCGCAGCTTCCCGACCCGTCAATCGTCGTCCCAGCGTCGGGCTAAAGGCTTCCAATGGGTGTGCGCCAGACGGTCAAGCAAGCGCGACCGGTTCCGTGAAATGCGGAAAATTTTCCATCAGATCAAGAAGAAACGGACAGCTCTCAGCTCTCGAAGTCTAGGATGCGAAGTGGCAAACTTCATGCGGACTGCGTGCGAAATGACACTTTTGCCTTCGATCCAAGTGAAAGCAAAAGTGCCACTGCAATCGGGGAGCGTTAAAAACCTTGGGGTTCAAACTCCGAGAGCCCGAGTTGCTCCAAGAACTCAACTACTTCCCTTGACCTGGGTTCCGTTGGTGGCTCATACCTAGCGAGTCTCTCGACGAGGTCACCGTTGATCACGCGTAGAACAAAGGAAAGTTGGGTCTTCCGCAATTTGTGTGACGACGGCGAACTCGCGTGGAGGACCTTGCGGAGATGCCTGCTGACTTGGCCGAGTTCCTCGACCGGTTAGGACGGATGACTGAAGCCGAAATCCCAAGGTTCTTAACGCTCCCCCTTCCGATCCGACGACATGTTCTTCGCGGATGGGAGCCTTTTCTACCGGCTATGCAAGCTGGCGCCGCGCGGCAGGCAGCCGAGCAGCCTTTCGAAGGCAGGCGCGATGTCCTCGTCGGGCACGCACGCGTACCCCAACAGCAGGCCTTGCTGCACGGCATCGCCGATGAAATAGCGCGACAGCTCCCGCACCACGATGCCGCGCGCCCGGGCGGCAGCGGTGATGGCCACGTCGTCGGCATCGTCGGGCAGCCGCAGCACCAGGTGCAGGCCGGCGTTGCTGCCGTGCTCGTGCAGCGCGCCGGGGCCGAGGTAGCGCTCGATCAACGCGGCCAGGATGGCCCGCCGCCTGGCATACAGCGGCCGCATGCGACGGATGTGGGCGGCATAGTCACCGGCCTGCATGAATTCGGCGACGGTTGCCTGCGTCATCAGGTGGCCGGCCCGGTACAGCTCGGCGTGCGCGGTCTGGAAGGCGCCGGCCAGGCTGCGCGGCAGCACCAGGTAGCCCATGCGCAAGCCCGGATAGAGCGTCTTGCTGAAGGTGCCGATATAGATCACCGGCGCATCCGGCTCCATGCCCTGCAACGACGGAATCGGCTGTCCGGAGAAGCGGAATTCGCTGTCGTAGTCGTCTTCCACGATCCAGCTGCCGCGCTGGCGGGCGTATTCCAGCAGCGCGCGCCGGCGCTTCAGGCTCATCACGGCGCCGAGCGGGTACTGGTGCGAGGGCGTGACGAAGATAAAGCGCGGCGCAGGCATCTCCCTGCCGGTTCCAGTGTCGGGCAGCGTCAGGCCCTCGTCGTCCACCGGTTTCGGCACCATGCCGATATCGCTGACCTGCAGCACGCCGCGAATGCCCCAATAGCTGGGCTCTTCCACCCACGCCTGGTCACCGGGCGAGCCCAGCATCCTCACCACCAGGTCGATGGCCTGGTGTATGCCCTCGGTGATCAGCACCTGGTCGGGATCGCAGCGCACCGAGCGCGCCACCCGCAAATGCGTCGCCACCGCTTCGCGTAGCGCCGGCAACCCGCCACCATGGCCATAGCTCAGCCATTCCGGCCGCGGCTGGCGCCACAGGCGGGCCGCGATCTGGGCATAGCGTCGGTGCGGGAAGCGCGTCACGTCGGGCACGCCCGGCATGAACGCCCCCCATTGCGTGGGCGAAGCCGAGGCGTTGGCGATCAGCCGCTGTCCGCGCGGCGACAGCCCGGGCATGGCCTGCGGCCCGACCTCGGTCGCCGGGACGGCGGCGGCATTCAGGTAACTCTCCGGCGCGGTGGCGGCAACGAAGGTGCCACTGCCGGTGCGCGCGTACAGGTAACCCTCTGCCAGCAGCTGGTCGTAGGCAAACATCACCGTATTGCGCGACAGCCCCAGTTCGGCGGCAAGGTCGCGTTGCGGCGGCAGGCGAGTGGCCGGCGCGAGGCTGCCGTCCTGAATCGCGCTGCGGATGCATTCGTAGAGGCCCCGGTTGAGCGGCTTGCCCAGCGCCGCCGGGCCTTCGGGGCCTAGGCGCTGGAGCAGCAGGTCGCCGCAGATCGATTTCAAATTGGCACCATCGGATTTGCGTAAGCGGTACTGGATTATAGGGCCAAAGTCGGATGAAATGGCTGGCATCGCTTGCTGCTGCCGGCGGTTCCCGTTTCGCGAGTCGGCTGGTGCCGACAGCCCTTACCGCACAATGACCATGAAAAACCTCGAACTGAACCAACGCCGAACCCTCGCGACGCCGCGCGGCGTGGGCGTGATGTGCGATTTCTATGCCGACCGCGCGGAGAACGCCACGCTGTGGGACGTAGAAGGCCGTGCCTACACCGACTTCGCCGCCGGCATCGCCGTGCTAAATACGGGCCACTGCCATCCGCGCGTGATGCACGCCATCACCGCGCAGCTGGAGCGTTTCACGCATACCGCCTACCAGATCGTGCCCTACCAGAGCTATGTCGCTCTGGCCGAGCGCATCAACGCGATGGTGCCGATCCAGGGCATGAACAAGACGGCCCTGTTCACCACCGGCGCCGAAGCCGTGGAAAATGCCATCAAGATCGCCCGTGCGCATACCGGCCGCCCGGGCGTGATTGCCTTCTCGGGCGCCTTCCATGGCCGCACGCTGCTGGGCATGGCGCTGACCGGCAAGGTGGCGCCGTACAAGGTCGGGTTCGGCCCGTTCCCGTCCGACATCTACCACGCGCCGTTTCCCAGCGCGCTGCATGGCGTCAGCACCGAGCGGGCGCTGCAGGCGCTGGACAGCCTGTTCAAGACCGATATCGACCCGGGCCGCGTGGCCGCGATCATCGTTGAGCCGGTGCAAGGCGAAGGCGGCTTCCAGGCGGCGCCGTCCGATTTCATGCAGGGCTTGCGGGCGGTATGCGACCAGCACGGCATCGTGCTGATCGCCGATGAAGTGCAGACCGGCTTTGGCCGCACCGGCAAGATGTTCGCGATGTCGCACTATGACGTCGAGCCGGACCTGATCACGATGGCCAAGAGCCTGGCCGGCGGCATGCCGCTGTCGGCGGTCTGCGGCCGTGCGCAGATCATGGATGCGCCGCTGCCCGGCGGCCTGGGTGGCACCTATGCCGGCAATCCGCTGGCGGTGGCGGCGGCGCACGCGGTCATCGATGTGATTGAGGAAGAAGGGCTGTGCGAGCGCTCCGCCGAGCTTGGCAACCAGTTGCGCGATCACTTGCTCGCACAGCGCAAGCATTGCCCCGCAGTGGCCGAGGTGCGCGGGCTGGGTTCGATGATCGCTGCCGAATTCTTCGATCCGGCCACGGGCCAGCCCAGCGCCGAGCATGCCAAACGCGTACAGGCCCGTGCGCTGGAAGCCGGCCTGGTTCTGCTGACCTGCGGCACCTACGGCAATGTCATCCGATTCCTCTATCCGCTCACCATCCCGCAGGCGCAGTTCGACGCAGCGCTGGCGGTGCTGGCCCAGGCGCTGGCCGAATAAGGGGAACCCATGGAACTCCAACATACCGCGCTGTTGCGCAGCCATTGCCTGATCGACGGCGAATGGACCGGGGCGCAAAGCGGCGCAGAACTTGCGGTCTACAACCCGGCGACCCACGAACAGATCGGCTCGGTGCCCCTGGCCGGCGCGGCCGAAACCGAACAGGCGGTGCGCGCCGCCGAGCGCGCGCTGCCGGCATGGCGCGCGCAGACGGGCAAGGCGCGCGCCGCTGTGCTGCGCCGCTGGGCCGACCTGATGCTGGCGCACCAGGAAGACCTGGCCCAGCTGATGACCGCCGAGCAGGGCAAGCCGCTGGCCGAGGCGCGCGGCGAGGTCGCCTATGCTGCGAGCTTCCTCGAGTGGTTCGGCGAAGAAGCCAAGCGGGTCGATGGCGAGGTGCTGGCCAGCCCGCGCAGCAGCCAGAAGCTGGTGGTGCTGCGCGAGCCGGTGGGTGTGTGCGCGGCCATCACGCCGTGGAACTTCCCGGCGGCGATGATCACGCGCAAGGTAGGCCCGGCGCTTGCCGCCGGCTGCACCATCATCGTCAAGCCCGCCGAACAGACGCCGCTCACGGCACTGGCGCTGGCCGTGCTGGGCGAACAGGCGGGCGTGCCGCGTGGCGTGCTGCAGGTGGTGACCGGCGACGCCGTGCAGATCGGCGGCGTGCTGTGCGCCAGCCCGGTCGTGCGCAAGCTCAGCTTCACCGGCTCGACCGCGGTCGGCAAGCTGCTGATGGCGCAGTGCGCCGGCACGGTGAAGAAGCTCTCGCTGGAGCTCGGTGGCAATGCGCCGCTGATCGTCTTCGACGATGCCGACCTCGACCGCGCGGTGGAGGGCATCCTCGCCTCCAAGTTCCGCAACAGCGGCCAGACCTGTGTCTGCGCCAACCGGATCTACGTGCACGAGCGCGTCTATGACGAGGTTGCGCGCCGGCTGGTCAGCGCGGTCGAACAATTGCGGCCGGGCCATGGCGTCGACAGCGGGGTCACGCAAGGCCCGCTCATCGACGCGGATGCCGTGGCCAAGGTCGAAGCGCATATTGCCGACGCGCTGGCGCACGGCGCCACCGTGCTGACGGGCGGCCAGCGCCCTGCGCTCGGCGGCACCTTCTTCGCGCCGACGGTGCTGGCCAATGCGACAGCGTCGATGCGGGTGGCACGCGAGGAGACGTTCGGCCCGCTGGCACCGCTGTTCCGCTTCAGCACCGAAGCGGAGGTGGTGGCGATGGCCAACGATACCGAGTCGGGCCTGGCCGCTTACTTCTTCTCGCGCGACATGGCGAAGATCTGGCGCGTGGCGCAGGCACTCGAGTACGGCATGGTGGGCATCAATACCGGGCTGATCTCGAACGAGGTGGCGCCGTTCGGCGGCATCAAGCAATCGGGGCTGGGCCGCGAAGGCTCAAGCCATGGCATCGACGAGTACCTGGAGACCAAATACCTCTGCATGGAAGTCGAATAACAACGACGGGGTGAAGGACACCCCCCACCAGGGCGGGGCCATGGCGCACCCACGCAGTGCGCCGGCCCCATGGAGACAAGACAGCCCGGCAATTGCCGGTGCGAAGCTGACGACTCCGGTGCACGACGTGCGCAAACTTCCACGAAAGGGAAGGGGGCGGGCGGGACGCGCGCCGGAATCGGCCCGACACCAATGGCACGCATATTGCGGACTGGGAAGTGTCATCCCTCCTTGTGAGCGGATGACATTTCTTCTATCGATGAGGGTATAAACATGCGTTTCACTGCTATCCGTAGCCTGCTTGCGGTCACCATGCTGGCGGCCTCTTCCCTGGCACTCGCGCAGGGCGCCCGCGACTGGCCCAGCCAGCCGGTGCGTATCGTCGTGCCGTTCCAGGCCGGCTCGGCCACCGACCTGATCTCGCGGCAGATCGGCCTGGGCCTCGGCAAGGAATATGGCCAGACCTTCGTGATCGAAAACCGGCCAGGCGCCGCTGCCATGATCGGCAGCGAAGTGGCTGCGCGCGCGCCTGGCGATGGCTATACGCTGCTGATGTCCGGACCGGCGTCGATGGTGACCAACCGGTTCCTGTACAAGAAGCTCAGCTATGACCCGGATGCGTTCGAGAAGGTGGCGGTAGTCGCGATCACGCCTAACATCCTGTTGTCCAACCCCTCGCTGCCGTTCAAGACGCTGCCCGAGATGGTGGCGTATGCCAAGGCCAATCCGGGCAAGCTGACCTATGCCTCGTTCGGTGCCGGCACCACCTCGCATATCGCCGGCGAAATGCTGAAGGCCGCGGCCGGCATCGATATCGTCCATGTGCCGTACAAGGGCGCTGGCGAAGCGATTCCCGCGCTGCTGTCCGGCCAGGTGTCGATGTACTTCGACACCATCATGACCGGCCTGCCGCATGTGAAGGCGGGCAAGCTGCGTGCGCTTGGCATGTCCACCGCGAAGCGCTCGCCGAACGCGCCGGAGATCCCGACGATCGCCGAGCAGGGCTATGCCGGCTTCGATATCGCGCCGTGGTACGGCATTGTCGCGCCCAAGGGCACGCCGGCGGACGTGGTCGGCAAGCTCAATGTCTCGATCAACAAGCTGCTCAAGTCACCGGAATTCCGCGAGCGCCTGGCGGCCACCGGCGCCGAGCCGCGTGGCGGCAGCGTCGGCGAATTCAGCGCGATGGTCAGCGCCGAGATTCCGCGTACCGAGAAGCTCGTCAAGCAGTCCGGCGTGACTTTGCAATAACCAGCGTGCTGCAACCCTGGGGCGCCGCCCGCGCGCCCTTTTACCTGTTCTGAATGGAGTTCCCGATGTTGCCTTTCGACTGGACCTTTCCCTACCCGTCGCAGAAGATGCCGCTGCTGGCCGCCAACGCGGTCAGCACCAGCCAGCCGCTCGCCGCGCAGGCGGGGCTGCGCATGCTGTACGAAGGCGGCAATGCCATCGACAGCGCCATTGCCAGCGCGATTGCGCTGACCGTGGTGGAGCCGGTCATGAACGGCATTGGCGGGGACATGTTCGCGCTGGTCTGGCACGAGGGGCAACTGTACGGGCTCAACTCCAGCGGCCGTGCGCCGGCGCGCTGGACGCCGGAGCATTTCGCCGGGCGCGACGCCATGCCCGAGGTGGGCTGGGACACCGTCACCGTGCCGGGCCAGGTTGCGGGCTGGAAGGCGCTGTCGGCCCGCTTCGGCAAGCTGCCGTTCGCGCGGCTGTTCGCGCCGGCCATCGAGTACGCCGAACAGGGCTTCCTGGTGTCGCCGCAGATCGCACGGCAATGGGCCGCGCAGGTGCCGGTGCTGGCCGGGCAGCCTGGCTTTGCCAAGGCGTTCCTGCGCGACGGCAGGGCGCCGCAGGCGGGCGAGCGCTGGCGTTTCCCGGAGCAGGCCGCCACGCTGCAGCGCATTGCCGAGAGCGATGGCGAGAGCTTCTACACGGGTGAACTCGCCGCGCGCATCGTCGCGTTCGCCGAGGAAACCGGAGGCGCCATCCGCGCCGACGACCTGGCCGCGCATCGCGCTGCCTGGGTCCAGCCGATGGCGCAGGAGTTCCGCGGCTACACGCTCCACGAAATTCCCCCGAACGGCCAGGGCATCGCCGCGCTGATCGGCCTCGGCATCCTGGACCGCTTCGACGTGGAAAGCATGGGTTGCGACAGCGCCGACTTCTACCACGTCAGCATCGAGGCAATGAAGCTGGCCTTTGCCGACCTGCACCGCCACGTGTCGGACCCGGCCTCCATGCAGCACGCGCCCGCCGCCTTCCTGGACCCGGCGTACCTTGCCGAGCGCGCGGCGCTGATCGACTTGAAGCGGGCTGGTGCACCCACCGCAGGCATCCCGAAGACTGGCGGCACCGTCTATCTGTCCGCCGCGGATGCCGCGGGTTCGATGGTTTCGTATATCCAGTCCAACTACCGCGGTTTCGGCTCCGGCGTGGTGGTGCCCGGCACCGGTATCGCGCTGCACAACCGCGGCGCGGGTTTCAACCTGAAGCCGGGCCACGCCAACTGCGTGGCTCCCGGCAAGCAGCCGATGCACACGATCATCCCCGGCTTCGTTACGCGTCAAGGCGCGCCGGTGATGTCATTCGGCGTGATGGGCGGCTCGATGCAAGCGCAGGGCCATGTACAGATGATGGCGCGGCTGGCAGCATTCGGCCAGAACCCGCAGGCCATGAGCGATGCCCCACGCTTCCGCGTGGAGCACGGGCCCGTGGTGAATGTCGAGGCGCACCTGCCGGCGGACGTGGTGGCGACGCTGCGCGGCATGGGCCACCGCGTCGAGGTCGCGCCACGCGACAGTCTGGAATTTGGCTCGGCGCAGCTCATCTACAAGGCGCCGTTTGGCTACATCGCGGCTTCGGACTCGCGCCGCGACGGGCAGGCGGTGGGGTTCTAGCGGGAGAGAGGTCCCGCCGCCGGCAATCGCCGGCGGCAGAGGCAACCCTTGCAGGAATTTCGCGGCTGGCTAGCGCCATGCGGGGATCTCCCTGCAGGCTATGCCGAGCCCATCAGCTAACGGCGCTAGCCGCCCTGGCCACCCCTGCGCGCCGCATTCACCAGGGCACGGATGCCCCAGCGCCGGACCTTGCGCGCCTCGGCCTCGTCCAGTTGCAGAACGTCCTTGCAGACCACCACGGCCTCGGGCCCGACGTGAAGTGTAGTAATCGTGTTCCGTTTGGGTAGTAAAACTGCTCCCTCTCACGAAGGTTTCGGTTGCGCCACCTGGAAAATCCTTCACTGCAGCAATTCAGGCAGTAACGCGACAACTCGCCTTTTGGCCTTCATCACTGCAACGAGCTGGCGGCTTTGCCATTCGACCCACCCCACCCTTTCCGCCAGCTTCGTCAAGATCTCGCGCGAATGCCATGCTGTTCGACAACGTCAAAGCCGCTGAGCCAACGGACGACGCCGGTCAGCGGATGCAGAGGCTTGCACCACAGGGCGTTGGGATGCCGACAGCCGTTCCAGTGCATCGCCGCGAGCAGCCACGCCGCAGCGTTGATCTGCGCGGCTGCCACCTTGATGGCAGGCTTGTCCGGATCGAAACATAGAACGGCGCGACGAATCATTCGCCGTTGGCAACGCGGCACGTTTGCCCACGCCCGGCGCAGTAATAATCTCGTCAAATGCTCGCTGTCGTGAAGCAACTCACGGGAGTCGCCGCCGGCCATCCCCTCGGAGGTCCAGGCATTCAAGGCAAGGGCCTGACCGCGCCCGCTGTTGGCGATTGGCGCTGGGAGGCCCAGGAGCTGGCGCCAGTGGCGGATGAGTTCATCGCGCTCATTCGTTGGCAGCGGCTGAAAAGCTGCAGCTCGCCGTTTGCGCGGTATCCGCACGTACGCGCCGGTGGGCTCGGACGGCTCCAGCACAAGGATCGGCGAGGCCATGGTCTCTACCTCCAGTCGTACGGTCTGTTGCGCGGCAACGTACCCGGACTCTCGCACTACTCGCGGCCTCCGCTTTCCGATGGGCCGCCCAGCGTCGCGAAATGGTAGCTCTGCTTGGCGGACAAACACTTGCGCCCGCGCATCGCTTTCGGATCTCGACGCAGAGCTCGAAAAGCGGATGAGCGAGATGACGCTGTCGCGGCAGCCAATCGGTCAGGACCTCCCTCACGATTTCCTCGACCGTCTCTGCTAGACGCGAACTTCCCACTTTGGGACCCCGGTCATAAGGTATCAACGCGCTCGCCACAGGATCCGCGAATGAAATTGCTCTCGTCGAAGGGTTGCGGCTGCGGTCCAGCTACGCCCTGGAGACCGGCAAGACCGTCTGGGTCATAACCGAAGCGGATCGCTCGGTCACGACCCTGCTGCTACCGGAGGAGTACTGAAGGCGAAATAGCCGCAGACTTTTCACCGTCGCCTTGACGTACAAAGTGTGCACTTCCGTTGAGCGACTGTCCTTGTGGCTCAATGACACGCCGCGGCACCGACAAATGGATCTGGCCCGAGGGAGGTCACCCGCTGAGAGAGGCAACCAATGCGCTCTCGATGGATGGCGCGCCACGGCCAGAAGGTTCCGCGGTCCTGCTTGCCGGCGCTTACGGGCTTGCCATGAAGCACGGTTTCAAGCGCAGCGATCTGGGACTGAAGCGTGCGCAGTACAGCGAGGTTGGCCATCAGTGCGCGCTCGACATGGGGCGGCAACTCGCGCTTTGTCCATCCGCGCCAACTGATGGTCTGGCTCGGCGTGACGCCCGCTGAACACTCATCGGGAGAAAAATTGCGGCGACCATTCCATCTACACTTCACGCCTCCAGGCAGCACTTCTTGTACTGCTTCCCGCTTCCGCATGGGCACCGATCATTTCTTCCGATTCTTGGCCCAATGGTCCTCGGGCGCGTTGCTTCCTGAATCTCTGACAGTTCCTGCAGCCGCCAAAAGAATTTTCCTCGCTTTGGCGCGGTCGAGCGTTCGGCGCGCAAACCAAGCTCGCTCTCAACGTCCTCTAGATCGCCAACGCAATCGAGGTCTACACAATCCTTGGCATATGCATCGCGGATCAGGTCAATGGACTCCACCGAGTCCAAATCGAGCAGCACAGAAACAATTGCTGCGTTAAGAAATTGATCATTCTTCTCAAAGGACTTGAGAATGTTCGTCAATATCTCCAGGCATCGCCCACGCTGCTCGGGATGGGTGGTCGCGACCTCACCAATTGACCTACAAGCACTACCCCTGGCATAGATCCCGTTACGCTCGTCCGCTGCGAATGGCGCAAGCACGTCAACTGACTCCCAGCCTATCTTGCTGAAGACGCTCGGCAATTCACTGGCGATCCAATCGTCAACGTCGTCGTCAAGGCGGGGCAACAGCGAAACCAGGGCTGGTAGTGCTTCCGACGCCTTCAGTTCAGCGAGAATTCTCCAGGCATGGGGAAAGCGTGGCCTTGTGCTCGGCACCCTGCTGTTGATCGGCACCGACCTGTGCGTTCATTGAGGTTCCCTGGGGTTCAACAGGCTGACGCCAGAGGCAATGAAATCGATCACGTTGCGCGTAACCACAGTCATGCCATGGACCAGTCCTGTCGCGGCGATCAGGCCGTCGCGAAGCGGCTGCGGGTTGGGAACATGCAGCCGCGCGCTGCGTTGGGCGACGGCAGTATCGACTGGCAGAACCCTTTCGGCAAACGCCGGCAGGACGTGACTATTCAGCCATGTCCGCAACAGCGCTCCTTGCGTTGGATCGCGCCGCTCGGCGAGCAGCACGCCTATTTCGAGTTCGTGGATAGTGATCGCCGAGACGAACAACTCGCCCGCGTCCACGCTATCGGCCCACTGCGCTACATGCCGGTCGGCCTTGCCCAGCCGCACCTTGCGCAGCTCGGACACGACGTTGGTATCGAGAATGAACATCAGGAAAAGTCGGCCGGTTGCGCAAGGTCACGCAGGGGCGGAATCTCCAGCGCGAGGTCTTCGGCGCCGGGCATGGCCAGCAGGTCGGCAATCTTTTGTCGGCGGCCGGTGAGACGCTGATACTCCTCGATGCTCAACAGCACGTAGGCCGGTCGGCCACGATCCGTGATGAAGACGGGGCCGTGCGCGGCAGCCTTCTTGGCCTTGGTCACGTCCTGGTTCAGTTCCCGGCTAGATAGTGTCGTAATGGTCACGGTCATGCTCCTCGCCGCCAATTTTATTGTAGGTGCGTTACTACATATATGAATGAATGGCAAGCTAGCCGAACGTATACCGCAGCAAAAGTGGCTCGGGCGCATCCAGGGGTGCAGGTGCGAGCGGGCGTGGCGGATGACCCACGCCGTGGGGCAGCACGTCCAGCATCCTGGTTTCAGCAACGGCGCGGTCGCCGATGACTAAGGAAATGGCGTCGGCCAGCACCTTCTGGTAGCGCAGCAACTGACGCGCCACAAGCAGAAATGGAATGGTGGATTCACCTATCTTGCTTTATCATGATGGATCAAGAGAAATCATGATGGAGTGCGTCATGAGCAACACTATCCGCGAAAAGTTCTCATCTCAGGCCGCCCCGGAGGTTTTGGCGGCGCTACGTCAGATCGCTGAAGCACAAGGCCGCCAATTCCAGGCAGTCCTCGACGAAGCCCTCCGAGACTACATTGATCGGCAGCAGCAAGAACGCCCACGTCGGCACGTGATGGAGTCTTTCGCGTCCAGCGTTGATGAGTTCGACAAGCTCTACCGTGAACTGGCCAAGTAATCGGCCATGGGCGGACGCGATTACCTGACCGTTGCCGATGTAATCGGAATGCACACGGTGTTGATGCAGCGCTACGGGGGCGCCCTAGGAGTGCGAGATCCTGGCGCCCTTGAGGCCGCACTGTTCAGACCGCAAACGGGCTATTACGAGGACATCGTGGCCGAAGCAGCGGCGCTGCTGGAGAGCCTCGCCATTAACCACCCTTTTGTCGATGGTAATAAGCGCATCGCCTTCGCCGCCGCCGATGTGTTCCTGCGCATCAATGGCTGGCATCTACAGCGCTCACCGATGCAGATCCACTCGGAGATGCTTCAAATGTTTGAGTCAGGAACCTTGGACATTGCACACCTCGAGCCGTGGCTACGCGGTTTTGCCAGAGCGAGCGCTTAGCTGGCGGCTACCGCCGCGCTCACGGCCCGCCCCCCCAGCCCGCGGAAATCCGCTCGCTGGTGCTGCCGGTCATCGGCCGTCCGAACGACGAGAAGGCCCTGTCACACGGGGCGCTGCACCTGGTTCTGAAGTGTTCGGCATGGCGGCCGAGCGCCTGCGGGCGCGCGGGTCCGAGTGGGAGGTGCGGGCCGCAGTCCTGGCCAGCGCCTCGGCGCACTGGCTGCGCCACACTGCCGGCTCTCACATGACTACCAGCAGGTTGACCTGCGTTTTGTGCGCGGCAACTTTGGCCATGCCTCGATTGCTACCACAAGCGCTTACCTGCACTGCGAAGAGGATGCGTGGCACGAGGCCACGCAGGAGCGGCATCGTATCGGCCGGACCAGCACGGCGTAAGGCGCGTCAGCACGCCAAGCGAAGGGCATTTCCGCACCGATCGAGGATCGCATCCGAGAATGACGCCCGTCCTGATCGCGGCTCTATTCCTCCTGCCATGTATGTTGTTCCCTGGCCGCATCCTCGCCGACCTTGGCCGCATGGGCCGCTGCCTGTTCGAGCCAGGGCGCATGCGCCTTGGGAACGACCAGCATCGTCAAACCCAGTCCGTCCATCACACGCAGGGCGTGCTCGAGATTGACGCCCTTGCCGTTCTCCAGCTTGGAGAGCATGCCAATGGAGACACCGCAATGCCTCGCTGCCTGGTCAATGGGCATCCCTTCCTCTGCGCGGGTTGCTCGAATGCGGTCGCCCAGTTGGTGAATAGTGCGAATTGTCGCGCGCGAAGGAGGCGTCGGATCAGGCAGTGGTCGCGGCATGGAAGTCCGTCCAATGAAGAAGGGAAGTCAGCATGAACGTCGCTGGCCGTATTATTTCATGATGGTGAAATTATATACCAGACGGACGGCCGACATTCCCAGGGGACCGCCTCATGACAGCTCGGGCTTATACGGTTGTATGTTTAGCTTGGCGATTAATTGCATTTTCAAATCACCAAGGCTCCAGGCCTTGACGCCGCGTCGGGCCGAGCAGATAGCGAGAAACACTGCTAGGCGTCAATCCCCGTGTACCCGTAAAAATGGCAGCAGGAATGTGGCGTTTAAACGATAATCAAGAAATCGTGGGACTTTTAAACGTCTGCCAGCCTAATTAAACGACTGGAGCGCACATTGACGACAGAATGGATGGGATATAAGTGCCCCTTAGATCACTATGGCCTTACCCACGTACTGGATTTTCAGATCACCAGCGAGATCGTTTGATAAAGCCGAAAGCATCACCGTGAGTTCAGTTATCCACTAAGCATCTAAAAATCCAAATATCTATAGCAATGATAGCAATCCTTTAATTATTCATTAAATACAAAAAAAAGCGCGTCTCCCGCTCCGGATGTTCCGGGACGGAAACCGCGCAGCGGGAAATTCGGCCGCCTAGTCTTACTGTGTCATTAGTTTAGGGGCTACCAGCGCAAAACGGACATCGATGGAGTCGTTGGGCAATGAAAGCAGCAATGCGCCAGCGTAGGCTGGTGATGGAATCAGGCACGTGTCGCTGTGCGCGCTGGGGAGCCGCGCGGCACGTAATCCGAGGGTAAGGCAGACTGGCTGCGGATTGCGCCGTTTTTTTTACTGCCGCCCTGGATCAGGCGCTGTGCGACGAGAAATCCGTAAGCAGCAATGCATAGGGATGCGTGGTGGTGAAAACCGCGCCAACCCCGTCCTTCATAGTGGCCCAGACCAAACTCCTGCTTGAGGTCCTGGTAATCGCGCTCGATGCGCCAGCGCATCTTCGCTACGTGGACCAGATGTTCGAGCGGTGCGCTTTCGGGCAGTGTGGACAACCAGTATTTGATCGGTTCGGACTCGCCTTCGGGCCATTCGATAAGCAGCCATTCTTCGTCACGCAGCGTGGCTCGCCAGTAATCGCGGTGCGACGTGCGGATGCGAACCGCGGAAAATCGCGAACTCAGCATGGCTCGGGTGCCTTCACGCCAGGTAATGGTGCGATAGCAGGATTGATCGAGCCCAAGCGCCAGCGTCTTGACCGAGAGCGGCTTATGTCCCGGCGCCCGGCGCAGCAGGCTGCGCGGACGGCCTGGCTTGCCGATTGCAGGTTCAGCCGGCAATGGTGCGGTGCCCCGCGCCCATACATGGGTACTGGACTGCGTCCCTACCGCGTACTGCAACCCGAGTTCACTGACAGCATCTCGAAACGCGGTGTCATTGCCATAAGCGGCGTCAGCCAGCACGATGCCATCTGGCGCCCCGCTTTGCCGCGCCTGGCGCAGTTGCATCGCCGCGATCTGCGGTTTGGTCGCGAACACGATCTCATCCGGCACCCCAGTTCGCTGCCGCCTTTCCGGATCGTCGCACCACTCCTGAGGCAGATAGAGCTGGTACGCCACCGGTAAGCTGGCTTCTTCAGTAGCTACCGACAGACTCACCGCCACCTGGCAATTGTCCTGCTTGCCCAACTGCCCGCAGTATTGTCTCGCCACCCCAACCGAATGCTTACCCTTCTTGGGAAAGCCGGTGTCATCGATGATCCAGAACAACCCGTTCGCCGGATTCATGTGCGGCAACACCCAGCGCCTCACCTGCTCAAGCAGCGCTGCATCGGACCATTCCGACTTCGACACGAAATGATGCAGCGATTGGTGTCGCGCGCTTATTCGCTCCGGCTCTAAATGCGCCGCCAGAGGTTCGACGCTCTTGCGTTTGATCGGCAACATCAGCCCCTGGCAATAGCCCGCCAGCCCCGATCTCCTGTCACTGTGCCCGAGCGCCTCACAGAGATGTTCCAGATACTCGTCGAACGACGCTTCCCAGTCCATGGATTCCTCATGCCAAGTCTGAAGAAGACTCTATAATGGCATGAATTTATTGACACAGTAAGACTAGCAGGCTGCTGAAATACCTAGAGCGGAGGTCAGCGCAGCGACGTGCCGAAGCGTTGATCTAAGAACTCGACACGACTCACTCCGATATCGCATGCGCGGCGCAGACACCTTTACCGAAAGCTTGTTCACCATGCGGCGACTGGACGATTTCGTACCGAAGTCGCATCCGCTGCGCCCGATCCGCACCATGGTCAATCAAGCGCTGGCCAAGATGGACCGGCTGTTCGCCGGGATGTACGAGGCCGATATCAAGGGTGGCCGCCCCAGCATCCCGCCGGAGAAACTGTTGCGCGCGATGCTGCTGCAGGTGCTCTACAGCATTCGGTCCGAGCGCCAGCTTATGGAACAGACCCAGTACAACTTGCTGTTTCGCTGGTTCATTGGGTTGGCAATGGACGACGCAGTGTGGGTCCCGAGCGTGTTCACGAAGAACCGCGCACGCCTGATCCAGCACGATGCGGTGATCGAGTTCTTCAACGAGGTGCTGGCCATCGCACAGAAGAAGGACTGGCTGTCGGGCGAGCACTTCAGTGTGGACGGCACGCTGATTCAGGCGTGGGCAGGCCACAAGAGCTTTGTGCGCAAGGATGGCAGCGACAAGGACGACAACGATGGCGGCAACTTCAAGGGTCGCCAGCGCAGCAACGAGACGCACCAGTCCAAGACCGATCCCGATGCCAAGCTCTACCGCAA
Source organism: Ralstonia pickettii (assembly GCA_050987995.1). GTDB lineage: Bacteria > Pseudomonadota > Gammaproteobacteria > Burkholderiales > Burkholderiaceae > Cupriavidus > Cupriavidus pickettii_B. Next base: position 811,533 of record CP158805.1, read on the forward strand.
AGGTAAGACCGGCAGTGAGCTGCGCTACATGGGTCATACCCTGAGCGATAACCGCCATGGCCTGGTAGTCAGTGCCATGGTGACCAATGCTGATGGGCACGCAGAGCGCGAGGCTGCCAAGGTTATGCTCAACGATGCCCGGCAGGCGACTGACGACCCGAGCGCCGAGGTCACGGTGGGCGCGGACAAGGGCTATGACGCACGAGAGTTCATTCAGGCATGCCTGGAGATGAAGGTCACGCCGCACGTGGCACAAAACACCTCCGGGCGAAGCTCGGCCGTTCCTGATGCCATCGCTTGCAGCGAGGGTTATGCCATCTCGCAGCAAAAGCGCAAGCTGATCGAGCAAGGCTTTGGCTGGGCCAAGACGGTGGGCCGCATGCGCCAGGTGATGGTGCGCGGACTGAAGAAGGTCGATCAGATATTTGTGCTGAGCATGGCTGCTTACAACCTCGTGCGCATGCGTTCGCTGGGACAAATCCGTCCGCAGTTGCAGTAATCGCGGTAATGAGACCAGGAACGGACGTCATTTCGCTGAAAAGCGGGGTGAAATGACGTCCAGGTTTCAGGATGTGAGAAGAAGATCGAAGGAAGCAGCGGCGCGGGGAATGGCGCGCGGCTGCGCGTCGAGTACTTCAGCAGCCTGCTAGGGGCGGCAACTCGTCAGTCCTGCAACTTGGCCGCCATCGCCTCTACGCGCGCTGGGTCAGCTTTTACCGCCTTGCTCAGCGCGCGTCCGTAGTTGGCATCCGCCTTCTGGAAGTACGAGAGCATGGTGTACTTCACGCCATCGCTCTTCACCTGCCCCAAATCGCCCGCCAGATTGCTGACTAGGTTGGCTTGTTCCTTGGCGGACAGCGAACGGTAGTATTCGCCGGCCTGCCTGAAATTCAGCGTGCGGGCGATACCTTGCTGCTGCGTGGAGCCCGACAACGGCATCTGGCTGTACCTGACCGAAATCGAAGCAGAGATATCGGCCTGCGTGCTCGGCTCGTAATTGACTCCACCCTTCCTGGCGCCGGGATTCGTATTGCCATCCTGGTTGTGGTTGATGGCAGCGGCACGCGGCCGGTTCACCGGAAGCTGCAAGCCGTTGGTCCCAACGCGGTACAGCTGCGTATCCGCGTACGAGAAGATGCGCCCCTGCAGCAGGCGATCTTCCGACGGCTCGATGCCGGGCACCAGGTTGGACGGCGCGAGAGCGGATTGCTCGGTTTCTAGGAACACGCTTTCCGGATTTTTGTTCAGCGTCATGGTGCCGACCTTCACCTCCGGCACACCCGGCCACACCTTGGTGGCATCCAGCGGATCATAGTCCAGCTTGGCCAGCTGGTCCGGAGTCATCGTCTGGATGTACAGGTCCCACTTCGGATAGTTCCCCTTGTCGATTGCTGCAATCAGATCGCGGGTCATGTGGTTGAAATCTTTGCCCTGGACTGCCTCCGCCTCCTTGGCTGTCAGGTTCTTTTGCCCTTGCAGGCTCTTCCAGTGGAATTTCACATAGTGGACCTCGCCCTTCTCATTGACGAGCTTGTAGGCATGCACGCTGTTGCCGTCCATTTCACGGTAGGACGCCGGTGTACCGTAATCCGTGTAGACGCGCGTGAGCATGTGCGTCGCCTCGGGCTGATGCGAGAAGAAATCGAAAAAGCGGTTCGGGTCCTGGATATTGGTGTCCGGGGACGGCTTCAGCGAATGGACCATATCCGGGAACTTGATCGCATCACGGATAAAGAACACCGGCAGGTTGTTGCCAACCAGGTCCCAGTTGCCCTCCCTGGTATAGAACTTGGTCGCGAAACCGCGGGGATCACGCAGCGTCTCCGGCGAGTGGCCACTGTGGATCACGCTGGAGAAGCGGACGAACACGGGGGTCCTTTCACCGGGCGCAAACACCTTGGCGCGCGTCAGGTCGGAGATGTCTTTCGTGGCAACGAATTCGCCGTGGGCACCGGTGCCCCGTGCATGCACGACGCGCTCCGGAATGCGCTCGCGATCGAAGCGTTGCAGCTTCTGGATCAGCTGGACATCCTGCAGCAGCACCGGACCGGTCGGGCCCGCAGTTTGGGAATTTTGGTTGTCGCCAACCGGTGCGCCGTTGTCACGTGTCAGCGTGGAAGCGCTCGCCTGAAAGGCAACCAGCGTAGCCAGCGCAATCACGGACATGCCCAAGGGACGGGGACGAAAAGCCATGGCATCTCTCCTAAATTTAATTTGTGCCGCGAGCTTATTCGCGATCCCCCTCCGATGAGAACTCATTTTTTTCTATCAGTTCGATTTGAATTTTCAATAGAAGATAGCGCTACCGTCGATACCTGTCATGGCTCGAAAGCTTTCAGGAATTCCCTACAGGCGGCGTGTGATCGCGGTAGGAATGCCCATTTTGGGCATCCGGACGTCCGTAACAAGCGGTCCATGACACGCTGGGCCTGTCGGTAAGGCATCGTGGCACCGAGTTCGGCAAGATTCATCGCCAACATCGATCTCGAAACGATCGTGCATCGCATGTCGGCTCTCCGTCTCTTTGATACAGAGACGATACTCCGATGCAGGGCGGCATCCCAGGCTTTTAACAGCTGCCGCAAACAGCGTATTCGAAATTTTCTTCTGTTTGACGGAGTTTTTCGAAATCAATAGCTGCCATATAAAGCATAACATGAGCGCGGGTGTTCTATATCGCAAGCGACAATGTCGTGTACTCCAAAAAAATGCGTGTTCTCATTCTTGGTAGTGGTGTGATTGGCGTTACCAGTGCGTGGTATCTGACCAAGGCTGGTCATGAAGTTACGGTGGTCGATCGCGAGTGCGGCCCAGCCTTGGGGTCCAGCTTTGCCAATGCCGGACAAATTTCTCCCGGGTATGCGTCGCCGTGGGCCGCGCCCGGCGTGCCGCTGAAAGCTGTCAAATGGATGTTCCAGGAGCACGCGCCGCTGACCATCAAGCCAGACGGCACATTGTTCCAGCTGCAATGGATGTGGCAGATGCTGCAAAACTGCACGGCCGGGCGTTATGCGACTAACAAGGAACGCATGGTACGGTTGGCTGAATACAGCCGCGATTGCCTCCGGGCACTGCGCGCAGAGACCGGCATTGATTATGAAGGCCGTCAGCAAGGTACGCTGCAGGTTTTCCGTTCCGATGCGCAGTTGGACGGTGCTTCACGCGACATTGACGTGCTCAAGGACGCAGGAGTTCCCTACGAATTGCTGTCGCGCGACGAACTCGCCGCGAGCGAACCGGCGCTCGCCGCAGCCCGACACAATCTCGCTGGCGGATTGCGCCTGCCGAACGATGAAACAGGGGACTGCCAACTGTTTACCGAACGGCTGGCAACCAAGGCAATGTCACACGGCGTAAAGTTCCAATACAACCGCTCGATAGACGGTCTGCTTACCGAAGGCAATGCCATCACCGGCGCCTTGGTGGGCGGACAGCCGATCAAGGCCGATGCCGTGGTAGTTGCGCTCGGCAGCTGGTCCACACCGTTCGTCAGGCATGTCCTGCCTGGCCTGTCGAACCTCCCTGTCTATCCCCTTAAGGGCTTTTCGATCACGGTGCCCTTAATCAATGCCGAGAAGAGTCCGGTGTCGACTGTGCTGGACGAAACCTACAAGGTTGCAATCACGCGCTTTGAGGACCGCATCCGCGTAGGTGGCATGGCCCAGATCGTTGGCTATGATCGCACACTTGATCCGAACAAGCGCCGCACCCTCGAGCACGTCCTGACAGACCTCTTCCCAGGCGCTGGCGACGTGAGGCGCGCAATGTTCTGGACCGGCCTGCGTCCGATGACGCCGGACGGTACCCCTGTGATTGGCCATGCCGGCATCCGCGGGCTATGGCTCAACACCGGCCATGGCACGCTTGGATGGACAATGGCGTGCGGCTCGGGGCAGCTTCTGTCGGATCTGATAACCGGCACGCGCCCGGCGATTCGCGCTGATGACTTGTCGGTGGATCGATATCGCAAACAGGCGCGTCTGCGCGGCGCATCTCGGCCTATGCCGGCCTGACAGTTCGCGGCAAAACGCATGAAGGGCAGCCCTCGCGGGCGCCCCTTCATTTGATGCGATAACCACAATGAGAAGAACCTAGCACCCAGCGGTACGATGTATCGCTTTATCTGACGGATGGTTTCTGCTTCATCAAGACCGGAATTTAATCGTCTGCCCTCGGGCATACTGTCGAAAACGTTGACGATCTATGCCACAGCCGATCATGGACCACCCGTTGCGCGACAGCCTTGCGCGCGAACTGCATGCCCGCCCGTTCCTGCGCATCGGCGGCTCCGCCTCGCTGACGCACTTTGCCATCTATGCCGACGGCGATACCGCGGTCCACCATGCCTTGCTGGCCTCCTTGTGCCGGCTGACGGGGCTGCAAGAACCGGCCGACGGCGTGACGCACTATTCAGCGCAATGGGGCGATGACAAACAACTGAAGTGGGAGCGGCACACCGAGTTCTCCACCTTTACCTTCGTGGCCCGGCGCGGCGACACCGACTACTTCTCCGACCTCGCCACCTCCCATATCCCGGCTGACTGGTTCGACAACTTCGCCGGCAAGCGCCTGGTGGCGCTGCGCATGGAACTGGTTTCGGGCGAGGCCGCGGCGTATGCGCGCGACAACGTGCAGCAATGGATCGACGGTCCCATCCTGGCGGGCAGCCATGTGCTGGGCGGCGGGCAGGTGTTCTGCGACTGGACCATCCCGCCGGATGGCTTTACGCGCCTCCTGGTCATCGACAACGGCTTGCGCGAAGTGCAGGGCGGACGGCTGCTTCAGCGGCTGTGCGAGATCGAAACCTACCGGATGATGGCGCTGCTGGCCTTGCCGGTGGCGCGTGAGCTGGGCCGCAGCGTGGACAACCTCCAGCGCTCGCTCGCACCGCTTATGCGCAGCATGGACGCGAGCCAGGGCGGCCGGCACGATGCCGAGCTGCTGGAGCGGCTGACGCACCTGGCGGTGCGCATCGAGGCGCTGGCTGAATCGGGCAACCGCTTCAGCGCATCGCGTGCCTACGAGAAGCTGGTACTGGCGCGCATCCAGGAACTGCGCGAAGAGCGGATCGAAGGCATTCCGACCATCGCCGAATTCATGGAGCGCCGCTTCGCCCCGGCGATGGAGACGTGCAGGTCGGTCTGGGCGCGGCACGAGCAGTTCGCCGGCCGCTTGGCGCGCGCGCTCGACCTGCTGCGCACGCGCGTCAACCTGGCGCAGGAGCAGGACACCACGCGCCTGCTCGAGGGCATGGATCAGACCGCACGCAGCCAGTTGCGCTTGCAGCACGCGGTCGAAGGGCTGTCGGTCGCGGCCATTTCCTACTATGTGCTGTCGCTGGCGGGGACCGGTCTCAAGGCGCTGCACACGGTGCATCTCTCGCTGGACCCGGAACTGATCAAGGGCTTGCTGATCGTGCCGGTGGTGCTGCTGGTGCTGCGCGCTACAAGGCGCAGCAAGCATGCCGGGGAGAAGGCGGCAGCGCGGCAGCCGGCTGCCGATCAGGTTGCGTAGGACACCGCGCCAAATCGGGGCTGACTAAGCGGCAAGACGGTGGGGTTCTCCTCCGGCGATGGAGGGATACCCTCGCTCAACGTGCGATCGGAGCTGGTCATTGAGCACGGCCGTCCGGAGGTTGTGCGCGTGCCGAGGCCGCCAGGCAATCTGCTGCGGTTAGCGGACGATCCGTAGCGCCACGCATCTCGAGCCAGCGGTCCACCACCTGCTCATGCGCGGGACAACGGGCTTTTGTTCCCTCATACTGCGTATAATTCTTGCGGGCCGACCACTACGCGCTGCTGACACCGTTCAACGTGGTTCTCCCCCTACGCGCACCAGGCCCTCCTCAGCCACGGCGGCGGGAAGACTGGATGTATCGATACCGAGGTACCGCTGACTCCACGCGGCGATCGTGTCGGCTACATAGTCTGCATCTTCCCTACGCGTCAGCAAGTGGTCTGCCGTATCAAGGGAAATGAAGCTTTTCGGATGCTTGGCAGCACTGAAGATATGCGTCGCGTTCTCGATGGCGACGGTGCCATCGTTTGGTGCGTGCATCACCAGCAGGGCTCTGTGCAGCTTGGAGACACTCGCCAGCAGGCTTTGCTCTTTCACATCATCTATGAACTGACGCTTGATTCGGAATGGGCGTCCGGCAAGCCTCACCTCCGCCTCGCCCTCGGCTTCAATGTGGGCGGTATGATCTTGAAACAGGCCGACCACATGACTTGGGTCGCTCGGTGCGGCGATGGCCACGACTGCCTTGACCTCAGGCATTCCTCCGGCCGCGCTCAGCACTGCCGCGCCGCCAAGGCTATGGCCTATTAACAGGGCAGGAGCCTGAAAGTTCTCTCTCAGATAGCTTGCTGCCGCGTGCAGGTCGGCTACGTTTGAAGAGAAATTCGTGTTGGCAAAGTCTCCTCCACTGCCGCCAAGGCCTGTGAAGTCAAAGCGCAGGACGGCAATGCCGTGCGCCGTGAGCGATTGCGCAACCCGGCTTGCGGCCAAAGTGTCCTTACTGCAGGTGAAGCAATGCGCGAAGAGCGCGAACGCCCGGACCGGCCCTTCTGGCGTGTCCAACCGTGCGGCGAGCTGCTGGCCGTCGCTTCCAGGAAATTGCAGACGCTGGGGATTCATGATTTCCTCGTCCGTGGTCTAGGCCGAAATCTACAGTCGTAGCCGACCTGGCTCGGGGCATCTGAGCCGGCGCGCATCAGGTATGCGTCACCAGTATGGCCCCACAATTGCGGGCAGGTGTCCGAGTTTCCCCACCTTGAGCTGAGAAAGCGATTCCGGCCGCCGCTCGCCTCTGGCGGAGCGCTGCTGCGCGAGGTCCGGCTCATAGTTGGCTTGGCTTGCAGCACCATCGAAAAGCGCGATGCTGATACCGGCTCGCTCCGGCCGCACAACGAGGTCGGCACCGATGAGGCTAGTCCATTGAATCATTGAAATTGGATGTATCGTACCCATATGCTTGGGCATGCAAAGAACGATGCTGACGAGCGAACAACGTACCGACCTGGATGCCGTAATGCGCAAGCGCCACGGTAATGCGGCCCTTGCACGACGCGCACGCTGTGTCTTGCTTTGGGCCGATGGAGAGCGCCGGGTTGATATTCGCTCCAAGCTTGCCTGCAACGACGGATTCATCTCGCGATGGACGTCCGCGTATGAGGCGCAGGGGCTGGCCGGTCTGGTGTCGTTGCATCCAGGCCGGGCGCCCAAGCGGCCGGTGGCCAAGTTGGAGGCGCGCGTGCTGGAGCGAACGCTCAAGCACACTCCCAAGGACGGCTCGACGCACTGGAGCAGCCGCAAGCTGGCAGCCGAACTTGGCGATGTGTCGTTCTCCGCGATACAACGCATTTGGCGCAAACACGGCATCCGTCCTCATCGGATTGATACCCACATGGTTTCCAACGATCCGGACTTCGAGACCAAAGCAGCCGATGTGATTGGCCTGTACCTGAGCCCGCCGACGCATGCAGCGGTATTCTGCGTGGACGAGAAGACGGCGATCCAAGCGTTGGACCGCAAAGACCGAATGTTGCCGCTGTCGCCGGGACGGGCCGAAAGTCACGGCTTCGAATACAAGCGCAATGGCACTCTCAGCCTGTTCGCCGCGCTGAACACGGCCACCGGCGAAGTCCTTGGCAAAACCGCGGCTCGCCACACCAGCGAACAGTTTGTCGGCTTCCTCGAGGAAGTGGTCGCCAGCCAGCCCAGCCGCAGAGAGATCCATGTCATTTGCGACAACGTCAGCAGCCACAAGACCGGCCTCGTGCAAGGGTTCCTGAGCAAGCATCGTCGCGTTCATATCCATTACACCCCGACGTATTCGTCGTGGCTAAACCAGGTCGAGAACTGGTTCGCCCGCATCCAGCGCGACGTGATCAGCCGTGGCGTCTTCACTTCGGTCAAAGACCTCGATAAGAAGCTCATGCGCTATATCCGTCAGTACAACAAGGACCCCAAGCCATTGAAGTGGATCTACGCCGATCCGACACGGCGTATCACCGCCAATTCTTCTGATTCAGCGCACTAGTCGGTTCACTCCGCAACGGATCAATGAGTCACCTACAGTGCGCTCGTGCCCTCGGAGCGGTTCCTTCTCACACCTTCGTGTCGTCCAGCTTGACCGCAAAACCGCGTTGCACTCCAGGACGCGCCCATAATGCCTCATACCAGCGCTTGACGTTCGGAAACTGACTGAGGGAAACCTGATGGCGTTCATGCCGCCAAGCCCAGCCAAGAATTGCGAAATCGGCCACGGACAGCTCTCCGGCGACGAACTCCACGTCTGCAAGCCGGCGGTCCAGCACCCCATAGAGGCGGTACGTTTCCTCCGAGTAGCGCTTGAGGCCATAACGCCGATCCACTTCGGACTCGACCATGCGGAAGTGATGGACCTGGCCGGGCATCGGACCAAAGCCGCCCATCTGCCACATCAGCCATTCGAGCACCGGTACACGCTCGCGCAAGCTTGCAGGCAGGAATCTGCCGGTCTTTTCGCCGAGATAGAGCAGGATCGCGCCGGATTCGAAGACGCTTATCGCCTGACCGTCTGGACCTTCCAGGTCGACGATTGCCGGGATCTTGTTGTTCGGACTGATGCGCAAGAACTCCGGCGCAAATTGCTCACCCTTCGAAATATTCACCGTCCTGACCGTGTAGGGCAAGTTCATTTCCTCGAGCGCGACGCTGATCTTCCGTCCGTTCGGCGTATTCCAGGTGTGCAACAGGATACTCATGAGATGCAATCCTTTAGGTCCGGCGCGCTGACTGGCACGTTCCGCGCCGCTGTTAATCAGATAGCCAGATTAGTGGGATGACGACTTCGAGCGCAACAACGGGAGTTGCCAATGACAGACGAAGTACTATCCGCGACCGAGACCACACCGGAAAGCCTGAAGAGCTTCGTCGAGCATATCGACAGTGCTGCGGCACACGGTCACCTTGACCCAGAGTTTGTGCGAAGTTGGGAAAGCGCATGCCAACGCCTATTTATGCCAGTGGCGCGTGATCCTCAAAGATAAGCCACGCAGTACCGAACTGCGAACTCTCTGGCATGCGGTCAATCTCGAAACTGTAATAAGACGCTGCCCTACCAGCTACGCGTAGGCGTCGACGCCCCACACTAGCCGCTTGGCCAGGCGAGGCTGTCGCAATTGCTCCAGCCACCATTGCAGGGCGCGGCCTTCGTGATCGCCGCGCCAACCCACGTAGAGCATGTTGGGCTCGCGCGGGTCGGCGGTCCGCTTCTCTACCAGTTCACCGCGCTGCAGCAGCGAGCCAACCCGGTGCCTGGGCAGCCAGCCGATGCCCAGGCCATCGAGCGCTGTCCGCCCACCATGCCGTAAGCGCGGCCGCCTGTGAGGCGTGACGAATCTGCCACCACCACGGCACGGTGGCGGGCGATCTCCTCACGCGTCAATGGTTCGCGGGCGTTCGCCAGGGGATGCCGGGGCGAGACGGCAAACACCCATTCAATCACCCCCAGCTCGAGCCACCCCAGATTGGGGATGGCAGGCGGCTCGTTGGTGGCGCCGACGACCAGATCGGCACGGCCGTCCCGCAGCGCTTCCCAGGTGCCTGCCAGCACCTCGTGAGTAACGCGCAGCGCCACACCGGATTCCAGCGCGCGCAGATCCAGAGCCAGATCCCGCTGGGCCGCTTCGGCCAACCGGCGGAGATCGCGTCGACGGTGCTGCATCTGTCGGCGCCGGAGTCGGCCTTCATCGTCGGCACGGAAATCATCGCCGACGGTGGCATGAGCCAGCTCTAAGTCAATCCTTTGCGGGCCGCGGCATGAGCGCGGTCCGCGCTTCGAGTTCGTCATTACGTCTTTCCCCTTATCGCGCGGCTGGACCTTCGCCGAGCGTCCTGACGTGGTGCCTGACACGGTGAACGGCGCGCGCTTCCTGCGTGAGGTCTAACCCAATTTTCTGCTGCGCCGGCGCTGCGTTTGAACAACGTGGCAACTGTCGCGACGACGATCTGAAAGCAAGCGTTGAGATCGGACTTGACGATATGCGATGCCCCCCAGGAGTTCAAGTCCTCGCGCAACTATCGGAGGTGGCGCTGCGCGAAGGCCGTCCCATCGGCGTGGTCGTAGATTTGACTACCCTTGCGCCAACCACAACTTGGGTAAGCCGCTTCATCAAGCACTCAAGGGAGGCATGTTGACAGCTCGATTTTGCTTATATAGGATGTCCAACATCCTATAAGTACACAGTCAAGAGACATGCATCAAAAACCACTTTCCCGCTTCGTCGTCCTGGATCTGACGCGTGTGCGGTCCGGCCCCGCGGCGGTCCGCCAGTTTGCGGACTGGGGCGCAACGGTGATCAAAATCGAGGAACCCGGCCAGGCACCTGACGACAAGCCAGGTGGTTCAGCACAAGTGGCGGACTATCAGAACACGCACCGCAATAAGCGCAGCATCACGCTCAACCTCAAGCACCCCGAAGGCAAGGCACTTTTCCTGGACTTGGTCAGGCAGGCAGATGTCGTCGTTGAAAACTACCGTCCCAGCGTGAAGTTCAAGCTTGGCATCGACTACGAGTCGCTGCGCAAGATCAATCCGCGCATCGTCTACGGCAGCGTTTCCGGATTTGGCCAGGATGGGCCCTATCACGATCGCCCCGGCCTCGACCAGATTGCGCAGGGCATCGGAGGCATGATGTCGGTAACCGGGGAGCCGGGACGCGGGCCTATGCGTGCCGGCATTCCCGTGGCCGATCTCACCGCCGGCCTGTTCTGCGCGATCGGCCTGTTTGTGGCCTTGCTCGAACGCGAAGTCTCGGGAGAAGGCCAGTGGGTTCAGACTTCGCTGCTGCAGTCGCAACTGTGGATGATGGATTTCCAGGCCATGCGCTGGCTGATGAATGGCGAGGTGCCGGGCCAGAGCGGCAACGATCATCCCACCAGCAGCCCGACAGGGGTCTTCCCTACGCAGGACGGGCACATGAACATCGCTGCCATGGGGAACGAAATCTTTGCGCGCCTGTGCCGCGTGCTGGAGTTGCCAGACCTGCCGCACGACGAGCGTTTTGCCACCGTGCCACTGCGGGCTCGCAACCGGCCCGCCCTCAATGCCGCCATCGCCGAGCGCACGCTTACGCGCAGCACCGCGGACTGGATTGAACGGATGAACCGCGAAGGCGTGCCTTGCGGTCCCATCCTGAGCATGGACCAGGTTTTCGCCGATCCGCAGGTGGCGCATCTGGGCATGAGCAAGCCCATCGCCCATCCAAGGCTCGGCGAGATCTCAGTGGTTGGCCAGCCCGTGATCCTCAGCCGCACTTCGCTGGGCGATCTTGAACCGGCGCCTGACACGGGCGAGCACAACCATGACGTGCTCGCGACCATGCTCGGGCTGGACCGCGCCAGGATCGACGAACTCGCCAGACAGGGCGTGATCTGAGCGGGAGGTTAACATTGCCGCCATGACGATAGTCGCCTTGCCGGCGAACATCATGACGGAGAACCCAGATGAACCAACCCACTGCCTCCAAGGCACAGGAATTTGCCAGTCTTGGCCGGCCCGAAAACCTGCCTGACGAGATCGCGCACCAGATTCGCCAACGGATCCTGGGCGGGACCTTCCAGCCGGGCGAGCGCCTGCCAACCGAATACGAGCTGGCGCAAACGTTCGCGGTAAGCCGCAACGTTGTGCGCGAGGCCATTGCCCGGCTCAAGCTCTCAGGCTATGTCGAAACGCGGCGTGGCACCGGCACTTTCGTCTCGCACGAAGTCGGGCTGCGCAACTTTGAGATCCTGCCCGTGGACCTGCTGCAGATCAATGCGCTGGAGCAGGTCTACCAGTTGCGCGTCGAGATCGAATCGGGCGCGGCAGCGCTGGCCGCTCGCTGCCGAACGGCCAGCCAACTCGAGGCGATCCGGCTGGCACTGGAGCGCGTGGATGAAGCAGGCCAGGACTGGCAGCGCGGGACGGATACCGCGCTGGATTTCCATTATGCAGTGGGGCAAGCCACCAACAACCCATACTTCGTTCGCCTGATGGCCCATATGAGTCACGCCATCCGGGGAGCGGTAAGCACGCTGCGCTACACCTCGACCGGAACCGAGCGGATTGCAGAGGTGAGCCAGGAGCACCACGCGATATTCGATGCAATTGCTGCCGGAGATAGCGATGCCGCGCGCAATGCCATGTACCGCCACCTGAGCAATGGCATGCGAAGGCACAAGATTGTTTTGAAAGGAGAGACAGATGACGCGAATTCTTCAAGGCCAGATCACCGACCAGGTGATCGTGGAAAAGCGGGGTAACGCCGGTTGGATTACCTTCAACGACACGGCGCGCCACAACGCCATGTCGTTCGACATGTGGGCCGCGCTTCCCAGGGCGCTGGCCGTCCTTGACGACGACCCGGAAATTCGCGCTGTCGTGCTGACCGGCGCAGGCGAAAAGGCATTCGTCAGCGGCGCCAACATTTCCCAGTTCGAGCAACTGCGCACCGGCGAAGACGCCGTGAACGCCTACGAGCAAGTGGCGGAGACCGCCCAAGTCACGCTGTATGAATACGCCAAGCCGACCATTGCTCGTATCCAGGGATACTGCATCGGCGGTGGGCTGAATATCGCGCTGTGCTGCGATATCCGTCTTGCTTCTGCCGACAGCATCTTCTCCATCCCCGCCGGCAGGCTCGGCCTGGGGTACCGCCTGACCGCAATCCGCAATCTGGTGAGCGCGGTTGGCACCGCCAATGCCCTGGAGATTTTCCTGACCGCAGCGAAGTACCCGGCCGAGGCAGCGAAGGCGCTTGGCCTCGTGCACAAGGTCGCTGAGGCAGGAGGCCTCGATGCAACGGTCCAAACCTATCTCGACCAGATTGGCGCCAACGCACCGCTGACGCTGCGCGCCGGCAAGAAGATGATCCGCCAACTGCAGCAGTTCGGGCCCGAAGTCGACGTGGAAGCCATGCGGCAAGCCGTCATGGAATGCTTCGCGAGCGACGATTACCGCGAAGGCAAGCGAGCATTTGCCGAAAAACGCCCACCGGTATTTACGGGCCGCCAACTGTAAAACACCCTTCCCACGACCGGGAACCCCCCGGTCCTACATGAAAGCAAGACGCAGGAGACAGCAATTGAAGAAGAGCAAAGCATGGTTTGTGGCGATGGCCGCCGCAGGCCTGGCGACAATGCAGGCCGCCCAGGCACAGTACCCCACGCAGCCGATCCGCATCGTGGTGGGCTACGCCGCTGGCGGTACCACCGACATTCTTGCGCGCGCCCTCGGCGAACAGATTGGCAACGCCCTGAAACAGCCGGTCATTACCGAGAACAGGCCAGGGGCGGCGGGCAACGCGGCCGCTGCCTATGTACAGCAGGCCGCGCCCGACGGCTATACGCTGTTCATGGCAACAGTATCGAGCCATGGCATCAACCCGGCCCTGTACAAGAAGAACCTCGGATATGACCCCATCAATGGCTTTGCCCCCGTGAGCATGGTGGCTTCTATTCCGTTGTTGCTGGTGGCCAATCCAAGCCTGCCCGTGAAGAACGTGGCGGAGCTTGTAGCCCTCGCCAAGCGCAAACCGGGGGAATTGAACTACGCTTCCAGCGGCAACGGGTCACCGGTACATCTGGCCGGGGCCATGTTTGCAAAGAGCGCGCAGGTTAACGTCATGCACGTGCCCTATCGCGGCGGCGCCCTCTCCAACACTTCGGTGATGGCCGGCGAAACGCAATTCAGCTTTGCCACGATGCCGGCCGCCTTGCCGCAGGTCAAGGCCGGCAAGCTGCGCGCTTTGGCGGTAACCACCCGGGAACGTTCGAACCAGGTCCAGAATGTTCCCACGGTGCGCGAAACTCCGGGCTTCTCGAACTACGAGATCAATACCTGGAATGCGCTGCTTGCGCCAAAGAATACCCCGCAACCCATTATCGACGCAGTGAACCGCGCGGTAGCCACGGCGCTGGCCTCTCCCAAGCTGCTCCAGCGTTTCGAAGGCGAAGGCGCGATTCCGAGAAGCAGCACGCCCGACGAACTCCGCAAGTTCATTAATGCCGAGATGAGCCGTTGGGGAACAACGGTGCAGGAATTGAACATCAAGCTCGACTGACGGAAGACACATAGTAACTAGGGCAAGGCAAATCCGGCGCTTGCAGTCAGCAGCTCTTCTGCAGGCGTGCCTGATACGAATGATGCCTTTGGTGAGCCTTCAAAATTCTTCAACGACATGTTTAGATTCGCAGCCCGCGCATCGCATCAATGCCCTAGACTTCCCCAGAGATCAGGATTAAAGGCTGTCGGTAATTGCCGCCGCAAGAACAATGGACACGGGCTGTCCTCCGGTCAGCGTCGTCGACGTCTTCGCCCATCCACTCGAGCGTTCATCGACGCCATCGACTTCGCCCATCGCAAGGCGCGGACCGTCGCACTGTTCCATGCCGACAGCGCCACCCAGGAAAACTCATGCAACCGGATGGCCCCGCCTATTCGCTGGCTCACAGCAATGGCGGGCTGATCGGATTTGGTGGCGCCGTGGTCCCATCGGCGCGGTCGTAGATCCTGATTGCCCTGATCCGGGCCTCCGCATGGGGCGGTGGTCCATCTTCCCTGGAGCAGTACCATGAACCAATCCATAGCCTTTATCGTCCATTTGCCGGGCAAGCCCGAGCGGCGCGCGGAGCTCGAGTCGAAGCTGCTTTATGTCCTCGACCAGATGTCGAAGGAGCCGGATTTTATCAACACATATCTGCACCGCTCGGTCGAGGATCCTGACACCCTCGTTCTCTATGAGAGCTGGGCGTGCAGCGAGCAGCATTTCAAGGATCACCATCTGAAGGCGTCCTACCGGCGCGAATACGAGGCGGTACTGGCCGATCTGCTGAAAGCGCCGCGCACGCTGGAGTTTCTTACGCCAGTGCGCGAGTATCAAAAGGCCGGCAACTGAGATATCGGCCGCAAGCGAGCGTGCCTATATGTTGCCGTTCATATGGAAGGTGTGCCGCCCAATCGGATTGGCCCCCAACTCGAAGAACTCCGGGCTCGCCGTGAGCACCTGCTCGATGGCCACCACCGCATCCTTGCGGCGCTTGGCCGGGATCCGTGCCACCACGCCGGCCACCACATCGGCGGTTTCCGGCCACCCACGCCAAAGCGGGCCAGGACACCAAACCATCGGCAGGATTCGGCCCCCTGACCTCGACTTTTGTTGTTGGCAGCCAGCGCTAGCTGCCCCTTTCCCCCTCCGGAGGGGGGTGGTTCCTCCCAGTAGGAGACCGAAATTCCGCGCGTACTGCTGTTTGTTAAACGTTTGTAGACGTTTGTAAACGCTGGAACCCGCGCCAGCATTGGCACAGCGCACCGCCCCTTAAACCGGGCGCGCTGTTGTGGAAGACTGGACGGCACCCCTGAAGCGCTTGCGCAGTCATCCCAGCAAATGCTCGCGCGCGAGCAGGCGTGCCCGATGCAGCCGGCTCTTGGTGGCGGCTCTCGTGATGCCCAGCCGCTCGGCGATCTCGCTGATGGCAAGTTCTTCGAAATCGCGCAAGAAGATAATCTGGCGATACTCGGCGGGCAGGGAGTTCCATGCGCAGGGCATCTGCGCTGTGGGCCGACAGCCAGTTCTCCAGTTTTCTTCGTCGAATGGATCGCAGCGCAGGGCCTTGCGGTCCAGGCGCCGGCATTCGCGCTGCACGACGCGAAACAGCCAGCCGGAGAGGGCCGCCAGTACGCGTACCGATGCGATCTGCCGGGACAGCACCAACAGTGCCTCCTGGACTGCATCGTCCACGTCACTGATCATGCAGTGGCGCTGCGCGTATCGCCGGATGTCAGGGGCGCAGAATCTGCGCCAGCGCACCCGAGTCGCCGGTCTGTGCTTGCTGCAGCAGCGGCAGATGCTCGGCCACTTTCATCTTATTACTCTCGGCCCGAGGCGCAGTCGTCCAGCTTGCGGCCCACCAGGGCGCACATGGGACAGAAACCGACCAGCCCCGACGCAACAATGCCGGCGGCCGATACAGCCACGAGCGCTCCCCATAGCGCAGGCAGCGTAGCCAGCGGCGAGGATGGCAACCAGCACACCAGCAATAACTCGGACCGTACGTTCCCAGCCAGGCACATTCTTCGTATACCAGCAGGCAAAAGGATTCGCGAAGCCGAAGAAAAATTTCGGGGCCTTGGGGCCCGAGGCAGGAAATCGAAGCCTCATTCCCTCCCCTACAGACTAGGCGTCCCCTTAAATTAATGTTCAAAATTATTGAATATTTAATTGAGATTCTCTGCCGGCGCGTTGCTCAATCACTCCTAGACACGGGCGCACGAGTTCGAGAATTGCATTGTGTATCGAACCGACCCACCATTGACGCCCGCTGCCGAGGCATTTGCAGCGATGTGCCAGTCTTGCGCCGCGTCGTGGCAACGAAGCTACTTCGACCTCGTCAAGACAATGAATTCGCTGGGATTTCAATACGCTGATCGCGGGCCACGTCGGCCGCGCGGGCACCAAGGCGGACGTGGCCGCGCAGCTCGATTTCATGACCGATCTGCACAACGCAGCATACGAAGGACTCACTACAATCAAGCCCGGCGAGACAGTGACTCCGAAAAACCTGGGCAACAGCTGGGCGTACTTCCGCGACTTCGTCGACCGTGTCACCAATCATTGTGTCAACAAGGTCAGCCCGAAGTGGGCGAGCAAGCTTGCGGCGTATGACGTCTGGATCTACGACCAGTGCCTCGCGATGGAGCAGAGCCTGCGGATTGACGGACCCAGCCTGAAATAACCCAAGGGCGTGCCGTCAGCAACAGGCGATGCCCGGACAAGCGGGCCATCCATCGGCGACGCGTTCCAAGTCGAGTTGTCGGGCCTGTCGGCGCCGGTTTGACCGGTCGACGGGCCTCCGGCCCTTGCCGGGAATCAGAGGTCGAAGGCCCCGGAAGTGTGGCCCTACCCCGCGTTCCCGCCGCCGTGCCACCCCGGCATGCTGGAGAACACCTCCGCGTAGGAATGCGAGAAGCCCTCGATCACGTTGCCGAAGCAGTCTTCGCAATAGACCAGTTGGTACGGCCGGTCTGGCAGGAAGGTCCACACCTTTGTGCGCTGCTTGCCGCCATTGGCGACGATGCGCGCTGCCAGCGCTTCAAGGTCGGGATCGGTAAAGCACAGGTGGAACACGCTGGAAGCCGAACACGGCACCATACCAGGCGATGGCCCGATCGATATCGGGGACCGTCAGCCCGACGTGATTGAACGCGCGCGGCACGCGCGTCTCGCTGTGGCTGCTGGACATTGGTTTTCCTCCGGAATTTTCCTGCACGTCCTACTCAAGCACAACGGCTTCGCCGCCCCGCTCGCTGGATTGCACGATGGCCTCGAACAACCTGATGTTGTTCACCAGTTCGCCAGCCGTGAAAGGGTATTGCCCCACACCTGCCACGGCATCGGCCCACGCCTCGAAGTTGGCCAGCACGGCCTCACTGGCTTCATAGCTGCGTTCCGTGCGCGGCACGCCGGTGCCGCTGCAATGCGTCAGGCGGGTGGGCAGGCCCTGGTCGACATTGCCCTCGGAGACGATCTCCACCCAGCCCTTGTCGCCGAACACCGCGATGCGCCCATGGAAAGGCGTGACCGACAGGAAGCTGATGGTGGCATGTACGCCCGAGCCAAAGGCGATGGTTGCCGTGGTGAAATCACGCGCCGGCGCCGGGAAAACCAGCGATTCCGTACGCGCCCGGACGCTGCTCGCGCCGCTAGCCAGGGCGACAAGAATGTCGGTGACATGGATGCCGACCGCGGTCATCATGCCGGCCGGCGCATGCCCGGGATCCAGGCGCCAGTTCGACGGACCGAGCTTGCGGAACAGGTCGTGGCTGACGTTGGCCTCCATATGCAGCAGCCGACCCAGTTCGCCGGCTCGGACCATGCGCATCAGCTCGACGATGGCAGGTTCGAAGCGGCGCTCATGCCCCACCCCGAGCACCTTGCCCTGGCGCGCGCAGGCCTCGACGATGCGCCGCGCGCCGGCCGCTGTCATCGCCAGCGGCTTCTCGCAGAAGACATCCTTGCCGGCCTCGAGCGCCGACAACACCTGCTGCTCATGCAGCGAATGCGGGGTGGCGAGAATCACGCCTTCAATATCGCTGCGCCCCTGCACTGCAGCCAGGTCGGTGGCCAGTTCCACGCCCCACTCACGCGTGAACTGCCGGCCTTCCTCAGTCACCATCGGGTCCACGGCCACGACCACCTTGAACTTCGCACTCTTGCTCAATGAGCGGATGATCTGCTTGCCCCACCATCCCAATCCGGCTACCGCAACTCGCACAATCTGTCTCCTTTGAATGCTGACCTGACACGCTCCGTGGTCAGTGATCTGGTCCGACATGCGGCCCGGCGTCGTCGTAGTCGACCTGGTACCTGGCTATGCGCAGGTCACCGAGTTCACGCTTGACGCGCTGATGCTCGGGATGGCTGGCGTAGCGCTCGAGCGCGCTGCGCGACTCGAATTCCGAGTACAGGACCACGTCGCAGGCATAGTCGACACGACTCGAGTCGACGCCGATCTCGATATGCCGCAGGCCGGGAATCCTGCCGCGCAGGCCCTCGAAGGCACCCTTGAGCCGTGCGATGGCAGCGCGCTTCTCGCCTTCGCTGTCCCCGCGCAGGTTCCACATCACGATATGTTTGACGATGGGCACAATGGCCTCCCCTGGCTGACGCGTTGTTTCGCTTGTTGCTGTGAATGCCCGACGGCTCAGGCCGCCGGAAAGCCGGTCTTCTGTGGCCACATATTGCTGAAGGTGTGGATCGCGCTGGTGGCGTAGACCCCGGCGCACGTGAACGGCTCTTCGGCCAGCCAGTGGCGCGCAGCTTCGATGGAAGGGAAGTCGATGACCAGCAGGCTGCCGACCATGGTCTCGCCGTCCTCCGCCAGCAGCGGGCCGGCGAAGGCGATCTGGTTTTCCACGGCGCGCAGGTAGATCTTGTGGTCGGGACGTACGCGCAGGCGCAGTTCGCCGATGCCGGGCTTGTCGATCAGGTGGAATACGTAAAGCATAGGCTTGCCTCGTTATCTGTTGGCGTGAATGGGCCTGCCGGGGTTGAGCACGAAGTCGTAATTGAGCGTGTAGTAGGGTATGTCCGACTCGCCGCCGTCTGGGGTCTTGCCCGCCTCGTGCCGGACCCAGTCGGCCACCAGCGAAGAGCGCACGCCGAACACAGCGTCGGTATCGAGGTATTTGTCGCCGTCGCGGAACACATGGGTGACGAGCGTTTCGTAGCCCGGCGCGGAAATCATGAAATGCAGGTGCGCCGGCCGCCACGGGTGCCGGCCCATGGCTTCGAGCATGCGCCCGACCGGCCCGTCGTGCGGGATCGGATAGCACTCCGCCACGATGGACTTGAAGCGAAAGTGCCCCGAATCATCGGCGTGCAGCGTGCCACGCCCCTGAGCGCAGGTGCGCTCAGGGTCCTGCACATCGTAGAAGCCCTCAGCGTCGGCCTGCCAGACTTCCAGCCTGGCGCCTGGCACGGCCTCGCCCGTGATGCTCCTGACCTGCCCGCTGACGTAGCAAGGCTCGCCCGTCATGCCGTTGCCCACGTCCGCGCCGAGCTCGTACTCGGGCGCGTCGTCAACATAGAAGGGACCAAACACCGTCGCTTCGGTACAGCCCTGCGGCTTGCGGTGGTTCTGCGCGGTCACCAGCGTGGACAAGCCGAGCGTGTCCGAGAGCAGGATGAACTCCTGGCGGCAGGGGTTGCAGGTATGGCCCACGTCCGTCAGGAACTGGATGCCGGCGGCCCACTCCTCCTCGGTCAGCCGGACCTCCCTGGCGAACGCGTGCACGTGCTGGATCAGGCTGGTCATGACCTCCTTGAGCCTGCGGTCCTTCATATCGACATTGCGGGCCAGGACCGCCTGGGTAATGGTCTCTTCATCGAGATTGCGCATGGTGCTCATTCCTTGAAGTTGCCAGCCGCGGGCTACGCCTTGGTGCCGTCTTCCCAGCGCGGGCAGGTGCGCTTTTCCACGGGTATGTCGAGCGGCTGGTAGTTGGTCTTATCGACCACAGTCGCCGGCAGCACGATGTCCTGCTTCACCGGCAGGCCGCGCAGCTTGCGGATTGCCGCCATGGTGCCCAGGCAGCCCTGGGCGAAGCCGTTGTAGTCGCCGGTCGCCAGCAGGGTGCCGGCCTTGATCGCGTCGATCGCTTCCTTGGTGCCGTTGATGCCGGAGACAAGCGCCTTGCGGTTGGCCCCCTGCAAGGCCTCGATAGCGCCGATCGCCATGGCATCGTTGGCGGCGAACACCCCGTCGATCTGCGGGTACGACTGCATCAGGTTTTCCATCACCTGCAGGGCCTGCAGGCGCTGGTAGTTGGCCGGCTGCGTGGCCAGCAGCTTGACGCCGGGGAAGGCCTTGAGCGCATCCTGTACGCCGCGCACGCGGTCGACATTGGTGAGCGAGCCCTTCACGCCCTCGAGCAGCACCACATTGCCCTTTCCGCCCATGGCCTTGAACAGGTGGCTGGCGGTCTTCAGGCCGAGCTCGTAGTCGCTGGCGCCGACGAAGGAGACAAAGGTTCCGACATCGCTGCGGTCCGTGACGTTGACCACCGGGATATTGGCCGCGTTGATCTTCTTCACGCCCGGGCCCATCGCCTTGTAGTCCACCGGCACGAACACCACGGCGTCGGCCTTCTTGACGATGACGTCCTCGATCTGGCTCATCTGCTCCGGAATGCTGTCCGGCTTGGTCGGGATATAGTGCGTGACCTTCGCATTCATGCTCTTGGCCGCCGCGTCCGCGCCCTGGCGCAGCACTTGGAAGTAAGGGTTGGTCTGGTTCTTGGTAAAGACGGCGATCCGTTCGCCGTCGGCATGGGCGGCCGGCATGGCCAGCAGGCCGAAAGCCAGCATGGCGGCGATCTGCTTCAGGTTGCGCGCTTGCATTGTCTGTCTCCTTGGTCTTTGATATGGCGTTGCTGCTGCTTCGCTTAACGCTTAACGGGTGCCGAGCCGGCGGCGCGACAGGGTGTCGAGGAATACCGCCAGCACCACGATGACCCCGGTGACCAGCGGCTGCCAGTTGGCGCTGACGGTCAGCAGGTTCATGCCGTTGAGCACCAGCGTCAGGATGATGGCGCCCACCAGCGTGCCGGAGACCCGGCCCACGCCGCCGAACAGCGAGGTGCCGCCGATCAGTACCGCGGCAATCGCCGGCAAGGTCAGCGTCTCGCCGATATCGCCCTCGGCGGAATTCAGGCGCGCCAGGAACACCAGGCTGGCCAGCCCTGCCATCGCCCCGCTCACCACATAGACCAGCACCAGCCGGCGCGTGACCGGCACGCCCGACAGCCTGGCGGCCACGGGGTTGGCGCCGATGGCGTAGATCTCCTGGCCATAGGTGGTTTTCTGCGATATCGCCGTGCCCGCCAAAAGGAATGCCAGCATCAGGAAGACCGGAATCGGCACGCCCCACAGGTAGCCACTGCCGATGGCGCGGAACTCGGGGGCAAAGCCGTGGATGGTGTCGCCGGCCATGAACCAGTAGGTCAGCCCGTGCAGCACCCACAGCATCCCGTAGGTGGCGATAAAGGGCGGGATGCGCAGCACCGCCACCAGCAGGCCATTGCCCAGCCCGATCAGCACGCCGCTGCCCAGGCCGACGCCCACGCCAAGCATGGTCGACCCGGTGGCCTTCATGACGCTCGCCGCCAGGCAGGCGGACATCGCCACATTGGCCCCCACTGAAAGATCGAGGCCACCGGTCAGGATCACCAGCGTCAGCCCCGACGCCAGCAGGAACAGCAGGCTTGCCTGGCGCAGCACGTTGAGCAGGTTGTTCAGCGTCAGGAAGGCGTCCGACGCCGCCGCCAGCGCCGCGCACAGCAGGCCGAGCGCAAACAGCCGGTAGGCAAAGGAGCGGGCGTCCGTCGACAACGGGGTCCATGCGGGTACGGTATTCATCAGGCTTTCCCCTTGAACGATTCGATCAGCAGCACCACCAGCACCAGCAGGCCGATGGCCGCCACCTGGACGGAAGACTGCACGCCGACGAGGTTCAGTCCGTTGCGCAGCACGCCGACAGCCAGCACCCCGAGCACCGTGCCCGGCAGCCAGCCATTGCCGCGATCGAAGGTGGTGCCGCCGACCGCCACCGCGGCGATGGCGTCGAACTCCAGCCCCATCGCCGCCGTGGGGTGGCCGGCGTTCATGCGTGCCGTCAGCAGCAACGCGGCAATGCCCGCCATCACGCCGCCCAGCGCGTACACCGCGACCAGCCAGCGGTGAATGCGCACGCCGGCGAACTTGAGCGCCTCCCGGTTGCCGCCGAGCGCGAACACATAGGCGCCGAAGCGGGTGCGATAGAGCAGCCAGTGGAACAGGCCGTAGAACGCCACGGCGATCCATAGCGGAACTGGGATGCCGAGCAGCTCGCCCGAATACAGCAGCGGAATGGCGTCGCCGATGCCCACTACGCTCTGGCCGTCAGTGACCACCAATGCCAATCCTTGCGCTACGCCGAGCGTGCCGAGCGTCGCGACGAAGGGCGGAATCCCAAGCCCTGCCACCAATGCGCCGTTGAGCACGCCGAACAGCAGCCCGACGCCAAACGCCGCCGCCAGCGCCAGCATCAGCGAGCCGGTCGCCACCATCACCATGGCGAGCGCCACGCCGCACAGCGTGAGCACCGCGCCCATCGACAGGTCCAGCCCTTCCGTCATGATGATCAGCGTCATCGGCAAGGCGATCAGCAGCAGGATGGTGGACTGCGTGCCGACGTTGAGCAGGTTGGCCACGCTCAAGAAGCCATGGCCGCTGGCGCCGAATGCTAGCGTCAGCAACAGCAGGACCCAGACTGAGCCGGGCAGCTTGCCGAGCGACGCCCCGAACGGCAGCGCCATGGCGCGCCCAAGCGCGCGGGAGTCATGCATATCAGGCATCGTTCATCCCCAGTTGCAAAATGCTTTCCTCGGTCATTTCCCCGTGCGCGAGCTGGCCGGCGATGCGGCCTTCGCGCATGACGTAGGTCCGGTCGCAGACGTTGATGATTTCGGGCAACTCGGAGCTGATCAGCAGCACCGCCGCGCCCGCCTTCACCAGCCCGTCGATCAGGGCGAAGATCTCGGCCTTGGCGCCCACGTCGATGCCGCGGGTCGGCTCGTCGAAAATGAACAGCCTGGACTCGGCCACCAGCCATTTGCCGATCACGATCTTCTGCTGGTTGCCGCCCGACAGGAATTGCGCAAGCTGGTCGCCGCCGGGCGTGGCGATGCGCAGGCGGGCGATCTCGCGCGTGGCCAGCGTGTCGGCCTTGCCGCTGCGATACCAGTGCGCTGGGAAGGCGCGCCGCAGCCCGGCCAACAGCAGGTTGTCGCGCACGGTGCGGATCAGGGCCAGGCCCTCGGTCTTGCGGCTTTCCGGAATCAGGGCCGCGCCAAGCGCGCGCGCCTTGTCGGGGCCGCCTTTCATCGGCTTGCCGAAGATGCGGATCTCGCCCTGCCGGATCGGGTCGGCGCCGAACACGGCCCGGGCCACCTCGCTGCGGCCCGAGCCCACCAGCCCGGCCAGGCCGACGATCTCGCCGGCGCGCACCTGCAGGTTGATGTCCTCGATGCCGTTGTCGGCGCTGACGCGATGCACCTCCAGCGCCAGTTCTCCCACGGGACCGCCGCGCACGCGGGTGTAGCTCATATCGACCTTGCGGCCCACCATGCGGGCCACCAGCTCGTCGGGCGTCGCCTCGCCCGGCAGGTAACTGCCGACCTTGCGGCCGTCGCGCATCACTGTGATGCGGTCGCCCAGCGCAAACACCTCGGCCATGCGGTGCGAGATATAGATCATCGACACACCCTCGGCCTTGAGCTTGCCGATCACCGCGAACAGTTTCTCGGTCTCGCGGTCCGACAGCGCCGCGGTGGGCTCGTCGAGCACCAGGATGCGGGCCTCCTGCGACAGCGCCTTGGCGATCTCGACCATCTGCTGCTGCGCCACCCCGAGGCGGTGCACGGGCGTATGCGTGCTCAGTTCCATGCCCAGGATATCGAGCAGGCGGCGCGCCTCGGCGTGCATGCGGGCGTGGTCGACCGAGCCCGGCAAGCGCCCGCGCGGCTCGCGCCCGAGGAAGATGTTCTGCGCGATATCCAGATAAGGCACCAGCGAGAATTCCTGGAAGATCACGGCAATGCCGAGCCGCATCGTATCGGCGGGGCTGGCGACGCTGACGCGCTGCCCCTGGTAGTAGAACTCGCCGTCATCGGCCACGTACACCCCGCACAGCACCTTCATCAGCGATGATTTGCCCGCGCCGTTCTCGCCCAGCAGCATGTGCACTTCGCCGGGATAGATCGCGAACGACACATCGTCGAGCGCCTTGACGCCCGGAAAGCCCTTGCAGATGCCGCGCATCTCGAACAGGGGCGTCACTTCGGTGATCGCGTTCATCAGGGTCTCCTCTTATGCTTGGGCAGGCGCGCGGAGCAGGCGCTCGCCGGATGCGCGCAGTGCCTCCAGCTTCGCCGGGAGCCCGTCGACCAGCAGGTGCCCACGACGCTTGCGGGCCACGCCGCCGACAAACACGCTGTCGATAGTGGCCAGGCTGGCCTGCATCACGACCGCGCTGACCGGGTCGTGCAGCGGCATCATGTTGAGCCGGCGCGCGTCGATCAGCACCAGGTCGGCCTGCTTGCCCACGGCCAGTGAGCCGATGCGGTCCGCCATGCCGAGCATGCGCGCCCCGGCCACGGTGATCCATTCCAGCGCCTCGCGGCAGCTCACTTCGTGGCTCGCGGCAATCTCGCCGTGCCGCGCGCGGAAGGCGGCATGGTCCAGCGCGCGCTGCGCGCCGAGCGCGACGCGCGCGGCAACGAACATCTCGCCGGACAGCACCGACTCGAGGTCCACACCCAGCGAAGGCGTCGCGCCCAGCTTGCGCAGCCGGCCCGTGATGGGAAAACCATGGCCCTGCGTCAGCTCGTTCTCCGGCGTCACCGAGAAGCTCATGCCGGCGTCGACAAAGCGTGCAAGTTGCGCATCGCTCAGGTTGTTGCCGTGCACGATATTGATGTGCGGCCCGAGCAGGCCGGCGGCCTCAAGCCGCTCCCACCCGTCGGGCGTGCGCGCGGCGCCGCCGCCCTGGTGCATGCTGGCCAACAGGCCGAACTCGCGCGCCAGGGCAAAGTCGTGCAGCGCCACCTCCATCGTGGAATAGTGCGGACCGAGTATGGCCAGGCCCAGGCTGACCAGGCTGGCGCCCTGCAGCCGCCGCGCGAGGCGCTCGACTTCGCTGCGCGGATGCAGGGTTTCCCAGAACGGCGCCACGCCGGGCCTGGGATCCGGCTTGGGCGAGCCGTGCAGGAAGGCCGCGCGGATGCCTGACTGCTCCAGCGCCTCGAGCGCGGCATCGCTATGGGCGGGGGTCGGATTGTTGTGGCACCAGTCGACCAGGGTGGTCGTGCCGCAGTCAAGCTGGTTCCATGCGCCAACCAGCGTGGCGATATGGATATCTTCCGGCGCGAAGCGCGTCGCCAGGCCGGCATGCATCTGGCGGAAGTACCCGGTCAGGGTCCAGCCAGCGGCCACGCCACGCAGCGCCGTCTGCCAGGTGTGCATGTGCGCGTTGATGAAGCCGGGCGCCACGATAAAGCCGCGCGCATCGATCTGCGCGGCATCGGGTGCGTCAATATACGGCGCGATGGCGGCGATGTGCTCGCCTTCGATCAGCAGGTCACCGATGAGCTCGCCCTGGGCGGCTTCCATCGTGACGAGCATCGCCCCGCGAATGAGGGTACGCGTCATGCCTGTTGTCTCCTTGGCTGGCGACTGGCCGGTGTGCCGCCGCCTCCGCTTTTCCAGCGTTGTTTAGTACTTGCGCCAGCTACCGCTGACTGCAAACGTTTGTGACCAGCATGACAGGCAGTCTATACTCGCCAAAAATGGAAAAAAACGACGTATCAGGAAATCTTCTTTCCACCTGCCGGCAGACTCTGGCAAGCAGGGAAGATGTGGAGACAAGGCATGGACCGCTGGACCGAAATTGAGCTGTTCGTACAAACCGCCGAGCTCGGCAGCATCACCAAGGCTGCCGAAAGCCTGGAGATCTCGAACGCGGCGGCGAGCCGATACCTGAGCTCGCTGGAGCAAAGGCTGTCCGCGCGGCTGGTCGAGCGCAATACGCGCCGGCTCTTCCTGACCCAGGTGGGCGAGGAATTCTTCAAGCGCTGCAAGGGACTGCTGGCGGAAATGAAAGAGGCCGAGGCCGACGTCAGCGCAACGGTGCTGGAGCCCAGCGGCACGCTGACCGTCACGGCCTCGGTGTCCTTCGCGATGAAGCACCTGGCACCGCTGATGCCGGAGTTCACCGCGCTCTACCCGAAGGTGAACGTCAATATCCTGACCGCCAACCGCTACTACGACATCATGGACAGCGGCATCGACCTGGCCATCCGCACGCGCGAGTTCGAGCCTGACTCCAACCTGACCGTGCACCGCCTGGCAGAAACCCGGCGCGTGCTGACGGCCTCGCCGCGCTATCTCGACCGCAAGGGCACGCCGCGCAGCGTGGAAGACCTGGTCAATCACGAGATGATGATCTACACCTACGCCAACCGCCCCAATGAGCTGGCGTTCACCCGGGGCGACGAAAAACGCGTGGTGACAGTGCGCAGCAAGATGGAGTCCAACGAGGGCCAGGTGCTGCGCGCGGCCGCACTGGACGGCATGGGCATCCTGGTGCAGCCCAAGTACATCATCTACGACGACATCGTCGCGGGGCGGCTGATCCCCGTGCTCGATGACTGGGACCTGCCGCGGCTGACCGTCAATATCGCCTTCCAGACCAGGAACCACCTGCCGGCACGGGTGCGGCTGTTCATTGAGTTCCTGGTGAGCCATTTCCAGCGCATGGACTACGAGCGCAAGTGGACCTCGTAGGCCAGCGCTGGCACCGGGCAATGCCTAGCACGGCTGCAGGCCGGCGGCCAGTCCCGCCGACTTGATCACGGCGGCATAGTCGTCGCCCGCCATGCCCTGCGCGGCGGCGCCCTGCAGCATTTGGCCCAGCAACGCAGTCAGCCCCATCGGCACGCGCAGTTGCGCGCCAGCGTCGAGGATCAGCCCGACGTCCTTGAGCATCTGGTCCACCGTGAAGGTAGGTGTGTAGTCATGCACGGCCAGTTGCGCGGACTTTGCCTTGACGATCGGCGAGGCCACGGCGCTGGCGGTGATCACCTCCCACATGGCCGCCCAGTCCAGGCCCCCTTTCTTGCCCAGCGTCAGCGCTTCGGCCAGCATGCCGCTGGTCAGGCCGATCAGCAGGTTGACGACCAGCTTCATCAGGCGCGCCTCCTCGGCCTCGCCAAGATAGAACTGCGCCGGGCCCAGTGCGGCCAGCAGCGGCTTGACGCGTTCGTAGGCGGCAGCCGGCCCAGACACCAGTGCGGTCAGTTTGGCCGCTTCGGCCATGTGGTTGTTTCCCGATACGGTGACGCGCAGGTAGCCAATATCGCGCGCAGCCAGCGCCGGGGCAGCGGCGGCCGAGGTTTGCGGAGAAACCGTGCTGGTGTCGATGTAGAGCGTACCCGGCCTGGCGGCGGCAGCGACCTGGCCGGAGACCGCCGTGAACGCGGCATCGTTTGGCATGGAACTGAACACCACCTCTGCCTCGGCAACCGCTTCGGCAAGCGACGGCGCGGCGGACAGCCCCGCCTGCCGCGCGGCCGCCACCTGGGTGGGCGCCACGTCGAAAATCAGCACTTCGTTTCCAGCCGCGGCCAGATGGCGCGCCATCGGCAAGCCAATCTTGCCGGTTCCGATAAAGCCAATCTTCATGCTCGTGCTCCTGTTTCTTGCTTGTCAGCGTTCACGACCTCATGCCGGCCGCACGCCATCGTAGGCAGCCTGCAACAAGGCCCTGATGGCCTCGCGCTCGATCGGCTGGGGATTCCAGTAGGGGTTGGCCAGCGCGATGTCGGCCGCGCGGTCGAGGTCTTGCTCGCGCATGCCGATATCGCGCAGTGCGACCGGCGCGCCATGGCGCGCGGCGAGGTCGAACAAGGCCGCCGGCGCCGAAACACCGGTGGTGCCGGTGGCCCGCTGGATACGCGCCATCGCCTCCGGTGCCGCCGCCGCGTTGTACGCGATGGCATGGGGCAGCACGATGGTGTGGGTCTCGGCATGCGGCAGGTTGAAGCTGCCGCCCAGCGTGTGGCACAGCTTGTGATGCAGCGCCATGCCGACGCTGCCGAGCACGGTGCCGCACAGCCATGCGCCATACAGGCACTGCGCGCGTGCGTCGAGATCGGCGGGTTCACGGAAGACAGCGGGAATGCCGCTGGCCAGAGCCCGGATGCCCTCCTCGGCCATCAGCGACATCACCGGGTTGGCGTCGCGGGCGTAGAGGCCTTCGGCGGCATGGGCAATCGCGTTCAGGCCGCTGGTCACGGTCAACCCGGCTGGCAGCCCGACCGTCAGTGCCGGGTCATAGATGACGGCACGCGGCAGCACGCGCAGGTCACGGCCGGTCTTCTTGAGGCCCGCTTCCGTGAGTCCGTAGATGGGTGTCATCTCCGAGCCGGCGTAACTGGTCGGAATGGCCAGGATCGGCATGCCGGTTTCCAGTGCTATGGCTTTGCCCAGGCCGGTGGTCGAACCACCGCCGATGGCCACCACGCAGTCGGCGCCGGCCGTACGGGCACGTGCCACGGCTTCGCGGGCGCTCTCAACTGGCACATGCATGACCGCGCCGGCGAAGATGCCGGCCGACAGCGAACCCAGCAGGTCCGAGATGCGCTGGGCGTCGGCTACCTGGTTTGGCGTACAGAGCACCAAGGCGCGCCTGGCGCCAAGGCGCTCGATCTCTTCCGCAACCTGGCCCGACGTGCCCGCACCGAACACGACGCGGGCCGCATGCGCCTCATAGATGAATGGCTGTGACGTTTGCATGGGCTCCTTTGCGTCGCGGGATACGGTTGTTCAGAACCGTAGCTTTGCGCGCGCCGAAAGGAAATAGCACGCCCGGAAAACACACTTCATCCATGCGGAAGAATCTGGGTCATCGTTTCATCGTGGGGACTGGAGCGTGCAGACCAGCGCCATCCGCCTAGCCGATTGCGGCGCAGGATCAGGCGCTGAATCCGCCATCGATCATTAGGCTCGCGCCCGTCACGAATCCGGCTTCCGGACCCGCGATGTAGGCCACCATGCCGGCGATCTCGTCCGGCGTCGCGTGGCGTTGCAGTGCAATGAGACCATGCATAGCGGCGGCAAACTCGCCAGTCATCGGATCGGCTGGACCGGGAAGGCGTAAGGCGCACCCGCGTGACAAGCCCAGAAGGGTCTTCTTCCAGTTCCTTGATCGCACGCGTATTCGATCCGCAGCCGTTCCACCTAGGCGACGCCGCCGCGCGAGCCACCTTGTTCGGCGCCGGCCCGAAGCGTTGTTGCTCTGGCTAACGAGATGCCTTCGTAGACAGCCAATTGGCGGTGGGTATGCATCGCAGTTCCAGGCTTCAGTCGGCCTCACGAATGTCATCCGACATCCGGTCCACCAGTTGCTCGTAGCACTCTTGGTGTATTGGAGATTGTATTCATGACAATAATTTGATTGTACTGATGTAGTGGACTACGATGCGTCCTTGTTCTTCGCCGATACCCTGGTGCTCAGGCAGACCGCTGCGCTCGTTTGGCCTCATAAGCGCTCAACATCCTGCTCGGGGCGTTTGGCGGAGTCGCAATTCAAGTTGTGCCTGCAATGCATACGAACCTCACACAAGCCACCGCACAGGCCATGGGCGGCGGCGCACTTCTGTATGGCCGCTCTGCCGGCCGTTGGGGCGAAGGGAGATGGGCAACATGGAACTGAACGCCACCACCATCCTCGTCACTTTCGCGGGTGTCTTCCTGATCTGCTTTATGAAGGGCGCCTTCGGTGGTGGCTTTGCCATCGTCGGTATTCCACTGCTGTCGCTCGTGATGGAGCCGGTGGCGGCGGGCGGCCTGCTTGCGCCCCTGTTCATCGCGATGGATCTGTTCAGCCTGCGCTATTGGAAGCCCTCCACCTGGTCCAAGCCTGACCTCCTTTTGCTGGTGCCCGGGCTGATGGTCGGCATTGGGATCGGCTACGTGCTGTTTCGGGTGCTGGATCATCGCGCTATCGCCATCGTGATGGCAGCAGTCACGCTGATTTTCGTCGGCCTGTGGTTTATGCGCGGCGGAGAAGTCGTGGTGCGGCCACGCTCTTCGCCCAAGGCCATAGCCGCCGGCTTGACATCGGGAATCACCACCATGGTCGCACACTCTGGTGGGCCGCCGCTGGCGATGTACCTGTTGCCGCTTGGCCTTAGCAAACAGGTCTATGCCGGGACAACCAGCCTGTTCTTCACAGTAGGCAACATCATTAAGGCGGCGCCATGGTTGGCGCTGGCCAAGCCGGTGGGCGCCGTCTGGACTTTGATGGCGATTTGCCTTCTCGCCGTTCCCTCCGGCGTCTGGCTGGGCTGGCGCCTGCATGGCAAGTTGGACCAGCGCCAAATGTACAGGGCCTGCTACGGCTTGCTGGTGGTCACCGCCATGAAGCTGCTGTGGGATGGCGCGTCAGGTTATCTGCACTGAAGGTGAGCAGTACGCATCGGGGAAGGCATGTGCCTGCCCAAAGTCTCCCCGAAAACTGGAAGCCGAAAAGCTTGTGCGCAATATTCCGCACAAGGGCCCTGTCGTCGCAGTAATCTCGGTCAGTGAAGCGGTAGAACTCTACGCCATGCGGGGATTGCTCGAGGGTTTCGCCGCGCGCGAGTTCGCGCGTCTTGCGGACAGCACTGCGATTGCCAGCTTTGGCGCGGCAGTCAAGGAACTGCGTGCGCAAGCCCTGGCACAAAACAAGGAAGGCGTGTTACGGGCAAAGACGCAGCTTTACGACGTACTTCTCGATCATTGCGGGAACTCCCTGATCAAGGAATCACTGGTCAGCCTCTACAGCCGGATCAACCTGCTGCGCACCACGTCTCTGATGCACCCCGATCGGCTGCCGGCCAGCTTGCGCGAGATAGACAAGCTACACAAGCTGATCAAGGCTAGGGATGAGGATGGCGCCGAGCTCGCTGCGCGAACTCACGTCGCGAACGCGCGAGATGCGGCGCTGCGGGTGCTCGCAGAAGTATTGGACGATACTCCCGCTCAGGCTGCATAGGCCTGCCCTGGTGCTTGGCAATGCGTTGAGGCGGCGGCAGCCCGGAAGATCCGATCTCGATGAGATATCAGCCGGCCGCTGGTATCCGGGGGAAAGGCAGGCGCGTTGCGATTTACCCGGAGCGGCATTCCCTTCATATCAGGCCGCTCCGGAGATAGACCCGTTTAGCCGAGCGCGGGCTCGACCTAGTCTTACTGTGTCAATAAATTCATGTCATTATAGAGTCTTCTTCAGACTTGGCATGAGGAATCCATGGACTGGGAAGCGTCGTTCGACGAGTATCTGGAACATCTCTGTGAGGCGCTCGGGCACAGTGACAGGAGATCGGGGCTGGCGGGCTATTGCCAGGGGCTGATGTTGCCGATCAAACGCAAGAGCGTCGAACCTCTGGCGGCGCATTTAGAGCCGGAGCGAATAAGCGCGCGACACCAATCGCTGCATCATTTCGTGTCGAAGTCGGAATGGTCCGATGCAGCGCTGCTTGAGCAGGTGAGGCGCTGGGTGTTGCCGCACATGAATCCGGCGAACGGGTTGTTCTGGATCATCGATGACACCGGCTTTCCCAAGAAGGGTAAGCATTCGGTTGGGGTGGCGAGACAATACTGCGGGCAGTTGGGCAAGCAGGACAATTGCCAGGTGGCGGTGAGTCTGTCGGTAGCTACTGAAGAAGCCAGCTTACCGGTGGCGTACCAGCTCTATCTGCCTCAGGAGTGGTGCGACGATCCGGAAAGGCGGCAGCGAACTGGGGTGCCGGATGAGATCGTGTTCGCGACCAAACCGCAGATCGCGGCGATGCAACTGCGCCAGGCGCGGCAAAGCGGGGCGCCAGATGGCATCGTGCTGGCTGACGCCGCTTATGGCAATGACACCGCGTTTCGAGATGCTGTCAGTGAACTCGGGTTGCAGTACGCGGTAGGGACGCAGTCCAGTACCCATGTATGGGCGCGGGGCACCGCACCATTGCCGGCTGAACCTGCAATCGGCAAGCCAGGCCGTCCGCGCAGCCTGCTGCGCCGGGCGCCGGGACATAAGCCGCTCTCGGTCAAGACGCTGGCGCTTGGGCTCGATCAATCCTGCTATCGCACCATTACCTGGCGTGAAGGCACCCGAGCCATGCTGAGTTCGCGATTTTCCGCGGTTCGCATCCGCACGTCGCACCGCGATTACTGGCGAGCCACGCTGCGTGACGAAGAATGGCTGCTTATCGAATGGCCCGAAGGCGAGTCCGAACCGATCAAATACTGGTTGTCCACACTGCCCGAAAGCGCACCGCTCGAACATCTGGTCCACGTAGCGAAGATGCGCTGGCGCATCGAGCGCGATTACCAGGACCTCAAGCAGGAGTTTGGTCTGGGCCACTATGAAGGACGGGGTTGGCGCGGTTTTCACCACCACGCATCCCTATGCATTGCTGCTTACGGATTTCTCGTCGCACAGCGCCTGATCCAGGGCGGCAGTAAAAAAAACGGCGCAATCCGCAGCCAGTCTGCCTTACCCTCGGATTACGTGCCGCGCGGCTCCCCAGCGCGCACAGCGACACGTGCCTGATTCCATCACCAGCCTACGCTGGCGCATTGCTGCTTTCATTGCCCAACGACTCCATCGATGTCCGTTTTGCGCTGGTAGCCCCTAAACTAATGACACAGTAAGACTAGCAGGCTGCTGAAATACCTAGAGCGGAGGTCAGCGCAGCGACGTGCCGAAGCGTTGATCTAAGAACTCGACACGACTCACTCCGATATCGCATGCGCGGCGCAGACACCTTTACCGAAAGCTTGTTCACCATGCGGCGACTGGACGATTTCGTACCGAAGTCGCATCCGCTGCGCCCGATCCGCACCATGGTCAATCAAGCGCTGGCCAAGATGGACCGGCTGTTCGCCGGGATGTACGAGGCCGATATCAAGGGTGGCCGCCCCAGCATCCCGCCGGAGAAACTGTTGCGCGCGATGCTGCTGCAGGTGCTCTACAGCATTCGGTCCGAGCGCCAGCTTATGGAACAGACCCAGTACAACTTGCTGTTTCGCTGGTTCATTGGGTTGGCAATGGACGACGCAGTGTGGGTCCCGAGCGTGTTCACGAAGAACCGCGCACGCCTGATCCAGCACGATGCGGTGATCGAGTTCTTCAACGAGGTGCTGGCCATCGCACAGAAGAAGGACTGGCTGTCGGGCGAGCACTTCAGTGTGGACGGCACGCTGATTCAGGCGTGGGCAGGCCACAAGAGCTTTGTGCGCAAGGATGGCAGCGACAAGGACGACAACGATGGCGGCAACTTCAAGGGTCGCCAGCGCAGCAACGAGACGCACCAGTCCAAGACCGATCCCGATGCCAAGCTCTACCGCAAAGGTAAGACCGGCAGTGAGCTGCGCTACATGGGTCATACCCTGAGCGATAACCGCCATGGCCTGGTAGTCAGTGCCATGGTGACCAATGCTGATGGGCACGCAGAGCGCGAGGCTGCCAAGGTTATGCTCAACGATGCCCGGCAGGCGACTGACGACCCGAGCGCCGAGGTCACGGTGGGCGCGGACAAGGGCTATGACGCACGAGAGTTCATTCAGGCATGCCTGGAGATGAAGGTCACGCCGCACGTGGCACAAAACACCTCCGGGCGAAGCTCGGCCGTTCCTGATGCCATCGCTTGCAGCGAGGGTTATGCCATCTCGCAGCAAAAGCGCAAGCTGATCGAGCAAGGCTTTGGCTGGGCCAAGACGGTGGGCCGCATGCGCCAGGTGATGGTGCGCGGACTGAAGAAGGTCGATCAGATATTTGTGCTGAGCATGGCTGCTTACAACCTCGTGCGCATGCGTTCGCTGGGACAAATCCGTCCGCAGTTGCAGTAATCGCGGTAATGAGACCAGGAACGGACGTCATTTCGCTGAAAAGCGGGGTGAAATGACGTCCAGGTTTCAGGATGTGAGAAGAAGATCGAAGGAAGCAGCGGCGCGGGGAATGGCGCGCGGCTGCGCGTCGAGTACTTCAGCAGCCTGCTAGGCCACAACAAAGTTGCTTGTGATGCGGAGTCGACCAGCGGGCGAACTCCCATAGGGACGGGTGAGTCCCTATGGGCCCGTCTGGACCGTGTTGCCTTCGAGTGGCCATAGCTACCGGAGGGCCCCGCCTCCCTTGGCTGGCATTACCGCCGCAGCGCGGTCGGACGCGCGCCAACGGACGCAGCACTCGGAATCCCAGCATTCCTGCTTTGATCATTTGCCGAGGCGGAGCGAGCATGGTTCACCAACGCGATGGCGATCAGTGCAATAAGCGCCGGAACCGCAATCGCCATAAAGTTCTGCTGCAGCGGCAGGCGCATCCCGACCAGCGTGCCGATCACGATCGGCGCAAGAATCGCTCCACTCCGCCCGACGCCTGAAGCCCAGCCGATACCCGTCGAACGCACGGCCATGGGGTAGAACTGGCCAACGTACGCATAGGCCAGGATCTGTGTGCCGATGGTCGTCGCGCCGGCCATGCCGACCAGGAAGTAGAGGACGCCGATCGGCACCGGATGACCAAGCATCGAGATAGACACCGCGGCCAGCGCGAAGAAGAAGATCAACACATATTTAATGTGGAAGCGATCGGCAAGCCAGCCACCACTGACCGCCCCGATGACGGCGCCGAAGTTCAGCACCAGTACGAAAGTCAGGGCCGAGCCGAGGCTATGGCCGGCGTCTGCCATCAGCTTGGCCAGCCAGGAACTGAGCGCATACACCATGAACAGGCACATGAAGAACGCGATCCAGAACATGAGGGTGCTGATGCCTCGCCCCTCCTGGAACAGGTGGCGGATCGGTGCATCATCCGCCTTGTCCCCGGCGGGCAGTTCGAAGCGGTCGTCTGCGTGAGGCTGGTAACCCGGCTCGAGCTTCGATACTGTCCTGCGCAATTCCTCAATCCGGCCCGACTTGATCAGGAACGGCATCGACTCTGGCAGGGACTTCACGATCAGCGGTATCAAAACCACAGGCAGGCCCGCGGCGATGAAGACCGACTGCCAGCCATGCGTCTCGATCAACCCCTTGCCGAGGACTGCTGCAAGCATGCCCCCCACAGCGTAGCCACTGAACATCAGCGTGACCATCGTGGTGCGGATGCGCTTCGGCGAAAACTCGGTCATTTGCGCCACCACATTGGGCATCACCCCGCCGATCCCCAGGCCCGCAAGGAAACGGGTGACGCTGAACAATTCTGGGTTGCTGGTGAAGCCAGCCGCCGCAGTGAATACGCTGAACAGCGCGATGCAAATCGCAATCGCCTTGCGGCGCCCGATCCGGTCCGCAATAGTGCCGAGAAAGATGGCTCCAATCATCATCCCGAACAGCGCGGAACTGACCATTAATCCGGCGCGTGTTGCATCGACGCCCATATCCTTCATGATTGACGGCAAGGCGATGCCGGCAACCGCCAGGTCGTAGCCATCGAACACGATAATCAGTGCGCACCAGAACAATACAAGCCCATGAAAGCGATTGAAGCGGGCATCGTCGGCCAGTTTGTGAACGTCAATATGACGCATTGCGTGTCTCCTTGGTGCCTTGTGCACCGGTTTATTTATTCAAGGGTCGATTCCAGGGCCCCCAGTCCCATGGCGGGTGCCGCGTCGCTTCGGCGGAAGCAGCGCGGCTCATCCCGTTGGCAGAGGCGAGCTTGGGTTTTCTTGCAGCTGACTACAGGACAGCAGCGTGTATAGGTGATCTGAAGACTCCGAGCGACCCTTCAGGCCCGGGCGTCGGCTACCTAGCAGACGCACTACTCGCGAGCAGGTCTCGCACGTCCAGCAGCGATGTACGAAAACGCGATGTCTTACGCGCGGATGCAGGCCGGCACCATCCGGCCGCGGTGAATGACGCTCGGCACGCCAGGGAGTTCCCATCTCCGACAGCTTGCTTGGCCGCAGCGACACACCATCCTTAGTGGATTCCCTCCTGACCAGCACACGGTTGGCACTTATATAACCATGGCAAGAAGCACTCAGCCACCGCGAGCCGCGCGCCATCCCTCGTGAATACCGACCGTCTGGCCCAAAGCCGCTGCACCTGGTAAGCGGGGGCGATGCGACGTGCCAGTCGATACAAGCGGTGCCCCATCCCAAGCTGGCAATACTCGAAGCTGGAGCGATGAACAGACGGATCATTGTAGAGAATCGTCGCTAGCGGACGCGCTTGAAGGCCCTTGATCGCTTGCCACGCCCCTGCGCTATCCTTTGCGTCCACCAAGGACCGCGCCACAACAGCGGGTCGGCCATCAACGCGAAGCACCACGTCCCTCGCCCACATGACGGATGGACGCTTGCCTCCTAGTACACTCGCTCGCGCGTCGACGACAGTGCAGTGCTCGTACAAAACTTCGACGTTAACCTCGCCTAACTGCCGCAGATGCGCGGTCAGAGATCCTGGCCGGCGCAACCAGTCCCATGCCGCGCTCCGCCCGGACCACCCCCGCTCGACACGCCACACATTGATTCGCTCTCTGCATACTTTGAGCATTGAGACCACTCCGCTCCAAGGAAAATAAATAGAACTCGAACTACAACCTGGCTGATGGGCTGGTGTTGCACCCTCGACTCAATCTACTTGACGCAAGGTGCGGTGGCAATCGGCCGCCAATTCCTGGTAGCGGCGCGTCGCTGCGAGCTTCTGATCGATCTCCACATCCGTGATCCTTCGAACAACAGCGGCAGGAAGTCCGGCCACCAAAGAACGAGGCGGAACATGCATTCCCGTTCTAACGAACGCCGAGGCCGCGACAATGGACTCAGCGCCTATGTGGACGTCATCCATCACCACCGAATTCATGCCGATGAGACAGTCACGCTCCAGAAAGGCGCCGTGGACGATTGCCCCATGGCCAATGTGCGCATTTTGCTCAAGCCGGCAAACCTCGCCATGTCTGACGTGGAGCGTGCATGACTCCTGGATGTTGCTGCCCGCACCTATCTCAATCGCCCCGAAGTCCCCTCTCAGGGTCGCAAACGGTGCGATATAGCAGTTGGCTTCGATACACACTCGGCCGATGAGGCAAGCCAGCGGATGGACGAATGCCGTTGGGTGGATTTGCGGACGAATTCCGTTGAATTCATAGATCGCCATGTCAATTCCTTTAGTCGCTCCACCTCAACTTCGACGAAACTCTGCTGCTGCGCAAGGCGCGGCACGCTGCGGATTGCCTGCGCCACCAGCACGCTGGCTTAGCGCAATGCCAGCCAGCGGCCAGTGGCGATCAGATCCCACCCATGCAGATGTACTTCAGCTCGAGATAGTCTTCGATTCCATACTTGGATCCTTCCCGCCCAAGACCGCTCTCCTTCACGCCACCGAACGGAGCAACTTCCGTCGAGATCAAGCCTTCGTTGACGCCGACAATGCCGTACTCAAGTGCTTCGGCCACGCGCCAGATCCGACCGATGTCGCGGCCATAGAAATACGACGCGAGGCCAAATGGCGTGTCGTTCGCCATCTCGATCGCCTCCGCTTCGGTCTGGAACCGAAAGACCGGTGCCACCGGACCGAATGTTTCCTCGGCAAAGATGCGCATATCGCGCGTAGCGTTGGCCAGCACAGTGGGCGAGAAAAAATTGCCGCCGGCAGGGTAACGTGAGCCCCCTGCAATCACCTTGGCCCCGCGCTGCACTGCATCGGCAACGTGTTCCTCCACCTTGTCCACTGCCGCGCCATCAATAAGCGGACCGATGGTCGTGCCGGGCGCCCTGCCGTCGCCAACTTCCATTCGCCTTACCTCCTCGGCCAGCCGGGAGACAAAGCGGTCATAGACCGCGTCCTGCACAAGAAGGCGGTTGGCGCACACGCAAGTCTGGCCCGCGTTCCGAAACTTCGATACCAGCGCACCCTGAACGGCCGCTTCGATATCCGCGTCGTCGAAGACAATGAACGGCGCGTTCCCGCCCAGTTCCATCGAAGCCTTTTTTACCGTTGCAGCACACTGCTCGAGCAAGACCTTGCCAATTTCAGTCGAGCCAGTGAAGGAAAGCTTGCGCACAACCGGATTCGCCGTGAGTTCGCCACCAATTGCCGTGGCCGAACCGGTTACGCAAGAAAGCACGCCCGCCGGCAGGCCAGCCCGTTCCGCCAGCACGCAAAGCGCGAGCGCGGAGAATGGGGTCTGACTTGCAGGCTTTAGCACCATAGTGCAGCCAGCGGCGAGCGCCGGGCCAACTTTGCGCGTGATCATGGCTGCAGGGAAATTCCATGGAGTAATCGCCCCACAAACACCGATGGGCTGCTTCAGCACCACGATCCGCTTGTCGGGCTGATGTCCCGGAATCGTGTCGCCATACACCCTCTTCGCCTCCTCAGCAAACCACTCCAGAAAACTTGCCGCGTATGCGATCTCCGCGCGGCTCTCCGACAAGGGCTTTCCTTGCTCAAGGGTCATTAGGAGCGCGAGGTCCTCCTGGTGAACAAGCATCAACTCGTACCAGCGCCGCAGAATCTGCGACCGCGCTTTGCCCGTCATCTGCGACCACGGCTTCAATGCATGGTTCGCTGCCGCGATCGCCCGGCGTGTTTCGGCCGCCAGCATCCGGGGCACCGTCCCGATCTTCTCCCCCGTCGCCGGATTCTCAACGGAAAGGACCGTGCCATCATCGGCATCGAGCCATTCGCCATTGACATAACATTGCTGGCGGAAAAGCTCCGGATCCTGTAAGCCCAGCGATGCGCCGGGAACACCTTGTTGCATGATGTCTCCTGTCTGTAACTGGCGCCGGCCTTTCGCGGCCGGCGGTGAAATTAGACGTCCCGCTTATGCGTCGGTGACTCCGACCAAGTCGCGCAGCTTGAATCGCATGATCTTCCCGGAACCGGTGCGAGGGATATCCTCGACGAACTGGATGCTGTGCGGTAGCTTGTATGCGGATAGACGATTGGCGCAGTGCTTTCTCAATGCCTCCGTGTCGATGTCTTCCCCGGCCCGGACAACCACGAAGGCAACCGGTACCTCGCCCAGCAGGCGGTGTGGCACCCCGACGACGGCACAGTCCGCTATACCTGCGAACGCCATGATTGCCTCCTCGACCTCCGCAGGTGCGATGTTTTGGCCTCCGCGGATAATGACTTCCTTGAGACGACCCGTGATCGTCAGGTAACCCGCAGCATCATGCTTGGCCAGATCTCCGGTGTGGTACCACCCGCCCCTCAGGGCCGATGCGGTTTCTTCCGGCTTGTTCAGGTAGCCCTTCATGACGTTGGGCCCGCGAACGAGAAGCTCCCCCTCCTTGCCGACATCCACGTCTGAACCGTCCACCGGATCAACGATGCGGGTTTCAACCCCGGGGATGGGGAGACCACAGGACCCCATCACGCGTGTCCCGGAGCTCCAGTTCATCGTGACCATAGTGGAGGTTTCCGTGATGCCGTATCCATCGAGCAATGGCGCTCCGAACCGGCGTTCGAATTGCTCGTTCACCGCGGCAGGCAATATCGCTCCCGCGGAGAGGCAGACCCGCAGCCCGGGAAATGGCTGCGACGACGCCTCGCGAGTTGCCTCGAGAAGATAGTGGAACATCGTTGGGACGCCGGGGAAGACGGTGTATTCCCCTGTCTGAAGGAGCCGCAGGGCCTCCGCCGTCGAGTATTTCTCCCCGATGTATTCGGTCGCGCCCACCGCGAGGATCGCCATAACGCTGAGGTTAAGCGCGTACGAGTGGAACAGCGGAAGGAATGACAACACCTTGTCGCGCTCGTTTAATCCCGCGATAGGCACCCAGCAAGCCCCGACAACCCACAACATGCTGCGTGTGGTCAGGAGTACACCCTTTGCCTTCCCTGTCGTACCGGAGGTATAGATCACGAACGCTGGCGCATCCATGTCGACAGGGTCGCGAGGTGCGCTGCCGGTACCCTCGCGGGCAAACGGCTCAAAGGAATGCTTCCCCAGCGCGCCCTCGGTTCTCTGAACTACCACCGTTAGCGGACGGATCGCCAGGTCACGGCAGAGCGCCTCTACTTGCTCAACCTTGTCGGCTGCCGTAATGGTCAGCACACACTCTGCGTCGGTCAGGCGATAGCCAATCTCGGTATCGGTGGCATCCATGCTGATGGGCACAGCTACCGCTCCGGCGCGGACAATGGCCAGCACGCCAATCACCCAGTTGACCGAATTGGGAAGCAGGAGTGCAACGCGATCGCCTGGAGCGATCCCCAGCCGTTCAAGGTGGCTGGCAAGATTGGCGGTGGCAGCGTCCAGCCCTGCATAAGTGATTGAGTCGCCTGCATCGCGGAACGCGACCTTCTCCCCTCTCTGCTTCGCGTGCCTGGCCAGCAGCTCCGATACCGGAACAATCAAATCTGTGTGAATCATAGTGTCTCCCCAATGCCGTGGCGGCCCGACCGGCCTACAAACCATAGGGCCGCTCTCCCTCAGACCATGCTAAAGCCGCCACTGATGCTGACGACCTGACCGGTGATCCAACTGCCGCGCGCGGAGGCGAGCAAAACCACCAGAGGAGCAACATCTTCCGGCTGCCCGAGGCGGCGCAACGGATAGAGCTTTGTGAGCTTCTCCCGGTTCGCCTCGACGAACTCGGGATCATGGGCGGTCTCAATCAGGCCAAGGGCGATCGAGTTCGCGGTGGTCCCGGAGCGGGTCTCGCGGGCTACCGATTTCATCAGGGCAATATTCGCGGCACGCGCGGCAGCACCGATCGCCAAACCCGATTCACCCACGCGCGACGAATCGCCCATGATGCTGATGATCCGTCCTGCCCCCTTCTGCGCTTCCAGATACGGGAGCGCGGCGTGAGTACAGTTCAGTGTCCCGTACAGGCAAACGTCAATCTGCCTGCGCCACTCATCGAATGTAGTTTCCGCAAACCGCTTGCGGATCACGAGTCCGGCATTGTTGACGAGGATGTTGAGCCCGCCAAAGGCCTCGAGCGTCCGCGAGACCATCGCATCCACTTGGCTGCGATCGGAAATGTCGCAACCAACGGCAATTGCCCGCCCTCCCTTTGCCTGGATCTCTTCCACCACGGACTCGGCTGCGCGCTTCGACCCGTTGTAGTTGACGACGACGCTGGCACCTTCCTTCGCCAGGCCCAAGGCGATTTCGCGACCAACATCGCGTGCCCCGCCAGTGACAAGTGCAACCTTCCCTTCAAGTTCGAACTGCATGCTCTTATTCCTCCTTGGATTCAAGCCTGGATCTATGGATCAGCTGGAACAGCCGCTCCGGCGTTATCGGTAATTCTGAAATGTCAATGCCCAGCGGGCTAAGGGCGTCGGCGACCGCATTGGCAATCGCTGCCGGTGACCCAATGGTCCCGCCCTCTCCCATGCCACGAAAGCCGCCCAACGTGTTGGGCGCCTCTGTATTGAGGTGAACCATCTCCAGCTCGGGGACTTCCGGAGCGGATGGCAACAGGTAATCCACCAGGCTGGCCGTCAAGAGCTGCCCGTCTGCGTCATAAACCACTTCTTCAAGCAAGGCCGCGCCCACGCCCTGCGCGAGCGCGCCACGGGTCTGTCCTGTGACAATAAGGGGATTGATGATGCGACCACAGTCCTCGGCAATGACATATCTCTGGATGTGGACCGCATAGGTCTGAGGATCGACTTCGACCTGCACCAGATGCGTTGCCGAGCTCGTCGTGCCGACAACCGGGTCGTACACGCGGCTCACGCACATCTCTTCACGCACGTCTGGGGGTACCCGACCCATCTGCGAGTACAGCGCGCGCGCCAGTTCCACAAAAGAGAGCCTGCCATCGCCCAGTCGGACCCGAACGACGCTATCGACAACTTCCAGTTCGTCGACAGTGACATCCAACAGATAGGCTGCAACCCGAAGCATGCGCTGCCGCAGCTCCCTGGCGGCCAAGATGCCGGCGCCGCTGCTGATCACCGCAGTACGGCTGGCGTAGCTACCGGTGCTATGGGGCACCGCCGCACTGTTGCCGGTCACCACGCGGAGGTCTTCGAGCTTCGCACCCAACTCGTCGGCAAGTACCTGCGCCAGCGTGGTTTCGTGTCCCTGCCCATGCGAAGCGCAGCCGAAAGACGCCGTGATCGCACCCGTGGAATCAAGCTGGATCACGCAGGTGTCGGTTCCCGTGTTGATCGGCATTCCAGGCGAAGCCGAGATGCGCGAGCCGATCCCAGAGAGCTCGGCATAACACGCCACACCGATGCCGACCCAGCGTCCTTCCGCACGGGCCTGCGCCTGCGCTTGCCTGGCCTCAACGTACCCAAATCGCTCCATCGCCGAGGCCAAGCCTTCGGTAAACGCCGATTGGTCCCAGACAATGCCGACTGCCGTCTTATAGGGGAACTGATCCGGTTGAACCAGATTCTTGCGCCGGATCTCGGCAGGGTCCATCGCAAGACGCCGGGCAGCCATGTCCATCAGGCGCTCCATGGCAAACGTGGACGTCGGCCGGCCCACACCTCGGTAGGGGCCGGTGGGCGACTTCGGCGTCGTCACCCCTCGGACATGACCGTGATAACAGGGGACTTGATAGGGTCCAGGCATGAAGCTGATGACCTGTACTGGCTCGATACCGGCTGTCCATGGGTAGATCGAGTACGCACCTACGTCGCCAATCACGTTGGCGCGCAGGCCCAGGATCGCTCCGTCAGCATCGAGCGCCAGCTCGGCTTCCACACGCTCGTCAAACGCCTGGCTGGTGGAAAGCAGGTCCTCCAGCCGATCGCCAGTCCACTTCACGGCGCGACCAATCTTCCGCGCCAGCGTGCAGACCAGAATCTCTTCCTGGTAGAGCGAAGTCTTTCCGCCAAATCCACCACCAACATCGGGGGCGATGACTGTCAGGCGGTTGCCAGGCATCCCCAGCAGATCTGCCATGGCATCGCGCACAATTCCCGGCACTTGACTCGACGTGTATAACGTCAACGCATCGCGCCCGGCGTCCACCTCCGCGAGATAGCAGCGTGGCTCCATGGCCGCGGACGTCTTGCGATGGAATCGGAATTTCCCTGAAACGACCAGCGCTGCGCTGTCGAAAGCGTTGTCAACTTCCCCACGTACGAAGGCTCGCTCGACAAGTACATTGCTCGCGAATCCCTCATGCAGGAGCGGGGCGTCGGCCTGCGCGGCAGCCTCAGGATCGGTCTCGACAGGAAGAGGTTCATAGACAATTTCGATCCCGTCAACGGCGTCCTCGGCCTCATAGCGATTGCGTGCAAGAATCGCCACAACCGGCTCACCGACATAGTGAACGACACCATTGGCCAGCGCATGGATGGGTGTCGGCTGGTAGCCGCTCATGCGTGAAGTCGCCACTGCGGGCTTGACCAGGCTCGCCAGGTCCGCCCATGTGTAGACGCCATACACGCCCGGCATGGCCCGGGCCGCATCTGCCCGGATGTCCACGATGCGCGCATGTGGCTGGTCGCTTCGCATAAGCGCCATGTGGAGGGCATGCCCTGCCGGCACATCGTCGACGTAGCGTCCGAGTCCTGTCAGCAGCCGGGCATCCTCGACGCGACGCACGGGCTGCCCCACCAGCTTCCTCCCGGGTCTCTCGTCGACATCCGTGCCAGGCGCTTCCGGTTGAACGATGCGGCTGTCTTGGTCATTCATACGCGTCAACTCCCTTGCGGAGTTCCTCCCACTGGGCAGCATCATGGCCAAAGAGTACGGTGGTCCCTGCGCGCTCCAAGCGCTGGATTTCCCGAATCGATCCCAGGGCCAGATCCGGGTCCCAGGTGTTGCGCGGCATCACTTCGCGATCGAGGTTCTCTCGCAGCGCGACCGCATCGGCGGCCAGGAGGAAGCTTCCGTCACGCGCCAGGTTCACCACGGCGCCGAGCGTACCTGGCGTATGGCCTGGCAAGGGCAGCAGCGTCAGCCGGCCGTCACCGAAAAAGTCGCGCTCCGTGTCAATCGTCACCGTGGGCATTGGGTGCTGCCAGTCCGCCGGGATGTAGCCCCTCTGGAGCGCATCACTGCCCTGCGCTGCTTCAAGCTCCTTGCTATGGCAGAAAATGGTTGCCCGTTTGAAGAACTCGTTGCAGCCACAATGATCGGAGTGGAAATGCGAGTTAACGACAACGTCGATGTCCTCCGGTGCCAGGCCAAGTGTCGCGAGGCCTGATACGACGTTTTCCTCGGGCCCTCCGATCGGCACCATGGCCTTGGCCATTGCGCCCCAGCGGGCCGCGCTGTCTTCGACCGTGCTAGGGTGACAACCTGTGTCGAACAGAACATTGCCCTGGCTATGACGCAGCAGCACACACGACACCGGTAGATCGATGGTGTCACCGCGCTCCGCCTCAGGCAGGTATACGTTCTTCCTCATGCGCAGCCGACCGCCGCTCAGAATATGCATCTTCATGGGTGGTCTCTTCACGTATCCTGATTGGTATCTGCCGCCGCATCGCGCAGTGCATTGCGGGCAGCAACGCACACCCGTACTGCGTCAACAATCCCCTGGTAGCCGGTACAGCGACAGAGGTTGCCGGAGAGGACATCACGGATCTCCTCGTCCGATTCGAGGGGGTACTTTCCGAGCGCATCGGCACAGGTCGCCAGCA
Source organism: Ralstonia pickettii (assembly GCA_050987995.1). Taxonomy (GTDB): domain Bacteria; phylum Pseudomonadota; class Gammaproteobacteria; order Burkholderiales; family Burkholderiaceae; genus Cupriavidus; species Cupriavidus pickettii_B. The sequence continues at coordinate 856,208 of CP158805.1, forward strand.
TTCCAGGCGTGCAGAACCCACACTGCAGGCCATGATGTTCCCGGAAGGCTTCCTGCAAAGGGCTCAAGGCATCGACACGGCCCATGCACTCCACCGTGCGCACGTCGCACCCGTTTGCCCGCACCGCCAGCATCAGGCAGGAGCGCACGCTGTCGCCGTCGACGATCACGGTGCAGGCCCCGCAAACGCCGTGCTCGCAGCCAACATGCGTGCCCGTCAGGCCCAGGTTGTGCCGCAGGAAGTCGGATAGCAGCAGCCGTGGCTCGACCTGCCGCTCGCAGACTTCGCCGTTGACCACCATCCAGACCGGCTTGAGGGGAATGTTCGATTCGCTCATGCTTTCACTCCAACTGCACGCTGCCACGCCTTACGCAGCACGCGTTCCATGAGTACACCGGCAAGATGCCGGCGGAATTCCGGGGATGCATGCAAGTCGACGCTGGGCTCGAGCGTTGCGCAAGCGGCGCGCACGGCCTCGGCGATGACCTCATCAGACAAGGACTTCCCCACCAGCACTGCCTCAGCCTCGGACCGCCGCAAAGGTGTATCGCCGACACCCATCATTGCCACGCGGGCTTCGTGAACCGTGCCGTTGCGCACGTCAAGCAGAACGCCCACAGCGGCGAGCGCGAAATCCCCGGCGCGGCGGGCGAACTCTTGAAAGCACCAGCCTATGCCAGGAGGCAGGCCCGGTAGCTCGACGCGTATCACCATTTCGTCTTCCTCGAGTACGCTGGTTAGCGGTGCCAGGAAGAAGTCGTTGGAAGCGATCGTTCGTTCGCCCCGCACGGATCGCGCGACGATCTGCGCGTCCAGCAATCGGGTGAGCATCGGGAGTTCCGCCGCCGGATCGGCATGCGACAGGCTGCCGCCAATCGTTCCGCGATTGCGTATCGCTAGGTGCGCCACATGCACCATCGTCTCTGGGACGATCGGAAACCTGCTCGCGACCAGCGCCGAGGTCTCCAACTCCCGATGGCGGGTCAACGCCCCGATGGTCAGGCCGCCATCCGCGCGCGCCCGCATATAGTCGAGCTCGATCAGCCTGCTGATATCCACGATCAGGCTCGGGCGCACCACCCGGAAATTGAGCATCGGGGTCAGGCTCTGCCCGCCGGCCATGATCTTGGCGTCGCCGCGGTGGGCGGCGAGCAGGTCAACTGCCTCGTCTATGGAGTCCGGCGCGCAATAGTCGAAGGGAGCAGGTTTCATCTCAGTTCTCGTCAGCGGCCCTGGAACTTCGGCTCGCGCCGCGCCGCAAATGCCTCACGGCCTTCACGATAGTCATCACTGGCGGCGGCCGCTGCAATCAATGCCTCGGCCCGCACAAGATCCAGTCCTCCGGTGCCCGTAACCATGCCGTTAAGCAGGTACTTTGCACCAGCGATACTCAGCGGTGCATTTCCGGCCAGCGACGCGGCAAACGCCCTGGCCTCGGCCATCGGGTCACCGCCCTGGACCGGCCGTGTCTTGGCACCCAGCAGTCTTTCCCAGATGGAAAGGGCCGCTTGTTGATTCGCCAAGCCAGCAACCCTGTCGACAAAGCCAATGCTCAGGGCCTTGGCAGCGTCGAAGCGCTGAGCGCTGTACAGGATCGTCTTCGCGTCTGAGACCCCAACGAGCGAAAGCAGCTTGCGTGTGCCCTTGACCCCATAGATGATTGACAGCTTAGCTGCCGGGATCCCGAACACGGCATCCGCAGCGGAAAAGCGAAAGTCGCAGGACATTGCGAGATGGGCTCCACCTCCCAGGCAATACCCACGGAGCACTGCGATCGTCGGCTTAGACAGCCTGGTGATCGCATCGCAGCATGCGTCCACGGCAACCTCGTAGGCCGTTGCCTGCGCGGCATCCGCTCGTACTTTCTCGAACTCAGCGATGTCGGCGCCAGCACAGAAATCTTTATCCGCTCCCGTCAGCAATACCGCTCTTACATCCGGATTCCGGTCCAGGGCAGCCAGGATCGCCGGAATAGCCAGCCACATCGCATAGGTCATCGCGTTGCGGCTGGCGGGCCGGTTCAGCGTAACCACGGCGATCTGGTCCGAGATCCAGACCTTGATCTTTTCGGACATCAGCACGTCCATGACTTCGGCCTGCTGCGTAGTAGGACTTGGTGCTGTCTGCGGCGGCGCAGGGGGCGTATCCGTGTGGACTGCGTGCACCGGTTCTGCCGCTGCCTGTCTGGCAGGCTCGGGCTTTTCGGTAGCGCTGCCCGACCCCTGCGGGTGGCTCGCACCAGCGTGGGCGGTCTGCACCGTCTCCGTCGGCGCGGTGAGCGCTAGTGCGCTGAGATCGAACGTCGCTCCATTGGACACGGGCGCAGCCTTCTCCGCGCGATCATTGACCTGCTTGCCGAACAGTTCGAAGAAGTCATCTGCCGACTTGCGTGCCGCAGCGTCGATCATGCGCGAGCCGAGCTGGGCTAGCTTCCCGCCCACATTGGCTTTGACGCCATACCGCAACATCGTCACGGTAGGCTCCAGCGCATCAAGGGAAACCTCGATATCAGCCTTGGCGAATCCTGCCGCTCCGCCAGAGCCTTCACCGGTCAAGGTATAGCTCCTTGGCGGCACCATGTTTGACAGAGTGACCTTGCCGGCGAACCGCGCCTTGATCGGCCCGACCTTTGACACTACTGTCGCTGTAAACTCATTGTCCGCAGTCCGCTCGAGCGATTCGCACCCAGGAATACTCGCCTGCAGCACATCCGGATCGTTGAGCGCCTCCCATACCAACTCGCGCGACGCTGTTAGGCGAGCCTCGCCAACCATTTCCATCTGTTGTCCCTCCTAGTGTTGCCTGTTCTTTAGCAATCAATCCGCCAATGACTGAAGCACCGCACGAACCGCCTCTGGTACCGGAGCCGGCCGGTTCGTGGCACGGTCGACGTAGACATGGACAAACTGCCCTAACGCCGAGCATTCCTTCTCATCGTTCCGAAAGAGAGCGATCTCATATCGGACACTGCTTTTTCCCAGGTACACGACCTTGAGGCCAACCTTGACCATGTCGGGAAACCCCATCGACGAGAAATAGGTGCAGCGCGTCTCAACGACCAGGCCGACGGTCTCGCTCTTGGCGATATCGAGGACACCATGCTCAATAAGATGCTGATTTACCGCACTGTCGAAGAACGCGTAGTACACGACGTTATTGACATGCCCGTACGAATCGTTGTCACCCCACCGCGTAGGCATTGCGCAGAAGTGCCGGTACGATTCACGGCCAGTAGGTGCGGGCTTCTCGCTCACAGCGCCTCCTGATACAGGGAGACCGCGTCGTCAAAGCTGACTTCACGCGGATTGTTGATAAGCAGACGTGTTTGCTTCATCGCGTCGTCCGCAAGCAGCGCCACATCGGATGCGGCGATCCCCACATCGCGCAAGCGTGTAGGTAGCCCCAGATCCCCAGCCAGGTCACCGAGGTACTTGGCGAGGGTGAGCGCCTTCCCCTGCTCCCCGCCCGTCGCGCCAGGTACGACGACAGATGCCAGTTCCGCGTACAAGCTAGCCGCATTGGGCAAGTTGAATCGGACTACCCGCGCGAGAACGAGTGAATTCGAGAGGCCGTGAGGCACGTGGAACCGTGCCCCGATCGGATACGCGAGTGCATGCACCGCGGCCACCGGCGCGTTTGCGAAGGCCATCCCCGCCAGACTGGCGCCGATCAGCATGTTTTCACGCGCCTGCAGGTCAGTCCCCTCGGCACACGCCCGGCTGATAGAGCCTGAGAGCAGTCGAAGCGCTTCTCGCGCGAGACAGTCCGAGATTGGATTCTTCAGCCGCTTGCTTGTGTACGCCTCTACCGCATGGACCATGGCGTCGATACCGGTTGCCGCGGTGACATGCGATGGAAGACCCAGCGTCAGTTCAGCGTCAAGCAACGCGATATCCGGAAGCAGTAGCGGTGAAACCACCCCTTTCTTCTCGCCGACACCGGTGGTCACGATCGAGATCGGGGTGACCTCCGAGCCGGTCCCGGCAGTCGTCGGTACCAGAATCAGCGGAAGGCGCGGGCCTTTCGCCTGGTTGATGCCGTAAACCTCCTCGATCGCCTCGCCGCTGCAACTCAGCAAGGCAGCAAGCTTCGCGGCATCCATCGAGCTACCCCCGCCAAAGCCCACCACGCATTCCGCCGAGCAAGCTTTCGCAGCGGCCACGGCCGCCAGGATCACGGCCTCCGGCGGATCGGCCTGCACATCCGAGAACACCGTCGCACGCAGTCCGTGTTTAGCGAATCCATCCAAGGTCTTCTGAAGCATCCCGGCAGCAAGCAGGCCCGGGTCGGTAACGATCAGCACGCTTCTGCAGCCCAGCGCTGCGACGCGCTCATGCAGCTTTGCTGCGCCGCCACATTCAACGACGACTGACCGGGTGTTGTGAAATTCGAAGTTCTTCATGGTGGAATGGAGGTGCTAGTCAGATGCTTTTGTCACTTGCATTATTAGACTATTCGAGTCGGTATGCAAGACATTTTGTCGCCTGCAGGCCGAGTCATGACCGAAGGTGCACTTGCATTACTACTGAATTCTGACAGTGGTACCGGGTCGGTCCCGCCTCACTTCATGGACGTAGGACCACCCACGCATAGGGGGTATCGCGCATCTTGAGTGAGCGATCCGAGCGCCAGAGGTGAAATGCCGTGCCGAGACGGCGTTGCAGTGTGACCCGGACGTTCTTCAGCACGGTGAGATGCGGAAACACCGCGGATATTTGTAAGGACCGTATCAGGTCGCGCCGGGCAACCCTGGCCGGCGCGACCTGCGTGATATCGACGCCATCGAAGACAATGCTTCCCGCCCTGGGATCGAGGAACTTCGTCAGCAGATTGAGACATGTGGTTTTTCCTGCGCCATTGGGGCCGATCAGCGCATGGATCGAACCGCGTTGCTCAAAGCTGACATTGTCGACAGCGGTGAAGCGCTGGAAGGTTCTGCTCAGGTTTCGCACCACCAGGATGGATGAGGACATCATGAATTGACGAAAAATGGGTGACTGGAGTCCCGCCCGATTGCACATAAGCAATCAGCGTATGGGTCGGGAGCGGCAATTGCGCCGCTCTTGATCGGACAGCTAGGGAGTCGCTACTTCCGAACCAGCGGGCACTTGCTTTCAGCAAGCGGTCGAAAGGCTTGGTCGGCGGGAATGGTCTTCAGCAAGCTCAGGTAGTCCCATGCGTACTTGGACTCACCGGGCTTCTTGACCTGGTAGACATACATGTCATGGACCATGCGCCCATCCGCGCGAATGCGGCCATTCGTCGCAAAGAAGTCGTTGATGGGCGTATCCCTCATTTTCGCCATGACAGCGCTTGCCTGGTCAGTACCCGCTGCCTGCACTGCCTTGAGATAGTGCATGGTCGAGGAATAGTCCCCGGCGTCGCCCATATGCGGCATGCGCTTCATTTTGTCGTAAAAGCGCTTCGACCAGGCACGCGTTGCTTCGTTGTAATCCCAATAGAACGCGGTGGTCAGAACAAGTCCCTGCGCTTGTTTCAGGCCAAGCGCGTGCACGTCCGTGTCCCATACCAGCAGCCCGGCAATCGTCTGCTTGCCTTGCGTCAGGCCAAACTCCGATGCCGCCTTCATCGCATTGACAAAGCCCTTGCCCGACCCCGCCAGCGCGACAACCTTTGCCTTGGAAGCCTGCGCCTGAAGCAGGAATGACGAATGATCGCTAGCGTCGACGGGGTAACGAATGGCACCGACAACGTTGCCGCCATCGGCTTTGACGACCTGCACCGCATCGGCCTCGAGCGAATGACCGAAGGCATAGTCCGCGGTGAGGAAATACCAGGAGTCGAGCTTCTGGCCAATCAAGGCCTTTGCCGTACCTGTTGCCAGCGCATAGGTGTCATATGCATAGTGGATGCTGTTTGGCGTGCACGCATCACCGGTAAGGCGGGACGATCCTGAGCCATTTATGATTGCGATTCGGTTCTTCTCCTTCGCGACACTCACAACAGACAAGGCGACGGCGGAATTGATCAGGTTCGCAACCATGTCGACGCCACGCGTATCAAACCATTCACGCGCGCGCGTAGCAGCCACGTCGGGCTTGTTCTGGTGATCGGCAACGACGACTTCGATAGGCTTTCCAAGCACTTTCCCCCCGAAATCCTGCACCGCCATCTTTACCGCGCTCACCGAACCGTCTCCAGATTCGTGCGAGAACTGGCCCGACATGTCCGTGAGCACACCGATCCGCACGACGTCGTCTGACAGCCTGGCTTGGCCCAACGCATTGCCGCTTAACGCGCAGACGCACAATGGCACGATAGCGCCTCTAAAAGCACTTTTAATCACTGTTGTCCCCTCTTCTGAAATCCCTCAATGCAAGTAACTAACTTCTCGCAGATACCTATACGGGCCTATCTGTTGGCCTAGCGTAGTCATTTACATCCAGTTATGCAAGTAACATTTGCCCTAGACTCAAGCCCGGGGTGAAGGGTGACGAGGAGCCGTCGCACAGGGGGATTGGAGATCGAATCGTCTCGCTGCCCACGAAGTGGACTGGTTCTTCGGGGCCGGGAAGTCGAATGCGGGCGATTAGTGGTCGCGCGCTCTTCTGAGCGGACAAGTCCGGCAGGGGTGCCGGTGTTACGCAGCAGCGGGGACAGCGGTCTCCAGTTGATAGCGCAGCGTATAGGACGTGTCGCGAGGATCCAGTTCTTCGCCACACTGGTCGCAGACCACCTTCGCGTGGAAATCGTGGTCGCAGTTGCCATGGCGCAGGGTCAGCGGAGGCTTACCCCCGGACAGCCATTTGTCCCCCCAATGCATCATCACCAGCATGGAGCCGTAGAGGTCGAGCCCCATCTCGGTCATAACGTACTCGAATCGGGCAGGACGCTCCTGGTATTGGCGCTTGGTCGCGATGCCCTCTTCAGTCAGGCGTTGGAGCCTGTCCGCGAGGATATTCGTGGCGATCCCCAGGCGAGACTGAAATTCGTCAAAACGCCGGACGCCGTAAAAAAATTCACGAATCACTAGGAAAGACCATCTGTCACCGATGATCTGCAACGTGCGGGCAACGGAGCACGGGCGCACACGCTCCAAGACGCCCGGATCCGAGGCCCGCCGCGAACGCTTCCGGGCTTCCGCGCGTACTTCGCTGCCAGCGCCAGGGCCATCGCGGTAACGCACACGCTTGGCTTCGATGTCCTGATTACAGTGGGAACACGCAATGCGTGGAGAGCATGCGGACCCGCAGGTCCTGTGTATGAGTTGTAGCGGCGGCGACTCTCCGGCAGCGAGCCATTTGTCTCCGAACGCAAGCAGCGCAAGCATGGTCGGATACAGGTCACGGCCCTTGTCCGTAAAGCGGTACTCATGTCGTCCACCGACCGGAACCTTTCTCAGAATACCCAACTCAGTAAGCTTCGTAAGACGCTGCACGAGCGTAGTGCGAGGGACCTGGAGCAGAGACTGAAACTGCTCGAACCTGCGCACGCCGAAGAAGCACTCCCGCAAAACCAGGAAGCCCCAGGCATCCGATAGGATCTCCACGGTGCGCGCAACCGAGGAATAACGCTCGATAGATGCAAACCTTTTATCACCTGCATGGTGCTCGCCACGCGCTTTTGCCGGTTTCGCCAGTTCCATGATCCTTTCCGCAATTCGCCACCCAGACAAAGGCAGCAAGCCATCCTGCCATCACGGAAATTATAGTTCAGTTCTGCAAGTGTCTCCCACGCATCGTGATAGCTACTCTTTTTGACCTGCTGCCTCATGGCCCACGATACGCGTCGTCTGACCGAAATCTCGGCAGTGCAGCCATTCGACCTGCACCACCATTCTTCTTCTTGTTGACGAACGTGGGCGAGCCCGCCAGCCTCGTGCCGGCCGCACGAGCTCACCCGCCTGCGATGGCGATCGGACTAGCGTGTCCAGCAGGACAAGGCAGGCCGGTCGTTCAGTTTGGCTTCAATACCCGCAGCCGCAGAAGCTCGATGTTCGCGCGGCCATACATCTGGCGCTTGAGGAACTTGAGCCGGTTGACGTGACCCTCGGTCTGGCCATTGCTCCATGGCAGCTTGAAGGCCGCCCGCACAGCCGGTAAGTCGGCGCGCAGGCTTTGCGCGAACCTACGCATTTCCGCAGCGTCGCAGCGCGACAGACGCTTCAACCATCGATCGAACTGCCGCGGACTTCGCCGGTGCATGAGCCCGAGAAACTCCCGCGCGAGGCTGCGAACCTCGCCCACCACGGGTTCGATCTTGCACAGCGCCTGCACGAAGCGCTCGTGGTCCACGCTCCTGGGCTCCTCGACGGCGAGCTTCCTCCATCCGACAAGCCATCCGAACACGCGCCGGACCGACGGGCACGGCATCGTGCGCACGGGTGCCTGGAGAAGCGGTACCTTGCCCTGCGGAAAGAGGAGGCGGACCACGCAATTCTGCACGGCGGCGCGACTGCCCGTATAGCCTCGCTGCTTGAGTTCTTGCCAGATCAGTCTCGGACAGCGACAGCCCTGGGCGATTCGTTCCTCGATATAGCTGCGATAGGGATCCAAAGGCGTCGGACCCCGCGCCTTGGGTGCCCGCTCGGGGAAGGTCCCCGCGGTGATGAACTTGCGCACGGTTCGATGGTCGATTGAGAGCTCGCACCCGATTCGTGCCGCCCTGGGCGCGTAGCGCCATCACCCGCTCGTACAGCGCCAGCCGCTTGGCGAGTCGCTGATCGCTCAGGAGCTGCCATGACCGCAGTGAGGTGCCGCTCGGCAACACCTGCCGGCCCAGGGTCACGCCACCGACCTCGACTTGCTGCGCGGCTTGGCGCAGTTGCGGCCCGAGTCGGTACAGCAGCCTCTCGACGTTGTCGCGCAGGTTGCACAGCAGATGCCAGCGATCGGAGACGACGCGCTTACCCACACGGGCGAGAATACGATCGATCCCACCGAGAACTTGGCTCATGGCAATGATCAACGTGGGGCCAGATCGGCCCGAGATCAAGCCCTCGACGCGGCCGTCACACAAAGTGCGGAAGACCCAAATTTATTTTGAGCTACGCCTGTACGATGGCATCCGTCTGGTATGGCCCTGATGCCCCCCGCGCCGTTCATCGGGAACCACAATTAGACCGAAGTTCCATGGTGACGCCGCCGCTGCGGCGTCGCGAAGCCCTTTTCCTGATTGAGGAATCGGCTCATCGGGGGGCGTTCGATGCCCTCATTTTGTAGTCACTAAAAGTTCTTGACATTGGCGGGTTTTCTCCTATTCTGCTGGCTATGCCAGCACGAAATGGAACCGCTCACGTCGTTACGACGACCCGCAAGTACAAGGACCAGGTCTATCGCACCCACCTGTTGCGGCGCAGTTACCGCGAGGACGGCGTGGTCAAGAACGAGACGCTGGGCAACCTGTCCCACTTGCCCGAGGCACTGATCGAGATCATCCGCCGCTCACTCAAGGGCGAGACCTTCGTGCCGCTGGGCGAGGCGTTCGAGGTGACACGCTCGCGCGCTCACGGCCACGTGCAGGCGGTGGCCACGGCCATGCAGCGTCTGGGCTTTGCCTCGCTGATCGCCTCCAAGCCTTCGCGCGAGCGCGACCTGGTGCTGGCGATGGTGGCCGCGCGCATCGCGGCGCCGCACACGAAGCTGGCCACCACGCGCTGGTGGCACACCAGCACCCTGGCGGAGGACTTCGGCGTGACCGAGGCCAACGAGAACGACCTGTACGCGGCAATGGACTGGCTGCTCGCGCGCCAGGGCACAATCCAGAAGAAGCTCGCCGCGCGCCACTTGAGCGCCGGTGGCCTGGTGCTGTATGACCTGAGCTCCAGCTACTTCGAGGGCAGCACCTGCCCGCTGGCCAAGCTTGGCTACAGCCGCGATGGCAAGAAGGGGCTGCTACAGGTCAACTACGGCTTGCTCACCGATGCGCGCGGCTGCCCAGTGGCGGTGTCGGTGCATGAGGGCAACGTGGCCGACAGCCAGACCTTCATGCCCGAGGTGCGGCGCCTGCAAGAGGAATTTGGTCTCTCCCGATTGGTCATGGTGGGCGATCGCGGCATGATCTCCAGTAAGGCCATCGACCAGATGCGTGAGGGCGGTGACCTGGGCTGGATCACCGCGCTCAAGACCGCCTCGATCCGCCCGCTGCTCGAGCAAGGGCAACTGCAGCTTGGCCTGTTCGACGAGCGCAATCTGCTGGAGCTGAGTTCACCGGACTATCCGGGCGAGCGGCTGGTGGCGTGCCGCAATCCGGAACTGGCCAGGCTACGTGCCCACAAGCGAGAAGAGTTGCTGGCGGCCACCGAGGCGTGCCTGCAGCCGATCGTTGCCCGCGTGCAGGCGGGCAAGCTTGCCGGGCGCGATCAGATCGGCCTGCGCGTGGGCAAGGTGATCGACAAGTACAAGGTGGCCAAGCACTTTGCGCTGAGCATCGACGACGCGGCCTTCACGTTCAGCCGCAACAGCGAGGGCATCGCCCGCGAGGCGGCGCTCGACGGCCTCTACATCATCCGCACTTCGGTGAGTGCGGCGCAGATGGACTCGGCCGAGTGCGTGCGCAACTACAAGGCGCTGGCCAACGTGGAGCGCGCGTTCCGTTCGCTCAAAACGGTGGACCTGAAGGTGCGGCCAATCCATCACCGCACGGCCGATCGGGTGCGTGCGCATATCCTGCTGTGCATGCTGGCCTACTACGTCGAATGGCACATGCGCGAGGCTTGGCGCGAACTGATGTTCGCCGACCCGGATCAGGCCGCCAAGGCCACGCGTGATCCGGTGGCGCCTGCGGTGCGCTCTGCGGCAGCGCTGGCCAAGGCGGCGCGCCACACACTTGACGACGGCACGCCCGTGCACAGCTTCTCGAGCTTGATGGCCGAACTCGCCACGATCGTGCGTAACACCTGCCGCACACCCAGCGCTGGCGCTGAAGTGCCGACGTTTGAGCTCGTCACCACGGCAAACGCGAAACAGAAGCAGGCGCTGGAATTGCTTCAGCAAATCCGCGTGTAGACAGAAACTGGAACCCGGGAATCACGACAAGTGCCTGTTGCAAAAGGGGAAACTCGCCCAGGCGGCTGGTGAACTTCGGATTAGAGCGCACATCGATGTCAGGACAAGTCCTCCAGCAGCTCCCTTGCCTGACGCCAATCCACGGTATCAAACCCCTCCGTGAAGGAGCCATGAATCTCGGCCAACCCCTGCCGCGCCGCGCCGCTCTTGCCTTGGCGGTGCCAGAGCCGGGCCAGGCTCAGCGCGCCTTGCAACTCGACTGACCTGGCCCCTTGGTCACGGGCGAGAGCAATTGCCTTCTGAAAACAGGCCTCGGCTTCTTTGGTCCGGGCGGGCGCGCAGGCCTCCTCTCCTGGCATCTGCAGCATCAACTCCCCCTTGAGCCGAAGCAGTCTCGGTTCATCGAACCGCTCGCCAGTGCTGCTCACCAACGCCTGCGCCTCGCTCAGCACGCGAAGCGCCGCTTCAGCTTGCCCTGCCCTGCCATAAGCGTCGGCGAGCAGCCCCAGAAGTGATGGCCGGCCCAGTACCGCTCCGGTTGCGTCGCGGGCGTCAAGACCCTGGTGCATTTGCGCGATGCCCTCCTCATGACTCCCCTGCCTGGCGAACACCCAGCCGCGCAGGATCGTTCCCCACGACAGATAAAGTGGGAACCCCTGGTCGCTCGAGAGTGCGATCGCAGCGTTGGCATACTCCAGCGCCGGTTGCACCTCGCATCGGCGCTGATGCAGTTCGGCCGCGAAGATCAGGGTCAGGGCAAGGCCGAACGGGTCAGAGACTTTTCTGGCCAGCTCCAGTGCCTCCTCGCAGCGGGCGCGGGACTGATCTGGCAAACCCAGATACCAAAGGAACCAGCTCAAGGTGCTCCGCATATGAACGGCGGGGTTTCGCGCATAACGCAGAAGATGACCGTATGACTGCCGGTCGGGCCGGTGCAGCTCCAGCGCCCGCTCCATATGGGTCCGGGCCAGCCTGATCTCGCCCAGGCGGAACACGGTCGTCCCAAGAACACGGTGCGCCTCCGCGAGTTGCTCCGGGTCTTGTGTGTCCCGCGCGAGACCGAGCATCCGCTCCGCCAGGCCCAGCGCTGTCTTGAGTTGGGAACGCAACAGGTAAAACGACCACAGGCCTAGCTGCGCGGAGAAAGACTGCGGAGTTTCCCCGCCCTGTTCGCTCAGGGCGAGGGCACGCGTGTAGGTCGCCTCCACCTCTGACGACCCAAAACCTCGCGCGGCCATCAGCGCTGGACCAAGGGTCAGCAGCAGGGTGAGTTCCTCGCGCAGGCGTTCCGGGGTATCAGGCAGGGATTTGAGCAGATCGAGGGCTGCACTGAGATGCCCGATCGCCTCGAGCTGAGCTGAACGTTGCAGGGCCTGTCGGCCGGCGAGCTGCAGGTATTCGACCGCCTTCGGAACATTGCCGCTCTGGCTGTAGTGGTGCGCCAGCTCGCTGCAATAGTCCTTCAGTCTGCCGGGAAACAATGCCTCGATGGCCTGGGCCGTACGTTCATGCAATATGCTGCGCTGTCCCGACAGCAGGGAATTACCAGCCACCTCCTGCGTCAGCGCATGCTTGAACGCGTACTCCACCTCCGGGAATGCGGGGCGCTCGTAGATGAAATCCCCCGCCTGGAGGTCAGCCAACAGGGGGTGCAGATCGTCGTCGTGCAGCGCCGTGACATGCCGGATCAGACTGGAGGGAAACTCCTTTCCGATGACTGCCAGCGTCTGCAGCAGTTCCTTCTGCGGGACGGACAGCCGGTCGATACGGGCTGCCAGCACACCCTGCACGGTCCTCGGAATATGGAGCGTCAAAGGTGCCTTCTCGATCCGGTAGTCTCCGGGCTGGCCGAGCAAGGCGTTCTCCTCGGCCAGTGTCTGAACCACTTCCTCCATGAAAAATGGGTTTCCTTCGGTCTTCGACAGGATCAGCAGTTTCAGGGGCGCGAGAGAGGGATCGTCCCCCAGCAACGCCGACAGCAGCCCCTGTGCCTCCGCCTGGCCCAGCGGCTCCAGGCACAAATGGGAGTAGTAGCGCCTGTGTGACCAGTCATGCCGGTACTCGGGGCGGTAGTTGACGAGCAGAAGCATCCTGGCGCCCGGCACCTCCTCGATGAGGACATTGAGGAAAGCCTCCGTCTCACTATCCAGCCATTGCAGGTCTTCGAACAGGAGTATGAGCGTCTGATTCTGGCTCTCGCGCACAAGCAGCCGCGCGATCGCCTCGAAGGTGCGCTGGCGCCGGATGGCGGGATCCATGGTTGGCAAGGCCGAACCCGGTTCGATGATGCCGAGCAGATAGAGCAGGTAGGGTAGATGGTCCTCCAGCGCGCGATCCAGGATCAGCAGCCTGCCGGTGACTTTCTCGCGATAGCGGCGTTCGTCATCCTGTGCTGTGATCTGAAAGTAGTTTCTCAGCAGATCGATCAAGGGCAGATAGGGAAACGCCTTGCCGTGCGACACCGAGAAGGTTTCGAGCACCATGCAGCCCTGCTGCGAGCGTGCCTTGAACTCGTGGAACAGGCGCGATTTGCCAACTCCCGCTTCCCCCACGACCCCGACGCCCTGCCCATCCCCGGCCTTGGCGCGTTCCAACGCCTCACTCAAGCGCTCCAGTTCGGCCTCGCGGCCGACAAAGCGAGCCAGCCCGCGATGCGCCCCCACCTGCAGCCGCGTGCGCAATGCGCCGAGGCCGAGCACCTCATACACCACAAGCGGCTCCCGCAGGCCCTTGATGTGGGTGCTCCCCAAGGTCTTGAATTCGAAATAGCCTTCGGTCAGTTTGTGGGTCGCTTCGCTGACGAGGATGGATGACGGTGTAGCGACCCCTTCCATGCGGGCAGCGATATGGATGGTATTGCCGACCGGGTCGTAGTCGGTGCGCAAGTCATCCTTTCGGATCGAACGGACCACCACTTCCCCGGTATGGACACCTACCCGGATCTGCAGGGGGATGCCCTGCTCCAGACGGACCCTGTCACTATGGCTGCTCATGGCTTGCTGCATGCGGAGTGCCGCAAACAGCGCCCGCAGAGCGTGGTCTTCGTGGGCGATCGGCGCGCCGAAAAGGGCCAGGATGCCATCGCCGAGGGCTTTGGCCACATACCCCTCATAGTGATGCACAGCTTCCATCATCAGCGCCACAACCGGGTCGATCAGGCTGCGGGCTTCTTCAGGATCCAGGTCCTGGATCAATGCCGTCGAGCCGGCCATGTCCGCAAACAACGCTGTAATCGTCTTGCGCTCACCGGCTGCGTCTGCTCCCTTCGCCTCCATGGCCGCCCGCTCGGCGCGGATCCGTTCTGCCAGATGGGGCGGCGTGTAAAGAACAGGTGCAGGGACGGCTGGAGGCGGGCGATGGAGTGGCGCTGCAACCGAATCGGTCAATACCGCACCGCATGAACGGCAAAATTTCGCGGTGGGACTGGACTCATAGCCGCAGTGCGGACAGATTTGTGCAAGCCTTTGCCCACACTCCTCACAGAAATTGGCTCCCGCGGGATTCTCAAACCCGCAATTTGCGCAGCGCATGTTGCCCTCTGAATGCCGCCTGCCACGAACCCATTAGAGGCGCAATCACCGCCCTTCGCAAGACAGATCGTGGAGTCGGAGTGTGAGCCGAGCTGGCCACTTCGAGTCTCGCAGGACCACCTTGTCCGCACATCAGTTCGAGGCAAGCTAGATATGGCAGCAGCCGTGACACGGGTCGCGACGAAGCCCGTCATGCGGGCCGCTGCACCCGAGGATGCGATGCCGGTAGGCCCGGCTGCGCCAAAAGGTGCTCCGCGAAGGAGAGCGCGCAAAAATTGGGGAGGCCGATTTCGTCAGGCGCCCTGGCTTGCAGCGAGGAGGTCACGGTTAATTCTGTTCGTTGGCCGATGCCGCTCTGGCGATGCATTTCCGACGCATTGGCTGTGAAGCGAGGCGGCGATCTTGAGTGCGGAGATACACTCGGGTGAGAGTTCCCCGTTCAAAACCGCGACCCTGACCTGCACCATGCAGTGCGCCCCTTCGTCCGTCCAGCGCATCTGTCGCTTCTTGGCCATGCGATGGCTGACGCCCTGGTTCACCGCGGATTCCGCGATGCTACTACTGATCGGCAGGCCCTTTCGATGCCGGGCGCCGTAGTTGACCAGCGTAGGCGCGTTGCTCCTGATGTACCCGCAGACTTTATCCAGGTTCCACCACAGCGTGCTGAATTCATACCCCGTCCTCGTCAGGAGTTGGGCGTCCAATGCCTTGATGCGCTCCAACGCTTTGCGGCCCTTGCCATGCCAGACCAGCCACTTGGCGTGAGTGATTTCGGTCTCTATCGACTCGCGTTCCAGTGAGTCGATTATCTTGCTGCCGAACACGGAACGCTGCGCGGTGTTGAACTTCATGGCGATGTGGAACCAATCGAGAATCCTGCCGCGAGCGAGCTGACTGCCCTGGACGGTATTCTCAAATTCACCGGCGTCGTCGCTGATCACGGTCACGCGTTCATCGGTCGCCACACCGTTCCGACTGAGGAACTGATCGAGCCGCGCGGCAGCCGAGCTAACTTCCCGGTGCACGTAGGCATAGAACTTTGGCGGACTATCGGTAAACGTGGCTCGCCCGGCGATGAGGTTGACGTGGCGACCAGGGCCTCTCACGGAGTCGCAATGCCGCAGCCACGCCGAGTCGACGCTCACGGTTGCGACATGGCTGGATTCGCGAATCTGGACGTCGGCTACGGACTGGGGCAGCTTCGCGATATCACGCTCGATGTCAGCGTCGAGTTGCTTTCCGATAGTGCGAATCCGATTCGCGCGCTGTCCGCTTGCTGCGCCATAGGCATGATGACGGGGCGCTGATACCCGTCGCGCTATCGGGCCGGACGGCGCGAGCGCCGTCCCCCCCAACCACTCACTTCAAATCACCAAATCGCTTCCCCTGCGCCACCAGATCCGCCAGCAACTGCGCCGGCCGGAAATCCGCACCGAGCGTTTCCTCATACTGCCGCAACGTCCGCAGCACCTTGTCCAGCCCCATCGAATCGGCATAGCACATCGGGCCGCCACGGTAGACCGGCCAGCCGTAGCCATTGACCCAGATGACGTCGATATCGGACGCGCGCAGCGCCTTGCCCTCCTCCAGGATCTTGGCCCCCTCGTTGATCATCGGGTAGAGGCAGCGCTCCAGGATCTCCTGGTCCGATACCACGCGGCTCGCCCTGCCCTGCGGCGAAGTCGCGGATGACCTGTTCCACCACCGGCGACGGGCGTGCGTTGCGCTTGTCGTCGTAGTCGTAGTAGCCGGCGCCGGTCTTCTGGCCGCGGCGGTCCATTTCGCAGAGGATTTCGCGCAGGGTCGAGCTGGTGGATTTCTCCTTCACCCAGCCAAGGTCCAGGCCGGCCAGGTCGCTCATCGCGAACGGGCCCATCGGGAAGCCGAAGTCGTACAGCACGCGGTCGATGTCCCACGGCAGCGCGCCGTCGAGGGCCAGTTTCTGGGCTTCGCGCTGCCGTTGCGCCAGCATCCGGTTGCCGACGAAGCCCGGGCACACGCCGACCAGCGCCGCGACCTTGCCGATCCGGCGCGCCAGCTCCATCGAGGTGCGGATCACCGGTTTCGAAGTCTTGTCGCCCCGCACCACTTCCAGCAGCTTCATCACGTTGGCCGGCGAGAAGAAATGCAGCCCGATTACAGTCTCCGGGCGCGAGGTGGCCGCGGCGATCTCGTTGACGTCCAGCGCCGAAGTGTTGGTGGCCAGGATGGCGCCCGGCTTAACAATGCGGTCGAGCTTGCCGAATACCTCCTTCTTGACGTCCATGGTTTCGAACACGGCTTCGATCACCAGATCGGCGTCGGCCAGTTGCTGCAGTTCGAGGGCGGGCGTCAGCAGCGCCATGCGCGCGTCCACCTCGGCGGCGCTGAGACGCCCCTTCTTCATTGTGTTTTCGTAGTTGGCGCGGATGGTGCGCAGCCCGCGGTCCAGCGCCTGCTGCGTCGTTTCGACGATGGTGACCGGCACCCCGGCGTTGAGGAAGTTCATCGCGATGCCGCCGCCCATGGTGCCGGCGCCAACGATGCCGACCCTGGCGACCGGGATCGCCGGCACGTCGGCGCCGATGTCGGGCACGTTCCAGACCTGCCGCGAGGCGAAGAAGTAGTAGCGCTGCGCCGCCGACTGCTTGCCGGCCATGAGTTGCTGGAACAGTTCGCGCTCGCGCCGCAGGCCCTCGTCGAACGGGAGTTCGACCGCCGCCTCGATGCAGCGGATATTGGCTTCCGGCGCCTCAAACCCACGGAAGCGGCGCGCGTTGGCCTTGCGGAAGGCGGCGAACAGTTCAATGTTAACCCGTGCCGGAGCGATCTTGTCATCGAGTTCGCGCACCTTGCGCAGCGGCCGCTGCTCGGCGACCACCTGGCGCGCGAAGGCGATGGCATCAGCGCGTAGCGTGGCGTCGTCGGCGAGTGCGTCGAGCAGCCCCATTTCAGCGGCCTCGCCGGCGGGCACATGGGTGCCGTAGGCGACCATTTCCAAGGCCTTCTCCGGGCTGACCAGTCGGGGCAGCCGCTGCGTACCGCCGGCGCCGGGCAGCAGGCCGAGGTGGACTTCGGGCAGGCCGCATTTCGCGCTGCGCGTGGCGATGCGGTAGTGGCACACCAGCGCCACTTCCAGCCCGCCGCCGAGCGCGGTGCCGTGGATGGCCGCAATCACCGGCTTGGGACTGTCCTCGATGACCGCCTGCACGTCCGGCAGGCCAGGCGGCACGAACGGCTTGCCGAACTCGGTGATGTCCGCGCCGGCGATAAACGTCTTGCCAGCGCAGATCAGCACGATTCCCTGCACCGCAGGGTCGGCGATGCAACGTTCGATGCCGTCGCGGATGCCGGCGCGCACGCCGGCGGACAGCGCGTTGACGGGCGGCGAATCGATGGTCAGCACGGCGATATTGCCGTCCACGGCCAGGCTGGCCACTGCGTTGATGGCGGTCATGCAAGCTCCTTGTACGCTGTGTTGATGTGGTTTCAACCGGTCAGTCATGCCGGTCCGTCACGTCCCTGGCGATGGCCAGGAAACGGTCGAGTTCTTCGCGGATCTGCTTCTTGTTGTATTTGCCGACGCTGGTCTTGGGGATCTCGCCGGTCATTGCGACCAGCGCCGGCAGCATCCACTTGGTGATCTTGCCGGTGTCGACCCCATGCGTCTTCAGGAAGGCGATCACATCGCCCTCGTCCGCCTCGAAGCCGGGCCGCAGTTTGACCAACGCCAGCGGGCGCTCGCCCCAGACGGCATCGGGCACGCCAACCACGGTGGCTTCCACCACGAAATCGGCCATCGCGATCAGGTTTTCCAGCAGCACCGTCGGCACCATCTCTGCACCGCTGCGAATCACGTCCTTGGCGCGGTCGGCGATGGTGATATAGCCATGGCGGTCGATCCTGGCGATATCGCCGGTATGTAGCCAGCCGCCGCGCCACAGCTCGGCGCTGCGTTCCGGCTCCCGGTAATAGGCACAGGTGGCCCACGGCGCGCGCACGACGATTTCGCCCACGGTCTGGTCGTCCCGCGGCACCGGCTTGCCGTCATCGTCCAATACCTCCACGTCGACACCCAGCACCGGCAGGCCGGCCTTGACTAGCAGCGCGTCGGTCTGCGCGCGGTCCAGCCCGGTCAGGTCCTTGCGGATAAACGACGTGACAATGGTCGGCGCGGTCTCGGTCATGCCATAGCCCGAACTCATCCGGAACGACGGCAGCAGTGCCTCCAGCTTGGTTTTCAGCCCCAGCGGCAGAGCGCCGCCACCCACGCTGACGCGCACCAGGCTGCTCAGGTCGTATTTGTGCAGGTCCGGGTAGGCCAGCAGCATCGCGGCAATGGTGGTGACGATGCCGACCGAGGTCACCTTCTCGCGCTCCACCAGCTCGCAGAAGCCTTGTACCGTGAAAGTGCCGTGCAGCACGATCTTCTGCGCGCAATAGACCGCCACGAATGGCGCGCCCCATGCGTGGATGTGGTACATCGGCGTATTGAGCAGCAGCACCGCGTTCTCGCCCAGGCGTGCGGCATCGGCGGGGCTGGCGTCGGGCGTATTGGCGACGGCCTGCTGCGCCATCACGTGCACGGTCATCAGGTAGAGCTGCCGGTGCGTGAAGGTGGCGCCCTTAGGTTGGCCCGTCGTGCCGGTGGTGTAGCACAGCGTGGCGTTGACATCCTCATGCAGCATCGGCCAGTCCATCGCCTCCGGCTGGCCGGCGATCAGGTCTTCATAGTGGATCAGGCCGGCGATGCGCGTATCCGGCAGCCCTGGCCGGTCGGACATGTAAACAAAGCGCTCGACCACATCGCTGATCTGGTCGTAGATGCTTTCCACCAGCGGCAGCAGCGTGTCGTCGAAGAACACGATGCGGTCTTGCGCATGCCGGATGGTGAAGATGACATGCTCGCGCGACAGGCGCACATTGACGGGGTGCAGTGTGGCGCCGATGCCGGGCACCGCGTAGTAGAGCTCCAGGTGCCGGTGCGTGTTGAGCGCGAGCGTGGCGATGCGGTCGCCCGGCTCGTCCGGCACGCCAGGCACCACGCCCAGGCCGTTCAGCGCATGGGCAAGCTGGCAGACGCGGCGGTACCACGCAAGCCAGGTGAACCGCGCATACTCGCCGCTGCTCGGGTTGCGGTAGACCACGCCAGGCAGGTCCGGGTACAGGCGAACCGGCCGCTGCATGATGGTGGTCAGCAGCAAGGGGTAGTGGGTGCTGAACTCCGGGTACGTCCTCGCTTCCATCTCTTCTCCTGGTGCCGGGGTTGGAAAGGGCAGACTGCGCGGCCAGCGTGGGCCGCTGGCATGGCAGCAAATCAGGGAATGTCTCGGGCTTCCAGGCGCCGCCGCAGCCGTGGGTCGGCAATGCGCAGCGCCAGTACGAATGCGGCCGACTTGACTGCGATGGCGGCAACGAACACCAGCGGGAAATACAGCGACTGCGCCAGCAGCCCGCCGATCACCGGCCCGATGGCCATCATGCTGTAGGTGGCGGTGTCGGACACGGCCAGCAGCATCGGCCGGTCCTTGCGTGCGCCGAACTCCATCACCAGGTTGTCCGCGGAAACAAAGAAGCCGCCGAAGCCCGTCCCCAGTCCGCAGAACGCCAGCAGGAAGCCAGGCAAGGTGGCGCACGACAGCAGCCACGCCGTGGCCGCGATCCATATGGCGATGCTGGCAAGGAACACCAGCCGGTAGCCGCACCGGTCAGCGATGTGGCCCCACACCAGGTTGCTGCCGGTCTGGGCCAGCAGGTACGCCAGGCTGAGGTAGCCGAGGATGGTGCCGTCCAGCCCCAGCAGCCGGCCGGCGTAGATCGCATAGAACGGCATCGCCATCATGCCGAAGGCCACCAGCGCGCGGGCAATGAAAAACCGCACGAAATCCCGGTCGGCAGCCAGCAGTGCCGGCAGCTCGCGCACGCGCCGTCGGAAGCCGGCGGGCATGCGCACATCGTGCAACGCGGGTTCGCGCATGCCGGCCAGCGCCGAAATGCCCAGGCTGGTCAGCACAAAGGCCGCCAGGAAGGTGGCGGCATAGCCATTGCCGAACACGTCGTTGCCCACCAGGTAGCGTCCGCCCAGCCACGCCACGGCGGCCGCCGTCAGCCCGCCGAAGAAGTTGCGCAGCGCCGTCAGCCGCCCCCGCCGCGCCAGCGGGATGATCTTGGAGGTCAGGTAATTGAAGCTGACGCTCTGCACGCCGTTCAGCAGCCCGAACAGCAGCAGGAACGCCGCTGCGGCCGCCAGTGCGCCGCGGCCGCTCAGCAGCAGCGCGGACAAGGCGAGCCCCAGGATCTGGCCGCGCACCAGCCAGCCCACCAGGTAGATCAGCGGCATCACGCGCTGGCGATGCTCGATCAGCGTCGCCCCCCAGATCGATGAGGCCGCCATCCCTGCGTACTGCGCCGCCAGCACCAGCCCCACGGTCAACTTGGAGCCGGACAGCAGGTAGAGGTAGGCCGGCACGAAGGTCGGCGCGGTCACCAGCCGGAAGCCCGTCATGCCGAGCATGCCGTGGAGCAGGAACGCTTTCGCGTTGCGCGACAGGTGCCGGGCGACGTGATCGCGAAAGTGTTGTTCGGCCTGTTGTTGCTCCGCCTCCTCGGTGCCGCGCAGCAGCGTGCCGCTCATACCGGCACGCGCGGCGTAGCGCCCTGCCCCGCCTGGACTGCGCCGTGCGGCGCGCAATTGACCTGCGTTGTCACGTTGTCTCCCACTTTGCGCCAGGTCACGCGGGGGTGCCGGCCGCTTCCTGGTCTCTGCCTGCCATGGCGCCGCACTGGCTCACGCGCGGTGATCTTGTGGGCGCTGAATAGGTTTTCGTATTTACGGTATGTCTGCGATGGATGCTAGCACAACCGTTCATTTTTCAAATGGATCGATGTCAGTCCTTTTCGAAATTCAGGGATAGAAGCCGACGGATCCACCAGGCATGCGCGGCCAACGAGCGCCGCAAGATGTGTGGTCCGCGCCTTTGTTACTCGCATATTCCGATATAAATCATGAAATCGCTGCATATTTCGCGATTTTTTCTGCACTGCATCACTCGCAGAACTACGTACACGGGGCCGCCGGTTGGTCTTCAGAGGCCTTGGGAAGCCGACCGGATCTGTTACCCGACTCGCTCGCTTTCGGTTTTGGAGTATTGACGTTGCCAGATGCGGCTTGTATAAAAGGTCATGCCGCTGCGCTGCCGTCACCGTTTTTAGAAATACCAGACTGCTGCGTCGTGCCCGTGATTCTGGCGCCCCCCGGGCCAAGCTCAGAACACGGGACTGAAGGCGTACAACCAAGGAGACAAGCTTGGACGAACTGGAGACGTTCCGGCAGCAGGCGCACGCCTGGCTGGAAGCCAATTGCCCCCCTGAAATGCGCCAGCCGGTGCAGGACGAGGACGACATCTGCTGGGGCGGGCGCAAGTTCCGCTTTCAATCCGATGCGCAGCGGCTGTGGCTGCAGCGCATGGCCGACAAGGGCTGGACCGTGCCGGAATGGCCGCAGCAGTATGGCGGCGGCGGACTCAGCGCGGCCGAGGCCCGGGTGGTGCGCGCGGAAATGCAGCGCCTTAACTGTCGGGTACCGCTGCAGAGCTTCGGCATCTCCATGCTCGGCCCGGCCTTGCTGAAGTACGGCACCGAGGCACAGAAGCAGGAACACCTGCCCAGGATCGCGCGTGGCGAGATCCGCTGGTGCCAGGGCTACTCCGAGCCTAATGCCGGCTCCGACCTGGCCGCGCTGCAGACGCGCGCGGAAGAGCGCGACGGGCATTTTGTCGTCAACGGCCAGAAGATCTGGACCTCGTATGCCGACAGGGCCGACTGGATCTTCTGCCTGGTGCGCACCGATCCTGCCGCGCGGAAGCACACCGGCATCAGCTTCCTGCTGTTCGACATGGAAACGCCGGGCGTGTCCACCCGCCCCATCGTGCTGATCTCCGGCAAGTCGCCCTTCTGCGAGACCTTCTTCGACGATGTGGTGGTGCCGCGCCACCAGTTGGTCGGCGAGCTCAATGGTGGCTGGGAAATCGCCAAATACCTGCTGACGCATGAACGCGAGATGATCAGCGCGATCGGCAGCCGCGGCTTCCGCCAGCCCTTGGGGCGGCATGCCGCCAAGATCATCGGTGTCGATGCCGGCCATCGCCTGGACGATCCGATGCTGCGCACACAGATCGCCCAGTTCGAGGTCGATGAAGCCGCCTTCGCCGCGGCCGGCGAACGCGCCCGCGACCTGGCCAAGCAGGGCGAAGGCATGGCGGCATTCTCTTCCGTCCTGAAGTACTACGGCGCGGAACTGAACAAGCGCCGCTATGAACTGCTGATGTCGGTGGGTGGCACCGACGCCATCGAATGGGAAGGCCCGCGCAGCCAGGAAGGCGCGCTGGCGCGTGCATGGCTGCGCACCAAGGCGAATTCGATCGAGGGCGGCACCAGCGAGGTCCAGCTCAATATCGTTGCCAAGCGCCTGCTCGGCCTGCCCGGCGCCTGAGGCGCCCTGACTTCCGCCCCGACACCAGACCCGCCGAAGCCACCATATGCCCATCGTATTCAATGACACGCAGGAGATGCTGCGCGACAGTGCCATGACGTTCCTGCGCGAGAACGCCCGCATCTCCACCCTGCGCACGCTGCGCGATACCCATGACCCGACCGGCTTCTCGCGCGAGCTGTGGCAGCGTTGCGCCGCGCTGGGCTTCGCCGGCGTGCTGATCGACGAACAATATGGCGGCAGCGGCCTCGGTACGGTCGAGGCAGGGGTGATCGCGGAAGCCATCGGCACCACGCTGGCGCCGTTGCCCTTCATGTCCACTGCCGTGCTCGGTGCCTCGCTGGTCGGCCTGTTTGGCAACGACAGCCAGCGGCGCGCGCTGCTGCCGGAAATCGCCGCCGGGCGGCACCTGACGGCCCTGGCGCTTGACGAGGCCGCCAAGCATCGGCCGGACCGCATCGCCACCACGGCGCGGCGCGAGGCTGACGGCTACGTGCTGGACGGCAGCAAGGTCTTCGTGGTCGATGGCCACGTGGCCGACACGCTGATCGTCGCGGCGAGAACGACCGGCGCAGGCGAGGCGGACGGCGTCGCGCTGTTCCTGGTGCCGCGCGACAGCGCCGGTGTACGCGTGGAGCGCTGCGTGCTGGCCGACGCCACCAATGCGGCGCGCGTCGCCCTCGACGCGGCCAGGGTGCCGGCCGACGCCCTGCTTGGCACCGCCGGCAACGGTGCAGAGATGCTCGAACTCGTGCTCGACACCGCCCGCGCGGTGCTGTCGTCCGAGTTGCTGGGCATTGCCGATGCCACCTTCGCACACACCCTCGCCTACCTGAAGGAGCGCCGGCAGTTCGGCAAGGCCATCGGCGAATTCCAGGCGCTGCAGCACCGCGCGGCGCACCTGTTTGCCGAGATCGAACTCACGCGCGCCGCCGTGCTGCGCTGCCAGCAACGGCTGGATGAGCGCCAGCCGGACGGGCCCGAGCCGCTGGTCTGCATGGCCAAGGCCAAGGCCGGCGCCACGGCAACCCTGGCGGTGCAGGAAGGCGTGCAGATGCACGGCGGCATGGGCATGACCGACGAGCTGGACATCGGCTTCTTCATGAAGCGCGCCCGTACCGCGCAGGAGTGGCTGGGCGACGCCAACTGGCAGCTCGACCGCTGGGCGGCGCTGCGCGGCTACTGACGCAGGCGGCCCCGGCGGCGGGGCCTGGCAGGACATCACGCAACACCGAGGCGGCAACCGGCGCCCCGGCAACGGCGGCACGCGCCCATGCGAGCCCGGCCGCCAGGAAGGAGGCTGCATGTCTGCAAGACCCTGGGCACCCGCAACACCGGCAACACCGGCAACACCGGCAACAGCCGGATCTCAACGACGTTTGTGCGGAGGCCGGCCATGAGCGCCTACCTGTTGCGCCGCCTGCTGGCGCTGGTGCCGACGCTGATGTTCGCCAGCATCATCGTGTTTGCGATCGTGCGGGTGGTGCCCGGCGACGTGGTCGACCTGATGCTGAGCCAGAACGACATCAGCGCCGATACCCGAACCCGCGAAGACCTGGTCCGCGCTCTGGGCCTGGACCGGCCGATCTGGGAACAGTACCTGCACTGGGTTGCCAATATCGTGCTGCATGGCGATCTCGGCCAGTCCCTGTGGCAAGGCGAGCCGGTGCTGACGATGGTGATGGCCCGCATCCCCGCCACCTTCTCGCTGGGCGTGCTGGCCCTGACGGTAGCGCTGACGGTGGCACTGCCCATCGGCGTGCTGTCGGCGATCCGCCAGGACAGCGCCGCTGACTACGTGGCGCGTTCATTCTCGATCCTGATGCTGGCGGTGCCAAGTTTCTGGCTCGGCACTATGGTGATGGTCTTTCCGTCCGTGTGGTGGGGCTGGTCGCCGGAAGTGCGCTACGTCCCCTTCCTGGAAGACCCGGTGCAGCACGTGCGCCAGATGCTGGTGCCGGCCATCGTGCTCGGCATGGCGCTGTCCGCGATCACGATGCGCATGACGCGGACCATGATGCTGGAAGTGCTGCGTCAGGACTATATCCGCACCGCCTGGGCCAAGGGCCTGAACGAGCCGCTGGTGATCCTGCGCCACGCGCTGCGCAACGCGCTGATCCCGGTGGTCACGCTGATCGGCCTGCAGGCGCCGCTGCTGATCGGCGGCGCGGTAGTGATCGAGCAGATCTTCGTGGTTCCGGGCATGGGCCTGCTGCTGCTCGATGCCGTGCACCAGCGCGACTACCCGCTGATCACCGGCGTCTTCCTCGTGGTCGGCGTCGCGGTGATGCTGATCAACCTGCTCGTAGACCTGAGCTACGGCCTGTTCGACCCCAAAGTGAGGCACCGCTGATGGCACACCAGACCGTCGATCCGCAAGGCGTTTCCACGTCGCTGCCCGCCGCCCTGCCCCGCGCAACACCGCGGCGGCGGGCGCAGTTCCCGCTGCTGCAGCGCCTGTTCCGCGACAAGCCGCTCGGAGCGGCCGGCGCGGTGATCTGCGCAGTGTTCCTGTTCTGCGGCGTGTTTGCCGACCTGCTGGCGCCGTATGGCATGAACGAGATCAACATGATCGCGCGCATGCAGGCGCCGTCGTGGGCGCATCCCTTCGGCACCGACAACCTCGGACGCGACATGTTCTCGCGCTGCCTGTACGGCGCGCAGCTTTCCGTGGTGATCGGCCTGTCGGCGGCGACGCTGGCGACGGTGATCTCGCTGGTGTTGGGCATCCTGACCGGCTACCTGGGCGGCAAGTTCGACCTGGTGGTGCAGCGCATGGTCGATGCCTGGATGAGCTTCCCCGACCTGGTGATCCTGATCGTGGTGGTGTCGGTGCTGGGCCCGGGCAGCTGGCAGATCGTCTGCACGCTGGGCCTGCTGCTGGGCATCGGCGGCTCGCGAATCGTGCGCAGCGCCGTGGTGTCGGTGCGCGAGAACATGTACGTCCATGCCGCACAGTCGATGGGCGCTTCCACCGGCCGGATCCTGTGGCGCCACATCCTGCCCAACGTGCTGCCGCCAGTGATCGTGCTGTTCACCACGCGCGTGGGCACCGCGATCCTGGCGGAGTCGGGCCTGTCCTTCCTCGGCCTCGGCGTGCCGCCGCCCGCGCCCACCTGGGGCGGCATGCTGTCCGGCGACGGGCGCACCTTTATGTTCCAGGGTCCGTGGCTGGCGCTGGCGCCTGGCGCCTGCCTGACGGTGGTGGTCTATGCGATCAACGTGTACGGGGATGCGCTGCGCGACCTGCTCGATCCGCGCATGCGCGGCAGCCGCTGAGCCGCGGCGCCCAAAGGAAACAGGAGCAGCGATATGGCAAGCGGCCAGCATAGGCCGCCATCGGCAGCATGACAACGAACACGGCCGGCACGGTGAACCGGCCCCTCATGATCCCCAAAGGAGCAAGCGATGGTGCGCAGCGTGAAGGTGGACGGCAGGACGACGAGACGGGCTTCGGTGGCGATGGTGGTAGCGGCAGTGGCCGCTGCGCTCGCCTGCGGCACGGTGGCCGCGCAGGCGGAAGCGCCCAGGTACGGCGGCACTATCGAAGTCGGCTCGGTCTATCCCACGATCTCCGCGTTATCGTGGGACCTGGCGGACTGGAACTGGAAGCAGAACTACGACACCGGCCAGGTCTATGAGCAGCTCTTTGTCGCCGATCTCTCCAAGGCCCGCCGCAACGGCGGCAAGTACGCCTTCCAGGCCGACGCCTGGCTGCCTGAGGACGCCATCCGCGGCGAGCTGGCCGAAAGCTGGAAATGGACCGATCCGCTGACACTGGAGGTCAAGCTGCGCAAAAACGTGCGCTTTCCGGCCAAGCCGGGCGTGATGGAAGAGCGCGACCTGACCGCCGAAGACGTGGTGTTCAGCTATGGGCGCCAGGGCGCCAGCGCCAAGAAGATCCCGACTTATTTCGACCACCTGAGCAAGGTCGAGGCGGTCGACAAGCACACGGTGGTGTTCCGCTTCAAGGAGTTCAACGCGGAGTGGGACTACCGCTTCGGCTGGGGCTATTATTCCGGCATCATGCCCAAGGAGGTGGCCACTGCAGGCGCTTCCAACTGGAAGAACGTCACCGGTACGGGCCCGTTCACGCTGAGCCAGTTCGTGCAGGGAAATTCAAGCACCTACGCGAAGAACCCGCAGTACTGGGATACCGAGAAGATCGGCGGCAAGGACTACAAGCTGCCCTTTGCCGACAAGGTGGTGCTGCGCACCGTCAAGGATGAGGCCACCCGCAACACCATGCTGCGCACCGGCAAGCTCGACGTGCTGGAACTGGTGCGCTGGACGGCCGTCGACGAACTCAAGAAGAGCGCGCCGCAGCTGAAGTGGTCGAGGTGGCTGTCGTACACCGGGCAGTACCTGGCGCTGCGCGTCGACACCAAGCCGTTCAACGATATCCGCGTGCGCCGCGCACTCAACATGGCGGTCAACAAGCAGGAGATCGTCAAGCAGTACTACGGCGGCAATGCGGAGCTGTTCGCCTATCCGCAGCACCCGGACTACACCGGCTACTTCGAGCCGCTGAGCGCGATGCCGGAGTCGGTCAAGGAACTGTTCACCTACAACCCTGAGAAAGCGAAGAAGCTGCTTGCCGAGGCCGGCTATCCCAAGGGCTTCAAGTTCAAAGTCCAGGTGTGCGCCTGCAGCCAGGACCATATGGAGATGCTGCCGCTGATCGGCGCCTACCTGGAACAGGTCGGCGTGCGTATCGAGATCCAGCCGATGGAGTACGGCGCCTTCCTGTCGGCGATGACCACCAAGACCAATGCGCCGGGCTACATGATGAACAACGGCCATACCAACCCCACCACGACGATCCGCAAGAGCTTTGTCGCCGGCCAGGTATGGAACGCCTCGCAGTGGAACGATCCCAAGTTCGACGCCCGCGTCAACCAGGCCTTCCAGATGCGCGACCTGGGCAAGCGCCAGGAAGCGCTGCGCGCCCTGACCCGCGACATCCTGGCGGAAGCCCCGTACATCCGGCTGCCGACGCCTTACCTGTTCACCGTCTGGTGGCCGTGGGTCAAGAACTACGACGGCGAGCTGCGCGCCGGTGCCGTGCGCAACGGGCCCATCCACGCGCGGGTGTGGATCGACCAGGAGATGAAGAAGAAGCTCGGCTTCTGACCACGCCTGCCCACCCCTGACCGCCCCATTGCCGTCAACCAGGACGCAACCATGACAGAGCCAATCCTCCAGGTGAGGAACCTGACCACGCGCTTCCGTACTGACCGGGGCGTGGTCACCGCGGTGGACCGGGTCTCGTTCGACGTGGCCGCCGGCGAGACGCTGGCGATCGTAGGCGAATCGGGCTCTGGCAAGAGCGTGACCGCGCTGTCGATCCTCGGCCTGATCCCGCAGCCGCCCGGCGCCATCGAGTCCGGCGAGATTGTGTTCGAAGGACAGGACCTGCTCAAGCTGCGTCCCGCCGCGATGCGCGCCATTCGTGGCAACCGGATCGCGATGGTGTTCCAGGAACCGATGTCATCGATGAACCCGGCGCTCACGGTCGGCAAGCAGATTGCGGAGCCGATCCGCGTGCACCAGCGGCGCTCGTGGCGGGACGCCTATGAAGAAGCGGCGGACCTGCTGGCGCAGGTGCAGATACCGGAGCCGCGCAGCCGCATCCATGCCTATCCGCACCAGTTCTCGGGGGGGATGCGCCAGCGGGCCATGATCGCGATGGCGCTGGCGTGCAAGCCGAAACTGATCATTGCCGACGAGCCGACCACCGCGCTGGACGTCACCGTGCAGGCCCAGATCCTGGACCTGCTCAAGGGGCTGGCGCAGCGGATGGGCACGGCGCTGATCCTGATCACGCACGACCTGGGCGTGGTGGCGCGCTATGCCGACCGCGTCGCGGTGATGTACGGCGGCCGGCTGGTGGAGATGGCGTCGGCGGAGGCGGTGTACCGCCATCCCGCCCACCCCTACACGCGCGGCCTGATGGCCTGCGTGCCGCGCCTGGACGGCGACACCAGCCAGCCGCTGGTGCCGATCGAGGGGCAGCCGCCGGACCTGACCGCCCTCGGGCCCGGCTGCGCCTTCCAGCCGCGCTGCAAGCTGGCCCATGACCGGTGCCGGCAGACTTCGCCGGAGCTGCGCGCGGTTTCCCACCAACACCTCAAGGCTTGCTTCCTCCATGACGCACATTGACACGCCCCTGGCGCGCAGCGTCGCGCCGCCGGACCGGCAGTATGGCAGCGCACGCCCCGACGCGTCCACCACTGGCCGGCCGCCCCACGCCAGCGACGCGATCCTGCGCGTTGAAGACCTGAAGGTCCATTTCCCCGTCACGCGCGGCGTGATGTTCAAGCGCCAGTTCGGCTCGGTCAAGGCCGTCGATGGCGTGTCGTTCACGCTGCGCCGCGGCGAGACGCTGGGCCTGGTGGGCGAAAGTGGCTGCGGCAAATCCACCACCGGGCTCGCCATCATGAAGATGCTGCCCGCCACCACAGGCCGGATCGCCTTCGACGGCGAAGACCTGGCCGGCTTCAGCGGCGCGCGCGAAAAGCGCTTTCGCCGCAGCGTGCAGATGGTCTACCAGGACCCGTTCGCCTCGCTGAACCCGCGCATGAAGGTGCGCGATATCGTTGCCGAACCGCTGCAGGTGCACGGCATGGCGGGCGGCCGCGGCAACCTGCAGGCACGCGTGGGCGAACTGCTGGAAATGGTCGGCTTGCTGCCCTACATGGCCGACCGCTATCCGCACGAGTTCTCGGGCGGACAGCGCCAGCGCATCGGCATCGCCCGCGCACTGGCCTTGAAGCCGAGCCTGATCGTCTGCGACGAGCCGGTGTCGGCGCTCGACGTTTCGATCCAGGCGCAGGTGGTCAATGTGTTCATGGAACTGCAGCGCAGCCTGGGCCTGTCCTACCTGTTCATCGCCCATGACCTGGCCGTGGTGCGCCATATCAGCGACCGCATCGCGGTGATGTACCTGGGCCGGATCGTAGAGATCGCCAGCCGTCACCAGCTCTATGCCGAGCCGCGCCACCCTTACACCAAGGCGCTGTTCTCCGCCGTGCCGGTGGCCGACGTGCGCGCGGAACGCCAGCGCCAGCGCATCGTACTGCAAGGCGAAGTGCCCAGCCCGATGCATCCGCCGTCGGGCTGCCGCTTCCATACGCGCTGCCCTTCGGCAATGCCCCAGTGCAGCCGCGTCGATCCGGTGCTGCGCGACCAGGGCGATGGCCAGATGGTGGCCTGCCACCTGTACGACTGAGGTACAACTGAGCCGCCTGATCCGGCGCCGCGGCCAACGGGGCCGGATCAGGACAGCAGCCCCATCATCAGCGGGCGTACGAACAGGTCCGCGGCATTGTCGGAAGACGCGTCGCGGGCCCAGCGGCGCAGTTCCACCGCCGCATTGATCATGCCGTGAACCTGCAGCGCGGCGATCGACTGGTCCAGCGGCCGGATCGAGCCGTCCTGCATGCCTTGCACCAGAAAACGGACAAAGCGTGTAGACAGCCGGCCCATGTCTTTCATCTTGGTCTCGCGCATGGCTTCCGGCAGCGCCCCGTAGATGGTCAGCCGCAGCAGCGGCCCCTGGCTGGAGAACTGGTAATGCACCAGCGCGCGCGACACCGCGCACAGCTTGTCCCAGCCGGTGCCGGGCATCTCGTCGACTAGCGTCTGCGTATCGCGGATTACCGCCGACATGCGGTCGAAACACGCGGAAATCAGATCGTCCTTGTTCTCGTTGTGGTGGTAGAAGGCGCCCTTGGTCAGGTTCAGCCGCGCTGAGATCCGGTCCGCCGATGCGCCCCGGTAGCCCTGTTCGTTCAGCAACTCGGTGGCGGCCCGCAGGAAGGCCTGCTGCGTGGTTTCCGGCTGGCCGAGCGTAGGCAGCAGCGCGGCAACGTCCAGTTCCGGCTGCCAGGCGGTGCCCGGCGCGGCGATGCCGTTGAGCAGGAGGTCCACCAGCGATTGCGCCACCTTGGGGTAGTCTTCGGGCTCGTAGCGATCAATCCAGCTCATCGCGCCGCTCGCCAGCGACAGCAGCAGGTGGGCGCGCGCGCTCAGCGCGCTGCGCTGCACCAGGTCACTGGGCACGGACTCGCGCAGCAGGCCGCGGATCTGCCGGAACATGTCGTTGTAGGCAGAGAACGCCACGTCGGAATGGCTGGCCGGCAACGCGCGGATCTCGCGGAAGCTCATCAGTTCTGGCCGTTCGCCCACCGCCGTGCGCGCCAGACGTGCGACAAAGAGCGTAATGAAGGCCTCCACGCGTTCGGTCGCGCTGCCGTGCCGCGAGGCCGCGTCGGCAAGGCCGCGCATCTCGTCGATAGTGCGCATCAGGCAGGCCAGTATCAGGTCTTCCTTCTTGCGATAGTAGTAGGTGATGCTGTTGGTGCTCAGGCCGACGTGCTGGCCCACGTCAGACAAGGTCGCGCCGCGCACGCCCTTGCGGTTGAACAGCGCCGCGGCGGCGTCGAGGATGCCCTCGCGCTTTTCGACATAACGGCGGGTCTGCCTGGCTTCCGATTGTTCCGTGAGCATGAGAGGTCGAGTTGCGCCCTGGTGGAGCGAACCCATTTTTCTAATCTTGGGTATGGCGCATTATAGGGAAAGGTTCACTGCTGTAATGTTGGGATTTTCCCGTTTTGCCGCGCATACCACAAGACCGAGCCCGGTGACCTGGCGCCGAATCGAGCTGGCTGCCAGCACATGATCGAGCGGCAACACCTCTTGCAGGACGTTGACGGTCAGACCATACGACATCAGCGCTGCGAACTTGACCTCGAGATACTGCAGCTCTGGACTGACCCGCTCAGGCAAGCAGTTGGTGACCGGACTGAAGGTGGGGGCGTCGCCCTGGCATTGCCGACAGGGATACAGCCTGGGACTGTCAATTGACAGCCGCCCGAACGGGCTACGGAAGACCAAGTGATGGTGGCCCTTGCAAGCCAACTGTGCACCGCGCGTGGGACAAACGCTGGTCCGGGCAACTGCCTCGGCAACCTGTGCTGCGACCATCGTGCGCTGCAGTCGACCCAACAAGGATTTCGCCTCCTTGCAGGCCCAGCGAGCCCACATCAAGGCCGTCTCTCTCGAACTGGGCAATTTCGGTGACGGTGGCTGGCACGCCCCGCCATGCGGCAACGACTTCCCAGCCTTTCCAGCCTGCGTGCATTCGAAGCGGCCGCGCTGCACCTGAACCTGCGCCGTGCGGCCGCCGACCTGTTCATCACGGAAAGCGCGGTGTCGTGCCAGATTGCATCGCTGGAAAGCCTGCTCGGCGTGCAACTCGACACGCGCCCGATGAGCGACGCGATGTAGCGTCTGCGCACCTGGTTGCTGGAGGCGACCCCGACATTCGCGGAAGGACAGGCGTGAAGTGCTGCGCTTCGAAGCAAACCGCGCCGGCCGGCTCACCCAGGCGCCGTGCGAAGGCTTCCGCCCCCCTGCGCGATCCGAGGCGCTTAGCGCCGTATTGATCTGCGTCAGACTCAAATCGTGCAGGGCAACTATTGTGTCAATGAGGGCCCCGCGAGTCCCGATATCGCATCGGACTCAACGGTCTGCTTGCCCAGCTTCCCAGGAGGGCGCCATGGCCACCCAGCTCGTCACCTCGCTTCCGACTTCACCTTCCGCCGCGCTTTCCACCCCCAGCCCGACTCCGCTTGCCGCCTGGCATACCGACCATATCCATTTCGCCTCACTGCTCGACTTGCTGGAAAAGCAGGTCAGCACCTTCCATCAGGGCGAGCAGCCCGACTACGGCCTGATGGCCACGATCATCCACTACATGCGCAACTATGGCGATTGCGTGCACCACCCCCGTGAGGATGTTGCCTACGCGCTGCTCGTGGAACGGGATCCCGGCACGCGGATCATCATCAGCCGGTTACTGCAGGAACATCGCGTGATCGCCACGGTCGGCGCGGAATTGCTCGACCGCCTGCGTGAAGCCCAGAGCGAAGTGGTCACCTCGCGAGCGGCACTGGAAGCGGCCGCCGCCATGTACCTGGTGTACTACCGCAACCATCTGTCCACCGAGGAGAAACAGGTCATGCCGCGCGCCGCCCGGTTCCTGACCGAAGCGGACTGGGCGGAGGTCGCCGCCATCGATCGGGCCAGTGCCGATCCGCTATTCGGCGCCAATGTGGAGAAGCGCTTCGCGACCTTGCGCAAGCAGATTGACAGCGAAGCGAACGCGTCCATGCACTGAACGTCGGTCGCTTCGCGGCACTGCCGGGCCTCGGCTCAGAACTTATGCCGCATATTGGCCTGCGGCGAGTGTCTTGGCCCTGGCAGAAACCGTCCCGGGCCTCTTAACGGCCTCCGGCAACAGCAAGGCGCCAGAGCCTTGGGCGGCCAAGGAAGGCAAGGACGCGCTGCAACTGAGCAAACGAAGGACCGGTACGCGCCATGA
The DNA here is from genome assembly GCA_050987995.1 of Ralstonia pickettii. Classification (GTDB taxonomy): domain Bacteria; phylum Pseudomonadota; class Gammaproteobacteria; order Burkholderiales; family Burkholderiaceae; genus Cupriavidus; species Cupriavidus pickettii_B. The sequence goes on from CP158805.1 coordinate 889,562, forward strand.
GCGCGCCCGGTTTCAGCGCGGCCATCATTCCATTTTGAGCCCTACAGTCCTGGTCATGGCCTGGTAGGTCGGCCACGTACGCGCGATGAAGCGCTGCAGGGCTTCGCCGGTCAATGGCGTGTCCTGGCTGCCAAGCTGCTCCCGCACATTCCTGACGGCCTCCGATTCCGTGACTGATTGCCGGACCAGCGTGGCCAGGCTGTTGACGATGCCGGCTGGCAGCCCCGCGGGGCCCAGCAGCATATTGCATTCGGCCAGGTTGGCGAAGACCGGGTCGGATATGCCCTCGTCCGCCCACGTTGGTATCCCGGGCGATTTCGCGCTCCGCAACCCGGAGATCAGCAGCAGCGGCTTCAATCCGCCGGAAGCCAGCCCGCCCGACATCCCGAGTAGCGAGCCGGCGCCGATATCGATATGGCCGGCCAGCAGGTCGCCGATCATGGCACCGGTGCCCTTGTAGTTGATGATGTCGAACTGCGCTCCGGTCAGCTTCTTCAGCTGGGCCACCATCAGCTGCCAGCCCGAGCCGATGCCGTAGTTGCCGACGCTAACCGGCCGCTTCTGCGCGAGGGCGAGCAATTCCTTGAAGGTGTTGGCCGGCAGCCCCTTGGTCGCCACCATCACGCCGACGCCGGTACTGATCGACGCCACCGGCGTGAGGTCGCGCGACGGATCGATGGGCGGCTTTTTCAGCAACACCGGCGCCTGCGCCAGCTGGCTGTGCAAGGTGCACAGCAGCGTGCATCCGTCGGGCTTGGCGCGCGCCACCGCCTCGGCGGCAATCATGCCGATGCCGCCGGGCTTGTTTTCCACCACCACTGGCACCTTCAGCCTGGCGGAGAAAAACTCCGCGAATGCACGCGCGGTGCTGTCATTGGAAGATCCCGGCGCCTGCGCCGCGATGATCCGGATCGGGCGCGAGGGCCAGTCGTTGGCAAGCGCATGGCGCGGCAGCAGCCAGGGCAATGCAGCAGCCCCCGCCGCTGCGCCCAGCACCCGACGCCGGCGAAGGTCGATGGTATCCACGGGCAAGTCGTTGCCCGGACGAAGAGAGGAACGCATGGGTATTCTCCGGAATGCTTCAAGCCTGCGCCCGCGATGGCTCGCGGGCACCCGGGTGGCCGTCGCGATGCGCAACGGCCGGCGCGGCATGTCACTACATGCCGCTACATGCCGATCAGGTCGGCACGCTGCACCAGGTTCCTGACGATGCGGACCGAGGCGATGTCGATCATCTTGCCCTCGTACTGGACGGCGCCCAGTCCTTGCGACAGGGCTTCGTCATAGGCGCGGATCATGTCGCGGGCGCGCGCCACGTCGGCGGCGGCCGGCGAGAAGACGTCCTGGGCGAGTTCGACTTGCGACGGATGGATGGCCCACTTGCCGACCATGCCTAGGATCATGGCGCGGCGCGCTTCCTCGCGGAACGCGTCGGGGCTGCGGAAATCGGCAAACGGGCCATCGACGGCGTCGAGCCGGTGCGCGCGCGCGGCAATCGTCAGCCGCTGGCGCTGGTAGTGCCAGATGTCGCCCGGATAGCCGCCGCTGCCGCCAATGTCGCGCATGGATACGCCTTGGCTGGCCGAGTAGTCGCCCATGCCGAAGATCAGGCATTCCAGCCGCGGCGTCGACGCGGCAATGGCCTCGACGTTCATCATTGCCTCGACCTCTTCGATCAGCACGTCGATGCCGATGCGGTGGCGCAGGCCAAGCTTCTTCTCCATCATCGACAACAGCTTGTCGACAAACTGCACATCCGCCGCCGACATGGCCTTCGGCAGCATGATGACATCGAGATTGCGGCCAGCACCCTCCACCACTTCGATGATGTCCTCGTACGCGTACTCGGTGGTCAGGTCGTTGATGCGCACGCAGCGCGTGGTGCGCCCCCAGTCCAGCTCGTTGAGGGCGTCGACGATCTTGCGCCGAGCCGGGCGCTTTTCGCTGGGTGCCACCGCGTCTTCCAGGTCAAGGAAGACGAAGTCCACGCCCATGCCCGCGGCCTTGGCCATCATCTTCTCGCTCGAGCCCGGCACGGACAGTTGGCAGCGGCGCAGCCGCTTGGTTTTTTCCTGCATGATGTTGTCTCCTGCTTGTTGTACGAGTGTTGTCTGTCAGTCGTCCCGGCGTGGCCCCACCGCCTACTGCACCACGCCGTCCGCGCGCAGCGCGGCGATCTCGCCGGCATCGAAGCCGAGGTCGGCCAGGGTGCGGTCGGTGTGCTCGCCGGTCATGGGGGCCCGATGCCGTACGCCTCCGGGCGTGGCGCTCATGCGCACCGGACTGCCGGCGATGGTCAGTCCGCGCGCTGCGCCGGGCTGCTCGGCTTCTACCAGCATCCCGCGGATGCGGAAATGCGGATCGTCGAAGATGTCTGCGGCATCGAACACCGGGCCGAACGGCACCTCGCCACCCAGCATCTCGGCAAGCGCGCGCTTGGTATGGCGCACCGTCCAGGCGGCGACCGCCTGCTCCACCTCGGCCCGGTGCCGCACGCGCAATTCGTTGGTAGCAAAGCGCGTATCGTCGGCCCATGGCGGATTGCCCATCCGCTCCACCAGCAGCCGCCAGAAGCGGTCGTTCGGCACCCCAAGGCTGATAAAGCCGTCACTGGCCGGGAAGAGCCCGAACGGGCAGAGCAGCGGATGACCGTTGCCCTCGGGTCCCGGCGCCTGCGCCGAGGCGCTGTACTGGAACACCATGCGCTCGCACACCGCCAGCACGGCATCGACCATGGCCACATCCACGAACTGGCCGCGGCCGGTGCGCTGGGCGTGCCAGCACGCCGCCGCGATGCCGTAGGCCAGGAACATGGCCGGCACGATGTCACCAACGCCCGGGCCGATCTTGGTCGGCGCGCCGCCGCGCTGCGGCCCGGTTATCCCCATGATGCCGCCCATTGCCTGAGCGACGGGATCGTAGGCGGGCCAGCCCGCGTAGGCGCTCTCGCCGCTGCGCGGGTCGCCGAAGCCGCGCAGCGCCGCGTACACCAGCCTGGGGTTCTCCTCGGCGAGCCGTTCATAGCCCAGCCCGAAGCGCTCCATTACGCCGGCGCGGTAGTTCTCGACCAGCACGTCGGCGCTGCGCACGAGCCGCAACAGGGTCTCGCGCCCGGCGGACTGCTTAAGGTCCAGCACCAGCGATTCCTTGTTACGGTTGATCGAGCCGAAGTAGCCGCCAAATCCGCCGGCCTCCATCCGCAACGCGCCCTCGAGATGCGGGCCGTTGCGTCGGGTCTGGTCGCCCCCGGGCGGCTCGATCTTGATCACGCGCGCGCCCTGGTCGGCGAGCATCATCGAGCAATAGGGGCCCGCCAGCATCTGGGTCAGGTCGAGCACCACCATGCCGTCGAGCGCGCCCTTGGGGCGGCCATCTGTATGGCCATCCATGCGCCCCTCTGCGCTCATCGCCCGCCCCAGTGGCTCTCGCGCTTGATCAGCGCGGTGCGCTCCGCCTGCACGCACAGCTTGTCGTCCTGGTTCACGCCGTAGTGGCGGAAGCGAACGATGCCGGCATCCTCGCGGTCGCCGTCCTCCTTGCCCAGCACCTCGGTGAAGGCGTAGAGCGTATCGCCGTGGAAGACCGGATGCGACAGGCGGATCTTGTCCAGCGTCAGTTCGCGCAGGCAGTGCTCGGCAGTGTCCTGCGCCGCAAGCCCGAGCACCATCGACAGGTTGATCCCGCCAAAGACCACGCGCTGCGCGAAGATGCCGCCGGCGGCACGCCGCATGGCGTCTTCGTTGAAGTGCCCTTCGGCCGTATTCATGACCATGTTGGTCAGCATGACGTTGTCCATCTCGGTCACGGTCTTGCCGCGCGCATGGCGGATCAGCATGCCCGGTTCGAAGTGCTCGAAGTATCCGTCGGGGCTGGTGAGTGCGCAGAGTTTCATGCCGCCTCCTTCGACTGTCGGACCTGTCCGCCGAACGCGCGGCTGGCGATCATGCCCTCGACCTCGGACTTGCCAAGCAGGCTGTTGGCGATGATGCGTTGCTGGATCTCGGAAGTGCCTTCGAAAATCTTGGTGAGGCGCGCGTCGCGCCAGTAGCGCTCCACCGGGAACAGCTTGGTATAGCCCGCGCCGCCGAAGATCTGCAGCGCCGACGAGGTCACGCGCTCGGCCATCTCCGAGGCGAAGTACTTCACCATCGACGCCTCCTTGTCGCAGCGGCGCCCGCTGTCGATCTCGTTGCAGACGAAGTAGAGCAGTTGACGCGCGGCCTCGATCTCGGTGGCCATCGTCGCGATCTTGAAGCGGATCGCCTGGTATTCGGCGATCGGCATGCCGAACTGGCGCCGCTCCAGCGAATAGGCGATCGCGTCTTCCAGCGCGCCCTGCGCCAGGCCGATCGCCCGTGCCGCGGTATGCGCGCGGGCGCCCTCCAGGCCCTTGGCCATCAGCAGGAAGGCCTTGCCCTCCGGACCCATCAGGTTGCGCCTCGGCACGCGCACGCCGTCGAGCGCCAGCTCGAAGGTCTTCCAGCCGAAATACCCGATCTTGGGGATCGGCGAGCCGGTCATGCCAGCGGGGAAGCCGCCCCGCTGCTTCTCGATCATGAAGCACGAAATGCCTTCCCAGCGCTTGTCGGGCGATGGCGGCGCCGAGGTGCGCGCGAACAGGATCAGGTAGTCTGCGCCGTCGGCAAAGGTGCACCAGTACTTGTTGCCGGTCAGCACCCATTCATCGCCATCCAGCACGGCGCGGCACGAGATCGACGCCAGGTCGGAACCGGTATCCGGCTCGGACAGCGCGCTTGCATTGAGGAAGTCGCCACGCACCACACGCGGCAGGTATTCGCGCCGCATGTCCTCGGGCATCGATTTCATGATCCAGCCGCCCTGCGCACGGGCCACGATCGACGCCACCGACATCCAGCCGCGCGACAGCTGCTCGCAGATCAGGCAATACTCGAAGATGCCAAGGCCCAGGCCGCCGTACTCCTCCGGGATCGTGATGCCGAAGTAGCCCATCTCGGCCATCTTGTCGCGCAGCGACATCGGGATCTCCGCATCCGGGCCGTCCAGCGCGTTGGCAACCGGCAGCACCTCTTTCATCGTGAATTCGCGCGCCGCATCGCGGATCATGCAACGCGCTTCCGTCATGTAACCCAGACCGTCTCCTGACATGCTTATCCCCTCATCCTGACCAGATTGGTACGCTTGAACTCGATCACTACATCGCCCTGCTGATTGGTGCCATGCGTGTGCCACGTGACGATGCCGTAGCCGGGGCGGTTGCTGGCCGGCCTGCGCGACACCACGACGGAGCTGGCATAGAGCGTCTCGCCGGGGTAGACCGGCCGCAGATAGGCCAGCTCGTCGACCCCGAGAAAGGGGCCGCCGCCCTCGGACAGGTCTTCCACCGACAGTCCGAACACGGTGTTGAACACCAGCAGCGGATTGACCGGCACGCCCGCGTGGCCATTGGCCTGTGCCACCGCCTCGTTGGTGTATTGCGGGTTGTAGTGCAGCGTCAGCACCGAGAACATGGTGTTGTCCGACGCGGTGACGGTACGGCCCCAGTGATGGTCGAAGCGCCGGCCCGGCTCGAAATCCTCGTAGCGGTTGCCGCGGGCGCGCAGCCGGGCTTCTGCTTTCAGGCGGGCGACGACCGGATCGGCGGGGATCTCGGGAACGCGCTCGATGGCGGGATTGGTGGATGTCATTGCATTGCCTCAAACAAGGGTTCGACGGAAGGAAGCTGGTCCAGTGTGTCGACCACCGACACCAGCTTCGCGAACTTGGCCGCGCCGATGCGCGGCACGACGATGGCCTGCGCCTTGTCGACCAGGCGCCGCCACTGCATGGCAAGGTCCGCGGCCGGCACCGCGACATTGGCCTGCGCGCGCAGCGTGAGGCCGTCGCGCGTCAGGATCTCGACCGTGGCGGCGTTGCGGTCCGGACCGGGCACCACCTGCAGGGCGATCCGCTGCCGCGCCCTGACATAGCGTGGCGCGAGCGCGGTCTCGGGCGAATACAGCGCGAGCGAGGCAGTGGGCGCGCCGTCCATCGCCAGCGCCGCAAGATGCTGGATCGCGAACTTGATTTCCAGACCGGTCTGCGGGTTGGCGATATCGCACACGCCACGATGCGGACCGGACACGAAAATGGTCATCGACTCGAGCGCGTCGAGGTCGATACGGTGCTCACGGCAAGCCTGGCGCACGGCTTCAATGGTGGAGTGCGTCAGGTAGCAGGACGCATGGAACTTGAACAGGGTGCGTTCGATCGCCATGCCTGCGCGGCGCTCGAACGTGGCCGGGAACGCCGGCGCAGCCGGCGCCTGGGTGCGGCCAAAGCCCTGCTCGCACTCGATGCCGCTGGCGTTGGCAGTGAACCCGCGCGCCGCCAGGCGGGCCGCCATCACGCCATTCATGGCGGCCTTGCCCGCGTGCAGCGGCTTGGCCATGGTGCCGAACATGCATTTGAGCCCGGCTGCCTGCGTCGCGGCGAGCCCGAGCGCGTGGGCCGTGCCGGCCGGGTCGAGCCCACCCAGCCGCGCACAGGCGGCGGCGGCGCCCAGCGTGCCGGTGGTGCCGGTCGGGTGCAGCCCGAGGCGATACTGCTCGGCGCCAACCACTTCGCCGACCCGGCTTTCGACTTCATGCCCCAATATCAGCGCGCGCAGCAGGTCCTTGCCGCTGGCGCTGGCGGCCTGCGCCACCGCCAGTGCGGCCGGTGCCACGGGCACGGTCGGATGGCCGTGCATCGCCGAGGCGACGTCGTCAAAGTCGAGAGCGTGGCCGGCAGCGCCATTGATCAGCGCGGCCTGCGCCGGATCGGCGCGCAACGGGCTGCCCACCAGCGCGCACGGCAGATCCCGCGAGCCGGCATATTCGGCGACGAGCATTTCTACCAGCGGCTCGCGGGCGGCGGCGAGGGTAACGGCGATCCAGTCGAGCATGGCGTGCCGTGCCCAGGCGAAAGCCGGCGCGCCGAGCTCGGCATCGTCGACCGTGCTGATCCAGCCAGCCAGCGCCGGGGTGAAGCCGGTGCTGTCCGCTGTCTTGTCGATGGTATGGTCAGGTTCCACTCGAAAGAATCGCCGCGTTGGCCGGCGCCGTGTTGTTGTCGATGGACCGAGTATTGGCGAACGCCGACGGGCCCGGCATCACATATGTGATGAATCCCGGCCCCGGGGCATCGATCACATATGTGATGGAAGCCGGTGCGTGCGGGATCGAAACTCTTATCCGCGGCCATTCGCGGCGCACGTGCCGCGCCATGGCCACACTGCCCCTCAACTCTTCACGTCCACGTCGCCACTGGCGACGCTATATCTCATGACCATGAACAAGACCGCGCCCCGCCGCTCCGTGCTGTATGTGCCCGCGACCAATACCCGCGCCACCGAGAAGGCCCGCAACCTGCCCTGCGACGTCATCGTGTTCGACCTGGAGGACGCCGTGGCGCCGGCCATGAAAGGCCAGGCCAGGGACAACCTGGCCAGCGCCATTGCCGCGCAGCCGTTTGCGGCGCATGAGACTGTGATCCGGGTCAATGCCCTGGGAACCGCCGAATTCGATGCTGACCTGCGCGCTGCCGCCGCCTGCGGGGCCGATGCGATCCTGCTGCCGAAAGTCGACACCGGTGCAGACCTGGAACGCTTTGCCGAGGCGATCGGCGCCATTGCCAATGGCCCTGCCCCCAAGCTGTGGGCCATGATCGAAACGGCTTCCGCGATCCATCACCTCGACGGCATCCTGCAAGCCGGCCAGCGCCGGCAGGTGCAGCTCGACTGCCTGGTCGTCGGCACCAACGATCTCGCCAAGGAGACCGGCGTGTATCCAGGCGACAACCGTGCGTATCTGCTTCCCTGGCTGATGTCGGTGGTACTGGCCGCCAGGCGCTACGGCATGGACGTGCTCGACGGTGTCTGGAATGACTTCGGCGATCGCGCCGGCTTCGACAACGAAGTGCTGCAGTCGTGCAGGATGGGCTTTGACGGCAAGACGCTGATCCACCCGTCGCAGGTCGATCCGGCCAACGCGGCGTTCACGCCGTCGGATGCCGCCATCGCCGAGGCGCAGGCGATCGTCGCGGCCTTCGCGCGGCCCGAGCATGCCGCGGCGGGTGTGATCAACCTGGATGGGCGCATGGTCGAGCGCCTGCACCTGGCGCAGGCCACGCGCCTGCTGGCGCGGCTCGATGCCATCCGGGCGCGCAGGGAACGGACCGGCCGCTGATTTCGCACCGCTGCGGCGGCGCTCAGCAGTCCTGCGCTACCGCCAGCACGGCGGCCAGCAGCCTCTTGCGGCGTGCGTGTAAACGCGCAACCGGGCCGCCGGTGCCGATGCCGAGCCACTGGCCGCGTATCGGCGTTGCCACCAGCGTGGCGATCACACCGGCCCCCGGCGACGCCAGGCTGGCCGACTCGTAGTAGCCTTGCCGGCGCGCCTGCTCCACCGCGCGCATGATCTCGTCAGTGCGTACCGGCGGCTCGCCCGGGGCCACCTCGGCGCTGTAGCGCCGCAGCATCCGCCCGATCTGTTCGTCCTCCATCCGGCTCATCAGCATGATGCCGATCGCGGTGCGATGCATCGGCCGGATGGTGCCCGACGATACCGACAGGCGCAAAGCATGACTGGATTCGATGACGGACAGGTATTGCAGCATATTGCCGCTCTGGCGGCCCAGCAGCACTGTCTCGCCGGTCTCGCTCGAAAGCCGGCGCAGGGCGTCGTGGACCGAGGCGCCCGTGCCTTGTTTTCTTGTGGTCCACCCGCACAGGAACGCGACCCGGACCGACGGGCAATAGGTTCTAAGCTGGGCGTCGAACTCCATGTAGCCGCGCGCCACCATGGTCCGCAGCAGCATCGAGACACTGGACTGCGGGATGCCGAGGCGCTCGGTGATCTCGCCGACGCGCAGCGGCCGGCGCACCCGCTCGAACAATTCCAGCAGATCGAACACCCGGTTCGCCGACTTGACCATTCCGCTGTCCATAGCAGTCCCTCCTTGGCCCGCGCGCCTCTCCGGCGCTGTCTTTGCCATGCTTCGGACCGGCCGGCGTCGCCCAGGTGCTTGCCTTTCAGCCCACCCTCAACATCGCCATGGCGATGGTTCTTCTACAGCAACCACTCCCCGATCATCCGCAGGATTTCCGCCTTCACGGCTGCAGGGTCCATGGAGGCCCGGTTCAGGCGGTGCACGGAGATACCGCGCAGCAGGCTCATCAGGATGAAAGCCGCGGATTTTGCGTCCACGTCCGCCCGGATCTGCCCAAGGGTCTTCGCCTCGTTGAGCTTGTACTCGACGTAGGCCATGTTCTTTTCGTTGTAGTCGTGGACAAAGCCATGCAGCGGCGAGTCGGCAACGGACGAGTCAAGCACGATGAAAAACATCGCACGTATACTGTTGACCGCGTTTTCCGGCCGCTGAGTGTAGGCGTCCACCAGCGAATAGATGCCGTGAATGCCGCGGGTATCGCTGCCATCCTTCTTGCGCTGGGCATTGAATTCACGTGAGAGCTGTTCCAGGCATTCCTCCAGCAGCTTTTCCTTGGAGCCGAAGTGAATGTGCGCCAGGCCGCGGCTATAGCCCGCCTTGGTGCCGACTTCATTCATCGTCAGCCCGGCGAGGCCTTTTTCAGAAATCAGCTCGATAGCGGCCTGCACCATACGGCTGACAGACTCCTCACGCCGTTGCTCCTGGGTGCGACTGGTTTGCTGTTTCATATGTAGTGAACGTTATGTCGCCTGTGGCCCGCCCGGCATGGTCCGGGGCTGCGCCTGGCGCGGGCTCGCCGACCGATGCATGGATCGGCCGGCTATGTCTCGAAGCAGTGGTAATGGTCCATGGTGCCGTTGTGGCTTGCGTTGAACAGGGTATGGATCCGTTCATGCGGAGCTGCACGGCGCCCAAATTGTACCGAAGCAAAAGGGCCACTTTCCAGAACTGCGTCGACACAAGCCCCTGCGTGCGCAGTTGCCGGCGCAGCAGTCAGGCCCGGCGGCTCAACTCGGCCGGATATTGGCTTTTTCCGCCACACGCTTGAAGCGCAGGTATTCCGCACGCTGGAATTCCCCCAACTCGCCGAGCGCCTTGTTCAAAAAGGTACCCGCGCGCTTGGACTGGTATGCCTTTGCCGCCTCCGTCCTTTGCGCGGCGGAAATCGCTGCGGCAAGCTCCTTGAGCTTGTCCTGCGGGGTACCGGCCTTCATCGAGAAGGACGACCACACGTAGGATTCAAAGTCCGTGTAGCCCAGTTCCTTCATCGTGGGGGCATTTGGCAACAGCTTGTCGCGCGCCCCGCCGGTGATGGCGAGCACGCGGAGCTTCTTGGCCTTTTCCATGGGGGCGATGCCGGTGATGTCGTTGAGGGCGATGTCCAGCCGGTTGCCGATCAGGTCCGTCACCATGGGCGCTCCGCCCTTGTAGGGCACGGGCGTGGTCTTGATACCCGTTACCTGCGCCAGCCACTCGCCTACCAGGCGATAGCCTTCGGAATAATTGCCGATCGAGATCGGCTTGCCCGTGGCCTTGTAGCGGGCCACCACATCCGCAATGCTGTTGTAGGGTGAATCGTTGCCGGCCACAAAGGCGGCGGCGGAGATAGCCAGGCCGTGCAGCGGCACCAGGTCCTTGAACGGGTCGTAGCCCAGGTCCTTCACCATCACCGGGTTCACCGCGATCAGCGAGTTGCTGCCCAGCAGGATGGTGTTGCCGTCCGCCGGCTCCGACAGCACTGTGCGCACGGCGATGAGGCCGCTGGCCCCCGGCTTGTTCTCTACCACGATAGAGCGTCCCAGCGCCTTGCCGATCAGCTCCGCGTAAAAGCGCGCGCCCTCGTCCGATCCGCTGCCCGCCGTGAAGGGCACGATGACGCGAATCACCTTGCCCTGCGCCCGGGCGATGTAGGGGAAACCCAACGCTGCCGCGCCCGCTAGCAGCGTGGCGCCAAATTGTCTCCGTTGCATGGTGCTTGTCTCCTGTATATCGAAATGGTTTGGCCTTGGCCGGATTCAGTCTTCAAAGACCGGCAGCCGCCTTTCGGCCATGGCCTTCACGCCCTCGGCCATGTCCGGCCCCGCAAACTGGTTCGCCTGCTCCGCGCTCTCGCGCGAGATGGCGTTGCGGATGTGGCTGAGCGAGTCCGCCTTCAAGGTTTGGCGGGTGGACTGCAACGCACGCGGCGATGAAGTGGCCATTTCCCGGGCCAGTGCCATCGCGGCGGTGCGCACCTCCGCCTTGGGGACGATGAAGTCCACCAGCCCCAGCTCACTGGCGCGGGCGCCATCCACGCGGGCGCCGGTATACAGCAACCACGCCGCCATCTGCTTGCCGATCAGCGCCGGCAGGGTGTACGAGAGCGCGAAGCCAGGGTGAATACCGAGCCGGTTGAAGTTGGCCGAGAACCGGGCCTCTGCGCACGACACCCGGAAGTCCGCCGCGAGCGCCAGGCCAAGGCCTCCACCCACGGCCGCGCCCTCGATGGCGGCCACAATCGGCTTGCTGAAACTGAAGATGCGCAGTGCCTCCAGATAGAGGGGATTAATGCGCGAGGCGCTACGCGGCCCCTCAGCGCCATTGCGCCGCGAAAAATCCGCCCCCGCGCAGAACGCGCTGCCGCCCGCCTGCAGCAGCACCGCACGGCAGGTCTTGTCGGCCTGCAGCCGGTCCAGCTCGTCGGCAATCCGGGCAATCATCTCCACATCAAAGAAATTGTGCGGCGGGCGGTTCAGCTCGATGATGGCGACATGGCCGTCGCGACTGGTCAGGATGGCCTGGTTCGGCGTCTCAGACATGGGTGGTGGTCCTTTCTGCATGCATGGATTGGGCTTGATGGTCAGCCGGCGTTGCCGGGGCATCCCCCGACGGCAGGGTGCGCGCGGTCAGGTGCGGCCAGAACTGGTCCGAGCCTGCCTGGATGAACGCCTGGCCGAGGCGCTCTGCCCATTCGGTGCTGCTGCCCGCCTCGGCACGCCAGGCCCACAGGCGCCGCGTGGCAAAGTTCAACGGGTATTCGTAGGTAAAGCCAATGGCGCCATGCACCTGGTGCGCAATCGAGGCACCCGTGCGCACCGCGTCGCTGGCCGTCACCTTGGCGACGGCGGCGCTGAATTCAGCCTGCGGCGCGCTGTCCTGCTGCATGGCGGGCAGGTCGCGCAGCGCCGTGGTCGCAGCCGCGTAGCTGCAGGCCACCTCGCCGGCCAGCACGGCAAGCTGCTGCTGGATGGCCTGGTTCTTGCCAATGGGCTTGCCAAACTGCACGCGGTCCTTCACATACTGCACCGCCAGGTCCAGCGCGTATTCCAGCGCGCCGGTCAGCTGCGCGGCGGTGGTGGCGGCGTAGAACACTTCCAGCGGCCGGCTCAGGCCGGAAATGCCAGCAGGCAGCACATGCGCCACGGGGGCATGGTCAAGCACCACCGTGTCGGCCGGCAGCGATGCGGCATCGGCCTTTGGCTCCACCCGCACGCCAGTCCCCTTGGCATCCACCAGGCAGACGTGGCCTGCCGCCTCCACCACCAGCCAATGGGCATGGCGCGCCCACTTCACCGCTGTCATCGTGCCGGTGAGGGTGGCGGGCGTCCCCGCCTCATTGCTGGTCAGTGCCAGTGCCCGCGTCTGCGCGCCGGCGGCCAGCGCAAACACGCTGTCGGCCGCCAGGTCCAGCCCGCTGCGCGATGCCAGGTACTGCCCCACCACCGCCTGCGACAGCGGCACCGGCGCCTGGGTATAGCCGACCTGGTAGAACAGGGACAACGCTTCCGGCCACGAGGCCTCGATGCCGCCATGCGCCTCGCGGCAGAGGATCTTTGTCATGCCGGCGTCGGCGATGGTTTGCCACAGCCCGCCGGCAAATTCGCCGGCCTCGACAGCGGTCAGCAGTTCGCGGCTTACCTCGTTGGCCAGCAGTCGCTTGACGGTTTCTTCAATCATGTTGTCGCTCATCGCAGCCCCAGTCCTTTCGCAATAATTCCGCGCAAAATCTCTCTCGTGCCCCCTCGCAGCGAGAACGATGGCGCCGCCAGCGTCACCAGGTTCAGCACCTGGTCGAACTCGCTTCCATCCCCCAGTCGGTCGGGGAATACCTCGTAGGCAATGTCGGGCAGCGACTGCTCCAGCAGCGCGCCCTGGTCCTTGACGATGGAGGCGGCCAGCGACGGGTCCTGCCCCTCGGCCATCATCAGCGCGATGCCCTGCGACATCTGGCGCAAGGTGGCATAGCGCGCGATCACCTTGCCGATGGCCACGGCCTGCTGACGGTTGCCTGCCTCCGCCGCATCCAGCATCTCCAGCAGCAGCTGCGTGCTGCTCAGGAAGCGCTCCGCGCCCGATCGCTCGTACTTCAGTTCATTGATCACCTGGCGCCAGCCCTTGCCCTCCTCGCCCACCAGGTGGTCGTCGGGCACGAACACGTCGTCGAGGATCACCTCGTTGAAGATGCGCGTGCCCAGCTGCGAGACGATGGGTCGCACCGTCACGCCGGGGCGGTCCATCTCGATGAAGATCTGGCTCATGCCGGCGTGGCGGTCATCGCCACGTTCGCTGGTGCGCACCAGGGCCACCATGTAGTGCGCATGGTGCGCGCCCGATGTCCACACCTTGCGGCCGTTGATCTTCCAGCCGCCTTCGACCTTGGTGCCGCGGGTGCGGATGGAGGCGAGGTCCGAGCCCGAGTCCGGCTCGCTCATGCCGATGCAAATGAAGGCCTCGCCCCGGCGGATCTGCGGGATGATTTTGGGAGCAAGCTTGTCGCGGCTGTAGCGGATGAGCAGCGGCCCCATCTGCCGGTCGGCGGCCCAGTGCGTGCCCATCGGGGCCCCGACCGCCAGCAGTTCCTCCAGCATCACATAGCGCTCCAGCATGCTCTTTCCGCCGCCACCGATGTCGGTTGGCCACGTCATGCCGAGCCACCCTTTTTCGCCCATCTTCCTCGAGAAATCCGGGTCCCGGCCGGCCCAGTTGTGGGCCCGCTCGACGCCTGAATACTCCGATATGTGCTCTTTGGCAAAGGCTCTTGCTTCGGCCCGAAGCTCCTCGCATTCGGCTGGCAGGTCCCCAACCGTGATGTGCAACGTATCCATGTTTATCCTTACTTGCTTGCTGTCAAGCAACACTATAGAGTGGACACAACGAATCTGCTCTAGGTAATTACGATGAGAAGCGAGGCAACAATGAACGCAAGCGACACAACGACCGACCAGAAGAAGCCGGACGCCACCGCTCCCCGAGGCCCTCTTGCCGGTATCCGCGTGCTGGATCTGACCGCCGTGGTACTGGGTCCTGTCGCCACCCAGGTGTTGGCGGACTATGGCGCCGAGGTGATCAAGGTAGAACCGCCCGAGGGCGACCTGATGCGCGCGAACGGCGTGAGCCGCACGCCCGGCATGAGTTCCACCTTCATGAATATCAACCGCAACAAGAGTTCGGTTTGCATCGACCTCAAGACGGAAGAAGGCAAGGCGCAACTGCGCCAGCTGATCGGCCGCTGCGACGTGCTGGTGCACAACATCCGCGTCAAGGCGATCGAGCGGCTAGGGTTCGGCTACGATACGGTGGCGCAGATCAATCCGGGCATCGTCTACTGTGCCGCCACCGGCTTTGGCGAGGGCGGCGCGTTTGCCGGCCAGCCCGCATTCGACGACATCATCCAGGGCGCCTGCGGCCTGGCCCATCTTGTGGGACACGAAAGCGGCGTCCCTGACTACCCGCCCACCCTGTTGGCCGACAAGATCGCGGGCCTGGCCACGGCCAACGCCATCCTGGGCGCGATCGTCCACAAGGTCCGCACCGGCGAAGGCCAGTACGTCGAAGTGCCGATGTTCGAGACGATGGTCGCCTTCACGATGACGGAGCATCTGGGCGGCCACGGCTTTCAGCCGCCCATTGGCGACGCCGGATATGCGCGCCTGCTCAAGGGCGGCCGCAAGCCCTCGCCGACCAAGGACGGGTACATCGCCCTGCTGCCCTATACGGAGCAGCACTGGAAGGCCTTCTTTCACCGCTTCCGGCGCGGCGAATTCATCGAACAGTTCAACATCAGCAGCCGGATCGAGCGCAACAAGAACATCCAGGCGATCTATGCGGAGCTGCGCAACATCACCGCGCAGTACACCACAAAGGAGATGATGGACGTGTGCCGGGAGATGGATATCCCGGTCGCGGAAATGTATTCCATCCACACCATCCAGACTCATCCCCAGGTACAAAGCACCGGCCTGTTCCAGACGCTAACGCACCCTACCGAAGGGGATGTGGTAACGACCCGCCCGACAGCCCTGTTCTCCAGGACGCCTGCTTCGATCTATAAGCCTGCCCCTCGTCTCGGCGAGGATACCGAGCGGGTCTTGGGTTCCAGGTCCGTGAAATGTTCGAATAGAAGGCGAACTTGAAAAATACGGGATCGGACCAGAAGCCGGCACCGAGCCACTCAAAATTGCCTCTTTTGAATTTCAAGTGGGTGGTATCGTGGCGGGTTTCAGGTAAAGAGCAACACGATCGATGCATAGCAAACTGTTTGAAGCAGCCCTTGGCGTAAGCGATCCGTGGTTCGTCCGGGAAGTCGACTTCAACGCGCAAACCAAGACGTTGACGATCCAGATTGACTTTGTCGCCGGCAGCCGCTTTTCTCACCCGGAGGTCGCCGGTGGGCACCCGGTTCACGACACGGTGACCAAACGCTATCGGCACCTGAACTTCTTCGAGCACGACTGCTATCTGGAAGTCCGCACGCCACGCGTGAAGCTTCCCGACGGCCGCGTGGCGTTGGTCGAGCCGGACTGGGCTGGCAAGCTCTCTGGCTTCACGTTGCTGTTTGAAGCCATGGTGGTGGCGCTTGCGCAGCAGATGCCGTTTTCTGCTGTAGCCAGAACGGTGGGTGAGTCGTGGCATCGCGTGTACGCTATCTGCGAGCGCTATGTCGACCTCGCGGTGGCCGAACTCGATCTGGCCGGCATGATCGCTGCCGCCGTTGACGAAACGTCCTACAGGCGCGGTCACAACTACCTGACGCTTGTCGCTGATGCCGACGCGCGTAAGGTCGTGTTTGTGACCGAAGGCAAGGATGCTGCCACGGTTGGCAAGTTCGCTGAACATCTGCGCGAGCAAAACGCTGCGCCTGAGCAGATCGGGGTGGTCAGTATCGACATGTCGCCGGCGTTCATCAAGGGCGTCAGCGAGCATTTGCCCAACGCGCGCATCACCTTCGACAAGTTCCATGTCGTGGCTCACGCTTCGGCAGCCGTGGACAAGACCCGGCGTATCGAACAGAAGACCGATCCAAGCCTCAAAGGCCTGCGCTGGACGCTGCTCAAGGATCCCGACGGCTTGCCAGCCGCACAGCGTGCCGATCTCGACGCGTTGATTGCCAACGTCACGACCAAACGCACCGCCCGTGCCTGGCTGTATCGCGAGCAGTTGCGCGACATCCTTGAGCGCAAGCAGATCAACGTTGTTTCCGCAATGCTCGAGCAGTGGTGCACCAACGTCATGCGATCCAAGGTCGAGCCAATGAAGGAGGTCGCGCGCATGATCCGCAAGCATTTCGACGGCATCGTTGCATGGACCCAGACGCGCCAGACCAATGGCTTCCTGGAGGCGCTCAACGGCCTGTTCCAAGCCGCCAAGCGCAAGGCCCGCGGTTATGTGAGCTTCAAAACCATGTGCACCGTGATCTTCCTGATCGCCGGAAAGCTCGACTTCTCCTCGATCAACCCGCATGCCGCATAACCCACTCATTTTTCAAAAGAGCCTCAAAATTTGACCGCCACCTGAAGGAAGTGTTAGGCATGGCGGCCGGGCCCCAGTGGGAGGCGCAGGCCGCGGTTCTGGCCAGCGCCTCGGCGCACTGGCTGCGTCACACCGCCGGCTCGCACATGATCGACCGTGCTGCAGTTGGGCAAGCCACTGCCCTCGCTCACGCACGAGGACCTGCTCGGCTACGAGCGCTTCTTGGGCGACCCGCAACCGGCCACGCGCTGGGTCCTGACCGCCAGCAGGAAGAAGCTCGCGCGCGGCCACCCTGACTGGCGCCCGTTTGCCGGGCCGCTGTCCCCCCGCAGCCTGCGCCAGGCAGCTGACGGCCGTGAGTTTGACTACATCGAGGTGTTCTACAACCGGTCATTGGGGAAGTCAGTCCCGAGGCGCTTGGGCGCGCTCGGGCGTGAGGCTGGGATTGTCTACTGCGGCGGGGGCAGTCCATGGGCAGACCGGGGTTGTCTATCTGGCTAGGGCAGTCCAGCATCGAAATCAACACAACTGCGCCGCCTCAGTCGAGCGTCACACCCGCTGTCTTGATCACCGTCGTCCAGCGGGCCAGTTCCTTCTTCAGGTAGACATGCACCCCGCGCACCGCACACTACGCTTGTTTTCGTTGCCTCCGGAACCTGCCCATCCTATAATACTTAGGCTCCTAATAATATGGATGGAGGCATGATGGCAGCACACAATCCAATGTACTGGCATGACGGGCTACTGATCGGTCATTCCGCTATTGACGACGAACATCACCGGTTTGCGGCACTCATCCAGTCGTTGCGCGAAGCGCCTGTTGAGCGCCTGGCGCAGACGCTGGAGGAACTGCTACAACTGGCACGATCGCATTTCCTGCACGAGGACAGGCTTATGGAGGCAACGGCCTTTCCGCCGCGCAAGTGCCACATCGGCGAACATAAGGCCGTGCTGGCCTCTATATCCGCCGTGCAGGCAAGGCTCGTTCGCGGGGAGGTGGCGGTCGCGCGCCGGCTGGCAGAAGAACTGGAGCGCTGGTTTCCCGCGCATGTCCAGCACCTGGATTCGGCGCTGACGCACTGGATCTGCAAGCAGCAGGTCGGCGCCAAGCCGGTCGTCCTGCGCAGGAACCTGGAAGCCCGTCCCGCCGCGGAGCCTGCGTAAAGCACAGACAAGACGTGGCAGAATACGCCTTTGCCCTTGCTTCCCGCCCTTATGTCGAAAGCCTCTGCAGTCAGAGAACAGGAAATCGCCCAGCGCGTCCTTCGCCGCTGGCACGACGACGTGCCCAATGATCGCCTTGCGCACCTTGTGAAAGACGCGACGCGGGTCTTCCTGCGCGCGCTGCAACACCGGCTCTCCCAGCATGACGTGCAGCTTGGCCACTGGACCTTCCTGCGCATTCTCTGGGAACGCGACGGCATCACCAAGCGTGAGCTCAGCATCGAAGCGGGCGTGATGGAGCCGACCACATTCGCGGCCTTGCAAGCCATGGAGGCGCTCGGCTATGTCACGCTGGAGCGCCGGCCGACCAATCGCAAGAACATCTATGTGTTCCTCACGCCATTGGGCAAGCGGCTGCGCAAGACGCTGGTACCGTTGGCCGAAGAGGTCAATGCGGTGGCGGTCCAGCATCTCGCCACGGAAGATGTCGCCACCACGCGCCGCGCCCTGCTGGTGATGATCGACAACCTGACCCGCGACCTGGAAGGTATCGAGCAAGCGTAAGCGACTGCGCGACTGCACGGGGAGGACTGCGGCTGGCAGTCCTGTTTTCCCCAACACATCTCCAGCCGCCCCCTCCTCCTCCCCCCTCTCAATCTTCCCGGCTGCGACCTGCTTCGCAGCCGGCACTTATTCGCCCGTCCGCCGGGCAACTGGCAAGCCAATGCCTTGCTTCCCGTCCGGCCGCGCATTGCGCACCTGACCGTGACGGCGCACGCCCTCTTTTGTTAGCCTCCTAAGTATTTTCCCTTGGTTTCCCAATCTCGCCTTGCCATCGATGTTTGCCCTGATTATTCTTAGGACACTAAGTATTTTTCAAGCAAAGCCAGAACGCCAGACCGGCCAGCGCCGGAGATGTGCTGGCCAGGAGCCCCCAAATGATGACGAAGGAAGAAAACGATCTGTTGTGCCGTGTAGAAGGCGATGCGCCGATGGGGCAGCTGATGCGCCGGCATTGGACGCCGGTCTGCCTGCTCGAGGAGGTGGCGGAGCCCGATGGCGCGCCGGTGAAGGCGCGCGTGTTCGGTGAAGACCTGGTCGTGTTCCGCGACAGCGACGGCCGCGTCGGGGTGATGGACGAGTACTGCCCGCACCGCAGGGCATCGCTGGTCTTCGGCCGCAACGAGGAAGGCGGCCTGCGCTGCCTTTATCACGGCTGGAAGATGGATGTGGAGGGGAACGTGCTGGAGATGGTCTCCGAGCCCGCATCCAGCGGCATGGCAGAGAAAGTCAAGCACAAGGCCTATCCGGTCAAGGAATGGGGCGGCATGGTCTGGGCATACATGGGACCGGCGGACGTGGTGCCGGAATTCGTGCCGCCACGGTGGGCGCCGACCGAGGACACCCGCGTCAGCATCGCCAAGGTGCTGCTGCCTTGCAACTGGGCACAGGTGCTGGAGGGTGCGATCGATTCCGCGCACAGCTCGAGCCTGCACAGCTCGGACATGGTGCCGGCGCGCGTGGACTGCGCCAAGGCAACCGACAGCCTGTGGCTGCGCCCTTCGACCGACAAGGCGCCGCGGCTGCAGGTGCAGCGCGGCGGCTACGGGTTCCGCTACGCCGCCATCCGCAGGCCGATCCAGCAGGCGCAGACGCATGACTATGTGCGCTCCACGGTCTTCGTCGCGCCGGCAACCGCGCTGATCCCACCCAACAACCTCTACAACGTCGCCAACATCAACGTGCCGATGGACGACACCAACACGGCGTTCTACTTCATTGCCTGGGGCCATCCGGCGCAAACTCCCGAAACGGAGACGTGGCGCAAGTTCCTGCGCCAGACCGTCGGCGTGGACCTGGACGCCTACTACCGCCCGCTGCGCAACATCGACAACCGCTTCTGGCAGGACCGCCAGGCGATGAAGGCAGGCAACTTCACCGGGATTGCCGGCTTCCCGAACCAGGACGTCGCGATGTGGCTGACGATGGGCCCGATCGCCGACCGTAGCCACGACCGGCTGGGCGCCAGCGATCTCGCCATCGTCGAGTTCCGCAAGCAGATGCTGGATGCCGTCCGGGCGTTCCAGCAAGGCGGCGAAGCGATCGGCACGGGCGCCAACGCGATTCCCGCCGACGTCTGCGCGTTCCAGGCGGTGGTGCCGAAGGCCGACGACTGGCGCACGTTCAACGTGCAATACGTCTGGGCCGGCGGACCCGAACTGCCCAAGCTGGAGCCGTCGTACTCCGTCACGGCATGAGGCTCCGTGTGTACCCCGTGTACCCCGTGTACCCCGTGTACCCCGTGTACCCCCTGTACCCCCTGTACCCCGTGTGCTCCGTGCGTCCCGGCTGACCGCCATCCCTGTTCCCGAAATCCAAGTCCATCACCGATGACCAAACTCCGCCTCTCCGTCGCCATGGGCGACTATGACCGTACCCGCGCGCTGCTCGATGGCCGCGTCCAGATCGACGGCGTCGATCCCGTCTACATGACGCTCAACCCGGAGGAAATGTTCTTCCGCGCCATGCGCAGCCAGGACTTCGATATCAGCGAGCTGTCGTTCTCGAGCTACCTGGTCAAGCATGCGCGCGGCGACTGTCCGTACATCGCGGTGCCCGTCTTTCTCTCGCGGGCGTTCCGCCACACCTCCATCTACGTGCGCAAGGATCGTATCGGGCGTCCCCAGGACCTGAAAGGCTGCCGCATCGGCATTCCGGAGTATCAGCTCACCGCGATCGTGTGGGCGCGTGCGGTCCTGCAGGACGACTTTGGCATCCACCCGTCCGATGTGACCTGGGTACGCGGCGGCATCGATACGCCGGGGCGTCCGGAGAAGGTGAAGCTGCAGCTTCCCGCCGATGTCCGCGTGGAGGCCGCGCCCGAAGGCCGCACAATCTCCGAGCTGCTGGACAGCGGCGAGATCGACGGCTTCATCGCGCCGCGGCCCCCGGGCGCGGCGGCGCTGCGCAACGAGTACGTGGGCTGGCTCTTCGACGATCCGACCGCCGAGGCGAAAGACTACTTCCGGCGCACCGGCGTGTTTCCCATCATGCATGTGGTGGGCATCCGCAAGACCCTCGCCGAGGCGCAGCCGTGGTTGCCGGGCGCAGTCTTCAAGGCGTTCAGCCAGTCCAAGGCCCACGCGCTGGCGCAGCTGTCCGATACCTCCGCGACCAAGGTGACGATGCCGTTCGTGGAAGAGATGCTGAAGGCCGCGCGCGAGACGCTGGGCGAGGACTACTGGTCGTACGGCGTGCAGGCAAACCTGCGCACGCTGGAGACGTTCTCCCGCCATCACCATGGCCAGGGCCTGTCCGACCGGCTGGTGCCGGTGGAGGAGATGTTCCATCCCTCCACCTACGAGTCCTACAGCATCTGACGAACGCGCGGGCGGGGCCATGCCGCGCCCGCGCACCTCCAGGAGCAAAGATGTTCGACTACAACGAAACCCTTGAGCAGGCGCTGCGACGCAACGTCGACGACGCGCTGCGCGAGGACATCGGGCGCGCCGACTGGACGGCGCAGCTCGTGCCGGCGGCCAAGCGCGTGCAGGCGCGCGTGGTGGCGAAGGAAAACGCTGTGATCGCGGGCCAGCCGTGGTTCGACGCATGCGTGGCGCGGCTCGATCCGGACGCCTCGATCGCATGGCGGATTGCCGAGGGCGAGACCGTGCTGGCCGGCTCCGAGGTCTGCCGCATCACCGGTGACGCGCGGGCGCTACTGTCCGCCGAGCGCCCTGCGCTGAATTTCCTGCAGACGCTGTCCGGCGTCGCCACCGTGACGCGCCACTACATCGAGCGGATCGCCGGGGTGTCGCCCAATCCGAACGGCTGCGCGATGCTCGACACGCGCAAGACGCTGCCTGGCCTGCGCCTGGCCCAGAAGTACGCCGTCCGCGTGGGCGGCGGCGCCAACCATCGCCTGGGGCTGTGGGACGGCATCCTGATCAAGGAGAACCATATCGCCGCGGCCGGCGGCGTGCGCGAGGCGCTCGAACGCGCAGCGCAGCTCGGTGCCGGTGTGCCGGTGCAGATCGAAGTGGAAGACCTGGAGGAGCTGGCGGCGGCACTGGCCGCCGGGGCCACCAGCATCCTGCTGGACGACTTCAGCCTCGACAACATGCGTCGCGCCTGCGCGCTGAACGCCGGGCGGGCGCTGCTGGAGGTCTCCGGTGGCGTCGACCTCGAATCGCTGCAGGCCATCGCCGCCACCGGCGTCGACCGGATTTCCAGCGGCAAGCTCACCAAGGACGTGCGCGCGATCGACCTGTCGATGCGCATCGTCGACTGACAGGAATGCGCATCATGACTACCACACCGCTCCATCCCGAGCCCCACGCAGATACGCCGATGCTGCTGCGCATCGCGCGCATCCACGACGCCGCGCAAGGCATCCGCAGCTTTGAGTTCGTGCAGGCGGACGGCACCGAACTGCCTCCGTTCACGCCGGGCTCTCACATCAAGGTGCAGGTGCCCAACGGCATCCTGCGCAAGTACTCGCTGTGCAACGACCCCGCCGAGCGTCACCGCTACGTGATCACCGTGAAGCGCGACGAACAGGGACAGGGTGGCTCGAAGAGCCTGTGCGACGATGCCAGCGAGGGCGACCTGATCCCGGTCGGCTTGCCCGACAATGCCTTCCCGCTGCTGGAGGACGCCAAAGCATTCGTCTTCATCGCCGGCGGCATCGGCATCACGCCGATTCTCTCGATGATCCGCAGCTTTGGCGAGCTTTCCATCGCAAAGTGGCGACTCTATTACTTTACGCGCTCGCCGGAAAGCACGGCTTTCCTGGAGGAGTTGCAGGCGCCCGAACTCAAGGGAAAGGTGAAGATCCACCACGATTTCGGCGATCCCGCCAAGGCCTTCGATCTGTGGCCGGTGCTCGAGCGTCCGAGCGACACCCACATTTACTGCTGCGGTCCGCGCGGCCTGATGGAGGCGGTGCGCGACATGTCGGGGCACTGGCCCGCCACCCGGATCCACTTCGAAAGCTTCAACGAAGGCGGCGGCGTGCGCGCCGACGACAAGCCGTTCGAAGTGGTGCTCAGCCGCAGCGGGCAACGCTACGAAGTGCCAGTCGGCGCGAGCATCCTGAACGTGCTGCGCCAGCATGGCTGCAATGTGCCATCGTCCTGCGAGAGCGGCACCTGCGGCACATGCCGTACCGGGCTGGTCTCGGGCGAGGCGGACCATCGCGACATGGTGCTGATGCCGGAGGAGATGGACCACCAGGTGATGATCTGCGTCTCGCGGGCAAAGTGCGCCGAACTGGTGATCGACCTATGAGCGCCAACGCAACCCGGCAAGTGTGCGTGGGCGTGGTCGGGCTCGGCCGGGCCTTCTCGCTGATGCTGCCTACGTTCCTCGCGGATCAGCGCGTGCGCCTCGCCGCCGCCTGCGATCCCCGCGAGGCGGCACGCCAGCAGTTCGCGCGCGATTTCAATGCGCCCGTCTATGAGGACCTGGCGGCCATGGCGGCGTCGCCAGACCTTGACGCCATCTACATCGCGAGCCCTCATCAGTACCATGCTGCGCATGCGTGCCTGGCAGCGGAACACGGCAAGCACCTGCTCGTGGAGAAACCGATGGCGATCTCGCTGGCCGAGTGCGACCAGATCATCGAGGCTTGCGGGCGCGGCGGCGTACGGATGATCGTGGGGCATTGCCACAGCTTTGATTCGCCATACCTGCATGCGCGGCAACTGATCGCGTCAGGGCGCTTCGGCGCGGTGCGCATGATCCACGCGCTGAACTATACCGACTTCCTGTATCGCCCGCGGCGCCCCGAGGAATTGCAGACGGAGGCCGGCGGCGGCGTGGTATTCAGCCAGGCCGCGCACCAGGTCGACGTGGTGCGATTGCTGGCAGGCGCGCCCGCCACACGTGTGCGGGCGACACTGGGCAGATGGGACCCGGCCCGGCCGACCGAGGGCGCCTATAGCGCCATGCTCTGGTTCGAGGACGGCGCCTACGCGTCGCTGACCTACAGCGGCTATGGCCGTTTCGACACGGACCCGTGGAACGGCGGCTTCAGCGAAATGGGATTCGCCACGCGCGAGGAGGACTATGGCCGCGCACGGCGCAAGCTGGCGTCGATCGGCTCGGCGCAAGCGGAGGCGCGCCTGAAGACGGATGGCACCTACGGCGGCCCGTCGTGGCAGGCCCCGGCCGGCACGGAACGCGCGCTCGCCAACCAGCATTTCGGGCCGGTCATCGTGAGTTGCGAGCATGCCGATATCCGGCCGATGCCGGACAGCATCTGGGTCTACGCCGACACGCAGCGCGAGCACATCCCCCTGCCGGCACCGGCGGTGCCCCGCTTCGAGGTCATCGACGAACTGGTCGATGCCGTCATCCATGGCCGCAACCCGCTCCATGACGGCGCGTGGGCGCGGTCCACGCTCGAGGTCTGCCTGGCGATGCTGACCTCGGCGCGCGAGGATCGGGACGTAACGCTCACGCGCCAGGCGAGGGCTTCGCCACATCCGGTCGACGTATCACCGGTCGCCTGAACCCATGGCTCGCCCAAGACCACCATCCGGATAACCCTCGCGCAGCGAGCCCACGAATGCCGTCGTCAGAACGGCACGCCAAGGGCCGCCGCATGCACTACGATCGTAAAGTGGAGACAACACATGAACCGCCCCCAAATCCGGCTTGCACGACGCAGGCTTTGCCTCAGCCTGGGCCTCGGCCTCACCGCAGCATTCGTTCCCGCATGGGCCATGGCCAGCACCGATGCCTGGCCCACCAAGCCCATCCGCTTTATCGTTCCCTACGCGCCCGGCGGCTTGCCTGACACCGTTGCGCGCGTTTTGTCCCAGCAACTCACCCAACGCTTGGGCAAGCCGGTCGTCGTTGACAACCGGCCCGGCGCCAATGGCGTGGTCGCCGCCCAGGCGCTCATGACGAGCCCTAATGACGGCTACACGTTCCTGGTGACCGACGGCTCGATGATGTCGATCAATCCGGCGATTTACAAGAACCTGTCGTATGAACCCAAGCGCGATTTCGTACCCGTCTCGCTTGCCGCCAGGTCTCCGCTCTTCCTCGCCGTCAATGCACGCGTTCCAGCCAACTCACTCAACGATTTTGTCGCGCTGGCGAAATCCAAATCGGGCACGCTCAACTATGGATCTTCCGGCATCGGCAGCACCCATCACCTGTCGATGGAAGCACTGAAAACCGCCCTCACGCTGGATATCAGGCACGTACCGTTTCGTGGCTCCGGCCAGTCCGTTCCGGCTTTGATCGGGGACCAGGTCCAGGTGGTGTTTGCTGCCTTGCCGTCGCTGTCGGGCTTCGTCAAATCGGGCCAGGTCAAGATTCTCGGCACCAACTCCCTGCAGCGCTCCGCTCTTGCGCCGAAGATTCCGGCGATCTCCGAGGTGGTGCCAGGATACGACTTCGCTGTGACGGTCGGGTTGCTTGCCGCAAAGGGAACCTCGGACGCCGTGGTTAAGAAAATGGCCAACGCGGTTTCCGAGGCAGTCAAAATGCCCGAGGTGGTCTCGCAGTTCCACGTTGCCGGTATCGAACCCGTGGGAGGATCCAGCGCGGACTACGCGAAGGTCATTGCCGACGAGGCGGCTCGCTATGCGCAGACCATCAAGGTTGCGCATGTCGTGGCCGAGTAAGTAGCAAAGTCCATCCGACGCTATTCCTGAGCCTGATGACCAGGCTCAGGATTCACGCCTGCCGAGCGCTCTCGACAACACACCAGCCTCTGCAATCAGAAGCTCGCCGAACTGGTTGACACGCTCCGGCGTGACGCGAACACTCGGTCCGAAAATAAGATCGATCCAGCGACGCGATCCGCGCCATCGAAGAATGGCGCCGCAACAGCCACAGCGCCGTCGATGAGTTCCTGATGGCTTGTCGCGAATCCCTTCTTGCGGATTTCGGCTAGTTCTTTCGGACATCTTTCGAGGCCGACGGGTCGGCCAGCGCCGTCAACGGGCCCTGCATCCGGTAGAACGCCTTGTCCGCGGCGGTGAAGAATGCCATGGAGCGGCCGCGCACGAAGTCGTCGACATGCACCACGGTCGCGCCGTCAGCTTCCTGCCACGAGATCGCATACACGCCCTCCGAGATTTCCTGCCACTCGCAACGGGCCTCGCCAGTCGCTCCGGCGTAGGGGCCGGCGACGATGGCGTAGCGGATCGACTCGCCATCCTCGGAGTAGATGTTGTGCGCCGACAGGCCGTCGTAGTCGACGCGGAAACTGCGCCCGGCGAAGAGCAGCTTCTGGGGAGTGGTATTCGTGTTCATCGGATGGCTACCGGATTGATGTTGACCTGTGTGGAACCCACGTACAGCGGCTGGCCGAGTACGAACAGGAATTCCCACGCCTTGTCGCGCACCAGGGCGCGGCTGTCGATCAGTTCGAGGTTGTAGATGCCGCGCTTGGCCAGCATGTACTGATTGATCGGAAACTCATCCTTGCTGTGCGGATTCGGATAGACCTCCGACGCCCACGTATCGCCGCCAAAGGCCACGATGCCCTGGTCGGCCAGCCACTTCGCGGCCTCCATGCCGATACCTGGCTCCACCTCAAGGAACTGCTTGTTGTCCTTGCCGACCAGTTCCAGCCAGCCGGTGTTGAACAGCACCACGTCGCCTTTGCGCAGGGTGACACCTTCCTTCTTCAGCACGGCCTGGATGTCGGCCACGGTGAACTCGGTGCCACCGGGGACGATCGGCTTGCCGTAGTGCGCGGTCATGTCCAGCACCACGCCGCGCGTGACCATCGGCGGCACCTTCTCCACGCCGAGTTTCTTCACGCCGTCGACGGTGACGAAGTCGGCTGCCTTGTTGCCGTTGTAGTAGACGTTGTCGATCCCGATGTGGCCGATGCCGTTAAGTTGCGTGCCGACACCGGTCCAGGCGTTCACGAGTTCATCGTTGAAGGTGAACTTGTTGGGCCCCAGCGACTTGCCCGCCTGCTGGCCAACCTGCACGTTGTAGAGCCGGAAGCTGCGGTGGCGGAACGCGGGCAGGTTCTTGTCTACGGGCACGGCCAGCGGATAGGTCTTGCCGGTCTTCACCAGCGTGACGGCGTGCTTGACCACATCAGGCGTCAGCAGATTCGCCGCACCGATCTCGTCGTTCGCGCCATATGACGACGGATACCAGTCGGCCGCCGCAGCGATCTGCATGGCGAACGGCAGGGTCGCCGCCAGGGCGATTTTCGCCAGTGTTTTCATACTGAATCTCCTGATTTCCACTCAGGCCGCCCTGGCGGCCAGTGCGGGATAGTCGGTCAGCCCGCGTGGGCCACCACCAAACAGCGTGTCGCGGTCGTGGGGGTTGAGCGTCGCGCCAGCGCGCAGGCGCTCCGGTAGGTCGGGGTTGGCCACGAACGGCCGGCCGAAGGCAATCAGATCGGCCCATCCCTCGTTCAGCGCGGCTTGCGCACGTTCCGCGGTGTACTTGCCGGCGTAGATCAGCATGCCCCGATACACCTCGCGCAGCCGCTGCTTGAATACGGCGGGCATATGCGGCGCATCGTCCCAGTCGGCCTCAGCAATATGGATGTAGCCCACGCCTAGCTCGCCGAGCAGCTTTGCCGCGGCCGTATAGGTGGTTACCGGATCGGCGTCGACGCAGCCATTGAGCGTGGTCAGCGGCGCCAGGCGGATACCGACCCGATCCTTGCTGCCCGTGCCCTCGATCAGCGCCTGCGTCACCTCGCCCAGGAAACGCAGGCGGTTTTCGAGCGAGCCGCCATATTCGTCGGTACGGTTGTTGGCTTCCGAGTCGATGAACTGGTTGACGAGATAGCCGTTGGCCGCGTGCAGTTCCACACCGTCGAAGCCGGCCGCCATCGCGTTGCGCGCGGCCTGGCGGAATTCGTCGACGATGGCGTGGATCTCTTCCACCTTGAGCGCGCGCGGCTGGGATGCCTGCACGAAGCCCGGCTTGCCATCCTGTTCGGCAACGAACACGTTCACACCGTGCGCCTGGATGGCGGACGACGACACCGGCGCGTGGCCATCGAGCAGACTGATATGGCTCAGGCGGCCCACGTGCCAGAGCTGCGCGAAGATGCGCCCGCCCGCTTCATGCACGGCAGTGGTGACCTTGCGCCAACCGGCGACCTGCGCCGGCGTGTGGATGCCGGGCGTCCACGCATAGCCCTTGCCGAGCGGCGAAATCCAGGTGCCCTCGCTGACGATCAGGCCGGCGCTGGCGCGTTGCGCGTAGTACTCGGCCATCAATTCGTTCGGCACGTCGTCGGGCTGGCTTGCGCGCGAGCGCGTCATCGGCGGCATCACGATGCGGTTGGGCAGCGTGAGGGCACCCAGCGAATGCGGCTGGAACGGCGGATTGCGTGTATCGGACATCATGGCCTCCTCAGTCCCAGGCCGGGGCCAGGCCCTCGGGGCTGACCTCGCGGCCGTTGCGCTCCAGCGCGGCGATCCGCGCCATGTCGTCGGCGTCGAGCTTCAGGTCGCGCGCCAGCAGGTTGCTGGCCAGGTTCTCGCGCTTGGTCGACGACGGAATCACCGCATAGCCGAGTTGCAGCGCCCATGCCAGCGCAACCTGCGCGACGGTGGCGTGGTGCTTGTTCGCGATCTGCGCCAGCACCGGGTCCTTCAGCACCTTGCCGTAGGCCAGCGTCATGTACGACGTCACGGTGATGCCCTGCTCCTTCAGGAACGCGGTGAGCTTGTGGTTCTGAAGATAGGGGCTCAGTTCGATCTGGTTGGTGGCGATTTCGCCCTTGCCAACCGCATCGATCGCCTGCTTCGTCAGCGCGATATTGAAGTTGGAAACACCAATCTGCCGCGTCAGGCCCAGCGCCTTGGCTTCGGCCAGCGCCGCCATGTACTCGGGCAGCTCCACGCCATTGCCCGGCGCCGGCCAGTGGATCAGGGTGAGGTCGACGTAGTCGGTGCGCAGCTTGTCCAGGCTTTCGCGCAGGCTTGGCACAAGCTTGTCGGCGGCGTAGTTCGCCGTCCAGATCTTGGTGGTCACAAACAGTTCATCGCGCTTCACACCGGCCTCGGCGATAGCCTGGCCGACGTCGGCCTCGTTGCCATAGATCTGTGCCGTATCGACGGCGCGATAGCCCAGGTCCAGCGCGTTGCGCACCGAATCGATCGCGGCCTGGCCGGTCAGGCGGAAAGTACCAACGCCAAACGAAGGAATGCTCATGGTGTAACTCCTGTGGAAAGGAGCCGCTAACAAGACGAAGCGAAGCGGTTCTGGCTAGGCGACAGTACAAGTCGTACGACAAGGCCGGGCAACGACGCCAGAAACGTTTTGTTAGCAGCTCTTTGGAATGCACGAAGTTTGCCGCCCTTACATTTGCAGATAAAGCCGTGTATAAGGGAAATTCATTTGATTTTTAATCAACAATGAAGACGACGATCGACGAACTGCTGGCCTTTGCTGCCGTGGTGGACATCGGCTCGATCACGGCGGCCGCCGAGCAGTTCAAGCTGACGGTCTCCACCACCAGCCGCACCCTGGGCCGGCTGGAGGAAAAGCTGCAGACCACGCTGCTGCGTCGAACCACGCGGCGGCTGGAGTTGACCGAGGAAGGGGCGGCATTCCTGGAGCACGCCCGCGCAATCCTGGCGATGGTTGACGAGGCGGAAGAGCAGATCGCATTGTCTGCCTGTCGGACTTCATGACGCGCGACGATCGGCAGGACGGGCGACTGGTGCAGCTGTTTGCGAAATAGACCCTCGATGTGCGCCAGTCGATCAACGCGGTCTACTATCGCAACACCGCGTTGGCGTCCCGCATCACCTGCTTCGTCGAATATGTGGTCAAGGTGCTCGGCCAGAAGCCGTTCGAGAGTTAGCGCGGCACCGGTTCGATGATCGGGCCGCACGTGCGCGCGCCATTCACGAGGCGGTCGATACCCAGCGGATTAGCGTTTTGCAGCGCGTAATGCGTAGGGCAGCGGCTCGCCGGTGCGGGCGTCGACGCTGTGCAGGACGACGGCGCGCAAGACTGAATGGCATGGCGTGTCTGGGGCAATACCAGGCGGCGCTGGAGGATGCGCCGGCCTGAGCAAACTCGTCGAACTCGCTTTCGGAGACCAGTCCAGCGATCATTACTCGCCGTACTGGAACAGCACGCGTCCTCTGCCAGCAACACCGGCATCCGCCTCCGCGCGGTGCGCAAGCGTGCCGAGCATGACCGCAAGGGTGATCGAGAGAACCAACAGTCCTTTCATCGCGCCGCTCCGGTTAGCGTAGTCTCCAGCGCCATCAGTCCATCGCGATAGATGCCCTCGAACAGGCGTGAGGCGTCTTCATCGCTCACGCCTGCCGGCGTGAACTGGCCGGACCATTCGACGCGCGAGGCCTGATCCCCGTCGATGCCGACCACGCGCAGCGTGGAGCGATAGTCGGCGACCGGGAACGGTGCCTTGAGGATCGAGTAGGTGTAGCTACGCGCGCTGTTGTCAAAGGCTTCGAGCCGTTCGACGATTACGTCGCCGTCGGGGTTGACGAGGCTGCGCACGCGGCCGCCCTCGCTCAGCTCGCTCTTCGGGATATACGGCAGCCAGTCGGGCAGCGAATCGAAGCCGCCAATCAGTTGCCAGACGCGGTCCGGTGCAACCGGCAGCGTCATCGTTGCAGAAGCTTGTGCCATGGTGGACTCCTTGAATCGAATGCGTCTTGGATCAGTTGCTGTCACCAGGCAGCGGCGCGTTTGCCGCGACCAGGCGCTGCTCGCGCAGTTCGCGCCAGAAATCGGCGGGAATGACCGCCTTCAGCGCGGCGGTGTCCTCGGCGATGCGCTCGGGCCGGCTCGCGCCCGGGATCACGGCGGCGACCGCCGGGTTGGCCAGCACGAACTGCAGGGCCGCCGCCTTGATGCTGACTCCGTGGCGCTGCGCGACCGCCTTGATGCGCTCTACCTTGTCGATGATCTCGGGCGGCGCCTTCTGGTATTCGAAGTGCGAGCCGCCGGCCAGGATGCCCGAGCTGTACGGGCCGCCGACCACGATTTCGGTCTTGCGCTTTGCAGCCTTCGGCATCAGGCGCTGCAGCGCGCGCTCATGGTCGAGCAGCGAATAGCGGCCCGCCAGCAGGAAGCCGTCCGGCTGCGCTTCGGTCAGGTCCAGCGTCAGTTCGATCGGCTCGACGCGGTTCACGCCCAGGCCCCAGGCCTTGATCACGCCCTCTTCGCGCAGCCGGGTCAGCACGCGGAAAGCGCCTTTGCGGGCGGTCTCGAAATAAGCCAGCCATTCGTCGCCGTAGAAGTCCTGGGCGATGTCGTGGACCCAGACAATGTCGAGGCGGTCGGCCTTCATCCGCTTGAGGCTGTCCTCGATCGAGCGCAGCGTGGCGTCCGCGGAGTAGTCGTTAACCAGCTTGTTCGGACGGCCGGCGGCAAACAGGCCACTTTTCTCGCCCAGTGCCCGCGCGCTGGCGTCTTCGACTTCGTC
Organism: Ralstonia pickettii; assembly: GCA_050987995.1. Classification (GTDB taxonomy): domain Bacteria; phylum Pseudomonadota; class Gammaproteobacteria; order Burkholderiales; family Burkholderiaceae; genus Cupriavidus; species Cupriavidus pickettii_B. The sequence goes on from CP158805.1 coordinate 920,820, forward strand.
CAGGATCAGGCGGCCAACCTTGGTGCTGAGGACGTATTCGTCGCGCGGGTGCCGGGACAGCGCTTCGCCAAGCCGGATTTCGGCCAGGCCCGCGCCGTAGAACGGCGCGGTATCGTAGTAGCGCACGCCTTGCGCTCAGGCCGCGTCCACGGTGGCCTGCGCCTCCACTTCCGGGATGTCGCGGAACATATTGCCCAGCGGGGCGGTACCAAAACCGAGCACGCTGCCGGTCAGTTTGTCTTTAATGCTCATGACTGCTCCATCAAAAAATCAGTTGGGGTGAAGGCAGTCTAGGGTTGTAAGTTAAGTCTGTCTAAGACAGAATTTGAAACACTTGAGTCCCATCGGGTCTTAAATGTTAGATACACGCCAACTTCACTATTTCGTCGCTGTCGCCGAGGAGGAGCACGTCGGCCGCGCCGCCGAGCGGCTCCATATCTCCCAATCGCCACTTAGCCGCCAGATCGCCCAGCTCGAGGAAAAACTCGGCCTGGTGCTGTTCGAGCGCTCCCAGCAACGGATACGCCTGACCCGCGACGGCCGTACATTCCTGGCCGAGACCCAGGCCTTCCTGACCCATGCCAACCGGCTCGAATCGCTGGCGCGACGGCTAGGCCGCGGCGATGAAGGCGGCCTCTGCATCGGCTACCTGGAATATGCGATGCACTCTGGCGTGCTGCCGAATGCCTTGCGCGAGCTACGTGAGAGCCGGCCTGCCGTGCACGTTGCGCTGTACAACCAGCAGTCGGCGGTTCAGCTCGAGGGGCTGCGTCAGCGCAGCCTCGATATCGCGCTCGTCTGCGAGCCGCCGTCACTGGACGACCCGGACCTGGAGGCAGCCCAAGTGCTCAATGACCCGATGCTGCTGGCGCTGCCCGAGGGACACCCGCTTGCCATGGCGGAACACCTTACCCCCGACGATCTCGGCGCGCAGAAGTGGATCGGCGTGATGCACAAGGAAAGCGCGCTGCGGCACGACACCTTCATTGCCGCCTGCGCCAAGGCCGGCTTCACGCCGACGATCTCGATGGAGGCCACGGAACCGCTTGCGGCCCTTGGCCTGGTCGCCGCAGGTCTTGGCGTGACCACCATCCAGCGCAGCCTGCGCCACCAGGCGCCCGCGGGCGTGGTGCTGCACGAACTGTCGTGGTTCACCTACCGGACGCCATTGTGGGCAGCCTGGCACAAGGTCAACCTGCGGCCTCTAGTGGAAATCTTCCGTAAGACGCTGCTGTCGTCGAGCGGCGTGGTGCCGGATATCGCCGCCCTGGCGGAGGTGGACACTGACTAACGCTCCATCGAAAAGCGGCACTATGAATCGTTTGGCTTCACCAGTTCGAGGGAACGCAATGGGGTAGCAGGGTCACCGAGCAAGGCTTTATCCGCCGGAATCCAGGCAAGTAACTGAGAGAGAAGAGGTCCGCTTTGCCTCGCGAAACGGTCACCGATTGGCGAATCGGACTGGTCGGAGAAGGGTCGCTACGGCCCTTTCTCATCTTGTATCGCAGCCGACGCCGCGCCGGAGCATGACGATCCGCGCACTGATCTGCTAGGCGATATAGCGGCAATTCGGTGGGATCGAAGCGCCCGGAGCGAGCGTCCGGGCGAGGCGGCAAGCGGTTGCGCTCAGGCCTGTTGGGGGGCGGGTTCGCCGCGCGGGCGGTCGAGCAGCTGCTTCATCAGCGCGGCGGCAGGCGGGCTCAGCACACGGCCGCGGGCGGTGGCGATATGGATGCTGCGCACGGCCCAGGGCTCGTCGATGGCCACGCAGGCGACCTGGTCGAACAGCTCGTGGCTGAACAGGCATTCCGGCAACACGGTCAGGCCCAGGCCGGCCTGTACCAGGCTCGTGGCGACGCCGGCACTGACTACGTGGAAAGGCGGTGTGAAGTCCCTGCCCAGGCGCTTTGCCGCGGCGCGGAACATGCCCAGCATCGACTCCACGGGGATCAGCCGTTCCGGCAACAGGTCTTCGAAACTGACCGTCTCGCGCGCGCTCAGCGCATGCGTGAGGGGCACCACGGCGGCCAGCCGGTCGCGGCGGTAAGGTGTCACGTCGATACCGCCCAGGTCGAGCTCATGCGCCATGGCGAACACGCCGATGTCGGCATCGCCACGCGACACCGCATCGACGATGGTGGCATTCTCGAGTTCGTTCAGCGCCAGTTCCACCAGCGGGAAATCGCGCGCATAGTCTCCCAGCTCACGCGCCAGGAACGGGACGATGATGGAGCGCGCCGAAGCCACCACCACCTTGCCACGCATGCCTTCGGTGAAGGCGGAGATCTCGGAGCGCAGGTTTTCGATGCTGCCCAGGATCTCGCGCGCGTAGCGCACCAGCACCGCGCCCGCGGGACTGGGCACGACGCCCTTGGGTCCTCGCTCCAGCAGCTTGACGCCGGCGATGTCTTCCAGGTCCTGGATACGCTTGGTTGCTGTCGAAGCGGCTATGTTCTCGCGGATCGCGGCCCGTCCGATCTGCTGCTCTTCGACGGCGGACAGGAATAGCCGGAGCGTGAACAGGTCGACCTGGCGGATCAGGTGCAGGCGGTTGAATTCAGTCATGAAGCTAAGTTTCGCAGTCGCTCAGAGAGCTGCCGGTTTGCTCTCTCCCATAAATGGGAGAGAGGAGAAAACAAATGGATCGACACGCTTCGCGGCTACATATTCCCCCATTCAGGACGCCGCCTCACTCCCGCGATGCAGCCGCTCCTCCAGCCCCTGTGCCATCGCCAGGAGTCGCGGGCCAAGTTCCCGTTCAACACGCACCCGCGCCATGCGCGCGACGCGGCCGATACAAGCGAGCACCAGTGGGGGCTGCTCCGGCACGCACACCGGCACGGCAATCGCTGCCAGTCCAGGCTCCCACTCGCTGAGCGACGTGCAGAAGCCCAGCTCGCGCACCTGGGAAATCTTCTCGGCCATGCGGCGCCGCAGCGCGGGCCAGTCGCGTCCGGCCTTGCGCTCGACGTTGCCCTGCAGGTAGCAGCGCTCCAGCTCCGGAATCGCCGCCAGCAGCGCCGATCCCATCAACGAAGAGGCAATATGCAGGCGCGTTCCCGGCGTCAGGCGCAGGTCCAGCACTGCCTGGCTGCCGACGCGGCTGTCCAGCACGATCACGTCGAGCCGGTCGCGCGTGCCGAGCACCACGCAGGTATCGGTCGCTTCGGCGAACCTGGCCATCTCGATGCTGGCCTCGCGCTGCACCGCGGGATCGGCGATGGCCGCATAGCCCAGCGCCAGCGCGGCGGCCGCTAGCCGGTACTTGCGCCGCACCTCGTCGTGGTGCAGGTAGCCAAGTGCCACCAGCGATTGCAGCAGCCGCGTGACCGTGGGCGCGGGAATGCCGGTTTCAAGCGAAAAGTCCTGGTTGCCCAGCCACGGCTGTTCGGGGCGGAAGGCCGACAGCACCGCCAGGCCGCGGGCCAGCGGCATCACCCGCGCCTCGCTCTCGCGCGCGGCCGACCGGCCCGGACCGGGCCAGATCGCGCCGATGCCGCCCCGATGATCGCGCGGCCTAGCGCGTGCTTGCTGCAACATGGGCGTCTCCGTATGCATGGGTGCCTGCGCCCGATAACCCGCGGCACGCGGCACAGCGCGGGCGCGCGCGTACCTGACGATTGTTAGGTGGAGTTTGCGTGCGGGATCGAGGGAGTTCCATGGGGGGTTAACCCCCCGCGCGCTTCCGCCGTCGACGCGCAGCGGACGCCACACCGGGACCAGCCTTCCTCCTTTGCTTCAATGAAGGGTCAGCCCGCCGGTTGGACTTAGGATTGCCCCTGTCAGGTAGTGCGCGGCATCCGAAGCCAGGAAGGCCACCACCTGGCCGATGTCCTGCGGCGCCGCCACGCCCAGCGGGCTGCTGGCAATGATTTTTTCATACTGCTTGCGGTGGCGTTCGGACACGCCGCCGCCGGCTTTGTCGAACGCCGCCTGCCACGAAGGGCTGTCGCGTACCACCGTCACGCACACGCAGTTCACGCGGACGCCATCGCTCGCCAACTCCCTGGCAAGCACCTTGCTCGCGCTGATCAGTCCGCCAGCGAAGGTCGCCACCGCGGTCTGCGTCGGCGTCGGCACCCTGCCGCCCTCGGATGTCACGAAGACAACGCTGCCGCCGCCGCGCGCACGCAGGAACGGCAATGCGGACTGTACCGGCAGCAGCTTCGCGGCCGTGTTCTCGGCAACCACGGCGCAAACCCGCGCCAGATCGATCTCTCCGAAGGGGCCGCGGACATCGGGGCGGCGTGCCTCGTCGTCGTTGCCGCCAGCGTTGGCGACCACGATATCGATGCCGCCATGGCGGCGCACGGCCTCCGCGGCTAAGGCGTCCATGTCCGGCTTGGCACGGACATCGCCGGCCAGGAAATCGCCGGTTCCACCCGCCTGCCGGATCTCGGCAAGCACCGCCTCAGCCTTGGCCGCATTCCTGCCGCTGATGACGACAATGGCACCTCCCGCAGCCAACTGCAGCGCTACGCCCCGCCCGATCCCGCCCGTGCCGCCGGTGACGATGGCGACCTTTCCCTGAAGACTTGTCATTTACCGGAACCCCTGTCGATGAAAGCGTTGCTCAGATGACCTTCGACGCACGCAGCGTCTCAAGCTGGCGTGCATCCAGGTGCAACCAGTCGCCCAGCACACTGTCGGTATGCTGGCCCAGTCGCGGCGGCAGGCCAGCTTCCGGCTCGGGCACATCCGACATCTTGATCGGATTGCCCGCCACCTGGACCGGGCCCCACAACGGGTCCTGCAGGGTCATCAGCATCTGGCGCGCCGCGACGTGCGGGCATGCGAACACGTCCGCGATGTCATTGACGGCAGAGGCCGGCACGCCGCCTTCGCGCAATGCGCCGGCAGCTTCGGCACGCGTGCGCGTGTGCAGCCAGGCGTCGATATGCGGGTTCAGCGCATCGCTGTTGGCGCAGCGGGCTACGCCGTCCTGAAAGCGCGGATCGTCGAGCAGGTCCGGCTTGCCGATCACGTCGCAGAAGCGTTGCCAGATATGCTCGCCGAGCACGGCGATGACGATATACCCGTCACTGGCGCGGAAGCTGCCGAACGGCGCCGTCACCGCGTGCAATCCCGGCGGCGCCGGTTTGCGGTTGGCGGAGTACATCGCCACCGAAATCTCGTTCTGCACCAGGGAAGCGTCATACAGGGAGATATCGACCTTCTTGCCCACGCCGGTACGTTCGCGCTGGTACAGCGCCAGCAGGGCGCCCTGCGCGGCCAGGATGCCGCCCTGCAGGTCGGACATCGAGAAGCCAAGGTAAGTCGGGCGGTCGTCCTGCCGCTCGGGCCGGTACATCAGGCCGCTCAGCGCCTGCCCGATGATGTCGAAGGCCGGATGGTCGGTGTACGGGCTGGGCATCACGTCCGCGTGCCCGAAGCCCGATATCGCCACGTAGATCAGGCGCGGGTTGTGTTCGCGCAAGGCACTGTAGCCGATGCCAAGACGGTCCATCACGCCGGGCCGCAGGTTTTCCAGCACGATGTCGGCCTCGCACGCCAGTTGCGTATAGATCCGCTTGCCGTCGGCACTCTTCAGGTCCAGCGCAACGCTCTTCTTGTTGCGGTTGCTGCGCAGGAAAGACAGGCTCTGCGTCGCGCCGTCCTCCCCGCGCTTCAGCGGCGCGCTGCCGCGGGCGAAGTCGCCGCCCTCGGGCGACTCCACCTTGACGACCTCGGCGCCGGCATCGGCCAGCCACATCGAGGCAAAGGGGCCCGCGACGAAGTTCTCGACAGCCAGGACTCGGACCCCGGTCAGGGGTCGTTCGGGGCCGTGCGCGGCGGCCGCGGCCGGCACGTTTGGTTGGATGTTCACGGTAACTCCGGTTGGTAGTGCAGCTTGGTGACACGGCCCTTCCAGCATGGCGTCGCATGCCGGCTGCCTGCCGCTGGACATGTCTTCACTGGCGCTTGCCGAGGTTATCCAGGTCAGCGTTGTCATGGCCAACGTCCCGCGCCGGCGACAATGGCGGCGGCCGCTTGCCGTTGAACGACAGCGGCAGCCCCACCACGGCCAACTCATCGTCCGATGGCTTGCCGATAATCCCCAGCGCCTCGGTCTGCGGGTGGTGCACCAGTTCCTCGGTGGTCTGGATCGGCGCGCACGGCAGCCCGGCGGCACCCAGCCTCTCCTGCCAGTAGGCGCGCGGCTGCTCGGCAAGGCGGTCGCCGATCAGCCCGTCGATCAGCGCGCGGTGGCGCAGGCGCCCCGCATTGGTGGCAAAGCGTTCGTCCCCTGCCCATTCCGGCCGGTCGAGCGTCTCGCAAAGCCGGGCGAACAGCGCATCGTTGGCGCAGCTGACGATCAGGTGGCCGTCGGCGGTCTGGAAGGCGCGATGCGGCACGATAAAGGCAACACCGGAACCATGGCGCGAGCCGGGCTCGCCGTCGGCGTTGTAGTTGGCGACCCCGATCGACATCCAGGCAATCGCGGTCTCCAGCAGCGAACTCTGCACGGTCGCACCGACGTGCTTGTTCTGCCGACGCATCAGCGCGGCCAGGATGCCGATCACCGCCCACATGCCGGTGCCGAAATCGACGATCGACACCCCGGCGCGCACCGGCGACTGCCCTTCCTCGCCGGTGATGCTCATGATCCCCGCGAACGCCTGCATCAGCGGGTCATAGCCCGGTGCCGTGTTCAGCGGCCCCTGGTGGCCGAATGCGCCCACCTCGCAGCAGATCAGCTCCGGCTTGGTCACGCGCAGGCTGCCGGCGTCAAGGCCGTACTGCGCCGCCGAGCCCGGCCGCAGGTTGTGGAAGAACACATCGGCCCGTTCCGCAATCAGCTTGTGCAGCGTGGCGAGATCGCCCGGATCCTTGATATCGAGGCTGATAAAGCGCTTGCCGCGGTTGATGGCATGGAAGGCGGCGCCGCTGCCCTTCCACTTGCTCGGCCCCCAGCCGCGCGCCGAATCGCCCGTGGGACGCTCCACCTTCCAGACGTCGGCGCCAAGTGCTGCCAGGATCTGGCCGGCGAACGGCGCCGAAGCGCTGTCGCTCAGCTCGACCACCACCACACCGTCGAGAGGCAAGTCATGCATGGCTGATACGCTCCTTGTATTGGTATGCATTGGGTTGCACGCAGTCTGGTGCGACCTGTACCGCAAGCGTAGCGGCGTGAAGCCGCCGGGCCAACTGGCCTTTTCCGAACCGTCGATTCGGGGTGCTCGAAATGCAGGGGCATCAACAGCTGGCATAGCGGCCGGCACCCGGCTTGTCAGCAGGGGCTCGGCCAAGTGGAAGGTGTCTGCGCCAGGGGCCGGGTGGCGCTCAGGCGCGCGTCAGTTGCACCAGCCTGCGCCACTTTTCCGCTTCGGCGGACAGCCCCGCGTGGACCGTGGCGGCGGACTGGAAGTCCGGATCCAGCGATTGGGCCGCGCAGAATGCCTTGAACTCCGGCGAGGCGGCAATGACCCCAAATGCTTCCGACAGCTTGCCCACGATGGCCGCAGGCGTCCCTTTTGGCGCGAAGGCCCACACCGGCGAGACGATGTCATAGCCGTCGATGCCGGCGGCCTGGTTCATCGTCGGCGCATCGGGCATCACGGCCGACCGCTTCGCACTCGTAACTGCCAGCACGCGCAGCTTGCCGGCCTTGATCAGGGGCAGCGCCGCCGGGCCGGAGAATGCAAGCTGCACTTGCCCGTTGGCGGTTTCGATCATCGCCAGCGACCCGTTCTTATAGGGCACGTGATTCAGCCTGATGCCGGCGGCGGCGTTCAGCAACGCGCCACACATGTGCGACGGCGTCCCATCCCCCGCCGAGGCATAGGTCACCGAGCCGGGCTGCTTCTTCGCCGCTGCAATGACATCGCGCACCGTCTTGAACGGCGAGTCGGCCGCGGTCACCATGACCAGCGCGGTGCTGGCCAGCCTGGCAACGGGTTCAAAGTCAGCGAGCGGGTCATACGGAGTCTTCTCCATCCATGGGTTCGTGAAATGGCTGGAGAAGGTAAACAGCAAGGTATAGCCGTCGGGCGGCGACTTTGCGACCGCGTCCGTGCCGACGACACCGCCTGCACCCGGGCGGTTTTCCACCACCGCCGCGCCGTTCCACAGCTTGTTGAGCGAGGCCGACACCTGGCGCGCCACCAGATCCGTGGCCGCGCCGGGCGCAACCGGGACGACGAAGCGAATGGGGCGTGCCGGGTAGGCTTGGGCGAAGGCTCGTATCGCGCATAGCGATCCAATTGCCGGAAGTGCGAACAGCAAGGAACGGCGGGACAGCATCGGTGGTCTCCTGATGGCTTCTGGTTGATGGATGTTCTTGTTCTTATTGCCTGGCGCCGAGCGCTGCTTTCCAGAAGGCCGTCATCTCGCCGACTTCACGATTGGCCTCCTCCAGCGTGGTCGGCGCGGGCTGCAGTGCCATCTGGCGGATCTTCTCCTGCGCCGCCGGATCGGCAAGCGCTTTGCGCAGCGCGGCATTGAACGCCTGCGCAAGGGCCGGCGGGAATCCTTTGGGCGCGAAGAACCCCAGGAAGGTGTGGAAGCCGAGACCATCGACACCGAGTTCCTTGAAGGTCGGCACGTCGGCCAGCAAGGGCGAGCGCTCGGTGCCGGAGACCGCGATCACCCTCGCCTTGCCCGATCGGTGCGCGGCCATGGCCTCCGGCATGCCGGTGAGGCCGGCGGGGACCTGGCCAGCCAGGACGTTCTGCAGGACCGGCGCCGATCCCTGGTATGGCACCTGGACCATCTCCACCCCCGCGGACTTGCCAATCGCATTGCCGATCACGCTAGGGGCGCCACCCGCCAGCGGCACGCCATAGGAACGGAGCATGGGGTCCCGCTTGACGGCGGCCAGGTAGCCCTTGAAGTCGCTGTAGGCGGCATTGGGCGGGATGATGAGTGTCCAGAACGTGCGCACGGCCTGGCCGAGCGGCACGAAGTCGGTGGTCACGTCATAGCGGACACCCGGCACGGTCAGCGGCACGATGATGAGCGAATGGTCGACCGCGAACAGGACGGTGCTCCCGTCCGGCGGCGCATTCTTGACCACTTGCGTGCCGACCTGCCCGCTGGCCCCGGGGCGATTCTCGACGATCACGGTCTGCCCCAGTTCCCTGGACAGGCCGGGGATCAGCAGCCTGGCCACGATATCGGTGCCGCCGCCCGGGGCTTGCGGCACCACGATCCTGACAGGCGCCTTGAAAGACTGCGCGCCGCCCACGCCCGGGGCGAGTCCGCACAGGACCATGGCTGCCGCTAGCAGCAAGTTTCCGATTTGACGCATGGGTTCCACCTCAGTGTTGGTTATGTCTTTGCCGGCCGGTGAAAGGCCGGCCAGTGCTGCAGGACCAGTTCGCGCGAAGCGCCGTAGGCGTAGCAGCTGTCGATCTTGCGCGGCTTGCCGCTGGCATCGGTGGCATCGCGCAGCAGATGCGCCCGCAGCGGGTTGACGGCCTGGATGGCCGCCGTCGCCAGTGGCATCAGGATCTCGCGGAGATGGGTACAGGTGTCTCCCGGCGGCAGGCGCTTGCGCACCTCGCCGCTCCAGCCGGCGCCGATGCGCAGCCCCACCAGCGCCTGCAGCGACTCGCCGCCGCCGGGACACTCGCGGTACGGATACGCGCGGATAAAGGTGCTGACCGCGTGTACGACCATGTCCAGGTCGAACACGACGCGCAGCCCGATATCGTGGATGGGATCGTTCGCCCGCACCACGCGCAGGCCGCTCGGCGGTGTGAAGTCGTGCGGCTTCTGGTCGGTCAGATGGCCTTCGACTTCGAACAGGCCGTCGCTGCGCCGGAAGCCCTGGAACTCGATACGCCGGACGTGCAGTGGCTCACGGGTGACTGCTCCGGCCGCCATGGCGGGTTTCTCGGTCGTCATGTTCTCTGCTCCTTGCCCGATCCGTCGCGCATTACGCGCGCGCCAGTGCCTGCGCCAGCGCGCGGGCGCCCTGGTTTTCGTCCCACAGCAACCCGGCCAGCGTCTTGCCGACCGGCGTCGCCTTGTCCTTTGTCGCCAGCCCGTCGCCCTTGGCGATGATCTGGTCGATGCTCAACGGCTTGGCGGGCGTGCCCACGCTGTCCACCACTACGCTGGAGCGCGTGGTGCCATCCTGCAAGTGGAGCCGCGCGCCGGTGGCAAAGCGCGACGGGTAGTACTGCATCAGGGCCTCGCTGAGTTCGAAGCGCACCATCTGCGCGATGCGGCGGATGCCGGGATCGTCGAGGAATGCGTCGCCATAGGCGTCGTAGCGATACGGGCCGTAGCGCAGCGTGGCGCCCACGATGTAGGGGCAGCTGTACTGCGCGGCCATGGTCGAAGTCGGCTGCGCCAGCATATGCTGGTCGGCAATAAGCTGCGGGCCGCTGATGACGATCTCGCGGATCGCGGAGGTCGGGATGCGGAAGCTCTCGGTCAGCTCCGCCAACGCATCGATGGTCGAATGGAACAGGCGGCAGCACGCATACGGCTTCAGGCTGATGGCGTGGATCTGCAGCCTGTCGGACGGCACGACCTCCCGCAGCGGGCCGCCGAAGAGCGCGGCGAGACCATAGGTCCCTTCGATGGCCAGCGCCGGTGCGGTGACAGCGTCCATGAGCGCGAATTCCGCGGCCAGCACGCCGTTACGGGCGGCAAACCCGGCGTGCACCCGCTTGACCTCCCCGCCGGACGCCTCCGCCGAGAATTGCATGGAACCACTAGCCTGCGACAGGGCGTGTCCCCACGCGCGAACCAGCAGTTCCGGGCTGACTGGCGTGCCACGCTGGTACGCGTGCAGCGCCACGCACGCGGCCGCGGCGCCAAAGGCGCCGAAGATCGCCGTGGGATGAAAGCCCCGGTGCACGGTTTCCAGGCCGCCGGCTGCCATCCCCACCAGCGCCATGGCTTCATAGCCGGCGGCGACGGCACGGAACAGGTCCGCCTGCGAGGCATCGGTGGCGGCGGCCACAGCCAGTGCCGCGGGAATGATGGCGGCGCCGGGATGGCTCAGGGTTTCGTTGTGGGTGTCGTCCAGCTCGTAGCTGTGAGACGCGGTGCCATGCACCAGCGCCGCGACGCAAGCGTCCGCGCTCCAGTCGCCGCCGAGCACGGGACTCGCGCCGGTGCCCGCGAAGCGCCGCGCCCACTGCGCGATCTGGCCGGTCCAGGGCCGGGGGCTGCCCCACAGGGACACCACGAAGTTGTCCAGGAACAAGCGGCGCAGCGCTTCCGTGTCGGCCGCGTCAAGCTGCGCATTCGCCACGCCGGCAACATGCCGGGCGATGGTTGCGGTGGCTTCTGCTGGTGGGGTGGCCGGCACACCGTCTCCGGAACCACTGCGGGACTGCATCATCTTTCTCCTTGTGACTGGGTCAGTTAAGCCAGCGTGGTCCCGGCACCGGTGCAAGTCAATGCAACCGGTCAAAGGCTCCCGCCTGTCGGAATGCGGCCGGCAACTCAGAGGTTCTCCTTGTAGAACGGCCCGAGCTTTGCCATATCGGGGGAATGCGCCGACAAAGAAACCGGGTCGCCTGGCCCGTTGTCGCCTCAGGCCTCACTGCCGACATCGCGCAGCAGCACCATCAGCTCCACCGCGGCGGCCTTCAGTTCCGGCACGATGCGCGCCCGGATCGCGTCGATATCCGGCCGGAGTTCGACTGCCCCACAGTTCAGCGCCATCAGCGTGTCCGCGCGTCCCACCCTGAGCGGCAGCGCGATGCCGTAGGCATTGCGCTGGTATTCGCCGGCCGACATGCACACGCCGCTGGTGCGCAGGTCCTCGAACGCTGCCTCAATGTTCTTCCGCACCTCTCCAGCCTGCGGCCCCGCGGCCTTCACCAGGGAGGCAACGTAGCCAGCGCGTGTGTCCTCGGGCAATCCCCACAGCCACGCCCGCCCGATTGCCGTCAGACCCATCGGCAGCAGCGACCCGACGCCCAGCCGTAGCGTGGCAATGCGCGTGCTGGTGCGATACGCGACGTAGAGCATGTCGAACTGGTCGGGCATAGCCAGCGCCACCGAGACGTCGAGCCGGTCGGCCAGCTGCTGCATGAACGGATGGGCCAGCCGCGTCACCGCGTTGGTTTCCAGGTAGGCGTGGCCAATACCGAGCGAGCCGCTGGCGAGTTCGAATTGCGGCCCTCCCGCAACGCGGCGCAGGAAGCCCATGCTCACCAAGGTCATGGTCAGGCGCGACACCGCGGACTTGGAAATGCCCGTCCGGCGCACCAGTTCGCTATTTGTCAGGGGCACGCGCTCCGCGCGGAAGGCCCGCAGGACCTGGAGGCCACGCTCCAGCGTCATGGTGACGGGTGAGGAAGGCGTCATTGCAACTCCTGGGGTACGTGAGCAACAAGCACAACTCCAATCCTGGCCTGAACGACCTGGGCAGCAAGGCCGGCCGCTGCCATAGCAGCAGACGTTAGCGGATCGAGCCCGCGTCGCGCAGCGCCGCAAGCTCCTGCGCAGAGAACCCCCAATCGCCCAGCACCTCGTCTGTATGCTGTCCGGGGCGGGCCGGCGGCCGCTGGATGTTCCCCGGCGTGCGGCTGAAGCGCGGCGCCGGCGCGGGCTGCACCACGCCATCGATCTCGACAAAGGTCTTGCGCGCCTGCAGGTGGGTGCTGCGTGGCGCCTCCCCCATCGACAGGATGGGCGTGATGCAGGTCTCGCCACCAGCCGCCAGCGCTGCCCACTCGTCGCGGGTGCGCGTCCGGAACGCCGCGGCAAAGTGCTGGCGCATTGCCGGCCAGCCGGCGCGGTCGTGCTGGCCCGGCAGCTTGTCCACGTCGAGCCCGAGCAGCTTCACGGCATTGCAGTAGAAGCGCGTCTCATTGGCACCGATACCGACATACTTGCCGTCCTTCGTCTCGTACACGTTGTACCAGGGCGCGCCCGAATCGAGCCGGTTGGTGCCGCGCTCGTCGGTCCAGTACCCCGCTGCCCGCAGACCGTAGATCAGCGTCATCAGCGATGCCGATCCGTCCACCATCGCGGCATCCACCACCTGTCCGCGCCCCGACATGCGGCTCTCGAGGATGGCGCTCACCACGCCCAGCGCCAGGTACAGCGACCCACCGCCGAAATCCCCGGCGAGGTTGAGCGGGATCGACGGCGCCTCGCCGGCCTTGCCAACCGAATGCAGCACGCCCGTCAGAGCGATGTAGTTGATGTCGTGCCCCGGCTCTTGCGCGAGCGGCCCGTCCTGCCCCCAGCCGGTCATGCGGCCGTAGACCAGCCGCGGGTTGACCTTGTGGCAGTCGTCTGGGCCCAGCCCGAGCCGTTCGGCCACGCCGGGGCGGAAACCCTCGATCACGCCATCGGCCTGGCTGACCAGCCGCAACACCGCTGCGACCGCCTCCGGCTGCTTCAGGTCCATTGCCGCGCTGCGGCGGCCGCGATTAAGCAGGTCGAAGCGTGCCTCGACCGGCGCGCCGCCGTCGGAGGGAGACGGACGGTCGATGCGGATGATGTCGGCACCCAGATCGGACAACAACATGCAGCAGAACGGCCCCGGGCCGATGCCACCCAGTTCCACGATCTTGATGCCCGCGAGGGGCCCGGTTGGCTGTTGCGCCATGGCTTTGGTCTCCTGGGTATTCATTGCCCGTTCTACGCCCCCGGCGGGCTGGGCTTCTGTCAGTCTGCACACTCGCGCCCATGCGCGTGGTGCGGCTCGGGCCCACCTTGGGGGTGGTATCGCCCTCCGGCGACTCGATCTTGCACACGTCCGCGCCCATGTCGGCCAGCGGCAGCGATGCGTACGGCCCCATGAAACTGGACGTAAGGTCCAGGATACGTACGCCTTACAGGGGTCCAGACATCGCTATTCCGGCTTGTAGTTCATTTCGGCAAAGAGGTTCTTCCACACGCTCACCTCTTCAGCCAGCTGCTTCGCGAATGCGGACGGCGACGACGCCACCATGCGGCCGCTCAGGCGCGACTCGATGCTGCTCCGGAATGCCTTGTCCGCTTCCAGCGTGCTGAAGTCGTGCGCAATGCGCCCCACCACCGCGGCCGGCGTTCCCTTCGGGACAAAGATGCCGGCCCACAGCAGCGGCAAATAGCCCTTGTAGCCCACTGCCTCGGCCAGTGTCGGCAGCTCGGGGAAGCTGGCGTAACGCTCCGCGCTGATGGCAGCCAGCGGCTTGAGCTTGCCCGAGTCGATCTGCGACTTCATCGAGCTGGGCGTGTTGACCAGGAACTGGGCGTCGTTGCGCATGGCCGCCAGGTTCATGGTGCCGATGCTGTTGAAGTCCAGCGCCGTGTACTTCATGCCCAGCGACTTGTTGAGCAAGGCCATGGTCAGGTTGAAGACCGAAGTCTGGCCCGTGCCGGCGAAGAACAGCCCGTTGGGGCTGCCCTTGCTCAGGTCGACCAGTTCGCGCATGGTCTTCGCTTTCGCAGCCGTCTCGGCGTTCACCGCGACCACGAGCTGGTAATTGATGACCTTGTACACCGGCACCAGATCGGTCATCGGGTCGAACTTCATGTTCCGGGTGGTGAACTTGGGCAGGATCGAGCTTTGCGTGCCCAGCAGCAGGGTATGGCCATCGGTGGCGTTGACCACATACTCCGTGCCAATGACGCCACCCGCGCCAGGCTTGTTCTCGACGATCACCGGCTGCTTCCAGATGTCTTCGAGGCGTTGCGCGAGGCTGCGGGCCAGGATATCGCCGGTGGAGCCGGCCGCGACCGCGATCACGATTCTCACGGGCCGGGTCGGCCATTCAGCGGCCGCGGCGGGCCTGGGCAGGGATAGCGCCGCGCAGGCGGCCAGGCCGGCGGCACCCGCCAGCCGAAGCCAGCGGCGGCGGCCGGCCACTGCCAGTTGTACTGTCATGTCTCTCTCCGTTCTATTCGTTATGTCGTGCGCCGCGTCAGTCTTGGGCGAACACCGGTAGCGCCTGCCCGCCGCGTTCGATCATGCGCACCTGCACGCGGTTGCCGATCTGCATCGACTCGGGCGTCCCTTCGATCTGCGTGAACAAGAAATAGCCTTCGTCCATTTCGACGAAGCCGACCGTGTACGGCGCGATCGCGGCGAAGGCCGGCGTCGGCCCCCGCATCACGGTACTGTACGAATACAGCTTGCCGCGGCCCGCGGAGACTTCCCATGCGAGCTCGTCGGCGCTGCAGTGCGGACAGAAGGAATGGGCCGGCCAGACCGCCTGGCCGCATCCGCCGCACCGCTGGTATTTCAGCAGTCCGGCGCCCAGGCCTTCCCAGTAGGGCCTGGCATCGAGAAGCTGGTACGGCTGCGGCCAGCCGTCTTGCGTTTGGATCATCACGTGCTCCGATGAGAATCAGGTGGAGGAAGACAGCAGCAGCACGCTGCCGGCGGCCAGCATGCCCCCGGCACCCTGCACCAGCACTGTCTTCGGCCGGCGCGCTGGCGCCAGCCCGAGCGCTTCGCCGCGCAACTGGCGCACGGCCTCGACCATGCTGTCCATGTTGCAGGAGATGCCCGGCTGGCCGAACGACAGCCAGCCGCCGTTGGTGTCGGTCGGCAGGTCACCGTCCACGCCGGTGCGGCCTTCGCGGTACAGATCGATGCCCCGGCCTTTCTTCGCGAAGCCCAGGTCTTCCATGACGATCGGCCCCATGTGCGCGAAATTCACCGAGATCTGCGCCATGTTGATGTCAGCCGGCGACAGCCCCGACATCGCGTAGGCCTGGCTCGCCGCCGCCGCCGTCGCCGTGTAGGTCAGGTTGGGCATGGGCCCGAGCTCCGGGAACTTGCACGACCGCATATTCATGCGATCGCCCAGGTACTCATGCGTCGTGGCTGACCCGTAGCCCAGCAGGTAGACCGGATTGCGCGCCGCCTTTGCCCGTTCAGGCGAGGTGACCACCAGCGCGCCGCCGGTGCCGCCGCCCCAGGTGGAGCACATCCAGCGCCGCAACGGCGTGGCGACATAGGGCGAAACCAGCACGGTGTCGCGGTCGATCTCGCCGAAGCGCGCCTTGGCAGCATGCGGGTGATGTACGCCCCAACGCTGGTTGGCTACCGCCACCTCGGCGAGATCGGCTTCGGTCAGGCCGAACTCATGCAGGTAGCGGCACGCGGCCTGGCCGTACAGCGCCGGGATGATCGGGCCATACGGCACCTCGAACTGCGGATCGGCATCGGCCTCGGCACCCATTGCGACGGCATCGACAAACAGCTCGGTCGCGTCACTCTGCAGGCACAACACGTACTCTGCCTGGCCCGCAGCGATCATCTCCGAAGCCACCGCAAGCGTCGCGGTGAGCCCCGCACCGTGCATGGTGATCTCGCTGGTGCGCTTCACCGGCATCTGCATATGCGAGATGAAGATGTTGCTCCACTGCGAGCGCTTGTCCGCCCAGGGTGACCGTCCTGTGTAGACGGCATCGACCTGGTCCTTGCTGATCCCCGCATCCTGCAGCGCGCGCCGGGTGGCTTCGGCGGCGAGCTGCAGCGGATCCTTGCGATTCGCCCGGGACGCGTACGCGTCGCCCATCCCGATAATGGCCGCCACTGGCTTGGTCGACATGGCCGCCACCCCTCAGGCCGCCTTGAGTTCGGGCAGCGACGACGCGATCAGCGCGTCGAGGTCTTCGCGGCTGCGCAGCATCAACAGGCTCCATTCGCCCTGCTGCAGCAGGTCGCCGTTCTGGTTGATCGCCTTGATCAGGAACTTGATCACGCCGTACTTCTCGTCCTTCTCCTTCTTGCCGATCACCTCGCACACCGCGTAAATGGTGTCGTTGATGTACACCGGGCTGCGGAAGCGCATATTGTCGATGCCGTAGTTCGCCTGGATGCCCAGGCCAAACTGGATCAGCCCGGTGACGATCGAGTAGGTCAGCGAACCCTGCACCAGGCGTTGGCCGAAGCGGGTCTTGGAGGCGTAGTGCGTGTTGGAGTGGATCTCGATCCAGTTGCCGGTCAATGCGCAGTAGTTGACTACGTCCGCTTCGGTGACGGTGCGCCCGCCCGAGCGGAAGATCTGCCCTACCTGCAGTTCGTCAAAGGTCTGGTCGATGCGGTTGTTGATCGCGCGCTTGGTCGTGTCGGTCATTTTGATGGTTCCTTGAAGTGTTGGCGCTTTCAGCCCATCCGCATGGACTTGGCGATGATGGTCTTCTGGATCTGCGAGGTGCCTCCGCCGATGGTGGACTGGACGCTTTCGCGCAGGTAGCGCTCCATGTCGGCTTCGGGCAGGTTGGCGTAGCCGCCGAGCACCTGCATGCCGGTCAGCGCGCAGTGCTTCAGCGTTTCGGATCCATACAGCTTGGCCATCGACACTTCGCGGCTGCAAGGCACGTCCGCGGCAGCCATCTGCGCGGCGCGGTAGCACAGCAGGCGCGCGGCATCCACCTGGGTCTGGCAATCGGCCAGCATGTGCTTGAGCACCTGGAAGTCCCACAGCTGCTTCCCGAACTGGATACGCTCGTGGGCATAGCGCACCGCCGTCGACACCGCGGTCTGCGCATTACCGACGTAGGCCGCGGCCACCGAACAGCGCTCGAGTTCCAGGTGCTTGGTGATGATTTCCCAACCCTGGCCTTCTTCGCCGAGCATCGCATCGCCCGGCACGCGCACTTCATCCAAGAAGATCTCGGTGGTGCCGGTCGCATGCCGCGACAGGGTCGGCAGCTTGTTGATCACCAGGCCCGGCGTGGTGTTCGGAATCAGGAGTACGGAGAGGCCGCCGTGCTTGTTGTCGGCATCCGTGCGTACCAGCATGGCGATGACCGTGTCCTTGGCCGCCGCGCCGCTGCACCACAGCTTCTGCCCGGAGACGATCCAGTCGCCGTTCGCGTCGCGACGGGCACGCGTCTTCGTGTTGGAAGCATCCGAGCCGGCATCCGGCTCGGAGATCGACACGGAGAAGCGGATCTTCCCCTCGATAAACGGCTTGATGTACTTGTCCTTCTGCGCGGCCGTGCCGTACTTGGCGATGTTCATCGCCGTGAAAGTCGGCACCAGGACCGCTGCCGCAAAATCGAATCCGAACTTGCCAAGGCCTTCGGCCATCAGGGTGTAATCGAAGATGTCGCCGCCGGCACCGCCCTCTTCCTCGTTGAACAGCAGCCCCAGCCAACCTTGCCTGGCGATCTTGTCGTAAGCCTCATAGGGATAATCGCGGTTCTGGTCGCACTTGCGCACGTACTCGACCGTGACCTCGTTGTCCATGAAGCGGTTCACGGTGTCGAGCCACAAGGCCTGCGATTCATTCAGGAAGTTCGGTTGCACTGTATTGCCTCCATTGGTTTGCATTGGCATCTGCTGCATCACGGCGATACCTTGCTGCGATGCGTGTTGGAAGCGTAGTGATGTGCAGCCGGCAAGCCAACTGGCCTTTTCCGAAGCAGCGATTCGATGGGATCGAAGTGAGCAGGAGACGGCACCCGGTAAGCTAGCGGCTCCGAACTGACGGCCACCACCATGGGCGCGTTCTTCTGCCGGCGCGATGCCCAGGGAGCCGAGCGCTGGTGGCTGGAGGTTACCGGCAAGGGCAACAAGACCCGGCTGGTGCCGGCTACCGACGATCTGATTGCCGAACTGGCGCGCTACCGCCGCACCCACGCGTTGCCGCCTAGCCCGCAGTTCGTGGAGACGCGTCCAGTGGTGCTGCCGGTGATCGGCAGCGAGGATCGCGAGAAACCCCTGTCACGCGGCGCGCTGCACTTGATCCTGAAAGAGGTGTGTGGCATGGCCGCGGCGCGCCTGAGGGAGCGCGGGCCGGAATTGGAACCGCAAGCCGCGGTGCTAGCCAGCGCCTCGGCGCACTGGCTGCGCCACACCGCTGGTTCGCACATGAGCCAGCAGGTCTACCTGCGCTTTGTGCGCGACAACTTTAGGCACAGCTCGCTGTCGACGACGAGCGGTTACCTGCACAGCGAGGAGGATGCGCGGCACCGGGCGACGCAGGAGCGGCATCGGATCGGGTGGGGCAGCAACTACTGACGTAGGACCTGCGCTGGCTCGGGTGCCTGCGCGTGGCCGCGCGCCCGCTTCGTCCTTCGGGTCGGGCGCGCTCGATGGACAACGACATGCAATGGCGTGGTCAATTCGCCGTGTTGTTGATCGATTCATGCCGGTCGCGTCTGCCAGAATCTCTCCAGTTCAGGGCAAATTATTGTGGGTTTTGAAACCGATCATTGTGAGCATCAGGGTTTACCGCCACAAGGGAAATCCCTAATATGGCACTCATCGAATGCCGCGGTGCAACAAGCACTGAGCCAAAGGGAATGGCATTCACCCGTTCGAAGAAGATGTGAGCCATGATTACCAATCGCCGTGCCCTAGTCGCTGTCGCTGCACTCGCTGCCACCCTGGCGGTCGCTCCAGTGTATGCCCAGAGTGGCAAATTCGATACTTACACTGACGGCGCGCGGTCTGGGAAGTACGATGTTTATACTGACGGCGCAAAAAGCGGCAAATTCGACACTTATACGGACGGCGCCAGGTACTACATTGCGTCCGACCGCGCCCCCCTCTAAGGGGCTGCAAATCCCGGTCGGGGACACCTCCTCCCAACCCGGTTCCGCTCTCCCGAACCCCACACTTCCCCAGAGTGTGGGGTTTTACTTTTCGGGAACCAGAATTTTCAGACCCCCGACACGTGGGCGTGCCGGGAGAAAGCCTGGAAATGACACATATTCCTGGAAGTAATAAAGAACGCGGCTTTTGTGCACGCGGCGTGCGATCCCTCGAGCGCGCTTGGCGCAGCTAGCCGTACTGTCCCCGGTTGCTGGAGCAATCGGAGTGACAGCGAGGCGCGCCCTGCATCCATCACCGGATACTCACCCCCTTGAGGCGTGCGATCATCTCCAGAGACCCTCTGGTATTGGGTGCCGGTGCTAACCGCTCCGCAGGGCGCCCAACCCAATCGAGAAGGCGATTGAAGGTCGTCAATGGGCAGCGGCGACGTCGTCAAAGGTGCCGGTCGGGGCCCTCGGCCATCCGCATCCGTCCGATCCGGCATAATGCCCGGCGCACCCACCATGGCACTACGGGATTGAACTGGGTAATGAAAATGAAGCCGGACATCTCTCGCGAAGAGACCTCACAAAGCACCGACGGGGGCGACGACTGCCCCTTGCGCTGGTTCGATGCGGATCTGGGTGCATTCGAATCGCTCGAGCGATTGATCGCCGAGCATCCGGCGGATTTCTTTGCGGGCGAGCGTTTTGATCCGGTTGGCGCGTGCGCCACACGCGAGGCGGTGTTCGCGTCGGTTGAGATGCCCGAGACTCCGACATCGCCGCAAGCGCATGCCGATCATTTGCTCAACGACGTGTTTCGGCACGTGATGCCCGTGGCATCGCCTACTTTCGTCGGACACATGACGTCGTCGCTGCCGTCGTTCATGCCCTCGCTGGCCAAGGTGGTGGCAGCGCTGAACCAGAACGTCGTGAAGCTCGAGACGTCGGGCGCGCTGACAGGGCTCGAGCGCCAGGTCATCGGCATGCTGCACAACCTGGTGTTTGCCCAGGACAGCGCGTTCTATGCGAGATGGCTGCACGATGCCGACCACGCGCTCGGCGCGATCTGTTCTGGCGGCACGGTCGCCAACCTCACCGCGCTATGGGCGAGCCGCAACAACTTGCTGGGCGCGCGTGATGGCTTCGCCGGCATCCATCGCGCCGGACTGATGGCTGCGCTACGCCATTACGGCCATGACGGGCTTGCAATCGTCGTCTCGGAGCGCGGGCACTACTCGTTGCGAAAGGCAGCCGATGTTCTTGGCATCGGGCGCGACAATCTCGTGCCGGTAGGGGTCGATGCAGACGGTCGCATGCGCATCGACCTGCTACGCGACACCATGCGTGACCTGCAGCAGCGCAACATCCGGCCGATGGCGATCGTCGGCATAGCGGGGACGACGGAGACGGGCGCGGTCGATCCGCTTGACGGGATTGCGGATGTTGCTCATGAGGCCGGCTGCCATTTCCACGTGGATGCAGCATGGGGCGGCGCAACACTGCTGTCGGAGCGCGAGCGCTGGCGCTTCGCGGGCATCGAGCGTGCCGATTCCGTCGTCATCGATGCGCACAAACAGTTCTACGTGCCGATGGGTGCCGGCATGGTGCTGTTCCGGAGCCCGGCGTGGACGCAGGAAATCATCCAGCATGCGAACTACATCGTGCGCAAGGGCTCGGTGGATCTGGGGCGCCATACGCTCGAAGGATCGCGCGGCGCGGCAGCAGTCATGCTCTATGCGAACCTTCATCTGCTCGGTCGCAAGGGGTTGGCGCAGTTGATCGATCGTAGCATCGATAACGCCCACTACTTTGCGTCCCTGATTGCGCAGCAGCCGGATTTCGAGCTCGACAGCCACCCCCAGCTTTGCATCCTGACCTATCGCTATGTGCCCGAGACCGTGCGTGCCGCGCTGGCAACGGCTTCGGCCGACAGGCGCGAGAAGATCCTGGACGCGCTGGATGCGCTGACCATCAGCATTCAGGAAATGCAGCGCGATGCCGGCCGCTCGTTCGTATCGCGCACGCAGTTGATGTCGACACAGTGGGGTGGCCGCCCGATTGCCGTTTTCCGCGTGGTGCTGGCCAACCCGGATACGACGCATGCCATCCTGCAGGACATCCTCGACGAACATCGCGCGCTGGCGGCGGCCAGCCCATGCATGGCGCCGCTGATGGCGCTGGTGGGGTCGCCGGACGCCGCGTGAGGCATTTGCAGCTGGCGCGCCACAAACCCGCACAATGAATCGACGCTTGGCTCAGCCGAAGCGCCCCCCGCTCACATGCAGTACCTCGCCAGTGATAAAACCTGCACGCTCCGAAGCCAGGAAAGCGACCGCATCGGCGATATCGCCCGGGCGACCCACGCGCTTCACCGGCTGCATCTGCACTGCACGCTCCTTGATGGTCTCGTACGTCGGCAGAGCCTGCACCATTTCTGTCTCGATGAAACCTGGTGCAACGCAGTTCACAGTGACGCCATAGCGCCCTTCCTCGATTGCCAGCGCCTTCGCCATGCCGATAAGCCCCGCCTTGGCAGCTGAGTAGTTGGCCTGCGTAGGATTGCCCAGGTGCGCGCGCGAGCTGATGTTGATGACGCGGCCCCAGCCTTGTTCGATGAAATGCGGCATCACGGCCCGGGTCGCCAAGAACGCCCCCTTGAGCATGACCTCCATGACGAGGTCCCAGTCCTCCTCGCTCATCTTCACCAGATACTTGTCACGCGGGAATCCGGCGTTGTTGACGAGGATATGTACGCCGCCAAAGTGCGCAACCGTTTCTTCGACCAGGCGCTTCACCTCTTCAGCCTTGGTGATGTCAGCGATCACGCAATGGGCTTGCAGGCCATCGGCACGCAGCGCCGCGGTCGTCTCTTCCGCCCGCTCGCGCAGTACGTCTGTCACTACCACTCGCGCGCCCTCTTCAGCCAGCCGGCGAGCCGTTGCTGCACCAAGGCCTCGCGCCGACCCGGTGACGATCGCGACGCGATCTTTGATTAGCAGATCCATTTCCATTCCTCTCGTTAAGCCGTAGCGGCGGATGCCGTCGCGGCGGGGTTCATTTCTAACCAACGGCTGTGCTGCGGTCTGCAGCGCATTGATGGACCATATCCATCATGCGGCGTCGGTTGATTTTTGAAGCACTGGTGTATCGGCCGCGAGATCTATGAGCACAATGAAGTTCGCAAGATTGCTGGAGCCCCGTGGATACCGCCATGACGGTGCACGCTGCGTGGGCCCGAGCTCCTCATCCGATTGCGCCCAGCCAAAACATCGGCCCCTGCACGGCTTTCGCCAGTCGCCCGTCAGAACGACCGCGGCAGGCCCAGGATGTGTTCGGCGACGAAGGAGTAGATCAGGTTGGTGGAGATCGGCGCCACCTGGTAAAGGCGCGTCTCGCGGAACTTGCGCTCCACGTCGTATTCGCAGGCAAAGCCAAAGCCGCCGTGGAACTGCAGGCAGGCGTTGCCGGCCTCCCAGCTCGCCTTGGCCGCCAGGTACTTCGCCATATTGGCCTGGGCCCCCATGGGTTCGTGCTTGTCGAACAGCTCACAGGCCTTCCAGCGCATCAGGTTTGCCGCTTCCAGCTCAATAAAGGACTCGGCGATCGGGAACTGCACGCCCTGGTTCTGGCCGATGGGGCGACCGAATACCTCGCGCTCCTTGACGTACTTGGTTACGCGATCCATGAACCAGTAGCCGTCACCGATGCATTCCGCAGCGATCAACGTGCGTTCGGCATTCAGGCCGTCGAGGATGTACTTGAAGCCCTTGCCCTCTTCACCGATCAGGTTTTCCTCGGGGATTTCCAGGTCCTCGAAGAACAGCTCGTTGGTCTCATGGTTGACCATGTTGGGGATCGGACGCACGGTCAGGCCTTTCTTCTGCGCCTCGTGCAGGTCGACCATGAAGATCGACATCCCTTCGCTCTTCTTCTTCACCTCGGCCAGCGGCGTGGTGCGCGCCAGAAGAATCATGAAGTCGCTGTGCTGCACGCGGCTGATCCACACTTTCTGGCCATTGACGACGTAGCGGCCGTCCTTCTTGACCGCGGCGGTCTTGATCTTGGTGGTGTCGGTGCCCGTGGTAGGTTCAGTCACGCCCATGGACTGCAGGCGCCATTCCCCCGAGGCGATCTTCGGCAGATACTTTTCCTTCTGTGCCTGGGAGCCATGGCGCAGCAGCGTTCCCATGTTGTACATCTGGCCATGGCAGGCACCCGAGTTGCCGCCGCAGCGATTGATTTCTTCCATGATGACCGAAGCCTCGGTCAGGCCCAGGCCGGAACCGCCGTATTCCTGCGGGATCAGCGCTGCCAGCCAGCCGGCGTCGGTGAGCGCATTGACGAACGCCTCGGGATAGGCGCGTTGCTCATCCACCTTGCGGAAGTATTCGTCCGGAAACTCGGCGCAAAGCGCACGTACGGCATCACGGATTTCCTGGAAGTTGTTCGATTGGGTCTGTTCGATCATCGGCGTCGTTGGGCGGTCAATGTCATCAGCGCTTGCTGGCAGCAGCGGCGCTCGGTCGGCTATTGGACGGTGTCGCGGCGCAGCGGAATATGGGTCCGCGCGCCGATCGGTGAAGGCCGCCCCCCGGCAATGTGGAACGGCCGCCTCCTTGTCATGGCTGCAATGGTCGCTGCGTCCGCCCCGCTCGGCAATCAGCCTTTTCCAAAGCGCGCCTTCGATTGCGATTAAGGCCGCGCTTTCGCAATCGCTAAAGCCCACCATTAGCATTGTCAAATAGCGCAAAGCCTGCTTTGGCGCCATGCTTTGCGCAATTTCCTGACGATGACATAGGGACAAAATACATGGCAGTCAGCTACCAGCACCTCAAGCAGCGCCCCTTCGCGCCCGTGCGCCAGCGCTATACCGAACGGGACACCATGCTGTATGCGCTGAGTCTCGGCCTGGGCAACGATCCGCTGGACGCGGCTACCCTGCCCTTTGTGTTCGAAGGCGCCGCCGGCGGCTTGCGCACCCTGCCTGCGCAAGCCGTAGTGCTGGGCTACCCGGGCTTCTGGGCGCGCGAGGCCGACACCAGCATCGACTGGGTCAAGCTGCTGCACGGCGAGCAGCGCATGCGCCTGCACCGGCCACTGCCGGCCAGTGCGGAGATCGTCGGCCACAATCGCATCACCCACCTGACCGACAAGGGCGAAGGCAAAGGCGCCATCATGGTCACCGAGCGACGCCTGGAAACGGCGCAAGGCGAGCTGCTGGCGACGGTGCAGCAGGTAACGTTCCTGCGCGGTGACGGCGGCTACAGCCAGTTGAATGGCGGCCAGCCCAGCGATGCGCCGCTGCCCGCGCTTCGTCCGACCCCCGAGGACCGTGCGCCCGACTTCACCGACACCCAGGCGATTCGCCCCGAGGCCGCGCTGCTGTACCGACTGATGGGCGACTTCAACCCGCTCCACGCCGACCCGGCCGTGGCCCGGGCCGCGGGCTTCGAGCGCCCGATCCTGCACGGGCTGGCGAGTTATGGCCTGGTGGCGCACGCACTGGTACGCCAATGCGCCGATCACGACCCGACCAGGCTCCGAGCGCTGGACATCCGCTTTGCCGCGCCGGTGTTTCCCGGCGAAACCCTCGTCACCGAAATCTGGCGCATGCCGGAGAACCCGTCCCATTACCAGCTGCGCGCCAGGGTGGTCGAGCGCGACAAGGTCGTGCTGAGCCACGGCTGGGCCGAGATCGCGTGAAGCCGCAACGCGCCGCCTGCTTGCCGACTGACTCTTGCCCCGTGGACATGCCCACCCTCGCCGCCCGACTGCAAACCCTGATCCGCCCCGGAGACCATCTCTGGTGGGGGCAAGCCACCGCCGAGCCGCTGACGCTGACGCGCGCGCTGGTGGAACACCGTCACGCGATCGCGCAAGGAGGACGGCTCAGTGTCTTTGTCGGCATCGGGCAGTCGGACACATTGCATCCGGCCCAGGCCGACGTGCTCGACTTCTTCGGCTACGCCGCCAGCGGCCCGCACCGGCAGCTGGCCAGGGCCGGCGTGCTGGATATCGTGCCCAGCCACTATTCGCACCTGCCCGGACTGATTCGCCAGGGCACGCTGCGCGCGGACGTGGTGCTGGTGCAGGTATCTCCCCCCGACGAACAGGGGCGCTACAGCCTTGGCCTGGTGCACGAGTACATCCCCGCTGCGCTCGACCGCGCCCGCGTCGTCATCGCTGAGGTCAACCCGGAGGTGCCGTGGACCCACGGCAGCCGCCACCTCACCGCGGACGATATCGACCTGCAGGTCGAAGCGCTGCACCCGCCCATCAGCCTTGACCGGAGTGCGCCCGGCCCGGCCGAACAGGCCATCGCCAGCCACATCGCCGGCTGGGTGGAGGACGGCGCCACCTTGCAGATGGGCATCGGCAACCTGCCCGAGGCCGTGGTGGCGGCGCTGCATGACCGGCGCGACCTGGGACTGCACAGTGGCGCGGTCGGCGACGGCATTGCGGCGCTGGCTGAAGCCGGTGTGCTGACCAACGCGCGCAAGAGCATCGATGCCGGCGTCGGCATCGCCGGCATCCTGATGGGCAGCGAACGGCTGCGGCGCTGGGCGCACCGCAATCCGCGGCTGCAGCTGCGCGAGACCAGCTATAGCCATCACCCCGAGGTGCTCGCCAGCATCGACAAGCTGACCGCCATCAACTCCGCCATCGAGGTCGACCTCACCGGCCAGGTAAACGCCGAAGTCGCCGCTGGCGTGTATGTCGGCGCCGTCGGCGGCGCCGTGGACTTCCTGCGCGGCGCCGCGCGCAGCCGCGGCGGCTTGCCCATCGTGGCCCTGCCGGCGACTGCCAAGGGCGCGAGCCGCATCGTCGCGCAGTTGTCCGGGCCGGTGAGCACGCCCCGTTCCGACGCGGGCCTGATCGTCACCGAGCACGGCGTGGCCGACCTGCGGGGCCAGACGCTGTCGCAGCGCGTGCGCCGCATGCTGGACATCGCCGCGCCAGAACACCGCGAGCACCTGGAGCGCCAGGCCCACGCCTTACTGCGCCAATGCGGCGCGGTTTTCGTCGGCACTGCAGGTGCTTCGGGCATTGCCTGACCCACTGCCTTCTTCGCCTACCCAACAAAATCTCCAAGGAGACTTCCATGCGCCGAGCCGCTATCGTCACCCCCCTTCGTACCCCCGTCGGCACCTTCGGCGGCAGCCTGCGTCCCGTGCCCGTCGAGGAACTGGCCGCCACCACCGTGCGCGCCGTCGTGGAGCGCAGCGGCATCGACCCCGCCCGCATCGATGACGTGGTCTTTGCCCAGTCCTACGCCAACAGCGAAGTGCCCTGCGTCGGCCGCTGGGCCGCGCTGCAGGCCGGCCTGCCGGTCGAAGTCCCGGGCATGCAGTTGGACCGCCGTTGCGGCGGCGGCCTGCAGGCCATCGTCACGGCCTCGATGATGGTCCAGAGTGGCGCCGCCGACGTCGTGATTGCTGGCGGCGTCGAGAGCATGAGCAACATCGAGTACTACACCACCGACATGCGCTGGGGCGCGCGTTCGGGGAACGTGCGCTTCTATGACCGCCTCGATCGGGGCCGCGAACGCTCCCAGCCGGTCGAGCGCTTCGGCAAGATCTCCGGGATGATCGAGACGGCCGAGAACCTGGCGCGCGACTACGGCATCTCCCGCGAGCAGGCCGACGCCTTCTCCGTGCGCAGTCACGAACGCGCCGCGGCAGCGTGGGAAGCCGGCCGCTTCGACGCCGAAATCGTGCCCGTGCAGGTACCGCAGCGCAAGGGCGACCCCGTGACCTTCGCACGCGACGAAGGCTTCCGCCCCGCCACCACCAAGGAAAGCCTGGGCAAGCTGCGCGCCCTGATGCCCAACGGCACCGTCACCGCCGGCAACGCCAGCCAGCAGAACGACGCCTCGGCCGCCTGCCTGATAGTCGCCGAAGACAAGCTGGCCGAACTTGGCCTGACCCCGATGGCCACGCTGGTGGGCTGGGCCGCCGCCGGCTGCGAGCCGTCGCACATGGGCATCGGTCCGGTGCCTGCGGTGAAGAAGCTGCTCGCGCGCCTGAACCTGACGCTTGACCAGATGGACCTGGTGGAGCTGAACGAAGCCTTTGCCTGCCAAGTGCTGGCCGTGCTCAAGGGCTGGGATTGGAACGACCAGGATGCGATCGAGCACAAGCTCAACGTGAACGGCTCGGGCATCTCGCTGGGCCACCCGATCGGCGCCACTGGCGTGCGCATCCTGGCCACGCTGCTGCACGAACTGCAGCGCCGCGGCGGCCGCTATGGCCTGGAAACCATGTGTATTGGCGGCGGCCAAGGCATTGCCGCGGTATTTGAGCGCTGCTGATCCGGCGCAACGCTGTCAAGCCACCGTCGCCCCCGCGAAAAGCGGGGATCCGGTGACTTTTAATGGCACTTGGCTCCGGCTCACGTGCCCCAAAGGGGTATTCGTGAGAATGACGGTCGCGATTGATCTACCGAACTGTCAGTGGGCTGTGCCTGCATTTATCGCATTACGTAGGAGAGTATTATGATTTCCACCTCACGCCGCCACCTGTTCTTGTCCGGACTGGCTCTGTGCGCCGCAACGCTGGCCAGCGCCCCTGCCACCGCGCAAGGCAACGGCCAGCCGGTCCGCCTCGTGGTCGGCTACGCCGCGGGCGGCCCCGCCGACCAGGCCGCGCGGCTGTTCGCGGTGGCGCTGGGCAAGACGCTGAACGCCAATGTCATCGTCGACAACAAACCTGGTGCCAATGCCACGCTGGCCGGCTATGAAGTGGTACGCGCCAAGCCCGACGGCGCTACGTTGTGGTTCGCAGCCAGCGCGGCGCTGACGGTTGCGCCCAACATCATGAAAAGCTTGCCGTACGACCCGGCCAAGGACCTCACGCCAGTGGCACCGGTGGCGCGCTACTACAACATGCTGGTGGCCAACAACAAGGAACCCTTCAAGAGCACGCAGGAACTGGTCGCCTACGCCAAGGCACACCCCGGCAAGCTCAGCTACGGCTCCTCCGGTGTGGGCAGCTCCAATCACGTCGCCATGGCGCTGTTCGCGCGGCAAGCGCAAGTGGAGTTGAACCACATTCCCTACAAGGGCAATGCGCCGGCCATGACCGACACCATCGGCGGCCAGATCGACATGATGTTCGACATCATCAGCACCGCCAGCGGCTATGTACAGAGCGGCAAGGTCAAGCCCATCGCCGTAGGTTCGCCCAAGCGCAACCCGTCGCTGCCCAACGTGCCGACCTTCCGCGAAGCGGGCATTCCTGCCCTGAAGGACTACGAGGCCGGCGGCTGGTACGCCATCTACGCGCCCAAGGGCGTGGCGCCGGAGCTGACGCAGAAGCTGGCGGCGGCGGTGCAAAAGGCCGTGGAAGACGCCGGGCTCAAGAAGCGCTATGCCGAACTCGGCTACGAACAGTGGAGCGGTACCACGCAGGACGTAGTGAACACCGCCGCGCGCGAGCGCACGCAGTGGGCTAGCGTGCTCAAGGGCGTCACGCTGGACTGAGCCCCTTCCCCCAGACACCGACCAGACATTTTGGAAGACCTGACATGATCCGCGATAACGACACCCTGGAAGCCTTGCTCGACAGCGTGCGCCGCTTTGTGCGCGAGCGCCTGGTGCCCGCCGAGGCACTGGTCGCAGAAACCGACGAAATCCCGCAGGATATTGTGCAAGACATGCGCGAGATGGGACTGTTCGGCATGACCATCCCCGAGCGCTTCGGCGGCCTGGAACTGACCATGGAAGAGGAAGTGCGCGTGGTCATGGAGCTGTGCCAGACCTCGCCGGCCTTCCGCTCGCTGCTGGGCACGACTGTCGGCATCGGCTCGCAGGGCATCCTGATGGATGGCACGCCGGAACAGCAGGCCGCCTGGCTGCCGCGCCTGGCTACCGGCGAGATCCTGGCATCGTTTGCGCTGACCGAACCGGACGCCGGCTCGGACGCCGGCTCGCTGCGCACCACGGCGACCAGGGATGGCGACCACTACGTGGTCAACGGCACCAAGCGCTTTATCACCAACGCGCCTCAGGCCGGCATGTTCACACTGATGGCGCGCACGAACCCCGACATCAAGGGCTCGGCGGGTGTCTCCGCATTCATTGTCGACGCCAAAACGCCGGGCATCAGCTTCGGCAAGCGCGACGTGAAGATGGGACAGAAAGGCGCGCACACGTGCGATGTCATCTTCGACAACGTGCGCGTGCCGGCGGCGAACCTGATCGGCTTGAAGGAGGGCCAAGGCTTCAAGACGGCAATGAAGGTGCTCGACAAGGGCCGCTTGCACATCGCCGCGGTGAGCGTCGGGGTGGCCAGGCGCATCCTTCGTGACGCGCTGAACTACGCGCTGGAGCGCCGGCAGTTCGGCCAGCCGATCTGCGAGTTTCAGCTGATCCAGGCCATGCTGGCCGACAGCCAGGCCGAGCTCTATGCGGCCGAATGCATGGTGATCGACGCCGCGCGCCGCCGCGACGACGGCAAGAACGTCTCCACCGAAGCCTCGTGCTGCAAAATGTTCGCCACCGAGATGGTGGGCCGCGTGGCCGACCGCGCGGTGCAGATCCTCGGCGGGTCTGGCTATATCTCCGAGTACGGCATCGAGCGTTTCTACCGCGACGTGCGCCTGTTCCGCCTGTATGAAGGCACCACCCAGATCCAGCAGGTCATCATTGCCCGTAACATGATCCGCGACGCGCGCGGCGCCTAAGGCCGCGCCAACATTCAGCAGTACCGCTACCCGTCCTCGTGACAGCGCCGCTAGAAGGAAACACCAGCATTCTCATGACCGATTCCGCCGCTACCCCCATCCCAGGCCTGCCGCCCCCATCGCCGCGCACCGGCGCGCTGAGCCACCTCCGGGTGCTCGATCTCTCGCGCGTGCTGGCCGGGCCATGGGCCACACAGAATCTCGCGGACATGGGCGCCGACGTGATCAAGATCGAGAAGCCCGGCGAAGGCGACGACACCCGCCACTGGGGCCCTCCGTTCTTGTCAGGCGAGGATGGCGCGCCGACCCGGCAAGCGAGCTATTTCACCGCGGCCAACCGCAACAAGCGCTCGGTCACCGTGGACATTTCCAAGCCCGATGGGCAGGAACTGATCCGCGAACTGGCCCGCCACAGCGACGTGGTGGTGGAGAACTTCAAGACCGGCGGTCTCAAGCGCTACGGCCTGGACTATGACAGCCTGAGCGCGATCAACCCGCGCCTGATCTACTGCTCGGTGACCGGCTTCGGCCACACCGGCCCCTATGCCGCCCGCCCCGGCTATGACCTGCTGATCCAGGCCATGAGCGGCCTGATGAGCATCACTGGACACGGCGACGGCGAGCCTGGCGGCGGCCCGATGAAGGTAGGCGTGGCGGTGATCGACCTGTTTACCGGCATGTACGCCACTACCGCGATCCTGAGTGCGCTCGAAGCGCGCCACTTCACCGGCCGCGGCCAGCATATCGACATTGCGCTGCTGGATGTGGCGATGGCGGTATTGGCCAACCAGGGCGCGGGCTTCCTCAACGCCGGCGACGTGCCCCGGCGCCAGGGCAATATCCACCCGAGCGTGGTGCCCTACCAGGATTTCCCGACGGCAGACGGCAATATGCTGCTGGCCATCGGCAACGACGGGCAGTTCGCGCGCTTCTGCGATGCCGCGGGCGTGGAATGGGCGCGCGACGAGCGCTATGCCACCAACACCGGCCGCGTCAACCACCGCAAGGTGCTGATCGCGATGATGACCGAGCTCACGCGCACCCGGACCACTGCGGAATGGGTCACGCTGCTCGAAGCCAATTCCGTGCCTTGCGGTCCGATCAACAATATCGCCCAAGCGTACGCCGATCCGCATGTGCAGTCGCGCGGCCTGCGCATCGCGCAATCGCGCTATCCGGGCGTGCAGCCGCCCGCCGGAGAAAGCGTCAACCAGGTAGTCACCGCGGCAAGCCCGCTGCGCCTGTCGGAGACGCCTCCCACGCTGCGCTATGCGCCTCCGGCGCTGGGCCAGCACACCGACGAGGTGCTGCGCGACTACCTGAAGCTCGACCCGCAGCAACTGGAAGCGCTGCGCGCCAAGGGCGTGGTGTAAGGCGCCACGCCGCCTCGGGGCCCCAGCCATGCGCGTCCAACTGCAAGCCGCCTCGCACGTCCAGCTGTCACACCTGCTGCCGGCCTTCCCGCTGGTGATCGCGGCGACTCGCGGCAAGACCCTGGTGCGGCGGCGGGGATTCGAGCGTTTGGTCGTTCCCGGACAGCCAGTGGTGGTGGCGCCGTTCGAGGCGGTCGACCTGCACCTGGACGGCGGCGCGGTGCAGCCGGCCTGTTGCAGCCTGGAAATCCAGCTGCAGCCCGCGGGTGCGCCCAGCGTGTCTCTGCATCACCGACTCTCACAGCGTGTCTTTGTGCAGCCGCAGCACACTTGGAGCGCGGCCTCTATCGCCGACTTGCTGCGCGCTTCGCCCACACAGGTGCGCCGCACGCTGTTCTCGGAAGGCGCGGCCCTGACCGAGCTATGCCGCGCCCAGCGGCTGATGCGGGCGCTGTTCGAGGTCCTGCACGAAGGTGTCGGCGCTGAAGAACTGAAGCGCCGCATCGGCTGGCCACCGCGCAGCGACCTGGAGGCCGCCTTCTACGACTGGGTGGGCCTGTCATTGCACACCCTCAGGCGCCTGGGCTCTGGGCGGACGGCCGTTCACAGCGCACGCACCGAGGCGTTCGTGCCGCAGTGGCCTGAGCAGCAGCTGGCCTGATACTGGCACAGCAGCCGGCGTTTTCGGCCATCAAGAGAACAGCCTTTGCCGATAAGCAATTGCAGCGCACCAAAGGCGCACCTACACTGGCGTCGTTCGGCTTGCCGAACGGCTTTCTAACGCACAAGGATTTTCGCGAGATGCCCCCGGACCGAGACACCACCAAACGGATCAGCGACATCCCACGCCACTGGGCCGCCCAGACCCCCGACCATGTGGCCGTCTTCGAGGATGGCTGCACCGTTACCTTCGCACAGTTGTGGGCAGGGATCGAGGACGCGCAACGCTATCTTGAAGCGCAAGGCGTGGGCACCGGCGACCGGGTGCTGGTCGCGGCCGAGAACTGCCTGGCCGTGATCACGCTGGTGTTCGCCTTGTCGGAGCTGGGCGCGTGGCCGGTGGTGGTCAATGCCCGCGTATCGGAACGCGAGATCGAGGTGATTCGGGCGCATTGCCGGCCGCGCCTGATGCTGTTTACCCATGCCGCCTCCCCGGACGCA
This sequence comes from Ralstonia pickettii, assembly GCA_050987995.1. Taxonomy (GTDB): domain Bacteria; phylum Pseudomonadota; class Gammaproteobacteria; order Burkholderiales; family Burkholderiaceae; genus Cupriavidus; species Cupriavidus pickettii_B. Next base: position 953,444 of record CP158805.1, read on the forward strand.
CTGCGGCACGGCGTGCGCTACCGGGCGCGGGAGATTGCGCCCGCCGGCCTTGGCCCGCTGATGGCCAGCGCCGTCGACGCGGCCAGCGAGCGCGAGCCGGAAGCGCTGGCGCGCGAGGTTGCCGCGCTGATCTACACCTCCGGCACCACCGGTCAGCCCAAAGGAGCGATGGTCACGCACCGGGGCCTGTTGCACTTTGCCCGCGTTACGGTGGAATCCCGCCGCATGCAAGCCGACGACTGCGCCTATGCGGTCATGCCGATGTCGCACGTGTTCGGACTAGGCACGCTGCTGGTCTCGACGTTCCAGGCCGGTGCCAGCCTGTACCTGAGCGCGCGTTTCAATGCGGCCGACGTCACCGCGGCGATCCGCCAAGGTGCGATCACGCTGCTGCAGGGCGTGCCGATGATGTTTAACCGCATCGTCGCGCACGTACGCGCGAGCGGCCGGCCGCTGGCACCGTCGCCAAGGCTGCGCTATCTGTACACCGGTGGCGGGCCGCTCGACCCGACGCTCAAGCAGGAAGTCGAGGCCATGTTCGGCCAGCCGCTGCACCATGGCTACGGCATGACCGAGTATGCCGGCTCGCTGTTCGTCACGCGCATGGACCGGCCGCGCAGCGATTGCTCGGCGGGAGAGATCGTCGAAGGCGCCGAGCTGAAGGTAGTCGGCCCGGACGGCAAGCCAGTACCGCCGGGCGAGCCCGGCGAGCTGTGGGTCAGAGGACCGGGCGTGATGCGCGGTTACTACCGCGAACCGGAACTGACTGCCGAGGCGCTGCGCCCCGACGGCTGGCTCAACACTGGCGATCTTGGCCGGCTGGGTCCTGACGGCGCGCTGTTTATCGTCGGCCGCACCAAGGACTTAATCATCCGTTCCGGCTTCAACGTCTATCCGATCGAGATCGAATCGGTCATCAACACGCATCCGTCCGTGCGCCTGTCCGCCGTGGTCGGCCAGCCGACTGCAGACGGCAACGAGGAAGTGATCGCCTTCGTCGAAATCAAGGATGGCGAGAAATTTGATGCGGCGGCGCTGCACGAATACCTGATCGATCGCCTGTCGCCATACAAGCGGCCGGAGAAGATCATCCGCGTGGCCACAATCCCGACCACGGCCAGCGGCAAGCTGCTCAAGCACCAGCTCAAGCAGATGGTCGCGGAACAGAAGTAGCGGCTGCGGTTGGGGGCGCCGTCAGTCCTGGCGTCCGAGGCCGCCCCCGACCAACAGGTCGCTTCCACCCGCTCTAGCCCGTCCGCCGACCGGGGCCATTACGCTGCCGAATTGCGGCGGCAACTGCGCAACCTGCTCGGCCACGAGCAGATCGTTATGGCGCCGCCTTTCGCGGCCATAGTGGGCGTTGGGAACCGTTGCCAGGCGCAGGCTTGCTCGACGAGATGGCCCAGGTGGTCGTCACGCTTCTGCAGCCGCATCTGCAGCCGCATCTGCAGCCCGATAATTATTAAACCTATTTGCGGGATGTTGTACCAAGGCCCGGACGGATACTGGAATCGTACAAGTCGTACCGCGCCGCATCAAATGGCAATCGGCGAAATCGTGGTTCTCCGCCCGCGAACACCTGCCTGCCTGGTTCGCGTTCCGGCAATCGCCGGGTCGCGAATCGGCATTTGAGCGGCGCGGTTGCCGCCGCTACCATCAGTTCCAGTGGTATGGAAAACGCAGCGCACGCCAGCGCGGACAAGAGATCAGACAAGCACCACTCCCGCAGTGGTGCGCTGAAAGGGCAACACATTCATGACACGTCCCGCACAGATCACGATGACCTTGGAACGGGGCCTTCATGTGCTTCGTGCCTTCCGTGCCGAGCGTACGCCGCTCACAAACAGCGAGATCGTCAAGCGCACCGGCCTGCCGAAAGCGACGGTGTCGCGCCTGACCACCACCCTGATCGCGCTGGGCTACCTGCGCCGCGTTGCCGGCAGCACGCACTTCGAGCTGGCCCCGGCTTCCCTCCACATCGGGGACACCTACCTGGAAACCAACCCGGTCACCGACCGCGTGCATCCCTTCCTGCAGGAACTGGCGGACCAGCTTAATGTGTCGGTCGCCCTTGCCGTGCCCGATCAGCTCGACATGCTCTATATCGCACATCGAACCAGTTCGCGCATTGCGACCCTACGCCTCGGCGTGGGCTCGCTGCTGCCGATGGGTTGGACGGCGACCGGCCGCGCCTGGCTTTGGGGCTTGCGCCCCGATGCCCGGCATGAGTACCTGGAAACCCTCAAGCGCGCGGACGGCGTGCGCATTGCCGAACTCGAACGCGGCATCGCTGCGGCCTTCCAGGACCTGCAGACCCTTGGGGTCTGTACTTCCCTGGGCAAGTATCAGCGCAACGCTTACGGGATTGCCCTGCCTGTCACGGTGGGACGTTCGGCCACACTGATGTCGCTGAGCTGCGGCGCGGTTGAGTTGGAGCCGGACATGGCAGCCATCACAGAACGCCTCGCGCCTGTGCTGAAGGCCGCAGCAGCCGACCTCGTCGAACTGCTGCAGGATGTTGATACGCGGATCTGACGGTCAATCCGCGGCGCCTTCCCGGGCGCCACTGCGGCATCAGTGACGCGTGCTCAAGCGCTCCTCCAGGGCATGCGCCGTCGCAGCGAGCCTCGGGCCCAACTCCCGCTCCATCCTGGCGCGATTCATGCCCGCGCTGCGGCCAACGCTGGCCAGCACCACTGACGGATGCCCCGGCACGCTGACAGGTACCGCAACCGAAGCCAGCTCGCGCCCGCAAGGCGACATGCAGAAGCCGTACTGGTGGAGCTGTGACATGCCCTCGGCCATCTGCCTGCGCAGCGAGGGCCAGTCACGGCCGCTCTTGCGTTCGACGTTGCTCTGGAGGTAGAAGCGCTCCCGTTCCGGCAATGCGGCGAGCAGTGCCCAGCCCATCGGGGACGAAGCAATCGGCACGCGGATCCCGGCAGCAAGGTGCGTGTCGAGATAGACGTTCTTGCCAACCTGCGATTCATTGACGATGACATCGAGCCGGTCGCGCGCACCCAGGATGACATGGGTATCGCTGGCGTCGGCAAATTTCTGCATCTCGATGCGGGCGGCGCGTTGCACGCCGTCGCCCGAGACGGCCGCGTAGCCCAGGGTCAATGCGGCCGGGGCAAGCCGGTACTTGCGCCGGCTCTCGTCGTAGCGCACATAGCCGAGTGCTGCCAGGGAATGCAGCATCCGGGAAACGGTAGGCGCCGGAATGCCGGTCTGCGCGGCAATCTCCTGGTTGCCCATCCACGGATGCTCAGCGCTGAATGCAGCCAGCACGGCCAGGCCGCGGGCCAGCGGCACCACCCGCACGTCACCCTTGTCGAGATCACGGTTCGATTGCATCACGGCTTGAACGGTTGCCATGGCTGTCTCCATTTTTGCCGGCCGGCCTTCATTGGGCCGAGCCGCTATTCCCGTCACGCCTCAACGGTAATCAGCTGGCGGCGATGGGCCAAGTTGTGTTCCGCGACGCGGCGATTCGCCAATCGCGATCCAGCACCCCGCGTGCCGGGCGGCTGGCTCATGATAAAGACGTTCTGGTCCTGCGCATTATCGGAAGCGCGAGACATGCTCGCCAACCTTCCCCGAACAGGAAAAGGTTGGCGACATGGCCTATCAGTACGCCTTGAGCAGACCCGGCACGTTGTGGGCGACGAAGTTGCGTACCATTTACGCCAGGCTGCAATGAGGCCGGCTTTAGGCGATGCGGCCATCAGGGCAGCACTGCCTGTGCTCAATAAGACTTCGGCAGCCCGAGCTTGCGCTCGGCGATGTTCGACAGGATAAGCTGCGGGGTGACGGGCGCAATGTAGCCGATCCAGGCTTCCCGCATGAATCGTTCCACGTGATACTCCTTCGCGTAGCCGAAGCCGCCATGCGTGAGGATTGAGGTCTGGCAAGCGTTCATGCAGGCCTCGGATGCCAGCAGCTTGGCCGCGTTTGCCTCCGAGCCGCAGGAGATCCCTTTGTCGTAGAGATCGGCAGCGGCGAGCAGCATGTGGTTGGCCGCCTCGAGCTCCGCCCAGTTGCGGGCCAGCGGATGCTGGACACCCTGGTTCTTGCCGATCTGACGACCGAAGACGACGCGGTCCTTGGCGTATTGCGTGGCAAGCTTGAGCACCGCGCGGCCGATACCGACCTGCTCGGCGGCAACGAAAACGCGCTCCGCATTCATGCCGTGGAAGATATACTTCAGGCCCTTGCCTTCCTCACCGATCAGCGAGTCTTTGGAAACCGGCAGATCGTCGATGAACAACTCGTTGGTGTCGACAGCGGCACGGCCAAGCTTGTCGATCTCCCGAATGTCGACATATTTGCGGTCGAGCTTGGTGTAGAAGAGGCTCAACCCTTCGCCGTGCTTCTTGACCTCCTCGACCGGCGTGGTGCGCGCCAGAATCAGCATGTGGTCGGCGACCTGCGCGGTCGAAATGAAGACCTTCTTGCCCGAGATCAGGTAATTGCCATCGGGCTGCTTCTTCGCCACAACCTTGAGCTTGGTGGTATCAAGGCCCGTGTCCGGCTCGGTGACCGCGAAACACGCCTTGTGTTCGCCACGGACAAAGGGCGGCAGCCAGGCCTTCTTCTGCGCATCCGTGCCGAAATGCACGACCGGCTGCAAGCCGAAGATGTTCATGTGGATAGTGGAAGCTCCCGCCTGCCCGCCGCACTCGGCCACGGTACGCAGGAAGAGCGCAGCTTCAGTCACGCCCAGGTTCGCGCCGCCGAACTCTTCTGGCATGCAGATGCCGAGCCAGCCGCCACTGGCAACGGCCTCGAAGAACTCGTGCGGGAACTCGTGGCTCTTGTCTTTGTTCCGCCAGTATTCGAGCGGAAAGTCTGCACAGATCTTTTCAGCCGCATCAATAATGGCGAGCTGATCGGCGCTGAGTTGGTAATCCATTGCTTCACTCCTGCAGGTGTCAGATCAAGCCTTGTCGGCAGGGCGCAGCATCATCAGGCCGGTGCGCACGGCAGTGCAGACGATTTCGTCGCGCTGGTTCCTGGCAACGTGCTTGAAGGTGACGATGCCAGAGTCCGTGCGGCTCTTGGAGATACGGGTTTCGATGATCTCAGTCTCGACGCGGATGGTGTCGCCGTGGAAGGTGGGCTTGGGAAAAGCAATCTCTCCAAAGCCGAGGTTGCCCAGCGTGGTGCCCAGCGTGGTCTCGTACACCGTGATGCCGGCCACCAGCGCCAGCAGGAACATGCTGTTGACCAGGCGCTGGCCGTAGAACGTATTCTTGCTGTATTCGGCGTCGATGTGCAGCGGTGCACAGTTGTAGGTCATGGCCGAGAATAGGACGTTGTCGGTCTCGGTTACGGTGCGGCGAATGGCGTGCTCGATCACCATGCCGGGCTTGAATTCTTCGAAGTAAAGGCCTGCCATTTTTCTATCTCCTTGGGTGGTCGCAATCAGTCGTTGAACGAGTGTGCGAGCTCGATAATTTCGCGCGCCGTCTTCACATGCGCGATGTCGATGTGCTCGCCGTCATAAATGCACGAGGCACGGCCCTCGGCCTGGGCCTTTTCCAGCGCATCGATCATTCCCTGGTAGAAAGCCACCTCCTCCTCGGTGGGACTGTAGGTTTTGTTGACGATCTCGACGTTGGAGGGGTGCAGCACCAGCTCGCCGCTCATGCCCAGCTGGCGGTCGTTAGTGGACGAGACCTTGAGCCCTTCCAGGTCATGCACCTGCTGCCATACACCGCCGATGGGCAGCTTGCCCGCGGCGCGTGCGGCCATGACGATGCGCGACTTCAGGTACAGGGTCTCGCGCCCTTCGAGCGACCAGACGGTCTTGAGGGCACGGGCCACGTCGGCGTTCTTGGCCGTGGCGCCGACGATGGCGGGCACGCGCTCGTGCTGGGCGATCTCGTAGGCGTATTGCAGCGAGCGGGCGGTCTCTAGCAGCGGAATCACCCAGGTGTGGCCCACCGGCACGCCGGCGCGATATTCGGCCTCGGCCAGCATGGACGAGACGGTATGAATGTCCTCGGGGCCGCAGGGCTTGGAAATCACAATGCCCTCGACCACCGGATTGACGATGGCCAGGATGTCTTCGTAGTCGTACAGGTGTGCGCTGCGATTGATGCGCACCCAGATGCGCTGCTTCTGGCCGGCCAGCCAGTCCAGCCTGGACTTGACGATCTCACGCGCCTCGACCTTCTGGGCCGGCGGCACGCTGTCCTCCAGATCCAGGATCAGCGCATCCGCTTTGGCTGCCACCGATTTCTCGATCCAGCCTGGCTTGTTGCCCGGCACGAACATCATGGATCGCATCGGTTTCATGGCACTTTTACTCATCCTCGTCTCCTGGTAATGATTACTGCCTTACAACCGTTAGATGAACGGCGAAAATTTTTTGGGAAATCCCGTGGCCTTGATGCTAGGTGGGCCAGGTGGTTTTACTCAAGTAGTGACTGGCGAACCACCGATTCGCATTGCGCGAATCGGCGGTGCACGGACGGCTTCAGCCCGCCGGATGGCGTCTCGGCAACCGTTGCAGGCAGCGAAACTTGGCCACCACCTCGTTGCGCTGGTTATAGGCGCGACGCTCCAGTTCGATCAGGCCGGCGTCGGGGCGCGCTGGGTCGTCGCGCTTGTCCAGCACCTCGCTTTCAACATGGATGGTGTCGCCGATGAAGACGGGCCGCGTGAAGCGCACGTCGCTGAAGGCAACGGTGCCTGACACCAGGCCCCGTGCCAGTCCGGCCGCACCGATGCCGCATGCCAGCCCCAGCAGGAGGATGCTGTTGACGGCACGCATGCCATATGGCGCGGCTTCGGCATACGCCTGGTCCACGTGCAATGGCTCCATGCCATAGGTCAGCGTGCTGAACAGAAGGCTATCGGCCTCCGAGATGGTCTTGCGGATGGCATGCCGGCAGGCGCTGCCAATGACAAAGTCCTCGAAATAGCGGCCGGTCGCGGCGTCGGGCATGGGTGCATTCTCTTGAAAGGCGGGACTTGCATGTGCAATGCCACGACGCAGCGTCCCATTACGCTTCAAGGGTAATCAGCAGGCGGCGATGCGCCAAGTTGTGTTCCGCGACGCGGCGCTTCGCCAACCGCGATCCGGCATCTGGTGTGCCGGACGGCTGGCTCAGGATGACGCCGGCTCAGGCTGCTCGGTCAACTGGCGGATCAGCGCGCGGGTCGCCGCCGTGATCGCCTTGCCGCGGCGCGTGCCGATCCGCACGCTGCGGGTCGTCCATGGCTCGGGAATCCGCAGCACTGTCGAGCGCGTGCTGGCCTCTAGCGAAACCATGCACTCAGGCAGGATGGTCACGCCAAGGCCCGCCTCAACCAGGCTGCGCGCCGCCTCGGGACCATTGATCGTGAACCTGGGATGCACTACGTGGCCGATCTCGCGCGCGGCGCGGTTGACGTCGGACATCAGCGTGGTGTTCGGGTGCATGGCAATGAACGGCTCGCGGATCAGGTCGGCCAAGGCCACCTCGGGCTGCTCGCCAAGCGGGTGGCCATGCGGTACCAGCGCGACCAGGCGGTCGAGGCGATACGGGACGCTGTCCAGCGGCTCATCGTCGATATCCGGGCTGACGATATACACCGTCAGGTCGACATCACCGGCCACCACCGAACGCACCAGGTTGGTATTGGCGTCCTGTTTCAGCTCCAGCTCGACCAGCGGGAAGTTGCGGGAGAACTCGCCGATCTCGCGCGCCAGGTACTGGATGATGACGGCACCCGTGGTGCCCACTGTGACGTGGCCACGAACGCCTTCGGAGAATTCGCCGAGTTCCCGGCGCATGTCCTCCAGGTTCTCGAACAGCAGGCGCAGATGGCGCGCCAGGACTTCGCCCGCCGCGCTCGGCGCCACGCCGCTGGGATTGCGCTCGAACAACTGCACGCCGGCAATGTCTTCCAGATCCTGGATGCGCTTGGTTGCCGCGGAGGCGGCAATGTTCTCGCGGATGGCGGCGCGACGGATCTGGCGCTCTTCCACCACCGTCAGGAACAGCCGCAGGGTGAACAGGTCGACCCGCCGGGTCAGGCCATGCACGCTCAGCGTGCTCATGGTGTCTCCTTCAGTGCTGGAACCGGTCTGTCGCCGGGTCAGGCGTCGCGAGCATGCTGCAGAGCAGCATTGCGCTACGTGCGCCGCGAATCGCACCGCGAGTATACCGTCATGTCAGGCGGACCTGCACGGCTGCCGCTGACATGCAACGCGGCATCCGCTCATTGTACGGAACCGGAGCCCGCCTCGGATTGACACGCCCAATGCGTGCGAGGAATCTGGCCAGCAAGCCAGTGCATGTCGCCATCGAACGGGCGATGCATCAACGACACCTTCTCCAGGGGACGCTTCTGTGACTACCACCCAACCCGATTCCAGTACGCCGGCCAACTGCCCGCCCCTCGAGCAGGCAGTGGTTCGCCTGATCCAGAACCTGACCTTCGACCAGCTCGACGCGCCGGCGCATGCCGGGGTGAGCCGGCTCATGCGCGACCAGCTCGCCCTGCAGATCGGCACCTCGCAGATGCCCTGGTCGCACCAGGTACTGGCGTTCGCCACCGCCCAGCAACGCCCCGGCCGCAGCCGCGTAGCCGCAAGCACGGCCACCATGAGCGCCGCGGACGCCGCCTTCGTCAATGGCGCCTATGGCCATGGCTTCGAGTACGACGATGCGCACGGAGCCAGCGCCAGCCATCCCGGCAGCTGCGTGATTCCCGCGGCGCTAGCGATCGGCGAGGAACTGGGCTCGACCCTGGAGGAGGTCATTACCGCGATCGTGACCGGCTACGAGGTCTACACCCGGATCGGCGTGCTGGCGGCGCCTGACCTGCTCAAGCGCGGCTATCACCCGCATGCCGTACTGTCCAGCTTCGGCGCCGCGGCGGTTTCGGCCAAACTGCGCAAGTTCGATGCGGAAACCACCCTGCACGCGCTCTCCATCGCGCTCAGCCATGCGGCCGGCACCACCGAGTACACCTCTACCGGCGGCTCGGTCAAGCGCGTGCACGCCGGCATTGGCACGCGCAGCGGCATGGTCTCCGCGGACATGGCGCAGGCCGGCATCACCGGGCCGCGCGCCTTCCTGAGCGGCAACAAGGGCTTCTTCCGCACCTTCCTGCAGCGTGGCCCGGGCGATCGGGCCGAGGAACGGTTCCGCCTCGCCCAGCCGTTCGAGATCGGCACGGTCTGGCTCAAGGCGTACTGCGCCTGCTATTGCACGCACGCGTACATCGACGCGATCCGCCCGTTCGCCGGGCGCCGCGCCGACATCGCCGATATCCAGGCCCGCATCCACCCCGCCTTCAACGTGGTGGTCGGCACCGCCAATGCCAACGCGTACGAGCCGAAGAACATCGAGCACGTCCAGTTCAGCCTGCCGACGCAGATGGCATTCGCCGTGCTCGGCATGGGCAATGGCTACAAGGTGCACCGCGACTACCTGGACGGCAAGCTCGACATGGGCCCCGTGAAGGAAGTGGCGCGCGGCATCGGCATTACCGAGGCGCGGGAACTCGAGCAGCGCTACCCGGGCAAGTTCGTCGCCGATGTCACCGTGACCTTTCGCGATGGCACGTCCGAGCATGTGTTCGTGGAAGACCCGATCGGCTCCCTGGCGAACCCCATGTCGGAAACCGAGCAGGACGCGAAGTTCATGGAGCTGACGGCGGACGTGCTTGGCGAAGACCGGGCGCAAACGCTGCTGGCAACGCTCAGGAAGATGGATCCATGCATCAAGGCCGCGGACCTGATGGCCTTGGCTCATTAAGCATTAAGCAGGAAGCGCCGACTCGACCAAGAGTGTCCCGGGTCGGCCGTTCACGATTGTAGGAGATGGCAATGCAGCAGCACCCCGTCGACAACCCCTGCGGGAGCGACGTCGACACCCTCGCAAGACTGATGTCCGAGCGCTACACGTGCCGGGCATACCTGGACAAAGCCGTGCCGGACGCGGTGATCCGAAGCATCGTCAACGTTGCCAAGAAGAGCGCTTCCTGGTGCAACGTGCAGCCCTGGCACCTGGTCATCGGCTCGCAGGCGACCACGGAACAGTTTCGCAGCGCACTGGTCGAGCACGCCGCCAGTTCACCCGAGGTGGATTCTGACCTGCCCTTCCCTGAGGAATATCGCGGCGTCCACGCGCAGCGCAGGCAGGAAACCGGTTACCGACTCTATGAAGCGCTTGGCATCGAGCGCCACGACCGGGAGCACCGCGCCAGCCAGGGCTTCGAAAATTTCAGGTTGTTCGGGGCGCCGCATGTGGCCATCGTTACGATGGCTGCGGACCTGGGGCCGTACGCGGCAGTCGATTGCGGCGGGTTTATCGCTTCCTTCCTGCTGGCCGCGCACGCGCATGGTGTTGCCACGACGCCCCAGGGGGCGCTGGCACGGCATGCCAGGTTCGTGCGCTCGCACTTTGGCATCGGCGACGACCGCAAGATGATCTGCGCCATTTCGTTTGGCTACGCGGATCCCGATCATGCGGCGAACAGCTTCAGGACAAGTCGCGCGCCTGATGAAGAGATCATGCGACTGGTGTAGCCACCGGCGTTTTCGTAATAAGGCAAGCGAGCCGACCCTGGGTCGGCTCGCTCTTATTGTCGGATACTTCTCGGCCGGCTTTTAGCCGGCCTTGGCCTTGGCATCCGTCAGGGCAACCAGCTTCTTCCAACGTTCCAGTTCAGCCGGTGCACTGGCGCGAACCGCAGCGGCATCCGCGATATCGACCTCCAGGCCCTGCCCGATGCAGTAAGACTTGAAAGCGGGCGTCGCAGCCGCCGCAGTCATGGCCCTGGACAGTTGCGTGACGATGGCAGGCGGGGTACCCCGCGGCGCCATAACCCAGATCGGCGAAATCAGCTCGTAACCCTTCAGCCCGGCCTCGTCCATCGTCACGACCCCCGGGAGCTGGCTCGAGCGCTGCAGGCTGGTGACAGCAAGCACACGCAAGCGTCCCGCCTTGACCAGAGCCAGCGACGAAGCCACGCCCCCGAAACCGACGTCGACCTGGCCGCTCGCCGTATCGACCGCGACCTGCGCCGGACCCTTGTAAGGGACGTGGGTCATTTCGATGCCCGCCATGCTGCTCATCAGCGCTGCCGCCATGTGCGACGTGGTGCCATTCCCGGAGGATCCGAACGACACGCTCCCGGGCTTGCGCTTCGCCGCCGCGATCACGTCCTGGACGGTGCGAAACCGGGAACTGGCCGCCGTGGTCAGCAGCAGCGCCGACATGCCCAGTCGGGCGACCGGTTCGAAGTCCCTGACCGCATCGTATGGCGTCTTAGCGACCCACTGGTTCGAATAGTGCGCGGCGTACGTGCACAGCAGCGTGTAGCCGTCCGGTGCCGCCTTGGCCACGAAATCCGTGCCGATGATCCCGCTCGCGCCAAGGCGGTTCTCCACGACAAACGCAGAGCCCAGGGCCTTCGTCAGCTCGGCGCTCATATAGCGGGCGACGACATCGCTGCCCGAGCCAGGGCTGACGGGCACGATGATTCGCACCGGGTGGGAGGGATAGGCCTGGGCGAGCACGGAAGCGGGGAACGATGCCGGCATAGCCGCCAGCGCCGGCAGCGACTGCAGGAAGGTGCGGCGCTTCATCATTGCGTTGCTCCATTCTGGATGCGGCTGGCGGCCGCGAGGTTGTCGAGCTCCTCCCTGGACAGCCATTGGGCCAGTGCCAGGGCGGCATTCTCCGGGGTGGCCGCGGCCGGGGGAACCGGATCGGCGGCGCGCGTACGCGAAAAGCGCGGCGCCGGGCGCGGCTGCATCACGCCATCCACCTCGACAAAGGTGCCGCGCGCCTTCAGGTGCGGATGTTCAAAGGCCTCTTCCTGGTCGAGCACGGGCGCAAAGCACACGTCGCTGCCTTCGAGCAGCTCCGTCCACTGCGCACGGGTCCGCGTCTTGAACTGCGCAGCAAACACGCGGCGAGCGGCCGGCCAGTCGGCACGGTCTGCCTGCTTACCCACCGCGGACGGATCCAGCTCGAGTCGTTCGAGCAGCTGCTGGTAGAACTTGGGCTCGATCGGGCCGATCGATATGTACTTGCCATCGGCGCATTCGTAGACATCGTAGAAAGGCGCGCCCGAATCCAGCAGGTTGGTGCCTCGCTCCGACCCGGTCAGGCCGGCCGCGCGCAGCCCGGTATGTACAGTCAGCAGCGACGCCACGCCATCGACGATTGCCGCGTCGACGACCTGACCCTTGCCGGAGGTACGCGCCTCCAGGATGGCGCTCACGATGCCGAGTGCGGCATAGACCGAGCCGCCGGCATAGTCGCCGACGACATTGAGCGGTACCGTCGGCGGCTCGCCCTCACGCCCGATTGCATTAAGCAGTCCGGTGATCGCGATGTAGTTGATATCGTGCCCCGCCGTCTGGGCCAGCGGGCCATCCTGGCCCCAGCCCGTCAAGCGGCCGTACACCAGTCTCGGATTGCGCGCGAGGCACGCATCAGGCCCCAGTCCGAGCCGCTCGGTGACACCGGGGCGGAATCCCTCGATCAGCGCGTCCGCTTTGTCGATCAGCGTGCGAACCAGTTCCAGCTCAGCCGGATCCTTCAAATCGACCTGGATCGACTTTCGGTTGCGCAACACCAGATCAAACTGCAGCGGCCGTGACAGGCCCAGCCCCGATGGCTCTTTCCGGTCGACGCGGATGATCGTCGCGCCGAGGTCTGCAAGCAACATGGCGCAAAAGGGAGCCGGCCCGATGCCTGCCAGCTCCACGATGCGCACTCCAGCAAGTGGTCCCACGATTGTCTCCTGATAGCTATGCCCGGTGTCCGCGCGCCTGCAATCGGCGCGAGAGCGGTCCACGCTGCCGGGGGTTCGATCCGCCTGACTCAGGCTCGCCAGCGTCCCCCCGCGCGTACTTCCGCCACCTACCGATCGTGCGCGCCCTCCCCCCAGAACTCAACACGCCAGCCCATGCCGTTCCGTGCTTTGAGCGGCGGACCCTGCGCCTGCTCTCAAAGCACGGAACGGTGCACCGGCGCCGATTGCCCAGCCCACCGGCCGCGCCTATCTTCGAGGCATAAGAGAGGAGACATTATGTTCAGCAGAAGGCATTTCCTGAAATCACTGGCGTCACTAGGGGCCGTTGCCTGCGCGCCGTCGGCGTTTGCGCAGCAATATCCGTCGCGGCCGATTCGAATTGTCGTGCCGGCCTCCCCAGGCACGGCGCTCGACATTACTGCACGCTTTGTTGCCGAGGCACTGGCAAAGAACCTGAAAACCCCGGTCATGGTGGACAACCGTGCTGGCGCCGGCGGGCTCATAGGCACGGACGCGGTCGCCAAGGCTCCCGGGGACGGCTACACGCTGCTGTTCGCCGGTGTTCCCCACCTGACCACGCGGTGGTTTGCCGATGGTCCGGTCACGTTCGATCCGGTCAAGGACTTCGTGCCGATTGCCAGGGTGAGCAGTTCCGCGCTGGGCATCGTGGTCAAGGCGGACTCGCCTTACAAAACCCTGAGCGACCTAGTCGCGGCAATGAAGCGCAAGCCGGGCGAGATCACCTACTCATCCGGGGGAGCGGGCAGCACCTCTCATCTCTGCTCAGTGATGCTGAACGACCTGACGAAAACGCGCGCAAGGCATATCCCTTACAAGGGCAACGGCCCGGCCGTGACCGACGTCATTGCCGGCCAGGTGGACTTTACGTGCCAGGGTGCACCCAGCGTGGTGCCGATGATCAAGGCGGGCAAGCTGCGCGGTCTGGCCGTCACCAGCGCCGGGCGGTGGGGTGAGATCCCCGATGTTCCGACATCGGCGCAAGCGGGGGTTGCGGGCTTTCAGGTCGCGTCGTGGATCGGCGCCCTGGCACCCGCTGCGACACCGGCCCCCATCGTCGAGCGCCTGTCCGAAGAACTGGTACGGATCGCCCAGTCGCCCGCGTTCAAGGAGTTCTGCGCCCATCAGTCGATGTACGTTGATATCGCGGATCGCCGCCAGTTCCTGGCTGACTTGCCGAAGGAGGATGCGCACTGGAAGCGCATCGCGCAACTGTCGAAGGAATCCTGAGCCGGTCGTCGTCAACGCCCGTCGCTCGGAACGCGAAATCGAGGCGATCCAGGCGCACTGCCGGCCGCGCCTGATGCTGTTCACCCACGCTGCATCGCCGGATGCGCTGCGGCACGGCGTGCGTTATCGGGCGCGGGAGATTGCGCCGGCGACATTGGCCGGCTGGACCCGGACGGCGCCTTGTGTCGGCGATGCACGACTACCTGGTCGGGCGCCTGTCGCCCTACAAGCGCCCGGAGAAAATCCTGCGCGTGGCCACGATCCCGACGACGGCCAGCGGCAAGCTGCTCAAGCACCAGCTCAGGCAGATGCTCGCTGAGCAGAAATAGACAGCAATGGTGTCGGGGTGCCCTTCAGTCCTGGCGCCCGAGGCCATCCTCGACCAGCAGGTCCACCAGCTTGCGCGCAAACAGCGGCAATGCGCCGAGGTCCGCGACGCATATCTGCAGCTTGCGCTCGGCCCACTCGTCGTTGAGCTGGACGATCCGCAGCGCCATCGTACCCGCGTGGCGGGCGGCGGTGCTCTCCGGCAGCACGCCGATACCGACATTCGCCTCGATCATCCGGCAGGCGGTCTCGAAGTTGCTGACCTGGACGCGCCAGCGCAACTCACGCTGCAAATCCGCGGCGGCCCGCTTGAGGAAACTGTGAATCGCGCTTGCCTCTGGCAGGCCGATGAAGTCGTAGTCCAGCGTCTCGATGAAATCCACGCTGTTGTGCTCGGCCAGGGGGTGGCTCAGCGCGGTGGCAAGGACCAGGCGGTCGCGCCGGTATGGCATGACCTCCAGCCCTTCGGTACGCACGTTGCCGGCAATGATGCCGATGTCCACCATCCCCTCCTGCACCGCGCGCACGATGTCCGGACTCAGCCGTTCGTGCATGTCGATGGTCACGTCCGGATGGTTGACGAGGTAGGTGCGCAGCACGGCCGGCAGGAACTCGCTCATCGCCGTGGTGTTGGCGAAGACGCGCACATGGCCCTTCACGCCCGACACGTACTCCTGCAGATCGCCGCTCAACTGCTCCAGCTGGCGGAGTACGCGGCGCGCGTGGGCCAGCAGTGTCTCCCCCGCTCCGGTCACTTTCACGCCCTGGCTGCTGCGGCTCAGCAGCTTGACGCCAACGTGTTCCTCCAGGTTCTTGATGCGGGTACTGGCCGCGGCCAGGGACAGGTGGGAGCGTTGTGCACCGCCGGTCAGGCTCTGGGCCTCCGCGATATGGGTGAACAGTTTCAGATCGACCAGATCAAAGCGCATCACATCCTTCCCAAGCGTCGTACCGGATTATCTCCCAAAGCAGCGCGCAGCAGACGAACACGGCGCGAATTCCGGACCCGCCCGGCGTGAATTGCCGCCCTCCTCCAGGGCGGACTGGGGCGGGCCGGCCATGGCGGCGCCCCTCTCACAAACGTTAGGTAGATTTTGAGCGCCCGATGGAGTAACTTCCATGAGGACTAACCCCACGGCGCATACGCCGCTTCCAGGCCCTCCCTTACCATGACAAAACGCCAGGTCAATGCCACCAACGTGGACACCCGCGAGAAGCTGCTGCGCCTCGCGGCACGCGCCTTTGGCACGCAAGGCTATGCCGCTACGACCATGCGCGGGATTGCCGACCAGGCCGGCATCGAAGCGGCCAGCATCTATTACCACTTCTCCTCGAAGGAAGAATTGCTGGAAGCGGTGATGGAGCACGGGGCCCAAAGCATCTTTGCGCACACGCGGGCGCGCATCGCGGCACTCCCGGCCGACGCCGACGCCGAGCAGCGTTTCCGCGCCGGCTTGCTCGGCCTTATCGGCGCGATGATCAAGTATGGCGACTACACGCTGGCGCACGGGCGCCAGCTCGCCGAGTTGCCGGACAAGGTGCGCGAGCGGCAAATCAAGCGACGGGCCCAGCATCAGGACTTCTGGAACGGCATGCTGGAAGACCTGCGCGCCGAAGGCCGCCTGCGCGAGGACATCGACATCGCCCTGTGCCGGGTCTTTGTCCTGAGCACGATTGCCTCGGTGCAGACCTGGTTCAACCCCAAGAAGGGTTCGCCCGAAAAGGTGATCGACGAACTGTGCACGATCCTGTTTGAAGGAGTGCGGCCCAGGGAGGTGCGCAAGCCAGCGCGGCGGGCGCAGGCCGTGGCTTCGTAAGCCGGCCGCTTCTGCGCCCCCTCGCCGGCTGGGTTCTCTCTCCATTTGCGGGAGAGAACCTCAACATTGGCACGTCACCCCGCCTTCACCTGGGACAGCGCCACGAGCTTCTTCCAGCGCTCGAGTTCGGCCGGTGCATTGGCGCGGGCTTGCGCGGCGGACTGGATGTCGACCTCCAGTCCCTGACTGGTACAGAACGCCTTGAAGGCGGGCGTGGCGGCAGCCTTGGTCATGGCGCCGGACAATTGCGTGATGATGGCCTGCGGCGTACCGTGCCGGGCAAACGCCCAGATCGGCGTTTCCAGCGCATAGCCTTTCAGGCCAGCCTCATCCAGTGAGGGAGCGTCCGGAAAATAGCTCGACCGGCGTAGGCTGGTGACCGCGAGCACCCGCAGGCGCCCTGCCTTCACCAGTGGCAGCGATGTCGCCACGCCGCCGAAGCCGACATCCAGCTGCCCGCCCGCCACATCGACCACGACCTGCGCCGGCGCCTTGTAGGGAACGTGGGTCATCTGGATACCGGCCATGTTGCTCATCAGGGCCGCCGCCATGTGCGGGGTGGTACCGTTGCCTGGCGAACCGTAGGTCAGCCCGCCCGGCTTGCGCCTGGCGGCGGCGATAAGGTCCTGCACCGTGTGCAGCGGCGAATTGGCGGCCGTGACCAGCACCATCGCCGAGGTCGCCAGGCGCGCGATCGGCTCGAAGTCACTGACCGCGTCGTATGGCGTCTTGTCGACGAACTGGTTTGAGTAGTGGGCGGCGTAGTTGAACAGGATGGTGTAGCCGTCGGCGGCTGCCTTGGCGACAAAGTCCGTGCCGATGACCCCGCTTGCACCGACACGGTTCTCGACGACGAACGAGCCGCCCATCGCTTTGGACAGTTCGCTGCTCATGTAGCGCGCAACGACGTCCGTACCCGACCCGGGACTGAGCGGCACGATGATGCGGACCGGGCGCGCCGGGTAAGACTGCGCGAACGCCGTAAGCGGTAGCGTGGCCAGCGCTGGCAAGAGCTGCAGGCAAGTACGGCGTGACATCATTGTTCTTGTCTCCTTTATGTTCTGTGAGAAGCAGGCGGTTTGCTCGCCTCGCCCATCAATGGAAGAGGCGAGCAAACAAGCTGCCGTCGGGCGGCCGCTAGACTACTCCCTCCTCGCGCAATGCCGCAATCTCTGCGCGGCTGAGCTTGAGCAAGCCCCCGTAGATCTCTTCATTCGCACCGCCTAGCGCCATCGCAGGCTTGTCAAACTGCGAGGGCGTGGCCGAGAACCGGATCGGCAGGCCCATGCCCACGGCATCCACCGTGCCGAACTGGGGGTGGGCAAGGTTCATCAACGCGCCGCTGTCATGCAGGCGGCGGTCGTGCAGCACCTCGTTGGGCTTGCGCACCGGCGCGCAGGGTACCCCGCGCTTGTCGAGCAGCTCGGCCACCACATCGGCAGTGCTGCGCTGGCTGGTCCAACCCGCGATCGCCTCGTTCAGCACCGAGGCATTGCGCATGCGCGGGCCACGGCTGCCGAAGCGCGGGTCGTCGAGCAGCTCGGGCTGGCCGATCGACTCCAGCAGCCCGCGCAACCAGTCCGGCTGGAACGCCACGATCGCCACATGCCCGTCCCGCGTCGGATACACCCCGAACGGCGCCAGCCGGTCGTGGTAGTTGCCGGTGCGGGACGGGTAGCCTTCCCGCCCCATGACGTCAAAGTGCTCTTCGGCGACCCACGACGCCAGGCAATCCAGCATCGACACCTGCACGCGCTGCCCCTCGCCGGTGCGGCCGCGGTGGATCAGTGCTGCCAGAATGCCGTTGACGGTATACATCGGCGCCACCAGGTCCGCGATCGGCAGGCCGCAGCGCGTCGGCGGGCCGTCGGCGTAGCCGGTCACTTCCATCAGGCCGCTGAGCGCCTGGACGATGATGTCCATGCCCTTGAGTCCGGGGAAGGCACTGGGCTCGCCCATGGCCTTGATCGACGCATAGACGATGCGCGGGTTCCGCTGCCTGACCTGCGCGTAGTCGACACCGAGCTTGGCGGTGGTGCCCTCGCTGAAGTTCTCCAGCACCACGTCGCATTCCTGCGCCAGCCGCATGAACAGCTCGCGACCCTGTTCGGACTTCAGGTCCAGCGTAATGCTCTTCTTGTTGCGGGCCCGGTTCAGGACCGTCAGAGATACCTCGTCGTCTTCACGCTGGCCGAAGTGGATGCCATGGCTGCCCACGAACGGCGGGTTGGTGCGTGCAATGTCGCCACCGCCCGGCGCTTCCACGCGGATCACCTCCGCGCCCATCCCGCCAAGCAGCAACGAGCCATACGGCCCGGCAAGCGCCACGGTCAGGTCCAGTACACGAATGCCCTCGAGCGGCCGTAATTGATTTGCTGGCACTACTGTCTCCTTTCTTGTCGGCCCGCCGTCATGCGGCCGGGCCCTTGTCACTTCCATTGCCTTACAACTGTTAGCTAGGCGCCGGCGCCGTGCTTTCCCGGCCTGGCTTGGCTCGGGCAGGCCCCCTTTGCTTTGGTTCAATGCTAGTGGAGCCGGCCGGTTGCGCTCAAGTAGTCACTGGCGAACCACCAGTTCGCATTGTGCGAATTGCTCGTGGTGCGGATCGTGCTGTCAGACAATGCCCGCCTTGCGCATGGCTTGCACCTGCGAGCGGTCGTAACCAATCTCAGCCAGCACTTCTTCGGTGTGTTCGCCAACCGTGGGCGGCCGCCGCATAACATCGGGCGGGGTGCGCGACAGGACTGCCGGCGGCGCCACGATCGGTGCCTTGCGCGGCAATCCGGGGTAGTCGAGCCAGATGTAAGCGCCGGACTCCTGGATCGAGGCATCGTCCAGCGCCTCGCGCGGGGAATAGATCGGCGCCGCCGGGATCTTGGCCTTCTCCAGTTCCCGCAGCGCGTCATCGCGGGTGCGGCTGGCGCACCATTTGCCCATCAGGTTGCTCAGGAACTCACCGTGCTCGCCGCGCCGCAAGTCGTCGCTGAAGCGGGGATCTTCCACCAGTTCCGGCGCGCCGATCAGGTTGGCCCAGCGCCGGAACAGCGGCTGCCCGATCACCTGGGCGATGATCCAGCCGTCGGCCACGCGGAAGATGTCCGAGGGCCCATAGGAGGGGCTGCGGTTGCCCATCGCCTGCCGGTCGATGGCAAGCGCCGCTTCCTCGATCAGCGCTCCGCTGGACAGGTTCAGCGCCGTCTGCAGCAGCGACGCCTCGACGCATTGCCCGCGCCCGCTGTTGCGCCGCTCGTACAGCGCCATCACCGTGCCGAGCGCGCACGCCAAGGCCGTCGAGAAATCGACCACCGGCACCATCGCCTTGGTGGGGCTGTCGGGTGCGCCCGACATGTAGACTGCGCCGCTCATCGCCTGCCCCACCCCGTCGAAGCCGACCCGGTGGCCAGCGCCTTCATGCGAGCCGAAGGCCGTCGAAGCGGTCAGGATGATGCCGGGATTGATCGCACTCAGCGTCGCGTAATCCAGCCCCAGGTTTGCGAGCGTTTTCGGCGGCATGTTCGCCACGACCACGTCGGCCTTCTCCACCAGGCGGCGCACCACCTCGCGGCCCTCCTCGCTGTCGATGTCCAGCGTGATCGAGCGCTTGTTGCGGTTGCACTGCAGGAACAGCGCCCCCTCCCCCGCGTCCGTGACCGGCACGATGAACCGGTCTTCGCTGCCACCGACCCGGTCGATCCGGATAACGTCGGCACCGTAATCGGCGAGCAGCGCTGCGCAGAACGGGCCGGCAATGAAGCGTCCGAAATCGAGGACGCGGATACCTTCAAGCACCTTGGACATCTTCTTTAGCTTCCATCTCACTGGTTGCCTCGTCTGGGTGAGACGACGGCTGATGGAATCGATCCTGACCGCCAGCCCTTCGCTGGTCAATCAAGGCTCCCAAGACGTTCCGTGCATCGAAATTGCCTGGCTGGATCGGCACCGGAAACCGGCGTACCGCGTCGCCCAGCTCAAGCGACCGAGAGCCGCCGGTCGGAAGAGCGGTGGATTGCAAGCCGTCTGGCCGCATCCATCGACAAGCCGAAGCGGTCGTAGAAAGCGGAGTCGAGGTCACTGGTGGCAGGCCAGCCGGCGAAGCGCCCCAGAGCGGACACCGCAACATCGCCCGCCATCGCTTCGAACAGCACCCGCATCAGCCGTTGCGTGCGGCAAAGATCGGTCAGGGCCGTCCCCTGCGCGAACAGCGTGCGGCGTACCTGCGCGGTGGACAGATTCAGCCGCTCAGCGATAAAGGCGGCGCTCCATGCGTACTGTGGCTGCAGGAAAACACGCTTGCAGATACGGTGATGCAGGGCAGCGTGCAGCGCCGCCGGCACCATGCCCTGGATCTCCACGATACAGGCGGATGGCTGCACGCTGCTGCCGTCCAGGTGCAGGTCGATGGCGTCGAACGGCTCGACGGTGACCTCCTGCCCGGGCAGCAGCAGGCGTTCATACCCGCGCCGCCTGATCACCAGCCTCCCGTGCGTGGCGGCGACAGACAGCGGGAAGGCCAGCAACAGCCGATGCAGGCTGACGTGCATGTGGGATTGCAGATGAACGCGCATGGTGGCTCGGAAAGCGGTCAGGGACGATGAATATCATCGCCGCCACGCCAGTTTCCCGCCTATGCAATTTCCGAACACCCCGTTTACCGCCACGGCAGGGCGCCGCTATTCGTCGGCAGTGCCGACGGCGTCCAGCAAGGCGCGCACATCCGAAATAGCTCTCAGGCAACGAGCCCTCGAATTCGAAGATCGTCATTGGCGACTTTCTGGAAAGGAAGCTGCTCACGCGCCAATGGGCCCCAGCGTTGTGAGCGGGCAATCCAAACTGATGCGGAGAAATTACCCTGACCGACCGCAGTGGCGCGGTTTGGGGATTGACGCACGCGCCCCCGTCACGTCCGGGCGGGCGGTCAGGGTAGGGATGTCCGCGCCCTATCCGGCGGCGGCATGCAGCGCAACGTGGCGGTCAGGCGCAAACTCAGGCCGTGGTCGTACGCGGGAACACCGGAGCGCGCTTCTCACGGAACGAGGCCACGCCCTCCTTGACCTCGGGGCCGCCGAAGCCGAACATTTCCAACGCCAGCGAGGCATCGAAGGTCGGGCCCGCCTGGCGCAGCCAGTTGTTCAGCGCATACTTGGTCCAGCGGATCGCCGACGGCGCGCCATTGGCCAGCCGGGTGGCGATCGACACTGCCGTGTCCTGCAGATCCGCTTCATCCACGGCCAGCGACACCAGGCCCATCTGTTCCGCCTTCTCGCCGCTCACCGGCTCGCACAGCAGCAGGTGGTACTTGGCCTTGGCCATGCCGCACAGCAGCGGCCACACGATCGCGGCGTGGTCGCCGGCGGCAACGCCGAGGCGGGTATGGCCATCGACCAACCGTGCGGTGCGCGCCGCCACCGAGATATCCGCCAGCAGCGCGGCAACCAGCCCCGCACCGACCGCGGAGCCGTGGATCGCCGAAACGATCGGCTTGGAGCAATTGATGATGTTGTAGACCAGGTCCTTCGATTCGCGCCAGACGCGGGCGCGGGCGTCGAAGGAATCGATCATCTCTTCGACCATCTCGAAGTCGCCGCCGGCAGAGAAGGCTTTGCCAGCGCCGCACAGCACAACGGCGCTCACGGTCGGATCGGCATCGATATCTCGCCAGACGCGGGCGATCTCGTCGTGGCCGCGTGCATCCAGCGCGTTCAGGCGCTCGGGACGGTTCAGCGTGATGCGCAGGACGCCCTCGCCCGGGCGGTCAAACGCCAGGCTCGAATAGTTCTCATAGGCCGCGCCCGCGGCGGCATTGCTTTTCGACATGGAATCTCCTGAGTAAAAGTGCGGGGGCGTGTGCAGCGAACAAGAAATACACACGCTCCCCGTCAATCAATGCGCCCTCACGGCGGCGTCAATGCGCGGCCGCGGCGCGAATCTCTTCAAGTGCCAGCGGATTGTCCAGCGCGGACAGGTCGCCGGCAGGCAGGCCGGTATACACGCTGCGGATGACCCGCCGCATGATCTTCGAGCTGCGCGTCTTGGGCAGCTGCGCGACCACGTGGACCACGGACGGGCGGAACGGGCGCCCCAGCCGGCCGTCGACATGCTTGCTGACAGCCGCCGCCAGCGCCTCGTTCGACTGCGTCATGGCGGCCGATGGCACCAGGAACACGACCAGCTTCTGCCCCTTGACCGGGTCCTCCACGCCGATGGCGGCGGCTTCGGCGATCTCGGGCAGTTCGAGCAGCACGTCCTCGATCTCGGCCGGCCCAAGGCGCTTGCCCGCCAGCTTGATGGTGTCGTCGGAGCGGCCCATCATGAACCAGGTGCCGTCGTCGCGGCGCAGCGCCAGGTCGCCGTGCACCCAGATGCCCGGCACGGTGTTCCAGTAGGTGTCCAGATAGCGCTCGTCGTCCTGCCAGAACGACTGCGTCATGCCGACGAACGGCCTGCGGATCGCCAGCTCGCCCACGGTGTTGGTCAGCGACTTGCCGGCCGCATCCACCACGTCGGCAGCCACTGACGGCGAGGCGGTGTTGAACCCGGCCGGGCTGATCGGCTTGACGATCACGCTGGACAGCAGCGCACCTGACACCTCGGTGCCGCCGGTGTAGTTGATGACCGGGCGGCGGCCACCGCCGAACGCCTTCTGGAACCACAGGAAGTGTTCAGGATCGATGCCCTCGCCGGCCGTGATCAGCAGCCTGACCGTCGACGTATCGCCTTGCGTGGCGATGGCCTCGTTGGCGGCCAGGCCCCGGATCAGCGTCGGCGCCGAGCCGAAGTGCGTCACGCCGTAGCGTTCGACGATGCGCGACATGCGCGACCAGTCCGGGTAATCCGGGGCGCCGTCATAGCAGACCAGCGTCGCGCCGCGCAGCAGCGCGCACGACATCACCAGCGTGCCGGCGACCCAACCCATGTCCGCCGGCCAGCAGAACACATCCTTCGGGCTGACATTGAAATGGATGGCCGAATCGTGCGCGATCTTCATCGGGAAGCTGCCGTGGGTATGCACGGTGCCCTTGGGCTTCCCGGTGGTGCCGGAGGTATAGATGATCATGAAGGGATCGTCCGGCGACATCCGCTCGGGCGCGGCATCCGGCTGCGCGCTGGCCACCTGCCGCCAGTCCAGCACCTTGTCGCCGAAGGCGATCGCCTCGCCCGCATGCTTCCAGACCGTGGTGCCGATGTCCGGCAGGCGCGACAGCGCTTCGTCCACCAGGCTGCGTGTATCGACCCACTTGCCCCGGCGGGAGAAGCCGGTCGTGGCCACCAGCGCGCTGGCCGAGCACGACGACAGGCGCGACACGATCGCATCGACGCCGAAGCCGCTGAACAGCGGTACCGTCACCGCGCCGATCCAGGAAATGGCCAGCGAGGTCACAGTCGCCTCGACGCCGTTTTCCATCAGCAGGCCAACCCGGTCGCCGCGCTTGACGCCCAGCGCCTTCAGGCCGCCGGCAAAGCCGGCCACCTTGTTCGCCAGTTCGGCATAGGTCAGTTGCTCGACCGCGCCGCCCTCTTTCTCGGCCACAACGGCGGTGTGCGACGCCATCGCGGGATCGTCCGCCCACTTGAGCGCGGACTTGACCCAATTCAGCTGTCCGCCCGGGAACCATTTGGGAAACGGCTTACCCTTGGAGGCGTCCATGTATTGCGTGTACGGGACGTCCCACACCATTCCGCAGAAGTCGATGACGGCGTCCCAGTAGGCGTCGGGCTTCTCGTTGGAGAAGGCCAGCAGTTCGTCGTAATCCTTCAGGCCCAGGCGCGCGACCAGCGCCGACACGTTCGCCGTGGCGATATCGTCCCCCGTAGGGATCCAGTCATTGTGCAGAGAGTCACTCATGGAAAATCCAGCGTATTGGTTGCACGGTTGCTGCGGCGCGATGTGGTCAAGACAGTCATGCAGCATCAGGAGCGCCATCGCATGGGTCCAGCGTGCGCGACGTACCGAAGCAAGTCAATCAGCGCAGCGGTGTTGTGCCGTACTTTGGAATGCCGTGGCGCGGTTCGGAGCGCCGCGCCTGTCCGTGTGCATCGGGAGCCGGGGCGCGACGGATTCATTGCGACTCCGTACGGCTTGCAGAAGGGAACACATGCCACGCGTGCGCACGCGCTCGCACCCCTTACAGTTGTTAGGCACATTCTGGCAGGTAAGGACTCCCAGCTTCCATGAGGTTTACCCGCACCGGCGGGCTCCCCCAAGTGCCATCAATTTCATTGCACGGCACAGTTGTCGCATGGGCTTTGACGCCCTCGCACGGCATCTCCCAGACTCCGCACACAACAAGACCACAACGGAGGAGCCCTATGAAAAGTCGGTATTACGCAGCAGTGCTGTTGTCCATGACTGCACCATTCGCCGCCGCGCAATCGTCCGTCACGCTGTATGGCGTCGCGGACATCGGTCTGGAATACCTTAACAACGTTAATGCCGCCGGCGACAAGCTATTTCGCATGACATCCGGCAACGTGTCGGGCTCGCGCTGGGGCCTGCGCGGCGTGGAGGACCTTGGCAGCGGCATGAAAGCAGTCTACGCGCTGGAAAGCGGCTTCGACCTGGATAGCGGTGTATCCAGCCAGGGCGGCCGCCTGTTCGGCCGCCAGGCATTCGTGGGCCTGGACCACCAGTGGGGCCGCGTCACCCTCGGCCGGCAGCAGAACGCCTTGTTCGACCTGCTGATCAACTATGAGCCGATGGTGCTGGCGGCACGCTACTCGGCTCTGTCGATTGACTCCAACCTTGCGGGCCGCTACGACAATACGGCCAAGTACACCGGCAAGTTCGGCCCCGTCACCGCGACCGCCCTGTACAGCTTTGCCCGCGGCACCAGCATCACCAGCGGCGGCACTACGTCGCTCGGCACCGAGGTACCCGGCGACGTCAAGAGCGACCGTGCCTTTGGCGGCGGCCTGGAGTACGCCGGCGGCAACTTCGGCGCCACCGTGATCTATGACCAGCAGCAAGGCACGCGTGGCATCACCGGACAGAACTCGGGCCAGTCCGACCGGCGCATCGCGGCTGCGGCCAACTTCAGCTTCGGCAGCTCGACGGTACTGGCCGGCTATCGCTGGTTCAACGGCGATATCGGTGTCGCGCCGGGCCAGCCGCAGCGTCGCAACGACCTGTTCTGGCTGGGCTACCGTTTCCGGGCCACGCCTGCCCTCACCCTGACCGGCGCGGGCTACTACCTGAATAACCGGCGTAACGGACAGGATCCGTGGATGCTGGTCGC
The DNA here is from genome assembly GCA_050987995.1 of Ralstonia pickettii. Classification (GTDB taxonomy): domain Bacteria; phylum Pseudomonadota; class Gammaproteobacteria; order Burkholderiales; family Burkholderiaceae; genus Cupriavidus; species Cupriavidus pickettii_B. The sequence continues at coordinate 978,840 of CP158805.1, forward strand.
GTCCGCCAACTACGCCTTGTCCAAGCGCACCGATGCCTTCCTGAACGTGGGGTACGTGCGCAACAAGGACAACTCCAACCTTGGCCTTAACGGCTTCGGCAGCACCATCACGCCGGGCGAGAACCAGACGGGGGTCATGGTCAATATTCGCCATAAGTTCTGACGGGGGCTCCGGCCGTGTCGCTTCAATAAGGCGCGGCCGGACAGCGAGACAAGAAGCAGAAAAGGGAAGAGGTAAAGGGAACTGGCGCCTGCTCGCGTGTCACAGCGCGACCAGGCGCATTTTTTCGTGTGGTGTGGCTAGCGGCCCTGATGCTGGCCGCTGCCACAGCAGCAAACATTAGCGGATGCACCCGCGTCGCGCAGCGCCGCAAGCTCCTGCGCAGAAAACCCTCAGTCGCCGAGCACTATCCGTGTGCTGTCCGGGGCGGGCCAGCGGCCGCTGGATGTTCCCAGGCGTGCGGCTGAAGCGCGGCGCCGGCGCTGCCTGTACCACGCCATCGACTTCGACAAAGGTCTTGCCCGCCTGCAGGTGGGCGCTGTGCGGCGCCTCTCCCATCGACAGGATGGGCCCGTACCTGACGGACGTTAGGTAGAGTTTGAATGCGGGATCGATGGAGTTCCATGGGGGGTTAACCCCCCTTTGCGCGCGCGGCACCCACGCGCGCGGACGCCACATCCGGCGCCCGCGCGGCCCGGTCCGCCTTGCCCGCTCATTGCACGGAACGCCGGCAAGCCCGGCATTGACGTCACCTGCCGCGCATACCGACCATGCATGGATACGCGCACCCTGCACGCAGGGCTGCCAATAAAGATATCGAGTCAGGAGACCGCAGCAATGACCTATCCCCTTCACCGCCTGTGCGGCGCGATCATCATGGCACTGGCCGCAGCCCCGACATTTGCAGCGGACGCCTATCCAGCCAGGCCCGTGCGGATCATCGTGAACTCGGCGCCGGGCGCGCTGCTCGACGTCACGACCCGCGCTGTGGCGCAGCAGATGGCCGAGAACCTCGTCCAGCCCGTGGTCGTGGAAAACATGGCGGGGGCTGCCGGGATGCTTGGCATCCGTTATGTGAAGGCCCAGAAGCCGGATGGCTACACCATCCTCGCCACCGCCAACACCCTGGCGCTGGCGCAGGCCACCAAGCTGGAGCCTGGCTACGACCTGGCGCGGGACTTCACCGGCATCGGCATGATGAACAAGGCCCCGCTGCTAATGGTGGGCTTCTCCGCCCAGCCGGACAAGACCCTGTCCCAGTTGATCGCGCATGCGAAAGCCAGCCCGGGCACGATGTCCTATGCCACCGCAGGCATCGGCACCAGTACCCATATGGCCGCCGCGCTGTTCGTGCACCAGGCCGGCATCAAGATGCTTCACGTGCCCTACAAGGGCAACGCCGGCGCCATGCCGGACGTGCTTGGCGGCCGCGTCAACATGATCTTTGACGGCGCCAACTCGTCGGGCCCATACGTCCAGGACGGCAAGCTGCGCGCGTTCGCGGTCTCGTCACCCAAGCGTCTGCCGGCGTTTCCCGATATTCCGACACTGGCCGAACAGGGCCTGCCCAACTACAGCTTCTATGTCTATATGGGCCTGACGGCGCCGGTCGGTACGCCAACGCCGGTCGTCATGCGGCTGGCGAAGGCATTGAAGGCGGCGCAGGCCAGCGAAGCCGTGCGCGAGCGGTTCCGCAAGGACAGCGCCGAAGCCGGCAACATGTCCCCGGAGGAATTCACCGAGTTCTTGCGCCAGGATCTGCAGCGCAATATCAAGGTCGTAGCAGACCTGGGCATTCCGAAGGAGTAAGCCGAACGACAAGCCGAACTCCCCTCCCAGCCCCTGCCGCAGGGGCGCGACACCTTACCTGGAGAGAATGCAATGGCAACAACCATCGTCGAGCAACTGGCCGGCTTTACACAACAAAGCACCTACGACACGCTGCCGCCGGCGGTCGTGGACGAATGCAAGCGCATCGTCCTCGATTCGCTGGGATGCGCCCTGGCCGCCGTCGACCAGCCCAAGGGCAAGATCGGGATCGACTACGGCGCACTGATGGGCGGCGCCGCGGGCGACGCCACCATCATCGGCACCGACCAGCGGGTGTCGGTCGTCGGCGCGGCCTTTGCCAACGGCGAGCTGATCAACGCCCTCGACATGGATGCGGTGGTGCCGCCGGGCCATGTGACGCCCTATGTCCTGCCCGGCGCGCTGGCGGTCGGCGAAGCCATGGGCCGGTCCGGCCAGGACCTGATTGCCGCGCTGGCGGTCTCGCACGAGATGTCGTACCGGCTCGGCAAGGCCATGGACTACCTGCGCGACACCAAGGACGGCAAGGTCTCGCCACCGAAGATCTATGGCTACAGCAGCACCGTCTTCGGCGCGACCGCGGCCATCGCCAAGCTGAAGGGACTGGGCGCGGAGACGACAACGCATGCGCTGGGGATTGCAGGCAGCATCAGCCCGGTGAACTCGCAGGTCGCCTGGTTCCAGCATGCGCCCAGCTCCACCATCAAGTACCTGCTTGCCGGCGCGCTGACGCAGGCGGCGATGGCCGCCGCGCACATGGCCGAGTTCGGCCACCGTGGCGACCTGCAGATCCTCGATGACCGCGAATACGGTTTCCCACGCTTTATCGGCACTACGCGCTGGGAACCGGACCGCATCCTCGCGGCACTCGGCACCGACTGGCAGTTCCCCACCGAACAGGCCTACAAGCCCTACCCGCACTGCCGCATCCTGCATGCGCTGCTGGACAGCCTCAACGAGATCGTCGACCAGAACGAACTGCGGCCGGACGAGATCGATGGCATCAAGGTCTGGGTCGAGGGCTTCGTCGAGCAGCCGGTTTGGCTCAACCGTGAGATCCGGCATGTGCACGACGCACAGTTCAGCATTGCGCACGGCATCGCACTGGGTGCGCATCGGGTGCCGCCGGGCAAGGCCTGGCAGGAGCCCGAACTGGTGTTCGGCGAATCCGTGATGCGCCTGATGGACAAGGTCGAGCACGCGGTACACCCCGACTATGTGGCGCTGCTGACCGGCCACGCCGCCAGCCGGCCGGCGAAGATCGAGGTGTCGGCGCGCGGCCAGGCCTTTGTCGGCGAGCGGCGCTATCCGAAGGGAAGCCCCTCCCCCGATCCGGCCAGCTATATGAGCACGGAAGAGCTGGTGCAGAAGTTCCGCGACAACGCGCGGGACGTCATCCCCGAGGCCAAGATCGCTCGCGTCATCGATGCGGTGCTGGACCTGGAGAACGTGGGGAACATCGCGTCGATCCTGGCGGACGTGCGGCCCGGCATACGCTAAGGTCCGGCTTCACCTGGCAGCGGGCGTCATGCGCAAGGCATGGCGCCCGGCCAGGCCTCAGCGGCTAGCCCGCTCCGGCCGCGGCGTCCGCGGTGCCGCGCTGCCAGTTCCCTGAACAGCTTCGCATGGCTGGTGGCGAGCTCGACGATGCCGGCCTCGACCAGGCCCAGCACCACCTTGCGCATAACAGGCGAGGTGGCGTTATACAGATCGCTGACCCGCCCGCCAGCGCACTGCGTCCGGCCAGGTTCGGTCGCGCAAGTGGACCGGGGCAAAGGAACGGTACTTGGCGGCAGGTTGCTTCAGCATGGGAGAAAGGCCTTTGGTCGAAGGTGGCGCCAATGGCGCGAACAAAAAAAGAAGCCCCGCGGCAAGCCGGTCGGGGCATAAGCTCGCTCGGAGGCGAGCACGGAGACAACAGATACCGTTTCCGGCATGCACGCATTCACTATGCTGCAGCTGCGGCAGATGACCAATGGTGTTGCGCCAACTCTCCCGTACTTTGAAACATCTCGGCAAGCACCCGCCGTCAAACTGGCGCGGCACGGCGCGCCGTCTTATCGTGACAAACGTTAGGTAAATTCATGAGCCCGATACAGTAAGTTCGATGGGAACAGCGCCTGACTCGCCGCCTTCCTCGTCCTTACCCGCCATGCTGGAGCCGGCCGCATCCTGACCGGCGGGTGGGGGCGCCGGTGCTGCGGCGTTCCAAGGTACGGAACGCCCTGTCTTTTCGGTTGAGCTGGCGGGCGCCATCGTCGTAGCATTGCAGCAAAGCCACGAGGAAGGCATGGACGGGAACGCCCGGGCCGCGCCAGGCAATGACATCGCAACCATGACCGAACACCAAGCCACGTGCGCGAACGCCTCGCGCGCGCAGGCCGCCCTGCAAGACGTCGAGCGCCGCTGGAACGCCGCCGCGCTGACGTGGAACGCCGACGCGCTGACCGCGCTGTACGCGCCCGAAGCCTTGTTCTTCGGGGGCCGCCCGGGCCACGTCGTGGGCCAGGCGGCGATCCTGGGGTACTTTGCCTCCTACACCGGGACGCTGCGCTCGGCATCGATGTCCCTGGTCGACCAGACCCTGGTCGAGCTTGGCGCGGACACGCTGCTGGCGCAGGGGCACGCCAACTTCCGCTTTGTGCTCGCCGACGGGCGCGAAACCGCCTCGGCACTGCGGACGACGTGGGTGTTGGTCAGGCGCCTGGGGGTGTGGCAGATTCTGCAGCACCACTTTTCCCCGACACCGGAAGCACCGCCTATCCAATAGCCGGCGCCCCCTCATCGAGAAGACCCGATGCACGAAGACCAAGCGCCCGCCGACCGCGCCGCGCCAACGCCTACCCGCGAATTGCCGGCGCAGGCACCACGACGCCACCTGCATACCCGCGCCATCATCATGCAAGGCTTTCGCCGTGACGACGGCTTGTGGGAAGTCGAAGGCGAGATGAAGGACAGCAAGACCGCGCCCTGGCCCAGCTGGGAAAGCGGTGAGCAACCGGCCGACGTGCCGATACACCACATGCGGGTCCGCATCACGCTGGACGACACCTATACCGTCCGGGCCGTGGCAGCAGCGCTGCCTTCCATCCCGTTTCCCGAATGCACCGGGGGCATGCCGCCGCTGCAAGGCCTGGTTGGCGCTAGCATCGCGCGCGGCTGGCGCAAAGCGCTCGAAACCACGTTGGGCGGCACCAGGGGCTGCACGCATCTGCGCGAACTGCTGATGAATCTCGGTACCGTGGCCTACCAGACCGTGGGCGGCGAAGCGCGGCGCCAGGAATGGGAAGCCCTGCCCGAACCCCGCATCAGGCCTCCGGTGTCGACGTCGCCCAAGCCGCACTGGGACAAGTGCGTCAGCTGGCGGCTTGACGGGGAAGTGATCAGGCGGTGGGCACCGGATTTCTACCAGGGCCCTGGCAAGGCTTCGCCAGGCACCAGCCCAGCCGATACGGGCTAGCCACCGACGCGGGCGGCCGCCGCCGTGCAAGGTACCCCGTGGTATTGCCGGATATCCTCGCGCAGGATGCCGCGCAGCTCGATAATGCTCATCGCGCCTTTCTGCACACTGTGGCTCGAGGTGATGACTGCTTCCGAGGCGGCGCCGGAAAGAGGCTAATCCCACGCTGCCAGTTCGCCGGTCTTGGACGCATGGGCCGCAAGCTCGCCAAGTTTTTTCATGATCGTGAAATTATAATCCGAAACTGAATTGGCTGCATGTCGAGGGGGCCTCATGCCGGCCAGCGATTGACGGTTGCAGGCGAAGCTTGGCGATTAATTGCATTTAAGGCGAGCCAGGCTTGTGACTTTCCCGAGCGCACCCCGATCGCCATTGCGCCTGGCTCGCGTTCGGCGGCCTGGCTATGGGCTGACCGCAGAACCGTGCGACTCACTCTCGAAGCGGATCGTGCTAGCATTGCAGTCAATGCAAGCAGGAGGCATTATGGCGACGCTGACTATTCGAAACATCGATGATGAGCTGAAAGCACGGCTACGGATTGAGGCCGCACAGCACGGCCGCTCCATGGAGGAGGAGGTGCGCGACATTTTGCGGCGCGCGCTCAGCAAAAGGACAGGGCCTAGCGGCCTCGGAAGCCGCTTACACCAGCGCTTTGCCACGCTAGCAGATCCAGGATTCGATCTGCCCACGCGTGTCGAGCAGCCTCGGTCAGCGGATTTGCCTGAATGATCGTCCTCGACACCAATGTCTTGTCAGAGTTGATGCGCGCACAGGCTGAGCCGGCCGTCATCGACTGGCTAGACCGGCAGGAACAAGAATCACTTGCCGTAACCGCAGTGACCGTTGCCGAACTCTTGTATGGCATTGCGCGCTTGCCGGACGGACGCCGCAAGACCGGGCTACGGGAAGCTGCGCTGCAGATGCTCGATGAAGAATTCGCGGAGAGGGTGCTTCCTTTCGACGAGGACGCCGCCGTTCACTACGCGGCGCTCGTGTCCCATCGCGAGCGCGCGGGCCGACCAATTAGCATGGCGGATGCGCAGATTGCAGCCATTTGCAGACACCACGCCGCCGCTCTCGCCACGCGCAACAGCAAAGACTTCGAAGGGGTCGGCATTGTTCTGGCTAATCCCTGGCTGGATTGATGCGCCTGCATTTGATCGGCATGGCGTTGTCACGTTGGCGAACCACTCTGATCTAACATAGCGCGATGACGGAGGTTGCCAATGGGGTGGGCGCGGCGCTGCTCATCACGCAGGCGCCTCGGGCGCGCGATCCGCCTTCGTCGCGGAACGGGCACGCCGCTCGCGGGCTTCGGCGCGTCCCTGGGCGATGACCACCTGCTCGCGCGCCCGTTCCAGTTCCGCCGAAAACTGGGCCCACAGTTCATTGAGCTAACGGCTCGCCCCCTCCAGCTCGACCCGCCCCGCCTCGAGCCGCGCCTGCGTCGCGGCGTGGGCCTGCCGCTCGGCTGCCAATTCCGCCTGCACGCTCAGGCGCAATGCGCGCCTGGAGCGCCATCAGCTCGTGCTTGACGACCTTGCCCGCGGCATTGGTCGGCAGGGCCGCCATGAAGACCACGGAACGCGGCACCTTATAGTTTGCCAAGCGGGATTTGCACCATTCCAGCAATGCTTCCCCGCTCATGCTCTCGCCTTCGCGCAACACCACGAAGGCGCGGCCAACCTCGCCCAGGCGCGTATCGGGTACGCCGACGACGGCGACCTGCGCCACCGCCGGATGCGTGCCAATCAGGTGCTCGATCTCCGCGGGATAGCAGTTGAAGCCGCCCACGATGAACATGTCCTTGAGCCGGCCGGTGATACACAGGTTTCCAGCGGCGTCGAGGCTGCCGACGTCGCCTGTGTGCAGCCACCCCGCGCCGTCGATGGCCTCGCGTGTGGCGGCCTCGTCGTCGAAGTACCCACGCATGACGTTGTAGCCGCGGATCCACACTTCGCCCGGCTCACCGGCGGCGACGTCGTTTCCTTCATCGTCTACGCAGCGAATCTCCACGCCGGCGAGCGGACGCCCACTCGTGTTGGCGATAGTTTGCAGCGCGTCGCCGAGCCGGCAGACCGTCGCCAGGCCGCAGCACTCCGTCAGTCCGTAAGCAGTGAGCACGACGTCAAAACCGAGCACCTTGCGCATGCGCCGGATCAGCTCTGGCGCGATCGACGCCGCCCCCGTGACAGCCACGCGCAGCGATGACAAGTCGTATGCATCCAGCCGCGGATGGGCAAGCAAGCTCAGGTAGAGCGTGGGCGAGCCAGGCAGGAAACTGACGCGGTACCGCTCGACGCGAGCGAGCACGGTTTCGGCGTCGAACTGCGCCAGCGGCAGGATGGTGGCGCCGCGAAGCAGGGCCGCGAGCCAGCCAGCCTTGTAGCCGAAGGCATGGAAGAAGGGATTGATGATCAGGTAACGGTCGCCGGCGCGCAGGCCGACGATGTCCGACCAGTCGGAGAAGGCGCGCAGATTCTGCCCGTGTGTGGTGATCACGCCCTTGGGCCGCCCCGTGGTGCCGGATGTGTAAAGCAGGTCGGACGGACTGTCCGGTGTCAGCGCGGCGATGCGCGCGTCAAGCATGGCCTCGGGTGTGTCTTCGGCGCGCGCGAGGAAAGCCTCCCAAGACAGAGCGCCTTCACGTTCGCCGCGCAGAATGACGCGGTGGCGCAAGGCCGGCAGCGCATGCCCACGCAGCATCTCGGGATAGTCGACGCCAAGGAATTCGCCGATGCTGATCAGCGCCCGCGCACCGCTACGCCCGAGAATGTCGGCGGCCTCCCTGCCCTTGAGCCGGGTGTTAAGCGGTACTAGCACGCCGCCGGCCATCTGGATGCCGAGCGCTGCGACGATCCACTCGTGCAGGTTAGGCGCCCAGACGGCAACGCGCTCGCCGGGCGCTACGCCCAGCGCCATCAGCGCACGCCCTGCGACTCGCGCCGTCTCGTGCAGCGCGCCATAGCGCAAGGACAGGCCGTCTTCCTCGATGGCCACCGCATCCGCGCGCAGCCGCGCCGTGTGTGCCACCGCATTGGGAATGGTTGAAATCGGTGGGAGGCAGTCGCTCACGGTTGCAAACCTCCCTGGGGAACGATCTGGCCACTCGCGGCAAGCTCCGCGGCGGCCGGGTAGTCCGTGTAGCCACGCGCTCCCGGCGTATACAGCAGCGTGCGGTCGAACGCGGCCAGCGGCGCACCGTGCCGCAGGCGCACAGGCAGGTCGGGATTGGCGATGAAATGGCGGGCGAACGAGACCGCCTCGCCGACGCCGCCGGCCACTGCACGCGCGGCGCTCGAGCCGTCGAAACCGTCATTGACGATGACCGCACCGCGGAAATGCCGACGGGCCAGCGCAAATGCATCGAGCGCAGGATCCGGCGAGCGACTCACGTGCAGGTAGGCCAGCCCGATCGGCGCCACGGCATCGAGCAGCGCGCTGTAAGTGACGGTGGGGTCGTCATCGTGCATGTCGTTATACGGGTTGCCGGGACAGATACGCAGACCCACGCGCCCGGCCCCGATCGCCCCGGCGATGGCATCGAGCGTCTCCACGACGAAGCGCAGCCGCGCCATCAGCGAACCGCCGTAGCCGTCCGTGCGCTGATTGGTGCAAGAAAGCAGGAATTGCATCGGCAGATAGCCGCTGCTGCAATGCAGCTCAACGCCGTCAAACCCGGCGGCCAGCGCATTGACGGCGGCCTGGCGGTACTCGTCGATCACGGCCGTGACTTCATGTGCTCCCAGCGCGCGGGGCACCTCCATCTCGACCAGGCCGTGGCCGTCGGCATAGATGGTGCCGCGCGCGCGGATCGCCGACGGCGCCACCGTCTGTGCGTCTGGCGCCTTGTTATGGCGCGTCGCCACGCGCCCGACGTGCATCAGCTGCAGCACCATCGCCGCGCCCTGGCTGCGCACGGAACCTGACACGTCGCGCCAGGCGTCGATCTGCGCGGTGGTCTCGATGCCCGGCGTGCGGCAGTACCCTTTGCCATGCCGGCTAGGGTAAGTGCCCTCCGCGATAATCAGCCCGGCGCCCGCGCGCTGGGCGTAGTACGCCTGGTGCAGGCCGGTGGGCAGGTCGCCCGCGCCGGCGCGGCTGCGCGTCATCGGCGCCATCACGATGCGATTGGCGAGCGCAATGTCGCCGAGTTGCAGTGGCTCAAACAGGCTGGCGCTCATCTTAATGATCCCTTGATCGGTTTCGGCATGGCGTCAGCGCGTGCGGACCTTGGGGAGTGCCGAACCGCGACGCATCGTCTCGAGAAAGCGATCCAGCGGTTCCGGCTCGGCGACGCTGGGCAGCGCCTCATTCGGCTTGGCGTTCCAGAACGCCTTCCACGAGGGCCACAGTGCATGCCAGGAACCCTCGTAGGGCTCACGGCCCGGCCAGCGCATCTTCTTGTCGCCGATGGGCGGCTTGTTCAGGTCGCTCGCATACAGATAACATGGAAGGCGGCGCCGGAAATACCAGCGGCCGCCAATGCGCTCGTAGTCGTCCCAGTAGAGCATTTGCATGATGACCCATTCCGGGCCGGTCTCGTGCTCGTTCTTCGAATACACCACGCCGCTCGCATGGTCCGCATCCTGGAACTCGATGATGTGTCCGCCGATATGGTGCGAGGTCACCGTGAACTGGTTGCGCAGGGTCTCGTCTATCCAGCGCCGCAGGTGATCGCGGCCCACCTGGCCCTTGCCCACCGCCACGTCCTCGGGAAACAGGCTGGTCCAGGCATCGAGGTCGCGCATATCGAGCGCCAGCGCATACTTGGCCGGCAGCATGCGGATTTCGTTGATCGACTCGATTCGATCGAGTCGGGCCTGCATCGATTCCATGTCTGATGTCACTTGCCTCTCCTTGCTCAGTCAGTGGGGTGCGCTCAGCTTGCCTGCGGCGCGGCGCGCCGCTCGGCTGACGTCTCCGACACGTAGTCGGTTGCGCCCACGTCGAGCCGGCAGGTCTTGCCGCCATCGACTACCAGGCTCTGCCCGGTGATATACGAAGCCTCGTCCGACGCCAGGAACAGGATGGCGCCAGCCACCTCGTGCGGTTCGCCCACGCGCCCCAGCGGCACCGCGCGTGCGGTACCGCGGGCGACCTCCTCGCTGGCAAGCGCTTCGCGCGTGCCCTCGCTCCAGACCACACCGGGAATCACCACGTTGACGCGCACGTTGTGGGCTGCGCCCTCGAGCGCCACGGCGCGGCTGAAGTTGAGCACGCCCGCCTTGGCCGCGCCATAGGCCGACAGCCCCGGACTGCCGAGCAGGCCCACCACCGAACCCAGGTTGACGATGGCGCCGCCGCCGGCCGCCTTCATCACGCGCAGCGCCGCGCGCGTGCCGAAGAAGGCGACGTCCAGGCTACCGGTCAGGCATTGCCGCCAGGCTTGCGTGCTGACCTCGTCGAGCGCGCCCCAGGTATAGTTGACCGCGTTGTTGACCATGACATGCAGGCCGCCGAACTGCGCGACGGTCTGGGCCACCGCCCGCTCCACGTCAGCCTCGTTGGTGACATCGGCCCGGATCCACGCAGCCTCGCCGCCGCGCGACCGGATCTCCTCGGCCACGGCGCGCAGCGGCGCCTCGCGCCGCCCGCACAGCATCACCTTCGCCCCTTCGGCCGCGAAGCGCGCAGCCGTGGCAGCGCCGATCCCCGTGCCCGCGCCACTGATCAGCGCAACCTTGTCTTGCAAACGTCCCGTTACTCGCATGCTGCTCTCCCTTTTATCCTTCCATCGAGGCAGGACAACGCCCCGAACGCGTCGCCCTCGCGCCTGCGCCGTTAAATCATTGCCATGCCGCCGCTGACGGACAGCGTCTGGCCCGTCATTTGCCTGCCGTCCCCGCTCACCAGGAACAGTGCCGCCGCCGCGATCTCTTCCGGCTCGGCCATGCGCCCCAGCGGGATCGCGCGCTCCAGGCTGCGCGCCCATTCCTCGCTGATGGACTGCATCATCGGCGTGCGCGTGGGCCCCGGGCAGATCGCGTTGACGCGGATGCCACGCGGGCCCAGGTCGCGCGCCAGGCAGCGGGTGAGGCCGAGCACGGCCGCCTTTGACGCGCAATAGCTAAGAGGCCCTTCGCCGCTCAGCGCCGAGACGCTGGCGATATTGACAATGGCGCCGCCCACCCCCGCGCGCATCATCAGCCGCACAGCCTCGCGCGAGCAATAAAACGTGCCGTTGAGATTCACATCCACCACGCGCTGCCAGCCGGCATCGTTCAGGTCGACGATCATGTCGGTATAGACCGTGGGCGTCTCGCCGGCTGCCAGCTGCAGCCCGCGCTCGGCCGCGCGCACCTGGTAGTGCTCGAAGCCGTCTCCCGGCACTTGCCCTATGCCTGCGTTGTTGACAAGAATGTCGAGCCTCCCCCAGCGCTGCGCAACCTCCTCGTGCAGCGCACCCACCGCACCGCTGTCCGCGACGTCGCAGCCGCGCGCCATGCCGTGCGCTTCGCCGCCGATCATGTCGAGCGTCGCTTGCGCGGCGCCGGCGTCGCGGTCTACCACGACCACCTCCGCGCCCTCGGCCGCAAAGCGCTCGGCCATGGCCCGCCCCATGCCGGACCCGGCGCCGGTGACCAGTGCCACTTTTCCTTCCAGTCGCATAACCCTCTCCTTAATCAAATCAGGTGCAGCTTGCTCACCGCCTCCGGCGGCACGGCATCGAGCGTGCGCCAGGTGCCGTCGCGCCGCTCGAAGACCTTCTTGCGGTCAAGGTCAGCGGGCAGGTCGGCGACATCGGTGTAGAACTGGCGGTACCACTCGCGTAGCTGATAGACCGGACCGTCGGCGTCGCTGAGCACGGGGCGGTCGACGCGGCTCTTGTTGTGCCAGATCTCCACGTCCTGGAAGAAGGAGGCTTGCGCCTGCTCCACGTAAGCCTGCGCCATCTCCTGGTTCTGTTCCTCCGACTGCCCCGGCACCTTCTTGACCATGACGCCGTAGCGCAGCTCAAAGCTCTGCGAGTCGATTGGCACGTGACAATTGAGCAGGATGGTGTCAAGGGGCTTGCCGTCCACCTCCGCCGTCATGCGCGTCACGTGGTAGGCGGGCCCGAAGTACGCGCTGTCCGCAACCAGACCCCGGCCAAGCAACTCGCTCTCCTCGCCGCGGAACATCTGGTAGCCGATGTGGCGGTCGAACGTGTTGCAGAAATAGACGGCTGGTGAGCCGTGCACCGGCCCGAAATGGGCGACGTCCGCCAGGTTATCGACAAGCTCCCGGCAATGGGTGCCGATCACCATCTTGCGGATCGTCCACCCGGTCCACTCACCCGTGAAGCAGGCGCTGATGCGCGGTACCGCCACCGCGGGCGGCGGCGGCGCGCCCTCGGGATCGTGCCAGATGAACAGCAGGTGGTTCTGCTCGCAGACAGTCCACGCACGTGTGCGCGCCTTGGGCGGAATGCGCTTGACGCACGGCACATGCTCGCAGGCGCCGTCGCCATTCCAGTGCCAGCCATGAAAGCGGCACACGATGGCGTTGCCCTTCACTTCGCCGAGGGCCAGGTCCGCGCCCATATGCGGGCACCACGCGTCGAGGATACGGATGCGCCCGTCCTCGCCGGCAAACGCCACCAGGCGCGTACCAAAGATGTCGAGCCGGTGAGGCTTGCCGTCCTTGTAATCCGAGGCATGCCCGAGGCAATGCCAACCGCGGGCGTAGCGGGTGGGCTGCGGGGCTGTCTGCAGGAACTGCTGCGCTTCCATGTCTCCTCCGTGATGGCTGTTTGCTCACGGCCTTATTCTTCTGGCCGGGCCACTTCACGGGCATGGTCCTGACGGACTAGTACAACATCCCGTAAATAGGTTGAATAATTAATCGCCTCGGATATCATGGCGGGATGAGCCGAGGCCGCCAAGCAACGCCAGTGAAGCTGGCGAAGAAAGAAAGACAGGAGCTGCTATCGCTGATCGAGCGCAAGACGGCTGCGCAGCGAGATGTGATGCGCGCGCGAATTGCATTGTGGGCCCACGAGGGCCACGCCAATACGGTCATTGCGCGGGAACTGGGTGTATCGGTGCAAACGGTCTGCCTGTGGCGCAAGCGCATTGCCCAGCAAGGTGCCCAAGGCATTCGCGAAGGCGAGCGCAGTGGTCGTCCGCCACGCATCACGCAGGAAGCGCGACTACAGTTGATCGCGCTGGCGTGTGAAACGCAGGAACCTGAGGGACGGGTCACGCCCACGCTCGATGAGATTGTGGCGCGCGCCGTGGAGCGCGGCGTCGTCGGGCAGATCAGCCGCAGCCAGGTGCAGCGCATTCTGCAGGCCGGCGACGTGCGTCCGCACCGGGTTCAGCAATGGCTACATAGCCCAGACCCGCACTTTCGCGAGAAGGTCAACGGGATTTGCAAGCTGTACCGCAAGGCACCTCGAAACGCGGTGGTGCTCAGTATCGACGAGAAGACTGGCATTCAGGCCATCGAGCGTAAGTACCCGGGACGGGCACCCGCGCCGGGGCGACTGCGTCGTCGTGAGTTTGAATATGTTCGGCACGGCACCCAGGCGTTGATTGCCGCGCTGGACGTCCATACCGGACAGGTGCTGGCAGACTGCCGCGACCGGCGCACCCAGGAGGATCTGGTAGCCTTCATGGAGCGCGTGGCAAGCGCGTACCCGGGCAAACAGGTGCATGTCGTCTGGGACAACCTGAACAGTGCGACGTGAAAGTCGCCAGACTCGTTGTTTCACCGCCGGAAACGGCGGGAGGAAACCGGGCGTTCCGTCGCCCGTAGTCTACCGGTGCATGCGATGCTGGCAACGGCGTTGTATGAAGCCACCGGGACAATGTAGCCCGGCGCAAGCCGCGTCTGGGTCGCGAGACCAAGGCTCCTCTGCGAGTGTCGATGCGGAGGGGGCGCTAGACTGGATGGCATGATCAAGATATCTGAACTGCTGTTAAACACCGTCATTGTCAAAAGGCCAAAGGCACTGACAGGCCTTACCCAAAATGGGAACGTAGTGAGGCCCGCCCTTTTGTTTATGGGGCGGCACGGACAGACACACTACCGGTGAAGAGGCAGGATCTAAACCATTCGTGCGAATCTGGTGGAACACGGTAAACCCGTATCGCTGCCCATCCGGGCAGGCCGACCGTGAGGAAGGCTGTTGGCGGTGCGGGCAAGGGAGTGCGGAGAAAGCGAATGCCACCCTGTAATCGGGCGGACAGGGATTGCGCTGCAAGGCAACATCATCCCACGCGAAAGCGGGCAGACTTCCGCATGGTCTTTCGTCACGAGAGAGCTTGACTAACCTTCAAAGGAGGAGAAGCAGATGACTGTGCAGCAGTTCGGCGCGGGTGCGTCCTCCGACCGCGCACGACACTGGCACGACATAGATTGGGCCAGATGTCATCGCGAGGTTCGACGGCTGCAGGCGCGTATCGTGAAGGCCCAACAGGCCGGCAAGTACGGCAGGCTGAAAGCCCTGCAGTGGTTGCTGACCCACTCGTTTAGCGGCAAGGCACTCGCCGTTAAACGGGTGACTGAGAATCGCGGAAAGCGGACTCCCGGCGTAGATGGCATCACTTGGTCTACGCCAAAGTCCAAGCTCGAAGCAGTGTTGTCGCTCAAACGGCGCGGATACCAACCGCGTCCGCTGAGACGGATCTTTATCCCGAAGGCCAACGGGAAACAGCGGCCCTTAGGCATTCCCTGCATGGTCGACAGGGCTCAGCAGGCATTGCATCTGCTCGCTCTGGAGCCTGTCGCGGAGACCACAGCGGACCCAAACTCGTACGGGTTCAGGTCCGTCCGGTCAACTGCGGATGCGATCGAACAGTGCTTTCGGGCGCTGGCACGATCGGATAGTGCGCAGTGGATCCTTGAGGCTGATATCCGCAGCTGTTTCGACGAAATTTCGCACGACTGGCTTGTCGCCTGCATCCCTACGGACAAGGCGATACTGCAAAAATGGTTGAAGGCAGGCTACCTTCATAACCGTGTTCTTCACTCGACGCAGGCTGGTACACCGCAAGGCGGTATCGTTTCTCCTGCGCTGATGAACATGACCCTCGACGGGCTAGAGCGAGCATTACATGCGCAGTTTGGCAGGCAGGCCCGCAACCCGACGAAGGTCCACATCGTCCGTTATGCTGACGACTTTATTGTCACCGGCGCAACGCGTGAAGTACTGGCGGATGAAGTGCAACCGATGGTCGAGCAATTCCTGGCGGAACGGGGGTTGTCGTTATCGCCAGAAAAGACCCGGATTACACACATTGACGATGGGTTCGATTTCCTCGGCATGAACGTGCGCAAATATGGCGGCAAGCTGTTGATCAAGCCAGCCAGAACGAGCGTTCAGCGCTTCCTGCGCAAGCTGCGGGACATTGTGAAGAACAACGCGACGGCGCGGCAGGACTGGCTGATCAGGAAACTCAATCCGCTCATTCAGGGATGGGCCAACTATCACCGGCACGTCGTATCGAAACGTATATTCAGCAACGTCAGTCACGCGATTTGGCAATGTCTGTGGCGCTGGGCACGGCGACGGCATCCGCGAAAGAACGCTCGGTGGATTAGGGCGAAGTATTTCCGGGTCGTTGGCTCGAATCACTGGGTCTTCGGCACCGAAGCCAGCAGGACGCCCGGCACAGGAGTGCCAAAACTTCTGCCGCTGTACGACATCGCCAGCACGCCGATACGGCGGCACCGGAAAATCAGGGCCGCCGCCAACCCGTTCGACCCGCAGTGGGAAAGCTATTTCGAGGAGCGTCTTGGCCTCGCGATGATGGACTCACTCAAGGGGCGGAAGCGGCTTATCCGGCTGTGGCTGAGTCAGGAGCGGACGTGTCCCGTCTGTCACCAGATGATCACGAAGTCCAGCGGATGGCGTTTATTCCATCTGGAACGGGTGATTGATGGTGGCACGGACGCGAGTCGCAATCTGCTGATGCTGCATCCGGACTGCCACGGGATCGCGCGTGGCCGACGATTCTCCGTGGTTAAACCGGCTCCGGCGACGGGGCTTTGAAAGGCTTGAGCGAAATGCGGGGAAACTCGCACGTTTCGTTCTTAGGGGAGGACCCGGTGGCAACATCGGGTCCTTACCCGACCACATTGCGCCCAGGCCGTCTGGCAGGCGTTCAACGCGCGGCACGATGGGCGGTTTCACTTCCACTTCACGCCATTGCACGCGAGTTGGGTCAATCAGATCGAACTCTGGTTTGCCCGCTACACACGCCGAGTGCTGCGCCACGCGAGCCACACCAGCACCGCGCACCTGCGTGAACGCACCGAGCAGTTTGTCCGCGCGCACAATCAGGCAGCACGCCCGTTCAAATGGAGTTTCCGGGGCTATCCGCTACAAACCGGCGCATCGTAATCGAGAATCGACATGCCAGCCTTACCCGCCAAACATTACGCTGCCGAATTGCAGCGGCAACTGCGCAGCCTGCTCGGCCACGAGCATATCATCACGCAAGCCTACGGGCGTCACCTGCTGATCAAACGTCTGGACGACGAGGAGCCGACCGTGGTGGCTCGGCTGACCGAGCTCGGCCGCAATCGTTATGGCGCCGCCTTTCGCAGCCATAGTGGGCGTTGGGAACCGTTGCCAGGCGCAGGCTCGCTCGACGAGATGGCGCAGGTGGTCGTCACGCTCCTGCAGCCGTATCTGCAGCCCGATAATTATTAAAGCTATTTCCGGGATGTTGTACTAGATTCAACGCCTTCCGGAGCGACATGGAGCGTCCGTGCGCAAATCTAGTCTGTTGGGACTATTTCCCTCCGCACGACAGGCGTCCCCGGCCCGGCGCCCGGGGGAAACACTCACTGCCACCGCATGGAGAAGCAGATACTATTTCCCGCCGATCGCTGGTCGCCGACGGCCGGACTGGCGCAATCCCCAACCGCATTGCGCCGCAGATTTGAGAGAGCACCGATGACAAGCCTTCAATGGATCGACGCACAGCTACCTGGCCAGCCTGCACTCGGCATGGACGAGATCAGCGATCTGATCGGGCTGGTGTACGACGGCCCACTGCTTGATATCCCATGGCAGTCGCTGCTGGATGCGCTGCGACACCTGCTGGCCGCCAACTACGTGACCCTGGTGCTACGCCCGCCGTCCAATACGTCGCCCGGGCTGATGATCACTTCCAGCGCGGTCGATACCACCGTCGGAACGGGCGCCTACGCGCAGCACTTCCATGCCATTGACCCTTTCGTCAACCTGCCCAACGCACAAGTCCTGACCGTGCATGAGTTGATTGGCGAGGCCAGGTGGTTAGAGAGCGAGATCTATCGATTCTTCAACAAGCCCTACGACGTGCTTGAAATCATGGGCGTAGACATCCGCGCCGAGCATGGTGTGGAGTGCCGCTTGCGAATCTGCCGCCCACATGGCAGCGACCGCTTCTCCGAGGCCGACAAGGCACTGTGCCGGCGCATCGTGCCGCACCTGGAGCGCGCGGTACGTATCCACGCCAACCTCAACACGACCGAGTCGGAGCGGCGCTTCTACGCCGGCACGGTAGACAGGTTGCTGCTCGGCTCGGTGATCCTGGACGACACCGGCCAGGTCCTTACCACAAATGGCATGGCCGACGCCCTGCTGGCGGAAAAGGATGGTCTGGTGGTTTGCAACGGCCAGTTGATGGTCGACTCGGCGCAGGAAAACCGCAAGCTGCAGGCCTTGGTCCGCCAGGCCATCGCCTTACGAGACTCGGTGCAGCCTGGCATCCCGCTCGGGCTGTCGGTGCCGCGCAAGGGCAACCGCGCCCGGCTGGGACTGCTGGTGCGTCCCATCGCCTCGCAGAAGTGGTCCGAGCGTCCGCGCCAGCCCGCGGTGGCGGTCTTTATCCGCGACCCCGATCAAAAGGCAGTGGGGTCGACCGAACTATTGCGCAATATGTTCGATTTCACCCGGACGGAGGCGTCGCTCGTACTGTTGCTGACCCAGGGCCTGTCACTGGACGAAGCGGCGCAGGAACTCGACATCCGCCGCAATACCGCGCGCGCGCATTTGCGTGCCGTGTTCTCCAAGACTGGCGTGACCCGCCAGGCGGCGCTGGTACAAACCGTCCTGCACAGCATCATTCCGCTCGATTGACGCGTGCGGCGTTCCGACGCCGCGCCGCGCGTCCACGGGACCTCGAGCAGATGCATTACCTCAGGCGGAAGGGTGCCGGAGCAGAATTGCGGCCCAGGCGCCGGTTCTTAGTTCGTTTGGACTATGTTGTATCCGTCGCGACCGGAAACAATGCACCTATCGGCCGCGAATATCAGCCGCGAATATCAGCCGACATGTCGCCGCTGCGCGACCAACCATGACATCCGGGAGAGACATCCAGTGACGATCCAACACCCTGCCACCGACGATTTTCGCGTGGCCCTCGACACGCCGGCCAGTGCAGTCGTGGTGACCGGCGGCGCCTCCGGCATCGGTGAGGCTTGCGCGGCGGCCTTGGCCGCGGTAAACCGGCCGGTCGCCATCTGGGATATCCAGGAGGACAAGGCGCGTGCCGTCGCCGCGGCGCTCGCCGAACGTTATGACGTGCCCACCTTCGGGCTCGGCATTGACCTGTGCGCCCCTGCCGGCCTGGACGACGCGCTGGCCCACACTCGCGCCGCCCTACCGGCGCTGGGCGGCATGGTGCATGCTGCCGGCGTGGTGGACCAGAGCGGGATCGACGGCCTTACACAGGCGCGCTGGGACGCCGTGCTTGATGTCAACCTGCGCGCCATGGCCCTGCTGGTGCAAGCCATGCTGCCTGACCTGCGCGCGCAACCCGGCGCGGCAGTCGTCGGCATCGCGTCGATCAATGCCACGCTGGGCAACGCCCTGATTCCGGCTTACTCCGCCTCCAAGGGCGGCCTGCTCTCGCTGGTGCGCTCGCTCGCGGACAGCCTGGGCCGCGACAGCATCCGCATCAACGCCGTCTCTCCCGGACAGATCCACACACCGATGCTTCAACCTGCCATCGATGCCCTGCCCGAAGGCACCTTCGAGCGCCGCATCCAACTGGGCCGCCTCGGCACCCCCGCGGAGATCGGGCGGGTGGTCCGTTTCCTTCTGTCGGACGAGGCCAGCTACGTCACCGGCACCGAGCTCATCGTCGACGGCGGCAACATTCCCTCGCAGCGCTGAATCGGAGCGCCCTGCCCTGTGGCTACCGCCTGCCAGTCCGAATCGGAACAGCGTTGAGCGGCGCGTCGGCAAGAGCGAGGCACCAGCCGGTGCGGCCGGCGTGCATTCGGGCACCGGGCCCCTGGGGTGTTTGTTTGACGGCAAAGCGCTGTTCGGGCCATGGATGACGTTGTCGCGCGCCCTCGGGCAGTTGCCTCATCAATGAAGCAAACCTCCATGATCACTTATTAGGGTGCCGCTATCGGCACTTTTAGCTTACATCGCTGCTGAATCCGTGCTGGGACCACGCTTTGGTATCATCTGGTTTCATACCCGATGATACTTTTCTGTCTTCATGAAACTTGATGATACGCTCGGCGCCGATCCATGGCATTTTGCACGGCCCGATCTGGCCGTAGCCTATCTGGCCGCTTTTGACCTTCGGTTGTCGTCCGCACGCGGGCTATTCGCCCGACGCAGGATGGGTAAGACCGAGTTTCTCCGCCACGACCTCTTTCCCGCCGCCAGGGACCGTGGCTATCTCGTCGCCTATACGAACCTTTGGGATGACCAGGACACTCCTGACACGGCGTTGCTGGCAGCGCTCCGTGACGCCCTTGTCCCGCAAGGGATGAAAGGCATGATCGCGAAATTGCGCTCGCCGATCAGCAAGGTCAAGGCGGCGGCCAAAGTCCCGGGGATCGCTGAGGGGTCGCTTGAGGCAGATTTGACAACCGGGACGTCAGACAAGGCGCTTGCGCTCCGCGACACTTTGAAAGTTCTCGACCGCCAGAAGAAGCAACTGCTGTTGATAATCGATGAGGCGCAGGTTCTCGCACGGGAAAGCCATGCCAATTTCGCCCACGCCCTGCGTGCCGCTCTGGACATCAGGAAAGACTCGGTCAAGGTGATCTTTGCTGGTAGCTCCGAACATACCCTTCGCGAAATGTTCGCAAAGTCCTCCGAGCCGTTTTATAACTGGGCTCCTCTCGAGCCCTTCCCTCTCCTGTCGGAAGACTTCGTTGCATTCACCATCGACAAGTTGAACTCGATGGCTAAGCACCCTCTCACCTTCAAGCAAGGCATGCACGCCTTCGAGGAGCTTCATCGAACCCCGGAGTTCTTTAAGCGATTCGTGGAACGCTATATGTTGTACCAAACGCTCGGGGCCGGTTCGGCACTGGAACATACTAAAGCAAGCGTCTTTTCCGACGAGCATTTTGCGAAGCAGTGGGACAGGATGCTACCGGCGGACCGAGCCGTCATAACTATGCTGGCAAAGGGTGCCAGCGATATGCATAGCGCCGCAGGCCTGAAGCAGCTGGGCGACATGATCGGAAAGACGGCCACCAAGAACACAAGCAGCCAAGCGCTACGACGCCTGCAAGCCGCCAACGCGATCGCGCGGTTATCAATTGGCGAGTATCGAATTGAGGACGAAGCGTTCGCGGAGTGGATTCGTCGCCGCGGATAAGTAGCTTCTTTGCGCGTCCCACTGTGTGGTGGCATCTACCAAAGACCATCATGAAGCGCCTGCCGTCGATCCGCGAAATCGGCCTGAAGTTCGCCAACGTCGACACGATCAAGGAACCGATTCCTTGATCCCGCCATCCATTACCAGATGGGTGGCATTCCGACCAACTACCACGGCCAGGTCGTGGTGCCGAAGAACGGCAACCCGAACGAAGTGCTCAACGGCTTCTACGCGATCGGCGAATGCTCGTGCGTGTCGGTGTACGCCGCCAGCGCCAAGTAACTACACGTTCTACTCTCGAGCCCATCAACTCATCTGCAGGCATAGTCGTATCGACTCCGACACGCCATGGCAACCCTGCAGCAGCCTGTGACTTTTCAGTACCCCACGTGTATCGACTACGTGTTTACCCGGGGCGGAATTCGGTGCCCCGTGTAAGAAGCAGGTAAGGGGCACCCGTTAATTTATGTACCACGGACTTCGGATGCCGCTGCGCATAGGCCTGTCAGACCGGCACGCCAGCGCTGGCTCATGCGTCCGACGAAGCATCGGCTGCATCAGGCAATGCGAAACACAAATGGCAGGAGACAGAAATGAATGAAGATCTGGTCAGGAGACTGAAGGCAAATCCCCGGTATCGCGAGTTGGTCCGCAGACGCACAAGGCTCGGATGGACGTTGACCGCCGCCATGCTCCTTATCTATTACGGCTACGTGCTGCTCATTGCCTTCGACAAGGAACTTCTCGCCGCGAAGATGGGAAATGGCGTGATGACGTGGGGCATGCCTATCGGCCTGTTCGTGATCGTATTTACCGTTGCCATCACCGGGTTCTATGTGCGCCATGCCAACGGCGCCTACGATGAATTGACAGAGCGGATCAAGCGGGAGGTGGCATGAAAGCCAGTCACGCAATCCTTGCCTGCGGGGCGCTGCTGCTGCCGACGGTCGCGCTTGCGGCCGGTGGAGAACTTGGGCAGGCGGTGCGGCAGCCGACCAACTGGACAGCAATCGGGATGTTCGTACTGTTCGTCATCGGCACGCTGTACATCACCAAGTGGGCGGCATCGAAGACAAAATCCGCCGCGGCGTTCTATACGGGCGGGGGAGGAATCACCGGCTTCCAGAACGGCCTGGCGATTGCCGGCGATTTCATGTCGGCGGCGTCTTTCCTCGGCATTTCGGCTGCGGTCTACGCCAACGGCTATGACGGCCTGATCTATTCCATTGGCTTCCTTGTCGGCTGGCCGGTCATCACCTTCCTGATGGCGGAGCGGCTGCGCAACCTTGGCCGGTTCACCTTCGCCGACGTGGCGGCGTATCGCTTCAAGCAGGGGCCGGTCCGTGCATTCGCGGCGTCGGGCACGCTGGTGGTGGTGGCTTTCTACCTGATCGCGCAGATGGTCGGCGCCGGGCAGCTGATCAAGCTGCTGTTCGGGCTGGAATACTGGATCGCCGTGGTCATCGTGGGTGGGCTCATGATGGTGTACGTCCTGTTCGGTGGCATGACGGCAACGACGTGGGTACAGATCATCAAGGCCTGCCTGCTGCTCGGCGGCGCTTCGTTCATGGCCTTCATGGTGCTGGCGCAGTTCCACTTCAGCCCCGAGGCCCTGTTTGCAAAAGCCGTCGAAGTCCACGCCAAGCAGGACTCGATCATGGGGCCGGGCAATTTCATCAAGGATCCGATCTCGGCAATCTCGTTTGGCATTGCGCTGATGTTCGGCACGGCGGGCCTGCCGCACATCCTGATGCGATTCTTCACGGTGCCCAACGCCAAGGAGGCGCGCAAGTCGGTGTTCTGGGCGACTACCTGGATCGGCTACTTCTACATCCTGACCTTCATCATCGGCTTTGGTGCGATCGTGCTGGTCGGAACGAACCCGAGCTTCCAGGATGCCAGCGGCAAGCTGCAAGGCGGCGTGAATATGGCGGCCGTACACCTTGCCAGCGCGGTGGGCGGAAACGTGTTCCTCGGATTCATCTCCGCCGTGGCATTTGCGACGATTCTGGCCGTCGTGGCCGGTCTCACCCTTGCCGGCGCATCAGCCGTCTCGCACGATCTCTATGCAACGGTATTCAAGAAGGGCAAGGCCAGCAGTACCGTTGAACTGCGGGTATCGCGAATCACGACCGTCATCCTCGGCCTGGTCGCGGTGGTCCTCGGCATTGTCTTCGAGAAGCAGAACATCGCGTTCATGGTGTCGCTCGCCTTCGCCGTGGCGGCGTCGGCCAACTTCCCGGTGCTGTTCATGTCGGTGCTGTGGAAGGGCTGCACCACCCGGGGCGCGACCGTGGGCGGCTTCCTGGGATTACTGACTGCGGTGGTCCTCACCATCCTGTCGCAGGCGGTCTGGGTCGATGTGTTCCACTTCAAGGACGCGCCATTCCCCTACACGTCCCCGGCATTGTTTTCGATGACAGCCGGCTTCCTCGGGATCTGGCTCTTCTCGATTACCGACAAGTCGAAGCGCGCGCTCCTGGATCAGGCTGGCTTTGAAGCCCAGCAGTTGCGCTCGGAGACCGGTATCGGTGCAGTGGAGGCAGCAGGACACTGAACAGGGCTTCAACCTGGTCGGTAAGTTGCTTTTTGCTGGTAATGCCTGCGGTGCCTTAACAGTGTCGGAGTCTAGCGGACGCCCTAGACTCCGACACACAGACGCCCATACCAAAGCGGCTTGAGCTGCGGGCATTATCGAAGGCCAGCGCACTAATGCCGCTAGCGGCAGGGGCGAAAGCATTTGAGACAGTATCTGAATCCGCGCCGCGCGCGTTCAGCACTACAAAGCGCCAATGGCGCGCAAGCCGGAAAAGTCTCGAGGCGGCGATCGTGAAGCTCACAAAAGGTCGCCGACGTGTCTAGCCATTCTCGTTTCCAGCGGGGCGAGAAGATATCAAGTGGATTCAGGACGAGGCACGCGAAGCGACGCCCACATGGGTCAGGGCTGCGAGACGCGAAAGCACCAGCTCATCAACCGGAGGAAAGAGAAGCCAGCCGGCGCAAGTGCGGTCGGAAAGCTCTCCAGGGTGCCCATTTTTATCCACAGCTGTGCGATGCTGATTCGGTACCTTGCTGCCAACTATCGCGGATCGGACGAACGCGCCGCTTCCTGCCGCTGGAGCTCACTAGCTGCCGTGCGAATGGGGGAGCGGAGCGGCGTTGTCGGCATCGTCGACTTGCTGGACTCCGAGATTGCGCGCGCCGGCGCGACTGTCGAAGCGAGGGTTGAGG
Organism: Ralstonia pickettii; assembly: GCA_050987995.1. Lineage (GTDB taxonomy): Bacteria > Pseudomonadota > Gammaproteobacteria > Burkholderiales > Burkholderiaceae > Cupriavidus > Cupriavidus pickettii_B. The sequence continues at coordinate 1,002,892 of CP158805.1, forward strand.
AGCGATCGACGATCTGGGCGGTGGCCTGCTCGCGCCATACCCTCCAGGTATGGGTTCAGACAATCTGGGTCTTGGACATCGAAAACGTTGCGATCCATACTCCGACGAATGTCCGCACGCGTCCGACTGTATGAATGCGAGGACGGAGCGAAGCGGTATGCATCCCTCGGGTCCCTCCTTGTCGAACTTCTGACCATCCCGCCAAAGCAATCTTCCAAGGGCGCACCGCACGTGCCGTGATCGGGCATCTGTTCGCGTGCATGAAGATGCCTGAAAGCCCTCTTTTGGAATGCGAAATTGGCGCGGTGATGGATATCGCCGATGCTTGACCCCTGCCAAAGCCGCCCACAAGAACCAAGGAGACAACGCACATGATGCAATCGCGTACCGTCGGCGACCTGAAGATCACTCGCATCCTCGAGTACATGGGGCCAACGCACGATCCGGCCTTTCTCTTCCCCGACATCGACCGTGCCGTGCTCGACGCAAATGCGGACCTGATGGCGCCGCATCACTGGATCCCGCACATGAACAAGCTGATTGTGACCATCCAGTTCTGGGTCGTACACGCCGGTGACAGCATCATCGTGGTCGATACCGGCGTGGGCAACTTCAAGCCGCGCGCCGGCATCGCGCGCATGAACATGCTCAACACCCTTGTGCGCGAATGGATGATCGCGGCCGGCGCTCCGCCGGAGAAGGTCACCCATGTGGTGATGACGCACTTGCACGCGGACCACGTCGGCTGGAATACCACCTGGCAGGAAAACCGCTGGGTACCGACCTTCCCCAATGCGCGCTACTACATCCCCAAGGATGACTTCGTTTTTTGCGACGAGGGCCGCAACAAGGAACCGGGCGTGGTGGACGTGTTCGGTGAGTCCTTCTTCGACAGCGTGATGCCGGTGGTCAGCGAAGGCCTGGCCGAGATGATGGTGCCCGGACAGGAGGTCGCCGGCTGCCTGCAGGTGGAGCCGGCAGCGGGCCACAGCCCTGGCCAGGTGGTTTTCCGCGTTCGTTCCCAGGGCGACGAAGCGATCTTCTGCGGCGACATCCTGCACAGCCCGCTGCAGATCGTGCGCCCCGACGTGAACTCCGGCTACTGCATCCGTCCCGACCTGGCGCGCGCCACACGCCTGGCTTTCCTCAACCAGGCCGCTGACCGCGAGGCGCTGATCCTGCCGGTGCATTTCGGTGAGCCCTACTGCGGCTACGTGAGGCGCCAGGGCCAGGGCTTCCGCTTCGAGCCGGCAACCTGGTAGCGGCCGGGCAGCATGGCCGTTCCCTTCGACATCACGGATTTCCGCCTCTTCGTCAACGTGGCGGAAACACGCAGCCTGACCCGCGGTGCGGAGCGCTCCTTCCTTTCCGTCCCGGCGGTCAGCAACCGCGTCAAGAACCTCGAAGACACGCTGGGGGTCCGCCTGCTGGAGCGCTCGCCCCAGGGCGTGACGCTGACGGCCGCCGGCGAAGTCTATCTGCAGCATGCCCGCGTGGTGCTTGCCGAGTTGGAGCGCCTCACGGGGAACCTCCAGCCTTTCACCGCTGGCCTTTCCGGGCAGCTCAAACTGGTGGCCAACACCACGGCCATCACCGAGTACCTGCCCCCGGTCATCGGCGACTATCTCGCCACCCACCCTGATGTGCGCATCGACGTGCGCGAACGCCTGAGCGACGACATCGTCCGCCTGGTGCGCGAAGGCGGCGCGGACCTCGGCATCATCTCCGGCAATGTGCCCACCGCGGGCCTGCAGGCGGTGCCCTTCGTCAAGAGCGCGCTGATCCTGGTGGCGCCGCTCGGTCATCCTTTGCTGGCAGAGGGCGACATCTGGTTCGAGCAGTCGCTGGACTACGCCTTTGTCGCGCTGCTCGAGGGCAGCGCCTTCCAGGTGTTCATGACACGCGCTGCCGGGGCGCTGCACAAGCCCATGACCATTCGCGTCCATGTGGCCAGCTACGATGCCATCTGTCGCATGGTGGCCGCAAACGCAGGCATCGCCATCATGCCGAAGGCCGCGTTCGCGCGCCTCAAGGGCGACCAGCGCATCGGCGCCTGCAACCTGCGTGATGACTGGGCCGTTCGCACCTTCCAGGTCTGTGCGCGAGATCTGGAGGGCCTGTCCAGCTTTGCACGCGAGTTTGCCAACCTGCTGATCGCCCGGCACGCGCCAGGTCGCAGCGGCTGATCGCGCAAGGCCGATCCTGCGCCCTTCCCTTCCTGCGCCCTTCCCTTCTTGGCCCAAGCTTACCCCCGCTGTCGATCTCTCACGCGCGTTGTCATCGCGCAATCAACCAACGGATGGAACCCTCATCGCCCCGATGGAGGACACATTTACCTGCGGCCGCCCCTCGCCTTAACCCAGCGCTAAGGGCGCTTGCAAAAGCTGAAATTGTGCGCCCTCGGGCCGCGTGGCAACCTAGATTCGCCAGACAACAATTGAAGCGAGACATGATCGACAAACTCTATGGAACGGCGCGCGAGGCCGTGGACGACGTCCCCGACGGCGCCACAATCGCGATCGGCGGATTCGGTGGCGCCGGCATGCCCGATGAACTGATCGACGCCCTGATCGAACAGGGCGCCAAGGAACTCACGGTGGTCAGCAACAACGCCGGCAATGGCGACACCGGGCTGGCGGCGCTGCTCAAGACCCGCCGCGTGCGCAAGCTGGTGTGCTCCTTTCCCCGCCAACGCGATGCGTACGTATTTGAAGAACTGTACCGCGCCGGCCAGATCGAGCTGGAAGTCGTGCCGCAAGGCACGCTGGCCGAGCGCCTGCGCGCCTCCGGAAGCGGCATCGGCGCCTTCTACACCCCCACCGGTTACGGCACGCTGCTGGCTGAGGGCAAGGAGACACGCCAGATTGACGGTCGCGGCTACCTGCTCGAGCATCCCCTCCATGTCGATGTCGCGCTGATCAACGCCGCGGCGGCCGACCGCTGGGGCAACCTCACCTACAACAAGACCGCGCGCAACTTCGCGCCCGTCATGGCGATGGCGGCAAGCCAGACGATCGCGGCCGTGGCTCGCGTCTGCGAACTGGGCGAGCTGGATCCCGAGGACGTCGTGACGCCCGGGATTTTCGTTAGCCGCGTGGTGCTGCGCGACGGCGCAGTCGCGCAAGCTGAAGTCATGCAGGCAGGGTGAGAGCGATGGACCAAGTGGCAAGACACCTGCTGGCCGCGCGCGTGGCGCGGGACATCCCCAACGGATCCTATGTCAACCTCGGTATCGGCCTGCCCACACTGGTGGCCAACCACCTGCCCCGGCACCGCGAGGTCGTCCTGCACAGCGAAAACGGCGTGCTTGGGCAGTGGTCGGCCGCGGAACCAGGCCAGGAGGACTGGGACCTGATCAACGCCGGCAAGGAGGCGATCCGCCTGGAGAAAGGCGCGGCGTTTTTTCACCACGCCGACGCCTTCGGCATGATGCGCGGCGGCCATCTCGACATCTGCGTGCTCGGTGCCTTTCAGGTATCGGAACGTGGTGACCTGGCCAACTGGCATACCGGGGCACCTGATGCCATCCCCGCCGTCGGCGGCGCAATGGACCTGGCCATTGGGGCCAAGCGCGTGTTCGTCATGATGGACCATCTGACCAAGGACGGGGCCAGCAAGCTGCGCCGCCAGTGCAGCTATCCGTTGACAGGGGTCGCCTGTGTGAGCCGCGTGTACACCGAACTCGGCACGTTCGCCATCGGTCCCCTTGGCGTGTCGGTCATCGAGATCATCGGCGACATGCCTGCGCAAACCCTTCAGTCGGTTACCGACGTGGAACTCGACTTCACCACCATGGTAAGAGCCGAGTACGCCTAGCACTGGCACGACAGCCGGCGCCTGGCGCCTACCCGCGCACCAGCGTCGGCGAATCATAGAGAACGACGGACAGAAACAGGAGACAACCATGCTAACTTGGTACAAGACTGGGACACCCCAGCAAAAGAAGACGTTCTGGGCTTGCTATTCGGGCTGGGCGCTGGATTCCTTCGACATGCAGATGTTCAGCTTCCTGCTGCCCGCTCTGACGCTTGCGTGGGGCCTGACCAAGGCGGAAGTCGGCGTGCTCGGCACCGTGGCGCTGATCGTTACCGCCATCGGCGGCTGGGGTGCAGGCATCCTCAGCGACCGCTACGGCCGCGCGCGCATCCTGGTGCTGGCGATCATCTGGTTCACACTTTTCGGCGTACTCGCCGGCTTCGCCCAGACGTATAACCAGCTCGTGGTCGCCCGCACGCTGCAGGGCCTGGGCTTTGGCGGTGAATGGGCGGTCGGCGCGGCGCTGATGGCAGAAGTGATCGACCCCAAGCACCGCGGCAAGGCCATGGGCTATGTGCAATCGGGCTTCGCTCTGGGCTGGGCGCTGGCGGTCGTCGTGGCCACGCTGCTGCTGGCCTGGCTTCCGCAGGAGATGGCCTGGCGCGTGGCCTTCTGGAGCGGCATCATCCCAGCGTCGATCGTGCTGTTCATCCGACGCCATATCAAGGACGCGCCGATGTTCGAGCGCGCACGGCAGAGCCGCGCACCGCGTGCTTCGCTGGCCTCGGTGTTCAACCGCAAATACGGGCGTTCACTGATCCTGTCAAGCGTGCTGGTGATTGGGCTACAGGCCGGCTGCTACGCCATCCTGGTCTGGCTGCCGTCCCTGCTCAACCAGCGGGGGGTCGCTGCCACATCGATGATCGTCACTGTCTTCATCATGGCCTTCGGCTCGTTCTGCGGCTTCGCGGTGGCGGCCGATCTTTGCGATCGAATCGGGCGGCGCCCCACGCTGATCCTGCTGTCGATCTGCGCATGGGTCGTTACCGTCAGCTATATGCTGCTGCCGCTGAACACCACGCTCGCCGCCATCCTGGGTTTCCTGGTCGGTTTCTCGGCAATCGGTATGTTCGCCGCCCTCGGGCCCTTCCTCAGCGAGCTGTTTCCGACCAATGTCCGCACCACATGTATGGGCTTCGCTTACAACGTGGGCAAGTCGGTCGGCGCGGGCTCCGTCGTTGGCGTCGGCGTCTTGTCCACCCAAATCGGCCTGGCCAATGCCATGGGGGCATTCTGCCTGGTGGCCTATGCCTTCGCAGTGTTCGGCATACTGCTGCTGCCCGAGACACGCGGCATCGCCATCGAGAACATCGGCGAAGAGGACGACAACTATGAGGTAGGGCAACTGGCCGACTCAGCGCGCGCACATACCTGACGAACGCAGGACCAAGAATCGAGCCAATTCAGAACCAAGAGGAGTCAACATGATTCGCATGCTGTACCTGCTGGTCAAGCCAGAAGGCATGTCCGTGGAAACTTTCCGCGCGGAATGCTTGCGCCACTGCGAGATGTCGCACGATGTGCCGGGCCTGCACAAGTATGAAGTCCGCCTCATCGCCGAGCAGCCAACCGACACCCATGTGCCATTCTTCGACATCGGCCATGTCGACGCCATCGGCGAATGCTGGTTCGAGAATGAAGCTGCCTACGCCCGCTATTTGGCATCCGACATCCGCAAGGCATGGTTCGAGCACGGCAAAACCTTCATCGGCCAACTCAAGCCGTTCCGTACCGCGCCGGTCGGCGGCAACGACACCGCTGGTTGAGCGCACATCCGCCGGAAGAGACCACAAGCAACAGGAGCCGCGCCAGTACCCGCGGCCGGCCGTTCCCGCACTTAATTTAACAGACGAGGAGACACCATGCTTTACTGCGTTCAGATGGATGTGAAAATCCCAGATTCCCTCCCGGCAGACCGCGCCGACGCCATCAAGGCAGCCGAGAAGGCGCGTGCTATCGAAATTCAGCAGGCTGGCAAATGGCCGCATCTCTGGCGCGTGGCGGGCCGCTATTCCAACATCAGCATCTTCGATGTGGAAAGCAACGATGAATTACACGAGCTGCTGTCGTCGCTGCCGCTGTTTCCCTATATGACCATCCAGGTTACGCCGCTAGCTCGCCATCCGTCGGCGATCTGAAGACTCAGCGGTCGGTTCGAGCATGGGCGGCGTCGCCGTCGAATGGTCTGAGCGGCCGCGATCATTCCACCTGCCACCGGATCTGGTCATTGAGTGCAGCAGCCTGGATTGGTAGATCTGCAAGTGCGCGCCGCTGCCGCCCTCCCGTCACACCGCCGATGTTCTGGCGGTGCGGCAGGGACGCCGATCCCGATCTAGTCACGACCCGCCGGGCGTTAGCTGGTCGACTTGCTCGTTCGAAACCACGGCCTGAAGCCGTCGCAGCAATTCTTTCGAACTGCGAATGAACAAGCAGTCCGGACGCGGGCGCCACATCGGCTTCGCGCTCGATCACTCGGACTACGATCACCACGCCAACGTGATCCCGGTGGACGTACCCGTGCCAGGCTGTCCGCCGCCGCCATTAGAGATCATGCGCGGGATTCTCAGCGCCGTGCGGCAGCGGCAGAGCAATTCTGCGCGGCGCTAGCGATGTTGCTCGCCAGGGAGCCTTGTAAGCGATGCCCTGCAATTCGCCAAGCCTTAAAACCCAGCCCGCAATCGCCGACACCGCTTGGCACCTGAGCAGAATGCCCCGCCGCAAAGCATCGCCTGCACTGCCACAGCGGCACCTCGCCTATGTCCTTGAGAACTGGGCCATCTAATAGCACGACTGCCTAACGCGCGTCGCGCCATGTGAAGCGGACCCTTGCGAACGCCTGGGCAACTAGCCCTTTCCTACCACTATTACCCACGTTCCTTCGCCGCCAAACCAGGCGCGCCGATCTTCGGTTTGGTGGCGTAGTCCACCTCGTACTGCTGCAAATAGTCGCGGATCATCTGGCGAACAATCTGGGATGGCGTCTGGTCTTGGGCTGCACAGAGCGCCTCAAAGGCCTTCTTCTTCTCCGGGTCGATCAATACGGTCAGGCGAGCGGTCTTGGATTCCATGCGTTCTAGAGTGTCATGGTATGATAATAACATTATCATAATATACAACTGCAATGCTCACCACGTATTCGCGCCGTCGTGATACCGGAGGTGTGGGTGCGAGAAGACGCGTCTAAAGCCGCACAACACAAGGCCGCTGTACAGATGAGCCTTGAGACTCACTTTTTTTGATGAGGGCACAGTGGTAGAAGTGACCATAGAGGTGACCGCCAAGGATGGGTTTCAGGGACGGAATTCCGCGCGATTGGCGTTCACGGCCAATCAGTTTGAGTGCGAGATCCTGCTCACCAGCGGCCCGTCGGTCGCAAGCGCCAAGAACGTGATGGAGGTCATGCGGCTGCCCGCTCTGGCGGGGACGCACATACGCATCCAGGCGGACGGCGTGGACGAGGCCGCCGCTATCGTTACCATCGCGGCCTTGTTGAGGGGGGATGCGCTCCCCAAGTCTCTCTAATGGAAACGGACAGATGCACGCGGACCGCTCCTCGTTCGAGGCCTATCTGAAATTCCTGGCCGAGGCGGCCAGCGACGGTACGCCCCAGGTGTTGGAAACCCAGCACGCCCTGTCGCTGCATTTCGACGCACTGGCCACCCAAAGCTTCATGTCGCGCAAGGATCCCGACAAGCTCGTGCTGGGTTACACCAGGACGATGATGGGATTCCTGCTGTTACACCCGACTCCAACCAGAATCTCGATGATCGGCTTGGGTGGCGGTTCACTTGCCAAATACTGCTACCGGCATCTGCCCAACACCAAGGTTGTGGCAATTGAAATCAATCCGGCGGTCATCGCCTTGCGCGAGCAGTTCCAGATCCCGCCGGACGACGAACGGCTCGAGGTGGTTTGCGCGGATGGCGCCGAATATGTCGCGAACCAGAATGCGCGACCGGACGTGATCCTGGTGGACGGGTTCCTGGCTGATGGCATGCCGGTTCAGCTTGGCACAGCAGACTTCTATGCCGCCTGTCATGCACGCTTGGCCGACGCCGGTGTGCTGGTCGCGAATTTTCTCGAAAGTGATCCCGATATCCCGCTCTATCTGGAGGAAGTCAGCGCTGTGTTCGGCAAATCAATGTCGATTTCCCTTTCCGAGGACAGTGCTAACTACACACTGTTCGCCTGGAAAGGGGCACACACGCTGCCCGCTCTGGAAGCACTGATGGCGCGGGCGCGCATCCTGGAAACGGCGCATTCATTGAACCTGACCGGGGCAGCTCGCCGCCTGAAACGCGGCGAGCGCGTTGCGTCGGATCGCGCCTTCTGGCCCAAGCTGGCAAGGCCGCAGATCCGGTATTGAAAAGCCGCTTCCCCGCGTTCAGGCCTCCTCACCAATCTACCCATGCCCATCCTGTACTTGCGTAAGCTGACTGGGAAGGTGCGCAGTCCCGACAGCAATCGGCAACTGGCCTGCTACCTGGCCTTTGTTGCCGGAGCGACCAACGCGGGCGGCTTCCTCGCCGTGCAGCAGTACACCTCGCACATGTCGGGGATCGTGTCCGCCATGGCTGACAACCTGGCGCTTGGCAGTTTCTGGCTGATGCTGGACGGGCTGGGGGCACTGCTGTCATTTCTGGCGGGCGCCGCCTGCTCAGCGGTGCTGATTAACTGGGGTCGGCGCGAGCACCTGCATAGCGAATACGCATTGCCGCTCATGCTGGAAGCCGCGCTGTTGGTGTGTTTTGGCCTGCTTGGAAGCAATCTCGAGAACCATGAATGGCTGTTCGTGCCGGCAACGGTCATGGTGCTCTGTTTCATCATGGGCTTACAAAATGCCATGGTCACCAAGCTGTCGAACGCCGAGATCCGCACCACGCACGTGACCGGCATGGTCACGGACATCGGCATAGAACTGGGCAAGCTGTTTTATTGGAACTTGTCCAGAACCGACCTGAACAAGCCACCGGTGCTCGCCAATCGACACAAACTGCGGGTACTCATCACGCTCGTCGCATTGTTCTTCGCCGGCGGGATCATTGGTGCCCTGGGGTTCAATCACGTCGGGTTCAGCGCCACGCTCGTGCTGGCAACCCTGCTGCTCGCCCTCGCGGCAGTCCCTGTGCTCGACGATGTGCGTCTGCACTTGTGGCGCCGGGACCTTCTGCCTCATTTGGCCGCACGCTCGCGGCGTTGGGCTCGCGCAGTCCAGGAAGATGCGCACGCGGTGTGGCTGGCCGCGCAAGATCCTCGCACGCCTTGGTATGCGAAAGCGCTGGCCTTGCTGGTCGCCGCCTATGCCTTGTCGCCCATTGACCTGATTCCGGATTTCATTCCAGTGCTCGGCTATCTGGATGACGTGGTTGTGGTGCCTCTCGGCTTGTTGGTGGCAATACGATGGATTCCGGTCGAGGTGATGCGCGAGCATCACGCGGCGGCCGCGGCATCCGTCCGCCGCCCCGTCAGCCACGTTGCGGCGCTGGTGATCGTGTCGCTCTGGGCCATTGCCGCGGTGTCTGCAATGATCTGGCTCGTGCAACATCTGCCCGGGCGGGGAAGCAGATGAAACGACGGCCCGATCAGACGCCGCCAGTGGTCAGTCCCACAGGGACGTCACGGTCTCTGTCCCGAGGGGCCGAACTGATGCGCTTTGCGAACGCCTCACGCGGGAGCGAGGCGCAGGGCCGCGTGTGAGCGCGCATGAAATGAGCGAGAACCTACGTACAAGCCCGCTTGCGCTAATCGCCCCTGGCAAAGAGCGCGGTTTCCTGACGCGTGGTGAGCTGAGCGATCATCTTCCGGTTGCGACGAAACATCAGGTGCCATCGACCGGACAGCCGATCTCGCTGGGGACCCCATTGGGGGAAAGTGGGGATGCCCTACTAGGAGGCACCTTGGCTGACGAGAATACGATATCCCCAGCGGACGCGGCGACCCAAGCGGCACTCCGGCGGGAAATGGAAGCCATCCTGGCAAGGCTAACCCCGCGCGAGGCAAAAATCTTGCGCATGCGCTTTGGACGTAGGGCTGCAGACCGATTACACGCTGGACGAAATCGGCGCGCAGTTCGGTCTGACGCGCGAGCGCATCCGCCAACTGGAATCCCAAGCATTGCGAAAGTTGCGCAAACCTGATCTGACGACGCGGCTCGATGGCTTAGTGGAGAGAAATACATGAGCGACGAACAGTATCACCGTGCCGTGGACCTGATCCACTTGCTTTACGCAGCATTGGTCAGCCTGATGACGCCCGGCGGAGCCGAGGAGGCCCGTGATCTGGCCAAGAGCGCCATGCAGGAGGCGTCGGAATTCCTCGGACTACCGCCGGGGGAACGGTAGTTGAACTTGATCGCGGCGCACAACTGAGTGGACGTACTGCGCAACCTTCTGCGACCTCGGCTCGCTCCTAACTGACTGCCTGATACCTGCACCCAATGAATAGTCAAAAGATCAGATTTCTTCGCTCAAGAATTCCCACATTTGAGTGCACTCCTGGATGTCATGACTGTTGTGGTCCTGTGACAACCTCAGCGGAGGAAATGTCGAGGCTTCCCGTCAAGAGCGATGCTGACCACGAAACTGCGCTGGCAAACCTAAGTTGCCCTCATCTTGATACCAAGGGATGCAGCGTGTATTCAGAGCGCCCGTTGATTTGCCGCCTGTTTGGGACGACCCCAAGGCTTGCCTGCCCGAACGGAAAGCGGCCGGACAAAATGATCGATCCGGACATTGAACAGGCGATTCAGCGCTTCTTTCTAGAGACACGTCACGTGCTGCTCTGACTGCGGCAAGAGGCCACAGGCGGTAGGCAACAACCGGGCGCAGGCAATTCGCTATCGTCAGAGCCAACGCTGGCTGCCGGTGTTATCTGGGGCTCGGGCTCCAGACCAGTTGGCGCTGTCGGTGACGAGACCCACTGACAGACAACCTAGCATGGGCTGCCCGCTAACAAGAAAATTCCTAATAAGAGCCACGATGTCTTAGGAGTCCTCAGGCATTCCGACATCGTGCTGACCTGGCTCGCGGAGCGGCTTGCCAAGGCCTTCATCATGCACTGGCGCTTCGCGTTCTACTTTCTCTGGTGTGTGTTCAGCGGGCGGTACATCTGGGATATCTTTTCCCTCCCGCGGGTTGAAGATTTGCTGTTCATGATCGACTCCACATTGCGGAGAAGCTCCGCAGCTGTGAACGTTGCAAGCAACATGCCCGAGGATTCCGGGTTGACATCGCAAAAGTGGCATCAATGAACTGACCTTCCGCAGTGCACATTTCGCTGTTCAGCCCCCGTTGTCATTGCTCACGCGCGGGCGGCTGTACGAGGGCACCACGCCCAGGTACTGCATGGCCGCGCGCATGGTCGCTCCTTTCATGGCCGTGCCATTGTCCGAGTGCAGCACCAGCGGCCGGCCTGCGGTCTGCTCGCGCAGGCAGCCCTGCCCAAGCAGGTGGCTGGCATACTCGACCGATTCGCTATCGTGCACCTCGTTGACCACCAGCTTGCGGCTGTAGATGTCCTGCATCATGTACCAATAGAAGAAGCGGCCCTTCACCGTGGTGGGCAGCCACGTGATGTCCCAGCACCAGGCCGTGCTGCTCGTACGCCCGTGAGCGTGCGATCGGCTGCCGGGGCGATTTCGGAGTCTCCCGCTCGCCCTCACCCCGGGTAAGTCAGCGAGTGCTTAGTCGCCTGCGTTTCAATCGCCTTCTTGTAGGCATCAATCCACTCCGTAAATTGCGGATGGATATAAAAGTCGAGAACGTCTCCCACGTTGATAGAGAGCGGGTTCCTGCCCAGGATCATCGATAGTGAAATGCGCGGTATCTGAAACGGTGCCAAATCGATCGCGTCCACCAAAAGACCATTGGGAGAGTGGCTAACCGTGAACATATCCGTCTGTTGGTCGTGGGCGTCCACTACCAGTGCTTCCATGCTCCCGAGAAGCGGCTTGTCTTGTATCTCTGGCGAAACCGGATAGATGCTGACCGTGCCAGCACTGATTCGGTGTTCTTTGTGCCATATGGACAACGCCCAGGTTTCCGTCGGATTCTCCCCCCAAATCTCGAGGGTGCCTTCATCAATCTGCGCCTTCATGGTTCTCTCCAAGCTCAATGTGCAGCAGCAAGTCGGGCGGGCTACCTCTTGGTACATCGGCGAGCCCTGTGGACTTCCGTTAGCGACAAAACCGGCTACCTTGGGGAAACAAAGCGAATGTTGTCGCCTGGGCCCCAATTTTCATTATTGGATCCGCTTGGGCTTGATGCACGTCAACATCGAGGTAATTGCCCCGCACGTATGCAGCGTGCTCTTTGACGCATTGCCGCGCCTCAACCCGCCGTGTCTGCACCGGTGCCGCCTTCAGTGCACAGAACTGCCGCCGCTGAAGCGTGCCTGGTGGGGGCTTGCCTTGGATCAAGCCACGGTGCCATTTCACCACTAATGTGAATCAGTTAGTCGCTCGCTAGCGCTGTTCAGCACCCTTGGCAGCTTCCCAGACGTTACGCGTTACAGCGGAATCTTGGATTTGCTTAGGCGTCGGCATAAGTCCACAAAGAAGGAGCAGCACATGTCCAACGAACATGCGCAGGTTGTCTGCTTCGAAGAACTAAGGCGGGCCGACGTTCCTCGCGGAACCAACTGGCATGAGGAACACCTGGTCCGATTGCTCAAAGAGCGTCTGGCGCGCCTGACGGTCGAGGCTGCCCATGTTCACCGTCGCGGTGTCAGCCGTGGAGACTGAGCCGGTGGCCCTGCCCAGCGGGCTCTTGTCGGTTTAGCTGGTGTGCGGAAGCAACGCAGCCTTGCCAAGGTTTATCGCCTGGCGCTCGAACATGGTGTCCTGTCCCCCTCCTCATTGCCGCAGGCCCGCGGTGACCGGCGCTGCGCTACTCCGTTCGTGCGACCTGCCCAAGCGGGCGGGCAAAGCCGTCAGGCGGCGGGCGCGTCGACAAGCCGGGCGCGGATGGTGGCTCGCCGCTGTCGGGTGTCAGGCACGTGTCTTCGGCCAGCTGGCTGACCATGTCGGCGCTGCGGATCCGCCAATGCCAGACGATCGTTTGGCCGTCCTATTGCGCTTCGAGGAAGCACGCAAGGTTGCCTGGACCGAAAGCATGGAAACGTGGCGACGGGCGGTGAAAGGCAAGGAATCAATGTCGGGCATAAGTCGTATTTGGTCGTTCGCAGATGCTCACTGCGGCATATTCAAGCTCGAGAAAGCGCATTATAAATCACGTTGTCATCCGCAAGCTTTGATGGCAATGCATTTGCATTGCAAAAACAATGCGTTTGCATTACTATGGATTCGTAGCTTTCCAGGAGCACGCTATGCAAGTGATGTCCTTTAGCACCTCGCGTGAGACCATCATCGAAGCCGAATCGTCGTTGACGGATCGTTATCAAACGACGGTGCCGGATGCCGTTCGTCGTGCGTTGAAGCTCGGTCGTCGCGACAAGATTCACTACATCATCTGCGCAAACGGTGATGTTGTTCTCAAACGAGCCATGCCTGCCGCGCAGGAAGAAGATCCAGCGCTGGAGCCGTTTCTCAGTCTGCTGGAGCGGGATATTGAAGCGCATCCCGAGCGCCTTCGTCCTGTGAGCGTTGGACTTCTCACCAAGATTGCCGCTCTCACAGAAGGTGTTGAGTACAACATCGACGAACCGCTACCGGAAGAAGACTGATGGTAGATCCGCAGCAGGAAACGCCGGTCGTGAATGGCTGGCGCCTGTACGCTCACCCTATGTTCCTCGAGCAGCTGTCTACGCTGGTAAGTACCGTAGAGAGCCTGGCGAAGACGGATCCGCAGAACTACAAGCAGAAGAATGCGACCAAGCGGCTCGCGGCCATCAGGGACCTGATGATGGTAAGAATCCCGGCCGATCCCAAGATTGCAGACTTCAGGCAAGGAGGGACGCTGGGCGACAAGCACACTCACTGGTTTCGCGCGAAGTTCTTTCAGCAGTATCGGCTGTTCTTCCGCTTCAACGACCAGCAGAAGATCATCATCATCTTCGGCTGGGTCAATGACGAGAAATCCAAGCGCGCCTACGACAGCAAGACCGATGCGTACAAGGTTTTTGCCAAGATGCTCGGAGATGGCAATCCCCCGACGGACTGGGACGCATTGCTGGCCAAAGCGAAAGCCAAGGAAGTGACGTTCGCCGAAACCATCGCAACAATCGCCGCGAGCGGCACGTTCCAGAAGTAGTCGCGATAACAACGACATGGCCCGCCAACCTGGCGGGCCTTTCTCTTCCTTGCAGGGAGAGACTCGATGAACTTCTACGTGGACGTAGACCAAAGCAAAGTTGTCACTGCTTCCGAAGAAATGTCGTCAATCCGCGTGGAAGCCGTTAAAACGCGTGGGATGCCGCCATACATCGGAGTATCGTCTCTGTATCAAAGAGACGGAGAGCCGACATGCGATGCACGATCGCTCTTGAGTTCGACGATGGCAATGGATCGCGGTAAAAAATCAATCTGTCCCACTACCATGTTTGCGTGCGCAAAAGTCGTTGCGGACGCAAGCTTGACCCCTCCCGCTCTACCCAGATAGGGTGTCCTTCATCAAGCGCTTACGATGGATCCGCGGTCAAGCGGGTCGAGTTAATGCGGTTCCACCGCACTGACTGCAGCCAGGCCTCCGGCGACGTCGGTCTGTCCCTGGCAGAAGGCAAGCCACTGATCAATTGCGTCCAGCAGGAAATTTGTCGTCGAACAACTCGATCGCTATTGCGCCTCGCAGCGAGCGTGCAAGGCTTGCGGCGCGGTCCGTCGCGTGCACGACGAAGCTGCAGGGTCTGGCCGGACCGGCGCTCACCTGTGTAGAGGCCAGGGAGATCGGCGCGCCCGCCGGCGTCAAGCCAGTGGTTTGGCGGCTGTTGACGAACCGGGAAGCACAGGATGCCGATGCGGTCATCGAGTGAGATGTTCTTACATGTCCTGAAGACCGGCTGCAAAGTCGAAGCGCTCAGCTATCGCATGGATCTTGTGGAGCGGGCCTTGGCGTAGTATATGGTGGTGGCGGTGGCGCATTGCCCGCTTGATGCGGTTGGGCAGAACCTGCCCGGATCTGAATGCGTCGCTGTTCTTCGACACCGACGAAATTCGGGGGGCATATCTGCTCGCCAAGAAAGCCCGCCCAAAGACACCAGTCACACTCAATCAGATGATTCGGCTGGTTGCTTCCCTGGGTGGGTTTCTTGGGCGCAAGAGCGATGGAGAGCCGGGCGCCAAGACGATCTGGATCGGCATGCAGCGAACCATGCATGCTTAGTTCAAGGCGAGGGCTTTGTTGTTGACGCAAGAATCATCAACGCATCCGCGCTTGCAGATCATCCATTTCTTCCAGCAGGTCGGCCACCAAAGCGGCCAGTTCCGGTATGGCGTCAAAGTCACGCTCCAACTGACGCATGCGCCGCGCCCGTCGAAGGCTGGCGCTGGAAAACCGCCAGACGCCAGCGACACTTACGGCATGGGGGAACAAGCCCTCATCTACATGCCGCATGAGCCAATCTGGTTCTACCATGCAGGCTGCCGCCACTTGCTCCAGAGTCAGCCAAGAATCTTCCATCAGGCAGCCGATCAGAACGTCATTATCAGGCATGAGTCAGGGTCTCCTATCCCGGCGCGGATTGAAGGCCAATTCTCGCGCCATGGTTTCATAAAGCTCCCGCGCTTTGGGGGTGTTTGCCGGCGGCAACACCACCTGGATGTCCAGCAGCAGATCGCCTGGTGGATTAGCGGGAATGCCCTTGCCGCGCACACGGAGCTCGCTGCCGCTCTGGGCGCCAGGGGGAATGCGCACTTTCAGTTCGCCCCCAGGTAAATCGATGGGCACCACCGCCCCCAACGCCGCCTCCCACGGTGCCACCGGCAGGGTGAGGTGTAGATTTCGCCCCTTCACTTTCAGTTGGTCGTGCGGTTTGAAATGCACCTCCAGAAAAAGATCCCCTGCCGGCGCACCGCCGATCCCCGGCGCTCCCTGCCCGGCCAGACGGATGAGTTGACCTTCGCGCACGCCTTTGGGAATTTTCACGCTGAGGGTCCGGCTCCTCAACTGCACTCCGCCCTGGGCGTCCATGCTTGGCACCCGCAGCGAAAGTTGACGGGTGATGCCGGTAAAGGCGTCCTCCAGGTCCAGCAGCACCTTCGCGTGGTGATCCACACCGCGTGGCTGGAAGCTGCCACCGTGCGTATGGAAGCCGCGGTGCCTGCCTCCCACATGGCCAAACAGCTCGGCGAAGAAGTCGCTGAAATCGGCCTCTTCCTGGGGCGAGAAGCCCCGACTGGAGAAGTCGAAGCCGGTGTCCCAGTCCGGCGGCGGATGGAACTCCTGGCCGGGCTGATTGCCTCGTCCCAATTGATCGTACGCGGTGCGCTTTTCCGGGTCGGAGAGCACGGCGTAGGCCTCGTTGAGCTGCCTCATGCGCAGTTCGGCATCCGACTCCTTGGAAACGTCCGGATGGAACTTTCGCGCGAGCTTGCGGAACGCCTTCTTGATGTCCTCCGGCGTGGCATCGCGTGCCACCCCCAACGTCTTGTAGTAGTCATGGAACTCCATGCGTGTTCCCCTTTTCCGGTCTCGAGGGCTGTCCTTCTCCTCGGAAGAATGATGTCGAATACCAGTCAAATCAAGAACTTGAAATCCCTAGGCGAAGCCTTACCATTGCAACCGGGGGCGTCCGAATATGGCGCCCGCGCGAAAGCGAATGGAGGCAAGCATGATGTATCGATCGTTGTTTCCCCGTGACGTATTCTCAGAACTGGAACGCCTACAGCGCGAGTTGCAGCAGCCATCCGAGCTGTCTCCCAGCATTCGCGGTCGGGTCAGTTTTCCGGCCATGAATGTAGGCGGCACACCCCACTCGGTGGAAATCTACGCTTTTTCCCCTGGCGTCGATCCGGCCAGCATCGACGTGCAGCTGGTGCAGAGCGTGCTGACCATTGTCGGCGAGCGCAAGCCCGATCTCCCCGACAAGGACGAGCAAACCTCCGTGCATATCGATGAACGCTTCGCCGGCCGCTTCCGCCGTGTGGTGAGCCTACCAAACGACGTGAATCCCAATGCGGTGGAGGCCAAGTACCGCGACGGCGTGCTGCACATCAGCATCCAGCGCCTCGAGGCCGCGCAGCCGCGCCAAATCAGCATCCAGTGAGCGAGGAGGATCTGGCCATGAGCGAAAATACTGCTGTCACCAAGCAAGCCGACACTGGCAGCACTGAAGCAGCCCTGATGCCGCCAGTGAATGTGTACGAGGACGGCGCAGGCATTACCCTGTACGCCGATCTGCCGGGTGTGCCCAAGGACAAGCTGGCCGTGCAGGTGCAAGGCGATATCCTGACCATCAAGGGCGAAGTCGCCCTGGATCTGCCGGAGGGCATGGAAGCCAGTTACGCGGAGGTTTCCCTGCCCCGTTACCGGCGCGTGTTCACGCTATCCAAGGAACTAGATGCCGAAAAGGTTGTCGCCGAGTTCAACCACGGCGTGCTCAAGCTGCGCATCCCGAAAGCCGAATACACACAACCGAGCCGCATTGAGGTCAAGGTGGCGTAATGTACGCCGAGCGGGCCCGTGGGCATCACCCATGGCTGCCTACATGTAGGAGGGCTGAAATGAAACTGGAATTCTTGAAAGAGAGTTTCGGTATTCGCCCCTTTGAACAGCGAGGGGCCGACGATGCGACTGATCGAACCGGATGAACAACAGGACTTTCTTGCGACCTTGCAGCGTAATGGTCTGGCAGCAGATGATTTCGAACTCGTGGAAACGGATACGACTGACCCAAAAGGCGACGAGAACTTCGGTCTGCAGGGCTACGTCACGGTAACCAGACTATCGACACAAGTTACAAGGGAATACCCCATCGGCTATGAAACCGATTGGGTTCAGCATTTCAGCAAAGATCTCGAAGCCGGCATCTTCGATAAGTCGGAATGAGATCCCGCGTGCTATTGGGGCGGCGGGTGAAAGATGACTACCTGCCCGATTGGATACTCACTTGGATGCAGGCATATCCAGACGATGCGCATGTAGCTGGAGGAACAGATTCTCCACCAGCGCCCGTCCGGTTTCGGCGCCGCCGGTTACTACGTTGAACACGCCCGGCGGGAAGCCGGCCTCCTCCACCAGCGCGGCAAACTCCAGCGTCGATGCCGAAGCATGCTCGGACGGCTTGACCACCACGCAGTTGCCGGCGGCAAGGGCCGGGGCTAGCTTGTTGGCCAGCAACGCCAGCGGCGAATTCCACGCCGTGATCAGCGCCACCACGCCAAAGGGCTCGAGCGAGAGGTAGTCAAGCGTGTTCGGCTGGTCGAGCGGCACATGCTGGCCGAACAGCTTGTCGGCATAGCCCGCAAAGTAGCGCAACTGGCGGCCGACCCACAGCATCTGCGGGCGGGTTTCCCGCACGATCTTGCCGTTGTCGGTGCTTTCGATGCACGACATGCGGTCTGCCTGGCTTTCAATCAGCGTGGCCAGCTTCAGCATCATCTCGGCGCGCCGGACGCCCGGCGTATCGCGCCAGACTTCACGGAAGGTGCGATTTGCTGCAGCTACGGCGGCGGCTGCGTCTTCGGCGCTGGCATCGGGGATCTCGGCCCAGACCTGGGATGTAAAGGGATTGGTGCTTTGCAGCATGCGCCCAGTCGCTGAAGGGATGCGACGGCCGCCCACATGCAAGTGATACGTCTGGATCACTGTTGTCTCCTGGTTATTCTCGTCGGCGACGCAGGACGAATCGGGCTCGCCCGTTGGCATCGCTGCGCCACAGCAAGGTAGTGGAGGGAGTATATGGACGCGGTCTCTCAAGCGTCTAATACCGTTTTGCTCATTCAGTTATCGCAAGACGGCGAACTTCAGTTTGCGCGCTGGCGCAACAAGACCTACACCACGCTGGATGAGCTAAAGGGCGAAACCGTCGGCGCGCAGGTCGGCCCGGTGTTCCTCGACATGCTCAACAAGAAGGGTCTGCGCGAGCGCGCCGCTACCGCAACCCCCGAACCAGAAGATCTGGCGCGGCCGCTGCGGCGACTCCGCCAGGCGCAGAGGGATCGACTGCCGCCGGTAACTCGCGTGCGGATGGCGCTTCATCCTTGAGTGGCTTTAACTGTCATGCCGCTATTCGCCTTGGCGAATGCCGGCGTGAGCCTCGATGGCGTCGACCTCGCGACGTCGACCTCGCTAGCGATGGAGCACAGAACGTGCTAATTGGCGTCTTTCTGTCCCTCGTCCCAGGCAACGCGCGGAGGGTGCGCGAACCAGTAGGTCCACGACTGGCTGGTTGGCTAGTGCCGCTCATGCAGCCCCGCGGACAAACCCAAGTCAGCCTTGGCGCGGGCGGAATGCGTCCTCAGCTGGTAAGCGGGACCTACGCCTGGCCGTCGGTAGCGCGTGCCATTGGCTGTGACTATCCCAATCGCTAACTCTGAACCGCGACCCACATTCAGTCGTTGGCAGTAAACCCGGACGCCTCGACCACAGGTCTCCATTGCGCACGCTGGTCCAGGATGAGCTTGCGCAGCGCTGCGCCGGACTGGCCGTTCATTTCCATGCCCAGCGCGGCCATCTTGTCGCGCACCACTGGGTCTTTGATCGCCTCCAGCATGGCCTTCTCGATCCTGGCGACGGTGGCAGGCGGCGTACCGGCCGGCAAAAATGCCGAATACCAGCCCGATGCGGTCTCGAAGCCCGGTGCGCCGGCCTCAGCAAGCGTCGGCACGTCCGGCAGCAGTGCGCTGCGCCGGGTACCGGTCACGCCGAGGAAGCGGATCTTGCCTGCCCGGTACAGTTCCATCTGACCCGCCACCGCATCGATGCCGAGCGGCAGCGTGCCACCGATCTCGTCGGTCAGCATCATCACGGCGCCTCGATAGGCGGTAGGCAACAGCGGCACGCCGATAGCCTTGCTGAGCGACAACACGCCGAAATGGATACTGCCGCCCAAGGTGACGAGCCCGACGCCGCCCTTGCCGGGCTCGCGCTTCACCCAGGCCAGGTATTCCTGCATGGTCCGGTATGGCTGGTTGACGCTGGCGGAAGCCACCAGCGGCACATCGGCCAGGTAGGCAACGGGAACGAAGTCCTTATCCGGGTCATAAGGCAGGCGCTTATAGGTGAGCGGAAAGATGGTGAACGGCGGTGCCGGCGAGATCAGTACCGTCTTGCCGTCCGGCGCAGCGCGCCTGACGTTCTCCAGCGCCAGACGCGCCGAAGCCCCGGGCCGGTTCTCGACCAGGACCGGCGTGCCAAGCGATACGCGCAGCTTCTCGCCAAGCGTGCGCGCGAAGATATCCAGCGCGCCACCGGGCGCAAATCCGATAACGATGCGCGTGGGCGTCTCCGCGGTTGTAGCAGCGGTGGCATGCAAGGAGGCGCCGCCGCAGGCAAGCGCCAGCGCGGTTGCCAACCGCCTCAAGGTGGTTTGATATGGCATGGGGTGTCTCCGTGGGTGGCGTGGCGATACGTTCACGCGTGCTTCGCGGTGGTATGCGGCTCCAGCGGGTAGATCGGACGGCGCAAGTTGCGGAACGGGAACTGGCTGTAGTCCGAGCTGCAGACCCCGGGGCCGGCCACCAGGACGATCTCCTTGGCGATCGGCTCGAATCCGGCGCGAAAGTGCTGGCGCGACTTGATCAGGATGTACTTGCGGCGCGATAGATCAATGCCCGCATGCGTGAACACGCCGCTATCGAACGGCTCCTGTGGCTTCTCGCAGACCACGACCAGCGTACCCCCAACATCCAGCACGACGGTGCGGCCCAGGCTCAGCTTCATGCCCGTGAACATCGGGCCGGTCACCTGGTAGTTGCCGTCGGTGATGCACTGTACGCGGCCCGTAAGCCGCAGCGGCGTGCCCTTGAGGCCGAGCGCCGGCATGTCGGTTTTACCACCGACATCCAGCGTGACGGTCTGGCCAACGCCCGCGCCTACCAGTTCCGCCACGGCCGCCGGATCCCAGAACGGGCCGGCGACCACCCCGTCGAGCCCCTGGCGCAGCACCTCCCCCAGCACTGTCATCTCGTCGGTCGGCCCGCCCGCCCCGCAGTTGTCGCCGTGATCGACCAGCACCACCGGCCAGTGCGCGAGCTCCCGGGCTCGAGCGACGGACGTTTGCATGGGTTCGAGCGGAAAGACAAAGTCGGCGCGGCGCTCCCAGGCCATATCACAGAGTTCGTCGAGCAGGCGCTGGCCAGTGTCCATCCGGTCCCCATCAGCCACGATCACCACGGCCAGGCCCGTATGTGGAATATCGGCCAGCGGAAAGCCGCCGAACACCGAAGCATTGAGTACCTCGCCATCGCGCTCCGCCGCCATCGCGCGATCCATGATGTCCTTCATCGGTTGCGTGCGCGGGGTCTGGCGCAGCATGTGGGTAAGCATCGGCAGCGTCCGCCAAAGCAGTACCGGCTTGGCTTCGCCGCGCAGCGCCGCCATTAACGTGCGCGCCGCGCGCGCTCCGGTCTCGTAGACGTCCACGTGCGGATAGGTGCAATAGCCGGCAATCACGGTGGCGTTGCCGACCAGGGCATCGCTGAAGTTGGCGTGGAAATCCAGCGCCACCGCGATCGGCACCTGCGGAGCGACGGCGCGGATGCGCGCCAGCAGTTCACCTTCCGCATCGGGGAAGCCCTCGGCCACCATGGCACCGTGGAGGTCGAGCATGACCGCATCGCAGCCGGCGCGCACCGCCTCGACGATAGTGCCGGCCATCGACTCGAACGCCTCCGCGGTCACGATGCCGCTGGGGACGGCGTTAGCCATCAGCGGCATGACGAACTCATCGCCCTGGCGCTGCGCGATATCCATGAAGGCCGCGGCGGCGCTGTTGGTCCCCTGGCATGCACGCACCGCGTCGTCGCCATAGAGCGGGCCATCGGTGCTGCTGCCGCGGCTGAAGGCGCGCAACGGCGTGGCAATTGGCGAGAAAGTATTGGTTTCATGCCGCATCAGGGCAATGACAAAACGCATGGACAAGCTCCGGCGTAAGAATCAGTTGGCTTCGAGGTCGACCGCGCGCGCAATGGCGCCGTAGCGGGTCGTCTCCGTATGCAGGAAGCGGCGCGCCTGCGCCGGCGGGGTCAATACCGGCTCATAGGCAAGCGTCTGCAGGCGGGCGATGAAATCCGGATCCTGCACGCTCGACTTAACCTCCTTGTAGAGCCGCTCGATGATCGCGTCCGGCGTGCCGGCCTTGACTACCAGCGCGAGATTGGCCCGCACCTGCAGCGCGTCCGCGCCACCCGCCTTCTGCGTTTCGAGATTCGGGAACTGGGCCACTGGCTCTGCCTGCAGCGTTGCCAGCGGCTTGGCCTTGCCGTCCTTGACGTAGCTGACGGAAGAGCCGATCACGTCGACGTGCGCATAGGCCTGGCCGCCGATCAGGTCCGACATTGCCGGGGGCGAGCCGCGGTAAGGCACGATGGTAAAGTCGAGCCTGTTGCGGCGTTTCCAGTCGGCCAGGCCGAGGTGGGCGGCACCGGCCACCGCGTTGACGCTGATCGAGACTTTGCCCGGATTGCGCTGGATATGCGCCTTGAGTTCGGCGAGCGTCGACTCCTTGCGATCGGCGCGAGTGATGATCCAGTGCGGCACGGTATTGACGATGGTGACCGGCACCAGGTCGGAATCGGGGTCGTAGCGCAGGCCCTTGATCGTGTGCGGATTGATGTTGAGCGTGCCGTCGCTGGCAAGCAGCAGCGTGTTGCCGTCAGGCTTATCCTTCAGCACGGACGACACGCCCGGCACGG
The DNA here is from genome assembly GCA_050987995.1 of Ralstonia pickettii. Taxonomy (GTDB): domain Bacteria; phylum Pseudomonadota; class Gammaproteobacteria; order Burkholderiales; family Burkholderiaceae; genus Cupriavidus; species Cupriavidus pickettii_B. The sequence continues at coordinate 1,025,456 of CP158805.1, forward strand.
TTGCCCCGCCGGCGATGTTCTCCACCACCACGGACTGCCCCAGCCGCTGCTCAAGCTTGCGCGCCAGGGCGCGGCCGACGATGTCGTACGAGCCGCCGGCAGGGAACGGCACCACCAGGCGCAGCGGCCTGTCCGGCCACGCGGCGGCGTTGGCACCGGTAGCCGTCACCAGCAATGCGCTGGAAATCGCGCCGGCAAGCGCGCCGCGCAGCACCGCGGCAAATCCGCTCATTGTCATCATCGATATCTCTCCTCCGAGGTCTGCATGCCTCGTGTTTGCGTGTGGAATGGCAGGTGATGCGCCGACTATAGGGGAGCTACATCGATACCAAAAGCGAATTAAAATCTTAGATAGTTGAGCAAATGGTTAACTTGTAGAATGGGCATCTCCCCACCGCATGACCGCAACACCATGACCTCCGCAGATCCTGCGCACACCTTGCTGAGCCGCCTCAAGCTGCGCCACTTGCGCATCATCCTGGCGCTGAGCGAGATGCAGACCGCCGCAGCCGTCGCCGCGCGCTTCCACGTCAGTCCGGCGGCAGTGTCCAAGACGCTGGCGGAGATCGAGGACATCGTCGGCATGCCCCTGTTCGAGCGCGGTCGCCGCGGCCTGCGCCTGACCGAGTCCGGCCAGGAGATGGCCGCGCACGCCGGGGTCTTGCTGGCGCAGCTCGAGCGGCTGGCCGAGTCGCTGCACGCCGTGCGCACCGGCAGCAAGGGCCAGCTGCGCATCGCGTTCCGGACCATGTCCGTGCAACCATTCCTGGCGCAGGCGATGAGCGACTTCTACCGTGACCATCCGCGCGTGGAGATCAGCGTGATCGAAGGCGGCATCGCTGACCTGACCGAGCAACTGGTCGACGGTTCGCTGGACCTGCTGTTCGCCTATGACGATCCGCGCCTGTCGCTACGCACGCTGCGCACGGCGCCGATGGTGGCGGCCCAAAAAGTGGTGATCGTCTGCAGCCCGGACCATCCGCTGCTGGCCCGTCGCAAAATCACTGCGCAGGAGCTGTCGATGCAGCAGTGGTGTATTCCGGTGACCGGCTCGCGCATGCTGCATCTGCTCCATACGGCATTTCATGCCCTGGGCGCCGCGCCGCCGGAAGGCGGCATCCGCACCAGCGACGTGGCGGCTACGGCCAGCCTGCTGCAGGCGGGACATTTCCTCGCCGTGTTTCCCGAGCGCATCGCCGCACAGCTCACGCTCGCCAAGGTGGCAAAGGTGCTTCGCTTCGAGCTGGGAAGCCACGTGGAGCCCGTGGTCGCCGTTTGGAATAGCGAACTCACGCCGCGCACGCCGGCGCGCCTGTTCCGGGATTTCGTCATGCGCCGTGCAGGCGAGAGCGCAGTGAACGCGCCCGTTCCACTGCTGGCCGCGCGCGCTGTGGCCGCCGCGGGCATTGGGAAGCCCTGAGCGAGCAGCCTGGCCGCTGGCACAGCGGCTAGCTAGCGAACCGCGAGATGCCCAAATCGATCTCGACGCGCAGCCGAAGCTCAGGCAGGCCGCGTTGCCGGAACGCGGCTTCGACGTGAGCCCCCGCTCACTCCGCGACGATCTTGCGGTCCGCCGCGATCCGCTTCCACTGCGCGAGATCCTGCCTGATCCGGGCGCCGAAGTCGGCAGGTGAAACTGCCAGCGGACGCGAGCCATCCGGCTCCAGCACCACGCGCACGTCATGCGATGTGGCAATCTCGGCAATCTCGCGATTAAGCCGCTGTACCAGCGCAGCCGGCGTGCCGGCCGGGGCCAGCACGCCTACCCAAATCTCGATGCCATAGCCCGGCACCGAGGCCGCCAGTGGCGGCAGGCCCGGGAACGCGGGGTTCGGCGTGACGGAGGTAACGGCCAGCGGCTTGACTTTGCCGGCCTTGATCTGCGTGGCGATTGAACTGTAGTTCGACATCATCACGTCAATCTGCCCGGCGGCAAGGTCGATCAGCGCATTGGCCGCGCCCTTGTACGGCACATGCATCATCTGCACCTTCGACGTGTCGCACATCAACTCGGTGGCGAGCTGTCCAAGCGAGCCCACGCCCGCCGAGCCATAGGTGATGGCCCCTGGCTTCGCGCGCGCGGCTGCAATCAGATCCGCCGGCGTGTGGATCGATTTCGACGATGCAATCGTAGACGACACCGCCAGCAACAGCGGCCCGTCGGCCACTAGCGCAACCGGGGCAAACGCGGTCAGCGGATCATATGGCGAGCGCGCCTGCGTCGCAGCCGCGGTCAGGAAGGTTGACGACGTCAGCAGCAGCACTGAGCCGTCGCGCGGCGCCTTGGCGACGTAGTCTGCACCAAGCACGCCGGCCACGCCGGGACGGTTCTCCACGATCACCGTGTTGCCAAGACGCCTGGCCAGCGCCGGCGCGATCGCGCGGGCGATCACATCGTTGCTGGCCCCCGCGGAAAACGGCACCACAATCCGCATCAGCGGCGGCACGGCGGTTGCGCTCTGCGCACGCGCCGCGCCCGCCAGCCAGGGCGCAACGGCAAGTGTCGCCAGGATGACCGTCCCGGGCAGGCTGCGCGCCACCCGGCTCCAAATTCGCTTCAAAAAGGTCTTGTCCATACGTCGATCCGAATTCATCGTAATGCAGGAAAACTGCGGGACGAAACTGCGGAAGCCGCAATGCGAAACGGTGCGCACTTCCGGGCATCTTGCCGCGGCCGGCCCTGGGGGCGGACCGCGGTAAGGTGCACGCGTATCAGGCCGGGATCTCCAGTTCCAGCAACGGCGCGTACTGCTGCGCGCCGAAGATGTCGCCATCGCCCGCGCTGCCGCTCGGACGCTTGCGGTACATCGTAAACTTGATCGCGAAGGCCGGATCGTATTCGACGAAGTCGGAGATGCGCTCCACCGGAACATGGAACAGCGCGGCCATGCTTTCTCGGCTCAGCATGAGTGACCGCTTGACGCGTTCATATTGCGCTGCCTCGCGGAAGATGATGTCGAAGGTGATCTTGTTGACTCCGGCGTTCTTGCTGCGGATGGTCTTGGCCAGCTCGTGCAGCTTCTGCGTCGGTGCCAGGCTGGGTACGGATGGATTGGCAGTGGTCATGATGGGCTTCCTAAGGAACGTTGGCGCGTCAGACGCCGGCCTCGACGAGATGCGTGGGAAACAGCGCCAGCGGATCTTGCACCGCCACAGTGTGATTTAGCGTCCAGCGATAGGCCGGGCTGGCGTGCAGTACCTCGTCTAGCGGAAACGACACCGAGCCGGCGGTGCCTTTGACGTCCGGCAAGCGCGCGTAGAACATCTGCCGCAGGCCAATCATCGCCACCTCTTCTGCCATCTCGCGGGTGGGCGCCACCCCCTGGACCATGACGCACAGCTCATGGCCGGGGCGGTCGCGCAGCGGCTCCAGTTCGCCCATCACGCCATCGCGCCCGTAGACGTTGTAGTGGAGCTCATAGCCGGTCTCGCCGAAGCGCGCACGCACCTGATCTTTGGCCCAGGCGATCACGCGGTCCACGTTGGCGATCGTGTACGGATCACGGATGCCGCACAGCCCCACATAACGCTCGCCGACTTTGCCCGAGCCCTCCAGCTTGACGCGGACAACCTCGTCGGGCTCAAAGCGGGAGCCGGTGATGCGCGTGGTGCGCGCATCCACCTGTTCGTAGTGGCACTGGCTCATGTCGAGCCTGCCGCCCGCGACGAATTCCTCGAACGGGTTCGAGCGTTCATACATCGCATGCCCGGCCACCGACGCGACGGTGCAGCGCTGCTCCGGATGCATCGCGGTGACGCGCACATCGTCGCGCGAGATCTCGCCCAGCACCGTCTCCTTGCCACCATAGGGCTCGGCGCAGAACGATGCGCATTCGAGCACCTTGCCCAGATAGTAAGCATGATCGGCGGCGAACCCGTGGTGCAGAGCCGGCGCTGCGAACACGGCTGCATCGGAGCTGCGCCCGCCGATAACCACGTCCGCGCCCTGCCGCAGCAGCTCGAGATAGGGATGCACGCCCGCCATTGCCACGATGCGGTCGGTGGCGTCCAGTTCAGACAGCGTCAGGTCGGCAAAACCGTCCAGCCCGCGGATGGTCTCGCCCGCGCCGAGCTTTTCACGCAACAGCGACTTGGGCACCTCGGAGTAGAAGTAGCCGATGCGAAAGCGCTTCAGCCCGTGCTTCTGCGCAAGCTCACGGATGATGTTCACGTAGAGGTCGACCCGGCTGTTGGTGCCGGTATCGCCGGCCGAGCCGATGATCATCGGCACGCCCAGCCGCCGCGATGCCAGCAGCATGTGCTCAAGGTCGTGGCGCTGCCACGCCTCGGGGCTGGTCGACGTATCCGAGCCCAGCGGCACAGGGCCCACGTCATCGCTGCCCGAATCGGCCGCGATATAGTCCGGCCCGGCGGCCACACCGATCTCAAAGCTGCCCGTGCGCAAGGGCGCAAAGCCGAGATGGCCATTGGGGCAAATGATCTTCAGCGACTGCATTCAACGTTCTCCAGTTAGGTGTCGCTTCCTTAAAGCGAGTCACACGACACCTACTGAGCAGAAGCTGTGCCAGGAGCAAGATCTAATTTTATCCCTTTTAAATCAAAAGCTTACAATAAAGCGACTTGGCTTCGCGTGATTAGCACGCAAAATCAGTGGGGCGGTGCGCGTGAGACCGCCCAACGGTGCGTGAATTTCACGCAGCATTAGTTCGAGTCCAATCCCAACTTGATCATCTGGTGCCGCAGAGCGTGGCGGCTCAGGCCGAGGCGCTGCGCAGCCCGCGCGACATTGCCGTGGCAGGCGGCCAGGGTCTGCTCGATGAGGTCTGCCTGAAAGCGGGCCGTGGCAGCGTAGTAATCCAAGCCGTCATCCTTCGCCTCAGTTGCTGGCGGCGCGTTGACATCGACAACGGTTGCCGCTGCGTCAGCCGGGTCTGCCGGCGCCGCCGGCATCGCTCCCACTGCCCGCAGAATGCGTGCGGGCAGATGCCCAGGAAGCACGCGATCGCCCTGCTCCAGCAGGCAGATCCGCTCGAGCAGATTCTCAAGCTCGCGCACATTGCCCGGCCAACGGTACGCGCGGAATATCCGCTCGACCTCCGGGTCCAGCCGCGCTATCCGACTGCCATACTGGAGGTTGTAGCGATCCAGCGCGTTATGCGCGAGCAGCAGGATGTCGTCGCCGCGCTCTCGCAGGGGCGGAATATTGATCGCGATTACCTGTAGCCGGTAGTACAGGTCTTCGCGGAACTTGCCGGCGTTGACCTCGTTAAGCAGGATCTTGTTGGTGGCGGCGATGAAGCGAACATCCACGCTGATGGGCTTGACCGCGCCAACGCGACGGAAGCGCCGGGTATCTAGCAGTGTCAGCAGCTTGGACTGCATCACCAGATCGAGCTCGCGCACCTCGTCGAGAAAGACGGTGCCGCCATTTCCAGCTTCGATTAACCCCTCTTTCTTGCCGACCGCGCCGGTGAACGCGCCGCGCTCGTGGCCGAACAGCTCCGATTCAAGCAATTGCGCCGGAATCGCCGCGCAATTGATATCGATGAATTCTGCCCGCGCGCGGCTCGATTGCTGGTGCAGCATGCGAGCCACCAGGCTCTTGCCAGTACCCGTTTCTCCATACAGCAACACTGTGCGCGCCTGGCTCCCTGCCACGCGTGTGATCAGGTCACGCAGGGCGGCGATCGACGGATGGTCTCCGACAAGATGCAACGGTGCGTTCATCGCGACGCACCCCGGTAGACGATTACACAGAGACGGTCCGGCACATCGCAGCCCGGAATTGATGGATTTACCGGACTTGCGAGTCCTGCAGTGTGGGAGAGGCCAGGAAGTGCTGCTTGGTGAAAGGGGGCCAGCATGTTTGGCTGATTGCGCATAGGCGTTGCATGGCTGCCGCGAGCGGCCTTGGCTACAGGAAGCGATTGGGTAGCGAGTTCGACAGGATCATAACGTGTGTGAGGGGAGTTCTAGCCAAGCCAACCTCGCCACCGCGCCTCCGCAGATTCGTTGGAGAACCTGACTGCGGGTTACGGTTGTGAACGGATGCGGTGTATCTGCGAGCAAGACAATGCCATTGGCGCCCAGCGCCTCCACGACACCGCTGGTTGAGCGCACATCCGCCGGAAAAGACCACAAGCACAGGAGCCGCGCCGGTACCCGCGGCCGGCCGTTCCCGCACTTAATTTCGAGTGGCCAGAGCAACCCAGGGATAGCGGCCCGGGCTGATGGCCACCAATCGCTATTTCAGCAGGGTCTTGGCGACGCGCATCTGCTCGTTGTCGAAAGCAGGGGCAAAGTCGTCGAGGTCACTGTCGGACATGCCGACTGCAGCCGATTTCGCAACGGTCTTCCAGTTGTCGATGGCAGCACAGACATCGCCCAGCACGCGCTGGGCCGCGGCGGCATCCAGCCTGAAATAGCCAGCCACACGGACCACCGCCTTAATCGAGTCGACCGGACCGTAGGCCTCATCGAGCCACAGCTTCAGCTCCTGGTCCTTATCCGGGAACGGATTGATGTCGAAGGCGGGCGCCAGGCGCCACTGGCCGTGCGCGACGTGCAGAAACCCATGGTTCTGCACGTGGTCGTCGACGTTAGTGATGAGCAGGTTGAAGGCGAGTCGGCGCCACAGCTCTTCCAGGTCCTGGCCCGGGTTGACGCTGTTGGCAATGATGGTGTCGGCAATCTGCGTGTAGGCGTAGTCCTCCTGCCTGGACGCCTGCATCATTGAGCCTGCGGACAGGTAGGGAATGCGGCCGCCGCCCGGCACCCGGTCGAACCGGTGGATGAGTGCGACGGGCAGGTCATCGGACATTACTACGCGCGAGCCCGCCACCGAGATGCCGGCGGCCGCAGCCAGATGCAGCGCGAGGACCTCGCCGCGTGTCACGCAGCGGTCATCCTTGATGCTGGGGAACTTGCCGATGGCCAGGTGGCCGTCGTCGGCTACAACCGTGCACTTCGGGCGCATGCCGCCCACCGAGGTGCCGCGGCCGCGCAGGTAACGCAGGTCGGCCTCAGTTTCCTTGTTCATCTCCACCGCGCGCGAGGCGGCCATGAGCTGCGCCAGCTCAAGCAAGGGCGGGGTACCGCGCCCGCCATCTTCGATGGTGCGCAGGAACGAGCCGTCCGCATCCATGAGACGGATGGCTCCGATACGGCTCATGTCGTCGACGCCAAGCAGGTAGTCCATCTCGCTGAGCTCGGCATTCGGCATGGGTTTGCCGTTCTGCTGTGCGGCTTTGCGGCGCTTGGCATGGTCGCGCGCAATGACGCGGCAGCCCCAGCCATCCGGCTCGGTGTCCGCGAACGCGAAGTGGAAGATTGAGTCGTCCTTGGACGCAGCCTTGCGAAACTGGTTACCCGTCACAAGCGGGAGGTCTGGCGAAATCGCAAACTTCTCTGCAGCGCTCAGCCAGGCAGCATCATAAGCAAACGTCGAATGTTCGCGCCGACCATCCTTGGCATAGGACAGCTCACCGAGAGGGATGGCTCTCTGGCCCAACGCGACGCCCATTTTCTTCTGGACCGGTGCCATAGTCAAAGCGCTCCCGACGGTGGTTTGCGGCTTTTCCCGCGCACGCGCTGCGGCAGCTGCTCATTCATGAGCGACAAGCCAATGTCATCCGAGGCCGTGTCGAGCATGCCCGTGATTTTGCTCAGCTCGCCCAGGACAAAAAAAGCCTGCGCAATGATCCCAATGGGGATGCGCGGGTCACCTTTCTCCAAACGACGCAGCGTGGCCACCGACGTCTGGATGCGTTCGGCCATGGACTCCTGCGTCAACATCCGCCGGCGGCGGGCCAGCGACAGGTCGTGGCCGAGCTTTACCAGCGCGCGGCCCACCGGCGTTGGCAGTGTCGCATCATTCTTCTTAGCGCTCATATATGAGCGCTTATTCGGACTAGAGTGTTCCATGTGAGCGGTTAGACGTCTGGTGCTCGGGCCACTATTATTGAGCCCAAAACGGCATGCGTCAACTGCGCAATCGCATTACCGATTACATATAAGCGATTAAGTAGTTTCTTCGCTCATTGATGAGCGATAAGATGATTTGTGACGCAAAAGACAATTCCCAAGCTGTTACCTCAAGCTGCAGCCCCGCACAGCTTTGAGGAAATCGCCCAGCAAACGGGCCTCTCGCGCGAAAGGGTGTGCCGCCTCGAGCAGAAGGCCCTGGAAACGCTGCGGACGTCAGCCCAGGCACGGGCGCCACAAACGCTTCTCGAGACGGAGGCCTGAGCGGCAGGATATGCAGATGCACGGCGCGAACGCGTGCTTCTGGGCCCGCGGCCCCGCGCGCTCTCAGACCAGATCCATCGCATGACGAGCGCTGGAGTTTGCTGTTGCAACGGCCGAACCGGGCAACTCGCTGAGCCTTCGAAACTTCTTGATCTTTGAAGTTTTGGCATGGACAGCCGGCTCAGCGAAGGCGCACAGCAATCCATCTCGGGCCACGGCACCTGGGATCGCGCTTATCCCACACGGAATTTTGTCTGACCTCGGCTGAGTCAGACCCGGCTGCGGCAAGCCTATCATGCCTCGCTGGATGGTCGGACGAGGCGCAGCGCTCGCAGAGCGCGATGGAGCGATAGCCTCCCCTTCAATAGCCGACCATTCATTGTTCTTAGGCACTGCCTCCGAAGCATTCTTCCGGTCAAGCATCTTGCATCACTAGTTTTGGGCGAGGCCGACCTGAAGGCGGGGAAATTGTTCTCCTGACCAGGTGTACGCGCCTGCAGAAGGCCAACGGGCCGACTATTTGAGATAGAATCAGCTCCAGTCCCATTCCAGAAACAGATTAGACAATCAGCAGGACGCGGAGCGCGCAGGTGACCACATTCAAGCAGTTGGAGGCATTCGTCGCCATCAGCGAGATGGGGTCGTTCGACGCCGCCGCCGAGAAGCTGGACATCGCGCAGTCGGCGGTGTCCCGCCATATCAAGGAGTTTGAGACTAGTTTCGGCTACCCGCTGTTCGACCGGTCGGGCCGCACGGCCAGGCTGACGCTGGAGGGGGCCGAGGTCCTTGCCCGTGCGCGCGACGTGCTGAAGAAACGCAACGTCCTGCTCGACCAGTTCGTGCGCAAGGATGCACTGGTACGCAAGTTGCGGCTCGGCGTCACCGAGCTGACCGCACTCACCTGGCTGCCCTCGTTCGTGGACGCGATCCGCTCGCAGTTCCCCCAGGTCGTGGTCGAACTGGAAGTCGAGCACAGTGTCCCGCTGCATGACCGCCTGCGTACCGGCCAGCTCGACCTGATCGTCGTGCCAAACGCATTCGACCTGACCGGACTGTTGCGCACCCGGCTGGCGGAAGTCAGGAACGCCTGGTTCTGCAGCCCGACCCTCGACCTGCCCCATACCCGCATGAAAGTGGCAGAGCTCGGCAAGTATCCGCTGCTGATGCAGGGGCCGCAATCCGGCGCCGGCGTGCTGATGCGAAACTGGTTTGCCAGGAACGGCCTGACACCGAGGAACACTTTGCTGAGCAACAGCATTGCCGCGCTAGGCGGCATCGCCGTGTCCGGGCTCGGCGTGGTCTACCTGCCTGTGGTCGTGTCGCGCGGGCTGGTGAACAAGGGCTTGCTGCGGGAAGTCCAAGCCACCCCCGGCCTGCCGCCCATCCGCTATGTGGCGTTACTGCGTGCCGACTCGGCCACGCCCTTCCATCGCACCATCGCCGCGCTTGCTCAACAGACCTGTGACTTCGAGCGGCCTTACGAGCAAAGCATGGAAGCCGCCATGCACGGAGCCTTGCGCGATGCTGACGATTAAGCAGATCGAGGCGTTCTACTGGGTAGCAAAGCTTGGCACAGTGCAACGCGCCGCCGACAAGCTGCACGTGACCCAGTCCGCCGCCACCAAGCGCTTGCAGGAAGTGGAGCGGCTGTCCGCCTCGCCGCTGTTCGAACAGGCCGGGCGCAAGGCCACGCTCACTGCCAGGGGCCACGAGATGATGCTGCTCTGCGCCGACCTGCTGGAAAGCGTGGCGCACGTCGAGGAGATCCAGGCATCGACACGCAATATCCCGCGCGTCGTGCACGTCGGGGTCACGGAGCTGGTCGCCATGTCGTGGTTTCCTGCGCTGGTGCGCAAGGTCAGGGCGGTCTATCCACAACTGACCCTGCAACCGCATATCGACCACTCCGCGGTGCTGCGCGACAAGATCATCGATGGGCAGCTCGACGTGGCCATCCTGCCCGAAGCCTTTGTCACTCGCTCGGCAGCCAGGGTCAATCTTGAGCTGGTCGAATTCGCCTGGTTCAGCCCGCCCGGAACGTTCAATCGCGGAGAAGTGATTCCGCTGCAGCAGCTCGCGACCTTGCCGGTCATCGAACAGGACCGGACCTCGATCATCACCGCGCTGTGCGCGCGGCTGTTCGAGCAGGTTGGCGTCGAGCCGAACCGGCTCGGCGGCAGCCGCAGCATCATCACGCTGGCCGGTCTGATCGAAGCCGGCATCGGCGTCAGTTGCCTGCCACGCGAGTTCTTCACCAACGAAGTCGCGCAGGGCCGCCTGCAGATCGTAGAGACCGACCCGCCCGCCCCCGCCGTTCGCTATTGCGCCATCTATCCGGAACAGGCCGCCCTTGGCCTCGCGGTGGCGGAGCTGGCGCGCGAGTGCTGCGACTTCTCCCGGATGCGCGCGCCTGCTTCGCTAGGCTAGTTCCCGTGCCCCGGAAAGCCGCATGCCGCCTGCCCTGGCGGGTGGCCTCCCTGCGCCCGAAAACCATCTCACACGGGAATGGAAAACCATCCAAATAAATCGCTTTCGCGAAGCCATTCAATCGCCGATGATGGGTTCAGAGCGGCCGATGGCCGAGGCTGAACCTGGCCGCGCGAGAGCGCTGCCGCCCGGAGCGAGAAGACGATGCCAGCGAACTGGCCACGCAAGATTGATGAAGAGTTGAAGGCGGCGAACGGCGTGCCTGGCCTTGAAACCTGCCTGCTTGAGTACCGCGCACTGCGCGACAGACAGCTGAAGCTCAACCTGGCACGGGGCGTGCCATCCGCCGAACAGCTTGCGCTGTCAGAAGCACTGCTGGCACTGCCCGGCCCCGGCGACTTCCACACCGAAGAAGGTACGGATTGCCGCAACTACATGGGCCAGCAGGGCATCCCGGAAGCGCGCAGGCTGTTCGCCGGCGTACTGGGCGTGCCGCCGGAGAACACCGTGGTGGAAGGCAACTCCAGCCTGGCGCTGATTCATGACTGCCTGGCGTATGCGTGCCGCAATGGCGTGCCCGATGGTGACGGCCCGTGGCAGAACGTGGCGGGAGGCCTCGCCTTCCTGTGCCCCGTGCCGGGCTATGACCGGCATTTCAAGCTGTGCGAAGCCTTTGGCATCCGGATGATCTCGGTGCCGCTGCGCGACGACGGTCCCGATATGGAAGTCGTGCGTACGCTGGTGACGCAGGACCGGTCGATCCGCGGCATCTGGTGTGTGCCGAAGTACAGCAACCCGACCGGCACCGTGTACGCCGACGAGGTCATCCGGGCGCTGGCTGCGATGCCGACGGCCGCGCCGGATTTCCGAATCTTCTGGGACAACGCCTACGCGCTGCACCACCTGGGCGACCAGGAAACGGAGATTGCCAACCTCGCGGAGCTCTGCGTGACGCATGGCCATGCCAACCGTGCCCTGGTCTTTGCCTCGACCTCCAAGATCACCTTTGCCGGCGCCGGCCTCGCCCTGCTGGGCAGCTCGAGCCAGAACATCGCGTGGTATCTCAAGCATGCGGCGTTCCGCAGCGTCGGGCCGGACAAGCTCAACCAGCTCCGCCATGTGCGGTTTCTCCGGGACGAGGCGGGGCTGAAGGCCTTGATGCGCCAGCATCGCGCGATCCTCGCGCCGCGCTTCGCGCGCGTGATCGAGACCTTCAGGCAGTACCTGGGCGGGCTCGCGCAGGTGTCGTGGACCGAGCCCGCCGGCGGCTACTTCATCACGCTGGATGTCGTACCCGGCACCGCGCGCCGGGTTGTCGACCTTTGCCGCAACGCCGGCGTGATCCTTACCGATGCCGGCGCGCCCTTTCCTGGCGGGGTCGACCCGGATGACCGCACGCTGCGCATCGCCCCGTCGTCGCCCAGCCTGGAGCAGGTCGGCGCAGCGGCCGAGGCGATTGCGATCTGCATCAGACTGGCCGCGGCAGAGACCGTCCACGGCGAGGTGGTGCTGATCTGAAGCCGGTGGCATATCCGCCCCACATCAAGCAAGAGGAAGACGATGAGTGAAACACAAAGCGCCGTACTGGCGCGCTTTGCAGCGACGCTGCAGTATGAGGACATCCCGGCTGAAGTCGTCGAACGCGCCAAGAACCTGTACGCCGACTGGGTCGGCTCCGCGCTGGCAGGCAAAGGCGGCAGGCCGGTCGAAGCCCTGGCCGCCTTTGCGCGACGGATGGCGCCGGCATCGGGCCCCTGCGAAGTCCTGATCTCGCGCGAGCGCACCACACCCTACTTTGCCGCCTTCATCAATGGCGCCAGCTCCCACTACGCCGAGCAGGATGACGTGCACAACGGCTCGGTCTTCCATCCGGCGGCCGTGGTCTTTCCTGCTGTGCTTGCAGTCGCGCAGGAAGCGGGCGCTTGCGGCAAGGACTTCATCACGGCCGCCATCGTGGGCTACGAAGTCGGAATCCGCGTCGGCGAGTTCCTCGGGCGCTCGCACTATCGCGTATTCCATACCACCGGCACCGCCGGCACACTTGCAGCCGCCGCGGCGGCCGGGCGCCTGCTGGGACTGACGCCGGCGCAGATGCTGGACGCCTTCGGCTCGGCCGGTACGCAGGCAGCGGGCCTGTGGGAATTCCTCGCCGACGCCGCCGATTCCAAGCAACTCCATACGGCCAAGGCAGCCGCCGACGGCATGATGTCGCCTTCCTTGCCAGGGACGGCTTCCAGGGCGCAAAGCGTATCCTGGAAGGGCCGCGCGGCATGGCTGCCGGCATGTCCACCGATGCCGATGCCGCGAAGCTGGTCGACGGCCTCGGCTCACGCTGGACCGTGGTCGAGACGTCCTTCAAATACCATGCCTCGTGCCGTCACACGCACCCCGCCGCGGATGCGCTGGCGCGGGTGCTGGCAGACAACCAGATTCAGCCGGCCAATATCCGCGAGGTGGTGACCCACGTCCACCAGGGCGCGATCGATGTGCTGGGACCCGTGGTGAACCCGGTCACCGTGCACCAGGCGAAGTTCTCGATGGGCACGGTACTCGGGCTGGTTGCCGAACGCGGCAGTGCCAGCGTCCGTGACTTCGAGTCGCACTTCCAGGACGCCGCTGTGGTCGCGTTTCGCAATAAGGTCTCCATGCAACTCGATGAGGAAGTGGATAGTGCCTACCCCCGCCGCTGGATCGGCAAGGTCAGCGTGACCACGGAAGACGGCAAGTCTTTCTCCGGGCGTGTCGACGAGCCCAAGGGCGATCCGGGCAACACGCTGTCAAGATCCTATGAGACAGGGGACAAGCCTGCTTAGAATCAGCGTGTCGTGCTTGGCTCAGAGGAGATAGCGTCATGCGTACAGATCAGGCATACACGAGTATCGAGGACGTGTTGGCGGTCTCGCTCGAACTGGCGGCCGCGAAGTGGAAGGTCGCGTTACACGACGGGCACCGCGAGCAGCCTGCGGTGCATACGGTCGCGCAGCTGCAAGCCGTAGCGCGTCTGCAGGCGGTGCTGGACCTGATCGAACAGCACAAGGACAAGTGGTCGCTGCCAGCAGGTGTGCGCGTCGTCGTAAGCTACGAGGCCGGCCAGGACGGATTTTGGATCTGTCGTGCGCTTCAGGGGCGCGGCATCGAGTGCTACGTCATCGATCCAGCCAGCATTCCCGTCGAACGCCACAAGCGACGCGCGAAGACCGACCGGCTCGATGCCATCAAGCTGGTGATCAACCTGCGCGCATGGCTACGTGGCGAGCGCGACCGCATGCACGTGGTTCACGTCCCATCGCCGCAGGACGAAGCGTCGCGGCACCTGATGCGCGATCGCGGGCAACTGCAGAAGGAAGTGCTGCAGCACTGCGACCGGATGCGAAAACTGCTGGCCACGCTCGGCTGCTGGGATGAGGTGGATCACAAGCACTTCGCCGGCCGGCTCGCCCGTGACGAGGTGAAGTGTCACGACGGCGCGCCGTTGTCGCCCGAAATGCGCGGGCGGTTGCTGCGTGAGTGCGAACGGCTCGCGCTGGCACAGCAGCAACTCGCGGAGCTGGAGAAAACGCGACAGGCAAGCCTGCCCGCCTCCGCGCGCCAGCGACGCGATGACCTGGCGCGCCTGAAAGGGATTGGCGAAGTGGGCGCGTCGCGCCTCGCGCTCGAACTGTTCTGGAGGGAGTTCAGCAACCGGCGCCAAGTGGGGGCTTGTACGGGCCTGGTGCCCCAGCCCTACGACAGCGGCGAGAGCCAGGTCGACCAGGGCATCAGCAAACAGGGCAACCGACGAGTGCGCGCGTTACTGGTCGAGATGGCATGGTGCTGGCTGCGTTACCAGCCCGACAGTGCACTTACGCGCTGGTTCAACGAGCGCACCCAGAGCACGGGACCAAACCGGCGGGCTCGGCGCATCGCGATCGTTGCAGTCGCACGGCGACTGGCTATTGCGCTGTGGCGCTATCTGAAAGACGGTGAGATTCCCGAAGGCGCACGCCTGAAGTCGGCGTAGGCCTCCTAAAAGCTTGCAGGAAAGAGGTAACGGCCCGGTCAGGCAACTACGCAAGCACAAACGGTCTGAGGTGAACATGCCCGTCCTCCTCCCGGGTTGCTGATGCAACCGATTTATCAAGATGGGGCATGTTCCTGGTTGATGATTCCGGCGTAATGCGCATGCAGGATGAGGCTGGCCAAGCGCCGGCGGATAGAAGGTGGTCAGACGTCACGTCTGACGCGCGCACAACAGACGGCTTCAGACTACGCCGCACGTAGGAAGATTTGGTCTGGCTAGCTCCAAAGGAACTTGACAAACCAATGCTCATAGAAGGGAGGAGATCCAGGACAAGTTCGCGCGCCTGGCCGACTTCTCTGCCTCCGCCAGCGTCGAAGAGATCCATGCCTTCTTCAGGGAAGTCTGGCAACTGGAAGCAGCACCGCGCATCGGCGCGATCCTTCCGGACGCTGCCAGCTAGGACATTCGCCTGCTGTCTCCTGGCGACTTTGGGTTCCCTCGACCGGTGTCGAGGGATTTTTTTCGCAGTGCAAGACCCGGCAGCTTACTGATGGCGCGGGATGCGGAGCACGTGCTCGCTGATGTAGGCCAGCGCGAGGTCCGTCGCGAACGGCATCACCTGATGCTTGCGCGACTCCCGCAGTTTCCTGTCCACGTCCTGGTCCAGGGCCTCGGGGTGGCGGTACGCCAACTGCGCTGCACGCGAGACCGCTTCGAGCGCGAGCGTCAGCGCCATTCGCGTTTCGCCCTCGCAACTGGCCAGAAGATCGTAGCGTTGAGCCGCCTTCGCGTACATCACGCTTGCTGCCTCAATGGCAGACCATGCCTTGACGAGCACCGGGCTGCGGCCTTCCGCGCTATCGTTCTGGGTTCCAGGCTCGCGATCGCTTACGCGTGCCAGCAGCCATCGCGCATCGCCCGTGGCGGCTGCCGCGCTGAGGATCATCTCCGGCACCTGCCGCTGCGCGATACATGCGCCGCCCTGCCCTGCTTCGCCGACAAGGTTGTTTGCCGGGATCAGCAACTTGTCGATCAGCAGGTCGCTGGCATCGTGCGTGTCCAGGCTGGCACAAGGCTCAATCCACAAGCCGTGCCCAATGGCATCGCGCAGATCTACCAGGTACAGCGATGCGCCGGGGTGTTTCGTACCGCCATCCACCAGCAGCAACAGCAGGTCGCTGTTTTGCACGCGCGACACGCGGGTTTTCCTGCCGCTGACCACGACGCCTTGCGTGCATTGCGCTATCTCGCGAACATCGGCATTCTCGCCCGGACTCCAGATCGCCATCGACGGCAGGCGCAGCATACCGCCGATCACGTGTCTGACGTAGGCATCCTTCAGCAAATCGCCATGATGGACAAGCAGCAGGTGATTGCACATCTCCTGCACCAGTCCGGCTGCGGGCGCGCCCTGGATGCCGATCGCTTCGACGGCGGCGCATGCCTCAGCCAGCGACAAACCCAGGCCACCATGGGCCCGCGAAACCAGCGCATTGCACCAGCCCGCCGTGCGCAGCGCCTCGGCGAATGCCTCGGCCTGTCCCTGGTGGCGATCTTCGGAGCGGAAGTAGTCAGCGGGAAAGGCGGCGCAGAGCCGCCGCATACGGCCGCGCACCGCCGGATGCGCGTCATCGTCTGCCACCGGCGGGTCAATGGTGGGTGAGAAACCAAACCGCTCAGGGCTGGGGGGGGTGACGCTAGCCGACATCGACCGGCACCGCCTTCAGCACCCGACCGGGGTTCATCAGGTGCAACGGATCCAACGCCGCCTTGATACGTTGCATCAGGTCCAGCGCAACCGCGTCCTTGCGGTGGGCAAGCTCGTCGGTCTTGAAGGCCCCGACGCCATGCTCGGCGGAGAACGAGCCGCCACAGGCGTCCACAGCATCGTAGACCTGCCTCGTGATCCAGTCGCCGTGCCGGGCAAAGTAAGCCCCGCCGGTATCCCCTTCAGGGGCCTGCACGTTGTAGTGGAGATTGCCGTCCCCGACATGGCCGAGCAGGACCAGCCGGATATCGGGAAGGGCCGCGCGCAATGCGCCTTCAACCGCCTCCAGGAATTCAGGAATGCGCGAAATCGGGACCGAGACATCGTGCTTCAGGTTCGCGCCCTCCTTCGCCTGCGCCAGCGGAATCGCCTCGCGGACATGCCACAGGCGCTTCGCCTGTTCCGCGCTCTCCGCGACGATGGCGTCTGCGATCAACGCCCGCTCGAAGCCCGCCTCCAGCATGGTTTCGAACTGCGGGCGCTCAGTCGCTTCCAGCAGGTGCGATGACTGTTCCAGCACCACATGCCAGGGATACGCCTGGGCATCCGGCGCGCGCAACTGGGGGAAATGCTTGTCCGCCAGCGCCACGGCTTCGCGCCCCATGATCTCGAATCCGGTAAGCGTCGGACCGAGCTGCTTCTGCGCCAGCGACAGCAGTTCAATGGCCGCACCGGCGCAGGGCACGGAGATCCATGCCGTCATCGTCGAGGCCGGCGGCGGGAACAGCCTCAGCGTCGCGGCGGTGATCACGCCAAGCGTTCCCTCGCTGCCGATATAGAGCTGCCGCAAGTCATAGCCGCTGTGGTCCTTGCGCAGCCCGGACAGGCCGCTCCACACGCGGCCGTCGGGGGTCACCACTTCAAGGCCGAGGCAGAGCTCCCTGGCGTTGCCATAGCGCAGCACCTGGGTGCCACCGGCATTGCTGGCGAGGTTTCCGCCAATGGTGCAGCTGCCCTCGGCGGCCAGGCTCAGCGGAAACAGCAAGCCGGCCGCCGCGGCCCGTTCCTGCACGGCTTCCAGCACGCAGCCGGCTTCTACGGTCAGGGTCAGGTTCTTCTCGTCGAGATCGCGCACGCGATTCATGCGCCTGAGGTTGAGCAAGACCTGGCGTCCGGACTGGTCCGGCACCGCGCCGCCCACCAGCCCCGTGTTGCCACCTTGCGGCACGATCGCGACACGGGCGGCAGAACATGCGGCGACCACGGCGCAGACCTGGTCGGTGCTTCCCGGCAATGCCACCGCCAGGGCCCGGCCACGGTAGAGGCCGCGCCAGTCCATCTCATAGCCATCGAGCTGGTGCGTCAGCACATGGTCAGTGCCAACGATCGCACGCAGCGTTTCCAGGAAGGTCAAGGTTGTCACCTCGGCTTACTCGGGCTTGATGCCGGCCTGCTTGATCATAGGCCCCAGCCTGCCCATGTCCTCCTTCAGCACCTGGGCAAGCCGCTCAGGCGGGCCTCCCAGTAGGAGCGCGCCATCCGCCTCCAGCTTTGCGCGGATCTCCGGCGCATTCAGCGCGGCATTGAGTTGCGCATTGAGCTTGTCGATGACCGGCTTGGGCGTGCCCGCGGGGGCCACGATCCCGTACCAGGTGACCAGTTCAAAGCCGGGGTAGCCGCTTTCCGCCACCGTTGGGATATTCGGCAGCGCCGGCGAGCGCTTGGCCGAGGTGATTGCGACCCCACGCACCTTGCCCGCTTCGATAAAGCTGCGCATCGTTACCGTGGTGCCTGCCCAGAAGTCCACGCGGCCGCCCAGCAGGTCGGGCAAGCTCTGGGAGATGCCCCGGTACGGAATCGTGTTGAACCTGGCGCCGGACTGGCGTTGCAGCATTTCAGTCGCGAGCCGGACACTGACCGTCGGATAGCCGATGGTCACGCTACCGGGCTCCTTCTTCGCCCTGGCGACCGCAGCGGCAAGGTCGGCAGCACCGTTCTTCGCTTCGACCGTGAAGACATAGGGAGTCGAGACCACCAGGCCGACCGGCGCGAAGTCGCGAACGGAGTCGAACGGCAGCTTGTCATAAAGCGACGGGCTCAGCGCGATCTGGTCCATGATGGTCAGGCCGATCGTGTAGCCATCCGCCGGGGCGGTCGCCACCGACTGCAGCGCGATATTGCCGTTGCCGCCGCCCTTGTTCTCGATCACCAGGCTCGTCTTCAGCAGCTCTTCCAGCTTGGGCGCCAACGTCCTGGCAAGCTTGTCGCCGCCGCCGCCCGGCGGGAACGGCACGATCAGGTGCACCGGCTTGGCCGGCCAGGCATCGCCCTGCGCCAGCGCCGGTACGGTCGCACCGATCGTCCCGATGATGGCGAGCATCATCGAGGCACAAAGGCGCTTTTGAAGCGCAATATTGATATTCATCCTGTCTCCTGTCTGTTTTTATGGGCGGCTGCCCGGGACGGCACTGCCGGGGCGCATGACGATTCCGGTGCGGGCCCGTCAGGACCGCGAGGCGGTGCACCACGCGCCGCGCCCGGCTTTTCCCGCGTCAGCGGATGATGAACGGGTTGTCCACCGTCGCGCCGGCGGCAATCCATACGCTCTTGGTCTGCAGGTATTCGTCGATCGCCTCGATGCCGCTTTCCCGGCCGATGCCGCTCTGCTTGTAGCCGCCGAACGGCGACATGAAGCTGACTGCGCGATAGGTATTGACCCAGACCATGCCGGACTCGATCGCTTCCGACAGCGCGAACGCACGCTTGATGTTCTGGGTCCAGACGCCGGCACCGAGGCCGTAGATGCTGTCGTTCGCGATGCGGATGGCGTCATCCTGCGTGTCGAAGGGAATCGCCGACAGCACCGGGCCGAAGATTTCTTCCTGCGCGATCCGCATGCTGTTGTCGACCTCGGCAAAGATGGTCGGCTCGACAAACCAGCCGTCGTCGATGCCGTTGCCCCTTGCGCGCTTGCCGCCGCACAGCGGTACGGCGCCTTCGGCCTTGCCGATCTCTATGTAGTCGAGCACCTTGGCCAGTTGCACTTCCGTCGTTACCGGACCGACCTGGGTATCCGGCTGCATCGGATTGCCGAGCCGGGCGGTGGTCGCGCGCTCCACCAGGCGCTCGAGGAAGCGCTTGTAGATCGAGCGCTGCACCAGCAGGCGCGAGCCGGCGATGCAGGTCTGGCCGCTGGCGGCGAAGATCCCGGACAGCACGCCGTTGATGGCCTGGTCGAAGTCGGCGTCCTCGAACACGATGTTCGGGCTCTTGCCGCCAAGTTCCAGCGATACCTTCTTCAGGCTGGCCGCGGCGGTCTGGTAGATCAGCTTGCCGTTGGCGTCCGAACCGGTGAACGCGATCTTGCTGACCTTGGGATGGGTCACCAGGCGCTGGCCGACTTCAGCCCCGAAACCGGTGACCACATTGACCACGCCCGGCGGAAAGCCCGCTTCGTCGAACAGCCGCGCCAACTCCAGCGTCGACACCGAGGTGTGCTCCGAAGGCTTGATCACCACCGTATTGCCGGCGGCGAGCAGCGGTGCGAGCTTCCACGTCAGCAACAGCAGCGGCGAGTTCCACGGCGTGATGGCGACAATGACGCCCAGCGGCTCGCGCCGGGTGAAGTTGAAGTAGCCCTTCTTGTCCAGCGGGATCACCGCGCCCTGGATCTTGTCGGCCAGCCCGCCGAAGTAGCGGAACCACTCCGGGATGTAGCGGGTCTGGGCGTGCATCTCCGCGAACAGCTTGCCGTTGTCGCGGGTCTCGAGTTCGGCCAGGTGCTGCGCGTCGCGCTCGATCAGGTCGGCCAGCCGGGCCAGCAGCTTGCCTCGCTGCGTCGGCGTCAGGCCCGCCCATGCGGGATTGCGGAACGCAGCGTGGGCGGCATCGACGGCCGCATCAGCATCCTCCGCCGTGCCCCGCGCGATCTGCACCCAAGGCTGGCCGTCGAAGGGGTTCTTGCTGTCGATATAGCCGTTGCCAGTGGGCTTCACCCACTCGCCACCGATGTAATGGTTGTAAGCTTGCATGTCGGTCCTGTCGCTTTCCCCTTCCAGGAAGGGGGATCGAGTGGGCTTACTTGTGGGCGTCGCTGCCGAGCAGCGCTTCGCGGAAACGGCTGCGCAGGAAGGGGCCGTCGCGCGGGGGCAGCACGGTCTGCACCGGCTCGGTGGTCACTTTCACCGTGGCCAGCAGCAGACCTTCGGTGCTGAATAGTTCCTCGGCCAGCACCGCCAGTTCCTGCTCCGTGCGCACCGTGCGCGCGTTGTCAAAGCCCACCGCCTTGGCCACACCCGTGATGTCGACGCCGCGCCCTGCGTGCGCCGGCTGCATCCCGGTCTCCGCATAGTGCTCGTTGTCGATCACGATCACCGCCAGGTTCTGCGGCTTGTCCACCGCGGCCGTGGCCAGCGAGCCGATCCCCATCATCATCTCGCCGTCGCCGGTAACCACCACCACGCGACGCTTCGGTTGCGCCCGCGCGATGCCCAGGCCCACCATCACCGAGCCGCCCATCGCGCCCCACAGGTAGAAGTTGCCGGCGCAGTCACCGGTCGAGGCCACGTCATAGGTCGGGTTGCCCAGGCTCGTCACCACCAGGGCATCGCCCCGGTGCTTCAGGATCCGGGCAATCGCCGTGCGGCGATTCAGAACAGCCTTTTGCGCTTCACTCATCTCAGTCTCACTTATTGAAGTTCTTGGCACCGATCACACGCTGGGCGATCAGCACCGCCGCCAGCCGGCCGGTCTGGTAGGCAAAACGGGCCGTCGCGCCCACCGTCTTCGCCACCTCCTCGGCTTCGTCGGCGCGGTACACGTACGTACCGGCCGACTCCAGGGCCTCCTGCGTGGACTTGCCCATCGCCACCTGCCAGGGATTGAACTCGCTCCACTCGCCGCGCATCGTCACAATGGCGAAGAACGGCATGCGGCATTCGTGCTGCAGCGACAGCATGTTGATGCAGTTGCCCACACCACTGGACTGCATCAGCAGCACGGCGCGCTCGCCGCCCAGCCAGGCGCCGCCCACCATGGCCACGCCTTCTTCCTCCGTGGTCAGCGACACCGTGCTGATCTCGGGATCGGCTTCGCACAGCCGGATCAGTTCGCTGTGCCCGGCGTCCGGGACGTAGCAGACCTGGCGGACGTTCGCCGCCTTCAACTCTTGGTAAATCTCGCGTGGCCAGTTCGCCGACATCGTCTTCTCGCTCCAGGTGGCAGCGGCTTCACGCCGCCAGGTTCATCGTCGGCCATCAGCCGCTCTGAGCGAATCATGGAACAAGGACGAACGTCGCGAAAGTGATTTAAATGAATGATTAACTATTCCGATACATGATCTATCTGCCGGCCATGCGGGCCTCGCTGCCTATGCCAAAATCCGCACGTTCCGGCCCTGATGCGTGCAAGACAGGGATGGCCTTTGCGCGGAGAATCCGCCAGCATCGAGCACTCCTTGGACGATACCGATATGAACGTTCTGATTGTTTTCGCACACCCCGAACCGAACTCGTTCAGCGCCGCGCTGAAGAACACCGCCGTGCAGACGCTGACGGAGCTGGGCCACCAGGTCACCGTCAGCGACCTGTACCAGATGGGGTGGTCGCCCACGCTTGGCGAAGCGGACTTCCCGCAAGCGCGCGCCGACGCTGACTACCTGGACCTGTCGCGCGAACAGGAACACGCGTTTGCCCACCGCACTCACAGCGCCGACGTGCACGCCGAGCAGGAGAAGGTCAAGGCCGCAGACCTGGTGCTGTTTCATTTCCCGGTCTGGTGGTTCTCGATGCCGGCCATGCTCAAGGGCTGGGTCGACCGTGTGTTCAGCCGCGGCTTCGCTTACTCCACCGGCCGCAAGTACGAGTCGGGGCACTTCAAGGGCAAACGCGCCATGATCTGCCTCACCACGGGCACGGCCTCGACGCTGTATGAGCCAAATGGCATCGATGGCGACCTGCATCACGTGCTTTGGCCCATCCACAACGGCATCCTCGGCTACACCGGCTTCACGGTGTTGCCGCCCTTCGCCGCCTGGATGCCGGCACGGGTCACGGATGAAGACCGGGACGCCTACCTGGAAGCCTACGCCGCCCGGCTGATGTCTCTCGACGACACCGAGCCGCTGTTCTTCCATCCCTGGAGCGACTACGACGAAACCCAGCGCCTGAAGCCCGGCGTGGTGGCGCGCTCGGGCGTGCAATGGAATCCGCGCGCCGGCCAGAGCTTCGAGGACTCGGCGCAGGCGTACGCCCAGCAAGAGAGCAACTGAACGACCAGCGGAGATTTGAATACCGTCATGACGAAGACCGATCTGTTCCAGACCCTGCATCATGTCTGCGTCGTTGTACGCGAGATGGAGAAGTCCGTCGCCTACTACGAGTCCATCGGCGTCGGCCCCTGGCACCCATTTCCCTCGCTCGAGGCATTCCGGGGCGAGCTCGACGTGCCCGATGCCGATGCCTTCGTCAGGCTGCACTACCGCTACGCGAACCTCGGCAACGTCCAGCTTCAGTTGTGCGCGCCACCGGCCGGAAGTACGCCACAGCGGGAATTCCTGGACACGCGCGGCGAAGGCGTATTCCATCTCGGCTTCACCGTACCGGACTGCGACCAGGCGGAAGCCGAGGCCGCCGCACTGGGGCTGGCGATCAGGATGCGTGGGCGCTTGCCAAACCGCAGTGGTTTCACCTACTTCGACACGGCGGACAAAGGCGCCGGCGTGACGCTGGAGATCCGGGCAAGCAAAGCCTAGCGCCGCCCAGTCTTACCTGCTCCATCGGGCCCGGCAAACGCTCCAGCGTTGCCGGGCCCGATGGTTTTCACGATCGCAAACCGCACCAGCCACGACACAAAAGAAAACGGCCCTTGAGGCCATTCACCTCAAGGGCCGAATCAGCAAGTCACGACTCAGTACACCACCGACTCCAGCAGCGGCTCCTGCTTGCGAATGCGTTGGTACCCCAGCGGCGACACATCGATGGTCCGATACTGCCCGTGGACGATCCACTCCGCCACCGCCCGGCCCGTGGCCGGCGCGTGCCGTGACCGGAAAAGCCCGTCGCCAGCACGAAGTTCCCGATCTCGTCATGCGCGCCGACCACCCCATTGTGGTCCAGCAGGTTCATCTCGTAATGGCCGGCCCAGGCGCGCATTAACCGCGTGCTCTCCATCGCCGGGACGCGGTGCGCAAGGTACGGCCACACGATGTCCTCAAAGAGGTAGTGATCCGGTTCGAAGTCGCCCTCTGCATGAGGATCCCTGTGCTCTTCCGGAGCAATGCCGGCAATGAAACCATCGCCCTCAGGACGGATCCATATGCCGGAGTTGTCGAACAGCATGGGGAACCCTTCGGTTGGAACCGGTGCCTTGATATGGAAAACGGTACGCTTGCGCGGCTCGACCGGCAGCGCGATATCCAGCCAGCTCGCCACCTTCCCGCCTGCAGGGCCGGCAGCATTCACACACCAGTCGCAAGGGATGACACTGTCATCGGCAAGCCTGACGCCTGTGACCCTGCCATTGCGCGATTCGATACCGTTAGCTTCCGCCGTGGCATACTCAACGCCAAGCTTTTTTGCTTCGCGCCGCACGAGCTGGAGCAGCGCCCAGGCATCGAACCAACCTTCATTGGCGGCGCCATATGTCGCGATGCCGATATCGTCTATGTTGAGCCACGGATGGCGAGTCTTTGCCTGTGCGGGCGTCATGATATCGATGGTTGCGCCGGCTTCGATCTGCGATAGCGCCGTCGCCCGCATGGCATCCGCGCCCTCCTTAGTGCCGAGCAGCAGGTAGCCGCGCTCGTCGAAGCCAATGTCCGCATCATCGCCAAACCACTGCCTGATGTCACGGAACATGCCGGCGCCGAAGAGACTCATGCCGATGTTGAAGGGACAACCAAACTGCGTGCGGATGGACGAAGCCGACAGTGCGGTCGAACAATACTGATAAGTGGGATCGCGCTCGATCACCTTGATGGGTCCCGCAAAGCCCTCCTTGCGCAGCCAGAGAGATCGGTCATCACGCCGATACGCACAACGTTCCCCGATATCGTCGCATGCACCGGGCTGCAATGCATGGCAGCACCGGCAATCAGCGCCAGCAGCAATTGGATTCTCTTCATTCGTTCCTCCGTCGTCGACCAGGTCTTCCGTTGCCAGCTCAGGAAGTTCGTGCATGCCGCCGCCTGCCGTCGCTGGTCACGGCAACTCTACAGGGCGGCCTGGCGGGCAAGCATTCGGATAATTGGAATGCGGGATTCTGCTGAATCGAAATGTGCGAGACGCCAGAACGGCATCGCGGATTCCTGCACAATATGCGCGAATCAGCGGGAAGGATTGGGGTAAACCTGATTGGCCAGCATCAGAAGACCGGCCGAGCGCGGCCGTCCGCCGGGTCATACCGGGGCTGACAGCAGCGCCGCTGCACCCTGGCCAGTCACGTGTCAACACATGGTGAACGGTCCATCGCCGATCGACTGCCGTTTTCGTGCACGCCTGTGCTCGACTGGTTCCATATTTCGATGCGCGTGAAATATCTTGAGCAGATCGTCAAGGGCATGCGTGCTAGGACGGAAACGGAAAAAGCCGCTCGACGTGTCTTGATCTCCCGCATTGACAGACTTCGCTGCCGCCGTCCGGCATTAGCCGACGTGCCTGCGGAGCGCTACAAGGTCATCTCGTAATTGCAGCGCAAGGGCCTGCCGATCAAGCACGGGTATTGAGCCATTAGTATGGCCGGATACTTGGGAAGTTGCCGCACATCTCCCGGGGCTAAGGACAATCGCTCCCGGCACGGGAGCGATTGTCCGATCCGATCGCGCGAAGCGGCTACGCCTTGACGGCCTCGCTTGCGGCCTCGTCGATCAGTGCCGCAACGTCCGCAGCTTTCGATACCAGTGAAGCATGGCTTGCCGCCAGGGTAATGACTTTCCTGGCATTCAGCCGGGCCGCCATTTTCTGCTGGTTTTCCGGGGAAATCATTCTGTCCTCGCTGGAGACCTGGTACCAGGACGGCTTCCTCTTCCACGCTGGCGCGGTGATGGTATCGCCAAAGGTGCTGGCAAGCGGCGCCTTCTGCGCCACTGCCATCACCAGCGCGTCGTCAGGCGGCAGGTCCTGGCAGAAGCTCTCGTGGAATTTTTCGGCCTTGAGCCACAGATAGCCATCGCTATCGGGCTCAAGGTTCGGCGCCGCGGCGGGAAGATGCTGCTGGGTAATGCCGCCGGGGCTCTCCCCCGCTTCGGGAGCAAATGCCGCGATATAGACCAGCCCGACCACATTCGGCTGGTCACCCGCCTCGGTGATCACGGCGCCGCCGTACGAATGCCCCACCAGCAGCACAGGGCCATTCTGCTGAGCAACCATCTTGCGGGTACGCTCCGCATCGTCTGCAAGCGATGTCAACGGAAGCTCGACGGCACGGATGGAGGTATAGCCCTTGCGCGCGAGCTCAAGGATGACGTTGCGCCAGTGCGCGGCGCCGCCCCAGAAACCGGTGCACCAACACAATCGTAGGCCTGTTGCTCATGATATGAACTCCTGTTTGTAGAGAAATACCGCTCGCGGGAAATTGAGCCAGCGGCTTGGGTCATCGGCGGCGCGCGCCTCCATCGCAGCGACCAAGACTCGGGCCGGCGGCCCATACGACTATAGGCGCGATCGTGGCCCCGGGGGAGCCGTCATCGCGCACACGATCTTGCAGGCCCGCTGACGCCATCGCCTTCACCGGTGGTCAGCAGGGGTTGCCCCCCCTACCCTACCGCTAACGCGCCACGTAAGGTCGCGTATCGGTGCGCGGGAGGCCGTCATCCCTGTTCAACCGCCCTGTCAAAACGGATAGAGGATCGGCTTGTCCCGCGCACTCACCCATTGGGTCTGCGTGAACTCGTGGAGATTGGCCGGTCCGCCGAACCTGCCTCCATTACCGGATGCTCCCATGCCGCCGAAAGGAACGTGGAACTCGTTATTCACGGTCTGGTCATTCACATGCACCATGCCCGCGCGGATGCGGGACGAAAGCGCGAGCCCACGCGACAGGGATTTCGTATGGATTGCCGCGGCCAGCCCGTACTCCGACGCGTTCGCAAGCGCCACGGCTTCCTCTTCGTCCGCGAAGACGGTAATCGGCGCGACCGGTCCGAAGATCTCGTCGGTGAACGCTGGCATCTCCGCCGTCACATCGGCGAGCACCGTCGGCTCGTAGAAAAGGTCTTCGTAGTTGCCTCCCGCAAGCAGCCTCGCACCCGATGCGACGCTTTGCTTGACAATGCTGTCGATGCGGTCACGCTGCCTTTGGTTGATCAACGGTCCGAGATGCACCGGTTGCAGGTGTGGGTTGCCAACCTTGAGGTTCCGCGCGCGTTCCGCGAGTCTCGATGCATACTGGTCGGCAATGGAGCGATGCACCAGATGGCGCCCTGTCTGCATGCAGATCTGCCCTTGGTGCAGGAACGATCCCCAGGCACCGCTCGAGGTGGCGGCGTCGACGTCGGCATCGTCCAGCACGATGATTGCGTTGTTTCCACCCAGTTCCAATGCAACTTTCTTCAGCATCCGCCCGCAGATCTCGCCAATCGAGCGGCCAACGGCAGTTGACCCCGTAAAGGAGATCATCCCAACCTTCGGGTGCCGCACCAGAGCATTACCGGTCGCCGCACCACCCGGAATGACATGGAAGACGCCAGGGGGTAGCCCTGCATCCTCGAACACCTTCGCCAGCAGCAGTCCGCCGGACACGGCACTTTGCTGGTCCGGCTTCAGGATAACCGCGTTGCCGACCGCAAGCGCAGGTGCAATGGAGCGCATCGCCAGCAGGATTGGGAAGTTCCATGGCGCGATGACACCCACGACACCCACCGGCACATGGCGGCAGATGTTCATGCGGCCCGGCATCGCCGAAGCGTACAGCGCGCCATCGGGTTGCATCGGCATTGCCGCTGCCATGAGCAGTTGCTCGTACGTGGCTTGCAACTCCCATAGCGCCTTCGCGCCCGTTGAGCCGCACTCGCGGACGTTCCATTCGTTGATTTCATCCGCCCGCGCTTTCAGCAGGCGTGCTGCTTCCCGGATGATTTCAGCGCGCTTGTCGAAGGTTGTGGACGCCCATCCCGGCTGCGCTAGTTGCGCCGCGTTCGCTGCACGATCGATGTCTTCCGCAAGGCCCGTCCCGATCGTAGCGAGCGTCTCTCCCGTCGACGGCTCGACGACATCCGCAACGCCGCCAGTGCCGGGCACCCAACCATTCGAGAAGATCCGCCCTTCCCATGCCCATGAATTGCTATTGATCATTAATGTCTCCGAAAATGCTGTAGGACTGTTGCCGTGGTAATCAATCGACAGAGCCAGCCAAGGCCTGCACGGCGCCTGTATCCCGCCTGCCGTGGTTCGAGATCAGGAAGACGGCGACAGCGGCCACTACGCCAGGGATGGCGAACACCATGAAATTGAACGTGTTAGGAAACTGCTGGCTCAGCATGTATCCTCCCAACGCCGGTCCAGACACGGCACCGAACCGCCCCGCTGCAGCTGCCCAGCCGACTCCCGTCGAGCGGATTTGCGCCGGATATAGTTGTGCAGCAAAGGCATGCACGATGCACAACGTACCAATCGTTGTCGCACCCGCACACATAAGGAGCAAATTGAGTACTGCCTGTGTCTGCTTGTATCCCAGCAATTCGATCGAGATGGCGCCACAGTAAAAAAGAGAATCAGGGTCGGCTTACCGCCATAGCGGTCCGCCAGCCATCCGCTGCACAACCCGCCCAGAACGGCCCCAATATTGAGAGTGATCAGGAACGACAGACTCGAACCAAGGGAATAGCCGTTGGCCGCCATCAGCTTCGGTAACCACGTGTTGAGCCCGTAGACCATCAGCATGCACATGCCAAACGCGATCCACAGCAGGAAGGTATCGGCAGCCCTGCCGTGCGTGAACAGCTCCGCCGAGCGCAGGCGTTCGCGATGTTGATCCTTGGTATCGTCCAAAGTCGTTGCCAGACCGGCCACGCTGCCTTGGTACTGCGGGGCGTAGCGCCTGAGAAGGGGTTCGGCTTCCGCGAAGCGGCCTCTTCCGACCAGGAAGCTGATGGACTCCGGCAGCCAGCGATAGAGCAAAGGAAATGTAAGTAGCGGAAGTCCCGCGATCAGGAAGTTCGCACGCCAGCCGAATTCCGGGGTCAGCGTCTTTCCCAGCATGGCGGCAATGACGCCGCCAACGGAATAGAAGCTGAGCATGACCGTCACCATGATATTGCGCTTGCTGGGCGGAGACATTTCCGTCATCAGGGCGACGATGTTTGGCACCATTCCACCCAGTCCCACGCCTGTCAGGAAGCGACAGATCGCGAACTGCGTTGTGTTCTCACAGAAGCCGTTAGCGAGGGCCGCCACACTGAAGAAGACCAGGCAGGCAAGGATGACTTTTCTACGACCGAAGCGATCCGATGAACTGCCCAATGTGAGCGCCCCTATCATCATGCCGAACAATGCACTGCTGCCGATGAAACCCGCGGCGACAGGGGATAGATTCCAGTCGCTCATCAGGTGAGGCAGCACGGACCCATAGATCACGAGGTCATATCCGTCGAACAGCATCAACATCGAACACCAGAACATAATCATGAGGTGAAACGAATTGACGCGCGTATCCTTCAGTACATCGTCGGCGATGTTCTGTTTCATGAGTGTCTCCAAGTCAAGTAATTTGCCGTTCTATGCCGGCTTGTCAGGGGCTACAGCGGGAATCTGCAATGGCGAACATGTGCGTTTGGACCTCAGACGGCGAAGCGCTCAACCTCGTCTTCGCGCCAGACGATGCCGGCTCCAGCGGATTGACCGAAGTGAGCCATGCCGTCCTTGAATTCGATAACCGGTTCGAGAATCGGGCCCGCGAGATCCATTCTTTCGAGCCAGTGACAGGTAGGGGTTACCGCTAGAAGATGGGCGCTGAACTCCTGGAAGATGTGACTCGACATGGGAAGACCGGCTTGCTCGGCCAATGCGCTGGCACGTAACCATCCGCTTACGCCGCCGATCTTCATCAGGTCCGGCATGCAAAGGTCACACGCTCGCGCTGCGAGCGCCTTGCCCATGTCCTCCGGGCCGAACCAGTTCTCGCCCATCTGCACGGGGACGTTCAGGGCGGCGCGGACCGAGGCATGGCCCTCGTAGTCGTGCTGCAAGGTCGGCTCTTCGATCCAGGCAATACCTTCCTGTTCAAGCGCGCGCCCCCGGCGGATGGCTTCCGGCACGGTCAGGCCCTGGTTGTAATCGACCAATATCTGGACGTCGTTGCCGACGGCGGCGCGAATGACACGTACGACGGCAATATCCTCTTCCAGCGTCGGATACCCAATCTTCGTCTTAACGGCAGTGAAGCCCTGCTCGACGGCTGCTTTCGCTCGGTCTCTGCCAAGCGCTACGCCATCCATGCTGTGACTGTCGTACGCGCGCAGCGGCCGCGCTTTGCCGCCAAGAAGTTCCACAAGCGGCAGGCCGCCCGCCCTTGCCAGGGCATCCCACGCCGCCATATCGATACCCGCTGTTGCCATCCTCACGATGCCGGTATTGCCGATGAGGCGAAAGCGCGACTGCAGCGCCTGGTCGATGGCGAACGGGGCGAGCGGCATACCGCCGACTACGGTCGCCAGCTCTTCGACCATCCGATGCACGGGCTTCAGCGCGAGCGGCGTATAAGTGAATACATAGGCCCGGCCCGTAACCCCGGCATCGGTCGCCAGGTCGATCAGTACCAGCGGTGACGATGCCACCGTTCCAACCGCGGTTCTGACCGGATATTGCAGCGGCACATTGACGGACCGCGCACGCAGGCCGGTAATCTTGATCTCGTTTTTCATGGTGTACCGCAAAGAAGCGGCTCATTCGAATGCCGGTCTCCCTGTGCTTGGGGAGTGGCGGCCCAGATATAGTCACTGTTCAGTTGCGTCACGGCCGGACAGCCGATTTGGGCGAAGGTGGTATCGATCTCGCCGTTGAGCATGGACAAGACCGCTTCCACCCCGCGCTCGCCGTCTGCCGCGAGGGCATACAGCGTTGCCCGCCCGAGCAGCACCGCGCTTGCGCCCAACGCAACGGCCTTGACCACGTCGGAACCGCGGCGCACGCCACTGTCGATCAATACCGGCGCCGCGACACGTCTCGCCGTGGCAGCCAACGTGTCGAGCGGCGCGATGGCCCCGTCCAGTTGCCGGCCACCGTGGTTGGACAGGATGACGCCGTCCGCACCGAGGGCGATGCAGCGCTCGGCATCGTCGGGGCGGCTGATGCCTTTGATCAGCAACTTGTGCGGCCA
Source organism: Ralstonia pickettii (assembly GCA_050987995.1). GTDB lineage: Bacteria > Pseudomonadota > Gammaproteobacteria > Burkholderiales > Burkholderiaceae > Cupriavidus > Cupriavidus pickettii_B. The sequence goes on from CP158805.1 coordinate 1,056,109, forward strand.
CATGTCGCGCAGCCATTTGAGGTCGTGCCACGCAAAGCTGGCATCCATCTGGCGGCTCATCAGAGCCGCCTGTAGCTCGGCGTCCCTGACGTCCTCCGACGCAAAGTTGGCGAGCTGGGGCATGCCATACCGGACGAAATCGCAGGACCAGCGCGGATGCAGGATGCCATCGAGCAGCGTGCGCAAGCTGTAACGCATCGGCATGGCGAATCCGTTGCGCAGGTCGCGTTCGCGCTTGCCATTGACGCCGACGTCCGTGGTCAGTACCAGCGTCGTATAGCCGGCGGCCAGTGCGCGCTGCACGAGCCGCTCGGCGAGCTTCCTGTGCACGATGTACAGCTGGAACCAGAGCTCGCCCGAGGCAACGTCTGCAACGGCCTCGATCGACGACGTCGACGCCGTGGACAGCGTGAAAGGTATGCCGAATTTGCCGGCCGCGCGCGCCAGCGCGAGGTCGCCATCCGGCCAGAAGATGCCGTTCAACCCGGTCGGCGCGATCACTATCGGCGCGGACAATGGCTTGCCGAAGAGCGACGTCCGGGTGCTGCGGCTGCTGATGTCGACCAGGCGGCGTGGCTGGAACTTGACCATTTCGAAGACGTCCCGGTTATGCCGCAGGCCGACCTCGTCCTCCGCTCCGCCTTCGAGGTAATCGAACACCATGCGCGGAAGACGCTTCCTGGCCAGGGCGCGGTAATCTGCCGTGTTGACAGGCTTGCTCATGACATAGCCCCCGGCCCGGTCAGGCACGCGTCTCCACCTCGATGAGCACTGGCCGGTTGCCGGCAAGCGCCTGTCGAAGCGATGCGATCAGCGCCTGGCTGCTGTCTGCGTGGAGGGCCTCGACGCCGTAGCCGCGCGCCAGCGCGCAGAAGTCCAGTCCAGGCACATCCAGGCCCGGCACATTGTCTGCCTCGAGTACGCCCGCGAACCACCGCAATGCGCCGTACGTGCCGTTCTTCATGATCAGGAAGATGGCCGGAATGTTGTACTGCGCAGCCGTCCACAGCGCCTGGATGCCATAGTTGGCAGAGCCGTCGCCAATCACGCCGATGACGCGGCGTTCCGGCTTCGCCAGCTGGATGCCGACGGCAGCAGGTAGGGCAAAGCCCAGTCCGCCGGCCGCGGCGAAGTAGTAGCTGCCCTGCTCGGTCATGCGCAACCGCTGCCACATGATGTTGGTCGTGGAGGTGGACTCGTTCACGTAGATGGCGTTGCGCGGTGCCATCTCGTCCAGAATGTCGAACACGCGCTCGGGCGCCAACGGGCCGGTTTCTTCCTCGGCCAGCGCGGGACGCACGCATGCCGTCGGCATCGGACGCGACACCTGGCTTACCGCCTCGGCGAGCGCACGCAGCGTGCCGGCGATGTCAGCGATGACGGCGTCACCCATCGGGGCCCGCGCAGCCTCGTTGATGTCACAGGTAATCGAGATAAGACGCGTGCCTTTGGGCAGGAAGTCGCCCGGCTCGTACTGGTGGTACCTGAACACCGGCGCACCGACGACCAGCACCAAATCGTGGCCTTCGAGCAGCCCGCTTATGCTCGCGATACCGGCCGGCAGCAGGCCTCGGAAGCACGCATGCGTGGTCGGAAACGAACAACGCGGTGCGGAAGGGGCCATGCAGACCGGCATTGCCAGCTTTTCGGCTAGCGCGACAGCCGATCCATTGGCGCCGCACGCGTCGACATCCGGACCGACGATCATCACCGGATTCGATGCCGTCTCCAGCGCGCGTACGAGCCGCGAGAGCGCCTCCGGCCCCGGCATGCCTGCCATCTCCACGCGCCGGCTGGCAAGGTGCTCAACCCCAGGACCCGCCTCCTTTTTCCAGTCGTCGTAGGGCACCGACAGATACACCGGACCTGATGCAGGCGTCGCGGCCATGTGGATCGCGCGGCTCAAGGCAAGCGGCACCTCCTGCGCGCAGCTTGGCTCGCCACTCCATTTGACCAGCGGGCGCGGCAGGCTGGCGGCGTCCACGTTGGCCAGCAAGGCCTCGACACCGATCATCGGCCTGACTTGCTGCCCCGCGGTGACCACGAGCGGGGTATGCGAGTTCCAGGCGTTGGCGAGCGCCCCCATGGCATTGCCGGTACCGGCCGCCGAGTGGAGATTGACCAGCGCCGGCTTGCCGTTCGCCTGGGCGAACCCGTCGGCCATGCCCACGACCGCACCTTCGTGCAGGCCGAGGATGTACCGAAAATCCTCGGGAAAATCCTTGAGAAAGGGAAGCTCGTTGGAACCTGGGTTCCCAAAGAACGTGGTCAATCCTTGCGCGCGGAGGATCTCGTAGCAAGCCTGGTGGACGGTCGTCATGGCGAATATTCCTGGTCAATGCAGGCATGCTAGGGGTCCACCATAAATAAATCCAATCATCGTTTTTTGGATCTTAAAATAGATGGCATCTATATGAGCGCACGGACCTATGACCACGGACCTGAACCTGATCCGGACTTTCGTCGCGATTTACGAGACGCGGAGCGTGAGCGCGGCAGCGAAGCGGTTGAACGTCACGCAGCCGTCCGTCAGCTACGCATTGAACCGCTTACGCGATGTGCTGAATGACCCGCTTTTCACCCGCACGCGGGACGGCATGGTGCCGACCTTCAACGCCACACAGCTGTTTCAGGCATTCAGGCATGCGCTGGACAGCATCGAAGCGGCCATCTCGGCGACGCGACAGTTCGAACCGCAACGCTCGAAGCGCTCGTTCCGATTAGCGCTTTCCGATTTGGGCGAACTGTATTTCCTGCCGCTGCTGGTGCGCGAGCTGAAGCGTATTGCGCCACAGGTCGGCCTGGAGATCGTACAGATGGACAGTGAGCGTATTGGCGACTGGCTGCAGACGGGCAGTGTCGACGCGGCAGTCGGGAACGTACAGCTTGCTGGCGGACGGGCGCGCAAGAAGACGCTTTTCACGGAAAGCTATTCCTGCCTGCTAAGCGCCTCACACCCAACGATCGGCGACACGCTGAGCCTCGGTGAATACGTGGCGGCAGAACACGTCGTGGTGGCGCCATTCACCGGTCATCATCTGGTCGAAGACGTAATGAATGAGATGGGACTCGCGCGCAAGGTCGCCTTGCGGGTGCCACACTTCACCAGCCTTGTTGCGGTGATTGCCTCCACCGATTTACTGCTGACTCTGCCAACCCGCATCGCCCATGCATTTGCTGAGGAAGGCCGCATGCGGGTGCTGCCGTTGCCGTTCCCGATTCCGTCTTTTGACGTCAATCTGTACTGGTATCCGCATGCAGAAGATTCGAGTGCACAGCAATGGTTTTGCGACACCATCAGTCAGGCCCTCAGCACGGTCTGACGCCTCTGCGCAGCTCGGCCGACGCCGGCGCCGAGAATAGTGGGCCGCGGCGGACACCGCGCCGAAGTTGCCCGTGTATCTGATGGCGTTGGCCGGCCGGTAGTTGATGCCCAGCCACCGGACGCCCGGCTCATAGGCGGGCGCGGCGCGGGTAGGGAGAAGTTCAGCATGCCTTCGGCCAGGCTTGAATACTGCTTGCCGAAGGTAACCATGCCACGCTGATTGCCCAGGCCGCCATAGGCCTGGCGACCGGTATTGCCTGCGAACTGGCCGGTATCGGGATTGAACTGGCTTTCCGGCGTGAAGTAGGCCTTCAGGCCGCCGCCATTGTCCGCTATATGACCCGCGCGGCGGTCGGGGCGCTTCACCGATTTTGCGGTCGATGCGCGGCGATCCTGGCAGGTTGGGTTGGGTCAGTCGCTCTTGTGCAGGATCGCTTCGTAGTCCTGGCCGCCGTAGAACAGGCCAGTTATGAATACTTGGTCGTCGTCCACGACGAACGCGATTACCGCGCGCCCCTTGTAGTGAGTAATGCGTAAACCCGGTTGCAAGTCATCTCGCATGGTGCCTCGATGCGGAAAGGTACGCAGGCTCTCGCAGTAGCTAACGAGGAGTCCGTGTACCGCGCCGCGATGAAAGGAGAGGAGGCTTCCTCGGCGATGTAATGGAATAACGCTGCAAGCCGCTCCTCGAACTCTGGAGTAAAGACGACCTGATAGGCTCTCATCCTGCCTTAGTTTTTTTTGCAAGCTCGTCGGCCAAGCGGGCGCGAATCTGTTCGGCCGTCCGACCGCGGGACGGATCGGACTTAATCGCCTTATAGGCCGGGACGACCTCCTCACGCAACCAGTTCTCAATTGCCCGATCGCGCGCGAGGAGAGCACGCAGACCATCACGAATGACCTCGCTCTCGCTCGCGTACTCGCCGGTCCGCACTTTTTCCTTTACCGCCTGGGCCATCTCGGTGGGGAGCGTCACGCTGAGTTGTTGAGTGGTTCGCATAGCAGCCTCCATCAGTAGGATTTAATCCTACTATCTGACGTTGCGCGTGTCGAGCGAAACGGCAGTGCCGCAGCAGCGGCGGTTCAGGCTTTTCATTTGGGGATCCTAGCTATGCTGTCGTAGATCACATGGCTACTACAACATCATGTTGCGCATCAGGACCCTTTGGCAGTGCCCCGGCAATCAAGGGACCGCCGGTATGGTCACTCACTCCTGGGGCTCTTGTCTGTCGTAGCGTCGCTCAGACACGCGGCGGCGGGTCCGCGTGCAATCACGCCGTTCTGAAGGGAGATGAGGGAATCACTGAGCGTTAGGCGTAGCGCTCCGCACAAAAATAATTTACATTGCGCTTTAGTCAGCATTTCAGCCCGGTTCCAGATGGCTTCTGCTGAATATTGTTATAGCTCAAGCACTTAGCGCTGCCTCCATGGCTCAGGACCCCAGTACGCACGCCGTCACCAAACTCACCCGCACCGAATTTGCCGTGGTCCGTGCCTATGCGCAGGGCATGCGGCCGGTGGACATCGCCAACCGCTACTTGCTGGACCCCGATGAGGACGAGCACCTGAGCGAGGCCCAGGCGATCCAGCGCATCCTGGCCTTGCGCGACCGGCTGGTGCAGTTCGCCCTGCAGCATGGCCAGCCCGAGATCGCCGGCATGTTCGAAGCGCTGCGCGCGCGCTCAGAGGTTGGCATGTCCCGGCGGGTAGACGCCGTGTCGGCGCTCGAGCGGCTTGGGCAAGGCTACCCGCAGCCCCAGCACGAGGTGTCGCTCTGGTTCAAGCCGAGCCTGGCACGCCGGCTGGTAGCGGCTAATATCCGGCGGATTGAGGACCTGACGTCATTGGCGAACCGGCGCGGCAGCAGCTGGTGGCGCACGGTGCCACGCATCGGCGCGCAGTCGGCCGAGGTCATCACGCACTGGCTGGTGCGCCAGCGCTCGGCCATGGGCGCCGCGGCGGTCAAAGCCTATGTGCTGCCGCCTGCCGCCCACGCCCGCCGCGACGCGCTGGTGCCCTTGGCCTTGACCCCCGGTATGCCGTATCCCGTACCACTCGAGCATATGCTGGCGCCGGCCCCGAATACCGCAGCAGGGCCAGCGCTTGCCGCCGATCTGGCGTTTGTACGCGCCTGGCTGCAGGACCGGGCGCCACATACCCGCAACAGCTATCGGCGCGAGGCCGAGCGGCTGCTGTTGTGGAATGCAGCGCGCAAGAAGGGGCTGCAGGCGTTGGAGGCCTGCGATCTTGAGGCTTATGACGAATTTTTAGCGGACCCTCAGCCGGCGGCGTTCTGGTGCGGCCCGAGCGGGGCGCGCGACAGAATGCACTGGCGGCCATTCGAAGGCCCGCTGGGGCCCAGTTCGGTGGCGGCCGCCTTACGGGTGGTTCGGGCGCTGCTACGCGCAATGGTCAAGGCCGGGCATCTGGCGAGCGCCCCGCTCATCCCAAGGCAAGCCGCCGCCGCTGCGCCCACGGCGCTGCGCGCGCCGTCCGTCCAACCCGACGTGGAGGCCTTCCTGGTCTGGTTGGGGGAGGCGCGGCAGGGTCCGAGGCATCGTGCTGCGCTGGCTGCAATACAGCTCATACGCAGCGCAGGCTTGCCACTGAGCGAGCTGGCGGCGCTGCGCTGCGCCTGCCTGCATGCGGGTCCCGACGACACCTTACTGCGACGCCCGAGTTCGCGGCAGCAGCTGGTGGCCCTTGACGCTGCCGCCCGACAGGCGTTGCAGGCGCATTGGGCCGATCGCGGCTGGCCAAGCATGATGCCGCCGGCGCAGGCAGCGCTGTTGGCCCCGACGGTACAGCCAGCCACCACGCGCGGGCGCAACAAGCGGCTTGCGGGCGTGGCGGCCGGCTACTCGGCCACCGGCCTGGATCAATTGCTGCGTAGTCTGTGGCGGCACTTCTGTGTGCAGCGCGGGGAACCATCGGAAGGGTTCACGCCCGGCCAGCTTCGCACCCGCGCCTGCCGGACCTGAGCGACTAGCGCCTGGACGCCGACGCCAGCTGAGTTTCCCGCCGGCGAACCTGCAGGGTCAAGCCTTCCCCCACCGCGATTCGATGCGACGCAAGCAAGTCGCAAACCTTCCGGCCCACAATCCTGGCCTTGCCAGAGTGGTGGCAGTCCAGGGCAGGCCTTGTCGCGATTTGACTTACCATTATCCGAATAATGGTAATTGAATGAGCGCGTTGGCTATAATGCGTCGCATTGGGCCGGAGAGCCGCTTCGGGCCTGGCCCAGCGACGCGCCAACCGGCCGCCCACCGCCGCCTTGGCCCGCCATGACGACTGACCAGACTGCCCTGCCCGGTGCTGCCGATGGATACCTCAGCCTTCCGCCGAACGCGCTGACTAGCCCGGTGCTACCAGCAGGGCTCTCCGACGCCCAACTGGTGCGCGCCTGGCTCGACACCAAGTCCGCCGCGGGTCTCGGTCTCCGCGCCAACACACGCAGTCAGTACGAGCTCGAGGCAAACCGACTGCTCTGGTACGCGCACGCGCTCGGCCGGCCGCTGGCCACCTGGCAGGTTGCGCATGCCAGCGGCTACCTTGCCTTCCTGCGCGACCCGCCCGCGCAGGCAGTCGGCGACGGCCGAGCGCGCCGCGCCAGCCCTGGCTGGCGGCCGCTGCGCGGGCCGCTCTCCGAGGCGTCACGGCGCCAGAGCGCAGTCATCGTGGGCATCCTGTTCGACTGGCTGGTACGGGTGGGGGCGTTGCGGGTCAATCCGTTCGTCATGGTTCCGCGTCTGCGTGCCGTTACCGGCCCGGGCTCACAGCGGCGCTTCCTCGAACTGGAACAGGTCGTAGCGGTATTCGAAGCGATCGAGGTTCGCCCGGCGCCGACGTTTTGGGCGCAACTGCACAAGGCGCGCGACCGCCTGTTGTTTGCGCTGCTGGTCCAGACCGGGCTGCGCGCCTCCGAGGTGGCCGCGCTTACTTGGGCGGACTTCGAGCTCCAGCCTGGCCGGTCACGCACGTTCTGGACTGTACGCATCCGGCAGGCGAAGGGTGGCGACGATCAGCTGGTGCCATGCGACAACGCGATGGACGAACTGGCGCGCTTCCGCCGCCTAGTGGGGCTGCCGCCCGCGCCGAGCGCCGCTGACACCATCGCGGTCATCCCGGCGATCGGGGGCGGACGTCAGCGCGCCGCGCCGGTAGCCGACCCGCTTGAGCTACAAGCAATGCTGGGCCGGCCGCTCCGTACGCGCCAAGGCATCTACGCGATCGTGCGCGCGGCCTTTGCCGACGCGGCCGACCGCCTAGAGCGAGAGCACCAAGGCGAGCAGGCGGCCAGGCTGCGCGCCGCGTCGACGCACTGGCTGCGGCATACCCATGCCACGCAGCTGCTACGCGCTGGCGTGCCGGTGACCGACGTGCAGCGCGCCTTGCGACACCGCGACATCAACACTACACGGCGGTACACCCACGAGGCGCTGGAAGACGTGGCACGCGCGTTGGCCGGCAAAGTTCCAGGCGCCGCGTAGGGGGCTTCCTCGAAAGACACTCTCGTATCGGGCCCGATGGCCAAGCATTCCCGTAGTTGGGCCAGACCACGCTCCGCTGCATACTCGCACGCGCTTGCGGGATCCTTCGGTGCATTCAGTCGAATGGCCGTGACTTGATGACGTAGACAAGCGCCGCCCCCTCCGGGCGTTGGCGACTCTTTCCACTAAGCGCTGAAGCAAAATTTTGGCGGTATGCAGTGCTGCGCCGGAATTCTTCTCTTTTCCCCGGTTTGGCTGCACCCGGCATCTGTGGGGCCTGCTGCCCCGCACGCGGCTCAGACATACCCTTTGGGAGCCAGGCCGTCGCCCGCGAAACAGTACCCCGTCTGAGAGTAGAGCGGCTCATCGTCGGCGAAACTGCGGCATGTGGCATGAGTCCATGCGACTGCTTGGCTAAGCGTCTCTGCAAGCTCTGCCTCTGTTCGCGCCGAGCGGGCACGGCGCCAGCAACTCGCCGCGCTCTATCGCAAGCGAACTTGGCACTCATGGCCAGGCGATGACCCGGGCCTTTCTCGGGCTGAAGGGGCCAGCCTGCCGGCGGAGATACCGCTACCCAATACCCTCAACAACCGTTGTGGCATCCGCGAACGGCACTTCGTCCCAGCTTGGGGAGCTCGATGCGCTACGGCTACCACCGTCCCAACTTGGGAAGCTCAATGCGCCACGGCGACCACCGTCCCAATTTGGGAAGGCCTTCGAGCCGCAGCTGGCACCGGCTACCGTGGGAAGCTCTGCGATTGGCACTGAAGCGTCCCAACTTGGGAAAGTCTGCGGCCTGCACGTGGCGCCTCCTTGGGAACGTCGGCGAGCCGCGCCTGGACCGTCCCAACTTGGGGAAACTCGATGCGCCGCGGCGACCACCGTCCCAACTTGGAAGGTCTTCGAGCCGCAACTGGCACCGGTCTACCGTGGAAAGATCTGCGATTGGCACTGAAGCGTCCCAACTTGGGAAAGCCTGCGGCCTGGATGTGACACCGTCTTCGGAACGTCGGCGAGCCGCGCCTGGACCGTCCCTTGGGAAAACTCGATGCGCTGCGGCGACCACCGTCCCAACTTGGAAGGGCTTCGAGCCGCAGCTGGCACCGGCCTACCATGGGAAGATCTGCGATTGGCACTGAAGCGTCCCAACTTGGGAGAGTCAGCGCGCTGCAATGTGGCGCCGTCCCACCACCGTGGGAGCGTTGGTGAGCTGCGCCTAGGACTGTCCCAACTTGGGAAGCTCAGTGAGCTAGGCTACCACCGTCCGGGAAGGTCTCATGCGGCCTGCATGTGGCGCCGCCCCGTGGAATGTCGGGGAGCCGCTCCTGGACCGTCCCAACTTGGGAGACTCGATGTGCCGCGGCGACCACCGTCCCAACTTGGGAAGGTCCGCAACTGGCACTGGTCTACCGTGGAAAGATCTGCGATTGGCACTGAAGCGTCCCAACTTGGGAAAGCCTGCGGCCTGCATGTGGCGCCGCCCCGTGGAATGTCGGCGAGCCGCCCCTGGACCGTCCCAACTTGGGAGACTCGATGCGCCGCGGCGACCACCGTCCCAAATTGGGAAGGTCCGCAACTGGCACTGGTCTACCGTGGAAGATCTGCGATTGGCACTGAAGCGTCCCAACTTGGAAAGCCTGTGGCCTGCATGTGGCGCCGTCTTCGGAACGTCGGCGAGCCGCGCCTGGGACCGTCCCAACTTGGGAAACTCGATGCGCCGCGGCGACCACCGTCCCAACTTGGGAAGGTCTTCGAGCCGCAACTAGCACCGGCCTACCGTGGGAAGATCTGTGTTGGCACCGAAGCCCCAACTTGGGAAAGTCTGCGGCCTGCATGTGTCGACGTCTTATAACGTCGGCGAGCCGCGCCCGGACCGTCCCAACTTGGCGAAACTCGATGCGCCGCGCCGACCACCGTCCCAACTTGGGAAGGTCTTCGAGCCGCGGCTGGCACCGTCCTAGCGTGGGAAGGTCTGCGATTGGCACCGAAGCGTCCCAACTTGGGAAACTCTGCGGCCTGCATGTGGCGACGTCATATTGCGTCGGCGAGCCGCGCCTAGACCGTCCCAACTTGGGAAACTCGATGCGCTGCCATCGTCCCAACTTGGGGAGGGCTTCGAGCCCGCACGTGGCCGCGTCCGAAGGTTGGGAACTCGAGCCGCATTTGGCACCGTCCCAACTTGGGAAGTTTGCAAGGCGGCGCGTGCCAACGCCCTTGCTTGAAAAGCCTGCTGCCACCACGCGCGTTGGCGTCGCGTAGACAAAAAAAAGCCCGCTCGAAGCGGGCCTTGTACTTCTAGGAGAGCTTATTTGGGCTGGTGGTGGAACGTCTCGCTAATAAGCTCCCGAATCTGCGTCTCCAGGGCTGCGGTTAGCACCCCAGCTTTGATTTTCACCGTGAAGCCGTTGACGTCCTTCGTAATGGAACCTGCTTGTTCTTTGCCCGAGAAGAATTTGTCAATGCTTCGCTCGCTCGCGGCGCTTGGCGCCGAAGCGCGCCGCGTCGCAAGTGCCTTGATAGCGCCAGCGGCTTTCCCTTGCTCCATCTTTCCCGATGCAACAAGTGGCCAAATCTCTTTAGCGGCATCATTCCCCGCCTCGCCATACTTTCGGATTGTCGTGACGATAGCTTCGGCCGCACTCCCGCCGAGCAGACGCGGCTGAAGGTCGAGGTCCTGCACCACGAAATCTGGCAATTGCCCGAAGCTCAGGAACCGATAGAGGCCGCTTTTGGACAGGCCAAGCGCCTCAGCGAGCCGCACACGCGACGGAAATTCCTTCTCCGTCTGCCGAATAGACAAGGCGATTTCATAGTCGGACAGGTCATCGCGGCTGATGTTTTCCACCATCGCGAGCACCGCCATGTCGGCGTCTGAACACTCCACGACAACCGCCTTGATCGTATCGAGCCCCAACATTTTGTGAGCGCGCCACCGGCGCTCACCGGCTACGATTTGGTAGCCGCTTTCAGCGCGGCGTGCCACGATGGGCTGCATCAGCCCGACTTCACGAATCGACTCCGCCAGTTCCGAGAGCTTGGATTCGTTGAAAACGCGCCGCGGCTGCCACGGATTCGGGCCGATATCTGCAACAGCGAGTTGCGAAGCGACGCCGGCCGCCTCCAACTCCTGGACACGGATCTGCGCTACGGCCAATGCGCCAGCGAGGCCCGGTGCCGTCTGCGTCCGGTCGTTACGCTTGACCTCGTCCTGCTGAATAGCCGAGGTCTTCCGGATGCCCGCCGTCTTAGCCAGCAGCTGCTCTCGCATATTGCTCATTGCGCGTTCCTCCACTTTTCCGCATAGATTTCATCCAACCATCGGCAGTATTCGACAATCGGCTGGCGCACTCGCTGCAGGGACTTGGCTGCACTATGCGTGCTGCTCACGTCAAAAACCGTCGAGAAGGCTAGAGCCCCGGTGCTCATTACCGAACTCGCCGGCACTTCAATCGAATGCAGCCATTTCTCATAAGCACTCTGAGCCCAGGCACGCACGATGGGGGCGGACGAAGTGCGCCCATAATCGACCTTTGAGAGCAGCAACGAGACGAAGTCGTATTTCTTGTCCGCCTCGTACTTGATGAAGCTCTTGGAGACGTCTGAAAACAGGCGCCAGAACGACAGCGAACTGATGAAGTCCAGATTCTCAGGGACCATCGGCATGACCATCGCGTCTGCAGCCAGCAAGGCATTCAAGTTGAGGTACGAAAGCGACGGCGACGTATCCATGAGGATGTAGTCGTAGTGCTTGCGCAATGGCTCCAGCCCCTCCCGCAGTACGGTCCAGAAACGAAAGCCCGGCTTAATCTTCTGCATAGCGGGCAGATGGAACTCTGCCCCAATTAACTCGGTGTGCGCTGGAATAATGTCCAGGCCATCCCAGTAGGTCGACTGAACGCGTGCCTGCAGCCCACCTTCGATTTGCTGGTCATAGATATATGGCAGGATGGTGTCGTCCGGCGTGACGTCCTTTTCGGCGTACAAGCCACAGAGCTCCGAGAGTGAGGCTTGAGGGTCGAGGTCGACCACCAGAACTTTTCGGCCGCGCAATGTCAGCCCCTGGGCAAGACACATCGTCGTGGTGGTCTTGGCCGACCCACCCTTGAGCTGTGCGGTAATGACGATTTTTCCTTCCGGCTGTCTCGTTCCAGTGACGAGTGGCGTCTGATAAATGTCCGAGACCTTCTGAACCCAGATGCGAGCCTCTGCCAGTGTGAAGGTCCTGGTACGCCCGGTACCGGCCGCAGTACCAGGGGGCAATTCGCCATCCCCCTTGGTCGCCAGATACTGAACCTGGGAGTGTGAGATGTTGCACATCTCAGCAATCTCCCCTGTTTTGAAAATCGGTGCGGTTTTTCTTGGCCGCGGGGCGAGAATCGTCTCGCGAAGTTCATCCGTAAAAATGGTGACCTTCTCCGCGAACTGGGATATCTGCTCAAGCGGTACAGTTCGGTCGACTGCAGGAAGTTGGCTCGTTTTCACCATTCTGAGGTTTTTCCGGAAAATTCGAGAAAGCTCAGAATACAGGAAATACTTGAGCCACGGCTCATAAACCGCTGTTTTTTAAGCAAAGATTCCTCAAAAACAACAGTTTTGCCTAAATTTTAGGCAACCCCTGCAAGCCCCGGGGGTCACAAAGGCTAGGTCAGCCTCCAGTGTTTCTTCCGTCCCTTGGAGGCAGTCACCGAAAAGCGGCACAAATGACCTCACCTTCAATAGTCCGCCTCCTTGAACCCCATCAACAAGGTGAGGTCGGTTGTGCAATTCAGCGGATCTCCACAGCTGTACTTGCACAGAGGCGGCACAATCAACCTCACCTTCATTTCTCAGTGAGCAGATAGTGGGGAAGGGAGTGCATCTCTTGTTTCTGCACAATCGACCTCACCTTTGCCTTGGCGGATAAAAAAGCTTCAGCAGGGGAAGGTAGTCAAGGTGAGGTTCATTGTGCCGCTTAATTTCCGCATTGCACAAAGGACCTCACCTTCGCGACGCTTGCTGCGATCTCCAGGACGGCGGCGGCGAGGTGTGGCCGACAAGCGTCTTGCCAAGACAGCACAATAAACCTCACCAAGGTCCATGGACTCGCTTTTGCGCGATGGTGATGTTCATTGTGCGACAACACCTATGCAGGTAGGTCAGCACAAAGAACCTCACCATCACTCCTGCACAAATAACCTCACCATGAGCTGGACGCCGGGGCGCATACGTCTCTGTGCTCGCTCCGCGCGGCATTGCATGCGGTCGTAAGGGATTTTGTTCGCCGGACGAGTTCTTGCTCCGCTTCCTGCCCTGAGCGGAGGCTTGTAGGAAAGCCAGGAATGCTCCGAGGATGCAGGCTCAGTACCGCAAGTCTGGTGCTCCGCGGTGAGCCGCTCGTATGCGCGGATAAGCTTCATGACCGCGGGTGCGATGTTGGTTAGGTTTTTTTGAAGTAAACAAGCCAACCTACAAACAAGGAACGCCGAAATCCTTTTTCATCAAGGACTTAACCTTCAAAAGGTGAGGTTCACTGTGTCAGAGGTGAGGTTTGCTGTGCCGCAATGGTGCGGTTTACTGTGTGGGCAAGGTGAGATCTGTCCAACACGAAGGTGAGGTTCGTTGTGCTGATACCACGTAGGTGAGATGGATTGTGCGTGACCTGTGGAAACGTCTTAGCTACCCAAGCTAGACAAAGGCTAGAAGGAAAAGACCTGCTGATGTAGGTGAGGTTGTTTGTGCGGGTGGTGAGGTTCGTTGTGCGCGACGACCGGTAGGGCTTCCGCACGTCGTCAATGGTGAGGTTCATTGTGTTGACAGAACCTCACCATCACATGCTAGAGTGCCCGAGCACCAAAACGAGCGGGAAGACGAGTATGGCGACGGACAATCCGGTGGAGGCCGCAGCGAGGACAACGCCTCGCCAAATGGCGCTCGCGTTGTTCGAGGACATGTTTGACCTCGGTATGCCCATCAACGAGGCCAACCGAGAAATCGGCTATCAGCGCAACAATTTCTTCACGGAAATCGTCAACATGGGGTTGGCGGCGCGACGGTTCCTCGATGCCGCGTATTTCATCGTGGCACAAGAGCCGGAGGTGCCTGAACAATACGATGTCGAGCTGAACTACTTCAAGTGGTTGATGCGCTATGACAGCCGTAACCTGAAGCATCTGCGTACCATTGCGGACGAAGCGCAGAACGCCAAGATCCGCGTCACCAATACACCGTCTGACCGTGAGCCCGCTGAGAATGATATCTGGGTCCAGGTCCAGCTGATAGGGATGGTGGCTCTGCACCGCGGCCGCGTCCGTTTCGATGTGCATCACAGCTTGATTCCACACATTCGAGACCCCCGCAAGTCGCACTGGCTCAGCCTTCGCATCTCCACGTCTTTTACCCGCAGCCTCGCGCGCGCGATCTATGACAAGGTCCTACCAAGTGTGCCTAACGGGCGTACAGACTGGATCAAGCTGGATGAGATGCGGACCTGGCCGGGAAAGATGGGCGCGAATGCGACCATCTTTAAATACTTCAAGCGTGACTGGCTTGAGCCGGCGGTCCGTGAAATCAATGAAATCTCGGACATCGACCTGTCATATGAAACCAAAACCGAATCCACGTCGTCAAAGAAAGTCGACCGGATTCGGTTCCTGCTCAAGCGTAAGGACACTGCCGACGCTGTCATGGCCAGCCTGGCCGATGCCAGTCAGCTCTACAAGATTCTGAAGGAAGAGTTCAACCTCTCCACCCGGCAGTTCAGCGAGATTTCCGAGAACCGCGAGACATGGAACGATGATCGCATTCTGCAGGCAATCGAGTACACGCGGTTTAAGTTGAATCGCGGTCAGATTAAGAAGAGTCCCGCTGGGTATTTGATGAAGGCCTTGCGCGACAACTGGCGGATGTCAGATGCCGAACGGACGATGATTCAAGTCCAGACCAAGCTGCTCGTCGAGGAAGAACAGAAGGAAGCCACGAAGATCGCTGTCAAGACAAGTGTGGAGCGCAGTGTTGCCTCGCGTGAAGACGAGACCCGTGCTCGCATGAACGAAGAATCGCGGCAAGGGCGCGAATACTTCACGTCATCGGACCCCAAAGTACGCCGAGAACTCGTTCGTGCATGGCTCGTCTCGAGGGAAGGCAAACTCGTGCTGAGGCGGATGAAACTCGAGCCGTCGTCTGTGCCCGAAGAGGCCATCTTGGCAAATCCGGATTTGGCCTGGTACTTGGGACAATTCGTGTTCGGGCGCATCAAATCCCACTGACTTCCTCCCCAGCCTGAAAGGCACGGATTCCTTCCCAGCTCGGTGGATCCGAAGCCAATCCCTAGGCACGCCTGAGGGCAACATTACCCCCATCGGGACCTATCCGAGATTTTGTGTACGAGGCATATCATGAGAGGTAATGACCATGGATATGCCGATGAAGAAGAAACGTACGGTGGCGTCTCAGGCAGCGGCCCGCGGGCCGCTGCCTGCTTTGCCTGAGGGCTTGCTGGATGAGTTGGTCAAAGGGCCGATGACGCCCGGCGAGGTCCAGGACCTGATGCTGGCGTTCAACAAGGCCATCATCGAACGGGCGATGAGCGCCGAGATGAGCATGCATTTGGGCTATAAGCCAGGCGAGCCCAAGCCGGCCGAGCAGTCCAATGCGCGTAACGGTCTGAGCGGCAAGACCGTGATCACCGACCGCGGCCCGGTGCGGGTCGAACTGCCACGCGATCGCGATGGCAGCTTTGAGCCGGTTCTGATCCCGAAGCATGAGCGGCGCTTTACCGGCTTCGATGAGCGCATTATTGCCATGTACGCGCGCGGCATGAGCGTGCGCGAGATCCAGGCGTTTCTGGCCGAGAACTACGGAACCGAAGTCTCCCCGGACTTCATCAGCTCGGTCACCGACGAAGTCATGGCCGAGACCATCGCCTGGCAGAACCGCCCGCTCGAAGCGATGTACCCGGTCGTGTTCTTCGACGCATTGCGGGTCAAGATCCGCGATGGCGGCATCGTCAGCAATAAGGCCGTGTACCTGGCCTTGGGGATCCAGGCAAACGGCCAGCGCGATGTGCTCGGCCTGTGGGTCGAGCAGACCGAAGGCGCCAAGTTCTGGCTCAAGGTCTTCAATGAACTCAAGAACCGAGGCTGTCAGGACATCCTGATCGCGGTGGTCGACGGCCTCAAGGGGTTGGCGGAGGCCGTTGCCACGGCCTATCCCCGCACGACGGTACAGACCTGCATTGTGCATTTGATCCGCAACAGCCTGGACTACGCCAGCTACAAGGAGCGCAAGGTGCTGGCACAGGCGCTGCGCCCCATCTACAGCGCGGCCAGCGAACAGGAGGCAGGACAGGCGCTGCAGGACTTCGCCGACGGTCCGTGGGGCGCCAAGTACCCAATGATCGTGCAGTCGTGGCGTCGCGCCTGGGAGCACGTCACACCGTTCTTCGTGTTCCCACCCGATATCCGGCGTGTGATTTACACCACGAATGCCATTGAAAGCTTGAACATGCAGTTGCGCAAGATCATCAAGACCCGGGGGCACTTCCCGTCGGATGAAGCTGCGATCAAGTTGCTATGGCTGGCCCTGCGCAACGTTCTGGCCAAGACCGTTCGTACGACCTATGACTGGAAGTCCGCCATGAATCAGTTTGCTATTCTGTATGGCGAGCGATTTACTGCCGCCCGAGGCTGAAAGAATTCAAAACCGCCTCGCACACAAAAATGCGGACAGGCCCCCCCATCGAGGACAAGGGAAAGGAACCGCGATTGCAGAGAACTTACCGTCGCATGCGGACAATTGCCGCACTGAGAAGTGCGGCTCGCCGTGCTGGTTGCAGGCAGCGGACTCATAATCCGTCTCCGCGAGGACACCATGGGTTCGAATCCCACCCGGCCCACCAAATACGCAATGACGATGCCCGCATCAAGCAAGCCGACTGATCTAGCGCCTTCAAGCGCACCATAGCGCTCCCAAGCGCGTTGAAGCGCGTTGAAGCGCATTCAAGCGCCTTGAAGCGCGTAACTTTCAACACCGGCTGGTTCAAGTAGCGCGTTCAATCGCGTTCAAGCGCGTTGGAGCGCGTAACTAGGCCCCCGAGCTCAGCCACCGACAGGCAGGTCTGCCGCCGAGGATGCTGCGAAGACCCCGATGGTCGGCCAAATTCCCCCACCTGTGGTCACCTCAAACTCCCCCACCTGAATGGGCGCTGCAAGTGATGTGAGCGCCAGGCAGGACGTTACCTTGTTCCCCTCGAATAAGAAGCAGAGGGGTTGCCGGAGTGAACGTCTTGAAGCCACATCTACAGACCACCATCGCTACGCTAATCGCCGCTGGCAAGGGGCAGCGGGAGATCGCCCGGATCACCGGCGTCGATCGCAAGACGATTCGGGGATATCAAGCGCAATTTGCCGCCGCCCAGCAGGCAAACTCCCCCACGGTGACCACCGGCTCTGAGCCGCAAATTCCCCCACCCCGACCACCGGCAACTGGTGCACATCAATTGTCGGCGTGCGCGCCATACCAGGAGTTTGTGCGAACCCAGGTGCAACTGCATCGGAACGCCACGGCGATCTACCAAGATCTCGTCGATCAGTACGGCTTCACCGCCAGCTACGAAAGCGTCAAGCGTTTCGTTCGGTCCTTGCGCCACCAAGCGCCAAAGCAATTCGACCGACTGGAATTCCTAGCCGGCGAGGAGGCGCAGGTTGACTATGGCGAGGGGGCGCCGACCCGGGTGCCTGGCACAGACCGCTACCGCAAGCCGCGGTTGTTCGTGATGACGCTGCGCCATTCGCGGCATAGCTTCCGGCGCGTGGTGTGGAAATCGAGCCAGCAAGTCTGGGCGGAACTGCACGAGCAAGCCTGGCGCTACTTCGGTGGCTCGACCCAGTACGTGGTGCTGGACAATTTAAAGGAAGGTGTCCTCAAGCCTGACCTGTATGAACCCGAGCTCAACCCGGTGTATGCAGCCATGCTGGCCCATTATGGGGTGGTAGCCGATCCGGCACGGGTACGCGATCCTGACCGCAAAGGCACAGTCGAGAATGCGATCCAGCATACGCAGGCTACTGCTCTGAAAGGGCGGCGCTTCGAGTCGATCGAGGCGCAGAATGCCTTCCTTGAGCAATGGGAGGAGAAATGGGCCTCCAAGCGGGTCCATGGCAGCACACGGCGCCAGGTTCAGGCGATGTTCGAAGAAGAGCGTCCTCACCTGAGGGCGCTACCGGCAAGAAACTTCGAGTACTTCACCGACCGTGTCTACACCGTCTACGACGACACCTGTGTTCGAGTCGACCACAGCAGCTATGCCGCCCGGCCGGCGGCCGTCGGCAGCCGGGTGCTGGTGCGCAAATACGCGCATCGTCTGGAGATCCGGGACCTGAATACCCAAGTCTTGCTGCGCAGCCATGATCTGGCGGACAGGCCCGGCACGGTGGTGCTGCCGCAGGACGAACGCCTGTTTAATCCCTCACGCGAGACACGTCGCATCCTGGTGCAGGCCAAAGCTATTGGGCCATCTGCCGAGCGCCTGTGCCAACTGCTGTTCGACACCGAAGGCCGCGTAGGTCAGCGCAAGCTGTGGGGCATCGTCGGCCTGGTCCGGCGGTATCCACGCCGGTTGATCGAAGAGGCGTGCGAAACCGCCCTGCGAGAAGGCGTGCCCAGCTATCGCCGGGTCAAGGCCTTGACGGAACGTCTGCTTGAGCAGGCGCTGGCCGCTCTCGATACACCGATCCAGGGCGAACTGCCCCTGACCCAGGAACACCCCCTGATCCGGGACGGCGACGACTATGCCGACCTGTTCACGCTCGGCGCCAGACAAAGCGCCGCAAACCAAGGAGATCACTCATGACCATGAGTCTCGCAGAAATCGACCGTGCCTTGCGTGACCTGCGCCTGTCAGGCATCGCCGCCACACTGGAGACCCGCGTGCTGCAAGCCCAGGCCAGCCAGCAACCCTTCCTCGAAACCTTCTCCATGATCCTGCAGGACGAACTGGATCGTCGCCGCTCCCGGCTACTCGAGCGGCGCTACCAGCAGTCGGGCCTGGACGAGCGCCGCACCTTGGCCGAGTTCGATTGGGCCTTCAACCCGAAGCTGCCGCGCCAAGCCTGCTTCGAGCTGCATACCTTGAAGTTCTTAGCCGACGCCGACAACGCGCTGCTCATTGGCAAGCCCGGCACCGGCAAAAGCCACATCGCCAAGGCCATCGCCTACAACGCCATCCTGCAGGGTATAAAGGTGCGTTACGTCGAGTCCGACACGGTGTTCGCCGGCTACGCCGTAGACACGCGCACCGATCAGGACCGCCTGCTCAAGATGCTGCTCGAACCGGAACTGGTCGTGCTCGACGACTTGTTCCTGGCAAAACGCATCCCGGATGCCGCCGCCGAACTGCTGCAGACGCTGGTCCACCAACGCTACAAATTGCGTCGCAGCATCATCGTCACGTCCAACCGCGTCGTGCAGGACTGGGGGCGATACCTCGGCGACAACACCATGGCCACCACCATCCTCGATCGTCTAATGCACCGCTCCAAACTCCTCGAGTTCGAAGGCAAAAGCTATCGCCTCAAGGAAGCGGCCACCAGGCTTGCTGTATCAGAGAAAGCCGACTCATAATCAGCTCGTCCTGCCTGGGGGAATTTACCCGACCACAAGTGGGGGAGTTTGAAGTGACCATCCGGGGCGAAGATGCTCAATAGCTGCCTGTGCCATGGCGGACGATGACCTTGTCGCTGACGACGGCTGGGCCAGGGCACGCGTGAGCCCAGTCGCTGCTCTGTCCATCTCGATGAGCCAGGCTCGCGCCTGGCCATGCCCTAATGAACTTCGGCGGCCGTTGGCCTCGGTGATCACGATCGACGCCGAGTCGACCTCATAGATCCGCCCGTCGGGTGCTGACACCCGTCTACCGCGGTACCGCTCAATGAGTTGGGCAACCTCCTGCCGGTCCTGCGCGGCCCGAGCGTCGGCTGCGTGCCTTTCATCTTCTTGGGCCTTCCGAGTCCGGACCACATGGCCATAGTCGATCGGCTTTCCGAGGAGCGACTTGAGGTAGGCGAACAGTTCTCGCCCCCGCAGCGGCCCGAGAGCATCGCCGGATGCCGAGACGACGTCCGACAGTCGGTGGCCAGCCTCCCTCGCGAGCCGCATCAGAAGGAAGAGGGCTGACGTCCTAAGCTCTTGATCGCGCACGAGAGGCGCCAGATCAATGGGGACTGCCCGATCGTCAATTTGTACAAAGACTCCCTGCCCGGGATGTTTCTTCGTAGAAGACTGCTTGGGGTTGTTTACGCCACTCACCGGTGCGAGACATGTAGTGCCGGACTGGGACTCATCATGGCCGGTCGGAGGAGGTTCAGCAGACCCAAGTTGCCGGCCAGCGATCCCGATGCACTGCAGCAACTTTGCGGTGAACCCGATCCGTCCAACGACCTCGAGCTGCGCCCTGGTGCGTTGCTGCCGTTCACGCTCAATAAGCCCGGCGTCCTCAAGTGCGCCAAGCGCTCGATAGACAGTGGCCTCGCTAACCGCGAGGTGCTGCGCAATCGTTGACTTCTTTATGAAGGCGAGCGCGGTGGGATCCTTCTGGTTCAGTGCGAAGCGGATGAGCGTGGCCAGGACCTGCCGACTAGTGATGTGCAAAGCCCGGAGCCCGTCCGACTCGTAGACCAATGCGATCGCCCTGAGGATCCGCTCAGGGAGCCGCCCGGCATCGCACCTGGCTGCCTTGGGTTGCCGGCCATCGCTGACAATCGAGGCTGGAGCAGGCAATGCACCGCCGCATGCTGTTGTTTTTTTGGGCAATAGGAAGCCCTTCGAAGCCAAAATTCATCTTCGATCAACGCGCGAATTTGTGGAGAGAGCATTGACAGGGAAGGGCGAGTCTTCGTAGACTCGAACTGTCTTAGAGGTTCGAGTCAAGAAGGTTTCGAAGCCTGTCCCCCTTTTGTCTATGCCGATAAAAAGCCTGGAGCGCCAACTCCAGGCTTTTTTTGTTGGGACGTGCCTACGGGCTCAACGACAACTCCTTCAAAATGCAATTGGTCGCGCTAGCTCCAGAAGGGTCCGCGCGAATAATGGGCTCCTGCAGGGCGCCGAAGGCATCGGCGACTCGATCGGCGGGCTCCATTCGCCTTGCGCTAACATTCGCCGGCGGCGTAATGCGGGGTAGCGTGCAGTACCTTCTTGTTTTCCACATCGGCGGCTGCAATTGCTCATCTCGTCGAGCAGTCTCTACTCAACCGCAGGACACGTACCAAGTCACCCAAGCTCTGCTTCAAGGATGAACCTGGAAGTCGGGTTCTTCTTGGTCATGGATACCCGTAGATCCTGCCGGGCACGCGTCACTGCTACATAGAAGAGGCGGCGCTCCTCAGCCTCGGTGCTCTTCTCGTCGGGGACGACCGTCTCCTCCGCCCTGATAATCCAGACGCGGTCCCATTCGAGGCCTTTCGAGCTATGCATCGTCGTCAGCACCAGCGCATCAGGCGCCGGCTTGTTGTTGTCTCGCCGCAGGATTTCCAAGCGATCGGAGAAGGGACCGTTCAACCGCGACAGCACGTCATACGTCGTCGTGATGGCGCGGCGGGCCTGATCAACACCTGCGTGCTGCATCATCCACTCGTGCACGCCCTCCAAAACTAACGAGTAGAACTGCCGGTCGCAGAGCGCGCGCCATTCAGCCAAACGCTTCATTAGCTCCCGATACTTGTCGGCCGAATTTTCGGACAGACCCAACTCGACCAGGTCCTTCCTCTGATGCTGCTCGCCGGTGGTCTTGCCACTGTTGTGGAGTAGTCGCAGTTCATGCGTTCCGACACCCACGAACGAGAGCAAGGCGTCGATCCCGGTCTTCCTAGTCTTCTGGACGAGTTCCAGAAGGTTGCACATCAGGGCACCCTCAGGGCGACTGAGAATAGATTTTCCCGACGCCCGGTAGTACTTGATGCCGTGGGAGCGACAAACCGCCTCGACCGGATCGAGGATGCGATTCGTACGGGCCAGTATCGCCGCCGACTGGCTTTTGGAGAGCGCAGGCGCGAGGTGTTCCATTGCGGCGACTGCCTCGGCGTACTCGTCCGGGAATCGTTGGAAGGCAACTTCTCCGCCTGGACCTTTGTGAGCGACGAGGACTTTCGGAATCCGGTCGCGGTTGTTCCGGATGATCTTGTCGGCAGCGCCAAGAATCTCGGCATGACAGCGATAGTTGTTGCCCAGCACCACAGGTTGCGCGTCGAACTGCCGAATGAACGACTCCATGCCGCGGAATCCCAGAGCCGACCGGAAGCCGTAGATGCTCTGATCGTCGTCGCCTACGACCGTAATAATCGAACCTGCCTGAGCATGGAGCGCGATCCACTGATACTGCAGCGGATCGGTGTCCTGAAATTCGTCAACGAGCAGATAGGTGAGGGGGTAAGGCGCAATCGAGCCGCGTTGCATGCCTTCGACCGCCAGACGCAGCATGTCCTGAAAATCGATCTTCCCATTGCGCTCCAGCGAGTCCTGATAGGCGCGATACAGGACCTCCTCGGTTGTCCCTGCCTGGACTTGGCCAAAGTTTGTCTTGATGGCCTCGATGGCGGTGATGGCATCCTCTACCTTCCAGTCCAGCCCTGTGTCAGAAAGCACTTGCGTAAGCAACCCGATGCGATCTCCATCGGTGGCGATATCACGCTTTCCCTCGACGCCGCTGCTGAGCTGCTTGTAGGCGAGTGAATGGAATGTGCCGGCCATCAGCCTCTTCTTGGCGACACTGCCCGCAAGTGACCCAATGCGGTCGCGCAACTCAACGGCAGCATCCTTGCTGAAGGTGACGGCACCGACCCTCGCGTTGGGCGCTGAGAGCAGCATCGCGGCCTTTGCCGCGATGGTCGCCGTCTTTCCGGCGCCCGGGACAGCGATTGCAACGCAATGGGCACGGCAGTCAACGACTTCGCGTTGCGACGGGTTGAGCTTATCAAGGGTCTCTGCAAGAGACATGATGTTTGACCGGAAATAATGGACTTGGACTACTTCAAGCCTGACTCGATGTGGCACACGCCGTGATAGCAAATGTCACTTGCATACATCTAATGTCAGAATGTGCCATGAAGAGTCACGAGGTGACAGGACGCGGCACACAGCTAAACGAGAGACCCTGACATTAGGTGCGACATACTCACAGCAAGTGACACCAATCCGTCAGATACCGCGCACAGTTGTCATCAGCTTCAGATGAGTGGTGTAGCTCCGCAGGCCCAGCGGCTGGAACTTGCGCAGGAAGCGAGTTACTTCGTCGTTGACGTCGCCCTGGTCACGGATTCCGTTCCAGACCATAAAGTCGAACTGATCCATGGCCTGGTCGAACTTAATGAGAACCTGCAGTGCTCGCACGGAGAAGCGGGAGTACGCTTGGACCTCGAGAGCAAGGGACGGGCGCTGGATCGTTGGCACGAACACGATCTCGCCTCTTGCTCGCATCTCCTGTTCCCGTTGCTCGCGGTAGGCTTTCGCCACACGCAGCTGTTCGTCCACATAGTCCTCGATCTTCGAGAGCTCGCGTTCGAGGTAGTTCTCGAGCGCCGACAGTTCGGGACGCGAGAACGTGGCCGCGCCAAAACGTTGCAGGTTCAGCGACATGCGGTTCATGTACGGCCACCATTGTTCGAAGAGCGGGCGCAGGCGCGTATGATTGAGCTTGAGCGCCACAGGAACAACTGCCGCGCCGGCGAGCTCGCGATTGAGGATCAGCAGGCCGAGTTCACGACGACGGCGAACGATCGCCTGGCGGTCCTCGGGCGCGAGGTCACGGAACAGCTTGCGAGTGCGTTCCACTTGGGCCTTGCGCTCCTCATGGTCCGCTGTCGAGATCAGACCCTCGTTGCGCAGCGCATCGGCGGACTGCTCCATCTCCGCGAGCTCTGTCTCGACATCGCCGGAGCTATCAATCGAGCCAAGCGTGGTAGGCGGTTCAGCGAGCAGTGCAACGGTATCGTCGGTCGGACCAACTTCCTGGAGCGGCTCATCTGCAGGGGTCAGATCGGTCGTGGTCATGATTTCTCCTTTTGGGAGGCCGGACACCCGGCCTTGTTAGTCGCTGCGGAGTCGGCTACTTGCCGACGTGGAATGACGCTGCAAGGCGCCAGCAGAGCAAGCCGACCAGGCAGACCCCGAAGGTCCACCAGGTCGCCAGCATGGGAAGAGGTAAGAGCAGGGCGGACGCGCCGAAGCCAAAGCAGAGCATCAAGCCGTGTGCCGCCACATGGAAGGACACCGGATTGGCAAAGCCGGCGCCCGCGGCGCGGATCTTCCGCGACACGGTTCCATCATTGAACAGGGCAAGGAACAGAACGATTGCGCCAACGAGCCAATAATGGCCGACCGCTGCACGATACAGTGCGCGGTAGATGGTTAGCCAGAAGTGCTGCATCCAACTTCTACCGAAGTCAGACGCGCCGCCATCGGCAAATCCGGTCTGGGCGTCGGAGCCGGAGAACGACGACTTGACGACGCCGCTCTCGATGAACCATTGGTGAAAGCGGGCGTTGGCCAGTGTCACGGCGACGTCGGCCCTGTCCTGGCCGAGCACGCGCTCAACCGAAGCCTGTTCCGCCTCACTGATTTCGAAGGCGCTTTCGTCCTGGATGAACGGAGCGAGCGTGCAGATCATCAGCGGCGAAAATATCAGCCAAAGGCGTACGTGCGATGCGAAGCGGCTATTTGCCATGTCAGCTCCATCGCAGGGCTAGCAATACCGGCAGGCTCAGAAAGGCGAGCAATGCGCCCCAGAAGACAGCCGGCTTGGCCACGGAGATCCTGATGAGCGCGAAACATGCCGCCTCTGCCCCAGTGGTGAAGGCTTGCGGCATCACCGGCGCACTCTGAGGCGGAGCGGTCAGCCACCCATGCATGCGCAGGGCAAGCGCCGGGTCGACGCCGCAAAGCTTGGCAGCCATGCGCGCCGGAGCCTGTTTGAGGCGGATCGCAAGGCGGCGTGCGTCATTGTGCAAAGTTGCCAGCGACATCGTAGGTCTCGAAGTAGCGGGTAAAGGTGTAGCCAGTCAGCACGCGGGCGGCGAGCTGAAACGCAGCGCAGCGTTGCGTGATTGCGCCCGGCGCCGGCTCGTCGACGACCCGGCAGACATAGCCTTCAGGCTGGCGCTGCTCAAACGCTGGAATCGACTCGTGAAACGGATACCAGACGTTGTACTTTTCGCCTTTGAAAGCCGCGTACCGCTTGCCATAGAGTTCATGTGCGCGGGAGAACAGGCCTTTCATGAAAGCGAGGTTGGGGTCGCCGTGCTTGCGCGCGGCACGCCAGGCGGTGATTCCATCGGCCAGCATTTCCTTGACCAGTGGCTCCTCGCGGACGCGGAAATTCACGCCGATGTAGTCGACCACACGCGTGCAAATGTCATCGAGGTCCGGCGATAGGGAAAACACCGGCGAAAGCTTCGCCGAGAGCTTGTAATCCTTGACGATTTGTCGGAACAGGCTGCTGCGCATTGGTGTTTAGTCTTTGATGATGGAAATTCGGCCCTGGTAGACAGCGCCCCCAGAGATTCGCAGGAAGTACTGCAGGTTCGGCAGTTGCATGACAAGGTCGTGCGGAATCAGTGGTACCTTCTCAAGCTGGGCCGAACGGGACACCGACCCGCTGAACTCGCCGATGTGGGCCTCTGTTCCGGTGCTGGTGCTGCTCGACACGACCAGGTTGCGAATAGCGGTGGTACCGGCCTTTTCGGAGAACCATTGCGCCGTGTCGATGTCTTCCAATCGTAAGACGATCTGGTTGTTCAAATTGCCCAAAACCTGCTGCATTTTGGCCACGTTTCCAAGCTTGGCCGTGAAGTCCGAGCGGGTCTGGTAGGCAACGAAAGCCTTGAAGCCGGCACCGCGGCCCTTGTTCAACAGCTGGAGCAATTGCTCGTTGATGGCCTCGGCGGCTTCGTCGACCACCAGGACGATCTCGGGCGGCTTGGCGTAGAAGTTATAGATCGCGCCCGCGACAGAAGCGATGTCCGCTAGCAACATCGACATGACAGCCTGTGCCACCATCGAATTGGAAAGGGAGTCCGCCCCAACGTAGAGAACGGCCTTCTGCTTGATGACCTTGTCGATATCCCAGATCTCGCGGTCGTCCTCAAAGTCGTCGGCCTTTGGTGCCAGCATTAGACCTGTCTCGCCCGTGGCGAGCATCTGCAGCAGGGGCAGGGCGGATGCAATGATCCGGCCATAGTGGTCGCGGTCGTGTTGATAGGTCGAGATGAGGCCGTCGATCGCTTCATGCCCGTTGCCGAGCTTGGAGAATCGGTCGATGTACAGGCTGACCATGGCGTCCAGGCGGGTGCCGCCCGCCTTCTGCGCAACCTTCTGCATGTACCCTGTGGCTTCCTCTTCCCAATCGGGCTTCCCGGCTTCAGGGAAAAAGCGCTCGAGCCCGCGCTCAAGCAGATTGTTGATGCCGTTCTGTGCGTACTGCAGGATCGATCGGAGGTTCGGCTTGTCGCCGACATAGAGCTCGCCCTTCACGGCACGGTCGATAAACAGGAAGGCGAACTGGCGGAACGGGCCTTCCTCCATCAGTTGGGCGATACGCGTTGGAATTTCCGAGGGCTGAGACCAGTTTTCCAGCGGATTCAACCGGATAGACTGCGATGGTGCGGCCTGTTTCCAATACAGGAACTTGCGGCCGGTCCGCTCGCATTCGCGCTTGCACCTCGCGACCCAGTCGGGATCATTCTTGGGATCAATCGCGATCAAAATTTCATTCGGGTTGTGAATGACCTGTGTCGAGATGAGTTCGAACGTCCGTGTCTTACCTGAACCGGTCGTACCGCTGATCGAGGTGTGGCCGCCCATCGCCTTGTAGTGAAAGGGGACGGGAATACGCAGGGATTCCATGCCTCCGATCCAGGATTTGCCCTGTGGCGATCGGTCTGCAATGCTGTTCTCCGGGGCGAACGCCTTCTCGATAGCCTTGACGGTGTCCTTTGGCAGCCATTTTGGCAGGCCCGGGATGTCGCTCGACGGCATACGCAGGATGTCGTGGGCGATCTGACAATGCTTCTGGGTCCATTCGTAGCCGGTACCCAAATACATGGCATCGTCATCCTTGTCATCCGAGCGCAACTTGCGGCTCTGTGTCAGGAGATCATCGATCCCGATGAGGGTCAGCCATTTCGTGGAGATGGAAAGACGAAACCTGAGCGCACGCCACACCTGGCTGGAGCGAAAGAGCAGGAATGCCATGCCACCCAGCGCAAAGTAGCCACTGTTGGGCATGCCACTCACCAGAAGCAGCAAGACAGCCAACGCCCAACCGACGACTGCGCGGAACTCGTAGATGGGGCGAAAGTGATTAATGTACTGGTTCATGCGTCGGGCGCCTCGGAGGCAGGCAAGATCAGGTTTCCAACCTCGTTGACCAGCAGGATGTCTTGCCCCACGATCTTGTAGAGATGCTTGAACTTGCGCAGATTTTCGATGAGCGTCTCGGAGGCAATGCCATAGTTGCCGAGCGAGCGTTTGCTGATGGCAACCTTTCCCTCAACGCGGGTCACCTTCGTCTTACCGGCTGCCGCGTCCTGAGAGAGCGCCTTGAAGAACTCCCGCATGAGGTTCGAGGTGCCTGCAATCGCCTTGAACGGATCCTCGGCCGGTGGGTCTTTGCGCAAGGATCGAGCACCGTCGAGCTGTAAGGCGTTAGGCGACGCACCCTGCTGCGCGCTCGCATTGCTGCCTGCCTGATGGATTCCAGCCGGGGAGGGTGAATCCGAGTCACTCGTAGCCATCGGCTGCTCCACTTCCGCCCTCGCCGTCGCTGGCACCGGCACCGCATCCGCACTCGCCTGCGCGGGCGGCGTCGACGCGCCGGTGATGGCATCAGCGGCCAGCGTTTGCGCTGACGGGGCAGGCGTCGTATCCGGGGCGAAAGCCGCACGACGGGTCTTCAACTCGAACTGGGTGACGGTCTCGATGGCCTGACGCACCACCTTGTGCAGCAGCGTTTCCAGGCCGGCTGGCCGGGGATCTGGGTTGATGGCGCCGAACAGCTCGGTCAGCACTTGGCTGTCAAATGTGCCTAACCGTTCCGCACCCAGAATTTCCCTCGCGAGCAGTGCCGTGCGCATCCGCTCGCTCGGCAGAGGCGCCTCACGACGGGTGACCCGGTAGGTGTCATCGCCAAGCCATGCGCCGAACGCGCCGTGGGCGGCAGGAACCCATTCCGCTCCGTCGCGCTGCCGGTGAAACTGGAAGTTGCGGCAAGGCTCGTCCAGGCGCGAACAGCAGGCTGCGAGG
The DNA here is from genome assembly GCA_050987995.1 of Ralstonia pickettii. Classification (GTDB taxonomy): domain Bacteria; phylum Pseudomonadota; class Gammaproteobacteria; order Burkholderiales; family Burkholderiaceae; genus Cupriavidus; species Cupriavidus pickettii_B. The sequence goes on from CP158805.1 coordinate 1,084,189, forward strand.
AACAGCGCATACAGGTACTGAGGCTCAAGCTGGCGCCGGCGCTCCGAGGTCTGGTCTGCGGCGAATTTCTGGGCGCCGGACAGCCGCATGGCAAAGTAGGCCGCTTCAACCGTCGCGCGGAACGCTCCCCCCGGTTCGGCGTGCTCGGTCGGCCGAAGCGGCATGCTGGAGAACCACGCGGCGCAGCGATCCATGACGCTCAGCCATTTGGTACCGAAATCTTCCTCGTTCGATTCGTTGGCGTACTGTCGAACCAGCGCGAGGCGGCTGTCGTGGGATGCCAGCAAGGCCGCGGGAGGCAAGTGGTGATGGAGCGTCATCATTTGCCTTTCTTGGCCAGGAACCCGCCGATGCCGCTAGCGGCTTTCATACCAAGACGCCCGGCCGCACCCCCGCTCAGCCCGCCACCGGACCCGAAGATCGCGCCCGCTATCTTGGGGATCTCCAGCGCGACAAGCAGCATGAACATCGCGACGCCGAGCGCATAGGCAGCGCCCGCAAGGGACTGGGTGCCGATGTCAGTCTGATCGACCATGGTGGAAGTGAAAGCGCTGGAGACGAGTCGCGCCATGACGGAGGCAACGACCGTGTACATCGAGGCGCTAATCATGAAATCGAGCCAGGAGAAGAAGAATCGGCGCGAGTAATCCGAGAATGCGAGCGCAACAGCGAGCGGCCCCACGACGATGCCGACGGCGGCCTGCACCTCCCCTAAAGCGATGAAGAAGCTGTAGAGCAGGGCCGCAATCGCGCAGACGGCAAAGGTAAAGATGAGGATGATCCCGGACAGTGCGACGCCAAGCTTGGAGAGACCGCTCGCCGCGTCCATTGCCTGGTTGTAGGTGTCCAGGAAGCCAGCGCCTACCGAGATGAGCGTCAAGGCCGGATTGCTAGAGCGAGTACCGGCGATCTTGTCGCCAAGCATTTTGAACCAGTCGAAAATTCCCGGTGCGAACTTGTCGTACCCTACATAGATCGCTGCGAAGATCCCCAAGAGCATGAACGCCTCAAAGATGTCCGTCCATGCCGTGGTCGGATCGTTCGTCACAGCGAATCGGATGCCGGCAAGCGCCAGCGTGATGAGTGCCAAGCCATACGCTACCTTGTCGGTTTCCGATCGGATGGTCTGACTCAGCGGTGTAGCGCTTGCGATCAAACCGCTCCGGAAGGAATCGAACTGGCCGACCCAGCTCTTGAGAGATTCAGCGACGGCCTTTTTGGGGCCGGAGAATGACGGCGGGGCCTTGGTGGATTCTTCCGCCTGCGACCCAATCATCAAGGGGGGAATCTCGGTCTGAGCGAAAGCCACGTTTGCGTGCAATAGCACAGCAGTGACCAGTAGAATCAATAGACGCAATAGCATGGCTTCCCGGCACCTGCTCAGTCGGCTTGCAGCTTGCGAGAGAACACGCGGGCGCGCAACTGCCGGAGTTCGTCATCCTGCGCAGTCGTGATCGCGCGCATAGCCTCAGCGCTTTGCGTTGCCCTTGCGACGCTCTGTTGGTCTTTATCCGCGTCCGCTTGGGCCCGCACGCTCATGAGCTGCAGCAAATCCGAGTTCTGGCTGGCAAGCACGTCCAGCATCTGATTGGTGGTTTGCGCCGCCGCCTGAGCCGTCGGCGAGAGCTTGACCTGTGCCTGAATCTTTTGCCGGCGCTGCGCGACAGATTGGGTGTTCTTGAAGATTTGCTCGCCCAGGCTGAACAGGTTCTTGGCCGTCTTGTCGCCGTTGCTCAGCAACTTGCGCTGATCCTCGAACCATTGCTCCTTGGTCTTGCCCGAGGCGACGACCATGCTCTGGATCTTCTTCAGATAGTCGGCATTGTCTGAGACCGTGCCATACAGGTCCTTGAGCGAGGTGCCGTAGACTTCGTACTTGCCGATGTCATCCTTGATCGCGTCCAGCTGCTCCGTCAGGGCGGCGGCGTCCAGGCCCGTGGCTTGCAGGAGCTGGTTGGCCATCATCTTGTACTGGTAGACGATGTTGGTATTCTCGTAGACCTCGGTCTTCAGCGACTGCATTGCCGTCATGGTCGTCTGCACAAGACCCACCCAGTCGGTGACGGGCAGGGCGGCGTGGGCCGACGAAGCCCCGAAGACGGCAGTGGCGATGGCGATGTTGGCGACCCACTTCTTCACGTTGATTCTCCAAAGTTATGCGGCGCGCGCGAGCATTTCGCGCACGTAGCGGTCTTGCCAGTCGGGTTCGCCCGACGCATGGTGCTTGTCGCAGATGGACTGTGCGACACCGTCCGAGCGCAGCATGGCTACCATTTCGTCGGAGAACGCCGTCTGCAGCATCCGGGTCTGGGTGTTCGTGATCAGGAGGTAGTCGCGGTTTGGCACCGCGTCAGAGATCAGCTGAACCTGATCATCGGTCAGGCCAAACTTGTCCTTGTAGAGCTCCGGGCTGGTCTTGGCCTGGCCGTTAGGCAGGTAGACCCAGTTGGCGATGTTTTCCTTGAGGATTTCGAAGTTCGCGACGCGTGCAATCTGGCGAAGAGACTGCGTAGCCGACCAGATGGAACCGTTGAGCTTGCGGATGGTGGTAATCCAATCTTCGTAGCGCCTATAGAAGCGTTCGTTCTGGAAGAAGAAGCCGCATTCCTCCACCTCGATGATCGTGTAGCGGATGCCGTCCATCGACTGGCTGATGCGGTAGAAGGCGTAGTCGGTGAACAGTACCGCTGCGCGTTCATACTTCTGGAACAGCTCGCCCATCTCGATGCACAGGTTGTCACTGACGGCGAATGCGTCTTCGGCGTGATCGAAGAAGTGACCGTACTGACCGCCCTTGAGCCAGATCTGAAGCCGCGTGCGCAGGTCGGCATGCAGCATCGTGGAGAGCGAGCTGAGGGTCCAGCGTTCGCGGGGGTATCCCGCGACTAGCTTCACGGCCTCGAAGAGGTCCTGGACCTGCTGCGGCGACAGCGTGAAGTCATCGTCCTCGAGGGCGAGCGTCAGCCATTCCGTGACGTAGGTGAAGTTCGCGGGATCGGCCAGCAGCGACAAGGGATTGACCGGCGTGCTGGTCTGGAACTTGCCCGTCACGTCGATAAAGGTGCCGCCACTGAGAAGCGTGGGAATGCGGGTAGACCTATCCTTGTCGAAGCGAATCCGACGCGCCTTGTGCCTGTCGCCCTGCGACACCAGGAAGTTCAGGAACACGGATTTGCCGGCACCAATTGGACCGATCACGAACAAATGACCATTACCACCCCGCTGGTGCATGTCGACGCGCTGGATGGTTCGGTGGCGGGTTGGCAGGCAGGTGAGCGGGGGAACCTCGGCGCCGGTCTTCTCGCTCAGCCATGCGTTGAATGTAGGACCTTCCAGGACAGAACGGACGGGCGCGATGTCGGACACGGCAGGCGCTTCGACGAACTGGAGTCGCCGTTGCTTGTCCCAGCGACCGGGCAGGGTGCTGTTCCAGGCAGGCATCAGATTGGCCTTCTCGCGGATCGCCCCGAAGCCGGCGTTCGTCAATGCGCCGACCACTTCGCTGACGGCGTCCTCGCATTCACTTTCCGAATCCGCGTAGATAATCACCGAAATGTTGGCGAAGCCGTGCTGCACGCCCTCGGCGGTGAGCCGTTTGAGGGCGTGACCCGCTTCCTTGGCGAGCTCTTCACGGCCTTCGTCGTTCTCGTTTTCCTCCTTCGAGACGTACTGCTTCATCATGGAGCGCAGGTTCACCGCGGCCATCTTGTAGAAGCGGCGAACCTTCTCGATGTAGGCGGTGGCGCGCGCGGTGTCCAGAAATCGGTACATGATGCAGATGTCCAACTCGGCATCTACTTGCAGGAGACTGTCTAGCGCCGCTTCCTGAAAGCTCATCCATTCCTTCACCGCGACAACGGCCGCATAGCGCTTGCCGTGGGCGGATTCGAACAACAGTCGCTCGGCGCCAACCGTCACTTCGGATTCCGTCAGGTGCGTGTCGAGCAACGTGACCGGATACCGGATGCGACGCGGCGGCACGCTGGGGTTGGCAACCTGGTGCAGCGCCCTATAGCTGTCTTGCATCGTGAGCCGGGTCGGCTTGATGCGCGGGATGCCGCCGGCAAACGCGTCAAGCATGGCCTCGAAGCGGAGGGTATCGGCGCGCATTTTCTCTATATCGAAGGCGAACGCACTGCGAGACAGCACAGTATCCTTGGCGGCTTCAACGATGGCGCCGTAGACCGATCGTCCGCCCACCGTCATGTGGTAACCGATCTTTTCAAAGAACTTGGCGATGCCCGATTCGGGTGTATAGGCGATGCTGAGCGCGTGCGTGTTGCGGAAGTATCGGCCCGTAGTCATGTGCGTACGGTTGAGCGCATTGAGGCGGGCGTCCGCAGCGTTACTGAATTCGCCGTCAATGAAACCTGTGGTTCGGCGATGGGACAGGCGCCACCAGGCTGTGATCCGGTTGTCGAAGGATCGGCACGCTTGATCGAGCTGGTCACGGGCCGATGTAATGTCACTGGCATCGGCGCTGTCCGCATCGACGCCACGGAACTCGTAGGTCGCAAGAAGGGAGCCGTCCTTGTTGAGGATCAGCTCAGGGGTAAGGGACGTGAGCCACGGCACGATCTCAGCCAGTGGCCGGCGTTTGAGTTTCAGCATGGCAAGTCACTGTCAAAGCCGTACGGCCGGCGGAACACCGCGTCGGACTTGCCGTGCCAGGGCACCGACTCGTACAGGTCGCCGTACATGTTGTAGACGTTGAGAATCTGGTTCCACCACGGATCTCGGCTCGTCAGCCACGCCAGCAGCGCATGGGTGCAAAGGCCGATGACGAAGATCGACACCGGGATCTCCCAGCCGCTGCGGTAGGTGACATAGATCAGCAGCGCGACGATGGTGCCGTTGGCGATGGCGAGGCCCCGCACCGCGCCTGCGATCAGGCGAGGCATCGACAGGCCGATACTCACATGGTGCTTTCTCATGCTAGAAGCCGGTGCAGGCGGCCACGATATTCAGCGTCTTCAGGATCGAAGGCGCCGCCGCGGCCAGGCCGACGCCAACGCAAGCCCCCGAGATGAACTTGGAGAGGCTCGATTCAGCATTGGCATAGGCGTAGGCGCCGAGCACAATGACGATCAGGCCGATGACGAACAGATACTTCGTGTTGATGAAGGTTGCGATTCCGCAGATGAAGTTGCCAAGATTGCCGAGGAACGAATCGTCCGCGGCGACGGCGGAGGTGGCAACGGCCATCATGCCGACGAGCAGCAGGACGGACGGTGCAAACTTGCGTGCCGTGGCGCGAGCGCGCAGGGAGAATGGGGTGGTCATGCGGAAGGACTCCTGAGTTAGAAAACGCGTTGGAATTCGTAGTCGTTGTTGCGAAAGCCCTTGATCTCGATGATCTCGGAGAGCACACGCATGTCTCCCGAACGCTTCATGTGCACAACGTAGTGAATGCAATCGGCAATGAGTCGACGCATGTCTTCGACTTTCCAGCCCGAGCCGGGTGGAATACCGAGCAGCGCCATGCTTTCAAGACGAGACAAGGCCATGCGGGGACTCGGTGCGTGCAAAGACCCCATGCCGCCGTCGTGGCCGGTGTTAAAGGCCTGGAGCATGTCGTACGCTTCGCCACCCCGGACTTCGCCCACAAGAATCCGGTCTGGCCGGAAGCGCAGAGAGAGCGCGACGAGATGCTGCGTGGTCACGCCCTTGTCGGCGTTGGAAAGCAGCCGCACGACGTTCGGCACGCTGGGCTTGAGCTCCGTCGTGTCCTCGATGGTGATGACCCGCTCCTCCGGCGGAATCTCGCCGACCATGGCATTGAGTAGCGTGGTCTTGCCTGAAGACGTACCGCCTGCCACCAGGATGTTCTTGCGCTGGCGGACTAGCTCGCCGAGCGCCTGGGCGAGTGCGTCGTCCTCGACAGGGCCGCAGAAGATGGGCGTCTCGGTTTCCGTGCGCGCATGCCGGGATGAGAACGCGCCGGCCTTCACATAGTCCGACAGGCGCATGTTCTTCTCGCGATGCCGCCGTATGCTCAGAGCGTGGCCGTCGATCGACGTTGGCTGCATCACGGCGGCGATCCGCAGGCCCTTGTGACCGGCGTTGATGATGCCTTGGGCCGTGCCGCGCACCGCGGACTTTTCTACCGACGACGCCAGGGAACGGATCGCCCCCTCGATCTTGAACGGATCGATCTCGATATCGAGTCGGGTCATGATGCCGCGTCGCTCGACCCAGATGCTGTTGTGGCGATTGATCATGACCTCCGCCACGTCATCCGCATGAATGACATCGTGCAACGGCGCCAGCGATTCGAAGAACATCGACACGGCGCTGTCGGCAAGCTGCGTGAGCTGCAGAAGAGGGTGGTTGGTGGACGCTGATTCCATGCCCGCTATTGTTGGCGGGCAAACGGTCCTGTAGTCGACTGAAAGCTAGGCGATTTTCAAGAGCTTTTGACGAAGTCGTGCGGCGCCGGTCCGCTCAAGTCGTAGCAAGAGGAACATGTTCCTTCTCAAGATAGCGAATGACGCGGTCAAATCCTGAGCTTTCGAAGGTAGTCGCCTCGTTGGCGCCCTTCGCCGCGGGAAATCGGGTGGCCGCATAGCGGCTGGCGCTGGGCGAGCCGTCCCGAAGGCTGTGGAGGCCTCAAATTGAGGTGAAGCGAGAGGAAAATTGGAAAGCTCTGCAAATTGGCACAGCTTTCGAGGGCAGGTTGAGGTCAATTCGCTGATTCAATTAGCGGCATCCCAAGAGCCCGCCGCATCATGCGATTCCTACGCAGATCCACCGACAAAGCCAAGCCCCTGACCGTTGCGCCAGGTATGTATGGCGAAGAGCGTCCAGAACAAGTCATTTTCGACCGCACCACGCGCATCACCGTGGACCGCAATCACTGGAAGCTCGCAACGGTCGGCGCCGCGTGCGTCGCCCTCGCCGCCATTCTGACCCGCGAGCCGCCGCCGTCGGTGGTGAAGGTCGTTGGCGTCTCGGCGGATGCTACCGGCAAGCCGATCACGCGTGAACTGGACGCATTCCATCCGGATGAACGACAGGTGCAGGCCGCGCTCAAGGACCTCGTGCAGCGGTGGTTCACCATCGAGCCCATTCTGACGCCTCAGATCGAGTCGTCGCGCATGGCGGCGAATCTGCGGTCAGTGCGAGAGCAGATGCTGGGATCGGCCAAGGAGCAGTTCAAGGCATGGGTGGACGAAGATGAGCCGTTCCGGCAGGTGATGTCCGCGCCGACGCTCACCCGGGAACCAAGGTTCACCAATATCGCAAGTCTGCCCGACAGCACCGTGGTGGTGGAGTTCGTGACCACGACAACCGAGGATGGGTACAAACCGCGCAAGCAGCGGTACGCGATCACGTTCCGCTACCAGGTCAAGCCGGCGGACAAGGAAGCCATGCTTGGGACGAACCCCTTCGGTGTCTTCCCCATCTTCTTCTCCATCCAGAAATCCGCGGCCTGAGCCGTGCCTATGCCCATGGAAGCGCGTACCCCCTCCCGACTTCTCCCGCTGGCCATCGCCCTTGGCCTGTCACTGTTGCTTTCCATCCCCGATGGCAATGCTGCGGAAAAGAATGGGCGCCACCTCGGCGCGGGCGTCGCCGGTCTTGGCATCGGCGACCTGAGCGATGCCATGAACCCGGCCAATCCGTTCAACGGCGGTGTCGATCCTATCGCATTGCCGGGTGATTCACGCCTGGTCGTATTCACGTACAACCGAGACCAGATCTTCCGTGTGCTGAGCGCGCCTCTGAAAGTCACGACGATCGAGTTCCCGGACGATGAGCAGATCGTTGGCGACCCGGCCTGGGGCGAGAACGTGCGCTGGGACTACGACACGGATGGCGCCAACCACCTCTACGTGAAGCCGCAGGCGGCGGGTCTCGTCAATACCTTGTCGGTGAACACGAATAAGCGCAGCTACGAGTTCACGCTGGTGTCCTCGCCGCTGGGCGGCATCTTTTACCAGAAAGTGCGCTTCCGCATTCCGACCTCCATCTCGGCCAAGGTCAAGGCGCGCAACGATGCGCGCGGCGAGCAAGGGGAGGATGCCAGGTCAGCCGGGGCCGATGCGCGCAACCCTGACGCCGTCGCGGTGTCGCCGGACCAGTTGAACTTCGAGTATTCCATTTCCGGCACCGCCAGCTTTAAGCCCGAGACCGCGTTCGACGATGGCAAGGCGCTCTGGTTACGACTGCCTGCCGCTGCGTTGCAGAGCTGGCCGGTCGCGCTGGTGAAGGACGGCAGCGACTTTGTTGTGGTCAATCAGCTTCGTCGCGGCGGCTATCTGGTGGTGCAGCGCCTCGCCGATACCATCGTCCTGCGCTCCGGTGACGATGAGATCAAGATCGAGCGTGGGCGCCGTCGCGTCCTGGGGCTGTTCTGATGCGCGCCTCGAAGATGGATCCAAACGCAGTTTCCGTGAGCGATGCGCAAGTCCGTACGGTGAAGGGGAAGCTGCCCCGCAACGTGATGTTCGCACTCGGCGGGATTTCGGCGTTGATCGTGGGCATTCTGGGCTACTACTTCCAGACCGTCACGGACGAACAGCTTGAAGCGAAGGCCGAACAGACACGGGCGGATCAGATCAAGCAGCGCGCGGGCAATGCTGACAATGGGCAAAGCCTTGAGGCGGCGATTCGCGCACAGGCGGACAAGGCTCGCGAGGAAGCCGACAAGCAGCGCAAGGAAGCCATTACGCCGGACTCCAAGAAGCCGGTGCTGACCGCTGCCGATCTGAACGGCGGCGCGAAAGCGACGCCCACGGTGGATGCCAAGAAGAACGAGGAGGATGATCTCTTCACGGCACCGGTGTTCAAGTCTGGCGTGCGCAAGTCTCAACTGAATCAGGGGCGACTGCCAGCCGGGATCGCGGATGTCTCGGACCCTGCGCAAATGCGCGCGATCCAGCAAGCGGTGGCCGTACGCCAGGGCGCTGCGAATGCGGCCGCGCTCGCACAGGACAACGCGACGCCACAGCCAGTCTCCGGTGACCGGCAGTTCCTGCGTGACGCCGGGAGCATGAGCACCTTGCGAACCGGCTTCGATGGCAAGTTGCCAAAATGCACTGTCAGCCGAGGCTTCGTCATCCCGGCAGTGTTTGCCGGGGGCCTCAACTCGGACAAGCCCGGCGAGTTACGCGCCACCGTGTCCCAGGACATCTACGACACCGTGCAGGGTACCTGCAAGGTGATCCCTGCCGGCAGCACGCTAGTCGGTATGTATAGCGCGGACATTGCTGTCGGGCAGGAGCGCCTTCTCACAGCGTTCGTGCGCATGCAACTGCCCAACGGCAAAACCGTGCCGCTCCTGGGGATGCAGGGTGCCGATCCAGATGGGACCGCCGGCAACAGTGGTGACGTCAATAACCACTTCTTGAGGATCTTCAGCGGTGCGCTGGTGATCGGTGCGCTCTCGCTTCGTTTCAACGATAACCCGACGACGACCACCGTCGGACCGGCCGGTCTGGTCGCCTACGGAAACGCCGCGGGGCAAATCGCCACGCAGACAGCGCAAACCATCCTGAACCGCAACCAGAATATCCGGCCGACCATCACGACCGAGCCGGGGCAAAAGATGATGGTCCAGGTCAAGCATGACATCGTGCTGGAGGCCTATCGTGACTAAGCGGATTGCCGGCATCCTCGTCCTGACGGGGGCGGGGCTCATTACTGCTGGTGCACAACCTGCAACGATCGACGCGGTCATTAGCCCGAACGCCATTGTGGTGAAAGTCGATGGTCGGGCGCGTGTTCACACCCTCGAAGGGAATCCGGTCCTGTATTGCGGACTCGAAGCATTCCTCGGATGGTCGGCGCGCCTGCTTGGTGCACAGATCGATCCCGGTGCGGAGGCTGGCCCAGTTGTCACGCTTGCCGGCAAACCTGTACCGATCGCCGCCTTGTTCGTGCGCGAGGGTTGGCTGCGGCCGCCCGCACTGAATGATGCCGCACAGGAAGCGCTGGCCGAGCGGCGCGGCGGCTGGGCGTGTGCCCCCAAGACAGAACCGTTCGCACAGATGGGAAGCCGCGTGGATCCCAAGATCACAGCGGGCATTGCCATGAATGAGTCGTCCTACCGAGGCCGACCCTGGCCGTGGACGCTCAATGTGGCCGGCCGCGGCAAGTTCTTTTCGACGCGCGAGGAAGCCTACGGCGCCATCAACCGATTGCTTGCCAACCAACGCTGCGATTTCGATGTCGGGCTGATGCAGGTGAACTGGTGCTACCACGGTAAGCGGTTCGCTTCGCCATGGGATGCGCTTGCGCCGGCGACGAACATCCGCGTGGCAGAAGACATTCTGACCGAGAACCTGCAACGCAGCGGCTCCGCCATGAAGGCGGTGGCGTGGTACCACAGCGCGAACCCGGAGCGCGGTGGGCCGTACTTCTCCCGATTCATGAAACACGTCGCGCAATTCCAATGATCAGGCCGCTTATCCTCTCCGCACTTGCTCTGGTGGCGACGAACGCCATGGCGGCCGACACCGACCCGCTGGACTTCGACTATCAGGTCGTCGCGCGCGCCGCCGATCGCCCCGCGATGGTGTTCAACGATGGGCTGTCGACCTACATCCAGCCGAGGCATGGCCAGGCCGTGCAGGCAGATGGGGCAATCCAGAGCGGCCCATACTGGGTGATCGATGGGGTGCCCGACGTCGTTCGCTACTCGGTCAGCGGGCAGCCTGTCGTCGCACGCTGGAAGCGTGCAAACGGCTTCACGTCGGAGCCGGTTAATCCAGTAGGGGATATGGCCCGTAGCCCCGCCGCAATCTCTGGGCGACTGGCACTGATCGGCAGCTATGCCAGCCAGCCTTTGATGCGCGCTGGCCGGTCCAACCTGCCGCTCGCGCAGCTGGTGAAGTCGATCGCGCCGGCAGGATGGAGCGGCACCGCACAGAAAGACATCCCCTTGACCGAAGAAGTGATCCTCGAAACGCGCGGCGGGGAGAACTGGCTGCAGGCGCTTGCCCGCGTGCTCGAGCAGCGCAACCTCTACGGTGAGGTGGATTTCAGCCGCCGCAATATCGCGCTGCGCGCCGGCCCACCGAAGAGCTTCGCCGTGGTCGAGGGTGACGTCGCAGCCGCAACCCCTGACGGGAAGCTTCAGGCCAATGCCACGACAGCTAACACGTTGCCTGCTTCCCCGGCAACGTTGCCTGCAGCCCCTGCCGATGCGGTAACGCCGGTAGCCGGGACACCGCTGCCTGAAGGCCCGACGCTGGCATCGGCATTCGGTGCCATGGCGATCCGCGACACGAAGCAGGGCCGAATCGAGATCCGGTTCGAGCAGGAGCCCAAGGACTTGGTCTTGCGGGACGCTTCAAACAGCAAGATCTGGACGAGGTGGGACGAGACCCAGCGCGTACTGTCCTTTGCGACAGTCGACCGGTTCACGGCGAGCGCGGACGGCAAGTCCGTGGAAGTGACGCGCGCGCCGGAGATCGACTATGAGTTCTCGAATGGGAACAGCGCTGGCCTGGAAATGGTTTTCGAGAAGGACGGCGCCACGTACCTGAGCTTTGCCAAGTCGCTCGTGAGCGTGTCGGTGTTCGGCGATGAGCACCAGCGCAACGGCGAGCACAAGGACCGTTACTACAAATTCAACGGCATTGCAGCACGCCTGACCGTGATCGCGGATGGGAGCGTGGTCTACGTGGATCGCGTGCCGCAGGTCCGGTTCAAAGAGCAGCCTGGAAAGGTGGCGCTGTGAGGATCGGAGCGATCGGGTTCGTGTGCATGGCCTTGCTGACCGGCGCTGCCCATGCCGACTGCTTGGACGATGCCGCGGTGTTTCACGGGGTGAGCCCTTCGCTGCTGCGGAGCATCGCCATGCAGGAGTCCGGCATGCGTCCTTGGGCCACGAACCGCAATGCCAACGGCTCGGAAGATATTGGTCTCATGCAGATCAACTCGATCCACCTGCCGCGGCTGGGCCGGTACGGCATCACGCGAGCCCACCTGTTTGATGGATGCATCAATGCCTACGTCGGCGCGTGGATCCTGTTCGAGAACATCCAGCGCTTCGGGCCGACGTGGAAAGCAGTGGGGGCCTACAACGCCTCCTCACCCGACAAGCAGTTGCGCTACGCCAACCAGATTCATGCGCGGTGGCAGGCGCTGCAGCGTGCCGCCTTGCGGTAGTTCCTTCACCTCAACCGAACGCCTATGTGCCAATCCAACCGAACCATCCGCATTGCCGTCGCCGCAGCGTCGTTGCTGAGCGGCCTGATCATGCCAGCGGCGCACGCCTCGCAGCTGTCGAACGACGGCTGGCAGCACCTGCAGCCGCTTCGTGCCGCCAAGGCTGCCGCCAACCCGACCATGCTGGCCGCGAATTCTCCCTCCGTGGCCGCGGCACCCAACAAGGCGAGCACGCCGGCAGTGCCGAGCGTCGCGCCCACGGTCAGTGCCGTGTTCCGGCTTGTCAAAGGGGAGGCGGTGCAACAGCAGCTTCAGAACTGGGCGAATCGGGCCGGTTGGACCGTCGCATGGAATGTCCCGGACGGCTGGATTGTGCCCGGCGACAAGGACTACGGCAGTGACTTCGAAAGCGCCGTCAAGCGCGTGGTCGAAGAGTTGGCCAACAACGGTGCGGACGTGGTGGGCGATAGCTGGCGCGGCAATCGCACGGTGATTATCAGCCAAAACGGGATGGTTCAGTGATGATGCAAATGAAGAGGAATACGGCGCGCTACACGGTGGCTACCGTGGCGGCTGCAACACTGCTGTCCGGCTGCGGTGTGATGGAGACGCGCAACTTGCAGAACACCATCGGCAGCGACGCGCACGCGGCTTACGCCGATGCACCACGCAGCCGCCCGGTGTTCCGGGTGCATGAAGGCGCCTGGCTGATGGGAGAGAAGATCCGAGCCAGCAAGCCGCAGCCGGACATCTACAACAAGCATGTGGTGTTCAGGGGCACGCTGGGCTTGTTGACCGAAGCCGCGAGCTGGATCGCACAGAGTATCGGCGTGCGTGCGACTGTAGACGCATCCGCCGTCGCAACCGCTGTGTCTGGCACCGCGCCGACCCAGCCGGCCGGCGCTGCGCGGCCGACTGGTCCTATCCCGATGGGTGGCACGCCCCGCGTGGACCTGGCCACCTCGCTGGCCGGCGCCTCTGTGGCGGGCCAGGGTGCCGGCATGGCGATGACTGTGCCCCTGACCCTCAGGTACGAAGGCAGCTTCAAGGGCTTCCTGGATGCCGTCGAGGCGCATTTTGGGGTCTGGTCTCGCTACAACGACGGCACGGTCTCGTTTTTCAGGACGGAAACCCGGACCTTCATGCTGCCGAGCCTCGCGGATTCGTCCTCCATGAATGGCTCGATCACGACGTCGGACAGCAGTTCCGGCGGCACGGCCGGCGCCGGAGGCAATGGCGGGTCTGGTGGAAGCGGGGCGGGAAGAAGCGGTCAGTCCATGACGATGTCGACCGAGATGAAGCCCTGGGAGACGCTGCAGGCGACCGCTAAGGCAGTCGCTGGCGCGAGCGCCGACGTCGTGGTCGACAAGAATCTCGGCACCCTGACGGTCACCGGCGACCCCGTGCAGTGCGACCGCATTGAGCAGTTCGTCAAGAGCCTCGTGGCGATGTATGGCAAGCAGGTCGCCATCGACGTACAGGTCTACGAGGTGCGCGTCACGCGCGAGGACAATTTTGGCCTGAACCTGTCGCTTGCCTATCAAAGCTCTAGCGGTAAGCCCGACGTCTCGTTCAGTTCCGTCAGCACGCCCACGATTTCAGGGAGCGCCACCCCTATGAATCTTGGCGCGACGATCATGAGTGGTCCTTTCGCCGGCAGCAAGGCCGTGGTGCAAGCGCTTTCGACGCTCGGCAATGTGTCACAGGTGGTATCGCGCTCGGGCGTGACGCAGAACGGCAAAGTGCTGGCTCTGCAGACCGCCACGCTGCAGGACTATGTCGCGCAGTCGCAAACGACGCTGGCTGCCAACGTGGGTTCCACCAGTTCCATCCAGACCGGAACGGTGACCTACGGCTTCACCAGCAACTTCCTGCCGAAGGTTGCCGATGGCCGCATCCTGATGAATTTCGACATGACGCTGTCGGACCTGCTGCCACTGCAGCGATTCAACTCGGGCGGCGATGCGAACCAGACCAGCGTGCAGCTGCGCACCATGCCGACCAACCGGTTCACGCAGTCGATCACGCTGAAGCCCGGCGAATCGCTGGTACTCACCGGCCTGCGCAACCAGAAGGCGGCCACGACCAACAACGGCGTGGGTGAGCCGTGGATGGCTGCGCTCGGCGGCGGGGTTGGTGCCCTCAAGGGAGACACGGTCATCGCCATCATGATCTCGGCCCGCTTGCTGTAACAGAGAGACCATTCCATGCAGAATCGCTCATTCAATCTTCGTTGGACCCCGGCCGCGCTGGCCATTGCCGCTACCGTCGGCCTCTCGGTGACCGTCCCTGCCCATGGGGCGTCGACGATGTCGAACCCTGTTGCAGCGGCGATCGCATCGGCGGGGGGCGGCTCAGTGACGTCGCAAGCGGGGACCGGCTCGGCGGCGCAGCCGGTGGCTGGCACCCCAGCGGCGGCCAATGGGACACCCACAGCGGCTGCCGCGCCCCAGGTGGAGACGGCACAACCGTCGCGCCCTACTGACGCGCCCGAACTCGCTGCGTTGCAGTCCCAACTGGCCTTGTGGAAGGCACGCGCCGAGATCGCCAAGTTCAAGGCGGAAGTGAAGCGTGCCGAGGATTCCATGGTGGCAGCTCCTGCTGGGGCGCCGCCGGGAGCCGGCGTGCCGTCGGTTTCGCTGGGCGGCCCAATGCCGACGGGCGGCGTTGCAGAGCGAGCACCGCGGCTCGCGCCGGAAGCGCCCCGGCTGGTGTCGTTGAGCGCGTTTGATGGTCACTACAACGCCGTAGTGGATGTCAGCGGCCGCACGGTGCCGGTCCAGGCTGGCGACTCGCTGGACGGTGGCTGGAAGGTCGTGAGCATCGACGACGGCGGGGTAAAGCTTGCCAACGGCAAGCGCGTGCGCACGCTGAGGCCGTGAGCGATGGCGGAGATCCTGTCATTCCCCGGACTGAAAGGTGGCTTTGCCATCGGGCTGACCTGGCATCACGAGGAGAAGCAGCCGAGCAAGAGCGTCCTGCGCGCGGTTGCGCTGGAACTTGGCCGCAATGTCCGCTGGGGCGTCGTGCATGAAAGCGCGGAAGGCGCCATACAGACGGGCTTTTGCGAAGCGATTGCCGGCGCGAAGCCGGCAGGGCTGAAGCCGCTCGCCGCGATTGTGGCAGGCCAGCACCGCCAGCCGTGGAGGGGGCTCTTTCATCTGCAGGGCAGCCTCTACTGGTACATCGCCGTCCGTCACGGGCACGCCGTCATCGCCGGTGGCGACCGGGTTGGCACGCTCGAGGAACTGGCACCGGTCCGCGAGCGGCATCGTGCCCTGGGCGAATGGGCGGAGGTTGAGGGAACGGTTCGGGATCTCGAGAACATGGCGCGGGCGTCGAAGGGCGTGTCAGCCATGCGAGACGTCCTGACCGGCCCTTGGAAGTCGACTTCCTATACCGTCGCTGCGGCGGCTGGCGTGGCGGCCCTTTTCGTGGGCGGGTGGTACTGGTACGACCAGCAGCAGGAAGCTGAGCGCGAGGCGCAATTGATGCGCCAGCGCGCGATCGCTGCAGCGCAGCGTGCCAATGAGGCTGCTCGGCAACGGGCGGTACCTTGGGTCGAGGAAGCTACGCCGACCGCCTTCCTGCAGGCGTGCCGCCGCGCGTGGGACCGCCAGGCCCTCGCGGACGCGGGCTGGACGCTCTCCAGCTGGCGCTGCAAGCCTGCCACGTCGACGGCCCTGACGATCGAAACTACCTGGAAGCGGGAGGGCGGTTTGGCAGCCAACGCGCCGGGCGCGCTTTCCGCCGACGGAAATCAAGCGACGGCGACCGGAAATGCGCCGGCGGCTTTCCTGCCTTCGTCGCGCGCGGTGAATCGGCCTGCCGAAGCGCAGCGTTCGATGTGGACGTATGCACAGGGTACCGGCGTGGGCTTGCAGCTGACCTCGCCGCCGCCGCTGCTTCCGGCCGATGGCAACACGCCGGTTGATCCGTGGCTCGCAATGACGGCGGACTTCGGCTTCGGTGCACCGCCGTGGTTGGGCTTGGGCGAGGGGTTGGACGCGGTGGCGGGTCTGCGACTGACGGAAGTCAGCTACGACGCGGCCGCCCAGGCATGGAAAGGAACCGGAAGGCTATATGCAATGCAGGATGGCGCAGTGCCGCCTGCTGGGAGTCAACAACAATGATCGCGACGATCCCTCGTCTGTGGCGCAGTCCACGCAGTGAGTCGGGACGAAGCACCGCATTTGCAACCCGGGCCGAGCCGTCGGTGAAGTCCGATGCGCTCGCGTTGCCGAAGCCTCCGGAGGTGCTTGAGCCTCATATCCTCTATCCCCGCAACCTGCCTGCCACCTTCGACCGTGTTGCCTACAACCTCGACCATCTGACGGCTGACCAAGCGGCGGCGCTTCGTCAACGCGTCGCGGAAAGCGGGTTGCACGTGGAGGATGTCGCCAAGGAGCTGGGCCTGACCGATGACAACGTGCAGCAAGTGCTGGCGGTGCACGGCTGCGACATCTACGTGGATGGCCGGCATTTCGGCACGCCGCGTCTTCTGACCTGGGAAGCCAAACTTCGCCGCGCTGGCGCCGCGCCCCAACTACGCAAGGTCTCCGCGCAGGAGCTTGCCGTGCTGCGCCAGCAACGCGGCGCTGGCCAGCAGCAGGACACCGACCTCCAGACCCTGACCCTCGCACGCCGGCTGATTGCGGATTGCGCTGTGCTGGTCGCCTCGGACATTCACATCCTGGTGCGCGAGCACCACACCGAGATTCAGGTACGCCTCAAGGGCGACCTGCGAACGGTGTCGGCGCTGTCGATGCGCCGTGAGGAGGGGGAACGCCTGATCCGCGCCATGTATACCGGCCTCGCCACGGTGAAGGCGGCCACCTACAACCCGCTGGACGTGCAGGACGCGCAGATCGCGGGCGATGCACTACCGGGCACGGGGCTGTCGAGTGTGCGGATCGTGCGCGGACCGGCCTACCCGGTGGAGAGCGGCGGCGGCTTCCTTGTTGCACGACTGCAATACCGGGAGCACCACGAAGGCGCACTGAAGGCGGATGCTGTCGATGCAGCCAAACGGCTCGATCTGCGCACGCCGAAAGCGCCGGGCGGCGAATTCAAACTGGGCCAGATGGGTTACACGCCGCTGCAGGTGGAACTCATCTCGCAGCTGCTGCGCCGCCCCATGGGCGTCATCGTTGTGACCGGCCCGACCGGAAGCGGCAAGACCACAACCCTCTTTGAGTGCACGCGGCACCAAGCCCGCCTCTTCCCTCAAAAGCGGCTCATCACGATCGAGAACCCGACCGAGTATCCGATGGATTGGGCGATCCAGCTCACCACGGAGAGTGAGCGGTTCCCGGAGATGCTGCGCATGACTCTGCGGATGGACCCGGATGCAGTGCTGCTGGGCGAAATCCGGGGTGTGGAAGAGGCGATCGCGACGCTGCAGGCCGCGGCGACCGGGCACCAGGTGCTCACGACGCTGCACGTGACCGATCCGTTCGAGACGTTCTCCCGACTGATGATGCTGGACCACGTTCGTCTGGCGATGGAGGTGATCGCCAATCACACGCAGATCATCGGCCTGATTGCACAGCGGATTGTTCCGCTGCTCTGCCAGAAATGCTCCGTTAGCTTCGACAAGGCGCCGGAGCCGCTGCCGGAATACATGCTTCGCGCCATGCGCTCGTGGGGGGACTTGTCTAAGGTGCGCGTTCGAGGGGCCGGCTGCGATCACTGCCACGGCCAAGCCATCATTGGTCAACAGGCGGTTGCCGAGGTGGTCGTCACCAGCGAGCAACTGATGCAGGACTTCATCGACGACGGTGTCTTGGCCGCGCGGCGCAATCATCGGCGCCGGAAGGGTTCGGACAAGCCCATGATTGCGCACGCGATGGATCTCGTGCTGGCCGGTCGTTTGAGCCCGGTCGACGCTGAGGGAAGCGTTGACGCTATTCCGATGCGGGAGGACATATGAGCGGATTGTCTTGGGCAATGCGCCGGCGCCTGTATCAACAGGCATCGAGCCAACTGGAGAACGGGCTGACCCTCGCGCAAGTCATTGAGGACTTCCGGGAGCGGCAGGACAGGCGAGGCCGCAAGCGCGCAGCCGAGGCGGCGCATGAAGTCGGACGACAGGTGCGCGATGGCAAGACGCTGATGGCGGCGATGGGGGCGAGCCTCAGCGATCTGGAACGCAGCGTGCTGGACGCAGGGGAGAAAGCCGGGCAGTTGCCGGACGCCATGCGGCTGGTGCTGGACGTGCGCGAACTGACCACGCGGCTGCGCCAGAAACTGCAGGCGAGCTTCTTTGCACCAACGGTGTATCTGGTCTGCCTGTATGCCGTCCTGCTGGTGATCGGCGGCTACATCGTGCCGCAGTTCCTTGACATCCTGCCGATCGAGAAGTGGACCGATTGGGCTTACGCCATGTATTGGATGGGCCAGTTGGCCGTGGGATGGCCGGCACCGGTGATCTTCGGGAGTCTCGGACTTTATGCCGTCTGGAGCTGGTGGGCGCTGCCGCGGTGGAGCGGGCCTGGCAGGCGATTCTGCGACCAGCATGTGTTCCCGTTCACGGCGTACCGTGAAATCACCGGCTTTACCTGGGCGATGTCGTTCGTGGCGCTCTTGCGGGCCAAGGTCCCGGACATCGCCGCGCTGGAGGCTCAGATCGGCTCTGCGTCGCCATGGCTGGCCTCGCGTCTGAGGCCGATTCGCCTCGGACTGGCTGATGGCCTGGACCTGGCGGAAGCCATGCGGCAATCGGGGAACGGCTTTCCGTCGCTGGACCTGATTGACGAGATCGGCGCGTATGCGGGCTTTGACGACTTCACCGAAAAGATCACGGTGGCCGTGCGGCAAAACGCCCAAGTGATCGAACGCCAGTTACTCGCCAAAGGGATGGCGATGTCGGCAGTCTTCACGGGCCTAATGTTCCTTGCTTTCGTGGTGCTGCAGCTAGGCTCCAACTCACTCTCGTCGATTCTCACGTCCTCGATGGGCCAGTTCTAACAACCGCCGTATTCATACACATCAGGAGCTTTTCATGGATGGCATTCTCGGGCGCATCGTCGCCATCGTCTTGGGCCTTCTCGCACTGGCTGGGATTGCCTATGCGGGCTACAACGGGTTCCAGAATCACAAAGCCAGTGTTGTGGCGACCAACATCGCGCAGCTGATCACAAACGCTCGCGCTGGCTTCTCACAGGGCAACAACGGCTATACCAATTTCACCACGGCAAACGTCGCGTCGATGATTACGAGCGGTATGTTCCCGTCCGACATGGTACGCGGCACCACGCTGATCGACTCCTGGGGCAATGCTGTCACGCTCGCGTCGGCCAATAGCGGATCGCAGGGGGTGATCACCTTCGGCGGCGGCAATGCGCAGACGGCGAAACAGTGCGTCAGTACGGCTCTTGGTCTCAAGGACTATGTGACGCTGGCGGTCGGCTCGACGACGTTCAACCAGACCAACCTGCCGGACCAGGCTACCGCGGGTGCGGCCTGCAGCGCCACGGCGACCTTGACCCTCACGTTCCAGTAAGTAAGCATCGGAAACCACGCTTCACCATCGGTATCGCGTCCACGATGGTGAAGCGTCGCAAACTAGGGCGTGCTCTTTAGGGAAATGACATGGATGGGATTCTTGGGCGGATCGTCGCCATCGTTCTGGGCCTGCTGGCGCTCGCGGGCATTGCCTATGCCGGCTATAACGGCTTTCAGAACCACAAGGCAAGCGTGGTGGCGACCAACCTCTCGCAGCTGATCACGAATGCCCGCGCCGGCTTCTCGCAGGGGAGCAACGGCTACACCAACTTCACCACTGCGAACATCCCGGCAATGATCACCGGCGGGATGTTCCCGTCCGACATGGTGCGCGGTACCACGCTTTTGGACCCGTGGGGGAACGCCGTGACGTTGTCAGCCGCAAGCGCTGGGTCGCAAGGCGTGATCCGGTTCGGCGGCGGCAATGCCCAAACTGCGAAGCAGTGTGTCAGCACGGTCATGGGCCTCAAGGACTACGTCTCGCTGGCCGTGGGAACCACCACGTTCACGCAGGCGAACCTGCCGGATCAGGCCACCGCTGGCGCTGCATGTAGCGCGACTGCCACCTTCACGCTCACGTTCCAGTGATCTCCTGCGCTGTCGCCACTTTCTGAGGAGGATGCTATTGGGCTATCTCATCTTGCCGATCTCGACGGTCCTGTTCAGCCTTGGCATCGTGGCACAAAGCTGGCAAGTATCACAAGCAGCGCCAGGGGCGGGCGTTCCCGGCCACATGGAATCCGTCGCAACGCTCACCGCGCAGCAGGCGCAGGCCTATGGGGCGGCGTGCGTGTCGACCGCCGGCGCAACGCCGGGCCTCGTCGGCGCGAGCCTTATCCCGGTGCTGCCGTCCGGGATGGTGGCGCCGACTGGTGCTGGCTGCATGGCCGTAGCCAACCCGGGCGGCGGGCGCGACGTGTATGGCTTCGTCCGAGGTTCCTCCGGCGCCGGCGCCTCGCTGCTTGGGAGCACGCAAGGCAGTCTCGCGTGGTTCCGGGTCCGTAGCCAGGGTACGGCCATCAACCTCTCTACCGGCACCGCTTACAGCGTGCCTTCGACTATTCCCGTTGGAGCGCTGGTTCATTGGGTCCAGCTGAACACCTGAGAATCGCATGGAAGCCATACTCGGATATCTCATCGCACTGATGCTCTCGACTCTGAGCTTTGCCGGCGTTGTGACGTGGGCAAAGGCGGGTGTTACGAACGTGCAGACGGCCGCCGCGGCGAGCCAGATGCTTGTGTTCGACAAGGCCGCCCTGCAGTTCGTGCAGGATGAAGCCGCGACACTGGTCGCACAGGCGACGCCAAGCGTGCCCGTCAACGTTACGCCGGCGATGCTGATCAATGGCGGCTATCTGCCTGCCGGATTCTCGGCGACCAACGTCTTTGGCCAGACGTGGCTCCTCCAGGTTCTGCAACCGACGCCGAACAACCTGCAGGCGCTTGTCACTTCGCAAGGTGGGCGTGCCATCACGGACACACGCCAGCTCGTGCAGATCGCGGCGCAGGCCGGCGCTCAGGGTGGCTTCGTGCCCTACGCAGGCCAGAACGGTGATCCGACGATGGTCGCAACCCGAGCCTATGGAGCGTATGGCGCGTGGCAGGTACCGCTGGCCAACTATACGAACCCGGGCAGCGGCAGGCTCGCGTCGTTGCTCGCCTTTACCGGCGCGCAAGCCAACAACGGCTATTTGTATCGGGTGCAGGTTCCGGGCCATCCAGAACTGAATCGGATGCAGACGTCGATCGATATGGCAGGCAACGACGTCAATAGCGCAGGTCGCGTGACTGCGACGACGGCGCTGACCAGTGCTACAGACACGTACCTGACAAGTATCGGCTCGCCGGGTACTGCGTGCACCGTCGATACCTCGACCCGCAGAAGCAGCACTGGCACTGGCCACGTGATTTGCTCTGGCGGCATCTGGCAGCCGGTTGGCACTGCAGTGGCAAACGTTACGACTGGTATGTGGTGTGGTAACGACGGGCAAATTGCCACGAATGGGACGAACGTGGGCTACATCTGCAAGGGCAACCGATACATCGCACTGACCAGCGCGTTGGGCAGTATGTCTGTTACGCGAAAGATTGAGAACGTGACGGATGGGATGTGGATCACCAAAGATAGTTGTCCTGGTGGTTCTGCGTGGGCGCTATACACCTCAAAGCAGCAAATGATCAATGTAAGTGGCAACGTCCTACCGCCAATTCAAGGCGTTTACTTTTGGTTGAACGACAACGGCACGCACTGGTACGCACAAGCCAGCGCTGTTTCAACCGCGGCGTGGTACAGCGGTAACGATGTTGGCGCAATAGGCGGCCAACTCGTTGGAACGGTAACGACCGGCTGCTCATATTAAGAGAGAAGCATTTATGCGCATGAAGGGAATCAGGGGGCATGCCGCGCTGGCATTCGGCCTTCTTTTGCTCCAGGAAGCACACGCCGAGGTAGTTAGTTTCCCTGCGCCGCCGATGACCGTAGCGAACTGCGCGCCGGACTACTATTGGTCGAATCGTGCCGGCTCCAATTTGGCGTACTGCAGGCAAAACTTGCCACCACCTCCCCCTCCGCCACCGCCCCCGTCGCCTCCGCCGACGTGTATGTGGGACCCGTCGAGGTACTTCATCGCGGTCGGCGATATGGGCCAATGTACAGCGGATGGTGGCTGTGAAGGCAAGGGCTATTCAATTGTTTGGAATGGGAGCACTGTCGCTTCCCAAATGTGGACAGGCTATATTGACCGGACGGACTTTCATAGCATGGTCAATGCCGGCATCAACGCTAGCGCGTATCGCTATGGTGCCAGCAAGCAAAACTACCCTAGCAATGGAAGCAACTTTGGGCTGGAAGTGCTTGAAGTCTGCCTCAGGTAGTGCAAAAGCAACACTGCCTGCTTGTCCGCTGTGTTTGCGTCCGTAGCAAAACAAAACCCCGCACCGGCGGGGTTTTTGTTGCGCCTCTAGAGGGCGGGGCTCATTTCACTGTGAAGCTCCACGACCTGCTGATCGCTGAGCCGTTGCGTGCGCCGCTGAAGGTGGCCGTATAGGTGCCAGCCGCCAGGGGTTGCGTCGGCAGCAGGAATACCACGCCAGCGTAAAGATTCGCGTCTTCAATGGAACTGGCCACGGAGCTTGGTTTAGCTTTGGACGGCACCAACACCCGGGCCGGAACCGATGCCCCTCCCGGTCCCGCCAGCGTAAAACTGGTCACTGTTAGCACATCGGTGCCCTCGGGAGCGGGAACGCGGAACATCACTGGATGGCCTGCAAAAGCCAGATCCGGTGCTGGATTAGGCGATTCGGAAGCGGGGGTAAACTTGCCAAGCACGACATCATTGTCAGCGGGGTAGTATGCCATGGCATTCGCTGCCATTTGTTGCCCACCCCATTGCGCGAGACCATAGCCGCCGCCCTTAGCTCCAGTGACAACGCCAAAATTGATAACGCAGTAGTTGTCATGCACCGCAATCCCTACTGTCTCTTGATTGCTGGTGATTCCTTGCAGATGATAGACAGTGCGCCTGAAGCCATCGGCGCAATCCTTGCCATCAATCCCGCCAGCACCAGCGGCAACTTGACCGATCCATTGGCCCTTGCTGCCACCCGCTGCAACGACCTGGTCATAGGGGGTCGCTCCCGTGAAGCCTGCCTTGTCTGCTGCCTCCAGATGGGTCACCTGACCATTCAACTTCATGTAGTTAAGGTGCATATCGGCAGCAGTGTCGAGAACAGCGTCCTGCTTGAGGGTGCCAACGCCAAGTTTGAGACGAATGGCGTTCAATGAATCATATGCTTCAAGCCGTTGATCGCCGCTAGGATAGGTAGCTGCCGGCACGGAGGTCGCCGGCGGCACTGAAGTCGGCTCCTGCGGGGTAGTTGGTGTGGTGGGAGGCGTTGTGGGGTTCTTGGAGCCACCGTCGCCACCGCCACCGCCACCGCACGCGGCAAGAGCGAGCGTCATGGCCGTGGCCAGCACCGAGAGAGTGAGTTTGGAGTTTTGCATTGTTCTTTTTCCTCTGACTTTTGCCGGCCGGGGATCGACCGTTACTTTTAGCTTACCGATCTGCGGGCGAAGTCAAGTGCCCGCAATCCCCGGCCGGACGTGAGAATATACGAAAGCGACCAACACCAAGACGGCGAATAAGAGCCGAATTTGACCCCCGGAAAGAGGGGTGTCACGCTGCAATGAAGACGAAGTTCCGCATCGGCTCAGTTCCGGCGCCCGCCACGCGAGGGTGTCAATGTCCCGTTGCAGCAAGGGCAAAGAAACGACTGAGAAAGCTCGATCTTGGCGGAGGAATTCGATGCGAGATATGGAGTCCCGCACTTCCGGCAGGACCAAACCGCAAGTTCTTCAGTCATCGACATCGACCGGGCCAGATGCAGCGATCGCTCGGCCGGAACCTTGCAATCGTCAGCAAAGAAGGCGCGATGGATGTCAAGCGTTGCGACGAAGCTCTCCGGTGTCGAAACGTCACCGGCCATCGCGGAACGAAACAGCCAAATCTGAAAGGTCGCCTGGACGCGACGCTGCGGGGAGTCGAGATACCACATTAGCGACGCAGGCGGTTGGCCCGATGGCGAGGACTTTCCGTGTATCCGTTGGTAGGTCTTCCTCGCATGCTCAATGCTGGTATTGAACAGTGAGCAAACGCTCATGGCGCGACAGCTAAAGGACAGAAACGCTTCGAACAGAGCGTCGCGCTCGAACGTCTCCAAGCGGAACTTGCCCCATACGCCAGAGTGGCGCAATCGGTCCGAGCGAAGCGGCGAGGGCTCCATCAGGTAGTGGGCAATCATTTCACGCGAGAGGCGGCCTGTGTGGATCGCCAGCCAGAACATCTCATCGGCAAAGCGCCAATGGAAAAGCGGTATCAGACGTTCCGTCATGGCCACGTCGAGTTCGTGCTGTGGAACAGAACGCAGGTACGCCGCCAGCTCGTTGGAGATGCCGATCAGCGGTGCGGCCAACACCGACATGTTCAGGAGGTCGTACACAGCGTTGATGTACGAACGGTTCGTATGCTCGAGTGCCAATCTGTCCACCACGGATAGATTGTGAGGCACCATTGCTTTGAGACGATCCATCGTGACTGTCGGCATCCTACCCTCAATGAAGGAGCGCCAGTCCTCTACGGTCGTGAGAGTGGGTGCATAAGCAAGAAATGGCGTCCCCAGTACCTTCGACGATTGGCCGATATCTTCTCGAAGGGAGCGAAGGTTCTCGCTGGAGACCCTGAAGACATCGTCCAGCGTCGGATGAACCGAGACTGTGTTCAGGACGTAGTTGCTGATCCGGAGGTTCGCGGTAAGCACACGATCTCGCACCCATGCTGGCAGAACGAACTGCTCAAAGATGGAGCGGGTAGGTGTGGATTGCATGTCAGGCTCCGGTGATGGCGATCAGTTCGTTGTGGAATGCCTCCGCACTGCGGCGCAAGGACAGCAGCGCGGCGCCATGTTCCTTCACCTTGATTGCCTTGACAGAGCTTCGAAGCTTGGCGAGCGCATCATCAAGATCGGCTTTCAGGCCATCGATGCGGAGTGCCAGACTTCTTGAGTCAACCTCCTTTGCCTCGTGTTGCTCGAGTTCGGCGTTGACCTCCGCCAGTCGTCGCTCCGCTTCCTTGACTTGCGCTTTAGTGGCATCCAGCTTGCTGGTTTCGCCGATTACGGCGTCTGCGAGGGTCTTGTACTCAGGCGGCACGACTTCAACTTTCACCTCTTTGACCACTTCTCGGATCTTTGAGTCGGCCAACGCCTTCTGGAGGGTCTGTCGTTCTTCCGTCAGTCGTGTAATGGAGTGCTGCAGACTTTCCACGGCGTGCGTCTGAGACGAGAGTGCTCCGGCCGTGCGATCCAGCTGCTCTTTCTGCGCTGCATTGAGTGCGTCGGCGGAGTTCATTTGCTCGCGCATGATGCGCATCTGGGATTCGAGATCACGCTGGCGTTCCAAGCTCTCGTTCAGTTGCTCTTCCGCGGCTTCCAGCGTGGCCATGACGTGATTGAGTTCCTGATGCGTGCGTCGAGACCACTCGATATAGGGCAAGACTTCCTTGCGCGAATAGGATTCATCGTTCTTGCGCGCGTCGATGAACCGCTGCACTTCCTCGTTGGTAATGTCCGAACGCTTGAGGATCGTCAGTTCACCGAGGTTCAGGAACGTCAAGGCGTCGTGGTTCTCTGAGAAATGATGAAATGCCTGCAGATACTTGATTACAGAGGCGCGTGAGATGCTCATGCCTCTGACGGCGAGCGCGTACAGACTGTCATCGGCTTCCTGGCGAGCGCGCGGCGTGTCGCCCAATCGCTTTTGCACGCACGTCAGGATGGCGTGGTAGATCTGGAATAGCCGAGACCCGATGGCGGTGTGTTCGGCCAGGATGCGTTTGCGGGAGAGTTCGATCTCCTGCGCTGCCTGCACGATGCGTCCGATGGCGCCGGCGTCGATAAAGTGACCCAGTTGCTGGGTCACCAGTTCGCGCAAAGCGTTAGGCGATTTGGGATCGACAAGATTGAATTCGCGACTTTCTTCTTCTTTCTTTTTCATTGTTGCCCCTACGGAATGGTGTTGCGGCCCCGGTGATCGCGGCAGCCACTTCCACTTACACGGTAGGTGCAGATGTCAAGGAGACGAACTGGTGCAGCGATCTTCGGTACGAAGCATATGCCGATGTCGAGCGTCATAAGGACTCGAAAACTCGAGAAAAGCGGCTAGGTTTCGAAGTCAAGCTCGAATCGGTAGTGCTTCGCTGTGCTTTTTAACGACTTGTACCAAACGAATTTAAGGTATCACCCCCTTCAGATGGGGATGGTTGTATAGACAAGTGGACCCCTGTCGGGAGTTGTGCAAGGAACATGTTCCTTTCGAAATTGCGAAAGCTCGGGATTTTGACTAGCGATTCGAAGGCGAGGCCCGATGCAACAGCGCGCTGCTTGTCATGCATTGACTAGCCGTGTAGAGTGCAGATACCTCTAGCGTCTTCGACGCATCGACTTGGCGGCCAGATTGCACTGACATTCCGCTTGGGCTACACAGGCCCACTTGGCGGTCCGCCCCGACTCCATTTCTTTCCGCACGCGAGCAGCGTTCTTTCGACATGCATGGCATGTCGCAAGCGCGTTGCCTTTTATGCGCGCCTCATTGGATTCCTTGCTCTTCCGAGCATCGAATAATCGCCTGGCACCCGTCCAGGAAATCCCTTTGACTGTTTCTCGTGAGAAACCATGGAATCCTTTGCCAATAACCTGATCAAGCGCCCGCTCAAGCTCTTCGCCTTTTGCATGGCGCTGTATCTGGTGTCTCAGTCTTTCATCGTCGGTGTGTTTGTTGCCGCAATCGCATTCTTCTACTTGAAGGAGAAGGCGCTGCAGTGGAGCAGGGCTGTACCGGCCGCGCCGAAGGTCTCGATGCCGGAGCACAACTCCGCGCCGAAGCCTTCGCATGACCAACCCGCGGAATCTTCTGAACGGAAGTACGAGCGCTCGGCAGTTGTGACGCCAATCCGTCGTACCGGAACGCACGATCGTTCCTAACCGACTAGCCGCCCAGGTTCTCTGGGCGGCCCTATTCCGCCTGTCACGGGTACCCGTTACCCGCCGGCAGGTGGGTCTCCGGGTGCCTGTCCGGAGACCATCATGGAAACAACGACAGCAGGATGGCAGCTGGACTTCTTTGGTGAAGCTGCCGCCATCGTTCGGCCCCCTCCCAAGGTCGACCCATTACCGGACCCTTCGCTTTGGAGCGAGTCGGTACGAGAAGGGATGGTCGATGCCCTGATCAGCCTAGCCTGTGACAGTCGCCGTGGCGACAACATGCCCGAATCGCTGGTCGATTGCGCAGAGTTGCTGCGCGCCCGAATTCGAAACAAGCCCCTGGAACTGGAGGAGTACTCCATGACCCTGGGCTGGATCTTTGGATACTGGGATGGGGCACTTCCCTATACCTATGTCTGTGCAGTCTGCGGGGTTAGCCCGGAAGTCTTGCAGGACGTCATTCTCAACAATGCCCGCCTGCGAGCCGACCTCGATGGAGTGAAGCGCATGTGCTGCGGGTCTCTTCTTTGAAACCATGACACTATTCCAAGTCATCAAGCACGCCGCTGCCGCCATCATGGGCCAGCCGGCTGCGCCGTCGCTGCGCAAGGATGAAGTCCCGGTCGGCACCGGCGCGGACAATGAGTACCAGATCCTGATACATGGCCTACCGAACCTGTTTCGTGACGAAGGTGACCATGTCGTTCACTTCGTTGCCGTCTTTGATAGCCAGATTCAGCATACGGCATACGGGGACAAGGTCCTGCCGGAAGTCGTTCCGCGCTGGAACAAGCTCGGCCGGCACGAGGGCGATGGCGTAACGCCGCAGTCCGTCGCCGAATCCGTCATGCGCCAGGCGAAGGAGCGCCAGCCCGTGGCAGCGCCTGCAGCCCCGGAGCACTCGGCCGAGTCGCGGCAATCAGGACACGCTCAACATCCGATGCCGCACCGTGCACCCGTCAAGTCGGCGGAGGCTCGTCAGGAAGGGCATGCCTCCGGGTCTAACTACACGGTCGGCACGCTGATCGAGTGGGGAGAAATGGAATTCCCGAATCGCAAGCCTGGCGGCAAGGCGACGTACACATCCTTCGCGATCAAGTTGGACACCAGGGCCGGCGAGAAGACGCTGCAAGGTGAGGGTCTGAAAGACGCCCTGGCTGACGTCGCTTGCAGCATCGGCGACCGCGTAGGCATCAAACGCTTGCACAAGGAGAAGGTGCCCGCCTTCAACCACGGCACCGGGCGCCCCATTCTGGACCCTGCTACCGGCGAACAGAAGCTTTGGGATCGCTGGGTCTGGCAAGTGAACCGTATTCATTGACAAGGAAGCAACATGGCATCCGTAAACAAGGTGATTCTCGTAGGCAACCTCGGCGCTGAACCGGAAGTTCGGTACATGCCCAGTGGCGACGCTGTGGCCAATCTCCGCATTGCTACCACCGACCGGTACAAGGACAAGCAGAGTGGCGAGATGAAAGAAGCCACTGAGTGGCACCGCGTCTCGATGTTCGGAAAGCTGGCAGAAATCGCTGGCCAATACTTGCGCAAGGGTTCGTCCGTCTACATCGAGGGCCGCATTCGTACGCGCAAATGGCAGGATCAGTCCGGCCAGGACAAGTACAGCACCGAGATCGTCGCAGACCAAATGCAAATGCTTGGCAGCCGCGGAGGTGCGAACGACGGCGATAGCGATCCCGGTACGGACCGCTCGGCGTCGGAGCATAGCCCTGCCAGCGCGCAGCGCTCGGCTCCAACGGGGCAGCGCCAGCCGCCGGCGCGTCGGCAGCCCGCACAGGCGCCGTCGAACGGTTTCGAGGACATGGACGACGACAGCATCCCCTTCTAATTTGGGCGCTGGACGGAATTCTGTTCCACAACGACGAATCACCGCTGTACTGACGCGTGGCTCGTCGCTTTAACTGCCTGCTACCGGATTCACCGGTAGCAGCAGTCTCCTTCCCCCGGCCGTCCGGCCATATCCCCTTCGATTGCGCAAACGTGATGCTGAAAAGACCTTCTGGCTTGTGCCGGGATGTCTTTTGAGCAAGCGTTCCTTCGCCTGTCACAGGCATCGACAAACCTACTCCACCTGGAGTCCATCCCATGAAAATGAAAGACCTTAGTGAAATTGTTGCAGACTGGTCGTCCGATCAATGGGACGCCCTAGTAGAGCAGTACTTGCCGGCATCGGCCCTTAATGACGCCTTCTGGCGGGGTCGTCCTGGACCTTGTCCGATGTGTGGCGGGCGCGATCGATTTACCTACACCCGCAAGCGGAATCGCGGCGACTGGGTATGCCGCAAGTGCAACGACGGCAGCCCTGCTGGCGGCGACGGTCTTGAGCTTGTCCGGCGATACACCGGCATGTCTTACTTTGAGCTGAAGTGCCGGCTGAACGGCCAGTCCATTGACCCCGTTCCGGTTGTCTCCCATAAGCCGCGGCCATCACGACGAGAGGCTATGAATCCCGCAGATCTGTTGCACTGCGTGATGAAGCAAGTCAATTCTTCGAAGCCGTTGACGGCGGGCGACCATGGCATGCGTTACCTGGCTGCCCGCGTTCCTGGCTTATGCGCACCGCTGCCGCAGGGATTGCGACTAGCCACGCAGGAGTACTGGCATGAGAAGGAGATCGTAGGGAGGTATCCCACCATCGTTGCTGAGTATCGTCTTCCAGATGGGCGGATTGCGACGGTCCACCGGACCTCGTTGGATCCTCACAAGGCTGAGAAGGCGATGGTCATTTCGAAAGACGGAGAGATTCTGCCCTCGAAGCGAAACTACCTGACAGCGTTGCCGCTTGATGGCGGAGCAGTGCGCCTAATGTCACCGCGTAACGGGGAGATCGGCGTCGCCGAGGGTCTCGAGAGCGCGTATGCCGCGTACATGTTGTTTCGCGTACCGACCTGGTTCTGTCTGAACCGCGTGGAACTAAGCAGATTCGTGGTGCCGGACGGCTTGGGCATCCACACGGTGCACATCTTTGCGGACTTCGACAAGGTCGACGTGAAGACGGGCAAGTCCCCCGGGATGGCCGACGCACTGACGCTGCAAAAGCGGTTACGTGCGGTCGGTTTCAGTGTTGTCCTGCATCGCCCGAAGGTCCGTGGCACGGACTTTTGCGATCAATGGCGGACGGAGTACCAGCTTCGCCAGATGTCTCAACAGGCTGTCGTTGCTGCCTGACTTTAACCGAACACCGTCCGGTGGCTCATATTCAACCTCTGCCCTGTGGGTCCGACCCACAGGGGCGGAGTCCCCCGCGTGGCAGGTCTCACTGGAGAATGCAATGCCGCAAAAGGGTTTCACAATGATTGTCAATAAGCTGCACATTCATGCCATGCGTAGCACGACGAACCGTGACGTGCAGGCCCGTCAGTCGGAAGCGCAGTTCTTTCACATTTATCGCCGTGACGAATCTGGAAGGATGGTGTTCGTAGAGCGCAGCCTGTCTCTCGACTCCGCATTGGATTACTGCTTGCCGACGCTGCACTGACCCGGCCTTCCCTTTAACGACAAAGCCCAGCAATTGCTGGGCTTTTTTTATTTTCGCGCGACGCGCGCTGTGTGGTCAGCCCGCCTTCCGTGCCTTGAGACCTCGATAGCAGGACACCACCCCCTCGATGACGCAATAGCAGATAACTACTGCAAACACAAATCGGTTGATCTCGTGGTTGGTCGAAAGATAGTCGAAGAATTGCATGGATATGATTCCTTTCGCTGGTTCGTTGACTCTAGATTGCCATGGAATTCGAGCGAATCAAGGGTGGCCGGGGAATGTATCAATCGAAGAACCTGGACATCGCCGAATTCACTGCGGTCAGATCGAGATTGCCGGGAGGGGGGACCGATTGATTCTCAGGTTCCCGGGGCGCACTGCTGACCGCCGCCTGGGAGGCAGCTTGGGAGCTCATGGCAACGGTGTCTACTGGCCGGGCTTCACGGCGAGCTGGGGCTGCACTGGACGGAGCCAGCCCCTGAACCGGAGCCGGGACCAGGGCAGGTGCAGGGGTGGGAACCGGATTCCGGTCTGGCCGGTAGGTAAGCGCAGCAAGGATCCCGCCGGCGGGCGGTTGCACAGCTGCACCGCTACCCGCCGAAAGGATTGCTTCCGCGCCCAACTCCGCCAGGCGACGGAGGACCTCCGCTCGCAGGCGGGGATCACTGATCGCGGCGAGCTGGGCGCAAAGCCGCGGCGTCGTCAGTGGGCTGAGGGCAACTTTGATCGCGAGCTTTTCCATAGCCATTTACTCAGCCTCGGGCTTGACGCGCGCTGCCGATGTCGAAGAATCCCCGGACATTGGCGTAGCATGGGGACTCCATGGCGGCGATGTGCGAGCGGGGAAAGGCAGCACGGATGGCGCCTGAGTACAAAGCGCTACCGCCACCGGTCAGGACGATCGCCGCGATATCTTCCGTGCGGCCGACCCGGGTCTGCATCTCCTTCACAGCCATTTGGCACTGGGCCTTGGCGACTTCGAAGTACGGCCGCAGGTCGACCATCTTGTTGTAGTAGCGCATAAGCTTGCCCTCGCGCAGTGACTTGTCGATGCGCTCGATGTCCCCGGTCGGCTCGCCGCCTTCGTCGGCGGAGAGGAGCGTGGCCACCTGCTTGTAGATCCGAGAGGAGCCACCCGGCACGCCGCCACTACGGGTGTCGTCCATCATGTAGCCGCGGGCGACAACCCAGTCGGTCGTGAAGTAGCCGACATCCACAATCAGGCAATTGTCGTCGGGGTCCAGTTCCTTCCCCGACTGGCGCATGAACGTCACCAGTGAGCCGAGGGGTTGGGGGAGAGCGACGACGCGCTTGATCGTGACGTCGCCGGCGCCGAAGTCATGGGCGCCGGTAAATCGCTCCTGCAGGGTGCCGGCATACTTCTGCAGCGTGTGGACGGGAAGGCCGAGGATGAGTTGGCCAACGTCCCTGGCCTGGGAATAGTGAAGCGCACCAAACAGCAGGGCCGCATACTCAGGCGTGGTGACGAAATCTTCCGACAGGGTGCGCCCGTTATTGCCATAGGCCGAAGTGATTGAGACGTCGGGGCCTACCTCGTATTCTGCGCCGTCAACAGTCACATGAACCACATCGCGAGCCTGGAAGTAGCCACCGCCGTGGCTGGCGAGGCTGGATGCCGAGCGCGTGGGGGCCAGCGATGGAAACATGCGGGTCGCCACCTCAGCGCCGAGGGGGAAGGCGAATTTGGTGTTTCCATAGCCGACATCGACCGCAATGGTATTGGTGCTCATTTGAAGCTCTCCTTGGCATGTTGAACGGTGTCGGAGCGCGGTGGTGTTACATGTCTGTTAGACGTC
Source organism: Ralstonia pickettii (assembly GCA_050987995.1). Classification (GTDB taxonomy): domain Bacteria; phylum Pseudomonadota; class Gammaproteobacteria; order Burkholderiales; family Burkholderiaceae; genus Cupriavidus; species Cupriavidus pickettii_B. Next base: position 1,116,664 of record CP158805.1, read on the forward strand.
TGACAGCACGGGCTATCTAGTGTCATCAGGTGTAAGCAAGTGAGACCAGGGTGTGATCCCATCTGTCACCTGCGGACACGCTCTAACACCTGCTCTCCGATCCCTTTCGAATCTACTCCGCGCGGCGCGAAGTCAAGTTTTCAAAAGCTCGCGAATTTGCCGGCGATTTCGTTGCGACGGCTCGGAGCTTTGGTTTATGCTTGGCATACCTTCAGCGTCCCCGACGCATCGCCCTCGCCGACATCTGCGCGGCAAATCCAACACCCAAAGCCGGGCAACCGGGCCTTGCGGTGCCAGTTGTGCACGCCGGAAATTGAACCGGCATTTTTTTCAATCAAATCAAGTGGACCGTGTCGGATAGTGAGGACACCGGACACCGCGATACCAAGCCGATTGGCGGTCTGTTCGTGAAAATAGACCGTAGTGTGGACAATTCCGAAGCCGGACACCGGACAGGTGCTCTGTCGAATTTCCACGAATGCCCGACGTCCTTTCAGCCGATTGGCTGGGCGCGGATCACGAAGCCCGACACACTGCGGCGGGAATGATCCGGCTTTGGGGCGGGGAGCTGGTGCGTACCGATACGACGGTGGACGCAAGCTTCTGAGCAATATCGACCCGGGGGGCGCTACCGGTACCAGAACGGCGCAACAAGTAATCACCCATCACGGCATAGGCCGGAGGCATTCAGGACTTGATCCTGGCGCCATCCGGACCGGCATCGCGAGATGACACCGGATAGGGTGGCCGCGCAGCGGCGTGCACGGCCGAGGCCTGCACCCTCACAGCGGACAGTCACGACGCATTGCTTCCATGCTCAGGGCTGATCGGTTTGGCATCGCTAAAGGACAGGAAGGTAGTGGCAGGACCGGCTGGGTGGGCCGGTAAGCCGGGGGTGGTACCCCGGTGCACCGAGGGGGCAATGCCGGATCGGGGTCGGCGCTGTCCAGCACTGAGCGGCGGGCGTCCATGGGCGGGCATTCGCCTGGCTCCGCATGCGCGAAGCGCAACCATCCGAGGACCGTATGATCAAGGCTATCCACCTGCGCCCCATCATTAATCAGTACAACCTGCCAGAACGGTTCAAGACTGAGTTTGCATTGCTGGCGGCAGAACATTTGCACCTGCCGCATAGCGGAACGCGAGTGAGCGGCAGATCGCTGTCACAAATGTCGCAGCGCCAGCGCGTGCAAGCCCTGCTTGCAATGTTTGTGGAGCTGCGCAGCGCCGGCGGCATGGCCGTGAACTCGCCTTACAGCATCCGGCAGAAGCACATCCGCTGGCTGGTCCAGTACTGGGTGGGTGACCGGAAGCTGAACGTGGGAACAGTGGAGCTGCGCCTCACCCACCTGCGTGCACTGATGTCGTGGATGGGCAAGACCAACATGGTTGGGCGGATCGACGACTATGTAGAGCGGCCGGCAGGTTATGAACGGTCCTATATCGCGCGCGAGGACAGATCCTGGGACGGTAAGGGCATTGACGCGGCGGCAAAGATCGGTGAGATCGAGGTCACGGACGTGCATGTCGCGCTGCAGCTCAAGCTTGAGGCTGCCTTTGGCCTGCGGGCAAAGGAAAGCTGGCGGCTGCGGCCGGCTTTGGACGTGCTGCCATCGGGGATGCTGCTTGTGCATGACGGCACGAAGGGCGGAAGGCCCCGCCGCGTCCCGATCGAATTCGGCTGGCAGTACGAATTGCTTGGCAAGGCTGCGACACTTGCTTATGTCACCAATCCTGAAAAGGGCACGCTGATTCCTGGGACGTACAGCCAGAGCCGTTGGCGCCGGCGCTTCTATACCGTCCTGGAGAAGCACGGTGTGACCAAGAATGGTGAGGGCGTAACGGCGCACGGACTGCGCCACCAGTTCCTTCAGCAGATGTACCAGCGGGAGAGCGGCCAGGCCGCGGCGGTGAAGGGCGGAGGGAAGGTTGTGGATGTCCAGGCTCACCGGGATGCTATGCGCAAGGTGGTGGAGGCGGCCGGCCACAGCCGAGCCACGAAGGCGAACGCCTATCTATCGACGTACGCGACGCAGCTCTCAATCGGACAGGCTGATCCAACGCTGGAGAAGGCCAAAGCTGCGATCGCCGCGGCCGGTGGGAACAAGGCTGTCGCGGCGCGCGAGCTCGGGATCTCGCGAGCAAAGCTGTATCGGATTCTCGCGCGGGAGGGGAATCGATGAGGCACACGGCTAGAACTCTCTGGGCAACTGGACGAATCCGGTGGCGGACACTTTTCTATGCTGTCCGAGAGCGGCCGGCGGCCGTCGTTGGCAAGGGCGAAGGGCTGAACCTGGTCGGTTTCGGGCCCTTCAGCAAGGGCGAGCGAAGCGAGCGACTGGCGCGCAATCCGCGCACCGGCGAAGAGATCAAGGTGGAAGCTGCCAAGACCGTGAAGTTCAAGGCCGGGCAGCGGTTCCGGGAAGCGGTTAATCAGTAGCGATCAGCTTCAGAAACGGGTGTTCGCTTGCGAAAGGCACGTCTTTTGGCGTGCCTTTCGTTTTTTCTGAAGGAACATGTTCCTTCCGCGGTCGCGATGGCTGGCTAACGTGCGTAGGCGAGGGCCAGCGACAGGATTGCACTTGCGTCCCGGATGGCTTGGTGGAGAGGCTCCGTCGCCGGCGAGTCCGCGACGGCTTCGCCCGATGCAAGCCATGCGAACGCCACGCGGCGCGCCGGCTTCTCGCCAGGGTGCGGCGTGGGCGGCGGCAGTTCCATCGCCGTGCCGTCCATGGTCTTGGGGAGTGCGGGAAACGGGTCGATCCCTGAGAAGTGCCGCAACTCTGCGACGCTAATGACGCTGTACGCGGGTGTCGCGTCGTTGCGGACGATGTAGACTGCAGCGCCAACGCCTGGCACGTAAATCGCCTTCCAGATGAAGTCAGGAATCCGCACGCGGCCAAGCGTCTTCGGAGCGCCGACGAATGCGGGGCCGGTCACCACCTGGATGGTGCCTTATTCGCGGGCCAGCCTGCGCGTTGACGTCTCAATATGGCTCCAGGTGCGGCGGTTCGACACGCTGTGCTGGGGGATGACGTTAGCGAGGCTGAAGCTCTCGGCTTGGGCTGCCTTGTCAGGGAAGTCACCGCTTGGGGCGAGGTGCCCCCGATCGAAGCCCGATCCGCGTCGGTAGTCTGCCAGCCTGGCGCGGTCGGCTTCGGGCAGTCGGTCCTCTTCGTAGAAGTCGCTGTCGCGTGGCAGCTTGCGCGCGGCGTCGACGGCCTCCCGTGTGAGGCGCTCGGCAGACCACAGCGCGGTGCGTGTCTGGCTCGAGTAGAGAACGGCGTAGGCCCGGTAGCACAACAGTTGCGTGCGATCGGCCGACTGTTTGATAGACGGCTGGCCTGTGGACAGGACGTGCGCACAGGCCTGTCCCGTATCCCGCGCGTTTGCTGTGAGGGACGAGAGCGCGAGAACGACCGCGGCAATCAGTGGGCGGGTCATCAGAAATCTCGTGGAAGTGAATATGCCTTTAGCTTGCCCGCCGCCGCGCAAAGTCAAGGCTGCCAGCGATCCGGCAGGCTGTCGATGGCCTTGCCAATGAACTCCTCCATGTCAAGGAGCGGCCAATCTTGATCCGCCAAGCTTTCCTCGGCGATTTCCGCGGCCAATGCCGGCACATGCTCAAAGCGCACCATCGGAGCGCCGTCGATATGGATGATCTTCGCGCGCTGCAGTAGCTTCCGGTAGCGGGCGGCTTGCGAGAGAGCGGTTTCCGGCGGGCCGACGTGCTTGAATTCGTAGCCGGGCTGGGCAAGGGCGGCTGCCATCGCCGCAAACTTGGGGCCGTTGGTTTCCCAGTCGCTGGTTGTGGAGGCGAGCAGGTTGAGGAAGAAGGGGATGTCCGAGGAGGTCAGGGCACGGCGGGCGACCATGGAGATGGCCTCCCTGTCGGCCGGTCGGAGGTCGACGCGGCTGTTCCAGATGGCGCTAAGCCGTGGGAAGGCGGCGTCCCTATCCTTGGGATCGTTCTCGACCGGCGGGGTTGACATCCCGCATTCCTCGCAGGCGATGACGGCTTGAAGCCTGCCGGCGATATAGGCGGGCGCGCCGTCGCAGTGGGCGCATTGAAAAAGGCCGCTAGGCATGATAGATCCAGTGCTGAAAAAATGCCCGAATTATGCCTGCCCGCGGCCCGGGCTCGGTCAGTTCAGGTCGTCGGCGTGATTAAAAGTCCGTCCGCTGCAGCCAGATATTCAGCTGTGGTGCTCATGAGGCCTCTTCGGGTTGTGTCCTGGAAACCCTGGAGCATCTCAGCGTGGTCGCGCAGGGCAGCGCCGATCTGCCAAGACTCGTTCAGCCAGTGACCGGGCTCGCCCATCGGCCCATCCGGCCCGTGGCGATTGCGCCCCGAATGCCTGGCTGTCGTATCAGATCGGTCCGCGAGCCAAGGCGCGCTGGCAGGCCTCGGCAACATCAAGAGAAGTGACAGGGAACGCGTCATGCAGGGTGCCGTCAAGCAGCCGGCCTGATACCTTTTTGCCCACCCGGTGCATCACGGTGACTGGGAAGCGGCCTTCGTCGCGCGCCCGGATGAAGTCGTCTCCCTTCTGCAGCTGCTGGCCGTGCTTGTCGAGGCAGACGCCGCCGCCGACCCAGGTGCTGGCCTTATTTACCCATTGCTCAAACGTCTCGAACGTTCGGAATACCGGCTCGCCGGAGGTCGTGAGCACGGAAGCGGTATGCCACTCGCCCCACTGCTTTAGGAGGAAGGGCACGCCCGCCGCTGCACACTGATCCCGCAGGCTACGCGACCATGCCGGGTGCATGGGGCGCGCGTCGCCTCCGCTTTCACCGCCTGCGATGATCCAGTCGATCGATCCAGGGTTGTACTCGTTGCCGGACGTGTGCAGCAGCTCGCCCGTGATCGTCGAGAACACGTCGACGTGGCTGAGTAGTGGCTCCATGGACAGGAAGCGGGTTTTGGCGGGGACGCGCAGCAGCTTGGGAACATCGCGTTCCGCTTCTGCCTGATTGACGATCGTGGCCCCTAGCCAGATATCGGCGGGTGCGTTACCGGCAATCCACGTGGCCAGCCACGGCACCAAGGGATTCTCCGCGCAGTCGTCGCGCAGCATCAGTGCATTGAACGCGTCGCCCAACCGTTTCATGGCGTTGCCGATGCGCTTGGTCAGCACCAGCTTGTCAAGGTTCGGCGTCTGCCGCCATACGTCGAGCATGTCGATGAACCATTCGATCGGCACCTCGTTGTCGAACACATCGGCCAGGCTCGCGCAGAAGACGCGCTGCCGGCGGCCGTGCACCGCGGCGAAGGCGGCGTGCGCCAGGTTCCAGCGGAACGGCTTGCGCCAGTTGGCAGCGGAGGTGCGCCGGCGCGGCGCGCCGGGCCCCCAATTCTGGGCCTGGCCACCGCCAAAGCGGGCATTGCGGGTCTCGGCGTAGCAGTGGTCACAGCCGGGGCCGACTTTCTGGCAACCCTCCCACGGATTCCAACTGTGGTCGGTCCATTCGATCTGGGTGTTTTCGCTCATTGCTGGTGGTCCTCGAACACGTCCAGGGTGCGCGTGTCGCGCTCGGGCGGGTTGGCCGCTACGTGCAGGCGCGATTCATTCGAGCCGCAGAGCTCGCAGACACCACGCCCGACGCTGACTGGCGAGTGCGGCAGCCACGCGCGGTGTTCGATGTCCGTAGCGCCAGGTGTCTTTGGGGAGATTTGAGGAGTGGCAGGTTTCATCGTGGGCTGGCTGGTTGAGTTGATCGCGACTACATTGGACTCAGCGTATCGCGGGGTGGGCGTTGTCAAGACGGGGGACTGCTATGTGGACGTGCACGGAATGCCGGTTGTCGGTGATGTTTTCGGCGGCCGATCCAGAACTGGACGAGAGTGGCTTCTTCTTTGTCTGCAAGGGGTGTGGTCACAGAAATCCGCTGCGCCGCGTAGGGCCGACCGAACGAGGCGAGGACGATCCGCTTTGCCTAGCTCAGGTCGCGGACGCCTGATCCATGTTCTTTGGCGCTGCGGAGGTCGCGTTGGGGGCAGCCTGGTGCGGAGCCGGTAGACCGTAGCGACCTACTGCCGCTCGCAGTTCGGCGACACAGTCGCTGGCGAGCGCTGCGAGGACCTCCTGCGCGAACCCGTGGAGAGCCGTCAGCTCCTCACCGATCGGGCCGTGCGTGTAGAGATACAGGCCGCTGGGCACGCGTCGCACGGCTGTGGTTTCCTTGGCCATTCGTTGCAGCAGTGCTTCAGCCGTGTCCAGACCGATGCCGAGATGGCGCTCCAGTAGCGCAACCGACGCGGCGCGGTGTTGATGCACAAGCTCCAGCGCCTCGCCATACAAGGCGTCAGCGATCGGAGACCGGTCAGCGTGCATCGGCTGCCTGTGTGCCAGCCGGCGGCAGGCGCACGCCGTTAATCGACGTGGCTACGGCATCCCATTCGAGGAACGGGATGCCGGCAGTCCGATAGTGCTGGCGCTTGCTGGCCATCCAAGCGTCGTAGTCGGGATTGCCCGCCATGCCGGGCACCTCGATCACCGTTTCCGGCTGGACGTCGGTGAGAACGAAGTCAGGGTGTACCTGCGCTCGACCGACATTCCGCAGCGGCTTGCGGAATGCCCGGCGCAGAGCGACCAAGTGATCGGCCATGGCGACCTCATGGGAAGAGTCGCAGGGCAGGAACTGCCGGTTGGCCAGCATCGCCCCGACGTCCACCACCGTCAGATAGTTCGAGCGTGACTTCTCAACGAGCAGGACCGCGACACACCGTTGCTCGGGCCGCCCGATGCCGGCGAGCGCCGTGCCAAACGAGGCCCGCAGGCACTCGTACAGGCCCGAGGCCATGAAGAAGCGCTGCGTGCTCTGGCGCAGGACGACCTTGCCTCCGTACTGGGTGGCGGCGTGCGACTCGATTTCGCCGATCAGGATGCCGCGGGGATTCCCGGCGGCGGTAGGCGAAAGCCTTGCCTGCCACGCCTCGAACTCGGCCAGGATTTCGGACTTCCGCGCCGGGTCCCACCGCGACATGACGTGCAGCAGGCCGTCGGCGTCCTTGCCATTGATCCGGCAATCGGCCAGTTCGGCCGTCAACTGTGACCAGCAGCCGTTCCAGCTGCGGGCACCGGTACCGGGCCAGACATTAAGACCGGCCTGCTCCCAAGCGAATTCGAGGAACGCCAGCAGGCCTGCGGATCGCCGTTGAGGCTTTGTGCTCAGGCCCTTCGGCGTTCGCTGGACGGTTTTGGCCGGTGTGTGGGTGCTGACCGAAAGTGAGGCGTCGAGGCGGATATCGTGGCGGCCATCGCGCATGCGGAATGCGTCGAGACTGTCGGCGGCGCCGGACGTTGTCTGGGTCTTCCGGTGGAAGGGGCATCCTTCGGCGTGCCGGAACGCCTGATCCGGCCAGCGCGCGAGCAGGAAGATGTCGCGGTGACGTCGGATCACCAGTTTGGGCCACGGCCGGGTTTCGGCGCAGCCGCATTCCGCAAAACCCTGGATCGTCTTGGCACGCTCGAGGTGGCGCGCGTAGCGGCCGGGATCTTCCAGCACCTCATCTAGCGAGTACTCGTTGCCGCCAATCCGCACAGTGATCATGGAGGTGGCTCCTTAGGCTCCGGCTTCCCGGAGCATGGTGTAGAGGTCGCGTCGGATCTCGCTCACATCGAGCAGGCGCTTCGCACGGGTCATGGCCACGTAGAGCAAGCGCATCTCTTCCGGAGCCATGGTCAGCTTGCCGTCGTCGCCGGTCTTGAATTTGAAATCGCCGGCGAGTTGCACGCGCTCCCATTCGAGGCCCTTGGCCCGGTGGATGGTCGACACGATGTAGTCGGCCTCATCCTCTGGGAAGACGCGTGTAAGGATCAGGCGAAGGTAGTCCACGCCCTCGTTGTCGATCAAAGTGACGAGGGGCTTCAGGTCGCGGCCGGCGAAGGATTCGGCGTACTCCTGGACCTCTTCCCATGTCTCGAACAGGGCGAGGGTCGCGGGGTAGCCGATGCGCTGGCCGCGCATGAGCTGCTCGGCGCCGTCGGCAAAGGCGCGGAGCTCGTCGAGGTTGGCGCGCACCGCGACGCGAGCGCCGCGGCCGATCCCCTGCGCAAGGTGCGTGAGGACCGTTGCGTTCTTACGGCACAGGATGGCGTCGAAGCGGTCGTGCCCCGGCGTTGAGTCGTGCAGGATCCGAGACTCAACGTGGTCCTGTCCCCGGACAGGCGTTTCCTCGTCCATGAGCGCCAGCACGCGGCTGGCCAGTTGAGCGATGGCCGGGCCGAAACGGAACGATTCGGTGAGGGCACATTCGTGCGCGCGGATGTGCTCCATGGCGTTGACCGCGCCGCGCCACTCGTAAATCTGCTGGTAAGGGTCGCCGACGTAGATGACCTGGGATTGCTGTGCGCGCAGCACCGACAGCATGAGGCCGTCGGCATCCTGCGCTTCATCGAACAGGATGAAGTCGGCACCGATGCGCGGCCGGCTGCGCTCCCACCGCTTTACGTAGACATCGTGAACAATCGCCGAGGGGGAGGCGGGATCGAGGTATTCGCCCCAGAGTCGCTTCACGTGAGGCAGCAGCGAGTCGCGCAAATGCTCCGCCTCCTCCTCCTCCTTCACAATCGAGTCAACCGGGATGTGCCAGGCAAGAGGCTCAGCCTGTGCTGAGCGGCAGAATCGGGCCGCGCCGTCCATTACCATCCGTGCAACCTTGCTGGCGCTCAGTTCGAGGTCCTTGCCGATCGTTGTCGGCAACCGCAGCTTGGCCAGTCCGTAGCGCAAGGCGAGCTGATGCGGCGGCTCGACCGGGTTCTTGAGCTTGCGGGTGATTTCCGGTGGCGTGGCGCTGAACGCGAGCGAGTGGACGGTACGGCAGCGGGTGTTCTGCGGGAATTTCTGGGCAGCCTCGGTGGCGATGTCCTTGTTGAAGGCCAGATACAGCCCTCGCGCGCGGCCGCGGGCCTCGGCAGCCAGGCGCAGCGTCGACGTCTTGCCGGCGCCCGCATACGCCTTGACCTTCAGCGGCCCGCCGGCCTTGACCGCGTCGACAACGGCGGCCTGTTCGTCGGTGGGGACCATCAGGCGATCTCCAATGCGGTTTGCTCGGGCAGCGAGGCCAAGACTCGTCGGCGGATGGCCAGCGTGTCAGCGCGGGCGACTTCAGAGCGCCGTGCATACTCACCGCTGACCGTATCGATGACGTAGGCGAAGTAGAGGGCGGTGGTAGGCCCGGTCCATGTCTGCCACTTAGCGCGGATCTCCGCACGCTGGTCATCGGAGAGCGAGAAGTAGATCGCGCGCTTCTCGCGCCAGATGCGTGCGTGCAAGGCGCGCGTTGTCCTTTCAAGGTTGTCGGATCGACGTTGCCGCCGGGAAAGTTCCTCGTCGGGAGAGTGCTGCTCGGCGGCCACGTGATCCGCAAAGAGCGGGTACCTGTCGCGCTCGCGCCGCTGTTTGCGCGCGAAGGCGGCCTGGCGACGGGTGTTGAAGTCTATGGGGGTGTGGCGTTCGAGTCTGGAAAAGCGCATGGCGGCAAGGTATTTAATGGTCTGAGACCACGATACCGGCGTCACGGCAAAGTCAAGGCGGCCGGCAGGCGAAGTTCACCGCCAATCATTGTCAGGGCGGTTTCTGCTGGGCTTTCCCCCAAAAGCTATAGAATTTCATGCGGCTTTTATCGGAATCTCATGTCTCAAGTCCCCACACCGGCCCCCCGAGAGGTATCCCTGGGCAATCGCCCAAAGTGCGAACGGGAGTTCATCGCCCCCGGTGAACCGCAATACGGAGAAATTGCCCGGCTGGATGCCTTCGTCTTCAAGCGGTATCTCGATCGTGTGTTCTGGCATCCGCGCCCGGAAGTGCTGCGCTTCGAGGTGAGGGCAGTGCCGTCGCCCGTGGGCAGTGTCTACGACGTCGTCGCACTCGTGGGGCAGGTCGAGGGGGAGATTTGGTTTTCGGAAGCGGCCGTTCCGGCGCGCTGGGACTACGTGGCCATCACCGAAACAACTGATGGGCTAGGCCGTCTCCAGCGCGACAAGCTGAAGGTGGAAGGCAAGCTGCCAGAGGACTACAAGCCATTCGTCGGGGATGGGCCGATGCAGGACTATTCAAATTTGGAGAATCCGGAAGAGCTGGCGCAGCGGCGGTGGGATGTGGTCAACCGTTTCCGGGCGGCGAATCGCCTGGCCCGCATGGAAAAGGAGGGGGCATAGTCATGTCCGTAGATATCTTGACCCGCTCAGCGGAACTGCATAACGCAGCTGTGAGTTCCATGGGTAGTGCCGCTCCTATGGACCATCCGCGGACGATTTCCGCATACCAATGCGCTTTGATCGAGATGCGCGTCAAACCTCGCCGTTTAGCAGGCTGTTGAAAAGCACTCCGTCACGAAGGGCGCAGTGCAGCTAAACACGACTCGACATGCAAATGGCCGCTGAATTCCTACCATGCCATGCAATTGGGTGCCCCAATTCCGGGGCGCGCCAGCATGGCGCCGTGCGGCAGCCCCGCTTTGGCGGGTCATTGCGCCGCTCCTCGCGGCACCGCACCCAGTATTCGTGCAATTCGGGTCAGATTGCTGGCGACCATCGTCAGCTTGAAGTGTTGGTCCACGCGTTCGAGGCCACGATATACAGTTTGTCGAAGCCGTCCGACCGTCTTTCCCCAGCCAAAGTGCTCTTCGATGCGTTTGCGGATGACCTGGCTCACTCGGTATCCCTCGTGCCGCGAGGTACGGCCATCGATTGCGCTGCCGCCAGCTCGCGCGTCGTTGCGTGCCACATGGGGCGTCACCCTGCGAGCTCGGCAGTCTTGAACAAAGTCCTGCGTGTCGTAAGCCTTGTCCGCACCAACCGTCTTGGCATGATTGCCAGGCATGCAGTCGAGCAAGCGCAATGCGCTGGCACGTTCGGCAAAACCATCAGCGTGGCTCACAACCGCGCCGACCACCAGGCCAGAGCGGTTCTCCATCAGAATGTGCCCCTGATAGCTGAGGATGGCCGGGCTCTGGGCACTCTTCTTGTACAACCGCGCATCCGGGTCGGTGCTCGATTCGTGGGTTGCATTGCTGCGCCGCTTACCCTTCCAGTCGGCCTCGGCATTGCGCCCGCCACCTGCGGGCGGGGTGTTATCCGTGTCGTCCTTGGGGCGAAAGCTCTTGTGGCTGGCCCATGCCTGAATCAGCGTGCCGTCGACCGAGAAATGGTCCTTGGACAGAAGGTTATGCCGGTCGGCCACGCTCATCACCTTCGTGAAAAAGCTCTCGATTACCTTGTGTTCAAGCAACCGATCACGGTTCTTCGAAAAGACCGAGTGGTTCCACACGTCGTCTTCCATCGCCAGGCCAACGAACCAACGAAACAGCATGTTGTAGCGCATTTTCTCCATCAACATGCGCTCGCTGCGCACTGAGTAGAACACTTGCAACAGCAGTGCACGCAGCAACTTCTCCGGCGCGATCGAGGCACGTCCGCTATCGGCATAGATGGTGCTAAACAGCCCGTTGAGGTCCTTCAGCGCATCATTGACCAGCAGCCGGATTGCCCGCAATGGATGATCGGCGGGGACGAAGTCTTCCAACTTGACCGTCGTGAACAACGTCTCTTGCATCTCATCCATTCCACGCATCGCATCCACCGCCCGAGTTTATGAACACGATATCCATAACGTCTGGCGCCAAATCCCCGTTTACTTGGGGGCCAATTTCAACAGCCTGTTAGTCTTACTGTGTCAATAAATTCATGTCATTATAGAGTCTTCTTCAGACTTGGCATGAGGAATCCATGGACTGGGAAGCGTCGTTCGACGAGTATCTGGAACATCTCTGTGAGGCGCTCGGGCACAGTGACAGGAGATCGGGGCTGGCGGGCTATTGCCAGGGGCTGATGTTGCCGATCAAACGCAAGAGCGTCGAACCTCTGGCGGCGCATTTAGAGCCGGAGCGAATAAGCGCGCGACACCAATCGCTGCATCATTTCGTGTCGAAGTCGGAATGGTCCGATGCAGCGCTGCTTGAGCAGGTGAGGCGCTGGGTGTTGCCGCACATGAATCCGGCGAACGGGTTGTTCTGGATCATCGATGACACCGGCTTTCCCAAGAAGGGTAAGCATTCGGTTGGGGTGGCGAGACAATACTGCGGGCAGTTGGGCAAGCAGGACAATTGCCAGGTGGCGGTGAGTCTGTCGGTAGCTACTGAAGAAGCCAGCTTACCGGTGGCGTACCAGCTCTATCTGCCTCAGGAGTGGTGCGACGATCCGGAAAGGCGGCAGCGAACTGGGGTGCCGGATGAGATCGTGTTCGCGACCAAACCGCAGATCGCGGCGATGCAACTGCGCCAGGCGCGGCAAAGCGGGGCGCCAGATGGCATCGTGCTGGCTGACGCCGCTTATGGCAATGACACCGCGTTTCGAGATGCTGTCAGTGAACTCGGGTTGCAGTACGCGGTAGGGACGCAGTCCAGTACCCATGTATGGGCGCGGGGCACCGCACCATTGCCGGCTGAACCTGCAATCGGCAAGCCAGGCCGTCCGCGCAGCCTGCTGCGCCGGGCGCCGGGACATAAGCCGCTCTCGGTCAAGACGCTGGCGCTTGGGCTCGATCAATCCTGCTATCGCACCATTACCTGGCGTGAAGGCACCCGAGCCATGCTGAGTTCGCGATTTTCCGCGGTTCGCATCCGCACGTCGCACCGCGATTACTGGCGAGCCACGCTGCGTGACGAAGAATGGCTGCTTATCGAATGGCCCGAAGGCGAGTCCGAACCGATCAAATACTGGTTGTCCACACTGCCCGAAAGCGCACCGCTCGAACATCTGGTCCACGTAGCGAAGATGCGCTGGCGCATCGAGCGCGATTACCAGGACCTCAAGCAGGAGTTTGGTCTGGGCCACTATGAAGGACGGGGTTGGCGCGGTTTTCACCACCACGCATCCCTATGCATTGCTGCTTACGGATTTCTCGTCGCACAGCGCCTGATCCAGGGCGGCAGTAAAAAAAACGGCGCAATCCGCAGCCAGTCTGCCTTACCCTCGGATTACGTGCCGCGCGGCTCCCCAGCGCGCACAGCGACACGTGCCTGATTCCATCACCAGCCTACGCTGGCGCATTGCTGCTTTCATTGCCCAACGACTCCATCGATGTCCGTTTTGCGCTGGTAGCCCCTAAACTAATGACACAGTAAGATTAGGGCGAGGAAGGAAAGCGCGGACGCCGCAGGCGTCCTTGACAACGCTTGAAGACTGATACGATCTGCTCATGCAAGTGCTCCAGGCCTTCAAATACGAACTGATGCCATCTGGCGACCAGCAGCGTGACATGCGCCGCTTCGCTGGCTCGTGCCGGTTCGTCTACAACAAGGCCCTGGCGTTGCAGAAGGAGAACCACGAAGCGGGGGGCAAGTTCATCGGGTACGTCGAGATGGCGAAGCGCCTGACCGCTTGGCGCAATGGCACCGAGACACCTTGGCTCAAGGACTCTCCAGTTCACCCCCTGCAACACGCACTCAAGGATCTGGAGCGGGCCTACAAGAATTTCTTTTGCAAGCGGGCAGCCTTGCCGAAGTTCAAGAAGAAGGGCCAGCGCGACAGCTTCCGCTACCCCGACCCAAAGCAGATCAAACTGGATCAGGCCAACAGCCGTCTCTTTTTGCCCAAGCTCGGCTGGCTGCGCTATCGCAACAGCCGGGACGTGCTGGGCGTGGTGCGGAACGTCACCGTCAGCCGGTCCTGCGGCAAGTGGTTCGTCTCGATCCAGACGCAGCGTGAGGTAGAGCAGCCCGTGCCGCATGCCACCAGTGCCATCGGCATCGACATGGGCGTGGCGCGTTTCGCCACGTTCAGCGATGGCGCGTACCTCGCGCCGCTCAACAGTTTCAAAAAGCACGAGGCTCGTCTGCGCCGCTACCAACGGGCGATGAGCCGCAAACAGAAGTTCAGCAACAACTGGAAGAAGGCGACGGCCCGCGTCCAGCGCATTCATGCCCGCATTGGCAACGCCCGCCGCGACTACCTGCATAAAGCCACGACCACGATCAGCAATAACCACGCGATGGTGTGTATTGAAGACTTGCAGGTGAGGAACATGTCTAGGTCGGCGGCAGGCACAACCAATGCACCAGGCAAGCAGGTTCGGGCCAAGTCTGGCTTGAACAAAGCCATCCTCGACCAGGGTTGGTTCGAGTTCCGCCGCCAGCTGGACTACAAGCTGGCGTGGAACGGCGGCTATCTCATCGCCGTGCCACCGCAGAACACGAGTCGGACTTGTCCGTGCTGCGGGCATGTGTCCGCGGCCAACCGGCAGACGCAAGGCCGGTTCCAGTGCGTCGAATGCGGATTCGAGGCGAACGCCGACGTGGTCGGCGCGATCAATGTTTTGGCGCGGGGACACCGCGTTGCAGCCTGTGGAGAGCCGGTGCAATCGGACCGCTCCGTGAAGCAGGAACCCACCGAAGCGATCTGAGATGGCGATCATCGTGTCAGTAGCCGTAGGAATCCCCTGCCTTCAGGCAGGGGAGGATGTCAAGTCAGTGGAACACGCCGCCGGTGCCGTTGCATTGCTCACAATCGGGATGCCAAACGCCGCGATGGCGTTGTTCCGGCCGCAGTTCGAGACCTTGATTCGCGGCGTCTGGTTGCTTGAGGCGGCAGGCGAGAAATGGGTACGGCAGTACCACGAGCCGCTCACTGAGGAATCGGCTCGTGCCGCAGACAAAGCCCCAGGCGTGAAGGTCATGTTCGACGAGTTGCTCAAGCTCGAAGATCCGCGCGTGAAAGGCATCGTGGCGCATCTCGCGCGCCATGAAGAGCTTCACGCACGGGGGTATGCATCCGATGTCCAGGTCTGGTACCGGAGGCTTGTTTCATAATTCCGCGGCAGTCGCCAAGGGGATGAAATTGCGAGGATTTCGCCTGGTACTGCTCCCCGCGGTTCCTAAATCAGCGCCGATACGGCGCCTACCTGTTGCCAGATAAATGGCTGTGAGCCCCAACCTCGGGCTCACGCGCGACAGACGATAGTTCAGGCTCAGCCCGCGATGATAGGCGAAGCCCTTGAACACCTTGCGCAACATATTGAAAGCTCCGTTCACATCCGCGTGCACCCGTGCCAGGCGTCCGGTTTCCCGATGGTTGACGAACGTGTTCCGCTCGTCCTTCAGACGCCGGCCCATCGGTGCATCCGATTGAGCCTTAAGGGTGTCGGCTTGCGCCGCCCTTGGTTGTGATGATGCCTCAACGTCCTTCTTTTTCGCTTTCTTCTTACTCCGCTTCTCGTCCTCCCGGCATTTCAGCGGCTCGTTGCTGACGAAGCTGGTTTTGCTGGTGTAGGACTCCTCGGTCGTGACGACGACGATGCCACGGGCCTGCGCCTTATAACGAATCATGTCGATCAGCCGCGTCAGCGGCGCCCGCCCAAAGCGCCGATTCTGCTGCGCCCCCATCTCGACCCCATCCTTCCACCCCCTATTCTGCCCCAGCGCGATCACTTGCACACCGCGCCCGGCGCACAGATCGACCACGCCGCGGCTGAGTTTATGCAAGTAGTCGTCGACCCAACGCTGGCGCTTTGCGCGCAGCGTCTGGTAGGCAGGATTGGTGTAGATCGCCTTGAGCCCGGTGGCCAGGTCGATGCGCTCGCGACGCGACAGTGTCTCTCCCGCGAGTTCGAGTGCTTCCTTGCGGGCTTGCAGGGCACAGACTTCGGGCGTGGTCAACATGGCCTTGAGCGCGTCGATCTGCGCGTCAACCCGCCCGAGGATGAGGTCAAGCCGACCACCGCTGATGACCTCGGCGTTGTGACCCGTCGAGAAGGCCAGGGCCAGGGTGTTATTCAGGCCCCGGTCTGCGCCCGCCGCCGGCACGTTCAGCCCGGCCACCGCCTTCAGGAGGGCATCGTTGCGACGGCTGCATTGCTGCTCCAACGCCTTACCCAGGGATTGCATGAGCTTGGCGAGCAGCGAATCGGCCGGAAGGCGTGAGGAGACGCGCAGGACGACCTCGAATTTGATTCCACGCCCCTGCGGCACGATGCGCAGGTGCTGCGGCTTGCCGCCTCGATAGCCGCGCTTCGCTGCTGCCCGCGCGACTTCGTCGCCAATGCGGTACTCGTTCCACGCCGTCATCTGTTCGCTCGTGAGCGACAGCGTTTCCTCAAAGTCGACCGGGATCTGCCGATCCCCCAGCCCTATCAGGGTTGAACCAATTTGCGTGAGTGGCAACTCCAGCACGAAGCGATCGGCCTTGGCGAGGTAGTTCGGCGGCTTGGGGGCACCAGTCATCGCACCGGCTGCTGCGCCCCCTGCAGCAAAGACCTTCTGCGCCTCGAAATATCCAGACCAGGCGTTGCGGTAGCGTGCGAGCACGAGTTGCGCTGCCTTCGCCGGCAGACGGCGATAGATGACGTTGCCGTGCTGGTCCGGGCGCTGCCGTGCCACGTTGTCCAACACCGTGATGTCGAGCACCGTGCGATAGAGGTTCTGAACCTCGTCGCCAAGCACCGGCAACAGGGTGAGTTTGGCCTTTTCAGCCTTCTCACCGCCAGCAGCGATCGCGGCCGCGAACTTCGCCTGCCGATCGCTGTTCAGACTTTGCACCACCGCATTGAAACAGGCAATCGCGAGGGTCTGTTCCGCGTGCAGTTCCGGCTTGATGCGCCCAGCAGCCAGCCTCCCTACCCCAAACGTAGGCCGTCAGGACGCTGCGCACGGCGAAGTGGATGGTGTTGTAGAGGTTCTTGCACTGCAACGTCAGCGCCAGGCAGGCTTCGAACAAGGCTCCCTTGGGATAGGGCAGGACGAGCACGCGCTGCTCGACGGTGTCGAACCATTCCTGCGCTGCAGTGTCTGCCTTGCCTTTCGGTGCCATGTGAGATACGTTGCGTGATAGGTTCAGAGTCTACGTGGGGCCCGGTCTAATGCCAGGAAGCGTTCTGCAACAACTGGCCGGCTGCAGAGCATCGACTATTCGGTGGCTGGCCAGGCGATTGTATGCCACGTTCCAAAAAAGTCCGGCCCTGGCCGTCCACGGCAACATGGCGCGTATGTTGCCCTGCGCCTTGCGCTCATCAAGCGGCGCAACAATCCAAGTGTGCGAGCGATGCAGACCATGACCGGCATCGCCTGGGCAACCGTCTCGCGCTGCGTTCTGCGTGTCGCGCAAGCGCTCGGCGAGATGCCGTTGGCCCACTGAACCGGTCCGTGCTGATCGTGGACTCAACCAGCGCGCGCGTCGCGTCGAGGGAAGCGAAGGCCTACTCTGGTTACAGAGACCATCGTTGCGCAAAGGTTCATGTGGTCACTCGCAAAGATGGGCAGATCGTGGACGTGAGCCAGCGTTACCCCGGATCCGGTCATGACAAGCGGATCTGGAACATCGAGGCCACCAGGTTGCTGCCCATGCTCCGCGGCAGGTGCTGGCAGACAAGGCCTACGCTGGCGCCGCCGGCGAAGGGAGCTTGCTCCACCGCCCGATCAAGCGTGGCGAAACCTCCTGGAGACTGGATATGGAAGGCTCAAAGTTGCGAAAGGCCGCGCTTTCCAAGGTGAGGGTCTGCATCGAACACTGCTTTGCCAGACTGAAAAATTGGAAGGTGCTCAGCGGATTGTTCCCTTACCATTGGACCAGGCTTGGGGATGTTGTATGGGCACTGGCTGTTGTCCACAATGTCGAACGCCATCACGCCTCATTGGAATTATGAAACAGCCTTCGGATTTCCTGGGGGGCTGATCGACAATGTGGTTCGTTGCGCAAACGGCCTGGTCACCTATGCAGCTCAGATGGCAGCGCTGGTCTCGACAGACGCATAGGCGAACATGGTTCCAGTCCGCGCGCTCCATACGGATTTTGAGGATTGCATGCCCGCGATGAAGCCCAATAGCTGACCCGCGGAATTGTCCTAGCTGGGGAAGGCCCCCTTATCGGAGCCTTCCCATGCGAATTTCTTCCCGCATCAGCACGCTGGCTGTCCTTGCGACCGTCATTAACCTGTTCGCGGCGCTGTACTTCGTTGTGACCACTGGTGACGATCGCCTTGCTGCCATGCAGCTGCACCTCGTTGCCGAAATCGAGTTCCTGGTTCTCATCAGCTGGCTTCTCGCGAAGCTGGGGCGGCTGGGTTTTGACGGCAGTTTTCGGCACCCCGGCATGGGGGGAGGTCGCTCCGAAGCGCCCAGATTTGGCTACGATCAACCCGCCGTATTCAATTTGTCTCGAGGCATTGCACCTGAAGCCCCAAGGCTGCATCACTTGGGTTGCGGCTTGGGGTCAATGGGAATAAGGTCGCAAGTAGGGCAATCAAGATCGCCACACGCAGGGATCATCGCGTCGAAGGATGGCTGCTGTGCCGTTTTCGGAGCGATTGCCAGCTTGGCGAGGACGGCGCGAAGTACGTTTCTTGGTATGTAATCCTGAGCGCCGGCACCGAAGTAGAAGCGATCTCCGTAGTTCTGAGCCTGCCAGAATTCGTCGTTATCGGCCCAGCGTTGTAGGCAGTCGCGCTGTGCAAGAAGATTGGTTGTTACCGTTGTTTCGGCGTCGGACAATGGGAAGGCGGTGTTCGCGTCGCTATGCATGGTGGATTTGTAAGGAGTAGTGGGCGGCCAGGCGTAGGCGGTGAAGCTAGCCGCCATTGCTCGGTGCAAGTTCCACCCTACGCTCAAATTTGCGAAGTCAAGGTAGGTCAGGAAAGTGTCAGGACGGGCTGGAGACGGCCGCATGACCACTTTGCGGATCGCCATAGACATGACACGGAAAGCGTCAGTAGCCACCCTTTGGCCCCGAACTGAATGACGGTCATTGCGGATGGTATTTCGACCAGCTTGATGTAGAACATCTCTCGCAATAAGACCCGCCCGGGTCATCGGCCACGGCGAGCGCTTCAACGGCGTGCACGGCGTGTGGTCGTCTTTGATTTGCCTGCAGTGCATTCCGGGAGGAAGGATCAGAGGTACCACGTCCAATGCAGTGTTCGCGCGCTATCGGATGCAAGCCAGCGATTTCGTGCGCCGATCTGACCCAACCGCTGCCCGCACTGGAGCTGCAGGCCGAGGATCGCCTCTATGGCGAGCCGCGGCTCGGACACCAGCTGTTGGCCGACGAAGGGCCGGCCATCACGGGTCCTGTGACTTCGCAGAAACGGGTACGCATCTCGCATGACGGCCGCCGCATTGTGCTTGGATTCGACTGCGGGTTCCTCGAGGCGATGGTGCTCAATCGTGTGCTGGTTACGGAGCGCGAGCGGTGATCGAGCGGCTGGAAGCCATCGCCGGGGAGGGCAAGCAGGCCATCCTGTTTGCCGAGAATCCAGGCGTCATTCACCTCATGGCCTTCCAGTTGAAGGCGAAGGGGGTAGAAACGGTGCCGGTCCACGGCCGCATTCCGATTGCGAAGCGCGTGGCCGACAAGGACAAGCGCTTCGTCCGCGGTATTGCCACGGCGCTGTTGTGCACCAAGGCGTCGGGCCGGGCGGGCTACAACCTGCCCAATGCCGACTACGTCCTCTTCTATGACCGTTCGTGGACGTGGCGCATCGAGTATCAGGCGATGCGGCGCGCGCTGCGCTGGAACCGGAAGGGGCAGTTGAAGGTCGTGTATTTCCATCTGCCGGGGAGCCTCGATATTTACCAGGAGCAAATGGTCGCGCACAAACGGACGTCATGGAGGCGGGCCTGGACTGGGCGACGCCGGAACTGGAGGACGAGGCGTTCCTGCACATGGACTTATACCTTAACCATGCATAGTTAAGCGGATGGCCTGCTGGACGCCTTGCCAGCAAAGGGATTTAGGTACACTGGCGATGTATGTATCGATACATCGCAATACATTCAAACTCAGCAGGCCGGTGGAAACCCCGGCCTCTTCATCTCAACGCGCTCTATTCGCCGAAACGGGTAGGGAAGGACCGCAGGCGACCCGGAGCCGCCGTTCGATACCTGCCTGGTGTTACGTCTCTTTTCGGAGGCGCAGCCGTCATTCCGCCGTGGGAATACCCCGGCCCGTCGTCTGGGCAAGACGCCGGCTCGCTCGAGCGACGCGTCAATCATCGCGCGGAAGCTTCGCGACGACCTTGATCTCAAAGTCGAAGCCGTAAAGCCATGTCACTCCGACTGCTGTGAGCGTCGGATGCGGCGCGTCGCCCCAAAACTCGGGCACGACCTGCCAGACGCGCTCGAATGTCGATTGCGGATCGACCATGAACACCGTGACGTCCACCACATCGTCGAACGTGCATCCGGCCTCGTGCAGGATCGCATTCAAGTTTCGAAAAGCGAACCGCACCTGCTCCTGCAGATCCGGCTCAGGCGTTCCGTCCTCGCGGCTGCCCACCTGACCCGATACGAACAGCAAACCACTCGCCCGTACGGCCGGAGAATACCGGTTACGCTCGTAAAGCGCCTGACGTCCCGGCGGAAATACCACATCGCGCTTGCCCACTTTCACCTCCATTAAATAAATCATTGGTTTCGATCCGCTCACTCTACCCACCGGCGCCCGCGCAATAAACGGCCAACCCTGTCCATGACTGTTTGTATAATGCAAACAATTCAAACACGAGGCAAATACGAGGCAAACCTCATGGACCGCTTCGACGCGATGCGCGCTTTCGTCCGGGTAGTCGAGGCAGGCAGCTTCACGAAGGCGGCCGAGACGCTTCATATGAGCAAGACCACGGTGACGCATTTGGTCCAGCAACTCGAAGCGCGATTGCGCGTCCGGCTGCTGAACCGGACGACGCGCAGGATCAACGTCACGCCGGATGGCATCGCGTACTACGAGCGCGTGACCCGGGTGCTCGCCGATATGGACGACGCCGAGACGAGCCTGTCGAGCGCATCGGCGGTGCCGCGAGGCCGCCTTCGCGTGGACGTGCCGAGTCCGTTCGCCCGCCTGATCCTCATCCCGGCGCTGCCGGCATTCCTCGCACGCTATCCCGACATTCAACTCGACATGGGCGTGAGTGACCGCACCGTCGATATCATCGGCGAGAACGTGGATTGCGTCGTGCGTGGAGGCGAGCCGAACGATCAATCCATGGTCGCCCGGCGCGTGGCGGAGCTTCCGCTCGGCGTCTTCGCGTCGCCCGGATATCTCGCGTTGGCAGGTACGCCTTCGCATCCCGGGGAGCTCGAAAACTCGCATCACCGCATCATCGGGTTCTCGTGGGGACGCGCGGGCAATCTCTATCCGCTCGTCATGCATCGCCGCGGCGAGACGGTAAAGGCGCAAGGCCGTTACGCGCTCGCCGTGGATGACGGCAACGCCTATCTCGCGGCTGGAGTGGCCGGCCTTGGCATCATGTGGCTCCCACGTTATATGTCGAAAGCTCATCTGAGACGGGGCGAGCTGGTCGCGCTGTTCGAGGACTGGCAGCTCGATCCGATGCCGCTTTACATCGCGTATCCGCCGAACCGCCATGTCAGCGCGAAGCTGCGTGTGTTCATCGACTGGGTCGTCGAACTGATGAACTAACGTGCTTCCGTGCACATGCAATGAGCTCGCGGGCACGGCGCTTCGTCATGATCGTCGAGCGAGCGCCGAAGCCTTTCGTTTCGCCGCATCGCGCCGGGGTGGTACGTTGAATGAGCGGCCATTACCAACCTCGCGACGCTGTTTTAGATAAGACCGTAACAACGTCCGATATGGGATGTGCAGCAGCCCCTCGACCGACCACGTGCCTGCAATCCGGACGGCCGCTTTTGGCCGTAGACGATCTGACATCGTCTGTCCGACCAGCTTTCTACATCTTATGCCTCGGGCGATGCCTCCCACTCCTCCCCATCATCAAGGATCGGATGGATATCACTCACCACAACCAGCGGCTTGCCACGATGGGCCAGCGCAAATCGCGATATCGCACCGGCTTGCCCTTCCGGCATAGCTTGGCGGTCCGGACCTAGTGCCCCTACCCACACATACTGCCCGGATTCAAGGCAGGCAAGGTAATAAGCCACACTCATGTTGTCCTCTCCATTCATTTTTGCTTCGTCTACGCAAGCACTTTTCGAATTGCCCGCGCGAACCCCACCTCAAACACTGTCCGGCCTCGCACGTTGACGATTTCGCCGTGACTACCTTCGCGCAGGCCGCGCGCTTCGAGGTAGTCGGCCGAAACCGCCTTCTGCAAGGCCTCGCGCTCCGAAGGTGTGAACTGGGCGGCCATGGCGAGCACGGTCACCGGCAGCGAGCCTGGTGCAGCCGCGGCAATCGCGCCGAGCGGGCGCCGGTCCACCGTCACCTGTGCGCTGGCTTTCAGCACATTGAGCTGCGCCTTGAGCTTGTCGCGTTCCGCGATGATGGACTGCATGATGGAGCGGATGGCCGGGTCCTCGATACGCATCAGATATTCGTGGCTTGCCAGCATCTTCGGCGGCTTGGGCGCGGGTGGCCCAGAGTACGCTGCCCAGGCTTCAATCAGTACCTTGTAGTCGGCCGACTGGGCGTTGTAGAGAGCCCGTCCCTTCATGATGCCTTCCGCTTGTGCCAGCCGGCCGACGGTCGGTAGAGAGAAGTCGCGCGAGCCCGCCGCATGCTGCCTGCGGCAGAGGTCGTGCATTTTCGCCAGATTAGTACGCCGGTTCGAGCGCCCGCCCTTGGCGAGCAGGGACTCGAGCACAGCGTCCGGGTGGATGTTCGTCGCACCATTCATGCTTCGTCTCCCGCGAGGTCCTGGCCCGCGGTCGGAAACGCAGGGATGGGATGCGTCGTGGGCAACAGCGCGGCGAGGTCCATGTCGAAATGCTGGCTGAGGCGCATGCCTGCGTCCATCAAGTGAATCACCCGACGCTGGCCCAGCACTGGGTTCCCCGGGTTCATCTGCTGGGCAAGGTGGCGCATAAAGGCGTTGCCTGCACGCAATTGCTCGTCCTCGCTCATCAACATGAACAACGGCGGCAAGTCGTCGCGATAGAGCACGGCATCAAGTAGCTGGCTGCGCCGGAATATCGCCTTGCCGGGCTCGAGGTCCGGATAGATCTCGACGTTTTCGCAGACGCCCGCAAGTTGCAGCAACTCCGACTCAGTCTCCTCGAACGCGAGATGCACGTCACCCACCGTGCCGGCGGAGACCAACTGGTTTCCATCACCCTGCGGCAAATCGAGGGCCGCCTTGCAGCGTTCGATGAGGCGCCAGCAGGCCACGAGGTCTTCGGCGAGGTCGCTGAAGCGCTTCATGGCACTTTCCCACAACCGCTCGGCCTGTCGATAGGCGCCCAGTCGTGCAAACGGCTGGCCAGCGTCTTCCGCATCGGCTTTTTGCTTCTTCAGCGCCTGAAGTTCATTTTCCCGAGTGAGACAGGCGTTGCGCGCCTCGTCGAAGTGATAGGCAATTGTGTTGAAGTGGGCGGCCAGGGCCGGCAGATAGTGCGGCTCGGTCACGAACCAGCGACAGCGCACGCAGTTGCGGCTACCGCCCGGCACGGGCGCGTACTTGGGATTCATTGCCGAATTGCCCTTTGCAATCATCGGGCCGCCGTTGTAGCAGCCACCCACTGCGCCGTTGTCTTCGATCTCGCTTGAGTTGCCACCGACCAGACACAGGCCGTGGTGCATTGGCATCCAGCCTACTGGGTTGCGTGCGGCAAGATGCTGCGGGATGGCTGCCGCGACACTGGGCACGCTGTTGCAAATGGCCTCTTGCAGGAGTTGCTCATGCTTGGTGTCGAGCAGGAAGCTCTGGATGCTGGCTGCCTTGTTCGACTCCAGACGCCCGGTCGCGCGGAGCAGCAAATCGCGGATGTGGGTCGCGCCGGGCTTCGTGTAGTACAACGTCATCAGCAGGCGGCTATGGCCGACGAGCTTTTGCAGGACAGGGAACGGTACCTGCCCGTCCAGGGCTAGTGCAGTGATGAGGGAGACACGCAGACTGTGCAGCGGGAAGAGGGTCGTCGTGCGTCCAGTCTGTAACGACGGAAGGAAACGAATCGGCGTACCGTTGGAATGGATTTCCCCCCGGTCTGCGAATCGCTGTTCCAGTGCTCCAAGCAGATGCCACCATGCCGAGTCCATGGCATTGTCGATCAGCGGCAGATGACGCAAGCCATCTCGCGCCTCTGGCGTCCTGAAGAGGAAGCAGGCGTGGGGATAGCCCGCCAGTTGCACCTCGCTCTTGGCGAGAATGTGGCGGCCGTCCAGCTCTGTCCAGGAGGTGAGCCGCGAGACCGGGTTGTACTTCTCCTGCCAGTTGCGCAGCTTTTCAAACCAGTAACCAACATCCTGATGCACCGGGCCACCGAATGGCCATGGCAACACGTAGCCCTTTTCAGTTCCAGACTTGGCGCTGTCGGCGGTCTTATTGGTGTTGATATAAAGTACCGTCGTGACGGCCTCGCCATCCCTGAGTTGGTCGCTGCGGCGGAACACCCCATGTTGCCGCGATTTCCGTTCGCTGCCCTGGGCTAGTCCGCTCGAGTTCAATATCCAGCTCCCCGCCTCATACCGCCACGTGTCGGCTTCGCCTGAGTCCAGCATGCGCACCTGGAAGGTGCGCAGCGGCAGGATGAGTTTCCCAAGCAGGGCCACCCAACGGACCGGACTCCACATTTCCAGGCGGGAGCCGTTCGCCAAAGGACGCTCGCGCCATACACAGTCCGGGTCACTCGGGTCAATCTGGTCTTCGGTAACCTCGAACCAGTCAGGGGCGACGCGGCCGCCGTGCTGGCCGATCGGGGCACCTAAAGCGCTCTGCGCCCACCGCCAGTCACGGAAGTGTGGTCCGCCAGCCAACACCTGGCGCAATTCGTCAATGTAGCCATAGGGCAGCGGCGAATGCACGCTCTCGTCGCGTTTGGGCAGGCCCATCGTGGACTTTCGGGGCACGGGGTTATGAAACTCCCGCGAGACTACTGGTTGGCCGTTGTCGGCAGTTTCGCTGAACTCGCGCAGCAGCACGAATTGCAGGAAGCCGTGGACGTTATTGTTGTACCGGATGCCCGTGTGCGAATCCGGACAGACCGTCCGGTAGAAGTCGGGCAGCGCCGTCGTGCGTGCCAGAAATTTTTCCGGGTCGAGCGGTAGTCCTTGTTGGATAAGGTAGCGTTCAAGGAAGACTACCATGGCATTTAGCCGAAGATTGATGCCCACCGTCTCCCCCTTCAACCACTCGATCGCCAGTGTGCGCCAGGCGGTCAGTTGCGGATACTCGCGTTCAACCCATCGGAAATTGGTGTCCGTAACGCGGGTTACCCCTTTCTCCCGGCGGGTCAGAACGGCGGAAGCCGAAGACGCGGACGTTTTGCTCGTTTTAGTCATGAGGATTCCTCATCTATCGAGTTCGATGCCGACCAGCACCGAATTCGACTCAGGCTGTCGCCCTGCGTACTTTTCTCGCAGCCGCTGCGCAGCCGCTTCGATCTCTGCCAGGGTCTCGCGGGTATCTGCCTGTGTGTAGACGCCCTGGCTTTCCAGCGAGGCGTGATGCATGAAGCGCCGGATGAATGACTTGTCGACGCCGGCGTTGTGCAGGCGGCGGCCGTAGGCGTGACGGTGGCCGTGCGGCGTCGTGCCCAAGGCCTTGCCCACCGTGAGCCCGATGCGCTCGCAGGCAGCGGCATGGGCCTTGTTGTACTGGGTGAGCGTGTATATGGCGCCGACGGGATCGCGGTTCAGGTTGATGAAGGCGAAGGGGTGACCACGCTCGACGCGTGCGACCTGTTCGAGGTAGCGGTGCCAGAGGTGCAGGAACCATTCGCCATACTCAGGCAGGAACCAGTACGCCTGCTTGTAGTAGGCAGCGTCGTGCATGCCGCCCTTCCAGCCGGCGTGGCGGCGGTCCATTAGGTCGGTGCGAGGCACGAGGCCAAACTGGTGGGCGAGGTATTCCGCTCGGTTGCCCCTACGTGGTCGTCCCAGTTCGTCGCGCCAATCGGCGGGTGCCGCACCGTGCCTCGGGTGGTGGATGAGGACCTGGGCCTGGCGCGGGTTAGCGATGTCCGGAAACACATCGGGAATATAGATGTGGAAAGGCTCCGATTCGCGGAAGCCTGCGCCGTGCAGCAGGAGCGTGATAAGCATGCCGCGATAGTCGTAGCGCCCGGCCGCGCAGAATCCCTTGACCAGTAGTTCCTCGAAGCGCTCCTCTGGAAAGGCCGGTGGTTCGCCCTGTTCGACCTTGGGCAGGCGTCGAGCTCGCAGACGGTGCCCGGTCTCAGCCGGGGATGCGTTTGTGGCCCAGGTATGTCCGAGGAAGGCCTTGGTGCGTCGATACTGGTACGCAGCCTCGTCGGTCTGTCGATCGAAGAGCCCGCCCGCATAGCGTGGATTCACACGCGTCGCCTCGGGGCGCAATTCACCCAGCCAGTCAAAGAAGTCGGTGAGGTGGGTGATGATGTGTGAGGCATCTTGTGGCGAGCGTGGTGCCCAGCACAAGCCGCTAAGGTCGAGCCCGGTCTCCCGGTCGAAGGTCCCGGTGTAGAGTCGCTGGGCAAAATTTTGAAATAGCCGGTAAGTGTCGCTCTCGGCCGGGTTCGTTTGCAGGTACTCGAGGAACATCCGCACCGAACGGGCCACCTTTGTCATCCACGTGAGGCTGCGGTCATGGCTGCGCGATAGGAAGTAGTCGAGCAAAGGCTCCAACACACCTGCTGATGTCAGGAGGGCAGGTAGCTCGGCAAAGACGCCAGTAGCGTCCGTATGGACACGGGCCTTGACTGTCACAAACATCAGAACGCCCTGTTCATCAGGGTATCCAGACCACCGTTGCAGTGGAAGCCACGCGGTAACTCCGCGGCGGTGCATGCGGTCACCTCGACCTCGACAGTTCTGCGTTGCAATCTGTTGCTACCGTACATAAAAAAGCCGCGCATTGTACATAGGATGCAGCGTAACGGTATAACTTCTGCGATTCAGAGAGCAAAAAACACTTCTTAGAAAGGCGTCCGGAGGTGAATTCACCCCCCTAACTCTGAACTATGTATGTCAGGCTGGGGGGAATAACACATGGACACGCTGTTGGACGAATTTGTAGACGATCTCGCCACGCTTCATGGCCGCAAGGCCCGGGATCAACGTGAACTGCTCAAGGAGGCAGCATGAAAGCAAACGAGTGCAGCATCGCCATTGGCGAGGGGCTGGCAACGGTCAAGCGACGCGGCACGCGTGGCACGACCGTCGCCTATATTCTGGGCACTGTCGATGCGGACGGGTTGGAAGTCGTCTGCCTGGACCGTCTCGTTCATGGCATCACCGAGAGCGAGATGGACGGCTGGCAGGTTAGCGGCGCGGTGACCAGCGTGCTGGCCAGGCCAATCGGACCCATTCCGGCGAAAAGCAGTCGAAATTGACGAACTTTCGGTGGATGATCCAGGCTCGAATCACTTTATGATCAATTCCGTAGCGGCTACGGAATTGCCTCTCAAGATGTACCCGTTCCCTCAGGCCCCCTCGTTGGGGGCCACTTTTTTTTTTTCCGATCCGCGGGTTGACTGAGGGGCGGAGAACGACCCGGAGCCGCCGTTCGATACCTGCCTGGTGTTACGTCTCTTTTCGGAGGCGCAGCCGTCATTCCGCAGTGGGAATACCCCGGCCCGTCGTCTGGGCAAGACGCCGGCTCGCTCGACCGACGCGTCAATCATCGCGCGGAAGCTTCGCGACGACCTTGATCTCAAAGTCGAAGCCGTAAAGCCATGTCACTCCGACTGCTGTGAGCGTCGGATGCGGCGCGTCGCCCCAGAACTCGGGCACGACCTGCCAGACGCGCTCGAATGTCGATTGCGGATCGACCATGAACACCGTGACGTCCACCACATCGTCGAACGTGCATCCGGCCTCGTGCAGGATCGCATTCAAGTTTCGAAAAGCGAGGCGCACCTGTTCCTGCAGATCCGGCTCAGGCGTTCCGTCCTCGCGGCTGCCGACCTGACCCGATACGAACAGCAAACCACCCGCCCGTACGGCTGGAGAATACCGGTTACGCTCGTAAAGCGCCTGACGTCCCGGCGGAAATACCACATCGCGCTTGCCCACTTTCACCTCCACTAATAAATCATTGGTTTCGATCAGCTCACTCTACATACCGGCGCCCGTGTGATAAACGGCCAACCCTGTCCATGACTGTTTGTATAATGCAAACAATTCAAACACGAGACCCAACACTCATGGACCGCTTTGACGCGATGCGCGCTTTCGTTCGGGTAGTTGAGGCAGGCAGCTTCACGAAGGCGGCCGAGACGCTTCATATGAGCAAGACCACGGTGACGCATTTGGTCCAGCAACTCGAAGCGCGATTGCGCGTACGGCTGCTGAACCGGACGACGCGCAGGATCAACGTCACGCCGGATGGCATCGCGTACTACGAGCGCGTGACCCGGCTGCTCGCCGATATGGACGACGCCGAGACGAGCCTGTCGAGCGCATCGGCGGTGCCGCGAGGCCGCCTTCGCGTCGACGTGCCGAGTCCGTTCGCGCGCCTGATCCTCATCCCGGCGCTGCCAGCATTCCTCGCCCGCTATCCCGACATTCAACTCGACTTGGGCGTGAGTGACCGCACCGTCGATATCATCGGCGAGAATGTGGATTGCGTCGTGCGTGGAGGCGAGCCGAACGATCAATCCATGGTCGCCCGGCGCGTGGCGGAGCTTCCGCTCGGCGTCTTCGCGTCGCCCGGATATCTCGCGTTGGCAGGTACGCCTTCCCATCCCGGGGAACTCGAGAACTCGCATCACCGCATCATCGGGTTCTCGTGGGGACGAGCGGGCAATCTCTATCCGCTCGTCATGCATCGCCGCGGCGAGACGGTAAAGGCGCAAGGCCGTTACGCGCTCGCCGTGGATGACGGCAACGCCTATCTCGCGGCCGGAGTGGCCGGCCTTGGCATCATGTGGCTCCCACGTTATATGTCGAAAGCTCATCTGAGACGGGGCGAGCTGGTCGCGCTGTTCGAGGACTGGCAGCTCGATCCGATGCCGCTTTACATCGCGTATCCGCCAAACCGCCATGTCAGCGCGAAGCTGCGTGTGTTCATCGACTGGGTCGTCGAACTGATGAACGAACGTGCTTCCGTGCACATGCAATGAGCTTGCGGGCACGGCGCTTCGTCATGATCGTCGAGCGAGCGCCGAAGCCTTTCGCTTCGCCGCATCGCGCCGGGGTGGTGCGTTGAATGGGCGGCCATTACCAACCTCGCGACGCTGTTTTAGATAAGACCTAACAACGTCCGATATGGGATGTGCAGCAGCCCTCGACCGACCCACAACGGACTGTCGCCTTGCTCGGGAGCGGACGTTCAAACGCCGAGCTAAAGGGCAGCATACCGTTTCGCCGTCCCGGTTGGGCGACGTGTTAATTGGACTCCGCGCCTTCTATCCTTTCCTCATACTGGCTTAGTTTGTCCATAGCCGCCCGGTTATTCTTGTAGCGCCTCTTCAGAGCAGCCAAGCGTTTATCCGTACCAGAGCAGTAGATATCCAGACTATCCGCAACAAACTCCCTGCGCTCGATTTGTTCTGGGCTGTTCCCTTCAATGGGTTCACCACGAAAATGGTCACATATGTTGCGCTCAGCGATGTAGCTCTTCACCTCTTGCGGAAGGCCTTTGCTTTCGGCAACCGCAACTGACGTGATGCCGCAGAGGATAAGTGTCACTAACGCCTTCATGTCCGATTCACTTCAGTTAGGGTGAAAGAAGATTTTCTGTCTAGCTTGGCGGGCTGTCCACCATTCGTTTGCCACCCATCTGCTGGAATCGGGATACGACAGGCAGCCGGCCCGACTGTCTGCTATGAAGGCTCACACCAGAAGCTCGATTGGCCGCAGTTGGCCGGGAACAGCCCGATTGCCCAGGGGTCGGAGAACTCCGCAACGACGGGCTGTAGCCGACCCAGACAGCCGTTCGTATGCATGCGAACGCAACGACTGCTTCAAGAGAACAACAGCCGCACGATCAACTGAATCGGTCGGCAAGTGATCGGCCTGTGGCTCACCCGGGTACGGGTGGAAGAAAAGAACTCGCATGGACGATCGACGCTTTCCCTCCGTAATGTTGGTGCCTGGGCGTCATGTACGAAGCCTTTCAAACGGCCTAAAAGTTGGGGCAATACAAAGACGATTTCAAATCGCCATCGCGCACGGGGCGGACGCCCCTAGCACGATGCGCGTGGCGCAGCAGATAACGCTATCACCGGAGAGCGATTGGCCCCGCTTGCTGATGCATACCTGGCAACGCGCTGTGCGTAATGGGCGTGTCCAACCTCAGCTTAGTGCTTAGTGTTCCCCTCCTTGAAATCAACATCCACGACCTCCTCCTCTGCCTTTCCACCCTCCCCTTGCGCGCTCCCAGAACCATCCGAGGGCTCACATGCCTCTGGCTGCACGCCGGCGTACATCTTCTCGCCGAGCTTTAACGAAGCCGAGGCGAGCGCCTGTGCCTTGGCGTCGATCTCACTCTTGCCGGATGTCTTCAGTGCCGCTTCAAGTTCCTGGATCGCGGATTCGATCTGTTCCTTCTCGCTGGCATCGAGCTCTTCGCCGTACTCGGTGAGGGCCTTGCGCGTGTTGTGCACCAAAGCATCGCCTTGGTTGCGAGATTCGACCAGCTCGCGCAACCGACGGTCTTCGGCGGCGTGAACCTCAGCTTCGTTCACCATACGCCGGATTTCCTCTTCGGTAAGACCCGAGTTTGCCTTGATGGTGATTCGGTTTTCTTTACCGGTGGCCTTGTCCATTGCGGACACATGCAGGATGCCATTGGCATCGATGTCAAATGTCACTGCGATCTGCGGTATGCCGCGCGGCGCCGGTGCAATGCCTTCGAGGTTGAACTCGCCGAGCAGCTTGTTGCCGGTGACCACTTCACGCTCGCCCTGATAAACCTTGATGGTCACCGTTGCCTGGTTGTCGTCCGCGGTGGAGAAGGTCTGCGCGACCTTGGTCGGGATGGTCGTGTTCTTGGTGATCATCTTGCTCATCACGCCGCCAAGCGTTTCGATGCCCAGCGAGAGCGGAGTGACATCGAGCAACAGCACGTCCTTGCGATCGCCTGCGAGCACCGCGCCCTGGATGGCAGCGCCCACGGCCACCGCCTCGTCGGGGTTGACGTCCTTGCGCGGGTCGCGGCCAAAGAACTCCCTGACCTTGTCCTGAACCTTGGGCATGCGCGTCATGCCGCCCACCAGAATGACGTTATCGATTTTGTCCACCGGTACCCCGGCGTCCTCAACTGCGATGCGGCACGGCTCCATCGTGCGCTCGATCAGATCTTCGACCAGGGATTCGAGCTTGGCGCGCGTAAGCTTCACATTTAGATGCTTTGGTCCGCCAGCGTCGGCCGTGATGTACGGCAGGCTAATCTCTGTTTGCTGGCTCGACGAGAGTTCGATCTTGGCCTTCTCGGCAGCCTCTTTCAGACGCTGCAGCGCTAACACGTCCTTGGAGAGATCGACACCCTGGTCCTTCGTGAACTCACTGATGAGGTAGTCGATGATGCGCTGATCGAAATCTTCACCACCTAGGAAGGTATCGCCATTCGTGGCCATGACTTCGAACTGCTTCTCGCCTTGTACGTCGGCGATCTCGATGATGGAAATATCGAAGGTCCCACCGCCGAGGTCGAACACGGCGATCTTGTGGTCACCGCTCTCCTTCTTGTCCAGGCCGAACGCGAGCGCCGCCGCGGTCGGCTCATTGATGATCCGCCTGACCTCGAGGCCGGCGATGCGGCCCGCATCCTTCGTGGCCTGACGCTGGCTATCATTGAAATAGGCCGGTACCGTGATGACGGCTTCCGTGACAGGCTCGCCGAGGTAGTCTTCAGCGGTCTTCTTCATCTTGCGCAGCACTTCAGCGGAGACCTGCGGTGGTGCGAGCTTCTTTCCCTGTACCTCGACCCACGCATCACCATTGTCGGCCTTGCAAATCGTGAAAGGCATCAGGCCGATGTCCTTCTGCACCTCCTGCTCATCGTAGCGGCGCCCGATCAGACGCTTGACCGCAAACAGCGTGTTCTTGGGGTTGGTGACGGCTTGACGCTTGGCGGGTGCACCGACCAGCGTTTCGTCGTCATTCATATAGGCGACGATCGATGGCGTGGTGCGTGCCCCCTCGGAGTTTTCGATCACTTTGATCTGCTTGCCTTCCGCTAACGCCACGCAAGAGTTCGTGGTGCCGAGATCGATGCCGATGATCTTGCCCATAGTGTTTAATCGCCTCGCTCTAACAGTTCGGGGATTGGCCGGTGATCAACATTTAAGGGGACCGAGCGCAGATGTCCATGGCGTGCCCGACATGGACACCAACCGCACAATCACTCACCTTCCATGCAATCCTTATGCCGGAGCTTCACCGCCCGTCAGTTCATCAAAATCCCGGGTCAGCCGGGAAGCAGGTGGCGGCGGGTCCGCGGCCACGAGGAACTCTCCGGCCACGCCAAGTGCCTGGGGCGTGAGCCCCAAGTCGCCAAGTCTGGCCTTGAGAAACGCATCGGTATACATGAGCCAGCACTCAAGCTCCGGCCCGCTGGTACCGAGCGCCTGCGCTGCGGCGGCGCGGGGCAAGGCATCCACATAACAGAGCTCAAGTGCCCGACGCCACGACGTGGGCAAATCCGCCATAAGGGCCGACACCAATCTGCGGATCTCCTTGGCGCTAGCCTCCTCCTCGGGGGTACTGTCTGGTGCAGGCATGACGTCCTCGATCCGCAGAACCTCATCGGGCTGCCAATATTCGAACAGGGTTTCGTCCTCGTCTTCATGCGGTTCCTGCAACTGGACCGGGATCCTGCTTTCCAGGGATAACCAGCGGCCCGCCTCAGCTTGCCGGCGAGCCACTTCCTCGGCCAGTAGTGTGATCGCAATCTGGTAGAGCCAGGGCAGCGGCTCGCGCCTGCGCGGATGCTGCGACAGCCTTTCACAGGCTCGCGCCAGCGACTCGTCGATGACCTCGTCAAGGTCCGGGTCGCCCGGTTCGAGATCGCCGCGCGCCTGCAGATACGCGAGCTCGCGCTGCACGAAGCGCATGAACTCGGGAAGCAGGGGGCGCACGAGTTCGCCAAACAGCGCCGATTCGGTGTCCGCCTGACCGGGCAGCGCAACCTTGAGTTGCCGCAGCCCAGCGCGGCGTTTTTCGTTGCGACGCCACTGGTCCTCGTGGCGCAAATGGATGATGTGGCGGTCGAGTTGCCGCCCCAGTTCCGCGAAGGACTGCTCAAGGGCTTTGCGGAGTTCGAGCGACTCGTCGCCGCAGGCGAGAACGGCGTTCGGCAGCCCCAGCCGGAGCCGGGCTCGGTAGACCCCGCGATGGCCACTTCTTTCCAGGGTTGCGCGCAGCCGGACGAGGTCCGCTGGAAAGTGCGACAAGTGCCGCTGGAGATGCCGGTTGACGAGCATACCGATCAGGCCTTCCAGGTCCGAATTGGAACGCTCGCAAATGTTCCGGTAGCTGATCGCCGTTTTCATAATGACCCCACGTGTTTTGAACACTGGCGGTCTTAGCGAAGGCGGCCAAGACTCGCTCTGGAGGCGGGCCACCACGATTGGCCCCCGAGCCGGCCCCTGCGACACTCACCTTAGCATCGCCTATCGCGTGGGGTCGCTCGCTTCGCGCTTCAAACCGTTTTTGGATTTGCGACGAAGTCCTTGCGCCATCCACGCCGTCGCCTCGCCAAAATTCGGGCAGCGCAATCCATACAATCCCATGTAGGCACTGCACGCGCCATTGCGCCTGCGCCTCACTGTATGGGGGGCACTACGCCAAGCTTCTCCGCCAACGTCCGCTCATACACGCCAAAGTGCCTGTCCACTTCCGCCTGACTGACCACCACAACCTCCATATTGATCTGCTCGGCCCTCAGTCCAAATATCGTGGCCAAAGCCAATTCAAGATGAGGCGCCGCTTCCCTGTCTTTTTCGAAAGTCGTACCGACGCTGATCGTATAGGCTTTCTCGCCTTGTCCAGTCACCTCGACCAAGCGGGCGCCCGCGCTCAAATTATTCTCGATGGCAATCCTGGCCAGTTCCGCCACACTTCGCGTTCTCTCAGTCGGGAATCCGCGAGCGCATCTGAGCCGCACCCGATGGGTGCCCAGCGTCAGCCATTCAGAATCGAACTCCATCGAAATCTCCCTTTGGAAACAAATGCAAGGATTCATACCAGTGTGGGAGCGTCAAGGGCTCCCTTAGTACCTTCCTTAGCCGCTACTCACGTATCGTTGCAAGCTGGCCCCCCGCACGCCGCCCCGCGCCCTTCGTCGGACACGCACGCGTGCCGCGGCACGATATTGCGGCCAGCTCACTTGACGTCGATCTTCCTGACGGCTGACGGCGGCGAACCCGACTTAGGTAGGCGCAATGTCAATAGGCCTCGTTCGAATTTCGCATCGACGTGATCCAGGTCGAGACCATCCGGCAGCGGGATACTGCGCATGAACGCGCCATACGCTCGCTCCAGGCGATAACAGCCGTTTTCTTCGCTCCGAATATCCTGCTTCTTCTCACCTCGCAACACCAGCGCGCCGTCTTCGATGGAAGTCTGCACATCTTCGCGCTCCATACCCGGCAACTCGGCGGTGATCCTCAGCGCCGCGCCATCATCGACCACGTCGATCCGGGGCTGGAAGCGAGAGGAACTGAAGTCGCCGAACCATCGATCCAGACCACTGAAGCCCGCGAACGGTTCATGCAGGAATTCGCTCATCGCTCGCCAGGGGTCGCCGGAGAAATGCCGCGAAACGTCCGACCAGTCCGACAACCCGTGCCTGGGCACTGAGACGTTGGATGACTCGTCCCCGGATGCTCTGGAAGGCTTTTCGGCGGTCGTCCTGCGCAGGAACTTGAACGGGTTCCACTTGCCCAGTTCCGTTTTCATCTTGTCCTCCTATCGACGCACATTTGATCCGTCCTCCCACGTCCTGCGGGCCAGCGAGCCGGCGCCGCAGGACGTGGCGTTGGACAGTCCAAGACAGTCGGCCCGCAGGTGCCGCCGTTGCCGGCCCCGCTGGCGCGCTCACGCCCCTGTGACTGCAATGCGGCGTGGACGGGCCTCATCGCGACGCGGGATCGTCAGCTTCAGCACGCCGTCCTGCAAATTGGCCTCGATCTTCGACGCGTCAAGGTCCGGGCTCAGCGAGAAAGCGCGTGCAAAGTGTGGCTGGCGAATCTCCGCATGTTGTACCCGCAGCCCCGCAGGTGTGGGCACGACCGCTTCCGCTTCGATATGAAGGTTGCCATCGTGAACATTCACCTCGAGCTTGTCCTTGGTCACACCAGGAAGGTCAGCCCATAGGGTGACGCCGCCGCTGTCCTCGACAATGTCGACCGCAGGGAGCAGTGTCATCGTCGGCGTCGACCTGTCCTCCTGGTTTTTTGCCACTGCGTTTTGGTCGCGCTCAACCACTTCGGTAGTATCGTTCATGGCATTCTCCTGGCGTTATTGGACCGTGATCGCCCGAGGCTTCGAGGATTCCCGCTTGCCGACACTGATCGACAAGCAGCCGTTGGCGTAGCGCGCCTGGACCTTGTCGGGGTCGGCGCTCTGCGGCAGTTCGACGACACGCCGGAATGTGCCGACGAATCGCTCTTGCGCATACGGCCGAACCTCCGGGTCGTCCTCCGAATGCGCCGCTTCACGCTCGCCGCTGATGGTCAGCAAGCCCTTGTCGATCGACACGTCGAACTTGTCCTGCTTGAGCCCCGGTGCGAAGGCGACAATCTCGATGGAATCGTCCGTGGCGCCGATATTGATGGGCGGAAATGCCCCAAAGCGGCCGGAGCGGATGCTGGATGGGAACCCGCCGAACAAACTCGCCATCTGCCTTTGCATCCGGTCGAGTTCGCTGAAGAGGTCGGTTCCAAAGAAGAGATCACTCATGGTCGTATCCTCCTTCGATGCAGCAAGGAGGCGAAGGGGCATACGCGCTCCCACCCGCCTGCCAAGCCGCTGGCAAACAAACAGAAACACGCAGCGCGCAACGTCGCGACTGCCTGAGCGAAAATAAAATAGTAAACGCGCAGCCAAATTTCAAGGGGCGCCTTTGTCGACTACGACCCCGCGCGTGGGGTCACGCAGCTTGGCTAGCGAGTTGAGTCTGGATCCCTTTGGAAACCGCGGCTCACCCCTAGAGGTGGGCCGCCGCGGAGACGGCGGAGGGTCACAAGATGGATTGGTGAGTGGCGTGCTGAGAGCACGTGCCCGTCCCGAAGCAAGCGGTCAAGATCAGCAAGCCAGACCTCTACCTGTCTCCATAAGACGTAGACGTATTATGAGGCGCCTTCACCACATTCCGATCGCGCTTTAGGACAGACAGCGGGCTGCTCGCGGGAAACCTAGTTTCCCTCTTGTCAGATAAGGTGCCGCAAAAGGCGACGACTTGCCCTCGGGCGGCGCTCAGCAACGTGGCGTAAGTCAGAGGGGCACGATCTTGCCAGTGCCCTGCAGCAATCCTCGTAGCTGCGCGCGCGCTGAGAAGAAGCTGAAACCGCCGCTTCACGCGCGCCCCGCGGCAATCGCCATCTCGACCTGGCGGCTCGGCGGAGACCGTAGCAGTAGCCAGTCCCGTTATTTCCGAATCTCCAGTCGAGCAAAGCTGGTGGGCAGTCCAGTCAAATTCCGGTTCCCAGCACCCCCATCCGCTCAGGCGGGGTGAGAGATCGATTTGTTCACCAGCGCGCCTCCAGCAATGAAGAAGGGGCTGAAAGCGCAGCCCCTTCTTCCGCGAGTCTTGTTCGTGTCATGAACTCGGCACAAGTTGCACGCTAGTCCAGCTAATTCTGAAAATCCAGTCCAGCAAAATGGTACGTAGTCCGGCTAATTCCGGTTTCCTACAGCGGGCTTGACTTTAGGAGCCAGCTTTTCCGCGATGCGACGACAACTGTATAAATATACAGTGCTCGCCAGCCAACCGGCAAGGGTTGGCGCTTTTGATTTTTTCAAAAAATTCGAAGGTGCGCCTGACTAAAAGCGGCGCTGCTCGGGAGTGGCTGCCGTTGTGCAAGGTCCGCCGTAGGGGAGCAACCGGCCGCTCAAGTCCAAACGTCATGAAGGCCAAGTTGAGAGGAGCCGACCGGCGCCTTACGACTTCTCGGCCGTACGGCTTCGCATGGTGAAATGACCGAATTGACCTGCGGACTCGGTCGAATGACCCGCTGCGGAGCGCGACCGTCTCTGGCCGATAAAAAAGCAACCGCCGGGAAGACTCCGGCGGTCAAACCAACAATGGCGCCCGCCGCGAAAGCGGGACGGCGGGCGTCAGACACCTGAGCTAGGTGTCGCAAAACCATGCGTGATCAAGCGGCGACGGCTTCGTGCTGCTCGGCCACGCACAGCGATCCACCGACGGCGCCGAGCAACATGTCCCCCGCGGCATCGAGGCGATCGGTGGAGCCGGACATCCGCGCCGTGATGATGCCGTTCTGGATCGCGCCATACAGCACCTTCGCTAGCACCTGCGGCGGCATCGGATACGACTGGCCACGTTCAATCTCGACACGGTGCAGCAGGCCCGCGATCCATTCTTCATTCATCTGGAAATGCGCCTGCAACAGTGTGCGGATCGTGTCGGGCAGCACCATCACTTCCGCTGATAACATGCCGGCCAGGCAGATCTGGTTCAGCTCGATGCCGTTGCGCAGCGGATTGACATAGCGCCGCGCCTGTTCGGCCAGCGGCAGGCTGGTATCGATGGCAGCGAGGCGCGTCTGCCCGCGTTCGCGGTAGAGGCGCACTACCTCCAGCACCAGATCGTCCTTCGCCGGGAAGTAGTAGTGAATGCTTGAGGTCTTCACGCCCACCAGTTCCGCCAGGTCCCGATAGCTGAACCCGTTGTAGCCGCGTTGCCGGATCAGCACGGAGGCGTGCTCAAGCAATTGGTCGCGTACGGTATGCGTTTTCATGAGAACTGTCTTTGGCTTGGTTGCCGGAGACCCTCCATTTCGTCGCTTGTCCGCTGAATCGGTTGAATCCGTTCAGATGGACAGCGACTGCGCAACAAGCGAAAGCACTGCTCCGCTAGTCATGCAGAGCACCACCCAGCCGCCCAGGATCAGGGCACTGTCACGCAAATTGAAGCTGAAACTCCAGGGAGTCAGGTCGGGTAGCGGTCCGGCATTGCGTTTCGGGCGGCTACCCTCGATTGGACTCAGGCGTTGGCGCCGTCGGTGTACGGATCAAACGTGCCGATCTTGGCGCCGTCCAGGTACGGGTCAACCTTGCGGGCCGGGCTAGCCGACACGCCGGTGCGTTCCAGGCCGGCAACGATGCGAGCGCCGTCGGTGTACGGGTCGAACGTGCCGATCTTGGCGCCGTCCAGGTACGGGTCAACCTTGCGGGCCGGGCTAGCCGACACGCCGGCGCGGTCCAGGCCGGCAACGATGCGGGCACCGTCGGTGTACGGGTCGAACGTGCCAATCTTGGCGCCGTCCAGGTACGGGTCAACCTTGCGGGCCGGGCTAGCCGACACGCCGGCGCGGTCCAGGCCGGCAACGATGCGGGCACCGTCGGTGTACGGGTCGAACGTGCCAATCTTGGCGCCGTCCGTGAACGGGTCGGCCTTGCCGACGCGGGCACCTTCGCTGAACGCGTCGACCTTGCCTTGGCGTGCGCCATCGGTGAAGGCGCTGCGCTGGTCTTGTACGCGATAGCTGTAGCCGTAGACTTCGCCGGCCTTCTGGGCGGCGGGGGCGGCCTGGACGGCACCGGCAACGAAAGCGGTTGCGAGGGCGGCGGCGGTGAGGATGGTCTTGGCGTTCATGGTGCTCTTCTTGGTGGGCCGGGCGATCTCGGTTTGTGTGATGGATCGCTGGTCCATATCTTTGCTGCGAATCAGAGGTCTTTTTTATGCCGGCTATCTACCACTAGATAGATAATCGGGGCTAAAAAAAGACCACTACCGGTACTCACAAACAATCTTGCAAGGCCTGGACCGGGCTGCGTTGCTGTTGGCTTCGTGCATCGCGTCGTTCCATGGGTTGAATACTATCTACTACTAGATAGATAAGCAAGGATTTTTCGTCGAAATACGACCTACGGGCTTGAGGTTTTGCTCTAATCGCCGCAGGAGATTGATCTAAGCTATTGAATAATAAAAGAAAAATTACGCTTGGCCCTGAGGGTGCGCCAACGCCATTGGTCTCCCGTCAGGGGACGATTCAGGGCTTTCCCATTGAGAAAGCGATCTTACCAAAACTTTCGACACCTCCGGTGACGGCCACCGCTCGAGCATACTGAATGGGGAAACTTGGCCGGTCTCGGTCAAACGCCTCCCGCGAAACTGCGACTGTCTCTGACCGACCCATTACCGTCATTCAGGTCGCAGGGGCGTCAACGGCCGTTCTCAACGTTCAACGGTCATTCGCTCACGCCGCGTCGGCTGCAGCTTTTCGGCCAACTCGGTCATCGAGAATCGAGCGCCCACTGAGGCAAACTGGCCGGTCTCGGTCGGATGCCCGCCGCGAAACTGCGGCTGTCTCTGACCGACGCCGAGCGACGACGCTTTAGCTGCTGGACGGGAGATGTTCTGCGACCGGCACCACCTGCAACCAGTCGCCTGGGAGATCAGTCCCCAAGAGCGGTTGCGGGCAATAACCAATCATGTCAGCGCACGAAGCAGTGGCGTGACGGTCTCAAAACGGCCGAACCGAAAGTTGGAAACTGTTAGGTGATTTCGCGCCGCGGACGTAAGCGCCTCGTGGCGGCCGCTCCCTAATCGGCGCAACGTGTTGCACGATGCGAGCGTCGCAACTGAAGCGGCCCTACCGAGCCGCATTGGCTCAAAGACCACCCATGATCTGTTCTTTCGGATCGATGGCGCCCAGCTTATTGACAACCTTGAACCGGCCGCCCGTCGCCTGGGCAATGTACATGTTCATGCGGACGTGATGTTGCCCGGGCACCATCTCCGCCGGGCCGCCGGGGCCTTGCGCGATCTTCGCGTGGTCGAGCGCCGCGATCACCTTGTCCTGGTCGACGGTGCCCGCCTCACGCACCGCAGCCTCCCAGAGCTTCATGCCGCGGTAGAGACCGGTGCAGGCGCTGCCGGCGGTGAACTGCGCGCTGCCGAGGAACAGCTTGTTGTAGCGGGCGAGCAGATCGCGGCTGAACGGATCGTCGACCTCCTGGTAATAGTCGAGGCAGCCGTAGAGACCTTCGACCTGCTCGGCCGGCACCAGATTGAGGAAGTTCTCGTCGAAGTAGGTGCAGACGAGCTTACCGCCACGCTTCTGGAAGCCGGAAGCGTAGAGTTCCTCAAAGAACGGCGTGAGGCCGGGCGGGACGATCGTATTGAAAACGACGTCGGCACTACTGGCCGCGATCTTTCTCACCGTCTCGCGATAGTCCATGTGATCGAGGGGATAGTACTCCTCCCCGACGATCTGGCCGCCGTTCGCGGTGACCAGGTCACGCACCTTCCTGTTCATCACGTGTGGCCAGATGTAGTCGGCCGACGGCAGATAGAACGTCTTCGCCCCTGTCGTGTGCATCAGCCAGGGAATGAGCGGCTCGAGCTGCTGCGCTGGCACCGGGCCGGTGCAGAAGATGAGCGGGTCCGTCTCCTGACCTTCGTACTGCTCTGGGTAGATGTATAGCTTGCCGCTCTTCTTGACGGGGCCCTTGATGGCCTGTCGCGTGGAGCTGTAGATCCCGCCGAACAGCACGTCGACCCGATCGTGCTCGATCAGCTTAGTGGCCTTCGCTATTGCCACGCTATCTATAGTCGCGCCGTCCTCGAGGCAGAGCGCGATCTCCCGGCCGAGCAGGCCGCCGCTCGCATTGATGTCGTCGACCACCATCCTCGCCACGTTCGCATCGGCGATCCCCATGAACGAAAGCGGACCGGTCTGCTCGGCGATGACTCCGATTTTGACGGCTGACTGGGTCATGACGTCCCCCTTATCTCCTGCCGGCGGGCAACCTCCTACGCGACTGCTGTGGAGCGCGACTACATCGACACGCGAACCAGTATAGGACGAGGAAACGTAACTTTTGAAATTCCGAGCGCCGCCGTGTCCGACTTGGCGTTCGCAACGACAGATAATAACGGCAGAATTCCAGCGGAGCCCGGCTAAGATCCATGACGCCCTCAGTGAGCGCTTCAAGACCGTATCGAATGATGGTCTTCGAGCCGATCAAGCGGTCCATGCGACGCCGGGTCTACGAGCAGACATGGATCGAGTCTTGATGGCCAGACTCGCGGCGAGTCGTCTGCCCCGGCTAGTCGGCGGTCCGCTCTCAGCGCGTAGTCGACGCTCGAATGTCAGCGATCTCGCTCGGTTCACCGGCGGCAACTGGCCCGAGAAGGGACGTTGCTTCGCCGGTGTAACACTCAATAGTTGTCCATCGGGCGCGCCCGACCCCGAGGGATGAAACGGCGGGGGCCAAGAGGCACTTCGTGACAGCGTTTTCTAGTAGGCTCTTGTGAACCCGCCATCGTGCAGCAGGTTCACGCCAGTCATGTGGTCGGAGAAGGGAGATAACAAGACTTCGACCGCCAGAGCTACCTCTTCCGGGCGTCCATATTTTCGCAAGGGAATGTTCGAGGTTTCATCGGCTAACCGCTCAGCGAAGGTCATGCCAGCCTTGGTGGCGCGCTGGTCGATCGATGCCACATAGTCTGGGGTCAGCGTGCCTCCGAGGGAGAGGGTATTGACGTGAATCCCTCTCTCGCCCATCGCGACAGCAAGCGTCTTGGCCTGAGCCAGCCATGCACAACGCAGGACATTGCTGGTGGCGTAGTTGCCAAGGGCTTGCACTGAGGTGATGGCGGAAATGATGACAATTTTTGCCCGGCGTCCTTGGGAGGGTTCCGGCCGCATTGTAGAGATCGCGCTCTTAAGGAGTTCGAGGGGGCCGATAAAGTTGCTCTGGAACAATTGTCGCCACGTGTCCGCTGGAGGCTGGCAATCGCCGGTGGGCCGCATTTGGGGGGGCATCAGTACGACGCCATCGAGGACGGTTCCGTCCCTCGCAAGCTCATGGGAAAAAGATGCGATAGAGGCATCACTGGACATGTCGACGGAGATCCAGCGATATGAAGGGAGGCCCGGCCTCTCTAGCGCCGCGCAGGCGCCTTGCAGCTTGCAAATGTCGCGCGCGGCAAGAACCAGCGAATAGCCTGAGTTCGCCAGCCGTAAGCAGACGGCGCTCCCGATGCTCCCGGTAGCACCCGTCACCAGGACTACCTTGCTTGTCTCGGACATGTCGCGCTCCTTCGGTAGCCTGGACATCTAGCCATGCCCACCAGCACACTAGATAGGCCGATTGGCAGACATTCTGCAGGACATTCCGAGCTGGACGGGCACGCCTGTGTCCGTTAGTTATAGTGCACGCGGCGTGTCGCCGGCGGAAGTACCGCCGCCAAGCTGACGCGATGGCGGTTCGCAGAGCGCACTGAGACATTGGGGCTGCAGAATCGCCAGAGTACCTGCGAACTGCTCGAGAGCTATGCCAGGAGAGTGCGCCGAAACTGGCGACTGGAAACGCTGCAAACAGGTTTAGCCGTGAGAATATCCAGGAGCGCCTAACGATGCGTGAGGTGATAGACCAGCTCCGCGGCTCGGGCGTCGATACCGGCGGTCCGGCTCCGTACGTCCCCCAGGATAGCAAGGCGTTCGCTGGCCAATTGGATCGGTTCCTAGCACGCCATGCGCCGCCAGGTGCGGTCGCCTGAAGCGTCCTAGCCACAGAAACGCAATAGTGGGCCGGCCTTGGGGTGCAAGGTGGCAGCATTGGGTTACGGCTGGCTGCTTTATGTATGGTCTGTTAATTGGACTCCGCGCCTTCTATCCTTTCCTCATAATGGTTTAGCTTGTCCATAGCCACCCGGTTATTCTTGTAGCGCCTCTTCAGA
This sequence comes from Ralstonia pickettii, assembly GCA_050987995.1. Lineage (GTDB taxonomy): Bacteria > Pseudomonadota > Gammaproteobacteria > Burkholderiales > Burkholderiaceae > Cupriavidus > Cupriavidus pickettii_B. The sequence continues at coordinate 1,159,369 of CP158805.1, forward strand.
GCGGCTAAGCGTTTATCCGTTCCAGAGCAGTAAATATCCATACTATCTGCAACAAAGTCCCTGCGCTCGATTTGCTCCGGACTGCTCCCTTCAATGGGTCACCACGAAAATGGTCACAAATATTTCGTTCAGCGATGTAGCTCCTCACCTCTTTCGGGAGGCCCTTGCTCTCGGCAACCGAAACTGAAGCGATGCTGCAGAGGATAAGTGTCATTAACGCCTTCATATCCAATTAAATATGGTAAAAAATTTGGCTTAACCTGGTGGGGTGTCGACCATTCGTTGCAAGCCCATCTGCTGGTATCGGGATATGACTGCGTACGGTATAGGAGTTGCTTGGCCATAGCGATGTGTCAACCACCATGATATACACCCATGCCCTGAATCGCGGCATACGCGGCGTCGTTTCACCTATCGATACGACGAAGTAGGCAGCCGGCCAGATTGTCGGCTGAGCAGGCTCGCTGCAGAACCTCCATGGGCCGAAGTTGGCCGACATCTGCCGAAGCGTGGAAGCGGAGAAAGCGAGCCGCGATGCAAGCTTCCTGAAACTGGCGCCAACTGCTGGGTGCGTCAGACCGTTGCCTAGACGTTAAGTCAAGGCGCATTCACCAGTTCCCGAAGCAGCGTCTTACCCGCAGCCCAATCGCCAAGGCCGGAATCCTCGTTGATGTGGCCTGCCCACTCAACCACGACCAGGCGACTGCCCCACGACATGGCGAACATTTGGGCGCGCTTGAGTTCGACACGCGGGTCGTTGTTGCTCGCGACAACAATGCTCGGGAATGGGAAGGGAAGGAGGGGCATTGGACTGAATCCACGCACCGCGGCCGGCGTGTGGGCCGGCGAGTCGACGTCCGAAGGCGAAACCAGGAGTGCGGCTTTCACCCCATGTCCGTGTATCCTGGACCAATGCGCCACCAATGCGCATCCGAGACTATGGGCGACCACGACGGGAGGAGCGATGCAGTCGCCAACGGCTTGTTGCAGGGGCTCAATCCAGTCCACAAGGCAGGGATGCTCCCAGTCTCGTTGCGCCACGCGATGAAAGTCCGGATCGGACGCCTCCCACAGGCTCTGCCAATGAAAGGGACCAGAGCCTCTATAACCAGGGATGATGAGAACGGGAGTACTGGACACAGTGTGCGCTTACGCGGAAGCTTCAATGCGGCATAGTCTCGGACGAATCTCGTTACAACTTCATGGCTCTACCATAGGCGATAAATGAAGGCAGACGGGCTGTAACGCTCAAGGACAACTATTGCCTTGCCAAGTCCAGTGAATCGATGATCGACACTTCCCGACCCCTCTCGGTCATTCGAGAGCTCTGTACCGTAAGGACGGCTTCCAAGGTACAACGGTCATTCGTCCAGTTCGGGTGTTGCCGTCTCAAGGTACTGCCAACCCGCTGACCGGCGCCCTATACCGATCGTTGCCATTGTCCTGCTTGGCGCCTTTCTGGATCGCCATGGGAATACTGGCGTGGCTTGCGGCTCTCCAATCCGCTCTTGTTCCTCAATATCAGCGTCCCCCGGCAGACCCCCGGGGGCATTGCACTCGAAAGGACCCCACGTGCACTGAAACATGGAGCGGAAGCTTAGAGAGATGCACGAGTCGGTGTTAGAAGTGCATTTCAACAACAATCACCTTCGCTCGCAGGAATACCGCCATTCGACCATCTCCGTGCCGACACCACCGTAATATGTGGTGCGGGCGTGAACGGTGACCTTTGGCCAGCCGGGCGGCATGCTCTTTGGTGACAGTAACCCGGCACGCCGGAAGCGTAGCCGGCTTAAGGCCTTTTCAATGTGTCTGGAGCGCGCCGTGACCGCCGGGCCGAGTTCGGCGCCAAGGAGGTTTCTGCAATGGCTACGATTACCCGCAACCTGGCGCGGTGGCCGTCCCTCTGCCTAGCGTTGGAGCTAAGGCGCCAAGGCGGCGGGCGCGATTGGCCGACTGAGCGCGTCGCCGCGCAAATCTTACTATGTTGTTACGCGGCGCCACGTGGGAGGGTGAATTCTGTTTCGAAACGGCCGATTCGAGGTATGATTGAATGCAATTTTGCATATCTCACCCCCGACCAGTCATACCGTGGCAACCGCAGAACTACAAGGCATCGACATTCCTGCCCAGATCGCCCAGGAAATCCGCAAGCTTATCAATCGCGGACAGTTGCCCCCGGGATTACAGCTACGGCAATCGGACCTCGCCGACCGCTTCGGCATCAGCCGTGTGCCCGTTCGCGAGGCTCTGAAGCTACTGGCGGCGGAAAGCATCATTGAGCACGATCCGAACCGGGGTTTCTTCGTCGCGCCGCTATCAAGCGATGAGGCACGCCAGCTTTACCTGATGCGGAACCTGCTGGAAGCCGAACTACTCTCCACCATCGAGTGGCCCACACCCCTGCAGCTCAAGCAGCTCAAGGCCATGCTGACCGAACTCGACGATCTCCTTGCGGCGGGCAACCGCTCGGAGTGGATCGAGCGCCATCGCGAGTTCCATGACGCAGTGTTCGAGCTGTCGCCGAACAAGGTACTCAAGCGTGAGGCGCTGCGGTTAATGCGGCTGACCGACCGCTACCGCGCGCTGGCCGCCGATATTACGCTGCGCGACCAGCACCTGAAGGCCAACATAGAGCAAAAGCTCGTGAAGGCGCTGAGTACCAAAAACAGGGAGATGCTGTTGAATGCCTATGCCGAAGGCCGGCAAATAGTGGCTGAAGGCTTGATGCAGATTCTGGCGGCACGCGGCGTGTAGTGCCGGCGGCAGAGCGCACCTGGTTCCCTAGTCAAAAGCGGTGCATCACGCCGACCTTCGCCACGGACTGGACCTTCCCTCTTGCGAGAATATTGCTGATCTCCGCGGCGTAGGCGTCATTAGTGCGCTGATACACCCCCACCAGATGGTTGGCGGTACGCTTCGAGAAGGTGTACGTCAACTGCAGCGCGCCCTGATGAATCACCACGTTCTTCAATTGCGCGTTGCCATTCTCATAGGTGTATGCACCTCCGAAGATCAGGTCCGGAGTTAGCTCGTAGCTCACGCCTGCGGCCAGCGCATAGATTCGTGCTCCTGTGAACGTGTTGCGCGCCTGGCTGTACATGGCTGACAGGTCGAAACCGTAGACTTTCGTGCGAGCACCGGCGAGCAGGATGCGGGCGGCGTGGTGCGTCGGCCGGTGGGTCTCAGCCGGCCAGTTCGGGATTCCAGGAAGGAACCCACAGCAGGTCCCGCGCCGCGGCAGCATCGGTCGAAGAGAACTCGCCGTAGCTGCCATGCGCGTACAGCAGGGGCCGGGCGCGGTCGGCGCGCGGCGATGCGGCTTCTATGGCGCCGAACAGGATGCCGTGCGTGCCGACGTCCACGGCGCTCGCCACACGGCAGTCGAAGCTGACCAGCGCGTCAAGCAGCACCGGTGCGCCGGTGCTGGACTGGCCCCACACGCCGTCAGCAAACTTCTGTTCCGCCGGCATCGGGCTCGCAAAACGGTCCGCCAGATGACGGCTTTCCAGCGCCAGCACGTTCACCGCGAAGATGCCCGATGTCTGGATGGCGTGGAACGACGCGCTGTTGCGATTGACGCAGGTGAGCAGCGTTGGGGGATCGGCTGATACCGAGCAGACGGCCGTTGCCGTGAGCCCCGCCCGTGAGCCGTCCGCCGACAGCGTGGTGATCAGGCAGACGTGCCCCGCGAGGCAGCGCATGGCGGTCTTGAATTGGATGGCGTCGATGCTCACGGCGAGTTCTCCGGCGTGCAGGTGGGGAGCTATGCAGTCGCGCCCGCGGCGAGATGCCGGGCGAAGTGCAGCACGGTGCGCCCGTGCGCCTGCATGGCGGCGAGCGGCTTGTAGCTGGCGCGCTCCCAGCAGTTGAAGCCGTGGCTGGCACCGGGATAGACGAAGAACTTCGCCGTGTCCCGGTCGGCGAAGGCCGCCCTGACGCGCTCGACCGCGGCGAGCGGAATCATCGGATCTGTCTCGCCGTAGTGGAACAGCATCGGGCAACGTACGGCTGCGGCCTTCTGCAGTTGGTCCTGGATGCCACCGCCGTAGTAGCAGGCGGCGGCGTCCACGAGTCCCGCCGCGGCAGCCAGGTAGGCGAGCCGGCCACCGATGCAGAAGCCGAGCGCGCCGACGCCGCCCGTCACTTCGGGGCGTTCGCGCAAGGTGCGCACGGAGCCATTCAGGTCGGCCACGATCTCGGTCATGTCGGCGCGAAGTAGTATGTCTCGCGCCCGCGCGGCCTCGTCGCCCACGTAGGCGAACGATTCGCGCGGTGCCTGGCGCCAGAACACGTCCGGCGTCAGTACGACAAAGCCAAGCTGGGCGTATTGCTCGGCCACGGCGCGGATATGGCGGTTGACGCCAAAGATTTCTTGGAAGAGAACCAGCCCGGGGCCGATGCCAGCCGGGGGCAGGGCGAGATAGCCCTCATACGCGCGGCCGTCCGGTGCCGGGATGCTGATCCAGTTTGTGCGAATCGTGTTGTCTTCGTCAATGCGTTCGTTCATGTCGTTCGATCTCCCCGTTCAGTTCCAGCCGAAGATGTCGAGGGTGGTTTCGCCGGCGCGCAGTCGCCTGCACTGGTCGGCCTCGTTCGCCTCCCGTGCCAGACCGGCGTCCACGACCTTGCCGGCGCGGTCGCGCGGAATGCAGACCACGCCGTCGCCGTCGCCGACGATCAGGTCGCCGGCATGGACGGTGATCTCGCCGAACACGGTCGGCGCATTGATCCAGCCGCGCGCTCCGAAGTCCTTGCCAGTGCCGCGAATGCACAGGCCGCGGGCGAACACGGGGAAGCCGATTTCCTCGAGCAGTACGCCGTCGCGCACGCAGCCGTCGATGACAAGACCGGCGAGGCCGCGCACCTGGCTGGCGGTGGACATCACTTCGCCCCAGTAGCCGTGCTCGAATGCGTCGCTGACCGACACCACCAGCACGTCGCCCGGTTGCGCGGCATAGATGGCGCGGTGCAGCCACAGGTTGTCGCCACCCGGCGCATGCACCGTCACGGCGGGGCCGCACAGCCGGAAGCCGGGCGCGACGGGCTTGATCGCGGACGGAAAGGCGCCGATCTTGCCGCCCGCCTCGTGCAGCGTGGCCGTGGGGATGGGGCGGGCGGCGTCGATGATGTGCGGGGCGGTGCGCTCGAAGTCCAGTTGCGTGGTGTGGCGCGGATCGATGCGGTCGATGGACAAGTTCATGCTTTAACTCCTTCAGCGCGCGTCTGGAGCTGGTGGTACCGGAATTGCTTACGGGCCTCGTCCAGGCGCATGCCGCTGGCGACGGCCTCGCGAATAGCGTTCTCGGCGGCTTCGATCTCTTCGGCGGCGACGAGGATGCGCTCCTCGTGCTCGCGCGGGATCGAAACCAGCCCGTCGGCATCTCCGCGCAGAATATCGCCTGGGGCTACGCGTACGTCGCCGATATTCACCGGCACATTGGTGGCCTCAACCTGCACGCGGTCCTTGCCGGTGCGCATCCAGTTGTCGCGCGAGAACACCGGGTAGCCGAGCGACAGGCACAGGTGCACGTCGCGGTTGATGCCGTCGATCACGGTGCCGGCGATGCCGCGGCGGTGGGCAATCTCGGTCATGATGTCGCCCCAGACCGTGGCATCGGTGCGGCCGCCGTTGTCGAGCACAATGACGTGGCCGGGTGGCACGTCGTCGATGAAGTCGCCGACGGTGCCCGGCGGGCTCGCGGCTGGGCCGTAAAGGATGGTGAAGGCGCGGCCCGCCATGCGGAAGCCGGCATCGCGCGGCTTGATGGCGCGGCACTGGCCGACGATGCCGAGGCGGTCCATCGCGTCGCTGAGCGTGGCGGTGTCGAGCTTGCCGGCACGCGCGACGTTGAGGTCTGTGATCTGTTCTGACATGGCTTAATCCTTCAGCATGAATTCGTAGTTGCCGCCCATGACTTGGCTCATCGGCATGCCGGCCAGCACCGCCTTGGCCATGCGCGCCTCGCGCGCGACGATGCCTTCCGCGGCTTCCAGCACGCGGGCGATGTTCCCGGCGGCGATGAAGATGACCGCGCTGCGATCGGCCAGCACGTAGTCGCCAGCATCAACATCCACGTCCCACACGCGGATCGGCACGTTGGTGCCTTTTTCGACGATGCGGCCACGCGCGGTGCGGGCGGTAAGGGCGGCGGCGAAGACGGGGAAGTCCATCGCGCGCGCTTCGTCGATGTCTCGTACGGGGCCGTCAGCCACCACGCCCGCGATGCCTTTCACCTTCGCGCCCAGCGACAGCAGGCCGCCCCAGCTTCCTGCCTCGACACCGGTGCGCTGCTCGACCACGATCACGTCGTCCGGCCCACCGGCCTCGATGGCGGTGGTGCCCAGGTGGCGGGGCTCGCCCGGAGGCGGCGCGCCTGTGCCAAGCTTCACGGTAATCACGCGACCAGCGATGCGGCACTCGCCTGCGTCCTGCCGCACGCCGCTGACCACGCCCGGCAAGCCGAGCTTGTCGAGCGTGTCGGACACCGCGCAGCAGTCCAGCCGGCGCAGGCGGCGCACATATTCTTCAGGGTTGCTCATCGGATGGCTTCCTCGTTGTTGTCGGGCCGCCAGCAGGCGAATCCCATTGCATTGCCCGTGCCCGCTTCACTGCGGTAGCACGGCACGTAGTCGATCACTTCCATGCTGAAGTCGAGTTCGTCCATCGCACCGGCAACGGGAATCCAGTTCTTGACCTCGGACGTGCCGGCCTGGAAGATCGCCTCGCCCAGACCTTCCACCGACGCGAAGTCGTGAGCGCGCATGCTGTCGAGGATCAACTGGTCGACGGTTTCGTCGATGACAAAATGGGTCAGGCCGCCCGAGGCGATGATCGCCACGCGCGCGTTGCTGTCCCACGACCGGATGGCGCGCGCCAGCGAACGTCCGAATGCGTGGCAGCGGCCGGCGGTCGGCTGGTTCGGCGGATAGAACGTGTTGATCAGCACCGGCACGGTGGGAATCACCTGGTCCTTCATCAACTGCCGGAACACGAAGCCGAAGGCGTGCGGCGTCTCGGTGACCGACAGGTGCTTCAGTGCAGTGATGTCGAAGCCGTCGGCCACGGCGCTCTCGATCAGGTGGCGACCGAGGGCCGGCACGCCGGCATAGGTGGCTTCCGGCGGCATATAGCCGGACATGGCGTGGGCCACTCCGGGCGGCAGCCGCGACAGCTTTTCGTCGCTGATCATGTTGTTGACGATGGTCTCGCCCCACATCACGCTGAATGCGGGCACAAGCATGTCGTCGAAGATCTCCATCTGGTCGTTGCCGACGATCACTGCCACATCGGGACGGGCTTCGGCAAGCACCTGCGACATGCGTTCGATGGCCTGTATGCAGCGGGCGTGCCGGGCTTCCCACACTTCCGGCGTGATTTGTGCGGTCAGGTTCTCCGACGCGCGATGCCGCACCAACTCGTCGAACGTCCACGTCCGGCGCTGATAGTGATGCAGGCTGCGGCGGTCGTCGGGCAGGCGCGAGCCCCATGTGTGCGGCGGCGTGACCAGCATGGGACCATGCGAGGTGCCCATGCCGAGTACGATTTCTGCCATGGTTGGCCTCCTACGGGCGTAGTCGAGCGCTTAGCGGTACGCCGCCAGGTCGAGGTTGAAAAGCTTCAGCGCGTTGCCGAAGAAGATCATGTCTTTCTCTTCCGGCGACAGCCAGTCGAAGGCCTGGATAAACGGCTTAATGTCGTCGAAGGTGCGTCCAGTGGCCGGATTGGTCTGCGAGCCGACGCCGGGGCACTCGGCGCCGAACAGGCAGCGGTCCGCGCCGACGGTCTTGATCAGCAGGCGCAGCGATTCCTCCGAATACAACACGGTGTCGTAGTACAGGTTGCGCATGCCAGCGAGGAAGTCGCGGCCCGCGCGCGCGGCGCCGGACTGGAAGCGGCCGATCTGGTAGGGGATAGAGCCGCCGCCGTGCGAGACCAGGATCTTCAGGGACGGGAAGTCCTTGAATACGTCGGAGTTCACCAGGCCGAACACCGCGATGGTCTCTTCATTGATGAAGTGGACCGTGTACGGCGAGCGTGCCGAATGCGACCCGGTGGCGTGGATGTGTGCCGGGATGTCGAGTTCGCACAGCTTTTCGTAGAGCGGATACCAGTAGCGGTCGCCCAGCGGCGGCGCTTCAGAGCCGCTGTTCTCGAACGGGTCCGGGTTGAGCAGCACACCGCGGAAGCCCAGCTCTTTTACGCAGCGTTCCAGTTCGGGCAGCACCACTTCGACCGGATCGCCGGCCACTTGCGGCAGGCCGCCGACCCCGATGAAGCGCTTGGGCAGCAGCTTTACCGTGCGCGCGATGATGTTGTTGGTTTCCTCGGTGAACCAGTGCACCAGCTTGCCGGGCTTGGTGCTGTGCATCATCTGGAACGGGCGCGGTGACAGCAACTGGACCGTGGTGCCGGCGCGGTCGAGCAGGTCGATGTGTCCGGCCGGGCCCATCTCCTTGCGATTGGCGTAGTGCAGGATCTCTTCGTCTGTCACCTCGGGCATCTTGCGCCCGTGCTCGCCGCGGTGAGACAGGATGTGAGCCTTGTAGACCCAGAGTTCGGCGGGGGGGCTGACGTGGCCGTGGCAGTCAATGATCATGGGGTGTCTCCGGTTTCGATGGAAGGACTTACAGATCGAGGACCAGCCGCTCGCCCTTGCAGCCCGAGCAGCAGATCATCATGGTGTTGTTGGCGGCTTTCTCCGGCTCGGAGAGGATGGCGTCGCGGTGATCGGGTACGCCTGACAACACGCGTGTCTCGCAGGCACCGCAGACGCCTTCCTCGCAGGAGTGCGCCACTTCGATGCCAGCTTCCTTGAGCACTTGCAGGACTGTCTTGCCACCAGGCACTTGCAGCGACTTGCCGCTGCGGCTCAGCTCCACTGTGTAGCCGCCATCCAGCGCGGCCTCCTGCGTCGCGGTGAAGTATTCGACGTGGACCTGTGCCGGCGGCAATTGCGCGGTGGCAGCCTCGAATGCCGTCAGCATCGGCCCGGGGCCGCAGCAATAGAAGTGGGCGTCCGCCGGCTGGCTTGCCACCAGCGCCGCGATGTCGAGTACGCCCCCGGATTCGGCGTCGATGTGCAGGTGCAGGTTCTCGTAGCCCTGCAGCTCTTCCATGAAGGCGACGTCGATGCGGTCGCGGCAGGAATACACCAGCGTCAGCGAGCGGCCTTTCGCCTTCAGGCGCCTTGCCATGCAGAGGATCGGCGTGATGCCGATGCCGCCGCCAATCAGGACCGAATGAGCGGCTTCTTCTTCCAGCGGAAAGTTATTGCGCGGCGGCTCCACGTCGATCACGGCGCCGGGGCGCAACTGTTCATGCATGAAGCTGGAGCCGCCACGGCTCTTCGGGTCCCGCTTCACACCGACCTGGTATTGCCGCTGGTCCCGGCCGCCTTCGAGCAACGAGTACTGGCGGACCAGTCCGTTGGGAAGGTGCAGCCCGATGTGGGCCCCTGGCTCGCTGGGCGGCAGGATGGCACCCGCCGGCGAAGCGAAGGCATAGAGCAGGGTGTCGCGGGCCAGGTATTGGATCGATTCCAGGCGCAGCTTCAGCAGGGCGCCAGTGGAGTGGGGCTGGTTGTTCATGGGTTGTCTCCAGTTACAGCAGTCACGGTTTGGCGAGGCGGATGCCTGCCGGCGCCTGGTGTCCGATGTCGTCCCGGTCGAGACCGGTTGCTTCGTCGTTGACGCGAAATTCTTTTTTGCATATTATTTCGACTAACAAGAAAAAAGTCAAAGACTCTCAATCGGGGACTTTTCGCTGAAGGCAACGAGGCGGTACAGAGAGGTCACATCGCAGGTGGACACAGGTGGCGGCATCGTGCGCAACGACGGCACCTTCCGCGTCACATGGAATGGAGAAAAAATTGATCGCAGTCCTTTCTTGCAACGGCGGCACCGTTACGCACGGGAGCGGCCCCGCAAACCGGCTCTTCGTCGCCACCTTGCGTGGCATGCATGTGTTCGAGCGGGCGGCACAGGGCGCCCCATGGCAGCGAACCCGTTCCGCGCTGGAAGACCGCCATGTGAGTGCCTTGCTGTATGAACCGCAGTCGGGCCTTCTGTTCGCCGGCGCGCACGGCAAGGGTGGCATGTGGATGAGCCGCGACCTTGGCCGCACGTGGGAGCCGCGCGGCAACGGCCTGAAGAGCGAGCACGTCTATACGCTGGCGGCGCAGCAGCGCGAAGGACGCGTGGTGCTGTACCTCGGCACCGAGCCTTCGGCGCTGTACCGCAGTGACGATCTCGGCGAGAACTGGGTGGAAGTCACGGCGATGCTGACCGTGCCGGACCAGGACAGGTGGACGTTCCCGCCGCCGCCGCACGTGGCGCACGTGAAGAACGTGGCATTCCACCCGGCACAACCGGAGACGTTGTACGTATGCATCGAGCAGGGCGCCCTACTGAAGACAACAGATGGCGGCGCGACCTGGACCGAGCCGCGCAGCTATGAATCCGAGCTGGACAAGTTCTATCACGACAACCACCGCGTGCTGATCCGTCCGTCGAACCCGGCGCAGCTCTTCATGTGTGGCGGCGAAGGCCTGCACTACAGCGCGGACGCCGGCGCGACCTGGACCCACCTGATGACGCGTGCGGACCGCATCGGCTACCCCGACGCGATGTTTATCGACCCGCGCGACGAGAACGTGCTGTACCTCGGCGGGCCCGGCAATGCTCCGCGCGAGTGGGGCGCCAAGCGCAGCGCCGACGCCACGGTGCTGCGCAGCCGCGATGGCGGCGTGACATGGGAAGAAATCCGCAATGGCCTGCCGGCTGAAGTCATCGGCAATATCGAAGGCATGGGCCTCTATCACTGGGGCGACCAGGTGATGCTGCTGGCGGGCACCGCAACCGGCGAGGCCTACGCCAGTGAAGACGGCGGCGAGCAGTGGTACACGATTGCCAACGACCTGCCACCGATCTCGAAGGGTGGCCACTACCGCTGGTTCCTGCAGGTGGACGAGCGCGAAAAGGTAGAGGACCGCATGCGCACCGGCACCTGACGGCCGCCCCCGGCCGAACCATTCAGAAACGACGAGCCTTGCATCGCCGCGGCGTCACCGGCGCGCGGCGCGGAGGCGTACGTCCTCACACAGGAGACAAGACGTGAGCACATCCCCCCTGGCTACTTCTTCCGGAAGCCTGCCCGTACTGGCCAGCCACGACGCTGCCGTTGCCGCGGCGCGCGCGCTGCACGACAAGATCCGCGCCCGCGCCGACCGCACCGAAAGCGAGCGCATCGTGTCCCCCGAAACCATCCGTGAGCTGATGGACGCCGGCCTGTTCGGCGTCGTGACGCCGCGCATGTTCGGGGGTTCCGAACTCGGCTTCGCGACGCTGGTAGACGTGACTGCCGAGATTGCCTCCGCGTGCGGTTCGACCGGCTGGGTCTACGGCGTGCTGGCTGGCCATAGCTGGATGCTGAACCTGTTCCCGCTGCAGGCGCAGCGCGAAGTCATGAGCGCCGACCGCGTGCTGACCGCCACCGTGTTCCGGCTCGGCGGCACCGTCACCGAGGTGGAAGGCGGATATCGGCTGGTCAATGGCGACGGCCGTTTCTGCTCCGGCATCGACCACGTGCAATGGATCATCGTCGGCAATGCGGTGCAGCGCGAGGGCCAGCCGCCTGAACCGCGCTTCTTCGTGATACCGCGCGAGGACATCGAGATCGTCGACGACTGGTTCACGGCGGGTATGCGCGGCACCGGCAGTCGCTCCATCCGCATCGCAGAGAGCTTCATTCCGGCGCATCGTTCTGTGTCGGTGAAGGACATGATGTCGGGCATGGCCGATGAAACCGGGTCGGTGCGCGCACCGATCTACAGGATGCCGTTCCAGAACGTTACCCCGTTCTCGCTGGTGGGCGCGCCGCTGGGCATGGCGCGCGCCGCGGTGCGGTCATTCTCGGAAGGCATGGCGGCGCGCCTGGCTACGTTCAGCAGCGAGCAGGCGGCCGAGCAGTCGGCGACGTTCGCGCGGGTGGCCGAATCGGTTGCCGAGATCGACGCGGCGCTGGCCGTAGTGCGCGAGGATGCGCGCCGCGTGGACAGTGCGGACGATCCGCGCTCGATCAGCGACCTGGACTGGGCACGAATTCCGCGCGACTGGGCCTATGCCGCGCAGAAGGCACGCTATGCGGTGAATGCGCTGTTCGAGGCCGCGGGTGGCTCCGGCATCTACAACAGCTCCGAGCTGCAGCGGATCTGGCGCGACGTAAATTCCGCCGCCCAGCACTTCGCCTTTACGTGGGACAGCGCCATGACCAGCTACGGACGCGCGGTCGTTGGCCTGCAGCCCTCGAAGTTCGGCCCCAAGGGCCGGTAACGGCGCACAGAGCGGAGAGCCCCATGCATGCCGACGACCTGACTTCCATCGACGACTACGCGGCCGCCACCCTGTCGTCGCTCTGCGAGCGAATGGCGGTTTCCCATGAGGTGGAGCACATGATCTACCGGGAATCGGAACTGGACGAAGTCTGGCGCCTGCTCGACGCCGACGTCGCCAATGCCGTGCGCGACGGCCGCAACGCGCAGCAGTTGCAGCGTCTGCAGGCAGTGCGCTCGCTGGTGATCGAAGCACACGACCTGGTTGGCAACGACGGAGACACCGTTGCCGCCCGTGAACGACTCGGCCGCGCCATCGCGCTTCTGGACTGAAGCCGGCGAACGCCGTTTTTTCCCCACAAAGACGATACACCGATTCAAGGATAGGAGGACCTATGCTCACTCGCGAAGACAACAATGTGCTGACCCAGGTTGGCCGCGGCACCCCCATGGGCGAACTGATCCGGCGCTTCTGGATCCCAGCGCTGCTGGCGTCGGAGATCGCCGAGCCCGGCGGCAAGCCGGTGCGCGTGCGGTTGCTCGGCGAAGACCTGGTGGCCTTCCGTGACACCGACGGCAAGGTGGGCCTGCTCGACGAGCAATGCCCGCACCGCCGCGCATCGCTGGCGCTGGGCGACAACTCCGACGGCGGCCTGCGCTGCCTCTACCACGGCTGGAAGTTCGCCACCGACGGCACCTGCCTGGACACGCCTACCGAGCCGGCCGGCTCCGCCTTCTGCTCGCGCATCCGCGCGCAGGCTTATCCGACGCGGGAAGCGGGCGGCGTGATCTGGACCTACATGGGCCCTGCCGCCGAGGCGCCGCAGTTCCCGGCGTTCGAGTGGCTGTCGTACCCGGCCGTCAACGCCGTGCCGTTCAAGGTGCTGGAAGACTGCAACTACGCGCAGGCGGTGGAAGGCACTATCGACTCCGCCCATGCCGGTGTGCTGCACCGCGAGCAGCCGTGGAACGCGCCCGCCAAGTACGACCATGAGCGCGACCTGCAGCCGAAGATCGAAGTGGAGTACACCAAGTATGGGCTGCGGTATGCCGGCGTGCGCAACTTCCGCGAGGAAGGTAAGCTGCATGCGCGGGTGACCGAGGTGGTGCTGCCGTTCTTCACGCTGATTCCCCCTGATGGGTTCGGCGTGCGCAAGAACCGCCGCATGGCCAATGCGTTCGTCCCGCGCGACGACGAATCTACCTGGCACATCCAGTGGTTCTTCGACGATACGCAGCCGGTGGATGTTGCCTACCGCATCGAGGAGGGCGGCCATTGGGTCGACGAGAACTTCCGCAAGAAGCTCAACATCGACAACTGGTACGAGCAGGACCGCGAGTGGATGAAGACGGGATCGATGTCGGGCATTAAGGGCATCCTGACGCAGGACCACGCGGTCAGCGAAACGCAGGGCCGCATCCTGGACCGCACCAAGGAGCATCTCGGCACGTCCGATGTGGCGGTGGTGGCCTGGCGCAGGCAGATGATCCGCACGGCGCGCGCGCTCGCGGAACGCCAGGAGGCGCCAAGCGTGCTGACCGCGCCGATCCCGTTCCCGCAGATCCGCGCGGCCACAGTGATCTTCAGCAACGAGCGCACCTGGAAGCAGGAAGTCCCGCTCAACCCCGAAGTGGCCCTGACGGCCTGACGTGGCGATGCTGATCGACAGCCACGCGCACGTTTCGCCGGTGTGGTATGAGCCGGTTGAAACGCTGCTGGACCAGATGGCGCGCCATGGCGTAACGCGCGCGGTGCTGACGCAGATGATCGGGCAAGTGGACAACCGCTACCAGATGGAATGCGTCCATGCGTATCCCGGACGGTTTGCCAGCGTGGTGTGGATCGACCCGGCCGCGCCAGATGCGTTGCAGACGCTCGCCCGGCTGGCGGCCGCAGGGGCCGCCGGCGTGCGCCTGCGCCCCGGCGCGCGCTCGCCTGGCGCCGACCCCCTTGCGATCTGGAAGGCAGTCGAGGCGTGCGGGCTGGCGGTCAGTTGCATCGGCAATGCCGAGGCGTTCACCGAGCCGGCCTTTGCGGAACTGCTGCAAGCGGTGCCGGCACTGCAGGTAGTGCTCGAGCATCTCGGTGACACCAGCAAGCCGATGGAGACCGAGGCGGACGGTGAGCTGCGCTACACGGTGTTGCGGCTGGCGCGCTTCGGCAACGTCAGCCTCAAGGTGCCCGGGCTTGGTGAACTGGTGCGGCGCGCACCGACCGCGTTGCGGGACGGCAAGACGTTCGGCGGCGCGGCGGCCGCCTTGCTGGAAGCCGCGATTGCAGCGTTCAGCGCCCAGCGCCTGATGTGGGGCAGCGATTTTCCGGTGGTGAGCAGCCGTGAAGGCTATGGCAACGCGCTGGCCCTAGTGCGGGAATGCCTGCTCGACCATCCTGCAGCGGTTCGTGAGGCCATCCTCGGCGGCACGGCCCGCCGTGTATTCTGGAAGGAAACCTGACATGACAAGAAAAGTACTGGCAGCCGTCAAGACCGATGTCGAGACGACCGTGTTGAGGGAGTTCGACTACCCGCAGGTGCTGCCAGACTCCGGCATCCTGAAAGTGGAGGCGAGCGGGATTGGCGGCAGCGACCCAGAGACCTATCGCAAGCCCGGACATGCCCCCGTCATCATGGGGCACGAGAACGTCGGCACCATTGTAGAACTCGGCCCGATCGCGCAGCAGCGCTGGGGCGTGAAGGCTGGCGACCGGGTGGCGCTGCATGAGTACCTGCCGTGCTGGCACTGCGAATGGTGCATGAAGGGCGACTTCCGCCTGTGCATGGAGGTGGATTTCTTCAATGTGAAGGACCGGCTCAATACGCTGCGTTTCGGTATGTCCAACTGCACCATCGCCCCGCATCTATGGGGCGGTTACGCGCAGTACATGCACCTGCCGCTGAACACGGTGATGCATGTGATTCCGCCAGACATGCCGGCCGTCCACGCCACGCTGGCGGTGCCGTTCGGCAATGGCGTGCAGTGGGCCTGCAATGACGGCGGTGCGGGGCCGGGAAAGACGGTGCTGGTGTTCGGTCCCGGACAGCAGGGCCTGGGCTGCGTGCTGGCGGCGAAGGCGGCGGGGTCCCTGACGGTGATTCTGGCCGGCATGACGCGCGACCGCAGCCGGCTCGACCTCTCGCTGCGGCTGGGCGCGGACCATGCCATCGACGTGCAGAACGAGGACCTTCATGCGCAGGTCATGCGCCTGACCAAGGGGCGTGGCGTCGATGTCGTGGTTGATACCACCGGCGACCCGAACGGCGAAGTTGCGCAACTGGCCATCGGCTTGGCCGCCAAGGGCGCGTACCTGAGCCTGAATGGCCTGGAGCAGAGCGTGCCGATCGGCGAGATCAAGAAGCGTTATCTGACGGTGCGTGCGCCGCGCGGACGCAGCTATGCGGCGGTGGAACTGGCCCTGCGCTACATCGCCTCGGGAAAATACCCGCTGGACGAGGTGTGCTCACACACCTTCGGGCTGGCACAGACCCACGACGCAATTCTGGCCACCGCCGGCCGGGGCGTGGAAGGCGCCATCCACGTCACCGTAGACCCCTGGAAGTGAACCAAAGAGAGATCCCCGATGATTGACAGTCATGCACACCTGATTTCCGCCGATGTGGACCGGTACCCGACGTCTCCGCTAAGCGGCGAACTCGAGCCCGGCGCGCTCGACAACCCCGTCACGGCCGAGCGTCTGCTAGCGCTGATGGATGAGCAGGGCGTGGAGCGCGCGCTGGCCGTTCAGCGCGCGCATATTTACGGCTTCAACAATGCCTATGTCTGCGATGCGGCAGCCAGCTATCCCGACCGACTGCGCACTCTGGTTATGGTGGATGCGCTGGATCCGGATATTCGCCGGCAGGTGCGCCACTGGGTCGGCGAGCGCGGAGCGGTCGGAATCCGCCTGACGGAGCCGTTCAAGGGCGCGGACCCGTCATGGTTTGCCTCGCCGGAGGCGATGGCGGCCTGGGAGACCGTGTCCGAACTCGGCGGATCGGTGCGGCTGCATTTCTACCGCTGGAACCGCGAGGCATGCCTGAAGGCGCTGAAGCCGGTGCTGACGCGGTTTCCCCGGACCACGGTCGTGCTGGACCACTTTTCCAATATCGCCGGCGAGAGCGGGGTGCCGGATCATGGAGTCGATGCGCCCCTGCTGGAGATGGTCGGGCATTCCAACGTCTATCTGCTGTACTCCATGATCAATCTCGGCAAGCTCGCGGCCCAGCAGATGTCGGCGGCACCGATGGTTGGGCGCGTGGTGCGCGAGTTCGGCGCGGATCGCGTGATGTGGGGGTCGGACATTGCGCAGTCCAAGGGCACATATGCGCATATGGTTGCGCTGGCGAAGGAATCGGTGTCCCTCCTGTCCGAAGCGGACCAGCACAAGGTGCTGCACGACACCGCGCGCGCGGTGTATTGGGGAGCGCGCTGAGATGGGCCGGCGCGAGGTGTTCGCTCCGGCTGCGCGGCCGGTGCCAGCGCCTCGCGCAAACGATCCCGACATCCCTTCGCGGCTTGCCGGCGAAATCCGCGAACTGATCAATGAAGGCAAGCTGTCCCCCGGACAGCAATTGCGGCAGCAGGACCTGGCCCGGCGCTTCGGCATCAGTCGCGTGCCTGTCAGGGAAACGCTCAGCCTGCTCGTGGCTGAGGCTGCGGTTTGTCATGACCCCAATCGCGGATTCCATGTCGCGCCGCTGTCCACTTGCGAGGCACGCCAGCTTTATCGCATCCGCCACCTGCTCGAAACCGAACTACTGTCGACGGTGCGATAACCGGATGCTGAAGAACTCGCGGACCTGCGCGCCAGGCTGGCCCTGCTCGACCACTACCTCACAGAGGGTGCCCGCGCTGCCTGGGTGCGCGTGCACCGCGAGTTCCATGGCGCCATCTTCGCCTTGTCGCGGGATTCGGTGCTCAGGCGAGAAGTGATGCGCTTGATGCGGCAGACGGACCGCTATCGGGCGATGGCTCCGCCGGATATCGCGGGCTATTGCTTCCCGGCTGAGCCGGAGCATCACCTCGTAGAGACACTTGCTGCGCAAGACCGGGCTGCGCTGCTGGAAGCCTACCGGCGCGATCGCAGCGCGGTGGAGGAGCGCCTGCTGGCTTCGCTGACTGAACGCGGCCTCTGAAGACACGTTCGTACGCTGCAGTCCTCCGTTTGAGCGTGCGAACGGGGCCTGCGCTCGCCCGGAGCTTGGCATGGCGCTGGGAAAACGGGGTTTACCCCGTGACCCCAAAGAAAAGATTGAAGCTGGTCAATTCGATGTATAAGATTCGCAATACTAAATTGAATACTATTTTGACTGAGAGGACAGGACGTAGCCCCTCTCAGGACGAAAGCACCTTCCGACACAGCGGCCCATGTCGCCGCTGGCAAAAAGGTATGAAGCCCCTGCCAGGCCTCCTGGCAAGAACATAACTACCAGAAGGAGACAATGTGGACAAAAGACTCGCCGGGATAGCGGTAGCCGGTTTTTTCCCCCTTGCGGCATCGGCCAGCAGCGTCACGCTGTATGGGGTCGCCGACAGCTTCATTGGCTACTTCCGGAATTCAGAGAAGAGCGTGACGAGTCTGAACTCCGGAGGCCTGGCCGGATCCAGGTGGGGTATTCGCGGTGAGGAGGATCTGAGCGCAGACCTGAAAGCGGCCTTCGTGCTGGAAGGTGGCTTCAACATGGATACTGGGACGAACGCCCAAGGCGGGCGATTATTCGGTCGCCGCGCCACCGTCGGCATGCGTAGCAAGACCTATGGCGAGATCGCAGCGGGCCGGCAACCGACACCAGGTTATGACTTCTCAGCGATCTTCGATCCCGTGCTGATGGCTCCCGGGTCCGTGGCTGCCTCACTCACCGGCGAGGCGAGCAACCCATGGATGTTCAATCCCCTCAATGATCCGGCGCGCGCTGACAACGCCCTTCGATATAACTCGCCGTCATTCGGCGGTGTGACTGTTTCCGCAGCACACGTCTTCAGCGAGAACGCGGGCACACCGGTCAACCGCAATTACGACATCGTCACGCTGCTGTATACGGGCAACAAGCTACAAGCGGGTTATGGCTTCGCGCGGGCGACGGGTACCACTAATCTCACTCCCGACACGAGTCGTCAGCTCGAGCACGCCTTTGCAGCGTCTTATGAGACCCCTTGGGCGACGCTGTATGCCACCTACCAGCTCCGTTACCGGCTTGGCGCGGCCCATGATTCGGCCTGGCAGCTCGGTACGACCATCCCGGTTGGCGCGGCAGGCAACCTGAAGCTGGGCTATGGCGCGCGCGATAGCGGCGTGCCGGATGGCCTCCCCTCGACAACCGCGACGGCTGATGTTCGCGCTTGGGCAATCGGATACACCTACGAGACGTCCAAGCGTACGACTCTCTACGCCTTCTTCAAGCGACTGGACAACCGCGGATCGTCCAAGCAAACGATCTACCCGCCAGGTGGCCTGCCGGTGCCGACGCAGCTTCACGAAAGCGTCAATGCGTTCGGCTTGGGTATTTATCACCGATTCTAATCGCGCTGCCTTAAGCATTCTGCAGAGGTTTGCACATGAGCTCAACGTCGAAATTCACCTACATCGCTTCAGTATGCATCGGCGTACTGATTACGCTGTGCTTTACCTACAGCCTTCATTTCAACCCGCGCTGGTACGGCGATAACGGTCCTGGTGTGGGCAAGCTGCCGCGTGTCATCGTCATGGACTACATGAAGCTGGCCTATGACAAGGGCCAGGGGGCAGCCGCCGCGCGCGCGTACTTCTCGCCGAAGGTCCTCGATCACAACCCAGGATCCATAGAGCTGCGCGACGGGCAACCGATCCGCCATGAGATCAGGCAGGTCATCGGCGAAGGACTCGTGGTCGCAGTCTATCACCGCGTGGAAGCCGCGCGCGGGGAGCCGGCCATCGACGTACTCGATGTGTTCAAGACGGGCGCCTACACCGGCCGGATTGCCGAGAGGAAGCGATTCATCCTCTTAGCGCCGCGCGGCGATGCCGTGGCGGAAGCGGCAATTCTGGCAAAGCCCGCTGAGGCCCGAATCGCCATGAGGGATGGCAGCGCCACGCGGGATCAATGACGCCCGGCGCTTCGGCCCGTAGATGGATGTTGCAAATAGATGCCTGCTTATAGGAAAGACAAATGACAGCAATGACCAGGTCCAGAAACGATGCGAAGAATGGAAAAATCGATGCAGCCCTGTTTGGCCGGTTGATTCTCGTCCTGATGCGACTGACACTTGGTGCATGGATGATCAACAGCGGACTGAGCCACTGGCTGACCAACTGGGGCTATCCACCGATCTTCCCGCAGCCGCTCGGCAACCTGCCGGCATCGAACCAGATGCTGGTGACGCTGATCGAGACGGGAGTCTTCGACGTCGTCAAGGCATGCGAGCTGCTCGCTGGGGTGTTGCTCCTGCTTGACCTCTTCGTCCCGTTCGCGCTGGCGATGACGCTGCCCATCTCCTTCATGGTTTTCTTCAACGCCATCGTTCTGAATCTCCGGTACGGATTGATCCTCAGCACGTCGATGAGCGTTTGGTGCCTTTACCTGAACCTGATCTTGATCCTGGCCTACCTGCGCTACTACCTGCCGATGATGACGTGCAGGGCACCGTTGGGAAGCCTCGACGACTTCAAACGGCTGCCGACGGTCTTCGCTTCAAGCAAGGAAGAACGCCGCAGCGCGTGATCGTTGCGCACGGCGGATTTCCATTCCCCAAACACAATCTGGAGTTAAGAAATGTTCCTTCGCAATTGCTGGTACATGGTCGGATGGTCCACCGACTTCAATTCAGACGCCATCGTTCCCTTTACCGTGATGGATGAGCCGCTGGCCATCTATCGCAAGACCGATGGAAGCCTGGCCGCGCTGGAAGACCGCTGCTGCCACCGACTTGCGCCGTTGTCGGTCGGACGCAAGGAAGGCGACGAGCTGCGCTGCATGTATCACGGGCTCAAGTTCGCGCCGGACGGACGCTGCACAGAAGTGCCGGGACAGGAGCGCATCTCGCCGCGCGTTTGCGTGCGTGCCTATCCGATCGTCGAAATGCACGGCGCGACGTGGGTCTGGATGGGCGACCCCGAGAAAGCTGACGTATCACTGGTTCCTCCCATCATCGGCCCGAACAATACCGAATGGGCAATGGAATGCTCCACCTTTGACATGGACGTCAACGCCGAGTTGATCTCCGACAATCTACTTGACCTCTCCCACGCTCCGTTTGTCCACGAGGCGACGTTCGGCGCCAGCGATCCGGTCGCTCTCAAGATGATGAAGGAGAGCGAGGCCAAGCGCGGCGTTACGCAACTGGAGCGCGGCGTGCTCGCCGACCGCTGGCAACTCGGTCGCCAGTCCAACCCGTACTTCGGCGCGCGCCCGTGTGACGACCGCGTCGTCAGCCTCTTCCTGGTGCCGGGCGTGTTCATCCTGACCATTACCTCCTATGAGCCGGGCGTGCTCCAGCGCAACGAGGGCGGCGGCGAAGTGACCGAGACGCCGATCTTCAAGCGCTGCACGAACCAGATGATTACGCCGATCAGCAAGAACAAGTCGCGCTTCTTCTTCAACTTCGGGCCGTGGGCCGCAGCCGCCGACCTCAAGCAGCACTGCTTCGGCATTGCCGACGCGGCGTTCCAGGAGGACAAGGCCATGATCGAGGCCCAGCAGGACATGATTCACCGCTCGCCGGACCGCAAGTACGTGCTGCTGCCGATGGATCAGCCGATCGTCCGCTACAACGAAATCTACGCCCGCTTGCTGGCCGACGAGCAACCGGTCGCCGAGCCGGCCTGACTGTTCCCAGCCCATGGATTCGGAGAGGAGAAGATGGAACAGAAAGAGCATGCAGTGAACTGGTCGCCGCCGGTGTGGGACGATGAAGCCGACATGGTGGTGGTCGGATACGGCGGCGCGGGCGCGACGTTCGCCTTCGCGGCGGCCGAAGCCGCCGCCGACGTGCTGGTCCTGGAGAAGGGCGACCGCGGCGGCGGCAACTCCGTCTGCGTCGCAGGCGGGCTCATCATGACCTCGACCGACGAGGCCGGCACGTTTGACTACATGAACTGGCTGTGCGCGGGCCAGACCGATGAGTCGGTGCTGCGCACGTTCGTTGCAGGCCTGAAGGACATCCCAGCCTTCCAGCACAAGCTGGAGTTGCCGCTGAAGGACAACCCGAAACCGTTCAGCGCGCCGGGCTTCTTCCCCGAGTTCCCGGGCGCGCCGGGCGCCGCCAGCATCCACGGCATGAGCGTGGTGGCGGCGTCCGGCGGCGCGGGGCTGTACAACGCCATTGCCGCCGTGGCCGAGAAGCATGGCGCGCGCGTGCAATGCAATACCACGGTGACGGAACTCGTGCAGGACCCGGTCTCGCGTGCCATCCTCGGCGTGACCGCGCGCACCGCCGACGGTCGCACTATCGCCGTCAAGGCACGCAAGGCGACGGTGCTCGCCAGCGGCGGCTTCGAGTTCGACGCGCAGATGTGCCGGCAATACCTGACCCCGTGCCCGATCCATTTCCTCGGCAGCCCGAACCTTACCGGGGACGGCATCCGCATGGCGCAGGAAGTCGGCGCGCAGCTCTGGCATATGAACGCCGTGGCGGGGCCGCTCAACTGGGGCATCAAGGTGGACGGTGGGCGCGTATACGTGACCTACGACCTCAACAAGGTGGCAGGGTTCGGCTACAACTCGGGCGCGTTCAAGGACGGCGGCAGCCTGATCTGGGTGAACCGCCAGGCGGCTCGCTTTCACAACGAAACCACCGATACGGCGGATGTGCGCCACGGCCTGGGCAACCGCGCCACCTGGCTCGCCACCAACCCCGAAGTCCCCGAGTTCATCAACGTGCCCGCCTTCCACATCTTCGACGAGAAGGTCCGTGCGGGCGGCGCCGCCATGACGACGCTGAATTCGCGCACCCCGCCGTGGAGCCAGGACAATCTCGCTGAACTGGAAAAGGGCTGGGTCATCCAGGCCGACACGCTGGAGGAACTGGCGCTGAAGTGCCGCTGGGACGCAGAGCCGGGGGCGTGGCCCGCCGGCCATCTCGATCCCGAGGCGCTGAAGGCCACCGTGGAGCGCTACAACGCGCAATGCCGTGCCGGCGAGGACACCGACTTCGGCCGCAAGAACTTCCTTGTCCCGCTCGACGAAAGCCCGTACTACGCCATCGGCCCGATGCTGCCGACCTTCCTCAACACGCACGGCGGCCCCCGTCACGATGCTCGCCAGCGCGTGCTCGACCAGCGCGGCGCCCCTATCCCGCGGCTATACGCCATCGGCGAGTGCGGCTCGTTGTGGGGGCCTTACTACAACTCGATGGGCGATATCGCGGAGTTCATCGTGTCGGGCCGCACCGCCGCGCGCGCCGCGCTGGAAGAAGCCGCCTGGGACCGCTGAAGCCCGAACAACGAGAGTTCGAGAGAACCGAAATCGGAGACAACCATGTTGGAAAGCCCCACCACAATCCAGTCGCCGCCCCGCAGGTCAGCGGTCGCGGTGCCAGCGCCGGCGAAATCCGCAGTGGCGCCGGGCGGCTGGGCCGTGCTGTTCGTGCTCACCCTTGTCTATATCGTGTCGTTCATCGACCGTGGCGCGATCTCGCTAGTGGTCGGACCCATCAAGCAGGATTTGGGCGCTACCGACCTTGAAATCAGTTGGCTGCTCGGGCTGTCGTTCATGCTGCTGTACAGCGTGCTCGGCATTCCGGCCGGCTATTTGGTCGACCTGTATCGCCGCAAGTACCTGCTGAGCGGCGCCATCCTGATGTGGTCGGGCGTGCAGATGCTGTGTGGGCTGAGCAATACGTACTGGCACCTGTTTCTCGCGCGCATCGGCCTTGGCGTGGGGGAGGCGATGCTGCCGCCGGCGGCTTCATCAATGATCCGCGACGCCTTTCCGCCGGAGCGGCGCGGGCTGGCATTCGGCATCTACAACATCGGGCCGCTGCTGGGCAGCGGGCTGGCGCTGGTGCTCGGCAGCTTCCTGCTGACGTTCGCGGCCAGCGGCAAGCTGGCGGGAGTGCCACTGTTGGGTACGCTGAAGCCGTGGCAATTCGTGCTGATCGTGCCGGGACTGCTGGGGTTGCCGCTTGCGGCCCTGATGCTGCTGTTGCGCGAGCCGCCGCGTCGCGACGCGGCACTCCAGACTGACCATGTCACCTATCCGGCTGCGCTGCGCTTCGCATGGCAGAACCGGGCCGTCTACGGGCCGCTATGGATCGCCATCTGCCTCTACGGCATCGCCATCGGCAGCCAACTGGCGTGGTTGCCCGAGATCGTCCACCGCGCGATGGGCATCGCCCGTCCCGAGATCGGCAAGACGCTTGGTGCGATCAGCGTGGTGGCCTCGCCGCTCGGCCTGTTGTTCTTCGGCAGCTTGGCGGACAAACTGCAGAAGCGCTGGACCGACGCACCGGTTCGCGTTGCGATCGGCTCGACTGCAGTTGCCGCGCTCATCACCGCCTGCTTCCCGCTGATCCACAGCGCCCAACTCGGTGCTATCGCCTACGGCGTGCAGACCTTCTTCTTTGTGATCTTCGCCGTGGCCGGCGGCGCCACCATGGCCAATTTCACGCCGGGCAACGTGATGGGCAAGCTGACGGCCCTGTACTACCTCATCACCAACCTGCTCGGGCTAGCGCTGGGGCCTACCGTGTGCGCACTGGTGGCACGGCTGTTCTTCGAAGGTCCGAACGCGTTAGGCCATGCGTTCGTCGCGTGCTACGTGATCTCGGTGGCCATCGCCATCTGCCTGCTGGTGCGCGTCTGCGGGGCCCTGCGCGCCGCGGCACGGCACGTCACCCTCTAACCCTTAACGAATCCGGACCATGAAAATCACGAAAGTCGAGTGCATTCCGGTATCAATGCCGCTGAAGAGGCCGCTGCGATTGCCGAACGTGACCATCACCAGGCTCGATACGTTGTTGCTGCGATTGCACACTGATACCGGGCTGGTGGGCATCGCCGAATCGGGCGATACGTCGTCCTGGTACCGCGGCGAAAGCCAGGCATCAATGGTCAGCATGATCTGCGACATCTTCGCCCCGCGCATCCTGCTCGGCGAGGATCCATGCAACATCGAGAAGACCGTCGGCGCGATGGACGCGCTGGCACGCGACAACAACCAGGCCAAGGGGCTGGTCGACTGCGCCCTGCATGACCTGAAAGGCAAAGCGTTCGGCGTGCCGGTTTATCAGTTGCTCGGGGGTCGTACACGCGAATCGGCGCCGTTGGGGTGGGTGCTTTCGGCGGGTGAACCGATGAAGGTCGCCGAGGCCGCCCTGGCCGCGCGGGAAGCCGGCTTCGCCGCCTTCAAGCTGAAAGTGGGGCGCGGCACGTTTGACAACGACGTGGCGACGGCGGCAGCCGTCCGCGAGGCGCTTGGCGATGGTGCACGCATCTGCCTCGATGCCAACGGTTCGTGGAACTACGAGCAGGCCCTGCGCACGATCCGCCGGTTGGATGCGCATCGACTCGACTTCGTCGAGCAGCCTTTGCCACACTGGGATATCGAGGGCATGGCCCGCCTGCGCCAGCGGATCGAAACGCCCTTGTACGCCGACGAGGCTGCACAGGAGTTGCACCACCTGAAGGAGATCGCTGAGCGGCGCGCCGCCGATGGCGTGATCCTGAAGGTGCAGAAAGTCGGCGGCCTCCTCAAAGCCCAGCGTTTCCTGGCTGTGGCGCAAATGCTCGACCTGCCAGTGATGTGCAGCACCTTGATCGGTTCGGGTGTCGAGGCGTGTCCTACGGCCCACCTTTGGGTGGCGAACCAGTGGGCGTGCCAGTTCATTAGCGAGAGTACCGGACCGCTGTCGGTACACGGTGTCTGGAACAGCGAAGACATTCCGCTTGGCGCCGACCTTGCCCTGCAAGGTGCGCGCTTCCATCGCGGCCACGTATCTCCCGGCGACGGCCCGGGCTTTGGTTTGGAACTGAACGAAGCGTTGCTCGCGCAGATCCGCACCGAAGGCCGTCCGGCGCGGGTGGTTGACCTGTAGGGCAATTCGACCCCGCAAGGATCTTTATTCGTCTTGGACAAGGAGACATGACATGAACAGAGCCAATCAATCCCCATGGAAATACGTGATTTTGTGGCTGCGTATCTACTTCGGTGCCCACCTGTTCTACTCCGGTGCGCGCTTCATCCTAACCTCCTACATCCCGGAAATCCCGGGGCCAGGTGGGGTGTATGTGGAGGCGGCCAAGGGAATCTACATCTTCCAGATGATCAAGTATCTGGAGTGCGTCTTCGGCATCATGCTGCTGACCAATCGCGGTGTACTGCTCGCTCTGCTGTTGGAGATGCCTGCTACCGTCAATATCTTCTGGCTGAATACCTTTATCGTCGCCACCCCCCGCCAGCTTTTTACCGGGCCGCAGGAACTGTTCATGAATGGCGTTCTTCTGCTGGCCTATGGAGGCTACTTCGCAACACTGCTGCAAGCGAAGGTTGAGCCGATGTGGCTTTGGGACGGATGGAAGAAATTGGTACGTGCGCGTGATGGCGTAAGCGCCGCGCCGACCAGTGTGCAAAGGGTGGATGCCTGAACCAGGAGATAGCAAATGAAAAAAGAAATGTGGATTGGTGTGTGGATGTGTGTGTTCCTCTCGGTAGCCGCGTGCATCGGCTCCACGGGTCTCGGCTATGCGGAGTTTCGCCCGCTGCGGAACTTTGACTATTTCGCCCTGGGCGTGTCGTGGCTCTTCCTCATCGTGACGATCATCCGAGATAGCCGCGACAGCAATACCTAGTCCGGGTTACCCCGCAACAATTTCGACTTCTGATGCTCGGTTGAGCGGCGGCGGCCCCATGGACCACCGCCGCTCTCTTTTTCCATCCGCGCCGATGCGAGTCTTCCACATTGTTCCTATGCAGTTACCTCACGGCCTCCGCGCCTTGTCCTATCCCAGCTTCAGGCTGTTCATGGCCGGGCAGGGCGCGGCGCAAGTCGGCAACTGGCAGCAGATGATCGCCACCTCCTGGCTCGCCTATGCGTTGTCCGGTTCGACGGTGGTCCTCGGCCTCGCGGCATTTGCGCTGCAGATTCCCTTCCTGCTGATGGCGCCGGTGACTGGACCGCTTCTCGACCGGCTGGATACCCGGCGCGTGCTGATGGCGGCGAACGCTGTTGCCTGCGCTCAGTCGGTGGTGATGCTGGCCCTCGTGGCCGCCGGCCTGCTGCAGCCGTGGCATATCGTGCTGGCCAACCTCGTACTCGGGATCGTCAACGCATTCGATTCGCCGGCACGGCAATCCTTGCTGTCGCAAATGGTAGACCGGAAGGAAGACCTCGCCAATGCCATCGCTCTTAATTCGAGCATGATGGCGGGGGCCCGCTTCGTTGGGCCGACGCTTGCCGGCGCTATTATCGCGACCGTCGGCCAGGTGTGGGCCTTCGCGGCCAACGCGATCCTACGCGTCGTGATTATTGCCGCGCTGCGGGCCATGCAGTTGGCCCACACACCGGGCAAGGTGGCGTCCGAGCCATGGCTCAGGCAGTTCGCGGGCGGACTCCGCTACGCGCATTGTTTCACGCCGTGCCGGAACAGCCTGTGGCTGCTCGCCACAATGAGCTTCACCATCCAGACCCATGCCGCCATGATGCCGTGGTTCGTGCGCGAGCGCTTCCACGGGGACTCCCGCACCTTGGGCATGCTGCTTGGGGCGGCCGGGCTGGGCGCGCTGGCAGGAATGGCTTACCTGGCGATGCGTCGCGGTGTGAACTGGTTGCTGGCGCTGATTGGCATCGCCTCGGTCATGGCCGCGCTTGCCACCATCGGCTTCGCCATGGCGCCGATGGTATGGATGGCCTTTGCCATGCTGTTCCTCGTCGGCATGGGTACCATGCTGGCGGCAGCATCTGTCAATACCCTAATCCAGCTTGCCGCGCCGGAGGCCTTGCGCGGAAGGGTGGCGTCCCTGTATGTGGTGGCGTTCCTGGGTGTATCGCCCGTAGGTGCCTTGTTCTGGGGTTGGGCGGCGCAGCATGTCGGCACGCCGTCGGCGCTGACGACTTGCGGCGTGGTGCTGCTGCTTGCTTCGGCGATGTATATGGCGAACGTCGCGACCATGCGCGAGCAGGTGCATCCGGTGTACAGTCGCATGAACCTGTCCTGAGGGCGGGTATTTTCGTCCGTCCCACCCGATGCTGAACATGAACACTCTCGAAGTCAAAGGCGTCGATCTGCCGGCCCAGATCGCCCAGCAGGTCCGCAGGCTGATCAATCGCGGCGTCCTGGCGCCAGGCCTACAATTGCGTCAGTCGGACCTGGCCGACCAGTTCGGCATCAGCCGCGTGCCGGTGCGCGAGGCACTCAAGCTGCTGGCGGCGGAGGGCATCATCGAACATGACCCCAACCGCGGTTTCTTCGTTGCCCCACTATCCACCGATGAAGCCCAGCAGTTCTATCGCTACCGATTCCTGCTGGAGCGCGAACTGCTGAAGACGGTCAACTGGCCGGACAGTGCGCAAATGAAGGCGCTGAAGTCAATGCTGGAGCGGCTCGACACCTACCTGGACAAGGGCCAGCGCGCGGAGTGGATCGACGAGTACCAGAATTTCTACGCGTTGCTTTTCGACCTGTCGCCGGAAAAGATCCTCAGGCGCGAGGCGATTCGCCTGATTAGATTGACCGACCGGTATCGGGCGCTGGCCTCGGAAGTGAGGATGCCGGGCGAGCACCTGACCGCGCGCCTGGAGCACACGTTGCTGTCGGCCATGTCCAAAAAGGACCGCGGGCAGTTGATCCACGGCTTCGAACGCGAGCGCGACAAGATCCTGACATCCATGCTAGCGACGATCGGAGCGCGCGAGTTGTAGCCGGCTCGTGGTGATGTCAAGCCGGTAGACGCGCTGCAATGGTGCACGGCCGGCGGGCTGAGAAATGCCTGGACCAGACGGCACGGCTGTGAGAATCGACAGGAGAAGTGAACGCGTGTCATGTACGCTGCTTCTGACGGTGGCTTGTTCGACGCATGCAAGAATGAGCTATGCGGAAGTCCGTTACCAGGGCGCAGCCGACATCTGATCGACTTGGTCTGCGAGGGAAGTGAATGCTCGATTTGGGGGGTGCGGAAGCGGCCATACATCGGTGCGAACCAGCGAAGCAGTCGGAAGAAGTCGACGCAAAGCTGGGGGCTGGTCATGCCGAGTGGATCAACGCAAATAGCTGCCGCACGGTAACGACGCTGGACCACAGTTTGCCCTTTGGACCCAAAGCCTTGACCACATTGCCAGACGCTCTCGCTTTTATCCTCGAAGCAATCGATGAGGATCTGTTGTATCCCTGTTTGGCAACACGACTCAGAACGACGGATCTGGCGAAGCTTAGGAGCGTCTTGGCTATCAACGATGACGACGATCCCTCGCTCGAAAAGGCATATTTTCTGTCACCCAGTGAGACTGTTGCGCTTTGCGACGCATTCGACCTGAAATTCGACGCCGGGATGCGAGAGGTTGTCATGTTCAAGGACTGTGTCCACTCGCGCTCGCCGTACCTATTCCATACAGGTTACGAATTGCCCCTGCTACTGGAGGGAAGAAAGAAACTCGCATTCTTCTACTTCGACAGCGGGGACCACTCGAGTTTTGTCAGCCGATTGAAGGAACGTTTCGATCACTATGTCGCAGCCGGACTTCTCCATGCAGAAGAAGATCTATACGCCCTGCCAGATCATGACGGCCGCAGTGCCGGCGAGATCTATTACGCAGCGAAGGGAGAGGCGTGGCGCATCCCCGCTCTCAGGCTGATAAGGAAGGCCTCGGGCGTGGCGGGCGGCTGGAATGAAATCTTCGAACGCCTGGAAGGAACATTGATGGGTTACGAAGACTGGCAAAACGACTGGTGGCTTGATCTGCATGCTCGCGGAGATGGCAGCATCGTCTACGGCATGTCCTTCCGCTGTGCGGTCTCGAAAGCGGGGCTCGATTGGGTTATTCAGTCGGGTCATCGGGCTCTGCCACCCGTAGAGGGTGCGACCTTGACCATTCAGTCCTCCCACGCCCTCGAGGATGAAACAATGGAACTTGCGCTCCGCGAGAATCCAGACGTCGAGGCGTTCGTCCAGTTCAACTTGGGCGGCTGTCATCTAATGGGCGTCTGTGATCTCAGAACAACTGGACCATTTCTGATTCCGGCAATAATGGTATCTGATATCAACCGCAACTTGACGCGTCAGGTTTGCGTTGTCGCTCGAAGATAAAGGTCTGCTAACCGAGTGGACTGGCCGTTCGAGTGTCAGTCTAGCTTCAAAGCGAACGGCCGGGGCTGGCCGAGAGCGGAAGTCCGGGTCCGCAGACCAGGCCGGTCACTTCTCGGCCCCGCTCGGGGTGGCGCCATTGACATTCTGACCGACCTCATTCTTTCTTTCTGACTTCGCATTCTTTCGGTAGCAGCCCGTGTCCGAGCGCGAGCATTTATGTCAATCAATTCGTGATAGCCGATGCTTTCTTGTTCCGGATGTGGCAACGGGCGTGACATGCTCCGAGTACTGGGCTCGTGCATCTGGCTCAATCCTAAGCCCCATACCGTCAGGGTTCGTGGGTTTTGTTACCGAGCAGATATTTTTCAATGCGGGAATCAGGAGCGAACCATACGCCAGCCATTAAGGTCAGTATAAAAAACGAAGCTACGCTGCTGAAAAAACTGGTCAGGATCGCTAATGCGTAGATTGGGATGGAGAGCTTCCCTTTGAGGTCGTTTCCGATGGCCTGTCTAAGTGCGGAATGTTCGCCGTCGTCGTTTATGATGAGTTTGGTGAGCAGCGAGTAAGAGACGGCGCACATGAATAGGACAAATGCATACATTGCCGTCGGCGTTTCCGCGAAGCCAGATTTTCCAGTCCAGGTGGTGGTGAATGGAATCATGCTTAGCCAAAATAGCAAGTGGAGGTTCGCCCACATAATTTTTCCGTTGATGCCACGGGCAACCTGAAATAGGTGATGATGATTGTTCCAGTATATTCCGACGTAAACAAAGCTTAGTACATAACCGAAGAAATTATAGGCATTATTCAGGATATCTTTAAGTGAGAATCCCTCTGGAACCTGTAATTGAAACAGCATGAGTGTCAAGCTTACGGAAATGACCCCATCGCTAAATGATTCAAGCCTGTTCTTGCTGATGCTCATGCTGTCATTCACTCATCTAAATTGGTTGCGAAATGCCATGCGCGCCATATATGCGATGGGTAGAATAAATGGGGAGACACTCCAGAATCCGATCGTCACATAGAGCGATGCACCCAGGAAAGCACCGATCACAAAACCGACAACAACACTTGAGCTTTTGAGAAGCTCTTGGAAATTGGCGCGTGTCCTGGCACGCAAGTAGTTTGACAGATCGATACCCAGTTGTGTGGTGTTCCCGGTCATCATAGTGCTGGGACTGATGTACTTGATCAGTGTCTTGCTGGCAGTATTTCGGACGGCAAGCGCGACAAGGCCAAGGCCTCCGGTCAAAGCAAGGCCCGCGCCATCCGGATTCTCGAACGGTTCGAGATACAGGCCGGCGACCATGAAACCCAGCAGGAAGGCTGCTTCGGCAACAAACAGCCAACCTAAGGTCTGGTGGGTCTGGTGGGTTTGCTGATTGCGGTCAATCAGCATCTTGCTGATGATGACCGTGACAATAAAGAGTGGTATGGCGCCAAGCTTAATCCATAAGCCGGCCCCGCCTTTGACGAATGCCGCTCCCGCGAGCACCAGGTTTCCGGTGACGTGCGCAGTGAAGAAGCCCAGCAGCGCAATAAAGCCAATCGTGTCGATGGCGCCGCCAACAATAGTAAGAAGGATTGGCGCTTTGCATATTTCCCAGAGGCTGAGATTTTCGCTTGTTTCTGTATTGTTTGATGCGTTGACGTTTGCGCTCATGGTTGAGATCCATCCGGTAAATGGGAGCCGCGGCCCCTTGCACTCGCCTAACTCCAGGCGCTCGGCCGATCCGGCAATGCTGAAGGGTGGCAAACGCTCGCCGGTAGCATTGTCGTCGCTTGCTTGTCTCGCAGTGGTATGCCCGCGGGGGAGGGTTTCACCGCGGGGGGGCGATCATGCGATCAGCGTCTTGGCGACGATCGCTGCCGCCGCTACGCTAGAGGCGCTGATGGCCAGCCAGCTTCCCAGCAGGAGGGAGCCGTTGGCCACGCTTCGACCTGGAATCATCTTGTGCGCTCCGAGGGATGACTGGCGGCGGACATGCATCAGCGCTCGATGACCGGCGCGTGCACGGGAGCCAGCGATTCGTGCGTGGTTGCCGTGCGTTGCGCGGCCTTGTGGACCATCGTATAGGCATAGTCGACCCCCATGCCATAGGCGCCCGAGTGTTCCTTGGCCACGGCCATCACCTCGTTGTACGTTTCGCGGTTCTTCCAGTCGCGTTGCCATTCCAGCATGACCTGTTGCCAGGTCACGGGCACCACGCCTGCCTGGACCATGCGCTGCATGGCGTAGTCATGCGCTTCCTTGGTCGTGCCGCCCGAGGCGTCGGCCACCATATAGATCTCGTAGTTGCCTTCGAGCATCGCGCACAGCGCGAAGGTGGTGTTGCAGACCTCGGTCCACAGGCCGGCCACGACGACCTTCTTGCGGCCATTGGCGGCCAGTGCATCGCGCACCTTCTGGTCGTCCCAGGAGTTCATCGAAGTGCGCTCTAGGGTTTGCTTGCCGGGGAAGACGTCGAGCAGTTCCGGATAGGTATAGCCGGAGAACGAATCGCTTTCGACGGTGGTGATCGTGGTCGGCACGTCGAAGACCTTCGCGGCCTTGGCCAGGCCCACGACGTTGTTCTTCATGGTCTGGCGGTCCATCGACTGCACGCCGAAGGCCATCTGCGGCTGGTGGTCGATGATGATGAGCTGGCTGTTGCGGGGGGTCAGTACTTCAAGCTTGGCGTTCGACATGGTGTTCTCCGGTGGAAGCGATTCAATTATTTTGAGGCTCTATCTGGCGGCGCTGTTTCGCTCTGTCGCGTTGCAGCGCCGTCCATGTGCAGAACTATAGCGAAGGCAAGTGCACGAACAGCCAATCTGGATTGTCAATGTTGTTCAAAAAATTTGATATTTCTGGGGTTGTACGAGCCCGCGGGGATCAACGCGCGAACCAGTCATTCGCAAGTGAAAGGAGCGGCCACGGCCCGAAATCATGAGCGCAGCCTTAGGGGGCGCGGTGCATTTCCAGCGGCGGGTCTGACGCAAGGCCGTCGTTTGCCCTGTTCTACAATTGGGGCTCTTGGTGATCCCGTCCCTGGCTCAGCAGTCGACAAGAGTCGAATCCCAATCTGGCCGCTTCGGCCAATTGTGGGGAGAGTGGCGATCGTCGCCTGCCGACAATTCCTATCTTTTCGGTACGTGCACGCCCATCTGCGTCAGCCTCGCTTGCAGATCGAGGCCGCTCGGCCCGCGCACGCGAACATCAAGCACCAGGCAGCATGGCGGATCCGGGAACGTGAAGGCCAGGGGATCGCCGGCTCGATTCGACCATCCCACGATGCCGCCGAGCCGATCGACCATACCAAAGGTTGATTGGTATATCAGACGCTTTGCGAAGATACTCAAGGACAACCAGTTCATCCCGCATTTCACATGGTCGTGTAGAAGAGACAGAAGCGATGACACACGGTACAGCACAGATTGGATCGACGCCCTATCGCACGGACATCGTCGTAAGCGGCCATGCAATCACGGCCGATGAACCCCCCGCTCTCGGCGGGCAAGGGGCTGGACCGGCCCCCTACGATCTATTGCTTGCAAGCCTTGGAGCGTGCACCGCCATCACGCTCAAAATGTATGCCGAACGCAAAGGTTGGGCCCTTGAGTCGCTCGATGTTTCCCTGCGGCTTGTCGGGACGGACGAGCGGCGAATCGTGCGGACGCTTGTGATCAAGGGCTTGGAGGACAGTCAGAAAGCGCGTCTGGCGGAAATTGCCGAGCGCACGCCCGTTACGAAGACGTTGAAATCCGGGTTGCCGATCGAAACTCGCCTCGCGTGACGCTGCTCTGGTTCACGCAAACCACCTCCAAACTTCCTGAAGCTGACGGCTCTTGGCGATGAATCCACCGGACTCCGCTCTCGCGAGGAGGACGCTCATATGATCCAGCAGCACGCAGACGGTGCCGGAGAGCGCAGGCACCAGATCTACCCCGTCCTGAGTTCGCGTGTCCGCCTGAGCGTTCGAGCGAATGGCTGGAAGTGGCTGCGGATCTCGGTCGGATGCCCTCCGCAAACTGCGACCGTCTCTGACCGACCCGAATGCGCCGTTCGAGGTTGCACCGTCTCAACCGCGGCTATTCGGGTTCAACGGCCTTCTGCACGATCTCATCCAAATAGAAGCCTATTGCCAACTTCACTTTGTGTCGTGCCAAGAGATCGGAAATCTTAACGCTGAGTAACACGCCTCCGCCCGTGCCATTGCCGACCCAAAAGGTAGAGATCCAGTAATCAAAGTCCCCTGCCAGCAAATCGCACAGGCGTGCATCGGGCGGCAAAAGGTGGAAGATCCATAGAAGATGGTCTTCGATATCCTCTCCATCGACGAACGCATCCGAGGCTATCTGCCAATCGTACCGTGGTATTTCGCGCAATGCTCGTCCGATAGCCTTACTCACGCGAGCCCGAGAGGCACGTAGATCCTGGTCATGCCAATCCTTAAACTCCAATCGCATCCTGGCGCTTGGCCGAAACAGCTCTTTCGGTAAGCGGTCCTGGGAGGCTGATCGGATATGCAGCGTGCAGAAAGTCTTCATGTGTGAAACTCCGACACTGGATTGGTTATTCTTGCCGAAGATCTGGGCAAGTCAGTGCGGAACCAGACAATTCGTCAATGGGACCCTTCCACTAGAGCCAGAAGACGCCTTCGTGGGCACAACGGACATCCGAACGTCCGGCCAACGGAGCGACTAAGCGGCCCTTCATGGCCGAAGTCAGCCCTTGGCGGGCAAAAAATGACCATAGCATCTTGCTCGCCAATACGAAATTCGAGTATCCTCACACCACATTCCGCGTCCCTGACGCATCGACCCCGCACCTTTTGGTGCCAGCTTCTGCAGTATGGTGGCCGCCGGCTTAGCCTGGCAGTCCATCCTTCCACCCCATCGGGAACCACGTTCCCGGTGCGGCAACGGGTTCCCATTCCGTCTCGGAGAACCCAAAAATGCAAAATCCCACCGTTGTCATTGGCAAGATCCGTCCTGGCCGTAACCCGCGCAAGTACTTCGATCCTGCCCAGATGGCTGAACTGACCGAATCCATTCGCGTGGACGGTATCCTTCAGCCGATTCTGATCCGTCCCGTTGAGGGCGATGAGAATGGACATGAGTATGAAGTGGTCGCCGGTGAACGCCGCTATCGCGCCGCACTGGCCGCGCATGGCGATGGATACCATATCCCCGTCACGCTCAAGGTGATCACCGACGCCGAGGCTGACCGCATGGCGTTGATCGAAAACGTGCAGCGTGCCGACATGGCGCCTTCCGAGGAGGCTGTGGCAGCATCGAAGATCGTGGGGCAGCTGAAGGGCGACCGCGACGAAGCGGCCCGCCTCCTTGGCTGGTCGCGCTCGACGCTCGACAAGCGTCTGGCGCTCATGAACTGCAGCGACTCGGTTCTGGATGCGCTCAACACGCGTGTCATCCAACTCGGCCACGCCGAATTGCTGGCGACGCTCGCCAAGGCCACGCAGGACAAGCTCCTGCCGGTCATCGTGAGCGAGAAGAAGTCCGTGTCCGAATTGAAGAAGACCATCGAGGCTGCCGCGTGCAGCCTGGAGAAAGCTATCTTCGACAAGACGGAATGCGCAACCTGCCAGCACAACTCCTCGTTGCAGACGGAGATGTTCAGCGAGGCCATTGCTACCGGAAACTGCACCAATCGCGCCTGCTATACCGAGAAGACCGACCGCAAGCTCGACAGCATCAGCTACGGGCTCAAGGACGAGTACCAGGTCATTCGCATCGTACGCCTTGGTGACAACCACACCCGCATCCAGCTTCAGGTTGATGGCCCGACTGGGGTGGGCGAAGAGCAGGCCAAGGCCTGCCACGCCTGCGAGAACTTCGGTGCTGCCGTCAGCGGCCTGCCCGATTCGCTGGGCAAGGTCTACAGTGGCCAGTGCTTCGACACAGTCTGCAACCAGCGGAAGGTGGCGGAACGCCTGAAGGCGGAGCGCGACGCGAAAGCGGCGGCGCAAAAGCCTGCAGGGGGCGCGGCGGGTTCCGGCAAGCCCGCGACTGCGAAGGGCGGGGACAAGTCTTCGGCGCCAGCCGAGAAGCCTGTCACGTCGATCAGCGAGTCCGAGAAGGTCAAGAACTACCGGACCGATCTCTGGCGCAAGGCGCTGCGCAAGGAAGTTGCGCAGAACGCCGACCAGGCCAATGCCTACCTGATCTCGATTGCCCTCAACGGCCTCGCACGCAATATCGGCGGTGACAAGATGGGCAAGTTCTTCGAGAAGCTGACGGAGCAGAAGGCGTCATCGACGCTGCAAGGCTGCCTGACGGCGGTGCATGCCCTGGACGCTGGCAAGCGCCAGCAACTGACCGTGGCGTTGACTGTTGCCGCGATCGACGGCATGGAGGTGCCGAACCTCAAGGAACTGTGCCGTTACCACAAGCTCGATCTGCGCGTGCACTGGAACCTGCAGAAGTCGCAGGACTTTCTGGAGATGCTCACCAAGTCCGAGATGAAGGTTCTCGCGGACGAACTGGGCATTCGCAAGGCGCTGGGCGAAAGCTTTGCCAAGCTGTTCAACAAGCCGAAACTCGAAGTCATAGCCGGCCTGCTGGCTGTCGATGGCTTTGACTACACCGGCAAGGTGCCCAAGGTCCTGGGCTACTGATCCCTTTCACACTGCCTTAACGCAGGGCGCTATCGGGCGCCCTGCCTCATCCCATTTCCCCAAAAGGATTCACCATGTTCACTGAATTGGCTCCGCTCGTCCGCGCGAGCGACAAGATGGTTGTTACGCTTTCCATGCAGGGCGATGTCATGTCCGTGATTGTGCTCCCAGTCATCAAGAATGCCGCGGACGCAGCGCTGACATCGCCTCTGGTGCTGTCGGCGACGCCCGCGGAACTGGATGCCGAGTTCGCGGCGGCCGTCACGAGTGTGAGCGAATCGCATCGCTCGCTGGCCGAGCAGGCCGAGGCAACGAAGTCGATTCTCGATGCCGCCAAGTCCACGCAGTCGTCCAAGGCGACAAAGGCGCTGGCTCAGGCCGCATCGCCATCGGCGTCGGAAAGCGAAATCGCTTCGGATGATGATGCGGAATCCGATGATGCCGCGCAGGCCGAAGCGGACGCGAAGGTGACCGCGCCGTCCTCGGCCGGTACGGATCTGGCGTCGCTGCTCTAAGGAGACCGACATGGCACTCGAAATCAAGAAGTTGCTTCGTCAGTTTTCCTACAACGGCATGACGCTTGTGGACCCTGGTCCGGCGTTCACGCCAGAGCAGGTGCGCGACATCTATTCGGCCCAGTATCCCGAGCTGACCACCGCCTCGGTGGATGGCCCGGAGGTCAAGGGCGAGGTCGCGAGCTTCACCTTCGTCCGCGCCGCCGGCGCCAAGGGCGCGCATGCGCAAATCTGAGCTGATGGAAGCACTGGCCACCGGCCAGTTCGCTACCACTACGGAGCCGCCCGAAAGGGCGGTCTTTTCACATTCTGAGGAGACTCAACAATGCTGTTCGATCCTCGGTCGTTTGTTCCAGAGGTCGATGCAGGACAACCCGCATGGACGCCTGCGCGACAGCATCCCATTGCCCGACGTCGACCTGCCCATGATTTTCTGACGCTGCCGGCCATCCCTGATGGGGTTCCGAATAGCGGGCTGCTCACCTTCGGGGATGAGGTCGATGTTTTGGACGTTGTCCGTGCACAGTTTTCCACCGGTGTGCTGCGTGCGAGCGATGTTTCGAATCCAACGGGTGCGGGCGATGCATTCGCCCAGGCCATGTTTGCGTGGCTGCGCGCCCGCACACCTGAGTGCAAGCGACTGAGTTTCGGCTTCTCGCTGATCGACATAGGCGCTGCAAAGGACCAGTTGATGCAATTCGGCTGGGAGGACGAGATCGAGGCGCCGCTGTATCTCGCCATCGACATGCCCGGCGACGACGTCTACTTCATCGGTGAAGCGCGCGCGAGCGCGCTGCGAGCGGTGCACCCGCACCTTCTCTACACCGCCATGTCGCTAATCAATACGGCTACCTCAAAGTCGCTCTTCCTGCGCACCCCTGAAGCCCTGCTTGACCTGTTTGCGCGGTGGCACTGGGAGTACGACAGCACCCTGGCCGACGACAAGAACGCCAGGGAGTTCCTTGCCGAGAGTTGTGGCATGGATGAAGGCGACATCGAGCGATACCTGCCGTCTGTCGTTAGGCCGGAACTCGCACCGGATGACGTATTGCCACCGGCCTGCCACGGCTATCCGGCGTCGAGCAAGCTGCGAGCATTCGGCAGCAGGAAGCTCTATGAGCTGTCTCGCACCAACAATGGCTGGGTCAAGGATCTATGTGTCGCGCTGGCCGAACTGAACCTGACCCTGAGGAGGCAGGGCAAAAGGTCGGCCGTTGCAGGATCACAGTGGGCCGAGCCGGCATACTCCGCGGCCACGCTCGCCTATAGGCAGTCGGACTACGTCACGCAGGTACTCGACGATCTCTATGACGGGCTCAACTGCAGCGGCGATGCAACGTTGTTCCAGTGTTTCATTCCCATTGCGGTCGAGCCAAAGGCGATCCGACAGCAGTTCAAGGATCTGGATGGAATGCTGAAGATAATCTCGGCGCTCGATGGCGTTCTCACACTCATTTCTGACTAGGAGGGCCATATGGCCAAAATCCTGACCGCTACGCGGTCGCACGACGTGGCCCCTGATCGGACTTATACCCTAACGATACATAGTTCGTGAGTGAGTGAGCAGAAGTCCCAGTTAATACAGCCTTTTTAGCCTCAAGACATTACGATGTACAAATACATCGTAACTTCCGAAGCGCCGGCAACAACGTCGGCGCTTTTTTCTATTACGCGATTCGTACGTCGGGGCCTTGGTGGCGTTCCCTTTGAGCATGTTATGTCTAGGGCAATGCCTCCCACTCCTCCCCATCATCAAGGATAGGATGGGTATCACTCACCACAGTCAGTGGCTTGCCACGATGGGCCAGGGCAAATCGCGATATCGCGCCGGCTTGCCCTTCGGGCACAGCTTGGCAGTCCGGACCTAATGCCCCTACCCACACATAGCGCCCGGATTCAAGGCAGGCAAGGTAATAAGCCACACTCATGTTGTCCTCCTCTCGTCCCTTCCATTTTTGCTTCGCCTACGCAAGCACTTTTCGAATCGCCCGCGCGAACCCCACCTCAAACACTGTCCGGCCACGCGCGTTAACGATTTCACCGTGGCTGCCTTCGCGGAGGCCCTGGTTTTCGAGATAGTCGGCCGACACCGCATTCTGTAAGGCTTCGCGCTCAGACGGCGTGAGTTGCGCGGACGGGGCGAGCACAGTCACCGGCTGCGTTCCAGGCGCGGCCGCGATGGTTGCGCCCAGTGGACGCCGGTCCACAGTCACCCGGGTGTTGGCCTTCAGGACGTTGAGTTGCGCCTTGAGTTTGTCACGCTCGGCGATGATGGCCTGCATGATGGAGCGAATGGCAGGGTCCTCAATGCGCATCAGGTATTCGTGGCTCGCCAGCGTCTTCGGCGGCTTGGGCGCAGGCGGCCCTGCGTAGGCCGCCCACGCTTCGATGAGTGTTCGATAGTCAGCGGACTGGGCGTTGTAGAGCACGCGACCCTTCATGATGCCTTCGGCTTCGGCCAGCCGACCAATGGCGGGCAGCGAGAAGTCGCGCGAGCCGGTCTCATGCTGCCGGCGGCAAATCTCGTGCAGCTTTGCGAGGCCTGCGCGCCGGTTCGAGCGCCCGCCCTTGCCGAGCAGCGACTCCAGGACCGCGTCGGGATGGATGTCCGCTTTCCCATTCATGCTTCATCTCCCGTGAGGGCCTGGTGCCCGGCGGGGACCGCCCGGACGCGACTTGTCGTGGGCAGCAGCGCTGCGAGGTCTATGTCGAAGTGCTGGCTGAGACTTACGCCTGCGTCCATCAGGCGAATCACTTGGCGTTGGCCGAGCGCGGGATTCGCCGGGTTCATCTGCTGGGCAAGGCGGCACATGAAGGCGTTGCCGGCGAGCAGTTGCTCCTGTTCGCTCAACAGCATGAACACGGGCGGCAGGTCGTCGCGGTAGAGCACCGCGTCAAGCAACTGGCTGCGACGGAACACCGCCTTGCCCGGTTCGAGGTCGGGGTAGACCTCGACGTTTTCGCACACGCCGGCGAGCTGAAGCAGTTCCGATTCCGTTTCCTCGAAGCCGACATGCACGTCGCCCACCGTGCCGG
This sequence comes from Ralstonia pickettii, assembly GCA_050987995.1. Classification (GTDB taxonomy): domain Bacteria; phylum Pseudomonadota; class Gammaproteobacteria; order Burkholderiales; family Burkholderiaceae; genus Cupriavidus; species Cupriavidus pickettii_B. The sequence goes on from CP158805.1 coordinate 1,199,088, forward strand.
CGGCCACCAACTGGGTGCCGTCACCGTGCGGGGCTTCGAGCGCCGCCTTGCAGCGTTCGATGAGACGCCAGCAGGCCACGAGGTCTTCGGCGAGGTCGCTGAAGCGCTTCATGGCACTCTCCCACACCCGCTCGGCCTGCCGGTAGGCGTCCAGGCGGGCGAATGGCCGGCCCGCGTCTTCCGCGTCGGCCTTCTGCTTCTTCAGGTCCTGAAGCTCGTTTTCCCAGGTGAGACAGGCGTTGCGCGCCTCGTCGAAGTGGTAGGCGAGCGTGTTGAAGTGGGCGGCCAGCGCAGGCAGGTGATGCGGCTCTGTCACGAACCAGCGGCAGCGCACGCAGTTGCGACTGCCGCCCGGAACAGGCCCGCACTTGGGAGCTGAAGCCGGGCCAAGGTTCGGTCCGCCGTTATAGCAGCCGCCCACCGAGCCGTTGTCCTCGACCTCGCTCGTGTTGCCGCCGACGAGACACAGCCCGTGGTGCATTGGCATCCAACCCGCCGGATTCCGCGCGGCAGGATGCTGCGGGATGGCAGCGGCCAGGCTGGGCACGCTGTTGCAGATGGCCTTTTGCAGCAGTTCGTCGTGCTCGGTATCAAACAGGAAGTTCTGAATGCTCACTTCCTTGTTCACCTCCAGCCGCTCCGCTGCGCCAAGCAGCACGTCACGGACGTGCGACGCACCGGGCTTCGTGTAGTAGAGGGTCATCAACAAGCGGCTGTGCCCGACCAGCTTTTGCAAGATGGGGAACGGCACCTGCCCCTCTAGGGCCAGCGCGGTGATAAGGGAGACGCGCAGGCTGTGCAAAGGGAAGAGTGTCGTCATCCGGCCATTCTGTGCTTCCGGTGACGGGAGGAATCGAATCGGCATGCCGTTGCGATGGGTCTCGCCCCGGTCGGCGAGTCGCAGTTCCAGCGCTTCAAGCAGCCGAAACCAGCAGGGTTCCAGAGCACCGATGCGCAGGGAAAGATGACGCTCGCTTTCCTCGACCTCGGGCAAGCGGAAGAGGAAGCAGGTGTCGGGATAGCCCGCGAGTTGCACCGCGCTTTTCGTAGCGATGTGGCGACCGTCGAGTTCCGTCCAGGCCGTGCGCCGCGAGACGGGGTTGTACTTCTCCTGCCAGGTGCGCAGCTTCTCCAACCAGCGAAAGACGTCCTGATGCACAGGCCCACCGAAGGACCACGGTAACACGTAGCCCTTTTCGGGACCGGAACTGGCAAGGTCGGCAGTCTTGTTGGTGTTGATGTAGAGGACCGTCGAGGCGGCCTCGCCATCGGCGAGCGGGTCGCTGCGGCGGAACACCCCCTGTTGCAGCGGCCTACGTTCATTGCCCTGTGCAAGCCGGGTCGAATTAAGCGCCCAGTTCCCCGCCGCGTAGCGCCAGGTATCCGCTTCGCCCGAGTCGAGCATGAGGACCTGGAAGGTGCGCAGCGGCAGGATGAGCTTCACGAGCAGGGCCACCCAGCGGACCGGGCTCCACATTTCCAGGCGCGTGCCGTTCTTCAGCGAGCGCTCGCGCCACATGCAGTCCGGGTCGTTTCGGTCTATCAGGTCTTCGCTCACCTCGAACCAGTCGGGAGCGACGCGCCCTACCTTGCCAATTCCGACACCGAATGCGCTTTGCGCCCAATGCCAGTCGCGGAAGTGCGGCCCCTCCGCGAGCATCCGGCGCAGTTCATCGATGTAGCCGTAGGGCAACGGCGAATGAACACTCTCGTCGCGCTTGGGCAGCCCGCCATGGGACATCCGGGGCACGGGGTTGAGAAACGCCGGCGAGACCACCGGTTGGCCGCCGTCGTGGGCCTCGCTGAACTCGCGCAGCAGCACGAAGTGCAAGAAGGTGTGAATGTAGTTGTTGTACTTGACACCATAGTGGGAATCCGGGCAGGCCGTCTGGTAGAAGTCGGGCAAGACTGTGTCACGCGCCAGGAACACCGCTGGGTCGAGCGGTAGGCCCTGCTCGATGAGGTAGCGTTCAAAGAAGGCCACGAAGGCCTTCAGCCGATGTTGGATGCCTGCCGTCTCTCCCTTGAGCCACTCCACGGCTAGGGCACGCCAAGGGGCGAGTTGCGGATAGTCTCGCGCTACCCAACCGAGGGTGGTATCCGTTTGGCGCCTCACACCTTTCTCCTTTTGGGCGTAAGTGGCTGACACCTTGGCTGCAATCGTCGTCTTCTTTCCGGCCACGAGAATTCTCAGTTGTTAAGTTCCATGCCAGGCAGCAACACTCCGGATGCAGATGGTGTCCCGGCGTGCTTGCCCAGCAGCCGCTGCGCGGCTGATATGAGCTCTGCCATGGCCTCGCGGATGCTCGCCTGCGTATAGACCTCCTGGCTTTCCAGCGAGGAGTGATGCATGAAGCGGCGGATGAGCGCCTTGTCGACGCCGGCGTTGCGAAGTCGCCGACCATAAGCGTGGCGGTGACCGTGCGGCGTTGTCCCCAGCGCCTTGCTCACCGTGAGCCCTATGCGTTCGCAGGCAGCGGCGTGCGCCTTGTTGTACTGAGTGAGCGTGTACATGGCACCGAGGGGCTCGCGGCTGAGGTTGATGAAGGCGAAGGGGTGGTCTCGCTCGTTGCGTGCGACCTGTTCAAGGTAACGGTGCCATAGGTCCAGGAACCACTCGCCATACTCTGGCAGGAACCAGTACGCCTGCTTGTAGTAGGCCGCGTCGTGCGTACCGCCCTTCCAGCCGGCGTGGCGGCGGTCCATCAGGTCGGTGCGAGGCACGAGGGTAAACTGGTGGGCGAGGTATTCAGCTCGGTTGCCCTTACGTAGTCGTCCCCGCTCGTCGCGCCAATCGGCGGGTGCGGCACCGTGGCTCGGGTGGTGGATGAGGACCTGTGCCTGGCGCCGGTTGGCGGGGTCCGGAAACACGTCGGGGATAAAGAGATGAAACGGCTCCGATTCGCGAAAGCCCGCGCCGTGCAGCAGCAAGGTGATGAGCATGCCGCGATAGTCATAGCGCCCGGCCGCGCAGAATCCCTTGACCAGCAGTTCCTCGAAGCGCTCCTCTGGGAAGGCCGGTGGTTCGCCCTGTTCAACCTTGGGCAGGCGTCGACCTCGCAGACGGCGCCCCGTCTTGGCGGGGGATGCGTTCTCCGCCCAAGTGTGCCCGAGGAAGGCCTTGCTCCGTCGGTACTGGTAAGCTGCCTCGTCAGTTTGTCGGTCGAAGGCGCCACCTGCATAGCGGGGATTCACCTTTGCCGCCTCGGGACGCATCTCGCCGAGCCAATCGAAGAAGTCGGTGAGATGGGTGATGATGTGTGAGGCATCTTGCGGCGAGCGTGGTGCCCAGCACAAGCCGCTAGGGTCGAGCCCTGTCTCCCGGTCGAAGGTCCCGGTGTAGAGCCGCTGGGCAAAGTTTTGAAATAGCCGGTAGGTGTCGCGCTCGGCCGGGTTCGTTTGCAGGTATTCGAGGAACATCCGCACCGAACGGGCCACCTTTGTCATCCACGTCAGGCTGCGGTCGTGGCTGCGAGATAGGAAGTAGTCGAGCAAAGGCTCCAGCACACCTGCTGATGTCAGGAGGGCAGGTAGCTCGGTAAAGACGCCAGTGGCGTCCGTATGGACCCGGGCCTTGACTGTCACAAACATCAGAGCGCCCTGTTCACCAGGGTGTCCAAAGCACCGTTGGAATGGAAGCCATGCGGTAAGTCCACGGCGGTACGTGGGGTCGCCTCCACCTTGACAGTTCTGCGCTGCAAGCTCTTGCTACCGTACATAAAAAAGCCGCGCATTGTACATACGATGCCGCGCAACGGTATAACTTCTGCGCTTCAGAGACGAAAAAACACCCCTTCGAGAGGGGTGCCTTGAGGTGAATTCACCCACCTAACTCTGAACTATGTATGTCACTTTGGGGGGAATAATTCAAGGGGCCATTTTGCTTTATGGGCAAGGACCAGGGCAGTTCTCCTACGCCACGGCTCATCGCATCGAGCCGGATGGTTCGGGTCGGCCCGTCATTGGTGCCGGCACGCCGTTGAACCGTATGGCGTTGATCCACGCAGTCCGTGAAGTGGCGGAGGCCTCGCTCCCGAAGGGCGAGTTCCTCACACCCAACGTGCTGTCGATTAGCCCCACCGCGGTGACATGGTGGTGTCCCGCGGCGCAGCGGCGCGTGTTCTTCGACTGCAAGGAGTTCGGCAAACGCAGTGCGGTGGTGCCACACCCCGCGCTTGTGTTCCAGGCATCGCAGTCCGGGTTCCGGGTCTTCGCCCTGAGAGGGGAGGAAAGGCCGGTACCGGGCAGCGACCTTTGCGAGCCACCTTACTTCAACACTTGGGACCACGGGAAGATCTGCATCGGCTCAGCCCATGTGCCCAAGCAGATCGACGTGGCATCCGTTGCAGGCTGGGAAGCCGGGTTCTTCAACTCGGCCTTTACCCATCCCAACCATGGCGGTAAGCGCGTGACATACGAGCGCGGCGCCTATGCCTTCTGGAAGGACATGCTTGACGGGCAGTTTCCCGACTACCCCAAGCAAGTCCTCGTTCCCATGAAACTCAAGCTGGCGGATCTGATCGCCGGCAAGCTGGAAAAGTCATCATGAATCCTGCTGACGCTGCCCTGCAGCTATCCTTTCCTTCTGTGATGGTGCCGCGCTTCGGAGCGCTCGCGCCCACGGAACGGCCCGGCGAGCGCCTGCTCATTGCGGCCAACGGCGTGTTCCTTGAGATCGTCCGGCCCTGGCTGCGCGTCGTCCGCCACCTCGGCGCTTTCCGGCATCGCTCGGCCATTCCATACGGCGAGGCGGCAGAGACAACCGATCTGCGCTGCGGGCGCATCCCGGCTCAGTTGATCGGGGAGTTCGCCGCGATGGCGCGTGCCGCGCATCCCAAGGAAACTGGTGGGTGGGTGGTCTGGAATGCCGATAGCGCTTCGTTCCGGCTGGTGCCAGTGCAAATCCTGGAGCACAGCGGCGGGCACCTGAAGTACGAGCGTCCCCAACTGGCTGCAGACGATGTGCTGGTCGTCGACTGCCACTCGCATGGGCGTCACCCGGCGTTCTTCTCGTCTACCGACGATGACGACGACTGCCACGACGTGAAGTTTGCGTTCGTGATGGGCAACTGCGACGCGGCAACGCCTTCGATGGCACTGCGGCTCTGCGCCAAAGGCATCTTCGAGAACGTGGAGAAGGTTCCAGCCGACTGGTATGCCGCCGCGCGCGAGGAGGTGCTGGCATGACCTTCGAGCATCGCATTCCCGCGAGCATGACGACCCGAGCATGGAAGGTGGTAGTAGTTGGTGCCGGCGGCACCGGCAGCGCCTTGCTACCCAATCTGGCGCGGCTGCATCACGCCATGCTGGAGCTGGGCCACCCGGGCGGCATCGAATGCACGGTCTACGATGACGATACCGTCAGCGAGACCAATATCGGTCGTCAGGGCTTCTATCCTGTCGATGTGGGCCAGTACAAGGCCACGCTGATCGTGAACCGACTGAACAACCTGATGGGGACGCGCTGGGAAGCGCGCAGGTGTCGGGTTGGGAGCGGCGATCGGTTCGACTGCGATATGGCAATTGGCTGTGTCGACACGCGGGCTGCCCGCAAGGCAATCCTTGGAGCGATGAAGCGTGGCACAGGTGGCTACTATCTCGACTGCGGCAATGAGTCGGACAGTGGCCAGGTGATTCTCGGCCAAGTGCGCGGCAAGGCGGCGCAGCGCTTGCCCCATGTGGGCGACCTGTTTCCGGAGCTGCTGAACCCGAAAGGGGACAAGGGCGACACTGCGCCGTCCTGTTCGATGGCAGAGGCGCTGCAGAAGCAGTCGCTGGTGATCAACCAGGCGATTGCGGTGCAGGCCTACAACCTGCTCTGGACGCTGTTCCGCACGGGCACCTTGAAGTTCTGCGGCGCGTTTGTGAACCTAGCGGTGGGGCGTACGAATCCGCTGCCGGTAGACCCGCAGGCCTGGGCACGGTTCGGGTATCACCTGCCCGAACCGAAGCAGCGCGCGAGCCGCGCCTCTCGCCAGGCCGCTTGAACCCGCCATCCCCGAAGTTTGGGGATGGCATTCTTCCTTTTGTGGGATTCATTGCAGCGGCGCCACGTGGCGTTCGGCCCCCACCTATCATCGACCCGCCGGGGCGCAGCCCAGGTGGCTGCCTTCCGGAAGAATTGGAGTACACCACCTTGCAAGATCCTCACGCCTTTGCCTCTCTCGAATACCGACCCGTCAGGGTAACTGGCGACTGGCTACCCGACGACTTCGCAGTTGATGCCTACTGGAACGGTGTCAGTTGGAACGGCTTCGTGGTGCCATTGTTTACGCTGGCATCAGCGCAGCAACTATGCAAATCGATGCCAACCCTTGAGTTTGTCGCCAGGGATTCGTCATTCCTGCTCTCCGATGAGCACTGTGCAGTATCCATCCAGGGAAGGCCGCATCGCGTTGGCGGGGCATCGCTGATTCTGTATGGGATCGGCGACAGTTGGTGTTGGCGTCTCGCCGAATGCGGCTGACCGGAAGTCGATACGGCGCTTCGGTACTTAGGCTGCGCTGGATTGAATCGACTCCACAAATGCGCTCGACGCTGCTAACATAGGCGCAACCTACCGCGTCTCCGACGCATCGACACTTCCGGTTGTATAGCCGGACATCTCTTTTCTCCCCTACGGGCCTTCCTGCCCGTGGGCTTGTTGGCCCCATTTTCGTTGAGGCCATCATGATCAAGCGATTTTTCCTGCTGTTCCTTTGCTGCGCCGTTTTCACCGGCTGCGCTGCTCAGCCGACTTCGCCCAATACTTACCGGGCGACTGAAGCGCTGCGCACGAGTAGCGCTGAAGCTGTCACCGTCGTCAGGGTTCGCCCTGTCACGATTGTCGACAGGGACGGCATCATGTCGGCCCACACCGGCGTACCCGGTGTTCTCGGTGCCGTCGTCGGCGCGGTGCTTGGTGCGCGCATCATCGGCGACGGCAATGGCCGTTACCTGGCCGGCGCCCTGTCGGGCACCGTCTCGGCGGTCATCGCGCAGACGGCGGCGAACCAGTTGAGCCGCCGCGATGGCGTGGAGGCTATTGTCCGCTCGGACAGTGGCCGTCAGGTTGTCGTTACCCAGGATGCGGATCAGCAATTCGTTTCTGGCGAGCGGCTGTTTCTCGTCTCGGGTGCTGGCGGCTACCGTCTCACTCGCTAACGAACTCCAGCTGGAGTTCCATATCCTGCAACTACCCCGCGCGGAGTCCCCGTGCGGGGCTCCACGCGTCCATCGGAGCATTCCATGCCCGCATTCGCAGACGCACCATTGAAGTTCGCACCCGTCATCACCGAGGGCAAGACCGTAGCCGAAGTCCTTCGACAGCTCGAAGACGGACTTCGCGGTACCGAGTTGGAGCCCGAGTGGCTGAACGCAGCCAACTTCCCCAATGACGACAACGAAGCCATGTACGGCCTGAAGACAAATCGGCCATGGCCAGTCCTCGGGGCTCGCGATCGGCTCGCTGTCTACCTGCAGCGAGGTTGGTCGGAAGGTTGGGGCGTCTTCGTCGATCGTATCGGCTATATCGGCAACGCGCCGAACCTCACGACAACGGCCCAGAAACTGCTGATTGGCAAGACGCTGACAGAACGGCAAGGCTGGGAGGTCGTTCGCGCGATCGCAAAAATGCTCGATGTCACCTGACACCAAAAATGCAAGCCACGAGAGGGCTTGCCAAAGCCGCCATGGCTTCGGCAAGTCGCTTTCACCTGCGTCGCTGACGCATCGACCCACTGTCCGGCACTGCCCGGACCAACCCATTGCGGGACACTCGTCCCGTTGGGAAGGGATGTCCCGCGCATTCCTGAGGACATCATGAAACTTCCCAAATCATTCTTCGGTCCACACGCGTCGACCAACTCTTCCGCCTGCCAAGCGGTTCGCCGTGACGCATGCCGCGTGCTGCGTCGCTTTGCCGGCGACATGGCGCTCAGCCCGCGGGACTACACGATTCGCGAGCATCGTCAGCGCCGTCGTGACGTCGACGTGTTCGCCTTGCATACGAGCTCGTTGCTTGTCGAGATCCAGCACGGTCCCGGCCAGGAAGGCGGGGTGCGCATGTCCTACCGGACATGCCGCGGCCGCAATGACATGACCGGCGGGCGTGACAACGCTGTCAGCGTTGAATCGCTCGCCAGCGACCAAGGCTACGCCAGCCTGCTGGCCACGCTGCGCGTGGTAGCGGGGCGGCGCAGCTGACGGGAGCAGGGCATGAGTCGGCTGATTAAAGTCACATTCACCTCGACTTCGGGAGAGGAATCCACTGGCTTCGCGACCTTGCACAAGGACGAGATGGTGGAAATGCCGAAGCGTATGGCATTGCGCGTCTCGGCTGCTGTGGACGCCGGTGACGGCTATGCCCTCGTCGCGCAGCATAGGGGCGAGGCAGTGCCGATGGTCCATGTCGAAGAAGCGAGCTACCGCTTGGACATGCAGCACGCTATTAGCGAGCCGTGGTCCAAGCGTATTGCGGAAGCGTTTCGCGATCCAACAAAGGATCAGTTGCAGGCCTATGGCCGATACTGTCACACGTTGTCCGCTGCCGCACTGGTGGGCTTCGTCGGTTACGCGTCCGGCCGGTCGGGCTGGTCCGGGACGGAGATCCTCAACTGCCTATGCCTTGCCGTGGCCGCTGGGGCAAGTGAACAGCATCTTGTAAACTTCGCATAGCTATATAAATATGCTCACCCATGAGCATAATTGCGAAGGTTTCAATGAAGGAGGCGTGCGCGATGCTGGGGATTCACCCGGCCACTGCGTCGCTGGGAGGCGTCCGGAAAAGTCGTGGCCGACCGCACGCCTGGTGGGCATCGCCGCTATGACCTTCAAACTTTGATGGCGCTCGCAGGCAAGCAGAGCGACGAGTCGGATCTGAGCCGCGTGACGGTAGGCTACGCGCGGGTCTCCAGTCACGATCAAAAGGACGATCTGGAGCGACAGTGCCAAGTCCTCGAATCGTTCTGTGCGACAAAGGGCTGGCCTTTCGAGCTCATCCGGCGACCTTGGGTCGGGAATGAACTACGACAAAATGGGGCTCAAGCAACTGCTGAAACGAATTTGCACGGGGCAAGTCGATCGGCTTGTGCTGACCCACAAAGATCGCCTCTTGCGATTCGGCGCCGAGTTAGTCTTCTCTGTGCGAGCGATTTGGCACAGAGGTCGTCATCATCAACGCGAAAGGCGACTCTACCTACGAAGAAGATCTTGCCTCTGATGTGTTAGAGATCATCATGGTCTTCTCAGCCCGCCTTGACGGAAGTCGGTCGCACAAGAATCGCAAGGCAATGCAAGCGTTGAAGGACGCCGCAGAAGAAATTCAAAACGCTTAAAAAGTTGCGCAGCATCAGCACTCGTGTAGAGTGGTCCATAACGTGTGCGAACGCACGCGGACGTTTTAAAGAACGCCAACAAAGATCGCCTCGTGCCTTTCAAGAAAGCCGACCCGAACATCGTGCAGTTTGCCCGCAAGGTCCGTCTCGATATGGATGCGGACGCTGCCGGGCGGCTCGATGGGCAATCGAAGATCTGCAACTGGCTGTGGAACCGCCTGAAGGATCAGGTCGAGGCTCGCCTGACTGAGTTGTTTCTGATGAAGTGGTTGCCCATTGACGACGAGGCAACCACCAAGAAGCTGCTCTCCGAAGTCTATTCAGAGATCGGCTTGCGCAATCTTGTGCCAGTACTGAAAGACAGGCATCCGTTCCTTCGCTGCGTGCATTCGTCCCCGCTAAAGAACGTCGCCCTTCGCATGGCGAAGGCGATCACCGCGCATCGCAAATCGAAGAACGGCGAACGCGCCGGCCCTGATGTTGGCTGGATCAAGTATAAGGCATGGGCGAAGCAGTGGATGAGCCTGGAGTATGACGAGCCGAACAAGGGCTGGGATGTCTCGGAGTTCGGTTGGCTGAAACTCTCCTTCGGCACCGATTGCGACGGCAAGCGCCTGTCGCTGAAGGTACGGATGATCAAGCCACCCAAGCACATCACTCAGGCCCACACCTGTCGTATCGTCCGTGAGGGTAAGGATCGGTATTACGCGGCCTTCACCTTCAAGAAGCAGAAGAAGGCGGAACGTCCGCTACCGCGGGTTGCCTATATCGACCCGAACCTGAAGAATTTTGGATACGCTCTGGACACCGAAGGAAAGGCCTTCGAGATCCAGAACCTGCAGAAGCAGCCGGAGGTCGAGCGCACGCTCGATTCACTGCGTGCGAAGCGGGACAGGTGTCAAAGAAAATCGCTGTGGGTGGATCACGTGCATGCGGACGGCACAAGGTCGACTCACTGGCGTCCCAGCCGGAAGTGGACAAAGCTCGATCGAGTGATTACCCGGCTGGAGATCAAAGTGCGAGAACAACGCAAGCACTTTCAGTACTCGCTGGCTAACCAGCTATTTCGGCACTATGACGTGGTAGGAATTGGGGACTATGTTCCCGAAAACACAGACCACGGCAAAGGGCGAAAATATAACCGTGCCGTACGCAATCGAAGCATGCATGGTTCGTTCAAGGATGTTCTCAAGTGGATGGCGACGCGCTCCGGAAAGCGCGCGGTGGTGCTCGACGAAACGGGCACCACACGCACTTGCCACGTGTGCAATCACGTCGTGGAGGGCGGGATTCACCCGTCGATCCGTGAATGGAATTGCCCGCAATGCAGCACGCATCATGCGCGCGACGAGAACGCCTCACAAAATGGTTTGCGCAGGCTCCTGGAGTTCCTGAGGGCTGGCGCAGACATCCCCAAATTGCCCTGCTTGGGCCCCGTTCAGATTATCGGGCGGTGTGATTGGCGTTTCCATCCGCAAGGGTGGCAGGGGACTCCGAACGGAGGCGCCAATGTAAATTCAATGCGTCTGCCGGAGTACCGGCAGCGGTGTGTTGGCAGAGGATCGCTACCCGGGGGTGATTCCCGTGCGCCAGAGACTATGCGTAGGTTTGCGTAGAATTTGGAAAGCGGTACTATTGGCCGTCGGCGCTGCATTTTTGAAAGGAGAAAAGTGATGTTTGGTCCATTCGTACTGGTGGTCGGATTGGGCATTGCTGGTTTTTTCCTTTGGGTTCTTCGCAACGCAGACCGCGCGCGCAGGCTCAGGGAACTGGATCGCAACGGCTGAGCGCCGTCGCCGCCAGCCAGGCCCACCCAACCTCAGGAGCCGATTCGTCGGCTCACCGTTTGAACGCACCCTCGTGGTGCGTTTTTTATTTCCCACACCCAAACGGGCGTCGTCCCGTCGGGCGACTCCCATTGAACCTGGAGTCGCCCCATGAACGAAGCCATCTTCGGCGCTGGCGTGGCCAGCTACCCCGCCGGCGTGCTGCTGCGCACCAGTGTCTATTCCACCAACCTGCGCGCGGCATTCTCACTCGTTTGCGCTGACGACGGCATGCCCTATGGCGCGCTGTCGGTGAACGTGCCAGACGCGGACCTTGCCGAGGACGAGATTCTCGCGTCGGCTGACTGGAACCTGCCGGCCGAACTCAAGGCCGCGCTACTGGGCACCGGCAAGTTCGTCCAGACCGGTCGATCGAACCAGGTCGGCCTTGGCCGCGGCGAAATCTGGCGTATTGCGGATCCTGAACTGCTGTCGCAGGTCGCCGCCGCACGCGTGGTCACCCGGCGAACCAGGCCGGTGCGCCGCGCTGAAGCGCTCGCCTGATTCCCTTCCTTTCCACCCTTTCGGGGCATGTCCCCGAAGGGGCGTGCTCCGTCTCAGGAGCCACCATGTACGTTGTCCACGTCGGCCAACAGGCCGAGAATCGCACGTCGCTCGCCGGCGTGCTGCAGCTTTTGAATGATGACCGCGATGGCCGCGCGTTGCCGCGTGTCGAAGACATCTCCGTGCGTCACATCGAGCGCGGGGCAATCCCGGTAGTGCGCCTTGCGTCCGGCAATTTTGCGGTCCGCCCGGCGGGCACCCGACGCGCCATCCTCACAATGATCCTCGACGAGGTGGATCGCTTCATTGTGCGCGTGGGTGGAAGAATCCTGCGCCCGTACGAAATGAGCCGCGCGTCCTGGGGCGCTGTGGTGGCCGCCGGCCGACTGGCGTACTTCCCCGCGGAAGCCATCGACATGTCCCAAGCCGATGCGGGACCGCTCTTCCAGACGGCAGACCTTTTCGAGGAGAAGGGAGCGTTCGACATCGCTGAGTTTGTTTGTGGCGAGTTCGTGCGCCGTTTCGGCTACGGCACTAACGGGCCGTTGTATGCCCCGGATGCGAGCCCTAATGCCCGCCATGAGGTGCACGTTGCCTATGCGCTGATGCGTGGCGAGAAGGTTCGGGACTGCATCGTCAACACCTACCGCGACAACCCGCACCACGGCCGCCATGACCTCTGGATGAAGCCGCTGATCGAGGTACCCGCGCTACGGGGTGCATTGTCGGCAAGCGTGTTGCAAGCGCTTTGCCGGACCATGCGTGCCGAGAAGCTCGCGATCACGACGCACAATGTCGGCAAGCTGCTCGCCGCACTCCGGCATGTGCCGCGCGATGGCTGTGACGTGGAGGTGGACGATGCTCTGTTTGTGGCTGGTATCCTGCCACCTCGGACGGTCCCGACGCCCAAGTCGCCGACGGCGGAGAACGCGCAGCCGGTGACGAACCTGGCTGCGCGGATTCACGCGTTGATCAGCCAACGGCAGTTCCAGGAAAGCTTGGATAAGGCCAGGGCCGAGCGAGAAGCGCGGCAGATCAGCCAGCGCGAGTTCGATCGCCAGGCCTGTGCCGCTGCAGCTTACCGCGCAGCCTATGGGTACGAGTGGCCGAACCGCGTTGCACTCGCAGTGATGCAGCGCAATGTCGCGGCAGTCCTGCAGATCTTCGATGGGCCGAAGGACTGGAACACGGATTCGAAGCGCGCCCTGCGTGACGAGATCGGTGTTGACGTCCTCCAATGTTCAGCCATGACTCGCCGCCGTCGATTGTTTGACCTGTGTGGATTTTCGGAAGCCGAACAGGCCGAATGGGAGGCACATGAGGCCATCGAGAAGGCGCAGAAGCGTGCCGAGCGTGAACTGGCTGATGCAGTGCGCCAGGCCGAGGCGGTCAAATACCGTCTCGAGACCGGCCAGGTGATGAGCGGACGCGAGTACGTCGATTTTTGCATTGACGCAGGCTTCTCACAGCTCATCGACGAGCCGCGCGGTCGTGCCAGACGTTACCTGATCCATGATCCGGTAAAGCGGGCTTCCCGACCGCTGCGCGCCAAGGACGGCACGCTCGACTACGCGCGTGCCCGCCTGGCGCTGGCCCCCGCGCCTGTGGCGCTTGCCGCATGATCGCTTTTCCCCCCGGCCAGTGGCCGGGGGCATCTTCTTCAAATCACACGTGGATATCCTGAGCATTCAGGCTCATCGGGACACGACGCTTGCGTTAGCCTTTGGACTACACACAAAGCTCTGTTCGCACTGAAGGACGTTCAGTCCGAACCGAGTTCTACCCGCGTCTGCGACGCATCGACCAAGCCGGCATGCCGGCCATCCTCTGCAACTTCCCACAGGAACGATCCCTGTGGGGACGTCTCTTGTGGGCCTGATCCCTTGCCCACATGCACCTCCAATCTTTTCTGTAGCCGCGATGGCGCGTTCGCCCTGAACCCGCTTTGCGCGACCACGGGAAGCGCCATGTCTCGTCCCGTACGCGCGCAATCCTGCTCACTGCGAGTTTTGAACATTCCCATTCCTTTCCTGCGACCGGCCTTGGGGCCGTGCTCGCGCTATCCCATTTCAGGAGCAATCCATGTCCCATCTCGTTCAAACCATGGCTTATGTCGGCGCTACCCCTTGGCACGGCCTCGGCAACCAGCTTGAAAGCAATCAGCCGCTCGAAGTGTGGGCGGACGCTGCTGGCATGAACTGGCGAATCGAGGAAACCGATGTGATGTACCGCGCCGGCTCCCACGATCTCGATCCGCTTCATTCGTTCCCTCAGCAGAAGGTGCTGTTCCGCTCGGATACCAAGAAGGCGCTTGCGACGGTCTCGAAGCGGTACCAGGTCGTCCAGCCCTCGGAGATCCTGGATTTCTATCGTGATCTGACGGAGGTCGGTGGCTACCAGCTTGAAACGGCAGGTGTGCTCAAGGAGGGTCGCAAGCTCTGGGCGCTCGCGCGCACGGGGCAATCGACCAAGATCGCTGGGGTCGACGAGGTCTGCGGCTACCTGCTGCTGGCCACGGCTTGCGATGGCACCTTGGCCACCACGGCCCAGTTCACATCCGTGCGGGTGGTTTGCAACAACACGCTGCAAATTGCACTTGGCCGCAACCGCGGTGCCGTCAAGGTGCCGCACCGCAGCCAGTTCGACCCGCGCGCCGTCAAGGAAGAGCTGGGGATCGCCATCTCGTCGTGGGATGGATTCATGGTCCGTATGCACGAACTGGCTGACCGCAAGGTGAGTCAGGTCGAATCGGAACGCTTCTTCCAGCGGCTGTTCACGTACCCGTGGACGAAGCCGGACTCGAACGGTCCCGACAAGGTGAACGAGCGTGGCCTGAAGGCAGTGCTCAATCTCTTCGAGGGCAACGGTCGTGGCGCCACGCTGGAATCGGCGGCCGGGACGGCCTGGGGTCTGGTGAATAGCGTGACCGAGTACGTCGATCACCAGCAGCGAGCGCGCAATGCGGGCAATCGGCTGGATTCGGCGTGGTTCGGTGCCGGCGCGGCACTCAAGCAGCGGGCTTGGGACGCTGCGATCGAACTCATCCCATGACGAGATCGTAATTGTCTAGCCCTAAAGCGACGGACGCTCCATGCCGATGTTTGGCATGGAAGTAGTCGTTTTAGGTCCACCAAAGCCCCGGCACTGTCCGGGGCCTCGTTGCCAATGATGCTGATTGATTTTTATTCGCGATACCCTCGATGGCTGTTCCGGACCACTGATGCGAAGCGACCTGCGTTTCCTGACCGCAATACCTGTCGTAACACGATCGGGAGTGAGGGGCAACGAGTCGCGGAGCGACTTCTGCAACGGCAGCCAATCGATGTGGCGCATTTCCACAAGGAGCGCTTTCATACACTCTTCGATGAGTGGCAGAGCCTGGTCAGGCAGCACGCAATCCAGGTGGAGTATGACGCTTGGATGGACCAGCGATATGTGCAAGGACCCGTATCCTCAGTGACGCTAAAGCGGGGAAGGGTTGTATTCGATCTAGTACTTGGGGCCGTGTACGAAGTGCGCGGCAAGGACGGAAGCGGACGCATCTTCAGAGTGCAGTTGGCCAATGACTTTCCGTATGTGTCATTCCGAGATCCCGCCAGCGGCGTGGACTATCCGTGGGTCGCGTTCCCTGACGTTTTCACACAGGCGGAGCTGATGACGCTGCGACGTATGTATTAAGAGAAAAAGCC
This sequence comes from Ralstonia pickettii, assembly GCA_050987995.1. Classification (GTDB taxonomy): domain Bacteria; phylum Pseudomonadota; class Gammaproteobacteria; order Burkholderiales; family Burkholderiaceae; genus Cupriavidus; species Cupriavidus pickettii_B. The sequence goes on from CP158805.1 coordinate 1,214,421, forward strand.
CGGCAAAAACTGCCGGGCTTTTTGCTTTTGAAAGAGTGGGGGTGGAACCGAGCTTTTCGATTTCTTGGAAGGAACATGTTCCTCAACTGCTCGCTGGCTCCAAGGCTTCAGCAGCAGGGTCAGGTATGGTCACTCCCTCCTTTTGTGGGGATGATGCATAGCCGACCGACTGAATGCGCGTGATGGTGCCGTCCAGGGCGGCATTCGGGCCAAGGCGGATAGTGCCCGCGTAGATGATTCGGCCCTTCACTCTGCCGTTGATCAGCAACGAGGCGCGACCGACGACATCGCCTTCGACCACGCCGTCCACGATGACGTGCTCGCCATCGACGTTGCCGTGCACCACGCCGCCTGCCGCGATATGCAGTAGGCCTCGGGAAGCGCCAACATTCCCGGTGACCAGCGCCAGGCAGGTAAAGCCATGGTCCGACACAATGTCGCCGTGGATGCTCATGCCTGCACGCAGCACGCTGAAGATGGGGGGATTTTCCATGGCGCTCAGAACATCTTGATGTCGGTGGGGGAGTTGGTATGCTGCGCCGTAGTGTTTCGCGCCGGCGCGGCGCTAGTCGATAGCTGCTGTGCAGTCTTGGCAGTAGCCGGTACTGTCGCAGCCCTCGTCGGTGCAGGTGAAGGTGAAGGTGCAGAAGGCGATGCGGATCTCTTCACTGCCTCAGCCTTCGGCTCCACCGGTGATCGCTCCCGCGTTTGCTCTGTAGGCACCGGGACGGATGCTGCGGAGGCCGGCGCCATTACGGGCTCGGCAGATACTGGCCATACAGTGCTTTGAGCCGCTTCCGCTGCGGAGACGCTGTCGCTCTTACGCGGCCATTCATGGCCGTCGCCGGACGCAGCGCGAGCGGAAGCTTCGGAAGCTGACTGAAGTGGCTGCACCTGCTCGCTGCTGGCACGCGATTCCCGTTTCCCAATCGATGTGCCAATGGCGAACATGAGCGCCGCGACCGCGACGAAGCCTAGCCCCCACAGCAGCCGGGGATTGCCGCTCAACGCTAGCGGGAACGGGGGAGTGGACGCCTTTGCTGGGGCGGAGGAAGTGCCGCTATACCCAAGATGCGGCGCAGCCGCTGCAACTCCCGCAGTGATGTCGATTGTGAGGGGTGGTTGGGCGTATTGAGCATGCAGCTGCTCGATGTCACGCATGTCCATCGGGGGAGCTCCGGTGAGAAGAGATCAGTGTGCCGTCGGGGTCGAACTTGTCGGTATCCGGGATGCACAGTTGGTGGATCGCGGTGATGCGCTTTGCGGCGATCTGAATGGTCGTGGTGCGTTGGTCCGCGGAGATGGACCCGCATTCCTGGCTGTAGAGAGTCTCCACGAAGATCCGGTCGAATTGCATCAGCAATCTGAGCAACCGACCGGCGAAGGAATGGGAGACCTTGACCTCCTTTTCCTCGTAGAAGAGCGGAATCTCGACCTGGTCGGTCTTCGACAGCCAGCTCAGCGCACTGCCATACCACTCCTCCGCATCGCGAAATGCTTCGTCCAGCGCCTTAACCTTGCCGCCACGCGCCACGACGAACTTGGACGAAGCGTAGTAAAAATGCGCATCCAGGAAGTCGCGCGCGAACTTTGAGCAGTAGGCGTGGAGGGTGGCTGAGGCCGTCGTCGGCGTGAGGCGGCTGAGACGTTCTTCGCTGTTATGTCGCTCAATGGGCTTGAGCCCACTGGCTGATATTTTGGGTGGATCTTGTTCGGCCATTTTTCATGTTTTTCGGATGCTCTCTCAGAGTGAAATTGTCTGACACAACCGGGCACCCGATGACTTCGAAAGCTATGGCAAATTGGCGAGCATTCGCATTCCTTAAAGGAATTTTCTGTGCCACAATGCTTTCACACCTCGCGTCACTGACGCATCGACCCTGACTCCTGGCGAGTCCATCTTCTGCTTCAAGTCGTGCATTTGCGCACGCGCCGACTGGTTGGCTACCAGTGTGGATATTCCTTGTGCTAAGTGTTTTCGCCGAACACTTCCCTCATCAGCTCGTAATACGCGTTCTCACGGTGCCTCCTTGTGAGTGCACGCGATGGACACCGTTCGAGTCCGGGATCATGTGGAGCTCTCTCTCAAAGGCCCCTCCCGGGCAGAACGGCAGCCGTCGAGCCGATCCGTGAACCTGCGGCCGAACCTGTGGGTTCGCGAAATGGGTTGCTGTGCAGCGTGACCATGCTGCACGAGGACGACGTTGCGTCCTCAGCATCGAGCAGCGCGCATTGGCGCGCCGCTCCCTCAGTGCCACGCCCCCGGAAGGGGCGTGGCATTGCAGGTTCTTAATATCAAAGCTCGCTGCCGGCGCAATCCGGAGCGGGCTTTTTTCGTTTCTGGCGCGCCGCTCGCGCCGCCAGACCTTCGGAAGCCTTCGAGTCAGGCTTCCTCATTGCCGCAACGACCCAGCGCGGGGCGACACAGCCCAGCGCCTTCGGGAGCATGCTGCGTCCATCCGGGCCGACGTCGTTCGTTTTCCGGACAGGAGAAAGGACGTACCATGCATGCACCCATCACCTACAGCGAACCTGGCGGACGCCGCAGCCTCCTGGAGGAGCGGCCCACGCGGCCATCGATCATTGGCAAGATCCGGCCCGGTATCAAGGTCCTGACCAAGGCTGCACGCGACAAGCCTGAAGCCGTCAAAATCCATGACCGAATGTTGGCCCAGGGTCAGAGCTTCGAGCGCATGGGATTGGAGATATCCCGGGCAACCGGAATCAAGACACCACTGGTTCCCAAGAATGTGCCCTGGTTCACCTGCCGCGGCTCGGACTTCGCCAACCCCGCAGTGGCTGAAGAAATCGTGCAGTGCTACGGTGAGGATCGTGGCGACGGCAACGGCTTCCGTCTCTGGCGTTTCCCGGTCATCTTCGCGTTCGACGACTGGTTGAGCAATATGCCCAATCAGCTCGTTGCATGGACGCAGAGCGGGCGCCAGTTCTTCTCGGAGTACGGGCAGGACGGCAGGCGCTACTGCAAGATGTACGCGCCCCCCGTGCGCGATGCTCGCGCCAATCGCGCGAAGCGAACTTGGGGCGGCCGCACCATCATCCTGCGCCAGGACGACGATATCCCTGACGGCATCTGCGATCCGCACATGTGCCCGCAGTACCAGGATGGGAATTGCAACCTGTCAGCCAGTTTCTACTTCGCGCTGCCGAGCATTTCTGGCCTGGGTCTCATCGAAATGCCGACAACCTCTATTTACGTCCTGCAAAAGGCTCACGCCGCCATGCAGACCGTAGCGTTGGCGCGCGGCAGGCTGGTGGGCGTCAAGTTCTGGATGGCGAAGCAGGAGGTGGAGATCAGCCGTATCGATGATAGCGGAAGGGCCGTGCGCCAGATGCAGTGGCTCATCACGCTGGACGCCGAGATCGATATCGCTGCCCTGCTGGACGGGTCGGACCGTCGTGCGCCGGCACTCGAGATGGCGACACAGGCGGTTGCTGCGTTGGAAGACGAGTTGCATCCAGCGGAGCAGACCCCTCTTCAGGGCGATGAACCACCGATGCAGTCGCAGGATGGTGATACCCCCGCTGCTCACCAAGTGCCCGTCGACGGCGATGACCTGGAAAGTCAGTTCGAGGATCTGATGGCGCGTTTGGGCCTGGCCAATCAGGAGGGCCGGGCACAATTCCGTATCTACGCGTCTGCCACATTCGGGCGCGGCTGGACGAAGCGTGACCAGGACGTTCGCCAGCTGCTAGGCGAAATGCGCACAGCGCTGACCAATCCGCTTGCGTTCCGCGAACAGGTCGCCACGATCGCTGCCGAAGTCGCACCGTAACGCCGGCCCCGCGCCGGCATGTCAGGGGAAGCCATGTGCTTCCCCTTTTCCTTTCCTGCCGCGCGCCGGCACATTCCCTTGGAGGTCATACCATGCACAATGAAGTCGATAGCCTGCTTGTCGCGCATTTCTCGGATCTGCACTATTCCCCCGGCCATCTCGCAGAGGCCGATCGCTGTTTCGGGTTTGCGGTCGATGATGCAATTGCCGCCGGCTGCCAGGTTGGCGTGGTGTCGGGGGATTCCACCGACCACCGCCTGGATGCGCACACGCCGGCACTCTCGGCGCTGGCACGCCGCGTTCACCAGTTGACGGGGCACATGGCCGTTCTTATGCTGCAAGGCACATATAGCCACGAGCCCCCGGGCACGCTGGACCTGTTTCGCCTCATCGGCGCACAGTACCCGGTCTATGTCGCGGATCGCATCCATCAGGTTGCGCTATGCGCAGGGCGGTTCGTGCCGTCGGCGGGGCCGGTCTTTGACACCGCCGAGATCGACGTGCTGGTAGCACAGCACGGCATACCGGACGTGGTCTTCACCTGTGTGCCGACGGTCAACAAGGCCGTGCTGGCGGCTGCGGCTGGCGTGGCGAGTGCTGCCACGGCAGTTGGCGATCACCTGGCCGACTATCTGAAGGCGGCGAGCACCGTCAATCGCCAATGGCGATCGCGAGGCGCGCGCACGATCGGCGTTTCCCACGGTACCGTCAACGGGTGCCAGACCGAGCACGGGGTGCCGATGGCCGGATTCGACCACGAATTCACCATTGGCGCGCTGTTCGATGCCGATTGCGATGCCTTCATGCTCGGGCACATTCACCGCGCCCAGCAATGGGCACAGGAGGGCAGAGTGGTGGCCTATCCGGGCTCCATCGGGCGCTTCCATTATGGTGAGATCGGAGACAAGGGCTACCTGCGGTGGCAGATTGCTCCCCGCCAAACCGAAGCCTTGCTGGTGGCGACGCCGGCGCGCCAGACCGTCTGCATTGACTTCGACGGCCCGCCGGATATGGCGCAGTTGACGGAGATGGCCACTGACGCTGCCGACAAGTTCGTGCGCATCCGGTGGACGGTCAATGAAGAGCACCGTCAGCTTGTGGACCGGGAGGCCATCGCGGTGCTTTTTGGCGCGAGCGCCGAAGTGAAGCTCGAAGCCCGGGTGCTGCCTGCCGTTCGCAGTCGTGCCGAAGGCATTAGCCGGGCCGCAACGTTGCCCGAGAAGCTGGGACGCTGGTGTGAGTTGACGGGGGTTGAGGCCAATCCGCTCATGGACAGCCTCTCGATGCTCGAAACGCTCGATGCGCAGTCGATAGCCGATCGCGTGTTGGCAGATCTTGCTACTGATCCGGTAGCCACCGAAGCCATTGCTTCCCCACCCAAGGATGAACTGCCAGCAGTCATAACGGCGCTGGTTGACATGGAACTGGAAGACGACGTTTGTGCTCCGGTGCCGCCAGTCTCGAAGATGGAACCGGACGCCAAGCCGGCATCGTTGCCAACTGCCCCGGCGATGGACTGGCTGACTGACGATCTCTTTGCGTAGCGATACGCCCACACCTTAGAACATGAGCCATGTTCCGACAGCCCTAGCGGCTGTCGAAACCCGGTTTTTCCCCGCGTCCTCGACGCATCGACCCGCAGTATCCATCCTCTTTCTATCTACCCAGACGGGTGCTTCCCGTCTGGGGCGCACTCCGTCCTTTTCCAGGAGTGCATCATGATTCTGTACCACGCCGGTCCCGACTGGCTGTTCGTTGAAGAAACGTGCATGGACCGCTCGGTGATGGCCAAGCGCCTGGCCGACGCCCATGACTTTACCCAATGCATGCTGTACGAGCCGTTCGGCCAAGGCCGCGGCACTGTGATCGCCAAGCGCGGTCACATGCTGGTCCTGGCGCTTGGTGAGGTCGGCCGAAACACCTTCTTTGCCGCGGCACCTTCCAAGGAGCTGCAGGACCTGATCTGGTCAGTGTCGAACGGCTTGGCTTCCCAGTGGAGTCAACTCGAACTCAGGGCCATCACCGGCCTTGAGGACTGGCCAGCAGTGCTCAAGATGGCCGCCGGCGAGTTTGCCGCGGCGCGACGCTCCCTGGAGCGCGCAATCTCTGGCAAGCCGGAACGCGATGTCCCGGTAGTTGCCGAGATGCCGGTATTTGACGACAACGTCATGGAAATGCCGTCGGAATACCTTCACTCCTTCAATGGTACGGAGGTGTCCGAATGCGTCCACTGAAACTGATGCTCACCGGATTCTATGGGGTCCGTGATGGCATGAAGCGCGATAGTGTCACGGTGGACCTGGCGGCGCTGCCGGGTGGCCTGATCGCCCTGGTCGGCCCCAACGGGGCTGGCAAGACCACGATCATGGACAACCTGCACCCGTTTCCCATCATGCCGAGCCACGCGAGCAAGATGTCGGCCGACGCGTTCTCGTACTGGGACCATCTCTGCGCCCCGCGCGCGGAGAAGGATCTGGAGTGGGAGCACGGTGGCAAGACGTATCGCTCCGTGTTCGCGTTCCGCAATCCTGGCAAGAGCCGCAAGGCCGAGTACTACCTGTTCGAGAAGGACGCTGGAGGTGACTGGAAGCCGCTGCAGTTGGCTGACGGTACGCTGTCGGACGGCAAGGCGGACACCTACAACCGGTGTCTGGAAGCCGTGCTCGGGTCTCCCGAGGCGTTCTTTACCAGCGTGTTTTCTGCCCAGAACCGGCGTCCGCTCGCCAGCTACCAGGCCGGCGAGATCAAGAAGCTGCTCGCCGAACTGCTCGGGATCGACCATCTGTGTGACCTGTCCGGGAAAGCGGGCGAGGTCGCCAAGCTGCTCACCCGCTCGCTGGATACCCAGCAGCGCGACGTGTTGACCCTCACGGGAAAGCGCGATCGCGCCGCGGTGGTTGCCAAGGAGATCTGGCAGGTGGGCGAAAGCCTGGATGCCCAGCGCGAGGCCCGGGACGTGGAAGCAGCCAAGGGTGCCAAGCTGATGCAGGAGCGTGCGACGCTGGCTGCGAAGCAGGAAGCCAATGCCGGTACCGAAGCACGGTTGCGGGAGTTGAACCAGCGCAAGGGCGAGTTGGATCGGCGTGCGGCATTGCTGACCAGTGACGAACAGGCGGCTGCCGGCCGTGCTGCGGCGCGCCGGCGCGATCTGGACCGGAACGCGACAAGCCACCGCGCCGTGCTGGCGGAGGCTTCGGCCATCGAATCGGCCGCCGGCGAGCGGGATGCCTTGCAACTTGCCATCGGCCGGAAGCAGGCGGAACTGGCCAGCCAGCAGGCGACTGTGGAAAAGCTCGATGCGGTGCAGGTCGAGCACGCGGCGCTGAGTTCCGAGCTCAAGGGCTTGGAGCAACGCGGTGCCTCGGCGGCGCAGTTGGTCAAGTCGCTCAAACTGCAGGCTGACGTCATCGAGACGGTTCCTTGCCGGGACGACCCGATGCACGCCACTTGCCCATTACTGGCGCAAGCACGGAATGCCAAGGCGAGCCTCGGTGAGCAAGCGGTGACTGTTGAGGCGCTTCGCGACAGCTATCGCAGGAAGCAGGCGCAGGCGCAGTCGATGCAGGACACGCTTGGGGAGCGCACCAAGGCGCGGAGTGCTTTCACGGCATTGCGGTCCGACCTGGAGCGCGATCAGCAGTCGCTGCAGCGCTTAACGGCCCTAGCCGCCAGGAAGCCCATGCTGGACGCCGCGCGTGAAGGGCTGGCGCAGGCCGATCGTGATCTGACAGCCTTGGCTGAGGAGGAAGGCACCCGCGCAGACCGCCACAAGCGGGATGCCGCGGATGTGCAGGCCCAGCTTGAAGCCGTGCGCAGGGAACTGGCAACGCTGGCCACAGAGAATGTGACCGGCATGCTGGCCCAGCTGGACCGCCAGATCGCTGCCAGCCGGGAGGCTGGCGCTGCCATCGCCGGCCGGATCGAAGCACTCATTCGGCAGGAGAGCACGCTGGTGGCCGAGCGCGAATGCCTGGACGTCGAGCTTGCCGGTTTGCCGGCGGCAGAGGCCAAGGCGCAAGTGCTGTCCGACCAGATCGCGCAGTGGAAGCTGTTGGCAAAGGGCCTGGGCAACGACGGCGTTATCGCGTTGTCCATCGATGACGCGGGCCCAGCCATCACGCAAATCGTCAATGACCTGTTGCTGGCCTGCTATGGACCGCGATTCACGATCGCGATCCAGACGCAGACGGAGTTGGCCAACGGCGAGAAGCGGGAAGGGTTTGCCATCGACGTGATCGACGCCGACAACGACAGCACGAAGGATTTCTCCGTGATGTCCGGAGGGCAGAAGGTGTGGATCAATGAGTGTCTGACCCGCGGCATCGCGCTCTACCGGGCGCAGGACGAGCAGCAACCGTTCCAGACCCTCTTTACCGATGAGGCCGATGGCCCCTTGGATCCGGAGCGCAAGCGCGCCTTCATGAAGATGAAGCGCGAAGTGCTGCGGATTGGTGGCTACGAACGGGAGTTCTTCATCTCGCAAACGCCGGACCTCGTCGACGAGGCTGACGGCGTCATCGATGTCGTTGCCCTGGCGGCGCAGTAAGGCTGGCCCATCACCTGTCACGCCCGCATCTCCGAAAGGAGAGCGGGCTTCTCTTTTATGACTCCAACCATGACTTTGACCAACCCACTTCTGAGTGAGGACCAGGATCGGCTTGTGGCCGCCTCTATCGAGCTTGGCATGCAACAAATCCAACGAGAGATTGCCGCGGGCCGGATTCCGCCGACCATCACCGAGTTCTCCGCGCTGCACGACTATGTCGATGCCAACGAGTTTGGCGGGCTGTGCGACGAAGACGGACAGTGGCGTAGGTTGTTTCCCCGCGAGACCGCCACGGACGAGGAGCTCTTCTGCGAGGCAGCCAACCGAGTGCAGGATGCATTGACGAAGTGGCTGGCGAATAGCGCCGAGCGCAACGCATTGCTGGTGACTAATCTGATCGACGATGCGCTCAATGCGGCGTGCCTGGCCGTCCAGACGCGGCTGAAGCTCGACTACGGCGATGTGGCAGGTGTCTTCTTCTCTGGCGAGCAGAAGACGGTATTTGAGGAGATGTTCGCGCGCTATGCGCTTTGCGAAATCGCAATGATGTCCAAAGACGAGAGTGCGTGAGCCATCGGGAAAGCTGCCTGTTGCCTTAGCCCTATCGCCGGCCATAGGCCCATCTTCTACTTTCCCATCGGGGCCTTGTCCCGGTGGGGCAAGGCTCGAGTCTTGCATGTCCCTTAAAACTCGCCTCGCTGGCGCAGCGCCGATGATGCTGATCGTCAGTATCGCCCTCAGTGAACCAGCATTCGAAGGCGCAGTAGGGCCGTCTGAGGCGGCTAGGCGACTTCGCCAGTTGGCCAACGAGATCGAGAGCAACGTTGTCGATTTTTCGCTCTGCCCGGAAGGACAGCAGATTGCCGGGTCACGCGAAGATTGCAGTTCCGTCGCGTACGTGACAGATCTGTAGCAGAGAGTTTATTTTCAACCAACCCATGGGGGCGTCGCCCCTGTGGGGCGGTGCCTCCACTCAGAGGCATCATGGAAACCATTTCTCTCTTCCCCGTCGGGACACTGGATCCCATCGACGCGAAAGCCGACAAGGCAATCGACGCGATTCGCCAACTCTTGATCGACGGTCACCCCTTGGTAATCGCCTACAGCGGCGGCAAGGACAGCAGCATGGTCGCGTCCCTGGCACTCCATGCCGCGGCCCTTCACCGGGCGAGCGGCGGCAATCCGCTGGTAGTGGTCACGACCGGCGACACCCTTGTCGAGTCACCTGAAGTGACAGAACACTACCGCGCCGAATTGGCGCGCATGCGCGCGTTTGGCAAGCGGCATGGCATGAGCCTTGTGACCCGCGTGGTTCAGCCGACCATGGCCGCCACGTTTCAAGTCAAAGTGCTGTCCGGCCGAGCCTTGCCGAGCTTTCCGGGGACTCATGGGGACTGCTCGACTTATGGTGACCTGTCAAGCGTAAATAGCACTGTCGCCCCGCCTATCCTAGGGACTTTTCAAGCGTTGCTCCTTCCTGGTCAATAAGAAGTGTCAACAACTCTCGTCCATTCGCCATTCAAATGCGTGGTTTTGTTGACACTTGATCAACATAGACTGAACGATCGGCCAAAGCGGGCAGGCGCGGGACCGAAGCCGCTGGTTTGAGTCCACTGGCGGCGTTCCCTGAAACGGCCGAGGCGCCCGACGCGCGGTCATTCGCTCAGGAAGGGTCGACGGCCTTAGCCGACCCATCTCGGCCACCCGGCCTACACCGCAATTAAGGCCGGTAGACGCTCTATAACGGCCATCCCAAACGATGTTTCGTTTCAGCAGTACGCAAGTAAGCGACTAGTTCTTCCACCTTGAGTCGGCTGAAGCGATCAAGCATCGTCGCTGCGAAGGAGGATCGTGGAGACCATGCATATGTTGTTGAAAGCTGAGCGGCCGCGCCAGCGGAAGTAAAGCACCGAATTCAAGGTGATGGTCCTGGCGATGGTTCACCAGGAAGGAGTAATGGCGGACGGAGTCCGTCAACGCGACGAATTGAATGTGAGTATGGAATCGGCACACGCTCGGGTTAAGCCGGACTGAAGCCGCTCGTGGAACCATGTGGCGTCGCAGCCAGCATGCGATTACCGGGAGGCGTCTGTGGTTCGTCCAGCCACTAGCCATGTACGTAGCTCGCCGATGCCCTTCGCGATTATGGTTCCGCGCGCTTCCAGCAGGAATGGCTTCCCAAGCCGTTGCTGAGTGGCTTCCGTTATCTGAACACGGCCGGCCACACCGTGGGACTCCATCCGGCTAGCAATATTGACCGTTTCGCCCCACAAGTCATAGATGAATTTTCGTCGACCGATCACACCGGCAACGACCGCGCCGCTGTGGATGCCAACCCGCAACTGTAAGTCGTACCCGCTTCGCTCGTTGAACCGGTTCAGTAGTTCCATCATGTCCAGTGCCATATGGGCGGCCCGGGCTGCGTGGTCTGCAGCGGGGGAGGGCAGGCCGGCGGCTGCCATATATGCGTCGCCGATCGTTTTGATTTTCTCTAGCCCACGTTTATCGGCGATATCGTCAAAGTCGGCGAAGATCTCGTTGAGTATGGCCACCAGTCGTTCTGGGCTCAGGGCAGGCGAGAAGCGGGTGAACTGAACGAGGTCGGCAAACAGCACCGAGACTTCTTCGAACCTGTCGGCGATGATTTCCGGTGGGCCGGCGGCGATCAGATCGGACCGCAGCTTCAAGCGTTCGGCGATAGGAGACGGCAGTACGTTGAGGAGCAGCCGTTCGGTGACCTGTTGCTCGCGAACAAGCTTCTCGTAGAGGTGCCTGAGTTCATCGCTCTGGCGAACGATGGTTTCCCTGCTTGCTTCCAGCTCACATACCTTGCGCTCGAGCGCGTTGCCGTACTGCAAGGACTCACTGTGCAGCAGGCGCACCTCCAGCATGTTCCGCACCCGCATCAGTACCTCGCCGAGATCGAATGGCTTGCTGACAAAGTCCTTCGCGCCGGCCTGCAGTGCGCGCAGTTTGTGATCGGGTTGGGCGGTGACAACGATCACCGGAAGGTAGCTGGCCGGCTGGACGACCTTGAGGTTCTCCATGACCTCGAACCCGTCCATGCCAGGCATCTGGAGATCCAGCACGATCAGGTCATAGTGGTTCCTGCCGTGAAGCTCGGAAACCATGCGCGGATCGGTGGTTGATTCGACGCTGGTATATCCGGCCGCATGCAGCATCCTTTCGAGCAGCAGGACATTGGCCTCCAGATCGTCAACGACCAGGATTCTTGCAGCCAGGATGTCCGATGGGTGGATCATGGCAAGCCAGTTCGCGGGACTCGGTGCTAGCCCTGGGCAATGAATCCTCGCGGCTGTTCCAGTGCGGCGTTCAGTGCATCCATGAATTCATGGATCCTGATGGGCTTGGTCAGGTACCGGAAGAATCCTGCCTTCATGCCCCGCTCGATGTCGCGTGGCATGGCATTGGCACTGAGGGCGATGACCGGAATATGCATCGTCTTGGGGTCTTCGCGCAGGCGCCCCAGTGCTTCGATGCCGTTGATGTCCGGCAGATGGATATCCATCACGATCACTTCGGGCAGGGAAGTGCGCGCGAGCTCGACTCCGAGAATCCCGGTAGCCGCGGACAACAAATGCACGTCTGCCCGGCGGGCGAGGAGTTGCTCCAGGAGCTTGAGGTTGGCGGGGTTGTCTTCCACATACAGCAGGGTGTGCATCGTGGATGAAGCTTCGATTGACGACCGGACAGGTGAGGCGGCCTCCGCGCTCTCGCCAGCCATCGCGGGAGGCGCGGCAGCAGGCAGTTCGACCCGGAACATGCTGCCCACGCCAGGCGTGCTTTCAACGTCGATGGTTCCACCCATCAACTCGGCCAGCCGCTTGGCCACCACGAGACCAATGCCGGTGCCTTCCACGGGGCCTGCCTCATGCCCCAACCGATTGAACGGTTGGAATAGCTGGGCCAGCCGTTCCGGTGTCAGCCCTGCGCCGGTGTCGCGCACGCTGACGCATACGCGATGCTCCGTCGTCGTCACCTGCACATCGACAGAGCCCTGGTCCCGGTTGTACTTGATGGCATTGGAAAGCAGGTTGAGGAGGATCTGCTTCAGGCGGGTTCGGTCGGCACGGACGAAGCAGGGTAGTTCGCCTGCGGGAAACCGCATGCGGACCGTGCGTTTCAGTGCCTGCTGCTCAAGCATTGCGTGGCACTCGCGCAGGGTGTCGATGACCGATACCGGCTCGGGGGACAGCGACGCGTGACCGGCTTCTATCCTGGCCAGATCAAGGACTTCGTTGATGAGCTCCAGCAAATGCCAGCCCGCCTTCAGGATCTGGTCGATGCTGGCCTGCTGCGACGCGGTCGGAGGCGGAGACTCGGAGGCCATCAGCTGCGCGAAGCCGAGGATGGCATTCAGCGGATTACGCAACTCGTGGCTCATGCTCGACAGGAACTCCGACTTCGCATGGTTGGCGCTTTCAGCAGAGGCCTGGGCCTGCTTCAGCGCTTCGATGTCGGTGCCGGATGCAAGCCACTTTACGATCTTGCCGTCAGCATCCTTCAATGGTGACCCGCGTTCAAGGTGCCATCGGTAGGCGCCATCGGATGCCCGTTTCAGGCGATATTCGATTTCGTACTCGCAGCCTCTCGCCACTGCGTCTGCCCAGTGGCCGATATTGCGCGCGAAGTCCTCGGGGTGGACGGCCGATTTCCAGGCGCCGGAGCGGGTTTGCTCAAGACTGAGGCCGGTATAGCTCGTCCACCGTCGGTTGCAGTAATCGATCCGGCCATCCGCATCGGCGGTCATGACCATGTGAGGGATGCCGTCGGCAAGCAGCCTGAAGTGCGGCTCGCCCTCCCTGAAGTCGAGGGCGGAAGGACGATCCTTTCCCGATCCGTCATGAGGCTGCCTGCGCATGATCTGCCCCCGCAGTCGGCGGTCTGGCGCCTGCGCGCAAGAGGCGATGGCAGGCCGGCCGGAATCCGCGTCATGAAGGAAAGCATACTCGCAGCCACTGCCGGTGCAAACCGGCATGCGCGGGGAGGATCCTGGTCAACTCGCGAGTCGACAGTGCGCCACTTGGGGCGGCTCAGCCGAGGCTGGATGCCACTTCAATGCCGCGCAGAACATGGATACGGCTCAACATGTCGCTGGCCTGGCTCAGGAAGCCCTGGCGTGCGCGTCCGGACAGCGTGACGGGTTCCATCAGCATGACGCTCAGCGGGTTCTGCGGCACGTCGTTGAAGCGAAGCTCGTAGTGCAGATGCGGTCCGGTCGCCCAGCCGGTCTGGCCGACGTACGCGATCAGTTGCCCCTGCGTGATGCGCTGGCCAGGCTGGATGCCAGCGAAGCCCGACAGGTGCGCATAGTATGTCGAGTAGCCGTCAGGATGCTTGAGGATGACGATATTGCCGTAGCCCGTCTGCTGGCCGACAAAGTCAACCGTCCCGTCCGCTGTTGCGAAGACCCGGGTTCCTGTCGGGGCGGCAAAGTCGACACCCTTGTGCTGGATCCATTGGTGGTGCACCGGGTGGTTGCGCCAGCCGAAGCCCGACGACAAGCGCGAGAACTCGACCGGCGAGCGGAGAAACGGGCGCGCCATGCCCCGTCCGTCGAAGGTGTAGTAGGCACCGGAATTTCCGCCATCTGCGCCGTCATACCACAGGGCCTGGTAGAGCTGGGCGCGGTTGACGAGTTCGACGGCCACGACGCGACCGTTGCGCACCAGCGCACCGTCACGGAAGCCCGCCTCATAGACAATGTGAAAGCGATCGCCCTGGACGATGTCGTGCTGGAAATCCACCACGCCCGAGAAGATCGAGATCATCTGCCGGACGATCTCGTCGGGCACATTCGCGGCGTCCATCGTCTTGAAGAACCCACTCGCCGTGATGGTGCCGGAACGCATCTCGTAACGCAGTTCGTTCCTGACCGCCTGCAAGTTCGCCTTGAAGGCGGGCTTCTGGAAGTCGCCAGCCCGCCGGATCAGCAGTTCGCGCGAGGCGGTGGCATTGCCGGCAACGAGGGCGCGCAGCGAGACCAGCAGCTTGTCCTGGTCGACCTCGGCCTGGACGACCTGGTCCGGCTGGAGGTTGAAAAGGGTGCGCGCCGCCGGATCCCTGGAAATGAACTGCTGTGCGTCGGGATCTTCCACGCCGAGCCGTCTGAGCAACGTGGCGATCGTGTCGCCGCGTCGCATGGGCTCCTCGTGGACGTAAGTTGCACCGGCATCCGCCAGCTTTTCGAGCTGGTCGCGCACGTCGGGCAGTTGCAGGGCTTCCAGCCGGCGTGGCGCACCAGGGTCATGGTAGGCGCTGCGCGGCGCCACGCCCATGGCTGCCGCCATGCAAAGCATGAGGACAGCCGCCACGCCGGCTGTCAGCCAGGACGGTGTGTATCCGCGCATTCCCCGTCTCCTGTCTGACCCGCGCATCTTGCCGACTACCCTTGCTGCCCCGTCGGGCCCTATCGGGCGCCGATCTCCCGGTGCTCAGGCGACATCCTGGCCAGGTAGCGGGCCACGGCCGGGATGTCTTCGTTCGACAAGGTGGCGGCAATGCTGTCCATGGCGCCGGACGCGTCATGGCGCTTGCCGCTCTTGAACGCGGCAAGCTGTTGCCCAAGGTAGCTCTCTCCCTGGCCGGCGAGGCGTGGTGCCAGGTCCTTTCCGGTCAACCCTTCGGCATGGCAGGCCTGGCAACTGCGCGCCTGCACCGCAGCCTTGCCGCGCGCCTCGAGCGCGGCGCTGGCCGTGACATCCGGGCTACCTGTGGGCGCCTGCTTTGCGTAATAGGCTGCCAGCAACCCGATCTGCTCATCCGTCAGGTTCCTGGCGAGCGGCCCCATGGTCGGGCTGTCGCGCTGCCCGCTGGCGAAGGCGCGCAACTGCGCCTCGATAAATGCCGCTGGCTGGCCGGCCAGCGCAGGGTACTCCGCATTGCGGGACTGACCGCGCGGGCCATGGCAGGTGAAGCAGGTCTCCGGGAATTGCGGCCAGGGTCCACCATCGGTCTGGCTGGCCAGGGCCTGGTCATCCAGTGCCGTTCCGAACCGGTGATAGTCCACGAGATCGGGAACGATGAAGGCCGCCGCAGCCACCACGGCCGCAGCTACCACGAGAACAGGGCGCTTGTATTTCATTCATGCCTCCCGAACCGGGTATGCCAGGGCGCCCAGCACCTGCAGGGCGGCGCGGTGACCGGAACGCACGGCACCGTCCATGGCGCCGGCCCAGATGTCGGCCGTCTCTGTGCCAGACCAGATCAGCCGCCCTGTCGGCGGATGCAGGTACTGGCCCAGCTTCGTCCAGAAGCCCGCCGGCATCGGGTTGATGCAACTCATCGACCACGTATCGACCTTGCCCCAGTCGAGGTCGTGGTACTGCGTCGGCTTCAACGCCTTGTCCCCGAACGCCTGGGCATAGATAGCCGAGAGGATGCGTTCGGCAGCCTTGGGGTCGGCGGGCAGGAAGCCAGGCTTGACGAATGCGCTGATCACGCCGACCGAGCCGTCTGCCGGCGAGTTGTCGACCGACCAGATCAGCGGACCGTCCAGCGGCACAACCTGCCCGTTGAATCCCTTGTCCCGCCAGAAGGGCCGTGCATAGACATGCGCCGTCTTGCGCATGGGCGCGTGCGCCGGCCAGAGCCGATGCAATTGCGCCCGTCCCGCGGGCAGCGGCGGATCGAACACGACCTGCTGGCATAGCGCTGGGTTGAGCGCGGCGATCACGTGGCGCGCCCGCACCACGCCCTGGTCGGTGTGCAGCTCGACAATCTCGCGATTCCAGCCAACGATCTTGCGTACCGGGCAGGACAGCCGGACCTTGTCGCCAAGTTCCCGCGCCATTTGGATGCTGAGGATCTGCGAGCCGCCGACGAAGCGCGTCTCCTGAGCGCCGCCCTTGATCTTCTCAAGCGTGTCGTAGTCACAGTTCGCGCTGTTGATCACCGACAGGTAGTGCAACAGCCCCAGCTGCGCCGGTTGCGCGCCGAGCGACAGGGTTGCGGCCATGCTGAAGGAGAATCTTTCCTCGTTGCTCAGGTCTTGCCGCGCCAGCCAGTCGCCAAGCGACAGCTTGTCTAGTTCCGCCGCGTTTGCCGCTGTCCAGGGTGCGCCGCTGGGTACGCGGCGCGCCAGCTCGCTGAGTTTGGCGGCGACCTTGCCCTGGGCGCCGACGCCGCCCTGGAGATCCTGCGTCATGCGGACGTCGCCGGCCAGGAACACGGTCTTGCCCTGGTAATAGGTTTCGAAGGTGTCGACGCCGAGCTCGCGGGCCAGGTCGGCAATGGCGGTCTGGCCGGGCCCGATCCACTGCCCGCCGGCTTCCGAGACCACGCCGTTGCCCAGGTCATGGTTGTAGGTGCGGCCGCCGACCCGGCTACGTGCCTCCAGGACGACGAACGTGTCACATCCGCCGCGTTTCAGGTCGCGTGCGGCGGTCAGGCCCGCCAGTCCGGCACCGATGATCGCGACATCGAGCACGTCGCGATCCGCAGATGCGGCGTCGGCGCCCTTCACCCGCGGCGCTGCACTCGCTGTGCGTGGTGTGCCTGCCAGAAGCGTTGCAGCGCTTGCTATTGCAGCCACGCCGAGGAGCCGGCGTCGCGGCAGTGCGACTGCGTCGCGGTTCACGATGTTCGCCGGTACGGGATCGGCGCCTGTCGCATCTTCACGTGTCTTCGCGTGCTTGGACATTGTTAGGACAAAAGTTAAATGATTGATATGCTTGCGGATAATATAGGTCAACAACACAAACAAGTCAAAATGATGAACGGGGCGCGCCAATTCGATGTGAGCAAGACAAGGCCAAACGAATAGGGAATACCCTCCCTTTAACTTTTTACTTTTCTTTGTCATCATGACCTAACGTTGGTATGTAGTTCTACAAACGAAGCGACCGGAAGTGCACGCGGCCGGGCGCCGGGCCTAATGAAGAATCAGGAGAGCATCCATGGATGAATCCAAGCGCAGGGCCTTTGAAGAGGACGGTGCCGTCCTCTTCAAAGGCTGTCTCAACGCGGAACAGTTAGCCATGTGCAGGCAGGTCTTTGACTGGGGCATCGAGAACCCGGGGCCCAACGCCCATAGCCTGTTTGATGGCTCCGTGCAACGGTCACACGTCGATAACGCCAATCCTTTCGCAAAAGGGCGGCTGGATGAGCTGGTCGCCTCGCTCCCTTTCGGCCAGCTGTTCGCCGACCTCTGGGGCTCCAAACATGTCTGGTACTTCGCGGAGGAGTTGTTTCTCAAGCAGGGCGGCCGGGCCGGGCGTTCGCCCTGGCACCAGGACACCTCTTACCTGCCGTGGGCGGGCAAGCACTTCGCCAACGCCTGGATCAGCTTCGAAGCCGTCCCCAAGCACAATGCGCTGGAGATCGTCAGGGGCTCGCACCTCGGTACGCGCCACGACGGCAGCACCTTCCGAAACCCAGACGACCCGACCGAGCCATTGCACGGCGGTGGGGTCTGGCCGCGGCTGCCGGATATCGAGGCCGAACGCCGCACCGATCCCAATGCGTACGACATCCTCTCCTGGGCAACGCAGCCAGGCGATGTTCTGCTGCTGCACCCGGGTTCGCTGCACGGCGGGGGCGCTGTCGACGCTGATTTCCCGGACCGCCATACGCTGGTCTTGCGCTTCTTCGGCGACGACGCGGTCTTCAGTCCCTTGCCAGACCACAGCGATTCGGGCTTCACGCCGGCGGGTGTGCTGTACGTCGAGGAGCTGGCATCGCTGAAGGCAGGGGATCCCTTCCGTGCGCCATGCTTCCGTCAACTCATTTGATAAGCGATACCGACATCATGACAACCATGACGATGAAACGGCAGCCGGTCATTCCGCCCGGCACCCAGCCGCTCTACGACGCCTACCATTTCGCCCCCGCAACCCGCGTGGGCGACACCATCTGGGTGTCGGGCCAGGTTGGGCTGGACGCCGCGATGAAGCCCGGCGAGGGCATGGAGGCACAGGCACGGCTGGCCTTTGCATCCCTGAAAGCGGTCCTCGAAGCGGCAGGCGCAAGCCTGGAGGATGTTGTCGAGCTGACGACCTATCACACCAACCTGCGGCAGGAAATCGAGGCCTTCACGAAGGTCAAGGACGAATACCTGCCGAGCCGTTATCCGTCCTGGACTGCGGTGGGGGTGACAGAGCTGGCGCTTGCCGAGTTGTGCATCGAGATTCAGGCGGTGGCGGTAGCTGGCAGCGGCGGCGCCTGAGCCTGGTTGCCTGGGCGCGCCTCGAGCGCAGTCGAAGTCCGTGGATCACGGTTTCCAGAGCTGGGCAGGCGGGCCTGCACTGCCGGGACGGTCAACACCTGTGCCCCGGCCGTGCAGCCTAGAGGACCTGTGTATCTCCAGCCCAGCCTCGGGCGGCATGGGGCATCGCCGGATCACTACGGCGGTCCGACTGACAGCGTTGGCTTGCGGCTTCCGATGCCACACCGGCAGCCGGGAGCCGTGCCTCGTGCCACGGGTTCGCCGCTGCGCAAGGTACCGGGTGCGTTTGCGAGCATCGCATCCGAACGCGCAGGGAATACCCTAGCTCTATTTTTCTTTTGTTCTTTGTCATTGTTACCTAATTTGGGTAACGTGTTCTACAAACAAATGACGCGAAGCGAAGCACTTCGTTGCCATGCCAGACAGGAGACTCAGATGAGATACAAGACGTTGTTCCTCAGCGTGACCCTTGCGTTCGGCGGAGCGGCCTATGCCGCGACCTCCGAGCAGGATGTGGGCCGGCTCGGCAAGGACCTCACTCCGGTGGGTGCCGAACGGGCTGGCAACAAGGACGGGTCGATTCCGGAGTGGACCGGCGGCGACATGAAGGCACCGGGTGGCTGGAAGCCTGGTACGGCGCGCCCCGACCCGTACGCGAATGACAAGCGCGTAATTTCGATCGACGCGTCCAACGTCGACAAGCACAAGGACAAGCTTGCCCCCGGACAGATCGAAATGGTGAAGACGATCCCGGACTATCGGATGGACGTCTATCCGACGCACCGTTCCTGCGGCTTCCCCGACTTCTTCTACGAGCGGACGAAGAAGAACGCGACGACGGCGAAGCTTGGCGCCAACGGCCAGGACCTCGCCGAGGCGATCGGCGCCGCCGTGCCGTTCCCGATTCCGCAGAACGGCGCCGAAGCCATGTGGAACCACAAGCTGCACTGGAAGGGAGAGGGCTTCCAGATGAGCTATGCGGGCTACATTCCGCCGAAGGGCACTGACAGCATCGGCGAGCCGCTCGGCCAGCAGGAATGGCAGATGTCGCCGATGTGGTCGCCGTCGAACAAGGGCATCGGCGACGCCCGCGGCATCGAGAGCTTGTACCTCAACACCTTTACCAGCCCGCCGTCGATCGCGGGGGATGCCACCCTGACGCAGTACAAGTTCTCCGAGGCCAACGACGTCTGGCTGTACTTCGCGAGCCAGCGCCGCGTGCGTCGCGCGCCGACGTACCAGTACGACGCCCCGCAGCTCAACACCGAGAACTTGCTGACCGTCGACCAGTACATGCAGTTCAACGGCCCCCTCGACCGCTACGACTGGAAGCTGGCCGGCAAGAAGGAGATGTACGTGCCCTACAACACGTACCGGGTCAACTCTTCGGCGAACAAGGTCGACGAAGTCGTCAAGCCGAAGTTCCTCAGCCGCGACCTGACGCGCTATGAGCTGCACCGGATGTGGGTGGTGGAGGCCACGCTCAAGCAAGGCATGCGGCATACCTTCCCCAAGCGCGTGTTCTACATCGACGAGGACACGTGGACGATCCTGGTGGAGGACATGTACGACGCGCAGGGCAAGGTCTGGCGCACCACCGAGATGGGTCCCTACATGGCCTGGGAAGTGCCGGCCTGCGTCTGGGCGGCCAATACCAGCTATGACCACCAGACCCGCCGCGCCGTGCTCGACCGCGTCGTCGCCGGCCACAAGGAACCTGACTGGCTCGCCGCAAGGGAAGGGCGCCTGAAGGAGAAGACCTTCGAGCCGGACGGCCTGCGCCGGTTCACCACACGATAAGCCAAAAAAAGAGAACCACGGGGAGACAGGCATGAAACTGCGTAATGTTGCAGCAGCGGCGGCGCAAGCCGCCGCGGGGATGCGAATGGAACGGAAACTGGCCCGCTCGGTGATCGTAGGCCTGCTGGCGACCGCGGATGCCGGCTCGGCTTACGCTGCACAGTGGACGCTGGACAACGGCTGGGCGGTGGCTTTCGACTCGACAGTCTCGTTTGGCGCGGCGATGCGAACGTCGAAGACGAACTGCAGCTTTGTCGGCAACGACAACGGCGGCTGCGTCGGCGACGCGCCTACGCCGCTGCAGAAAAGCAACCCGTCTGTCTTCTCGTCGAACCTGGACACGCTGCGCCTGAATCAGGACGACGGCAACCTGAACTACAAGCGCTGGCAGCCGGTCTCGGCCAATGCGCAGTGGACCAGCGACCTCTATGTCAAGGGCACCAACGGCTGGAGCGGGCTGGTGCGCGGCGTCGTCAACTATGACTTTGCGACTGCCCACACCAGACGAACCGATCTCGACTCGGACGCGCGGAACTTCGCCACCAGCGACCCGCGCCTGCTCGACGCCTACATCACCAAGGAATTCGACGTCGGCGACCAGCAGGCGCGTGTCCGGGTCGGCAACCAGGTGCTGAACTGGGGTGAAAACCTCTACATCCCGGGCGGTATCAACGCGATCAACGCGATCTACCTGCCGTCCGCGCACCAGCCGGGAACGCCGCTTAAAAATCTGTTCATCCCCGCGCCCATGGTCTCTGCGAGCACTTCACTCGGCAAGGACCTCGGCCTGGAGGCCTTCTACCAGTGGAAGTGGAACAGCTTCAAGTTCGACGCGCCCGGGACGTTCTTTTCGACCAGCGACTTCCTCGGCAAGGGCGGACGAGGCTTCTATATCCCGACTTCAGCCGTCAATGGCGCGCTGGCTGCGTCCGGGCTGGCCCCGCTTCCCAACGGCACGATCGGCGACACGGGGACCCGGATCGTCGGCATCAATCCCGCGACCGGGATGCCCTACAACCGCCGCCTGAGCACCGGGGAGCTGGCGAACCCCAATACCAATCCGGTTGGGCCCCTGGTGGGAACCGGCACCTTCATCCCGCGCGGCCCGGACAACAACCCGAGCAACAACGGGCAAGGGGGGATGGCGATGCGCTACAAGTTCCCCGACAGCGGCAACGAACTCGGCCTCTATTACTACCACTACAGCGAGAAGGTGCCGTTCGTGAGCTACCAGGTGGTCAACACGACGAGCAACCCGTTCGGCTGGCAGGCGTCCCTCGACTACGGCAAGAACCGCGACCTGTTCGGCCTCTCGTACAACTTCCAGGTTGGCGAATGGGCGATCGGCACCGAGCTGTCATACCGTCCGCGGGACAGCGTCGCCATCGATCCGACCACGGTCATCGACCCAGGCAACCCCTACTACTGCAACGCCCTGGCCGATTTTGCGGTCAAGCCGGTCGGAAGCAGTTGCCGCGGGGCGATCGACACGCAGCACTATCAGCTCCACCTGACCGGTATCCACATCATGTCGCCTTCGGGCTCGTTCGGCTGGCTGCTGCGCGCGCTGGGCGCGACCGAGGGCACGATCACGGCGGAAGGTGCACTGGCGTACTACCCGAAGCTCAAGCTCAACGCCGGCATTCCATATGCGGTCACCGCCGACTACACGCTGCCTACCAAGTTGTCGGCGGGGATGGTGCTGGCAGCCTCGGTGACCTATCCCAACATCTTCGGCACGCGGGCGTCGCTGTCACCGGACATCGCCGTCATGCAAGGCATCGGAGGCTATTCGGCCACGGCGCTGCCTGGCTTCATCCGGGGCGCGGGCGCCGCGGTGATCGGCGCGACCCTCGACTTCAAGACGAAGCCGGAGACAAAGATGCGCCTCGACTACACGCACAACTGGGGCGGTAGCGGCAGCAACCTGCTGCGCGACCGCGATTTTGTCTCCCTCAGCATGACCACCTCCTTCTGATGCTTTCACGCCTGATAACCCGTCTGGAAGCGGCCCTGTTCGGGCACCGCCTTCCTTTCCTGCTCGCACTGGCAGGATTCACCGCCTTGATGGGCGTGCTCGGCGCGAAGCTGCACCTCGAAGCCGGCTTCGAGAAGCAGCTGCCGCAAGGCCACGAGTACATCAAGACCTTCGAGCAGTTCCGCGACAAGCTCTTCGGTGCCAACCGGCTGACCATTGCCGTGCATGCCCGCAAGGGCGATGTCTGGAATGCGGCGGCGCTTACGCAGGTCCTCAAGGTGACCGAGGCCGTCACCTATCTTCCGGGCGTAGATCGCACCAGCGTGACGTCGCTGTGGACACCGAATGTCTTCTTCACCGAGATCACCGAGGACGGCTTCCGGGCAGAGGCGGTGGCAGGCGGGGATATCGTGCCGGAAAAGCTCTCCGCCGATGTCATTGGCAAGATGCGTCAGCGCACCATGGCCGGCGGCCATGTCGGGACCCTGGTCGCACGCGACCAGTCCAGCGCGCTGATCACCGCCGAACTGGCCGACGTCGATCCCCGCACGGGCAAGAAGCTCGACTATATCCAGTTCAACCGGCTGCTCGAGGAAAAGATCCGGCGCCCGTTCGAGAACGACCAGGTCGAGATCGAGATCATCGGCTTCGCCAAGCAGATCGGCGACATTGCCGACCGCGGAGCGGACGTGACGCGCTTCTTCGGCATCGCCTTCCTGCTCACCGGGCTGGCGGTCTACTGGTACTGCCGGTCGGTGCGCCTGACCCTGCTGCCGCTCGGCTGCTCGCTCGTGTCCCTGGTCTGGCAGTTCGGCACGCTGCACCTGCTGGGCTATGGGCTTGACCCGCTCGCCATCCTGGTGCCGTTCCTGGTGTTCGCGATCGGTGTCTCACACGGCATCCAGCAGATCAACTTTATCGTCCGCGAGGTCGCCCAGGGTACCGACTCCGCAATTGCCGCCCGGCGCAGCTTCACCGGCCTGCTGATTCCCGGATCGCTGGCGCTGATCACTGCGCTGGTGAGCTTCGTCACGCTTATTCTCATTCCGATCCCGATGATCCGAGAACTGGCGATCACCGCGGCCATCGGCGTGGGCTACAAGATCGTCACCAACCTGATGATGTTGCCGGTGGCGGCGTCGTACTTCCGGTTCACGCCTGAGTTCGCGAAACGGGCGCTGGCGCGGCGTGAGAGTCATAGCGGATGGCTGGGGGCGGTGGCCCGGATCGCCCAGCCGCGGAACGCACTGATCGTGACCGTCGCCGGCGCAGTGGTTTTTGGCCTTGCGTTCTGGCAGAGCCAGGACAGGCACGTGGGCAGTCTCCAGGCCGGGGCGCCGGAATTGCGCGCCGATTCCCGCTACAACCTGGACGTCGCCGCGATCGTCAGCCGCTTCGACGTCGGCCTGGACTGGCTCACCGTGGTGTTCGAGGCCACGCCCGATCGCCATGGCGAGGTTTGCACCCGCGCCGACGAGTTCCTGTTCGTCGACGACTTCGCCTGGCGCATGGGCAGCGTACCCGGCGTGGTGTCCACCGATTCGCTGGCCGCCCAGCTCAAACTCTACAACGCCGGCATGAACGAAGGCAGTCCGAAGATGGCCACCGTGACGCGGGACCCCCGCGGGCTCGGCTCGCAGTTCCAGGGCGTGAACAACCGCATCGCCGGGCTTTCGTCGAGCGACTGCCGAGTACAAGGCGTCAACCTTTATCTGCCCGATCACCGCGCCACGACGATCAAGACCGTGGTGGCGGCGGTCAAGCAGTTCCGCGAGTCCAACCGGCTTGATGGCGTCACGGTCAGGCTGGCAAGCGGCAATGCTGGCGTCCAGGCAGCCACGAATGAAGTGCTGGAGGCCAGCGAGCTGCCGATGATGCTGTACGTCTACGCCGCCATCCTCATTCTGGTCTTCCTTGTGTATCGGGACTGGCGGGCGATGATTGCGTGCTGCCTGCCGCTGACCGTGGCCACGTGGATTGGCTACTGGTTCATGAAGGAGCTCGAGATCGGCCTGACCGTGGCGACGCTGCCGGTGATGGTGCTCGCGGTCGGCATCGGCGTGGACTACGCCTTCTACATCTACAACCGCCTGCAGGTACAACTGGCAAACGGTCTTGCGTTCACCGACGCGCTTGCGGTCGCGCTGAAGGAGACAGGGCTGGCGACCGTATTCACGGCCATTACGCTCTCGGTCGGTGTGGCGACCTGGATGTTCTCGAGCCTTAAATTCCAGGCCGACATGGGAGCTCTGCTGACCTTCATGTTCCTCGTCAACATGGTCATGGCCATCACCCTCCTGCCCGCGTTCGCGGCGGTGCTGGAGAAGTTCTTCCCCCGGCGCGGCGCGGTGCGCATGCCGGAAATCCTGAAGCATTGAGACGCAAGAAGGCGTCAATCTCCCATGAACCTGCACCGATTCCTACCTGTTGTCGCGATCGCCTTGGGCGTGGTGTGCCCGTCGCGGGCGGTGGAGACCGCTGCCGCAGCTCCGTGGCCGACCCTGGAGCCGGCCCGGCAGGTGTCCAATGCGGTCGCCGCACCGCTGCTGGCGTCTGCGCGTGCCGGCAACCGCGTGGTCGCCGTCGGCGACCACGGCGTCATCCTCCTTTCTGATGACGGCATCAAGTTCCGGCAAGCAAGGATGGTGCCGGTCCGCTCGCTGCTGACGTCCGTTCAGTTCATCGATGCGCGGCGCGGCTATGCGGCGGGGCACGATGGCGTTGTGCTTGGCACACAGGATGGCGGCGAGACGTGGATGCTCTTGCGTGCCGAGCGGGGCGCAGAGCAGCCGATCCTTTCCCTCTACTTCGACAGTCCGGAGCATGGCATCGCCGTAGGGCTGTACGGCTGGGCTATCGAAACACGCGATGCCGGCCGGACCTGGTCCGAGATCAAGGTGGAGGCGGGTGAAAACGCGGACCGTCACCTACTGCACATGTTCGGATCCGGCCGCGGATCGCTCTTCATCGCTGGCGAAGGCGGCACCATCTTCCGCTCCGCCGACAGAGGCAAGTCGTGGCAGGCGTCGACCACTGGCGACAACGGCTCGCTGTGGTACGGGCGTTCACTTCCCGACGGCTCTCTTCTGGTCTGCGGCATGCGAGGACACCTGTACCGCAGCAGCGACGACGGTAAGACATGGCAGCGCGTGGACTCGCATACCACCCAATCGCTGACCGGGATCGCGGAGCTTGCTGACGGCCGCATCGTCGTCGTCGGCATGGCCGGGACCGTACTCGACAGCAAGGACGGCGGCAAGACGTTCTCGGTTACGCAGCGCGCAGGGCAGGAGTCCCTGACTGCAGTGCTAGCGAACGGTTCGCGGCCGCTGCTGATGTCAATGGCGGGTCCGTTGCAGGACGACGGCCCGGACAGGCGATAGGCACCCAAAAGTATTGTCCAGTCGTCCCTTCAGAGGGCGGCATTCCTTCCAACCCAATCACTTGTCAGACACAATTCTCAAGGAGACAAACCATGGCAAAGCACCCCGTCGTCGTCTATGGCGCAAGCGGCTACACCGGCATGTTGATCATGGACTGGCTGATCGACCAGGGCATCCCTTTTACGGCCGTGGCGCGCAACGCAGGCCGGGCGAAGGAAATGATGGCACAGCGTGTCGTGCGCCTGGAATCGGCAAACTATGAACTCATCGAGGCGGAACATGACGTCGATGCCCTGGTGAATGCATTCCGCGGCGCGAGGGTGGTATGCAACACCGTCGGGCCATTCTCCACGGTCGGGCTCGTTGGCGTCGAAGCGGCGCTCAAGGCGGGATGCCATTACCTCGACACCACGGGCGAGCAGCCGCACATCCGCCGGGCGCGCGATCAATTCGGCGACCTGTACCGGCAGGCCGGGCTGCTGCTGTCGCCGTCCAATGCCTACATGTACACGTTCGCCGAGATTGCCGCGGAGCTGGCGCTGGAGACACCCGGCGTCGATGCGCTGGAAACCGCGACGTTGGCGCGCGGCCCGCGTAGCGGCGGTGCCGGCGTGAGCGTGGGTTCGACCGCGACGATCTTTGAAGGCTATCGCCACGAGGCTTGCTACCTGTGGGAGAAGAAGCTGGTGCCATATGCGGCGGATGCGTCGTTCAACGTGGTCGATCCTGCCTTCATGCAACCGGTGTTCTGTCTGCCGTGGGGCGGTACGTCGCTGCCGGTCTACTTCGAACACGATCCGCGCGTACGCAGCTGCATCTCCAGTGTCGGTTTTTACGACAACAACGCGATGCAGACAGTGCATGCGCTGGGCAGGAAGTGGGAAGCAGAGTACAAGCACCTGCCCCGCGAGCAGCAGGACGCGGTGCTGAAGCAGATCGTTGATTCGACCACGCCGGCCATGCCGCCAAGGGAACGCACTACGCTGCAGCGCACCGTCGATTTCGCCATCGGCCGCGGCCAGGTCGCTTCGGTGCGGGCGACCGTGCATGGGACCACGCCATACATCGCCACCGGGGCTATCCAGACGGCAGGCGTTATCAAACTACTCGACGGCGACACCGCAAAGGTCGGCTTCGCATCCGGCTCGAAGGCCTTCGGGCACCGCTACCTGCTCGGCTTCCTCGAGCAGCGCGGGCTGGCTCGTGCGACGGTTTCGCATCTGTAATTGCCGTGCCGCCCCCGGCCTGCTCTTCAGGCCGGGGCGGGAAGAAATGCACCGGCCGCTTTGACCCGTACACGGACGGCTCGCACCGCAACCCGGCCGAACCGTCACAGATTCTGAGGACTACTTGAAATGGCAATCATTGATTATTTTGACCGCGGGTTGCGCATCAATCCCCGCGGCATTGCCTATATCCAGGGCGAGCGCAGCTACTCGTTCCGGGAGATTGGCGAGCTTTCCTGCCGCATCGCCAACGGGTTGCTGGCGGAAGGCTTCGGCAGGGAAACCAAGGGAGCGGTCTGGGCAGATAACGACGTGACTGCCTGGAGTTGTGCGCTGGGGCTATGGCGAGCGGGGATGACGTACATCCCCGTCAACGGGCGCAACGCGCCGGAGGAGAACCAGTTCATTCTTGACGCATTCGACTGCGAAGTGCTGTTCTTCCAGGAAGCGTTCGCATCGGTAATCGAGACGCTGCGTCCCCGACTGCCGAAGGTCAGGCTCTGGGTGTGTATCGATGCCGCGCTGCCGTGGGCGCCGTCGCTGTCTACGTGGAGCGAGGGCCAGGCCTCGAGCGCGCCGCTCATCGATTACGACATGGACGATGTCGTGACCCTTTCGGCAACGGGCGGGACGACCGGAGCACCCAAGGGCGTAATGAACGCGCACCGCGCTTACCAGGCCTACTTCGCGCAGTTCATGATGGCGTTCCCCTACCAGGGGGACGAACGCCCGGTGAATCTCGCCGCCGCGCCGATGACGCATACCGCCGGGATGCTGTCGCTGCCCTGCACTGCGCGCGGCGGTACGGTGGTCGTGCTGCCGAAGCCGGACCCGGCAGCGTTGATCGGTGCGATTGCGAAGCACCGGGTCACGGAGCTCTTCCTGCCGCCGACGGTGATCTACCGGCTGCTGGACATTCCCGGGATCGGGAAACAGGATTTCTCATCGCTCAAGTACTTCCTTTATGGTGCTGCGCCCATGTCGGTAGAGAAGCTCAAGCGCTCTATCGAGGTGTTTGGCCCGATCATGGCCGGCGGCTACGGTCAAACCGAGGCCCCGGCGTCGATCTCCTACCTGAGGCCGGCCGAGCATTTTGTCGGCGGCGAACTGGCGTCCGACGAACGGCTATCCTCGGTCGGCCGTCCCAACCCGCTCATCCGTGTGGAGATCATGGGCGAGCACGGCGAGGTTCTGCCGCAAGGCGAGACCGGCGAGATCTGCGTGCGCGGCGACCTCGTCATGAAGGGCTACTACAAGGCGCCCGACAAGACTGCGGAGGCGATCGTCGACGGCTGGCTGCATACCGGCGACATCGGTCACCTCGATGCGGAGGGCTACCTCCATATCACCGACCGCAAGAAGGACATGATCATCAGCGGCGGCTTCAACGTCTATCCGAGTGAAATCGAGCAGGTGATCTGGTCCCATCCGGCTGTGCAGGACTGCGCGGTGATCGGCGTGCCGGACGAGAAGTGGGGCGAGGCGGTGAAAGCCGTGGTGGAACTCAACGCGGGCTACGAGGTAAGCGCCGACGAACTCGTTGCCCTTTGCAAGCAGAAGCTCGGCTCGGTCAAAGCGCCGAAGAGCGTGGAATTCGTCGCCGCACTGCCGCGAAGCCCGGTCGGGAAGGTGTTGAAGAAGGATCTGAGAGAACAGTACTGGCAAGGCCAGCAACGCAAGATCTGAACGAGGCACCCAGGAAAGAAGACATGAGCAACATTTACATCGCCGGCATCGCAATGACCATCTTCGGCCGGCATTTCGACATGAGCATCGAGGGACTCGCCGGTGCCGCGCTACGCGGCGCCTTGCAGGACGCCGGCTGTAGTGCCGACGCCATCGGTGCGGCCTTCTACGCCGGCATCACCAATGGCCAGCTTCAGGGGCAGTTGTCGATCCCTGGCCAGGTCGTATTCAGCAAGGTCGGTATCGAAGGCATTCCTGTGTTCAACGTCGAAAATGCCTGCGCGTCCGGCAGCACGGCGGTGCACCTTGCAGTACAGCACCTCAGGGCAGGCAGCTGCGACGTCGCGCTGGCACTTGGCGCGGAGAAGATGAACGTCGCTGACAAGTCGAGGTCGTTCGCCTTGTTCGACGCGGGATGGGACGTATCCCGCGTCGAGGAAAACTTCGCGACGCTGGCGAAGCTGGGAGAAGGCATCGAGCCGCCGCCGGGATCGGAATCCGACCGGCCCTATAGCCGCTTCATGAAGATCTATGCCGCCCTGTGCCGGTATCACATGAAGACCTACGGCACGACACAGCGCCAGATTGCGGCTATATCGGCGAAGAATCACGGGCATTCGGTGCACAACCCGCATTCGCAGTTCCGCCAGGCTTTTACGGTCGAAGAGGTGCTCGCCGCGCCGCCGATCACCTATCCGATCACGCTGCCGATGTGCGCGCCGGTCTCGGACGGTGCAGCGGCGGCAATCCTCTGCACGGAAGAGGGTCTGCGGCGCATCGGCGCCGATCGCAGTCGTTGCATCCGGATCGCGGCGAGCGTGATCCGCAGCTTTTCGCATCGGCGCATCGACGAGCCGGAGAAGAACATCGGCCGCCTCGCCGCGCTTCAGGCTTATGAGCAGGCCGGCCTGGGCCCGGAGGATATGGACGTGGCCGAGGTACACGATGCCTCGGCGATGGGCGAGATCATCCAGGCCGAAAACCTTGGGCTGGTGCCGCTGGGGGAGGGTGGGCCGGCTGCGGAGCGCGGGGAATTTACACTCGGCGGGCGCATTCCGATCAACACGTCTGGCGGCCTTGAATCCAAGGGCCATCCACTGGGTGCGACAGGTATCGGCCAGCTCTACGAACTGGTCACCCAACTGCGTGGAGAAGCGGGGGCGCGGCAGGTAGGCGGCGCGCGTCACGCGATTCAGGAGAACGGTGGCGGCTTGCAGGGCGTCGAAGAGGCTGCGCTTGCAATCCATATTTTGAGCAAGGAGTGAGGGAGGCAGATATGGACGGGTTCAACTGGCAAGGCGGACAGGCGTATCGGCCACTTGGAGGCTGGGTGGAGCGGCCAGATGACCTGCAGCCGCAACTCGACGGTGACGTCAGCGCGGATGTGGTCGTTGCCGGGGGCGGCTTTGCCGGACTGTCCACCGCGCTGGAGCTTGCCGCGCGCGGGGCAAAGGTGATCGTCCTCGAACGCGAGTTCGCCGGGTTCGGCGCGAGCGGGCGCAACGCGGGCTATCTTGCGGGTGGGCAGGGGTTGGAGTACGACCTGTTTCTCAAGCGCGTGGGACACCAGCAGGCCAGGGAAATCGTGCGCTTCTACGATGAAGGCGTCGACTACGTGGAGCGCAAGCTTGCAGAGTACGCGATCGACTGCGACTACAACGCCTCGGGCATCATCCGCGCGGGCGTCCATCCGTCCCAGGAAAGGAAGCTGCGCAAGAGCATGCGTACCGGCGTGCAACTTGGCTCTCCCGGGGAGTTTCTGGACTACGCCGCGATGCGGGCACGGGGCATCCCGCCGGCGTTCCTGTTCGGATGTCATGTCCCTCGTGGCGGTACGCTCGATCCCGGCAAGTATGTTCTGGGGCTGCGGCGCGCGGCGCTGCGCGCGGGCGTGAAGCTCTATGAGAACACGCCGGTGCTGTCCTGGGACGAAGGTCCCACCGTCCGGGTGCGGACCGCGAAGGGCAGCGCGAGCGCGCCGTTCCTGGTGCTTGCAACCAACGCCTATACGCCGCAACTTGGCTTGCTGCGGAACAAGGTAATGCCGCTGCGGGTGTCGGCGATCGAGACTGAGCCATTGTCCTCGGCGCAACTGGCGTCGCTTGGCTGGCCACGGCGCGAAGGCATCGTGACGTCGCACTGGACCATGGAAAGCCATCGGCTGACGGCGCGCAATACGCTTGTTCTGACGACGAAGCGGTTGCGCTACATCTATGGTGCGCAGACACCGAACGTGCCGGACGAAGCGTCCTACCGTGCCCTGGCCAGGGCGCTGCATGAGCGGTTCCCCATGCTGGGAGGGGTCGCCATCCGGTCATGCTGGAGCGGGTACATCAGCCTTGCCTACGATGCGCTGCCCGTGGTCGGAGAGGCGGGTGCTGACCGCAACATCCTTTATACCGCCGGGTGTTCCGGGCATGGCGTAGGTACCCAGTCGTTGATGGGACTGCTGCTGGCCGAACGGATACGTGGCGCGGAGCATCCGCTACTCTCGGCGTTGCACCACAGGACGCCGTCGACGCTGCCCGAACCGCTGCAATGGTGCGCCGTCAATTCCGCGCTGGGCGTGGCCAACATGATGGACGATCGGGTGAACCGCAAGGCACGCTACGCAGCGCGGTCGTAGGCCTCGCCGATCATTGCCGTCGCAATCAGGACAAAGGAGGTAAGCCCCCGCCGAAGCGACCCGGGCGCCACGCGCGTCGACGGGCGTCAGATATAATGATGCCCGCCCAGCCTACCGCTGGCGCGATTCCTTACAAAGGGCTGAAAAGCCCTGAATCAAGGCAGACAGGATGACAGTGCCCATGGAGCAGCGCACCCCCAGGAAGCGGCGTGCATCGAGCGCAGCCGCCACAGGAGCCGACCCCGACAGCTTGCGAGCCCAGGGCTTGCGCACGCGCAATGCCATCGTTCGCGTTGCCAGAAAGCTGTTGCTCGAGGGCGGCAGCCTGGAATTCTCGCTGCGTGCCGTCGCCCTCGGCGCCGGGATTAGCATCAGCAATCTCCAGTACTACTTTCCCACCCGGCAGGCCGTCCTGCGGGCGATCATGGCGCCGATTATCGACGCCTATCTCGAAGACCTGAAGCGCGCGCTGGACAGCCGCGTCACGCCGCGCGAGTCGCTCAACGCACTGCTGGATAAGGCGCTCAGCGACGCGAGGAATGTCAAGGACTCGGCGCTGTGGTGGCACTTCGTTTCGCTGGCATCGACCGATCCCGAGTGCGCGCGGATGTTTGAGGAGTGGTATGACACGCTGACGCGCGGCATTGCGGAACTGGTGCGGGCGATCAATCCGGAACTGAAAACGGCAGACAGCCTGCACGCTGCCTCGTTGCTGATTGCGCTGGCCGACGGACTGGCGCTGCAGGTCGGCGCGGGGCGTCGCAAGCGTGACTCGCGCGGGCTCGATGCGGCATATCGGACCGCTGTCGAGCAGATCATATTCAAGGAGCGGTCAACCGAAATGGCCGGCTAGCGGCGACAAAGCAACGCTACCGCGTGCCAACGCCAGGAGACAGGGAATACCCTGTCTTTTTTTTTGCTTGTATGTTTGGCAACATGACCTATGTTTGGTATCGTGTTCTAACACGATGGGCGATGGGCGTGCCGTATCTGCGGCAAGCCGCCACGCATGCTTCCATGACAGGAGGAGACTCAGAATGATTCGATTGCACAAGACCGCGGCGTTGCCGGTAGTTGGCCTGACCGGATTCGAGACGCCGCTGAGCGAAGAGGAAAACGCGATTCAGCAGACGGTTCATCGCTTTGCGCGCGATGTGCTGCGGCCGATCGGCCGGGAGCTTGACCGCATGGCGCCCGAGGACGTCATCGCTGCGGGTTCTCCATACTGGACGGCGATGATGGAGAGCGCGAAGCTCGGGCTCGATCCGCAACTCATCGCGCAGTTCCCGCCGGAGGTCGCGGTGCGCATCGAGTCCCTGATCGGCGAAGAGCTGGGCTGGGGGGATTCGGGTCTGGCCGTTTCGCTCGGCGCTGCGACCATGCCGCTGACGATGGCGCAGTCGCTCGGCAATCAGGAACTGATCGAGATGTGCACTGGAAAGATCGGTTGCTGGATGAATACGCAGCCTGACCGTGGCTCCGATGCCGCGATCCTCTACCGCGAAGAGCTGAGCGCAGGCGGAAAGCAGCCGGTTGGCAACGTGACCGCCAGGGTCGGTGCCGACGAGATCGTCATCAACGGGCAGAGCTCGGCATGGGTGTCGAACGGGTCGGTGGCACAGGTGGCGCTCGCCTACATGGCGGCGGACTATGGCGACGGGTTCCACGGGACGGATGAGCACGGCGCGTTCACCAACGGCATCGGCCTAATCCTGCCGCTCGACCTGCCTGGCATTTCGCGCGGCAAACCGCTGGACAAGATCGGCCAGCGTGCGTTGCCCCAGGGCGAGATCTATTTTGATAACGTCAGGGTGCCCAAGCGCTTCGCCATCGCGCTGAAGGATGAGTACCTCGGCAACCTGGCTTCTACATGGTCGTTCGCAGGTACTCACATGTGCCAGGTCTTTGTCGGTGCGGCCCGCGCCGCGTTCGAACTTGCGCTTGCCTATTGCCATGAGCGCAAGCAGGGCGGGGCGCTGCTGCTGGAACACCAGATGACCCAGTTGCGCGTGGGCGAGATGCTGCGCCGGCTCGAGATGGCACGGGCCATCGCCCGGCGCAGCCTGGCGTTCGCGCGACTGTCTCCGCAGAGCCACCCTTATGCGACCGCGCAGGCCAAGGTCAGCGTAACCGAGGAGGCCATGAAGATCACGCACGAGGCATTTCAGCTCTTCGGCGGCAACGGCACGACGCGCGAGTTCCCGATCGAGAAGTTGTTCCGCGACGCGCGCTCGGCGCTGATCGAGGACGGCGAGAACTACGTGCTCACGTCGCGGTTGGGCGTGCTGGCCGGGCGCCTCTACCAGAATGGGTGGGCGCGGGAGTAGGCGCCTGGTCAAGCGCGGGATACCGGCCGTCGCTGCAGGCGGCTGGAGCGCGCCAGACCAATCAGCCATTTGCATGGGAAAGTCGCGATGACGTCAAGCTCCTGCTCGACCACGACCGCCTTCGGGCATCAGCCTGGCTCCAGTGAGCTGCTCCACTTCATCCGGGCATCGGTCGCAAGGATCCGAATGGACGCCGCGGACGGTGCCGCCATCGAGCGCCGCTTGTCGAGCCTTCTGCGGCACGCGCTCGCGACCGGCTCGCCATTCGATATCGCGCTGGTACTGGGGAGCGCGGCCGAACTCATGCTGTTCCCGGAGCAGGAAGTGCTGGAGCAGTGTACGGCCGCAGTCCAACAGGCCGATCAACAGGCGCTGCGTGGGCTGGTCTGGGCTGTCCGGCACAGAAGCATGAGAAGCGGGAAGAGCGTTCGCAGGTTTGCGCTCGACCCGCAATGAGATGACAGGAAACAGCGAAGCACTATGGGCAAGATTTCGTCCTCGGACACTTCAATCAACACGCAGCGAAGGCAATTGCTGAAAATGGCCGGCGCCTCCACGGCGGCGGGAACCATCGGCTTGAGCCCGGGGCCGGCGAAGGCGGCGGCCAAGGCCGGCACGCCCGAAGACGTCCTCGACGTCGCCATCATCGGCGCGGGCCTGGCGGGCCTGACCGCCGCGAGGGACCTGCGCCAGGCAGGCTGCGAGTCCTTTGTCGTGCTGGAAGCGCGCAATCGCGTGGGCGGGCGGACGCTTAACTACGATGTGGGTTCGGGACAGGTGTCCGAAGTCGGGGGACAGTGGATCGGCCCCGGCCAGACGGCGGTGGCCGATCTGGCGCGCGAACTCGATGTGGGCACGTTTCCCAGCTACTACAAGGGGAACACGGTCATCCTCGGCGGTGACGGTCGTCTGGAGGTCGACCTGAAGGGCACATTCGGCAGCGACGAGGCGATCGGTGGCAGGCTCAGCGTGCTTTCGCGCGACGTGCCGTCGGGCGCGCCGTGGAAATCACCGAAGGTGGTGGAACTGGACAAACTGTCGGTCGGCGACTGGCTGGCGAAGCAGAACATCAAGCCCGAGGACCGAACGGGGTGGAATGCGAGCATCGCGCTTTCCGGCGGCGTGATGCCGGCAAAAATGGGGATGCTCCATTTCCTGTCAATGATCAACTCGGCCGCCTGCGACTATATGCAGCTGGACAGCATCAAGCACAGCGCCCAGGAAACGCGATTTGCCGGTGGTTCGCAGATCCTCTGCGTCAGGATGGCGCAGGCATTGGGGAAGAGGGTGCGCCTGTCGAGCCCCGTCCGGCGGATCTCGAACTGGGACCGCGAGGTCGTCACGCTGCACACGGACCAGGGCGAAGTGCGCGCGCGCCAGGTCATCATGGCACTGAGTCCACCCTTGTGCCAGCAGTTGCAGTTCGATCCGCCGCTGCCGCAGAAGCGTGCAGCGCTGCAGCGCGCCTGGCCCGCCCATTCGCCGGCGCGGAAGACGGCGATGGTCTATTCCCGTCCGTTCTGGCGCGACAAGGGACTGAACGGACACATCTTCCAGGTCGACGGGCCCATTCTGTGGGCCTTCGACAACTCGCCGCCGGGGGGCGAGCTCGGGGTTATCAATGCCTTCATCTCGAATGCGTCGGTTCCCTCGGATCACAAGGCGGCGCAGAGGTTCCTGTCAGAGATCTATGCGCAGGCCTTCGGCAGCGAAGCCTTGGCGCCGGTGTCATACCACGATCACGACTGGGGCCGTGCCGATCCCTGGACGATCACCTGTGTCTCCGCGATTCCGCCGGGCTTCTGGAGCACCCACGGCGAGGCATTGCGGCCGCCCTGCGGCAGGCTTATCTGGTCGGGCACCGAGACGGCCGAGATCTGGGCCGGCTACATGGATGGCGCCGTGCGCTCTGGCCATCAGGCCGCCCTCCAGGTTCTCAATGCCTTGCGTCGCGCCTAGGAGACGGAAATGAAGAAGCGCATATGGCTGGGCGTTCCCGCTATCGCTGCCGCCGGGCTGCTCGCCTGGTTCGGCCACGACCTCCTGGGGATCTATCGCCTCGACCGCTATATCACGGCGTCGGCTGCCGCTTATAACGCCGACGGCAGCCCGTGGCCACGCGTGACCGACGCCTGCATCGGCTGCCACGGTGCCAAGGGCAATTCGCTGCACCAGGGCTATCCGAGCCTCGCGGGCCAGCCGGCACCGTACGTGGCGGCCCAGCTTCACAAGTTCGCCAGCGGGGAGCGGTCCAATCCGATCATGGGCCCGTTGGCCAAGACGATGAGTGAGGCAGAGATCAACGATCTTGCCGGCCACTTCGCCAGGCAGCCGGCCGGCGCCAACCGTTACTTCACGCCCGATGCGGGATTGCTGGAGAAGGGCAAGCGGCTGGTGGCCTCGGGAAACTGCGCCGCGTGCCACGGCAGCCAGCTGATGGGGCACGACCAGTTCCCGCGCCTCGCGGGCCAGGGCTACGAGTATCTGCTGGCGCAGTTTGATGCGTTTGCCACCGGCACGCGCAGCGAACCGACCGGGATGATGAAAAGCGTGGCCGCGGCGGCGTCGCCGGAGGACCGCAAGGCGATGGCCACCTACCTCGCCAGTCTGGCGCCGCGAAAGCCGTGAACAATCCAATCCTGCAAATCGAGCCTTGGGAGTCGTGATGGACCGCAATCTCTATCTTCTCTGTTTTGCGATGTTCGTCCTCGTGATGACGTCATTGATCCACGGCCTGAAGTTCCTCAGGCAGCGCAACTACCTGCTCGGCTTCGAATGGCTGATCGTGACCTTCTCCGCGTCGAATTTCCTGCTTTTCGCCTTGGGCGGCGTGCAGTTTTCGTATGGCATCTCGTACTTTTGCGATGCGTTCTCCCGAGGCTTCGGCATCCCGGTGGTTGCCTTGGCCGGGCTGATGTCCGTTACGCATCGCTACAAGCCGTCCATCCTGATGGATGTCGTGTTCTTCGCGGGAGCGATCGCAGGGACGATCGTGCTGTTGTCGATCGACGCGCTGGCGCAGCCGAGGCCGTATTTCTATGTGGTGATGTGGTCGGTATTTTCGGTATACCTGGCCTGGTTTGCCTGGAAGCTGCTCAGCGCCGGGGAAGGCTGGCACGCATTTGGCGTGTTCATGGTCCTGCTGACCGCGCAAGCCATTGCCTGCATCTATGATTTCCATACGATCCCCGGCGACGACGAGCAACACCTGATCTTCTTTTCGCTCGCTTGCCTGACTTGGTCGTTCATGTGTGTGGAGCTGTACTACGCGTACTGCGCGCTGGATCGCGCGGAAAAGGATGCGGGGTCGCTGGCTCCCATGCCGGCGCTTCGA
Organism: Ralstonia pickettii; assembly: GCA_050987995.1. Taxonomy (GTDB): domain Bacteria; phylum Pseudomonadota; class Gammaproteobacteria; order Burkholderiales; family Burkholderiaceae; genus Cupriavidus; species Cupriavidus pickettii_B. The sequence continues at coordinate 1,251,307 of CP158805.1, forward strand.
TGAACGGGGCGACCGGATGAGCAATGCTTCTTCAGCGTTCGCCGGCACGCGGCCGGCACAGGAGAAACTGGGCTTTGACCTGGGCGGACTCGAAGCCTGGATGGCGCGCCACGTGGAAGGCTTTGCCGGCCCGCTGACCGTTGAGCGGTTCAGCGGCGGCCAGTCCAATCCAACGTACAAGCTCGTCACGCCGCGCCAAACTTACGTTATGCGCGCCAAGCCGGCGCCGAAGGCAAAGCTACTGCCGTCGGCGCATGCGATCGAGCGCGAGTTTCGTGTGACGGCGGCGCTTGCCGACACCGAAGTGCCCGTGGCCAGGATGTATGCCCTGTGCGAGGACGAAGCCGTCATCGGTCGTGCCTTCTACATCATGGAATTCGTCAATGGCCGCGTGCTATGGGATCCCGCGCTGCCTGGCATGAGCAACAGCGAACGTACGGCGATCTACGATGAGATGAATCGCGTGATCGCGGCGTTGCATCGCGTGGACTACAAGGCCATCGGCCTTGCGGACTACGGTAAGCCCGGCAATTATTTCTTTCGCCAGATCGAACGATGGAGCAGGCAGTACAGGCTGTCCGAAACCGAATCGATCCCGGCGATGGATGCGCTTATTGCGTCGCTGCCCGACCGAATCCCGGAGGAAGCGGAGGAGCAGGTCTGCATCGTGCACGGGGACTACCGGCTCGACAACCTCATGTTCCATCCGACTGAGCCCCGCGTACTCTCGCTGCTCGACTGGGAGCTGTCGACGCTGGGTCATCCGATGGCGGACTTCAGTTATCACTGCATGAGCTGGCACATTTCACCGGGCCCGCTGCGAGGCATGGGAGGTTTCGACCGGGCCAGCCTGGGTATCCCGGACGAAGCGCTTTACCGCCGCGCGTATGAGCAGCGCACCGGGCGCAAGATCTCCGGGGACTGGAACTTCTATCTCGCGTTCAGCATGTTCCGAACCGCAGGCATCCTGCAGGGGATCATGAAGCGGGTGGTGGATGGCACGGCGTCGTCGGCGCAGGCGCTCGAAACGGGAAAGCTCGCCCGACCCATGGCCGCGATGGCCTGGAAATACCTGCAGAAGCAGGCGCGATGACCAGCATCCATGGGGCCGCAGCCGTGCTTCGTCGAGTCAACCGGACCAGCGCGATCACGAATTCCTGTTCTATGCCAGAAGCGGGGAACGCTACTGCGCCTGGGACGTCCTGCGTTGACTCCGGTACTGACACCATTTCTCTACATCGCCCAATCATGACGAATTCCAACTCTCCCCTCGCTCAGCTCCGGTTTGCCGAGTCCCTCGATTTCACCGGCAAGACCGTGTTGGTTGTGGGGGGCTCCAGCGGCATAGGCAATGGCATCGCGCAGGCATTCCGGCAACTCGGTGCAGAGGTTCACGCCTGGGGCACGCGTGCCCGGGCGTCCGACTATCGCTTCGACGAAGGTTCAGATCTTTCTGGCCTGCACTACGCGCAAGTGGATGTTTCCGACCAGGCGGCCGTCAACGCCGTGCGGCCCGCCTTCGAACGCCTGGACGTGCTGGTGCTGGCGCAAGGTACGATCCAGTACAAGCGGGCCGAGTTCGAGATGGTCACCTTTGACAAGGTGCTGCACGTCAATCTGTCCAGCGTGATGGCCTGCGCGGTCAAGTTCCGGCCGATGCTCCATGAGAGCCGGGGTTCGCTGATTACGCTGAGCTCGATCGCGGGCTTCCGGTCCGTGCGGGGAAACCCGGCTTACGCCGCATCCAAGTCCGGCGTGGTGGGCTTGACCCGTACGCTGGGTGAAGCTTGGGCGGCCGATGGTATCCGCGTCAACGGCATCGCCCCTGGCCTGGTGGACACAAAACTCACCAAGGTGACCACGGCGTCGCCGGCTCGGCTCGATGCAACGCTGTCGCGCGTGCCCATCGGCCGCATGGGCTTGCCGCACGAGATAGCCGGGGCAGCCATCTTCCTGGCCTCTCCCCTGGCCTCCTATATGGTTGGCGAGACCCTTCTTGTCGACGGTGGCCTGACGCTCGCCTGACGTCGGGCGCCGCGGAGTCATCACTAACTAATTGGTGTTTTGTCCTGCTAATGAAACGACCTGGAGTTCGGCCATCTTGCGGGCTTCCGGTGCAAGGGGATCTATCGATATGCAAATTGGTATTCCGCTGGAAACACTGCGAGGCGAGACTCGCGTCGCCGCCACCCCGGAGACAGTCAAGAAGTACGTCGCCCAGGGCCACAAGGTGGTCGTGCAGGCCGGCGCCGGCGTAAGCGCCAGCCAGCCCGACGGCGCGTATGAGGCGGTCGGCGCCACCATCGGCACCGCCGCCGAAGCTCTGGGCGCCCAGCTGGTGCTCAAGGTGCGCGCACCGGACGCCGCCGAACTGGCGCAGATGAAGCCGGGCGCCGTGCTGATCGGCATGCTCAATCCCTTCGACGCCGAGAACAACGCGCGCATGTCCGCCGCGAACATCACCGCCTTTGCCCTGGAAGCCGCGCCGCGCACCACGCGCGCGCAGAGCATGGACGTGCTGTCGTCGCAGGCCAACATTGCCGGCTACAAGGCCGTGCTGCCACTACCAGCACTGGCCGCACGCCAGCGCTTCATGCCGATGCTGATGACCGCCGCCGGCACCGTCAAGGCCGCGCGCGTGCTGATCCTGGGCGCGGGCGTCGCCGGCCTGCAGGCCATCGCCACGGCCAAGCGGCTGGGCGCGGTGATCGAGGCCTCCGATGTGCGCCCCGCGGTCAAGGAGCAGATCGAATCGCTCGGCGCCAAGTTCCTCGACGTGCCCTTCCTGACCGATGAAGAGCGCGAGATCGCCCAGGGCGTGGGCGGCTATGCCCGCCCGATGCCGCCCGACTGGATGAAGCGCCAGGCCGAGCTGGTGCACCAGCGCGCGGTCCAGGCCGACATCGTCATCACCACCGCACTGATCCCGGGCCGCAAGGCGCCGGTGCTGCTGCAGGAAACCACCGTGGCGCAGATGAAACCTGGCTCGGTGGTAGTGGACCTGGCCGCGGCACAGGGCGGCAACTGCCCGCTGACGGTGGCCGACGAAGTGGTCGAGCGCCACGGCGTCGTGCTGGTCGGGCACACCAACCTGGCCAGCATGGTCGCGGCGGACGCCTCGGCGCTGTATGCGCGCAATGTGCTCGACTTCCTCAAGCTGCTGATCGACAAGGACGGCAAGCTCGTGATCAACACCGACGACGACATCGTCGCCGCCTGCCTGATGACGCGGCGCGAAGAACTGGCGCTGGCCAGCTGAGCCGGCAATCAAGGAGATATCGATGGAAATGGTTAGCCACACGGTGATCAACCTGATCATCTTCGTACTGGCGATCTACGTGGGCTACCACGTGGTCTGGACGGTCACCCCTGCTCTGCACACGCCGCTGATGGCGGTGACCAATGCGATCTCGGCCATCATCATCGTCGGCGCCATGCTGGCAGCCGGCCTGACCGAGGGCTACGTTGGCCGCGCAATGGGCACGCTGGCGGTGGCGCTGGCGGCGGTCAATGTGTTCGGCGGCTTCCTGGTCACGCAGCGCATGCTCGAGATGTTCAGGAAGAAGGCACCCAAGGCGCAGGCTGAAGCCAAGGGCCAGCCCGGCGGAAAACTGGCGGAGGTAGCGCAATGAATGGCCTGTCGATGAATATGGTGACGCTGTCCTACCTGGGCGCGTCTGTGTGCTTTATCCAGGCGCTCAAGGGGCTGTCACACCCGACCACGGCGCGGCGCGGCAATGTCTTTGGCATGGCCGGCATGGTGGTTGCGGCGCTTACCACTGTGGCGCTGATCTTCAAGCTGAAGAGCGAGCTGCTGTCCGGCGGGGCGGACCCGTCCGCGCCGGGCACCGGCCTGGCGCTGATCCTGGCCGCGCTGGTGGTGGGCGGCGGCATCGGTGCCTATGTGGCGAAGAAGGTGCAGATGACCAAGATGCCCGAGCTGGTCGCGGCGATGCACTCGCTGATCGGCCTGGCCGCGGTGTTTATTTCCGTGGCGGCCGTGGCGGAGCCGGCTGCCTTCGGCATCACGGCTGCCGGTTCGCACGACATTCCGCTGGGCAACCGCATCGAACTCTTTATCGGCTGCTTCGTCGGCGCGCTTACGTTCTCGGGCTCGGTGATCGCCTTCGGCAAGCTGGCCGGGCGCTACAAGTTCCGCCTGTTCCAGGGCGCGCCAGTGGTGTTTGCCGGCCAGCACTGGCTGAACCTGCTGCTGGCGGTGGCGATGGTGGGCTTCGGCATTGCGTTCTTCCTGACGCAGGCGTGGATGCCGTTTTTGGTCATGCTGGCGCTCGCCTTCGTGCTGGGCGTGCTGATCATCATCCCGATCGGCGGGGCCGACATGCCGGTGGTGGTGTCGATGCTGAACTCGTACTCGGGCTGGGCGGCGGCGGGCATCGGCTTCTCGCTGAACAACCCGATGCTGATCATCGCCGGCTCGCTGGTGGGGTCAAGCGGTGCCATCCTCTCTTACATCATGTGCAAGGCGATGAACCGGTCGTTCTTCAACGTGATCCTGGGCGGCTTCGGCGGCGATGCGTCGGCTGGCGCGGCCGCCGGCGCGCAGGCGCAGCGCAACGTGAAGTCCGGCTCGGCCGACGACGCCGCCTTCCTGATGGGCAACGCCGAGACCGTGATCATCGTCCCCGGCTACGGCCTGGCGGTGGCGCGCGCGCAACATGCCCTGAAGGAACTGACCGAAAAGCTGGCCGAGAAGGGCGTGACCGTCAAGTACGCGATCCACCCGGTGGCCGGCCGCATGCCGGGTCACATGAACGTGCTGCTGGCCGAGGCCGAGGTGCCGTACGACCAGGTCTTCGAGATGGAAGACGTCAACAGCGAGTTCGGCCAGGCCGACGTGGTGCTGGTGCTGGGCGCCAATGACGTGGTCAACCCGGCGGCCAAGAACGACCCCAAGTCGCCGATCGCCGGCATGCCGATCCTGGAGGCGTACAAGGCCAAGACCATCATCGTCAACAAGCGCTCGATGGCCGCCGGCTATGCCGGGCTGGACAACGAACTGTTCTACATGGACAAGACCATGATGGTGTTCGGCGACGCCAAGAAGGTGGTCGAGGATATGCTCAAAGCAACGGACTGATCCCGACGAAGACCGGGAGGAGGTGGTGCAAGCCACTGGGCGAAGGCAGCCGCTTCGGCGAGCGCGCTATAGTCACCGAAGAACTGCAACTAAACACAGCGTCTTAAATAATGCAGCATAGTCGTCGTAGTACCTCGTTTGGTCTCTTCCATTGCTGGAAGCAGGCGTCGACTGCCGAGAGAACTTCTACGAGGGTGGCGAAGTACCGGTTATGTAACCCCAGGCGCCGTGTCAGTTTCCATACGCGTTCGATAGGCGCCAGTTGCGGGCTGTATGGTGGCAGGAACAACAACGTCATGTGCCGCCTGTATTTGTGCAGTAACGGTTTGAGCAGGACGGCATGGTGGTACTTTGCGTTGTCCAGGACCACGACGATGCGCTTGCCGCGACGTCGATGGCGGAGTAGTTGGCGAAGAAAGGATGCAAACGTTTCTGCGTTGAAGACAGGGCATACCTGCCAGACGAAGCGACCCGTGCTCAGACTGACGGCGCCAAAACATGCCACCGACTTTCGCGTCGGCGCATGCATCAACACCGGATCGCGGATCTCCGGGGCCACCCACATGCGACAGCGCGATCCGTGTTGCTGGAAATGGCATTCGTCCAGGCTCCATAACTCAATGTCGTCGCGCTTTGACAGTCGCCGCAGTTTTTTTTACCGCCGCAACGCGAACGGGATCAGACTGGGCGACCTGCGGGCGCGGCTTGCGCAGCCGGAAACCCATCTGGCGAAACAGCCTCTGGCACTGCCGCACGCCCAGTTTGATGCCATAGCGCTGACGCAAGTGCTCCGATAGAACGGGCCCATCCCACAGGCCCGCTTCAAATCCGAAGTCGCGTGGTGTCTTGCGCAGATCCGCCTCGATGCGACGCCATTGCGAGTCATTCAACGCACGCGGGCGACCGGGCCGTTCACCTTCCCGCAATCCGTCGAAACCGCCCCGCTCGAAACGTCGGACCCATCGCTGAACTGTCGTGGCCGCTTGACCGAACATCTGCCCCACTTCAGTGCACGAGTAACCGCTGCTGACCAGCAGCACCCCGTGCAGGCGGTGGTCATACCGCGACTCCTCGCTTCGCTCGATCTCCTGTCGAATCGCCAACTGCATTATCTGTGCGTCTGCAATCTCGAGTCTGCGCATGGCTGCCTCTCCATTAGAGTAACCACGCAATCATACATGCTGCAATACTTATGTCGTCATGTTTAGCCCTGACGATGCGCAGCCTGCAGGGCGAGGAAGTCGGTTGACGCTCTAAAACGGCCATCCCAAAATATCATACGGTCTGTGTTTGCAGGCACTCTATTTTTATGACAGATGTTATTATAAATAGACTGAAAACAGAGTTGCGTAGCGCCTGACCGCTCCTGGAACGCCTCGGCTGCGGGAAGATCGCAACGGACTGCCAGGGAGGATGATCGACATGAGCACAGCTTTTAGCAATTCCGACATGCAGGGAAACATCCAGCGCGTGGATTTCGGGCGCGTTTCGGTCTTCTTCGGCGAGAAAAGCGGAAAGTATCCCGACGGAAATCAGGTATTGATACGAGGCTCGGAGACTCGCGCGGCGTTCGACACGCCGCTTGTCGCGAACTACATCGGCCCCGAATTTGACGCGACCGAGCTGGTGGTGATGGGCCATGTGCATGAGGACCATATGGCCGGTTTGCATCGTCTTCCGTATGCATCGGTATATGTGCACGAACGGGATTTGCCAGCGGCAAGGAGCTGGGACGGCATGGTCGCCGCTTTCGGCAATGCGGAGTATGCATCGGAGACGCTGCTCAAGTTCCAGCGCGATTTCTTTTATGCGCCGCGGCCTGATGCGCAAGGCTACGTCGACGGCGCGTGCTGGGGTCTGGGGCAGGCCGGCATTCGCGCTTTCCACCTTCCAGGGCACACCGCGGGCCACACCGTTCTTCTTGTTGAACCGGAGGGGGTGGCTTTCACGGGCGACATCGACCTGACTGGATTTGGGCCTTACTATGGCGACGCGGGGTCCAGCCTGGCGGACTTCCGTCGCAGCCTGGCACGGCTGCCCGAGATTCCGGCCAAGGTTTGGGTTACGTCCCATCACCGGGGCGTCTACACCGATCGCGAGCACTTCCTGCGTGATCTCGCTGCCTATGTGGCCAAGCTGGACGAGCGCGAACAGCGCCTGATGGCCATGCTGCGCGAATCGCCAAAGACACTGGCGCAGCTGGTCGACCTGCGGCTGCTGTATCCGCCGGGCTATGAAGGCTTGTGGGTGGTCAACGCCGAGACCCGTACGATTTCTCAGCATCTGGCGGAGCTGCTGGCTGACGGGCGGGTTGAGGTGAGTGAAGATGGCGTCTATCGGATGAGGTGACATACCTTGGAGGCCATTTCGGCGGTGGCCCTCGCGCCATGTCCCGATGCAGATCGCTGAAGCAGCATCGCATCGGGTTGGCATCGGCAACGGTTTGAGGATATCCGTCACGCTCAGAAGTTGTGGCGGATACCTAGTGCGGCGCCGAACATGCTGGTCTTGCCAGCACCCGGCTGATAGCCGTTGTTGAACGCAATGGATGCGGTGTCCAGGCACAGGCCGGCATTCTTCGCATAGGCGGTGGTCAGGTACAGGTCCGTACGCTTGGAGAGGTGGTAGTCGGCGATGAACATCAGCTGCCTTGGATTGCCCGCAGGCCTCAGCGCCGGCAAGGTCGAGGACCGGAAGGTCTGGTAGTAGTAGTCCAGCGTCAGGCTCAGGGCAGGCGTCATCTCGTAGTAGACGCCAGCCCAGTACAGATTGTCGCGCGTCAGTGTCTGCCCCGGCGCAGTCGACATGCCCCAGCGGTATCCACTCATGAAGATCGCGGGCCCGACGGCGTAGCTGGCTGCTGCGGCGGCCTTCTTGAATGTGCCGGTACCGGCGAAGCCGCTATTGCCGATGATGCTCGGGTTCACCTGATCATAGGTCACGGTAGCGCTGAACGGCCCTGCCGTATAGGACGCCCGGGCACCATAGCCGGTATCGCGGCGAAACTGGCCCGGAACCTCTCCCGATCCGCCAAGGCGGCTGAGGTCCACGGTGCCGCTGCTTCCGCCGGTGCCAAAGCTCCAGTGAGCCCCGACGCTGACCGGACCGAAGGTCCCGGAATACTTGACGGTGTTGTCTTCGCGGTACACCGGTCCGATCTGGGCGATGACGGGTTCATACAGGCTCGACATGGCCGCCGGCGAGAAGTTGGCCAGTGCCTCGAGCATCGAGGTGTATTGGCGCCCGAAGGTGATCTTGCCGTAGGTGGCGCTCTGCAGGCCGATGAATGCCTGCCGGCCAAACAGGCGGCCGCCTTGCTGCATGGTGCCATCGTCGCCGCCGACGCCGCTTTCCAGCACAAAGACGCCGTTCACGCCGCCGCCGAGATCCTCCACGCCGCGCAGACCCCAACGCGAACCAGACAGGCCTTCGCCATTCAGCGCGTATCGATTGGCCGAGCCGCCGCCCGCGCTCTTGAAGTTGGTATCGATCTCAAGGTTGGTGTCCAGCGTACCGTACAACGTGATGGAGGACTGAGCATGTGCCGCGCCTGCGAAGGCACCAAGTGCTGCCAGTGCGATAACAGGCGCCGTGCCCCAGTTGCGTGCCACATTGCGCGGCACTCGGTGTTTCTCCTCACGGCGCTGTTCCATGACGACGGCACCATCCATGCTCAACGCATTACGCCTGAATGCATCCATCAACAATCTCCATGTTTGTCAGTTGCCTGGCGGCCGCATGCAAGGACATCGGCCGCGCACTCTTCCTGAAGTCCTGCCCGGCGATTCGCGCGAATCTTGGATTAGCATAACGAGCGTGATGTTAAATAGAAAGGGCGGGTATTCCCTGCGTGGTCCCGGCAAGGAGAGGGGCACAGGCGTTGCCATTTGCTGGCGTGTGCGGACGCAGGCTTCGCGATCCGGATGGAACGCGCCGCACCTGGGAGATGCTGGAGGCGAGAACGCTGGAGAGGCTAGAATCAGAACATAACGTCGATTCTGTAAAATCAGGCTTTTGGCTGCTAACCAGTCGGCATCCAGTTATCGAAATCCTCAAGAGACAGAACAGAACATGGACAGCGACGACGATATCGAGCAGGTCTCAACCCGGGGTCGTCCGGTCGGCGACCGCGAAGCGAAGCGCAAGGAGCTGCTGCGCGCGGCATCAATGGTGATTGCACAGGAGGGATATGCCAACGCATCGCTGCGCAAGGTTGCCAAGCATGCGGGCTACACCACTGGCGCGGTGACGTATTACTTCGCGAACAAGGAAGAGCTGGTGGTAGCGCTGATGGAAAGCGCATTTGACCGTTTCGACGCGATGCTGGAGTCAGCCCGGGAAAGGGGTGACATCCTCGCGCCGTTCGAAAGCTGGATAAGGCTGACGGACCGCAGCACGAGGTTCTGGCCGGCGACATCGGAGTTGCTGGCGCAGGGGCGACACGAGCCAGCGTTTGCGGAAGTCATCGCCAGGCGCTACGCGCGTTATCGCCGCTTGCTCGCCGCCATTGTCAAGGACGCTCAGGAACGGGGGACGGTCCGCAACGATATTTCGGCGGACATCCTCACCGACCAGCTCGTTGCCATGGGCGACGGGTGGATGATGATGTACCCCATCGAGCCCAAGCGATTCACGCCAAAGCGAATGCGAGCGCTGATCGATGCCCTGGCGGTGCTGGTTGCGCCCGTGCCAGGCGAGCAGAAGCCTGGCGGACGGGCGGCGCGCGCGTAGCACCGGATCAGGGATGATGGGCGCCATCCAGGGCGCGGGCGACGTCAGCGGCAGCCCTGGTGCCGGTCTCGATGGCACCGTCGATGCCGCCAACCCCGATCGGCGCTATGTCCGCTCCCGCGAAATGGATGCGGCCGTGGGGCTGTCGCATCAAGGGAGCTGCCTGCGTCAGATTGCCGGGGCGGTGATGCATCCATCCGCCTTTGGAAAACGGGTCGTTCGCCCAATCCTGGCAGACGGTGTCCACCACTTCGATGTCCGGAATAAAGTCCCGCAGCGCCTGCTGTACTGCCTCGCGGTCATTGCCGTCCAGCGTTGAGGGATCGGCGCAGAAGCACACCACCAGCGTATCGCCATCGTCGCGGCGTTCGGCATGGGCGGTATTGATGGGATGCTTGCCCGCCGGCGCATAGATCACGAAGGGCTCGATCTCGCCCCTGACCCGTACCCAGATCTTGCTGGGCATGATCGGGTTCTTTTGCTCGATCATGGCGCGCACGGGTTGCGGCAGCGCAGGCGTGACGGAAAACTCGCTCAGCATGTTCAGCGGCAATGCCACCACGGCGCGCCGGGCCCGGATACGCTGTCCATCGCGGGTGGTCACGATGACCTCATGCCCGTTGTCATCGACAGCGGCCACCGGCGTCGAGAGGCGCAACTCAGCTGTCGATTCGGCGCTCATGGCGTCGATCAGACGACCGGTGCCGCCCTCGATCGGCCAGTGGCCGGCGACTTCCTTGAACGCGCTCCAGCTGCCAAAGCAGATCGCGCACCAGAACAGCAGTTGCGCGAGTCCCTGCTCGTGTTCAGAGCAAACCAGGATGGACATCGCGTTGACCAGCAGGTCACGGTCGTGCGCGGAGAGTTCAAGCGCGTCAAGCCGGTCGCCGATCGTCTGCCCGTCGATCGCGCTGAAATCGGCTGCTGCCAAGTCATCCACCTGAGGAAAGTGCATCCGGGCATCAGCAAAGAAGCGGGCGACCAGCGGCGCGGTCAGTTGGTGGAGTTGCTCCCACGTCCCGGTGTGCACCGCGCCGTCGGCGTACCAGTAAGCGCTGGTCACCGGCATCGGTGTCGCCAGGCCGATGCCATAGCGCTTGAGTTCGCGCCACACATGCGCCTGCGTCCAGTGCACGTAGGTGCCGCCCAGATCGAGGTGCAGGCCAAGGGCCTTTCCCCATAAGGTCCGGCCGCCAATCCGGTCACGCGCTTCGAGCAGTACCACTGAATGGCCTGCCATGCTGAGGTCCCGTGCAGCAGTAACGCCCGCAAAGCCAGCGCCAATCACGGCAACATCGTACAGATCTGTCATGAGTACATCCGTAGTGAGTTTCGGGGACGCAGGGGTTTCGCAAGGCCCTGCTGTCATGCAATCGCGTAGCAGCCGCCGGCGCTCCTTCATACGGCGCGTGCTTTGCGGTTCGAGCGTTCATCGAGCCTGCTTGCGACCTTCAGAGCACCGTTGAGAGCAAACCAGCGCAGCGGCTCGGGCAGCGTCAATGGGGGGATGTGTTGCATCAGCATCGCAAGCAGCGGGTTTTCGATACCGCAGATCTTCCCGGCCAGCATGTGTCCGACCATGCCCTGTGTGCCGACGCCGTGGCCGGAACATCCCGCCGCGTAGTAGATGTTCCGATCCGCTCCGGTGGTGCCGATCACCGGCAGGCCATCGTCGGCATAGCTGATGTAGCCGCTCCAGCAGCGCCGGATGGCGATGCCCTTCAATGGTGGAAAGCGGTCGTGAAGGGCCATCCGCAGCGCCCGATATTGGGCATGCTCTGGCACGTCCGGCGTCTGCGAGCCGAACGGGTAGCGCAGGCGCTTGGTCGTCACGACCAGCGTGTTGCGCGCCGTCAGGCGATGGCTCTCCATGACCCAGTGCATGGTCGTGATCCCTTCGCGACGATGCCACCCAAGCGCGGCCAGCTGGACGGGGGAAAGCGGTTCGGTTTCCATGGCCGACAGCCGCAATGGCACCACCTTGTCCGCGAGCGGGCCGAGTTGCGGCGTGTAGGCGTTGGTGGCCAGGATCATGACCGGCGCGCTGACGCTGCCGCGCGGCGTCCGCACCTTGACGGGCGGTCCTTCGGTGTAGGACAGCAACGGCGTGTTCTCGTGGATCGTCACGCCCGCCTGCAGGGCTGCGCGCCGCAGCCCCAGGACGTACTTGCCGGGATCGAGCGTGCCGCCGTTCGACACGTAGCTGCCGAACAGGAACGCTGGCGGGATGCCGCGTGCGCGCATCTCGGCCTGGTCCAGATACTCCGATGGGCATCCGAGTTCGGCGCTAATGCGCATATCGTCGCGCACCCTGGCTTCCTGTGAGGGGTCGATGCCGGCACGGATCAGTCCCGATTGGTTGTAGTCGCAGTCTATCCCGTGCTCGGCGAACTTGCCTTCGGCGAAGCTGACGCCGTCCTCGTAGAAGCGGACGATCTGCCTTGCTTTCTCATGGCCTGCGCGCTTGAGGAAGCGGTCGTACTTGAGTCCCTGGCCGCCGGCGAGATAGCCCGCATTGCGGCTGCTCGCTCCATAGCCGCAGAATTCGCGTTCGAGGACGACCACCTTCACGCGGTGCCGGGTAAGCTCCAGCGCCGCGCAAAGGCCGGCGAAGCCGGCGCCGATGATGACCACATCGGCGTTGGTGTGGCCCTCGAGCGGTGGCTGCAGATCGGCTGGCTTTTCTATCCAGCCGCCCAATGTTCGGTATGTCTTGAGGTCTTCAGTCACGTTGCCGTGCTCCTTGGTCTGGAGATCCATGCTGCCGGGACACAACCACCCGGCAATTTACGGACATGCCGTGTCAGGCGGCCATGGGCGTGTCCGTGGATTGACGCACGCCGTTTGCAGCGCCGGGCCCTTCGTCGGTAACGGCTTCCAGCGAGCGGTTGGTCGTGCGCGGGCCGAACAGGGCGACGGGGATGGAGAACACGATGTAGCAGGCTGCCGCGGCGAGCATTACGCCCGCCATGCCGCTTGCGGAGAACAGCGCGGCGCCCAGGACGCCGGCGGCCGCTCCGCCGAACCGGCCGCCAGACATCACGATGCCACTGCCCAGGGCGCGCAGCTGCGTCGGAATCGTCTCCGGGATGTAGGTGTAGTACGCGTTGACGACGAGCCCGGTGATGATGGAGGCGAGGCCCCCCGCACCGATCACCACCCAGCTGGTGGCCGAGATGCCGAGCACGACCAACGGCAGTGCACTGAGCACGGACACAACAAGGATGGTGGATTTGCGTTCATACCGGTCGAGAAACAGCATGGCTACGAACGGCGTGACGCCATAGATCACGTTCCACAGGAACAGGATGAAATACGCATCGTCCTCGGAGTACTTGAGGCTGTACACGAGCGAGTAGACGCCCCACTGCCCGAACAGGTAGTAGGCCAGGGTGGCGCCGAAATAGCCGAGCGTGAGAATGGCTATGTTTCGAAGAACGGCCTTGTTGTTGATGAGGTCGCGCAGTGTTGGTGCTGCGGCGTTCTGTTGAGCTGAGGCAATTCCGGGTTCGTCGAGCGGACCGCGGCGCAGTGCGCGTGCTTCCAGTTCGCTGACGATGCGTTCGGCGCGGTCGGACTGCCCGCGCGACACATACCAGCGCACCGATTCGGGCAGGACCAAGCGTGCCAGGGGCGCAATCAGCAGGCCGATGCTGCCAGCCAGGAACAGGTTGCGCCAGGCACCGGTACTGCTGTGCGGGAGATAGAACATCGCCAGCGCCGCAGCCCCGATGCCGGAGACCACGAACCCGATCGTCACGATGGAGACGAAACGGCCACGGGCCTTGCCGGGAAACATCTCGGCGATATAGACAAGCAGCACCGATGTGGCGGCCTGCACGCCTACACCCGTGACGACGCGGGAGGCCAGTATGGTCTCGTAGGTAGGCGCGAACGCCGTCGCTAACGCGCCCAGCGAGTACAGGACGGTGGTCCATACCAGAACCGAACGTCGTCCCCACCTGTCAGACAGCCTTCCTCCCACCAGCGCGCCGATAATCATCCCGATGAAGAACGTGCTGCTGATGAGGCCGATCTGCTCCGTGCTCAAATTGGTATGGGCTTTGATCGTCGGACTGGCGTAGGCAAAGATGGCGTTGTCGTAATACTCCAGCATCAGGTTGGCCGCGAGCAGCGCGGCCCAGACGTAGTGGGAAGCCATCACCGGCAGGCGGTCAAGCCTCGCCAGGATGCTGGATGGCTTATCCGGCCTGACGACCGTATTGGGACGATTCATGTTGGTGTCTCCATCAGCTTTGTCGCTGTTCTTTTTTCTTTTGGGATCGTGTGCCGCGACCCTGGTGTGCAAACGGGGCCGCGGCATCCGACAGTCAGCCGGCGCCGCAGCCGGCGACCGCAATGGCGCGTATCTCGACGAGGAACTCGGGGCGGGCCAGCTGGCTTACGCCCACGCCTGTCCACGAGGGATAGCGGTCGGGTAGGTATTCATCCTTGACCTTCACAAACTCATGGATGTCGCCGCGCAAGTCGGTGTGGAAAGTCATGATCTCCACGATATCGGCCATGCTGGCTCCCGCGGCTTCGAGGACCGTCTTCAGGCTTTCAAACGCCTGTCGGGCCTGCGCTTCCATTCCCTGTCCCACCGTGGCCGTCGCCAGATCGAACCCCACCTGGCCGGACACCCAGATCATGTCGCCGACACGGGTCGCCGACGAGAAATGAAGCTGGTCGTAGTGCCTTGCCTGTGCAAGGCCGGGATTGATCATTTGTCGTTTCATGGCTGCTTCTCCGTGCAAGGCGATATCAGGCGATCTGGCGGAAGACAGGCGAGCGGAACGGCTCGCCTTCATTGAGCTTGGCCATTTCTTCGTTGAATAGGGGCCCGTTACGGGCATAGCGCGGGTTCGACAGCGGCAGGGCGCGGAACGTGGCGTCGTCACCGAAGAATCGAAGTACCAGGGTATGGCGGGTCGGACAGTCGGCGTCGACGGCGGCTCCTCCGTGCAGCGAACGCGGATGCAGGAATACGACGTCGCCGGGCGTCACGCCCCAGGAGAGCACGTCCCAGGCGTTCGGATCTTCGGCGAGTTCCTTGTCGATATGCGGAAGGCGGGGCAGAGTGCCGTCGCCGTAGAGCGGATCGGTCGGGTCATCGGCATTCGCGAAGCTGGCCCCGTCGTACTGGATGCCGAGATGCGAGCCGCGAACGATCTCCAGCGAATTCCTCTTTGGAATGGGCTGGAAGGTGATCCAGGCGTTGCCCCAGTGCTTGCCGGCCCAGGGTAGGTTGGCGGTGTCCTGATGCCACGGTCCGCGGCCGCTTTGGCCACCTTCCTTGGCGAACACCTCCTCGGCGAAATACCAGACATGCTCCGATCCCCATAACTCCTGGAATATCTTTCCGAACGGCAGCGTCGAGACCAGATCGTCAAGCTTGTCCTTGACGACCGGATTGGCGTTGTCGATATGGGTCTGCAGGCTCGTGCCGTCCAGCGAGCGGAAGTGATACGGACCCGGATTGGCGACGTTCCACTTGAACGCCTCGTAGCACTGAGCGAGCTGCGCCGGGTCAAGACAGTTTTCTACAAGTACGGCGCCGTCATTGCGAAACGCTTCTCGTTGGGATTGGGTGGTGAGCATGATCGGTCTCCTTCATTCTTCGTGATGGACGCTGGCCGGCGCGATGCATGAACAATAACCCGCAATGCTCTTTAAGACAACACGTGTTGTGTTAATGTGTGGGCATCGTGATTCCCGGAGGATCGGCGAGGTAGCGGTCCGGGTAATCGTGACGAGAGCTTGCTCAGGCTTTCGTCTCCGCGGACAAGAAGACGTCGTCTAGGTGTATGGCTTCAACTCGTGGTGGCACCACGAGATGCGGATGCCGCGGCATATGCTGGGGCAACATCCCGGCGGCCGCCTCGTTGCGTGGCGGGCTGCGGGCCTTGACCGCCAGAGGGACCTTGGTCGGATCGGGATGCGCCCGCATCCACCGGCTTTTCGGGCTGGTCGCGCAGATCGGGCAGTTGAATGGCTTCCACCCGGCGCTGTGCACCTGGGTCGTGGCAGGCGCTGTGCGGCGCCCCACCCATGGCCGCCGTCATGCAAGGCGTAAGGAATGCAAAGCGTGAGGAATGCAAAGCGTGAGGACTGCCGCGACGGCCGCGGTCGGCTAGGGATGCAGTGGATCCGCGCTTTTTTCCGTCGCGTGCCTGACCCTCAGATCCTGCCAACTACCCGTGCTGCGCTGTCGGACCTATCTGGCTCCGATCTCGCGTGGGGCTGGGGACATCCTGGCGCCAGGTAGCGGGCCACCGCCGGGATGTCGACAAGGTGCCGGCAATGCCGTCCGCGCATTCGGTCAATGGCCGCACGAACAGCTTGATGTGGGAGATCGTGGGTAGCGCTTGCCCGATGTTCATTTCCTTGAATCAACTTCGAGGCCGTCGAGAACCTAGGGGTGTCATGAAACGCCACTTGGTCGAATGGCAAAAAGTGGATTTAGAACGGCCCTTCGCTTCGTCGCGGTCAAAGGCCGCTACTGGCCGTTCTCCGCCGTTGATCCCGTCCGGCGCTCGCTAGATCTCATCGGCGATCGGTGCAGGTTTGCGGGTACGCGGAGGCATCGGTGCCGGCGGGGCTATAAGGGATTCGGCAAGAGGTCACATGGCGAGCATGTGGCCCATGATCAAGAGGTTGGACTGCACATATTCTTTTTTGGACCACGGCGCAGCAAGCTTTGGCGAAATGCCGGACCTCCTACGTCGTTCCATTCGTCCATTAGCGAAATCAAAGGGAGACACCTAAGTTCCTCAAGGCTTCGCGGTAGCGGCCCAAAAACTGTCATTGCAATATGCGCGGTTGATCGCGATAGTGCCGAAGGACGAGCAAAGTTCCAGGAGAGCTTGAAGAGTCAAAGATCAAGCGGCTGCAAGTATGAGCGCCAGCCGCTTGTGGTCGACCCTCCAGTCA
Source organism: Ralstonia pickettii (assembly GCA_050987995.1). Taxonomy (GTDB): domain Bacteria; phylum Pseudomonadota; class Gammaproteobacteria; order Burkholderiales; family Burkholderiaceae; genus Cupriavidus; species Cupriavidus pickettii_B. The sequence goes on from CP158805.1 coordinate 1,268,072, forward strand.
CCATGCAGTTCCAAATTTCACTTTTTCCAAGGCGTCCAAGATTCACAATGCGCTTTGCCGGACGAAGAATGGGAAGCCAACCGGGGAGAGCACATTGAAGCATCTTGACCTGCTCAACGATTTCCGGGAACTCATGGCGCTGCTAGAAAAAAACAGGTCGAGGCATCATCCGCAATGGGCAGCTTCGACATCCATAAGGTATCGGAAGGACTCGTGCTTGGGGTGCTACGCGAGCAAGCCGCTGGTCTTTGTCAAAGCGGAGGTAACCCATCTCGACAAGCGAATGCTGTTCCAGAGCGGGCGTAGCATCGGTGCCGAATCGATGAGCCAATCCCCCGACAGCGGCAGGTCGTCCACCGGGTTCTCGACCAATGCTCGAAGCAAGGGCGCTCTCGACGATAGCGACTTCGAGGAACTGGTCGAGGCCTAGCGCGCCATCGAGCCGGCGCACGTCCACGACCCCAGGCATTTCGTCCCGATCTCGAGGGACTGATCGGCTTCACAGGATCGCATTCCGCGGCGGACCGACAGCGGTCCGGCAAGGGCGTGCCGCGCGCCTGCAGCGCGCTTTGGGCTATTGGAAGAGAATGGTGCTTGCTGCGTCTTCGCTCTAGTTGTAACCCAGCACGGCGACGGTCCTGACATCGGGTCGCTCGTTTGAGCCATCCATGAGCACGTCCGTGGGCCTCTTGCGCACAAGGTGCGTGACAAGGTCTTGGCGCGCAAGATGCATCGATTGCTGCGACTGTTGCGGTGAGCCTTCTGCGTGAATGCAGGAAAGCGGTTCGACATAGGAGGAAATCATCGTGACTCCTTTGGGTGGAAGTCTAAACACGCGAAGTTAATCGTGCCGCTGAACCCCCTCCCGCGTTCGTCGGAGGGGGCATACCTTTTACATCGCTGCAGCGAAGATAGCGATGACTTGCGCCGTGGTGGCCCTGCGTGGATTCGTCAGCATGCATGCATCTTTTTGTGCGTTGTGCGCCATCACCTCATGGTCTTCCGCCTTGACGCCCAGGCTGGCCAGGCCGGCAGGAATGCCGATCGAAGCGGCGAGAGCCCGGATCGCCGAGATCGCAGCCTTGGCCGCGTCACTGGTACTGAGGCTCGCAACGTTTTCGCCGAGCAGTTCTGCGATCTTCGCGAAGCGTTCAGGCGCGGCAATAAGGTTGAATTCCGATACATGGGGCAGCAAGATCGCGTTGCACACACCATGTGGCAGGTTGTAGAGGCCGCCAAGTTGATGGGCCATTGCGTGCACATAGCCGAGCGACGCATTGTTGAAGGCCATGCCAGCAAGGTATTGCGCGTAGCACATCGCGGCACGCGCTTCCAGCGAATTGCCATTGGCTACGGCCTTGGGCAGCCACTCGCCGATCAACGCAATCGCTTTTTCCGCGCATGCATCGGTAATTGGCGTGGCCGCGGTGGAAACGTATGCTTCGACGGCGTGCGTGAGCGCATCCATGCCGGTCGCGGCAGTCAATGCGGGCGGCATTGCGACCATCAGCCGGGGATCGTCGATTGCGATCAGCGGTGTGCAGCGCCAATCGACGATGGCCATCTTCACGTGATTGCTCGAATTGGTGATGATGCAAAAGCGAGTCATCTCCGCAGCGGTGCCGGCGGTCGTATTGATGGAAATGAGCGGCGTCATTGGCACCGTCGATTTGTCGATGCCCTCGTAGTCGCGGATATGTCCGCCTCCGGCGGTAACGAGGCCGATTCCTTTCGCGCAGTCGTGCGAGGAGCCGCCGCCCAGCGAGACAATGAAGTCGCATCCCTCCTGCTCGAACAGCTTGACGCCGTCATGAACATTGACGTCGGTTGGATTGGGTTCGGCCCCTGGAAAAATGGTGGCCTGAAGCCCTGCCTCGCGGATGTACCCCGCGATGGTTTCGGATAGCCCCATCTTGTGCAGGCCGGCATCCGTGACGATGAGGGCCTTTCTTGCGCCTTGCGCTTTGGCGCGCGTGCCGGTCTCGCGCGCACAGCCTGGACCAATGAGAGTCACGCAGGGAATGAAGAAGCTGTCGATGCGATCAGCGGCGTTCAGGTGGGTCATGGCGTCTCCAATATTGTAGTGATGAGGTGTCTTGCACCCACATGCCATGACGCACGAACTGTACCTGTGTCCTTAAAGAGATTTTTTGGCAGCGATTGATCCCGTGCGAATCGCAGGGTGTTGTGATTTGAATCGATGTGTTCAATCCTGGAGCAGTGTGGGGTGTCTCCGACGGGTTGAGCGGCCGACACGGGGGGATTGACCGACGCCGCGCAGACTGGCTGTCAAGCCGGGTAGCCAGTTTGCAATGCCGGTCTGTTGGCGTGACAGTAGCGCTTCATGCGCGCGGTCTGGAACGTTCGGTGATGGGAAGGACACATTGGATATCAGCGGCGGCGGCAGTCGACCCTACTGCGACGTCCAACGCGATAGTCCGAAAGGCTGTTCAGGCAATCAGCGGAAGTTGGTCGACATAAGACAAACGATCGTTTTCCGACCCATTGCGGTCGATTGTGAGCTATGACGGCACAAGGCGCCAGGCTTGGTACTGCCCCAGTGAAGCCGGATACGCCCATAGTACGAGGTAATGACACGGGGGCATGCGTGGGCTGAAGGGGGCATCGGCATCGGTCTTCAACGAGGTAACCCCAGCCCACGCTGGGCGATCAGGTTTCGCTGAATTTCCGCGGTGCCGCCGCCGATGACGGTCAGGATCGCGTACCGCAGCAACCGTTCGAACCTGCCGCTGGCGATCGCGCTTTCGGCGTCCTCGGACAAGGTTGCTCCAGTGCCGAGGATATCGAGCGCCGCTTGGCCTAGGCGTTCCGTCAATTCGCCCGTAAAGGCCTTGCTCATGGCCGCTTCATGAATGGGGACCTTGCCTTGCTCGGCCATGGCGATACTCTTCATGAACAACTGCCGCCCGGCTTCCACTTCGGCCGCCAGCGCGCCAATGCGGTCGCGAACTGCCCCATCATTGGCCAGCACCGTCTTGTCACGGACGCAACGAACCAGTCGTTCGAATTCCGCGCGGGCATTGGCGATGAAGCTTCCCATCATCATGCGCTCCGTTGCAAGCGCCGATGTCAGGACTGTCCAGCCGTCGTTGAGTTTCCCGACCAACGCACTGGCGGGAACCCGGACATTGTCCAGAAATTCCTGGCAGAACGTGTGACCGTACATTGCCATCGATGGTCTGACGGTGAGGCCCGGGCTGTTCATTGGAACAATGAAGATGCTGAGGCCCGCGTGCGGCCGCACCGCATTCCGGTCGGTGCGGGCGGCCAGCCATATGTAGTCCGCCTTTTCGGCGGCCGTGGTCCAGATTTTCTGGCCGTTGATGACCCACTCGTCGCCGTCGCGCTCGGCGGTCGTCTGCATCGATGCGAGGTCCGAGCCCGACCCTGGTTCGCTGTAGCCCAGGCAGAAGGTGATCTCGCCGCGGGCGAGCTTGGGCAGGAACTCGGCCTGTTGCTCGGCCGTACCGAACGCCATCAGTGCATGCGCCTGGATGTCCCCGCGGCCGCCCATGGGTGCACCGGCTTGCTGGATCTCTTCCATGAATGCGAGTTGCTCGTAGGGCGTGCGTCCCTGGCCACCATACTCCCTGGGCCAGCTCATCGTGTTCCAGCCTTTGCTGCCTAACAGCCTGGTGAACTGTGTGTCATAGCCCCACTCTTCGTAGGCATGGTCTTGTTCGTGTCTGGGCGAATCGCCGGACCAGTTTTCCTTCAGCCAGGCCCGTACCTCATCACGGAACGCATTTCCGGCCGGGCCGAGATCGTGCTCGGGAAGCATCGCGCCCTGCTCGAGCAGGGCCCGGGCGAGCTCCTCACGCGCTTGGCGTACGCCGCCGTGACGCGCAAGATCCGCATGCGTGCGGCGGAAATGCCGCGGTGCCTCATGTTCCTCCGAGTATGCGATGGCGCCGAAGGTGTGATGCGTTTCGAGCGATACCTGACGCAGCGCAGGGCCGGCGAAGGCGCGTGCGGCTGCGCCAAGGATCCGCCAGTTCTCGGAGCCGAGGTCATGCGTCCTGGCGGCGTTGTGGAGCATCAGCCGTGCGGCCTCCAGCGCCATCAGGCAGTTGGCGAGTTTGTGCTGTATCGCCTGGAAGCGCCCGATCGGCTGACCGAACTGCTGTCGTTCCTTGGCATAGGCAACGGCCATGTCGAAGCCTTGCCGGGCGGTGCCGAGCGCGCGCGCCAGCAGCGCAAGCGCGCCGATCCGACGCAGGTCCTCGGCCAGCCCGGGCGGGAGCGGCAACGTTGACGCGGGCACGTGATCGAAGCTTGCCGCTGCCAGCGGTGGCACCGCCAACCCAGGTGTTTCCGTCACGCTCAGGCCGACCGCGCCGCGCGGTACGATGGCTAGTACCGGCCCCGGCACGGCCAGAACGAGCAGGTGGGTGGCATGCGTTCCGGCCTCGACAAAGGCAATGCGACCCTGCAGCTTGCCGTTGGCGACCCGCACGCCGCCAGCTTGCCGATCGCCGTCAAAGCCGCCGAAGGCGAAGCTCACGCTGGCGTCGCCGCGATGCAGCGCACTCAGTAGCGCGGCCGACTCGTCGGATCTGGGACGCCCGGGCAGGTGCGGTGACAGGGCGAGATTGGCAAGTGCGGCACCGATCAGCGGCGCTGGGCAGGCGGCGCGCCCCAATTCTTCCAGCGCCACGGCAATTTCTCGCATACCGCCTTCCTGCGGATTGCTGCCCAGGCTGGTCAGGCCTTGCTCCGCCAGGTCTCGCCAGATCGACGTCAGCGCCTGGGGGTCTGCGGCAAACTCCACGGCCTGCGCGGCGGGCCACCTCCGGGCGAGCAGTCGACGCAGGCTCTCCTGCAGCATCAGCCGCTCTTCATCACTTGGCAGCATTGCTGCGGAGGGGAATGTCGTTTGCTCCTGGGGCATGATGTCTCCTGTGGCGCATCAGCCGCGATGCGGCCGTGATGGATGCCTTGCCAGGAGATTCTGGTTCGCCGACGCCATACGGTCACCACACTTTCCGGGTGTCCGGCGGGCGGCGGAGTGATCGCGCCATCAGTCGATCAGGCCACGCCTGCGCGCGGCGATCACCGCGTCGTAGCGGCTCGGAACCCCCAGCTTCTCGAACACGTTCTTCATGTTCCACTTCACTGTGTCCAACGTGAGGTTGAGGGTCAGTGCGATCCGCTTGTTCGACATGGACTGCGCGGCCAGGCGCAGGATTTCAATCTCGCGCGGCTTGAGCTCGGGGCCGTTCGCCTGCGCGTCGGGCTCACCGGCCTGCTGAACCGGCGTATGCGCCGCGACACCGCGGCGCAGGACCTCGACCAGATAGTCGCCGCCGGAGCCGGGGCCAAGCGTGGGCTGCAGTTGCTGCAAGGCCTGCCGCACGCGCTCGCCTTCATCGAGCAACGTGCGAACGAGCCCTAGTCTCTGGGCTGCTTCGACAGCAGCCCGCAGAAGACGCATGGCTTCGGTAGCCTCGTCCATTTCAGCAAGGGCGGTGCCCGCCAGCAAGTCGGCCTGCACCACACATTTTTGCCGCCCGTATGCCACACCGTAGTTGCGCAGCGTTTCTGCGCGCGCCAGCGCTTCGTTCCAGTCCATGCCGGCCAGCGCCAGCCGGGCTCCGGTCAGGGCCGCGATCGCCTCGATCTCGGCGAGGAAACCCGTTCCGTAGCGATAGCGGCTGGCCAATCGGTCAAGTTCGGTCTGCAGCTTCCGGGCGGCATCCTGATGGTTCAACTGGAGTTCCAACCGCGCTTGTCCGGCCAGCACATAGGCCAAAGGCCGATCCAATGCCAGCTCGCGGCAGCGGACTTCCTCCTCGCTCAGCGCGTGCAGTCCCTGCGCTGCCGATGCCTGCGTCGCCATCAGGCGGCTGCGGACGATGATCGCAAGCGTCATCGGCTCGGGCGAGGAGAGACGCAGCAAATCGAGCCGGTTGGCCAGCACTTCGTTCGCCTCGGCCAGCAGGTCGGCCTCGTAATACGCGTTGGCGAGGAATGCCGCGCTGTTGACGGCCGACACCGAACGCCGGCCGTGCGCTGCCTCGGCGCGCGCCACCAGGGCGCTGCCGGTCCGGATGGCCTCGCGATTGTTGCCCTCGAGCAGGTGGCTGAGCAGCAGGGTCGATTCGGCCACCAGGGCCATGTCATCCTGAAGCTCGGAGCGTGGCAACCGCGCGATGTGCTCGTGGAGCGAGCGGGCGTCCTCGTACCGCCCGGCCGCGCAATAGGAAAAACTGAGCACAGCCAGGTGCGCCTGGCGCAGGAAGCGATCGGTCAGGCTTTCGAAGTCCGACGGCGCCACGAGGGCCAATGCGGCTTCGGTGTCGTCGCGTTGCAGCGCGATGCTGGCCCGCAGATAGAGCGCGTGCAAGGCAAGTCCCGGCGCCAGCGTGCGCGGCGTCTTCTCCAGCCGCTCAAGGCAGCCCTGCGCGTCGCGCCAGCGGCCCGCGGCTACCAGTGCCCAGCAACCGAGGAGCAGCAGCCGGGGATGGCCCAGCAGCATATCGGCCGGAAGTTCGTCCATCCAGTGTTGCAGCGTGCTGAAGAAGCTCATGCTGCGGATTGGCAGGTCAGCCCGCTCGACCAAGTGCACCGCGGCCTCGGTGTCGTGCGCGTGATAGGCGTGACGTAGCGCTTCAATCAGGAGGCCGCGTTGCTCGAACCACTGGCTGGCCCGCGCATGGATCTCGCGCATCAGCGCAGGATCGCGCTGTTGCAGCTGGTCCTGGAGGAAGCTTGCGAAAAGCGGATGAAATCGGTACCACGGCTGGGGGCTGTCGAGCTCGGCCGGCAACAGGAAGAGGTTTTCACGCTCGATCTGGTCGAGCAGCGCGGGGGCCTCTGCATTGTCTGTGACGTGTTGCGCCAGATCGGCATTGAAGCGGCGCAAGACCGAGAGCTTCTCGATGAAGTCGGTGACGTCTGGCGCCAGATGGCGCACCACGTCTTCGGAAAGATAGCGCTGCAGATCCGTGCGGCGATGCAGCATCTGAGACAGCACGTCCCGGTTGGCCGGGCTGCGCTTGAGCCGGATGCAGATCATCTGCAGGCAAACCGGCCACCCGTCGGTGATGTCGTGGATCAGGCGCGCATCGTCCGGCACGACGTCGCCGAGGTGCTTGGCCAGGAAGTCCTGCGTTTCCGCGAAATCGAACGGCAGGTCGGGGAAGGTGATCTCCGACAGCTCCCCGGTCAGGCGCTGGCGGCTTACGGCAAGCGGTGGATGGGTCCGTGAGGCCAGGATCAGGTGCAGGGTCTCGGGCCCGTGATCCACCAGACCCTGGATCAGCGCATGGGTGTCGCTGTCGTCGACGTGATGATAGTCGTCGATGAAGAGGAACACTTCCTGGCGTCGCTGGCACACCGCGTCAACGATGGTCGCGATCAGTCCTGCAACCGGCAGATCGGCACGCACCTCAGAGGCAAGGGCAGTTCCGTCATCGACGGGCAGTCCTGCCTGCTGCAGTGCGCCGGTCAGATAGGCGCGAAACTGCGGCAAGTGCCGCTCGTCCGGTGACAGGGACAGCCAGCAGACCAGTTCCCCGTCCTTGAGCAACTGCTGGCGCCACTGGGCCAGCAAGGTCGTCTTGCCGAAGCCCGCACTGCCGCACACCAGCGTCAGCCGGCTGTCGCGCGAATCCAGCAGCCGCGCCAGCAGCTTGGCCCGCGGCGTGGACTGCGGGCTGATGCGCGGCGGCGCGAACTTGGTGGGGATAAGAAGGCGATCGGGGGCCAAGCCAGGGTCTCCTGCTGACATGCGAAGGGCATCTTATCGGAAGTGCCGCGGAAGGTCGAAGCGGCCGCCTGGAGGCTGTGTCCCTCGGGCCATCCCGCACGATGGGTCTTCGGCGCACAGCTCTGGCCCTGTCACACCCGATTACACCCGATAAGTGTGGTGCGCCCACCCGGCCGGCAACCCATCATTGAACCAGAAGCGAAGGGACAGCCAGATCCGGACAAGCTGGGCGGCCAGGGCACGCTGTAACGCTGCATCCCGCCTCGCAAGGAGACAGCGCAATGCACTACGAAACCATTATCCATGAACAGCGGGGGCCAGTCGCGTGGATCACGTTGAACCGGCCAGCCGAGCTGAATGCGGTGAACCAGCGCATGCTCGAAGAGCTTCATGATGCACTCACTGCAGTACGGGCCGATGCGGGCCAAGCCGTACTAGTGCTGACCGGATCCGGCCGCGCGTTCTGCGCCGGCGCCGATCTCAAGGCGCTGCTTGCCGGCCTCGACACCGCCCCGGGCGAGCCGAATTTCGCCGATCGCACGCTGGCCACGCTTTCGCTGCTGCGCAACATGCCCAAGCCAGTCATCGCTGCCGTCAACGGGCTGACCATCGCAGGCGGGCTGGAACTGGCGATGTGCTGCGACATCCTGATCGGCGCGGCGAGCGCCAGGATCGGCGACGGCCATGCCAACTTCGGCGTGTTTCCTGGCGGTGGCGGCGCAGCGGTCCTGCCGCGCCGCGTCGGCCTCAGCCGGGCCAAGCAACTGCTGTTTACGGGCGACCTTGCCGACGCCGCGCAGATGCAGGCCTGGGGGCTGCTCAACGAGGTGCTGCCCGACGAGGAACTGCTGCCGGCGGTGGCGGCGCTGGCAGAGCGGATGGCGGCCAGGAGCAGTCTCGTGCTGCGCCGCATGAAGGAAGTGGCCAACCGCTCGGTCGACCTGTCGATGGATGCCGCGCTGCGCGACGAACTGCTGATGTGCCAGCAGCACACCCGGTCCCATGACTTCCGCGAGGGTCTCGCCGCCTACGGCGAGAAGCGCCCGCCTGCATTCCGCGGCATCTGACCGTCCCGGCTGCCCCAGGCAAGCCAAAAACATAAAGGAGACAAAGATGAAGATCGACTTCTCGAGGTGGTCGCTCGATGCCGCCTCGCGTTTCGCGCAACGCGAGGCCCTGGTCAATGTTGAGCGCGACCGCCGCTTTACCCACATGGAGCTGCACCGGCTCACCAATCGGATCGCCCGCTTGATCAAGGAGCGGCTCAGGCTTGCGTCAGGCGACGTCTACCTGACTATCCTCGACAACGACAATATGAGCCTGCTGACCTTTTGCACGCTGGCCAAGGCGGACGTGAAGGCGGCATGGTGCAACTTTCGGGACACCTTCGACGAACACCTCTGGCAGATCGACTGGGTCGAGCCCAAGGTGGTATTCCTCGAAACCGCGCTGCTGGACAAGTACTACGACACGCTGCGCCAGCGCGGCATCCGCATCGTGTGCATGGATCCGCTCGCGGCGCCCCGCGATGGCGTGTCCTGTTTCTGGGACCTGCTGGAGGGCGTGTCGGACGCGGAGCCGCATATCGAGCTGGACGCAGACGAACCGATGCTCCTGCGCTTCACCGGCGGCACCACCGGCCGCGGCAAGTGCTGCATGTACACGCTGAACAACTGGCTGGCCCTGCACCGCTACTTCTATTCGATGCCGGACGACATGTTCGGCAATGACGCCCGTCACCTGAGCATTACGCCGCTGAGCCACGGGTCCGCGGCCTATGCCACGACGCTTGCTTTCAAGGGCGGCTGCCATGTGACGATGAACGCTTCGGATCTCAGACAGTTCTGCGCCAATATCCAGAACGAGCGGATCACGTCCAGCCACCTCGTGCCGACCATCCTTTACCGCTTCCTGGAATTTGGCCTGCACGAGCAATTTGACCTGTCCAGCCTGCGCACGATCCTCTATGCGGCGGCGCCGATGAGTCCGGCCAAGCTCGCGCTGCTGCAGGAGAAGTTCGGCAACATCTTCATCCAGGCCTATGGCAGCAGCGAAGTGCTGGCACCCGTGGCCGTGCTGAGCAAGGCGGAGCACCTGTGTGCGCCTGGCCAAAGCAACAGGCATCTGAGCTCTACCGGCATCGCGCTGCCAGAAACCGAGATCGTGGTGATGGACGAACAAGGCCATGAACTGCCGGTCGGCGAGACCGGCGAACTCTGGATCCGCGGACCAGGCGTGATCAAGGGCTACTACAAGAATCCGGAAGCGACTGCAACCGAATTCCAGGGCGGCTTCTGGAAGTCCGGTGACCTCGGCTACGTCGACGAAGACCGCTATGTGTACATCGTCGATCGCAAGAAGGACATGATCATCAGCGGCGGCTTCAACATCTACGCCATCGAGGTCGAAGCCGCGCTCAATGCGCACCCCGCCGTGCTGATGTCGGCGGCAGTGGGCGTGCCGCATGCCGAGTGGGGCGAATCCGTGCACGCCGAGGTGGTGCTCAAGGAAGGCCATACGCCCGATCCGGCCGAGATCGTCGCCTTCTGCAAGGAGCGCATCGGGTACAAGGCGCCGAAGACGGTGACCATCGTTGACCAGCTCCCAATGACGGTGATCGGCAAGGTGCTGCGCCGGCAAGTGCGCGACAAATACTGGGCCGATCAGCAGCGCAAGGTGAACTAGTCAACAGCTCGAGGGCAACAAGATGAGCATGTCAAACCGTGTCGCCATCGTCTCGATGGCACAAGTCAACTACAACGAGAAGCGGGCGTGTTCGCCCGAGGAACTGGCCTACCAGGCAATCCGTCCGGTGCTGCAGGAAACCGGCCTGCGGTTCCTGCCGGCCTATGAGAAGGGCGGGATCGACGCAAGCCTGATCTGCCACGAACACTCGCGCATCGCGCGGCCATTCTCGGCCTCGCTGGTGGTGGACGTTGCCGGCGCGAACCTGCGTCCCGATGAAAAGATCGACCAGGACGGCGCCGTCGGCGTCCTTGAGGCGGCCTGGCAGATCGCCTCCGGCGAGTTTGAAACGGTGCTCGTGGTCGCTGTATGCCACGACTCCACCAGCCGCAGCGGGGGCAATGCAATCGAGAACAAGGTCTTCGATCCCTTCTTCTGCCGGCCGCTCGGCCTCGACAACGTGCAGGCTGCCGCACTACAGGCAAACCGCTACATGGAGAAGTACGGTGTCACCTCCAAGCAATGTGCCGGGGTGTCCGTGAAGAACCTGCGCCACGCGAAGGACAACCCGCTGGCGCTGCGGGCGGGCGACTACAGCGTTGCCGACGTGCTCGGCTCGAAAGCCCTGTCGGATCCGATCACGGCGCTGCAGACGCGTGCGTTCGGCGACAGCGCCATCGTGATGCTGCTGGCCAGCGAGCAGCGGGCCCGGCAACTGACCAGCAAGCCCGTCTGGATCAAGGGGCAGGCCAATTGCTGCGACGGCTACTACCTGGGGGATCGCGACCTCGCGGAATCCGAGGTGCTGACGATCGCGGCGAACAAGGCTTACCGCATGGCCGGCATCAGCGATCCGCGCAAGGAGATCGATCTGCTCGAAGTGACCGATGAGTTCTCCTACCAGGAGCTGATGACTTACGAGGGGCTAGGCCTGTGTGACGCCGGCCAGGGCGGCCGCTGGCTGGAATCCGGCATGAGCAGCCGGGGTGGCCATCAGCCCGTCAATCTTTCCGGTGGCGCGCTGTCCGGCTGTTCCCATACCACCATCGGCATGGCCCGTATTGCCGAGATCGTGTTGCAACTGCGCGGCGAGGCGGGTGCGCGCCAGGTGGACGGTGCACGCACGGGGCTTGCCCATCTGGCTTCGGGGCCTTGCGGGCAATTGCAGCAGGTCATGGTTCTGGGCACCACGCCATGAGGCCCGCCAGGTGAGGCGGGACGACGCAAGACGGCGCGGCAACGGAGAAACGGAATGAATCGCAGAGTGGCAATCCTCGGCTTCGGCCAGACGGAGATGATGGCGCGCAGCCCGCTGAGCAAGGCGGAGCTAGCCAACCAGGCCGTGCGGCGGGCACTGGAAGATGCGCAGATCACGATGAAGCAGGTCGACGAGATCGTGCTGGCCGACATCGACTACGTGTCGGGCACGGCGGAGTCGGAAATGGAGCTGGCCGACTGGGTCGGGCACCGCCGCAAGCCCGTGGTCAAGATCGAAACCGGCGGCACCGTGGGCGGGTCGGCGGCGCTGTCGGCTGTACACCATATCGCAGCCGGCGCCTGTGACGTCGCGCTGGTGTCGGCAACGGCGAAGTTCGTCGGCCCGCCGCCCGGCACGCTGCCGCGCGGGCCGTTCCTGCAGGCGGCGATCAATTCCGGCCTGCACGCGCTCACCGAAAAATGGTGCAGCGTGGGCGCCGTGGGGACCTTTTCCCTGATGGCGAGCTCCTATGTCAAGCTGTCCGGCTGCACCGAGGAAGCGGTTGCCATCGCCCGGGTCAAGGCCGCCAACAACGCGCTTAAAAACCCCTATGCGCATCTGCGCGAGCACCTGACCGTGGAAGACGTGCTCAACTCGCCGATGCTGACGGCGCCGATGCGCCAGCTCCATATGTGCCCGATCACCGAAGGCTCGGCGGCGATGATCTTCGCCAGCGAGGACGTGGCGCACAAGCTCACCAAAAAGCCGGTATGGGTGAAGGACATGGTCACCATCCACTCCGCGCAGCACTGGGCCGCGCTGCAGGACTTCATCGCCCCCAGGGAGCGTTGCGTGCTGCCGAGCCTGGCCAAGGCGTGCGAAGTGCTCTACAAGCGCAACGGCATCACGCATCCCGCCAAACAGCTCGATGTGATCGAGATGTACGAGCCCTGCACTTGGGCCGAACTGGTGTGGATGGAAACCATGGGCCTGTGCGAGCCGAACCAGGCGTGGAAGCTGATGGGCACCGGCGCCACCGATATCGATGGCGAACTGCCAATCAATCCATCAGGCGGGGTCACGTGTACCAACCCGGGCGTTCCCTCGACCCTGCTGCGTTATGGCGAACTGGCCCTGCAGATCCGCGGCGATGCCGGCGAGCACCAGGTCCCGCGCGATGTCAGGCTTGGCCTGGCCACCGGCTTCGGCGGCACCGGCTGGACGCCGCTGATGCTGCTGTCCAAGGACAAGTAAGGAGGAAAGACAATGAGCACCGAGCAACCCGAAACCCTTCCCGTGCCGCCGACGCGCCTGCGAACGCCCTTCTTCATGGAGTACCCGCTGGGCTTGTTCAACGGCAGGTTTTCCCGCGAAATGCGCGACAACGGCCGCCTCATGGGCATGGTCTGCCGCCATTGCGGCTTCAGCATGCTGCCGCCGCAGGCCGTTTGCAGCGTCTGCCATGGCGAGAACTTCGAGGATCCGCAATGGGTGGAGATGGGGCCCGAGGCCACGGTGGCGGGCTTCATGTCGTTCAACATGCCATTCATCGACACCAACGATCTGTCGGTGCAGTCAAGCGCCTATCCCGTCGGCGTCCTGATGGTCGATTCGCCGGGCCGCAATGCCGGCTTCCTGTGGCACTACATTGGCGAAACCGACCTGAGCAAGGTGCACAACGGCATGCGTGTGCGCGCCGTGTTCCGGCCCGAGGCCGAGCGCAAGGGGTTGATGACCGACATCCTTTACTGGGAGCCGGTGCGCGACCCTGCCACAACACAAGGAGACTAAGGCAATGTATCCCGCATACCTGGAAGACGCGGAACCCGCCATTTTGCGCCAGCCGGTGCTGTATGCCGACATCAACTACGAGGTGGGCGAGACCAATGGCCGCTTCTTCGCTGCGCTGCGCGACCACGGCAGGATCACCGCGACCTGCTGCGCTGCCTGCGCGCGCAGCTATGTGCCGCCGCGGCTGTCCTGCCCCGAGTGTTTTGCCAAACTGAAGGACTGGGTCGATGTCAGCGACACCGGCACGGTGGTCTCTTTCACCATCGTGCGCGAGCCCGGGATGCTGCAACCCGTGGCCCGCCCCTATGTCCTCGCGCTCATCCGCCTAGATGGCGCTGACACGGCGCTGGCGCACTACCTCGGCGACGTCGACGCCGCGGCCGTGAAGACCGGCATGCGCGTGCGCGCGGTGCTGGCGGACGAGTGCATGGGCAACATCTGGGACATCCGCTACTTCAAACCAGTCGGCGACAGCGCCTGATCGAGATCCGGCACGCGCTGGCGCTAGCCGGAACTCAGGAGACAAGATATGGCGATCATCGATTTCTTCGACCGCGGCTGGCAGATCGATCCCGATGCTGCGGCCTACGTGATGGACGACGAGTTGTTCACCTTCGATGCAGTTGGCACGCTCTCATGCCGCATCGCACACGCGCTGCTCGCGGCGGGCATGGGGCGCGGCAAGATCGGTGCGGTGCTGGGCGCCAACCATCCCACCGCGTGGACCTGCACGCTGGGCCTGTGGCGTGCCGGCATGGCATGGATGCCGGTCAATCCGCGCGGCTCGACGGAGGAGAACCATCAATTGCTGAACGCCTTCGACTGCGAAGTGCTGTTCTTCCAGAAGGCGTTCGCGCCTGTGGTAGAGGCGATGCGCCCGAAGCTGCCCAAGGTCAGGCTCTATGTCTGCATTGAAGAAGCCGTGCCAGGCGCGAGCGCACTGCCGGACTGGATTGCGGGGCAACCGGCGACTAGGCCGGAGGTTTCGTACGAGCCGGATGACACGATCGCCGTGATGCCAACCGGCGGCACGACGGGGCTGCCCAAGGGGGTGATGAACACCCATCGCAGCTTCCAGGCCTTCTGCGCGCAGTTCATGATCGCCTGCAGCTACCGCGCCGACGAGAAGATCGTGAACCTGGCCGCCGCGCCCATGACGCACACGGCGGGTGTGCTGTCGCTGCCGTGTACCGCGCGTGGCGGCACGGTGGTGGTACTGACCAAGCCGGATCCTGCCGCGCTGGTCAAGGCAATCGAGAAGCACCGGGTCAGCGAGTTCTTCCTGCCGCCGACCGTGATCTATCGGCTGCTCGACATGCCGGGCATCGGGGAGCACGACTACTCCTCGCTGAAGTACTTCATCTGCGGCGCGGCACCGATGTCGGCCGAAAAGCTGCGCCGTGCGATGGCGGTGTTCGGGCCGGTCATGATGGAAGCCTACGGCCAGACCGAGGCGCCAGGATCGATCGCGATCAAGCGGCCCGAGGAAAACTTCTCCGGCGGCGAGATCGCCGACGAAGCGCGGCTGCTTTCATGCGGCCGCCCCGGCCCGCTGGTGCGCGTGGCGATCATGAACGCGCGCAACGAGCCGCTTGCCACCGGCGAGACCGGCGAGATCTGCGTGCGCGGGGACCTGGTGATGAAGGGCTACTACAAGGCGCCGGAGAAGACGGCTGAGGCGATCATCGACGGCTGGCTGCACACCGGCGACATCGGGCACATCGATGGCAACGGCTACCTGCGCATCACGGACCGCAAGAAGGACATGGTCATCACGGGTGGCTTCAATGTGTACCCCAGCGAAGTCGAGCAGGTGATCTGGGCCCACCCCGCGGTGCAGGACTGTGCGGTGATCGGCGTGCCGGACGCCACCTGGGGCGAGGCCGTCAAGGCCGTGGTCGAACTGAACCCGGGCATGGACGTAAGCGGCGAGGAGTTGATTGCGCTATGCAAGGAAAGGCTGGGCAGCGTGAAGGCACCGAAGTCGGTGGATTTCGTCTCCACCCTGCCGCGCAGCCCCAACGGCAAGGTGCTGAAGAAGGACCTGCGAACCCCGTACTGGACCGCGCAGAACCGCAGCATCTGATTACAGGGACGAGGAGATCCATGAGCAGCAATGTACTGATCGCCGGCGTCGGGATGGTGCCGTTCAGGCGCCCCGGCCAGAGCGACCCCTATGACGTGATGGCCGAAAAGGCGGTGCGCACCGCCCTGGCCGATGCCGGCATCGATTACAGCCTGGTGGACCAAGCTTTCGCGAGCTTCGTCTACGGAGACTCGTGCTCGGGGGAACGCGCGCTCTACCGGGTCGGTATGACCGGCATCCCGATCACCAACGTCAACAACAACTGTGCTTCGGGTTCTTCGGCGCTGTACCTGGCGCGGCAGGCAGTGCTGGCAGGCGCGGCGGAATGCGCGCTTGCGGTCGGCTTTGAGCAAATGCAGCCCGGCGCGTTGGACCGGGTGTTTCCAGGCCATGCCGATCCGCTGGAGCGCCACCGCGAGAGCGTGGCGGTGGCGATGGGCTTTGGTGAAGCGGAACGCGCGTTGCCGCCAGCGCTGATGATGTTCGGCTCGCAGCTCGAATGGACGGCGCGCGAACTGCATATCCCGGACGAGGTGTTCGCGCGCATTGCGGTCAAGGCGCGCGCGCATGCCAGGCACAACCCCTACGCGATCTTCCGCGACCCGCTCACAGTCGAAGCGGTGCTGGCCGCCCCCACGGTCTGGGGGCGCCTGCGCAAGCTCTACGCCTGCCCGCCGAGCTGTGGCGCCGCCGCCGTGATTGTGTGCAGCGAGCCGTTTGCGCGACGCCACGGGTTGCGTACGGACGTGGCGATCCTCGCGCACGAAATAGGCAGCGATATTTCTGCCGACCTCGATCCGCCCAACGTGCCCGATGCGCTGAGCCGGGGCGCGGCGCGCCGCACGGCTGACCGCGCATACGCCATGGCCGGCGTGGCGCCGCTGGACATTGACGTGGCGGAAGTGCACGACTGCTTCGTCAGCAACGAGTTGCTCACGTACGCGTGCCTGGGCTTCTGCGAAGAGCAAGACCTTGAGCGCTTCGTGGTCGAGGGACGCAACACCTACGGCGGCCAGGTGGTGGTGTGTCCGTCAGGTGGCTTGTTGTCCAAGGGGCACCCGCTGGGCGCGACCGGGCTGGCGCAGATCACCGAGCTCGCCACCCAATTGCGTGGCAGCGCCGGCCGGCGGCAGGTCGAGGGCGCCCGCACGGCGCTGCAGCACAACGGCGGGTTGGGCACTGCGGTATCAGTCGCGATCCTGCAGCGCCAGGGCTGAGCCGCGGATCTGCTCATTTCGACCACTGAACATCATCTCCGGGAGCCTGAACATGGACCAACCCGTCCTTCTGACGTGGCAAGGTGCCGTCGCCACCATTACGCTGAACCGGCCC
The DNA here is from genome assembly GCA_050987995.1 of Ralstonia pickettii. Classification (GTDB taxonomy): domain Bacteria; phylum Pseudomonadota; class Gammaproteobacteria; order Burkholderiales; family Burkholderiaceae; genus Cupriavidus; species Cupriavidus pickettii_B. The sequence goes on from CP158805.1 coordinate 1,284,896, forward strand.
GAGCGGGGCAACGCCATCGACACCGAGGCGGCGCGCGCGCTGATCGGGTGCATCGACGAGGTGGCGGCCGACACGGCGGTACGCACGGTCGTGCTGCGTGCTGCGGGGCGGCAGTTCTGCGCCGGTGGGAACATCGACGCCTTCCTCCACGCCGGCGCAGGCCTGCCGTCCATGCTCGAAGGACTGCTCGGCCCGTTGCATACTGCCCTGTACAAGCTCGCCACGCTGCCGGTTCCAGTGGTCAGTGCGGTCAACGGGCCGGTCGGCGGCGGCGGCATCGGCCTGGCGCTTTGCGCGGATATCGTGCTGGCGGCCGAGTCGATGAAGCTGCGCGGCGGCTATTCCGCCATCGGGCTCACGCCGGATGCCGGTTCGTCTTGGTTCCTGACGCGCCGCGTCGGCGCCATGCGCGCCAAGCAACTCTTCTTCACCAATGGGGCGCTTTCCGCCAGGCAGTGCCTGGAGATGGGGATCGTGAGCGAGGTGGTCCCGGATGCCGGGCTTCCGGCACGCGCGGATGCGCTGGCTGAAGCACTGGCGCACGGCGCGACCGGAGCGCTGGGGCGGATCAAGCAACTGGTTGACGGTGCGCACGAGAGAACACTGCGCGTGCAGCTCGATCTGGAGCACAGCCTGATGGTTGAGTCCGCTGCCAGTGCTCATGCCGCCGAAGGCATTGCTGCCTTTATCGACAGGCGGGCGCCCAGGTTCGACTGACAACGGGACGCCAGGCCGTTACGGCCCTGGTGGCGTTCTTCACGAGGTAAGTCAATGCAAGTCAATCTCGATTTTACCGGTCGCCACATCTTCGTGTTCGGCGGCACCACGGGCATCAACTTCGGCATCGCCCAGGCGTTCGCCAGGCAAGACGCCAGCGTGACAGTGGCCAGCCGCAAGCAGGAGAACGTCGATGCCGCGCACCAGCAGCTCGCACAGCTTGGCGGGCCGGTCCTTGGGGTCTGCGCCGATGTGCGCGATTTCGATGCGGTAGGCCGGGCGTTCGCCGAAGCGGTCGAACGCTTCGGCCCTGTCGATGTGCTGATTTCCGGTGCTGCGGGCAATTTTCTGTGCGAGGCGAAGGACATGTCGTCGAACGGCTTTCGCGTGGTGGTCGACATCGACCTGGTCGGCACCTTCCACGTGCTGCGCCAGGCCTATGGCCACCTGCGCAAGCCAGGCGCGGCGGTGATCAATATCACGGCTCCGCAGTCCTTCGTGCCGATGCGCTACCAGGCGCACGCCAGTGCCGCCAAGGCGGGGGTCGACCAACTTACGCGCGTGCTCGCGCTCGAATGGGGCGGTGATGGCATCCGCATCAACTCGATCTCGCCAGGGCCGATCGAGGGTACGGAGGGCTTCCGGCGGTTGATGGCGCCCACCGAGGCGGAGCGCGCCGCTGCGCAATCCAGCGTGCCGATGCAGCGCTTTGGCACCGTGGACGATATCGCCAATCTTGCACTGTTCCTGGCATCGCCCTATGCGGGGTACATCTCGGGCGCGCTTGTGCCGTGCGACGGCGGTGGTGCCCTGGAGAGCGTCAAGGTGCCACTCGAAGCGGCGGGCCGTGCGGCAGCGGCGACCGGAAAGCCGGCCTGAAGGGCGCTGTCCGGCGATCGGCTGACCTCCGCTGGAGTCACCGTCAGGCCGCACGCGCTATGGCGCCGGCCGGCAGGAGATGGAATGTGAGTGGCAACGACAACAGCGAGAGCACCGGCGGCGCCGTGCTGGCGAGGCTCACCTCCTTGCGGCACGAGATTCGCCGCGCCAGCCGGCGCGCCGATGCGCTCGCCGCCTGTGCCGGGCGTCTGGGCAGCGAGGCCTATCGCGCCGCATTGGCAGAGGTCTTCGATGACTGGATGATCAACAGCATCGGGCAGCAGCAACTTGTCTGCTTTGCCTCGGCAGCCGAGCTCGGGATCCTGCTGGAGCAGCACGTTGATCGATGCTTCGCCACGGCAATGCAGTCGGAGGGCCAACTGCTGCGCGTCCTCTACTGGGCGGTCATGCGGCGCTGGGACTTCTACCGCCGCCTGCGCGCCGGTGACGGCCAGTGCCTGCCAGTCCAGGCTGACCTTGTGGCCGGTGCTTCACCGAATCCGCAGGCGCTGTGCGCGGACTGCGCCCGACTGTCGGAGGACCCCAGGCGCGGAACCGGCCATTCGCGCCTCTATGCTCTTTCCGCCGCGTCCCGCCGGCACTACTCCTCGCACCTGGCGGTGTTGCGGTGCGAGCACCGCTGCAGCACCTGCGGGGCGCGCTGGGTGATGAGTTGCCACGCCGGCGATCCGTTTGTCGGCTGGACATTGCGCTGTGGCAATACACGACAGGCCTCACCGGCGGGCATGCATGTGGTTGCCTGATGGCTGTATGCGTTGCGGCGCACGCCATCAGCCAGCGGATTCCATGAGGCACGGCGCCTTCGCGCGCATGCGCCAGCATCTGACAGGAGAAGACGCATGACTCGTCGTACTGCAAGACCGTTGTGGATCCGCGTAACGTCTCGCGCCCCCGGCATGGCCCTTGCCAGGGGGGCGGCACGCGCAGTCCTGGCGATTGCCATGGCGCTGTGTGTCCTGGCTGGCGCGCCGGCGCTAGCCGGCCCGCTTGATGACCCGAGGAACGATGCCTTCTACACGCCGCCCCAGCCGATGCCGAGCGGGCCCCATGGCACGCTGATCCGCTCCCGTCCATTCATTCCGGTTGGATTGCTGGCTTACGGCTGGCAGGTCATGTACAAGTCCACCGACGTCAATGGCTTGCCGATTGCCATCACCGGCACCGTGCTGGTGCCCTTTACGCCGTGGCTCTCCGGCCCCCGGCCGGTTATTGCGTGGGCTCCAGGAACGCAGGGCCAGGCCGACAACTGCGCGCCCTCGCACCAGTACGCGCTGAGCACGGAATATGAAGCGACGATTGCCGGCGCGACGCCGGCAACCCTCGCCCGCGGTTGGGCGATCGCGATGACGGACTATCAGGGTCTTGGTACACCGGGCGATCACACCTGGGGGATCGGCAAGGCCGAAGGGCAAGCCGTCCTCGACGCGGCACTGGCGGCGCAGCAGTTGAGCGGGGCGGGCCTGTCGGCGAACGCCCCCGTCGGCATCATGGGCTATTCCCAGGGTGGCCATGCAGCGGCTTTCGCGGCCGAACTGCAGCCCGCATATGCCCCCGGTCTGAATGTGCGGGGCGTTGCCGCAGGAGCTGGGCCATTCAGCATCGCTGATGTGTATGCGAACGTTAATGGTGGCCCGTTCGGCGGGGTAGGGCCGATTGCGCTGATGGGCCTGAATGCCGCCTACCCTGAACTTGGCCTCTCATCGATTCTCACACCCTATGGGCAGTCGGTGATTGCCGACTTTCGCGGCACAAAATGCCTGCTTGATGTGACTGCCAGCTATCCGTTCCTGTCTGACTCGGTCCTCGTCCAGGCTCCAGCCATCCTGAACCGCGCCGACTGGCTGGCGCGCATGGCGCAGAACCAGAGCGGCAATGGCGTGCCTGCCGTACCGGCATTGGTGTACGCGGGAACCCTCGACGAGATCATTCCCTTTGGGCAGAACCAGAAGCTGTTTGCCGCCTGGTGTGCGCGCGGTGGCAACGTGGCGTTCCGGACCATCGGCGCGACCGAACACGCCACTGGGCTGCTTCTCGGCTTGCCGGTTGCACTGGACTGGATGACACAGCGATTCGGCAGTGTCCCTGCGGTATCCGAGTGCCCATAGGGCGCTGTCCTCGCTTGAATTTCATCTCAATAGCAAACCGTTCGGGCCGCGTACGCTTGCCCACGCGCGTCGGAGAACGCAACGACCTTCTTCGACGAAGGGTAGGACAATTCCGTTTGGGGCTGCATGCGTAAGAGCTTCGATTAGTTAGTGCTCTCATTTGATGCAGGCTGGCACGGCCCACATATGCCGCGGTGAGATGATTGACGGGACTGGACCAGGAGCGGCCATAGGTGTGGTCCGACCCGAATGTCGCAAAATCGGCCAGCTCGGACATCGAGAATGGGAGAGCTGGTGTCTCAAACTGGCCGGGTAGGGCCATCCCCCTGTAGGTCGGACGTCGCTTCACCGGCTGAACCGGTCGTCCCCAGCAGGGCAGAAGCAGTGGGCCCCTCGCTACGCTTGGTGAGTACCCGAGACGCCGGCATCAGCGAGTGAATACGGCGTCTGTTACCGAAACGGCAGGCATAGATTATTTCATTGGGCCTGCTACACGATTCCCGTGCCTGTTCGTAGGGGGAAGCGGTTGATTCAGGAAATCCTCTGACAATCCTCTGGACGCTGCATTGTAAGCCCAGCGTACGAACTGCTCGAGCAGCAAATCTTCCCGCCTCCGAAGCTCGGCATTTTCGAGTTCCAGGCGCTGCACCCGTTCCATGCTCGCCTTAAGGGCAGCCGACACCGGTCGGCCGTCGATACCGCTGGCCGTGCTGGATGCGCGGTATGTCTCGTAGGCAACCCGAATGCGTTCCTGGTTGTATAGCGCCTGACGGGTGTAAGTAGCCCGCATCCGCTTTGCCACCGCCTGGATGAGTGCCGGCCACGTCAACCGACCCTCCCATCCGCGGATGATGTCAATGATGAGATCGATCCGGTCGGCGGTCAGATTGGGCGATCGTCGCATCATGAAAGAGCCTTCTTTGTTGTCTTGCCGGGAAGGTGAACTTGGCGATTGGTCCCAACGTTCAGCCGGTCAAGCAACGCCCCTTCGGACAATGAGAATGTATTGGTGGAGGTCAATTGAATCGCAGCACCATCGGCGACGGATGGATCATTCAGAATGGAAAGCAGCTGCTCCAGCCGCTCGACAGTGGCTAGATGTGCAGCTACCCAGTCCTCGGCCCCATAAGCCTCGTCGCCCACGGCCTTCCGTGCCTTTGCTAGGCTTTCACGAGCTGCCTCCAGCGCCAGTTGCACTCGCTCCATCTTGCCCGGTATTCCCTTGACGCAGATATGCTCGCGGCAGTCGAGGCACTTGCGGAACATCTCGCAGGGAGTGGAGGTAAAATCGTGAATGCAGAATCCGTAGAGGGTCACGTGGGCAGTTGGTACCGCCATCGACGCAAACTCAGCTCGGGTGAGGGGAAGGTTCTTGGGAATCTCGGCAAGTGGGCCGATGGCCTTGGCATGGTTGCCGACGGCCTCCCGAATCTTGGTGACGATCTCCTCGCTGGTCACATGATCGTAGGCGGTGTTCTGATGAATGTGGGCCCGGCCACTCCACGTGGCAATGTCGACTTGAGAAAGATTCGCTCCCTGTGCGAGGGTGTTTAGCCAGTGGCGGAACTGATGGGTCCGCATGCTCAGCTTTCCTTCTGGGTCGATGCCAACCCGCTCAAAGACGGTTGCGCTGCCTGCGCGCCGATTCTGACCGAGTGCGCACCCGATATGGTGATACTTCACTACTTCGAACATGCAGCCGTTGCCTGACCCATCTCCGCGATTACCGAATAGCCCTTCGGGAATCGCGAGCAATGCCTCGGAATACTTCAAGCCACGTCCCTCGTCATAGATCGGGAAGCCGGCCGGCAGCATGCCGACAATGAATTGCTCGATATCCGCAAAGCGAACTGCCTGAATCTGGATCTCTCCTTGAATCGGATGCGAAGCGGTAATGTAGGTGTAGGGGATCTTGCCCCCTCGCATCCAACTCCGTACTGCCCGCTTGCACGGTGAGAGATTGGCAATCTCCCAGATCTCTTCGAGCGTCAGGATCTCCTTGTCGCGCAGGTGCTTCAGTTTGGGCGGCAGGTAAAGCTTGGTAGGATGCCGCTCATACCACCGCGCCATTGCGCGTGCCGGATCGGTGATCCGACGTATTCTGGCCAGCGCGTCACGAACCACGTCAGCCATCCCCGGCAAAATCCATTTGATATGGTCCGCGGCGCCCTTCGAGCCAGCCCAGCGAAGCCCCAAGTATTTCCGCCCATCGTTGGCTAGCTGTTCGACCTCACAATCCACCGGCAACGCCAATACTTCGTTGATGCGTTCCGGGGCGGAGCACATAATGGCGGTAATCGACGTGATTAATACATCACGCGGCTCGACCGCGCTATGGAAAGCCTGTGCAAGGGCGTTCAACGCCTCTGGCGAAGGCATCCGATCCCGCCGGCGCCGCTCGAAATCGGGACCAATCTTTCCTCTCGCCGCTCTCCGGGTGCGAGGGTATCGCCAGTTGTGCAGCGGCGCGTAAACGAAGCCATTCTCGTCCATGAAGCGGGCGATAACCCCAAGAATCGCACCGGCCGACTCATTGTCCCCAATGATCGTACGCGACCGAAGCACTTCGGCAGCCCGGTTGAAGATGGTCGCATCGCAATCAACCAGCGAGGCAAGCCCGTGTTCTTGGATTGACCTATCCAAGGCACGGAAAGCAGTGATAGCGAAAGTGAACGAGGACGATGACCGATTCGCCAACTGGCTACGCACGTACGCCTTCGCAAAACCGCTAAGTTGAGGGAGAAATGGCGTGCCTCCGTCCTTGATGCGCTGGCAGAAGTGGATCGTGACGGTACCTTGCTTCGCATCGCGGTGTCCCTTGTTCGAGTAGTACTTTGTGACATCCCACAATTCGGCTTCGAAGTCGAGCTCAGCCCCGAAGGCCGTCAGTTCATCCCTGGCGTGCGCGATGAACGCTGAAAGATTGCCCTCGGCATCCGCCTTGACACGCGGAATCAGTGGAATCACGCTGCTCATGCAGCACCTTCTCTTGCAGCTTCGCGGCAACGGGTGACGACTTCGGCGACGGCGACGATCGTTCGATCATTGACCGATGCAATGCGCAGATCGGATAGCGCGAGCAGTTCCTTTCTCTCAGCCAACAGCCTTTCAAGCAAGGTTTCATGGATGTTGTCGAGCCAGGGATGGAAGTAGGAGCAGGTATAACAGGCGAGCGGCGCTGCCAGCCCGCAGAAGTCGAACTTGCCGCAGCCGCCAACCGCCTCTAGTCGCTCAGGGGTATCAATATGGATCACTCGACCGCGACCATTAACATCGCTCTCCGGACGCGCTACTAGTCCATTGAATCATTGAAATTGGATGTGTCGTACCCATATGCTTGGGCATGCAAAGAACGATGCTGACGAGCGAACAACGTACCGACCTGGATGCCGTAATGCGCAAGCGTCACGGTAATGCGGCCCTTGCACGACGCGCACGCTGTGTCTTGCTTTGGGCCGATGGAGAGCGCCGGGTTGATATTCGCTCCAAGCTTGCCTGCAACGACGGATTCATCTCGCGATGGACGTCCGCGTATGAGGCGCAGGGGCTGGCCGGTCTGGTGTCGTTGCATCCAGGCCGGGCGCCCAAGCGGCCGGTGGCCAAGTTGGAGGCGCGCGTGCTGGAGCGAACGCTCAAGCACACTCCCAAGGACGGCTCGACGCACTGGAGCAGCCGCAAGCTGGCAGCCGAACTTGGCGATGTGTCGTTCTCCGCGATACAACGCATTTGGCGCAAACACGGCATCCGTCCTCATCGGATTGATACCCACATGGTTTCCAACGATCCGGACTTCGAGACCAAAGCAGCCGATGTGATTGGCCTGTACCTGAGCCCGCCGACGCATGCAGCGGTATTCTGCGTGGACGAGAAGACGGCGATCCAAGCGTTGGACCGCAAAGACCGAATGTTGCCGCTGTCGCCGGGACGGGCCGAAAGTCACGGCTTCGAATACAAGCGCAATGGCACTCTCAGCCTGTTCGCCGCGCTGAACACGGCCACCGGCGAAGTCCTTGGCAAAACCGCGGCTCGCCACACCAGCGAACAGTTTGTCGGCTTCCTCGAGGAAGTGGTCGCCAGCCAGCCCAGCCGCAGAGAGATCCATGTCATTTGCGACAACGTCAGCAGCCACAAGACCGGCCTCGTGCAAGGGTTCCTGAGCAAGCATCGTCGCGTTCATATCCATTACACCCCGACGTATTCGTCGTGGCTAAACCAGGTCGAGAACTGGTTCGCCCGCATCCAGCGCGACGTGATCAGCCGTGGCGTCTTCACTTCGGTCAAAGACCTCGATAAGAAGCTCATGCGCTATATCCGTCAGTACAACAAGGACCCCAAGCCATTGAAGTGGATCTACGCCGATCCGACACGGCGTATCACCGCCAATTCTTCTGATTCAGCGCACTAGCGTCCCGGAGAATGCTTGAGCGAGAGGAGCCACCTTGAGCGCCATTGCCTTGTCAATGCGCTCCATAATTTCCGGCCGAGCCTCGACGTAGATTAGGCTAGAGTCCAGCCAACTGTGGTCCATCAGGTCAGCAATGACGGTTGCAGGCAGCCCTTCGGCGGCGGCCCGCGAACCAAATGTCCGCCGAATCCGCGTCTGGAACAGGTTCATCTTCTTTCCGGTGCGAACAGAAACTATCCTTAGACCGTTGAGGAGTTTCGCGATCTTTGAACTGGCGCTACTTCCGTCATGATGGCCTTCCAGGCCAGGATGCATTACTCGCCTGCTCTTTAATGCCTTCATCGTGGCAGGGAACAGGGGTGCCTCGATCGGAATGAGTCCATTTTTTTCAGCCCACTTGGTCACAAGTCCAATCTGCTGTTCAAGCAGGGCGCCAACAACTGGCGCAAGCTCACGTGCCTTGAACAAGGTTCGTGGTCGGATATTCTTTCCTTGTTTAAGGCGGGTGACCTGGAGAACATAGACCTTCGAGCCATCCGCGCGCTCGGTGATGCTTAGATCCTTCACCTTCATCATCGCCAACTGCATAGCACGGCACCCAAGCGCAATGGCAAGCACCACCAAGGCGTAGTCGTAAATGGGCATGTCGCCTGATGCAAACGCCTGCCGGAGTCCCGCCAAAACTGACTCATACTCGAGGTCGGTCAGTGGACCACGCTCCGGGTCCATTGTCAAAACAGCCGCACCAATTGCATGACTCTTGGTTTCAAGGCTAGGAAGTAAAAGCATCAAATCGCGAGACAGACCAGCAACGCCAGTCTTGGCCCACTCCATGAGAAGGGAACGCACGTGGCGTAGGAAATACTGTTGGTGATTTGGAAGAGACGCTCCATAGTTTTGCAAGTCGGCCGCAGTCAGTTCGCTTATCTCTCGAGCCGGGTCCAAAGCGATAAGGAACTTGAGTAGTGCGCGCAGCCGAACCAACATGCGCCCCAGTCGTTCTGGAGCATTCGCTAACAGCAGGGCCGCGAACGCCTCCCGCACATGCTGACGAAGCGGTTCTGTGGTAAGCGCCCGGTGAACCCGTCTTGAAGGGAAGCAGGAGAGCAAGGAGCATCGTGTCCATCTAAATTCTTGGTGGACACGTGAACACTATCGAAGAGAGCGCACCAGCGCGACGCCGACGTCGGCACAGCGCCGAGTTCAAGGCCAAAGCCGTCCAGGACTGCATGCATCCGGGTGTTTCGATTGCGGCAGTAGCGCTGCACCATCGCGTGAACGCGAATCTGCTGCGGCGCTGGGTCGTTGAACACCAAGCGTTGGATGCCGCGGGCGAAGCCCGCGCGTTGATGACAGTACCCCAAGCCGAATTCATCCCGCTGCAGCTTGGCGAGCCCACGCCGACGCCGGCGAAGCCGGATATACAGATCGAAGTACGACGCGGTGCAGCGACGATCAGTATTCGTTGGCCGGGATCGGCCGCAGCAGAGTGTGGCGAATGGCTTCAGGGGTGGTTGCGTTGATCCGCGTCGAGGCAATCTGGCTAGCTACCGAGCCGCTGGACATGCGAGCGGGAACCGATACGGTCTTGGCACGGGTGGTGAAGGTGTTTGGGGCTGCCCGGCCGCATCATGCTTATCTCTTTACGAACAAGCGTGCCACGCGTATCAAGGTGCTGGTGTACGACGGCATTGGCATTTGGTTGGCGGCGCGGCGGCTCAATAAGGGCCGTTTCGTCTGGACCGACGGTATGACAGCGATCGCGACGCCATTGTGCCGAGAGCAACTGGATGCGCTGGTGCTGGGTCTGCCTTGGCAACGCTTGGGCCGCGACGAGGCGATCACCGTGCTCTAGTCGTGGCTTGGCACAGGGGCCGAGCGTCCATTGGGGGCTGTGCCAATGGTTGGAGTGACCAGGAACTGGCAAAATTCGGAACATGAATCCTGCCGAGAACCTGGACGACCTGAGCCCACAGCAACTGCGCGAGCTGGCCGCGACGCTGCGGGCACAGATCCAGGAGCAGGACGACGTCATTGCGCGCCACGCGCAAGAGCTGCGCTACCGGCAAACCAAGATCGATCAGCTCACTCACGAGCTAGCCATCCACAAGCGCTGGAAGTTCGGCAAACGCAGCGAGCAACTGACATCGGCCCAGGCAAGCTTGCTGGAGGAAGCCCTCGATGCAGACCTTGAGGCAATCGAAGCCGAGTTGGAAGCACTGATTCCACCGTCTAGGTCTGAGCCCAGGGACAAGCCGAAACGCCAGGCGCTTCCGCCCCAATTGCCTCGTACCGAGATCCGTCACGAGCCAGAGTCCGAGACCTGCACGTGCGGCTGCGCGCTCAAGCGCATTGGCGAAGACGTCAGTGAGAAGCTGGACTACACCCCTGGCGTGTTCACGGTCGAACGTCATATCCGGGGCAAGTGGGTATGCGGTCAATGTGAGACTCTCACTCAGGCACCGGTTCCTCCCCACGTCATCGACAAGGGCATCCCCACCGCCGGGCTGCTGGCGCATACGCTGGTGTCCAAGTTCGGCGACCATCTTCCTCTGTATCGGCAAGAACGCATCTATGCGCGCGCCGGCCTTGCGATCCCGCAATCGACGCTGGGCGCGTGGGTCGGCATCTGTGGTGTGCGTTTGCAACCTCTGGTGGACGCTCTGCAGGCGGAGGTATTGACTCAGAGCGTACTGCATGCCGACGAGACACCAGTGCAGATGCTCTCGCCAGGCGACGGCAAGACGCATCGCGCCTATCTGTGGGCCTACGCTCCGAGCCAATTCTCATCGTTGCGTGCAGTGATCTATCAGTTTGCCCCTAGCCGCAGCGGCGAACATGCCCGCGCATTCTTGCAGGGCTGGCAGGGCAAGCTGGTATGCGACGACTTCTCTGGCTACAAGGCCAGCTTCGGCGGCGGCATCGTCGAGATTGGGTGCATGGCGCACGCGCGTCGTAAGTACTTTGAGCTGCACGACAAGCACAAGAGCGAGTTGGCTGGCCAGGCGCTACGCTTCATCGCCGGGCTCTACGAGATCGAGCGAGAGGTGCGGGACGCAGAACCAGAACTACGCTTGGAAGCGCGACAGCAGCGGTCCAGACCAATCCTGGACGCACTGCATCTCTGGCTTGAAGAACAAAGGCGGCGGGTGCCGGACGGTTCGGCCATTGCGCGAGCTCTCGACTACAGCCTCAAACGCTGGGCGGCACTCGTGCGCTACGTTGAGGATCCAGCCGTGCCCATCGATAACAACCATATCGAAGGGCAAATACGGCCTGTCGCTCTCGGAAGATCTAATGCGAATAGCGTTTTTATGTAGATCCGGCGGGACGAATGAAGGGCCGCGCCCGGTCGGGAGCGCGGCGCGTGCTCCACGTGGTTCACATAATCACAGCGACTTCAGGAATCGCAGAAGTGTCTGAGGTGGCTGGTACCGAGCTCGCTTCACATCTGGTGGATTCAACCGGGCGAGCGCGCGTTTCTTCATCTCAAGATCGGCCTCGACGTACATGTGCGTCGTCGTTGGGCTCTCGTGACCTAGCCACAACGCAATCTCAGTGGGCCATATGCCGGACTGCAGCATCGCCATGGCAGTCGAATGCCTGATGCGGTGTGGGGAAACCTTGACGTTGGCGAGTTCGGGATGCCGATCTGAGGCAGCCTTGGTAGCCAGCTTCAGCCGCTGACAGACTGTGGCTCGGTTCATTGCCGTGCCCTGACGTGTGGGCAGCAGCGGGGATTGCTCAGTCAGCTGCGGGTTACGGCCAAGCCAGTCGCGAATATCTCGGGCTGCGCTCTTCCAAAGCGGCAGCGATCGCTGCTTGCGCCCCTTGCCATGCAGATGAATGAAGGAAGTCGGGCCAAGGATTACATCGCCGACCCGAACACCAACGATCTCCGATACCCGGGCGCCGGTGTTATAAAGCAAGGTGACCATCAGTCGATCTCGATGACCGAGCCAGCTCGCCGTCGAAATGTCCATGACGGCCAGCATTTGTTCCTTCGACAGGAATCCGATCATCGGCCTGTCGAAGCGTTTCGTTGGAACTGCCAGCGCCTGCTCAATGACACGCAGGTTCGAGACGTCGCGCCGAGCGGCGAACCGCAGGAACGACCGTATGGCCGCCAGCCGAATATTGCGGCTGCGCACCGTGTTGTGCCGGTCCCGTTCAAGATGCTCAAGGAAACTGGCCAGGAACTTCGCGTCAATGTCAGCCAACTGCAATGCCGACGGCGGCTTGGCCAGGTGTTGCTCGGCAAAGCGCAACATGAGCAAGAAGGCATCGCGATAGGACGCGACGGTACAGGGGCTAAGCGCTCGCTGCTGCAACATGTAGTCGGTGAAGAACTCCTGCACCAGGCCGGCGAAGGTGGGTGAGGTTGAGCTAGGCATGACGCATCTCCTCCAGTGCGAAACTCTCGAACTTCGTGCCGACCAGCGACATAAGTTCCGGCGTGCCGCTGAGGTACCAGTAAGTGTCCGAGATGCTGGCATGACCAAGGTAGGTGCATAACCAGAGCATGGCATGATCGACGGTCTCTCCCGTCTCGTACCATCGCTGTAATCGAGCCACGGCGAAGCTGTGACGAAGATCCTGAATGCGCGGATTTGCGTGGCCTCCACGTGCCTGCCAACCCAATTGCCGGCGCAGCTGATCGAAGACGCCGTCAACCGTCCTCTTCGGCAGCGCGCAGCCCGACGGTGACACGAAGAAGGGCATGTCCGCACGGACTTCGACGTGCCGATCACGAAGTTGCCGGTATTCGTTGAGCGCTTGTACGACGCTGCTGTGCAACGGCAGGCAGCGCGACTTGTTGAACTTGGTGTGACGTACGGTCAGACTTCCACGTCGCAAATCAACGTCACCATCACGAAGGTTCAAGGCTTCTGAAAGCCTGAGCCCGACGGCGGAAATGAGGCCGAACAGCGTTCGGTAGGTTGCGGGCCGCACTCCACCCGGAGGGGGCAGGCCGCCGGCCTGCTCGAGCAGATTGCACACCTCCTGCTCGGTGTAGATGTGCGGCGCCAGGCGCCGATGGCCTGACCCGAAGGTGTGTAAGTCGGGGATCTCTGTGTCCGGCTCGAATTGACGGTAGTACGCCGCGAAAGGTCGAACGACTTCCAGCCTGCGAGCCCAGGTCACCGGTCCGGTGCGTTTGACATGCTCTCGCGCCCAGTCGAGTTGCACCTCGAGTGTCAGAGGCCCTTGGTGCCCGTGTGCATCTGCGTATCTGGCAAAGCGCATCAGTTGCTGGCCGGTAATACTCAGTTCGAAGCCGAGTCCTCTGCGGTGCGCCAGATAGCGTTCGACAGCCACTTCGATCGTGTTGTTTCCGGTGCTCATATCGCGCCTCCAGGCCATGGCATAGCAACGGCCGATAAGTGGACCATGTCGACCTTCGTGTAGATCATTGACGTGTCGAGTTCACGATGACGCAGCACGTCCGCTACCTCCTTGAGGGTGCTCCCGGTGGCCAGCAGCCGACTTGCCAGCGCGTGCCTCAGTATGTGCACCCGCGTATGGGGTAGTCCGCTGCGGCAATAGGCCTCGCGTACGATCTTGCGCAATACCTCGGGACCGATGGGGATATCGACCGGCGCGACATGGCGAACAAACACTCGTCTGCTTGTCGTCGGAGGTCGCTCTGCGCGAAGATAGGTTGCGATGGCCTGGCCCGTCCTCTGCGGTAACGGCAGCACGTCGACTCGACGTGATTTGTTCTTGACGATGCGGAGCGTTCCCGCTTCCCAGTCGATGTCGTCCAGATCGATTCCAACAACTTCGCTGGCTCGCAGGCCCAGGTCGACGAGACAGCGGACCATTGCGTAAGCGCGACGCCTGGATGGCAACCCTTGCGGGAAAGCGTCAAGCAACTGCACGACCTCCTGCGGTGACAGCGTCTGCGGCAACGTTGCGAGCCGCCGGTTCGCAGGTGATGTGATGACCGGCAGCAAGTGCACCACTGCGTCACCCAATGTTGCTCGATAACGGAGATACGCGCGCAGCGTGCCCGCGACAAGCTTTACACTGGCCGGGCAAAGTCGCCGAAGCTCTATGTCGATGAACTGCCGCAGTTCGTCCTGGGTAGGACAAGTCAGCACGCGCGAGCCAGCAACCTGGCTCTGTTGCAGGAAAGATCGCAGGATCTTGAGACGTTGCATTCGCGTACTTCGCGCCAGTCCGCGAGCGTGGTTCATGTATTCATCGAAGCGGCAAAGTTCGTCGTCAACCGCGGAGACAACCTTGACCTTACGTAGCACACCGGCCTCATCCAGTGAGATGAGCAGATGCCGCAGTGCCGCTCGGACATCGCGCGCGTACCTTCGCACTGGCGGCGGGCAGGTACAGCGCGGAAGGTGTTCAGTAATAAACCTCCGAACTGAATCATCTGTAAGGTCACACGCAGCAATCCGACGTCGTCGTATCCAGCGGGCGAAGTGAGCTACACAATACAGGTAAACCTTTGCGGTGTGGTCGGCGTAGCCTTGCCCGACGAGGTACTTCCAATAGCCTGCGACGTACGGAGCTAAAACGCTGTCGTGCAGCCACGAGGCCGGTACAGCGTGAAGTGAAGGAAGCGTATCCATGACGGCTCCTGCAGTGGTATGGCCACTGCAGGAGACTCCCGTTTTTATGTGAAGTCCAGTTCCGTCTGACTTGGCTGGCGACTGCGCTTTGACTGCGCGACCACTGGACCGCATCGGTCAACGCGACATAAAAACGCTGTTCGCATTAGATCTTTCATGCAACTATGTGCATGAAAGATCAAACTGGCTGTTCGCGGGCTCGCTGCGCGCTGGTCAGCGTGCGGCAGCAATCATGGGCCTGATTCAGTCGGCAAAGCTCAACGGCCATGATCCCTACGCCTATCTGAAAGACGTACTTACGCGACTGCCAACCCAGAAGACTGCCGACATCGCAGAGCTCCTGCCCCATCGCTGGACCGCTTCCGTCCTCTCTGCATAGCCCTGTCAAGACGGGTTCGCCGGGCGCTTACGTTCTGTGGCACCAGGCAGGTTGTCGAAGTTGAAGCAGACGCTTCCGTGTGCGGTTGGAATGGTCCATTGCCGCTCAGTCGGATCGAACTCGATGCCGTCGATGGTTCGCGTAGATGCACGCGGTGCTGCTGTGACTACGGCAGTATTGGTGCTATTCATACTTCTGCGATCTGGTTGCCTCGCGAATGACCGATTGCTGAATCCGCACCGAAGCTTCTGTCGATAGTTTCCGTGTGCGGCGCCTCAGGTAGTGATCTGAACTCTTCGAGAGATCAGACCAACCCATGGCGTGGTTACGGGCCCGGCGCTCGTCTGTCGGCGCTAGTCCGGCCTTTTCAGCAATGTCTGAAAAATCCTCGTTCCATGTATGCCGTAGTACATGCGAGGTCAGCGCCTCGCCAACGGCTGGTTGCCGTTCGCGAAGGGAGCGGAAGATCTTGGACAGCGCCGCCAGCGATAATGGGCGACCGGTATGCTCCGACACGAACAGAAAATCGTGCTTTCGGGCACCACGAACCATCGAGCGGCGCTTGACGATGTGCTCGTGCGTCCAGTAGGCCAATTCTTCGCTGATGCCGATGGCGCGCTCCCGGGTTTTGGTGTTGGGCTGATATTTCCGCGGATCGTTCTTGTCATCCGGCCGGCGGATAATGTCAGCCGTATGCTGGCGCAGGTTGAGCAATTTGATGCGCAAGCCAAGCAACTCACCACGTCGCAGACCGGTCCCGAGGCCCCATAGAACGATGAGCCGATTACGGTCGCGGACAAAGGCGCCATTCCATGGGTTATCTGGGCAACCCGGCTCGATGATCCGAAGCAGTTCGGCTTTCTGGTCTGCGTTCAAGCTGAGACGGCTTGGGCTCGCACGCGAGCTGGGGGTTCGTGAGCGCAGACGGCCAAGAAACTCCCGAAGGAGCGCCATGTAGTTATTTTTTTCCTCAAGTGTCTTGGATACTTGTCGTGCCGCGCGATGCCCCATCCATTCCAGGTAGGCGCTGGCATAGTAGAGCCGAATGGCGACGGTGCTGACGGCCACCGTCGCTCCTTCCTTTACCTTGGGGGCACGCTTGCGCACCTTATCGAAGCTCACTACCTTCGGATTTACGGGTTGTGGATTCCCAGCTTGTAGCGCAGCCTTGCCAAAGGGCAGGTACGCAGCACGCACCAGGTCGTCAAGCTCGTGAAGATCCAGAAACCGGCCGGCAGAAAAGCGCTCAGAAAGGTCGATTTGGCGGTCGGCAACGAAGGTTAGAAGAAATTGAACGCCTCGCAGAGCCTGTTCGATAGTGGCGGCCGAACCCGTCTTCGGCCTGATTTCGGTGGAGACGTATACGCAAGGGTCGAACAACGGCAAGCCGCGCCTGGCGTCAACGAGGATGGGCGTACGCTCGCCGTCCTCGAACATCACAGTGCGGATCGTGTAACGAGAGCGCTGGTGCTGCATTGCTGCTTGCGGCATTAGTCCGACAACTCCATCGGCACGATTACAGCCACGCCCGCAATGTAATCGTCCGCCATGATGGACTCGGAATCGCGCGCCATTTCGGTGGCTATGTGGTTGACGGCGCTAGCATTTCCGTTTTCGCTCAGAAACATGTATCGACCGGACGAAAGAGGAATACCCTCGATGCACCCACCGACGATTTCCTGTATGGCGCTCAGACGCCTATCTGTCGCCAAGGGGAGGGAGATTGCCATACTGGCCCCGTCCGGGTAGATAACGGTTGCGGGATACGTGTCGTTGCTCATTTAAGAATCTTCTGCATCTACGTGTAGGTTCTTAGTTCCGATTGACCAGCTTCTGGTTCCTTCGCAAATTGCGCTACAAAGTTCGCCCCGCCAATCAACGACGTAAGCCAACTGCCTCACGTGGCTCCGAACTGCACTACTGCCTTAGATAGCTAAGGCCTCGGAATTTATTGACACATTGGTGCCGTAGCCCATATGAGAAGAATGATGGCACCGTCCGATCACCGTGAAAATAACGTCTTTTCCCTTTGAAAACAGGGACTTAATGGATGCTATTTACACTTCAAACCACGGGTCATCCTAACTCAACGGACTTAAAAATTTCGCCACAACGCACCTTCCGTCGACAACTCTTTCGGTCGTTGGGAGGACAGGGCCACGCGGAGCCGGTGACGTTGCTTGGCACCCGCTTTGGGGAAAGCACGCGGCGTAGCATCAGCATGCGGGAGCGCGGTGAATCAGCCACGCTGCCGGCGCGCAACCAGGACGGCGACCTGGTGTTGAGCCCCGTTTGCCACTGGCAGGATGACGATATTTGGGAGGGCATCGCGCTGTATGGAGGTGGGGCGCGTCCCGGCTACTCCGACTTCGAGGATATGCGGCGCATCTATGCCCATGCGGTCGGGACGTCCTGCGCCGTCGTGGCGGATGCAATTCTTGAAGGTGCGGGCTCGCGTCGGCAGGGCAAGTGCGGGGCTCGTCTCGGCTGCCACGTCTGCCAGATGGCAGAGGACAAGAGCCTTGCCAACATGGTCGAGTGCGACGGGCGCTACGCATACGCTGCAGGCCTGCAGCGCCTGAACCGGTTTATCCGCAACACGCGGTTTGACTGGTCGCGGCGGCACTGGGTGGGTCGAACCATCCGCGGGGGCTGGATCAAGGTACAGCCGGACACGTACCACCCTACAATGGTCCGGGAACTGGTGCGGTACATGCTCCAGCTGGACTACGATGAGCAATGCCGTGCTGAGCGCGTTGGAGAGCGGCCGAAGTTCGAGCTGCTGCCCCTGGACCTGCTTGTTGCCGTGGATGCGCTGCAGTCGCTCAATGGGCTAGCCAGACCCTTCGCCGCATGGGCGGACTGGCGGGACATCCACCAGCGGGGCGTCCGGTATGACATTCCCGATCTGCCCCAAGTCGCCCAGACCGCGGTGCCGACGGCGCGCTTCCTGCACGTGGGATCGGAATGGGACGACACGGCTGAACCGGCGGAATGGACTGGCCTGCGAGATCCCTACCTCGAGAGCTTAACGGCCGACTCCGCCTGTGGTCCTGCGCTGCAGGTCACAGCTGATGGCCGTGAAGTATGGGCGTTGCCTACTGCACAGCAGTTCTCCGTTGACGCGGAGGCGGCGTTCCTGATCTCAGAGTTCGAGGTCGATCGCTTGCTGGAGATCCATGACGTTGGCGTGGGACCCGGCCAGGTGACGGCTGGCTACCGGTGGTACGCGCAGTATGGGTGCCTGACGCTTTCTCATTCGCAGCGGGCGGAGCACGACGAAATTGCGCGCCGTACCGCGTACAAGGATCGCCTCGGGCTCACCCTCGACTACGATGTGGGTGCGTTGCGTTCGCGGGCGGCATCTTTCGAGGACCTTCCGGCGAGCAGTCAGCTGGCGTGGCGGCAAGCTGCTACGCCGCAGCAATCCCTCTTCTAAGCGCCCATGGAAAAAGCCCCGACATCGCAAAATCTCGGGGCTTTTTCTTTGGTTCGTGGGAACCGTGGCGATTACATCGCGGCGTCCTTCAGCTTCTTCATCGCGCGAACCTTCACCTTCACGCTGGCCGGCTTGGCGGCAAACCATTGGTCCTGGCCCGTGAACGGATTCTTGCCGAAGCGCTTTTTCGTGGCCGGAACCTGGATGGCCGAGACCTTGAACAGGCCGGGGAAGGTGAACTCGCCTGCGCCTTTCTTGTGGATCGCGCTCACCATGGTGTTTTCCAGGTGAGTCAGAACGGTTTGGACGGTCTTCTTGTCCAGTTCGGACTGGGCGACCAGATGGGCGAGGAGGCTCGACTTGTTGAACGTGTCCTTCAGCGGCTTGGCAACCGGGGAGGCTGCGGCAGCCTTCTTAGCCGGAGCGACTTTCTTTGCCGGGGCAGCCTTCTTTGCGGGGGCAGCCTTCTTTGCGGCAGTCTTCGTTGCAGTCTTCGCGGATGCTTTCGTGGCCATAGTCGTACCTTAAGAAATGCGTGCGCGCGGGATATCGCGTACATCGCATCCGCGAAGAATAGCAAAAGCAAGCGCGAGTGCAATAGTGAGATGCGCTGAAATCCCGATCATTTCAGGATTTTTCGCCGTCGGGCAGCCGAAATGGTAGCGGCAATGCGGTCGCAGGTGCGATTGCTGGCAAGTCCTAAGATCCGGGTCACGTCGTCGTGCGTACAGCCTGCGAGCAGCTGACGCCGGCAAAACGTATTGCGCAGTGTGCGGGGACTTGGCTCGACGCCGGAGAATTCTATTGCTTCCAGCGCGACGGCCACGATCCGGCCAAAGCTCATGTCGGTGATGGGGCGGCCATCCGGGGTAAGGGTAAAAAGCAGGTCGCCGTCGACGGGAAGCGTTGCGCGGCGGGCATGCCAGGCCTGAAGTAGGGGTACAGCGAATTCGGCCAAGCGAACAGTGCGCCCATCCCGCGCCCCATGTCCCGTCACGAAGAGATAGGGCGGGTTTGCATCTGGCACTAGGTCGCCCAAACGCGCAGCTCGGGCTTCTGCTGCGGTAATCCCCGTTGAGAGAAACATCGCGACGATTGCCCGGCTACGCAAGCCGGCCAGATCGTCGGCAGGGCATTGAAGATAGGCCTGCAGCCGCGCGTCCTCGGCCTCGTCAAGGAACTGGGGTGTGGGCTCTTGGTCTGGCCAGCGCTCGGCGGAGAGCATCAGGGCGGCTGGGTTGTCCAGGCGCACACCGGCGAAGACCAGATGCCGGCACAAGCGGTCCAGCAGCTTTACGTACCGCATGCGTGTGGCCAGAGAGTATGACCTGGCGTCAGGCGTCTGCAAAAACGCCTCGATATCGGCGGTGCCAAATGAGGCAACGGTCGCGCTCCTCGCTAGCAGGTGTCGTCGGAAGTTCTCGAACATCGCCTGGTGCTGGACGATCGAGCGCGCGGAGAAAGGGCGGCGATCAGCGCCAGCCGCCTCACGCGCCTGCCAGTCACGGTAGGCCAGGGTGGGATTGCTGAGCCAGAGGGAGTCCATTTGTGTCAGGCTTGTTTCATAATTCCCCGGCCGAAGGCCGGGATATGAAGTTGCGGAGCATTCGCCTGTTACTGCGCACCGCTGTTCCCAAATCGGCGCGTTCGACACGCCTACTATTTGCCAGGATGGCTGTCAGCCCCAATCGCGGGCTAACGCGCGAAAGTCGGTAGTTTAGGCTCAGTCCGCGATGATAGGCGAACCGCTTGAACACCTTGCGCACTATGTTGAAAGCACCGTTCACATCCGCGTGTACACGAGCCAGGCGTCCAGTTTCCCGGGGGTTGACGAACGTGTGCCGCTCGTCCTTAAGACGCCAGCCCATCGGCTTGGCCGGGGCCTCGGTGGTGTCGGCTTGCGCCGGCTGCGGTTGCTGCGGGGATTCAACGGCCTGTTTTGGCTCCTCCTTATTCTTGGACGCTTCCGGGGTCCGGGTCTTCAGCGGCTCATTGCTGACAAAGCTGGTCTTGCTCGTGTAGGACTCTTCGGTTGTCACGACGACAAGCCCCGCCGCTTCTGCCTTGTAGCGAATCCTGGTGATCAGGCGCGTCAGGGGCGCGCGGCCGAAGCGCCGGTTCTGCTCGCGCCCCATGTTGACGCCGTCCTTCCAGCCCTTGTTCTGACCCAACACGATCACCTGCACGCCACGCTCGACGCACAGCTTCACCACGCCCCGGCTCAGCTTGTGAAAGTAGTCGTCCAACCACCGCTCGCGTCGCCCACGAACCTCCTGGTACTCGGGGGTGGCGTAGATTGCCTTGAGACCCTTGGCCAACGCAATGCGCTCGGCACGAGGGAGCTTTGACCCGGCGATCTGGAGGTTTTCCATGCGCGCCTGGAGGGCACGCACCTCTGGCGTCGTCAACCTTGACTTCACTGCATCGAGCTCGGCGTCCAGCCGCCCCAGAATGTGGTCCAGTCGGCCGCCACTGATCACCTCCGCGTTGTGGCCGGTGGTGAATGCGAGGGCGAGCGTGTTGTTCAACCCACGATCGGCGCCGACGGCCGGCACATCGAGGTCGGCTAACGCGTCGATCAATGCTGCATTGCGCTCGGACGCTGCCTGGTCCAGCGCATCCCCCAGCGATTGCTTTAGCCTTGCCAGCAGCGAGTCGGCGGGGATGCGCATCGCCACGCGCAAGACAACCTCGATCTTGATGCGATTGCCTTGCGGAACGATGCGCAGATGTTGCGGCGAGGCGTGATGCAGGCCTCGCTTGGTCGCCGCCCGCTCAACCTGTTCGCCGATGCGATAGGCGTTCCATGCGATCATCTCCGCCTCGCTCAGCGACAGCGTTTCCTCGAAGTCGACGGGAATGTCGCGATCACCGAGGCCGATCAGGGTTGCGCCGATCTGGGTGAGTGGCAACTCCAAGACAAACCGGTCTCTCTTGGCGAGGTAATCCGGGCGGCGCGGCGCACCAGTCATGGCTGCTGCGCCCGCGCCATTGGCGCGATAGACCTTGTCTGCCTTGAAGTAGCCGGTCCATGCATCCTTGTAGCGGGCCAACACCAACTGGGCCGCCTTCGCCGGCAGGCGGCGGTAGACGACCTGACCTGTCTGGTCCGGTCGCAAACGCGCAACATTGTCCAGAACGGTGATGTCGAGCAACGAACGGTACAGGTTCTTGACCTCCACCTCAAAACTGGGCAACAGTGTCAGCTTGGCCTTTTCCGCCTTCTTGCCGCCCGCCGCGATCGCCTCTTCGTACTTGACTTGTCGGGCTTGATTGATCTTGCCCACCGCCGCGTTGAAAGCCAGGATCGCTTCGGTCTGGGCAGCATGCAGATCGCCCTTCATTCGCCAGCATTTTGCCTTGCCGTCCCACGCATAGGCGGTGAGGACACCGCGCACCATGTAGTGGATGGTGTTGTAGAGGTTCTTGCATTGAAGCGTCAGGGCAAGGCACGTCCGCAATAGTTCGGGTGTCGGGCTTGGCAGAACGAGCACGCGCTGTTCGACAAAATCGAACCATTCCTGCGACTGCGTGTCTGCGGTGCCTTGTGCCATCAGAACAAGAGTGACGAATAGAAAGATGGTTGGATTGTACGGAATAGGTCGCTTCATGCAAGGAATTTCCCTTTGCCTGACTCTCATCAAGTGGCGCAACAACCTGAGCCTTCGTGCGATGCGGGCGCTGACTGGAGTCGGGTCCGGGTGCGAATCGAGCATTGCTTCGCACGGCTGAAGAATTGGAAAGTGCGTCAGTCCGTGCTCATTGTGGATTCCACTTGCATTCGCGTCGCCTCTACGGATACCAAGGCGTATTCGGGTTACAAGCCTTAGAGAGCTTCCTATTCCAACGCTTCGCGGCATCCTTTGCCAGTCGCCACGCGCTTTCACCGCGCTTGATGGGGCGATGCAGCAGTTCTCCTTCACCAATCCCCCCGGCGTAGGCCTTCTCGCCCAATACCAATCCTCGGAGCGCGGGCGAAGCCGGTCAGACTCCATATTCCAGATTCGCTTGTCGTGCACAGATCCCGGGTAACTTTGACTGACGTCGACAACCATCCCATCCTCGAGCGCGATCACCTGCACCTTCGCGCAGCGGTGATGCGTGGGGCCGCCGCCAACGGCAACTCGGCCAGGGCATCCGCCATCCGTCTCACATATCGCGAGATCGTCGCCGGGTCGCTGGGCGGGCTATTCCCCTATCACTGGACGCGGCTGGGCGATGTCGTTCGAGCCCTTGCGGTCGTTCACAACATGAACCTGAAGATGCCGCCGCAATTATGAAACGGCCTTGTCATACCCGCTGTTATATACTGAATTTGACCCATCCCACACCCCTGCCGCCGCAATGCGGCGGATATGGCTTGCAGGCGAGAGGTCAGAATCGCGGCCGCCCATAACGGTTGCGGCGCGCGGCGAGCCTTGCGCGGGTGCAGGCATAGCGGGGGTAGGCGGCATCGAGCATGCCCGCGATCCGCTCTAAGCGATCCTCCTGCGTGAAACAGCACGCGAGCAGGCATTCGTCGGCGCAGTAGCGCATGATCTCCTGTAGCAGCGCATACCGCTTTTCGGGCGGGAACTGGAGATTGCCGATCTTCGCCCACGCCTTCAGCCCTGTATGGGCCAGCGCAACAAGTTTGTCGGGTGTTGCCGGTCCCGTTTGACATAGCTCTAGCGCTTCCCGATGCAGCTGTCGGTCAAGTTCGCTCATGCCGGCTCCCCGGTGAGAGGCTGGAGATCCGCGACGCTGACCCAGCGGGGGCAGACTTTCACGCGCCCGCGCACAAACTCTCCCACCTCAACATCGGCCGTGGGGCCGCTCGGCCCGTTGAAGACCGAAAGGACGCGAGCCTGACGGGCGGGGAGAGCGGGCGCGGCACGGTAGCGCAGGGTGGCGATTGTGCCGGCCTGGATCCGTCCATAGGCGCGAAAGATCGGTGTGCCGTTGGCATGCTGGCCGATCTGGTCGCGGAACGCAGGCTTCAGCCCGGCAAGAAAGGCGCCGAGCTGCGATCGCTGCGTGCCGATTCCTCCATTGGTTTCGTGCATGACAGGCAGGGCAGGGCCGTACCGGCGGGCCAGCGCGGCTCGCATGATGCGCCGATATTCCTTGCCGCCGGCGAGCATCACCGTGCCGACGCGAGTTGGCCAGGCACCGGGCCGAAGATAGCTCGACAAGTCGGCCATCATCTCGTCGGCGCGTTGCCGCGTCATGCGCTCGTCATATGGCGCAATTTCGGTGTCGGGATGCAGGAAGCCGTGACGTGCGGACAGGATCAGGACATGGGGCGCCGCATCGCTGCGCAGGTGTGCCCGGTACGATTGATACATGACGCCCGTATAGAGATCAATGGCAGGTGCATGCCGATCGAGCTTCATGCCCGAGCATGCCATCAACAGCAGTGCTGGCTCGCTGGTGGGTCTTGGTGTGAGGGGCAGGGAAAGCTGAGTGGTCATCGGCATGGAGTTGCGTTGCATGCTATTCACTCTACCGATGCAGTCACAAAGTCAAGGGAGCCGCGCACCTGGATAGTGTTGAGCCGTGCCATCGTCCGGTCTCCGCCGATCAATGTTGCTGCCGAAGGTTTGTTGGCCATCCTGGAACCCAATTTTCATGGGAAACTTGGGCGAACTCGAACTGCTTACCATCGACTGACGAAAGTTTGATCGATAGATAGGGAAAGCCTTCATGACCAATCCCACAACGCCACGTGGTCCGAAGCCATACAAGCCGGTTTGGCCGCCAACGAATCGTGATTACTTCACCGTCAGGGTGATGAACTCTCATGCCTTGCGTAATGTTTCGGCGGTATTGTGGGCCGTGCACGAGAAAGACGACATATTTGTTGGGCCATCGGTACGTCTTACCAGCGCAGTAGGCCGTGTTCAACTGGAAACACAGGAGCTGGCCGAGCAATTCTGCGAGCACGCACGCGACATCCTAGGCAAGCGCCATGGTGCCGAAATTCAACTCGCCGTGGTGTCCGGCACGGCACACACGAAGATTTCTGATCGTTGGACACGCGAGCAATCCGAACGCGCGCGCGCAATGCTGGAAGGACTAAAATGCCTGAAGCCACGGTAGCCGTTTAGCATCACGACTCACATCGGAGAAGCGGGGTCGGAGCGAACCGAACTGCGGTGGGCCAGACGCGAAGCAATCGCTGTTCCGCTCCAGGCCTTGCTCGACGATTTCGATGCCGCAACTGCGACCCAAGCGGGTGTGGTCCCGATTGGCTCAACGACGAACTTGCCTGCGAGGGCGTGCAGATCGATCTGGAAAAATGAGGATCATGGATCCTCTCTCCGCTTGATGACTAGGATAGGAAACGGCGCGAATCGCGCCCCGAATGTTGGCCGGTAGCTAACGAAGGGATAGCAAAGCATGACCAAGAGCGAACTGATCGACGCGATTGCGGCGGGTGTAGATGGCCTGACCAAAGCCAAGGCGGAGCAAACGCTGAATGTGACTCTCAGCACCATCATGGAGGCTGTGGGCAAGGGCGACACTCTGAGCCTGATTGGCTTTGGCACGTTTAGCCAGGGCGAGCGCAGTGAGCGTGTGGCGCGCAATCCCCGCACGGGCGAGGAAATCAAGGTCGAGGCCGCAAAGACCGTGAAGTTCAAGGCTGGCCAGAAGTTCAAGGATGTAGTCAACCAATGACCTGAGTCGCAGTTTGGGGTTACCCCGTTTCATCGGACAGATTCGCATTGGAATTTTATGTCGATGGGTTTCCTCCTTGTGATGGGGCAGTGTAGGCCCGGTGTAGCGCCGGATTCATGCCATTGACAGGCAGCTTTTCAAATTCCTGCGGGGAACGATAGCCCAGGGCGCTGTGCAAGCGGTGCGAGTTGTACCAGCCCTCAATCCAAGTGAACAACGCCTGTCGGGCGTCGTCGTGGGTGGCGAAGTGCGAGCGGTTCAGCAATTCGCACTCGAGCGTGGCAAAGAAGGCCTCACACATGGCGTTGTCGTAGGCATCGCCCACTGAACCCATGGAGGGGCGTACGCCCGCATCCCGACAGCGTTGGCCAAAGGCCACCGACGTGTACTGGCACCCCTGGTCCGAATGGTGGATCACCGACGTGGGATGTCGCTGCGCGAGCGCCATGTCCAGCGCCTGCAACATCAGCGCGGTGCGCAGGTGGTTGTCCATGGCCCAGCCCACGATGCGTCGGCTGTATACGTCGAGGACGACAGCCAGATAGTAAAAGCCGGCCTTGGTCGGAATGTACGTCGCATCGGCAACCCAAAGCTGGTTGGGGGCCTCAGCACGGAAGTGCCGCTGCACCAGATCGGCAGCGGGTCTGGCCCGCGCTGCGCGGTGCGTCGTGCAGATGAAGTGTGGCCGGCATGCCCCGCGCAGCCCGGCCTCACGCATCAGTCTCGCCACGCGCTTGCGCCCCACCCGGATGCCCTGACGCAGCAGAGCCGCGTGTACCCGGGGCACGCCATAGGTGCCGCAGGAGTGCGAGTGAATTGCTCGGATCTGCACCAGCAGCAGCTTGTCACGCACGACACGGGGGCTCGGGCTACGCCCGTTCCACGCATGGAACCCACTGCGCGAGACCTTAAGCAGCCGGGCCATGGTGGACAGCGGATAACGAGCTTGGTTCGCCTTCATGAATTCGTACCCTTGTCGGGCAGCGAGTCGGTCTCCCGGGCGAACCAAGCCGCGGCTTTTGCAAGTATCTCCCTCTCCATTTTGAGCTGCCGGTTCTCACGGCGTAGCCGTGTGAGCTCCTGGTGCTCGGCACTGGTCAGGCCATCATGACGTGTGCCTGCGTCACGCTCGGCCTGTGCAACCCAGTTGTAAATGGTCTGAGCCGTGGGTTCGAATTCTTTGGCCAGATCTTCGGGGCGGCGACCTGCATGGACCAAGTCAACCATTTGCTGACGGAAGACAGTGCTGTACGGTGGGCGCGTTTTCGGCATAGTGCACCTCCTGTTTACTCAAGATAGGCACTGTCCGAAAAAGCGGGTCACCTCCAAGCTATGGCATTCCACCCTATGTCGAGTTGTCTCCCGGTACGGTTATGCGCAATCTGGCTGCGGAGATCGTTTGCCTTCAACAGAACCTGCGTGCCCTTGAAGACGATCTGCTGGTGCTCGAAGACATTAGTAAGGTCAAAGCCCTGGCTGAGCCAATTCAAGTATCGGGCGGCGGTACCCCAGCTCGACGACCTGCCGTTCTAAAGCGAACCGCACATCATTTCGTCAAATATTGCCAGGAAGCCTGGCTTATTTGAGAACATTCTCACATCCAGCGTCTGTATTCTTGCCTTGCATGTTTCCATGTTTCTGTTAATCCCCTCGTAGGGCAATGTCATGTTTCCGAAGGGCAATGGTTTGCAACGACGGGATCTGGTCTCATCTGTTGGGCAGTCATTTCGCATCTGTTCAGACCTCGGCTTCTTTTTGTTGTGGGATAGGCTCCATCGTGGGAAGCGTTTTCTAGGGTGGCATGTTGCTATACGGCTTCAGAGTGCTTGCGCTCACGCCGATATCTGTAGGCTGAACCGTTCGCGCACGCTTCTTGTTCGGCGTGTTTTCGGTGATCCTCATGCTATCCCCATGCATATCTATCAAAATCCAGAGAATCCGGCGTCCGTTCTGCTTGAATGGCTGGAAAGTACGGCCCTTCTTGTCCAGGTGTCGCTACTGAGCAAGACGCTGCGAGCGCTGTCGGCAACCATGATCGGCATCGGCAACGTGAGCCATGGGCACGCTGTTGCAAAGAAGCAGTTTGCCCGTTGGCTGCTACCCACCAACGAAAGCGATGGTGCGGTCGATGTTTCCAAAATCATGATGGTGCGGGCGCAATTCGACTTCATGATCTCCGAGCGCACAGATGCGTTCTGGGCAGAGTACCGGCACGCTCGCGAGGTTGCTCTCAGACACTTCTGCGAGGATCCGGACAGTCCCGCCGTGCGGAAGGTCCTCGCGCGGCAAGAGCGGGCGAAGTACGAGAGATTTGCCAATGCTTGGATGGACACGCGGCCGTCATGGCTGGAGGTGTGCGACGGGCCCCTGTCTGACGACGCGCTTCGCAACTAGATGCGTCTCCGGAAGAAGCTGGAGACCGCCAGTACGGTCCCGCGACAAGGCTGAACCCTGTGCATTTCGGCTCAAACACCTGTACGAGGCAGCTTTACCTGTCGCCAAGGTATGTTGTCGAGAGGCCGCGCCCGAGCCGCGTTCTAGCGATGCCCTGGGACTTCATCCAAGCTACTGCCGCCTACTTGGCAAGGAACATTCGTTATAAGAATTGCTGATATTCTAGCGGTCGCAGCAAAGGTGCCACACAATGAATTGCTGCCGCTGGTTCAAGCACCTGGCTTGTAGGAATGATGGGGCCCAAGGGCTTAGAGATGATTGTGCAGTGCATGGTGGCCGAGCGAGGCGGCCAGTGTTTCCCTCCCAGGCACTAACACCTGAGCGCAGCGCGGCAAGCCCTCGAACAGGTGCCTCGGGGCCGTTGTAAACAACCGATGCCGTACCCGCAGCGAAATCGAACTGGAAAAACAACAGATGATCCGCGACCCCGCTAGCAGGTGTGAACGCAGGACCTCGATCAGCTTGGCCCGTGGCCTTCACCTGCACGCTACGCCCGGTCCGGGTGAAGGCATCCACACCCTTAGTTCTCTTCTTGGGAGCAACCAAGTCAAAGTGATGCAGTGCTACAGTTTCTGCAATGTCGCCCACAAGGCGACCATCAAGCGTGAACCTGAGCCCTGTATTCCCATAGAACTGCACCAGAGCTTGCTGGGCCGTCCATAGGTCTTGCACGACCGCTGGGAGAGATAGCAGCATTACTTTTCCGATTCTTACTTCACTACCGTGCCGGGTGTGAGATAGCGGCGAGGGTCGCGGACATTGCTCACGCCGCAGCGAGTCAGTTGGGTCCGTAGCTTGGCAGAGCAGTCCCAACCAACTCCCATTCGGCTTCTGCCCCTCCACTCTTGCATAGCAAACTCAATTTTGGATTCGCTACGTCCCCAAAAACTGGGCACGCAGCGAGATTCAACTGGAGGTGACCCGCTTTTTCGGACAGTGCCTATCTTGAGTAAACAGGAGGTGCACTATGCCGAAAACGCGCCCACCGTACAGCACTGTCTTCCGTCAGCAAATGGTTGACTTGGTCCATGCAGGTCGCCGCCCCGAAGATCTGGCCAAAGAATTCGAACCCACGGCTCAGACCATTTACAACTGGGTTGCACAGGCCGAGCGTGACGCAGGCACACGTCATGATGGCCTGACCAGTGCCGAGCACCAGGAGCTCACACGGCTACGCCGTGAGAACCGGCAGCTCAAAATGGAGAGGGAGATACTTGCAAAAGCCGCGGCTTGGTTCGCCCGGGAGACCGACTCGCTGCCCGACAAGGGTACGAATTCATGAAGGCGAACCAAGCTCGTTATCCGCTGTCCACCATGGCCCGGCTGCTTAAGGTCTCGCGCAGTGGGTTCCATGCGTGGAACGGGCGTAGCCCGAGCCCCCGTGTCGTGCGTGACAAGCTGCTGCTGGTGCAGATCCGAGCAATTCACTCGCACTCCTGCGGCACCTATGGCGTGCCCCGGGTACACGCGGCTCTGCTGCGTCAGGGCATCCGGGTGGGGCGCAAGCGCGTGGCGAGACTGATGCGTGAGGCCGGGCTGCGCGGGGCATGCCGGCCACACTTCATCTGCACGACGCACCGCGCAGCGCGGGCCAGACCCGCTGCCGATCTGGTGCAGCGGCACTTCCGTGCTGAGGCCCCCAACCAGCTTTGGGTTGCCGATGCGACGTACATTCCGACCAAGGCCGGCTTTTACTATCTGGCTGTCGTCCTCGACGTATACAGCCGACGCATCGTGGGCTGGGCCATGGACAACCACCTGCGCACCGCGCTGATGTTGCAGGCGCTGGACATGGCGCTCGCGCAGCGACATCCCACGTCGGTGATCCACCATTCGGACCAGGGGTGCCAGTACACGTCGGTGGCCTTTGGCCAACGCTGTCGGGATGCGGGCGTACGCCCCTCCATGGGTTCAGTGGGCGATGCCTACGACAACGCCATGTGTGAGGCCTTCTTTGCCACGCTCGAGTGCGAATTGCTGAACCGCTCGCACTTCGCCACCCACGACGACGCCCGACAGGCGTTGTTCACTTGGATTGAGGGCTGGTACAACTCGCACCGCTTGCACAGCGCCCTGGGCTATCGTTCCCCGCAGGAATTTGAAAAGCTGCCTGTCAATGGCATGAATCCGGCGCTACACCGGGCCTACACTGCCCCATCACAAGGAGGAAACCCATCGACATAAAATTCCAATGCGAATCTGTCCGATGAAACGGGGTAACCCCAGCTGTGCCTGAACCCGATTTCAACATGCAGGATTTCCTGGCCCAGTTCGCGCAGTTGTTTCTTCAGGTCGTACTTGAGCCTATCCTCGCTGAGGCTGTTGATCGAGCTTTGGTCGATGTGCTCCAGTTCCAGTTGCAGTTCCAGCAGTTGCAGCAGGTTGTTCTTCTGGTAGGCCTGATTGGCACGCTGCATCAGCGCGGTTTTCCGCTCGCGCTCCTGTGGATCCATTTCTCGATCAGGGTGCAGGGCGCTGGCCAGTTTGCGGTAGACCTCCCGGATAGAAAGGCTGATCTGGGCTTGTTCGGCTTGGGCTCGCGCCTCTGCCGCGACCTGTTTCGGCGATTTCTTTCGTTTGGTGCGGCGCGCTTCCCGCGCCTGTATTTCGGCGTCTTCGTCTGCCAGCCTCTGGTGCAACTGCGCGTGGGCACGAGTGTCAAACAGCCGCGGCGGGCCCGGCAAGTGCTGATGGTGCAAACGTGCGTCGTCGCTTGGCGCGAGAGGTGACACCGCTATGGAGCGCGCCGTCCACCGCGGACGTTGCGGCAGGTCAGCTACGGTGCCCGCTCGCTGCTGCCTTTGTGCAAAGCAGCCCTGGCTGCAGGCCGCTCACGTCCGCGTCGGCCGGGCGCTTGGGCAGCTCGGTGAGCTCCGCAGTCAGATATGCCCACCGCTCGACCTCACATGCTCGGCATGTGAGCACGGCGGTCGCAAGTCGACGCCTTGCAGGCACTCGACCCTACGGCCGCCTAACCGCCAGACGTATCCGAATCAAAGTCCACATCTGCGCGGCCCTGCACGCCTCGCAACCGCTAGGACTGGCAGGGCTGCCTGCAGCCGTGCATTGCCTCGTCACAACGATCGTGTGTACCGCCACGCGGGCCAGCGAAACAGCTCCGGCGCCACCTGATAACCCACTAGCGCACAATAAACCTCCCGGTGCTATACTTGTACCGGTTCTAGTACGAGTTTACGAGGGAGGGCGCTATGCGCACCGTTCACTTCTCTGACGCACGCAGCAACCTGAAAGCGGTGATGGACCAGACCATCAACGACCACGACGCCGTGCTGATCACTCGCCGCGACGCGCCGAACGTGGTCCTGATGTCGCAGGCGCAGTACGACAGTTGGGTGGAAACGCTGTACCTGCTGTCGAATCCCGCCAACGCCAAGCGCATCATGGAAGGCATCGCTCAGCACCGCGCCGGCAAGGGGGTGGAGCGTGAGTTGGTTGACCCGGACGCTGAATGACGCGCCGAATCACCTTTATGCCCGTCGCCTGGGAGGACTACACCTTCTGGCAGGGCCAAGACAGAAAGACCCTCAAGCGCATCAACCTGCTGATTCAGGACATCCAGCGCAACCCCTTTGAGGGGATCGGCAAGCCGGAACCCCTCGTCGGCAACCTCAGCGGCTACTGGTCACGCCGCATCGACGACGCCAACCGTCTAATGTATTTCGCCGACGACGACGCTGTTGTCATCGTCAATTGCCGCTACCACTACGGCGATAAGTAGCGTTACACCGGCGCTTCGCACGACTGCTCGAGCACGCTCGGAGTCGGAACTGGTGCCACACTGAACTCACGTTGTTCGTCCAAATAGGTGAATAGCCAGCGCTGTGGCGAAAGTGACCGTAGTGAGCTAGTGCTAAAATGTGATGTATTATGCTCAAATTCGCATAATACTTTTACTTTTTATGTTATATAGTTAGGCTATATAACAATGTGGCTCAGTTCCCCCCGCAACGCTCCTACTAAGAGGCGTATGCTGCTCGCGGGATGTGCTGCCATCAAATGACCAGCAAATAGAAGTGCTCCTTCTAACCTATTGAATTCATTAGCATTTCTATCGGTGGAGGCCGCGCGGCCACGTACTCTTGAAGTAACCCATCAAATAGCCTATGCCCAATACGGCACATATTTCATGTACTTGCGACCCGCGCTTTCATCGTGCGGCCGCAACATCCCGGCCTCCACGGCTTCCTTGATCAGGCGAGAAGCAGTCGCACTGTAATGTACTGTGATGCCGAAACGCTCCCGAAGCGTGGCGTTTGTCATGTAGTCACGCTGGACGTAACGAAGGCATGCATGCAGATAACAGGCACGCACGCGATCCGCCTTGTCCATCTTCGTCAATTCCTTGTGGGCGAACAAGGTTGCCCTAGTATGGTCAGAGACGATTGCAAACTCTGGAGCCGGCAACTGATATGCTTCTGTGAGCGACACCACCTTATCCACGCCACTGCCCCGCTCTTCGCAAATGCCGAAGCGACGCATGAGTGAGGCGAGGCCTTCATTCCGGGACCGAGGGGGCGTGTCGAGAAATCTTTCGACATTGATCAGGGGGCTACCAGGATTGGTCACCTCCATTCGATCTCTGAAGATCTCAATCATTGGGCCGGCGCCGCCCAACGCGAAGTCTTGGTGAATGAGCGCATTGGCAGCGAGTTCACGTACGGCCAACTCAGGATACATTGGTACATCCTTGCGAATGGCTTTACCGATAACTTCGTTGGCTGGCAGCAAGGCATTGATGTAGCCGATCAAGCCCTCGAATCCTGCTGCGTAGCCCTTCGCTCCCACTTGCTCGCGCAGGGTGGAAATCCGATCCATGCCCTCATATGCAATCACCCTGACAGCTTTGCGCCGGAGGCCGCCGAAGTCCTCCAGGCGTTTCGCGAATAGAATGGCCCCTAGATTGGTGATGTCCCAACTGCCACTGCTATTGCGTCTGATCAGGCTTTCTGCTGCAAGGCGTTCAAGAATCTGAGACCTGTTTTCGGGCAGAGGAATCCCGGCCAGCTCAAAATACGCTGGATAGTCCAGCAGGGAAACAACCTCTTCGTCTGCTTGGTCCCGTCATGCAATCATCGCTTCGAACGGCGTTTCGTCAAAGATTCTCCAGAGTTCGCGCTCCTTTTCAGGAAACTCCTTGAGCTTCTTCGTCAGCGAACCAATCCGGATGAACTCGTTGTGCTTGAATTGCACTGGGTGTCGATACGCTCTTCCGATTTCGAGGACGACCACACGCTTGCCGTCCATGTCCACCATATCGAATGCAAATAGAATCTTCGGGCTGAGCAGACTCAGGAGCCAGTTCTCCAACTCTTCATTTCCGACTTTTGTCGCCTTGGGATCAAACGTTGTTCCGACGATTGCGTGGCTGACGTCGTCCACTCCCCATATAAGGTAACCATGAGCACGGTGCGCCAACGCCGCCGAATTCGACAAAGCAGATAGGTACTCCCCAATCTGATCAGGATCCACTCGATTGCGCTTGAACTCCAGCCATTCGGTTTCCGCTGGCAACTTGCAAAGTTCACGGACCAAGCTCGCAAGCTTTTCCTGTGACGTGGGAAGACTCATAGACGGCGGGAGGCAGGGATTGTTTATTAGCACGCAATTTTACTCGACATCATGGTCGGCACTGCCGCGAACGCTTGAGTTGGAGTTTCCTCGGAGTCGTCTCAATCCATCGGTTGAATTGGCACGTGAGACGGCGGTGGTCCGGCTTTCGGGGACGTGCCGCCGTAGTTAGAGTCAGAACCCCGCGCAAGCGGGGTTTTGGCTTTTTGAGTCTTAAAAGGCACTTAGCGGCCGCTTACCTTCGCCGTCTCGACGGCAGCAGCTGGAAACAGCCGGGTTGCTGGACCTGATGAGTTTCGACGCCGCCAACCAGATCGATCTGATCGACAAGCCGCTACTGATGATCGCCGGCAGCAAGGCTGACAGCCTCTACATGAGCGAGGAAGCGTTCGCCAAGGCCACCGGCACGAAGGACAAGGAGTTGTTCAAGATCGATGGCGCCACGCATATCGAAACCTACTGGGTTCCCAAGTATGTAGACGCCGCAATGGGCAAGCTGAAAGCGTTCTACGCGAAAACCCTGTAATGCAACGGAATGCTGTGCAGCAGTCCGCTCAGCTGCTGACGACTGGAGGGGCTGATGCCTGCGCGACGTCGGTTGTACGCTGCGGGAAATAGTCGATGAAGAAATGGTTGGGTCGTACCGCACTCGCCTTGCTGATCTTGGGCGTCGTCCTGGCCGCAGGCGGCTACGCCTACCTGCAACATCCTAGGGAATCGCTGATCAACGAGGTCTTCGTATGACGCTGCCAACGGCTTTAGCTTTGGCTTTTCACAAAGAGGGAGAAACGGGCCAGCTTCGCCACGCTTTTCGCTCATTTCGCGCCATTTCTGGCGCGCTTTGCGCGCTCAGGACGGATTGCTCCCCTGTGAGGCCAACAACAGCTTCCTGGCGAGCACCAGATTCGCCAGACCAAACAGACTGAACAACTGCGCCGTGTTCTTGACCAGGCCCTTGTAGCGAACCTTGCGATGACCAAAGAGATTCTTGATGACGTGGAACGGATGCTCGACCCGTGCCCGGATCTGGGCCTTGGCCCGCTCGACGGCGATCAGCAAGTCCTTGACCGCACCGTCACGCATCGTCTTGATCTTGCCGCGCTTGACGGCCACCTGCCACTTCACGGACTTGCCTTGCGTCTCCTCGCGCTTCTCGACGCCCGTGTAGCCCGCGTCGCCAAACGCGTGCTTCTCGTGGCCATGCAACAAAGCGTGTGCCTGCGACACGTCCGACTCGTTCGCTGCAGTGCCCGCCACGCTGTGTACCAGCCCAGAAGCCGCATCCACGCCGACGTCGGGTAGCAGTGGCGCATTTCTGCGCCACCGCCCCCTAAGAACCGGACGTGCAAGTCGCCCCGCATCCGGCTCAAGCCATTCCACAGCACCCTTTGCGGGAACCGGGCAATCAATCAGAAACGTCCACGGCGCGACGGCGCGCAAAGTACGACGACCATCGAGGATCGAAGGCGTTTGCCATGCCACGTATCTTGACATGCCGGACGATGGGAATCGTCGCAGCCCGGAAGAGCCGAAGTCGCAGGACGTGGCCGTCGACTTCGATCTCCGCGGCAAATACCCAGGTACGATTGCCTTCCGTTCGGAAGTAGCGCCGCCGTACCCAGCCCATGCCTTTCGTGGGGTGCCGACGCACGGCCCACTTCCATAAGAGGCGCCAGATGTGAGCATCTATCGCTGTGAATCGTGATTTGGAGACCGCGTGCCGGTGATACATGCCCCAACCCCGAATGACCGGGTTGAGTTGCAGGATCAGGTTCTCCTGCGTGGCACTCCAGTTCTTCACGACGATTTCCCGGACCTTGGCCACGAGCGATTGTTCACTCTTTCTGGCCGGCTTGATGAGCAGCTTGCCTCCGTACTTGCGCACGTTTTGCCCTAGGAAATCGAACCCCTCAGTGACATGCACGACTTTGGTCTTCTCATCCGACAGTTCCAGTCCCCGCAAAGCTAGGAACTGTTTGATCGCCGGAAGGACCCGTTGCTCCAGAACCTCCCTGGATACTCCGGTCACCACGAAGTCGTCAGCATACCGGTTGACGTTTACCTTGAACTTTCGGCGTGCGCGTTCCGTCGGTGCCACGCTTGCTTCCACCGCCGCCTCAAGTCCATCTAGCGTCATGTTTGCGATCACCGGTGAGATGATTCCCCCCTGTGGGGTGCCTGCTTCGGTCGCAAACAGAGTTCCCTCCTCGATAAATCCAGCTTGAAGCCATCGCCGCAGGATCGCTTTATCCATCGGTATGTTCTTGAGGATCCAATCATGGCTGAAGTTGTCGAAGCAGCCACGAATGTCACCCTCCAGAATCCACTCCGGTGACTTGCGTTTCGCGAGAGTGGTAAAGCAGTACTCGATGGCGTCGGCGCTCGAGCGCCCGGGCCGAAACCCGTACGAGTTGTGGTCCGCCAGAGTCTCTGCAACAGGTTCCAAAGCGAGCTTCCATAACGCTTGCATCGCTCGGCACCGCATACAGGGAATTCCCAGGGGACGCTTCTTGCCGTTGCTCTTGGGAATATAGATGCGTCGCAGCGGCAGTGCTCGATATCCGCGATGTTGCAGCGACTCCATTCCCTTCCATTTAGCCGCTGGGGATCGCCATATCCTGCCGTCGACCCCCGACGTACTCTTGCCGCGATTTTCTGTCACCCGTTTCACGGCCAACATCTTGCCGCTGTGCGAGCGGGTCAGCAGACGTTGCAAAGCTTGTACCTTGCCCCATCGGCCTTCCATTGTTGCCTTGGCGATACGCACCTGAAGTCGCTTCACGTCCTCCTTGATGCGGGACCAGTCGGCCTGGCACCACATCAATTCGGCGTGCGAGGGCGCACCAGCACCGGTTGCTTTTGCACCAGCCGCCGTCATCTGCCTTCCCCCATATAACGATTTGTCAAAGTTCTCTCGCCATGAATGACCGCACGGAAGTCTGCCCGCTTTCGCGTCCGACAATGTCGCAGTCGGTATCCTTCCCATTACAGAAAGGCCTTCGCTTTTTCCGTGTTCCTATACCCGCAACACCAACAACGTTCCTTGCGGTTCGCCTGCCTTGGGAGGCAGCGTTACGGGCTTACCCTGTTCCACATGAGTTTCAAAGCGGGTCGGATCCTTCCTATTCGCCGGCGGCGTTCTGTCCATGATGGCCCAGCTCACAGGGGCCACACCTTGCCGCTTGCCGTTTTGGCTCAAGCCTGTCAGCACATTTGGCTTGTTCGATGATGACGACGTTTAACGGAAGTTCACATATGTTGATCGTTGCCGCTCGTCCCTAGCCCCTTCACCGCCTCTGTGCTGGCAGTTTCCGCGGCCCCTCGCGAGCCCACGTACCGGATGAACCGGTGGGTACGTTGTCCCCGGAGCTTCACACCGAGCAGTTGCCCGCTCCGCATGTCCGGGTAGGGAACGGTTGATGGAACAACCGGTTTCATCAATAACTTACCTCGTGAAACAGAAACTCATGCGACTTTGCAGGTCGCACATGGGCCTTCATGCCAAAGTGCCACGCATTGCCTTTCTTGGCCTGGTGCATCTCCGGGTCGCGGCTCTTCTCCTTGTTCTTGGTCGACGGTGGCGCCTCAATGATGGTGGCATCCACAATCGTGCCTTCCTTCATCATCAGCCCCCGCTCGCACAGCATGATGCCGATCTCGTCGAACAGCTTTCGCGTCAGTTCATGCTCGACGAGCAGGCGCCGAAACTTCAGCAGCGTGGTCGCGTCTGGCACCGCTTCGACTGCCAGGTCGATCCCGGCAAACGCCCGCATCGCCATGCTGTCATACAGCGCGTCTTCCAGCGCCTCGTCCGACAGCCCGTACCACTGCTGAAGGAAGTAAATGCGCAGCATTCGCTCCAGTCCGATCGGCGGCCGTCCACGTTTGCCCTTGGGATAGTACGGCTCGACCGCCGCAATCAGGCGCGACCACGGCACCACGCTTTCCATCTCCGTCAGGAAGCGCTGGCGGCGCGTCACCCGCTTCTTGCCGTGGCTTTCCGCTTCCGCAAAACTGATCTGTCGCTTCATCACCGGACCTGAATCATGGACACGCTTATGACAACGCACTCACCCAATGCCTCGATGACTCGCGCACTGATTTAATCAGCATTTCCCTAAGTTCGGCGCGCTGCCCGAAGGTAAGCGCCAGCTAGCGATCGAGCGTTCGCCTCACTATGTGAATGGGGTATTCCAAAACCTCATCGACACGCCGATGCGCACACAGGACACCAGCTTCGCATCCAACGTGATCTCGATGCTGCTCGACCGCAACCCCAACCTCAAACCCTCCACTGCGCTCCCATCCACACGTGTCGACCTCAAGGAACTGCCACCGGGTGAGGACGTGGTGGTGTGGCTGGGCCATTCCTCGTACTTCGTGCAGCTGGACGGCAAGCGCATCTTGCTTGATCCGGTATTCAGCACCAACGCCGGGCCTTTCCCCCGCACCAACGTGGCATTCCCTGGGACGTCGCCGTACACGGCCGAGGATATGCCCCCCATCGACGTGCTGCTGGTCACGCACGATCACTGGGACCACCTGGACTATCCCAGTGCCATCGCACTGTTGCCCAAGGTCGCGCAGGTCGTCGTTGGGTTGGGCGTCGGGGAATACTTCGACCGGTGGGGCTACCCAGCGGATCGCATACACGAGGCAGACTGGAACGACGTGCTGGAGATTGTGCCCGGCCTGCGCATCCATGTTCTGCCGGCGCGGCACTACTCGGGCCGCATGCTCACGCGTAACAAGACCCTGTGGGTCGCCTTTGCGCTGGAAGCACCCCGGCGGCGGCTCTTCTTCAGCGGCGACAGCGGCTACGGCCCGCACTTCCGCGAGGTCGGCGAGCGCTTCGGTGGGTTTGATCTCGTGGCACTTGACATGGGGCAGTACGACAAGCATTGGGCCAACATTCACATGTTCCCGGAGCAGGCGGCGCAGGCAGCCGAGGATCTGCAGACTAAGGTATTGCTGCCTGCGCATGTAGGCCGGTTCAGCATTGCCGCTCATGACTGGGACGAGCCACTCAAGCATGTTGCCCAAGCGAGCCAGGGCAAGCCGTACCGTCTGGTCACCCCGAACCCGGGCGCGTTGGTTCGGCTCGACAAAGAGACGCAGCAATTCACGCACTGGTGGGAAGGTGCTCACTAGGGGACGAGGCTTAGCGTGGTCGCGTTCGACCGCCAGCGTCGCGTTCGACCACCAGCGTGCCGGCATCGACCTGGCGTCGCCCGGCGGGCCAGGCCTACGTGGCATCGTCAGTTGGATCCCCGGGCGCTGCCAGCGTCAGCAGGAGGTGCCAGCGCAGCGGGCCCGACGCCAGTCGTTGCGACAGTTCGTCGGCAAGGCGGGACGGCACGCCCTTGTCGGCATCGGACAACGGCGCATAGGGTTGCTCCGGCTGCATGGTCCAGCGCACTGCCTGTCGCTGTCCCTTCGTGTCGACCAAGTAGAGCGCGTTGATGCTGTGGTAGCTGCCATTGGCGTAGCTGGAGGATAGCGGATGCGGGCCGCCATGCACGTCTGGCCGGTGAAGGGCTTCTGGTACAGCATGCGTATACGGGCTGGGAGGTGGTGACGTTGTCTGCGGAGGAAGTAGAGGGCTTAGAAGCGTAGCGTGGGCACCAAAAAGTAGGGATCTCCCGTTGTTCCAGCCGCTCTGATGGTGCCAGGCACGTTCGACTCGCTGATGGCCAAGCTCATCGTGACCGGCGCCACGCGTAAACAGGCGCTGGCGCGCGCGCCGCGCGCTGCGCGAATTCCGCATCGAAGGCGTGGCCTCGGTGCCGTTCCACCGCGCCGTGATCGACCACGACGATTTCCTTGGCGCGAATGGCTTCAAGGTTCACACACGATGGATCGAGTCTGACTTCGCCGAGCCGCTCGCGGCGGCTGCCCGCGCCGAGCCGCAGCACGACAGCAGCCTGCTGCGTACCGCCATCGAGATCGATGGCCGCCGCGTGGTGCTCGGCCTGCCGGCGCAACTGCTGCGGGGCCTGGCTGACGCGCCGCCATCCGACAGCGCCGCAGCGCCGGAGCAGGCAACCGCCACCGGCGCCGCCGACCTGCCGTCTCCTATCGCCGGCACCGTGCAGGCCTGGAAAGTCGGGGAGGGCGACGAGGTCAAGGAAGGCGAACTGATCGCCGTGATGGAGGCGATGAAGATGGAAATGCAAGTACACGCCCATCGCACGCCCATCGCGACGGCCGCGTGACCTGGCAGGCGCCGTCCGGCGTCTTCCTCGCGGCGGGCGCGCGGCTGGCGAGCATTGAGTGAATTCCTTTAGGGAGTCAGTGCCGGAACGGCTGAAGTCGAGCTGACGTTGTGGTTCCGCGATCCTACGACACCGCGCGTGCGGACAACGAGCTGCGCAGCGCGCTAAGGGCGGCGCAGGTGAAGGGCGACGCGGGCCTCCAAGCGGAGGTGGCCGTCACGTGATCCGGTTGGTCCTCGAGCACACCGCCACAGCCGCCGGCCGGAGACGCGCCGCTGCTGGTTGGCGTGGATCTGTCCGTCCTGGCCCCGTCCCCGATTTGAGGAATACGAGGCCCAAGTGCGCGCAAAGTATGCCACTGTGCCGGAGATCCCTCTTTTGAGAGAAGCGACCTCAACTCCTCTCGGCCATCCTCCAGCGGTGCTCTGTACTACACACGGTCGGGTAGATCTGGAGGTATCCGCGCGGGCCTCTCTCGACCCGCACCACAGTTCCCTTGCGGAGACGGCTTGCAGCACATTTTCAGACTAGAAAGCATCTAAAATCGAGCATTGAAGGGAGAGTGCACTGTTTTACGAGCATATGGTTTGCTTCTGCTCTGTGTTATATAATGTTCGTCAAATCGAACACTATTGATTTTGTGAGCGATTTTACGAACATGAAAGTTTCCCAGTCATCTGTCCTCTCTCCAGTGATGGCTCAGCAATTGGCCCAAGTCGGCCAGTTGCTGGCCCGGCTACGTCAGGCCCGCCACATCAAGCAAGCCGATGCCGCCGTGCGCGCGGGGCTTTCTCGCAACACGGCCTATCGGATCGAGAAGGGTGATCCGGGCCTCGCATTCGGCCAGGTGCTCCGCTATCTGGACGCTATCTCTCCAGGGGCAACACTTGCGAGCCTTCTGGCGGAGACCGATCCAGCACTCAAGGCGCTTCAGTCGCGCGAAGCAACCCGGCGCGTCCGGGATATGTCTGCCTCAGAGCTCCAGAGCCTTGACTTCTGAGGACTCGCTCTGATGCCAAACGACCAGCAACTGATGACCTTCGCCTACCTAGGCGAAGTCTGGGCGCCGTGTGGCCAGCTCACCATGACGGAGGAGGGCTCGGCGCTGCTGGCCTCGAGCTTTGCCTACGGCCTCCGATATCTGGATCGTCCGGATGCAATCGAAGTTGACCCCGTGAGCCTCGGCATCCACGGGGAGCCGGTGAAGGGCCGGCGGCTGCTGCCCGTGAACGAGCTGACGGGCTTCGGTGGCATCCGCGACGCTGCGCCGGATTCGTGGGGGCGACGGGTGATTGAGACCAAGCTCAAGGTGCCCGCGAACAGCCTGCCGGAGTCGCAGTACCTGCTGCATGCGGGTAGCGACCGTGTGGGTGCGCTGGACATTCGCGCGGACATTCACACGCAGCCAACGAGCGCGGTGGGCGATATCCATGCGATCGAATACCTGATGGAGGCCGCTGAGCGCATCGAAGAGGGCCTGCCGGTACCGGCCAACCTCGAGCTGATCTTCGTGCAGGGCACCGCGCTGGGTGGCGCTCGACCGAAGGCCTCCATCCGGGACGACGCCGGTCACCTGGTCTTGGCCAAGTTCCCCAGTAAGACCGACTCCTTCGACGTTCCCCTCATCGAGACTGCGTCGTTGCTGCTGGCCAAGGAAGCCGGGCTGAACGTACCTGCGGTGGAGACCCGCGTGCTCGGTGATCGCCGCTTCATGATGATCCGCCGGTTTGACAGGTACTGGCTCGACCGTGAGGTAATGCCGCAGGCGGACACGGATCTCATGCTGGCGCCGGCCGCAACCAGGACGGAGCGTCGTATGGCATTTGTCAGCGGCCTGACGCTGATTGGCTGCGATGAGACGGAATCGCGCACAAAGGCCTACTCCGACTTGGCCGCGGCGATTCGCAAATACTGCCATACGACGGTTGTTCGTTCTGACAACGAGGAGCTGTTCAAGCGCATGGTGTTCAACATCTTCGTGACCAACGATGATGACCATCTGCGCAACCATGGGTTCATCTGGGATCCGCGGCTGCCTGGCTGGCGCCTGAGCCCGCTCTACGACGTGCTGCCACGGCCGTCGCACGCTACCGAACGCCATCTGCACCTCGAAATCGGGCCTCAAGGGCGGAGCGCGACGATCGACAACGCTCTGGACGGCTGCCAGCGGTTTTCGATCAGCACCGCGCGGGCCGGCGAGCTGATCGCGGGGGTTTGGGCTGTCGTGCGGGAGTGGCGGGTGTTCTTCGAGCAGTACGGCGTCGGTGCGCTGGACTGCGACAAGATCGCGCCGGCGTTCCGGCACCTGGACGACATCAGCAGCGCCGAGACACGACGCCACCTGCCCTGACGCTCCGCCGCTGGTAAGCAGATGAGCCGCCCACTTGGACGGCTCTTTTCATGAGCGGGCGAGGCAGACGGCCTACTTGAACCGGATCAGCAGGCCGTTGGCCCAGTGACCCGTCTTTATAGGTGTCTGGCTCGGTGTTGAGGATCGCGAATTCTGCTAGCCGTGTTCGCCAATTGCGCTAGCAAGTACTTTTTTCGGCCTGCTTCGGAGGCTTAAGCCGAAGCCGCCTCCCGAGGCATGCCGATGGCGAGACGCTTCTCGTGCCGAAGTTAGGGTAGAGCAGGGCACTGCAGACGGCAACGGCTCTTGGCCTCTTGCTGCGACTTCGCTGAGCAATCTGCAACCCGTCGCGCGGACCGACTTCGACAATCCTTACGTGTTCTTTCATGGTCGCTCTTTGCCCGTGGTATCAACCAATCAGCTTTAGCAACGCTGGCACAGTCAGCACTGCGGTGTAGTAGCCCATGAACTGGACGCCCGTGTTGAAGCCGATCGTCCTGGATAGCAGCCCGCCCAATAGCCCCATCGTCAGGATGACAAGCAGACCGAGAAACTGGCCCTCCCAGACGCTGATCACCAGAATCAGGCCGACGAAGGTGGCGATGATGGCTTCGTGGGAAATCTTGCGGGACACGAACAATGCGGCACGGCGCGCATAGTTCATGGCGAACGGGTAGGACACCAGCGCGGCAAGCACGACGGCAAGCAGCCCATAGCCCAGGAATTCCCAGTGGTTCAGGAGGTTATGCAGGTTATGCGTCTGGCCCGTGGCGGCGTCCACGCTGAACACTGGCGGCGCGTTGAACAGCGGCGCGGCAGGGCCGGCCGCTACGGGGCTCAGCGGCAAGCCGAAGGCGATCAGGGGAATCAGCGCCTCTGCGATGTAGGTCGCTTCCGTCACGCCGTTGCGCGCACTCAGCACGGTGGTCAGGCGATGATAGGCATGCTTGACCCGCGCGCCGACGATTTCACCCAGCACGACGGTCATTGCCACGGGACTGAATACAAAGGTCGCACTGGACACGGCGGCGGTCGCTACCGTCCACTTGGCCTGGTCGCGGTCGAGCACCCGGAACGGATTCGGGAAGTATCCCGACCAGCTTTTCACATCGGGCGCGAGTGTGAACGTGCGAACCTTGTCGCGGCGCAGGCGCGCGCGGTCCGCCGGGGAGATCACCGAGAAGAGATCGGCAATAAGGGGCCCGATGGCAATGCCCAGGAAATAGCTGATGCTGAGCTTCACGCCGAACTTCGCGGTGAACGTTTGCAGCGCGACGATGACGATGACGAACGGAACCAGCGTTGCAATCGAAGCCCAGCGCCCGGCGGAGCTGTAGGCGATGATCACGGCGGCCACGACGAAGATCCACGGCGCAGCCTTGGTGATCGCCGCGCCGAACGGCGCGAGCAGCACTGCGAACAGTACGGCGAGCGGCACCGCGACAAAGGCCGCGATGATGGCGCCCGAGATCATCTTGCGCAAGGCGATGTGCGGCACG
This sequence comes from Ralstonia pickettii, assembly GCA_050987995.1. GTDB lineage: Bacteria > Pseudomonadota > Gammaproteobacteria > Burkholderiales > Burkholderiaceae > Cupriavidus > Cupriavidus pickettii_B. The sequence goes on from CP158805.1 coordinate 1,328,198, forward strand.
CCGAGGTTCCGCAGGTGATTGGCATCCTGCAGCAGGGGCGTCGCCATCGTGTCGCCGGGAATACCCAGCAGCGCAGTCGGAATGGCGTGGGTCATGTGCTTTGCTACGGCTCCGGCCAGGAAGAAGGTGAAGACTCCCTCGGGCGGCACGCCGAGCAACACGACGAGAAGCGTGAGCGGGGCGAGCGTGGTGGTTTCGTCGGTGCCCGAAATCAGGCCGATGGCGGCGAAGATGACGGCGCCCGCCAGACCCATGCCCGCGGCGACGAGGACGTGATTCAGTATTGCGGATTCAAGCATGATGTGTCTCCGGTAATCCTTGGGCAGTCGTTCACATCGCGGTGGATTGCGGCTGGACGGGCGATACCGGGGAAGCGGCGTTGCCGGTCGGTACGATCGCCGGACTATGACGTTCGCGCGCTGCGAAGAGCTCGAACAGCTGCAGCTCCTGCATCTCGCGCACCGCGGCGGCGGGAAGGTCAGCGACCGTCCCGAGACCGCCGGATTCCGCGGCAAGCTTGTCGAGGACTTCTTCGCGCCAGCTCGGGTCCCCGGCGTCGCCTTCGGTTACCTCTCGTTTTGGCCGAAACAGGATGGCGCAGATGACGCCGGCAAGCAGACAGCCGGCAAGGCCGGCCAGCATGGCGTAGGCACGCGCCAGCTCGGGTGTCGCGACCACCACCGTCAGAATGCGGCTTGCCACCAGGAAGCCCACGATGCTGACGCTCGCGCCAATCAGAATGGACCAGGCAAGGTGGCCGGTATCTGCGGTGTCTCCCCAGACTTCGACCAGACGCCATGCAGATTGCGCTTCATTTGCTTTCATTGAGTTGTCTCCGGAAGGTGGCCGGCTTTGACGCACCCTAGCGCGTCAGCAGCAGCTCTTTGTTGTGTCCTGAGTGCGGCGCCACAGGCCCCTTTCCGGGCAGCGCGGCGCCGTGCGTTGCGCTTACTGACCCCTTAGTTCGGCCAGCAGCGCCACTGCACGATCGGTGCGCACGTCCTTCTCATCGGCCATGCGCTTGGCCACGCGATCGACCTCGTCACCGACGGCACCCGCTACGAGCGCAATGTTTCGCGCATGCAGCGCCATATGGCCGCGCTGGATACCTTCGGTCGCCAGCGCACGCAGCGCGCCGAGGTTTTGCGCCAGGCCCACGGCCGCGGCAATCTCGCCGAGCTGCTGGGCCGAGTTGACGTCGAGAATCTTCAGTGCCAGGCGGGCGAGCGGGTGCGTCTTGGTCGCACCGCCCACCAGTCCCACCGGCATCGGCATTTCGATGGTTCCGACCAGTGCGCCGCTGGTGTCCTTTTCCCAGTGAGTCAGCGAGGTGTAGCGGCCGCCGCGGCAAGCGTAGGCATGGGCGCCCGCCTCGACGGCACGCCAGTCGTTCCCGGTGGCCACGATGACCGGGTCGATGCCGTTCATGATCCCCTTGTTGTGTGTTGCCGCCCGGTAGGGATCGATGGCTGCGAAGGTGTAGGCATCGACGATGCCGTCGATGATCTCGGCGCCGCTGCGTTCCTTGGTTGCCAACACCGGTTCTGTCAGGCGGACCCGCGCCCGGGCCAGGCGCAGATCGGCGAGATTGGACAGGATGCGCAGTCGTACCGTGCCCCCGGTGATCTTCTCGACTAGCGGTGAAACGGCCTCTGCCATGGTGTTCACCGTGTTGGCCCCCATCGCGTCGCGCACGTCGACGATCAGGTGCAGCACGATCATTGGGCCCCTTGGCGTGTCGGCAAAGACATGGACCTCAATCTCCTTGCAACCGCCGCCAAGGCCGATCAGCACCTGGTCGCGGCTGTTCGCCACGCTGAGGATCTCGTCGCGATGCCGCAGCAGGGCCTGCCGGGCGCCGTAGGGATCGGTCACGCCCAGCACCTGCACCTGTGCTCGCATGAGCGGCCCGGTACTGGAGGTTTCGAAGCCGCCGCATTCGCGCGCAAGCTTTGCCATGTAGGAGGCTGCCGCCACCACAGACGGCTCTTCCACCACCATCGGCACCAGCACATCGCGGCCATTGACCTGGAAATATCCCGCAATGCCGAACGGTAGCTCGAAGGTGCCCACGACGTTCTCGATCATGCCGTCGGCCCGGGCCGCGCCAAGTGCGCCGGGTTCGGCGAGCAACCGAATCTCTTCCGGTGTCAGGGATGTCGCGCACGCGACATATTCGAGGCGCTGGGCCGGGGTCATGGCGCGAAAATTGGGCAGCCTTGAGTCGGTAGCCATCTGATGTCTCCTTCCTTGGGGGTACGGAATGGTGACACTTTAGGCTGACTGTACCCGTGGGAAAAGGTACAGTTTGACGGGACAGTTTGGGTGAAACCTGCCGGCGCGAAGCGCGGCCTCGACCATAACGCCTGCGATGCACACGAAATCCCCTACACTCGCCGCCACGCTGGCGAACACCCTGGAAAGGCAGATTGTCGAAGGCGCCTACCGGGCCGGCGACAAGCTACCCTCGCTTCGTGAACTGGCCTTGTTGCACGGCTATAGCAAAAACACGATCGTGGCTGCGTTCGAGTTGCTGGTCAGCCGCGGGCTGGTGGAACCCCGGCGCGGCGCCGGCTATTTTGTGCTCGACCGGCCTGTGAAGGCACAGGCCGACGAGGATGCCGGCTCGCTGAGGCGGGCAATGGACATCGTCTGGCTGATGCGGGAGCAGCTGAAAAGCAGACCAGACGTGTTGGCCGTGGGGGATGGATTCCCGCCAGTTGAATGGCTGTCGGAAGCGCGACTGGACAAGTATCACCACAAGGTTGTGCGCACCGGCCTGGGTGCGTTGTTCCGTTACGGCAATCGATTTGGATACGGGCCGTTGCGTGACCATCTTGTGCGCAAGCTGGGCGACTTCGGTATTGGTGCCGATCCCCGGCAGATCGTCCTTACCCATGGCGCCAACGATGCACTCGACCTGGTGATCCGCTACTTTGTCCCGGCCGGCGCTGTTGTTCTTGTCGATGATCCTGGCTATTACCCGTTGTTCGGCAAGCTGAAGCTGGCCGGCGCTACGATTGTCGGCGTGCCGCGCCTCGCCGATGGTCCGGATGTGGAGGTCCTGGAGCAACTTCTTGTTCAGAAGCGGCCGCGCTTGTTCTTCACGCAATCCGTGGCACACAATCCGACCGGCTCGGATCTCTCGGCTGCCAAGGCGTACCGGGTATTGCAGCTCGCGCAGCGGTTCAACTTGCTGCTTGTGGAAAACGATGCGCTCGCGGACTTCAAGCCGACAACACTTCCTCGGCTATCGGCGTTGGACCAGCTCGAACGAACCATCTATATCGGTAGCTTCTCAAAGTCCTTCTCGGCCGCACTGCGCGTGGGCTTCATTGCATGTGGCGCCGATCTGGCAAGCGATCTCGCCGATTTGAAGGCACTGATTCATGTAAGCAGTTCAGAGTACTGCGAGAGAACCGTTGATGTGATTCTCAGCGAAGGTCACTATCAACGATACGTGACCAAGCTACGGTCCCGCCTGACAGAAGCCACCGCCAAGGCGCTGGCTCTCTTTGAGAGACTGGACATTGGCGTACTCGCCAAGACCGAACAGAGCCTGTACCTGTGGGGCGCACTACCGAATGTGAATGACTCGCTGGTCCTGGCCGAGCAACTTCTGCCGCAGAAGGTGGTAATCGCACCTGGCCGCATTTTCCGTGTGAACTCCGAAGCCAAATCGCCATGGTCGCGGTTCAATGTTGGCGCCGTGCTAGACCCGAAATTCGAAGCGGCCGTCCGTGGCGTGCTTGGCCGCATAGAGAAGACCTGACCGGCGGAACCGTGGCGCTCGCCGGCTTGGCGCAACCTATGACAGTGGTTGGTCCAGTCCGTCGTTGGTCGGCGCAGCCGCGTCCTGCCGTAGTCCAGCCCACCAACATCCGCTCCGCCCCTCAGCACTTCCCTACCAGCGCGCCAACTTCTCCAGAATCGACGCGCGGATATTGTCAATATGCTCGGCGGTCCGAGCTGCCGCCTCCGCGCCATCGCCGCGTTCGAGCGCACTGATCATGGCCAGGTGCTCATGACAGACCGGCCCCAGTCGCCGGTCGAGTCGTTTGAGCGAAAACATCCGCGTCTTGCGCCGGACCTCCGCGATGATGCTGGCGAGCATCTCGTTCTCGCAGTATTTGCAGATCACGCCATGCAGGTCGGCGTCGAGCACCTGGTGTTCAGGGTTTTCGGGCTCGTTATGTTCGAGCAGTTGCTGAACGCGGGCACGCAATGCGGCCAGTTCGGCCTTGGGAATGTTGCCGGCCGCACGGGCGGCGGCGTCTGGTTCCAGCAGGCGGCGCACGTGTAGCGCCTCCAGTATTTCCTGCACTGTCACCTGTCGTACGAACAGTCGGCTGTTGGCGCCGCGTTCCAGGATTCTTTCGCCCTCTAGCCGATGCAATGCCTCGCGCAACGGGGTGCGCGAGATCCCGAGCTGGGCGGCGGCGGGATCGGGAAGCGGTCACCGAAGCCCCGCACACCTTTCATGGTGCCGAAGTAGTGATTGAAGGCACGGTTTTCCTGCATCAGGATGACGATGTGCTTGACGTCCTTGATGGTGCCCGTCTCTACGGCGGCGGGCACGGCAAGCGCGCGGCGGATGCTCGGCGGCAGCACCGTGAGCGCGGCGGCGGCACCCATGGCCTGGGTGGCGGTGCGGAGGAAATTGCGTCTGTCGTTGGATTGCATGTGGCTGACCTGTGGGCGATGGGGGGAGGAGATCAACAGAGGCTCAGGGGGCGCAGCGCAGCGTGTCCGCCGGCTTTTTTTGCTCGTTCGCTTGTGCCGATGAAAGTTGCTGTGACGTTGCCGTGGAGGCGGAGTCATCTCCGCCGCCGCAGCCGGCAAGCGCCGCGCTCAGTACAACGCCAGCCAGTACGGCGAGACATCTCGTTCGCAGGGTGTTCATGGAGGTTCCGTGTCGCGTGGTGGGGGATGGGGCAACAGGGATGCTAGAAGACCTACATGACAATTGAATGAACAATGCTCAATAAAATGAGCATGTAGAATGAGCAGAGTTCAATGTTGATGGATGCATGCATGACGATTACCAGGCTATGCCTTTCCGACCAACGTCCGGCCGAGGCCGACATTGCACAGGCGGAGCTGCCACCCTGGCCGCGGCGCCATGGCGTTACCTTCTCGACCTCGACGGCACGCTGATCCGCGACGGTGCGGCCCTGCCGGGTGCGGCCGCACTACTTGAGGCGTTGCACGGCCGTTACGCCATCGTGTCGAACAACTCGACCGACACGGCGGGGGGCCTGGCACGCAAGCTGCGCCGCATGGGCCTGTCGGTTGCGCCGGCGCAGTTGGTTCTCGCCGGGGAAATGACCGTGAACTGGCTGTGGCGCACCTCTCCCGAGGCGCGTGTGTTGTTGCTGGGCAGCCCGGCACTACGCCGCTATGCGAAGTGGATGGGCTGCCGGCTGGTGGAGCGAGATCCTGACGTGGTGCTGCTCGCGCGCGACCCGCACTTCGACTACGACAAGCTTTCGCTCGCGGTGAACGTGCTGCGCGCCGGCGCCCGGCTGGTGGTCACGAATCCCGATCTCAGCCATCCCGGCGACGATGGCACATGTGTGCCCGAAACCGGTACGTTGCTGGCTGCGCTCACGGCCTGTGCCGAGGTGCGGCCTGAGTGCATCATCGGCAAGCCTTCCGCCGCCCTGTTCCGGGAAGGATTGCGGCGATTGCAGGCAAGACCGGCGCAGGCGCTGATGATCGGCGACAATCCGGCGACCGATGCCATGGGCGCTATCGCGCTGGGCATGTCATTTCTGCTCCTGGGCACGGGGCCTGGTGCTGAGGCGGAGACCCCGGCACAGCTGCTGGACACATGGTGTTCCGGCCGCAAGGCCCTGCACTTCAGGCTCAATAGCGCTTGAGCGACAGCGTCTCGAAGGCGTCGCGAATCGTCTTGACCGCGCGTTCGTAGTCGGCCAGGGACAGGCAGGCGATCAACACGTCGATGATCGCCAGCTGCGCCAGACGGCTGGTCATGGCTCGCTGTTGCGGACACCTGCTCGCCATTGTGGAAGAACGCCGCACGCTCCGACAGACCCTTCGTACTGGCTGGCCTCACCAGCCATGGAAGCGCTCCCAGGCCGCCAATTGGCCATCGCCGGAAAGCGCCCGATACTCGGGGAACTGTGCACCGGTCGCACACGCATGGTTTGGAAGGATGCGCAGCCGCGTGCCAACCGGGAATCGCGCGGCGATGTCTGCATCGGGCGCGCCTTCGCGCGACACGATGCCGTGCTCCTGGTTGGCGCCGCTGAGCACGTAGCCTGGCAGCACTGCGCCGTCGATGGTGCAGACCTGCCCATAGCCATAGTCCCGCTTCTGCTTCTGCGTGCCGCGATCGCGGCTCATCGCCATCCACCCTGCGTCGACAATGGCCCAGCCCTTGTCGTGCTGATGGCCGATCACCGTGGTCAGTACGCTGAGGGCGATGTCATCGGCGGTACAGACGCCCACGTTGCTCATCACCAGGTCAAACAGCACATAGACGCCGGCCCGCACCTCGGTGACGCCATCGAGCTGCGCCGCGGAAAGTGCCGTCGGGGTCGAGCCGATGCTGACCATCGGGCATGGGAGCTGCGCGGCCCGCAGGCGCTCGGCCGCGCGCACGCAGCCGGCACGTTCCTGCTCGGCCAGGGCACTCAAGGCTTCAGGATGATCCAGCTCGTAGCTCGAGCCAGCGTGGGTCAGCACGCCACCGAGGCACATGCCCCCATCGTGCAGGGCGCGGCCGACATCCAGCAGCGCAGGGTCCTCAGGCCAGATGCCGGAGCGGTGGCCGTCCGTGTCGATCTCGATCAGCACCTCGAACACCTCACCATTCGCGCGCCCGAATTCTGCGATCGCCTCGGCCGAGGCCACGCTGTCGGTCAGGAGCTTCAGGTCGCAGCCGCGCCGGCGCAATGCCAGCGCCTGTGGCAACCGGTGCGCTGCCATGCCAACGGCATAGAGGATGTCGGCGACGCCCTCGGCGAAAAAGTACTCGGCTTCCTTGAGCGTGGAGACCGTGATGCCGTTTGCGCCGGCGGCGAGCTGAGCACGCACGACCGGCGTGCACTTGGAGGTCTTGACGTGGGGCCGGAAGCGCACGCCGAGCGCATTCATGCGCTGCTGCATCCGATCGATGTTGTGCTGCATGCGCGCGACGTCGATGACGGCTGCGGGTGTATCGAGGGTGTCGAGAGTAGGGTGCATGTCGAACCGGATGGTCATAGGTGGGAGCGGTCAGCTCAACAGGCGGATGTGCGGTGTCCACTCTGTCATGGTGTCCAGGGGGACGACGGGCCGGGGCAGACGGCGGAAGTCGAAGCTCGACAATACCGGCGAGGTCAGGCCCGGGGCGTCGACGCTGAAGATCTGTTCGGGGCCGAAGAACTCGTCGAAGGCGGCGCGGAAATGGCCGCGCGATTTCACTACCACCGTATGTGCCGCTGCGATATCGATGCCGAACATCTCAAAGAAGACGGGCTCGTGGCATTGATGGCGGTTGGTGATCACCACGACCTGCACGCCTCCCACGCGCAGCAGCGCCGAAGGGCCCAGGTTGAAGCTGCACCCGGCCAGCTGCCCCCGGCGCCCCACGCCTTGACCCGAGTGTAGCCGTAGTACCGTGGCGGGTGCGCTGAAGGCTTCGGAGTATGCGGTGCGTTCGCCGCGATTGAAGTGGGCGGTAAATTCAGCGCCCACGCCCAAGGCATGGGCCTGCGCGCTGAGCTGGGGATCGGTGACCACACCCAGCACGGCATCGCGCACGCCTGCGCGCAATAACGCCTGCAGCAGGAAAGGGGTATTGCCGCGCCCGCCGCCGCCTGGGTTGTCTGCCACATCGGCCAGCAATACGGGCGGCAGCGCGTGGTCCTCGCCCGCGGCCCTGGCCAGCGCGACCGCCTCGTCAACAGACGTCAGCTCGGGCGTGAAGGCGGCGCGCCCGATCCAGGCTGGCATCACCAGCGCCTCGGCGGTCTGCCGGGCGAACCCGGCATCGCCGCGGGTCGAGACAATCACCGTCAGGCCGTTTTTGGGCGTATCGCCGAAGGCAAAGCCGCCGACCACCGAAACATTGACGATGCGCGGGTCATCCAGCGCTTCCGCTTGCCGGATCATGTCGGCGTAAGGCCCGGTGCCGGGCGCGGTCAACAACTGGGTCGGCGGCGCACAAACCGGCATGCGCACATGCGCGACGCAGAAGCGCGCGCCGTGCATCAGCTCGATGAGTATCTCAGCCGCCTCCGTGCCGCGTTCGGCCATGTCGGTATGCGGATTGCGGCGATAGGAAACAAGCGTGTCCACCGCGTCGACCATGCGATCGGACACATTGGCGTGCAGGTCGATGGTGGCGACGACCGGCACCGACGATCCGACGATGGACCTTACCCTCTCGAAGACCAGGCCATCGGGATCATCCTCTTCGGTGGTGATGGCGGCACCGTGCTCGCAGATGTAGACGGCGTCCAGCGGCAAGGCGGCGCGCAGTCCCCGCTCGAAAATGGCAAGCGTCTCCATGAAGAAGGCGTGATCGACGGGGCCGCCCGATTCTGCATTGGCAAAGAGAATCGGCACCGGCGTCCACGGGCCGTTGGCATCCATGCGGCGGACAAAGGCCGGGATCTCCGGCGTCATCGCGGGCGCGGCAGCGCGGGCATCCGCCAGCAGCGCACTGCCGGCGAGGTAAGCCCGGTCCACGAAGTCGGCGCGCGTGGACACTGGAGCAAAGCGGTTGGATTCGATGGCAAAGCCAAGAATCGCAATGCGGGGATTGGACATGGTCGGTGGAAGGCTCAGTTCTGCTTGGGGATCTTTGCGGTTTCGACCAGATCGGCCCACTTCTTCTGCTCGCTGGCGATAAAGCGGATGAAGTCGTCGCGGTTGCCCGTGGCCGCGACGGCGTTGGCATTGGACAGGTCCTGGCGCAAGCTGTCGGACTTCAACACCTTTTCCAGTGCCGTGCCGACCTTATCGACGATTGGCTGCGGCGTGCCCTTGGGAAATACCAGGCCACCCCACGAGACGTTCTCATAACCCTTCAGGCCCGACTCATTGAGCGTCGGCACGTCGGGGTACAGCGCAATGCGTTCGCGGCTGGTGATCGCCAGCGCGCGCAGCTTGCCGCTCTTGACCAGTGGCCATGCCACCGATGCATTGGTAATGGTGTAGTCGAGCCGGCCGCCGGCGAGATCGGTCAGCGACGCCGGGTCGCCGTTGTAGGGAATGAACAACACGTCGATGCCAGCCATCTTCTTTAGCAGTTCGCCGCCCATATGGCCGCTGCTGCCGGTGCCGGCAGCCGCGTATGAGAGCTTGCCGGGCGATTTCTTCGCCAGTGCGAGCAGCTCGCCGACGTTCTTGACCGGGGAGTCGGCGCGTACCACCAACAGGTTGTAGATGGAGAACATGCGGCCCACAGGCACGAAGTCCTGTCGCACATCGTAGGGCAGCTTGTTGAACAGGGCCGGGTTGATGGCCAGCGTGTTGATGTTGCCGTAGCCCAGCGTGTACCCGTCCGGCGCAGCGCGCTTGACCTGGGCCATGCCGATGTTGCCGGCGGCGCCCGGGCGATTGTCGACGACAAAGTTGGCGTTGGTTTCTTTGGCGAGGTGCGTCAGCACGACGCGGGTCAATACGTCGGCCGATCCTCCGGCTGCGGAGGCAACGATGACGGTCACCGGCTTTTGCGGCCAGGCGTTGTCGGCGGCGCGGGCAGGCGCAGTGAAGCTACAGGCGGCAATCAGTGCGAGAGCCGTAAAGGCAGTGGTGGGGCGCATGAAACATCTCCGGACAATAATGGACGATAGGGAAGGTATGGAGGTCCTTGACCGTCCGGACTCGCATCATTGGCGCGCGGTGGGCAAGGCGCCGAAGCCGCGCAGCGGCTGCGGTGAGATCATCAAAAGCAATGTGGTCCTACATGGTGCAGACTCCGATGCGCGCATTACCAGGACCACGCGATGCTGGAGCCCACGCGGGCCGCACCAGCGCGCTGATGGAGCAGGCGTGCGACGGTCAGGTCCTGCAAGGCAAGACCAGTCATGTCGAATACCGTGATGTCGGTCGGGTGCCGGTCCACGGCTGCATTTCCGGTCAACAGATCGCCCAGTTCGGTGCACGGCGTATCGGGGGCCCACTGGGTTTCACCGATCTGGCGCGCCTGCGCTCGGTCGTCCACAAAAAGACGCACCCGCTCCAGCAGGCCCTGCGGCAGCTCGCGCTTGCCTCTGGTGTCGGCGCCGACGCAATTCAGATGCGTACCGGGTTGCACCGACTCCGCTTCAAACAATGCACCGCCGCCCGGGGTTGCGGTGATCACGACATCGCTCTCCGACACCGCGACATTACGGTCGTCGGCATGCGAGACGTCGCAGCGGTGCGCGAAGTGCGCTTCAAACGCTGCGTCGGGCTTGCCGTCCGCGGTGGCATAGCGGACCTGGCACAGTGCCGGCAACAGCTGCAGCGCAAAGCTCAGTTGCACGCGCGCCTGCACACCGGTGCCGAACAGGCACAAGCGGGTACTGTCCGCTCGCGCAAGCTGCCTCAGCCCCAGGCCGCCCGCGGCACCGGTGCGCATGGTGGTGACCGCATTGCCATCGATGATGCAGACCGGCCGACCGGTAGCGGGGTCGATCAGCATGATCGTGGCCTGGTGCGGCTCGCCACCCAGCCGGCGGTTGTCCGGCCAGAATCCCGCGGCCTTGAAGCCCAGCAAGCCTTGCGCCTGCACATCGCCCGACTTGATGCCGAATACACCGCCGGTCGCGAGCAGCTCGCGCACCACGGGGAAAACGCGGCCCTCGCCCTGGCTATGCAGCACGAAGGCCTCGCGCACGGCTTGCATGACATCGTCAGGCAGCAGCAGGGCCTCGACCTCGTTCTTGTCGAGGAGCAGCAGGCGGGCGTCACTTGGCATCGCTGTACACCGTTGCCCGCGATACGCCCAGGTGCATCGCGACGATCTCCATCGCCCGGCGCACCTCCATGCAGCCCGCTTCCTTGAGTTCGCGTATCAGTGCGCGCCGCTCGGTCGCCTTCAGCGAACGAGGCGTGGTTGCAAGCCGCGCCGCATACTGGTCGATGCGATCCCGGATGGCATCGGCGCTGAGCGGATCGAGGGATTCGCTGACGCCCGCGGCAGCGCCAACGCTGCCAAACTGGCCCAGCATGCTCTGCAAGCCACGGAACAGGGTCAGGTCCACATTCAGGCACAAGGCCGCGATATATCTGCCGCTCGAATCCTTGATGCCGATCGACGTGCTTTTCGCCTGGCGGCCATCGGCGAACTGGTTCGCGTAGTTGGCGATGACCTGCTGGTATTGCGGATCGGCAATGCGCGCCAGGCCAAGTTCCGTTGCCGGGTCGCCAGGCTGGCGTCCCGACAGGTTGTTATGGATCGCCAGGATGGCTTGCTCAGGGTGCAGGAGGTCGTGAACAACGACTTCGCAGAACGGCGCCAGGGTCTCGCCGAGACCCTGCGCCACTTGCTTGAGATTGTCGAGCAGCGCTTGCTGCTCCGGGGTTCGTTTCGTCATGTGGACAGATTATCCAGCATTAGACGATTTGTAAAGGACGAATTTTCCCTGTTTTTTGCTGTGATGCCGGGGGCATTCACACCGACACCGTCAGGTGTTGGCCGCGCGGATCATGTCGATCAGTTGGCGCAGGCCGGGCAGGGTCTGGCGGCGGCTCGGGTAGTACATCACCATGGGCGCGCCGGCGACCGCCCATTTCGGCAGCACCACCTCGAGCCGGCCGGCGGCGATGTCGTCGGCGACGCGGCGCTCCAGGCAGTAGGCGAGTCCGACACCGTTCAACGCGGCATCGACGCCGGTGTCGGATTCGTTTGCACTCATCGGGCCAGGCACATCGAGTTCGAGCGCCCGCCGGCCATTGCCAAGCTCCCACCGGTACAGCGAGTTGTCGCCGATGCGCATCCGGATGCACGCGTGGCGCATCAGGTCTTCAGGCTTCGTGGGCCGTCCGTGCCGTGCCAGGTAGGCGGGAGATCCCACCACGACCCAGCGCAGCGGCGGCGTCAGCGGCACCGCGATCATGTCGCGTGCGACCGTGTCGCCGTAGCGGATGCCGGCGTCGTAGCCGTCGGCAATGATGTCGATCAGCCGATCGTCGACGGTGACCTCGAGCTGGATGTCCGGATAGGCATCGAAGAACGCGGGCAGGATCGGGCCGATCAGCAGCCGCGACGCGTCGCGCGGCACATTGATGCGCAAGCGGCCGACCGGCGAGGTGCGGTAGCGATCGAGATGATCGATGGCCGCGCCGATGGTCGCAAAGCCCAGGTCAAGCTGTTCCGCCAGCGCGCTGCCGGCAGCGGTCGGCACCACCGAGCGGCTGGTGCGATTGAGCAGCTTCACGCCAAGCCGCGCCTCGAGATTGCGCATGGCGTGGCTTAGCGCTGAGGTCGACACACCCAGTTCGATGGCCGCCTCGCGGAAGCTGCGGCGGCGGCAGATGGTGACGAACACATTCAGGTCGGCCAGTTCTGAGCGGGTAAAGGCGGGCATGGGAAACGGGGGTGGCTTCAATGGCTCGTTGAATTCAATTCAACGATATATGAGCTAAATTCTACGCCTTGGCACGGCCGGATTGCGGTCCGACGCGTGCGGCTAACCACCTGTTGGAGTGAGAGCATGAATGTCGAAACGACACGGATTGACGGCATCCCTACCCCGGTATCGCGCATCGGGCTGGGCACCTGGGCGATAGGCGGCTGGATGTGGGGCGGGGCCGACGACAACGCTTCCGTGGCGACCATCCGCAGCGCGCTCGACCAGGGCATCAACCTGATCGACACCGCCCCGGTGTATGGCTTCGGCCATTCAGAGGAAGTGGTCGGCAAGGCGCTGGCCGGCATGCGCCAGCATGCGGTGATCGCGACCAAGGTAGCGCTCGAATGGGGCGATGGCGGCGTGCGGCGCAATTCGACCCCGGCGCGCATCCGCCAGGAAATCGAGGATTCGCTGCGCCGCTTGCGCACCGATTACATCGACCTGTACCAGGTGCACTGGCCGGACACGCTGGTGCCGTTCGAAGACACCGCGGCTGAACTGGAGAAACTGCGCGCCGAAGGCAAGATCCTGGCCATCGGTGTCAGCAACTATTCTCCAGCGCAGATGGATGCGTTTTCGGCGACTACAATGCTCGCGGCGGTCCAGCCCCCGTACAACCTGTTCGAGCGCGCGATCGAGGCCGACGTACTGCCGTACGCACGCGACGAGGGGCTTGTCGTGCTGGCCTACGGTGCGCTTTGCCGCGGCCTGCTGTCCGGGCGGATGAACGCGTCCACCACGTTCGACGGCGATGACCTGCGCAATGCCGACCCGAAGTTCCGGCAGCCGCGCTTCGCGCAATACCTGGCGGCCGTCGATGCGCTCGCCGAGCTTGCTCGCGAGCGCCATGGCAAATCGGTGCTCGCCCTGGCAATCCGCTGGGTTCTCGACCAGGGACCGACGATTGCGCTGTGGGGCGCGCGGCGTCCCGACCAGTTGCGCGGCATCGGCGACGCATACGGATGGAGGCTGAGCGCACAGGACCTGTCGGATATCGACGCATTGCTTGCACGGCATGTGACCGATCCCGTCGGCCCGGAATTCATGGCGCCGTCGCTGCGCTAGCACGGCCGTTCAACCTGAGGAGATTCATCATGCAGATCGGATTTGTCGGCCTTGGCGCAATGGGCGCTGCGATGGCCATGAACCTTGTCGAATCTGGCTACAAGGTGCAGGTTTACAACCGCAATCCCGCACGCAGCGAACCGCTGCGCAAGGCAGGGGCGACGGTCGCGTCCAGTCCCGCGCAGGCGGCATACCTGGCAGACGTTGTCTTTTCTGTGGTTGCCGATGACGCGGCACTGAAAGCGGTGACGCTTGGCGAAGCGGGGATTCTGGCGACCCTCAAGCCGGGCGGCGTGCATATCTCGGTCAGCACCATCGGCGTGGATACGGCGCAGGAACTCACCACCCGGCATCGCGAAGCCGGTTCGGGGCTGGTCTCGGCGACGGTGTTTGGCCGGCCGGACGCCGCAGCGGCGCGCAAGCTCTTCGTCATGGCCGCGGGCGCGGATGAGCATCTGAAGGTCGCGGTGCCGCTGCTGGAACAGCTCGGGCAGTCCGTCGGCATCGTCGGCGCAGACCCTTCGCAGGCCAACCTCGTGAAGCTGATCGGCAATTTCATGCTGTCGGTCATCATCGAGACCCTGGGCGAAGCCTGCGCGGTGGCGGGCAAGGCGGGCATCGACCCGGCGCACCTGATCGGGCTGCTGACGAACGCGAACTTCAATGCGCCGCCGTACAAGATCTATGGCCCGATGATCGCCTCGCAGCGCTTCCAGCCGGCGGGCTTTGCGCTGCCGCTGGGCCAGAAGGACAATCGGCTGATGCTGGCGGCTGCCGAGGCGCTCGGGGTTCCGCTGCCGCTCGCCAGCCTGGTCCGCGACCGCTTTCTGGCCGTGCGCGCGCAAGGCATCGGGGCCGATCACGACTGGTCGGCCATGGCGCTGTGCGCGTTGAACGAAGCGGGGCTGCACAAACACATCTAGCGCGCTTTACGCGAGCTGCCAGCGCCAGGTCCTGGCATTCGCCTGTTCGCCACCTTGGGCCAACAGCTCGCGTAGCGCCGTCTTGAGTACCTTGCCGTTGCTGTTCTTCGGCAACGCTTCGACGAACAGATAGGCTTTTGGCCGCTTGAATCTGGCGATCCGGTGCAGACACCACTGATCCAGTTCGGACCGGGTCATCCGCATCCCGGCCTTCAGCACGACGACGGCCACCACTTCCTCTCCCCAGACGGGATGGCTGCGACCGAGCACGGAGACTTCAGCCACAGCGGCATGGGCGAGCAGGGCGTCCTCCACCTCACGCGGGTAGATGTTGGAGCCACCGCTGATAATCGTGTCCTTGCTGCGGTCCTTCAGCGTGAGCTGCCCCTGCTCGTCCAGGCACCCGACGTCGCCGGTATGCAGCCAGCCATTGCGCAGCGTCGCCGCACTGGCCTCCGGGTTGTTCCAATAGCCTTGCATCACGGTGGGCCCGCGCACCAGGACTTCACCGATTTCCCCCACCGGGAGCGCACGGTCGTCGGCATCGGCGATGCGGATCTCCACGCCGGGCAAGGTACGCCCGACCGAAGCCAGCGCCTTGAGGTCGCCGACGGCATAGGCGCGGGCGATCTCGTGGGGCGGCTGGGCGGTAATGGTCATCGGGCTTTCGCCCTGGCCGTAGATCTGCGCGATGCGGGGGCCCACGCACTCGATTGCGGCGATCTCGTCCTCCACATAGAGGGGCGCACCGCCACAGACTACGGCCTTGAGATTAGAGAAGTCAGCCCGGGTCCGGCGCGCGTACTCGACCAGGCGGTTGAGCATTGTCGGCGCGGCGAAGAAGCTCGGGCGCTGGTGTGCGGCGACGAGGCCTGCCAGCTCGGCGACATTGAAGCCGCCGGAAGGTGGAATCACCTGACTCGCACCTTCGGCAATGTGGGGGACCACGTAGAGCCCCGACCCGTGGGACATTGGCGCAGCATGAATCAGGCTGTCGCCCGGAACGACGCGAGTGACCGCGCTGGCATAGGCCCGCGACATGGCGGTCAGATTGCGGTGCGAGAGCATGACCCCCTTGGGCTTGCCGGTCGTGCCGCTGGTGTAGAACAGCCAGGCGAGGGCGTCTTCGGCAACATCGGTGACCGGCATGCCGTGTGCGGCAAACAGGGCATGGTAGTCGGTGGAGCCGACCACGATGGTCCGGGCGCCAGGCACTGCTTCGGCCTCGGCATCGGCGACGAAGCCGAGGCGGGCGCCACTGTCCTGCATGATCCCTTGGATTTCGCGCGGATGCAGCCTGGCGTTGATCGGTACGGCACACAGGCCCGCGTGCCAGATGCCATACAAAAGCTCGACGTACTGCGGGCAGTTCTTCATGATCAGCGCGACCCGGTCCCCCGCATGCAAACCGAGCCAGTCACGCAGGCCGCAGGCGCAGCGTGCGACGCGGTCGGCGAGCTGCTCGAAGGTACATAGCGCCTCGGTGCCGAGATAGAGCGCTGCCTGATCGGGATAGGCGCGTGCCGTGCGGACGAGCATTTGCGCAAGGTTGGGGTTCATGCTGCCTCCCGTTTTTACCGTTGTCTGCAGGGGACAGGCAGTGCCTGCCCCCGCTCTTCACGCTGCGATCAGTCCGGGGCGCGCTCCGGCACCGGCAGGTGCACCCATTCCTTATAGAAAGCCTCGATGTCCGGCTCGAAGTCGTGGATCACCGGATACCACGGGGTGGGTGCTTCGACGTCGTGCATGGTGCCGCACGCCGGGCAGTAGTACTCGCGATATACCTGCCACTGGGTGTCGGGGGCCATGAGCCTGGGATAGACCTCGGTCATTGCCTCCTCGGTGTCGCGCACGTAGATCGAGGCGTGCAGTTTCCAGTTCTCGCGGTAGTCGCAGAATTCGTGGCCGCAATCGCACTTGACCACCCACTTCATGGTGCTGGACGATTGCACGATATGCATATGCGGGCCGAGCGGAAGCACGATGCGGTCCGGAAAGCTCACCTTGGCCTGCAGGGCCGCCAGGTACTGCTCGAACCGGCTGTCATCCTTGGGCATCGAGAGCATGCGGAAGGTGGTTTCCCAGTCCAGGGAGCCCTCGACGAGGTGGGCGACCTGTTCATTGGTGTAGGCAGACATTGTTTGACTCCTTGATTCGGTGATTACTCTTCGACCTGGACGACGGTGGTGACGTCGGGCAGCAGGGAGAGGTCCATGCGGTGCTTGGCGCCGTACGAGGGCACGCCCAGCTCCTCCTCCAGTACCTGCCAGTCCGCGGGGAGATTCCAGAATTCCTTGAACTCCCGCGTGAACTTCTCGGACAGGGCAAAGCTGGTGGCGAACATGTGTTGCACCTGGATGGACGCGTGCTTGTTCAGGATGCGTTCGCGCTCTTCCTTCATCCATTCGCGGGTCGGCAGGGCGCGGGCGAGCCGTTCCTTGCGGATCTCGGCACGGCGGGCCTGGGTCTTGGCTGCATCCACTGTGAACCCACCCTTGGTGTCCTGGGTGAAGACGGCGCCGTAGACCTTCTGCGCGTATTCCGGCAGCAGGAACTTCTGGTTGAGGTCCGCCTCGACGGCCTTCGGATCCCGGTCGATGGGGTCACCGAAGCCGGGACCGCCGCGCAAGTAGTTCAGGTAGAGGTCGTGGTTGGCGTAGCAGTCCTCAGTCGTGATGCACTGCTTGTCGCGCTTTACGACAGCGGTGGCGTCAATGTGGCGCTCGTAGTCGGGGTTGCCCGGATCGATGTCGCCGCCCAGAGGCAGAGAGTCGCCTATAGCGATGCGCTGTTCCAGGCCCGTCTTATGTGCCTCAAAGCGGTAACCGGTGGCAGATGGATAGCCCCCCATCATGCCCCAGTCGCTGTTCATGAAGCCGTTGCCCATGAAGAACATGGTCCAGTCCTGGGCGTTCCACACCATGCGCAGCGTCTCGAAGCCGCAGCCGCCGCGGTACTTGCCATACCCGCCGGAGTTGGCCTTGACGTTCCGGCCAAGGTAGAGCAGTGGCTCGGCCATCTCCCAGATCTCGATGTCGCCCATGTCGCCTTCCGGGTTCCAGATGGCTGCGGCGTGATTGAGGCCATCCTTGACGGCGCAGGCACCGGTACCGCAAGAGCTGGCCTCGAAGCTGTTGACCGCGTGGATCTCCCCATCCTGGTTGATACCGCCGCCTTGGAGCCAGTTGGAGGTATTGGCGTTGCCGGCATTGACTTCTTCCAGATAGCCGCGGCTGAAATAGGACTGTGAAAGGCCGCGCCAGAGGGCCGCCCAGCCGGAAACCAGGAAGTGCCAGGCGTAGGCGTGGCCGGTGCGGCGGTCATCCGGGTTGCACCAGGTTCCCTTTGGCAAGCGGAACTCGGTGGCAAAGTAAGCGCCGTCGTTGATGCGCTGGGTAGGCACCAGGGTCTGGCACATCATCACCCAGATTCCGGAAGTAAATGCCACCTGGTGGGCATTGAACGTGTGCCAGCCCCAACGGCTCGCGCCTTCGAAGTCGAGGCGCCACTTGCCGTCCGGCTTGATGGTCATTTCCACCGGCGAGTGCATGATGGAGTCGAGCTTGGCGAACGCGTTGGAGACCTGCACGTCGTCGTGCTTGTATGGCACGTCGACAAAGGAAACCTTGCGGTACTTGCCCGGCAGCGTCATGGCCTTGATACGGCTCTGCAGTCCGCGGCGGCCTTCTTCGATGACCTCGTAGGTGAACTTCTCGTAGGCCTTGATGCCGTCGGCACGAATCACTTCCTCGACGAGGTCGCGAATCATGTGGCAGCCGGCGATGCGGGTCTTTTCGTCGAGGATCCAGTACTTGGGCGTGCGCACTGAGCGCTGGGACTCGTGCAGCCAGTCGCGCAGCGGCTCGTCATTCACCCCGGTCTTGCGGCAGGTGATCATATAGCCGTCGCCGAAGCGCTGGGTCTGGCCGGTTGACATTGAGCCCGGAGTCACCGAGCCGGTGTCGATCACGTGCGTGACGCCGCCGACCCAGCCGATCAGCTGGCGTTCCCAGAAGATCGGCACGATGGTGGCGATGTCGCAGGGGTGGACATTGCCGATGGCACAGTCATTGGTCGTGAACATGTCGCCGGGGTTGATGCCGGGGTTGGCTTCCCAGTTGTTCTCGATCATGTACTTGATCGCCGCGCCCATGGTGCCGACGTGGATGATGATCCCGGTCGAGGTCAGGACGCAGTCGCCTGCGGCGTTGTAGAGCGTGAAGCAGAGTTCGCCTTCCTGCTCGACGATGGGGCTGGCGGCGATCTTCTTGGCGGTTTCGCGGGCGTGCACCAGGCCGCCGCGCAGCTTGGAGAACAGCTTCTCGTAGCCGATCGGGTCGCTGTCCCGGAATTCCAGCTTCTCGAGGCCGTTGTAGTGGCCGGTGGCCTTAGTGCGCCCGATGATGCCGTCGCGGTGCTGCTTGAGCGTCTGGCCGTTCTGCAGCAGGTCGGCGAAGCCGATTTCTTTATTGCTCATCATGTTCATGGCGGGTCTCCTTACTTCACTTCCTTGAGATGGAACAGGCGGTGCTTGTCGATCGTGGTTTCGAAGCCGTCGGGCACGACGAAGGTCGTGGCGTCGGATTCGATGATGGCGGGACCCACGATATGGTTGCCGGCCTTGAGGGCTTCCATCTTCCAGAGCGCGGCATCCACCCACTTCTTGTGGCGGTAGAAGGGACGGGTGCCAAGATAGGCTTCGCTGGGCGGCGTCGGGCCGGCATCCGGGTCTTCCGGCAGCACCGGCTTTTGGGTCACGACGGTGCCGCGCAGGATGGCGCCGGTGATCGAGAAGCCCAGTTCAGGCGAGCGGGCGGAGCTCGCGTAGACGCGGCCGTAGGTGTTCTCGAAGGCCTCGACGATCTGGTTCCAGTCGGCGGCGGTGGCGGCGCTGGTCACCGGCGAGACGATCTCGAGGTCATTTAGCTGGCCCATGTACTGCATCTTGTAGCCGGGGATCAGCAGCACGTCCTCGGGCTTGTAGCCGTTGAGGACGAATTCGTCGATGACCTTGACTGCCAGTTCAGACCAGGCTTCCTGCAGGCTCTTGCAGGCGGCTTCCTTGTCGGCGTCGGGGGCGTGCTGGGCGACACCAAGGTCCACTGACTTGTCGTAGCGGTACTCGAAGTCGGCGCAGGCGCAGCCGAAAGCCGAGAAGCCGGCTGCCCAGGCCGGCACGACGACGTCCTTGAAGCCGACGCCCCCGGTGTAGCCGTAGGTGTGCACCGGGCCGGCGCCGCCGTAGGAGAAGCAGGTGAATTCCGCCGGGTTGTAGCCCTTGGCACTGATGTTGGCGCGCAGGTACTCGGAGAGCGTGAGATCGAGCAGCTCGATGACGCCGGCGGCGGCATCCTCGACCGACAGACCGAGCGGGTCGGCGACCTGCGCCTTGATGTGGTCGCGGGCGCGCTGCACATCGAGCTTGATGGCACCGCCCAGGAAGTTCTCCGGGTTCAGGTAGCCGAGCACGACGTGGCAGTCGGAAACGGACACCGTGTCGAGGCCGCTTTCCGGCCAGCAGGTGCCGACGCGGTAGCCGGCGCTGTCGGGGCCCAGCTTGATCGACTTGCTGTAGGGGTCGAGGCGCACGAAGCTGCCAGCGCCGGCGCCGACCGAGTCCATTGCCACCAGGGGCAGGGAGAGCACCAGGCGGGCCATGTCGGGGTCGGACTTGATGGCGAAATTGCCCTTGGTGATCAAGGCCACGTCGAAGCTGGTGCCGCCGATGTCGGAGCAGGCAATGTTCTCGTCGCCCAGGTACTCACCCAACAGCTTGGAGCCGATGACGCCGCCGATGGGGCCGGACACGATGGTGCGCGCGAGTTCCTTGGCCTTCCAGCTGATGGTGCCGCCGTGCGTGGCCATCACCCGCAGGTCGAACCTGGCACCGTGCTTCTTGAAGCGATCGCTGACCTTCTTCAGCGTCTGCCGCGAAGGCTCCGCGCCGTAAGCCTCGAGGATGGTGGTATTCATCCTGTGGCTCTCCTTGCGCGACGGGTAGTAGTCCACCGAGGCGAAGACCGGGATATCCGCCTTCAGCTTTTTGAGCTCTTCGCGCACGATGTCACGGGCGCGTTGCTCGCTGGATTCGTTCTTGTGGGATTGCAGCAGGCAAATGACGATGGCTTGCGAGCCGGCCTCGACTAGCTCCCGGGTAGCCTTGCGAACTTCGTCTTCACGCAGGGGGATCACCACTTTCCCCTGCACGTCGGTACGCTCGGTGACGCCGCGCGTGCGCGAGACGGGCACCAGCGGCTCGTCGTAGCGGTGGGTGTTCAGGTGGATGCGGTCCTCCAGGGCATAGCCCAGATAGCTCTGCAACGCACGGCCCATCGAATGGATCTGCTCGAAGCCGCGGTTGCAGACGAGGCCGACGGCAAGGCCTTTGCGCATGAGAATGCGGTTGAGCATGGCCGTTCCGGAATAGACACAAGTCACTAACTCCGGATAGACGTCGTCCACTGTCCGGTCCCAGTGGGCGAGGGCATCTTCAGAAGAGTTGTAGATGGCAAGGGATTCGTCGCCGGGATTGCTCTGCGCCTTGCCGACCACGAAGCGGCCATCGGAGCGCACGAAGAATGTGTCGGTCATCGTGCCGCCAGCATCGATGCCCATCACCTGTACGGTGGACTGCGGTTGCATACTGCCTCCTGTCGTTGGTGTCGTCATGGTGGGAGTTCCCCACGACCCATCCTTGGCAAGGCCTGTGCCAAGCCCTGGCTGGCACCGGTGGCAGCGCTGGTACGCGATGGAAATCAACGCGTTGCGCGCATTCACGGGCCACTCCGGTGGTAGCAGGGGTGCCTGCTGTCAGTGTCCGGATTCACGACGCCTCTGCACAGCGGTGTCCGGGAACCGGACACCTTCTGGCCAACGATTCGATGCGGTTGTCCTGCGGCGAGCCCAGGCTCTAGCGGCCGGGGCATGCGCTGTTGCCCCGCGCGGCTGGCGCCGGGCGTGGGAATGGGCGCTTGCCTGTGGCTGCCGGGATGGTCTTTGACTTCCCTGTGCTCGGCCTCGCAGATCGCTTGCAGCGCTGGCACGCCCTGTGCGCTGGTTTCCTGCGAATGGCAGCGAAACGTGGTGAAGCCCATGAAGAATTCAACGATGACAAGGCGCCTGATTGGCGAAGCGGTTGCCGACACGGACCTGGCACCCGGAGCCCATCTCGTCACCGATCGACTTGGGTACACGCATCATGGCGTCTATGCGGGCGCCGGCAAGGTCGTGCATTACGCGGGTCTGTCACGGTCACTGCGTCGGGCCCCGGTGCACGAGGTCACGCTCGAGGAATTCGCGCATGGGCGTCCGGTGCGGGTCCGGCAAAGCTCCGGTGCCAGGTTCGCTGGTGAAGAAGCCGTCCAGCGCGCCTACTCCCGCCTCGGCGAGGATCGCTATCGCCTGATTTCCAATAACTGTGAGCACTTCTGTATGTGGTGCCTATATGGCGAGAGCCGCAGCGATCAGATCGACCTCTGGAAGGGCTGGGCAAGCGATTTGCTGGCAGCCTGGTGCAACGCCATCAGGCGACTCGCGGTCAGAACCTCGCGCAGTGTGCCGGTGGTGCGAGCCGATTCCCGCTTCGGATTCGAGTGCGGGACATTCGTGAACTCAACGCAATCTTCTTCCTGAACCGTGCTCGTGCGACACGCATGGCTTCCGGCACATCGGCCATCGAGCATACGGCCGGTACCTTCGTGGCGGCTGCGGCTGCGGCTATCGCCACCGCACTTGTCGCGGGCGCCAGGTGCCGCTGTCCGGTTTCCGGACACCTGAAGCCGCGATGGCCTGGCACCGGACACCCTCCGATTGGCTTGCTGCGGAGCACAAATCATCGATTTGAACGAGATTGTTGACTTGGGGATAGCGCGGGCATACGGTTACTGCAGTCAATTAATAGTGATCGCCCCATGCCGTCTTCTCATTGCGGCGCCCTCATCCCCCGTATCGGCGACGAACCAGTCGTGGCATCGGCTTGGGAGCGTTTTGTGCAGGACCAGCCCCTAAACGCGGCAGGTGTGCGCAGCGTTGTCCTGGCGTCGTGGCAGCGGTGTCGTTCTGAGGCCGTTGATCCCGCCAAGCACTCCGCCCCGGGGGCTGCGGCCGAGCGTGTCCGCCAGTTGCAGCGGCAGAACCGGGATTTATGCGATGCCGCGCGTCCGGCACTCGAGGGCCTGCGTGAGATCCTGCGGGAATGCGGCACCCTCATCATGCTCTGCGATCCGGGCGGTACCATTCTGCAACTCAATGGCGAGACCCGCGCCCGCAGCGTTGGCGAGGGGATCAACCTGGCCACCGGTGGCTGCTGGAATGAGGACGTCATCGGTACCAATGCCATCGGCACCGCGATCGCCACCGCCGCTGCGGTTCAGATCCATGCCAACGAGCATTTCTGCCTGGACGTCAAGCGCTGGACCTGCGCTGCGGCGCCCATTCTCGACCCCTTTGGCGGCACCCTGCTGGGTGTGGTGGATGTCTCTGGCGTCAAAGAAACGTTCCATGGCCACACCCTGGGCCTGGTAGTGGCTGCAGCCAGGCAGATCGAATGCGAGCTGGCCCGCCGCAACATTGCCATGCACGAGCGGCTGCTGACCCGATCGATCGATCATTTCATCCGTTACGCCGGCGACTACGTGGTGCTCATCGACAGCCGCGGGCGCGTTGTCCGTACCAACGGCAATGCGCAGGCGGCGCGGGAGAGCTATGACGTGCGGCTGCCCCTGGAAGCTGGTGCCCAGGTGCCGGGACTCAACCTTGCACTGCCCGATATCGACCGGAGCTGCCAACGTCCGCAATGGCTGCGCCCCGAATGGCTGCACCCGGTTAAGGACCATGACGGTATGCTGGGGACGATGCTGGTGATCCCGCTCGAGGCGCGCCAGCATCGAAGCGCGGTATCGTTGCCCACGGCTGCGGCAGCGATGGCAGCAAACGATGCATTCGGCGAGATCATCGGGGCAAGCGAGGTGCTGGAGGCGACCAAGTCGCGCGCGCGCCGTATCGCACCTCTCGATCTGCCGGTACTGCTCCTTGGCGAGACCGGAGCCGGGAAGGAACTCTTTGCCCGGGCGCTTCATCGGGCGGGTAACCGCCCCGACGGTCCTTTCGTTGCCGTCAACTGCGGCGCTTTTACCCGTGAGCTGCTGGCCAGCGAACTCTTCGGCTATACCGACGGAGCTTTTACAGGCGCCCGCCGTGGTGGTCTTCCGGGCAAGTTTGAGCAGGCCGACGGCGGTACGCTGTTCCTGGACGAGGTCGGCGAGATGCCGCTGGACATGCAGCCCCACCTCTTGCGCGTGCTGCAGGATGGCGTTGTAGTCCGCCTGGGCGATACCCGCGAGCGGCGCGTCGCGGTGCGCGTCGTCGCAGCCACTAACCGTGATCTGCAGAAAGCGATCGCAGCCGGGCGCTTTCGCGAAGACCTTTACCACCGCCTTTGCGTCGTCAGCCTGCTACTGCCGCCGCTGCGCGACCGGCCTGGCGATATCGAGGCAATCATTGCGCATCTCAACAGCAAACTGGCGCGCAAGTATGGCTGTGCGCCCAAGCAGCTTGAACCCGCCGTGTGGCAGGCGCTTCTGCGCTATCGCTGGCCGGGCAACATACGTGAGCTGCAGAATGTCTTCGAGGTGATGTTCGCGCTCAGCGAAGGCCACATCATCGATACGTCTCTACTACCCCCGAGCATCGCGCAGACGCCAAAGGACTCAGTTTCCATATCCACCTCGACGTCAATGCCTGTCTCGCTCGGTAGTCTTGAGGAATTGGAAAGACAAGCGATACTCGATGCGATCGCAAATTCCCACGGCAATATGTCCATGGCCGCCCGGACACTGGGAATTTCGCGGAGTACGTTGTACGTCAAACTGGCCGCGATCCAGTCCGAGCTTGGCAGTTCAGGCGCCGGCATGTAGCGGTTTGATTGGCCCGCGGCGTGACATCCTTGCGCTGCAATAGCATCGCCGAGTCCAGATGGTGTGGGT
The DNA here is from genome assembly GCA_050987995.1 of Ralstonia pickettii. Lineage (GTDB taxonomy): Bacteria > Pseudomonadota > Gammaproteobacteria > Burkholderiales > Burkholderiaceae > Cupriavidus > Cupriavidus pickettii_B. The sequence goes on from CP158805.1 coordinate 1,352,744, forward strand.
CGTCAAGGCTCTGGCGCTTCTCGGGTATCGCGCGCGATGCGGAATACCTGCAGCGCTGATCGCCGTCCATGGAAGCGGCAACGCGCTGGCCGCCTGAGATGGCAGGGCCATAGAGGGGGGCGGGCTCCCGAACCCAGGCCAACTCGCGCCGATGAAGATCATCGTCCGAACTTATACTCCGCTATTTGGAATATACGCGCCAGCCGAGACGCGAAGTTTCTGGCCGGTATCGCCGAGGGTGCATGCTGAATCGACTCGAAATGCTCAGGATTTTCTGCGTGACCGCGGAATCGCCTTCCTTCAAGGCGGCGGCAGCTCGTCTGAGCACCTCGCCCCAGACCATCACGCGCGCGGTGAAGGAGCTGGAAGACCTGGTGGGCGAGCCCCTGTTTCACCGCAATACGCGTAGTGTGCGCATCACCGCCGCGGGAGAGCGGCTGGCCGAACGCGCACGCCAGGCATTGAGCGATGTTGATGGCCTGTTCGCCCAGCCTTCGGCCCGCGCCGCGACCCAGCTGAGCGGCGCCGTGCGAATCACGGCCCCATACACGCTTGGGCGCGAACACCTGCTGCCGGCCCTGCGGCAGATTGCCCTCGACCATCCGGGCCTGATGCTCGACCTGCGGCTGTCGGACCAGGTTGCCGACGTGGTGGACGAGGAAATCGACATCGGCGTGCGTCTCGGCATGTTTCGCGACCAACGCTTCGTCGCCCGCATGACGGGGCGGATTTCGTTCCATGTGGTAGGGACGCCAGAGCTGGTGGCGCGCGCCGGCAGGCCTGCGGTGCCCGCCGATCTGCACGGGCTGCCAACCACCGGCCTGGTCGCAGGCAGCACCCGCCGGCCCTGGCCCTGGTATTTCGCGCAGGGTGAGCAGTTCATTCCCCGCACGCCGGCGTTCCTCACCGACGACCCGGAAACGGAGCTCAGCGCGGTGCTGACCGGGCTCGGCTATGGCCAGCTGCCGGACTACCTTGCGGGGGCATACATCCGCGCTGGCCGGCTCGTCAGCGTGCTGGATAAACACACGCCGCAGCCATGGGGCCTCTACGTATTCCGTCCGCGGCGGGCGCCGGTACCCAAGCGCGTGCGGCTGGTATTCGATGCACTGGTTGCGTATTTCACCGATCCCGACCTGTTTCCCGGCAGCGGACAGGGGGGCAGGCGCAGAGCCTCCGGCGGAGTGTAGGCGGCGCGCATGGCCATCGCGGCATCGCTGCCGCCCTGGCCGTCTTCCAGGCATATAGAAGAATTCCGGCGCCTGGAATTGTGAATTCCCAAATCTCTCATTCCGGGTGCGCCGCGCGCGCACCAGAATCTCCGTTGCATTCGCCGCGTGCGGCCTTGTAAAGGCCGTGCGTTCCCACTGGCACGCCCTGCAATAAGACATGAGAACAATCACCATAAACGGTAAGCCCCAGAAGATCGATTTGCCCGACGATGCGCCGCTGCTGTGGGCGGTGCGCGACCACCTCGGGATGACCGGCACCAAGTTCGGTTGCGGCATGGCGCTTTGCGGTGCCTGCACCATGCACCTGGACGGGCAGCCGATCCGCTCCTGTGTCACGCCCGTTTCCGCGGCAGCAGGCAAGAAGCTCACCACCATCGAGGGCCTGGCGGCCGACAGGGTCGGGCAGGCGCTGCAAGCGGCATGGGAACAGTTCGGCGTAGCCCAGTGCGGCTACTGCCAGGCCGGCCAGCTGATGTCCGCCACGGCGCTGCTGAAGGCGAATCCGCATCCCAGCGAAGCCGATATCGACGGCGCCATGAGCGGCAACATCTGCCGCTGCGGCACCTACACGCGCATCCGCGCCGCCATCCAGCATGTGGCGAAGTCGAACGTAACAGGCAAAGGGGGCGCAAAATGAAACAGGCACCAATGAGCGGGATGAGCGGTATTGATCTGGCAACGGCGCTGGCAACGGCGCAGGACGCCACCACCGGCGCGCCCGCGTCGGCAGGTCGGCGTCGATGGCTCAAGGGCATGGGCGCGATGACAGGACTGGCACTGACGGTCGGCCTGGACGGCGTCGTGCTGGCGCAGGAGGCCAAGAAGTACGGCCGCGACGGGATGCCGGGTGGCGCGGTGGACGATCCACTGGTCTTCGTGCAGATCGGCGAGGATGGCCGCGTCACGGTCGTGTGCCATCGATCCGAGATGGGGCAGGGGGTGCGCACCAGCCTGCCGATGGTGGTGGCCGACGAGCTGGAAGCCGACTGGGCCCGCGTGGCGGTGGTGCAGGCCCTGGGCGACGAAGCACGCTATGGCAACCAGAATACCGACGGTTCACGCAGCATCCGGCATTTCTTCGAGCCGATGCGGCGCGTCGGCGCCAGTGCGCGGCAGATGCTTGAAGCCGCCGCCGCCGCGCGCTGGGGCGTGCCGGTGAGCGAAGTGCAGGCGCGTAACCATGAGGTGGTGCATGCGGCAAGCGGCAGGAAGCTTGGCTACGGCGCGCTGGCGCGCGACGCGGCCCGCCTGCCCGTGCCTCCGGCCGCGAGTCTCAAGCTCAAGGATCCTGCCGCGTTCCGCTATATCGGCAAGGACAGCACGCGCAATATCGACGGCCGCAATATCGCCACCGGCCGCGCGCAGTATGGGATCGACGTGCGCATGGACGGTCTGCTGTACGCCGTGATCGCCCGTCCTCCGGTATTTGGCGGCAAGGTGGCCAGCTTCGACGCGGCGCAGGCCGAAAAGGTGCCCGGCGTGGTCAAGGTCGTGCCACTTGCGGGCAGCCCGGCGCCGGCCCTGTTCAATCCGCTGGGCGGGGTGGCGGTGATTGCCACTAATACCTGGGCCGCCATCAAGGGCCGCGAAGCGCTGAAGCTCCAGTGGGAGGACGGCCCCAACGCCGGCTACGATTCGGCTGCCTTCAGGGCCAGCATGGAAGCGGCGGCCAACCGGCCGGGCCGGGTGGTGAGAAACCAGGGCGACGCGATGGCGGCGCTGGCTGGCAGCGGCAAGCGGATCACGGCGCAATACTACCTGCCGCATATCGCGCACGCGCCGATGGAACCGCCGGTCGCTACCGCAAAGGTGAGCAACGGGACGTGCGAGGTGTGGGCGCCGGTGCAGGCGCCCCAGGCCACGCGCGAGACCGTGGCCAAGGCTCTCGGTCTCAAGCCTGAGGACGTGACCGTCCACGTGACGCTGCTGGGCGGCGGCTTCGGCCGCAAATCCAAGCCCGATTTTGTCGCGGAGGCCGCGCTGCTGTCCAGGGCAATGGGCGGCAAGCCGGTCAAGGTGACCTGGACGCGGGACGACGATCTGCACCACGACTACTTCCACACCGTCTCGGTGGAGCATCTGGAGGCCATGCTGGGCCCGGACGGCAAGGCGCTCGCGTGGCTGCACCGGACCGCGGCGTCATCGATCAGCTCCACGTTCACCGCCGGCGCCAGGTCGGAATCGGCGGTGGAACTGGGCATGTCCGCGATCAATGTGCCCTTCGATATCCCCAACCTCCGGGTGGAGAATCCCGAGGTGGAGGCGCATACCCGCATCGGCTGGTTCCGCTCCGTGTCCAATATCCCGCACGCCTTTGCCGTGCAATCATTCGCCGCTGAACTGGCGGCGGCGGCGGGCCAGGATCATCGCGACTACCTGCTGGCGCTGCTGGGCCGGGATCGCCGCATCGACCCTGGCCAGATGGGCGACACCTGGAATTACGGGGAATCGCCGCAGCAGTATCCGCTGGATACGGGCAGGCTGCGCAAGACCATCGAAGTGGCGACGCGCGAAGCGGGCTGGGGCCGCAAGCTGCCGTCGGGCCGCGGCCTGGGCCTGGCGGTCTGCTACAGCTTCGTGACCTATGTGGCCGCGGTGGTCGAAGTGGTGGTCGGCCAGGACGGCAGCATCAGCGTACCGCGCATCGACGTTGCGGTCGATTGCGGTCCCCAGGTGAACCCGGATCGCATCCGCTCGCAGGTCGAAGGCGCTTGCATCATGGGCCTCAGCCTGGCCACCAGCGGCGAGATCACCTTCAGGAGCGGGCGTCCTCAGCAGGATAATTTCCACCAGTACGAGGTTTTGCGCGCGCCGGCCGCTCCGCGGCAGATCCATGTGCACCTGCTGCCGAGCCGCTTCGATGTGCCGCTCGGCGGGGTCGGCGAGCCCGCGACGCCAACCATTGCGCCGGCGCTGTGCAACGCAATCTTCGCCGCCACCGGCAAGCGCATCCGCACGCTGCCGATCCGGGACCAGCTCAAGGCCTGATCTGACCGGATCGCCGATGAGCAGGCCGCGCGCCGTGGCGCACTACAGGGCAAAGCGCTCGTCGCGGGTGTTGCGGTAGGGGCGGGATTTACTTCCCGCCCCGTAAATCAAGACCACATAAAGTTCCTTTGCATACTGGTCGGATCCGCATCCAGCAACGAGGCCCGATCATGTTTGAGACCTTGTTCTCTTTCCCCTAAGGTCGTGGCGCGCCATCGGCACGGGCGGCAGGCTGACCGGGGAGGTTTCTGTTGCATTGCGCAGAGCAGAGACTGTCACGCGCTACGTTGGTGTACCTCGCCAGCGAGTTAAAGGTCGTTGCGCAGCGCTTGAATAAGGGCAGGCGCCAGGTCAGCGTTCAGGAGATTGAAGTTGCCGCCGACCGCTGGGCTTGCCACCAGAAACGGCACAAATGCGCCCAGACGCGCAACTGGTCGCGGCAGCGGTTTATCGCAACTGCGACTTCATGGTTGCTCTTCATTGGTCGCGTGAAGCTGTCCACGAGCAAGGCGGGGCCGTTCGCGAACCAGATGGAGCAATTCGTTGCATTCATGCGAGACGAGCGTGGCCTGGCAGCGGCTCATGGCATTGCGCGAGAAGCCCAGCGTCTGCGTGCCGTATGTGAGACCGAAGGCGACGATCAGGTTGAACGCCGTGCCGGTCGACATGGTGGCGACGCCGCCGAGCAGGACCTGCTTCCACGACTTCGTCAGGACCTCGACGAGCGGCACCTTCACCTGCGCGGCGCTTTCCTTGACCTTGCTGAACGCCGGCGTCTCCGAGGTGTTCAGGCGAATATACATGCCGACACCGACGCGCAGGATGCTGGCGAGGAACGGGATGCGCCAGCCCCACGAGAGCAGCGCCTCGTTCGGCAGCACGGCGTTGCATAGCAGGAACGCGAAGTTCGCGAGCAGCGTCCCGGCGGGTACGCCGATCTGCACCCACGATCCGTAGAACCCGCGCTGGTTGGCCGGCGCGTGCCCACGGCCATCAGCACCGCGCCGCCCCACTCGCCTCCCAGTGCCAGCCCCTGGATGACGCCGTCGCCTTTCTGTCACAGTCCGAGCTTAGATTCTTCTCAAAGTCTTCCGACCGCAGAAAAACCTGTTGTCAGGCTCCTGGTGCGATGGCGGGCCCCACGCAGGGTGGTGCCGCATGTTCAACCCCGAGCACATTGGGAAGTTCCGCCACCGGTCATGCCGCACCGGTCGGTTTACCAGGCCCTCCTCGGATGTGCCGTCAATGGCAGAGCTGGGCGCTCAACAAGTAAGGAGTTGCAAATGAATCAATTGTCCTCCAAGCAAATCGCTGAAGTGCAGACGGCCAACCTTGACGCCTTAGTGGGGCTGGCTAACAACGCCTTCGAGGGATTCGAGAAATTGCTCGACCTGAATATTCAGACTGTGAAGACGGCGCTCGTCGAGACACAGGAGGGGGCACAGAAAGCTCTGTCAGTTAAGGACTCACAGGAGTTGATTGCAGTTGAATCCGACTTGCTTCGTCCGATGCCTGACAAGGCGCTATCGTATCAGCGCCATCTGTACAAAATCGCGTCCGATACACAGGCAGCGCTCGGCAAGGTGGCCGAAACTCAATACGAGGCGAACAAGCACGAGATGACTAACTTCGTCAAAAGCGCTGCCGCGGACTCCGGAACTGCAGACGCTGTATTGCAAGCCGCAATCAGGGCGACCGACTTGCTGTTCGAAAGTATGCGGGATGCCGCGAAGCAAATGACGCAAGCTGCTGAGAGTAGCCTTAAGGTATCCGCCGACGTTGTCGCCAGTGCCAGGCAGCCTTCAGACGAACAGACGTCGCAGAAGGCTGCGCAGTAGTCGCAGTGGGTACAATGGAGTGGTTCGCCGCGCCGCGCCGCGCCGCGCCGCGCGGCGTGCTGCCACCATGGCGTGAATATTGCACTGGTCCATCGTAGGCCACCTGTGTGCGAAGGGGTGAACGTCAACTGAGTGAGGCCGCACGACGCCGGCGATGCGTGCAAGCCGCTGTCCTGGGAACTGGTCATGCTCAGTGGCTGGTTGCGTCCAGGCTCACGATGCGTACGAGCACCAGGCCGGCGGCGACAAGCGGTAAGTTCCGCAATACAAGTTGCTCGTTGACGAAGGCAGTCGTTGACGAAGGCAGCGCTGAAACTCGCCACGCCCGCTACCAGAGGCTTCGGCTCGTTCGGATGGCGGCGTCGGAAAACTCCCGATTGGACTTTGGCGAGATAGTGCCCGGATTTTGCGACGCTGGTCCCTTGACCGATTGCACACTCGATTCACTCGATTCACTCGGCTCAATCGGGCGGAAGAAGGGGGAGGTCAGCGGCGCCGTGAGGGCGGACAGCCGACTGGCTGGGGCGTGAATTCTGCGCATGCTCGGCTCCTTGCCGCCCTGTTGCGCGTTTTGAAGGGCAGCACAATGCCAGAGAGTTCTGGCAGGACACAGAAAGGAGCGGAGTTGGCCGACTGGCCGGATGACACCGCCGCCTTACGTTTCCCGCAAGACAGCGGCGGGAGAACGACTGATGACTTGCGGCTGGTGGCGCTGGCCATTGCAATGTTCGGGCACCGGGCTTCCGATGGTGATGAGTGCGCAAATGCTGGCGAGTCGGTTTTTTTCCTTGGCTAGGCGGACTCGAATACAAAAACGATTAGGGATTGGCGGCGTCATATTGGCCGTGCGACCCCACGGTGTGAAGGCCCGTCAGGGCTTTGACAAAAACGCCACGAGCGCGTAGACAGCGGCGAGACATATGAAGACTAGCCGCTAGCGTCAATGAGTACCTTGCACCGTGATAGGGTGGGTGCGTATGGAAATAGTGAAATATCGGCTTCATGTTGTCCTGTCCCTTCTATCTACTGAGGGCGGAAACACGCGCCAGCAGCCGTCATCGTGCCGAAAAAAGAACAGCGCGCGCATACCGGCCGGTTGGGCGATCTCGACGCACACGTAGCGTCGTCGGCCAGAGGGAGTGCGACTGAACTCAATTACATGGACCGACGTCGTGGGGCTAGGCGCGAGCCATTTATCGACCTGAAAACGCAGCGAATACTCGTTTGTGCTTTTCATGTCCCCTCCATCACCCTGGCTCTTGTTTGCCGCAGCGCTCCAAAGGTGTCCAACAATCTTCAGAATCGCCTTGGAGGCACCGCTGCGCTGCAATGTCATTTCTTGCCGCAACTCACATCGCAGTTCAATCCTGAGAAAGCACTTGAAGTCTAGGCCACAACCTAGCGCCTCTATGTATAGTTTTGCGAAATAGCAACAGCGGGAACGCAGGCAGTGAGGTGTCTGCATGCGCCACAAAGTTGTTCGGCTGATGCACTGCAGTATGCTTGGCCCGCCACAAAGGCGCGTTAGTAGCAGTCGAGAAACGGCCGAAGTTTGCTGGAGGTTGACCTCGCGAGCGCTTAGCGGCAATGGAACCTCCAAGCCAATTCTCCGCCGCTTTTTGGTGGACTCGACGCACGCAAGGTACAGTCAACAGCACTTCCTACGCTGGCAAGAGTGCTCGCCACAGGCTTGGTACCCTATGTCTAACCCGCGCTGCTCACGCTGCTCGGTTATGGATACAGGGGAGTGCAGGCATTGGTGGCGCAGCTATGGCAGAGTGACTGCTTGCGCGAGTAAGCCATCCGGCAACATTCGTCGTCGCTTCCGTTCTCGCCGACCACGTTCCCTTCATTCGCGCGTTGTCGTTGAAGTGAAGTCGCAGCACGGGCCATGGAAAGGTCCGCTATACACTCCTCAGGCGTAGAGTAAGGAGGGCCATTACCATGGCAAAGTTCGCGATACCTCCACTGGAGCGAAGACTCGCATCTGGCCAGGACTCCACGCTGCTCAGAGTCACGCTTGCACTCGCTTACCAGCAACAAGGAGACCTGGCCGCCGCCGTTCCCCACCTGCTCAAAGCTACCGAGTTAGACCCACGCTATTCGGCCGCCTGGCGAGCCCTCGGTATTCTCTATGTGGAGCTCGGCGAGGATGCGAAGGCGCGTCTTGCGTTTCAGACAGGCATCGAAGTGGCAAGGGGCCACGGCGACAAACAAGTCGAGAAGGAAATGATTGTGCGTCTTCGACGTTTGGACCGGAAATCGGGCGATGCTGGCGGTCAGTCAGGAGAGGCCAAGACGTAGTCGTGCACGAGAGAAGTTTCGCCCGAGCAACACTTACCCAACCTAGCGCCCGAGCTCGGCGGTGCTGGCTGACATTCGCAAGCTCTGGACGGGCACGCTGATCCTGAACCGGCCGGGTCCGGCCCCAGCCACACCCCGTCCGTGCCAGATATCGGATGCCATTCAACACCTCGCGCAAATCAACACCCCGGCGACGGCCGGTCTTCCGGGGCTTCGGCAGAAGCCCTTCAACCTGCGACCATTCCTCGTCTATCAGATCCGTCGGGTAACGGCAGGTCTTCTTCTCGATGGCGGCCATCCGGGCCCGATTCGCTGCTGTCCACATCAGAAGCTTGAATCATGGCCCGCCTCAAACCGCCACCCCGTGTTCAAACGGTCTCTTAGGCTGCTGACGGCGGCTTTCGCGGGCGACCCGGCCCGGGTTGACGACCTAATCGTGCTTAGCGAGAACGCCGCCGACCGTGGAGGAATGGACCTCGAACAGGCGGGTCGGCCTCGGACGCGCTCGCTGACATTGGTCACTCTTCGCCATTTTTGTCTTCGTATTGCGCTCAGCTGAGTTCTTGGGCGAGTCCGATGAGAAGCCCTTCAGGCCCACGGATGTAGCAGAGCCTATACGCGTCTTTATACTGGACTACATCGCCTACGAGCTGCGCGCCGCGCGTGCGGAGCCTTTCAAGCGTCTCGTCGATGTCGTCCACGGCGAACATGACGCGGAGGTAGCCTAGGGCGTTGACCGGGGCGTTCCGGTGATCTGCGACGACAGGCGGCGTGAGGAAGCGGGAGAGCTCGAGCCGGCTGTGGCCGTCCGGTGTGCGCATCATGGCAATCTCGACACGCTGATCGCCCAGTCCAGTGACACGTCCGGCCCATTCTCCTTCGATCGTGGCCCGCCCTTCGAGCTCGAGGCCGAGTTCGCGAAAGAAATCAATCGTCCCTCCGAGGTCTTCGACGACGATTCCTACGTTGTCCATCCGCTTGAGCGCCATGTTTCCAATCTCCAAGGTGTCGTTCCAATCTAAAAGGTGTCGCCTGGTCTAACAACGGACGCTTGAGGTGCCCCCAACATCGGCGGCCATCCGAGCCCGATTCGCTGCTGCCCACATCAGAAGCTTGAATCATGGACCGCTTCAAACCGCCACCCCGTTTTCAAACGGTCTCTCACTCAACCATGATCGAGGCAAACCAGTTTTTATACTTTGCGTGCGTAGTCAAGCACAGAAGCTTCAGCGCAGCCGCTATCCGAGCCTTCGGTCGAATGACCGCTCGTGCCAGGCAACGGGCACGACCGAATGGCGGCCGGTCGTATCCGACCTGAAGCGGAAGGCGATTCCTCGAAGCGCGAGCGCAGGAGCATCGTCGCGCAACGCCACTCGGCTCAAGGCGCCGAATGGATCGCCTGTTCCGAGACCACGCGTCGTGGCTGCAATCAGCGACCCGGAATACCGCCACACTTGTTACTCCCACCATTCGATTCCCGGTGCCAAACTATCCATGGCCAACAACGAGCGATGAGCAGCGAATGGAATCGCGCTTCAGCCACGAGGCGCGGGAACTCGCCCCAAACAGGAGATTGCACACGCCATGACTACATCAGCAGAGAACGGACGGAAAGGCGGACAGCCTGCCATGCACACACCACCGGTCGTGTCGTCGCAAGCGTGGGAGGCGGCACGCGAGCAGTTGCTTGTGAAGGAAAAGGCCCAGACCCGCGCCCGTGACGCCTTGGCCGCCGAGCGCCGGCGAATGCCGTGGATGGCCGTGGAGACGGCGTATGCGTTCGAGGGGCCTGCGGGCAAGGCCAGCCTACTCGACCTGTTCGACGGTCGGCGTCAGCTAATCGTGTACCGCGCCTTCTTCGAGCCGGGGGTATTCGGCTGGCCCGATCACGCCTGCCGGGGCTGCTCCATGGTGGCCGACCAAGTCGCCCATGTCGCCCACCTGAACGCCCGTGACACCACTTTCGTCTTCGTCTCGCGTGCGCCTCAGGCGGACATCGCGCGGCTGAAGGCGCGAATGGGCTGGGAGATGCCGTGGTTCACCCTCACGGACAGCTTCGACACCGATTTCGGCGTGGACGAGTGGCACGGCACGAACGTGTTCTACCGCGAAGGCGACCGCGTGTTCCGCACATACTTCATCAACAACCGCGGCGACGAGCAGATGGGGAGCACCTGGAACTACCTCGACATCACGCCGCTGGGCCGGCAGGAGGTCTGGGAGGATTCGCCCGAGGGCTATCCTCAGACGCCGGCCTACAAGTGGTGGAACTGGCACGACAGCTACGTCGAAGGCGCAGCTCCCGACAAGAAGTGGGTCGAAGTGTCGGACACCGGAGAGGCGGCGTTCCGGAACCAACAAGGGAGCACGAAGCCATGAACCTGACCTGTTCCGGTGGATCCGACGGGCGGTGACGGTCGGTCTGAGGGGGCCGCGATCAGCCATAGCGCGAAGGTCCGCTATGACGAGCGGTCTCACTTGTGGAGGTTCACATGGCACCTCTAGCGCCGTTCACGATCGGCAGGTAGCTGGTGTTTCAGACGTACCTGAGGGAAAACTGACATGAGAAAGATCATCGCAGCGCTCGTGATGTCGGTGGACGGCTTCATTGAGGGACCCAATGGCGAACTCGATTGGGTCGACAACTGGGAGGATCCCTTCGAGCTACTCCCTCAGATCGATACGTGCATCCTCGGCGGCCGGATGTATCCCGGCTACGAGCAGTACTGGGGTGCCATCCTGGCCAATCCCCAGGGCACCTTGCCCTTCACCGGCAAAGTCGCTTCGGAGGGCGAGGTCACTTACGCGCACTTCGCGGAAAGAACGCCCCATTTTGTCCTGTCCAGGACTTTGGACAACGTCACTTGGAGGAACACACAGATCGTTCGAGATGTCGAAGAAATCCGGCGATTGAAGCAGCAGCCCGGCAAGGACATACATGCCGTCGGCGGCGCTACACTGGTTTGCAGTCTAATGAACCAGCGCTTGATCGACGAACTCCGGCTGGTCGTGTACCCCATTATCCTCGGCGGAGGAAAGGCACTGTTCAAGGACGTAAAGGAGCGGCGTGCGTTGACGTTTCTTGGGGCCAAGCCGCTAAAGTCGGGCTTAGTTCGTCTGACTTACAGTACGTAACCTGGTTGACCCTTGCCTAAGGTGTCCGCTACATCCAGTACAAGCCGCCAGCCATCGTCACAGCTACCTCTGTTGGTAGCTGCGCATGCAAACACTCCGCCGCCAATCAGCCGAATGGCAAAGGATGAGCAGATGAGGGATGGCGTCAGCCTGCTCGTCTGGCAAGGTGCGGGCAGCCGGCGGGCAGTTCGCCGATGAACCCCCTGGCTGACCACAACTCAGGAAACGGAAGCTCATCCAGCGTTGGCTTCAGCCAGGCAATGCCTTCGGTACCAAAGAAGGCACGTCGGCCGCCGAAGGTACGGCGAGTGGCCATCAGATGACGGAACTTCCAGGTCGTAAAGGCTTCGGCGATATCCGCCAGCGTTTCGCCGAGCTGGACCAACCCGGTATTGCCTGCCTGGTCGGCGTAGATGGTTCGCCATACCTGTTCGACTTCCTCTTGCGGCACGTACGGCTCGCTCAGGCTTCGGGTCAGTAACGTCTCCGGAAGCTTCATGCCAGCGCGGGATAAGTCTGCGCCTCGATGAGATTGTTCGCGCGCAAGTGGGCCTGTGCCGCCTGGATCTCCCGGATGATCAGCATCCAGCAGAGTTCAGAGATCTGGGCGACGACGATGAATCCATACTCGCCGGGATGGTCGCTGACCGGGCGCTGCAGCGTGTGCAGCGCTTCGGTCTGCAGCCAGGAACTGTGTGTGTCCGGTCGCGTTCTCCACCGACGTGTTGCGCTCTGTCGTTTGTGCTTGTTGCATGGCGTACTCCTCCGGGTTGGCAATGCTCTTCAGGCGTTGTTGGAGAGTGGACTGGAATCGGACTGGAGCATGCGCTCCATTTCCAGGGCGATTTTCAGGAGCGCGCCGTCGTAGCCGGGGCGGGCAACGATTTGCATGGCGGCGGGCAGCGTGCCCCTGGTGGAGAACAAGGGAATGGAGATGGCAGGAAAGCCCGCGATATTGAACGGCGCGGTATAGCTCATCAGTGCCTGGCGAACCGTGTCGGACCAGCCGTCGATGGCAATGGCGCTGGCGTCCAGTGCCGGTGCCAGGCATGGGCAGGTGGGCAAGACCAGATAGTCCACGGTTGCCATCGTCGCCTCGAGCCGGCGTATCAGCCTGTGCCGCGTTTGCTGGGCGCCGGCATAGTCCCGGATCACCATGTCCTTTGCCAGGTCTAGCCGCTGCCGGGTTTCCTGGTTGTAGTGTCCGGCAATGTGGGCCTCGTCGTTTCTCCTGAAGTGAGTCGGTCAATCGCAATTACTTCCGCTCCATGTACTTCAAGATGCCCGGCGGTGTGATGTTCGAAGCGACAACGACCGATATCGGCTTCGCAATCGATGAGGAACCCGGACACTTTGGCGAGGAGTTTCAGGTGCCGCCCTGGCTGAAAGGTCGCAAGGACGAGTTGCTCGGCCGGCTAGAGCCGATCGCCGTGTAATCCCCCCATAACGCCTGAGAACGTGCGCCGGTATGCCGTTGGCCGGCGCTTCCCGGTGCCTGGCAGCCCTTCTAGTTCTGCGGCCAATTGCGGACACCCAGTGCCCGGAGCCCAGCGGACAGCCCGCTCACGCGGCGGGACGCACGATCTGCGTGCAGGCGCTGAGCACTTTCTGGGATCGGTGCCGGGAGCGGCAAGCGGGAGCAGGCCAACGGAGAGCTCAAATAAGCGTGACGTCCTCGATCGCCACGTCGCCCACCAGCATGTAGCCGGGCGCATGCGTGATACACAGCGGCAGCCGCGCCTGCACGGCTGCGGCCTGAGGTGTCACGCCGCAGCCCCAGAATACCGGGATCTCGCCTGGCAGGATGGCGGTGGGCTCGCCTTCGTCGGGACGGTTGACGTCGGCAATGCCGATCGCTGACGGATCGCCGGCGTGCACCGGTTTGCCATGCGCGGCCGGCAACGCGGCGCAGATCTCGCTGGCGTGCGCGGCCTGTGCCGGCGTATAGGGGCGCATCGACACCACCATCGGCCCGCGGAACGGCCCCACCGGCGTGGTTTCGATGCTGGTGCGGTACATCGGCACCACCTTGCCTTCATCGACATGCCGCACCGCCAGGCCGGCGCGCTGAAGCGCATCTTCGAAGGACAGCGAGCAGCCCAGCACGAAGCCGACAAAGTCGTCGCGCCACAACGCGCTAATGTCGCCGCATTCTCCGGCCAGCTTGCCATCGCGCCAGACCCGGTAGCGCGGCAGGTCTGTGCGCAGGTCGATATCCTCGCCCAGCCCCGGCACCCGCGGCGAGCCAGGCTCGGTCATGCCGATCAGCGGGCAGGGCACGGGGTTGGCATGGCAGTAGCCGAGGAAATCATCGGCCCACTGGCGTGGCAGGATCATCAGGTTGCCCTGCACGCGGCCGGGCGCCATGCCGGCTGTGTGCCCACGCCAGGCGCCGCTGCGGATGGCGGCGCGCGCGGTGGCGGGGCTGGCCGCCCAGCCGGGCAGCGCAACGGTAGTGTCATGCATGTCGGGTTGCTCCAGGCCGGTGTCGCTTTATCGCAGCGCCTCGCGCGCGGTTTCCCTGACGCGCAGCAGCCCAAGCAATGCGATGGCCGAGCCGCCCATCAGCAGGTACGCGGGCGACAGCAGGTTGCCGGTGGCGCCGATCAGCGCGGTAGCCACGTATGGCGTCACGCCGCCACCGAGGATGGCGCCAAGGTTGAAGCTGAAGGCCATGCCGGAATAGCGCACGCGGGTTGGGAACTGCTCGGCGTAGGTGGGGTAGCCGACGGACTGCACGATCGGCATCGGCAGCGCCACGATCAGCATGGCGAGGAAGGCCAGGCCGATGCTCTGCTGGTCCATCAGCGTCATCATCGGCACCACCAGCACGGTGTAGCCGACAAAACCGATGGCGAGCACCTTGCGCCGGCCCAGGCGGTCGGAAAGGCCGCCCCAGAACGGCATCAGCACCGCCATGGTAAGGCTGACGAAGGCCATGATCCAGTAGACGGTTGCCTTGTCGTACTTGAGGTAGGTGGTCATGTAGATGTTCATGAACACCAGGCCCACCCAGTAGCCCACGTTCTGCCCGAAGGACAACACCAGCACCTTGAGCACCGCGGGCGTGTGCTGGCTGAACACTTCCTTCAGCGGTGCCTTGGGCGGTTCGTTGTGTTGCTGGAACTGCTGGAACGCGACCGACTCTTCCACGCGCTTGCGCACCAAGAACGAGATCATCACCATCGGGATGGCGCTCAGGAACGGGATGCGCCAGCCCCATGCCGTCATGGCGTCGCTGCCCAGCATGGAGGTGGTCAGGCCGCACACGGTTGCCGCCAGGGCGCCGCCGATGGCCACGCCCACCGGCGTGAACGCGCCGAAGAAGCCGCGCCTGCCGGATGGTGCCGATTCGGCGACGTACGCCGCCGCGCCCGTGACTTCGCCGCCGGCGAAGAACCCTTGCACCAGCCGGATCAGCAGCAGCAACAGCGGGGCCGCAAGGCCCGCGCTCGCGGCAACGGGCAGCACGCCGATGGCGGCGGTAGCAACGCCCATGCCGATCACGGTGACCAGCAGCACGGCGCGGCGGCCGATGCGGTCGCCGAGCCGGCCCAGCACAATGCCGCCGATCGGACGCATCAGGAAGGCGCTGCCGAAAACGGCCAGGATCGCCAGCAGCGACGCGGTGGAATTGTCACTGGGAAAGAACAGCGGCCCGATGGTGGCCGCCAGGTAGCCATAGATGCCGAACTCGTAGTACTCGATGGCTGTGCCGGCAGCGGCGGCCACCGCGGCCTTGCGGGCCACGGTGACACCGCCGGTGACTGGAGCCGAGGTGGGGGCCGAGGCGGGTGCATCCGCCAGCGGCAGCGTGGAAGTGGGGGCGTTGGACATAATCACGGTTCCAGAAGCAGGGTGAAAGAAGCCGCGCCGGCTGCCGGTGGCAGCCTGCGGGTCCCGGGGTCTGAGCATGAATACCCGGTACGCTGCGCCGCCGTAAGCGCGGCTGCGTACCTGTTGTTGTTAATCGACTGCCTGTTTTATCAGGTCAGTCCTTTGCTGCATTCACAGCGTTAATGCACGCCTGCAAGCTCTGCTTTTATTCAGCAACAAGCGTGCCAGTCAAAATCAACTGTGAAAATCCGTGGGAATGAGCGCGATTTGTCCTGGCCGGTGATGACCATGCATTTTTCTGTCTCCTGTTATTCGGCTGCGCCAGAATGAACTGACTGGGTGCATGCCGTGTTCCCTTGCGGGGCACGGCATGCACTACTGCCGTGTTATTACTGTCTGTTCAATTCGTCAAAGCACGGGCAGCGATAAATTGCCGGGTATTTCTCGGCCTTTGCCGCCGGCGATTGATCGTGCCCTGGAATAAGCACAAGCCATCGCCGGACAAAGGCTGGTCTTGAAAATCAGCCTGCCGGAATGAAAGCACCCAATACCTGGCCTTCTTCGACCGGCTCGCCTTCGTTGACCAAATATTTGGCCACATAACCGTCGGTGGGCGCTTCCACGGGAATTTCCATTTTCATCGATTCAATAATCACCAGTGTGGCATCGCGTGATTGCGCGACATTTGGCGCGGCCACGATCTTCCACAAGGTACCGGTGGTCTCCGCGACGATGGGCAAGGCGTTCGGTTGGTCTGGCATGGGGGCTCTTCTCTTGTTGATCTGGATGGGGGCGGGGGCCGTCAGCGACCCGCCGTGGTACGCGGAGCACGGACCGTGATGCCTTCGGCCTCGAGCGCGGCGCGAATATCGCGCGCAAAGCCGGCGGCGCCGGGCTGGTCGCCATGGATGCACAGCGTGTCGGCGCGCACCGGCACGTCGGTGCCTTGCTGCGAGCGCACCACGCCGTCGCGGACCATGCGCAGCACCTGGGCCACCGCGGTGCCGACGTCGGTGATCATGGCGCCGGGCTGTCCGCGCGGCGTCAGCGATCCGTCGGCCTGGTAGCTGCGGTCGGCAAATACTTCTTCGGCGACCGCCAGGCCGGCCTCTCGCGCGGCGCGCACCAACGCGGAGCCGGCGAGGCCAAAGAACACCAGGGCAGGGTTCACATCGCGCACGGCTTCACAAAGGGCTCGCGCCATGCCGTCGTCGCGCGCCGCCATGTTGTACAGCGCGCCGTGGGGTTTTACATGGGCCAGTTGAATGCCGGCGGCGCGGGCAAAGGACTGCACCGCGCCGACCTGGTAGACGGTCAGGTTGTAGATCTCGCCCGCCGACAGCGTCATGGCGCGGCGGCCGAAGCCCTGCAGGTCGGCAAAGCCGGGATGCGCGCCCACCGCCACGCCTTGGGCCACCGCGGCCCGCACCGTTGCGGCGATGGTCTGCGGATCGCCGGCGTGCAGGCCGCAGGCGATGTTGGCGGAGCTGATATGGGGCAGCACCGCCGCATCATCGCCAAGGCGGTAGATGCCAAAGCTCTCCCCCAGGTCACTGTTGAAATCGATCTCAGCCATGGCCGCGCTCCAGCGCCACGAAGGCCGCATCCTGCAACTGCGCGAGCCGTTGCGCTTCCTCCAGCTCAACCACGGTGAAGCGCACGCTCTCACCGGGCATGCGCTGCGCCAGCCGCGGCAGGTCCACCGCGCAGACGTGGGCGATCTTGGGATAGCCGCCTGTGGTCTGGCGGTCTGCCATCAGCACGATGGGCTGGCCGTCGGGGGGCACCTGGATCGTGCCGAATGCCACCGCTTCGGACCACATCTCGCGCGGCGAGGAAAGGGTCAGCGCCGGCCCTTCCAGGCGGTAGCCCATGCGGTCGGACTGCGCGCCTATACGGAACGCCGGGAATTCGGCGCTGGTGAATGCCGCCTGCGCGGCGGCGCTGAAGGCATCCCACTCGCGCCCGCGCACCACGCGCAGCGGGGCCTCGGGTGCTGCCATGATGCCGGCGGCGAACCGCGCCTGCGGCAGACCCTCGGGCAGCGCGGCACGCGGGGCGCGCAAGCCGATCACATCGGCCTTGCGCAGCGGCTTGCCCTGCATGCCACCATATCCGCCACGCACGAAAGTGCTGTGGCTGTTCATGACCGGCTCCAGCGCAAAGCCGCCTGCCACCGCGAGGTAGGCGCGCAGCCTGCTCTTGCGCTTGCCGAAGCTCAGCGTCGCGCCAGCCGGCACCACGCATGCCTGCGCGGTGGGCAGCGGCGTGCCGTCGATGCTGGCGTCGAGATCGGCGCCGCAGACCGCCACGGCAGTGGCCACGTCAAAGCGCAACGTGGGGCCCATCAGTGTGATCTCCAGGGTCGCGGTGTCCTGCGTATTGCCGACCAGCGCATTGGCCAGCCGATGCGCGCGCTCGTCCATGACGCCGTTGGCGGGCACGCCGAGCTGCTGGTAGCCGACGCGGCCGAGGTCCTGGAACGTGCTCAGCGCACCGGGCTTGAGCACCTCGATGGCGGCGCCGGCTGGTGGTACCGGTGTCGGGGTCATCGAATCGCTCCATGGGCCGGTGAGGGGGTGTCTTGCGACGCGGCAATGTCGTCGAACTGTGCGGCCGAGACCGGCACGAAGCGGACCTGGTCGCCTGCATTGAGCAGGCAAGGTGCATCGCGGTGCGGATCGAATAAGGCCAGCGGCGTGCGTCCGATCAGGTTCCAGCCGCCGGGCAGCACCATCGGATAGATCACGGACTGGCAGTTGGCCAGCCCGATCGAGCCGGCGGGCACGGCGGTGCGCGGCGTGCTGCGCCGTGGCGGGGCGAGGCGTGCGTCGAGCTTGCCCACGTACGGGTGGCCGGGCGCGAAACCCAGCATCAGCACATCGACCGGCGCCGCACTATGCAGCGCGATCACCGCATCGGGCGCGAGCCCGCAGCTTGCGGCCACCTCCTCGAGATCAGGCCCGTGGTCGCCGCCGTAGCAGACGGGGATGTCGACCACGCGAGCGGAGGCGGTCAAGGTGCCGAGTGGCTTGGCAAGCAGCACGGACAGCGCAGCGCTCAGCGCCTGGAACGGTGCCATGCCTGCCGCAGCGCTGACGGAGGACGGACGGTAGTGGATGCCCACGGTCGCCAGCGCGGGCACGACATCGGTCACGCCCGGCAGTGCGGCGGCACCAATGCGCGCCGCCGCGGCGCAGGCTTGCCGGTTGGCAGCGCTCAGTGCGGTGGCATCACGGCCGGCGTCGAATGCAACGACGAGCAGGCGATCGCCCGACGGTTCGATGCGCCACGGGATGGCTGCGGCGGGTGCCATGTCGAACGGCAGCGCGCTCATGGTTGCACCTCGGGCTGCACCTCGCTGGCGACGGCAGGCGGAGCCGCGCGCGGCGCCGTGCTCGCGCCGATCAGCCTGGCGCTCTCGCGCGTGACGAAGCCGGTATCAACCTGGCCCGCGCGGAAGTCGGGGTGCGCCAGCACGTTGCCAAGGAACTCGACGTTATGGCGAATCCCTTCAATGCGCGCCTGCGCCAGCGCGGCCATCATCGCCTGGCGTGCCGACTCGCGCCCGGCGCCGTGCGTGATCAGCTTGGCGATCATCGGGTCGTAGTAGGGCGTGATGGTGTCGCCCGCGCGCACGCCGGTGTCGACGCGCAACGCCGGCATCGCTGGCAGCGCGAAAGCCGACAGCTTGCCCGGCGACGGCATGAAAAGGCGTGCCGGGTTTTCGGCATAGAGCCGGCACTCGATCGCCGCGCCCTGACGACGGATGTCGGCTTGCGCCACACGCGCGAGGGTGCCTCCTGCAAGCCGGATCTGCGCCTGCACCAGGTCCCAGCCGGTGACCGCCTCGGTGACACCGTGCTCGACCTGGATGCGGGTATTCATCTCGAGGAAGAAGAACTCGCCGCTGTCGGCATCGACGATGAACTCGACCGTGCCGGCGCCGCGGTAGCGTTGCGATTCGGCCAGCGCGACGGCGGCGGCAGTCATGCGTGCCAGCACCTCGGGCGGCAGGCCGGGTGCCGGGCTTTCTTCGATGATCTTCTGGAAGCGGCGCTGCACCGAGCATTCACGCTCGAACAGATGTACGGCCGTGCCGTCGCCATAGCCAAATACCTGGACTTCGATATGGCGCGCGCGCGCGACGTAGCGCTCCAGATAGACGCTGCCATCGCCGAAGGCCTTGAGCGCGAGCGCCTGCGTGGTGGCCACGGTGGCTGCCAGTGTGTCAGGGCCGTCGACGCATTTCATGCCGATGCCGCCGCCACCGCCTGCGGCCTTGACCAACAGCGGATAGCCCACCAGCGCGGCAGCGTCTTCCAGCCCAGCCAGCTCACCCGGCAGGAAGCGGATGCTGCCCGGCAGCACTGGCACCCCACAGGCGGCTGCGATTTCGCGTGCGCGGTTCTTGTCGCCCATGTTCTCGATCGACTCGACCGAAGGCCCGATCCAACGCATGCCGGCGGCCTCGGCGGCCTGGGCAAAGGCAGTGTTCTCGGAGAGGAAGCCGTAGCCCGGATGCACGCCGTCGGCGCCATGCGCCAGCCCGGCAGCCAGGACGGCTTCGGTATTCAGATAGCTTTGTGCCGCGGGGGCCGGGCCGATGGACACGGCCACGTCGGCCATCTGGCAATGCAGTGCACCGGCGTCGGCCTCGGAATACACGGCCACGGTCTCGATGCCAAGCGCCTGCGCGGCGCGGATGATGCGACAGGCAATCTCGCCGCGATTGGCTACCAGGATTCTTCGCATGTCAGACTCTTGCTGCTTGGGGGCGGACACGCGGCGCTGGTTTCGGCGCCGCGTGGAGTGCCGGCCTGCGGGCCGGTCGGGGGCGCGGTGTGGCCGCGCGTTTGCAGACTTACTTGGCGAACAGCGAGGCGATATTGGCAAATGCCTTCAGCTCCAGCGCATTGCCCGACGGGTCCAGGAAGAACATGGTGGCCTGCTCGCCGACCTCGCCCTTGAAGCGGATATGCGGTTCGATGATGAACTGCATGCCGGCGGCCTTGAGCTTGTCGGCAGCCGCCTGCCAGTCGCTCATCGGCAGCACCACGCCGAAGTGGCGCACCGGCACGGCGTCGCCGTCCACCGCGCTGGTCTGGCGGTGGCCGCATTCTTCCGGCGCCAGGTGGGCCACGATCTGGTGGCCGTAGAAGTTGAAGTCGACCCAGTCTTCCGAGCTGCGGCCTTCGGGGCAGCCCAGCAGCTCGCCGTAGAATTCGCGCGCGCTGGCGATGCTGTGGACCGGGAAGGCCAGGTGGAAGGGGGGCAGGACTGCGGTGGATTCGCTCATGGTGTGGAGATTCTTGGCAATGGATTTGTGGTCTGGTCGTGCGGCACGCGGCAACGCACCGCCCTGGCCAAAGTCTATGCATGGCGAAAAATTAATAAAAGCGATATATTTTTGACCTTAGCTCCACGGAATTCGATGAATCGCCATGTTGCGAGAACTTCGCACCTTTATCGCCGTCGCCCGCCACGGCACCTTCGCCAATGCCGGCGCACACATCGGTCTGACACAGTCGGCCGTCAGCGCGCAGATCCAGCGGCTGGAATCAGAGCTCGGTTTCGCGCTGTTCGACCGCACCGGCCGTTCGGCGCGCCTGAACACCGCCGGGCGCGAAACGCTGGCGCTGGCCGAGGAGCTGGTGGTGCTGTACGAGCGGATCGGCCACCAGGGCCTCGACATCCAGGGCTCGGGCATGGTGCGCATCGGTGCCATCGCCTCGGCGCAAGCCACCTTCCTGGCCGATGCCATTGCCGCATTCAGGGCCGAACTGCCCGGCTGCCGTGTGCGCATGGTGCCCGGCGTCTCGCTCAACCTGCTCGGCCAGGTCGACGCCGGCGAGATCGACATCGCCGTCATGATCCGGCCGCCCTATGCGTTGCCCGCCGAACTGGAATGGCGCCCCCTGCTGGAGGAGCCCTTCGAGCTGCTGGCGCCCGCCGCAATGGCCGGCGCGGACTGGCGGGACGCAATTGCCACGGCGCCCTTTATCCGCTATGACCGGGCTTCGTTTGGCGGCAGGCAGGTCGACCAGTTCCTGCGCAAGCAACGCATCGCGCCGCAGGAAGCCATCGAGCTCGACGAACTCGAAGGCATCGTGCAACTGGTGGCGCGCGGGCTAGGCGTGGGCCTGTTACCCCGCATGCTTGCAGGTGGCGCGCGGCCGCCGGGCGTGGCGGCATTGCCTCTTGGCGACGACACGTTCTATCGCGAGGTGGGGCTGGTCGAGCGCGCGCGGCACAGCCGGCAGCCAGTCGCGAGCCGGCTTGCCGACCATATCGGCAAGGCGGCGCAAGCGATGGTGGCGTCGGATCGAAGCGATCGGGCTTGACTTGCAGCGCAGGTTCCGTGTCTGCGAGCGCGGCCGGCGCAATCTTCCACGGGCTGTCGGCGCTCGATATCGCCCAGGACATGGCGAATGCCGGAAGTCGGCTGGTCGCGATCTGCTATGTGGCAATGTCCCCAAGCTGAATGCCCATCCAACTGGGGCGTCAAACTTTCACGATCATGAAATAATCTTGCGAGCCGCACGTGCCCGCCGATTCGATGCCACCTACGCGCATAACGATTCGCACCATTCATCAACTCGGTGATCATATTCGGGCAACACGGGCCAGGCAGGGCATGCCAATTGACCAGGCGGCGAGGGCTTGGGGGTCTCGGTCGGCATGCTGTCCAAGGGCAAGGGAGTCAATCCTGAGCATGCCCTACGTGCGCTGGAAGGACTGGGGTGTGACGATGCTGGTCGTGCCGAAGGCGTATGCGTCTTGGCTTGAACAGGCTTCGGCCAATGTGGCCAATGGCGGCGTGATGCCCAGGCCCTTCTCGGTGGCAATCAGCCAGCCCGAGCTATGCCACTTCTACACGACCTCGTCGACCTGAGCGATGGTGTCGGTCTCACCCTTGCGCCCAGACTACGGAGGGAGCCGGCAGGATCTTGGTGGCGATGGGCGCGGCATAGTTGGCCCATTCCGGGTTGCTGTATAACTGGGTGGATCAGCGGGGCGTCGCACGGCGGCTACGCATTGGCCGCCGCGCAGAGCCAGCAGCGATTCGGCGGCAGTCTTGTAGCCCGCGCACCTGCGCGCCATATTGCTCTTGCAGTGGCGTGATATAGCTGCTGCCTTGCGACGCGCAGACCGTCTTGCCACACAAGTCCTCCCGCTGCCGGATGCCGCTGCGCTTGAGTACCGCCGCGGTAGAACGGCGTGGGCGCATACCCGAGAAACTCGCCGCGCTCGGATTCGGGCCGATCGATGCGATAAACACACCGTTAGCGTGCCCGCTCCTTTTCGACAGATGCGCCGGGAAGGCTCGCTTGTTCTTTTTTGTCGCCCGAGCCTTCTGCGGCGCGGTCTGCCAGGTTTTCGTTTTCGTCAGCGATTGTCGGATTACCGAAATCAACCCGCTCGGAAATCGCGCCTTCCTTGTCGTGGACATAAAGAAGCACACGCCTTTCCACGGCGAGCGCAGTTGCAACCGCTATGGCTTGGGTCAAGTCCAGATCGACTTCCAGGCGGCCTTCGCCTTCAGCGGCAATCGCCCACCGCGTCCCGTCGTAAACAACATGCAGATTGCTGTTCTGAGCTTCCATAACTGCCCCTAGCGAACTGTGGATGCGTGGCTTTTCAGGTAATTCTAAGCGGCACCAAGGGCGGTCGATAGAGTGACACGAGGCGGAATGGTGTTGCAATGTCTCCCACTTCACTGTCACATACGAGTAGACGACCGCTGCAGCGGAAGGCTGGTTGGACGTGATCGCGGGTCACCGAGGCGAGGATAAGCTGCGCATGAACTGGTTTCCTCTCCCCAATGGGGGAGAGGAGAGAGGATGGTGGTACCTCAATGGCCTGCCGTTTGGCAGGCCGGTCACCCGGCAAAGTGGGATGGACCTTTATTCGTCGAAGGTGTACCTCGTGATGCTGCACGTACCGGTCGATCGGGCCTTCAGGCAAGAGAACGATGTGGCGCTGGCCAAGGCATTGGGCGAGGAGCTGGGTTTGTCAGTGTCGCTGCTGCCATTCGACGCCGATGACTTCGCCCTATTACCGCGAGACCTTCGTGCTCATGCTGGACCGGCAGCGCCCCCATGATGGCGCTGCCGGTCAGATGGGCAAGGGCGTTGAATCGCTCATCGGCTGCAGGCCCGCTCCCTGCGTCGCTCGGAATTCCAAGACCCCGGACCCGCTTGGTTACACAGACAAAAAAGCCTTGGAATCGCGAGATTCCAAGGCTTTTATGTTCGGGCCAGCTGGTCGCCAGACGCGATTACAGAGCGGCGTCCTTCAGTTTCTTCATCGGTCGCACCTTCACCTTCACGCTGGCAGGCTTCGCGGCAAACCATTGATCTTCGCCGGTGAACGGGTTCTTCCCAAAGCGCTTCTTCGTGGCCGGCACTTGAATGGCCGACACCTTGAACAGACCCGGCAGCGTGAACTCACCCGCGCCCTTCTTGTGAATCGCGCTCACCATCGTGCTTTCAAGATGAGTAAGCACAGTCTGCACGGTCTTCTTGTCCAGTTCGGTCTGGGCGACCAGGTGTGCCAACAGGCTGGACTTGGTGAACGTGTCCTTCAGCGGCTTGGCGACCGGGGTAGCCGCGGCAGCGTTCTTGGCCGGAGCGGCCTTCTTCGCCGGAGCAGCCGTCTTCGCCGGAGCAGCCTTCTTTGCAGCGGTCTTCGTTGCAGTCTTTGCTACAGGTTTTGCTTTCGTGGCCATAGTCGTGTTTGGTTGAAAATGCGCGCCTCCAGGCAGGATCAGCATGCAGCGCACCGGCGAAGGATAGCAAATGCTGCCGCGCATGCAAGCCTGGAAAGCACTGCCGCTCACTGGCTGGTGCGCTTCTGCAACATCTCGTCGGCCGGGATAGTGGCAGCGATGCGGTCGCAGGTGCGATGGCTGGCCAGCCCAAGCACCTGGCTGACCTCGTCGCGCGAGCGACCCACCAGCAGCTGGCGCCGGCAGAAGGTATTGCGCAGAGTGCGCGGGCTCATGTCCGCGTCTGACCAGCCAACCGCTTCGAGCGCAGCAGATACGATGCGGCCAAAGCTCATATCCGTGATCGGTCGGCCGTCAGCTCGGAGCGTGAAGAGGAGATCCCCCTCGATCGGCAACGTCTTGCGGCGCGTCAGCCAGGCACGAAGCAGCGGCACGGCGAAGTCGGGCAGATGCACCGTACGGGCGCCTCGCGGGCCGTGTGCCGGCACGAAGAGGTAGGGCGGGACTGCGTCCGGGTACAGATCTGCCATACGTGCCGTGCGGGCCTCGGCGGCGGTGATGCCTGTCGCGAGAAAGGTGGCGACGATGGCCCGGCTGCGCAAGCTGGCGATATCGTCAGCAGGGGATTGCAGATGGGCCTGCAGTCGCTGATCGACGGCTGGGTCCAGATACTGCGGGGCGGGTTCCTCGTCTGGCCAGCGCACGGAGCCGAGCAGGCCCGCAGTCGGGTTGTCCTTACGCACGCCGGCGAAGACCAGGTGCCGGCACAGCCGATCCAGCAGCTTCAGGTACCGCATGCGCGTCGATTGCGAGTACGTTCTGGCGTCTGCGGTCAGCCAGAACGAATCGATATCGTCGGCGCCAAAGGCCGCGATCGACTTACCCCGAGTCAGGAGGTGTCGTCGGAAGTGCTCGAACATCGCTTGATGCTGGATGATCGAGCGCGCAGAAAACGGGCGGCGATCGGCGCTGGCCGCCTCGCGCGCCTGCCAGTCGCGATAGGCTAGGGCGGGATTCGTAAGCCACAGGGAGTCCATTCGCGTCATGCCCATTGTTATATACTGAATTTGGCCCTTCTCCCACCCCTGCCGCCTCGCGAGGCGGACATTGCTCGCAGGAGCGAGGCAGAATCGAGGCAGCCGGACGCGCGTGACCATCGAGCATCCGGATTGGCCGGACGCCCTGAAACAAGTTGCCGCCGAGGCGGTGCGGACCATATGGGAGGCCGCCAACGAGGCCGCCACCGGCGAGTTGGCCACGCTTGCGCGCCAAGGCCCGGCATGCGGCCAGCGTCACCGAGGCGGAGCGTGACGCGGCGCGGGCCGAGGCCGCGGCGGCGCGGGGAGAACGTCGCAGCAATTTCGGCTCAACTCGCCGAGGCAGTGAAAGCATTGGAAGAAAGCCGGGCAGACTTGGCTGCCGAGCGCCAGGCCCACGCCGCGACCCAGGCGCGGCTCGAGGCGGGCCGGGCGGAACTGGAGGCCGCCGGTCGGCAGCTGGCGGAACTGCGGACCCAATTCTCGACGGAATTGGAGCGGGCCCGCGAGCAGGTGACCATCGCCCAGGAGCGGGCCGAGGCCAGTGAACGCCGCGCGCTGCGGGAGCTGGACCAGGAGCGCACCGCGCGTCAGAAGAGCGAGCGCGCCGCCGACGACCCGCGCACGGAGTTGGCAGCGGCACGCAGCGAGGCCCGCGACGCGGCGGTGGCGCAGGCCGAGGCCCGGGCCCGGCTCGAAGCCCAGGCCGCCGCGCTCGGCGATCGGCTCGCAAGCGCCGAGCAGGCGCAGCGGAAATCGGCCAACGATCTGGAAGCAATGCTGGCGGAGTTCGCCGCGGCGCAGCGCCGAGCCGAGCGCGCAGAAGCCAAAGTGGCACTGGCGCGCCAGCTGCTGGCAGAATTGCGTGTGGTGCCGCGCGAGCGGGACGGTGGTGGCGGGCGGCGGCGCAAGGCCGGCCCGGCGCCGACCGAGAAGGAAGCACAGAGCGAAAAGCAGGGCGAAGAAGAGGGCGAAGAACAGAGTACGCCTACCGCCGCCCTGAACCCGAATGACGGCAGCGACGGCAACGATGACAGTAAACAATGAGCGGGCGGACGCGATCCGCTGGATCCAGGACCAGATGGCCGACTATGGGCTCACGATGGAAGAGTTGGAGGCGGCGGGGTGCTTCGATCCGCCGCCTCCCCCACCACCGCCACCGCCGGTCTGCTACCGCAACGCCCAGGGAATGAGCTGGGACGGGCAGGGCGAGATGCCGGACTGGCTGCGGCGGGCGGTCAATGCGGGGCAGAGCGTGGAGTTTTTCCGCGTCGGGTAGCGAAAGAAAGGTTGGCGACCCGGCTATTCTCGAGGGTCGCACGACGTCGAGAATTGGGTACGCCAAGTTGGGGCGTCAAATGCTCGACGGCATGAAGTTGGGGAATGCCAACAATCGCCAAGACCGCTATTACAATTGCGCTTCGCGCGCAGTGCGGCGAGCGCTTGCCCTGGCGAGCGGGCGAGGGGAACGGTACTGTTGTGCTGCAGATTCCCCTATCTTGGTACACCCCCTTGGTCCCCGGACCTGAAAATCCACCGAACGTTGAAGGGATTCTGGGCCAGTGGCGCGACAATCTTTCGGTAGAACGTGGTGGGGCGAGCAATGGCTCAATGCCCTGACACACATCGACTACGACAATCGTCTGCCGCGCGGACGGGCCTACGCCAACAAAGGGGCGGTCCAGGATCTTGTCGTCAGGACTGGAACGATTCACGCCAAGGTACAGGGCTCCCGGCCACGTCCCTACCAGGTCACGATTACGGTGCCGCCGCTTTCCGCCAAGGATTCCGCACGGCTTCTGGATGCCATCGCCACCGAGCCCACCCTGATCGCCCGGATGCTCAACCGGGAACTGGATCCGGCGGTACTGGATCACGCACGCAATCTTGGGATTTCCGTCTTTCCCACCCGATGGAAGGACCTCGATATGCAATGCTCCTGCCCCGATTGGGCCGTGCCTTGCAAACACCTGGCGGCGGTGATTTACCTCTTGAGCCGGGAAATCGATGGCAATCCGTTCCTGGTGTTTGCATTGCGGGGTGTCGACCTGGCGAAAGCCTTGAAGTCGCGCGATATCCACCTGGAGCCGGCAGGTGGGGCTGTCCTGCCCTCATTCACCGAGCTGCTGCCGACAGGCGCAGAGACACCAGTTGATGCGGGGGATGTTGCCGCGCTTGATCAGCTTGATCTGTCCGGAGTTCCGGACCTGACCGGTCCACTGCTGCACGTGCTGCCGGCACAACCCACGTTCTTTCCCAACGGAGATTTTCGCGAGACGTTGCGGCGTGTGCTGGCACGGGTGGGCAAGGCGGCGCGACAAGCCATGGATGCCGGCGCCGTCGATGCTCAGATCGTCACGCTATCTGGTGATGACCGACCGGTGATTGCATTGGACGCAAGATTGCAGCCTTCGGTGTACGGTACGAATGACGTCACCACCATCGATGCACTGGAAGCAGCATTGGCCCACGTGGATGTGAGCAATTTACCAGACTTGCAACCTGAGGTTGCCGCGCTGTTCCACGTCCGACTGCTGGCGCTGCAGTTAATCGCGCGTGGCGCGGTGGTCCCCCAAATCCTGGAGGATACCGATACTGTCGTGCTGCACTGGTTTCCGGCCACGCTCGATGATGTCGTCGGTAACCTCATGCAGCGCCTTGCCGCTGCGTTGCCATCTGGCATGGTCAAGACGGGGACGGGAAGGAAGCGTGCCGTCCTCACCCGGGCGGCCCAGGCAACATTCCTATGTTCCCTGTTTCTGAACCACTTCATTCACGCATGGTCGGATGGCGCCCGGGAAAAGCCCCTCGGGAATAAAACGCTGGCTTTGTTCTTCTGCACCGGGCGAGCACGCTACGACGGTCCCGGTGAGGGGGAAATTGCCGCTGGCATTCACACCTGGCTATCCCGATTTCATCTGGCGCACCGAGAACATGTACCGGTGCTGTGCCTCGAGGAGGCGAAAGCGGGCCATTTCGGGCTGGCACTGGTGATCGAGCATCGTTCGGCAGCGCTGGAGAAGCCAGTACCACTGGACGTGATTCTGACCGATGAGGCCTGGTCGAAGGCTCGTTTTGGCATTCTGCAGACTATCGCGCTATTGGCCGAGTTTTTCCCACCGCTCAACGCCTATATCAGTGCTGGCGCCAAGGCCCCCATCAAGATTGCTGCGGATGAGCTGCCGGCCTTGCTGTTTGACACGCTGCCGGTAATCCGCTTGCTCGGGATTCGCGCGCTGCTACCGAAGGCGCTCGACCGTCTGCTGCGACCCCGCCTGTCCATGCAGATCAAGGGTACGGCAACCGATACTGCGGGATTCCTTCGCGCCGACGATGTTCTTGCCTTCGACTGGAAAGTGGCCGTCGGTAACCATCTGCTCACGCGTGCCGAGTTTGAAAGGTTGGTGAAGGATGCCGCAGGCGTTGTACGTTTCAAAGGGGCGTACGTCTATCTGGATCCAAAAGAGATCGAGCGCCTGCGTGCCCAACTGCTTAAGCCATCGGCGCCTTCCGGCGCTGAACTGTTGCGCGTCGCCCTCGCGGGCGAATTCGCCGGCACGACCGTGGGCCTGGATGCCAAGGCCCGCAAGATCATTCGGGATTTGGTGGAAGCGGGCACGGTTCCGTTGCCTCATAGTATCAACGCCACCTTACGCCCCTACCAGCAGCGCGGCTATGCCTGGCTTTATCGCAACGCGCGAGTCGGTTTGGGCAGCGTGATCGCAGATGACATGGGGTTGGGCAAGACACTGCAGGTCATTGCGGCCCTGCAAAAGCTCAAGGAAGATGGCGCGCTTGACGACGCCAAGGCCTTGGTCATCATGCCGACCAGTTTGTTGACCAATTGGCAGAAAGAAATTGGCCGTTTCGCGCCCAGCCTGAGCGTTGGCATCTTCCATGGCAGCAAGCGTGAGCTCGCCGCTGTCCGGCCCGACGTCCTGCTGACGACCTACGGCATCGCCCGAACGGCCGCGGCTGCCCTGCGCGCCTTGGCGTGGCGCATCGTGGTGGTGGATGAGGCTCAGAATATCAAGAACCCGGCGGCCGCCCAGACCAAGGCCGTGAAGGCGGTCCCTGCCGCCAGCGTGATTGCCATGACTGGCACGCCGGTGGAGAACCGCCTGTCCGAGTACTGGAGCATCCTGGATTTCGCCAACCGGGGCTATCTGGGAAGCCTCAGTCAATTCGTGCGGGAGTATGCGACGCCTATTCAAATCCAGCACGATCAGGATGTCGCGCTGCGCTTCAAGCGGGTGACGGCGCCCTTCCTGTTGCGACGCCTGAAATCCGACAAGGCCATCATCAGCGACTTGCCAGACAAGATCGAGCAGGATCAATTCTGCACACTGACCAAGGTGCAGACGGCTCTGTATGAATCTGTGGTACAGGAAGGGCTGCGAACCATCGGGGGGGAATCCGATACCTTCAAGCGCCAAGGCTTGGTGCTGCAGATGATGCTCGCACTGAAGCAGATCTGCAATCATCCCGCGCTATATCTGAAACAGGGGCAGGTCGATGCAGCGGCGTCTGGCAAGGCTGAGCGATTTCTTGAACTCATTGACGATATCCACGCCAGTCATGAAAAAGTGCTGGTATTCACCCAGTTCCGCGAGATGGGCGACTTGCTATGCCGTTGGTTACAACAGCAATACGGCCGAGCTCCGCTATTTCTCCACGGAGGTGTCGCACGGACCAGGCGGGATGCGATGGTCGAGCGATTCCAGAGCGACCGGACTGAACGGGTGTTCATCCTGTCGCTCAAGGCCGGCGGGAGCGGGCTGAACCTGACAGCGGCCTCCAATGTCATCCATTACGACCTGTGGTGGAATCCTGCCGTCGAAGCGCAGGCCACGGACCGGGCCTATCGCATTGGCCAGCAGCGCAACGTTCAGGTCCACCGCTTCATCACGCGCGCGACGTTTGAAGAACGTATCAACGACATGCTTCGCGCCAAGCAGGAACTGGCCGACTTGGTGGTTGGAACTGGCGAACAGTGGATCGGCAATCTCAACGGGGAGGACCTCAAGGGACTGTTCAGCCTAGCGGAACGTTGAGCGAGCATCGACTGCGTGCGTCCCGCGGCATCCCACAATGGAGCCGTGACCTCATGCGGCGAGGCCGACAGAGCGGAGCGACGCGATATGGTAGGCCCAGTGGCGACATAGCAAGCGCTGGCGGAGAGCCTGCACCCTGGCTCCCGGAGCCCGTCATCTGCCGCTCTCTATATCAGCTCGCGGCCCCTCGCATTAACGCCTTACTGTAACAAGGCGCAACGATAGGCAAGGCCTACGCGCGACGTCGGCGACAGACACGCTTGAGCACGGCACCGATAACGCCCTTGTTCCAGGACTGGCTTGGCCATGCGTCGACGGAAACCGCCCGGATGTGCGACGAGCGGGCGCTGCCCCCGGAAGCTCTCATTGTGGACACACCCAGCCCCCAGAGCTTAGACATTATTGCCGGTTATGTCGCTGAACTGACCGACGCCACCTTTTTCCTCAGCGGCCGACACTCAGCTGGTAGCCGAGCAGGGGCGGGGGCGGCAGTTCAATGAGGCGCTCGGTCCTGCTGATCTACGAGCAGCTTCTGACCTACCCGTCTTCAACGTCGGCGCGGGATAGCCCGCCGCCTACTGGCCCGACTTCCCACTCGTTCGGTCAACGAGGCGAAGCCTGGCACGTGGCGGAGTCTGACTGCAAATCGAATCCCACGCATTGCGAAACGCATCCTCGACAATCACCGAAGCGCACCTCCCCGCTAGCGCGTGCGGATGTTCGCAGCAATGTCGCTCTCTCCGTATCAGGCACGCGCTATCGGGAAGATTTCAGGCGATCAATCATGCCCTTGATCGCCTTAAGCTGGACAGCGTCTTTCGTATCCCATCTTTCCGGATCTGTATAACCCCACCAGTCCCAGCAACCCTTTGGGTTGTAAGGTGTGCCAGCGGATGCAATGGTCTGGGGATAGAGGACCATGATGTCGTTGGTGTCGGCCCATGGGTTGTAGCCTGCATGCTCGATGAATTTTCGCTGGACTTCGGAGAAGCTTTGCCTGCAGCCGTGAAAAACCACGTGCAAACTGCAGCGCTTTGACGCACAGCTCTCTGGCACGTAGATCCAACCCGTGCGAGCCATGCTCTGGCTCTCTGGGGCGTGAAGGAACTTGGCCTGGTCGAATTCGATCAGGTGGCCGCGTGGCAGGCCTTCGTTACGAGGCTGAAGATTCCCATAGAGATGCTGCAGGATCCGCCCGGCAGCGTCGAAGCGGCAATCGCTAATGAAAGGCGTGGCGGAACTCGAGCAGGGGTTGCCTTCGCGGTAGGAATCGGTCGGGAAGGTATGATCTGCCTCCAGAATCGTTTCATAACGCAGGTTTTCCACCGTCACAAAGCTGCGGTAATAGGCCGCCAACGCATTCATGACCAGCGGCTTGATTGTCTGATCGCTCATCCCCGAGACCAATAGAACGCGTTGAGTTCTAAGGTTGGCGACGGGATCGATCTCGCCCGCGCTCGCTCGCTTGCGCGTAGCCTCGACCGAGAGGGCTACGTCGGGTGCATTCGTCCCGGCGCAGATTGCAAGCCCCCAGAAACACCATGTACGTTGCAAGAGGGAATAGTCCCCCGCCATGCACGGGCCAAGCGCGCGTTGCAAGTTCGCTTGCTCTCCTTTTCCCGTCTGCGCGCAGCCATACGGCCCGCCTGCAATTATCCCGGCGCCCTTGACGAGGGCGGAGTAGGCCACATGCACTTGTACTGCCATGTAGCCGCCGGAGGAGATGCCGGACGTGGTGATCTGATCCGGATCTACGTATTCCGGTGGAAGTTGTACCGGAGCGGCTAAAGCAAACGCGCCAAAAAGCACGCTGCCAGCCCATATCACGGATTTCATCACTGACTTACGGCGCAGGCACATCAGTAGCTCCTTCTTTGTCGGTGAAACGGGCGCGGCGATGGACCGTGCCCTTGATGGACATGAATGGCAACTGGCTAGGCTACTCGATGACGCGCTCAGCTCTCTAGAGCAAACTTGGAGAAATTGTCAATTACGGCCGGCCACTCTTTAAACCGATGAATCCATGGCTGTCACCTGCGCTGGCACCTCGATTGTCTTGTTGGAATTGTGATCTGTGACGGTAGCAACGAACAAATACCTTCCCGCGGGATCTTCGCGGGTGAATTCTAGAATCACTACGGTATCGCCGAGTTCCATAATTCCAGGCTTCGGTGCCGTTCGCCGAGACAACGGAGTCGAGCCAAAGTCTTGGCTCGAACCGTCGGGTGAGATCAGCTGGTATTTCACGTCCACGTGACACCGTCCATCATTGCCTGGTTTGCACCCAGCAAACAGCAGCATGGCGCTCACCGACTCCCCCCGCTTTACGGTCTTCGTGGTGCAGAGTGACGACGTCCCCGGGCGATTCCATGTCTCCCGGAATACCTTGGCATCTCCCGTCAACGATCCGACCGCTCTTTATTGCGAACCGAACATCACCGGGCATGGTCTTCCTCGACACAGAAGGTCGCAGCACAATGCCGTGGCTAATCCACGCGGCAAGACCGCAAATGCGCCCGATGAAGTTGTGCCTACCGTGTCGCCGCAGAGGGCACGAAACTTGTCGGTGAGAGAAAGGCGGTCATTGATGGCTCCGGGGCTATGGTTCGCATTACTTACCGAGTTGTCCTGGCCACTCAAGCAATGGGCTACGCGGACTTGATGGCTTCCGTCTCCGTCGTAAATATGGAGAGCACATGTTGAGGGGGGACTTAATTCTCGGACTTGCTGTTGGATTCTCGACGCTCCTCGGCATACTCCTGGCAGCCCTCAACAAAGGTCTGGGAGTCACCGGTGCAGTCGTCCGGATCGGAGATATCGTTGTCCGCCGTCCAGTAGTAGCCCGCTTCATGCCCTGAGCAGTCCTGGGTGCAGCGGGAGCCTAAGAAACGTTCACCACCGGCCTCGCCTTGCGTCGGGCGGGGCACCTGAGTTTCGAATCGGCGCTGCATTTCATCGACGGTGGCGCCTTGGTCGGCCGCTATAGCGGGCAAGAACTGGTCCCGGTAGATTTCCCAGATAAGAACTTGTTCTTCTGGAGTGGCCTCATCAAAGCCAGCCTTGGCTTTGAATTCATTCCACCTAAGGACGGTAGGGGAAGGCGCCTCGGCGGATGAGGCTGGCGCCGCTGACGCGGCAGACGCTGGTGCGCCGGAACGCGCTGGATCAGCGGGCCGGTGGTCACACGCAGCGAGGCAAATCAGACTCGCAGCCACCAGCCAGCGCTTCATTTTGCCCCTTTGCGACTCTTTGGTTGCTCAGGGTGCAGGCCGGCGAACTCCCGACGCAGCCTCCGGCGCTGAATAGAGGCTCGCAGTGGGGTGCGACCTCGCATATGGTTGACCATCGACGAGTGGTGAGTTGGAACGTGTACAAAGTCGAAATGGGCGGCTGCATACATGGCATTACATACGCATACTTCCTCTCTGCCCTTATAGAAGGTTACCCATTTTCCGTCGCTGATAACATTGGGCGCCGGGGAACTGGCCGTTAGGATCTCCAGCGGGAAGGGCGCGTACGGGTTGGCACCGTCCCGAGACATCCTCGTGTAGAGTCTCATCGCCAGTCACCTACCGCTATACGATGCAATTTCGCCATGGGGCAATACCTCCAAATTGCAGTCTGAGCCTTCGGCATCGGCGCCATCATTGTGATGGTCGCCCTTGTCTCTCAGCAAGTATATCTGCGCAGCGCCGCGGAAGCCGGCATCGCTGGCGCTGATGAAGAACCTGCGACAAAGATGTTGATCCGCTGCGAGACGATGCACAACCGCCTGCAGAATCGGCACAGTTCCACAGACACTGCAGATGCTGACGAGCAGCCACGTGCTCGTTGTAAGGAGTCCTGAACTCGGAGAGCGCCTGATCATTCCGCAGTTCAGGCGACTTGGGTGACGCTGGCCCGGCTGTCCAATTTTTTTGGAAGCAAGCGCTGATGATTTTTGGCTTGCTTCGTCGCCGCTTGGATGACCCAAACTCGCGCAGTCGCATAGGCGAGGGTGACCTACCGCTTTGCTGCCGGCGTTGGCAAGAAGCCTCCCTGCAGGAATGCGAGCGCGAGGCACCCTGCGCGGCACGGCGTCCGTATCCGGTGTTGCAAGCCGTTGGGTCGTTCGATGCCAAGAACCTAGCTGCGTCGCTGAAGTGGCGAGTTCCGTGGTGGGCGGAGTACCATATTGCGCTATAGCACCTTGAAGCCCTTCGTGATCAACGATTCGTCAAGCCACAAGACATCATGAGGGGCAGGTCGCGCCTTTGCATCACTTCTTGATGTTTCGCGGGTCTGGAGCCAGTCTCTGTCCGCGAATTCACTGTCGGTATCAGGCGCCGTCCGACAAGAGAAAAGCCCTCGGCCAGGGTAGGCGAGAGCTATGAATCGCAGTGGGCGTGTCGAGGAACCGCCGGGAGGCGCGGCATCCCCAGTTGCCCGAATAGCAGTTTTTGCGGCACCAACCGAACTTGACGTCATCTACCGCGACGAGGACGGGCAGCGATTGAGGCGGACGGCGTCGACTAACTCTGCCCCCCACTAACCGCGACAATAGGCAAATTGCCGAATCTGGTTCCGGATGACGGGAAAAATCGCCGTACGCCAGTGCGGGCCCGAGAACAGGTCGTAATGACCACACTGGCGTGCCGTAATGTGCCGCTTGTGGGATGAGGCAATGCCCGGACACAAAGCGTGCGCGGCCTGGGTCTGGCCACGGCCGGCGATGTTATCCAGTTCGCCTTCGATAGTGAGCAATGCAGTGGTGCGGATGTCCTGCGGGCGCACCGGTTCGCCCCGCACGCGCCAGTCGCCGAGTGCCAGCCGGAATTCCTGAAACACGATCTGGACGGTGTCCAGATAGAACTCGGCCGCCATGTCAAGCACCGCGTTATACGCATCGCACGCACGCCGGCCCGACTCGGCACGCGCGATGCCACCCCCCAACGAGATCGAGATAGTAGTCCCAGTGCGAAGCAACCAGACGGTCGGGCTGCGCCGCCACTAAACCGAAGTTCACCAGCCGCCTGGGCGAGTTTCCCCTTTTGCAACAGGCACTTGTCGTGATTCCCGGGTTCCAGTTTCTGTCTACACGCGGATTTGCTGAAGCAATTCCAGCGCCTGCTTCTGTTTCGCGTTTGCCGTGGTGACGAGCTCAAACGTCGGCACTTCAGCGCCAGCGCTGGGTGTGCGGCAGGTGTTACGCACGATCGTGGCGAGTTCGGCCATCAAGCTCGAGAAGCTGTGCACGGGCGTGCCGTCGTCAAGTGTGTGGCGCGCCGCCTTGGCCAGCGCTGCCGCAGAGCGCACCGCAGGCGCCACCGGATCACGCGTGGCCTTGGCGGCCTGATCCGGGTCGGCGAACATCAGTTCGCGCCAAGCCTCGCGCATGTGCCATTCGACGTAGTAGGCCAGCATGCACAGCAGGATATGCGCACGCACCCGATCGGCCGTGCGGTGATGGATTGGCCGCACCTTCAGGTCCACCGTTTTGAGCGAACGGAACGCGCGCTCCACGTTGGCCAGCGCCTTGTAGTTGCGCACGCACTCGGCCGAGTCCATCTGCGCCGCACTCACCGAAGTGCGGATGATGTAGAGGCCGTCGAGCGCCGCCTCGCGGGCGATGCCCTCGCTGTTGCGGCTGAACGTGAAGGCCGCGTCGTCGATGCTCAGCGCAAAGTGCTTGGCCACCTTGTACTTGTCGATCACCTTGCCCACGCGCAGGCCGATCTGATCGCGCCCGGCAAGCTTGCCCGCCTGCACGCGGGCAACGATCGGCTGCAGGCACGCCTCGGTGGCCGCCAGCAACTCTTCTCGCTTGTGGGCACGTAGCCTGGCCAGTTCCGGATTGCGGCACGCCACCAGCCGCTCGCCCGGATAGTCCGGTGAACTCAGCTCCAGCAGATTGCGCTCGTCGAACAGGCCAAGCTGCAGTTGCCCTTGCTCGAGCAGCGGGCGGATCGAGGCGGTCTTGAGCGCGGTGATCCAGCCCAGGTCACCGCCCTCACGCATCTGGTCGATGGCCTTACTGGAGATCATGCCGCGATCGCCCACCATGACCAATCGGGAGAGACCAAATTCCTCTTGCAGGCGCCGCACCTCGGGCATGAAGGTCTGGCTGTCGGCCACGTTGCCCTCATGCACCGACACCGCCACTGGGCAGCCGCGCGCATCGGTGAGCAAGCCGTAGTTGACCTGTAGCAGCCCCTTCTTGCCATCGCGGCTGTAGCCAAGCTTGGCCAGCGGGCAGGTGCTGCCCTCGAAGTAGCTGGAGCTCAGGTCATACAGCACCAGGCCACCGGCGCTCAAGTGGCGCGCGGCGAGCTTCTTCTGGATTGTGCCCTGGCGCGCGAGCAGCCAGTCCATTGCCGCGTACAGGTCGTTCTCGTTGGCCTCGGTCACGCCGAAGTCCTCCGCCAGGGTGCTGGTGTGCCACCAGCGCGTGGTGGCCAGCTTCGTGTGCGGCGCCGCGATGCGCGCGGCCACCATCGCCAGCACCAGGTCGCGCTCGCGCGAAGGCTTGGAGGCGATCAGCGAGGCAAAGCCCAGACGCTGCATGGCCGTGGCCACCGCCTGCACGTGGCCGTGAGCGCGCGAGCGTGTCACCTCGAACGCCTCGCCCAGCGGCACGAAGGTCTCGCCCTTGAGTGAGCGGCGGATGATCTCGATCAGTGCCTCGGGCAAGTGGGACAGGTTGCCCAGCGTCTCGTTCTTGACCACGCCGTCCTCGCGGTAACTGCGCCGCAACAGGTGGGTGCGATAGACCTGGTCCTTGTACTTGCGGGTCGTCGTAACGACGTGAGCGGTTCCATTTCGTGCTGGCATAGCCAGCAGAATAGGAGAAAACCCGCCAATGTCAAGAACTTTTAGTGACTACAAAATGAGGGCATCGAACGCCCCCCGATGAGCCGATTCCTCAATCAGGAAAAGGGCTTCGCGACGCCGCAGCGGCGGCGTCACCATGGAACTTCGGACTAAACCGGCATATTGCAGGAAGCTTGGATACACTTTTCGGCCCGCGCCGGGGTAGTGGTCTGGCACGGCGTGAATCAGGTTCTGTTGAAACCATGTGAGCGGCCGGTGTGCCGCGAGCCTGCTGACCGCGGTGGGGCTACGGCGGGCATCGATCGGGCCGCCCACCAGGATCAGGCTCTGGGGCGTCGGCTCACCTGCGCTGGCCAATAGGGAAATGGCCGCTAGCGCCGGCACGGTGGATTGACAGATCGCAAGCACGTGCAAGAGGTCGGTGCCAATCAGGCGGATACACGCTTGCATCAGCGCCACATTTTCATCCAGGTCGAACGGCCCGTTCGCCAATGGCACGCGACGGGCATCGATCCAGTCGGTCACGTATACCTCGTGTTCCGGCAGCAACGTTATAACGATTTCCCGCAGCATGACTGCGTGGTGACCAGCGAGCGGGGCGCAGAGCAGCACCGCCGGCTTTTGCTTAGGTCCGGCGACACCGCCATCTGCTGCCGTCTCGGCCGCAAAACGCAACAAGCGGCAGAATGGCGTTTCGAGCACAAGTTGCTCGACCACTGGGATGGCACAACCCTCATGTTCGACCGCCGTGATGTTGAACTCGGGCTGCTCATAAGCTTCGCCGAGCCGGTAGAGGAATTCGTAGCCGGCCACAAAGTAGGGCGCCCCCGGAAGACTGGCAAACGGACTGTTCGGGTTGCCGAAGGCGTGCGAGGCGCCCGCGGCCCACATCGTCAGCGGATGTAAGAGCGCTCGCTGATATTCCATGAACGGGTTCAGCATGTGAGTTCCGGAAGCAGCACTGATAATCCGGCCACCGGCAGAAGTGGCGAAAGCCGATGCGAGGTCCGCGGGCGGCATGCCCGGGAATCCATGGCGGGCGTCCTTCCCAGGGCGACGATGATGGCTGACATTGGCCGGCTACTGCCGTTGCGCTTCCGCCATCCCTGGTCGGCAACGGTTAGTCGCAGCATACGGGCCAAGAAGTGCATGGGGCCGGCGGCCGGGACGCGGCGATAGGGCACGAAACGAAGTCTTACCGAATGCTTCGCACGGCTTCGAGCATGGAGTGTCCTTGGCTCGTCAGGCGGGGATAAGCATTGCCGCTATCATGCCCGTGCTCCATCGTGACCAGTTTGTGGGCCAGCAAGCCGTCCAATTGATCTGGTTCTAGATCATTGATATCTTGCGCATAGCCAAGCAGTAGTAGCGCGGCGATTTCGTGCGGACTTAGCATGGCGGCCTCCTTTGCCGTGGTC
The DNA here is from genome assembly GCA_050987995.1 of Ralstonia pickettii. Lineage (GTDB taxonomy): Bacteria > Pseudomonadota > Gammaproteobacteria > Burkholderiales > Burkholderiaceae > Cupriavidus > Cupriavidus pickettii_B. The sequence goes on from CP158805.1 coordinate 1,391,128, forward strand.
GGAAAATGGAACCTACGACAGTTGGTCCGTGGATCGAATTCCACGAAGGACGATGAGAGCGGCAGTGAATGCATCGGTGCGAGGGACGCGCAGGAAGCGCACACCGAGCGTTCACCGTAAACTCTTTTGTCGCCGGAATCAAGCGAAGCATCTGCTGCATCGCAGCAGGGTCAAGCAATGCACCGGGCATTTAAAGGCTCGTGAAGCCTCGGCCAACGCAGCCGGAGCCAATCCGTGAACTATCACGTGTGGCACGCTATTCACAACGGTATTTTGATATTTGAGCGTCGACGGAGGCACGGTAACGGCCCGGTGAAGAGTCTAGTCACAATATAGCCCAAGGCCGCTATCATTCGCGCGTCGCGACGAGCTTGGAAAAATGCTCTTCTACTTCCAGCTTTTCCGGGCCTCTAGCACATGCCCGGTTAGAGCAGCGGACTCATAATAGTTTGTGCGGAACCTCGACACCCCTCGGAAATTCCTTAGTTATCAATGGGTTGCGCGGTTATGTATAAGCTAATGGACAGTCATTTTTCCCCGGTTTTTTCAGTTCGCCTGCAGAGCTATAGAACAGCGGCGGTGGAAAACTGTTTGCAAGAGGTTGCCTTCGGGTAACATCTCGCGCTTCACGCAAGGGCCGGAAGCTTAAGTGGTATAAGCCGTCGACTCATAATCGACTGATAGTGGGTTCGAGTCCCACCCGGCCCACCAATAATAGTGGTTCTCGGCATGCGAGGGATAGTGGGATACAACGACGCTGTCGAGTACCCGAGCTTCCCTAAAGCGAACTGTTCATTGTCGAAATGGCGGACCGCACCAGCTTACTCTGTCCACTGTGCATCCACCTCTCTCATCAAGTGCCCCGCGAGAATATAGTCCCCCAACTTCGCCGCCTTTGCCTCCAGGCCCTCTAGCTCATCTGCTGGCAAGTTGTTGAGCTCAAACTGACAGTACAGATTCCGCTGCCGGAACGTTGTCTTTGGTCGCAATAGGCCGGAAACGAGCGCAGCCGGCGAGCGGACGGCTATGTTTTCGTGCCCGCGATACTCGACGCGTATCCCAACCTTCTGGCCGAGCCTGCCGAGTTCAACTGCATCCTGCCAACCTGACTCGTAGTCCAACTCGACCACCGTTACTCCCTCTGTCTCCAGGAGCTTCAGTGCCTCCCCTCTGGTTCCGGCTCGAGCTATCGCCATTCTGTCCTCCACAGCACCACTCGGCGGATGTATCCCCTACTGGTCCGCCTCAATCGTAGCGCGTAATTGTTCTGCCGCCACCTTGGCCCTGCTCGCATGTTGCACAGCAATATTGTAATCGGAGGAACCGCTTTCCTTGCGGGTCTGGCTTGGCGAGCCGATTGGAGCGGGGCAATTCTAATCTTTGTGAAATACGAAACAGGTGGCGCCAGAAAAAGAAATAATTTAGGATTGCCCGTACACTTTACTGGAGGAAAGAATGGCCACATACAAGCAGCTCATGGCGGAAAAGGAAGCGCTCGAAGCCCAACTGGCCGAGGTTCGCGCGACCGAAATCGCTGGCGTTATCGAGAAAATCCAAGGGCTGATGGCAGAGTATGAGCTTACCGCTGACGACATTGCACCAAAGCGTCGGCGTGGCCGCCCGGTAGCTGCTGGCAAGGTGGCCAAGCCCGCTGCCAAGGCAAAGTCAGCGCTGCCGGCAAAGTACATGGACCCGAAGACTGGTGCGACTTGGTCTGGCCGTGGACGAGCACCCGCCTGGCTTGGCAAGAACCGCACGAAATTTCTGATTGCAGAGGCCTGACAGGGAGCGCACAGCTGCGTGTCTTACCCGCAACTCCTGGCTGGTCGTCGCGAACTTGGCTTTTCCCGATGTCACGTTAAGCGCGGGAGGTGATAGGCTGAAAACCGTATTGCTTAGAACCCGAATTTTCGTCCTCAATTCGCACGCGATACAGGGAGGCGCCGGAAATGGTGAAGGATGTGCTTATTCGGGAGGGAGAAGGGAGTGAGCGACAGGCAATCGCCGCGGTGCTCGATTGTTGTGGCTTACCGAGCGACATCACGACAGAGCCATCATGCTTCTTTCATGTTGCACTGCTGAATGAGCAGATCGTGGCTTGTGCCTGCGCCGAGCATTATGGCGAGACGATTGTCGTGCGGTCCGTCGGGATGCTGCCAGAGTTTCGCGGGCGCCATATCGCGACCAGCCTAATTGGTAGTGTACTTACGCGCGCTCGAGCACAAGGTTGTACCAAGGCGGTGCTCATCACCGCTGGGCGGTTTGGTTTGCCGGGCCACTACGACGTTCCGCTAGTTGAGCTTGAGTCCATGCCAGAAGCGTTGTCGTTGTCAGATGCGCTGCTGCGGAGATTTCGCTGTAGGAGAAACCTCAACGTTTGAGGCAGGCAGCACTGGGCGAGGAAACACTGGTTTCGGTCAATTCCGCGCTGCGAATGGGGATGCCAAGGGGGAGCCGCTGCGCACCGGAGACAGGAAAGCCCTTCGCGTTAGCAGAGGGCTTTGTTGTTCAAACTGTTCAATGGTGCGCAGGCAGACTATAGTCTGCGAATCTTTGACGCTTGTGGGCCTTTCTGACCTTGCGCCACTTCAAATTTTACTTTCGCACCTTCCTCTAGCGACTTGAAACCGGTGCCTTGGATTTCGCTGTGATGAGCAAACAAGTCCTTGCCGCCATCATCCGGCGTGATGAACCCATAGCCCTTTTCACTGTTGAACCACTTTTGAACCACTTCACAATGCCAGTCGCCATCTCGTCGTCGAAATTTGGTGCACACAGTCTGCGTGCTAAGACACCTCGCCCCAGAATCGCTGCGCCACCACAATATGGTTGAATGTAGTAGGGTGCTCCGAACTGCCAGCATAACTGAAGAGGTGCTGGCTTCATCTCAGGGTTTATCTTTGAGCTAAAGACTTGATGATGAGACCAAGCGACTTGCGAGGCTGATTAGTTCTGCAAATCGCAAGCTGAAGAAACCAAGGAATTGCATAAACCGAGGTTACTCAGTCCAAACGGTATCGACGTCCCGCATCGTCGACACCAAAGAAGGGCAAGCCGCCGCCACAAATTTCGAACTTCTGGCGCAGGTGGCGAAGCACAACGCCACCTTCTTCCGGTCAAGCTGGTCCAGTTACGGCACGGCGCAGCCGGGGACGCTGCGCCTGATGCCAAACGTAACCCGGATCAAGGATCTGCGAGCGGATTACAGAGAGATGGCGCCCATGATGTTCGATGAGGAGCCGGCCGCCTTCGACGATATCCTTGCCGCTCGAAAAGCTCGAAAACCATCAATAGCTAGCGCGAGAGGACGCGAGCAGTCCGCAGCGCACGCAGCCCTGCGCGACTGCCCCCAATAACGGTGATTCTTTCAATTTTCGCGCTCACCGCGCATCTGGTGTCATCGTCCGCCCAGCCGTGTAGGCGGGCGCCGGCTGCAAGGTTAATCCTCGCCGTGAGACTGATCAAGCCATTCGTCGATCGCCCTCTTGGCGTTGTCAGGGCGGTATTCTAGGTCGGTGGCATGCGTCACGATTTCCTCACCCCCGCGCTAACTCCACCCGCCGCCAGACTGAATCGTCCAGCGCCACCATAGACGTTCGTTCTGCACCTCTGCCTCGACGAAGCACATGTAGCCACGCAGCTGGATGACAAACCCCTTGTCGGAAAGTTGCCACTCCTACCTGGTGAGGTTCCAGTCAGCAACCAGCTGCTCGAACAGCCGGCGGCCATTTGGGAAGTAGTTGTGGACCTCATACTGCGGCCGGTTATCCAGGCGCAGCACCCGCAGCATGCCCTCGAAGATAGCGGCATCGACATGACGGACTTTCGCTGTGTCGAACGGGAAACGCTGACCGTTGTAGAGGCCGAGCAGGAACGCCGCAACGATGCGGAACTGGCCGCTATTTCCGTGAGCGATGTCGAACAGCCTCTTGAGCGAGTCCAAGCCGTCGCTCTCGTCCTGCGCGCGCGTCTCGGCGGTCCGGTGCGCGTCGGTGTCGCGGCTCTTAAAACGGTGGACGTGCTCCAATGGGCACGCCTGGCTGGCGCGCTGGAGAGCGCGCACCGGCGGCAGCGCGGCACCCCCGGCTGGCGCGCTGGAGAGCGCGCACCGGCGGCAGCGCGGCACCCCCGGCGTGACTCGGCTTGCTTGCGCGGCGCACCTGACAGCGAACGCCATCGCTTTGGTTTGCGGGCGGGCGGCCAGCGGGAACAAAATATATGCAAACCAACGGGCCTTCCGCGAGTGGTTAGGGGTCCAAAGGGCAGAGTTCGGAGGAGAAAATTGTTGTCGAACGTAAAAGACCAGATCGATGCCAAGGCCCTTGCGACAATCGGAGCAGAACGCCAGGCGAGACTGCCGGCCGAAGTGGCCAGGACGCGTCCGCGTCTATTGCAACGGTTGCGTTTCGAGCTGGCCACCCCACGAGGCGATAAGATCGCTCACCGCCGTTCGCGAATGGATCAACGAGCTCAGCGCGCAAACGTCGTTTCTCGACGCGAAACTGGCCGGGAGCTCGATTCCATCCGGTTGGCCATCGCCACGCTAATGCCTCAGCCATGCGCGATCTTGCACCCGAGCTGATATGGGAGTTCTTCGCGCTAGCCGGGACGGTCTATGAGCGCACAACCGAAGAAGAATAGGCAGTCAGTGGTATCTTTGACGAAGCCTGCCGTGATCTGGTCAAGGTCAGCATCCAGGCGGGCGTCGAACCGGCAGTATTCGCCACGAAAATTGTCACGGCGCTCAACTCCGATCAATACGAAGAGTATCGTGCATTGATTCACGCGATTTTATCAGCTGAGATGTGGGCTCCAGCCTACATTGCTCAACTGACGGCGTCGCTGGCGTCGCTCCAACAGCCTCTGGAGCTTGATAACGGTCCGATAACATCCGCCTCCACTCACATTAGTTGAGGATGACGGAGAGCTACACCGGGACGCCCGCCGCCAGCAGGCGATCACGCAGTTCCTGCGTGCGTTCCGCCGCGACTTGGCCCGAGAGGAACGACCACACCTCGCGCGGCTTAACCCCAATTTGTCAGCGCCGTGAATTGGCCGCGGCCCAGGCCGGCGTCGCCGACGCCGAGCGCCTGCGCGCCGCGCTGGTCGAAGCCCCCGCGCCGCCGGGTGAGGGGTTTCGGGGACGTGGCGGTCACGGGGCGGTGCCGCTTATTGCGTTGGATTATGGCGGTGCCTCGCGCCGCAAGCTGCATACATCGCCTTGAAAAAAAATGAATACCTGATAGACTTTTCAATGCGGGGAATTCGTACTTTCACTAAATCTGGTTAACCGAGCGGAGTGGCACATGGCTTTTAAAGCAAAGCTCGTAAGGATACAAATTCCCTGTGGAAACTCTGGCTCAATCCTGAACCCCGGCGACCTGCCTGATATCGCAGCGGGTTGTGATGCAGGGTGCAGCGACTCACCGCAATCGGCTGTCTGCCCTCCGCCTCCTCCGCTTCGTCCGCGCGGAGCTCCGCCCTGTGGGGTGCCCAGTAATTTCTTCGGACTCAATCCATGGGACGAGATCATCAACCCGGCCGAGCAGACCCTTTTGTCGCCGGAGGATCTCCCGCTGTTGAAGGAAGAGCTTGAGTTGAAATTGAAGGTGCTCAAGCTCGCCGATGACGCGACCACTTTGGCGAAGAAGCGAGTCCAATCAAAGTTGGCAGACATCGCGCGCGTCGAAAAGGATCTGAAAAAAAAGGGTTCGAACAACTAACAGCACGGATCAGCAGCAGCGCAAACGTATGGGACGCGGCCTGGATGAAGATTCCAACTTTCGTGCGAATCCCGACTACAAGTTGGTGCTGATCGATCGGCTCAGCGCGCACGATCGCAGCCAGCTTCAAGACGCCGATTGCTCCGAAGACCTGTATGGCGCTTTAGTGCCGCAAGGTGGCAGCGCGCAAGGTTGGCGCTCAGTGTCATGCGAAACGGCTTTGCTGTTCATGGCACTCACCGAAGCCGGTCCGTTACCACGCTATGCGCTGCGTCGTCTCGGTCACGACCTCGAGCCCACCATAAAGAGACTTCTGCTGGATGGCGTCCTGCAGATATCGCTCAACGATCAGTTCACCTGTGGTCCGCACGTGGCGGAACTGTTTGGATCGCTGCATCCCCGCTCGAGCCGCGGTTGCAATTTTGATCTAGCGGTCACTGCACTCCGGTATGGCCAGGAGTTGACCTGCCTTTCCGAGGCGGAGCTCGGCCGCCGTTTGTACGCCTATGGCCGGAAACCGGTGTCACCCCAACTTCAACGGCGGTTTGCGAATACTGCAGCGTTGGCGCGCTTCCTGGGAATCGCTGACGACGACATTCTGGTTCGCTCGCTCAATCATCATTGGACGCATGTGTCGATCTCGCAAAACGCGCGGGAATATTGGTGGCAGTGGCTTTCGACATCCGAGCCACCACGCGGGACCGCGCAAAGAGGCAGTTACAAGCTCTATGTGAGTCCTGTCGTGGATGACACACCAGAAGCGTTGGAAACCATCATCGGCGCACTGCCTCACTCGCAAGGCATTACTGGTTTCAAGGTCGGCGTTGGACTTTGGGGAATTTCCCGCCCAGACAAGATTTTGATTTATTTCACCCAGCTGGATGACCTCTATAGCTTCGCCGACCTTCTTCGCACCCGGTTGTCCGGCTGCGCAGCGCACGGCGTTCCATTTAGCGCTGCAGCCTCGGAGGACGGTCTCCTCTCCTGGGGAGCCGACCCACCGCGTGGCGCCACCGAAGGCGAGCGAACGACCAGTTGGCGGATGTGGGTGACCTGGCGTCTTGCCGAGTATCTTGTTTCAGCCCGGACCGCCGCGCTGAACACGATGGAGCCTTGGGAATATGCTCTCGAACGTCTGAGCCTCGCGGGGATCGATACCGATACATGGATTCCGGCCAACGGGATGTGGCCGGCAGCATTGGAAATGGCATGAACGCGACAACAAAGCTTCTTCTCCCCGAGGATGTGGTTGTGGCGCCAGTCGCCGACCTTCCTCCGGAACTGAGTCGTTGCGTTGAGCATGAGCCTGACGACTTCATTGTGACGCGATCCCCTGCCGGGACAGAATCTGTCGTTGTCGATGCACACACCGCGGCGCTGTTGGAGCACTTCCGTTCACCGTCGACGGTAGTGGATGCAATCGTGGCCTTTTGTCGTGCGAAAGAACTGGATCCGATGCGCACGCTGGATGATGCTTTCGCGGTGCTAACCGATTTGGTCGCCGCGAGCGTGCTGGTGCCCGCTGAATCGCGTTTGGCGCAGGCTGTTCTGCGCACTCACAATGCGTGGCAGACCTATCGATACTACGAGATCTACAGAACACAGTTCAGCGAGGAGGAGTGCCGTGCGATTGTTTCCCTGCACGATAGCGATAGCATGGTTGCCAGTAGAATGAATTATCAGTCGGGCGATCCCATCAGAGACTGCCACCTGTTCTGGCTCCCGCGAAACGATGAGACTGAATGGATTTTCTCCCGACTGTGGGAGGCAGCAAGACGCTTCAACGAGGCATATCAATTCGAACTGTCGCCAGAGATGGGGATGGCTCAGCTCACTCGCTATACGCCGGGACAGCAATACAACTGGCACATGGATCTAGGCCCAAAGGAGGCCAGCGTTCGCAAGATCTCGATTGTTCTGCAACTCAGCGCAAACAAAGACATGCAGGGTGGCGGCACTGAGATCTTCTATGGTGATTCGATTGACAACCAGCTGCATGCCGACATTGGAGATGTCGTTGTATTTCCGTCCTTCGTCATGCATAGAGCAGCAATGATTACCGGCGGTGTTCGGTGGAGTCTCGTTATCTGGCTCACTGGCCCGCGGCCTCTCAGATAGCCGATGATGCCGCCCGCTTCGGCCAGTGCTCGTCTTCAAAAAACGGCATGCAGGAGAACTCCGGTGCGGCAAGATCCGCAGCGAGCAGCGCGATGCCGATGTCGCCATGGAAGAGACTATTCACGCGGTTCGGCTGTATTCCAGGATTCGCAGTGGCACGTTTCGCAAGTACTTTGGCGCGCTCCAGCCACGCCAACTCACCAGTAGACCGATGCAGCCGCAATAACGCATACGCTCGTCCGGCCAATCCACAGCACAGGTCACCCGGGGCATCGGACAGTTCATCGTAGGAATGCCACGCGGCCATGCGGGCAAGGCGCTCAAATCCGACGTCGGAACCGCGCAGTTGACACGCCGTCGTCCAAAGGTGGACGTACCCTGCGGCGCCGTTGCACCAGCTGGCTGACAGTATGCCGTTGCTGGCAATATCCGGGATCTTTCTTGGCCACTTCATGCTGCGGCCTGAAGGTTGTCCAAGGGCCGCCAGTTGCTCCAACCGCTCGAGCAGCTGTGGTGGAACTGCGGTGCCGGACGCCTCACACCAGCGCATGGTAGCAAAGAGGTACCCACACCATCCATGCGCTGCGCCCAACGTCGCCTGCGTCGCGTTCTCCGTCAGCGGGGGTTGAATGTCCAGCTGCGCCCAAATGCTCTGCAGTAGTCTCTGCCCCAATGCCAGCAAAGCATCGCATGCAAGATGCGGCGGTGCTATGTCCAACAGCATGGCACAACCGATCAGCAATCCCGATCGACCAAACGCGACATCGATCTGATCGCATAGTTCGCTGGCGGCGGAGTAGGCTTCAAGCGCGTGCAGCTGCGCTACATCATCGCCACGGGCATGGGCAATGAGTGCCTGCACGCAATGAATACCGCAGGCGTGATGGAACAACGAACTCTGCCCGAGTGCTTCCGGGACAATCCCACGCTCGGCATTCCAAAAGGCGGAGGGGCTCGAGATTGCGGACGCCGCGCGGGTCAGCCACTGATCGGCGGCGGCAAGTAGGGTCTCGTCGTCTCTGGTACGCGCAATTCTTAGCAGGAAATATGCTACCCCAGCGGCACCATAGGTGATGGATCCCGTCGGCGCTTCCAGTCCGTCGGTGTACAAGCGCCCGGGTACGCGGAAGCGGTTGAGTACATCGTCCAGCAATATCTGCGACGGGTCGTCTGCAAAGATGTTGCGGACGGAGGATGGCAGGCTACCGACCCGCATTCGTTCGGAAGACTGCAGAAACGATTGCAGCATTTCGTCTATTGACGAGTAGCGATCAGCCGGATCTTTTGCCAACGCACGGTTAACGCAGCTTTCCAGACAGACGAAGTTGTCGGCGCCGTGATGAGAAAACGGCAGTGGTGGCTCATTGACCACCTGGCTTAGCATGGCATCTTGCTGCAGCGAAAATGAATGTGTGTGGCCGCCGGTAAGAAGAAAGTAAAGCAATGCTCCAATCGAGTATTGCTCCGAAGCGACGGATGGCATCGGGATCTCGGCCGAAGCAAGATTTGCTTTGGCAATTTCAGGCGCCTGGAATAGATCGATGCCACCGTGTAAACCCACCACGCCCGCAACCGGCATGACCGCAAGACCAAAATCGAGAACAGTAATTCTGTCGCTTTCGTCAACAAGGATGTTGCGAGGGTGAACGTCACCGTGCAACGCGCCTTGCGAATGAAGGTGCGCATACGATCGAAGTATCTGCACAGCAATCTTCAGTAGTGCGTCGCTGCGTCCCGGTTCGGGTAAGGCACGCGCCTCCCCTTCGGCGCGGTATAGGTCCACACCCGAATGCCATGTCGTCACGATGAACGAGCGCCCATCAAATCGGCCGGCAGCCAGCAGACGAGGGGTTACCTTCCCGTCGAGGCGTGACAGGACATTGGCTTCATGATGAATGGTCGCGACGGTATTCTGCCTAATGTTGGATCCGACAATCTTGAGCACAACAACTGTTCCGTCGGCGGAGCGTCCACGGTAGACCTCGGTGTCGTCCAGAAGATGGATGGGCTCGAGAATCTCGACGTTCTCCACAGATTGACCCACCGACAACGACGACGCGATGGGATGCGCCAGACTCGATTCAGCCGGTACCAGCACCCTTGCGGCGACCAAATCGGTCAGCGTAGCGAACGCATCATCCAGCGTGCGCATCGGATCCAGTTCTTTCGCACGACAAAAGGCCACGATTGCATCCACTACCGTCGACGGTGAACGGAAGTGCTCCAACAGCGCCGCGGTCTGTGCATCCACGATGATGAATCCCGACCGGGTATGGGCTCGCGTCAGATAGAAGTCGCCGGACTCTTGGGAAACACGGCGACTCAGTTCTGAGGGAAGGTTAGCGACTGGCGCTACCGCTACATCCTCGGGGAGAAGGAGTTTTGTTGTCGCGTTCATTCCCTGGTATTCACACGCATGAGGTGACTCGCTTGGGCATTCGTACCAGCCTGATATCGCCGCGTTTCGTCCAGGCGCGCAGATGAACGTAGATCGCGGCATCCACGTAAGCTAGGCCGCTGGCGACCGTATGCGTGGCAATCTCACGCAGCACGTCAACGCTGATCTTCTCCGTAGAACCGTTTCACTTAAGCATCAGCGCGTCTGCGACGCGATTAGCGCCATAACCCCAACCGCTCCGCGGAGTTCGCACGAAAGGTATGGTCCCCCCAAGAGCGCCCCTTGATTGGCGAGCAGGCTCGTTACTTGCGCCTTCTCCTCACTGCTGACCGTAAGCGTTCCTCGCCCCTCCCAGCTCCGACCTTTCGCTGGCACCTTGCTTGCTCACTAGACACTGGTGGTGAGCCAGCGGGCCGCGCCGGATGATGGCACCAGCCTGCAACCAGCGTTCCCAGCGGGCGTCCGATCCTGAGATGACACTGTTGACAACCCCGCGGCGCTGATACAGGCCGTCCTGTCCGAGCGATGTTTGACGGCTCGTATGCAACTGCCCGCAGTTATCCGACGATGTTTCCGTCCAGCCCACATCCCCAAAAGCCAAGTTTATGTCGTTTCATTCTGTATTGAAGTTTATGTCGTTTCATTCTGTATTGCCGAGTGGGAGACGCCCATGCCCGAATATGTTCAGGTGACACAGGCCGATGTGGATGCGCTTGCCTCAAAGCTTAACGAGCTTGGGACGAAGCTGAACGACAAGGAAGCAACGGTGCTGATGGGCGTATTGGCTGGCCACAGTCTGTGGACCTGCAATGGCTTGCCCGACCCGATTGACCCGGTCGTGAATCCCGCGCGAGAGTAGCTGCGCAACTCGCGCCGTCACTGCTTGCACGGGAGGTGGATTGGCTGATGGCATGAGGCCGGGCCATCGCCATTGTCGCCACGGTGCTGCGAGGGCCGCTAGCCGGTTTCTATCGGTGCGCGCGCTACTGCGCCAGGCCAGCGAAGAAGTGCAAAGACCTCTGGCGATGGAACTGAAGCCGATTCCGCGTATTCCGGCCCGCGATTTCAGGGCTTCGCGCTGGGGCCGCCAGCCCCGGATCGTGACGGATAACGTCAGCAGTTGGCGCGCCTTGCGCATTTGGGACGCTGAGTATCTCAAAGCCGCCGCCGGCGCGTGCAAGGTCGCCGTGCGCGAGGTTACCGGCGCACCGCAGAACGTCTATCAAAACATGACGGCAGGCGGCCACATTGCCTTTGCTGACTATCTCGACTGGGTGCTGGAGATTGCCGGCAGCCAGGATATCCGTCGGATCGCGGCAACCAGCGGCAACCTGGCTCAACTGACCCGCGCTATCGCGGATAGCGGATTCGAAACATCCTACTACTCTTACTGTGTCATTAGTTTAGGGGCTACCAGCGCAAAACGGACATCGATGGAGTCGTTGGGCAATGAAAGCAGCAATGCGCCAGCGTAGGCTGGTGATGGAATCAGGCACGTGTCGCTGTGCGCGCTGGGGAGCCGCGCGGCACGTAATCCGAGGGTAAGGCAGACTGGCTGCGGATTGCGCCGTTTTTTTTACTGCCGCCCTGGATCAGGCGCTGTGCGACGAGAAATCCGTAAGCAGCAATGCATAGGGATGCGTGGTGGTGAAAACCGCGCCAACCCCGTCCTTCATAGTGGTCCCAGACCAAACTCCTGCTTGAGGTCCTGGTAATCGCGCTCGATGCGCCAGCGCATCTTCGCTACGTGGACCAGATGTTCGAGCGGTGCGCTTTCGGGCAGTGTGGACAACCAGTATTTGATCGGTTCGGACTCGCCTTCGGGCCATTCGATAAGCAGCCATTCTTCGTCACGCAGCGTGGCTCGCCAGTAATCGCGGTGCGACGTGCGGATGCGAACCGCGGAAAATCGCGAACTCAGCATGGCTCGGGTGCCTTCACGCCAGGTAATGGTGCGATAGCAGGATTGATCGAGCCCAAGCGCCAGCGTCTTGACCGAGAGCGGCTTATGTCCCGGCGCCCGGCGCAGCAGGCTGCGCGGACGGCCTGGCTTGCCGATTGCAGGTTCAGCCGGCAATGGTGCGGTGCCCCGCGCCCATACATGGGTACTGGACTGCGTCCCTACCGCGTACTGCAACCCGAGTTCACTGACAGCATCTCGAAACGCGGTGTCATTGCCATAAGCGGCGTCAGCCAGCACGATGCCATCTGGCGCCCCGCTTTGCCGCGCCTGGCGCAGTTGCATCGCCGCGATCTGCGGTTTGGTCGCGAACACGATCTCATCCGGCACCCCAGTTCGCTGCCGCCTTTCCGGATCGTCGCACCACTCCTGAGGCAGATAGAGCTGGTACGCCACCGGTAAGCTGGCTTCTTCAGTAGCTACCGACAGACTCACCGCCACCTGGCAATTGTCCTGCTTGCCCAACTGCCCGCAGTATTGTCTCGCCACCCCAACCGAATGCTTACCCTTCTTGGGAAAGCCGGTGTCATCGATGATCCAGAACAACCCGTTCGCCGGATTCATGTGCGGCAACACCCAGCGCCTCACCTGCTCAAGCAGCGCTGCATCGGACCATTCCGACTTCGACACGAAATGATGCAGCGATTGGTGTCGCGCGCTTATTCGCTCCGGCTCTAAATGCGCCGCCAGAGGTTCGACGCTCTTGCGTTTGATCGGCAACATCAGCCCCTGGCAATAGCCCGCCAGCCCCGATCTCCTGTCACTGTGCCCGAGCGCCTCACAGAGATGTTCCAGATACTCGTCGAACGACGCTTCCCAGTCCATGGATTCCTCATGCCAAGTCTGAAGAAGACTCTATAATGGCATGAATTTATTGACACAGTAAGATTAGCAGGCTGTTGAAATTGGCCCCCAAGTAAACGGGGATTTGGCGCCAGACGTTATGGATATCGTGTTCATAAACTCGGGCGGTGGATGCGATGCGTGGAATGGATGAGATGCAAGAGACGTTGTTCACGACGGTCAAGTTGGAAGACTTCGTCCCCGCCGATCATCCATTGCGGGCAATCCGGCTGCTGGTCAATGATGCGCTGAAGGACCTCAACGGGCTGTTTAGCACCATCTATGCCGATAGCGGACGTGCCTCGATCGCGCCGGAGAAGTTGCTGCGTGCGCTGCTGTTGCAAGTGTTCTACTCAGTGCGCAGCGAGCGCATGTTGATGGAGCAAATGCGCTACAACATGCTGTTTCGTTGGTTCGTTGGCCTGGCGATGGAAGACGACGTGTGGAACCACTCGGTCTTTTCGAAGAACCGTGATCGGTTGCTTGAACACAAGGTAATCGAGAGCTTTTTCACGATGGCCGACCGGCATAACCTTCTGTCCAAGGACCATTTCTCGGTCGACGGCACGCTGATTCAGGCATGGGCCAGCCACAAGAGCTTTCGCCCCAAGGACGACACGGATAACACCCCGCCAGCAGGTGGCGGGCGCAATGCCGAGGCCGACTGGAAGGGTAAGCGGCGCAGCAATGCAACCCACGAATCGAGCACCGACCCGGATGCGCGGTTGTACAAGAAGAGTGCCCAGAGCCCGGCCATCCTCAGCTATCAGGGGCACATTCTGATGGAGAACCGCTCTGGCCTGGTGGTCGGCGCGGTTGTGAGCCACGCTGATGGTTTTGCCGAACGTGCCAGCGCATTGCGCTTGCTCGACTGCATGCCTGGCAATCATGCCAAGACGGTTGGTGCGGACAAGGCTTACGACACGCAGGACTTTGTTCAAGACTGCCGAGCTCGCAGGGTGACGCCCCATGTGGCACGCAACGACGCGCGAGCTGGCGGCAGCGCAATCGATGGCCGTACCTCGCGGCACGAGGGATACCGAGTGAGCCAGGTCATCCGCAAACGCATCGAAGAGCACTTTGGCTGGGGAAAGACGGTCGGACGGCTTCGACAAACTGTATATCGTGGCCTCGAACGCGTGGACCAACACTTCAAGCTGACGATGGTCGCCAGCAATCTGACCCGAATTGCACGAATACTGGGTGCGGTGCCGCGAGGAGCGGTGCAATGACCCGCCAAAGCGGGGCTGCCGCACGGCGCCATGCTGGCGCGCCCCGGAATTGGGGCACCCAATTGCATGGCATGGTAGGAATTCAGCGGCCATTTGCATGTCGAGTCGTGTTTAGCTGCACTGCGCCCTTCGTGACGGAGTGCTTTTCAACAGCCTGTTAGGGAATCCGTTGTGCTCGGGACCGGCATCACGCTCGCCAGCCATTTCATCCGGCATGGCACCAGCAGCGCGGTCCTCGCCAGAACCAGCGAGAATTTTAGGTTAGAATGCGAGGCTTGGAACGATGTCCGAGCAATGGGGCCTAAGCGAAGGCAAACGCCAAACGTCCCTGTTGTTGAAAGGCCTAACAGCCCGACGTCAGGCAATATCGTTTCTCCCCAGCCGACGTGGTGAAATTGGTAGACACGCTATCTTGAGGGGGTAGTGGCGAAAGCTGTGCGAGTTCGAGTCTCGCCGTCGGCACCAAAAAACTTAGAAAGCAGAATGCAGACGGTTGCGGTTCTGGATTTTGAAACGACGGGATTGTCGCCAAGTCTTGGTGACCGAGCCACGGAGATTGCTGTCATCTTGCTGTGCGACGGCCAGATCGTCGACCGTTATCAAAGCTTGATGAACGCTGGAAGGCGTATCCCCTCGCAGGTTGTAAGCCTGACCGGAATAACCAATGACATGATTGCTGATGCGCCTGCTGCATCGAAGGTCATGAGTGAAGCGGCCCGGTTTGTCGGTAAACATCCGGTGGTAGCTCACAATGCTGGTTTCGACCGAAGGTTTTGGCAAGCCGAGCTTGGGCTTCTGGATATCGCAGCCAATCAGCACTTCGCGTGTACGATGCTCACTTCCAGACGTATCTACCCACACGCTCAAAATCACAGGTTATCGACACTCGTCGATATGCTGCAATTGCCCAAGCCGGGGCGTGCGCACCGAGCGATGGCCGATGCTGAAATGACCTGTCATCTGTGGCATCGACTGCAACACGATATCGCTCAGACGTACGGAGTGAGCCAAGTCGATTACGCGCTCATCGCCCGTGTTCAGGCCACCAGCCGCGCTAAGGTTCCGACGTTCCTTCGTTCGCTAGGCGAGTAGGGCGCTGATTGTCATACACCGGGCACCGATAATCTTCCGGTGGGACTGAATTTTGATCCGAACGATGTCGCATGCGGTTAGCGGCTGATCCAGGCGTAAGCCGACCTGAAGTTCTGAACTACCTATAATAGCTGGGCGCCTCCCTAATTCAGCGACCAAGCGTACCAATTTCTGCGTGGTAAACAACGTAAGCGATGGTAGAAAATCATGCAGTTTTTGTAGTTTGCACCGTTCACATTTGCAGCATCGATTTTGAGACAATTGGGACAATAGCGGCCCAGCATTGAAGCGGCATTGAATCAATTGCAGTTCGCTGTTCTGACGACTTGCTGACTATCTTTGAAATGCGTATAAATCATGCGTAGCTCAATATAGGAGTCAAAGATGGCAACGTATGAAGAACTGATGGCGCAAAGGCAAGCATTGGAGGCTCAAATTGAAGGGGCGCGCGCCCATGAGGTACCGGGTGTCATCGAAAAAATTAGGGAACTGATGCTTCGATATGAACTCTCTCCGGAAGACATTGCCCCACGTCGCCGTCGGGGCCGTCCGGCCGGAAGTTCGGATGCTGCTGTGGAAAAGGCACCCCTGCCGCCGAAGTACAGGGATCCCAAGACCGGAAAAACCTGGTCGGGTCGCGGCCGGACACCGGCGTGGCTGGGCAAGCGGCCCGAGCGTTTCCTTATCGAGCAGGCGTGAGCGATACACGCGCCTGAGCCGTTGACGGACTAGGGCTGGTCCGTCACGAAGCCTGCACATGTCTGCCGGTCTGGCGGCCGCGTCGACTTAGCTCCTCGGCGCCAAATATCGCTCGACCAATGCTCTTCGGCGATCGGTGCGAAAAAAGAAAAGCCCTCGGCCAATTGGTCGAGGGCTATGAGTGTTGACGGGTTGTTCGCAGATGGGGGCGTGGGGTGTGGCCCAGTATTGGCCGCGCGGTAAGGGCGTGATCGTCTTTGGCATGCTCATCCGGCCCAGTGCGGTGTTACTGAAGGCCCCGGCCTCGCTACGGCGAAACGGAGGCGGTGTCAATCGTGCAATGGTGTAGCCCAGACTCGTGGCAGCTTCGTGTAGTCTCGCTACCATCACCCCTGCTATCCCGTAGGATTTCCATGGCACGATACCTTCCGATTTTGGCCCGGGCCTTCGGCGTCGGCGCCTTCATCGTGATCGCCGCCATCGTCTCCCGGCAAGTATATCTGCGCAGCGCCGCGGAGGCTGCCGACGCCGGCGCAGACGAGGAGCCTGCGACAATGATGTTGATACGCTGCGAGACGATGCACGAACGTCTGCAGAATAGGGACAGGTCGACTGCGGAGGCTGACGAGCGGCCACGCGCTCGATGTAGAGAGTCCTGACTTTCCGAGAACGTCTGACTAGTGGATCAGGAGCACAGGCAAAAGAATGCCCGCTGCTCGGGCGGGCATGAATCCCTTTCGGAGAAAGAGAGGAGACGAGGGGTAAGTATAGACCCTTGAGAAGACTCTCGCAGAGCGCTTCACAGAGGCCCGGAGATCTAGGCTGCACGCCTGGCAGGCGACAGTTCGAAGCAGTGCCCAATCAATAATTTCATGATCACGAAATTATTGGGCTGTGACGAGGGACCCCGCGGACGGTCATGCTCGTCGTCGCTAGCCGACCCGAAGCAGACGAACGTCGAGTCGCTAAGTCGGCGACGGTTTCCGAGGACACAGCAGCCGTTCGTCGACCAACGGTGTCTTCGGTCCAGCCACGCCCGTCGCGCTGCCCCGGAACAAACCGAGACTATGTAACGGCGACACTGCCATCGTTCGGATCGGCTCGCGAGCAATCCCAATTTTTTTACCCGTTTGAGCCCACGGATCTCGGCATCTCCCGCTCAACTGCGGGTAAGACCAAATAGTAGTCATCGAGTGCTGCGCAGTTCCCTCGCAGCGAGTGGGACCCCAGTACAGTCCAGATCCTCTCGTGCTTCGCAACGAAGTCATACCCTGCGAAACCTCTTGCATTACGATCGTAATGTTATATTATGATCGTAATTTCATGAGGCTGCGACTCTCTTCGCGGTCGTGAAATGCCGGGTCACACCTTTCTTGTGAGGAATTTATGAACGACACGATCGCCAGCTCTAGCCAAACGTCTGCGCCAGAAGTGCAGAGGTTCGCTTCACTCGGGCTCGCCGCGGCCGCCGACGCGATCCGCGGCGGTGAGATGACATCAGAGGCGTACGCTACGGCTTTGCTGCGGCAGGCTCGGTCGCACGCTGACCTTAACGCTTTCATCACCATCGACGGAGACGCCGTGCTTGAGGCTGCGAAGAACGCAGACAAGGCGCGGTCGGCCGGGGCGGAGGGTCCCCTACTGGGTGTGCCGATCGGGGTGAAGGACAGCTACCTGACGAGGGGGCTGCCCACGAGTATCGGCCTCGATCGTCTGGCGCACTTCATTCCGACGGAAGACGCCGATGCGGTCCGGGCGATCAAGGATGCAGGTGCTCTCGTCTTCGGCAAGAACAATCTGGTGGAGATGTCCTATGGGCTGACCGGGCACAACGAGCGCTATGGCCAGGTGAAGAACCCGCGCGCCCACGATCGCGTCACGGGAGGGTCATCAAGCGGTTCTGCCGCATCCGTGGCCGCCGGGATAGTGCCGGCCTCCTTGGGTGGCGATACAGTCGGATCGATCCGTGTGCCCGCGTCGCTCTGTGGTGTCGTCGGGTTCAAGCCGACCACAGGACGCTGGCCGCGTAACGGCGTCGCACCGATCTCCCACACTCTTGACACGACGGGTGTATTCGCGCGTAGTGTTGAGGATTGCATACTGCTGGACCAGGTCGTCACCGGGGAGCAGGCTGCGGAGCCCGTCGAGTGGGATTTCAACCTTAAGGGAGCCCGACTGGCCTTCGCGCCGCGGCAGTTTCTGGGCTTGGTGGACTCGGAAGTCGAGGATCGTTTTCGTGAGGTAGTTCGGCGTTTGCAGGACGCCGGCGCCGAGGTCTTTGAGATCGACCTCGGGGAAAATTTCAATGCCCTCGTCCAGACAACTACGTGGGGCATTTTCGCCCATGAGACCCAGGGCGCGGTCTCGGAATTCCTCCGTCTACACAATATTCCGACCACGTTCGAGGCGATTTACGAAGGCCTCAAGCCCCAGCTTCGCCAAGCGTGGGAGAACATCGTACTGCCGGGCGGTGCAGGTGCTACCTCAGTGGAGGCCTATCAGACTGCGCTCAACGTAAGCCGTCCGGAAATCCAGCGCCGCCTGAACCAGGCATTCGTCACGCGAGGGGCGCTTGCCATTCTGCAGCCGACGACGCCCTGCATGGCGCCTTCGATCGAGAAGCAGGAAGAGTTCCACATCGCGGGCCAGGAAGTCAGCTACCTCGCTTTGGCGAACCATACTTTGTCAGCGAGCAGCGTGGGTCTGCCGGGTATCAGTCTCCCTGCGGGCATGTCTCGCGCGGGCCTTCCGATCGGTCTTGAACTGGACGCCCCGCTGGCGAGCGACCGGGCGCTTCTGAAGCTTGCCCGCGGGATCGAGGCAGTCTTAGGCACCCAGCCGCCGACGCTCTGACGTTCTAGCCCCTTTCCGTGGGAAACGGGCCAACCCCGAACAGCAACTGAAATGAGGATCAACAGATGGCCAATGCACTGTACTCCACGCGTACCATTTCGATTGAGCACGTCACAATCAAATCGATAAAGCCATTCGAAGAAGTTCGAGCCAAACTCGTGGCCTTGGCGCCTCGCATCGATGACGGGATCTTCACGCTCCTGCGATACAGCGAAAGCACGCGCGCGCTTCGAGAGTTGGAGGCATGTCCGCCACTCACCATTTTCGGCCAGCGTGACCACGGGGCGCTGCTGGCTATTGCTGGGCTGACGCGCCGATCCATCCAGTACGATATCGGCAATCCGCTCACCGCGTCGAAGATGACCCGCCATCAACTGTCGGCGGGACTCTATGCACCCATCCGTGTGCTGCTGCGCGAGGATGGCGATGGTGGTGTCGGGTTTGAATATGATCGACCAGCCTCCGTTTTCGGCCAGTTTGGCAGCGAGGAGGTTAATACCGTGGCTCATCAGCTTGATCGCGACCTCCAAGCCTTGTTGGAGGCGGCTGCAAACTGACGGCCGCAGGACACGAGTGGAGAGAAGATGCGTTTCGAAAAAGGTCACAAAGCCGCGACTCGGCAGCACATCCTCGAGGTCGCCTCGAAATGCTTCCGCCGAGAGGGAGTCTCGGCTGCGGGCATCAGCGGGATTATGGGAGCGGCCGGTCTGACCAATGGCGCATTCTATCCCCACTTCGGGTCCAAGGAGGAGCTTGTTCGCGAGGCGGTCGGGGGCGCGCTCGCAGAGCGGCAACTGGACCTCGAACAGAAACTCCAGACGGGCGCTGACCTTGAGGGAGTGATTCGAAGCTACCTCAATCAAGCGCATCGCGAGGACTTGGCATGCGGATGTCCTTCGGCGGCTTTGCTTCCGGAAATCGCTAGGCACTCGGTGTCAATACGGCAAACCTATGAGGATGGGTTGCAAAGCTTCGTTGCGACGTTGGCCGCATTGCTCCCAGATGCGGATTCCACAGCAGCGGGTCGTCGGGCAACAGCCATCTTCGCTCTCATGGTGGGAACCCTCCAGTTCGCGCGCGCCGTGCCAGACGTTGCACGCGCGGAGCAAATCCTGGAAGGCGGCGTCGAGGCAGCGCTCCTCCTTGCCCGAGAGTCGCCCGTATGAAGATTTCGTCGCGCGCGCCCGAGCCTTCTCAGGGCTGAGCCAGTTCAATGTCCGAGATCCAAGGTGACCTGCAGATGGGCCACCGACTGCCACCGGCGTGAAGCAGCCGTTCGAGCATCCGCCCTGTGACCCAATTGAACGGCAGAAACTGGCCGGTCTCGGACCAACGCTCGTCCCGATACTTCGACCGTCCCTGACCGACCCAAAGCGGCCGGTGAATAACTCAGGAAGCGCCCATTCAAAGATCGAATGGGGTGTGGGCTAGTTTCACACGAACTTGCTCGGACAAGGTCTTGGCAGCGGGCGATTCCCGCACCGCGCCCCGCAGAAGTTCTTTATTGAATTCAGACAGCGGACCCTCGTGATCGATCTCGGCGCCTAAGTTCGTATCGGTCTCGAGGCGCTCGATGGCGACCTTTACGCTGAATCCTGTGAAGCTCACGCCTGCCCTTTGTCCCACCATTTCAGGCGATGACCTTCTACTCTGCGGCAGGCTGCTCACGCATGCGACGGGCTTCGTCGCGCAGGAACTGCTGGTAATCGTCCAGATCGCCGTCGAAGGGCTCGACGCCGCCCTTGGTGACCAGCCAAAACTCGTCACATACGGCGCGCAGCAGGGCCCGGTCGTGACTGACCAGCATCACTGTGCCTTCGAATTCGTTGAGCGCCATGCCTAGCGCTTCGCGTGTGGCCAGGTCGAGGTGGTTGGTAGGCTCGTCGAGCAGCAGCAGGTTGGGGCGCTGCCACACGATCATGCACAACACGAGCCGCGCCTTTTCGCCGCCGCTCATCGTGCTAACCGCCTGATGGACCATGTCGCCACTGAAGTTGAAGGTGCCGAGGAAGGTGCGA
This sequence comes from Ralstonia pickettii, assembly GCA_050987995.1. Lineage (GTDB taxonomy): Bacteria > Pseudomonadota > Gammaproteobacteria > Burkholderiales > Burkholderiaceae > Cupriavidus > Cupriavidus pickettii_B. The sequence continues at coordinate 1,412,064 of CP158805.1, forward strand.
AGCGATTGTTCGGTGCCACTCTGGCCGGGGGCGCGCATGTGCGCCGGCGTGTCCTTGGCAAGGCGGATCATGTGTTCCATCGGCGTGTCGAGCGGGCGCAGCACGTCGAGTTCCTGCTGTGCGAAGTAGCCGATATTCAGCCCTTTGCCTTCGCTGATTTCGCCGGCAATCGGCGCCAGCGCGTGCGCCACCGTCTTCACCAGCGTGGACTTGCCTTGGCCGTTGGCACCGAGAATGCCGATGCGCTGCCCGGCCAGCACGGAACGGTTGATGCCCCGCACGATGACCGTGGGCGGCGTGCCCGGCAGTGCGCCGGTCGGCGCCGGGTAGCCGAAGCTCGCGTCCAGCATCGACAACAGCGGGTTCGGGACGTTGAGCGGCTCCTTGAACTCGAAGTTGAACTCTGCGTCGGCAAGCACCGGTGCGATCTTCTCCATGCGTTCGAGCGCCTTGACCCGGCTCTGCGCCTGCTTCGCCTTCGAGGCCTTGGCCTTGAAACGGTCGATGAATTTCTGCAGGTGGGCGATCTTGTCCGCCTGCTTGGCCATCGCGGCCTGCTGCAATACGAGTTGCTCAGCACGCATGTCTTCGAATTTGCTGTAGTTGCCGCCATAACGCACGAGCTTGGCGTTGTCGACGTGCATCGTCACCTGCGTCACCGCGTCGAGGAATTCGCGGTCGTGGCTGATCACTACCAGGGTTCCTTGATAGCGCTTGAGCCAGGCTTCCAGCCAGACCAGCGCGTCGAGGTCGAGGTGATTGGTCGGCTCGTCGAGCAGCAGCAGGTCGGATGGGCACATGAGCGCGCGCGCCAGTTGCAGTCGCATGCGCCAACCGCCGGAGAAACTGCTAACCGGCTGGCTAAGCTGCGCAGCACTGAAGCCAAGGCCCAAGATCAGCGCTTGAGCACGTGCGGGGGCATCGTGTGCACCGGCGTCGTGCAGGGCCATGTAGGCGTGCGCCATGCGCATGCCGTCGTCGCTGGCCTCGGCGGCGGCTACTTCGACCTGCGCGGCCAACAGCACGGTGTCACCCTCGACTACGAAGTCGGTCGCGCTCTGCTCGGTCTCCGGCATCTCCTGCGCGACCTGGCCCATCTTCCACGCAGCGGGAATCGAGAACTCGCCACTGTCTTCGTGCAGCGTCCCGTTGAGAAGGCCGAAGAAGGACGACTTGCCGGCGCCATTGCGGCCGACAAGACCAATCTTTTCGCCGGGGTTGAAGGTGACGGACGCGCGGTCGAGTACGACATTGACGCCGCGACGCAGCGTGACATTACGGACGGAAATCATAGGGAGCTACTTCGGAGGAGATTGGCATGATAGCCGACCGGACGTGCAGGGCTGTCTCTTTTCTGGCCGCACGCGTGAAGAGCCGCTTGCGCTTTGCGGCGCCCACCAGCCACAAAGCAAGGAGCCACTGGCGCACCGGGCGTTCCGGCTGCGGGGCCAGCGAACATAGCGGTGAATGATGGCTCCTGGCCGGGAAGCGACTTCCGTCAGCCGCAAAGCGGTCGGCTCTTGCCGGATGCCGCCGTCGCGTTTCCCGTCCACTCGGACAAGCAACGGGGTGCCTCAGCGAGCGGCGTTCGGATGAAGGTGACGCAGCAACGCGGGAGGAGGGATAAGGCACGATAACGTTGTGCTTATCAAGCGGCGACGCGCCGCCCCCTGGGAAGGGGAGTTTGGTGAGGCCGGCTGGCAGTTCGTGGCACGTAGTACCCAATTCTCGACGGAACGGGGCCGCCTTCAGGGTGCGCCGAGCCAGCCTGCGGCGGGCGTTGCCGAAACTGGGCAAGGTCGGCGGCGCAACTGCACCAACTGCCGGAGTTGCTGTAAGCCCTCGGCCGCTGTGGAGAGCGACGGGTATCCCGGTTCGAGGTCTGTTACAGCAAAAGAGGCGGTCAGTGGCCACACATTGTGAAGTAAAAGCGTTCGTGGAGCGGTACCGGCTGGCACCTTGCCACGGGCGTATCCTGCTTGGCGCCGAAGTGGCGCAGGCAACGAGCGGCCTTGACCTATTTTCGTTTATAGACGAAAAATGGTTATGTATAAGATTCGACACTACCTGACTCCGGATGGTGACATCTTCGACGAATAGTTACGTGGCTTGAAAGACAGCACCGCCAAGGTCTCCGTCGTTCGCCGCTTGAACCGAGCCGAGCAGGGCAACTTTGGCGATCACAAGTTTTGCAGAGATGGAGTTTGGGAGTTGCGTGTCGACGTGGGTGCCGGCTATCGCGTGTACTACGGCATCGCAAAGGGGCAGATCGTTCTGCTGTTGTGCGGTGGTGATAAGCGCACGCAGAGCGCTGACATTGACCGTGCTTGCGCGTATTGGCAAGACTGGCAACGGAGGGCCAACTAATGAAAGACCGACACCACGATGACGCGATGGCCGAAATGTTCCGCGAGGATCCGGCCTTCGCCTTAGAGACACTCAACGCCATTCTCGAGGATGGTGATCAAGCCGAACTGATGATTACGCTTCGTCAGCTGACCAAGGCGTTCGGCGGTGTCCAGGCCGTAGCTCAGCAAGCTCACTTGAATCCGACCCAACTCTATCGCACGCTGTCTCCGACCGGGAATCCCGTACTGAGCAATCTCTCGGCGATCCTCAAAGCGATGGGAATGCGCTTGGCGGTCCGTCCTGCGCATGGCGAGCCGGCTCATTCATAAAGTTCAGTTGCGCTTTGGCAGATGGGTCCAACTGAGGGCGGGCCAAAAGGCGGTCGAGCATAACGCCCATTGTGTGATTTTGCGCATATTGCATCACATTATCCTGCTCACTGTGGGGAGCCAATGCCACTTTCGCCACAACGCTGGTATTCGCCTATGCGGACGCACAAGGACGAGCGCTGTGTATTCAGTGTGGCACCCGTTCCAACTCCGAGCGTGCTCGAGCAGTCGTGCCAAGCGCCGGTGTAGCGCTACTTATCGCCGTAGTGGTAGCGGCAATTGACGATGACAACAGCGTCGTCGTCGGCGAAATACATTAGGCGGTTGGCGTCGTCGATGCGGCGTGACCAGTAGCCGCTGAGGTTGCCGACAAGGGGTTCCGGCTTGCCGATCCCCTCGAAGGGGTTGCGCTGGATGTCCTGAATCAGCAGGTTGATGCGCTTGAGGGTCTTTCTGTCTTGGCCCTGCCAGAAGGTGTAGTCCTCCCAGGCGACGGGCATAAAGGTGATTCGGCGCGTCATTCAGCGTCCGGGTCAACCAGCTCACGCTCCACACCCTTGCCGGCGCGGTGCTGAGCGATGCCTTCCATGATGCGCTTGGCGTTGGCGGGATTCGACAGCAGGTACAGCGTTTCCATCCAACTGTCGTACTGCGCCTGCGACATCAGGACCACGTTCGGCGCGTCGCGGCGCGTGATCAGCACGGCGTCGTGGTCGTTGATGGTCTGGTCCATCACCGCCTTCAGGTTGCTGCGTGCGTCGGAGAAGTGAATGGTGCGCATAGCGCCCTCCCTCATGAACTCGTACTAGAACCCGTACAAGTATAGCACCGGGAGGTTTATTGTGCGCTAGTGGGTTATCAGGCGGCGCCGGAGCTGTTTCGCTGGCCGACGCGGACGTGAGCGGCCTGCAGCCATCGCGCTTTGCACAAAGGCAGCAGCGAGCGGGCACCATAGCTGACCTGACGCAACGTCCGCGGTGGACGGCGCGCTTTGAACCGCCGCCTCCCCCGCCGCCGCCGCCGCCGGTCTGCTACCGCAACGCCCAGGGAATGCGCTGGGACGGGCAGGGCGAGATGCCCGATTGGCTGCGGCGGGCGGTCAATGCGGGGCAGAGCGTGGAGTTTTTCCGGATCGGATAGCTTCGACCGCGGATCAGCTTGGGGCGGTCGTCTTCTATAAGCCGGAATTTCTGCTGACCGCCTTTGGATTTTTCCGAGGATGCGATATCTCGTCTGTGTTCGCGGGCGGTTTTCGCCGTTCTCGCGTGCAACTGTATCGGAATGTCGCGGCAAAAAGCGCTCATTACGAGACTTCGCAATGCACTATTTTTATCATCAAACGATGCTATCAGTAGTGCATACTTACGGAGATTCCTATGCGTACGACTATTGCGCTTGATGACGACTTGATCGCCAAGGCTCAAGCCTATACGGGCCTGGAGGAGAAAACGGCACTCGTGCGCGAAGCGCTAAAGGCCTTGATCCAGCGTGAAGCCGCGAAACGACTCGCGAATCTTGGCGGTAGCCAACCGGGCATCAAGGGGGCGCCGCGTCGCCGGCAGGACATCGAATGATTCTTGTCGACACGTCGGTCTGGATTGACCACATCAACGCTTCGGATCCTATGCTGATTAGCCTGCTTGCCGCGGAGCGCGTGCTGGCTCATCCATATGTGATAGGCGAGATTTCGCTCGGTAGTCTGCGTGACCGTGACTTCGTGCTTGGCGCGTTGCTCGATCTGCCGCGCGCGCCAGTTGCAACGCCGGAGGAGACGTTTTATTTGATCGAGCGCGAAGGTTTGTTCAATCGTGGAATAGGATATGTCGACACGTCACTGTTGGCGTCCGCGCGCCTACAACCAGGCGTCACCATCTGGACGCGCGACAAGCGATTGAAGAAAGTTGCCGATGAACTCAATCTCGGCGCGGTGCTCGCGCACTAGATAACGGAAAAAGGTGGCTGACGTGCTTCAACCCTCAGGCCAAATCCGCGAAGAAGTGAGCCTGCTGGGCGCCATCACAACGGGGTGCCGCCAGCGCTGCATCTATTTGAGCCACCCGAAGACAGTCGCGGCCCTGGAACGCTACATCGAATTACGGTGGGCGAATGACAAGGGCGCTGCGATGGACCGTCGCATGTATCGCGGTCTGATGCCCCAGACGTGCCTCCATCATGACGCACAAAGGCGGCCCTTACGAGCTGAGCGTCAGACGCCGGACCAACGAAGCCGGCGAGCAAGTCAATTACTTGGCTGCCGACAGCTTGCAAAGCTATGTGACGGGCCTCTATCGAGCGGCCGGACTTGGGCGGGGATATAGTAGCCACTCAGGAAGAAGAACGTTTGCGAGCCGGCTTCTCGCGCAAGGGCACTCGCTCGATACCGTCCAACTACTGCTCGGTCACTCCCACTTCGATCATATCTCTCCCTATCTGGGGTGATCGTACCTTTCGTGTTAATTCTGGTGGTCTAGTCCCATAAGCTATTGCGAATCAAGGAGTTGCAAGATCGCTAGTCACGCGAATGGCAGGAAGGGGAGAGTCTTGCTGCAGGCGGCTCTTCCATTGATCACCGCCACGTTTCACACGAAAGGTACGATCACCCCGTGAAGGCGGTCGAAGTCGGCGCGGCCGATGTCATGCAGCACGCAGACCTCGCCGTCGAGGACGGCGCCGGCCGGTAGCCTGCCCAGCTCGGTCACCAGTTCGGGAAACCAGGTCGTGGCGTCGCCGCCTTGGCGCAGTCGCAGCGCCGGCGTGCCTGTGGCCGCCAGTGCGGTAGCCGTCGAACTTGATCTCGTAATGCCAGGTGCCGGTGCGAGGCCGCAACGCGCGCTTTCCGAACTGATTCGTGCAGGGATTTTGTGTGCGTCTGTATCAAAGCGCCGCAGTGATACGTGCTCTTACACAAACGCCCCTCAAATGCTACAGGCGGGATACACCGGTCGCCTCAAATACGTTTCGTGGCGCAGCGACGAACAGCAACGATGCGGTTCGCGACAGCGCTCTCATTCAAGGAAATCGATCATGACTACCAGAACCCTGTTCCGTCATCTCGAGACACCCGCCGACCTGCACGCCGCCTTCGGCGTCATGCAGCAGCTGCGCCCCCATCTGCGCGACATCCAGGCATTCGCCAGCCAGGTGGCGCGCCAGCAGGCGCAGGGCTACCGCCTGCTGGCTGCCTACGCGGACGGCGCGGTGGCCGGCCTGGCAGGCTACCGCCTGCAGGAAAACCTGATCTACGGCCGCTTCGTCTACGTGGATGATCTCGTGATGGATGCCGGCCGGCAACGCGGTGGGCTCGGCGGCGAGCTGCTCGGCAAGGTGCGCGAGCAGGCCGTGGCGCTCGGCTGTGCGCATTTCGTGCTCGATACCGGCCTGCACATGGCGCTGGCGCAGCGTTTCTATTTCCGCCAGGGGCTCCTGGCGAGGGGGCTGCATTTCAGCGAGCCGCTGCCAGCGGGCGGGGTGGCATGATGCGCGCGCTCTTGCTGAACTGCAGCCCGCACGGCAAGCAAAGCCACGGCTTTCGCCTTGCCGCCGAGGCCATCGCCACACTCGCGCAATCCAGTGGCGGCGGCCCGGCGTGCGAGGTGCTCGAACGCGATTTGGTGGCCGAGCCGCTGCCACCGATCGGCAGGGACTATGCGGCGGCCATCACCTCGCACGCGCCCGACCCCGCGGCCTTGGCCTGGTCCGAGCGGCTGATCGTGGAGTTGGAGCAGACCGACGCGCTTGTCATCAACACGCCAATGCACAACTTCACGGTACCGGCCGCGCTGAAGCTGTGGATCGACCATGTGCTGCGCATCCACCGCACCTTCGCGGCCACGCTCGAGGGCAAGGTGGGCTTCTTGAGGGACCGCCCGACGCTCGTGCTGGTCGGCTCGGGCGGGTTCCACAGCGGCGAGCGCGCGCGCCAGCCTGACTTTCTCACGCCTTACCTGCGCCACGCGCTTGGCTGCGTGGGCATCCGCAGCGTGCAATTCTTGCTGCTGCAGGGGCTGACGCGCGGCGATGACGCGGTGGCTGCGGCGCTGGCCGGCGCGCGCGGCGAGCTGGCGCGCTTGGCGCGGATGCTACGAATGGCACCGTTCGATGCGGAGGCTCGCGTCGCATCGAATGCCTAGCCGGGGCCCGGTACGCGCCCGGCGCTCGCCTCAGCCGCACATCGCCCGTTCCAGCCGCCGCGCCACGCGCCGGGCGTCGGCGGCGTCGGCCACGTTGGCGAAGCCGAGCAGGACCCGGCTGCAGCGGTGCCGCCAGCTTATCCCGCTTTTCGGATTTCTACTTAACGAACGCCAGGCCGGGGTTGCGATTGAGGGGGCCGTCCGCCACAGTGGAACGCGCGAAGACGGAGGCTTACTCAGGCTCGCCGTGGACACGCACGGGTATACGAGCGTAGGTATGGCCGTGTCGAAATTGCTCGGCTTGGATCTTTGCCCGCGGCTGCGCAATCTGTCTGAGCGCAAGCTCTATCTGCCTCGGGGTATGGCTGTGCCCAAAGGGCTTGCTCCCACGATAAGACACGACATTTCGCTAAAACCCATTCGGGACGGCTGGGACGGCTTGCTGCGGCTCGTCGCATCGATCAAGTCAGGGCGTGTCAGCGCCGTCGTCGCGTTGCAGCGATTCGGCAGCGCAGCGCAGGGGGATCCGATCTATCGGGCGGCGGAGCAGCTTGGCAAGCTGTTGCGCACCCTGTTCCTGTGCGACTATTTCAGCAACGTTGAGTTTCGCCGGGAACTGCATACGCTGCTCAATCGTGGCGAGTCGGTGCACCAGCTCCAGCGCACGATCTTTACAGGCAAGGTCACGCCAGAGCGCGGACGGCGTCGTGACGAAATGATCGCGATATCCGGTTCTTTGACCCTCCTGACGAACTTGGTGATTGCGTGGAACACGCAGCGCATGCAAGTGACAGTTGATGCTTGGCGCGGCAAGGGGCAGCGACTTGAAGACGATTGGCTGCGCCGAATGGGGCCGGCGCATTCGGCGCATGTGAACTTCCGAGGCACGTTGCGTTTTCCCATCGAGCAGTATCGGGAGATGCTGGTCGTTGCGGCGCCCTGGCAGCGTGCCGTGGGATCGTGAAGGCCACCCTCGAGGAGACAAGATGGACATCAACACCGATGCGGTCGACGAGGTAGTTCTCGCGCTGCTCTACTTAAATTTGTGCGGGGAGAATCGCGCCTGGAAGGGCTTTGACTGGGACGCGTTGAGTCGCCTGCATGAGAAAGGGTTCATCGGCGATCCGGTCAACCGTGCGAAATCGGTGTGGCTGACGGACGAAGGCCTAATTGAAGCCGAGCGGTTGTTCACGAAATACTTCGTTCGCGATGGCGGCCAGCAAGGGAATGCCAAGTCGACGTGATTATTCGTGCACAATTTAGCGGCCCACGCTTTCCGCGTTGCTGGGGGCATTGTTGTTGGCAGGCGCCAGATTTTGCACCCAGGGCGCGACCCGGCAAACGTGGCGGATTCGCCACCTACTGATTTTAAATGGATTTTTCCGGTCCACCGCCAGATTTTGCACGGAAAGTACGATTACCCCCGGTAGTGAAAGGGTCAGCTCGGGTGGCGCTCAGCGCGTGCACATTCCAAGTCGAACAGCAGCGCGCGTCGTTCGTCCAGGAGGTCTACGAACAGTCCGGGGTCGCCAAAAACATCGTTGACGAGACGGGCTTCCAGCAGGGGACGCATGTTCACTCGCGGTGCGGCAGGTACGAAGGCTCAGGTCAAGGGCCGAGTCGGGTTGACGCTCGCCGCTGCGCCGCGTGCGGTTGGTCCGCAGTATTGACTAGCGAAACACGAAAACCGGGATCCGGCAATGCGTCAGGACTTTCTGGGTTTCGCTGCCGATCAGTAGTCCCTGCAGGCCGGCTCGGCCATGCGACGCCATGACAATGAGGTCACAGTTACGTTCCTCCACGGTCCGGATGATCGCCTCATAGGGGTGATTGTGGGTAACGCTGATCGTCTCGCATGCCACCGCCGCTTCATGTGCCGCTTGTGCGACCACCGCCAGGTATCGCTCCGCATGCATTTCGGCAAGTTGTGCGTAGCGCTCCTGGCTATCCTCCAGCATGTCGACCCGATGTGTGAAGACATGGAATTCCGGGATGACATGCAATCCAGTGATCCTCGCCTCAAATGCCTTGGCGAGCGTCACCGCCATGCGCACGGCAGCGTCAGAGAGTGCCGATCCATCGGTGGGCACCAAGATATGCTGAAACATGTTGGCCTCCTCATGGCCGGCCGGGCCATCCGCCTCGCCCCCCTGGCACGCGTTACGAACTTAATGGTATGACAATCGTTCCTGCTCTGACGTGACGCGCTCAGGGGAACAGGGCGACTCGTGGCGGTGTAGCTCCCTTGTCAGCCTTGGTGCTTCGACAATTTGGTGTCTCCGCCTGGACGGCAAGATTTCGCCTTCAGCCTAGCACTGCAGCAACCCCGTCAACAAAGGGCCGGCGACGACAGCGGTACGCTGAGCGAGAAATTCTATGGCGCTGATCGCATTGGGAGGATTGCTCTCCTGCGACAGCGATGTTGCGGCGCCGCATGCCATCGGTGTACAGATATTCCATCTCCCTGGTGATTGAGTGCGACCTCCGCGAGCTTGTCGCTCGGGTGTAACCGCAACTCGTTCTTGAACTTGGCGAAAACTGCGCCCCCTTGTTGGCCAGTGCCGGCGTGGTACCCGTCCGCTGGGGCATGCTGAGCTGGATCATGTGGCGCCGTATCTGGAGGTGTCGCGGCACGATCGCCGAGAGGCAGTTGCACTGCTGGGCGAGGCTTTGGGCTAAAGGCCATTGGAGACGGTGCCGATACAGCTGAAGTGCAGAGCTGTAGACAACGCAGGATCTCCAGTTGCGCCGGAGCCTCGTCGTCTCGCTTCTCCTCAAGCACAGTCTGTAGCCATAGGCCTACTTGCGAGCGAAATGACTTGCTTAGATAGTCATTTGTAGTAGCATAATGACTATGGCTGATGACTAGGGGTTATTGTGCACGGAAATCAAGTATCGAAAACCGAGTTTAAGGCGAAGGCGCTGGAGTTCTTCCGGCAGGTCGAGGCGTCGGGCGAGAGCGTGATCGTGACAGATCACGGCAAGCCCGCACTTGAGGTGCGGCGCTTCCGTAGCGCTGACCGGAATCCGCTCGAGGTGTTGCGGGGGACGGTTGTCCGCTATGACAACCCGACAGAGCCGGTTGACGTGGAGTGGGAGGCGGCTCGGTGATTGTCCTGGATACGCATACCCTCGTTTGGTGGGTTGCCGAAGACGAGACCTTGAGCAAGAAGGCGAAGGCCGCCATCGATCGGGAACTCGAAGGCGGGCAAATTATCGTTTCGGCGATCTCCGCCTGGGAAATCGCCATGCTGGTGGAACGCGAAAAGCTTGTGCTGTCGATGGACGTCGGAAGCTGGTTGGCAACGGTGGCGGAGATTGAGGCCGTGCATTTCTTGCCAATCGATATCGACATCGCAACTAAATCTGTCGATCTGCCTGGGGAATTTCACAAGGACCCGGCAGATCGGATGATCGTCGCTACAGCTCGGAAGCTCGCCGCACCCCTCGTCACGAAAGACGAGAAGATTCGCGCCTACAAGCACGTTAAGTCGATCTGGTGACAAGGAAAAGACGCGATGGCAATACACACGTTCGCCGAGATGGTCGCGCTGGCCCAGTCGAAAGGCGGGCGCTGCCTGTCCGCGCCCTCTGACTTCGTCGATACCAAGTCGGTCCTGCGCTTCACCTGCGCGGCTGGGCACGAATGAACCACCCGCGTAACCAACCTCGTGCATCGCGGCCGATGGTGCCCGGAATGCGGAGCCGCGCATAGTCCTGCTTTGACATTGACGGACATACAACGCATGGCCGCTGACCGCGGCGGCGAATGCTTATCTCCAGCCTACCTGGGCATTTACAGGAAGCACCTGTTCCGATGTGACGTTGGCCACGTCTGGGAGGCTCAGCCGGCCAACCTGCGCCACCGAGGATCATGGTGCCCGGTCTGTGCACTGCGGCCCAAGGAACTGACACGAGAGCGTAGCGAGGCGAGACTGGCTGAGGTCCAAGGGATCGCGCGCGCGGTTCGGTCGCTGCCTTTCGACGGCCTACCTCGGCGGCAAGGTGCACCTACTGTTCGAATGCGCAGATGGTCACCAGTGGTGGACGACTCCTAACAAGGTATCCCTTTGATTCCGCTGCAATTTACCGGGGTAGCTGCCCCTAGCATTTATGCGGGTTTCCGGGAAGCGCCCATGAGAAATGCCAATGAAATCAAGCCCTTGCTGACTGCCCTCCGCGTCCTCTGATCTGCCGAGGGAGGCGGCTGGCGGGGAGGGACGAGCTTCCGAATTGCCGAATGGCGGCCGAACGGGTGGCCTGAGTCCTCGCCAGCCGAAGGATTACAACGCTGATGCAGATATCGCGGGCCCAGAGGTATGAACTCATGGGCACCGCTCTTTCGAAGCGGGATGGTTATGCCGTACGCCACTGCGAAAGTGGGCTGGGCTGGAGCGCTGCGGTAGGCATGAGCCGATGCGCATAACGCGCGATTGGAAACTCGAAAGTGCCTCGCAGATTGATCCCCTCGAGATGGGTCGCCGCAGGTCCTCAGCGCGCACTGCCTCACCCCCGGCCCTTTCAAGGATGTCCCAACTGCGTTGCATGTGCATCGTATTCCAAGCCATTACTGCATTGGATAGCAAGGTCAAGGCCGATGACACGGCCGCCGGCGAGGCGTCATGTCTCGCCAGCTCAAGCGGTATCTTGCCGTGATGGATCGCCCGCTGGACAATGTGCACCGCTTCCCCGCGGTTCAACGCGTGCTGCATCTCATGGCGAAATTCGGTATTCGTGAAATAGTCGATCAGGAAGATCGTACGAAACAGCCGTCCGAGATGCACTCCGGCCTCATAGACGAGCTGTCCACGCGCCGCCACCCCAAAGCGCGTGAGTGCCTGGACTGCAGTGCATTGCCCACTTTGCACGGATGCGGCAATCCGTACCAGATCGTCCCAGGCGCGCTCAATGAGGCTCAGTCGAACATCGGCGTCGGTGACGGCAACCAGTTGGGTCGGCACGTCATGATGCCTGGGGACATGCAGGCGCCGGTCGCGCAGGTGAGCGAGTCGCGGACAGAGATCGAAGCCCAGCAACCGTGACAGGCTCATCGCGAAATCCGTAAAACCGTGTGTATCCACAGCAAGTTGCGCCACGTCGTCCGACCCACCTTGCCGGATCACGCCTTCGATAGCTGCGCCGGCCTGCCGCTCATTGAGCAGAATAGGCTGGTCATAGAAGATGCCCCACCGATCGCGAACGTGAGTGTACATCCCGATCGATGCCGTCCGCCGACGCGGGTCGGCCCGCGCTTGCCAGACAGAGCGTGTCGTTTCCAACGACATCATGTCTGACGAGGCGAGATCGGAGCGTCCCCAATGCTGGGCAATCGGGTGCTGATGTATGAAGGTCAGTACGGCTTCAGCCGCGTGGCGCAGCTTCCGTTCATCCGCGATACGATAGATTTCGCCAGCCTTCTTGTGCCGGATCATTTACATTCCCGCCGGTTGCGCGGCGGATGCGCGACGGTGACTGGTTCGTTTTCGGCCGAGCCAGGCAATCACTTTCCGATTCGCAAACGGCTGAATCAATCAGATTGAGCGTCAGGATGTTGGATCCGGATGCCAGGGTTGTCGATGCGCACCGGCATTGGTGCTGGCCCTGCCACCATTTGATCCGCTGGCAATAGCCGCAAAAAGGTCCAAGTCCGCCCGGGTTCTCGGCACCTCAGCCAGGTCCCACTCCTCGCGTTGCGGAATCACCATGCCGCGTCGTGCCTTGCCGGGCCGTGAAACCGACGCAGCAATGGGTGGTTGTCCGCGCTCACAGTCGGCATGGTTTCTCAAAAGCGGTAACTGTTACCAGGAGCAGCCTAATCGACGAAGCACAATAGTGCGGTCGGGCGGCATACAGGAACAGGAGCCGTCGGTCATCTGGTCTGCTGCGGCCGTGGTGATTGGCGCTTCACGGCCTAATTGCCGCTGCGCTTGCCGCCGATGCCGACCTTGCCGCGCCCGACCTTCCGATGCGGTACACAGGGGCGCAGCCTCTTTCTGGAGCTAGCCGTCAACGTGACGTGCTCCGCAGGGTAGCGGGTTGTTCTATGCAGCGCGACCTGGTAGGCGGGATGGCCCGGATCTATGCGCTTGATAGCTGACATGATTGGCACCTCCTCAAAGGATTCTGGTCCGAAAAGCTACGGCGATTATGCCGCCTTCCTGAACACGCCATGCGCTCGTTCTGGTGGATGCCGGCAATGTCGAGCGCCGCCGCCGGCAAGCCCGATGCGCCAGCGTACGGCCCTACCGGCTCTGCCATCGGTGACATTAATACGGTCTATACGACTCCGAAAGCAATACTTTGGAATTTTCCCTGGATTGCACTAGCCGAGACGTCGCAAGCAAATGGCAACACAGGCGTTAGTTCAATCGCAACACGTTTGCGCGGAGCCCGCCCCATTAGAGCTGTTGAAACGCAACACTTTTGGTGCTGCATATAGGAACTTGATCTCCCACACCCACCATGACGCACGACTACAAGCGCAACGGCACGACCACGCTGTTTGCCGACGGGTTTTTTTTCTTTTTGGGCTCCGGAATGCTCACAGAATACCCTGGTCGGGCGTCGATCGGCGTGCGGCGTCGACAGCAATCGATACTCCCTCCGTATCATCGCAGACCCAATCAGTATTGGACGAAGCCAGCCAGCCGCCCATACGATGCATGCGCATTGTCGACCAATACGAACGAGGACAGCGCCAACCCAGCGCAGAGGTCGCCCTCTCGGTGACCCCGGAGGCACCAAAAAATACCCCGTCCCCCTACCTAATCTACTGAACAAGCATGAACAAGCCTTGCATCATTTCTGTTGCGATCACGGGATCACTGCCGCGCAAGAAAGACAATCCGGCTGTGCCGATCACGGTGAACGAGCAGGTGGAATCGACCCAGGCGGCATTCGAAGCCGGGGCGACCCTCGTTCATCTCCACGTACGCAACGATGACGAAACTCCCACGTCAAATCCCGATCGCTTCGCCCTGGTGCTGGAAGGCATTCGCAAGCACGCGCCGGGCATGATCACCCAGGTGTCCACCGGTGGTCGCTCTGGGGCCGGCAATGAGAGAGGTGCCATGCTATCCCTGCGGCCTGACATGGCATCCTTGGCAACCGGCTCGGTCAATTTCCCGACCCGGGTCTATGACAATCCGCCGGACCTGGTCGACTGGCTCGCCGCCGAAATGAAAACCTACGGCATCAAGCCCGAAGTCGAGGCCTTTGACCTGTCGATGATCTTCCAGGCCGCAGCTATGCAGGCGGCGGGCGCGATCGTCGGTCCCCTGCACATCCAGTTTGTCATGGGCATCAAGAACGCAATGCCTGTCGATCGCGAAGTGCTTGAATTCTACGTTCGTACCCTCAAGCGCCTTTCGGCCGATGCTACATGGACAGGCGCCGGCATCGGTCGCAATCAACTGACGATGGCTCGCTGGTCTCTCGAACTCGGGGGGCACTGCCGCACCGGGCTCGAGGACAATGTGCGGATGGACAAGAATACGCTCGCCCCGTCCAATGCCGCGCTTGTGCGCCAGGTTGCCGAGCTTTGCGAGGAGTATGGTCGCCCCGTCGCGACCGCAGCCCAGGCTCGCGAGATCCTGAATCTGAGCTGAACAGCATTCCTACATCGCTCACGACAACACCAACCCCAAGCAGTTCATCTGGACCAAGAGCGCGCGCGACATCCTACAGAAAGTCATTCGCGCCAACCGCCGATTAAGTTCCAAACAGAATGGAACGCTGCACTGGAAGAGGTTGCCGGCATCATAGGTTGCCTCGGCCTTCTTCGTGCGCGGCTACATCGGCGCCGGCTCGGCCTTCATCTGGTCCGCGGGCTGATCGCTGGTTGCAAATCGATGAGCAACAAAAAGCACCTTTTACAGGTGCTCGGCGCTTTCAGCCCTAGACGCGTCCGAACCGGGTCAGCGTTCCTGATCCGGTTCGGGCTTGCAGGTTGCCGGCCTGCCACGACCACGTTCCATCCAGGAAACATGATCGTCTCGCTGACCTACCTCCGCTTTGCTAACGCGTGTCTCAGTCAGCACTTAAATTATAGGGCAGCCGATGGTTGGGTCAACCCGAACCCGGCTTTGCCGCCGTGCCCTCCATGTCAGGATTGTTGTCGGTGTGCCAAGAAGGAAAGCGACAGTTTGTCGCCGTACATGCTGTATCCGTGATGAGGGTAGGCCCCTCGGTTTCGCCGATCAGGCGGTGATACCAAACCACCCAGAGCTGCTTCCGTTAAGAGCGGTTGTGGTGAGCATCTAGGGAAAAGGCGAGATGAATCTCGTCAGGTAGGCTAGAAGGAGGCGAACGCAAGTGAACCATCGAAGAAGTGTCGATAATTGCAATGATGTCAAAACCGAGGTCTCGACAACACCTCGGGATCAGTCAAACGGCAACCTGAAGGTCGGTTTGATGGCATCCGGCATAGAGATGGCGCGACCTTCCTGCAGGCATGGATACGGAACTTGGGAACCTGTCGTCTCGATGCTAAGGGAGAAGCTCAAGCGGAGAACCCGTGAGAGCCAGAGTACCAATGCGAGGCACAGGGGCGGAGTCATGCGTAGTAGCGTTGAAAGGGTTGTAATGACCTCTGGAGCGAAGGCATGACCTTGTCTGGCGGAGATCACAGAACAACCGCGATGCGGGAGGATTCCGGGGTTGACGTCAAGTCGTTCGAAATACCCAAGCGGTTGATTTGGGAAGCCTGGAAGCGCGTGGCCGCCAATCAAGGAGGGCCGGGCGTTGACAGGGAAAGTATTGAATTATTCCGAAATCGCTTGGCGAGAAATCTATACGCCCTGTGGAATCGAATGAGTTCGGGGAGTTATTTTCCTCAGCCGGTCAAAGAGGTGCTGATCCCGAAGGGGGACGGGTTTCGTCCTCTCGGGATACCGACCATCACGGACCGAGTGGCTCAGATGGCGGTCAAGTTGATGGTTGAGCCGAGAATCGATGCGATATTTCATTCATCATCGTTCGGTTATCGTCCTAACAAATCGGCGAAGCAAGCTGTGGCGCAAGCGAGAAGAAACTGTTGGCGCTACGACTGGGTAGTCGATATTGACTTGAAATCCTTCTTTGACACCATCGACCACGGGCTTCTCTGGCGTGCGGTAGAAAAGCACGTTACGGAGCCATGGGCACGCCTCTACATCAGACGCTGGTTAGAGAGTCCGGTACAGAAGCAAACCGGGGAGTTGGTTGGTCGGGATCGAGGCACTCCGCAAGGCGGGGTGGTTACGCCGCTTACAACGTTGCATACTTTTCACTCCGTCGTCTGAATCATTCGAATTTTCGCTGTCAAAATCCTCATGCTGTGGGTCAACCCTGAACACAACGACGATTTCATCCTTGTGGATTTCGACGCGCTTGACCAGACCCAATACGATCCTGCGCTTCGTCTCAAGATCAATCGTGTCCAGTTTTTCGGTGACGGCGCCTGCAAATTCCTCGATCCGATTGATGACCAGAAACAGCTCGCTTTGCACCGCGCCTTGCTGCCTGGATTCAAGGATCTGCTGGTCAATCTGCTCAAGCCGACTCCTCAACTGCTGCATCTTCGGTTCGAAGTCGGACTTATCGAGGATGCCGTCCGCATAGCTGTCGATCAGCCGGGACTTTCCCTTTTCTAGCTGCAGCCGCTGCTTTTCTAGGTTGCTTGTGTCGAAGCCGCTCTTCTCGTTGCGCTCCAACATGTCCAGTCGACGCTCATATTCGTTCTTCAATCGTTCCGGATGCCTGAGCAATTCCACGACCTGCTGCCACACCAGCTCATCGAGCCTGTCTGTTCGTACCTGCAGATTGTCACAGATGCGGTGGCCGCCGAAACGGTAGGCATCGGTCCCAACACAGCGGTAATAGGCGTAGTCCCGCTGATGCCCCTTAGCCGCAGCCTTGCTCACCTTCTTTGCGTAATAGGCGTAATGGCACTGGCCGCATACCGTCAACCCTTGCAGCAGGCGTAGCGGTGCACTGTCGCGCCTCTGGTGCGCCAGCTTGCGGTTCTCGGCAAGCTGTTCCTGAGCCGCCTGAAACAGCGCCTCGCTGACGATGGCCGGAACTGGGATCTCGATCCAGTCCTGCGGTTCGGTGCGTGTTGTCGAGTACGGCTTTCTGGGCACGTCAGCACCATGGCGCTGTGCACGCACGCGGACCTGCAGGTGATCGCGCGACTGCGTCTTGCCGAACGCAGCTCGCCCCATGTACGCAGGATTGCGCAATATGCCCCACACCACACTACGGTCCCAGTATGGCTTGCCCGACGCCGTCACGGTACCCGACTCGGCGAGGCGGCGTACCACGTCCCCTATGCTCAGGCGGTCCATCCCCACCCACTGGAAAATCGCCCGGACCGTTGCAGCCTGGGGCAACTCGATAACGTACCGGGCCGGCGTTCCGTCGAGTTGCCGGCGAATGTAGCGGTAGCCGTAGGGCGCCCCGGACAGGACATTGACACTGCCGCGTTTTGCGCCGTGAAGCTTGCCACGACGGTGACGCTCGGCGATCTTCGCCCGTTCGTAT
This sequence comes from Ralstonia pickettii, assembly GCA_050987995.1. Lineage (GTDB taxonomy): Bacteria > Pseudomonadota > Gammaproteobacteria > Burkholderiales > Burkholderiaceae > Cupriavidus > Cupriavidus pickettii_B. The sequence goes on from CP158805.1 coordinate 1,429,393, forward strand.
TCTGCGATCATGCCCTGCATCTGCAATAGCAGCGACTCTTCCGGCGTCGTACCGATCGCGTGATTGAGGAACACCACCTGGACACCGCAGGACGAGAACTCTTCCATCAGCAGCGCTTGGTGGGCATATTTGCGCGCCAGCCGGTCCGGTGACAGGATGTACAGCTGATCGATCGCACCGAGCGCGGCACAGTCCCTGAGTCGCTCCAATTGAGGCCTGATCAGCGTCGCACCGCTCACGCCAGCGTCAACGAAACACATGTCGTCGACGATCTGCGCGCCGTCAGCTGAAATACGCTCCTTCAGTGCAGCGATCTGGCTTTCAACGGTGCCGCGTTTGTTTTGCTGTTCGGAGGATACCCGCGCGTAGAGCGCAACCATCGCAGCTTTGCTCATCGTCTACCTCGCTTGATGGTCGCTTGCTTGGACTCTGCAGACCGCGTAGCGGACGGCTGTGCCGTCGCGCGTGCTTCGATCGGACTGATCTGCTCGTATGCCTTTTGCAACTGCTCTTGGGCATAGCGGTTCGGCTCGAAAGCCAGACGCACGCTCCACTTTTTACGTCTTCGGGTCATCGCTGCACCTGCCTGTCAGCGGGAGCGACCGTCTCAAGGACAAGATCCACATTGACGTCAGCACAGCTTCTGGACCAGGGCGCCAGACACTCCCTCGAAATGCGCAGGCCCAATTTTATCCGGCAGTTTGCTCTATTGTTGGTGGCGTTATCAGTCCGTTGTTGGCTAACCTCTTTCTTCACTATGCGTTTGATCGATGGGTCCAGACTGAGCATCCGGAGGTGCCGTTTGAACGGTATGCCGACGATGTGGTCTGTCATTGCAGGACGAAGCAGCAGGCGGATAAGTTCCTGTCTGTCTTGAGGGAACGGCTTACCGCTTGTGGGCTTTCGCTACACCCGGAAAAGACACGCTTGGTTTACTGCAAAGATGGACGACGTCGAGAGGAACATGCCCACACTAAGTTCGACTTCCTTGGATTCAGCTTTCACGCTCGGACGGTACAAGACCGAGAGGGAAACTTGTTCACCGGATTCGGACCTGCGGTAAGTCAAAAGGCGCTAACGCGAATGTCTCAGGCCATCAGAAGCATGAGTCTCAATCGAAGTACCTCATTGACGCTGCCCGAACTGGCGCGGCGCATAAACCCAATGGTACGGGGATGGGTGAATTACTACGGTGCCTTCTATCCGGAGCCGCTAAAACGGTTCTTGATCAGAATAGACTTACGGCTTGGCGGGTGGGCGCGAAACAAGTACAAGCGGTTGAGAGGACACAAACGACGTTCCTGGGCGTGGCTCAAACGATGTCGGGAAAGTCTTCCTCAGCTATTCGCGCACTGGGATTTCTGTTTCGAAGAACGGCGGACAAGAGGAGCCGTATGAATCGAGAGATTCACGTACGGATCTGTGAGAGCCTGAGGGGGAAGTTCCCTCGGGCCACTCGACCCCCTTCCAACTGGCGTATTCCAAACTGTTCCGGATCAGATGCACGATGCAGGTCTGCAGCGTGGTGTTCGGGAACACCGCGGCTAGGGCCTGTTCCATGCCCTTAAGGCCATCGGTCACCGCGATCAGGATGTCCTGGGTGCCACGGGTCTTCAGATCGTTGAATACCTTCATCCAGAACTTGGCGCCTTCGGTGGTCTCGATCCACAGGCCCAGGATGTCGCGCGTGCCGTCTGGCAGCACGCCCAAGGCCAGGTAGACGGCCTTGTTGCGCACCACGCCGTCCTCACGCATCTTGACCCGCAGCGCGTCGAAGAACACGACCGGATACATCACCTCCAGCGGGCGGGCCTGCCAGGCGGTGACCTCGTCCATCACAGCATCGGTCACCGAGCTGATGAACTCGGGCGAGACTTCGGTGCCGTACTGTTCGGCGAGAAACGCCTGGATCTCGCGCACGGTCATGCCACGGGCGTACATGGCGATGATCTTGTCGTCGAACCCGGTGAAGCGCCGCTCGTGCTTGGGAATCAGGATCGGATCGAAGCTGCCGTCGCGGTCGCGCGGGATGTCGACCCGCAGCGGCCCGTCCTCGGTCAGGACGTCCTGGCGCTCTTGCCGTTGCGCTGGTTGGCCGTGCCGGCCGGGCGCTCCGCGCCCGGCTGGTAGCCCAGATGGTGACCAGCTCAGCGCCCAGAGCTCGCTCGATCAGGGCCTTCTTGAACGCCATCGAGGCATCCTGAACTGCCTCGGCGGTCATGGGACCCTTTACGAAATGGGCGATCAGATCCTCGGGAATAGTCGGCAGCTCACGGTCTGCGGCTTGGCTGGTCTTCGTCTTGCGTGGCATACATGCTCCTTATCGACATGTTATGCCCTAAACACAAAATTTCTGACAGGTCCGGCAGCCCTGTCGGAGGTGCTTTTCGTTCCACTTTCCGCTCTGAGATTTGATAACTATTATCAAGGACGGTACACTTCATGACACCGCCGGACGCCATGCGCCGGCCCCGTCTGAAGAGGAGCAAATATGATCAGTGCCGACCTTGGACAACAACTCGAGCGCTACGTGACCGAACTTGTCGCCTCGGGCCGCTATGGCTCTAAGAGCGAAGTACTGCGCGAAGGCGTGCGCCTGATCCAGGACCGCGAAGCGCAACTGATGGCGCTGGACGCGGCGCTCGCGCAAAGCCTGGCCGATGCAGACGCGGGCCGCGGCACCGACGCAGCCACCGTGTTCGACCGCCTCGAGGCCAAATATCGCGCCGCGGCAGGCAGAACGCCCGGGCACGGCGCATGATCGTCGTTCGCCTGACGCCGCTGGCCGAGGCCGAACTCGAAGCCATCGCCGACTACATTGCCCGCGACAACCCGCGCCGCGCGCTCTCCTTCGTGCAGGAGTTGCGCGACCGGTGCCTGTCGCTTGCAGACATGCCGCTTGCCTTCCCGCTGGTACCCCGCTATGAGGACCGAGGCATCCGGCACCGCGTACACGGCAACTACCAGATCTTCTACCGCGTGTTGGGCGATCCGCCCGCGCGAATCGACGTGCTGCACGTGCCGCACAGCGCCCGCAACTATGCCGCGCTGCTGTTCAACTGAGGCCGCCCGGCCTGAGTACGGCGAACAGATCGTCGTTTCCCTGCCGCGATAGCTCGAGGAGAAGAATAGTCGTGGCTTTAGCAGAGAGAAAATGCCTCACATGCTGTGCTTCGCGGAGGCTTATCGGAGCGAGGACATTGTCTACGCACTGAGTAGACATTTGAGGTCGCGTCGCTTCGCAGCCTGACGACTTAGGTAACAAAGTGGAGTGCGGTGCGCCGTGATTGATTCTGCCACGATCACGAAGCGCCCGCGTTGAACACAGCCGAATTTGAACATAACGCCCGTTCTAGCACCGATACAGGCCAGGGCAGTGTGGACTCACCCCACCTGTGCGCAAGCGCCAACATGAGGCCGTCCCTGAACCTCATCCCGGCAGTGCGACAGACCGACTACGACGCTGTTGTAGCATCCTTGCATTTTGCATAATAAAAAGCAGGGTAGGGGTCAACATGTACAAGAGCTTGCTGCTAGTCGCGGCCGCCGCGGCCGCCTTAATCTACTACAAAACTCACGCGCCCCTGGAAGATGCCGTTGCTCACGCCGAGCCACAGCCGATCGAGATTTCAGCGGTGGCCTCGACGCCGGAAGCGGTATTCCGCTGCGAGGGCAAACAGCACTGCAGCCAGATGGCTTCCTGCGCGGAAGCCCGCTTCTACCTAAAGAATTGCCCAGCGGTGAAAATGGATGGGGATGGTGACGGAATTCCATGTGAGACGCCGCCTCTCCAATGTATGTTTTGACGTGCCGATAAGGTAGTCATCCACGCGCTGCTGTTCACGCCTGCGTGGTGACATTTCTCACGAAGACGCGGGGCAGGAAAGCCCATGCGGCAAGCGGCGAGCCATCTGGGCTGCTATGCGGCCGTCGCTTCCGACCCGGAACCGCCGTTCGGACTCGGGCCACCACAAGGGCCGCTTCCGAAGTACAGCCGGCTTTCGCCCCGTCGAGCCGGGCAGGGGCCGGTTCGCGCATCTCCACCCAAGTCAGACCCCACTATGGCGGGGTGCTTCCAGCTTGTCCCAGCGCTTAGCATCGCGCTCAAACAATGAGCGCAGGAGGGTCAAGTGAAAGCGATGCTAGGGTTGGTGTTCCTTTTCGCCATTGTCATCATTCTCCTGTCGATACTGAAGTCAGCAGCAGGCAGGAGTTCGTCCAGGGATTTTCGTTTTGCTCGCAGATCTCCATTCTTGCGGCAGGATGAGATACAGCTCTACGAACGGCTGAGAGCCGCGCTCGAAGACACGCACGTCTTTCCCCAGGTCGCAATGTCCGCGTTTGTACAGCACAGGGGAAAGTCACAAGCCGCCAGGAATCTGTTCGCTCAGAAGTATGTCGACTACCTCGTCTGCGAGCGCAAGACGATGCGACCGCTCTATGTCATCGAGCTTGACGGCGCCTCGCACGGTAGCGCAAAAGCACAGAAGCGCGATAAGCAAAAGAATGACGTTCTCGCGTCGGCCGGTATTCCGATCATGCGCTACACGTCCAAGGACGTGGATTTGAAGACAATCCTCAGCGACTACTTCAGTGTTGTCCCGCCGCGGCCCGCCGAAGGAGTTGGTCCGTCAGCGCCAGACAACGAACGAAAGCTGCGGGCCGTGCGGGCACCCGTGGCCTGAAGCAGAACCATGCTGAGATATCTGACGATCGCGATGTTCGCCATGGCCACGAATGCCGCGGGCCAGACCATCTATCAATGTCGGAGCGTCGCGGGACATGTCACGTTGCAGGATGCCCCCTGCCAGCACGACGCAAAAACTGAGGTGGTGAGGAAATCCATCGGCCAACGAAACGCAGAGTATCGTGCCGAGCCGTCTTCGTTCTTCGACCCGAAGGGACAGGAGCTCGCATCGAGCATCATGTGCCCGTCGCTGCGCCAGTCCTACCGGGCTACGGTTACCCACTCCGAGCGAGCAATGCTCACCCATAATTCGGTGCAGATCCAGCAAGCATCAGAGGCTGTACAGCGAGCCGGTGCGCAAATATCCAGGTATCGGTGCGAGTAACAATAGGCCGAAGCGAGCGTAAGATTCGCCATAGCCATCCTACGATGGCCCTCGCTCCACGGTGGATGACGACCGAGCCCGACCCTTCCCCGACGTTCGCTACCTCATATTTGAATGGCTTGAATTAGCCGCGAAGCGGCCATTGATCGCTGCCAGCTAGAATGTTGCCCGTGGCATAGCGCCTATTGGTCCAGCTGAACTTCATTTCTTTGCATTTGGCCTCATAAAATGTTGTATGGGGTGCGCCGAGGTGTTGATCTTCCGACGCTAGGATAGGCCAGTGAGCTGCGCCTGGCATTGCCTCGCTACCCATGCCCCTGCCACGTCAGAAGATATGCTTGATGCCGGCAACCACGCCGGTCTGGTTGACACCTGGCGATACGGTTGAAGCGGTCGCGGCAGACAACGCCGAAGCGCCCTTGTTATCCATATAGGATGCGAGCAGGTATAGTTCGGTGCGCTTGTTCAGCGCATAGAGCGCCGCCAGGGAGTAGCTTGTTGCATCGTTGCCCGAGTGCCGCTGATCGCTGCGGTAGACCCCGCCCCTGAACGTGAATGCAGGCGCAAGCTTGTAGGCGGCGCCCGCCCAGTAGAGGTTGGTCCGCAACGATGGATTCGCCACCGTTCCCTGCAGCAGCCGATATCCCAGCATTGCCGAGAACGAGCCCGAACTCCAGAGCAGGCCTGCCGCGTAGCGGCGCTCGATGTTGTCCTGTGACGCTGCCGTTGTCCCCCGTCGTTGCGTATAGGCTGCCGCCATGCCCAGGTTTCCGGCCGTATAGGAAGCACCGGTGCCCAGTTCCTGCCCGATTCGGTAGCTGCCCGGTACTTCCCCTCCGTTTGCAATTGCGCCGTCGTATCCGAAGCTGTACTGTGCCGTGACGGTCAGGTTGCCCACATCCTTCGTGTATTTGAGCGAGTTGTCGGCGCGCATCGAGAAGGTAACATCGTGCGCAAGCAGGCCGTACGTGGCGAACTGCAGGGGATCGAAGGGCACGAACAACGAGAACAGCGTGTTGATCTGCCGTCCGGCTGTCAAGGTTCCCCATGCACCCGCCAGGCCGACGAAGCTTTGGCGGCCGAACAAACGCCCGCCCTGTGCCGAGACGCCTGTGTCGCCGAAGACCCCGCCTTCGATGGCGAACAGAACACTGTTGCCACCCCCAAGATCCTCTGTTCCCCGCAAGCCCCATCTTGAGCCCACCACGTTGCCGGCGGACATACGATACTGCGATCCCGATCCGCCATTGCCCGCGTGGCTGAGGAACTCAACGCCCGTGTCCATGACGCCGTACAGATTCACCGTGGAACCCTGGGCGAACACCTGCGTACTGACCGCCACCCCGATGGCGGCGATGCCAAATGCAATCCGTGAATTTGTCGTTTCCATGCACTTTGCTATTCGGTCCGTGGTTTTCTGAAGGACACTGCGGCGCTTAGCGCTGCGTTTTCGCATTCATGAATTGCATCGCGGTGGCGACAAAGGCGCGGACACCAACGCGCATCGCCGATTCATCGATTACAAAGTCGGGCGAATGGTTGGGCGCGCCCGGACGGGCGCCAAAGGGCGATGCGTTCAGGAACCAGTAGACCGCCGGCACGCCATTGGATGCGAATGCCCCGAAATCGTCGCTCCCCATCAGCGGCTTGCCCTCGATGGCGTGGTCCGCGCCTGCCGCCGCCTTGAAGGCCGGAATCAGCAGCTTCGTGACCTTGGGGTCATTGAAGACGTTGTCATAGCCACCGGAGCCGACCTCGACTTTGGAGGTCAGCCTCCAGCCATCCGCAATGCTCTTCACCCGTCTCTGCAAGCTTTCGCCGGCCGTAGCCAGGTTGTCCCGGGACAAGGACCGGATGGTGCCGCCAATCTCCGCGGATTCTGGAAGGATGTTCATTTTGACGCCGCTCTGCAGCATGCCGACGGTCAGGGTCGTATTCCCCGCTTGCTGGTCGAGCTGATGGCTGACGATGCTCTGCAGTGCCAGGACCACCTCGGCCGCCGCGATTACAGGATCATTGGCTTCCCACGGCGAAGAACCGTGGCCGCCTTTCCCGGTCAGCTTGATTTTGAAGTTGCTGGCTCCAGCCAGGAAATCGCCGGGGCGGTACGAGATCGACCCGGATGGCGCGCGCGCCGAAATGTGCTGTCCCAGGATGAGATCCACCTTGGGATGGTCAAGCACACCTGCCGCCAGCATCCTGACGGCGCCGCCATTGCCCGGCCCGCCTTCCTCGGCGGGTTGAAAGAGCAGGACCACGGTGCCGGGCAAGTCCTTCTGGATGCTTGAAAACACCTGGGCGGCGCCGAGCAGCATCGCCACGTGGGTGTCGTGCCCGCAGGCATGCGCGACATGAGTCTCCTTGCCCTGATAGGTTGCCTTCACCGTGGACTTGAATGGCAGCGCATTGCGCTCCTGGACAGGCAGCCCGTCCATGTCGGCACGAAACGCCACCACCGGGCCGGGCTTGCCACCGCGCAATACGGCCTTGATGCCGGTTCCCGCGATTCCGGTCTGTACCTGGAATCCGGGCATCCTGGCCAGGGCGTCGGCGATGTACTTCGCCGTTTCCTTCTCCTGCCACGGCAGCTCGGGATGCTGGTGGATATGGCGCCGCCAAGAGATCACCTGTTGTTCGGTCGCATCGGCATACGACAGCGCCTGGTCCAGAAGAGTTGGATCTGCTGACGCCGATCCTGCAATCACCGACAGGCTGGCACTGACGATCCACTTCAGGAGCGGATATCGTCGGGGGCCCACCCTTATCTTGCTTGTCACCTCTCGTTGCATCTCGGCCAGTCTCCTCTTTTGCGTTGTCTTTTTTGTTCCTGCTTGCCCGCGCGGTTCGCGCGAGCGAACGTCTCCCCGCCATCTTGTTGATGGCAATGGATGACGTATGGGTAAGGCGGCGCACGCTTGCGCGCCGCGTTCTGTGGATCAGTCGCGCTTGTCGCTCAGGACCATCGCGATGGCGCGCGCGACATAGTCGACGTTGTTGACAGTGAGGCCTGCCACACAGAGCCTGCCGGACTTCAGCAAGTAGACCGCGTGTTCCTTGCGCAGCCTTTCCACCTGCTGCGGCGACAGTTGCATGTAGCTGAACATGCCGCGTTGCGCCTCGATATAGCGGAAGTCCATCTCCCCGTGCGTCAGCGTGGTCAGCGACGAGCACAGTAGCGAGCGCAGGCCGACGAGCCGGTCCCGCATGCTCTTCAGCTCTGTTTCCCAGGAAGCCCGGAGTTTCGGCGTGCTCAGGATATGCCCGATCAGGGCCGCTCCGAAGGTTGGCGGCGTGGAGTAGTTGCCGCGGATAAGGGACTTGACCTGGCCGAGTACCTTCTGTGCTTCCTCCTCGCCGCGGCACACCACGCTCAGGGCGCCGCAACGCTCTCCGTATAACGAGAAGTTCTTCGAGAATGAGCTGGCAACGAGAAACTCGACCCCGGCACGGGCCATCATCCGGATGGGAAGCGCATCGTCGTCCAGCCCCTCGCCGAAGCCCTGGTAGGCAAGATCGAAAAAGGGAATGAGATCGTGATTCGCGCACAGCGCGACGATCTCTCCCCACTGGGAGTGCGACAGGTCCACGCCGGTCGGATTGTGGCAACTGGCATGCAGGACCACGATGGATCCCTTGGGCAGCGAGCGCAAGGTCTGCGCCATCTCGGCAAAGCGAACCTCCCCGGTCGCCGCGGTCATAGTAGGGATACTTGTGAACGGTGAAACCCGCCTGGCCAAAGACCTGCTCGTGGTTCTCCCAGGTCGGATCGCTCACCCATACCGCAGCGTCCGCGCAGGTGCGGCGCAGGAAGTCCGCCCCGAGCTTCAACGCGCCGGTGCCGCCGATGCTCTGGACAGTCGCCGTGCGCCCAAGCAGCGGCGCGTCATTGCCGAAGATCAGTCCCTTGGTCGCTTGCCGGTACGATTCCAGGCCCGGAATCGGCAGGTAGGGGTGCGTGGCGGCCGCTGGCAGCAGCTGCGATTTCGCGGCGCGCACTGCCGCCATGGCAGGGATACGGCCATCCTCGTCGAAATACGTGCCGATACTCAGGCTGACCTTATTCGGATTCGGATCCTTCTGGAAAACCTCCACCAATGCAAAGATTGCATCGCCCGCATAGGTGGGAACCGCTGAGAAAATTGAGCGCATAGAGTTGCCTGAAATATGGATGCCACCTGGATGGTTGACGGGCGCGTCGGAAGGGCGGCCAGCCCATCAACGGGACGGCTGTACCTGCACCGAGATCGAACCGATGCCGTCGATGGTTGCGCAGACCTCGTCTCCTACCTTGAGGAAGGTTCCCCGGGGCGCGCCGACGCCTGCCGGCGTGCCGGTCAGTATCACGTCACCGGGCTCCAGCGTCATGATGCGAGACAGTGTGACCAGTTGCTCCCGGAGATCGAAAACCATGCCGCTTGTCGATGCGTCCTGCATGACTGCGCCGTTGACGCTGAGTTTCAGGTGAAGGTTCATCGGATCGGGGATGAACTGCGCCGGAATCAGCCGTGGGCCGAGCGGGCAACTGGTGTCGTGCGCCTTGCCAGCGACCCAGTCGAGCTTGTAGAACGTGTCCGGGGCCTTGTTCAGGTCTCGCGCGGACAGGTCGATGGCCACCGTATAGGCTGCGACATGATCCAGGGCATCTTCCAGGCCGACGTTGCGCGCGGTCTTGCCGATCACCATGGCCAGCTCGACCTCCCAGTCCAGGCGCTGGCAATTGATCGGCATGCTCACGGTCGGGCCCGGGCCGACGATGGCCTGGCGCGGCGGCTTGAAAAAGAAGAACAGCCGCTGCGCAGACTTGTCCGACGCATTCGGCACGCCCATTTCCGCGAGATGGTCGTAGTAGTTGGCGCCCGCGCAAAGCACCTTGCCGGGGTAGAGGATGGGCGCAAGGGATGGGCTGTCGCTGCTCACCTCGTGCCCGGAGAGGGCTTCCTGCCTGGACACGATCTGCTCGAGCAACGCGGCCGATGCGGGCCAGTCGTCAAAGAGGTCCCTGACGGACGTGGCCAGCGCGGGGATATCGAGAGCCTTGGCGCAAGCCGCGAGAGGATAGGCCCGCCCGTCGATCTCGATGCAGCCAACGGGTACGGAATCGACTTCTACAGTTTTGAGTGAGAACATTTCGGATGGCTATGCGGCAATATTGAGTGCAATGGAGGTGGTGGGATCGCCGCCGGTCAGTCGAGCACGAACTTCGAGCTTGCGACGATGTCGCGCCATTTCCCGAGTTCGCCCTGCGCCAGGCTATCGAGCTGCTGCGCGGTGCCGCCCGCGGGCTTCATGCCAAGCTCCACGAGTTTTTGTCCGACCTGTGGACTGGCAAGGATCTTGTTGACCGCGGCGTTCAGTCTGCCCACGACGGCCGGGGGCGTCTTCGCCGGAGCGTACAGTCCGGCCCAACCAGATGTTTCCAGATCGCCAAGGCCCAGTTCCCGGATCGTCGGCGTGCCGGGCAGGCTCCGCTCGCGTTGCGGCCCGAAGATCGCCAGCGTTCTGATCTTGCCGGACTGGACCATCGGCACGACCTCGCCGGCGTCCATCACGATCGCGTTGATATGACCGCCGATCAGCGCCGTCACGGCCTCCTTGCCACCCTTGAAGCCGACGTGCTCAAGCGCAATGCCCGTGCGCCTGGCCAGCGACACCCCCAGGAAATGCTGCAGGCTGCCGGCACCCGACGTGCCATAGAACGCCTTGCCGGGATTCGCCCTGGACCACGCCAGGAAGTCCGCGAATGTCCTGATCGGCGAATCGCTGGCGACGGCAAGGACCAGGTCCCAGCTCACCAGTTGCGCCACTGGCGTCAAGTCTGAGAACGGCGCGTAGCCCAGCTGCCGGAAGAGGTGAGGGTAGAGAAACATGGCAACGCCGGGGGCCACGAGCAAGGTGTTCCCATCCGCTGGCGCGGCCTTGACCACCTGGATCGCAATGCGCGTCTGCGCGCCCGGGCGGTTCTCCACCAGGACAGGATGGCCTGTCTCCGCGGCAAGCTTGTCGGCGACGATCCTGGCTACCGTATCGAACGACCCACCGGCAGGCAGGCCGACGACGATCTTCGACGCCTGGTCCTGGGCATGGCTGGTCGAAACGGACGCCACGGCAAGGAATGCGAGCGCCACGCTCCTCAATCGACGCATCTGGGAAATTGCGATACGCATCTTGGACTTCCTGTTGATGTTCGGGCGGCCGGCCCGCATGAAACCGACCCGACCGGTTCCCTCGCTGGCGCGCCAGGCGCTGGGGAAGGGTATGGGCATGCGATCACAGATCGATGCGCATCAGGTCATGCGCCAGCCGCAACGGCCCGGTGTAATGCTTGCGAATGTCCACCACGATCTCGTCCATCAGGTGCGGGCCCATCAGCTCCACCGGAAGATGCTTGGCGGCGGCGCGCTTGAGGACCGGGCTGGTCGAGTCGAAGTGGCCGAAATGCGTGGCGACCAGGCTTTTGGCGCGAGCCCTGGACGCAATCTTCCCGAGGTCGGTCGGGCTGGTATGCGAGTACGTTCCCACGCCGCTCTTCGCGCGATGGGCGATAAAGGACTCGGGGAAGGTGCATTCGTGGATCAGGAGGTCAGCGCCCTGCGCCAGCCGGACCATGGCCTCGCACGGCGCGGTGTCCCCGCTGAAGGCGATCACTTTCCCTTCGGCCTCTACCCGAACCCCAAAGCACTCGCAGATATCGCGCGGGATATGTTCCACCCAGTCGACCGAGATCTTGACGTGTCCGTCCTCATACACCACGCCGGGGCTGACCTCGCGCACCTCCGGCTGCGCCGCCTCCAGATTCTGCTGCCGCGCGGGGTAGGCGCTGCGGGCCTGGAAGTCGGCGTGATACGCGCCCTGTCCGAACAGGTGGTCGACGAAGTGCTTTGTCCCTTTGGGGCCCAGCACCAGCGGCGCGCCGGTTTTGTTCAGCATCCAGCTCGAAATCACGAAATACGGGTAGTCGCAGATATGGTCGTGGTGCAGGTGCGTCAGGAATACGAAGCCCACCGACGCCGGATCGATATTCGCCCGCACCATCTGGCGCGTGGCGCCTTCCCCGCAGTCGAACAGATAGTTGCGCCCGTTATCGAGCGTAAGCAGGATGGCGGACTGTGCGCGATCCGGGTCAGGCAGCGCGGCGCCGGTGCCGAGCATGGTGATTTTCATGAAGTCTCCGTGGTTGTTCAGTGCCTTGGGATGTATGGGCTCCCTTGAAATTATTGTAGGCTTGTTGTGAAAACCTGTTGATGATCATTCGTGATCCTGTGAAAACCTATAGGAATATTGCATGGCCACCCAGCGACACCCGCCTACCACACGCCATATCAGGGCAAGGCTGAGAATCAGGCATCTGGAGCTGCTGCTCGTGCTTGACGAGGTCCGAAGCTTTCACAAGGCCGGCGCGCGCATGGGGATGACCCAGCCGGCGGCCAGCAAGCTGCTGCAGGAGATCGAGGAGATGTTTGGCGTACAGCTTTTCCTGCGCTCGCGTCGCGGCATCACGCCCACGGCCTTCGGCGTAGCGCTGCTGCGCAAGGCCGCACTGCTGCTTTCGGACCTGGACAGCGCGCGCGACGAGATTGAAAGCCTGACCCAGGGCGCAACGGGCCGCATCCGGGTGGGCGTTCTGCAGGTTGCGATCCCCGTCTTGCTGCCACGTGCGTTCGCCCGCCTGCAGGCGGACTTTCCACGCGTCAGCCTGCTCTTGCAGGAGGGCACCAATGAGTCGATGCTGGCTGCGCTCGCCAAGGGCGAACTGGATTGCGTGCTGGGGCGAGTCTCAGAAGAATCCTTGCCCGACGCCATTCTGTGGGAGGTGTTGTACCAGGAGCCGGTCTGCATTGCGGCGCGGCACGGCCATCCGTTGTCCAGGCTCAAGCGCATCACGCCGGCCATGCTGGCGCAGCATGCGTGGATCATGCCGCCAAAGGGCGCGCCGCTGCGGCCAACGATCGAGCGCTACTTCCGTGAACAGGGCGTAACGCCGCCGGTGGCGGCGATCGACTCCGTATCGGTGCTGGCCAATGTCATGCTGATGCGGGACACCGACCTGCTGGCCGCGATGCCGCTGGCGGTGGCGCAACACTACGCGGAAATGAATCTGCTCACGATCCTCAGCGCGCGTCCCGACTGGACCTTGCCTCCCGTCGGGATCGCCACCCGCGCGGACGTGCCGGCCTCGCCAGTGCTGGAGGCCTTCCGCGCCACGCTGTTCGCGACAGCAAGCGAACTAGACGCACAGAGGCCAGCGCGCCGACATTAGACGCCCGCAGAGGCGCCCAGCGGTGCGTACTTTGCACGATTCACAACTGGCTCGGCGTGCTGCTATTACATTGGAGATAGCTACTTGGCCGGTCCTGTCCTTCTGGCAGAGTGATGTCCGCTATCGACCCACTGCGGCCGCTGTGTCCAGCGCTACTTCAATGGCAGCTTCCAAGGTACTACGGCCGTCCAGTCGGTCACGTTGGCTGGCGGGTGTTCGGCCAAAGCTGTCGGTGTGCAGGGAGTGTCCGCTTTGCAGAGCGCGGAACTGCTGCCGACCCGTTGCCGTCACTCACACCGGCCAAACCGGACGGTCCCGTCCATGCGACTTCAAGTATTTTCTACAACATCAACACTGGACGTAACCGGCGCCATGCGAGCGGCGTGCCGCTTGCATGGCCTCCGTGTTGACGGAAATGTTAGATACCATTAACGGAAATGAGTATGGGGCGGTCTGGGGGCTATTCGTTACCGATCTCGCCGACCGCTCATCACGCCCACTTCTTCCCTAGCTCCTCCAGACCAGCCTTTTGCAGATCCTCCTGGCTCATCACAATGCGGAACTTGCAGTTGGCCTGGAAGTTGAGAAAGAAGGGCTCCGCAAAAGCAGGAACGTCGGATGGATTTTCGACGTTGATCAGGAAGACCCCGCAGCGCATTCCGTCTTGCTCAGTAAAGTACACCGCTTCCGGTTTGATCGCTTCTAGGATACGCCCAATGATTTCGCCCGCCTTCCCGCCTCTGACGAGGGAGTTGAAGGGCTCATGAGGGATTTCGACTGTGAGTAGCATCTTCATAATTCACCTTACTCTTTCATCGTTGCTGCGCCGTGGCCAGACTTTTGCCTCAGGCGCTCGTGCCGCCTAACGTCGTCGCTCAGCGGCTCGTCGATCACGGCGGGTGGGCAAACCGACGCCGTGGCTGGCCGGGGCGCCGATACTACAAGATAGCACCGGCCACTGAGAAAGCTAGTTGTCGGCCCATCCCGCTCGCGGGCGAGGCCGGGCGTGATGGCGTCACGAGACGGCCACACACCGCGAAAGCGAGAAAGCCCGACAAAACGCGAGTCAGCCCGAGAGGCCATAACAAAGCAGTGACTGGTTGGCTGTCGGCGTGTGCATCTGATAGTGCGGTCGGATGACACTGCTGTACTTTGAGTTGTGCAGAGAAAGCTCAACTGTCCATCGGCATGACCATGTGAATGACTGCTCCAACGGCCGTATCCAGCCCGATGATGGTGTTACTTACTCCTTAGCGGACCGTCGCCAGAACTGGATCGGTCCCCAACTGTCCGCTTTGGCCGACGACTTGCCGGATCACTTCATACATGAATGACCGGTACTTGAGCGCAGCCGACGTTCGAATGTCCGTGCGAAAGCATGGGTCTATGACCGCAGATGGCGACTTCGGCTAGTTGAGGGGAGGGCGCCGATAGGCAACGGACGCGTCCGGCGACACGAGGCATATCACCTGCGGGGTTGGATGGTTGCCACCGCGAGACCCGCTCCGGCGAACGCGCACAGGGCGGACACCAGCGCAACGGCGCGCAGCGCGTCGGTGATAGCTTCGGCTTCCGCCAGCGCCACGGGTGTCTGAGTCGGCAAATGGGCGTCGCCCGCTGCCGCCGCGGCTTGCGCGCCCGGCCCCAGCAACTGCCCGGTCCGGCGTGCGTCCCTAGGAACGTCCAGTTCATCGAGCCGCGCCGACAGTGCCGCTTGGTGCGACCACACGAACACGATGCCGAGCACCGCAATTGCCAGCAGGCTCGCCACACGTGCAACCGCATTGTTGATGCCGGATGCAACGCCTGCGTGGGCACCCGGCACCGAGCCCATCACAGTCGTCGTGAGTGGCGCGACGGTGATCGTCATGCCAAGCCCGAGCACGGTGAGCGCAGGGAAAAATCCGGCCCAATAGCTGCCGCGCACGAACGGCAACACCAGCATCACGAATCCGATTCCCGCGATGCCCGGGCCAGCGCTCAACAGGATCCGCGAACCGAAGCGGCTCGTCAGGCCGCCGGTGTAGCGCGACAACAAGCCGATGACGACCGGCACCGGCAGCAGCGCCGCGCCCGCTTCGGTTGCGGTGTAGGCATGTGCGCGGATCAGCGTGAACGGCAGGAAGAACAGTGCGCCGCTCAGGCCGAAGTAGAGCAGCAGTGTGACGAGGTTGGCGCCGGTGAAATCGCGTGAGCGGAACACGTCGAGCGGCATCATGGGGTGACGGCTGTTCGCTTCGATCATCACGAATGCGACCAGCACGAGCGCGCCGGCGCCGATCGCGCACAGTACAAGCGGATCTGCGAAACCGCGCGCAGACGCCTCGGTCAGACCATAGGTGAGGGCAGCGAGCCCCGTTGCGACGCTAAGCGCGCCGGGCCAGTCCAACCGTTGAGGCGCATCGAGCTTGTGGCTGTTCGGCACCGACGAAATCGCAAGCGCGATCGTCACCGCTGCAAGCGGGACGTTGAGGAAGAATATCGCGCGCCACGACAACACGTCGACGAGCCAGCCGCCTGCCACCGGCGCCGCCGCGGACGTGATCGCCCCGACGGCTGCCCAAGTGCCGATTGCCCGTCCGCGCGCTTCGCCTTCGTACACGGCGCCGATGATCGCGAGACTACTGGGTACGAAGAGTGCTGCACCAATGCCCTGCACTGCGCGCGCGGCGATCAGCGAATTCGCGTCCGGCGCGAACCCGCAAGCGGCCGACGCCAGCGTGAAGACCCCGATGCCCGCAATGAACACCGTGCGGCGGCCGAGCTTGTCGCCCATCGATCCGCCCACCAGCACGAGGGACCCGAGAAAGAGCAGGTAGGCGTTAACGATCCACTGCATTGCCGCGACGCTCGCGCCGAGTTCGCTCTGAATGGCGGGTAGCGCGACATTGACGACGGAGCCGTCGATAAACGCCATGCTTGAGCCGAGGATCGTCGCGGCGAGTGCTAGACGCTTGCGCCGGCACGGGCGGTCGACCGCGGTGGGCTGCGTGCGGATGACGAGTTCGTCGCACGGGCTTGCTTGTGCAGCGACGACGTGCGCGGTCATTTGGTCGCTATCAAGAAGATCCGGGTTGGCCAAGCTCGCTCCCGTGCCGGTCGATGGTGACTAGCATAGTAACGGGAGCGCGGGACCGCAGATACGGTTGGTCGGGTGCGTGCGAGCGCGATGCGCTACTTATTCCGCGGAAGCGAGGCGAGCGAGCGGTCGGTCGCGGCGCCCATCAGTTGCGCGGTCCGCCTCATCGAGCGCATGGAACCAGGCGTGATCGCTGCCATCGATCTGCACCAGTTCGCCCCGGACATGCTGTTCGACGCCGGCTTCCGGGTGTCCCGGAAGCTGCGCCCACCCAAAATGCATCAGCCGCGCAACCGGCGGGAATGTATATGATCCGGCACAAGAAGGCTGGCGAAATCTTGACGTCGTGCCGCTCGCGCAGCGTCTCGCAGGCCAGCATTGGGCCGAAGTCGGCGTAGCTGTCGCGAATCAGGCCGCGCACGCGGGGATTCCAGGTCGGGCGGTAACTGACGGTGGCTTACGACTGTCTCTGAGCGACCCTTCGGAGACATCCGACAAACGAGCGACTGCAGCGACCGATGAGCGGACGCCGACGGATTCGACGACGACCTGCCTCTAGTGAGTCATGCCTTCCCCAATGGACCCATCCAGGCCCTTCGATCAGGGGGGAAAGGAAGCGCGAGCGGGGACTTCGCAGGCGCAATGCAAAATCGCTGGATATTGCGCGGAGCAATCTGCCGTTCAGTAGATGACGGGCTCACCAGGTGAGCGACCGAAGGACGTCTCCAGATAGTCGAAGTCGCATCCCTTGTCTGCCTGCAGAATGTGCTGGGCAAACATCCAGCCGTATCCACGCTCGAACTTGCGCTCCGGCGGCGTCCATTGCTGACGTCGCCGCTCCAATTCCTCGGGACTGACTAGAAGATCCAGCTTTCGCTCGGGAACGTCCACCGAGATCTGGTCGCCAGTCTGGATGAAGGCGAGGGTGCCGCCCACAAAAGCCTCGGGTGAGACGTGGAGAATGGAGGCGCCATAGCTGGTGCCGAAGTTCTCCGACAGCGACAACGCCGGCAGTTCCAGGGGGAATCCGCCAGCCTGCAGCACGCCACGCTTCACGTCTTCGACGCGGGTCTTGAAGTGCGCGTGGCAGTTGATGTCCGACCAGGCATTGATGATGGCGATTATCGGCTTGCCTGCCCAGTCAGCCGGGGCATAGCCCATCTGCAGATGCGGGAGCGATGGCCAAACCCCCGGAGGTTGTCTGGTGCGAACCACCGGGCGCTCCTCAATTCTTCTGCTTTCTTCATGGCGTGCGTCTCTAATTTGTCGGTCGCTATGGTGCGGCCTTCATGCTGGCGAGGTCAGGTATTGAGTACCTTGCCCGGGTTCATCAGGTTCTGCGGGTCCAGAGCCTTCTTGATTCGATGCATGACATCCATCTCCACGGAGGTCTTGTAGTGCGGGAGTTCGTCCCGCTTGAGTTGGCCGATACCGTGTTCGGCGCTGATACTTCCCCTCAACCCGACCGTTGCATCGTGGATGATTTTGTTGACGGCATCGGTCCTGGTCTGCCACGCCTTCGAATCCACACCGTTTGGTGCGCTCACATTGAAGTGCAGGTTTCCGTCACCAAGATGGCGGTAGATGATGGGTCGCACACCCGGGAACGCCTTCTCCAGTTCGGGAAGCATCCCTTCGACGAACGCGGGGATCCGCGAGATGGGCAGGGCGACATCGTGCCTAATGTTGCCGCCATCCATCTGCTGGGCATGCGTGACATTTTCGCGCAGGTCCCAAAGAACCTTGGTCTGCGCCAGGCTCGATGCTAGCGCCACGTCGCTGATGATGCCTTGTTCAAGGCAAGCCATCAGGGCAGCTTGCATCGCGTCGTTCAGCGCGCTGCCGTCACCGCCATCGGCGGCCTTCATCAAGAGGTACCAGGCACATTCCTGTTCGAGCAAGGGCGGAGTGTCCGGGAAGTACTGGCGAACCAGTTCGTAAGCCGGATGCGAGATGAGTTCGAAGGCCGTGAAGCGGTCGCCCATGGATGCGCGCATGGCGTCCAGGACGCTGACGGCGTCCTCCAACGATTTCACCCCAGCAAACGCAGACGCCTCGGCCGTGGGCAACGGGAACAGCTTCAGCGTGGCTGCCGTGATGATCCCTAGCGTGCCTTCTGATCCGATGAACATTTGCTTCAGGTCGTATCCGGTATTGTCCTTGCGGAGCGCCCGCAGGAGGTCCAGGACCTCGCCATCCGGGAGGACCACCTCGAGACCAAGCACCAGCTCTCGCATATTGCCGTAGCGCAGCACCTGCATGCCACCAGCATTGGTGGCGAGATTGCCCCAATCTGGCAGGAGCCTTCGGCGCCCAGGGACAACGGGAAGAGGCGACCCGCGGACGCTGCGAGTTCCTGCAACCGCTGCAGGATGTACCCTGCCTCGACGGTGACGGTGTTATTCCGCACGTCAAGCTCGCGCAGCTTGTTCATCCGACCAAGTTGCAGTACCACCTGCGTGCCCGAAGGCGTCGGGACAGAGGCACCGCGGAGCCGGGTATTGCCGCCTTGCGGAACGATCGCTACCCCGGCGCGCGCGGCGAGGCGAACAAGTGCCTGTACTTCAGCCGTCGTTGCCGGCCTCAGCACGGCGAGCACAGGGCTCTGAAACTTGCCTCGCCAGTCTTTCACGAAAGAACTGAGATACTCCCCACGGTCTGCCGTCAGTACATTTACCTCGCCGATGAGCGAGCGAGCATCGGCCAGCCAGGCTTGAGCGTCGAAGGTCATGATTGCAGTCTTCAGTAGCGGCTGGTTGCTGGAGCGCCGGCCGTCTGTCCGGCGCCGCGAAAGCGCATCGCGGCACCATCCAGGCCGTTGCGGAGCATGACCGTATCAAGGGCTACCGCAACAAACTGAGCGCCGAGTTCGAGGCTGCTGGCAGAATTGCGGGTGGCGCCGCGCGAGCGGGAAGGTGGGCGGCGGCGCAAGGCCGGGGGCCCGGCGCCGACCGAGAAGCAAACACAGGGCGAAGAACAGGGCAAAGAGCAGGGTGCGCCTGCGGCCTCTCTCAACCCAGATGACGGCAACGATGGCAACGAAGGCAAGTGAAAATGAGCGGGCGGACGCGATCCGCTGGATCCAGGCCCAGATGGCTGACTACGGGCTTACGATGGAGGAGCTGAAAGCGGCGGGGTGCTTCGATCCGCCACCGCCGCCACCCCCGCCGCCGCCGGTCTGCTACCGCAACGCACAGGGCATGAGCTGGGACGGGCAGGGCGAGATGCCGGATTGGCTGCGGCGGGCGGTCAATGCGGGGCAGAGCGTGGAGTTTTTCCGGATCGGATAGCTTCGACAGCGGATTAGCTTGGAGCGGTCGTCTTCCATAAGCCGGATTTTCTGCTGACCGCCTTTGGATTTTTCCGAGGACGCGATATCTCGTTTGGGTTCGCGGGCGGTTTTCGCTGTTCTCGCGTGCAACTGCATCGGAATTCTCGCGGCAAAAAGCGCTCATAACGAGACGTCGCAATGCACTATTTTTAGCATCAAACGATGCTATCATTAGTGCATACTTACGGAGATTCCCATGCGTACGACTATTGCGCTTGATGACGACTTGATCGCCAAGGCTCAAGCCTATACGGGCCTGGAGGAGAAAACGGCACTCGTGCGCGAAGCGCTAAAGGCCTTGATCCAGCGTGAAGCCGCGAAACGACTCGCGAATCTTGGCGGTAGCCAACCGGGCATCAAGGGGGCGCCGCGTCGCCGGCAGGACATCGAATGATTCTTGTCGACACGTCGGTCTGGATTGACCACATCAACGCTTCGGATCCTATGCTGATTAGCCTGCTTGCCGCGGAGCGCGTGCTGGCTCATCCATATGTGATAGGCGAGATTTCGCTCGGTAGTCTGCGTGACCGTGACTTCGTGCTTGGCGCGTTGCTCGATCTGCCGCGCGCGCCAGTTGCAACGCCGGAGGAGACGTTTTATTTGATCGAGCGCGAAGGTTTGTTCAATCGTGGAATAGGATATGTCGACACGTCACTGTTGGCGTCCGCGCGCCTACAACCAGGCGTCACCATCTGGACGCGCGACAAGCGATTGAAGAAAGTTGCCGATGAACTCAATCTCGGCGCGGTGCTCGCGCACTAGATAACGGAAAAGATAGGCCTGCGACCAAGATAAATGTTTATGCTCTGCAGCGCATAAAGCAGAGGTCAGCACTCTCCATCCTGTCCGGAAGATCCTAGTGACGGATACCCCGTCGGAACAGCGCGTACGCTGCCCCGGGCAAGCTGCGAGGCGAGCCAAAGTGAAGGATGAATGGTTTTGTGAGGAACCGGAATTGGCCGGACTGCGATTGCCAAAAAATCAATCACATAACAGCTAATTCCGTCGCGGCTCGGCCGTCTCAGAACCGGAATTAGCCGGACTGCCGTGAAAAGAAGCGCGAATTGGCCGGACTGCGCCGCAGGCGCCTCTTGGTGCAAATTAATGACCTTTCATCCCAACCTCGAAATGCGACCTGGTTGTCGGTTTACTGCGTTGACAGCCGCATGAGCATGCGAGACAGAAGATAAAGGCGAGGTACGACCAAGTTGACGTCGGCGTACTCTTCCGTGGAATGCGGGTGTGCGCCTACCATGCCGAAACCGTCCAGAGTCGGCGTGCCGACGCCGGCTGTCAGACTTGCATCGGCAGCACCGCCGCTCATTTCAAGCCCAAGCTTTCTACCGATCTCTGCGTAGATCTCTTGCGCCTGTGCAGCGAGCTTATCGGTCGTGGGCGTTCGAGGCATGGGAGGGAAACCGCGGACCAGCTTCGCCGTCACTTTGGTGTCAGGTACGAGTGTGGTGCCTGATACGCGCACTAGACCGAACTTTGACTTCCCAAATAGCCGGAACCCGCATCGGCGCTGGGTTTCGGCTATTTTTGAGACTATTATGTAGCCATGTAAATTAGTATTTATCTATTGCGGTTCAGCAGTTTTATGCTTGAATAGTGTTCATGTATATCGAACACGTCCCGAACCGCAACTCGCCCCCCGCCATCCTGCTGCGCGAGTCCTATCGCGACGGCAACACGGTCAAGAAGCGCACCCTCGCCAATCTCTCGTCGCTGCCCGCCGAGGTCATCGAAGGCTTGAAGGTGCTGCTACGCGGTGGCGTCGCGGTGTCGTGCGCCGATGAGGCCTTCGTGATCGAGCGCAGCCTGCCACACGGACACGTGGCCGCCGTGCTTGGCGCGGCGCGCGCCTGCGGCGCCGAGCAGTGGTTTGCATCGGCACCGGCCGCGCTGCGCTCGGTGGTGATGGCACTGCTGGTGACGCGGGTGGTGTCACCCGCTTCCAAGCTCGCCACGCATCGCATGTTGCGCGACGAGACCGCGACCCACTCGGTGTCGCGGCTGCTGAAGTTGGGCGACGTCGAACTCGAACAGGTCTATGCTGCGCTCGACTGGCTAGGAGAAGCTCAGGAAGGCATCGAGAAGCGCCTTGCCAGGCAGCATCTGAGCGGCAGTACGCTGGTGCTCTATGACCTCACTTCCACGTGGGTGACGGGACGCTGCTGCGAGCTTGCCGCCCACGGCTACAGTCGCGATGGCAAGCGCGACGACCCGCAGATCGTGTTCGGTCTGGTTTGCACTCGTGAGGGCTGTCCGGTGGCGGTCGAAGTCTTCGCCGGCAACACCGCCGATCCGGCTACCGTGGCCTCGCAGGTGGACAAGCTCAAGAACCGCTATGGCATCGAGAAGCTCGCGTGGGTGGGCGACCGGGGCATGCTCACGCAGGCGCGCATCGACACGGTATTGCGCCCGGCTGGCCTGGACTGGGTGAGCAGCCTGCGCGCGCCGCAGATGGCCGCACTTGCCCGGGAGAAGGGCCCCTTCCAGCCCTCGCTATTCGATGAGCGCAACCTGCTAGAGGTGACCAGCGAGGCGTTCCCCGGCGAGCGGCTCATCGTGTGTCGCAATCCGCTACTGGCCGAGGAGCGCAGCCGCAAACGCGAGGCGCTGCTGCAGGCCACCGAAGCCGAGTTGATGAAGATCACCGACGCGACCACGCGTGCCCGCAATCGCCTCAAGGGCACCGAGGAGATCGCCCTGCGCGTAGGCCGCGTCATCGATCACTTCAGGATGGGCAAGCACTTCGAGTTGAACATCACCGACTCGAGCTTCACGTGGGAACGCAAGGCCGAACAGATTCAGCAGGAGGCCGCACTCGATGGCCTTTACGTGGTGCGGACGAGCCTGCCGGCAACGGAATTGCCGGCTGAGGCGGCCGTGACGGCCTACAAGGGTCTGGCGGTGGTGGAGCGGGCCTTCCGTTCGCTCAAGACGGTCGATCTGCAGGTGCGTCCCGTATTCCATTGGAACGCCGCGCGCGTGCGCGCTCACGTCTTTCTGTGCATGCTTGCCTACTACATCGAGTGGCACATGCGCGAGAAGTTAAAGCCGATGCTGTTCGACGATGAATACGTCGAGCTCGCGCGTACGGCCCGGCCCTCGCCAGTGGCCAAGGCACGACGCTCGGACCAGGCGAAAGCCAAGGACTCCACCAGGCTTGGCGAGGACGGCTTGCCGGTGCACAGCTTCCGCACCTTGCTCGATGATCTGGCCACGCTCGCGTACAACGTCTGTCACACACCCCTCAACCCGCAAGCAAAGATCGTCATGATCACGCGGCCGACCCCAGTTCAAGAAAAGGCCTTCCGCCTGCTCAACGTCAGCCCCGTCGCCTGTACCCAGTAATCGACTCGCTCGCGCGCACATAACCGTGAGAAATCAAAGCATTATGCGCGCCGCCAGCTCAAAGTTCGGACTAGATCGCGTTCAATCCGGTCAAATTCTTCCGGCACCGCAACGCGAACATCTCCGTAAGCGGTGGCGCTATCAGGGATCACGTTCGATACCGTGCCGGCCTTCACCACCGTCACACTCAAAGTAGTGAGCTTTGCCGGGTCGCCAAGTTTGTTCAGTTCCAGGATTTGGTGTGCCAACTCCGTGACGGCGTTTCGCCCTTTTTCCGGACCGGCCGCGTGCGAAGCCTTGCCCGTCACCTCAATGGTGAGAGTGCCGCTACCTTTTCGCTGGACTGTAAGGCCGTCATGTTCTTGTCCCGGCTCCAGGTTGAGCACGACATCATGCTGCTTTGCTTGCTGTTCGATCAAGGCGCGCGAGCCCTTGGAGCCTGTCTCCTCATTCGTGTTGAGCAGCAGCGTAATCTGGCCGTATTGCTTGAAGTCCAGCCCCTTCAGGACCTTCATCGCATAGATGCCGAGAACCACGCCGCCTTTGTTGTCGACGACTCCCGGGCCATATGCGCGACCATCGCTGATCCGGAACGGCCGCGTCGAGGCGGTACCATCGGGAAAGACGGTGTCCAGATGTGCCATCAAAAGTATCCGAGCCTTGCCGGTACCCTTCCAGGTTGCTAGGACATTACTGCCAGCAGCAGGCTTAGCCGACACTGTTTCGATCTGCGCGTCGGTTCTCTTCAGTTCGTCGACCACAACTGAGCTAACGGACTCGATGCCCGATGTACTCGCAGAACCGGAATCGATATTTACAAGGCGTTCCAGGAGGCTGAGTGCTTCCTCGCGATATTGCTCCGATTGTGCTAAAACCGCTTGGTTCGGTTCGGCGCCTCGTGTCGAGAGCGAAGCGCACAGCAAGAGCAAGGGAAAGGCCAGACGGATAGCGTGCACGGGGTTCTCCTCGATTGATTTCGTTTCTTTGCCAAAGGCTGCATGTGAGTTCGTGGCGCTCCACGGCCCCCATTGGCGGAAGCGACAGACTCATGGAGGGCGTACAACCGGCTGCGGTAAGTGGTCCGTGCAGCAACCGGCAAGGACGCTTAGTTCAGCGCGAGGTTAGGCGAGCCAAGTTTCCGGTAGTCGCGGCGCACGTTCCGACCTGCGAGCTGATATGGCGCCAGATCGAGAGCGGGTGAACGGCCGCACAAAGTGTCCGCGACGAGCTTGGCGCTGGCACAGGCAAGCGTGAAGCCAAGGGCTCCGTGTCCAGTGTTTAGATGAAGGTTCGACAAATTTGTCTTACCAAGGAGAGGCTT
Source organism: Ralstonia pickettii (assembly GCA_050987995.1). GTDB lineage: Bacteria > Pseudomonadota > Gammaproteobacteria > Burkholderiales > Burkholderiaceae > Cupriavidus > Cupriavidus pickettii_B. Next base: position 1,453,813 of record CP158805.1, read on the forward strand.
GCTGTCCGGCGTGGCCGGACGGGCGCCGGTCCAGACTTGTGCTCCGGAGTAATCTCCAGCATTTGGCATCGTGGCCGCGGCTTGGGACCTGAGAAGCTCGATCCGGGCCGCATCGACGTGGGAGTCGGTGGGCGTCATATCAACCATTCCCGCGATTCGCAGGTGCTGACCGAGCTTGGCATAGACGATCTTATGATGCAGGTCTGTTACGCTCAACGCAGGGGCCTGATGTGCCTCCTCCACCGGAACAGTCAAGCTGTAACCCTTGAGCGGATACATCGGAAGTCGAATGCCGAGGTCGGCTGCCAGCTCTGAGCTGCCATTGCCGAGCGCGAGCACATACAAATCGGCATTGACATCGCCAGAATCGGTGCGCACCGCCACCACCTTGCCGCCTTCCCGGATGAGCCCGTGGACTCGATTGTTGAACAGGAAGTCGACTCCATACTTCTCTTTGGCGACACGACCAAGTTCGCGCGTGAAGAGATAACAATCGCCGGCGTCTTCGGAGGGGGTCAGGATGCCTCCGGCCAACTTGTCGCCCACTGCGTAAAGCGCAGGCTCTGCAAGCACGCACGCCTTCGCGTCCAGTGCACTTTGTTCGGCGCCAAACTTCGCCTGGAATTCCATCTGCCGTTTCGCACCTTCGAACTCGACAGGATCACGATACACAACAAGCTTGCCGCTCTTGCTGTGGGCGAAATCGATGCCTTCATCCAGCATGACATCGTTCATGACAGCTTTGCTGTAGGCGCCGAGCAACAGCATTTCCACCGTTGTCTGTCGACTACGGTCGGTAGTGCAATGACGAAGGAACTGCATGCACCAAGTCCATTGCGCCAGGCTCAGCCTGGGCCGGAAAAGCAATGGTGCTGTCTTACTGAGCAGCCACGCGGGTAAATGATGAAGGGCCGAGGGGCCGGCGAGCGGCGCGACGTAGCTGTAGCTGAGCTGGCCCCCATTTGCAAAGCTCGTCTCCACGCCGGCTTCCGGGTGTTGTTCGACGACAGTGACGCGATGACCTTCACGAGCCAGGAAGTAAGCGGTGGTCACGCCGACGACGCCGCCGCCAAGCACACATACATGCATAGTTTCGTTTTGGGGTTGTTGTCCCAGTTACGTACTGGAGAGAGACGCTCGCTGTTGCAATTTCAGCGCTACACCAGTATGCGAACGTCTGTAAGTCGGCGCAATTGACAAAACGCTACCGGGTATAACCCTCAGTTAATCCACATTGAGACATCGGCGCGTGCGTCGCACATTCTCGGTGCCACATTCTCGGCGAAGCGTGCTAGGAGCCACTCCCGATAACTGCCGAAGCCGGTACACCCCTACGACATAGCCTCAGGTTAGACGGGCCAAAGAAAACGCATTAGACGAAGCCGCGTGATCGGGAAACAATCAGCCTTCTTTCATCACTATATGCAGGCTGCCCTTCGGCAGAAGCAGAAGACGCGATATGAAACTGATCACTGATGAGCAAGTCCGCAACGTTCTCACGATGAGCGAGAGCAGCGCGGTTGTGCGCGATGCGTTCATCGCAGCAGCACAGGGCCGCGCCGTAACCTTGCAACGGGCGCGCACCTATCATGACCATCTGACACTCAGTGTAATGGGGGGTATCGTCGCGCCCGCGGGAATGTGCGGTGCAAAGGTCTATTCGACCAATGCAGGGCAATTCGACTTCGTTGTTGTCCTCTTCGATGGCGCTGATGGTCACTACCTGGGTACCATCCAGGGCAACGCGTTGACGGAGTTTCGTACAGCGGCTACTACGCGAGTCGTGGTCGAGGCTCAAATGCCGCCGAACGCCTCCACACTGACGATTTTCGGGGCAGGGATTCAGGCCAAGGCCCATCTTACGGCGATGCTGGAACTTGGTGTTTTCCGCCGCGTCTTCATTGTGAGCAAGGGAGATGGCGAGGCACTGGCGACCACCTTTGCGCAAGCGTACCCGAGCGTTGCGTTCCAGACTGCGGAGGCTGTCAAGGCTGTGCCGGAAGCGGATGTGGTTATCACATGCACTCGCAGCCCCACGCCTTTGTTTGATGGAAAGCTCCTCAAGCCTCATGCATTCGTTGCAGCAATCGGCTCGAGTAAGCCACAGACGCGAGAGATCGACGATTCCACGCTGCAGCGCGCTGCCCGGATTATCGTCGAACACAAAGACCAGGCGCGAAAGGAAGCGGGCGACCTGGTTATGGCGCAAGACGGCGTCGTTGATTGGGATCGCGTTCTGGAGATTGGTGACGTGCTAACCGGAGACGCCTCTGCAAAAACTGCCCAAGGCATTGGAGTCTACAAATCGGTTGGTGTGGGGCTTGTAGACGTCGCCCTTTCGGCGCTGGTGTACAAGAAGCTCGTAGCAGCGGAATCGTAAGTCCCCCGCCTAGCATCGCTTCCTCTCTTGCGGTGCTAGTGCTGGCCCTGCCCCGCGTGGGCTAGCCGAATGACGACTCGCATTCGGCGGGGCACCGTGGCCTCGCGCCGACATGGACGCTTACTGGCACCGTTTCCCCCCCAAGGCACTATGGCAACTCTGGTGCCTGACCATTGGCTGTTCATCATCTCGGCAGACTACGCGTTCTCCAAGCACACCAACGTCTATTTGACCATTGCCCATCCCCGGCAACAAGGACGGATCGGTTCTCGGCACCGGCTGCATTGGAATGACTGTCGCTGGCGAAAGCCTCGCCTAGCTCAGCCGTACTAGGGGCGCATCTAAACCGTTGCGCTTTCTTTCGTCCGCTCCGGCTCGTGATCCTGCGGAAGCTTGTACAGGCTCTATGGAACCATCTGGGCAAGAGGCCCATGCTTGCACAGCGACATGGGTCATGGGGGCTTTCCAGCCTACTCACTCGGAGTATACCGTGGCTCGTTCCGAAGGCTATATGGCCTTAAAGCAGTGAGAAACGCCCACCGCTCCACGAGCGACGGGCGTCGATGCCAGCTATAAGACGCTCGTTGCCTTCGGGACTTATCCGCGCCGAGGCGCGAGATGGTCTCCGAGCAAGCCGTAGACTTCGTCGTCTGCCGGTGCTTTCCACAGCAGCGCTGCCACTATGGAAAGCACGCCAACGCCCACAAGAAGATAGAAGGCGGAGAAGAACGCGCCCCCGGCCGCGGTGATCAACGCCCCCATGATCGCAGGGAAGATCGAGTTGCCCAGTTGCCCCCCGAAGTTCATTAGGCCCGTCGTACTACCGATGAGATGTTCCGGCGCACGACGCAGCGGTGCAGAGAACACCGTCGCGTAGACCAGATTGAACGAGAGGGAGTACAGGGACCAGAAGGCGATGAGGAGCCATACCTGATCAGTCGTGATCATCATGACGAAGAACAGCGTGCTAAGTGCTGATCCGACAACCAGGCAGCCCTTTTCAAAGCGCCGTCCCAGCTTGTCAAGCAGGTAGCCGACCATGTTTGCACCGAAGAACGACAACAGGTTCGGAATGATCATTGCCAGCCCGGCGTGGCTCAAACTGATGTGGTAAGTCTTCAGCAAATACGCTGGCATCCAGGAGTTGACGCCCACGTGCAGCGCGCTGGTGAAGAACCAGATGGTCATCAGCTTCCATGCAAGAGGCATCTTGAGTACTGGGCGCCAGACCATACGCGGACGTTCCGTCTTTACGCCGCGCTTTGAACCCATGCCACTGCGCAGGGAGAACCACAGGAAGATGGCAACGAAGAAACCTGCCACGGCCAGGATATGGAAAGCGCCGCGCCAGCCGAGCTTGCTCACGGTGGCGGCGATGATGGCCGAACCCGCGGCACTCCCCAGGAATACCGTAGATACGAGAAAGGATTTCGCCCGTGCTCGTTGATTCTTTGGAAAAACCTCCGCTACGGTCACGGAACTCGCAGGCGAGAAGCTGCCTTCTCCGATCCCGAACAGGAAACGAATCAGCAGCAGCGATGTGAAAGACCATGCGAGGCTTGTCATGCCCGTAAAGATCGACCACATAACGACACAGGCCACCACGACGATGCGCGAGCCCAGTTTGTCGGACAGCCAACCGCCGGCAAGCTGCATGATGGCGTAGCTGACATAGAACGCGCTCAGCAACATGCCGGCCTCGCGCGCAGACAGTGCGAACTCTTGTGATATCGGTACGAGCGCAACGCTCATTAGAATGCGGTCGGCGTAGCCGACTGCCCATGCGAGGAACAGGCCCGCAATACAAGCGGTTTTCTGTGCTCGACTAAACCTGCCTTCCATCACTCTTCTCCTACGAACAGCACGTCCTTTGATGGGGCTCATGGTGCGCGGCCGGGAACCCTGCGTCCAATGAAAAGATGAGGGTGGACATAGACTGCGGTTATATGAACTGCTGATCTGCCTGATACGGTGCATAACCGACAGTTAATCAGCGCGAAATGGTGCGGCATGGGCGCCGACCTGGTGCGTGGATCTACAAAACATCAAGAGGTGATGTTTCTGAGTCGGCGCAACGAAAGGTTGTCGTAAGGGATCGCTTCCGGGAGAAAAAAGAAAAAAAGCCCATCTCTCGCGTGCATCCAGTCCGTTGTTGTCAGAAAAGGATGGAGGAGGATGGGCTACGGTGTCCCGCCGGCGGACCTGGCTGGCCGCAACCGTGATGGCTCAGGGCTCGTTGGCGTTCAACGGTGGCCCTGCAAGGCATGGCATCAGATCAATCGGGACCTCAATCGGCAGGGCAAGCAGGTGAAATGACAGTGCCTTGCCGTGGCTATCCAGATTGAGTGAGTCGTTGACGCCTCCGTCCAAGACCTCATCCAGGACAGAGTTCATTGCCTGCAGGGTTGGCAGAACATGCCGCACGACGCGAGTCGGCCGGCGGTGCGCAAACTGCGCGGTCACAGCCGACTCAGTCACTTGTTCAACCAGAATGGGCCACAAGTCTGGATGCCAGGCGATAACGCTGATGTTGGAACGATTGCCCTTGTCCCCCGTACGGCCATGAGCCGCCCGGAACAACGGAACGGTGACAGTTTTCATACCGCAGCCTCGACAAATTGAAACGAAGTGGGCGCGCGGTCGCGCGACAACGCGCAGGAGACTGTGCCCAATCGCTGGCGAAGCGCCGTGCGAACGCCACCGCCCCCGGCAGGACCGCAGGTGTAAAGAGCCGTCACCTCGCGGCCGAGCTGTTCTGCGCTCGCGCGTTCGCGGTGGTTCATGGCGACGCGCAGCCGTACGTCTTCAGCGCCTGAGTCAGGATGGGCGGCCAGCCATTGCCCGGCGTCGTCAGCAAATATGCTGCTGACGCCGATAAGATCCACGCGAAGCTGCCCCAAGCCTGCCAGTCGCTCTTTCAGCACTTGGGCCGCAAGCCGTGCCCGTCCTTCCGCGCGAGCGCCCGCGTAAGAAATCTCGCCTTCGGCAAGCCATCCGGTGGCGTGGCAAACATTCACCTTGAGGTTGGCCGGCCTCGGATGCCCGCGGACTCCAGTCAGTCGCACGCGATCCGGCCCCAGTTCGGTAACTTCCGCATCCGTAATGCCTGCAATCACGTCCGGCGTGAAATACGCGGCGGGATCATCCACCTCGTAAAGGAGTTGCTCCTTGACCGTATGCGCGTCGATCCGTCCGCCCGTACCCGCCGGTTTCGTGATGGTGCAGTTGCCGTCAGCGTCAATTTCGGCGATCGGGTAGCCCAGAGAAGCCAGGCCTGCTACATCCTTATAGCCTGGATCGGCGTAGTAACCGCCGGTTACCTGCGCGCCGCATTCCAGCAAGTGTCCCGCCATGGTCGCGCGAGCGAGGCGTGTCCAGTCGTTGCGCGACCAGCCAAAATGGGCGAGTGCCGGCCCGACGGCGAGCGACGGATCGGCTACGCGACCGCAGACCACGATGTCTGCGCCGGCAATCAGGGCGTCCGCGATAGCTTCTGCTCCCTGATAGGCGTTCGCCGATACGACATCCAGCGTGGAGAAGCGTTCTCCTACCGCTTGTTCCAACAGCGGCCGATGCGCTGGGCCGGAAACGTCGTCGCCTTGAACGATGGCGATACGAGGCGCAGGAAGACCAAGGTCACGCGCGAGAACATGAATTCGCCTGGCGGCGCCTTCCGGATTGGCCGCACCGAAATTACTGACGATGCGCACTCCGTGGGCAAGGCAACGTCCAAGGACAGGGCGCAGGATGTCCACCAGAAGTGGCTCATAACCAGCGGCCGGGTCCGACCGGGCGCATCCGTGGGCAAGGCAACGTCCAAGGACAGGGCGCAGGATGTCCACCAGAAGTGGCTCATAACCAGCGGCCGGGTCCGACCGCCGCGCAAGCTGCGCCAACGCGAGCGTGCGCTCTGCCAGCGTTTCAAAGATCAGGAAGGCTGGACCACCGGCCGCGATCAGCGCGTCAACGACGGGCCCGGCAGCATCGGTGCGATCGCCAGAGAAGCCGGCGGCACACCCGATGCGCAAGAGGTCATTCTTCATAGTGCAAGACTTGTGCGAGGGAACGTTTTGCGGGCCAGCCCGGTCATTCGACCTTTGCACCGCTCTTGCGTACTACTTCACCCCATTTCGCACGTTCGGCCTTGATGTGCTTCCGGGCATCGTCCGGGGTGCCACCCACAGGCGTGGAGCCCAGCTTCTGAAGCTGGGCCTGGACGTTCTTGTCCTGCATGACCTCATTGAATGCCTTGTTGAGCTTCGTGACGATCTCCGCCGGTGTGCCGGGAGGAGCGATGATGGCACCCCAGGCAGTCATTTCGAAGCCCTTGACGCCTGCCTCATCCATCGTCGGGACGTCAGGGAAGAGTGGCGTTCGCGCTTTGGACGTGACTGCCAATGCGCGGACCTTACCTGCCTTCACATTTGGCCCGATGGCGCCGAAGTTGTCGAACATGAACTGGACATTGCCGGCCATCAGGTCATTCTGAGCTTGAGGAGCCCCTTTGTACGGTACATGCACTGCCTTGATACCAGTCATGGTCTTGAAGAGCTCGGCACCAATGTGTGCCGACGTTCCGATACCTGCCGAGCCGAAGGAAACCTTGTCGCCGTGTTGCTTGCAGTACTGGACGAGTTCCTGCACGTTTTTCACCGGCAGATTGTTGTTCACGACCAGTACGCTCGCGGTCTTGGTCAGAAGGACAACCGGCTCTAACTTGTTGGGGTCATATGGCAGCTTCGTGAACAAGAATTCGTTCGTCGTCAACGTAGCGTTGTTGCCATAGCCGATCGTGTAACCATCAGGCTGCGCAGTCATGACGGCCTGCATGCCGATGTTGCCGGCGGCGCCGGGCCGATTGTCGACCACGAGCGATTGACCGAGCTTCTTGCCGATCTCGTTGCTAAAAATCCGTACGACGATGTCCGGGCTGCCGCCAGCGGCTGACGGCACAACGACGCGGATAGGGCGATCAGGATAGGCCGCGTGGGCAGCACCGATGGACATGGCAAAGGCCGAGGCGACGAAGATTTTGCGAAGCAAAGAGTGGCTCATGGTTTCATCCAGTGAAAAAATGCGCGATCGTGTCGGACCGCCGCAAGCGCGGCTGGGAGCGATGTCATATTGATGTGACATGCGGCCCCCGTCTAATGAAAAGATAGAGGGGGACATAGTTTTTGGTTATGTCGTAGGGTTTTCTCTACCCCCCATTCCCATCTTCGCTATGATGGTGCATAACCACCGGTTAAGGCGGCCCGCTTTTTTTCATTTGTCATGTACAAGCGCGCGCGCCAAACTTTCCCCATCCTGACGCTTTTGCGTCACTTTTCCGGACTTGCCGCGGCCTGCGGCGAACCATAGGGGTAAGCAATGCGTGTATTCAGCGCCGGCATTGGCACCGAAACCAACACTTTTTCTCCGTTGCCCACGGGCCTCGATGCTTTCAAGGCGGGGGGGTACTACCCGGCAGGCAAGCATCCGGAGCAGATGACGCGTTACGCTGCGCCACTGATCATTGCACGCGAGCGTGCGCGCACAGAGGGGTGGACAGTCCTAGAGGGACTTTATGCGCAGGCGCAGCCGGCCGGCCTGGTAACTCGGGCGGCGTACGAGACGCTCCGGGACGAGTTGCTTTCCGATCTAAAGAAAGCACTGCCGGTCGACATGGTTCTCCTCGGTCTACACGGCGCCATGGTCGCCGATGGTTATGATGATTGCGAAGGCGACCTGATCGAGCGTGTCCGCGCGATTGTTGGACCGGAAGCGATTATCGGTTGTGAGTTGGACCCGCATGCGCACCTCAGCGAAGAGATGGTCTCCAACGCAAACATACTGATCGCGTACAAGGAGTATCCGCACACCGATATCAGGGAGCGAGCTATCGAACTCGTTGATCTGTGTGCTCGCACTTATGCGGGGGATATCCATCCCGTGGCTGCAGTGGTGGACACAAATATGGTCGTGCCGATTCACACTTCAAGGGATCCGGGCAGAGCGTTCGTGGACAAGCTTGCTGGGTTGGAAGGCAAGAATCGCGTTCTGACCATTTCGGCTGTTCAGGGATTCGCGACGGGCGATGTGCCGGCCATGGGGACGAAAGTTCTTGTGTATACCGACGGTGATGCGGTTGCGGCCCAGACGCTCGCTCAAAGCCTGGCGGATGAACTCATAGCACTTCGTGAGCAGCTTCGACCGAATTACCTGACTATCGACGAGGCGCTTGACGACGCGTTGGAAGCGGGACAAACGCCAGCAATTCTCGCTGACCGGTCCGACAATCCCGGTAGTGGCGCGGCTGGCGATTCGACCTTCATTCTCGGGCGACTCATCGAGCGCGGTATTACTGACGTCGCCGTGGGGCCGCTATGGGATCCCGTTGCGGTGCAGATGGCATTCGCAGCGGGCGAAGGCGCGCGCGTCGAACTTCGGATCGGCGGAAAGATCAGCCCTGTTTCCGGAGATCCGCTGGACGTTACCTGCCTTGTCAAGACGCTCCGTCACAACCACATCATGACCGGCCAAGCTGGCGAACCGCTTTCAGTGGGCGACGCCGCCCTCATTGAGTTCGACGGTATCGAGTGTGTATTGATCTCGAATCGGTGCCAGGCGTTGAACGCGGACCTGTTCACAGGTATCGGCTGCGATATCGCCAAGAAGAGGATCGTGGTAGTCAAGTCGGCCCAGCACTTCTACGCATCCTATTCCAAGGTGTCAGAACGAGTCCTTTACGTAGGCGCTCCTGGTTCGGCTACGCCGCGCTACGACTTGCTGACTTACAAAAAGGCAAAGCTGCCAAAATGGCCGATTACCCCGAGCTAACATCGTCGCCACCGCATGGAACTGGCATTACGTGTTTGTGCACGCGGAGCCGGATCATTTGGCATGGCCACCTAATGGTGGATTGGTGCAATGAACATTTCGGCACCGTCGGTGCGCGACTAACATTGGAGCTGGCATGCGGCTACGTCATATTGAAGTATTCCACGCAGTCATGCAGGCAGGCTCGCTGTCGAGCGCGGCTGAATTTCTGAACATCTCGCAGCCTGCGGCGAGCAAGATGCTTGCGCAGGCAGAGCAGAGTCTGGGGATTGCGCTATTCAAGAGATTGCCGGGGGGGCTTAAGCCCACCCCCGAGGCCACAGTTCTGTTTCAGGAAACCAAGCATCTCCACTCGAGTCTGGAGCGCGTTCGCCAGCTAGCCCGCAATCTCACCGCGCATCCGGGAGGAATTCTGAGGATCGGATGTATCCCCAGTCTCGGATTGAGCCTCGTCCCCCAAGCGGTGGCCGAGTTCATTCGCCTGTGTCCGGATGTCTCGATCAACATCCGTACCGAAAATAATGAAGTGCTGTCGGCGCTCTTGTTGGCGCGAGAGATCGACATTGGCATCGCATTTGAACCGTCAGCGCCACCCGGAATCACCGTCGAGGAATTGGGGCGAGCCCGGGCCGTTTTTTTCGGCCCTGAGAGCGTTCGCCGCGGACGAGGCGTCGTTCATCTCGATGACCTGGAACGTTCCCAGTGGATTCGTCTTGACTCGGCTGATCCCCTGGGGTCGCGCATCGAAGAGGTGCTTCCCGCCATCAACGATGGCAGCGCGACTATTGAGGTCAAGACCTATTATCTTGCGCGGGCACTTGTGGAAAGGGGCGTAGGCTTTTCGATTATCGACGAGTACACGGCTCAGTCCACGAGCGACACAAAGCAACTGATATTCGTTGAGCCGCCGTTGTCCGTGGGCGTTTGCATCATGACTGCCGCCAGCAACGTTGGGACCCACGCGCTGAAAGTCTTCATCGAGCAAGTCACGAAGCGTTTGAGCGCAAAGTAAGCGTGGTCGGCCGGTTGTGGCTGACAGCTACTCAAATCTCTGACGGTTCGTCCGGTGTCTCGCTTGGCAGAGCGCTCAGCCAGGCGGAGAAGCGTTTGAGCGCATCAAGGTCGGAACGCCACTCGGGCCAACGAAGATAGTACCCACGAGCAGCGATCCACGGCACTCTGCTAAGGCAGACCAACTGCCGCGATTGCACGGCATTGCTCACGATGAAGTGGGGAAGTAGGGCAATACCCAGGCCCTCGATGGCGCCCGCCAATGCCATCGAAAGAAGCGCATAACGTGGCCCACCTTGCAGATTGGACTCCGGAAGAGCACCCGACAGGCCCACCTCCTGCAGCCACCCGGGCCACGCTTCTGGGACTGTCACTCGCCGAATCAACGCAAAAGACTTCAGCAGGTCCAGGAGTTGGTCCTTCGATAACGAGACCCCTCGTATCTTTCGCTCCGCCTTAAAGCGCTCATACTCTTCCCGAGACATGAAGGGGTATAGCACTAGTGGCGAGACGAGGCTCGCTTCGATGCCTGGTGTAGGCCCGGTACAGAATTCAATCGACGCATCGTCCTGGCTCGCTGCAAAGTCCACCGGACCGACGCGGGTCGATAGATTGAGCGTGATGTCCGGGTTGGCTCGTACAAACGCGGGCAAGCGGGGCATCAGCCAGTAGTTTGCGAAGCTCGACGAAACGGACAGATTGAGCGTTCCACCACGTCCTCCTGTGGTCGCAATGCTTTCCGTGGCGCGCTCGAGCAACCGCAGGACTGCCACAACATCGTTCCAGTATTTCTGCCCCGCCAGCGTGAGTTCCAGGCCCGCTCTCCTTCGAGTAAAGAACTGCACTCCGAGCTGCTTTTCAAGTTGAAGTATGTGGTGACTCACCGCCCCCTGCGTGAGGTGCATTTCCTCTGCTGCCTTGGTGAAGCTCAATAGGCGCGCGCTCGCGTCCAGGCAACGCAGGGCGGTCATGGAAGGAAGATAGTTAGACATTAATTAGATTGATGCTAGACCCAAAAACATTCGTTTGCGTAGGGCTCGCTCGCGTCTTAATAATATGGACATGATTGCATGGCTAGGTGATTCATGCCAAGAGCGATCAACGACGGTGCATCAGAAATTCTGATGCAACTTTTCGAGGCAAAAGCTCGCGTCGGTGCACAGGTTAGATGCGCGGTGCGGCATTCTTTGTGGTAAGAGGCGTCTAGATGTTCACTTTTCTGTCCCGCAAGCCCTTCCAATGTCTTCTTGCCGGCGTGGTCGCGGCGGTGGCAGTAGTTCCACACGCGCGCGCTGAGTATCCCGACAAGCCCATTAAGTATGTCTTGAGCGCTGGCGCGGGATCAGGGCCCGATTCGCTGATGCGACTAGTACTGCAAGACGTGGGCAAGCGACTTGGGCAGACGATTGTTGTCGACAATCGCCCAGGGGGAGGAGGCCTTATCGCGATGCAGTCGATCGCAAATGCGGCCCCCGATGGTTACACGATCGGCCATGGCAATACGCAGACTCTGGGCATCAACCCGAGTATGAATAAGGCCTCCAAGACGGCTGCCGATCATGTGCAACTGATTGTCCAGGTGGGATACACCCCGAACCTTCTGTCAGTCTCGCCGAAGCTTCCCGTCAACTCGGTGAAGGATCTGGTTGCATACGGCAAATCCCGTCCGGGCAAGCTGATGTTTGCCTCTGCAGGAAACGGCACTTCCGGTCACCTGAGCGGCGAGCTCTTCAAAAAGATGACCGGCATCGAAATGATCCATGTGCCGTACAAGACTGCGCCGGCTGGCGTCAATGACGTAATGGCAGGTCACGTTGACCTGGTGTTCGACAACCTGGCGGGGAGCCTTGCCGCAGCGAAGAGTGGAAAGCTAAAAGCCCTGGCTGTGACAGGACCCAAGCGCTCGCCGCTAATGCCTGATCTCCCGACTGTATCGGAAGCCGGTGTTCCCCAGTTCGAAGTTGTTGCATGGTCGGGTGTCATTGCGCCGGAAGGTTTGCCACCAGCCATTGCGCAAAAGATCAACACGGCAGTGAATCAAACGCTGAAGGACCCTCACGTTATCGAAGGGATGCGCGATCTGGGCTATGTCATCGTAGGCGGTACCGCGGCAGACTTTTCGACCGTTGTGAAGAAAGAACGCGCCAAATGGGGCGACATCGTTAAGCGCTCCGGCGCGGCGACTGACTAATCGGCGCACAACAACATGCCCGTCCCCATGAGTGGCGATGGGCAACTCTCCTGCTTCTCTTTCCCAGTCCACCAACTTAAGTTGAGGCCTCCTGCCTCGGAGAACACTCGTATGTCCGTTTTGGAAACTCTGGCCGATTGGATCACCACCCGAAATAGTGAGTGGCCCGAAAGCTGTTTGTCGCGCGCCAGTCATGCCTTTAGCGACACAATTGCCTGCATCGTCGCGGGAAGTGCGGACCCCGTAAGCACCAAGGTTGGAGCGGGCGTCAGCCTCTGGGGCACTGGTGCTGCCACGATCATCGGCACAAAAAAGAAAGCCCCAGCACCCTGGGCCGCAATGGTCAACGGGACCGCTGCGCACGTACTCGAAATCGACGACAACTACTACCCGGCACTGACTCACGCATCCGCCATCTTGGTGCCCGCCTTGATCGCCTTGGGTGACGAAGTTGACGCAAGTGGTGCCGATCTTCTGGACGCATTTATCGTTGGTCTGGAACTTCATGCGGTCCTGGGGCGTGGCGTCAATCGGTCGCACTACTTCGCCGGCTGGCATCCGACCGCTACCGTCGGCTGCATCGGGACAGCGGGTGCTTGCGCGCGACTTCTGAAGGTGGACAAGGCGGCCACGGTCGCCACAATGAGCCTCGCAGTAAGCATGGCATCTGGCAACAAGGCTCAATTCGGAACGGAGGCGAAATCGTTCCAATGCGGCATGGGCGCTTCAAATGCAATCGTTGCCGCACGGCTCGGACAAGCCGGGGTACAGGGCAATCCTGAAGTACTGGAAGACCCGCAAGGATTTCTCGCCCTGTACGGTGGTCCCGCACCTCGTGGCTGGGAGGAGCCGCTGAAGAAGCTCGACAACCCGCTTGCGCTGGAAGAGTTCGGACTCGCCCCAAAGCGCCACGCATGCTGCGGCTCCGCCCACAATTCCATCGACTGTGTCCTCGATCTGAAGCGGCAGCATGGCTTCTCGGCCGAGGACGTCGAGTCTATCGATATTCTGGTCGGTGCGAGCAACAAGAAGAATCTGCGCTACGACGACCCGCAGGACGAATTCCAGGCGCGATTCTCAATGCAATACAACATCGCGCTTGCCCTTTTGCAAGGGAAGGTCTCGCTTTCCGATTTCACGGCAGATGCGGTAAAGCGTAAAGAGGTTCGCAAGCTTTTCAGTCTGGTAACGCTGAATGCCAGAAAGTTCGAAGACGAACCGAAGGACCCGGATCAGCGACCTCCCCATATCGTCAAGATTGTCCTGAAGGACGGGACGGTGTTGGAAACGCAACGTGTCTACGCGCGAGGACTAATCCAAGACCCGTTCAATGACGCAGAGCGTCTCGAGAAAGTGCTTGAGTGCTGCGAGCCCGTGATGAACGAGGGTGATCTTGGGGAACTCGTGTCGCAACTTTCGTCGCTTCGCTCGCTGCCGTCGATTCGTACGTTGACTGAAGTGTTGGGGGGAAAGACGAATGACTAAAGCTCGGGCCCTTGCGGAGGTGAGGAAGTACTTCGAGGAAGGCCATTTCAGAGGTGATCTCGCACGCAGGGTGGCATACCGCTCAGTCAGTGGGGCCGATGCAAATGATGCCGACCTCCTCCCGTATTATGCCGAGGTGTTGGAACCGGACCTGACGGCAATGGGGTTCTCCTGTCGAACGATCGATAATCCAGTCCCTGGCGTGTCTCCATTCTTATTTGCCGAGCGCGTGGAGAATCCCGACTTCGTCACTATGCTGACGTACGGGCACGGCGACGTGGTTCCCGGCATGGATGAGCAGTGGGACGCAGGACTGTCCCCATGGCAACTGGTGGACCGCAATGATGCGTGGTACGGCCGAGGCGTTGCCGATAACAAGGGGCAGCACCTCGTCAATCTGACCGCGCTTCGTGAAGTGATAAAGGCTCGCAACGGGAAGCTTGGATTCAATGTCAAGGCGCTCTTCGAACTGGGAGAGGAGCGCAGCTCGCCCGGGCTCCGACAGGTGTGTCGCCAACATGCGGACATCTTGAGCGCGGACGTGTTCATCGCCTCTGACGGTCCGCGCGTGAGCAAGGAACAGCCCACCATGTTCCTTGGTTCGCGTGGCTCTGCGATTTTTGAACTCACCTGCTCGTTGCGAAGCGGTGCGCTTCATTCAGGAAACTGGGGCGGAATCATGAAGAACCCGGCGGTAGTCCTCTCTGGTGCGATCTCGTCTCTCGTCGACGGGAAGGGTCGCATTCAGGTGGCGGGCCTGTTGCCGCCTCCCATTCCCTTCCCGGTCCGGGATGCGCTGTCCAAACTTAAGATTGACAGCGAAAGTCTTGGCCGAAAGATCGACGAAGATTGGGGTGACCCGACTCTCTCCGCTGCAGAGCGCCTGCTGGGTTGGAACTCCCTGGAGGTGCTCACCCTAAAAGCCGGCAATCCCGAGAAGCCCGCCAATGCTATTCCGCCGGCAGCAAGCGCGTTCTTGCAGCTTCGGTTCGTAGTAGGGACCGCATGGGAATCCATTGAAGAGGTCGTTCGCCAACACCTGGACCAAGCCGGCTATACAGATGTCCAAGTGCGATTGCTGAGAGGATCGCCGGCAACACGTTTGGACCCTGCGAGTCCATGGGTCGAATGGGCCAACGAGGCGTTCCGCAGCGTCAGTGTACGGGAACCTGCAGTCGTTCCGAATCTTGGCGGCACTGTTCCCAACGACGCATTCTCCGACATTCTGGGCTTACCAACGATTTGGATTCCTCACTCATATCCAGGCTGCAAGCAACACGCACCGAATGAACACCTACCCCTTGCGATCGCCGCTCAGGGCTTGGCCATCATGACTTCAGTATTTTGGGAACTCGGCGAGCCAGCCGCACGGTTGGCCCGCACACGCCAGCAAGCATCGGCGTGACCGCATCGGCGCCTAATCTCCTGGACGTAGGCTAAAAACTGTCATGTAGGTGCCAGCCGTTGGCAACGCAACTGGCCGAAGCGGAGTACCGCTTCGGCCATTCGTCTTTAAGCTACCGATCGTCGCAGAATGGCTCAGGTCGAATGAGAGGGTGGGGTCTTCCACATGCTGCACTAAGCGTCGAAATTTTTTCAGCGGGTAGGCCGCGTTTCGCGGCTTTTCCGCGCATTCGGGACTTGCGCGGCAGCGACCGCTGCCGCTCGGAGGACTGCAGGAAGTCTGTCTCCCCCCGAATCGCAGATGCCGTTTTCCCGTTTCAGTCAGCCTCGAATTGATGCGTCAATCCACGCAGGCGAGTACTGTCCGGAGCTACCCTCAAGTGTCCAGGGTCACGCTGGAACAGACCCAAAGAACCTTCGCATCCTGATCCCCGGCAGAAATGCAGGCATGGCCCATAGCGCTGTCGAAGTAGCAGGAGTCGCCAACGGAAAGAGTCAGGGGAGCGTAGAAGTCAGTATGGCCGCTGAATTCTCCGCCAAGAACAGTAATGGCAGGGCCATCCATTCGGCGCTTGCGTTAAGCGCAGCCCGCCATCCCCGTTCTCAGAGTGTTGATATGAAGCCCGAAGTCAACTTGGGGTCGCGGTCGATACGGCCCTGAGCACCAAGGTCGCATACGCCGCAAAGCAACTTGGCTGTTCGACCGACCTTATCGAAGGGCTGGCCACTCGACAAGGCTACCGTGAAGCGCTGAACCGAAGCCACGTATGGCACCTCGAATGTGGCCACGTCCTCCGGTGCCGGTGGCTGGCTTGTTCGGCCCTGACGACTCTTGCCGGACCTATTGCGGTCACGATTCCAGCGTCTGTCGACGCTGACGGGCAATCAAGCAGTCTCGGTCGAGAGTGTCGTAGCCCCGGTGCGGGCCCTTTTTATCGATCGTGCGACGGCATCCGCCATGTCGGAATGCCGTCCTCGAAACTATCGAACCACTCCCGGATCGCGTCGGCCACAAAGCTTGGATCACAAGTAGCGACATCCGGGACGCATGCGTGAATGAGGCCTTCCACGTCAAAACGTCGTTCCGCCTGAGCCCGCCAGGCGTCGCGGTCGCGGGCAAGTATAGCGAGATGCTGGTCTCGGAGCGGGGTGTAACGCATGGCTCAGACGGGGAATGGAGTTGCCCGGTATTGACGGCCACGTCGCCGATTTCTTGAACAGCTCGCTGCTTACGTCGACCAACGGAAACCGGAAACGCCCAGGTCTTGGCTCAGCGTCACGGGATTGCACGCCAGTCCGCCTAATTCCGGACTTCCAGTCCAGCAAAAGCGCACGTAGTCCGGCTAATTCCGGTTTCCTACAGTTTTTTGGGCGACGGTTAGCATGGCGAACTCCTGTCACCAGTGTACTGTATATCCATACAGTATTCACCTGTACGGAACGCCGCTCGGCCTGCCGTTTGATGCCGCCACGTGCTGACCTACCGGCCAGCTTCCCCCTCTGAGATCCTTTGATTTCGCAGTAATTTGCCGTGGGTAGCTGTCGATAGCATGCGGCTTCCGGGCTGATGTCTCCCCAAAATTTCGAAAAAAGCCGCCGCTGTGTCCGGCGATTAGCGGCCGGACTTGATCGCCCAGTTGCTCGTGGACGGGCGGCAGCACCTGCTCATCTGCGAGTACAAGTCGAACGGCATATTTCCGCCGTGGATGCGCATTGCAGCGCAGAGCAATGATAGATATCTTGATATCTATCGCCAGAGGGTATATCTTTTGATATCTATCAAAGGAGGCGGCCATGAGCACGACTGCCAAGATCTTTACCACCGGCCGCAGCCAGGCAGTGCGGCTGCCGCAGGAATTCCGATTCGCTGAGCGCGAGGTCTATATCCGCCGTGACCCGTCCACCGGCGACGTGATCCTGTCGCGCCGGCCGGAGAATTGGAACGGCTTCCTGGCAGCCATCGAGGGCAGCGCCGTGCCGGCAGACTTCATGGCCGACCGCGAGCAGGGCGAACAAGCCCGGGATCCGCTAGCGGGCCTCGAATGACGCGCTACATGCTCGACACCAATATCGTGAGCCATCTGCTTCGGGGACACCCAGCAGTCGTGGCGCGCGTGACGGCCGCGCCGATGGCGATGCTGTGCCTCTCAGTCATCACCGGCGCCGAACTTATGTACGGGCTGGCTAAACGCCCCGGCGCAGCGCGCCTCGCGCGCGCAGTCGACGAGCTGCTGCGCCGGGTCGAGGTGTTGCCCTGGACCCCTTCGATGATGGCCGGCTATGGTGAGGCCCGCGCTGCGCTGGAATCCCAAGGGCAGCCGATGGGGGCGCTGGATTTACTGATTGCCGCGCACGCGCTGGAGACTGGCGCGGTGCTGGTGACCAATGACCAAGCGTTTCGGCGCGTCCTTGGCCTGGTGGTGGAGGACTGGTCAGTACCGACCGGAAACTGACCGACGGCGGTTCCCGCTGATCCACCAGAACCTTTTGACCGGAGCGCTTTCTCGCCAATCCGCAACTTGCTGTGATGGTGCTTCGTCGGCCATGCCCAAAAAGGGAAGCCGCGGCCGAAGAAATTGCCGCTGAACTACTCTGATGCGTTCGGCCTCGCGAACGCCGGCCATGGTCTGTCCGATCGTGCCTGCCACGATCGGCGACATGATCCCCCTTCCCGGCGCGCTTCCGCAGTGGGCGTCTACCGGCTCTGGCGACCTTGGCTACGCGGTGGGAGCCTTCTTGGGCACTCTGAGAGCATGCTCGGAGTGCCAGAGATCCGATCCGGCAAGGATCCTGCCAAAATCAGGTCATGGCGATACTGCTGGCAGGATAAACGATGACCAACGGACGACGCGGAGGCGGTGCAAAGCTTTTCGGGACCGGGCGGATCGTGTTCTGGCGCGGCGGCAGTGTCTGGATCGGCCATGCGGAAGGGGAAACCGGTTTCCATGCGCATCATGCAATCCAGGTTACGCTCGCGCTATCTGGTGGAGCGGTGCGTTTCCAGACTCCCGGAGAAGACTGGGCAGCCTATACAGCGGCGATCATCTCCGCCCATCACCCGCACGCCTTCGAGGCATGCGGCGAGCTCGTTGCACTGATTTTCACTGAACCCGAATCGCAGGAAGGACGGATTCTGCGGGGACGCTTCCGTACAGGGGTCGCATCGCTGGCCCCTGATTCCATCGCGGATGAGGCCACGGCGCTAGCCGCCGCCTATGACGCAGACGCCACTGACGAAGAACTAACCGTCCGCGCCCGCGCAGTGATTGCAAGGCTCACCTTGGCCCAGGCCCTGCAGTCCAAGCTGCTCGACAAGCGGATCGAGCGCGCCATTGAAGTGCTGCGCGAACGGATCGGCGAGACGGTCACGATGACCGAGATCGCTGATGCCGTCCATCTCTCCCGAGCGTTTCCGTCATCTGTTCCTAAAGGAAACCGGCATCAGGTTCCGGCCTTACGTACTATGGCTGCGCCTTGAACTCGCCATTGCGTCGTACGCTGCCGGCAACAACCTGACCGAAGCTTCCTATGCCGGCGGCTTCGCGGACTCCGCTCATTTCTCCCGCACGTTCAAGCGCATGTTCGGTGTGCTGGCGGGCGGAATCAGCGTCCAGCGCGTCTAAGCGGAATTTAGCCGTTTCGTTCAAGCTGCCCGCAATCGGTGGTCGCACACTGGCGTCTCGTTTCCAACAGAAAGGAGCATCGCCATGAATACCACTACCCAATCCACATGCGAGTGCACTGCTTGCCCCGGCGCCGGCTGCGTCTGCGGTTGCCAGAGAACTGCCGAGCAAGCGCGCGCCTGCGGGCTGCAATGCCAGTGCGGAGCTGGATGCGCCTGCGGGCCGCAATGCCAGTGCAGAGCTGGAAGCGCCCCTGTAAAGAGCTGATTCACGAACCGACGCCGTGGGACCGGACCCTGCCGCTTGGCCGGCCCTGCGGTATCTTTCATTATTCCCGATTTTGCGAACAAATTCCAATATCAAGGCTGGTTGCGCAAGACACGACCGAGTTCAATATGACACACCTGGAAGCCACCGAGGGGCTGGGCTATACGAGCCACAAGCCGCCGGTGGTACTGTCAAAACCGCGCGTTGAGTTGGATGGTGTAGAGCGTTAGGCGGCAGCCAATAAGGGAGGGACATTCGCTTCTGAACCATTGGGCGATTTTCGGCCCGGGCGCCGCGTTGACAATCCGAGTGTCCGTCGAACCAGCCAATCGAGGCTCGGCGTAAAACTTGCATGTCGACACCCGAATGCAATATTGCCTACCTAGGCTGGCACTGGGGCGCTGCTGGTACTTCCCTCTGCGGGTGACAGATTTTTGACAGAACCGTACCGGTAGGCACCCTCTCCCCTTTTTGTAGCGTTGCTGATTGACCAACTCGAGCTCGCCTATTTTCTGGGCAAGCCAGCGCGAACCGCCACGCCGGTGGTTTGGCCGGCCGCTAGTGTCCCGTTCCGTTGTTAACTGATCTATGTTTGCGTAGGATGTTGGTATCAACGGAACGGGAGATACCAGCATGCCAATGGGGCGACCGAAGGTAGAACTGGTGTTGAGCCAAGACGAACAGTCGCAACTTACTTCGATGGCGCGTTCGCGCGCTATCCCGGCTGCGCTGGTGACGCGTGCGCGCATCGTCTTGGCGGCGGCTACAGGCGAGCCCAACAGCGAAATCGCCAAACGGCTGCAGCTCACGCGTGCCACAGTGGGCAAATGGCGCGCTCGGTTCCTTGAACGGCGCAATCAATGGCCTGTACGACGAATTGCGTCCGGGCAAGCCGCGCACAATCGACGACGAGCGCGTGGCGGAACTCATCAAGACGACGCTGCGTACGAAGCCTGCTGACGGCTCGACACACTGGAGTGTGCGGGCGGTGGCGGCCGAGACATCTATTTCGCCTACCAGCGTGCACCGCTATTTCAAGCTGTTGGGGCTGCAGCCGCATCGTAGCGAGACCTTCAAGCTGTCCACCGACGTGTTCTTCATCGAGAAGCTGCGCGACGTGGTGGGTCTGTACCTGAACCCGCCCGAGAACGCGTTGGTGCTGTGCGTGGATGAGAAGAGCCAGTGCCAGGCACTGGAGCGCACTCAGCCGATGCTGCCCATGGGACTGGGCTATGTCGAGGGTGTCACCCACGACTATGTCCGTCACGGCACAACGACTCTGTTTGCCGCGCTGAACGTACTTAACGGTGCGGTGCTGGCCGAGTGCAAGCCGCGTCATCGGCACCAAGAGTTCCTCGCCTTCTTGCGCTCGATCGACAAGGCCGTTCCCGCCGAACTCGATGTGCATTGCATCGTGGATAACTACAGCAGCCATAAGCACCCCAAGGTCAAGGCGTGGCTGGCAGCCCGTCCGCGCTGGCACATGCATTTCATCCCCACCTACAGTTCCTGGTTGAATCAGGTCGAACGCTTTTTCTCGATCATCACCGGCAAGGCCATCCGTCGTGGCTCGTTCACCTCGGTCAAGGAGCTCGTGCAAAAAATCGATCACTTCGTCGCTCACTACCACCAGAATTGCAAGCCATTCAACTGGACGGCCACCGCGGATTCGATTCTCGCCAAGCTAAATAGACTTTGCGAACGAATCAGCGGAACAGGACACTAGGAGATGGCCGTCACAGTAATGTCATTTGGATACCGACATAATTGCTCATCAAGCAACTCTGCAGTTTCGAATGATATGCACGTAACGATTCGTACATTTACTATCCCAGGAAAGCGGAGCCGCGAGCCTCTGCACCAAGCGGCCGTGTACGCCACGACAGCACAGGACGCCGCTCCCCTAATGAGAAGTGATTGGAGTCAGCGAGAGTCCGAGGTATTCAAAGCAGCGCTGAATTGGGCTCGACGGAATTCTTATATCGTGTCGAATCCCCGGTCGGTCTCATTCTATGGAGTCGCTGCCGGCCGCTAAGTGGAACGGGTGCCATGGCACTGTTGTCCAGTGCGATGGGATTCAGGCGCATAGTACGTTTCAACCTGCCATTTACCGCGCTCGGTACCATTGCCGCCCCGTTGTGAGCAAGGTGGTGGCTTGCTGTTGGGGCATCAATCGAGGCCGGCCGTCACGGCGGAGCGGCTTCCAGAGGCTTGGGGCACGGCGGCTATTTCCACCTGAGAGTCAAGAGCAGTTTCTTGTCCATCCAGGCGGGAGGCGAGAGTCTGAACGGTAGCTGTCGAGGATTAGTCGCCCGCGGGCGGGAAGCCGCGCTGGCTGAGTACCAGGCATCGGAAGCCGGTGCAAGGAGAGCGCGCCACGGGGACAAACGACTGGACCGCTGCTGAGAGGCCAATGAAGCACCTACAATGCGCGCATGGCTTCCGATCCTGGGCCGGCGGCCTCCGTCTTCAACTTCGAATTGCTCTGCGCGGCCTGAGCAGAGCGAAAAGCAGGGCGAAAAATTGGACGAACAGCAAGGCAGACAAAGCAGGGCGCGCCAACTACGGCCCTGAATCCGGATGACGGCAGCGATGGCAACAACGGCAATTGACAATGAGCGGGCGGAGGCGATCCGCTGGATCCAGGACCAGATGGCCGACTACGGGCTGACGATAGAGGAGCTGGCAGCGGCGGGGTGCTTCGATCCGCCGCCGCCTCCGCCACCACCGCCGGCGCCGGTCTGCTACCGCAACGCCGAGGGGCTCACATGGGACGGGCAGGGCGAGCTGCCGGACTGGTTGGGGCGGGCGGTCAATGCGGGGCAGAGCGTGGAGTTTTATCTGGTCGGATAGCTTCGACAGCGGATTTAGCTCGGGGCGGTCGTCTTGTG
Source organism: Ralstonia pickettii (assembly GCA_050987995.1). Classification (GTDB taxonomy): domain Bacteria; phylum Pseudomonadota; class Gammaproteobacteria; order Burkholderiales; family Burkholderiaceae; genus Cupriavidus; species Cupriavidus pickettii_B. Next base: position 1,475,884 of record CP158805.1, read on the forward strand.
GAAGTGGACTCACACCATTCCGCGAGGCCGCGCGGGGCGGCGGCCAGCAGGCAGGAGCAGCCATTATCCCCGTAGTACCGCGCTCTGTGGCACGGCTGCTCCGGGTGCCCCGGTAGTGAAACGGTCAGCTCGGGTGGCGCTCAGCGCGTGCACATTCCAAGTCGAACAGCAGCGCGCGCCGTTCGTCCAGGAAGTCTACTAACAGTCCGGGTTCGCCAAAAACATCGTTGACGAGACGGGCTTCCAGCAGGGGACGCATGTTCACTCGCGGTGCGGCAAGTACGAAGGCTCAGGTCAAGGGCCGAGTCGGGTTGGCGCTCGCCGCTGCGCCGCGTGCGGTTGGTCCGCAGTATTGACTAGCGAAACACGAAAACCGGGATCCGGCAATGCGTCAGGACTTTCTGGGTTTCGCTGCCGATCAGTAGCCCCTGCAGGCCGGCTCGGCCATGCGACGCCATGACAATGAGGTCACAGTTACGTTCCTCCACGGTCCGGATGATCGCCTCATAGGGGTGATTGTGGGTAACGCTTATCGTCTCGCATGCCACTGCCGCTTCATGTGCCGCTTTTGCGACCACCGCCAGGTATCGCTCCGCATGCATTTCGGCAAGTTGTGCGTAGCGCTCCTGGCTATCCTCCAGCATGTCGACGCGATGTGTGAAGACATGGAATTCCGGGATGACATGCAATCCAGTGATCCTCGCCTCAAATGCCTTGGCGAGTGTCACCGCCATGCGCACGGCAGCGTCGGAGAGTGCCGATCCATCGGTGGGCACCAAGATATGCTGAAACATGTTGGCCTCCTCATGGCCGGCCGTGCCATGCGCCTCGCCCCCTGGCACGCGTTACGAACTTAATGGTATGACAATCGTTCCTGCTCTGACGTGACGCGCTCCTCGCTTCTATGATCTGGGGAACAGGGCGACTCGTGGCGGTGTAGCTCCCTTGTCAGCCTTGGTACTTCGACAATTTGGTGTTTCCGCCTGGGCGGCAAGATTTCGCCTTCAGCCTAGCACTGCAGCAACCCGTCAACAAAGGGCCGGCGACATCGGTACGCTGAGCGAGAAATTCTACGGCGTTGATCGCAACGGGAGGATTGCTCGCCTGCGACAGCGGGGTGTTGCAGCGCCGCATGCCATCGGTGTACAGATATTCCGATGACCTCCTGAACCAGGATCTGATCCCCGACCGCATGTACAGCGCGCGGCACGCCAGGAAGACGGGCAAGCGAGTCCTCCTCAGCGACAAGAGGCTTTCGTGGGGCGCGTCCATCATCATGATCACCTCTGAGCAGCACGAGCCTCGGCTCTTCCGGGCAGCGACGAGCGTGCATAATGCCGGGGAAAACCCCTAATGTTGGCGCACCCCGCCCGCGCGATGTGAAATGGACATGCAGCCTAAGCAATCTCTTCCTCAAAACGATTTCCTGAATGCAGCACGCAAAGAGCGAAAGCGTGTGGAAGTATACCTGGTCAACGGTGTCCGGCTCATCGGTGCAATTGAGTCGTTCGACCAGTTCGTGGTGATGCTGAGTTCGCCCGGCGGCATGCAGACTATTTACAAGAGTGCGATATCGACCATTCAAGTGCAAGCGGGAGCACGTCAGTCTGGCCCCCGTACGGCGAATGATCGTGAGTCCACGACGCCTTCTGTAGTCGAGCGGAAACGTCGGCCGATTACAACTGGCGGCGGAGGCAAATAATGCGTCCCTGCACCACGCAACCCACGATAGGGAGGCTGCTGCTCAACACCTGCAGAAAACAATCAGGCGCGCTTAGCCTGCACCGCCGAGAGGTCGCAGGCGCGCAGGATCGCACGAGTTTGACCGCATCGCGCCGATCGGTCTTGACGCGTTCACCTGGCTTTTTCGGGATCAGCGACGGCGCGCACAACATACAGTCGAATCCCTTCTGGATGAGCTCGCGGTAAAGGCCATAGCCGCAAGGGCCTCGTAGACGATCCGGATGTGGCGCGCTTTGGACTGCAGGCGCTTGCACAGGCGGTCGATATCAGCCTTCGACATACCGATCTAGCCAAGCTGTTCCACCTCGCCCATGCCAAGTGCATAGGCGACCGTGATCGTCCCCCGGATGGTGCGGAAGACAACGAGAGCCACGGATTCCACGCGCTCGATGCGGCGCTGGAGGCGGTGATTGGGGGAAGCGATGGCCGCTGGCGCCGCTAGCGCTTCATGACTCGTTCTTGTGCGGCTTGCTGGTGCTTGTTACTGATAACACATCCAGGTCGAAGAACGGGCTGTCCTGGGGCGGCGGCGGTAGTCCGGCGCCCCAGCCGGCGATGGCAAGCTTGATGTACTCCGCCATCTGTTCGTTGGAGACGTCCCTGGGTTGGTCAATCATGACGATATAGCGACGAGTGCTCATGGTTCGCACGATCAGCTTTACGTGGCAAGGCCGGTCAAGGCGCCTGGCGCCTCGATCAAGGAAGAGGACATCCCGCTACAGAGCGGCGATGAACTCCTTCCATGGCGTTCCTTGCAGGGTTTCGGTGCTCGCATGCCCGTAGGCACGGATAATTAATGCCGCTCTTTCGAGCTGCTTCAGGTCATCGGACTCGACGATGTCCACCACGTCGAACTGAGGATGACGTAGGCGGCCATGGAACACCTCCTTATAAAGGGCTGACCTTCCATTCAGCACAGACTGAAGCACGAGAGAACGTTCTTTCGTCGGCAGCGCGTGCGTGTGTCGCCAATTGATTATAGATTTGCGTGAATGCGCACGGCGACCGCGTACTAGCAAGTGAGGTGCAGGATCGCGTTGGCGTCGCCGGGTTGTTCCTCCAGCTTCGCGATGGCTTCGGCGGTCGGCAGGATGACAAGTTCGACGTGGCGATGCCGGGCTTCTTGCTTCACCTCGTCCATTACTGGCAAGGCTCCGGTACCGGTGCCGATCACAAGCCGGCTGCAGTTCCAGGGGATGTCCTCCTTGATCGACAGCGGTGTGTGGCCGAAGTCCTCGCGGAACGGCTTTGACGGCTTCTTTTTGCGCTTGCGGACCATTCCGTGGTCGATCACCACGTCATGCTCATAAGTCACGCCATCAATACAGATGGATCCAAAAGAAAAGGCTTCGAAGCGCATATGTACCTCCGCAGGAACATTGGCGGCGACCTCCGAAATGTTCTTGATTCTTTATTAGAGCCAACGGCCGGCCATCGGTAAAGCCTCAAATCACGCCGAATCTGCGATGTACTCGCGCAGCCACTGATGGGCGGGGTCGCGATGGGAGCGTTCGGCGTCTTCTCGGCCAGCAGCAGCAACCCGGCGCGCAGGATTTCGCTCTTCTTGATACGGACGCCGCCTTCCAGGCAGCGCACCTTCAGTTGAGCAATCGTCTGATAGTCCGACTTCGGCATCGTGAAGGTGTCGCGCACCACCTTTTCGCGCCTGGGCTGGCCCGGTAGGGGTCAAGGCCCGATGGGACGAAGCAATACTCTCACAATGTCCCGTTTGCGGACTGGTTGGGCCCTTCGCCGAGCTAGCTCTGGACGACCGAACCTGAACCGTGCAGGATGGCTCGGGTGGTTTGCAGGATCACGTCCAGCATAGACTGATACGAACGGGTCAAGGGGCGATGCGAGCTGACCGCGAGCGCCAGGCGCATACGCAAGCCGGGCGGGGCGACAGGCCGAGCCACCAGCCGGTCTGCATGCGTCGAGTTCAATAAGGCGTTGAGCGGCAGCACTGCGCTGCCGGCGCCATCGGCCACCAGGTCGAGCAGCGAAGACACGCTGTCGATTTCCAGGGCGATGGTGGGAACGAGGCCGACGTCGGTCAGCCGCGTCTCCACTTTCATGCGCATCGCATTGGGCCGACTGGGAATCACCAGCGGTGTTTGCGCCAATTCTTCCAGGGTGACCGGTGCGGTCACATTGCTGTTACCACGCAACTCGATCAGAAAAAGCTCTTCCTCGCAGACCTCCGTGATTTCTACGCCTGAAGCCATGGCGTTGCCGGGGAGTTCGTAGAGCAGCGCCGCGTCCAGCCTGCCGTTGAGGAGAGACTCCTGCATCGCGGCGGAGAGGCCTTCGCGGACCGAGAGGACGGTGCCCGGCAACGCCGTCCGGAATTGTCGGATCAGCGGCACGATCAAGATGCGCGACAGGCTTGGCGGCACGCCGAGCGCGATATTGCTTCCTGCGGCGCCGCGCAGCCGCGCTAATTCTTCCTTGGCATTGGCAAATTGGTGTAGTAGCCCGCGGCCATGCTCCAGTAGCAGCTTGCCGGCCTCGGTGGTGGTGACCCCGCGCCCGTTGCGAATCAACAGGCTCTGCCGCAACTCCACCTCCAGCAGCCTGACTTGCCGACTAAGGGCAGGCTGAGCCACATTCAGCACGACCGAGGCGCGGGTGAAGCTGTTCAATTCGGCAACATGCACGAAGTATTCGAGTTGCTTGATATCCATAGTATTGGGTGCGATGCAGCAAATCACGCGGTGCGTTATCGCAGAATGATATATCTGCTAGTGGGATTGTGCGCTGTTTCAATCCTGGCCGAGTCTCCATACTCGGTGCCATGCAAATCTCAATTCCCACCTACCTGATGCGCGGCGGCACCTCGCGCGGTCCTTTCTTCCTCGAGACCGACCTGCCCGCGGATACCGCCAGCCGCGATCGCGTGCTGCTCGCCGTGATGGGTTCGCCCGACCGCCGCCAGATCGACGGGCTTGGCGGCGCCAACCCGCTAACCAGCAAGGTCGGCATCGTGGCACGTTCCACGCAGCCCGGCGTCGACCTCGAGTTTCTGTTCGCGCAGGTTTCCGTGGACAAGGCACTGGTCGATACCACCCCGAATTGCGGCAACATGCTGGCCGCGGTGGTGCCGTTCGCGCTGGAAACGGGGCTGGTGCAGGCGAATGGCAAGGCTTCCACCTATCGCGTACTGACCCGCAATACCGGCATGCAGTGCGACATCACCGTGCAGACACCGGAGGGCGCCATTCGCTATGACGGGGACGCACGCATCGACGGCGTGCCTGGCACGTCCTCGCCAGTCCTGATCAATTTCCTCGACACCGCCGGTTCGGTTTGCGCTTGCCTCCTTCCCACCGGCCGCGTGCTCGACACGGTGGACGGCGTCGAGGTGACGTGCATTGACAACGGTATGCCGATGGTGCTGGTGCGAGCCGCCGACCTGGGCCGCACCGGCGACGAGACGGTGGACCAGCTCAATGCCGATACGGCGCTGAAGGAACGCCTGGAAGCGCTCCGGCTTCAATGCGGCGAACTGATGCGGCTGGGCGACGTCAGCGCCAAGCCCTATCCCAAGATGTGCCTGGTGGCGGCGCCTCGCCAGGGCGGCAGCATCGCCACGCGCTGCTTTATCCCCCACGTCTGCCACGACGCCATCGGCGTGCTGGCCGCCGTGACAGTGGGGACGGCGTGCGTGCTGCCGGGCGCCGTTGCCGAGGGCCTGGCGTCGGTGCCGGACAGCGTGCCGAAGCCGCTCTCAGTCGAGCATCCGAGCGGAGAGTTCAGCGTCTCGCTGGAGATGGATCCGGCCAATCCGCGCAACGTACTGCGCGCCGCGCTGCTGCGCACCGCCCGTGCCTTGATGAAGGGCGAGGCATTGATTCCTCAATCAGTATGGAAGGGAGACAAAGCGTGATCATCGATTGCCACGGCCACTACACGACTGCCCCCGCGGCACTGGAAATCTGGCGCAAGCGCCAGATAGACAGTCTGGACAACCCGGCTATCGGGCCCAAGGCTGGCGAGTTACGGATCAGCGACGACGAGCTGCGCGAGAGCATCGAGCACAACCAACTGCGGCTGATGCGGGCGCGCGGCCTCGACCTGACGATTTTTTCACCGCGCGCCAGCTTCATGGCTCACCACGTCGGCAATTTCGAGACCAGCTCGACCTGGGCTTCGATCTGCAACGAACTGTGTCATCGCGTGGCGGGGCTGTTTCCCCAACAGTTCATTGGCGCGGCCATGCTGCCGCAATCGCCGGGCGTCGCCCCCGAAACCTCCATTCCCGAACTGGTTCGTTGCGTGGAAGATTATGGCTTTGTCGCCATCAACCTGAATCCTGATCCGTCGGGCGGCCACTGGACCGCGCCACCGCTCTCCGATCGCTCCTGGTACCCCATCTACGAGAAGATGGTGGAGTACGACATTCCGGCGATGATCCACGTCAGCACCAGTTGCAATGCTTGCTTCCACACCACCGGGGCGCACTACCTGAATGCGGATACCACGGCTTTCATGCAGTGCCTGACATCCGATCTGTTCAAGGACTTCCCGACGCTTCGCTTTGTGATCCCGCACGGCGGCGGCGCCGTGCCTTACCACTGGGGCAGGTTCCGTGGCCTCGCCCAGGAGTTGAAGAAGCCGCTGCTGCAGGATCACCTGCTGAACAACATCTTCTTCGACACCTGCGTCTACCACCAACCCGGCATCGACCTGCTCACCCGGGTGATCCCCGTGTTCAATACGCTGTTCGCGTCAGAGATGATTGGCGCCGTACGCGGCATCGATCCTGAGACCGGTTTCCACTTCGACGATACCCGCCGCTACATCGACGCTGCGCCCACGCTGACGGAGCAGGACCGCCACCAGATCTACGAAGGCAACGCACGTCGCGTCTATCCGCGGCTCGACGCTGCCCTTAAGGCCCAGGGCCGCTGACGAACAGCCCCGGATGATCCACCCCCCATTCTCCCTCCCAGTCATGAATCAACTCGGCATCGTCAAGCGTCATATCGAGCGCCCCTCAGCCGCGGCAGTAAAGGAACTGTCGAGATTCGGGGTCGCCACAATTCATGAGGCCATGGGCCGCATCGGCCTGATGAAGCCCGAGATGCGTCCGGCATTCCCCGGCGCACGGCTGTGTGGCACTGCGGTCACCGTCCTGCTGCAGCCCGGCGACAACTGGATGCTGCACGTGGCAGCCGAGCAATTGACGCCGGGCGACGTGGTGGTCGCAGCCTGCACGGCTGAAAGCAGCGACGGCTTTTTCGGCGATCTGCTGGCAACCTCGTTCCGGGCGCGTGGCGGCGCAGGCCTGGTGATCGACGGGGGTGTACGCGATGTCAGGGAGCTCAGAGAAATGGGCTTTCCGGTGTTCTCCCGAGCCATTCATGCGCGCGGCACCGTCAAGGCGACGCTGGGCTCGGTCAATGTGCCGGTGGTCTGCAGCGGGGGCCTGGTCAATCCGGGGGACGTCGTGATCGCCGACGACGATGGCGTGGTGGTGGTGCCTGCCGCCATCGCCCAGCAAGTAGCGAATGCCGCCGGCGAGCGCGAGGACAAGGAGGCGGCGAAACGCGCACGCCTTGCGGCCGGCGAACTTGGTCTGGACATCTACAACATGAGGCCCATGCTAGCCAAAGCTGGCCTGCGCTATATCGACTGACATCCTGCCCTCATCGAAAGTTTCAGTAAGCCCAGACTCATTTCAAGGAAGCAACTCATGCCGATGGACCCGAACTGGCTGCCATTCCACCCAGCTCCTTCGCGCCCCAAATTCACGCTGCCAGCGGGCGCGGTTGATGCGCACTGCCACGTGTTTGGCCCAGAGCATCTTTTCCCGTTCGCGCCGGAGCGCAAGTACACACCCTGCGATGCCTCCTGTGATCAACTCTTTGCGTTGCGAGACTACCTGGGCTTTGAACGCAATGTTGTGGTTCAGGCCACGTGCCACGGGCATGACAACAGCGCCCTACTCGATGCGCTGGCCCGCTCCGAAGGTAAAGCCCGAGGTGTGGTTTCGGTGCCGCGTGAAGTCAGTGACTCCGAATTGCACGCAATGCACGCTGCAGGGGTGCGAGGCGTTCGCTTCAATTTTGTCAGGCGCCTGGTCGACTTCACACCGCGCGAGGTCCTGTTCGAAATCGCCAACCGCATTGCGCCGCTAGGCTGGCACGTCGTGGTGTACTTCGAAGCGCAGGATCTGCCCGAACTCTGGCACTTCTTCACCACGTTGCCGACCCCGGTTGTGGTAGACCACATGGGACGCCCGGACATCAGCAAGCGCGTCGACGGTCCCGAGTTCGGGCTATTCCTCCGGCTGATGCAGGAACACGACAATGTCTGGTCGAAGGTTAGCTGTCCGGAGCGCCTGAGCTTGTCGGGGCCACCCGGCTACGAGGACGTGGTCCCCTTGGCCAGCACGCTGGTGGAGCGCTTCCCTGATCGCGTGCTGTGGGGCACCGACTGGCCACACCCGAATCTGAAAGGCCATATGCCCGACGACGGCAAGCTCGTGGACTATGTGCCGAAGATCGCGCCGACTGCCGAACTGCAGCGCAAGCTGTTGGTGGACAATCCGACCCGGCTGTACTGGGGCGAAGGCAGCGGACGCTAAGTGTCACCGAGCGATACCGGGAACCGGCTGGGGTCGCACACCGCTCCCCTATGTGAATCAGCAGCACACCCAGTTCCGCGATGGCGCCAAAGAGCGCGAGCACGTATGCAGCGCGCCTTGAATGAGCGGATGTCTACGCGTACGTACTATGACCAGAATGGAGACGACATGTTTAAGAAACCAACCACCACACAGCCACTTTCCCCAACCCCAGTCCAGCTCTGCAGGATGACCGTGCCCGGCCTGCGCCTGCGCCAGCGCTTGCGTTGGCTGGCCCCAATTCTCGCCGCGTGCGGCATGCTGGCGAGCACGGCGGCACTGGCGCAAGCGCCATTCCCCAGCAAGCCGCTGCGCATCGTCGTGGGCTTCGGCGCCGGCGGCGTGGCCGACATCGCAGCGCGCATTGTGGCCCAGGGTCTGGGCCAGGAACTGGGCAAGCCAGTGGTGGTCGAGAACCTGCCCGGTGCCGGCGGCATCAACGCTGCAGTTGCAGTGGCCAAGGCAGAGCCAGACGGACACACACTTTTGCTGGTCAGCAACCAGAACGCGGTCAGTCCTTCGCTGTTCAAGACGCTTCCTTACCGCCCGCTCGAAGACTTTGCCATGATTTCGCCGATTGGCAGCTTCGACCTGGTCATGGTGGTGGACAAGGCCAGCAAGCTCAAGACCGTGAGCGAGGCTATTGCCCAGGCGCGCAAGGATCCGGCGGGCTTCAATATTGGCACGGTGGGTGTCGGCAGCACGCAGAACCTCGCTGCGCAACTCTTCGTCGCCATGGCCGGGCTCGAGGCCCAGGTGGTGCCGTTCCGATCCAGCGGTGACGTGGTCAGTGCCCTGCGCGGTGGCAACGTGCAGGCCGGATTCGAGACCATGCCGGCAGTACTGCCGCAGATCCAGTCCGGCACGCTGCGTCCGCTCGCCATCACGGGAAGCAAGCGGTTCGCCCGCCTGCCCGGCACGCCCACCATGAGCGAGACTGGTCTCACGAACTACCAGGCCACGTCCTGGAACGGCTTGGCCGCGCCCGCGAAGACTCCGGTCGAGGTCGTGACGCGCCTCAACCAGGCGCTTGCCAAGGTGGTGCAGTCCCCGGCATCGGCAAAGAAACTGGCGGACCTGGGACTCGAACCGCGTTCCAGCACCCCGCAGGCGTTCCAGGCATTCGTCGCCGGCGAAATCCGCAAGTGGCATGACGTCATTGAGCGTGCACGCATCGAAAAGCAATAAGCCCGCTACCGCCGGGCGGATCGAGGCAGCTACTGCCAGCGACCCGCCCGGCGCCTGATCCAAAGTGAATCCTTCTCATGTCGACGCGACGGTTGGCAGGGGGAGGTCATGTCCGGGGTGCTCAGACCTCGGGCGGCCCCGTTCGCAATGGCATCAAGAAAACAGGTCCTGTCAGGGAACGGGTGAGGAGGAGAGGCGATGAAAAACAATGTCACATCGAAGCGAGCCGCGCGCGCGGCCTTGCTGGCGGCAATCGGTGCAGGGATGAATGCTGAGGGCCGCGCACAAAGCGCGGTAGAACTGTACGGCCTGGTCGGTACCTACGTCGCGTCGGCAAAGCGTGCGGACGCGCCAACGGCGACCTGGTTGGAGGGAAGCGGGGGGCTTACCACGTCCTATTGGGGTATGCGCGGGACGGAAGACCTCGGTGGGAATCTAAAGGCAGTATTCACACTGGAAAGCTTCTTTCAACCCGACACCGGTGCGCAAGGGCGCAATGCCACGGACCCGTTCTTTGCCCGCAACGCCTTTCTTGGCCTTCAGGGTGGGTTTGGGCAATTCACGTTTGGGCGGCAAACCAACCCGACCTACGCGGTGATGCAGCGGCTAAATCCGTTTGGCGCGTCCGTTGTCTTTTCTCCGTTGGTGACGCAGTCGTTCGTTGCGGCCTTCGGTGGCGCAATCGTAGGCGATACGGTCTGGAACAACGCCGTCCGGTATGAAACCCCCGAATTTGGAGGATTCAGCGGTACAGCAATTTACGGCTTTGGCGAGGTTCCCGGCCACAATGGCACCGCGAATATTGGCCTTCACGGCTTTTACTCAGGTGGGAACCTGACTGCTGGTGTCTCGCTGCAACGTGTACGCACCGGTATCACCGCCCCCATCATTTCTCAGGATGCCTACCTTGCGGGCTTTGCCTACGATTTCAAATGGGCCAAGCTCTTCGCGACGATAGAGGGAACCAGCACCAAAGGAAATGATGCGTTGACGCGGACTTACCAAGTTGGCTTCTCTGTGCCGGTCACGAAGTCAGGTTCAGTGCTAGTGGATTGGGCGAGGACGACACGCAGCCAGCCGCGGACCCCGTACTCAATCAGGAATACTGCATCGCTTGGCTACGACTACTTCCTGTCGAAGCGTACCGATGTCTACGCCATCTATATGTTTGACAAGCTATCGACCGCATCCAGCGGAAATACCTTCGCGCTAGGTCTGCGTCACAAATTCTGAGTGCGTCGGGAGACCGGCAAGGAGTAGGCAACCTTGGGCGGATCGCGATCTGCGGTCGATGCCATCCAACGCTTGAAGTCGACAAACGCGGTTGGACTGATCGTTGTCATCCGAGCCATCCGTCCGGTCACGGAAACGATGGGCGCCGAGAAGGGAGGCGATCCCAGCAGGACATTTTCGCGTCGCGCCTGGACTGCCCAGAGGTCGTCTTCATCGTCGGTCAATTGAAGCGGGTGGGGGGCCAGATCCGCGGCCTCACGGCGCGGGATGTCCCATGCTGTTTGCTTCCCGAATGAAGAACTTAGACCTCTCGATGCTAGATGTTCTACGAAAGGTATCACGCGCAAATTCCCACGCTTCGAACACCGCTTTAGCGTCGATATATTGGCGCAGCGCATCCTCGTCCAACTGGATCCACGGATCCATGTCGTTTCAGTATAAAACAGCCCTATGCCTGTTTTATACTGAAACTCTCGGCTGTGCTTAAGGGGCGCATGCCGTAGTCCGCTCCCACGCTTGCAACGCCAAAAGCGGGAGGAGCACGCCGCGGTAGTGCCAAATCTGCGGGCACTCCAAGGAGGCATCAGGCGGAAGGATCGGAGGCGGCGCTGCCCCCTCCGACTCGCTCGCAAGGGGAGCCCTTAGGTGAACGCCGGACGCCGGATCTGCGCATTACTGCGGAAAAGTTCTTCACTTTGCAGGGGCGTCCTGCTGCACGACCCTCGCCCGGTTTGTGACGCTACTGGTTGGATGCCGAGGCGATTTTTTGAGAAAAGAACTTCACGAAAGCCTCGACCTTCTTCGGGTGATTGCGAGGTTTCGGAAACACCGCATATATTCCCGGCTGCTCCGATGCACCAATCTCGTCGTACTCTTCCAGCAGCCGAATCAAGCCGCCGCTGCGCAACTCCTGGTCGACAAGCCAGTCCGGTTGCCGGGTGATTCCCTTGCCTGCCTTGGCCCATGCAATCAGCGCATGCGACTCGTTACTCGAAAATGCCCCGTCTACCGGAATTGCCGCGGTTGTGCCTTCCACCCGGTACTGCCAGGATGAGGAATGCGGTTCATGGCGGTAAATCAGGCACTGATGTCGTGCCAGTTCGGCCGGATGCCGGGGGGGGCCATGCGATGCCAGGTAGGCGGGACTGGCGCATGTTACGCGGCGGTAGGTGCTGAGGCATCGAGCCGAGAAATCGGAATCCCCGGGTCGCCCCGCCCGCAGGGCGAGATCGAAGCCGTTGGCCACAAGGTCGACAACCCGGTCGCTAACCTGGAGATCGAGGCTGATTCTCGGGAAGCGTGTCGTGAACTCATGCAGATGCGGGTACACAAAGGTCAGCGCCACGCCCAGCGGTAATGTGATGCGCAATTCACCCCTGGGTTCCGAGGCAAGGCTCCGGACAGCATCTACCGCTTCATGCGACTGTTCAATGATGCGCTTCGCATGCTTGTACCAGAGCCTGCCTGCCTCGGTCACGGCGATGCGACGCGTCGTCCGGTCGAGCAGGCGCGCGCCAAGCCGTTTTTCTATTCGGGCCAGTGCGCCGGTCACCGTCGCAGGCGCGAGTCCGAGGACTCGGGCTGCTTGCGCCATGCTACCCGAGTCCACGATCTGGCAGAACACCTGCATGCTGAACAACTGATCCATCGTCGATTATTCGTAAATCATAAAGAATCCATTCATGGGTGGCTACTTTATCAAAATTTCCGCACACCCTACGATCTTCTCCCATTCAGCATTCATCGCAACACTTCCTGGAGAAGCTCATGACCCAGCACGGCAGTTGTCTCTGCGGATGCGTCAAATACCGAATCCACGGCCCGTTAACCGACGTCCTGAATTGTCATTGCTCGATGTGCCGAAAGCTTCATGCCTCGGCCTTCCGCACAAGAGCCAAGGTGGCGACAAAGGATTGGGAATGGGTGTCCGGGCAGAACACCGTCAAGTTTTACGAGTCCTCGCCCGGCGAACACAAGGGCTTTTGCAGCGAATGTGGTTCAAGCATATTGACGCGATTTGACAGCAATCCCGATGTAATCGGATTTCCGCTCGGTACGCTTGATAGCGATCCCGGCGTGAAGACCGAACGCCATGTTTTTGTCGGCAGCAAGGCGTCGTGGTACGACATCACCGATACGCTTCCGCAGCACAAGGAATACTGAGGCCAGCCGGAACCGATCGTACATGCAAGGGAAATATCATGAAAAACCAAATTAAAATAGAGACAAGTGGAAAGTGGCCCAATGCCAGTCTCATCGGCTAACCTGGCCCTTGCCAGTGGTCTTACTCAACCCAAGTTCGCGCGCCCACACCCTGGAATTGGCGTCGATATGCCAAAGGTGTCGAACCTACGATCTGCCGAAACCGCCTGGCAAAGTTATTCGGTTCGCCGAATCCCGTGCTTTGCCCGATCTCTGCGGCCGAGGCGGATGTGAAAACCAGCAAAGTCTTTGCCCGCTCGATCCGCCTTTCAGTCACGATCTCCAGAAAGGTCTTTCCGGTTTCGCTCTTCAGAAGGTGGGCCAGGTGTGTTGCTGAAACATGGCTGGCCTGCGCAGCATCGCCCAAGGTCAGTTCCTGCGAAAGGTTTTGGGTGATATAGCGAATGCAGCGCAGCACGGACTGCTTGTACGACTGCAGCAACATCCCGTTGGCCTCGCAAAGACGGATCTTGTCACCGTGGCGTCGCCACACCATGCCAATCAGGTTTAGCAAGTGGCTGCGGATCAGCAAGTTGCTGGCCGTATCGTCACTGGGCGATTGCTGGGATTCTTGCGCCATGCGCTCGCAAAGCTCCTGAAGGTACTGCGTGTCCAGTTCATCGAACTGAAAATCCAGACAATGCTGAAAGCGGAAGGGACCAAGTTCTGGCGCGCGCGCGAGCGGCACTTCCGACAACTCGAAGACATCAAGGTTAAGCGACGGCAGCAGATACTCTTTGCTGATGTTGATTACGTGGAATTTGCCGTCCGCTACGTTCGGAATGTAGTGAACCAGAAACGGCAGGACGAAGCTCACGGTGCCGGGGCGAATGGGCCGCTGCTGGCCCCCAATGTAGTGAGTGGTCTCGCCTAGCGTGTTGACGTAAATCTGGAAGTACTCGTGACGGTGCGGCACCGGGTTCGGCAGACAGTTGCTCTGATCGTGGATGCCAAAGTAGGCGCTCTGCGCCCGGGCCGCCATGGTGTAGTTCCGGATGCCAGCACCCTTTTCGCCGTCGTGGTGGAGGGGCGGCAGCGGGTCGTTCGAGGGATTCGTTCGGTGCATGGAAACGTGGGGGGCAAAGGATCGTAAGGATTGCGCATCTTTTCGCAAGCCTGTGCGTTGAGGCCGAACGACCGCGTCTCTAAACTCTAGCCACTCCGTTCAATAATCTTACACAGAGACAATCCTTATGCCTAGAGCCAGTGCGGACAGCGTCGTGCAATCGACCAAGATCCTGAGCGTTACCCCCGCCTTCATTGATGTCGTTGGTAATGATCAACGCTTCCCGGTACGGCGCGTCTATTGCGTGGGGCGCAACTATCTTGCCCATATCCGGGAAATGGGGGAGGGTGACGAACGCGACCCGCCATTCTTCTTCCAGAAGCCGGCCGATGCCATCGTGACCGATGGGCGCGTACCCTATCCGACGTTTACTGATGACTTTCAGTTCGAGTTTGAACTCGTCGTTGCCATCGGCAGCGAAGCGGCGGACGTGCCGCCGGACACGGCACTGGATCATGTCTTCGGCTATGCCGCAGGGCTTGACATGACGCGGCGGGATCGCCAACGCGAGTGCAACAAGCGCGGCCTGCCGTGGGAGCTGGGCAAGTCATTCGACCATTCGGCACCATGCGGTCCCATCCATCCCGTGGCGAAGGTCGGCCATCTCCGTTCGGGCGCACTGAGCCTGGCGGTAAACGGTGACGTACGACAGAGTTCGGTCCTGGAGAAGATGATCTGGAACGTCCATGAAATCGTCAGCGAGCTGTCCAGGCAGTACCGCCTGCTTCCTGGCGACCTGATCTTTACCGGCACGCCAGAAGGCGTTGGTCCGGTGCAGCGCGGTGACAGGCTGACCGGCCGTATTGAAGGACTCGACCCCTTGCAGGTCGAGATCATCTGAGTCCCGGGTCAAAGGAAACACGCCATGAAACCACTCGAACGCATCTCATATTCGGCCATTTCCGAACGTCCCGCCCTGACGCTGCCGGCCGGCAAGCGCCTGGCTGTCTGGGTCATCGTCAATGTTGAGGAATGGGATATCAACGAGACCATGCCGCGCACGGTTCTCACGCCTCCGGCGGGCGGTTCGCCGATGCCAGACATCCCGAACTGGGCCTGGCACGAGTACGGCAACCGTGTCGGCTTTTGGCGCATGCTGAACGTCATCGACGAGCTCGGCATCAGTGCAACGCTCGCCATCAACGGCTCCGCCATCGATGCCTACGAGCCTATCGCCAAGGCGGCGATGGCGCGTAACTGGGAGTTCATCGGCCATGGCTATGGGCAGCGCAACATGCAGAAGGTGCCCGACGAAGCGGTCGACATCGCAAAGACCACCGAGGCCATTCGCGCCTACACCGGGAAGCGCCCGCGCGGCTGGCTCGGACCGGGGCTCACCGAGACCTGGAACACGCCCGACATCCTCGCGGAGCAAGGCTACGAGTACGTGTGCGACTGGGTGCTCGACGATCAGCCCGTGGAACTGAGGACGCGAGATGGCGGCCGCATCGTGAACGTGCCCTACACGCAGGAGTGCAACGATGTAGCGATGATGCTGATCCAGCATCACAAGGCCAGCGAGTATCGCGACCGCGCTATCGACCAGTTCGAGCAGCTCTACGCCGATGCGAAGGACTCGGCCCGCGTGATGGCGCTGGTTGTGCATCCGTACATCATGGGCGCGCCACACCGCCTGCGCTATTTCCGGGAGGCGCTGGCGCACATCCGGGCACACGACGACGTCGCCTTCCTGACGGGAGAGCAGATCCTCGATTGGTATAAGGCAGCGCGCGCGGCCTCATAACCAGATCCGCGCATCGCCAGGGAACTCGAACAAATTTCTCGCTTGACGAGAAGGAGACAACACGTGAACTCTTCGACTTCGGCCGCCCCGCTGACCGGTGACGCGCGCAGCGATGCGCCCGTCACCGCACTGGAGATCGGCATGTTTCTTGTGCTGCTCGCCTCCTATGCGCTCAACGCGATGGACCGGCAGATCTTTCCGCTGATCGCCGCAGATGTGCGAAGGGAGTTTGGGTTCGGCCTCGCGGACACCGGCCTGCTTTCGACCATCTTCACGCTCGGCATGGCACTAGCCGGGGTGCCGACAGGCTATCTGCTGGCGCGGTGGTCGCGCAAGGCAGTGCTCCAGATCGGCATCGCGATCTTCTCGCTTGGCACGCTGTTGACTGCCTATTCGAGCGGCTTTGCCGACATGATCGTCTACCGCGCCGCCACCGGCATCGGCGAAGCAATGCAGCTGACTGTGGTGATCGCCATCGCGGCGAGCTATTTCGCGCGCTTCCGCGCGACCGCCGTTGGGGCCATCAACTTCTCCTTCGGTGTCGGCGCCATCGTGGGCCCGCTGCTCGGTGGGCACCTGATCGGCATTGAGCGCAACTGGCGCTTGCCGCTGGTGGTGTTCGGACTGGCCGGATTTGCCGCCATGGCGCTGATCGCGGTTGCCGTGAGCAAGCGCATGACCGAGAAGGCCAGCGCCATCGCCACGCACATCGACACGCGCGGTGCAACCACGATGTGGAACCGCAACACGGCTCTCTTGACCGCGATGAGCGTCATTGGCGGGTTGTGCATCTATGGCTACCTCGGCATGTACCCCACGTTCCTGCGAGAGCATCTGCACTACACGCCGTCGGACACTGGTCGCGTCATGAGCATCTTCGGGTGCGGCGTGTTCGCCTCCATCTTTGGCGGCTGGCTCGGCGACCGCTTCCACCCCAAGCTCGTGTTGTCGCTGAGCTTTGCGGGGACCGGGCTGCTCGGCTTCCTTCTGTTCTCGGGGCCAACAGGCATGCTGGTCCAATCGGTGCTGTCATTCGTGTGGGGGCTGGTGGTGAGTGGCGTGCTGTACGTGAACCTGGCCGGCTACCACATCAAGTCCGTTCGCTCTTCGCTCACGAACCGGGCGACCGGTGTCTTTGTCACGACGCTCTACGGCGCGGGCGCTTTCGCGGGCTACATCATCGGCGGCATCGCGGCGCGCTTTGGCTGGAGCACCGCCGGCTTCGCGCAGATCACGTTGCTATCGGTCATCGGAATAGTACTTACCGTGCTACTGCGGACCGACCGGATGTCCTTGCCTGTGCATAAGCCATGACGCCGGCCGAATGGGTGCTGCTCGGTGGTGCTGCGACCTTCGCCGGCACGCTGAATGCGGTGGCAGGCGGCGGTAGTTTCCTGACACTGCCGGCCTTGGCGATGGTGGGCGTGCCGCTGGTATCTGCCAACGCCACCGTGACTGCTGCGCTCCTGCCTGGCTATATGGCTGGTGCCTGGGCTCAGCGCAAGGAACTGTCGGGGCCGATGGCGCCCTCGCTTCTTCGGCTAGGCATGCTGTCGGTGCTGGGCGGTGCGGCAGGCGCTGCGTTGCTGCTGTCGACCTCGAACACCGCCTTCGGGCGCATCGTGCCATGGTTGCTGTTGGCTGCGACACTTCTCTTTGCCTGTGGGCCAAGACTTCTGCGCAGAGGAGCCGCCGCATCGCAGTCTCGCAGCGAATGGATCGCGGACATCAGCATCGCTGCGGTCGCGATCTACGGTGGCTATTTCAACGGCGGTCTCGGCATCCTGCTGCTAGCGGTTCTCGGCGCGCTCGGGCACACCGACATGAGCCGGATGAACGGCATCAAGAACTTCGTCTCCGTGATCCTGACGCTGATGGCTGTCGTCATCTATGCGGCCAGCGGCGCCATCGCCTGGACGCATGCACTATGGATGTCGATCGGTGCCACGGCCGGCGGGTATTTCGGCGGCGCCATGGCTCGGCGACTTAAGCCGGCCCTGGTGCGCGGCTTCGTCGTGCTGACAGGGCTGGCAATGACCGCAGCATTCTTTCTCAAGACGAGTTGACCGTACCTGTCTTCCTGCAATCCAAATCGCATCGGAAAGAAACATGAGAACAACCAGAAGAGAGTTCACCATCGCCGGCGCAATGATGGTGGCGGCAACCGCAATCCCCTCGCTTGTCGCTTCGGCATCGGCTTCGGCGCGGGGCGGGACGCCATCCGCGGCGTCCGGAGCCCGTCGAGGCACCTACCTGATCAAGAATGGCATGATCATCACGGTCGACCGGAAAAATGGCGTCATGCCACGCGCCGACATATTGATTCGAAACGGCGTGATCGAGAAGATCGGTCGGGGCTTGAGCGCGTCCGGCGCGCAGACGATCGATGCCACGGACATGATCGTCATGCCCGGCTTCGTCAACTCTCACTACCATATGTGGAGCGCGATCGGACGCAGCTTCACTGCGCGGAACGGCGGCTTCTCCTACTACCCGGCCAAGAGTGCCACATCTGCTTTATACACGCCCGAGGACTTCTACAACAGCGTGCTCCTTGCGTGCGCCGAACTAGCGAACGGCGGGACCACTACCGTGCACAACTGGTCGCATAACACCCGCTCTGCTGCCCATGCGGATGCCGAACTTCGCGCGCACCAGCACTCTTTGCTGAGGGCCCGTTACTCGTACGGCCACATTGACAAGCTCCCGGTAGACGAGGTGAACAGGTTCGGCGACCTTGCGCGCGTCCAGCGCGAATGGTTCGGTGCAAACTCCCCCTTCGATGGTCTGGTTCACCTGGGACTGAATCTGCGTGGCCCGCAACAAAGCACCGATGCTGTCTTTCACGAGGAAATGAAGTTCGTCAAGGAGAGCGGGCTTCCGGTAGCGATCCATGCGCCGCAGGAGTCGCCGAACAATGTCGATGCTGTCGACTACGAGAGGCGCGGCTACCTCGGCCCGGATTTCATGATCGCGCATTACGTCCCGGCGACGACCGGGGATTTGGCGGCGATGGCGCGCACGAAGACACCGCTCTCGTTTGCGACGCATTCTGAGCTCCGGCTCAGCAGCACGGGCGATGCCCGGGCTGCCCTGTTCGCGATGCGCGCCGCGGGGCTGACCATCTCATTGTCAAGCGACGCGACGTCCATTGCCCCACCGGACATGTTCGAAATGATGCGTTTCACCTGGAACCTCGGGGTGCCCTGGGTTGGCACGCCGAGCGAGCGGGCAAGTGCAGTCAGCGTGCAAGAGGTGATCGAGATGGCGACGATCAATGGGGCCATCGCCATGGGAATCGGTGACATCACTGGATCGATCACTGAAGGCAAGCGCGCGGACATCATTCTGGTGCGGGCCAAGGATCTGAACATCTGGCCGATAGGCAATATCGAAACGGCAATTGTGCAGAGCGGCAGCGCCAGCAACGTCGACACGGTGTTAGTCGATGGTCGAATGATAAAGAGAAGCGGACGCTTGCTAGCCTACAACGTGGACAGCATTGTTCGCGGTGCTCAGCAGTCCTCCAACCGGATTCTCAATGCGGCTGATGAGATTATGAAGTTGTGAGTGTTCTATCGAGTGCGAGTACCGAACGGCGCCTTCTGGTCGAGATGAAATGCACCCCCCTCCCTTCGGGGACGCAGGGCGCGGGAGTCATTTGTCCGCGCATGGGGCGGCCACTCGCATGTTGTCGTGACAGACGCGAGTGCGTTCTGTGTTTTTATGTTTTGCGTTTGCACGGTCCGGCAAGGCAACGCCGCGTTGCCCGGATCCTCCATCCTTGCTTCCCTCCACAGGCCCCCCATGCGCACAGCCCGCTTGCTATCGTGTATTTCCATCGCCACCCTTGGCAGCCTCGCAGCGCCGGCACTCTGCATCGCCAAAGCCAACGCCGCCGAGCAGATCGTCAGGCATCGCAACCCGGCGCACATGACCGAACCGTGGGCGCGTGAGTTCGCCGAGGTGATCGAGATTCCCGCCAATGCGCAGCAGCTTGTGCTCAGTGGCGTGGGGCCCACGGTGGCAAATGCCTCGGCGCCGCCCGATACCGCGGCTTCCTATGGCGACACCACAACCCAGACTCGCAACGTGCTTGGCCAGATCGAGCGCATCCTCCAGGACCGCGGCTATCGCATGGGCGACATCGTCGCCATGCAGGCATTGATCGTGGCGGACCCGGCCACGGGCGAGCCGGACTTTACCGGCTTCTCGAGCGCCTATAACCAGTACTTCGGGACCGACAAGCAGCCCAACGTGCCGGTGCGCACGCGAGCCGAAGTCTTGCGGCTGGTGCCGCCGGGATGGCTGGTCGAGGTCACCGTCACCGCGAGCCGTGTTCCGTCGCGCCAGGCAAAGTAGAAGGCATAGGCCCACCACCGGCCTCCCGACGCCCCACATATCGGGTCTCAATTGCCGGTGGACACCTCACTTGAGGGCTCGCGCTGAGCGAGCCGAGGCCAGCGAGCGGCGCGTGCTGCGCGAGCTGGACCAGGAGGCACCGCGCGGAGCGCGACGAAAACTCCCAGATTCGGATAGCTGTTCGTTGGGCAATGCCATTCTCCATAGACTCCCTCCGTCTCCGCTAGCAATGGCTGGCGAACCCCGGAAGAGATCTTGGTGTTCCGGAATTTTTCTTTTTCTATCAGTTACTTTCTTCGGCGGCCTTTGGGACCGGGGAAAAGGAGCGCGGCGAGCAATAGTCCTCCGCCGGTCAGAATGAGAATGTCCTGCATGCCTTGAGCCTCCCACGAAAATTCCAGATCGAGCGGGCCAATTTAGCCGTGACCTTGTCGCAGCGCTATCCGCCTTTGTCCGACAACTAGTTAGATCAAGCCGCGCAATGCCGTGCGAAGCTGATTGGGGAAAGTGCCAGCGCAGACCAGAAGCCAAGAATTCAGGTGACGCATTGGTCTCCGCTCAGCGAGAGCATTCGCCAGGCCGGCGCCATCGAGGCGCTGGAGGGCGAGCGGAGCCCCAATGTCGGGCGTAAGGACGATCAGTGCGCGGGCCGTGTCACTGTGCGGTTGCTGAAGTGATGGACAGATCTGCGTGGGGTGAACATCCATTCTCCTGGCGCCAGGTCTCGGACTACCCCGTCGACCGAGTACCGAAGTATGACCTCCAGCACATAGACGCACTCTTCCTTAAGTGTGTGGCTATGCGGCGGTGGAACATGCGAGCCGGGAGGCACATTCAACTCGAATACACCCATGCCGCCTGTGGCGGCTCCGATAACTTGGAGGAGATTGCAAATAACCGCTAGCGGCGTGGCACCAAGCGAACCAATCAAGGTCGGTCAAGTCAGCATTCAGTACCTGCTTGATCTTCGTCCGCCCTCCAACTTTCTCCTGAAGCTGCTCAGGCGCCATCTGCGGGTCGTGCGGCCCCCATGGAGATGCCGTAATATTCCGAGGGACCCGGACACACCGGATCCTGGCGGCAACGAAACTCGACCTTCCCCCCTGCGGGCCGCCACCACGCCGAGCACGTACCTGACCTAGTCCAATGTGGAAGTTTCGACATGACCACACTCTTCGCCGCAAGAGCAGCCTGCCTTGGCGAATGGGGGGGGCAGGAAGAGAGCGACACGCCTGCGGCAGGGCCTACCGCACTCTGATGCTGCTTCTACTCGTGGGACTCAGTGCCTGCGGGTCGCTTCCTCACAATGCTCCGCGCAATCTGCCTCAGGCCGCGGCTGGCAGCGCATCTGCGGCCATGCGCGAACCCACCGACGTCGCCGGCCAGACAACCGTCGCCATGTCGTTCTCTGGCGGTGGCACGCGAGCCGCAGCCTTCGCCTTCGGCGCGCTGCAGGGGCTCGACGCCATGAGAGGTACTGGGGGCGCGTCCCTGCTCGAGGACGTCGGATTCATTAGCAGCGTGTCCGGAGGCTCCATCACCGCTGCGTATTATGGTCTGCACGGCAAGGCCAGCCTGGCGACCTTTCGATCAGTGCTCTTGAAGGACGGAGAGGCGGGACTTCGCTTCAGTCTCCTGAATCCGGTCAACCTTGCGCGCCTCTTCGCGGGGGGCCTTAACGATCGGGAAAGTCTCCAGACATGGCTCGACGAAGACGTGTTCAAGGGCGCGACGTACGCCGACATGTTCCGCCGCGGCAAGCCAATCGTTTGGATCAACGCCACGAACGTCTACTACCGGGTCGCGTTCCCGTTCAGCCAGTTGGCATTCGATGCACTATGCAGTGATCTTGCGAGCTTTCCCGTTTCCGAGGCCGTCGCCGCATCCATGGCGATCCCGCTCTTCTTCGCACCGATCGTCCTTCAAAAGCATCCCGAGGCTTGTAGTGCACCGCTGCCGAACCTTGACCACGCCCAGGCGCCTGGGCGATCGCTGCTGCTTGGCGCGTTGGCAAACGCCGTTCGCGGTCACCGGGATACTTCGAAGGGAAAGTACATCAAGCTGGTCGACGGCGGGGTGACCGACAACTACGGCTTGGCCACCATTCTGCAATCGCGCCTGCTGCTGGGCACGGCTTACGGTCCCATGAGCGAGAACGACGCGATCAAGGTGCGGCGGCTACTTTTCATCGTTGTTGACGCCGGTCAGGGCCCACGCGGCGATTGGAACCAAAGCCAGGCTGGCCCATCCGGAATCGAAGTCGCAAGCGCGGCCATCGACGCGGCAATGGCGACCAACGTTCGAATGAGCTATGACGCCTTCGTTCCCATGATGCAGCAATGGCGCGACGACCTCGTGGCCTATCGGTGTGGGATGCCGCATTCTCGGCAGCAGGAAATCGCTGCACGCCTCCCAGGCTGGCGGTGCGACGAAGTCGAATTCTTCGTCACGCGGATCTCGTTTGAGGCCTTCGACAAGGAGCGTGCTGCAAGTCTGAACGATCTGCCGACCAGACTTCGTCTGCCCGAGAGGGACGTCGATCGCCTGATCGAAGCGGGAAGGGATGCCATCCTTGGCAACCCGGTGATCCGTGAGTTCGAGCGCGAATCGACTACGGCGCGATAGTCCTGCGCCACGGGGCGTGGGTGAGGCCGCGTTCTTGCGCTCGGCCGCGGCGCTCCGGCGGAGGCGCGCTCCGCACGGCCGATCTCAACTCTAAGGCGCCTGGAGTTGGGCGGGCCTAGCGAGTGAACAAGAGTCCGGGAGTCCTATGAGGCAGTCATGGACCCATCTGACGTCTCCCCGGACAACCGGGCCAAGTCCAAAGCGCTGAGGTCACTCAGCATGGGTCTACTTCTGTAGCGACCAGACCAGCAGCTGCTCAGTCTCAAAATGGCCGGCAACTGCCGTTGCGCTTACGTCATCCCTGGCCGGCAATGGTTAGTCGCGGCGTGCGGGTCAGCAAGAATTTCAGGCCGACGTCGCCGGGACGCGGCCGCACGATAACGGGGTCTTATCGCGAACTTGTGCCGAGCCGCGGCACGTTCCCCTCGACCTCCCTATTCCTAGGTCGCCCCTCATTTTTTCGCGTTCCATGCGGCAGCTTGCCTACGGTGCCGCCTGCAATCACGTCGAAGCCGCCATTTCCCAGAGCGCAAGTGCACTAACATTCAAGGCGACGGTGCACCAGAAGATGATCTGGAACGCCTGTTTCCGATTCTTATGTCGAAAGAGGTGTTGGGCGGCTAGCGCGCCGGGCCAGCCACCGCAAAGCGCGAGCAGGTGCAGGCTGGACTCAGGCGTACGCCACGCTTTTCGGCTCGCTCGTGCCTTATCATCCGCGTAGGCAAGGAATGCGATCACGCTCGCCAGAAGGCTGACAATTCCAGCCTGCCGAGGAAGGTAGCCGCCAAGGGCGCCGCCGACTATTGTTGCCAGGGCGGCCAGACCGACAAGCGCCGGCAACCAGCTTGCATCGGAGGAGGGGGGCGTCGGTGCGCCGACTATCGCCACGTTCAGGGCCTGCATCCGACCGTCTTTGCCCTTGGCGAACTCGAAACTTACGCGGTCCCCAGGCTTGGGCGTAACGGTGCGACTTTGCAACGCCGTGATGTGGAAAAACACGTCCTTCACGTCCGCATGGATGTCGATAAAACCAAAGCCCTTGTCGGCATGCCATGACTTGACCCGGCCTGCTTTTCTCATCGTTCTTGGTGTGAGATGGCGAGAGGCGTCAAGTGTAAGCCAAATCAGCTTGCTGGTTAGGTCTGGCTGGAATTCGGGGGCTGGAATCCGCCTAACAGCTCATGCGCTGTGCAACGTGGGGCGGGCAAGCAGGCCGAGTGTTCCCACAACACGCGAGAACTGGAACGGGGCGCGACAGAACACGCGTTTTGTCGCCTGCTCTGAACGGCTTGGTAGTTGCTGTCGCGACTCGGCGTCGGTTACTTTCTTCGCCAGCTGGTGAGCCCGGGCAAAAGGAGGCCGGCGAGCAATAGTCCTCCGCCGGTCAGAATGAGAATCTCCTGCATGCCTTGAGCCTCCCACGAAAATGCCAGATCGAGCGGGCCAACTTATGGCCCTGCGGTCTTGCTAACAGCCGCGTGGGCCACCCGGAATCGGGCTCTCCCCGGCGGCCATAGCTGCAAACAGTCTCTGCGTCCGAGGGACTTGTAGAGGCCCGGGTGGCCTTGAGGGTGCGCTTGTTTCACTACAGAAGTTCTAGCGGTCGCCGCATCCTATTGGCATGGCTAACCGATGCTACGAATTTCGTAGCGCAATCGCTCGCCGGGCTTCGCCCATCGCGCGAAAACATGCCGTCCGGTCGGTCGAAGAATATCCGCCATGAAAGTTGAATTCATATCAAGTTGCGATATATCAATTCCGAACCAGTGGTAGGCGAACGAATGAGCACTAGGGATTATCCCGAACATAACCGCTAGTCGTATTGAACTGTCGGTGGCGAGTAGCTAGGATGTCCTTTCGGAGCGCGAATACCAGCGCTCACCAGCCAGAACCTCGCGTCCGAGAGGAAACAAGCGGTCTGCATGCGCCAGGCCAGCTGTCACGGACGGCAGTGAAGTGTCCCGTAGCAAAAATAGACCTATAGCTTAGGAGACGACTGTGCTGAGTCATCATGAGTTTGCCACGCTGGTGCTGGTAAACGACAACTCTGACCCAACGGAGCTGGACCGCGCGGATGTGGAGGCGCTGCTTGCGCATCATCTGGTTCGGCTTGAGAGCTTTGGGCCCAGGCCCAACCACAGCCGACCTCTGGTCACAATCGAAGGCTACGCTTTTCTCCAAGCCGTCGGGCGTGTTCACGCAAGGGATGGTTGGCCACGTCAGGCCTCGCAATGAGCGCATTGCTTTAACCCGCGGCGACTGCCGGCGCTGGCGCTCTCACGGGCTCCCTTGTCGGCGTCCGCCGCAAGGGGGCGGTTGTTGTCATTCACTCGATTCCCACCATAACGCCCAGCCACTTGTTAGCTCAGGCGACGGGCCACACCTAGGAGATGCAAAATGACTCAGTGGACAGCAGAACAATGCACGAAAGCGCAGTTGGCGGGCCTTGAAGCCCTGGTCGGACTCACCAACAAGGCTGTTGAGGGCTTCGAAAAAGTGATGGAGCTGAACCTCCAAACCATGAAAGCGACCATGGCGCAGACCCGGGAGGGCGCAATGAAAGCCCTCTCAGTCCAGAACCCACAAGAACTCGTCGGATTGCAAATCGAATTATTTCGACCTGCAGCGGACAACGTTTTGGCGTATCGGCGTCAATTGCAGGACATCCTTTCCGCTACGCGGGCGCAGTTCGAGAAAGTCGTCGAAGTCCAGTACACAACAAGCAAGGGCCAGCTGCAGGGTCTCCTTGATAGCGCGGTGAGCAACGCCCCATCAGGCTCGACGGCTCCGCTGGCCGCCTGGCAGGAGGCTGTAAAGGCGACCACTACGCTCTACGAGTCGATGCAGATGACGGCAAAGCAGGCCGTGGAAGTCGCCGAGAACAGTTTCAATACGGCTGCGGCGGTAGCCTCGAAAGCCGCGCGGCATGGTGCAGCGCAGGCCTCTCCGTCAGCTGCAAAGTAGCTCGGCTTTGGCTCCCGGTTGGTGGCATTCACGGGTACCGAGGGAGCCAAATTCTGGGAGATGCTGGGTCTCGGTGAGCAGCGCCCGCGACACCGAAGCGAGAACGAACGGCATGAAGGCAGGATCGCAGCCTCAGCGTGGATGACAGTCGCCGTCCCCCATGCGGGCGATTGCAGAGCTCAATATCGGCGCGGCCGGACCAGCCTCTCTTAGTAATGGCGCCGCAATCACAACTAGCGGGAGCTAAGGCTAGCGAGCCAACCGCGCAACTCTTCTGCGCGAATATCCTGAAACTTACCGCAGAGAACCAGGGCGAGATCCGACTGAAGCGTCCCGAGCAGGGACGCAGCGTCGGACAAGGTAAATCCTGCGGCTCTCATAGATACCGTAATGTCTTTCACGATTTCCGCCTTGAGCGGAATTTCCTCCGCGTCCGCGAAGCCAAGCTGGGCGTAGACATTGGTCGGCCCATACTCGAATCGAAACATGTGGACTTCCTATCTTGTTGTTCTTGAACACGGCCATCGAGCGTCGCTGCGCCAATATGGTGCCGTGCCGGGCAGGATTATTGGTGCATACATTCGATAAGACAATCGGGGAAACACTGAGACGCTTATGGCCACCGTAAGTTCACGCCTCCAAAGCGATTTCATCATCCCGTAACAAGGACGAGGGACTCGGGGGCAGCCAATCCTAGGTCGTTTGAACATCCGAGTAGCGTGCGAGCGAACGACAGTTCATGACGGGAAGGGGCTCCGCCATCTCGCTGCTGGTCGGGCGCCAAGTCGTTTGAATCGCGTGCCGTCCCCCACCCAAGTTTCGTTCGCCTCCGGACCTTGTTCTGCGACGGGATATCTATGTAATCCCCTGGTGTCGCCACGGCTTCAGTCCTACGAATTAGCATCTGTCGGTATTGCAGGTCGCGGACGTTGCGATGTTGCTGTATCAAGTTGTCGAGCCATGGCGGGCCGTTCGATTGGCGCATGGCAGATTCGAGTGAACGCGCGGCCACTCGTGCGGTTATACTCCGCGCTCCACAACTATGAATAACCAACATGGTCACAGCAACTAAATCGACGACTCGGGTAAGTGCAACTGCCAAGAGCAAGCCTGCCGCAAAGAAACTGGCCGTGCCATCGAAAAAAGCCAGCGTGCTCGCCCGTGAAGCTCAGGCAGCAAAGAAGCGCTTGCTGAAGCTGCGCGCCGACACGAAGAAGGCAATCGAAGCAGCAAAGCGCGAGGTTGCCCAGGCGGTGGAAGCCGCAAGGTCCGCGGCCCGCTTCGAAAAGCAAGCCGCAAAGGAAAAGCTCGCGGCGAAGAAGGCCAAGGCGGCGGGCGCCAGGAAGGCAACCGGCAACAAAGCTGCCGCCACGAAAGCGGCTCCGAAGAAAGTGGCAACCCGTAGCAAGGTCGCTGCGAAAGCTGCCCCGAAGGCGGCCGCAGTGAAATCCGTGCCGAAAAAACGGGCTTCGGCGAAGAAAGCGGCTCCGACTGTAGCGACGCCTGAAGTCTCGGCGTGATCTTTGCCTCGGCCGGTACGGGACTTTGCCAACCAGCCGACTGACGCGAAATGGGCGTACCGCTTGCGCCCAGAGCGGTACGCCTGGAAAAGCCGAGGCCTACGAGAGTGGCGCTGACTGCTTTTCCCTTCTTGTTTGATCGGGCCTCTAGCTCATGCTTGGTTAGAGCAGCGGACTCATAATCCGTTGGTGCCGTGTTCGACTCACGGGAGGCCCACCATTCACCGCGAGGCTGACATGATTCAGTCCTTCACGTCGCGTTCATCTCCGCCTTGGCAAGGTTAGCCGCTCTTGATTTTACGTTTGTCTACCGCTTAATCTTACTGTGTCAATAAATTCATGCCATTATAGAGTCTTCTTCAGACTTGGCATGAGGAATCCATGGACTGGGAAGCGTCGTTCGACGAGTATCTGGAACATCTCTGTGAGGCGCTCGGGCACAGTGACAGGAGATCGGGGCTGGCGGGCTATTGCCAGGGGCTGATGTTGCCGATCAAACGCAAGAGCGTCGAACCTCTGGCGGCGCATTTAGAGCCGGAGCGAATAAGCGCGCGACACCAATCGCTGCATCATTTCGTGTCGAAGTCGGAATGGTCCGATGCAGCGCTGCTTGAGCAGGTGAGGCGCTGGGTGTTGCCGCACATGAATCCGGCGAACGGGTTGTTCTGGATCATCGATGACACCGGCTTTCCCAAGAAGGGTAAGCATTCGGTTGGGGTGGCGAGACAATACTGCGGGCAGTTGGGCAAGCAGGACAATTGCCAGGTGGCGGTGAGTCTGTCGGTAGCTACTGAAGAAGCCAGCTTACCGGTGGCGTACCAGCTCTATCTGCCTCAGGAGTGGTGCGACGATCCGGAAAGGCGGCAGCGAACTGGGGTGCCGGATGAGATCGTGTTCGCGACCAAACCGCAGATCGCGGCGATGCAACTGCGCCAGGCGCGGCAAAGCGGGGCGCCAGATGGCATCGTGCTGGCTGACGCCGCTTATGGCAATGACACCGCGTTTCGAGATGCTGTCAGTGAACTCGGGTTGCAGTACGCGGTAGGGACGCAGTCCAGTACCCATGTGTGGGCACGGGGCACCGCACCATTGCCAGCTGAACCTGCAATCGGCAAGCCAGGCCGTCCGCGCAGCCTGCTGCGCCGGGCGCCGGGACATAAGCCGCTCTCGGTCAAGAAGCTGGCGCTTGGGCTCGATCAATCCTGCTATCGCACCATTACCTGGCGTGAAGGCACCCGAGCCATGCTGAGTTCGCGATTTTCCGCGGTTCGCATCCGCACGTCGCACCGCGATTACTGGCGAGCCACGCTGCGTGACGAAGAATGGCTGCTTATCGAATGGCCCCAAGGCGAGTCCGAACCGATAAAATACTGGCTGTCCACACTGCCCGAAAGCGCACCGCTCGAACATCTGGTCCACGTAGCGAAGATGCGCTGGCGCATCGAGCGCGATTACCAAGACCTCAAGCAGGAGTTTGGTCTGGGCCACTATGAAGGACGGGGTTGGCGCGGTTTTCACCACCACGCATCCCTATGCATTGCTGCTTACGGATTTCTCGTCGCACAGCGCCTGATCCAGGGCGGCAGTAAAAAAAACGGCGCAATCCGCAGCCAGTCTGCCTTACCCTCGGATTACGTGCCGCGCGGCTCCCCAGCGCGCACAGCGACACGTGCCTGATTCCATCACCAGCCTACGCTGGCGCATTGCTGCCTTCATTGCCCAACGACTCCATCGATGTCCGTTTTGCGCTGGTAGCCCCTAAACTAATGACACAGTAAGATTAACAGGCTGCTGAAGTACTCGACGCGCAGCCGCGCGCCATTCCCCGCGCCGCTGCTTCCTTCGATCTTCTTCTCACATCCTGAAACCTGGACGTCATTTCACCCCGCTTTTCAGCGAAATGACGTCCGTTCCTGGTCTCATTACCGCGATTACTGCAACTGCGGACGGATTTGTCCCAGCGAACGCATGCGCACGAGGTTGTAAGCAGCCATGCTCAGCACAAATATCTGATCGACCTTCTTCAGTCCGCGCACCATCACCTGGCGCATGCGGCCCACCGTCTTGGCCCAGCCAAAGCCTTGCTCGATCAGCTTGCGCTTTTGCTGCGAGATGGCATAACCCTCGCTGCAAGCGATGGCATCAGGAACGGCCGAGCTTCGCCCGGAGGTGTTTTGTGCCACGTGCGGCGTGACCTTCATCTCCAGGCATGCCTGAATGAACTCTCGTGCGTCATAGCCCTTGTCCGCGCCCACCGTGACCTCGGCGCTCGGGTCGTCAGTCGCCTGCCGGGCATCGTTGAGCATAACCTTGGCAGCCTCGCGCTCTGCGTGCCCATCAGCATTGGTCACCATGGCACTGACTACCAGGCCATGGCGGTTATCGCTCAGGGTATGACCCATGTAGCGCAGCTCACTGCCGGTCTTACCTTTGCGGTAGAGCTTGGCATCGGGATCGGTCTTGGACTGGTGCGTCTCGTTGCTGCGCTGGCGACCCTTGAAGTTGCCGCCATCGTTGTCGTCCTTGTCGCTGCCATCCTTGCGCACAAAGCTCTTGTGGCCTGCCCACGCCTGAATCAGCGTGCCGTCCACACTGAAGTGCTCGCCCGACAGCCAGTCCTTCTTCTGTGCGATGGCCAGCACCTCGTTGAAGAACTCGATCACCGCATCGTGCTGGATCAGGCGTGCGCGGTTCTTCGTGAACACGCTCGGGACCCACACTGCGTCGTCCATTGCCAACCCAATGAACCAGCGAAACAGCAAGTTGTACTGGGTCTGTTCCATAAGCTGGCGCTCGGACCGAATGCTGTAGAGCACCTGCAGCAGCATCGCGCGCAACAGTTTCTCCGGCGGGATGCTGGGGCGGCCACCCTTGATATCGGCCTCGTACATCCCGGCGAACAGCCGGTCCATCTTGGCCAGCGCTTGATTGACCATGGTGCGGATCGGGCGCAGCGGATGCGACTTCGGTACGAAATCGTCCAGTCGCCGCATGGTGAACAAGCTTTCGGTAAAGGTGTCTGCGCCGCGCATGCGATATCGGAGTGAGTCGTGTCGAGTTCTTAGATCAACGCTTCGGCACGTCGCTGCGCTGACCTCCGCTCTAGGTATTTCAGCAGCCTGTTAAAGCTGTCGCTGGCTGGTTCTAGCACCCACGTGCCATGCAACTCGTTGCGCGCGCCATGACATCGTCCAGTGGAACTTCAAGCTGCCGAGCGTCCCCGTTTCTGCGGGCCTCGATCTAGGGGCAGACGCTGTGGTCATTCGCGGTAAGGATCTATCTTCTTGGCATCCCACGCGCCTATAGCCAAGTCATTCGTTGATACAGGCATTCCCGGATCTGAAAGAGTTATTAGCTTTTCTCTGAGAACGAATACCTTGCAGGCCGACTTTAGAATGCGTATAAGTCAAAGATAACTGGAAAATTGGAGGCAATGATGGCGACGTATCAAGAACTGATGGCGCGGAAGCAAGCGTTGGAAGCACAGATCGAAGAGGCCCGCGCGAACGAGGTCGCGAGCGTCATCGAGCAGATTCGCGGCCTGATGACTCAGTTTGGGCTGTCTCCGGAAGACATCGCGCCGCGCCGCCGGCGGGGCCGCCCCGCCGGTGCCGCATCCGCCCCCGTAGAAAAGGAGCCGCTGCCGCCAAAGTATCTGGATCCCAAGACCGGAAAAACGTGGTCGGGACGCGGCCGCGCGCCAGCTTGGCTGGGCAAGCGGCCCGAGCGTTTCCTTATTCCGCAGGAATAACCGGTCGCCCAGCGACTTTCGAGGACGCCGGCGACCCGATCGAGGTGCAGGCGCGGTAATTTTCCCGAGTCCACGTGAGCATGCGGGGCGTCGACTGAAATTGCCGATCAGTGGGGCGCCCGCCACGCGGACGGTCAACGTTTCACGATACGTTGGCGGCGCAAAAAAAGGCTCTCCACCGGTAGAAGAGAGCCTCGGAACGTCCAAGAAGAAATCGGGTAACCATTATGGTTGCCCATACTCAGTATCCGCCAAGCCGCCTGGGCACGCAATCGGCACGCCACCTACGGCGGGGCGCGGCGGATCCCAAAAAAGAGCGCGCTCTTACCGGGGACGGTGAGGCGGGCGGCAGCAGGTCTGCCAATGCACGGTATGGCGAAGTGAGCACCACTTAAAACAGGACAAGGTGCCGTTTTTCCGCCCAGTTCAGCGCCGCTGGCGGGGACTCCCTCGGGAGTTCATGCAAACCACAACGCTGAATGATCGTTCGCTGTCCAGGTGAGCGGGGCAGGGCCATCAGCGCGAATATCCGTTCTGTGCTGCGCAACGGCGCCGGCGACGCAGTTCAGCCTGGATCGCGCTGCACTGAAGAAGGGAAGCAGGATCCAGGCGAACGCAACCGAGACCGTGAACAGAGTTCCGGGTGGTGGCCAGGAAGTGATAGAGGTTGTTTGGCACGCGCACTCTCTTGAGCGCGCCTGGCTACCATAGAATCGGCTGGCGATTGCGGAAAAAGCCACCGGTGGGGCCATCGTCGGGCAGCGTTGCCAGCCAGATCACGGTGTCGATACCCTCTTCGGGCGAGTGCGGCGCATCGGGGCCGCCAAGGTCGGTGCGACACCAGCCGGGACACACCGAGTTGACCTTGATGCCGCTATCGGCCATCTCGGCGGCCAGGATGCGCGTGACGGCATTTAGCGCCGTTTTCGAGATTCGGTAGGCCGGCACGCCGCTGCCCATCTCCGCCAGCTGTCCCATGCCAGAAGCCAGGTTGACCACCCGGCCGGCGCGGCTGGCGCGCAGCAGCGGCGCCAACGCCTGGGTGGTCCGCAGTACGCCGAAAAGATTGGTTTCCAGGGTGCGGCGCAGGGTCTCGAGCGGCAGTTCGAGCAGGCTGGTGTCGTAGTGATCGAGCGAAACACCAGCGTTGTTGATCAGCACATCCACGCGACCGAAGCGTTCGGTCAGCCAGTTGGCCAGCGCGGCCGCCGAGCTCTCCTCCGTGACGTCAAGGGGGTGGCAAGCGATCGCATGACCCGCAAGCCGGAGCTCTGTCTCCAGCACCTCCAGGTCCGTCGGCTTGCGCGCCGTGGCGACGACCAGATGACCTTCCACGGTGGCCAACTGGCGCGCGGCTGCGCGGCCCAAGCCGCGGCTCGCGCCAGTGATGACGGTAATAGGTTGGTTGACCATGCCTGAATCTCCTCGCTGCGGGGGTGAGGCGGGCCAGCTCTCGCTGCGTTAAAGACTTGCCCACATCGCACGCCCACGCACGTTGCTAGAAGGGACGCGATGAACGCGTTCCAGAGTCCCCTGAAAAGTCTCGGCGTTCGCATGTCCCTCAAAAGTGCAGCTAATCAGTCAGCCCTGCAGAATGCTGAAGAGTAAGGCGCAGCAAGGCTTCGGAAGAATTGCGCTGCGTGCCGAACTCCCAGATCGATTATGAATCTGATTCAGATCCTGGGAGATTTGAGGGCCTTGCCGATGAGCACACCGGACTTCTTTCGCAGCCGCTTGGACGGGATGATTGATCTTCGCCATCCGCTGGCAGTACTGGCGAGCCGGATGCCATGGAATGACATTGAGGCGGCCCTAGCACCAGTGTTTGCACGCAAGGCGCAGGATGGCCGCAACGTGGTCGGCGAGGACTTGTTCGGGCCGACGTGCGCAGTGGCCGGTGCAAGTGTCAGCGCCGCTGGCCGGCCTCGCCTGCCGATCCGACTGATGGTCGGGCTGCTCTACCTCAAGCACGCCTACAACGAAAGCGATGAGTCGGTGTGTGAGCGCTGGGCGGAGAACGTGTACTGGCAGTACTTCTGCGGCGAGGAGTACTTCCAAATGCGGCTGCCGTGTGACCCGACGAACCTCGTGCGTTTCCGACAGGCCCTGGGCGAGGCTGGCGTCGAGGAACTGCTGGGCAGCACGATCGCTGCCGCCGTGCAAATGAAGGTGATCAAACCGGCTGAGTTCGAACGGGTCATCGTCGACACCACGGTGCAAGAGAAGGCCATTGCCTATCCGACCGACAGCCGGCTGCTGGAGGTTGCGCGGGCCAAGGTGGTGCAACTGGCCAAACGCGCCGGCATTCAGCTTAAGCAGACCTTTGCCAGGGAAGGCAAGTCGTTGCGATTTCGTGCGGGTGGTTATGCGCATGCCAAGCAGTTCAAACGGCTGAGAACCGTGCTCAAGCGCCAGCGCACCGTGCTCGGCCGCGTACTACGTGATATCGAACGCAAGATGACGGCGCTCGCTGAGGATCAGCAACAGCGTCTGCGTCCCTGGCTCGAACGCGCCCGACGCATTGCGCAGCAACGTGCCAAGGACAAGAACAAGCTCTACGCTCTGCACGCTCCCGAGGTGGAGTGTGTCGCCAAGGGCAAGGCCCGTCAGCCCTACGAGTTCGGCGTGAAGGTGAGCCTGGCGATTACCGCTAATCAGGGACTCATCGTCGGTGCACGTAGCTTCCCTGGCAATCCCTATGACGGCCACACGCTGCACGCCCAACTGGAGCAGACCACCATCCTGCTACAGGACCTGCCCGGATCGCCCAGACCCCGCACTGCCATCGTTGACCTCGGTTACCGCGGGGTCGATGCCGAAGTGGCGCCAGTGAAAATGATTCATCGCGGCAGGATCAAGACCATGAATCGTCGTCAGCGCAGAATGCTCAAACGTCGCCAGGCGGTCGAGCCTGTCATCGGTCATGTCAAAGCGGATCACGGCATGCGCCGGAACTGGTTGAAAGGCGAAATCGGCGACGCCATCCATCCAATCCTCTGTGCCGCAGGCTTCAATCTCCGTTGGTTGCTGCGGGCCATTGCCCGCTTGGGCGTTCACGGGCTTTTTTGCGTCTTGACTATGCTCACAGTCATGGCTCGATTCGCCAGGGGCGCAGGCCAATCGACTCTGTCCGCATGCCTGGGTCAACTGATACGACCAGAATCCGCCACCTTCCAGCTAGGCCGAACCCGCAATCCGAATTTTTCAGGTCTGACTAATCATCTATACACCTCCCGACGGCGGCCTGGTGATAGCGGATTCTCCGTATCCTGGCGCGAAACAGGGATGCGCTGGAACAAATGAGGACCGGTTTGGTTCTAATTGACAAATACTGGTGGCGACGATGCTCAGACTAAGCAAGCTGACTGACTACGGCACGGTGATCATGACGCACTTGGCGCGAAACCCGGGCCGAATTTACAGTGCCGCCGAGGTTGCCGCCGCGATCGGCGTGGCGGTACCGACGGCAAGCAAGATTCTGAAGACGCTGGCAAGGCACCACTTGCTGCAGTCGTTGCGCGGCACAAAGGGCGGCTACCTGCTGGCGCGACCGCCGGAGCAGATTTCGATCGCACAGGTGATTGACGCCATGGAAGGCCCGGCCGGCATGACCGAGTGCAGTGTCGCTGCCGGCCTGTGTGCGCAGGAAGGCCTGTGCGCCATTCGCGCCAACTGGCAATCCATCAACCGAGTGATTTTTCGCGCACTGAACGGCGTGACCCTGGCAGATATGGCGCAGCCGGTGTTGCACCCGGTGGATATTGGCGCCTTGCACGCCCGACGCACACACGGGCCGCAAGCTGACATTTCATGATTTAGATGACAGTGGCAAGCGAAGGCAGAACATGGCAACCCCGGCACGCAAACTCGACGAACTGATCAGCCAGGGCTATAAGCATGGCTTCTACACGCCCGTGGAGACGGACACGGTACCGTGCGGGCTGAATGAGGATGTGATCCGCATGATCTCGACCATCAAGGGCGAGCCGGAATTCATGCAGGAGTGGCGTCTCAAGGCCTACCGCCACTGGCTGACGATGTCCGAGCCGCACTGGGCGACGGTCAAGCACCCGCCCATCGACTACCAGGCGATTGCCTACTATTCAGCGCCGCGCTCCCAGAAGGCCGGGCCGAAGACACTGGACGAGGTCGACCCGGAGTTGTTGCGCACCTACGAAAAGCTGGGCGTGCCGTTGCACGAGCGTGAGCTGCTGGCAGGCGTGGCGGTGGACGCGGTATTCGACAGCGTCTCCGTGGCCACCACCTTCAAGCAGAAACTGGGCGAACTCGGCATCATCTTCTGCTCGTTTTCCGACGCGGTGCGTGAGCATCCGACGCTGGTGCAGCAGTATCTCGGCTCGGTCGTGCCCTATACCGACAACTTCTTCGCCACGCTCAACTCCGCCGTGTTCAGCGACGGCTCATTCTGCTATATCCCGCCCGGGGTACGCTGCCCGATGGAGCTGTCGACCTACTTCCGCATCAATGCCCGCAACACCGGCCAGTTCGAGCGCACCCTGATCATCGCCGACCAGGGCGCTTACGTCAGCTATCTGGAAGGTTGCACCGCACCGATGCGCGACGAGAACCAGCTGCATGCGGCGGTGGTGGAGCTGATCGCGCTGGAAGGCGCACAGATCAAGTACTCGACGGTGCAGAACTGGTACCCGGGCGATAAGGAAGGCAAGGGCGGCATCTACAACTTCGTCACCAAACGCGGCGATTGCCGCGGCGCGCGCTCGAAGATTTCGTGGACCCAGGTGGAGACCGGCTCCGCCATCACCTGGAAGTATCCAAGCGTGATCTTGCAGGGCGACGACTCAGTCGGCGAGTTCTATTCAGTCGCGCTGACCAACCACTACCAGCAGGCCGACACCGGTACCAAGATGACGCACCTCGGCCGGAACACCAGGAGCACCATCCTTTCCAAGGGCATTTCGGCCGGTCACGGCCAGAACGCCTACCGCGGGCTGGTGAAGATGGCCAGGAGCGCAGTCGGCGCGCGCAACTACTCGCAGTGCGATTCCCTGCTGCTGGGGGACAAATGCGCCGCCCACACCTTCCCTTATATCGAGGTGAAGAATGCCACCGGCCAGGTCGAGCACGAGGCCTCTACCTCGCGCATCGGCGAGGACCAGTTGTTCTATTGCCAGAGCCGCGGTGTCAGCGCGGAGGATGCAGTGTCGATGATCGTGAACGGTTTTTGCAAGGAAGTATTCAAGGAGTTGCCGATGGAATTCGCGGTGGAAGCCCAGAAACTGCTGGGCGTGAGCCTGGAAGGCAGTATCGGGTAAGGGTGGCGCGCCAGGGGCGCGCCGCATCGGAGCTGCATTGGAGAAATACGCCAGCCATGCTTGAGATTCGCAAGCTGCACGTCAGCGTAGACGACAAGCCCATCCTTCACGGCATCGACCTCAGCGTGAAGGCCGGCGAGGTGCATGCCATCATGGGCCCGAATGGTTCGGGCAAGAGCACCCTGGCCCACGTACTGGCCGGCCGCGACCGCTTCACCGTGACTGCGGGCGAAGTCCTCTATGACGGCACCAACCTGCTTGGCATGCCGCCGGAAGAGCGCGCCCGCGCGGGCATCTTCCTCGCCTTCCAGTATCCGGTGGAAATCCCCGGCGTCTCCAATATCTATCTGCTCAAGGCGGGGCTCAACGCGATCCGCAAGCACCGCGGCGAGCCGGAGCTGGACGCCATCGATTTTCTGGCCCTGGTCAAGGACAAGCTCCAGCTCATGGAAATGGACCCGGACCTGCTTTACCGCTCGGTGAACGAAGGCTTCTCCGGCGGCGAGAAGAAGCGCAACGAGATCCTGCAGATGGCGGTGCTGGAGCCCCGGCTCGCCATTCTCGACGAGACCGACTCCGGCCTCGACATCGACGCGCTCAAGATCGTCGCCAGGGGCATCGAAGCCATGCGCAGCCCGCAACGCGCCATTGTGCTGGTCACGCACTACCAGCGCCTGCTTGATTACATCGTGCCGGATCAGGTTCATGTGCTTGCGCACGGGCGCATTGCCAGGTCCGGTGGGCCCGAGCTGGCGCGCGAACTGGAGCGGCGCGGCTATGCCGGGGTGGAGGCGCAGGCTGCCACCGGGATGGAGTCTTCAGCATGAGCGCAAGCGGACTGGAACACTATCTCGCCGAGTTCGACCGCGTCGAGGCCGCGCTACCGGGCCGCCGCCTGGGCTGGCTCGCGCACGCGCGCCGCCAGGCGCTGGATCATTTCGCCCAGGCCGGGTTCCCCACGCTGCGCCAGGAGGACTGGAAATACACCAGCGTGGCCGCACTCGAGAGAAGCCGCTTTGCCGTGGCACTGCCGCAGGCCGGCGACGGCCTGGACGCCGCCGTGGCAGGGCTGATCGAGGGGCTCGCCCTGGACGGCACGCACCTGCTGGTGTTCGTCAATGGCGTGCACCAGCCGCAGTGGTCGCGCATCGGAGCGCTGCCTGCGGGCCTGGAGCTCGCCAGCCTCGCCGCCACGCTGGAGCGCGCACCGGACTGCCTGGAAGCGCTGCTCCTGCCTCGCGCAAGCGACTACCCGTCCGGTTTCGCCGCCCTGAACATGGCGTTCATGACCGACGGTGCCTATATCCGCGTGGCGGCGGGCGCCGTGCCGGATCAGCCAATCCATTTGCTGTTCCTCGCCACGGCTGGCGAGCTGGCTACCCATGCGCGCAACCTCGTGGTGGCGCAAGCCGGCAGCCGAGTCTGCATCGTGGAGCACCACGCGGGCCTGGATGGCCTGGGCTATTGCACCAATACCATCACTGACATCGTTGCCGAGCGCGATGCCCAGGTCGAACATCACAAGCTGCAGCAGGAGAGCCTCAAGGCCTTCCATATCGCCGGCGTGAACCTGGACCAGCGGCAGGGTAGCCGCTTCGCCTCCAGTTCCTTTGCCCTGGGAGGCGCCCTGGCGCGGGTCGACATCGAAGTCGGGCTGAATGCCGAGCATACCGAGTGTTCGCTGGACGGGCTGTATATGACCGCCGGACGGCAGCATATCGACCACCACACCCGCATCGACCACGCCAGCCCGCACAGCAAGAGTCGCGAGTTGTATAAAGGCGTGCTGGCGGGCGCCTCGCGCGCCGTCTTCAACGGCAAGGTGGTGGTGCATGCCGATGCCCAGCACAGCGATGCGCATCAGTCCAACCGCAACCTGCTGCTGTCCGACCAAGCCGAGGTGGACACCAAGCCACAGCTGGAGATCTATGCTGACGATGTCAAATGCGGCCACGGCGCCACCGTGGGCCAGCTCGATGCCGAGCAGATCTACTACCTGCGCTCGCGTGGGATGGACGATGCCGCGGCGCGTGCCCTGCTGACTTTTGCCTTTGCCGAGGAGGTCGTCAAGCGGCTCGGCTCCGCCCCATTGCGCACGCGGCTGGAAACGCTCTTGCGCGGCAAGCTGCCGGCGCCTGTGAAGGAGCTGCCATGAACACGGCGGCGCATGAACGGGTGGCCGTGGAGCGCGCGGTGCCGGCCGCCGGCCTGCAGGTGGAGCGGCTGCGCCAGGATTTCCCCATCCTGCGCCAGACCGTCAACGGCAAGCCGCTGGTCTACCTGGACAACGCCGCCACCACCCAGAAGCCGCGAAGCGTGATCGCTTGCGAAGCACATTACTACAGCGCGCTCAATGCCAATGTCCACCGCGCCGTGCACACCCTGAGCCAGCGCGCCACCGATGCCTACGAGGCCGCGCGCGACGCGGTGCGAGACTTGATCAACGCCGCCGGGCGCGAGGAAATCGTGTTCGTGCGCGGCACCACCGAGGCGATCAACCTGGTGGCGGCAAGCTTCGGCCAGCGCCTGCGCCCGGGCGACGAGATCCTGATCAGCGCGATGGAGCACCACTCCAATATCGTGCCGTGGCAACTGGTGTGCCAGCGCACCGGCGCCTCGCTGCAGGTGGCGCCGATCAACGATGCCGGCGAGCTGATGCTGGAACAGTTCGCGCGATTGCTCGGTCAGCACACCAGACTGGTCGCGCTGACGCACCTCTCCAACGCGCTCGGCACGGTCAACCCGGTGCGACACATCATCGAGCTGGCCCATGCCCGGGGCATCCCGGTGCTGATTGATGGCGCGCAGGCGGTGCCGCACCTCAAGGTCGACGTACAGGCCCTTGATTGCGATTTCTACGCCTTCTCCGGGCACAAGCTCTACGGCCCCACCGGCGTCGGCGTGCTCTACGGCAAGGCTGCGCTGCTCGATGCCATGCCGCCGTACCAGGGTGGCGGGGACATGATTCGCGAGGTCACGTTCCACAGGACCACATACAATGAGCTTCCCTACAAGTTCGAGGCCGGCACGCCCAATATCGCCGGCGTCATCGCCCTTGGCGCCGCCATCGAGTATGTGCGCGCGCTTGGCCTGGAGGCCATCGCCGCCCACGAGCACGCGCTGCTCGCCTACGCCAGCGCGCAGGCAGCGCAGATCGCCGGCCTGCACATGATTGGCACGGCTGCCGACAAGGCGAGCATCCTCTCGTTCACCCTGGACGGCATCCATCCCCACGATGTCGGCACCATCCTCGATCAGCACGGCGTGGCGGTCCGTGCCGGCCACCATTGCGCCATGCCCGTGATGGAACGCTTCGGCGTGCCTGCCACGGTGCGCGCTTCCTTCGCGCTGTACAACATGCGTGAAGAAGTGGATGCACTGTTTGCTGCCGTGCGCGCGGCACAGGAGGTATTCGCCTGATGTCTGATCTGCGCAACCTCTACCAGGAAGTGGTCGTCGACCACAGTCGCTCGCCGCGCAATTTCGGGCGGCTGGCGGCAGCGAACCGCAGCGCCGAGGGGTTCAACCCGCTGTGCGGCGACCGGCTGACGCTGTACCTGAGAATCAGCGATGGGGTGATCGAGGACGCCAGCTTCGATGGCTCGGGCTGCGCCATCTCCACCGCCTCCGCCTCGCTGATGACAGAGGCGCTCAAGGGCAAGACCGAGGCACAGGCGCGGGCCTTGTTCTCTGCCTTCCACGCGCTGGTGACCGCAGAGCCGGGGCGGGCCGGCGTGCCGCTGGGCAAGCTGGAGGTCCTGGCAGGGGTGCGCGAGTTCCCGGCGCGCGTGAAGTGCGCAACCCTGGCCTGGCATACCATGCAAGCCGCTTTGGAGAACAGCGCCAAGCCGGTCTCAACGGAGTAAAGCGATGAGCATGATCGATTGGCTGCGCAAGGCCGAGGAACACGAAGACAGGTTCGAGCCTGAGCCGGACAGCCTGGAGGGGCGGGTGATAGCGGCCTTGCGCACCGTGTACGACCCCGAGATCCCGGTCAATATCTACGACCTTGGCCTGATCTACCAGTTATCGGTGGACGAATCCAGCGGCAAGGTGGGCATCCGCATGACGCTGACCGCGCCGGGCTGCCCGGTGGCGCAGACCTTCCCCGGTGTGGTGGAGGGCGCCGTAATGGAAGCCAGTGGGGTGGACGAAGTCGAGGTTGAACTGGTGTGGGACCCGCCCTGGTCGAGAGAACGAATGAGCGAGGCGGCGCGCCTGGAACTGGGGCTGCTCTGAGATGAGCGAGTGGATCGATGTCGCCCGGGCCGACGAGTTCGCGCCCGGCACTTGCCGCAGCGTCGATGTCGATGGCGTACAGGTCGCCGTATTCAATGTGGGTGGCAATTATTACGCCATCGAGGACCTCTGCTCGCACGAGGCCGAGCCGCTTTGCGGCGGTGACGTGGAAGGCCAGGAAGTCGTCTGCCCGCGCCACGGCTCGCACTTTTCCCTGCTGACGGGCGAGGCGCTGTCCCCGCCCGCCTACGAGCCGGTGGCGACCTTTCCGGTTCGGGTGGAGGCCGGCAAGGTACAGGTCAGGGACGAGCGCTGGGATGCGCCCTTCCTGGGGTGATCTCGTACCGTGCAAGAAAGTGGCGGTAGGAGGGCGCAGAGCCGTCTGTAGCAAAGGATATCGGCGCTGTGCCAAGAGGAAAGATTTACACATTTCCCCGGATCGGCGAGCGAGGTGTAATCGCCGAAGAAGCGCAATTGGCTACGGCGATGCGCTTCGTCCAATGGGTTACCGCAAAAATAGGTTGGAAAAAAGCTCGAGCCAGGGCGCGACGATACGGATCAAAATATTTAATTTTGTTATCCTATTTCCGCATAGCGCTGTCGGCCGAGAATTTAATGCGCCCGTAAAATAGCGGATGTTGCTACCAGCAATAGGTGATTTTTGAAGGTCTGACCCAAGTTACCGGCATACCGATTCTGACGGAGCTTGACATTGAAGCCGCGTGGCCTATACGGCTAGCTGGCAGCCACCCGTGGCGGACGAGA
Source organism: Ralstonia pickettii (assembly GCA_050987995.1). Taxonomy (GTDB): domain Bacteria; phylum Pseudomonadota; class Gammaproteobacteria; order Burkholderiales; family Burkholderiaceae; genus Cupriavidus; species Cupriavidus pickettii_B. The sequence goes on from CP158805.1 coordinate 1,517,208, forward strand.
AAATGCCAATCGGGATTTGCCGTCCGCTCGCCCGCCTCCGGGGGCAAACGGCCCGACCTCCGGGGGCAAACGTGCACACACGTGCAAAATCGTCACTTCTGGCTCAGGAGCCCTGAAAATGATGATAGTCACAGTCTTATTCAGCCTGCCTGACGGTATGACCCGGGAGGCGTTCGTTGCGCACTGCCGCAAGACTGCCGAACACTGGAAGGAGAATCCGGCGCTGTTGCACAAGACGTACCTGTATGACCCGAAAGCGCGACAGGGCGGGGCGGTGTTTCTGTGGCAGGACACCGCTGCTGCGGAGCAGGCACTCGGCGATGCCTGGCGTCTGCAGATGGCAGGGTTCTACGGCGCGGACCCGGTCGTCCGGTACTTCGAAGCGCCGCTGGTGATTGCCGGCGGCGAATTGCGCGGCAACCACGAAGCATCCGCATAGTCAATTCCGTGTTGCACGGCCAATCCCGGGAGCCGGCGCTACCGCGCGCATATAGTGGACGGATCAGTCGGCGCCAGTTCCGGATACCCTGCGGATCACATCACGATGGCCGACACCGTCATCTATCGAGCCAGCCAGCACGACTGTGGTGGATGCGCGCTGAAGAAACAGCTGCCCGAACATGCCATTCCGCAAGATCGCTCGCAGCATCCATGAGAACGCGAGCTTCACTCTGCGGCATTGCCGCATATGAATTGATCGCACGGCAAGCATTAAGTCCGAGCACACCTTCTTGACCGGGGCGCACCTCGAAGGGCCGGGCGGTTCATTGTGTCGACGTCGCGGCCAACCCGCTGTACCGGCCAGACGAATCCCTCTCGCCCGCGTCTCCGACGACGTTGCTTCAAGCAAGCCAGGAGGGACACAACGGGCGTTGCGCGACGCGAAAAGCCGCCTGCACGATGCGCTCGAGCCGCTGGTAGCCGCGAAAATGCGGCGCGATGGTGTGAATGCCTTCGAGGCCCGCGGCAAAGCAATGAAATGGGTGATTGCATCGTTAGGCTTGGAAGTCGATACCCCGAGCATCCATGCGCTGTCGCTCGAACAGCGAGCAGGGCGATCCGTTACATCGCGGACTTCCGGGCGTCTCGCCAGCGCGATTCGCCGTCCTTCCTAACGTCATTGCATTCCGCGCCCCCCAGCGCCGGCCGGCTGGCGTCCCACTCGCGCCAGAGGCGGTAGCGGTACTGCTCGCAGTCGGAAAGGATGGCGCCGGCCTCTTCGTCGAGTGTCTGGGTGCTCAGGTGCTTCATGCTACGATTTCCCGTCTAGATCGGAGGTCGTCATGACAATCGAAAGCTACCAGGGCTACACCGTCCGCGGCTTTGCAAAGCAGCTTGGCGATGGATCCTTCGAGGCAGCCGGTGCAGTTGAAATGGATGGGCGCCTCGTGGAAGGCTCGGATCCCTTGGGGTACTACCCTTCGTTTGAGCGTGCTGCGGCAGCCGGGATCGCCTGGGCGAAGGCCTGGGTGGACGCGCACAGTTGAGCCTGGCAAGGTTCCGATCCGCTGGGCAGGGGATCAGGCATGAGCGAACGGATGCGCTGGATCACTGAGGAGTACCGCGGCATGTCTGTCCGCGCGATCGCCTTTGAGATCGCGGAGAAGGGCCGAATGGAACCGCCCCCAGGGCAAAAGTGGGGCTACATGATTGCCATCCGCTACACGGCTGACCGGGACGACGACATGATCTATGGGCCGGCAGGCGACCGCAGCGACTACTTCTGGCGGCGGCGGAGCAGGCCGCGCTCTATTACGGCAAGCGGGCGATCGACATCATTCAAGATCTGGACTAACACGCTGATTCCTTCATCAAGCCAGAGGAGTTGAAAATGCCAATTCCTTCTCGATACATTCGCCGAAGCCGTCCGACGACGGGGAGCGGGTGTACTTCACCATCGAGGCGGATGGAGCCAAAAGTAAAGGCGATGTTTCGCGCTCGGCTCTTGATGAACTTCGGAAGCCACTGCGTCGCGCCGCCTGGTGGCAACGAGGCGCCGGGTGCCGGTGACCCGAACCAAGTTCAAGCCCGGGCCGGCCAGAGGTGTGCGGACTGGCTGCAGCGGGCGGTCAATGCCGGGCAGACCGAGGAACATTTCCAGGTTGGGTGGTGTTCTCGCGGCGGTGCCGCCCCAAGGGACGGGGCCTTGCATTGCTCGCCAGCTGACCGACCCGGATGATGAGGGGAGACCGGCGTCGCCGGCCCGCAATCCGAAACGGAACCAACCGAGTGCCGGACGCAACACTCCCTTCCCCCTCCCCGCCGCCACGAGCAGTACGGGCAGATTTGTCCTAGCTGCTTCGAGGAAGCGGAATGGATTTAGGTCGGGCAGCACACAAAAGGTTGCCCGGCCAAAGCAACATAGACCTTCTCCCGGGCATAAACTGGAAGGAGGCGGCGGCCGCAGTGTGTCCTGGCGCCCAGAGTTTCTGTTAGCCGCCGGGCAGACTCCCGAGCGTGGCGGGTGCGGGCTGCGCGGCGATAGCCACGCCACGCCGAAGCTGGCTTCTCAATGCCATGAGTTACATTCGCGCACCGTTCACCGACGATCAGGTCCAGAAGCTCAACGAGAACCAGGTTGGCCTCGGCGGCCCGGTTCTGCGCGCCTTCACCTGCAGGAACAGCGCCGATCATCGCCACGGAGTCGAAGGTGGTGCCCCTGGCATCCTGATTGCCACCAAGTACGGCTGGGTTTGCCCACACTGCAACTACAAGAGGGACTGGGCATTCGCAATCATGGCGACCCGGTTGACTCGCCCGCCGACCGCCATCCAATCCTTTGTCTATACGACGCCCTCAATCGAGAAGGCCAACATCCTCCTCGGTCAATATGAACGGCTTGCGGCAACCGAGCGCCGCGGCGCCGCCGTGATGGTCGCCTGCATCAAGAATCGCATCGAGGAAATGTCGCTCCCCGGATTCGGCGCTATCGAGCTCAGCGAGATCCCCACTGACGCGGTGGTGAGACGATCAGAAGGACGTAATTACCGGATCGTCTCGGGACAATCACATCTCCAAGCCGCCTTGCGCCTGACCGGCCGCGCGCTGGTGACGGATGCTGTCACCCATGAGCAGTTACACGTCCATGACATCGACGGCAAACTGTTTGCCATTTCGTCCGACGCCCAGGCAGTGCTGGACTCAGAAACACTCACGGCGATCGAACACGCCAAAGCCGACCCGCGCGCGAGACGCGCGTGAACTCGTTTCGCTGTACGCCACACTGCTCTCACATGGCACGGATCTCAATGCGAAGAGCGTTGCTGCGATGATTCGGGAATTGGATCCGGCGCATATCTCCACCACTATGCGCTCCCTCGAATTGCCTAGTCGGTTTGCGCGCGCGAACGGACCGGTGGTGGAATTCCAGCGGACGCACCCGATTACCGAACTTTGGGCGACTGGGAGGAGGGCTTCCAGCGATTCCATGAGCCTGGACACGTTACCGCACCTATTCTATGCGCCTGTCGACCTGCGGTAACCAGATCGGATAGAGGATCAAGCTCTTGCGCGACCTGGCTCGCCCATGCGACCCAAGGCCTCCCGAATTTGGACAGCGAGTTCCGCCATCGACCTGGTTTCAGGATAGAAGAGACAACTGCCGTCGGCATTGCGCTGAACCAGATGCACCCCGGCTTCCAAATGGGAGACGCTGACATGCAATCTGTCGTTGATGACCAGGATGCCATCGCGCGCCTCATCTTCGATGCGATCGCGGCAATGAATTCCAAGGGCTTCGAGCTGGCGCCGAACGGTGGTGATGCGCATGGGGCAGTCCTCCTGCGTACAAGCTTCTGCCTGATTGTGCTCGCCGTCCACGATGGACGGAAGAGCGGACTCCGCACCTCGAGATCGGGGCAGCGCGCCGCGCGAGGGCGGCGTTTTGCCTTACGGATATCTCTAGATAATGGCTAAATCACTCAGCGAGCCCCCGAATAAGCGCCTTTCAATACACATTGCCTGTGCGCCGAATGCCGGGATAATGGGCGCTGGGCCGGCGCCGCCGGTCCGGCCTCACGAGCGCCCATGCTTGACACGACACTTCCTATTGGCGATTACACAGACTGGCTCGACGACCTAAAACGGCGAGTGGAGCAGGCACGTCAACGTGCCAGGTTGTCGGTGAATCGTGAACTCGTCGGCCTATATTGGCAGATTGGGCGCGACATCCTCGAGCGGCAGCAGCGACAGGGTTGGGGCCAAGGTCATCGACCGGCTGGCGCGGGATTTGCGAGCTGCCTTGGGTTGTCCGCTGCCGCCGGCCGACCTGGCCGACCGTCGGCTTGCCACAAAGCTGTTCGATCTCGAGAGGGTAGCGCTTGGCGGATCCATCGCGCGCACCTGGACCCTAACCAGGATGGAAGCCAGTGCACCAGATTGAAATAGCCGGGTGGCACATCCAGATAGCCCAACCGCTCGAGCGCGGCCCATGCAGCGATATCTATGGCTGCCAGCGCAAAACCCAGCAGCAACGCCATCAGCGCCAGCTCAAAGTGGACCGTCTCCCAACGCCTGCCGGCGGGCTGCGATTTGCTCGTCGATGGGATTGGTCATTGGTGAATTTCCGCGCCGCGCCGATCATCGGCCGAGGCGTATGTCGTGCCATACCCGGGGGCGCGTCAATAGATCGCGCCGCCCGGTTGGGTGGTAGTCAGCACGCCGTTGGTCACCGACAGGCTATAGCTGACCACGCCACCATCGTAGCTCGCCCAGTTGTCCAGGTCGAAAGTTCCGGCGCCGGACATGCGTTGCACGGACACGCTGGTATAGGTCAGCGGCGTCTTGGGCGAAAACGGCAGGGCAGGGATGGAAGTGCTGCGCAGAAAGTAGACCGAGCCGGAAGTGCCCGGATTGCGTACCAGCGAAGCCTTACCACGGTCCACCACGAGGGCGGTGTCCACATCCACGCCGATGCCCCTGGCCGCCTGCGGACCGGCCCAGCCATCGCCCACGATGCGCGCCAGGAATGTCACCAGACGTCCCATCCTGTCCCGGGCGTCCAGATGCGCATCGGTAATGACGAAGCCCAGGCCGGGAAGCGACAGGAAGTCACGCACCAGCGTGATGCGCTTGTTCAGCGGATTCGCCAGCGCTTCGTCGGAGGTGAGTGTGCCATTGAGGGCGGCAAAGATGAACTGCCCAAGCACCGAGAGGCCGGCGCTGGTGCCACCGATGGGCACATTCCGGTCGGCCGATCTTTGCAGTTCGGTTTGCACGTCGGTTCCGCTCCAGAAGTTGATGTAATCGCTCTGATCGCCACCCGCAATGAAGATGGCCTCTGCCTGCCGGATCTTTTCGATCACGACAGGGTCATTGGCGCCATCGCGGGTCTTGATGATCAGGGTGGCGACCGATGCCATGCCTCCCATGTTGAAGATATAGGGGTTATAGGCATCCGTACCGGTTGCGCGGATAATCAGGAAATTGCCGCCGCCGGATTTCTGGATCATCCATTTGAATGCGTTGTCCACGTCGGGGCCGCCGCCCATCAGCACCAAGCCAGGGCTGTGTGGCGGCTTTTGCGAGGATACGTCCGCCGTGCTGCCGGTGACGAAGTACTCATAGTCATTCTTGCCCGCGGCTTGCGCCCGAGAAAGGGACGCGCTGAACAGCGCGATGGCCAGCAGCAGGAATAGCCAACGGGATAGTTTGTTGCGGGTCCCAGACAGTGCACGCATCTTGGCCTCCTCGTTGTGGTCACACACTTGCCGCCTGGCTCGACGACGTTTTTCGCAAGCATGTGATGTTTTCTCTCGGCGCATTGAGCCTAGGAAACGCGCAATCCGTGGTCAATGAGATTCTGCATTTGATGTTTCTTTTCGAACTGCGGTGTTTCAGAACCGAAACCAGCTGCGGCGCAAGCGAGCCCGTCGCGCCGTGTGGAGGCTATTACGCTCGAACTAGGAGCGGCTAGTTTGACAACTGCTGCACGCGTGCACTGATTCAAGCTGGCCAGGAAGCGTGCAGTCTGTCTACGTCCAACCAATGCGACACCGATTGTGTGGCGCTATCCAACACCTCATGGACCAGGGAGCGACCGTGACGGGATAATTGTGGCCTCCCGGCCCGCTCCCGCTGCCTAGACGGCAACCCGTCAAGCTGTCTGGCAGTTGGCACAGTCCCTGCGTTGTTCTCCAGCGCGTGCTACCCGACGCGCGATCAGAACCCGGGCGCTGGCCCGCCCTTAGCTGGAGACTGCAATGACCACTCTGAACGTTAAAGACCTACCGGGCGAAGAAGCCCTGGACAGCAAACAGATGAACGCCATCCAGGGTGGACGGATGAAGATTCCAGGCCAACCTTCGCCAGGCGGCCTGCTGATGTCACCGGATGGCGAACCGGTATCCGTCTACGTTGACGGCGTACTGGTCAACTCAGTGACCGACGGCTTCGTTCATGTCTGAACTGGAGCAGGAAAGGGAGCCAGGTCAGCGACGTCGCTGGCTCCGCACGCTTGCCACATCATCATGACTGCTCCTCGGCGCGGCTGGCCATCTTCCAGCGCGATTTCGATCCCATTCCACCGGAGGGGTGGGCAGTTTTTCGGCAGCACGTTCTTGAGCAGTATCGAATGCTGGGCGCGCTGCGTGCAGGAAGCGCGCGAAATCAAAATACCCCCATCTTCACGCACGGCTACGCATATGCATGTAGCGTGTGACTGGTCCCACTGGATCGCGCTCGGCTTGCCCCCTCCACGCTGCTCGGCGATTGTGTCGTGGTGCCTTACGATAGCGGATACGGCTATAGTCCGTACGGGTACTGGGGCTATGGATACCACGGACACCATCGACACCACGGAGATAGCTAGTCGATGCGTCTGATGTTCGGCGTCGCAGTGACTTTCTGGCTCGACAAGGGTTCATGATGCCAAAGTTCGCTGAGTGGTTAGGTCTGCCCAGGATTGCCGTCGTCTTGCTCGTGGTCTTTGGGCTTGCATGGGTCGCAATGCTTGTGCTTACTCAGATGCCTGGCCACTCACACAGCGGTCCACTGCCGACCATGTCGACGGATGAACTGGGTCTCTCGGCGCGACTGCGTGAACACGTCTTGAACCTGGCCACGGCAGAGCACAATGTCCAGAAGTACGCGGAACTCGAAGCCGCCGCGCAGTATATTGAGCGCACTCTGGCGGCTGAAGGGTACGTCGTCAGTAGACAGGAGTATGACGCCCTGGGAAAGAAGGTTCGCAACCTGATTGTCACGGTTCCGAGCAGAACTCTGCCTGGTAAGCGCATAATCGTAGTTGGAGCGCATTATGACTCTGCGATAGGTTCGCCCGGCGCTAACGACAATGGGTCAGGTGTGGCAAGTATTCTTGAGCTGGCCAAGCGTCTGAAAGACGCTGGCGCAACGGCTCAGTCCGACATTGTGTTCGCACTGTATACAAACGAAGAGGAGCCGTTCTTTCGGACGAAGCTCATGGGTAGCAGCGTGCATGTTCGGTCGCTCAAGGAAAAGCGAGAAAATGTAATAGCGATGTTCTCGCTGGAGACCATGGGGTACTACTCCGACGTAAAGGGCTCGCAGAAATACCCCAGCCCGCTGAAAGCGTTCTATCCGGAACAAGGGAATTTCATCGGCTTTGTGGGCAACGTCGGGTCTCTCGGTTTAGTGCGCAAAGTCACTCGCTTATTTCGAAAACATGCGGCTTTCCCGTCTGAAGGGATTGCTGGCCCGCGGGTAATTCCCGGCATCGACTGGTCAGACCATGCACCGTTCATGGACCAGGGCTACCCATCTTTGATGGTGACCGATACCGCCCCATACAGGTACCCTTACTATCACAGCGAGCAAGACACCATCGACAAAATTGACTTCGACAAGCTGGCGCAAGTGGTTGTCGGTCTTGAGGCGGTCGTGCGAGACCTTGCCAACAACCCCTAGGCTCTGATGGTCCCAGTGCTTCATCGACGCCGGCCTCACGCTCAGCTTACGGCTGCCAGACGGCAGTTCTCTTCGCCGGCGACAATGCGGACAAACAGCCACCCGTTGACGGGCGGCTGAAATCAAAATCAAGCCTTATCCCTCCTGGGCTACCACCGCCTCTGCCGTGGCCGCAGATTGCTGCGTCGGCTTGGCAATCTTCGCTGCTTCGAATGCGATGATGAGCAGCGTGCCGGTGGGCTTGCCCTCGCGTGACAGATAAAAGTCGGCCTTCAGTTTGCCAGTAACTTTGACGAAGTCCCCCTTCACCAGCCGCGGGTCGGCGTCCTTCATCCAGCGCACGGTGTACACCACCTTCGTCAGTTTTCTTAGCGGGCCGTGAGGACCAAATCGGGGTCCGCTTTTCGAGATGTGGGCGTCGCGGGGGCCGCGACGCGCTTGATTGCGGAAATGTCTCCCAAACGGCGCCCGAAACGAAGTAGGACACCGCGTCCACTCAGCGCAAATGTCCGCCAAACAGTCCGAGCAGGCCGATGACGATCAGGTAAATGGCGACGATGTAGTTAAGCAGCCGCGGGATGACAAGAATCAGGATTCCCGCGATCAGCGAAATGAGAGGGTTAGCGATGGTGATGTTCACGATGACTCCATGGGATTGGTGTGCTAGGGCGGTAATCCTGCCGGTGGCTACAGGCGCCTGCTTAATTGGTAATAATCCAGCTTACGCCAACGCGTGTGGGATTGCAGTACGACATGCGGATCAATGTCGCCGTCAACAAGGTGCTAAAGCACGGCAAGGTCATCGATGCCCTTCGCCGGCAGGGGTAGAGCGAAGCGGCGTTTGGCCGCAGCCTTGTCGCGCCGCTTTTGCAGCAGGAATGCCGGGCAGAGCGTCGAATATTTCCGGTTGGCTTCTACTTAGAGTCCAAGCATATGCAACGGCAGCAATGGCCGGGCGGTCGAATACAGGGCGGAGAACAGCGCAATGGCGAAGGCCGATAGGCGGGCGCTGGCGGCGCGCCACGGCCGGGCCAACTGGGCGGCACCTTGCCTCGGAAGCCCGCTGTTGACGAGGTTGACATCTGCCCGGTCGGGGCTATTTTATTTCGTCATTCGTTCCCCCATGCCGCTGCTGCTGTTCTCCAAGGTCGCGCCGGCCAAGCAGCCTAGTTCGGAGGCCAGCCGATGCTGCGTGCCGGCGCGGAGCCAAGTTCGCAGCTAAGAGATGTCTCAGGCTTGTGTTTCCAGCGCGAGCGTCTACCGTGAAAGGATGGGAGCTTATGCTGCCGGCGTGAACACAAGCCGTAACGATCTCTCGACTGAAGGTGATGCGATGACTACTCGACGAACATTTCTGAAGGGTATATCGAGCATAGTGACGGCCACAGTGGCCGGCATCGAGTCCCCGGCAAACGCACAAGCGGGGAAGCTTGATGAAAACGATCCGCAAGCCGTTTCACTTGGATATAAGCACGACACAACGAAGGTCGATAAGGCCAGATTTCCCAAACACGAGGCAAGGCAGAAGTGCAGCAACTGCCAATTGTTTCAAGGAAAGGCCCGCGACGCGTGGGGACCCTGCCCCATCTACGGTGGTAAGCAGGTCGCGGCAAATGGTTGGTGCAACTCTTATGTGAAAATGGCCTGAGAAATCTAAGACGCGTCCCCCTCTGAGCGCGCGATCTCACATGAAAGGAGACAGCAATGAAAAGGCTAGCCTTCCTCGCCGCCCTTTCGCTAACAGCCGTTGCGGCTTGGGCCCAGGGCGGTCGCTACGGTTCCCCTCCAACACCTGGGACTGACACTGGCAGGCGCGCGGAGCCGTCTGTGCAGGCCGCCAGCGGTGCCTCCGGCGAGAGTCCCAAAAAGGACAAGAGCGAAGCGCACGGCAAGGTTGACCGCAGTATGGGGAGTGCCGGCGGCCAAGGCGCTTCCGCCGCGGCAACGCATAGCCACCCTGCGTCGGCGCCCAAGAGCCAGCCCTGAGTTGGGCCTGAGCTAAAGTCGAAACTGGCGTACGGGCGGGGAATTTGAGGCGCGGAGTAGGGGGTCAAATCCTTGTGAAGTGCTGAACATCCGAGCAATAGCCACGTGCGTGCCGCCACCGCCGATGAGCGATCGTACGGCGGGACTTCGGCCCTGAGCGGATGGAACGGCTGCGCGATGCCGTGATCTAATATGCAGTTGTCGTCACGCCGGCCCATCTCTGGCCACCCCCAGCTCTGTCGCCAATAGGGGATTGGGCAAACTGTGGTCAGTGATGCCGGACGGTTTGGCCTGTTCTCGGCCAGGGGCGCGAAGTTCCGGTAGCCTGGACCCTCAATGCGTCGCGTAACCTGGGATGCGGGCCGTGCCATAGCCGCTGGGGAGACTATTTCGGCAAGGTAAAATTGCAGAAGACATCTGGCGGGAAGAATCCAGTGGGACGTTGCCCGTTTTTAGGAGTGTGATGAAATGGTGGGCGAGTTCCTGTGTGATGGCTGATCTCCCAATCACGCCAATCGGTGAGCAAATCTTCGGGGTGCGTCTCGAGGTATAGGCTCGCGAATGAAAGACACGGCTATCCTGGCCGCCCGAGGAGCACGCAAATGGGTACCGAATCCCCCGCAGGCGATCTGGGCGCCGCAGCGCCCAGGTTCTCGCTGCCCGCCATCGACGGCAGAACGCTCACACTCGACGACGTGCGCGGCGAGCGTGGCGTCGTCGTGGTGTTCATGTGCAACCACTGCCCTTACGTGAAGGGCGCGTTGGCACAGCTGATCCGGGACGCGCGCGATCTCGCGCCGCTCGGCATCGGCATCGTGGGCATCAACGCGAACGACGCGCGCACTTATTCGGAGGACTCGTTCGACCGGATGGTCGCGTTCGCGGCAGACGCCGGCTTGCCGTTTCCCTATCTCTATGACGAGACGCAACAGACGGCCCGCGCATATGGTGCGGTCTGCACGCCCGAGTGTTTCGGCTTCGATGCGAACCTGCGGCTGCGTTACCGGGGTCGCGTGGACGCGTCGCGCAAAGACCCGGTGGCCGGTGCGCCGCGCGACCTCTTCGAAGCGATGCGGCAGGTCGCGCAGACCGGCGAAGGTCCTGCGCAGCAACACCCGGCGTTTGGCTGTTCGATCAAGTGGAAACTGGACACCTGACGCCGCAGCACTAAAAGATGCACGGACTGGTGGTTTTGATCCATGGTGTCGGCATGAATAAAAAGCCACGAGCCGCTCGCAGCGTTTTGCATCGTTCGTGCTGGCTTTTGTCTTCGCCGCCACATGGTTCGTCAGCACGGCCATGGGGCGCATTTGCCGCGGCTGCTGCAAACCGGTGGCGCCACACTGGCCACGGCCGTAATGGTCGGTGCTCTCATCGGCCCTGCCCAGGTCGCCTCCCGGATACTCGAGTTCGCTTGCTACGTAAAGTCCATCCGCTGCTTTCGGCCCGCATTGCCGCGGCACTTCATCCAGCAGGCGCGCTCGCAATTGGCATCGCCGGCGCGCCCGCGGCGGCATTGTTTGGCGTGCTGCATGGCGCGGGCAACGGCATGACCGGTTAGGGCTGAGCAGTGATCTTTAGCGACGATTACCCATCCAAGATGCCCGCTGGGGATGCAGACTAAAGGGACGAATTTCACAGCGTCCACGTGAGCCAAGCTAGGGGGGCGGCCTCGGCGGAATTGACTGCTCTCCACGGCGGAGCGCTGCCGTATACCGTCAACCTGAGGACATGGCGCAAATCGCCGTGACCGCGATGGCCGCGAAGTCACTCCAGATGGCCTCGCCCCAGTATGGGACTGATTGCGGCCATAGCGGAGGATAAATAGCTCTGGAGAAGGATCTTCAGACGATTGCCTTGCAGGACTGGCAAGGGCTGATGTTTGGCCAACCGCCATTTTTGACTCAACGGACTACTGCGCGCTTATAGCGAACCGAGGGCGCCGGCGGGTAGTCCGTGAGCTGAAGGTTTAGTGCGTATCGCGCAGCCCCAACACATTAGCGCCGATACGCGGATCGATGCCTCGCTCGAGCTGTTGCGGATATGCGGTGACCGTTACCTCCAGCGAGCCGGTGCCGACCTCCATAGAGAGAATATGGCCGCCATAGGTATCGAAGCTGCTGTCGCCCGCCACGCCGTGCGCGTGGATCGATGGCTTACCTTCCTTCCAGGCCAGGCTGCCGACGATGCTGGCCATCTCGACATTGCGGAAGGTGCGCGGGTTGAACTGCTTCTTCTCCGCATCCCAGAAGCCGAACGTGACATTGGCGAAGCCGATGGCGGACAGGCTGGCGCTGGGCACCTTCTCGCAGATGGCGAAGGCCTCGATCTGCTCGAAGACGTTGTCGCCCATGCGCAGCACCAGCAGGTAGCCGGTGGGCGTCTTGATGTAGCGCGGCACGCTGTTGCGCGGATAGTTCGGATTCTCGGCACGGGCAGACAAAGCTGCTTTGCACTCGGAAGACGGCGCTGGTTGCGCCGCAGCGGGCGAGGGGATCAGGGCGGCCGCGCATAACGCGGCGCCGGCTACCATCGGCGCCAGCACGTGGCGGGCTTGAAAAGTTGCGCGAAAGATCATGATTGTCTCCTGGTCGGTCTATCGTCGGTTGGGGTAGTGGTTACAGCAAAAGGGATTTACGGAACAGCAGGGTGGGGCGGCAGCAGGATGTCCTTGCACACGCCCCGGATATCGCTGTGGCCGCAGAAGGCCATAGTCAAGTCCAACTCCTTGCGGATGATCTCCAGCGCGCGTGTCACACCGGCCTGGCCCATGGCGCCCAGTCCATACAGCATCCCGCGGCCGATATAGACGCCTTTGGCGCCGAGCGCGACCGCTTTCAGCACGTCCTGCCCCGATCGGATGCCGCCGTCCATATGGACTTCGATGCGATCACCCACGGCTTCAGCGATGGCGGGCAAGGCGTGGATCGACGCGGGCGCGCCGTCGAGCTGGCGGCCGCCATGGTTGGACACGATCAATGCATCCGCACCCGACCGGCACGCCAAGTGCGCGTCCTCGACATCCTGGATACCCTTGAGCACCAGCTTGCCGGGCCATCGGCGGCGGATCCAGGCGACATCATCCCAGTCGAGCGTTGGGTCGTACTGGCGGCTGGACCAGTCGGCCAGCGAACTCATGTCGTCGACGCCCTGCACATGGCCGATGATGTTGCCGAAGGTGCGCCGGTGCGTGCCCAGCATGCCCAGGCACCAGCGCGGCTTGCCCATCATGTTAAGCAGGTTCCAGGGCGTCAGCCGCGGTGGCGCCGACAGGCCGTTGCGCAGGTCCTTGTGGCGCTGCGCGCTGACCGGCAGGTCTAGCGTCAGCACCAGCGCCGGGCAGCACGCGGCGCGGGCGCGGTCCATCAGGCGTTCGACGAATGCGCGGTCGCGCATCACGTAGAGCTGGAACCAGAACGGATGGCCGCCGGTGGCCTCGGCCACGTCTTCGATCGAGCAGATGCTGACCGTCGACAGGGTGAACGGCACACCAAAGTCGCGCGCGGCGCGCGCGGCCAGGATCTCGCCGTCTGCATGCTGCATGCCGGCCAGCCCGGTTGGGGCAATCGCCACCGGCATAGCCACGTCCTGGCCCAGCATCTGTGTGGCCAAGCGGCGTTCACTGATGTCCACGGCCACGCGCTGGCGCAGCAAAATGCGGCTGAACTCGCGCTGATTGGCGCGGTAGGTGGATTCGGTCCACGAGCCAGAGTCAGCATACTCGTAGAACATGCGTGGCACGCGCTTCCGGGCAAGCCGGCGCAGGTCCTCGATCTCGTTGATAGACGACATGGTGTGTTGTGCGAATAGGGAACGGAAGCGGTGGTCCCTCAGTGCAGCCATGCGGCCGGCACCAGGATCAGCTGCGGGAACAGCACGAACAGGAACATCAGCGCGGTCAGGCTCAGCAGGAACGGCCAGACGCCGGCGATCACGCTGTCCAGGCTGCAACGCGAGGTGCCGGCCACCACGTTGAGCACCGTGCCGACCGGCGGCGTCAGCAGGCCGATGGCGTTGTTGAGCACGAACATCACGCCGAAGTACACCGGGTCGATGCCCGCCTTGGTGATCACCGGCATGAGGATCGGCGTCATGATCAGCACGGTCGGCATCAGGTCGAGCGCGGTGCCGACCACGATCACCAGGACCATGATCACGAACATCAGCAGGATCTTGTTGTCGATAAAGGGCTCGAGCAGGTCGGTCACCTGCGCCGGGATATTGGCGATGGTAATCAGCCATGCCGAGACCAGCGCGCACGCCACCAGGAACAGCACCGTGCTGGAGGTCTTGGCCGCGGTGACGATCAGCTGGGGCAGGGCGCGCAGCTTCAGCTCGCCGTAGACGAAGCGGCCGACCACCATGGCGTAGACCACCGCCACCACGGCGGCCTCGGTCGGGGTGAAGGCGCCGATCTTCATGCCGCCGATGATCACCACCGGCAGCACCAGCGCCCACACGCCGTCGAGCGCGGCCTTGGCCAGGCGGCTCGCACTGAACGGTTCCACCGGCGCCAGCTTCTCCTTGCGCGCGCAGAAGTGCCAGGTCACGGCGAGCGTCAACGCCATCATCGCGCCAGGCGCGATGCCGGCCAGGAACAGCTTGGTGATCGACACCTGCGCCACCACGCCGAACACGACGATGGCGATCGACGGCGGGATCACCGGCGCGATGATGCCGCCCGCGGCGATGAGCCCCGCGGCGCGCGGCACGTTGTAGCCGGCGTTACGCATCATCGGGATCAGCAGCGCGGCGACGGCCGCGGTATCGGCCACGGCCGAGCCGGAGATACTGGCCACCACCGTGGCCGCGATAATTGCCACATACCCCAGCCCGCCGCGCACGTGCCCGACCGCCGCGTCGGCCACGCGCACGATCCGTTGGGACAGCCCGCCGGCGTTCATCAGCTCGCCCGCGAGCATGAAGAACGGCACCGCCATCAGCGGATAGTTGTTGACGCCCTCGAGCATGTTCTGCGCGAGGATCTGCGTATCGAAATTGCCCAGGTGCAGCATCAACGCGATCCCGGAGGTTAGCAGCGCAAAGGCGATGGGCATGCCGAGCGACATTGCGCCCAGCAGCGAGCCGACAAATACAAAGATGGTCATGATGGGCTCCCCGCCGTCATTCGCCGGTGGCGCCAGACTGCGGCACCAGTTCATGCTGCGGCATGCGGCCGCTCACCAGCCGCCACAGCCCGTGCAGCAGCATCGCCGCCATGCCGACGCTGCATACCAGCAGGCAGGCATAGACCACGCCCAGCGGCACGCCGGTGACGGGGGCGCGGTCGTCCATGCCGATCGTCACCAGTTGCCAGGCGCCGTGCGCCAGCAGCAGGCAGCAGCCCAGCGCGCCGGCATCGGCCAGCAGGCGGCAGGCGCGCTGGCCGCTTTCGCCCAGCCGCGAGACCACGGTGGACATGCCGAGGTGGGCCTTGTCGTGCATGACCAGCAGCGCGCCGGTCAGCGTCAGCCACATGAAGACGAAGCGCGAGGCTTCCTCGGAGAAGGCAATGCCGGAATTGAAGACGTAGCGCAGGACCACGTTGCCGAAGACCAGCGCGATCATGGTGGCCATCATGGCGACCATGGCGCCCTGGGCCAGGCGGAGCGTAATGCGGTTCATGATTTGGAACTCCTGGTTGGACGGGCGTCAGCGCAGGCGAGCTGCGGGCGCCTCGATCCGGTAAAAGCGCATGGCGTTGTCGTGCCACACCGCTTGCGCGGCGGCGTCGGGCAGGCCTTCCAGCCCCGCGGCCACGGTGTTGACGATTTCGTGCAGCGACCCGCGCAGGCCGGAGACCGGCAGGTTGCTGGCGAACATGCAGCGCTGCCAGCCGAAGATCTCCAGCGCCTGGCGGATCACGCCGACACTGCCGGCGCGGTCCCACGCCGCGCCGGGCACGCCGAACTCGGACAGCTTCAGGTGCACGCCAGGGAGGCTGGCCAGCGCCGCCAGCCCGCGCCGCCAGGCGGAAAGGCCGGCTTCGGAGCGATTCCATGGCAGGCCGGTGTGCTCGACCACCACCGCCAGTCCGGGCACGGCGGCGACCGCTTCGGCCGCTTCCTCAAGGTGCCACCAGGGCACGCGCAGGTCCCACGCCAGGCCATGCTCGGCCAGCCGCTGCAGGCCGGACAGCCAGCGCGGGTCCTGCAGCGTGCCGGGCTGCCCGTACACGCTGCCATCGGCCGTGCGGCTGGTGCGCGGCTTGCACCGCACGCCCCGCACCAGCGAAAAGGCCTGGTGCGTGCGCAGCTGCGCAGCCAGCGTATCGCTGTTGAAATCGGCATGCGCCACCACCGCATTGGGAAAGCCGTGGCGTGCGTGGACCTGATGCAGCCACGCGGTCTCGGCTACCGACTCGTCGGCATGCCGTTCGGCTTCGACATGCACGGTGGCGGCAAGGTGCAGTCCGTCCCACTGCCGCAGGTAGTCCGACGGGTCGAAGTCCTGCCGCAGCGTGGCGTAGTCGCCGAGAAAGAAGGCCGCAGGGTCGTACCCTTCCTGCAGCCAGGGATAGCGCGCCGGACCGAGCCGCCACAGGTGGTGGTGGGCATCGACGATGGCAGCGGGCATAGCGGGCATAGCGGGCATAGCGGGCATGGTGTGGCCTCCTACCGCTGGGCGTCCATGGCGCGCAGCACGGCGTCGCCGTTCTTCTGCACGAACAGCTGGCGCGTTTCCTCGCGCACCACCTTGCGGATGCCGGCGTTGTCGGGGTGTTCGTTGACCTGCACGCCCTTGGCGCGCAGCGTGGCGATCGCGGCGGCCTCGTTGTCGGCGTTGAGCTTGCGCTGGTAGGTGGCGGCGGCCGTGGCTTCTTCCAGCAGCACCTTTTGATACTCAGGCTTGAGCGAATCGAACCTGGCCTTGTTCATCAGCACCACCAGCGCGGTATAGGCGTGGCGCGTCATCGAGACGTACTTCTGCACCTCGTACATCTTGGCCGAGACCATCAGCGTGGGCGGGTTTTCCTGGCCGTCTACTGCGCCGGACTCCAGCGCGCCGAAGACCTCGGCGAACGGCATCGGCTGCGGGCTCGCGCCCAGCAGCTGGAAGGCCTTGATATGCGACGGGTTGGGCGTGGTGCGGATCTTCAGGCCGCGGATGTCCTCAGCCTTGTTGATGGGCCGCTTGTTGTTGCCCAGGCTGCGGAAGCCGATCTCCCAGAAGGCCAAGCCCTTGATGCGGTGCGCGCTCAGCTCGTCCAGCAAGGAGCGGCCCACCGCGCCGTCCAGCACCTTGTAGGCCGCCGGGCCGTCCTCGAACTGGTAGGGCAGGTCCAGCACATTCAGGCGCGGTGCCAGCCCGGTGACGAAGGGATTGCCGGTGGCCCCAATGTCGATGGTGCCGCTGCGCACGCCCGTGACCAGCGTGGTGTCGTTGCCGAGCTGGCTGTTGGCGAAGACCTGGATCTCGACGCCGCCCTGGGTGCGCTCCTTGACCTTCTTGCTGAAGGCGAGCGCGGCCTGGTGCTGCGAATCGGATTCCGGAACGGTATGGGCAAAGCGCAGCTTGACGGGGGCCTGCGCGGCGGCCACGCCGGCGACGGACAATAGTGCCGCCAGCACGATATGCGGGATAACGTGTTTCATGGTGTCTCCTGGGTTGTCATGCGGCCCGGTCGGGTATGCCGGGCTCTGTGCTGCCCCGTGCGGGGCCGGTAAGGATCAGGGCGGTGGATGCAGCAGGCCACGTCGGGCCAGGTTAGCCATCAGCGCGCCGATGCCGAAGGACCACGGCGGTAGTTCGTTGCTGTTGCCGACCCAGTTGACCAGCCCGCCGAGCCGCGCCGCGCAAATGCTGACGCGGTCGCGCAGGTGGTGGGTGAAGCCGGCGCCCGGCGCGTCGCGGTCCTGCACCGGCGCGAACAGCGTGCCGCAGAACAGCATCATGCCGTCGGGGTACTGGTGGTGCGCGCCCATCGCGTGCGCCACCAGCTCCTGCGGCGAGCGGCTGATCTGGGTCATGGCGCTGGCACCGTGCAGCACGAAGCCATCCTCGCCTTCGATGGTCAGGTCGATCTCGGTGCGGGCGATCTCGTCGAGGCCGAAGTGCGCATCGCACAGGCGGATCCACGGGCCGATGCTGCACGACGCGTTGTTGTCCTTGGCCTTGCCCAGCAGCAGCGCGCTGCGGCCCTCGAAGTCGCGCAGGTTGACATCGTTGCCGAGCGCCGCGCCGACGATCTCGCCGCGCGGCGATACCGCCAGCACGACCTCCGGCTCGGGGTTGTTCCAGGTCGATGCCGGATGCAGGCCGACATCCACGCCGGTGCCCATCGACGACAACGGCGCCGCCTTGGTGAAGATCTCCGCATCCGGCCCGATGCCGACTTCCAGGTATTGCGACCAAAGCCCCTGGGCGACCAGCACTTCCTTGATGCGCATGGCCTGGGGCGAGCCCGGGCGCACCGATGCAAAGCCCGGGCCGACGATGGCGCCGACGCTCTCGCGCACCGCCGCGGCGCTGGCCGCATCGCCGCGCGCGCGTTCCTCGATGACCCGCTCGACCAGGCTGGCGGCAAAGGTCACGCCGGCGGCCTTGACCACCTGCAGGTCATTCGGTGCCAGCAGGTGGCGGTGTTCCGGATCCGGCCCATGCGCGCAGGTCGCGTCGAGCCAGTCCTGGAGCGGCCCCAGCGAAGGCCCTGTCGCGTGCCGCACGCGTTCGGCGCAATCCGGCATCGCGAGCAGGCCGGCGATGGTGGGCGCGGTGGTGCTGATGTCGAACAGTTCCGCGCCGCGCACGACAACCGTGGCGGGGCCACCGTTCGGACCAGGCAGCCAGGCACGCCCGGCCAGCAAGGCCCGCTCCGCGTCGCGGGGCAGGGTTTCCTCAACCGTGATGCGTCGTTTCATGTCACACCTTGACGTTGGCGTCCTTGACCACGCGCGCCCACTTGACGCGCTCCGTGGCGATGAACTGCGCAAAGTGCGCCGCCGTGCCGCCGCCGTCCTCGGCGCCGAAGCCGGCCAGCTTGGTGGCGACATCCGGCATTGCCAGCACCTTGTTCATGTCCGCATTCATGCGCTGGACCATCGGCGCCGGCATGGCGGCGGGGCCGACCAGGCCATACCAGGTGCCGGCATCGAATCCGGGGAAGCCGGCCTCCGCCAGCGTCGGCACGTTGGGGTAGCTGGCCGCGCGGCGCGGACGGGTCTGCGCGATCGCCACCACCTTGCCGCCCTGGATCTGGGGCGTGGCCGAAGTCATGGTCTCGAAGCTGAAATCGATCTGGCCACCGATCAGGTCCGTCAGCATCGGCGCCGAGCCGCGATAGGGCACGTGCAGCGCATCGACGCCGGCACGCAGCTTGAACATCTCCAGCGCCAGGTGCTGCGCCGCGCCCGCGCCGGACGAGCCGAAGGTGATCTTGCCGGGCTGGCTGCGGCACAGCGCGACCACTTGGGCCACCGTGCGTGCGCGTCCGGCGGTGTTGCAGATCAGCAGGTTGGGCGTGACCCCGACCAGCATGATCGGCGTGAAGTCCTTCTCGACCGAAAAACCGAGCTTGGGATACAGGCTGGGTGCGATGGCGTGGTTGCTGATATTGGTCATCAGCATCGTAGTGCCGTCAGGCGCCTGCCGCGCGGTGTACTCCGCGGCGACCACGCCGGCCGCGCCGGGGCGATTCTCGACGATCACCGACACCTGCCACAGCGTGGAGAGCTGCTGCGCGATCACGCGGGCCATGACATCGGTGCCGCCACCTGGTGGGAAGCCCACGATGATCCGGATCGGTCCACCCGGCAGCGGCGAGGCTGCCCGCGCCAGCGGGGCGGCCAGCGTGGCCGCGCCCGCGCACAGGAACGTGCGACGTTGCATGATTGGTCTCCCTTCTTGTTGTAGTGAGGCTGGCGAGGCTTACAGAGAGTCCTGCAGCATCGCCATGTAGTCTTCGGCGCTGGCTACGCGCGGGTTGGTCTTGTGGCAATGGTCGGCCAGCGCGTACTCGATCGCGCGCGGGAACAGGGCAGGGTCCACACCCATCTCCCGCAGGCCTGCCGGCAGGCCCAGGCGGCGGTTCATGTCCGTGATGGCCGGGGCGATGGCGTCGGCGCCGGGCAGGCCCATGGCCTGCGCGATGCGCTCCAGCTTGGCCTCTTCCTGCATCGACGGCGCGTCCGCGTTGAAGCGGATCACAGCTGGCAACAGCACCGCGTTCAGGGTGCCGTGGTGCAGCGTCGGCATCAGGCCGCCGAGCGCATGGCTCAGGCTGTGCACGCAGCCCAGGCCCTTCTGGAACGCCAGCGCGCCCTGCATCGACGCGCTCATCATCGCCAGGCGCGCGGCCCGGTCCTGCGGATCGCGCCGGGCGCGTTCGATATGCAGCCACGCGCGGCGCAGGCCATCCAGCGCGATGCCGTCCGCGGGCGGGTTGAAGGCCGGCGCCATGAAGGTCTCCAGGCAATGCGCGATGGCATCCATGCCGGTGGCCGCGGTCAGCATCGGCGGCAGGCCCATGGTCAGCTCGGGATCGCAGATCGCCACGCGTGGCACCAGGTAAGGCGAGAGCACGCCGACCTTGCGGCCGTCGTCGAGGATCAGCACCGCGCCGCGGCCGACCTCGCTGCCGGTGCCGGCCGTGGTGGGGATGGCGATCATCGGCGCGGTGGCGGCCGTGATGCGCGCCACGCCGCCTTCGATCGCAGCGAACTGGCGCAGCGGGCCCTCGTGCGTGGCGCAGACCGCCACCCCCTTGGCCAGGTCGATCGGCGAGCCGCCGCCCACCGCGATGATGCCGTCGCAGCGGTACTCGCCATAGAGGCGCACGGCTTCGCGCATGGCGGCTTCGGTCGGGTTGGACGGCGTGCCGTCGTAGATCACGGCTTCGCAGCCTGGGCGCAGCTGCTCCAGCACGCGCTGGACGATGCCCGCGGCCTTGACGCCGGCGTCGGTGACCACCAGCGGGCGTGTGATGCCGATGCGTTCGCATTCCTGCGCCAGCAGCCCGATGGCGCCGAAGTCGATCTGGATCTGGGTGATGTAATTGATGAGGGCCATCTTGTCTCCATGCTGTGGGGTGCGCTGCCTGCCGGACCGTCCGCGGTGCGCATTGCGGCGGTCCGGTCGGCTGCATTGGTGACGAAGTCTAGGAACAAGGCCCGTCAGTCACAACGTGGATTTACTTGAAGGCAGCCCAAGAAAATCTCACAGCTCCGTGCGCCTAGTTTTTCTTGAAACGCGCCTTAGTTTTTCTCGTTTTGACGCGCGCGGCGCCGGCCCTAGACTTGCGGAGACCAGCCGGACTCCGGACTACAGCCCGCTTGCCCCGGGGCACTCACCAAGCCAACGATATCCATGAGACAACCCATCCTGATCGAGCGCGAGGCGCAGGTCGCCACCATCACGCTGAACAACCCCGACAAGCTCAACGCCATGGACCTGGCCATGTGGCAGGGACTGACCGAGGCCATCGAGACCCTGTCCGCCGACGACGCGCTGCGCTGCGTGGTGCTGCGCGGCGCCGGTGATAAGGCCTTTGCTGCCGGTGCCGATATCGGCGAGTTCGAGACCATGCGCGCAACCGCCGCGCAGGCGCAGCAATACGGCGAGATCACCAACGCCACCATGCGCGCGATCGCCGACTGCCGGCACCCGACCATCGCGCTGATCCAGGGCGCGTGCGTGGGCGGCGGGCTGGAGATCGCGTCGATGTGCGACCTGCGCATCTGTGGGCAGGCCAGCCGCTTCGGCGTGCCGGTCAACCGGCTGGGGCTGGTGATGTCGTATGGCGAGTTGGGCGGGCTGGTGGCGTTGGCGGGACCGGCCACGGCGCTGGAGATCGTGCTGGAAGGGCGCGTGTTTGACGCCGCCGAGGCGCTGGAAAAGCGGCTCGTCAACCGGGTGGTGCCCGATGCCTCAGTGCCCGAGGAAGCGTACGCGACGGCACGCCGCATTGCCGCCGGCGCACCGCTGGTGGCGCGCTGGCACAAGCAATTCGTGCGGCGGCTGCAGGACCCCGTGCCGCTGCGGCCGGAAGAGCACGCCGAGTCCTATGCGTGTTTCGATACCGAAGACTTCCGCATTGGCTATCGCGCCTTTACCGACAAGACTCGGCCACAGTTCGTGGGCCGCTGAACGCACCCGCACCGTACTTCGTTACTCAACACCGCGGCGCCGCCATGCTCGTGCGGCAGCCCGAACCTCAGGTGGTATCCATGAATTTGCCGTTGTCGAAAATCAAAGTCCTGGACGTCAGCCAGATCATGGCTGGACCGTTCTGCTGCATGCTGCTGGGCGACATGGGCGCCGACGTCATCAAGGTCGAAGCCCCCGGTGCCGGCGACCAGACCCGCAAGTCGATGGGCTTCCGGCTCAAGGGCGATGACAGTGGCGGCTTCCTGGCGCTGAACCGCAACAAGCGCAGCGTCGAGATCGACCTGAAAAACCCTGCCGGCCTGGAAGCCTTCTATGAGCTGGTGCGCGGCGCCGACGTGCTGGTGGAAAACAACCGCCCGGGCGTGGCCGCGCGCCTGAAGATCGACTATGCGGTGCTGCGCGACATCAACCCGCGCCTGGTCTACGCCAGCATCTCCGGGTTCGGCCAGACCGGGCCGTGGTCGCGGCGCCCGGGGCTGGACCTGATCGCACAGGCCATGTCTGGCGTGATGAGCGTGATGGGGCATCCGGACGCGCCGCCGGTCAAGGCCAGCGTGCCGATCGCCGACCTGGGTGCGGGGCTGTTCACCGCCTATGGCATTCTCAGCGCCCTGATGGGGCGCGAACACACCGGCCAGGGGCAGTATGTGGATGCCTCGCTGTTCGAGACGGCGCTCGGCCTTTCGGTGTGGGAGTCGGCAGAATACTGGGGGACGGGCGAGGTGCCAGTGCCGATCGGCAGCGCCAACCGGATGAGCGCGCCTTACCAGGCAGTGCGGGCCGCGGACCGGCACTTTGTCATCGGTGCCGCCAACCCGAAGCTGTGGGGGGCTCTGTGTGACGTGATCGGGCGCCCGGACCTGCTCACCGATCCGCGCTTTACCGACAATGCCGCCCGCATCCGCAATCGCGATGCGCTGATCCCTGAGATTGAGGCAGAATTCGCGCGCAAGCCGGCGGCAGATTGGGTCGACGCGCTGCTTGCGGCCGGCGTCCCCGCGGCGCCGATCTTCACCTACGACGAAGCGCTGGCCAGCGAACAGGCGATTGCACGCGAGATGGTGCTGGAGATCGACCATCCGGTGGAAGGGCGGGTCAAGGCGCTGGGCTTTCCCGTCAAGCTGAGCGGCACGCCGCAGCAGGTGCGCTATCCGGCGCCGTTGCTGGGGCAGCATACCGACGAGGTGCTGGGCGAGTTCGGTTTTGACAAGGCAACCGTATTGCGGCTGCGGGCCCAGGGTGCGTTCGGCTCCCTGGCACGCGGCCAGGAACTGGAGCGCGGCGCCGCCTGAGCGCGGCCGCCGCAATCATCTATACCGATAACGAGACAGGAGACAAGAGACAATGATGCAGACGTCACGTTCGCTTTTGCGGCGCTGGGCGATGCCGGCGGCCGTAGTGCTGGTAGTAGTGGGTGGAATGGGTGGTGCGTCTCTGGCCCGCGCGGAAACCTATCCAAGCCGGCGTATCGAACTGATCGTGCCGTGGCAGGCCGGAGGCGGTGCCGACGTGGTGGCGCGCGCGCTGTCCGCGGCAGCGGCCAGGCATTTGCCGCAGCCCATCGTGGTGATCAACAAGCCGGGCGCCACCGGCGCAGTGGGGCTGGGCGAAGTGGTCCACGCCAAGCCGGACGGCTACAAGCTGGTGCTGTCGTCCAGCGAGCTGACCTTCCTGAACTACCTCGGGCTGGCCAAATTCACCTACCAGGACCTGATCCCTATCGCACGCCTGAACGCGGATCCCGCCGCTGTGGCGGTGCGCGCCGACGCGCCGTGGACGACGATCGAGCAGTTCGTCGCCGATGCGCGCAAGCCGGATGCAAATATCCGCGTGGGCAATGCCGGGCAGGGCTCGGCGTGGCATATGGCGGCTGCCGCGCTCGCGGACAAGACTGGCGCGAAGTTCAACCATATCCCTTATGCCGGCGGGGCACCCGCCACGCTGGCGCTGCTGGGCGGGCATATCGACGCGGTAACCGTCAGCACGGCTGAAGTCTTCACGCACGTGGCCGCGGGCAAGCTCAAGGTGCTGGCCGTGATGGCCGACAAGCGCGTCAGCGGCTTCGAGAATGTGCCCACGCTGAAGGAACGCAATATCGACCTGTCGATGGGGATCTGGCGCGGCATCTCGGCACCCAAGGGCACGCCGCCAGAGGTTATCGCGGTACTGAAGACAGCTATCGCAAAATCCGTGCAGGAGCCGGTGATGCGCCAGACGCTGGAGAAGCTGCACTTCAGCACCGATACCTACGCCGACGACGCCACGCTGCAGGCCGCCATGGTGAAGGAGTCGGCGCAGTTCAAGCAACTTGCTACCCGCATCGCCGTCAAGGAGTAAGCCCATGCGCGACGAACACGCGGAGGGTGCGGCGCCGGTCGAGCCCTTTATCGATGCGCATCAGCATTTCTGGGATCTGGACCGCAACCCGTACCCGTGGCTGCAAGGCGAAACGGTGCCCAACTTCCGCTATGGCGATTACTCGGCGCTGCGCCGGAGTTACCTGCCGGAGGATCTCGCTTTGGACACGGCCGGATGCGCGCCGGTCAAGACCGTGCATGTCGAGGCCGAGTGGGAGCGCGCAAATCCCATCGATGAGACCGCATGGCTGACGCAACTGGCCGGGCAGACGGGGCGGCCGACGGTCATCGTCGGCCATGCCCAGCTTGACCGCGGCGATGTCGAGGAAGTGCTGGCCGGCCATGCCGCCTACGCCATGATGCGCGGCATCCGCAACAAGCCGGTGACCGCCTCAAGGCGCGAGGATGCGCGGCGCGGGCTGCCAGGCTCGATGGACGACGAGCGCTGGCGTCGTGGCTACGCCTTGCTGGCGCGCCATGGCATGTCCTTCGACCTGCAGGCGCCGTGGTGGAATCTGGACCAGGCCGCCGCGCTGGCCCGGGATTTTCCGGGCACGCAGCTGATCCTGAACCACACCGGCTTGCCGGCGGATCGCAGCGAAGCCGGCCTGTCCGGCTGGCGCGCCGCGATGGCGGGGCTGGCCGGGCAGCCCAATGTCGCGGTGAAGATCTCGGGCCTGGGCTTGCCAGGCAAGCCGTGGACGCAGGCCGACAACGTGCCTGTGATCCGCGACTCCATCGCCATCTTTGGCACCGAACGCTGCATGTTCGCCAGCAACTATCCGGTGGACAGCCTGGTGGCCCGCTACGACACCATCGTGGCCGGCTTCCGTGCCGCCATCGCTATTTGTTCGCCCGAACAGCAGCGCGCGCTGTGGCACGACAACGCCCAGCGCATCTATCGGGTGTAGCAACCCAGCGTACGGATGCGCCGCCAACCCGCGCACGCCGCGCCGGGGCGGCTGGCGTCGTCCGCAACCATCAAAGGAACCCCTGATGAAGAACGGATTGCAACTGCGCGCGACCTGCTCGCGCACACTGACGGTCGACCGCCAACGTACCATCGACTTTCTCGGCGAAAGCTTGCGCATATACGCCACGCCGGAACTGGTGCGCGATATCGAGCAGACCTGCCTGGACTTCCTGCAAGGCTATCTCGACGACGGCGAAAGCTCGGTCGGCGCCGAAGTGTCGGTGCAGCACAGCGGTGCCACGCCGCTTGGCGGGGAAGTGCGCATCAGCGCGGAGGTGACTGCCATCGACGGACGCAGTGTCACATTCAGTGTGAGCGCCACTGATGCGGTGGAGACGGTGTGCAGCGGCACGCATCGCCGCTTCGTGGTCGATATCGAGCGGCTGCGCGCACGCGTACAGAAGAAGACGGCATCGATGCACGGCGCGGCATAGCGTTGCGCGGCATGCCTGCCGATATGCGCAGGCATGTGCGACAGGCCGGCCGCGCCCGCGCTGTCTTCAGGCGGGGGGCGGCTGCTGCTGGTCCGCCGCCACTTCGCTGCGGATCCAGTCGGTGAAGCCGCGGATACGGCGATCGTCCAGCCGCTCCTTGGGGAACACCACGAAGTAAGAGAACTCGACCGGCAGCCGGATCGATTCGAACAGGCGCACCAGCCGGCCTTCCGCCAGGTCTTGCTCGATCCAGTTTTTCTTGACCAGCGCCACCCCCAGGCCGCTGAGCGCGGCGTTGATCACCAGATGGCTCGGCCAGAACGACGGGCCGCGGCTGGCGTCGACATCATTCACGCCCGCGTGATCCAGCCACATGGCCCAGTCCGGGTTGCTGACATCCGTGTAGGTGCTGTCGTCGTGCAGCAGCGTGTGGTGCTTCAGGTCCGACGGCGTTTTGAGCGGCTGTGGCCCTTGCAGCAGCGACGGGCTGCAGACCGGGATCACCTCCACCGCCATGCACAGCTCGCTATGCAGCCCGGGATAATCGCCGCGGCCGTACCGGATGGCCATGTCGAAATCATCGCGCTCAAAGTCGATGCGGTGGTTCGACGTCGACACCTTCAAGTCGATATCCGGGTGCGCCTTCATGAAGCGGTCCATGCGCGGGATCAGCCATTTGACCGCGAATGTGGGCGGCATGTTGACCTTCAGTGCGGGCCGGTCCTTGCTGTGCAGCCGGTGTGTGGCATCGGCGAGCTGCTTGAACGCCAGCTGGACGCTTGGCAGGTATGCCGTGCCAGCCGGCGTCAGCACCAGTGCCTTGGCCTCGCGGATGAATAGCTGTACACCCAGGCTTTCTTCCAGCGCTTTGATCTGGTGGCTGACTGCCGATGGCGTGACAAACAATTCCTCAGCGGCCCGGGTAAAGCTCAGATGCCGGGCAGCCACTTCGAATGCCCTTAGCGGGTTAAGTGGAGGAATCTGTCTCGACATATTGGGAACTTGCGGGGGAGTGGTAACGTTTCACGCACATTCAGGTGCACTGCCACGGGGAAACTTGTGGTTCTTGCTGGCCGCAGCACGATAGCACTATTGGAGAATGCGTGTGAATAGGGTGTCGCCCGCCCTTGGCCTTACCGAGGAGTTTCCGCAGGCCGATGCTACAGTCGTCTCAATGAGATCTTCCAACGGATCCGGGGGCAAGCTGATTGACTGTGGCGCAAGCCCTCCAGGATGTCCGCCACGCGGCGGTCATACAGGGCCGAAACCCGGGCAGGCTCGCAGCCCAAAGGCGCGGCGCGGACCGATAGGCTCGCGGCGGCCGAGCGGGTGCAGAGCCGGACAGTCAGCCTTGCAGGCCGAGCTACGTGCGGCGTGGAATGTCGCGTAGCGGCGGGGTTTCTTTAAGCGAAGCGAAGTACGGGAAGGATCATAGGTTCCAACGAAGCCCGCGCATGCTGGCGCCAGAGATAGCACGGAATTATCAAGAACCCATCCGAGCAGTCAGACGGCATGATTCTCAGTCATCAGTTGACGATCGGTTCATCGGAATGGGCTCAAAGTCGAAATGTGCTGCTGCATACATGGCATTGCACGCCCATACTTCTTCACCGCCCTTATAGAACGTTACCCATTTACCATCGCTCATGCATGTGGCTCCAGGGAAGACCTCATCATGGCCGTTTGGACCGTCTAGAGGAAAGGGCGCGTGTGACGTGGCCCAGTAGTGGCCGTTCGGTAAAGCCGCGATCGTTTTTCGGGACATTCTCTTCAGTGCCGCAATGCGGTGTAGGTCAGCGCACCATCTAACCAGCTGCAGCGAAACGCGTTGTGTCCATCCTGCAACGGCATGACCCCGTCACAAGACATCCTCGTGTAGTCACACTGCAAATCACCTCCCGCTATACGGTGCAATTTTGTCATGGGGAAATACCTCCAAATTGCAGTTCGAGCCTTGGGTGTCGGCGTCATCATAGTGTTCGTCGCCGTTGTCTCCCGCCAAGTATATCTGCAGGTCGCCGCTGAGGTTGACATTGCCGGCGCTGAAGAGGAGCCCACACCAAGGATGCTGATCAGTTGCGAAGCTATGCACAGCCGCCTGCAGAATCGGCATGTTTCCAAAGAAGCTATGAATACTGGCGAGGCGCCACGCGCCCGTTGTTTGGAGTCCTGAGCTCGGATCCCATCCGGGCTTGCTCAGCTGATGGTCAGCAGCGCGCGCAACCAACGACTCCGGGAAGGTAGATTTTGGCCCAGTCCGACAGGCGCGATGCTGGAGCGAAGTTCGCCAAGCTCCCAGCGTGGCGCCGGCGGACGTCCTCACGATGCAGCAAGGCACCCCAACGACTTCGACTGATCCTTCAGTTGATTTGGTGACAGCCACGCGCGGCGGCAGGCCACTGCTTACCTGGGCAGTATCTCGAAAGCCAGGAA
The DNA here is from genome assembly GCA_050987995.1 of Ralstonia pickettii. Classification (GTDB taxonomy): domain Bacteria; phylum Pseudomonadota; class Gammaproteobacteria; order Burkholderiales; family Burkholderiaceae; genus Cupriavidus; species Cupriavidus pickettii_B. The sequence goes on from CP158805.1 coordinate 1,545,380, forward strand.
CTGGGTAGCCTGGTTATCGGCGAAGTTGTTGTCGGCCATCAGCACCAAAGTGCGATGGCCGTTGGGCAGGCGCGGCCCCCAAGAAATACCCTCGATGTTATCGAGCTTGACACCTTGGTAGACCACGGGCATCTCCTGCAGCAATTCGCGCTTCATGGGCTTGTAGCTGGCGCCGACCAAGCTCCTGAAGGAGCGGACGTCGGTGGTATCGGGCTCGATGGTGGCGCGCGTCAGGCGGATGGTGTTGCCAACGCCGTCGGCAAAGGCGCGCTCCACGGCGATGAACTCATTGTTCGAGACGGCCAGTAGTTCGGGAAGGCCATTGTCCGGGGGAAAGCTGCCCGTGGCAGCCTTGTCCAGCGGTATCCTCGGCAGTTGGTAGGCATACTGCGCCGTCGCCTTGCCCGTGGCCACATCGAGCCGCACGACCCGGAGCACGCTGCCGGCCTGAAGCGTGGTGATGGGGCCGTCCTCGATCAGCGCATCCTCGTTGGCGGTGAACACCTGACCGTCAGGCGTGACGGCCAGCGCTTCGAAGAGCTTGTTGCTGCGCCCGCCGCTGCTACTGTTGTCCACGTAGTTGAATGCCGCTGGCATCTCGAAGTCGCGCACGAACGATCCGTCTGCCCTGATCTCGCGCACAAAGGGCTGGAACAGGCTGGCCGGGTTGGTGCTGAAGTTGCCCTCGCTAGACACATAAAGGTTGCCGTTGGGCGTCACCCGTATGCCTTCCGGATCCACGGTGCGGCTAGTGCTGGGCAGCGGCTTGCCGTCGCTGCCCTGGAGATAGACCATGTGGTTGATGGTGACGCTCTTGATGGCCTTGTCATCCAAGGCTATAGACAAGTTGTAGAAGCGCGGCGTGCCACGTTCGCCGCCGCGCTCGTCGGAGATCGCCCAGTAGCTACCGTCTGGCGCACGGTCCAGACCCGAGATGCCGCCGAACTCTACGCCATCGAACATGGTCTTGGTCCGGATAGAGTAGTCGCCGATCAGCCGCAGCGATCCGATTGCCTCGGGGCCGTTGTCGCCGCCACCGCATCCCCCCACACAAAGCGCCGTGGCCAGCGCCAGCATTCCCGATACCGCATGGCCTGCCATGCGCGACTGCGTCTTGTGCATATCCCTCGCTTATTCGACTCCAGACGTGGCAACCATAAGCAATGGCAATGACGGGGCCGTGACATGCAAGCTGGCGCAATCGTGACTCTCGGCTGCCGTCCGGCTATTCGAGCTTGGCGCCCGATGATAACCATCGGTCTCGCAGTACTCATAGGGGAGTCACGCGTCTAAATTTTGGACCGGTGTCAGCGGATCGGGGTCTTGGCGAAAGCGGCTGCTTCGCGGGCGAGAAGGCGGCATTGGCTATCAGAGAGCGAGGGCTTGGAACTACGTAGCGCCGGACCATTAACCTTCGCGCGGCCGCGGTTCGCATATCCGACGAGCTCCATGCGCTCGTCGTCGGAGAGAACGGAGGCGGCGTCCGCGACGCGTTTGATGGCGGCATCGAGGATCGGGGAGAGACTCATGCCTGTGATCCGGACAGAGATCGGCTTTGGCGGCGAGCTCGCCGAGGCGCTCGGAAGCGGCGATGAGCCCGCCCTTGGAGGCGGCAGAGGCCGCGATGGCGGTTGTGAGGGCGAGCAGTGCGAAGACGAGCTTGGGCATGAGGTTAAGGGAGGCGCGAAGGGGGCGAACGGATGAGGGTAGATCTGGCGGATCAAGCAGATCGTGCGAGACGGCGCTGCTCAAACAGCTCTATCTCGTCTGCCACGAGAATCTGTAGCTCGGGCGCCGCGAGCGGCAGCTGTACGAACACACTATTGTTGTTGTCCGATGACGGGCACATACGGATTCGGTTTGGCAGGCCCAGCCTGTCGAAATGGACGCGAAGTATCCGCGTCACCGAACTTGGGTGCCAGTCCACGCGCCGCAGGAAATAAGATCGCCCGTCACCCCGCTCGCTTGGATCGGTGACCAGCGGACAGGCTGAAGTCAACAGTCTGTGAAGTTCGCCGTCCGTCATTCGTGAAGGGGTATTTTCCAAAATCCAAGCAACTAACGCTCGGTGCCTGGCGGCTTCGATCACGCACTCCGTCAGGCAACTGATTGGCCAGCCGCCGCCCGGAAGCTCCATGTCGAGTGACGGATACCCGTCGGAACAGCGCGTACGCTGCCCCGGGCAAGCTGCGAGGCGAGCCAAAGTGGAGGATGAATGGTTTCTGGGGCGATGGTTAGCATGGCGAACTCCTGTCACCAGTGCACTGTATATCCATACAGTATTCACCTGTACGGAACGCCGCTCGGCATGCCGTTTGACGCCGCCACGTGCTGACCTACCGGCCAGCAGGCTTTTAGTTCACGCCCAGAAAAAGCCTTGAATGTCAGAAAAATATGCATTATTTTATGACATATGAAAGCCAATTCCCCATCTGTTCCTGCCCGTATCATGAGGCGCGCCAACGCTACCGGGCGTGGCGGCGTTTTCACGCCCAGTGATTTTCTGGACGTCGGTGCGCGCGCTGCGGTTGACCAGGCCCTTTCCCGGTTGGTCAAGAACGGAAAACTCCGCCGCTTGGCGCGAGGCTTGTATGACTATCCCAAGGTTCACCCCAAGCTTGGCCCGCTTTCTCCGGCTCCCGATGACGTTGCGGCGGCACTTGCGCGGGAGACTGGGTCTCAGGTGCAGATCGACGGCGCACGGGCGGCCAACGCGCTCGGGCTGACAACCCAGGTACCGGCGAAGAACTCCTATCTGACCAACGGCCCCTCTCGCCGAGTCGTGCTGGGTAAGCGTGTGGTCCACTTGCGTCACGCGTCGCCAAAGCATTTGATCGCTCCGGGGAGTGCGGTGGGGACCGTCTTTCAGGCACTCCGCCATGTCGGACCAGTGCGTGCCGCCGACGTTGCACAGATTGCGGCCCATCGCCTGTCGGCCAGGGACAAGAAGACACTCGCATCCACAGCGTGCCAAGCGCCGGCCTGGATGCAGCCGACGCTGACCTCGATCGCCAACACGGCCTCGGTTGATGGATAAGGTCGCCCGACTTCCCGCAGATGATCGGGCAGCCCTTTTTGGTGAGAGCGGCGCGGCCCGTGGAGTTGCGAATACGATCATCGAAAAGGACTTTTGGGTCTGCTGGACTTTGAAGCGTCTCTTCGGTCTGCGGCAAGGGGAGGCTGCCACGCTTGTCTTCAAGGGCGGCACGTCTCTTTCCAAAGCGTTCGGCGCCATCCGGCGGTTTTCTGAAGATATCGACCTGTCCTTTGACCGGGCCGACCTTGGCTATACGGGCGATCGGGACCCCGAGCAGGACGGAATTAGCAGGAAGCAGGTGAATCAGCTCATCGAAGACCTGGTGAGCGATGTTGAAACGCACATCGCCGAGAAGCTCCTTCCCGCCCTGCGCGCTGCGATCGCCCAGCAACTTGGCGAGCCAACCAAAGGCGAGTGGTCGCTGGTGATCGACGCCAACGATGCCCAGACGGTGAACTTCCACTATCCGACCGCACTGCCCGGGGCCGAATATATGGGCATGACCTATATCACGCCGCGGGTGAAGCTCGAGTTGGGAGCGCGCGGCGATCCTTGGCCTACCGAAGAGAAGGTCATTCGCCCTTACGCGGCTGAAGACTATCCCGGCTTCTTCGAAGACCCCGACAGCCCCGTGACCGTCCTGTCAGCACAGCGCACCTTTTGGGAAAAGGCCACGGCCTTGCATGCGGAAGCACACCGTCCAGCCGAGTCGCCGACGCCCCAATATTTCTCCCGGCACTATTACGACCTAGCCATGCTCGTCGACACCGAAGAAGGGCAAGCCGCCGCCACAAATTTCGAACTTCTGGCGCAGGTGGCGAAGCACAAGGCCACCTTCTTCCGGTCAAGCTGGTCCAGTTACGGCACGGCGCAGCCGGGAAGGCTGCGCCTGATGCCAAACGTAACCCGAATCAAGGATCTGCGAGCGGATTACAGAGAGATGGCGCCCATGATGTTCGATGAGGAGCCGGCCGCCTTCGACGATATCCTTGCTAAGCTCGAAAAGCTTGAAAAAGCCATCAATAGCTAGCGCGAGAGGACGCGAACAGTCCGCAGCGCACGCAGCCCCGCGCGACTGCTCCCAATAACGGTGATTCTTTCAATTTTCGCGCTCACCGCGCGTCTGGTGTCATCGTCCGCCCAGCCGTGTAGGCGGGCGCCGGCTGCGGCGTTAATCCTCGCCGTGAGACTGATCAAGCCATTCGTCGATCGCCCTCTTGGCGTTGTCAGGGCGGTATTCTAGGCCGGTGGCATGCGTCACGATTTCCTCACCCCCGCGCCAACTCCACCCGCCGCCAGACTGAATCGTCCAGCGCCACCATAGACGTTCGTTCTGCACCTCTGCCTCGACGAAGCACATGTAGCCACGCAGCTGGATGACGAACCCCTTGTCGGAAAGTTGCCACTCCTTCCTGGTGAGGTTCCAGTCAGCAACCAGCTGCTCGAACAGCCGGCCGCCATTTGGGAAGTAGTTTTGTGGACCTCATACTGCGGCCGGTTGTCCAGGCGCAACACCCGCAGCATGTCCTCGAAGATAGCGGCATCGACACAGCGAAAGTCCGTCATGTCGAAAGGGAAACGCTGACCGTTGTAGAGGCCGAGCAGGAACGCCGCAACGATAGTGGCCGCATGTCCATGTGTCCGCCTCGCCTGATTTTCGTACAGGCTTAGGACGAGCAGCGCGAACGCGAGCACTTGACGCAGGCGCAGCGACATATCCACGAGGGGCGCACCCGAGTGCAGCAGCAGATTAAGGATCCATGAGTTGCGGGCCGAAAGACAGGACACGGCGCAAGCGCGGTATTTACTGTCAGCGCTGCACGAGGCGGTAGAGGTGGCCGACAGCAACGCAGGTTATTTGAGCAGGTGCCGTCGGTTTGCATAAATTTATTCCCTGTTTTTGCAGCATTTTGTTCCCGACCCCAATGGGCACGCCTGGCTGGCGCGCTGGGGAGCGCGCACCGGCGGCAGCGCGGCACCCCCGGCGTGACTCGGCTTGCTTGCGCGGCGCACCTGAAAGCGAACGCCATCGCTTTGCACAGCCGAATCCCATCCATAGGATCGCCTCGCGCCGTCGGCAGGGTGCAGGCCGACGCCTGACTGATGCGTTGGGGGAAGGTACAAAATTGCTTCAAGTGTCGGCCGGAGGAACAATTTTTTCAGCGCTTCTTGAAGAAAAATTGTTACCGTCGCCCGTCAAACGGTTTGCGGGCTGGCGGCCAGCGGGAACAAATTTATGCAAGCCAACGGGCGTCGGTTTGCACAAAATTGTTCCCGCTGGTCGCCCGCCAGCAGGCCGTTTCCGAGGCGCTGGGAACAATTTTATGCCAAGGATTGTTGCAGAAGATTGTTCTTCCGGCCGACGGTTGAGGCAATATTGTTCCTTTCCCAACGGATTGCTCCCTCGCTGCCCGGCACGCTGCCGCTTGCGAAGCCAAGGATGGTCGCCGCCAGGGACGCCATTTGCGCCCCCGCGCGATCACGGCGCCAAGCCGGGAGCATGCCGGTGGGGCTGGAGGGACGGCCGCCACGCGTCTGGCTCCCTTCCAGCGGCGGTCCTTGGTCTGGCCCCCGGGGCCAGGAACAAATTTACGCAAAAACGGGGAACAGTTTTATGCAAACCAACGGCTCGGAAGTGGCTGCTACTCAAATAGGCCGTTGTTTTAACATAACGCCCGTACTGAGAAATTTTGGTGTAGTGGCAAAGTTGTAATGTCCGTTTCGGGGGTGCGGACGAAAACTTGGACTACTTGGAGGTAGTTCATGTTCTCGTACGAGGATCGCATCAGGGCGGTCAAGTTATATTTTAAGTACGGCGGGAAGACAGCAACGGTAGTTCGTGAGCTGGGTTATCCATCAGGTAAGAACCTGAGGCGGTGGGTAGAGACCTACCAGAAATTGGGAGACTTGCCCAAGCGCCGCCTTCCGACGCAGCGATACACGCTGGAGCAAAAGCGCACGGCGGTGGATCACTACTTTGGCCATGGCTGCTCTCTGACTGTCACCCGCAGAGCCCTTGGGTATCCCGGTAGCCAACTGCTTCGCTGCTGGATTGAGGAACTGCGCCCTGGTTCGCGCCGCATGGTTACGAGCACGAACACCAGTGCACCGTTTGCACCCGATCAGAAGCGGCAGGCGGTCACTGACCTTTGCGCCCGCCAAGGCTCCGCGCAGGATGTAGCGAAAAAGGTTGGAGTAAGCCTATCGATGCTGTACAAGTGGAAAGATCAACTGCTCGGAGACGAGGCATATCGATCTATGCGCAAACGTAAATTGGTCTCGCCTGGAGACGAGCATGCGGCGCAGTTGGAAAGAATCGCACAGCTTGAACAGCAGGTACGCCAACTGCAACTTGAGCGCGACATCCTGGCGCGGGCGGGCGATCTAATAAAAAAAGACCAAGGCATCAACTCCCTGCCCCTGACAAACAGGGAAAAGACACAGGTGGTTGATGCCTTGAAAGCTACGTATTCGTTATCTGAACTTCTCCGCGTCATCGGGCTTGCACGCAGTAGCTATTTCTATCACAAGACGGGATTGAGTCTGCGCGACAAATACGCGGACGTACGTACCGACGTGGTCGATATCTTCAACAGCAATCATCGCTGCTATGGCTACCGTCGTATCCACGCGATGCTGTGTCAGCGCGATATACGGATCTCCGAGAAGATCGTGCGCAGATTGATGGTTGAGGAACAACTTTCCGTCCACCGGCCACTTCGCCGGTACAGCTCCTACAGCGGGGAGATTGGCACTGCTCCTGAGAACCTGGTTGCCAGGGATTTCCATTCGCAAGCGCCGAATCAAAAATGGCTGACGGACATCACCGAATTCCAGCTTCCAGCGGGAAAGGTGTATCTATCACCCATGATCGATTGCTTTGACGGCAAGGTTGTGAGCTGGTCTATCGGCACGAGGCCTGACGCGCAATTGGTAAACAGCATGCTCGACGGTGCCATCACGACGCTCACCGATGGCGACAGGCCCGTAGTACACAGCGACAGAGGCGCTCACTATCGTTGGCCGGGTTGGCTGCAACGCATCAACGCAGCGGGTCTAATCCGTTCCATGTCGCGAAAGGGCTGCTCACCTGACAACGCTGCCTGCGAGGGCTTCTTTGGGCGCCTGAAAAATGAGATGTACTACTGTCGCGACTGGGCTGGCACGACGGTAGACGGATTCATGCACGAGCTAAACTCGTACATCCATTGGTACAACGAGCGGCGCATCAAGTTGTCCTTGCAGGCAATGAGCCCGGTCAACTACCGGCGCCACCTGGGAATCGCAACCTGAATCAGTCCAAGAAATCGTCCGCACCCCCTTCTAGCAAAGTTGAAATGTCCGCCTGAGGCGTCCGTCCACGGTATTCAGCCTGCCCGGTTGAGTGCGATGGAGGACGCCTGGCGATGGTTGGACTCGGAGTCATTACAGTAAGCATGCGTGAGTTAGACAGGCTCAAGACCGTCCAGGCGGTGGTGGATGGCCAATTACGGCCGGGGCTAGCTGCCGAACGGTTGGAGATCACGGATCGGCAATTCCGGCGTCTGCTGGAGCGCTACAGGCAAGAAGGCCCATCCGGGCTGGTTTCTCGCCGGCGCGGTCGGCCCAGCAACAATCGCATGCCGGCGGACCGCGAATCCGTAGCTCTAGGCCTGATTCGGGAGCACTACAGCGACTTTGGCCCAACGCTGGCGGCCGAGAAGTTGCGCGAGCGCCATGGAATGACGTTGTCCAAAGAAACGATCCGGCGACTGATGACAGAGGCCGGCCTGTGGGTACCGCGCAAACAACGGCCGCCGAAGGTCTACCAGCCTCGTAACCGGCGCGCCTGCTATGGCGAACTGATTCAGATCGACGGCTGCGATCACCGCTGGTTCGAGGATCGTGCGCCGGCGTGCACGCTGCTGGTCTACGTGGATGATGCGACCAGCCGGATCATGGAACTGCGCTTTACCCATACAGAGTCTACGTTCAGTTATTTCGCTGTGACGCGGACATATTTGGAGCGCCACGGTAAGCCGGTGGCGTTTTATAGCGACAAGGCGAGTGTCTTCCGCGTCAACCACCCCCACGCCACCGGCGGCGACGGTCATACCCAGTTTTCCCGGGCCTTATTTGAGCTCAACATTGAAGGCATCTGCGCGAACAGCAGCCAGGCCAAGGGGAGGGTTGAGCGGGCGCACCTGACGCTGCAAGACCGGTTGGTCAAGGAACTACGTCTGCGAGGCATTAACACCATGGAGGCTGCCAACGCGTTCGCGCGGGAATTCATCGCCGACTACAATGCCCGCTTTGCCAAAGTGCCGCGCAACAGCCATAACGCCCATCGGCCGCTTCGATCGGATGAGAACCTGGATTTGATCTTTGCGTGCCGCGCGCCCCGTCGGGTGTCCAAGAGCCTGACGATCCAGTTCGACAAAATGCTCTATCTGTTGGCGGACACGCCGGAACATCGCAAGCTTGTCGGTCGCTACATTGATGTCTATCACTACCCCGATGGTCGGATAGAACCGCGGGCGAACGGCACTGCGCTACCCTTCACCACCTATGACAAGTTGTCGGAGGTGAACCAGGGGGCAATCGTGGACAACAAGCGCCTCGGACATGTGCTGCAGTTGGCCCAATATGTTCAGGAAAAGCGCGACAACACACGATCTCGCTCTTTGCATACCACTGAAGGACCTCCCCGCAAGCGTGGACGGCCACTTGGCAAAAAGTCCCAGCGCTCGCTGGATCAGAGCGATATGTTGGAAGGCCTAGAGCGCTTGCAGAAGCAATCGTGGCCGCTTAACGGAACGGAAAACTGACCCACTTACTGCCTGGGACACACATCCGCTCCGCTGGCATGATAGCCCTTACCCTGAACTGGACTCATTCGTGTCAGGCCAGCACCACCGCCCTACGGACGACCCCAAAAACTGACCAAGCAAGTTGAAGACTCACCGGACATTTTAACTTTGCTGGTGACCGGACATTTCAACTTTGCCTGGACATTTGGGGACCGCTGGAAGGTTATGTTGAATGCCTGAATGGGGGAGGGCGGACACCGGCAGTGCCTTAGTCCGCCGTCGACGCGGTCCCGCCAGGCTCCGCCTGCAGGGCGAAAAAAAGCCCGCTTCGAGGGCGGGCACGAATCCCTTAGGAGAAAGGCCTACGACCAAGATTCGCCCAATCCGCTATCATAAGCCGTCCAGTTATGATGAATTTGTCTAACTGGGCATTTTCGATATAAGGCGAGCGCTCGAGGCGCAGCAAGCCTGTCACGCGTCGTCGGAAGGTCGGAGAAGTTCTAGTGGGCGCAGCGCGTGCACAGCGCGTTGGAGCATCCGTATCAAGTCGTCCAGTTCCTCCACAATGGTCTCGGCCTGTTCGACCAAGGCTGGATTCGTTGCTCCTGAGACGAGACCGGCACCATTGAGAACCGTATGGGCCATGCCATGCAACTGGAGTAAGTCGTCGCGAATGCCTGCTGGCTCGCCGACTCGGGTTCGTATCGTATCGACGAGGTCCACAATGCGCAGGATCTCGCTGGTGTCGAAACTGTCCTGCAGGCGATGCAAGGCATCGGTGTCAACCGGGCCATAAGGGGTCTGGGTGTTAGGCATGGCGTGGTTTCCGAACGGAGAATGCGGGGGCAGCAAAAAGACTGTCGCGGATCCAGGCCTCCGGAGTCCGCTCAAGGTTTAGCTTGTAGTCGCCAAAGCGCTTGATGTTGCTGGTGAGATATGGGCTGAGGAAGCCGATGTCGTCTACGTCGACCTTGATACCGTCCTTCTCCATAGCACGAAGTGCCTGCATCATGTCGGCGGTGTTCTGAAGGATCACTGCGGAGGCGATCAAATCGTTGTAGCGCAAGCGCTTTTGCTGCTCGTCGGGATCGTTCACTGGCAGCACATCGCCGCCGAACGAAAACCACTTGGCAAAGCCATTGTAGGACTCGATCTTGTTGGTCGTCGCTGTGATTTCCTGGCGCAGTTCGCGGCTGCCGATCCACTCCAGCAGAAACACGGTGCGAACAACCTTGCCCAGTTCCTGGGCTGCCAGCAGGAGGCGATTCTTGCGACTTTCCGATCCCAAGCGGCGCAGCAGTAGGGGAGAGGATATGGTTCCGGCCTGGATCGACAAAGCGACCTGCATCAGGTCCTGCCAGTGAAGGGTGATCAGGTCCCAATCCACCAGGCCCGAAAAAAGGCGCTCAATATGACGGTACTTGGAGGTGGGATCGGCTCGGTAAAGTTTCAGATCCTGCCAATTACGAATCCGCGGCATCAGGTTGATGCCAAGCAGGTAGGTAAAGGCAAAAACGGCAGCTGACTGGCCCTGGGTGTCGGCATGCACCGTGTCGGCCTCCGCGCTCAAGCCAGCCTTGAGCAAGCCCTCGATGACGTAGACAGCCTCCCACACGCCGGGCGGGATGAAGTGTCGGAATACGGCGATGTAGTTGTCTGCAACATGCCGGTAGGCCCACCGCGCCCTTCTTGCGGTAGCGAAAGTGGTAGCCCGTGAGCAGGTTATTGTCGTAGAAGTCGTATTGCGTGCCGTCAGCCGCCACGGTCTTACCGTCCCCCCAATGCTTGGGCAGGTCGAGCTGGAGATACAACTCGATCAGTTCGCGCTGCGCGGTTTCAAGCCGTTCGAGACTCATATGCCGCCGATTGACGAACGACATCATGTGCGGCGTCACCCGTTCGCCCATGTGGCGAGCTGCTTGCGTGGGTCCGAGATTGCAGCCCATCGCGAAGATCGTCAGCAAGTAGCGCTCGGCGGCGTGGCGGATCTTGGGATCGCTGCCTGAAAGCGGGCCGAAGTGGCGCGTGAAGTGGGTCCAATGCTCGATGTTGGCCAGGACGTCCAGCAGGTTGCGGTTCGGCATGTGGCGGATCAGCGTCTGCTGAAGCGCAAGCGCGCTGGCGGGGATTTCCTTGGCGACGGTCCGGCGGAGTACCGGCTCGCCGTTGCGGCCAATGGTGACGTGCTGACGCTTATCCGGAAAACTATCGTCCAGGTTCTGTGCCGTCGCGGCCAACCACTGACGTAGGTGTGCAACGAAATCCTGCGCGTTGGTCGGCATCTCCAGCTTGGCGCAGTAGTCTGGGAGGCGGCGCTCGCACTCACGCCAGAGCAACAGATGCAGCCGGTAGTCGGCAAACGCGTCTGAGCCGACGACACAGAGGTCGCCAGAGCGCAGTTCGCCGACCATATGCGAAAGCACGCAGAGCTCCAGATAGCGCCGATTGATGCCAGGCCCCAGATTGTCAGAGCGATGTACGAGCTTGCGCCAGCGCTCCGAGGCGAAGCTCAGATCGACGTCGGCGGCAAACCATTCGCGGTGCAGGGCCGCATTCTTCAACACTACTGTCAGTGCGGCCAGCAGGGTGCACGACTGGCTGGTTGACTGCCACTTCAGCACCTCGGCCAGGCGCAACATTACCGAGCGGTGCGGGCGAAAATGCCGCCACAAAAGGGGCAAGTAGTTGTTCCCGCTGAAGGCGCGGACCTCGGCGCAGCTCTCGCGTAGAGGCTCCAAATCGCCTGAGGGGGCAAGAAGGCGCCTTACCTCTACGCCGATCTGAGCATCGTCCTCGCCCTCGGCGACGATCTCGACCACGCCGTCGAGCAGCGCGACGAGCTTTTCCATTTGCGCGCGCCTGCGGGACTGGATTTGCTCCAACTCCTCCCGTGCCCGCTTGTGGATGGCGCTCATGCGCCGGATAAACATTTCGGCGAGATCGTCCCGCACCCGTACCCGCATTTGATTGAGGAGCGCCACCATCAGCGTATAGCGCTTCTCCGGCAAGATCTCCTTGAGATTGGCGGCGTCCAGGCTCATGGCCTGGCTCGCCAAGGACCGCAGCTTGGAAGCCGGCACGCCTGCCACGGTCTTGGAAAAGTCTCCAATGGTGTCCAGCCAGGTCAGATGCTCGATCAGCAGAGTCAGGTGCTTGCGCGAGGGACGCAGCGCGTGGCGCTTGATGTTGTGATAAGCGGTCTGACGGCTTGCTAGGTCTCGGGTCAGCAACTGGTCAAGCCGATGCTGCTCGTCCTCGGACAAACGTCGTCTGATGCGGCGAAACAGGGCCGTTTGCGTGCGAGAGTGGACCTGCTCGACGACTAACGTGGAGAAGGATGGCAGTTCGATCTGACGCAGGACCAGGGCATCGATCGTCGCGTTGATGATGTCAACCGGCTGGTCCATCGTTTCGGCGGCGTCGCGCGCAGCGCGGATAGTGACCTCGTTGGCATCGGTGCCGAGGTAGGCCTGGATGCCAAGGAACTCTCGCACGGCCGTGTAGTGCCGGAACAAGGTCGGCGACACCTTTCGGTCGTAGCCAAACTTCGTACCTGGGTTCAGGCCGGCGCTGATGCGCACTAGTTCCGGCACGCTGGCAGGAATCGTGTCAAGGTTCGGGAAGTGGTGTAACTGCTGAAAGACCTTCAGGAGCACCAGCAGACCAAGTCGCGATTCTTGCCCGCGTGTGGACCGGGTCGCCCAGTCCAGTTCTTCCGCGCTTGGTGTGTAGCAGGCCCGCAATTCCTTGAGGGAAAAGACCTTTGGGGAACGCGGGTAGGCGGTACGCTCGACGGTGGCCATACAGGATCTCGACAATCGCGGAAAGGCCGGCCAGCCTAGCTGGGGCAGGTGACAGTTCCGTTCTTATATCTATAAGTAATTAGCGCTACATTCTATATAACCATAAGGCTTATGATAAGCGGTTTGGGCGTATCTTGGTCAGGGCGAAGAACAGGGCAAAGAACAGGGTGCGCCTGCGGCATCCCTCAACCCAGATGACGGCAACGATGGCAACGAAGGCAAGTGAAAATGAGCGGGCGGACGCGATCCGCTGGATCCAGGACCAGATGGTCGACTACGGGCTGACGATGGAAGAGTTGGAGGCGGCGGGGTGCTTCGATCCGCCGCCCCCTCCGGCGCCGGTCCGCTACCGCAACGCCCAGGGAATGAGCTGGGACGGGCAGGGCGAGATGCCCGATTGGCTGCGGCGGGCGGTCAATGCGGGGCAGAGTGTGGAATTTTTCAGGGTCGGATAGGCTGCAAAAGGAGATCGCTATCGATATGGCGGCTAGAACAGGGGAAGGCCGCAAAGACCATCAATACCAAGCTGTCATTCATCCGCATCCTGTTGGGCATCGCCAAGGATCGGGGGCTTGGTGGAAATCAATCATGCTGAGGATACCGCGCTGGCCGAAGACAAGCGGGCTGTAGACGCACGTAAGCCGTACAGTCCCGAGCAAATCCAGGCGGTCTTGGCTGCAACGGAAGGCATGAAGGAAACGCGGCACGCTATGTACTGGCCGCCGCGGCTGGTCCGCTGGACTGGCGCCAGGCTCAATGAACTGCACCAGCTACGCAAGGATGATGTTCAGCCCCGTGACGGCGTGCCGGGCCTGATGATTACCGACGAGGGCGCGCGTGTTACGACAAATGCAGAACCGCGCGCCCCCCCGTACGCCCCCGCGTGCTACGCAGGCACGTGGATCCCGCGCGCAACAACCCCACAGTGGCCTAGGGCGGGCCACAGGGAAAGGGCCGATGGCAACCCGGCCACAGGTACGACTGCTGAGGGGGCTTCTTCGTCATGTAAATGCAGTAGCCGAACGTGTGTGCCTAGCATTGTTCGCCTATTGAGGGCGGTTTTGCTGACTGCCACCCCATACTTTCGTGGGGGGGGGCCATGAGGTCGTCGCGGCTAAGATGTCAGATCGTGCGTACATGGAGGAAAGGGCACAGTGGGCGTCCAGGATCGAGACTACATTGGGGACAGCGCTAGATCCCGTGGGGGACACGGGTCGGTAACGAAACTGTCTCCGCGCCGAGGCCGGTCAGGACTGACGGTGGGTCATGTGGTCATTGCGGCCGTCTTCGGATGCATCGGCTTGCTTGCCGTTCCGATATGGAAGCTCTTTGGGCCGCGCGATTTCAGCCTGCCCGTTCCTTCGGCCGAGATACAGGGCAGTGACCGTGCAGGTCAGACCGCAGCGGCCGGATCGTCGCCGGATCCCGTGCAGCGCATCCTTGGCCAGATTCCCAACTCGATGCCCGCCCGGCCGGCAACGCCGCCGGTTCCGACTGTCCCCGCCCAGCCGTTTCCTGACAATGGCGCCGTGCTGGCATTCCAGCAATTGCCAGATGGTCAGACGGCGACCTTTACCGTCGACGCCACGGCCAGCGGCAGTGGCCTGAATATCGTGAAGCTGGAGGAGTGGAATACCCAGCGGCCGGTCCTGGTGACTTTCGTACGCGGTGGGGCAATATCCAGTATCAATGTCCCGCTCGGCGTATATCGGGTCAAGATGGCGGGCGGGGAAGCTTGGTATGGGCTCGACGATCTGTTCGGCCCATCGACCAACGTGAAGGTGGGTGACAAGCCGCTCCAGTTCTATGCGTCGGGGAACACGATCATGGGCCATACGCTGCATTTGCATGGTGTGCAGAACGGCAACTTCCCGACAAGCAAGGGCGGGCGGCAGAAGTTCTGATGTTAGACCGCGATGCGCACAGCGCGCGGAACAGAGGGCGTTGGTATTACTTCTATCGGGGGGGGGTGGGAGCAAAGGCGAACTTTGTTGATGTTGTGGCTGTTGTGATTAGTATTTTTGCATTAATGGCGTTATCAACAGAATAAATAAATGACGCATTATATCTTTGCGGGTCTAATCGTTTTATTCAAGCTTGCACTAAAGATCTCAACCTCTCGGTCAATGAATAAGGTTGACATCTTTAGGGCGGCACTTAATTTTCCTCTTGATCTTGCGTTTCTGGGTCTCTCGTTTGGGGTTATTTATATTCTCAGCATGCAAAGGCGAGTAGGGCAATCTGCATCTGCTGAGGCGGCAATCACGGTTTTTCTTGCATACATAGTTTTTGCCTCACTGGTCGCTCTCGCATGCCGCCGCTCGGATTCCTTGTTTCACAAAGATGAAGAGGGTAAGCCAATCGTTTGGGCTGCCGTAAATTATTTTGCCACGTTTCTCGTGCTGGCGATCTCGATTTATATTCAATAAAGTAACATGAAAATATTCGAAAGTGGCGAAATTGTTGGTCTGCTGATGATTGCATTCACATTAGCTGGCATGGTTGCGATCATAATGATGTTCTTGATGCGCGGCATGCAGGATAGGTCTAGATCGATGTACAACGAGCAAAAGCAGCGAGCGGAAGTTTCTGCAATGCGAGAATCGTTTGAGCGGAGAATGGAGGTTCTCACCTCACAACTGCTTTCAACCGAGCATCGTTGGAAAGAGGTAAATCATCTATTGCTATCCGGCCAAGGTGTGTCGAATCCACAAGGTGAATTTCCAGAGATCTTGCCGCCTAATAACTCGGTCTTTCTGGTGCCAAATTCATTGCGAAAAATGGGGGTCAAGCAAGAACGCGTGGCCGTTGACAGCAAACTTGTTTTCGTTCTCACTCCTTTTGAAAATGAATATTCTGAGGACTTTGAGGCTATCAAGGATACATGCGTCAATGTTGGATTGAAATGCGTTCGAGGTGATGAAAAGCAGGCGTCTGGAGACATTCTGGTGCACATTCTTGGGTTGATCGCGCAGGCTGGCTTCGTGATAGCAAATATAAGTTCAAGGAATGCGAATGTGTACTATGAACTTGGCATCGCGCATGCGCTAGGAAAGCCTGCAATTTTGGTATCAAGAGATAAGGCGGCACTAGGATTTGATCTTCAGTCGCAGCGTGTGGTTCTGTACAAGAATACAAATGATCTATCAAATCAACTCAAAGACATGCTATTAAGAACGGTTCTTCACACAGCTTAATGTCGTTTGCCATGGGAGAAGAATGCACGATGCAAACCTTGACAATCGCGCTGACTGCCACACACTCAAGGGAGAATCGGGTTGCGCCTATCTGAGACAAATCGGGTATTGCTAATGGATCAGGTGAGGGGTGCAAAGGAAGCGGCGTCGCTGCCAACATGGCCCGAACTGACCAAGTCTGACTATGTTGACATCGATGAGCTTCTGTACGGCAGAAGCACTCCGGTAGACCGAGCCGCCCGGAAAATCGCCACGGCTATTCGGGAAGCTGCAAAAAGCGGGGTCACCGCAATTCAGCACGTTTGCACGACCGTGGCCTTGCCGCTAACACTGGACGACATACCAGGTCTGCAACTGCTGTGCAGGGATGTGTTACCGGACAGCAAAGACTGTGAGGCGCTCCTGCGCGTGGCATTGTCGACGGAGCCCCAAGTTCGCCTTGCGGCGGCTTCAGTCAGTGTCAGCAATGCGCGACATAGCGCAGAAGCCTACATCGACCGTGAAGTACGGCTATTTGTTCATCAACAAATCGCAGCGGGGCAGCGCATGACGCAGAAGGGTGGGCACACCTTCAACATTCAGACTGCAGGCGCCGTGCAGACAGGCGACGGCGCGGTCGCGCACGTACAGCAGGACATTGGCGGCGATGATCTGGCGAGGCTGTTGCAGCAGTTCATCGCAGAACTTCAGAGACTACCAGCCGATAGCCTGCCGCATCGCGACATTGTCGTCATGGCTGCAGAGGCTTGCGAAGCTGACGCGAAGGCAGGCAAGGCAGACGTGGGCAAGATCGGGACGGTTCTGTCGGGCGTCGTGAAAGGGGGCGTCGAACTTGTCAAGGATGCTCCGAAGCTGATTGAAGGTGTGAGCGCAATCGCGAACATGCTGAACATCGCGCTGTAGGGCTAGATTGGGCGTATCGGGCCTACCACCCGTAAGGTTCAACAAAATGGGCCGCAACGTCTGTCCATATATGCGGCCGCGAGGTGGGGATGAGTAGCGCGGTGCACAGACGTCAGGATTCTTTGCCCGATCTCTATGGTCGTTTCCCGGCCGAGTTCGGACAACTAGGGAAGGGCGCCTCCGATATCTAGCATTCTGGCTTTAGGCAGCCTCAACGCCTCGAACAAAGGCCGCCCTGCTGGCGATTGCGCCGGTAAGAACTGCGGGCTGCCACTCGATCGCGCGCTATCCAACTAGAATGAGCATGCCCATGCCAAGAGATTTCGTGTTTACGTCGCGGTTCTCGTTCAATGCCGTGATCATTCTCGACGGACTGACCAGCGCCGACCAGCAAACCGGCCGAGGGGTCAATGAGACACAGCGTGATCTGGTTGCCTACCAGGCCTGCGGCCAAGATAAAGGTTTATGCTCTGCAGCGCATAAGGCCGTATCCCGGCCAACCCTCTCTTCCCGCCGAAACAGGTGATCACGTCCCTCCAAAATCGCTGATCACGCGCCCCGAAATACGCAGACAAAGCTAAGGAACGGACGGTCAATGCGGCATATAAGCCACATTCAAGGTATTCCGCGATTTAGCAAGCGCTCCATAGGGAGGACCGCGCATCATCCGTAAGGAGGGCTTCGAGGCGGCTCACAATGCAATAAGGTATTGCAGAGCGCAATACGGAAACTACGCTATGAGCCCAGAAAAATCCGTCGGAATCAGCTTCCGAGTCACGCCTGGCTTCAAGAAGCTGCTCGAAGCCGCAGCAGCGCAGGAAAGACGTAGCCTCACAAACATGCTGGAAGTTGCGCTTGTGGACTATTGCGAGCGCAAGGGCATCCTTGTTGACGCCCAGCTCGCGCCAACAACGGGGACGGCGCGATGACGGAATCATGCACCAGTATCCAGAAATTGCTCGCTTCTTGAACATTTCCACAGGCGGTGCAAAGCCTCTCAGCTAGAACAACTATCACAATCCCAAAAGAGAAAGCGATGACTTCCAAAACGCACGCATGGGTTTTGTTTCGTCTGTGGGAAAGGCTTAAGAGTTGGCTTTTCCGTTCTCCTAAGCCGACGTATGAGCCCAGCCACCCCACTCTTAACCCTATTAACATTGAGCAGCTGACCGTTGAACTACGTCTCAAGGAAGATGCCCAACGTCTCGGAGCTCAAGGAGTTCCTGCGCAAGCATCGACCATCCTGTCTGGGCCGGAAATGGCGGTACTCCACCGCGTAGAGAAGCAAAGACAGGAGTACATGCAGTGGGGTGCCATACGTCTAGCGAACGTCAACAACGACATCCACTCCTGCAATTTTATCCAGCGCATCAACAGCGCGCTGGCCGCTGACGAAACCTTCGAAAGCAACGTTAACGCCGTTATCACGCGACGAGACAGTCAGCTACAGCGGCTCGCACAGGCCAAGAATAGCAAGCAAGACGAGCTTCAAAGGTTTAGGGACGCGAACGGTCTCACTCGAGATGCCCGTTTGCCGAGCAAGCTCAACAGGTGGTCAAAGCGGGCAGTCCTCTTCCTTTGCGTCCTGGTTGAGGGGCTGCTCAACGCCAACTTCTTCGCACAGGGCCTCGACGACGGCTTGGTCGGTGGATTCTTTTACGCATTTTTGCTGGCGCTGGTGAATGTTTCGCTAGCCTTTGTCATTGGCCGGCACCTCATCCCCTACGTGGTACATGTGCGATCGGGGCTGAAGCTCGTTGGGCTGCTCGGTGTCGCATTGATGCTCATTTGCGTCGGCGGTGTGGGCCTCGCCATAGCCCACTTTCGCGACACGCTTACCGCCGGCGTTCCTGACGCAGCAGTAGCTACGCTGCAAGCTTGGAGAAACAGCCCATTTGAGCTTCACGACATTATGTCTTGGCTTCTTTTCCTGCTTAGCGCTTGCTTTGGCCTGAGCGCGGGGATCGCCGGATTGTCGTTCTTGGACCGCTACCCCGGCTACACGGAAATTACAGAAGAGGCAACTGAGGCATCGGATGAGTATGAAGACGAACTCCACGACTTGATGGATGAACTGGATGAAGAGCGCGATACGGCCGTCTCGTCAGTGGAAGTGACGCTGCGAGATGCACAAGAGGCGCTCCGTCGACTTGGTGGTGCGATTCGAACCAAGCAAGAATCTGGAATAAATTTTCTCCATGAGATGCAAGAAGCTGAACGTGCACTGGCGCCCTTATTGATGACGTTCCGAACCGAAAACACTCTAGCGCGCCAGAGTGTACCCGTACCGGCGTACTTCAACAGTATCCCCACCTTGGAGGAACTGCCGCTTCCTGACTTTTCTGTGGAATCGGACGAAACTACGCTTACCCAGCAGAAGGCGTTGGTGGATCAGCTCCTAGCTGAAGAACAAGCTATCCGTTCTCGAATCCAGAATGCCTTCAATCAGAGGTATCAGCTTCTGCGGCCTTTGAACACGCAATTCCCAGCAGCCTCAGCGACTCCGCTAGCGGAACCCACTTATCTGCTTCCCGCTACGGTATCGGAGAGCTGAGACATGGCACGGAGCAGCCGGCGGGCTCAACGCAAAAAAAAATCCGACCTGCTGATGCTAATTGGGGCCTGCGTGGCGACCATTGGCATCCTTGCGGGAGCAGGCTACTTCTACCTAACGCGTGAAATGGGCATAGACAAGACAACACTCTGTCCTGCCAATGGACCAACAGGACACGTTGTGTTGCTCGTCGACCAGACAGACCCGTTTAACTTCGTGCAAAAGCGTGCCTTCGAAGTGGAACTGCAGGACGTCGTGCTACGACGTACTCCCAAGGGTTCGCTTCTCTCCGTCTATGTCCTTGGCGAAGACTTTACCTCGAATGCCGAGCCATTAGTGGAACTTTGCAACCCTGGCTCGGGCGAGGATAAGAACGCTATGACATCCAATCTCATACGGCTGCGCAATCAGTACGAAGAACGCTTTGTGCACCCCCTGCTGCAGCAATCCGAGAAGCTCGTTGCCGCAACGCCCGCCAAGAAATCTCCTATTTTCGAGATGCTGCAGCTCGTGGGTATAAACGCCTTCCGGAAACACAGCATCCAGGGAGAACGCCGCCTCATCGTCGTGTCCGACATGTTGCACAACACGGCTGAATTCAGCATGTACAAGGGGTGGCCCGATTTCGAAGTTTTCGCCGCAAGCGCCTATGGCCAAAAGGCTCAGGCTGACCTGTCAGGAGTGCAGGTGGAGCTTGACTACCTCATCAATGACCCGAAGATACAGAGCCGACGCAACCTGAGCTTCTGGGAAGCTTATTTCAACAAGGCGCACGCCCGCGTGGTGTCCGTGCGACCGTTCGAAGGCTAAGCCGTGAACAAGACCTCATACATCCCAATCAAGAAGCTCTTCTTCATTGCGGTAGTGCTAAAAGGCATCCTTGCAGGCCTGAGCGTGGGACGCCAGGACGCGTGGATTGTCGGCTTCTGGCTGCCTCTGGCGGTGATGTCCGCATACATTGCGATGGGTCTATTCCGGCGCGATAAGGGCGAGGTACCGGATGAGAAGTTTGCCGACAGTTGCTACTACCTAGGCTTCATTTTTACCATTGCGTCCATTTGCGCGTGCCTTCTCGACATTCCGAACATTGGCACGAACATGAACGCTATCGCTGTCCGATTTGGGGCGGCAATGGTCAGCACGGTACTTGGCCTCTTCGTTCGTGTCTGGCTTGTCAGCTTCCGCAAGGATTCAAGTGACGCCGTCGTGGACGCTGGGGAGGCTGTGGTTAGAGCTTCCTATGCGCTCGCAGACCAGCTAACTGTGTCGCTCAACAACTTCAAGGGTTTCAACGATGAGCTCTCCCGCGTGGCGCAGTCCAGCACCGACAGGGTCAACCAACAGATAGAAGCCCTATCGAAGAACTATGCGGCGTCACTAGACGCGTTCTTCCGACAGCTTGCGGTCAAGCACCAAGAACAGGTCGACGGTGCGCTATCCCGCGCGGAGGAGGCTAGCAAGGCGCTGGAAACCATAGTCGAGCGGGTTGGACAAGGGGCGGCCAAAAGCGTGCTCACGGTCCAGCAACGCTCAGTTGAGCTTGTTGGGGCGCTCGAGGACCGGCTGCGCTCTAGCGAGTTTCCAGCCGACTACTTCGTGAAGACTCTCGCAGCGCCGATGCAAGACTTCCAACAGGCCGCAACCGCATTAAGCGCCAACGTACAGTCAGCGTCTTCCGACATCGAGAAGTCCACCGGGAAAGTCGCTCAGGCTTTCAAGCGACTCGAGCAGCGCTCCGAAGAGATCGATGGAGCGATGAATTTGGTCGTAAGCCTTGCTAAGAGCCAGCACGATGTGCTCGAGGTATCCCAGGGACAGATGGATTCCCTGCGGGTCTTGGGTCAGCAGCTGTGCACTATGGCAGATGCTCTGGCCGAAGTGCTCAAGCGATTGGAGGCAGCCGACGGATATACCCGCGAACTCACAGGTACTGTCGCGGAGCTTGCGCGTAACAGCGACAACACACGGGCAAGCTTCGTCGGGGCGTTGAATGGCGTTACACAACAGCTAGGTGTTCATGCCGCATCTAACGAAGCCTTGTCGATGCAGATGGCAGATAGCGTCAAAGGCATGGAACATACCGCCACTGCCCTGCAACACGGAGCTTCGGCGAATATCCAGGCCCTCAGCGGGATGAAGACGACGGCCGCAGCGCATGAGCGAGTGGCGGTACAACTGCAAGCTGCCGTTACCAAGCATGAGAACGTTGCCGATGTCCTCCGGAATGCTGGCGAACACTCCATCCGAGTGTCAGAACAACTTTCGCAAATAGCTTCTCACCTACAGGGCATCACACAGAACTTGCACTTTCCATCAACGGATAGTTCCAACGACGCTACGGCGGCGGCGGTGAGCCCAGACTCTCAAGAAATTCGCGCCATTGGCATTGTCACGCCGCTGACGGGAGCCCACGAAGCTATTGGCAGCAAGGACTATCCATGACCGCCAAGCGTCAGGACCAGGTGTTTCAGCTCTCGCTGACGGAGGTAGCGTTCACGATCACGTTCATTTTGTTGCTCTTGCTGGGCTACATGCTTTTCAAAAGCCAGAATGACCTTCAGGCAGCGCGCCGGGAACTGGATGAGCATCGGTCTCTTGTCGATGCTCAGCGCGGCTTGAAAGAGGTGAGGGACCAGTTTTCCCGGATGCTTCAGGGCGCCGGCGTACGTAATCCCGATGAGGCGATTACCCAGCTGGTCGTCTCCGAGCAGGCCAAGGCAGAGAATGCTCGGCTGCGAAAGCGAATTGATGAACTGGACAAACAGCTCACGACGCTTACCGAGGTCAAGGCAAAGCTGGAGGCCGCCGCCAAGGACAGGCTTCCGGATGCAACGGTAGATGAGGTCCTTTCCGCGATGGCAGTACAAGACGCAGTGCGTAAAGCCATCGAGGGCGAGGGTGGCCGCAGTGACGCGCAAAGCGGTGGCACCAAGACGGCGGATACTACGCAAGTCCTCGCTGAGGTCCAGCGTGCGGTGAAAACGTCCACGGAACTTCGCAAACAATTGAAGGAGAAGCTCGACAAGGAGCTACTAGCAGGCAAGGAGCGTGAAACCGTACAGGAGGTCGTCGACGCCGCGAGCAGCTACGCTTCCCTAACCAAGTCCGGAGTCAACGTCAAGGCACTTCAAAAGGACAATTCGGACCTCCGAGGCCAAGTTACGTTCTTGCAAAATCGCCTCAATGCCAATGGCGGTCGCGACTATCCCCCTTGCTGGCTCAGTACGTCGGGCAAGGTTGAGTACCTGTTCGCCGTTGAACTGCGCTCGGACGGAGTGGCGGTCACACCGGCTTGGCCTCCAGGTCGAGACGCTGACGCCCGCGCGCTGCCGGGGATCGACTCCCTGCTCGCCGGTCCGTACTCCTATACGGAGTTCGAGTCGCGTGTTCGTAGCATATTCGACTGGAGCCGGAAGCAGAACCCGGAATGCCGCCACTACGTCCAGCTAAAGAGTACGATAACCGACGCCGTCCAGTCAGACCGCATGCGTTTGAGGGTGGAAAACTTCTTTTACAAGACAGAGATCCGTCGATAGTGGCTTGTAAAAACTCAGTGACGGCACGTCAGGCTGCATGGTGGCAATGGTCTCTCGCGCTCCTGACGCTAACATTTGCGGAGGTGGCGAGTGCCGCGACTTTCACCGGCATGGTTACTCGGATTATCGATGGCGACACGCTGTCGGTTCTCGACGACGAAAAGCACGAGGTGCGCGTCAGATTAGCAGGCATTGATGCGCCAGAGCATCACCAGCCGTGGGGCGGGCGCTCGCGCCAGAACCTAGCCAGGCTTGCATTTTCAAAGCGCGTTTCCGTGGAGTGGTACAAGACCAGCTACAACAGGGTCGTGGGTATCGTTCGCGTAGATGGCATCGATATGTCGCTCGCCCAGCTTCGAGCCGGTCTGGCATGGCACTACAAGAAGTACGAGCGAGAGCAGACCGCCGAGAGCGGACAAGCATACGCTGCGGCGGAAGTTGAGGCCCGGGACAAACGTCGCGGACTATGGCAAGACCAAGAACCGATTCCTCCCTGGGACTTCCGCCATCCAAGGTAAGCGCTGCACATCGATGCCAGCGTTTAGGCGCCAAAAATGTCCGGGAGTAGAAGAGCGTAGCCACTTAGGAAGTGATAGCTCGTAAGCCCTGAAACTACGGATGAATTTGGCGTCTGACCTTCAGCGGGTTTCGCGGAATGGTTGGTCAACTAGTGACACGGCAGCCTCGGAATCCGATTCGTCCATTGAAGTCCCGCCGGTCCGAGGCTTAGTGCCAACACCTAGCCGACCGGCCACAGGAGCACCGGGAAGGGCTGCACAACCTGCGGGCAACGGAGAGAACTCAAAGGGTCAGGTTGCGGAAGTTTCCTCGGATTACAGGGTCGGCCCGCATTCCCAGGGAGTTGCAAATGATGCTGACACTGCGGGGGCAAGCCATGGTGCCGAGTCTTCCTTACTCAGGCCAGCGGCGACGGGGCGGGGCATCCAAGAGCAAGGTTGGGGGCGCGCGCAATCGAAGCGGACACGGTCTGGCCGTTTGATGTTTTGATGAGCTACGCCGCGTCACCGGGAGAAGGAGAAGCCCAGAAAGAGCGCGACTCTGATAGCCCAGAGACGGTCGCAGCGAGGGACGCGACGGGTACCTTCGGCTGGCCGGGCACAGGTGCCGGGACGGCTGGTTTGAAGCGATCGTCGGGAAGTCAATGCGGGAGCAGGATGCCGGCCACAGTTTTGCCTACGTGCACAAGCTGGAGCACCGGCCGGCCGATCGTATGTTGAATTTTCTTCTACGAGAAAGTGTGCAACCTAGTCAACCGGTCACTTTCCTGTCGGACAGAGGGGAATACTGTGCGGTTTGCACAGCTCGGCTTTTGGTGACCGCGGTGAGTGCATCCTCGATTGGTTCCACATCTCCATGGGGGTGCAGAACCTCGAACAAATGATCAAGGGCCGGCCGGCACAATGCGACAGCCCGAGCAACGCGGCACTGATCAAGGCGCTGCATGGCGCCAAGTGGCACCTATGGCACGGGCTGCCCCTATCCAGCGTTGCGCCGACTGGAACGCCTGGGCAGGGATCTGGATGCCGAGGCCAGTCCCGAGGAGGCCAAGCTCCTCGGCAAACTCGAGGAGTTCATCGACTACCTGAGCAACAACCGGCACTTCATCGTGAACTACGGTGACCGCTATCGGCATGGGGAGCCCATTGCATCAGGGTTCGTGTCGAGTCGGCCGTCAATCAGGTGGTCAGCAAGCGGTTCGTCAAACGGCAACAGATGGCCTGGCGGCCTTGGCACGCGCACAATCTTTTACAAATCCGAACGACCGTGCTCAATGACCAGCTCCGGTCGTACGTTGAACGATGGTATCCCTCCATCGCCGGTGAAGAAGACCACCGCATTGCCGCTTAGTCGGCCCCCAGTTTGGCGCGGTCTCGAAGCGGCGCGCTGCGTGGGAGGCGGCGGGCCAGACGATGTTGCAGTTGGAGATCCGGTCGCGCTCGCACCGGGATCGGATCTTGGCGGTGCTGGCGGCGAGTGATGAGTTTCTCATCGGCCAGGAGGTGGCGCGGCGCGCCGGGCTGCCATACAAGCCGGCCCTGGACGCGCTGACCTACCTATACAACGACGGCAAGATCGCGCGCTCGGGCCAAAAGTTCACAGCGCGCTGGGGGAAGATGAGCCTGCTCCACCGGGACACTGGGCACACTGGGCACACTGGGCACACTGGGCTGGAGGGGTTCTTCCGCACTCTCCGATCGTCGTAGGGTTACGCCCCTCAAGCGGTGGAAATGCTTTCAAAGGACTTTCCGGCCAATGCATGCGTTCCCGAAAGCCTTTGCGTAGGCTTCTATCTCAGCCTGGCTGTAGTGCGGCTTTGCCGAGTCCATTGCGGCCATTCCAACGGCACAAGCGGTGCCATCTATCTCTATTCCGTGATTCCGAAGGTCGCGTGCGTACTCCTTCCCATCTTTGGCGCCTTCCTTTTCGGCCGAGCGTACGCTGGCCACCGCTGCTGTCGTAGTGAGTACAAGGGAAAGTATGACCGCTGCTTTAATTATGGAGTTCTTGAGCACTTTGACTCTCCGGTCGAATTGATGCGGTAAGTATCGGGCAGCCGACGGCATTTGGTATCCCCTCTTATGTGAGGCAGCACACGCTGCAAAGCCATCAATCTGTGCGCCTCACGTTCCTGATGTTCACGGTGCTTTGGGGAGGATGAGCCTGCCGCGCCGAGACATGAAAAACTGCCAGAAGTCGCACGGAAAGTACGATTACCCCAAGAATCGCGCGTGGTGCTGCGCGAGCGGACGAGCGCCCGTCGCAATGCCGGCGGGCTGGCGGCGACCGTGAAGAACAGGGTACGCCGGCGCTTTCTGCTTAGCTGCATCTCAAAAGTCGGACATCGCGCTGGGCTTTGCTCGGGGTCTGTGTCAGGAAGCCTTCTTCGCCGGCTGCTCCGTTCTTAACTATCGGCGCGGGATGCGTTCAGACTGTCGAGAGGCCAGCGAAACATCGGCATCCATCAGGCCGGACTCACCTACGAGGCACCGTACCGTGTACTGGACATCGGTATTAGCCTCATTTTTCGCGGTGAAGGACGCACTGATCGAGGCACGGCGATAAGGCTGGTTGACGACCTTCAAATTAGGGGTCTGCGCCAATTCGACTGTGTTATGCGGCTTCGTGTGCGAGCGCGCATAGTCCTGGCAAACAGCTATCCCCTTTGCCATATCGACCTGCGGAAATGTCGTGGTCTTCTTTGCCTTCTCGACGTCGGATTTGGAGAAGTAGACATTGAGGGCGTCGGGCGGGGTTCCGCAAGTCACGAAGAAGACTGGGTCGGCCTTGGTCCCCCTGGTTGGGGATATGTAGGCGGTTTCCGGGCTAATCTCCCCGCATTGCTCATTCTCGCGATATACGCTGTTTACACCGGCTACGACAATTTTCTTGTAGGGGGAAAGCTTCTTGTCCCAGAGGAAATCCTCTTCCGTGAAGATGACCATGCCGATGGCGTCGTACTGCCGGCGCCGTAGCACTTTGCTCTGGACCCAGCCAACGTGTGAGGTCAGCCAACTGGGGCGAACAATTTGAACCCGCGACCACCCGTTCTTGGTGCACTCCTCCTTGACTACGGTTGAAGAATCGATGCCCATGTACTCTGTTCTCTTGAGCACCTCGGTCGCCTTCTGGTTGATTTGCTTCGAAGCATCCGCCCGTGGCTCCGCACGAAGCCAATGGCCTTCGCCATGGACTGCATAGACCTGATTGGTCGCCTTGCTATCAGGCCCGCACGGAACTGGTGCCGCCCAAGTGCCTGCGCTTAGCAGCGCCGCCAATCCAGTCATACCCAGCCGCGTCATGCGATAGCCCATGATTTTCGACCCCTGCAGCCTCTCCCGTACTGCACAGAACACATTAAGGGGTATCTGTCCGCCTCACTGTGCGGGCGGGCACAGTTCGAAGTTGACGCATCTGCGATGTAACCGCTCGATCCTCGCGAGTGCTCAATCGCGGCGAGGTCGTCGACGGACTCAATTTTCGCTTGCCCCCCGGACCGCTGTTATGCGTGGCGGACTATCGGCGAAATCCCCTAGTACACTGCGTCAATCAAATGGCACCGGGCGAACTCGCCGAGATGGGTCGTTGTACTTCCACTTGATGGGTGCCGGATTCTGGTTGTGCTGACGGATATAGCGCATCAACTTCCGGTCCAGGTCCTTCACGGAAGTAAAGATACCGCGACTAATTACGTCACGCTGGATACGGGAGAACCAATTCTCCACCTGGTTCAGCCACGACGAATATGTGGGCGTGAAGTGCATGTGCACGTGCCGATGGGCCCCCAGGAATTCCTGGACGCGCGACGTCTTGTGGCTGCTCACGTTGTCACAGATCACGTGGATTTCCTGACCATCGGGCTGATGGGCCACGATATCGGTCAGAAACGCCACGAACTGCTCGCTGGTGTGGCGCGCCGCGGTCTTGCCTAGCACTTCTCCGGTGGCCGTGTTCAACGCGGCAAACAGGCTCAAGGTGCCGTTGCGCTTGTACTCGAATCCATGGCTTTCAGCACGCCCGGGCGACAGCGGCAACATGCGGTCTTTGCGGTCCAATGCCTGGATCGCGGTCTTCTCATCCACGCAGAACACCACCGCATGCGCCGGCGGGTTCAGGTACAAGCCAATGACGTCGGCAGCCTTGGTCTCGAAGTCCGGATCGTTGGAGATCATGTGCTGTGCCAGTCGATGGGGACGCAGACCATGTTTGCGCCAGATACGTTGCACGGTCGAGACCGACACGTTGCCCAACTCTGCGGCCAGCTTGTAACTACTCCAATTCGTGGAGCCGTCGGCTGGCTTGCGCTTGAGCGTGGTGTTCAACACACGCGCCTCAAGCTTCTCCGGCGCGCGCGCGGGGGCTCTGCCGGGATGGCGTGCGTACAGGCCCGCCAGCCGCTCGGCCAGAAACCGGCGCGACCAACGCGCGATAAAGCGCGAATCGCAACCGAGCCGCTGCATGATCGCGTCGCGCGATTCCCCGTCTTCGAGCATCAGGATCAACCTGGCCCGACGCACATCCGCCACACGCACCGTTTGGCTGCGCGTGGCTGCCAACAATTGCTCTCGTTCGAGCTCGTCCAAGTTCATTTTTCCCATGCATCCATCATAGATGAATGGGGTGCTATTTCAAAGACGCGATGGACTAGTGTCGCCATGGCTTCAGTCCTCTATGACGGGGCGCACACTCGATGCCTGCCGGTACGTACCGCGCAATCTCTGGCAACACCTGGTCGAGCACCAGGGCCTGCGCGTATCGGGCGCTCGGCTTCGGCGCGATGACGGAGCATCAGCGCCGCTATGCGGTGCGCGGGCTCAAGGCAGCGACCTCGGGCGGACAGGATCGCAAGGGCTTGCTGCAGGATCTCAAACGATGGCTGTACGAACATCGCATCCTGCTGCAGCGCGATCGCACGCTGCGGCAACTGGTCGTTCAGGTGGAGGGAAGTCGAGAAAAGCTGGATTGTCGGCGACGGCTCACCTGTGATACAAGATAGCCGCACGTCTGGCGCAGGCCGGTGGCGTCACAACTAGTCTTCCTTGGAACATTCAGAACATGGCAACAGGTACCGTCAAGTGGTTTAACGATGCGAAGGGTTTTGGGTTCATCACGCCGGACGACGGCAGCGATGACCTGTTCGCGCACTTCTCCGAGGTTCAGGGAAACGGCTTCAAATCACTTCAGGAGGGCCAGAAGGTCAGTTTTGAAGTCAAGCAAGGTCCCAAGGGGAAACAGGCAGCGAACATCAAACCGCTGTAAGTTTTCCGCGCCGCAAACGCGTCCTGTCATGATCGGGCCGATGCGTCGCAGTGGGTCTGGAGTAGGGCGTCGAAAGGGGGCGTGCTCGTCGCCTTTGCTGAGCGCTCGAGAAAGGGCCTCAACTTGTCAGCGAGACTGGGATGCATCAGCTTGCGCATCGCCTTGCTCTCAAGCTGACGGATCCGCTCGCGGGTCAAGTCGAACTACTTGCCGACCTCTTCGAGCGTGTGGTCAGAGGTCGTATCGAGCCCGAATCGCATCCGCAGGACCTTGGCCTCGCGCGGCGACAACTCGTTCATCGATCGCGGCGCGCCTGTTCGCGTGAATCGCGGTCTCAGTCGGTGAACTCGCAGAGACATCCTCAATCATGTCGCCGAGCGTCGCGTCGGCATCGTCGCCCATGTTTTAGCGCGGCCTCATGGATTGCTCCTTCGAGACAGAGTTTGTGTTCGAGACACGAGCCTTGGCACAGTTATCGCGTACGGATGTAGGCGCCGAAGAGGCCCGCGTGCAGCCCACGTAAAGTCTTTCGTCGTTCAACTAAATCATGCTGCCGGCCTTCGCGCTCAAGGCTCAATAACTCCAGCATGATCCGCATCCCCTGTTCGGGTAACGTGCGCGTCGAGGGCTCGGACCCGCGTAGAAAGGCGGCAAGCCCAGGTTTTTCTGACAATGCCCACGCCGGAAACCACGCAAGATCATCGATTGTGCCCTCACCATCGAAATTCGCGTCGAATACCCGGCGCAGCGCCAACAAAGACGAATCACCGAGCGCTTGCATCAGCGCGCCAAACTTCCTCGGCGACAACCAGGAAAGCTCGGCCAGGAGCGGCCACGCCGGTTCAAGCCCCTGGAGCCGGTAGACCGTTTCAGCCATCCAGGCGAGCGTGATTGGAATACGTCGCCACGACTCGATCGACTTTATGCTCTCGCGTGCCGCAGTCCATTCCGCTGCGCGCATCCATAGCGGCGCAGCATGCCATTCCGGCATCTCGCGGTGAAACGGTAACTGCGAGGCGGCTTGCGCAACGGCACGCCACAGCGGTATGCACCAGGCCATGCCAGCTGCGTCGCCGAATGCGCGGCGTGCCGCCGGCACGCTCAGTGAACACCATGCCTCGCACGTGTCACGTAGTACCATGTGATTAGTGATGTGCTCATGGACAGGATACTCAAGGACGCGTATCAATACCTCGAGGGTCGGCACGAGCGCGTCAGCTGGATATTCCGCGGCCAGCCGACGCAGTGCTTCACGCCCGGTGGCGGCATTGCGTTGCTCAAGCGCTGCAAGCACGTCATTGCGAAGCATGACATCGCGGCTATGTTCGAAGAGGTCGAGCTGATTCGTCACGGCGTTCTGGTTGGTTGTCGAACTGCGCCCCTGTAGGACCGGCCAGGAATCACCGGGCGCAACAAGCCTGCGGGGGATGGTAGCTTGTGCAGCCACGACGGGCAATCGGCAACCGGCCGGCATTGACTGCAGTGCGACATAAGAGGGCTGGGTGGCACGACACGCATCAGGCGTACCTGTTTCTGCGAAGAGCACGTCCGGAAATCGTTCGGACCGGTACCGTGCGCCTACGGACACAAGCACTCGGCGGGCCCAGCATCCTCACGCGATTTCCGCGCTGACTAGTGGCAGGCTGCCGAGGCTCAGGCCTCCGGCTGCGATCAAATCAAAGGCATCGACGCTGCTCGAGCAGAAGGCACCACCTTGAGCACGCGAAAGAGATTCTTGAGCGCGCTCCGGTAGAAAGGCCCGTGGCTAGGTACGACTACGCTGGCCGTGCTCGGCCCCACGTGGGTCAGTTAGGGCGGGGCAGAGCACCAAGGCGTGACTCGGGGAGCTGAATCTGATTTCGGCTTCACGAAGGCTGCCTGACGATGCGTTTCTCCGTCCACACCGCATCTACATCCCGCGAGGATGTAATCTCCCACCTCAGCCGCCTTTGCTGAGCTCAAACTGGCAGTAAAGATTGCGCTGACGAAACGTCAACTTCGGACGACTCAACTACGGAAGGTGACATGAATTGGGCCGCAAAGTCAGCCCCTGTCCGAGTTGCAAGCCGTTGGGTCGTTCGATGGCAAGAACCTAGCTGCTTCGCCGAAGTGGCGAGTTCCGTGGTGGTCGGAACACCGTATTGCGGCCCAAGCGATTGCACCTTGAAGCCCTTCCTGATCAACGATTCGTCGAGCCACAAGACATCACAGGGCACAGCCAGGTGCGACTCGATGGGTGGGATGGCGAAACGAGGGAGCGCATGCCGTGCCGACGTAAAGTCTAGACATAACTTCGGGTATGTCTCGTGGACAGGACTGTCTGCGGCATCGCCCACCTTGAGCGCCGTCGAGGGTCTTCATCACCGGGGGCAGCGCAGCGCGGCACGGAGTGCGCAAGGGGTCTCCGCCTCTATCCGGTAGTCTCTTGCCGACCCGTTACGGTCCTTCATCTCAGCACAACGTCAAGGGCCGCTCTTTACCCTTTTGCGGCCAATCCAAAATGTTGGCTCAAGGGTTCGGAGCCTACCCATTAGCAACTCTCAACAGTCTGCTACGCCTGCTGTTCACGCGACTTCTCAAATTTCTCCACAAGGAAGTCGATGAAGGCGCGTGCTCGAGTTGTCTGATTGCGGCGTTGTGAGTAGTAGACAAAGAGGTCAGCCGACGGCAGCTTGTGCTGCGGCAAGACAACGCGTAAGCGGCCACTCTCCAGGTACTTCGCCAGATCCCACTCCGAACGAATCAGGATCCCGTGCCCATCAAGGGCCCAGCCGAGAACAATATCTCCGTCGTTGCTGGACAGTGCACCTCCGACCTTCACGCTTTCGTGATGACCATCATGTTCGAAGCGCCAAATGGTATGGGCATCGTCGTTCTGCCGATGAATAATGCAACGATGGCTGGAGAGGTCGGACAGTGATTTGGGTGATCCGAATTTGTCCAGGTAGACCGGGGAAGCGCAGAGGAAGCGACGGTTCGACATGATCCGCCTTGCGCTCAGGCGCTTGTCGGGCAGTGTTCCGAACCTGATCGCCAGGTCGACGCCACCGTCCACGAGATCGACGGGGCGATCCGTGACCTCAAGTTGCACCTCCACTTGCGTGTAGCGCTTTGCAAACTCCGAAACCAGAGGCGCAATGGTGGTTCGCCCGAAGCCGAGTGTCGCATTGACGCGCAGCAGCCCACGTGGTTCGGCCCCGCTGCTCGCGACGACACTTTCCATCTCCCGCAAGTCCGCCAGGATCCTTTGGGCATAGGCCAGGTAGGTCTCACCTTCGTTCGTCAGGCTGATGCTCCGGGTGGTCCGGTTGACCAGCCGCACGCCAAGCCGGCCTTCCATCATGGCCAGCCGCTTGGTCGCTGCCGGTGGCGTCAGGTCCAGTTCGCGCGCCGCGGCAGCAAGGCTGCCATGCCGGGCAATCAGGACGAAGAACTCCAGTTCAGATGCAATCTCAGTCTTCACTGACGGTGAATAATGAAATGAATTTGGTTCAATTCTAGTACATCATTCCGCGCCTAATCTACGGATTCCCACGCACCCCAAACGTTCGTTCTGTGTGAATCTGGAGACACATTGTGAGAATCGTAGAAATCCGCGAAAAGACCTTCCCGATCAGCTCGCCCATCCGCAACGCCTACATCGACTTCAGCAAGATGACCTTGAGCCTGGTCGCCGTAATCACCGACGTGATCCGGGACGGCAAGCCCGTGGTCGGTTATGGCTTCAACTCGAACGGTCGTTACGGCCAGGGCACGCTGATGCGAGAGCGCTTTATCCCACGCATTCTGGAAGCCGACCCGGAGTCGCTGGTCGATGCCACCGGCAACAACCTGGATCCCGACAAGATCTGGGACACCATGTTCAAGAATGAGAAGCCCGGCGGCCACGGCGAGCGTTCAGTCGCCATCGGCACGATCGACATGGCCATCTGGGATGCCGTGGCGAAGATCGAGGGCAAGCCGCTGTTTCAGTTGCTGGCCGACCGTTATGGCAACGGGCAGCCTGACCGCAACGTGTTCGTCTACGCCGCCGGTGGCTACTACTATCCCGGCCAGGACCACGGAAAGCTCAAGGACGAGATGCGCAGCTATATCGACCGCGGCTACACGGTGGTCAAGAAGAAGATCGGCGGCGCGTCGCTGGACGAAGACCTGCGCCGCATCGATTCGATCCTGAGCGTGCTGCAGGACGGCCAGAAGCTCGCGGTTGATGCGAACGGCCGGTTCGATCTCGACACCGCCATCCAGTACGCCAAAGCGCTGTCCCAGTACGACCTGTTCTGGTACGAGGAGCCCGGCGATCCGCTGGACTTCGAGCTCCAGGCCACGCTGCGCAACTACTACGACAAGCCGATGGCAACCGGCGAAGACCTGTTCTCGATGCAGGACGCCCGCAATCTGATCCGCTACGGCGGCATGCGCCCCGATCGCGACTATCTGCAGTTCGACTGCGCACTGAGCTACGGCCTGGTGGAATACCTGCGCAAGCTGGACATGCTCAGGCAGCACGGATGGTCGGCAAGCCGCTGCATCCCGCATGGCGGTCACCAGATGTCCCTGAACATCGCAGCCGGCCTGGGTCTCGGCGGCAACGAGAGCTACCCCGACCTGTTCCAGCCGTTCGGCGGCTTCCCGGACAACCTGAAGGTGGAAAAGGGCTACCTGACGATGCCTGACCTGCCCGGCATCGGCTTTGAAGGAAAGTCTGACCTCTACAGCGTGATGCAACAGCTTTCGGCCTGAGCCGAACAGCTAAAGAGAGCAGCCCTCAAAAAAGCTATATATACGGAGACAACCATGTGGATAAAGCAAGCGGCATCTCGCGCCGCCACTCTTTGCATTGTCGGCGGCATCTTCGGCGCCTCAGGCTACGCGTACGCGGAATACCCGGAGAAGCCCGTCACCCTGGTTGTCCCGTTTGTGGCCGGAGGGCCAAGCGACAAGATCGCCCGGGACGTTGCCGAATCCCTGCGAAAGTCGTTGGGAACCACGGTGGTGGTGGAAAACACCGCAGGCGCGGGCGGCACCATTGGCACCGCACGCGTCGCGCGAGCAAATCCTGATGGCTATACGCTGTTGATTCACCACATCGGACTGGCCACCGCGCCAGCCCTGTACAAGAAGCTCGGCTATAAGACCTCTGATCTCGAGTTTCTGGGGCTGATCAACGAGGCGCCTTCGACGCTGATTGGCAAGCCCGATCTGCCCCCCAATGGCTTGCCAGAGCTGCGCAAGTTCATCACCGAAAACGGGGGCAAGCTGAATCTTGCGAACGCGGGGGTTGGATCCGCCTCGCATCTCTGCGGGCTGCTGCTCCAGGGCGCCCTGAAAAGCAACATGACGTTCGTGCCCTACAAGGGCACAGCCCCTGCAATGTCTGACATCATGGGCGGCCAGGTGGACCTGATGTGCGAACAAGCCACCAACAGCACCCCGCAGATCGAAGCCAGGAAGGTCAAGGCGTACGGGGTAACAGGAGCGCAGCGGTCAATGGTCCCCGCTTTGGCGAGCATTCCCACCCTGAGTGAGGGAGGACTTTCCGGTTTTAACTTCACCGTCTGGCATGGTCTCTATGCGCCGCATGCCACGCCGGTGGCCGTACTCGAGAAAATCAACAAGGCCTTGCGGGTAGCTCTGAAAGACACTGCACTGGTGAAGCGGGAAGAGGCACTCGGTATTACGGTGGTTGCCGACGACCGGCTTTCGCCGGCAGGGCATAAGAAGTTCTTCAACGACGAAGTCACCAGGTGGTCGAAGGTGATCAAGGACGCTGGGATTCAGCCAGAGTGACCGCATAGCTTGTCCGACATGGACCGGCAGCAGGCGATTGGTACCGGTCCATATTTCCAAAGGTTCCGACGCTTAAGCTGAACTTCGAGCAAAAGCGGGGTCCGCATCAGGCGAAACACTGAGAAACTTGCTGCGGCACCGGGGCTTAGAGATAGGTCAATATAGTTCGAAGTGCTTGACACCTCGAATACCACCATCGCAAGGCTGAAGAGTATGGCAAGCGTAGTCCGGCACACCCAGTAGATTTTCCGTCGAGAACGCATTGTGCCTGGAGTCTCTGATGGCCCCGGTGGCTACTACGGAGCGAACCCCATGCAGCAGACTGTGGGCGCAGCAAGTCGAGATGTTACAAGAGGCGAATTCTGGCGTCTTCACCAAGGGTAGCATCGTCCCGACGTTACAGGCGGGCGTGACGCAATCGTCGTCGGGTTGCAGCGTCATTTCATGCCGCCCGGCAGGTCTCCTACCACTGTGCGTGACGGAAGGGAGTATCAATTCACGCCGGCACCGGCCCTGTTACTTCTAAGAGAAGGCTAGCGTTTGCGGCTGACAAAGGCAGCCATATGCTGTTGCGGTTCTCCAGTATCAAAGGCCTTGCCAAATTCCGCTACGCTGTTTTCGATCGACACGTGCAGCGGCGCGTCTTCCCACTCGCGCAGCAGGCGCTTCTGCTGGCGCACGACTTGTGGACCGAAGCTGGCCAACAGGGCGGCGACGCGCGCAACCTCGCCGTCGAGTTCGGAAATTGGCACCACCCGGCTCACGAGACCGGCGACCAGCGCCTCATCTGCGTTGGCGATTTCGCCCGTCAGCAACAACCAAGCTGTGCGAGCGTTGCCGATCAGACGCGGCATCAGCGCAGCGTGGATCACGGAAGGGATGCCGACCTTGACCTCGGGCATGCCCAACTGGGCATCCTGGGCGGCGATACGCAGATCGCAAGCCAGCGCGAGCTCCAACCCGCCGCCGAGGCACCAGCCCGGCATGCGAGCGATCACGGGCACGGGTAGGTGTCGGAGCGCATTGCACAGGTCCCGGAGGCCGCCGATGAATGCCTCGGCGCGCTCGCGCGTCAGGGCGGCCATCTCGTGGATATCGGCGCCGCCGATAAAGCCTTTGTTTCCTGTGCCGCGTACCACCAGCACACGCACATCGCGGCGTGCAGACAGGGCTTGCACAGCCTCAGTCAGGTCCGCAATTACGGGCGTGCCAAGGATGTTCAGCGACTTGGCTTCGCGGATCGTTAGCGTGGCAACGCCTTCACCGTCGACTTCAACGGACGCGTGGCGATTGGAAATGGATGCGCTCATCGGATTAGCTCCTTACTGCAACTTAGTGAAATGGATGTCCTCGACGACCTTTTTCGGTTCTGCGTCCGCACCGGGTCGGCAAACGCCTTTCGGGTGGTACAGGCTGGAATGGCGCCTTGCTTTTCGATTGCTGCGATGACTTCGGGCTCGGCCAGAGCCTGTTTCACAGCCGCGTTGATTCTGTCGAAGATCGCCGGCGACGTACCTGCTGGCGCACCGAGGCCGATCCGCGACGGGTTGTTCATCGCCGGAAGGCCTGCCTCCGCGTACGTCGGCACGTTCGGCAGCATCTTCAGGCGGTGACGTGCCGCCATGGCCAAGGGCTTCAGGCGTCCGCCCTGTATCAGCACGGCGCCAAGACGGGTGCCGATCACCCGCGATTGATGTCCGTGATGCCACCGGCTGCGTAGGTGACGATCAGTTTGATCGGCCGATCGGGCCAGTTGCCCGCGTGTGCGACGCTGGTCGGGCCGATGGTTGTCAACATGGCGAATGCGAAGGGTGACCGTTTCATCTGTTGTCTCCGTTGCTTGATTTTCGATATACGTGTTCAGGGCGAGCGCGAGAAGCCTTGGCGCTTCGGGGTGTGCTCACCAAGGAGCGGCGGTGGCGCCAGGCCAGCGGCGGACGGCGCCAGCATGGGATTGCGCACCATTGGCACTTCACCCATCACCGGGTGCAAGGCCGCCTGCCGCAACTGCCGGTGTCGTACCTGCGGATGCGCGAAGACTTCCTCCATGGTGTGGATCGGTCCCCATGGCACGCCGGCCGCATCGAAAGCACCAGTCCAGGCATCGCGAGTGCGTGTGGGCAACAAGTCAGTGAGGACAGACCTGAGGGCCACCAGATTCTCGATACGGGCCGAGTTGGTCGCGTACCGCGGGTCCTGAGCCAGGTCCGTCCTGCCCGCCACGTCGCAAAACCGCGCGAATTGGGCATCGTTGCCAATGGCGAGGATCAGGTAGCCGTCGGCGCAGCGGAAGACTTCGTACGGCGCGCAGTTGGGATGCGCGTTGCCGCTGCGTTGGGGATTGGCGCCCGAAATGAGATAGTTGGAGCCTTGGTTGGCGTTCAGCGTCACGGCCACATCAAGCAGGGCAATGTCCAGGTGTGCTCCCACGCCGCTGGAAGCGCGCTGGAACAAGGCCGCCAGCACCGCGGACGTGGCATACATCCCCGTAGTCAGGTCCACCACCGCTACGCCCGTTCGCAACGGACCGGCGCCGGCTTGCCCATCGGGCAGGCCGGTGTAGCTCATCAAGCCGCCCATGCCCTGGAACACGTAGTCGTATCCCGGCTTGTCGGCCATCGGCCCATCCTGGCCGAACCCCGTTATCGAGACATAGATTAGCCGCGAATTCAGTGCCTTGAGGGAGTGGTAGTCGAGGCCATACCGTTTCAGTGTGCCGACCTTATAGTTTTCGACCAGGACATCGGCCTCCAGGGCCAGCGAGCGTATCGTCGCGGCGCCCTCCGGTGTGGAATAGTCGACGGCGACTGAACGTTTGCCGCGATTGCAACAGATGAAGTAGGCAGACATCCGTTCCGCCGTGCCGGGCGCTTCCAGATAGGGGGGGCCCCAGCCACGCGTATCGTCGCCCCGCTGCGGGTGTTCGATCTTTGTGACCTCGGCGCCGAGATCCGCCAGATTTTGTGTGCACCACGGGCCTGCCAGTATCCGGGAAAGGT
This sequence comes from Ralstonia pickettii, assembly GCA_050987995.1. Taxonomy (GTDB): domain Bacteria; phylum Pseudomonadota; class Gammaproteobacteria; order Burkholderiales; family Burkholderiaceae; genus Cupriavidus; species Cupriavidus pickettii_B. The sequence goes on from CP158805.1 coordinate 1,582,766, forward strand.
CCAGTACCTTGATCCCCTGCAACGCCTTGTCAAGCATTCGTGTCTCCTGCTGATAGGCGACCGAGTATAGGGAGAGGGCGGAGGGCGGACCAGTCGAGAGATTTGAAAGCAGCGTTGCGGTATTTTCAAGGGTCCGGGCGGTCTGTGTCGGGATTGTGAAGTGTGACGCCAGGGTGATACGCTGGCCCTCATCGAAGCGTGAAAGGTAGGGGGACGTCGTGCGTTATGAGTTGACAGACTTGCGGCTATTTCAGGCCATTGCCGATGCGCAGGGGCTTTCGGCCGGCGCAGCCGCCGTGCACATCACACCGTCCGCAGCGAGCTATCGTATCAAGAACCTCGAGCAAGCGATGGGAACGACGCTGTTCGTGCGAACCGCCCGCGGGATGGAGCTCACGCCTGCAGGAGAGACCCTGCTCAGCCATGTGAGGGAACTGCTGCTGGGTGTGGAGCGGATGCACGGAGAAGTCGGCCGATTTTCCTCGGGGCTCAAGGGACATATACGTCTGCTGGCCAATAGCAGTTCACTTAACGGATTCGTTATCCCTAGTGTCAGCCGCTTCCTGAACGAACATCCGGACGTCAATATCGATTTGGAAGAGCGTGCCAGCCCGGCCATCGTGGCGGCCATCGCCGCGCAGGAGGCAGATATCGGCATCCTGGCTGGAGACTCTGCTGCAGCGGACGTTCGGAGCACGCCCTACGCGGTAGATGAACTCGTCATCATCACCCCGCTGACGCATCAGCTTGCCGGCAAACCGGAGATCCAGTTTGTTGCGGCGCTCGAATTCGATTTCGTCAGCATGAACCGCACAAGCAGCAATTTCCTGTTCTTGCGCGAGATGTCTCAGCGCGCAGGTAAAAGTCCAAATGTGCGGTTACACGTCCCCAGCTTTGAAGGGATCTTGACGTTGGTGGAAGCCGGCGTCGGCATTGCCATGGTGCCGCGCACCGTGGCAACGCCCGCCATACGGGAGGGTCGCGTGGCCAGCGTCAGGCTGGCGGAGCCGTGGGCATTGCGGCAACTCCACCTCATTGTGCGGTCAGAGGGCAGGCTGCCGTCGTTCACGACGGCGTTCGCCGAATATCTTGTTAATGACCCCGCTGTTGCCGCGACGCGCCATACTGTTGCGGCACCTCTCCCGGGCTGAAAGACGGGCTGTGAGACGGGCGCGTCGCCAACAATGACTGGGAAGGCCTTGAATTTCCACGAAGCATCGCTTCAAATCATTCACATGGCCTTTGCCGGGACGCAAAAATATACTGGTCTTGCTTCCCGGGACCGATGTTCAGGTCCAACGGGAGCGGTCAGACAACAATGATGCTTCCGGAGACAACCTGTGCATTCCTTTCACGCAGGCGTACGCGCCCTTGCCGTCGCGGGCGGCCTATTCTCGTCACTTGTCCATAGCGGCGCCGCCATGGCTCAGCCCGATATTTGGCCGAGCAAGCCAGTCACTATCGTCGTCGCATTCGCACCGGGCGGCATGACCGACATCGTCGGCCGCTTGCTGGCATCGGAATTGTCGCAGTCCTACAAGCAGAGCTTCGTCGTCGAAAACAAGCCCGGTGCGGCAGGACAGATCGCGACGGAATACGTGGCACGCAAGCCGAACGACGGTTACACGTTGCTGTTGAGTGCGACGGGCCATGTCATCGGTCCGGCCATTCAGAAGAATGTCCGGTACCGCCCCGTGAAGGACTTCGAACCGATTGCTCTGGTAGCGAAGGCGCCGAATCTGCTGGTGGTGAACCCTTCGGTTCCCGCCAAGACGCTTCCGGAATTCGTGAAGTGGGCCAAGGCGCAAGGCAGTGTGCCCTATGGATCTGCCGGCGTCGGCGGTTCCACGCACCTTGCCGGCGAACTGTTTCGCCATATGGCCGGCGTGCCGCTGGTTCACGTGCCTTATAAGGGCGCGTCACCTTCGACGAACGACGTTGTCGCTGGCCAGATTCCGGTTGTCTTCCAGGACTCGATGAGCGTCTCGGCGTTCATCGCGGCCGGCAAACTGCGGCCTATCGCTGTAACTAGCGCGGAGCGCAGCAAACTGTTTCCCGATGTGCCGACGATTGCCGAGGGTGGTTACAAGAACTTTGATGTCTATACATGGCTGGGTCTGTACGCCCCCGCGGGGACGTCGCCCGACGTCGTGGCCCGTCTCAACAAGGATGTCAACCGGATCATGTCCTCTCCAGACATGGTCGCCAAGCTGGCCAGGCAGAATGCCGAGGCCGCCGGTACCCTCAGCCCCGTCGAGTTCCGCAAGTACGTAGAGACAGAGGTCGAAAAATGGCAACGAACGGTCAAGGTGACCGGCGTCCAGATCGAACAGTGAGGCCAACGATGTCCACAGTGAAACATTCGGTAGCCGACGTGGTGGTGTCGGGCGCCGAGGCACACTACTTCGGCCGGTTGGCCGACGGTTTTTTCGAGATTCCGCGATGCCTGGATTGCGACCGCCACCACTTTTACCCGCGTGTCATTTGTCCCCACTGCGGATCTGACCGACTTCAATGGGCGTCGCCCGCAGGCACTGGTACTGTGTATTCGACTACCGTGGTACGACATAAGGACGGCGACTACAACGTTTGTCTGATCGAGTTGGACGAGGGCCCGAGAATGATGAGCCGGGTGTCGGGCGTTGACCCAGCGGGGGTACGGATCGGCATGCGAGTGCGGGCTGCCATCGAGCAAGCCGAGCGGGCCCCGTTGGTCGTATTTCACGCTTTGGAGCCCCGACAATGAAGCCCACGGAACGCGGCGGGATCGCCATCCTCGGAACAGGACTGGCCGGCCTTGGGCACGCTGGCGGCAGATCCGAGCAGGAAATCATCGCGCAGGCCGCGCACCGCGCCGTTGTGGACAGCGGACTTCGGATGAAGGATATAGACGGCATCCTGACGTCGAGCCTGACCTCGCCATGGTGGGTCATGCGAATGGCAGAGTATCTGGGCATCCGGCCTCGATTCTCCGACAGTCCGATGTTTGGCGGTTCCTCCTTCATTGCTGACCTGCAGATCGCGGCGATGGCCATCGAGGCCGGGCGCTGTGACAACGTACTGATCTGTTATGGAAGCAACCCGCGCAGCATACCCAGCAGTTCGAGGGTCAACCAGATGCGCGCGGAGCTCGATCCACAGCCGTACGAGCATCCCTACAAACCGTTCAATCCAGTCACGAGTTATGCACTCGCTGCTGCGCGGCACATGCATCAGTACGGCACCACGCGGACCCAGTTGGCCGAAGTGGCGGTCGCGGCGCGGCAGTGGGCCCAACTGAACCCGGACGCGTTCTCTCGCGATCCGCTAAGCATTGATGATGTCCTCAATGCGAAGATGATCTCGGATCCGCTGACCGTGCGCGACTGTTGCCTCGTGACCGACGGCGCCGGTGCATTCGTCGTGACGCGCGAGGACCGGGCGCGAGCCATGCATGCCAAGCCGGTTTATGTGCTGGGCACGGGCCATGCACACTGGCACCGTCAGATCTCGTGCATGGACGATCTGACGGTTACGCCGGCGGTGGACTCGGGCAGGCATGCGTTCTCGCAGGCAGGGCTGACGCCCGTGGACATCGACATCGTCGAACTGTACGACGCCTTCACCATCAACCCGATCCTGTTCCTCGAGGATCTCGGGTTCTGCAAGAAGGGGGAGGGCGGCGCCTTCGTTTCGGATGGCAGGATCTCCCCCGGCGGCGCATTTCCCATGAATACCAACGGCGGCGGCCTGTCATGCGTGCATCCGGGGATGTACAGCATTTTCCTCGTCATCGAAGCCGTCACGCAGTTGCGCAACGAGGCCGGCGCCCGACAAGTCGCTGGCGCGGAGGTGGCACTCGTGCACGGCAACGGCGGCGTCCTTTCCAGCCAGGCCACCGCAATCCTTGGCACGAGCCAGTAATGAGGCCCATCTAATGATCGACAAATTCATGGCCACGGCCAGCGAGGCGGTGGCGGATATTCATGACGGCGCGACCATCCTTGTCAGCGGCTTTGGCATTTCGGGGCAACCGTTGGAGTTGCTCGACGCCCTTGCCGAGCAGGGCGCGAGGGAACTCACTGTGGTCTGCAACAACGGCGGGAGCGGCGACTCAGGACTTGCGCGGCTGATCCGGTTGGGGCGGGTCCGCAAACTTGTCGCCTCCTATCCCCGCGGCGCCGAGGCGACGGCATTCGAGGACGCTTTTGCCAGTGGCAGGCTCGAGTTCGAGTGCGTGCCACAAGGCACGCTGGCGGAGCGTTTGCGCGCGGCGGGTGCCGGCCTCGGCGGATTTCTTACGCCCACGGCGTATGGAACCGAGTTGGCCGAAGGCAAGGAGGCGAGGGTCATCAACGGCGTTGGCTATGTCTTCGAGTCGCCGCTCCATGGTGACTTCGCACTGGTCAAGGCTGACCGTGCAGACCGATGGGGCAACCTGGTCTATCGGAAGGCCGGCCGGAATTTTGGGCCGCCGATGAGCATGGCGGCAAGGACCACCATCGTTCAGGTTCAGGAGCGCGTGGGCCTTGGCGACCTGGATCCCGAGTCTGTGGTGACGCCAGGAATCTTTGTGCAACGTGTTGTGCGCATTGCAGATGACGAGAGGAGCGAGCCATGACGATAGAAAGGCTCAGTCGCGACGCGATGGCCCGCAAGGTAGCCCGGGACATTCCCGCCGGATCGTACGTCAATCTCGGCATTGGCCTGCCGGTCAAGGTGCTGGAACACTGGGGCGCGGAGGACGAGGTCATCGTCCATAGCGAGAATGGCATTCTCGGCATGCGGGCGCTTGGGGCGGGTGAATCGCCTGACCCGGACATTACCAATGCCGCCAAGCTGCCGGTAGGGCTCGTCAATGGTGGCTGCTACTTTCATCACGCAGATTCCTTTTCCATGATGCGCGGTGGCCATCTTGACTATTGCGTATTGGGCGCCTATCAGGTGGCTGCCAATGGCGATCTGGCGAACTGGTCGCTGGGAATGCCCAATGTTGCTGCCGCCGTCGGGGGTGCAATGGACCTGGCCGTTGGTGCGCGCAACGTGTTCGTGCTCATGGAGCACGTGACCAAGGATGGCGTGCCGCGGATCGTGGATCAATGCACACTGCCCATCACCGGCGCACGGTGTGTCAAGCGAATCTACACGGATTTGGCGACCATTTCTGTAACCCCGCGGGGCCTGCAGGTCATCGATATGGTACCTGGCATGTCGCGATCCACACTTCAGTCCTTGACCGGCGCGCCCTTGCATTTTGAATCTGCCGATTCGCGCGGCACCGGCTCCGGCGCATAAGACATTCACCATACGATTGCCATGTCACAAGCATTTGATTTCACCATGTTGTCTCCGACGGTGCGCTACCACGTGCAGGATCGCGTGGCCATCATCACCATCGATAATCCGCCGGTAAACGGCTTGAACGACGCTTGCCGCCGTGGCATCCACGCAGGCGTACAGCGCTTCATGGAAGACGCGGACGTTGACGCCGCCGTACTCATGGGCGCGGGAAAAGGGTTCTCTGGCGGGGCAGATATCCGTCAGTTCAACACCGCCGCAGCGCAAACCAGGCCGATGACCCGGGACATCATTGCCTTGATCGAGCAATGCCCAAAGCCTGTGATCGCAGCTATCCACGGTATAGCGTTGGGCGGGGGCCTCGAATTGGCCCTTGGCTGCCACTATCGTGTCGCCACCCGCGATGCGCGCCTTGGCCTGCCGGAAGTCAATCTTGGCCTGATTCCCGGCGGTGGCGGCACACAACGTCTGCCGCGTCTGATTGGCGTGGCGGCCGCGCTAGACCTGATTCAAAGCGGCAAGACGGTCTCGGGCGCCGAGGCACTGTCGCTGGGACTCGTGGACGGATGCGTTGACAATGATCTTCTTGCGTCGTCCGTTGACTTCGCCAGGCGCCAACTGTCGGCTCTCGCTGAGCATCCGGTGCTGGGTCGGAAACCGATGGAAAACACTCCGGCGGTGGAGTTTTCCGCCAGACTGGCCGCTGTCAGCCCGAAGGCCCGTAACGCAATGGCTCAGCGTGTCAGTATCCAGTGTGTGGAGGCTGCGGTCACTTTGCCGTTCGAGGACGGACTGACGTTCGAAAGAGCGCGGTTCGATGAGCTCGTGGCGGGACCGGAGTCCAAGGCGTTGCGTCATCTCTTCTTCGCCGAGCGCGAGGCCCCCAAACTGCCCGGCGTGGAGGTGAATGGACACGCCCGCCCTGTTTCCTCCGTCGCCATCCTGGGAGCTGGCACAATGGGCGTCGGGATCGCGATGGCCTTTGCGAATGCTGGCATTCCCGTTCGGCTGGTGGAGCGCGAGCAGGCAGCGCTCGACCGGGGATTGGCGCTGATTCGGAACAACTATGAAGTCACCGCTGGAAAGGGAAAGCTGTCCCGGTCCGATATGGAGGCAAGAATTGGCCGCATCACGCCAACACTGAACTTCGACGATATTGCTAACGCAGACCTCGTCATCGAAGCGGTATTCGAAGACATGACCGTCAAGAAGGATCTGTTCGCGCGACTTGACAAGATTTGCAAGCCGAACGCGATCCTTGCGACCAATACGTCCCGTCTTAGCATCGATGAGATGGCGGCTGCGACAACACGCCCGCAGGACGTCGTTGGCCTTCACTTCTTCAGTCCCGCCAACGTCATGCGTTTGCTGGAGGTCGTGCAAGGTGACCGGACCGGCTTGGACGTTATCGCCGCTTGCATGCAGATGGCGCAGCAAATCGGCAAGATTCCTGTGCTAGTAAAGGTATGCGAGGGCTTCGTCGGAAACCGGATGCTGACGCCGTACTGGCGGGAAGCCGGGTTCCTGCTCGAGGAGGGCGCTTCTCCAGTGGAGATCGACAGCGCCTTGACCCGGTTCGGTATGGCGATGGGACCGCTGACGATGGCGGATCTGGCAGGTCTGGATATCAACTGGGCGACGCGCAAGCGGCTCGCGCCGACGCGACCGGCACACCTGCGCTATTCAAAGGTTGCCGACCGGATTTGCGAGATGGGCCGGTTCGGTCAGAAAACCGATGCGGGCTATTACCGGTATGCGCCTGGAAGCCGCACGCCCGTTCCCGATCCAGAGATCGATGGGCTAATCGTGCAGTGCGCGGCGGAAGCTGGTATCGCGCGTAGGGAAGTCACGGAGGAGGAGATCGTCGATCGCTGCATGCTGGCCCTTGTCAACGAAGGGGCGCATATCCTGGAAGATGGCATTGCGCAGCGCGCGTCGGATATCGATGTGGTCTATGTGCATGGCTATGGTTTTCCGGCTTGGCGTGGCGGTCCAATGTATTACGCGCAGACGCTTGGCCTCCCGGAGGTGCTTCGACGTATCCGCGCGCTTCGCGACAGGCACGGCGAACACTGGACACCGGCACCGCTGCTGGAGAAACTGGTAGCTTCCGGCGCGGTATCGTTTCCCTAACAAAATTCCCGGTTCCGGCGAGCGCCTTGGACCGGGACCATTTATTTGGAGAGAAAGTGACATGAGCACTGAAACGGCGGCTGACATTCTGGAGATCGCACAGCGCAGGCTAATGACGCAGCCCTTCAGCGCGTTGCTTTCAGCGGCAATTGTCGAGGTTGGCGCCAGTCGCTGCGCGCTGCGCGTTCCGATTCGCGATGTTCTGAAACAGCAGCACGGCTTTGTCCACGGCGGCGTGATCAGCTATGCGGCAGATAACGCGCTCACCATCGCCGGCTTCCTTGCGATGGACCGTGCGGTAGTGACCAGCGAATTCAAGGTCAACTACGTGCGTCCGGCCATTGGGGAAGCCATCATTGCCCGGGCGGAGTGCGTCCATGCGGGCAAGTCTCAGGCGGTGTGCCGCTGTGAAGTCTATGTGGTGACTGGCGGGGCGGAGAAGCTTTGCGCGGTTGCGCAAGGCACGATTGCCTTGCTGTCGGGCCCGGAAGTCCCCGTGAACTGATGCACGATGCACCGCACTGCGGTCCGCGACCGAGGGTGCTTGTGAACGCATGCCAGACGCCAAGCGAGGCGGTTGGCTTGAGTGTCTCTTTCCAAGCGGCGGAAGTTCGGATATCGGTGGCCGACCGGCTCTTTCGGGCCGGCTACTGCCGTTGCGCTCCCTTCAGGCTCGCCAGCAGTCGTGGGCCGGAGCGCGCGGGAGCCGGGAGGAACGTGACGCTCGCGTTTCTGGGCCACCGGCAATAAGGTGCGATAACGTTGTGCTTATCGCGTGGTCCCCACGCGAAGGGGGCGGGCTTGGTGATCTTGTATCCGAGACAGCTCGCGGAAGGCAAGGAAGCGTACCCGGATGCCAGAACTGCAGCCGTTGAAAGCGCAGTGACCCGCGGTGGCAGTGGCGACGGCTAAGGTGCAACGAATTGGGCCGCAAAGGGCGACTTGCGTCTACGATGCAAGCCATCGGTCGGTCGATGCCAAGACTGCTAAGCTCCTCTGCTGATGTCACAAGGCCTTTGGGGGCCAAAATTCCGTCTTGCGGCCCAATTTGTTGCACCTTAGGTCATTCCTGCGTAGCTGGCTTGTCTAGCCGCTTATTCGTCTCTCCAACGCTGGCTTGTGGCGAAACAAGTCGGCCGGCGGCCCCGAGGCGCTAGTGCGGACCTGTCCGGCGCGCGAGGAGGGAGGCCATGCGGGGACGTCGTCCGGCGCCGCACGACGGACTTAGCGTCCGTGTCGAGCACCGAATACGAGCCAATAAGTGAGCTCTTCTTGCTCGGAACCTGGTACTTCCCAACGTTGCCTGGGGCGTTTGCAATCCAATACCCGCCCCAAGTGTTCACGACGGTCTTACCGAGAGCACCACACTGACTCTCATAGCGCCGGCGCCATTCCGCTTTGCGCTCACCGCGCTAAAATCTTCATCGATAATGTGCTCGGAGTACGGCTTGATTCAGGTGGCATTACATCGATTTTTTCCATTGTGTGCTCATAATGACAGGGTGAAAAGGATTTTGCGTCTAAGCTTGATTAGCTTTAGACTATCTTCTCTCATCCCTCGACTGGAAAGGAAACTCGCATGGCATCCTATAAGGAACTCATGTCCCAGAAGCAGGCCCTCGAAGCCCAACTGGAAGAGGTACGCGCTAATGAAGTAGCGGGCGTCATCGAGAGGATTCAGACTCTGATGGCGGAGTATGGCTTGACGGTCGAAGACATTTCCAAGCGCCGTCGCGGCCGTCCAGCGGGCAGCGGTGCAAGCAAGCCGAAGTCGGAACTGCCCCCTAAGTACCGTGACCCCAAGACCGGGAACACTTGGTCCGGCCGTGGTCGCCAACCGGCTTGGCTTGGTAAGAACCCAAAAAGATTCCTGATTGAGGCAGAAGCCTAAGCCTAGAGGCTTCTGCAACTCGCTGCAGAATGGAATTCTGCCCCTGCCCGCAAATGCAGGGGTTTTGCATTTTTGAGAGCAGCATCATGTCCCTTGAAGCGATTCACGCCGAGATCATGCTTGCCCGGCCATACCTGATTCCTCGCGAACGCACGGACAAAGGGATAAGGAATGGGTACTCTTATTGGCTTCAGGCTCCGCCCAGCAAGGAGCTTCGAGTCATCCGCCTTTCGGAGGAGAGTGGCACCTATGAGCTCGTGCGTTCGGCCAGCGGAGCGCAAGGCACGAGAGAGTACGGCAGCGTTTCACCGGCTCAGTAGCCGACCTCCTGGTCATCATCGACGAGCAGGTGGAAATCATCCGAAAAGACGAATGCTAGTCACTTTCCCCGTCTGATCCAAGCGGACAGGGACTGGATGCAATGATTCGCATTGAGCCGCTCGGCTGTCGAGCCCATGAACATGCGTGCCAGTACCGAGGGGATCCGCGCGGCACCCTGACGGATGCTGCGTCGGACTGTGAGCCGTGGATGTCCATCGAGAGGCGAACCATATCTCGATTCGGCTTTAGCCGAGTACCGTTAGAATTTCATTCTTCGCCGTTCCTGGAGTAGCGCGTATGCATGATGTTCTGGCGCCAATGAGAAATCGACCGAAGCTTCTGCGTCACGGCGATGCCGCTATCAGGCTGCCGAAAGGGCTCGTAGAAAAAAATGACGAAGTAGCGCTTGTAGCCCGTCTAGTATGTGATCGGCGGCTTTTTGGAGAATGCTACCGCGGGCTCCTGCCGGTCCGTTTCAACGAAATGGGTGTTAAGGGCGGTGTAATGATAGCGGGATCGGTTCCCTCTGCCGAAGTATTGCCGGACATGATTTTTCCCGGCGACATTGATCTCCTGGTGATTCCGTACGAGGGAGACCAGTTGATAGCATCCGAAGCTTTGGCGATCGAGTTCAAGGCCGTGCGGGCAAGTTTCAAAAAACAGGGAAAATCACCAAACGAATTTGGCTTCTCACAGGCGAAATCTCTTGTGAAACATGGTTTCCCCTACGTTGCTGTTGGCCATCTGGTGGTTTCAGATGATAGCCCGCCGACAACTGGAGGCGCGCCCTTGTTACGGAAGTTTTGGACAGCGACGGACGTGTAAATCCGCCGCGCGAAGTATTTACCGATATGTTGGCGGGAGATCTCCTCTCGCGCTCCTTCGGACGTCTGACGAAGTCGAGTGACATCGATTCGTTAGGGCTGCTCGCAGCATTTGTAACTAACCGCGGGATGTGGTACCCGTTATCGAGGGCGGCTGCGAAAAACTCAGAAATTTCTGTCAATACTTGTCACGCAATTGCAAACTGTTTTCAACGAAATTACATAAAATTTATGGATATTCCAAAATATTAGGATTTTGACGATTATCACACCGTAGTCCGAGAAGTTCAACGGCGACAATCAGGATTCGTCGTGCAAATGGAATCTAACCTATGCGGTGGCATTTATTTGAAGGGCAGACCAAACAGTCCGCCTGTGTCGATCTGGTCGGTCAGCATCGTATGCATGACGTGGGAACGAATATCGAAGCCGCGCTTAAGTCCCCCGCGCGACAACGAATCGGTTGACATATTGGTAACCAGCCGCTTCCGCGCGCTCGGAAGTGGCTGCTACTCAAATAGGCCGTTGTTTTAACATAACGCCAGATCAGCGATTTGGTGATGTAGTGGCAAAGTTGTAATGTCCGTTTCTAGCAAAGTTGAAATGTCCGCCTGAGGCGTCCGTCCACGGTATTCAGCCTGCCCGGTTGAGTGCGATGGAGGACGCCTGGCGATGGTTGGACTCGGAGTCATTACAGTAAGCATGCGTGAGTTAGACAGGCTCAAGACCGTCCAGGCGGTGGTGGATGGCCAATTACGGCCGGGGCTAGCTGCCGAACGGTTGGAGATCACGGATCGGCAATTCCGGCGTCTGCTGGAGCGCTACAGGCAAGAAGGCCCATCCGGGCTGGTTTCTCGCCGGCGCGGTCGGCCCAGCAACAATCGCATGCCGGCGGACCGCGAATCCGTAGCTCTAGGCCTGATTCGGGAGCACTACAGCGACTTTGGCCCAACGCTGGCGGCCGAGAAGTTGCGCGAGCGCCATGGAATGACGTTGTCCAAAGAAACGATCCGGCGACTGATGACAGAGGCCGGCCTGTGGGTACCGCGCAAACAACGGCCGCCGAAGGTCTACCAGCCTCGTAACCGGCGCGCCTGCTATGGCGAACTGATTCAGATCGACGGCTGCGATCACCGCTGGTTCGAGGATCGTGCGCCGGCGTGCACGCTGCTGGTCTACGTGGATGATGCGACCAGCCGGATCATGGAACTGCGCTTTACCCATACAGAGTCTACGTTCAGTTATTTCGCTGTGACGCGGACATATTTGGAGCGCCACGGTAAGCCGGTGGCGTTTTATAGCGACAAGGCGAGTGTCTTCCGCGTCAACCACCCCCACGCCACCGGCGGCGACGGTCATACCCAGTTTTCCCGGGCCTTATTTGAGCTCAACATTGAAGGCATCTGCGCGAACAGCAGCCAGGCCAAGGGGAGGGTTGAGCGGGCGCACCTGACGCTGCAAGACCGGTTGGTCAAGGAACTACGTCTGCGAGGCATTAACACCATGGAGGCTGCCAACGCGTTCGCGCGGGAATTCATCGCCGACTACAATGCCCGCTTTGCCAAAGTGCCGCGCAACAGCCATAACGCCCATCGGCCGCTTCGATCGGATGAGAACCTGGATTTGATCTTTGCGTGCCGCGCGCCCCGTCGGGTGTCCAAGAGCCTGACGATCCAGTTCGACAAAATGCTCTATCTGTTGGCGGACACGCCGGAACATCGCAAGCTTGTCGGTCGCTACATTGATGTCTATCACTACCCCGATGGTCGGATAGAACCGCGGGCGAACGGCACTGCGCTACCCTTCACCACCTATGACAAGTTGTCGGAGGTGAACCAGGGGGCAATCGTGGACAACAAGCGCCTCGGACATGTGCTGCAGTTGGCCCAATATGTTCAGGAAAAGCGCGACAACACACGATCTCGCTCTTTGCATACCACTGAAGGACCTCCCCGCAAGCGTGGACGGCCACTTGGCAAAAAGTCCCAGCGCTCGCTGGATCAGAGCGATATGTTGGAAGGCCTAGAGCGCTTGCAGAAGCAATCGTGGCCGCTTAACGGAACGGAAAACTGACCCACTTACTGCCTGGGACACACATCCGCTCCGCTGGCATGATAGCCCTTACCCTGAACTGGACTCATTCGTGTCAGGCCAGCACCACCGCCCTACGGACGACCCCAAAAACTGACCAAGCAAGTTGAAGACTCACCGGACATTTTAACTTTGCTGGTGACCGGACATTTCAACTTTGCCTGGACAGGTGATGATGTGATGTGATCGCAGCCTTTTCCCAACGCCGCATTTCGATAATCGCCCGCTCGGCCGCTACCTTGCGGCGCCGCGTCGGGTAGGGAAGTCGGCGTGGAGGCGATATTCGGCCTGAACGCGGCGCGCGACGCGATGAACGTTTCGGGCAAGGCCGCGGACCATCATGATGGATGGTCGTCACCTGCTTGAGCCGGGACCGAACTCGCGCACCTGGTCAAGAATTCGCGCATGCCGTTCGATGGCTCCCAGGTACGCCGTTCCCGCTACTCGATCGAAACTCACCGACGAACTTGTCAGGAGCGTGAACCGGGCGCTCGCCGCGAGCAATCAGCCCAGCTGGGCGGCCAGGGCCGCGTCGACCAGGTTCGCGGTGCCGGATGTGGTGCCGGCGGGCGACGGTGTGTTCGGCGACTGACCAAGGCCGTGGTGCTCCTGGTCGAGGAGCGCGTCAATATTCTCATGGAAGATCAGCAGCCGGCCGGGCACGCACAGGACCTTCAGCGTGTAGTGCAGGCTGGTCCAGCGGTGGATCGCATACGAGATGCGCAGCGTAGAGTTCTTGCTCCTGCAAGGGGCCACGGCTACGTCCCCATGCTGCAGTGGGGCCGTGTGTGGCGCCCAGTATGCCGAGGGCAGGGCGGTTTCCCAAGAATAGTCGGCCGCCGTTGAGACCCTGCCGTCAATTTGCGAAAGGCCCATCGAACCTCCGAGCTATGCAGAAATCGTCATCCATCCGGTACAGATCGACCAAGACGCCTCCGCGCCCAGGGATCTACGATTGTCGGCATGAAAACACTGACTGTCATCGACTCTCACACCGGCGGTGAGCCCACCCGCCTGGTGATTACTGGTGGCCCCGATCTGGGTTGCGGGCCGTTGCAGGAGCGGCTGGACATCTTCCGGCGCGATTTTGACCACATTCGCAGCGGCATCGTCAATGAGCCGCGCGGCTCGGATGTCATGGTCGGCGCCCTGCTGTGCGAGCCGCACGACCCGACCTGCTCCGCGGGCGTCATCTTCTTCAACAATGTCGGCTTCCTGGGCATGTGCGGGCACGGCACGATCGGGTTGGTCGTCTCGCTGGCGCATCTCGGCCGCATCGCACCGGGCGTCCACCGGATCGAGACGCCGGTGGGTGTCGTGGAAGCCGAGTTGCATGCCGACCGCAGTGTGACGGTGCATAACGTGCCGGCGTATCGCTATCGTCGGGCGATCCCGCTTGACGTGCCGGCGCACGGCCGTATCCATGGGGATATCGCCTGGGGAGGCAACTGGTTCTTCCTGGTATCCGATCACGGGCAAGCACTGCAGTTCGGCCGTATCGACGCATTGACGGCAGCCGCGTGGGCGATCCGGCAGGCGCTGGAGGCCAACGGCATTACCGGCGAAGGCGGCGCGCTGATCGATCATATCGAGCTCTTTGCCGAGCCGGACCGCGCCGGCATTGACAGCCGCAATTTCGTGCTGTGTCCTGGCAAGGCCTACGACCGCTCGCCGTGTGGCACTGGCACGAGCGCAAAAGTGGCTTGTTTGGCCGCGGATGGCTTGCTTGCGCCCGGGGCAGTGTGGCGGCAGGAGAGCATCATCGGCAGCGTGTTCGAGGCAAGCTACCGCGCGGACCCGGCGCTGCTGCCCCCAGGCTACATCCAGCCGAGCATCCGGGGTAGTGCGCACGTCAGCGCGGAAACGCGGCTCGTCTTTGCCGACGATGATGCCTTCGCGTGGGGCATTCGCGCGTCATGAAACTGACTCATGGTAAGCCGGACGTCGTCGTGGTCGGTGCCGGCATCGTCGGCACCGCCTGCGCGCATGAACTGGCATCGCACGGCCTCAGGGTGCTGGTCGTCGACCGCGCGGGCATTGGCGGCGGTGTCACGGCGGCCGGCATGGGTCATCTCGTCGTCATGGACGACACGCCCGCCGAATTCGAGCTCAGTGCCCGCTCCCGCGCATTGTGGCTGGCCCTGGCCCCTCGCCTGGATGCGCACCACGCGTTCGCGCGCTGCGGCACGCTGTGGGTGGCGGCCGACGACGAAGAGCTTGCACTGGCGCAGGCGCGCCAGCGTGCGCTGCAGGGGCGAGGCATCGATTGCGCGATGATCGACGCGCAGCAGCTGCGCGAATTGGAGCCCGCGCTGCGGCCAAGCCTGTGCGGTGGCATGATCGTCCCCGACGACGCGGTGGTCTACGCGCCCGCGGTGGCGGCATGGCTGCTCGAACAGCCGGTCGACGGGCTGATCGAACGGCGGCTCGACAGCGAAGTGGTCCATGTCGGTCGCGAGGGCGTGCGCCTTGCAAACGGCAATGTCATCGCCTGCGGCACCGTGCTGCTGGCCAACGGACTGCAGGCCGCGTCACTGCTGCCGGCCTTGCACTTGCAGCCCAAAAAGGGCCACCTGTTGATTACCGATCGCTATCCCGGCATGGTCAGGCACCAGATTCTTGAGCTGGGCTACATCAAGAGCGCGCACAATGCGAGCGGCACGTCGGTCGCCTTCAATGTGCAGCCGCGTCCTACCGGCCAGTTGCTGATCGGCTCGTCACGCCAGTTCGACAACATCGAACCGGCGGTGGAGCCGGCTATCCTTGCGCAGATGCTGCGGCGCGCGGTGTCATACATGCCGGAGCTGGCCGGGCTGAACGCCATCCGCGCATGGACCGGCTTCCGGCCTGCAACCAGCGATGGCTTGCCACTGATCGGTCCGGCCGGTCCGTTTGCCGACGAGTCGACACATCCGCCGCTATGGCTCGCGACCGGACACGAAGGACTTGGCGTGACCACAGCGCTCGGCACAGCCAAGCTGATCGCCGCTCAAATGCTGGGGCTGCCTGAACCGTTCGATGGACAGCCTTATCTTCCCGCACGGTGTGCACATTCGGGGGTCGTCCATGCGTGAACAGGTCACACTGGAAATCGACGGGAAAGCCATGAAGGTGGTCAGCGGGTGCACGGTCGCCGCGGCTATCGCCATGGCCTGTGGCGATGCGACGCCGCTCACGCGTTGCTCGGTAGGCGGGGAAGCGCGCGGCCCGCTCTGCGGCATGGGCGTATGCCAGGAGTGCCGGGTGACGATCGACGGGGTGCGGCACCGGCTCGCCTGCCAGACCCTCTGTGCAACGGGCATGTCCGTGCTGACTGCAGGAGCTGCGCCATGAATTTCGACGTACTGGTCATCGGTGCGGGGCCTGCCGGGCTGAATGCCGCAGATGTGGCATCGATGCACGGCGCGACTGTCGCCGTGGTTGACGACAACGCACTCCCAGGGGGCCAGGTCTGGCGGCAGGGGCCGCAGCAACGGCCGTCCGGACCGGCGCGCGCGCTGCTGACGGCGCTGGCTGCGCGCCCGAACGTGACGCTGCTGAACGGCGTGCGTGTCGTGCAGGTGCTGTCCCCACGGACGCTGCTCGTCGAGCATGCCGGCGAAGGGAAGAGGGTCGGTTACGGCAAGCTGATCGTCGCCACCGGGGCGCGCGAGCGCTTCCTGCCCTTTCCCGGCTGGACGCTGCCGGGCGTGACCGGCGCGGGCGGCCTGCAGGCGCTGATCAAGGCGGGCATGCCGGTCAAGGGCCAGCGCATCGTGATCGCGGGCAGCGGCCCCTTGCTGTGGGCGGCCGCCATGACGGCGCGCGCGCACGGCGCGCATATCGTAGCGCTGGTCGAACAGGCGCCCGCGGCTGCCGTTGGCCGCTTTGCGCGCTCACTCGTGCTGACGCCCGCCAAGCTGCTGCAAGCCGCGCGCATGCGCATCGGCCTGTGGGCCACGCCGTACCTGCGCGATGCCTATGTTGCCGAGGCGACCGGAGCCGGGCGCGTCAAGCAGGTGCGCGTGCGTCATCGGGGGAGGGAGCGCCTGATCGACTGTGACAGGCTGGCCTGTGCATACGGGCTGCTTCCGAACACCGGCGTCGCCGCCACGCTGGGGTGCCGCATCGAATTGCAGGCAGGGGTGCAGGCGATCGCTGTCGATCCGTGGCAAGCGACTTCCGTGCCGGGTGTGTTCGCGGCGGGGGAATGCACTGGGGTCGGCGGCATGGAACTGTCGGCGGTGGAGGGCAGGATCGCAGGATTGGCTGCGATCGGCGAAAACGGGCGGGCCGAGGCGCTCTTCGCAGAGCGCACGCGCTACCGGCGTTTTGCACGGCGTGTGCATGAGGCCTTCGACCTGAGTCCGGCGCTGCGCTCGCTCGCGGGCGCGGACACGCTGCTTTGCCGATGCGAGGACGTGCCGTACGCGCAGGTGGCGCGATATGTCTCGTGGCGCGATGCCAAGCTGCATACGCGTTGCGGCATGGGCCCGTGCCAGGGCAAGGTGTGCGCTCCGGCAGCCGCATTCTGCTTCGGCTGGAACGAAGAGGGGGAACGCCCTTTGAGGCCGCCGTACTCGCCCACCCGCATCGAGACCTTGCTGCAGGCGGACGGCGGGGAAGCATAGCGGTTGGCGGGCTTCGTGCCAGCAAATGTGCCGCAGTGGATGCGATTGCCTGCGCAAGCCTGCACAATATCGGTCTGCTCGGTGCTTGAGCGAGGCCACAGGCCGTGGAAGCATCGGGTTTTCCCTTATCCGAACCCGCGGCGCTTGCCCATGCCTGAACTGACCCTGCCAGATCCCAAGGAAAATGCGACGCTGTCCCAGATGGTCGCGCACTTCGAGATTCTCGAGCCGATCTTCGACGCGATGCAGGACGTGGTGTTCTTCGTCAAGGACAGCGATGCCTGCTATGTCCTCGCCAATGCCACGCTGGCTGCGCGCTGCGGCTTCAAGGACAAGCACGCGCTGATAGGCAAGCGTGCCGAGCAGGTCTTTCCGCCCCGCTTCGGACGCATCTATACGGAGCAGGACAAGACCGTGCTACGGCTGGGCAGCAAGCTGATCGACCAACTCGAATTGCATCTGTATCCGGGGCGCAGGCCCGGCTGGTGCCTGACCAGCAAGCTGCCGTTGCGCGATACGGTAGGACGCGTGCTCGGTGTCGTTGGCATTTCCCGCGATCTGCAAGCGGCCGAGGACACGCATCCCGCCTATACCAGGCTCGCGCTTGCCGCCCGATTTATCCACGAAAACTATGCGCAGCCACTCAGGCTGCCCGAGATCGCGAAGCGCATCGATATGTCGGTCGCGCAGATCGAGCGATATTTCCACAAGGTCTTCCATCTGACGCCGCGCCAGATGCTGCTCAAGGTCCGCCTGGACGCGGCTTCTGCGCTGCTGGCTGGCGACACGAGTATCACTGACATCGCCTCGGAGTGCGGCTACAACGATCACAGCGCCTTCACGCGCCAGTTCAAGGCCACAGTGGGCCTGACCCCAAGCCAGTACCGCGCACTAATTCAAGCGAAGGACGAGGCCGCGCCTTGTGCCTGACCTTTCCGACTGTGCAGATTTAATCTTCCCGAACCGCGAAAAACCCCAAGCCACCACGCGGTCTGGAGGCGATACTCACTTATATCCAACGCGTCGGCGCGGCCGACCATGACCAAGGAGATACACAAAGTGAGTCGTAACGCCATCCAATGGAGCGGGGTGTTTCCCGCTGTCAGTACCCAGTTCAAGCCGGACTTCTCGCTCGACCTCGAGGCGACGCATCGCGTAGTCAGCAACCTTGTCAAGGACGGCGTGTCAGGCCTCGTAGTCTGCGGCACAGTGGGCGAAAACACGTCCCTCAGCACCGCCGAGAAGATCGCGGTGATCGAGGTCGCGCGTGACGCGGCCGGCGGAAAGGTGCCGGTCATTGCGGGCATCGCCGAATTCACGACGGAATTTGCACGCCAGACCGTGCGCGAAGCCGCGCGTGTTGGTGTCGACGGCGTCATGGTGATGCCGGCACTCGTCTACTCGGCCAAGCCGCATGAAACAGCTGCGCATTTCCGCGCGGTCGCCAGCAGCACGGACCTGCCGGTCATGGTCTACAACAACCCGCCGATCTACAAGAACGATGTGACGCCTGAGGTGCTGATTGCGCTCCAGGACTGCGAGAACATCGTCTGCTTCAAGGACTCGTCTGGCGATACGCGACGCTTTATCGATCTGCGCAATGCGGTCGGAGACCGCTTCGTGCTGTTCGCGGGCCTGGACGATGTGGTGGTGGAGAGTATCGCGGTCGGAGCACAGGGCTGGGTGTCGGGCATGTCCAATGCGTTCCCGAAGGAAGGCGAAACGCTATTCCGACTGGCGAAGCAGAAGCGTTTCGATGAAGCGCTGGCGCTCTATCGTTGGTTCATGCCGCTGCTGCATCTCGATGCGCGCCCGGATCTCGTGCAGTGCATCAAACTGTGCGAGGAACTACTTGGTCGCGGCAGCGCGGTGACGCGCCCGCCGCGCCTTGCGCTGGAGGGCGAGACGCTCGCCGAAGTCAAGAGCATCGTGGAGAGGGCGCTCGCGACGCGCCCGCAGCTACCCGACGTGGGTCTCTGAAAAATCGACTTCCGGGCGATTGCCAGCCAGCACGGGAGGCTCCTGCCCCGGAGCCATCCCGATGTCTTGATACCGGGCGGGGAGTGTGCACACCGCACACTTCGACCTCGCAAGACCACCCCCGGCCCAACATTGACAAGGAAAAGCATGCCGATTACAGGCCAACTCTTGATCGGCCGTGCCCGCGTTCGCGGGCAGCACGGTGATTTTCACGCGATTGACGCGCGGACCGGCGAGCCGTTCGGCGCTGCCTTCGGCGGCGCGACCATGGCGGACCTCGATAGGGCCTGTGCGCTGGCCGACGAGGCGTTCGACGCATACCGTGAGAGTACTCTCGAGGCGCGCGCAGCCTTCCTGGAGACCATCGGCCGGAACATCGTGGCTATCGGGGACGAACTGATCGAGCGTTGCATGGCCGAAACGGGCCTACCGCGCGCGCGTCTGGAGGGCGAGCGCGCCCGTACGGTCAGCCAGCTCGCGCTCTTTGCATCGGTGGTGCGCAGCGGCGATTTTCTCGATGCCCGCATCGATCCGGCGCAGCCGGACCGGAGGCCGCAGCCGCGCGTCGATCTGCGCATGCGCAGCATCGCGATCGGTCCGGTGGCCGTGTTCGGCGCATCGAACTTTCCGCTGGCGTTCTCGGTGGCTGGCGGCGATACCGCGTCCGCGCTTGCGGCGGGTTGCCCGGTCATCGTGAAAGCGCATTCCGCGCACCCCGGGACGTCGGAACTGGTCGGGCTCGCTATCCAACAGGCGGTGCAGGACTGTGGTCTGCCGGAAGGCGTATTCTCGCTGTTGTTTACTTCGCGCCGGGGGATCGGTCAGGCCCTGGTAGCCGACCCGCGCATCAGGGCGGTCGGCTTTACCGGGTCGCGCTCCGGCGGCATGGAACTGATAAAGATTGCCAATGCCAGGCCGGAGCCCATTCCGGTCTACGCGGAGATGAGTTCCATCAATCCGGTCATCCTACTGCCGGATGCATTGGCGCAACGCGCCGACGTCATCGCCCGGCAGTTCGTCGCTTCGCTGACGCTCGGCGCGGGGCAGTTTTGCACGAACCCGGGCCTCGTGCTTGCGGTGGATGACCATGGCCTCCACGCCTTCGAACGCGCGGCCGAGGCGGCGCTCGCACAAGTCCCGGCCGCAACGATGCTCACCCCCGGGATCTATGCGAGCTATCTGGCGGGAATCGAAAGACTGGAGGCGCATGGCGATGTGGAGCGGCTGGCCAAAGGCGTCGCAGGTGAGCGGCTGCAGGCGCGGGCAGCTCTCTTTGCCACTTCCGCCGAAGCGTTCATGGCCGATCCCAGCTTGCGCGAGGAGGTCTTCGGTGCTGCCTCGCTGATCGTCCGTTGCCGGGATGTCGACGCTCTGCATCGGCTGCTCGGATCGCTTGAAGGGCAGTTGACCACAACGATATACCTTGATGCGTCCGACGGCGAAGCGGCACGCGGATTGCTGCCCACGCTGGAGAGGAAGGCCGGCCGGATTGTTGTCAACGGATTCGGGACCGGGGTGGAAGTCGGCCACGCGATGGTGCACGGCGGGCCGTTCCCCGCGACTTCGGATACGCGTACGACTTCGGTCGGCAGCGGTGCCATCGGGCGCTTCCTGCGGCCGGTGTCCTATCAGGACTTTCCCGAGTTGCTGTTGCCCTCTGCGCTGCGTACGGAGAATCCGCTGGGCCTTACCCGCCGGATCGATGGGGTGCTCGGCAGGCAAGGGTAGGGGGATGCCTCCTGCACGCGCGGAGGCTCGTGGAAGCGCGACGACAAAAATCGATCGACGGAGATAGACATGCAGAAGCGAAAACTTGGAAAGAGCGGTCTGGAGGTTTCGGCAATAGGACTCGGCTGTATGGGGTTGAATTTTGCCTATGGCTCGGCTCCGGATAAGAGGGATGCAATTCAAGTCATCCGATCGGCATTCGAGCGAGGCACCACATTCTTCGATACCGCCGAGGCCTATGGCCCATTCACCAACGAGGAACTCCTTGGCGAAGCATTGGCCCCGTTTCGCGACGAGGTTGTGATTGCAACCAAATTCGGTTTTCGAGACGGGAATCTCCAGGGCGAACTGGATAGCCGGCCGGAACGCATCAGGGCGGTCGCGGAAGCCGCTCTCAAGCGGCTGAGAACCGACCGCATCGACCTCTTCTATCAGCACCGCGTCGATCCGGACGTGCCGATCGAGGATGTTGCCGGCGCCGTGAAAGACCTCATCCAGCAAGGCAAGGTGAAGCATTTCGGGTTATCGGAGGCGGGCTTGCTGACGATCCGCCGCGCCCATGCGGTTCAGCCTGTCGCTGTGCTCCAGAGCGAATATTCGTTGTGGTGGCGAGAGCCTGAGAAGGAAATCCTGCCGACGCTCGAAGCGCTTGGGATTGGCTTTGTTTCCTTCAGTCCGCTAGGCAAGGGCTTCCTGACGGGCGCGATCAGCGAAAACACTACGTTTTGCCACAGCGACCCTCGCAATAACTCTCCCCGCTTCGCGCCGGAGGCCCGCAAGGCTAACCAGGCCTCCGTTGCTCTGCTCAGCGAAATGGCAGCGCAGAAGCGGGCAACACCTGCCCAAATCGCACTTGCCTGGATTCTTTCCCAGAAACCCTGGATCGTTCCGATCCCCGGCACAAGCAAGCTGCACCGCCTGGAGGAGAACATCGGCGCCGCTGCCATCGAACTGGCACCGAACGAGCTTCGCGAGATCAACAGCACGCTATCCGGGATCACGGTACAAGGCGGCCGGTACTCCGAAGAACGGATGAGGCTGATCGATCGCGGGTGAACATACTGCAAAGCGGCTGGTCAATGCTGCTTACATACGCGTGCCGCGCGCTGTGGGGCTCCGTACAGCTGTGTACCCCTCAGGTCTTCTTTTCCAGGTTTTGACTGTTGGCTGCCCGCACCGATGGCGCGCGTGACTTGCGAACTGTTGCGGTCCGGGCCTTCGGTGCACAGGAGGCACCAGACTTCGGTCCGCAGCGTGAGTCAGCCTTTCCACCGGCCCTTAGCCAAGTGGCAGTCCTCGGGATATTGTCCTCCTGAGGCAGTGACGCAACGTTCGAACGTAGGGCAGTTCTTGTCGATCTGCCAATGTTAGCAGCGCTACAGGCGGCAGTGCGAACTCTCCCGGGAAGCGCAAACTCCTGACTCCGCCGAGGCGCTCCAGGTCGTGACCGATTTCCGCCGGCACGATGGCCAGCATGTCTGTTCTCTCCCTGACCACATCGTAAATTGTCCGGGGCGAAGAAGTTTCGATGCTCGCGGACGGCGTCGGAAGTCTCGCGACTGCGAATGCCTGATTTATCGCCAGGCGAGTCGGGCTGCCCGTTGGAGGCAACACCCACAGTTGCTCTCGCAGGTCGGCGAAATCGCAACGCCCCTGTTTTGCAAGCGCATGATCCTGATGGGCGACGAGGCATGCCTTCTGCCGAAGAAGAATCTCGGCATGCAGGTCAGAGGCGTCACTGGCGCCCGGGGCCTGCAGGCGGCCGATAACGGCGTCGAGATCGTGCTGTCGCAGAGCGATGAGTAGTCCATCGGTCGATCCCTCCGCCATGGTGACAGTCATCTGATGGGGTGGACCAACCAGTTCCAGCACGACCGATTTTACGAGGGCGCCCGATACGAAGGGAATAATACCGAGGCGTATATTTCCGCCGACGCCCAACGTGAAAGCCTCAACCTCGGAAGACAACGCCGCGATATCGGCAAGCATCGTCCTTGCCCGAACGAGAACGAGCGTGCCGACCGGGGTTGGCCGCATCCCCGATGCGCGATCACGATCGAACAGCGGCGTTCCAAACGTCGTCTCGATGTCCTTAAGCCATCGGCTGACCGCGGGCTGATTGGATCCAATTTCTTCGGCTACCGCAGAAAGGGACCGACAGCGCGCAATTTCGATCAGCAAGTGAAGGTCCCTGACCCTGAGCTTTTGCATCATCGCTTCGCGGCGGCTCGAATGATCCATTTGTGCCCTCTACGTATCAATCCTAAGTAACAGCATATCAAAAATGATATGCAGATGTCGATGTAAATGGGGATACGATCATTCCATGGCCTGATCCTGATCGTGTAGGAGCTTCCCTTGAGTTTCCAACGTTTGAAAAACAGAGCGATGCGCGGCGGCGGTGCCGTGTTGGCTGTGGCCGCCTTCCTGATGACCGCCGCGCCGGCGAGCGCTGCCGACTATCCCAGCCGTCCAGTCCGGCTGGTCGTGCCTTACGGCCCGGGGGGAACGGGTGATGTCATTGCGAGAGTGCTGAGCGCGCGCCTGGGGGCCGCGCTCGGCCAGCCGGTCGTGGTGGAAAACCGGCCAGGAGGCGCCGGCGTCATTGGTGCGACCACGGTCAAGAGTTCGGAACCAGACGGGTACACGCTCCTGCTGGGATTCACAACGGAGATGGTGGTTTCTCCCTCCGTGGTCAGAGGCTTGTCGTATCAGACCGATCGCGACTTTCAACCCGTCGCGTTCGCGGGAACCACGCCGCTGCTGCTCGTAGCGCATCCCTCCGTTGGCGCCAGGACGATGCAGAGTCTTATCTCGAACGCGAAATCGAAGCCGATTTCGTATGCTTCGGGAGGCAAAGGCAGTCCCTCACATATTGCTGGTGCGCTGCTCGCTAAAGCGGCCGGGATCGATATGCTGCATGTTCCTTACAAAGGCGGTAGTCAGGCGGTCGCTGATTTGCTGGCCGGAAACATCAACATCTATTTTTCCGGCATCCCGCCCGCAATTCCTTACGTCAAGGCGGGCAAGCTGATCGCGCTCGGCGTCACCTCCACGCACCCTTCGCCGGCTTTGCCGGAAACGCCGGCATTGGCGACGACGTTTCCGCAGCTCGATCTCTCGGGATGGTTCGGTGTCTTCGTTCCCAAGCAAGTTCCCGCTCCGATCGTTGAGAAGCTCAACAAGGAAATCGTGGCCGCATTGCAGATCCCCGAGGTCCGGCTGAAGCTTCTCGAGCAAGGCGTAGAGATCAAACCGATGTCGCCCCAGCAGTTCGGTGCATTCGTTGACGCCGAGCGGAAAAAATATGAGCGCCTGGTGCGCGAACTCAATATCACGCAGGAACAATAACCACGGAGAATTTGATATGAAACTCTGGCTTCTCGGCACGGGTACGCCTACCCCTTCCATGCGCAGGATGTGTTCCGGCTATGTGGTCAAGCTGGGCGAAAAATACATGGTATTCGATCACGGCTTCGGCGCCCACCATCGGTTGCTGGAACTCGGGATCCCGGCTGTACATGTTACCCACGCATTCCTGAGCCACCACCACTATGACCACATGGGAGACTACGCGCGTCTGCTACTTACCCGGTGGGATCAGGGCGCCGGAAAAATCCCGGAACTCGAAGTCTATGGCCCTCCACCGCTGCAACGCATTACCGAGCGGCTGATCGGGGACGATGGCGCGTTCGGGCCCGACCTGATCTCACGCACGGAGAACCAAGCGAGTATCGACGTGTTTCGCGCACGTGGAGGCGAGGGGCAGCGCCAGCGGCCGCAGCCCGTTCTACATGAGGTTCGGGGCGGAGACGTGATTCAAGGAGAAGGGTGGACTGTTCGAGTGGTGGAGGTCAATCATTTCGCGCCTCACCTTACGTCCCTTGGCTACAGGCTGGATGCGGAGGGGCAGTCGTTCGTCTACTCCGGCGACACCGGTCCCAGCAGAGCTCTCGCGGAGCTAGCGAATTCTTGTGATGTGCTTGTTCATATGTGTCATTACATGAGCGGCACGGCGTTCAGCAAGACGTTCGCGGCGTTTACGATGGGGCATCTGGAGCTTGCAGAGCTTGCACAGCAAGCCAAGGTCAAGAACCTTGTCATCTCGCATGTGACCGAGCAGTTTGACCACCCCGGTTTGCGTGAGCGGGTCATCAGGGAAGTCAGCGAGATTTATAAAGGTAATGTGTTCTTCGGGGAAGACTTGATGGAGATCCCCTTTGACGCGCCTTCGGCAGCGAAGCTTGACTGACCCACATTGATTCTTTTAAGGCACCGCTCCAGGCGGCTCGTCATCTCCCAAGAAATGGTGTCCTAGATGTCCTATCTGGATGATCCCCGCGTGTACTTCGCCGCAGAACGGACGATGCTCGCCTGGCAGCGTACGGTGATTACGCTGATGGGGCTTGGCTTCGTCATCGAGCGATTCGGCTTGTTCGTCCGAATGATGGTCACGGATGGCAAGGCTACAGCGCAAACAGTAGCCGCATCGTTCTATCTCGGTGTGACGCTGCTGATTGTGGCTGGTGTGGTTGCCTTGATTGCTTCGTATCAGTTTCACCGCTTTGCCGCCAGCCTGACTTATCCCGAGATTCCGCGCCGGTGGATGGTATGGTTCGGCCCGCTACTGAATGTTGCTCTTGGCATGATCTCGCTCGCTATGGCGGCGTGGTTCATCTTTACGCTTTGATCGGCACTGGCGGCTTGAGTGGCAGACCGTACCGGGACAAACGCTGCGGGTGGGACCGAAACGCCTGGCAGCAGCGGGATACCAAGCGAGCCGAACAGCTGCTGTTGCAACACCTTGAGATCGCGGCAGACCAGATCATTGGTCTGGTCGAAAGAATCCTGCATCGTTAGTCGTCGGTCGTTTCCGACGGCGCGATGCACGCGGGCCCGGCTAGGAGCCGAGTCAAACCATCAACACAGTGCAAATCGATGTCGGAAACAGTCCAACTTTCGCTCGCGGAGGTACGCGAGCTTTCTCTCAACGTTTTGCAAAGGAACGGCTATTCTGAAGCGCACAGCGAGGCTATCGCGGACGTCATTGTTGCAGGTCAGCGCGACGACTGTCAGTCTCATGGGCTGTATCGCCTGCTCGTGTGCGTCCAGACCATTCGCCATGGCAAGGTCGATGGTCACGCTGTCCCAGAGCTTGTCGATCAGGCGGCGTCTATCGTTCGGGTCGATGCTCGTTTTGGCAATTCGCTGCTAGCGTTCCAAACCGGCCTGCCCCATTTCATCCAGAAAGCCCGAGCGACCGGCGTGGCCGCGATGGCAATCAACAACTGTTTTCACTTCTCGGCGCTCTGGCCTGAAGTGGAGCAGCTTGCGACAGAGGGCCTCGTCGCGATGGCGATGACGCCCAGTCATTCCTGGGTAGCGCCGGCCGGCGGCACCAAACCTGTATTCGGGACCAACCCGATCGCGTTCGCCTGGCCACGTCCTGGAAAGACACCGTTCGTTTTTGACTTCGCGACCAGCGCGATTGCCAGAGGGGACATCGAGCTTCACCGTCGGCAAGGCAAGGCACTGCCAGAGGGCTGGGCTATCGACGCCGATGGAAACCCGACGACTGACCCGGTCGCTGCGCTGAAGGGCGCCATGCTGACGTTTGGGGGCCACAAGGGCTCCGCATTGTCCGCGATGATCGAACTGATGGCCGGGCCGCTGATTGGCGACATGACCAGTGCGGAATCCATGGACTTCGATGCGGGCGCTGGCGCCACACCGTGTCACGGTGAGCTGCTTTTGGCATTTGATCCCATCGCATTCCTGGGAGACCGCGCTAGCGAGGACCTGCAACGCGCCGAGAATCTGTTCGAAGCGATTACGAATCAAGGTGCGCGCTTGCCATCGGAACGCCGCTACGCCGCGCGTGCTGAAAGCGGAGTCCACGGGGTCGAAGTGCCGAAGGCTCTGTACGACGATGTACTTCGGTTGCTGGAGCCACCCAAGGCTTGACTTGGGCTGCGCTGGCTCAGCGAACGCTGGCCTTCGAGACCGGATTCCCGAACATCACGGCAAGTCTCAGCAGCATCTGCTCTGGGCCTTCACGGCGCCAAATCGCGCCGCGAATGCCAAAAGGTCCAATGCCGGTGTCGGGCTGCTACTCTCGGAGGTGAATGAAGTTTGGGATGCGCGGGGTACACCAGTTCGGACACCTCCGCCGGGTCAACGCCACGTTTTTACTACTGGGCTTTCGAGCTCGGAATTTCTCATTAGAAGACCAGCAATGCCCTATTCTACCGTGACTTTTCCCCCTTCCTTTGTGCAGGCTCAAGCAACGCACCCTTTTCAACGATCCGGCGCTCCCATTTACCCGCTATCGAGTCACACGCGTCCCAGAAGACCTACCGACACGCTGCTGGATAGCTCCACCGAGCGCCCGGATGTCGCAAACATTGCCGTTCTCGGCTACAACTAAAGGACGGTGATAACCACCATCGCGCTTGATAAGCACCCGCCTCAGCCGATTGCTGGAGCATTGACATAACGCCCGATCTCAGAAAAAGCTACTGGGACTTCGTTGTGTGCACGGGCAGGTGACCCAAGGCCGGTATGGGGCTGGCCGCCCCTCAGTCAACTGTCGCCGAGCGGTTGGCGGGAATGGGGACAAAGTCGAAATGGGCGGCTGCATACAGTGCATTGCACGCCCAGACTTCTTCGCCGTCCTTGTAGAAGGTGACCCACTTGCCGTCGCTGATGCAATGGGCGCCGGGAAACACCTCATCATGGCCGTTGCCACCGTCAAGCGGGAAGGGCGCGTGGGGCACGGCCCAGTAGTGGCCGCTCGGTAAGGCTTCGATCGATTTCCGGGACATTCTTTTCAGCACCGCCATGCGGTGTCACGTAACGCACGACCAACGGAGTGTGTCAATCCTGCAAAGGCGTGACACCGTTACGAGACGGCCTCGTGTAGGCTCACTGCCAATCACCTCATGCTTATACAGTAATTTCGCCATGGCGCAGTACCTCTCCATTACCGTTCGAGCGTTCGGGGTCGGCGCCATCATTGTGGTCATCGCCGTTGTCTCGCGGCAAGTCTATCTGCAGGTCGCCGCAGATGATGGCTTTGCCGGCGCTGACCAGGAACCCGCAGCTACGATGATAATGCGGTGTGAGGCGATGCACAGCCGCCTGCAAAATCGGCATATTGCCGAAGACGCTGCGAATGCTGACGAGGTGCTGCCGCGTGAGCGGTGTATGGAGTCCTGAGTTTCCGAATTCGTGGCGAGGGCCCGTCGAGCAGACGGGCCGCTTCGCTAAACACCGAGCTGGAAGCGATTGGCGAGTTCTTCGACGATCGATGCCTGTAGTCTGTCGCGAGAAACCTTGAGCGGATCGCGATCCGCGGTCGATGCCATCCAGCGCTTGAAGTCGACGAACGCGGCCGACTGATAGTTGTCATCCGAGCCATCCGTCCGGTCACGGAAACGATGGGCGCCGCGGCTGCCGGCTGGCCATGACATTACCCCTTGATGTCGCGCGAGTCGTGTCCGAACGTATTGCGCTCTCTGATCTGTCCGTCTCGGCCATGGACGAGGAGCTCGGCCTGCTGCAACTTGGCGCGCTCGGTGCCAGCGGCGATGGCCTCATCTTGCATGTCGAACGTTTCGCGTGCGACACCTTCCGTTTCAACTGCCCAGTGGTCTCCAACCGGTACTACGTGAATGTCATTGCCTGGCATAGCTGTCTCCTGAAGTTTATGGAGCCCTCTCGGCGCGCGCCGCGCCACGGTCGCTGGTATCAGGCTCCGTCCGATAATGAAAGCCCGAACAAGGCGGGCTGTGGGAAATGTGTGGAGCGGTCAACTCACGACCCTTTGGTCTCAACGCCTTTCCCTATACCTCGTTCACCCAGAACATCGGCATCAGCATGACCGGCCGTTTTTGCCTGCCGTTGTAAAAGTGGTCAAGCAGACTGCCAGTCCACCGGGCAACGCAAGGCCCCCGGCCAAGGGTCGGGCTGTCCAGCGTTATCTATTTGCCAAGTACGCGACACGACCGTCCTTGCGCACGTACAAGCCTGAACACGACAGCACAACGGTCAGTTCATCCGGGCACCAACGAAATCCGCCGGGGTCACGAGCGGCGTGGTTGATCAGCATGACCAAATGATTGCCCACCCGATAGCGCTTCTGTGCGCTCACCAGTGCCCTGAATAAGCGCTTCCACTTGGTCATGGTCTGGCACGGATCGGAGAGTCCGATTTCCTTGAGCAGCCTCCCTATTTGTGGTCCTGTAAGGCCGTGTTCTGTGTCGCCAAGAACCCGGCATGCTGCTTCGAGATGCTGCATAGGGAAGGGCACGAAGTGCGTCATGAAAACTCCCGGTAGTGAATCGGAAACAAAACCACCGTTTCGCCAGATCTAGTCATCCCCGCCCAGGATCACCTCAATTTCGGCCCTTCCGGCCAACTCGCCGACGAGATAGGCCCAGCGCCAGCTGTACGGCCCACCATGGACCTCCAAAGCGCAGCAACCCCCGGGGTCTTCATCGGCCCCTCTGGAACCAGGCTTCGAACATGTCCTTAAAGCTGGCAATCAGGACAAACTAAACTTCATACCCACGGTACTGGCTCAGCCGCTTGTCATCGATCCATGTGCCGGGCCCATCAGGCCATCCCAACAAAAAGGCCGCGGATTCCAGGCTGAACCAAATCGTAGGTAGACTAAGCGCTTCGACTGCAACTGCCTGAAGAGGCAATTCCCGTGCCGTAGGGCGGCGCGATTGTCCAGCGAGGCGGCGGTCTGATACCCGGCTTTTCCGAGGCCGAGGCGACATACCTCCTCGCGGACTGCGAGGACTGGTCTATCGCTCCGCCGCCGGCTGAAAATTGCGTTGGTAATTTAGACGGTGTCTTGTAGAAAGCGGCGTATGGGGATGGCTGAGCCGAGTGCCGCCAAAGGTGCCTGGAGGATGTGGTCGCGTGTGGCAGCAGTGTGTCCGGTAGGGCGTGTCATGACTAGAACTTCGGGCTAGAACTCCGCGAAGACTCCGATTTCCGCTTGCTTGCTAGTCCTTCGGGGTGAAGTTGACCCCGCCTCGCAGGTACTAGTCGTTCCAGCTGGCATTGTCGCCGGTGAGGTTGGCGTGCCCGAGACCGCCTTCAATGAAACCGGTGAGCAAGGGAACGAACGTCCTGGTCGCGGTGGCTTCTGCTTGGGCGTGGACATCGGTGGCGGCAAGCAGTGCGAGTATGCCCAGCAAGGGCAGGGCATGAGCGCCGTGGGTTCTGGTATCCGAGAGCTTCGCCATGCGTATCCTGTCGATCTTCTGGTCGATGTCGCCCGGAGGGGCCCTTCAGGATCCCCCGGCCCGCAAGCTGCTGTTGAACCATACACTGCTTTGCAGCAAACACTCGACAATGGTTCGCTCGGTGTTGACGCGTTATGCATATCTGCGCCCGAGTGGTGTAAATCAGCGACACCGCAAACCTGGCGCCAGGCGGCGCCAGCGCCTGCTCAGGGAGTCCGCCTAACGCTCCATGCGCTGTGCAACGTGGAACGGGCAAGCAAGCCGAGTGTTCCCACAATTTGGACTCAATTCGCGAGAGCTGGAACGGGCGCGACAGGAGATGCGTTTTGTCGCCAGCTCTGAAAGGTTGGGTAGTTGCTGTCGCGACTGGACGTCGGTTACTTTCTTCGCCGGCTGGTGAGCCCGGGGAAAAGGAGCCCGGCGAGCAAGAGTCCTCCGCCGGTCAGAATGAGAATGTCCTGCATGCCTTGCGCCTCCCACGAAGATGCCAGATCGAGCGGGCTAATTTAGCCGCGACCTTGTCGCAGCGCTATCCGCCTTTGTCCGACAACGAGTTAGATCAAGCCGCGCAATGCCGTGCGAAGCTGAGTTGGGGAAGGCGCCGGCGCGGACCAGAAGCCAAGAATTCCAGGTGACGCATTGGGCTCCGCGCGGGGTACGGCAATTTGCCCCCTGCGCGGGATAATCAGCACACCAAAGCCCCCAGGCGTGTAGACACAATTGGCAGATTTGTCGCATGATCTGGCCATGGTCATGGCGGCCCGACGGGCGCCGTCACAGTTTGAGACTTAGAAAGGGCCGCAGTAATTTGTAGACGGACTGACGTCCATCCTATTTCAGTTCGCATTGCATACAGAGTCCCGGTGGCATTCCCGCCCACGTTAAGGTATGCGAGGTCCGTACACAAACAGGAAGGGTGGTCGTAGAGACAAGGGAAAAGCCGTAACGAGAAAAGAAGCCGGGGCACTTTGCGGTGGCAAGTACCGCGCGTTCGCACCCCTCTGCACGCGCACGCATCAGAACGGCCGAAACCAGGTGCTTCGCAATACCGCGATCCCGATACTCGCGAAGGACCGCTACTGAACAGACCACCACGACTTCAGCGTGTCTCTCCCCTCCAGCACAAGCGACAATGCGGCCATCCATCACCGCAATATGGAACCTATCTGGAAGCAACGATGCGTTGTTCGTCAAACCACATTCGTGTAGCACCGTGGTGATCGCGGGCAGGTCCGCAGTGGTGGCGGAGCGAATCTGTAAGGCTCTAATCATTTTTGCGCTGCGCCCGACGAAGTACTTTCTTCGTAATGCACTTACTTAATAGATTGAGCACACAATACCGCCTCCGGCCAAGATAAAGCCAATCCGCTACCATAAGCCTGTTGGTTATTATGAAGCCGTGTTTCTGCGTGATTTGGATATAAGTCATGAAGCATGGCGACTCACTTCTGCTCTGTGGGAAGGGAGTAGTCCTGCAGCGGCGTGAAGGGCAGGGCAGAAGCGTCTATCAATGAGGCAGCCTTCAGGCGTCGCCGGTCGGTCGAAGAGTTTCTAATGGGCGCAGCGCCTGCACCGCGCGTTGGAGCAACCGTATTACGTCGTCCAACTCCTCCACAACGGCTTCGGCCTGCTCAACCAGAGCGGGATTCGTTGCTCCGGAGACGAGACGGGCGCCATTGACAACCGTATGGGCCATGCCGTGCAACTGCAGTAGGTCGTCGCGAATGCCTGCGGGA
The DNA here is from genome assembly GCA_050987995.1 of Ralstonia pickettii. Lineage (GTDB taxonomy): Bacteria > Pseudomonadota > Gammaproteobacteria > Burkholderiales > Burkholderiaceae > Cupriavidus > Cupriavidus pickettii_B. The sequence goes on from CP158805.1 coordinate 1,614,617, forward strand.
TCGCAGAAACGGGTTCGCATCGCATCGATCCGGTCCACAATGCGCAGGATCTCTCTGGTGTCGAAACTGTCCTGCAGGCAGCGCAAGGCATCGGTGTCAACCGGGCCGTAAGGGGTCTGGGTGTTAGGCATGGCGCGGTTTCCGAACGGAGTAAGCGGGGGTAGCAAATAGACTGTCGCGGATCCAGGCTTCCGGAACCCGCTCAAGGTTCAACTTGTAGTCGCCAAAGCGCTTGATGTTGCTGGTGAGATAGGGGCTGAGGAAGCTGATGTCGTCCACGTCAACCTTGATGCCTTCCTTCTCCATGTCGCGAAGCGCCTGCATCATGTCGGCGGTGTTCTGCAGGATTACCGCGGAGGCGATCAGATCGTTGTAGCGCAACCGCTTTTGCTGCTCGTCGGGATCGTTTACTGCCAACACATCGCCGCCGAATGAGAACCACTTGGCAAAACCATTGTAGGACTCGATCTTGTTGGTGGTCGCGGTGATTTCCTGGCGCAGTTCTCGGCTGCTGATCCACTCCAGCAGGAACACGGTGCGAACAACTTTGCCCAGTTCCTGGGCCGCCAGGAGGAGGCGATTCTTGCGACTGTCCGATCCCAAGCGGCGTAGCAGTAGGGGAGAGGATATGGCCCCGGCCTGGATCGACAGCGCGACCTGCATCAGGTCCTGCCAATGAAGGGCGATCAGGTCCCAGTCCACCGCGCCCGAGAAGAGACGGTCAATGTGACGATACTTGGAACTGGGGTCGGCTCGATAGAGTTTCAGGTCCTGCCAGTTGCGAATCCGCGGCATCAGGTTGATGCCAAGCAGGTAGGTAAAGGCGAAGACGGCAGCCGACTGCCCTTGGGTGTCGGCATGCACCGTGTCGGCCTCCACGCTCAAGCCTGCCTTGAGCAGGCCCTCGATGACGTAGACGGCCTCCCACACGCCGGGCGGGATGAAGTGCCGGAATACGGCGATGTAGTTGTCGGCAACATGCCGGTAGGCCACGGCTCCCATCTTGCGGTAGCGGAAGTGATAGCCCGCCAGCAAATTGTTGTCATAGAAGTCGTATTGCGTGCCGTCGGCCGCGACGGTCTTGCCGTCGCCCCAATGCTTGGGAAGATCGAGCCGGAGATACAACTCGATCAGCTCGCGCTGCGCGGTTTCGAGCCGCTCGAGACTCATATGACGTCGATTGACGAACGTCATCATGTGGGGCGTCACCCGCTCGCCCATGTGGCGGGCTGCTTGCGTCGGTCCAAGATTGCAGCCCATCGCGAAGATCGTCAGCAAATAGCGCTCGGCGGCATGGCGGATCTTGGGATCGCTGCCGGAGAGTGGGCCGAAGTGGCGCGTGAAGTGGGTCCAATGCTCGATGTTGGCCAGGACGTCCAGTAGGTTGCGGTTCGGCATGCGGCGTATCAGTGCTTGCTGAAGCGCGATCGCACTGCCGGGAATCTCCCTGGCGACGGTGCGGCGGAGCACCGGCTCGCCGTTGCGGCCGATGGTAATGTGCTGGCGCTTGCCCGGAAAGCTATCATCCAGCTTCCGCGCCGTCGCGGCCAACCACTGGCGCAGATGTGCAACGAAATCCTGCGCGTTGGCCGGCATCTCCAGCTTGGCACAGTATTCGGGGAGGCGGCGCTCGCATTCACGCCAAGGCAACAGATGCAGCCGGTAGTTGGCAAATGCGTCGGAGCCAACAACACACAGGTCACCGGAGCGCAGTTCGCCGACCATATGTGAAAGCACGCAGAGTTCCAGATAGCGTCGGTTGGTGGGTAGCCCCGGGTTGACCGAGCGGCGTACAAGCTTACGCCAGCGCTCCGAGGCGAAGCTCAGATCGACCTCGGTGGCGATCCACTCGCGGTGCAGGGCGCCATTCTCCAGCACCACTGCCAAGGCTGCCAATAGTGTGCACGACTGGCTAGTCGACTCCCATTTCAGCACTTCGGCCAGGCGCAGCATTACCGAGCGGTGTGCGCGGAAATGCCGCCACAGCAAGGGCAAGTAGTTGTTGCCGCTGAAGGCACGGACCTCAGCGCAGCTTTCGCGTAGGGGCTCCAAATCGCCCGAAGGGGCAAGGAAGCACCGCACCTGTCGGCCGATCTCCGCATCGTCCTCGCCCTCGGCGACGATATCGACCACGCCGTCGAGTAGTGCGACAAGCTTTTCCATTTGCGCGCGCCGGCGGGACTGGATTTGCTCCAACTCCTCGCGCGCCCGCTTGTGGATGGCGCTCATGCGCCGGATGAACATTTCGGCGAGATCGTCCCGAACCCGTACCCGCATATGATTGAGGAGCGCCACCATCAGCGTATAGCGTTTCTCCGGCAAGATCTCCTTGAGATTGGCCGCGTCCAGGCTCATGGCCTGGCTCGCCAAAGACCGCAGCTTCGAAGCGGGCACCCCAGCCAGGGTCTCGGAAAAATCGCCAATGGTGTCCAGCCAGGTCAGATGTTCGATCAGCAGAGTCAGGTGCTTGCGCGAGGGCCGCTGAGCGTGGCGCTTGATGTTGTGATAATCGGTCTGGCGATTCGCGAACTCTCGGGTCAGCAGCCGGTCAAGCCGGTGCTGCTCCTCCTCTGACAGGCGTCGTGCGACGCGGCGAAACAGGGCCGTTTGCGTGCGAGCGTGGACCTGCTCTGCGATGACATCCAGCGTGGAGAAGGCGGGCAGCTCGATCTGACGCAGGACCAGCGCATCGATCGTCGCATTGATGATGTCAACTGGCTGGTCCATCGTTTCGGCGGCCTCGCGCGCAGCGCGAACAGTTACCTCGTTGGCATCGGTCCAATGTAAGGCTGGATGCCAAGAAACTCTCGCACGGCCGCGTAGTGTCGGAACAATGTCGACGACACCTTGCGGTCGTAGCCGAACCTCGTACCTGGGCTCAGGCCGGCGCTGATGCGCACCAGTTCTGTCACGCTGGCGGGAATCGTTTCGAGGTTCGGGAAGTGGTGTAGCTGCTGGAAGACCTTGAGGAGCACCAGCAGACCAAGCCGCGATCCCTGTCCGCGTGTGGAGCGGGTAGCCCAGTCCAGTTCCTCCGTGCTCGGCGAGTAGCAAGCTCGCAGCTCCTTGATGGAGAAGACCTTCGGAAAACGCGGGTAGGCAGTACGTTCGATGGTGGCCATACAGGATCTCGACAATCGCTGAAGGGCCGGCCAGTCTAGAGGCGGTTTCGTGACAGCTCTGCGCTTATTTCCTATGGTAATAATTAAGCGATTCTATATAACCTAATGGCTTATGGTAGCGGATTGGCCTTATCTTGGTCGCAGGCCGTCATGGCGCGCCAGCTCGATCGGTATCTTGCCGGAATGGATCGCCCGCTGGAGAATGTGCGCCGCTTCACCCCGGTTCAGCGCGTGCTGCATCTCATGGCGAAATTCGGTATTCGTGAAATAGTCGATCAGGAAGATCGTACGAAACAACCGTCCGAGATGCATGCCGGCCTCATAGACGGGCTGTCCGCGCGCCGCCACCCCAAAGCGCGTGAGTGCCTGGACTGCAGTGCATTGCCCGCTTTGCACGGATGCCGCAATCCGCACCAGCTCGTCCCAGGCGCACTCAATGAGGCTCAGTCGAACATCTGCTTCGGTGACGGCAGCCAGTTCGCTGGGCACATTATGATGCCTGGGAACATGCAGACGTCTGTCGCGCAGGTGGGACAGTCGCGGACAGAGATCGAAGCCCAACAGCCGTGAGAGACTCATCGCGAAATCTGTAAAGCCGTGCGTATCCACTGCAAGTTGCGCTACGTCTTCCCAACCGCCTTGTCGGATCACGCCCTCGATCGCTGCGCCGGCCTGGCGCTCATTGAGCAAAATAGGCTGGTCATAGAAGATGCCCCACCGATCGCGAACGTGAGTGTACATCCCGATCGAGGCAGTCCGCCGGCGTGGGTCGGCCCGCGCTTTCCAGACAGAGCGTGTCGTTTCCAGCGACATCATGTCTGACGAGGCCAGATCGGAGCGCCCCCAATGCTGGGCAATCGGGTGCTGATGCATGAAGGTCAGCACGGCTTCAGCCGCGTGGCGCAGCTTCCGTTCGTCCGCAACTCGATGCATCATCTGCCGGATCGCGGGAGGCGACAACTCCGGCACCATTCGGGCGAGATCACCAGCTGATATCGATGTGCCGTGCGCGAGTATCGCCGCGTAGACCAGTAACAATTCGCTACGGGAATGAGGCTCTCTTCCCAGCAAGAGCCAACTAAAGTGCGTGGCGCTGTCGATCTCGAGCAGGATCTCAGGCAACTGACCGCCTGGGTGCCGCTCGAACAGTGCGCCTCGCAATGTCTCCACATTCGAGGGCGTGGCGCTTGCCACCAAGGGGTCGATGTGGATCGCATCGTCAATCTTGAGTTTCCCACACACGACAGCGTCCCGCAGCTTGGCGAGGCTTTCGTCCAGATGCGCGATCACAGGCGCCAGAAATGCCTGACCATCCTGTGGCAGCTTGAGATGGCCATAGAAGTGGTTGCGTTTGGCCTTCCAATCGCTGGCGCCGATCAAGAGGGTCGCTTGGCTTCGGAAGGCAAAGCTGTGCTCAAGGAAGACTGAGCCGTTGCGCAGTGCCACCCGTAGGGCGAATAGCGTGCCCCACTCGAAAGCGGCCAGGGCCCGCTGACGGTCCTGTCCCTCCAGAGCGGGTTGCCAGGCGCGGCCAAGTCGAATCGTGATTTGGTCGGGAAGATGATCGGACTTCCGCGCGTAGAGTTCCTGGAGCACTGCCAACGCTTCAGTCACCGGGTGTGCTGACAGGGCGGAGAATGGCAGCAGAACCAACCTGCCGAGCAACGCCCGAGCCTGGCGGTGTCGCGACAGGAGTTGCGCGCGGATCAGGCTGGCACGGCTGGGCGCACGCCGGTTAAGCGCCGCGTCGGCCAGCGCCGACAGCTGCTGGCAGAGTGCTTCACGGGTTAGCATCTCATCCGCGGCCAGCGCTTTGACCGCGGTCGCGAACTCTCGCATCTGGGTGCCAGGGTCCGGTCGGCCAGCCTCAATCAGGCGCCGAGCATCATTCACGGACTTCTGAATCCAGTGTCGCAACATGGTCGCCAGATGATCCGTGGCGGCGCATAAAGCGTAACGCAGAAAGCAAGCAGCTTCCAATCGGCGGGGTTGCTGCGCGACTCGTTTGCTTACTGATGGCGGACGATTGGCACAACGCCTGGCATAGTAGCGTATCAGCGCTTCATTGCACGCCGCTGGCCAGTTTCGGTGAATGCCCATCTTGTAAAGGAGTTCGACCTTGTCGAACAATTTCCATATCTGGTGGGTCGAGGTTCGCAACGGGACGGTCCAAAGCCATTGCTGCAGGCTCGTGCGATCGCCATGCGGGCGCGCAAGTGCTGTGCCCCACGTGTCCAAGGAGGCAGCCCCGTAGGCGCGCACCAGAGCGACGGCAAGCGCCGTCTCGGCCGTGGCGACGGCCTGGCTAATCAGTCTTTTTAGTGCGCGGTCATGGGGTATCAGTATCCGATGTTCATACAGCCAGCGCTTCAGCTCATGAAACAACTCGGTGCGGCTCGGCTGTCCCGTCAAACGTTCCTTGAGCCAGCGCGTGACATAGCGGCGCTGGTGCTCAGCCATCGGACTGAAGCCGAGGGCTTGGTAGGCCAGCATCTGGTGATTTGACAGTGTATCGGTGCGCCCATCGTAGAGTGCGTTGAGCGTGCCCATGTCCGGCGGCGTCACACCAACCTGGGCACCGACATGCGCCCAGAGAAATCTGGGCACTTGCTTGCAGGCGTCAAGCGTACGTCCCGTCATGCGGATAAAGCCGATGTGTACGGCAACGGCCAAGCGATACAAGGGGCTGCGCCGAGCATCAATCAGTGCGCGTTCCTTGGGGGAGTAGGTGAAGAACGTGGCAAGCTCGAACTCGCTGAGTTCCCGTGGGATCTGCCGCATCCCGAGGTAGGCCAACCGCCAGTGATACATCGCGCTTCTCCCACGCGTGAGACGGACTGCGGAGGGTAGCGGCAATGAGAGGTGGTCGCAACATTCAGTACGAAAATATGTTGCTTACAGGACTTAAAAAATAGAATGGGGCAGACAGCAACCTATTGATTTATTGTAGTTTTTTTAAGTGACGGCCCGGAAACCCGCATGGCTAGGAGGGGTGGCTACCCCGCTACTGCGAAAACAAAGGGAGACCCAAACGCACGACGCCGGATTCAGTGCGGTTCCTGGGCCGGCGTGTCTACCTGGCGATCATCACCGTGCTGCGCTCGAGTCGCGCCTACTGTTCCAGCATGGACGGCCTGGCGGATGTCAGTTGGGCCACGCTCAAGCGCTGGCGCCTCTGGTGGGCCGATACCTTTCCGGCCACGCCCGCCGGTCGGTGGCTGAGTGGCCGCTTGCCGCCTACGCCGGAATCCATTGCCTATCCCGAACGACTGCTGCAATCGGTCCAGGCTGACACCGACACAGATCGCTTCACAGCGGCGCTGCGCCTCTTGCTGCCGCCGGTCTAATCGCGCTGGCTGAGGGGCACTCCATGTCGGTGGGCAATCCGCAGAACTTGTCGATGGCGGGTTACTTGGCCAGCCCGTAGCCTCCCTTCCCATCATCCACACCCCGTTGGGAGGGCCATGTCACTATCCATCGATCATCGCAACCGATGGGCGCGCCTGCGCTTCTCGGTCATCGGCCCATTGCTGGCGTCGCCGCCGAGTAAGGGCGCGCTGCAGGAAGCTTTGCAGGCGCTGGCCGCCAAGGTCTGGCGCCACCCCATCACCGGCGCCGATGTCCGCTTCGGCGCGTCCACCATCGAGCGATGGTTCTACCGGGCGCGTCATGTCCACGATCCGGTCGCCCAGCTCAAGAATCGCCTGCGCGACGACCACGGCCACTTCCCCAGCATGCTCTCCGCCATCACCGATGTGCTGGTGGCGCAGTACCGCGCCCATCCCGGCTGGACCATGCAGTTGCACTACGACAACCTGGTGGCCGCGCTCAAGGGAACTCCGGTCACGCTGCCGTCCTACACCACGGTCTGCCGGTATCTCAAGGCCCACGGCCTCATCCGCCAGAAGACCCCGCGCTCGACCACCCCCGGTGCCATCGCCGCGGCTGGCCGCCGCGAACAACGGGAGGTGCGCAGCTATGAGGTCAATCACGTGGCCGCGCTCTGGCACCTGGACTTCCATCACGGCTCGCGCAAGGTCCTCACGCCCGACGGCCATTGGCACAAGCCGTTGCTGCTGTGTGTCATGGACGATCATTCCCGACTCGTCTGCCACCTGCAGTGGTTCCTCGACGAAACGACGGCGTCCCTGGTGCACGGCGTCTCCCAGGCCTTCATGAAGCGCGGCCTGCCAAGGGCCATCATGACCGACAACGGTGCCGCCATGCTGGCCGACGAGTTTGCCGAGGGACTGGCTTGCCTGGGCATTCTGCACCAGACTACCTTGCCGTATTCACCCTACCAGAATGCGAAGCAGGAGAGCTTCTGGGCTCAGGTCGAGTCCAGGCTGATGGCCATGCTCGAGGGCGAAGCCCATCTGACGCTGGAGATGCTGAGTCTGGCCACGCAGGCCTGGGTCGAGCAGGAATACCACCGCAAACCGCATTCCGAACTCGGCGCGGCGCCGCTCGAGCGCTACCTGTCTTGCGCCGACGTGTCACGCACTTGCCCTGAGGCGCTGGCGTTGCGGCGGGCCTTCCGGATCCAGGAACATCGCCGTCAGCGCCGCTCCGACGGTACCTTCACCCTCAACGCCGTGCGCTTCGAGGTGCCGTCCGCCTATCGCCATCTCGAGCAGGTCTGCCTGCGCTATGCGCGCTGGGATCTATCCCAAGTGGAGCTGGTCGAGGCGCGCACCGGCACTCCGTTGGTTGCCGTCTTCCCGCTGGACAAGTCTGCCAATGCCGATGGGCTGCGTGGACGGGTGCAGGTCGCTGCGGCCGCCGAAGTCACCCCGGCTGGCATCGCGCCCCTGATGCGCCAGTTGCTCGCCGAACACGCCGCCACCGGTTTGCCTCCCGCCTATCTGCCCCCGACTCCGCTTGCCAAGCCATGATGCAACCCAATCTGCTGGCCCTTTACGGCCTGAAGTTCAACCCCTTTGCACAGGACATCCCCGTCGAAGCGGTCTTCGTGCCCCCAAGCTCGATCACTTCTGCTGGCGTATCGAGCACGGCCTGGCGCGCGAAGGCGGCTTCGCCATGGTGCATGGCGACCCCGGTTCCGGCAAGAGCGTCGCCTTGCGCCTGCTCCATCAGCGTCTGACCCGCCTGCCCGAAGGCCCTGCGCGAACGCTGGCTGGCCCATCTGGACGCCAGCCGCCGTCGCTGTGTGCTGCTGATCGACGAAGCCCAAGAGATGAGCGCGCCGGTCCTGTCGGAGTTACGCCTGCTGGCGTCGGCGCGCTTCGACTCCCAGGCGCTGCTGTGCATCGTGCTCGCCGGAGATGCTCGCCTGCCAGACAAGTTCACCCGTGACGATCTGATCCCCCTGGGCAGCCGCATCCGCTCCCGTCTGGCCCTGGAGGCCGCCACCGTGGACGCACTGTACGCCTGCCTCAGCCACTTGCTCGACAGCGCCGGCAATGCCAGCTTGATGACCGAACCGCTGCGCCAGACCCTGTGCGAACACGCCGCCGGTAACCATCGCATCTTGATGAACCTGGCCGGCGAACTGCTGGCCCAGGCCGCGCAGCGCGAACTGCCGCAGATCGACGAGAAGCTCTATCTCGAAACCTATACCGCAACCCAGACCCGGCGCGGTAAGCGCTGAGAATCCGATGACAGATGAAACCCTCCTTCCCTGGCTCGGCCCAATCCTGCCCGAGCTAACCGACGCGGACGCCGCGGCGATCCTCGACTATCTCCACGAACTTGTGATGCTCGTCGAATCGCATTACCTCGTGCAAATCCGGCGCCATACCCAGGCACAACTGCAGCTCGCCGAGGAACTCCGCACCGAAAACACTGGCATAAGCACGTCCATCACCAAACCACTCCATCGCGAACAATAGGCGTGATGGCCATCGCCGAGCCGCTCACGCGGCTCGCCCCGCCTCCATCATTTACCTTGAGTGCCTCGCCATCAAATCTCGCGCTCACGCTCAGCAGGTAACAGGGGTAGTCCCAGCGTTTTGCGCATGTGGTATGTGGTATGTGGTGCCCGGCCCCTTGCGCCGGCACGGATAGATGCTATGAAAGGGGACGCGATAACGCGGAGCCCCTAAAATTCCCACATCGCATCGGTCCGTGTTAAAGGAGGGCATCATGCGAAATTCCGCTTACGCAGCTGACAGAGAGGAACTCGTGCTGGCGGTCTCACTTGAGCTTGCCACGGCCAGCTGGAAGATAGCGTGCCACGACGGTCGCCGCGACAAGCCCGCGGTGCACACCCTCACCAATCCGCAGGCAGGGGCGCGCCTGCAGGCCGCCCTGGATCTGATCGAGCGCCAGAAGCAGCAATGGTCGCTGCCGACCGGCGTGCGCACCGTTGTCTGCTACGAAGCCGGCCAGGACGCGTTCTGGATCTGTCGTGCACTGCAGGCACATGGCATTGAATGTTACGTCCTCGATGCCGCGAGCATTCCGGTCGCACGCCACAGGCGGCGCGCGAAGACGGACCGCCTGGATGCCATCAAGCTCGTACTCAACCTGCGCGCATGGCTACACGGCGAGCGCGACCGCATGCACGTCGTCCACGTACCCTCCGTACAGGACGAGGCGCTGCGCCACCTGACCCGCGATCGCGCAGAGCTCCAGAAGGAGGTCCTGCAGCACCGCAACCGGATCGGAAAGCTGTTGCGCACGCTCGGCTCCTGGGACGACCTCAAACATGGGTTCGCCAGCCGGCTTGCCCGCGGGGAGGTCAGGTGCTATGACGGTTCCCCACTGTCCCCCGAAATGCACGACCGGCTCCTGCGCGAATGCGAACGGCTCGCTCTCGCCAGGCAGCAGCTCGCCACCCTGGAAAAGGCGCGTCACCAAGCCCTTCCCACCATGGTGCGCCAAAGGATCGATCACCTCACACGCCTGAAGGGAGTGGGCCAGATTGGCGCCTCCCGGCTGGTGCTTGAACTCTTCTGGCGGCAGTTCGACAACCGCCGGCAGGTCGGTTCTTGCACCGGTCTCGTCCCGCAGCCGTACGACAGCGGCGACAGTCACACCGATCAGGGCATCAGTAAACAGGGCAACCGGCGCGTACGGTCACTGCTGGTCGAGATGGCCTGGTACTGGCTGCGCTACCAGCCCGGCAGCGCGCTTGCGCAGTGGTTCCGCCATCGCACTGAGGGCACCGGCGCCAACCGGCGCGCGCGACGCATTGCGATCGTCGCGGTGGCGCGGCGGCTAGTGATCCTGCTGTGGCGCTATCTCGAGGACGGCGTGATCCCCCAAGGAGCACAGCTTAAGTCGTCCGCATAGCCAGGCAGACGTCGATACCTGCAACGCTCACTACCGACCAGACTGGCTCCACCACCAGGGCCATGAAGTGGAAGTACCCGGTGACTACCGTGGTTGTTCACGCAACCGATGCTGATAGATGGGGTACCTCCCCGGAACGCTTTCCGGCGCAATGCGCATACTGCATCAGGCTGGCTCTACGCCAGCGGATAGAAGAAGGTCGGGACGCCAGGTCCCACGCGCGCGACAACCGGCTTCACGTTGACCCAGGCGGTACCAGGGGGAGGTGCGCAGAATCGGACGTGTCATTCGAGCACAGTTACACGAACGCGCTTGCATGGTGGCAGGCGCAATAACCGCGCGCCCGCCACCCTGAACCAGCGTATCGCGCTTCGCAGCGTCAAGGGGACCGCTGACGCCAGGCTTCGCCTGCCCTTGACCCTGCTACGCGCTTTCCTGCCAAGGAGCCCTCAGGAGGATCTGTGTACATCGCCTTGACAAATACTTACCCTTCATAGAAGAAGGTAGTCCGGCCAATAGCCCCGGTATTGAGCCCCCCGACCTCCCGGTTTCGCGCCGCTTCAGTCCCGCGAACGAAGAGTAATGGCTTGCAAGGAGAGAGTATCGCGCCAGACATCCCTATGCTGAAATCCAATACTGGAGGGGGTTGACACCCTCGCCCTCATAGAAGGCTCACTTCAGCTCGGCCTTTGCCATGCCCACCCTCAAAACCAACTCTCGCGATCCTGCGTGAAATATGCGGGCTAGCCGAATTTGTTACTCAACACGTGCTGTACTATGATCCTTCTGATGTGAACAGGGTGGAGTAGAACAACGCAAGGAGGCGGTATGAAGCTGCGTATCACGACGTTCAATATGGAGAACTTGTTCAGTCGCTATGCTTTCCTCGATAAGCCACCTGAGCAGCAACCAAAGAACTACACAAATCTAATTCGAATAACCGATGTGGTGTCGTTAGAGCCAGGGCGATCGGGCGGCGTTCGTCCTGCGCCAATAACGGAGGCACAACGGAAAAATACCGCGGCGGCAGCGATCGAAGCGAAGCCAGATGTTATGGCAGTATGCGAGGTCGAGAACATTACGGCGCTTCGCCTCTTCAATGCAAAGTACATGCGGAACTATTTTGACCGCTGCGTCCTGGTTGACGGAAATGATCCACGAGGCATCGACGTTGGCCTATTGGTTCGCAAAGGCCTCTCCGCAGAGATCAGAGCGATCCGTTCCTACGCTGACGTTGCAACGGACGGGTCAATTTTGACCACCACAAACGTGCTGGACATGAAGAATCGCCTTGGTAAGGCGGCGTTCTCCCGTGACTGTCTCGAGATCGACATTGACGTCGCCGGCAAGCAACTCACCTTTCTTGTCAATCATTTTAAGGCTCAGGAGATCAAGGGGAATGCCGCGGATACGACTACAGACAAGCGCAGGCGGCAGGCTGATCGCGCCGCAAAAATCGCACAGCATGTGAAGACACGGGGACGATTGCCAATCTTACTTGGTGACCTGAATAAGGACGTCAGCGGCCTGCATTACGATGGCAGCCTCGATCCCCTCATGAGTTCAGAGATCTTTGTCGATCCCGCCAAGGAAGCGGTGCCTCCAAATGAACGGTGGACGCACTACTATGACAGTCGCCGAACGGTTAGCCAACTCGACTACGTCCTGGTAGACCAGTCGCTTACGGCGGCCATTGAGCAAGTTTCAATTTTCCGGGGCGGGCTGAGCCCTAAATGCAAGCAGTTTATGGGGCCGCGGGTCGGGACCATCGGGAAGGACAATCTCGAGGCGAGTGACCATTGCCCGCTGTCCGTAGACCTGTCTCTTTAACGGTAACGCCGTAGCCGCGCGTAGGCTGGACTTGGGGTCGCTTCAGAACGTTTCCATTCATTCCTGCTGGCAACGCGTCCGGGCTTGCGCCATCAAGTCCTTTCCGTGTGCAAATGTTCCGGAAGCCGCCCAATTCATCTCGCCATGTCGACGCTCGCACCGCCATCGCACGATAGCCATCGTCGCTTCACCGCGGTCCCGTGCCCGGCTTACGCCATCTCCTTATACAGAACAGAACATCAGATCTTCAATCTCGAAGCGCCTGTAGAGTCTGAGCGGCGACCATGTAGTTCGGCGGCAGTAAGCTGCGGCTGGCAGCGCCGGATAGGCGGTATCGTGGATCGGCTCTACCCTTAGCGCCGCTCAAAGTCCAGATTGATCCGCCGCATGTACGGGACCTCGTCATTGTTGCAGATAGCGATGAGTGCCGTCGTCCCTATGCGGGCAGCCATCGGCCCTGCTCCTTGTCCACCAAACTGTCCGCGCCTTGAGGGCGATATCTGGAACCTTCGATACGAAAAGCGTGGCCAGGGAGAGGAATCTGCCCGTCTTTGATGACATGTTGACGGGCTTTGGCACTCACGCCTTCCGCATCCCTCTGGAAATATGCCGCTCTAGCCACTATTTGGCACTTATTAAGTTGCTTCTTTTTGCTTAGGGAAGGGGAAACTCATCACGAAGCCGGGTCTGGAAAAGCGTATTTGCGAGCAAAATCAAAGGCTTGTGGAGGATGTGGCGGATTTTTAACGAATCCCGGTCAACCCTCAAGCCGAGGATCACCTATCACGACGCCGGGTGTCGCGGCATCTTCGATCCGCAAGCCACGTCCTTCGCTGCCGTAGACGAGGCCAACACGGTACGCGTCTTCTCTGGGGAAACCGGGCGACAGAGTTCGGCAGCCGGAGTCAGAAAGGCCGTACCTGCCAATGGCCTTCAGTGTGGACGAAAAGCGGCTTGCAACGGGTGGAGAAGATGCTTTCGTTCGCGTGTGGGGCACGAGGACAGCTAGGGCGGTTGCCGAGTTCTACGGGCACGCCGGCGAGGTGATTGCCATTGCCTTTGACAAGGAGGAAGAAGACGCAATGACGGCAGGTTCATACGGGATCGTCCACACCTATCGTTGCGATGCCTGTGTTCCGAAGGCGGAATTGATGGCTAATAGTGTTCTGTCCCGCAAGAAACTTTATTAAAAGTAAGGGGTCCGCCGGTCACGGCCTTTGAGAGGAAGCGACCATGGGACGACCGGGAATCTAGGTGGAAGTGTCAGCCAGCGAACGAGAGCAACTCGCCTCAATGAGCCGTTCACGATCGCTGCCTCACTCGCTGCTGCGCCGAGCGACGATCATATTGATGGTGGCTGACGGTCATCCCAGTCTAGAGATCGCAGCGCAGTGTGGGGTGACCCCACCTGCTGTGACTTTCTGGAAGAAGCGATTTGTGGCAAATGGACTGGCCGGCTTGCACGATCAGGCCAAGTCGGGGCGACCTCGTACCCATGACGATGAAGCTGTCGCCGAATTGCTGAGCAAGGTCCTACATGAGAAGCCGCGTGGTTGCACACATTGGAGCGTGCGCACCGCGGCCGAGGGGGTTCGGAAGATTTCTCGAAGACGGCGCGCAGCGCGCACTCGCAGCGAGTGTTGACAGTCCGGCAGAGCACTGGTGGAAGGATTTCCTGTCGCGCTGGCAGCCAAGCGGCTCGGCAGCGGAGAGTACCTCCGACTGGCTTTGCGCAGGAACTACATGAATTTCTATTTGCGCGGCCAATCAGTTGGCAGAGTAGGCTTTGGCCGTAGCGGCGCGCCTTACGGCGAAACACATATGAAGGCATGTCGACCCTGGATCAATGGATTGCCATGGCCGCAACGAAGGTTGGATCCGAGAAGCGCTTTGTCGAGCGCGTCGCGGCGGAGAACGCCTTGGTTACCGACCTCGAGATGGCGCTTCCCGCATTCGACGACCGGCGTTGCGCACCCCGAATTGACCTCGTTGCACTCGAGCGATGCGATGATCACATCCAGATTGTGTTCTGGGAGGAAAAGCTGGTCGAGTATTCGCGCCTGGTCGCGAGGGAAAGACTTGAAGTGCAACCCAGCTCGAAGACTACAAGCGATATATGTCTGACAGACAGCGCCGCAAACAGGTGGTTGACGCATACGCCAGCACCTGTGCACAGACGCTGAGGTTTCACGAAATGGCACAGCGCCTTGGCCTCCCGGTGCGCGCGCCAGACCCGATGGTCATTGAGTTGCCAGGGACCCGCCTATCCTCGATATTGACCCGGTACCCACCGGTTTCCGGCGGGGGTCATCAGCCATGCGGTGCGTTGGTATTTCCGCTTCAACCTCAGCCTGCTCGACATCGAGGAGTTGCTGTTCGAACGCGGCGTGGTCGTGACCTACGAGACGATTCGCCGTTAGTGCGGCAAGTTCGGTGCTGGCTTTGCCTATCACGTCAAGGCAGCCCGGCGCAAACCGGGCTGCACCTGGCATCTGGATGAAATGTTCGTGAGCATGCGAGACGAGCCCTACTTGCTGTGGCGCGCGGGCGATGGGCATGGCGTCGAACTCGATGTCCTGCTGCAGCAGCAGCGCGACAAGGTTGCCGCAAAGCGCTTCTTCCAGCGGATGCTGCGTTCGAACCCGGTGCCGCGTAGGATCGTCACCGATCAACTGCGCAGCTACCCGGCGGCCATGGCCGACGTGCGGAGCTCAAAGATGTGAAGCACGTCTTCGGCAAGGCAGCAGCCCGCGTGAAGGGGCGAGAACAGCCACCCACCCGCGAACGTGAGAGAAGCATGCGGGGATTCCACGCCCCCAAGCGCCCCCAAGTCATTCTGTCTGCCTTCGGCCCGATCCGCCAGCACTTCGCCTTGAAGCGGCATCTGCTGCGCGCTTCGCTCTATCGCAAGCGCCTCGCCGCGAGCTATGCTACCTGGCGAGCATTCACCGACGTCGCCCATAATCCGTCTACCGTTTCCTGAGCCGTCGGCTTCCCACTCATTGCCTTGTCTCGCTGTCGGTAAGTTGACAAAGCCCTCGGAGGAGCCCCCCTTGCTTTACCAGCACGCCTCCTCTACACGACCCGCCAGTCGCGCTGGATTGCGCTCCCTCCGCGCGAGCGATCGTCAATCGGCTCGCGTCAGCCTTGGCAGCCCGCCGGGGCAGGTCTCCCGTGGCTGCGTATCGGCGATGTATCGCTGCCATTCTTCAACGCTGAGATTCCGGTTGATGCGCTGACACGCCTGCCGCTGCCACGAGTTCACGTCGACATCCCAGAGCAGGATGTCGTTCTCCGGTCCGTCCGCCGCGAGAGTCAGGCCATCCGGGCTGAACGAAACATGGTTGACGGCCCTCGGCGTCCGCGCGGTTCCGTCACCACTCAGCACCGAAGCGCCGTGCCTGAATTCTGCGATGGGGAGGCGCGACTTCACGTCCCACAGAATGACCGCGCCGTCGTCGCCACCTGATGCGAGGAACTCGCCGCGGGGGCTGAACTCGACGGTCCTCACGAAGTTGGTGTGAGCAACGAGCGGCACGCCGACGATCTGCCGCTGTGTGATATCCCAGAGTGTCACCTGATGGTCGTAGCCGCCTACCGCAAGCAGCGATCCGTCCGGGCTCAATGCGAGTGCATCGGCGCCAGCAGGGAGTTTCATCGGGGAGCCGATGCGCTCGCCGGAGCGCCAGTCCCATTCGAGCGCTTCGCCGCCGTCTCCAACAGTGTACACGCGGCTTCCGTCGAGCGAGAAGATCGCATCACGCGCGTACTCAGCATCGGCAACCAGCGGCTTCTGAAGTCGTTCGTGACGCTTCACGTCCCAGATGACGACGTCGCGGTCAATGCCCACCACCGCTACAGCAAGCCCATCCGGTGAGAACGCGAGACGGTCGACGCGATCCGCTTTCACCTGTGCAGGCTCGGACAGCGGCTTCAGCGTTTTCGCATCCAGGAACGACAGGCGCCCCTTGTTGTCGCCAAGCGCCAGTGTCTCGCCATCGGGGCTGATCGCGAACACCGAGGCGCCGCTCTTCTTCACCGCAGGCGATTTGCGGAGTGGCTTGCGCGTCGAGGCGTCCCAGAAGTGCGCGGTTCCCGCGTCATCGGTGGCGATCAGTTCGCCCGTCGATGGACTGTAGCGCACGTCGCTCAGGTACGCGCCCGTTCGCACAACCTTGCGCAGTGGCGCCGTGTCGAGCCTCACCATCGCGAGCCGTTCGTCAGGGCCTCCTACGTACATCGTTCGATCATCGGGACTCAGCACCAGCGCGTTGAGCGAGCCCATCTTGAGCTGGAAGGGCGTCTCGCGCGGAGTGCGGGACTCGAGGTCCCACACGACGGCGTTGCCGTTACTCGAGATGGACGCGAGGAAGGATCCGTCGCGACTGAACTGCACGTCACCGATGTGAGCAGGCGCATCGGGAAGATTGAAGGCGACGGGCTTGAAGGTCGCGGTATCCCGCAGCGTCAGTTGCCAGCTGCCGGAAGCGAGCCACTTGCCGTCCGGGCTGAACGCGACCGAGCCGGTGTCTTTCAGAAAGTCGCTCTGAAGGGCTTGACCAGTCGCAAGGTCCCAGAGCGTGGTGTCACCGCCGACGGCCGACGAGGCTAGCGCCCGGCCATCGGGACTGAAAGCGAGATCGGAAACACCGAGATCCGCCTGTGTTTCGATTGTGCGCACCGCGCGCCCGACAGCGAGATCCCACAGCACGATCCTGACCGCGCCGAACGACTCATCGCTCGAATAGCCGAAGGCGAGCTGATTACGAGGGCCAAATTCAACCGCGCGAATGGCGAAGTGCTGCTTCGGGATCAGGGGCTCGCTCACGCGCTGGCGCAAGGCCACATCCCATAGCGAAATAACCCCATCGTCTTGCGCGACGGCCAGCAGCTTGCCGTCTCGACTGATCGACATCGAATTCACGGACGAGCTCGATTGCTCATCGCTCGCTTGCGGCTGAGGCGGATACGTCGTTAGGTCCCAGAACACGGGCCGCGCCTTGCGGCCGGCCGTGACGAGTGTCTTCCCGTCCGGCGAAATCGCCATGGATTCCACGGCGGCCTTCACGGGCGAACGCACGAAGGTGATCGGGCGCCCCGTTACCATGAGCGCGTCAGCCAAGCTTCGACGCGCTTCCACCGTGTCTCGCGCGAACATCGCTTCCAGGCTCAGGAGCAACGGGAGGTCGGGGTTCGTCTGCAGCAGCGTTCCGCTCTGCACGGCGAGCTGCCGCGAGAGGGCGATGCGGCTTCGCTCTTCGGCCAGACGCTGCTGCCTGAGCGCATAGATCGCGAGGCCCGCGAAGATCAGCACGAGCGCCACGCTTGCCGTAACCACCTTGCGCAGCCACGCGTTGCGCGTTTCGAGATGGCGTTGGCGCAGGTCATCGAAGCCCACGCCCAGCATGCCTGCGATCAGTTTGAGAAGCGCGTTCTGCCGGCCATCCTTATCGTCGCGCAAATCGGCGGCAAGCGGCTCGGCGCGTGTATCGGAGAGGCGGCCGTCAGGCGCCAGCCGAAAGCGCAGGGCGGCCGGGAAGCACTCTTCCTTCGCGCGGCCCGGCTGTTCGCTTGCGTACGGCTCGCCCTCGACGATGAGCGAGAAGATGCGGTCCTCGTGCCCGAGCGACTTGAAGTACGTGATTTCCTTGTTGACCCACGGCGATGCTGCGGAAGCGGGAGAGCAGACGACGATCAGGTATCTCGACTGCTTCAGTGCCGCCTCGATGCGATCACCGAGATCGGGAGCGGCCGCGAGCTCCTCGCGATCCCGAAACACAGGAGACAGTCGTGCCGGCACGGCTCCCATCGGTGTGTTCCGGTCTCGCAGCGGTTTCGCAATGCGATACGCCTCGAGCGACTTGTGGAGCCATTCGCCCGGCACCTTGTCGCGATGGCTGTAGCTGATGAAGGCCCAGTACTTGTACGTGGCCTGCGAGTCTCCGGGAGCACTTGCCGGAACTGCCATGTGACAAACTCCCGCTCAACGTGGCACATTCATAAAAGATAGGTGACCCAACGCCACTTCCGCAAGTATCGCAAGTATCGCGGGAATTCCGGATCGTTACAGGACGGTGTCAGCAGTCATGACGTGGGAACTGCGTGCTGATGAAGCCTGAAAAGCGCGCCAGAATCACAACGCAAGTCGTGCGACGGGTAGGACGAGATGCCGTCCTGGCTGCGGCGGGCGGTCAATGCCGGGCATAGTGTGGAGTTTTTCCGTGTCGGCTAGTGTTGCGTCTCAGAGATAACCTTACATAGGCGCTCGATTTTGGCGAGGATCGAATCGGCAGTAGCGGTCAAGACAAGGAGGCGTTTGTGAACGTTGTAGTGCTCCATGAGGAGATTCGGGTATCTTGCTACGGGGAAACGCGCGGATACTACAATGGCAAACGCTCTGCATGTCGAGATGCTTCTTCGTGGACCCACCCACTGGAATGCATGGCGGACCACGCAACCGAAGCTGCTGCTGCCGGACTTGGCCGACGCGGAGCTTGCGGGCGCCAGTCTTCAGGATGCGAACTTGCATGGCGCCGATCTGGCGGGGGCAAATCTCATAGGTGCCCTGCTGGACGGTGCGGACCTCAGTAACGCCAGTCTTCGGTCAGCAACCCTGGATCTCGCGCAACTGAACAACGCGGACCTGACAGGCGCCGATCTGAGCGCGGCGCACCTCACGAAAGCACGTCTAGGCCACGCGCTCCTGACAAGAGCCAATCTAAGCCACGCGTTGCTTCCGCTGGCAGACCTCGAGAGCGCGAATCTGGAAGGGGCGCAACTTGGCAGCGCTCATCTCAGCGGTTCCATTCTGAGAATGAGCAACCTGACCCAGGCCCATCTGGAGGGCACATATCTGGCTGGCGCGGAATTGCGCGGAGCGAATCTCGCGAATGCAGATCTTAACGAGGCCGATCTGAGTGAAGCCGATCTGTGCGGAGTAAGCTTGGCTGATGCATCATTCAAGCGAGTCAACCTGACCAAGGCGAAGCTATGCGGCGTTGACTTCAGTGAGTTGAAGAAGGGTAAGTGGTACGGTGACTGCAATTTCACGAACGCTGATCTGACAGACGCCAAGCTCTGGCAACTGGATCTGCGGGAAGCGATTTTTGCTCGAGCGGACTTAAGTCGCGCTTTCCTGGGCGGCGCGCACCTGAGGAATGCCGATTTTCGCGACGCCGTGCTACGCGACGCGTTTCTCGACAAGACGCACTTGGAGTACGTTGATTTCCGCGGTGCCGACATGAGTGGCGTCGACCTGAGCGGAGCACACTTGGGCAACACTGACTTGCGCAACGCCGGGCTGCGAGGCGCTAATCTCCAACGAGCTCAATTGATCGAGACTCTGATCGAGGGGGCAGACATATCGAACTCCCGCATATACGGTATATCAGTGTGGGGAACCAGTGGCACACCTATCAATCAAACGGGTCTTCTAATTACACCTTCTGTCGAGAACAGTATTCATGTCGACAGCCTCGACATGGCTCAGTTCATCTATTTGCTGACAAGTCGCGAAAATCTGAGGAGCGCGCTTGACACCATCACATCCAAGGCTGTGCTGGTGTTAGGCCGATTCACTCCGAAACGCAAGCTCATTATGGAGGCGGTCGCGAACGAATTGCGCACCAGTGGATTGCTGCCCGTCATCTTTGACTTCGAACGCTCCCCGGACCGTGATTACACGGAGACCATCAAGATCCTGGCGGGACTGAGCCTATTCGTGATCGTGGACATTACCGATCCAAAGTCCGCGCCACTTGAACTCCAGGCAACCATTCCAGATTATCAGATACCCTTTATCCCGATCATCGAAAAAGGAGACGCGCCCTTCTCAATGTTCAGTGACCTTATGACAAAATATCACTGGGTACTTGGTCCCGTCATTGGGTACTCTTCCGTCGATGAATTGCGCGCTGGGTTCCGATCGTTAATCCTCGAGCGGGCGTTAATCAAGCGTCAGGAACTGCAAAAGGCCAAGGCCGAGAGGTTCGAGGTTCGCTCGATCGAAGAACTGCTCAAATTTCCACACATCACTTAGAGACGGTTTCAAAAAGACGGCTCCCCGCGCTGGAGGATGTTCCAGCAGATCAGGCAGCCGCCGAGTTTGAGGAATGCTTCGTGAATGTCGCCACGACGTTCGAAGCGGATACGAAGACGGCGGAAATGATGCAACCAGGCATGTGTACGCTCGACGACCCAACGGTACTTTCCCAGACCACTGCCGTGTTCAGTGCCGCGCTTGGCGAGCACAGGCTTGATGCCACGTTCGCGCAATTCCTGCCGATGCCGCTCGGAATCGTAGCCTCGATCGGCATAGATGGCTTCAGGTTTTTGCAGGGGGCGTCCGCGCACGCCTCGGATCGGCGCAATGGCATCGACCAGCGGCAGCAGTTGCGTGACGTCATTGCAGTTTGCGCCGGTCAAGATCGCCGCGACGCGGATGCCATTGGCGTCCGTGGCGATGTAGTGCTTGGAACCTGGTCGCGCGCGATCGGTGGGGTTCGGGCCTGTTTTTCGCCCGCCCCAACCGCACGAATGGATGATGAGTCGACGACCACTCGCGAGAAGTCGATCCGGTCTGCGGCGCGCAACTTGGCGAGTAGCAGCTCGTGCAACTTCTCCCAAACGCCAGCCTCCTGCCAGTCGCGCAAACGCCTCCAGCAGGTCACGCCAGAGCCGCAGCCCACTTCTGCTGGCAGGTCGCGCCAACGGATGCCGGTTCTGAGCACGAAAACGATGCGGGTAAGCGCAGCGCGATCCGACACCGGCCTGCGTCCTGGGTACTTCCATCGCCTCGGTTTGGATGCCGGCAGCAGTGGCTCGATTTCCGCCCATAGTTCGTCGCTTACGATCGGCTTACCCATCTCCTTGGCCCCGTCTGTCAAGACGCGCAAGGTTAACAGGATGCCGAGAAAGTTAACAGTTGTTCATCGGGCATGGCCCGACCCCGAAGGATGAAGCGCGCGTGTGTGGCGGGCGCCCCATCGACGCCAGAGGTAACATGGGCACGCAGCGGCGACCGAGGTCGGCCTAGGGAATGGTGCCCCGAGCCCGCTTAACAGTTGGACCCGCAGCCCTGCGCGCACCCCGGATTGTGATAACGGGCAGTCATGCCCGCAAGCACGCTTACCAGAATACGATTACGAGGGCTGCTGCCGCTGCCATTAATCTGGCAGGAGGTAATATGCAGGTTCTCTATCCACGCTGCGCCGGACTGGACGTGCACAAGGACACCATCGTGGCCTGCGTGCGCTGCGTGTCCGCCCCCCAGCATCGCGAAGTGCGCAGCTTCGCTGCCACGACGACCGGGCTGCTCGCGCTGGCTGACTGGCTGGCTCTGCACGGCTGCACGCACGTTGGCATGGAGGCGACGGGCATCTACTGGAAACCGGTCTGGCACATCCTCGAGGGCCAGTTCGAGCTGGTTCTTGCCAATGCCCGCCACATCCGCAACGTCCCCGGACGCAAGACGGTCGTCAATGACGCGATGTGGATCGCCGACCTGCTGGCGCATGGCCTGATCCGCTCCAGCTTCGTGCCGCCCGCTGCGACACAGGAATTGCGCGACCTCACACGCACGCGCAAACAACTCGTGCGCGAGATCGCCCAGCACAGCCTGCGCATCCAGAAGGTCCTTGAGGATGCCAATCTCAAGCTCGGCAGCGTGCTGTCAAACGTGCTCGGCTGCAGTGGCCGCGCCATGCTCGATGCCATCGTTGCCGGCGAAGACAATCCCGAGCGGCTAGCGGCGCTGGCCCAAGGCAACGCGCGCAAGAAGACACCCGAACTGCGCGAGGCACTGCGCGGCCGCATTACTGTTCACCACCGGACCCTGCTCAAGCTCCACCTAGACGTCATCGAGGCACTGCAGCACACGCTCGCTGAACTGGATGCGACCTTGGGAAAAGCGCTGGCGCCGATCCGGCAATGCGTCCACCTGCTGACCACCATTCCCGGCGTGAGTGACGTGACGGCGCAGGTTATCCTGGCTGAGGTTGGCGCCGACATGACGCGCTTCCCCGATGCCGCCCACCTGATCTCCTGGGCGGGCCTATGTCCGCGTAACGACGAGAGTGCAGGCAAACGCCGCAGTACCCGCGTGCGCAAGAGCGGCGCATGGCTGAAAACCGCGCTCGTCACCGCCGCATGGGCCGCCGTGCGGGTGAAGAGTAGCTACCTGCATGCCCAGTTCCTGCGCATCAAGGCAAGACGCGGCCCAAAGAAGGCCATCCTCGCGGTCGCCGCCTCAATGCTTACGGCCACCTGGCACATGCTCTCCAACGGCGATGAGTATGCAGATTCTCGGCTTCGATTACTTCAGTCGACAGGATGCCAGCAAAACCATCCAACGCCTGCTCAAGCGCCTTGCCGACCTGGGCTGCCAGCTTCAGCCGGCCTCTCCGACATGAACGCTTCTTACCAGCCCCTCGGAGTCTTTAGCGGGTAAGAGAGCAGCGTCGCCGCCGCCCCCTCCCCAAAGAACCGTAAGTGCGATTTTCACCGCATACGGCTCAAGCACAGCGTGAAGTACCGTTGCACGCGATACCGGTCTTGCCATCCTGCACAAGTCCTTCGCATTCGTCATATCGTTGGTTCCTCTCACGGATGAGATGAGGGCGCTGAACCGCAACAAGGCAGCCTCTTCCAAGCTTCCCTACATCGAACCTCAAATACTGGTCTGCGACAGCCGCACTTCGCGGAAGTCTGCACCTTTTCAGGTCAGGGCAAATCTTGAACCCCTATATGAGCCATTACGGCTCACCATTCGCTTTCTCCGCGTTCTCATACCCGCTCCCCCAACAGCTCCTCTCGCGAGTCACCTGCCGTTGCCCCGATACACTGAAGTCACGGCGAAGGATCGGGCTTACCACGTTCCCACTCTTGCCGACCCGTCATTACGACGAGCCTGTCCGGTTAGCACCTGTCTATTCCCCGATGGCGCCTTGACGACGTGCCTCCATTTCAAAGGGAAGCAACCGGCCATTCACCGTTTTGGTCAGAGCCTGTCAGCAGCTTTGGCTCTTCGAGACTAACGAGGATTCCAACGACAGTTCACTTACGTTGTGCGTACGGAACTTGCCTAGCCTTCACACCGCGCGGCTGCTGGCAGTGTCGGCCGATCTTGTCGCCAGGATGGTCCGTCTGTCGAGAAGTACATTGTCCCCGGAGCTTCACACCCGACGGTTACCCATCGCGCATCTCCAGGTAGGCAACTGCTGGTCGCACAGCAGGTCACAGCTTCAACTTCCAATACTCAGATTCTTGTCGAATGTGACAAGGCAAGAATGAGCTTTGCCATCCCTACATCATGCCGCTTGACGCGCGGCGGACGGCGACACGTGTCGCACTTGAAACCGTCTCTTAGATTAGGGAATCGCTGATCAACGAGGTCTTCGTATGACGCTGCCAACGGCTTTAGCTTTGGCTTTTCACAAAGAGGGAGAAACGGGCCAGCTTCGGCACGCTTTTCGCTCATTTCGTGCCAATTCTGGCGTGCTTTGCGCGCTCATGACGGATTGCTCCCCTGTGAGGCCAACAACAGCTTCCTGGCGAGCACCAGATTCGCCAGACCAAACAGACTGAACAACTGCGCCGTGTTCTTGACCAGGCCCTTGTAGCGAACCTTGCGATGACCGAAGAGATTCTTGACGACGTGGAACGGATGCTCGACCCGTGGCCGGATCTGGGCCTTGGCCCGCTCGACGGCGATCAGCAAGTCCTTGACCGCACCGTCACGCATCGTCTTGATCTTGCCGCGCTTGACGGCCACCTGCCACTTCACGGACTTGCCTTGCATCTCCTCGCGCTTCTCCACGCCCGTGTAGCCCGTGTCGCCAAACGCGTGCTTCTCGTGGCCATGCTACAAAGCGTGTGCCTGCGACACGTCCGACTCGTTCGCTGCAGTGCCCGCCACGCTGTGTACCAGCCCAGAAGCCGCATCCACGCCGACATGGGCCGCTCGGATGCCGATGGCGTGGTCTACGTCTGGAATCCACGCAGCGGCGAGGTATTGCGCAAGCTGTCCAATGCCGATGCCGTGATCGGCGCGGCATTTTCGCGTGAGGGCAGGTCGCTGGCAATTCCGACGTAAACATATGGCGGCCAGGAACTGACCGCCGGTCGTGCGGCCAATGTCGTCGACGTCTACGATACCGGCACGTGGGAGCGTGTGGTACGGCTATCTCACTAAGGGCTCGCCGCGGAAGTGTCGGGTTCAGCCCGGACGGGTGCTACTTGCGAGCGAATGTACATCTGAGCGAGGAGTCGGGGTCTGCCCCGGCTTTCGTCTGGTTGTGGCGACGCGAAGACCTGATCGGAGCCGCCTGCGCGAGGCTGACGCGCAATCTAAGCGATGAGGAATGGGGGAGGTTCATGCCGGGACAGGCCTATCGCAAGACCTGCGGTGACCGGGAGGCGGGGCGTCCATGCCATATTGGCGGGTTTCCGGAGGCCTCGGCCTGGACCACCTTCCTCAGCACTCATTTGATCGCGGCACGGGCTATCCCATTTCTGACTTGTCGGGCAGTGTCGTCCAGGTAGATGGCGAGGCTGATGTCCAGCTCGGATATTTGGAATTGAATATCCCAAGTGGAAAGCCATACGTCAACATTACGCCAGATGTTTTCCCATCGTGGATGGTGTTGCCGATCATTGATGCCTGAGGCGGCGTTATGCATAAATTGGATGGCATCATTGAATGAGGAAAATTCGAAGCGCTTGTGCAATTCGCTACGGATAACGTGTTCCGCTCCGGGAAGGGGAGACGCTACTGTAGTCCAGCCGTCCATCCCTTCAAGACGCTTTCGCAATTCGCTATTTGCAAGCGGCTGTAGTCGCACCTTCGCCCTCGGGTAGGCCACGTCGCGCAGTAGGGGCGGGAGGCCATCCTGATCGTGAAGGGATTTGCATAGCTCGCGCCACACATCCTCGGTGCTATTGTACTTATTGATCTCGAAGGCTTGCAGGCTTGCCAACGAGCTTAGCTTTTTCGGGATGAACTTTTTCGAGAGTATCGGTGTGTCAATATAGACTGGATAGATCCGCTTACCGGACTTGATGGAGAAAGAGATTTCTTTCGCCACCCAGTCATCGTCTTTCTCTATTCTTCGTCTACCATGCTCGTCAGTTAAAGTGAGCCAGCGCGGACCAATTATAGGAACGAACACGGTCGCGCGCTTGAGCGCCTCCTTTATCGATTTTTTCCAATCGGCGCCGCGCCTGATCTCGACAATATCCATGAAAACTCTCGCTTTACCATAGTGTGTGTAAAGGAATCGCAGCAGCCCGCGCGCTGCCGCCATCGTGTCTTCCCGGCGATAACTGATGAAAATGTAAGGATCCCCAGCCTCTGCGTTCGTGGTGGTCGAGATCATTGCGCGCTCCTCCCTGGCCTGGCATCACGCCGGCTACCTTAGGCAATGCACCTATCGAAAGCACGTTCAAATGAGAGCGCGATTGCTCAACGCGTGAATCTGGTGCTTGTACATTTTAGGTTGAAAATTGACTTCCGTTGACTTGTTCGTTTACGAATTTTATACAGGACGGTGCTGATTCTCCCGCGCACATCGATAGCGCGCACCGCGCGGCCATTACCGGGTCAGCCACGACCCACAGTGTCCTGCCGGATAGCGTCCCGGACGACCCACCTAGGATAAGGACGCTTCGCCAAGTCCCTGATTATTCAGGGCTTGCGGCGCAAGATGCCGGGCACGGCGCTTGGACGCGCTGCTGGGCCTGTGGCTGCGGGTGCAATGAAGTCGGCTGCGAGTATTCGCGCGTGCGTGACTCCTTCGAGATCAAGGTCTTGCGGAACCTCCCCGAATCGCATGTTAAGGCAA
The DNA here is from genome assembly GCA_050987995.1 of Ralstonia pickettii. GTDB lineage: Bacteria > Pseudomonadota > Gammaproteobacteria > Burkholderiales > Burkholderiaceae > Cupriavidus > Cupriavidus pickettii_B. The sequence continues at coordinate 1,640,664 of CP158805.1, forward strand.
AGAAGTACGACGACGCGTGCTGCAATACCGTCCGCCAGACGCCCTCCGAATTGGTCAAGCGCCAGCACACCTTGCCAGTTCCACCCTGTCCGGAGTGCGACGGCGACCCTGGGTGGTGCTGGCGAGCGTTCTGGTCACGACCACATCGATGCCCGAGCCAACAAGTACCCGGTCACCGTGCGGTCCACCGAACGGCGTGTACTGCTGGCGACGCAGCGGTTGCAGCTTGCGACTTCGCGCTTGTCCTGAGGTCGCGTTCTGCTGCAGAGACTACATGGCATTGACGACGTCGCGCGCGAGCCCACCGGAACGTGGCTCGATCTGGCGCTGCCCGGTGTCAAGGTGCTCTCGCGGGGCCCGCGGATCACGGCAGGCTGTCCAGTTCGGCGCGCCCGTCCGACGTGCTGATCATGGTATAACGGTCCAACTGGGGCAGCAGGGCAAGCGCTCTGCCGGCGGTTGGTGGCTCGGTGCGTGAAAACCGGCGACCATCGACGTCGATGGAAACCGTACCATCCTGCGCGACGTCTATCGTGCCAGTTGTCGCGGGTGCATTTCCAGAAGAAGGCGCGACTGAAAGCTCGGCCGCGTCCAGCGCAGTGGCCAGGGCAGTACCGGAGCTCGACTGGAGCAGGCGCACGCGGCCGGCAAGGCTTACAAGCAGGCGCTCACCATCTCGCGTGAGTGCCAGTTGTGCGGCGTTGCCGCAGGTGGATGGACTGCTTTCGCCGTCGATTTGCATCGCCTTTGCGGATCCGGCTGCGCCCGACGACGCGGTACCGTTATGCGTGCCACCATTTCCCGAGGACTTTTCGGGCCGCATGCACTCGGCTGGCACGTCCAGTCGCTTGCGCCATAGCAACCTGCCGGCGGTAAGATCGAAGAGTTCCAGCGTGCAATCCGCCGAAAGCGCGACCATCCGCGCCTCGCGCAGGGCCAGAAGCGCCTGCAGGCCGCTGCAGGCGTGAATAGCGGCGCTCTGGCCGAGCCTCAACGAACGTTCGTAACGGGGTTCGCCTTGTGGCGAAAACGCATAGACCAGGAGTTGGTCGGAAGTCGTCAAGGCAGCAAACCGCGCATTGTCGCCGGTGAACGCTGCGGCGAGCACCGGTGCCTGCGTCTGAGGTTCAACCTGGTGCGTCCGATAACTCACCAGATCGACCACTGTCAGGGGAGGCTCGCCTGCATGCGCCGACACATGCAGCAACCGGCGGGCATCCGGTGCGACGACGTTCCAAGTTCTCACCGAATTGAATGACATGCCGGATACGCAATGTGACACTTGTCCGTCCGGCGGGGCTTGGCACCGGCTGATGCCTTCCAAGGAGTTTCCCGTGGCGGCAATTCCCCAGAAGACCCGCTGTCCTTCCGACGCGAAGCCACCGAATTCGACCAAATCGCTTGGGTCGGTCCCCCCTTTTGCGACACTGATATCGAGGGCTTCGATGTCCGCATCGGTCATCGAGGCGGCAATGCCGTGGCGCTTGGGCGTGGCGGTGATCGGCGTCGGTCCGGTTTCCCGCCAGTGTCTGGACTCCTTGCGCACTTCAGGCAATTCCATGACCGGTAGCGGCGACGCCTCCGACCATTTCTGCCGGAGTGTGTCGTCCCAATTCCGGGAGCCATCCGGATGATTGTCCGTGTCGCGGAGGAGGCGTGGTACGTCGACGGATAGTGCGAGCGGGGCGCTTGCGGCGGTCGGTGACGTGGCCGGCGCCGGCGACGTGGAAGCATCAGGGCTGGCAGGAGGGCCACTTGAGATGGCGTTGGCGGCATCATCCCCGGTGCCGTATTGCTCCGCCTTTTCGGGCGTACAATCGTGCCAGAGCAAGACATTGTTGCGCAACGCCTGCATGCGCAGTGCCCGCCCGCCTTCGCGGGCCGCAATCCGGACCGGATATGAGGTGCCGGCAGTGATTGCAAGGCGCGGGGCATGCAGCAATAGCACACTACATGGCACGGGGACCTCGGGCTCGTCTTCGTCATTCTCGACTCGCGCCATCTGCGCAAGCACTGTCACAGCTGCACGGCCCTGTGCCTCATATATCCCCTTGATTTTTGTCCCGGGAGGCAAGGCTACGATCCCGGCTTGCTTGCCTCCGACGGTGTCATAGATTGCGATGGCCCCTTGCCCCGTGGCCACTACCGTGCCTGGCCACGGGACTACCGCATCGAGGAGGCCGGGCAGATCGAGCCGGAGCAGGCGATCGCCGGTCGCCCTGACATAGATACGGCCGCGCAGGCTCAGCAGGCCCTGTGTCGAACGCACGGTATCGCGCGCCGGAGTCAGCGTTGTGATCCAGTGCCGGAACACGTCGACGCGATCGTCAAGAATGTGGCGCGGATCGTGGGCCAGTGCGCGGCCAAGTTCAGCGAGGCCGGCGGGTATATCGCCGGCATCGAGCTTCAGTATCGCGGCATCGGCCTCCCGGCGCAGAGCATCCGCCTGCGCATCACGCCTGGCCAGCCAGTTCATCGTTCCTAAGACTGCAATCGCCATGGAAGCAATGCCCGACACAGCCAGAATCGCCGCGCGACGACGCCTGCGACGCTGCTCGTCCCAGGGAATCAGTTCCCGAAGCGGAATGTCGGCAATTGCCGCGATCGCTCGCAGTAGCTCAATACGCGTGGCACGAGCGGCACGCCCGAAGCGCCACCCGGCCCGTAGGTCCAGGACCAGCGCCTCCCGGCTCCGGATCGACTCTGGCACTACCGTGACCAGGTCTCCGGCGAGTAACAGGGGGACCACGGCATGGCCAGGGCGCGCATTCTGGAATGCCGTGATCTCGTGCTGGACCCAGTATGAGTCCACGATGCTCGGACTGCAGCAAAGCAGGAGTGCGCGTGAGGTGCCAAGTTCGTCGAGGATGTTCTTGTCCAGTTCTCCAGCCGGCATATCCGTCTCGTCACGGAACAGACGCAGGCGACGGCCGCTTGGCAGTGGGTAGTCTTCGATGAAGGCCTGGACCTTGAATGCAATGTGCTGGTCTTCATGCGCGTAGCTGATGAAAGCGTCCCATTTTGTCGCGGCGGCGTGAGCGTTAGTCATGTCCGGAATGGAGGTGCAGCACAAAGACCAAGTCTAGGCATCGCGCTGGTGCTTTGCCATCCGCAGACCAGTTGTCCGTCGATGACATCGGCCGGAGAACCAGCGCTAGTGAAATGCCTGCGAAGAATATCTGTCTAAGTTTATGTGTTGTCAACCTTGTCGCAAATTGCAACTGGACTGGGAGTTTTTAAAGACGGCGAAAAAATGAACCTAACATTAGATTAGGATGTTCCGGAACGGTTGACTCCGAATTCTTCTATTTTACGCCGAAGGGTACTTTTGCAGACTGGAAACTTTCGGAAAGTTGGGCAACGATGAAAGCTCATAAAGCATTGCTACAAAGAAAAAGGGGTGAGCGGTACGTAAGCAATGCCGGGATCGCGGCCCAAACCGGTCTGGTGTAGGCGCACACAGTGGGTGGCAAAGACGTGGTCACACCATCGGCGCTCTGCCGCCATAGATCTGCCACCCGGCGCTGAAACATGAAAATCAGTTGGTCTGTGGCAGTGAGTAGGCAATATTGTAAACTCCTCGGCAAACTCGAGGAGTTCATCGTCTACCTGGACAACAACCGGCACTTCATCGTGAACTACGGTGACCGCTATCGGCATGGGGAGCCCATTGCATCGGGTTTTGTCGAGTCAGCCGTCAACCAAGTGGTCAGCAAGCGGTTCGTCAAACGGCAGCAGATGGCCTGGCGGCCTCGGCACGCGCACAACCTGCTGCAAATCCGGACGGCCGTGCTCAATGACCAGCTCCGGTCTTACGTTGAACGATGGTATCCCTCCATCGCCGGAGAAGAAAACCATCGGAAGCCATGCGCGCATTGTAGGTGCCTCATTGGCCTCTCGGCGGTGGTCCGGTCGTTCGCCCCCGTTTTGGCGCGGTCTCATGCCGAGGGGCTGAGTTGGGACGGGCAGGGCGAGTTGCCGGACTGGCTGCGGCGGGCAGTCAATGCGGGACAGACGGTGGAGTTTTTCCGGATCGGATAGCGCCGCCGGTTATCCCAGCTTCAACAGCGGAATAGTCTGGCGCGGTACCCCCTTGTGATAGAGGAGTCCCCTTATCTTGGCATGCCCCCTTGAAGGGGTGCGTTGCCGACGTCGGGGCAGCGCGTCGAGCTGTTCCCATATGAAAACCCACTGCACCTCGGTAAGGCTGCGGCCGACATCCAGGGCGGGGCTGCCTTCACGTAGACGTGCTCTCTGCGCCAAAGGGTGTCAGGTAGTTCTGGTCGCGAGTAGCGATAGAGGTTCCCGCGTGCAAGCCGATGGGATAGGCCTGGGCGCGAGGCGACAGGTGATCGCAGTGAGATCCCGCTGAAGAATTCAACGATCTGCATATCAGTCCGCTAAATTTTTCAGATCACCTCCCTTTGCTTTCGCTGAGCGGCCTTCTAGTCTTCTAGCCAGACGGCAATGTCTCTGGCAAGACTCAAAGACCGCCAAGACGCTCAGGGCCAGAATTCGTGCCATTTGTGTCATCGTCTATCGATCCTCCGGGGGAGCAGCGCGCTGACAAGCTGCAACTCGTGCGCGCCGCGCTTCCCGGAGCATCCCATGGCGACCATTGCCTTGAGTTCGGCGCTGCGCTCTCAATACGGACAGCTGTTCAATTCCTGCGTGATCGACCCAAACCGCGCGGCTGCCGTCGAAGCACTGAACAGGGCCCTCATCCAAAAAAAATCCCGCTATCAATCGGTCTTCAACGCGACGGGCGTGCCGTGGTATGTCGTTGCCGTGATCCACAACATGGAATCCGGACAACGCATGAGCGCCCATCTGCATAACGGCGACCCGCTCTCCGCACGCACCGTGCAAGTGCCTGCGGGCAGGCCGCGGCGCGGCTCGCCGCCGTTCAGCTGGGAGGACAGCGCCGCCGATGCGCTGGCGATGAAGTCGCTAAGTGCCGATACCGACTGGAGCCTGGCCGGGACGCTGTACCAGCTCGAACGCTATAACGGCTTCGGCTATCGGTGCTTTCACCCGGAGGTGCTGTCGCCCTACCTGTGGAGCTTCTCGAACCATTACACGCGCGGGAAGTACGTGGCCGATGGCACCTGGTCAGACAGCGCCGTCTCGAAGCAATGCGGTGCGGCCGTGCTGTTGCGCAGATTGGCGGAGACCGGCGACGTCGACTTTCCCGATCGGTCCGCGCCGACGGACGCCGCAGCGCCGCAGGTGCGCTACGCCGCGCGCAAACCCACCGACCCCGACACGATCGCACGCGCGCAAGCGCTGCAGCGCTGGCTCAACGGCTTCGACGGGATCTTCGTCAAGGTCGATGGCTCCCCTGGCAAACGCACGTCAGCGGCGTTCCATGCGGTGACCGGCCACTATCTGCAGGGGGATCCGCGCGAAGGTGGGTGAAGGATTATCTAGCTGTATTCAGGGCGTGTGATGCGCATCGCAAGGAGAAACCAGAGATGCCCTACCGCGACGCTGAACTTGAGCTTTTGATCGGTGCGGGGAAGGACGGCGACCAAACCTATGCGGTCGAGGCACGCTACCGGCAGCCAGCGGGCGACACCTACTCGGACCCCATGCCGTTGACACTATCGCCGTCCGATCTGTCATTCCATGATGCCAACCCGGAAGTCTGCGGACGTGCGTTGGCCAGACAGCTGTTCAACGCACAGGAGATTCGCGATGTCTTCGTCGGCGCGCGCACGCTGGCGCAGAACAATGGCGGCGATTTGCGGGTTACCACCGAAGCGTCCGCGCTGCACAGCCTGCCGTGGGAGACCTTGTTCGATCCGGACGGACAACGGCCGCTGGCCGTGACGGAACGCTGCTATCTCTCACGGTATCTCTACGCGCGGGACATGCGCCTGCCAAAGCTGGGCGTGCGCAGGCAATCCTCCGCGCTGGTGGCGATCGCCAATCCGTCCGATCTCGACGACAATCTCGCGCCCGTGGATGCCGCCAGGGAACTCGCGCAGATCCGACGCCACTTCGGCAACACCATTCAGCTCGAACCCCCGCTTGTGGAAGCGGGACAGGCCAGCATGGACCGCATCTCGCAGGCGTTGCGCGATGGCGTCGACATTCTCTATCTCGTCTGCCACGGCATGCTCGACAACGGCGAGCCCGTGCTGATGGTGGAGAACCTGGCAGGCCAGGCGGAGCCCGTCCGAGGCGAGTTGTTCGTGCGCCGCATCGCCATGCTGGACCGGCCGCCAAGATGCGCGCGCTCTCCAGCCGGGTGAACACGACCGGCATCCTACTATCCGCCAGGGTTCGGACCGGATTCGCAGGATGCCCTGAGCACGCTGAGCAGCGTCGTCGACAATATCCGGCATCGGAAGACGACCGCAATCATCGGTCCAGCTGCCACCGAGGCCCCTGCTGGGCTCGCGGCAGCAATTCGCCCAGGTTTGGGCGGAGGCATTCCACTACCCGATGGCCGAATATGGGCGCGAAGACCTCCCCAAGAGAGGATTTTCCCGAAGACATCAGAGAGCTGGCGATTCGCAACGGAGTTGAGCTAACGCATGCACGTTGGGAATCTGATGTGCAGCTTCTCGTAAAGAGAGAATAGCCGGGATTCGTAATTATGCTCTGCAGCGCATAATTACGAATCCCGGCCAACCCTCAAGCAGATGGGTACCACGACATCGGGAGAAAATTAATAAAAGCTGTTTTAAATAATTTAAAGTGTTTCAAAAATGAAACATTCTGAGTGTCAGAAACCTGGTTGATGCTATGTATGGCTGCTTTTGTTCCAAAAGAAAAGCGAGAACGCGATCGCTGCCGCGGCGAAGCAGGGCGCTTGATCTGGAGAGCCTGAAGGCGCCCCTCCCGGAACACCATGCCTTGCTCTGCGGGCCACAGGTCCGCGCTTGCGGCAGCGAAGAGTTCAAGCGAGCCGTGGTGGAGCACGCGTTGCGCGTGCCTCAGCCCGTCCTTCCAGCGCGCAATCCCAGCGAGATCCTTGTCTTTGTCAATTCGGATTCCCCGGACCGCCAATTGGCCGACGAAGTGTGCCGGATCCTGCAAGCCGAAGGCATCGGATATTCGACACCCCCCCTGGTCGATGAAAGCACGAGGGCAGCCGATGTCCGCGCCGACCTGGAACTCAATCTCACCACCTGCGACGGTCTGATCGTCGTATACGGCGCGACGCCCGTTACCTGGGTACGTCGCCAGCTGGCGCAGGGCCGCAAGATCCTGAGCCAGCGCAATGAGCCGCTCAGCGCCCTTGGGCTTGTGGAGGGACCGCCGGCCGACAAACAGGGGGTGGGATACCAGTTGCCGAACATGCGCACGCTGGATTGTCGTGGCGGCCTGCGATTGGACGCCGTACGTGAGTTTCTCGCGGCGTTACGGAGATAGCGTCATGGACATGTCCACGCACGGCAACATGCAAGTGGTCGGGCCTTACCCGGGCTTGCGCCCCTTCCGTCACGACGAGGCCGAGATTTTCTTCGGGCGGGAGGAGCAAACCGATCAGTTGCTGGAGAAGCTCCAGCGTTCGCACTTTATCGCCGTGGTCGGACCATCCGGATGCGGAAAGTCCTCCCTGGTTCGGGCGGGCATGATCGCCGCCCTGGAGGCGGGCTTCCTTGCCGACGCCGGCGCACGCTGGCGCATCGCCGATATGCGGCCCGGCAGCCAGCCGCTCACCAGACTCGCCGAAGCGCTGCTCGCGCCATCGGCGCTCGGTCAGGCCGATGCTGCGGACCCGGCAGAGGCCGCGTTCGCGCTCGCGATGCTGCGGCGAGGGCCTCTGGGCCTGGTGGAGATCGTGCAGGAAGCGCGCCTGCCCCCATGCGAGAACCTGCTTATCCTGGTCGACCAGTTCGAAGAGATCTTCCGCTTTCGCGAGCAAGGGAATGCGGACGACGCTGATGCCTTCGTCGCGCTGCTACTTACCAGTGCGGCCCAGCGCAAGGTGCCGATCTATATCGTCATTACCATGCGGTCAGACTTCCTCGGTGAGTGCGCCTTGTTCCTCGGGCTGCCCGAGGCAATCAACGACGGCCAGTACCTCACGCCCAGGCTCACACGGTGCCAGATCGAGGCGGCTGTTGCGGGGCCGGCCCGGGTGTTCGGCGGCGAGATCGAGCCGGCCCTGGTGAACCGGCTGCTGAACGAGATCGGTCCCGATCCGGACCAGTTGCCGCTGTTGCAGCATGCCCTGATGCGCGGAAGAACGCGCGCAGGACAGCGGGGGCCAAAACGAGACTGGCCCCGTGACGCCACCGCTGCTCGTAATGATGTCGGACTACAAGGCCGTAGGGGCGCTCTCCGAAGCGCTGTCCAGCCATGCGGACCAGGTGCTTGCCGGCCTCAGCGAGCGTCAGCGACAGATCATAAAGGTCGCCATGTGCCGGCTGACCGAGCGCGGGGTCGGCAAGCGCGATATCCGCCGCCCTGCGCGCGCGCAGGACATTGCCGATGTCGCGAATGCACCTATTGAAGATGTCGTCGAAGTCGTCGAGCAACTCCGGCAGCAGGACCGCAGCTTCCTGACACCGCCACCGCCTGCCCCCATCGGCCCCGAGACTGTGCTCGATATTGGCCACGAGAGCCTGATCCGCCAGTGGCACACACTCACTGGCTGGGTCGAGGAGGAAGCGGCATCGGCTGCCATGTACAGGCGTATGCTCCAGACCGCGCATCTCTGGCTTGATGGCAAAGCAGAGCTCTGGACCAGTCTGGATCTCTATGAGGCGCTGCGGTGGAAACGGAAACAGACACCCAGTCCGGCGTGGGCGTCGAGGTATGGCACGGCTTCGGACTTTGAACTGGCCATGCGCTTTCTGGAGGAGAGCGAAGCGCTCGCCGCTCAGATAAAGGCGAAGGCCGAACTGGAGCAGCAGCAGAAGGCCGAGGCGCAGCGTCAGCGATACCTGCTGATCCGACGGGCAACCATCGGCATGGGCATGCTTGCGGCAGCAGCCATCGGCCTGGCTATCTGGGCGTTCACTCAGAGCGTGGAAGCGGAGCAGCAGCGTAGTCTGGCCGTCAAAGTGCGTGGACTTGCCGAGATGCATGCAGACAAGGCGTCCAAAGCCAGCGTAGAGACGGAGCGCCAGCGCGCCGAGGCTGAAAGGCAGCGCGAGGCGGCGCAGGACGCTGCCGCGGACGCTCGCCGCGAAGAGGAAAGGGCCTTTGCCGAAAAAGCCGAGGCAGACAAGCAGCGTGCGCGGGTGGAGATGATCAGTCGGGGCGCGCGCTCACGGGAGATTGCCGCAGCAGCCCTGCAACAGTCGCAGGGCCCGGACCCTGTGCTTGGCCTGCTGCTGGCACTGGAAGCAGAGCGGGTGGCGCAAACACCGCAGGCCGATGGCGCCTTGCAGCAGGCAATGCTTGCCACCGGCAAGGCGCGCATGCAGGTGAATGGTAACGCGACGAGAGCAGCATATTTCCTCGGCAACGACCGGTTTGCGATGATCCAGTCGAGTTCGGTGGGAGGGGAAATCAAGATCCTGAGCCTCGACCCCGAGAGCAAGCCCGTCACCATCGAAACCTACAGTGCGCCGAAATTCAGCCCGGACGGCAAGTATGTAGCATTCCGCGATGCCGCGGGATCTCTGCGCATTGCGGAGACCGGGGGCGGACGAGAGACGGCCAGGATGGACGGTATCCCGACACGCGGAAGGTCGGTGAGGCGTGACGGACTCGTGGCCGCGTTCAGTCCCGACTCGAGATATCTCGCAGCGGTAGGTGCCGACGGCCAGTTGTGGGTGTGGAAAGCAGAGAACGGTGCGCCTGTGGTCGCGATCACCGATGCCGGCACGGATCTTTCAGGCGTCACCTTCAGTCCGGATGGGCGGATGCTGCTCTCTACTTACACCATATACACCGGCGGGAGGCCGGCCAGACTCTGGCGGGTTGCGACCGGTGAGTTGATGGGTGTCATCGGCAACGAAGCCAATCCGGTGGGGGGGCAAGCTTCAGCCCGGATGGCAGGCAGATCGTGACCACGGCACGCGACGGTGCTGTCGATATCTGGTCAGTGGATGGCCCCAAGCATGTGGAGACGATAGCCTTTCACGCCCCGAAGCCTCGCATATATGACGCCGTGTTCAGTCCGAATGGGATGGAGCTCCTCCTTACTAGTGAGAGCAACCAGGGTGGGAGCCGGCGTGCATGGATCTGGCGCAAGCCGTTCAAGGTAGCGCAGGATTGGCCGGCAGATGGCGAGATCATCGAGCAAGCGAAGTTCAGCAAGGATGGACGCTGGGTCATATCGGTCAGAGGGGATGGCGTGGCCACAATCCGCGAGGCTTCGACGCAGCGGGTCGTCAAGCGATTCCCTGGTGCCGCCGTCAGGGGCGCCGAACTCAGCGCCAATTCCCGTTGGCTACTCACCTGGAGCGCGGATGGTGTGCAAGTCTGGGATACGGTAGATGCAGGTACCGCAGTGTCCTTGTCCGGCCTGCCGCCGACCGTGAGGGGCAGACGCATTTATACACCCAATAGGGACTTCAGGTCAGCCATCTCCCCTGATCGCCGGTTGCTGCTCGCGCTCGACGCTGACGAACACGCGCACATCTGGGATATCGCGACCGGCGACTTGCGGGCGACGCTGGGCAGTGGCGAAGGTGACCATAGGGTAAGCCGTACTTATTTCAGTCCAGGCGGCGAGCGCGTCATCACTATCGGCAGGGATAAGTCTGTGAGGGTAAGGGATGCGAGGAGCGGAAAGGAGATTCTTGCCCTGCGCACGTCCTCCGATGCGCCGATCGGTGATTTCAGCGATGGCACGCACATATGGATCCTGGACGGGGAAAAGATTGGGCTGTGGGGGCTTGATGGCAAGGAGATCACCAAGTTCAGCATTGCCGACAAGGACCCGGACTGTGTGTCGGCCAGCCCGGACGGACACTGGCTCGCGCTGTGCTCCCAGGCCCCGGAGTCCGGCAACAAGCGCGCCCGGCCGGCCATGGAGGTCTACGACCTGCGCGCAAAATCCGGTCCGGTAGTCCTTGGCGGTCATGACACCTTCATCAAGGACATCTTCTTCAGCCATGACGGCAGGTTCGTCGTGTCGGCAGAGACCGGCCAAGTGGCGCGTATCTGGAAAGCGGGCGCGTGGCGTAAGCAATCAACGCGCACCTTCCACGGCGCGGGCGTGGTATCGGCAACCTTCGACCCGCAAGGCAAATCCTTCGCCGCTGTCGATGAGGCCAACACGGTACGCGTATTCTCGAGCGAGACCGGCCGCCAGACATCGATTGCCGAAATGCGCGGTCACAAAGGCCGCATCCTGGCAATGGCTTTCAGTGCGGACGGCAATTGGCTCGCAACGGGCGGTGAAGATGCTTTCGTACGCGTGTGGGACACGAAGACAGGCCGACCGGTCGCTGAGTTCCACGGCCACTTCGGCGAGGTGATTGCCGTTGCTTTCGTCAAGGAGGGAGACAGCGTCATCACTGCGGGTGCGGACGGGGCCGTCCGCAGCTATCGCTGTAGCGCCTGCGTCCCGGCGGCAGAATTGATTGCAAGAGCACAGAAGCAGCTCAAAGCCATCGGGCGCGAGCTGAGCGAATCGGAACGCAGCCTCTTCCTGCAGGCGGAATGATGCGAGGGACGTTGCTATCGATCTTCTGTTTCAAATGCTTACGTTTAGTCTGAACAGCCAAAAAGGGGACGCACATGCCTACCTTCGACGAACTGCTCGCTGAAACGATTCGCACGCCGGGCCTGCTGGCCGCGCCGGACATGTCGGTGGATGAGGCTTCCCAATCGAGGTAAGCCGCCAGCATAAGAGACCGTTTAAAGACTGCTACGCACGCCTGAAAATATTCCAGCAGACGAGGGAACAGCCAAGCGTCAGGAATGCTTCGTGAATATCAGCCCGACGCTCGAAGCGAATGCGAAGACGGCGGAAATTGTGGAGCCACGCATGAGTGCGTTCGACCACCCAGCGAAACTTGCCAAGACCGCTACCGTGTTCGGTTCGGCGCTTCGCGATCACTGGCTTGATGCCGCGCTCTCGAAGTCGCTGACGATGCGGTTCGGAATCGTAGCCGCGATCGGCGTAGATGACCTTGGGCTTCTGAAGTGGTCGGCCACGCACGCCGCGGATCGGTGGAATCGCGCCAACGAGTGGCAGCAGTTGGGTGACGTCGTTGCGGTTCGCGCCGGTCAGGAACGCGCAGACGGGGACTCCATTCGCGTCGACGAGGATGTGGTGCTTGGAACCTGGTCGCGAGCGATCCGTGGGGTTCGGACCCGTTTTTCGCCCGCCCCGACAGCTCGCACCGACGACGAATCGACGGCCGCACGTGAGAAATCGAGTTGGCCGGCCTCGCGCAGCTTCGCGAGCAGCAACTCGTGTAGTCGGACCCATACGCCCGCCTTCTGCCAGTCGCGCAAACGCCGCCAGCAGGTCGGGCCAGAACCAAATCCCAACTTGGTCGATAGGTCGCACCAACGTATCCCGGTCTTGAACACGAACAGGATGCCGTTCAACGCTGCTCGGTCCGAAATCGGAAGGCGACCGGGATACTTCTTGCGCCGCGGCTTCGGCGGTGGCAGCAAAGGTTCGATCAGTGCCCACAGTTCGTCGTCAATGACCGGCGCGCCCATCTCCTTGGTCCCAGTTGTTCAGGTGCCAAAGGTTAACAGCTCGCCGAGAAAGTTAACACCCCCTCGGGGGTCTTTTTGAAATGGTCTCTAAGTGACGGGTTGCAAAAGCCCTCCTCATGACGTTCCCCGCCGCGAATCCTCGCACTTTGCTAACTCACGGAGGCTTCTGGCCACGATCCTCCAGCGAGAAAACGATGCAGGAGCCCGTCTATCGAAGGGCCGGCTAGATTTCTCTCGCTTCGATTGTCACGTCATCGGGATTGCCCTGTGTCAGCACCGGGTGGGCGACCGTCGAAATTCGGTCGCCCGCCGTGATTTCGCCCGAGCCCGTCATGTCTACATGGACGCGGACATTGTAGCGCGCTCGGCCGTCTATCTGCGCTACGGTGAGCGAGAATGGCAGTTCAGTGCCAGCATCGAGAGGCCGGGCTATCGGGAAGGCGGCTTCGGCGACCAGCGTTGCTGCGGCGTCGGTGCGCGACACGTCTTCGAGCAGTACCCGTAGCGTGGCACCGGTTTTCCCGATAGCCTCGCGCAGCCGCACCCGGCCGGTAAGAGTCCGCTGTCCGTTCATCCCAGATTTTTCCCCGCTCATGCGTTAAGAATTGCGTAGCGCGCTTGGAAGGTAAGGTTGCCTCCCGTTAAATTTTTGGCCGTTATGAACCATTTGACGAGATTCGCGGCCTGCCTCGTATTGCGGATTTTCCACTCGACCTGCGCCGGCCCATCGATCACCGGAGAGGTCGGCACACACATCCACGCTACGTTCCAGTTGGCGTTCCAACTATGCGTGAACCAAGTATTGGTCTGGCCCGGACCGAGGGTGCCGGTGAACTGTGTTCCTAAGACGATTGCCATGGCCTCTGCTCCTTGTCATTGTCCGGACGGGCTGGCGCCTGTGTCGGTGGCACCGGGTACATCGCTAGTGCTAGTGGCCTGATTTTCGGAGGCTTCCACCGCTGCGATCTCGTTCAGGAGCGATTGCGGCGGGCCGTTGCTATCCATTTCCATCCCGGCGCTCACCGCCCAATCTCCACCCGGCCCGGGGCCCCCGTCGACCTGTTTCGGCTTGTACTGAGCCGACATCCCTTCCCCGGAGCCGGCCGGGGCGCGTGACTCGACTCCGTCCATCTCGATCACAATTCGCATGTCTTTCCCCTCCATGCCATCCTCATACGAAGCTAGAATGCCAGCCCAGCACTTCGTATCGAGTCTGAAAGCTGACGGTGTTGCCAGTAAGATTCCGGACTGCCAGATGATATTTAACAAGTCTTGTGTCCGCCCGGTCCGCCTGGCGCGATAAACGAACTGTCAGATCAAGCTGCGCCGGGCCGTCAATCGCGGGCGCCATCGGCACGACGTTCCACACGACGAACCAATGCGAAGGCCAACTATGCGTGAACCAGGTTTGCGTCTGGCTGGGTGCAAGAGTGCCGTTGAATTGGGTACCACGCCAAGACTGGCTTGACTCAAGTTCAGGATACATCGCGCGGATAGCCGCGATGTCGCCCGGCGAGAGACCATTGCGCTGGCCTATCCCCTGGCCGCCAAGCGGGACGATCGTATCCTGGTTATTCCGGGAAAATGCGCGCCGACCATAGTGCATAATGCTGCCGAACTCGTAGGCGCCAATGTCGTCCCCATCGGCGATGTGCTGGTTGAAGTTGTGCTCGCGCCCGGACTGTATGTTTGCCCAGACGATCCGCACATTCCGATCACGGTCCTCCCGGCTCTGCTCGTGCCACAGGCCCAGAGCGTGGCAGATCTCATGAACCGCAATACCCATCGTTTCGCAGCCGGCGCCGAGGGAGATGACCTGACGGCCGCCCTGCATACCGACTTGGGACCAACAGCCGTCTAGTTGCTCGAAGGCAACGAAATTGGGAAATTGAGCGGAGTTCGCGGACGTCCGCTCGACGAACCGGATGCGGGTGTTCGCCTGGAAGTGCGCGATTGCCTGGTTGACCGTATTCCGAAGCGCCGGGACGACCGTGTAGGGAAGGAGTCCGCCGGGCCAGCGGAAGCGCAGACCCGGAATCCCGACGCCATGGACAATCTCCCCCGGGCTTGCCGCCATGGCAACACCGCGAACTGCGTCGGCGGACTCGTTCTCGACCGCATGGACCATTGAGTCCATTTCCTCCGGCGTGCCGAGCGCGATGTCGCCCTCAAAAATTGCGACGCCGTCGATTACATTGTAAGAGACGGTTTCAAGTGCGACACGTGTCGCCGTCCGCCGCGCGTCAAGCGGCATGATGTAGGGATGGCAAAGCTCATTCTTGCCTTGTCACATTCGACAAGAATCTGAGTATTGGAAGTTGAAGCTGTGACCTGCTGTGCGACCAGCAGTTGCCTACCTGGAGATGCGCGATGGGTAACCGTCGGGTGTGAAGCTCCGGGGACAATGTACTTCTCGACAGACGGACCATCCTGGCGACAAGATCGGCCGACACTGCCAGCAGCCGCGCGGTGTGAAGGCTAGGCAAGTTCCGTACGCACAACGTAAGTGAACTGTCGTTGGACGCGGCCGCACCGCGACGCATTAAGGCTTCGCTAACAGACGGCTAACCATTGCATTGACGGCAGATAATTGCGGCCCTGTTTTTAACGCGTAGTCACCTCCGGTGTAACCAAACCAGTCCCAACAACCCTGAGGATTGAAAGGAACTGTCGAGGCGTCCACTTGCGGGTACAAGACAAGAATGTCATTGGTATCGGCCCAGTAGTTGTACTTTGTCTTGGCATAGAAATCGTCGCCGACAACGGCCGCTGATTGCTTGCATCCGTGGAACGCCACATGAACCTTGCATTCCGTTCCTTCCTCACAGGACTTGGGGACATAGATGTACCCCGTATCCGCCATGCCAGTCGCAGCCGCTGCGAACTCGCGTTGATTGAATGGTATGATTTTCCCAGTCAGCTTCCTCGACGGCGGTTTCAGGATGCCGTAGATGTGCTGAAGCAACGCGCCAGCTTGGTCATAATTTTGCTTACCAACAAAGCAGTGACTGATATACGGAGGCGCGTTTTCCGAGCACTCATTGCCGAAGGAAGGTGTGATGAAAGCATGTCCCGCCGGCACATTATTCACATATACCAAGTTTGACTTCTGAACCCCAACTTCCCTAAAGAATGACACTGTGGCATCGACTGCCTGTTGATGAACGACCGTGTCCTTGGTGCCACTGAAGACATAAATGCGCGTCTTCTGTAAATTCGCGATCGAATCGATTTGGTTGAGAGACGCAAAGCCGGCAGCGGCAGTTACCATCAATGCCGGATTCGGCGGTACGAAAGGAACCTGCCCCATACAGATCGGAGCATTGAAAACGTTCCCGGCCGCGCAGTAATACGGGCCACCCGCGATTACACCGGCCCCAACAACTGACGCAGAGTAGGCGACCTGGTACTGGACTGCCATGAAGGCGCCCGATGACAGGCCCGACACTGACGTCTGTGTCTGGTTAGCGCGATACGACCGCAACGGATAAGCAGCCATCGCGGGCTGCGTGAAGACTGTGGCGAGCGCAACCGCAACAAGTGCGAGTCTGCAGTGCGATTTCATCGTGATAACTCCCTATGGTAGACCGAACCGGGTGGAATGGGACGAAGTTTGGTCACAAGACGGCAGAGGTTGCAGGTACCACCAGCGACAACAATATGAAGTGCCCGCCGGGGGGGAAGGGAGCATGGCTTCACCGCCTCTGATCCGTAATGGAATCGACCGCAACTAAGGCTCCGGGTCGTCCAACCAACAATCGACCACTCAAGCATAGAGCGTACCAATGTCCGCCATTCAAGGGATCCCCGATCTTCACCCGCTGGTCGGCAAGTTTGAAAACGCTTGAACCGTTTCGAAAATGAAACTTGCACATGTGTGTACAGATTAAGCACGCACGGCGAAACAAGGGAAATAGTGCTGAATCGCCTTCGTCTCTCACATTGCGCTAGCCGAGGTCGGGATTACCTGCGTCGCTGCTCGCCGACCTCATTGATCAGTATTTCCCTAAGATGGCGTGAAAGGAATATTGCGTATTGATTCAGTGTCAATAGGATGATCATCGCTGAACCCCGTTGCTCTTGACTTCGTATCCGTCTATTCCCTGGAAGCAGTTGTTGGCCGCACAGGGGAGCAATCCGTTCTGAGCGCGCAAAGTGCGCCAGGAAAGGCCCGTATCGGCCTCCCTTCGGGCAGGCGCGATCTAGATCGCGGGCAGACATGTTGCGCCCTCGACGTCGTTGGCATCCTCAGCACGGCTACATGAAGGAATTGATCGAACGAAAAGGCTTGCGATTGCAATGTTGGAAATAGAAGGAAGCAACCGGCGTAGCGATGGCAGGCGACGACTTGCTGTTTTTGTGTCTTCTATTCGCTCTCATGGCATTCGCTGATCTACGTAATCGACATAGTGCTCGTCGCGCTATTGGAGCGTGCAGTCCGTGAGTATAGGCGCGGATTGCCTGGATGGAATTCAGAGTTATTTCCAACAGAGATAAGGCGTGCTCATAGTGTTTCACTTTCGGAACTCCATCCTAACAGCGCACTGTAGTCCGTTCGGGGCTTGCCTTGAAGTGCAAGAATGCCTGTGCTATACCGAGACGCAATATGACAAAGCCGGAACCCGCGAGCGCATGCCGAGACTTGCGTCACGGGCCAGAACCGGGATGTACCGGGAGGCCGAGGCCGCGATGATTCCGCATGCACTGACCATTGTGGTCAATGAACTGAACCGGCACCTCGAAGTCTACGGGCCAGCGGTGACGCCCATGGTCGAACTGGGCAACCTTGCCGAAGGCTTCAAGTCGGGGGGCGGCGGCAACGGCGTGTCGCGCGATGTACTGACTGTCTCAGTTGTCAACATCAAGGAAGAGAAGACGCTGAAGAACGTTGCGCACTACGTGCGCGACGACGTCGCGCTCAAGGCCCGATACGAGAATCCTCCCGTTTTCCTAAACCTGATGATCCTTATCGTCGCGACGCACGCCAGCTATACGAGTGCGTTGCTGATGCTGTCGAGGGCAATCCGCTACTTCCAGCTCACCAATGCCTTCACGCAGGACACGGTCGACCCGGGCTCGCTCACGACCGGCGCGCCGGTCAACGCCCTCGACCGGCTGACTGCATTCAGACTGGTCTTCGATCTCTATTCGCCAACCATGGAAGAGGTGAACCACCTGTGGGGCACCCTGGGCGGAAAGCAGTATCCGTTCGTGCTGTACATGATGCGCATGCTGGAACTGAAGTTTGCCTATGTGCAGAGCGAGACCGGGCTGATCACAGAAATCGTCAGGCACGCGGTGCCCAAGGCGCCGGTGGAAGGCTGAGAACGGTCATCCTCGATTCACGTACCTTCAGGAGGTGGAAGCATGGCACAACCCTACAAGACGCCGGGCGTCTATATCGAGGAAATCCCGAAGTTCCCGCCGTCCATCGCCCCTGTCGAGACGGCGATTCCCGCATTCATCGGCTACACCCAGAAGGCCCAGCGGCAGGATCCCGACGACCTTTTGCTCAAGCCTCTAAGGATCGCATCCCTGATCGAGTACGAACAGTACTTCGGCGCGGCCCAGCCCGAATCCAAGATCACCATCTCCATTGACGAGACCACGGCAAACGGCGCAACGAAGTCGCTGGCATTCAAAGCCACGCTCGCCGAAGCCGACCGCTCGAAGCACATTATGTATTACGCCTTGCAGATGTTCTTCGCCAACGGCGGTGGTCCCTGCTACATCGTATCGGTGGGCACGTTCAAGACGCTTGGCGGCGCCCTGGTCCAGTCCGAACTGAAGGCGGGCCTGGACGCGATCGAGAAAGTCGACGAGCCAACCCTGATCCTCTTCCCGGAGGCGCAGAACCTGGCCTTGATCAGCGATTTCGCCACGTTGCAGAACCTGGCCCTGGCGCAATGCCAGAAGCTCAAGGACCGCTTCGTCATCATGGACGTGCACGGCGATGACCTGTCACTGTCCTCGGCGGATACGAACCTGACCGAGGCGATCAAGAATTTCCGCGACACGGGTGTCGGCAATGACAACCTGAAGTACGGTGCCGCCTATGCCCCGAACCTTGAAACGGTGCTGGATTTCACGTTTGATGAATCAACTACCAAGGTCACGTACGTCAAGGACGGCACCTCGAGCGATCTCGGCAACCTGAAGGGCCTTGTTGCGAGCAACAGCTTCTTCTATGAGAACGCGAAATCCGCGATCATCGACATGCCGTGCACGCTGCCGCCCAGCGCCGCAATGGCCGGCATCTACGCCGCAGTCGACAATGACCGGGGCGTGTGGAAGGCGCCCGCCAACGTGGGGATCATCGGCGTGATCCGGCCCGCCATCGAATTCTCGAACACCGAGCAGGACGGCATGAATGTGGACGAGACCGCCGGAAAGTCGGTCAACGCCATCCGGCCGTTCATCGGCAAAGGCACACTGGTGTGGGGTGCGCGCACGCTGGCCGGCAATGACAACGAATGGCGCTACATCAACGTGCGCCGGCTGTTCATCTTCGTGGAGGAATCCGCAAAGAAGGCAACCGAGCGCTTCATGTTCGAGCCGAACGATGCCAACACGTGGGTGCGCGTGCAGGGCATGTGCGAGAACTTCCTGACGGTGATCTGGCGCCAGGGCGCGCTGCAGGGCGTCAAGCCCGAGCACGCCTTCTATGTATCGGTCGGGCTGGGCAAGACCATGACGGCCCTGGACATCCTGGAAGGCCGGATGATTGTCGAAATCGGCATGGCCGCCGTGCGCCCGGCCGAGTTCATCGTGCTGCGCTTCTCGCACAAGATGGCGGAGTCCTGATCGCGGTTATCGGTCTGTGGCGCAGGCACTGCCCGGCGCCTTAACGATGGGAGGTTTGCATCATGGCGCAGCAAGACTATCCGATTCCGCGCTTTCATTTCCAGGTGGACTGGGGCGGCGCGAAGATCAGCTTCACCGAGGTCACCGGGCTGGTGATGGAGCGCGAAAAGATCGAGTACCGGCACAGCGACAGCAAGGACTTCAACAAGATCAGCATGCCGGGGATGGTCAAGAACAGCAACATCACGCTCAAGCGCGGCAAATTCGAGCGCGATTTCGACTTCAACAAGTGGTTCGACGAAGTTGCCAACCAGCGCGCCGATGGCCGGCGCGACGTAATCATCCGGCTTCTCAACGAGAAGCATGAGCCGGTGGCTGCCTGGTCCGCGACGCGCTGCTTTCCTGTCAAGGTCACGGCGCCGGAGCTCAAGTCCGACGCCAACGAGGCCTCAATCGAGAGCCTGGAGATCGCCCATGAGGGCCTGAAGCTGATGGCGATCTGACGGGCAAGCATCATGAGCGATTACTACCCGCCGTGGGCCTTCTACTACAAGGTGGAATTCGGCATCAGCAAGGCCAGGAACGATGTCCGCTTCCAGACCGTGTCAGGACTGTCAGTCGAGTATGACACCGAAGAGTACAAGGAGGGTGGCGAGAATCGCTTCGTTCACAAGCTGCCAGTGCGGACCAAGTACGCGGATCTGGTGCTCAAGCGCGGCATGGTGACCGATTCGCAGGTGATCGAGTGGTGCCTGGCCGCGTTCCGGGAGCGCAGTTTCACGCCGGCGGATGTCAGCGTGATCCTGATGAACGAGCAAGGCGAGCCGCTGCGCACATGGAAGGTCGTCCATGCCATTCCGCGCAAGTGGCAGATCAGCGATCTGTCCGCCAGCGAGAGCGCTATCGTCGTGGAGACCATGGAGCTGTCCTACCGCTATTTCACCGTCCAGTGACTCGCCAGCCGGAATGCGCCGCGCAGGCGCCGGCCGTGAGCCTGGCTCGCGCCGGAAAGGGAACCAGGCCATGCCAATCGAAATCAGGGAGTTGCACATCCGGGTCGCAGTGAACGCCGCGCCGGGCGGACAACCGGCTCCCGGCGCGGCGGCGGAGGCAGGCGATGCCTCGGCCGAGGGGCGGCAAAAGGCGCTGGTCGCCGAGTGCGTCGAGCAGGTGCTGCGCATCCTGCAGGACAAGCAGGAGCGCTGATGGCCACCACCGGCAAGCTCGAAAAAGTCCTGATCCTCGCCTTCGAGACCTCGGAGCGAGCCGAGAGCGGGGGCAAGACGGAAGCCGACGACAGCTTCGAGGCGCTGATCAACCCTGAAACCTACACGCTCGAATACAAGGTCAAGACGGCGGAAGGGCAGGGGCAGGGCACCAGCGGCGCGCAGCAGAAATTTGCCTACACCATGCCGGAGGAGCTGAGCTTCGAGTTCCTGTTCGACAGCACCGGCATTATCGACGGCAAGCCCAGCAGCGACGGCGTGTTCGATGATGTCGATCACTTCCGCAAGATCCTGACCGAATACCGACCCAGCTCGCACGAGCCGTACCATCTGAAGATGGTCTGGGGCAACCTGATCTTCAAAGGCAGGGCGATCGAATTGGGCATTACCTACAAGCTCTTCAATCCGGATGGGCAGCCGATCCGCGCGGTCGCCAGGGCGAAGTTCAAGGGCAGTGTCGAGGAGAAGAAACGCGTAGCCAGGGAGGACCGCCGTTCCGCTGACCTGACACGCCTGCGCAAGGTGAGGGCGGGCGACACGCTGCCGCTGCTGTGCTACCAGATGTACGGCGACCCCCGCTACTACCTGGAGGTGGCGCGTGCCAATGGCCTCGGCAATTTCCGCACGCTGGCGCCGGGCGCCGAGATCGTCTTTCCGCCGCTCGACAAGGGCGCCCAGACATGAACGACGCGTCCGCAGTCCCCACTCCCGCCACGCCCGATGTCTGCACGCTCGCACTGCTTGTGGACGGGACGGAGATTTCGGGCGAGTTCCACGTGCTGTCGGTGGAGGTGGCCAGGGAGCTGAACCGGATTCCGCTGGCCACGATCGAGTTGCGCGACGGCGACGCGGCGCAGGCCACGTTCCCTGCCAGCAACGCCGATCATTTCATCCCGGGGCGCAAGATCGAGATCCAGCTAGGCTATCGGTCCAGCAACGAGACGGTGTTCCGGGGGATCGTGGTGCGGCAGGGCATACGGATCCGCAAGAACGCCAGCCTGCTGGTGGTCGAGTGCCGCGACGAAGCCGTCAGAATGACCTGCGGCACCCGCAGCCATGTCTTTGCCTCCGGTCGCGACAGCGACATCATCGAGGATGTGATCGGTGCCTATGGGTTGGCCACCGAGATCGAAGCCACCACGGCCAGGCTGGAGGAGATTGTCCAGTTCGACGCGAGCGACTGGGATTTCGTCCTGTGCCGGGCCGAGGCGAACGGTCAGGTGGTCATTATCGAAGACGGCAAGGCGAGGGTGGTTCGCCCGGCCACCGGCGAGGAGCCGGTCATCGACCTGCGCTACGGCGCGACGCTGATCGAGCTGGATGCCGAGATCGACGCGCGCTGGCAGAGCGAGCGTGTCACCGCCACCAGCTGGAACGACGCCGACCAGGCTCTGGCAGAGGCCGAGGCGAGCGAGCCGGCTGCCTCGGCCGGCGGCAACCTCGCCCCGGCGGACCTGGCCAAAGCGGTTGGCGCGCAGACGAAGAGCATCCGCCACGGCGGCGCACTGAACGCGGCCGAGCTGCAGGCATGGGCCGACGCGCGCCTGCAGCGCGAACGCCTTGCCAAGGTGCGCGGCCGGGCCAGGTTCCAGGGCTTTGCCGGAGTTTTGCCCGGCAAGGTCATCAGCCTGAGCGGCGTCGGCGAACGCTTTAACGGCCGGATGTATGTGTCCGGCGTGCGTCACAGCGTGGTCGACGGCAACTGGGAAACCAATGTTCAGTTCGGACTCAGCCCCCGGTTGTTTGCCGAGGCCTATGCGCTGCGTCCTCCGCCCGCTGCCGGCTTGCTGCCCGCGGCGAGAGGGTTGCAGATCGGTGTCGTGACCGCGCTCGAAGGCGACCCCGGCAACGGCGAGCGCATCCGCCTGCGGCTGCCGATTGTCGACAACCAGGACGAGGGCATCTGGGCGCGCATCGCCACGCTCGATGCCGGCAACAGGCGCGGCACGTATTTCCGCCCCGAGATCGGCGACGAAGTCGTGGTGGGCTTCCTGGACAGCGATCCCCGCCACCCCGTGGTGCTCGGCATGTGCCACAGCAGCGCGCGGCCGGCCCCCGAGCCGCCGGCCGATGCCAATCCCCGCAAGGGCTATACCAGCCGGGAAAAGATGCAGCTGCGCTTTGACGACGAGAAGAAGGAGATCCTGGTCGAGACGCCTGCGGGCAACCGCATGCGATGGTCGGAGGACGAGGGTGCCATCGTGATCGAGGACCAGAACGGCAACCGAATCAGGCTCGACGACAGCGGCATCAGTATCGAGAGCAGCAAGGACCTGGTGCTGAAAGCGGCCGGGGACGTCACCCTAAAAGGCCTGAACGTGACGCTCGACGCCGGCACCGCGTTCAAGGCCAGCGCATCAGGCAATGCCGAGGTATCGGCCGCTAATGCCACCGTAGCCGGCAGTGCCACTGCGGTGCTGCGGGGTGGCCTGGTTCGCATCAACTGAGACAGGAGCGTCACGCATGCTACCCGCCGCCCGTATCACCGACCTGATCGTCAGCTCTGCCACGGTCGGCATTCCGACGCCCATCGTGCCGCCGGGTGCGCCCACCGTGCTGATCGGCGGGTTGCCGGCCGCGCGACTTGGCGACACCTGCGGACTGGATGTCATCGTCAAGGCGTCGGCCACAGTCATGATCGGCGGCTTGCCGGCGGCGCGGCAGGCCGATCTGACTGCCGCCGGCGGCGCGATCATCGGGCCGTGTGCGCCCACTGTCCTGATCGGAGGCTGAGGCCATGATGCGCCCCTTCCTTGGCCGCGGCTGGTCATTTCCGCCCACTTTCCGGCGCGGTCGCGCCGGGGTGCAGATGCTGGAGGAAGAGGCAGACATCGCCTCCAGTCTGGAAATCCTGCTGAGCACCGCGCAGGGCGAGCGCACGATGCTGCCGCAGTACGGCTGCAACATGGACGAGCTGGTATTCGAGGGCCTGGATACGCGCATGAAGACGCTGATGACGGACAAGATCGAGACCGCGATCCTGTACCACGAGCCGCGTATCAAGCTGGAGCGGGTGTGGCTCAATGCCTCGCGCGAGCTGGAGGGTGTGGTGCTTATCGAGATCGACTACCGTGTCAAGTCCACCAACTCCCGGTTTAATTTCGTCTTCCCGTACTACAAGCTGGAGGGGACTGACATTAATCTTTCCGTCATGGTCAGGGTCTTGCCGGACCAGGAGTGACGTGCCATGCCGCCCAACGATTGCACCCGCAACACGGATCCGCTCAGGCTGGCCAGGGATGGCACCAGCCAGCCGCAGCGGAGCGTGCCTGCGCTGCAGCCGGACTATGCCCCGGTAGACCAGCGCACACCGGCCCATCGCATGGTCTTCGCGCGCGCCTATGCGGCCTTCCTCCGATACTACGGCGAAGACAACAAGCCGGACGGCGACTGGGTTCCGTTCTTCGGCGCCGACCAGTCGGTGCGCCTCGCCGCCGCGGCCATCGAGGAAGTTGCGGCCTGCCAGGCCGCGATCCAGCGCGATTTCGCTTTCCTCGACGATCGTGCCAATGAGGCTGATGAAGCCGGCCTGAAAGATCGGTTGGGCGCCTTGTTCAGCCGTGCCGCCACCCTCGCAGCACAACTGGACGATCTGCAGCAGGGCCTTCCCGCCGGAGCCAGGCTGAAGGCCGTGCTTGAGACGCTGATCCGGAGCCGGCTCGCGCCGGCGTTCAGGCGCTTGCTGCTCTGCTACCGGGACGGCCTGCAGCCGGAGTCGCCGCCTCCGGACGGTCCGTACCACCACGAGGCGTTGCCGGTCGCTCCCATCCTGGGCGGGGCGTTCACGCTGGGTGAAGTCAGGGCACGCGGGCTGTCCCCGCTGTGGATCGCCGACGATACAGCGACCAAGTGGGACGAATACGTCGGGCATCTGGACGATATCGTGCGCAACCCTCCGGCTGGCCTCTATGGCACCGGCGCCACCCTGTTCGCGCGCGTCAACCATCTCGCCACGCACAACCTGTTCACGGCGGTCTTCGACCAGTTCCTGAAGGCGCTCGCGACCACCGTGAATGAGGCAACCCTCGCGCTGGACGCCAGCTTCACGACCACAGGCGACCACGAGCCGCACTATGCGCTGTTCCTGGCCTTCCTGCGGCTGTTCGAGGCAGTGCGCGCCGAGGCCAATACGCTGACCGCGCGCCATCTCGACTTCTACTACCGGAACGTGCTGCGCATGCGCGAGCGGCCTGCCGAGCCCGCGCATGCGCACCTGCTGCTGGAACTGGCGAAACAGGTCCCGGCGCTACAGGTAGAGGCGGGCACGCGCTTCAGCGCCGGCAAGGACAACACCGGCATCGACGCCGCGTTTGCCGCTGACCGCGACGCCGTGGTCAACGCGGCCACGGTGCTGGCGCTGAAGACGGTCTATCGCCATGATGCGGAACCGGTGGGAACCGTGGCGCCGACGGAAAAGGATCGCGGCCGCCTGTTCGCCTCGCCGGTGGCGAATTCCGACGACGGCATGGGCGCCGACCTGACCACGCCCGACCTGTCGTGGCATCCGTTCCACAACAAGCGCTACCAGGACGGCATGCTGGCGGAAATCCGCATGCCCAGGGCGCGGGTCGGATTCGCGCTCGCCTCGCACTACCTGCTGATGGCGGAGGGTACGCGTCAGATCACGCTCGACTTCACGCTCGCCGGCCCAGTCGACAGCTGGTTCGCGACCGACCGGAAAGATGAGGTTCGCTGCCTGCTGACCGCCAAGGAAGGCTGGCTGGAGAAGCCTGCCAACCGTTTCCAGGCGGTCGGGGGCGGATTGCGCCTGGAGCTGGTACTGAGCGGCGCCGATCCGGCGGTCACGGCATGGTCCTCCAGGATTCATGGCCTGGGGTTCGACACTGCACTACCCATCCTGATGGTCGAACTGCGGCACAGCGATGCGTCCGCGTACGCCTACGCCAAGCTGCAGGATGTGGTGGTCAGCGCCTGCAAGCTGAGCGTGGCGGTGACGGGGCTCAGGACGCTGGCGGTGTCCAATGACACCGGCCCGATCGACCCGTCCAAACCGTTCCAGCCGTACGGCGCGTCTCCAGTTGCGAACAGCGCATTGCTGGTCGGCTCGGCGGAAGCCTTCCAGAAGGCGCTGACCTCGCTGACCCTCAATGTCAAATGGCAGGCCAAGCCCGCGCCATACGCCGGGGCCGCGCCCAAGGTAGCCATCGACTTCCTGCAGGATGGCAAATGGGTGGCATCTGGCCTGCCGGCGTTCGACGTGGGCAGCATGACTTATGCGCTCGGTGCCGCGCCGGCCGTCACATGTGTTGACCTTCCCGATGCGGCGCCCGATGCGGCTTACGGAACCGCGTCGCGGCATGGTTTCATCCGCCTATGGCTCAATGCCGACTTCGGGCAGGCGTTGTACCAGGCCGCGCTGCTCGCGTACCTGCGCAGCGTGGTTGCCCGGAACGGCCCGGGAACGCCGCCAGTGGGCCCGCCCGCCGGGCCGTACATGGTGGCACTGGCGCTGGACTACACGGCGAGCCAGGCCATCCGCCTCGATTCATCGGACCTGGCCGCATTTGCGCAGCGTACCGCCCGCTTCCTGCATCTTGGGCCGTTCGGCCATGTCGAGCGCCATCCTGCGCTGAGTCCTCAGCGGCAGGTGCGCCTAGTGACGCAATTCGATTTCCACAGTGCCGATGCCGGCGTGGAAAGCGCGGGCGAGTGCTACATCGGCATTGGCGGCCTGCGCCCGCCGCACGATCTGGCGTTGCTGCTCCAGGTTGCGCCGGGAACCGCAGACCCTCTCGCAGCAAAGCCGGACCCGCATGTGTCGTGGAGCTACCTGCGCGACAACGAGTGGGTGAGCTTTCCCGCCAATGCGGTGAACGACCAGACGGCCCAGTTGCTGCGCTCCGGCATTGTCACGCTGAGCGTGCCGCGCGACGCCACGGACGACAACACGCTGTTGCCGGCCGGCATGCACTGGGTGCGCTGCTCGGTGGTGTCACGCGTCGATGCTGTCTGCCGGCTGTTGCTGGTGGCGGCGCAGGCGGTCGAGGCCACGTTCTCCGATGCCGGTAATGATCCGGCGTTTGCCGGCCGGGTGCTGCCGCCCAGTTCGATCCAGAAGCTGCGCCAGCCGAACGCCGCGGTGCGCCGGATTGCACAGCCCTTCGCCAGCTTTGGCGGACGTGCCGCTGAAGGCGAGGCTGAGTTCCGGGTGCGAGTGAGCGAACGCCTGCGCCACAAGGATCGGGGCATCGCCTTGTGGGACATAGAGCATCTGGTGCTGGAGGCGTTTCCGCACATCTACCGCGTCAGGTGTCTCAACCACACGCAGTATGAGCCGAGCCAGGATGGCGAAGGCATCTATCGCGAACTGGCACCCGGCCACGTGACCGTGGTGACGATCCCGGTCCAGGATGCGCGCAACCAGCGCGATCCGCTGCGGCCCTACACCAGTCTGGACCTGCTTGAGCAGATCGGCGAATGGCTGCGCCGGCGGATGTCTTGCTTCGTCAGGCTCCACGTGCGCAATCCCGCGTTCGAGCCGGTCAGGCTGGCCTGCAGAGTACGTTTGCGCGATGGCTACGACGAAGCATTTTTCGTCAGGCGGCTGCAGGAGGAGATCACTCGCTACCTGTCGCCGTGGGCCTACTCGGACGCTGCCAGTCCGTCGTTCGGCGGCAAGGTATACAAGTCCGCGCTGATCGATTTCATCGAGATGCAGCCTTACGTGGACTACCTCACTGACGTGCGCCTGTTTCACGATGCCGGCACCGCCCCCGGCACGGTCGACCTCGATGAAGTCGAGGGTGCCACGGCGGTGTCAGTGCTGGTGTCTGCGCCCGCCAGCCGGCACCAGATTGAAGTCATCCGGCCCGCCGGCCCGTCCATGCCGGGCGAACATTGTCCCTGCGAGGCATCATGAGCCGCCCGCCCCTGGCAATCCCCAGGCAACCGGTCATGACGCATGCGCAGGACTATTATCGGCTGCGCCGCGAGGGGATTGGTTTCATCGAACAGATGGCAGGAGCGGTCTGGACCGACTACAACACGCACGACCCGGGCATCACTCTCCTGGAAGGCGTGTGCTATGTCCTCACCGACCTGGCCAATCGCGTGGGTTGGGAGATCAGCGACTTGCTGACCCCGGCGGCACCGGCCGTGCCCGGCGATCCGTATCCTGGCCAGGCCTTCTTCACCGCGGGCAGGATCCTGGGCGTCAACCCCGTCACGCCGGACGACCTGCGCCGGCTGATGATTGACCAGGCAGGCATCCACAATGCCTGGGCCTTCTGCAAGTCCTGCGCGTGCGAGCTGAACTACTACATGTGGTGCGACAACGGTGCGTTGGTGCTGTCGTATGCCAGGCCCGGAGGCGACGTCGGCCCAGTGCGGACCGTGGGGGTACTCGGCCTGTACGAGGTGTTGCTGGAGATGGAGGGGGATGGCGAAGCGGGCGACCTCAATGATCGCAAGATCGAGCTGTCGCCAGTGCTGGAGGATGCCGACGGCAAATCTTTCGCCCTGAAGATAGAACTGCGGCCGCCTGCCTGGGATCTCGCGATGCCGCAGGAATGGACTGCCTTTCTGCAGGAAGGCGAGGTGGCATCGTTGAAGGTGCTGTCTCTGGGGGCGACGCCGTCTTACGACGTGCTGGCCGATCCCGCGCTGGACGATGCGGCCCGCGACCAGTACCTGCGCGCCCACTGGAACCAGGCCTTCTATAT
This sequence comes from Ralstonia pickettii, assembly GCA_050987995.1. GTDB lineage: Bacteria > Pseudomonadota > Gammaproteobacteria > Burkholderiales > Burkholderiaceae > Cupriavidus > Cupriavidus pickettii_B. Next base: position 1,668,967 of record CP158805.1, read on the forward strand.
GAGCGTGGAGGTCACGCTGGCGCGGGACGGCGCGCGCATCCCGGTCCGCAACGTGGCGCTGCACCTATTCGGCGACCAGGACATCCGCATGCGCACGCGCGCTAGCGCATTGAGCGCGGCGCTAGAGGACGCCAGTGCTGCCGGATTCGTGCAGCGCCACCGCGCCCGCGCCCGCAAGGTGTCGGCCGCGCTCGACAGTGCCCGCCGCGCCCTCGCCGCGCACCGCAATCTCGGCGAGGACTTCTGCCGCATTCGCGGCGTCGACACCGAGGACATTGCCGTGTGCGCCGATCTGGAAGTGGCGCCGGACGCCGACATCGAGCGTGTCCAGGCCGATGCGTGGTTTGCCATCGAACAATATTTCAACCCCGCACTGCCGCGCCACAGCGCGCAAGCGCTGGTCGATGCGGGGGTGCCGGTCGAGGACGTGTTCAACGGGCCGGTGCCGGGGGAGGGCTTCGTTCGTGCCGACGACCTGGCAGCGGCCAGCCTCAGGACGGTACTGTACACCTCCGACCTGACCAGCCGGCTGATGAAAATTGAAGGGGTGCAGGCCATCCACAGCCTGCTGCTGTCGAAGTACGACGACGCGGGCAACCTTGTCAGCGGCGCGGCCGATCCAGTGGAGGATAACGGCACGCTGGTCTTCGATCCCGGCAAGACCAGCGCCGCCTGGCAGCTGCATCTGGGTGAGCAGCGCGTGCCGCGACTTTATTTCAGCCGCTCGCGCTTCCTGTTCCACAAGAACGGATTGCCCTTCCTGGCACACCAGGATGAAGCTGCCGACACGCTGCTCCAGCTGCGAGTCCGGGCCGAGCCGCCGCAGCCGGCGGGCGCCCCCGCGGACCTGCCGGCGCCCGCCGGCACCTTCTGCAACGCGGGAGACTACTATCCGCTGCAGTACAGTTTCCCGCTGAACTACGGCATCGGCCATGCCGGGCTGCCGGCGCGCGCATCGGCGCTGCGGCAGGCGCAGGCCAGGCAGCTGAAGGCCTATCTGATGGTCTTCGAGCAACTGCTGGCCAATGCTTTTGCCCAGCTGGCGCATGTCGGCGACCTGTTTTCGCTGGAACCGGCCGTGTCGCACACCTATTTCGCCGGCAAGCTGGACGCAAGCGTGATTCGGGGTTACGACGAGGTGGTCGGGGCGCTGAGCGGCGCGACGCTCGATGTGATGACCGAAACGCCGCAGGTGTTCCAGTCTCGGCGCAACCGTTTCCTGGATCATCTGCTGGCGCGTTTCGGCGAGGACTACGCGGCATACACGCTGTTGCAGACGGGGCCCGACGGGACCCGCCATGGTCCCGACCAGCTGATCGCCGACAAGATCGCCTTCCTGCAGGCGTACCCGCTGGTCAGCCGCGACCGCGGGCGAGCCTTCGACTACACGCAGATGCCACGCATGCCGGACAATGCCGCGGGCCTCGAGGCGCGAATCCGGTTGCTGCTAGGTCTGGACAGCGAAGCCCGCACCTTGCTGGTCGAGCATGTGCTGTTGCGGCCCAAGTTCGCTGGCGACGCGCTGTGGCCGGCGTGCACTGAGGGTGGCTGCGACGATTGCAGCGATGCGGATCCGTACTCCTTCCGGCTGAGCCTGGTCATGCCGGGATGGGTGTCGCCCTGGGCGGATGACCTCGCGCTGCGCGCCTTCGGCGATCGCACCATCCGCGAGGAAACGCCGTCGCACTTGCTGGCCAAGATCTGCTGGGTTGGCAACGACGGCTTTGTCGACGATCCGTGCGATCCGGTAGTGGATGAAATTGCCGGGCTGTTGCAGGCACAGGGCCTGACCCCTGACGGCAAACGGCCGCAGCCCGCCGATGCCTGCGACTGTGCGCGCGCCATTCAAGCCGCTTTCGCCGCGGTGTTCAGGGCCTGGTATGAAGACAAGGTGCTCGACGAGCTGCCGCCCGACGTGCTGCAAGGCATGCTGGAGGCGGAGTTCGCCACGCGGCCGGACCCGGCATCGAATCCCTGCACCACGGTACTGGACACCGCGCTGTTCGCCGAGATCCGCACGCGCATGGTGGCGGCCTTCCGATCGGTGGCGCTCAATGGCTGGCAGTTCGAGCGCATCGAGCAGGCGTGGCACGCCTGGCTCGACGCCAACGCCGCGTTCCGCTGGGAGCAGGAACGCCTGCCGGAGCGGGTGCAGGCCATCCTTGCCGCCGGCGCGCTGCCGGATGCTGCGGGCAATGGGCCTGCGGACTTGGCGCTATGCGAGTGCGCCGCCGGGATCGTCACCCGCCGGGGCATAGCGTTCCACGACTGGATGGAAGCCAACATCGCCGCCGGCAACCGGCTCGACGCATTCACCGTGTTCTCGCCGCAGCCGGTCGTGCTGTGCGAGGGCATGACGTTCCTGCCGGACACCGGCGCGCGCATCCAGGCGCTGCTCGACGACCGCTACGCGGCCTATCGGCAAGTGTCGTACTGGCTGCGCATCCTGGTGAGACGGCTGGCCCGGCTGCGCAACGTCTACCCCGGCGCCACGCTGCATGACTGCGACGAAGGCAGCGATGTCAATCCCGTGCGCCTAGGGAGCACTGCGCTGGGCAGGGCCGGGCGCAAGGGTGGCAGCGGACAAGGTGGCGGCCCGGGCGAACCCGATTCCTGAGCCGGCGCGCGCGGCAATGCCGGAAAGCGGCAACTCCTCTGAATACGGTGCCAACGATGAAAACTGTCCAGGACCAATACCCTGTCTTCGAGGCCAACCAGGTACTGTCGAACCTGCACCTGAACGAGGTGGTCGACTACCTGGGCGAGCAGGCGCGGCTGACACGCGTCAACCTGATCGGCATCGGCATTGTCTGCGGACTGGAGGCGAGGCTCAACGCGGCGGGCACTGCCATCGGCCTGTCGCGCGGCTGCGGCACTACGTCGGAGGGCTACCTGGCCGTGGAACAGGACGATGTCGACCTGGTCTGCTACCGGAAGTACGTGCTGCCGCAATCCCCCGCCTATGCGCCGTTCCGCGACAAGAGCGTGGCGGATCACCCGCAGTACCCGATGTGGGAGCTTTTCCCGGCCGGAGAGCCCGATACCACGCCGCTGGACACTCCCGCGGGGTTACTTGACGGCAAGGCGGTGCTGCTGTTCGTCGAGCTGGACCAGCAGGCGTTGCGCAACTGCAGCCCCAACAACTGCAACGACCGGGGCGCGGAGGTGACCGTCATACTAAGGCGGCTGCTGATCGGCATCAGCGACCTGGCGGCGATCATCGCTGAATCCGCTGCGCTGGAATCGGGCCTGACACTGGCCGATCTCGATGCGGCGCTGTCCGTGCGCCAGAACTTGCCCGACCTGCGGCTGCCGCAGTACGACGTGCCCAATACCGGGCTGGCGACGTCTGAGCAGGTCCTGACGGCGTTCCATGACAGGATTCGCGCCGGCAAGCTGGTGCAGCAGCTCGGCAAGGCGCTCGGTGCCGCCTACCAGGCGTTCCGGCCGCTGGTGCAGGACAGCTTTCCGTCCGATCCGTTCGCAGGCTTTGCCGCTCGCTTCGGTGGGCTCGACAATGCGCCCGCTTCGGCCGCGCAGGTGCGCTTCCTGCAGTACTTCTGCGACTTCTTCAGCGACCTGATCCGGGCCTATGACGAACTGCGCGCCCTCGGTGCCGAGCTGGTGTGCGCGTGCTGTCCGCCGGCGGAACTGTTTCCACGCCACCTGATGCTGGGCGTGCTGCGGCCGGCCACGGTGCCCGACGCCGCCAACTATCGCCACGGCTTTCTGCCGTCGTGCGCTGGTGAAGCGCAGACACAGGAATTCCGGCAACTGTTCCGACGGCTGGTCTGCATGGTGGACAGCTTCACGCACGAGCCTCCGCTGCCGGAACAGGAGGCGTTATCGTCGCGGACCGATGCGCAGATCCGCATCACGCCCGGGGCCCCGGCGACGCAGCCGCTTGCCGAAGCGGCCATTCCTTACTACTACCGCCAGGACGGTGCTCCGCCGCTGTACCGGCAGTGGAGCCCGGAGAAGAGCCGGCGTAACCGCGCCAACCAGAACCCGGGCTATCGTAGCGACGAATATTCGCCCGCAGCGCCGCCGTTCGTGCTGGAGCCGCTGCGCTACGAGCTCGAGCCGGGCGGGTTCCTGCGCGTCGAAGGGCATCTGGGCAAGAATGTCCAGCGTGCGCTGACCACGCTGCTGTCGCTCAGGACGCGGCATCGGCTGCCGATCGACGTGATCGCGCTGCGCACCGGCGTGTTCGAAGAATCGGCCGAACTGGACCTGTCCCGCGAATCCGCGCGCTTCGAGGACCTAGAGACGCTGTATGACGTGCTGCGCGAAGAACTGCTGACCGCGTTGCGCGAGGGCGTCAGGTACCTGTACGACATCCCGCTCGGGCTGGATCTGCCGGGCGGCACGCCGCAGCTGCCGCTGCTCAGGCGCGGCGCCGCCAGTTTCCGCTACGCGCCCGGCTCGGTCGGCGCCTGGTACGAGAAGTACCTGACACTGTTCCAGACCCGGCCTTACATCGACGTGGACCAGAACAAGATCGACGTCGGCGCTGTGATGACGGTCTACTGCTTCCTGTTTGCCGGCACGCGCGACTTGCCGGAAGCCAACTACGCGCACGTAGTGTCCGTCTACTACCTTGCCAAGCTCTCGGAGGTGCTGCCCGACCGGCTTGACCAGCTTGCTTTTGCCGACTTCGAGAACAAGTACCAAGACCTGATAGGCCTGACACGCTATCTGCGCAGCGATGCCGCCAGGCAGACGCCGCCCGATCTGCAGAAGTTCGCGCCCACCGAGGAACTGATCGACGCTTTCGACCAGATCCTGTATTCGTGCAACCTAGAACCGGTCAGGGCGCTGCACGACGAGTACTTGCGGCGCATTCGCGCGGCGCGGCAGAACCAGTTCCTGAGCTTCTTCCTGCAGCGCAATCCCGGCATCCGGCACAGCGCGGGCGTGTCGGTGGGCGGCACCTTCATCCTGGTCTACCACGCCGTGCCGGAGCCGGCCGTCACCACCTTCCGCCCGGACCGCCGCGCCGCGCTGCTCACCACGTCCGTGGCGGCGGGGCTCGACGTCGAGGCGCTGACCGGGGCGATCGGGCGGATCCGCAGCAACCGCCCGTTGGCGCTGGACCCGGACATCCGTTTCCTGGTCGGGGCGCTCACAGGCAAGCTGCCGCACCCGGACATCGATATCCCGCCGCCGGCCGGCGACGAAGCGGCCCGCATCATCCGGGAGGCAGTCCGCGGGCTGGCCGACGGCACGGTCATCGCCGACTTCTACCTGCCGTACCTGTGCTGCGGCGATAAGGCCCCGGTGCAGTACCTGCTGCCAACGCCGCACCTGGGGCTGAGCATTGCGCTGGGGTGCACCGACGCCAACGGCAACGCCAGTGCGACGCTGACCACCAGCGCCGGCGTGGCGCCACTGACCTATCGCCTCGACGACCAGCCGTACCAGCCACTGGCCGGCCCCGTGCTGCTGAACATCGGCACGCACACGCTGACGGTGCGCGACGCTGTTGGTACGGAGTCGGCGCAGCAGACTGTCAACGTTCCGGCTGCGCTGACCATCGGGCAGGAGAGCTATGGTGACGATGTCACCAACCTGACGTACGCGGTGGCCTTTTCCATCTCCGGCGGAACGCCGCCCTACACGGCCAGCATCGGCACCGTGGCCGCGGGCCTCTATACGAGCCCGCCGGTGCCGAGCGCGCAGTCGCTCACGGTGCAGATCACGGACAGCGCCGGCTGCCAGACTGCGAAGGTGTTCACGCACGTGGTAGTGCCGCCCTGCAACCTGCCGTGCGGCGGGTTTGCGCTGCGCTGCGGCTATCGTTTCTGGTTGCCCGAGCCGGACCCGGAGCGGCCTTATCAGCGTTACGTGGCGGAAGTTGCGGCTTTCCGGTTCGAGTTTCCGCCCGGGAGCACGGTAGACATCAGGCAGGACGTGACCAGCATCCTGAAGGCCAGCGTCGACGACCTGAATGCGAGTTTCGACAAGGTTGCGTCCCGGTGGATCGAGCAGATCAACAAGCGGATCGCGACCGCCACGGGCAGCGACGACTGGCTGCGGCTCGAATACGAGCGGGCAGACCGCGGCATGGCGGTGCTGTGGATCGAACGCTTCGAGTGCCAGAAGTTCGAGTTCGACGTCCGCCCGCTGTTCGTGCGTCGCGACCAGACACAGCAGCTGGCGCTGATCCACACCCCGGTGGGCACCACGATCCGGCACGACGGCGACCTCGTCAACAGCATTGCACCGTTCAACTGCAGTCGGATCGCCAAGTGCGATCCGGCGCGACCGGTGGAGCAACGCTGCGGCGAGCTCGACCTGAAGCTGAGGATCGTCAAGCAGCAGACCGAGAACATGCTCAAGCTCGAAGCCGCGGCGAGCGGCGGCGACCAGCCCGTGGCGTTCCTGTGGGAAGTGCAGGACGCCGTTCCCGCCATTGCCGAAGGGAAAGGCGCGAACTTCACCATTGCTACCAGGGAGCCGCCAGTCAAGAACATCCGGCTCTCGGCGTTCACCGACAAGGGCTGCATGACCGTTGTCACGACCACGCACAAGGTGGCCTGACGCGACGCCCAAATATCTGAATTCGAATTTCGAGCGCGTGGTTCAGAAATGGCTTGAACAGATCATCGGAATGAGCGAGGTTGCCAGTGCTATCCCATCACATCGTGCACCGCCAATTGCTGTCCGTCGAGGTGGAAGGCACCGAAGCTGACGGGCTGGCGCTGCAGCGCCACTTGCCGGATTTGTGCCGGAACAGGCTCACGCACGTGATCGGGCAGGCACTGGATTGCTACGCTCCCTCGCATGGGCTGCTTTGTATTGAGCGGCTGGATATTGATGTCGGAAAGGTGACGCTCGACCGGCTCGAGCATGACTTGCTCGAGGCAGTGAAACTGGCGCTGGAAAAACTGCTGCGGGATCATGCGGGCGTCGTTAAGAAAGGGTCTGCGGCCGTTCCCTGCAACACCGGCTACCAATTCAAAACGACACGGCAGACCCTTGATGAAGCCTTTATCTATTTCCTGAAGACCGGCCTGCTTCCACCGTCGCTGCAGCTGTCACAAGGCATGACGCTAGAACAGGCGCTGGTTGCAGCATGGCGCGAGACGCATGAAGGCGTCGCGGAACGGCTGCTTATGCCGGATGCGATTGCGAAGGAACTTGTTGTCGAAGCTGCCCGCAAGCGGCTGGTCCGCCAATTTTCGTCTGCATTTCTGGATATCTTGCTTGCCGGGATTTCGCCTCAGAGCAAAGCTGTCCTTGATCGTGTGCTGGAAACAATGCGCCATCCCGGGCATGCGACAGCTGCTGCAATGCAGTTCAAGAGACAGCTTTGGGAGAAGGCATTTGCGTTTGCAACGACGCACACCCAATCCACACCGGCCGAGCTGGTCGCCGTAGCGTGGCACGCGTTGCCTGCCCCGATGCCAGGCCGCGATGCGCTGGCAATCGTACTGGAACATCATTGGCCGCGGGTGACGCACGAAGCGTCGGGGAAGGCCGACGAACACGCCGAAACCGGAAAGCCGGCTTCGCGCCGTTCTCCAGCCCCTGAAAGAATGCCTTCAGCCGCAGGCCGTGCGCATTGTCAATTCGCGGCAAACATGCCGACACCCGAAGGTGTTTATATCGACAATGCCGGGCTGGTCTTACTGCATCCTTTTCTCGCCGGATTCTTCTCAAAATTGGGCGTTGCGACCGACGATCAGTTATCAGACGCCGATCGCGCGCTATGCCTGCTGCATTACCTCTGTACAGGCCAGTCTGTTGCGCCTGAACACGCGCTCGCCTTGTCAAAAATCCTGTGCGACATTCCTTTGGTTGCCGTCGTGGAGTCCGATGTCGGATTAACGGACGATGAGAAAGAGGAAGCGATAGCCCTGCTCGAGGCAGTAATTCGTCATTGGGACGCGTTGCGCAATACGTCTCCCGACGGCTTGCGCGGCACGTTTCTTCTTCGCTCCGGAAAGCTGTCGGAACGTGACGGCGAGTGGTTGTTGCAGGTTGAATCGAATGCCTCCGACATTCTTCTCGATCAGTTGCCCTGGGGCGTTTCGATCATCAAGTTGCCATGGATGAAAAACAAGCTATGGGTAGAGTGGGGATAAGGCCGTCCCGGTATGGCAAATGGCAGACAGTTACGGCGAAGCGATGAGCAATTCCGGAGTCATGAAGTGCAAGCTGTCGGGGTAACAATGAAATCAACCACGGAAAAATCGTCAGCAACGACATCGAGGACGGCAACCCCGGCGGCGAGCCAGCCATTTTTTTCGAAAGCGGGAGAAGCGAGCTTTTTCAGCCCAATATCACGGACCGCAGGAACCACCGTCCAAACGAAAATGGCAGTGGGCACACCCGGTGACAAATTTGAGCAGGAGGCCGATCGCGTGGCCGAGCAGGTGGCGCGCATGCCGGCCGCACTATCGACGCGCGGCGACACGCTGCAGCGGCAAATGGATGACAAGGATAAAATGAAGGGAGAGGAGAAAATACGGAAAGCTCCTGCTCCCGAAGGAAACATTCAGGGAAAGGAGGGAGGCGATGCGCCTGCGCTCAGGGCCGGTACGCAATCGGCGATTGAATCGAAGATGGCAGGAGGCCAGCCGTTCGGCAGCGATATTCGCAGGGAAATGGAGTCGCGCTTCGGCGCAGATTTAGGCAAAGTGCGTATCCATAACGACGTGGAATCGGCTGGAATCAGCCGACAACTAGGCGCGCGAGCATTTACTTTCCGGCACCATATTTTTTTCGCCCGCGATCAGTATCATCCCGGCTCGGCCGACGGCAAGCAACTCCTTGCGCACGAACTGACGCACACGATTCAACAGGGGTACGTTGAACAACGTCTGACTCAAGCGCAGCGTTCGGCGCCGCGGGGCGGTTCGACACCCGCCGTTCAGAAGAAGGCCTCTCACGGACCGGCGACCGACGATGCGGCACTCAGCTCGGAAGTCGTAGATGTGTCGTCGAATGTTTTCAGCCCCTCTGAAAAAGTGAAGGCGGAAATTGAAGCGCAAGGCCGCAAAGGCCTGCTGATGCGCGTGATCGTCAAAGGCGTGACGGGCGAGGGGCTTATCAAAATCCGGGTCGACAGCAGCAAGAACTACGAATCGATCGGCAGCGGGTCCATGCCGGTGCTCAATGCCTGGGCAAAGCAACTGGGCGGGATGTATCTGCAGTTTTCCGTCAGGAATAGCGAGATTACAGGCGGATATGCTTCACTGAAGGAAAGAGGCGGCGACAGGAACGATTGGCTGCAATACGTGCAAAAAAACTCCGCTTTGCTCGGCGGTCTCGGCCTGAAAATCGATAACCTGCCGAAGCCGGTCAACACCTTCGAGAACGGCAAGTTGACGCTCGGCGTCACTAACATGAAGGTGGAGGTTGGCGGTTTTGTCGACGCCTTGTTCAATGTGTCGCTTGAAAATGCCGGCAAACCGAAAATCGATGCCAGCGCGAATGTCAACATCAAAGGCATCGTGCAGGGGCAGCTGCATCTGGACAATTCGCAAGAAAAACTGACCGGCGAGATTTCACTCGGCATCAATCACAAGGCGTTCAACGGGACGGCAACAGTGAAATACCTTGCGGACGGCACGGTCGACGTGTCCGGCAAGGCCGCCTACAACTCGAACAAGCTGTCCGGCGAGATCACCTTCGTCGCTACCGATGCCGATTCCGCCAACAACTTTGCCAAGGATGCGATTGCCGCTGCGGGCGGCAAGGAGAACGTCCAGAATGCAGCGCTTCCCGGACCGGTGCCGGCCCCAAAGCCTGGCAAGAAACAACGCTCTCTCGCGGCGACCGGGCAACTGGGATTCAACCTGACGACCTGGTTTGCGGGATCAGTGTTTGTCGTGGTGGATGGAAAAGGCGAGGTTACTGTCATCGGCAAGATCGCGCCGCCGAAAGAAATTGAATTATTCAAGCAACGAGACTGGGACAAGGAGCTTGTCAAGTTTGAAGCCAAGGCGTATTACGGCATACCGGTGGTTGGCAATCTGAACCTGTTCGCCAATATCAGCCTTCATGCGTTGGCGTCACTGGGGCCCGCCAAGATTTACAACATCGAAATCCTGGGAACGTATTCCACCGATCCCACCATTCAGAAAAGCATTCAGATTTCCGGTTCCATCAACATTTCAGCCTACGCGGGCTTGCGCTTGCGTGCGGAAGGCGGGGCGGGCATTGAAATCGTTTCGCACGACCTGAAGTTTGGTATTGGCTTGGATGCCGACATCGGCGTCAAGGCGTACGCCGACGCACGTCCGACGATCGGTTTCCGCGAGCCGGGCGAGTTTTATATCAGCGGCACGCTGGAAATGGTGGCGCAGCCAATGCTGGGCCTCGGGGGCGACTTCTTCATCAAACTGGAAGCGCCATGGTGGTCGCCGCTATCCGACGACAAATGGACCTGGCCGCTGTTCAAGAAAGAATGGCCGTTGAGTGATCCCATCGGCCTTAACGCCGTCATCAAGGAGTACACGCTGGGTTCGGGCAAGACGCCGGAGGTCGAACTCAAGAAGCCCGAGTTCGATCCATCCAAGTTCATGACGAACATGGTGGACCGGACCTTGCCCGACAAATCGGGGGAGCAGCGACCCGGGCAGGGGACATTCAAGGAAGACGGCACAGTGCCCAAGCCGGTTGTGCCGCCGAAAAAAGAAGCGCCCAAGAAAGCGGACGCGAAAGCAGGAGTCAAGAAGGATGCACCGCCGAAGGTTGGGAAATCAGCGGCGCCCGATCCGAAGGCGGGGAAAGAACAGGAGCACGGAAAGGTTTTCCAGAAAGCGGCCAAGGCGCTGTCTGCGCTCAAAGGAAAGGGGCCTTTGACGCAGGTCGGCCTGACGCAGGAATTGGCGAAAATCAAGGCGCAGGTAAGGGGCATCGATTTTGACGTTCAGCACAAGGAATTGAAGTGGGTGGTGACGCCGAAAGCAGGAGGAAAAACCGGGAAAGGCCTGGAAATCGATGCGAAGGGACCGGGGCCGACTTCAAAAAAAGGTGTAGCATCTGCATTCGACCCTACGCCGGTCACGGTGAAAATTCAGTTTACGATGATATCAACCAGCCATACGCTGACGACGACAGCTACCGAAAACGCCGTACACGTCACCATGGCAAGCAATGGCGGTGAATTGGGCAAGAAGATCAGCGCCCTGATTAAGGCAGTCGACGACCGGAAAAATCAGATTCGCAAAAAGGAGCGCGTGAAAAATCAGCTCACCAAGATCAAGGACAAGCTGAACGACTATAACCAGTTGAAAACGGCCTATGCCCGTTCTCTGAAGGAAGAATATACCCAGCGTCCGGTTCCACCTGAATTCGTGCGACACTACTCGAACGAACTGGTTGGACAGATCGTGGACCTAGCGACGCGATATCAGTTCCGGGATCTAGTGGCGCAGACATTCCTGCCCGATCCGCTTCCTGAAAAGCGCTTCATCCCGGAACCGGTCAAGAGCAAGATTCGCAATCTGCTATATGAACGTCAATCAGCCTGGGATCGCGTACGCGATACGGAAGTCCGTAATGGTATTGCCTCCATCGACAATGAAGTGAATGCGACAATCATCATCCCGCGTGATGCCGGCAAGGCCGCGCGGACGGCAAAGGAGAAAAAGGCTCATATGAGTGCGGCAAAGACTGCAATGGCCGACATGAAGAAGCGCGGCAAGGTACTGGAAGGCGCGACGCTCGAGCATTTTGCCGCCCGGCACTCCTATGTGACGCCAAACCTTAAACAATACGCGGTCGACCATGATCCGTCGCTTGCCGAGCACTGGGTCAAACATGACGGCAACAAGACTTCAGACTCCGTGCGCAAGGACATCGTCGAGGGAAAGAGCAAACTGGTGACGCTTGATTTGGTAACGAGGCGCTTCAACTCCCAGAAAGGATCACGCGATCTCACTGGCGAAGCGCATAGATTCAAGGCGCATGCGTGGATCACGCCGCCATTTACGAGTGCCATTGGCAAGGATGTGAATGGAAAGGCCGACAATGTTGACGTGGTTTCCATTGACGACCACTCGCTGACACATGAAGACGGGACTCCGTTCCTGCCTTCCTGAAATGTGATATCACCCCGGGTAAAGGCGTGCTGGACATGAAGACTGAGGGGTTTAACTCGTATATCAATCCGAACGCCAGCAACCTCCAGTTGGCGTTCGACTGGTTCGAACATCTTGTTGCGAATTGTTTGCGCAGGCACTTCGGGTGCGCCGAAGACCCGAAGATGATCCCCTTGAATTTTTATCGCGAGGGATCCTGGCTTGCCAGCTTCATCGAGCACCACAATCCCTGCTATGAAGAGTTTGCCCTCCTCATACTGGCCATGATTCCGCACCTGAAACCTGATTTCTTCAGCAAAGCGCTGGCCGAATATTTGCCCGAAGGCGGCGACCTTCCCGAATTCGGCGGTGTAAAGGGGGCGAACCACAGAGGCATCATACCTTCCGGCGAAACTGCGCAGTTTATCCTCGCTGGAGACAACCTCGAAAGACGCCTTGACGTTCAGCACATCCTGAGCGGGGCGCATTGGTTTGCGCAAGAGCATATCCTCTGGCTCGAGCCTGTAGGTAACGGCGAACCCGTGATGAGCGGGCGCCTGGTCCTCGACCCTGACATTGTGGAACTGCTCACCATCGGCACCGTCAGCAGACCGCGTTTCAGCATTGACTTCCCGGCGGAATACATCGGGACGGAGATGGAGTGGGGCGATCTCGTGCTGCACCCTAAAACTCTGGGACAAATCCATGAAATCGAACACTGGGTAAAGCACAACGATACCTTGTTGCACGACTGGGGCATGAAGAAGAAAATCAAACCTGGCTACCGCGCCCTGTTTTACGGGCCGCCGGGCACGGGCAAGACCCTGACCGCCACCTTATTGGGAAAGCACACCGGCAAGGACGTATACCGCATTGATCTCTCCCGCGTGGTCTCCAAATATATCGGCGAGACCGAGAAAAGCCTGTCACGACTCTTCGGGAAGGCGGAGAATAAAGACTGGGTGCTGTTTTTTGACGAGGCCGATGCACTGTTCGGCAGACGAACGGATATCCGTGACGCCCATGACAAGTACGCCAATCAGGAAGTCGCCTATCTGCTGCAACGTATCGAAAGCTACAACGGACTGGTGATCCTGGCCACCAACCAGCGTGGCAACATCGACGAGGCATTCGGCCGGCGATTTCAGGCGATTATCCATTTCCCACTGCCTGGGCCGGAGGAGCGGTATGAAATCTGGTGCAGGATCTTTCCTCCGCAAATTAGGATCGCCAAGGATCTCGACTGGCGGCAGGTGGCCGCGCGTTACGAACTTACCGGCGCTGAAATTTTGAATGTGACCCATTATTGCGCGCTTGAGATACTTGCAGATCAATCGGGATGCATTGATTTGACGCGGTTGGAAGCGGCTGTTATGCGGGAGTATATCAAGGCAGGCAGGGCAGTGTAGCGGAACTGGCGTACGGGCTGCCGGAAGCCCTCGCAAGGATTATTTCGAGGGGGTGCATATAAATTCGATATGACGTATTTGCCCCTCTAAAGCAAACGACACCCCAACAATGCAGAAGCGGGCAGCTCCGGGGATGCTTATGCCGCGCTAAGTCGCAACACGGGAATGGCATGCCTACAACAAGACCTCGACGAACCAGGCTCGCTCGACGGTTGAACACCGCCAGCAACTGGTCGCGATCAAGGCGCTCGTTCGTGACAACACGCGCTCGGCCCAAGCCCGCCTCGCAGACATCGAACAACTGCTTGGGGATCTACCGGACAATCCACCAGCCAGCCACGCAGCCAGCGTTCGTGAAACGCTAACTGATGATCACCAGCGCATTCGGAGGGCAAGGCGACGCAAGTACCTTGCCGCCTCAAATTCGCCCCCCCTTGGCCAATCCCAATAAGCGTTGAGTGAGCTTGCCCTCGAGAAACGAATCCCTTGCTGAGTGTTTAAACTCACGCAAGGAGAGTCACGATGAAGAGCAAGGCAACGCGGGCGCGATACACGACGGAGTTCAAGCTGGAAGCGGTACGGCTGGTTAAGTCTGGACAGAGCATAGCAGCGGTAGGCGCGACGCTGGGCGTGCCGGCGCAATCAATATCCAATGGGTGAAGGCGGAACGTGAAGGGCGGCTCGCAGGAGCCGGCGCCAAGCCGGTTAGCCCGGAGCAGATGGAGTTGGCGCGACTGCGTGCGGAAGTGGCGCGCCTGAAGATGGAGCGTGATCTGCTAAAAAAGTGGGCGGCGTGTGTGCTATGAAAACTGTTTGATCGATGAGGGCAGGCCCCTCGATGTCGTCTTTCAGGAGAGGGCATCAAACCACTTCAAGCTGCCGCGTTTAAGCCGAAGTTTGACTGGGTGACCAAGCTGACCTATTGAAGTGCCGAGAGATTTTCGAGTGGCAGGGGTCGGCTACTGGGAACAGCCGGGGTCGATGCCGAGCAGCGTAAAGGCTTTGCGCTGCAATGGCGTGGGACGGGTCGTGATGACGATCTTGGTCTGTGGATTGACCGAGGCGGAGGTGATGTTATAGGTCAACGTGGCAAGGTCCTGCAGCAGCGTCTGCAGGCTATGCACGGGCAGGTCGTCGTCGGTCCGGTGGCGCGCGGCTTTGGCGTCGGCGCCCTCCGAGCGCGGCGTCGGCATGACCGGGTTGGCACGCTGATCACGCAGCGTTGCCAGGTCCTCATCGTCATGGAGCAGCGAATTAAGCGCTTGGCGCAGATGCCACTCGACGTAGTAGGCCAGCATGCATAGAAACACGTGCGCTCGCACGCGCGACTCGCTGAAGTGATAGATCGGACGCACCTGCAGATCGACCGTCTTCATCGGTGATCGCGGTAGGGACGGAGGTTACCCCCCGCCCCCCGCACAGATCCGTACGTGCAGAGCTACCGCGACAAATGTGATCGAACTCATTTTGCAGAGGGTTTTTTGATTGGCGATCGCGGCCCCTCACGCGCGAGCCGGCCGGTCGGGGCCAGTCCGCGATCGGTAATCAAAAAAACGTTTGTGCTAAACCGCTCCGCAGGCGCTCGCTCCTATGGGCATTGAGTGAACGACGCGATGATTCGCGATGCCCGGCACGTGGCCGTGGCACGCCGGAACCGTGCGATCTGACAGAGCCGGTGGCGCGATGACAGCGGGAATGCGCGGGTCAACGGCCAGATAGTGCGGAGTTTCGCGACATTGTGATGGTGCGAAGACGGCAAAGCACGAGTCGGTTCGCGTTGGCCGCATGGGGAAGACCAAGGTGCTGGGGGCTGGTGCTGATGCCGGTCAGTGTCCATGGCTGGGATCAGGTGGAGCCCGCGGCAGGATGCCAGGCACACCGCCTTCGATGCGGACCATGTGGCCCTTGCCGCAGACGGGGCAATCGCGCAGTGACCTGCCGGTGAGCCGCTGGTAACGGTCGCGGTAGTCATCGGCGAGGGCGGGTGACGCAGCGGCAGGCGGCGCGACGCCGAGCAGCCGCCGGCAGGTGGCCAGGCGCGCCGCCCGGTGGCAGTTGGCGAGCCACCCGTAGCTGCGGATGCGGTTGAAGCCGTCGGGCAGCACATGCAGCAGGAAGCGGCGGATGAACTCATCGGCCGTCAGGGTCATGGTCCTTTGGCGGGCTTCGTGACGGTAGTCCTTCCACCGGAAGAGGACCGAGTCGCCATCAAGGCGCAGCAAGCGGTTATTCGAGATGGCGACGCGATGCGTGTAGCGGCCCAGGTAGTCGAGCACCTGTCGGGCGCCGCCAAACGGTGGTTTCGCGTAGACGACCCACTCCGCGTGAGCAGCGGGCGCGAGCCAGGCCGCGAATGCTGGCGGATCACGCAAGGGCTCGAGCTGGCCATGGAAGCGCAGCAAGCCGGTGTCGAAGGCGCGGCACAGCTGCTCGAGAAACAGACGCCGGAACAGCCGTGAGAGCACCCGCACGGGCAGAAAGAAGCCCGGTCGGCACGCGACCCAGCGCTCGCCGTCCGGGGCAATGCCGCCGCCTGGTATCACGCAGTGGATGTGCGGATGGTGCAGCAGATTTTGCCCCCACGTGTGCAGGACGGAGAGGAAGCCGATCTCCGCGCCCAGGTGTTTCGGATCAGCGGCGATCGTGCGCAGCGTCGCGGCGCTGGTGCGAAACAGCATGTCATAGAGAAGCCTCTTGTTTTGGTACGCGAGTGCCGCGATGGGTTCGGGCAGCGTGAAGACGACATGGAAGTACTCGACCTCGGGGAGCAGTTCGGCCTGCCGGCGCTCGAGCCATTGCGCGCGGGCGAGCGACTGGCACTTCGGACAGCATCGATGGCGGCACGAGTCGTAGGCAATGCGCTGATGGCCGCAGGCATCGCACTGCTCGACATGGCCGCCGAGCGCGGCGGTGCGGCACAGCTCGATGGCGCTCATCGCGCGCCGCTGGGCACGACTGAGGGCGTCGGCATGGGTCTGCCGGTACTGTGGGCCGCAGCGGCGGAAGATGTCCGCCACCTCGAGCGCCGGTCGCATCGCCGGCTTCAGAAGTATGTGGGCGGTGTGGGCTCAGGCGGGATGGGTGCGGGATGCGGCAGCAGGTCGAAGGGACTCTGGGTCGCGCACACGGTGCTGGTCGCGATTCGTAAGTAGCGCGAAGTGGTCGCAAGGGACCTATGGCCCATCAGCAGCTGGATCCGGCGCACGTCGGTGCCGGCCTCCAGTAAATGCGTGGCGAAGGCGTGTCGCTTATATCGCTGGGAAGATAAGCGACACTATCTACCCTTCCGGATTATGTCTCGTACGCGCGTGATAGCTCGTTTTTCCGGGCAAATGGACAACACCGGATAGAGATAATCTAGGCTCCTTCCACTCGCTCCCCATGTAGGGGAAGGAGTTCGTCGTGAAGTACATTATTCATGATCAGGTCGTTCTCTCGCGAGAACCTGAAGGTCCACTCGCAGCCCATTTATCATCCTTTGCCAACGCCATCAGCGCGCAGGGTTACAACGTATGGTCCCTGAAGCGGAAGGTCCTGATCGCCGCATGTTTCAGTCGATGGCTTAAACAGAGAGGTGTCGGAGTACGGGACATCTGCTTCGATCACGCAACACGATATTTACGCTATCGTGCCCTGCATTTCCAGCCTCGCAACGATGATCGGGCAGCGCTCAGACAGCTTATTGATTTTCTTCGTGGCGAAGGCGTGGTTCCGCCTGAGCAGATGGCAACAATTCGGATTTCGGCAACTGAGCGGTGTGTGCAGGAGTACGAGGAGTACTTGCGCAATATTCAAGCTCTCGCCAGAGCCACGATCGTTAATTACGTGCCGTTCGTCCGAGAGTTTCTCAAACATCGTTTCGGCGACGGGAAGGTCATGCTATCGAAACTACGTGCGGCCGATGTCGTGCACTTTGTGCAGGTTCAGGCGCCACGACTGCATTTAAAACAGGCGAAGCTTATGACCACTGCCCTGCGATCCTTTCTGCGCTATGTGCGCTATCGCGGCGACATTACGCTGGACCTCGCTGCCGCCGTGCCCGTGGTCGCCAACTGGTCGATGCCGTCAATTCCCCGGGGAATCTCAGCAGACCAGACACGGAAGTTGCTGGCTAGCATCGATCGACGGACTGCAGTCGGTCGTCGCGACTACGCGATCCTGCTGGTGCTCGCGCGACTGGGGTTGCGCTCCAGTGAGGTGGTCTTCCTCGAGCTCGATGATATTGACTGGGACGCAGGTCAACTGAGCGTGCGCACCAAGGGTGGACAACGCATCGAGCTACCCTTACCTGCGGACGTCGGCAAAGCCATCGCTGCCTACTTGCAACTTGGGCGGCCGAAGAGCGCCAGTCGCCGCGTTTTTTTACGCGCACGCGCGCACATCACCGGCTTTCGTGGGCCAAGTGGTCTCGGCTGTATCGTTCGGCGTGCACTTAAGCGCGCCGGCATCGACGCGCCCACAACAGGTGCCCATCAGTTCCGCCACGGACTGGCTACCCAGATGCTGAACCATGGAGCTTCGCTCAGGGAGATTGGCGAGGTGTTGGGTCATCGTCACCCACAGACCACGATGATCTACACTCGGGTCGACATCAAGTCTTTGCGTGCACTCGCGTTGCCCTGGCCCGGAGGTGTACGATGAACGCGCTTCGGCAGGCTGTTCAGGATTACCTCAACCTGAGGCGTAGCCTGGGATTCAAATTGAGGGAGGAGAGCACGGCGCTACCAGATTTCGTCGCGTTCATGGAGCAGCATCGAGCTTCTTACATTACGCAGACGTTGGCGCTCGCCTGGGCTCGGCAACCCGCAAATGCCCAGCCCGACCGCTGGGCGCAACGAATGAGCTGGTTGCGTGGGTTCGCGCGATATCGTAGTGCTACCGATCCCCGCACGGAAATACCAGCACCGGGTTTATTGCCATTTCGACCGAAGCGGGCTCGACCGTACCTCTACTCGGCCGACGAGATCCGTAGCCTGCTACAGGCGGCGCTGCAGATGCCATACCACGATGAACGGGGTGCACTGCTGCCATGGACCTACCATTGCCTGTTCGGGCTGTTGAGCGTGACGGGCATGCGCCTGGGTGAAGCGCGCAATCTCGAGCTTCAGGATGTGGATCTGACGGAGGCGATATTGACGATCCGCGGCGCGAAGCTCGGAAAGACCAGACTCATTCCTTTGCATGCATCGACATGCAAGGTGCTCGCGGACTACATCACGCGGCGTGAGCATCACTGGGCGGGTCGACCGGTATCTTCCTACCTCTTTGTTTCCAACTGGGGGAACAGGATGGATGCCGGTGCGATTCATCGCACTTTCTATTCATTGTCGCGACAGATTGGCTTGCGCGGGGCATCCGACAGTCGCGGGCCGCGTCTGCACGACATGAGGCACGTTTTCGCGACGAACGCACTTTTGCGCTGGTACAAGTCTGGAGATGACCCGGAGCGCCGTCTGCCCATCCTGTCAGCCTACCTCGGACATGCTCACGTCGCGGATACCCAGTGGTATCTGAACGGCTCGCCTGAACTGATGCGCGAAGCGATGCGCCGGCTCGAACAACTCTGGGAAGGCCGGCCATGAATAATGCTGCCACCTTTGCTCCGTTACTGGAGCGGTTCTTCACGCAGCGCCTGATGCAAGAGCGTCAGGCGAGTCCTCACACCATCGGTGCCTATCGCGATACCTACCGTCAATTCCTTAAGTTCGTGAAGCAGCGCCTGCATAAGTCACCGTCGCAGCTAAACCTCGAAGACATCGATGCTCCTCTGATTGTCGCGTTCCTGGACGAAATTGAGAAGAACCAGGGCGTTAGCGTTCGCACCCGAAATCTGCGCCTCGCGGCGATTCATTCCTTCTTTCGCTACGCTGCTTACGAAGCACCAGACCATTCCGCCCAGATCCAACGGGTGCTTGCCATCCCCAGCAAGCGCTTCACCCGTACGCTGATTCACTTTCTGACGCATCCAGAAGTCGACGCCTTGCTTGCCGCGCCTGATCAAGGCACGTGGTCAGGCCGGCGCGACCACGCCTTTCTATTGGTCTCGGTACAGACTGGTCTGCGCCTGTCCGAGATGACGGGACTCAATCGCGAGGATGTGGTGCTTGGCACCGGCGCACACGTGAGGGTAATTGGAAAGGGTCGGAAAGAGCGCTGTACACCCATCGCGAGATCCACACGCGCCGTACTGAAAGCGTGGCTGCGAGAACCACAACGTGGTGATGGCACAGTACTGTTTCCCAGCGAGCGGGGTGAACGCCTCAGTGTCCATGGTGTGCAGTACCTGCTAAACAAGCACCGCAAGACCGCGTGTGAAGTTTGCCCGTCATTGAAGCAGAAGCGGGTCACTGTCCACTGTTTGAGACACACCATGGCCATGGACCTTCTGCAATCAGGCGTTCGTCGCTCGGTCATCGCGTTGTGGCTCGGGCATGAATCGGTGGAAACCACGGAGATCTATGTCGAAGCGACCCTAGCGATGAAGGAACAGGCCCTTGAGAAGGCAACTCCGCGACGCGGCAAGGCAGGACGCTTCAAGCCGGCAGACGAGCTCCTCGACTTCCTGAACAGTCTTTAGACACTCTCCAAATTATGTCGGGTAATCGCTTGGCACATCTGCCTTTCGACTGCAATCTTTTTGGTCGATCGTCGAAATTCCATCGTGTCACCCGACATAATCCGGAAGGGTAGATAGTGCCGCAGCGAATGCGGTGTGATGGGTTTCGTGATGCCGCTGCGCTTACGTGCAAGCTGGCATGCCTGGCCCACGGCATCGCGACTGATGGGCCGTCCGGGAATGTTGCCCGGAAACAGCCAGCCCCGCGGGTGAGCATCCTGCCAGTACGTTCGCAGGATCTCAAGCAGCTTCGGCGACAGCATGACGTAGCGATCCTTACGGTTCTTCCCCTGGTTCACACGGATGACCATGCGCTTGCTGTCGATATCGGTGACCTTCAGATGCACGACTTCTGACACCCGCAGTCCGGCGGCGTACGCGGTCATCAGGATGGTGCGGTGCTTGAGACTGGCGATCGCCTCGAAGAAGGTGGTGATCTCCTCCAGGCTGAGGATGACTGGCAGTCGGACCGGCTTCCTCGGCAAGGGAAAGTCCTCGTCGCTCCAGTCGCGTTTGAGCGTCACGCGGTAGAGAAAGCGCAGTGCGCCGATCGTTGCGCCGAGACTGGCGGGTGCCAGCTTGCGCTCTTCGCGGAGATAGACGAGCCAGGCCCGGATCTCCTCGGGACCCAGCAGTTCGGGCGAACGGCGAAAGTGGCGGGCGAAACTGGATACCTGAATCAGATAGGACTTCTGGGTATTCTCTGCAAGGTTGCGGATCTGCATGTCATGCAGCATGCGTTGGCGCAGTGGCGTCATGGCGAGCCTCCTGGAAGCAGTGGGTGGAATGCCCAACCGGGGCGTTCACATACTGCTCCTGGCGACACCGCTCACCACCTCGCTGGGGTTCAGCGCCAGACAACCCTCTTCATGAAACGTCAGCCATAGTCCGGTGCCCGCCTCCCACTACCGCGTCAGCGGTTTAGTGTACGCCCGTGAGAGCGTGCGATCTGCGGGGTGAAAGTCCCCGCCGGAGTTGGCCACAGCTCCGTAGCTGAAGGTAACTGCGTCGTCGCGAGGCGGGGTGGGGAGTAACCGGAAGCGAACTGTCGGTCCGTAGGTTAACGAACCTGTTTCGGCGGGGTATGGCGGCGAGCCTGCACTAAAGTGGCGAAGCCTGGAAGTAACACAGCACGCTGTCGTGGCGGATAAAGCGGTGCGGTGGCGTACCACGTGGTTGAGGACGGAACGATAGGACGGTAGCACGAAGCAAGCGGGGAGACCTGCCGGCGAGGTGAACGCTGGCAGGAGTCAGAGTCCCGATAGTACTGCACACGGAAGGGTAAAGCCGTGGAGACCTGCGTCAGAGCAAAAGGCGCACTAGGGAAGCGGGGCAGGAAAGTTGATAGCAAAGACCGGAAGGAAGCAGAGATGAAGATCGAAGCATCGCCAGTGTCGGAAACGACTAGACGAGATGCAAACGCGCTGGGAAGCTGCGTGCAGCGGAAATTCGCGTCAGCTTCAATCTGGACGGACGCTATGTTGGCTGCTCTACAAAACGGAGTTAAGGGAGGTAAATGGCACAGTCTGATTGACAAGGTGTTTCGCCTGGACACGCTCGCGCTGGGATGGGCTCAGGTCGAGAAGAACGCCGGAGCGGCGGGAGTGGACCGCATGAGCGTGAAGCGATTCGCGCAAGCGCGGGACCGCTATCTTGCTGAACTGGCGCATGCATTGCAGGACGGTAGCTATCGCCCGCAGCCGGTGCGGCGCGTCTACATACCGAAAGGTAAAGGACGTCGCCCGCTCGGTATACCCGCTGTGAAGGACCGCGTAGTTCAAGCGGCCCTGAAGCTGGTCATCGAGCCGATCTTCGAGCACGAGTTCGAGCCAAGAAGCTACGGCTTCCGCCCGGGCTTGGGATGCAAGGACGCGCTCCGAGAAGTTGACCAGCATGTGAAAGCGGGCTACTGCTGGGTGGTCGATGCTGACCTGCAAAGCTATTTTGACTCGATCCCACACCTGCCCCTTCTCGCGAGAGTGGCCGGGCGAATCGCGGACGGCCGAGTTCTGGATCTCATCCAGTCCTTTCTCAAGCAAGACATCATGGAAGACATGACGCGTTGGACGCCGACTTCTGGCAGTCCGCAAGGGGCGGTTGTCAGCCCCCTGTTGGCAAATCTGTACCTGCACGAACTTGACGTAGAAATGCGCCAGGCAGGGCTGGTCATGGTGCGCTACGCGGATGACGCCGTGGTGTTATGCCGTACGCGTGAGGAAGCAGAAGCTGCTTTCACTCGCCTGCGGGCTTGGGTGGACGCTAACGGCTTGAAACTGCATCCCGATAAGACCCACATTGGGGACTGCCGGTTGCAGGGTCATGGCTTCGAGTTTCTGGGTTACCGGTTCGAGGCGGGCCAACGCTGGGTGCGCAAGAAGAGTCTGATGGGGCTGCGGGATCGAGTCCGCGCCCTGACCAAGCGCCACCGGGGCGATTCGATCGAGAGCATCATCGCGTCGATCAATCCGATCCTGCGGGGCTGGTTCGGATACTTCCGGCATGCCCACCGATACACCTTCTCGTCCGTCGACGGCTTTGTTCGTCGTCGACTGCGAGCGGTCCTGCGCCGACAGCTACATCGTCCAGGTCAGGGCCGATGCTTTCGCGATCACAGTCGATGGCCAAATGCCTTCTTCGCCAATCTTGGGCTGTTCACGATGTACGAGGCTCATCAATTGGCGCGCCAATCCCGATGTGGAAACAACTGACTGGAGAGCCCGTCGCGGGAAAACCGCACACCGGGTTCGGAGGGAGGGGACGGCGAAAGCCGTTTCCTACCCCTATCCACTGACCCGTTTCCGCCGTCCAGCAAAGACTTGCGAGTGTCCGTTCCCGGACCTGCACGAGACGATCGTCGTTAAAGCGTGGCTCTCTGCTCGTCGGCGCCGCTGCGGACAGTTGGCTAACCGTCTCGACCATCGTATCCTCGTTGCGGCTCATGGGCGCGGAAGACAGCGACGCCCATTGGGACGAGTCAGTCTGTCGGCACCGGCAGATCAGGGCAGGGTGCTTGATAGCGAACACCTGCCCCCACGTATCGGGCCCATTCCCGATGCGTCAGATTCCGGTTGGCTAAGGCGCACGCCTTGCCCATCCATGAAACGGAGTCCACGTCCCACAGGATCCCGACCCCTCCACCCGCGGAGGCGAGCGTCCTGCCATCGGGGCTGAAGGCGATGCCGCGCACGTGATCGTCGTGACCCTGGAGCGGCTCGCCCAGCATAGTCTGGTGCGCGACGTCCCAAAGGGTCACCGGCCCGTCCTCGCCCGCGGAGGCGAGCGTAGTGCCATCGGGGCTGAAGGCGACGCTCTCCACCGACCGCCCTTGATAAACGGTGAACGGCTCGCTCACCCGAGTGCGGTGTGCGACGTCCCACAGGATCACGGTCCCGTCCTGGCCCGCGGAGGCGAGCGTCCTGCCATCGGGCCTGAAGGCGATGCTCAGCACCGGGCCCTGATGTCCCCTGAGCGGGTCACCCAGCGGCGTGCGGTGCGCGACGTCCCACAGGATCACGGTGTTGTCCCTGTCTGCGGCGCTTTGGGCGCCTGCGACCGCGAGCGTCCTGCCATCGGGGCTGAAGGCGAGGCTCGACACCCCACCCCGATGACTCCTGAGCGGGTCGCCCAGCGGGGTGCGGTGCGCGACGTCCCACAGGATCACCGTGCCGTCCGTACCCGCGACGGCGAGCGTCCTGCCATCGGGGCTGAACGCGACACTCGACCCCCCCTGATGACCCGTGAGCGGCTCGCCCAGCGGGGTGCGGCTCGCGACGTCCCACAGGATCACGGTGTTGTCCCTGTCTGCGGCGCTTTGGGCGCCTGCGACCGCGAGCGTCCTGCCATCGGGGCTGAACGCGACACTCGACACAAGCTTCTGCCCCCTGAGCGGGTCGCCCAGCGGGGTGCGGCGCGGGACGTCCCACAGGATCACGGTATTGTCCCTGTCTGCGGAGCTTTGGGCGCCTGCGACCGCGAGCGTCCCGCCATCGGGGCTGAAGGCGACGTCCCACACCGGATGCTCAGCATTCCCCCCGAGCCGCTCGCCCAACGGGGGGCGGTCGACGTCCCACAGGATCACGGTCCCGTTCTTGCCTGCGGAGGCGAGCGTTGTGCCATCGGGGCTGAAGGCGACGCTCCACACCCCATCCTGACGACCGTCGAGCGGCTCGCCCAGCGGGGTCCGGTCGTCGACGTCCCACAGGATCACGCCTGCGCCTGGGTTGCCTAAGGTGACCATGGCTGGGGTAAGAAAGACTGCGGTAGCGAGGGTCCTGCCATCGGGGCTGAAGGTCAGACCCAACACCCGCCCCTGTCCGCTGAGCGGCTTGCCCAGCGTGGTACGGTGCGCGACGTCCCACAGGATCACCGTTCCGTCGTCGCCTGCGGAGGCGAGCGTCCGGCCATCGGGGCTGTAGGCGACGCTCCACACCCCACCCTGATGCCCCCTGAGCGGCTCGCCCAGCGGGGTGCGGCGGGCGACGTCCCACAGGACCACGGTCCCTTCCTCGCCTGCGCCGCCTGGGTTGTCTCCAGTAGCGAGGGTCCGGCCATCGGGGCTGAAGGCGACACTCGACAAGTTCTGCACCCTGAGCGGGTCGCCCAGCGGGGTGCGGTGCGCGACGTCCCACAGGATCACCGTTCCGTCATCGCCTGCGGAGGCGAGCGTCCTGCCATCGGGGCTGAAGATGACGCTCCACACCCCACCCTGATGACCCGTGAGCGGCTCGCCCAGCGGGGTGTGGCGCGCGACGTCCCACAGGATCACGGTCCCGTGCATGCCTGCGGAGGCGAGCGTCCTGCCATCGTGGCTGAAGGCGACGCTCCACACCCCACCCTGGTGACCCGTGAGCGGCTCGCCCAGCGGGATGCGGCGCGCGACGTCCCACAGGATCACGGTCCCTTCCTCGCCTGCGCCGCCTGGGCTGTCCGCGGTAGCGAGGGTCCTGCCATCGGGGCTGAAGGCGACGCTCCGCACCTCGCCTGGTTGGCGCGACAGAAAAGTCCTGAAGTGCGGCGGGGCTGTAAGTACCTTCTCCAGACTGGATCTCGTCTCGTAGGCAGGAACTGTCCGGTGGGCGGCGACTGCCAGAAGCAACGCCAGCTGCCGGTCTCGTCCAATTTCGCTGACGGCCTGCGCAGCCAGTTGGCGCGACAACGCCACCTGACCCTGTTGCTCCGCCGCCCGTTTCTGCTGCCAGCCGTACAACGCGGTCCCCACCGCCAGCACGACCAATGCGAAAAGAGTCAAGCTCAAACGCCGTTGCCGGATGCGCGCCGCGGCTTGTTCGTCGGCGCGCTGCCGTTGAGATTCCGCCAGCGCCTTTGCCTGTTCCAGCTCCCGTTTCAACTGTCCTTCACGCTCAGCACGTGCAATCGCGTCCCGTTCACGGCACGCGCCTAAATACGCGAGACCATCCGGACCTAACAGGCGTCTGAAGTCGTTGCGCTCCCTGAGCGCCTCACCGCTGGTCAACCGCTCACCGGTGTGGACCAGCCAGGCCTGACCGCGAGCATTCCTCTGCCACTCGTCGGCAGCGCGCTGCACGGCATCGAGGGTCTTCAGGGCGTCCGCATCTGCGTCGAGCCAGGTTGTCAGGGTCGGCCACTGCCGGAGCAGCGCTTCGTGTGCGACTTCGACGACTGTGACCTCGTCGCCGCCACCCTCGATCTTTCGCCGGTCTCGCAACAGCAGCCGCTGTTCGATGAGCCTTTCCAGGACCGCATGAGCCGCTTCTGGAAGCTCATCCCAGCGGGCCACGCGTCGCTGCGGCTCTTCTGTTTGCGGATCGACGCGCGCGAGCCACGGAATCAATCCCTGGCGTAGCAGACGCTCGAGGTCTGCCTTGCCGGCAGGAACGGCGGGTTGCCGTTGCGGATCGGCAAATGCGGCCTCCACGGCTGCGTCGATGGACCCACGCACCCCCCCTAGCGCCTGATAGTCCTCAAGGCGCAGGTGTCCGCTACTGCCATATTCGGTATAGAGGCGCTCAAGCGTGAAGGCGAGCAACGGTAACGCATCTGGCCCTTCGGCGTCCTGGAGCAGCCGCTCGGTCAGTGCGGGCTGGATTGTGAGTTTGTGTCCGGCGCCGGTCGCCCGTGCGGCGGGACCCTCGATGACGGCCTTGAATTCGACACGCTCGATGGGAGGAAGGCTAAAGACCTGCGGCGCGATACTCCTGAGCGTCGGCTCGGTCTGCAACTGCTCATACGAGTCGGTGCGGATGGCGACAACAGCAAGGGCGCGCTTACGCCTGTCAATCGCGTCAGGGTCCTCGCCTTGCGCGGGAGCGAGGATCCGGGCCAGCAGGGACATGAACTGCTGAGACTCACCTTGGCCTTCCACGCCGAATAGCTCCTCACCCTGGTCGATGCAGATCATAATGGTCGGCACCGGGACACCCGGCCCGAGCCGCGAACTGTGCAGCACCTGAATTTCGCCGAGAAGTTGTTCAACCGCCCCCGGGGTCTGAATCGCGTGGCGGATCTCCGCGCGCGTCCTGGTGGAACCGAGTTCGCGGCAGACCTGCTCGAGGCTGACGACAAGTCCCGCGGCGCCGTGTAGTACCGCCCGCTCCGGACGAATCACCGGAAGCGGGAGAAAGGTGCGGTCGTCGCGTCTCAAACGCGGCCACAAACCCGCACGCAGGAAGGATGACTTCCCCGCGCCGGACGCGCCGACAACGACGAACATTCGCTCAGTGCCCCGTTCCCGGACGGTTCGCAGCGTATCCAGCGCGCGCACTACTGCCGCTTCGCGCCCGAAGAAAACGGCCGCGTCCTTTTCCCCCAATGCTCTCAGACCAGGATAGGGCGGGCGTCGGACATCGTCAGCCGGCGGCCATGGAAAATTCGAAGGATCAAGCCCGGCCCGTTGCAACCCAAGCTTGAGTCGGGCAAGGCCGGCTTCACCGAAAGAGACGTTGGTCTCCGCCACAATGGGATCATGTGAAACTCGGAAGACCAGGCGTTGATCTCCGGAGACCAGGTCACAGAGGTGCCATTCCGCCGTCATCTCTTTCGGCAAGGCGTCGAGTGCAACTGCCTCGACGAGCACACCGAAAATTGTCTTGCCCAATTGCTTGGCAAGCAGAAACTCGGCGAGGCACCAGCGCGAGTCGCGCCATGCGGGAGAAATCAAGAAAAGCACCGCCTCGCAGCGGCCAGCAGCGTTCCTCAGCGCTTCCTGCCAGCGCTCGCCAGGGGCCAGCCCCTTTGTGGGCTCGAGGTCCAGGAAGTAGTCATCCCAGCCCTTGTCACTGAGCCAGCGGCCTACCGCGAGCGCCAGCGCGTTATTCGCGCTAGAGTGGCTGATGAAGATCCGGGACATGTCGTTGCCTGCTTTCTTGGTTCCACGGCAAAATCTGTGCGGCGATTGTCACAGTCTGCGAGCACACAAACTCCAGTTTAGGAATTCATCCCGACTTGGCCTGGCGACATTGAATTGCGCGGTGAAACCCGATTCCCGAACTCGCTGCTCCGTTTCATATTCGCAACACCCAATCGTGTCAGGCAACGCAAGGAGCATTCCATGCATGAAAGTGCGCAAATTGTTGCGGAGCACTATCAGAAGACGTACGAGCTAACGCTGCAGATGTGGGAGCAGCGGAACGCGACGTAGCTGCAACTGCTCGCCGTGGTCGGGGTGGCAGCGCTTCTGACGTTTAATGTTCCCCAGGCCCAACCGCTTCTCGTTAGTCTAATTGCCAAGGTGACCGGGATATCGAGTGAATCAGGGCTGCGCGACCTGCGGCGGGGTTTTCCATACGGGTTGATTCAGAGCATTTTGCTCATGGTCATCCTCTATCTGATGGCAATTCTCTACCACCGCACCGCGTTTATCCGCTGCTCTTATGCCTACCTTGGTGCCATCGAGCCAGAGATTAAGCTCAGTCTTGATTTGAAACCGGAAGCCGTCGCTTTCACCCGTGAAAGTGTGTTCTACCGGCAACACCAGGTGCCATTCGGCCGCCCCTTGTGGCGATCACCTATGTCGGCATGCTGGGTGCTTTACTGATCTCATTTCTGGGCGCGCGCATTTTTGCGGACTTCTCGAGTGGCAACTACGCGAACGGGGTGGCCGATATCGCACTGGCTGCTCCGACGATCCTCTTCTTCACGGCGTATGCGCGTTTGTCATGAGGCTACACGCAAGCTCCGGGTAGCTTTCCCCTCGTTCCGTTTAGGAAACGAATTGGCAATGGCGCGACTGCCGTGACGCACGGTTTAATATGGTGAGCCTTTGCTCCTCGGTACACTGGCCGAGGGAACGGGGCACTCCGCGTTCAGGACAAGAGCGGACCGCCGGCGGTTAGACGCGTTGGTCGGTAATGGCCGACACAATGAAGGGGTTACCGCGCCTTCGACGTTCGTCTCATTTCGGTCCGCGAGCAGACGGTCGCAAATCTTCTTCGAGCGACTGAATCTGTTAAGGATTGTTTGATGTCTGCCCTCGTCTGCAGGACCGTGAGAGGCGGTGGCGCCCGTGGGCAGGCGTCGAACAATCCTCGAGGGAGGAAACCGCGAGGTGCAGCGATGCAGCGTGGTGGGCTATGGGGATTGAAGCGTTTGTTCGATCAACAGAGCCGGGCGATGTCGGAGGGAGCGTGGCGTGAAGCGGACGTAGGCATGGGGTGAGGTTGCGGCAACTCAGGACCATTTGGACACCGCGAGCGTGCAATGAGGCGGCCTGAGACAGCGAGCACGACTGTCCGCTTGCGGCTCCGGTGTCCGAAGAGCCGACGGTCGAGTTTGATACGTAGGACGTGTGGCTTCATGTGACGACTCGCCGTGGTGGCGGTCCGCGGATGCAAGCACTTCGCGGGATGACCTCAATGATGAGCATCGGTGCACCACAGTGCCGGCAGAGGAAGGGCGTCGGTGCAGCGAGATCGGTGTCATCAGGTGGAGTGGCCACCGTAGGTACGACCTTCAACAGTTCGCGCGCTCTGGCCAGATTCGCGCGGCGTACCGGATTGGCAAGCAGGCCGTAGTGCCGGATGCGGTGGAAGCCGGCAGGCAGCACGTGCAACAGGAAGCGCCGCATGAACTCACCGACATCCAGCGTCATGGTCTTGTAGCGGGTGCGCCCCTTGGCCCGGTAGTCCCCAGCGGAAGGTCACGCCACGCTCGTCCAGGGCGAGCAGGCGCTGATTGGAGATGGCTACGCGGTGGGTGTAGCGTGACAGATAAGCCAGCACCGCCTCTGGCCCGGCGAACGGTCGCTTGGCATAGACCACCCATTCGGATGTGCGTAGCGGTGCGATCCACTGTGCGAAGGCAGCCGGGTCGGCGAGCGCGCCATAGTCACCGAAGAACTGCAACTGACCCTGACCATGCGCGGTCTGCAGGGCCTCGATGAAGCGGCGGCGGAACAAGCGGGAGAGCACGCGGACCGGCAGGAAGAAGCCGAGGCGGCAAGCTACCCACCGTTGGCCATCTAGCGACAGGCCGCCGCCGGGGACGATGCCATGCACGTGCGGATGATGCGTGAGGGCCGATCCCCAGGTGTGCAGCACCAGGGTGGCGCCAATCTGCGCGCCAAGGTGCTTCAGGTCGGCGGCGATGGTCCGCAGGGTGTCGGCGGCGACATCGAACGACAGGCCGTAGATCACCGCCTTGTTGTACCAGGCGATGGCGCTGATGGGCGCAGGCAGCGTGAACACGACGTGGTAGTACTCGACGGGGAGCAGATCCTCGCTGCTCGCTTCGAGCCAGCGATGCGCAGCGCTGGCTTGACACTTTGGGCAATGCCGGTTGCGGCAGGAGTTATAGGACACCTCAAGCTTGGCGCAGCCGGAACAGCGCAGCACATGCCCTCCCAGTGCCCCGGTGCGGCACTGTTCGATGGCCGACATGACTTGCAATTGCGCCAGGCTAAGGTGTGCAGTCCGTCGCCAGGCCGGCCCATGGCGGAAGATATCCGCGACCTCGAGCACGAGAGGCTCGATGGCGCAAAGCCTAGGTGGAGCGGAGGTTCTCCAGCGGGCTGACGACCTCGCGCAGCAGATCCGTGGCGACCTGAGCGTAAAGCGCTGTGGTCTCAAGCCTATTGCCTGCAGGCAATAGACTTGACTATCTCCCGCGCAGAACTATGTCCCGTCGCGCAGGAGATCGACAGAATGACGGGAGCCGGCCGGACGCAGCGCGGGACATAGGCTTAGCCTACAAGCTCTTAAGGAACGCCAGCAATCGATCATCCGGCCGATATCGCCCCGGGGTGCCATTAGGGGGCGTAGTCCTGTCGAGAACCTCCTGCTTCAACGTGAGGCTGGCATCCAAGTAGACCTGCGTGGTTTCCACTGATTCGTGACCGAGCCACAGTGCGATTACCGATTGTTCGCCCCCTTCTTGCAGCAGATCCATCGCCGTCGTGTGTCGCAACACATGCGGGCTTACGCGCTTGTTCCTCAGCGAGGGGCATTGGTCCGCGGCTGCCGCGACATGCTTGTGAAGCAGGTAGTGCACGCCGTGTGCGCTCAGCCGGCCGCCACGTGCATTTGGGAACAATGGCTGGTTCTCGACCCGCGGTGGCTCTCGAACCCACGCGGCCAGGACGGCGCGGGTGCTCTTGCTTAGTGGTGTGCAACGCTCCTTGCGCCCCTTGCCGACCACGCGTACATGTGCCCCGACGCCTATGTGTAGGTCCTCGCATCGAAGGCCGGTCAGTTCCGACAGGCGCAATCCCGTCTGGACAGCCAGCAGCAACAGAGCGTGGTCGCGGCGACCTGACCAGGTGTGCTGATCCGGCGCGGCGAGCAATGCATCGACCTCCTGTCGGCTTAGGAATGGCACCAGTGCTCGGCTAAACCGTTTGGCTGGGATGGCCAGCACGCGCTGGATATGGGCCGAGTGTGACGGCATTTCGAAGGCTGCATATCGGAAGAACGAGTGCACCGCCGTCAGGCGCAGGTTACGCGTTCGAGCCGTGACCCCACGAACCCCTTCCTGTTCATCGAGGAAGGCCATGACCAGCGGTGCATCGATGTCTTCCAGCGCGAGGGTGGATGGCGCCTTGTGCAGGCGCCGCTGTACAAACTCCAGCAACAACCGGAATGTGTCGCGATACGATGCGATCGTGTGCACGCTGGCTTGACGCTGGTGTATCAGGCGCTGGGTAAAGAACTTCTCCAGCAAGGCTGCGAAGGTGGGCTTGCTCGTCATGATGACTCTCCCCAACGCCGTTCCAACCGATCCATCGCCAGCGCCATCAACTCGGGCGAGCCGCTAAGGTACCAGTATGTGCCGGCCACGTAGACGTGCCCGAGATAGGTCGCCAGAACCGGCAATAACCGCCAAGCATCCTCCCCCGCCTGATACCAACGTATCAGCACTTCAACGGCGAAGCGGTGTCGGAAGTCATGCAACCGCGGCCCCTTGCTTGCGCCTTCTGCACGCAGTCCTTTGCCGCGACAGCGCGTAGAACGTCCGATGAACGCGGCCCATGTCGAGCCGGGTTCCGCGACTCGTCACGAAGACATAGGACGAGACGCGGCAACCGAGGAACTGCTTGCGGCGTCTGAGGTAGTCGGCCAGGACAGCACAGGTGGTCGGATGAATGGGGACCAGTCGAGACCGACCGAGTTTGGCACCGCGAATCGTCAGGACGGCATCTTCGAGGTCCACGTCACCGAGTTCGAGGTTCAGCGCTTCGCTGATGCGCAGGCCGGTGACGCTGAGCAAGCCGATGAGGCAATGGAATACCCAACCCAAGGCCGCAGCGGCGTCGACGGCCAGGCCACCGGCAGTTCCAATGCCGCGTCCAGCAAGCGCTGTACTTCCGCTTCCGTGTATAGATGAGGTCTGGCTCGAGTAGACCGATGGGGCAACATGCCGACCGGCGGAATCTCCGTGCGGCTGTCGGTTGCACTGCGGTGGCGAGCAAATCCGCGCACGAAGCAAAGGCGTCTGGCCCATTCTGCGGGTTGAACAGACGGATGTTGCGCCCACTCCAGAGCGAGGACGGTGCTGATGTGCTCGGCTTGCCGAGTCTCCATGAAACTGACGAATCGTGGCAACTGCAAGCCGGCATCGTGCATCTTGAAGCCCAGGCCGCGGCGCAGATCAAGGTATTCCTGGAGTGCATCGCGAAGCGTGTTCATCGCACACCTCCCGGCCACGCCATGGCTAACGTACGGAGAGTACAGAGGTCTACTAAAGCACGTACATATGAAACATGTGAACATCAATTCGGATGAGCAGCGGCAGCCGAGATGACAACATGGGGGACCGTTGTACTTTGGAAACGGCCTCCCGCTGATCGAAACTTCGTATGACTGGAGAGGGTCGGCTACGCCCCTTTCTCCACTCGGATCGAACGGCGGTTCATCGGTGCCGTTTCGGTCATCGACAATTCGAGACCGGCTGACTCAAGCTGGCCCCGGCTTCGGTCGCATCGACATTGCTTTCCATTCCTCGCGGCGGGCATACCAGTGCCGCCAACACGCGCACGCCTGCAGCCGATCATTTCTCATTCATCTTGGACCTATCTGGAAGATAGTAAATGGCCTCCGTTGCAAAGGGTGCGGACCACTAGTTGAAGGCCCGCGCTCCATGGGAGCTGTTCGGGATGCATGGGACACTCGACTTATACGCCACCTCGCGTCCAACTCCCGCTCGCTCTGAGCTTGCTTGCTTATAGGTAATGGCCAACAGATCTTCAAGGAATTCACCTATAAAAGATTTTTTCATCTCCGTTGCGCGTCTTTTAATTACGAAAGTGAAACAGTATGGGATTGGCATAGAGTGCCGCACGGGGTAGTCATGCGCTCAAAGATTGATGACGCGTACCGCCACTCTGGCGCGCCACGGCGGAGGCGGGAGACAATGCCGATCGGTAGATTGTGCTTGCCAGAGTGTTTCAAGATTGCAGCGAAATTTCGTTGGTCCGTTTCTCAACCGACCTCAGTCCTCCGCTGAGGATTGCGGGATATCCGCTAGCATTCATGTCAGGTTCTGCTGTCCCGAGCGCCCGCGCGGGCCTTCGCCACGCTGCCAGTCGCAGACAAATGGACTTCCTATAATTGCAATTCTCCGGTACATGTTCGTCCGCCAAACATGACCGAGGCGCGCAGACTTTGCAAAAAAAAGCAAAAGTGGGCAACGCGATGTCCAAGATCTTCATCAGCCACTCCAGCGCCAATAACGCACTCGCGCTTGCCATCGGACGCTGGCTTGCCGATAACGGCTGGGATGAATACTTTCTGGACCTCGAGCCAGCCAAGGGGCTTGCCCCTGGCGACCGCTGGCAGGAAAAGCTCAAGGCTGCTGCTGACCGCTGCGAAGCCGTCCTTTTTCTGATTTCACCCGCCTGGCGCGGCTCTCGTTGGTGTCTTGCTGAGTTTCTCCTTGCCAAACAATTGGGCAAGACAATCTTCGGCGTGCTTGTCGAGTCAGTACCGCTCGAGACGCTGCCGAAAGAGATGACGGCTGAATGGCAACTCTGTGACCTCGTCACCGGGGATCAACGGCAGAGAATTCTGGTGTCGGATGACCCGCTCGTTCCGGAGACTGAAGTCTCCTTCGCAGAAGGGGGGCTTTCCCGGCTCAAGCTTGGACTACGACGAGCTGGCCTCGATCCCTCGAGCTTTCCTTGGCCACCGCCCGACGATGTGAAACGCTTCCCCTATCCGGGCTTGAGAGCGTTGGAGGCCGAGGATGCAGCCGTGTTCTTTGGCCGGGAGGCGGCGATCGTCCGCGGCCTTGATACGCTGCGAACCATCCGCGAACGCGGAACCGAACGCATGTTCGTCATCCTCGGCGCGTCGGGCGCCGGAAAATCGTCGTTCCTGCGCGCAGGTCTGTGGCCGCGCTTGAAGCGCGATGACCGAAACTTCTTGCCGCTCCCAACCATTCGGCCGGAACGGGGTGTCCTTAACGGCGCCACCGGGCTTGTCGTCAGCCTCGAGCGGCAGTTTCGGGAACACGGTATGCCGAAAACGCGTGCCGAGATCCGTCAAGCAGTCCAGACTCCGGAGCGCTTTGAGCAACTGCTTGGCGAAATTCAAACTCTGCACCGCTCGCGACTTGGGTCAGATGCCGTGTTGCCGACCATTCTGATCTGCATCGACCAGGGGGAAGAGTTGTTCAGCGCCGAAGGCGAATAGGAAGCTTCGCACTTCCTTTCCTTGCTCGCTCAGTTGCTCACGACGGCGGAAAACGAAGGGATCAAGGCGGTCGAAAAGCGGCAGCGCGCCCTTGTGGTCGTAGCGATCCGCACAGACGCCTACGAGCGGTTGCAAACTGCGCCAACCTTGAGCGGCATA
Organism: Ralstonia pickettii; assembly: GCA_050987995.1. Taxonomy (GTDB): domain Bacteria; phylum Pseudomonadota; class Gammaproteobacteria; order Burkholderiales; family Burkholderiaceae; genus Cupriavidus; species Cupriavidus pickettii_B. Next base: position 1,703,288 of record CP158805.1, read on the forward strand.
TCCCCGCAGGTTTTCAGCCTACCTCCAATTGAGCGTGCCGAATTCAAAGCCGTGATCGAGGGGCCTGCAGCGCGGGCCACGGCCGCTGGGCACAAGCTGACGGTACACCCGGCCCTGACCGAGCGGCTTTTGCAGGATGCTGAAGGGGCGGACGCGTTGCCGTTGCTCGCTTTTACGCTCGAGCGGCTGTTTATCGACTACGGAGGCGCCGGGAATCTTAATGTGGACGACTACGCGGCGTTAGGGGGCGTGCGCGGCTCCATTGAGGCGGCAGTCGAATCGGCACTTGCAGATCCGGCCCGCGAGCCCGCAATTCCAGCGGATAAGGCTGAGTGCGAGGGTCTGCTGCGCGAAGGTTTTATCCCGTGGCTTGCACGCGTCGATCCGCATATGGACGAGCGCAGGCGACGCGTTGCACGATGGGATGAAATTCCCGAAGCGGCTCGTGCGGTGTTGGAACGGCTCATCAGACAACGGCTGCTGTTGCGAGACCGGCGCAGAGTCGAGGGTGGCACCGAGGAGGTCACCGTAGTCGAAGCGGCACACGAGGCGTTACTGAGGCAGTGGCCTACGCTCTCCACTTGGCTCGACGCGGACGCGGATGCGCTAAAGACGGTTGACGCCGTGTTGCGAGCCGCCCACGAGTGGCAAGGGAATGAGCACGGGGCGGCCTGGCTGGTCCACACCGGCGATCGACTGATGAGCGCGGAAGCACTCCGGCCGCGTGCGGACTTCGATCGATTGCTGGGTGCGGACGGCCTTTCCTACTTACGGGCCTGCCGCGAGCGAGACGAAGTCGCGCGCACGGAGCGCGAGTCGCGGCTAAAACAAATTGCCGAGGAACAAGCCCGTGTCGCGGAAGAGCAGGCACGGACAGGGCGCGCGCAACGACGCGTTCAGGTACTAATAGTCGTAATCGCTTTCCTGATGGTGACCGGCGGGTGGATCGTCCGCCAGACACGGGCGATGGCGCTTCAGACTTCACTTGTGTTGGCATCGGCAGCGGCAACGGCGAATGACGCGGAACTCCACGATCGGGGCATGCGGTTCGCCATGCTGGCGATGGAGAAGAATTGGCTCTCGCCGGAATCGGCAGAAGCTGAGCCGGGGCTTAGGCGTGGAGCCTACGCGTCGATGTTGATTGTGCAACTCAACGGGCATCAGGCGGGGGTTCGCTCCGCCGCCTTCAGCCCGGACGGTCAGCGGGTGGTGACCGCGTCCGATGACAAGACCGCGCGGGTGTGGGAGTTGACGACCGGCCAGGTGATCGCGCAACTCAACGGGCATCAGGCGCCGGTTCGCTCCGCCGCCTTCAGCCCGGACGGTCAGCGGGTGGTGACCGCGTCCTATGACAAGACCGCGCGGGTGTGGAATGTTGTCCGATGGCTCAGCAGTATCAAGGGCGGAGCCTCGCTGAAGCTGTGTGCAGGGAGAAGCTCGTGGGCACAAACCTGCTCTCTGGGGATGATGAGTCTGCCCTTTCGCTTATCCGCGGGCGCCGAGGCGAAAATGTATGCGAATCGTGACGTGACTATTAGAGGACCGAACAGTGGGCCGTCTATCGCCACGCGAATCCCGTATCACGGAGAACAAGACTGGCCTCGGCCTGTCCGGCAGGCGTCGTGCGTCCCGCACACCGCGAACCGCGCTTCGAGCGCTGTCGGCCGCTGCGCGCGCACTGCGCGGCGCCGACGAACACGGCGCTTCGGGCCGTCTTGCCGCTCGCCGATCCACGGCTGGCAGCCGACAGCGGGCTCGCCTATATTCAGAGCGCATCGCCGGCGCCGACAATCCCCAGTAGGCACCGTCTGCGCGGCGGTTCGGTTCAACACGGTTTATCCCTCGCGGCGCGCCCATGCACGGGATGACGCCGGCGGCGCGAGGGATAAACCCTATTCGTTAGGCGGCCATAAGGTTCATGAAGGTTTAGGAGCATGAACACACCAAAGGGCAGCGGTCATATCTTCATTAGCTATCGCCGCGATGACTCTGCGGGATATACACGCGCTATTTACGACCAGCTCGTTAAGCGCATCTCCTTATACAGAAGTAGAACGGCCTCCGCAGCGGCGGCGAGAAGCCTGATGCCGCGAAAATTCCGAGGTAAGGGGTTGTAAACATCTGCAGACTGGCGTTTACTCTCGGATTTTCGAGCTGCAATGGGCAACGAGTCGGGGGCATGGGTGGACGAGGAATTTGAGAGTCTGGATCTTGGTGATCCGCGGCGGGATCGGCGCGCCAAGGAGTTGCTCAAGCGGTTTGCGGCTCTGCCTACGGCGAGCATTCCTGGCGCATGCGATGACTGGTCGCAAACCATTGGAGCGTATCGGTTTCTCGGCAATGAGCAGATCGATTGGCGGGACGTGATGCAGCCCCATTGGGAGCGCACTGCAGCGAGGGCCGCGCAGTTTCCGGTGGTGCTGTGCATCGCTGATACAACCGAGTTGAACTTTAATGGCCAGGACATGGAGGGGCTGGGGCCGTTGACCTACGAAGCCCAGCGGGGAATGTTTCTGCATCCGACCTACGCGGTGACGCCAGACCGGGAGCCGCTGGGGGTGATCGATGCCTGGATGTGGGCTCGGGAACTGAAGGACGCCGATGGGCACCGCAGCGGGATCAAGGAAAGCGTGCGCTGGATCGAAGGGTATGAACGGGTTGCGGAGCAAGCCGCTCTATTGCCCCAGACACGGCTGGTGTATGTGACGGACCGCGAGGGTGATATCGCGGAGTTGATGGCGCGCGCCCAGGAACTTGGCCAACCGGCCGACTGGCTGATCCGCTGCCAACACAACCGCAACCTTGCCGAGGGAGGCAAGTTGTGGGATAGCGTCGGAGCCAGCCCGGTACTTGGGGAAATCACGTTTATCTTGCCGGGGCGTGCAGGCCAGAAAGCGCGCGAGGTCAAACAGGAGCTACGTGCACAACGTGTGAAGCTGCCGGGTACGACTGGAGCGGCGCTCACCCATGTCGAGGCCAGGGAGATCGGAGCGCCCGCCGGCATCAAGCCAGTGGTTTGGCGCTTGTTGACGAACCGGCAAGCACAGGATGCCGATGCTGTCATCGAACTGATTGAATGGTATCGGGCCAGATGGGAGGTGGAGATGTTTTTCCATGTCCTGAAGACCGGTTGCAAGGTCGAAGCGCTGCAGCTATCGCAAATGGATCGTGTGGAGCGCGCCTTGGCGTTGTACATGGTGGTGGCATGGCGTATTGCATCGCTTGATGCGGTTGGGCAGAACCTGCCCGGATCTGGATGCGTCACTGTTCTTCGACGGCGACGAGATTCGTGGGGCATACGTGCTCGCCAAGAAGGCTCGTCCGAAGACACCGGTCACACTCAATCAGATGATTCGGTTGGTTGCTTCCCTGGGGGGATTCCTTGGGCGCAAGAGCGATGGTGAGCCCGGCGCCAAGACGATCTGGATCGGCATGCAGCGAACGATGGACGCCGCGCTCACCATTCAGGCACTGCGGGAAGAGTCATGAGTTCTGTATAAGGAGATGCGTTAAGCGGTTCTCTAAAGACCGTATTTTTATGGATGTGGACGCGATCGAGCCAGGTCTGCCATTCGATGAAGTCATTAACCAGGCCGTGGGCCGCTGTGAGATTCTCCTCGCGATAATCGGCAAGCGCTGGATGGAACAGCAAACGGGTGTCGGTCCGCGCATTAACGACCCGCAGGACTTCGTGCGCATTGAAATCGCTGCTGCATTATCTCGCAATATTCGAGTTATCCCCGTATTGCTCGACGGTGCCATCATGCCTAGCGAAGAAGCATTGCCTGAACCTCTTCGCGCCTTGGCACGGCGGAACGCGATTGAAGTAAGCAACAGCCGCTTCAATTCGGACGTAAGTAGATTAGTAGAAGCCGTTAGTAGGGTGCTTGGCGAAGCAGATGCACCCTCTAGCCCTCAAGTTCCTCGATCTCGTAGATCCATTCTGTATTGGCTATTAGGTGGATTCGCGGCCATTGCAATTTTTCCGGTAGTGCGTCTCGTAATCCTTTGGATGAGCAGCGAAACGCAGTCGGTTCAAACGGACTGGAGGTTCTGTCAGAAGTGCCAGTCCATGTTCTTCGACGGTTATCCTGCCAAGGGTGTTTGCCCGGCCGGTGGAGGCCACAGCGCCGCGGGCTATAATTTCGTCCTGCCGCACGATGTTTCCGGCCCCGGCCAGGCGGACTGGAGGTTCTGTCAGAAGTGCCAGTCTATGTTCTTCGACGGCTATCCTGCCAAGGGTGTTTGCCCGGCCGGTGGAGGCCACAGCGCCGCGGGCTATAATTTCGTCCTGCCGCACGATATTTCCGGCCCCGGTCAGAGGGACTGGAGGTTCTGTCAGAAGTGCCAGTCCATGTTCTTCGATGGCTATCCTGCCAAGGGTGTTTGCCCAGCTGGTGGAAGCCACAGCGCTGCGGGCTACAATTTCGTCCTGGCACACAAGTAACAAATCCATAGAGTCAGAGCCTCCGGTATGTTCTACTGCCCGGAGAGACAACGGACAAATGGTCGTGCGACGGGCGTTCGCGCGGTCAAGTGGTGTTTGTTATGGAGCCGAAAGCATGCCCGTGTCGGCCCACCAGTTGGAGAGCGCGCCAAAGCGGGGGCGAACTCCCTGACTCCCGTTGTGAGGCCAACGAGCCACCTAGAATGCGCGGATGGCTTCCGACCCTCGACCTGCGACCTCCGTCCGTCAACTCCGAATTACGCTGCGCGGCTTCAGCCCGCCGGTTTGGAGACGTGTACTCATTCCCGAGAACACGACGCTCGGGCAATTACACGAAGTCATCCAGATGGTAGCTGGACGGACGATCATCTGCACCGGTTCATCATTCGTGGCCAGCGATACGGCGAAGCCCGCGAGGGCGCTCTGCAATTTTCCACGGCGGCAACCGCGCTGACGCTGAGCGCATTCGCGTTGCGCGAGCACGAGGCCTTTTTCTACGTGTACGACTTCAATGCGTGGTGGCGGCACGATATACGCGTCGAGCGGCGCGTGCTGAGGGATCTGCGCTTCTACAAGGCGGAGAAGGGCACCCGCTACAAGCACATCGACAGTCTGTTCAGCGATGTCATTGATTGGAAGCTGATCCGCAACCACTGGAAAGATCTGATGCAGGTGGCGATTTCGATCCAGACCGGCCGCGTCATGTTGTCGCCAATGCTGCTTCGCAAGCTGAGCCACGGGGGGCGGCACAACCGGCTGTTTGCGGCGGCACGTGAACTCGGTCGCGTGCTGCGCACAGTCTACCTGCTGCGCTGGATTTCGCAGAAGGACATGCGGCAGGAGGTGACGGCGACCACCAACAAGATCGAATCGTATCACGCCTTCACCAAATGGCTTAACTTCGGCGGTGACGTCATTACCGAAAACGATCCGAACGAGCAGCAAAAGCGCGTGCGCTATATTGATCTGGTAGCGTCGGCCGTGATTCTGCAGAACACCGTCGACATGATACGGATCATGCAAGAGATCCACGCCGCCGGCGAACCGGTATCCGCGGCCGATGCCGCCTTCATGAGCCCTTATGGTACGACCGGCGTCAAGCGGTTCGGCAACTACCACCTCGATTTGAAGCGGCCTCCGGAGCCGTGGCTCAAGGAATCCTTGTTCCGCCACGCCGTGAAACGAGCGCGCGCGGACGCCGGCAAGGGGCTGCGCAGCGAAAACAAACCGGGAGTATCCATATGAGCGATTCCAACGATACGGTCGAGACCGCGTACGGTCGCCTTGACCGGGCAGCGTTGCGGCAAGTGCAGGACACGTACGACACAACGATCCTACTGCGCATGGTGGACGACCTCGATGCCATCCTGGCCGAGGCCCGCGCTGAGGATGGGCTGCGCGACATGCTGCTGCGTCTGCACGGGATGGCGCATACGGTCATCAACGGAGCAGGGATGACCGTGACGACTGGCGAGGAAAGTTTACCGGAATTGGCGTTCGACCTACTGGCCGAATTGTTGCGAATCGTCACGATGCTGAAAGGCTGGCTCGTTCAGATCGAGCCGCTGGAGCAGCTCACACCGCGCAACTGAACGCATAAAAGACTCGCCCTTTATTACTTTTAGGCTTATGTGTCATTTCCGGCTTTATCCCGGCATGACCTCGAGAGCTCCGAGCAGCGCCTGGACGCGCCGCGCATGAGCAAGCGGCTGTGCTGACGCCGGCTCAGTGCAGCGCCGCGGCCGCTGGGTTCAGCACCGGGCAGGTGTCGCGCGGAGGCTCGGCGCCGAAGTAGCGTTCCCATTCCCGCGGCCTCAGGTTGCGCGTGACCCGGCTGCACGCATCGTCGATCAGCTTCTGCGGCTGCAGCGGCAGGTGCTCCAAGCTCAGCGTTCGCCAGCCGGTGAGGAACGCGAGGCCGGTGCCGTCGCGCGTGAAGTCGAGCGAGCGTACCGTCTCGTCGAGTGTCGCCCGCATCAGCTCCTGCTGCGTCTCGAGCTCGAACACGCGCAGGATGTCACCCGGCGCCGACAGGATGCCATGGCTATTCCTTTTCAATAGATGTCGTTTCAGTTTTATGACACAGGTCTGTAGACGTTGATTTTGTGTGTAGTTATATCCTCATTCTCCGAATATTCAAAACTTTCTGCACCCAACAAAAATTTATTGTGTTTCAACCTTGAAATTTAAATATAGTTAATTGAGATATGTCGATATTTCAATAGACATCGCGTTGACCGACGGACGCCTATAGCATAGGCTGATCTTTACATTCATACGGCAGTGCAACATCTCGCGGCAACCAGGTGATGATTTAATTAATCCGGTCTGACTCGCTATTTGCTTGGAAGCATTTAGACGAATGCGAAAAAGGCGTTGAAATAATGATCCGTATCAGGCGGAGGCCGCCGGACGTATTCGCCTGACAGCGGTTCTTAACTGACGCTTGGAGACTCGGAATGGACATCAAGGCTGGCAACGAACCGATGTCGATCACCTGCAAGGGTGGCGGCAGTCACGCGGTCTTCACCGCAGAGTTATTGAGCAGCAAGCAAGCCAGCCGCTGGGTCAATACATTCCTGCTCACGCTGCTGCTGGCGCTGCCGATGACGGCTTCCGCCGCCAGCTGGTGGTGCAGTTTTCTCCCGTTCCTTCCCGGCTGCGTCGTCGCAACTGGTCCGCTGATCGAAGTCACCGGGTTCGGCTCCAACCCCGGCAACCTCAAAATGTTCAAATACCTGCCAGCCAATCTCGGCGCTTCCCGTCCGCTGGTGGTCGCGCTGCACGGTTGCAAGCAGCAGGCGTCGGACTATGACGATGAGCCGGACTGGATCAAATTCGCCGACAAGCATCGTTTCGCGCTGCTGCTGCCGGAACAGCAGCTGGTCAACAATTCCTCGAAATGCTTCAACTGGTTCCTGCCTGGCCATAACGAGCGCGACAAGGGCGAAGCGCTATCGATCAAGCAAATGTTTGACAAGATCAAGACTGATGCGAACATCGATCCCCAGAAGGTCTATGTGACCGGGCTGTCCGCCGGAGGCGGCATGACCGCAGTGATGCTGGCGGCGTATCCAGAACTGTTTGCCGGCGGCGCGATCATTGCGGGGATTCCGTACAAGTGCGCCAAGGATGCGACTGAAGCGCTGAACCAATGCGGGGTCAGCCTGTCCGGCCAGTTGGCACCGATAAAGAATTTGACGCCGCCCCAGTGGGGCAGCCTGGTGCGCAATGCATCGGGCCACAATGGACCGTTCCCTCGTGTGTCGATCTGGCAGGGAACGAGCGACATCACCGTCAACCCGCAAGACCAGAAAGAGTTGGTGGACCAGTGGGCCAACGTGCTGGGCATCGACCAGATCCCGGATACCGAAGGCACGATCAACGGCCACGCGCACAAGCTGTATAAGGATAACAATGGCAAGGCGCTGGTCGAAACAGTGCTGATCAACGGCATGGGGCACGGTACCCCGATCGATCCCGGCAATGCGGACAGCCAGTGCGGCAAGGCTGCGCCGTTCATCTTAAGCGTCGGTGTCTGCTCCAGTTTTTACATCGTAAAGTTCTGGGGCCTCGACGGGCCGAACGGCCAGAAAAAAATTGATCCCCCATGCTGCCGGCGATTCTTGTATAGGGCTACGCGTCAGTAGTGTCAACGATGCAATTGGAGGAGGTACTGGCGCATCATGTCGGGGACATCCACCAGCCGCTGCACGTGGCTGCCGTCTATCTCGTCGCCAACGCCGACACAGGTTTAACCGCCCCAACCATTTCCAATCTGCACACGTTCCGCCGAACTGTAGCCCCGCTTGCTTGCACCGGGGTAGAGCCACAGCACGCCATTGATGTCCTTGGCAAGGATGTCCCGATGGCCATCGCGATTCCAGTCTGCTATGCCAGCAAAGCTGTAGCCGTTCCATCCGTTACCAATCTCCACACGCTCGCAGTGCTGTAGCCACGCGTGCTCATGCCTGGGTAAAGCCACAGCACGCCACTGGCATCCCTAGCAACGATGTCCTGGTGTCCGTCGCGATCCCAGTCCGCCACGCCGACAAAGGTATACCCGCCGCTCTGAGCATAAGCAATGTACAACCCTGCCGAGCAAAATGCGACAAAATAGAACAGTTCCTTGCCGAAGAGTTCCCCAACCCGTCCGGATATGCCGGTCAAGCGAAGACGCTGTTGCAAAGGAGACGCTTTTAGCGAGGGACATGCCATACGGAAGGGCATTTTCATGGCAATGCCTCCTTGCTGCGGGTTGTTTTCCCGACCTGAATGTATCTGGCAACCCGTAGAGCGAAAACAAATTTCCTTTACACCAGTGGTATAGCGGATTTCGTATCATTCGTGAAACGTCACTCTGTCGGTCGCATGCGTTGTAGCTGGTTGCCAAAGAAACTCTAGCACGGCCGCGTAGGCTCTAGTCGCGACACTTTGTTGATTTAAGAATGATTCATTTGAGAGCGAAGCTAACTTTGTTAAGTAACTGAAACGTTTCCTTGCGGAAAGTGCGCTTCACATTCCGTCGCAGGGTCTAGGCGTATCCAACGTGGTATCCCGTACATGCTGTCGGCGGCGATTAGACCTACGGCTCCTGCATCCAATGATCATCATCCGGCCGTTCTTTGAAGCCGCGCCACTCCCGACGGTTTTCAGCGCGCGAAAACAGTTGCGCATGGGGACAAGGGGTGGAGGTCTGTGGTGGCACTGAAGCCTAACGCCGTGGCTTGCATGTGGGAAACCGCGTTCTAGTATTAGTTGGTCTCGTGACATGCCGGAAGCCTGCGGCAGGCGCTGTCCGGAATCGCCATGTCGGACTCGAGCGCCTATCGGAGCTGGCCTCGGCTCGCGAATCCACCCGGGGAGATGGGCATGCGTGCAATTTTCATCAGCTATCGCCGGGATGATGCCGAGGGACAGGCCGGTCGCCTGTTTGACGACCTCACCGAACATTTTGGCGACGACGCAGTGTTCATGGACGTTGCTGGCATCGAGCCCGGGCGCGACTTTCGACGTGTGATCGACGAACACGTCGCCTCTTGCGGAGTTCTACTTTCGGTTATTGGCAAGAGTTGGCTTACGGCCTGCGACGAGTCGGGTGCGCGGCGGCTCGATGATTCGACAGATTTCGTACGTCTTGAAACGGCATCGGCGCTTCGGCGCGACATTCCGGTCATACCCGTTCTGGTGCATGGTGCGACAATGCCCCGTGCAGAGGACTTGCCCGAGGACATGAGAGAGTTGGCGTTTCGCAACGGAGTTGAGCTAACGCACGCACGTTGGGAATCTGACGTTCAACTACTCGTGAAAGTTCTGCGTCCCTATGTGCAGTCGAAGCAGATGCCGACAAGGCAGGAGCGCGAGACCACGCCGCCGGCGCGGTCCGCGCTGGCGCCCGGTACCCGTATGGGCTTGGCAGGCGTCGCAGCAGGACTGGTGTTGGCGGCCGGCAGCTATTTGTGGCATCAGCGCTCTGTCAATGAGGCATTAGCGCCCAAACCGCAGACCGGGGAGCGCGTCCGTAATTCTGTCCCGGCTCGTGCTCCTGCCCATGCTCCTGGTGCCGCTCCGGTGACCGCCCCTGTCTCAGTAGGTCCGCCTTCGCCCCAAAGTCCCCGTGAGCCGCGTTTCGCAACCATCTGGGAAATAGCGCAGGGCCCGGCTTGGGAGGCCCGGCACGGGCTGACGTCAGAAGAACTTCAACACGAGCTGGACACGCTTGCTGGTCAGGGATATTGGCTTCTGGATCTGAGCGGCTACGCTGTTGGAGGGCACGAACGCTACGCCGCGATTTGGCAAAAGCGATCGGGGCCTCCCCGGGAAGCGCGGCATGGCTTGACTGCGAGTCAATATCAGCAAGAGTTTGACCGCCTGGTAGCTCAAGGATATCGCCCTGTCCATGTCAGTGGCTACGCTGTCGGTGACCAAGTTCGCTTTGCAGCCATCTGGGAAAAGGGCGCGGGCTTCGCGTGGGTTGCACGACATGACCTGACGCCAGGTCAGTTTCAGCGCCAGTTCGAGCGGTTCACCACAGATGGCTATCGGCTCGTCGATGTCAGCGGGTACGTACGTGGGGGTCAGGATCGCTACGCCGCTATCTGGGAGAAGAGGTCTGGCCCCGACTGGAAAACGCATCACGGCATGTCGGTGGAACTCTACAAGCAGGAATATGACCGGCTGGCCCGGCAGGGCTATCGTCCCGTACGGATCAGTGCGTGGGGTGCCGGAAATACGACTCATTACGCCGCTATCTGGGAGAAAGGGGAAGGATCAAAATGGGCCGCTCAACATAGCGTGCCGTCAGGGCAGTATCAGGCGGCATTCAGTTCAATGACGAGGGCGGGCTATCAACTCATGAGTGTCACCGGCTACCAGCCTGGCATTGAGTAGTAGGTGCGTGCACGGTGGTGCCTTATTCCACCCATTTTCGGGAGGTGGATACGTTTGCTCTCGACTTTCGCTGAGCATTTAAGGATCTTCCGTGGGAGCGTAGGAGTGGAGGTGCGCCATTGGCTTGGCTGCATTTGGAACGGCGATTGTGGATGAGCTCTCTGGTAGCTCAAAGGTGATACCCATTCTTGAGAAGCCGGGCAGGGCTTGGGCTGCAAAAGCGGAGCAACATTCTCTCCAATGTGGAGAAAACAAATTTAATTCTGAGTTCAACAAAATTGAAAGTGTTACATAAATGAAATTTTGTGTGAGCGAACACATTCGCTTTCTTTATGGTTGCTTTTTTGCCAAAAAAGTAAGTAGCTCTATTGCTACCTTCGAAACGCCAAATTAGGCGGCGATCTTCTTGTAGCGGTTCTAGTGATCAACTAGATTACATCCAGCCAGCCTTGGCTCGCGAGTATACGCGGGGCGTGTTCTCGGCATTCCATCGGTTTACCTGCCGTCTTTGCGGCAGAAGCGAATCGGAATTTGCGTGGAATTTCGACGGCATATGTGAAGGGATACCAACACGCTGTTTTTATTGGCCATGCCGACGTCGACAACGATCGATTGGTGCCGAGCCGGGCTATTTTCGCAATTTTCGGGGCATCTGACGAGACCCCTTGATAAGACAAAGGGAAGCAGGGATGCCGATATTCGGATGGATTGACCCTGACAGGTCATGAAGTCTCCTACGAGGAGACTAGACAGCGAGTCTCTGTTCTTGTCCACCGTCTTGGGGGATCGGTGGGCATGGCGCCACGAAGCAGGCCGCCATGACCGGCTTACGGCCGACCGGCGCACCCTGATTTCATTCCCCAGTACCGACGGACCTTCTGGACGGCTACGTTGACGCCATCCTGAGCAAGGGAAGTTAGATGGACTGCCTACAAGGGGATCGCACATGTCTTCCTTCGACGAACTGCTCGCTGAAACGATTAACACCCCGGGACTGCTTGGGGCTTCTGACATGTCGCTGGATGAGGAACGCAAGCTCTTCGAGAGTGAGAATCCGCCCCCAGAGACTGCGATGCTGCTTGGCACGGCGACGGTCTCCACACGCGCGATGGACATGATCGTCGCGTTTGAGGTGAGCAGCGAAGCCGCCTACAACCGGTTGTATCGCCATCCGGTATGGCCACACGGCAAGTCAGGCGTCACTATCGGCATCGGCTACGACATCGGCTACGTGACTGCGGACGTGCTGGCGACCGACTGGACCGACGCGATCGGCGAGCCTGCTGTCGGCACGCTGAAGCCTGCATGCGGCAAAACCGGCGAGACTGCCCACCAGATCCTGCCGCAGATGAAGTCAGTAGACGTGGCATTCACCGCCGCGGACGCGGTATTCAAGAAAACCGTGATGCCGCGCTTCATTGGCCGCACGCTCGCGGCACTGCCGCCTGCCGCAGAGAACCTGACGCCCGATTGCCTGGGCGCGCTGGTGTCGCTGACCTATAACCGGGGGGCTTCCTTCAATGCGGCCGGTGATCGCTACCAGGAGATGCGCGCCATCCGTGACGACATTCAGGCGGGGCGTCTCGCCGACATCCCTGCGCAGATCCGGGCGATGAAGCGCCTTTGGGCAGGCAAGCCGGAGATGGCAGGCCTGTTGCGGCGTCGCGACCTGGAGGCCTTGTTGTTCGAGCAGGGACTGGCCTGAATCACCGCCTCAGGCGCATGCCTGCACGACGGACAAGATAGAGCGTGCGCCGGGACGCTGGGCAACCCGGCTGGTGAGAGGGGGAGACTGCCATGCCGATTCGCCAAATTGCCGGTACTGATATTGAGTACTTCCTGGTGCTGTTCGACGAGGAAGGGCGCGAACGGACAGAGCCTGACGGCTCGCTGCTCAGCGCCGCCATCTGCCAGCGGCTCGCCGACCCCGGCGTGCCGGTGACCGACGTATTCGTCTGCAGTCATGGCTGGCAGGGCGACGTGCCCGCCGCCATTGCCCAGTACGACAACTGGATCCGCGCCATGGCCGCTTCCGAGGCTGATTTGGCTGTGATGCAGGGCAACCACGCGGGCTTCAACCCGCTGGTGATCGGCATCCACTGGCCCAGCCTGCCGTGGGGCATGGAGACAGTACCCGCGGAAGGGGCGGCCGTGCTGTCTGCCGGACACGATGCTGACGTCAACGCTCTGGCCGCGCAACTCGGCGAGAACGCGCGCGAGACCATCGCGAAAATCTTCGCCTATGCGGACACAGCCAGCAGCACCGCGCTGACGGCCGCCATCGAGGATGATTTCGCGGCACTCTTCCAGCTGTCCGGCCTGCGGACCGGCAGTGCAAACGGGCGTCCGGGTGCGGACCAGGACGGCTTCGATGCGCAGGCCATCGTCGCGCAGGCTGAAAGGAGCGACGCTGGCGATGCGGCGAGGAATGTGCAAGTACTGGGCTTCGGCAGCCGGGTAAGGGTAGCCATCCTGGCCCCGCTGCGCCAACTCTCCTTCTGGAAGATGAAGGATCGCGCGCGCCGCTTCGGCGAAACCGGCGCCCATGGGCTGCTGATCGCCATGCAGGAAGCTGCGCCCGGGGCGCGCTTCCACCTGATGGGTCACAGCTTCGGCTGCATCGTCGTGTCCGGAATGGTGGCTGGCGAGTCGGGTGGTGCCGCGCTGCGGCGCCCTGTGGAGTCTCTTTTCTTGGTCCAGGGCGCTCTTTCGTTATGGTCCTATGCCGACGATGTTCCTTATGCGCCAGGTACCCCAGGCTACTTCCGGCGTATCGTGGCAAATGGCATGGTGCGTGGGCCGATCCTGACCACGCGTTCAAAGCATGACACAGCGGTCGCCAAGTTCTATCCGCTGGGCGCCGGCGCCAAAGGACAGTTCCTGCTTGGCGACGACTTGCCGAAGTACGGCGGCATTGGCGCATTCGGCATCCAGGGAAGTACCAGCATAGTCGACATGCCGCTGGCGGCCAGCGATCTCCCCTACGACTTCAGTGAAGGCCGCGTCTTTAACCTTGAGGCAAGCAACGTCATCTGCAACGGCGGTGGCGCGGCCGGCGCGCACAACGATATCGCGCATCCCGCTGTCGCGCATGCCTTCTGGGCCGCGGCGATACAGGGATCAGCCCGGCCCTCAATGCTGGCGCCTGAGTGGGGGACAGCTTTCGAGCCGTCCACACCCCCGATAGGATTCGGCGCAGGCACGGGGAGGCCTGGAGGCACGGGCACAGACGCTTCGTTCGGCACGGGGATGGGCACGGGGACTTCGGATGGCACGGGTACTGGGACGGGCACAGGTACTTCGCGTGGTGTCACGCCGGCACCTTCTGTTCCGCCGATGAGCGGTGGCGGTCTTCTGGGCATCGACGAGGTGCCGGCCGCCCCTCCGACACAGGACCAGCCGCAAGCACCATCCCCGGCCGAGGAGTCCGGCCCACCGCGCTGGATTCACGCCGATTTCGAGGGGCTCGCACCGGACGCGTCGGTGGTACAGGGTCAGTGGTACACGCTGGCTTTTGATCTGGATGTCGTGCGGCGTCGACCTGCACTTGCTGCCGCCGAGGTACCACTGCCAGAAAGCGGCCTGTTCGCGCCGGAAGATAAGTATGTCGTGCTGACGGTGCAGTTGGACACCGATGACTTCGAAACGTCCGGTCACACCAGCCAGATGCGCGTGCCCCGCACGGGCAAGGGGCTTACCAAGGCGCGTTTCGACTTGTCGCCCTTAAAAAGCGGGCCATGCAAGCTCAAGGCAACCATCCTGAAGGATGGCCAGTTCATCCAGCAGATGGACTTGACGATCCTTGTGGGCGTGCCGGGTGCGCCCGCTGAGGTCACAACGCGCGGCCGCGCGCTGAGCAGAGTCGCCGTCCTGCAGCCGCGCGATCTAAGCCTGCAGATCTATCCGGGCGGCGCCGGCAACTACGAGTGCGTGGTGTGCGGCCCTGTGGCCACCCGGGTGCGGCTGCCGATCAATGCCGGCCTGATTGACAGCTATATCAACAGCGCCCGTGCGGAACTGATGAAGGTGGTGATGCACCAGGACCCGACCGGCCGCTACGTGTTCCAGCGCGACATTGACATCTCCCCGGACGCACAGGCCAAGGCGCTGGAGATCATGGCGAAGGCGGGCGCGCTGCTGATGCTCAAGCTGTTCGAGGGCGCGGGCGCGGGCGACGACGCCAGGGCGGTTGGCAGGGCCTTGCGCCAGTTGAGTACCAATCCGGACGTCCGCCTCAAGATCCAGGTTGTCGCCGAGACGCTGCCGATTCCCTGGCCACTGCTCTACATGGGAGATGTGAGCGGCGCCGTGCCGCTGGACTGGAACAACTTTCTTGGCATGCGCCACATCATCGAGCAGATTCCCCTGCAGAACCCGATGGCTGTGATGGCGCCGGAAATCCCCAGCGCGCCGAACCTGCAAGTCAGCCTGAACTTCAACGCGGGCATCGATGCGGCAATGGGGGTGGACTTCGTCCAGTCGCAGCGTACCTTCTGGAAGGACCGGGCTGGCATCACCGTGACCGACCGCGCCACGCCGACCGATTTCATCGGCGCGCTCAACAACCGGGACACGCCGGACCAGATTCTCTACCTGTACTGCCACGCGGTATCACGGGGTCTGACGGAGGCTGGAGGACCCGGCGCATCGAGCTTGGCGCTGACTGACGAACTGATCAGCCTTAACGACCTCGATCTCACCGCGCCTCGCGCCGTGCGGCTGGGCGGCCAGCCGCTGGTCTTCATCAACGCGTGCGAATCTGCCGAGATGTCACCAACGTTCTATGACGGCTTCGCACCCTACTTCATGGACAAGGGCGCGCGCGGCGTAATCGGCACGGAATGCAAAACGCCAGCCCTGTTCGCCAGGGTGTGGGCGGATCGATTCTTCGAGCGCTTCCTGCACGGCGAACCGCTGGGCGAAGTCGTGCTCGGCCTGCGGCAGGAGTTCCTCAAGGCGCATGGCAACCCGCTGGGGCTGCTGTACGCTGTGCACTGCGATGCCGACACTGTCATCCGGCCGGCGCTGAACTGAGCCTTCCCATGAAGCTACAAGATGGCGGCACGCGGGCCGTCCCCGCCCAGCTCGCCAGCTCAGGCGACGCTGGGCCAAGGCCCGACGGCGGGTTGACACGGGGCGCGACGCTCGGACAGAAACGCGCCGCCGGCGTGGCGGCCACCAGCGTGTCCGCTTTGCGTGTCGACGTTGTCAACGGCAACCTGAAATTCTTCGATGCCCCCGTGTTGGTGGGCCACTATCGCGGTAGCGCGCTGACGGGTACTGAGGCCGTCATGGACTGGCTGATCGGCAATGCCATGTCGACCTCGATGCGACTGGGGCGCTATCCGCAGGAACTGAAGACGCAGCAGGTCTTCGTCAATACCAGCGCGGACAGAATCAACCCCCTGCGCGACGTGCCGCGTCCCAAGGGCATCATCGTAGCCGGTCTCGGCGACGAGGGGCATCTGCGCGCCAGCGGGCTGGCCGAGACGGTGCGGCTCGGCGTCATCGCCTGGGCACAGCATCTGACTGAAGCCGCGCGCCCTCCGGGCGAGTCGGTGCCCTGGCCGGCTTCATTCTCGCTCGCCGCGACGCTGGTTGGCAGCGGCGGCACCGGGATGTCGGCCGGCCAGGCTGCGCGCTCGGTGGCCGAAGGGGTGTGTGAGGCCAACCGCCTGCTGGCTTCGGCGGGCTGGCCTGTCGTGGAGTGTCTGAGCCTGGTCGAGCTGTACCTGGACCGGGCCGCGGAGGCGTGGCGGGCACTGCAGCTGCTGGTCCAGGCCTGTCCGGGGCGCTATGTCATCAAGCCCTTTATCCGCAGTAGTCCAGGTGCACTGCTGCGGCCGCTGGATTCCGGCTATCGGGGCACGGACTTCGACCTGATCACGGCGACCACGCAGGTCGACGTCCGAGGCGCTTCGTCCATCATCTATACGCTTGATACTCGGCGTGCACGTACCGAGGTGCGTGCCGTGGCGGCGCAGGGCCGCCTCCTGCGCGAACTGGTAAGCGTGGCGTCGTCGAATACCTGCAACGACGACAGTGTCGGACGTACGCTGTTCAAGTTGCTGGTTCCGGTCGAGGTGCGGCCGTTTCTTGCCGGCGCCAGCGAAATGCAGATCGAGTTGGACCCCGGAACCGCCGGTATTCCGTGGGAGATGCTCGACAGCGGGCGAGATACCGACGCCGGCGAAAACGCCGACTACAAGCCGTGGGCGATCCGCGCCAAGCTGTTGCGCAAGCTGCGCACGCAAGAGTTCCGCCGGCAGGTGGAAGACGCCGGACGGCGCGCGCCGATCCTCGTGATCGGTGATCCGTGCACGGACGACAAGCGCTATCCACTGCTGCCCGGCGCGAGGCGAGAGGCGCGTGCGGTGTCGGCGCTCTTGTCAATGCGGCTCGGCGCCGACCGAAAGGTAAAACTCCTTGCGGCGGCCAACGACATCGACCGCGGGCCAGACAGTCGACAGGTCGTGGCGACGCTACTCGACGGCGACTGGGGCATCGTTCACATTGCAGGCCACGGCCAGGCGGCCAGCGACGAGGCGACGGCAGCGGACAACGGCGCAGGGTGGGCAGGTGGCGTCGTCCTTTCCAACGGGACTTTCCTCGGACCAGAGGAACTCGCCAGGATGCAGCGCGTGCCCGAACTGGTGTTCATCAACTGCTGCCATCTTGCGAAGACGGATACGGCAAACCTGCTGGGCACCTCGACGCCATCCCTTCATCGGCCAGATTTCGCCGCCAGCGTGGCCGAAGCCCTCATCAAGCTCGGCGTGCGCTGCGTGGTGGCCGCAGGTTGGGCCGTCGATGATGCGGCGGCTGAGATATTTGCCACCGCGTTCTATCGCGCCCTGCTGGACGGCCAGCGCTTCCTCGATGCGGTCGCGATTGCCAGGGAGGCGGCGTACAAGTTGCCCAACAATACCTGGGCAGCCTATCAGTGCTACGGCGACCCGGACTGGTGCCTGCCGGGCTGGCTGGACATAGGCCCGGGCGGCGCCCGGGCGGCCAGCGAGGCGCCACGGGAAGAGAAGCAGCGCTTCGCAGCAGCCTATGCCGGCATCGCGTCGCCGCAGGGACTGCTCCTTGCCCTCGAGATGATCCAGATGGAGCTGCGCGTGAGCGGGGCCAATGTGGAGCAGTCCGCCAGGCGCCTGCGCTATCTGCACGATACCTTTGGCGACCCGGAGCGCAACTGGGCACGCATGGGCGCAGTGGCCGAAGCGTTTGCAACGGCTTGGCGGGAGGCCGGCTTGCTCGAGGAAGCCGTCGCTTGGTATCAGGCCGCCTTTAAGGCGGCGGACGGTAAGGCGACCCTGCAGTCCGCCGAGCAACTGGCAAACGTGCAGGTGCGGCTGGCATGGCAGCGCCTGCGCGCCGTCGCTGCCACTGCCGGCGCAAACGTCGCCGCGCTGCAACCTGCCGTCGACGCTTCCAGGGACCTGCTGCTTGCAACCATGGGTCAGCTGGCACAGTTGGTCGCGCTTCACCGGTCGATGGAGCGGCTCGCGCTGTGCGGCTCGGCCAGCAAGCGGCTGGCGATGGTCGAGCGCCTGGCCGGCCGCCGCGATGCCGAAATTGCCGCCAT
This sequence comes from Ralstonia pickettii, assembly GCA_050987995.1. Taxonomy (GTDB): domain Bacteria; phylum Pseudomonadota; class Gammaproteobacteria; order Burkholderiales; family Burkholderiaceae; genus Cupriavidus; species Cupriavidus pickettii_B. The sequence continues at coordinate 1,721,716 of CP158805.1, forward strand.
TCGTGAAACCGTGCGGTGGTACCGGGAAGCAGAGGCGGCCGCCATGGCGCAGGGCGCTGGCAACACATACTACCCAGCTATCAATCGCTGCGCGGCGGAGCTTGTCGCGCACTGGACGGCGGGGACGGAGGGCGACTACCAGGTCGACTGGGAAGGGTTGGCGACGGCATCGCCGGAGCGGAACAATGCCGAGCCGGACTTCTGGAGCCGGTCGGCTTTGAGCGAGTTGTGGGTTTACCAGTGCGCCGCGCGGCGCACTCTGGCACATGACTTGCCGTCGATCCTCGCGGACCTGGGCAAGCTGCACAGGAGCCTGCCGGCCATCAACAACTGGCGTACCGTGCGCGACCAGGCCGACTTCGTCCTGCCGGTCTACCAGCGGCATGCCGACGCGGCAGAGCGGGCCGCAGCCGAATCGCTGTTGCAATGCCTGGAGCGCTGGGCGGACCCCGCCCCGGCGGACTATCAATGAGCGCCGTGTCTCCCGCGTTGCCTGCCGTGGTGGCCCTGGCGGGCCGACGCATCGATGCCCCGGGTGCGCAGCCGGCGCGCTTTCCACCAGAAAACGTGGAGCGCGTCGCGGAGCGCATCGCCGCCGGCTTCCGGCTTGTGGGGGCGGCCGCGCTCGTGTGCTCGGCGGCCTGCGGCGCGGACCTCATTGCGCTCGACGTGGCGGCAAAGCAGGGGCTGCGCCGGCGCATCGTGCTGCCGTTCGAGGCAAGCCGCTTTGTTGAGACATCGGTGCGCGACCGTCAGGGCGATTGGAGCGCGGCTTTCTGGCGGCATGTCGGTGCCGCGGAGCGGCAGGGCGATCTGGTCGTGCTGCAACCTTCCGGCGAAGACGACCAGGACTACCGGATGGCCAACACAAGGATCCTGGTCGAGGCTCAGGCGCTCGCACGAGCGTTCGCGCCGGTAAAGCCATCGCTGCACGCGTTCGCTGTCTGGGATGGAAAGCCACGCCCCGGCGCGGACGCGACCATGGCATTCCTGGAGCTGGCCACGCTGTCGCACTTCCACATCGTGACCATTCCTTCGCTATAGGAGCAGGGCGGCAACTTGCCTTTGCTAGAGATCGGGGAGCTGGCTAATGAACGACTTGCTATGCTGCGCGACGCGGTTGCCAAGCTCTGGCTCCAGCGCGTCGAGGATGCCGACATTGATCTCGGCCTTGGAGTCGTAATGCGTGAACTCCACATCATTGCTGCTCGCCTTGAAGAAGAGCACCTGCGTGACCGCCGAGCCTGCCTTCAGCGCGAAGGCCATCATGGATACGACGAAGCGTCCGTCGGCGGCCTCCTCGGCCAGCGCCACCTGGAAGCTAGACACGCTGGAAGAACTTGTCTCGCGGCTGAAGATGGTGATCCACGGCTTGCTCTTATCCATGCTAGCCAACCCATCGAGGGTGGTCTGGACCAGCGTGAGCGCGCCAGGGGCGCCCGGGCCGAGCAGCAGCGCAGCCACGGACATGACGGCTTTGTGCGTCTCGAACCTGTCGCTGCCCTCGACATAGCGGGTGGCCGTAGTGCTTTCGATCAGCCAGCCGATATTGGCCAGCACTCGCACGTACTCCTTGTACCAGGCTTCGACGTTGGCCGAATCGCCTGCGGTGCGCCGTGCAACCAGCTGCGCCAACAGCAGCGAGTTTGCCACCGCGGTGCGGCGTGCGGTCGGCACTCCCTTGGCAAAGGTCAGGACGCCAGAACCTACCACGACGGCCTGGTCCTTGTTTGCATCGAACTGCGGCGTGTCGCTGTCCAGCAGCATCGGATCGCGCGTGTGATCCACCGGGGGAAGTTCCGCGTCAAGCAAGAACGTCTTGGCGCTGTCGATCGTGACGTCTGGCATGGGGATCTCCGGCAAGTCGAGGGGTTCGTTCATTCTAGGTCGGCCGCAGGGATTCGCCACCATTGGCGACAACGTGGTACCTCCCGGCACGCACGCCGGGAGTCCCTTAGGGGAGGGACATCATGATAATCACCGTTATTAACCAGTCACGAAAGATTGCCGACAAGGAGCTGCACCCGGTTATCCGCGCGATCAATCGCCAGATCCGCGAGGATTTTGAGCCCTACTGGAGTCTTGGGGCGACCTTGCGGCTAGAAGGCAAGAGCACCACCGTGCCCGATAAGCTGGCGCTGCCCGACATGCGTGGCGATGCGGTGCTCTACCTTTGGGACCAGGTCGACGTCGAGGGCGCACTCGGCTACCACGACATGAATGCGCGCGGGATTCCATTCGGCTTTGTCTTCACCGAACTGGCTAAACAGCTGGGCGAGAATTGGACCGTCACGCTGTCGCACGAAGCGTTGGAGTTGATCGCCGATCCACTGGTGAACCTGCTCGTCGCGGGGCCACATCCCACCGAGCACCGCACGGTCTTCCATTGGTACGAGATGTCGGATGCCGTGCAGGCGGAGACGTATGTCTGCGACGGCGTGGAGGTATCCAATTTCCTGCTGCCGCTCTACTTCACGCCGGACGCGGAGGTCGGCAGCCGAAACGACTTCCTGGGCCAGGCCCACGGCGGCAAGGTGTTGACATCGTTTGGCATCAACCCTGGTGGCTATATCGGCTTTTTCGATCCCAAGCTGGGCAAGCACGTCACGTTCGCGAATGCCGGCGACGCGAAGGCAAAGAAGCGGCTTGAAGTGAAGAAGCAGCAAGCCGCCGGGCGCCGGAGCATTCGCACCGAGGGGCCGTCCGGGCGGCCAGCCACGCTGGCGATCGAGACGCCGGCAGTCAGGGGCGCGGCCGTTCCGGCGCAGGCCAGGTCGGGTAGCGACTACGAGCAAATCGACTGAGGGCAGGGGTGAGGCCGGCGTGTCCATTGTGAGCGGAAGATGACCTCGATATTCATTAGCCACAGCAGCGCCGACAACATGGCGGCGGCTGATATGAAAGCCTGGCTGGAAGCGCAAGGCCACGCTTCCCTGTTCTTGGATTTCGACCCGGAGGCGGGAATCAAGGGCGGCGCCGGATGGGAGCAGACGCTTTATCAGAAACTGCGCCAGTCCCAGGCGGTGATCGCGTTACTGACTCCGAACTGGCTGGCCTCCAAATGGTGTTTTGCCGAGTTGGTACAGGCGCGGGAGCGCGGCAAAGCGATTTTCCCGGTCAAGGTGCAGCCCTGCGAGGCAAGCGGTGTCTTTAGCGACATCCAGCACATTGATCTCACCGCCAAATCGGAGGAAGGCTATGAGCGGCTCAGAATCGGCCTGCTGGAGCGCGGGCTCGATCCGCTGGATGTTTTCGACTGGGACCCCAAACGGGCGCCTTATCCCGGCCTCCTCGCCTTCCAGGAACAGGACGCGGCGATCTTCTTTGGTCGCGGTGATGACATTCTCAAGACCCTCGAAACCCTAGATGCACTTCGGCGCCAGGGAAGTGAGGCCGGACGCTTCGTGCTCCTGCTCGGCGCCTCTGGCAGCGGCAAGTCGTCGCTAGCCCGGGCGGGCGTCATCCCCCGGCTCAAGAAGAGACTTGCCGAATGGCTGCCAGTGCCGCCTTTCCGACCCCAGATCGAACCACTCGACGAGCTGGCAGTGGCGCTGGCCGCAGCCTTCCAGGCCAGCGGGCAGCCGCGGGACTGGAGCACGATTCGAACCGTGCTGCAGCAGGCGTCAACCCAGACTCCCGCGGATGGCTTCGTCCTGCAGGGGCTTGCCCGCGATCTGGCAGTCGCCGCAAAGCAGCCGGAGACCACTGTACTGCTGGCCATTGACCAAGCCGAAGAGCTGTTTGGTTACACGCCCGCGGAGGCAGCCACACGTTTTCTTCGGCTGCTGCGAGCCGCGCTCGAAAGCGGTGACCGGCGACTGATGGCGCTCGCCACCCTGCGCTCCGATTTTCTCGGCGAATTCCAGAAGCATCCGGTGCTTCAGGACGGCGAGTATCCGCACCATTTCCGGTATCGGGCCGCGACCGTGGATCCGATGCCCCTCAAGAGTTTTCCGGAGATCATCCAGGGACCGGCGCGACTGGCGGGGTTGCATCTGGACGACGGCTTGGTCGAGGCGATGGTGAGCGACACGGGCACGCGCGATGCGCTGCCCCTGCTGGCCTTTACCCTGCGCCGGCTCTACGAGCGCTTCGGCAGCGACGGTCGTTTGTCCGTCGACGAATACGAATCCTTGGGCCGGCTGGAAGGCGCCATTCGGGGAGAAGCGGAACGAATCATCACAGAGGCAAACCCATCGCCGGATGACCTCGAAGCGCTCCATGCCGCCTTTGTGCCGACGATGGTGAGGATCAATGCGGAGGGCGGCTACGCGCGCCGCCGCGCCTTGTTCGACGACCTGCCGCGTCGCGCCATGCCGCTGCTTCGGCGGTTCGTCGATGCGCGCCTGCTTGTCACAGACCGGGATTCCGAGGGCCGCGAGACCATGGAAGTGGCCCACGAAGCGTTGTTGCGTACCTGGCCGCAACTCGGCGCCTGGCTCGCCGAAGACCAAGACAAACTGCGCCTGCTGGAAAGCCTGCAACGCGCTGCAGAGGAGTGGCATCAGGGCGGCCGGCGGGATGATCTCCTGGTACACCGCGACGGCCGCTTGAAGGACGGCGAGGCCCTGGTAGGGAATCCGCGCTTTACCATGCCCGAAGCGTCCGTCGAACGGGCCTACCTCAGCGCCTGTAGCGCAGCGCAGCGGGTGCGTGAGGCGGCCGAGAAGGAGGAGCAGGAGCGGCGGATTCGGGACGCCGAACGGATCGCGGATGAGCAGAAAAGAACTGCCGAAGTCCAGAAGAGAAGTCTACGCCGAACGCGGAGGCTCCTCCTCGTAGTTGCGCTAGTGGCGGGGTTCGCGAGCTGGCAATATTGGGTAGCCGAGCAGGAAACCCGGCGGGCCAACGCGGGGCGGCTCGCCATCGCTGCGGATAAAGCGATAGACGATGAAAAGCTGCTGCTTGCGCTCGAAGCCGTCAGGGCGGCTCCTACCCCAGAGGCACAGGACGTTCTAAGTAAGGCCCTAGACACGCCACTCAAAAAGATGCTGCGAGGTCATGGCCGTCACGTCGGGAGGGTAGTGTTTAGTCGTGATGGCAAGCGCCTGGCATCAGCGGATGAGAAGAAAGTAGTACTTTGGGATATGGAACACGAACAGCTTGTTGGCGAAATGAGCGAAGAACGCTACATATCGGATATCGCGTTCAGCGCCGACGGTAAGCGCCTTGCCATCTGGTCATATGCTGACGGGGTCGGCCCCTCAATTGAGGGCACCGGAATTCTCAGCGTCTGGGACGTCGGGACCATGACGTTCCTGGGTGAGCTCTTGGATGAGAAACGCGGCTTCCGGGCGCCATTTGCCTTCAGCCCCGATGGAAAACGCATTGCCTCAGCAAGCACCGGCAACTCATTGCGTCTCTGGGACGCCGTTAGTGGAGAACCTTTGTTGGGCGAACCACTCAACGGCCATAAGGAGCGCGTGGCTTACTTGGCGTTCAGTCCGGATGGGAAAACCCTCACTTCGGTAGGTCTCGATCTAACCTTACGACAGTGGAACACTGAAAGCGGAGAGGCATTGGGCGCCACGACATTGAAAGGGGACAAGAAACCCATGGATTGTGCGATCAGGAATGTCCGCGGACTCGATAGCGCCATAAGATGTGTCGCCATAAGTCCCGACGGCCAATACTTAGCCTCGACAGGAACCGACAATACGAGCGTGCAATTCTGGGATGCCAAGAGTGGTAAAGCTCTTGGCAAGTCACATGAAGGGCACAGGGGAAGCGTTGTCAGTCTCGCGTTCAGCCCCGACAGTAAGTACCTCGCTTCCGGAGATAGCGATGGATCATTTTGGCTATGGCATCTCCATATGCCTGGGGAGGTGGGGGGCATCTCTGGCGAACGAGCAGGTCAGGCGTACTGGATTCCGCCATTCGGCTCCGGGGTCACGAGCATTGCCTTCAGCCCGGACGGCAAGATTTTCGCCTCAGCCAGCGGTCCAGTCGTGCGGCTTTGGTGGTCGAGGGCTAAGTATTCCCAAAGCCCGGAGAACGCTTGCAGTATTGTCAACCGCAACCTGACCCACAACGAATGGAAGACGGCCATGGGCGAGAAGCCGTACCGCAAGACATGCCCGGATCTTCCCGACCCCGACGAGGAGGTGTCTATCTCCATGCGCCGGGTGCCGGCAAGGCGCGATCCGTAACGCCAACTGTGGCGCCAACACTCGCTCCGGGCGAGATCGGCCGGCTGCTGGCGCTGATGCATTAGCTTGACCAAGACGGTCTGTCAGCATCTGCTGAAGGTGCTGCGCGGCCGGGTTGAATGCGGGATTTTTGATTGCGCAATTCAATACTCAAGTTTCGTGCGCGATTGGCTACCTTTCCTTCTCGTAGTGCGTCTTCTGCCTGATTTGTAGCGCCACTACGCTGGCTCCGTTCACAGCATTGCCAATTGCGAGGAAATTCCTGTCGATACAAGAACTGTCGAGGCGATTTCTCCGTAGATTTGGTGCCTCGGCGCATTAGAGGTACCGTCGGCTCAAATCTAAACTTGGCTGTGACCGACTAAGCAACGGCCAGGTGCTGCCATCGTAGGCCGCTTTCTTGAGCGGTGGAACATTTTTTTGGCCGCTATTCGAACGCCGAGGGAGAGGCCTGAGGCAGCTATGCAACCATGGTCAGGGCACTGGTGGTGGGCGGGGCAGATAGGATACCGCGATGGCCAAGCCGTTCGATTGCCGCCGTCATCTCCTCATATGCCGCATCCAGCCATTCGACCTGATGGTGTCGGAGCCTGGTCGCTGCCAATTGTTCGAGCGATACTTCGCGAACGAAGTAGTCAAGCATCTTCCCGCTGCGCGCAGGCGACGGAAACACGCCGACCAATTGGTCCTGTCGTAACAGTCCCCGTTCGACGGCATAGCGCAAGCCTGCCCATGCGCACCTGCCCAGTCCGAGATATAACGCGTCCCGCCTTAGCAACTGAAGGCGCTCGATGAACTGCGACTGGAATGACTTCGCCAGCATTGGGACGGACAGCAATTCGGAAAAGTCACCGCCAAAGGGCACCCCTTGTTTGGTGGTCGCGTGCGGAAGCAACGCCATCGGCTGCAGATGGCGAAACTGTAGTGGTCAAGTTATTTCGGACAGGCAGATAGGTTGTTTTATTTCGCCTCGTAGGCAGCGGGCGACAGATACCCCAGGGTTGAGTGCAAACGCACCGGGTTATAAAAGCCAACGATGTAATGGGTGATGTCGCGCCGGGCCTCGTCGTGGTTGGCGTACTGACGCTGCCAGACGCGCTCCATCTTCAGGTTCAGGAAGAACCGCTCCATCACCGCGTTATCCCAGCAATTGCCTTTTCGACTCATGCTGCAAACGATCTGATGGCGTGCCAGCAAGGCCTGATACTCCGCGCTCGCATACTGCCTCTGTCCGAGTGCAGCACCATTCCCGGCGCTGGGCGACGCTGCTGCAGCGCCATGGTCAGTGCCGACATGACCAGGTCGGCTGGCATGGTCGGCGCCATCGCCTAGCCCACGACCTTGCGCGAGTACAAGTCCAACACAACAGCCAGAAAAGAAGGTGCACACGTTCATCCGCGTGTTCGGGTGGATGGGCGCTGACGTCGATCGCTCAAAGGTGCTGGCAGCCTTTGAGGCGGCCGAGCGTGTAGAAGTGTCGCCCGAGGCCGCGGTGTTTGACCATTACCTTGCCGTGCAACTTGATGGCATGCGTACGTATTTGGACACGAATCCTAAGGCGTTGCGTAAGCTATTTCCTACGCACCCGTTCCAGATGTCTGTACAGTCCTAGTCGGACCTGTCAGAAATTTTTTGTTTAGGGCATAACTTGTCGCCAAGGAGCATGTATGCCACGCAAAACGAAGACGAGCCAAGCCGCGGACCGTGAGCTACCGGCCATTCCAGAGGACCTGATCGCCCATTTTGTGAAGGGGCCCATGACTGCGGAGGCCGTTCAGGATGCCTCGATGGCGCTCAAGAAGGCGCTTATCGAGCGCGCCCTGGGCGCCGAGCTAGGCCACATTTTGGCTATCCGCCTGGCGCTGAGCGGCCTGTCGGCTCAGCCAACCAGCGCAACGGCAAGAGCGCCAAGACCGTCCTGACTGAGGACGGCCCGCTGCGGGTGGACATCCCGCGCGACCGCGACGGCAGCTTCGATCCGATCCTGATTCCCAAGCACGAACGGCGCTTCACTGGGTTCGACAACAAGATCATCGCCATGTACGCCCGGGGCATGACCGTGCGCGAGATCCAGGCGTTTCTAGCCGAACAATACGGCACCGAGGTCTCGCCCGAGTTCATCAGCTCGGTGACCGATGCGGTCATGGACGAGGTCACTGCCTGGCAGGCCCGCCCGCTTGAGGTGATGTACCCGGGGTGTTCTTCGACGCGCTGCGGGTCAAGATGCGCGAGGACGGCGTGGTGCGCAACAAGGCGGTCTACCTGGCCTTGGGCGTGCTGCCCGACGGCACGCGGGACATCCTGGGCCTGTGGATAGAGACCACCGAAGGCGCCAAGTTCTGGATGAAGGTGTTCAACGACCTGAAGATCCGTGGCACCCAGGACATCCTGATCGCGGTGACCGATGGGCTCAAGGGCATGGAACAGGCGCTGGCCGCGGTGGCCCTGTGCCACACGGCCCCAATGGCCGGAACGAGCCCGAGACGACGGGCCGAGTCGAAGCTTTCCTGGACCTTCTCAAACTGGACTCGGGTCGTCATCGGGCCATAGGGGGCCGCATCGTCTGGCTCGACGCGGACGCCGGCGAGCTGTCCGACGATCGGCGATCCCGCAGGGCAGTCCGTCGACGTATGTCCGACGTACTGCCCTGTCGGTACGTCAGTGCATATGCTGCCCGCCGTTGATGGCGATATTCGCACCCGTCACGTAGGCCGCATCCTCCGAGCAAAGGAAGGCAATCAGCCCGGCCACTTCGTCCGGCTTGCCAAGGCGCCCCATCGGGATCTGCGGCAAGATCTTGTTTTCCATGATGTCCTGGGGGACGGCCGTCACCATCTTGGTGGCCAGGTAGCCCGGCGATACAGTGTTTACCGTCACGCCCTTCCTGGCGACTTCGAGCGCCAGCGCCTTGGTGAACCCATGCATGGGCGCCTTGGCCGCTGCATAGTTGGTCTGGCCAAAAGCGCCCTTGGAACCGTTGACCGAAGAGATGTTGATGATCCGGCCCCAGCCGCGCTCGACCATGCCATCGCAAAGCGGCTTGGTCACGTTGAATACCGAGTCAAGGTTTGTCCTCATTACGGCATCCCAGTACGGCTTGTCCATCTTCCTGAACGCCGTGTCGCGCGTAATGCCGGCGTTGTTCACCAGGATGTCGACGCGACCAAGATCGGCCAGGATCTGGGCCATGCACGCCTGGCAGCTATCGTAGTCCGCCACGTCGACCGCGTACGCGTGCATCTCGCGGCCCGCTCGCGGCCATGGCTGCCAGCCACTCCCGCACCTTCGTGTTGCCAGGCGAGTGTGTGACCACCACCTTATGGCCTGCGTCGTGCAACCGGATACAGATGGCCTCTCCCAGGCCGCCCATGCCGCCGGTAACCAGCGCGATTGTTTTCGTCATGCTGACTGTCTCTCTCTTTTTTGAAGTTAATAGACCCCTGGGCCTGCCGGGAATGGCAGACCGCCTGACCGGTTCGTCGCAGCAGCTACCGCCCTGCCAGCGCCATGCGGCAGGGGTGAGCTGGTCGCTAACCGGGATACTCGTTTTGTGGGTGCCGGCCTTCCCGGCGCCGCGTCACGTCCTAGAGGAGCGTGGCGTTGCCTGGCGGGCCGCGCTCGTGGCGGCATCAGCGCTTGCGGCAAGATTGGCGGTGGCCAGGCCCGCCACCCGCTGGGTGATGGCTTGCGCCGAACGGAGGGGTCCGTATCCTGGACTCGTGGCGCAACATTGATCTCGAAAGTGCCAGAGAGTCTTCAAGCACCGCCAAGACGGTGAAGGGAGAGACATGTACCTCAGCTATCAAGTGGTTCCACGAGGTCGAGATGGTGTCCGACGGAGTGTTTTGGCCCGGAGTGCTGATCGTCGCCTATGACGACGATGTGCCGATGAACGAACTGATCTGTGACGGCACAACGCCGGTCCTTGTACATAGCGAGGCAATGCTCCTGGCCGAAATGCAGGCGTTACAGGTTCGGTCCAGGTTTGATAATGCAGCCTTGCAGGTTGACGTCCGCCTACCGGCGATACGGGGAATGCTGCAACGGATAGCCTCAACAACCGACAACGAACAACACGCCGAGCCAGCTCAACCTCGAGATCATGGCTTTCCGCAGTCCGCCCAGCACACCTCGCGGACCTCTTGGCGTCATCCCATGTGATATTCTGGATCGATGACATGGAAGGCAATCTTGTTTGCTGGAAGGCATTTACCCTCCGTTGGAACAACGGAGGGGGAGAGCATTTCAAGGGAGTCGTGACGCTGGTACTGCGCATCGCCCCAAACAAAGAGCGGATCGAAAACTATCGGTGCGAAGAGATTCGCCCAGAGCGCGCCCTGGCCCAAGCCGACGCCGACCGACTACTCACATACAAGGTCCGTGAAGTTATGCCGGAGCCAAAATGAGGCGAGGGGCGGGTCGCGTTCGCCCGTTGCGGGATCCGCTGCGTGCTGCCGGTAGTGCCATCCAGTACCCGCCGTACTTGATCTCGAAGTGCCAGCCGCGCTCGCGCGGGATAGTCTTCCGCTCGCACAGTAGCATCGGACGTAGATCGTCCAGGATTGGTGCTGGCGGCTGCCGGCCGCCAACGGCATCACACCTTTACGCCGAGTAGATCGTCTGCGAGACCGCTGCGCAACCGAACCGTTCCGTCTTGGCGGTGTATGTGCAATTCGGCGTTTTCGCGCTTGGCGCGATCCCATCCGGCGGCAATTGCAGCTTCAAGGGATGAAAATCGCTGGGGCCTTTCCGCAAGGCCTTCTATTTCGAGTGCCCAGCAATGTTCAGCTGGTACAACGCGAACGATTCGCGTACGCATTTATGTCTCCCAAGGTGTTAACGGCAGCGGACCTCTACGTCTTGGCACCCCAGAAAAATGCGCGCGCTGTGTACAGCGGGCGTTCCGAAAGCCGAATAGGTGAACGCATTCGACTTGTCTGATATTGCCTTTCTGTGTCTTGCGTGGGAAATACCTACTTAAGAGGGGCGTCGCGCCAATGCATCATCCCTTGATCGGGCCGCATCGAAACGCCGCAACGCACAACTGGCGATGAAGGCGGTAACCCCCGGGGCAGTTGACGCCCACCGATTGCACAAGCAATCAGGGAGTTGAAGGATGGAGGTCGCAGGCAGATGATCGGAAACCATGCGCGCATTCTAGGTGGGCTCATTGGCCTCTAAGCGGTGGCCCAGTCGTTTGCCCCCGTTCTGGCGCGGTCTCCAAGAACGACGCAGCCGACGCGGCGGGCATTTGCTAGGCGGTGACGCCGCCCAGCATGCGGTTCGTGCCGGTCAAGGACGAGCATCAGCAAGTCAGCGGTACTGCGCACAGTCGGAGAGGGCGCAGCCGGCCTCACCGTTGAGGGTCTGGATGGTCAGATGCTTCATGCTCAGATCTCCTTAAGCACCATCCCCAACATGAGGGGTTTCCAAAGATAGGTCTCCAAGCTGTGCAGCCGCCCGCCGCGTGCTAGGGTGTATTAAATGGCGTTGAATTGACTGCGACGGATTCTCAGTTGTCGATATGAGGAAGACTTACCATGTCTATCGCAAGGTATCGAGGTTATATCGTCGAGGGGTTCGCAAAACCTGCCGGGAACGGCGTGTTCGCATCCATGGGGCGCGTGACCAGAGGCCGCCATACCATCAGGGAGTCCGACGTGCTCGGGCTTCACGAAAGGAATGAGCGCGCCCAGAGCGAAGGCATCTCGTGGGCTCAGAGGTATGTTGACCAGCTCGAAGGCCCACATGACGCCTAGCTCGTTGTTGGCGATTGCGCGCCCCGCGGCGCCGCTGAAGAGGATGGGGCGTTGTTTCGTCATGCTACGATCCTCCGAAACGGACGGGGGCGACTATGGCAACAGAGACCTATGGGGGATACATCATTCGAGGCTTTGCGAAGCCCATGGGGGACGGCTCGTTCGAAGCTTCGGGGGCCGTAGAGAAGGGGACCCAAGTGCTGGAGACTTCCGATCCGATTGGCTTTTACCCGAGCTTCCAGCGGGCAGTCGCGGAAGGCCTCGTCTGGGCGAGGGCGTGGGTTGATGCTCATGTCTGAGCCCTCCTGAACTCCACCAACCACACCCACGGGTTGGCGATCCATGAGCCGCGGCCGTTGATCTGCTCCCACAGCGATCGGTAACTGCCGCGGGCGTCGGTGCTTAGACCGGTGTCCGCGTAGTGTGCCCAGTCACCATCCGCGCTGGGACGGCGCTCGATGCCCTCGGCGATAGCATCCGCTTCACTGCAGTCGAGCGTTTCCAGGGCGGGTGGCAGCTTGATGATCCGCCGCGTCTGCGTCTTCCGGCTGTCCAGGATGGCGCGCACCATGGCGCCGCTGAAGAGGATAGGGCGTTCTTTGGTCATGCTAGGATTCCAGAAAATTGGAGCGTCAGATGGGTACGAGATACAGGCGGCACACCATCAATTGCGATCCGCAGCTGCTGGCTGATGGGGGGTACAGCTCCCGTCTGGTAGTAACCGAGCACCAAAGTGATGTGGCAATTGACCATATCATTGATCTCGGTGCACACATTTACAAGACTGCGCAAGAGGCATCGCAGGTAGCTGCATCTGCTGGGATGCGCTGGGTCGATGCGAAGATTGGTCCGATCCATCGACACGGAGATTTTGGGTATGAGGCCTCCGCTACGTCCGAAGGACCAGGTCAGTGGACTGGCGACGTGCGAATCTACGGCTCTAGTTCCCCGACGAACATCTTCGATCGGAGGACGATTTTTCTCGCTGCTCCTGGCGTTTTCAGTTCCGATGGCGACGCCATGGCTGCCGCGCGAGCCTATGCAACCCAACTGATTGACTCGGGTGCCGCGTTTACGTGGGTAGATGAGTAAGCTCACGCCGCCTCCATGATTGCGTTGATGATGTCGCGCGCGACCGGCGGGCATACCGCGTTGCCCAGCAGGTGCACAGCCGTCTTGTGCTGTAACGGCAGTTTGTACTCCCGCGGGAAGCCCATCGCCGCGCGGCACTCGTCGGCGCTCAGCATGCGTATGCGGTCGCCGTCCACCACGGCCCAGCGGTCCAAGGTAGTGATTGTGCCGATGGGGCGATCCAGGCTGCGTCCGGTGGTGCCAGAGCCGCTGCCGTAGTAGGGCATCACGAACCGCTTCCTTCGCCTCGACCAGGGTCTGCTCGGCCAGCTCGTGAACCTTCTTCTTCCACTGGTCCATTGAGAGGTTGTCGTCACGGACCTTCTTCTCGGCGCGCTTGAGTGCCGCCTCGAAAGTCATTCCAAACACGCAGAAAGCGGACGTGGTCAATCTCCGTTTGGATTGGCAAGGGTCGCGGCGAATTGCTCGCGCACGATCACCAGGCGGGCGAGCGCGTCCTGCGCTGCCGCGGAATAGAAGTTGTCGCACTGCAAGACGCCACTGCAAGACGCCATCGATAGCGGCGACGATCTCCTGCGCCGACGGCAGTCCGGGCGGGATAGGCGCTTTGCCGACGTGGCTCGCGCTCTCGGCAAAAGCCTTGTTGTTCGCCGCGGTGAGAACGCGGAAGCCGGGAATGCCCATGGCCGGCGCCTCAGTGAATGCGGACCAAGACGGGCTCGCCGTTAATCCAGCGGCCGGACGATGAAGCCCTCGGCGCGGCGGGCGCGCACGTAGTCCTCAAAGGTGATCTCGGGTTTCCTGACGGCCTCCAGATGGGGGTGGCGGTGGGAGCGTCCGGGTTCAGGGCGGAATAGAGGCCGGACAGGCCGATGACGCCGAGCGCGATCCCGAGCCAGAAGAGCACGGCGCGGACGACCTTCATGCCTGGCCTCCAGCGCGGCGAATGACGGCCTCGCGTTCGTGGGCGCGGGTGGTTCCCTCGCCGTCGACACCATCACGAGCGTTGCGCTCGGCGAGCACCATCTTCTGGTTGACGGACAGGCGCATGCTGCCGGCTGGTTGCGGAGGCACCGCGGCCCTGCGGCGCCGCTGTGGCTGCCGGTGCCCGGTAAAGACGCCGAGAGCCTCGGGCCCGCACGCAGGCGCAGCGCCAGCGAGAGCGCATGCAGCGGATGAAGGAGGAGGATCCCCTGCGCTACAAGTCGATTGTCGACCGCTGCACGTTGCGCCGCCGCATGAAGAAAGGCGTCGTGGCGCAGCAGCACCGACTGGTCCAGGCGCTGTTCGGCATGGGCGCTCCGGTGTGACGGCGCGCGCAAAGGGCGGTGCGCTGGCAAAGCTGGCCGGCAGGTGGTGCGGTAGCCCGGACTTCTGGGCGTTCCTCTCGCACCGATTTGGCGGCCCAGTCGCCAATGCCAGCCAGGCTGGCCGAGCTTGTGCGCGGCATGTGTCACGTGACCAGCAGAGCCGAACTGGATAGCGTGCCGGCGGCCGAGGCGCGTTTCCACGTGCGAATTCGCCTTCCGTACATGCGTTGGCGGCAAGGCGCGAGGGATCAACAGCAATTACGGGGAGATAGGGTATGAACGCAGTATTCGCCGACACGCGCCAGGCGCTGTACGTGGCTCACATGGGTGATGGCCCTGCCGGCGCGGCAGAAGACGCCATTCTGAACGGCGCTTATCCGGGCGATGAAAGCCACGCCGAATCTGACTGGCATGCAGGAGGCATGGCTGGAGCAGCTACGCGGCTCGCCGTCCGACAGCACAGTCGATTTCGGCGGTCTCTCCAGCGACGAGGTGCGCGGCCAGTGCGCTATGGTGATGTCGGCCGTCGATTCGAAGCTGCCCGCGCGGGGCGCGGGCGGTTGTGCGCGCGCGGTTTACGCCGGCCGAGTACGAGGAGGTTGGCGCTGGCGGACAGCGGCGGCGCCGGTACTTCTACGGGCCCGGCCGCGTCGAGGGCATTCGGTATCTTTCCGACTGGCTGGCGCCAAGCAGCTCGATCACCGGGCCGGCGCTGGACATGCTTGTGGCCAAGGCATTCGCCAACCATGCGCGCCTGGCGGTGAGCTTCCGCGACATGGCTCAGTCGTTCGGCAGCAACCACATCACCTACGCCCGGGCCTTGCCCAAGATCCGTGAGCGTCTGCGCGAGTTGGAGGCGGTTGCCGTATCACGTCTGGACGGATGCTTCGCCGCGCTGGGTTTGATCGCCACCGATGAAGGTAGCTGCTTGACATGCTGTTACAGCAACCCTAGAATTTTTCCAAATTGCAGAGTTACGTCCAAAGCCCCGCCGGAGAAATCCGCGCGGGGCTTTTGTTTTAGCTCCACCCGCAGATGCACGTATAGCCTTCCGCTTTATGGCTGGATTGCTTGCCCGGGAGCCGAGCATCATATTCCAGGCGTTTGGGCGCCAAATACAGCGGGTCCCTTCTATTCCGCCGGTTCGCAAAGTGGTCCTCATCGCGAAACTCCAGGGTTTCCCGGCGCGAGCAACTGGTGCAAATGATGTGCAAGTATTTCGCCATGGTCCCCTCCTTAATTAGGCTCGTCAGCGCAGTTTAAGGCAGTGCGTAACCTCTGATCCGATTTCTTCTGCGGCATGGCGCAATGGCAGCGCGCTGGATTCATACCCCAGAGGCCGGTGGTTCGATTCCATCTGCCGCAACCAGTGTCTCCTCTCAGGCTGGCGCCGGGGTTGCCTGCGCGTCGTGGGCTCTCTTTTTCATCGGGTATGGCTAAGCGAGTAGCAATGCTCGGCGCGCGGCTGTCGGCAGCGCCAGGCAGGCTGGCCGTGTTGCATCCGGGGTCGTGGCGAAAGAGCGGACAGACCAGCGGGCAGCGTGGCTACGACTACCGCTTGCAGAAGGCCAGCGCTGCATTCCTGAAAGAGGCTGAGGTCGTTCTTGAATGCGCGGCCAAGCGCGTGCCAGTACCGTACGGAAACGTGGTGGACCACCGCATCCCGCACGATCAACTGCAGCGCGTCGGTTAGGTTGAAGCCACATGGTTTGCTTGCTGGCCTTGCTTGCCGGTACCGCGCCGAAGAGGGCTGAGGAGACGTCGTGCGTCACCTGGTAGACCGCGCCCAACTCGATGGGGCCTGAGCCGTAGACCAGCGAGCCCGCAGCCGCGGAGTTGGCCTTGGTGCTGCCAGCGACCTCGCCGAAGGAATATGCCGCCGCCTGCAGGCCACCGAAGGAGGGTGTTGCCATAACGCAGTCCGGTGTATTTGCCGCCCTGGTAGCCGACGATCGAATTGTTGGCGAAGGCCATCGCTTCGTAGGAGGACAGCACCTCGTGCGCCAGGGTGTACGGCGGCAGAGCACCACCTTGCCGAAGTTGCCTTCCAGTGCTGGCTCGCGCCGGTGTCGGGGCTGAAGCCGGATTCGAGAATGTTGAGCGCTTTAAGCTCGCAACAGGTAGGCGGAGGGCGATCTCCGCATGCAGGTAATCCGATGAGATTAGTGCACTGCCCGCCAGTGGAGTCAAGTGATACAGGCTTACGGGTACGAGCCGCGTAAATCGGCACTGAACGGTGGGTTGCGCAGTACCCCGGCCGCGAAGGCCAAGGTGCCAGCGCTATCCGGCGTTGAGCACGTGTTCTTCAGGGCCGGTGCCTGCATCTCTTCCCGCTCGTGGAAATCATCAGCCGACGCGCGAGGGGGGAGCGGGAGCAAGCGGGAGCAGCGCATGAAGGGCTTCCGTTCGCCTGAGGGCACCCAAGCTCGCCTGTCGAACTTTGTACCGATTCCACAACGCTTCGCGATCACGCGGACACGTGCTCGGCGCCTCATAACCAGCAACCCGCTAAGCGCGTTGCGGCATGGCACTGCATTACTGAACTGATCCCAAATCCGTTGGCCGCGTTCCGGGAAGACGCGACATCAACACCTCGCTTCGCCTGCAGCGCCCCAGTTCGAAAGTGCCTTCTGCCGCAGCCATCACATCGCGACTCATGTGTTGCGTCTCTCATACAGTCACGCCGACCTCATTGCGTCCGCCGAAGGGGACGCTCAGATGCCAGGTGACGCGCGGCCATGGCGGCCTCCGAACCGGCCGGTGCGCCCTTCGTGGCGCCGTCGATACACTCCTGCATCATGCGCTTGTACTCTTGGTACTGGGCTTCGGCAACCTTCGCAAAGTCGGCCCGCGTAGCTTCGGCGATCCCGAACAGCTGACGGCCGTACGCCTGCGCCTTGTCGGCCGCTGGCTGCATCACGCTGGCTTGCAGCGCCAACAGCTCACCTGGATCCTTGCTTTCCGCGAGCAGTCCTGAGCTTCTGCCAACGTCGATTTCATCGTCTGCAAGTTCAGTTCCGCGACCTTCTGGAGAGCGTCGAGGGCTTTGCCGGTGAGGCCGGCGAGGATGTCGAAGCTCGCGGCATGGGCCGCCGCAAACTTCACTACCAAAAGCAGGGAAGCAATACGATGCGGGCGGGGCAGCGCCTTAGTGGCGCAGACCGACGGCTTTCAGAATGGAGCGCCCACGCTGGGTGATGCGAGGGCATTCCTGGCCGGAAGGACGTTTTTCCAGCGCCACGAACTCGTGTTCCAGCAGTGTGTCGAGGTCCGCACGGTCCAACTCCAGCGGACGCTGAGCATCCTTGACCAGGATGAGCTTGGCGAATTCGTGATGACTCAGCATGGGTGTCTCCTCCCTTTATTTATAGTTTGCTGGGTATTTGTGGCACGACAACCGCTGCGCCGGCCTCGTAGCTCGCGCGGCGGCTACCGCGACCCCCGGGGGCGAGGTCTCAGTCCCGAGGTGACGGGATGAAGCAGGCGTCCATCCCATGCACCAAGAGGGAGCCATCGTACGTGCGCGGAACTGGAATTCTCAATATATGCCATGTAACAAATTGTGTAATGTTTTTTTCAGTGCACCTCGCTTCTTCGCCTGCTTGCACTACCCGCCGGATGCGGCTCTTGGCCTGTTTGGCCAGCCGTGCCCCCACTCTGGGGGCGCGCCGCCGCGCAGTGGTAAACGCCGACCGGGGATTCGTCTGACGTTGTTTATATTTCCCCTGAACATTGAGGGTGCCGTCACCGTGCGCACCGGTGCTGCATGATGGTGGCGAGCCAAGGTCATGGAGCCACAGCACATGGCAGCCGCTTCTTTCTTGGGAATTCGATATGCCGACGGGTACAGTCAAATGGTTCAACAAGGAGAAGGGCTTTGGCTTCATACGGCCGGATGATGGCGGCGGGGATTTGTTCGCGCACTTCTCGCAGATTCGTGCAGAGGGCGTGAAATCGCTCCAAGAGCACCCGAAGGTCAGCTTCGATGTGCAGGCCAGCCCCAAGGGCAAGCAGGCTGCCAACATATGCCTGCTGTAACGCGCTTGAAGCCACGCCACGCGACGTTGCGGGCATTGCGCGCTGGCTGCCGTGACACTCAGGCTGCATACAGTGACGCCTTTTGCAAGCGAAAATCCATCTCGAGACTGTCATGTCCTGATACATCGGCGGGCCGCTCCTGCCACTGCTTGATCAATCAGCTGCAGCGGTATTGAATGAATGCTCCCGGCGCGCGGTCAGTGGCAGTCAGAATGAGCTCTCCACAACGTTGCAATGCGCGTCGCACGAGCCAGGTTCTGGCACGGCGACGGTAGCCAGGGCTTCCCCAGCGGGTTTTCTGAACTCAGGAGGTAGGATGCCGAGCCCTCATGAAGTTTCTACCCTCATGCTCGTCAGGTGCGGCCAGGCCCTCGCGACCCTGGACCGCATGGATCTTGAGACCCTCCTCGAACTCCGGCCGTCCCGTGTCGAGACGCTCCAGTCCGGCCATCGACCACCGTGTATCACCACCAGCGGTCATGCCGTCCTCGATGCGATCGCGCAAACTCGTTGAGGTATTGTCTAGTCCCCGGCACGCTGGGCGGTGCGGAAGACAAGCGGCACGCTTCCGCGCCATTGCCGCTAGGGCAAGCCTGAGCATCGGCAATCCTCGCGACGTTGCGTTGCGTCGGTGCCTCAAGTCGATCAACCAATCGCGCATTCTGACGCGTCCGTGGCCGCGGGCACGCGCCGGGTCGAATTTCAGGAGTTCCACCATGAATCCATTGCCACCCACCAAGGTCGGCGCCGCGCAGAGGGCGAATGCCACCCTTTTTGCCGACCTGACCAATAAGACGCTCGAAGGCTTCGAAAAGATGGCCGAACTGCATCTGCAGGCCATGAAGGCGACCTTGGCCGAAACGAGGAACAATGCACAGAAAGCGTTTGCCGTCAGGGATGCGCAGGAGTTGCTCGCGCTGCAGGTCGGTCTGATGCAGCCCACCGCTGAGAAGGTGCTGTCGTACCACCGCCATCTTTGTGACATCGCGCTAGTCACCCAGGCCGAATTCGCCAAGGCCACCGGGGCTGAATTTGAAGCCCACAACCGGCGCATGCAGGAGCTTGTCGACAACCTTGCGAATAGCGCGCCGTCGGGTTCGGAAGCCGCCGTGGGCGTCTTGGCCTCAGTGTTCACCGCCGCCAACAAGTGGTGTGAAACGGTGTACCAGACCGCGACGCAAGCGGTCGAGGCAGCCGAACAAAACGTGCTCGCGGCTGCGGCAAAACAAGCCGTCAGGCCGGCTCCACATACTGCGAAGACCTGACGAGGGAAAGGCGCCCGTCCGCGCTCATGAGACCAGGAGTCGACCCGCCGGCGCCGTGGTTTGGCCTTGTTGCGCTATCGCGACGGCGTATATTGAGGCGTGAACAGACGTAGCCCGAGCGAGCGGTGATGGTAACGCCGTCGAGTGCTTGATCTTGCGGCTGAGTTCTATCTGGTAACCATCCGCATGGCGTGCCGTATTTCGCAAAGGCCTCCTCAAGCGCCTGGACAGCATGGCAGCTCTCCAGAGTGATCGCGACCCGGTGGGCCAGTACTTTGCCAGTACTTTGCGGCTGGCCCAGTCCACCACCGCCGTCAGATACACGAAGCCCCGCGCCATCGGAATGTTGCTCGTGTCCAGCGCCCACACCTGATTGGCGCGATCGATCTTCCGGTTGCGCAGTAGGTACGGCCAGATCTTGTGCGCCGCATTCGTGCGGCTCTTGTTCGGCCGACGGTACAGTGGCGCTCGATCGAGCAATGCCGACCAGCTTGAACCCGGCGCTCACCGGCAGCGGGTGCTCGCTGTCAATCATCGCTTTCCGCTCAGCAATCCCGCCTTGCTGATTCGAACGATAAAGTAGCTGTCATCGAGGAGAAGCGTCGGTCGTGGCGCGGCGTTTCCCATGCCGTCGGCGTACAGCCGAGCCCCACCGAATACCCAGCGCCTGCGCCGAGCCCCCGGGTCGGCAGGCCGGACCTACAATATATTGATGTATTGGTGCTCTTTTCTTGGGCACGTTGACCGCCATAGGAGGACTCAAGATGGCAAAGAAACCAATGGGTTATGAGCCGGCAGACCCTCACCGGCAAAATATCTTCCTTGATTCGTGTGCTTTCGATCCCGACTATGCTCCGGAAGCCCAAGCTGCAAAGGAAATATTCGAGCGCCACGAGAATGGTCAGCTTCTGGGGCTGAAGATAGCGCATTCCACGCTCAAAGAGATAGAGCATCCGAATACACCTGCTTGGGTTAAGCGTGCGGCTGCGGGACCTCTATATGCCATTGACGTTAGCCTGACACCCGAGGAACAAGCGGACAGAGATCGAATATTGGATGTACTGGCCGGCAACGGAAACCGAGACAGGATGGGGCAGGACGCAACCCATGTGTTTGAAGCATCAAAGTACACCGGCTACTTCGTCACCACTGACGAGCAGATTTTAAGAAAGAAAAACGAGCTCGAAAACATCTGCGCCGCCACCATCGTCAAACCGACTGAGTTTCTTTCACTCGTGCAGAAGTACGAGACAAGCGGCGCATAGTTCGGTGGACATTCAGGCCGACTAGGCCGACGGCCCGATGTTGAGAAGGAAGATCGGATAACGCCGCGCAAGGAGACTTTGCAGCGGCGGGGGATAGCGATGTTGATCTGGGCGACTAAGCCGCCAACATCAAGCGGACTTGAGCGTATCTGGGGTGATGTCAAGGGTGCAGCACGCACAGTGGCGTGTCGCCGGTGCGTCGAAGGATTTGGGAACGTCAATGTGGCTTTCGACTTTTCGATCTTCTTGTCTGTATCGGAAACTTTTGGCCGCATGCGCAATGAGTTCCCTGTGGTCACCGTCGGCGCCTTTGCCCGGAATTTGAGCCGCTCGACCGCCGCAGTGTCACGCAACAGGACCTTGTCGTATACGGTCACCCTTGAGCGTACCGCGGCGATTGGCGGTGTAGCGCGCGCCGGGGTGCCATGTATGCCCGAGACGCCAATGACCGCGAAGGGCACGCAGTCTGCCCCAGCTAGCGGAACACCAAAACCGGGACCTTGCAGTGCGTCAGGACTTTCTGGGTTTCGCTGCCGATCAGCAGGCCCGGCACACCGGCTTGGCCGTGCGACGCCATCACAATCAGATCGCAGTTCCGCGCCTCGACAGCCTGGATGATCGCCTCATAGGGGTGATCACCGGCGACGCAGATGGTATCGCATGCCACCGACGCGTCCTTAGCTGCTTGGGCGACCACGCCCAAGAATTGCTCCGCGTGCTGTTCAGCAAGCTGCGCGTAGCGCTCCTGCGTATCCTCCAGCATGTCGATGCGGTGGGTGAAGACGCGGTACTCCGGGATCATATGCAATCCGGTGAGCTTAGCCTGAAATACCTTGGCGAGTCGCACCGCCACACGAACCGCGCCTTCCGAGAGTGCCGACCCATCGGTTGGCACCAAGAGATGTTGAAACATCGTTGCCTCTTCACGCTTTGCCGTCGCTCAATTGGCACCACGGCGACTGGTTGTCGCCATGATAGCCCTCCGCACCGGACGCTCCGGATCACCAGCTGGCTCAAAACACTGAGCATGGAGCAGAGACAGCAGGGGGGACCCTGCCATACCCTGCCACCGTAGGCCGATCGTTTCACCCAGCCGCGCTTGCATGTCACCGACAAAGAGCGGCTCGCCAGTCGCGGCGGGGGTTTCCTGACAGCCGCACCGGCGCGCCGCCAACCTTATGCCTTGGCGGTCTGCGAGGTGTGCTCGAGCATCTGTTTGGCTGCCTTTGACGCCGTGTGGCTCGCCGCGCTGACGTTCGGTTCGGCAACCTCTACCGCCTGCTTTGCTGTCTGGAACATCGCTTCACAGAACTTGTTAGTGGCCGTCATCACCGAGGCTCATGCCCCCACAGCGTTCTGCGAACCCGCGGGAGTGGTGTTCGCCAGATTGTCCATGAGCTCCTGCATCCGGCGGTTGTGCACCTCATATTGCGCTTCGGCGACTTTGGCAAATTCGGCTTGAGTGGCGGTTCCGATCTCGAAGACGTGGCGCTGGTACGACAGCGCCTTTTCGCCGATCTGCGGCAGCAAGCTGGCCTGCAAGGCCAGTAACTCCTGCTGGTTACCGGCGCCGAGCGCCTTCTCAGCGTTCTCGCGCGTTTCTGCCAGCGTCGACTTCATGGCTTGCAAGTTCAAAGTAACCAGTTTCTCGAAGCCTTCGTGGTCAAGCCAAGAACGATGGCGAGATTGGCTTGTTGCACTGCAGAGATTTGCTCAGCGGACCACGGAGTCATCATAGGTCTCCTCGGGATCGACCAGGGCACGTTAGCGCGAACTAGAACAGCGCGGATCGTGCGCCGGGCCGGCAGAATGGACTAGTTAGCGGATGCGTGAAATGGCGTTGAGGACAGCGCCGCCTCTAGCGGTAATGCAGGGGCGCCGATGTCCCGAGTCAAGCCTTTCCAGCTGCACGAGTTCTCGTTCGAGCAGGGCGTCCAGGTCCGCGCGGTCCAGTTCAGCGTGATCCGGTGCATCCTTGACGAGTAGGAGGGTGGCCACTTCATGGGGACTCAGCATCCTTGTCTCCTGGAATTATCGGTTTGGACTGCTGGGGAAGTTATGGGTAGCCACCGCAGCAGCTCTCGATCCAGGCGGCAAGGACGGCGAGGCTCCTGCTGCCCGGCGTGCCTGCGTTGCGCCCCGGGAGAATCCATTCAATACCGCGAACGTCGATTGATCAAGGTGTGCAATGAGGCTTAAAGGCTTCAGATCAAAGCCTCTCCGACTGCCCGGTCGACAAACGGTTTCGTTGCACGGGCCTGCCGCGCTGCCATCATCACCGTCTACGGCTGCCGCGCGCGGGGCTGATCGCGACCCAATTGCCCGACTCAGAACTCGACATCGAGTTCGTCAATCTCGTTGGGTTCCTGCCGGGCTGCCTCGATCCACTCCTGCATCTCCGGCATGGCCATGATCGTCCGACAATAAACGGCCAGTCCCTCGTCAAGTTGCACGTCATAGGTGAGAAAGCGGGTCACGACCGGCGCGTACATGGCATCGGCCATCGTGCGTGCAGCGAACAAATAGGGGCCTCCGTAGGTCGTCAGGCATTCGCGCCAGATGGTCGTGATCCGGTCGATGTCGCCTTGCGCGCGCGACCAGACCTTGAAGCCGGGACGATGGGCCCGCAGGTTCATCGGCAGCGCCGAGCGCAGCGCGCTAAAGCCCGAATGCATTTCGCCGCAAATCGACCGACAGTGCGCCCGGGCGGCGCGCTCAGTGGGCAGCAGACCGGCGTCTGGCCGCGCTTCGTTCAGGTACTCGGCGATCGCGAGGGTATCCCAAATCCTGATGCCCTCATGCTCGAGGCAGGGAACCAGGATCGAAGGCGAGAGCAGCAAGAGTTCCGCGCGGACGCCCGGGTCCGCAGGCGGCACGAAAATCTCGTCGAATTCGAGGCCGCTGAACTTTACCAGCAGCCAACCGCGCAGCGACCAGGCGCCATAGTTCCTGCTGCTGATGGTGAGGGTGGTCCTTGACATGGTGAACTTCCTGCACTAGCAAGTGTCTCTCTATCAAGACGGCCAATTCGATGCGCATGTTCTATCGATCCTGGCCGTAATGCTGGTGGCGTGCGTTGCGGGTGGTTTGGCTTTTGCGGCTCCACACATGATTTATCAAGCTTATCAAGCGGTTGCCGACTTCATGGCCCCGTTGCAGGCGGCCGCCGCGTCCTGCACCGCGTTGCCAGCGGGCGTGCCCGAGCACAGGCTGGCACGGGAGATCTGCGCGCTATATGAATGGCTGGCCCTCGTACGCCTCAGGCACGAGCGACCGCCCTTTGGCATCCACACGGTTCAGGCAGTTCAGGCCGAGTGCCAGCGGGTTGCGGTGACCGAAGAGGTGGTCCATGGCACGCCGTTCTGCTCCCTTCTGCATTTTAAGAAGGCGGTGCCCCTGCGGCAACCGCGGGTGCTACTGGTCGCTCCGCTCGCCGGCCACTTCGCTACGCTGTTGCGGGGCACGGTGAACACGATGCTCCCCGACCACGACGTCTACGTCACCGATTGGCACAATGCGCGCGACGTCCCACTGTCGCATGGCCGCTTCGGCTTTGACGATTTTGTCGGCCATTTGATGGGCTTTCTCGACTGGCTCGGCCCGGGGACGCACGTGGTCGCGGTTTGTCAGCCGACTGTGGCCACTTTGGCGGCCGTGGCGCTGATGGCCGAGGACGGCCACCCGGCGCAACCGCGCAGCATGACCCTCATGGCTGGCCCGAACGATACCCGTATCCAGCCCACCAAGGTCAACGAACTGGCGGTGAGCACCCCGCTGGCATGGTTCGAGAACCTGATCGACGTCGTTCCGCTGCGCTTCAGCGGGGCCGGTCGGCGCGTCTACCCGGGCTTCCTGCAGGTTGCTGGTTTCATGTCCATGAATCTTTCGCGCCACGTTGATGCGCTGACCGACTGCTACCAGTGCCGCGTGCAAGGCGAGGTGGTGAAGGCGGCGGCGATCGGTGCCTTCTATGCGGACTATTTCGCGACGATGGATCTGCCGGCCGAGTTTTACCTGGATACCGTGAGCCGGGTGTTTCAACAGCATGCGCTGCCGCTCGGCATGTTGATGGTGTTCGGCCGTCAGGTGGACCCGCGTGCCATCTGCCATACTGCACTGCTGACGGTCGAGGGGGAGAACGACGACATCTGCGGGATCGGACAGACTGCGGCGGCGCAGGAACTGTGCAGCAGCCTGCCGCCTTCACTGAAGAGCCATTACATCCAGACCGGGGTGGGCCACTATGGCGTCTTCGCGGGCAGCCGCTGGGCGACGCAGGTCTACCCCATCGTCAGGGAGGTCATTTACGACAGTGAAAGCCGACACGAAGCGGTCCACGTGCGGCAGGGGTAGCCGGACGATCGGATGAAATGCAATCTTGCCAGCGTAACGGGTGAGATACGCGCACCCTTGGGATGACTAGCAGCCGGCGCCTGGCATACCCGACTACGTGCCTTGAGGACGTAGGCTTTGGACAGTGATGACACGCTGGCAAAGCCGATCTTGGGACCGATCAGTGTGAGCGGCTCACCTAATTGAAGCGTCGATGCGCCAGCGTCGGCCGCCAGTCGACCAAATAGGCAGGAGGGGGCATGCCGGCCGCGTTCCGGAACGCTTCGGCAAACGCCTTGCGCGGCCACGTCCGCTGCTCGGCAGCCAGCGTTGGGCCCTGCGAGCGGCTGTGCGGAGGGTCGATTAGACAGGGGAACCCGGTGCGGTCCTCATGATGTGGCTCCTTCGCGCCGGGCCAGTGTATTGCCGGATCAGGCTACGTATGCACGGAAAAATCTCGGTCTGCCATCGCGGTCCGGAGAAAAGATCATAGTGGCCGCATTGGCGCGCGGTAATGTGTCGCCTGTGGCGGTCGGGAATCCCCGGGCACAGATCGTGCGCGGCCTGAGTCTGGCCGCGGCCGGAAATGTCATCCAGTTCGCCCTCGATCGTCAGCAGCGCGGTGGCTTGAATGTCCTGCGGGCGCACGGGCTGACCCTGCACCTGCCAATCGCCGCGGGCCAGGCGGAATTCCTGGAACACCATGCGGATAGTATCCAGATAGAACTCAGCCGCCAGATCGAGAACGGCGTTGTATTCGTCGCACAGGCGTCGGTGCGCCGCGGCATGCTTGACGTCACCCCGGGCCAGGTCTACGCAATAGTCGAAGTGCGCCCTCATCAGGCGGTCCGGGTGCGCCGCCACCAGCCCGGCAAGCTGTAGGAAGCTCGGGTATACCTTGCGGCCGGCACCAGCGTAGGGGGGCGGTACCAAGCGGATCAGGTTCCGCTGAAACCAAGCGAGCGGCCGGCCCGCGGCCAGGCGGCCAATTGCGGTGGGACTGCGGCGAGCGTCTATCGGGCCGCCCATCAAAATCAGGCTTCTGGGGGTCGGCACCCCGGCACTGGCCAGCAAGGACACGGCTGCCAGCGCCGGCACGGTGGCCTGGCAAACGGCCAGCACGTGCAGTTGTTCAATGCCGATATGACGGATACAGGCCAGCACCTCGGCCACACAGTCCGCCAGGGTGAATGGTCCTTCCGCTACCGGTACCCGGCGCGCATCCTTCCAGTCCGTCACATACACGATATGCCCGGGCAACAACGTCTCGATGAGTTCACGCAGCAGCACGGCATGATGCCCCGCAAGCGGGGCGCAAACCAGTACTACTGGCTGCAGCTCTGGCGCGGCAACGCACCTGTGTGGCGTATCTCTCGCAAATCGCAGCAGACGGAGGAAGGGATGGTCCAGGGCCACGTGCTCGACAACAGGGATCGTACGGCCTTCCTGGTCGACCGTCATGATGCCGAAGGCCGGCCTTTCATACGCCTTGCCAAACCAACTGAGCATTTCCCATCCGGCGGTCATGCACGACACAGGAGGGTATCGGAACCAGGGATCGATCGGATCGATCCACGCGTTTGTGAACGCTTCGGCCCATGACGTCCATGGCGCAAGAAGCGAGCGCTGATACTCGATGAACTGATACAACATGTGGGCTCCCCAACGAGGGCCGCCCCGAGCGGCTGTCATATATCTGACCCTAACGCTAGCGAGGTCGACACGGCAACTGGCGCGGCAATCTGTCATCGCCGAGCCACCGTGTATGGACAGCGGGCAACGGCATTAGCATCACCACATACTCGACCGCAAGCGCCGACACTTCAGCATATGCCGGCCAGACATTGAAAAGTGACCGGACACAGCGCCGCTTGCTCGAAGCTTGATCGCGCAGGCGAAAGCATTCTCCGTGTTAAGCCTTCGCGGCATTAGGAGCAGGGTCGACGGGTTGCTTTGCCGCAATCGCAAGCATGTTCTGTTCGGCCTGTTCGACTCCTTGCGTCGCGGTCTGGTACAGCGCCTCACACCACTTGTCGGTAGCGCTGATGACCGAGGCTATTCTCGGCGGTGGGCTGCATCAGACCGGCATGCAGCACGAGCAACTCCTGCCCGTCCTTGACGGCAAGCATTTTCCGCGCCGCTGGCAGCCTTGAGATAGAGCTGACTCAAGGATCTCCCTCTTGACAGAGATCAATAGGGACGGCAAACGTAAACTCCGCACGGCGACATGCTGATGACGGTAATCTGGGCAGCATGGCGCGCACATTGATGCAATGCTGGCCGTACTTGGGGACGATGCATGACTGAGACGGCACGTTTCCTTTGTGTCGGGCCTGATCCGGACAACTCCCCGAGCTGACCTGGCCTCGGTGTTGAGCTAACTCACCAAAGAGCGCCCTCGCATCGGGCTGGCATTAGCTCGTTAAGCGCGGTGCGTGTCATGTCCAGGGAATTCGCGATTGCCGCGTTCCTCGCCGGCGCCCTGTCGCAAGGACAACAGACGTTTGAACTCAAGCACGGCTCGGCCGTGAATGTTGCAAAGACGGAAAAATGCGGGAGGGGAGTAAGTTCTGCGGCGCGGTCAGCGTGAAGGAAGATCAGGCGTTAGCGACAACCATGGTAGCGGGATGCGCATGACTGGCATTACGATGATACCAGCCGAGCTTTTCAAAGAAAGGCAGCACGTGTGGCTGGATTCGAGCAAGCCTTGCGCCCCATCCGGCCAGCGCTTGCCACGGAACCCTGCGTACCGCCACCGAAGCGGAAGTTGGGAGCCATCGTTTGGGTTCGCCCCCGTCAGGATGACTGCGTGTACGCTGAAGCTGATCATCAGTAGGCAGGCAGCGAAAGGTACGTGGCGTCAGGATGCGTGAGGATTGGGGCCTGCGATGGACGAGACCATGACACATCCTCCCACCGTCCCGTGTTCAGGCGAGTTCGCGGCAAGCACATTAGTAGGATCCGGCAGTATGCGGGCGCACCGGGGCGCTGCGCCCGACGGGCCCGCAACGCCGATCGATTGCCTCTTCCACGCGGCGATTGCCCGCGCCACCGGCGGTGTTTCACCTGTCGCGCTGTGGCTGGCGTGCCTGGACTGGGCGTGGCACCTGGCTGGCTCGCCAGGTAAGCAGATGGCACTGTTCCAGCGCATCGCGCAACTAGCCGGCTTGGCGGGCCGGCCCGCGCCCGTCGTTGAACCAGACGACCCGCGCTTCGCCCATCCGGACTGGAATCGCTGGCCGTTCGATCTGCTGCGTGATACCTTTTTCCAGGCCGAGGCATTCTGGCAGGAAGCGACCGCCGACCTACGTGGCGTCTCTCCACACCATGAGCGTGTCGTCAGTTTTTCGGCCCGGCAATGGACGGACATGCTGTCGCCGAGCAACTGCTGGTGCCTGAACCCCGAAGTGCTGCGGGCGCTGGCTGAGACGGGTGGGTGCAACTTCCTCGCAGGCGCTTGCCATTGGCTGGACGACTACCACACCATCGTTGCTGGCCACGTCCTGAGTACCTCCCCGGGGCGATGCGCCCGCATCGCGTCGGTCGAGACGTCGCGATCACGCCCGGTAAGGTTGTCTATCGCAATGCCTTGATCGAGCTGATCCAGTACGCGCCGCAGACCGCGACCGTCTGGCACGAGCCGGTGCTGATCGTTCCCTCGTGGCTCTTGAAGTATTACGTGCTGGACCTGTCGCCACACAATTCGCTTGTGCGCTATCTGGTTGAACCGGGACATACGCTCTTCCTGATCTCGTGGAAGAACCCGCATGCGGAGGCGCGCGACCTCGGCATGAATGACTACCTCGAACTGGGCCTGCTTGAGGCCCTGGCGCAGGTGCGCCACATTCTTGGCGGGATATCGGTCCATGCGGCGGGCTACTGCCTCGGTGGCACATTGTTGGCGATCGGCGCAGCGGCACTTGGGCGCAGCATCGAGTCCACATCGCCCCCCCTCAAGACGATTACGTTGTTCGCGGCGCAGACCGACTTCAGCGAGCCGGGTGAGCTCGGCCTATTCATCGACACGAGCGAACTTGCCTATCTCGACGCGCTGATGTGGGAGCAAGGCTATCTGGATGGGACCCAGATGGCGGCCGCCTTCCAGCTGCTGCACTCGCGCGATCTGATCTGGTCCCGATTGACGCGCGAATACCTGCTGGGCCAGCGCACCGAGCAGACCGATCTGATGGCCTGGAACGCCGATACCACGCGCTTGCCTTACCGCATGCATAGTGAAAATCTGCAATGGCTGTATCTGCACAATGATCTGGCTGAGGGCAGGTACTGCGTGAAGGGCCGGCCGGTGTCACTTGACGATCTCGAGCAGTCCGTGTTTGTAGTCGGCACCGAACGGGACCACGTGTCACCTTGGCGCTCCGTGTACAAACTCTACCTGTTGACCCACACTGAAATCAGTTTTCTTCTCGCCTCAGGAGGCCACAATGCGGGCATCGTCTCCGAACCTGGGCATGCCGGGCGTCGCTATCGCTTCAGCACGCGGCCCAAGGACTGCCCCTCTTTGAATCCGAACGAATGGTTCGCACGGACACCGGTCTGCGACGGTTCGTGGTGGCCTTGCTGGCAGCAGTGGCTGGCCGCGCATTCCAGCGAACGATGCGCCCCGCCGGGGGCGTGCTGGAAGATGCCCCGGGCACTTATGTACTTGCGCCCTGAGCCCATCCCGCCTATCGACCTATCGACCTACCTCATTGAGCCTCAGGCGTAGCCTCACGCGACCGCGCATATCGTTGGGATGGGTGATGGCTGCGCGCTGCATCGCGGGCTTGCATTTTCCGGCAGGTGTCGTCGCCGGAGCGGCGATTGCTTTCGTCTGTTGCCGGCGTTGATTGGACGGCCGGGAAGCGCTTGTCCGCAGGCAAGCCGCAGGGTTGGCCCTGGCCCCCCCGGTCGCGGTGCCGAGTTCAGATCGCGCTATAGTTTTGCTCGGCGGGAATCAGGCCACGAATGCCGCTGTGCACATTGCCGGGCCGGCGCCGCTCGGCCAAATGGCGCACAGCTGGGAGCGATGTCGAGCACCGGCACATTGCTGCAAGCGCGCGCGAAGTGGAGCAGGGCGGCAATGTATTCGCGGTGCTGGCCCAGCGCGGAGATGCGCAGAACTACGCCGGGCGATGGAACAGGTCCAGGCGGTGGATTCATCCAGGATCAGCACCGGCACTGATTCGCATCGCCGGGTTCATCGGCTAGCCTCACTAACGACTGATCTTCAAGCCCCAGCGGTTAAGTTTGCCGACGTCCACCGCTTCCAGGTCCGCCACCCGCAGTTTCCAGGCACCTTCCGATGATTGCCCGCGCAGGGCTTGCAAGGACGGTGTGTCGGTAAAGCGGAAGCTGCGCACGAGATTGTCCTGGAAGCCGCCGCTGCGGTTGTGCAGCACCGCTTGTGTGCCGGTGGGGGAGACCAGCGTGACTGTGAGATCGCCAATGTAGGTGTGGGTGATATCCACCGACACTTGCAAATCCTGAATCTGGCCGCTTTCCGGCGCGTTGAGCGTGCGTTCGAGGCCGAGCGGGTTGTTGTCGGGAATCACTGCGCCTGGCGCCTCTTCGACTTCGACCAGGGTGCCGGCGCGGATGGTGATCTCCAGTTCCCAGCGGAGCAAGGTGCCTAGGTCGGAGGCGGCCAGATCCTGCACCCACAGCATCCAGTCGCCATGAAGGGGTTCCCCGGCGAGAGCCGAGAGAACCGGGGTCGAAGCAGCATCGTAACTGCGCCGGATGTTGTCGGCAGAGCCGCCGTTACGGTCATGTAGCACCACCTGCCGACCCGAGGGGGAAGTCAAAGTGAGGCGCAGATCGCCGATGAAGGCGTGGCTGATGTCCACACTGACTTTGATGGATGCCACGTTGCCGGCATCGCCTATATGAATGGTATCCCGCGTGCCGTCGGGGTCGTTGTCGGGAATGGAAAGGGCAGGCGACGAGGACCCGCGCACGGTTTGCCTCACGGCGCCCTCTAGCCGGCGCAATGCTTCGGTCACCGCTTGGAACGCATTTACACGGCCGAAACCGAACCACTGGGAATGCCCGGCGCCGTTGTAGGTACCGAAGCGGTTGCCAAGTTGCGGATCCGGGTTGTGGTCAAGGATCTTGTCGGCTGTGGCTTGCAATATGCTCCGCACTTCCTGCGCAGTCAGGATGGGATTGGCGGAGAGGATCAAGGCCGCGACGCCGGCCACCGTTGGGCAGGCGCTGGAGGTACCGCCGAAGTCGTGTGTGTAATCGGTGCTGGAATAGCCGCTCGGTCCGACGCGGTCACTGGTGACGACACCTCTTCCGGCGACCGGAACGGTGACTTGGGGATAGGTGCGCGGGGCTCTGTTATTACTTGGCGCGCACACCGCGATTTCCCTGCCCCAGTTGCTGTAAGCGGATTTCGTCGCGAGGCTGCTGGATGCCGATACGGCGATGACATCTTCATGGGCGGCGAAGCCGGCCAGCCATCGAGTCGGACCGCTCGGTTGGTTGTTGGGCCAGCCGGTCTCGGTCACCATGCCGTTGACGGGACGGTTCTCGTTCCCTGCGGCGAAGACCACCACACAGCCTCTTCCGCCACGTCCGACGGTGGCTGCCCGATGCAAAGCGTTGCGCATGCGCGCGCTCAGGCTGAAATAGCGGGCGGCTACACCCCAACTACACGACATGACGCTGGCACCATGCTCGATGACCCAGTCGCACAGGTCTTCGATGGAGGTGTCGTCAATAATTCCGCTGGTGCGGATCGGCATGAGCGCGCAGCCCGGCGCAACGCCCACGACGCCTGTACCGGTTTCTTCGGCTACCGCAATGCCGCAACACGCCGTGCCGTGATTGTCGTCCCCCAACTCCGGCAAGGGTTCGAAATCCTGCCCGGCAAAATCCCGCGGCGCGACGATCTTGCCCAACCCTTGGAAATCGGCGTGATGGAGGTCACAGGAGTCATCGGCCACTGCTACGATGACTGAGCGCTCGCCGCGGGTCAGATCCCAGGCATGCACCGCGTCGATGTGCCCGGCGGTCGACAGCAATGGCCCACCCGTGTTGAAGAGATGCCATTGGTCAGGAAACAGCGTATCGGCGGGCGTATAGTGGCTTCGGGACGCAATCGCCATATTCGGCTCGCTGAGCAGCACCTTATCGTTCCCCGCGAGCCGGTTGGCGATTTTGATCGGGTTTTCGGTGGCCTGAGGTTCGACCCGGAAGACATAGGCGCGAGGCACGCCGCGGAGTTCCTTCACCAACGTCAGCCCAAGGCTGGTGGTAATTGCCTCGATTTCGTCGTCGGAAGCTTCCGGCTTGAACTGCACCGTGATCTGGTCGGTGAGATACAGCTTGGCCTGGGGCTCATCGGTTGGAGCGTAGACATGGGAGGCGAACTCCACATCGCCGCCGCGGCGAACCCGCTCCATGACCGCATCGCGTTCCTCCGCGTCCACGGCAAACTCATCGAGATTCTGCCGACGCAGACGGCGCCGGTGCGTCGCGTGGTAATCCCTCGCGACCTTCTCTTGGGCAATGCCACGCTTCATCCGTACCGTGAATCGGTCAGGCAACTGAGCGAGCGCAATTCGCTCCCCTGCACGCCAGAAATAACGGCCCAGTTCTTCTTGGTGGTTTTCTTCCGCCATGATTCTTGTCTCCTTCATCTTACCGATGCCGCAATATCACTCTTCGACTTTGCCGCAGCCGCCGTGGTGGTCCTCATGGCGAGTCAATTCCCCAGAACTTTGTGATATGGAAGCTGGAGCATATCCCGGCGTCTTGTATGAAGGACGCAACCTTGCCGCACTGGTTGTCCGCATTGCCTGGCTCGATCGGCGTGCCGTGCCCCATGCCATTGACCAACACCGTTTCGACGAGCACGTTCCCACTACTATCTTTGTATAGCTTGTGCTCGTGACCATTAATAGTGTCCTGGCCATCCGGTGTCTGGTC
Source organism: Ralstonia pickettii (assembly GCA_050987995.1). Taxonomy (GTDB): domain Bacteria; phylum Pseudomonadota; class Gammaproteobacteria; order Burkholderiales; family Burkholderiaceae; genus Cupriavidus; species Cupriavidus pickettii_B. The sequence goes on from CP158805.1 coordinate 1,754,861, forward strand.
TATGCCCAAAACGTTGGTCCACTGGTCCACCAACTCTCGCTGGTCTACCGGGTTGACGGTGGTATCGTTTGTTCCCTGCCAGATCGAGATGCGTGGGGACTGTCCATTGTGGTTTGATGCATTGCGCACGAGATCGCCCCAGGCGGCGGGCGTCAAGTCCTTCATTGGCGCAAGCTGACCTGTTAGACTGACTCCGCATTGGCCTAGCGCCTCAGACCCGTTATTGGCGCATTTGTATGGAATCCCCGCGATGATCGCGCCGCCGGCGAACAGTTCCGGATACGTCGCCAGCATGACTGCGGTCATGCCGCCGCCTGCAGAGAGGCCAGTGACATAGACCCTCCCGGGGTCGATGGCCGCGTCGGCCACGATTTTGCCAATCATGCTCCGTATCGACAGTGCTTCGCCTTTGTCGCGTTCGTTATCGCCGGCCTCGAACCAGTTGAAGCATTTTTTTGAGTTGTTGGCTTGCTGTTGTTGCGGCAACAACAGTGCGAAACGGTACTTGCTGGCGAACTTGATCCAACCCGTCTCGTCATCGTAATCTGGCGCTTGCTGCGTGCAACCGTGAAGGGCGACGACCAGCGGGCGAGATGCCCCGAGATTTGGTGGCAAGTATGTGCACATCTTCAGATTGCCGGGGTTAGAGCCAAAATTGGTCACTTCGGTCAACGGCGCACTGCAAGCTTTCGGACAAAGGAACGGGAACCAGCTGCAAAAAAACTGAGCGTGAGCCGTCATCGGCAGCGCCAACAGCAGCACAAGCAGGAGCATGCCGAGCCGTCCACCGCCTGGTTTCCTGCGGGGCGATGCTTGAGACACAGCCAGAGTTGCATCCATCGTGAACTCCTCTCGAAGGCTTGACGGCCCTAGTCTTGATCACGCAATGACAAGAACCTTTATTCATCTTCCTGAGTCAGGTCAGTGACATAACATCTCGGATGGCTTGGGCGCGGCCGGGGCCAGTGCCTGTTTCAGGTCGACACCGTATGCCCGGCTCGATTCGGCAGTTCCTAGCCGCGTCTGAGCGGCACAGTCTTGCTGTCCCAGCAGGGCGTCCGTGCTTCACAGCGATTCTTGGCCGAAGCCGCCATACCGCCTTCCCGAAAGCGGTCGCTCAACGTCCGAGTTAACCGGACGGTGCACCAAAAGGAAGCCAGTCCGAATTACCGAAAACCGTCCCAACGGAATCGCCGAATAGTATCTGCTCCGGTCCAACGATTTGTTAGGCCACATGTTCATAGCGTACCGCGTCATCATATTTGCGAGCGCAATTGGCTCATTTGCGTTAAGGCTTCGTCGAGTCGCTCATAAAGATACGTAACGTCAAAGCGATATCGTTCTTTTAACCATAGCGCCTTTTTGAACTCCTTGTCTCGGATCGAGGAGCTGATCAGCGAAAGTTCCACTTCTGTTCGTGCAAGAATTTCTTGCATGACGGGAACGATTATATCGTTATCGGCACGTCGCATCGAGTACGCGATCTTCCGAATTGAGTGCCATTCGTCCAGTGCCAGTTGAGTCGCAAGTTCATTGACGATCTCTATCACGTCGCCGCAAAGTGTTCTCGCATTATGTGGGATGTTACCGGAGTGGTAGAGCGAACCGAAATGCTGGTTGAGCTTGTCGAATTGATCGAAAAACACAGTCGCGTCGTTTGTGGTAAATGGCTCAAGGGTTTCGACTAGAGTTGCGTGCGTTGCTCGTAGCTGATCAATAAGTTCGCGCAATTTGTCTTTGGCGGCAGGCCGTTGTTTTTCATCCAATTTGCCAATTGTCATCAATCCATCTCGGATATCTCTGATGTATTGGTCCGCCGTCGATCCCTGCGGCGATCCATTAGAAGGGGAAACCACTCGGCGCGCTTGGTTCTCATAGAATTGTCGCTCTTTATCGAGCACGCCCTGCAATCTACGCCGCCTTCCAGCTTTGAACAGAGCGTATGTGCCGGCCGCAGCGGAACCAAGCAGTCCGGCAAATGCAGCGAGAGCGCTGATTGCGGACCAAAAAACGTCAGATTGGATTGCGATTGACATTGCTAGCGGTATTCCTGCGGTCTAACTGAATAATTAAACGGACAGATCCGTCCGGTAAACATGGCGGTCGACACCCCGGAAAGCCGCAACCGCCTTGATTTTAGCAAGAACGCACTGAAATACAGCAGCCTGACACTATTGCCGAGGGTGCTGGCGCTAGCCGGCAGCTCTCGGCCCCTGAGGAAGGGGGCGGAATGAAAAGGACAGACATTCGATTCACGCCTCTTCCTCTCGCTAGCTCGCTTCCTGATTGCTATAGATTATGGAGGCCTGATCGTCAATGAATCCTCCCATGAAAGACTTTTACACCTCAGTTGCACCCTATTGAATTACAAAATTGAAACAGTTTGGCTGACGATAGCAGCACTGACGAGGTCCGACGCCCCGGCCCGGCTGTTCGCCAGGATGTACGAAGCCGATATCAAGGGTGGTCGACCCTGATCCGTGATCAAATGGGACGGTTGTAACAATGGAAGTAGATAAAATTTACTTGCGAAGTTCGCAGAATCTATTTTGTTAAGCTAATGAAACACTCGTCGCTGTGAGGCGAAGCCAATCAACTCATTTCACCTGCCCTATGCCTGGCACTTATCTTGGGCAGCGCAGTCGTAGAACAAAGCAAAAAATGCAAAAATGCCAACACTGGCTAAGTAAATGTGCCAACACACTGGGATTGGAATAGGCATCAGGAAAAATTGCCTTGCAAATCAAATAGATACTGCATTGCGAAGCAAATTTGCCGCGCTGGGCATCGCATCGTTCAGGCGTATCTGCGTAGCTCCTCGCAGGCATCGACCGCCAGATTTCGCACGACTCGGACGATTACCCCGAGACCTAGCCCTTGCCAGCTAACCGCGCGCTCGCTTTGCTGTTCGCGCGGATGCTTGCTGGGCTTGTTTGTGCTTCCATTCTCCCTTTCAGCAGCGCAAGTTGCTGCACCAAGGCGTCACGCTCCTTCCGAAGCTCCCGCGCCTCGTCCGTCGCACTCGTGAACTGCTGCTGCATGCGCTCCGCCAAGCGCTGCTGGCTGTCAACTTCGGCCGACAAGTGCTGAACTTGGCTCACAAGCTGCTCATTCTTCTGCTGCACCTTGGTGAGCGTGGCTTCCGCGCGCCGCTGGGCTTCCTTGGCCTCATTGGCTTGCAGCATGACGTGCTTCTGCACACCTTCCAGCCGTTCGGTCGCCTTGTCGATATCGGCCCGACTGCCGCTTCTCTCGCCCCCAGCGCGGCGCGCAGTGATTCCAGCTCGCGTGCGCTGTCACGCTTCGCTTCCGCCAGGGCGTGCGTCGCCAGGTCGCGCTGACTTGCCAGTTGCGCCTCGACGCTCTGCAATTGGCGAAGCGCCGACTCCTTGGCGGCACGCTCGCCTGCCAGCTCGGACAGGACTCAATGGCGACCGCCTGGCGCTCATCGAGCTGGGCGCGGAGCGCGCGCACTTCCCCCAGGAACCCTTCATTGGCGATGGCGAGCGCAGGGGCACGCTCGACGGCCGTGGCCAGTTCGCTCTCCATTCATCGTGTCGCTGCGCGAAAACGCGATCTCCATGCTCCACGGCCACTGCTCACGCGGAAATCATCGCGTTGGCCACCGCCGGCGGCAACGCGGCGCTGAGGGCGTCGACGCGCGCCTGCTCGTCCTTCCACAGCAAAAACTGCTGCTCACCCAGCACCTACTGGAATTGGTGCGATTATTGCGTGACTCCACTGCCGCAAAGCGCATTATTTCATTGACACGCCAGAAAAGTCGAACACGCAGCCTATGGGTGGGACTCGACATCGAGAATAGTGCCATGAAAATCACAATGAGCAAGCGGCAACGTGGCCGTCCTTCCGCATCGCGGGTGTGCAAGGGCCGCATCTTGCGTCACTGCGAGGGTGCCTTAGAGGATCGTGCCGCATGCGCGCTTGCAGCACAGAGGTGTATCGAGGCCCATGCTTGCGGAATCCCTAGTCTGTACAAAACAGACGCCGCGGGATTGGCGTCCACATTGGATGGCTTTCCAGTGGGCTTGCATTACCGGTCAATGGGATATCGCCCGGACCATGCTGGAGCAATGCGCGGTGCTCGCTCCAGAGTTTTGCCCGTCCATCGACCAGTACCGTGGCTGCTTGCGAGCGGAATGTCATCGCGCGAGCGTTTTCCATAGCCAGTCGGCTTGTCGCGCTGCGCGCCCGAACTTCCTGTCCGGCACACGCCGATGGGTCAAGCGGCAGCTCGGTCTGCTGCAATCCGGGCGCGACGGAGGGCTCCTTGCCGCAAAGCACGACTACAACTTGGAGGCCGACAAATCATGGAACTTGCCGGGGACAAGCAATCTTGGCGCGTTTGCATGGTTGCAGGATGGCGATGACCGACTGGGGCCGATTAGCGAGATTTTTCTTGGGGGGCGCTATTTTTGGGTTCCATTTGAGAGCATGGCCGAGATGACTTTGACACCTGTCGTCTACATCCTGGACCGCGTCTGGCGGCCGGTCGAGATTCTCCTATGGGATGGGACAAAATGCGCCGGCTTTCTTCCTGCGCGCTACATTGGATCGCAGTGGACCGACGATGATCTCAAGCTTGGTCATCGCACGCTCTGGATATGGCTGAACTCATCACAATGGGCCGGCCTCGGGGAGCGACAGCTCTGCTCCGAGCAGCGTTGCTGGCCGCTCTCTCAATTGACGGTCATCCGCTTTCAGCCCGCCGCTGATTCCTTGTTGTCCGATGAACGTGAGCGATAGTGTGAAAATTCGCGAAGGAGACCAAGGCCACGCCGCGCAAGTCGCTTGCCCGGGAAAGGCGCTCTCCTCTTCGGTACGGATCACCAAGATCATGAGCTTGCCTTTCACCACCCTCTCGCCAAGCTTGCACAAGAATCCCGGCGTACTGGGTATTTTTGCGGCCCGAACAATGGTCCGCGCATAGGTGTGACACGGACGGGCGCCAACCGGATCGCGCTCGCGACGCAAACGTTGACCGAACGGCAGGGACCCGCGGTGACCACCGTCAGCCTCTTCTTATGTGGTGATGTCATGACTGGGCGAGGAGTCGATCAACTCTTCGCGACGCCGAGCGTGCCTACGCTGCATGAGGGACCCATCGGTTCCGCCTTGGACTACGTCAAGCTGGCTGAGCGTAAGACGGGACCGATATCAAGAGCTGTGAGCCACGCATACATCTGGGGGGATGCGCTGGAGGAATTCGCGCTGCGGCGTCCCGATGCACGCATCATCAATCTGGCGACGGCGATTACGACATCGGAAGACGCATGGCCAGGCAAGCGCGCGCATCACCGCATGCACCCAGCCAATACTGCTTGTCTTGCTACCGCCGGCGTCGACTGCGCTGTGCTGGCCAATAACCATGTGCTCGATTGGGGCTATGCGGGGTTGACTGACACGCTCGCGGCTCTCCGCATGGCGGGTATCGAGACTGCCGGCGCCGGGCACGACGCAAGTGAGGCCGCCCGGCCAGCGATACTCGCACTGCCGAACCAAGGACGGATCCTGGTGTTTGCGTTCACGATGGAAAACGCGGGTACGCCGCACAAATGGATGGCCACGAACAAGCGCGCCGGCGTGAATCTGCTGCGTGACTTTTCACCGGCGAGCGTCGACCGTATCGCCAGACAAATTGCGAAGTTTAAGCGAAAGGGTGACCTGGTGGTCGCTTCGCTTCATTGGGGAGTCGACTGGGGTTACGATCTGGAGCCGGGACAGCAGGCATTCGCACACGGGTTAATCGACGAAGCGGGTGTCGACGTCATCCATGGTCACTCTTCGCATCACGCCAAAGGCATTGAATTTCATGCTGGCAAGCTCATTCTGTACGGATGCGGTGATTTTGTGAACGATTACGAGGGTATTTGTGGCCATGATGAATTTGGCGCCCATCTCGCATTGATGTACTCCCTGACCGTCGACAGCGACCACGGCAGACTCACCGACCTGCTGCTGGTTCCGCTGCGTCGTCGCCACTTCCAATTACGCCATGCCCATGAGATCGACTTCTGCTGGCTCACTGAGGTTCTCAATCGCGAGGACCTGAGGTTCGGGACGTGCGTCACGCGCTTGAATCGGGACGAGTTTCGCGTCCTTGCGCGCTGATCTTGAATGCAACAGCGTCAGATACAATGCATGCCTGACGCACACTTGTCCCGAACTCTGTCCCCATGCTGAAAATCGCTGCAACCCTGCGTATCGAACTTCTCGACGTTAAGCCGCTGGTCTGGCGCAGATTCGCAGTGCCCGCCAATGTGCTGCTACCCAAGCTGCATAAGATCATCCAGGCGGTGATGGGCTGGGAAGACGAGCATCTGCATGCGTTCGACTTCGGCGTAACCGTCTATGGCGTACCCGACGACAAACTTCCGGACGAAACCACCTTGCCGGAGAAAGGCGTACGCCTGAGCAAAGCGCTTGGGACTGGCACAGAGTTCGAATACCAGTATGACTTCGGTGACGATTGGCGGCATCGCGTCGTTATAGAGGGACTTGGCGTGCCGGACCTGGCGCTGACCCTGCCGGTCTGCCTGGCTGGTGAAAACGCATGTCCTCCGGAAGATGTTGGCGGCCCGCACGCCTATCCGGAATTCCTGGCGGCGATCATGGACAGGACCCATGACCAGCACGAGGACTATCGGGCATGGGTCGGCGGAGTATTCGACCCGGCCGGCTTTGACGTGAACGCGGTGAATGCTAGGTTGCGCGCGATTCGGTAGGGGCAAACACGGCTGCGGCGATGTTCTGCAGCCTAGCCGAAACGTATGTGGGCGGCGCCAACTACAGAGCCGGCAGAAACCCGTCAATGATGTCTTGGGGTCTTGGACAAAGAACACCATTCCCCATCGCGCTGCACCGATTTGGCACGGGGGCACAATTTTTGATAAACATCGAGCCGGCGCCAATCGACGGCCACCGCGATGATGATGCCCCAAACGGGGGCGACGCTGCGACACCTGTGTGGAATATTGCGACGTGTAGCCATGCTCGTGCGCTGGCGCATTCAGCATCGCGTGCGATGATGATGAGATCGTCACCACAACAGGAAGTCGTCCAATGAAGCACGACCCGAAAGTACCTGCGGCACTTCCACCCGGCCACTATTGGGCAACTTGCCGCGAGCGCACGCCGATGCAGGCTTTGGCCCATGACCATACTGTCCTTTTTCCGCAAGCGCGTTGTGTCAGCGATGGCAAGCGTGTGGTGTTCTACAGAGATGGCAATGAGATCTGGGCGTGCAATGCACTCTATGCCGCGGTGAACTTCGACATCCAACCTGCTTGACCCATTGCCCCCGCTGTCACTGCTGTGTAGCAATTGCCACTCACGCGAGTTGGCTTGGAAGTGCCGATGCCAGATTGGCCACCTGAGGCACACAGGGAAAACCCTTCATTTCATTTTTCTGCCGTATTTTTCTGCTATGTTCGCTCCCCGGTAGAAAAGATCAGCACCCACGTGCTGACGCAGCTACCGCTGCACCATACCGGCACCGGGCCGACCAAGGCCGGAATTTGCGGACAAACACGAGAGGGGGACAAGACAAGAATATGAAGTCTTTGGCACAAGATTCGCATGAGCCGGTCGTTTTCGACTTGATCGACGCCGTCAAAGCCTGGCAGGCCGTACTCGATCAGGAACTCTCGGCGTATGGGATCAATTATGCGAAATGGGTCCTGCTGCGTGCGATCATGCATGGCGAGTTCGTGCGCCACGAGAACTATCTTGGGCCGCTACTGATTGAGGCTGAGCAAGCCGAACGCATGCTCGCCGAATTGCATGCCACCGGGTGGGTGGCGTTCACCTCAGCCCCGCAAACGGCCGAGCCGTATGTTCCCCATGAGGCGATGGCGTGCGTGGCGCGGGTCAGCCAGTCCGTGCGTGCGCTCCACTCTGTCTCCGTCGCCCCGCTTGACCGACAGGAGCGCGCGGCGCTCAGTACATTGCTTCGACGCATGAAGTCGACGTTGCGCGAGCACAGCCAGCGGAAACGCCAACAAGGCCGACCGCCGGAGTTCGACGCTCCGCTTGCCAAGGCGGCATAGTCGGCGACACACCCAGCCCACGCCCGACGGGGTCGCGCCGCACACGGCCCGCGCAACGCGCAGGAAACGCAGCACTGGGGCGCGACCGCGGCAGTGTTGCCACAACCACGGCTCGCCCATCGTTCATTGCATGTGCTGCCCGCCGTTGATGGCGATATTTGATCCCGTCACGTAAGCCGCCTCCTCCGAGCACAAATAGGCCACCAGCGCCGCCACCTCCTCCGGTTTGCCGAGGCGACCGACCGGAATCTGCGGCAGGTCTTCGTCTCCATGATCTCCTGCGGCACGGCGGTGACCATCTTGGTGGCGAGGTAACCGGGAGAGATGGTATTCACCGTCACTCCCTTCTTCGCCACTTCCAATGCCAGCGACTTGGTGAAGCCGTGCATGCCTGCCTTCGCGGCCGCATAGTTGGTCTGGCCGAAGGCGCCCTTGGAGCCGTTGATCGACGCAATATTGCCTTCGGCACCGCCGAAGACCTGGTGCGCGTGGCGGCCACCGAGGTGCGCGCCATCGAGGACGTGCGCGACGTCACGCTTGACCGTGCGCTGGCGCGGCGGCTGGAGGCGCCGGTGGGCAGCGCGTGGGTGCGGCTCAGCGGCACGCGCGTGGATGTCCGCAAGGGCAATACGCCGGTAGCGCAGGCCGACATCCATATCGATGCCTCGCTGGCCGGGCTGGTCGATGCCATCCGCGATCATCCCCAGATCCTGGTCAGCGCGCTGATCGAGCGCGAACGCGCCATTGCGATCGCGGAGATCCGGGAGGTGGTCACGGCAGCATTGATCGAGCCGCCGCTGGCAGCCCGGCTGGGCGTGGCGCCGGGATCCGCGGGGCTGCGGCTGATCCGGCACTACAAGGATGGCTCCGGCAAGATCCTTGAGATCACCGACACCATCTATCCGGCGGACCGGGTTTCGGTCGCGTTCCAGCTCAAGCGCAGCAGGATTCCAGGCAGCAGCGCGCAGTGAGGTGCTGGCGGTACCTCCGGCGCCTGAGTCAATAGCCTAGCGGCTCCGGTCTGGGTCTGGCTTCGCGGACGATGCTTGCCCGGCTCTTTGGAAAGTCGTTGGTGGCAACTCCGTTCGCTTGCCCGTTGGCCAGTTTCTCGGCCCAATACGTCTCTATCTCCCCAATCAAGTCTGTCGGCGGTGTGCCGTAGTTTTCAGCGGCTGCTTCTCTCTGACCCTCACTGAGGGCCCATCGGAAGAGCGCCAACGCAGCAGTCGCGCCAGCCTTGTCCCTGGAGTTGGCTTCCATCAAGATGAATACGACGCCAGGAATCGGCCAGGCCTGGTAGCCCGGCGGATCAGTGACGATTCGATAGAAATCGTCCTCACGGGCCCAGGTCACTGTTTCCACCGCCGCCCTGAAGCTCGCGGCTGAGGGCTCGACAAATGCGCCACTCTTGTTCCGAACGATCGCATAGGGCAGGTGCGCCGGCGCTGCGTAAGCCAGTTCGACATAGCCTATCGCGCCCTTGACCCGCTTGACGTAAGTGGCGACAAGCTGGCTGCTCGTGACGTTTGCCCCCACGGGCCATTTGACCGTCATGCCGCTGCCCACTTGCTCCCGCCATTGTGCACTCACCGCCGACAGGTAGCTCGTCCACGTGAAGGTCGATCCGGATCGATCCCCGCGGTGCACCACAGCGATTTTCAGGTCAGGGAGCAGGAGGCCGGGATTGACCGCCTTGATAGCCGAATCGTCCCACTTGGTGATCTTGCCCAGGTAGATGTCCGCCAGCAGCGGCCCCGTCAAGTGAAGCTGCCCTGAGGCAATGCCGCCCAGGTTGACCACCGGCACGAGGCCCCCTGCCGCCACAGGAAACTGAATGAGTCCGGATGCGCGCAATTCGTCTGGTTTCAGCGGCATGTCGGAGGCGCAAAAATTCACCGTAGCCGCTTTCAGCCGATCGATGCCGTTCCCCGAGCCAGTAGGCTGGTACCTTACTTGCTGGCTAGTTCTGTCGTGATAGGAGGCAGCCCACTTCTGCATCAGGGGATCGAAGAAGCTCGAGCCGGCGCCCGTGATCCCTCCTTCCGCGTGCGCTGCCAGCGCATGGCTCGCGACGATGCACGTAACCGTGATCCATCGACATACCCGCCTCAGGCCGCGGGCGCAAGGCTGATCGGAGGTTCTCATGAAATCCCCTGCGCTATCTTGCCGGCTACCCTTGCCATCCATCGACAGCGCGACGCGATGGTCGAGCACCACGTCTGTGAAGGCGCTGCTGGTGAATGGCGCTCTGTTCGCTGGGCTGCCGCAACCGCTTAGCGCGTGCGCTGCGCTTCAAGCAGGGCGGGGTTCGGCTTCGCGGGCTGCCCGACGTGCTGGGGGCGAGGGCCGTAGTTCCGGGGTGCGGGAGGAGTCTGCGGGGCGAGCTGTGCCGCTCTTGCGGCCTGGCGGGCACCCTCAATAACGGTAAAATCCGGGCCCGCAACGGCCGTTCCGGCAATGAGTGCGGAGATCAGGACTAAGACGGTACGCTGGATATTGGCATTCATGGCGGCGATCCTCATGGAGCTGTCGGGTTGCGCCTGCCCACGCCGTCCAAGAATAGCGGCACGCCGGCAGGAACGAATGCACTGTATGCCCTGACCGTGCGCGTATGGGTAAGGTATCGCCCCGAAAAGAGGCTAGGAGATTGCCTTATTCGGTGGGCGAGCTCCGCCCTATTGGCTCTCGATCCACTGAATGGCGAAGCGCATCAGCTCATTGCCGTTCGGGATATCCAGCTTCTCTTTGATGCTGGCCCGGTGTGCGTCGATGGTCTTGATGCTCCGATTCAGTTTCTCGGCGATTTCCCGGGTGCTGAAGCCGAGTCCGATCAGGTGCAGGACTTCGAATTCCCGTTCCGACAGCCGCGAAATCAGGCCCGTCGGCATCTTCCTGGAAGCCGTCAGGGTCCGCGCCAGCTTTTCATGCATTGAGGCACTCAGGTAGATATTGCCTGCCAGCACCTCGCGGATAGCGTTCACAACATGCTCTGTGGCCTCGAGTTTCATCAGATACCCGTTTGCCCCTGCCCGCAATGCGCGTTCTGCAAACAGGCTTTCGTCATGCATGCTGAGGACGAGGATTGCCACCTTTGGATAGCGGTGTCGGAGCGTCCTGACAAGGTCCAGGCCGGAGTTCGAGTGCAGACTGATGTCCACAATGGCCATGTCGGGCTGGCAGGCCATGGCCGCCAAGGCTTCTTCGGCACTACCGGCCACACAGCAGACTTGCAGGTCCCCATACAGATTCAGCAGGTGGGTCATCCCGTCCCGGATGATGGGGTGGTCATCCACGATCAGGATTTGAGTCGGGCGGCCCAGATCAGACGAGTTCGCGTGCATGGCCCGGCCGCTCCGGTATGGGATAGCTGATGGCGACGGTGGTGCCACCCGAAGCATTGCGGGTCACCGTGCAAGAGCCGCCCAGAAGGCTGGCCCGGTGACGCAGGTTGTGAAGTCCCAGTCCCGAGGCACGCTCCATTTGGTCCAGTCCGACGCCCACCCCGTCGTCACTGATTGAAAGCCTCTGCATGCCACCCACGCGCTCCAGGTCGATCCAGATGTGGCGGCCCTGGCTGTATTTCAGTGCGTTGCTGACGGCTTCCTGGGCCGCGCGGTAGAGGTTGATCTGCATCGGCGGATCCGGCAAGTCCACGTTTGACGCGATCCGGAGCTTGCAGTCTATGCCGCTAAGGCGAGTCGTTTCTGCCAGCCCATGCAGTGCGGACGTAAGGCCACCGGATTCCATCGCGACGGGGTCCAGGCCATGGGCAATCTTGCGGGTCATCAAGGACGCCTGCTTCACCAGCCCGACGATGGCAGCGGCGTCAGCTGCGGCGGGGTGGCCATGCGTCTGCAGTTTCTGATTCAAGGTGGCGCAGTAGAGGCCCAGGCTGGTCAGGTGCTGCCCAAGCCCGTCATGCAGTTCTCGGCCGATGTGTCTCTGCTGTTGATCGCCGATCCGGATCACTTCTCCTTCCAACAGTCGACGTCGCGCCATCTCGTGCTTTAGCTCAAGGTTTGCCTTCTCGAGGTCTTCGGTTCGATGCCGGACGCGCCGTTCCAATTCGATGTGGGACGCCCGCAGGAGGCGATGGATGTGCTGCTCCTGAGCATGTGCCGCCACCAGCAGCAGCCCGGTTACTGCCACCACGTTCGCGAAGGCGCACCATCTCACGAGGCTGTCCACCGGAGCTTCGGCGGCAAAGGGGCCGGTGCCGTGCGTGGTGCCCCAGATGGCCACGATCGAGACAATCAGGGTTGAGAGGCTGGTGCCCAGGTGATCGAAGCGCAGAGCCGCCCAGATAGTGAACGGAAAGATCGCCAGGGCGGCAGGATAGTAGCCGTGCCCGGCAAGTTCGGTGGCACCGAAGATGAGGTAACTCACCCAGAGGGTGGCAACGGTCAGTCCGCACGCCTCCACGGCGTGCTTTGCGGAGCGGACAGGGTTCGGATACGTGAGCAAGCCGAGCAGGGGCGGGGCCAACACCAGCACCCCCATCATGTCACCGAGCCACCATTTCAGAATGGCTGCGCTGTACTCGGTGACCGGCACCAGGCCCCCTCCAAGCAGGGCGGTCGCGCCAATCAGCGCACTCACTGCCGTACTGACCGTCGCAGCCAGGACGATGAAGACAATGACGTCCTTGATGCGGTCGAGGGTGATCCGGAATCGCGCCACGCGGTTCAACAATGTTGCTGCCGTCAAGGCTGCAACCGTTGCGCCGAGCCCAATCACCGCGGCCACTGGCAGGGGCACGCCCACCGACAAGTTGGCCAGGACGGAGCCAATGGCAATTCCGGGGGCAACTGCGAAGCCGAGAACGAGCAATGCAACCAGGGCGATGCCGCTGGAAGGCCAGACCAGAGACACCGCGCCGCCTACTACCGCATAGGCAAGTCCCAGCTTTGCACCTGCGAAATACGCCAATGCGACGAACCCGGTGTGAAGGAGGAGGCTGAGCCTGGAATTGCCCCGGATGATGACCATTGTTCGCTTCCAATCATGAGGGGACAGATCCTTGAGGCGTCAAGTCGTTCTTTCGTCAGCCGGAGTGCCGACAAGCTACGACGTGGTAATACTTCCGGAAAAATAAAACGTCCGATACTTCTGTGGTGAGTGTCGAGTGGGCTGGCCGAATCCGAGCCGAACGCCATGCTGGCAAGCCATTATGGCGCAAGACAACCATGAAGCCACGTCAGAATTCCTCTGTGCGACATCGCACATACATGGGAACGCTGTGGGATCTAAGCCTTGGACGGAGGGGATACCGTAGAGAGCGCGCCAAAGCGGGGGCGAACTCCCTGGCTCCCGTCGTGAGGCCAATGAGCGCCCCTAGAATGCGCGGATGGCTTCGGACCCTCGACCTGCGACCTCCGTCCTTCAACTCCGAATTACGCTGCGCGGCTTGAGCCCGCCGGTTTGGCGACGTGTACTCATTCCCGAGCACAGGACGCTCGGGCAATTTCACGAAGTCATCCAGACGGTCATGGGCTGGACGGACGATCATCTGCACCAGTTCATCATTCGTGGCCAGCGATACGGCGAAGCCCGCGAGGGCACTCTGCAATTTTCCACGGCGACAACCGCGCTGACGCTGAGCGCATTCGCTCTGCGCGAGCACGAGGGGTTCGTCTACATGCACGACTTCAATACTTGGTGGCGGCACGATATCCGCGTCGAGCGGCGCACGCTGGGGCAGCATCCTGAGGCGCGGCTACGCTGCGTGGCGGGATCTGGGGCTTGTCCGCCGGAGGACATCAGCGGGCTGGAAAGATTCCTGGAGGTTAGGGAAAGATGGAGCGAATGGGAGTTCCTGGATAGGATCGAATCCCTACGCGAGCGCCTCATCGAACTGGACGAGCTACGCGATGAATTCCTCGACGAGTGGCTGACTTGGCTGGGATCGTCGCTTTGACCGTCGGATCGTCAATGATCGGTTGCGAAAGCTCCAGGCGTAGACTGGTCGCCGCGGATGTCCAGGGGAGGAGGGCGGTCATGCGTATCAGCTTGCAACTTGTAGTGCAGGGCGAAGGGGGCGTGGCTGCCACCGTCACTGAGATTGCGCAGTTCGAGCGAAAAGGCTTTGATGCCGGATCACTGGGCCTGCATCTTGAGGAGGCTAAATCGCTGCTAAGCAAACTGCAGCACACGATGGTCGCGGCACAGGTTGCAGAGGCGGTTACCAAGACCAGTGTTTGCCCCACGTGCGGTGCGCCGCTAGCTTGCAAGGGGCACCATCGCCTAGTTTTTCGCTCGGATGTCGATTGACAGTCCCAGGCTGTACCCCTGCCGACAATGCAAGGGCGGCGCACCGAGCTTCAGTCCGGTCGCCAGCCGTTTGCCTGAGCGGGTCAGTCCAGAACTGCAGTATCTCGAGGTCAAGTTTGCAGCGCTGATGTCCTATGGCCTGACCGTCAATGTCTTGCAGGAGGTGTTACCGCTCGATCATGTGCTGGCGGCCAGCTCGATCCGGCGTCAGGTGACCGCGCTCGGTCGCCGGCTGGAAGCGGAACAGGCTACCGATGCCCGGCAGCAGGGCGAGATGGCGACGACCGTCGGTTCGCCCGATATCCCCGAACCCAGTCCGGTGCGCGCGGTTGCCATTGACGGCGGCTATCTTCGGCTGGCGGGGCACAGGCGCCGCCAGGACGGCTGGTTTGAAGTGATCGTCGGGAAGTCCATGCGGGATCAGGGTGCCGGCCACAGCTTTGCCTACGTGCACAAGCTGGAACAGCGGCCAGTTGATCGCATGCTGACCTTCCTCTGGCGAGAAGGTGTGCAGCCCAGTCAACCGGTCACCTTTCTCTCGGACGGCGGGGATACCGTACGGTTTGCCCAGTTCGGCTTTGGTGACCGCAGTGAGTGCATCCTCAATTGGTTCCACATCGCCATGCGGGTACAGAACCTCGAACAGATGATCAAGGGCCGGACGGCACACTGCGACGGCCCGAGCAACGCGGCACTGATCAGGGCGCTGCGTGGTGCCAAGTGGCACCTGTGGCACGGCTGCCCCTACCCAGCGTTGCGCCGACTGGAAAGCCTGGGCTGGGATCTGGACGCTGAGGCCAGCCCCGAAGAGGCCAAGCTTCTCGGCAAGCTCGAGGAATTGATCACCTACCTGAATAACAACCGGCACTACATCGTGAACTACAGTGACCGCCATCGCCATGGGTAGCCCATTGCATCTGGGTTCGTCGAGTCGGCCGTCAACCAGGTGATCAGCAAGCGGTTCGTCAAACGGCAGCAGATGGCCTGGCGGCCGCGGCACGCGCACGACCTTCTACAAATTCGGACTGCCGTGCTCAATGACCAGCTCCGGTCGGACGTTGAACGATGGTATCCCTCCATCGCCGGTGAAGAAGACCACCGCATTGCCGCTTAGTCAGCCCCCGGTTTTGGCGCGGTCTCGCCGGAGAGGACTACCGGAACTGATCCGAGAAATCCACAACGCCTTCAAGCGATCGCAGTGAGTTGCGCACGAGGTTCGCAGTCGGGCTTCGATCGGGATGATGCGTAGGCATGGGTGTCCTTAACAAAATATAATATTTCCACCTCTCATATGATCACACTCGCAATCATTAAAGTAGGGTATTTCAAGCGAAAATGCTGTGAGTTAAATTTCGCGATAATCTGATAAAAACAAAATAGAGCTACTGTTGTATATGGCTGACATACCCCACTTCTGCTTACAAAGATATTGATTTATTTGCTGCTAATCTCCACTGAACTGGTGAAAAGCCGTTCGAGTCGGGGAGCAAACATATCGCGAGATCATCGGCAGGAAATCGATGCAAAACAGCTTGGCGAAGAAGGGGCGGGGCGGACACAGGTCAACTCGGGATTGGGTTCCCTCTGCATTATCGCGGCTCATCATCAGCGCGCCGCCGAACCGGCACAATTGGCTCGCGCACTAGCCATCGAGCCCGGCAGTCAGCTGTCGGATACAGACTTGTTGCGCGCGGCTAGCGAGATAGGAAAAAGGGCGAGATCCGAGCCGCGAGGTCTAGCTGCTGTTTCTAGCCCGCAACGATGTTTTGTCAGTTGAGCGGATAGCAGGCCTGCCAGAGTGAAGTGCGCCCTACACGTGTCCCGCACCGCAACATTTCTACGTAAGCACATGTAATTTACGCGTCCCTTGCTGCACTTTTATTGTCCGATTTTCAAGACTTTTGGGGTATCTACCTAGGGATCAAATTAGAAGAAACACTCTAGGATTCGCACTCGGATGGTGCGCCGTAGTATTGGCGGCGCTGCTAATTCGAAAACCATACCTTGACGGATTACCTTTACAGCACTTTTGCGCGAATCCGTTCGATCAATCCACAGGAGATTACGCATGTCCCCTTTTATGCCCGATCAGTTTGCTGCAGTGCAAAAGTCCAATCTGAGCCATCTGTTCACCCTGACGAACATGGCTTTTGAAGGCTTCCAGAAGTTGACCGAGCTGAACCTGCAGACAGTCAGGGCGACGCTTGCCGAAGGCCAGGACAATGTCGAAGCGGTGCTGGCCGGAAAGGACCTGCGTGAAGTGTTCACCGTGCAGGGCAATCTGGCCCAGCCTGCCGCGGAGAAGACTGTCGCGTATGCACGCAATGTGTACGAAATCGCATCGAACACGCACGTGGAACTGACCAAGGCAGTCGAGGCCCAGTACGAACAGCACAACCGTAATGTGCAAGCCTTCGTTGACACCTTCGTGAAGAACGCGCCGGCCGGGTCTGAAGCGATCACCGCGCTGCTGCAATCGAGCGTAGCAGCCGCCAGCAGCACCTATCAATCGATCCAGAACGCGGCAAAGCAGACGGCTGAAGTCGCCAAGGCCAACTTTGCCACAACGGCCGCAGCCGCCGCTGGCACGGCACAGCAGGGAGCGCCCCGCGCTTCCAAGCAGTAACGGCGTACCGCTGGCAATGCAGGCCAGGCCAGCGCGCAGAACAGAGATCGCAGGTTTGCAGGCCAGGGACATCAACTCCTGGCCTGCCGCACCGCGACGCCAACCTTCCCGCATAAGCATGCAAACTGGGACCGGAATTCATCCGGCCCGGCTCGCCCTCGCCTTTCGCGTGCCAGGGCAACGGGAACTTGCTCGGGAAAACCAGCGCAGAAGCCCTTCCCGGCAAGGCAGGGGTCTTTCAACTTTACGAGAATGAAGCAAGCAGGATGACGAAGAAAATCGCACTAGTAACAGGTGGTATGGGCGGGCTGGGAGAAGCCATCAGCATCAAGTTGCACGACGCAGGCTATGCCGTGGTGGTGACGCACTCGCCGGGCAATGCGAACGCTCAAAACTGGCTTGCCGCGATGGCCGCCACCGGCCGCGAGATGCGTGCCTACGAGGTTGACGTATCCGACTACGATGCCTGCCAGGCTTGCGCGGCGCAGGTCCTGGCTGACGTAGGTCGCGTGGATATCCTGGTGAACAACGCCGGCATTACCCGCGACATGGCCTTCAAGAAGATGGACAAGCCGAACTGGGATGCCGTGATGCGGACCAATCTCGACTCGGTATTCAATCTCACCAAGCCGCTTTGCGAAGGCATGGTCGAACGCGGCTGGGGACGCATCATCAACATCTCGTCCGTCAACGGATCCAAGGGCGCCTTCGGCCAGACCAACTATGCCGCCGCCAAGGCTGGGATGCACGGCTTCACCAAGTCGCTGGCGCTGGAAGTGGCAAGAAAGGGCGTGACAGTCAACACCGTCTCTCCGGGCTACCTTGCCACCAAGATGGTCAATGCCGTGCCCAAGGAAATCATGGAGACCAAGATCCTGCCGCAAATTCCGGTCGGCCGCGTCGGAAAACCGGAAGAAGTCGCAGCGCTGGTTGCCTACCTGTGCTCGGAGGAAGCGGCCTACGTGACCGGGTCCAATATCGCCATCAACGGCGGGCAGCACATGCAGTAAGGGCTGGTCGGGTGCTGGGCCGCTTGCGGACCCACCGTGCCCGAGCGCGCCTTCACCGCGTCTCCAGAGCTACCATCGGGCGCCGGCAGAGCATGCAGGCAGGGGCGGCACGGCGCTTCATGATGTCAATGCTGAGCGTCCGCTTTCCGGACGCCTGAAGCGAACGCATGGCCAAGATGCGTCCGGTGCGAGTGCCGCGCGTCCTGCCGGTGCTCAGCCACGACGAAGTCGCCAGACTGCTGGCTGCCGCCGGCAACCTGAAGAAGCTGCAGATGCTGACGAGGACCCGCGCGCGCTTTGTATCGAATCCTGATTGAATGAGGGGGAATGAGTGCTTCTCGCGCGGGTGTTGCATAAGCAATATCGATATTGGCAGTTTTGCCATGCGGACCATCGAATCATTTCAGACGCGGTGCGATGCCGGTGGGTGGCCAGCAACCGGTAGCCGTCGTACTTGATCTCGACGTGCCAGCCTGGATCGCGCGGGACGGCCTTGCGCTCGCACAACAGCATCGGACGGAGTTCGTCTAGGGTTGGCGCTGGCGGCTGCCGGCCCGCCCACGGCATCACTCCTTTACGCCGAGTGGATCGTCAGCGAGGCCGCTGCGCAAGCGAACCGTGCCGTCTTGACGGTGTATATGCAGTTCAACGTTTTCGCGTTTGGCTCGGTTCCATCCGGCGGCAATTGCAGCTTCAAGGGAAGAAAATCGCTGGGGCTTTTCCGCAAGGCTTTCTATTTCGAGTGCCCAGCCATGTTCAGCTGGTACAACGCTAATGATTCGCGTACTCATCTATGTCTCCCAAGGTGTTATCGGCAGCAGGGATCTCCACCTCAGTTGGACACCCTGAAAAAAGCGCCCGCTGCGTAGCGGGTGTCGTGAAAGCCGAATGGGTGAACGCATTCGACATGTCTGATATTGCCTCTCCGTGTCATACGTAGGATAACCTACTAAAGAGGGGCGTCGCGCCAATGCATTATCCCTTGATGTTTCTGGAGTCTGCCGAAGGAGTTGCGCATCCGGATTCGCCCATCGGGGCCGTGGATCAGCAATTCGACCTTCTCCTCTCTGGCCTTCTCGGTGCCGGCGGCGATGGCGACTTCCTGGTAAGTGAATTGCTGCTGGCCGCCGGCGCCGCCCTCTGTTTCAACCGCCCAGCCGTTCTCGAGTGGCACAACGTGAATGTTCTTGCCTGGCATGGCTGTCTCCTGTAGTTGATGGAACCAGTCTCGGCGCACATGGCAGCCGGCGGTATCAGAGCAGTCCGACAAAAAAAGAAAAGCCCTCGGCCAGGGTAGGCGAGGGCTCGAAGTGGTAGCGGGCGATTCGCAGTTCGCCCCCGCTCATATTGATGCTGCCGGTCAGTCAGCGCATCCCCAAATTTGAGTATGGCGACTTAGGCAATGGTGCCAGCGCCGGCTGGCAGGACTGGATGGTGACGGTGCTGGGCGCGCTGGGGGACTGTGCGCCTAGGCAAAGTCAGACGAGGACGGTATGGCCTCGATAGCGGAGCTCAGAGCTTGAAGCCCCGCTTGACGTACTGATCCTTGGCATTGAACAGGACGTCCGCGCGCCGCTTCCCAGCCTTTTCCCACGCGTCGCCACGGACGCCAACAGCACGCCGGTCGCAGTCATCCTGACCGGCGCGAACCGCAATGACGTTACCCAACTTCTTCCGCTGATCGAAGCGATCCCCGCTATCCGGGGGTGCCGACCGGCCGCGCCTACGACCACGACAAGTATCGTCGACCGCTTCATGCTGGCGGCATCCCGACTTCGATCGCCGGCGTGGTCAATCTCACGGCAACGGACTCGGTAGGGTCCGCTGGGTGGTAGAGCGTAGCCACGCCTGGCTGCACGCGTTCCTCCGTCTGCGCACCTGCTTTGAGCGTCGCGCGGACAGTCACGAAGCACCCCTCAAGCTGGCCTGCTGCCTCATTTGCTGGCGCACCCTTCAGCGTGACGGGACTTCATTTTGAAACTACAGTTCTTAGGCCAGGTGGCTAGGGTTGGCCACTACTGGCCGATTTTGTTGCACACCGCGGCATGGGTCTGGCCCGCGATGCGGGAGCTCGCCGGCTTCAGGACCGCCCCGCGTCTAGCGTTGCGAAAGCAGCGCCAGCTTGACCAGTTCCACGGCCCGGCTACAGTTCATCTTCGTCTTCAGGCTGGCGACCTGTTTGCGAACCGTGCTTTCCGACACACCGTGCTGCATGGCAAATTCCGCGGGTGTCAATCCTGATGCGAGTCCTGCTAGCACCTTGGCTTCCGCCATGGTGATGCCGAAGATGGCGACAAGCTCCAGCACATCCAGCTCGGCCATCGCGCTAAGGCGACGCAGCCGGATGAAATTCAGCGGCTCATCCGACATTCGAAACTGTGGGCCGGCGACCGTGATGTCGAGGCGAAGCGTTTCACCTCGAGCCAGGGCAACAGTGACACGCGAAGGTATACCAGTGTTGATCGTATCGATCAGCCGTTTCGACAGAAGCGCCCGCACCGGCTGAGCGGGATGCCACATGTGCCCTTGCCTGATGCACAAGCCGCGCGGGTGGTCGAGCAGCTGTCCGGCGAGCGGGGAATACCGGAGCACGACACCAGAGGGGGCCACCAGACAGCTTGCCTCTCCCAGCGCGGTGAACGTGTCTTCGACGGTCTTGAGCTGCGAAGCCATGGATGCATTCCTGCGCGCCAACGCTGCTTGAAGGCTCTGGATGTAGATCGCCACGTCGCCGTCAAGCAGCTTGCTCTTGGCGCCTTCCAGCACGGTCGACCGCTGGAAGCTGAGACCGGTGCGCCGCAGCGGGTTTTGTTCGAGTACCAGCGCAAGGCTTTGCTCGTGCCCGTGCTTGCGTTGATAGTCGGTATAGAACTCGGTACGGCGAAGACTGGAAGCGGGGAATAGCTCGTTACTGTCGAGCCAGATCCCCGGGGATACTTTGCTCGCAGCTTCGGCCAGCAGGTCGAGTTTGTGATAGTGCTCGGCGTAGGCGGTGATGGCCTCTTTGTCCAGGCCGACCTGGTTCAGGCCAAGCAGGCCGCCTTGGCCGTCCATCATGATCAATGTTCCACTGTCTGCCCCTATCAGGTCGCGAGCGGTATTGAGAATGCCATCCCATGGAGGGGTATGGTCCGCGATGTGGGCCACCGCCTCCAGGGCGCGCTTGAAAATCAGCTTCGATAGCACGTCAACCTCCCCTGAACCCGTTTGACAATCGCCCTCCCCTGAAAGGAGGGCGCTCCCGCTCTGTATATACGGTACGGTGCTTGCCGTCTCCCATGGCGGTTGCGTTCCAGCCTATCAGCTATCGACGGCAGTCAATAGTTGTGACATGGCCCTCGGTTGGAGGGGTTTACGTTGGAGGGCGTTGGTGATCAAAGTGCCCCGATACTGCTGAAGCGGTTGGCATAGACGCCGGCAGTGCCAGTCGGCTCTGCCTTGGCCGTTCGGATTCCAGGGCATTGTAAGCTTGCGGCACCTGCGCCGGTGGCTGACCGGTTCTCTGTGCGAGGTTTTGCCCGCCGCACGGCGAGGTAGAACCGCCAATACCCTCTGAGCGGATCATCCCCCGCGCTCCTCCACGCAAATTGATGTGAGGGTCTCCAGCGTGCTTTCGCCGCTGTCCCGATGCTAAGAGGCCCGCCAAACCAGATACCCAGCTTAGGTAGGGGTTCTGCAACGCACAAATTAGTGCCCGTAACCTCGGGCTTGTTATAGATTGTAAAAATATATAAAGGGCCGGTTTCGAATAGCAGCGCCTGGCCAATAAGTGCGTTTTTCGCATTAGTCGTTGGCGACGGTCGTTCGACGGCATTGCCGCCATCGACATCCGGGGGGAAAACAAAGTTGCGCCAGACGCTTGCGCGCATGCTGCGCCCGCTTGCACGCCTTGGGCCGAGTCCCATCACGGCGGGCACCGTGCTGCTCGGCGTGCTGACGACAGCGCTTGTCTATGCGTTCTGCACCGACCTGCTGGAAAAGGACGTCCGCCTACGATTTGAGAACGATACCGGCGACGTCGTCCAGCAGATCGATACCCGGATCCGGCTCTATACCGACGTACTGGTGACCATGCAGGCGCTGTTCGGCGCCAGCGACCATGTCTCGCGCGGCGAGTTTCGCGATTTCGTCAGCGGGTTGAACCTGCCGCAGCGCTATCCCGGCTTCCAGACGCTGAACTACGCGCCGTATGTGCCGGCGGCCGAGATCGACGTCTTTGTCGCCCGGCAGCGGAGCGATCCGATCCTGCGCGAGGCGGGCGTGACATTCAACGTCCGCCCCCCTGGCCGGCGGCCGGGCCACTTCGTGCTGACCTATGTCGAGCCGCTCGACATCAACCTGGCGTCGATCGGGATCGATATGGGCGCCGAGCCACGCCGCCTGACCGCGCTCGAGCGCGCGCGCGATACCGGGCAGTCGGTCAGCAGCGGCCGCCTGATCTTCAGCGAGGCAAAGAACCCGCATGTGGGCATCGCCCTGCGGCTGCCGGTGTACCGCAAGGTGCCAGACCTGGACTCCGTGGAAGCGCGCCGACGCGCCTATATCGGCTCGGTCGGCGCGGGGATCCGGGTGGACGACCTGCTGAAAGACCTGGTCAGCAACGAGAATCTGCGCCGGATCCGGTTCCGCCTGTATGACGCCGGAGACTTCGCGGAGGCGCCGGTTGCTCCCTCCGCCGCCAACCTGCTCTATGACAGTGTGACCGGACTGGCCGCCCGCGGACGCAGCCGGGGCACGGCGGGCAGCGCGGTCAATGCCAGTGCCGTGCATGGCGTGACGGCACTGACGGATAGTCAGACAATCCCGGGCGCCGGCCAGCATGACCTGGTCAAGAACGTGCAGCGGGATTTCGGCGGACGGCGCTGGGTGATCGCCTTCGCGGCCGATGCCAAGGCCATCAGTGGTCCCCAGCGCTACTTGCCGGCGCTGGTGGTGATTTCCGGCCTGATCATCAGTGTGCTGCTGGGCTGGCTGGCCTACGCGTTGTCGAGTTCGCGGGCACGCGCGGTCGCCGTGGCCGACCAGATGACGCACAGCCTGCGCGACAGCCAGGCCGCGCTCGCCGAGGCGCAGCAGATCGCCCACCTGGGCGACTGGCGCATCGATCTGGGCAAGGACATTGCGTACTTCTCCCGGGAAATGGCCCGCCTGCTCGGCTGGCGCGGCGACAAACCGACCCCGGACGCGCTGTTCCAGGCGATCGACGCCGGCCATCGCGCCGTGCTGCGGGAAAGGATGCGGGCAGCCTTGCAGGACCGCCAGCCGTTCGAAGTCGAGTGCCCGTACCGGTCGCGGCGCGGACGCCGGGGCTGGCTGCATCTGATCGGCCACGCGCATGGGACGCCGGACAGCGCCGTCCTGCGCGGAACCGCGCAGGACATCAGTCAGCGCAAGGCCGCCGAGCAGGCCAAGGCGCAGGAACACCAGATCGCCCTGCACCTGGCCACCGCCACCAGCGAAATCGAGGTGCTGGAGGAGATCGTCCACACGCTGCTCGAAGGAATGGACTGGGAGGCCGGCGCCTTCTGGCCTGCCGACGACAGCCAGGGACTGAAGCTGCCACCGGTCTACCTGGCCCGCGTCAAGGCACTGGAGCCCTGGCTCGCGGAGCGCACCGCATGGCCGGCCGAAGCAGCGGTCTTGCAGGCGCCGCAATGGTATGCGAGCCGTAACGCGATAGCCCGGCACGCGCACGCCCGATGGCTCGAGGTGGGCGGCATCCGGACGGTGTTCGCCTTCCCGCTGAGCAGGGGCCATGTGACGCTCGGCGTCGTCGAACTCTATTCCCGAGCCAAGCGCAGCCCCGATCCGCACGCGCTGGCGATGGCGAGCGGCATCGCCAACCAGACCGGGCACTTCCTGCTGAGGCGCCAGGCCGAGGAGAAACTGCGCTTCATCGCCAATCACGATGCCCTGACCGGCCTGCCCAACCGGCTGATGTTCAAGGCCGAGTTCGAGAAGGCGCTGACCCGTGCCGGCGCCAGCGACCGGACCCTGCATGTCATCTTCGTCGACCTGGACGAATTCAAGGTCGTGAACGACACGATCGGCCACAACGCGGGCGACACCGTGCTGCGGGTGATGGCCGACCGGCTGCGCGAGAGTCTGCAGGACGTGGAGCTGATCACCCGCTTCGGGGGAGATGAATTCGTCGTGCTGCTGGACCCCAAGGGCGATCCGACGCTCCTGGGCCGGACCATCGCCAGGATCCAGGCCGCGCTCGCGCCAGGCTTCGTCGTCAACGAATCGGAACTGCGCATGACGGCAAGCATCGGCATCAGTTCCTTCCCCGAGGACGGCAACGACTGGCAGACCCTGCTCAAGCATGCCGACCTGGCCATGTACGGGGCCAAGCAACTTGGCAAGAACGGCTACCAGTTCTACAGCCGTGGCATGAGCGCGTCCCTGCAGCGGCGCATCGACATGGAATCGCACCTGCACCGCGCGCTCGAGCAGAACGAATTCGTCCTCTACTACCAGCCGCGCATTGCGCTCGCGTCGGGAGCGTGCACGGCGGTCGAGGCACTGATCCGCTGGCACCACCCGGAACTCGGCATGGTCATGCCCGGCGATTTCATTCCCTTCGCGGAGCAGAGCGGCGCCATTGTCGAGATCGGCGCCTGGGCCCTGCGCGAAGCGTGCCGCCAGAATGCCGCATGGCGCGCCCAGGGGCTGCCGCCGGTGCGTGTTTCGGTCAATCTGTCGGCACGGCAGTTTGCCGACAAGTCGCTCAGGCTGACCATCTTCGATGCCCTGCGGCAAGCGGGCCTGCCGGGCAACCTGCTGGAGCTTGAACTCACCGAGAGCATGCTCATGCGCGATGCCGAACAGGCTTCGAGCTGGCTCTCGCGCCTGAAGCGCACGGGCGTGCGGCTGGCGATCGACGACTTCGGCACCGGCTATTCCTCGCTTACCTACCTGAGCCGCTTCCCGATCGATACGGTCAAGATCGACTGCAGCTTCATCCGCTACATACCGGAAAACCGCAGCGACACGCAGATCACCAGCGCGGTGATCGGGCTCGGCCACCGGCTCGGCCTGGAAGTGGTCGCCGAAGGTGTCGAGAACGAGGCGCAACTCGAATTCCTGCGCCGCGAAGGCTGCGACGAAGTGCAGGGTTACTACTTCAGCCATCCGCTGCCGCCGGCGAAGATCACCGCCTTCCTCGCCAGCCGCATGGAGACCGGCGCCGTATTCGAGCCGGGGCCGCAACCGATGCGCGCCTAACTGCCGTCAGTCCGTCGCGCTCACGCAGTCCAATGATCAATTATGCGGGACCTTACCGTTTAAACCATGCGGCAGGCTATCGACGCCGTCGACATCCGGATGAAAGCCAAGCTGCTGCCCCTGAAGCATGCGCATTGGACCCGGAAGCGCTGGAGCAGGCGCAGAGCGACTTCCGGCAACTCCTCAAGTTGGCGGCGAAAGCTCAGCTGTCAATGGCAGGCTGGCCGTGCGCTTCTCCAAACCGATGGCAGTGACCAGCCTCAGCACCAGGACGGTGACCGTGCTGGGGCCGACCGGCCCGATGGCCTCAACGTGGTGAAGGTCGAGGGCGGACGGCTACCATGGGAGAGAGCTAAGCAGCAGCGAGATCAAACGGCGTGACGACAGGATTGTGGACCGCAGACAGTCACGCGGCAATTACCACAACCTGTAATGCGGGCAGCGCGAAAATGGCGTGCCCTCTGTGCTGGGCCAGCAGTTCCTCGCGACACCCCGCCGCCCAAACCTGGCAGCGCGACCAAGAACCGTCCGTGTTCGCAGCGCTGCAGCAGAACGCACGGCCGGTTCTTGCCCAGCAACAGGATGCCGATAATGGCCATCCCGAACTTCGGTTGGCGCCGTGCTCTCTGGGAGAGCACTTCGGCTGCTGCGATCTCGGCCGCAAGGGGTGCTATAACAGCTCGCGCATGCAAGTTCTCGCTGCGACTCACTTTCGACACCAATATTGTGCTCGTGGGACCAGAGCTATAGGTTTTCCATGAGCCAATCCGAGCCGTTTTCCTCGAAGCCTGTCCACGCGGCCTCGCGCTCGCACCTCATCACCAAGAGCCTGTCGTTGACATCGATATACTGCCTCAGATGGTCCCGAACCTGTATGGCCGTCTTGTTGGTAACGACGATCCAGAGGGAATCAAGGTGGTGCCACCACATTGGGTAGCCCTTGAGCGCTTCGTATAGATCGGCATAGTTCCGGCCAGATTTCCGCAGATTGCATCCGACAATAAACGTGGTCATGACGCCTTCCATCAGTTTGTTGGCCCATCTGCGATCGCAGCGAATCGCAGATGGGCGGCCCACCAATGCGAGTTACCCCCCAAGACTAGGGCGTCCGACCTGCCAGGCAGACGCAGTCCAAGGTGGCGCACCAGGCAAGCCCGGTGATAGCATTTGTCACTGTGGCTAATGCGCATAGGGCTGTGCAGTGAATGTCACCCGAGCAAGCGCCTAAGTTATTTTGATTCACCGTGCTGCGTGCGCACTCGGGCCGGAATGGGGCCCGACGGCCACGTTCCGTCAGGGGCGTCTAAAATATCACCAGTGGGACCCTGCCGAGGAATTCTACGTTCTCCCCCTCGCTGTCAATCCTGAACCGGCGCACACCCCATCCGCTAGATGCAACGAGGATCAAGTCGCACCCGTTGTCTTCGGCGGTCTTGATGAGCGTTTTATTCAGTTTATCGCTGAACGCATAAATCGTGTCACATTTTATCCCAGCTGCAGTCGCATCTCTTTCCCACATCTTGAAGTAGCCGCGAGTGGAATCCGGTGCAGCCGGCGCGAGGCGATTCATCGTATCCACGGAAGTGTCACCTCGCGACAGGTCATCATGACTGGAAATTAATTGAAGCACAGTGATTCTCGCTCCAGTTTCTCTGGCAAATATGATGATTTTATGGAATTCTTCATCTGGCAGGGGCGATCCGTCGATTGGAAGTAAAAAATGCTTGAACATGCTGTCTCCCTCATAAGGCCACAGCGCAGTGTCACGATTAGCCGTCTGATCGTGATCGCCGTCGGCTGTGCCGCGCTGCAAGTGATGCTTAAGAACTCACCTGACGCTGTTTTGCCGTTTGATTGAGCTCATACGGGCATCACTAGGAAAGCCTATGTGACTCAGTGTCGTCCGCCATCCAACTTTGGTAGGGAAGATTCAAGGTGGGACACGGATGGCAGCGCCGCGGTGGCAGACTCAAAAATATTCGGCCATATTCACCAGCGCAGACCGTTGATGCAAATCCGAACACGGTTGAAAAAAGGAACACATCTGGCGCTGTGAGCAGCGGTTGGCTCGCCACGCGCTCTCGAGCGCTTCCATGTCGACGTCAATGCCGGCCGCTAGATTCTCTGGAGCGCGGCTCTTTGCCGGGCATGTTCGACCTCCATCGCCAGCCGGTTCGCCGTGTCTAATGGGGCCAACGTAGACGTCTTGATCCGCGGCAGCCCCGCAGCTCGGGTAAGCAGCCGCCTTCGCGGGCAGTCATCTTGACAAACAAAGTTCAGTTCAGGTCAGCCGCACCGCCGACAGCGCGATCATCACCAGACCTGAGCAAGATCGGGTTCAATGCGGGGTAGGGGACGATCCCATATGGACGTGCAGGCGATATCCAATGTCGCCCGGCATTCGGCTTGGATGACGGCTCGCTAAACATCGGGTCGGTGGCTCCGTGGCCGACGCAACGCTTGGCGCTTGTTTCGAGGTCCTGAGTGGCGGTCCAAGTTTGTCGACCTGTCATCGGCACCGTCTGATGGTCGGTATCGACTCGCCCTTTGCCGCGTGAGGTAGTCAAGGTCTAAGACTACTACCTGCGCGGCAGAGACCGCGACACCCTCCGCGCCACCGGTGTTGGTGGGTCAGCATCGCTGTCGAGGTTCAGGGCGACGATGGGAAGCCGCCCCGCGCGCCGGCCGAGGGCGTCAGCATCACCTTGCCCGGCGAGATTTCGGTCAGTGGCGGCCTGCTCGCCCTGCTGAAGGTTTTCCAGCAACTGCACTACTGGCTCCTGTTGGGTCGCGAACCGCATTCGCGCAGTGAGCTGCTGATGGTCTACGCCGCGGTGCTGGCGCACGGCACCTCTATGTCGGCGGCGGATCTTTCACGCATGGTGCCGGAGTTGTCGGCCAGTGCGATCCGGCAGATGATGCATCGCATCGCAGACGAGCGCAACCTACGCCAGGCCGCTGATGCCGTGCTCGCCTTCATGCATCGAACGAATGCCTCACCCGGGGTATTGTGCTCTAGCGAGGGGGCAGGACTCAGGGCAGTCGTTCCAGACGCAGTTCACCGACGAGGCGGACGGTTCATATGATCCGGAGTGCAAGCGCGCCTTCATGTGCAAGAAGCGCGAAGTGCTTCGGCAAGGTGAGTATGAGCGGGAATTCTTTATTTCCCAAACGCCTGACTTGGTCGACGAGGCCGATGCGATGTGGTGGCGCTGTCGGCTCGGTAGAAGCTAGCGCCTCTTTCTTAACCATGCCCGTTTCCCGAAAGGGGTTGTGCTGTCTGTTTCAGATGCCGCACTTGGTACCAATGCCACGAGTACAGATCGCGCTGCCCCCTCCTGCGCGCCCTGGTAGACGAGCTCATCGCCAAGGCTCCGAAGCTTGAGCCCTGACGCGTCGCCGAGTCCCAGGGTCTTGTCGTGGGTGTCACGCACTGTAGGGAGGACTGATCCCTCATTGCGAGGGGGATAGCGTTGGCTCTCTCTGTCCGTCGAATCAGACGTCGAAGTGCTTATCCGCCATGACCATGTCGAAGATCTTCATTTCGGCGGCTGAGGCCGCCAAGCTTCTGCCGCGTGGCAAGAAGGTGCACACGTTCATCCGCGTGTTCGGGTGGATGGGCGCTGACGTCGATCGCTCAAAGGTGCTGGCAGCCTTTGAGGCGGCCGAGCGTGTAGAAGTGTCGCCCGAAGCCGCGGTGTTTGACCATTACCTTGCCGTGCAACTTGATGGCATGCGTACGTATTTGGATACGAATCCTAAGGCGCTGCGTAAGCTATTTCCGACGCACCCGTTCCAGATGTCTGTACAGTCCTAGTCCGTTTCAAAGCCCGGCATCGCAAGATACCGGGCTTTTTTCTTCAGACGCAGAAAGCTCACCGAAAAAGCATAGCTTTTGTCCGAAACTCGCGCGCCAAACGTAGAATGCTGCGGCAAATTATTTACTACGACCCTTATTCAGGGCCAAGCATGCGTCGCTACTCTTCCCATAGCTGTTCATCGCTCTCGTCCTAGCAACCGCAGCCGTACCCGTACTCGCTGACGATCTGAAGAATGCCATGGGCGGTGGTCTGGGCGGCGCAGCAGGCGACGCTGTTGGCGACGCGCTGGGAGATAGCACGGGTGCCGTTATTGGCGGCGCAGTCGGTAGTGGAGCTGGTGGGGTGGTGACGGTCGAACAAGAAAGAGAGGACCAGCGCCGGTGCCATTTAATTGACGCAGTGTACCTAGTCGCGCCACCCCTTTCACAAAGGTCTTATCAACGGGGGCTGGATTGCCCAATCCCTGACAACGGAATGCGGGATTTGTTTTGTCGCGCGCCCCTTAGCCTCGCTGGAGCCGGCACGCGACGCAACCGCAGCGGATCAAAACGCCGAACTGGTGGTGATGGCCGTGTCAGGCTTTCCGAGAAACGATCGCATCACAGCCTTGTTTCGAGCGGTGGCCGCCCGCGAGTTCATCCACGAAGCCGAGCTCCCACAGCATCCATTCCCGATGGACGGCGCGCAGCTCTGCAGGGGCGGCGACGATCTTGGCATCAAACGCTGCGATCGCTTTGCCGTGCAGACGGAAGGATTTCAGGGGCATGGCGGTCTCACGGCGGTTGGGTACCGCCATCATAACGCGAGGAAGGGATGAGCCATGTGGGGCAATGTGCGAGACGCTACCGAATCGCTGCATGCCGGAAAAAGTCGAAGCCCGCGCGTGCGTGCGCGGCCCAAAGGTGCGCCTCAATCCTGAATCAGTCTTGCCGCGGCTGCACTAGCCTGTTTGCATGATGGGCTCGCCCCGCCTAGTGCACTATGCTGGCAGTACAGATCACACCACTGAAGCCGGGGGGACTCTCATGGGTGAACGGAATCCGCGCACGCGGCACGCGTCGGCTAGTCTTGCGCTGTGCGAGGCGCCGGCACAAGACATAGAAGTTGCATCAGCGCCATCGCTGCGGACACAGCGACCCAGGACGGAGTCCGCCGCGCATGCCGGCACTTCCCACCTGTATTTCATTACTGGCCGCCGGGAGCCGCCTGCCGCAATGAGCCGGCTGACGGGGGCGGACGATCCGATGCTGGGCTGCCTGCTGTTGCTGAACCGGGCCTTGCAACGGCCGGTACCGTCCGCTGTACTACTCGAAGGGCTGCCGCTGGAAGGGCAGGGCCTGACGTTGCCGCTGCTCTGCGCTGCGGCGACGCGCGCCGGCTTGTCGACCCGGCTGGTAGAGCGGGACCTCGACGATATCCCGGACACCTCGCTGCCGGCCATCCTGTTGCTGGGCAAGAACCGGCCGTGCGTTTTGCTGCAGCACTGCGAACACGGACGGTTTTTGGTCGCCCTGCCAGGTTGGGACGGCGGGGTGCAGGAAGTTAGTCGCGAGGAACTGCTGGCCCAGCACAGAGGGCACGCCATTCTCGCGCTGCCCGCATTACCGCCTGAAGTGTCGACCGATACGGAACTCGTGCAGCCGTGCCCGTCGCCGGGCGCCGTGCTGCGGCAGTCATGGTTGCGCCATTGCGAGCGGCTGTTTGCCTCGGCATTCAGCGCACTATGCCGGCGCGGCAGGCATCCGGCTGAAGATGTGGCCCGCGCTGGCGGCTAGTCAGTGTCCGGTCTTTGTTTGTCACGCGCCCACGCTGGTAAGGTAACGGCCCGGTCAGCGCCGTCCTTGACCGTGCTGACCGGGCCGTTACGCTGATTTCCGGGTTGCTCAGCTCGATTCCTCGCTGAGGTGATGCTCCGGCAACACGCAGAGCAGGTAAAGGCCAAGCAGGGCTCGACAGGGCACTGCTGGAACCATTGCGACTGAAGTAGGACCATCCGTTAGGTACCCAACAAAGCGGCATCCCCCCACCGCTTGCAGCCCCGGGCGCGTCATTACACTTGTTCATACAACGGCATGGCGTCCTGGCGGCGCCCGGCGTCCCAACGCCGAGAGCCCGTGCCGCGACCACAACAAGACTGACGGCTCGACATGAACAAGCTAGATACGCTCGAGGGCCTGCGCGGCTTTGCAGCGGCGTACGTGTTCTTGCACCACCTGAGCCCGCTGCAGGGCACGGTGTTCGAGCTGTTGTTCAAGTTCGGCCAGGAAGCGGTGATCCTCTTCTTCCTGGTTTCGGGTTTCGTCATCAACTATGCGCAGACCCGCCCGGGTGCCCACGCCACGATGGCCTCATTCCTTCGCGCGCGCGCCCTGCGCATCTATCCGATCTTCCTCGCGGCGCTGGCAGTGGCGGCACTGGTCGCGGTCGCCACCAACGAGCCGGCCTGCCTCCGCGCGCAGCCGCTGCTGGCGAACCTGCTGATGCTGCAGGACCAGGTCGGCATGAGGCGAGGCGCCTGGTTCCCAACGTTCTGCAGCAATAGCGCGCTATGGTCCCTGTCGTACGAGTGGTGGTTCTACGTCGGCTTTGCACTGCTGTGTGTCCGGCGCGGCCACCCCGGCCCGCGCGCCCAGCGGCGCATTGTCGCAGCAGTCGCACTGGCCGGTACCGCGTCGTACCTGGTGTATCCGTCGCCGCCGGGCCTGTTCGCCAGCTACTTTGCGATCTGGTGGACCGGGCTCGAGATCTGCCGCCAGTACCTGGATGAGGGCCGCGTCAGCTTCCGCGGCCGGCGCTTTGCACTGCTGTTGCAGGCGGCCTGCACCGCGATCTGGCTGCTGCCGGCCGTGCGCGCGCTGTTGGCGGGCACCTATGTCTCGCCGGGACTGGAGCCGTTCGGGCAAGTGCGGCATTTCGGGGCCGCGCTGGTCATCTGCGTGACAGGCATCGGCTTGTGTGCGCGGCCAGACACGTCACGTCTCAGGCGCCTGGGCGCGGCGCCATTTACCATATTCCGCTGGCTGGCGCCGGTTTCCTACGCGCTGTACGCGACGCATAATCCGATCCTGTATTGGCTTATCTGCGTAAAACCCGGCCGCATGCTGCTATGCCTGGTCGGTACGCTCGCCTCGCTGCTGCTCGCGTATGTGCTCGAAATCGTGCTGCAACCGCGCATCGCGGCGTACTTTGCCCAACCGCACCCCCTACCACCGGCACCGCTGGTGGAAGCGAAGGCTGAGGTGGCGGTGGAGCTCGGCCGGAAAGGATGAGCGCTTGGCGTGCGGCTACTCCAGCATCGTCCGGTGCCGCCCCTGCGCTTCCTGCACGATCTCGAGCAGGCCGCTGCCTGCCTCGGCATCGACATGCCCGAGCAACGTCCGTCGCATGCGCGGCTCCCAGAAGCGCTTGATATGCTCGGCAATATCCGAGACGGCTTCCTCCCGGTCCGGCATCGCCTCGAAGAAGCTGCCGATCTGGTTGGCAATCTTCCCGACACACGCCTGGCACGAATCATAGTCGGCGACGTCGACGGCATAAGCCGGGAACACGCGCCCTTGTGCCGCCATGCGCTCCCGCCAGTCGCCGACGCCTGCATTGTTCGGGGAATGGGTGACAGCCACCGTGTAGCCCGCATGGATGCCTGACACTGATGGCTTCGCCCAATCCGCCCATCCCACCCGTGACGACTGCAATCTGCCTGGTAATGATTACACTCTCCTCATCAGGATTTCCCATGGCCGCTCCTGTAACACGACACCACCAATTGCGCCAATGGCAGTCGGCTAGGGGGCGCGAGCGGTCCGAAAGACAACTTACTCGTTCGACAGCGTCGCCATGGCGACGCTGCAACTGACATCGCACACTATCGCTTGGCGGCGCGCGCGGCCTGGCCAGTTGCTTGCTGCGCCGCGTTCGATGCAGCGTTGGCGGCTATGTTCAGATTGCTCTCGGCGACCTCAACCGCGTGCGTGGCGGTTTGCTGCATCGCTTCGTACAGGCTGGTGGTGGCGGCCAGCGCAGATTTCCAGGCGGCCATGGCGGCCTCTGAACCGGCGGGTGCGCCCTTCGTGGTGCCGTCGATGAACTCCTGCATTAGGCGCTTGTTCTCTGCATACTGGGCTTCGGCAACCTTCGCAAAGTCGGCCCGCGTAGCCTCGGCGATCTCGATCAATTGACGGCCGTATGCCTGCGCCTTCTCGGCCGCCGGCTGCATCAGGCTGGCTTGCAGCGCCAAACGCTCGCCCGGATCCGTGGCGGCAAACGCTTTGCGCGTGCTGTCTTGGGATTCTGCCAGCGTCGATTTCATCGTCTGCAGGTTCAGTTCCGCGACCTTCTGGAGACTGTCGAGGGCTTTGCTGGTGAGGCCGGCGAGGATGTCAAAGCTCGCGGCTTGCGCCGCCGCAAACTGTTCGGGGGGTGACATAGGCATGATGAAGCTCCTGAGAACGGGCCCGTGGTGTCATCGCGGCATCGCCGCCAGACAGCACGTCAAGGTCGTTGGGAATCGATCTCGCATGGCCGTGGGCGAGACAAACTCACCTGGGATGCGCGTGCAACTATACAAGAAGCAGTACGATGCGCACGGGGCAGTGGCTTAGAGGGCCTAACAAAATGACCTCCTGAGGTGACGCCAGCAGATGATGCAACAGGCGATTTTCAGGAAGGCTTCGTGGATGGTGGCGAGGCGCTCGAAGCGCACGCGCAATCTTTTGAAGTTGTGCAGCCAAGCAATTGTTCGTTCTACAACCCAACGGGTTTTGCCGAGACCACTGCCATGCGGCTCACCGCGACGGGCGATCTCGGTGGCGATGCCGGCGGCGTGAAGCGGCTTGCGATATTTATCGTGGTCGTACCCGCGATCGCCCTGGACGATGCAGGGCTTGGACAATGGACGGCCGCGTTTGCCGCGGATAGGCGGAATCGCCTCGACCAGCGGCAGCAGTTGGGTGACGTCGTTGCGATTGGCGCCGGTCAGTATCAGCGCCAGCGGTATGCCTTGGGCCTCCGTCAGGAGGTGATGCTTTGAACCGGGTCGCGCGCGATCGGTGGGGTTGGGTCCTGTTTTTGACCCGACCCCACAGCACGAATGGAAGAGGAATCGACGATGACACGTGACCAATCGATGCGGTCGGCCGCACGCAGCTTGGCCAACAGCACCTCGTGCAGGCGATCCCAAACACCGGCCTTCTGCCAGGCGTGCAGTCGTCGCCAGCAACTCATCCCCGAGCCGCAGCCCATTTCCTTGGGCAGCATCTCCCAAGGAATGCCGGACTGCAGGACGAAAAGAATGCCGGTGAGTACGGCCCGATCGTCCAGCGGCTTGCGCCCGGGATAGCGGGCGCGCCGAGCTTTCGGTGGCGGCAGTAGTGGCTGGATGAGTGCCCACAGTTCGTCGTCGAGTATTAGTTTGGCCATGTCCTTTGCGCTGACGAAACAACGCAAAGGTTAACAAAGATCACTTGAAGTTAACAGCCCTGTAGATTCATTTTGTTAGGGCTTCTTAGTGGCGTAGCCCGACAGCCTTCAGAATGGAGTGCCCACGATGGGTTATGCGAGGGCATGCCTGGCCGGAAGTACGTTTTTCCAGCGCCACGAGTTCGTGCACCAGTAGCGCGTCGAGATCCGCGGGGTCCAATTCCCGCAGATCCTGAGCACCCTCGACTGAGCGCAGCGATTTCGTGATGACTCAGCATGAGTGTCTCCTCAGTTCTTATATGCTTGCTGGGTATGTGGGGCCACAACAGCAGCGCCGGCCTCGTGGCTCACTCCGCGCCTACCGCAACCTCGAGGGGGTGAGTCTCCGTACCGAACTCACAGCATAGAGCGATCGCCCATATCATGCCCTGCAAGGGCCATCGTACGGGCACCGGATCGGATTTCTCAATATATGCCATCTAACAATTTGTGTAATGCTTTTTCAACGCACCTCGCTGCCAAGCATGCCCCCACTCCTGGGGGAAGTGGCAACCGCGCAGGGTAAACTCCAAGCGGGAATTCCCGCCGATTGATCGAAGCTTGACTGCATAGGCGCGGACGAGCGCTTTGCACCCGTTAGCGCTTCGCAATATGTGGAGCCGCCTCGATGGCTTGCTTTGCCGCAGCCGCGAGCACGATTCGTTCGGCTGCCTCTACCGCTTGTACTTGCTGCTAGCCGATGGCCACACGTGGGCCGAGATCCGAGGCAAGCTCGAATGCAGCGACAGCTATCGATGGAGCAAGCGCTTTCATGCGGAGCGGCTGGCAGGTCTGCTCACGAGACCTGCGGCACGGCGGCGAAGGCGCTCTGAATGTTCAAGCAGAAATATAAACAGCTCAGGTTGGCCTTGTCACGATGCTGTGCCCGCGTATATTGAAGCATGTGCAGTCGCATCCCGTGCGTGCAGTGATGGTGACGCCCTCGCTTGGTGCCATGCCAAAGGGCGCGGCGGTGGCAGCGTGCCGGGCAGGATTTCATGCCCACCCCGGAAGACGTTAGCAAGGTCAGATTGTGGCAGCGGCGCGGACTGGCCCTCATTGGGGAGCTCACATGCTGAATCCATTCGTCGAATATCAGCGCTCGCTGTTTGCACCATGGACGGCGTGGGCGGAGGCAGTCGCAAGCGCGTGGATCGAGCCGGGCAGTCCCTGGTTCCCGTTCCCCACTGCGTCGTGTTTTGCCGCCGGCTGGGACATCCTGAACCGGTTCGGTAAGGCCTATCAGAAGCCGGCCTTCGGCATCAGGGCGCTCAACCATGGCGGCCATGAGATCCCTGTGGTCGAGGATGTGGCACTGGACCGTCCATTCTGCCGTTTGCTGCGCTTCGCGCCAGAGACGTCGGGCGCGAGTGTTGGCGCGCGAGAGTCACAACCCGTGGTGCTGGTTTGCGCCCCACTCGCCGGGCATCATGCCGTGCTGCTGCGGGAACTCATCGAGACGTTGTTGCCAGAGCATGTGGTGTACGTGACGGACTGGAACGATGCACGCCGCGTGCCGGCGGTGGACGGTCCGTTCACCCTGGAGGATTGTGTGGCCGAGGTGCAGGCATGTATCCGCCATATTGGCGTGGAGCAGCTGCACGTGCTGGCTATTTGCCAGGCTACCGTACCGGCACTGGCAGCCGTTTCGCTACTAGCCAGCGCAGGAGAGCCGACGCCACAAAGCCTGATTCTGATGGGCGGCCCGATCGACGCCCGTCGTAGTCCCACGGTGGTTGACCGGCTGGCCGCGCGTCGACCGCTCACGTGGTTTGAGCGGAATCTGATCCACGTGGTACCGGCCCCTTACCCTGGTGCTGGCCGCAAGGTGTACCCGAGCTTCCTGCAGCTTGCCGGGCTGGTGGCGGCGCACCCGGACCGGCTGGTGGGGGCGCATTGCAATTACTACCTTGACCTGTCCCGCGGTGATGTCAAGCGGGCCGAGGCGCATTGGCGCCTGTGCGATGAATATAACGCCGTGCTGGATCTGGCGGCTGAGTTCTATCTGGATACCATCCGCATCGTATTCCAGGAGTTCCGCCTGGCCGTCGGCGCTTGGGATGTGCAGGGTGAGTCAGTGCGCCCACAGGACATTCGCACCACCGCGCTGCTCACGATCGAAGGCGAACTGGATGACATTTCCGGTCGCGGTCAGACCCAGGCGGCGCACGAGCTGTGCCGGGGGATTCCCCCGCGCCACAAGCGACACATCACAGCGCGCCGATGCGGTCACTACGATCTGTTCTCCGGGCCGCGTTGGCAGACCGAAGTCTTCCCGCGCATTCATGATCTGATCCGGCAGTACGCCTAATCCCGCTGTCCCGGCCCCAGGCAAGAATTCACGATTCTCGAAGGTGTGCAGGGTCCCGATGTGGAAGCAGGCGATTTGGCCTACGTTCCGGCTATCTTCGGGGCGCGCGGTCCGTTTCGCCATACCGTTCGCTGTTGCGGATGACCTACCGGATCACCGGGTAAGCCTGCGTCGCCCAACGGCGGCCCGCAAACACGCCATAGTGCCCGACCCCGGCCTGCACATAGTGGCTTTTCAGGTAAGGCGGCAGGCCACTGCACAGATCCAGTGCCGCCACTGTTTGTCCCACCGCGCAATGTCGTCGTTCTCGCCCTTATGCCGGATTGCGCGCGGGTCGACGCGACGGCCGAACACGTTCAGGGTGCCGAGCGGCAGCGCTTGTTGCTGGAAGACAAGTTGCTGGAAGACAAGTTGCTGGGGGGCAGCATCAGGAACGGGAGGCGCAGGATTTGGGTGAGGGGGAAGACCAGAGGCGTACCCGTTTCTGCGGGGCGGCCGAGCAGGTCCGGGCTGCCCCGCAGCGCGGGCGGGATCTCCTTGCCGTCCTTGTCGAAATTGATGTACTTCGGACGGACGTCTACCAGCATCACGCTTGGTCAGCGGTGGTGATGCAAATGCTCGCGCTCGCCCGGCGCCACGATGACTTCGAGCACGCGAATGTCGGCCGTTTCGTAGATCACCCCGCGGCGGGAAAGCGATGGCCGTGATAAAGCGATCTTGTCCTCTTCAGAGTTCCATCATGTGCGACCGAGCCGGCAACCTGACAATGCCGTCGGCCATTGACCGCCGCAGCCGTCCTATCTCGCCAGCTCCCTGATCCTCTCGACGACCTCCGGATTGGCAAGCGTGGACACGTCGCCAGGCTCCTGCTGGTTGGAGATCGCCGCCAGCACGCGGCGCATGATCTTGCCCGAGCGTGTCTTGGGCATGTCGGGAACAATCACGACCCGATGCGGACGCGCAATCGCGCCGATCTGGGATACCACCGCGGCCGAGACCTTGTTCGCGATCTTGGTGGAAGGCGACAGTCCCGGCTTGAGCGACACATAGAGATCAGGCACCTTGCCCTTGACCTCGTCGGCCACCGGCACCACCGCCGCCTCGGCGACGTCGGACACCAGCAGTGCGGCCGATTCGATCTCCTTGGTGCCGAGGCGATGGCCGGAAACGTTGATCACGTCGTCAATGCGGCCAAGGATGCGAAAGTAGCCGTCAGGCGCCTGCATTGCGCCATCGCCCGCCATATACGGCCAGTCGCGCCAGTCCTTGCTGTCGGGATTCTTGCAATAGCGCGCATAGTACTGGCGCACGTAGCGGTCCGGATCCTTCCATACGGTCTGGAATATGCCCGGCCAGGGATTGCGGATGCAGATATTGCCCGCCTTGCCCGAGCCGGCCGGGACCTCCTTGCCTTCCTCGTCAAAGATCACCGGATGAATGCCCGGAATCCCCGGGCCCGTGCTGCCGGGCTTCATCGGGTGGATGCCCGGCAGCGTGCTGCAGAGGAAGCCGCCATTCTCGGTTTGCCACCAGGTGTCCACGATGACCGCCTCGCCCTTGCCGACTTCACGGTGGTACCACTTCCAGACTTCGGGCTCGATCGGCTCTCCCACCGTGGTCATGTGCTTGAAATGGTAGTTGTACTTCGCCGGCTCGTCGGGCCCGTTGCGCCGCAGCGCGCGGATTGCGGTGGGCGAAGTGTGGAAGATATTGACGCCAAGGCTTTCCGCAATACGCCAGGGCCGGCCGGCGTCGGGCCAGGTCGGCACGCCTTCGTAGACGACAGACGAGGCGGCGAGCGCGAGCGGGCCATAGACGATGTAGGAATGCCCGGTGATCCAGCCAATATCGGCCATGCACCAGTAGACGTCCTCGGGGTGGATATCCTGGATGTACTTCGAGGTCCACGCCACGTAGGACAGGTAGCCGCCGGTGGAATGCTGGCAGCCCTTGGGCCGGCCCGTGGTGCCGCTCGTGTACATCAGGAACAGCGGTGCCTCCGCCGGCATCGGCTCGGGCTCGACACGCCTGCCGCGGAACCCGGCGAGCACGTCATTGAGAATGACATCGCGGGCCTTCACTAGTAGGGCGGCACTGGAATACTTGTCCGGGTAGCGCTGCCAGATCAGGACCTTCTCGACCTGCTGACCGGCGCTGGCGGCCTCTGCCACGGCGATGTCGGCCTTTTCCTTGTGATCGAGCAATTCACCGCCGCGGTAATAGGCGTCCATGGTGATCAGCAGCCGGCTCTCGGAGTCCGCGATGCGCTCGGCGCAGGCCTTGCCGCTGAAGCCGCTGAATACCTGGGAATGAATCACGCCGATGCGCGCGCATGCGAGCATGGTGATGGGCAGTTCGGCCACCATGGGCATATGCAGCGTGACGCGGTCGCCCGCCTTCAGGCCGCAGAACTCGCGCAGGAGGGCGGCCAGCTCATTGACGCGAACAAAGAGCTCTTGGTAGGTGAGGTGATGCACCGCCTCATGCTCCGGCTCGGGCACGAAATGAATCGCGGTCTTGTTCCTGTACGCGGCGAGGTGGCGATCCACGCAGTTGTGGCAGGCGTTGATCCTGCCGCCGACGAACCAGCGCCAGAAAGGCGGGTCGCTGGCATCCAAGGTCGTTTCCCAGTATTTGTACCAGTCCAGCAGGTCTGCGAACTCCTTGAAGCACTCGGGGAAATGATCGAGGGAGAAGTGTTCGAAAATGCGCGGATCGGTCAGATTGGCCTGCGCAATGAACTGGCCGGCCGGCGGGACATAGTCCTCCTCGGGCCAATGGACCGCGATTTCGGCCTCGGACACATCGACCGATTCCTGTTGTGCAGCATGGCGCGGCGATTTTCCTTCAGGCATGACGATTCCCCTTCACTTTCCATGGCATCTATCCAGGTGCCACTATCCGGCGACTGCCTGAAACGATATTAAGTCCAGGCACGGGGAGTTGCCAGGAAATCGCCTGCCGCTGTCCGCCGAGCCCAGAGCTTGCCTACCGGCCGCCATACGCTAGATTCGTAGTGGGGGGCCATTGGAGAATGAGCAATGACCAACGATCTTCTCGTGGAACGCGTGGACGTGTGGGCGGCAACCATACCGGACCGGCCCGGCGGCCTCGCGGAGGTACTGGAGACCTTGCGCGATGCCGGCGCGGACCTGCAATTCGCGATTGCGCGCCGCACGCCGGAGGACCCCGGCAAGGGTGTCGTGTTCGTGACACCGCTGCAGAATGACAGGGAAATTCGTGCAGCTGCCCAGGTCGGCTTCAATGTCACGCACAGCCTGCATTCGGTGCGTATCATGGGCGAGGACCGGCCCGGCATCGTGGCGGAGCTGACCCGCAAGCTTGCGGAAGGCGGAATCAACCTACGCGGATTCTCTGCCTCCGTCATTGGGGTACAGTTTGTCGCGTACGTGTCGGTGGACTCGCTCGACGACGCGAACAAGACAATGACGATCCTGGGCAAGGGCTGAATCTTGCCGCGGGGCGAAACACAGGCGATCACCAGCCATCACAAGGGAGTGACATGCAGGTGCAACCTATCTGAACTTCGGCGGACGTTTTGATGAAGCACTGGCCTTCTACGGCAAGGTCCTGGGTGCGTAGGTGACCTTGATGATGCGGTACAAGGAGGCGCCGCGCGATCAGCCCATCTCCGAGGAATGGAAGGAAGAGGTCATGCCCAATATCCAGATCGGCGAGAACCAGATCATGGCTTCTGACGGCATGCAGGGACAGATCCCGGCATTCTCGGGATTCAGCCTGTCTGTCGGCGTGGTGAGCGAGGTCGAGGCGCGAAGATCTCCAAGGAGCTGGCCGAGGGCGGGCAGGTGGTGAAGCCCTACTGACCGTACGCCCCGAGCACGACCCGCTCGATGCGACTTGGCGGGCGACCAGCCAGAGAGCGTCGCTGACCACCATCGACCTCGGGCCGCTCGACGATGCTGAGGCGCACGAACTGGCCGCATGCCATCGGCAGCTCGATCCTGCCGTGGCCGCTTCCTGCATTCGCCGGGCCGAGGGGAATCCGCTGTTTCTCGACCAGTTGCTGCGCGGCGCGGAGGCGGGCGCGGACGAGTTGCCCGGCACGCCGCAGAGCATCGTGCTGGCGCGACTGGACCGGTTCTGTGCCGCCGACCGCCAGGCGCTGCAGGCCGCCGCCGTACTGGGCCAGCGCTTCAGCCCGGCCGCGCTGCGGCATTTGATTGAGGATCCTGCGTACGCTTGCGAGCGCCTGGTGCAGGCGGCCATGGCCCGGCCGGCAGGCGAAGACTTCTTGTTCATGCACGCGCTGATCCATGAGGCGGTGTACGCCTCGCTGCTCAAGTCGCGGCGACAGAATCTGCATCGGCGCGCGGCCGCCTGGCACAAAGGCCGAGCCCCGGCGCTGATGGCCGAGCACCTGGATGCCGCAGGCGATCCCAGCGCGCCTGAGGCCTATGCCGGCGGTCGGCGCGCAGTTGCGCGCAAGGCGTATGCTATGCACC
Source organism: Ralstonia pickettii (assembly GCA_050987995.1). Taxonomy (GTDB): domain Bacteria; phylum Pseudomonadota; class Gammaproteobacteria; order Burkholderiales; family Burkholderiaceae; genus Cupriavidus; species Cupriavidus pickettii_B. The sequence continues at coordinate 1,796,130 of CP158805.1, forward strand.
AGGCTATTTCATCTTGAAAACGAGTTGGGTACTGAGGGCCATTCACTACCACCCGTCATCTGTTATCAGGGGGACGTATGCGCATAGTCGTCATTGGAGCCACAGGGCTCCTTGGGAAAGAAATTACGGCCTTATTGTCGGAAGAGCACGACGTGGTAGAGGCCAGTCGTAGCTCTCCGGCGGTCTCAGTGGACATCTCCGACAAGCAGTCGATTCTGGCGATGTACAAACAACTGGGCACGGTTGACGCCGTGGTCTGCGTAGGAGGCACCGCGAAATTCGCCCCACTGGACTCTCTGACCGACGATGATTTTGCATTCAGCCTCGCCAATAAGCTCATGGGGCAGGTCAATCTTGTGCGGTATGGGGTTCCCTACATTTCCCAGGGCGGGTCGATCACGCTCACCAGTGGCACCCTCGCGCAGCATCCAATGCTCGGTGGTGCTGCCGTGAGCACCGTGAACGCCGGCATCGAGGCGTTCGGGCGGGCTGCAGCGCTCGAAATGGAAGGCAAGATTCGCGTGAATGTCGTCAGCCCCGGATGGGTGTGGGAGACGCTCGAAGCGATGGGACGCGACCCCGCCAAAGGCGTTCGGGCGGCGGTGGTCGCACAGGTTTACCAGAAATGTATTCTGGAAGACATTTCAGGGCAGGTGGTGTCGGTCACCCACTGAATCGCAGTGTGCACGCGACGCACCAAGCTCCGTGGCAAAGTGTGGTTCGTACGAAATTGGCGGGAAGCCATTCCCGCAACAATCATTGTCACATCCGTGGCGCTCTCCTCGCGTCGAGGTCATGGTCGTGCCATTTGCGTTCTCGCCGACCACGTTCTCTTCATTCGTGCGTTGACTTTGAAACGAAGCCGCAACACGGGCCCGGTGTGTAGGTCCGCTACACACTCGTCGGGCGTAAATTGAGGAGGGCCATGCCCATGCCAAAGTTCTCGATAGCTCCGCTGGAGCGACGACTCGCCGCTGGCCAGGACTCCGTTCTGCTCAGAGTCACGCTTGCACTGGCGTACCAGCAACAAGGAGAGTTGGCCACTGCCGTTCCTCATCTGGTCAAAGCCACAGAGTTAGACCCGCACTATTCGGGCGCTTGGCGGGCCCTCGGAGTTCTCTACGTGGACCTCGGCCAAGATGCGAGGGCGCGTGTAGCCTTTCAGAAGGGGATCGAAGCCGCGAGAGACCATGGCGACAAACAAGCTGAAAAGGAAATGATTGTGCGTCTTCGACGTTTGGATCGGCAATCAGGCGCTGCTGGCGGTCAGTCAGGGGAGGCCAAGACATAGTATTCGTGCACGAGAAAAGTCTGCCGTCCAGCGTGGGAGCAGCTGCGGGGCCGAAAATGAGGGCGAATAGATGCTTGAGGTCACGCGGGTATCAGCGGTTTCTGCCGCCCGGTTAGTCTCCTCAACGTAACGGCCCGATCAATGCCGTCTTAACGAAGCAGGCGATCGACCGCGTTGAGTTCAGGAGGAGTGCGGGTCGAGAGGCGGCAGTTGAGCGGCCACGGCCCAGGGCAGGAGTTCTGCGATGCGGTTGAAGGGGTGATCAGCAATGCGGCCCAACACGTGATGCAGATAAGCGTCAGGGTTGATGCCGTTCAGCTTGGCCGTCCCGATGAGCGTGTACATCGCAGCCGCGCATTCGCCGCCGGGGCGGCAGCCTCGCCGCCCCGGATCCCGCCCAAGCTGGCGTCCAGCTTGCGACTCACCATAGCGGCGATCACCGCGCCGAAGGCCAGTGGCGTCAGCAGGGCACCAGGACCAACGCTCCAGCCTTGCGTCGCCGACGGCCGTGGCCGCGCCGCTGGTGCCGTGCGCGAGCCGCGCCTTGTCGAAGCCGACGGTGGCCTCGCTTTCCTGGCGGGGGAGGGGGCCTTCGGACGCTCGAGCCTGCCAGTGCGCCAGCAGGCCCGAGCAGGGCGGGCGGATCTGCTTGCGGATCGAAACCTATGCCAGCACCAGCGCCACGCCGCCGGTGATCAGCGACAGCACCAGGGCGCGGTCGGCCACCGCGGTGACGCTGACGGCGGCACCGGCGGCCTTGGGGTGAGTTGCGACAGATCAGTAAAGGTTTCGTCCGGTTTCTCGAACCCGGCAAGCGGCGCATCATGGCCATCGTCGCGACGCAGTGACGTGACGGTTCGCGTCGGTTGGATCGCGCCGGTTTGTTTGCATTTCGTGGCGTCGTCGATCGAGGTTGACCCGCCTTCGTGGACACCTCATTCTTATGGAAAGAGAGCGTCAAAAGCGTCGACAGGTCAGGCGCGTTGAATAATGGAGCGTGGGATGAGCAGATATCTCGCAGCAATCGCGGCCACTCTCCTGTTGACCGCCGCCTCGCTTCCGCTCGCGATTTCCGCTCCGCCAACGTACCGCGTGGTCGTCATGCCCAAGCTGGTGGGCATCAGCTATTACGATGCAGTGAAGGGAGGCATCGATGAGGCGGCACGCGAATTGCCGCAGATGCAGGTGACCTGGATGGGCCCATCCCAGGACCAGGTCGAAAAGCAGATCGAATTGATCGAAAAGGCCATACTGACACGGCCGAATCTGGTCGCCGTAGCGGCCAACGACCCGGTGGCGATCGTCCCGGTGTTGCAGAAGGCCCAGGCGGCGGGCATCCATGTCATGAGCTGGGATGGCGATACCCGGCTTCGGGAGTTTTTCGTCAATCTCGTTGATTACGATGACTTCGGTATTCAAATCGTCGACGGTCTGGAACGGGAGGTGGGTCCGAAGGCCGATATAGCCATCCTGACGACGTCCTTTACAGCGCCGAATCAGTCGGTTTGGATCCAGGCGATCAAAAGACGCATCTACGCCAAGCATCCCGGTTTGAACATCCTCGATATTCGGGCGGCCGGGGAGAGCACGGAGCAGGCTTACCGCGTTACCCGGGATTATTTGGCGCGTTTCCCGACACTCAAGGGCTTCATTGCGCTGGGCGTACCCAACTTGCCGGGAGTTGCCAGAGCGGTCAAGGAGGCCGGGCTTTCGGGAAAAATTGCCGTGATCGGCAACTCCACGCCGAACTTAATGCGGGGCTACCTGAAGGACGGCACAGTCAAACGGGTGGTGCTCTGGAATGCCCGCGACCATGGCTATCTGACGGTCTACTGCGCGTATCGGCTGCTTACCGGGGAGCTGAAGCCAGGTGTGCCGTTCAAGGCGGGCAGACTGGGCATGTTTACACCCGCCAAGGATGCACTCAGCATGGAAGTGGCCTTGCCCGTCATGGTTTTTACCAGGGAGAATGTGGACCGGTATGATTTTTGAGGGCGGCTCGAAGGTTGAGGCCTCTTCATGAAACTCACGACCCGCTTCAATTTGCTGTCGATTGCAATCGTTCTGGCGACGACCGCGCTGGTTCTGGGCGTCGGCACGCTTATCCTCAACGACGTGCTGTACAGGTTTGAGGAGCATGTTCTGCGGCTCGAGCTGACCAATGCCCGCGAGGCCGTGCGCCAGGCCCTCAATCGTTCCGGTGTGCTGGCGGCCGCCGAAGCGGCTGCGGACTTCGAGGGCCACCTCCGGCACAAAGAGGGCCTGGCGAGCGCCGAGCTGTTCATCGTCGAGGCGCCCGACGACCGGATCGTATACCATCCGGCACTTCGCGCGGGGACCCAATTTGACACCGATTTCGTTGACCAGATGTTTCGCAAGGGGGCCGGCGTCATCGAATACACCAGCCGCGACGTTTCTCGTTTCGCTGTCTTCACCACGCTCGCACCGCTCGACTGGGTGATCGCCATTTCCATCGACAAACAGGAGATGTTGGCGAGCCGTGCCGTTTTTTTGCGTGCCATCGGCGCGATCGCCTTCGTTCTTCTCTGCCTCAACGCTGTGGTCGTGAGTCTTTTCGGACGGCGTCTCATGTGGCGCATGCGTGGCACGCTCGATTGCGTCAACCGGATCGAGCGCGGCGATCTGTCGGCGCGCATCCCTGCGATCACGGTGCACGACGAGTTCGGCAGGCTGCAGGAGGGCATCAATGCTATGAGCGCCCGGATCGAGGAACGCACCCTGGCGCAGCAGAGCGCCGAGCAGGCGCTGCGCGAGCGGGAGGCACGCATCCGACAGCTGGTCGAATCCAACATCGTCGGCGTCTTCTTCTGGGATCTCGACGGCCGGATCACCGAGTCGAACGACGCCTTCCTGAGCATCGTCGGACGCACCCGGGACGAGCTGTGCTCCGGCACGCTCCGCTGGACCGATTTGACGCCGCCTGAATACCGCGCCGCCGACGCGCGGGCAATCGAGGAACTGATGCACGCGAACCGTTTTTCGCCGTTTGAGAAGGCCTTCCTGCGTAGGGACGGCGGTCGCGCTCCAGTGTTGGTTGGCGGCGCATTTTTCGAGGGGCGGCAGCAAGGCGTGGCATTCGTGCTCGATCTGACTGAACGCAAGCAGGCGGAAGCCGAACGGGCGGCGCGGCGCGCAGCCGAAGCGGCCAGCCGGGCCAAGAGCGACTTCCTTGCCCACATGAGCCACGAACTGCGCACACCCCTGAATGGGATTCTGGGCTACGCGCAGATACTGAAGCGGGACAAGGCCCTCGAGCAACGCCAGATCGATGGACTGACGGTGATCCAGCGCAGCGGCGAACATTTGCTCACGCTCATCAACGATATCCTGGACATGGCCAAAATCGAGGCCGGAAGGTTGGAGCTCAACCTCACCGACATTCCGCCGGACAGGTTCCTGCGTTTTATCGCCGAGACCATTCGGGTCAAGACGGAGGAAAAGGGCCTGGCCTTCGCCTGCGAGATTGCGCCCGATCTGCCCGCGGGCGTGCGGGTCGACGAAAAGCGGCTCCGCCAGGTGTTGCTCAACCTTCTGTCCAATGCGGTCAATTTTACCGACCACGGCAGTGTGCGCCTGCGGGTCGGTTCCCTGTCCCCCGGCCGCCTGCGCTTCGAAGTGCATGACACCGGGATCGGCGTTGACGAGGCGCATCTGGAAGCGATCTTCCGGCCTTTCGAGCAAGTGGGCGAGGCACGGCACCGGTTCGGCGGCACGGGCCTGGGCCTGGCCATCAGCCGGCAGCTCGTGCGCTTGATGGGCGGCGAGATCCATCTGGAGAGTCGACCCGGCGAGGGCAGTACCTTCTGGTTCGAGCTGGACGTCCCGATCGTGGAACCTCAGGCGGCCGTGATCCCGCCCGAATGGGCCGTGAGCGGCTACGAGGGGCCACGCCAGACCATCCTGGTGGCGGACGACGTAGCGGAGAACCGCGCCGTGGCGGTCGAGATGCTTGGCCAGCTCGGCTTTAGCATGGTCGAGGCGGGCAACGGCCGCGAGGCGTTGGAAAAGGCCAAAGGCCTGCGGCCAGCGCTGATCCTGATGGACGTCGTCATGCCCGAGATGGACGGGCTGGAAGCTACGCGCCGCCTGCGCCAGCTGCCGGAGTCCCGGGAAATGCCCATCATCGCGGTTTCCGCCAGCGCGTCCGGAACGGATGCGGCGAAAAGCCTGGCAGCCGGAGCAAATGCCTTTCTGCCGAAACCGATCGATTTCAGCGGGCTCTTGACAGAGGTCGCGGCCCTCCTGAAAGTGGAATGGACCTACGAGCTTCCCAAGGCGCAAGCCTCAGCACCGAGCCAGACGGCTGAACCCTTGGCCGGGCCCGCCGGAATCCCGGTCGCGCCGCCGCTGCAAGAGATGGAGACGCTGCGCCAGTTGGCCCAGGTGGGCAATATGCGGGCCATCGTGCAGCACGCCACGCACCTGACCGAGCTCGACGAGCGCTACCGTCCCTTCGCCGATCAGCTGCGCCAGCTGGCCAAGGGTTACCGGTCCAAAGCGATCCTCAGCTTCGTGGAGCAATATCTGGAAAGGAGGCAAGCCTCGTGACAGAGACCGTGGCACCCGAGTCCTACACCCACACCATCCTCATCGTGGACGACACGCCCGCGAATCTGGGGGTCATCGTGGAAAGCCTGGAGGACCGCGGCTTTCGTGTCGTCGTGGCCGAGGACGGTGAAGAAGGGCTTCAACGAGCAGAATTCGTCCGGCCCGACCTGATCCTGCTCGACGTCATGCTGCCCGGACTAAGCGGCTTCGAAACCTGCAGGCGCCTCAAGGCATTGGACAGCACCCGCGATATCCCCGTGGTGTTCATGACGTCGCTGGCGGACACCGAGGACAAGGTCACCGGCTTCAGTGCGGGCGGTGTCGACTATGTCACCAAGCCTCTCGAGATCGAAGAAGTGATCGCGCGCGTGAACACGCACTTGAGCCTGCACGCGATGCGAAAGCAATTGGAGGTCCAAAACAAGCAACTTCAGCACGAGATCATGGAACGCATGCAGGCTGAAGAGGCGCTCCAGGCCAGCCGGGACGTGATCCAGCGCCAGCGGGACGAGCTGCAAGCGCTGTACGACAAGGTCGTGGCCGAGCAGAAGGTCTCCGAACGGCTCTTGCTCAATCTGCTGCCCTCCCCAATCGCCGAGCGCCTGAAGGCGCGCGCCGACCTCGTCGCCGGCAGGCTCCCGGAGATCATCGCCGACAGCTTCCCGCAGGCCACCGTGCTGTTTGCCGACATCGTGAAATTCACCCGGTTCTCGGCGGGCATGAGCCCCGAGCACCTAGTAGCCGTGCTGAACGAGATCTTCACCGACTTCGACAGCATCGCCGACGAGCGCGGTCTCGAGAAAATCAAGACCATCGGCGACGCATACATGGCCGCCGCCGGACTGCCCGTGCCGAGCGCCGATCACGCCGCGCGGGCCGCGCACATGGCGCTGGACATGATGGACGCGGTGGCCCGCTTCAACGCGCGCACTGGCTACAAGTTGCAATTGCGCATCGGCCTGAATAGCGGCGCGGTCGTGGCGGGGGTCATCGGCAAGCACAAGTTCATCTACGATTTGTGGGGAAACGCTGTCAACATCGCCAGCCGGATGGAATCCCAGGGGGTGGCCGGGCGCGTGCAGGTGACGGAGATCACCCGCAGGCTGCTGGGCAATGCGTTCGTGTTCGAAGAGCGCGGCACCATTCCGGCCAAGGGCACGGGCAAGGTCCATACCTGGTTCCTGGTCGGCAGGGCCGGCAGTTCGCCTGAATCGGGCGCACGCGGGGAGGAAGCGGCATGAACCCGGCGCAAGCGCGTTTTCACTGTGGTCGCGTCCGGCCTACGGCGAGAGCATCTTCACGACCGCCGCCCCCCTGATCGCCAAGATCAACGCCGCAATGCCGCTGCCGCTGCCGCTGCCGCTGCCGCTGCCGAAGGAATATTAACTACCCGCCAGGACGATAACGCCGCGTCTCGTTGCGCGGCGTTATCCGATTTTCCTTCTCAATATCTGGCCGTCGGCCTAGTCGGCCTGAATGTCCGCCGAATCATGCGCCGCTTGTCTCGTACTTCTGCACCAGCGAAAGAAACTCGCTCGGTTTAACGATTGTGGCGGCGCAGATGTTTTCGAGCTCGTTTTTCTTTTTTAAAATTCGCTCATCGGTGGTGACGAAGTAGCCGGTGTACTTTGATGCTTCGAACACATGAGTTGCGTCCTGGCCCATCCTATCTCGGCTTCCGTTGCCGGCTAGAACATCCAATATTCGATCTCTGTCCGCTTGCTCCTCGGGTGTTAGGCTAACGTCAATGGAGTAAAGAAGTCCCGCAGCCGCACGCTTGACCCAATCAGGTGTATTTGGATACTCGATCTCCTTGAGCGTGGAATGCGCTATCTTCAGCCCCAGAAGCTGACCGTTCTCGTGGCGCTCGAATATTTCCTTTGCGGCTTGGTCTTCCGGGATATATTTGGGATCGAAAGCGCACGAATCAAGGAAGATATTCTGCCGGTGAGGGTCTGGCGGCTCATAACCCATTAGTGTCTTTGCCATCTTGAGTCCTCCTATGGCAGTCAATGTGCTCAAGAAAAGAGCACCGTTACACCAACATATTGTAGATCCGACCAGCCGACCCGGCGGCTCGGCGCAGGCGCAGGGGTTCTCGTCGTGGCTCGGCTGTGCGCCGACGGCAGAGGGGGCGTGGCTGCTAGGGCGGCGCGCGCTGGCGGCGGCCAGGCGCTTGCTCGCTATGCCATCGGCTGTTGCCCAGTTGCGCGAATTCATCAGCTCGGCCGCCGGTGCGACAGCAGGCCGGCTACCGCCCGCCGCAAGTGTCGGGCCTCGCTCCCCGGCGACGCATTAACGCCGAGGTTCCCAGCTCCGCCAGATGTGTGGGTCGACTCGCTGAAATTGGCCGGAATGCGCCGCTTGCCCGCCTCACGGGGACCATGCGCCGGCCGGTGACGTAAGGTGCTAGGGGTCGGCCGTCGACCATCTGGTTTTCGGTGATCAGTCCTTGGGTCATTTCGTCACCCCGCGCCAGACATAGTCGCCCCTGTCCTCCCGCATGGCCGGCTCATCAGCGGCGCAGGGGTATTCGTAGCCAGACAGGTTATCGGCCACCGGCCGCCAAAAATTACGGACCACGCCGCCAGGCACGTGGTTGTCCTCCTTGGCGTCGACCAGGTCGAACTGAGCCAGGCACCACAAGGCCTCGGCGCTGGTGGTGCGCCTGGGCCGTCCGGCGCCGCCGTACTTGCTCATGCTGAGGTGGCATTCGGGGCCGAGATCCGGTGTGCCCGGATCGCGAGCCAGCTCGAGCGCGCTAAAGGTCTGGATGCCGGAGGCGGGGTGGAACCAGGCTTCGCATGCGAACCCCACGGCCGCCGCGCGCATGATCGCTTCGATCTGTGGCCCCTTCGCCTGCACCCATCCCGGGCTGGCGGGGCGCTTGGGTTTGATGATGGAACCGGTCATACTACGATCTTCGAAGGAATGGGGGAAACACATGGCCGACTACACCTATATCGAAGAAAAGGGGTTCCGATTCTGGGCTCATGCGTCGCAGGCTGCGGACGGTACTTGGCAAGCCTCGGTTGCCTTCGAGCTCATTGCAAATCCGGATCCGACCGCCGTTCCCAGTATCCGTTACATTCTTTCGCAGCCTTTCGAGGATGAGAACGCTGCATTGGGTGCCGCCCTTGCGGAGGGTTACCGCCGGGCTCAGACGGGGGATATTGTCTTGTAGGATGGGGCGCTTTTTCATGCCGCCATCTCCGGGAAGCCATCGTGCTGCACGCCGTCGAGCAGGCGGCAAGCTGCCTTCTTGCTAACGCGCATCATCAGCACGTCACTTGCCGAGTACGCCTCATGGTCGTCCCGATCGATCCAGTGCGTTGTGCCAGGTGAACGTAGCAATCATCGCGCGCGATGCACACCACCGTTTGAGACCGAGTTAGTTGCTGGGCCGGCGCCCACTCGCCCCATTGCCTGTAGAGGTAGGGAAGACCGGCGGCTTTGCATGGTTGCGCAGGCTAACGGCCCAGTCCGGATGCATGGACAAACTTCTCGTCCGAGAATTCGTCAATCGCCAGACCCTCTACAACAAGCTTTCCCGAAAAGCGCCAGCACGTCACCATTGGCCAGGATGGCGAGCCGGTGCTAAGCGTACCGTGGCCCGGGAGATTCCAGCCAGCGCCATTGCCTTGCCGCAGGCATTTATCCGACCCATGCCCACGCGCAATCTGGTCCGGGAACCCCGCAGGAAGCGTGGCTGCTCGATTGTGCACGAGTGAGTACTTGTGCTTGACATCCCCTTGCTGTCCGCCAGCGCGAACGAAGATCATACGAAGCTGGTGCATCGACTCGCCGCGATTGAGCAGCGTATGCGGTTCTCGGCGTTGCGGTCATTCTTGTTGGTCCTGACGAATGGACCCAATAGGGATTGCACAAACTATAAGTCAGCGAAGCCGGACGGCTTGGCCTGTTCGCGGCCATGGGCGCTGAGTTCCGGTAGCCTGGACCCTCAATGCGTCGCGTACCCTGGGATGCGGGCCTGCCATAGCGCCCTTGATGTCGCCGGTCACAGCGCCAAAAATTAGACACGCACCCAAACGACCTGAGGAGCGCGATCATGGCGGAATTGGCTGATGCTGCGGCCCGGCAGGCGCGATGCGGCGAGGATGAAAGCACTCTGCACCAGTTATTGGTGGCATCGGAAATCTTCCCTCTGGCCAAAACGGGCGGTCTGGCAGACGTCTGCGGGGCGCTCCCCAAAGCGATTGCCCGGCTCGGCATCGACGTCCGCTTGATAATGCCGGCCTATCCGGAAGCCTTGGAGCGCCTTGTTGCGCCGCGGCAGGTAGCCGATCTTGCGGAACTGCTGCCGGGAGTCTCTGCGCACCTGATTGCGGGTTCGATGCCGGGTTCCGGCTTGCCGGTCTGGCTGGTCGACTGTCCGGGACTGTTTGACCGACCCGGCACGCCTTATCAGGATCCGAGCGGCTGCGATTGGGAGGACAATGCGCAGCGCTTTGGTGTGCTCTGTCATGCGGCCACACGGGTGGCCCTGGGGCAGGCCATCCCCGGCTGGCGTGCGGACGTCGTCCATGCGCACGACTGGCATGCCGGGCTAGTGCCTCTGCTGCTGTTGCTGAGTGGCCAGCACCGGCCACGCACCATATTCACCGTCCACAACGCGGCTTTCCAGGGCAACTTTCCACTCGACCGTGCCGAGCTGCTTGGTCTGCCTCAAGAGACAATGACACCCGATGGCATCGAATTCTACGGCCAGCTCTCGTTCTTAAAGGCCGGAGTGCGCTACGCCGACAAGGTGACTACCGTCAGCCCGACGTACGCGAACGAAATCTGCACGTCCGAGTTCGGTTTCGGCATGGAGGGGCTGTTCCGGGCCAGACGTGCCGACCTGGTCGGCATCCTCAACGGCATCGATGCGGAGCAATGGGACCCACGCACCGATCCATATTTGTCGCACCACTATTCGCGCGACGACTTGAGAGGCAAGCAATCATGCAAAGCCGATGCGCAGCGGCACCTCTACCTGAATGTCGATGCTTCGACACCGCTGACGGTGTTCATCAGCCGCTTGACCTCGCAGAAGATGGCCGATGTGGTGCTAGAACGGTTGCCCCACATGTTGGCGCGCCACCCGCGGCTGCAATTTGCTCTGCACGGGTGCGGCGAGCGCAAGCTGGAAGCAGGCTTTACTTCAATGGCCACGCACTTTCCCGGGCGCGCATCAGTGCAGATCGGCTATGACGAGGCGCACGCGCACTGCCTGCATGCAGCAGGTGACATTCTCCTGCACGGGTCCCGTTTCGAGCCATGTGGCCTGGCCCAGATGTATGCCATGCGTTACGGCACGGTTCCAATCGTGCGGCGGGTCGGCGGACTTGCCGACAGCGTGCGCGATGCGGGCACGCGTGACCGGCCCGCGCCCGACGCGACCGGCTTCTTGTTTGACGACGCGACGGGGGAAGCCTTGGAATCCGCGCTGTCGCGCTGTCTGGTCCTGTATGAAACGCGGCCTAAGCGCTGGTCAGAACTTCGGGAGCTGACCATGTCGGGCGACTTTGGCTGGGCGCGCTCGGCAGCAAGTTACGCGTGCATCTATCTTGAACTGTCTGGCAAGCGTCTACCTGCGCTTGCTAGTCGTGTGTCGGCATACGCGGAGCGGCCCGACATGCGCAGCCAACCAAAGCAATGTGGCGCCGGGCTGCTGCAAACCAACCAATCGTGCTGAGGATCCCAGGTGTATGCGTTCCTGCCCGCGCTGCCGGAAAAGGTATCTGCGCTGAAAGAGCTGGCACTCGATCTGCGCTGACCTTAGAGTCACGCGCTCGCAACAAGAAGGAAGCTGTCTATGCTGCGCGCCAGCGTGGCGTCCGCCAGCGTTGGGCAGGGCTGATTGGGCCCGGCCACGATAGCGGATGTACGAGCGTCGCGCCAGCCCGCCAACCCGCGCAGATCGGTCTCTCCAGTACCCAGTCGACCCCCTGATGATGGTCGCGGACGAAGCCACCTCAGGGCAAACTGCTGCATCGGCTCAAATGGCGCGGCGCCACTAGCCCGGCAAGCTGCAGGAAGCTCGGGCACACCTTGCGGCCGGCAACGGGGTAGGGATCCGGGACCAGGTGAATCAGCTTCTGCTCAAACCACGTGAGCGGCCGGCGCGCGGCCAGGCGGTCGACCGCGGTGGGACTGCGGCGGGCATCAATCGGGCCGCCCATCAGAATCAGGCTTCTTGGGGTCGGTTCTCCGGTTCTCCAGCGCTGGCCAGCAGGGAAACGGCTGCCAGTGCGGGCACGGCCGCCTGGCAAATGGCCAGCACGTGCAGCTGCTCTGCGCCGATATGACGGATAGACGCCTGCACCTCGGCCGCACAGTCCTCCAGGGTGAACGCCGTCCACTGCCGGTACCCGGCGCGCATCATTCCAATCCGTCACGTACACCACATGCTCGGGCAACAAAGTCTCGACGATTTCGCGCAGCAGCACGGCATGATGCCCGGCAAGCGGGGCGCAAACTAGCACGAGCGGTTGCGGCTCCGGCGCGGCAGCGCACCCGCCGGGCCTGTCTCGCGCAAAGCGCCGCAGACGGCAGATCCGCGTGCACACAGCGACGGGCCGCCTCGGCGGCAGGCGAACAATAGATCGGCTCGATGCAGCCGGAGAAATCCTTGACCTTCCCTGCGTAGGAACGTCCATATTAACCATAGGGGACAGAAGCCCCTGCGGCCTACTAGGACCAGGCCTGCAGGGACCATGGGACTTCCCGCTGGAGGCCAGCAAATTGGGCATTTCGGGGCGCACGTTGTATGACGAGGTCTTTGCGGTGTTCGAACGGGCATGCCGGGAAGGTGATTTCGAGCTGGCCGAGCACCTCCTGCTCGCACTGGAAGCGATGGCTCGCCGGCAAGAAGCTGATCGGCAGCTCGACCGTGCCTACCTGCTGCTGGCCGGTCTCTGCAAAGGGGGCCATTGGCCTAGACTTTGGCACCGCGACTTCTGCTTGCTTGCCACGATCCAGGTCACCCTGTGGACGGTCACGATCTTGGCCGGCGCATTGTGCTATAGGGAGGACCTGGCCGTAACAGGCTGGCGCCCAGCCTGTTATACCGGCAAGTTGAGGGCTCGCCAAATGTCTTTCTTGGCAGAAGCAGAATTCGGATGGGAAAGAGCCGAGATGGACTCCCATAGGTGGCGACAAGGCTTGCGGTTCCAGATTGCCACGGCGTACTGACAGAGGCTCCGATTCATGAAGACGTTGATCCCACCGCACAAATCCCTGACCGCCGCCGTGTTGGCCGCTGCCGCGCTGTGCACGACCGCACCGGCGCAGGCGCAGCCAGCGCGCATCGCCGCAGTGAATTCCGAACGGATCCTGCGTGACTCGCAGCCCGCCAAGCAGGCCCAGAACAAACTTGCACAGGAGTTTGCCGAGCGCAACCGTGAACTGCAGGACATGGCCCGGAAGATCAGAGCCCTGGCCGACCGACTCGACAAGGACGCAGCTACGCTGGATGATACTGAGCGTCAGCGCCGCCAGCGCGAAGTGGCTGACCTGGATCGTGAGTTCCAGCTCAAGCAGAGGGCATTCCGCGAGGACCTACAGCGGCGACGCAACCAGGAGCTGGCCCAGTTGGTGGAGCGCGCCAACCGGGTGATTCGCCAGCTCGCCGAGCAGCGCAAATACGATCTGGTCGTACAGGAAGCGATCTACGTGAATCCGCGCATCGACATCACCGACGACGTCATGAAGGCGCTGAATGCCAGCAGCAAGTGAGTGGAAGTACAGGTTCGCCTACACTGAAGTGGTGCCGAGCGATATTGCGCCACGGCATCTCTCCCTCCTGGCTCACAAGTCGAGTTCGGTCTGACGCGTCCGCGCATTATGACCGCATGCAACATTCCCAGTTTAACAGTACCGAATCAATCAGCTATGGAGCCTGATCATGGCATTCGAAATCACCGTCGGCGGCGTCCTCTTCCTCATCGCGTTACTTGTTATCTCCGCCTTTCGTGTTCTCCGAGAGTACGAACGCGGTGTGGTGTTCATGCTGGGACGCTTCTGGAAGGTTAAGGGGCCCGGGCTCGTGCTGATCATACCGGTGGTCCAGCAGATGGTCAGAGTCGACTTGCGCACCGTGGTATTGGATGTCCACCCGCAGGATGTGATTTCGCGCGACAACGTGTCGGTCAAGGTCAGCGCGGTCGTGTATTTTCGCGTGGTCGACCCCGAGCACGCCATCATCCAGGTGGCCAACTTCCTTGAAGCCACTAGTCAACTATCGCAGACCACGCTGCGCTCGGTGCTGGGCAAGCATGAGCTAGACGAGATGCTCGCCGAACGCGAGCGGCTCAACTTTGATATCCAGCAATCCCTCGACTCCCAGACCGACGGCTGGGGTATCAAGGTCTCGAACGTTGAGATCAAGCACGTAGACCTCAACGAGACCATGATCCGGGCCATCGCGCGCCAGGCAGAGGCTGAGCGCGAACGGCGCGCCAAGGTGATCCACGCCGAGGGCGAATTGCAGGCCTCGGTGAAGCTGCTGGAGGCAGCACAGATGCTGGCCAAGGCACCTCAGGCGATGCAGTTGCGCTATATGCAGACACTCACACAGGTCGCGGGCGACAAATGCTCGACCATTGTTTTCCCACTGCCAATTGATCTCTCACTGAGCGGAGAGCCCTGAGGCAGCGGCATGCAAGACCGAGAAAAACGATCCGCAAGCTGTCTCGCTTGGATATAAGCACGACACAAGCAAGGTCGATAAGGCCAAGTTTCCAAAACACGAGGCAAGCCAGAAGTGCAGCAACTGCCAATTGTTTCAAGGAAAGCCCAACGATGCGTGGGGAGCATTCCCCATCTTCGGCGGCAAGCAGGTTGCGGCAAATGGTTGGTGCAACTCTTATGTGAAAAAGGCCTGAGAAATCTACGATGCGTGACCTTCAGGCCCGCGCCCGAGCGCGGGCCGTGGTGCGTGAGCCCATGCTTCTCCACCAGGGACTGCGCAAGCTTGCGGCGGCAGCGGTGGGCAAGGGCCGCCGCTTCGCCGTCCGCGCGGGAAGCGGTCTGATTGCGTCGACGGGAGCAACCTGGGTCGTCGCGCTGATCCGCCTAGCCCCAGACCTGCCGCACAGGCGCGGCATCTCTGCTCTTGAGCAATGCGACGGGCCGCATACAGTGCGATCTGACATGGATGGCCTGCAGGAGGATTGCCCCTCGACTTCGCGACCATCATGATGCATCTGGACACCAAGCCGTAGGGCCCATCACCTGTTGGAGTTGGCTGCCCTTGGTGCATGGGTACAAGGCGACCCTGATTGCGCTCTTGGCAATTTGCCCGGCAGACCCTATCTTGGCGCCATCTGCAAGACGGCGGCAGGCCGAGGCATGAGAGGTGGTCCGCCTAAAGCCCAAGGAGATGCCCGACGTGCTGCAAACGAGGGCGAACCCGGTCGGTGCAACCCGACAGAGACCACGGCGGGGATACCGGTAGAGGTGAGCGTTGCGCCGGTCATTCCGTTCGTCAAGGAGCCGGATCTGGAGCGGCTACTGGAGGCCGCGCGCGAAGCTGGCGCGGTCTACGCGAACGACATCGTGCTGCGATTGCCCAGCGAAGTGCGCACGCTGTTTGAAGAATGGCTGCGGGCGCATTTCCCGGATCGGGCCGAGCGCATGATGAACCGTGTACGCGAGATGCGCGGCGGCAAGGACTACGATGCCAGCTTCGCGACGCGCGTGCGGGGTACAGGGGTCTGGGCGGACCTGATGCGCCAGCGCTTCTACAAGGCTGGCCGACCGGCTCGGCTTTCGCTACAACCGGTTTGAACTGGATACTTCCCGATTCCGGGCGCCGCCGAGAGGGCCGCGGTCCACGGACGATACACAAGGCTCCTTGTTCTGAACAGGCGCCGCTGTCAACTGGTCGCCGATCATCCTGCTTGCCAGATCCAGTGCGGCTTTCGCGTTCGCAGGGGGAAGTCCCGAGGACAGCGCCAGCCTGACTGCAATGGCCGCCAGGCGTCCTTCTTCATAGGTAGGCATGCCGATATGTGCTCCTTCGCGTCGCCGGGGTCATGGCCTGGCCGCGCACGCGGCCGCCGCGGGTCGGGCGGCCCTCTCACAGTATGGGCGATTTCCGCGCAGGCAGAGCCACTGATTGCAGCAGCCTTGTGTAAGCGCAAGTGCCAATGGGGATAAGAATTCCCCGAGACGGTCGGCGTCTCGTCGGGACGGGCGCCGCAAAGAAATCGACGAAGGCGCGGGTCTTTGCCTGTACCAAGGTGAGCGAATCACTTCGCCATTGTCCGCGCGGAGGGTCGCAGTGGCCGCTTGGCAATCGGCCCGGGCGGCCACCAGCAGCCTGTTCGAGACGATGCAGCAAGTAGCGAAGCAAGCCATCGAGGTCGGAGAAAACAATCTGAATATCGTGGCCACCGCAGCATCGAACACGGCGCAGCAAGCGACCGCGCAGGCCGCACGCAACCACCAAGCGATAGCGCGCACGTCAGCGGCGATGTCGTCTTGGCGATTGCTGATGGCGTCGGGCTTGTGACCGATTATGTGACGCCTTCGCAATTGACGTGAGGCTTTCGGCACCTATACTCCAGGTGACGGGTATTTACTACTCATCGATGATGCCTTCGCCCGGCCAGGGCGCGCCTTGTGCTCCCACTTGCAGACGCAGGGCTGCAACCAAGCAAGGAGGGCAATATGTTCAAGCATCTTCTGCTGGCGGTCGATGGCTCTTCATTGGCCGAAGCGGCCTTCCACAAGGCGCTCGTATTGGCGCGCGAAATGAACGCCCGTGCCACAGCGGTGAGAGTCTGCCCGCATTTCCACGTGCTGACCTATCAGGCGGAAATGCTGACCGACACCCGCGAGGAGTACATCAAGGCGGCGTGGGAGGAGGCGACGCGATACCTGCATGGCATTGCACAGGAGGCTGGTGCGGCCGGCGTACCTTGTGAAACGACCTATGTGGTCAATGACCACCCATACGAGGCCATCATAAAAACGGCCGAAGACAAAGGCTGCGACCTGATCGTGATGGCCTCGCATGGACGGCGCGGCATACAAGGCTTGCTGCTCGGCAGCGAGACGTTGAAGGTGCTGACCCATAGCAAGATCCCCGTGCTGGTCTACCGCTAAAGCGATGGCATCCAGACACGTTCGCCGTTCCCTGCAAGAGGACGGCTGCTCGCTGAGCATCCATCCAATGGATGGTGTGCCACGGCTGGATGACGAGCCGATACGGAGAGCGGCCTCTTGCACCGAACGAGTAGGGCTAGGAGAAGCGACAATGGAACTGCTCGTGGAACAAGTGGAAGTCTGGGTGGCGAGCATCCCGGACAAGCCGGGCGGCCTGGCCGCGATCTTGACGACCTTGCGCGATGTGGGGGCCGACCTGCAATTCATCATTGCACGGCGCAGTCCAGACAGGCCTGGCGAAGGCGTCGTGTTTGTCACACCGCTGCAGGGGGATCGGGAAATGGTGGCGGCGGCCGTGGCAGGATTCGACATCGCGCAGAAGCAGCACTGCGTTCGCGTCCTGGGCAGCAATCAGCCGGGGCTTGCCGTTGCAATGACCGAGGACTTAGCCGAAGCGGGGATCAACCTCCGTGGCTTTTCAGCGGCGGTGATCGGTACGCAATTTGTCGCGTACGTGGCCGTTGACTCGCAGGCAGAGGCGGACCGGGCAGCGGACATTCTCAAAGCTGTTGTTTGAAGGAGCGAATTCACGCATGAAGCGCTGATAGGTATCGAGAGGCGTCGCGTGCCCGGTTTGCGCGACGTGCACAACGCCTCGGATTCGATTGGCGAATGTCCCGCGCGACAGACCAGACTCTCGCCCGATCTCATCCAGCGCCTAATTGCTCTGGAGCCTGAGGCGCCAGATACCACCGGCATTGCCGGCCCCGAGCGTTGGCTCTGCTGCGCAAGGCGGCCTTACGATAGCGCATCGCCTGCTCCCCGTTTTTGCCTACCGCGTGTGGCTTCTTGCCTTAGTCAGACCAGCACGTGACGTGTCTCTAGAAAGAAGCGCTGAATCTCTTGTTCAATGTCCGGATCGATCATTTTGTCCGGCCGGTTTCCGTTCGGGCAGGCAAGCCTTGGGGTCGTTCCAAACAAGCGACAAATCAACGGGCGCTCCTAATACACGCTGCATCCCCTGGTATCAAGATGAGGGCAACTTAGGTTTGCCAGCGCAGTTTCGTGCTCGGCATCGCTCTTGACGGGAAGCCTCGATATTTCCTCCGTTGAGGTTGTCACAGGACCACAACAGTCATGACATCCAGGGGTGCACTCGAATGTGGGAATTCGTGAGCGAAGAAATCTGATCTTTTGACTATTCATTGGTGCAGGTATCAGACAGTCGGTCAGGAGCGAGCCGAGGTCGCGGAAGGTTGCGCGCTACATTCACCCAACTGTCTAGTTCAACTACCGTTCCCCCGGCGGTAGTCCTAGGAATTCTGACGCCTCTTGCATAGCGCTGTCGGCCAGCTCACGGCCTTCCTCGCCTCCGCCGGGCGTCATCAGGCCGACCAGTGCTGCGTAGAGCAAGTGGATCAGGTCCACGGCACGGTGATACTGTTCGTCGCTCATGTCTTTCTCTCTACGAAGCCATTGAGCCGTGTCGTCAGCTCAGGTTTGCGCAACTCTCGCAATGCCTGGGATTCCAGTTGGCGGATGCGCTCGCGCGTCAGACCGAACTGCGCGCCGATTTCATCCAGCGTGTAGTCGGTCTGCAGCCCTACGCCAAAGCGCATGCGCAAGATTTTTGCCTCGCGCGGGGTTAGCCTTGCCAGGACGGCTTCCATTTCCTGATGGAGTGCCGCTTGGGTCGCCGCGTCCACTGGGGAGATCGTGTCCTCGTCGGCCAAGGTGTCTCCCAGTAGCGCATCCCCGCTGTCCCCCAATGGGGTCTCCAGCGAGATCGGCTGCTTGACGAGATTCAGGATGGATTTGATCTGTTTCTCGCTCATCGCCAAACGGGCGGCCAACATGGACGGCGTGGGCATGGCGCCAGTTTCCCTGAAGATCTCGCGTGAATGCCGGTTGATCTTGCCAATGGCCTCCACAAGATGCATCGGTATACGAATGGAGGGCCCCTTATCGGCGATGGCACGGATGACCGCCTGCCGAATCCACCAGGTGGCGTAGGTCGAGAACTTGTAGCCGCGCCGGTAATCGAATTTGTCCACGGCGCGCATGAGGCCGATATTTCCCTCTTGGATGAGATCCGGCAACGGCAAGCCACGATTCTGATATTTCTTGGCGATGGAGACCACCAGGCGGAGGTTGGCCCCGATCATCTCGGACCGGGCTTGCTGGGCTTTTGTCTTCGCTTTCGCGACCCGTTTGGCGGTTTCCCGCAGATCCCCCAGCGGCATCGCGGCACGAGCCTCCAGGGCACGCAACTGTTGCTGAAGCGCTCGCACTTCAGGCGCCCATCTGATCAGGTGAGCGCGGATGGCGGGGTGCTCGGCCGCGAGCGCTTTCATCCAGCCTAGATTTGCGGCTTGATCTCTGAATCCTTCCAGAAACACTCCGCGCGTGATGCCGCATTGGTCGATCAGGATCTCGGCGACGTGGCGCTCCGTTTGACGAACCTCCCCGATCAACGCTTCAAGGATCTGCGTGAGCTCCACAATGGCGGGCGGGCTAAAGCGGAATGCCGCAAGCTCAGATTGGAGGGTGGCCAGCACCCTGACATATCGGGTGGGGTCGGGTTCTGGGCAGCGAGCGACACTGGCAAGCGCATCGGCCTGGCACCGGATCGCTGCAAACCTTTCAAAGGCAATGGCCCGCCAGCGCAGTGATTCGCTATCAGAAGACTTCGTCGGCGCCGGATCGCCATCGTCGAGCCCTGTGTCGTCATTCTCCAGTTCCGCTTCGGTCCGCACCTGCGCTTCTGGTTGCAGGCTACCGCCTGCCTCGGCTTGCGGCTCCACAATGTGGTCGACCAGATCATCAAATGCCATCTCATCGCAGGCAACCCGGTCGGCCATTGCCAGAAGTTCGGAAACCACGACTGGGCAAGCCACCATCGCCGCCATCATTTCCGCCAATGCGTCTTCGATGCGCCGGGCGATGGCCACCTCCTCCCCGCGCGTCAGAAGAGCGATCGCGCCGATCTCTCGCAGGTACATCTGCGTGGGATCCGTCGTGCGAGTCAATCGGCCGTCGCTCTGCGTGATGGCCGCGGCGGCTTCCTCGGCGACATCCTCCTCGTTTGCGGAGGGTGCGGCATCCTGGGTCAGCCATGCCGGAGCTTCCGCTGGCGCTCGGTCGACGACCTCGATGCCGAGATCGGCCAGCATCGCCAGCGTCCGGTCGATGGCACCTGATGTTTCGTCGCAATCCGGAAGCTGATCGCTCAGCTCACCACGCGTCAGGAAACCGCGCTCTTTGCCAAGGGCGATTAGCGCAAGCAGGCTTGTACGTAGGTTCTCGCTCATTTCATCCGCGCTCACGCGCGATCCTGTGCGTCGCTCCCGCCTGAGGCGTTCGCAACGCGCATCATTTCTGCCCCCGGCGACAGCCAGACCCATGACTTCGCTGTGGGCCTGGCCGATGGCTGCGCCTGATCGGGGCGTCGTTTCATCTGCTTCCCCGCCCGGGCAGATGTTGCACGAGCCAGATCAATGCCGACACCGCCGCAATGGCCCAGAGCGTCACGATCACCGGCGCCGCAACGTGGCTGACGGGGCGGCTGGCGGCTGCAGCGGCCGCTGCGCGATGCTCGCGCATCACCTCAACCGGAATCCATCGTATTGCCAGCAACAAGCCGAGAGGCACCACCACCACGTCATCCAGATAGCCGAGCACTGGAATGAAATCCGGAATCAGGTCAATGGGCGACAAGGCATAGGCGGCGACCAGCAAGGCTAGCGCTTTCGCATACCATGGCGTGCGGGGATCTTGCGCGGCCAGCCACACCGCGTGCGCATCTTCTTTGACTGCGCGAGCCCAACGCCGGGAGCGTGCGGCCAAATGAGGCAGAAGGTCCCGGCGCCACAAGTGCAGACGCACATCGTCGAGCACAGGGACTGCCGCGAGGGCGAGCAGCAGGGTTGCCAGCGCAAGCGTGGCGCTGAACCCGACGTGCTTGAATCCCAAGGCGCCAATGACGCCGCCGGCGAAGAACAATGCGACGAGCGTGATGAGTACCCGCAGTTTGTGCCGATTGGCGAGCACCGGTGGCTTGCTCGAGTCGGCTCTGGACAAGTTCCAATAAAACAGCTTGCCCAGTTCTATGCCGATGTCCGTGACCATGCCGGTCACGTGCGTGGTGCGGATCTCGGCGTTCGACAGCTTGGTGACCATGGCATTTTGTATGCCCATGATGAAACAGAGCACCATGACCGTTGCCGGCACGAACAGCCATTCGTGGTGCTCGAGATTGCTTCCAAGCAGGCCAAAACACACCAACAGCGCGGCTTCCAGCATGAGCGGCAATGCGTATTCGCTATGCAGGCGCTCGCGCCGACCCCAGTTGATCAGCACCGCTGAGCAGGCGGCGCCCGCCAGAAACGACAGCAGCGCCCCCAGGCCGTCGAGCATCAGCAAGAAACTGCCAAGCGCCAGGTTGTCGGCCATGGCGGACACAATCCCCGACATGTGCGAGGTGTACTGCTGCACGGCCAGGAAGCCGCCCGCGTTGGCCGCTCCGGCAACAAAGGCCAGGTAGCAGGCCAGTTGCCGATTGCTGTCGGGACTGCGCACCTTCCCAGTCAGCTTACGCAAGTACAGGATGGGCATGGTTGCGTTGGTGAGGAGGCCTGCACGCGGGGAAGGGGCTTGTCAATACCGGACCTGCTGCCTTGCCAGCTTGGGCCAGGTGGCACGATCCGATGCAAGGCGCTCGCCAAGTTTCAGACGGCAAGCGGCTGCAGTCAGGTTCAGCGAATGCGCCGTTTCCAGGATGCGCGCCCGCGCCCTCAGTGCTTCCAGAGCGGGCAGCTTGGGCGCCCCTTTCCAGGCGAACAGCGTGTAGTTAGCACTGTCCTCGGACAGGGAAATCGACATCGACTTACCGAACACGGCGCTGACTTCCTCCAGATATAGCGGGATATCGGGATCGCTTTCCAGAAAATTCGCGACCAGCACACCGGTATCGGCCAGGCGTGCATGACAGGCGGCATAGAAGTCTGCTGTGCCAAGCTGAACCGGCATGCCATCGGCCAGGAACCCGTCCACCAGGATCACGTCCGGTCGCCCATTCTGGTTCGCGACATATTCGGCGCCATCCGCGCAAACCACCTCGAGTCGTTCGTCGTCCGGCGGGATCTGGAACTGCTCGCGCAAGGCGATGACCGCCGGATTGATTTCAATTGCCACAACCTTGGTGTTGGGTAGATGCCGGTAGCAGTATTTGGCAAGTGAACCGCCACCCAAGCCGATCATCGAGATTCTGGCGGGAGTCGGGTGCAACAGCAGAAATCCCATCATCGTCCTGGTGTAACCCAGCACGAGCTTGTCGGGATCCTTGCGCGACATGAAGCTTTGGGTGGCCAGTGCGTCGAAATGCAGCGACAGCGCGTGCTGGGTTTCCAACACCTGGGGCGTACCGTCGCTGGTCGCCTCGGTCAGGAATTTCAGATAGGCCTCGAATGAGGTGCGGTCGGCGTGCATCTGTCCGTTTCCATTAGAGAGACTTGGGGAGCGCCTCCCCCCTCAACAATGCCGCAATGGTAACGACAGCGGCGGCCTCGTCCACGCCGTCCGCCTGGATGCGTACGTGCGTCCCCGCCCGGGCGGACAGCCGCATGACCTCCATCACGTTCTTGGCGTTTGCGACCCAGGAGCCGCTAGTGAGCAGGATCTCGCACTCAAACTGATTGGCCGTGAAAGCCAATCGCGCGGAATTCCGTCCCTGAAACCCGTTCTTGGCGGTCACCTCTATGGTCACTTCTACCACCGTGCCCTCATCAAAAAAAAGTGAACCTCAAGACTCATCTGTACTGGTGCTGTGTTGTGCGTGCTAGGGACGCGTCTCGCCTTGCCCACACTTCCGGTATCCCGATGGTGCGGATACGTGGTGGGCGTTGCAGTTGTATATAATGATAATGGAATTATTATAAAATGACACTCCAGAACGCATGGAATCCAAGACCGCTCGCCTGACCGTATTGATTGACCCGGAGAAGAAAAAGGCCTTTGAGGCGCTTTGTGCCGCCCAAGACCAGACGCCTTCACAGATTGTTCGCCAGATGATTCGCGACTATCTGCAGCAGTACGAGGTGGACTACGCCACCAAATCGAAGATTGGCGCACCTAGTATGGTGGCGAAGGAACGTGGGTGATACGTAGTAGGAAAGGGCTAGATGGTGCCCAGGTGTTCGCACGCGCGGGGTCCGGTTCACATGGCGACCAAGTGCTGTGCGCGGTAGGCCCGTGAGTGACTGGCGCTAGGCATCGTGCTCATTAGCTAGCACCCAGTTCTTACGGCCATAGTCGACGTGCCACTGTGGCAGTGCAGGCAATGCTTTGCGGCGGGGCGCTCTGCTTAAGGGGCCAAGCGGTGTAGACGATTGCGGGCTGGACCCAACGTGGCAAATTGCGGGGCATCGCATACAACGCTCCCTGGCGAGCAACATCGCTAGCGCCGCGCAGGATTGGTCTGCCGCTGCCGCACGCCGCTCAGAATCCCGCGCAGGATCTCTAGTGGCGGAGGTGGACAGCCTGGCACCGTTACGTCCACCGGGATCACGTTGGCGACACGACCGCAGCTTGCATAGCTCTCCCCAAAGATACCGCCGGCGCAGCCACAGTCGCCAACCGCTACCACCAGTTTCGGCTCCGGGGTTGCCGCGTAGGTGCGCCGCAGGGCCTCTTCCATGTGGCGCGAGACGGGTCCGGTCACCAGGAGCATGTCGGCATGGCGCGGGCTGGCGACAAACTTGATTCCCAGGCCTTCGATGTTGTAGTAGGGATTGCCGAGTGCGTGGATCTCCAGCTCGCAACCATTGCACGAGCCTGCGTCGACCTGCCGGATCGTCAGCGCCTGGCCGAGAATGTCGAGCAGCTCCCGGTGAATGCGCTGGATGGTGGCGGCCTCGCCCTCCGCGCTGGGCGGAGCAGGCTCAGTCACGATGCCGGTACGGGCGATCTGCCTGAGGATTTGCCACATCAGAGGTCGTGCCCCGAATAGCTGAGGTTGAAGGATTTGTTGATCAGCGGGAAGTCCGGCACGATGTTGCCCATGATGGCATGCTCGAGCACCGGCCAGTTCTGCCACGACGGATCGTGGCAGTGGCAACGGAGGATGCGGCCCTCATCGGCAAGTTCGAGCGCGACGAGGACTTCGCCACGCCAGCCCTCCACCCATCCCGCCCCCCTGGCAGCGCCGGCGGGCGCTTGCAGCACGATTCGCGTGGCGCCGTCCGGCAGGCCTGCACAGATAGTGCGGATCAGCCGCAGCGACTCGAACAGCTCATCGAATCGCACCGCCACGCGGGCGGCGACATCGCCGCCGTGGTGCGTGGCCATTTTCACTACGAGGCTATCGTAGGGCAGCCAGGCATGGTCGCAGCGCAGGTCCGCGGCGCGGCCACTGGCACGTCCGGCCAGGCCGGTCAGCCCAAGGCGGGCGGCAAGCTGTGGCGTCACGCGGCCCGCCCCGAGAAAGCGGTCCTGCAGGCCCGCATGTTCGTCATACACCGCTCGCAGGGTACGGACTTCCCGCTCGATGCCGTCGCACTGCTGGTGCAGGCGCTCAAGCATGGCTGGCGTCAAGTCACGCGCAACGCCGCCCGGCACCACGGCGTCCATCATCAACCGGTGGCCAAACGCCTCTGCGGACAGCCGCTGCCAGTCTTCGCGCAAGCGCGAGAATTGCGCCAGGCCGAAGGCCAGCCCCGCGTCGTTGCCCAGTGCCCCCAGGTCACCCAGGTGATTGGCCACTCGCTCACGCTCGAGCATCAGGGCGCGAAGCCAGGTTGCCCGCGGCGCAGGCGCGCAGCCCCATGCAGACTCCAGCGCCATACAATAGGCCCAGGCATAAGCCACGGTGGAGTCGCCCGAGACCCGGCCGGCCAAACGGTAGCCCTCGAGCGGCGCCAGTTCGGTGAAACGCCGCTCGATGCCCTTGTGAGTGTAGCCCAGGTGTTCTTCCAGCCGCAGCACCTTCTCGCCAACCACGGAGAAGCGGAAATGGCCGGGCTCGATGATGCCGGCATGCACCGGGCCGACGGCGATCTCGTGCACCCCGTCGCCCTCCACACGCACGAAGGGATAGTCGGCAGGCAGTTTGCCGGCCGTGGCCGCTCCCGCCTGCGCGTCGCTTTGCAGCGGCCGCGCCCCCGGCGGCCACAGGCCGTGGTCCAGCCAGGCCCGGGCATCGCGGCTGCCCTGCACGGCCATACCCATCAGATCGGTCATGGCACGCTGCATCCGGCCTGCGCATGGGAATACGCTGGTCAGATCCGGCACGGCGGGCGCGACACCAACCAGCCGTAGTTCGAGCCATATCAGTCCCCGCGGCGCGGCGTACGTCACGCATGCCGTCAACGTACCACCGATGGCACTCCGATCGACGCCCCACAGCGCGACGAGGCGCCCGCCAGCGTCCGCTATCGCACCGGCCGTGGCGGACCAGTCGTCTTGCCCGACCTGGCCATGCCAGACTGGCAGCGGCCCGGGCAGCCGCAGCAGATCGAGCCTGAGATCTGACGGTGTCATCGGTTCAGCTCCCAAGCATTGCGGCTGCCTGCCGGTACCAGGTGTTGAGATAGGGTGGAATATAGAGGCCCAGCATCAGCCCCAACGCGAGGTGCGTGAACACCGGGAGCAGCGCTGGGGGATGCGCCAGCGGCTTGAGCGTGGTGTCGCCGAAGACCATCGGTTGCACCCGGCTGAACACCGCGGCGAACGCCAACCCGAGTGCTATCAGCAGGAAGGGCGTGGCCCACGGCTGCTCACGCATGGCGGTCGTGACGATCAAGAACTCGCTGGCGAAGACCCCAAACGGCGGCATGCCCAGGATGGCGAGCGTCCCTACCATCAGACCCCAACCGACCGTGGGGCTGACACGAATCAGCCCGCGGATGTCGTCCATGACTTGCGTGCCCGCTTTCTGCGCGGCATGGCCGACGGCGAAGAAGATGGCTGACTTGACCAGCGAATGCACCGTCATGTGCAGCAGGCCGGCGTAGCTGGCGATCGGACCGCCCATGCCGAAGGCGAAGGTCATCATGCCCATGTGCTCGATGGACGAATACGCGAACATGCGCTTGATATCGCGCTGCCGGATCAGGAAGAAGACAGCTGCGACCACCGATACCAGGCCGAACCCCATCATCAGGCGGCCGGTGAGATGGTTGCCCAGCGCCGCATCGGTCAGCACCTTGCAGCGTAGCACGGCATAGAGCGCCACATTGAGCAGCAGGCCGGAGAGCACCGCGGACACCGGGGTTGGCCCCTCGGCGTGGGCATCGGGCAGCCAGTTGTGCAGTGGGACCAGGCCGACCTTGGTGCCATAGCCGATAAACAGGAAGGCGAACGCCAGCGTGATGATGTTGGGATCGAGCTGGCTCTTGACCGCGTCCAGGTTGGTCCACAGCAGGGCCCCGCCCTCCGGGCCGATGACCTGCTCGGCGGCCATGTAGAGCAGCACCGTGCCGAACAGCGCCTGGGCAATCCCCACCCCGCACAGGATGAAGTACTTCCATGCCGCCTCGAGGCTGGCGGCGGTGCGATAGACGCTGACCAGCAGCACCGTGGTCAGCGTGGCGGCCTCCATCGCAACCCACACGATACCCATATTGTTGGTCGTCAGCGCCAGCAGCATGGTGAAGGTGAAGAGCTGGTACATGCTGTGGTACAGGCGCAGCCGCGGCGGCGTCATCTTGCCGTGATCGTGCTCCACCCGCATGTACGGCCGCGAAAAAATCGAGGTGGTCAGGCCCACGAACGCGGTCAGCGCAACCAGAAAGACGTTCAGGGCATCGATGTAGAACTCCCGGTCCCATGTCAGCATGGGACCATCGGCGACGATTTGCGCCGTCAGCACGCAGGCCGCGAGGAATGTGCCCAGGCTGAAGGCGACATTGATGTCGCGTGCGCGCTCGCGATGTCCCGTCAGCGCCAGCACCAGCCCACCGGCGAGCGGAAATCCGAGCAGAAAGGCCAGCGCGGTCAACTCAATCCTCCTTCAGCTTCTCAAGGTGACGGATGTCCAGGCTGTCGAACTGCTCGCGGATCTGGAACATAAACACACCCAGGATCAGCACGCCGATCAGCACATCCAGAGCGATGCCCAACTCGACCACCATCGGCATGCCATAGGTCGCTGCGGTGGCGGCGAAGAAGAGGCCATTCTCCATCGCCAGGAAGCCGATGACCTGTGGCACCGCCTTGGAGCGCGTGATCATCATCAGGAAGGACAACAGCACGCAGGCCAGCGCAATGCCCAGCGTGCCGCTGGCCAGCTTCAGCGACAGCCGCGCAATCGGCAAGGTGAGGTTGAAGGCGAAGATCACCACCAGGATGCCGATCAGCATGGTGGTGGGAATGTTGATCAGCGTCTCGACGTCCCAGCGGATCTGGAGACGATCGATCACGCGGTGCAGCAAATAGGGGATGAGCAACACCTTAAGTATCAGGGTCAGGACGGCCGACAGGTAAAGGTGCGGCTGGCCCGTCACGTAGCCGACGACGGCGGTGGCCAATGCCAGGGTCGCACCCTGCAGCGTGAACAAGTTGATCAGCGACAGGATCCGTCGCTGCGAGATCATGGCGAAGGCGAGGATCAGCAGCATCGCGCCGAGCAGGTTGACGAACTGGGTGAGGAGTACGGTCACTGGCCAGTCCTCCGGGGTTCAGCGAGCCAGCAGCAAGTGGACCAGCATGCCGATCACCGCCAGCAGAAAGGCGGTGGCCAGGAACTCCGGCACGCGGAAGATGCGCATCTTGGCGCTCGCCGTCTCCAGCGCCGCCAGCAGGGTCCCACCCACCATGAGCTTGAACAGCAGCGCGGGCAGCGCCAGCAGCATGGCCAGGGGGGCGTGCGCTTCAGCAACGCCCCATGGGAAGAACAGCGCCAGGCCGATGCAGGAATAGGCGAACAGCTTGAGGCTGGCCGCCCATTCAAGGAGTGCCAAATGCCGGCCCGAGTATTCGAGGATCAGCGCCTCGTGGATCATCGTCAGCTCAAGGTGAGTGGCGGGATTGTCGACCGGTATACGGGCGTTCTCGGCCAGGGATACCATGGTGAACGCCACGCCGGCAAACGCCAGGCCCGGATAGATGGCCAGGTCCCGGTGGGCAATCGTCTCGACAATGGTGGTGAGCGAGGTCGATTTGGAGATCAGCGAGGCGGAGAACAGCACCATCAGCAGCGCCGGTTCCGCCAGGAAGCCGATCAGCATCTCGCGCCGCGCGCCCAGCGTCCCGAAAGCGGTGCCGACGTCCATCGCCGCCAGCGAGATGAAGACCCGCGCCAGCGCGAACAGGCCGACCAGGGCGATCGCGTCGGCGGCCGGTGCCAGTGGCAGATCGGTGGACACGGTAGGGATGATCGAGCAAGCCAGCGCCATGCAGCCGAACACCACGTAGGGCGTGGCGCGGAACAGCGGCGAGGCATTGTCCGCGACCACCGATTCCTTGTTGAACAGCTTGTGCAGCATTCGATACGGTTGCCAGAGGCTGGGCGCCGATTTGTTCTGCAGCCAGGCCCGCCACTGATTGACCCAGCCGGTCAGTAGTGGCGCCAGCGCGATCGAGATCACGATCTCAAGCAGCTGTGACAGGAGTCCGGTCGGGTTCATGCGGCCCTCATCACATCACGGCCAGCAGCGTGGCGGCCAGGGTCAGGAAGCTGTACAGCAGGTAAACCGAGATGCGTCCCTGTTGCATCAGGCCGATCAGCCGGGCCAGGTACGCCGCCAGGTCGATCACGGGGACATACAGCCAGCGCCAGAAATGGTCCGCCACCGTGACCCGGTAGTGCGGCTGTTCATCGAATGGCGTCGGCAGATCACGACGCATCTGGAAAAACGGCTCGAAGATCTGGCGGATCGGCTGTCCGAAACCCTCGGCAGTGTCCTGCATGCGCGCGGTGCCCCAGGGGAAGCCGCAAGCCCAGGGCGGACTGCGGCGAAGCCGGCCATGGTAGAAGCGTCGCACCAGCAGGTAGGCGAGGGCAAAGCTGGCCAGGATGCCTGACAGGAAAATGACCGGCCCATAGCTGGCCTGAGCCAGGCCGTTCGGCGCTAGCAGCCAGCCGCTGGCGGCGGTCCGGGCGCCGAGTCCGCTCGCCACCAGCTGCTGCGTCACCGGGTCAATCAGCTGGACGAATTGGGTCGGCAGCAGGCCAAGCGCGATACAGCCCAGCCCCAGCCACAGCATGCCCGCGCGTTCCCAGCGGCCGGCGTCGAGCGCGTGGGCCAGCTTGGGCTCACGGGGCTGGCCGAGGAAGATCACACCGAAGAACTTGACCATGGTGTAGCCGGCCAGGGCCGCCACCAGCGCGATCAGCGCGGCGACCACCGGGATCAGCATGGTCAGTATCGGCTCCGGGAGGCCAGGCGTGAACAGGAAGCTCTGCAACAGCAGCCACTCGGAGACGAAACCGCCAAGCGGGGGCAGCCCAGCGCTGGCCAGCACGCCCAGCAGCGTAAGCCAGCCCACCCATGGCATGTAGCGAATCAATCCGCCCAGCTTGCCGAGGCTTCTCTCGGCGGTGGCATGCAGCACGCTGCCGGTTCCCAGAAAAAGCAGGCTTTTGAAGAAGGCATGGCTGGCAACATGGTAGAGCGCGGCCGTCAGGGCCAGAGCGGCCATTGGCTTCATGCCGTAGGCCGAGAACAGCAGTGTCAGGCCCATAGCAACGAAGAGCAGGCCCATGTTCTCGATCGACGAATAAGCCAGCAGCCGCTTCATGTCGGTTTGTACCGCGGCAAAGACCACGCCGAACAGCGCGGTGGCCAATCCAATGGCCAGCAGCAATCCGCCCCACCACCACAGACGCATTTGCAGCAGGTCGAAGGACACGCGCAGCAGGCCGTAGATTGCAGTGTTGAGCATGACGCCGCTCATCATTGCCGACACCGGCGAGGGCGCGGCCGGATGCGCCTCCGGCAGCCAGACGTGCAGAGGCAGGATGCCGGCCTTGGCGCCAAATCCGAACAGGGCGAGCAGGAAACCGACGGAGGCCCAGAACGGCGTCAGCGCCTGGGCTCGCATGTTGGCAAACGTATAGTCGCCGGTGTTGGCCTGCAGCACGCCAAAGCACAGCAGGATGGCGATCGCCCCGATGCGCGCCATCGTGATGTAGAGATAGCCGGCGGCGCGCACTTCGGCGATGCGGTGGTTGGCGGTCACCAGGAAGAACGATGACAGCGCCATGGTTTCCCACATCACCATGAACGAGTAGGCGTCGTCTGCCAGGATCACCCCGGCCATGCTGGCGAGAAACAGGTGGTATTGAAGACAGAGGAGGCCCGGCGGCGTGCCTTCCCCCTTGCGGAAGTAGCCTGCCGCAAACGCCGAGATGCCGGCCGCTGCTCCCCCCATTACCATCAGGAAGTAGGCCGACAGGCTGTCGAGCCGGACGTGGAACGGCAGCGCGGGCAGGCCAATGGGCAGCACGGCAGCTTCAGGCGTGCCGAACACGGCGTGGAGCGCCAGACCGAACAGCGCCAGGCCTAGTAGTCCCCCGATGGGGAATAGCACGTGGGATACCAGGGCAAACCGATGCAGCGCCAGGACCCCTGCCACGCCGACAAGCAGCCAAGCCCCAACCACAACAAGCATCCAGTCGAGATGGAGCCATTGCGTGAGAGGGGGCACGCTGCTCATGGATCAGGCTCCGCGACGGGTCGCACGGCGCTTGGCGGGAGGTGCCGCGTTGCGCCGCGACGGCGCGCTCTCATTGCCGGATGCTTCCGCTTTGTCCGTGTCCACGCCGCTGGGGACGTACTCGACGCCATGCTGGGCCAGGTAGTCGCGGATAAGGTGCCGAATCACCTGTGAGGCAGTCAGATCCTGCTGTGCACAAAGGCGCTCAAAGGCAGCCTTCTTGTTGGGATCGATGAGCAGCGTAAGCCGAGCGGTCTTTTGCTCCATGGGAGCCTCAACATGGCAATACGATGATTACATGAATCACATCATAGATGATGGCCATGCGAATCCAAAGGGCTAGACGCTACCATTCCTTGACCACCGATTGACGGCGGATCCGACCGACGCTCGCGCTACTTATGCGCTGGGGCGCTCAAATTTGATGGCACGCCCAAGCAAGCTGGGGCGCATTCTGCTGCCGCCGGCGCCAGGTGGAAAAGCGCCACTCGATTGTGAAGTCTATGCCGAGGTGCTTGCCAGCCTGATTGAGTGTCGCCCCGCGGTGATCGAACCGCTGGTGCGAGCCGTGTCGGAACATCTGAGTGGTAGGTGAACTTGGAATGGACGAGAACCTGGCCCCTGACGTCTCACCCGGCCTGCTGCCGCAGCGGCCGATCCAGCGAAGTCGTGGCGCTGGGGAGCAGCCAATGGGCGTAACGCGAAATTGGAAACTCAATGGTGCCGCGCAGATTGATGCCATCCAAGCGAGTCGGTGCGATCTGGCGCAGATATTCCGCGCGCATGGCCTCCCCGCCGATGGCCTCGATCGCATCCAGCGCGCGTTGCATGTGCAATGTATTCCAGACCATCACCCGCGTTCGACCAAGGCGACCGAGAACGCCGGCTATCTGTCCAGCGTCAAGCGGTAGGCCACGGGTTCGCGAACGACGTCATGGGACGGATCACGCGCGTCGCCAACCAGACCGGTCCCCTCGGCCGCATCGTCTCGGCGATGGGTTGCGCGAGTTGTTTTCCCGCCATCGCCGGCCTGAGTGCGGCCCTCGGGCTGGGCTTCCTGAGTAATACGAGGGGCTGTTCACGAGCCGTCGCTGAACACGGCGGAGTTGAGCGTGGCGAAAAAGTTGTCGGTATAGGGCACGACCGAGCCGAGATACTGCTGCACCAGCGCCGGATGCTCCCGCACCGCCTCGGAAAACGAGCAGAAGATGATGCCGAGTTCGCCCAATTTTTGCTTGACGGTGGTGGCCACCGAGACGCTGCGTGGACAACGTCAAGTTTGACAACATCGAACTCGGTGAGAAGCGTAGCCGCAAGTCCTTCGAGGCGTGCAACCGCCTAGGTCGGGTGATGACCGTGGGGCTGTCGGAACAGTACCTAAGCCTCAAACTTGACGAACTGCACCTCGCACACGAGTTTCAGATCAAGAAGCAAGAAGAGAAAGAAGAAGCCAAGCGCGTACGAGAGGAGTTGCGGGAGCAGCAGAAGCTTGAGCAGGAGATCCGCTCCGCGCGGGAGAGGATTGCCAAGGAGCGCAAACACTTCACGGCCGCTTTACGGGATCTCCAAGCACGGCTGGAGAAGGTTGCGACCGAGGAGGAGCGTGCACCTCTACTGGCAAAGCTCGCCGAGCTGGAGGCAGGTAAGGCCGAGCTGGAGGCAGGTAAGGCCGAGCTGGACAGCGAAGAGAAGCTCATTGACTACCGTGAGCAAAATGCCAAGGCCGGCTATGTGTATGTGATCTCGAACGTCGGTGCATTTTTGGCGAGGGGGTTTACAAGATAGGCATGACCCGCCGCCTAGAGCCGATGGACCGCATAGACGAGCTTGGCGATGCATCGGTTCCGTTTTGGTTCGACGTGCATGCGATGGTCTTTTCTGACAATGCCCCCGCACTGGAAGGCAAGTTGCACGAGCGCTTCGCCGCCGGCCGCTTGAATAAGGTCAACGGACGCAAGGAGTTCTTCCGTGCGGACATTGCCGAGATCGAGTCCGTCATTCGGGCGAACTACGATGCTGCCGTCGAGGTCACCCGTGAAGCGCCAGCCGAGCAGTATCGCGAAAGCCTGCGCATGGCAATGCCAACGGCCGCCATACAGCAGTCTGAGCGAGCTGCGGCAAGGAGCTCGCCTCATCAATCGCCGGCCGCACTGCAGGCAGGCGTATAGTCAACGTCGACGCAGAAGCCCACGTGTGCACTCCGCATTCTTAGAACCTTCGTTGTTTAACAACTCGCGCCGGCACTGGCGCGCTCCAAGTCGAATCGATTGATCAGCCGCTGCCGCATTGAGGTTTCGCGCCTGTCGCGAACGGGCATATGGAATCAATGATCG
Source organism: Ralstonia pickettii (assembly GCA_050987995.1). Lineage (GTDB taxonomy): Bacteria > Pseudomonadota > Gammaproteobacteria > Burkholderiales > Burkholderiaceae > Cupriavidus > Cupriavidus pickettii_B. The sequence goes on from CP158805.1 coordinate 1,829,091, forward strand.
CAGCCCGAGCCAGCGTCGGTTCATGCCTTGACAGCAGACGCTCGTCGACCAAACAGGCAACGTCGCAAACTGGATACCGCCGTTGCGTTTCCCGTCCACTCGGACAAGCAACGGGGTGCCTCAGCGAGAGGCGTTCGGATGAAGGTGACGCAGCAACGCGGGAGGAGGGGATAAGGCACGATAACGGGGCCTTATCGCGTCGTCAGCGAAATGCTAGCGCGATGGCACGCCGATGGCTGCTGCGCTGAAAGCTGAGCTAGGCGTAGCCAGCGGGAACCGCATGACCTTGGTCCCGCAAGGCCTTCGTCCAGCGCTTGATGCGTGCACGCAGTCGCCCTGTGCGGCTCTGTCTATCGACATGTCGTCGACGCGACTGATCGCTGTACGCGGCAAGACATAGCCATGCTGTATCAGGGCCATACAGAAGACTCGGTCCTTGTCGCGATCCGGCGCGGCCTTCGCCATGAAGAGGTCAACAAGGTCAAGGCAATAGCCGACCCGTCCATTCGTGCCCGCCGTCTGGATGCGCTGCAAGCGGCTTTCCCACCCGGCCGGAAGACACGCTGTCTCTGGCCCGACGCCCTGCGCGTAGTAACCATACGTCTCGTGAAGGCGCGAGCCTTCGCCAATCGCCGCGTCGATCGCATCCGCCTTGTGGGTGGCATCGAGCGGGTATATGTCAGCCTCCGCGGACATCGTGAAAACCGCCGGGGGATTAGGGATCAGCCCCAGGATGGATTGACTGCCAACGACAACGAACTCATATTCGTTCGTGATGTCGGCAGCAGCTCGAATGATGTGCTCCAGATCTTCCCGCTTCATTCCTGGTCCCCAAGGACAACGCCTTTTTTCAACGCCTGAATCTGTGCTAGCACTTCCTGCCGAAGGGCATCTGGTAAAAGCGTGGGCAGGGGAGACGCTTGGCGCAGCTCTTGAGCACGCCGAGTTCGGCCAAGCGCTTTGCGCCACGACTGGTTCGCAAGAATCGTTTCCCACTCGGACCAGAGTGAATCAGACCGTGAGTCTCCCTGCGCGCGCCATCGCCTGAGGACTTCTCGGGCCCGGTCCAGTAGCGCGGGGTCATCCTGAATCAGGCGGATCGCTTCCTTGTGCAGCGCCATGCTCTGCAAGTCCTGAGCCTCATGGCGGCTTGGATCAGTCCTGACCCGAACCTGAACCTGCGGAATGGCGCGCTTGGATGAGGCGGCCGCAGAGTTCGCCGGCGCCGGTTGAAACGTATCGCTGACTAACAGGGCAAGGTCACCGGCAACCCCCAGCACGGACATGACACGCAGATATGTGCCCATGGTTGGCGCGGGGTCGCCCGCCTCAACGGCAGCGAGAGTCGTCCGGGAGATGCCGACGCGCTTGGCCATCTCGACCGTGCCAAGGCCCTGAGCCTTCCGCAGGCGTTTGATGCGGTCGCCGAGTTGCAGGAGCAAGTGGCGCTCAAGGAGTGAGGTGGTATCGGTAAAGGCTGGCATATGTCCAGTATTTTAGGCAAAAACTCAAGTTTTGACTAGTTTGCTGAACAGATTTTGTTCTGAAGCGCGTTGTGTCGGATCCACCTGCACATATGTCAGTCGGCAGCAGAACTCCTGCGTAACGCCGCTGGTGGTTATAGCCGTGCTTGCAGCCGACGCGCGCCTCCAGGGCGCCAGCAGGCAGTGCCCATGGGGCCAAGAACAATGCAAACCGACGGGTGCCCCCAAGAGGGATCGTACTGCTGCAGTCACCGAACATAACGCCCGTATGGCTAAATTTTGCTGAATGTCGGGGCGTTATGTCTGATTGGGGAAGAAGAGCAGGGTGTCTCCCTGCCCCGCCAGGACCTCAGTGGGCTGTCGATGCACAGCGCTGGACACGGAAGAAAAATCGAAATGCGCGGCGGCATACAGGGCGTTGCACTCCCAGACTTCCTCGCCCTTCTTGTAGAAGGTGACCCATTTGCCATCGCTGATGCAATTGGCGCCGGGAAACACCTCATCATGACCATTGTCAGCGTCCAGCGGGACGGGCGCATGAGGCACGGCCCAGTAGTGGCCGCTCGGTAAGGCTTCGATCGATTTCCGGGACATACCTTTCAGCACCGCCATGCGGTGTCACGTTAACGCACAAGCCCGCCGTCGTGGCAAAGCGGATCGTGTCAATCCAGCGAAGGCGTGACATCATTGCGAGACAGCCTCGTATAGGCTCACCGCCCATTGTCTCTTGCTTATACCGTCCGATTTCGCCAGGGCGCTCACGGCAAATCTATCTGCGAGTCGCCGCGGAAGCTGACTCAGCCGGCGCGAACATAAAAAAGTGCTACATACGCCTTTTTGAACACTCTCCAGGACAAAACTTGGCTGCCGTCGGCTGCGAAGGTACTCCGCATAAAGTTTCACGCAAATCAGATTAAAGCGGCGTGCAATTGCACTTTGCTCGCCGTCTTCTACGCTGTCTGCATTGCCCGGACCGACCGCCACGCGCGTCGCCGAGTGCAAAAACAAAAAGCAACATTCGGGAGCGCCTGCGATGAGTCCAGGCATAGCCGCGGGCGACACCTCAGAAAGGGCGCGGGAGTCCCACCGCCCCACTGCGCCATCGATCTCGCTGCCCAAGGGCGGGGGCGCGATCCGCGGCATCGGCGAGAAGTTCGCCGCCAACCCGGTCACCGGCACCGGCTCGATGTCGGTGCCCATCGCTGCCAGCGCAGGCCGTTCAGGCTTCGGCCCCCAACTCTCCCTGACCTACGACTCCGGCGCCGGCAACGGCCCGTTCGGCTTCGGCTGGAGCCTTTCGGTGCCGTCGATCACGCGCAAGACCGACAAAGGCCTGCCGCAGTATCTCGATGCTGTCGATTCGGACGTCTTCATACTTTCCGGCGCGGAAGACCTAGTGCCGGTTCTCCAGACCGACGGTACGCGCTTCCGTGACGACAAGACCGCGCCCGGGTTCGTCATCCACCGCTACCGACCTCGCATCGAAGGGCTCTTCGCGCGCATCGAGCGCTGGAGCAAGATTGGCTCGCCCGGCGATGTCCATTGGCGCTCGATCTCCAAGGACAACATCCTCACTCTCTATGGCTATGACGCGAATTCGCGCATTGCTGACCCGCTCGATGCCAGCCGCATTTTTTCGTGGCTGATTTGCGAATCGCGCGATGACAAAGGCAACGGCATTCGCTACCTCTACAAGAAGGAGGACGGCGCCTACCAGCCCCGGCCAGGTCAAGCCGATCCGTTCAAGCAGGTCCACCAGCGCAACCGGGGCCTTGCCTCCGATTCGCGCCGCACCGCGCAACGCTACCTGCAGCGGGTGCTGTACGGAAACCTCAAACCCTTGTTGGATGCCCAGGGGCGGCGCCCCCGATACCTGAGCGACCTGCCTAATCCGCCGTCGGACACTGACGCCGACTGGTTGTTCGAAGTGCGCTTCGACTACGGAGAGTTGGATGAGGGCAACCCGACGGGGCAGCTGGAGAAGCCCTGGCTCTACCGCCCCGATGCTTTCTCCAGCTATCGCTCGGGCTTCGAGGTGCGCACCTGTCGCCGCTGTGAGCGGGTGCTGATGCTGCACCACATCCCCGAACAGCTGGCGGGCCCGGGCCGGGTGGCGCAACCTGGCTACCGAGGCGTGGTACACAGCACCGAATTCGCCTACGACGACGAGATCAACCCCAACCTCGCCACCCGGGCCGTCTACAGCTTCCTGAAACAGGTGACGCAAACGGGGTGGAAGCAGGAAGGGGGGGCGACCACACGCCGCAGCCTGCCGCCGGTGGAGTTCACATACACCGAGCCCGTCGTGCAGGAGCTCGTCGAGGAGGTCGATCCGGCGAGCCTGGAGAACCTGCCCATCGGCCTGGACGGCAGTGCCTACCGCTGGACCGACCTGCATGGCGAAGGCATCCCCGGCATCCTCACCGAACAGGCCGGCGCCTGGCACTACAAGCGCAACCTGAGTCCGCTTGCCGACACGGCGAAGCTCGCCCCGCTCGAAACCGTCGCCCTCAAGCCCAACATCGCCTGGAGCGCCGGCGCGGAGTTCATGGACCTGGGCGGCGATGGTCAACCCGATGTCGTCCTCATGGAGGGCTCCACCCCCGGCCTGTACGAACACGATGAGGCCGAAGGCTGGCAGCCGTTCCGCCCCTTCTCCTCGCGCCTGAACCGCAACCTCGGAGACCCCAACCTCAAGCTCGTGGATCTGGACGGTGACGGCCATGCCGACGTGCTGATCACCGAAGACGACGCCTTGACGTGGCATGCCTCGCTCGCCGAAGAGGGCTTCGGCCCGGCGCGCCGTGTGACGCAGGCGCTCGACGAGGAAAAGGGCCCTCGCATCGTCTTCGCCGATGGCACGCAGTCGATCTACATGGCCGACATGAGCGGCGACGGCCTGACCGACCTGGTGCGCATCCGCAACAGCGAAATCTGCTACTGGCCCAACCTCGGTTATTGCCGCTTCGGCGCCAAGGTCACGATGACCTTCGAAGACGAGAGCGGTCATTCGGCCAGATTCGACCATTGCGACCAGTTCGACCACAAGCGCATCCGCCTCGCGGACATCGACGGCAGCGGCACGACCGACATCGTCTACCTGCACCGCGAGGGCGTACGCCTGTATTTCAACCAGTCGGGCAATGGCTGGAGCCAGCCGCAGACGCTGAAGGTGTTCCCGCGCATCGATGACCTGGTGAGCATCGTGCCCACCGACCTGCTCGGCAACGGCACCGCTTGCCTGGTCTGGTCGTCGCCATTGCCGGGTGACGCACGGCGGCCGATGCGCTACGTCAACCTCATGGGCGGGCATAAGCCGCACTTGCTGGTCAAAATGATCAATAACCTCGGCGCCGAAACCCAAGTCGTCTACGCCCCCTCGACCAAGTTCTACCTGCAGGACAAGCGCGACGGCAAACCGTGGATCACGCGGCTGCCGTTCCCGGTGCACGTGGTCGAGCGCGTGGAAACCTTCGACCACATCAGCCGCAACCGCTTCGTCACGCGCTACGCCTACCACCATGGGTATTTTGACGGCGAGGAACGCGAGTTCCGTGGCTTCGGCATGGTGGAGAAGTGGGACACGGAGCAGTTCGCAGCCCTGGCAGATGGGGAGACAGCGGCGGTCAACATCGACGGTGCCTCGCATGTGCCGCCGGTGCTCACCAGAACATGGTTCCACACCGGGATTTGCTGGCGTCGGGACCGTGTCTCCAACTACTTCGCCGGATGGTTGAATCACTTGGACCGCGGCGAGTATTACCGCGAGCCAGCTTGGCTTGACAACGCCGACGAGGCAAAAAAGCGCCTGTTGCCAGACACGATTCTTCCATCGGGGCTGAGCGCGGAAGAAGAGCGCGAAGCTACGAGGTCCCTCAAGGGCATGATGCTGCGCCAGGAGATCTATGCGCTGGACGGCGTGGGCGTCGACGCCGATTACCCGTATGGACATCCCTACACCGTCGCGGAGCAGAACTTCACGGTCTCGCCCATGCAGCTCCGTGGCGAGAATCGACACGCCGTCTTCTTCACCTACGCGCGCGAGGCCATCACCTACCACTACGAGCGCGAGCCGAGGGATCCCCGAGTCCAGCACGCGCTTACGCTGGAAGTAGATGCATACGGCAATGTGTTGAAGCAGGCGACTATCGGCTATGGGCGATTGACCCCGGCAACCGACTCGGCATTCACGCCAGCGGATCACTTGAAGCAACGGCTCATCCACATCACGAGCACCGAAAACAGCTTCACCCACGCGATTACGGACAAGGACGACGACTATCGGACCCCGCTTCCAGCGGAGACGCGCACCTACGAGTTGCGCAAGCCGAAGCAGGAGCAAAGCAGTGCATCGCTGGCCCTGTATGGCTTTTACCCCGTGCTGAGTTACCTCAATCAGGCGGGTGACGGCGGCCATGACGTCGAATATGAGGATGTCGAGTTCAATAAAGCTCGGCAGGCGGCCGCTGACAATGATGCCGAAAACACGAAGTACTTCCGCCGCCTGATCGAGCGCGTGCGCACGCTCTACCGTCCTGATGACTGTGGCGTCGCCCAGGATGACCCGCTGGCGTTGCTCCCGGCTGAGAAATTGCAAGCGCTGGCTCTGCCCGGGGAGAGCTACAAACTGGCTTTCACGCCGGGGCTGATGGCCAAGGTCTTCCAACGCAACGGCCAACCGTTGCTGCCCGACACTGGCGCCGTCCTTGGCGGCACTGGCGGAGGCGAGGGCGGTTACGTCGACCTGGACGGCGACGACCACTGGTGGATCCCTTCGGGCCGGTCGTTCTATCACTCGGACGATGTGCCAGCCCCTGCTGAACTGGCCGAGGCGCGCGCCCACGGCTTCCTGCCGCGCCGCTATCGCGACCCTTTCGGCCACAACGCCGTGGTCGACTTCGACGCGCACGACCTGCTGATGGTCGAAACCCGTGATGCGCTCGGCAACCGCGTCACGGTGAACGCCAACGACTACCGCGTGCTGCAGCCGCGCCTGGTCAGCGACCCCAACCGTAACCAGACCGAAGTGGCCTTCGACGCACTCGGCCTGGTGGTCGGCACCGCCGTGATGAGCAAGCCCACGGACAACTCGCGACAGGGCGACCGGCTCGATGCCCTGTTCTCGCCCGAGCCGCCGCAGGCACTGCTCGATGCCTTCATCGACAAACCACGTGAAGCATCGCCCGACCCGAATGCCAGCGTAGCAACCCAGGCCGCGCACGACCTGCTCGCCAACGCGACGACGCGCATCGTCTATGATCTGACGCGGTACATGCGTCTGGGCGAGCCGCCGTTCGCCGCCACAATCGCGCGCGAAACGCACGTCAGCGATCTGGGCCAGGGGGCCAAAAGCAAGCTCCAGCTCAGCTTCAGCTACTCCGACGGCTTCGGCCGCGAGATCCAGAAGAAGATCCAGGCCGAATCCGGCCCGCTCCACGTCGACGACCCCGCTTCGCCCATCGTCAACCCGCGCTGGGTTGGCAGCGGCTGGACCATCTTCAACAACAAGGGCAAGCCGGTCCGGCAATACGAGCCCTTCTTCAGCAAGCTGCAACGGCCGGACGGCAGCTTCTACAGCGATCACCGCTTCGAGTTCGGCGTGCAGGTCGGCGCCAGCCCGGTGCTGTTCTACGACCCGGCCGAGCGGGTCGTCGCCACGCTGCATCCCAACCACACCTGGGAGAAGGTGGTCTTCGATCCGTGGCAGGAAACGACCTATGACGTCAACGACACGGTGCTCTTGCCGGTGCGTGCCGACAACCCACTGCGCGATGCTGACGTCGCCGGCTACTTCGGCCGCCTGCCGGATGCCGACTACCTGCCCACCTGGCACGAGCTGAGAACCCTGCCTGCCCATGCCGCAGCCTTTGCAAACCGCTACCCGGCCGCCGAGGATCGCCAGAACGAATTAAAGGCCGCCCAACGCGCCGCCGGCCACGCCGACACACCCACCACCGCCCATTTCGACGCCTTGGGCCGTCCCTTCCTGACCGTGGCGCGCAACCGGGTGGTCTGCGATGGCCATTTGCTCCACAACAAACCCGACGAAGACTTCCGCACCCGCGTCGAGCTGGACATCGAAGGCAATCAGCGCATGGTATTTGATGAACGCAAGCTGCCCGACGCCGCCAACCTGCCGTTGGGCGCGCAGGAGCAGCGCATCGTCATCCAGTACGCCTACGACATGCTCGGCAATCGCATCCACCAGCAGAGCATGGAAGCTGGAGCGCGCTGGATGCTCAACGACGTGGCCGGCAAGCCGATCCGTGCCTGGGACAGCCGCGGCCACAACTTCATCACCACCTACGACGCGCTGCGCCGCCCGATCGAGCAATACGTGCGCGGCACGTTCAGCGACCCCGATCCGCAGAAACCCAACTCCGACCCGCGCACGCTGAACACACCCGACGCGGCCGGCCTGCTGGTGGACAGGATCGACTACGGCGAACCGCCGCCGGGCGCCACGCCGGCCCAGGAAGCCGATGCGCAGCGGCTCAACCTGCGCACCCGCATCCATCGCCACTTCGATTCCGCCGGCGTTGCCACCAACGCGCGACTGGATGCCGCCGGCAATCCGTTAGAAGCCTACGACTTCAAAGGCAACCTGCTTCGCAGCACGCGGCAACTGGTCAGCGACTACGCGGCCATCCCAGACTGGTCGTGGGATCCCCGACCGAAGCTCGACACCGAGACCTTCGAAGGCCGCACCCGCTACGACGCGCTCAACCGCCCCATCCAGTCCGTCGCGCCGCGCAGTAGCCTGGGCCGCGGCAAGTTCAACGTCATCCAGCCGGTGTTCAACGAGGCCAATCTGCTAGAGCGGGTGCACGTGTGGCTGGAGCGTGCAACCGAACCTGCCGCGGTGCTGAATCCCGCCAACGAGGCCCCATCGCCGGTCGGCGTCGCCAACATCGACTACGACGCCAAAGGCCAGCGGACCCTCATCGACTACAAGATCCGGGACGCAACGGTCATCCGCACCACCTATGCCTACGACCGCGAGACTTTCCGCCTGACGCACCTGTACACCCGCCGCGGCGTGGATCCCGCGACGGCGCAAGGCGTGGCCTTCACCAATGACTGCGACAACGCCCCGCCACCGGCGACCATCGCTGCGCCCAAGACGCCGCCTGCGGGCAAGGGCTGCGGTCTGCAGAACCTGCGCTACAGCTACGACCCCGCCGGCAATATCACCCACATCCGCGACGACGCGCAGCAGACCCTCTATTTCGCGAACCAGCGCGTCGAGCCGAGCAACGACTACGTCTACGACGCGCTCTATCGCCTGATCCAGGCCGAGGGCCGCGAGCACCTCGGCCAGGCCGGCGCGCCGATCCCGCACGCCTACAACGATCCCGGGCGCGTAGGAATCCTCAGCGCCAATCCCCCTGGCCGCTTCGCGCCCAACGACCCCAATGCGATGGCCCGCTACACCGAACGCTACGTCTATGATGCGGTCGGTAACTTCCTCCAGATGCAGCACGCGCGCGATAACGCCGCGGTGCCGGACTGGACGCGCGCCTACATCTACGGCGAAGCCAGCCTGATCGAGTCCGGCAAACAGAGCAACCGGCTGAGCAGCACCGCCGTCGGCAACTCCCCGCCAGAGCCCTACAGCCACGACGCCCACGGCAACATGCTGGGGATGCCGCAGTTGCACACGATGCAGTGGGACTACCGGGACCAACTGCAGATGACGCAGCGGCAGAAGGTCAACGAGCAGGACGTGGACGGCATCGAGCGCCATGGCGAGCGCACGTGGTATGTCTATGACGCGTCAGGGCAGCGTGTGCGCAAGGTAACGGAGTTGGCCAACAACGGCGGCATCAACGATGAGCGCATCTACCTAGGTGGGTTCGAGGTGTTTCGCTGCTACGAGGGCGCGGCCCTCGCGCGGACCGCGAAACTGGAGCGCGAGACGTTGCATGTGATGGACGACAAGCAGCGCATCGCATTGGTGGAGATGCGCACGCTGAGCGATGAGCAGGACGTCGATCGGAGATTGATCCGCTACCAGTTCGGCAACCACCTCGGTTCATGCAGCCTTGAGGTGGATGAGCAGGCGCAGATCATTTCCTACGAGGAATACGCGCCCTACGGCAGTTCGACCTATCAGGCGGTGCGCAGCCAGACGGAGACGGCGAAGCGGTATCGGTATACGGGGAAGGAGCGGGATGAGGAGAGTGGGCTTTATTACCATGCGGCGAGGTATTACTCCGCGTGGTTGGGAAGGTGGATAAGCGCCGATCCCGCTGGGTTGGTCGATGGTACCTCTCGATATGTTTATGTAGCTGGTTGTCCTACAAAATTTGTCGACCCCAATGGGAAGCAAGGCAAGAGGACGGAAAAAAATGACGTCGCACGGCCAAACGCAAAAATACTCGACGAGTCAGACATAAAGTTTGCTGAGGAAGTAACGGTGAAGACTACTAATTCTGCAGGAGCCACTGTCACTCTTCGCGCTGACAAGCTTGTGCAGGTGAATGGAGATTATTACTACATAGAAGAAAAGTTGCCAGAAAAAGCTCTTACCGTGGAAGGCGATATTAGGTCCAGAGCATTCACAGAAAGCCAGCTCAAGAAGGGTGGTCTGAAAGCTGTATTTGAAGGAAGTGAAATAGAGATTCGCGGAGGAAAGAATCTTAGCGATATAGGACTTAAGGTTGGTGATAAGGTGAAAGCAGGGCTCCATGTCATCGGTGAAAAAGAGCTGGCAGCAGTAAGAAACCTTGTGCGGCTAATAGAAATTGCCAAGAAATCGCCTGGAGAATCTCCGCCTGCTGAACCACCTGCATCTAAGCCCCCAACGACGGCCACAGCGGAGCCTCCGAAGCCGCCGGACCCCGCGCCAGCGACCAAAACACCGAGCCAAACTCCTAGTCGTGCTATCACGCTGGGCAAGGGCGCGCTGCTGATCGTCGAAAAGGGTATGTTGATCGTTCAAATGGGACAAACAAACAGTCACGAAGAGGCGGCACAAGAATACGCGAAGGTCGTGGTCGCGGGCATAGTTCTGCGAATTATTGGACCACGTGGGGCAGCGCTTGTTGCTGCATCAGCGGTTGGGGGTTATGGGCTTCACAAGTATCAGGATGCCATGGGCCGAGCCATCGACGAGGGACTGTCCCGCGGGACCGCCGATCCTGCCAAGCTGACACGCGAACGGCCGAAACGGCTCTGGGACTATGTATTCGGAAACTAGCTAGCATAGGTGGAGGTGACAAAGAATGGCCAACACACACACGGTGTGGCACGAACGGAAAAGGTTGAAGTTCGAACGCTCAAAATATAGTCCGAGCTGGGTTAGTACCTTCTGTGCGAAAAGTACCTGCTTTACGTGTTGTACCCGAACTCTGCCTAGCCCTCGATGCTTCGTCTATCGAGGCCTCTGATGGAGCAATTTGGTTGCAAAGTACGGCTGAAAAACTGTGCCGAAGCGCTCGGAATTCCCCTAAAAGGACCGAACAGCCTGTGCATGGCGGATTGAGAGGCGGAGAAACGGACCATGAACAACATCAGCTTTCCGTTGAACGAGCACATGCAAGGTGCCGCGGTTATCGACCTTCAGGACGCGTTGCAACTGTGCCTGGACCACCGGGTTATCTTGGCAGACGATGAGTCGACCCGTCGATTCTCCGAAGCGCTCCGCAATAAGCGGAACGCCTCGACCTATGGTCCCGCTACTCGAAAGTTGGTCAGCCTCTTCCAGGAGGAGCGCCGGCTCGGCGTTGACAGCGCGGTCGACGAAGCCACCGCCAATGCGCTTAATACCTTGCTGCGATACTGGGGCTTGCTTGATCACCCGACGGACCCGAATCAAGCCCAGTATCGGGTCGACGGTAAAGTGTTTAGCCGCGTTAGCCCCGGCGTTGGCGGCTTGCGCGTCGTCGTAGTGGACAAGGGTGTCGGCGGCGAGGTCTCGCTGGCCGAAACGGATACGGATGACACCGGCGGCTATCAAGCAACATTCTCTGACAGAGAACTACGGTGGCGCGGCAAGCCACAGCCAGACCTTGAGGCGCGCGTGTATGCGGGCGATACCCTTCTGGGCGCGTCGGAAGTGCGGTACAACGCTTCCCGGCAAGAAACCATGAGTGCATTGAGACCTTCAAGGGCGAAAAAAATTGATGGCGTCTATGTGCCCGGCGTTTCCAAAGGGGGGGTATTCACCCAAATCGCCATCTTGGAGCGGAGGCAGTTCAGGCGGTCCGCAACAACCGTCGGAACCATCGGTCTCCAAGATTCCGTCTTTCACATCCGATGAATTGATGCTGAAAGATGAGAACACCCTGACATATCTTGCGAATCAGATAAAAGGCCTCGGACAGACAGAAGGCGCGACGGTTGAAATTACCCAGGCAACGCTGCGAAACGGAGAATCGGTATTTGTTGGGGGTATCAATTCCTCAGCAAGTTGGAGCAAGGCTCAGCTCGATGAATTGAAACGCTTGGGAATAAGGGTTGCCCCCCAAACGGTGTCAGATATGACTAGAGAGGATGGTGGTGCGCCCCACGCAGAAGAAAATATTGCGAGCTACCTCAGAGACAATAGAGCGAGAGGCGTACGCTGGAGTAGAGCGGTTGTTGGAAAAGAGGGTTCGTATGTTTGCGGCGCTTGCAAGTACGTAATCAAGAGTTCGGGCGGATACATTGAGCCGGGCTTTCGTGGCAAGACATATTAGCCGCGAGCGTAGCTGGGATAAAAGGGGACTATAAGCAAGCGTAGATTGCGGTGACGCAGGAACCCCCAACACACACGGGTCATGGGAATGGCGGAAATCGTTAGGATTTGTAGGCTCACCCCCCTACGCCGGTTTGATCGAGGTGTGATGCGATGAAGAACGGGAATGACGAACAATGCGGTATCGGCGAGCGGACGCGGCGGGCGGGACGTAATTCTTCACTGTCAATCTCGCTGACCGCAATCGACGGCAGCGTTCGCTGCCGAATGGCTACACCCACGCGGTCCGGCCCTTTCCGAAACCGTAAAGCGAGCGAGCTTGACAGAAGGAGTCTTCCAACATGAAAAAGATCATTTCGCCCCTGAGACCCGACATGCAGGCCGCCGCGGTGGCCGATCTCCAGGAGGCACTCTAACTTCTGCTGGATCTCGGCGCGACTCTTTGGGACGACGAGGGTGCTCGGCGGGAACTCTCCGCCGTATTGGAGCGCGATCGATGGGCATCTTCCAGGAGACTCATCACCTCGAAGTGAGCGGTAAAGTCGACGAGCCTACCGCCACAGCAACTAATGGGGGCCTCAAGGAACCCGGCGCCTCCGCGCGGAGGGCCTGAAGCGGGTGGTTGCTGGCGAGGTGATGCAGTAGGCCACGCCAAGGCGAGCCACATCGAAACGCGCGAGTTGCTGCAGGCGGCGGAGCAGCGGCGGTTGCGCCCTGCAAGCGCTTCACCCGCTCTTGCAACGTCCACGAGTTCAATCTGATCGCAATCAACGGGGAGATACAACAATGAAAAAGGAAAGGGAGCATGGCCAACTCCATTAAAGGGCGGGTGATCGACGAACGGAGCCGCCGGCCCTTCCCAGGCCTGACGGTCGAGGCGCTCACGAAGCGGGGACCCGAGAGCCTGGGGATCGTGCAGGCGAGCCGACGGCGTCTTCGGGATAGAGGTGAATCCCCGCCGTTTCAAGGCGCTCGTGACCAACGGCGAAGACGTTGGCTTCCGCGTTACCGGTCCGAACCGTGAGGAGTACACCGTCAGCGGCGGCGGGCTATGGAGCGGACGCAAGCCCGACGAAGTCGTTTCCGTCGTCGTCCGACCGCGATCGAGCGATTCGCCAGCCCGTTGCTCGATCCTTTGGCGGTGTAGAGCGGGGTGAAAGCGTGTGCGGTTAGAGGTGACCAGGGAGTCGAATGATGAAGAGAGTAACTTTTCCCCTTCAGTTGGAATCGCGGGGTGACGCCGTAGTCGATCTACAGGACGCGCTGCAATTCCTGTTGGACCGGGCCATCATCCGCATCGCACAACCTGAGCGCAGTGATGTGGAAGAGCGGTTACGCATTGAGCGGGGGCATTCGGAATTTGGCGAGCAGACGCACCAGCTAGTGATGGCGATGCAAGAACTCTTACGACTGAAGCCGAGCGGTGCAGTCGACCAGCGCACCGCCGCGATCCTTAACGCCGAGCTGCTTCGGAATGGCGTCCTTCAACAGGAGCCTTCACCCCCGGATTCGCCGGGGCGGGGGGCGCTTTTCGCAGAGAGGCTACTGCCGCTGCTGCGAACGTCCACCGTGCTGCGCGAAGGCGCTGAGCTGCAACGATTCGTCGGGCTCCTGACCGAACAGAGCGACTTCTCGCTGCACGCGTGGGCGAGCCTCGCCGCCGAGGCGGGGCTCTCCGAACGGCAGATCGACGAGGTGAAGCTGACGCTGGAACTGGCGTCGATCACACAGCACGACCTGCCGCTGATTGCCGCTCTGCAGGAGCTACGCAGCAGCGGGCGCATCCGCTCCGGCCGCGACCTCGTCGGCTTGAACCGCGACGAATGGCAGTCGCTGATGCGCAACAGTTCGGCCGCGGACCGTGAGACTCGCCTAGCCGCCATCGAGACGCGGTTGCTCGAGACCTTTCCGACGGTCTGCGTGGCACGGGCACTCGCGGCTCCGCTCCCGATCGATCTGGCGCTGATCCGCCGCGTGATCGCCGCCACCCCTAGCCTCGATATTGCGGCTCAGGCGCTGGATACGCTGGACTTTACGGGCTTCTCCGATGACGAGCGGCAATCCGCGCTGGCTTCTTTGGGGGCCCTGCGTCAGGAAATTAAGGCCTACCCCGATTTGGATCCCCAGGTCGTGTTACAAGCAAGGGGCGACGCGGGTGCCCGGGCGCTCAATCCGATTCGTACCGATGTGGTGCGTTTCCTGACGCAAGCGCAGGACTTCGATCTGCGCAATACCCGCATTGGCCCCTATGTCGCCGACCATCCCGACGCTATGGACGGCGTAGTCGATGCCTCCTTGGCGACGGCCCAGCTCCAGCGCATGCAGCGTGTGTTTCGCGTCGCACCTTCGTTCGATGCGATGAACGCATTGATGGGCGAAGGGTTTCACTCGGCCTTTCGCATCGCACGCATGCCGGCGGACGTTTTTGTTGCCCGCTTCAGCGGCCGGCTGGGTGATGCGGTGTCGGCGCAGACGGCGTACGCCGCAGCCCGCAGCGTCACCGCCACCACGGCCGCCATCGCATGGGCGGTACGGATGCGTTCCGCGGGGCCGCTACCTGCTGCAGTAGGCACCTGGCCGCCGCCGGAACTAGCCATCGAGGACGCCGAACTGCGGCAGTTGCTGCAAGCCGGCGGCCGCCCGAATCACACCTGAGCCGGAAGGTCGGCACCAAAGGGGACAGACACCATGAGCAAGCGCGACTACTGCGAATGCAAAGACTGCGAATCCGTTCTCAGCCCGTCGGCTTATCTGGTCGACCTGCTGCACAACTTCCTCGACAGCGCGCCTGCGAAACCGGTGCTCTACAGCGTGCTGGGCATACTGGTGAGCCGGCGGCCCGACCTGCTATTCCTCAAGCTCAACTGTGACAATGCCGAACTGCCGATTCCATATCTGGACCTAGTCAACGAGGTCCTGGAAGCCTGCATCCTCTACAAGAATTCGCTGCCGAACGAGCCAAACCCGCCGTTCACGCCCGTGCCAAAACCGAACGACACCTCGGCCGGCGCGGCGGCCGAGGAACTGGCAGTTAGCCCCGAAAACACGAACCCGCATGCCTACATCCCGCTGCTGCAGGCGGTGTACCCGCACACCTTGCCGTTCAACCTCTGGTTGGAGACAGTCCGCGCTTGTCTACAGGCGCTCGGTACGAGTTGCGAGGAGTTGTTGGCTACGTTCGCCTCTGGCGGAGCGGATGTGGCCCTTGCCTGCGAGACGCTGGGCATTTCGGCGGAAGAGCACGCCATCCTCTCCACTGCCAATGCCGCCGGCAATCCGATTGCCGACCCGCATCCAGCGGAGGACTATTACGGCGTACCCAGTACTCCGTATTGGCCGCTTTACGCAGCGATGCACCAGGTTACAGACTTCCTACGCTTCGCAGGGCTCGAATATCAGGAACTATTGCGGCTGTTCCAGACGCGGCATGTCAACCCACCGAACGTCGCGCCTGACGTACGGATCCTCGTCGAGACCAATGACCCTTGCAGTGTTGACGCGGCAGTCGTCCGGAATCTCGGCTCCGTAGAGCCACTTGCGCGCATTCACCGCTTCCTGCGGTTATGGCGGAAGCTCGGTTGCGACATGCTCGACCTGGACCGCATGCTGCAGGCGCTCGGTGCCAAGGACGTCGACGACGGCTTGCTGCTGAAGCTGGCCGCGGCGCAGCAAGTCGCACAAAGGCTGCACCTGCCGCAGGTCAAGCTGCTGTCATTCTGGTCGCCGCTCGACACCTACCGCTACGGCGACGAACTGGATCCCTATAGCGCGCTGTTTCAGAATAAGTCGGCGGCCCACCCTGACGACCCGTGCTTTGCCCTGACCGTGCCGCCGGCCATGCCGGAACTGGCGGGTGAGCCCGGCTGCACGATGACGATCGCTGCGCATCTGCCGGCGATCCAGGCCGCGCTGCGCTTGCGCGCGGCGGACCTTGCGACGCTGGCAGCCGCAGTGATTCCGGACAACCAGCTAAACCTCGCCAACCTCTCGGCGCTGCACCGTCATGCGCTGCTCGCAAGTTCGCTACGGCGACCGGTGGCCGAGCTGTTGTCGTTGATAACATTCTTCGGCGGAGACCCGTTCATCACGCCCCAAGCCACGCTGACCTTCCTGCAGTTCTGTGATGCAGTGCACTCGGCCGGTTTCACGTTGGCCGACCTCGACCTCGTGTATCGTGACCGAGGGCCCGCCGGCACCAGCTTGCCACCCACACCGGACGCGATCGCCCGTCTGCTGGGTGTGCTGTGCGAAGGGCTCGCACGCATCGAAGCCGACCATCGGCTTGCCGCCGACCCAAACGGCGAGCTGACGCGGCAGAAGCTGATGGTCTTGTACGAACCGACTACTGCAGACGCCATCGTCGGCCTTATTCAGGGCACTTCCGTGTGGCAGACTCCGCTGGCCATGATGCCTGCCCTTGCGATTTCCGACGAACTGCGGGGTAAGCTGCTGTACCAGCCGGCAAGCAAGAGCCTTCAGTTCAGTGGCGTCATGACCGACACAGAACGAGCGCAGTTGAGCAGCGGGCAGGCTGCTGTATTCCAGGCGGCTGTTCAGCTGTTGTGGGAGCAGCCGCGCACCCTTGTCGAATCAACGCTTGCGAACTTTCCGCCATCGGCCCCGGATGAGGTAACAATCGCATTCCTCGACCCGACAGCAGCGAAGAACACGCTGCTGAACCCGAGCACACCGACTGAGAAGAAATTCGCATTCGTGCTCGCCCCGTTGCTCAGGCATCTGACCGCCACGCTGAGCCGCGATCTTGTTACGCAGACACTCGCATCGGCGTTCAATCTGGAGCCAGCGCTGACCCGTTGGATGCTCGACAAGGGCTTGGCGTCGCGCGCGCAGGCAGCGAAGCCGGCAATGACAGACTTTTTGCAACCCCTCGGCGTCGACGCGCGCTTCCTTGGAGGCAAGGACCTGGCCGGTCCAGCGGTAGTTAGTGCGTCGTCGCAGATCTCGGTGGACTGGGGCGCCGGCTCACCCGCCCCGTCGATTCCGCATGCAGGGTTCAGCGCTCAGTGGACCGGCTTGATACGGGTGCCGGAGAGCCAGACCTATACGCTGCACGTCTTGGCCAACGACGGCGTGCGGCTGTGGCTGGATGGTCGCTTGCTGATCGACGACTGGAACGACCAGCCTGCAACCGAGCGCTCGGCCGTTGTCGAACTCAAGGCGGGGCAGTTGTACGAACTGACCCTTCACCACTACCAGGCGACGGCGGCGGCTCCTGCTGTGCACCTGAGTTGGAGCAGTCCGACTTTGGCGAAGGCGGTGATTCCATCGTCGGCGCTTCATCCCCTCGATCCCTGGCGGCTGTTTCACAAGGCGGCAATGCTCGTGGGCACGTTCCGTCTGACTGTGCCCGAGTTGGAGTATCTGGCAGCACACGCTGCCGACTTCGGTAACTTCAATCTCAATCAGTTGCCGCTGCATCCGTCTGCATTCGACGCGTCAGTCTTTGCCAGCTGGGACCGGCTGCGCGGCGTTGCAGCGCTGCGCGCGCAGCTCACGTCACCAACTGTCAGCATTGCCGACGTGCTCGGAGCGCCGACGCGGGCCGAAGCAATCACCAAGCTTTCCACCGCGGCAGATTGGGATGCGCAAGACCTCGACTGGCTGGCGGGACCGTCGGCGATGAATCTGTCTGACGCCGATTTCCGAACCGAAACCGCGTTGCTTAGGATTGCCACCTGCTTCACCCTGTCCCGCCGGACCGGTATCCCGGTGCGGCAATTGCGGCGCTGGGCCTTTGCCAACCTGGCAGGGGCGGATGGCCCCGTCGTTGCCATCGAGATGCAAAAGGCGCTCAAGTCCGTTCACGACGCTGCCACTTGGGTCACCGTAGGCAAGGCACTGAACGACGGGCTGCGCGAGGCTAGGCGTAATGCGCTGGTGGATTACCTGCTCGCCCACCCGGATCTGGTGAGGCCGGAAGACACCGATCGCTTTAACCCGCTGCTCAAGACCGCCGACGACCTGTATGAGTACCTCTTGATCGATGTGCAGATGGACGCCTGCATGATGACCTCGCGCATCATGCAGGCGATCTCTAGTGTTCAGCTCTTCGTGCAGCGCTGTCTGCTCGGGCTGGAGCCCGACGTCGACCCCGGCGCGCTGTCGGCGGAGCACTGGACCAGGTCGATGCAGCACTACCGGGTCTGGGAGGCCGCGCGCAAGGTCTTCATGTATCCGGAGAACTGGATCCAGCCGCAACTGCGCGACGACAAGACACCCTTCTTCAGGGAGCTGGAGACCGATCTGCTGAAAAACGAACTCAGTACCGAGAATGTGGAGGCGGCCTACACGCGCTATCTGCGCAAGCTCGAGGACATCGCCCGGCCGGAGATCCTCGGCCTGTGCATCGAAGATCGCGACGACCCAGACACCCAGCGCAGCAGCCGTATCGTTCATGTGATCGGTCGCACGCGGAGCACGCCTCATCAGCACTACTACCGGAGCCAGATCGACGGCGCGCGCTGGAATGCCTGGGAGCCCGTGGCACTCGACATCGAGGGCAACTGCGCGTTGCCGGTGGTCTGGGAGCGACGACTCTATTTCTTCTGGCCATTGCTTGCCGAAAAGGCGCTTCCCACCCAGGCCTCAAGCGGGCCAGCTGCCACCTACTGGGAAATCCGCTTCGCGTTCAGCGAGTATGTGAATGGCAAGTGGGCCCCCAAGCGCGTGCTCGACAAGACCGTCGCACTTCAGTTCTCGCCGAAGAAATGGCTACTTGAGTCAGGTCTAACCGCGTCGAACTTCAGCTTTAAGGCGATCGGGTTGAACGACAAGCTCGTGCTCCAAGTGCTGGTGCAGGTACAAGAGCATCCCGCTGCCAACTTCAAACGGGTCGTGGTTCACGAGCTCGCAGCAGCCGTCGATGTGAGCGTATGCGACGGTGAAACCCGCATCGGCTATCCGAGTGGGGCCATCGCAACCGCCGCAGTCTGGCTATCGGGAGAACATGGCCCCGACGACACGGGCGAAATGGCCAATTTGGTGGTACCGGCTTCGACTGACTGGGAACTCCTCGATCATCGTTTCACCGCTTGGTCATGGCACGGAGCGCCAGGTGGCCTGAGGGTTGCGTTTGGTTTCTGGGAAGACTATGGAAGCGAGATGATTGCTCAGGGATTGACAGTTCGATCGGAGCTTCTCCTTGAGTTCGCACCTGCCGAGTACGAGATCGTTGTGCCTCATCAGTTCCGGCAATTCGATCAGCAGGCATCGTACTTCTATCAGGATCGCGAACGCACCTACTTCGTGGAGCCGAGAAAGAGCCTCGTATCGACCCCCTTAGGCAACGTGTACAGTCTGGAGACCCGCTTCTTTAGCCATTACCACCCTTTTGTCTGCCACTTCCTGACTCAGTTGCATCGGCTCGGCCTTGACGGGCTGTTGAGCCTGCAGACACAAGCAGTACGAGAGTGGGCACCAGGCGCCGAATTCGGGGTTTATCAGCCGGCAGTCGGCACGGTAATGCATCCCTACCCCGAAAGCCAGGTCGCATTCGAGTCCGACGCGGCCTACGCGATCTATAACTGGGAGCTGTTTTTTTATGCCCCCTTTTTGATCGCATGCAAGCTGAGCGAGGACCAACGGTTTGCCGAGGCGCACCGGTGGTTCCACTACATCTTCAACCCGACACGGCGTGCCGACGACCCGGCGCCACAACGGTTCTGGAACTTCGCGCCGTTCTATCTGAACGACCCCAACGACCCGCAGAGCGCATCGATCCAGAAGCTGCTGCTGGCTCTCGGCGATCCCAACAATTCGCCTGTCGGCCAGCAGGTACGCGACCAGTTGCATGAGTGGGCCGATGATCCCTTCAACCCGCACCTGGTGGCGCGGATGCGGCCGGTCGCCTACCAGAACGCGGTCGTGATGAGATACATCGACAACCTGGTGGCCTGGGCCGACCAGCTGTTCACGCGCGGCACGATCGAGTCGATCAACGAGGCCACCCAACTGTATGTACTCGCGTTGAAGATGTTGGGGGACAAGCCTCGCGCCCTGCCGCCGATCGCCAAGCTGCCGCCGCTGATGTATGCGCAACTCGGCTCAATCGACGAATTCGCCAATGCGCTCGAAGACCTCTTGATGTTCGCCGACCCGCCGACAGGCGGGGGTGCCGTCAACAGCGGTCTCACAGGCGGCCTCGGCGTGAACTTGCTGCCTTACTTCTGCGTGCCGCCCAACCCCAAGCTCCTGGGGTACTGGGACACGATCGCCGACCGGCTGTTTAAGATTCGGCACTGCATGAACATTCAGGGCGTTGTCCGAAAACTGCCGCTGTTCGAGCCGCCGATTGAGCCGGGGCTGCTGGTTCGCGCCACCGCGCAGGGGGTGGATATCTCCAGCGTTCTGAGCGACCTGAATTCGCCGCTGCCGTACTACCGCTTCACGACGGTGCTGCGGCAAGCGCTTGACCTGTGCGCCCAGTTAAGGGGCTTGGGCAGCGCTTTGCTGGCCGCACTGGAAAAGCAGGACGCGGAAGCGCTCGCGGCCTTGCGTGTGATCCACGAGACCGCGCTTCTGACCCTCGTCAAGGATGTGAAGAAGAACCAACTGCTCGAAGCGCAACGAGTCCGCGAAGGTCTAGACAAGACCTGGGAACTGACAGAGTTTCGCCGCCACTTCTGGGAAACGCAACTCAGTGAGAACGGCAGCGGGCTGACCGCGCATGAACAGGAACAACAGCGCCTGCTCGACGAGGCGCAGGATTGGCAGGCCGCCAGCCAGGTGGTCGAGACTGCCGCGGGCGTGGCGTTCCAGTTCCCGGACTTTACGTGGGGCACTGCGGGATCGATGGGAAGTCCGGTGGTCACTGCCAGGTTAGGCGGATCTACCGCCGGCGCCTCCTTGCATGCCGCCGCTAACGTGCTGAACTACATCTCGTCCGTCCATACCTACTGGGCAAGCGAGGCAGGCACGCAAGCCACGTGGGAGCGCCGTGCGCGCGACTGGCTGCTCCAAATGCAGACGGCGGCTAAGGAGCTGGAACAGATCGAAAAACAGAAGCTTGCCGCCGATATTCGCATCGACATTGCCACGCAAGAAATAGCTAACCACGATCGCCAACTGGAAAATGCGCGTGAAATCGAAGCGTTCTACCGTGACAAGTACACCTCCGTAGAACTGTACGAATGGATGAGCTCGGAGCTATCGGCGCTGTACTTCCGCAGCTACCAGATCGCCTACGGCGTCGCTAAGCGGGCCGAGCGGGCTTATCGCTTCGAGCGCGGCCTGAGCGATTCGAACTTCGTGCAGTTCGGCTACTGGGACAGCATGAAAAAGGGCCTTCTGGCCGGCGAGCGCCTGGAACTTGCCTTGCGCAAAATGGAGAGCGCCTATCTTGAGCAGAACCAGCGCGAATATGAGATTACCAAGCACGTCTCGTTGCAATTGCTGGATCCTATCGCGCTCATTGCCCTCAAGCAGGCGGGTCTGTGCGAAGTTGTACTGCCGGAATCCCTTTTCGACGCCGACTACCCAGGTCACTATATGCGCCGGCTCAAAAGCGCGAGCCTGACGCTGCCATGCGTAGTCGGGCCGTACACGAGTATCAACTGCACGCTCACCTTGCTCAACAACAAAACGCGGGTGGTAAGTACGCCAGCTACACCGTACGAGGAGAGCGCTGACAGTAATGATGCCCGCTTCGTCAGCAACTTTGCTGCCATCCAATCGATCGCGACCAGCCACGGCCAGAACGACAGCGGCCTGTTCGAGCTGAATTTCCGCGACGAGCGTTACCTTCCGTTCGAAGGCGCCGGTGCGGTCTCGCGCTGGCGAATCGAACTGCCACAAGAGACGAATGCCTTCGATCTCAACTCACTGTCCGATGTGGTACTGCATCTCAAGTACACTGCCCGTGAAGGCGGAAGCCTCCTTCGCGATGCGGCGCTCACCGCGATGCGACCGGCAATGACGGGAAATAGCAATGCGCCGTTGATGCGCTTGATCAGCGTGCGTCACGAATATCCGGACGCTTGGCACCGCTTTGGCCATCCCGCGAATGCATCCGCCACTTCGCAGCAGCTTGAGCTTGATCTATCGCTCGAACGCTTTCCTTATCAGCTCAAAGGCAAGAAGTTGATTGCTTCGCAACTGAGCGCCTTTCTCATCTTCAAGGATCCTGTCAAAGGCATAAAGGACTACAAGTCCGGCGGAGAGCTGCGCTTTACCATCACACCCGATGGAGCCCCCGCCTGGCCAAGTGATGAATTCACCAGTACCACCGCCGTGCTACGCGGAACGCCGCGAACACAGATCGACATTACTTCTGGCCTACCACTTCCGGCCAGGTTGTTACTGGAGGTTACAGAGCAGGACGTCCAACTTTTAGCGCCGGTTTTACGCCACCAAGTACCTCCAACGCCGGCGGGCCGCATGCGGCTCAGGACGAATTTGCTAGACGACCTGGTGCTAGTGGTTCACTATGCTGGCAACTGACGGATCAACTAGCGGCAGTCCAATTCAGTGTCATTGGGAAAAGTCGACATCTACCTGCAGGCTGCGACCCGGGCAAACACCCATCGCAGCTACGCTTCGGCCGTGCGGCACTTCGAGGTGGAATGGGGCGGTTTTCTTCCGGCGACGGCGGACAGTCTGGCGCGCTACCTGGCCGATCATGCCGACAAGCTGTCAATCAAGGGGACCCCATGCTGCGGGTGGCGGTCTCGATCAAAGCCGGGACAATGGCGCCGTCGACCATCCTGCGGCGGCTGGGCTCAGCAAGTGCCAAAAAACAAGCTGTACTCGGGAGAGAGGTTTTGCTGGCATGGTTCCGTCAGCGCAATGCAGATCTGCGGGCACTGAGCCCTTTTCCCGTGGCCCGCGCCTTGCCGCGGCTCGTGCCAAGTGGCCCCAGCGACGCGATGCTCGCGGCCAACCCGCTCGTCACCGCCGCCATGCGATGATAGTCAAGCGTCGCCGGGACATCGTGCGCCGTGTGGTAGTGCGGATTGCGCAGATAGGCAGTGT
Organism: Ralstonia pickettii; assembly: GCA_050987995.1. Classification (GTDB taxonomy): domain Bacteria; phylum Pseudomonadota; class Gammaproteobacteria; order Burkholderiales; family Burkholderiaceae; genus Cupriavidus; species Cupriavidus pickettii_B. The sequence continues at coordinate 1,852,245 of CP158805.1, forward strand.
CCGTCACCATGACCGCCGGATAGCCTTGGCGCCAGAAGGAGAAATGATCGCTCAGGCTGACCCCGGGCACCCACCACGGCAGCGCCGCTGCTTCGACCGGAAAACCGGATGAGGTCCGGAATGCGTCAACAATCCATCGCAAGTGGCGCAACGAGCGAAGATTGGAAATGAAGGCGATAAAGTTGCCGCGCTCTGGATAGAAGTAGCGCAGCAGTGGCGGATACCTTTGTGTGCCGGGTTCGTCCCGGTAGTAGCCCAGCATCTCAAGCGAAAGCATCACGCGGATGCAATCCCCATGCTGCCGCGCGGCTCTTGCATACCTCAGGCTGCCCATGTCCCCGCGGGCGAAAAACGGCGCTTCCTCGTTCACGAAGGCAACGCAGCGCACCGTGTACTGGGGTGAGAGGGACTGGAGCAGGCCCGCGATCTCAAGCACCGCGGCGACGCCGCTGGCGTTGTCATCAGCCCCGGGGCTGTTCCGCACTGTGTCGTAGTGCGCGCCGATCACAATGATTTCGTCAGGCTGCACGCAGCCGGCGAGCGTGACCTCGATATTGGCGCAGGGAACGCCTCGTGCCTGATAATCCTGGCGCCTCACTGCACTGCCACGCCTTGCCCACTCCTGCACGATATAGTCGGCCGCCGCGTGCAACGCGGGCGGCCGGAACACGTTGCGTTCGCCAATGTCTCCGGCAAGGGCCTTCACATGACGTTCCAACGCCGCAGCCAGGTCGCGGTGGTGCGCGGTCAGCATGCAATTTACTCCGGATGGGACCGAAGCTGGCCGGCTACAAGGGGCCTGGAAGCAGGGCGGACTCGTTCGGCGTTGGGCCGACAAGCTATTTCTTTCTTGGATCCTCCGCAGGATTCAGGTAGCTGATGCCCCAGGGACCGGTGCCATGAATCTGAATGACGGTTTCTTTGCTGGTGGTGTAGGCGAACATGGGCATTCCTGCGGGCATCATCGTGACGCCGCCAGCCGGATAAGCCCTGGCCTTGGCGCGATCGAACGTCTCGCCGATGCCCAAATGGAGCGTCCCGGACAACACGGTGACTCGCTCAAACACGGGATGAGTGTGGGCTGGGATTTTGAAGTTGGGAGGAAGCTTGATCCGCATGGTGAACGGCGCGGCTTGCTTGAGATCGCCTTCCAATACCGCCAGCTTGGCGCCAGGTCCGATAGATGGGGCCTCGGTCCACTTGACTTCGGACGGGACGATCGAAATGTGGCCTTCCATAGCGGGCTCCACTGCCAGAGCGGGGGCCATAATGAGCGCACCCAGCGCGCATGCCGTCGAGGCTTCAATCATTCTTAAGTTGCGCATTCTCTACTCCTCTGCGTTAGCGTTTCCCCGGTCAACCCAGCCGCCGGTGCCGGCACTCACCCGAGAATGCCGGCCTGAGGTCGACGCCAACCGGTCCGCGTAAGCGGTGAGATGCGCCGCCTGCCTGGAACCCAGCCTGAGCGCGGGGTGAGGCAAAGGACGGGTGCAACCCCACGGCAGCGGTTTCAGCCTAGCGTGCCGGACGGCGGGAAGCAAGCAGCGACCGGAAAGCTGGTCGGCAAGGGTTTATTATGCGAAAAGTCCGTTGTTGTTCCGCGCATTCGTGGCACCTATGGAGTCTGGGTCTTGGTGTTCCGCGGCGGGATCGGCGGGCCAAGGAGTTGCTCAAGCGGTTTGCGGCCCTGCCTACGGCCAGCATTCCCGGCGCATGCGATGACTGGTCACAAACCATTGCGGCGTATCGGTTTCTCGGCAATGAGCAGATCGATTGGCGGGACGTGAGGCAGCCCCATTGGGCGCGCACGGCAGCCAGGGCCGGGCAGTTTCCGGTGATGCTGTGTATCGCTGATACAAGCGTCCCGGCGCAGCGCGCCTCGCGCGCGCAGTCGACGAGCTGCTGCGCCGGGTCGAGGTGTTGCCCTGGACCCCTTCAGTGATGGCCGGGCTATGGTGAGACCCACGCTGCGCTGGAATCCCAAGGACAGCCGATGGGGCACTGGACTTGCTGATTGCCGCGCACGCGCTGGAGACCGGCGCGGTGCTCGCGACCAATGACCAGGCGTTCCGGCGCCTCCCTGGCCTGGTGGTGGAGGACTGGTCGGTGCCGACCGGAAACTGACCGGCCGTAGGACAAATTAATAGTGTCACCACCCGGGCCTCGGAACCGGTGGATCCAGGCCCAGATGGCCGAGTATGGGCTGACGATGGACCGCAGCAGGCGGCAGGGTGTTTTACACCGCCGCCGCCGATCCCGCGTCCGGTCTGCTACCGCAACGCCGAGGGGCTCAGCTGGGACGGGACGGGGGAGATGCCGGCGTGGCTGCGACGCGCGGTCAATGCGGGGCAGAGCGTGGAGTTTTTCCGGATCGAATAACATCCGTGGAGGATCCGGCGAGCGGAGTGTCAGCTACGGGTTCGTTCAAAAGTCCCTTTAGGAGTGATGCCGGTCGTGTCCTGCGCGCAGCATGGGCGAACCGCGATCCAGGCGAGGCCCGAGCCGGCGACGCACCTGCGGCAGGGTTCGAGGACGTTTCAATCAGAGCTGCAAACATAGAAGCATAGAAAGCCCGTGGCTGGACTATCTTAGCGATGGTGTACCTTCCCATCGCCCCCGGCCGATGGTGCTCTGGCTCGTACCTGCATCGAGCCTGCTCTGTCCAGTTTCCAGCGTGCGTACTAGCCCGCCGTTTGAGGAAAAGCCGGATAAGAGGTAGGGAATCGCAGAATTCCTGGATGTGAGCAAGAAGAGAGCAGGCCGGTCGTAGAAGAGCAAGCGAACAATGGCTTTGTAATGACCGGGAGAAAGCATATGAGCGCAAGGACAATAATTGAAGAGTCGGCACCAGCAATCCATCTCGTGACCAAAGCCTATTCACATTTTTTGATTGTCGGCTTTGCTCTGGTCCCAGCTTACCTTATTTCATACCTGTTCTTCTTTCAGGACGCGACTCTGAACTATGAGAGTCACCCGTTCCACGAAGTTGCAATCGCCGCAGCAACACTTGAAGGCCTTTTCATCACGTATGTGACGTGGCGTTGTTACCAGTCTTCAGGCGAGCCGCTGCTAAGATGGCTGACATTGGGTTTTCTCGGATTCGTGCTGATTTACGCGTTGCACGGCGCATTCACCAGGCTGGCTCACGACCACATCTGGCTGTTCCTGCTCTATGGGCCGGCTTCACGCCTCGTCATGTCCATACTGCTGCTGGTCGGGCTGCTCTCGTTCGACCGAAAAGCCGATTCCGTTGAAATACGCAGGAAGCCACGCGGCTGGTTGGGGTGGATCGCCGCGTTCATTCTTGTCGATCTATTGGTTGCGGTTGTGGCCAACTCCCACATCGCAGGCCATGTCGCTGTGCGCTTGTCAATGGAAGGTGGGGCGCTGTTCTTCTCCGCCCTGAACGTCGCGGCCCTGATCATCCGGCGTATTCGCTCACCACTCATGCTGATTTTCGGCATCTCGGTGACTGCTTTCGCCCTGTCTTCGGTCGCATTCATTCTTGGTCGCCCATGGAACCATATGTGGTGGCTGGCCCACGCGATTTTCGCCGGAGGCTTTTTTCTGTTGAGCTATGGGGTTGTCCAAGCGTTTCACACCACGCGTTCGTTCGCGACCATTTATAGCCAGGAAGAGCTGATGGCTCGCCTGAAGGCTGCCATGGCCAGTACGGAAGGTGCGCTTCAGGAGCTCCAGCGAACCAACCAGAAGCTGGAGCATCTCGCCGCGACCGACCCGCTCACCGGAGCTGCGAACCGCCGCACGTTCTTCGAGCGTATCGAAGCTGAAATTGCGCGTGCCAACCGAGAGGGCGAACCGTTTTCTCTCCTGGCGCTCGACCTGGATCATTTCAAGCAGATAAACGACTACTACGGACATCAGGTCGGCGACAAAGTCCTGCAGGAGGTCGTGCAGCAATGCTGCGATGCCATCCGGCCGTATGACGGCGTCGCGCGTGTGGGCGGAGAGGAATTCATGGTGCTGCTACCCAAAGCTGCCCTAGCGTTCGCGTATTCGATTGGCGAGCGCATCCGGTCTGCCATAGAATCCGCCGTGTTTGAAAGCGCGGTTGGGCGCAAAGTCGGGGTCACGCTTACCGTCAGCATCGGCGTCTCCCAGTTCGGGCGCGACGGCAAGACCATCGACGCGATTCTGCGCGCGGCTGACGATCGTCTCTATCGCGCGAAGGCTGGGGGCCGCAACCGCGTAGTTGCAATGTAGCGCGGCTTGCAGCCCTATTAATTTCACGGTCTGGCGGTACTGAAATCCTCGCGGTCCACCTTTGGCGACAGGGAAATCGCCAGGAAACAGTCGCGGCAATGAAACGTCGCCACACCAGCAGGCCCGCTTGCGCGCCAGCGTGATGGCGGTGTCCTCGATCATGTCTTCCTGTCCGCCGACCAGCCGCTGGCGGCCCAGGTCGACGAGCATCTCTCGCGCCGCGATGCGGTACGACCGATGGCTGTACGACCGAGTCAAGGCTGATACGGAGTGCGATCGCTGGGCCTTCGCCCTGTCCGGCTACAACGGCGGGCTCGGCTACGTCTACAAGCGCCAGAAGCTATCGACCAGCCCGGCAGCTGGGAAGCCACCGGCCAGATTAACCCCGGCATCCACCCGGCCAACCAGCGCGAGAACCAGAGCTACCCGCACCAGATCCTCGGCCGCTGGCAGCCGCTCTTCCGGTCCTGGGGCCGGGCGGTGAGCTATCCATGCTGACCCGCATCCTCTCCATTTCCCTCTGGAGGGCTGCGGCACTGGTGCTCGCCGCCTTCCTCCTCGGCGCTGCCGCCGGCGCGCTGTACGTCTCCGGCCGGAAGTCTGGCGAGCAGACCGCAGCCAAGACGGTGGAAAAGGTGGCTGATAAGGCCATCGCCGTCACCGACACCGTTCAGGTCTGGCAACTCCGCCAGCAACTGGCCGCCGCGGCTTCGCTGTCCACGCCGTGGTTAGAGAGCATCATTTGAGTGGGGCGACAACCACGCCGCGTACTCCGGCCCCCTCAATCGCGGCTTTGACCAAACCCTCGGACTTGGCGTCTTCAATGAACTGGCGCGCGTACGCCAGGCCGAGATCTCGTCCCTTCGGCATCGCCATAGCGTGCGGATCGACACCAGGCCGACCGTCGAGAACCCGAGAACCAGGCAATTGATTCGACAGCTCGAACAGGATTGGCTTGATGCTGCCCCATACGTCTGCTTTCCCCGATTTCAGCGCCTCCAATGCTCCAGGGTTGCTTGGTGCTCGGACGAACACTGCATTCTTCAGCGTCCGAGTGAAAAAGAACTCCGGGCCGGACTTCTCCTGCAGGGCAACTCGAACCCCGGGCCGATCTACATCAGCCATTGTCGAGATGGAAGAACCGCCAGGGACGAGGTACCCGAATTCGACTTCCAGGTGCACGGGGGCGAAATCAAACTCCTTTGCCCGCTCAGGAGTAAACCCAATAAAGGCGACGTCCCATTTGCCGGCTTTCCCGCCGTCGAGAAGGGCGCCGATTGACCCCGGGTACAGAACCGGTTCAAACGGAACCCCCATGCGCCGGGCTAGCTCTTTTCCGAGGTCAAATCCCACCCCTTTCATCTCACCCGACGCAGTGTCCCGGACTACTTGTGTGGTGCTTCCGAGCAAGAGGCCAACGCGAAGCTTGCCGGTCGGAGCCAAAGCCTGTTGCACTTGCGATGTCGGGGCGCTACGTGTCGGGGCGCTATCGATGCCCGCACAGCTCGAGAGCAGCAGCCCAAGCATTGCAGTCATTAGCCGATGTGTCGTTCGCATTGCGCCCTCCTTTCAAGTTACCGTTGTTCTCTAATTTAGCCAGGCAGTCCACGAATGCGGGCCTCTCCTATCGTGAGAAGAAACAGGGCCAAAGCTTGCAGCCAAGGATGCATCCCGCAATGAGGGGCGTCAATGGTCTGAATTGCTGCATCGTGGGCTCCCGAACGCGCGATCTATGGCATGACTCTCAAGTCAGCGTAGCACGCACACTGGCCGTCCCGGTATCCGCCTTATGGCGGTGCACGGACCATCTGGCCTCCGCCTATGGGCCGCGCATCGGATACGCACCCCCTTCGGTGTAGACCACCCGCCTTGGCTCCTCGTCCGACGCTTGCGTAACGGCACTGCCGCGGGGCCTGGCTTCCAACAGGGAAGGGTGATCGCCAACTAGCCAGTCGACTGAATGCTGATTGTTTGGTTTGAACTGTTGCACGCTGGGCACGGTCAATCGCGGGGTCCCTATAGTGGAAATGTGACGCGCGGGTCCCCAGCCCGGCCTGTGGGAGTTTTTCGGGTTTTCAAACATGAATAGGGCACCTTGGCCGCTGAAACACCCTCCGCAGCCCCGACGCCATTGCTCGAACCGCCGAAATCGAGCCGCAGGACGCAGCAGCTCCGAGAAAGCACCATTTTCGGCATGGATAGAAATCAAGTCGCGTCGTCGGCGCTGCCAGGACTCTACCGGCTCACTGCTGCCGCTGCCATCGTCGGCATTTCCGCCGACCTGCTGGAGTCGGCTATCCGCTGCGGTGACGCGCCACTCGAGCTGGTCAAGCTCGGCGAGCGGGGCCTGCTGTTCGTGCGCGCCTCGGAACTCCATGCCTGGCTGAAATGGCCGATGGCTGATCATCAAGCAGACCGGCGGGCCACTCCGTGGTCTCCGAACGAGACGCCCTACATGCAGCGCGGGGGTCAGCGGGATACGCTACGGGCGATGCCGGCGGGCCGGGGGACCTCGGGGCTGGGCGCGCACTGACCGCGTATACGCGTGCAGCGTGGTGGGGTGGCGTGGACCGCCAGCGCAGCGGTGCCGAGACGGCAGGGGACCGCTACAATGCCCTCAGGCGCCCGCGTGCGGCGTTTCGGAAACGACTGCGAGGCCACGATGTCGAAACCCGATGCTTACATAGACAAGATCCGCCACGGCACCAAGGCGGAGCTGGACGCGTTCCTGACGTTCTTCCTGTCGGAGTGCCCGAGCACCATGATCCCGACCAAGGCCGAGGTGGCGTGCTGGGCCGAGGCGCTGGCCGCGCGTGGGCCCGAGTTCGCCTCGGACGCGGCGGCGTGCCGTGCCTTTGCCCGGGGCGAGGGCGGCTGACGCGCGCGCGCAGAGTGCGCCGGGCGTGCTCCCGGAAACTACTGCCGTTACGAGGACCGTTGGCCGCGCCGGGGCCGCATATTGCCACATAGGGGCTGTCGTCGTCCCACGATGGGATTAGTCTACTTCGACTCCATCGCCTGGAGGCGATCACGGTGATCCTCACTTCGGTCTGGGAACGGAGCGCAGACGCATTAAACATAACGTCCGATCTAGTGTTTTTCGTTGGCCAGCTTGCTGGGGGGTATGCCGATTGGGGCAGGGTAGACGTCTATCGGCGCCGTCGGTACCTTCAGTTGGCCGTCGATGCGCCGGCTCTCGAGACGGCAGTAAAGTCGAAATGGGCGGCGGCATACATGGCGTTGCACGCCCACACCTCTTCCCCGTTCTTGTAGAAGGTGGCCCATTTGCCGTCGCTGACGCAGTGGGCACCAGGGAAGACCTCGTCATGGCCGTTCGGACCATCCACTGGGAAAGGCGCGTGCGGCGTGGCCCAATAGTGGCCGCGCGGCAGGGGTGCGATCGTCTTTTGTATGCTCATCCGGCCCAGTGCGGTGTTACTGAAGGCCCCGGCCTCGCTACGGCGAAACGCAGGGGGGTGTCAATCGTGCAACGGCATAGCCCCGACTCGTGGCAGCTTCGCGTAGTGTCGCTACCAGCACCCCTGTTATCCCGTAGGATTCCCATGGCACGATACCTCACGATTTTGGCCGGGCCATCGGCGTCGGCGCCTTCATCGTGATCGCCGCCATCGTCTCCCGGCAAGTATATCTGCGCAGCGCCGCGGAAGCTGCCGGCGCCGGCGCAGACGAGGAACCTGCGACAATGATGTTGATACGCTGCGAGGCGGTGCACGAACGTCTGCAGAATAGGGACAGGTCGACTGCGGAGTCTGACGAGCGGCCAAGCGCTCGATGTAGAGAGTCCTGACTTTCCGAGAATTTCTGACTAGTCGACCAGGAGCAAAGGCAAAAGAATGCCCGCTGCTCGGGCGGGCATGAATCCCTTTCGGAGAAAGAGAGGAGACGAGGGTAAGTATAAACCCTTGAGAAGACTCTCGCAGAGCGCTTCACAGAGGCCCGGAGATCTGGCTACAGGCCTGGCAGGCGACAGATCGAAGCTGCCATCAATAATTTCATGATCATGAAATTATGAACTGTGACGAGGGATTCCGGTCATGCTCGTCGTCTCTAGCCGACCCTCCACGGACATTCCCCACCTTTTAGTTGAATGGCCGGTTTGACCCGAGAAGCGGCCGGCCACATGCGCAAGTCTGGACTTCAGTTGCCGCCTTCACGGACATCCGAGCGTGGCAGCGTGAGCATCCGCTGCCGGCATGGAAAAAAAACTGCAAGCGAACGGCTTAGCTTCCCAGTCTCGCCAAATCGTCACCAGCACCGAATCCGGACCTTTCTGCCACGTCTTTGGGGTCGGTGACAAGCTACGTTTTGAATGCGAGATGGCTATTGGTGAGAGCTGACGTGACTAAGAGCGGAAAGGATCAAGCTGCGTTGACCCTCGTCAACGTGGAGGCGCGATCGCGACGTATAGTCGGTATGGAGACCTTCTTGCCCACACCAGGAGCGCCACATGCCCGCCATTCGTCGTCTTTCCGTAGTTGTATCCGCTATCGCTTGGGCGCCGGCGGCCTTCGCCGCTGCCGGCACTCCCGCCGCCGAGCACGATCACAGTCATTCCAATGCACCGGCCACTGCCTCTCAGCCTGCTACTGTCCCTTCAGCCGCCACGACACCGGCGAAAGGAAGTAACGCTCAGCGCGACGCGCAAGTCGCGCATTTGCGTGCAATTCGGGAACGACTGTCACGGGCCACCACCGCTGAAGAAAGGCAATCCCTAATGGCCGAACGCCAGAAGGTCCTGAGTGAGGCGATGGCCTCAATGCAAAAGGACATGATGGGCATGACGCGCCTGGCGCGCCAGCCTTCAGCAAGCACGGGAACCGCTGATCCAATGCAGGTGTGCCGGGACATGATGGGCCAGCACATGGATTTGATGCAGGAGATGATGCATTCCATGGACGGCTCGGGCACGAGTGGCATGGGGCCCAGCATGATGAGACACGGAATGATGGGCGGAGGGGACACCGCAGGCACTTCTCCACACAAGTGACTGCTGTACACTGTTTGCCAAGCTGCATATGTCAACAAATGGGCCCCAAGTTGGGCCCATGTCGCGACCAAAGCCCTCCGGAAAATCGACCGCCGCAGCAAGCCCCCCCGGCTATTCTTTTATTCTTTGCCTCCGGCCGCATCATAGAGCCAGGCAAAGAACGCGCCCGCCGCAAAGAACCAGAGCGCAAAGATGATGCCGGGATAGATCATTGTCCAGGCTGAGATGGAGTTACCGGTTTCAAGCTTACGAAAGTCGAGTCCGTGAAAGAGCGCGTTCATAAAGTTCAAGAAAGGCTCGGGGAACGTTAGCCACAACACGGTACACACTGTGCGTAAAAGAACACGACTGTGGCCGAGAGTGTAAAACCAGCTTTCAAGGGTTTCATGGCGCTCTCCTCCATTCAGAGAACTGCAGAGTTCGGCGATCAGATCAATGTGGATGCGGCGCGGATCTATCGCGCGGCACGAAGTGGGGAAGAAACGCAGGTGTCCGTTTGCGGTAGCTCTCATACTCCTGGCCGAACTCCCTAAGTGCCTCGCGCTCCTCGGCTTTCGCAAGACGCACGTACATCCACACCAGCACCGGAAACATTGCCAGGGTCAGGATGGTGGGCCATTGCAGCAGGAAGCCCAGCATGATGAGGGCAAAGCCAACATACTGGGGATGCCGCATACGCGCATATAACCCGGTGGTCGCCAGTTCATGCCGCTGCTGGGCTTGGTAGAGAACCCGCCATGCTGCCGACAACATGAGGAACCCGCCGAAGATCATGATATTGCTGGCAATGTGGAATGGCCCCCAATGTGGGTTCCCGCGCCAGCCAAAGATCATTTCAGGAAGGTGCCCCGCATCATGCGTCAGGAAATCGATGCCGGGAACGCGCGCGGACAGCCATGGAAGCAGAAGATATATGCTCAGCGGGATACCGTACATCTCGGTGAACAACGCCACAATGAAGCCCGAGAACGCGCCAAAGGAACGCCAGTCGCGCGACGTCTTCGGCTTGGTGAAGCTGAATGCGAAGATGATAAAGATTGCGGAATTGATGAAAACCAAAGACCAGAGGCCGTAGCCATATTGCGCTTCATGATTCATCACTGCTCTCCCTTGACATCCTTCCCGTCGCGCGCGCCTTCGCTGCCTCGATCGTGACCACGGCCGTGGCCGTGATGCATGAAAAGATGCATCAACGGACATGAAGCAAGGAGCAGGAAGGGCAGGAACTGAATGACATGCGCCCGATGCTCCGTCCAGAGGAAGTAGGCGATCACCACCAGGAACCCGATCGTCACCAACTTTGACCGGTAAATCTTTCTCCCGATCTCTGCCACAGGGGTGCGGTCGCCGTGTTCGCTATTCATACGAATCTCCGATCAATCGTTATACACTGCCCCAACTTACTTGCATTTCGGCAGCGCTGACGGTGCTTGATATGCATCAGGCGCAGGCCCTCAACGCTTCTCTTAAGGATTGATTTCGTTCCCAATGGCCCGCCGTACATGCGGAGCGACCTCGATACCGCACACTGGATCACGCGCGCGGCCCGAGCCAGACATGGCGTGCTTGAGCACCACTCCGGAGTGGCCATCATCGACGTCTTGATTGCGCCCGAGCTTCGTAACCATCCCACATCGCTGCGATCCTTTGGGCTGCTTGCCAGCCGTTGGCCGTCCATGCTTTGGAGTATTGGCGAACGGTTGCCAATCGGCTTGACCTAGATCAAGCTAGCCGCAGGGCGCAGTGCGGCTAAGGGAGAGACCAGGTGTGGCAGTTGTCCCACATCAGGTCCGCGCTGCCGACCGTCAGCACTGTCAACGCCCCGACGGCCCGCGGACGGCCCGCGACGCGTCGGGGCAAACCGGCCTGTTACTTAGGCTGCGCCATCATTTCGCGGCATGCCTTCATCATTGCCGCGTGGTCCTCCATCATCATCGGCTGGTGAGGTGTTGCTTTTTGCGCTTGGGCTTGCTTCGCGGCGCGCGCCTTTTCAATCACACTCCAGTCGGGGCCAGCTATGGCCGCGAGGGATACGGCCGCGGTCACCGCGCCGGCCATAGTGAGCAAGATCGTCTTCATGATATTCCCCGTTGACTGCGAGCAGCATGGTGCCGTAGATGCCGGAAACGGCGGGCGGCAGTCGCTGCTGCTGGTGCCGGACAGGCGCTCGCAGGCGTTGGCGCGTAAGCGCACGCCATGGACCAGCGCTGTCCGCATTCGGATACCTCAGGAGACTATCGCCTGAGGTGGCCGCTCAAGGGGCGGGGACACAACGGAGAAGTAAGGAAACTCCGGATGAGCGAACAGGATAGATTCCCAAAGGCTCGCAGCGCTCCCCGCCATTGCCGGCGTGACGGCGGCGGAGGCACAGGTTGCAGTGCACGTCGAGTGAGCGGAGTTGCCGGACGGCGCGCCTGCGGCACAGAGGCCTGGCGTATCGCAGCCATCGCCAGTCCCCTCACCGTCGGTCTGGGCAGCGTACGCCTGAGCACCCGCCACGCCGAACGTGCAGCAGCGCTCCGCAGACATGGTAAGGGTGCGCAATGGGAACGCCACAGCGAGCGTCACCAGCAGGATGACTCGCCAGAGTTGCTTCATATGCTCACACCCTCGTACCAGACGTACGACCTGAAGCGGATGCCGTCTGTCCTTGCATGCCTTCAGTATAAGAGGCGCTTGTCTGCGAGGCCGGGGCGCTATCCCACGCAGCGCAGCGGCATGCGGGCGCGCAGCAGTGCGCCACCACAAGATACGCCTCGTCCAGTTGCCGGCTGTCTTGGTCTTGACCAGCCATGGCTTCGAGGGCGCTCAGGAGCAGATCGGCGACGACATATTGTTCTTGATCGCATGCCCGCCTGAACACTGCAAGAACATCGTCAGTCAAGGTCTGTGTAGTGGCAGTCATGACGTCACCTCCGCGCGAGAGCGGCCCGCTTCCTGGTTGAGGTTCCCTTTTCGACGGACGTTGTGGTCCGTCTACGCCAACTATGGACCTTCCCACAGGGGGAAGGTCAAGCAACGTCAACTGTTCTTCAGCGCGAACTCGACCGTCGGGCTTGACGCGCTTCATGCCGTGGATGACATCGAAGACTCGACTGACAACTCTCGCTACAGCTTACCGGGATGTAATGACTGCGTAACGCCTTGGTGAGGGACGGCCTCATACCATTGGATCCAAGAGGTCAATGCCTCGAAACTTCAATGGAGTGCACCATGAAAACCAACAAGTCCGTGGCCGCCGCGCTGGTTCTTTCGGCGTTGTCCATCTCCTCTGCATGGAGCACCGACAAGTCTAAGACCAACGTAGGTGATGACGTGGCGCAGCACGTTCAGCGCCAGGCCGCAGAACCCGCTGCAGCTCCGGCAACAGTGCAGGTAAGCGCAACGCGTGTCGGTTCGCAGGCCGCCATTTTTGGCAGCCAAGTACCTGCAGACACGGCCTCCCGCACAGTGGCACTGACCTCGGGCATGAAGTACGTCAACGTTGAGTCTGGCGACACCGTGACATTCCGGAGCGGGGGGCAGGAGGCAACGTGGAAGTTCGCCGAGTCGATTCGCGGAACGTCCGTAGATCTGGGCCTCATCTTGCCGGGCATGCCGAATGCCCAAGGTGTACGCGTCTACATCGACCGCAGTCGTCTCTTTACCGGCGGCTGACCTCAATACCCGGTCAGACCGAATTGGACTTACCCATCGGGCTACCCGAGATGACCGCTTTGTCATGTCGGTGTCACGGCTCGGTGGGGTACCGCTTTCTACACTGTGATGGCAGGCTCATGGAGCCAATCATCGAATCATCGAGGAGAAGCAAAATGCGTACGTTGAAGAAGACCGCTCTTGTAGCACTGACTATTGCAACGCTCGGCGGCGTGGCCGGCATGGCAAATGCCGGCGTGACCTCGCCGCGCGATTCCTTCACTGATGGCGCCCATGCGATGGGTACGCGCGATCCGTTCAGCGACGGCAGCCATGCGATGGGTACGCGCGACCAGTTCAGTGACGGCAGCCACGCCGTTGGAACGCGCGACACCTTTACGGACGGCGCCTGAACCACGCCTCTCCCTGCAGGCGCAGCCATCCAGGTACGGATGTCTTGCAGGCATCCGACCGTGGGCCGCGAAAAGAGCGGCCCACGGAACACGACTGCTTCGGCGGCGGTGTCGCCTTCCCTGATACGAAGCACAAGGCCGCAGCTCGGCTTGCGGCAGTCCCGTGCTCAGCACTTCGCCATTCCAAAGGTGCCTTCTCATTGGCGGCCAACCCATTCTGGACCCAAGCGCGGTTAGCCTTTGAGAATAGTCCTGCCACCGGTGCACCCTCCTTACGCTTGACCCTACAACGATGGGAACGTCTAAGCTGGCGTCATCAGGCGTGACATGGAAGTCCCGCACCTCCGATGCCCGTCATCTTCGTGTAAGGAGCGTGTCATGAAGTACTGCACCCCCAATCGTCAGCCTCCGGCAGGGCGGCCCATGAATTCATGCGTTTTCGCTATTTCTGTTGGGTTGCGGTAGCCGGCGTTGCGGCAATTGCTCTTGGCGTTCGGGACTGGAGCCACGTTGCCTCCTGGCTACCCTTTGCGCTAGTGTTGCTGTGTCCGCTGATGCATTTCTTTCCATGGCAGCCACGGGGGCCACGGCAAGGCCGCAGTAACAGGCAAGTCGGATGACTCAGTGGATGCCCGGCCCAACAACTAAGGGAGCCAGGATGAACAGGACAAGCAACGAACGCGATGCAACGGAGCCTGGCCGCCACGGCGCCGGTGCACATACCTCGGCTCAGGACCAGTCCGATCATGACCATCATCACGAGCATGCGCATCACCATGACCATGTTCATGAACAGGCTGGCACTGGCACCAAGGCGGCGGAGGCCCTCAAGGATCCGGTCTGCGGGATGAGCGTCTCGGCCGATTCCAGATTCCAGGCCGAGCATGCCGGGGCTCGCTATTATTTTTGCAGCGCGTCCTGCCAGCAGAAATTCGAGGTCGATCCGGGCAAGTACACGATCCCGTCTGAGCCGCCCTCGGCGGAGCCTGCCGCCGAGGGCACGATCTATATCTATACCTGTCCCATGCACCCGGAGATCCGCCAGGATCATCCGGGCAACTGCCCCAAATGCGGCATGGCGCTGGAACCGTTGTTGCCGGAGCTGGATGAAGGCGAGAACCCCGAGCTGGTGGATTTCCGTCACCGCTTCTGGTGGACGCTTCCGCTTACCGGTGTCGTGTTCGTGCTCGCCATGTTCGGGCATCGCCTTGGGTGGATGCAGGTGCCGACCCAGAGCTGGGTCGAGCTGGCACTGGCGACGCCTGTGGTGCTGTGGGCGGGCTGGCCGTTCTTCGTGCGATGTTTCCAGTCGATCATCAACCACAGTCCGAACATGTGGACGCTGATCGGAATCGGCACTGGCGCGGCCTATGTCTACAGCGTCATTGCGACCGTAATGCCTGGCGCATTTCCGCAGGCGTTCGCCGAGCATGGCCGCATCGGTGTGTACTTCGAGGCTGCGGCGGTGATCATCTCCCTCACTCTGCTGGGGCAGTTGCTTGAGCTCAAGGCCCGCTCCCAGACTTCCGCCGCCATCAAGTCGCTGCTGGGACTGGCGCCCAAGACGGCGAGGCGTATCGGTCCCGACGGAGCCGAAGAGGACGTGTCGCTCACCCATGTCCACGTGGGCGACCTGCTGCGCGTGCGGCCCGGCGAGAAGGTGCCGGTCGACGGCGTGGTAACGGAAGGCACCAGCGCGGTCGACGAATCGATGATAACCGGCGAGCCCATTCCGACCACCAAGCGCGTCGGCGACCGCGTCATCGGTGCCACGATGAACACGTCGGGCAGCCTCGTCATCCAATCCGAAAAGGTCGGCTCCCAGACCGTGCTGTCCCAGATTGTCCAGATGGTGGCGCAAGCGCAGCGATCGAAGGCGCCGATGCAGCGGATGGCGGACAAGGTTGCCGGCGTCTTCGTCCTCGGTGTCATCGGCATTGCGGTGCTGACCGTTGCCGCGTGGGGACTCTTCGGCCCCGAGCCGAGCTGGGTGTTCGGGCTGATCAATGCCGTCGCGGTGCTGATCATCGCATGTCCGTGCGCGCTGGGTCTTGCCACGCCGATGTCCATCATGGTCGCAAGCGGCAAGGGCGCTTCGAACGGCGTGCTGTTCCGCGACGCCGCTGCGATCGAAAACCTGCGCAAGGTCGATACCCTGATTGTCGACAAGACCGGGACGCTCACCGAGGGTCGGCCGGTTTTTGAGCGCGCGATCGGCACAAATGATAATGCCGAGGAGGAGGTGCTGCGGTTAGCCGCCAGCCTGGATCAGGGCAGCGAACATCCTCTGGCTGCCGCGATTGTTGAAGCAGCCCGTGAGCGCGGCCTGCAGTTGGAAAAGCCAGACGGCTTCGAGTCGAGTTCCGGGATCGGGGTAAGAGGCGAGCTGGGCGGCAGGAAGGTCGCGATCGGAAACACTGCGCTCATGGAAGCCGAAGGAGTGCCCATCGATCCGCTCGTGGCGCAGGCCGACAAGCTGCGTGCGCAAGGCGCCAGCGTCATGTATCTCGCTGTCGAAGGCAAGCTTGCTGGCCTGCTCGCCGTCTCGGACCCGGTCAAGGCCACCACGCCGGAGGCGCTGGCGCATCTCAGGGAAGAAGGTATTCGTGTCGTGATGGCGACCGGCGACGGGATTGCAACGGCAAAGGCGGTGGCCGGGAAACTCGGCGTTGACGAGTTCCACGGCGAGGTGAAGCCGGCGGACAAGCTTGAACTTGTCAGCTCCCTGCAACAGGCAGGCGCGGTGGTCGCCATGGCGGGCGACGGCATCAATGATGCGCCGGCGCTGGCGAAAGCCGATGTGGGCATTGCCATGGGCACCGGCACTGATGTCGCGATGAACAGCGCTCAGGTCACGCTGGTCAAAGGGGACTTGCGCGGGATTGCCCGTGCCCGGCAACTCTCGCAAGCGACCGTTCGAAACATGAAGCAGAACCTTGGTTTTGCGTTCATTTATAACGCCTTGGGCGTTCCGCTGGCCGCGGGCGTTCTGTATCCAATGACAGGCCTGTTGTTGTCGCCGATGATTGCGGCGCTGGCGATGAGCTTGAGTTCTGCCTCGGTCATTACCAATGCGTTGCGGCTCAGGAAGGCTGCTACGTGACGTGCCGGCAGATCCGGGCGACCCTATTCATTTCTCAGGAGTCAGATTTAATGACGAAGCTTCTTATCACTGCGGCATTGCTGGCCATCGGCGTCACGGCGCAAGCGGCTTCACCGTATATGGTGGTGTACAAGGATCCAAATTGCGGCTGCTGCGAGGCTTGGGTCCAGCACCTGAACGAGGCCGGCATCCGCACCAAGGACGTCAATTCGAGCGATGTCTCCGCCATTAAGGCGAAGCTGGGCGTTCCGGCGCAACTGGGCTCATGCCACACCGCGGTGTTGGAAGGTACCGGCCAGATCGTGGAGGGGCACGTGCCCGCGGCAGCGGTCAGGAAACTCGCCGCGAGCCCCGCCGTGAAAGGCGTGGCAGTGCCTGGCATGCCGGCAAACTCCCCCGGCATGGGCAAGATGGACGGTAAGCTTGTGACGGTTGATTTTGGCGGCAAGCCGTTCTCAAAGAACTAAGGTCGGCGAGGATCTGCCACTAGGTCAGGCGCCAACATGGAAAATTCGAGCAAGTCACGCTGGCCGAAGAAAATCGCAGTCGCTCAGCGGAAGGTCACGGAACAGTACGCGGCGCACAAGTAGGGCGCCGCGCCGGATCCGGTGAGAATTTCGCTGCAATTCCACAGTTACCTTGCCCACCATGCCTGCTTCGTAATGCCCGGGCAGCAGGCAGGCGAAACCAACGGTTCCCGACCGATCGAACCTCCAGATCAGCACGCCTTGCTGACCCGGCGCGAGCGATACCTGGTTGGCCGCGGCATGCCGAGCCATTGGCATGTCGCGCATCAGGTGCGCATGCTCTCTCAATTCGCTGCTGGTCCCGATGACCATCTCGTGTTCCGCCTTGCCGATATCCCGGACAACGAAGCGCACGGTATCACCGGCCTTGGCAATTTGCTGTGGTGACCGGTTGCGAGGGGATACTCCCTTGCGAGATCTGGCCAATTACATCCCGGTCGGCGAAAGGATGCCGAGCGATGCCACAAGCGCCAAAATCAGCGTTGCGGCGCTGGTCTCGAACATCAGGCTGCGGCGCAACGTACGTACGGCCCCATCGTGATCGCCCGTCTTTACTGCCTGCTCGAGTTGCGGCGCGAGCCTAAAGCGGTTCGCTGCAGCCAGTGCCAGCATGGTGCCAAACAGCGCGAGCTTGACAATCAGCAGACCGCCATACGATGTGAGAGAGAGATCGTCTGGCAGCGTCGGGCCGACGATCATCCAGTAGTTCATCACGCCCGTGACCGTCAATGTTGCGACCACGATCGTGCCCACCTGCGCAAATCCGTTGGACGTTCGGCTGAGCAAGGCCGCCGTTGCGGGCGACGACGGTCTTGACAGCATCACGAACGCGACAAGCGCGCCGACCCAGGCACCTGCGGCCATCAAATGGGTGATATCGGAGGCGAGGTGGAGATACCGCTGTCCGCCGTCATCCATGGCGCCGTGCCCGGCCCATGCGAGCGTCGAGAGGGCTATGCCGGCGGTGGCGGCGAGAGCGCCGAACTGAAAGGACGGCCACCGGCGGGCGAACAATGCAAGCAGCAAGCAGAGGAGCAGGGCAACCAGACGTACCGTCCAGGCGGCGCCGAAATCGGTGCCCATCACAATCATTTCGACAACGTGACTCTGCAGTTCCGAGTACTCGGATGCGCCGGTCATGCCCTTGGCCATCACCGCCATGTTCGCGAGCGACAGGACGATTCCGATCGCTGCGATCACCGCAGTGACGGTCACATGGCGCGCGCCGATGCGCGACGACAATTCTTCACGGCGAAGCGCGTAGAGCCCGAATAGCGGAAGCCCGAACAGCGTCGTCAGGTCGAAATAGAGTGCAAAGCGCACCGCAACGGTTACCCAGTCCATCTGCGGCTTACTTGACCGTGAAGGCGATATTCCCGTTGATCGGATGGGTGTCTGACGACACGGCGCGCCAGTCCACGCGATAGGTGCCCGGTACCAGCGGCTGTGCCGGCGTGATGACCATGGTCTTCGGATCATCGCTGCCGGAAACCTTGGCGGCGACCTTCATCGGCGCATGGTCAGCCATGCCCGGCATGCCGGTCATGACGAGGTTGGCGCCGGAGAACTTGGTCATCAGGTCTTCCGAGAACTTCAGTTCGATCTTCTGCGGCGCAGAAACCTCGGCCTTGTCAGCCGGCGTCGACGAAACCAGCTTTGGGTGTGCGAAAGCCACGGAACTGGCCAACGCTGCGGCGACTGCCAATGTGGCTTGCAGGAGAGAGCGGGGCGCTTGCATGATGAACTCCGGATAGATAAGGGTAAAATACGCTGTCAAAACCACATGCGAATACCCGCCACAAAGCGAGTCTCGCCACTACGGCCGCCGGACGCACGAACCATGTCGGCGGTATTGCCAAAGGTCTGGTAGCGCTCGACACCGATATACGGTGCGAACTGACGGCTTATTTCATAGCGCAGGCGCAGGCCTACGGCGCCATTCGCCAGGCCGCTGCCGATACCGACGGCGGGGTCGTTCTTGCCGTAGAAATTGGCCTCGATCCTGGGCTGCAGAATCAGGCGCTGCGTGATCAGCAACTCGTACTCGGCCGACAGGCGCAGTGCGGTCCGACCCTCGGTACCCAGGTAGCCGGTTGCGTCCACTTCAAACCAGTATGGCGCCAGGCCTTGGACACCGAAGGCCAGCCAGTTGCGAGCAGGACGCCCGTAGCCTGCGTCGTTTCGAATACCGAGTTGGGTGTCCCAATAGCTCGCAATTGCGTGGCCCCACAGCAGTTCCGTGCGAGCTTCGTGGACCTTGCCTTTCTCGACCTCGCCTTCGGCCTTGATGACAAACTTGTTGTAGCTGCTGCCGAACCAGGTTTGGGCTTCATAAGCAGCAGCATTGCTGTCGCTGCCTTTGACCCATTCCAGTCGGTCCACCAGGACGGAAGCAAACAGATGTTCGTCCGCCATATGCAGCGATCGGGTCGGTCCAAGGGCATACTTGCCAACGCCGAGTTGATAGCCGCCCGAATACGCATGTGGATCGCGGGCATCCGGGGGGGCACTTCCGCCTTGCATGTTCATGTCGCCATGGTCCATGCCCTGCATCGAGCCATGGTCCATGCCCTGCATCGCACCCTGATCCTTGGTTTGCATCGAACCCTGGTCCATAGTCTGCATCGAGCCGTGGTCCATGCCCTGCATCGCACCCTGATCCATGGTTTGCATCGAGCCCTGGTCCATGGTCTGCATCGAACTGTGGTCCATGCCTTGCATACTGCCAGGACTCGGCGCCTTCGGTTGCGAGGCGGCCTTGGGCTTTTCCGTTGTACCAGAGGACGTTGACTCCGCCTGTCCGTCTGGCGTGTGGGAGTGCTGCGCCCATGCGACGCTCATGCCCGCGGAAGCGAGTACGGCGGCGACGACTGTTCTTGTGTGCTCGTACATGGCGTATGCGAATTCAGTTAGGGGTCAGGCCACCAGCACTTCGCGGAACATCCCCGCATCCATGTGCATCATCAGGTGGCAATGCCACGCCCAGCGACCCAAGGCGTCCGCAGTGACCAGGAAACTGATGCGCTGTGCCGGCTGTACCGGGATCGTGTGCCGACGTGCCTGGAACGCACCGTCCGGAGCCTCAAGCTCGCTCCACATCCCGTGCATATGCATGGGGTGGGTCATCATCGTGTCGTTGTGCAGGATGACGCGCAGCCGCTCGCCATGCTTGAAATAGACCGGCGTCGATTTCCCGAACTCAACGCCATCGAACGACCAGGTGAAGCGCTCCATATTGCCGGTCAGGTGCAGTTCCACCTCACGTCCGGGGCCACGCGCGTCCAGGGGGCCGCCGATGGTGTGCTGGTCCGACAGCGTGAGAACCTTTCTGCCGTTGCTGCGCAGGCCGATGCCGGGATCGTCCAGGTTGGTGCGGGCCATGTCCACCCGCATATCCGTGCCGGCGCCGTACTCGGTCTTCGCATGTCGCGCCTTGGTGCTTGGAACCTTGAGCGAATTGTCCGCTGCCATGCCGGACATGGCGTGCTGGCTGTGGTCCATCGGCATCGTCCCTTGGTTCATGCCGGACATGGCCATGCCCCCGTGGCTCATCCCGCCATGGTCCATTCCCTGCATGTTCATGCCACCATGATCCATGCCTTGCATCGCCATGCCCCCATGGTTCGTGCCACTGTGGCTCATGCCCCCATGGTTCATGCCGCCCATATCGCCCATCATGTCCGCCATGGTCAGCCACTCGACCTTGTCGAGCGCCGGAACCGGTGCGCTCAGGCCTTCGCGGATGGCCAGCGTGCCACGGGCGTAGCCCGTCCTGTCCATGGTTTGGGAGAAAATGGTGTAGGCATCGTCCCGGGGCTCCACCACCACGTCGCAGGTTTCGCCGGGGCCGAACCGGAATTCGTCTACCGTGATGGGCTCGAGATCCTGCCCGTCGACCTGCACCACCTTGAGCTTCAGGCCCGGAATGCGCACGTCGTAGAACGTGTTGCCGGCACCGTTGATAAAGCGCAACCGGACTTTCTCTCCGGGCGTGAACAGGCCGGTCCAGTTGCCGGCCGGCGTGACGCCGTTGGTCAGATAGGTCAGCGTTGCGCCTGAGAGGTCCGCGAGGTCGGTCGGGTTCATGCGCATTTCGTTCCACATCTTCCGCTTGGCGAGTGCGCTTTTCATGCCCTCACTGGAGACGTCACGGAAGAAGTCGATGACCGTCGGCTGGTTGTAGTTGTAATAGTCGCTCTGGACTTTCAGTTTCGAGAGGACCCGCATCGGATCCTCATCGGTCCAGTCGGACAGCAATACCGTGTAGTCGCGATCGGCCTGGATCGGGTCCTTGCCTGAAGCAGGATCGATAACGATGCCGCCGTATACGCCAGTCATCTCCTGGAAGCCGGAATGCGAGTGATACCAATAGCTGCCGGTCTGGCTGACCTTGAAGCGATAGGTGAAGGTCTGGCCGGGGGCGATGCCGGCGAAGCTGATGCCCGGCACGCCATCCATCTGGAACGGGAGGATGATGCCGTGCCAGTGGATCGAAGTGGGCTCGCGTAGGCGATTCGTGACCCGAATGGTCACGGTGTCGCCTTCGCGCCAGCGCAGCGTGGGACCGGGCAGCATGCCGTTGATGGTGGTTGCTACACCAGGCTTGCCGGTGAAGTTGACCGCCGATTCGGCGATTACCAGGTCGAAATCAGTCCCGCGCAGGACCGGGGCAGTGCCGTATCCGGCACGCCGAGGGGCGTCTGACTGCGCCCAAGCGCTGCCGCCAAGGCCGGCCAATCCCGCCATCACGCCGCCTCCCGCCAGGCCTTGTACGAAACGGCGGCGCGGAAGGTTGGGCAGAACAATGCCAGACGGTCGATCGCGTCGCATGAAATTAGTCCTCGTTTGCTGGAATGGCCGCGTCGTAAGGCGGCATGTTGAGAGTAACGAGAGGGAGGCTACCGCCAACTTACCCCAACATTACATTCTGGTAAGGTCCCGGTCACTTACGCGGCATCTGGTTAGACTAGCCTCAGGAAGAGCAGGGTTGGCACGCTTGCTCGCAGCGCAAATATCGGGAGGCTCGCAATGAAGTTGCTGGTGGTAGAGGATGAATCGAAGACCGGCGAGTACCTTCGTCAGGGCTTGACCGAGGCGGGCTTTGTCGTCGATCTGGCTACCAACGGGATCGACGGCCAGCACCTGGCAATGAATGAGTCCTACGACCTCATCATCCTCGACGTGATGCTCCCGGATGTCGACGGCTGGCGCATCCTGCAGACCATCCGTGCCGCCGAAAACGCCGTCCCGGTTTTGTTCCTGACGGCCCGCGACAGCGTGGCTGACCGGGTCAAGGGCCTTGAACTGGGCGCCGACGATTATCTGGTCAAGCCCTTTGCATTTTCAGAGTTGCTGGCCCGGGTGCGCACCTTGTTGCGTCGCGGTACCGTACAACTGGCAATGGACCGCATCCAGGTCGGAGACCTGGTGCTCGACCTGGCACGGCGGCGGGCTTCGCGCGCCGGTCGCCGGATTCCCCTGACCAGCAAGGAATTTGCGTTGCTCGAACTGCTGGCCCGCCGCCGCGGCGAGGTCCTGCCGCGGTCGTTGATTGCCTCCCAGGTCTGGGACATGAATTTCGACAGCGACAGCAACGTCATCGATGTCGCCATTCGCCGTCTGCGGGCGAAGATCGATGACGATTTCGAGCCCAAGCTCATCCAGACTGTCCGCGGCATGGGTTACGTACTGGAAATGCCGGAGGGCGAGGAATGAGACGGCGTCTGTCGCTGACAATGCGGCTGACAATCCTGTTCTCACTGTCATCCGCGGTCGTATTGCTGGGTCTCGGGATATTGATCTGGCTGGCGATGGACCACCATTTTGCCAACGAGGACTATGTGGTCCTCGGCGACAACATTCGCCTGATCCAGAAGATAGCCGGGGAACAACCGGTCGAAGGCCTTCCGACCCGCTTGAGAGAAATGGTGGAGCACCATCCGGGATTCGTGGCGCATGTCCGAACCGCTCAGGGTCAGGGCGTGTATGCGACCGCTGGCTTTGATTTCGGTACGGGGTTGGAGACGGTCGCCCGGCTGCGGCCGGGCGAAGACTCGTTTGTCTGGGAGCAGAACGGCCAGGAGTATCGTGGAATGCGAGCACTGGCCAGTGCTGCGGATGGTAAAGGCGGCCCGTTGACGGTCGTGGTCGCCATGGACACGGAAATCCATGCCCATTTCATGCACGCCTTCCGCAAATCCCTGGCGTTCTATATCACGCTGGCCGCGGTCGCGAGCGGCCTGTTCGGTTGGTGGGCCGCCCGGCGCGGTCTCGCACCGTTACGGATGATGGCCTCACGCGCCAGCGGCGTCAATGCGCACAGGCTAGATGCGCGCATGCCCGTGGAAGCAGTGCCGGTGGAAATGGCGGACCTGGCGACCACCCTGAACGCCATGCTGGAGCGCCTGCAGGACGACTTTCGTCGTCTCTCTGAGTTTTCGTCCGATCTCGCGCATGAGCTACGTACGCCGATCACTAACCTGATGACCCAGACGCACGTCGTACTGTCCCAGCCTCGCGACGCCGCAAAATACCGCGACGTGCTCGCCTCCAATGCGGAAGAGCTGCAGCGCCTGGGCCGCATGGTCTCCGACATGCTCTATCTCGCAAAGATGGAACACGGTATCACGCTGCCGAACGAAGAGACCATCAATATCACTGACGAGGTGCGCGCGCTGTTCGAGTTCTATGACGCGCTTGCGGAAGACAAAGGGGTGCACCTGCGCCTTCGAGGCCAAGCTAGGATTGTCGGCGACCGCCTGATGGTGCGCCGGGCTCTGAGTAACCTGCTGTCGAACGCGCTGCGCTACACGCCTAAAGGCAAGGGAATCCTGGTCGAGGCTAGAGAACAGCCTGGCATTGTAACCATCGTCGTGGAGAACGACGGCGCGGAGATAAGCCCGGAACTGTTGCCGTCCATCTTTGACCGGTTCTTTCGCGCCGACAAGTCAAGGACCCGCGCGGAGTCCGAGAGCGTGGGCCTGGGCCTGTCTATCACGCAGGCGATCATGGCCGCGCACGGCGGCAAGATATCGGTCGAGTCGTCAGCAGGCAAGACCCGCTTCATCCTGACGTTTCCGCTGCAGGCCAGATGATGGGGCATGTTGCCGCCGGTTTCACTAGTGCCACGCAAGGGGAGGCGAATCGGGACAGGGATTTTTCGAGTGTCATCGTCGTGTAATCACTCCGTAAGGTGAATCCGCGCGGGCTGTCGATGTCGCGGATCTCGCGCGCGATTTGCTGCCATTGGAATGGCGTTTCCCAATACGCCAACAAGTCATTTCCGAAGGAGCTTCGTCATGCCACATGAGAACTTCCAGCCCTGTCTTAATGCCTGTAACGCCTGTGCCGTCGCGTGCAATCATTGCGCGGTATCCTGTCTGCAAGAACGGAGCGTCGATGAAATGCGCAAATGCATTGAACTCGATATGGATTGTGCGCAGATCTGTGCGTTTGCTACGGCCGCAATGTCCCGCGGGAAACCAGTACGTAAAGGAGATTTTGCCAGCTCTGCGCCCGGGTCTGCGACGATTGCGGTGCAGAATGCGCTAGGCACGAGGCGCAACACTGCCAGGATTGTGCGAAGCCCTGCCAGCAATGCGCGCAGGCGTGCCGCGCTATGACCTAATTGTCGTCGCCAGCCAAAGCGCACCCGTCGACGGATCGCGCCGCTTGCGTTGCGATCCCGCCGGCCCGCGCGGCGCGAGCCATCAAGTCCACACTCGTGTAACGTCCGGTATAGGCGACATGTAGTTCTTTCCCGCGCGTGGCTGGAGGGCGTGAGCGGCCGGTCACGCGCCGCAACGGCGATCACCGCTGAGTCTCGATCAACCGCACCCCAATTGCCTTTCCTGGCGGCGCCAGTTCGCTCGCATCGACTAACACAAGCCAAATCAGCCCATCATGTGCTGGTGCAGCATGAGCATGCGCGATAGCGCCGAGGGAAGCCATCACGCCGATCGCGGCGCAAGACATGCTCGACGGGTTCTCCTTCGAACCGTCATTGCATCCGGCGTCGTATCGAGCCGACGCTATACGGCTTCGAGCACTGCCTCATCCTCCCATCTGGAGATGCGCCGGTAAGGACGCGGCGTGCATTGCGATCTCATGGCGCACTGCGGACAAGCGCTACTCCAATAGCGGCGTAGCCGCAGTCCATTTTCCTCTCTGGTGAAACGGTAGCTCGCACGTTCACCACCCTAATCTGCTGCGCGTTAAAGTAGCCGCAATCAGCTACGGCGTTATACTTGGTCTTCCCATAGCGTCGCGAGCAGCTTGCGCCATCGAGCTGAGTTGTGATCGGTCACTGCCTATATTAGTGACCTCATGAGCGACGATCAGATAGTGTTTGATATTCACGGCCACCTGCACGTTGTAGCTGACCATTCCAAAGCCCTTGCCACTCGTCGCCGTCGTGCGCGCATCTGGGTCAGGGCTTCGACCTTCTGCTGTGTCCCGGCATAGTTATCGCGGCGAATTGGCTGATTTGTTTGGAATCGCGGCGGCCGAACGATCCGTTCTTCTACAGCGGCAGGACCTACCTGTTCGATGTCCAGGCGGCGCTGGCAGATCCCCTGATCGCTACGCCGGCGCAGAACCAATTGGCAATATGTCGATACGGCCGAGAACGCCCACGACAGTGGCGCCGGAATCATCATGGTGACGATCAACGCAGATGGCAAATGGTCACAGGATGTGTTTATGTTCGGCGGATCGAATGGCGGCAACACACCGGCATCAGCGACTGCGGAAACGACCAATTTCTCCAGTGCGACGCCAAAGTGGAAGCCTCTCACCAACCTCGCCTTGCCGGTCACGCAGAATAACGTGGTCGCGCTGCCGGACGGGAAACTGGTGGTGCCGATGGCAACGTCAATAGCTTTGTCATGCGAACGATTAGTCTTGGCAGACATCGCCCCACCGCCGAACCCGTTCGGACCCTTCGTTCACGAAGCGGCCGAACGGGCCGGCGCTTGCCCGAGGCTCCGTCGGCCGAGGGTCCGCGAGCGGTCATCCAATCCAACGACCGGGATTGGGTCTTCACTGGCCAAACCGGCTACTGAGAAACGCGGTGCCGGATGATCCAAACTGGGCGAGAAGCGCCAATGGCGACTACCTCAAAGGAGTGCTTGTACTGGCCACTCGTCGACATGCGCTGTCTCGCACGCGGACCTTCCCACAAGTGGAGGATCAGAGGCTTCCTGGCTGTCATGTTTTCACGGTAAGTGGCGTCGTACCGCACGCCGCGCTGTTTGTCGGTTTGCCCATCATATGCGAGCGACCCGAGAAAGAAGCGGCGCCACTCCTCGTTCTCATGCCTTCCGACCGACAGAAGGAACTTGATTTCAATCAAGCTGCATTGCGCTTACTCGAGTAGATTAAAAGACACACGTTGATACGTCCTTTGATAAACCTCATGTGAGAACGGCACCATGTCCAAGAATCCATCAGCAAATTGTTATGTGGCGATGATGCACAACATGATGCCAATGCCGATGCCGGGACGGGGCAATGGCTCAGGCGGGCATGGCAGAGCACATGCGCATGTGTCATGACATGATGGGCCAGCGTATGGAAATGATGAAGGGGATGATGGACCGTCAGGACATGGGCGGGCGCGGCATGATGAGCAAATAGTCCCAGCGGTTGCGCAGACTGTAGTCTGATGAAGCTCACCACTATTCACAAATTTACTGGCTTTATAGCTGCGATCGCGCTGTCAGGCATCGTCTTGGCGAGCGGCGCGCCAGAATGGTGGCATGGGCACGGTCACGGGGGTGGGGGTGGGGCAGCGGTCGGGAAGCCAGGCGACCCAGGCAAAGTGCGTCGCACCGTCACGGTGGATATGAGCGACAACATGCGCTTCACCCCCTCCACGATAACGGTGAAAAGAGGTGAGACAATCCGCTTTGTTGTGAGGAACTCTGGCAAGATGAAGCATGAGATGGTGCTTGGCACGGAAGGCCAGTTGCGGGAGCTCTATTACACGAGGTTGCAGACTCCAGAAAAGGAGTATGCATCCTCGAACGGCATCACACTTGAGGCGGGGAAATCCGGCGAAATTATTTGGCAATTTTCAAAGCTCGGCACTGTGTCATTCGCCTGCCTAGTGCCGGGGCACTATGATTCAGGTATGAGGGGGACAGTCACCGTAAAGCGAAACCGCGTACCACCGTGAAAGCGAACGGTGGGCCTGGGACCCCCAGGCGGATACGCTCGTTCGTCGGGCACTCTGGAGAATGCCGCACACGTACATCCCGTAGCCTTGCCCCGTTGTGGAATTGTCGCGTTAAGCTGGAGGTATGGGCCACGGTTGTCCATATAGCTATAGAAGTGCCGCCTCGGCGGTTAAATCGCGAGCAGAGCGGCCGGCCTGCAATACACTCGTCATCACGGTGTTCAGTGCTTGCTCGAAGGAACGCCACATGTTGTCCGCTGTGGCTTCGCTTACCTCGGATGGGGCCCCCCTTTCTACTTGCCTTCATTTTCATGGTTCACCTTCCGCGAATCGGGCACATTGGGCGTGGGCGCGGCTGGGTGAGCCTTGCCGGGTGTGAGCGGGGTAACTTTCTCGGAGAGCAGCAGCTCCAGCGAAGGCCGGTCTACGACCTCCTGTTCGAGCAGTAGCTTTGCCAGCGCGTCCAGCTTGTGCCGGTTAGCCAGCAATGTCTGCTTCACCCGCTGGCTGGCGTCGCCCAGAATCGTCCGGACTTCTGTATCAATGATTTGCGCAGTGCTCTCGCTGTATTCTTTGCGTTGCCGAGGCGTCAGTCCTGGTCCGGTAAAGAGCGGGTTCGGCATGTCCTCGTAAGCAGCAAGTCCAAGCTGCTCGCTCATGCCGAACTGCGTAATCATCTGGCGAGCCATGTCTGTTGCGCGTTGCAGGTCATTTTGCGCACCGGTCGAGACGTCTCCGTAGACAATCTGTTCGGCAATGCGACCTCCAAGCAATACATCGAGCCGGTCGAGCAGTTCGCTTTGCTTCAGAAGATAGCGGTCCTCTGTCGGGGTTTGCTGCGTGTACCCCAATGCGGCGACGCCTCTGGGGATGATGGAGACCTTGGAAACTCTGTCAGCATGCGGCCTTAATTCCGCCACGATGGCATGACCCGCCTCGTGGTAGGCGATGGTTTCCTTCTCCTCCTGATTCATCACGCGGCTCTTCTTCTCCAAGCCGCCTACGATGCGGTCCAGCGCCTCGTCAAAGTCTGGCATCTCTACCGCATCCTTGCCCTTGCGAGCAGCCAGCAGTGCGGCCTCGTTGACAAGGTTGGCGAGGTCGGCGCCCGCGAATCCGGGGGTGCGTCCGGCCAGCTTGGTCAGGTCGACGGTCGGGGCAAGAACGACACTCTTGACGTGTACCTTGAGAATCTGCTCGCGCCCTTTCAGGTCAGGACGGTCCAGAGCGATATGGCGGTCGAAGCGACCGGGGCGCAGTAGCGCTGGGTCCAGGATTTCGGGTCGGTTGGTGGCCGCCATAATGATGACGCCTTTGTTGGTGTCGAACCCGTCCATCTCAACCAACAGCTGGTTCAGGGTCTGTTCGCGTTCATCGTTGCCGGCTACGGCGTTAAGCGCGCGAGTTTTACCCAGCGCGTCGAGTTCGTCGATGAAAATGATGCAGGGCGCCTTGGTCTCGGCCTGGTCGAACAGGTCGCGCACCCGCGCCGCCCCCACGCCAACAAACATTTCAACGAACTCCGAGCCGCTCATGGTGAAGAACGGCACGCCAGCTTCCCCGGCTACTGCCTTTGCCAGCAATGTCTTGCCGGTGCCAGGAGCCCCAAGGAGCAGTACGCCCTTGGGAATCTTGCCACCCAGGCGCCGATAGCGCTGCGGGTCCTTCAGGAAGTTGACGATTTCGGCTAACTCCTCCTTCGCCTCATCGATGCCGGCGACGTCGGCAAACGTCACCCCCGTTTCCTTCTGCATGTAGACCTTTGCCTTGCTCTTGCCAATTTCCATCATCCCGCCGGCGGCGCTGCCCACCCGCTTGATGAGAAAGCTCCAGACGGCAAAGAAGAGCATTGCAGGAACAATCCACGACAGCAGCGTGCCAATCCACTTGTTGTCGGCCTGGCCGACGAAGCGCACCTTGGCAGCTTCGAGGTCCTGGACCAGATTGGGGTCGTTGACCCGGAGCGTGGAGAACGGGTGGTCTCCCTTTCCCTGGCGCAACATCTCTTCGACCTGTTGCTTGGGGAGCAGAGTCTCAATGCCAGTGGTGTTGAGCGTGCCAGTGATGGCTCCTTCTCCGAGCGTGATGTCCTTGAGCTTTCCGGCCTTGAGCAGGACCTTGAAGTCGCTGTACGGTAGCGTCTCGACATGGGACGAGAACAGGACGCTCTGAAAAATGAGCATCGCCAAGACTACCAGGACCACATACCAAAGGGAAAACTGCTGCTGACGTGGTTCCATAGAGGCCTTTCAATTTTTTCGGGTAACACCAAGAAGACTAGACTGCCGCCGCTATTCGCAGCCGGCCGCCGATCTGAGCAACACGAGCTCGCAGAGAGCTGTGGCGCCAAGCCTTGAAGTCATATCGGTAGTCGCGATTCTTGGTGTCAGGTCTCTCCCCGAAAGCTGTTGTGTAACCATGCAAAGAATGCCCCGGCAGCAAAGAACCATACTGCAAACACGAAGGCCGGGTAGGTGACGGACCACCAAGATACCGGTTCGCCGGTCTGAAGGCGCCGGAAATCGAGTCCGTGAAAGAGCGCGTTCATGAAATTCATGAAGGGCTCAGGAAGAACCATCCAAACGAGCGTGCATAGAACGTAGAAGAGCACGACCGTGGCAGATAGCGTCACACCAGTCTTGAAGGGCTTCATGGCAGCCTCCGGGTCCAAGGAAGATTACGGTTGAATTCAATGAGGACGCGTCCGCGGAACATCTCGGCCTGAGATATGCGGAATGAACGCTGGTGTCTTTTGGCGATATTCCTCATATGCCTGCCCGAACTCGGCCAGTGCGTCCTTCTCCTCCGCCTTCGCCAGTCGAACATACATCCAGACCAGGACGGGGAACATCACCAGAGTGACTATCGTCGGCCATTGCAGCAGGAAGCCGAACATAATCAGGACGAAAGCGACATACTGAGGATGCCGCATGCGCGCATAGAGACCAGTGGTCGCGAGGCGGTGCTGCTGCTGGGCCAGGTACAGAATGCGCCAGGCGGAAGACAGCATGATGAAGCCGCCAAAAATCAGAATGTCGCTGGCGATGTGAAATGGCCCCAGGTGTGGGTTGCCGCTCCAGCCGAAAATCATCTCCGGAAGATGACCGGCATCATGCGAGAGGAAGTCGATTCCCGGGAACTTCGCTGAAAGCCACGGCAGCAGGAGATAGATAGTCAGGGGGATGCCATACATCTCTGTAAAGAGCGCCACAATAAACGCGGAGAACGCGCTAAACGAGCGCCAGTCGCGCTGGGTCTTCGGCTTGGTGAAGCTGAAGGCGAAGATGATGAAGACAGCGGAGTTGATAATGACCAGAGACCAGAGACCGTAGGTGGATTGTGTTTCGGGTTGCATCATCGCTCTCCCTTGGTGTTCGTGTCCTTTGTGGCGTCATCCGGTCCGTGACCGTGTCCATGTCCACCGTGCATGAAGATGTGCATCAGGGGGCAGGCGGCCAGCAGAAGAAATGGCAGGAACTGAATGACGTGTGCCCGGTGCTCAGTCCATAGGAAGTAGGCAATCACCAGCAGAAAGCCAATCATGACCAGCTTGGACCTGGCCACGGTGCGCAGTGCGTCGCCAGGCCGCTCATGACCGTTGTGGTCGTGGTTCATGTTTTCCTCCTATAAAGGGAAGACGGCATCGCCTAGCAGCAGTTGTGGTGCCGATGATGCCGGTGTATGTATCTCGCTGGGTCTTGCTGAAAAACTGTTCGCGTGGTTTCGGATTCGAAGTAAAACGAGCGACCCTCGAAGTTCGCTGCGATGGCGTGCGCAATATCGACCTTGTTGCCGGTGACGGGGTCGCGGGCAGTGGAGTTGTACTCCTGCGTTGTGGAGCGTTTCCCGCTGTCCTGATTGGTTCGACGGCTATTGAATCGCTGCCAGGCTATCAGGGCGATGAGGGCCGTTCCGCTAAGCAGGAGCCAAGTGAGATTCTGTGATAACCAGTTCATAGGCCATCTCCTCAACGTTTGTCTTGGAGTTCACGCTCCACTGCGTTTCGTGTATCGTGCTCGCACTGTCGCGAAAGGCGAAGACTCAACCACACCACAACGACACGCCCGTGAGCGCAATGGTCACGCGCGTCTTCATGCCTTTCAACTCGCTCTCTGGCGACTCGAAGGTCCAAAGGCAGCTCTCGCTGCAGAAGTAGTACTTGCGGTTGCCACGCTCGGCCGACAGGGCCCTAGCCTTGTCCACCATCATTCCGCAGATGGGGTCCTTAGCGAGTTGCTTAGCGGCGCTGGACGCCAGCGCGGGCGTTGCCGCAGAGATAGGAGCGACGCCCGGTGGGCTCGCAATCCTAGAGGGCCCAGCCGAGCTACGCTTATCAACGGGGTGAGGAATATATTTCGCCGGGTTGGCGAGGAAGGCGTGCTCACAGAGTGAGGAGCAGAACCAATACCGCTTCTGGTCAATTTCCGCGCTGGCAGCGGCCTCCCGCGGGGAGGCCTCCATGCCGCAGACAGGGTCTCGCACGAGCTGCTGGGAGGCGGCTGGGCCCTCGACGGGCGTCGGGACTGCCTGGACGTCGGTGACGCCGCAATTCCTCGCGTTAGGTGTAGCGGACCTGGTCGGCATTCCATCCTCTCCTTGGGGGCGATTAGGAGGACAGCACATAATTTCTACTTTCATTCTGGGCGACCAGTCGGTTTGCTTCTTGATTCAAATCAAGCGTTCATGGACGGTCGGGGGCACAGTGGGGTGCCGGCCCGGGAATGAGTGTCGAACGCCACATGACGCATGTGGCAGGAAGCTGCTGAAGCCGCTCGGCCCGTGGATGCAGGCGCCGCGATTGGCGTGCACGCAGTATTGCGGGCCTAGAAGACCGCTACGGTGCCATAGACCAGCTCATTGACCAAGGCAGGAAGCTCCGCCAGCTGGTGGGTGGTGAGTTCACGAACTTGCTGCTCCTGGACGCTCGAGAGGCCGCGCTCGGCCCCGACATCAATGGCAACCAGTTGGGGCTGGTCGATGGGGCGTCCAATTCCGGAGAGAAGCCGGACGACGACTTCATCCGTGCCATCCACGCTTGCCTGAATATGAGTGGCTAACCGGTGGGCGAGCACGTTGTAGAGCTTGCCGATATGTGACGCCGGGTTCTTGCCCGCAGCGGCCTCCAGCGACATTGGCCGATATGGGGTAATCAGGCCATTGACCCGGTTTCCGCGGCCGACCTGGCCGTCATCACCATGCTCAGCGCTCAAGCCAGTGACCGTCAGGTAAATCCCGCTTTCGTCGCACGCATCCCGGCTATCGAGGGTATTGATTGCAATCTCACACTCAGTGCCGATGCGCTCGGCCAGATACGATCCAATTCGCCCCTTGAGGATGAAGTACTCGTCGACGCCGTGTACGCATCGGTCGACAAACGCCAGTGCAAGAGTTAGACGGTGATGCTCACCTAGCCGACTCCCCATCACCTTGTAATCGAGGCCCGCCGCCTCAAACACTCCCCTGTCGGCACGTGAGCGTAGAAGGTCGGCAACCAACAGTACCGCTCTTTCAAGTGATGAGGGTGGCGCATAGCCGACACCAAAGGATGTGTCATTGGACAGTGGAAGAGACGCTGCATTGGTCACGCGCCGGAGATTCGGCGATGAGGGGCGGAGGATTGGCTCGATGCGGATGTCATTGCCAATACCGCCCAAGGACGTTGCCAGGTACTCACGAATGGCCTGCTCGACAATTTGCGCGGCCTTGGCCGACGGAAGTTCGGTAACAGGGCCGGACACTAGCAACCGCGTTGGGCGCAGCACTTTGCCACCGCCGAACTTTGGCGCGCTCACGCCGCCGATGAGTAGCGCCTTGTCCAGATTGAAGTGCTGGACTGCTCCATAGGCTTCGAGGTAGGCGCGGCACAGGGCGCGAGCCGCAGCTTCGACAGCCCCATCGCATAGGCTATCGGGATGTCCGATGCCCTTGTGTTCGCACATTTCGGTCTGCTCGCCTCGCCACGACGGCCCACGCGAGATAGAAATTGCAATGTTCTCCATGGTAGACATCTCGAGCCCCCTTCACGCCGTCTCCCTGTAGCCATTCTCATTCTAGGTAGCCGCGATAGGTCAAGTCGCGAAGGTTCGGTTCCCGACTCGGGCCGCCAAGAGTTGTTGAGGCAATCAAGCAAACGGTCTTTCGCGCTGCCTGGCATCAATACTGAAAAACAGGACTTTCGATTGCCAACTAAGTCGCGGTAGGGCCGCTGGTGCATTATTAGGCGCATGTGGCCTGGCGATTGAAGGTTGCGAAAGGATGGAGGTGTCTCGTGCACAGGCTATGGGTGGCACTTGCGGCAATGCTCGCAATTAGTCTGACAGGGTGTGGATACAACACGATTCAGACCCAGGACGAGCAGGTCAAGGCAGGCTGGTCGGAAGTGGTGAACCAGTACCAACGCCGTGCTGACTTGGTCCCGAACCTGGTAAACACCGTGAAGGGTTACGCCAGCCATGAGCGTGAAGTCCTGACGCAGGTGACAGAGGCGCGGGCCCGTGTCGGCTCAAACAGGTCACACCTGAGCTACTCAACAACCCGCAGGCCTTTGCCCAATTTCAGGCGGCACAGCAGGCGCTCTCTGGCACCGCCCTGCTCAAACTCCACGATGCGGCGGCCGATTTCCCACTAGGTGGCAGTCATCAGCACGTTGACACTGCGGGCGGCGGCGCGACGAGCGGCTTCCAGTAAGGTGACGAGGTCGCCGTGCTACGGAGATTGCCCGTTTGGCTTGCTAATGGAAGAGGGCGACCCAATCTTCATCGAATCAGGATCCGCGCTGCTTGCTTCCCACTATCCGGCACGCTAGGCTGAAATCGCTGCCGTGGGGTTGGTTGCACCCGTCCTTTGCCTCAGCCCGCGCTCAGGCTGGGTTCAAGGCAGGCGGCGCATCTCACCGCTTACGCGGACTGGTTAGCGTCGATCTCAGGCCGGCATTCTCGGGTGCCTGTCGGCACCGGTGGCTGGGTTGACCGGGGAAACGCTAACGCAGAGGAGTAGAGAATGCGCAACTTAAGAATGATTGAAGCCTCGACGGCATGCGCGCTGGGTGCGCTCATTATGACCCCCGCTCTGGCAGCGGAGCCCGCTATGGAAGGCCACATTTCGATCGTCCCGTCCGAAGTCAAGTGGACCGAGGCCCCATCTATCGGACCCGGCGCTAAGCTGGCGGTATTGGAGGGCGATCTCAAGCAAGCGGCGCCGTTCACCATGCGGATCAAGCTTCCTCCCAACTTCAAGATCCCAGCCCACACTCATCCCGTGTTTGAGCGAGTCACCGTGTTGTCCGGGACGCTCCATTTGGGCATCGGCGAGACGTTCGATCGCGCCAAGGCCAGGGCTTATCCGGCTGGCGGCGTCACGATGATGCCCGCGGGAATGCCCATGTTCGCCTACACCACCAGCAAAGAAACCGTCATTCAGATTCATGGCACCGGTCCCTGGGGCATCAGCTACCTGAATCCCGCGGAGGATCCAAGAAAGAAATAGCTTGTCGGCCCAACGTCGAACGAGTCCGCCATGCTTCCAGGCCCCTTGTAGCCGGCCAGCTTCGGTCCCATCCGGAGTAAATTGCATGCTGACCGTGCACCACCGCGACCTGGCTGCGGCCTTGGAACGTCATGTGAAAGCCCTTGCCGGAGACATTGGCGAACGCAACGTGTTCCGGCCGCCCGCGTTGCACGCGGCGGCCGACTATATCCTGCAGGAGTGCGCAAGGCGTGGCAGTGAAGTGAGGCACCAGGATTATCAGGCACGAGGCGTTCCCTGCGCCAATACCGAGGTCGCGCTCGCCGGCTGCGTGCAGCCTGACGAAATCATTGTGGTCGGCGCGCACTACGACACAGTGCGGAACAGCCCCGGGGCTGATGACAACGCCAGCGGCGTCGCCGCGGTGCGCGAGATCGCGGGCCTGCTCCAGTCCCTCTCACCCCAGTACACGGTGCGCTGCGTTGCCTTCGTGAACGAGGAAGCGCCGTTTTTCGCCCGCGGGGACATGGGTAGCCTGAGGTATGCAAGAGCCGCGCGGCAGCATGGGGATTGCATCCGCGTGATGCTTTCGCTCGAGATGCTGGGCTACTACCGGGACGAACCCGGCACGCAAAGGTATCCGCCACTGCTGCGCTACTTCTATCCGGAGCGCGGCAACTTTATCGCCTTCGTTTCCAATCTTCGGTCCTTGCGCCACTTGCGATGGATTGTTGACGCATTCCGGACCTCATCCGGTTTTCCAGTCGAAGCAGCCGCCGGCACTGGCGACGAATGGGTGCGCATCTGGGGCGCGAAGACCTCGGTCAATGGTGGGTTTGAAGGCGGCTATATGAGCCAGCCTTACAACGAGCCCTTCGGCAAGGGCGGCACGTTCTACGGGCTGCCGCTGGTTTCCGGCCAGGCGTACCAGGATGTTGTCGCGGAGCTGGCCCGCAATAAGGTATCGCGTGGCCGTGCACGTGGTTGGCGATGCTGCACTGGACCAGGTCCTCGCGGCGTGGGAGAGTCTTGACAAGGCAAGCCCGGGCGCCGTCAAAGGCTCCCTCGCGCATCGGGAAGACACGGGCCATCGAGTACGTGCGCTTGCTGCTGGCACGCAACCCATCCAAAGATGACGAGCTACCATGCGCAGTGCGAACACAAGCCGCGACACGCCGAGGGCCCGTTCTCTTTGCAAACCTGCTGGAAGCCGTAGGCGACCCCGAACCGAATGCCGGCTCCAATCCAGCCAAGCGCCTACGCCTCTCCTTGAGAATTAGAGAGGCGGCAGCGCGGTCAGGTAGTGGGACTGTGCTCCTGTTCTGCGATGAGGCGCAGCGGTACAACGAAAACGAGTACGAATGGCTGCGCGATGTCCATGACGCACTCGATCGGCAGCAGATCAAGCTGCTTACCTTTCTCGTCGGGCAGCAAGAACTGCTCGCGCAAAAGACCGCCTTGCAGGTGGCAGACCCAGATCGTCGCGAGACTGAGGGTCGAACAGTTGTCGTTCGACGGTATCCGCAATGCTTCAGACGTGGCGACTTGTCTAAATGGATATGACCAGACAGCTTACCCTGAGGGCAGTCAATGGAGCTTTACGCGCTTCTTCGTGCCCTAGTCCGCTGCGTCATTGAATTGGCACCGGGCGAATTCGCCGCGATGGATCGTCGTACTTCCACTTGATTGGCTTGGGATTCTTGTTGTGCTGACGGATATAACGCATCAACTTGCGATCCAGGTCCTTCACCGAGGTGAAGACGCCGCGTGCGATCACATCGCGCTGAATACGCCCGAACCAGTTCTCGACCTGATTGAGCCAGGACGTGTAGGTCGGCGTGTAGTGCAACCGCACGTTACGGTGTTCCTCGAGGAAGGTCTGTACGCGCTCGGTTTTGTGGCTGCTGACGTTGTCGCAGATGACATGGATTTCTTGCTCCGGCCGCTGACTGGTCACAACGTCGGTA
Organism: Ralstonia pickettii; assembly: GCA_050987995.1. Lineage (GTDB taxonomy): Bacteria > Pseudomonadota > Gammaproteobacteria > Burkholderiales > Burkholderiaceae > Cupriavidus > Cupriavidus pickettii_B. Next base: position 1,888,764 of record CP158805.1, read on the forward strand.
AGGAAGGCCACGAACTGCTCGCTGGTATGGCGGGGCGCGGTCTTGCCGATCACCTCCCCGGTTGCCGTGTTGAGTGCGGCAAACAGGCTGAGCGTGCCGTTGCGCTTGTATTCAAAGCCGTGACTTTCGGCACGCCCTGGCGACAGTGGCAACATCCGGTCCTTCCGGTCCAGGGCCTGGATCGCGGTCTTCTCGTCCACGCAGAACACCGCCGCATGCGCCGGCGGGTTCAGGTACAGCCCGATCACGTCTGCGGCCTTGGTCTCGAAGTTGGGATCATTGGAGATCATGTGCCGCTCCAACCTGTGCGGGCGCACGCCATGTTTGCGCCAGATGCGCTGCACGGTCGAGACGGATACGCCCCCCAGTTCCGCGGCAAGCTTGTAGCTGCTCCAATGCGTCGCCCCGTCCGCGGGCTTGCGCTTGAGGGTGTAGCTCAGCACACGCGCCTCGAGCTTTTCCGGCGGCTGCAGCGGGGCTCGTCCAGGGTGGCGCGCGTACAAGCCTGCCAGGCGCTCGGCCAGAAACCGGCTCGACCAACGCGAGATGAATCGCGAATCGCAACCCAGCCGCTCAATGATTGCGTCGCGGGACTCGCCGTCTTCAAGCATCAGGATCAGCTTGGCCCGACGCGCGTCGGCCGCTCGAATGGTTCGGCTGCGCGTCGCCGCCAGCAGTTGTTCGCGTTCGAGCTCGGTCAGATTCATTTTTCCCATGCACATGATCTAACCACGGATGGGGTGCTTTTTCAATGACGCAATGGACTAGTCCTTTGACGCCGGCTATCGACTCGCTAGCCATGCCGATTCACTATGGCAGGCGTTCGAGACCGCCCATCACAAGGCGAATTTACCGGGAAAACTCGAAATACCCATGGAAGCGTTCGTTCGGGCGGTCGAGATCCTACTGAAAGACAGCGAGGTTAGGGACGCTCCAGGATACTGTCCGGATCCCGCCTTGTGGGCGCATGCGGTTCGCCATTGTGGATATGTCCAATCACGCCATGCAACCGGACGCGTCCTCGTCTCCGGCTAGCGAGGTACCACCGCCCGCGTCGGCATTTCCAATCCTTACGCTGGATGAGGCCAAGCTGACCCCAGCACTTGGCTACCTGTTTAACAAAAGGTGGGTCGAGCCGTGCGAGTCGCTCATCTCGATATTGTGGAAGCTTGAGAAGGCGAATGGGCTTTCGGGGATCGTTGTGGCGCGGTTGATGGGGCCCGACATCGATCCGTATGAAGGCATCGTACCGGAGCGCGGCCTGGTGGACCTCGACCGATTGCACGGTAGCCTAGGCTTGCCGAAGTGCATCTTGCGGGCTGCACTGCTGGCGCCTGGTGGACGGCGGCGCTACAGTCAAATGCTTCGCTACTGTCGCTCCTGTATCGCGCACGGTTATCACAGTGTTGTGCAACAGATCGAAAGCGTTGATCGATGTCCTGCGCACCGTTGTCCGCTGGAATCGACATGCCGACATTGCGGATACGAGGCACCATATCGTGTCAACGTTCAACTCCTGGAGGCACCTTATCGCTGCGCGAAATGCCGGCAAAGCGGGTCTCCCGCACTTTGTGTGACGGCCGCGTTGGGGGCTTGATTTCGGGCCGATCTGGCTTTACTTTGATCGTTACCATGAGCCAAGTTCTCGGTGGGATCGATCGTATTCTCGCCCGTGTAGGTAAGCGCGTCGTCTCCAGCGACGCGCGAGGGGAGACCATTACTGTCGAAGCCTGCAGTACGGTTCGCGCGGCACCGTGTCCTGCCTGCCATCGTTGGAGTCACCGACGCCACGGCCGCTATGTGCGCAGGCTGGAAGAACGTCCGATGCTCGACCAGCGGGTCGTTCTCGCCGTTGAGGTGCGTCGCTTCAAGTGTGCAAATGACGGCTGCCCCCGTCGTACGTTTGCCGAGAACATCCACGCCTTGGCCGGTCGGCATCAACGTCGAACGCGATCGCAGGTTCGGGCGTTGCACGCGCTGGGCCATGCCCTCGGCGGTGAGGCGGCTGCCCGGCTAGCTAACGCCTTGGGCTTGCGCACCAGTGCCGACACCGTGCTGCGGGAGTTGCGAAGAGCTCCTGAGCGCAAGCGCAAACCACGACCGCGGGTCATCGGCATCGATGACTGGGCGATCGCGCGCGGTCACCAGTACGGAACGATCATCGTCGACCTGGAGCGACGTGAGCCGATCGAAGTGTTCGCAGGCAGGGAAGGCACTGCGGTGGCCGCGTGGATGCGTGCGCACCCATCGATCGAGATCGTCGCCAGGGACCGGGCCGGGGCGTACTCCGAGGCGGTCGACATCGCGCTGCCGGCAGCCACTCAGGTCTCGGATCGCTGGCATCTACTTTGCAACCTGCGCGACAATGTCGAGAGACTGCTGTGCCGACTCGGACCGCAACTGCGCCAAGCCGCGCAGCAAGTCGAGGTCCGTGGCGTGACCCTGGGCCGGCAGCGGGAGCTGAGCCGCAACTCACTGTGGTCATGGCAGCGTCTGAGCGATCAGCGACGCGCCTCGCGGGTGGAGCTGTACGAGCGGGTTATGGCGCTACACGCCCAGGGCGGCACGATGAAAGGAATCGGGCAAGAGCTCTCAATCGACCATCGAACCGTGCGCAACTTCATCACCGCGGGGGCATTCCCGGAGCGCGCCCCCAGGGCGCGGGGTCCGACGCCTTTAGATCCTTATCTCAGCGATATCGAGGAACGAATCGCACAGGGCTGTCGCTTTCCTGAACTGATCTGGCGGGAACTCAAGCAGCGAGGATACACGGGCAGTCGCGCCGCCGTTCGGAATTGCGTGATTCGCCTCCTTTTTCCGCAGGGCAAGAAGCCTCTTTTCCAGGCACCCGTGCGCACGATGCCGTGCCCGTCGGCCCGGCGCGTGTTCGGATGGCTTATAGGATGGAGGAAGCTCGCGGTCGCGGAGCCCAGGAACGCGGACCACGAGCGCTTCGTGCAGGCGCTGTGCAAGATCGAACCCGTGGTGGGCGAGGTCCGCAGCCTCGCGCGGGAGTTTCTCGGGCTCATGCACCGGCGAAGTCCGCGGCAGTTCGATCGATGGTTGAAGCGTCTGTCGCGCTGCGACGCTGCGGAAATGCGCAGGTTCGCGCAAGCCTGCGCGCCGACTTACCGGCTGTGCGGGCGGCCTTCAAGCTGCCATGGAGCAATGGCCAGACCGAGGGTCACGTCAACCGGCTCAAGTTCCTCAAGCGGCAGATGTATGGCCGCGCGAACATCGAGCTTCTGCGGCTGCGGGTATTGAAGCCAAGCTGAAACGGCCCGCCTTGTCCTACTGGACCCGCTGGCCCGTTCGCCATCGCAGAGGAATAAGCTCGTGGGGCCAGGGCGAGGCCGACGGGGCTCGCCCAGGTTCGCGAATAAGCAGAAGAATGGTGGTGGGGGCGATGGAGACGACGGCCGTTCCACGCGACAAGATCCTCCACGCGAGTTCGCCGTCGTCACACAAATTGCGGAAGACCCGCAAATCTGTCACTTCGGAATCTGCCTGGAACCCGCGCCGTATATAGAAGTGCCGGCGAGCCGCCCAAAGCTGGCAATCTTCAACCCTTCAGATACATATTCAGCCGTTCCGCGGCGTTGCGCAGGTGGATTTCCGCGGCTGCCGCAGCGCGCGCCGGATCGCCGGCGGCGATGGCGTCATAGATGGCCTTGTGCTCTTGCTGCACGGCCTCGATCAGGTCGGCATGCTGCGCCTTGGTGTTGCTGCGTGCCTGCCGGATGACGCGCCTTGCCCCATGCTCCAGGTGCTCCGACAGCGCCCGGAAATGCGGGTTGTGCGTGGCGTCCACGATCGCCTGGTGGAAAGCAAAGTCCTCCTCATCGCCCAGCCGGTCGTTGGCGATCTCGTATTCCATCCCGATCAGTGCGCGCTTGATGCGCTTGAGGTCTTCCGGCGAGCGGCGCATGGCGGCGAACCGGGTTGCTGCCACTTCGATCGTCACCAGCAGTTCCATCACCATGGCCAGCGAGTCCTTCTCGTCAATGGTGACGTCCTGCATCCGAAATGCCTGCTTCTGGCTGCGCTCGGTGACAAACACGCCGCTGCCGGCCCGTGACGAGACCAGTCCCTCGCTCTTGAGTTGCGAGAGGGCTTCGCGGACCACCGCGCGGCTGCACGAGAACTGTTCGCAAAGATCGCGCTCGCTGGGCAGCCGGTCGCCGATTGCGAACTCGCCGGCCTGGATAGCTTGCGTGAGCCGCGACGCAATCTCGTCGGGCAGGTGCTTGGGCTCGGGGTAGAACGATGTCCCTTCCGCGCGTTTGGATGTCTTCAGCACTTGGGCAGATCCTCTCGACGTCATGATTCTTCTCCCTCGGCCGGGCGCTCGGTTCCTTGCATGGATCGGTGTGTAACTGGTCTTACAGGTTAATGTAGCATGCCCCGCGCGCTACATTCCGGGAAATTGCTTTCCCCGTGGAAACCCTAGATCCGCCAATACAGCATTGACTGTGTCCGCCGGACTTCTTATATTTCACTGGTCTGACCACTTTTGATTGTTGTCAGGCCACTTCCGCCAGACCATCACAATAGGAGACAACCATGAGCGGTAGCCGTATTCCCAGTCGTCTTGTCGCTTGCGCGGCCCTTTCGCTGCTGGGGGGCGCCGCAAACGCGGCTCCGGTCAAGATCGCCATCGTCGAGACGCTGTCGGGCCCGCAAGCCTCTACCGGCCTGATGTTCCGTGCCGCGGCGCGCTACGCGATCGACAAGATCAATGCCGCCGGGGGCTGGAACGGCGAACCGCTGCAGCTGGTGGAGTACGACAACCAGGGTGGTCCCGCCGGCGCCGCCGACAAGCTCAAGGCCGCCATTGCCGATGGCGTGCAGATCGTGGTCCAGGGCGCATCGTCGGCGGTATCGGGCCAGCTGACCGAGGACGTGCGCAAGTACAACCTGCGCAATCCGGGCAAGGAGATCCTGTTCCTCAACGTTGGCGGCGAAGCGCTCGAGCTGACCGGCGAGAAGTGCCACTTCTACCATTTCAAGTTCGCCACCAACGCCGAGATCCGCGTCAAGGCGCTGGTCGGCGCGATGAAGCCGCTCAATGCGCTCGGCACGCGCGTGTACTCCATCAACCAGAACTATTCCTGGGGCATGGACATGGAGAAGGCGATCGCCAGGGACGCGGACGCGGGCGGCTACCAGGTGGTGGAGAAGACGCTGCACGACGTCAACAAGGTGCAGGACTTCTCGCCTTACGTGGCCAAGATCGCCGCGACCAAGGCCGATACCGCGATGACCGGCAACTGGTCGAACGACTTGCTGCTGCTGATGAAGTCCACCAAGGCGGCAGGCCTCAAGACCCGCTTCGCCACGGTGTTTCTGGACCAGCCGGGCAATCTCGGCAACGCCGGCGAGGTGGCGCTCGGCCACTATGTCGCCCATCCGTTCAACGCGGAAGCGGGCGGCGCCGAGGGCGAGAAGTTCGCCAACGACTTCAAGGCCAAGGCCGGGCATCTGCCCGCCTATGTGGAGCCGCAGGCGGTGTTCGGCATCGAGATGCTGGGCCAAGCCCTGAAGACGGTCAAGCCCGAGAGCGGCAAGCTCAACGTCACCGCGCTGGCCAAGTCGCTGGAGAAGGCCACGCTCAAGGGGCCGCTGGGTGAGCTGAGCATGCGTGCCGACGACCACCAGGTGCTGCTGCCGATGGTGGTGTCGGTGGTCAGCAAGGATGCCAGGTTCAAGGTGGACGGCACCGACATGGGCTTCAAGCCGGTGAAGGCTTTCTCCGCCGCGGAAGCCGCCACGCCGCCGCAGGCCAGCTGCAAGATGCAGCGCCCGGCCTAGGCCTCTTCCCCCGCGTCCGCGGCCCGTCCGGGCCGCACCCGCCACGCGCGCACGGGCTGGTCCCGGCGCGCGGCGGCCCGGCTCGTCCCCAGGAAGCGCACATGGAATACTTCATCGTCTCGCTGCTCAACGGCGCCATCTACGGCCTGCTGCTGTTCATGGTCTCCGCCGGCCTGACGCTCATCTTCGGCATGATGGGCGTGCTCAACTTTGCCCATGCATCGTTCTACATGCTGGGTGCCTACCTTGCCTTTTCGCTGCAGGGCGTGATCGGCTTCTGGCTCGCCATCGTGGTGTCGCCGCTGCTGGTGGGACTGGTCGGCGTGGCCGTGGAGCGTTTTTTCCTGCGCCGTGTCCATCACCACGGCCATGCCCATGAGCTGCTGCTCACGTTCGGCCTGTCGTTCATCATCGCCGAACTGGTCAAGCTGTTCTTCGGCAACTTCCCGGTCGACTACCGGGTGCCCGCGTCGCTGGATTTCGCCGCGTTCCACGTGGGCGCGTCAACCTACCCATTCTACCGCGTCTTCATGGGCATTGTGGCCGTCGCAATGTTCGTGGTCATCTACCTGCTGCTGACCCGCACCCGCGTCGGCATCGTGGTGCGCTCGGCCATCTACAAGCCGCGCATGGCCGAGGCGCTGGGCCACAACGTGCCGCTGGTGTTCATGGGCGTGTTCGGCATCGGCGCGGCGCTGGCCGGCCTGGCCGGGGCGGTGGCGGGCGCCTTCTATACCACCAACCCCAACATGGCGCTGGAACTGGGCGTGCTGGTCTTCGTGGTGGTCGTGGTGGGCGGGCTTGGCTCGCTGGAGGGCGCCATGGTGGCCTCGCTGCTGATTGGCCTGATGACGGCGCTGTCGGTCGGCGTGGACCGCAGCCTGGCCGACCTGCTGGCGCTGGTGGGCGCGGGCGACTGGGCCAGGGATGCAGGCGGGCTGCTGACCCTCAAAGTGTCCAGCCTGTCGGCAACGATCCCGTTCGCGCTGATGTTGCTGATCCTGTTGTGCCGCCCGTCCGGCCTGATGGGCGAAAAGGAGTAAGCATGCGTCATTCCCGCACGATCCTGCTGGCGCTCGCCATTGCCGCGCTGGTCGCCGCCCCCGCGGTGCTGTCGCCGTCGCTGGTCAACGCCACCATCCAGATGCTGATCGCGGTGCTGTTCGCGATGGCCTTCAATCTGCTCAGCGGACAGGGCGGCATGCTCTCGTTCGGCCATGCCGCGTACTTTGGCGTGGGTGCATTTGCCACGGTCCACGCCATGAACGCCGTGGGCGGAAACGGCCTGCTGCCCACGCCGCTGCTGCCGCTGGCGGGCGGCGCGGCCGGGCTTGCCATCGGCCTGGTCGCCGGGTGGTTCGCCACCAAGCGCACCGGCGTCTACTTCGCCATGATCACGCTGGCACTGGCCGAGCTGCTGCATGCGCTGGCGCCGCATATCAAGAGCTGGTTCGGCGGCGAAGCCGGCATCTCCACCATGCGCATGCCGGCCTGGGGCCTGACCTTCGGCGACAGCAACCAGGTCTACTACCTGACGCTGGCCTGGGTGCTGCTGTCGCTGGCGCTGCTCTACCTGTACACGCTGACGCCGGTCGGCCGCCTGACGCTGGGCCTGCGCGAGAACGCCAACCGGCTGCGCTTCCTCGGCTACGACATCCATCGGCTCGGCGTGCTGGTGTTCGCCATTTCCACGATGTTCTCGGGCATTGCCGGCGGCCTGCAGGCCATCAACATGGAGGCCGCCAACTACGTCGTGTTCGACGCCGGCGTCTCCGCGGCGGTGGTGCTCAACAGCTATATCGGCGGCGTCAAGGTCTTCCTGGGGCCGGCGCTCGGCGCGGCGCTGATGACCTTCTTCGGCTATGCGGTGTCCGACCTGACGCGCTCGTGGCTGCTGTACCAGGGCATCGTGTTTGTGCTGGTGATGCTGTTCATGCCGGCCGGCATCTCGGGCCTGCTGACCTGGTGGGTCGCCGGCAGCAAGACCTACGGCGCGCGCCGCCTGCTGCCGATCGCCGCCGCGTTCGTCGTCGCCACGCTGCTGCTGGCGGGCGGCACCGTGTTCGGCGTGGAACTGCTGCAGCGCTTCTTCTCGCAGGACTATCGCGCGCTGGCCGCGCTGAACGGTGGCGCCGGCTGGCCGCCGATCCCGCTGTTCGGCCGCGAATGGGCGCCGCTGTCGGCGCTGACGTGGCTGCCGCCAGCGATGCTCGTGGGCGCAGGCGCCATGCTGGCCCGGCATGCCAGCCAGCGCTGGCTGCGGCTGCGCGAGGACTCAGAAACCACGGACATCGCCGCCGGCGACGCCATCGAGGCCGGGAGGAACCCCGCATGACCGCATCCCCCATCCTGTCGCTGCGCGGGCTGCGCAAGTCGTTCGGCGACGTCGACATCATCCGCGGCGTCGACCTGGACATCGTGCCGGGCGAGCGCCATGCGCTGATCGGCCCCAATGGCGCCGGCAAGTCCACGCTGTTCCATCTGATCTCGGGACGCCTGCCGCTTACGCGCGGCGAGATCATGCTCGGCGGCAAGCCGATCCACGGCCTCTCGCCGCAGGACATCAACCGCCGTGGCCTGGCCCGCTCGTTCCAGATCACCAATATCTTCGCCGGCCTGACTGTGTTCGAGAACCTGCGCCTGGCGCTGATGCGCCGGCATGGCCTCCAATACACGCTGTGGAAGTTTGCCCACAAGGCGCGCGCGGTCAATGAGGAGGCCGCGCACCTGCTGGAGCAGGTGCGGCTCGCGCGCCGCGCGCAGGTGATTGCCGGGGAGCTGTCGTACTCGGAGCAGCGCTCGCTGGAGATCGCCATGACGCTGGCGTCCGATCCGCAGCTGATCATGCTCGACGAGCCCATGGCCGGCATGTCGCACGAGGAAACCAGCTACACCGCGGGGCTGATCCGCGAGGTCACGCGGGGCCGCACGCTGATGATCGTGGAACACGACATGGACGTGGTGTTCTCGCTCAGCGACCGCATCAGCGTGCTGGTCTACGGCGAGATCGTCGCCACCGGCACGCCCGACGAAATCCGCAACAACGCCCGCGTGAAGGAAGCCTACCTGGGCGAGGAGGTCAGCGTATGAACCCCGCACCGCTGCTGTCGGTGGATAAGCTGCACGCGCACTACGGCAAAAGCCACATCCTGCATGGCGTGGACTTCCAGGTCGGCCAGGGCGAGGTCGTGAGCCTGCTCGGCCGCAACGGCGCCGGCCGCTCGACCACGCTCAAGGCGATCATGGGGCTGGTGCCGCCGTCGGCCGGACACATCCGCCTGCGCGGCCGCGACCTGACTGGCGCACGCTCGTATGCCATCTGCCGCAGCGGCATTGCCTACGTGCCCGAAGAGCGCGAGGTGTTTGCCAACCTGACCGTCGACGAGAATCTGCGCATGGGCGAGCAGCGCGCGCCAGAGGGCGCGCCGCAGTGGACCGTGGCGCAGATGTTCGACTACTTCCCGCGCCTGAAGGAACGCCGCAATACCAAGGCCGGCAGCCTGTCCGGCGGCGAGCAGCAGATGCTGACGATGTGCCGCTCGCTGCTGGGCAACCCGCTGGTGATGCTGATCGACGAGCCCACCGAAGGCCTGGCGCCCAAGATCGTCGCCGTGGTCGGCGAAGCCATCCGCGACATCCACCGGCGCGGCGTCTCGGTGGTGCTGGTGGAGCAGAAGCTCGCCATCGCGCTCAAGGTGTCGAGCCGCGTCTGCGTGATGGGCCATGGCCGCATCGTGTTTGAAGGCACCCCGGAACAACTGACCTCCAACCCCCAACTACTCAAGGACTGGCTCGCGGTATGAACGCTCCTTCTTTTGCCGGATTTCCCGGCGCGCAACCATTTGCCCCGGCTCGCTACCCGGGCCTGGAAGGCAAGGTGGTGCTCAACACCGGTGGTGCAAGCGGCATCGGCCGCGCCATGGCCCACGGCTTCGCGCGCCACGGGGCGCGGCTGGTGCTGCTGGACCTGGACGCCGAAGGGCTGGCCGCTACCCGGCACGAGCTCGAGGCGGCCTTCCCCGGCCTGCAGGTCCTGACCGTGCAGGCGTCGATCACCGACGACGAGGCGGTCGAGCGCGCGTGCGCCGAGGCCGAGGCGCGCTTCGGCCGCATCGACATCCTGCTCAACAACGCCGGCATCTCGATGAACAAGCCGTCGATCGCGCTGACGCCGGCCGAGTGGCGCCGCGCCATCGATATCGACCTCTCCGGCGTCTTCTACTGCACCCAGGCCGCCGCGCGCCGCATGATCCGCCAGAACGGCGGCGTCATTCTGAGCACCGCGTCGATGTGGGGCATGGTGTCGTCGGCCAACCGGCTGGCCTACTGCGCGGCCAAGGCCGGGGTGGTGTCGCTGACCAAATCGCTCGCGGCCGAATGGGCGCAGCACAATATCCGCGTCAATGCCGTCTGTCCGGGCTATACGCGCACCGCGCTGACCGACACGCTGATCGAGCGCCGCGCGCTGGACGCCGAGGCGCTGATGGCGCGCACGCCGCTGCGCCGCTTCGGCACCCCGGAGGAGATGGCCGAGGTGGCGCTGTTCCTGGCGTCGGACGCGGCCGCGTTCATCACCGGCCACGCGCTGGTCTCCGACGGGGGCTGGACGGCCGACGGCTTCTGAGCCCGGGCGGCCCGGTCTACACGATCCGAACATCCTGAACCAAGGACTATTCCATGTCTGAATGCATCGCCCTGCAACCCGGCGCCGACTGGGTCGAGTTGCGCACCACGGAGGAAGACTGGGCCAACGCGGATCCCGGCCTGCTGGGCACCATGCTGACCCACATGCACCTGATCCGCGGCTTCGAAGAAGCCGTGCTGGAACTGGCCGCCGAAGGCCTGGTCCACGGGCCGGCGCACTCCAGCATCGGGCAGGAGGGCGGCGCGGCCGGCTCCATCGTCGGCCTGACCGGCGCCGACCAGGTCAACGGCTCGCACCGCGGCCACCACCAGTTCCTGTCCAAGGCGCTGGGCTACCTGGCGCCGCAAGGGCTGGATCCCGATGCGCCGTTTTCCACCGCCGTGCAGACGCTGCTGCAGCGCACGCTGGCGGAGATCCTCGGGCTGGCGCAGGGCTTCTGCAAGGGCCGCGGCGGCTCGATGCACCTGCAGTGGGCCGAGGCCGGCGCGCTGGGCACCAACGCCATCGTCGGCGGCGGCGTGCCGCTGGCGGCGGGCGCTGCCTGGGCGCACAAGCATGCCGGGACCGACGCGGTGGCCGTGACCTACTTCGGCGACGGCGCGGTCAACATCGGCTCGGTGCTGGAGACGATGAACCTGGCCGCCGCGTGGAAACTGCCGTTGTGCTTCTTCATCGAGAACAACGGCTATGCGGTCTCCACCACCGTGGCGGAATCGACGGCCGAGCCGCGCCTGTCCGCGCGCGGGCCGGGATTCGGCATCCGCAGCTGGAAGGTCGACGGCATGGACCCGCTGGCGGTTCACCTAGTGATGCAGCAGGCGCTGGCCCATATGCGCGCCGGCCACGGCCCGGCCGTGATCGAGGCGGAGGTCTATCGCTTCTTCCACCAGAACGGCCCGTTCCCGGGCAGCGCATTCGGCTATCGCAGCAAGGAAGAGGAGCAACAGTGGCGCGCGCGCGATCCGCTCGAGCTGCTGGCGGGCCGAATGCAGGCGCGTGGCCTGATCACGGCGGAGCAGGTGCAGGCCCTGCGCGAGCGCGTCAGGGCAGCGATGCACGCCGCCATGGCGGCGCTGACGCAGCCCGATTCGTCCGGCAAGGCGGGCAAGCGCATCATCCGCCCGGAACTGTGGCCCAGCCCGGACTTCCGCGACGTGGGCATCCGCAGCGAGCTGAAGGAACTGGAAGGGCTGCGCTACGCGGACCAGGATACCTTCACCGGCATGCTCGACACCCGCAAGTTCGTCGACGTGGTGGCCGATGTGATGGGCCGGCGCATGGAAACCGACAGCACGGTAGTGGTCATGGGCGAAGACGTTCACCGGCTCAAGGGCGGGACCAACGGCGCCACGCGCGGGCTGCGCGACCGCTTCCCGGGGCGCGTGCTGGGCACACCGATCAGCGAGAACGCCTTTGTCGGCCTGGGCGGCGGCGTGGCGCTGGATGGCCGCTTCAAGCCGGTGGTGGAGTTCATGTACCCCGACTTCATGTGGGTCGCCGCCGACCAGGTCTTCAACCAGATCGGCAAGGCACGGCACATGTTCGGCGGCGAGAGCGACGTGCCGCTGGTGCTGCGCACCAAGGTGGCGATGGGCACCGGCTACGGTTCCCAGCATTCGATGGACCCGGCCGGGATCTTCGCGACCAATCCGGGCTGGCGCATCGTGGCGCCGTCGAACCCGTTCGACTATGTGGGACTGATGAATACCGCGCTGGCCTGCAAGGACCCGGTGCTGGTGATCGAGCACGTGGACCTGTACAACAGCTCCGCGCTCGGTCCGGTGGACGACCTGGACTACTGCCTGCCGCTGGGCAAGGCGGCGGTGCGGCGCCAGGGCGGCGAGGTCACGGTCATCACCTACCTGTCGATGGTCGGCCACGCGCTGGAAGCGGTGGAGAAGACCGGCGTAGACGCCGAGGTGATCGACCTGCGCTGGCTCGACCGCGCCAGCCTGGACTGGGAGACCATCGAAGCCAGCATCCGCAAGACCAACAACGTGCTGATCGTGGAGCAGGGCGCGCGCGGGACGTCCTATGGCGGCTGGCTTGCCGACGAACTCCAGCGGCGCTGCTTCGACTGGCTGGACCAGCCCGTGAAGCGCGTCACCGGCGCGGAAGCGGCACCGAGCATCTCCAAGGTGCTCGAACGGGCGGCGGCGGCGCGCACCGAAGAAGTCATCGACGCCCTGCGCCATGTGATGCGCGACAAGGGCCTGGCCTGAACCGGGGAGTCATGGAAATGAAGATGAACATGGTGGTACCACTGGAAGTCGGCATCGCGGTCCGGGACCTGCCCCGCATGCGCCGCTTCTACGAAGACGTGCTGGGCTTCACCTTTCTCAGCGAGGTGGTGGTGCCGGCGGAGAAATCAGTGCAGGCGGCGATGCACGCGCAGGGCTACACCGTCGTGCGCCTGCAGACCCCTTATGGCGAGCGCATCAAGCTGCTGGCGCCGCAGCACCCGCCCGCCGCCGAGCCGGCGACGGCATATATCCTCGACAAGGCCAACGCGTCGTACCTGACCTTCATCGTCGACGACATCCAGGCCGTGGTCGATGCCATGCTGGCGCAGGGCGTCGAGTTCATGACCGGTCCCCGCCGCGTCGAAGTCCGCCCCGGCACCTACCTGGCGTTCTGCCGCGACCCGGAGGGCAACGTGCTGGAGATCGTCCACTACACCGACATCGCCGGCTATCGTCCCGACCTGATCGCCAAGGGAGATGCCTGATGGCCATCCTGCTGCGCATGCCCGAGGTGGCCGCTAATGCCACCCACGCCACCCTGCAGGCCTGGACCCGGCAGGAGGGCGACAAGATTGCCGTGGGCGACTGCATTGCCGAGATCGAGACCGACAAGGCGATGGTCGAGCTCAACGCCGACACCGCCGGCACGCTCGGCCGGATGCTGGCTCGGCCCGGGCAGGAGGTGGAGGTCGGCGCGCCGATTGGCGTGCTGCTGGTCAATGGCGAGACGCATGCCGATATCGACGCGCTGATCGCGTCGTCTGGCGCCATCGTGGTGCCTGGGGCGCAGCCGCCAGCACAGGAGCCCGCGGTGCCTGTAGAGCCCCTGGCCGCCGAACCCGCCACCGCGCCCGCCCGCATCTTCGCGAGCCCGCTGGCACGGCGGCTGGCCGCGCAATGCGGCCTCGACCTTGCCAAGCTGACGGGCAGCGGCCCGAACGGGCGGATCGTCAGGCGCGATGTGGAGGCGGCCCAGGCTCCTGCTGCGGTCCCGGCCCTTGCCACGGCCCCGGCATCCGGCAACCCGGCACCGGTGCAGGATGCCGCCGCCGAAGGATTCATCGAGATTCCGCACAGCAATATGCGGCGCACCATTGCGCGCCGGCTGGCGGAAAGCAAGGCCACCATCCCGCATTTCTACCTGTCGGCGGACTGCCAGGTGGACCGGCTGCTGGCGCTGCGCGCCGAGATCAACGCCGGCGCCGCGCGCAAGATCTCCGTCAACGACTTCGTGGTGCGCGCGGTGGCCGTGGCGCTGCGTGAGGTGCCGGAGGCCAACGTGGCATGGACCGATACCGCGCTGCGCCAGTTCCGCACGGCCGACATCGCCGTGGCCGTGTCGACCGACACCGGCCTGATCACCCCGATCGTGCGCGCGGCCGAGCGCAAGCCGCTGTCGGCGATCAGCGCCGAGATCGCCGAGCTGGCGGCCCGTGCGCGCGCGGGCCAGCTGCGCCCGGACGAATACCAGGGCGGCAGCTTCAGCGTCAGCAACCTCGGCATGCATGGCGTTGGCGAGTTTTCCGCCATCATCAATCCGCCGCAGGCCGCTATCCTGGCGGTGGGAGCCGCGCAGGCGATGCCGGTGGTGCGCGATGGCAAGGTCGAGGTGGCCCAGGTCATGCGCTGCACGCTCTCGGTCGACCATCGCGCTATCGACGGCGCGCTGGCGGCCAAGTGGCTGGCCGCGTTCCGGCGCCTGCTGGAAAACCCGCTGGCCATGCTGGTCTGAAGGGGGCGCGATGACATCTTCGTTCGACCTTGCCATCGTCGGCGGCGGGCCCGGCGGCTACGTGGCCTCCATCCGCGCCGCGCAACTGGGCATGCGCACCGCCGTGATCGAGAAGGATGTGCTCGGCGGCATCTGCCTGAACTGGGGCTGCATCCCAACCAAGGCCCTGCTGCGCTCGGCGGACGTGCTGCGCATGGTAAAGGACGCCGCGGCCTATGGCGTCACCGTGGCCGAGCCCCGGGCGGATGTACCGGCCATGGTGGCGCGTTCGCGCGCGGTGGCGGCGCAGCTCAACAAGGGCGTGGCGCACCTGATGAAGAAGCACGGCGTCACCGTGCTCAGCGGTCATGGGCGGCTGGCGGGCAAGGGCCGGCTCCAGGTGAGCGCGGCAGACGGCCAGGCCAGCACCATCGGCGCCGGCCATATCGTCCTTGCCACCGGCGCACGCGCGCGGCCGTTGCCGCAATTGCCGGTCGACGGCAGCACCGTCTGGAGCTACCGAGAGGCGCTGGCGCCGCCGGCGATCCCGCGCCGCATGCTGATCGTGGGCGCGGGGGCGATCGGGGTGGAGTTCGCGAGCTTCTATCACGCGGTGGGCGTGCAGGTCACCCTGGTCGAGATGGCCGAGCGCATCCTGCCAACGGAGGACGCGGAGATCTCCGCGCAGGTGGCGAACCAGCTCCGGCGCGACGGCATCGCCATCCACGCCGGCACCCGCCTGGAGGGTGCCCAGCGCGGTGCGTCCGGGTGGACGGTGACGCTGGCAGGCAGCGCGTCCTCACGGCTTGAGGCTGACGTGGTGCTGGTCGCGGCCGGCATCGTCGGCAATGTCGAGGATCTCGGCCTGGAAGGCACCGGGGTCAGGGTCGAGCGCACGCATATCGTCACGGACGCGTTCGGCCGTACCGGCGAGCCAGGCGTGTACGCCATCGGCGACGTGGCCGGCCCGCCTTGGCTGGCGCACAAGGCCAGCCATGAAGGCGTGATCTGCATCGAGGGCATAGCCGGGCTGCAGCCGCATCCGCTCAACCCGCGCCGGATCCCGGCGTGTACCTACAGTCATCCGCAAGTGGCCAGCGTCGGCCTGACCGAAGCGCAGGCGATGGCGGAGGGGCACCGCGTGCGCGTGGGCAGGTTCCCGTTCTCGGCCAACGGCAAGGCCATCGCGATGGGGGCCACCGGCGGGCTGGTCAAGGTGGTGTTCGATGAAGGCAGCGGCGAACTGCTGGGCGCCCACATGGTGGGCGAAGAGGTGACCGAGATGATCCAGGGCTACGGCATTGCGCAGGCGCTGGAGACCACCGAGGCCGAGCTGATGGCAGCCGTGCTGCCACACCCAACCATGTCCGAGGCGATGCATGAGGCCGTCCTGGCCGCCTATGGCCGCGCCTTGCATATCTGAATCGAATCGACCGCACGGAGACCCTGCATGTCTGACTTTGCATCGCGTACGCTGTTGCTGACCGGCGCCAACGGAGGGATCGGCCGCGAGGTCGCGCGCCTGTTCCACGCCGGCGGCGCCAACCTGGTGCTGACTGACCTGGACGCGGACGGCCTGGCCAGCTTCGCGCGCGGCCTCAGCGACCCGGATCGCATCGTGGCGCTGCCCATGGACGCCGCCAGCCCGGACGACAGCGCGCGCGCCGTGGCCACGGCGGTGGAGCGCTTTGGCGGCATCGATTTCCTGGTGCCGTCGGCCGGCCTGTACCAGGCCCAGCCGGTCGCGGAAATGACCGACGCGCAGTGGCGCCAGACGCTTGGCATAAACCTGGACGGCGTCTTCTACCTGATCCGCCGAGCGATTCCCGTTTTGCGGGAGGGTAGCGCCATCGTCAACCTGACCTCGGTGGCGGCGCACCGCGGCGCCTACAGCAACGCCCACTATGCGGCCTCCAAAGGGGCGCTGCTGAGCCTCACGCGCAGCCTGGCGCGCGAACTGGGGCCGCGGACCCGTGTCAATGCCGTGTCGCCTGGCATCATTGAAACGCCGATGACGGCCGAACTGGTGCGCGCGCGCGGTGCCGAGTCGGTGGAGCAGACCCCCCTGCGGCGGCTGGGCCATCCGCGCGAAGTCGCCAGCGCGATCGCTTTCCTGTGCAGCGGCGCCGCCAGCTTCATCACGGGCGAAGTGCTGCACGTCAACGGCGGCCTCTATATGGCCGGCTGATACGGCCTAACCCATCACACCGACTATGCTGAACCTTCAGGACTCCTCGCTGCTGCGGCAGCAGTGCTATATCGACGGCCGCTGGCTTGACGGTGAGCGCCGCATCGACGTCATCAACCCGGCCACTGGCGAACGCGTGGGACAGGTGCCGCAGCTGGGTGCCGACGAGACCCGCCAGGCGATCGAGGCCGCCAACCGCGCGTGGCCGGCGTGGCGCGCGCGCACCGCCAAGGAACGCTCGGCGCTGCTGCGCAAATGGTTCGAGCTGATCCTGGCGAACCAGGAAGACCTGGCCCGCATCATGACCGCCGAACAAGGCAAGCCGCTCGCCGAGGCGCGCGGCGAGATCGCCTACGCGGCCTCGTTCATCGAATGGTTTGCCGAGGAAGGCAAGCGCGTCTACGGCGACACCATCCCGGCCCCGGTCAGCAACCAGCGCATCATCGTCACCAAGGAGCCGGTGGGCGTGTGCGCGGCGATCACGCCGTGGAACTTCCCCGCGGCCATGATCACGCGCAAGGCAGGGCCGGCACTGGCGGTGGGCTGCACCATGGTGCTCAAGCCCGCCTCGCAGACGCCGCTGACCGCGCTGGCGCTGGTGGCGCTGGCCGAACGCGCCGGCATCCCCGCCGGCGTGCTGTCAGGGGTGACGGGTTCCGCCAGCGCTATCGGCGGCGAAATGAGCACCAACCCGCTGGTGCGCAAGCTGACCTTCACCGGTTCGACCGAAGTGGGCCGCGTGCTGATGGCGCAGACCGCGTCGACGATCAAGAAGGTGTCGATGGAACTGGGCGGCAACGCGCCCTTCATCGTGTTCGACGACGCCGATCTCGACGCGGCGGTGGAAGGCGCGATCATTTCGAAGTACCGCAATGCCGGCCAGACCTGCGTCTGCGCCAACCGCATCTACGTCCAGTCGAGCGTGTATGATGCCTTTGCGCAGAAGCTGGTGGCCGCGGTGGCGGCGCTCAAGGTCGGCAACGGCATGGAGGACGGCGTGCGCATCGGCCCGCTGATCGACGACAAGGCCGTGGCCAAGGTGGAGGAGCATATTGTCGATGCCATCGGCAAGGGCGCGCGCGTGCTGCAGGGCGGCCAGCGCCATGCGCTCGGCCATTCGTTCTTCCAGCCCACCGTGCTGGCGGACGTAGCGCCTGGCATGCTGGTGGCGCGCGAGGAAACCTTCGGCCCGCTGGCGCCGCTGTTCCGCTTCGACACCGAGGACGAGGTCGTGGCCATGGCCAACGATACCGAGTTCGGCCTGGCCAGCTATTTCTATGCGCGCGACCTGGGCCGCGTCTGGCGCGTGTCCGAAAGGCTGGAATATGGCATGGTCGGCGTCAACACCGGCCTGATCTCGAACGAGGTGGCGCCCTTCGGCGGCGTCAAGCAATCCGGCGTGGGGCGCGAGGGCTCCCACTACGGCATCGAGGACTACCTGGTGATTAAGTACACCTGCATGGCGGGGATCTGAGCATGCAAATCGACGGCAATACCCAGCTTGTCGGCATCATCGCCGACCCCATCGGCCAGGTGCGCACGCCGCAGCTGTTCAACGCCTCGGTATCCCGCCAGGGCCTAAATGCGGTGTGCGTGCCGTTCCACGTCGCGCCCGAGCAGTTGCGTGCACTGCTCGACGGTCTGCCGGCCATGAAGAACCTGGCCGGCATGGTGGTCACCGTGCCGCACAAGGAAGCGGTTGTGGCGGTGTGCGCCGAGCTGACGGAGACCGCCCGCATGGTCGGCTCGGTCAACGCGCTGCGCTACGACCGCGACCGGCGTATCTGGGTCGGCGGCAACTTCGATGGCGACGGCTTCGTCGCCGGCCTGCGCGAGCGCGGCCACGCGCTGGCGGGCAAGCGCGTCCTGCAGGTCGGCGCCGGCGGCGCCGGCAAGGCCATGGCCTTCGCCATCGCGCGGGAACGGCCAGCGGAGCTGGTGATCCACAACCGCTCCGCGGAGAAGGCGGCGCAACTGGTCGAACGGTTGCGCGCAGCGCTGCCCGATGTGGCGATCTACGCGGGCGGCGATGACCCGGCCGGGTTCGATGTGGTGGTAAATGCCACGTCGCTCGGCCTGCGCGATGACGATGCGCTGCCGTTGCCGGCCGAGCGCCTGGCCCCCGGCACGCTGGTCTGCGAGGCTGTCGTGCGCGATCCGGAGACCGCGCTGCTGGCAGCTGCGCGCGAGCGAGGCTGTCGTATCCATCACGGGCAATGGATGCTGTACGGGCAAATCGTGGAGATCGCGCGTTTTCTCGGCGTGTCGCTCGAGGCCACCTTTGTAGAGCGGACACTGGGGCCGTGTTGAGTCCATTTGCGTCATGTCTCTGTTATATATTGAATTTAGCTCTCCCTACACCCCCTGTCGCCTCGCCGAGGCGCCCGGTGCAACAACTGATCGAAATCGCTCATGCCAGCACCACGGTAGAAGGATGAAGATCCGCGACGCTGACACAGCGCAGCCTTGCGGCGGTTGGCAACCGCGCTGGCGGTTGCCTTCGGCGCCGCTTCCTTGCATGCCACCGCTGCAACAACCGCGGAGACGCCCACGCGCATCATTATCGGATTTGCGCCCGGTGGCGCGCTGGATATCTTCGCGCGCACGCTTGGCGAGAAGCTGCGCGTATCGCTTGGCACGCCGGTCCTGGTCGAGAACCGGCCCGGGGCTTCGGCGCGTCTGGCGCTGGAGAACGTCAGGCGCGCCGCGCCGGACGGCAAGACCGTGCTGATCTCGCCCGCGCCGCCCGTAGAACGAAGCAATTCTGGGTCTCCCGCACTTTGTCTGACGGCCGCGTCGAGGGCTTGATTTCGGGCCGATCTGGCCCTACGTTAATCGTTACCATGAGCCAAGTTCCCAGTGGGATCGATCGTATTCTCGCCCGTGTGGGTAAGCGCGTCGTCTCACCGACGCGCGAGGGGAGACCATCACTGTCGAAGCCCGCAGTACGGTTCGTGCGGCACCTTGTCCTGCCTGCCATCGTTGGAGTAACCGACTCCACGGCAGCTATGTGCGCAGGCTGGAAGAACGACCGATGCTCGAGCAGCGGGTCGTTCTCGCCGTGAGGTGCGTCGTTTGAAGTGTGCGAACGCCGGCTGCCCGCGTCGTACGTTTGCCGAGAACATCCACGCCTTGGCCGGTCGGCACCAACGTCGTACGCAATCGCAGGCTCGGGCGTTGCACGCGCTGGGCCACGCCCTCGGTGGTGAGGCGGCGGCCCGGCTTGCTAACGTAGGGGGAGACGACGGCAAGGTCCCTCCACGCGAGTTCGCCGTCGTCACACAAATTGCGGAAGACCCGGCATTACTACACTTCACGACAGCCGCCTGCAGTCTGTTCATCAAATCAAGATGGAGCGCGGAATTAGGCTCATCCTTGGCGTCCAGGGGGCTGGCCGAAAGTACCGTCTGCAGTCGGGCTACAGCACTCTCGACTTCGACCACCTTCCCCAGCTCGACGCCGCGTTCAAGCCCAGAAATCATTGCAAAGAGGACCGCGCGCTTCGAAGCGGGCGAAATAGGAAGGCGATTCCGGGTCGCTGGGCACCATAACGACCGGTCAGTCGAGCGCGTCAATCCCCGGCAACCCCCGCGCTGCCATGCTTTCCGTATGCGCCAGGTGCAGCCGCGTCAGTCGCTCCGCCTCGGCCACGTCCTGCGCGCGGATCGCCTCGAAGATCGCCACGTGCTGGCGCAGCGACTCCTTGCGTTCCTCCCATTCGGACGCGACGAAATAGCGCCGCAGGCGCAGTTCGATATCGCGGATCACGTCATGCGCGAAATGGTTGCCAGCGGCTTCGGCAATTACCGAATGGAACTGTGAGTTCGCGCGCGAGCTAGCGGCGTAGTCGTCGCGCTCGATCGCGGCGATGCCTTCGTCGACGAGCTGGCTGAGCTGCTGCAGGTGCAGCGTGCGGCGGCGGTGCGCGGCCAGCCCGGTGATGGCCGGCTCCAGCAGCTGGCGTAGCTCGAACAGTTCATGCAGTTCAACCATCGACAGCTTGCGCACATAGGTTCCGCGGCGCGGCGCCGATTCGACCCAGCCCTTGCCCTCCAGCGCCTTGAGCGCTTCCCGCACCGGGATCTTGCTGACGCCGAAGTGCTCGGCCACGTCGTCGATCAGCAGGCGCTCGCCCGGCCGCAGCTTGCCGGTCACGATGCCCTCGAACAGCGCGCTGTACACGCTGTCCTGCATGTTGGCGCCGCCCAGGTCGCGCGGCAGCTTTGGCAGGCCCGTTGCGGGCTGGTCGGTGGAGCGTGGGGTCGCGGGATCGCGCACGGCTTGCATCTTGGTCAGCAAAAGGATGATTAGACAGCTTGGGGTGTGACGAATTAGGTCCGCGTCCGGACGGGCAAAAGATCTGCTTGACGACTCGCGGAGCGTAACATATTCTTTGCTCAAATAAAGTATACGAGATTGATACTACGGATACTAAGGAGCGTCCCATGAGATTGTTGTCGACTTTCGCGCTACGACGGCGCGGCATACTGGCCCGCCTGGCGACAGGCGCCGCGGTGTTATGCAGCGTGACCCTTGCGCACGCCGAGTACCCGGACAAGCCGATTACGTTGGTAGTGCCGTTCGCCGCCGGTGGCGGTACGGACATCACCGCACGTTTGATAGGCAAGAAGCTTGCTGAGGCCTACCGCCAGGCAGTGGTGGTCGACAACAAGCCGGGGGCCAATACGCAGATCGCCACGCGCCACGTCGCGCGTGCCCCCTCGGACGGTTACACCTTACTGGTGGCCTCCACCTCCATCGTCAACAACGAGACCCTCTACGCGCGGCTGCCGTACCAGGCGTCGCGCGAGCTGATGCCGGTGGTGGGACTGGTGACGGTGCCGGCGTTCCTGGCGGTGGGGCCTAACATCCAGGCCAGGACCGTGCGCGAGTTCCTGGCCGAGGCGCGGCGCAAGTCGGCGCAGGGCGGCCTGAACTTCGGCTCGGCCGGCACCGGCAGCACGTTGCACTTGGCGGCGGAGTGGTTCAACCAGAGCGCACAGCTCAAGGCCGTTCACGTCCCGTTCAAGGGCAGCGGGCCGGCCACGGTGGCGCTGGCCGGCGGCGAGGTGGACTACACCTTCGAGAACCTGGGACCGGCGCTGGCGCAGATCCAGTCCGGCCGCGTGCGGCTGCTGGGCGTGGCAGGGCCGGCGCGCTTCCCGGGACTGACCGGGGTACCGCCACTGAAAGAAGCGGGCCTGCCCGAGGTCGACCTGTCGAGCTGGTTCATCCTGATGGCGCCGGCGCAGACGCCTCCGGCGGTGATCGAGTCGCTGAACGCGCAGGTCAACCGCGCACTGGCCGATCCCGAGGTGAAGGCCGGCCTGCTGCGACAAGGGTTCGTGCCGCTCGGCGGCAGCGTGGCCGAGATCCAGGCGCGCATGGTGCAGGACACCGGCCGCTGGCGCGCCATCATCCGCAATGCCAACGTCACCATCGACCAGTGAGCCGCGCATGACCAAGATGATGGAACCCACGCCGGATCTGGCGGCGCTGGCCGGGCAACCGTGGATCGGGCGCAGGCTGGAGCGCCGCGAGGATGCGCGACACCTGGAAGCGCGCGCGCAGTTCGTGGCCGACGTGGAGCTGCCCGGTTGCCAGGAGGTGGCGTTCGTGCGCAGCCCGGTGGCGCACGGCCACCTGCGCGGTATCCGCTTGCCGCAGGAGTATCCTGCCGGCACCTTCTGGACCGCGGCCGATCTGGCCGGCGACGTGCTGCCGATTTCCTGCGCGCTGTTGCGTGACGAGTTCAATGGCGCGCCGTGGCCGCTGCTGGCGGTGGACCGCGTGCGCTTTGTCGGCGAGGCGGTGGTCATGGTGGTGGCTCCGACCCGTGCGCAGGCCGAGACCCTGGCCGAGGAAGTGGAGCTTGATATCGAAGTCCTGCCCCCGGTAGTGGATGCGGTGGCCGAGCTGGCCACCCCCGGGCCGGTGCTGCATGCCGGACTGTCCTCGAACGTAGTGATGCGCGTGGCGCGCACGCTCGGCGACTTCGACGCCATGCTGGCCCAGGCCGACGCCGGCGGGCTGCGGCGCGTGACGCGGCAGTTCGCCATGGACCGCGTGCTGGCGAGCCCGCTGGAGACGCGCGGCTGCGTCGCCAGCGCGGACCGCCGCAGCGGCCATCTCACGCTGTACCTGTCGACGCAGCGGCCGCACCTGGTGCGCAGCTTCGTGGCCGAGCAGCTGACCCGGCTCAGCGAGGCCGAGCTGCGCGTGATCGTGCCGGACGTGGGCGGCGGCTTCGGCGCCAAGAGCAACCTGTACCCGGAAGAAGTGCTGCTGGCCGCGCTGGCCCTGCGCGTGGGGCATCCGCTGCGCTGGATTGAGGACCGCTACGAGCACTTCGTGGCGAGCAACCATAGCCGCCAGCATGCACAGGAGGTGAGTGCGTGGTTCGACGCCAGCGGACGCATCCATGGCATCGATGCACGCATCGTGGTGGATTCGGGCGCCTATTCGGCCAAGACTTCCACCGGTGCGATCGAGGCCAATATGGCGGCCAACGTGCTGCTGGGGCCGTATGACGTGCGCAACTACCGCTTCGAGGCGGTCAGCGTCTACACCAACAAGAGCCCGCTCGGCCCCTATCGCGGCGTCGGCCGGCCAGGCGGCTGCTTTGCCATGGAGCGCATCGTCGACGAGGTGGCGCACGCGCTCAGGCTGGACCCGGTGGCGGTGCGCCGCCGCAACCTGATCCCGCCGAATGCATTTCCGTACACCACCGCCACCGGCCTGGTCTATGACTCCGGCAACTATGCCGAGGCCTTGGATGCCGCAGTGGAACGCGTGGCCGCCAAGTGGGGCACGCCTGAGCCGGGCAGCGGGCGCTGGCGCGAGGGCATCGGCTACGCCATGCTGGTGGAGCAGGCCGCGCACGGCGCGGAAGAATGGCGCCGGCGCGGATCGCCGGCGGTGTACGGCCATGAATCGGCACGCGCCACGCTGCACAGCGACGGCTCGCTCGAGATCGAGGTCGGCACCCTGTCGCACGGTCAGGGGCACCAGACCAGCCTGGCGCAGATTGCCGCGCAGGTGACCACGCTGGATCCCGCCGGGATCCATATCCGCCAGGGCGATACCGCGGCGGCGCCGTTCGGCATGGGCACGGTGGCCTCGCGCTCGATCGTGATGGCCGGCGGTGCGGTGCGGCAGGCTTGCGCTGCGCTGGTGGCCAAGGCGCGCAGCATCGGCGCGGTGCTGGTCGGCTGCCCGGCCGAGGCGCTGCGGTTGCAGGACGGCAAACTGATGGCGCCCGACGGCCGCACCGTGACACTGGCCGAGGTGGCGCGCGTGGCCTACATCGGCATCCACCAACTGCCGCGCGAGATCGCGCCGGGCATGTCGGCGGAAGCCGCCTACCGGCCCGAGGTGGAAACCGGCACATTCTCCTACGCCGTGCACGCCGCGCGGGTGCGCGTCGATATCGATACCGGTCTGGTGCGCGTGACCGGATACGTAGTCGCGGAGGACTGCGGCACCGTGGTCAATCCGCTGATCGTCGACGGCCAGATTATCGGTGGCGTCGCACAGGGTATCGGCCAGGCGCTCTACGAAGCCATGCGCTACAACGCCGACGGCCAGCCCGAGACCGTAACTTTCGGCGACTACCACGTGCCCAGCGCGGTGGAGATCCCGCCCGTCGACATCATCCACCTGTGTACGCCGTCGCCGTTCTCCGCCTTCGGGGTCAAGGGCATGGGTGAGGGCGGCTCGGTGCCGCCGCCGGCGGCCATCGCCAACGCGGTGCGGGCCGCGCTCAAGGAGTTTGACGTGCAGGTATGCGCCACGCCGATCACGCCGGACGGACTGCTGGAGCAGCTGCTGGCGCATCCCGACTATGCGGAGGTGATGGCATGAAGCTGCCAGCCCTGGAATACCGCGCCCCAACCACGCTTGAGCAAGCCATCGCGCTGCTGGCGGCGCTGGGCAGCGATGCCCGCGTGCTCGCCGGCGGCCAGAGCCTGCTGCCGATGATGCGCTTTCGCGTGGTGCGCCCGCACGTGCTGGTGGACCTGTCGCGCGTAGCCGAGCTGCGCAGCCTGTCGCTGCAGGACGGCACCATCGGCGCGATGGTTACCCACGACACGCTGGAACGCCAGCGTGGCGACCTGCCGGTTTGGCGGCTGGTGGCCGCGCATGCCGCGCAGATTGCCTTTGCCGCCGTGCGCAATCGCGGCACCTTGGGCGGCAGCCTGGTGCAGGCCGACCCCGCCGGCGACTGGCCGCTGTTGTTCCACGCGCTACGGGCGCAGGTGCGCATCAGCAGTCTGCGGGGCGACAAGACCGTGCCGCTGGCCGCGTTCGTGCGCGGCCCGCTTGAAGTGGATCTGCAGGTCGACGAGCTGGTCACCGCGATTGCCTTACCCGCGGCCTCGCTAGGGTTGGAAGGGTGGGGCCGCGCCAAGCTGATGCAGCGCGCAGGCGAATACGCCAGCAGTGCCGCGGTGGCGGTGCGCCTGGCCGGCGGCGCTTGGTCGTGCTGGGCGGGCGCGCTGCCCGGCGGACCGCTGCGGCTGGCCCACACCGAGGCCGAGCTGGCCCGCGGCGCCTGCAGCCGGCAGGCGCTGTACGAGGCGGCTCGCGCCGACCTGGCCGAGGCGGTGCCCGACGGCGCCGCGTCGCTGCACCGACATACCGTCAATGCGCTGCGCGCGATCGCGTCGGCGCAAGCATCGAACCGGAGTATCCATGGAAACTGAAGCCAACCTGATCACCTTGAGCCTTGAGCTCAACGGCCAGCCGCACCGCTGCGACATCGAGCCCGGCAGCTCGCTGGCCGACTGCCTGCGCGACTCCTTGCGCATGACCTCGGTCCACCTGGGTTGCGAGCACGGCGTCTGCGGCGCCTGCAATGTGATCGTCGACGGCAAGGTGGTGCGCTCCTGCCTGACGCTGGCTGCCGGTTGCGAGGGCAGTGCCGTTACCACGCTGGAGGGGCTGGCTGACGCGCCAGCGCAGGCCATGAAGCAAGCCTTCCGCCGCCACCACGCGCTGCAGTGCGGCTTCTGCACGCCCGGCATGATGGTGACCGCCTGCGCCATGCAGGCCGAAGCAGCGGAGTGGTGCCAGCGCAGCGAGGATGAAGTGCGCAGCCACCTGGCCGGCAATGTGTGCCGCTGCACCGGCTACCAGGGCATCGTTGCCGCGGTGCGCGAAGGGCTGGCCGCGGTCACCGACAGCGTCCCGGAGGTGACCGCATGAACCGGACCCCCTTGCCCTGCGTGGTCGGCGCCGCCATCGTGCCGCATGCCCCCCAGTTCCTCTCGCTGCCCGAGACCGAGGATGCCGCGCAGGTAGAGCGCGTGCGCGTGGCGCTGCGCCAGATCGGCGACCGCCTGCGCGCGCTGGAGCCGGACTGCATTGTGGTCCTGTCCAACGACCACGGCGACCACTTCGTGACGCACTGCGTGCCGCCGTTTTGCGTGCACGCCGCCACCAGCGCCGACGGCATGCACAAGCACCGGGGCGACTGGCGCGTGGACGGCATCACGGGCCAGGCGCTGGTGGGCGCGATGGGTGAAGAGGGCTTTGACATAGCCTTTACGCTCGACGCGCGCCTGCCCACCGCCTTCACCATTCCCTACGAATTCATGGGCTTCGGCCGCGACATTCCGATGCTCCCGGTGTTCGTCAATGCCTACGTGCCGCCCCAGCCGGATCCGCTGCGCTGCCACCGCTTCGGCGCGGCGCTGGCACGCGCGCTGGCGCGGCTGGGCAAGCGCACAGTGCTGATCGGCAGCGGCGGCCTGTCGCACTATCCCGGCACCGTCCATTACCCGCATCCGGACGTGCAGGGCGATCAGCGCATCTTCGATGCGGTCGCCGCCGGCCAGCTCAGCCACATGCTGGCCTATGACGCGCAGCAGCTCGACCGCAGCGGCAACGTGGAGCTGCGCATGGCCTTGGCCGTGGCGGGAGCGGTGGGCAACCGCGTGCCATTTGCTTCGCTGTTCGAGCCATCCTGGCACCACGTTTATGCCGCCTTCGGATGGGACCTGAGCGAACCCGTGCCGGAGCCCGCGCTGATCTACCCGGCGCTGCCGGGGCAGCGCGTGCCGCTGGTGCGCGCGCTGTTTGCGCTGCGCACCACGGCTGCCAGTGTCGATCACTTCTTGGACGATGCCGCCGGCTTCTGCGCCGGCTTCGGCCTGGACCCCGATGAAACCGAGGCGCTGTCCGCCCGGGCCTTTGAGCGCCTTCGCGACGACTTCGGCATCCATGCACTGCTGACTTCAGGCGCTGCCACGCATATCCGGCTGGTGGCCGGCAAGCGCAGCGCGACCTGAGCCACACAAGCTACACAAGCCATCCAACCAGAGAGGAGTCAATCATGTCGATCCAGGTATTTGAATCGTTGAAGGGCAACACGCCGGAGCAGCGCTTGGCCGAGCTGGATATCCAGCTGCCGGAAGTGCGCAAGCCGGTGGGCAACTACACCGGCGCCGTGACCACCGGCAACCTGGTGTTCGTGGCCGGTCACGGCACTTTTGTTGGCCCGCGCCAGACTCACAAGGGCAAGCTCGGCGCCGACGTGTCGGTTGAGCAGGGCCGCGACGGCGCCCGCACCGCGGTGATCAGCGCGCTGGCCTCGCTCAAGGCCGAGATCGGCGAGCTGTCGCGCGTGCGGCGCGTAGTACGGCTGTTCGGCATGGTCAACTCGGCGCCGGATTTCGAGCGCCAGCCGGAAGTCATCGACGGCGCCTCGGACGTGCTGACCTCGGTGTTCGGCCCCGCCGGCGTGCATGCGCGCTGCGCGGTGGGGTTTGCCGCGCTGCCGTTCGGCATGCCGATCGAGCTCGAAATGGTGGTCGAGATTGCGTGAGGCCGGCATGCAACGCACAGCAGAGATAGCAGGCGGCGGCATCGCCGGCCTGAGCTTGGGCGCCTTGCTCGCGCGGCGGGGATGGCGCGTGCGGGTCCACGAGCAGGGCGAGCAGATCCGCGAGATCGGCGCGGGGATCTATATCAAGAACAACAGCCTGGAGGTGCTGGAACACCTGGGCGTGTACGAGCGGATCCGAGCGCGCGGCACGCCACTGGCGGCGGCGCAGATCCGCTTTGCCGACGGTTCGGTGCGGCAGCAGCGTGCCTTGTCGGGGACTTCGCGCGTGGTCACTTTTGCGCGCCAGACCCTGATCGAAGGCTTGCGCGACGCGGCGCTCGACGCCGGCGTAGAGATCGTCACCGCCTCGCGCGCCACCGGCCTGCGCCAGCAGGCGGGCGGGCGACGCGCCCTGGTCACGGCCGACGGCCAAGTTCATGCGGCCGACCTTGTGGTGGCGGCCGACGGAGTGCATTCCGCGTTGCGCACGGCACTGGACATCGGTTCGCGCTTTCGCGAACTGCCGACGCTGATTGATCGCTTCCTGGTGCCGACGCGCGTCTTCACCCCCGAGCCGCGCACGGAGGAGCACTGGTCCGGCAACCGCCGCATCGGCGTGACGCCGGCCGGCCCGGAGCACACTTACGTGTACATGGTCGCGCCAGCCTCGGACCGGCGCGCCGCGGCGATCCCGCTGGACGTAGCCGACTGGAGCGCGCGCTTCCCGCGCCTGCGAGAGCTCCTGGCATGCCTGGGCGAGGCGCCGTCGACGCAGTACCACTATGGCGTGGTGAACTGCCCGCGCTGGTCGGTCGGCAACGTGGCCGTGCTTGGCGACGCCGCGCACGGTCTGCCGCCGACGCTGGGCCAGGGCGCCGGCCTGACACTGATGAATGCACTGGCGCTGGCCGAGATGGCCGGCGCTGCGGCGGACGTGCCGGCGGCGCTGCAGGCGTGGGAGCAGCGGGTGCGGTTTATCAGCGACCAGACCCAGAAATGGGCCTGCCGCTATGACTCGTTCACGCGCCAGTGGCCCACCGCGCTGGATTTCGCCCGGCCGCTGGTGGCCTGGAGCTTCGGCCGCTTCCGTTTCCTCAACGACCGCATGCGCATTGCCGACCGGGGGCTGCGGCTGGCAGGCATCCGCGTCGGCGCGGAGGCACCACCATGCTGATCGAAGGCAGCAAGACCCTGCCGGCACCGCGAGACGTGGTCTGGCGCGCGCTCAACGACCCGGCTTTCCTGCAGCGCACGCTGCCGGACTGCCGCGCGCTCGCGCAGCGCGGCGCGGACGAGTTCGTCGCCACGCTGGTGACGGGCGTCGGGCCGATCCGGGCCTCGTTCGACGTGGCTTTCCGCCGCGAAGGCGTGGAGGCCGGGCGCGGCTACACGCTGGTGGGCGAGGGCTCGGCCGGCGCGGCGGGCAGCGCCGCCGGGCAGGCGCAGGTGGTGCTGGAAGACCTGGACGGTGGCACGCTGCTGCGCTACTCGGCCGACACCGCCGTGCAAGGCAAGCTGGCGCAGCTGGGCGCGCGCGTGATCGACGGCGCGGCGCGCAAGTTCTCCGAGCGCTTTTTCCACAATATCCAGCAGGCGCTGCTGGTCGGCAGCGAGGCGCCGGCCGTTGCCCCGGCGGCGGGTGTGCATGCGAGTACGGCGGCGGATACCGCGCGCGCGGCACCGGCCGCCGCCATGCCAGGCTGGTTGTTGCCCGTGGCCTGCGGGCTAGGCTGCTTCGCCGGCACGCTGGCCGCGGGGTTACTGCGTTGACCGGCGCCGTGGATACCGGACCGGACGCGCGCGCCAGCCTCTACGGCACGCGGCAGGCGGTGGTGACCGGCCACCACCTCGCCACGCAGCAGGCCTGGCGTGTGCTCGACGAGGGCGGCTCGGTGGTCGACGCCATGATTGCCGCGTCGGCGGTGCTGGCGGTGGCCTTGCCGCACGCCACCTCGCTCGGCGGCTGCGGCATGGCGCTGATCCGCGACGGCGCCTCGGGCCGCACGATGGCACTCGACGGCAGCGGCCGGGCGCCGCGGGCGGCGACGCCGGAGCGCTTCGCGACGCAGATCGACGCGCGCGGCCCGCGCAGCTGGCTGGTGCCGGGTCTGGTGGCGCTGTGGCAAGCGGCGCACGCGCGCTTCGGCCGGCGGCCCTGGCACGGGCTCTTCGACGCCGCCATCGCGCTGGCCCGCGACGGCGTGCCCTGCGCCAGCGAGCTGGCGCGCAACCTGCGGCTGTGCGCGCCGTCGCTGGCCGCGCAGCCAGGCTTTGCCGCGCTGTTCCATGACGCATCGGGCCAGCCGCTGCGGGCCGGCATGGTCATGCGCCAGCCGGCGCTGGCGGACACGCTGGAGGATGTGGCGAGGCAGGGGTGGGAGGGCTTCTATGCCGGGCGTGCCGCACGAGCGCTGGTTGAGTTCTCTAGTGCCACTGGAGGTCTCCTGGAAGCGGGCGATCTGGCCACCGCGCAGGCGGATTGGGCCGAGCCGGTGCACGGCGAGTTTGGCCAGGGTTGGTCGGCCATCGTAATGCCGCCCAATTCGGTTGGCGTGCTGATGCTGGCGCAGCTGGCCGATCTGGTCGAGCTGGTCGATCTGGTCGATCTGGCCGGTCAGGGCGATACACCTGCCGCCGACCCTGCCGACTGGCAGGTCCGCCAGATCCTGGCCGCGCGCAGGCAACTGATGGCGCTGCAAGACGAGGTCGCCAACCCCGCGCGGCGCTGGCCGGTCCCCGTGTGCGCCAACCGCGAGGGCGAGGACCCGGGCGATACCGCCGGCATCGTCATCGTCGACCACGCCGGCAACGCGGTCTCGATGCTGCAGAGCGTGTTCCAGCCCTTCGGCAGCGGCTGCGTCGACCCTGGCAGCGGCATGCTGCTCAACAACCGGCTCAGCGAGTTCTCGCTCGAACCCGCCGCCCATAACCGGCTGGCGCCGGGCAGGCGCCCGGTGCATACGCTGAACCCTTACCTGGTGTTCCGCGACGGCCGGCTGGCGCTGGCGGCGGCTTCGCCGGGCGGCATTAGCCAGACCACCACAGGCGTGCAGCTGGTCTGCAACGCCTGCCTGCGCGACCTGCCGCTGAGTGCGGCCATCGACGCGCCGCGCTGGAGCTTGACCCGCGACGGCGGCTTCCTGGCCGAGCCGGGCGTGCCCGCGATGCTCGCAGGCAGGCTGCGCGCGCATGGCATCGCGCTGCAGGCTGACACGCCGCACCCGTTCTACTACGGCTCGGTCAAGGCCATCCGCTGCGGCCCAGACGGCGTGCTCGAAGCCGCAGCCGACCTGCGCCGCCAGGCCACCGCCATGGCCGGCTGACATCCCGACACCATTGCCCCTGTCGCCAGGGAACACCTACAGGACAACCCATGAAGCAAATCGACAGACTCGCCGCGTTTGACCAGGACGGCGTGGAACGTGCCGCCGCAGTGGATGACGAGGGCCGCCTGCTGCCGCTGCCGCCGCAGTTCGGCGACGTGCTCAATATCGTGCAGGGCGGCGAGGCCGCGCTGGCGGCCGCCGCCGAAGCCCTGCGCGCCGATCCCCCCGCGCCGCTGGAAGCGGGGCACTACACCTTACTACCGCCAATCCGGCGCTTCCGCCGCGACATCCTGTGCACGGGCTGGAACTACTGGGACCATTTCGAGGAAGGGGTGGGCAAGCGCGAGGGCCAGGAGGTCGACCGCCCCGCCGCGCCCACGTTCTTCACCAAGGGGCCAGACACCGTGATCGGCCCCGACGCGCCGATCGCCTGGGACCCACGCGTCTCCGGCAAATGGGACTACGAAGCAGAGATCGTCGCGGTGATTGGCAAGGACGGCCGGAGCATTCCCGCGGCGCGCGCCATGGAACACGTATGGGGCTACTGCCTTGCCAACGACGTCTCGCAGCGCGACCTGCAGCGTCGCCACGGCGGTCAGTGGCTCAAGGGCAAGAGCATCGACCAGACCATGCCGCTGGGCCCTTGGCTGACGCGGCGCGATTCCGTGCAGCTTGACACCGTGCGGCTGTGGTGCGACGTGAACGGCGAGCGGCTGCAGGACGCCAGCGCCGAGCTAATGGCGTTCCCCCTGGCCGAACTGATTGCCGAGCTGTCGCTGGGCATGACGCTTCGCGCCGGCGACATCCTCCTCACCGGCACGCCAGCCGGGGTGGGGAATGCCCGCACGCCGCCAAAGTTTTTAACGGATGGCGACGAGGTAGTGGTGGGCGCTACGGGGTTGGGACAATTGCGAAATCGGGTAATGGCGTTTGATCTGGCCTCGCCGAGGTAGAACCGACCTTCGTGATGTCCGGCACGAAGCCCACGGATGACGCTCACGCGACGGGGCAAGCAGAGAAGACAGCTCAGTGCTCCCCGCTCGTGGTAGATGCCATGTATCCGCCGGCGCTCGTGAGGCGCCGACTATGAAGATAGTGGGCTGGCGTTGCGTGGGAATCAGTGGACGCTAAGTGGATCGCCGCCCGTCGCGCAACGCCGCGGCGAGGTGCCAGCACCCTTGGCCGAGGCCATCAGGTCCCGCCCTCCAGCAAGGACGACCATCGCCTTGCGCAAATCTGAACGTTCAGATTTCCCCACCTTAAAGAAACATTAACGCACCTAACAGGCCGCTGAAATACCTCCAGCGGACGTCAGCGCGACGACTGGCTGAAGCGTTGCTTTGAGGATCCCATCCAATCCCACATTCATGCGCGGCGCAGACACCTTCACGGAAAGCTTGTTTACTATGCGAAGGCTGGAGGATTTCGTGCCGAAGTCCCATCCGCTGCGCTCGATCCGCACTATGGCCAACCAGGCGCTGGTGAAGATGGATCGATTGTTTGCGCAGATGTACGAGGCCGATATCAAGGGTGGCCGGCCCAGCATCGCGCCGGAGAAGTTGCTGCGGGCGATGTTGCTGCAAGTGCTTTACAGCATTCGCTCCGAGCGCCAGCTCATGGAGCAGACGCAGTACAACCTGCTGTTTCGTTGGTTCATCGGGCTGTCGATGGACGACACAGTTTGGGTGCCTGAATCGCCCCGGATTTTGAGGAGGCTCCAAGTCTTGAGAGAATGGAGCCATGAACAAGCAGAACAAGCATTCCCCCGAAGTCCAAGAGCGGGCTGTTCGCCTGGTGCGAGAACAGCTCGGCGAGCATCCGTCGCTATGGGCGGCGGTCCAGGCCATTGCCCCAAAGATTGGGTGCTCGGCCCATACATTGTTGAAATGGGTCAAGCGTGACCAAATTGATAGCGGTGAACGCGACGGCGTAACGACGTCAGAACGAGAACGCGTCAAGGCGCTGGAGCGTGAAGTCAAGGAATTACGTCGAGCCAACGAGATCCTGAAGCTGGCCAGCGCGTTTTTCGCCCAGGCGGAGCTCGACCGCCGGCTCAAGTCCTGAAGGCCTTCGTCGATGAGCATCGAGATGCCTTCGGGGTCGAGCCGATCTGTAAAGTCTTGCAGATTGCCCCGTCGTGTTACCGACGCCATGCCGCACGGCTTCGCGATCCGTCGCGACGCAGCGCCCGTGCAATTCGCGATGAGCGTCTGCGGCCTGCGATCAAACGGGTCTGGGAGGACAATATGCAGGTCTATGGCGCGGACAAAGTCTGGAAACAGATGAACCGTGAAGGCATGGCGGTGGCGCGCTGCACGGTCGAACGACTGATGAAGCAGCTTGGCCTGGAGGGGGTGCGCCGGGGCAAGAAGAAGCGCACCACGGTAGCGGACGACTCGGTGCCGTGCCCTCTGGATCGCGTCAAGCGCCAGTTCCACGCCACGCGGCCCAACCAACTGTGGGTGAGTGATTTCACCTATGTTTCGACCTGGCAGGGCTGGCTGTACGTGGCCTTCGTGATCGACGTGTTCGCCCGCTGTATTGTTGGCTGGCGCGTCAGCACTTCGATGACCACGGACTTCGTTCTGGACGCCTTGGAACAGGCGCTTTACGCGCGCCAGCCCGACAACGATGGGACGCTCATTCACCATTCTGACAGGGGATCGCAATACGTCAGCATTCGCTATACCGAGAGGCTTTCTGAAGCCGGCATTGAACCGTCGGTCGGCAGCCGCGGTGACTCCTACGACAACGCACTGGCTGAGACCATCAATGGCCTGTACAAGGCCGAACTGATCCACAAGCGCGGCCCCTGGAAATCCCGTGAGGCCGTAGAGCTTGCAACCCTGGAATGGGTGGCCTGGTTCAACAACCACCGCCTGATGGAACACCTCGGCTATATCCTGCCGGCTGAAGCTGAGGCAAACTACTACCGGCAACTCAGCTACACCGCTGCCGCGCCGGCATCAACTTAAACCAAACAGCCTCCTCGATACCCGGGGCGATTCAGCCCACGGTCTTCACCAAGAACCGCGAACGGCTGATCAGGCATGATGCAGTGATCCAGTTCTTCAACGAGGTGCTTGCCATCGCGCAGAAGAAGAACTGGCTGTCAGGCGAACACTTCAGCGTAGACGGCACACTGATTCAGGCGTGGGCCGGCCACAAGAGCTTCGTGCGCAAGGATGGCGACGACCAAGACGATAACGACGGCGGCAACTTCAGAGGTCGCAAGCGCAGTAACGAGACGCACGAATCCAAGACCGATCCCGATGCCAAGCTGTACCGCAAGGGCAAAACCGCGAGTGAGCTGCGCTACATGGGCCATACCCTGAGCGACAACCGCCACGGCCTGGTGGTGAGCGCCATGGTGACCAACGCGGATGGACACGCCGAGCGCGAGGCAGCAAAGGTCATGCTCAACGATGCCAGGCAGGTGATTGAAGACCTGAATGTGGAAGTCACGGTGGGCGCAGACAAAGGCTACGACGCGCAGGAGTTCATTGAGGCGTGCCTGGAGATGAAAGTGACTCCACATGTGGCGCAAAACACGTCGGGTCGGCGCTCGGCTGTTCCTGATGCCATTGCTCGCAGCGCCGGCTATGCCATCTCGCAACAGAAGCGCAAGCTGATCGAGCAAGGCTTTGGGTGGGCGAAGACCGTGGGGCGCATGCGCCAGGTAATGGTGCGCGGACTAAAGAAGGTCGACCAGATGTTTGTGCTGAGCATGGCCGCCTACAACCTCGTGCGCATGCGCTCGCTGGGACAAATCCGTCCGCAGTTGCAGTAATCGCGGTAGTGAGGCCGGAAATGGGCGCCAAAATGCGGGAAAAGTCGACGCAGTGACGCCCGGCTTCCGAATTGTGAAAAATAGCGAACCCACCAGCCCTTTGGGGGCAGCTCCACCGCTTCCGTGGTGAGTACTTCAGCGGCCTGCTAAGCGACTTCATTGAGAAGCAGCTGCTGCTCTATTTTTTTTTCGTTCGGTATGAGATGTCGAAGTAAGTAGTTCCAGAGTTGTCGACGAGGGTCCCACTTCCACGACCGCTTGTAGCGTATCGATTACGTTCGATAGGCTATGAGCCGGTTCCCAGAACCTGTTCGTCGTTTTCGCGTCTGCCGCCGTTTCCCACGCGGCCCAAATTGCACTGCCGTAAATGCCGAGTAGCGAAAGGCGTTGCTGCAGTACCGGGTCTGGGAGATGCGACAGTAAAGACGCAAGTTGGTTGAGACATCGCCGGTAGCCCAGGTTCCATTTGTCTCCCACTGCTTCCCGAAGCAGCTCACGATCAGTCAGCTGCAAGCTGGCAATCATGCGGATGTAGGTGTATTCGCCGGTCTGTTTGCCAAGCTCCAGCAAGGGGTAAGCCAAGGCCTCAATAAGGGCGCGGACCGAGATCGCGCCGCTCTGCTCCATTTCGTCAAGCATAGCTTGGCGTCGAGCGTCAATAAGTTTCGCGCCGTCAAGTACCAGCTCCTTCAGCAGATCCCGCTTGGATCCGAAGTGATAGTGCAGCGCAGCATTATTTCGCTGGCCAGCTGCCGACACGATTTCTTGGACTGTAACGCCGTCGACACCGCGGAGCGCAAAGAGGCGTTGGGCGGCTTGTTTGATGCGCTCCTGGGTCTCCTTTCCGTCGATTCTAGGGGTTTTCACTGATGCCTTTTTCATGTAAGCGAATTACATTAATTAAAACAGATTGCTTAATTTACACCACACTGGAGACATATCATGCGGGTGATCATTGTAGGTGCAGGTATCGGCGGGCTCTGTGCTGCCCTAGCACTTCGGCATCATGGCATAGACGCAATCGTTCTCGAACAAGCCGAGAAGCTTACCGAAGTTGGCGCTGGCATCCAGATTGCGAGCAATGGTTCACTTTTGCTTCGCGAGCTTGGGGTTGAGGGGCATCTGGCGGAAGTCGCTACCCAACCTGATGCCTTCGACTATCGCGACCTAATGACCGGTAAGCGACTCTACTATGCTCCGCTTGGCACAGAAGCTGCGCAACGCTATGGCGCGCCAATGTACAACGTACATCGTGCCGATCTCATCAACCTCCTTGCCCAAGCCCTACCGAAAGAAGTGATCCGCTTGGGAGTGAAAGTTGCTGAAATTGGGCAGTCTGAAGACCGTGCGTGGGTGGAAGATGTCCGAGGAGAGCGCTTTGAAGGAGACGTCGTAGTAGGTGCCGACGGCATTCATTCGGCTGTGCGCTCCGCTTTGCGAGGCCCGGAGCAAACGCAATTTGCGAACATCCTCATGTGGCGAGGTTTGATCCCGGCGGAAAAGCTTCAAGGTTTGTCGCTTCCTGTCCGCGGCAACAATTGGTTTGGGCCTGGACGAACGATAATTTCCTACTGGGTTCGGCGCGACCTGTACAGCGTCCTTGCCTCCGTGCCGGCTAGCGAGGTACATCGTGAGAGTTGGAGTACAAGCGGGGACGTTGAGGAACTGCGTCAGTCATTCAAAGGTGCAGAGCCTACGGTGACCGCACTGCTCGACAAGGTCGAGTCCGGCTTCATCACAGGGATGTATTATCGCGACCCGATTGATCAATGGACGACGGGACGGGTTACTCTTCTTGGCGACGCTGCTCATGCAATGGTGCCATTTCTCGCCCAGGGCGCCTGTCAATCTATTGAGGATGCGTGGACACTCGCCGTCACCCTGGCACGCAACAGCGATACCAGTGTCCAGCAAAAATTACTTGAATACGAGGCTCGTCGTCGCCCGAGAACCACGCGTGTGCAAGCAGGCGCACGCGCGATTGTAAAGATGGTTCACGAATCTGATCCCGAGCGTGTGAAAGTGCGCAATGGACGCTGGAGCGGCATGGCGCGCATCGATCCGCTCGCAGAAACATCATGGGGATTTGTATGGGCACACGATGAGCGAGAGGCAGCCATGAAGCCATCTGGCGAAGTGGTGGGTTTGGCGAACGCTCGAGAAGGCCGGGCCATGAATCGCCCCGAGAGTCAACGCGCATTTGAAATTTGGAAGAGCACCTTTACTCAAGAGGACGTGGCGCGAGGCCATGATGGAATGAGGGAAGCTTACGAACGAATGCTTCTGAAACACTTCCCGGTTTCCAATGAAGTACCAGTTGAGCAGGTCGACCTCCACGGCGTGCCGACCCTACGGGTCAAAGCTAGCGGTGCTACGCGAAACGATCCCGTCGTACTTCATTTCCATGGCGGTGCATACGTGCTTGGATCGGCTCGGAGTTCACTTGAATACGCTCATCGCCTCTCAAGGGCCGCAGGCGGGGATTGCTATTCCGTAGATTATCGCTTGGCGCCGGAGCACCCGTATCCCGCTGCAATTGACGACGCAATGCAGGCGTATAGGGGCCTCCTATCTGCAGGAGTTAGTGCTGAACAGATTGTGCTGAGTGGCGAGTCTGCGGGTGGTGGTCTGGCGCTGGCTTTGGCTACTGCTATTCGTGGCGCGGGGTTGCCGGCCCCGGCGGGAGTTTTTGCCGTATGCCCCTTCACAGACCTAACCCTCAGCGGACCCACAGTCAACGAATTCTCTGGCTCCGATCCTGCTGCGCATCGAGATACGTTGAGCCTGCTGGGCGCATCCTACTTTCAGGCTCACGAGCCTACTGACCCGTTGGTCTCTCCATTGTTCGGCAGTACTGAAGGACTTCCGCCGCTCTTTCTTGCCGCCGCGAAGGATGAGGTTCTTCTAAGCGATACCACACGGTTGGCTGAAAAGGCAAAAGCGAGTGGGGTCGACACTACGCTTCGTCTGATTGAGGACTCAGTCCATGTGTTCACCTTGTTTCCATTCCTTCCGGAAGCAAAGCAAACGCTTGAAGAGTTCGGTTCATGGGCGCGAGAGCGAGCTACCGGTCGCTAAGCCAGCACCCACGATAAGCAAACTTTGGGTGGTAATGCCCCAAAGGGGTATAAATTCCAATTTTGCCTCCGATCAGAAATCGGTGCCACATCGGACTTAGGCCCCAATTGCCACCCTGATCAATTCAGAGCGCCGCGCTATGTCGCATGTCAACACTTGGCCGAATGTGGGGCGTTAGGCATCGGCAATGCACTTCCCATCTTTATTGATCCGTATGGTGTCGCCCACGTCTTCCTTTTTGGAAAAGGGTTGATCTGAGCGCGTGTATTGAAGTCAAACTCATGAATCATTGGCGTAGAAATGGAAGTCCAGACTGATCCACTGAAAGTGTTCATCGTCCACGCGCATCCAGAGGAGAAATCATTCTGTGCAGCAATGCAACGAGTTGCAGTCGAGGAATTTGAAAGGCAGGGGCATGAAGTTCGCGTCTCCGACTTGTATGCCATGAAATTCAATCCGGTCGCATCGAAAGCAGATTTCAACAATCCGTCAAATCCTCACTATTGCTCCTACGCCCTGGAGCAAAGACATGGTGTGGCGACTGGAACAATTAGCGAAGACATACAAGAAGAGCTCGAGAAGCTACTTTGGTGCGACCTGCTGGTACTAAACTTTCCGATATTTTGGTTTTCTACGCCTGCGATCTTAAAAGGCTGGATCGATCGCGTACTGGTCTCCGGAAAAATATATGGTGGCCGAAGATTTTACGACTTCGGCGGACTGGCTGGAAAGAGAGTCTTGGTTAATGTCACCATCGGCGGCCAAGAGCACATGTTCAATCCAGACGGTGTTCATGGGCCTCTACAGCTATTGCTGAGTCATCTACTTCGAGGAACATTAGCCTATACGGGGCTCCAGGTGTTGTCGCCGTTCATCGCGTGGCACGTTCCGTATATTAGTCACAATGCAAGATGTGAAATACTAACGACATTCAAAAAACGACTCGCATCTATTGGGTCGGATACACCGTTGGAATTTCAAAGCCTAAATAACTTTGATGAAAACATGCGCCCTATTGCGAGTCGAGGCAATTTATTCTTATTTTGATCTAATCTTTAGGGGGAGTAGTTAAATTGGCAAGGTTTGATTTGGGCGTAATATAGGTGATGTTATGGTCGATGTAGGGAAATCTGACTGGCGCTCGCTGGTAGATATCGATAAGTTGATGCGGTGGATGGATGCACGTGGCCTCGGCTCCGGTCCCATTGAAGATCCTTTAATCCTGGGCGGTGGTACCCAAAATCTACTTCTGCGCTTCGAGCGTTCGGGGCGCGCCTATGTTCTCAGGAGGCCTCCGTCTCATCCGAGGGTAAATAGCGGCGACATCATGCAACGGGAGATCCGCGTATTATCCGCTCTCGCACGAACGGACGTTCCGCATGCAGCGCTAATTGCAGGTTGCGACGATCCGACCGTGATTGGATCCGCCTTTCTGCTCATGGACGCGGTCGAGGGATTTAACGCTACGGCAGGGTTGCCGGAATTACATGCCGAGAGTTCTGATATGCGATATGCCATGGGCCTCGCGTTGGCCGATGGTGCGGCAGCTCTCGGTCGAGTCTCGTTGGAAACACTAGGCTTAACGACGCTAGGGAAGGTGGAAGGCTTCCTCGAACGCCAAGTGTCCCGCTGGGGAGCACAGTTGGAAGGCTATAACGTATACGACGGCTGGCCTGGTCCGCACGCGCTTGGAAATGTCACGACAGTAGCGCGATGGCTCGAGCAGAATCGGCCTAACAGCTTTCAGCCAGGTCTAATGCATGGTGACTACCACATCGCCAACGTAATGTACAAGCTCGATGGCCCTGGCTTGGCGGCGATCGTTGATTGGGAACTGACGACTGCAGGCGACCCTCTGCTTGACTTGGGGTGGATGCTAGCAACTTGGCCGGACTCAGAAGGGAACGGTGTAGGAATTCCCTCACCACAGCCTTGGCAAGGCTTCCCGAAGGCGGAAGCACTTATTAATCGATACGCTACAAGTACGGATCGTGATTTAACGAATCTCCGCTGGTATGTCGTACTTGCTTGTTACAAGCTCGGCATCATCCTGGAAGGGACTTTCGCACGCGCTTGCGCAGGAAAAGCAGCCCATGATGCCGGTCAAAAGTTGCACAATGCGGGACGCCTTCTTCTAAAAAGGGCCGAACATTGGATCGAGGATCCTTGTCTGCAGCTATGAGTAACTCAAACTTGCATAATCGCACACATTATTAGTCTGTAAGCGAACCGATAGGTTACTTAACATCTGCACTGGGGACATCGATGAGTCAAGAAGCCGGCTCTTCACGCGCGCACTTCAAATTCTGGCCAACGCACGTGCCTACCGAAATCGCGCCGCCAGAGACCTCGCTCTGGTACAACCTCGAAGTCTCGGCACATCGCTATGCGGAGAAGGCCGCAGTCCGCTACTTCGGCAATGCGATGACGTTCCGCGAGATCGCGGCGCAGGCCACCGCGCTTGCAGGCTGGCTGCAGAAGAAGGCTGGGGTAAAGAAGGGCGATCGCGTGCTGCTATATATGCAGAACTGCCCGCAGTTCATTGTCAGCTATTATGCGATCCTCCGCGCCGACGCGGTGGTAGTGCCGGTCAACCCGATGAACCGGTCCGAAGAATTCAAGCACTACGTGACCGATGCGCAGGCGCGCGTGGCGATCTGCACGGCGGACCTGGCTGTGGGCGTCGAACAGGCCGTGTCCGAGCTGGCGTCGGCCGAGCGCCTGCAGCACCTGCTGGTGACGCAGTACGCAGACGCGCTGCCGCCCACGCATGAGCATCCGGAAGACGCTCCCCCGGCTTGGCTGACCACACCGCACCCGCTGCCTGTCGGCGCCACCGCGTGGGTCGAGGCGCTGGGCGCTGGCCTGCAGCCGGGGCCGCATACCGCCGGTCCGGACGACATGGCGGTGATGCCGTACACCTCGGGTACCACCGGTTTCCCCAAGGGCTGCATCCACACGCACCGCTCGGTCATGCACAACGCCGTCGGCGGCGGGACTTGGTCGGGTTCGGGCGCGGAATCGGTGATCCTGTCGGTGCTGCCGCTGTTCCACGTCACCGGCATGCAGTACGGCATGAACGGGCCCATCTATAGTGGGGCCACCGTGGTGATGCTGCCGCGCTGGGACCGCGAGGTGGCCGGCCGCCTGATCTCGCGCTACCAGGTCACGCACTGGACCAATATCTCGACCATGGTGATCGACTTCATGGCCAGCCCCAACCTGGCGCAGTTCGACCTGTCGAGCCTGCGCTATATCGGCGGCGGCGGCGCGGCCATGCCGCAGGCGGTGGCCGAGCGCCTGAAGACCCGATTTGGCCTGTGCTACGTTGAAGGCTATGGATTGACCGAAACGATGGCGCCGACGCATATCAATCCAATTGAGAATTCAAAACTTCAGTGCCTTGGGATTCCGATCTTTAACACGGATGCACGTGTAATTGACCCTGATACTCTTGAAGACTTGCCCCCGAATGTAGTAGGGGAAATTATAATCGC
The DNA here is from genome assembly GCA_050987995.1 of Ralstonia pickettii. Lineage (GTDB taxonomy): Bacteria > Pseudomonadota > Gammaproteobacteria > Burkholderiales > Burkholderiaceae > Cupriavidus > Cupriavidus pickettii_B. The sequence continues at coordinate 1,929,881 of CP158805.1, forward strand.
TGGTCCCCAGGTATTTATGGGGTACTGGCATAACCCAGACGAGACGAGAAGGGCTTTTATAAACATCGATGGTAAAATGTTTTTCCGGACGGGAGATTTAGCCAAAGTGGACGACGATGGCTATTTTTTCTTGATGGACAGGTTGAAGCGAATGATCAACGCTTCCGGCTATAAAGTGTGGCCGGCTGAAATTGAAAATTTGCTATACAAACACCCAGCTGTGGCAGAGGCATGCGTTATAGGGTCGAGCGATTCTTATCGTGGCGAGTCCGTAAAAGCCATTATTGTTCTACGCGCCGATGCTAGGGGGAGAATTAGCTCCCAGGAGATAATTGAATGGGCCAAAAATAATATGGCCGCTTATAAGTATCCGCGCATTGTTGAGTTTGTTGAAGCCCTTCCCAAGTCGAGTACAGGTAAAGTCCTCTGGCGGAAGTTACAGGAGGATGAAGATGCGCGCTGTGAAGCTCGCGGCGCAGAAGCGACGGACTCATGAATCTTGGGGCCCCAACATCGAGTTTTGCATGGGTATGTCACCTTGCAGCCGAGACGGACGCGGCGAGCCCACAGGGAAAGAACGAATAGCCACATTGGACGTAAGCCAAGTTCGGCAGCATAACGTATGGAGACTGTGCAGTGAAACGTGAAGTAGTGGTAGTCAGCGGTGTGCGCACCGCAATCGGTACCTTTGGCGGCAGCCTCAAGGACCTAGCGCCGACCGAATTGGGGTGCGCTGGTCGTTCGTGAAGCATTGTCCCGAGCGAACGTATCCGGCGGCGACGTCGGCCACGTGGTGTTCGGCAACGTGATCCAGACCGAACCGCGCGACATGTACCTGGGCCGCGTTGCGGCCATCAACGGCGGCGTGTCGACCAATGCGCCCGCGCTGACCGTCAACCGCCTGTGTGGCTCCGGCCTGCAGGCCATCATCAGCGCCGCGCAGTCCATCCTGCTGGGCGATACCGATGTGGCCATCGGCGGCGGCGCCGAGAGCATGAGCCGCGCGCCGTACCTGGCGCCGGCGGCCCGCTGGGGCGCCCGCATGGGTGATGCCGGCCTGGTCGACATGATGCTGGGCGCGCTGCACGATCCCTTCCACCGCATCCACATGGGCGTGACCGCCGAGAACGTCGCCAAGGAATACGACATCTCGCGCGCGCAGCAGGACGAGGCGGCGCTGGAATCGCACCACCGCGCCTCGGCCGCGATCAAGGCCGGTTACTTCAAGGACCAGATCGTCCCGGTGGTAAGCAAGGGCCGCAAGGGCGATGTCACTTTCGACACTGACGAGCATGTGCGTCATGACGCCACCATGGACGACATGACCAAGCTGCGTCCGGTGTTCGTCAAGGAGAACGGCACGGTCACGGCCGGCAACGCCTCGGGCCTGAACGACGCCGCCGCCGCGGTGGTGATGATGGAGCGCGCCGAAGCCGAGCGCCGCGGCCTGAAGCCGCTGGCGCGCCTGGTGTCGTACGGCCATGCCGGCGTCGATCCCAAGACCATGGGCATCGGCCCGGTGCCGGCGACGAAGATCGCGCTGGAGCGTGCCGGCCTGCAGGTGTCGGACCTGGACGTGATTGAAGCCAACGAGGCCTTTGCCGCGCAGGCCTGCGCGGTGACCAAGGCGCTCGGCCTGGATCCGGCCAAGGTCAACCCGAACGGCTCGGGCATCTCGCTGGGCCACCCGATCGGCGCCACCGGCGCGCTGATCACGGTCAAGGCGCTGTATGAACTGCAACGCGTGCAAGGCCGCTACGCGCTGGTGACGATGTGCATCGGCGGCGGACAGGGGATTGCTGCGCTCTTCGAACGAGACTAAACCCCCACAAGAGCAATTGCCTAAAATGGGAAGGCACATTCGCATGCAAATTTGAACATTCAGACTGACGCAAGGCGAATCGTGGTCCTTGCTGGAGGGCGAGGACTAGGGTGCTGACGCCTCGCCTCGCCTCGCCGCGCGGACGCCCGGCCGGCTGCGAGCCATGCTTGCGCACCAGACTCCTGTACATTGCATGAACGTCGCGCCAGGCACCCTGAAGCGATCTGCGGCAAACGTTCGGACAACTCCTGCCCGCGGCGGGCGATGACGCCCGCCGCGGCAGCATGCACTGACCAGCCACGTCGCGCAGCGTATTTCACCGCACCAATGGTCGACGTATAGGCTGGATTGATCTTCTTGAATTCGACACCGGCCCGACGACACTTTGCTTCGAGCTGCTGTCGGTATTTGGCGTAAATCAGGCCAGAGAGCCTGCGGGCGTCCCGTGGCCTGGCCATACAGGCGCGCGGGGGTAGCATGGGTGCGACAGAACTCGGCCTTGTACACCATCGCCTTGCCGCCACCCGCGGCCTAGCGTTTGAGTCCCCCATAGAGCTCGCTATAGCGCTGCAGGAGCTCTTCCGCCTCGCCGCTCAGACACAGGCGGGTCTGGGTAGCGCCTGCATCAGGCAGCCAGCGTTTTGCGGTTCTTCCGGCTGCGTGAGCCGTAGAGCCGCGAGGAGAAGACGGTCAGAATCTCGACCCGTGAGCGGCTGCTCACGGGAAATTGCCTCAGCTGCGTCGAGTACGACAATCTCACCCCCAAGAACTGGCAAATCTGGAACAGCAGCTCGCTGCCAAAGCGCAACAGCCGGTCCTCGTCACGAGGACCAGGCGGCTCACGCGCCCGCACAGGATATTCAGGAGTAAGCGCCGCAGTCCCTTCTTCCGATAGTTCAGCCCGCTGCCGAGGTCGGTGACCACCTCGACATTGGGGAGGCCCACCTAGAGCCGACGACGCTCAAGGCGAGCGGCCTGCGTCTGCAGCTGGGTGCTCTGGTCATGAGAGGAGACCCGGGCATAGCAAATGGTCTTGCCTATGACAAGGCGTCATAGCTCATGCAGCTGTGTACGACAGCCCCGACGTTCTTGGACAACCGGCCCGAACGCCATCAACGCAACTCGCGCGAGCGATAAATCTCAGTACCCCTGTGATGCGCAACTAGCTGGTTAATGCCAGCCTTGAGAACCATGCCCGACATCGATACTACCGCTTGAAGGCACAGCCTAGGGTAATCACCCGCTTGTGAGTCAATTTAAGTCTGATATCCTACTTAAGCACAGTAGCTTAAGTAGAGGCGCGACGTGACCCATCACTCGAGCAGCATCAAAAGCTCGCTGACTATTTCCGATCTGGCATCACCTTATTGAGGATTGAAAATGCTTTTGCTCCGCCGAAATGTGGCCCGGCCCTTGCGGGCGGCTACTGCAGCCATCCTTCTCCCATTCGCCCTACATGCAACGGCTTCGACCACCAAAGTCTCGGACGGGGTAGTAAAGATTGCCGTCCTAACCGACATGTCCGGTATCTTCTCTGAGCTTGGCGGGCGAGGTTCAGTAATTGCCACAAAAATGGCAATCGACGATTTTATAGCTGAGGCCAAGCCAAGCTTCAACATCGAGATGGTGTACGCCGACCATCAAAACAAGCCTGATGTCGGTGCTAATAAGGTTCGCCAGTGGTATGACACCCAGCAAGTCGACATGGTCGTCGACGCTATCAATTCAGCCGTAGCAATCTCCGCCTCTAATGTCACGCGCGAAAAGAATCGGCTTTTGATCGTGACTGGAGCAGGCAGTATGCGCCTCACAAACGAGGATTGCTCACGAAATACTATTAGCTATACCTGGGATACTTATTCGACATCCCGACCACAAGCCGTTGCAATAACTAAAAATGGTGATCGCAATTGGTATTTTGTAACGGTTGACTATGCACTGGGCCACTCCATTGAACAGGATGGTGCAGCTGCAGTGAAATCAGCCGGTGGGAATGTCTTGGGAAGCGCAAGACATCCAATAAATACTCCAGATTTTTCTTCTTTCATGTTGCAAGCCCAAGCTTCCAAGGCACAAGCTATAGGGATCGCCAGTGCGGGCAGTGACCTGGTCAACGCTGTAAAGGCTGCACAAGAGTTCGGTTTAACAAAGAATCAGACAGTAGTTCCACTGTCAGGATCAATTACCGATGTGCATGCACTAGGGTTGCAGGTAGCCAATGGTATGGTGCTAACTGAAGGCTTTTATTGGGATCTGGATGATAAGACCCGTGCTTGGAGTCAACGATTCTTCGATCGGCACAAACGCATGCCGAATTTGATTCATGCCGGCACGTATTCTGCGGTTCTGACTTACTTGAAGGCCGTGCAAGCAACTGGTACCGACGCCGCGCTGGATGTTCGAAAAAAGCTGGGGCAGATGTCGATCAATGATGTCTTCGCCCGCAATGGGCGAATTCGCGAAGATGGCCGGATGGTTCACGACATGTATCTCGTGCAGGTAAAGAAGCCTTCGGAATCGAAACGGCCATGGGATTATTTCCACGTTAAATCTGTAATTCCTGGCGACAAGGCCTTTCAACCGCTTGATGAAACACGTTGTGGACACGTAAAACGTCCAGGATGACAAAAATTTCAACTATTTTACACTGACATTTTGGAATCAATTTTGCAAAAACTGCGCCACCACGATGTGGTGGTAGCTAATTAATAGTTGTATCCGAACAATTCGCTCTTTGAATAGCCGCTTTTGCTTGGGCCGGGTTTGAATCGAACCACGGATAACAGCTCGTTAAATTGGCGTCGTCAGAAATATTAAGTCGCAAAGTTTTAAGGATGTTAAATGTTGTTTGACGTGTCGCCTTTTGAGCGCAATGAATTAGATCGAGTTGATCCACATGAAAGCGCGCGCCCAAGGAATGCAGTTGCTGCGGAGTGGATCTTGGAAACACGAATGCTTAGCAAGGAGTTCAAGGGGTTCACAGCAGTGAACGACGTCAACCTGCGGGTGCGACGCGGGTCGATCCATGCATTGATTGGGCCCAACGGCGCGGGCAAGACCACTTGCTTCAACCTGCTCACCAAGTTCCTGGAGCCGACCACCGGCACCATCCTTTTCAACGGCATCGACATCACCGGCGAGAAGCCCGCGCAGATCGCGCGCCGTGGGGTGATCCGTTCCTTCCAGATCTCGGCGGTGTTCCCGCACCTGACGGTGATGGAGAACGTGCGCATCGGCCTGCAGCGCCAGCTCGGCACGGCGTACCAGTTCTGGCGCAGCGAGCGCTCGCTCGACGTGCTCAACGACCGGGCCATGGAGCTGCTGGAACAGGTCGGCCTGACCCAGTTCGCGCACACCCAGACGGTCAACCTGCCGTACGGCCGCAAGCGCGCGCTGGAGATCGCCACCACGCTGGCGATGGAGCCCGAGCTGATGCTGCTGGACGAGCCCACCCAAGGCATGGGCCATGAGGACGTGGACCGCGTCACGCAGCTGATCAAGAAGGTTTCGGCGGGCCGCACCATCCTGATGGTGGAGCACAACATGAGCGTGGTGTCGTCGATCGCGGACAAGATCACGGTGTTGCAACGCGGCGCGATCCTGGCCGAGGGCCCTTACGCTGAAGTGTCGAAGGACCCGCACGTGATGGAGGCCTACATGGGCACCGTCGACGCGGAACTGCAAGGCGCGCACTGAGACGGCCGGGGAACCACACATGACAACATCCAACATACCCGCGCTCGAGATCAAGGGCCTGGAGGCCTGGTACGGCGAATCGCACATCCTGCACGGTGTGGACCTGACCGTGAACCGCGGTGAAGTGGTCACGCTGCTGGGCCGCAACGGCGCCGGTCGCACCACCACGCTGCGCGCGATCATGGGCCTCACGGGTGCGCGCAAGGGCTCGATTAAGGTCAATGGCCATGAAACCATCAGCCTGCCTACACACAAGATCGCGCACTACGGCATTGGCTATTGCCCCGAAGAGCGCGCGATCTTCTCCAGCCTCTCATGCGAAGAGAACCTGACGCTGCCGCCCGTGCTCAAGGGCGCCGACACCAGCAAGGGCATGAGCGAGGCGAATATCTACGAGATGTTCCCGAACCTGAAGGAGCGCCGCCAGAGCCAGGGCACGCGTCTTTCCGGTGGCGAGCAGCAGATGCTGGCGGTCGGGCGCATCCTGCGCACCGGTGCCAACCTGCTGCTGCTCGATGAAATCTCGGAAGGGTTGGCACCGGTGATCGTGCAGGCGCTCGCGCGCGTGATCCTGATGCTCAAGCAGAAGGGGTACACGGTGGTGATGGTGGAGCAGAACTTCCGCTTCGCCGCGCCGCTGGCCGACCGCTTCTATGTGATGGAGCACGGCAGCATCGTCGAACGCTTCGCGGCCAGTGAGCTGCAAGCCAAGATGCCGGTATTGCATGAACTGCTGGGCGTATGAGGAGCACCCATGAACCTGTTTGAAATTCCCTTGCCGGCTTTGTTGTCGCAACTGCTGCTCGGCCTCGTCAATGGCGCCTTCTACGCCATGCTGAGCCTGGGCCTGGCGGTGATCTTCGGCCTGCTCAACGTCATCAACTTTGCCCATGGTGCGCTCTTCATGCTTGGGGCGGTGCTGGCATGGGCCGGCATGTCCTATGCCGGTCTCAGTTACTGGGTGATGCTAGCGCTGGCACCGCTGGTGGTAGCCGGAATCGGCGTAGTGATCGAGAAGACCATGCTGCGCTGGATCTACAAGCTCGACCACATCTACGGCCTGCTGCTGACGCTCGGCATCACGCTGGTGATCGAAGGCGTGTTTCGCTCGGCCTACGGCGTGTCCGGCCTGCCCTACGCCCCGCCCGAAGCGCTGCAAGGCGCCACCAACCTGGGCTTTATGCGTCTGCCCAACTACCGCGCGTGGGTAGTAGCGGCGTCGCTGGCGGCGTGCCTGTTGACCTGGTACGTGATCGAGAAGACCAAGCTTGGCGCCTACCTGCGCGCCGGCACCGAGAACCCGAAGGTGGTCGAGACCTTCGGCGTCAACGTGCCGAGGATGGTGACCCTCACCTACGGTTTTGGTGTGGCGCTGGCCGCCTTTGCCGGCGTGCTGGCGGCGCCAGTGATGCAGGTCTCGCCGTTGATGGGGCAGAACCTGATCACCGTCGTGTTCGCGGTAGTGGTGATCGGCGGCATGGGTTCCATCCTGGGCGCGATCCTGACCGGCCTGGGGCTGGGTGTGATCGAGGGCCTGACCAAGGTGGTCTACCCGGAGGGATCGTCGACGGTGGTGTTCGTGATCATGGTGGTCGTGCTGCTGCTGCGCCCGGCCGGGTTGTTTGGAAAGGAGAAGTGATGAACGGATCGACTATCGCTGCACCCGGGCTGCAGCCTGCGCGCCGCCTGCCGCGGCGGGCGCTCTACGGCGCACTGCTGGCTTGCCTGCTGGTCGCGCCGCTGGCCGGCGCCTACCCGGTGTTCGTGCTCAAGGTGCTGTGCTTCGCGCTGTTCGCATGCGCCTTCAACCTCTTGATCGGCTATACGGGCCTGCTGTCGTTCGGCCACGCGGCTTTCTTCGGCGGTGCTGGCTATGCGGCCGGGCATGCGATGAAGGTCTGGGGCGTGACCCCAGAAATCGGCCTGATCCTCGGTACGGCCACCGGCGCGCTGATCGGCTACGTGGTCGGCTCGCTGGCGATCCGTCGCCAGGGCATCTACTTCTCGATGATCACGCTGGCTCTGGCGCAGATGCTGTTCTTCGTCTGCCTGCAGGCGCCGTTCACGGGCGGCGAGGACGGTCTGCAGGGTATCCCGCGCGGTAAGCTGTTCGGCGTGGTGTCTTTGGCGAACGACCTGACGCTGTACTACGCCGCGCTGGTGGTCATCGTGGCCGCCTTTGCGCTGATTGTGCGCACAGTGCATTCGCCGTTCGGCCAGATTCTGAAGGCAATCAAGGAGAACGAGCCGCGCGCGATCTCTTTGGGCTATGACGTCGACCGCTTCAAGCTGACCGCCTTCGTGCTGTCGGCGGCGCTGTCGGGGCTGGCCGGCTCGATCAAGGCGCTGGTGCTGGGCTTCGAGACTCTGTCGGACGTGCACTGGGCAACGTCGGGTTCGGTGGTACTGATGACGTTGCTTGGCGGACTTAGTACGATTGCAGGCCCGATTATTGGGGCAGCGGTGATAGTTGCGCTCGAAAATAAAATGGGCGAGATCGGACATTCACTTAGCAATCTAACCGGTATCAGCTGGTTCAATGCCCTAGGTGAATCAGTATCTATGGTCACAGGCATATGCTTTATCGTATGTGTACTGTTGTTCAGAACAGGGATCGTTGGGCAGTTGCAACGGCTATCCCGTTGGAATTGATTTGAAGACGCCGACGTATGAGGATATGAGGTCTATCGGTTCGGTCCAGCAGAGTTCCCGGACGCCGCCGGATCGACCGTAGCCGGATCGTAGACCATGTTCCAAAAGGTCTCGCCACGCGCTTTTTTAGCTGTACGCGCATAAGCTGCGCAAACCCGATCATGCGCATAGAAAACGCATGCCTAAACCCGGTTCATGGCGGGAAACTGCGGATTCAATCCAACGAAAGCAGCACGGAACGGGAACGGTCAGCAGTCGTGCGTCGCGAATGGGGCAGCCGTGCGTGTCCCCATTGTCTTTCCCTCCGCGGTCCGGCGATATTGGCCAGGAGCCATATTCATGACTCGTTTGAATGCGCTACTGAAGGCACTTTCAGAAGTGTAGCCCACCGCAGCGGCAGCCTCAGAAATCGACGCCCCAGCTCGAAGCTCACGTCTCGCTAGATGCATTCGCCATTGCGTCAAATAGGTGAGCGGCGGAACGCCCATCATCTCGCGGAATCGAACGGCAAACGAGGTACGCGACATGTTGGCTTCTCTTGCAAGCTCCTCCAGGCTCCAGCTACGAGAAGGTTCGCTATGAATGCTACTGAGCGCGATGGCTAGCCGATGATCGCCAAAGCCTTTGAGCCAGCCCTCATCGCCGTTAGGCGCATGCGCAAGGTAGGCTCGTAATGTCTGCACGAACAGAAGCTGCGTAAGCCCGGCTATCACGATGGTCCGGCCCGGCTGATCTTCCAGTTTCATTTCTCTCACCAGCTGTTCAAGCAGCCAAGAGAGTGGTGCCGCCTCCTTCGTGGTTCCGCGCACGTGAATGAGTGGCGGCAGGCCGCTCAAGAGCAGTGCCTGTCGGTCGGCGTCAATCTGCACCATACCGCCCAGCATGGCGAAGTCACTGCCCTGACCAAGCCGGTACTGACCATCGTCGTCTCGTTTGAGCGGTGCGGTGGTAGCTCCAGCGACCAAGGACGAGTCGCTGGCCAAGATTAGGGAACGCGTGCCATTCGTGACCAGGACATCGCCAGCTTCCAGTATGGCAGGCTCAGGCAAGCCGTCCATGAAATACCAGCAGGCGCCTTCGGTTGCTGCACAAAATTTGATCGCATGCAGATTGGCGAAGCGACGCGCCCAAGTGGCACCCGCTACAAGCCGGCCGGTCAAGTCGCACCGAGCTTGGAGGAAGTTCAATAGGTCTGATAGGGGGTCAGCCGGCAATTTTGAACTGTTGAGCATGAAATATGTACGAATGAGTCTTCAGAATGCGACATAGGCAATTTAGCATTCCTTCGTTCACCACGGAGGATCTTCATGCTCACCCAGCAATCACCCATCGGCTCCGGCTTCGGAGCAGCTTCCACCGTCGAGGAAGTCATTCGCGGCATCGACCTTACAGGCAAATGCGCCGTCGTGACCGGCGGTTACTCTGGCATCGGGCTCGAAACCGTTAAAGCGTTCCGGTCGGCCGGCGCCGAGGTCTTCGTGCCGGCGCGGGATCTAGCGAAGGCGAAGGCGGCGCTGGCCGGAATGCCGGATGTCGTATTGGAGCCAATGGACCTGCTCGATCCTGCTTCGGTCGACCGATTCGCCCAACATGTGCTTAAAGCGACGGATACGGTCGATATTGTCGTGAATAACGCGGGGGTGATGGCGCCGCCGTTTTCGCGTGATACGCGGGGGTATGAATCTCAGTTCTCGGCCAATCATCTCGGCCATTTCCAATTGACCTGCCGCCTGTGGCCGGCGCTAGTACGTTCCAGGCACGCTCGCGTGGTCGCGGTCAGCTCTTATGGGCATCGCCGGGCGGGAATCGATTTTCACGATCCGAACTTCGAGCATCGCGAATACGATCCGTGGATCGCCTACGGTCAGTCGAAGACCGCTAATGCACTGTTCGCCGTCGCCCTGGACTCGATCGGAAAGCGATCAGGGGTACGCGCTTTTTCTGTTCATCCGGGCGGCATCGTTACGGATCTGATCCGGCATATGTCGAAAGAGGAAATCGATGCCAGCAACATCATCGACAAAGACGGTGCGCCGATCATTGAACCGGAGAACAATAAAAAGACTCCCCAGCAGGGCGCTGCGACAAGTGTCTGGTGCGCAACGAGTCCTCAGCTTGACGGCATGGGGGGCGTCTATTGCGCAGACTGCGAGATAGCCCGCGCGTTGCCGAGCGATGAGTCCACCGAGATGCACGGCGTGCGCCCGCGCGCTACTGATCCCGTTGCTGCCGGTCGCCTTTGGCAACTGAGCGAGCAGCTCACTAGCGTGCGCATCGACTAGGTGTGATTCCGTCCAATGCTTTCGCCGGCGGGATGTTTTCGGGCCGCTATATGGCAAAGGACATCCCGTAGAGCGCTTCTCGGGCGAGATTGGCTAGGGGGTAAAAGGACCGCTATTGGAACGACCAGGCGCTCGACATCGTCTTGATAGTCGCCCGATCTGGCGAATGAAGCGCCGGTGACGCATCATCACGAGAACGGCCGGCCATGAGGTGGCGTCGGCAGAAGGTATTGCGCAACGTACTCGGGCCCCGAACCATCAATCGCTGGCTGGCAGGAGGCAGTTCCCCCGGCCATCGGCATGCTGTCCAAGCTGGAGAACGGCAAGGGCGTCAATCTCGGATAGGCATCCTCGCCGAGTTGGGCGATCTCTCGCGCTTTCTCCATCCGCGCCAACTGATGGCCTGGCTCGGGGTGACACCCGCTGAACACTCATCGGGAGAAAAACGACGACAGGGCAGCATCACCAAGAACGGCAATAGCTATGCAAGAAAGCTACTGATCGAAGCCGCTTGGAGTTACCGGCACCCCGCACGCGTGAGCCCCGAGATTCAGCGCCGGCACGAAGGCATCCCTAAGGCCATCGTTGACCGGTCCTGGGACGCCCAGACTCGACTGTGCCGGCGCTATCGGAAACTTGCCGCACGCGGCAAGAACCCGAACATTGCGGTGGTCGCGGTGGCCCGCGAACTGAGCGGGTTCATCTGGGACATCAGCCGACTTGCGGCATTAGATAGCGGCAGATACTATGAAGGGCTGCGGAGGCAAGCCCCCTGGAGTAAAACGAGGATTCGGAGTTCTCGTTTTCCGAAAAGGAGCACGCAAATGGACGCGCCTGACACAGCCCTTCATGGGCAGAATACGCCGATCACCGGCTGGCTGTACATAGCCTTCGAACTGGGCGACAAGAGCTGGAAGCTGTCGCTGGGGGACGGCGTGCATGGACCGAGCCGGCATACGCTGGCAGCTGGCGACCTGAATGCAGTCCTGCAAGCCATCGCCAAAGCCAAGGCACGCTTCGCCCTGCCGCCGCAAGCACCGGTGCGCAGTTGCTACGAAGCTGGGCGCGACGGCTTCTGGCTGCATCGCTGGTTGGCCGAGCAAGGAATCCATAACCTCGTGGTGGATTCGGCAAGTATCGAAGTCAACCGCCGCGCAAGGCACGCCAAGAGCGACCGCCTCGATTGCGACAAGCTACTGTCGATGTTGATGCGCTACCACGCTGGCGAGCGACGGGTGTGGGCAGTCGCACGGGTACCAACTGAAGAGCAGGAAGATGAGCGGCGTTTGCACCGCGAGCTCGGCCGACTCAAACAGGAACGCACCGCCCACAGCAACCGTGTTCGCTCGCTGCTGGTATTGCACAATCTGCGGGTCGCCCACATTGGTGACCGCTCGTGGAAGCAATGGTGGAACGCTCATGGCTCGCAACTGCCTGCTGGCTTGAGTGCCGAGATCGAGCGTGAAGTCATGCGACTGGCGCTGGTCAAAGCGCAGATCAAGACAATCGAAGGCCAGCAGCACAAGGCCCTGAAGGCTGGCACGCAACCAGCCATCGCCTTGCTCGCGCGGCTCAGCGGGATCGGCGTGGGCAGCTCTTGGCTTCTGGTTAAGGAACTGTTTGGCTGGCGCCGTTTTCACAATCGGCGCGAAGTCGCAGGTTGCCTGGGACTGGCACCGACCCCCTATAGCAGTGGTGAAAGTGAGGTCGAACAAGGCATCAGTAAGGCGGGCAACAAACGAGCGCGCTCGTTGATGATTGAACTGGCATGGGGCTGGCTACGCCACCAGCCAACCAGTCAGCTCACGCAATGGTTCAATGAGCGCTTCGCGACAGGCAGCAAGCGCACGCGTCGCGTCGGCATTGTCGCACTTGCCCGGCGATTAGCCATTGCCCTGTGGCGCTATCTCGAGGACGGCGAGATTCCCACCGGCGCAAACCTTAAACCAGTAGCGACGTGATGCAGATCTAAACGTGAAAAAGTGAAGCGGTAACGATAGCAGGTCAGCGCGCCCGTCAATGAGCCGGGCTACCCCCTCGGGTAGCCGTCCGTACAGGTGGGGCGCGCGGGTAACAGGGTAGTTCCAGCGCTTTGCGCATGTGGTATGTGGTGCCCGGCCTCCCTGCGCCGGCACGGATAGAAGGTAGTCCGGGCAGCAGCCCGGCAGGACCCGGACCCCCGACCTCGATTTCACGCCGCTTCAGTTCCGTCACCGAAAAGAAATGGCTTGCAAGGAGAGAGTATCGCGTCAGACATCCTCGATGCTGAAATCCAATATTGGAGGGGGTTGACACCCTCGCCCTCATAGAAGGCTCATTGGGCGGACCTCTGTAATGCGGTAGCCAACCCGCGGATATCAGCCTGATCCACCGTCGAGACTTACTGCTACGTCGCCCTCAGGAAATTGGGCCCCCAAATATGGAACTGTGAAACTGAACCAAACCAATCTCGATTGACACCAGGAGTCATATCAGCTGGACTGCAGTGACAAGAAGCGCGAGTTAGCCGGACTGCTCCGCAGGCGCCATTTTGAGCATTCATCCTGTTGCGATGGCTATCGCAATCGAGAATACCTTCGTCGTAGCCTAAACCTTTGCGCTGCCCTAGCAAGAGCAACAGAGGCAAACATATAAAAAAGACGTCCCTTGCCATCTTATGGCAGGGACGCGAATTCCCAGGTGGGCCATCACGGCCCTCGGGATGGAGACACTCTGTTATCCGAGCAGAACCGCGTGTCCAGTGTGCGTACGCTGGCGCATTCGGGACCTTCCCTAAGACCCAGACATTTCGACGCGCCCCATTCTGGCAGGGTGCTCGTGCCTGGCCCATGCGTACCCCGCCGGGCCAGATCTCAATCGGGCTTCAGATTCTGCTCAACTACCAGCTTGCGGAGGGCCTTGTATTCAGCATCGATCTGGACGGCGAACTGCTGCGGTGTATTGCCGATCGTGACCGACCCGGTCTCCTCAATGCGCTTGGCGAAATCGGGTGAGGCGATGACCCGGGCCACGGCGCTGCTCAGCTTAGCTACCACGTCTTGCGGTAGTCCCTTGGGCCCGACCAGCCCGTAGAAGGCCATACGATTAACCTGCTTCAAGCCCAACTCATCAAAGGTCGGTACGTTCGGCAGCGCGGCTACGCGCTTGGGTGCTGCCACCGCGATTGGCACCAGCTTGCCATCACGAATGAACGGTAGGATCGAGGGAATGTTGTCGTAGATCACCTGAGTTTGGCCGGCGACGGTATCGCTGATAGCCGCCCCGGAACCACGGTATGGCACGTGGGTAATCTCCAGGTTCGCTGCACTCTTCAGCATCTCCATCATCAGATGGCCTTGACCGCCGACGCCAGCGCTAGCATGGCTGTACTTGCCGGGATGCTTCTTCACCTCGGCCACGAAGGTCTGGAAGCTCTGCGCCGGGAACGACGCTGTCACCGCCACGACATTCGGGGTGGCCGCCACATTGCTAATCGGTGTGAAATCCGTCAGAGGGTTGTAGGGTACTTTGGGATTGATAGCCGGATTCGCCGCCACGGTCGATGCAGTTGCCATGCCTAACGTGTAGCCATCCGGCGCGGCGCGCACCACCTCGTTGGCACCAATGACGCCGCCTCCGCCAGAGCGGTTGTCCACCACTACAGTCTGCTTCAGCTCAGTGCTCAGCTTGTTGGCAAGTAGGCGGGCAATGATGTCGGTGGTGCCACCGGGCGCGAACGGGACCACGAGCCGGATCGGGCCACGGGTGGGATAAGGTTGTGCGGCCAATACAGCATTCTGGCCGAAGAAAGTGAGCGTACCGGTAAGGACGCAAGTTAAAAGGGTTCGTCTGTTCACAATTAGTACCTTGACAGTTGACTTGATCAGATCGGTTCGAATCGGGAGCCGCGAAGGCGGACCACCGATGTTCAGGTGCGATACTCCACGCCACGCACCACGACTTTTCCTAGCTTTGATAAGTTATGGGGGGCTCATCGCTAGAAATGCGAATACGTGGACTGCCCCTTCCGAGAAGCGGTGATTAGCTGGACAGCGACTCGACGGAAGTGGCATTGACGAGGGGCATAAATCAACCGTCCGCATCTAGGCACGTCCAGCGGTCTGGCGCGCCCGCGTGGGCCGCAGCTAGCAACAGCGTCTCGCCGCATTGCAGGCAGCGATACGCGAAGGCATTTTCGCCGCTTGCGGAGTGCAGTGTCGCCGCCTTCACTAACTTCGGATGCGGCGGGAAATGGCCAGGCCGGTCCCGTTGCGACAGGCAAAGCGCGCACAGAGACATTTCCTTTTCCTCCAGTAGGAACTGACTGTCTACCTGCTCAAGCAAGTAGTCCGCCCCGGTAACCGGCCGACGCGAGGAGTTAGGCCTCGGCGGCGACTACGGTCATTTCGATTCGCAAACCTTCCGTAGCAAGTGCGGCCTCGACCGTAGTTCGCGCCGGCGCTTCCGCTTGCTTTTCCGCAAGCCATGCCTCCCAGACGTCGTTCATCCCCCCAAAATCGGCCATGTCACCCAGATAGATCGTGACGGCGAGCAAGCGCGTACGATCACTGCCAACTTCAGCAAGCAATGCCTCAACTCGAGATAACACTTCGGCCGTTTGCGCACCAATTTCTCCCGTCGCGACGGGGCTACCCTTTGCGGTCTGCCCACACAGGTATATCAGTCCGCCATGGCGTACGATCTTGCTGAGCCGGGCGTTGGTATGGTGTCGCTGGATGTGTGTCATGGCACTCATTATTTCGATGTGGAATCTACAGGTTTGGTGGTCTGGGCTAACGCTGCCACGGAGCCAAGACTGACTGGTTTGAGGGGAGCGCGAATGCGGTAGGCGCCTACCTCAGCTGGCGTGCGATTCAACGCCTTGGCCAATACTTGGGTCACCGTGATGCCGCACATGCGGCCTTGGCACGGTCCCATGCCACATCGGCTGAAGAACTTGGTCTGGTTCGGACCTTCGCATCCGAGACGCGCCATCTCCCGCACGCTACCGGCCGTGACCTCTTCGCACCGGCACACCACCGTTTCATCGGCGCAATCGGTCAGCCATTCTGGTGGCCGATAGAGAGCATCGAGGAATGGTCGAATGCGCGTTTGGCGCGCAAGGCGGGTGCGCCAGGGCCCCGCCAGATGCTGGGCTCGGGTCATGTCGAACTTGCCCAGCGCAGCTGCAGCTCCGATCGCGGCGATGGCGCCGCTTGCCTCGGCGGCCAATGCACCGGCAATCGCCGCACCGTCACCGGCCATGCGAAAGCCTGGCAACGAGGTCTGTCCCCAGTCATCTAGAATGGGTTGCCATGCAAGCTGCTCGTCGCTCCAGTCGTGTTGCACCCGCAATAGTCGGCTGATCTGGGTGTTTGGGACTACGCCGTGGTGCAAGAGCACAGTATCCGCGGCTATACGGCAAGTCGTACTGCCCGCGGTGAAAGATACGGCTTGTACACGCTCATCGCCTTCGATGCGGACACCAGTGGATTGCTTCCAAACGGGGATGCTAGCCCGTCGCAGGTTCCACAACATGCCTAAGCCCTTGCCCAGCATTTTTGGCGCTCCAAGCGCGCCCACAAAATGGGCCAATGCCCGGGTGCGGTTGGAGGCCGGCGTGGTCTCCACGATCCCGGCGATCTTTGCTCCGGCCTGCAACAACTGGCACGCCACGAGCAGAAGCAGCGGGCCACCACCGACAAGTACGACGTTTCCGTCAGGCACCTGTGCTGACGCTTTAAGGGCGATTTGCGCTGCCCCCGCATTCAGCACGCCCGGCAGGGTCCAGCCTGGCAAAGGCGAAGGCCGCTCCATTGCGCCAGTCGCCACCAACAGCTGAGGTGCACGAACTTGGAAAGATCGACCGGATTGCTGGGCGGACACCGTCAGATCGTGCGCCACATCCCAAACCAGCGTGTTGTGATGCACCTCGACACCAGAAGCAGCTAAGCGCTGTACGAGTTTGGTGCCATGGAGGTAATCCGGCCCCAGCAGTTCAGCAATCGCGGCCCGTGCAGCCGTTACGTTTCGGTAGATTTGGCCGCCAGGACGTAGCTGCTCATCAAGGACCACGGTTCTGAGGCCGTAAGCGGACGCTGTAGCAGCCGCCGTCATACCAGCTGGGCCAGCGCCAATGATGACGAGGTCATGGGTAAAGTCACCGCGTACATTCACGTCCCCAGCGTGATTCACATTGAGAGGTTCGCTCATGCTACGTCTCCCGCGCGTCGTGCGCCGGAAGGAAGTCGCACACGCATGCCTTCGCGGACCTCTATCATGCAGGACTGAACATTCTGCGCTCCATCCACTTCGACGAGGCAGTCGAAACACACGCCCATCAGGCACAGCGGTGCGCGGGGGGCACCCGACACCGCAGTGTGGCGAAATGGAACGAACCCGGCGCCCAGCAGGGCCGTGGCGAGAGATTGGCCAACGGGGACGCCGATCTCGCGCCCGTCGACGCTGATGAGCACGGTCTTCTGCTGCTCTGCAGAGGGAAGGCTAACTTGCTTGAACATGAAAACGTTTCGCTTTGAAATCCAGGATATCCGCCGGTTCGATGCCGGCGCGCATCCAGTCAACCAGAGGCCCGGCGTGAACCGGGGCGAGCGTGATGCCGCTGTGGCAGGTAACGACGAACGCGCCAGGACATTCTGTCGAGGCGTCGTAAATGGGGTAACCGTCGGGGCTCATCACTCGCAGCGCGCCCCATGTCCGCACGAGGTTGACATCCGCCAGCATCGGAAAGCAACGCACCGCGCGCGCTGCAATGCGTGCGAGTTCAGGGAGCGTAGTGCTGTCGTCCATGCCGACGTCTTCCTTTGAGTCGCCGATCTGCACAGTGCCCTCACCAGTCTGCCTGACAAAGTGGCACGGGTAGCGAAGGAACGGCTCAACGCGTTCAGTCACTAGGATCTGGCCCCGGATCGGTCGTACCGGCGCCGCCAAGCCGACCTGGGCGGCTAATTCGCCGTTCCCCAAGCCAGCGGCCAATACGACGCGCCCCGAAGTAAAAGTCTCACCGCCCACCGTCACGCGAAACTCACCGAGTTTGTGCTCGATTTTGTCGACGTTGACGTTGGAAACGAGCTGTCCGCCCCGCGCCATGAAGCCATGTACTAAAGCACGCAGTGTCCGTAGTGGGCTGACATGGCCGTCCAGCTTGCAGTAGATCGCCCCGACAACGTCCGGGCCGATCTGCGGTGTCAGCTTGCGCAGACCAGAGGCGTCCAGCACTTCGTATGGATAGGTGATGCCTAGATCCTTTGCTAGTGCATTCAGCTTTTCGCTGGACGCGGTCAGGGTGCTTTCGTCGAAACTCATGCTCAGCCCGCCAGGCTGATGCAGTTCGACATCAACACCGGTTAGCTCTGCCAACTCGGCGGCCAAAGACGGCCACATGCGAGCCGCCGACATGGTCCAACGTGCATACGCTGGCCGGCCGAGTCCCTTGTTCTGGACCCAGACCAAGCCGAAATTGCCGCGCGAAGCCCTGAAGGCATCGTCGCTTCCATCAAGCACACAAACCGAATCGCCGGCCCTCGCGAAGCCGTAGGCTACGGACATGCCCACCACGCCTCCACCAATCACCAAGGTGTCAATATGGCGACTTGTCATTTTTTGCTTCCCAGTCGAGTATTGATCATGAGTGCGAGGCACTCGCGGAGTTTTGCCGTTCGTCACAGCCGGCTCGAAACAGTGCACGCCCACTTCCGTCACTCCGGCTTTATGTCGCGTTCACGAACTATCTTGGCGAACTTCTCTGCCTCACCGCGGATGAACTTCGCTACTTCGGCCGGCTCTTTCGAAGATTCCGGTTCGATGCCAAGTTTGATCAGCTTTTCACGAAACGTCGGCGTCGCAATGATCTCGCGTATCGCTGTATTGAGCTTGGCTACGATCTCCGTCGGTGTTCCTGCAGGAGCCTGGATTGACTCCCAGGCAACGAGTTCGAAGCCTGGAACGCCGGACTCGGAGATCGTCGGGACGTCAGGGACTGCAGCGACCCGGCTCTTGCTTGAGACGGCAATCGCTCGCAGCTTTCCTTCCCTTACCAAGCTAATAGATGACGCCACTGTGGGCATCATCATTGTGACCTGGCCGCTCATCACGTCGACCAAAGCTGGGCCCGAACCTTTGTACGGCACATGAACCATGCGCGCCCCTGTCATGGACAGGAGAAGTTCAGACGCTAGATGTCCTGCACTGCCGGGACCGTAACTGGCATAAGGCAGCTTGCCGGGCTGAGCCTTCGCCAGTGACACCAGGTCCTGCACTGACTTCACCGGCACGGTATTGGGTGTCACCAGCCATAAGGGGATGACCCCGAGCAGTGCAACGGGAGTGAAGTCTTTGTAGATGTTGTAGTTCAGCTTTTGTAGCGCAGGGTTGATGGCGAATGAAGAGGACACGGAGAGCAGGGTATATCCGTCCGCCGCCTGGCTGCGTACATACTGTGTCGCAATGATCGAATTTGCTCCTGCCTTGTTCTCGACCACGACTTGCTGTCCTAGCTTCACGCTGAGTGCGGCGGCTAGTAACCTTGCTGTGGCATCGGAAGAACCGCCTGGAGGAAATCCGACGACCAGTTTGATAGGACGATTAGGGTAGGGCGTGGACTCCGCATGGACGCTAGGCGCTCCGAATACTGCGCTTGCAGTGACGCCAGCTACTGCAAGCAAGCGAGCCAACCGAAGTACACGCTTGTAGCGTAGTTCTGCAAGCATAGGAAAAGGCCACGTCCAGGAACGCGCGGCAGGCAGTGCTAGTTTCATTTGTTCAATCCTAATGGTCCAGGGGTGCGCCGCTACACAGACATTTTGTATATGACACGACCGTCTATCGCGACGTTAGATTACTTTTATTATGTTCCAATGCTATCTGCGGCCCTCAGTGCCTTACTAGCCTCTCACTCCGCGTCTTAGGGGCATTCCGTGAGCAGGCACGTTGATCTTAGGCCTGCCCGTCCTGTACAACAATTCAAATCAGGCAGGCTCCTTATGCATGGATGTTATGTATGAAACCAAAGCTGAACCTTAGGCAGATTGAGTCGTTCTACGCGGTGATGCGGACAGGCACGGTTGTTGGCGCAGCCCAACTAATGAACGTTACGCAGCCAGCCGTTAGCCGAGCTATAGGACTATTGGAGATCCGAGTCGGCTATAAGCTCTTCGAGCGTCGAGGGCGCAAGCTGGTGGCCACCCCCGAAGGCGATGCACTTTACCGAGAGATTGAGCCGGTCTACGGCAGTCTGGATCGCATTGCCCAACTGGCAGAGGACATTCGGCACCAACGAGCAGGTGCGCTTCGTATTGCGACCCTTCCATCTGTCTCACAGTCGCTTCTACCGAGAGCAATAGCGCGCTTTCTATCGACTCGACCGAAGGTGTCCGTGTATGTGCAAAGCTTGCCATCTCGCCAGATTGCGGACTTAGTTGCTACGCGGCAGTTTGATATTGGGCTCATCGAGTTGCCGTTGTCGCGTCCCGCTATTTCCATCGAACCGTTAGACCCAACGCCAGCCATGGCCGTAATCCCGGTTGACCACCGGCTTGCGGCTAAGCGACACGTCTCGATCAGAGATTTGGCTGGTGAGCGGATGATCCTGCTTTCGCAGCATAGCTTCTTGCGCCACCAGATTGACGATGCGTTCTCGAAGTATGGTGTATCTGCTGATGCGATTCTTGAGACGCCTCATTCGTTGGTCGCATGTGGGCTGGTTGCGGCGGGCGCAGGCATAACACTTGTCTCTAGATGGGCTGCTGAGGCGTTTTCGACGGCTGACGTGGTGGTACGGCCGGTGAGAGAGGAATTGACCTCGCGCTCGGCGATTATTTTTCCCTACCCCGGCGCTCGTCTGTTATTGGCAGAGGCTTTCGCAGAGGATCTAAGGGAGGAAATCCGAAAGTCGAAGCGACGATAGCAGCTTGCCAGACAGAGCTTTGCGAGCCTCAATTTCTCCGCCCTTGGCGTTCTGTGACTTCGGCGCCTCCGCGAGGACACTGCCGAACGGCAGGCTGGCGACAAGCAGCGAACAGAGGATGCGTTTCATGGCGGTTCCTGTTCTTCAGTTGGGGTATGTGGGATCAGCGCCCCGCCTGCGAGCGGTGGAGCCATTCGTGAAGAGTAGTAAGGATGTAAGGATAGTACGTCAGGGGCCCCCGGTGTCAGCATAGTTGTCGTGTTACCTGATTTCGATTGACCCGGTCTGGGGGCGGTAGAGTCAGAGTGAATGAGAGCCTATTCAGCAGAGAGAAAGGAAGCGCTGTTGCGCCGCATGATGCCTCCTGAGAATGCCTTGGTGTCGGCGCTGGCAAAGCAGACGGGGATCACTGAGCAAACGCTGTATGCTTGGCGTCGACAGATGAAAGCGCAAGGAGTCCCGGTGCCGGGAGATGGAAAGAACCCCGAGGCCTGGTCCTCGGAAGACAAGTTTGCGGTGGTGCTGGAAACCGCGCCGCTCAATGAAGCGGAATTGGCGGAGTATTGCCGCCGCAAGGGTCTTTACGCGGAGCAGATCGCTGCCTGGCGAGAGGCCTGTCGATCGGCCAATGCCAACGCCGGTGAACAGGCGCGAGAACAACGGCTTCAGTCCAAGGGTGACAAGAAGCGCATCCAGCAGCTTGAGAAGGAATTACAGCGAAAGGAGAAGGCGCTGGCGGAAGCGGCCGCACTGCTCATCCTGAGAAAAAAAGCCCAGGCGATTTGGGGAGAAAAAGAGGACGACTGATCAGCGTCCCAGATCGCCAGTTGTGTATATCGTTGATTCGAGAGGCAGAACGCTCAGGCTGCCGACTGGCCCAGGCTTGCGACGAGTTGGGTCTGAGCTTGCGCACCTTCCAGCGCTGGGTTCAGGAGGGCGATGAGGTGGTCGCAGATGCTCGCACCACCACTGAGCGGCCAGCGCCAGCCAACAAGCTCAGCGAGCCGGAACGCCAGCTAATTCTTGAGGTAGCCAACAGCGTGGAGTTTGCCAGTTTGCCGCCCAGCCAGATCGTCCCGACGCTGGCGGACCGCGGCCAGTACGTGGCCTCGGAGTCGAGCTTTTATCGTGTCTTGCGTAGTGCGTCGCAGCAGCATCACCGTGGTCGTGCGCGCAAGCCCTCGGCCCGGGTGGTGACCAGCCATTGCGCCACCGGACCCAATCAGGTGTGGAGCTGGGACATCACCTGGATGCCAGCGGAAATCAAGGGGCAGTATTACTACTGGTACATGATGCTGGACGTGTTCAGCCGCAAGATCGTCGGTCACGAAGTGCATCGGGCGGAATCGGCGGAGTTGGCGGCGTTGCTCATGCGGCGATCCAGTTTGGCCGAAGGTCTGGCTGGACGTCCTCTGGTTCTGCACTCGGATAATGGCGGTCCAATGAAGGGCGCGACGATGCTGGCCACCCTGGAAAACCTGGGGGTGATCGCTTCGTTCAGCCGGCCGCGCGTAAGCAATGACAACCCCTACGCCGAGTCGCTGTTCCGGACCTGCAAGTATCGGCCGGACTACCCGCGCCAAGCATTCGGCAGCGTGGACGAGGCACGCGCATGGACGCAGCGATTCGTGCGTTGGTACAACCACGAGCACAAGCATAGTGGGCTGAAATTCGTGACACCGGCGCAGCGCCATAGCGGTATATCCGCAGCGGTGCTGGCTCAACGAGAAGCGGTCTATGCAGAGGCGAAGGCCAGAACGCCAGAGCGCTGGTCAGGGTCGACACGGAACTGGAGCTTGGCCGACAAAGTCTGGCTCAATCCGGAACGGATTGAGCCAGCAGAACTAAAGCAGGTTGCGTGAGGTGACGCGACAAGTACGTTGACAAACGCCGGGGGCTGAGAACGAACCTATAGAAATCAATAAGTTATAAATTATTGTGTGAACGTCCGTATCAACATTGCGACGATTTTTCGAGTAGTAATGTTGGTACTCTCCGGCGGCGAGTAGTAATGTTGGTACTATCGCTGGTCCGTTACTTCGTGTCATCTTTACTACTTTTCGCTCTGACTATGCGGCTTCGCACTGGTTGATTAAAAGGAGCGTTCGCGCGAAACATGCCTAAATAGGGCTGCAATCACAGCCGAGAACCGAATGCGAGGTGGCCTTGCCGAAGAGTGAGAGTAGTCGAGCAGGGGACACGATTTCTCCGAACTGCAGAAGTAAAGATGATACTTTTTGCGTGATTAAGCGCGCGGAGCAACATTACTACGAAAAGGTACCGCGATTACTACAGTTCACGCTACGGGAAGTTTCACCGCGCATGCTGGTTGTCGATGAAGTACATCACCTCTTGGCGGGAAGTTATCGCGAGCAGCGGGCCTCACTGAACCTGCTCAAATTTCTCGCCAACGATCTCAAGATGACGATTGTCCTTGTGGGAACGCACGATGCGGAGTTTGCACTTCAGACCGATTCGCAAATGAGCAGTCGCTTTGCGCGCTTCGAGATGCCTCGATGGCAGGAGTCGGAAGCCTTCCGAGGCCTCATGGCGGCATTCGAGCGCATTCTTCCCTTGCGACGGCCATCAAATCTGTCGAGGCGAGAAATTGTCTCGGCGGTTCTGGAGGCGAGCGGAGGTTTGACCGGTGAGGTCTCGCGGCTTTTGAATTCTGCCACTGAGCTTGCGATCCGCGATGGACGGGAAATGATTGATGTCTGCCACATTGAACACGCCCGGAGTTGCATGCTCTAACCGGCCGAGGCCGTGGCCCGTTGCACCGCGTCCCTTTGATGGGGAGGCATTTGGAGGCTGGCTGGGACGACTCGCTGGAAAGTACTCCATGACGGTCGAACAGCTTTGGACGCACGCCGATCTCGGTCCGATGCCAACCCTGACGCAAAGGAAATGGCTACTGTTTCCGCCAGTGCCGATCGAGATCTTGGAACGTCTCTCTCAGCTAACCCGCGTGAGCGTGGATCGCCTGAGAGCTATGCAGACCCCAATCGGTTGGATCTACGAAAGACGTCGCTTACCGTATTGCTATCCCTGTTTGATCCTGAATCCTGCCGATGTCGGTTCGTCATTCTGAAGACTCGAGTGGCTGGATCCGGCCTTTTCAACAGGAGGGCCTGCCTGTGATTTCCCGCTACGCCACGCTCGTCGGCTGGTGGTACACCGAAATTGGCGAACTCAATCAGGTGGTCCATATCTGGGCTTACGAGAGCCTGGACGATCGCATCAAGCGGCGCGCGGCACTCTACGAGGATCGCGACTGGCTCGAGAAATTCATTCCCAAGGCCTTCCCGATGCTCGAGAAGATGGAGTCGAAGCTGCTGATGCCGGCTGCGTTCTCGCCGATCAGATGAGGTGTTGCTGCAGCGCCTCGGCAAGCAGCCCTGCACCCGGTGACAGGTGCGCGCCGGCACGGGTCACCACGCCGTAGGGCTCCTCGATGGCCGGGATCGCGACCGGCAGGCGCGCCACCAGCCCGAACTGCTCGCCAAACGTTGCCACTTCGCGCGGGATCACGGCGACCAGCTCGGCGTTCGCCTGCAACAGGGTGAGGGCTGCAAACGTCGATGCGGTTTCGATCGGATAGCGTGGCACTTCGATGCCGGCATCGGCGAGCGCGCGCTCGAGCGCGAACCGCATCGGCGTGTTGACAGGGTAGGCTACCCATGACGCCTCCGCGAGGTCGCGCAAGGTCAGCGTATTCCTGCGGGCGAGGGCATGCGCGCACGCGGCCACCACCGCAAGCGGCTCGGATTCGAGCGGCACGCAGTCGTAAGCCTCCGGACGCCGGCTGCCGCCGCTGCGGCAGATGGCGAGATCGAGGCGCCCCTCGTCGATCAGTGCCAGCAGGCTGGTGCTGGTCCCCTCCACGATCTCGATCGAAAGATGTGGCTGACGATGGCGCAGGTCGGTCAGCGCCCGTGTCAGCAGCGGCACCGCGCCCATGATGACGCCGACCGCAAGGTGGCCGCCGTGTCCCTGCGTCAGGGCAGTGACCTCGGCATGCAGGTGTTCCAGGTCGCTGTAGATCAGGCGCGCATAGCGCGTGACGCAGCGCCCGAGATCATTGGCGACCAGTCCTTTCGGCTGCCGTTCGAACAGCGGCATGCCGAGGATGTCCTCGATCTCGCGCAGCACCTTGGTCGCGCCGGGTTGCGAGATGGCGATTTCCTCGGCCGCTTTGTGCAGCGAGCCATGGTTCTCGAGCGCGATCAGCAGCCTCAACTGCTTGAGGCGAAGACGCGATGCAATATTGGCGAGGGAAGGAACAGCCAGCGGCTTCATGGCAACGACAGGACCGAAAGCCGACACTATAGCTTTTTGCGGCGTTGGACGGCGGTCGTCTGCACCTTCTCACGCCACATCAGGGAGCGACGGCGCGTCAGCCCACCTCCGCCGTTGCGATCTCCGGCACCACGCCGCTCGCCTGCAGCAACGTCTTGCGGAAGATCTCCACCAGCGGCCGCAGGTTGACTTTGTGCCAGGCCGCCCACAAGGGCGTGCGGTAGCTGAACCACGACAACTCGTGCAGCACCACGCCCGCCGGCGCCTGGTGGCGCAGGCTTTGCTGGATCGTGGTCACGCCGAGTCCCGCGGCCACGAGTCCCAGGGCGGCCAGCGGTTCAGTCGCCTCCATCGTGATCGTTGGCGTGAAGCCAGCCCTGGCGCAAGCCGCGATGAACGTATCATGCCGCAGCGCGGTTTCCTGGTGCATCACGCCGATCCACTTTTGCGCAGCCAGGTCGTCCGGGCTGAGCTGTTCCGCTTTGGCAAGCGGGTGCCCCTCGGGCAGCGCCAGCAGCATCGGGTCATTGAGCACCTGTGCGGCCTCGAGATCCGGATCATCGGGCGTCGGCGGCTCGCACACGAGCGCAATATCCAGGCTGCGCTGGCGCAGCCCTTCGAGCTGGGCCCCCGACTGCTGGTTGTACAGCGCGATGTGCACGGCGGGCCGGTCCTGGCGCAGCGCGCGCAAGGCGTTCGGCAGGATGCCCGAGTGCATCGCGTATTCCAGGTAGCCGATGCAGAGGCCGCCTTCGTCGCCGCGCCCGAGCCGTCGCGCCAGCGATTCGAGCCGGTTGGCATGCGTGAGGAAGGCGCGGGTCTCGGCCAGGAACGTGCGGCCGTCGCGCGTAAGCCGGATGCGTTGCTGAGAGCGCTCGAACAGCACCAGCCCGAGCTTTTCTTCGAGCTGGGCAATCTGCCGGCTAAGTGGCGATTGGGAGATATGGAGCCGTTCGGCGGCGCGTCCGACGTGCTCGTCTTCGGCCACGGCCACGAAATAGTGAAGTTGGCGGATATCTAACATGTCCAGTCCTGAATTTCAGACCTCTGAGGAATCAAGTCTTTCAAATTCTGTCTTGGACAGACTTAACTTGCAACCCTAGACTGCCTTCACCCCAACTTAATTTGTGGAGCAGTCATGAGCATCAAAGACAAACTGGCCGGCAACGTGCTCGGCTTTGGTACCGCCCCGCTGGGCAATATGTTCCGCGACATCCCGGAAGCGGAGGCGCAGGCCACCGTGGACGCGGCCTGGGCGCAAGGCGTGCGCTACTACGACACCGCGCCGTTCTACGGCGCGGGCCTGGCCGAAATCCGGCTTGGCGAAGCGCTGTCCCGGCACCCGCGCGATGAATACGTGCTCAGCACCAAGGTCGGCCGCCTGATCCTGGACGAAGTCGAAGACGCCAGCGCGCGGGCGCTGGGCGAGAAAAGTGGCCTGTTTGCCGCCGGCCGCCCGAACAAGCTGGTCAACGACTACTCGGCGGACGCCACGCTGCGCTCGATCGAGGACAGCCTCAAGCGGATGAAGGCCGACCGCCTTGACATCGTGTGGGTCCACGACATCGCCCAGGACTTCTACGGCGACGAATGGCTGGCCTATTTCGAGACCGCCCGCAAAGGCGCTTTCCGAGTGCTGACCCGGCTGCGCGAAGAGGGCGTGATCAAGGCCTGGGGCCTGGGCGTGAACCGCGTCGAGCCGATCGAACTGACGCTGGACTTGACGGAAGTGCAGCCGGACGGATTCCTGCTGGCGGGCCGCTATTCGCTGCTCGACCACGAGCGCGCGCTGCAGCGCCTGATGCCGAAGGCCGCGGAGCGCAAGACCGAGATCGTGGTCGGCGGCCCGTACAGTTCGGGCATCCTGGCCGGCGGCTCACACTTCGAATACCAGAAGGCGCCGCCCGAGATCATCGACAAGGTCGAGCGCATCAAGGCGATCGCGCAACGCCACGACGTCAGCATCAAGGCCGCTGCGCTGCAGTTCGTGCTGGCCAACCCGGCGGTCGCCGCCGTGATCCCGGGCGCGAGCCGGCCCGAGCGCATCGCCGAGGACACCGCCGCGCTGAAGGCAGTCATTCCCGCCGATTTCTGGCGCGAACTGCGCGAGCAGCGCCTGGTCGCGGCAACCGCGCCGCTGCCTGGCGACAGCAACTGATCCAAGACCGCATTCGATTCAAGGAGTCCATCATGGCACAAGCTTCTGCAACGATCACGCTGCCGGCTGCACCGGACCGCGTCTGGCAACTGATTGGCGGCTTCGATTCGCTGCCCGACTGGCTGCCGTATATCCCCAAGAGCGAACTCAGCGAGGGCGGGCGCGTGCGCCGCCTCGTCAATCCGGACGGCGACGCCATCGTCGAACGGCTCGAGGCCTTTGACCAGAGCGCGCGCAGCTACGCCTACTCGATCCTGGAGGCGCCGTTCCCGGTCACCGGCTACCGCTCCACGCTGCGCGTGGTCGGCATCGACGGCGACCAGGCGTCGCGCGTCGAATGGTCTGGCGAGTTCACGCCGGCAGGCGTGAGCGATGACGACGCATCGCGGCTGTTCGAGGGTATTTATCGGGACGGCCTCAAGGCACTGGAGGCAACGCTGGCCGGGGCGACATCATGAAAGGACTGATGGCCTTGTCGATCGCCCTCGCGGCCATGTTCGGCGCGCTCGCGCCTGCGCAGGCGGCTGCCAGCGTACCTGGCGAAGGGCGCCTTCTGTTCCAGTACGGCGAGTAAATCCGCTACGACGGTATCTTCATCAGGCCGTTATCGATGGAAATCCGATTCGCATCGATGGCGCGAGGCTGCAGAGGGGGAGCGACTCCGTCGTGGTCGGTGCGGCTTGCCCGGGCCTGCCGGGGCGGGGAACGGGATGAATCACCTGACTGTCCGGCAGCGGCGTCCCTTCACGGAGATGCGCCAGCATTGCCTCCAGCGCGCGCACTTGATAGACGGAAACGGGTAACATGTGCACATCGAAGCCAGGTGAGGAGAGGCGTGGCATGAAGCCCGTGTGCACCGCGCGTTTGCGCCGGTACGGCCGCCTTCCCTATGCAGCAGGCCCCGTGGATTCCCGGCGCACAAGCTTGATGGGCAGGATATCGTGAACAGGTGGGGTCAGTGCTCCCGCCCGAATGCGCTCTACCATCCTGCGTGCCGCAGTCCGGGCCATTGCCTCGACGGGTTGCTGGATCGACGTCAGTCCCACCAATGGCGATCCGGCGAGGGGCATGTCGTCGAAGCCAATGATGGACAGCTGCCCTGGGACTTCGATGCCTTGCCGCTTTGCGGCCTCCAGCACACCCAGGGCAATCGTGTCATTGCCGGCAACGATGGCTGTGACCCGGTCCGGCCCATCGAGCATTCCCATGGCACTTGAGTAGCCTGACTCGCTGGTGTAATCCCCCCACACGAGCGCGACACCATTTGCATCCACGCCCGCATCCGCCAGCCACTTGAGGGCGCCTTTTGCCCGATCGCGGGTGGTCGAGGTGTTCTGCGGACCCATGAGCAGGCCGATGCGTCGATGGCCAAGCTGGAAGAGATGCTCGACGGCGACCGCGCCGGCGTGGATGTTGTCGATCTCGACAATATCAGTCCTGACCATATCCACGGACCGCACAACGAGAACCAGCGGCACGCCTCGGGCCTGCACTTCCGCAACGACGGGCGAAGCCAATGTTGCGGTGGCGAAAATCAGCCCATCCAGGTATCCGTCGATCAATGGCCGGAACGCCAGGAGATTCCGGGCATCGTTCATCGAATCGATCATCAACGTGATCTGATACCCGTACTCCTGCAAGGCGTCGTGCAGATGCGTCAGGAAGAGCGTCATGAAACGGTTATGCAGCGCCCCGACGACGACGCCAATCAGCTTCGTCGATGTCTTCTTCGCGCGCCGCCCCTCCGTTGGCACCCGGTAGCCCATTTCTGCCGCCACTGCCATCACCGCGTCGCGCGTTTGCACGCTGATGGCGGGGTGCCCGGCCAACGCCCGGGACACTGTCGAAACGGATACGCCGAGCCTGTGCGCGACAGCGTCCAGCGTGACCTTGTTCGTCGGCTTATCGCCTCGCTTGATGTTTTCTGGCTGCATGATTTGCATTCATTTGCGTGAATGCTAATGCCTATTGGCCCGGAAGCTGGTGCCAGATAGGGAAATTATTGAGGATTTGCATCAGCCTTGCATACAAATCTGCGCGTACATTGCGGTTCCACTGCGCTTACAGGCGCCACAAGGCAAGTCTCCTTTCACCCCCTAGGAACAGCAAATGGCAATCCAGCATCTCAAGCATGGCCCCAGCGCCAAGGCGTCGTCGCAGGAGGCAGCGAAAGTACGCGACACCGTGACAGCGATTCTCGCGGACGTCGCCGAACGTGGCGACGCAGCGGTCGCGGAACTGTCCGGGAAGTTCGATCACTGGCAGCCGGCAAGCTTCCGTCTGTCCGAAGACGAGATCGCGGCCTGCGTTCGTTCCCTGTCGCCGGGGCAGCTCGATGACATCAGGTTCGCCCAGGCACAGGTGCGGAACTTTGCACAAGCGCAACGCGAATCGCTGCGCGATATCGAGGTGGAAACGCTCCCGGGTGTGGTCCTCGGCCACAAGAACATGCCGGTGGACAGCGTGGCGTGCTATGTGCCGGGCGGCAAGTTTCCTTTGGTGGCTTCTGCCCATATGGGCGTCGTGACGGCCAAGGTGGCAGGCGTGTCCCGCATCATCACCGCTTCCCCGCCGGTCCAGGGCAAGCCGAATCCTGCGGTTGTCGCGGCCATGCATCTTGGCGGCGCAGACGAGATCTACACCTTCGGCGGGGTGCAGGCCATCGCTGCCATGGCACCGGGCACGCAAACCATCGATCCGGTATCGATGGTGGTCGGCCCCGGCAATGCGTTTGTCGCGGAAGCGAAGCGCCAGCTCTTCGGACGGATTGGCATTGACCTGATCGCCGGGCCGTCCGAAACGCTCATCATTGCCGACGACAGCGTAGATGCCGAACTATGCGCGACGGACCTGTTGGGGCAGGCCGAGCACGGCTTCAATACGCCGGCCGTGCTGCTGACGAACTCGCTCAAGCTGGCGCAAGAGACCATGGCCGAGGTTGAGCGAATCCTGGAAATCCTGCCGACGGCCAACACTGCCGGCGTGTCCTGGCGCGACTACGGCGAGGTCATCGTCGTCGATACCCTGGAAGAGATGGTCAGCGAAGCGGATCGCCTTTCATCCGAGCATGTTCAGGTGATGACGCGCGATCCCGACTATTTCCTGAAGCACATGAAGCATTACGGCGCGCTGTTCCTCGGGCCGCGCACGAACGTCGCTTATGGGGACAAGGTTATCGGCACGAACCACACGCTCCCCACCGGAAAGGCGGCTCGCTACACGGGCGGCTTGTGGGTCGGCAAATTTATCAAGACGTGCACTTACCAGAAAGTGCTGACCGATGAAGCCAGCGCCATGATCGGGTCGTATTGCTCTCGGCTGTGCGCCATCGAGGGCATGACCGCGCACGGCGAGCAGGCCAACATCCGCGTACGTCGGTATGGGCACAAGGACGTTCCATACGGCTCCGCGGTTCCCACCTGACAGGCAACGATGGGCGCACCCGTCCGGCTTACCCGCGAACCTGAAAGCTTATGAACACAGTACCCGCGCTTCCAAGTCTCTCTCTGGACGGCAAGCGAGCACTTGTCACCGGCGCAGGACGTGGCATCGGCTTTGCCGCGGCCGCGGCCGCGGCCCTGGCGCAGGCGGGCGCTCACGTTACCCTGGCCGGCCGATTGCGTGAGGAGCTGGAAAGGGCATCGCGCGATCTCAACGCATCGGGCGGCAAGAGTGACTTTGTCATTCTGGATGTCACGCAGCCTGACGCCGTGACGCAGCAAGTCGCCGCGATGGGGCCGGTCAACGTGCTGGTCAACAACGCCGGCATGAACCGTCCCATGCATCTTGTCGACGTCAAGGACGAGGATATCGATGCCGTGCTCGCGCTCAATGTGAAGGCTGCGTTCTATGTGTCAAGGGCAGTCGCGAAGGGTCTGCTCGCCGCAGGTCAGCCGGGGTCGATCATCAACGTGTCATCCCAGATGGGTCACGTAGGAAGCCCCGGCCGTACGGTCTACTGCGCGACGAAGCACGCGATTGAAGGCATGACAAAGGCTCTTGCGTGGGAGCTCGGCCCGCACGGGATTCGGGTCAATACGATTTGTCCCACCTTTATCGAGACGGCTTTGACTTCGGCAATGTTCGAGGCAGCGGGATTCCGGGACTGGGTGACGTCGAGGACTGCGCTTGGCCGGGTCGGACGTGTCGAGGAACTGATGGGTGCTGTTGTCTTCCTTGCCGGAGACGCCTCGTCACTCATGACCGGCAGCGCGCTGATGCTTGACGGTGGCTGGACCGCAGCCTAGCGCGACCGCTGCACCCGCCATGACACGAACAACGAGAGGGAGACGCTGGACATGACAAACGAAACCCGCGCGCGCGATGTTGCCATCGTCGGTTCCGGGCTGGTTGGGGCCGGTTGGGGAATCGCGTTCGCGCGGGCTGGCTTCACCGTCCGGGTATTTGATTCGGACCAGAGCGTGGCCAAGGGCGCGATTCCCTGGGCGGTTCGGCAGCTGGAGACGCTGCACGCGCATGGGTTGCTGGCAGAATCCCCGCAGGTCGTCGCTCAGCGCTTCATCCTGGCACAGGACCTCAGGGAAGCGATCAGCGGTGCTGACTATGTCCAGGAGTCAATCCTTGAGCGCGTCGATATCAAACGCAAGCTGTTCGAGCAGCTGGACGCCGTGCTGGAAGATGCCACCATCGTTGGCAGTTCCAGCTCCGGCATTCCCGCATCTGCATTTGCCAATGACCTGCGCATCTCCCCGCGCGTCCTGATCTCGCATCCGGTCAACCCACCCTACCTGATCCCTATCGTGGAACTGGTTCCCTCCACGCAGACGTCGAGGGAGGCGGTCGAGTTTGCCGAGGCGCTGATGCTGTCAATCGGCCAGAGCGTGGTCCATGTGCACAAGGAGATCGAAGGATTCGTTCTCAACCGGCTGCAGGCTGCGCTGCTGCGGGAAGCCTGGGCGCTGCAACGCGACGGCGTGGCAAGCTGCGAGGATATCGACAAGACGGTGCGGGACGGACTCGGCTGGCGGTGGTCCTTTATGGGGCCTTTCGAGACCATTGACCTCAATGCGCCAGGTGGTGTCGCCGATTATGCGAACCGGCTCGACCCGCTCTACCATTCGATTGCGCAGTCGCGGACGGCCGATGGGCCCTGGGACGCCGACCTGATTGCCCGCATCGAGCAGGACCGGAGACAGCATCTTGCCGCTGACGAACTGGCGGCGCGGCGCGATTGGCGCGACCAGAGACTGATGGAGCTTGCTGCGGATCGGAAGGCCCGAAAGCGTTAGGAGTCCTGCTGCCCGTCAAGACTGGTGCGGTGCCCTGCGTGATTGCTGCCTGCGCTCTCACTGGATTGGGACGCGGCGCTTGGATGCTCGCACAGCGCTCACGAAGCGGCCAGGGCGCGCCTGCCTGCCCGGCTGAGCCACACGACAAGGAATCCCGCCGCTGCCAGCAGGCCGCCAGCGACTGGCACTGCGCGATAGCCGAGGTCCAGGCTGATGACCCCGCCACCGAGTGCGGCGCCCAGGGCATTACCGAGATTGAACGCGCCGACGTTGATCGACGATGCAAGCCCTGGTGCTTCCGCCGCGGCTTCCATCACCCGCATCTGCACCGGCGGGACGACGGCGAAGGTCGCGGCTCCCCAGGCCAATAGTCCAAGGGCCGCGGTGACGTGATGGGAGAGGGCGAAGGGGAGCACCAGCATGATGACGGCGAGCGCTGAGAGGACAATCTTCGTCGCGCCATCGAGTGACCAGTCCGCGAGCCGTCCACCCACGTGATTGCCGACCGTGAAGCCAACGCCGATCAGGACGAGCGAAAGTGTGACAAAGCTGTCGGATGCGCCGGTGAGATCGGCAAGTACCGGCGCGATATAGGTGTAGAGCGTGAACATGGCGCCAGCGCCCAGGACCGTTGTCGCCATCGCCAGCAACACGGGCGGGCGGGTGAGTACGGCCAGTTCCCTGCGTACATTGGGCGGGGTTCCGCGCTCGCCCTGGGGCAGCGCCAGCCAAATCGCAGCAATGGCGACCAGCCCCAGCACAGCGGTGCCGGCAAACGCCAGGCGCCAGCCGACCTGCTGTCCGATCCAGGTTGCAGCCGGCACACCACCGATGTTGGCGATGGTCAGTCCCATGAACATCGTTGCCACGGCGCTGGCCTGCTTTTCCTTCGGTACCACGCTCGCAGCCACCACGGCGCCGAGGCCGAAGAAGGCGCCGTGGTTGAGGCTGGTGACCAGGCGGGACGCCAGCAGCGTGGCGTATCCCGGCGCCAGCGCCGACAGCAGGTTGCCAACGGTGAAGATGGCCATCAGTGCCATCAGTGCGGCGCGCTTGCCTAAGCGGCTGAACAGCAGGGTCATCACCGGCGCGCCGACCATCACGCCAACCGCATACGCGCTAATCAGCATCCCCGCGGTGGGGATGCTGACGTCGACGCCTTCGGCGATCACGGGGAGCAACCCCATCGGAGCGAATTCGGTGGTGCCGATTCCGAAGGCGCCGATGGCGAGCGCAAGCAGTGCGGTATTGGATTTCATCATGGCAGGTCCCTTACGCCGCGGCCCTGCCGTCGTAGGCGGGATAGTCCGTGTAGCCTTCGGCACCGCCGCCATAGTGGAGCGCGCGATTGGACATGGCCAGGGGCCAGTCGTTCTCAAGGCGTGCGACCAGGTCGGGGTTGGCGATGAACGGCTCGCCGAATGCCGCAATGTCGATCAGACCATCGGCGATGAGATCCTCGGCGCGTGCGCGCGTCATGCCTCCCGCAAGGATCAGCACGCCCGTGAATCGACGGCGGAACTTTGCAAGGAAATCACTTGGCGTGGCCGAACTGCCGCGCGTGCTCTGATCCATCAGGTGAACGTAAGCGATATTCCAACTGGAGAGTTCATCGGCGAGATAGAGATACGTTTCCTCAAGCTCAGGGTAGGCGGCCATGTCGCCGAGGCCACCGTAGGGCGACAGGCGGATGGCCGTGCGTTGCGCACCGATCCGCGCTGCGACCGCATCGAAGGCTGCCAAGGCGAAACGGGTGCGGCTCTCCAGGGTGTTGCCGCGGAATTCATCGGTGCGATCGTTCACCGTCGGGTTCAGGAACTGCTCGATCAGGTAGCCATTGGCGCCGTGCAGCTCGACGCCGTCAAAGCCGGCCTGCATCGCATTGGCGGCGGCCTCGGCAAAATCGGCGATCACGCCATAGACTTCCCCGGTCGTCAGTGCGCGAGGCGCGGACACATCGACGGCACCCGGCGTGCCATCGGCGGTATAACCCCAAGCCTTGGTGTTCTTCGCGGTCTGGCGAGTGGCACTGACCGGCTGTATGCCACCAGGCTGGATCGAAACATGGCTCACACGGCCGACATGCCAGAGCTGGGTGAAGATCGTGCCGCGCTTCGCGTGGACGGCGTCAGTGACCTTGCGCCAGCCGTCGACCTGTTGTGGTGTGTAGAGACCAGGATTGAACAGGAAGCCCTGTGCGCTGGGGGATATCACCGTGCCCTCGGTCACGATCAGGCCGGCGTCAGCGCGTTGGCTGTAGTAGAGCGCGTTGAGATCGTTGGGAACCCCGTCCGGATTCCGGGAACGGGTCAGCGGGGCCATGGCGATCCGGTTAGCGAGCTGGCGCTCGCCCATGGTAAAGGGCTTGAACAGTAGACTCATTTGTGGACCTTGATCAGGGAGGGGTGCGGCCACTGGGGTACGTGGCCGCGGGCTCGGGAAGTTCGTCAATGGACCGCAGTTTGCGCGGTTTATATTTGTTGATTAAGCCGTGTATGGGTCAAATACTTTTGATTTAACATCAAATATCAGGACCCGTCGTGGCGGGAGGGCAGAGCGGCATCCGAGGCCGCCGCCCAGATCAGGCACAGGTGCACGCGATGGCCCGGCGCTTATGCCGAAAAGTGTCCAGCGGACCCATTGGCGGCGCGAGCCCCTTCTGAATAGGGATCGCGCGGGCTGTTGCCGCGCGCACCATCCAGGTACGGGTCTGCCTTGCGCGCAGGACTTGCCGAGACACCAGTACGGTCAAGTCCGGCCACGACTTGAAGGCCGGGATGCGGATCGGCTGCGTTTGCGCCGTCGTAGAACGGGTTGCGACGGTCATTGCCGCGCGCACCGTCCAGGTAGGGGTCAACCTTGCGGGTGGCAATGTAGCCATCCCGATTGGTAATCCTGGCGCCATCGGTATAGCCGTCCCGATTGCTGATGCGGGCGCCGTCCGTGTAGGCGTCACGAGGCGTGTCCACGCGGAACGCGTTGCCGGCGGTTTCCGGCTGGGCCGCTGCCTGGGCCACGCCGGCCGTCAAGGCGGCGGCCAATGCCACGGCCGTGAAGATGGTCTTTGCTTGCATGATGTTGTTCTCCTGTTCAATTCGATAGCCCGGGCAACCTTTTGGTCAGGTCGCACAGTCTGTCATCGAAATCGCAGCTTTTATCTGATGCTATCTACTGGTAGATAGATGGGCGGATCAAAAAAAAGACTGCCTGCTTTCACGTTAAGAATCCGGGCGTTGTCCGGGGGTGACTGCAGTCTAGGTAGGGGCGGTATGTCTGTCCAAGACGGAATGCGTCGGACTTAAGACCTTGCAGGTCTTGGGGCTGCGGCCTGCCTGGCGGGGTGGTGATGGTGACTCGTGTTGGGCTGGAGGCGTGGTGCCTGCGGCTTGGATCTGGTGGTTGTCTCTATGCCCGGGTTCCGCCCTGAAGGGCGGCTGCGGATGCATACCATCATTGCACCGCGCATCGTGCGGCATCTGGTTTGCGTGAGCCATCCGCAACGGCCGCTGAGCACGGCGGCCGAGGTTTTGATCGCTATCGTCGCCGAGGAAATCAGGCGGGATTCCGGGATGGCGTAACGGGGTGGCGGGTGGATCGCCTGGGCACTGACGCAGCGGTCGGTGCGGCTGTCGCAGGCGTTATCGGTCAATCCAGTCTTTTCATTACCGGGATCGGCCTGGGCCTCTGTACTGTTCAGGCCACGGTCCAGCGACACGTGGTGAGTGACGCGTGTGCAAGGCCAACCCGCTCCGCCTCCAATGGCTTGTGAAAGGAAAAATCGAATGCTGAAACGCCTCTGGAAATCTCTTGGTGTCGCACTGGCCCTTTGTTGCTGCTTCGGCCCGGCCCATGCGCAGTCCGCCGCGCCCATCACGATGGGCCAGATCAACCTGACCTTCTACGTGGCCACGGGCGCCGTGATACAGGCCGTGCTCGAGGAGCTTGGCCATGACGTCAAGGTGACGGAGGGCAACCATTCGGCCATTTACGATCGCCTTGGCAAGGGGGAGGTCGATATGCTTGTCGCCTCGTGGCTGCCGCATGCACATGGCAAGCTGCAGGCACCACTTGCCAGCCAGCTGGTTGAGGCGGCCACGCTCTATGAGGGGGCCCGTCTGTACTGGGCGGTGCCGGCCCATGTGCCGGCATCGGTGGTCCGCTCGGTAGACGACCTGAAGAAGCCCGATGTCATCGCCCGCATGGACAAGGAAATCGTCGGCGTGGGGCCGGGATCGGGCCTGATGGTCGGATCCGCGGAAATCATGCAACGTTACGGCCTTGAATCCGCCGGCTACCAGTTGAAGCTGGGCAAGCCCGACGAATGGGCAAAGCGGCTTGCGAACGCGACGGCGTCCGGCAAATGGATGGTGATGCCGTTGTGGCAGCCGCAGTACCTCAACGCGCTCTACCCGGTGCGCGTGCTCGACGAGCCTGCGGGAATCTTCGGCACCGACCGCGCGGTGGTGGTGGTCCGCAAGGCCGTCTGGGAATCATGGCCCGCGCGCACCCGTACCGTGCTGTCGCGGATCCAGCTGGGGATTCCAGTCGTGACCGAGCTTGAACGGCAGATCGTTGTCGACCGGAAGCCGCCGGCGGTCGTCGCGCGCGACTGGATGAAGGCAAATCCGGAGATCGTCCGCGCATGGTTTGCCTCGTGAACGCGTGGCTCGTGCCTGGCCCAAGGACGCATACCGCCGCCTCAGGCGCCTTTCACCGATCCGTCCACGTCGCCGCCCCTTGCGCGCGGCTCCCGCTGCCGAGCACTTCGATCAGATACTCGACGAACGACGCGATCCGCGACGAGATCGCCGTGTTGCGGTAGTAGACGGCATGCACCGGCTGCCGCACGTCCTGCGTGTGGCGCGCAAGAACCTGCACGAGGCGCCCGGACTCGCGGTCCTGCGCGGTCATGAAGTCCGAAAGGCAGACGATGCCTGCCCCGTCGAGCGCAAGTTGCCTGAGCGTCTCTCCGCTCGACGACCACACGGCCGGCGCGATCCGGTACGGTTCGCCGTCCGCGCCAAGTATCGGCCACACGTTCAGCGACTCGGGCTGGTTGAAGCCGAGCAGCGCATGCCCGCCGAGATCCTCGGCCTTGCGCGGCTGGCCGTGCGCGTCGAGATAGGCGGGGCTGGCGAGAATGCGCACCCGGCTGTTGCCGATCAGCCGGCTATGCAGCGTCGAATCCTTCAGGCGGCCGATCCGGATCGCGACGTCGGTGCGCCGCTCGAGCAGGTCGATGATGCCTTCGTTGCTGTTCAGCTCCAGTTCCACCTGTGGATAGCGCTCGCGATAGCCGCGCACGAGCGGCACGATCACGTGCAGCATGAATGGCGTCGCGGCGTCGACCCGCAAGCGCCCGGAGGGCTTCTCGCGCCGTGCCAGCATCTGCTCTTCGGCGCTTTCGACCGAGTCGATGATCGCCCGCGCATTCTGCAGGAATGCCCGGCCTTCCTCGGTCAGCTCCAGGCGGCGCGTGGTCCGGCGCAGCAGCGTGGTCTTCAGCTTTTCCTCGAGCCGCGCGAGCGTTCGGCTCGTTGCCGACACGGTCAGGTCCAGCTGCTGCGCGGCGGCGGTGATCGAACCGGTGTCGACCACGGTCGCAAACGCCTGGAGTTCGTCGAGCGTGATGTTCATTGTTGATCTGAAATCAAGACACTTTGGTTTATAGACCACTTTTTGTGCAAAAGTAAAGCGGGCACACTGCGGTCCATCGTTTCTTGTTTCACGCCTTCGCAGGAGATCCCGCATGAACGCACCGACCCATCGCCCGCCGTTTGCCGGCAAGAGCTTCGAAGTCCGCTACGCCGGCCTTACCGCGATCAACGCGTATGCCGAAGATGGCATCCACATGCGCTACGAGATCACCGAAGGCGCTTTTGCCGGCGCCACCGGCGAAGTCGCCTACACCTGGCAGCGCGTCGCCGGCGAAATCTATGCGATCTCATGGCAGGAGGCCGACCGGGCCACGGTCGTTCACCTCGACGACTTTGCAGCCGGC
The DNA here is from genome assembly GCA_050987995.1 of Ralstonia pickettii. Lineage (GTDB taxonomy): Bacteria > Pseudomonadota > Gammaproteobacteria > Burkholderiales > Burkholderiaceae > Cupriavidus > Cupriavidus pickettii_B. The sequence goes on from CP158805.1 coordinate 1,967,944, forward strand.
ACTTCGCGTTCGTTCTTCACCGCGCCGTCGCTCGACTTCTATCGGCTGGAAGGCAGCCTGCGCGCCCTCTGAACGGGAATTCGAAGCTGGTTCCGAGCGGCATCAATACTTGATTTGAAATCAAATATTTTTGTCCAGTAACGGCGTTTATTTCATCAGTATCCACCGGCAGAATCTCCCGCAGATCAAACCAGTCCCTTCCAAGGAGCACACCATGCGCAATATCCCCGCTTTCGGCCTCGGCACGTTCCGCCTGCAAGGCCAGGTTGTCATCGACTCGGTCCGCAACGGCCTCGAACTCGGCTACCGGGCGATCGACACCGCCCAGATCTACGGCAACGAAGCGGAAGTGGGCGAGGCGATCGCCGCTTCCGGCGTGCGCCGCGACGACCTTTTCCTGACAACGAAGATCTGGGTCGACAACTACGCACAGGACAAGCTCGTGCCCAGCCTCGAGGAAACCCTGGCGAAGCTGCGCACGGACTACGTCGACCTGACCCTGATCCACTGGCCGGCGCCCCGCAACGGCGTGCCGCTCGAGGCATACATTACCGCGCTCGCCAAGGCGAAGGAGAAAGGCCTGACGCGGCAGATCGGCATCTCGAACTTCAACATCGAACTGACAAAGCAGGCGATCGCCGCGGTCGGCAAGGACGCAATCGCGACGAACCAGATCGAGCTGAGCCCCTATCTGCAGGGCCGCAAGCTGGTTGACTTCCTGCAGCGCGAGGGAATCCACGTCACGTCGTACATGACGCTGGCGTACGGCAAGGTGCTCGGTGACCCGGTGATCGGCGCGATCGCGCAGCGGCACCAGGCGACGCCGGCCCAGGTCGTGCTGGCCTGGGCGCTGCAACTCGGCTTCTCGGTGATCCCGTCGTCCACCAAGCGCGAGAACCTCGCCAGCAACCTGCTCGCGCAGACGCTGCGCCTCAGCGACGAAGACATGGCGCAGATCGCCACGCTCGAGCGCAACGGCCGCGAAGTCAGCCCCGACGGCCTCGCGCCGCAATGGGACTGAACGCGCAGCGACCCTTTTTCGACCCGTCTTTCATCGATCCCTCCGCGGCCAGCAGGCCGCGGATCCGACAGGACACGCACCATGACCCAGGATCCGCTGTTTCAATCGCTTCAACTCGGCGGGCTGACGCTGCCGAACCGCATCGTAATGCCACCGATGACGCGCTCGCGCGCCAGCCAGCCCGGCGACGAGGCCAACGAGCTGATGGCCGCGTACTACGCGCAGCGCGCGGGCGCCGGCCTGATCGTCAGCGAAGGCACCTACATCGCGCCACTCGGCAAGGGCTATGCATGGACGCCCGGCATCCACACGCCCGCGCAGGTGGCCGGATGGCGCAAGGTGACCGATGCCGTGCACGCGGTGGGCGGCCGCATCTTCGCGCAGCTCTGGCACGTGGGCCGGCTGAGCCACGCGATCCTGCTTGGCGGGCAACAGCCCGTGTCGTCGTCGCCGATTCAGGCACAGGGCGTGAACGTGTTCATCGCCGGCGAGGACGGCAGCACGCCCGGCTTTGTCCAGGCCTCCGCGCCGCGCGCACTGACCGTCGACGAGATCCGCGAAGTCGTGGACCAGTACCGCACCGCCGCGCGCAACGCCATCGATGCAGGCTTTGACGGCGTCGAGCTGCACGGCGCGAACGGCTACCTCGTGAACCAGTTCATCGACTCGAATGCCAACACGCGCACGGACGCATACGGCGGGTCGCTGGAAAACCGGTTGCGTTTCCTTGGCGAAGTCGCGCAGGCGCTGATCGAAGGCACGGGCGACGCGTCGCGCGTCGGCATCCGTCTCGCGCCGCTAACCACGCTGAACGGCTGCGTCGACGACGATCCCGAAACCACGTACCTTGCCGCGGCCAGGCTGCTCGGTGAACTCGGCGTCGGCTACCTCCACGTCGCGGAAGCGGACTGGGACGATGCGCCGCTGATGCCGGCGGCATTCAAGCGCAAGCTGCGCGAAGCATTCCCCGGCGTGCTGATCTATGCGGGCAAGTACACTGCGGAACGCGCGCGCGAAGCGATCGCGGCGGGCTGGGCCGACCTGGTCGCCTTTGGCCGTCCGTTCGTCGCGAACCCGGACCTGCCAGAGCGCCTACGCGTTGGCGCGCCGCTCGCGCAGCATGACCGCGGCACGCTCTTCGGTGGCGGTGCGCAAGGCCTGACCGACTACCCAACGCTGGCCGAAGCCGCAGCCTGAACGGGACCCGGAGATCGATGATGAAGACGACTTTCGCGAAACGTGCGCTGGCCGCCATGCTGCCGCTTGCCATGCACGCTGCCTCCGCGGCGGACTGGTATCCGTCCGCCTATGGTCCGAATGACGAAATCGGCGCGGCGAACCTGCTGACCCCCGATGTGGTCAGGCAGGCCGTCACGCTGGTGAAGACCGGCAAGACGTATCCGCTGGCCGTGCCCGTGGACAAGGAGCTGCCCGCGTTCCGCCACCGTAGCTTCCGGCTCTACAACGTGCAGGTGGGCCAGCAGGCTGGCAAGTCGCTGGGGCCCAACAAGTTCACCTTCAACGACGAACTCGTGAATGCCTGGACGGGTGTCGGCACGCAGCTCAACGGCATCGGCCACATTGGCATTGACAATGTCTACTACAACGGCAACAAGGCTGCGGATTTCGTCACCGTCGACGGCGTGAAGAAGCTCGGCGTCGAGAAGGTGCCGCCGATCGTCACCCGCGGCGTGGTACTCGACATGACCGCGCACTATGGCAAGGCGATCGTCCCCGGGGGAACCGAATTCACCGTCGCCGATATCCAGGCCGTTCTCAGGAAAGAGGGCCTGACCCTGCGCAAAGGGGATGTGGTGCTGTTCAACACGGGGTGGCTGGAGCTGATCGGCAAGGACAACAAGCAGTTCCTGGAAGTGGAGCCCGGCATCGGATTGGAAGCCGCACAGTGGCTGGCCGACCAGGGCATCGTTGCGTTCGGCGGCGACACCTGGGCGTCCGAAGTCTATCCGAACCCGCGCGGCAACGAGGAATTCCCGGTCAACCAGTACATGCTCGCCAAGCGCGGCATCTACAACCTGGAGCTGATCGACAGCCGTGCGCTCGTGCGCGACAAGGCGTGGGAGTTCCTGTTCGTACTCGGCCAGCCGCTGTACGTGGGTTCCACACAAGTCAACATCAATCCGGTGGCCATCCGATGAACACGACCACTCCCCAGGTGTTCGGCAGGGCATAGCGGGAAAGGGCCGGGGGCAGGGTGCCGCCCGGCCCTTTCCCGCTTTGGAGTGGTCGCGCCCGCCGCATTGAGGTCGGCTACCTGATTACCAACGAATTGGACGGTACGCCTCTGGCCTAAGGTTTGCGCCTTCCCATCTGGGGAAGGGAGCGGGATACAGATTTTATAGATGCTTCAGCTTCAGCTTTTGGATCAGCTCCTTGTAGAACGCATGGTCGTGGGCCATCACCGCGCCGAACGCGTCGCCGTCGGCGTACGCATAGCCCATGTTCTGCTTGTCCAGCGCTTCGCGCAGGCTGGGCTCCTGCACGGCCTGCGCAGTCATCGTGCGCAAGGCGGACACGATCGCCGGCGGCGTGCCCTTGGGCACGCCCAAGCCGCGCCAGGTGCCGATCTGGATGTCCAGGCCGCGCTCCTTCAGCGTGGGCACGCTCTCGAAGCCCTTGATGCGCTGGTCCGACATCACGCCCAGCACGCGCAGCTTGCCGCCAGCGACATAGTTGTAGACTTCGGCGGCGCTGACGGTGATGGCCTCGATGTGGCCGCCCAACAGCGCCAGTGCGGCAGGGCTCGCACCGGCGAAGGGGATGTGGTTGAAGCGCACGCCGGTCTTGTTCTCGATCGCCGCCGCAGCCAGGTGCCAGGTTGAGCCGTTGCCGGAGTTGCCGATGCGGAAGTCGCTCTTCTTGGCGGCCGCGATGAACTCCTCCACTGTCTTCCAGGGCGCATCGGCGCGCACCGTGATTGCCGCCGGGTCGTAGTTCAGGCGCGCGATCGGCGTGAAATCCTGGAAGGTGATCTTCGTGAACCCCATGTTCGGCTGGGTCATGAGGTCGGTCGCCAGCAGCGCCACCTTATAACCGGGTTCTTTGCTGTTCAGGACATCGGCCCAGCCGATCGCGCCGGAGGCGCCCGGCTTGTTCATTACGATCAGCGGCTGCGCAAAATGCTTGCTCGCGGCCAGTGCGAAGGCGCGGCCCAGCACGTCGGTGCCGCCGCCGGCCGAATAGGGCACGACCAGTTCGACCGGCTTGGTCGGGTAGGCGGCCTGTGCAAAGGCCGCCACGGGCAGCGCCGCGGCGCAGAACAGTCCGAGAAGGTGGCGTCGGAAGCAATGGATCATTGTCTTATCTCCTTTGGTTGATTTATTAAATGTGATTCGGTGCAAACAGGATCGCGGCGGCCGGCACTGTGGCGCGGGCATCCCCCCACGGCCTCCGGCGCGCCGGAGGTGGACGCGTCCATCAGAGCTTGCCTGTCGCCAGCAGCCCGCGCCGTGCCAGATTGGCGATCAGGGCGCGCAGGCCGAAGGTCCAGGGCGCCGCCTTCTCGCTGTGGTTCACGCGGTTGCACAGCTCGCCCAGGCGGGAGCTGCGAATGGAGACACGGTCGCCCAGCTTGTGGGTGAAGCCGCTGCCGGGGCTTTCGCGGTCCTGCGTGGGCGCGAACAGCGTGCCCAGGAACAGCATGAAACCGTCGGGGTACTGGTGCGCGGCGATCGCCTGGTCGACGATGTCCTGCGGCTCGCGGCTGATGAAGGCCATGGAGTTCACGCCTTCCAGCACAAAGCCATCGGGTCCGTCTACGCGCAGGTCGATCCTCTCCTGGCGCACGTCAGCCAGGCCGAAGCTGGCGTCGAACAGGCGCATGAAGGGGCCGATGGCGCAGGAGGCGTTGTTGTCCTTGGCCGTGGACAGCAGCAGGGCGCTGCGGCCTTCCAGGTCGCGCAGGTTGACGTCGTTGCCCAGCGTGGCGCCCACGATGCGGCCGCCACTGTCGACGGCCAGCACCACTTCGGGCTCCGGGTTGTTCCAGGAGGAGTCGCTGCGGATGCCGATGTCGGCGCCGGTGCCCACCGACGAGAGCACCGGCGCCTTGGAGAACAACTCGGTATCGGGGCCGATGCCCACCTCCAGGTACTGGGACCACAGGCCCTGTTCCTGCAGAAGCGCTTTCAGCCGCATGGCCTGCTCGCTGCCCGGCTTGAGCGCGGCCAGGTCGGTGCCGATCTGGGCGACCACGCGGGCGCGCACTTCCTCGGCCTTAGCCGGGGCGCCATCGGCCTGCTCTTCGATCAGCCGCTCGATCAGGCTGGTGGCGAAGGTGACGCCCGCCGCCTTGATCACCTGCAGGTCGCAGGGCGCCAGGAAGAACGGCTTGCCGGCGTCGCGCTGCGACTCGTCGCTGTTGGCCAGGATATCCTCCAGGCTGCCGATACGCTGGCCTGGGGCCTGTTGCACGCTGTGCGCCGGCTCGGGCTGCTCCAGCAGCGTGGCCATGGTGGGGAATTCGGCACTGAGGTCGAAGACGCCTTCTTCGCGCAGGGCCACCACGGACGGCCCCTGGACACCGGGGCGCCAGACGCGCGCCACCAGCGTGCCGGCATAGCCGTCATCCGGCAAGAAGCGCCGGACTCGTAGAGAAAGGGGAACGGACTTCATCACGGCGCAATGGGGCGGGCTTCGTCCGCAAACTTCTTCATGTCGGTCATGCCGTAGTACCTCCTGTAGATCGGGGTGAACTTGGCCAGCGGGCGCGGCTCGCCCCGCATGATGCTGATCGCGAGGTCGAAGTAGGGATCACGAACTTCGACTCCCAGGGCTTCTGCGGGCTTCTGGCGGAGATTTGGTTCACGTGAATCGCGCTGCGAATGACGCAGTTTTGGAGGTGCATCAACCAACAACCTGTTGAAGCCTCACACCCGTTCGTCGCAGCGGCTGACGGCGCGAATCAGAAGGTGCCAGGATAGGCACCGCCGTCAAGCAGGACGTTCTGGCCCGTGAAATAGCCCGCGTGCGCACTGCATAGGAGAGCGCAGAACGCGCCGAACTCTTTGGGCGAGCCGAAGCGCCCGGCCGGAATGAGTTGCCGCTTTGCCTCCAGCGCCGCGTCGTAGCTCTTGCCTTGCGCCTTCGCCGCGGCATCCGTCGATTGGCGCAGGCGGTCGGTGTCGAACAGCCCCGGCAGCAGATTGTTGATCGTCACGTTGCGTTCCGCGATGCGCTTCTGCCGGGCGATTCCAGCGATGAAGCCGGTCAGGCCCGAGCGCGCACCGTTCGACAGCCCCAGCACGTCGATCGGCGCCTTCACGGCCCCGGACGTGATGTTGACGACGCGCCCGAAGCCGCGTTCGGCCATACCGTCGACGGTCGCCTTGATCAGTTCGATCGCTGTAAGCATGTTGGCGTCGAGCGCGGCAATCCAGTCTTCGCGCGACCAGTCGCGGAAGTCTCCCGGCGGCGGGCCGCCCGCGTTATTGACGAGTATGTCGAATCGCGGCGCGGCCGCGAGCGCCGCAGCGCGGCCCGCGCTTGTCGTGATGTCGCCGGCCACGGCCGTCACCGTGACAGCCGGATTGAGCTGCCGCAACGCCTGAGCGGTCGCTCCGAGGGCCTCGCTGCCGCGCGCCGTGATGACGACGTTCACGCCCTCGGCAACGAGCGCTTGCGCGCACCCCTTGCCAAGTCCCTTGCTTGCCGCGCAGACCAGCGCCCAGCGGCCCTTGATATTCAGATCCATCTGCCTTGCTCCTCGATTCCAACGATGGCCGGCCCGGCGGCAAGCCGCCGCCGCGCCGGAAAAGTTAATTAGCCGTCTGCGCGGCCCTTCCTATATCGCGCGCGGCGTCTTACATGGACGCCTCGAGCATTGCCATGTAATCGCTTTCGGAAGCCACGCGCGGATTGGTCTTGTGGCTATGATCCTTGAGGGCCCCCCTGACGATGTCCGGGAACATTTCCCGCGTGACGCCCAATTGAGCGAGTCCCGTCGGCAAGCCGAGCCGCTCGGTCATTGCCCGTACTGACGGAGCCACGCCGGCACCGCTGCCGAGGTCCATCGCCTTCGCCATGCGGTTGAGCTTGTCCTCGTCGCGCACTGACGGGGCATCCTTATTGAAGTCGATCACGGCTGGCAGGAAAATCGCATTCAGCGTGCCATGATGCAGGCGCGGATTCATCCCGCCGAGCGAATGGCTCAGGCTGTGCACGCACCCAAGCCCCTTCTGGAACGCCAGCGCGCCCTGCATCGACGCGCTCATCATGTTCAGGCGGCCCGCGCGATCGTCGGGCTGATGCATCACGCGCTCGATGTGACGCCATGCGCGCCACAATCCATCGAGCGCGATACCATCCGCCGGTGGATTGAATGCGGGTGACAGGAAGGTCTCGATGCAGTGCGCGATGGCGTCCATGCCGGTCGCCGCCGTCAATACCGGCGGCAGGCCCAGCGTCAGCGTCGGATCGCAGATCGCCACCTTGGGCACGACAAACGGCGAGATCACGCCGACTTTGCGGCCATCGTCCAGAATCAGGATCGCGCCCCGGCCCACTTCGCTGCCGGTGCCGGCTGTCGTCGGCACCGCGACGACGGGTGCCGTCCTTGACGTGATGCGAGCCGAACCGCCTTCGATCACGGCAAAGCTCTGCAGCGGACCTTCGTGCGTCGCGCAGACAGCAACGCCTTTCGCGAGATCGATGGCCGAGCCGCCGCCCACGGCGACGATGCCGTCGCAATCGCTCTCCTTGTACGCCGCCACGGCCTCGCGCACGGCGGCCTCATTCGGATTCGGCGGTGTGCCGTCATAGATAGGAACGGGCTCGGCGTTCGAAAGCGCCCCGAGAACGATGTCGATGATGCCCGCCGCCCTGACGCCTTTATCCGTCACGACCAGCGGACGACGCATACCGATTCGCGCACATTCTTCCTTGAGCAGGTGAATGGCGCCGAAATCGAACTGGATCTGCGTGATGTAGTTGATGAGTGACATGGCAATGAGGTTTAGTTATATAGTGCATGCAAATGCCGCAGTGCCAATGCATCGGCCCACGAACCAGCCAACGCATTTGCGCGGGATAATTCCCATGTTTTTTGCGAGTATAGGGAGGCCTTCGTCCGCGCAGCAATTGAGAAGATTTGATACTGGTATAACTTATGGACAACTCAAATGACGCCCTCGCTCAATTCGATCATCTCCCGGCTCCATTTGAAGCAGTTGCGGCTCCTGATTGCCCTCGGCGATCATGGCTCGCTCTTGAAAGCCGCCCAACAGGTCGCGCTGACGCAGCCAGGCGCAAGCAAGGCATTGCAGGAAATCGAAACGACGTTCGGCACGCCGCTGTTCAATCGCACCAATCGGGGACTGGAACCCAACGAAGTCGGCCATTGCGTGATTCGCTATGCGCGCCTGATTCACACGGATGTCGCGCATCTGCGCGAGGAGATCGTCGGGATCCTGCGCGGGCATGGCGGGCGGGTGACGGTGGGGGTCATCATGGGCGCGGTGCCGCTGCTCACCGACGCCATTTCCACGCTGGTCGCTCGGCATATGGAAATGTCCGTCGAGATCGTCGAGGACACGAGCGCAACCCTGCTGAGCCAGATCGATGCAGGCAGGCTCGACCTTGCGATCTGCCGTACGACGATCAGTCAGGTGCCGCAGCTCTACGACAGCGTAAAGCTCCAGGATGAGACGCTCGCCGTCATTGCGAACGTCCGTCATCCGCTCAGGCACGCGAAGACGCTGACGCTCGAGGACCTGGCGGAGTATCGATGGGTGGTGTATCGCGCGAACATGCCGATGCGGCTCCTGCTCGAGCGCGAGTTCCGCGACTCCGAAATCCGGTTCCCGCCGCACCTGCTCGAAACCACGTCCGCCTTTGCTACGCTGACGCTATTGCAGGGCAATCCGTCGTTCGTTGCACTCGTGTCGATCGACGTGGCACAGTTCTTCGCCCATCACAAGATGACGTGCATCCTTCCGCTCACCCTTGCGTCGCGCAGCGAACCTTATGAGCTGGTCACCCGCAAAGGGGCGCCGATCTCGCCCGGTTCGAGGCTGCTGATCGATGAACTGATTGGCCAACGGGGGGCGCAGCCGATCCTTTGCCCACGGACGCTCTGATCAATCGCCGATTCTGAGCACAAGGCGTAGCGCTGTGGGCAGCGTAGGCGTCGATTGCAGGCCCTGTACGCCAGGCAGCCTGGGCGTGAGGATTCGGACCGCGGCTCGCAGTATGTCAGCATTCGCTACACTGAACATTTGGCTGAGGCCGGCATCGAGCCCTCGGTGGGCAGCAAGGGCGACTCCTACGACAACGCCCTGGCCGAGACGATCAACGGGCTATACAAGGCTGAGTTGATCCATCGCCGCGCACCTTGGAAGCCCAAGGAGTCTGTGGAGCTGGCAACGCTCGAATGGGTGTCCTGGTTCAACAATCATCGGTTGATGGCACCTCTGGGATACGTGCCCCCGGCCGAGTAGGAGGCCAACTACTATTGCCAACTTGAGCAGCAGGCCATGTCGGCCTGACTCAAGCCAAGGGGCCTCCACGAAAGCCGGGGCGGGTCAGCCAATCCTGCGATCGAGACTTTTACTGAACGCCCGGCTCGAATTGCCGGTCCGGGCAGCGCCGTGATTGAGTTCTGGGTCCGCGTGCGCGAAGTGCCCGTCAGTGGCTATCGCGTAGCCCCAGCACGTTTGCGCCGATCTTCGGGTCGATGCCGCATTCCAGTTGCTGCGGGTAGGCCGTCACCGTCACTTCCAGCGATCTGGTGCCGACCTCCATCGACAGGATGTGGCCGCCGTACGTGTCGAAACCGCTGTCGCCGGCCACGCCCTGCGCATGGATCGACGGCTTGCCTTCTTTCCACGCGAGGCTGCCGACGATGCTGGCCATCTCCACGTTGCGGAAGGTGCGCGGGTTGAACTGCTTCTTCGCGGCATCCCAGGAGCCGCAGGCTTCAATCTCCGTTGGCTGCTCCGGGCCATTGCCCGCCTGGGCGTCCACGGGTTTTTTTCGTCTTGACTCTGCTCACGGGCATGGCTCGATCCGCCACGGATGCAGTCAATCGACTTGGTCCGCACGCAGCAGTCAATTGATGGGGTTCATCCACCCTTCAGCCACGCTGAGCTCTCAGACTGAATTTTTCAGGTCCGACTATTGATGTCGGCCTGGATCAGGCGCGCAAAGCGCAGCGCACTGGCCCGCCTCGGTAGGTAATAACCCTCGATTTGTCCGCTCAAACAGCTCCACGTGCAAGGTCTGCTCCAGCTCGCGCAAGGCCTTGCTCGCGCCGGGCTGGGTGAGCCCAACCTTGTCCGCAGCGCCAAGCAGGGAGCCGCTTTCCTCGATGGCGATGAGCAGCCGCAGCTGCTTGGCATGTAGGCGCGACATCATGGAATTCAGGCTGGGTACTGCGGTTGCCATGAGGGAAAGTTATATCGCTATGGAAAGCTGTCAGTGTACCGAAACCGGCTGCCTCCCTAGACTTCGCCATCTCGAATGCACAGCAACAGGGAATGGCAAATGAGCACCTTTAATTTCTATATTCCGACGCGCATCCAATGCGGAAGCGGCCTGGCCAAGGAAACCGGCAAGCTGCTGAAGCCGTATGGGATCCAAAAGCTGCTGATCGTCACCGATCCCGGCCTGAAAGCCACCCCCGTGGTCGACGTGGTGGTGCAATCGCTGAAGGCTGCGGAAATCGGCTACGAGATATTCAGCGATGTGGAGCCCAACCCCACGACGGACGTCTTGGATGCCGCCGTCGACTTCATCAAGCAGACCGGATGCGATGCGGTCCTGGGGCTGGGCGGGGGAAGCTCCATCGACACCGCCAAGGGCGTGGCGGCCATGGCCACCAATCCGGGCGGCATCCTGGATTACGAAGGCTACGAAAAGATCGGGGCGACGCCGCTGCCGCTGTTCGCCATTCCGACGACGGCGGGCACGGGCAGCGAATGCACCGCCTCGACCGTATTCACCAATACGCAGACCCGCTTCAAGACGGTGATCGTCAGCTCGCTGCTGCTGCCCAAGCTGGCCATCCTGGATGCCGATCTCACCGCGAAGCTGCCCCCGGAAATCACGGCGGCCACCGGCATGGATGCGCTGACGCACGCCATTGAGTCCTATGTCTCCAAGCAGGCCAACCCCATCAGCCAGAGTATGGCGCTGCATGCCATCAAGCTGATCGCGCAAAGCCTCTACAAGGCCTATATCGTGGGCTCCGATATCGAGGCCCGCGAGAACATGCTGGTGGGCTCCCTGCTGGCCGGAATGGCTTTTGCCCAATCCAAGCTGGGCAATGTGCATGCGATCTCGCACACCTTCGGCGGGGTTTTCAATATCCCCCACGGCATTGCGAATGCGGCGCTGCTGCCGTACGTCATTCACTTCAATATCGATGCCTGCCCCGAGAAATTCCGCGATATCGCGATCGCCATGGGCCAGGACGTCTCGGGCCTGACGGCCACTGAAGGGGCCCGCACGCTGGTCAAGGCCGTCATCGATCTCAATGCCAGCCTCGGTATTCCCAGCAATACCAAGGATCTCGGCGTGAATCTGGATGCACTGCCGAAAATGATCGATGACTCCATGCGCAGCGGCAATGTGTTGGTGAATCCCCGCATCACCCGGGCGCACGATGTGAAGCAGATCATCGAAAACGCCTACCACGGCACCTTCTGAATTTAGTTTATATCGCCTCGACACAGAGAATCCCATGTACTACGAAATGCGCACCTATACCTTGAAGGTCGGCACGGTCAAAGAATATCTGAAGCATTTTGAGGAGGTTGGCCTGCCGGTTATCTCCAAATACGCCAAGCTGGTGGGCTGGTGGTATACGGAGATCGGCGAGCTGAACCAGATCATCCACATCTGGGCCTACGAAAGCCTGGATGACCGCACCGAGCGTCGCGCCGCCCTGTACCGCGACAAGGCCTGGCTGGAGGAGTTCATCCCCGTTGCATTCCCGATGCTGCTCAAGCAGGAATCGGTTCTGCTGCGCCCGGCGGATTTCTCTCCGATCAAGTAATGGAAATGGACGCCATCCGGCCAATGCCCTGGCATTGGCCTGGTGAAGCGTGAAAAAGCCTGGGAAATACCAGGCCATCATTAAAAAGGAGACAGATCATGCGAGTTCTGACGGATGGAATGAATCGCTTGCTGGGAATCGTGATCGGTGTTTGCCTGGCCGTCATGGTGGTGCTGGTTTTTGGCAATGTCGTGTTGCGATATGCCTTCAATTCCGGCATCACCATCAGCGAGGAAATATCGCGCTGGCTGTTTTTGTGGATGACCTTCCTGGGCGCCATCATTGCGCTGCGCGAAAACGCACACCTCGGAACCGATGTGCTGACCTCGCGGCTGCCTTTGGTGGGGCAGCGTATCTGCGCCGTGCTGGCCCGGCTGCTCATGCTGTATATCAGCTGGCTGCTTCTGTCCGGCAGCTGGACGCAGATGCAGATCAACCTGGATGTCCAGGCCCCGGTCTCGGGCGCATCGATGGCGATTTTCTATGGATCCGGCTTTGTATTCGGCTTGGCCAGCATGGGGATACTGGCGGTGCAGCTGTGGCAGTCGCTGAAGGGTGACCGGAGTGCCTTCTCGCTGAGCCAGGAAAGCGAAGAGCTGACCCAGTACGAAGCCAGGCTCGTTGAGGCCAAGCAGGCGCGTTAAGGCGCCCCCATAACCATCCATTGCCATCGATTCAAGAGGTCCCGCAATGACTGTATTTATCTTTCTTGGCTCGCTGCTGGCTGCCATGGCCATAGGGCTGCCGATCGCTTATGCGCTTTTGGCTTCGGGTGTCGCACTGATGTGGCACCTGGATCTGTTCGATGCACAGATCCTTGCCCAGAATGTCATCAACGGGGCGGACAGCTTCCCCCTGCTGGCGGTTCCATTCTTCATGCTGGCCGGCGAAATCATGAATGTGGGCGGCCTGTCGCGTCGCATCGTGCATCTCGCCTTGACCCTGGTCGGCCACAAGCGCGGCGGCCTGGGCTTCGTGGCCATCGTCGCCGCCTGCATGCTGGCCGCGCTTTCCGGCTCGGCGGTGGCGGATACGGCGGCGCTGGCCGCGCTGTTGCTGCCGATGATGAAGCGCGCCGGGCACGACCCGGCGCGTGCCGGCGGACTGATCGCCTCGGCGGGCATCATCGCGCCGGTGATTCCCCCGTCCATCGGCTTCGTGATCTTCGGGGTGGCGGCGAACCTCTCCATCAGCAAGCTGTTCATGGCGGGCATTGTTCCCGGGCTGCTGATGGGCCTGAGCATTGCCATCGCCTGGTGGTTTGTGGCCAAGAAGGAAGCCATCACCACGCCGCCTAAGGCCAGTTGGGAAGAGCGCCTGGCGGCGCTCCGGGAGTCGACCTGGGCGCTCTTTCTGCCGGTGATCGTGATCGTCGGACTGAAGATGGGTGTGTTCACGCCGACCGAAGCCGCGGTGGTGGCAGCGGTGTATGCGCTGGCGGTGTCCATGCTGGTCTACAAGGAGATGAGCTGGCGCCAGCTGTGCGCGGCGTTCCTGAGTTCGGCCAAGACCACGGCCGTCATCATGCTGCTGGTTGCCGCCGCCATGGTGAGCGCGTGGCTGATCACGGTGGCCGAGATCCCCGACCAGGTGATCGCGCTGCTGGAGCCGTTCATGGGCAACAAGACCTTGCTGCTGATCGCCATCATGGTGCTGGTCATGGTGGTGGGCACTGCCATGGACATGACGCCAACGATCCTGATCCTGACCCCGGTACTGATGCCGGTGGTGAAGGCGGCAGGCATCGATCCCATCTATTTCGGCGTGCTTTTCATCATCAACAACTCCATCGGCCTGATCACGCCGCCGGTGGGCACGGTTCTGAACGTGGTGGCAGGCGTCGGGAAGATGAAGATGGACCAGGTGACCCGTGGTGTCCTGCCATTCATGAGCGCGCAGCTCATCGTGATGTTCCTGATGGTTTTCTTTCCGGTATTGGTGACGGGGCCCGCCCGCTGGTTCTACGGCTGATGCCTTCGGCTGCCCGCGATCGTTTTGGTATTCAAGGAGATAGAC
>CP158806.1:0-626018 GCA_050987995.1 Ralstonia pickettii
ATGCCGAGTGACACGAGTGGGGTCGGCGGCGAACCGCCAGCGCGGTTAGAGGTCCGCCTTCTTGGCGCAGTCGAGATCATCTTGGACGGCCGGCGTCTTCGCGCCTTCAATTCTCTTCGCTTGCAACGATTTCTGGCGTTGATCGTATTACGGAGAGACCTGCTGCACCGCTCACGAGTCGCGTTCGAGCTCTGGCCCGACTCCGACGAAGGTCAGGCGCGCACCAATCTCAGAAAGCTGATCCACGAGCTCCGCCATTCCCTTCCCGACATCGGTGAGTTCGTCGAGATCGACCATGACACTGTCCGGTGGATTCCGGCTGGGCCGAGCGAGGTCGATGTGCTGAGGTTCCACGATGCCATGGCTGCCGGTGATTTCGAGCTCGCTGCGCGCCTCTATTCGGGCGATCTCCTTCCAGCTTGTTACGACGACTGGATCCTGGACGAGCGCGCCAGACTTCGAGCTGAGGCGTATGGGGCACTCAGGCGGCTAACAGAAGAGGCTGCGGGGCGCCATGACCATAAAGCCACGATCAGGCACGCCCAACACATCATCGACCTCGAGCCGACCGACGAAGCGGCCGTACGAATGCAAATGGAAGCACATCTCGCGCTTGGTGATAGAGCTGGGGCGCTGCGCTCCTACCACCGGTACGCGGAGGTGCTTGAGCGCGAACTCGCGGCGCCACCGGGCGAGGCGATCGGGGCCATGTACCAACAGCTCCGGGCTGGCTCACTGAACCGCGACGAAGTGCAGGGCAAGTACCTACCGGTCACCGAATCGCCTTTCGTCGGCCGCGACCTCGAATGGAACCAGCTCATCGAGGCATGGAAGACCACGCGGGAGGGTGGTGCAGCACATCTCTTGTTGGTGACCGGGGAACCGGGGATCGGAAAGTCCCGTCTCGCACTCGAACTCGGCCGCCGCGTTCGCGCAGAAGGACATGTGGTGGCATCGGCTCGTGCTTACCAGGCTGCAGGCAGACTGCCGTGGGGTCCCGTCGTCGACCTGCTCCGATCGGATGCTCTACGAAGCCACATCGACACGCTCGACACAGTCTGGCGGGCCGAGCTCGCTCGTCTCCTGCCCGAACTCCACGACGCTTCCCAGCCATCCAGACCGAGCCCGTCGGGCGGCCTGGCTCAGCGCCATCGGTTGTTCGATGCTGTGAGCCGAGCCATCGTCGCCGGCGGCCGCCCACGTTTGCTGATCATTGACGATCTGCAGTGGTGTGACGCCGAGACCATTGGGTTGATCGGTTTCGTTGTCCGTTCCGGACATATGGCACCAGTCCTCATCGTCGGTACTGTCCGCTGGGAGGAGATCCCACAGCATCATCCCCTCGTCGGACTCGTCGATGCCTTGGGCCACGACCAGGCAGTGACCACCGTGTCACTCGACCGACTCGACGAAGCCACCACTGCGACGCTCGCTGCTCGGCTACGCGCTGAAGACACGATTGATCCGAAATTGGCGGCACGACTCTGGCGCGAGACCGAAGGCAATCCACTCTTTGTCATTGAAGCGCTCCGGGCGGGGATCTCCTCTGACGGAAACCAGGCGGTGCTCACACCGACGATGCGGGCGGTGCTGCACGCTCGCCTGGGCCAACTGACTGACGGCGCTCGGCGACTCGCCGAAGTGGCGGCCGTCATCGGCCGGCCCTTCTCGGTCGGTCTGATGGTTTCGGCCACTGGGACCGATGAACACGAGCTCGTCGATCATATCGACGAACTCTGGCGTCGTCGGATCATCCGAGATCAGGGGCTCGCGTACGATTTCAGTCACGACAAGCTTCGGGCCGTTGCCCTGGAGATGGTAAGCCCGGCTCGTCGACGTCAACTCCACCGCGCCGTCGCCGAGGCGATCGCGGTGGAGCGCCACAAGGACATCGACGCGGCCAGCCCGCAACTGGCCGCCCACTACGACCAGGCCGGCATGGTCGAACCGGCCATCGACGCCTACCGCGTGGCAGGGGGCCGAGCGGTGGCCGTGTCGGCCCTCGAAGAAGCGGTCACCATGTTTCGGCGAGCGCTCGCCATGCTCGCCGACCTGCCACCGTCACCCGGCCGCGATGGACGCGAACTCGAGATCCGGATCGCCCTCGGGTCCCCGCTTGTTGCCCTGGAGGGTTACGGGTCCAACGGTGCGCACCAACTCTACGAGCGAGCCCTGTCGCTTTGCCGCAAGCTTCACAGGCCCGTGGACCCGCCGATCCTCCGTGGCCTCGGCCTCGCCCGGTTGCAGGGCTGCCGCTTCGATGATTGCGATGCACTCGCCCGGGCCCTTGTCGAGCATGACAGCCATGATACGATCGCCAGGACCGAGGGCCGATATCTCCTCGGCGTGAGCGCGTTCTGGCGGGGCGATCTGGCCAGCGCCCGCCACTATCTCGATGGCGCTATCGAGGCCTATGACGTGTCCCGTCGCGACGAGCACCTGGCGTTGTACGCCCAGGACCCGAAGGCGATTTGCCTCGTACGGCTGGCCTGGGTCGAACTGTGGTCTGGAGACGCCGGCCGGGCCGACGAGACCGCCCGATCAGCGCTTGAGATCGCCGTTGACCTCGATCATCTGATGACTTTGGGGTACGTCCTCACTTACGCGGCGATCATCGCCGCCGAATCCGAAAATCTCACCCGCCTCGCCGAACTCCTCGCGGGCGCCGATCTTCTGTGGAAGCGTCTTTCGGAGCGCTACCTCATGGTTGTCCTGGAGGCCCTTCGGGGCTGGCTGGACGTGCGCGAGGGATCGGCTGGGGGCATCGAGAAGATCCTGCAGTCGGTGGCGCGTTCGCGTACCGAAGGGCAGACCCTCCACCTGACCTACTCACTCCTTCTCCTCGCCCGGGCTCGCGGCATGGTCGGTGAGTTCTGCCAGGGACGAGCCGCCACACGCGAAGGCCTCTCGTGGTCACACAGGTGCAACCAGCGCTATCTCGAAGCCGAGCTGTGGCGAGTCGACGGTGAGCTGGCGTATCGCAGCGGGGAAACTGAAGCCGCTGCCGCTTCTCTGCGCAGTGCCGTCGAGACAGCCAGCGCTCAAGGGGCGGGCTGGCTGGAGCTTCGGGCGCTCCACGCCTTCGCCAGTCGATTTCCCAATCAGACACTGTGCGAGCAACTCGAGGACCTCCTCGAGACGATTCCGTCTGGCCATGATCTTCCGGCGTTCCGGGCAGCAGCCGGCCTTCTGAGCGAGTCCGGGTGAGAGGGAACGCTTCGGGAACGCCCCAGTGCATATCCTTTGTGAAACGGAGCAGAGGAGCACCCAATGAGCGACACGATCAAGGCATTGGCCGAAGCGGTACGGGGTCGCGTCATCACCCCCTCGGATTCTGACTACGACGACGCTCGCGCTGTCTACAATGCCATGCACGACCGCAAACCGCGCGCCGTCATCCAGTGCGTGGATTCGGCCGACGTGATGGCTGCGGTCGCTACTGGCCGCGACGCCGGCCTCGACCTGGCAGTTCGTGGTGGGGGCCACAGCGTTCCCGGATTCGGCACGGTGGACGACGGTCTGGTCATCGACCTGTCGAAGATGAACAACGTGTGGGTTGACCCGGTCAAGAAGGTCGCCCGGGTCGGCGGGGGTGCGACGTTAGGTGATGTCGATCACGCGACCTATCCCTTCGGTCTGGCCGCGCCCGGCGGGATCATCTCAACGACCGGCGTAGGGGGCCTGACGCTGGGCGGCGGCATCGGCTACCTGACCCGCAGCGTCGGCCTTTCCATCGACAATCTGCTGTCAGCCGATGTCGTTCTTGCCGATGGTCGGCAGGTCACGGCGAGCGATTACCAGAACGAGGATTTGTTCTGGGCCTTGCGCGGCGGCGGCGGCAACTTCGGTGTCGTCACCAGCTTCGAGTTCCAGCTCCATGAGGTCGGTGACGTCGTGGGCGGCCCGTTGTTCTACGAGTTCGACGATGCCGCGGCGGTCCTTCAGTGCTACCGCGAATTCATTGCCAATGCGCCCGAACAGCTCGGATGCTTTTTCGGCTGGCAGATAGCGCCCGACCTGCCGTTTATCCCGAAGGAGCGGGTCGGGGATCTATTCTGTGTACTGGTCACGTGCTGGAACGGTCCACACAAGGAGGCCGAGCACGTGCTCCGGCCACTACGCGAGGTTGCCGAAGTGAAAGCAGAGCAGGTCGGGGTCATGCCGTTCCCGGGCCTGCAGAGCGCCTTCGACGGTATGGTTCCAAAAGGCATGCAGCATTACTGGAAAGCGGACTTCATCGCCGAGCTTACGGACGAGGCGATCGCTGCTCACATCGAGTACGGCAAAAAGACACCGCACATCAGCTCGAGCATGCATCTCCATCCGATCAACGGTGCGGCTCATCGGGTCGGCGCCGACGCGACCGCCTTCGGACACCGAGACAAGAATTTTGCCCCGGTCATCGTAGGAATCTGGTCGGACCCTGCCGACAATGAGGCCAACATCAAATGGGTGAAGGACTACTATGCAGCAATGCATCCGTACTCGGGCAGCGATGGTGGCTACGTCAACTTCATGTCCGGCGACGACGACCACCGTGCAGCCGCAAACTATGGCGCCAACTACGAGCGGCTCGCCGCAGTGAAGGCGACCTATGACCCCGACAACCTCTTCCACATCAACCAGAACATCGCTCCGGCGAACGAGAGCTGAGCCTCATGGCATTCATCCGGTCAATGGAAGTCTCGACTGACAATCGGGACGCGTTGCTGCCACATGCCGCTGTAGATAACGGACCAGGGGGTATCGAGATGGCTCATCAATGGCTATTCAAGAGCGAAACTTATGATAACTGCAATTGCACTGTGAATTGCGGTTGTCAGTTCAACTTGCCGAGCACTCATGGATACTGTCAGTCGGCCTTTGTCGGCAACATCGTTGAAGGCCAGTTCAACGATACGCCGCTCGCGGGGCTGAATTGGGCGGCGCTGTACAAGTGGCCTGGCGAGATCAAGGACGGAAACGGAAAGCGCCAGATTGTTATCGACGAACGTGCCAATGAAGCGCAACGGGTAGCACTTGAGACAATCATCTCAGGTGGCGCATGCGAACGGTTGAGCAATTTATTCGCCGTATTTGCGTCCACCTGCTCGGAATTTTGCAGGACATTGTTCCTGCCGATTAGTCTCGAAGCCGACCTGGAACTCAGAACCGCAAGGGTTGACATACCGGGCCTCATGAAGAGCAGCGGTAGACCGATCATCAACGAGTTCAATGGCGAACCGTTCCACATTGCGTTGGCACGTCCTAGCGGGAGTTTCGAGTTTACCTACGCGGAGATCGGGCTGGGGACGACTTCGGTGACGGGCGACATGGAGATGGCGTTCGAAGATTCATGGGCGCATTATTGTGTTCATCACTTCAACCAGGATGGCTTGGTCCGCGAAAGATCAAGGCTCACGGCATGGCTTGACGTGTGACAATCCGTCACGGGCGAGTTTCGAGGTGACGCAGACAAGCCAGACCCTGAATTCGGGGAACATGAACGGGTGAAAAGCAAATGACGGTACCCATCGACGCCACACTTGAGGCAGTGGTCAGGCGCGATCGCCTGGTCGTCGTTACCGCGCTTACTACGGTTATCGCTCTGTCGTGGGCGTATCTGCTGTCCGGCGCCGGCATGGGCATGTCGGCGTTCGAGATGACCCGCGTGTCGCAACTCGGGATAGCAAGGAGCATGTCCGAGGAGGGCATGGCGGGCATGGCGGGCATGGCGATGATGACGCGCGCGGTCTGGACGCCCGGCTATGCCGTCCTGATGTTCCTCATGTGGTGGGTCATGATGGTCGCGATGATGCTGCCTGGCGCGGCGCCAGTGATTCTGTTATTTGCGACGATCAATCGCAGGCAGCGCGAAGCCGGCCATCCCTACGTCGCGACGGGCATTTTTGCGTTTGGCTATCTCGCCGCGTGGGCTGGCTTCAGCCTGGTCGCGGTGGTCCTGCAGTGGGGGTTCGAGCGCACCGGTATCCTTTCGTCGATGCTGGTCGCGACCAATGCGATCTTCGGCGGCTTGCTGCTGCTCGCTGCCGGCGTCTACCAACTCACCCCGATCAAACATTCCTGTCTTCGCCACTGCCGAGCGCCGCTTTCGTTTCTTAGTACCCATTGGGTGCGGGGTGCCCGTGGCGCGCTACGCATGGGTCTTTTGCAGGGCGCTTTCTGCGTCGGCTGCTGCTGGTTACTGATGGGGCTGATGTTTTGCGGCGGCGTGATGAACTTCTACTGGATTTCGAGCCTCGCGCTGTTCGTGCTGTTTGAAAAGACCGTTCCCGCGGGGCACTGGCTCGCCTACGCGACCGGTGTCGTTCTGCTTATCTGGGGTGCCGGGATGCTGGCGCTCAACTTCTAAGAAATCGCTGGTCACTACCTTCGGGTGGTCGACGGAGCTTCGTAAGCGTCGGTGCGGGGATGGAAGGCGAACCAGGCAAACCAGTAGGACGTCTGCGACGGGTATGGCTCGCCGTTGGAGATCGCGTGCGACGATCAGGTTGTCGGGTCAAGGCCGAATCTAGTACAACATCCCGTAAATAAGTGGAATAATTAATCGCCTCCGATATCATGTCGGGATGAGCGGATGTCGACATGCAACGCCAGTGAAGCTGGCGAAGAAGGAGCAATAGGAACTGCTGTCGCTGATCGAACGCAAGACGGCTGCGCAGAGAGATGTGATGCGCGCGCGAATTGCATTGTGGGCCCACGAGGGCCACGCCAATACGGTCATTGCGCGGGAACTGGGTGTATCGGTGCAAACGGTCTGCCTGTGGCGCAAGCGTATTGCCCAGCAAGGTGCCCAAGGCATTCGCGAGGGCGAGCGCAGTGGTCGTCCGCCACGCATCACGCAGGAAGCGCGACTACAGTTGATCGCGCTGGCGTGTGAAACGCAGGAACCGGAGGGACGGGTCACGCCCACGCTTGACGAGATTGCGGCGCGCGCGGTGGAGCGCGGCGTCGTCGGGCAGATCGGCCGCAGCCAGGTGCAGCGCATTCTGCAGGCCGGAGACGTGCGTCCGCACCGGGTCCAGCGGACCTATCCGAGATTTTGTGTACGAGGCATATCATGAGAGGTAATGACCATGGATATGCCGATGAAGAAGAAACGTACGGTGGCGTCTCAGGCAGCGGCCCGCGGGCCGCTGCCTGCTTTGCCTGGGGGCTTGCTGGATGAGTTGGTCAAAGGGCCGATGACGCCCGGCGAGGTCCAGGACCTGATGCTGGCGTTCAACAAGGCCATCATCGAACGGGCGATGAGCGCCGAGATGAGCATGCATTTGGGCTATAAGCCAGGCGAGCCCAAGCCGGCCGAGCAGTCCAATGCGCGTAACGGTCTGAGCGGCAAGACCGTGATCACCGACCGCGGCCCGGTGCGGGTCGAACTGCCACGCGATCGCGATGGCAGCTTTGAGCCGGTTCTGATCCCGAAGCATGAGCGGCGCTTTACCGGCTTCGATGAGCGCATTATTGCCATGTACGCGCGCGGCATGAGCGTGCGCGAGATCCAGGCGTTTCTGGCCGAGAACTACGGAACCGAAGTCTCCCCGGACTTCATCAGCTCGGTCACCGACGAAGTCATGGCCGAGACCATCGCCTGGCAGAACCGCCCGCTCGAAGCGATGTACCCGGTCGTGTTCTTCGACGCATTGCGGGTCAAGATCCGCGATGGCGGCATCGTCAGCAATAAGGCCGTGTACCTGGCCTTGGGGATCCAGGCAAACGGCCAGCGCGATGTGCTCGGCCTGTGGTTCGAGCAGACCGAAGGCGCCAAGTTCTGGCTCAAGGTCTTCAATGAACTCAAGAACCGAGGCTGTCAGGACATCCTGATCGCGGTGGTCGACGGCCTCAAGGGGTTGGCGGAGGCCGTTGCCACGGCCTATCCCCGCACGACGGTACAGACCTGCATTGTGCATTTGATCCGCAACAGCCTGGACTACGCCAGCTACAAGGAGCGCAAGGTGCTGGCACAGGCGCTGCGCCCCATTTACAGCGCGGCCAGCGAACAGGAGGCAGGACAGGCGCTGCAGGACTTCGCCGACGGTCCGTGGGGCGCCAAGTACCCAATGATCGTGCAGTCGTGGCGTCGCGCCTGGGAGCACGTCACACCGTTCTTCGTGTTCCCACCCGATATCCGGCGTGTGATTTACACCACGAATGCCATTGAAAGCTTGAACATGCAGTTGCGCAAGATCATCAAGACCCGGGGGCACTTCCCGTCGGATGAAGCTGCGATCAAGTTGCTATGGCTGGCCCTGCGCAACGTGCTGGCCAAGACCGTTCGTACGACCTATGACTGGAAGTCCGCCATGAATCAGTTTGCTATTCTGTATGGCGAGCGATTTACCGCCGCCCGAGGCTGACAGAATTTAAAACCGCCTCGCACACAAAAATGCGGACAGGCCCGGTCCAGCAATGGCTACATAGCCCAGACCCGCACTTTCGCGAGAAGGTCAACGGGATTTGCAAGCTGTACCGCAAGGCACCTCGAAACGCGGTGGTGCTCAGTATCGACGAGAAGACTGGCATTCAGGCCATCGAGCGTAAGTACCCGGGACGGGCACCCGCGCCGGGGCGACTGCGTCGTCGTGAGTTTGAATATGTTCGTCACGGCACCCAGGCGTTGATTGCCGCGCTGGACGTCCATACCGGACAGGTGCTGGCAGACTGCCGCGACCGGCGCACCCAGGAGGATCTGGTAGCCTTCATGGAGCGCGTGGCAAGCGCGTACCCGGGCAAACAGGTGCATGTCGTCTGGGACAACCTGAACACACATTGCGCCCAGGCCGTCTGGCAGGCGTTCAACGCGCGGCACGATGGGCGGTTTCACTTCCACTTCACGCCATTGCACGCGAGTTGGGTCAATCAGATCGAACTCTGGTTTGCCCGCTACACACGCCGAGTGCTGCGCCACGCGAGCCACACCAGCACCGCGCACCTGCGCGAGCGCACCGAGCAGTTTATCCGCGCGCACAATCAGGCGGCACGCCCGTTCAAATGGAGCTTCCGGGGCTATCCGCTGCAAACCGGCGCATCGTAATCGAGAATCGACATGCCAGCCTTACCCACCAAACATTACGCTGCCAAATTGCAGCAGCAACTGCGCAGCCTGCTCGGCCACGAGCAGATCATCACACAAGCCTACGGGCGTCACCTGCTGATCAAACGTCTGGACGACGAGGAGCAGACCGTGGTGGCCCGGCTGACCGAACTCGGCCGTAATCGTTATAGCGCCGCCTTTCGCAGCCATAGTGGGCGTTGGGAACCGTTGCCAGGCACCGGCACACTCGACGAGATGGCCAAGGTGGTCGTCGCGCTCCTGCAGCCGTATTTGCAGCCCGATAATTATTAAACCTATTTACGGGATGTTGTACTAGGACGACTGGGCCGGGTGGAAGTTGCTGACCGAACGCCTGGGTGGGAAGGTGCAGTTGGTCGGCGATGACCTTTTCGTCACGAATACCGAGATCTTCAGGAGCGGCATCGATGCGGGCATCGCCAACTCGATCTTGATCAAGCCCAATCAGATCGGTACGCTCAGCGAAACGCTGGCCGCGATCACAATGGCTGCGGATGCAGGCTACTCGGCGGTGGTTTCGCACCGTTCCGGCGAGACAGAAGACACGACGATCGCTGACCTGGCCGTGGCGACGAGCGCGACGCAGATCAAGACCGGTTCACTGTGCCGCTCAGAACGAGTGGCCAAGTACAACCGGTTGCTATTCATTGAAAATGAGTTAGGCGCTGATGCGGTCTATGCCGGCCGCGGCGCTTTTCCGGTGCCGCGCAGGGCCACCTGATGTGAGCACCCAGGAGCTTTGAGACGCATGGCATAGTGCCGCGGCCGGCCTCTACGCCAGGGCGCTCGGCCAGCCTGAGGGAGGCTCGCACTCTCGCGCACAACCATATCGGGTGGATATTCGCGCAAACGCAAGCACCTCCTTCATCACCGGCAACGCCGAGAACGCATTCGGCCAACCGACTAGAATGCCAGGTGCGTTGATGACCTCGGCTGCCTGCGTCTGCGTCTGCGTCTGCCCGTTGTCCATCGTCCAGTTGACATGGTAGGGAATCTGCGCCGCCTGGCCATTAGCGACCAACGCGCTGACCGTGACCAGGCTGCAGTGGCGGGGCGCGAGGTCAGGCCGCAGCCACAGGTCGCGGAACAGTACGTCGGTGGTGTACTGCACCAGTCCCGGCGCGACCGCGCCGAACTGCTGCCTGATGTTCTCCACGCGCTTCGCTTCGGCGGCTTCGTCGAGCGCAATTGGTAGCGGCGATGCCGCAGGGAACTGGTCGGCACCGATCTTGCGGCGGGCAAAAACGTCGCGTGCCGCCGCGCTTGCCGACACCGCGTTGGCCTGGCCAGCGTAGAAGGCCAGGTGCGTGATGATCTCGGAGATCTCGCGTGGCTTGACGCCTTGGTCCAGCGCACTATTGACGTAGTGCGGCATCTCCGCGTCCGGTTGCGTGCGATCAGCGCTGCCAGCGTCACGATGCTGCGTTCGCGTGGCGACAAACTCAGGCGCTTCCACAGATCTGCCAGTGAAGTCTGCAGGTACCGCTCTAGCGCCGGCGCGACGCTTGCGAGGTCTTCGTTCTTCGGCATCATCGGTTCCTTCGCGTCGGCGAGCGAAGGAAGTGCGGCGAAAAGCGCCATCACCGTTCCTGCCTTCCTTGACGCCCGTGATGGCGATATGGGTCATCGCTGAAGCGGGCGTTGCGCCAGGCCAGTGCCTGGCACCCGGTGGGCACCAGACCACGTCACCCGCGCGGATCTCGACCACCGGTCCGCCCTGCACGATCAGTTGCTGGCCGGCCGGATGGGTGTGCCACGCGGACCTGGCGCCGGGCTCGTAGGTCACGCTGTCGGCCGATACGGGAGTCGAGTCATTGGCCGGGAACATTGGCGTAACGGCCATCTTCATCATGAGCACCATGTATCGCGGACTGTCTCCGACGGTGCTTCAACCCTCGGCTGATGCTGGGCCAGTCCGAGGCAGTCGGGGCCTTCTCGGAATAATTCGGGTGCTGGCGGGTAGCTGGTGCGGCGCTTCTGGCGCTGACAAAATCGCGTGGCGTCAGCACATAGGAACCCTTCTCGGCGCGCATGCGCGCGAGCGTGATCAGTTCGCACAAATTCCCATAGCCTTCGCGGTTGCGCGCGAGCGCCAGGAATGAGAGGGCGGGAGAGCCATGGCCGGCCAACTCCCGTTTCCGTTGCCATAACGCTTTTGGTTCCTCGGATGTTCGCTAGCTTTTGGTGTAGGTCGTTCCGACAAGGACCTCCCGGTGTGAATTTATGGCTCTTTTCCACAATCCTCCCCAGCGGCCATTGCCGCAGCGCTAGTCGCGAAGCATCGCCGGATTTGAGTTGAGTACCCCGGGCGAACATTATGGCGACGCCCCGCGCCGTAATCCGAGCAAGCACACGCCGCCTAGGAAGGTTCCTGCGTCAACTCCTCCTTGCGGGCGGCCATCAATGGGGCCACGTCGCGCAGGTCGATCTTTTCCTTGATCACGTTGTTGAATAATTCCCCTTCCTCCTCCGCGACATGATGGGAGACGTACTCGGAAAGCACCGTAAAATTCGCTTCAAGCATATCGCCGCCCGGGTCCTCCTCAATCGCGGCTATTAAGTCCTTGGCCACTTGATGTTCGACCTTTGCTTCGTCCAGCATATCGTCGATGCTATCGCTGACGCCACGCAGCGCTGGATAAAAGATCTCTTCCTCAATGGTCGCGTGCACGGTCAGTTGTTGGCAGACTTCTCGTGCAATAGACTCCTTGCCATCGCGGTCTTCAGTGTCCTTGAACGTTTTGAAGAGTGTTTTGACTGCGCGATGATCGTCTAACAGGGCGCCTAGTGCATCAGCCTGGCCTGCGGGAATTTTGGACTTGTCCACGATGCCTCCTAAATTTCGGTTTAGGGGAGCCGATGCACCCCCGACAATGGGCCTACAGGCAGGTTCCATGCCGGAGGCGGGCCTCAGCAGCCCAGATCCGGACCTGCAAATTGCCTCGTCTCCGGCTTCGTCGCACTGGAAGGCCTGGCGGCGGGCTGCAAGGTGATCGTCAGCCGGCGCGGCGGCTTGCCAAAAGCCTTCGGCGGTTTCGGCTGGATCGTCGAGCCAGAGATTGAGCCGCTGTCTTGCGCAGAAAGCCGCCTCAGTCAGCTGGTCGCTAAGGACCGGACTCAAGTGAATCCACCACTTCTAGTGAGACTGGCGGCTCTCCGTAAGGTCGAGAGGACGAAGCTTGAAGCGCTAAGGAAGGGCCACCGGATACCGGATACCGGATGTGAGTGTGAAATTTACTAGCGGTGCATGCAAGAATCGCCGCAGGAGGGCTTTGGGGCCCATGCATCCGAAGCCAACGCAAGAACATGGACAACGACGCATGACGGGAAAAGCGCCCGCCCCGCGGCCGCCCTGCCGCGATTTGCTCACCGCGGCGCCATAAGCGCTGGCGAGCGCACGCGGCGTGGGCCCACGCAGTTTGCCTCGGAGGTTAGCCCCGATGTGCGTCTCCTGCTTTCACCGATGCGAGCCGCTAAAGAGCAGCGCACCAAGCACCATTCCGATGCCGAGCGCCGCGCCGACCGCACCGAATGCATTGGCATGCACGAAGGATTCTGCACGCTCGCGTCGCGTTTGCCACTCGTCCTTCACGCGTCCAGTGACGCGCTTGGCGACATCCGCCGTTTTTTTCGGCCAATTCCGTAGCAACATTGCCCGACTTGGCAGCGAGATCAAGGAATTCTGTCTTTGCCTTCTCGAGGTTCTCGCCTGATAGCATTGGAATACGCTCAAGCAACTTATCCAACTCGCGCGCAAGATCTTGTGGCGCCAATGGACCCGTCGACGTCGACGCATCTTTCGGACGCAGACCGGAGATGGAACTCCGTCCGCCGAAAGCAGACTCCTGCTGTGAGCTCATTCCCAATCCACTGTTTTGCGTGCTTTTCAGTTCCGCATCTTCCATGGTGCCCCTCCACAAATTAGGATCCGCGCGAAAGGCAGGCCCTTACGCGCGAAGAAAAAAGGCGCAGCTTTCGTGCCCGGTGCAAGCTGCTTCCTGAGAAGCCGCGAGACTTGGAACGCTAGGGGTAGCACCGCCTCCCCATTCTTCCGCTTCCCGCCTGCAAAATTGCTGCGCACCGGGATCGCCTGCCTGTCTCGTCATCACGGTCGCAGGTTGCGGGGGAGGAGGGGCGACTTGACGTCTACCACTGCCGCCACCACAGCACCAGGCGCCGGAACGTCAACGTCAACGCCAACGTCACCCACGACGCCAACAACGCCAACAACGCAGACCGCGGCCAGCAGCGGCGCCATGCTGTCGGTACCATCGATCCCGGGCCCGAGATCGGCAAAGACGGGGACTTCTACCTGAATACCGTGACCTGGACGCTGTTCGGACCCAAGACAAACGGCGTGGCCAGCAGGGGTTTCGGTGGCGGGTACCGGCAATACCGGCACGGCCGGGAACACCATCCTGTCCGGCTCGGTCGATCCGACCGACAGCGTCGGCAACAATGGCGACTACTACCTCGACACAAACAGCTGGACGCTGTACGGGCCAAAGGCCAATGACGTGTGGCCGGCAGGGGGTCTCGCTGGTCACACAGCCGGGCGGCAGCGGCGGCACTGCAGGCAATGGCGGCCACATCCTGTTCGGCAGCGGTGCGCCGACCGACGACATCGGCGTCGATGGCGACTTCTATTTCGACACCACGACCTCGACGCTGTACGGTCCCAAGACGGGCGGCCAGTGGCCGACCTCGGGCGTGACCGCAGGGACAGGCACCGTCTACAACGGCAACTTCAACGTGCCAGACACGCTCAGCCGTGGCCGCTATGCCGTGACCGGCGCCGGCAGGGCAGTTCCCTTGCCGACGGACTTCGGTGTCGAGATCCCCTACGATTGCACCCGGGTCACGCTCACTGCGTCGCTGTGAGGCACAAGACTATGCCGAATGGTGCAAGGGCACCACTCGCTCAGGCCGAAGCAAGTACGCGCCGGCAGCGGATTGCCTCGATCACTGCTCGGCATAGTTCGGCGCACGGCATAAACGGCCAAACTCAACGGCGTCGATCCCGAGGCTTACCGACGCTTCGTGCTCGCACGCATCGCGGATCACGCGATCAACCGCGTCGACGAACTAATGCCGTGGTCAAGAAATGCGAGCAGCCGGTCGGGCGGTTGGAAACGGCGTGGCTTGGTGGGCTGGTAAGGTTTGAGCTTGGCCAGGACCGCCTCCTTGAGGGAGAGATGGGCGTGCAGATAGGTCAGCGTAGTTTCGATGGATTCATGACCGAGCCACAGCGCTATCTGCGTGGCGAGCAACGACACACTTGAGCCTGGGGCAGTTGAAGGTCATGTCGGCCATCGAACAGTGCCGCACGGCGGCGCTGGGCGGGCATGTGCTGCGCTGTTCAGGTTGCGAGCGCATCGAGGTCGCCTTCAACTCCTGCCGCAACCGCCATTGCACGAAGTGCCAGGCCAGTGCCGCCCACCGCTGGCTCGAGGCTTGCCAGGCCGACCTGCTGCCCGTCGAGTACTACCACGTGGTGTTCACTCTGCTTGCACCGGTCGGCGCGATCGCCTGGTACAACAAGAGGTGATCTACGGGCTGCTGGTCCACATCGCCGCCGAAACACTCCGTACCATCGCCGCGGATCCAAGGCACTTGGGTGCCCAGATTGGCGCCACGCTCGTGCTGCACACCTGGGGCTCAGCGTACGCATCATCCGCACGTGCACGGCATCATCCCAGGCGGGGGGCCTGTCGCCCGATGGTGAGCGGTGGATCGCATGCCGGACCGGCTTCTTCCTGCCCGTGCGCGTCCTGTCGCGTCTGTTCCGGCGCCGCTTCCTCGAAGCGCTTGAATCCGCTCACCAGCGTGGCCAGTTGCAGTTCTTCGGCCGAGTGGGTCGTCTACGCCAAGCGTCCCATTGCCGGACCAGACACCGTACTCGAATACCTCGCACGCTACACGTACCGGGTGGCGATCTCCAACCAGCGCCTGGTCGCCTTCGATCAACGCGGTGTCACCTTCCGCTGGAAGGACTACCGCGCAAAGGGACGCACGCGCCACAAGATCATGACGCTCGAAACCGGCGAGTCGCTTCCTGCTTCATGTGCTGCCCGCCGGCTTCCATCGCATCCGTCACTACGGCCTGCTCGCCAACCCGGTGCGCCGCGCCAGTCTCGCGAAGGCCCGTGAACTGCTGGACGTCATGCCTGAGGCCGACACCCAGCCCGACGATCCCGGGGTTGCTATCCCTGCGGTCTTCGTCTGCCGGCACTGCGGTGCGCCGATGATCGTCATCGAGATCCTGGAACGCACTGCGCCCATTCGCGCACCACCCAAGCGGCGAGGCAAGACATGAGCGCCACGCGTTCTGGACGTGCAACTCGACCGTCGGCTTTGCGGCAACGCGGCCTACGAGCGGACGTTTGCGCTGCCGCTTCGCGCAGCCCCTCGCACGTCCGCTTCATCCTCACGATTGTGCGACTGGACCGCCTCGTCACCGCACCAGGCTCTATCCAGCATCCCGATTGACTGCGCATCCTCCAGCACCGTTGGGCATCCCGGCCTATCAATCGCCATAGCCTCCAACACTCCGACCGCCTCGGAACACTCCGCGGTTTCCTCCATCGAGGCTTGTTCGACGCCTGCCAGCAACGCGCGGTGGCACACTCACATTCCTGCGGGTGACGGCAGGCATCGAACAACCCTAAACGGGACGCGCCCTCCGTCAGCCGCCAACCAGTCGGCTCTTGTCGACCCGAAGCAGCCCACGGCGTCCAGCGGAAGCGGACAGACTGGCAGCGATCTGCGCGTACCACACAATGCACGCTATTTGCCACGAGGCAGATTTACAGAGAAAACCGTTTCTGTTGCGTCGGATCGCGCATCGATTTCGCCCCCGTGTGCCTTGGCAATCTCGCGCGCGATATACAGTCCGAGCCCCAGACTGCTGTCGGTATTTGTGCCTTGATGGTTCGGGCCGCGCTGGAGTGGATTAAAGATGAGGTCGAGGGTCGACCGCTCAATGGCGGTGCCGATATTCCTCACTTCCAGTAGGATTTCCGCGCCCTTGTCGGTCACTGTCACACATACCGGGGCGTCTTGCTTTCCGTACTTGATCGCATTTAGTACCAGATTGCCCAACAACTGCTGGAGACGTTGGCCATCCCAGACACCCATGCAGTCACCGACCACGTCCAGATCAATCTGACGGTCCGGATGTACTACCCGCAACTGGTCCAGCGTATCGGCAAACAACTGGCCCAGATCGATATCGGTCGGCGCGATATTGATACCGAAGCCGAGCCTGGTTCGATTGAAATCAACCATATCGTCCAGCAGCGCCTGCATGCGAGCGCCGCTTCTGATCAAGCGGGACGCGGCTCCCGACACTTTTTCGCCGGCGTTCAGCGCTGCCAGATACGACGCTGTAATCTGGATGGTCTGGAGCGGACTGCGCATGTCATGCCCCAACATTCCGAGGAACAGATTACGGGCCAAGTCTACCTGCATGCTGAAAAAGTCTACCGATTCAGCGATTGCCTGATCGATGGCCTCGTTGAAACGGATCATGTCATCCTCGTGATGACTGTCGGGCGCGCACTCGTCCATCCACAGTCGGAGTACGCTCGCGCGCAGGGCACGGTATTCGGCAACCATCTGGTTGATATCGAAGCCGCTTCGCGCGCGCAGAAGGGCGTGCATCTGGGCGGCTGTCTCAGGGGCTCCGGCCAGTTTGGGCGCGTGCCCCGTGGACTTTTCAAATTGTTCCTTCCTGCTTTGGGAAGTGGACAGATCCTTTGTCACGGCCACTAGAATCTGCTGCGCATGGTCCCGTAAGGCCAGCGATCTCATATCTGCCGCTGCCGGCAACAGGGTGCGCGCAAATGCCTCCCATTGCAACAGAATGGCATCCATATGGTCGAGGATAAAGTCGGCTAATCGCATGTCTGCTCCCGAAGGACGGAAAATGCGTCGCATAACGCATTTTTTTTGCGGTAAGCAAAGTTGCTATCTGATTTTTCGGGTACATCAATTGCATATGGTAGGAAATTGGAGAACGTAATGCCTACCCGAAACGCCGTGCGCCTGCTAATCGCGGACGACGACCCGAATGCGTTGGCAGCATACGAGTTGTTCTTCGACGCTCATGGTTACGAAACCCGGACAACAGGAAATGGCGCGGACGCGCTCGCGGAATACTATGCGTGGCGTCCGGACGCTGTTGTTCTCGACATTCAGATGCCCGGTTTGGACGGGCGCGCGGTGGCAAGGGAGATCCGGCGCCTACAATCCGCGCCGGTCCCTTTGCTGGTGGCGGTTACCGCTCTGACATCGCCTTCCGAGCAGGCCGAATCAATCAGATCCGGGTTCGATCATCATTTTGTAAAGCCTGCCGATCTGCCGGCCGTCCTCACTGCGATAGCGGCCCGCGTAGGCTCTGGCGCCACGGATGCTTCATGACAATCGGCTCCGCGGTCTGTGACCGCTTTCCGGCGCGCTAATGACTGGCCGTTCATTGCCGGCTACTGCCGTTGCGCTTACGTCATTCCTGGACGCAACGGATAGCGCAAAGAAGGAACCGGAAGGAACGTGAGGCCGATTGCGGGGGGCGATAAGGCACGATAGCGAGGTGCCGCAGCCGGTAAGGGCCGCGGTCTGGTTGTCTCTTTCCCATCCTCTTTTTGAAAGCTGTCGCTGCAACAGATCGGCGGCCTGTCGAGCCCGCGATGGGTCATGCGTGCAAGAGAGCCGGCGCCGCCGGATAGCACGAGTCCCGGCAGACACTGACTTTGAATGCGCCGAGCGGTCCCGTGCCAGCACTGTCTTCAAACGATTTGGTCTCACTGATTAGGAACGCTGCGGCGAGCGCGGCGGCGATTACGCCGAAGGCATAGACGAGACTGGTGTTCATGGCTGCCTTTCTTGGGAGAGCAAGAGCTTCGCGATAGAAACTCTTGCTGGTCAGAGTGGAACTACCTTGGGAGTCAGGCGAAAAGAGCGGGCCGTAAAGGATAGGTGGCTAGTATCCACCTGGAAGGCCGGGAAGCTCGCGTAGCCGCCGTGCCAGACCCGGCGGGATGCCAGGGTCCGGATTCCGGAGGGTTAACGGCTCGTAATCGATGTAGCCCTTACAGCCAGCCACTGCTGCCTGGCGGCCTGGCCGAACTCGTGCAGGCGTGGCAGGTAGGTGATGGCTAGCGAAGACACGTGCATCTTCTGGAAAAACGGACGGCGGATGGGAGTTCGTCCTTCACTACGCACAGGCTGTGCCATAGGACAATGGCACGCGGAGTGCACGGAAAAGCGCCGGATCGGGGGAAACAGACGGGGGGCGGCCAACCAGGAGAGAAACGTTGGCCACGGTCGAACAGTTCTGACCAGGAAGCGGGTACGGCGACAACGCGGAGCGCTCTCTCGCCGGCTTGGACAGCCTGCGCGCCTCGGCGCGGCCGATACGCGAATCTTCCCCGCGCCCCTTCTCGCCTACGGCCTGCAGGCCCATGGCCAGCTAGATCGGAATCTCGGCGCGCAGCGAGGCGCGCGACGCGGCGGTGGCCCAGGCCGACGTGCGGGCCCAGCTCGAAGCCCAGGCCGCGGCGCTCACCGATCCGCTCGCGGCCGGTAGGCGCTGCGTAAGTCAGCCAGCGCCCTGGAGGGCGGACTGTAGGACCTGCTTGGCTAGTGGGCTAGCTCTACCAGCGGCGCATCCGGCGAGCCCTTGCCGGCACCGTTTGGGCTTTTTAACCGAAACCAACGGTCATCTTCCGGCGAAAGGGCTGATCACTTCCCCCCACTCCTCCTAATCACGTACGCATGTAAGCCATTTCTACATGGCGCTGGTAAATAGTGGTGTTGTCAATTTCGGTGAAGTGGTGTTTGACGCTCTACGAACCCGATAACGAGGTTGGCATGAAAGATGCGAACGCAATGCCTGGTCGCCGAAATACCTACATTGCTCGAGGCAACGGTCGGAGTACAGACAGTAATTTCTCGAAGCTACTTCCGGCGGCGTCCCCCGTATGCCCAGCGACCTGCAGGCAGCCAATGTCTTTCTACATCGGAACCCAATATGCCGACTGATCATCTCTATGGCACCGATTCTAATAACGATTCAACGAGTTCTGGCGTCTCATGGGCAGCCATTTTCGCGGGTGCAACGGCTGCCGCGGCGCTCTCTCTAATTCTTCTGATGCTCGGAGTTGGCCTAGGTTTTTCGGCGATCTCACCGTGGGTGGGTTACGGTACGAAGGCGACCACCTTGGGTGCTTCAACGATAGTTTGGTTAGCGTTTACTCAACTCGCTGCGTCAGGCCTCGGGGGATACTTGGCGGGGCGCCTTCGCGTCAAATGGACTGCTGTACATACGGATGAAGTTTTTTTTCGGGACACCGCTCATGGATTTTTGGCATGGTGCATCGCTTCGTTGGCAACGGCAGCTTTCCTCACCACCGCAATCGGTGCTGTCGTAGTGGGCGGGAGCGTGCCAGCAGCGTTGGCAGCCCAAGCGAGCGCGCCGATGATGACAGCGGCCTCACGGGATTCGAATGAACAGCGTGGCAGCGACGTGGGCTACTATGGCGACATGCTGTGGCGGACTGCCGAGCCGCCGGCGACGGCAGACGAACCTTCGCATCGCGCTGAGGCGCTGGCCATCCTCATGCATGACGTCCGCACGGGGAGTCTGACGAACGATGACCAGCAGTACTTGTCGCGGCAAGTCATGCGATGGACGGGCCTGAGTCAGGCCGATGCCGAGAAGCGCGTTGTGGCGACATATAACTCGCTCTCGAAGACGCTCAAAGACGAAGAAGTGGCGGCCCGCCAAGCTGCAGACAAGGCGCGCAAAGCAGCGGCGTACGCCAGCCTCTGGATGTTTGTCGCGTTACTTTGCGGCGCGTTTTTCGCTAGCCTCTGCGCCACCTTCGGCGGGAGGCAGCGCGACCATGTCTCATTGGAGCGTCCGACGTATAGCGCTCCCCCCGTGCGGCAACCAATGTAGGAGGACCACTGTGCGTTCTTTACTTCTCCTTATGCTGGGCGTACCAATACCCATCGTGATTCTGATCGCATTATTCTCTTGATGCGAACAGCCCCCGTGATGAGGCCGGCTCAGCCACCCGAACGGACTCCGCACGGAAACGGCGAGCCAACGAGAGCCTGCGAGGTGAAGCAGGCAGTAATACCAACCGCAACCCACGACGAGTCATTCGCCGATCGGCTGCTGTCCCACTCGTGCCAGAGGCGGGAGCGGTAATTCGCAATCGGAGAGGGTGGCATCGGCCTGTCGAGCGTCATGACAATCGAAAGCTACGAGGGCTACACCGTCCGCGGCTTTGCAAAGCAGTATTCCTTCGAGGCAGCCGGTGCAGTTGAAAAGGGTGGTCGCCTCGTCGAAGGCTCCGATCCCTCGGGTATTACCACTCGTTTTGAGCGTGCTACCGCCGCCACACTTTCGCTGGCACTTAAACGCTGTTTTGGTCGTCGCAAAAGCGTGATTTTCGTACTACGCGGGCTGCGCTGCTGCATGGAAGAACACCTCAAGACATAGTCCAGACCCATCGGCAGATGGGGTCCTAAAGAAGCACGGCCGGGACCTCGGCTACTCCTGGGCCTCGATATTGCGCAGCGTGCCGCTGGAACGTATCGGCGGGAACGATCCTTGCGCAGCCCGAAGTCTCTCGGCCCTGTGGTGTCGGTGGCATATCGGAGGATGGCTATGAAGCAGAATGGCTGGTTCTGGCGGCGCTGGCGCTGCCATCCCCTGCGCACGAGCGTAGGGCTGTGCATCGTTGCCGCGGGCGCGGCGTCGTTGCTTGCCCGCCTGCTGCCGCCGGCTGTGTAGCGGCGCCCGTTGGTTGCCCTCGATGCCGCCAGAGCTCGCCACTGCGCCACCAGGCTATGCCTGGCGCGACTTCGCGCGCTTCGCCGGGCCCGGGTACCTGGTTGCCGTCGGCTACATGGATCCGGGCAACTGGGCGACGGACCTCGCCGGCGGATCCGCCTATGGCTATCGCCTGCTTTGGGTCGTGGCCATGGCCAGCGCTATGGCGATGCTGCTGCAGGTCATGGCAAGCCGCCTCGGCCTCGTAAGTGGCTTGGACCTGGCGCAGGCGTGCCGCGGCAAGGCATCGCCACTGTCGGCGTGGTCGCAGTGGATCCTGTGCGAAGTTGCCATCTGCGCCGCTGACCTGGCCGAAGTGATCGGCACCGCCATCGCGCTAAACCTGCTGTTCGGGCTGCCGCTGGCGTGGGGCGTGGCGCTGACGGTGCTGGACGTGCTACTGGTGCTGGTACTGCAGCAGCGCGGCTTCAGACGGCTGGAGGTTTTTGTCATCAGCATGGTGGCGCTGGTGCTGGGTTGCTTCGTCCTGATGCTGGCGCTCGCGCAACCCGCGTGGCCGGCGGTGGCGGCGGGGTTGGTGCCGCGCATGTCGTCGCTGGGCGATCCCGGCGCGCTCTACATCGCCACGGGGATCATCGGCGCGACCGTGATGCCGCACAACCTGTACCTGCATTCGGCCGTGGTCAAGACGCGGCTGCCGGAGGTAGAGCAGCAGGGCACCGAACGCGCGCTGCGCTATATCGCATTCGACACGGTCACAGCGCTGGCGGTGGCCTTTGTCATCAACAGTGCCATCCTAGTCACGGCAGCGGGCGTTTTCCACGCGGCCGGGCGTACCGATGTCGCGGAAATTCAGGACGCGTATCACCTGCTTAGTCCGCTAACCGGTGCGACCTGGGCCAGCGTGGTGTTTGGCGTGGCGCTGCTGGCATCGGGGCAATGCTCCGCCGTGACCGCGACGCTGGCGGGCCAGGTGGTGATGGAAGGTTTTATCCGCACGCGGCTGCCGCCATGGGCGCGCCGGCTGATGACGCGCTGTGTGGCGATTGTGCCGGCCCTGGTGGTGGTGATCCTGTATGCCGAGCGCGGCATGGCGCAGCTGCTGCTGGTAAGCCAGGTGATTCTCAGCCTGCAGCTGCCGTTCGCTGCGATCCCGCTCTTGCGCTTTACCAGCAACCGCAAGCTGATGGGGCGTCACGCCAATTCGCGGCTGGTGTTCGCCCTGGGCGTGCTGGCCATCGGCATCATTGTCGTCATGAACGTTGCCATGGTGACGATGATGCTGACGGCCTGAAGGGCCTAGCGATTCTGGTCTTGCGGCGAGCATTCCTAATCCCGGGGAAAGATTCTGCTTGTGCCGAAGGAGCGTCCGAAACGCACAAGATCCACACTCGTCAGCTGCAGAGCCGATCGTTACCGAGGCGGTTGGCAAGGCAAGCCGCAGAGGTCACTTCGACGGGCGCGAGGATAAGGTGAGGCCCGCGCATTTTCTGCCGGAGGCACCGGTAACTTTCACATTCGTATCCCACAGCACCGGATGCCGAAAATAAGCTCGGGACAGCGTAACGGGCCTTTCCATGGGATCTCTCAATGACGCATTGGGCGGGCCTGCAATGGGCACGAGCATTGCGACGACAAGTCCCCAGGCCGAGGCGCTTCCCGCCGAGCCTCTCTTTTCTGCACACGTCCACCCTCAACCGGAGAGATCCTTATGTTCATGCACAACAAGCGCTTGCAATACACTGTCCGGGTGTCGCGCCCCGACCCAGGTCTCGCCAACTTGCTGCTCGAACAGTTCGGGGGGCCGCAGGGCGAACTGGCGGCGGCCTGCCGCTATTTCACCCAAGCGCTGGCCGAAGAGGATCCTGGTCGAAAAGACATGCTTCTGGACATCGCCACGGAGGAGCTGAGCCACCTTGAAGTTATTGGGTCGATCATCGCCATGCTCAACCGTGGGGCCAAGGGCGAGCTTGCCGAGGGGCTGGACCAGGAAGCGGAACTTTACCGCTCCCTCTCGGGTCCGGGTAACGACAGCCATGTCACCCAGTTGCTTTACGGTGGTGGCCCGGCGCTGGTCAATTCCGCTGGCGTGCCGTGGACCGCTGCCTATGTTGACAGCATTGGCGAACCGACCGCCGACTTGCGTTCGAACATTGCCGCCGAGGCGCGCGCCAAGATCATCTACGAACGCCTGATGAACATTACCGACGATCCCAGCGTGCGAGAGGCGTTGGGCTTCCTGATGACGCGAGAGGTTTCGCATCAGCAGTCATTTGAGAAGGCACTGTACTCGATCTCGCCGAGCTTTCCTCCCGGCAAGCTGCCCCCCGACCCCCAGTTTGCCAACGTCTACTTCAAGATGTCGCAAGGGGAGGCGCAGCGCGGGCCGTGGAATTCGGACCGTAACTTCGTCTTCGTCGAAAGCCCAGCGCCGGGGGTGGATGGCGGCGGCGGTACCGCCGAGGTGGAGTTGACCCCGGAGCAGGCGGGTACGCTCGAAGCGTTCGCGATGCGAGGCGCCTCGGATCCTCATAGCGACCCGCTGACAGGCGCGGAGCTCGGTGCGGCAGGGACAGGCAAGGAGAGAGAAGAAGCTGCTCCCGAGAGTTGAAGCGCAGCGCGACCAGACCTCGATTCTTCCCCTCGGGTACTCCAGTGCCGAGGGTTTTTTTCTTTGTTCGCTGTAGGTCGTTTGCGGACCCTATCCGATTGACGAAATCAGGCACGTGGGTGGATAAGGCGCTGGCGCGTTCGCCGGTCCTCACCTAGCTTCGCCAGAACGATGGCGAACGACGTGAGGTTCAAATGGAAGTACTGATCGCCGATGACAATCTGGAGGAAGCCAAATCTTGGCGGTGCTTGCTGCTCCGCACGGAAAGAATGTCGAGAGATACCGTTCCGCCTTCTCGATCGAATCGAAACCTGTAGTTCCGCCTTTTGAGCCGCTGTACCAGCACCGGCGTCACATACCAGCGTCCACACAGGGGGCCGAACACGATAACGCTACAAATACGCACTCCAATCTCTCCAATTCGGCTTTCGAAACGTCAAGTCCGAACAATGCTGTGAAGGGGCCTTGCTGGCACTGTCCTGATTGCGGTTGGTGTGACATGGTCCGCTCCAATCGCAGATGAATTGGCCCTCCCCGTTGCGCAAGCGCCGTACCAGCCAACGACGGCCACGTCAGACGGCGCTGCTGGGTGTCGCTCGTCGATCTGTGAGGCGCCACCATGGCGAAGACTGGAAATTTTGCCCGAGCGGGGCGGCGCAGGACATCCTCCATGCACCTATGGCCGCACTCCGTTCAGCCTTCCTGCGTACGCCGCTTTCTACAAGACACCGTCTAAGTTACCGGGACTACAGCGCAAGTTTCAGCTGGCGAGGGAGCGGCAGCCTAGCCTCGCAGTCCGCGAGAAGGTATCTGGCCGCGGCCTCGGGAGAGCCGGGTATGAGACAGCCAGCCTCGCTGGATACTTGCGCCGCCCTACGGCACGGGAATTGCCTCCTCAGGCAGTTACAGTCGAAGCGCTTCGTTTGCCTACGATGTGGTCAGCTTGGAAGTCCGCGGCCACGATCTCAGCTTGCCGCGATAACTCATCCCAAGGAAGTCCGGCAGTTGTTATTGCCCCGCCACCCGAAGGTCGGCATCTAAAACCCGGAATCATGTGGAGCGCTGCGGTGTCTCAATGACCGTCAAAGACGTGATCAGCCCCCCTCCCTTCACTCATGCGAGATCTCTATGTCTGCTCCCATCAAGAAATCCAATCAACCCTCAGCGGGAACCGTCGTCGCTCTCGCCGGTATGGCCGCGGCAGCGGCCACGGCCCTGTGGGTGCGACACCATGCCAACAAGGCGGTGCGCGACAATCCTCCGCTTGGGCGCCTCATCACAGTCGATGACGTGCGGCTGCATTACATCGACGTAGGCAAAGGTCCGCCCGTGGTGCTGCTGCACGGGAACACCCTGCAATTACAGGACTACCTCGGGAGCGGATTGGTGGACGCGTTGTCTCAGCGGCACCGGGTCATCCTGTTCGACCGCCCCGGCTTCGGGCATAGTGAACGCCCGCGAGACCGTCTCTGGACACCCCAGGCGCAGGCCGCGCTGTTGCGACAAGCGCTGGTGCAGCTAGGCGTGGAGCGGCCGGTGGTGGTGGGGCATTCCTGGGGCGCGCTGGTGGCGCTCGGCATGGCGCTCGAGTCCCCCGCGGACGTTCGCGGCCTTGTGCTCATTTCGGGCTACTACTATCCAGCGGCCAGGGCGGATGTCCCTTTGGCAGCGCCGGCGGCCGTCCCGATGCTGGGGGACGCGATACGCTATACCGTGTCTCCGCTCGCCGGCCGGCTGTTACTGAAACCCGCAGTGCGCAAGATGTTCGCACCCGCGCCAATCCCCCCGACTTTCTTTGACGTGATACCCCGTGAGATGCTGTTGCGACCGTCGCAGATCAAGGCGACCGCGGAGGAGGCGGCATTCATGATCCCGGCGGCTGCGAAGTTTCGCGATCTTTACTCCGGGCTGGACGTGCCGGTGACCCTGATCGCGGGGGCCGGGGACAAGATTGTCGACGTCGAGTCGCAATCGGCCGCGCTGCATCGCGAACTTCCCGAGAGCAAGTTGGTGGTGACGCCAGGGGCGGGTCATATGGTCCACTACGCGGCGGCCGCCGACATCGCGCAGGCGGTTGAGCGGATGTCGGGCACGGGAGCGTTGTACATTCGCTCCACAGTGCCATCGTTAGGGGCCGCGCCCTACGTCGACGATGCCGGCGGTCAGCTGACGGCGGATACCTCCACAAGGGGGTGATGCCCGTGCCCGACCGACAGAGGTTAGGCTGCGTTCACGACTTGACACATTTGGGATGCCTTCGGGCCCGGCACATGGATTTGATGACAAGCGGCTGAGCCAGTACCGTGGGTATGAAATTCAGGTTGTCCTTATTGCCAGCTCCAAGGACATTTTCGAAGCCTGGGTTCGAGAAGAGGGGCCCATGAAGCCGCCAGGGGTTGCGGCGCTTGGGAAGCTTGTCAAAGTCCACGGGGGCCGTACAGCCGGCGCTGGGCCTATCTCGTCGGAGAGTTGACAGGGTTGGGCAGCAATTGATGTGATTCTGGGCGGGGATGACTGGATCTGGCGAAACGGTGGGGTCCTTGTTGTACTGACGGATATAGCGCATGAGCTTCTTATCGAGGTCTGGGAAAGCTCTAAATGGGTATTGAAAAGGGGCAGGCCGCATCCGATTGAATCTGACCATGGTGCTCGCAAAGGACACCAGCGATCATCTCTGGGCTGCCACCGCTGCAGCCACGACGCTGGCGTCGAGTCGTTCGGCCGCGCAATGGGACCGGGTGACACGCGCTTACTTGAGGTGTCAATTATTGCTGTCGTATACCCGTGCCTGTCTGGGTTCCACCTTGATTTCGGGGTTAGCGTCGCTAAGCTACATGAGCTTTACTGCGGAATCTAAGCTCGAGCGTTTCCCCGCAATGGTCTCGCGAGGTCGTCGCTCGCGCTCAATGTGATCGAATCCAGCGGGATGCGAGCTATGGCAAGCTGCAGTCCCCACACACAGTTCGGCCCGCCCGAGATGCATGCCAACGGCGATGCGCTGGAGCGCAGCCATAGAGAGGCTGTCGCGATTTGACCAGTCACGCCATGAGCGCGGCAGGGATGGATCAACACGGCGATAGCACCACTCTGGTGGCTGCCGGATGCCGCTGAGACCTTGGTCGCTGACCGGGCTGATACCAGAACCACCCAGCAAGTACTAAATCTGCTGGGGCACGGAGAGACCGCCAAATATCGGCAGCAGGCGCGCGCACGGTGGCCGCCACACCCACGCCAGCCAATTCTGGCCTCGCTCGGCTGCTGTATGTCTAGGCGCCATCCTCTTACTGCAGGCATTGTCTAACTTGCCAAGTGAATTAGCCGATTGGCAGACCCGGTCGCCGACATCACCACTGGAAGCGGTGTCACGAAATGCTACCCGACGAAAAGGGGGTGTGGAGAGTCGCGGCACGCCCCCCAAAAAGCCCTATGCCTCCCGTCGTCATCATCGTGCGCCGGCTTACTCCATTCGAGTGAGTCGATCGGCATTCCCGTCGCGCTCACTTGGCGCGGCACCATCTCTCAATTGTTGCCGCACGTGCTGCGTGTATTTCGGCATAATTCTCAGCATAAGAAAGTAGGTGCAACCGGCCGGGAGCCCCGGGATTCGTCAGAGTCTTCGGCGCCGTCACCGAACAATTTTCCCTTCGCCAACTCAATTGAGGGAACCTATGATGCGCGTTTGGCAAGCCAATGCAGCTTCCGTACTCCTTGGATTGGCGCTGTGGTGTCACAGTGGCGCGGTTACCGGCGAGCCGTCCACCCAATGTCCCGCTGGTCGACTCCTGCTTACCGGTTCAAGTACCATGGCTCCCTTGATGACCGCCGTCGCTCGGCGGTTCGGCGCCATCTACCCGGGCGTGTGTATTGAGGTGCAAACTGGCGGCTCCGGTCGCGGCGTTAGCGACGCCCGTCAGGGCAAGGCAGATATTGGCATGGCGGCTCGCATCCTAGCCGAATCCGAGGGCAATCTCTATGGCTTCCCGATTGCCCGTGATGGGGTCGCGGTCATCGTGCACAAAGACAACCCAGTGCGCACGCTCGACGTCCGACAACTCGTCGACATCTTCACCGGCAAGGTAACCAATTGGGCGCAGGTAGGAGGGCGCAATGTCCCGATCCAGTTGCTGGCCGGGGAGGCTAGCCGGGGATCGTCTGAATTGTTTGTTCACTACCTGAGTATCAAGTACGAAGACATTCGTCTGCAACGAGTGGTCGGCGATAACGCACTGCGGATCAAGGCCATCGCCGAAGCACCAGGTGCGGTCGTCTACGTCTCCGTCGGCGAAGCGGAACGCAACGCGAAGGCTGGCGTACCAATCAAACTGCTGCCAGTGGCGGGCGTGGAGGCGACGAGCCAGAACGTTCGCCAAGGCAGCTTCCCCATTTCTCGCCCCCTTACCCTTGTCACTCGTGGACTGCCGAATGGCTTGGTCAAAAAGTTCGTTGAATTCTCTTTGTCGTCGCAGGTTACTGACCTTGTCATCGCCTATGATTTTATCCCCTACCTCGATTGAGTTATGACTGGACGGAGCCCGAGAGTTGACTGCCTGGTTCGATCGCCTTAGCCTGCG
Organism: Ralstonia pickettii; assembly: GCA_050987995.1. GTDB lineage: Bacteria > Pseudomonadota > Gammaproteobacteria > Burkholderiales > Burkholderiaceae > Cupriavidus > Cupriavidus pickettii_B. The sequence goes on from CP158806.1 coordinate 28,056, forward strand.
CGCCAAGCTCGGCGCCGGCTTCGCCGTACTGATTTTGCTGATGTTGGTGGTCGGCGCCGCATCGCTGGTCAGCCACCAGCATGCCCTCGCCGCAGCCGAAACCTACTTCGAGCGCGATGACCGTATTGCCGACCTGAGCCTGCAAAGCAACGCGGCGATGCTCAACGCTCGCCGCTTCGAGAAGGAATTTCTGCTTAAGCGTGGTGAGTTCGGCTACGAAGAGGCAAGGTCCCGCTATGCCACCCTGGTGCGAACGCAGCTCGCCACGGTGCGCGACAACATGGCCACCATCCGTTCACTGACCGACAACGCAGAGTTGGCAGCAAGAGCGGAGGCTATCGCCGCGGTGACCCATCGCTACGAAGGGGGCTTCCTGCGCGTTGTGGACCTTTACGGACAGCTCGGACGCGAAAACTTCGGCCTTGAAGGGCAGTTCCGCCAGCATGCCCACGCGATCGAGGCGCTACTCGGCACTTCGTCGCCCGAACACCTGTTGAACGACCTGCTATCCCTACGGCGCGCTGAAAAGGACTTCATCATGCGCGGCCGGCGCGCGAACGCCGAAACGTTGGGGCTTACCGTTGCCCGCTTCCGCCGGCACATCGTCGGCGCAGAGTTATCCCCCGACCGGCGTCGCGAACTGTTGCGATTAGTGAATGAATACGGAAAGCTCTTCAACGGCTACGTGCAAACCAAATCCCAAATCGAAGCCGGCACGCTGGCCTATTTGAGCGAGGTCCATGCTGTCGAACCGATGCTCGATCAGCTTTATCGGCAGGCCTATCAGACCGTAGAGACCACGCGCGCTACATTGCGAAGCCTGAATCTCAAGACAACTTGGACCGTAATCAGCGGCAGCCTCGCAGCCTTCCTTTTTGGGCTCGCGGTTTCGGTACTCATTGCTCGCAATATCAACCGCTCGGTGCGGAAATGCGTTGACTTTGTTGCCCGCGTCGCCGACGGCGACCTGGCCGCCCGCCTGCCATCGGTGAAGCAAGTTGACTTCGGTGTCTTGGTAACTGGCCTAAACCAGATGGCGGATTCGCTTCAAGAATCACGCCGGCTTGAGGATGAACGGTTGGCGGAATTAGGCCGCCTCAATCGCACCCTGCGCATGCTGTCCGAGTGTAATTACTCGCTGGTTCGCGCGACGAGCGAATCGGAACTGCTTGACACGATCTGCCGCCAGGTAGTGGAGATCGGGGGCTACCACTTGGCATGGGTTGGATTTGCGATGCATGATGAGGCGCGCAGTATCCGTCCCGCCGCCATCGCCGGAGCTGATCACGGCTATGTGGCTTCCCTCGGTCTCAGCTGGGGTAATGACGAACGCCGCCTCGGTGTGGCAGGTCGCGCCATTCGCGAGGGCCGCCCTGTGGCCGTATGCAATTTACGGACCGATCCCATCTATGAGTTGTGGCGGGAAGCGGTCGCGCAACGTGGCCTGATGTCCAGCATTGCGCTGCCACTAACGATCAAGTCGGAAGTGGTTGGTTCGCTCAACATCTATGCTATAGAAGCCGGCGACTTCGATTCTGAAGAGGTCAAGCTGCTGCAGGAACTCGCGGACGATCTCGCTTTTGGCATTGCGGGTCTGCGTGAATCTACCGCACGAGCGCATGCGGAGCGGATCCTCGACTATCAATCTAATTACGATACCGTTACGGGTCTCGCAAACCGCAACCTGCTGCACGATCGCTTGCGAGAGGCTACAGTCCATGCGGCTCATTCCGGCGGGCAAATGGCGGTGTTGTTGCTGGGACTGGATCGTTTCAAAGCCATCAATGAAAGCCTTGGTCACGCCGCGGGCGACGCCATGCTCAAGCACGTTGCGCAACGCCTGTCGGCCGGTATGCGCGAAGGAGATACCGTGGCCAGGTTAGCCGGTGACGAATTTGTCGTGCTGCTGAAAGACGTAGCGCGGATCGAGGACTTGGGGCATGTCGCACGGACATTGCTGGAGGCGATAGGACAGCAACCTGCCTCGTTTGCTGGGGAGGAGATTTTCACTAGTGCCAGTGTGGGTATCTGCCTCTACCCAAAGGACGGCGCCGATGGCGGCAACCTGCTACAGCGGGCTGAGACTGCGATGCACAGTGCCAAAGCGCTTGGTGGCAATACCTTCCGTTTCTGTGCGCCTGACATGAATGAACGCGTCTCTGCCCGCTTCGCCCTTGAGGTCGGCTTGCGCAAGGCCATTGAGCGCGGTGAACTGCTGATGCACTACCAGCCAAAGCTGAGCCTGGCGAACGGCCGGATCACTGGCGCAGAGGCCTTGGTACGCTGGCAGCACCCCGAAATCGGCATGATACCGCCGGCGAACTTCATCCCCCTGGCAGAGGACACCGGACTGATCGTGCCGTTGGGGGAATGGATATTCGAGAACGTCTGCCAGCAACTACGAAGCTGGTTGAATGCCGGGTTACCGGTGCCAAGCGTGGCCGTGAACCTGTCCGCGCGGCAGTTCCGACTAGAACGGCTTCCTCACCTGATCCGTCGGTCGTTGCAGGTATACCAATTGCCAAGTCCATTGCTGGAGCTGGAAATTACGGAAAGCAGCCTGATGGATAATCTGGAGTCCGCAGTGCTAACCCTACGGGAACTCAAGAACATTGGCATCAAGCTTTCCCTAGTCTTACTGTGTCACAAATGAGATTGATCAACCTGACGCGCAACAGGGGCAAAGCCCAAGGCTGCGCATCAGGTGGAAGCTAAGCTGATGACGCAGCGTGGCGATTGAATCAGTTACGTGTCGCTGCGCGCGCAGGGCTGCCACGGGGGATGTAATCTGCGGGAAGCGCAGGTATTTGGCGTTCGAGGAAGTTTTTTTTACTCCGTTCGGGCTTGTCTGCAGTGAGTCGTTCGGCCATCAGAAAGCCATAGGCCGCGATACTCAGCGTCGCATGGTGGTGGAATCCGCGCCAGCCCCGACCCTCGTAGTGGCCAAGACCGAGTTCTTGTTTCAAGTCTTGGTAGTCGCGCTCAATGCGCCAACGCATTTTGGTCACAAACACCAGTTCCTCTATCAGCGCATCGACTGGTGCTGTAGACAAGAAGTATTTGGTTGGTTCAGCTTCGCCATGCGGCCACTCAACCAGCAACCATTCTTCGTCACGCACGGTGCTGCGCCAATAGTCCCGATGTGCCGGGCGAACTCGCACGGCCGCAAATCGCGATGAAAGGGCCGTATTAGTGCCTTCCCGCCAAGTCACCACCTGGTAAGCACTCGCGGGTAATGCCATCGCCAGCGTCTTCACCGAAGCCGGTTCATGGCCTGGTGCGCGACGCAGCAACTTCGGCGGCCTACCCAGCCCGCTCGCTGGTTTGGCCGGTAGTGGCGAGACGCCAGGCGGCCAGACTGTCGTCACGGAACGAATCCCGACGGCATAAAGCAGCCCCAACTCGGTCAGGCTTTCGCGAAACCCGGTTTCATCGCCATATGCAGCGTCGGCCAGCACGACTCCGGCAGGCACGCCGGCGGTAATTGCCTCCCGAACCTGCGCCAAGGCAATCTCCGGCTTGGTAGCGAACGTGACATCGGCAGGCACGCCGGCCTTCTGGCGGCGGGTCTCGTCGGCAGCCCACTCCTTCGGGAGATAGAGCTGATAGGCAATGGGGAGGCTGCCCTGCTCTGTGGCCAGCGACAAGCTGACAGCTACCTGGCAATTATCCTGTTTGCCAAGCTGGCCGCAGTATTGGCGCGCCACACCCACTGAATGACTGCCCTTCTTCGGGAAGCCCGTGTCGTCAATGATCCAATAGCGACCGGTTTGCGCTTGCAGCAAAGGCTGCACCCATTCGCGGACTCGCCTCAGTAAGACCCCGTCCGACCAATCAGATTTGGACACGAAGTGATGCAACGATTGATGCCGGGCGCTGGCACGCAGCGGATCAACCCGTGCTGCCATCGGCTCCACACTCTTTCGTGATAGCGGAAGCATCAGGCCAGTGCAGTAGCTTTCGAGCCCGGCCCGGCGATCGGCATGCCCCAATCCTTGCGCCAAGTAGTTCATGTACTGCGCGAATCTGTCGTCTGTGCTCATGCACTCTCCACCGCGAATGAAGACGTACATATAATGCACTATATTTTTATGACACAGTAAGACTAGGGAAATGCTGATCAATGAGGTCGGCGGGCAGCGATGCAGGTAATCCCGACCTCGGTTTTCGTAATGTGAGAGAAGAAGGCCGATTCAGCACGGTATTTCCCTTGTTTCGCGCCTTTCCTGGCGCACTTTGCGCGCTCAGGACGGATTGCTCCCCGGTGCGGCCAACAACTGCTTCCTGGCGAGCGCCAGATTCGCCAGACCAAACAAGCTGAACAACTGCGCCGTGTTCTTGACCAGGCCCTTGTAGCGAACCTTACGATGCCCGAACAGATTCTTTATGACGTGGAACGGATGTTCGACCCGCGCCCGAATCTGGGCCTTGGTCCGCTCGACCGCGATCAGCAGGTCCTTGAAAGCGCCATCACGCATCGCCTTGATCTTGCCGCGCTTGATGGCCACCTGCCATTTCACGGACTTGCCTTGCATCTCGTCGCGCTTCTCTACACCCGTGTAGCCGGCATCGCCAAACGCATGGTCCTCGTGGCCATGCAGCAAGGCATGCGCCTGCGACACGTCCGACTCGTTGGCCGCCGTGCCCACCACACTGTGCACCAGGCCCGAAGCCGCATCAACGCCGACATGCGCTTTCATACCAAAGTGGTAAGTAGACCCGGGGAACCGCCCCCCGAGCCTCTCGCAGAACCGTACGTGACACTCTCGCGTCATACGGCTCCCGTTATCCAGCCGGTTGCGTAACCACACGCCAGTGAGCGAACAGCATCGGGTTGTTATGGCGCATCCTGTCCAGCCATTCGGCACTTCGTCGCTTGCGCCTGTGCAGACCCTTGTACTTCCGTCGAGCCCAACGCTCAAGAGCGCAGTCGATGTGCTGGAAGATGCGAAGCATCGCAGTCTTGTAGAACGCGCCATAGTAATTCCACCACCCGTGGATCACTGGGTTGTACAGTCTCGCCACATCGGCAAGGGTTACATGGGTCTGGCGATTGAGTCGCCAACCCCGCACTGCCTGCCGCATCCGCTTCAAGGCACTCTCGCTGGCTCCCGGCAGGAAGCTGGTAAACGAAGGCCCCCCTTGCGGGCTGCGCGCCTTCCTCGGCCTAAACGTAAAACCGAGAAACGTAAAGCTCGCATGCAGATGGCGTTCGCTGCGGTTGCTGTCTCTGCAGTACACGATCTTCGATTTCTCCGGATGCATCGTCAGCCCACAAGCTGCCAGCCGTGCTGCAATGGACCGCATCACGTATTCCGCCTGCCTGCGGCTATTGCAGTGAACCACCGCATCATCCGCGTAGCGGGCAAACGGACAGTTTGGGCTGGTGCGCTGCATCCATCGGTCGAATGTGTAATGCATGAACAGGTTCATCAGGATCGGACTGACCACACCGCCCTGGGGTGTGCCCCGCGTGCGGGGCACACGCACCCCGTCCGCTGTCTCGAACGGTGCAACCAGCCACCGTTCGATGTATAGCAGTATCCAGTCTTCCCTGATGTGGGTGCGCACCGCTTTCATCAGCAGTCCATGATCGATCTGATCAAAGGCTGCCTTGATGTCAAATTCCACCACCCAGTCATATCGCCAGCAACGTTCACGAGTGATCGCTACCGCCTGCTTCGCAGACCGCCCCGGCCGGTACCCATAGGAGTCCGGATGGAAGATCGCGTCGAGACCCGGCTCAATGACCAGTTTGACCACGGTTTGCGCAACACGGTCTGCGACCGTGGGCACCCCCAGCTTTCTCGTACCTCCCGACGCCTTGGGAATCTCCACTTGCTTGACCGGTGGCGGGAAATACGACCCCGATGACATCCGGTTCCACAGCTTGTACAGATTCTTCGACAGGTTCTGCTCGAACTCCGCGATGGTTTCATCGTCGATCCCGGCAGCTCCACGGTTGGCCTTGACCTGCTGGTATGCCTCCCATACCGTGCGCTTCGCAATGTTGTACGGCTTCGCCGATTTCACGCCGCTCATCCCCGCAGGTTGACCGCGTTCATCAGCAGGATAACGCCGCCCCTTCGCTCCATTCCCATTACAGGAACTTCAACACTACTACGGGCGGCTCCGCCCCTCACTCCAGCATCGGTATTCTTCCTCATGGTGTCTGCCATTTGTCATTTCCCTTCACATCTGGAGCAAGGTTCTCACGTTCCGTACCAAAGCCTGCGCTGAGATCATGCCGCCTATACACCGGCTGCCACCGGGCCCGTAAACAGGTGCCGTCCCGGTTTGTCCTGAGGCGCTTGGCCAACCTCAGTTTCGACAGCGTCCTAGGCAATAACGATGCGTCATCGGACGGTTTGCTTTCGCTCATCTTCTCAGCACGTACCCGCCATCCTCTGCGGACGACTTCCCCGGTCGCTCACTACCACGCCTTTTGAACGCAGCAGCACCGAGTGGTTTGGAGCCTGCTCCTGCAAGCCGACTCCGGAAGGCCTTCTCCCATCTTCAGTACAGCATCGCAGACTTAAGCCTGCGTTCGTGACACACGCCAAGCATTGCCTTTCTTGGCCTGGTGCATCTCCGGGTCGCGGCTCTTCTTTTTGTTCTTGGTCGACGGTGGCGCCTCGATGATGGTGGCATCCACAATCGTGCCTTCCTTCATCATCAGTCCCCGCTCGCACAGCATGATGCCGATCTCGTCGAACAGCTTTCGCGTCAGTTCATGCTCGACGAGCAGGCGGCGAAACTTCAGCAGTGTGGTCGCGTCCGGCACCGCTTCGACCGCCAGGTCGATGCCGGCAAACGTCCGCATCGCCATGCTGTCGTACAGCGCGTCTTCCAGCGCCTCGTCCGACAGCCCGTACCACTGCTGCAGGAAATAAATGCGCAGCATCCGCTCCAGTCCGATCGGTGGCCTACCACGTTTGCCTTTGGGGTAGTACGGCTCGACAGCCGCAATCAGGCGCGACCACGGCACCACGCTTTCCATCTCCGTCAGGAAGCGCTGGCGGCGCGTCACCCGCTTCTTGCCGTGGCTTTCCGCTTCCGCAAAACTGATCTGTCGCTTCATCTCCGACTCATCCCTTGGGCATGCACATGACAACGCTTACAAGCCACTCAACGATGACTGCCGCGCCGATTAAATCAGTCTTTCCCTAGACGATTTCGGCACAGGCTATTCGTCCCTCAGTTACTTGAAGCGCTTCCCTGTCGATCAGTTGAAGATCGATCGTGCGTTCGTGCGCGATATTGTCACGGACCCCGACGATGCGGCGATCTGCACGGCCATCATCAAGCTTGCTCACACGCTGAAATTGAAAGTCATCGCGGAGGGTGTCGAAACTGCGGCTCAGATGATCTATCTGCACGAGCACCGATGCGACGAGATCCAGGGTTATTACTTTAGCGCCCCCCTTTCAGCGGAGGATTACGCGCGTCTGCTTGCCGAGGGCCGCGACGTCCCTGAACTTGCAGCGGGAGGCACAGAACCGACGTCCACGACAGGGTAGCTGGTGGCATGGTGCATTCGAGCCGGCTCTCGTACTCATTGAAAGGATCCCCTCTTTGACTCCCATGCAGCGTGTGCCAAGAAAAAGTGCGGATTTGGGTGAAGGTAATCAGCGGTTTCGGTGAACGTGGTCAGGGAAGGAAGTTGGTACCGCGCGGTAGCGTAGGTGATAACGATGGCCGTTTTTTGGCGTCGGTTGGCGTGTACCTGGGAGACGATGCTCTGTTCACCACCCAGACGCAGTTGCGGCGCCGCTGTGCCAAGCCGAGGCCATTGACTCCGCGCCGTCACCGGCTTGAATACGCTGGAAGATACTGCGCGGATTCCGGTGGGCCACCCCGATGGCGTTGCCATCGCCCGGGTAAGCGGGGCACGGCCACACCAGCGCGAATTTCCGTTTTGCGCAGTGGCGCAGGCGACGCCGTTCAGGCTGGATCTCGCTGCAACCCGCGCCGCAATGTCTCGACCAGCGCATCGCGAACCCCCTTCGCGCTGGCATCGCTCATGCCGAACAGGTACTGCGCGGACACACCGCGCATGGCGCCGATGATCACCACCGATTCCGCCACCGGATCGACATCGGCGCGGATATTGCTCGCTGTGGGACGCACCGACCCTCACACTGCGCGACAGGAAGCAATTGCTTCGCACGCTGCTCGAGGAGGTGAGTATTACCGTCCATCGCGAAGAATTCCGGGCGCATCTGAAGCTGCGTTGGTGCGGCGGCAAGCTTACTGACTGCGAGGTCGCCTTGCCGCGCTCGCGGCCCGCGACCATTCGCACCGACGAAGACACAATTGCCCTGGTCCGCCGTCTAGCCGAGCACTATCCCGATGCCACCATCGCCGGCATCCTCAACACACAGGGCCGGGTAACAGCGCGCGGTCTGCGCTTTAACCAGAACCTCGTAGGCAACTTGCGGCGCCATTGGCATATCCCTTGTTTCGAGCGCCCCACAGCGCTTCCTGACGGCGAGTTGCTCAGCATCCGCCAGGCCGCACGCGTGTTGGGTACCGCGCCGTCCACACTACACCGTTGGGTCAACGACGGCTTTATCGCCGGCGAACAGACCACGCCCGGTGCGCCCTGGCGCATCCGCATCACCGATGCGCTGCGGCAGCAATTCGTCGCGCACAGCCCCGATGGCTACGTCGTCATGCAGGAAGCAACCAAGCTGCTCGGCGTGTCCCGCCAAACTGTGTTGCAGCGTGTAAAGCGCGGCGAACTCGATGCCGTCCTGGTGTGCCAGGGACGGCGAAAAGGCTTGCGCATCAAGGCTGTCAGCGAGCAACCCGACCTCTTCGAACACTCCTCATGAACCAAAGGGCATTCTCATGCGCGATCCAAGAAGGATTTCAAGTCAATATCGACTACCCAGTCGTAGCGCCAACAGTTTCTTCTCGCTTGCGCCACAGCTTGCTTCGCCGATTTGTTAGGACGATAACCGAACGATGATGAATGAAATATCGCATCGATTCTCGGCTCAACCATCAAATGCATGCCTGCAGGAAGGTCGCGCCATCTCTATGCCGGATGCCATCAAACCAACCTTCAGGTCGCCGTTTGACTGATCCCGAGGTGTTGTCGAGACCTCGGTTTTGACATCATTGCAATTATCGACACTTCTTCGATGGTTCACTTGCGTTCGCCTCCTTCTAGCCTACCTGACGAGATTCATCTCGCCTTTTCCCTAGATGCTCACCACAACCGCTCTTAACGGAAGCAGCTCTGGGTGGTTTGGTATCACCGCCTGATCGGCGAAACCGAGGGGCCTACCCTCATCACGGATACAGCATGTACGACGACAAACTGTCGCTTTCCTTCTTGGCACACCGACAACTACCTTGACACACGCCGAACCGCCAAAAGTCATCCTTATGGCTTATGCCGGGCATTAGTTCCATTGTGTAGCCTCTTCAATACAGCCCGCCGATGAGGGACTGGGGCAAGTGAATAACGAGATCAGAGCTCTGACTGTGCGTTGAGGCATATGGCCTCGTGGCGGCGAGTCTCCACATTCACAGCCACGCAGCGGCGGGCTGTACCTTTCATTCACCCAGGTATCTCGTGGCCCAACTCTGCCTTGGTCCTTAGCGGTGTTGTCATGGCATCGACCGGATTCCAATTGCCGCGACAGCTTTTCTGGAGGGGCCTATAGCATCTGCCCAGGGGCACGGCTCGCTCACGTCTGTGCGGTTCCCGCCCAACGGACTGGCGTCCCATCACCAAAGGTACCCTAGCCAAAGTTGGAGGCGGCGTCTCTTTCCTTTCATGCAAGATTGCATACTCTTCGAGGATGAAATGGCTGGCTCGTCCATCCTGGCCAACCCCCAAACGGCAACAGGCGACCCAATCAGTCTTATTGCGGCAGCACTAGTACTACTGTGTTAAAAAATAAGGCATTATTCGCTTGTCTTCAAGTGAATTACGAGGAAAGCGATGGGAGCCTCTACGGAACGGTTCGCGGATTACGTGTCTTTGATGGCCCAGTCGCTTGGGCATGCTGATCGCGTGGAGCCGTTTCGTGGCTACTGCACCGGGTTGATGCTGCCGGTCAAGCGTAAGAGCATTGAGCCCATGGCGGCGCATTTGTCGCCAAGCCGGGTACGCTCGGAACACCAACGCCTTCATCATTTTGTAGCCGATGCGCCGTGGTCGGACGAAGCGGTGCTCGATGCGGTGCGCAGTTACACGCTTGAGCGAATCAGCCGGCGCGCGGGTTCGACGGAGGCGCTGATTATTGACGATACCGGCTTTCCAAAAAAGGGGAAGCACTCAGTCGGGGTTGCGCGGCAGTACTGCGGCCAATTGGGTAAGCAAGACAAGTCGCGGTGAGCGTTTCGATCGCCAATGAACACTTCAGTCTGCCGGTGCGCTACCAACTGTATTTGCCGCAAAGCTGGGCCGATGACGCGGAACGGCGTAGCCATGCCAAAGTGCCCGAGGCGCTTGAGTTTGTCACCAAGCCGATGCTCGCCCTGCAACTGCTTGAGAATCTTGGCGAGAGGCGATCGCTGCCGGAATTGGTCCTGGCCGACGCAGGTTATGGGGCGAGCACTGAGTTCCGCGAGCAACTCACGGCCATGGGCTTCACTTATGTGGTGGGGGTTACCGGCACGGTCAGCCTGCAGAACCAAGCTCAGGCGCCTCAGCAGGCGAAAGAGTTGGCCATGCAATTGCCGTCTCGGCGCTTTCGCACTCTCACATGGCGCGAAGGAACCAACCGCGCGTTGTCATCGCGTTTCGCGGCAACACGGGTGCATTGCGCCTCGCGCGCAGCCGGGCCAGGCGGGCCCTCCGAGGAGCAATGGTTGCTCATCGAGTGGCCCAAGGGAGAAGTCGAACCCACCAAGTACTTCCTGAGTACGTTGCCGGCTGACACGCCAATCAAGGAACTCGTGCGACTGGCAAAACTGCGCTGGCGCATCGAGCGCGATTATCAGGAGCTCAAGCAGGAACTCGGGTTGGGGCATTTCGAGGGACGCAGTTGGCGCGGCTTTCATCACCATGCGACGCTGTGCATAGCGGCTTACGGCTTTCTTGTCACCGAACGCCTGGCGGCGCAAAAAAAAACTCCAGCCCATCGGCTACTCGGCGAGGAATCTACCTTACCCGAAGGCTTCCGGCCCCGGGGCACCCCTGCGTAAGCAGCGTCACGTGGCAGATTCTATCGCCACGCTGCGATTGGAAATCGCTGCCGCACTGCTTGCCCGCCTTGAACGGTGCCCGTGCTGCGGTCGGAAAGCCGAGTGATTGTTAACACAGTAGTACTAGCCTCTTTGCATGATGGGCTCGCGCGCCCCGGTGCACTACGCTCGCAGTAGAGCTCACACACTGAAGCCGGGGGGAATTATGGGTGAACGGAATCCGCGCGGGCGGCATGCGTCGGCTGGCTTTGCACTATGCGAGGCGCCGGCACAAGAGATAGAAGTTGCATCATCACCATCGCGGCGGACACAGCGCCACAGGACGAATTCCGCCGCGCATCCCGGCACTTCCGACCTGTGTTTCCTTACTGGCCGCGGGAGCCGCCTGCCGCAATGAGCCGGCTGACGGGAGCGGACGATCCGATGCTGGGCTGCCTGCTGTTGCTGAACCGGGCCTTGCAACGGCCGGTACCGTCCGCTGTACTACTCGAAGGGCTGCCGCTGGAAGGGCAGGGCCTGACGTTGCCGCTGCTCTGCGCCGCGGCGTCGCGCGCTGGCTTGTCGACCCGGCTGGTAGAGCGGGACCTCGACGATATCCCGGACACCTCGCTGCCGGCCATCCTGTTGCTGGACAAGAACCGGCCGTGCGTATTGCTGCAGCGCTGCGAACACGGACGGTTTTTGGTCGCCCTGCCGGGTTGGGACGGCGGGGTGCAGGAAGTTAGTCGCGAGGAACTGCTGGCCCAGCACAGAGGGCACGCCATTCTCGCGTTGCCCGCATTACAGCCTGAAGTGTCGACCGATACGGAACTCGTGCAGCCGTGCCCGTCGGCGGGCGCCGTGCTGCGGCAGTCATGGTTGCGCCATTGTGAGGGGCTGCTTGCCTCGTCGCTCAGAGCACTATGCCAGTGCCGCAGGCATCCAGCAGGAGATTTGGCCGGCGCTGGTGGCTAGCAGTGTCCGGTCTATTGTTTGTCAGTTTGTCACGCAGCCCACGCTGGTAGACACGCGCGCTCCGCTGAAGCGCGGACTCCTCCAAATCTGGGGTCCATCCTCACCTGACGCATTTCCCGGTGCAGTGCGGCCGTGGCGACGTCTGCGCCGGCGCCGGCCGCCCGATGGCGATCGAGCAGGGCTTGGCTTAACCCAGTAAATAGTCCGGCGCCAGCGCCTCCATTACATCCACGCAACGCGGTTTCTCGAGTTGGCTAAAGGTGGCCTATACACCACCATAAGTCCCTGAGATAGAGCCACTTGCACTTTAGCCACCCTGGCAAAGCTCTAGGGTCATGTGGCGAAACGACAGCTGTCGTTGAGACCCTTGCGATCCTCTCAGCTCCAAACAAACTCTTACAGATCGATGACGACCGCGCTGCTAGCCTTCGCACTTCTACAAACCTGTCGTGCTGTTCGGCGGGTGACCATGAAGGCACTTCTGCAGTCTGTTATTTTTACGTGCAGGCGGATTGAAGCAACCGGCATGCCGCAATCCTGGACATAGCTACCACCTCGGATGGTGGCGTGGCGTTCGGGCGCCGCAGCAGCCACCGCATCACAGGGAAGAAACAATGTCCAGCATACTGACACCAGCGCCCCGCTTATGGGCAACGATAACGATGTCGGTCTATTTCCTGCTCGGCTCAAATGGTTTGGCGGCCGCACAAGGAAGGCCGGTATCGTACAGTAAGGTCAACGCGGAATATCAGAAGCTGTTCCGCTTGGCAGACGCCAACCAGGATGGCCGACTCTCACTGTCGGAAGCTCGTGCCCGAATTCCGCGGCTGCTGAAAGAATTTTCTGCTCTTGACGCTGATGCCGATGGCACGCTCAGTCGCGGCGAATATGCGACCTACGTGCAGCCGTTATCGGCTGCTGGGCACCAAGGCCACATAAACTGGACTAGTCCGAGGCGTGCGCTTGCCCAGACGCCAGTGGTGAACGCCTCGAATTGCTCCGGTGACTTCGACGCAATCGGCGGTAGTTCTTCGCATCAGCTGCCGTGCGTCACGGGTGGGCCCGATGGCGTTACCGCTCTCGCCCCTGCTGACACTGAAGCGTGGTCAGTCATGTGTGCATGCCGATATTTGGCAAGCGCGCCATGCTGCAGCACACTGATGTCAATTAGACGAACAAGGTTGTCGCGTTTGTCCCGTTGCGCGACCTCAGCCGCGACTCGCTGGCCAGTGAGCCCGCGCAGGATGGCCTAGCGCTTGCACAGCACTATCGGGCGTAGCTCGTCCGGCGCCCGTACCGACGGCAGGCTGGGCACTTCGTAATCCCTTGATGTTTTGCGAGTCGTTGCTAAAGGTTTTGCGCCTGCCGATCCGTCCGTCGCGGGTATGGATTATTAAATCGGCCTTCTCCTCCTGTGCCTTGGCGGTGGCGGCCGCGATAGCTTCCGTACGGTTGGGGAGACGACTTCGGGGAAATACCGAGGATCCCCAGGCGCCCTAGCGACTGTTGTGCCATGAATTTCACACAGAAAGCGCGTCCGCGACTTAATCCACCGCAAGATCAAGCCGACGGTCCAGCCGCAAAGGCAAGGCACTCAGAAAATCGGCCCACGACAAGACCATTGGCGTTCCAGCCGTCAAATCGCTATGTAGGGCGGGTGTGGCCTGAGTCAAAAAAGCCTTTACTTTAGCTATTCATGGCTCTGCGCCCGATGCCCATCGGCTTAGCGCGAATGCTGATTTGTTGCAATCGACGTCTGGTACCGAACGTACCCGTTTCTGCGAGTCTGAGAACAAAGCAAATCGGTACAAGAAGCGACCACTTTACTTCAGGGCGCCATCCCCTTCACTAATCTCTTCGCCTTGACGCGCGCAAAGAAACCACGTCCGAATACAGCGTGCCAATTGCAACGGAGCCGACTTTAGGCAGTGAATACCTTGCAGGTCTTCTTTGAAATGCGTATAAGTTAATGGTGATCGAAAAATTGGAGGCAAAAATGGCAACGTATCAGCAACTGCTGGCGCAAAAGGAAGCTTTGGAAGCGCAGATCGCAGAGGCGCGGTCGACTGAGGTCGCGGGCGTTATCGAACAGATCCGCGAATTGATGCTTCGGTATAACCTCTCGCCCGAAGATGTGGCGCCTCGGCGTCGTCGTGGCCGGCCTGCCGGTGCAGCATCCGCTGGCACGGAGAAAACCCCGCTCCCGCCGAAGTACATGGATCCCAAGACCGGGAAAACCTGGTCGGGTCGCGGCCGGACGCCGGCGTGGCTGGGCAAGCGGCCCGAGCGCTTTCTTATCGAGCAGGCTTGAGCGAGGACACGCGCACGAGCCGTTGACGACTACGGCGGGTCCGTCATGGGGTCTGCCCATGTCTCGTCTCCGGCGATCGGCGCGGAAAAAAGGCGGGCCTCGAGCCAGTAGCAGAGAGCCGCGGAACGTCCATGAAGAAATCGTGTAAAGGTTGATTACCCGCCCTCATGACCCCGTCGGAACGTGCTAGGCCAATCGACCTGCCCAACAACCCGCCCGTTCTGCCTTACCAAAAAAGAGCCCGCATGCCGAGGGACGGTGAATGCGGGCGGTAGCAGGACTGCCCAGACATAGGGTCAGATAAGTAAGTTCTAAATCTGAATTAAACGCCGTTTTTGCCCCTAATTGACGTTCCGCTCCAAAAGTGCCTATTGCTGCGCATTGATGGTTTTACTTTAGCCGCTTGATGGCGGTGGTCAAGACCTGCTTGGTCTTCCAGTATGCCTCCCAGGGATCCGCCACTTGGAAACTGAGGTACTCGCGGGCATCCCGAATGGTCCACTGGTCGCCGCTTTTCAACTTGAGAAGCTGGTCCCAGGAAACGGGCATGGAGACGCCAAGTCCGGGTCTTGCGCGAGCGGAAAAGGCGGCTGCAGTCGTCTGCGAGAAGCCGTTACGTAAGTAGTCGACGAAGATTCGCCCTTTGCGATTGGCGGCTCCCGAGCGGGCAGTGAAGCGTTGCGGCAGCGTGGCGGCCAGATGTTGAACGGCTGCGCGGGAAAACGCCTTCACTTCATCGTAGGACCTTCGGGGTGCCAATGGCACCACGACGTGGAGGCCTTTGCCGCCGCTGGTCTTCAGCCACGACTGCAGGCCGAGTTCGTCCAGCAGCGTTCGCACCAGGACGGCAGCTTCGAGCATGGTCTCCCACGGCACGCCTTCCCCGGGATCCAGGTCAAAGATGACACGGTCTGGACGATTAATGTTGCCGGCGGTGGAATTCCAGGTGTGGAACTCGACCACATTCATTTGGGCAGCCGCGACAATCGCTTCGGGCGAATCTGCTGTGAGCAGCGCCGCATGGCCAGGCCAGAGGGAGGATGGCTGTTCGGTCAGGCCTGACATTGCTGTTTCCGCATGCTTCTGGAAAAACGTCGTGGCGTCGATCCCGTCGGGAGCACGCACCAGAGATAGCGGCCGATTCTGAAGGTGGGGAAGCATGAGTTCGGCCATGCTTTCGTAGTAGCGGACCAGCTCGACCTTCGTGATGCCTTCGGACTTGTCGATGACACGGTCGGGGTTGGTGACCTTGATGGCGCTGACGCCGTTGGGCGTCACAGCCGTCTGGACAGCCTCCCGCCGGATCGATTTGGCGGGATGGTCGGCGTGCAGGCCTTTGAAGGAGGCATGGCGGACATGCCCCTCGGGGGTCCACTCGGAAAACTCGACTTCTGCAACGAGCGTCGGCTTTACCCACCGCATCGCGGCTTCTCGGCCTCCGCCCCATCGGCGGCTGGAACGCGCCTCCGTGGAAAACGGGCTTTGCTTGATCTCGATGGCCGACAAGCGCTTCTTAAGGTCCGCTGCCGTCGCGCTGTCCCAGCCGGTGCCGACGCCACCGACGTACCGCAGCTCACCCTCCGCATACACGCCAAGATATAACTTACCGACTTCAGCGGCAGCCCCGCTACGGTCGGAGAAGCCGCCGATCACGAACTCCTGTCGCAGTTTGCACTTGGCCTTGAGCCAGGTCTGCGATCGCGCCGACACATAAGCGGCGTCCGCCCGCTTGAACATCAAGCCTTCGAGGCCGAGTTTGCACGCCGCCTGGAAGATCTGCGCCGGTGGTGCATCGAAGGCCTCGCTGAAGCGCACACGCTCGGAATGGCCCGCCACAAGGTCTTCCAGCTTGGCCCGCCGCTGCACCAACGGCACGTTTCGCAAGTCCCGGCCTTCCCAGAAGGGAAGGTCGAAGGCGAAAAAGATGATCGCCTCGTTGCGATGCCGGTCGATGGCATTCTGCAGCGCGTTGAAATCGGGCACGCCATCACGCAACACGACGATCTCACCATCGAGCCAGCCTTCCGAGATGTCGAGCTTTTCGAGCTCGGCGGCGAGGGATTTCAGCTTGCGCGTCCAGCCATGACCATTCCGGGTGAAGAGGGTCACCTTGGCATCTTCAATCCTTGCCAGCATGCGATAGCCATCGAACTTGGTTTCGACGACCCAGCCGGTACCAGCGGTGAGGGTGGGCGACAGGGTGGCGAGCTGCGGGGCCAGCTTCGCCGGCAAGGGCGCAAGCGGAGCGTCCTTGATCGTCTCCGCGACATCCGTGTCGGTGGCGTTCAGCGACGTCTGGGTCAGCGCACCGAGTGGTTTGGCGATGACGCTGTCGGGAAACGCGGCCAACACGTCAAACTCCGCCAGGGGTCGTGCCCAGGCGTCTCGCTTCTTGAAGAGAATCCACTGTTCCGACTTGTCGCCTGGCTTGGCAATGCGCACCAGCTCCCAACGTCCCGCCAGCTTCTCGCCGTAAAGGTTGAACAGCAGCTTGCCGGCGGCCATCCCCTCCCGCGGGTCGCCCACCGGCTCCCAGGTGCCCCGGTCCCAGACGATGACTGAGCCGGCGCCATACTGTTTAGCCGGAATCTCGCCTTCAAAGCTGGCATAGTCGAGCGGGTGATCCTCGGTATGGACCGCGATGCGCTTTTCGGCGGGATCGTAACTGGGTCCCTTTGGCACGGCCCAGCTGAGCAGCACCCCATCAAGTTCGAGCCGGAAATCGTAGTGCAGTCGTCGCGCCCAGTGTTTCTGAATGACGAAAGAGAGTTTCCGAGTAGCGTCGCGCTTTCGCTTGGCACGTCCCGACGGCTCGGGGGTGATCGCGAAGTTTCGCTTGGCGTTATAGCGCTCGAGAGCACCTGTGCGCGATGTCATGGCACGATGGGTTTTGGGACTGTTCGCCGCCAATACTGGTTGTAGTGGCGCAGGGCGACTCGCCATGATTCCCGCGTGCCCGCGTCACTATGCTGGCTGCAATGAGATCCATCGCCGGGCTGCGCGGGATGCCAATGATCTCCAGAACCTCGCAAAGGGTGTACAAGTCCATCAGGCCTGCTTCCGCGTCTTTTTGGCTGGTGCTGCTCTCCCAGTATCGGCACGCTTCGCGCCGCGTCTCGCCGGAGCCTTCGCTTCCTTGACTGACGATTTGGCGGCAACCGTCCCCTTGGGCGCGCCAATGCTCTTGCGCAGGGCTTCCATCAGGTCGATGACTTCGGCGCCGGTAGCCTCGCCAGGTGTTTCTGGCGCGATCGTGATCGCTTGACCGGCAATCTTCTTGTCGATCTGGGCAAGGATCCGCTGCTTTTCCTCGTCGGTGTACTCAGACGGGTCGTACCCCTCCACCGAGCCTTGTTCGATCAGCTGCTCCGCCAACGACAGTTCGGCCTTTGAAACACTGACGGATTCGATATGCAGGTCCGCCATGGAGCGGACTTCATCAGCGTAAAGCAGCTGCTGCAAAATCAGACCGTCGCCGCCGACACGAATCTGCACCATGTACTGCTTACCCTTCCAGTTCCACTTCGCCAGGGCACATTTGCCCGAGGCGCGCAGCGCTTCGGCCAGGAGACTGTATGGCTTTCCGCCACGCTTGTCGGGGCCCAGGTAATAAGCCTTGTCGTAGTAGATCGGGTCGATGGCGGCTAGCGGCATGAACGCGATGATATCGATGGTTTGGTGGGTCGCCTCCTCAAGCGCCTTGAGTTCGCTCGGCTCGAAGATCACGTACTTGTCTTTCTCGAATTCATAACCCTTCACCATGTCGGCGCGCTCTACAACGACGCCTTCCCGGTGGCAGATATATTGCTGTCTCAGGCGCGAGCCGCAGCCCTTGTGGAGAAAGTTAAAGCTGATTGCCGCCTTGCTTTCCGTGGCGGAAAAAACCTTGACCGGTATGGACACGAGTCCGAAGCTGATTGACAGCGAGGCGATAGAGCGCGCGGCCATCTGGCACTCCTGGTAAGGGCGGATACCAGCCCGCGCTTAGAAGCGGGCTAGCGCGCCCCAGAGGACTGGCCGGCGCCGAAATGGCGCCTCAGCCAGATATGACTTAGAAAATCACGAGCCTTATTTCAACCCTTGACGTCTCGCGGATCATGGCCGAAAGAGTTGCGCTCGCGTATCTGGCCGTCGCGGCCATGGATGAGCAACTCGACCTTGTCTCGCTTGGCGCGTTCTGTGCCGGCGGAAATGGCGGCTTCCTGGGTGGGATAGGTGGAACGGTCGCTCCCGCCGGCGACTTCGACGGCCCAGCCGTCACCGGCGGGTACGACGTGAATGTTTGCGGTGGCCATGATGACCTCCTGCGAGCTGGTATGGCTTTTAGTCTGCTGCCGGCCAAGCTGGTGAGCTATCAGCCGGTGTCCTACAAACCGGTTGCGACGCGGCCCCGTTTCTTTCCTGCGAAGGCATTCCGCGGTCACTTTCCGGTCTAGAGGCGCCGCAAATGTGGTATCCGGCACGTGGCAAAATGCCATCCAGGGTTCCGGCAGCGCAACGGCGGTCGGAGCCCGACACCTGCACGTGGAGATCGTATGGAGAACAACCCGTATGAAAAAACATACCGTATGGAAAAGCATAGCGTGGAGAGCTAGGTCGCAAGCGTCCATCGCCAAGAGTGTCGGCGCTGACGCCGTTGCCTGTGCTCGTATCCTGTCCGGACTCTAAGGCCACTCCGTCGGCTAATCCCAGCCAGCAGCGGCTTTCCCGCTGAGCGGCAGCGACTCCTTTGCGCGAGGTCGGACAGCCGCCACTACAATGGTGCGTTCAGACGACAACGTCCACGGTGACTGCGATGTGCTATTCCGCGCAAATTCAGGCCGACTACAGGAAGTTCATTAGGGAATTCGGTACCAGTGTCAGCTTTGAGCATTTTGTAGAGCTCTTCTGGCAGACGCGCCGGGACGGTGGCTGGTCCAAACTGCCGAAAGCCATGCGTGCCGCGTTCCTGGCTCCTACTGATGAAAAGGAGCGCGCTGTTGCCGATCTGGTTGCGGCGGGGGATAAGGAGCAGGCGATCGCGTTGGAGACCGAACTGTTCCAGCAGAAGACGCGGCTGACGACGGCGGAGCGCGCCTTAGCAGTCAAGCCGACCAAGAAGGCGGAGAACGATCAACGCATCGCAACGGATAAGATTGCGCGGGCACAACGCAATCTTGCCGACCTGCAGCGCGCGGATCTGCTGGATCGTGATTCCCGTATCTTCCCTGGTCACTATGCTCCTGTGATGGTGGTGCAGGATGGGCAGCGGATCGTAATCCCGATGCGCTACCAATGCAGACTGCCGGGGTGGACGTCGGCGATGGAGCGACAAAAAAATGGTTCATACAACGCTTTGGGAACGTTGCTAACAGTTAAGTGGAAAAGATTTTCTTCCAATCAACCACTTAGGGCTGCTAACTCTTTTTCCTAACCCATCGCAACTGCGTCGTTCTGGGGTTGAATCCTATGTGGGAACATGGCCAACTGTGCGGACGGCTTGCCCCCATCGCGCACCCAGCCTCATCCACGAACTGCATCCCCACAGCCAGCTTATAGATTCATTGAGTAAATAGGTTTGCGATCTCGCCCCGCAACCACTTCAGGGCTGGATCGCCATTGAATCGCGCGTGCCAGTGCTGCTTCAGGGCGTAAGGCTGGGTATTAATGGGAGGGTGGACGATGCGTAGCTCTCCGAACCGTACAAAGTACTCGGCCACCGCGCGCGGCACGGTGACGATCATGTCTGTGGTGGCGATGATTGCTGGCACGCTCATGAAATGCGGGATGCCTAGTTGAACCCGGCGCTCAAGCCCTTTCTTTCGGAGTAAGTCCTCAAACAGTTCGTGGCTTCTCCCCTCGGGCTCAACCACCGCGTGCGGTAAGTCTAGGAAAACCGAAAGCGGGATCTTGTCCCCCTTCACGCGAGGATGGTCCTTGCGGATTAAGCAGACGAACCGATGCTCGAAAAGTCGTTGCATGAAGAAGCCAGGCTTTTCCAGGTCCGGGAAAAAGCCGACCGCCATTTCGACCTCCCCACTTTCCAGCGCCTGAGGCAACTCGCGCGCGGACAAGGCTCGCGATCGAAGGTTGCACTTGGGGGCGTGTCGAGACAAATGGGCCATCAGTCGGGGCAGGAATACAACTTCACCGATATCAGACAGCGTTACGACAAAGTTTCGTAGCGCTGTGGACGGATCGAAACTCGGTGGGGGCTTGACGGCGTCGTCAATCAGTAACAGCGCCTCGCGACCGGCAGCAACGACCTCCTCGCAGCGCGTTGTCGCCAGCATGCCGCCGACACCGCGAACGAAAAGTGGATCTCCGAGAATGCGCCGCAATCGCCCCAGCGCCAGGCTTGCCGCTGGCTGGCTCAGATGGACGGCCTCAGCCGCCTTCGAGACGCTGCCTAGGGCATGGATTTGGGTAAGTAAGCGCAGGAGCTTCAGATCGATCTCGGGCTTCATGACCTTCTGGTGACTATTTGCCGCATAAATGCAGAGCATACCATCCATTGCATTGAGGTTAATTTCGATGCTGGCCATCATGCGTTCAACCGATAACGATGGAGACAAAGCATGCGTCGACAATGTGCTGAATGCGCACTTAGGCCTGTCCTGAACCTGTGGAGGCTCGCATGAGCGGCCCTCTGCATACGCTGGACGGCGTCGTGTACGCTGCGCCCGAGCGCGCGGCTTACTACTTGGAAGCCGGCATCTGGGAACGGCATACCCTTGGAGACGCACTCCGCTGCGCTGCGAGGGAGGTACCAGACCGCATCGCATTTGTGTGCGAGGGACGTCGGATGAGCTTTGGCGAACTCGATGCAGAGAGTGAGCGCGTGGCTGTCGGCCTTAGATCCCTTGGACTGCAAGTACATGATCGGGCAATGTTTCAGATGGGGACGACCATCGAAACAGCCGTCGCGATCTTTGCTTGCTTCAAGGCTGGTGTAGTGCCGGTGTGTAGCATTCCCCAGTACCGAGAACTTGAGATCGGTAAGCTGGCTGAACTCACGAACCCGAAGGCATACTTTGTCCAGGCAGACGCAGTAGCAAGATTCGACCTGGTGTCATTCGCGGCTAGCATTTCGAGGCGCCACGAGATTCCACATGTGATCGTCGCTCGCGGGCAACCTCTGCCTGATGGACACACATTAGAGAGTTTGGCTCAGGTTGCGCCAGGAGAGACTCTGGAAGCTACAGAGGAGTTCGGGTGTGAAGACGTGGTGGTCTTTCAACTGTCGGGCGGCTCCACTGGCACACCGAAGGTGATCCCACGCTTCCATGCCGAGTATCAGGGCCATGTGCGCTCCTGGTGCGACCGCTATGAGATGCGCGACGGCGACGTAGGCATATGGGCGCTCCCCATGTTGCACAACGCCGGCATGATGTTCTCCATCGTACGTACGGTGCTTTATCGAGCAACGACGGTACTGCTTCCGCAGTGGGATGTTGCACGCTACTTTGCGGCGATAGAAAGTGAGCGAGTTCAACACGCATTCACCATCGGGCCGCACGCGCCAGCAATCGCCTCCTTTGACAACGTTGCCGCACATGATCTGTCTTCGCTGCGGTCAATTTTTACCTTGATGGGGGCAGAGGCAATCGAGCGTGCAACTGGTGTGCCGTCTACAAACATGTTCGGCATCACCGAAGGACTGGTCCTTACGGGAACGTCTCAGTCGCCCATCGCTGTCCGCCACAACAGCGTTGGATTGCCGTGCTCTCCCTACGACGAGGTCCGGTTGCTCCGGCCAGGAACCGATGAGGAGGCGCAGATCGGCGAGGTCGGTGAACTGTGCTTCAGGGGGCCTTCATCGCTACGCGGCTACTACGCAGCTCCCGATATCAACGCAGTCAGTTTCACTCCGGATGGGTTCTTCCGAGCCGGCGATTTGATGCGCGCTGAGGTAATCGAGGGGCAGATCGCATACCGCTTCGAGGGCCGCATGCGTGACAACATTAACCGTGGCGGCGAGAAGTTCGGAACTGAGGATGTCGAACAGCTAATTGCACGCCATCCCGCCATTGCAGACGGCAAGGTTGTTGCCATGCCTGACGCGATCTACGGCGAGAAAGCTTGTGCCTTCCTGATTGCCCGCGAAGGCCAAACGCTCCCGACAGTAGGGGAACTGGGTGAATACCTGATCTCCCAAGGCCTGGCGAAGTTTAAGCTGCCTGAGCGGATCGAAGCCTGCGACGCCTTCCCGACCACCCGAGTCGGCAAGCTGGATCGTGCGCACTTGCGGAGCCAGATCGCGCAAAAGATCGCCGAAGAGAATCAATCCGCTACAGAAGGTCGAGCGGCCGGCGCATGAAAGCGCGCGAATTCGTACAAAGAGGTCTAACGTGAGTACAGCCAATTCATTCGCTCAATCCCCCAGAGAGACCCCACATACGGTCGATTCGACTTCGTCCGAGTACTACCAGGGCTTGGTAAGCCAAAACCTTGCACCGCTATGGGTATCGCTGTCGCGCCTTGTTCCTGAAGAGCCGAAGCCAAAGGCGCAGGCGTTTGCCTGGTCCTTCGCGGATGTCTTTCCTCGCCTTCTTGAAGCCGGCGAACTGATTTCAGCAGAACAGGCCGAACGTCGCGTCCTTGTACTGGAGAACCCGACGCTGGCGGGGCAATCTCGAATCACCGATACCTTGTATGCGGGTCTTCAGTTGATCTTGCCCGGGGAAGTAGCACCTGCGCATCGGCATACACAGTCAGCACTGCGTTTTGCGATGCACGGGCATGGCGCCTACACGGCAGTCAATGGCGAGCGTGTCGCCATGGCACCCGGTGATTTCATTATTACTCCGGCGTGGACTTGGCATGATCACGGCAGCCATGCGGACGGGCCGGTCGTCTGGCTAGACGGGCTGGATGTGCCTCTCGTCAGCTTCCTTCATGCAGGATTTCGTCAGCAGCACGAGGAGACAGCTCAATCCCTGCACCGGTCTGAGGGCGAATCGCTGTTGCGCTACGGCAGCGGCTTGCTTCGCCCCGACGACGAGAAGACAGCCACCTCCCCACTGTTCAAGTACTCCTATGAACGGACACGCGCGGCACTCGAACTGATCACTCGCCGTGAGGATATGGACCTTCACCGCGGCTATGAGGTGTGCTACGTGAACCCCACCACTGGCGACACGGCTTTGCCAACCATTGGGGCCAGCATGCGCCTGCTGCCTAAAGGCTTCGGTACGCGTCCATATCGCTCAACTGACGGAACTGTCCTGGTCTGCGTGGAGGGCAAGCTACGCGTCAGTGTTGAGGGGAACGTGTTCACCTTGACACCCCAGGACGTTCTGGCCGTACCCGGTTGGCATCTGCACCAAATCGAGGCCGAATCAGAATCCGTCTTCTTCTCGTTCTCGGACGCGCCCGTGCATAAGAAGCTCGCGCTCTGGCGTGAAGAACGTCAATGACCCGCGTTGGCGTCGCTGACAGCTCAAACCATGCATCATGAGTAAAGGTATTAACTGACATGAAGATCTGCCGCTTCAATTCCGACCGTATCGGCCTGGTCCAAGGCGACCTCGTGCTGGACGTCACTGAGCGATTCAACCGCCAACCGACTTGGCCATTGCCACATGGCGACTGGATCATCCGACAAATCCCGACTCTGCGCGCCGACTTGGAAGCAGCTTCCTCGAAGAACTGCGAGACCTTTTCGCTGACTTCGGTGCGACTCGAAAGTCCGGTGGCCAATCCCGGAAAGATTGTAGGTGCACCGATCAACTACCACGCACACATTGAGGAAGCGAACGCAGATCGACAAATTAACCATGGCCACACCTACACGACGCTAGAGCGCTACGGCTTGTTCATCAAGGCCAACAGCTCGCTCATTGGTGCCTCCGATCTTATCGAACAGCGGTTCCCTGACCGCCGCAGCGACCACGAGGTGGAACTTGCCGTGGTTATCGGTAAGACAGCCCGTATGGTTACGAGAGAAGAGGCATTGGATTATGTCTTGGGGTACACCATCGGGCTTGATATGACCGTGCGCGGCCAGGAGTGGCCGGGGTTCCGTAAGTCCGTGGATACGTACTCGGTGCTTGGTCCGTGGATCGTTACGTCCGATGAAATACCAGATCCAAATGCGTTGGACATGCGTCTGAGCGTCAACGGCGAAGAGCGACAGCGCTCCAGTACCAGTCTGCTGATCATGAATGTGCAGCGCCTCATCGAGTACGCCTCGTCGTTCTATACCCTTTATCCCGGTGACGTGATCATGACCGGGACGCCCGACGGGGTGGCCCCAGTCCAACCTGGTGATCTGATCGAAGCCGAACTGCAGTCCGTCGGCAAGGTCCAGGTCAAGATGGCCCCGCACTTCGCAAGACCTGAGTGAGCGGGGGCCCGGACGTATGCGCACCTACCGTTACCAGCGACGTCTGCATTGGAGTGAATGCGACCCCGGTGGCATTGTCTTCTTTCCCAACTACGCGCGATGGATGGTCGACGGCCTGAACGAGATGTTGCTCTCACTTGGCATAGATCCCAATGCGATGGTTGATGACAAGACCCGTGGAGGCCTCCCGGTCGTGCAGTTGTCGATGCGCTTCTTTGATGCGCCGTTGCTGCATATGCAGCTGTGCCACGAGATCTCTGTCGAAAAAATCGGCGGCAAGTCGATAACTTTTGTCCATCGCTTTCTACGCGGTGAGAGTTTGCTAATGGAAGCGCATGAAACCCGGGTGTGGGCTACCCACCTTCTCGGCGATGCCACCTCGATGCAGGCAAATCGCGTGCCGGATAACGTGCGCGAGTTGCTCACGACCGAAAGCGCCCAATAACTGGAGACTTCACATGAAAATCAACATCCTTGGCGGAGGTCCGGCCGGCCTGTACGCCGCCTATCTGCTCAAGCGGCAGCGTCCAGAATCCACCGTCCATGTCTTCGAGCAAAACGACGCGAACACGACATTCGGATTTGGCGTCGTCTTCTCCGATCAAGCGCTGGAGTTCCTTCGCGTAAGCGATGAGGAAACTCTGGCCATGATCACGCGAGACCTAGAGACTTGGAGGGACATTGAGTTGCGTGTCCACGGTCAAGAGATCCGCTTGGATGGTGTTGGATTCACGGCCATCGCTCGTTTAAAGCTGCTTGAGATCCTGCGTCAGAGGGCTGAGGAGGCCGGAGCCATCCTGACGAACCAGCGCGTCATCAGTAGCTTGGACGAGATGGGGGAAGCGGATCTGCTAATCGGTGCAGATGGGGTGAACTCCCTGGTCCGCCGCACGCATGAAAAGGCGTTTGGGACGCGCATCGAGTACTTTGACAACCGATTCGCATGGTTCGGTGCTACGCGAGCGTTCGAGCGCATGACGCAAACCTTCAAGAAGCTGCCTCAAGGCAACTTCAACGCGCATCACTACCGTTATACGAAGTCGATGAGCACCTTCCTGGTGGAAGTCGACGCCGAAACCTTTGAAAAGAACGGTTTTGGCGACATGAGCGAGGAACAATCCCGTCGCATTTGCGAAGAGGTGTTCGCTGAGGAGCTGTCAGGTGCGTCGCTGGTCGTCAATCGCTCGCATTGGCGGCGTTTCCCGAAGATCAGCAACGAGCGTTGGTCTGTGGGGAACTGCGTAATCGTCGGAGACGCGCTCCGTACCGCGCACTTTTCGATTGGTTCTGGCACCCGCTTGGCGCTGGAAGATGTGCAGGCCCTCGCGAAGTCCGTGGCGGAGCATCCCGGCAGCATTGCCGATGCGTTGGCCAGCTTCGAGGAACATCGCCGCCCAATCGTGGAGAAGATCACTACGGCTGCCAATCAAAGCGCCAAGTGGTACGACGATTTTGCGCGGCATATGGAGTTGCCCGCGTGGGAGTTTGCAATGAACTACATCGGTCGCTCTGGACGCATCGATCCCGAGCGGCTCGCCACCATGTCGCCGCAGTTCTTCGCCGGCTACGAGGCGTGGCGAGCTGCTAGTGCGTCCATGTGAGGCGCCTAACGGCGGCTGCCTTCCCTCAATGCATAAAAAAATAAAGATGTAAATAGGAGACACAAGATATGGCTTCCAGCAGTTCGTTAAACCCGACGGCCATCCAGACGATGGATGACAGGTCGATGACATTCTTCCAGTGGAGGGCAGTCGCGCTGTGCTGCCTGATTAATATGTTGGACGGCTTTGATGTCATGGTCATGGCCTTTACCGCGCCGTCCGTCAGTTCGCACTGGTCCCTCACTAGCACACAGGTCGGCTATCTGCTGAGTGCTGGCCTGGTTGGAATGACAGTCGGATCGCTCTTCATCGCCCCTTTGGCGGATCGGATCGGAAGGCGCCCACTCGTGCTGTGGTGTGTCATGGTTTGCGGTACCGGAATGTTGCTTTCCAGCTATTCGCAGACACCGACGCATCTGGGCTTCCTACGATTCGTCACCGGGCTTGGAATCGGCGGCATTCTCGCCAGTAGCTACGTGATTGCCGGTGAGTATGCGTCAAAGCGCTGGCGTAGTCTGGCCATCAGCCTACAGGCAACGGCCTACGCAACAGGGGCGACCGTGGGAGGCTTGATCACCGCCAGGATCATTGGTCAGATCGGCTGGGACGCCGTGTTCTTCTATGGAGGAGCGATTACGCTGTCTATCCTACCGATTCTGTACCTTTGGTTGCCGGAATCGCTTGACTTTTACTTCAGTCGAAGGCCGAAAGGTGCGTTGGATCGGGTCAATGCCATTCTGAGAAAATCCGGCCAACCCGCACTTGCGACTCTACCTCCGGCTGCGCAGCAGAGCGGCAAAACCGGACTGAAGCAAAGCATGGCATACCTCTTCTCGCCCGGCGTGCGACGGGCCACCGCGTTGATCTGGGTTTCGTTCTTCCTGATCATGTTTGGCTTTTACTTCGTTATGAGCTGGTCGCCCCGGCTTTTTGTGGCGGCAGGCCTGTCCACGCAGCAAGGCATTACCGGAGGCGTGCTACTGAACTTTGGCGGAATCATTGGTACGTCGCTCATCGGCTTGCTAGCGGCGCGGCTACTTCTATACAAGATCCACGCAACCTACTTGATCGCAACGGCGTTTCTTATGAGCATGCTGCTCAACGTGACGGGACAAGTTGACCAAATATTGGTGCTGGCCTTCTTGCTTGGCGTCTTTGTCAATGGTTGCGTAGCCGGCATGTTTGCTATGACTCCTATGGTCTACGAATCCGCGCATCGCGTGACTGGATTGGGCTGGGGGATTGGCATGGGCCGTCTGGGGTCCATTCTGTCACCACTCGCTGCAGGACCACTACTTGACGCGAAGTGGGGCGCTGATGAGGTCTACCGCTTGTACGCGATTGCTTTCGTCCTAGCGGCAATCACCGTAGTCCTACTGCACTTCGCAGTAAAGAAAGAGCGATAAGATGAAATGCATCCTCGCCTCAGGCGAGGACTACATCGATTCTGCGCCAGCAAGTCGCACTCATACTCAGTCGCCCCAAGACTGGACAGCTGGCGCCGGGACCTTCCATGTTCTTGTCCTCCTATGAGTAAGCGCGCAATGACATCGCGCAACGCCTTACAACTCAATCACCTAGAGCGCATCGCCGAGGCCCTGCCGGATATGGAGCGGTTGCGCTGCATCCACCGACTCAACAAGTGAGCCAATTGGGCGAGACATGGAAGTGCATGCCTGCATCGGTTCCAACGATGTGGAACCAGAAGATGATGCCTACGGCTTTGTTTGAACCGCGGCTAAGGAGGACTCACATGTGGAACACAGAAAGAATGCGAGGCACCGAGATGGGTAAACGGACCCTCTTCGAAAAGCTTTGGCAGCGCCACGTGGTCTCGGAGCCAGCCCCTGGTGAACTTGGGCCAACCTTGCTCTACATTGACCGCCATCTGGTCTCTGAGGTAACGAGTCCACAGGCGTTCGAAGGCCTGCGCATCGCCCACCGCACGCCAAGGCGTCCCGAGACGGCCATTGCCACCGCCGACCATAATGTTCCGACAACCGCCCGCGTTGGAAGCATCGCAAGCATCGCCGATCCAGCCGCGCGCGCACAGGTCGAACAGTTGGGGAAGAACTGCGCCGAATTTCGCATCACCCAGTTCGGCCTTGAAGACCGTCGCCAGGGCATCATCCACGTCATTGGTCCGGAACAGGGTGGCACCCTCCCAGGCATGACGGTAGTTGCCGGCGATTCCCATACCAGCACACACGGCGCTTTCGGAGCACTGGCCTTTGGCATCGGCACCTCTGAGGTCGAACATGTGCTAGCTACTCAGTGTCTTTACGTGCGTCCGATGAAGACAATGCTAGTCCGGGTGCAAGGCGAACTGCCCTGCACCGTCACAGCCAAGGACGTGATTCTCGCCATCATCGGCCGCATCGGCACAGCTGGCGGCACAGGCTATGCCGTAGAGTTCGGCGGCAGCACTATTCGTGGCATGTCCATGGAGGCTCGCATGACCTTGTGCAACATGGCAATCGAGGCCGGTGCACGTGTAGGTCTGATCGGCGTAGATCAAACCACAATTGACTACCTCGAGGGCCGGCCGTACGCGCCCTTTGGCGATCTGTGGAACGATGCGGTGACGTATTGGCGATCATTGGCAAGCGACGAGGGAGCCTGCTTCGACGCTGTGCTTGAGGTCGATGCCACGACCTTGCGCCCAATGGTGACGTGGGGAACTTCGCCTGAAATGGTGGTGCCGATTGACGGCCGGGTGCCCAGTCCCCTCGACGAAAGCGACCCAGTGAAAGCTGCCGGCATTGCCAGAGCGCTCGAGTACATGGGTCTGGCGGCAGGCATGGCGATTACCGATATCCGTCTCGACAAGATCTTCATCGGCTCGTGCGCCAATGGCCGAATCGAGGACTTTCGCGCTGCCGCGGCAGTGCTCAGGGGTCGGCACGTCGCCCAGAACATCAAACTTGCGCTCGCCGTGCCGGGGTCCGGCCTGGTGAAGGCGCAGGCTGAATCTGAAGGGCTCGACCGCATCTTCCGCGATGCCGGTTTTCAGTGGCGGGAAGCGGGCTGCTCCATGTGCTTGGGGATGAATGACGATCGCTTATCGCCGGGCGAGCGCTGCGCATCCACATCTAACAGGAATTTCGAGGGGCGGCAGGGCACTGGCGGGCGCAGCCACCTAGTAAGCCCGGCAATGGCCGCGGCCGCAGCCGTTGCGGGGCATTTCGTTCCCATTGACTGGTTATCACCGCTCCCTCAAGCAGAGGAGAGACTCTGATGCAAGCCTTCACCACCCTGGACGGGATCGTCGTCCCGCTCGACCGCGCCAACGTTGACACCGATGCACTGATTCCCAAGCACTTCATCAAGTCTGTGCGGCGTTCTGGTTTTGGTCCCAATCTATTCGATGAGTGGCGCTACCTTGATCAAGGCGATCCAAGTCAAAACCAATCCGAACGCGTCCTGAACCCCGACTTCGTGCTCAACCAGGAGCGATATGCCGGCGCCACAATTCTGCTCACTCGCCAGAACTTCGGCTGCGGGTCCAGCCGCGAGCACGCGGTCTGGGCACTGGAAAATTACGGTTTTCGCGCCATCATCGCGCCAAGTTTCGCCGACATCTTCTTCGGCAACTGTTTCAAGAACGGCATCCTACCCATCGTGCTGGGTGAGGCAGCAGTAGATGCGCTGCACGAGGCAGTGCAGGCCAACATCGGCTACCGAATCAAGATTGACTTGCCGGCTCAGACCATCACCCTGCCGGACGGCGAGGTTCATTTCTTTGTGGTCGACGCGTTCCAAAAGCACTGCCTGATTGAGGGCCTAGATGACATCGCCCTCACCCTAACGCATTCAACCGACATCGCGGCCTACGAGGTTCGTCGGAGGCAGCAGGAGCCTTGGCTGTTCGGCGATGTATCTGCCGGATGAACGATCCGGCGCTGGCCTACAGACAAGCACATCTGCGCGATGTCTGGCGGCTGTAACAAAACCAGAAAAGAAAGTAGAAGAGGAGACATCAGATGAATCTTGCACGAACCGCCGCGGCGTTGCTTGCGGCTTCCCCCCTGCTGGCCTCGGCTCAATCGTCGGTGACGCTGTACGGCGTCATCGACAGCGGTGTCGAGTACGTTAGCAATGTCGGCGCCAACGGCGACAGCCTGGTGCGCATGCCCAACAACACCGCCACGGTTCCGTCGCGCTGGGGCATACGCGGCACGGAAGACCTGGGTGGCGGGCTGAAGAGCATCTTCGTGCTGGAGTCGGGCTTCTCGCCCGACTCGGGCACCTCCAACCAAGGTGGGCGACTGTTTGGCCGCCAGGCACTGGTTGGGCTGACCAACCAGTACGGCCAACTGTCGTTCGGCCGCCAGTACACGATGCTGTTCTGGGCGACGCTCGACACCGACATCTTGGGCCCCAACGTGTATGGCTCGGGCTCGCTCGACAACTACCTACCCAACACGCGCGCCGACAATGCAGTTGCGTACAAGGCCAACTTCAACGGCTTCGTGGTCGGTGCGACCTATAGCTTCGGCCGCGATGCCGTCAACGCCGGCCCCAGCCCGGCCGGCACTAACTGCGCCGGCGAGAATCCTGCAGATAAGAAAACCTGCCGCGAGTGGTCGGCCATGTTCGGCTATGACAGCAAGACCTGGGGCCTGATCGCGGCCTACGATTCGCAGCGCGGCGGCCCCGGCGCGTTCGGCGGCCTGACCAACAGCAACCTGACCGATGACCGCCTGTCTCTGGGCGGCTACATGCTGCTGAAGAGCACCAAGCTTGGAGCCGGCTGGATCCGCCGCGACAACGAAGCCAGCCCGACGCCGATCAGCGACCTGTATTACGCCGGCGTCTCGTATGACATCACCCCGGCCGTCAACCTGGCCGGCCAGGTCTACTTCCTGAACTACCACGGCAGCGACAACCAGGCGATGCTCTACGCGCTGCGGGCCTCATACAGTTTCAGCAAGCGGACTTCGGTCTACGCCACCGCGGGCTATCTCAATAACGACGGCCAGCTCGCCATGTCGGTGAGCGGTGGTTCGCCCGGCTCCAACCCCCGCCCTGGCGCGAACCAGTGGGGCTCGATGGTGGGCATCAAGCACGTCTTCTAATCAATAGCCCAGCACGGCGGGCTCGCCTTACAGGGCGAATCGCCTACTAAATAGAACGGCGCCAGAAGGGCGCCGTTTTTCATCCGGGCACCGGCATCGCAGGCTGAGCCGCATGCGCCCCTCCCCGTTGCTTAATCAGGGGAGGCTAATGAAGACCTACAAGGGGTCGTCCGGGCTCGTGTCGGCTGCATTGCACGCTAGTCCAGCTAATTCCGGATTTCCAGTCCAGCGAAAGCGCGCGTAGTCCAGCTATTTCCGGTTTCCTACACCTACAGCACTAAAGTGTCCCCAGGCCGGCTTGACAAGATAGCAGCGAATTAGACCCAATGAACACTCATCGCGGCTCGACGTCATCCCCGGAAGGTAGTAGAAGCCCGCGCGCAAGGCGGTCAGTTCACTCTTCATTCTGTTAGCACTTGAAGGTCCCATGGCAAGTCGGAGCGGCCGTTCAAGTGTCCGCGCGAGTTCGACCGGCGAGTGTCCGAGACAGCCGGAAAGCGACTTCCCACAACGTCACAAACGGCTATGTCTGTGAATTGGTATCCGAACCAACAAGTATCGGAGTCGGTTCCGCGCTTGGCGTGGTTTCGTAGCGGCATGAGCCGCCTGCGAAGCCGTGGGCGTAAGTTTTGACGTCGCTTGACCATCGGCACCACATCGGAATCTCCCAGCCGCCCCCGCAGCATGGCATTCTCAGCGAGCAAAACCTCGTTGATCGATGCCAGCCGACTCACATCCGAGCGGAGTTTTGCAATCTCCTGCCGAAGCTCACGAGCTTTTTCACCTGCCGCCTTTAGCTCCAGTTGCTTTGCGTTGCGCTGAGCGCGACTGTCGCGACCTTGGGCTAGTCGAATGGCTTCAGCGATCTTGGGGTAGTGGTTGTGGATCAGTGGACCGGTCACCCCGCCTCTTCGGCAACTGCGCTGATGGTAAGCTTCTTCGCCTTGGTGTGGCGAGCACGACCTTGCTGGATTAGAAACATCGCCAGGCGTAAATCCTTCTCGCGCTGATCTGCTGGCTTGCGTTGTTTGCTCATGGCACGACAGGCTCCGATTTGTCCCCCTGACTGAGGGTCACTAACACATCGCGACAACGCTGCATGTCTCCGTGGACCAGATTTCGTCCGCCTTCGCCGATGTCATCACAGGCTAGCACCTCGTGCAGATGATCATAGAGGCCCCGATAGAGCGGAGCGTGCTCTGGCCCGATGACCGCGTTGTTGCAACCGCTGCAACGCGTGCGCTCTAGATCATTGCCGACACACCGGTTATCGTCGGCTGTGCACCACGCATGCCCGTTGCTTCGGATGGACGTACTTTCCGCCAACGACCGTACCATCTGGCGGTGGTCTTTGAAAATGGTGACGGCCTGGCCGTCCCGCCAGGACACGATATTTCGACCGTAGCCACCGGCCAGGGCGGTGCCGGGTCGCAGCCAGCCTTCCACGACTTCCTTCTTGATGTCGTCGAGTTCAGTCTGGATCTCGGCGTAGAGGGCAATCTCCTGTGATTCGTTGAGAGCGTACCCTAGCGTCATGTCCATCGACCAATGCTTGAAGTGCGATCGTAAGTACCGCAGGTCTCCGAACTGACTCCGGGCGGCATAGCTTGCGAACTTCCGGCGAAAGTGATGGCTGGCCAAGGCCCAACCCAAGCCGCAATTCTGCGCGAACGATTTCAACGCCTTGTTCCACGCCCCCAGTGACATCGTCCGCACCTGGTTGCCTCTGTTCGGCGTCATGGCCACGAAGACGGCGTTCAAATGCAGTTGAGCCTCGGCAAGCTCAGGGTCCAGAGGGTCCTGCGAACGAAGGGCTTCGATCTCGGCCTCGATCACGGCCCGATAGGGAGCAGACCACCGCTCCATCACCTTCAGCGCAGTCACAACCGCCTCGGGAACCATCCACTCTGCGCGCCCTTCGCCCGTCTTGGTGGACTGCGAACGCATCCAGTTGTAAGTCTGGTGCTCACCCTCGTCGCCTGCGGCCGCCTTCGTGGCGTAGCAGGCTCCCCTTTGGACAAAGCCGAGTTCATGGTTGCGGCACCCGGAAAGGCTCGCCACGACGATGTAGCAGGCGGTGCGCAGTTCGATTACCGCCTTGTTGAACTCCCACATATCCGCCCATCCCCGACTTCGGACAAAAATGCCCTCGGCCGGTGTCTTCCCGCCGGCCGCCTGCCGCAGGATCAAGATCTCATCGCGGACATCAAGGAGATCATCTGCTGCTTCAACCAATGACCAGGCGCGCTGAAAGAGGGTGGTGAACACATCGTCCGGCATGAGCGGGGTCTTGCCTCCCCGAAAGCTCGTTCCTTCACCGGTTAGACCGGCCAAGTGCGTGGCCGACGTGCCGGCCCAAGGATGGTCAGGCATTACATCCCTCGTGTACTGACTCAACTCATGGAGCGCTTCGACAGCGCCGAAGAGGTGTCCAAGCGAGGAGGGTTTCAGCGGTTCTCCTGCTCTGGCGGAACCTTGCCGAACGCGACGCTGTCTGCAGAAGTCAACGAACAGCGAGCACGCGAAGGGCGTCACATCGGCCAGCCTACTGATGTTCAATCGCCCCAAGTGCTGCAGGAATGGCTTGGCGTCCACAAGGAGCTTCATCACGGCGCGAGCCGACGGCCTTTTCTTTCCCTCGCGTCCGCGGCGCATGTAGTGCCACAAGATCGCCTTCATCGTGGCCCGCCAGCCCGCGGGTATGGCGTTGAAGTCTACGTACTGTTCCGACGCTCCCTTGTTCGTAGGCTGCCCCACGAGCCGCCACTTTGGGTCGCCGTACCGGCTGAGGATGACCACCTTGCCGTTGATCGTGCAAGTCGAGATGATGGTCGCGGCGAGGTTGTCCTGATCAAGGATCGGCTGGCCGGCAGGCTCCTGGTCCAGCGCTCTTCTGGGTAGGGACATCACGCAAGTGAATTCAGTTCGTCGATGATCGTGGGGCTGGCCCAGAACGGGTGAGGATCGTGACGTGCCCGTTCTCGGGCGGCATTCACCTGCTCAGGCTTGAACAACTTGCGACGAAGGCCGGCTTGGATGACGTCGCGGTCGATCAGGCGAGGGATGTGAGCGAGGTGGTGGTCCCAACGGCGCTTATCCACGCGAGGGCGCTCGCGCAAGATCCGAAAGTAAAACGAGAACAACCGCCATAGGTCATCGCCGGTGACGACGTAGTTGCGGCAGCGAAGGCAGTTCAGAAAGCTTTGGCAAAGGTCTCCGTTTCGTTTCGGGGCATACTCGCCGGCGGTGGTGTCCGAGCACTGGCCCACCGGCGTGCGTTCGGTCGCACCGAGGGTGTTTGTCAAGAGCTCCTCGACCAGCACCAGGCCCATAAAGCGCCAGTTCTTGCGGGCATCTTCGCTAGGTCGCAGATAGTTGCGCATGGTGACAATGGGGGAGTTGCCAGCCGCGGCCGCGGTGGCGACGACATCGCCGTCCAGAATCTCGTACACGCGGTTGACGAAGGTCTTGCGCAGCCGGCTGACGTTGATCCGCATCGGCTCGCCGTCATCGCCCCGGAGGTCGTAGGTCCTGACCAGCTTCTTGATCGCCATCTCGAGGGTGCCGTGCGTCAGTGCGCTGACGCGGCTTTGAGAGTCCCTTCTTCGCCGATACAGCCATACTCGATCACGTATCTCGTCCGGCGCCTCGCGGCGCAGGCCAGCCGTCAAATCAAGAACGCGGCGAACCAACTCGGCCACGGTAGAGCGCAGTGTCGGCGTAGATTCCACAATACGCTTCACAGAGTTGGAAGCGCGCAGCGCCACCTTGGTGGAAGTGTAGCCTCGGCGCTTGAACACGACCAGAAATTCGATTCCTTCTTTCGGATGTGCGCGCAAGCAGTTCATTGGCATCTCTAACAATGGCGTGGTGTTCCGACCCGTGTGCAAGGCTACGACCAGCAGGGCATAGGCTGCTAGTGTTGCCGTGGGTTCTGCGTCAGCTCCAAACAGTGGCTGCACCGCCGTCCTCACAGCAAGCGTGAAGGTCTTCTTCTCGTTGACAGATAGCGGGCGCTCCCCTTTGCCTTCGCGTGTCGAGCCGGGGAAGGGGTTGCTAGGGAACGTGGCCTCACTGCCGCGTTCGATCACGTGGACTAGACCTCGCCGCCCCAAAGCCTGCAAGACGGACTTGGTATAGCTGTACGCCGTTCGTTGCGAGTCCGTTGTGATGCCTTGGTCTCGGAGAAAGAGCAGGTAGCTATCTATGGTGTCGCGGGTGATGTCGGTCAGGTGCATCGGTCGGCCGATTGCGGTGTCGAGCAGGGTTAGGTGCGTCAAGAATTTCGCGAGGCCTAGCAGGCTGCTGAAGTACTCACCGCGCAAGCGATGAGGCTCCCCCCGCAAGGCCGGGGGGCGCTATTTTTCACAATCCGGAAGCCGTGCGTCACTGCATCGACTTTTTCCGCGCTTTGGCGCCCATTTCCAGCCTCATTACCGTGATTACTGCAACTGCGGACGGATTTGTCCCAGCGAGCGCATGCGCACGAGGTTGTAGGCGGCCATGCTCAGCACAAACATTTGGTCGACCTTCTTTAGTCCGCGCACCATTACCTGGCGCATGCGCCCCACGGTCTTCACCCACCCAAAGCCCTGTTCGATGAGCTTGCGTTTCTGCTGCGAGATGGCATAACCGGCGCTGCAAGCAATGGCATCAGGAACGGCCGAGCGCCGCCCCGAGGTGTTTTGCGCCACGTGAGGCGTCACCTTCATCTCCAGGCAAGCCTCAATGAACTCGTGCGCGTCATAGCCCTTGTCCGCTCCCACGGTGACTTCCACATCCAGGTCTTCCGTCACCTGCCTGGCATCGTTGAGCATGACCTTTGCGGCCTCGCGCTCGGCGTGTCCGTCCGCATTGGTCACCATGGCGCTCACCACCAGGCCGTGGCGGTTGTCGCTCAGGGTATGGCCCATGTAGCGCAGTTCACTCGCAGTCTTGCCCTTGCGGTACAGCCTGGCATCGGGATCGGTCTTGGACTCGTGCGTATCGTTGCTGCGCTTGCGACCTTTGAAGTTGTCGCCGTCGTTATCGTCCTTGTCGCCCCCGTCCTTGCGCACGAAGCTCTTGTGGCCTGCCCACGCCTGAATCAGCGTGCCGTCGACGCTGAAGTGCTCGCCCGACAGCCAGTTCTTCTTCTGCGCGATGGCCAGCACCTCGTTGAAAAACTCGATGACCGCATCATGCTTGATCAGCCGTTCGCGGTTCTTAGTGAACACCGTGGGCACCCAAACTGGGTCGTCCATCGACAGCCCGATGAACCAGCGAAAAAGCAAGTTGTAGTGCGTCTGCTCCATGAGCTGACGTTCGGAGCGAATGCTGTAGAGCACCTGCAGCAGCATGGCCCGCAGCAACTTCTCCGGCGCGATGCTGGGCCGGCCACCCTTGATATCGGCCTCGTACATCTGCGCGAACAACCGGTCCATCTTCACCAGCGCCTGGTTGGCCATGGTGCGGATCGAGCGCAGCGGGTGGGACTTCGGCACGAAATCATCCAGCCTCCGCATAGTGAACAAACTCTCGGTGAAGGTGTCTGCGCCGCGCATAAATGTAGGGTTGGATGGGGTCCCCAAATCAACGCTTTAGTTAGTCGTCGCGCTGACGTCCGCTCGAGGTATTTCAGCGGCCTGCTAGTCTTACTGTGTCACAAGAGTAGCCGTTGGTTCGGTCTCCGGCAGCATGGACACATGGCGAGTCTGCCGATCAATAGGATGCTGAGTTGATGGCGGATCGTGGTGATTGAATCAGCCACGTGTCGCTGGGCGCGCTGGGCTGCCCCGCGGAATGTAATCTGCGGGAAGCGCAGGTGTTTGGCGTGCGATGAAGTTTTTTTTGGTGCCGACTGAACCGCCGGTGGTAATTCGTTCGGAGACCAGGAATCCATAGGCGGCTATGCTCAGTGCGGCATGGTGGTGAAAGCCCCGCCACCCTCGGCCTTCGTAATGCCCGAGCCCCAACTCCTGCTTCAAATCCTGGTAGTCGCGCTCGATGCGCCAACGCATATGCGCCTGGGCGACCAGTTCATCCAGCGCAATATCGGCCGGGAGGGTTGATAGGAAGTACTTCAATGGGTCAGCGTCCCCAGCAGGCCACTCAATTAGGAGCCACTGCTCGGGGCGCAGACGCGCCTTGCCGCTATTACCGCCGGCGTGACGCACGCGTACGGCGGCAAAGCGCCCACTGAGCGTTTCGTTTGAGCCTTCGCGCCAGCTAATCGTCTGGAATGCGGTAGGCGGCAGGGAATGCGCCAGCTCCTTGACGCTTATCGGCTGTCGATTGCGAGTGCGCCGCGGCATCACCGGCGGGCGGCCGATGCCGCTATATGGCTTCGGCGGCAACGGCTCCACCCCCGGTGGCCAGACCACGACCGCCGACGTGATACCCACCACATACGGCATGCCCAGATCACTCAGACGCTGGCGAAATGCGTTGTCCACTCCGTAGCCGGCATCCGCCAACACGCAATACTTTGGCGCGCCGGCGGCCAACAGCGATTCGAGCTGTTGCAGAGCAATCTCGGTCTTCGTTGTGAACCTCACCTCGTCGGGAATTCCAGCCTTCTCACGCCGCTCAGTATCTTCCGCCCATTCCCGCGGTAGATAGAGCTGGTAGGCTACAGGCACACTCGCCTGCTCACACGCCAGAGACACACTGACCGCGACTTGGCAGTTGTCCTGTTTGCCCAGCACCCCACAATACTGACGCGCGACCCCAACCGAATGTTTGCCCTTCTTCGGGAAGCCTGTGTCGTCAATGATCCAGAAGCCGCCAGTCGAGAGATCCATCTTGGGCACTACCCACTGACTGATCCGGCGCAATAACTCCTCATCGGACCAGTCTGCCTTGGCCACAAAGTGGTGCAGTGCCTGGTGCCGAGCGCTAGCGCGAAGCGGATCGACTCCTGCTGCCATCGGCTCCACACTCTTCCGCGTGAGCGGCAGCATCAGCCCTGTGCAGTAGCCCTTGAGTCCTGCATGACGGTCCGCATGCCCCAGTCCCGCCGCCAAATGCTCCATGTATTGCTCAAATCGCTCGCTCGCGCTCATCGCTCTTCATGAACTGTGCCAAGAAGTTTATAGTATGGCACGTTTATGACACAGTAAGACTAGTGTCCTGCGTCAGAAATTCGTAGACAAAATCGCCTGATGCTGGCGAGGATGTCATCGGCGGACTTCGTCCACGCGAAAGGCGTGGGGTTGGCGTTGTTCAGGTCAAGGTATTGATGGATGGCTTGCTCAAGTTGTCGGGTTGAGCGATGCGTGCCGCGGCGGATGTATTGTTCCGTGATGGTTGCAAACCAGCGTTCCACCTGATTGATCCATGAGGCGGAGGTTGGTGTGAAATGAACATGGAAGCGCGGATGGCGAGCGAACCAAGCCTTGATCGACGGCGTCTTGTGCGTGCCGTAGTTGTCCATGACGAGATGCACATCGAGCTTGGGTGGCACGTTGGCTTCGATCGTGCGTAGAAACTGCAGGAACTCACTGCTGCGATGTCTGCGATGCAATTCACCGATAACTTTTCCTGTGGCGATGTCCAGCGCGGCGAACAACGTTGTCGTGCCATGGCGCATGTAGTCGTGCGTGCGTCGCTCGGGGATGCCTGGCGCCAGCGGCAGCATGGGTTGCGTGCGGTCCAGTGCCTGAATCTGGCTCTTCTCGTCAACGCACAACACCATGGCCTTGAGCGGTGGGTCGAGGTACAACCCCACGATATCGCGCACCTTCTCCACGAACAATGGGTCGGTGGAGAGCTTGAAGGTCTCCTGTCGATGAGGCTGCAGTCCAAAGGCACGCCAGATACGCGTCACGGTCGACGGCGATAGATTCGCCGCGCGAGCCATACTGCGCGTGCTCCAGTGGGTGGCGGCGGCTGGCACGGATTCGAGCGTCTTGGCAATAATCGCATCCACCTGTGCATCACCGATGGTCCTCGGTGCCCCTGGTCGCGGCGCATCGAGCAGTCCATCGAGCCGATGCGCCACGAAGCGCGCACGCCATTTCGATACGGTTTGCTGAGTGACACGCTGCTTTGCCGCGACGGTCTTGTTGTCCAAGCCTTCAGCGCTAGCCAGCACAATGCGCGCTCGTAAGGCCAAAGCCTGTGCGGTCTTGCGCCGCATCGTCAGCGCCTTGAGTTGCTCACGTTCGACCTCACTCAACACAAGTTCCGCCTTTGGTCTTCCTCTCATCACCGTCTCGCCGTTTGCGTGCCTTCAACGCAGACTACTACGTGGTGTTAATAATGCAAGGAACTTCTGACGCAGGACACTAGGTTGCAGTAGCCCACGACCGTCGTCACCTGGACGTCTGAGTCCTGCTTGGCGAGGAAGCGCTCAACCTGCCGCTGGCAGGCATAGGTGATCGGGTCAATGCCGACGCCGTACCAAGGGGCGAACTCAAATTTCCGGTGCTTGGTGGTGTTCCGTCCGAATCTCACTACAGTGCAGCTCGGAGGCATTGCTGCAGCGGTGATAATGATCCTTCCCTCGGCATCGCGCTCATGCTCTATCTGAGGAATGGTCAGATCCGTCTTGAAGAAGGTCTTACGCTTGCCCATTCAACGCATCCGCCAGGTCATTGAGTTCGTTGTCGTACGCCAGCACAGCCTCGTCAGCCAATTCATTGACCAGATGCAGGTACACCATAGTGGTCTGCACTGAGGCGTGGCCCAACTGCTGCTGCAGAAACACCAGGGGTTCGATTCGGTTTCGGTCGCGGATCCGCTGGAGCGAGACTAGGGTGTGAGTCGCATACGTATGGCGCAAAAGGTGAGCCCACACGCGAACGCCGGCCTTCCTGCCAATCTCCTTGATAATACGATTCAGACTTTTTCCGTCGGCCGTGAACCGCTCGCCGAACTGATTGAGGAACAGCGCCTTTTGTGACGCCGCGCTTAGCGAGGAGCGCAGGCCGCGCTCATGGATGGCGTAGTGGTTCAGGTCCTTCATCAGCCGCCGGCTGATGTAGATTGAGCGCGGCTTGTTGCCCTTGGTCTGCATCCCGTGGCCATCCTCAGGATCAAGGTGGACACGGATGTTGCGCTCTGGCCGTCCGGCAAGGTCTGGATCGAAGACATAGGCGCGCGGGAAGGTGGCCAGTTCCTCCCGGCGCAGGCCAGAGCCCACGGCAAGCCGAATAATCATGCGGTGATGAGGGTTAGCGGCTGCAGTCAATAGGGCATGGACTTGTGTAAGAGTGAGATATTGAGGTAGGTCCTTACGAGCCCTCGGCATCACATCGCGCACGGCTTTCGTTCCGCCGCTTCCATCGGCGTGCGCGAGGAAACCCCCGGCGCGCATCGTTTGGCGCGCCTCGTAGCCAAAAGGGATCTCCTTGATCCACTCCCTCTGCTGTGCGAAGGAATAGAACTCGCACACGTATAAGAGACGGTTCCGCACAGTATTGCGTTGGAGACCCGCAGTTTTGAAGCAGTAGTCTCGATAGGCTGCGAGCAGCGTTTTTTGCTCTCCGCGATCTACGTCGTCCCAACGTAGGTCGTGCGCCTGAAGGAAGCTGAAGTAGTCGTAAAGAGAACGCCCTGCCGGTTCCCAAGACTTGCGCGAGCCGATAGCACCGCGGAGCAGGTAGTGGCGCAGGAATTCGTTGGCTTCCCCGCAACTCTCCATGCTGTCCCATAGGAGGATTGGGAAGCCGGGGTAGGGCAGCCCGCCGATAACAAGATCCTCCGTCGACGCGAGAAGACGCATCAGAGCTGCTTGGCCTTCAACACTACTACGGCGCGCTTGAAGTCGAGCCGCATGAGGTGCATTACCAGATCGACCGCACCTCCACCGCCTCGGTTCGCACGTGTATCGAGGAACCGCGGTCCCGTGCACAGGATTTCGTAGTCCACGCCGCCTACGTTCGCGTGCCAGCGGGTTGTGCCATTGCTCTGCCGAGGCCTAAATTGCCCGTCCTGCTTGGCGTATTCAGCAACTGCACGAAGGACCACGACTGCCTCCAGTTTACGCCAGCGCGCGAGAGTGAAGTTATCCACAATCCTCTGATCCATTTTTCCCTCCCCCGCGCCCCCACCGGCTACTCGTCTTGAAAAGACTAGTAAAATTCCTAACAGATGCCAGGTTCTAGAACAACGCAAGGCGAGACAATTTGAAGAAGGCATGGCGACAGCTGTACGGCTATCGACATGGCATCATGATCGTCAATGCTTTCTACGAGAATGTCGCACGGCATCGCCTGGAGCAACGCGAGCTGGCACCTGGCGAGCAGGAGGAAAACGTGGTGTTGGAGTTCAGGCCCGAGCCGCAGCAGGACATGTTGGTCGCGTGCCTATGGTCGATCAGCAAAGGAGGTGAGGGCGAGGCCGATCTCTATTCCTTCGCTGTCATCACCGACGAGCCGCCCGCTGAGGTGTCGGCCGCAGGGCATGATCGTTGCATCGTGCCAGTCAAGCCCGAGCATGTGGAAGCTTGGTTGAATCCCGACGCGAAGAACTTGGCCGCGCTCGATGCAATCCTGGACGACCGGAACCAGCCGTACTACGAGCACCGCTTGGCGGCATAGGGAACCAAGGATCCCAACTCCCTGCCGTAGAATCGCTCACTTCCTGCGGTTTCGCGACTCGGTGTAATGCATGCGTGTTGGCCGACCCATACCTGCGCCTCCTCAGCCCCTCTGTGATTACTGCGGAGGGAAGGCCGTTCTTGCCCGCGTGGGAGATGAGGCCTACCCCTACCAGGAGGACCACGGGCCTGTGTGGATCTGCCCTCCGTGCCAGGCGTGGATTGGCGTGCGTGCGCGAAGCAAACACCATACCCCGCTTGGAAGGTTGGCCGACGCCGCATTGCGCGAAAAGAAGAGCCAGCTGCACGATGCCCTCGAGCCATTGGTCGCAGCGAAGATGCGGCGCGACGGCGTCAATGCGTTTGAGGCGCGGGGCAAGGCCATGAAGTGGCTGATCGCATCGCTCGGCCTTCCCGTCGACAGTCCCACTATCCATGCCCTGTCGCTTGAGCAGTGCGAACAGGCCATCCACTTCATTGCTGAATTCCAGGCCGCACGCGGGCGAAAGCCTT
This sequence comes from Ralstonia pickettii, assembly GCA_050987995.1. GTDB lineage: Bacteria > Pseudomonadota > Gammaproteobacteria > Burkholderiales > Burkholderiaceae > Cupriavidus > Cupriavidus pickettii_B. Next base: position 70,528 of record CP158806.1, read on the forward strand.
CGGATTCCTGAAGAGGGCAACGAGAATCCGCTAGCAGAAATCTCTGCTTGGCGTATGCAGCTCTCCAAGCATGGGCGACAAATCGACAAAGCGCTGCGCGATCAGATGTCGCACCTCGCCCTCGCATTGCCACTGGCCGTAGACCCCGAGCAGGGAGGCCGTCAATACCTCGCGACGGAACTTCTCCAGCACCGACGGCCAGACAATGACGCTGACGGTGCCCGTCTCGTCCTCCAGCGACAAGAACACCACCCCCTTGGCCGTGCCCGGGCGCTGGCGCACAGTCACGATGCCGCAGCCGCGAGCGGTCTGCCGCGTGGCATAGGTCGCAAGCACATCGGCGGGCACAAAGCGCAACGCGGCCAGCTTGTGCCGAAGCAGGGCAAGCGGATGCCGGTTCAGCGTGAGACCGAGCGAGCGATAGTCGCTGGCGATCTCCTCGCCTTCGGTTGGCGATGACAGCTCGGGCAATGGCTCGTCCAGATCCGCGGGCCGCAACAGGTCCTTGTCGGAGACTGCAGCCGCCGCCTGCCACATCGCCTGACGTCGACTACCTGTAAGGCCAATCAATGCATTGCCAGCGGCCAGGACATTGACATCGTGTCGGTCTAGCGACGCTCTGCGCGCGAGATCCTTGACGGAGGTGAAGGGCCGGATCGCGCGTGCCGCTTCGATGCGTTCCGCGGCTTCACTGCGCATGCCCCTTAGCTGCGAGAGGCCCAGGCGTACGGCCGGCGCATTACCATCCCAACGCTCCAGGCTGGCGTCCCAGCCGCTGACCGTTACGTCGCAAGGAAGAACGGTTACGCCATGGCGCTTGGCATCCTGCACCAGCTGCGATGGCGTGTAAAAGCCCATGGGCTGGCTATTGAGCATGGCGCAGAGGAAGGCAGCTGGCTCGTGGCACTTGAGCCAGGCACTCGCATAGACGAGCAGGGCGAAGCTCGCGGCATGGCTTTCCGGAAAGCCGTACTCGCCGAAGCCCTGGATCTGCCGGAAAATATTCTCGGCGAATTCCGCATCGTAGCCGCGCTCGAGCATACCGGTCACGATGCGCTCGTGGTATCGCTCCAGGCCACCTTTGCGCTTCCAGGCCGCCATGGCGCGACGCAACTGGTCCGCTTCGCCGGCGGAGAAGCCCGCTGCCAGCATGGCCACCTGCATCACCTGTTCTTGGAAGATCGGCACGCCCAGTGTCCGGGACAGTGCCTGTTCCATCTGCGGGCTCGGGTAGCTGACTGGTTCCAACCCCTGCCGGCGGCGCAGGTAGGGATGCACCATCCCACCCTGAACCGGCCCGGGCCGGACGATCGCCACTTCGATGACGAGGTCGTAGAAGGTACGCGGCTTCATGCGCGGCAGCATCGACATCTGGGCGCGCGACTCGATCTGGAACACGCCGACCGTATCGGCTCGCGAGATCATCTCGTAGGTCTTTGGATCTTCCGCCGGGATGTCCTGCAGTTCAAAGGCTTCACCGCGTTGTTGCGCCACAAGATCCAGGGCTCGCCGGATCGCAGATAGCATGCCGAGCGCAAGGATGTCGACCTTGAGCAGCCCCAGTGCGTCGAGATCGTCCTTGTCCCACTGGATCACGCTGCGATCGGCCATGGCTGCGTTTTCGATCGGCACCAGCCGGGATAGCTTGCCCCGCGCGAGCACGAATCCGCCCGTGTGCTGGGACAGGTGGCGCGGGAAACCGAGCAACGCCACGGCCATGTGGGCCCAGCGTTGGGACAGTTCCGCTTCCGTATCCACGCCGCTCTCACCAAAACGCCTGAGCAGGTCCGCTTTGCTGTCGAACCAGTGGTGGGACTTCGCGACCAGGTCGACGATGGCAGGGTCCACGCCAAGCGCCTTGCCGGTGTCGCGCAATGCGCTGCGGGGCCGGTATGTGGTGACCGCGGCGGCCAGTGCGGCACGATCGCGCCCGTACTTGCGATAGAGGTACTGGATGACCTCCTCGCGGCGCTGATGCTCGAAGTCGACGTCGATGTCGGGCGGCTCGGCGCGCTCCTTGGAAATGAACCGCTCGAACAGCAGATTGCCGCGTGCCGGGTCAACTTCAGTGATGCCAAGGCAGTAGCAGACCGCCGAATTGGCTGCGGAGCCACGCCCCTGGCAGAGGATGCCGTTGGAACGGGCAAAACGCACCACGTCAAAGACGGTGAGAAAGTATTGCTCGTACGCCATGTCGCGGATCAGCGCGAGTTCATGCTCGAGTTGCTGCTGAACAGCAAGGGGGATGCCGGCAGGATAGCGGCGGTGCGCGCCGACATAGGCCTCTTCCCGCAGATAGTCGGCGGGCGTGACGCCGTCGGGCACGACTTCTTCGGGATACTCGTAACGGAGCTCATCCAGCGAGAATTGGCACAGGTTTGCGATGTGGACGGTCTCGGTCAGGTAGCGGTGCGGGTAAATGTTGGCAAGCCGCAACCGGGAGCGCAGGTGTTGCTCGGCGTTAGGCAGAAGGTCATACCCACACTCGGGAACCGGGCGATGCACGCGGATGGCGGTCAGCACGTCGTGCAGCGGCTTGCGCGACCGCACGTGCATCGTGGCGTTGCCGGTAGCGACGATGCGCAGGTGATGGCGCGCCGCGGCCGCTTCGACCGTACCACGATGAATATCGTCCATCGGCTTGTAGAGCAGGTTCAATCCCATCCAAGCCCTGTCCGCAAAGGTGGCGCTCACCCAGGCCGATTGGGCCTCCAGCTTCTCGGCCGCCACGCCATAGTCGGGCGTGAATACGACCAGGCAGTCCGGCAGACCTTTCAGATGCTGGTACGGCGCTTCGGGCGCGGCCAAATCGCGTGGTGTCAGCACATAGGAACCCTTGGCGGCACGCATGCGCACGAGCGTGATCAGCTCGCACAGGTTGCCATAGCCTTCGCGGTTACGGGCGAGCGCCAGGAACGAGAGGGCGGGAGAGCTATCGGCGTTCTGCAGCCGGAACCAGGCGCCGACCACCAAGCGAACACCGGCATTCTTCGCCTCGGTGTGGGCGCGAACGATACCGGCGAGCGAGCATTCGTCGGTGATGGCGAGCGCGTGATAGCCCAACCGGGCGGCGCGCTCAGCGAGTTCTTCCGGCCGTGACGCGCCAGCGAGGAAGGAGAAGTTAGAGCGGCAGTGCAGTTCCGCGTAAGCGGGCAGACCTGCCGTGGCGTTGATGTCCATGACGTTCAGCCGAAGAGGCCATGCAGATACCACCGCGCCTCGTCGCCTTCGCGGCTGCCCATGCGCTCCTGGAAAATCCAGTAGCAGGTATGGTCCTTCGCCTCCGCCACGAAATAGTCGCGGGTCACTAGCTGGCCTCCCCACCAGCCCGACTCGATGCGCTCAGGCGGTGAGACGATCCGCAGGGGCGAGCCGTAGAAGGGGCGGTGGTCGCGCTCAATTAGCGGCACCGGCTTGCCGAGCAGCCAAACGGGACGCGGCAGGCCTTGTGGCAACGTTGCGCTGGCCGGCTTGTCGGTGGCCGGCTGCCAGCCATTGGCGACTTCCGGGCGGTAGTCGGCACGCAAGCACGGCTGGCGGACATGGTCAGCACCCAGGCGCGCGACCAGCAATTCAAGCAAGCGTGCGTGATCCGCCGGCGTGCCGCCCGGCTCGGGAAACAACGAATCGCTGGGGGGTGCCACCGGCTCGGCCTCGATGGCAGACACCGCGACGGCGATCATCGGCGCCTCGACCGTCAACCGTGCGAGGGGTTCTTTGAGCAGGCGCACCAGATGCTCTTCATGCCAGTTGGGCTCGGCCAGCGCGATCTCAATCTTCGTTGGCGCAATGGCAGCACGGCCTCGCTCGTGGCGTAGCTCGACCGCAAACCGCTTGATGGCCAGGTGCCGGGCGGTTAGCCAGCCGACCATCTGGACCAGCAAGCCGCGGATGTAGGCGAGGGCGGCCTCGGCGCTCTCCATCCTGTCCGGAAGATCCACCGCGGCGTCAAACGATGGTGGCGCTTCGACCCATTCGAAGACTTCCGGCGCTTCCCCATGGGCACGATCCAATGCCTCCAGGATGGCACCGCCGCAACGGCGCTGCAGGCCTGCGCGGGGCAGCCGGCGCAGGTCGCCCAGCGTCCGGCAGCCGAGTCCATCCAGCCAATCGTCGAACGGCCGCGCCGCCGGCAGGATAGCAACAGGCATGTCGACCAGCTTTCGTACCAACGAGGGTAGACGCAGCGCCACGCCTCCGCCAGCGCGGGCGAGCAGCCAAGCCCCTTCGGCAGTGGGGGCGCATCCCGCGACGGTGCTGAAGCCCATAGCCCGGACGGCCGCCAGCATCCGTTGCCGCAGCTTGCGCGCACCGCCAAAGAGTCGCAGCGTGGTGCTGACGTCGACCAGCACCGCTGCCTCCTCGGACGCAGCGACATTGGGCGAGAACTGCAACAGCGCCATCGTGACGCGCTCAAGCGCCGCCAGTTCCGCGCAAGTGTCCCGGTCAATGAGAATGGTGTGCGGCGCGATCGTCTGCACTCCGCCGCGGCGCATGCCTAGCTTCACGCCGGCCGTCATGGCCATCGGCGACGCCAGATGCACGCGCTCCTTGTCCAGGACAGCAACCGCCAGCTCAGTGGACCAGTTCGGCCGGAACACTTCGAGGGGCAGGGACGACAGGCGCAGGCAGATCCACAGGCGCAGCATGGCGATACAACAGAATGGGGGAGGGCTGCAGCACTACATCAAGCGGCGAGTCCTGCTGCGGGCCGCGACGCTTCACGAACTGCACCCGAATGCCGTCCGATGCGGGCTCCAACGTGAGGCGCAGCGGCGCCGGCGAGGCATCGCGTGCGCAGGCCGTTGGTCGAACCACGAAGAACAAGACATCCGAGGCTTGGGCGGCAAGGTTTAGACGCCGAAGCGCATCGTTACGCAGGTGCGACTGCCAAAAGACGAGCGCGCCGCAGGTCCCGGCGCGCAAGATCTGCTCCGCGGCCCATAGGGCGTCAGCGGTGTGCCGGGTGTCGACCCAGAGAATCTGGGAGGGCGGGACACCCCAGTTGGCGAGTGCGAGCGCCTGAGGCGCGTGCGGCGGCGCCAACAGAGCGACAGGGCGTTTGGCGCGCGCAATCAGAGCAGGGCGTAGCAAGCGCAGTTCGCCGATGCCCGGCTGGCGCTGCAGCAGTTCCGTCAGGCAACTAGTCGGCCAGCCGCCGCCGGGCAGTTCCTTGTCGAGCGATGGATACCCGGTCGGAACGGTGTGTGCGGTCCCTCGGGCCAACTGTGATGCGAGCCATAGCGATGGGTGGATGGTTTCTGGGGCGACGGATAGCATGATGGGCTCCTGTCGCTAGTGTACTGTATATCCATACAGTGTTCACGTATTCAGGATCAGTATCCTGCCGGCTTCACTCGCACAGTGTTAGGAAGTGATTTGTGCTTTGAGGATCATGCTCCCGCGCGCTCTCCGAAAGTTGTCACGTAACAATCGTGGAGCTATATCAATGTCGAAGTACTAAAGTGCTAACTTTATGGACGCCTTGAAGGGGACCGTCGTTTGAGATGCGGGAGGCACCCCACTACCAGAAGCGTCGGCAACGCGTTGCACAAAACGCAGGCGCCTTATACTGCAGGTGTTGCAGGCAAGCGCGGAGCTTGTAGAGGTCGTCGAAAGACGGCAGCCCGTATGGGTGGGTTCCTCGAATCCGGGGCCTGCAACCGTCCATTCTTACTCGACGCGCACCGCGGCGAGCACTCGCTGGCGCTCCTCATCAGTGGCGCACCAGAACTTCAAGCCATACCCTTCTGCATTTCCATTGCGCGCCCGGTACAGGTTTCGCGCAATGAGGTGTAGGTAGCGATCTCTCCATACTGGCTCTTGTGAACTGCATAGAACGCGCTCGTCGCCACGCGATGGCAACCGCGCACACGATCCAAATCCAGGCTGGGCCACTGGATATGGCAAGTTGTTATCAAGAGAAACGGAAGGAGCCCCAAAAAAGTGATGAAATCGCCATGGTAAAATTACCCAAATCCTGCCCGGGGCTCCACGAAAATGCACCATTACATCACGCCGGCGCTCCTGGCTAATGTCTTTGCCGGCGAGCCGGGCGACGATCCCGCACGAGTTAGCATCACCGAGCCGGTCCCGGTCGATGCCGGCATTGAGGTGATCGGTATCACCTTTGGCCAGATCCGCTTCGTCGTGTTCTTTGCCGATGTGATGACCTACGCCGGCGGCGACCCGGAGTGGGTCCAGGAAACGGCCGATGAATGGGCCGGTGGCTTCCGCCCGGCGCCAAATGCGCGTCTGGTGAAGTTCATGCGTGCAGAGGCCGACGCCGAAACGATGTTCGACCCTGAGCATTGGCCACTGCCGGACGCCCGAATGATTTGGCAGTTTTGCGATGTCCTTGCTAGAGCACTGGTGATCCATGCAGAGGCTCTGCCGACTGTGCCCCAGTACTTCTATATGCCGCAATCCGGACAGCTGGATCTGCTTTACAATAGGCTTGCCAGGCGCTTCGCGTCTGCGCACTATGGTCTGCGCTTCCGGTGCGTGACCCAACCGAACCGGGACACAGGAGGTTTCTATGGCTTTGAACGCACGTAATTCGCTGCCGGCCCGCCCGGCAAAGTCCGGTAAGGCGAGCAAGCAGCTTCGCCCCGCAGTGGTGGCCATGCAGAAACGCGGCGTCCAGGTTCTGCTGTCCCAGGCGGAAACCGCCGTGAACCAGGGACAGCCGCGTCCGGTGCGCAGTGCGTACACTGGCACGTTGCGCGTACGCGCGTTAGTCGCCGGCAAGTCGCGCCTGACCGTCAAGTAGGCATGGCGCAGCGCCTGTATGAGCCTCCCGCCCGGGAGGCTTTTTACTTTGCCCCGGTGATCTTGGCCTTTTCTGCGGCGGAATGCTGACGCAGACAAGCTCTTGGAAAACGCACTGACATCGAGCATCGACACCGCGGCTCCGTGGTGGCAAGGCAACCGTCGAGGTCAAAGATGATCCCGCTGCGGCTTGCGAAGCCGCAGACGCGCGCCGTCAGGGGCGCTGTGCGCGCCCCGCGCGATCACAGTGCCAAGCCAGCGGCACGCCAGTGAGCTGGCCCATGAGGCAGGAACAGAATTCTGCAAAATTCGGGAACAGTTTTATGCAAACCAACGCCGGGCGTTGGTTTGCACAATTTTGTTCCTGCTGGTCGCCCGCCAGCTGGCCGTTTCCGAGGCACCGGGAACAATTTTATGCAAAGAAATTTTGCAGAATATTGTTCCTCCAGTCGACGTTTTGAGTAATTTTGTTCCTTTCCCAACGGATCGGTCAGTCGCTGCCTGGCCCGCTGCGGCTTGCGAAGCCGCGGACGCGCGCCGTCAGAGGCGCCGTGCGCGCCCCGCGCGCGCACGGTGCCAAGCCGGCGGCACGCCGGTGAGGCTGGAAGGGCGGCCGTCACGGGTCAGGCCTCCTTCCCGCGGCGCTCTTTGGGCTGGCCCATGGGGCCAGGAACAAAATTCTGCAAAAACCGGGAACAAGTTTGTGCAAACCAACGCCGGGAGCAGAATGTCATTGTTATATAGCATAACAATTTAACATAAAGCAAATTATGCGAACTGTTGGTATGTCCTGAAGTGTTGCGTTTGGGACGGCACGGAGACTTCAGGTACCGCAACGGAAAAGTGCTTTTATGGTATCTTTCGCCGTTGCGTTTTGTGGTGGGTTTTATGTTCGTTCAGGTCAGCGCCGCCGCCGTGCCGCGGGCGCTACGGGGAGTTGCGCTGGTCGACAGCCATCACATGCCCAGGTACTGGGCCGCGGTCTGGCTGGTCGTCGCGGGTGCTCAGTGGGCAACGTCCACGCAGACCATCCGGCTGCGGTACATCGAGAACCTGTATGAGCATGCGGATCGGTCATTCAAGGCGAATGCGCTGGATGACGCGCTATCCGACCTTGATGATGCCCGCCTTGCGGACATTCTCGAGTCGTGGTTCGTGAGCCTGCGTAATCAGCCTGTCGCCACTCGCAGCAATGAGGACCGGTGGCGGACCGGGCTGGCGTTCGTGACATCGGTGGTCACATGGCTGTCGAAGTCGGCGGACGCGAAGATGCGACAGATCGAAGCGCGGATCCACCGACTATCAACTCTTTACCGCCAGCTTCACATTCGGCAAGGTGCCCGCAGCGAGACCGTTCGGTCGTTGCCCTCCAGCGTGGTCGAGAGTCTCTATCAGATCCTGGATCCGGAATCGGATGCCAATCCCTTTCAGCGCGCACACACACGGTGGCGGGTCTTCATCGCGTTCGTGTTGATGCTGCATCAGGGTCTGCGCCGCGGCGAACTCTTGCTGCTGCCAGCGGACGCCATCAAGAGCAGCTATGACCGCGAACTTGGCCGGACAAGGTACTGGCTGAACGTCCGGCAAAACGAGTATGAAGAAGCTGGCAGCGACAGCCGTTACTCGAAACCCAGCATCAAAACGCGCCATTCGGTCAGGCAAATTCCCGTCAGCGACGCAACGGCGGGCCTGGTGCAGTGCTATGTGGGGATCGCGGTAGGGACGGAGGTTACCCCCCGCCCCCCGCACAGATCCGTACGTGCAGAGCTACCGCATACGGCTCCTGCCTTGAGTCATGACGCGAAGAAGCGCTGTGTTGGGTAAGGGTGCAGAACGCGAACTGACGGTACATATGGCGCGACCCGTCGGAGGAATCGCGCCCAGGGCATTCGTCCATATTGCCCACGTCGTCGAAGGGCATGTAACCAGGCTCGGCAGACCCCGGAACGGAATCGACTTAAGCGCAGGTTGTTGCCGGGGACGGCGTGATAGTTGAAGTAGCCCTGCATCACACGGCGTAGCCATGTGCCGACCACTGCGATCGGTTCGTGCCGGCGCCGGTACAGCGCCTGCCGCAGTGCCTTGAGTGTGGCACGCATCCGATTGCTCGATGTCAACCGCTTGACGATGAAGCCGCCATTCGACCGCTTGGTTGCGCAAATGTGCGTGAACCCTAGGAAGTCAAACGTCTGCGGCCGGCCCAGGCCGGCGCGCTTGCGTTGGCTGGCCGCGTAGCGACCAAACTGCAACACCCGCGTTTTCTGTTCGTTGAGCGACAACCCGAATTGAGCGAATCGCGCCTTCAAGGCCTCCAGGAATCGCGAGGCGTCAGCCTCGGCCTCGAAGCCCACGACGCTATCGTCAGCATATCGCACGACGATCACGTCACCCTTAGCGTCGCGGCGACGCCATCGCTGGAGCCATAAGTCAAAAACGTAGTGCAGGTAGATGTTCGCGAGCAGCGGTGAAATCACCGCCCCCTGTGGGGTACCTACCCGTATTTCCGTCTTCGCCCCGTTCTCGATGACGCCGGCCGTCAGCCACTTGCGGATCAGCCGCAGCAGGCGCTTATCCGCAATTCGGTGCTCAAGGAACCGCATCATCCACCCGTGGTCGACCGTGTCGAAGGAAACCACCACAGACTACCCCTCTCCACCACGTTCCTGAATCTGTTGTCATCACACGATCCGGCCACCCGTTCGAGGGCCGGCGCCTCCAGGTCATCAGCCGACGGCAACGGGCCGGCCGATTGCACCTTCTGCTGACGCTTCCCGACCAATCACGTGGGCTGATTCCCGCCGACTGGACCGATTTCGCTGCCGCCTCCGGCAGCGTTTCCACAGGTACCAGCGTCCCAACATCCGATGCGCTGGGCTCGCTTGCCGACCTGCTCCACGCTCGCCTCATCATTGACGCTTTGCTGCGCCAGACGGAACAGGAGAGCAACGATGCAACTGAACCTACCCCTTGCGGATCTGCCGTCCGGCGACGACAGCCTGTGGGAACAACTCGATCCAACGACACGCGAGGCGGTAATCAACGGCCTCGCCCAGGCGATTGCGAAGCTCGTGAGCTACAACAACCCGCTGCCCCGGGAGAACAATGATGATTGACACCTCCAACAAGATCGGCCCCAGCCATTTGCAGCGCACCGCCTTCGTCTACATCCGTCAGTCCAGCGCCAGCCAAGTCGAGCACAATCGCGAATCGACGCAGCGCCAGTACGCGCTCGCACAACGAGCCACCGCCCTCGGTTGGCCCGCGCAGCAGGTCAGCGTGGTCGACGAGGATCTGGGCCTCTCGGGCGCCAGCGCCGCGCACCGTGGCGGGTTCGCCCGCATGACCGCCGAAGTCGCGCTCGGGCACGTCGGCATTATTCTCGGATTGGAGGTCTCCCGCCTGGCGCGCAATAATTCCGACTGGTACCGCCTGCTGGACCTGTGCAGCATGACCGATACGCTCATCGGCGATGCTGACGGCGTGTATAACCCGGCGCTGTTCAACGACCGCCTGTTGCTCGGCCTGAAGGGCACCATGAGCGAAGCCGAACTGCACATCCTACGCGCGCGTCTGGACGGCGGCATCCGCAACAAGGCTGCCCGCGGCGAGTTGCGCCGCGGCCTGCCCACCGGACTGGTGTGGGGTGAGGCCGACGGCGAAGTCAGGCTGCATCCGGATGAAGCCGTCGTCGGTGCGCTGCGCACCGTGTTCGAGCGTTTTAGCGAGCTCGGCTCTGCCCGCCGCGTCTGGCTGTGGTTCCGCGCCGAGAATCTGTCATTCCCGCTGCAGCTCAATCACACCGCGCAGATCCGCTGGGTCGCCCCGACCTATACCGCCATCTACAATGTCCTCACCAATCCGGTTTATGCTGGCGCCTACTGCTACGGCAAGACCCGGCAAGAGCGCTACGTCGATGAACATGGCGTGCTCAAGACCCGATTGCGCCGGCTGCCCCAGTCGCAATGGGCCGTGCTCATCCGGGACCACCACGAAGGATATCTCGATTGGATGACCTATGAAGCCAATCAAATGCGCCTGGGGGCCAATACCAAGCCCCGGCCTCATCAGGTCGGAGGCGCTGTGAGAGAAGGCGCCGCCTTGCTGCAAGGCCTGGCCTGCTGTGGTCACTGCGGTCGGCGACTCAAGACGCACTATCGCGGAACCAATCAGACGCCCGGGTACCATTGCTCCAACAAAGGAATCGAGAATGGCCGCGGCGTCTTCTGCCTCAATGTTGGGGGCCTGCAAATCGATGCCGCCGTTGCGCAGGCCTTTTTGCAAGCCGTGGAGCCGGCCGGCATCGCTGCAGCCGTGCGTGCGGCCGAACACCTCGAGGCCGATCACGACGCCGCGCTTGCACAGTGGCGACTGAACGTTGAACGAGCCCACTACGAGGCACAGCGCGCCGAACGGCGGTACCACGCCGTCGACCCCGAGAACCGCCTGGTGGCACGCGGTCTCGAAGCGCAGTGGGAGCAGCAGTTGCGTGAGCTCGAACAGGCTCAGGCAGAACTTGCTCGGCGTGAACAGCTTCGTCCATGCACGCTGAGCACTGAACAGCGCAAGGGTCTGCTTGCTATCGGTAAAGACCTCAAACAGTTGTGGGACGCACCGACCCTCACACTGCGCGACAGGAAGCAATTGCTTCGCACGCTGCTCGAGGAGGTGAGTATTACCGTCCATCGCGAAGAATTCCGGGCGCATCTGAAGCTGCGTTGGCGCGGCGGCAAGCTTACCGACTGCGAGGTCGCCTTGCCGCGCTCGCGGCCCGCGACCATTCGCACCGACGAAGACACAATTGCCCTGGTCCGCCGTCTAGCCGAGCACTATCCCGATGCCACCATCGCCGGCATCCTCAACACACAGGGCCGGGTAACAGCGCGCGGTCTGCGCTTTAACCAGAACCTCGTAGGCAACTTGCGGCGCCATTGGCATATCCCTTGTTTCGAGCGCCCCACAGCGCTTCCTGACGGCGAGTTGCTCAGCATCCGCCAGGCCGCACGCGTGTTGGGTACCGCGCCGTCCACACTACACCGTTGGGTCAACGACGGCTTTATCGCCGGCGAACAGACCACGCCCGGTGCGCCCTGGCGCATCCGCATCACCGATGCGCTGCGGCAGCAATTCGTCGCGCACAGCCCCGATGGCTACGTCGTCATGCAGGAAGCAACCAAGCTGCTCGGCGTGTCCCGCCAAACTGTGTTGCAGCGTGTAAAGCGCGGCGAACTCGATGCCGTCCTGGTGTGCCAGGGACGGCGAAAAGGCTTGCGCATCAAGGCTGTCAGCGAGCAACCCGACCTCTTCGAACACTCCTCATGAACCAAAGGGCATTCTCATGCGCGATCCAAGAACGAGCGAATATCCGCGTCGAGCACCCAGTTCACTTTCTTCCAATGCAGCCCTACCCACAGCGCATCAAGCGCCTGGTGCTGGCCACGTCCGGGCCGGAACCCGTAGGAAAACCCAAGGAAATCGGCCTCGTAGATTGGTGTGAGCACTGTCACCACCGCCTGCTGGACGATCTTGTCCTCCAGCGCAGCGATGCCTAGCGGACGCTGTTTGCCGTCCGCTTTGGGGATGTATACTCGCCTTGATGGCAGGGCACGGTAGCGGCCAGCTTGCACCGCGTCCCAGAGCTTGCCTATCCGCTCGACCAAGCCTTCCTCGTAGTCGTGCCATGTCACTCCATCAACCCCGGCCGCTGCCGACTTCTTCAAATGCATGAAGCTGTCGATCAGCAATCGCGGCGTGATGTGGTGCATCAGCGCGGTGAACTGCACCTTCTTGCCCGATGCCTTTTGGGCACAGGCTGCTTCGCGTACGCCGTCCAACCCCGTCGACGCGCGGGACCGGCTCTGTGTCCGGGGCGCGGGAGATTGTTCGGCGTTCCTCTTGGCTGCTCGCCTTCCCTCCCGAGCCTCCGCAGACGCCGACTTTGAGGCCGTGTCGTTGTTCGGATCGTTCACCGGTACTACGCAAGCATCTGACTTCTCGCCAGCGTCAATGTCGGGCGTACGGCCATCGGCCTTCCCCGACCCGCCCACCGCCAACTGCTCGGTGGGCACTGGCGAGATCTCCCAGTTCCTGTGCAGAGAGCTTCTGTGCATGCTCAGGGTCTTCGACCGCGTGGAGCCCGCCGAGGGCTCGCGTTTAGCGCCCTCGACGATGTTGCCTTCCGCTTCGATCAACAGCGTCGGCGCTCCAGACAGAATGATTTCGCGGCTCAATGGCTGGCCTGCACTCTCCCCTGTCAACGCTTCGGCTGCGCCCTCGCGGGTGCCGCCGCATGACTCGGGGCCAGGGTGGTTCGCTATTCCTTTCCTGTATCGAACTTTCATCGACTACTCTCTGCCAGTCTCCTGGCGCACTAATCGTACTTTCCGTGCAAAATCTGGCGGTAAGAAGCGAATTGCCTTTACAAATCAAAGCGTTAAGAAATCATCAAGTTCACTGCTTGCTGCCTTTCAATGCAAAATCTGGCGCCAGCCTTGCCAGCAAACGCAGCCTGAGAGCCTTTGGACAATGCAAAAAGGCGCGCTGCATGCTTGTGTGCCATAGAACACATGTGCCTGCTAACCACTTGCTAGTCGCCAGCACGGACGAAGTATTTCGTGAACATCCGCTCGGCCTCGCCGAGGCCCTCGTCGGTTAGCCACACCGACTTCGCCCGGTTCACCGGATCCCCGATGAGCCCTTTGTCGTGCAAGCGATTCAGCGCGTCCCAGTCAAAACTTTTCCAGGCGCGATTCTCGCCGCATAAATTGAGGTAGAGCAGTGCGAGGACGACTTCGTCGACTGCGTCGGTATTGATGTCCATCTTGCCTCCTCCTTCTATGAGCATTGGTTTGTCAAGTTCCTTTGGAGCTAGCCGACCAAATCTTCCTACGTGCGGCGTAGTCTGAAGCCTTGCGCGCGTCAGACGTGACGTCTGACCACCTTCTTCTATGAAGGGTAAGTATTTGTCAAGGCGGTGTACACAACCTCCTGAGGGGCTCCTTGTCAGGAAAGCGCGTAGCAGGGTCAAGGGCAGGCGAAGCCTGGCGTCAGCGGCCCCTTGACGCTGCGAAGCGCGATACGCTGGTACAGGGTGGCGGGCGCGCGGGTTATTGCGCCTGCCACCCTACAGGCGGCATTCGTGTAACTGTGCTTGAATGACACGTCCGATTCTGCGCACCTCCCCTGGCAGCGCCTGGGCCAACGTGAAGCCGGTTGTCGCGCGCGTGGGACCTGGCGTCCCACCTTCTTCTATCCGCTGGCGTAGAGCCAGCCTGATGCAGTATGCGCATTGCGCCGGAAAGCGTTCCGGGGAGTACCCCATCTATCAGCATCGGTTGCATGAACAACCACGGTAGTCACCGGGTACTTCCGCTTCATGGCCGTGGTGATGAGCCAGTCTGGCCGGTAGTGAGCGTTGCGGGTATCGACGTCTGCCTGGCTATGCGGACGGCTTAAGCTGTACTCCTTGGGGGATCACGCCGTCCTCGAGGTAGCGCCACAGGAGGATCACCAGCCGCCGCGCCACCGCGACGATCGCAATGCGTCTCGCGCGCCGGTTGGCGCCGGTGCCCTCAGTGCGATGGCGGAACCACTGCGCAAGCACGCTGCCGGGCTGGTAGCGCAGCCAGTACCAGGCCATCTCGACCAGCAGTGACCGCACGCGCCGGTTGCCCTGCTTACTGATGCCCTGATCGGTGTGACTGTCGCCGCTGTCGTACGGCTGCGGGACGAGACCGGTGCAAGAGCCGACCTGACGGCGGTTGTCGAACTGCCGCCAGAAGAGTTCAAGCACCAGTCGGGACGCGCCAATCTGGCCCACTCCCTTCAGGCGTGTGAGGTGATCTATCCTTTCGCGCACCGTGGCGGGAAGGGCTTGGTGCCGCGCCTTCTCCAGGGCGGCGAGCTGCTGCCTGGCGAGAGCGAGCCGTTCGCATTCGCGCAGGAGCCGGTCGTGCATTTCGGGGGACAGTGGGGAACCGTCGTAGCACGTGACCTCCCCCCGGGCAAGCCGGCTGGCGAACCCATGTTTGAGGTCGTCCCAGCAGCCGAGCGTGCGCAACAGCTTTCCCATCCGGTTGCGGTGCTGGAGAACCTCCTTCTGGAGCTCTGCGCGATCGCGGGTCAGGTGGCGCAGCGCCTCGTCCTGTACGGAGGGAACATGGACGACGTGCATGCGGTCGCGCTCGCCGTGCAGCCATGCGCGCAGGTTGAGCACGAGCTTGATGGCATCCAGGCGGTCCGTCTTCGCACGCCGCCTGTGGCGTGCGACCGGAATGCTCGCGGCATCGACGACGTAACATTCAATGCCATGTGCCTGCAGTGCACGACAGATCCAGAACGCGTCCTGGCCGGCTTCGTAGCAGACAACGGTGCGCACGGCAGGCGGCAGCGACCATTGCTGCTTCTGGTGCTCGATCAGAGCCAGGGCGGCCTGCAGGCGCGCCCCGGCCTGCGGATTGGTGAGGGTGTGCACCGCGGGTTTGTCGCGGCGACCGTCGTGGCACGCTATCTTCCAGCTGGCCGTGGCAAGCTCAAGTGAGACCGCCAGCACGAGTTCCTCTCTGTCAGCTGCGTAAGCGGAATTTCGCATGATGCCTCCTTTAACACGGACCGATGCGATGTGGAAATTTTAGGGCACCGCGTTATCGCGTCCCTTTCATAGCATCTATCCGCCGGCGCTTGGCCAGCCTCATCCTGCATGCGCATTACGCCGGAATCATCGAATCATCAACCAGGAACATGCCCCATCTTGATAAATCGGTTGCATCAGCAACCCGGGAGGAGGACGGGCATGTTCACCTCAGACCGTTTGTGCTTGCGTAGTTGCCTGACCGGGCCGTTACCTCTTTCCTGCAAGCTTTTAGGAGGCCTACGCCGACTTCAGGCGTGCGCCTTCGGGAATCTCACCGTCTTTCAGATAGCGCCACAGCGCAATAGCCAGTCGCCGTGCGACTGCAACGATCGCGATGCGCCGAGCCCGCCGGTTTGGTCCCGTGCTCTGGGTGCGCTCGTTGAACCAGCGCGTAAGTGCACTGTCGGGCTGGTAACGCAGCCAGCACCATGCCATCTCGACCAGTAACGCGCGCACTCGTCGGTTGCCCTGTTTGCTGATGCCCTGGTCGACCTGGCTCTCGCCGCTGTCGTAGGGCTGGGGCACCAGGCCCGTACAGGCCCCCACTTGGCGCCGGTTGCTGAACTCCCTCCAGAACAGTTCGAGCGCGAGGCGCGACGCGCCCACTTCGCCAATCCCTTTCAGGCGCGCCAGGTCATCGCGTCGCTGGCGCGCGGGGGCGGGCAGGCTTGCCTGTCGCGTTTTCTCCAGCTCCGCGAGTTGCTGCTGTGCCAGCGCGAGCCGTTCGCACTCACGCAGCAACCGCCCGCGCATTTCGGGCGACAACGGCGCGCCGTCGTGACACTTCACCTCGTCACGGGCGAGCCGGCCGGCGAAGTGCTTGTGATCCACCTCATCCCAGCAGCCGAGCGTGGCCAGCAGTTTTCGCATCCGGTCGCAGTGCTGCAGCACTTCCTTCTGCAGTTGCCCGCGATCGCGCATCAGGTGCCGCGACGCTTCGTCCTGCGGCGATGGGACGTGAACCACGTGCATGCGGTCGCGCTCGCCACGTAGCCATGCGCGCAGGTTGATCACCAGCTTGATGGCATCGAGCCGGTCGGTCTTCGCGCGTCGCTTGTGGCGTTCGACGGGAATGCTGGCTGGATCGATGACGTAGCACTCGATGCCGCGCCCCTGAAGCGCACGACAGATCCAAAATCCGTCCTGGCCGGCCTCGTAGCTTACGACGACGCGCACACCTGCTGGCAGCGACCACTTGTCCTTGTGCTGTTCGATCAGGTCCAGCACCGCCTGCAGACGCGCTACGGCTTGCAGCTGCGCGACCGTATGCACCGCAGGCTGCTCGCGGTGCCCGTCGTGTAACGCGACCTTCCACTTCGCGGCCGCCAGTTCGAGCGAGACCGCCAACACGTCCTCGATACTCGTGTATGCCTGATCTGTACGCATGACGCTATCTCCTGTGAGCCAAGCACGACACGCTGATTCTAAGCATCGGCTTGTCCCTGTCTCATAGGATCTGAAGGTGGCCCTCACGATCCTGCGGCACGCTGCCAGGGCGCCGCCTCGAGCAGCATGTCCTGGTACTGCTCAAGGGGAAATCGCAACGTGCCCCGAAAGTTCACATGGGCCGAATGCGCCGGCCCCATTCGACGCAGCCAATCGTCGTCGACTCGCTGTCCCTTGCCGCGCCACGCGTCGACTGTCGCTTGCATGCGCTGCGTGTTCCAGGCAATCACCAGGTTCGTCAGCAGGGTCAAGGAGCCAGAAATCGCGATCATTTCGTCACGACGACGGCCGCGCTCCGGCGTGACCTTCCCCGTATAGATCGTACGCTGGAGCTCGTGCACCGACTCACCGCGACTGAGTAGCGCATGCAGTTCTCGGCGAAACTCGACGTTGCTGAAATAGTCGCACAGGAACAGGGTGCGCAGCAGCTTGCCAAGTTGTTCCGCCGCCCGATAAATCGGATCTCCTTGGGCTGCGCTGCCGAATCGCTGCAACGCGACCACAGCGCTGACACGCCCTGACTTGATTGATGCAACGAGCCGCAGCAGCCCGTCCCAGCCGTCGCGAATAGGCTTCAGTGAGATACCATGATCCACTATGGGAGCAAGATCTTTGGCTATCTCCATACCCCGTGGCAGATAGAGCTTGCGCTCCGACAAATTGCGTAGCCGCGGGCATAGATCGAAGCCGAGCAGCTTCGATACGGCCATCCCCACATTCGTATATCCATGCGTATCAACGGCAAGCGCGAGAAGGCCGCCATCTTCGCGCGTGTCGCTGTGGCGCACTGCCCCTTCAATTGCGACCCCCGCCTGGCGCTCGTTAAGGACGATCGGCTGGTTGTACACGATGCCATGCTGATCCAGGACATGCGTGTAGATACCGACTGCATGCGTGCGCCTACGCGGATCGACACGAGCGTAAAACAGATGAGGTGAAGTATCCAGGCTCATCGAGTCGCTCGAGGCTCGCTGCCCGCTTCCCCACAACTCCGTGATGGGGTGCGTACGTTGAAACTCAACCACGCGCGAGTTGGCTCGCGACAGCCGTCCCGACATCTCAAGCACACGCATTGTGTTCGAAATCGCCGCAGCATCGACTTGCTGAATCATAGCGGCAACGCCTTTCGCGTCGATCTCGGTGCCGTGTGCCATCAGTGCACCGTAGAGTGAGACAAGTTCGTTGGCATCGCGTGCCTTCCGTGCCAGCAGTACTTCGCTAAAGCCCGTGTGGACATCCACTTCCATCATCAGATCCGCAAACTGAGCTGTGCCGATCGCCTTGAACAGCAGGTCGCGTGTGCGCCTCGGTACTCCGTCCGTCGGTAGCGCCTCAAGTGCCGAGAGGTGCAGAGCGCCATCCTTGCCGATGGTCACGCGGCCGGCTTCGCGAGCTTCCTCCAGCGCCGCGAGGCCGGCCTTCAGGTTCTCAGTCAATCGCTCGAGAAAGGGATCCGCTGTAGCTGGTAGACCCAATAACGATAGGTGTCGGCCTCGCTCGGACTCCCAATCTGACGGCGGAATCAGCATCTGGTCACGTTCACGAAAGGACAGACTGTGGTTGATCCACACCGATCCGCGGCGCAGATCTTTGCGCAAGCTCGTGATCGCGGCGGCTTCCAAAGCGCGCAGTGCACGTTTACGATCGTCGCAGTCGACCATGGCGCGCCAGTTGGCGCTAATCGGCACTCCGTGGTCAATGGGCAACTCCGTCGCGCCGCTATCGCGCAGCCTGGCGATAAGCTCGAGTTGCTGCAGGCTTGGTTCTGCCTCTCGGCCCGATAATTCCAGTTCACATAGGGGTGCAAGGAGACTACGGATGCGCCGGTTATCATCAGTCAGCGTTTCGCGCACGCTGGCTGCATGGCTGGCGGGAGGCTTGTCCTGTAGTTCCCCAAGCAGTGCTTCAATATCTGCAAGTCGGGCTTCCGCCGGGCGCGTATTGTCACGAACGAGCGCTTTGATCGCAACCAGTTGTTGTCGGTATTCAACTGCCGAGCGAGCCTGTTTCGTTGTGGTCTTGTTGTAAGCGTACCGAACCAGATCGGAAACGCGACGTCCGATTTGATAGAGCAGCGAATCGGTCAACTCGAGCAGTGTCACGCGTAGAAAAAACACCACCTCAAGCGTGCGCGTCGACACCTTGAGCTCGCGGGTCTTCACTGGACGGCGCGCCTGAATCCGCTGTGCCCAGGCACGCTGCTTATCGATCGGCACGGTGTCCAGCGTCCACGTGTGTACCCCGATCTCCTTGAGATACTGAATCTTCTCCACGGTTTCTGTGAGCGTCGTCGGACTGTGCCGGGCCGGCGGCGTCTTGAGCCACTCGAGAACGGTCATGCCCGCGGGCTCGTGTAGGCTCGATAGTTCTGCATCAGCGCGCACCAGTTGCGTCTCAGGAATGGTCGCCCCGATCAGATCGAGCGTGTGACGCTCGATCTCCGCCCAGATCGATCGTCCAAGATCCCGCAGGGTTCGGTCGGCGGGAATCAGAATCTTGCGCTCGTACAGCCAGTAGTGCGCGTGTTGAAGCAGTTCGTCGAGCGTGAGCGATTCTTTGGCATCCTGGCGCATCCATGCTTCGAGCTCCGCCCACTGGTCCGGGCTGATCGACTTCAAGCCCAGATACCCGCAGCCCAGATCAGGTGGTCATAGAGCGTCTTGTACCGGCGATATAGAGTCCGGAGCGATGCGATCGTCGGCGTCGGTAGGCCGAGCCGCTGGCCGACATAGTGAAGCAACTGGCGCGGCAGTGTACTTACCTGGCCGAGGCTATGCCCACTTGCGCGCAGAAATACCAGTTGGATGGCCGCGCCAGCGCGCCGATCGGTCCGAAAGCGCTCATTGAGCACTGCGACGTCACTGTCGGTCAATGCAAAGTACCGCTCGACATCGAATTCCGACAGCCGCATCGGCAGCCGGTCACTTCCCACATAGCGAAATCCCAAGCCCGGCATCTCTTGCCCCTATCGAGATGGCGCGATCCGAATCGCGGGCGGATATGTTACGCCCTCTCCGCATTCGCAGCGGCTAACGAGTGTGGGCTTGTCGGAAAGCCTTGTCGACAAAGGCTTTCAGGGAAACCGCCAGATTTTGCACGAAAAGTACGATTACCCCTATGTCGACAATTATCGGGGCCGGCCTTCGCATTCGTTCATGTTAAGCGCCCAGACTGGCGGCCCTCTTTCCACAGAGTCGTTGACGAAAATCTTTACAACGATATCGAAAGCGTTGCCTACGGATGCGCTGCAGGAACTGCATGACCGCACCGAAAAGAAGTCGGTCACCTGCCACGACCTCCGGCATACCAGCGCCGTATTGAGGCTTCACCAGTTGCTGGAGCGAGGCGACTCGATGCCCGAAGCGCTGCAGAAACTGCGTACATTCTTCGGATGGTCGAAAGAGTCGGACATGCCCTCGCGCTATGCCAGGGCTGTCTTTGAAGGCCGACTCGCGAGCGTATGGAACGACGCGTTCGACGATCGTGTGGCCTTGCTGCGCGCGCTGCCGCAGGGACGCTGATCATGCTGGAGGCCTTCCCATCCCGGCTTCGTGGGCAAGCCGGGCCATCGGTGCTCGAAAGCATGGTGGCGTCGTTGCCGGAGCTACCGCCCGTTGTACGCTACTACGACGACTTCGACGACAAACTCCGCTCCATCCCGGCAGTCGGTCAGACAGAGGTCTTCGGACTTCACCTCAATGGTCGGATGGGCCGGCTCGACTTTGGCCGGTATCCTGCCGTCTACGGCGCTCTGCAGAAGCATCTACTGGTCTTCCTGCTGGGCGAAGACGTGCATATCTCGACCTGCTTCAATGTATTGGCCGCAGCAATGCATCTCGAGGTGCATGACGTCGACCGCGTTGTTGCAGCCGGCCCAACTCGCATCTCAATGATATGGATGGCGCTGCGCGCTCGTCAGTTGCCGGTTCATGCCTATCGATTCGTTAAGGCGGTCCTGCGGCTGCTATGCAGGCATCGCCTGCACGGGTGGTCCGAGTCGTATCTGACCTATGTCAGCGCTGCCCTGCCCGGCCCCGCGTCGGACTCATACACCGGTGTGCGGTCCGGGGATGTCTTCCTGAGCGCTGATGAAGAAGCCGTGATCGTTCGCTATCTGGACGAAACATCGGACCTGGTGAGGACCCGAGGTTGGTCAGGCGTCGTGCATGACGAGCTTTGCGAGGCCGCGATGGTGCTCTGTTCCTATCAGTTCGCCATGCGCCCCATTCAGGTCGCGATGCTGACGAGGCGTGATGTACGGGTCTGGCAGCCAGAACCCCGCGGCGAGCCGGCCGTTCACCTCACGTTCGTCATGGTCAAGCAACGGGGAAGGCTTCGCAAAAGGCCGATGGTCCGTCGTGTGAAACAGGAGTGGGCGGTGCTGTTCACGGCCCTGGTGGCATATGCAGATTTGCACGGTGGCGACGCGAGTGATCGCGTCTTCGACGTCAGATCCAATCATGAAGCCGGCTCTCGCATCGCCCGCTGCGTGGAACGCCTCATCGGGGATGACGCTTGCGCGATGGACCTTCGCCATACGGCAGCCCAACGCCTCGTTGACGCTGGTGCAAGCCACGAAGAACTGGCCGAGTTCATGGGGCATTCCGATGTACGGACGGGGCTGGTGTACTTTGCGGCGTCAGCCTCTCACGCGGAACGGGTCAACCGGGCACTCGGCGCGTCAGAGATATACCGGCGGGTGGCAAAGATCGCGCACGATCGGTTCATCTCCCCGGAAGAGCTCGCCCAGCTCAAGGGAGAACAGCAGATCGCCGGCGTGCCTCACGGCATCCCGATCGCCGGCATCGGCGGCTGCACGTCAGGGCAACCAGCCTGCCCCTACAATCCGGTGACGTCGTGCTATGGGTGCAGGAAGTTCATGCCTTTGCACGACAAAACGATGCACGAGAGTGTATTGGCCGCAATGCGTGAAGTGGTCTCGCTCTTCGAGCTGAGTTCCCGTGGTGATGCCCGATCGCCGGCCTACCTGCAACTGCAGCGCACGATCGCCGAAATACAGGCGGTCATTGACGAGTTGGAAGGCGAGCGCCGATGAACCCACACTACTCTGCCTTCATCGAGTTGGGCAAGGCACTCGTCGGTGAAAAGGGCCTGCAATGGGACATACCTCTGGACGAGGCAGGCGCTGCTCGTGACGGTGTCGGCTGGAATCTGACGGCGGTTACCTGTGACGTGCCACCCCCAAACCACTACCTGCGAGATCTCGGCGCTGAGGCGAAGGCGCTGGCTATCGTCAATGCAGAGCGCGTCGAGCGTGGCCTGATGCCACTGCCCCGGCGAGCGCTGGCTGTCTCGTGGCAAGACCTGATTAAGGCAGCGGTGGCTGAACAGTTGCTGTTCAGGCGTAACACCACGCGGTATGTGGCACATAGTATCGCGCGTCCGCTGCGGGTGATCGCCACGTGCGTGGACAAGGCCCCGTGGCAACTGACCGCCGATGATCTGCGTGCGGCTATTCGTATTGCAACAGCATGCCAGGCGACCGGCAAGCTGGGGGATCAGGTGGTCGGCATCGTCAAGACAGTGTTTGATGCTCAGCACATTTGCGATGCAGGCCCATTGTACCCATCGCTAGCTGTCCCGCGCATGCAAGCAAACGGTACGAACAAGGCAAAGCATACCTGGTCGCAGGAGGAATTGCGGGCCGACCTGGAGGCTCGCAAGCGCGGCGAACGCCTGCCTGAACGCCGGGCGTTCTGGGAGCTGACCCGCATCGTGATGACCGAACGGCCACGCACGTTCATGGACGAGCTGCGGTTCGCTGCAGTGCGCACTCTGATCGTGACCGGCATGCGTGCAGGGGAAGTTGCGTTGCTGCCGCTCGATGGAAGCGTGAGCGGACGTATCTGGACTCGAAGGGTCGTCCAGCCGGTGAGTCCGGTGGCATCTCGACATCCTTGATGGTGCGCCACTTTGCGGAAAAGCAGCAGGACGCTGAAGCGGACAGTCGCGTCCTGTTTGAAGGCGCCCAGCCGGTCCCGGAAATGTTCCGGGCGTTGCTGACAGAGACACTTGACCGGGTAGCCAAGCTCACAGAACCCCTCCGCGCGACGCTGAAACTGCAATGTGAGACGGAGCGACTGTTGCCATGGTATCCGGTCGACAGTCTCGTACCTGTCATCGAGCTTTACACCCGCCTGGCAGGCAACCCATTCTGGCTAGGCATTGAGCGAGATCCGTTCATAAAACGCTACCGCGATGGCCTCGATCCGTCAGTGTTTGATGAACTGCATGACCACCAGTGTGCGCTGTGGCGGAATGGCGCCCTGACCCTCGACATGGCTGTCTACGTGTTTGGGAATCGTCTGGTGAAGGCGATGCGTGAAGGCAAGACCAGCATGCGCTTCCGATATGCTGATGGCTTGCCGATCGGCCTTGGAAAGCGGATGGAGTGGCACGCCGCATACTTACACGTTGGCGAGCTCGAGGAATATATCCGGTTCACGACGCCAACGAAGGTGTCTGACACCATGCGGCTTCCGCTGGCCACGGGATTCGTTGAGCCCTGGGAGTTGCTGTTCGTGCAGCCGAAACGGTCGGTGGCCGAGGAACGCAACGATGGGCTTTGCGATGTGACCCGCTACATGGCGGTCAACCGGCCAGACCCTACGTTCATCGGACAGTCGCTGGGTGACGCGAAGCACCTGCCGACGCTGTTTGAAAAATACGGACAGACCGACGAAGACCGGGCCTTGAAGATCGAGGCACACATGCTGCGCCATTTGCAGAACACCGAGCTGTTCCGGCTTGGCGTTGCCGACACGATCATCTCAAAGCGCTTCAACCGGCGCAGCGTTGCACAAAGCTATGAATACGACCATCGCAGCCTGGCGGAGGATCTTGAGCAGATCGAAATTCCACAGGACGTCGAGATCCTGCTCGGCGAAAAAGCCGGCACGGTTGCCCGGCTCATCAAGGGTGGCAAGGCAAGCGGTCCGATCGTCGATGCCTTCCGGCGCATCCAGAAAACGGAGGGTGACGCGGCCGCATACGAGTACCTGCGTGCCGAAGCGGACGGATTCCATGCCACCCCTTATGGGCACTGCCTGAACTCATTCACGGTCGATCCGTGCGCCAAGCATCTGGAGTGCTTCGCCGACTGTCGCCACCTCTCGGCCACTGACCTGCCAGAGCATAGGCGGAACCTGATTCGGCTCGAGGGCCAGCTCAAGCTTGCCGTGGAAACGATCAAGGCCCGCCCATCGACCAGCATTGGTTGGCAAAACCAACTCGACCACGCGGAAAAGCGGCTCGCTGGGGTGCAAGGGCTGCTCCAAACGCAGCCGGGCAAGCGTCCCTTCCCCGATGGCATTGACCTCTCCTTGCCCCGGCGACGGGGAGTACATGATGAATAAAGCCAATGAAGCGTCGTCGGCCGATGACGGGCAAATGCGTGAGATCCTCGAGGTGTTGCTGACCAACGACGAGGACATCACGGCGCGCGCGGTCGCCCGGCTGCATCCGTCCATCAGGGCAGCGTCGTCGATCACCCGCAGCGAGTCACGCCGCAGGCTGCTTGCCGAGTATCAGCGCCGCCAAGCGGAATACCGGCGCTGGCGTGGCCGCGCTACCAAGCGATCTGGCGCTGACATGGTTGCGACGCTTGCCGACAAGGACCTCCGGATTGCGGAGCTTGAAGCCACCGTGCAATTGCTGACGGCTTCCCACCTCGCTATGCTACGTGCAGTTGGTGAACTGGGCGGATTCAGCAAGTGGGCCAGATTCTACGAACAGTATCGCGACGCCCGGGACAAGCTTGCAGAACTTGGCGCCATACCCGAAGCGGCAATCGTCCCGATGCCGGAGAATCTTAAACACCGGAAATAAGGCACGGCGACGATGAATGCCATCCGGCGTGATACTGTCTGCATTGATGCTCGCAGCCACGAAATGGCTGCGGTTCCGCGGCGGAAGCCGTCTCTCTCCCGAAAGGAGCGTTCATGTCCTATTGCCCCTTCTTCCAGACCCTGCATGACGAAACTCGCCCAGTGGGCAACCTCGGCCGGGGAACACATTACTCCATCCTCCGGGCGCCGGTCTGGCATGACGAGCTTCTGAACCGGCTCGATCGCTGTGCATTCCTTGACCTCGCGGTCATCTGGGACGAGGACCATGACGATCGCGTCATCGACGCGCTCATGATGCTTTACGTCGGCGGCCTGCTCTCCCCTGTGCGGTATATCGGGGAGCGCAAGGGTACGCTCTCTGTGTTGTTGGCTCCAGATGCAATGCGGACCTGGACCCCGAAGGCGCTACAGCAGTATCGCGACGATATCGAGGATGTCTGCCAGTGCCTGGAAGATCCGTGGACGGCAAAAGTTGACTCCGTCGATGGGCGCGAGCACTCGATCATCCACAGTTCGGCCGAGAACGTCTCCATATATCTGCGCAACATCGACGTGCTGTGGGAACTGGGTGTCAAACCAAAGACGCGATCGTAGTCCCACGCCTTAGTGCGCAACACGCAACACCGCAGTCGTCAGACTCCCGGCCTGGCGTTCCTTCCGTTGCGCCTCCACACCAAACTCAACGCAACGAAGACCGGTGCCACGAGCACGCAACACATGCCAGCCAAAAAAGTGGGCGCCCTGTGGATCACTCGGCCGCCTTCCGCCTGAGATACAACAAAAACTGAACACCCGAACCAACGCAACGCTAGGCCGTAGGTGCCAAGAACGCGAAAGTGGCGTATGCGCCGCTAATAGAGGGCTGACATCCGGCGAAAAAGCAAATAATACGTTCTATTTTTCGCGATTTGGGCTATTATTATTTGCATCATGCCTAGGAAAGCCAGCGCAGTTTCAACCCTACCAGGCCCGGTCAGCCGGTCGCTGATTCAGCTCGGTCTCAATCTGCAAGTTGCCCGCAAGCGGCGCAAAGAGACAATGGCGGCCTTCGCCGAGCGGATGCAGGTTTCAGTGCCGACGCTCCGGAAGATGGAGCAAGGCGATCCGTCGGTGTCAGTCGCCGTCTATGCAATGGCGCTCTGGCTGGTTGGGCGCCTCAAATGGCTTCCAGAGATTGCCAATCCTGCCGCGGATGAGGTCGCGCTGGATCTGGAGATCTCCCGCGTACAACGGCCTGCCGCCAAGTCGCAGTCCCAGTGGAAGAAACCATGAACGATCACCTGTACGTTTGGTTTTACCGACCTCACAGCCATGAACCTGTGCTCTGCGGCCGCCTGGATCTAATCGGTGGTCGGCAGTGCCTGTTCTCTTACGTAGCTGATTATCTGCAGCGTAAGGACGCCATCGCTCTCTCGCCAGACTTGCCGCTCCGTGATGGCAAGTATTCAGCGCCGTCCGGCCTAGAGCTACACCCTGTCTTCGAAGACGCTGGACCGGACCGCTGGGGCCGGCGCGTTATCGATCGGGCCTTCAATCCACGCAGGCGCGCGGCTATTGACTACCTGGCCTTGGCCGGTGAGGACCGGATCGGCGCGCTCGGCTTCGCCGGGGTGGCGGATCGGTATGAGGTCAATCATCCTCCCGTGTTCCATCGCGGTGACCTGCCAGGATTGCTCGAGGCCGCGCGCGCCGTCGAACTGCAACTGCCAATCGACGATCGTCTTCGCCAGTTGCTGCGACCGGGCGGCACCGCCGGCGGCGCCCGTCCCAAGGCGATTGTCGATGATGAAGGAAGCTCCTGGATCGCCAAGTTCCCAGCAGAGGGCGACGAGGTGGATTTCTGCGCGATCGAGCATGCCTCACTCGTGCTGGCGCAAGCGTGCGGCATCGAGGCGCCCGAGTCCAGGCTCGTCCAGTTGGGCAGGAATAACACGCTACTGGTCAAGCGGTTTGACCGGAAAACTGGCGGCGACCGGATCCACTTCGCGAGCGCTCGCACGCTGCTGCTTGCCGAAGGCATCCCTGAGGAACAAATGTCCTATGCGGACATTGCGGAGGTGGCTCGCCGCTATTCACCCTCGCCAGTCGACGACTGTCTCCAAATGTTCCGACGCATGGTCCTGAACATCCTCATCGAAAACACAGACGACCATGCGAAGAATCACGCCTTCCTACATCAAGGTGGCGAAAATTGGCGGCTTTCGCCGGTCTATGACATCCAGCCGCAATTGCAAGGCATTCCCTACCAGCAACTGATTGTCGGCGATCACGGCACGGACCCGACGCTGGAAAACGCCCTGTCCCAAGCTACCCGCTTCATGCTCACGCCCGCCCAGGCACATGCTGAAGTCGAGCAGATTCTGGACATCGTTTCTGGATGGAGGAACACCTTTGCGGAAGCCGGAGTTTCTGAGCACGACATCGAGGCCTGCGCACGCTACATGATGCGTGAGACCAACCTTCCCCCGTTGCCAACGCGCCGTCGGACCGAGAGGAAGATGTAGTAGTGAGCCACTTGGAGACCAGCCGGTGACATCGAGAGATGAGGAAAGTGCGCTGCTGGAAAGATGCACGGCCGCCGCCCGTGGGCGACTGGCCGAGGCCGGCAATCAACGGGAGGCAAACGTCTTCCGGCTCGCCGCGATGGTTCTGAGTCCGAATCTGCCGGTCGAATCTCGCCGCCTCATGGCCGCGAGCGAGCGCTACTTCGCGGAGCACCCGGATCACCTGGATCCGTCCGTGGATGGCCTGCGACCAAGATACGCCCTTATGCGCTGCAGAGCATAAAGGGCGTATCTTGGTCAGGGGCCTACAACGGCGACATCTCCCGTATGGAACCAGCCACCGCCGAACGCATGTGCTGTGGCTTCGGGATTCTTCAAGTAGCCCTTCATCACGACGTTACCTCTCAGGAGCAGCTCACCCTGTGTCTTCGATCAACACGGCGTTGCAGCAGTGGCGCAAGATCAGCGCGCTGCAGGTAGCCGATCCGTTCGGCGCACCCTAAGCATGATCCTCCTCCGTGTGCCAGCTTCGCAAGGGCGGTGACGGTGGGCAAGCGTGCCAATCTGCAAAGAAAGGACCGTGCAGCGCGAAACGGAGGATTGCTAAGTCATTGTTCCAGAACGTCTTTTTAAGCCTGACCGTATCAATCTGCTGCAAAAGGACGATTACCCCGGGCTGCGCTACGCATGCGTGGTTATCTGCGCGCTATTGATGACTAGTTGTGGAGGCGGTGAAGATGAGGCAAAAGCGGCATTCTTTACCCCAATGGCTATCGCCTTCGTGGCGGTTCGCTAGCAACGGCCCCTCCGCCTAGTCAAGTCTCGTTGGCGCCGAGTTGACAAAACGGCTGGGTGTTGGTGTGCCTTATTCGAGAGTTACCATGAAAACACTAAAAATAAATGCATCCGCGACTGCGGGCCTTATTGCGTATGGTCGGCCGAAGAAGTTTGTGGCGCAGGCAGGAAAATGCGTTCAGAAGAGTCCGTTACTGGGCTGGATGGTCACGGCAATGGCGGGCGCTGTTGAGTTGCTTTGCGAAGGCGCGCTCGACCTCATTCCCGGCCTGCGAGTTCGATCTGGTAGACCAGTCGCTGTAAGATGGTCTGCTGACTGAGTGTGAGCGAGACAAAGGCGCAGCCGATGGTGTGAATCACACTTTGACCCTGCCACTGCAGGCCGTACCCGGCAACCTGCAGCGTAATATCTAGCAAGCTCTGCTTGCCAAGGTCGAGCTTGCAGCCTCGCAAGACCGTGCCCATCGGTAGCCGCCGGATGTCGCTTTCTTCCGAGCGCAGACCGACCCCGGCTTGCGACACGTCCACGATTTTCAGCCTCAAACGCTCACCATCCTCTAGGGGCGATTCGCAGTTGAGACTCAAAGAGGCTGGCACAGGTGCACGGGGATGCTGCCGACGCTCATCGTAGCGGAATCGCCGCGGGAAGGCAGCTGCACACGCCCGTCTACCCTGAAAATAAACGACCTGGGGATCTTCGACGACAAA
The DNA here is from genome assembly GCA_050987995.1 of Ralstonia pickettii. Taxonomy (GTDB): domain Bacteria; phylum Pseudomonadota; class Gammaproteobacteria; order Burkholderiales; family Burkholderiaceae; genus Cupriavidus; species Cupriavidus pickettii_B. Next base: position 99,249 of record CP158806.1, read on the forward strand.
AGCAGTCTCTGCGCCTCGCAGTATGGCTGAGAAGCCGAGTTGCCCCGAGGCAAGCAATATTTCTCGCTCTGCATCGGTGCGGCAACCATCGAAGATGAAAGTTTTGTTAGGCGAGTCAACCTTCAGCAGCTTCGTGGTAATAGCGTAGCCACCGCGCACCCGTACTATCACCTCACAATTCAGCCAAGCGAGGTCCTGGAGCACGAGACCGACTTGGGAGGCAAGCGACTGCGGATGTGGATGCGTTCGCGTCATTGTTGCCCCCCAAATGGAAATGATGGCCGGCTGCGAATTCAATGAGGTTCGTGCAGCAGTCTGCCTCATTCTGAGAGTCAGTGCCAGTTATCGTTCATCTTCAGCCCGGGGAGTAAAACGTTTGAGCCGCCAAGCCTTGTTGATCGGCGGCCATCCCCGGATGGCTGGGCTGCAGTCGAGGCGCCTCTAACCCCTTTGCATATATTTCTATCATCCCTACTAAAGGGGGGAGCGTTCTGATAGGCATCAGCCCTCGCCACGAGGTGCCTCAAGTTGAGGGGCCACGCGAATCGCAGAACAGAGAGGAATCGCCAATGCCGCAGCGAAAGAACGTGATCAGGCCATGGCTGATGCTCGCGCCGCTGGAGCTCTTGCTGAGCAGCCGCGCGGCGAGTTGCCCAGCTTGCTGCAGCCGCTCGCGCCGCCAGCAATATCGCCGCTCCCGGCGGAACCGCGGCAGCCGGAGATCCCCTCGATGTACTTACCGACGTGCTCAGCCGCGCTGATAAGCGAGCGGGGAGAGTTGGCTGCATATATGCTAACACCGCACGAATCGCCGGCGTAGCCTGCGAGCGCGCCTACAACTCACTTATGCCTTGAGTTGGAGCGGCCAAAAAAAAACCCGGGCGAGACCCGGGTTCCAATGGGAATGTTGGGCAACGTGCAGCCCAAGCAGCAGTATATACATGCACGGGATTTCATACCATATTTGGGTGATGTATTTTTCGCGACCCAGCAGGAGCCAACTGTAGTGCATTTGCTGGAAAACCTTCAGCAGGACCAGCAGACCGCCATTGACCGAAATCTCCGCGTGCGAGGTAATGCTGACGCCTCGGCCGGCGCGCGGGGCGGCTTCCCATCGTCGCCCTGTACCTCGACAGCGATGCTGACCCACCAGCAGCGCGGCGCGGATGGTGTCGCGGTCTCTGCCGCGCAGGTAGTAGTCGTAGAACTTGAGCACCTCACGCGGCAAAGGGCGAGTCGATACCGACCATAAGACGGCGCCGATGATAGGTCGACAGACTTGGACCGCCACTCAGGACCTCGAAACAAGCGCCAAGCGTTGCGTCGGCTACGGAGCCATTCGCAGCGATCCCGATCCGATGTTTAGCGAGCCGTCATCCAAGCCGAATGCCGGGCGCCATTGGACATCGCCTGCACGTCCATATAGGATCGTCCCCTCGAGAGGCCAGGGCCGATCCGTGCCGCCGCACCGCGTCGATCGGCATGTACACGCATATCCGCGACCGCTGGGGCATCTTCTACGACCAGCCGATCCTGCTCGATGAGCGGCAAGCCGGCGCGGGCATCGAAGGCGTGATCCGCCAGAGTGGATCGGACGACGTGGCGCAACTGGCGGTCTATACCCATATAAATACCGATTTCGCCATGAGCCTGTCCGGGCTGCTGGGTTTCGATCTTGTCCACGCCTTGCTCACCTACGAGACCGCCGCCTACACGTGCCCAGGGATCATGACATACCAGCCGAATTGGCTGCGGTAGCGGACGCCGATGTCCGGCTGGTTCTGATCGGACGCGCCTGGGACGAGCAGTTACGGATCGCGGAATCGGTGCAGAGCGGGCAATGTACGCCACTTGCCCGTTGCTGGCGCAGGTCGTGCGTGTCATGTGGTCCGCTGCCTTGCTGCGGGTCAGTGATTCGATCCGGCCCTCCAACTCGGCCACCCGCTCACGGCTTGCGGCGACCTGGCGGCCGAGTTCGACGAGCTTGCCGCTCACGTCTTCCGTGGCCAGCGTCTCCACCTCACGCCGGACAGCGCCCAACTGGGGAGTCGACGTCCGACGCATCCCGGCGATGCCGGTCTGCCCGGGCGGCCGCCTCCTGATCCATGCTGGCAAGGTCGCTTTCCACCTGGGCGAGCCCGGTTGGGGCCGCCTCGAGCAACGGCGCCTTCGCCGCCGGGGCGGTCAGGCGCTGGAACTCGCGGTGCGGTGGCCATCGAGCTCGCCTTTTGCTGACCGCGGAGCGTGAGCGCCTGGACGCTGAACTGGCTGGCATTCCGGCGGCGCAGGGCAAGGCGCAAGCGCTGTCGGACGAGGTCGCCCTATGGAAGCTGCTTGCGAAGGCGTTGGGCAACGACGGCGCCATCGCGTTGTCCATCGATGATGCGGGCCCGGCCCTGACTGGGATCGTCAACGACCTGCTGCTTGCCTGCTATGGGCCGCGCTTCACCATCGCGATCCATACGCAGACGGCGCTGGCCACCGGCGAGAAGCGGGAAGGATTCGAGATCCGCGTCCATGATGCTGAATCCGATCGGGACAAGGAGTTCTCCGTGATGTCGGGCGGCAAGAAGGTGTGGATCAACGAATGCCTCACCCGGGGTATTGCGCTCTACCGGGCGCAGGACTCAGGGCAGTCGTTCCAGACGCTGTTCACCGACGAGGCGGACGGTCGATTGGATCCGGAGTGCAAGCGCGCCTTCATGCGCAAGAAGCGCGAAGTGCTGCCGCAAGGCGGGTATGAGCGGGAATTCTTTATTTCCCAAACGCTGGTCGACGAGGCCGATGCCGTCATTGTGATGTGGTGGCGCTGGCGGCTCGGTAGAGCTAGCGCTTCTTTCTTAACCATGCCCGTTTCCCGAAAGGGGGCGGGCTTTTTCTTTTCCGGCATGGAGTGTCTATGGGATTGATGGTTGTGCTGCCTGTTTCAGATGCCGCACTTGGTACCAATGCCACGAGCGCAGATCGCCTCCTGCGCGCCCTGACAGACGAGCTCGTCGCCCAAGGTTCCGAAACTTGAGCCGGGTCAGACCGTATGCGTTGCCGAGTGCGAGGGTCTTGTCGTGGGTGTCGCGCACTGTAGGGAGGACTGATCCCTCATTGCGAGGGGGATAGCGTTGGCTCTCTCTTTCCGTAAAATCAGAGGTCGAAGTGCTTATCCGCCATGACTATGTCGAAGATCTTCATTTCGGCGGCTGAGGCCGCCAAGCTTCTGCCGCGTGGCAAGAAGGTGCACACGTTCATTCGCGTGTTCGGGTGGATGGGCGCCGACGTCGATCGCTCAAAGGTGCTGGCAGCCTTTGAGGTGGCCGAGCGTGTAGAAGTGTCCCCCGAGGCCGCGGTGTTTGACCATTACCTTGCCGTGCAACTTGATGGCATGCGTACGTATTTGGACACGAATCCTAAGGCGTTGCGTAAGCTATTTCCTACGCACCCGTTCCAGATGTCTGCATAGTGTTTGCTTGGGGTTCTTCTGTCCGCTCGACGACGCAGCGATAATCTGGGCGTACGGATCAATCACGGCGCACAATGCGGACCACGGCACGATCTGCTCCATCGTCGCGAGAAATTCCTCACGTCGCGTTGGCTTGCGGTGTTGCTCGAAACCTGCACATTGATCTGCACCCGCTGCCAACGTCATCTGCTTCATGTTCATCTCTTTGCGCTCGTGATTCTTCAAATAACGCACCTCATCACGATTCGGAGGACTTGATCAGCATTGCCCTAACGTTGTTATGCTGTGGAGTTTGCGCGCGCTATTGGGAAGCTCGCGATCCGGCTTTTCCCACTAGTCCATTGAATCATTGAAATTGGATGTGTCGTACCCATATGCTTGGGCATGCAAAGAACGATGCTGACGAGCGAACAACGTACCGATCTGGATGCCGTAATGCGCAAGCGCCACGGTAATGCGGCCCTTGCACGACGCGCACGCTGTGTCTTGCTTTGGGCCGATGGAGAGCGCCGGGTTGATATTCGCTCCAAGCTTGCCTGCAACGACGGATTCATCTCGCGATGGACGTCCGCGTATGAGGCGCAGGGGCTGGCCGGTCTGGTGTCGTTGCATCCAGGCCGGGCGCCCAAGCGGCCGGTGGCCAAGTTGGAGGCGCGCGTGCTGGAGCGAACGCTCAAGCACACTCCCAAGGACGGCTCGACGCACTGGAGCAGCCGCAAGCTGGCAGCTGAACTTGGCGATGTGTCGTTCTCCGCGATACAACGCATTTGGCGCAAACACGGCATCCGTCCTCATCGGATTGATACCCACATGGTTTCCAACGATCCGGACTTCGAGACCAAAGCAGCCGATGTGATTGGCCTGTACCTGAGCCCGCCGACGCATGCAGCGGTATTCTGCGTGGACGAGAAGACGGCGATCCAAGCGTTGGACCGCAAAGACCGAATGTTGCCGCTGTCGCCGGGACGGGCCGAAAGTCACGGCTTCGAATACAAGCGCAATGGCACCCTCAGCCTGTTCGCCGCGCTGAACACGGCCACCGGCGAAGTCCTTGGCAAAACCGCGGCTCGCCACACCAGCGAACAGTTTGTCGGCTTCCTCGAGGAAGTGGTCGCCAGCCAGCCCAGCCGCAGAGAGATCCATGTCATTTGCGACAACGTCAGCAGCCACAAGACCGGCCTCGTGCAAGGGTTCCTGAGCAAGCATCGTCGCGTTCATATCCATTACACCCCGACGTATTCGTCGTGGCTAAACCAGGTCGAGAACTGGTTCGCCCGCATCCAGCGCGACGTGATCAGCCGTGGCGTCTTCACTTCGGTCAAAGACCTCGATAAGAAGCTCATGCGCTATATCCGTCAGTACAACAAGGACCCCAAGCCATTGAAGTGGATCTACGCCGATCCGACACGGCGTATCACCGCCAATTCTTCTGATTCAGCGCACTAGTGGTACGCGTACGAGCCGTTCCGCAGCCCCTTCGTCTCCACAGCTTTGCTGAAACCTGCCTCAAGGTTCATCCTGGCCAGCTCGATACAAGCCGCCTCTGAACCGGCGTCCGCCTTAGCTGCGCAACAGCTAGCGCTTTCGCTGCTAGTCAAAAGGCCTCGACCGCCTCATCCCACGAAACACCAAGTCTACGAGTCGCCTCGATGGATTGCTCAACCAAGGCGAGAACAGCCGCGTCAGGCTCATTCATCTTCTTTTCCTATTCCGCAGCCGCCGTCTGATGCCGCGGTACCAATACTCTCAGGATGTCCCGCCAACTCAGGATCCCAACTGGACGGAACTGCTCATCCACGATGGGAATGCACGAGATCTGGTGGGTAAGAAATAGCTCGACTGCATCACCAATCTCCGCTTCGGGCCGCAACGTTATCGGCTTGCGGGACATGATTTGGTGCACGCGCTTGCTGAGAGTATTGACGTCTCTGGCCGACTCCACCGTACTGCCAATAAATGGGCTCATCGCGCGAAGCAGATCGCGATCAGATATGACGCCGTGCAGCCGCCCATCCTCAACGACAAGCAGGTGGTGGAACTTCGCCTCGTCAAAGATATTCATGACCGTTGCCAACGTGTCGTCGAACACAACGGTGACGACACTTTTGGACATGATGCTATCAACGCTCACTACGTGCTCCTTGTTTGTTTGACCGATTTCAGCGTTGCCGGGAACTTCGCCCTATTCCTATCATTTCACCTTCAGAGCCCGAGCCGCTCTGCGAATGCGCGAGGCGGCAGACTTCGCTGTGTCGCCCACCAGAGCCTCCAGTGTCGTAGTGCCACCATTCGATGACCTGGGCAGCAACTGCGACGCCTTCCGCTCTAATCACTGCGACGACCTCTGTGGAGACGGCATTCCACCAGGCAGCAGGCCTTTGCATCGATGGCGCCGCTTCGCCTTCACGCGCTCTGCTGCGAGCTGCCGACCAACCAAGCTTCGATTGCGGCAACTGTCGCTTGATCGAGCACCATTTGTTCGCGAATGCAAAGCGATTTCACGCTTTCAGCGAGCTTCATTCCGAGGGACGAAGCGTCATTCGGTCCGTCTTCAAAGGAGTGGCCGCAAAACAGGAGGCCGCGAAGGACCTGATTGATGTCCGAGCGACTGATCGGTGTCCCGGACGCCTTGCAGCGGTCTCGCACGCGTTTTGCAGTCTCTATCAAATGGAATGATTGAGCGAAAACGTCGGCCTCAACGGTCTCCAGCAGCACCCGATACCTCTGCGGCGAAAGTAGTGGTACGCCCGTAACTTCGTGTACCTGCCTCGCGGCTGAGTGGAGATGCTGTGCCTCGCCCCACTGCTCCTGCGGTTGCTGCATTGAGCTCGCGTTTGCTCCATCGAAGACCATTCCACCCGAAGCAGACCAGTCGAATAGAGCAGGACGAACGTCCAGTGACTCAGCAAACTTCCGGAACGTGCCCCGGCCGTTCCAGTCCGCAGCCAGCTGAGGGTGTTTCTGGATTATCAGGTTTGCAAGCGCGCTGCATTGGATTGGGTGGCTGGCCTTGCCCACCTCAAGTTTCACCAGATCGGCCGCCGCTTTAGCCAGGGCATCGGGATCGCCCCCGGCTTGTCGGCTCGCCGGAGCCGAGGCGGCATGGCGCTTTGGGTCGCGCACCGAACCACCGCCCTCCCAACTAACCTGCAGGGGGCTAAGCCCCCTGGAATCGAGCAGCCCCTTGAAACTGCCGAACCCAGCCCACGATGACGCATCCATGCCGTCGACCCTGGATAGGATCAGTGATGCGAGGCGAGAAAGGGACACCGGACCCTGGGACTCTGCCACTACCTCTTGCATCAGCCTGAACGCAGCTTCGGCCACCTCGGCATTGGAATTGCCTCGTTCAATGGTCACCGGCGGAGCCTCGGCATCGTCGTCAAATCCGAGAGCCTTGCGGACGAAATCGTCCTGATCAATTAGAAGATCGGCCGATGCCCGGTACGCAGCCGACGGAAAGCCGATAGCGAGAACAGTCGTGCGACGGTCCCAGCGGCGGAGCTTGCGAAGAACGGGAGTGAAGTCAGCATCAGCGGAAAAGACAATGAACTCGTCGTATCCGGTCTCGTGCTGGAGGAGATCAACAATGTCCAGCACCATGTGGATATCAGTGCTAGTTTTCCCCTCACTCGTAAGGGCGGGGCAATCGACGATCTCGAATCCGGCCAGGTTGAAGGACGGCCGGAATCTTTGGTATGCCTGCGGATTGAGATAGCAGCGGCGAACGAGCACGCGTCGCCTTGCGCCGGCCGGTGCATGATCCGGCAAACTCAGCGTGCCGATGAGCCATTCCATCCACTGAGTAGGGCGCCGAGCGAAGCGGTCCGCATAGGCGGGGTCGAGCTGTCTCAGGCCAGAATAGACGTTGTCGAAGTCGACAAATAGCGCGCTCTTCATTTTTCCTTGCGCCGACCAGGTCGGCTTTTCCTATCCGTTGGTTCGTGCTTTTTGCTGCGGCGGCTGCGGTCGATCAGCTCCATGCTTTTCCATCCAGCATTGCCCGAACGCGCTCGGATTGCTCGTATGTCCAACGATGAGAAATCTTCGTGGGCGCCATACCGGACACCACGGCGAGTCTAATCTCGTCTCCGTGGCGCTTGCTGAGGACTTCGTGCGCATGCTCGCAGAATTGCGCAGCCAGCTCTTGTGTGTCCAGTTGGACACGGCCTACGGCGCTGGTAAGGCGTACCGATGGGCCAACAAATAAGTCGTCTTTCTCGTGCACGGCCCACAGAACTGCCGAAACGTTGCGCAAGGCATGAGAGTTCATCACTCTGACGGTGAAGTAATCACGATTTGGCGGCGGCCAAACCGCCTTGTATGGCTTCGTACTACGTGGCGTTGTGGGATTGGTCATGGACGTTTCAGGTCTACGCAGCGAAAGGGCTACCGGCCGGCACGCGGGGCGCTCGTGCGCCAGGTGCTTTTCCGTTTCAGGATAGTTCGTGGTTGCGGGCGTCAACTTCGAGCGGCGCATCCACGTAGCCGAAAGCGGCGATCTGACTCAAGTATCCGGGGAGAAAGTTCGCAATCGAGCCGGCTTGCTCGGACTGATGAACATGCCGGAATTCGTGTGTGAGTAAGCGCCGTGTGACATGACCGTCCGCAATCAATATGGCGTACCCCAAGGTCAGTCCTACCATACCCGGACCGAACAACCCTGTTGAAAGTGCGACGTTTCTCAGCGCCTCGTCGTCTGGCAGCGGGAGATTTTGCACAATTGCAATGCGTTTGCACAATTGCAATGCGGATGCGTTCCGGCATTGCAACACCAACTACACGAGCATCCGATAAACCTTGTTCGGTAAGCGTACGTCCGTCCCGGATAACTGCTTCGGCCATGCTCTCCGCCCAAGCCACTGCACCAGGCAATAGTGACGGCAATAACGATGACAGGTTCGCTACCATGTCGCGCCTCTTTTACCTATCGCATAAGACCTGAAACTGAGCCTGAATTGTGGGACCGCCACGTCAGAATTTCCTGGATGTATGCGCGGCCCATCTCTGGCAAGGCTCGGAAGTCAGAGGACTCACTCGGTAAGAGCCACTTGTCGAGCGTCCGCTTGGACACGCTGAGGCGTGCTGCGAACTCTTCGCGCGTCATCCCAAGCTGGTTCATTGCCTCACGCAGTAAGTCCTGCTGGGTGGCCGGATAGAGCTTCTGCTTTGATCCCATTTATCCCAACGTATATCGGTCTCATCTCCATGGCCACGTATATCCCCAATGGGGATTATCGTCAAGCCCTCCTAAAAGAGGGAATCGAGAGCAGCGCATGCCTCCCGGAAGTCGCGTTTGGAGACTTCCAGATAGGGCGAGATATGATCAAAGTGGGAGTGGCCGAGCAACAGTTGGACGGTATCGAGCAAGTGCCCCTGCGCGAGAAGCCGACTGGCAAACGTTCTCCTCCCAGAGTGGCTGCTATATCCCCGTCCAAGTCCAGCTGCTCGATAGAGGCCCGTTACATAGCTTTGCAAGCTGTCGGCAGCCAGGTAATCGACAAGCTCGCCGGCTTCGTTGGTCCGGCGTTTGACGCTCAGCTCGTAGGGGCCGCCCTTGTGCGTCAGGATGAGGCACGTCTGGGGCATCAGACCACGATACATGCTGCGGTCCTGTGAGCTTGGCCGCAGCGGATTGACTTCTTCCGGCTGGCTGCATGCTCATGCTGGTGTAAAGGCGACGCATATGACCGGCTCTCAAGCATCCAGATGAAGGGAATCCCGCATACTGAAGCTCATTCTCGTGTCTGTCGCGGTCGCAGCGGCGACTATGACCAATCAACCCGCGGCAGTGTCAGCACGACCCTACCTGGCAGCGCGGCTCCCTTGACTTTGGCGGTGGGTCTGTAGAGTGAAAAGCATGCAACGCGACTCCACGCCCATGCTCTCCACCACGCAACTTTCCCTGTTTCCCATCGCGGCAACGCTTTGCCACGAAGCCGCCGAGCCAGCCCTGCTCTTGATGGCATGCTCGGGCACGAAGCTCGATCGGGATGCGCGTGCTATCGACCTGTACCAGGGCGTTATGTATGAATCGTATCGCGCGCACGTGCGCAGCGACGCGGCGCCCCGCGTCCTCATCCTGTCCGCGCGTCACGGTTTCCTGCAGCCGAACACCGAGATTGCACCTTACGATGAGCGCATGTCGCGGCAACGCGCCGACCAGATGATGGCCGATTTGCCTAACTACCTTCGTCCCGCCGCCTGGCCTACCCGTGTCGGTTCCGTGATGCTCGCCGGCGGCAAAGAGTATCGGCGCGTCATGCGCGCCGCGCTGGCCCGCCGGTACGGTCCCACGCTGCCTGTCCCGCAGGAAACCAGTGGTGGTATCGGCATGCAACGGTCGCAGCTCGGCGCCTTCCTTGACGGGTTGAAGCCGGCGTTCCGCGACCAGATCGGCCAGCATGCCAACGGCACACCGATCTATCGCGCGTATGGCTGGATAGAGGCCGGCGCCGTTAGCACCCTGCTCTACCGGGCCGCCCCTGCTCTCCCCGCGCGCCAGGCACGCGTACTCTCGGTCTTCAACGGGCCGAGCGGCCCCACCGCCGATGTCGAGGTGGAAGAGTTCGTGCGCGGCCGCGCGAAAATCTGCCCGCGTTGGGTCAACGTCGCGGATCTGCATCCTTCCAACGAGGAGCAGGCATGAGTGATTTCGACAGACAGCTGCATCGTGAGGCCATCGATCTGTGCCAAACGGGGCCGGCCACGCCCGACAAACTCGTAGCGCTGGCCCATGCAGGGCTGAAGGCGTGGGCGAAGGTCGGCAACCTCCACTTCCCCCCAGAAAAGCGGTATGTGCTGCTACAGGAAATCATGCGCTACTGCGCCGGGGAATGCCTGCTCGCGTGCTGCTTCGTGTCGGAGGACCGCCTGGAGTGGATCGCGGACATGCTGGATGCCTCCTACCCTCGCTATGCCTGCACCCGCGCCAGACTGGCCGCGCGCCGCAACCGCTATGGCCGACCGCGGTTCTGACCGCCTCACCTGCAAGTGGTATCCGCCGCGGAGCGGCGGCAGGGGTATGGGATGGGGCAAATTCAGTATATAACAGTGGCATGACGCGAATGGATTCCCTCTGGCTTACTAACCCAACCCAGGCATACCGGGACTGGCAGGCTCGAGAAGCGGCCGGCGCTGACCGCCGTCCCTTCTCGGCGCGCTCGATCGTCCAGCATCAGGCGATGTTCGAGCATTTCCGCCGGCACCTGGTGGCGAGGGGCGCGACCATCGCCTCATTTGGCACCGCAGACGTCGACGCGTTCTGGCAGTCGCCCGATGGCCGCACGTACTCTCAGGCCACCCGCACGCGGTATGTGAAGCTGCTGGACCGGCTGTGCCGGCATCTGGTCTTCACCGGCGTACGGCTCGATAACCCTGCAGCACCCCTGCTCTCCGCTGAGCGCTGGCCAGATCAGGAGCCAACGCCTCTGTTCCTCACCGCAGCCGAGGACGCGCGGCTGCAGGCCTACCTCCTATCGCCTCCGGACGATGTCGCCGGGCTACGCAGCCGCGCGATCGTCGCCGCATTCCTCGGTACGGGAATCACTGCGGGTGAGGCGCGTGCAGCGCGCTTGGCGGATCTGTGGCCGGACGCGACCCCGCCCTACCTGGTCGTGCGCGCACACGGACCGCGCGACACGCGCACGGTGCACCTAGCCAGCTTCGCGGTACCGATCCTGCGCGCCTGGTCCGCCCGGCGCGCAACCCTCCCCATCGACGGCGATTTGCTGTTCACGCTTACCCCAGATGGTCGACCGATTACCGACATGAGCCTCGGACGCATCGTGGCCACCGCACTCGCAGAAATCGGGTTCTCGGGTGCTGAGCCCAGCCCGCGCACGTTGCGCAATACCTTTTGTCGCCGCCAGTTTTTGGCCGGTCACTCTTGCGATGAGGTCAGCCAAATGTTGGGGCTGGTCAGCAATCGAACCTGTGATCGGATCGCCGCTACCCTGATGCCAGAGGCCACGCGCTGCGAGACGCTGCAGGCCCCCCACGCCGAGGCCAGCGAATAGGAAGATCATGGATATCACGATGGGCACCATGAAAGCGATTTATCGCCGCGCGATCGATCCGCGAGCGGGCAGCCAGCGGCGCATTCAAAAATCGCGTCTCGCTCTTGCGCCCGCGGCCGTTTTTGCTATTCTTCGCCGGTGCGCCACACCCTAATTCGCCGTCAGGCGCAATTTTCTAACCAGACACGACTATGTCCACGAAAGCAAAACCCGTAGCAAAGACCGCAACGAAGACCGCTGCAAAGAAGGCTGCCCCCGCAAAGAAGGCCACGCCCGTGACGAAGGCCGCTCCCGCCAAAAAAGCTGCTTCGGCAGCCCCCGTCGCCAAGCCGTTGAAGGACACGTTCAACAAGTCGAGCCTGCTGGCCCACCTGATCGCCCAGACGGAGTTGGACAAGAAGACCGTTCAGACGGTGCTGGCCCACCTTGAAAACACCATCGTCAGCGCCATTCACAAGAAGGGCGCCGGCGAATTCACCTTCCCCGGCCTGTTCAAGGTCTCGGCCATCCAGGTCCCGGCCACGAAGAAGCGCTTCGGCAAGAATCCGTTCACCGGCCAGGATCAGTGGTTGGCTGCCAAGCCTGCCAGCGTGAAGGTGAAGGTTCGCGCGATGAAGAAGCTGAAGGACGCCGCGATGTAATCGCGCCGGTTCCCGCGAGCCAAAGAAATAGCCCCGAAATCTCGCGATTTCGGGGCTTTTTGCATGGTCTCTAGAAGAGGGATTGCTGCGGCGTAGCAGCTTGCCGCCACGCCAACCGACTGGTCGCCGGCAGGTCCTCGAAGGGCACCGCCCACGAACGCAATGCGCCCACATCGTACTCAAGGGTGAGCCCGAGGCGATCCTTGTAGGCGGTGCGCCGCGCGATCTGGTCGTGCTCGCCCCGCTGCGCATGGGAAAGCGTCAGGCACCCATACTGCGCGTACCAGCGGTAGCCCGCAGTAACTTGGCCGGGCGCCAGGCCTGCGTCATGAACGTCCAGCAACCGATCCACCTCGAACTCGGAGATCAGCAGCGCCGACTCCGGATCGACCGAGAATTGCTGCGCGGTGGGCAATGCCCAAAGCTCGCGGCCTCCAGGCGTAACCTGCAGCCTTGGGCCACACGGGGAATCTGCCGTGAAGCTTTCAAGGTACGGATCGCGCAGGCCAGTCCAATCCGAAGGCGCAGCCGTGTCGTCCCATTCCGCTCCCACGTGCAAGAAGCGCGCCGTCGGGACCGCGGTCTGGGCGACCTGAGGCACATCGGGAATGTCATACCTGACGCCCCGCTGGTGAATGTCCCGCCAGTCCGCCCATGCTGCAAAGGGTCTGGCGAGGCCATTCAGCGACTGCAGCGCGTCGACTGCGATCAGCATGTCTAGGGGCAGGAGTTCGAACTTCGGTCGTTCCCCTGCCTGCTCGGCCCGGCATTGCTCGTCATAGTCCAGCTGCAACATGTACCGCACTAGTTCGCGAACCATCCGTGGATGGTACGTGTCCGGCTGGATCTTGATGTAGCCGCCGCTAATGGTGCGGCCCACCCAATGACGCCGACTCCAATCAAAGCGGGTGTTTCGGATGAATCGGTTTAGCCTCTGCAAGCCGGCCGCATAGGCATAGCGTTCGTCGTACTCGACCATATTAGCGAGGCTCTTGTCCTCCGCCATCTGGCAAACATGGCAGCCCAGCCGTGCCCCGCATTTGCCGGGTCGACTCGAACCGGCGCCATCGAGAATGGCGTCGGCCACCACGGCGCATGATGTGCCGACAGCATGCGCATAGATGCGCCGCATGTCCTCGAAGTCGGAGTAACACGGGCGCGCGGAACTCCCGTAGAGCGCGATACCTTCCCAGATATCGTCGTCGCTCCAGTCACAGACCGGACTAAGAACCAATTCACTATCCTGATTGCGCACAGGCACATTGGCCGAGTCGCCGCGCTGGCGCATCGAAGCGCTGCGGCGTGCACTCTCTGCATAGCGAGTGCCAAGCAACGTAACTGGCTCCGCGCGGCCCTGCCCGGCCAACGACCGGAAGAGCTGTCGGCGGAAGGTGCGTTGTGGCGCAATTTTTAGGTCGGTCGAGCAATCGCCGTGCGTGCCCGGGAAGCTGGGCAACGCCCTGCCGGAGAGAATTTTCACCTGGAATGTCGAGGCCATCGACGGCTGCACGACGCGAGTAATCACATCGAAGCCATGCTGCTTGCCGAACCTGCGCATCCGTACGAGCTCTTGGCGGTAATGATGCGCTACTTCAGGGGATTCGACCAGGGTGTCCCCTGTTGTCGCGACGACCAGTGGCTTGCCGCCCGCAGCATGGTAGAGCGCCGCGGCGTGCAGTGCCAGTGCGGCGACCATGCTGCTGTCCTTGCCGCCGCTGTAAGCGAGGACCAACGGGTGACCAGCCTCCAAGATGGCAAGGACGGCGCGAATGGTCTGCTTTGTCCTCGATTGGATCGAAGGCACCCTGCGGAAAGAGAGAAATGGTTTGCATGTGTGACCCCTTCGGAGCGGGGCCACAGCCCACAGGGGCTGGGCCCCTATGGGTTGTAGAGTGGTGGAAGTGCTACAGGTCCGCGAGATAGGCGATTGCACAGCCGCCTTCCGCGCCGGCCAGGCGTTGGCCCTCGCGACAGGCGGAAAAATCAACCACCTTGCGTTCGATCTCGTTGGCCAACTGGCGCAAGTGCTGCGCGGCTGCGGCTGGGCCGGCAGTCCCCTGAAACGTGGGACCGCCAATATCAATGTCAACAATGAGGTTCATAAGCTGTCCTCACGCGGCAACCGCTTTCGGCACCAGCTTGCGCAGGGCCTTCTGGTTGGTGTCGATGTAGGTTTGCATGCCGTCCAGCTCTACGGCCAGCTGATGGCCGAAGCACGCGGCATCGGGCGAGACCTCGACCTGCTGGGCTGACTCGAATGCAGCCAGCACCTTGGTCCGGTCGACGTCGGCGCCCATCCAACCAAATACTTTGAAGAAGGTGTGCACCTTTTTACCGCGAGGCAGCAACTTGGCGGCGTGTTCCGCCGAAATCATGATCTTTGACATGGTTCAAAATGTAGGTACTTGCAAGCGAGAGCCGGCAAGTGATTGAAAGGGGAATGCTTATCGCCACAGCCCACACGCCTGATCGCGGGTCGAACCGCACAGACTTGCCAGGCTCGTTCATGGCTTTACCTTACGGCGACAATGTCCAGCACGAGATCGGCGATGTCCGAGACGCTTTCGCCGGTCGCATCCCATTCGGCCAACTCGGCTGCGTTCGTTTCGACGTATATGTAGGCTGCGGCGGGCACCTTGGGGAATTCGCGCAGCGCGTTGAGTTCGGCCTTCACAGCCATTTGAATATGGTTCATGACTGAGTTCAGATTGGGTGGTCAGGAAATGGAACGGCCAGCCCCTTGCGAGGCCGACCGTGAATTGAAAAGGACGGCGATGACTACGCCGCTACAGCCAGCGCGGCCACGTCAATGACGCCATCGGCTTCATCGACCAGGTCGGGGGTATGCGAGATGAAAAACTCCCGCTCATACCCGCCCTGACGCAGCACCTCGCGCTTCATGCGCATGAACGCACGCTTGCGCTCTGGATCGAGCGGCCCGTCCGCCTCGTCGGTGAACAGCGTCTGGAACGACTGCCCGGAGTCCTGCGCCCGGTAGAGCGCAATCCCCCGGGTCAAGCACTCGTTGATCCAGATCTTCTGTCCCCCGGACATGACAGCGAAGTTCTTCGCGCTGTCACTCTCGTCGTCGTGCACCTCGATCTCGAACCCCTCGCGCTTGTCGCCGTTGGCCAGCGTCGTCTGTGTCTGGATCGCGATGGTGAATCGCGGCCCGTAGCAGGCGAGCAGCAGGTCATTGACGATGCGCGTGAGCGCCGGGCCGGCGTCATCGATGGACAACGCGATTACACCGTCGTTGCCCAACGCTTTGGTCAGCAGCTTCCATTGCGCGATTTCGTCGGAGAGCCGGTCAGCCTTGCCCTGTACTGCAGGCAGGCTGGACAGCACCGTCTCGACGCGCTCGCACTCGGTTGTCAGGCTGGTTTGCTGACGGATCAGTGCTTCGATCCGCGTATCCAGCGCTACCACCGCCTCGCGGCTTTGGCGCAGACGAACGTCCATGGCGGCCAGCATCCCGGTGACGTCTTCCGTCGCCAGCCCCGACAGCTCACGCTGCACGAGTGACAACTGCGAAGCGGCTTCGGCAAGATCCCGGTCATGCCGAGCCGTGCTGGCAGCAGCCTCGCCCGTCACGGCGGCAAGATCGCGCTCGGCTTGCGCCAGCCCTTCCTGCACTACGTCCAGCATGGGCTTCCTTGCCGCAAGAGCAGTCAGCCGTTGCAATTCCTGCTGATCGCGGGCCAGGGCCGACTGCATGGCTGCCAGCGAGGTACGTTGGGCGGGCAGGAGGGCCACAGCTTCCGCCATTGGCTTCATCGCTTTCACCTTCGCCTGGTAGCTCGTCCGCAAGTCCTGTACAAGAATGACCTGTTCGGCCAACTTTCCCTTGGCGTCACGCGCTTGCGCGAGTAGCGGGCAGGCAGCGTGCATCGGATCGGCCCGGCATGGCACCGTTTCGATCACGTCGGCCTGGCCCTTGAGCGAGGTGGCAAACTGCGCCGCTGACTTGCCGCGGGCTTCCAACCCCTGCAACTCGGTGGAGAGTGCAGCGTGCTGCGTATGCTGCGCCTCCAGCCGGCCGACGGCCTGCTGTTGCGTGGCAAACTCGTCCTGCTTCTGGCCAATGGCCATCTGCAGCACGTCACGCTGCTCGGCGGCCGCGAGAATCGCCGGCCCTTCGGCCAGCACCAGCTTGCGGCTGGCGATCAATTGCTCCAGCTCCCGGCGCCGCGTGGCGCTGCGGGCGGCCAGAGCACGCTGGTCAGCTTCCAACTGCCGCCGGTGCGCTCCCAGTTCGGTTTCCCGTTGCCTGAGTTCGCGCAGACGCGCCTCGGTCGCCGCGCTTGCACTTTGCTTGGCCGCTAGCGTCGCGCGCTCTTGGAGGAGCTTCGCGCCATCGGCAGTTTGCACGTCCCGCTCACGCCGGGCCACGGCCAGGGCCAAGTCGGTCTGACCGATTTCCCGGCCCAACTGCGCGGCCCGCTCGCGCTGGGCGGACAAGCCAACCAATTCGCGCTGCAAAGCGTCCAGATGCCTCACCAATCCCTTCGACACCTCGCCGGCCTTCGCCGACAGGTCTCGCAGGTGGTCGATGCCAAGCAGCTCGGCCAGCAGCTTCTTGATCTCGCTTGCCTGGTAGCTGGCGATCGGGCGCCGGTTCTGCGCCGAGAACACGCTGGTGAAGAAGGCTTCGGGGGATCCCATCACCGCCTCGATGCAGCGGTTGTATGTATCGGCCTTGCCATCCGACAGCGTGCCGTCGGGCAGCTGCAGCGGTACCCAGTCGCCGTTTGCACCCTTTTCGAACAGGTAATACTCGGCCTTGCGGCTCTTGCCCGGGTTGCGGAACGCGAACGCCGATCGGTATTGCTTGCCGGCGTGCTCCCATTCCAGATCCTTCTCGCCACGGGTGCCGCAGAGGTGATCCCAGTAGGAGAAGGCGTCCGGGGACATTTTCGAGGCGTGGCTGGGCATGATCGGATACGGATGGAGGTTATCCATCAGCGTCGTCTTGCCGGCACCATTGGGGCCGACCAGTGCGATCAGGCCGGGCGGCAGAGTAGTCAGGTCCAACGTCACGCTGTCACGGCGCATGCCATCGCGCACGCCATGAAAGCCCGCAAGGGTCAGTTTCAGTGGGCGCATTCGGCAACCTCCACACCAGTCATCGAGGCCAGGTAGTCGCCGGGCAGCTCCATCACATCGCCGTCATAGGAGGGCATGTCAGGGACAATTGCCGGCTCGTCCCGCTCGGGCAGCCCGGCCAGCGCACGCTCCAGGGAGCGCACGGCGGCCGCGAACTGCTGGCGGGCGAGCGCGATCACGTCAGGCCATGCTGAACAGCCGGACAGCGCCTTGAGTTCCAGCGCGCTCCACTGACTGGCATAGCCATGGGAGAACGACCAGAGCAGGTTCTGCATTTCCAGCGAGGGCGTGACCTCATACCAGTGCTGGTCATCGGCGGCGTACACCGCGAGGACCAGCAGATGATCGCGCTGCGCAATTACCGCGCCGCGCCCTGCTCCAAACGGCTGGAACTGGATACCGCGGGTGAAGCCGTGCGCATCCGCCAGGCGCGCGGCCAGTGTGGGCGCGGCCAGTGCGGTTTGAAACGTATGGGCCCAGTCGGGGCCAGCAGGGTAAAGCATCATGATGCACTCCAAGGTGGACGGAGTGCGTTCCCGGACGGGATGCACCCGTCAGGGGTCAAAGGGATGAAACAGCGATCGATGCGTCCGAGGGACGCGGGTGAAACCTTGTTTCGACAGCCCCGTAGGGCTCTCGGAACATGGCTTTAGCCAGGTTCAAGGGTTAGGCGGCAGCTTCCGCAAACAGGTCGTCGGTGAGCCAGTCCATCGCCGGTGGCGGTGCGCTTGGCTTCACGATGACAGGCGCGGGGGCCTCGACTGGGTCCGGCGTTGCCTCCACCACGAACTCAGGTGCAGTCGTCGCCGCGGCGGACGCCGCGACTTCTGATGTACCCTCGCGATCCAGCTGCTGCAGTACCAGATCCGCGATGGCCTGCGGCTCTGCGTGCTCCAGCATCGACAGACGATCCAGCAACGGGTTAGTGTCGACGTGCGTCAACTCGCCCCATCGCGTGATCTTCTCCGACAAACTGGCAGCGCGGCTGATACCCTCGGCGCGGCTGCGTACGGCTGGCAGGACCCGGCCTTCCAGCTTCACCTCGGCCGCCTTGGCAAACAAGACGCCGATGGCGTCGCGATCGATCACCTGACGGTGTTCCTCGTCGACCACCCAGCGGATGCGCACAAACTTGTCGGTCGCACTCGCGGCGACACGGGCCAGCTCGTCCATGTCAGGCGGGGAGTTGAAGTCGATGCACAGCGTCTCGCGGGCGGGCGTCACAACCGGGGTTGCTTCAGCCAGTCCCGGAGCGACGCGCCATTGCAGGTAGGTCTTGTCGCCAATCTCGCCGTAGTGGAAGCGTCCGATCGAGCCCGGATACGCCACCAACCGACCCTCGCGGTCCCATTGCTGGGCGCGGTGGATATGGCCGAGCATGAAGCCGTCGCAATGCGCGTCGAACAGCGCCCCAATGGTGAATTCGTGATCGAATCCGGCCATCGGCACGCCATGCTCGGTCTGGCAGCCGTTGACGGTGCCATGCGAAATACCCATGGTGCGGATGCCCCGTGCGCGAAACGATCGATTCACGGTGCCAGCCGCGTGCAGGTAGGCGGACAGATGGTCGCCGACTGCGGTTGCAGCCTCCGTTGCCCCTACCGCCGCCGCGAGCATCGCCTTGTTGACGGTGGGCACGCAGGTGAAAATCACCTCCGGCGATTCGTCAGCCAGCAACGCCTCGATCTCGACTGGCGTGAACAGCGCGCCCGATGATGCGATGAACACCCCGTCGCGCAGCGCCACCTGGTGGATGCGGTCAGCGATGTAGACCGGAAAGCGACTGCCAACGAGGCGAAACAGATCCAGCGTCCCGGGCGGCTCGTGACTGAACGTGCCTTGAAGCATCACCACGGGCATGTGCTCGGAAAGCTGGCGGATACGCTCGGCCAGCACACGCAGAGCCGGGGTATGGGCGTCCAGGCGATGATCGGTCGAGTCGCCCGAAACGATGCCTACCCGGCTGCCCGCGGCGATCGCGTGCTCGACTGCAAAGCCGAAGCAGCGATCCGATTCAGCCAGATGGCCGGTCGAATAGTGCAAATCAGAAAAGTGAGCCAGCAGCAGGCTCTCAGCTGCCTTGAGCATGATGTGAATCTCCAATGGGATGTGCGCCGGAAGCGGCGCGCGAAGGGATGGTTGCGGCCGGAACGGCCACAGGTGAAAAGAATTGAGCAAACGCAAACGAGAACGACGCATTGCACGCCGTTCACTTTGCTACGCCATTAGACAGAAGCCGTAGCCTCGCGCACGCGGGCTCGTACCTGCTCCCGGAAGGCCATCGGATTGGCCAGCGCGATTTGCATCTCGCCGATCATCCTGTCGAGGTCCTTGGGCCGCTTGGTCCAGCCTTGGCCGTATTCGATTCGCGCAAAGGCCAGCAGGTCCATCCTGTCCTGTCCCTTCGCCATGTCAAGACGAGCGGCCAGGTCGGCCAGCACGCTTTCACGGTCGTCGGGATCAATTTCGGAGGACATCGGTCCAGCATGCGACACCGGCGCAACGATCGGTGCGGGTTCAGGTGCCAACGGCATCGCGGAGACGTCGGCTAGCGGTGACGCCGGCGGCGCAGCGGTTGCGGACATTGCCGAATTTGTGCCTTCGAGCAAGGCGACCGCGTGGCTTGCCGCTTCAAGCGCGGGGGCCATCTGGTCCGCGCCATCCAGCAGCGCGCCCATGTCGATTTCCGCGTCCAGCATCGTGAGCATCTGTTCCTGCCGCATGGGCAGGCCATCGTCACCGATGCGGGTAATCTCGACCGCCTTCTTCGAGAGCCAAAACTGCAGGCCGGCCAGGCGGCCGCCCCGCGCCAACGCCACCGTCTGCATTGCGGCATACGCCTTCTGCAACACGTAGATGGAATTGGTCGGCAACTCGATCAGGCCGAGGCCCTTGATTTCGGGAACGCAAAAGAGGAAGTTCGCGCTCAGGTTGCACTTGCGTTCCTGGTACTGCGGACACTGGTGCGGATCGCAGACGCCGTCGGCAATGGCGTCGTCCTGGCGCAGGATGATGGTACGGCCGCCGAAGAGGCGCTTGGCGCGCTGAGCGCGCTGATCAACTTCCGGCGCAGCATACATCTTGCAATACCGCTTTCCGTCGGGGCCATACTCGGAGAAATACTGCAGGCCACGTGTGCCCCATACCTTCAACTGGTTTGGCATGTTGGCCAGCCAGTCGTCGAAGGCGAAGATGACCGGGAAGCGCCAGAGCTTCAGGCCATCGCCGCGATCCTCGCCGTACTTCTGGAGGATTTCTTCGGCAGTCGCCGGATTGGTGAAGTCCGAAGACCGGCAAGTGAACCAGGCCGTGTTCTTCGGCACCAGTGCGTTGCGCAGTTTGGTCTTCCGCTCGATCTCTTCGCCGATAGCCTCGAATGAGTCGCCGCGGGCAAGACCGGCGTCGTGGATCTTGACCGCCTGCTCATTCTCCCTGGCCTTTTTCGTGAGCACCTTGATGCCCGGTCGAATCCTGCCAATGATGGGTGGCCGCGCGGGCCGTTCCTCGATCAGGCTGCGAGGTTGGTTGAAGTCGGTGTAGCCAATGGCTCGTTGCATGGTGCGTTGCTCCTACGTTCAAGATATTGAACGACGGCGACGCGGATGGACGCAGCATGCTCCCGAAGGCGCAGGGCTATGTCGGCCCCGCGCTGGGTCGTTACGTCGGAAAGGAACGCCGCTTGGGCGGGTTCCGCTAGACCGGCCACATGGGCCGCTTCACACAAATTTAGCCACGCATTCGGCTGTCCGACGTAGTCGGGCCGGCGGCGGGCAAGCGTCGCCGCAATAGCGGCACGAATCTCGGAGTTCTGATCGATAGCAGACAGCATGGCTAAGCTCCTGTTCGAGGGTTCCTACAAAACAAAAAAAGCCCGCTCCGGCATTGCGGAAGCGAGCTTGTTCGCAGGAAACCTGTTGCCACGCCCCTTCCGGGGGCGTGGCGAACAGGGAGCATGCGCCAATGCGCATGCTCGATGTGAGGACGTAAAGTCGTCCTCGTGCAGCATGGTCACGCTGCACAACAACCCATTTGGGACCGAAGTCCACCCGCAGGATCACGGATCAGCCGACGACGGCCGTTCTGCCCGGGAGGGGCCTATTGAGAGAGAGACGCCACATGGTCCCGTGCTCGAACGGTGTCCACAACGCATGCGAGAAGCAGCGCTGATAAAGGACGCGTATTACGGATGATGGATGGGGAGCAAACGGCGAAATTGCTCATCACAATGGAATGTCCACACCGGTAGCCAACCGGTCGGCGCATGCACTGGGGCACGACTTGAGTAATGCTTTGGACTCGCTGCGGAGTCGGGTCGATGCGTCGGAGACGCGAGGTGTGAGTGGATTATGTACCCTACGAGAGTTCGTGTAACCCCGGAAAGCTCTCAAATTTCGCATAGCTTTTGTGGTCAGCACCTGACCGATACTGACGGACAATCGGCGACGAGAGAGTCAACGCCGAAATGGATATGGCCATTCCCGACAGTGCGGGGAGCGTCCCCCCGGGTCCGGACGCAAGCAAAAGCAACGATGATGCATCGCGCCGCGCGGCCGCTGGCCTGCGCCCCATCTTCGCCTGGGCAGCGACGGACGACTTGCACGCATCACGCCTGAGACGGATTCCCGCGCAGTCGTCATCTACTGTTCCACCTTCGTGCGTGACTTCATCGCGCGGGATTTTAATTTCTGCGCATCGAAATTTTCCGTCGCTCGTGGTGGCAAACTCCGGGCGCTAGACAACGTGTTCCGCGAAGCCGAAGAGAGTTTCGCGAAAGCGCTTGGTTGGCTTGAAAGTCTACCGACCCTCGAACTTCCGCTGGTCACGGACCGCCAGGACATCGAAATCAGGCACCCTCTTGCTGGCCGGCTGGTACGACTCTTGAATCAGCACGACCGCATCTTCACGCTTTCGTTGTTCGCCATGGCTGCCGGCGCAATCTCGGCAGCAGACCGTGGAAATGCTATCGAGCATGCATCACGGCGCATTTCGCTCATCCATGCGATCTGCATGCCAGACAACGACCAGTTCGCCAGCGACGGCTCGCGCGTGAGCGCGCTCGTTCAATAGGCGCTTCTCTCATTGTTGCTTCGAAGGAAGACCAAATGGATTTGCTTGAGATCCAAAGGCTGCATGCGCAGTACACGCGCCAACCACTGACGATCGACATGCCAGCGACCGCCGGCCTGGGCGCTCCGTTGTCCCTGCCGTCTCCAAACGGAGCAGCCAGAGCCGCGCGCCAATGGAAGGAACTGTTTGGCCGCAGTCGAAACTTCGCACTGATCGTCGGCGGACTCGGACTAGCCGCCGTGTTTGGCATGGGCGCCGCAAGCTTTATGCATCGCGGCAACCCGAGTGGCCAGTCTAACGATGCACTGGAATCAACCGGTCCCACCACGCAAGCTTCCGCCACCGGCGGCCCGGCATCCCAGCCCGCAACCGAGGCGAGGCAAGCACCGGTTCTGGGTAGCGCAACTGCCTCCCCAACTCTGAGCTCGGCGACGCTTGCCCCCGCTGCACCCGCGACAGTTGGTCAAGTTGGGGAGCAACGGAACCCTCCAGCATCCCCCATGCTGCCTGCAGAGACGAAGAACGCAGATGGTGCAAGCGACGTGCGGACGGCTCCGGCATCACAACCTTCCACCCAGTCCTCGGCACAAGCCCACGCGCGCCGAACTCCCCCGGCTGCGGCGGCACCGATTGCTGCCGTCAAGCCGGCCCCGGTTGTCTCCGAACGCAATCCCGTCCCAAACCCCACCGTGCAGCACGGGGACATCAAGCTCTTTTGAAGGTAGCAAAATGGAACAGCCGATCTCAATTAGCGTGCTCAACTATGGCATCTGCATACATGGTGACGTTGTTGCGGATCACGGAATCTCCTGCGGCGGCCTCATCGAAGGTAGTATGACCGTCACCCGTGGCTTGCTGCATGTGGCAGCTGGTGCCGTCGTACGAGGACGCGCGGAGGGCCAGCATGTATTGGTCGAAGGCACGGTCGAAGGCGGTGTGGCCGCCAGAGAGTCGCTTGTAATCAATGGGCGAGTGAAGGGGGATATTGTCTACGCAGGCACCATTCGCCTGGGCCCAAACGCGATGCTTGAAGGCAAGGTGACCCGCACTGCGTTGCCAGACCCAGCCTCACTGGCTACAGAGACGGCTTCGGTGGCGTCATCGCCCTTCCCTGAAAGCCAGATCGCGGCATGACGTGTTGAGCGCCAGTCCAACCGGTTGGACTGGCATTCCGGGAAAGACGACAAGAATGGCTTCTCTTTTGCCCGCACCACTCACCAGTTAATGGCGCGCGGCAAACAATGCGTGACTTCCTCTTGGATTCCGCTCCAGCCGGATCGTCGCTCCTGGAAGCGGTTCTCTGTATCGAGATACCCCCTCATACCAGCCGACGCAACTCGGCCTAGAGGGAAGATTCGTTTCAGGTCGGTCCTGCTTAGCAGACCTACCGGGCAGATCCAAGGCCCTCTCCTGCCCGTTCGCGAAACCATGGCTAAGAACACACTTCTGCCAAGGATCAGGCAATCGAAGACACGGACTCCGGCGGAACGATTATTGATCTCATACCGCCAGCCGTGTATCAGGGTGAAACGAAAGCCCTCACTTTCAAAGTCTTGGGTGTGCGGCGCACCGGGCGTGTCCCACCCCGATTTGCGTTCCAGCCAAACGTCGTAGCTCAGGAGCGTCTGGCGTGCCTTGAAGGCCTGGCACCATTGCTCATACAGAGCTGCCGCCTGATGGTGAGTGACTGCATCCCACTTGCGTACCTCTTTACCGCTATCCATTACTGCGAACCCCCTGCACTGCTCTTGTAATGCGATTGCGCTCTTTGGCGCTTGTTAACTCCCTATCCGAAACTACGAAGTTACAGGTAGATCAACGGATTTACTGTGGCTTCGTCCTTCTTTGATCAAAACTTGAGGGAATGTTACAAACAAAAAAAAACCCGGGAGCGAGCCCCGGGATTGGTTCAAACCATCACTTCCACCAC
Organism: Ralstonia pickettii; assembly: GCA_050987995.1. GTDB lineage: Bacteria > Pseudomonadota > Gammaproteobacteria > Burkholderiales > Burkholderiaceae > Cupriavidus > Cupriavidus pickettii_B. The sequence continues at coordinate 123,465 of CP158806.1, forward strand.
CTCGCCAAACGGAGGGGCGGCGATTCTGTCGATCGGCCTGGTAGACGCCCACAAGGTGGGGTACGACGGCGGCGCAGCAGGGAATTTCCCGTCCATGTCGGTGAGGTAGACCAGGAAGGCCGGGTGAACACCCTGCTCTTCCAGCCAGGCGAACGGCGCTACAAAGCTTGTGCCGCCACCGCCACGGATGGGGCCAAGCTCGATAGCCTCGCCCCTTTCAAAGCACTGCACCTGTGCGATGCGTGTGTCACAGTCCACCACGAACAAACGCCGCGGCTGCAGCGACGTGAAGACCGCTTCGATCTCCGCGCCGAACTGGGCCTGCGTCTCGTCGAATACCGATCCGCTGGTGTCGCGCACAAAGACCGCATCGCCCACCGACTGGTCATGCAAAGCCGGGAGGTACAGGCCCATGTGGGTGTACCGCCGGTTCGGCATGGCCCAGCTATAGTCCGAACGAGTCTGCTCGAATGCAAAACGGTGCAGCACGGAGCGCCAGTCCACCGAAGCCCGCGTGGCTGACGCCACCATTGCGCTCAGGTCGCCGGGAAGCTTTCCACGCATCTGCGCGGCTTTCGCCGCCTGCATCGCCGCCACCTTCCACTCGTTGGCCAGCGCCTGCTGTGCTGCCTGCGGTTGCTGGCGCACCTCCCCGGGTGAGAACTCCGGCGAGGCCTGGGAAGGATCGCCCCCGGCGCTGCTATCGTCTGGCCCGTCCTGCCCATCAGGCTGTGGCGGGCCGCTGCCATCACCCTGACCGCTGCCATCCTGCTGTGGTTGGAGTTGGGGTGCTGGTTGCGGCGGCTGCTGCGGTTGCGGTTGCGGTTGTTCCGATCCTTCCTGGCGCAACATGGCATAGATCTCTTCCGCGGACTTGCCGAGAAAGCGTCCGTCGATCAGCGCGCCGGCCGGCAGCTGCAAGCCGGCGTTCAGCACCAATGGATTAATCGCATAGTCGCACGCCTGATTCCAACGGCCGGGATCACGCACACCACGGCGCCAGCAATGGCCATTGGCCGGATGCAGGACCTCATGCGCCAGACAGCCGCGCAGTTCAAGATCGCTCAGGGTGGCGACATACGCCGGGTTGTAGCCCAGCGACACGCCATCCACCCAGAACGTCTTGCACGACGGATCCTCGACCAGCTGCAACCGCATAAGCAACGCCCCGAAGAACGGTTGCGACAGGATGAGCTGGGAACGCTGCTTCGAGATTCGATCGCGCATGACGGCCTCACGCAGTCAACAGTTGGAACATCGGCGAGGCGGGCGCAGTGGCATCCGACGACGGCGGAGGGCCGCCCATAAAGGCGGCCATCTGTGCCTCGATCTCCATAGCTTTCTCGGCCACCTGCTTGCGCAGTTCGGTCGAGTTGCGCAGGTCCAGGCCGCTGTGCCGCGCCAGATGCTGCTGGGTGTCCTCCAGGATGCGCGTGAGCGCCGGGTCCCCGGAGAAGTTCAGCTTGGGCAGCAGCGCACTCAGCTCGCGCACCTTGTCGGCAACGTCCAGCCGCACATTCGTCGCCCCATACAGGCGGTTGGCGAAGTGCTGCACAGCCTCGAAGAGCCGGCCGACCAGGTCGTCATTGGCGGTTTTCACCGCACCGAGCACGCGCTGGTCCATATCAGTCTTCAGCCCGTCCAGCACGTTGGCCGGTAGAGCGATGTCAAACTGGCTAGCGTCGGGGAACGGCAGCACTGCGAGCCGCATGCCGAATTTCTTCGCCAGTTCCGCCTGAGTCGGATAGTCCGCCTCGTCGAACAGGCCGTTCAGGGCCTCGCGCGCCTCATCCTTCAGGCGCGGATAGTCGCCAAGAAACACCGCGGTCGCGGCGTTGAACTCGTCCTGGAACTGACGCTGACGCTCGGCCACCTCCATGTACATGTCGGTGGGCAACAGACGCACGCCGAGCTGGTCGTAGTCCAGGCTGTGCGCATCGAAATAGGCGCGTGCGCGATTGGCGATCGCACACACCTCCTTGTAGGACGTCGCACCCTCGGTCAGCAGCTTCTTGTTGAAGCGGCCAATGTCCTTGGTGTCGTGGTTCGCCTCGACTTCCTCGGTCGCCCGGGTGTCGAATTTGCGCGCCCGCCATACCGACGTGTTGAAGGTGGCGAGCATGACGCGCTTGGTAATGTCTTGAATGTTCATGATGATTCCTGGAAATGGGATGGATACGGCTGCAAAGACAAACGGCGAGCCAGATGGCTCGCCGTCATGGGATGAAGAAGAAAGGTGGATCAGTTGCCGAGCAGTAACTCACCGAGCTTGCCGCCCTGCGCGTTGATCCACGCCGGTGTGGCGCAGATCCGCGCATCGCGGCGTGCGGCGTCGGTGGCAAGCATCACGGCGAACTCGCCGAGATGGGCTTCGAACAGGCGATTGGCGTACACCATCACGCGATCGAAGTTGTTCTCGTTGGCAACGGAGGCGAGCGCCGAGCAGATGGCGTACTGCGCGGCCACCTTGTCCGGAATCCTCGCGGATTCCGGGGCGGCCAGCACCGAATCGACACCTGGCAGTTCGCGATAGATCTGACGGAACGACTCGAACTCGAGCGCCGCGCCCTCGCCCACCGCGCCGGCCGAGACGATGATCTCCATGCCCGGCGGCACCAGCGGCAGTTGACGCGCCACATGCCCCCAGCCTCGCGGCGAGGGCAGGTTCTCCACTTCCTTGCTGCGCTCGGACGAGAGCAGCAAGTCAGGACGGAAGCGCAGAAAGGCAATCAGCACGGGCGGCACATGGTTCGTGACCGCCCACCGTGTCCAGTCCTCGATCGTCGGCTCCAACTCAACGATGGTGCTGAAGCGGGATTTCAATGGATCAAGGATGTTGGACACCGCCGCGTTGTCGCTGCGACGGTTGGTGGCGGCAACAAAGGTGACGTGGTCCGGCAGGACATGTTCACCAATGCGCCGCGCGAGCAGTAGTTGCATCTTGGCCGCCTGGACGGCCGGCGAGGCTTGTCCAAGGTCATCGATGAACCAGACCAGCGGGCGCAGGCTGTTGAGCGCGGTGGCCAGATCCCCGAACGGCAGGAACTTGGCACCCGCGCCATCCGTTGCCGGAAAGGGCAAGCCCTTGGAGTCGGTCGGATCTTCCACCACCGGGTGGGAGATCAGCAGGTCGTAGCCTGCAGCCTTGGCAGCGCTGGCCACGATATCGCTCTTGCCGATGCCAGGCGCCCCGGTGATGAGGACGGGCAGGCGTGCGGGAATGAAGGCCGCGAGCAGGGTGTGCAGTTGGGAAGGGTTCACTTTCATGGGATGTCCTAAAGGGAAGTCCCACAAAGCCACCCGCCCCACAGGGATGGTGTCCCTGTGGGAAGGTTCAATGAATAGGCCAGATCGAAGCTGGCAGAGGTCGATGCGTCAGGAGACGCGGGTAAAACGCGGTTTGGACTGATCCGAACCAGTACGAACAGCGCTCAGTAGACAGGCTAGCTCAGAGTCAGCGGATTAGGCCGACGAAACATGATGAAATTAGCGTCCCTTTTGGGGCGAGAGAAAGTCTCCCCGGCACATGGCCGGGGAGTAACGCGAGGAAGCCAATCAGGCGGCCACTGCCATCGAAGCGGACGCCACGGCCAGTCGCGACCGGGCATAGTCCAGCGTGCCATCCTTGGCCTGTAGACGTCTGATGGTCCGCGTCGCGGGCTGCTCGATGTAGTAGACCCGAGCGCTGCCGCGCGGGAAATGCCGGATCTGGCTGAACCCTTGGTTAATGCACAGGTCGACATACTCGCGCCCGTTCATTTTCCTGCCATCGACACTCCAGCGCGACGCTTCGGCCCGCTCGCGCGCCCGCTCCGCATCATCCGCCTGCAGGCGCTCGGTGCGTGCAGTCTGCGCCTGAGCTTCCCAATGCTGCTGTTCAGCCTCGGAAAACCCGCACAGCTCGAAAATGCGCGGCGCCGTGTGACAGCGGGTACGCCGGTGAGGACAACGCCGAATTGCTCACGCAGCGCACGCTTGGACGATGTGTTGCGATCGTTCGGCGTGTCCAGCGTTTGCAATAGCGTTGCGATGTCGCGTTGCATCACCGCCAAGGCAAACCGGTTCGGCCATGAGAAGCTGGCGTGGTCACGTTCGATGGCGGCAAGCGCCATCTCGCGTTCCACGCAGCGCTCACTCATCGCGCCCCTGGCGCGCTCAGCTTGTGCGCGCGCAAGCCGTTCGGCGTACCGCTTGGTACCGATCAGCGAGTGAAGGCGGGCAGCCAACGGCGAGACAGGCGCGGCATCATCACCGCTCGGCGGCTTGCCGACGGGCGCCGCCAAAGGGGGAATCACCTGCGCAGCATAGAGCGCGTCGTCGACCGTCACATAGGTGCAGTCGTCTGGCAAGGGCTTCACCAGTGCGATGAGCCGCGCGGCGTTGCGATCGGTAATGGCGAGCTTGTCCTGCCGCATCACGGCGCACAGCGACTGCAGCTTGCCAGGCGACAAGGCACCACGCAGCGCTGGCACCGCGATTAGCGTCCGTAGCCAGTGCAGGTCGTGCCGACCAGCGTCAGCCGCATCACCGTCGTGGCGGTAGGCATTGAGGATGCAGTCTCGCACCGGTTCGCCCCGCTGAAGCGCGTAGGCAACGTGCACTTCGTGGCGCGAATTGACGCCTGCGCCAGGCGAGTACTCAGGGCCGTTGGTCCCGTAGCCAAATCGGCGATCGAATTCCCCTCGGATGAACTCGTAGGCATCGAACGGCTCGGCCACCGCGAACAAATCGAGGTTGGTGCAAGTCGAGCTGCTTACCCGGTCGGGATCGACCGCTTCGTTGGTGAAGACCGCAAGGCGGCCCGCCGCATAGACGGCAAGGCACGACGTACGGCTCATTTCGTACGGCCGCAGACTCTTCCCATCCGGCCTGACTATGAAGCGCTCGATTTCGTTCAGGATTGACGTCAGGATCTCCCGCCCTTCTCCTGCGGGTCGGACCGCGAACTGCCCGGAAGGCAGCCGCAAAACGGGAATGGCGCCGCGCTCGATATGGCGAACCGAGATGTCCTCTGCGCGCAAGCCGGGCTTGGGCCCTGGTTCGAGATTCAGATAAGCCAGCACGCCAGCTAGGGTCGTGCGGGTGTCGACCCGTTCCGGGCCAGTCGAGATAACGTACATGATTGCTCCGGCAGAGAACGGAGCATGCCCATCGGGGCATTGCCCCGCGTGGGTGAGATGGTGAAAGGGTTATTGCAGCATGTCCGCCAGCGCGTCTTCGCGAGCGTCTGCGATCCAGGCGAGCAGGTCGGCGGACTGGATCTTCCAGACGGGGCCGCGGGTGTAGCCGGTGGCGATCGTGCGGGCTGGCACGAACCAGCCGGACTCCAGCAGCGCCGTCAAGACGTCGTTGGGAACGTTCCAGGCTGCAATGAACACCTCGTCTTCGGCCAGTTCCTGGTCGGGAACGTTGGCAGTGAGGTCGAGGTAAGGTAGGAAGTCGTCGGCACAGATCAACGCCAGCGCCGGCCGATTGTTGTTGCGATAGACGTGGACGCGAAGCTGCAGGCCTGCTGGATAGCTGACCATGCCCGCACCGATGATGTGTTCTTCCATGGGGCACTCCTGAGGGCTACAGGGCTGCCCCAACGGGGCACGCCCCGGTGGGTGGGTAAACAAAAACGCACCCCTTACAGGGTGCGCTATAGAAGACATCCAGAAACCTGGACGCCTAGGAAATCGACGGCGACTTGCGATCGTGAGAACTACGGATCACTTAGTCCTTGTGAACGTGTTTGCCGTTCTGGCCGGCCCACAGGAGCAAGCCTGCAATCGCACCGCCAAGAATCACAACAAACAAGCCGAGGGTCATTCTTAGTCTCCCTTCGAAAGGATTGCGCCTGCGAAGAATAGTACAACACCGACTCCGACCAGGCTAATCACGTCGGTTACGGCACGGATGGACCAGGTGTGGTTGGTACCAAGGTAGCCGGCCGCACCAATCACCGCGGCTGCCGACAGCGTGTGAGCGAAACGACCCGACTGCTGTCGTTGCTCTTTAGTTGGCTCAGCCACTGCCTTCCATGCCAGAACCAGCAGGTGCGGCGCGCGCGCCGACTGCGGTCCATTCGGTAGGTTGCCCCGCCGTCATGAAGCAGAGGGAATTGATACCCGTCTTCGTGAGCTACCAGCGCATAGCCGATGCCCACCGCCTTTGCCTGCTCGATGAGCGTCAGGAAGCTTGTCGGCAAGGTCACGAGACCGCTGGCATGATCGTACTGGGCTTTGCCAGTGGTCTCCTCGCCGGTGGTTCCAGTGAATGTCACTTTGATCGGTAAGCGCGTCAAACCTCGCCCTTCAGGGCGCGGAAGGATAGCGCGGACGCCGTAGGCGTCCTTGACAACGCGTGAATGCTGATACGATTTATTCATGCAACTGCTCCAGGCCTTCAAATACGAACTGATACCATCCGGCGACCAGCAGCGCGACATGCGTCGCTTCGCCGGCTCGTGCCGGTTCGTCTTTAACAAGGCGCTGGCGTTGCAGAAGGAAAACTTCGAGGCGGGCGGCAAGTTCATCGGCTATGTCGCCATGGCAAAGCACCTGACGGGATGGCGCAACGGGCCGGAGACACCGTGGCTCAAGGACTCTCCAGTTCATCCGCTTCAGCAGGCGCTCAAGAACCTGGAGCTAGCCTACAAGAACTTCTTCGCCAAACGGGCCGCGTCCCCGCGCTTCAAGAAAAAGGGGCAAGGCGACAGCTTCCGCTACCCGGACTCAAAGCAGATCAAGCTGGATCAGGCGAACAGTCGTATCTTCCTGCCGAAGCTTGGATGGCTGCGCTACCGCAACAGCCGTAATGTGATGGGCGAGGTGCGCAACGCCACAATATCCATGAGCGCTGGCAAGTGGTTCGTCTCGATCCAGACGCAACGAGAGGTCGAGCAGCCCGTGCCTCAGACCACCAGCGCCATCGGCATCGATGTCGGCGCGGCCCGCTTCGCTACATTCAGCGACGGCAGCTACCTTGCTCCGCTCAATAGTTTCAAGCGGCACGAAGCCAGGCTGCGTCGAGCACAGCGGTCCATGAGCCGAAAACAGAAATTCAGCAGCAACTGGAAGAAGGCGAAAGCCAGAATCCAGCGCATTCACGCCCGCATCAGGAACGCCCGCCGCGACTACCTGCACAAAGCCACGACCACGATCAGCAAAGACCACGCGATGGTGTGTATCGAGGACTTGCAGGTGAGCAACATGTCTAGGTCGGCAGCGGGGAGCACCGAGAAGCCGGGCAAGAACGTTCGGGCCAAGTCCAGCCTGAACAAAGCGATTCTCGATCAGGGCTGGTTCGAATTCCGCCGCCAGTTGGAATACAAGCTGGCGTGGAACGGCGGCTGGCTTGTCGCAGTCCCGCCCGAGAACACGAGCCGGACGTGTCCGGCATGCGGTTGCGTGAGCGCGGACAACAGGGTTACGCAAGCTCGGTTCGCCTGCATCGAATGCGGTTTCGAGGAAAACGCCGACTTGGTCGGCGCGATCAATGTTTTGGCGCGGGGACACCGCGTTGCAGCCTGTGGAGAGCCGGTGCAGCTGGGCCGCTCTGCGAAGCAGGAACCCGCCGAAGTGACTGCGCAGTTCATCGCGTAGCGCCGTAGGAGTCCCCTTCCTTTTCGCCGAAAGGCGGCGGCCGAAGGTCGAGGGAGGGGAGGATGTCAAAAGTGTGGTCATAGCCTCCCCCCTAGCTTCGGCGGCCAGCCACCACACGCAGCGTAGCAACGAGCGAAGCATAGCCTTCTGGCGAGCCGATCGAATGCAAGCACACCGCGTTGTCGCGACCGCCCGTATAGTCGTCGCGGCCGCGGCAGGTGCGAAAGCTCATGTGAGCAGCGTTTTGCTGTGGCGCATGGGCGATTTGCACGTACAGGCTGTCGGTGTGCAGCGCATAGAGATCGGCCTGGTGGCGGCGGTGCCGGCGCTCGCGCACAGTGAAGTCTCGCTGGCGCAGGCCAAGGTCGCAGGCTAGGCGGCGGAAGACGCGCGAAGCATCGCGTTTGAGGTTGGCGCAGGACGCGGCATTGCCGGGCTGATGCGGCTGTGTAAAGGACTTGGGGATTTTCATGGCAGATCTCGAAAATGATCGGGACGGCCATCCCCATCGGGACGGTGTCCCGCAAGGGTGAAGGTCTGGACAAGCCAGACGGGGGTTCGATGCGTCTTGGACGCGATCAAAGAGTGTTTGCCGAATCGCTCGTCGATTGAGCAAGCACTCTGGTGCGGTGTGCGCGGCGCCCGAAGGCGCCACGCATTCCGGATCAGTCGATGTCCAGCAAGCGGTTGATCACGCGCGCCGTCTGCCACGCCTGGTCGCGGCTGAACATCTTGGCCACAACGAGCTTGCGCAGCGCCGTGCTACCGGTGGGACCTTCGACGGCAGTCGCGATGTGATCGACGTGCACGCGCCAGCCTTCCGAGCAGCCGCGGTCGACCGAGACCGCGAAGCGATGGCGGGCGTGCTCTGCCGGCCAGACCGCGTCGGGCAACAGCCCGTACTGCGCCTCGTTTGCGTCAGCAAAATGATTTGCCGGGATGATCCACTCCGGCTCGAGGTCGATGGCGCGCAGCGTACGCGCAAGAAGGCTGGTGACTTGGTCGACGGTCTTGCCTTCGGTCTGGATCGGGGTGATGGATTGCATAGTCGGCTCCATGGCACGGGACGCCGATCACGAGGGCGGTGCCCCGTGGGTGCAAGGGATGGTCCTGGCGGTGCCAGGCGCGGATTTCGATGCGTCGTGGACGCGATCAAAAGCGCTTGCCCAAGCGCGAACGCTGGGGCAAGCCCTCTTGGGGCTTGCGAGGGATGGGAGCACCGGCAAGCCGGTGCTCAGTTCAACGCGTCAGGCGATAGCCGCCGCCCGACGACACCAGGTACAGTTGTTCGCCGACGACGAACTGCTGATCGGCGCCTTGTGCCACGACGAGCTGGCGGCCGCTGTCCGTGCGGAAAATGACCTCCACGCCGTCGCGCTGCGACAGGTGCGTAGCCGCGACCTGCCCGATGACACCCGCTGCCGTGCCCGAGAGAGCGCCGGCGATGTAACGCCCATCGCCGTTGCCGATGACACGCGCACCGAGTACTGCGCCAACCAACGTGCTGAGGATTGCCGGCACACCGGAGTTAGCCGACAACATGCTGTCGCCAACAATGGTGACGTTGCGCACGCGCACTACCGTCACCTGCTCCGCGGAACCGGCGCGCATGGCATCGGAACCGCGGTAGACATTGGGCGAAGCCTGAGCAGCGCAGCCACTGATAGCACTGACAAATGCAAAGAGGAGGAAATAACGCTTGAACATGCTGGCCTCACATAAAAATGGGCCAACATGCCTACGGGCAGGAAGGCCCGTAGGGGGGAAAAGCTGTGCCAGCGGAGATGCCGGCGTGGTCGATGCGTCAGGGACGCGAGAAGTGCAGCTATCTTAGCAGTCCGGGCATCGTTTGTGGAGCCGTCTCAGGCGAACGCGTCGATCCGGATAGACCTGGGCGTGACGGTGATCCGTACGGACTTGCAATCTGCATTGGCCAGGGTCTCCTTGTGACCGGTTAGAGACAGACGCTCACCGAAATCGTCGCCACCAAAACCGCGCCGGGCGTTCTCATAGAACTCCGCATCCACGGCCGGGTTGCACCCCTTAAAGTAAAACAGACACTGCTGCTCCGGCTTGGGGCCGGTGCTATAGCCCACATAAGCGCCGTGGTCCTTGGCGATAAAAAACTTCTCGGACTTCGCCGCGTCGCAGAAGGCGACAAGGGACTCAACCTGCGAACGGGAAAGCGTGATTTGAGGCATTGATTGCTCCTGAAAGGGTGAACGGAGCAAGCCCCCGAGGGGCTTTGCCCCGCAAGGGATGAAGAATGACGGTTAAGCAGGTTCTGCCAGGACAGGCACAACGTCCGCCGGGTTCACGCGAGCGACGGGAGCCGGCGAATCCGCCCAGAAGAGCAGAGCCGGGCCGTCAGCCTTGCGTGGTCGCACGGTGCCGACAAAGTCTTCGCGCCCGTAGAGGCTGGCGCGCGTATTGTCGGTACCGTTGTGATGGAGATAGACGCCGCCGCTGTCAGCGGCGAACTTGCCCTCCAGCGCCTGGAAGACGCGGTGGAAGTCATAGAGGTGGCGCGGGTCGCACTGCCCCGGCTCACCGCTACCCCGATGGGGACCGATGGCACGACGGTAGATGGGATAGCCCGCATCGCGCCGCACAAATTCGAATGGCGTGCCACCATGCACCAGTTCGGCCCAGCCGGGCCGCTCGGTATCGACGCGCAGTTCCAGCGAGCCAAACTTGCCGCGAACCGGCTTCACGCATTCGATGACGTTGTGGGGCAGGATGCAGCCTACGCAGATGGCGTCACCAAGCTGGTTGGCCTTCTCTGCACGGAACACGCCCATGCGTTGCCCGTCCATGGCAACCAGGCGCGTTTCGCGTGGCATGGCCTCAGCAAAGACTCCATTGAGCCAATAGCGGGGGTCCTGCTTGGGCGCTAGCAAGGCGATAGCCTTGAGCTGGCGCGGGTCAATCTGGATGGTCTGAATCACAGGTGTGCTCCAAAAAAAACAGGAGCACAGCCGCAGGGGGACTATGCCCCTGCGGGTGATGAAGGCCTGACGACGGTCAGGATTGAGAAAAATCGATGCGTCTGAGACGCGAGAAGTGCCGTGATGGTATCAGCCTGGACGCGCGCGTTGCAATTGTGCCGTCGAAAAAAAACCCCCGAACGTCAGTCCGGGGGTGGTGCAAGGAATCGCGGTGCGCCGTCATTTCGCCTTGGCACGTTTGCGCGCGGGCTTGGCGGCCACGTCGTAGCCAAATCGGGCCCATGCTGCGGGGTCGATCGGCAACGGATTGGTGCGCCCTGCCTCCAGATTGACGAACACGCCTGAATACTTCAGCGTGCCCGTCCTGAAGAGCGTCCATAACAGGTTGAAGGCCTGCACCGCGATCGCCTGATTGATGACCAACGACTGCTTGCGCAGCGCGTCGGCCATCGAACAGGACGGCGCGGTGTCGGCCTTGTCGCCCATCGGATCGATCAGTTCCGGGAACAGGTCGCCCACATGGGGCAGCCGGGTTTCCCGCTTGCCGCGCACCTGGCCGAGAATGACCTGACCGCGGTCTGTCTCGTTGCCGCAATCAAGGTAGTGGCCACCGGTGCCGCGCTCGAGCGCGCCAAGAATGGCCTTGCGCGCCGCGCGGGAGTCCACGCAACCGATCGCCATGTCGCAGACAAAGCGATCCTGGCTGCCAATCCGTCGCGGGCGGGCCTCCCAGCGGGTGCCCATCAGCAGGTTAAGGCGGTTCACCAGCAAGGTCGCCTTGTGCTGGCCGACGTCGTTCGGGTAGAAGCCCTGGCGGCCGACGTTCGTCTCGCTCACCGTGTCGTCATCGTAGACCGTGCACTCGATGCCGCCGGGGTGGCCGAGTTCGAGCATGGCATGGTGCAGACGCGCCAGTGCCGGCAGCAAGGCGCTGCCGGTACCGCCAGCGCCCACTACCACCACTTTCCACGCATTGATGCGCATCGTTTCTGGGATATGGTGTTCGAACGTCATCACACCACCTCCTGGACCCGCGCCGCCGCGTACCAGTCGCCCGGTACACGGTCGACTGCCTCAAAGATGCCCTTGGCACAGAGCCGCAGGCACAGCGATGGTGTTGCAGCAAGGCAGTTTCCCATCACGAACGCGAACTTCACGTCATGCTGGTCGTCATCGTTGTCGGTCGATGAGAAGTACGCCGGGTAGTTGCCATGCGAGTGGCAGTCCACCACCAGCACCTCACCATCGGCCAGCGCCGGCCGGTCGTACTGCAAATGACCGCGCCCGTGCGACAGGATCGTGACCGCGACCAGCCGGAATGCGCAAGTAGTCGAATTCCAAACGATCCAGCCGCCGGTCTCGTTGGGCATGGCTGAGCGTGCCATCTCGGCAAACTCTCCAATCAGGTGCGCGGGTAGCTTGCCGCAGCGCAGATCCGTCGTCTCATCCGCAACGCCATACGGCACTGCAGTCTTGACGTCGAATTGGCCCACGCGGCGCACGAGCCGCAGCCATGGCCGCGACACTTCCAGAAACACGCCGTTGGCGGCGATAAGCAGGCGTTCTCCCGTCGCTTCCAGTGGTACCAGCTCGCCGAAGCGCGGCACCATAACGGACGGAAAGGATTGCTGCAGGGTTAAGTCCATCGGATGCATGTTTAGTCTCAGAATTGCCCGGCGATAAGCTTGCCGAGGGATTGGTTCATGGGGATGAGGGAGGCTTTCGGGAAGGATGGAAACCTTCCGTCCAGCATGTCGCGCCAGAAGGCGTAGAAGCCGTCGGCATGGTCGACACGCTTGCCACCGTGATTAGGATGGGTGAAGGCCGAGGCGAAGAACGCCTCTTCCCAGCCAGCTATGGACGCCGCGTCGATTTGCTTGGGCACGTGGGCCGTGCCGATGCAGATGTTCCCGTGGTCCCAGGTATTGAAGTAAGGCGGCTCGTACAGCATCGAATCCGGCGTGGGGCGCTCATCCGCGTTCAGGGCAAACACGCGAAAGCCGGCAGGCGACGCGTGAAAGACCAGTCCGGGATGGGGCGTCACGGCACTGCGATCGCCCAGCTCCTCGCAGTTGAAGTACACGCGGCGATTGCCGGGCGGACACCACCAGGTGATGGCATACGGGCCGATCGACAGCACGTTGGGCGTCAAGAACTCGCCCTTGGGCAGCGAGGCCTCGGCGACCTGACGCACCGCCTGGATCAGCGCACGCCGGTTCAGTGGCGTGCCGGCTCCGATCACGGGTCGCCCCGTCTGAGCATCGGTGACGATGCGATGCGCTGTGGCATAAGAGAACGCACTGAGGTCAGTCCCATACAGCAGAATGGCCCCTTGAAGACTTATACCCTAACGATACATAGTTCGTGAGTGAGTGAGCAGAAGTCCCAGTTAATACAGCCTTTTTAGCCTCAAGACATTACGATGTACAAATACATCGTAACTTCCGAAGCGCCGGCAACAACGTCGGCGCTTTTTTCTATTACGTGATTCGTACGTCGGGGCCTTGGTGGCGTTCCCTTTGAGCATGTTATGTCTAGGGCAATGCCTCCCATTCCTCCCCATCATCAAGGATAGGATGGGTATCACTCACCACAGTCAGTGGCTTGCCACGATGGGCCAGGGCAAATCGCGATATCGCGCCGGCTTGCCCTTCGGGCACAGCTTGGCAGTCCGGACCTAATGCCCCTACCCACACATAGCGCCCGGATTCAAGGCAGGCAAGGTAATAAGCCACACTCATGTTGTCCTCTCGTCCTTTCATTTTTGCTTCGCCTACGCAAGCACTTTTCGAATCGCCCGCGCGAACCCCACCTCAAACACTGTCCGGCCACGCGCGTTAACGATTTCACCGTGGCTGCCTTCGCGGAGGCCCTGGTTTTCGAGATAGTCGGCCGACACCGCATTCTGTAAGGCTTCGCGCTCAGACGGCGTGAGTTGCGCGGACGGGGCGAGCACAGTCACCGGCTGCGTTCCAGGCGCGGCCGCGATGGTTGCGCCCAGTGGACGCCGGTCCACAGTCACCCGGGTGTTGGCCTTCAGGACGTTGAGTTGCGCCTTGAGTTTGTCACGCTCGGCGATGATGGCCTGCATGATGGAGCGAATGGCAGGGTCCTCAATGCGCATCAGGTATTCGTGGCTCGCCAGCGTCTTCGGCGGCTTGGGCGCAGGCGGCCCTGCGTAGGCCGCCCACGCTTCGATGAGTGTTCGATAGTCAGCGGACTGGGCGTTGTAGAGCACGCGACCCTTCATGATGCCTTCGGCTTCGGCCAGCCGACCAATGGCGGGCAGCGAGAAGTCGCGCGAGCCGGTCTCATGCTGCCGGCGGCAAATCTCGTGCAGCTTTGCGAGGCCTGCGCGCCGGTTCGAGCGCCCGCCCTTGCCGAGCAGCGACTCCAGGACCGCGTCGGGATGGATGTCCGCTTTCCCATTCATGCTTCATCTCCCGTGAGGGCCTGGTGCCCGGCGGGGACCGCCCGGACGCGACTTGTCGTGGGCAGCAGCGCTGCGAGGTCTATGTCGAAGTGCTGGCTGAGACTTACGCCTGCGTCCATCAGGCGAATCACTTGGCGTTGGCCGAGCGCGGGATTCGCCGGGTTCATCTGCTGGGCAAGGCGGCACATGAAGGCGTTGCCGGCGAGCAGTTGCTCCTGTTCGCTCAACAGCATGAACACGGGCGGCAGGTCGTCGCGGTAGAGCACCGCGTCAAGCAACTGGCTGCGACGGAACACCGCCTTGCCCGGTTCGAGGTCGGGGTAGACCTCGACGTTTTCGCACACGCCGGCGAGCTGAAGCAGTTCCGATTCCGTTTCCTCGAAGCCGACATGCACGTCGCCCACCGTGCCGGCGGCCACCAACTGGGTGCCGTCACCGTGCGGGGCTTCGAGCGCCGCCTTGCAGCGTTCGATGAGACGCCAGCAGGCCACGAGGTCTTCGGCGAGGTCGCTGAAGCGCTTCATGGCACTCTCCCACACCCGCTCGGCCTGCCGGTAGGCGTCCAGGCGGGCGAATGGCCGGCCCGCGTCTTCCGCGTCGGCCTTCTGCTTCTTCAGGTCCTGAAGCTCGTTTTCCCAGGTGAGACAGGCGTTGCGCGCCTCGTCGAAGTGGTAGGCGAGCGTGTTGAAGTGGGCGGCCAGCGCAGGCAGGTGATGCGGCTCTGTCACGAACCAGCGGCAGCGCACGCAGTTGCGACTGCCGCCCGGAACAGGCCCGCACTTGGGAGCTGAAGCCGGGCCAAGGTTCGGTCCGCCGTTATAGCAGCCGCCCACCGAGCCGTTGTCCTCGACCTCGCTCGTGTTGCCGCCGACGAGACACAGCCCGTGGTGCATTGGCATCCAACCCGCCGGATTCCGCGCGGCAGGATGCTGCGGGATGGCAGCGGCCAGGCTGGGCACGCTGTTGCAGATGGCCTTTTGCAGCAGTTCGTCGTGCTCGGTATCAAACAGGAAGTTCTGAATGCTCACTTCCTTGTTCACCTCCAGCCGCTCCGCTGCGCCAAGCAGCACGTCACGGACGTGCGACGCACCGGGCTTCGTGTAGTAGAGGGTCATCAACAAGCGGCTGTGCCCGACCAGCTTTTGCAAGATGGGGAACGGCAGCTTGCGCTCGATGGCCTGAATGCCGGTCTTCTCGTCGATACTGAGCACCACCGCGTTTCGAGGCGCCTTACGGTACAGCTTGCAAATCCCGTTGACCTTCTCGCGAAAGGCCGGGTCTGGGCTATGTAGCCATTGCTGGACCCGGTGCGGACGCACGTCGCCGGCCTGCAAAATGCGCTGCACCTGGCTGCGGCTGATCTGCTCGACAACGCCACGCTCCACGGCGCGCGCCACAATCTCGTCGAGCGTGGGCGTGACCCGCCCCTCAGGTTCCCGCGTCTCACACGCCAGCGCGATCAACTGTAGTCGCGCTTCCTGCGTGATGCGCGGCGGACGGCCGCTGCGCTCGCCCTCGCGAATGCCTTGGGCACCTTGCTGGGCAATGCGCTTGCGCCACAGGCAGACCGTTTGCACCGATACACCCAGTTCCCGCGCAATGACCGTATTGGCGTGGCCCTCGTGGGCCCACAATGCAATTCGCGCGCGCATCACATCTCGCTGCGCAGCCGTCTTGCGCTCGATCAGCGATTGCAGTTCCTGTCTTTCTTTCTTCGCCAGCCTCACTGGCATTGCTTGGCGGCCTCGGCTCATCCCGCCATGATATCCGAGGTGATTAATTATTCAAGCTATTTACGGGATGTTGTACTAGGGCCAGCGCGGTGATAAGGGAGACGCGCAGGCTGTGCAAAGGGAAGAGTGTCGTCATCCGGCCATTCTGTGCTTCCGGTGACGGGAGGAATCGAATCGGCATGCCGTTGCGATGGGTCTCGCCCCGGTCGGCGAGTCGCAGTTCCAGCGCTTCAAGCAGCCGAAACCAGCAGGGTTCCAGAGCACCGATGCGCAGGGAAAGATGACGCTCGCTTTCCTCGACCTCGGGCAAGCGGAAGAGGAAGCAGGTGTCGGGATAGCCCGCGAGTTGCACCGCGCTTTTCGTAGCGATGTGGCGACCGTCGAGTTCCGTCCAGGCCGTGCGCCGCGAGACGGGGTTGTACTTCTCCTGCCAGGTGCGCAGCTTCTCCAACCAGCGAAAGACGTCCTGATGCACAGGCCCACCGAAGGACCACGGTAACACGTAGCCCTTTTCGGGACCGGAACTGGCAAGGTCGGCAGTCTTGTTGGTGTTGATGTAGAGGACCGTCGAGGCGGCCTCGCCATCGGCGAGCGGGTCGCTGCGGCGGAACACCCCCTGTTGCAGCGGCCTACGTTCATTGCCCTGTGCAAGCCGGGTCGAATTAAGCGCCCAGTTCCCCGCCGCGTAGCGCCAGGTATCCGCTTCGCCCGAGTCGAGCATGAGGACCTGGAAGGTGCGCAGCGGCAGGATGAGCTTCACGAGCAGGGCCACCCAGCGGACCGGGCTCCACATTTCCAGGCGCGTGCCGTTCTTCAGCGAGCGCTCGCGCCACATGCAGTCCGGGTCGTTTCGGTCTATCAGGTCTTCGCTCACCTCGAACCAGTCGGGAGCGACGCGCCCTACCTTGCCAATTCCGACACCGAATGCGCTTTGCGCCCAATGCCAGTCGCGGAAGTGCGGCCCCTCCGCGAGCATCCGGCGCAGTTCATCGATGTAGCCGTAGGGCAACGGCGAATGAACACTCTCGTCGCGCTTGGGCAGCCCGCCATGGGACATCCGGGGCACGGGGTTGAGAAACGCCGGCGAGACCACCGGTTGGCCGCCGTCGTGGGCCTCGCTGAACTCGCGCAGCAGCACGAAGTGCAAGAAGGTGTGAATGTAGTTGTTGTACTTGACACCATAGTGGGAATCCGGGCAGGCCGTCTGGTAGAAGTCGGGCAAGACTGTGTCACGCGCCAGGAACACCGCTGGGTCGAGCGGTAGGCCCTGCTCGATGAGGTAGCGTTCAAAGAAGGCCACGAAGGCCTTCAGCCGATGTTGGATGCCTGCCGTCTCTCCCTTGAGCCACTCCACGGCTAGGGCACGCCAAGGGGCGAGTTGCGGATAGTCTCGCGCTACCCAACCGAGGGTGGTATCCGTTTGGCGCCTCACACCTTTCTCCTTTTGGGCGTAAGTGGCTGACACCTTGGCTGCAATCGTCGTCTTCTTTCCGGCCACGAGAATTCTCAGTTGTTAAGTTCCATGCCAGGCAGCAACACTCCGGATGCAGATGGTGTCCCGGCGTGCTTGCCCAGCAGCCGCTGCGCGGCTGATATGAGCTCTGCCATGGCCTCGCGGATGCTCGCCTGCGTATAGACCTCCTGGCTTTCCAGCGAGGAGTGATGCATGAAGCGGCGGATGAGCGCCTTGTCGACGCCGGCGTTGCGAAGTCGCCGACCATAAGCGTGGCGGTGACCGTGCGGCGTTGTCCCCAGCGCCTTGCTCACCGTGAGCCCTATGCGTTCGCAGGCAGCGGCGTGCGCCTTGTTGTACTGAGTGAGCGTGTACATGGCACCGAGGGGCTCGCGGCTGAGGTTGATGAAGGCGAAGGGGTGGTCTCGCTCGTTGCGTGCGACCTGTTCAAGGTAACGGTGCCATAGGTCCAGGAACCACTCGCCATACTCTGGCAGGAACCAGTACGCCTGCTTGTAGTAGGCCGCGTCGTGCGTACCGCCCTTCCAGCCGGCGTGGCGGCGGTCCATCAGGTCGGTGCGAGGCACGAGGGTAAACTGGTGGGCGAGGTATTCAGCTCGGTTGCCCTTACGTAGTCGTCCCCGCTCGTCGCGCCAATCGGCGGGTGCGGCACCGTGGCTCGGGTGGTGGATGAGGACCTGTGCCTGGCGCCGGTTGGCGGGGTCCGGAAACACGTCGGGGATAAAGAGATGAAACGGCTCCGATTCGCGAAAGCCCGCGCCGTGCAGCAGCAAGGTGATGAGCATGCCGCGATAGTCATAGCGCCCGGCCGCGCAGAATCCCTTGACCAGCAGTTCCTCGAAGCGCTCCTCTGGGAAGGCCGGTGGTTCGCCCTGTTCAACCTTGGGCAGGCGTCGACCTCGCAGACGGCGCCCCGTCTTGGCGGGGGATGCGTTCTCCGCCCAAGTGTGCCCGAGGAAGGCCTTGCTCCGTCGGTACTGGTAAGCTGCCTCGTCAGTTTGTCGGTCGAAGGCGCCACCTGCATAGCGGGGATTCACCTTTGCCGCCTCGGGACGCATCTCGCCGAGCCAATCGAAGAAGTCGGTGAGATGGGTGATGATGTGTGAGGCATCTTGCGGCGAGCGTGGTGCCCAGCACAAGCCGCTAGGGTCGAGCCCTGTCTCCCGGTCGAAGGTCCCGGTGTAGAGCCGCTGGGCAAAGTTTTGAAATAGCCGGTAGGTGTCGCGCTCGGCCGGGTTCGTTTGCAGGTATTCGAGGAACATCCGCACCGAACGGGCCACCTTTGTCATCCACGTCAGGCTGCGGTCGTGGCTGCGAGATAGGAAGTAGTCGAGCAAAGGCTCCAGCACACCTGCTGATGTCAGGAGGGCAGGTAGCTCGGTAAAGACGCCAGTGGCGTCCGTATGGACCCGGGCCTTGACTGTCACAAACATCAGAGCGCCCTGTTCACCAGGGTGTCCAAAGCACCGTTGGAATGGAAGCCATGCGGTAAGTCCACGGCGGTACGTGGGGTCGCCTCCACCTTGACAGTTCTGCGCTGCAAGCTCTTGCTACCGTACATAAAAAAGCCGCGCATTGTACATACGATGCCGCGCAACGGTATAACTTCTGCGCTTCAGAGACGAAAAAACACCCCTTCGAGAGGGGTGCCTTGAGGTGAATTCACCCTCCTAACCCTGAACTATGTATGTCACTTTGGGGGGAATAACTTGCAGGGCCACATCATGGTCGCGTGAAGCACTATGAATCTTGGCCATGTGGCCCTCCTATTCAGAAATTAAGGTGAGAACGCGGTCGAGTGCCGCGATGACGTCCATCATGTCGGCCAGTTGCTTGAACTGGCGCCGGATTGCGCGAGGGGTATTTGCCAGCGGAATTAGCGACTGATACATCGTGGCGTCGCCCCCGCAATTCAGGGAGTCGAAGTGGTCATCGAGGATCTGGCCCACCCAGTGCCCCCTCCACATGCAGAGCGTCGCAGCCGAGTAGGCAGGTTCCGCCCATTGCGCGTGGTTGAGTGCACGGCTGCGCCGGGTCCGGGCGAGTACCGCCTGTAGGTCCAGCAGCGCAAGGCAGATTCGGCGCGGCAGGCCACGTTTTTGACCCGCCAGCGCCTCCAGTTGCGGAGCGCGCAAGCAGTCGATGCGCACGGATTTGTCCCGTCGCGCAAACGCAGGCACCGCGTCATCTGGGGCGAGCACTGGCAGTACCTTGGACGGCAGGTAGCGCTCGATCTCGGAGCTGTCAGCGTCGCCGAACCGCTCGCCGAGAAACTCCCGCGCCTCCTCATCGCTCATTGTCGGATCGCACTCCCACCACCAGCGGGCGAACATGTCCGCCAGCTCGTCTGGCGTGCGCACGAAGAGCGATCGACCCGCAGCCTCGTTGACGAGGTGTATGGCCGTGTACAGCAGGGCCGGATCAGCGCGGCGCATGATATCGGCACGCTTCCCGATCTCGAACACGGTCTCCTCGTCAAGCTCGATCGCCAGGTACAACGGCGCATGGAGGTCTTCGTCCCATCCGAACTGATCGACCTGCTCCCTTGCGGCAGCCAGGTCGAGCAACGCGAACGAGAAGTTCAACCGTTTGCACTTGGGCATGCGCCCGCGCAGCCAGGCGAACATGGCCTGCGCGAACGCATCACCGGCGCTGGCCGCCCCCTGCACGTCCCGGGCCGCCAGCACGCCGGTTTCGAACTGCTTGCGGATCAGCCTGAGCGTGTCCGCGCCCTCGCCGTACTGCAGCTTCCCGCGGGCGGGAATCTCGGCCGAGAGCGAGGGTAGCGTCAGAAAACCATGGGCAGGTCGACGTCGGGCAGCGGGAGGCTGTCGCGATGGCGTCCAGCCGGGCCCTGATGCAATGAAGATTTCATCAGATGGGCGAGGATCGAACAGCACGATTCCATCTCCTCAGAATGTGAAAAAACCGCCCTTTCGGGCGGTTTCTGGTTGGAAGGCAGGCAGAAGTCCGGACTGGACAGTGCCTTTATCAAGTCACGCTTCCGCATGGCAGCCCTTGGCGCCGGCGGCGCGCACGAACGTGTAGCGCATGACGGTGCCGTTGTGCACCGGACCATCCACCGTGGCGGTGGTCAGCTCGGGGTACTGGGCGGTGTACATGTCGCGCACTTGGTCGGTCGAAAATGCCGGGCCAGGATCCATCAGGGTCATGCCGTTGTAGATGAATTCACGGGTCAGTTGCTGGACAGTCAGGCTCATGGTGTCGCTCCTTATCCGAGCAGATCGGCGAGGTTGGTACCGCTGTCGGGCGAGGATGCCTGGGGCGCGGGGGCCGCAGCCTTGCCCTCGCCTTCCGCGTTGTCGTCCGTGCCGTCAGTCCCATCCGCATCATCGGAAGGCGATGCGACCGGCTTGCTGTTGGCCTTGGATAGCGCCTTCTGTGCCTTGGTGGACGCGCGCTGGTTGCCGCGTTCAGGATCGAAGCAGTGGCTTCGACCTGTTCGGCCAACGAGCGATGCGAGACCGACACCGAGGCGATTGCCTGGGCAAAGCCCTCGTCCAGTTCCGCCGGGGAGGCGGTCAGAGCGAGCGGGGTGGCCAGCGCCGCGTCAGCGGCCTTGGAAACGACCGGTGCAACGACAACAGCCATCGCGTCACCCTTCATGGTTAGCGTGAGCACAACCTTGTCGCACGCGGTGACGAGCGGAACGAGTTCCTGAAACATGGGGAGATCCTTGAAAAGATGAGTAAATGGGGGAAAGCGACCGCCGGGCGGCGGTCGATTGCGATCAGAAGCGAAGAACCTTGGGCAGCTTGCCCGCGTACTCGAATCCGTCGACGTTGAGCAACGCCTCGATCAGATCCGGCTTGGACTTGTTGAAGACCTTGGCGAAGTTGTCACCAAGCGCGGCACGCAGGCCCAGCTCGTCGGCCAGCACCTTCATTTCCGACTTGGTCAGCAGCTCGAGGAAGTCTTTGGACTTCTGCAGGTTCCAGTGCTGGCGCAGATCCAGCTTGTGGTACTGGCAGATTGCCACGAGGTGATGGACTTCGATCCCATCGATGGCCGCGACGGTCATCGCTGTGGTCAGCGTGGCACGCTTGCCGGCATCCAGCTCCTGCACGGTGGCCAGGTTCTTCTTGAGGTCGGTGGACGAAGCCTTCTCGTCCGTCAGCTTCTCGAAGATCTTGCCCATGGTGTCGCCACCAATGTTGCGCGAGAGGCCGGACAGCGCCACCGCCAACAGGTAGATGTTGGCGGTCTCGGGAACGCTTGCAGCCTCGCGGCGCAATGCCTTGCGCCACAGCGCGACCCGGTAGGTTTTCACCTTCTCGGTTTCGCTGATGTGCGTGACGGCCTTTTCCTCGGCCGGAGCCTTGGTTGAGCCTTTGGCAGTCGTGGATGCAACCGCGGGCGCCGTGACAGGCTTTTGCGCGTTCACCTTGGCGTCGCGCTCAGCCTTCAGGCGTGCGGCGATCATCTTGCTGTTGCAAGCCGTATCGAAGCACTGACCACGGAACACCTTGCCGATGCTGTCCGGCAACGCGCTGACGGCCGCGCCATAGTGCTCGCAGGCGTGGCAAGCCTTCGCCTGCTCCTCGCCAACGCCGGTCGGACCGTCCACCACCAGTTGCACGCGCGTATGGTTATCCCCCGCACGCACAATCCGGATCACCGGGTACTCATCCTTCAGTCCGTAGGCAACCGTGTCAAGCTGCTTGTCGGTCTTCTGGGTGTAGCAGGCACGGTTGGTGCAATTGCCGGTGGCAATAGCCTCGCCGAACATTTCCGTCTGCAATGACGAGTTGTGTGGGCAGGCGGCGCAGTCGGCCTTGTCGAAGATCGCCGTAGCGAGGCTGCACGCGGCAGCCTCGATGGTTTTCTTCAATTCGGCCACCGACTTCTTCTCGCCCACGATAACGGGCAGGAGCTTGTCCTGCTTGTCCTTGGCAAGCGTCGCCAGCAGTTCGGCGTGGCCGAGCTGGATGGTGCGGGTGTTGAGCGCGTCCAGAACGGACGTGCTGCAGTTCATCAGCGCCAGGCGCTTGTCCAACGTGGAGCGGGACCAGCCCAGGATCTTGGCGGCTTCCTCGCGGTCGCCCTTAAGTTGTCCAACGATCCGTGCGGCAGCCACGGCCTCCTCGGAAGGGGCCATGTCCGCACGCTGGACGTTCTCGATGAGGGCGAGCCGGTCGGCCTCCTCTTCGGTCATCTCGCGGATCGTGACAGGGATGGGATAGTCGTCGCCGTGCGCCGCCTTCGCGGCACGCAAGCGGCGTTCACCGGCCACCAGCTCGTAGGCGTCATCGCCCAACGGACGAATCAGGATCGGCTGGATGACACCGTTCTCGCGAACGGAATCGGTGAGCTCCGCCATTTCGGCAGGATCAAAATACTTGCGCGGATTGCGGCCAGGATTGATCTTGCCTACGGCGATGGTGGGGTTCTGCATGATGGGGTTCTCCGACGCGGAAATGGGAACCCGTTGCCGCACCGGGAACAGGTTCCCGATGGGATAAGAAAGTGAAATTGGCAGCCCGGCGATGCGGGAGGCCAAGTTACTGCGAAAAGCTGTGCACCAGGCGGTGCGTGGTCGATGCGTCAGGGACGCGGAAGTAGACGTAAGGATAAACCAATCGAAACGTGCGCGCCAGATGGCCGCGACCCAACTACACGGCGCAGGACGAAAAAAAGCCCTCCACAACGGGAGGGCGAGTCCGAAGAGGCCTTGGGTCCGTAGCGGGGGCTACGGGAAATCATCTTATCGCGGAACCGACGCAGTCCATCCGGCGAAAGCTCACGAATTTGCTATCTCTTTTGAAGGATCGCCCACCATGCGCACAATGAAGAGTTGTTCATGCTGCGGGGCTAGGTCGCGGTCAAGGCCAGAGGGCTCATATCGTTAAGGATTGTTTGATGCCTGCCCTAGTCTGCAGGACGGTGAGGCGCGGTGGTGCCTGTGGGCAGGCGTCAAACAATCCTCGAGGGAGGAAACCGCGGGGTGCAGCGATGCGGCGTGGTTGGCTATGGCGATTGAAGCGTTTGTTCGATCAGCAGAGCCGGGGGATGTCGCAGGAAGCGAGGCGTGAAGGGGACGTAGGCGTGACGCGAGGTGGCGGCCGGTCAGAATCCTTGGGACGCTGCGAGCGTTTAATGAGGCGGCTGGAGACAGCGAGCACGACTGTCCGCTTTCGGCTCCGGCCTCCGAAGAGCCGACGATCGAGTTTGATGGGTAGGACGTGTGGTGTCATGTGATGACTCGCTGTGGTGGCGGTCCGCGGATACAGGCACTGCGCGGGATGACCTCAATGATGAACATCGGTGCGCCACAATGCCGGCAGACGAAGGGCGTGGGCATCGCGAGTTCGGTGTCCTCAGGTGGAGCGGTGACTGCGGGCGCGACATCCAAGAGCTCACGCGCCCTGGCCAGGTTCGCGCGGCGTACTGGGTTGGCAAGCAGCCCATAGTGTCGAATGCGGTGGAAGCCGGCCGGCAGCACGTGCAACAGGAAGCGCCGCATGAACTCACCGGCATCCAGCGTCATGGTCTTGTAGCGGGTGCGGCCCTTGGCCCGGTAGTCCTTCCAGCGGAAGGTCACGCCACGCTCGTCCAGGGCGAGCAGGCGCTGATTGGAGATGGCTACGCGGTGGGTGTAGCGTGACAGGTAGGCCAGTACCGCCTCTGGCCCGGCGAACGGTCGCTTGGCATAGACCACCCATTCGGCGGTGCGTAGCGGTGCGATCCACTGTGCGAAGGCGGCCGGGTTGGCGAGCGTGCCGTAGTCACCGAAGAACTGCAACTGACCCTGCTCATGCGCGGTCTGCAGGGCCTCGAGGAAGCGGCGTCGGAACAAGCGGGAGAGCACGCGGACCGGCAGGAAGAAGCCGGGGCGGCACGCTACCCAGCGTTGGCCATCCTGCGACAGGCCGCCGCCGGGGACGATGCCATGCACGTGCGGATGATGCGTGAGTGCCGAGCCCCAGGTGTGCAGCACCAGGGTGGCGCCAATCTGCGCGCCGAGGTGCTTCGGGTTGGCGGCGATGGTCCGCAGGGTGTCGGCGGCGACATCGAACAACAGACCATAGATCACCGCCTTGTTGTACCAGGCGATGGCGCTGATAGGCGCAGGCAGTGTGAACACGACGTGGTAGTACTCCACGGGGAGCAGATCCGCACTGCGCGCTTCGAGCCAGCGATGCGCAGCGCTGGCTTGACACTTGGGGCAATGCCGGTTGCGGCAGGAGTTATAGGACACCTCGAGCTTGGCGCAGCCGGAACAGCGCAGCACATGCCCTCCCAGTGCCCCGGTGCGGCACTGTTCGATGGCCGACATGACCTGCAACTGGCCCAGGCTCAGGTGGGCAGTCTGTCGCCAGGCCCGCCCATGGAGGCGGAAGATATCTGCGACCTCGAGCACGAGAGGCTCGATGACGCTGCCTAGGTGGAGCGGAGGTTCTCCAGCGGGCTGACGACCTCGCGCAGCAGATCAGTGGCGACCTGGGCATAAAGCGCTGTCGTCTCCAGCTTCTTATGCCCGAGCAGTACCTGAATGACGCGGATATCGACCTTCTGTTCGAGCAGGTGGGTGGCGAAACTGTGTCGCTTATATCGCTGGGTAGATAAGCGGCACTATGTACCCTTCCGGATTATGTCTTGTATCCGCGTGATAGCCCGTTTTCCCGGGCAAATGGACAACACCGGATAGAGATAATCTAGGCTCCTTCCACTCGCTCCCCACGTAGGGGAAGGAGTTAGTCGTGAAGTACTTTATTCATGATCAGGTCGTTCTCTCGCGAGAACCTGAAGGTCCACTCGCAGCCCATTTATCATCCTTTGCCAACGCCATCAGCGCGCAGGGTTACAACGTATGGTCCCTGAAGCGGAAGGTCCTGATCGCCGCATGTTTCAGTCGATGGCTTAAACAGAGAGGTGTCGGAGTACGGGACATCTGCTTCGATCACGCAACACGATATTTACGCTATCGTGCCCTGCATTTCCAGCCTCGCAACGATGATCGGGCAGCGCTCAGACAGCTTATTGATTTTCTTCGTGGCGAAGGCGTGGTTCCGCCTGAGCAGATGGCAACAATTCGGATTTCGGCAACTGAGCGGTGTGTGCAGGAGTACGAGGAGTACTTGCGCAATATTCAAGCTCTCGCCAGAGCCACGATCGTTAATTACGTGCCGTTCGTCCGAGAGTTTCTCAAACATCGTTTCGGCGACGGGAAGGTCATGCTATCGAAACTACGTGCGGCCGATGTCGTGCACTTTGTGCAGGTTCAGGCGCCACGACTGCATTTAAAACAGGCGAAGCTTATGACCACTGCCCTGCGATCCTTTCTGCGCTATGTGCGCTATCGCGGCGACATTACGCTGGACCTCGCTGCCGCCGTGCCCGTGGTCGCCAACTGGTCGATGCCGTCAATTCCCCGGGGAATCTCAGCAGACCAGACACGGAAGTTGCTGGCTAGCATCGATCGACGGACTGCAGTCGGTCGTCGCGACTACGCGATCCTGCTGGTGCTCGCGCGACTGGGGTTGCGCTCCAGTGAGGTGGTCTTCCTCGAGCTCGATGATATTGACTGGGACGCAGGTCAACTGAGCGTGCGCACCAAGGGTGGACAACGCATCGAGCTACCCTTACCTGCGGACGTCGGCAAAGCCATCGCTGCCTACTTGCAACTTGGGCGGCCGAAGAGCGCCAGTCGCCGCGTTTTTTTACGCGCACGCGCGCACATCACCGGCTTTCGTGGGCCAAGTGGTCTCGGCTGTATCGTTCGGCGTGCACTTAAGCGCGCCGGCATCGACGCGCCCACAACAGGTGCCCATCAGTTCCGCCACGGACTGGCTACCCAGATGCTGAACCATGGAGCTTCGCTCAGGGAGATTGGCGAGGTGTTGGGTCATCGTCACCCACAGACCACGATGATCTACACTCGGGTCGACATCAAGTCTTTGCGTGCACTCGCGTTGCCCTGGCCCGGAGGTGTACGATGAACGCGCTTCGGCAGGCTGTTCAGGATTACCTCAACCTGAGGCGTAGCCTGGGATTCAAATTGAGGGAGGAGAGCACGGCGCTACCAGATTTCGTCGCGTTCATGGAGCAGCATCGAGCTTCTTACATTACGCAGACGTTGGCGCTCGCCTGGGCTCGGCAACCCGCAAATGCCCAGCCCGACCGCTGGGCGCAACGAATGAGCTGGTTGCGTGGGTTCGCGCGATATCGTAGTGCTACCGATCCCCGCACGGAAATACCAGCACCGGGTTTATTGCCATTTCGACCGAAGCGGGCTCGACCGTACCTCTACTCGGCCGACGAGATCCGTAGCCTGCTACAGGCGGCGCTGCAGATGCCATACCACGATGAACGGGGTGCACTGCTGCCATGGACCTACCATTGCCTGTTCGGGCTGTTGAGCGTGACGGGCATGCGCCTGGGTGAAGCGCGCAATCTCGAGCTTCAGGATGTGGATCTGACGGAGGCGATATTGACGATCCGCGGCGCGAAGCTCGGAAAGACCAGACTCATTCCTTTGCATGCCTCGACATGCAAGGTGCTCGCGGACTACATCACGCGGCGTGAGCATCACTGGGCGGGTCGACCGGTATCTTCCTATCTCTTTGTTTCCAACTGGGGTAACAGGATGGATGCCGGTGCGATTCATCGCACTTTCTATTCATTGTCGCGACAGATTGGCTTGCGCGGGGCATCCGACAGTCGCGGGCCGCGTCTGCACGACATGAGGCACGTTTTCGCGACGAACGCACTTGTGCGCTGGTACAAGTCTGGAGATGACCCGGAGCGCCGTCTGCCCATCCTGTCAGCCTACCTCGGACATGCTCACGTCGCGGATACCCAGTGGTATCTGAACGGCTCGCCTGAACTGATGCGCGAGGCGATGCGCCGGCTCGAACAACTCTGGGAAGGCCGGCCATGAATAATGCTGCCACCTTTGCTCCGTTACTGGAGCGGTTCTTCACGCAGCGCCTGATGCAAGAGCGTCAGGCGAGTCCTCACACCATCGGTGCCTATCGCGATACCTACCGTCAATTCCTTAAGTTCGTGCAGCAGCGCCTGCATAAGTCACCGTCGCAGCTAAACCTCGAAGACATCGATGCTCCTCTGATCGTCGCGTTCCTGGACGAAATTGAGAAGAACCAGGGCGTTAGCGTTCGCACCCGAAATCTGCGCCTCGCGGCGATTCATTCCTTCTTTCGCTACGCCGCTTACGAAGCACCAGACCATTCCGCCCAGATCCAACGGGTGCTTGCCATCCCCAGCAAGCGCTTCACCCGTACGCTGATTCACTTTCTAACGCCTCCAGAAGTCGACGCCTTGCTTGCCGCGCCTGATCAAGGCACGTGGTCTGGCCGACGCGACCACGCCTTTCTATTGGTCGCGGTACAGACCGGTCTGCGCCTGTCCGAGATGACGGGACTCAATCGCGAGGATGTGGTGCTTGGCACCGGCGCACACCTGAGTGTAATCGGAAAGGGTCGGAAAGAGCGCTGTACACCCATCGCGAGATCCACACGCGCCGTACTGAAAGCGTGGCTGCGAGAACCACAACGTCGTGATGGCACAGTACTGTTTCCCAGCGAGCGGGGTGAACGCCTCAGTGTCCATGGTGTGCAGTACCTGCTAAACAAGCACCGCAACACTGCGTGTGAAGTTTGCCCGTCATTGAAGCAGAAGCGGGTCACTGTCCACTGTTTGAGACACACCATGGCCATGGACCTTCTGCAATCAGGCGTTCGTCGCTCGGTCATCGCGTTGTGGCTCGGGCATGAATCGGTGGAAACCACGGAGATCTATGTCGAAGCGACCCTAGCGATAAAGGAACAGGCCCTTGAGAAGGCAACTCCGCGACGCGGCAAGGCAGGACGCTTCAAGCCGACAGACGAGCTCCTCGACTTCCTGAACAGTCTTTAGACTCCTCCAAATTATGTCGGGTAATCGCGTGGGCACATTTGCTTTTCGACCTAATCTTTGTTGTCGATCGTCGAAGTTCAATCGTGTCACCCGACATAATCCGGAAGGGTACATAGTGTCGCAGCGTATGCATGGACACGCGCTTATCAATCTGTGCATCCTGGGCGGCGGCATGGATGGCGCGATTGAGTTGCCGGGGGCTGAGCGGCTCGATCGGATTGAGGCCCGGGAACAACCAGCCACCGTCGAGCATCTTGCCCTGGGCATGGGCGACACGCCACCAGACGCGCAGGCGTTCGAGCAGCACGGGCGAGAGCATCGCGTAGCGGTCCTTGCGACCCTTGCCCTGTTCGATGCGCAGGGTCATGCGTTCACTGTCGATATCGGTCACCTTCAACGCCACCACTTCGCTGGCGCGCAAGCCGGCGCCATAGGCGATCGCGAGCGCGGTCTGGTGCTTCAGGTTCCCAGCGGCCGCCAGCAGTCGGGCGACTTCGTCGGGACTGAGTACTACGGGCAGGGTGCTTGGTACGCGTACCGGGCGCATCTTGGCCATGCGTTGAGCATCGCCGAGCGTCACTTCAAAGAAGAACTTCAATCCGGTGATCGCGGCATTGAGCGAAACCGGGGAGATACCGTGATCGACCAGATGGAGTTGATAGCGCCGTAGGTCCTCGGTGCTGGCCGTGTCGGGAGAGCGGCCGAGAAAGGCCGCGAACTGGCACACGGCGCGGATGTATTGGGTCTGGGTCTGATCCGCAAGCTTGCGCATCCGCATGTCTTCGATCATGCGCTGGCGTAGCGGGCTGATGGTAGGCGTCGCGACTGACATGGCTGTGCTCCTGTCGAGGCTCGAGGCGAATTGCCTCGGTCCTCAACATAGGAAACAGCGCTGGCGGTTGAGTCACTTCGCGCTTGGCCGGAGGGTTACCGCGCGAGCGGTTTAGTCCGCCGACCCTTCTCGGTCATTTGACGCTGTGATGACGGCTGACCGCTATGCCAGCAACAGCAGACGCGCACCTAGTCCACTGAACCAGAAGAATCGCACCGGATGCGGCGCGTTGGATCGGAGTACTTCCATTTCAGCGGAGCAGCCAGCTTGTTGTACTGACGGATGCAGCGCATGAGCTTTTTGTCGAGGTCCTTGGTGCTGGTGAACACGCCACGCGTGATGACGTCACGCTGAATCCGGGCAAACCAATTCTCGACCTGATTGAGCCACGATGAGTACGTGGGGGTGTGATGCATCATGACGTTCGGATGGTCAGCCAGAAACGCTTGAACCGCGTCGGTCTTGTGGCTGCTCACGTTGTCGCAGATTACGTGAATCTCTTGCCCGGCACGCTGCGTCGGATACCACCTCGGCCAGGAACGCGACGAACTGGGCGCTGGTGTGGCGCGGCGCGGTCTTGCCGAGCACTTCGCCGGTGGCGACGTTCAACGCAGCAAACAGGCTCAGGGTTCCGTTGCGCTTGTATTCGAAGCCATGGCTCTCGGCGCGTCCGGGCGACAGTGGCAACATCCGGTCCTTGCGATCGAGTGCCTGGATCGCAGTCTTCTCGTCCACGCAGAACACCACCGCATGTGTCGGCGGATTCAGGTACAGGCCGATAACATCAGCGGCCTTGGCCTCAAAGTCGGGGTCGTTGGACACCATGTGGGTATCGAGCCGATGTGGTCGAATATCGTGCTTGCGCCAGATACGCTGCACCGTCATGAACGGTGCCCAACTGCGTGGCCAGCTTGCGGCTGCCCCAATGTGTCGAGCCGTCGACCGGCTTGCGCCGCAGCGTGTAGTCGAGCACGCGCGCCTCAAGCCGTGCCAAGTCATGGCGCGGTGCGCGACCCGGATGCCGGCCATGCAGCCCCGCCAGGCGCTTGCTCGTGAAGCGCGTTTGCCACGTCGTGATGAAGCGCGAATCGCATCGCAACTCATTCATGATCGCCGCGCGCGAGGCCCCTGCGTCGATCAGCAGGATCAACGCCGCACGTCGCACCTGGCCCACGGCCATTGTGCGGCTGCGCTGCATCGACATCAGTTCTTCGCGCTCGGCTTCACTCAGATTCATCTTTCCCATGCACCTTTAGATCGGTGCAATTTCAATGGTTCAATGGACTAGTCGGCCATTTCGTATTGCTCGGCCCATAGGCCGCCGGCGTAGCCGGCAATGCCGCGAACTCCCGCTCTGCCTATGATGGTCGACCTGGCAGCTAAACACAGCGTCTTAAATAATGCAGCATAGTCGTCGTAGTACCTCGTTTGGTCTCTTCCATTGCTGGAAGCAGGCGTCGACTGCCGAGAGAACTTCTACGAGGGTGGCGAAGTACCGGTTATGTAACCCCAGGCGCCGTGTCAGTTTCCATACGCGTTCGATAGGCGCCAGTTGCGGGCTGTATGGTGGCAGGAACAACAACGTCATGTGCCGCCTGTATTTGTGCAGTAACGGTTTGAGCAGGACGGCATGGTGGTACTTTGCGTTGTCCAGGACCACGACGATGCGCTTGCCGCGACGTCGATGGCGGAGTAGTTGGCGAAGAAAGGATGCAAACGTTTCTGCGTTGAAGACAGGGCATACCTGCCAGACGAAGCGACCCGTGCTCAGACTGACGGCGCCAAAACATGCCACCGACTTTCGCGTCGGCGCATGCATCAACACCGGATCGCGGATCTCCGGGGCCACCCACATG
The DNA here is from genome assembly GCA_050987995.1 of Ralstonia pickettii. Taxonomy (GTDB): domain Bacteria; phylum Pseudomonadota; class Gammaproteobacteria; order Burkholderiales; family Burkholderiaceae; genus Cupriavidus; species Cupriavidus pickettii_B. The sequence goes on from CP158806.1 coordinate 154,223, forward strand.
CGACAGCGCGATCCGTGTTGCTGGAAATGGCATTCGTCCAGGCTCCATAACTCAATGTCGTCGCGCTTTGACAGTCGCCGCAGTTTTTTTTACCGCCGCAACGCGAACGGGATCAGACTGGGCGACCTGCGGGCGCGGCTTGCGCAGCCGGAAACCCATCTGGCGAAACAGCCTCTGGCACTGCCGCACGCCCAGTTTGATGCCATAGCGCTGACGCAAGTGCTCCGATAGAACGGGCCCATCCCACAGGCCCGCTTCAAATCCGAAGTCGCGTGGTGTCTTGCGCAGATCCGCCTCGATGCGACGCCATTGCGAGTCATTCAACGCACGCGGGCGACCGGGCCGTTCACCTTCCCGCAATCCGTCGAAACCGCCCCGCTCGAAACGTCGGACCCATCGCTGAACTGTCGTGGCCGCTTGACCGAACATCTGCCCCACTTCAGTGCACGAGTAACCGCTGCTGACCAGCAGCACCCCGTGCAGGCGGTGGTCATACCGCGACTCCTCGCTTCGCTCGATCTCCTGTCGAATCGCCAACTGCATTATCTGTGCGTCTGCAATCTCGAGTCTGCGCATGGCTGCCTCTCCATTAGAGTAACCACGCAATCATACATGCTGCAATACTTATGTCGTCATGTTTAGCTCACGCGGGGCATGCCGCTGCTGGTGATTGAGGCGATGAAGATGGAGCACACCATCAGTGCCCCCACCGACGGCAGGGTTGTCGAGATTTTCTATGGCAGCGGCGAACAGGTTGAAGGTGCGCAACTGCTATCGCTATTGGTTGACGCGGGTACCGCGGCTATGACTGCCGAAGCGGCAGCATAGGCGACTTGCGGTGGCGGCGTATCGTCACCGCTCCCCACCCCCCAACCGCGCATCCGGCAGCGCCTCGACCCGCCAGCTCGACTCCGCTTCCCTGACGACTTCACTCACCCAGTCGACGAACGCGCGCACGGTTGGCGAGAGATGGCGGTTTCTGGGGTAGAGGACGGATAGCGGGACGGCCGGCGAGGGGAAGTCGGTCAGCACGCGGCGCAGGCGTCCGCTGAGCAGGTGGGGCAGCACCATGTAGCTGCCTGCGCGGATCAGGCCGAGTCCGTTCAGGGCGCAGGCGACATAGGCATCGGTGTCATTGATGACCATGCGCTCTTTCATCCGGATGAAACGGTCTTCGCCGTCCACAACGAAATGCCAGTCCAGTGTCCGGGCAGTGCGGCTGGACAGGTAGCCCACGGCGTGATGGTTCGCCAGGTCGTCCAGCGACTTTGGCGCGCCGTATTCAGCGAGGTATTCCGGCGAGGCGCACGTGACCCAGTCGAAGGCGCCGATGCGTTTGGCTACGAGCGTGGGCGAATCTTCCGGGGTTCCCGCGCGAATGACGCAATCGATGCCTTCCTGGACCAGTTCGACGGTGCGATCCGCGACGGTCAGGGTGAGTTCGACATCGGGAAACTGTGTCTGGAATTGCTTGATGGCAGGCAGAACGACGAGGCGCGCTAGCGACAGCGTCATGTCCACGCGCAAGCGTCCACGAGGGCGGCCCGCGCTGCCGGGAAAGCTGGACTCGACCACCTCGATATCCGCAAGCAGGCGCCGGCAGTGATCGTAATAGACGGTGCCATCCGCCGTCAGGCTGATGTGCCGCGTGGTCCTTTGCAGCAGGCGCACGCCCAGGAACGTCTCAAGGTCCTTGACCGCGCGTGTGACCCGTGACGGCGGGAGTGAAAGGCTCTCGGCAGCCCGGCTGAAGCTGTGCATCTCGACGACGCGGGCAAAGATTTGCATCGACTGTAGTCGGTCCACAGTGCGACTCCTTGTGACTAATTTATTGCCTTTCTTGCAAAAGCCAGGAAGCCTACTAGCCACATCTCCCGGTCATTTTGTGAGGGAATGTCAGTATTATTCCATACGAGGCAAGAAACTTCGTCAAGTTTGGGGCTAGATGTTCCAGGGCGGCGAACGCAGACTGTGGCCGTTTTCCCTCGTCAAGCTCGTCGCATGAACCCCCTCAAGACACATCCCCTGGCGATCGTCGCGGCTACCGTTGCTGTGATCGGCGCTGGCAGCGTTCTCTTGCAGCCCGGCACGCAGGCTCACGCCGAAGCCGCTGCGTCTGTACCGACCGTCAAGGTCACAACCGCGGTATCGCGTTCGGTTTCCGACTCGCAGGAATACACGGGCCGCTTCGAAGCGGTGGACGTCGTCGACGTTCGCCCCCGGGTGGCCGGCACCTTGCTCACCGTGCACTTCGAGGATGGACAACATGTGCGGCAGGGCGACGTGTTGTTCACCATCGACCCGGCGCCGTTCGAGACCCAGGTACGCCAGGCGCAGGCGGATCTGGCCGGCATCGAAGAGCGGCAGCGGCTTGCCGATCTCGAACACGCGCGGGGCCGGCGGCTGATGGAATCGAATGCGATTGCGCGGCGCGAGTTCGATGCGCTGGACAACGCCGCGCGGCAGGCTGCGGCTGCGCTAAAGGGCGCAAAGGCGGCATTGGCGCGTGCGCAGTTGCAACTCGGCTATACGCAGGTGCGGGCGCCGATCTCGGGGCGGCTGTCGCGTGCGGAAATCACGGTCGGCAACGTGGTCGGTGCCGGCTCGGAGGCCGCACCGCTCACGCGGATCGTGTCGGACGGCAAGCTCTATGCATCGTTCAACGTCGATGAGCAGAGCTATCTGCGGCTCATCGGGCCGTCGTTGCGCGCAGGTGCCCGGCCGGTGGTGATGGTCGGCCTCGCGAACGACAGCAGTTACCCGTACCCGGCCGTCCTGGAAACGCTCGATAACCAAATGGACACACGATCGGGCACCGTGCGGGTCCGTGCACGAATCGAGAACGTGAGTCCCGAGATGCTGCCCGGTCTTCAGGCGCGTATTCGCCTGCAAGGTGGCGTGTCGTACAACGCAGTCATGGTGGACGACGCGGTCATCGGGACGGATCAGGACCGGAAGTATGTGCTGGTAGTCAACGCGCAGAACAAGGTCGAGCGGCAACTGGTGGAACTCGGTCCGCTGCAAGGCCAGCAGCGCGTGGTGCGTAGTGGCATCGCGCCGGGTGCCAGGGTCATCATGGACGGTGCTTTCAAAGCGTCCCCGGGCGCCACGGTCACGGCGGTGGCCGCCGACGTGGCCAAGGACGCTGCAAGTCGCGTAACCGGAGGCCGGACGTGAACATTTCGAAGTTCTTCATCGACCGGCCGATATTCGCGTGCGTGCTGTCGGCGCTCATCCTGCTCGCGGGCGTGCTATCGGCGTTTCATATGCCGGTCTCCGAATATCCACAGGTCATTCCGCCGTCGGTCGTAGTGCACGCGCAGTATCCCGGCGCGAACGCGAAGACCATTGCTGAGACAGTGGCGGCACCACTGGAACAGTCCATCAATGGCGTGGAGAACATGCTCTACATGGACTCCAAGGCCAGCAGCGATGGTCACCTGTACCTGACGGTGACGTTCAAGCTGGGGACCGATCCCGACCGTGCGCAGCAGTTCGTGCAGACCCGTGTGTCGCAGGCGCAGGCGAGACTGCCGGAAGACGTGCAGCGTCTAGGCGTGACAGCGGTCAAGAACTCGCCCGTCATCACCATCGCCGTACACATGGTGTCGCCCAAGGGCACCTACGACAACAACTACATCAGCAACTACGCGATCCTGCATGTGAAAGACCGCCTCGCCCGCATTGCAGGCGTCGGCGACGTGGTGATCTGGGGCCCGGGTGGGTACGCGATGCGTGTGTGGCTGGATCCGTCGGCCCTGGCCGAACGGGGATTGAGCGCCAGCGATGTGGCGGACGCCATACGGCGACAGAACATGCAGGCTGCGGTGGGAACGATCGGCAGTGCGCCGACGACGCCTGACACCGCCTTCCAGCTCACCATCAACGCGGACGGGCGGCTCAAGTCTCCCGACGAGTTCAAGGGCATCGTCATCAAATCCGATGCACGCGGTGCGATCACCAGACTGGGCGACGTGGCGCGCGTCGAACTCGGTGCGGAGGACTACGGCATTCGCGCCACCCTCGACAATGCGCCTGCCGTCGCGGTGGCGGTACAGGAAGCGCCAGGCGCCAACTCGCTCGAGATCTCGCGTGAAGTGCATCGCGTGATGGAGGCACTCGAGAAGGACTTTCCGGAAGACGTGATCTATCGCGTCGTATACGAGCCGAGCCGTGCTATCCAGACCGGCATCGATGCGGTACTCGAGACCCTGCTGGAGTCCGTGGCGCTCGTGGTGCTGGTCGTGTTCGTATTCCTGCAGACCTGGCGCGCATCGCTCATTCCGCTGCTGGCCGTGCCGATCTCCATCGTGGGGACCTTCACCTTCCTGCTGCTGGCGGGCTATTCGATCAACACGCTGTCGCTGTTCGGGCTCGTGGTGGCCATCGGCATCGTGGTCGACGACGCCATCGTGGTGGTCGAGAACGTCGAGCGGAACATCGCGCGCGGCCTGACGCCAAAGGAAGCCACGTATCAAGCCATGCGCGAAGTCAGCGGGCCCATTATCGCCATCGCGTTGACGCTTTCCGCAGTGTTCCTGCCGCTGGCGTTCCTCAGCGGGCTGACCGGCGAGTTCTACAAGCAGTTCGCGGTGACGATCGCCATCTCGACGCTGATCTCGGCCGTGAACTCGCTGACGCTGTCCCCGGCGTTGTCGGCATTGCTGCTGAAGGGCCACGGCGACGCACCCGATGCGGTCACGCGTGTTACGCAGAAATTGTTCGGCCGTTTCTTCGGTCGATTCAACCGGATGTTCGAGCGTGCGTCCGAAGGCTACGGCGGAAGCATTGCCGGCATGCTCAAGCGCAAGGGTGTCTTGCTGCTGGTGTACGCCGGCCTGCTGGTGGCCACATGGTGGTTGACGGGCCATGTCCCGGGCGGATTCGTTCCCGCGCAGGACAAGGAGTATCTCGTCAGCCTAGCCCAGTTGCCGGAGGGTGCCACGCTGGATCGCACAGAAGCGACGATGACCCACATGAACGAGATCGCGCTCAAGCATCCCGCGGTCATGGGGACGTCGAGCTACAGCGGCCTGTCGATCAACGGCGTGACCAAGAGTTCGAGCACTGCGCTGACGTTCGTCCTGCTCAAGCCCTTCAAGGACCGGCCGGGCATCAGCGCGGACCAGGTGGCCGCCGACCTGCGACGCGAGTACGCCAGCATCGGCCATGCCTTCACAGGCGTGTTTCCCGCACCCCCTGTCTATGGCCTCGGCACGCTGGGCGGCTTCAAGCTGCAGATCGAGGACCGGGCCGACCTGGGGTATGAAGCGCTCTATCAGGCCACGCAGGCGTTTATCAAGAAGGCATCCGAGGCGCCGGAGTTGAGTCCGCTGTTCTCCACCTACACAGTGAACGTGCCGCAACTGAAGGTGGACATCGACCGCGCGAAGGCGCAGCAGCTTGATGTGGATACGCCAGCGGTATTCGGCACGCTGCAGGCATTCCTTGGCGCGTACTACGTCAACGATTTCAATTTCCTTGGCCGCGTGTATCAGGTGCGGATGCAGGCCGACAGCCGCTTCCGGGACCAGCCCGACGACATTGGCCAACTGCATGTGCGGAGCAAGTCCGGCCAGATGATTCCGCTCGCATCATTGGCGCGCGTCAGTCATACCTATGGCCCCGACCAGGTGCTCCGCTACAACGGCTTCACGTCCGCCGACGTAAGCGGCAGTCCCGCGCCCGGCTATTCGTCGGACCAGGCGATGGCGGCGATCCAGCGGATAGCGGCGGAGACGCTGCCGCCCGGGATGACCTATGAGTGGACGGATCTGACCTACCAGCAGATCATCGCCGGCAACAGCGCGGTCTGGATTCTTCCTCTTTGCGTGCTGCTCGTCTTCTTCGTGCTGGCGGCGCAATACGAAAGCCTGACGCTTCCGCTCGCGATCATCCTCACCATTCCGATGAGCATATTCTCCGCGCTGCTCGGTGTGTGGCTGACAAAAGGCGATAACAACATCTTCACGCAGATCGGACTCATTGTGCTGGTGGGGCTGGCATCGAAGAACGCCATTCTGATTGTCGAGTTTGCGCGCGAACTCGAGATGGCCGGCATGTCAACGCTGAAAGCGGTGATCGAGGCGTGCCGTTTGCGACTCCGGCCGATCCTGATGACGTCGCTCGCATTCGTGATGGGCGTCATCCCGCTGGTGGCATCGACAGGTGCCGGCGCGGAAATGCGCCAGGCCATGGGGATCTCCGTGTTCTTCGGCATGCTCGGCGTCACGCTGTTTGGGCTGTTCCTCACACCGTTGTTCTACATGGTGGTCCGCGCGCTTGGCAGCGGCAAGCCGTTGCGTTCCGCTGCGCATTACGACGCGCCGGCAATCGTTCCGCATCACGCGCATCGCACGCAGGAGGGCGAAGCATGACGCGCGCTTTCACGACTCAACGCTTCGGGGCGAACGGCGTGCTGCGTCTTACAGCCATGGCGGCAAGCGCCTTGTTTCTCGCCGGTTGTTCTCTGATGCCGGTCGAGCAGCGCCCCGCGCTCGACGTGCCCGCGCGCTTCGCCGAGGCCGACTCCACCGCAACGGCGATGCTGATGTCGACGGAAGAACCCGGCCGGTGGCAACCCGCGGAGCCCGCCGACCACCAGCCGCCTTCACCATGGTGGACAGTGTTCGGCGACCCGGTGCTGGTGCGCCTTGAGGAAGAGGCCATCAATGCGAATCCGGACGTTGCAATCGCGATGGCCCGGCTCAAGCAGGCCCGCGCGTTGACAGCGCGCAGCGAAGCGGCACGCATGCCGGAGATCGATGCCGGCTTCGGAACCACACGCCAGCGTATCTCTGGCGCTGCGGCTGGCGGCGATGACGAAACGCCCGGATCGATGGGTACGCTCTGGCGCGCACAGGCGACGTTTGCCTATGAGGTCGATCTCTTCGGGCGCGTTTCGTCGAGCATCGCAGCCGCACGCGCCGATGCCGCGCAGCAGCAGGCACTGGCACATCAGATGCTGCTGCTCGTCCAGGCCGACGTGGCCAGGACGTACTTCAGTCTTCGGCAACTGGAGGGCGAGCGGCGGCTGCTCAGTGAAACGGTGAAGCTGCGTGAGGTGGCCGCCGAGTTGCTCGAACACAAGCTGGGCGTCGGCGCCGTCGCCCGTCATGTGGTCGAGCAGGCCAGGACGGAGTTGTACCTCGCCCGCGCAGAGCAAGCGTCGGTGGACCAGCAGTATGCGCTGACGTCGCATGCCCTGGCCACGTTGCTGGGCAAGCCGCCCGCTGCGCTGGCATGGGATGTGACACCACTGGAAACGGTGGCCGTGCAATTGCCGCCGGGTCTTCCGTCGACGCTGCTGGAGCGTCGTCCCGACATCGCGGCTGCAGAGCGGGCCATGGCGGCCGAGAACGCGCGCATCGGCGTGGCCAGGGCGGCGTTCTTTCCGTCGCTCTCGCTGACGGGGGCACTCGGCTACGAGTCGGCCGATCTCGGGAATCTGCTTCTCTGGTCGCAACGGACCTTCCTGCTGGGCCCCTTGGCGGGGACGGCGTTGAACTTGCCGCTGTTCGACGGCGGCCGACGTCGGGCGGATCTCGACCGTGTCCGCGCTGTGTACGAACAGCGCGTGGCCGCGTATCGGAAGACGGTTCTGCAAGCTTTCCGCGAGGTGGAGGACGCGCTGTCGTCGGTCAGGACGCTGGGTGCGCGTATCGGCTATCAACGTAGCGCGGAATCTGCGTCGTCCCAGGTGGCGCGCGCGGCGCAGTCGCGGTTCGACGAAGGCGATGTGGATTACCTCGTGGTTGTCGACGCCGAGCGAACGCTTCTGCGAAGCCGTCAGTCGCTGATCCAGTCCGAAGGCGAGCGTGCGCGCGTCACGGTCGATCTGGTACGTGCGCTTGGCGGTGGCTGGAATGCGCCGCGCGCAGAGCAGGCAAGCATGCACGACCGTGTCATGCCGAAGCCTGACCCAACACATTTCAGGGAGTGACTGTCGATGTCCATTGCGGATCTGTTTAAACAATTGCCGCTGCTGCATGGCGCCGCCATGCGAAACCGGTTCATGCTGGCACCGCTGACAAACCAGCAGAGCGAACTGGATGGCAGCGCGTCCAAATTCGATCTGGATTGGATCGAACAAGTGGCGGGTGGCGGCTATGCGCTCGTTCACACCTGCGCGACCACGGTGGAAGCGGGCGGCATTGCCTTCGCGCGGCAACTGGGCATTCACAGCGATGCCCATCTCGCCGGTCTGACCCAGATGGCGACGGCCATTCGCGAGGGCGGAGGACTGTCGTCAGTCCAACTCCATCACGCCGGCCACCGGGCAAATCCGCGGCTCGGCGGCATTCCCGCGCCGGCCTCTGCCAGCACGCTGCCCGGTATCCCGGCGCTGACGACGAACGAGGTTGTGCGTATCCGCGACAGCTTCATCGCCGCCGCGCAAAGAGCCGAACGCGCAGGCTTTGACGGCGTGGCCATCCACGGCGCATTCGGCTGGGTGCTTTCGGAGTTCATGTCTCCGCTTCTGAATGACCGCACGGACGCGTACGGCGGAAGCCTAGAGAATCGCGCGCGCCTTACGCTGGAGGTCATGGAGGGGATTCGGCGGGCATGCGGGCCGGATTTTCAGATCGGATGGCGCCTGTCGGTCGAGCGGTACGGGCTGCGCCTGGAAGAGTTGCGCGACATCACCGCCCACATCCTGGACAGGGAGATGATCGACTACCTGGACCTGGCGCTTTGGGATTCCGCGCAGGTCGTACGGGAGGGCGCTTTCGCGGGAAAGACGATGCTTAGTGTCTTCACGGACATCCCACGCAAGGGCGTTCGCATCGGCGCGGCAGGCAGGGTGATGAGCGCCGTGCGCGCTGCGCAACTCCTGGACGAAGGTTGCGACTTCGTGCTGATCGGCCGCGCCGGCATCCTCCAGCGTGACTTTCCGCGTCAGGTGATGGCCAACCCGGCGTATGACAGCCCGCGCACGCCGGTGACGGCGCAGTTCCTGCGCGAGGGCGGACTTAGTGAACAGTTCATCCACCATATGCGTGGTTGGCCCGATTTCGTAATGCCGGACAGCGTTTGATTTCTTTCACAAGGACAAGTCATGAGCGATACCCCATTCGAGAATCAACCTGCAGATTACGTTCTGCCGAAGGTCTGGCGTCCCCGGCACGCATATGGCGGCACGTTCGGCAGCATCAACAGCGATGTGTCAGGCGTGCGGTTCGAGAAGGACCTGCCAGTCGGGCGGCACCCGTTGCAGTTGTATTCCCAAGGCACGCCCAACGGGCAGAAGGTCACGATCCTGCTAGAAGAACTGCTCGCAGCCGGACACGCAGAGGCGGAATACGACGCCTGGCTGATCGACGTGTTCCAAGGCGACCAGTTCGGCAGCGGCTTCGTCGGCATCAATCCGAACTCGAAGATTCCGGCGCTCGTTGATCGGTCGGAGAACCCCGCGATCAACGTCTTCGAGAGCGGCTCGATCCTGGTCTACCTCGCGGAGAAATTCGACGCGTTCCTGCCGACCGATCGCCGCGCACGCACGCAGACCTTCAACTGGCTGATGTGGCAGATGGGTGCGGCGCCGTTCGTCGGCGGCGGCCTGGGGCACTTCTATGCGTACGCGCCGTTCAAGATCGAATATGCGATTGACCGCTACGCGATGGAAACCCGGCGCCAGCTTCATGTGCTGGACACGCACCTCGCATCGCACGAGTACCTCGCCGGCGACGCGTATTCGATCGCGGACATCGCGGTGTGGCCGTGGTATCCAACCAGCCTGATGAACGTGTATGGCACCGGCGAATTCCTTGCCGTGGAGCAATATGCGCATCTTATGCGCTGGGAGAAGGCCATCGCTGCCCGCCCTGCGGTGGCAAGGGGGCGGATGGTCAACCGCGTCAACGGAAAGCCCGGTGAATGCTTGCGTGAACGGCACGCGCCGACGGATTTCGATGGACTAGTTTGAAGCGGTCGTTTCCTCAGAGCCGGCCCGGTAAAGGCGCCTAGCTAAGCGGCGTGGCAATACGCTCAAACGCTAAAGAATGGAGCATTGACGGATGCCGAGGCGAAAGAGCTCGCTTGTCGACAAAGGTCGTGGGCAGCAGTGCCACCACGACCTGCGCCGCGTCAAGCGCCTGTGAAAGCGCATACTCGTGGCTCAGGGCGCTGGTGCCCGCGCCGAAGCGGCGCCAGGTGGTGCAGTCGTAGGGCTTCAGATGCGGCGATTCGAGGTGGATTGAGAATGGCGGGTTGATGAGAGCCACATCGAAGCGCTTCGGATGGATCTCCTCCATGCTAGCGTGCCGAAAACTGCCGTCAAAACCAGCCGCCTCGACGGCTTGCTGAACCGCCTCGATCGTTGGTTGGTGCACGTCCACACCATGAAGGCTGTGGGTGCCCGGGTCCGCGAACTGCAGCAGACGGGCCGAACCGACCGAGTTGTCGAGAATCGACACCTTCCGGTTGGGCTGCCAGTGGGCCACCGCGCCCCACATCAGGCGGGCAATGGCATCTGGCGTGAAGAACTGGGAAAGATGGCGCTGACGCGCCGCGTGCAGCTCGCCCATATGGGCGATCTTCTCGGCTTGGGCGCCAAGACTAACAATCGCCCGCAAGGGCGCGTACCAAGTAGACATGATGGGTTCCAGAACGAAAAAGCCCCGTCGGTGAATGTCACTGACGGGGCATTGAGGGGATGCAAGCCGCGGCCGGCTATGCGAACTGAGGTGATATGCCGGCATGCCGCTGGACGAACGCCAGAAGCGTGTCCGCGACTGGCGTGGCGAAGCGCCCCAATACTCGTTGTACTGAATGACCTCGAGACTTGGGAAGGTGCGCCGCTGCTGCGACTCAAACACATCGGCGGGATGGAACTGCGCGAGGCAACTCGCCAGAACGACGTGGCCATTGCGACGCGCAAAGACCGCGAGCGCCGCGAACGCCTGCGTGACAGGCTCCAACGAGCCGAAATGCAGTTGGCGCGACGGCCGCGTTGCATCGCTGGCTGCCTCCGATATGGCAATGAGCTTGAGCCGAACGAAGGCGGCGGAGCGGCGCACGGAAGAACTACTGGCCAGGCCAAAAGCACGGAAGAGCGTGGCCGCCGTTTGCCGCTCGGCTTTCGCCGGCCCATCGGCCTCGTAGGTATCGCGCAGGAGGTTCCAGAAGCGATCCAGATCCGGCACGACACCGGCCCGGATGGCCTCCCAGATATTGGGATAGCCGTCGACAGGCATGCGTGTTTCGTCGATGGCGATCGGGGCGCCGTGAATGCCAAACTCCACTCCGGCCCGTTGGATGATCTTGGCGACCTGCTTGCGGCAGAACCGCTTGAGTTCGGCCGACGCTGGTGCAATAGCTTGGTCTCCGGCAAGAGTCTCCCCTGCGCGGAATGCCTCAATACATGCGTTGTACATGTACTTCTACTCCGATAGGACGAGGCGCCCGTAGGCCCACCGATAAAGGTTTACATGGGGCCTACGCGGCTTCCTGCATGAAAGCCTCCCCGTACTCGCCGAGGAAGAGCATCAAGTCGTCGGCGATCTGGTGCGAGAACTTGAACTCCAAGGCCTCCTTAAAGAACACGATGTCGAGACCGGGGTAGCTGTGCTTCTCGCGGTAGTTGTACTCGACGTCGTGCACGTTGACCTGGTTGAGCCCCCCAGCCAGCAGGTTATGCTCTGCCTTGGTGGCAAAGGTGGCAAGGCCAGACAGACAGTTCGCGGTGCTCTCACGGCTGTAGTAGCCCACTTGGCGCGTTGATCGCCGGTAGACGCCCTCGGAGATGACATGCTTGCGCAGCACCACCGCCGAGGCGGTGCGCTGGACTTCTCGCCTGCGATTGAGGCCGAAGCCGGAAATGATCCGCTGGGCGGCCTGCTGGTAGGCCCACTCCGCGCCACCATGGCCGCCGTAGCGGCGGGCCATCGAAGCCCAAAGGCCGTCAATGTCGGGGATCTTTTCAGCCTTCAGGGCCGCGTCGATATCCAGCCCGGCGCGTTCATACTCGTCCTGGTTGGCGATATCCAGCCGGGCGCCGGCGGGGGCAAACTCGCGGCGGGCGCGGTTGACGACGCCACCTGCGACCGAGCGGCAGAAGCTCTGCAACTCCTTCTCCGTACTGTATTCGCTGCGAAGCTCAACAGACAGGTAGTGGTCGGGAACAGCGGCGACGGTCTCGCGCTCGAAAGCTGCAGCAGCCGCATATGCGGCGCGAGCCGATTTCTGTGCGGCGATAAACTGTTCAATGATTTCGTTGTACATAGGGGTCTCTCAAAAGGCTTTGGGAGACCGCCCCAACGGGAGTCTCCCGTTGGGGTTAAGTTTTGGTGGGCATTGCGGGCTATGAGCCGGCGTCGTCCACCCATTCCGCGGCATCCATGCCGCGTTCCAGCTCCAGGTATTCCAGAAGCCACGACTTGCGCTGCTGTGGATGAGCCGTTCGCCAGGTCACTTCGTTCTTGTCGTCGCCGCTGAAAAACACACCAGCCACGTCGCCAGCATCAATGCCGGCAGCACGCTGCAGGGGGTACAGCGCCTCATTGAGGTCACTCTCCTGCACTGCGATATCGATCATCGAAGTCGTGACGAGATCCACGTCGATCGGAGCGGAGCGACTCGATGCTGGCTTGGCGTTGTTAGCGCTGTCAGCCTCGATCCAGTGCTTCGATACGTCGGCGTAGTTGCGCAGCCACTTCGCCCGGGCGCGATCATCAGCGAGTCGCCAAGCCGCGTGCTTCACTGGTCCGTCGAAGTAGAGGCTGGCAATCCGGCAGTTGTCCAGATCTACCACCGCACCTATCACTGCTAGCGCGGAGGAAAGGTCATCCCATAGGATCGCCTCTTGCACCAGCAGCTCCCCAATTCCCGCAGTTTGCATCTGAGTCATAAAGGCCCCCATTTCAGTGCACGGAGATAGCTGGGCCGGAAGGCAGAGGGGTGAATCCCATCGCCCACCAGACCGACGCGGGATGATCCGGAAAGTCGGGGATCATGCTGCTGCAGAAGAACGCAGGCACATCGGCCATCTCGACAAGTCCAGAAACGACCTGTTCGCGCCACCGCGCCTGCAGAAGCAGCCAAGTGAGCTCAGCGCGCGCAATAGGGTCCCAACTCGTCGGCACCTTGGCCTCGTCGAAGAGATCCGCGCCCGCGGCGGTCATGATGGCAACGACTTCGTGGTAACGACCGAGGTCATGGGGGAAACCGCGACGCTCAAACGTGAGCGTGAGGGGATCCGGATTGCCGAAGACCCGCTTCAGCTGTCGGATGTAGACCGCGCATTCCAGGCGCGATTGCGCCTCATAGTCGGGCTGTCCGACCTGGGCGCATGATTCTTCGGCGGGAACGGGCCCGACTTCGACGGAGAGAGAGTGGATAAACATGGCGCTTCCTTAATGGCATGCTGGGAAGCGCTTCCCCACCGGGAAGGTTCCCAGCGGGTAGAGGACAGTCCGACACGATCGGACGCTCGTTATTGGTGCCGCGCCACCCACAGGGGAGGCGCGGCAAATCGGTCAGTTTAGACCGTAGGAGATATTGCTCACGAGGATGGCCTCGCGAGCAACGTGCTGCTGAAAGCCCTTGAGGTTGGCGCGCCCATTTCCCGGCGAGCCGGTTGGTGTGCGCCTCGTCCCGGTAAAGGGCGCGTCGTTGGACGCTCAGCGCGCGAGCGAAGGTTTGGCTGGGAACAACAGCTTGGAGAGGAGCCAGGCCGTGCAAACCAGCAACTGGAAGTCGATGCAGATGGACACCTGCATCATCGCGATGCGATCGTCAGGCGTTGTCTGCAGGAAATAGAGGATGGCGAGCAGGTTGAAGACGGTCGCAAGGACAGCCAAACCAGTCGTGCGAGAGGAAAGTAACATTAAGGCTCCAATGGATAGATTGGAGCCTCCGTTGGGAAACCCCAACGGGATGGAAAAGAAGAGGCCGACAACGCCGGCAAGGTCGATGCGTCGAAGACGCGGAAGTAGCCTCAAGGATACAACAAAGTCCCGCGGCGATAAAGACTGCGGCGATCCTATCCCAGTTGGTCGTTCGCCTTGCGCAAACGGTTGACGACTTTCCAGCGATGGCGTGCCGCTTCGGCCGGGTCTTGAGAGGATGAGTAATCCGGCATGAGTTCATTGCCTGGCCTGCCGCCGGGTTTCTCAAAGCTCGCGCCTTTCATGCCATGTTGTGCGGCGTGCAGCTGCGAGAGCGACCAGGACACCTCGAACACCGCGATGGAGTCCCAACGCGCGGGGAGGGAATCGTAGTCGAACCAGACCTCCCCAATGCCATCCAGGATCGCGGTGACCGTGTATTCGGTGCCGTTACAGGCCGGGATGGCACGGACCTCGAAGCGCAGGACGTCTGCCGGCGGATGCCAGTACACGCGGTCCAGCATCCGTCGATAGGCCAGTGCGTCGATGGTGGCCAGCTCGCGGTAGTACTGGTCACCGGGAGCGGCGAAAGCCCGCTCGTCGCGGGGCCGGGTGCCGAGGTCGATTTCCTTCATGGCGGCTCAGGGGCGAATTTGCCGGTCATCCGGCGAAAGAGACGCGAGATCATACGTCATTCGCCAGATCGGCTGGCTCGATTCGCCCAGACAATGGTGACTGCCGCAATGGGTCCGCCTGCTGCCTTGACTTTGCGCAGGGCCGGGTAAGCTGGGTTCATTCAGCAAACCATTGAGCCAGACCATGCGCTTCACCCGCTACGAACGCCACAACCAGATCGACTTCAACGCCCGCCGCCAGGCCGCGTTCGCCCGCAAGCAGGCACGCGAGCGCGAGCGCTACCCGTTGCTGGCCGACCACGTGGCCGCCGAACAGCATTCGGTGGACGAAGAGATTGCTCGGCGCACGGTGCGCGCCGATTCCTTCGAGCAACGGATGCGCGACTACTATGCCCGCAGCTGGCGCGGCGCACGCAGGATCTACTTTGCCCAATCGGAGGCCGTGCGCGCCGTCATCCGCGCCAAGTGGTCGGCCTGGGTCGGTCCGACCACCTCTACCTACTTCGCTTGGATGGTCGACGTGGAGAGCGGCAACCAGGCACGCCGCGTTGCCGAGTGCCGCGCCCGCGATGCCGCGGCACGCGCAGCGCGCACCGCGCAGCCGATGCAGGAACAGTTGGCCATCTGACATGCAAATAGATGGGAGAAGAAACCAGATGGTCAAAGTTCGTATTGGCAGCGAGGAACACGACCTGGAACGCGTGCTGGATTCGCCCGCTGACTACGCCCGTGCGCTGGACCGCGCCAAGACTCACCAAGGCTACGCCGAATGCGGTTGCAACATGGTCTCACCGCGCCCGAAGCTGGTGATCCGGCGCCACGGCAAGATCTTTATCCTCGCCCGATGGCCGGACGATCCGCGCCCCCACCTCGAAGGGTGCCCCTTCCTCGAACGGTTTAGCCGGTTAAACGGCGCCGCCACCGAACACGATGCGTTCCGGTCTGCCGACGGGACCCACGACGTGCAGCTCGATGTATCCCTGAAGATCGCCGCCGGCGGACAGGCTACGAGCAAGCACTTGCAGTCGGCGAGTTCGGCCACTACCCGCGACCAGCAGGCATTCCAGCCCCGCCGACCGTGGCCCGGCCACACGTGCAGGCCAGCGGACTGCCAGGCATAGTGCAGGAATGCTAGCAGGGGGGCGGCGCGGCGCTGGCTGCGCGACGAGGGCGCGGATGGCTGGTGCGCATCGGCTATGACGCCGCGCGGCGGCTGCTGGCCCGCATGGCCCGTGAAACCATCTTCGTGCGGCCGATGCTGAGCGGCCTCTATATATATGCGCCCGAACCGCTGGCCAACGAACTGAGGTCTCTGCACGGCTTCATTGCGGACGTGCTTGCTCGGAGCGCCCAAGGCCCGCTCGACCCCGACACCATCCGCTCGCTTGGAGACAAACACGCGCTGCAGGACTACGTGCACACCCGCGACGACCAACTAGACGCCGCCTGAACTTAATCTGACAATGAATGCCCTTCAGGATGATGATTTCCCCCACCCCGAAACCGTGCTGGCAATCCGCGGCGCCATTGCAATTGGCCGCCAGGGCGGGCCCCGGCCTCCTAATGGCTCATGGCTTTCCGAGTTCTGGGAGGTCGGCCACCTCGCCCGCAATGCAGCCGACGCGATGCACGAGGCGATCGAGCCGTTGCAGCGGCTGGTCGGCGACGCCACAGCGCACCTGCAAGACCATGTCGCTGCGCTGGAGCGAGCCGCTGGCGACATCGATGGACTCTACCCGGAATGATTTAAGGATGAGCCAATGCCTGCCGACAGCCACGTCTGACATGCACCGAGCCATCGGCGATTTGCTCGCCAAGACCGAGCAGTATTTGCAGCTTCCTTGCAACGCCAGCTGAGCGAGTCGCCCTTGCGGCAGCGGGCCAGGCCGCGGATCTTGGCATAATGCGCGCCAGATTCCCGCCAACCCGCCCCATCCATGGCCGACGACCTTCTCATCTGCGCCCACTGCGGCAGCCAGCCCCGCTTCATCGCCAACCGTTTCGAGGCCGTCATCACCTGTACCGGCTGTGGCATTACCACCCCGCCCGAATCCCTTGAGGCTGGCCACGACCAGGCTCACACCGTCCTGCGCGGCATCTGGAATACCCGCCTGACCCCACGGCCAACCGAGCAGCACGAGCTATCCGCCATCGTGCGAAAGGAGCTGTCCAGCTCCGATCTTGGCACCGTGCTCGCACTGATTGCCCGCAACGAGGATGACTGGGAGGCGCGCGGGCCGCTTTTCGCCGCCATGGCCGAAAAGCTATTGCAGCCCGAACCCTTCCTACAGGACCTGGTGCCGGCGGAGGCCTTGCTCAAGGATGCCTGCCGCTACCGCAAACTCATGCGCCGCGCCAAGCTGATCCACATCGATGGCCGGCCGTGGGTTCACATCGAACCGATCGACGCACTGCCCGCAACGGTCTCCGAGGAGCTGTTCGGCGGCACGATCATCCTGGAGGAGTTTCTGGCGCGCGTACTGGATACCACGCCGGACGCCGGCGAGGCCGTGGCGTCGCCGCAGAGGAAGCTGCCAAAGCCTTGACTTTGGGCGAGCCTTGGCAAGATAGGTGCATCACCTCTTCGAAATGCAAAACATGCACAAGCCCCTGTTCCTTGCCGCGGCCATTGCCGCAACCATTGTCGGCAGCACGATCAGCACCGCAGTCAGCACGGCCGCTTACGCCAAAGGCCCGGCGACCGAATGTCCGCACATCTTCGGCACCAACGGCAAGCCACGCGTCGCCAGCAGTGCCCCTGCCAGCCGCACCCAGTTCCTGTGCTTCCGTGGCTATGCCGTGCAAACGTCGGCCACCACCCGCACCGCGCTGTGGTCGGCCGAAAATCTCACGGCCCAGGCGGTAATGGCTGCCCGGTCTGTCCCGCGTGAGAGCGACTTCTACGAGGAAGCCGAGATCCCCGCGGCCGACCGTGCGCGCCTCTCCGACTACGGAGGCACCGGCTTCGATCGCAGCCACATGCGCCATCAGGAGACTTCCCCGAGCTGGCGTCCCAAGCCGAGAGCTTTAGCCTCGCGAATATTGTGCCGCAGGCTGCCGCCAGTAACCGTCGACTGTGGAGCCACATCGAAACCTCGACTCGCCGCATGGTGCGCGAGTACGGCCAAGCCTTCGTGGTCACCGGCCCGGCCTTCGATCCCGCCCAGGCTGCCCGCCTGAACGGGCGCATTTCGATCCCCACCTATATGTGGAAGGCGGTTTTTGTGCCCGGCGTCGGGGCCGCCGCCTACGTGGCTCGCAACGACGCGACGCCCCAGTATTCGGTCTTGAGCATCGCCGAGCTGGCCAGCTTCGCAGGCGTCGACCCGTTCCCGCGCCTGGATAAGTCCTACCGGGATTCACCGATGGCGCTGTTGGCACCGACGCCTCACCCGGGCGAGAAGACGGGCCGCAAGGTCAGCCTCACCACGCTCACGTCCACCTCCGTTGACCAGACGGACCAGCCCGTTTCGCAGGAGCCGCGGCATTCCAGCGTCCTGCCTTTCGTCCGCGCCGTCCTTAACCACTACTGACCAGGAAACCAGCATGGATCGCATCAAGCAAATCATCCACGTCCTTCGCACCGACAAGGAAGCGCGCTTCTACACCGCGGGCTTCGTTGCCTTTGTGCTGTTCCTGTGCTGGTGGGGCGCAACGGGCCACTGGGACGACTCCCCTTACCTGCCGAACTTCCTGCGGTGACTGTCCCGGCAGCGGCCCAACGCCCATCGCGCTCGGAGAGGGGCCCGAAGAGTCCGCTACCGGCCTGCCTCACTCGCGCTCCGGTAGCCTCGCGAGCAACCGGTACAGCGCCTGCCGCGTGATCCCCAGCGCCTGCGCTGCCTTGGCTTTTACCCCTTCGGCATCCTTGACAGCTTTTGCGGCCCTCTCCGGCGTGACGGCAGGCCGTGACGCGGCAGCCTGCACCGAATACGTTGACAGATATGCGTTCGCCTTCGTTTGTCGGCTGTGACCAGCCGCCTCGACAATCTTACGCATAGCTTCCTCGTGACGCTGGCGATCCAGCACCTTGCCACCGCCCTTGATCGCTGCCGCCTGACCGGCCATCCGCTCATACATCTGGTGAAAGTATTGATGGCGCAGGCCGTGGGCCGTGACGCCGCAGCCATTCTTCGTGATCCCGTGCTTCTCCAGCACGGCATAGAAGTGTCGTCGCCACCTGGGCAGTGTGTACGCCCAGGGAATCAGCGTGCCATGCTCCGGATTCGTCTGCGACGCCAACTCCGCTACCTCGATCAGCAAATCGTATTGCCACGTGAATTCGATAGGCACCTTACGCGGGCGCCCGCCTTTGGTCCCATCGACCGCGTGCAGATGGCCAGACGGCAGCACATCCTGGAGCGGCCGCAGGCGCCAGCTTTCCTTTGCCCGAAGTCCAAACGCCGCCTCCAGTTTGAGTTGAAGCGCCACATGACGGTCGGTACCGGCAATCTCCGTGATCTTTGCCAGCGCATCCACGCCGTTGCCTTCCCATGACCGGTCCTCGCGGGCGATGTAACTACGCTTGTAGTCCGCTGGCCGCTCCACATAGTCATCGATCGAGCCGACCATATTGGCCTTGCCCATCCACGCGGTCAGCGCCCGTAGGTGCGTCAGGCGCAACTCCACCGAACCTACGTTCAGCTGCTTCTCAAGAACCCATGCCCGGACCAGCCATTCAATGTGCTTCTGTCTCAGGTTGTAAGGGCTCATGAGCGCAAAGCCACCCTTGCGCAGGTCCACAAACATCTTTAGCAGCGCCTGAGCGCGCTGACGTTGCGATATCTGCGATAGAGACCGGCCGCTGACGCGGGTAGCACTGTGAGGTTTATGCAGGCGCTCCCCGGCCAGCACTGCGAACGCAGCTTTGAAGCTCTCGGGGAGGCTGTACGCGGCCAGCACCGCGCGCAGGTTGATGCCCTTGCTCATCGTTATCGTTGCTCCAACTGCAGGGTCCCGCGGGCCGATGCACGCTGCCTGCCTTGCGCCCAGAGGACGCCTTGCTCTGCACGATGAGATGCCGCCCCGTACGACATCCACCACCTGGTGCGCCGGACTACCACGTCCAGCTAACCGGCCACCGTGCCGGAGTCCACTTCTTCCTTTCCTTTAGCGATGCCAACCGATCAGCCCTGAGCATGGAAGCAATGCGTCGTGACTGTCCGCAATGCGAACACGCTGGGCCTTCGCCCTGCGTGCCGCTGCGCGGCCATCCACCCGGTGCATCGTTTCGATGCCGGACTCCGCTCGCCAGGATTGTTGTCCTCGCGCTCGTAGCCGCTGCCGTGGTGGGTGATTCCTGTTGCGCCGTTTTGGTACCGGTAGCGCCGCCCGGATCGTCATGCTCTCAGAAGCTTGCGTCAGTCACGGTCGTGACCCGCAAACAGCTCCCCGCCCCAAAGCCAGATCATCTCCGCCGCTGTGTGTCGGGCTTCGTGATCCGTGCCCAGCCCGTGGCTGTAGGGACGTGTCTTATCGGAGGAGATTCATCGAACACTGTCCGGTGTCCGGCTTCGGAATCGTCCTCACTACGGTCCACTCTCGGAAACAGACCGCCAATCGGCTTGGTATCGCGGTGTCCGGTGTCCTCACTATCCGACACTGTCCACTTGATTTGATTGAAAAAAAACCGGAGAAATTTCCGGCTTGTACATAGACGCGACCGACGACCCATTAAGGGTTGTGCAGTGCTTTGGGATGCCCGCCAACATGGCGGAAAGGTCGATGCGTCGGGGACGCGATAAGTACGTCAAGGATAACGAGTCCGACCTCCCTGCGCAACCCTACGAAAACGCGAAATGTGTATGACATTCGAGAGCTTTCTGCTGCTTGACTTGAAGGACCAATCTGTAGAGTTGAACCGTCGATGCGCCACGAAGAGGGAAATGATCAGTGCTAGACGGACCAAGTCCCCTCAAGTCAGACAAGTTGGGTCGCCCAATGCTCGGCCCAAGTGCCACTTGGTCGGCCCAACTCCTTCTTGGTTGGTCGTGATCTGGAAGTACTTCTTCCGCGTGGCATCCGCGCATCTCCCCTAAACGAAGTCATCAAAGAGTACTGATCATGAAACTCTCGACCGTCGCAATTGATGTCGGCTATGGCAACACCAAATCGGCGTTCCCGCTCGGCTCTGACATTGCAACCAACATGTTTCCATCGTTGGCGCCTATCGCTTCGACCACATCTCTGACGCCGCACAGCGGCTCCATCCTCCGTTCCCGCGACGTCGTCAATGTATTGGTGGACGGTGCACGTTACGAGGTGGGCCCGGAGGTGTCCCTCAGCGCATCACGTGGGAACACCGGTCGCTCATTGTCCGAGGACTTTGTCACGACAGCGAACTACGCAGCCCTGCTGGCAGGAGCACTCCACTATTCCAAGGCGACGGAGATTGATCGCTTGGTGCTGGGTCTTCCCGTGCACAACACCCAGAAGTACGCCGGCTACCTGAAAGATCGGTTTAGTGGCGAGCTGGAGTTTGGTTGGGGTCCAGTTCACGTGCGTAGCGTGCTGCCACTGCCTCAGCCCCTCGGCACATTGATCACTTTCATTCAGCAAAGCGGCAGGCAATACGACCCCGATAATTCCTATCTCGTGATCGACGTCGGCTATTTCACTACCGATTGGGTGGTCGCACGCGGATACACGATGGACGATTCGCGAAGCGGCGGGGTTCCGGGTGGGGCGTCGAGTATCTATCAACAGGTGGCAAGCCTCATCGCACAAGCGGAGGGCGAACCCGTGGACAGCATCGAGCGAATCGATAAGGCTATCCGCGAAGTAAAGCCTATGCTCTTCTTTAACAAGGATCTGGATGTGCGCCCGTTCCTTGAGGAGGCTATTGCCGTGTCTCGGGCATCCGTGAAGGAAGTCCAGGCGCGCGTCGGTCGTACTGAGGACATCCGCGCAATCATCCTGACCGGTGGTGGAGCGAACTTGTATGCCCCGGCTATTAAAGCAGCATTTCCGCGCAATACAGTCCAGGTGATGGACGCGCCATGTTTCGCAAACGTCCGTGGCTTCTACACGATTGGGTCTGCACGCCAGATGTCGAAACCCTCTTAATACTGCTGAGTATGGACAAGCTTCAGATAACGCTCACGCTGTCCCGCGAAGCCGCGCCCGATCTGCTGGCGTACCTGGGAGGGATAACTGGCGCTCGCGAGCGGGCCTTCGTATTCAGACTCCTGGCACAGCGCGGTTTGAGGTCCCTTGGCAACGCGGGTACCGACGGATTGCTACCCGCACCCGCGGGTCTGCTAGCCACAAGTTCCCCCCCGGCGACTACCCCGCTTGCGACCGTTGGCCACGTTCGCGCCACGGGAGACGAGCAAGGCGCGACTACCCCGCTCGTGCCAGCTTCAGCAGGCACGTCCATTGCATCACCGGAGGCGAGTCCCTCAACCACGGATACTTCGGATCAGTTCGCGGTACTGGACGTCGGCGCGCTGAACGATGCGATGGCAAGATTTGTTTGAACTCAAGGACTAGCACAATATGGAAAAGCTCGAAATGAAGATTACGTTGACAAGGGACACGGTACCCCGTCTCCTCGCGTACTTGGATGCGCTCCCCGGCCCCCGGGCCCGCGCTCTCGTGGTGAAGTTGCTGGCCGAGCGAGCGCTCGAGTCCGGCATCAATCCGCTTGGTCCTGCGCCTCTCCTGCCAGCGGCGGCACCAACGACTACCCGGACGCCGACGTCGCCAAAGGCCACTTCGAAGAAGATGTCCACCGGCCTCGCTTCCAAGCGCAGAGTTGCTTCGCCAACGCCGAAGGGCCGGCCTGCTTCACGAGGTGGGCGGGCCGCCAAGTAAGCACAACTCGCCTGATGGAAGCTCCCGGACAATCGGGAAAGCAGACTCCGCGCTTGGTCCCGGAAGGACTGGGCTAATGCCTACCGCAGCGCTCGTTGCTCATGCTCAGGTTGCGCTGGGGGGGAGCATACTCTCGGGCAACAGGTTAGGCATCACGGCGCCCTTGATTTCCCGACACCACGGTTAAAGTAGACTTCACTGCAACGAATCCCAAGGGGTCAAACGAGATGACGGAATATGAAATCATTCGCTTCTTCAAGTTTTTGCTGGCATTCGGCATTGGCTTCTGCCTGTGGGAATCAGCCCTGAGACTGGTCAATGCTCTCCGAGGAAAGTGATCGGCAAAAAAAAGCCCGGCAGATCGCCGGGCTTTTTTTAATGGGACTGGTGCGCGCTCAGTGCAACGTCGGACGTTGCTTTCCGGCGCAGTACGTAAAGGCGGCATCGAAATCCGCTTCCATGTGCTGAAGCTGAGTGGAGCCATCGGCATTGCGACGGTAGACATGGTAGGTCTCGGCATCCGATTGACAGGCCGGAACCGCGCCGGATGCCAGTTGTCGCATAGCGCGGATTTGAAGGCGACCGACAATGACACTGAACCCTTTGAACGACATAGCAGAACTCCAAGAGTGAGCTGCCGCAAGGGGGTTCTCCCCTGCGGGCAGAACCCGCAGGGCAGAAAGAGAAAGAGGTACCGCCCCGAGGGGCAGCATTCACAGCGACTGGGTCAAGCGCAGACAGCGCGCTGCCCAGCAATGCCCTGCAATCGGTTGGCGGTCAGCCACTGGTCGCAGAAGTCCGTGCCACGCACCATCGGACGATGTAGGTGAACGGTCAGCCCTTCGTTGCGCACGCGCTTGGCCAGAGCCAGCGCATCCGCCATGCCAGGCGACTTTCCTGTCTTCGGATCAATCTCGTCGAAGTCAGCAAAAATGTACAGCGTATGGATTCCCATGCCTTGCGGCACCACGAAGCGGTTGAGCAGTACCCGATTCAGGCAATACCAGGTCGGAACGCCGAACAGCATGTGTGCGGCGTAGGCAGTTTCCAGACCCTCAGCCACACCCAGAACCCCATCGCGCGGCGACATGAGCCGTACTGCCCCGCCTGCGGTGGGGAGTGCGGAGACGTCATTGCGCTTGGCCGGCAGGATTTCTCCGTCCGCGGTTACGATATACGCCTTGGCCGGTTTGGCCGGGTCCAGCGCCGTGCGATGCACGGTCGCCGTGCGGCCATCGGGCAGCGTGAACTGCGCAACGATTGTGGGATAGCGTCCCATCAGCTCGCCATCATGGTAGTAATCCATTGTCGCGATCCGCAACGCACTCGGGCGGGGAGCAACCAGTCCCGGCACACGAGCGGCGAGATACCGCATCGCGGCATCGCCCGGCACCAACGGCGCGGCGTTGGCCCAGACTCGCTGGATTCGCTTTGCCTTCGCTTCGTCCGACATGGCGGCCTTCGGTGTAACTGGCCGCGCTACTTGCGGCAACGGGCACGGCGGCCGAGTGCCTTCCAGCTCCTTAGCCAGTTCGGCGAACGACATGCCCCGCAAGCGGCGAATGAGCTCCAGGCCGTCGCCGGCCATGGGCTCGCCGTCTTTGCAATGACGGCAGACCCAGTCGCCGCGTCCGCGCTTGTTGTCGTAGGTAAATCGGTCTTGCCCACCGCAGATGGGGCACGGACCAGGCCTGCCGCGCCAGAACTTGTCCGTGAGGACATTCGACGGCAGGTACTGCATGATCAGGGCGTCCCATTGAGCGGGCGTCCAATGCTTCACGATTACACTCAATCTAGTCATGGGATGGCTCCGAGTTGGAGAGGTTGGTCGATGCCTGAGACAGGCGGGGAAACTCGCTTGCTCAAAGGACACACCGGCCGAGCCAGAGGGTCTTTTCAGCATGGCGCATCGCGGTACGGGATGGGCGGCCCGGAATCGGGCTGGGAGAGGAAGGGGCCACTGCCGCCGGCGCAAGCCGGCAGCAGTAGCAATACAACGTGGGAGTGAGGCGGGAAAATCTAGTCTAGAACGGAATATCGTCCGAATCCTCGTCGAATCCATCAGACGATCCGGGCTGTTGACGGGGTGCCGCACTCCGACGCTGCTGACCGCCCTGCTCGCCCTGCGACTCGCGGGCCGGCGGCTGGCCTTGCGACTGGCGCGTCGGGCGTTGGCCATAGCCATCGTCATCACCGACATTGCCGTCTTGGCGGCCCCCCAGCATCTGCATCTGATCGGCGACGATCTCAGTGCTGTACTTGTCCTGGCCGGACTGATCCTGCCACTTGCGGGTACGGATGCGGCCCTCGATGTAGACCGACGAGCCCTTCTTTAGGTACTGGCCCGCGATCTCCGCGAGCTTGCCGAAGAACGAGATTCGGTGCCACTCGGTGGCCTCCTTCATCTCGCCGCTCTGCTTATCCTTGTAGCGGTCGGTGGTCGCGATGCGAATGTTGGCGACCGCGTCACCGCTTGGCATATAGCGGACTTCGGGGTCGGCCCCGAGGTTGCCGACGAGAATGACTTTGTTGACGGATGCCATGAAAGGTTTCCTTGCTCATTAACGGTTAATGTGGGTAATCGACCACAGCCACTTGTCCCACAGGACCTGCTGGCCGTTGTCATCGAGTTTTGGCTTCCCCGAATTGCGGTGGAAGGCCGGAACCTTGACCTTCCTCAGCCGCCGCACTTCGACGCGGTCGCCAAGTTGGCAACCGGTTTCCGCAATGGCGTCCTTGAGTCCCTCGCCTTGCAGGGTTTCAACGCCTGTCGCTGTCTCCAGCTTCAGTGCGAACGAAGTGTAGGTGCCTCCGATGCGTTTTCGGTCGGGGAATTCTGCCTCGCCCCAGAAGGCGATCGTGCCACGATGCACCGCGGAGCCAGGCTCGCGCCGTGCCGATGTCTTCGGCGTTGTGGGTGTCGCCCGCTGGGCACCGGGCTGGGCCTCACGAGTGGACTGGACAGGACCGTTGCCGCTTGGGAGGTCTATGTGCGCCGCCGGCGAAGCGTGCGCACGGAGGGCCGTGGCGATGACGCCGGACAGTTCGGCGCCGGGATGCTCCCCTGCCACGCTCCAGTACGGAACCGGATCTGGAAGCAGCTTCTGACCGAATCGCGTCGCTGTCGGGCGTGCGTCGAAGGCGGCAACGAAGTGAACGATTCGCTCGCCTTCGTCGCGGAAGAGATTCGGCACGCCGCCGATCTCGATGTGAACCTCGTTGCGTGCACCTGTACCGACAGGCGCGCCGGCGGGAGCGGCTTCGGTCGGGCGTGGCTGCAGAGCGTCCTGCAGGGCGCCAATGAGTCGCTGGATGAATGCCACGGCAACTCCTACAGCAGCGTTCCACAGCGCATCCGGCGTACTTCCTCCAGGTCGCGCTTGAGACGTGGATGATTGAGGACGATGTCTTGCAGGACTTCGGGATCGATACCGGTGACGGCACAAACATAGACATAGGGCAAAGCCCCGTCCCAGTAGCCGAAGATCCAGCCGAGCGTCATGTCGAAGTCATCCTTCTCCACCGCCTTGCCATTCATGCGCGAACGCAGTAGGTCCGCACAATCGGCAAGCGACTCGGGCAGGTTGTCCCCGCGACGACTATCGCAGGCGAGGCTAATGAGCGCATCAATCATCTGCTCCCGTACAGCCTCGCTCCAATGAATGGGGTCGGGCAGCGGGTCGCGCTTTGGCGGAGCTACTGTGATCGTTGCCGCATCCCCGAAGAAATCGAGTTGCCTCGCGGCGGGTTTCATTTCCATAGGGTTCTCCTAGCGAGAACCCTATTGCCACCTGCCGGTGGGAACGGGGTTCCCACGACAGGTGGTTAGGGCCGCCCTCCTATCGAGGGCGGTACAGGTCAGGCGCTGCGACGAACAGAGTCGCGACGCTTCAACGGAACAACGACCGGGGACTTTGCATACGCAGGCGCCTGAGGCGCTTGCGGCTGTGCAAATTCCGGAGCAGGCGCTTGCGACTTGGGCACCACGGCGTCTCGGGGCGTCGGCACAACGTGCGATCGACCCATGAGTTTGTGGTAAAGCCAAGATCCTCCAACGATGGCGAGGAAGATTCCGCAAAGGGTGGACTGCGATGCAACGTACACGGCCATCAGAGTGAAGAACAGACGGACGGGCGAGCGCATCAGATTGGACAAGGATTCCATGGTTTTCTCTCTCTCGTGAAAACGATCAATGGGATTTCCCGGCAGAAAGGCCGGGCAATTATTCGATGCTCAAAATGAGCATGGAATCCTTGCAACGCCAACGCGCTTGCCAGATGCGCAGGCATCAAGCAAAGGCGCTGTACGTGCAGTTCTGAATGGACCGAGGTAGGCGGCGTGGGTGCAACTGGCCCTACCGTGCGAAATCGATGCGTCGTAGACGCGAAGGTGAATAAGACATTAACCCCGTTCGGGATCGCTCATCACCCCGAAAGCTCACGAAAAACATATAGCTTTGCGCGGATGCCAGTCCAACCGGTTGGACTGACTCGACATAAATGACCTGGCACCTCAACGTGACGCTCGTCCGATTATCGCCCACTCGCACCCTACCGTAGGGGTAAACCCCTACACATATTACAGGTCGGGTCGTAATGAGAAATGCGAGCTTTGGCAAGCTCATCCTTTGTAAGCGCTAAATTCAGCACACCTTGTTGAGTCGAACCGTTACCCGGTAACGTATGCAAGACGGGAACGTTACCGGGTAACCATGACGAGGGAGAGTGCAGAATGGCGCAGACGACAGCTCAGCGGCAGGCGGCCTATCGGGCAAGGCGCGCGACGGCGGGCAAGGACGGCAACGGAGAACGTCGGCTGGACATGTGGGTAAGTAGCGAAGCGGATCTCGCGCTCGCGCGGCTGGCACGCCGTTACGCGGTAACGAAGCGAGAGATGCTGGAGCGGCTGATCGCGCGAGCCGACGACGCCATCGTGCGCCGGCTCGATCCGGATTCGGAGCAATGGGATCTCTATTTCAAGGCGAGCCGGTAGGCTCGCCAGTTACCGGGTAACGGGCGAGTTCTCCCATATGGCCGATCGGCGCCTCGGGTGCGGTCGGTCGTCGTTCAGGCGGCAGACGCTGCGACGAAGCTGAACGGCAGCAGGTCGATGACGTCCGCGTCCGGGGCGCGCTGCGGCAATTCGGTTAGTACGTGCAGCAGATAGGCGTACGGCTCAACGCCGCAGGCCCGGCACGTGAGCATCAGGCTATAGACCATCGCGCTGGCCTTCGCGCCGGCGACCGTGTCGCTGAACAGCCAGGACCTTCTCGCGGTTGCAAACGGCCTAACGTCTCGTTCGATGACGTTGTTGTCCACGGGCGCACGCCCATCGACAACATAGCGGCTCAAGTATTCCCACTGATTCCGCGTGTAGACGATCGCCTTGCCCAGCAGGCTCTCTGGCAACACCCGCGGGGCCTGCTCGTCCAGCCACGCCTTGAACGCCGTCAGGAGCGGTACGCTATGCTGCTGGCGCAGCCGATACGTGTAGTCAGCGCGCGATTGTCCTTCGGGCAACTCAGCCTTGGCGAGCGCCTCGACCTGGTAGAGGGCCTTGAAGTATTCGAGCGCCTGCGCGGCGTGCCCGCCAAGCTTCTTCTGCCCCTTGAGCGCATCGACAAATGCGCGTCTCGCGTGCGCCAGGCAGCCGAAGTGGGTCACGCCCTCAATCGTGCGCCACGCGCTGTAGCCGTCGGTCATCAGCATGCCCTCGTAGCCGGCGAGAAACGCCTGCGGGTACTCCTGTCCGCGCCCTGGCTGGTAATCGAACAGCACCACGGGTTCCCCGCAGTCCTCCGCGCTGCGGTAGACCCACATATATGATTTGCTCTGCGCGGCCTTGCCTTGCTCCTTGAGCACCTGCACCGTTGTCTCATCCGCATGGATCAGTGGCTGCGATAGCAGCGTGCGGCGCAGCGCCTCATACAGCCGGCTGTAATGCAGCTCGGCAGGCCGGATGATCCAGTTGGCCAGCGTGCCACGGCCAACTTCAATGCCGGCGCGCCCGAGCGCATCTTCCATGCGATACAGCGGCGTGCCGTCAACGTACTTGCCGATGGTCACCGTCGCCAGCATTGCCGGGCTTGCGTTGCTGCCCGGCAGTGGTTGCGCTGGCATCGGCGCGGTCACCACCGGCGTGCGTTCGGCATTGCGCTCGCAGTGCCGACACGCGTATTTGAAGCGGACGTGCTGCAGTACGGAGACCTTGGCTTCGATGTGCAACTGCTCGCTGACTTCCTCGCCCAAGCGGTGCATCGAGCCCTGGCAGCACGGGCAGATCTTCTGGTCTTCGGTCAGGTCATACTCGATGCGCTGGCGCGGCAACTCCGCCGGCAGCGGCTTGCGGCCACGTTTGCGGCCTGCGGGCTTATCGGGCTCTGGCAGCCCCGTGTCCGGCGGCGCGAGCGCTTCATCCTCATCGTCGTTGGCCGGCGCCGCAGCGGCCATTTGTTCGGCTTCGTCGAACACGCGGTCCTTGAGCTTCTCGCTGCTTGGCGCGAAGCGTTTGGACTGCGCAAGCCGGAACTGTTCCTCAAGGAGCTTGATGCGATCGTTCAACTCGGCAATGTGCTGAGCGTTGGCAGCAGCCCGCGCTTCGAGTTCGCGGATATAGGCCTGGGCGGCCGGCGGCAATTGCGAGAGGTCGTGTTCGTTCATGCTGAACACGATAGTGCAGCCACCGCTCAATCGGGTATACGTCACACCGAACGACCATCAAGCCGTGTGCTGATATTTACGCGACGGGTGCCGCTTCACGGCGTCCACGTCGATACCGTCCAGTAGCCAGTGCAACTGCTCGGTCGTCAGCTCAATCACCGCGTGCTCACGCCGCGGCCACACAAAACGGTCTTCCTCCAATCGCTTCAAAAGCATCCAGAATCCGTTTCGGTCCCACAGTAACAGTTTGATGCGATTGCGCCGACGGTTATGAAAGGCGTAGACGGCGCTGGCAAACGGATCAAGCTGCATCGACTGCTCGACCAGGGCAACCAACCCATTGATCCCGAGGCGGAAGTCCACCGCATTGCGGTGCAGGTAGACCTGCAGGTCAGCGTCGAGCCGGAACATCAACGCGCTCCCAACGCTTCGATCATCGCCTTCACCAGGGCAACGTCCTGCCCGCCGCATTCGAGTTCGACCGTCACGCCGTTGGGCAACCGCGCCGTGAGCACAGCAGGCGTCAGAGATGGACGCGGCGATGGTTGGGTGCAAGCAGGCGCTTGGGCCGGCAGACATTCCAGCGCCACCGGCGATTCCGGAACGCGTGTTGCGCCGCTAACCTCGATGACCGGTACGAACGCGGGCAATGCAGGCTCCGCACTGTCGGCCGCAGCGGCTTCAGTTGCCACTTGGTGCAGCCGAATCCACTTGCGCAACTGGTTCGTATTGATGCCGACCTTAAGCGCCATACCAGCTACCGATACCCCTGGCCGTAGACACGCCTCGACCAGTTGGCGCTTATCCCTGGCGTCAAAGTCTCGCTTTCCGTTGGAGCGAACACGGATCACTCTCAGCGGCGGAACTTCACATTCGGCTTTTATCATGCTTGCGTCCGCAAATAGTGGTTGCGGACGCAAGCCTGCCCACTCTCAGCCGCAAAAGCTAGGTGCGCTTAATTTCGCGCTTACCATCCTTTGAAAGCTACATCCTTTTCGTTGCCTCTCCAGGAAACAAGCCGCGAACCGCGACGCTATGCTCGTCGCACCATGCGTCGCGGGCTGCACCCATAGGTCTAGGATTGTTGGTCGGGGGTTGAGCTGCCTTGACAACGCATTCATGGGTGTATTTGACTTTGCCTACCCCGAGGCGGCATCAACCGGAATTCCCTAAATGAGCCAATCCGACAACGACGACAACCTTCCCGCAGT
The DNA here is from genome assembly GCA_050987995.1 of Ralstonia pickettii. Lineage (GTDB taxonomy): Bacteria > Pseudomonadota > Gammaproteobacteria > Burkholderiales > Burkholderiaceae > Cupriavidus > Cupriavidus pickettii_B. The sequence continues at coordinate 184,369 of CP158806.1, forward strand.
CCCTTCTGACGGTCCGCTCGACGACCGAGCCAGGCAACTCGTGTTACTCGCACGCGCCGTCCTCTCTGAACATCTTGATGCAGCCGCCATCGGTCGAATCGTGCAGGCGAGTCAAGAGATCTTCCTCAGTCTTGACCGGATTCAGACTGAATCATTGACTATCGGCGCCCGATTGGCGCAGATCGACACGATCCTCCTGAACATGTTTGAGGCTGCGTGCGGCAATCGTCAACTTGCCCGGCGCCAAGCTTCAACCCTGCTAATCACGTATTGCCAGCGCGTCTTGCAGATGAGCAGGTCATACGTGTTTCTTCACATGCAGATCTACCGGCGTTTCCTCGACAACAACAAGGCGCTGAACCTTTTCAGCATCGGCGAGCTCGCCCTACTTGTCCGCGCGTCGGTATCGGATGAGGACTTGCTGATGGTTATTGAAGAGAAGGAGAAGAACAATAAGATCGGTCGGGCTGACATCCGGCAGCTGCTGCACCGATCGAGGGAAGCCGAAGAACAACTTCTGGAAGTTGAAGCCAAGCTTGAAGGGACGCGAGACGAACTCGCTCAGGCTGTCTCGACGCAGAGAGACATGGAGTTTGAAATCAAGCAACTCCGAACACAGGCTCAACAAGCGGCTACGGACCGGGACTCACACCGTGCCGCTCTGTCCGATGCCCAGGTCGACCTTGCGCGAAGCAATAGCTCTGTCAGCAAGTTCCAGATGGCAATCGATGATCTCACCCGTGAACGGGACAGGCTGGTTGAGCAACTCGCTACGGTCAAGCCTCGAGTTGAAACCAAGGAAGTTATTCGCGAAGTACCGCCGGAGAAGTACGTCAGCACCGAGGCCGCTCTCAAAGACGTCAATGAAAAGTTGGCGAATGCTCAACAGCAGCTGACCGAGACGTTGGCTCAGGTCGAAGTCGCACAGGCTGCCGTGGCCAGCGAAGCAGATACACAGGCGATGCTCTCCGACTTTCACGCTCATTTTGAGACGATGGTGACGAAGTTTTCCCTCGCCCAACTGCGAGTCCTAATGGAAAAGAACCACGCCAAAGTCCGGCCTGCACTGGAAGCCATGGCCGCCGTTGTCGGGCGTTACCACGCTGACCTGGTCGCCGCGATGAGGACGGCACGCTAACCGGCGTGCCCATTGGTCGGTGTTGCGGCCCCTGCCCAAAAAGAAAAGAAAAACGACAACAACAAGAATGAAGGAAACGAGTTTATGAAGCTGAACATTATGCGGGGTGACTTTGACAAGGTAGGTCTTGCCAAACTGTCTGCCGAGCGCATCCGCTCAACGAACTACCATCTGACTGACTATATGGAAGAGGCGTTGATCCGGCATGCAGCGTTCGCGAGCACTTTTGGGATCAGAAAGGAAGAGATCGAGTCGCTTCGCAAGAATGAGCCGGCATTCCGTATGCTCATGGGAATGCCTTTCATGACTGTCGTGCCAACGATCAACTCGGTTGAGGACTGGAAGTCTATCGTTTCCGGACGGACCACGACTGTCGCAGTCGACAAGATCAGGCAACAAACGCCAGCCTTGGATAGCGTCGACAAGATCCTGCTCTATCACAACAATCGCGCGTATGTTTGGTTGATGGTGGAGCTTCTGCACGCCAGCATTCTCGCCGCCCCTCTTTTGGGTATTAGCTTGGAGCTTGCCGAGTATCTGCGCTATCTTCCCCAGCATCACCTGGATCTCGCGGTGAGCCGCATTCAGTTCCCGATCTTTCGCTGGCGCATCGCCGAGCCTGTCTTCTTTATCGAGCACGGCGCGGACCGAACCTCGTACGATCTCCTGGCCCACTACTTCATGCGATTCTCGCAAATTGACTTGGGAAAGCAGGAGGGCAAGCAGGAATGGACGCGGCTGCGCCTTGACCGCCTTCAGACGGATGTGTACGGCCGGTTGCTCACGGGAATGGGCTGCAGGGCATCTAGCGTTGCCTCCCTGTTGTCGATCAATCCGGCCAAGGCTCGGAAGCTGTACTTGGAGCAGCAAGGCGAGTCCTCGCCGTGCGGCCAGATGCCGAGCTCGGTTGCCTGGCACTTCGAGTCGTCCAGCGCACGGGTACAATCCACGGTTTTTCTTTGGCTATACCGAGTGTGCGCGAACACAGGTGCCAACGTCCCTGAGGCCCTCATTGCGGCTTACGACGTCGTCGCTCAAACGTTTGGCTCAGACCTCCGCCTTACCGCCGACCGGGCTACCTACCTCGCCCGTACGATGGCCGAGGAATCCGAGTTGTCCTTGGCAGCCTGTCGCGCCTGCGGCACCGACTACTTGATTGCGAACAGCGCCCCGCGCATTGAGTTGAGCAGATCTTATGCGTGCCCCGCGTGCTCGGGAACCTTGAGCAGTTCGCCATGGCGCCGGCGCCAGCGCGGCGGGGAGAGTGGCTAGTCGCGAGTAGCGGGCCAAGACGCAAATTTTGAACAATGGAATAACGAGAGGACTACCTTGGAATCCGGACTGTGGATCTTCCGTGCGCTATGCATCGGCTTCACGGCCTACATGGCCCACAAGCGCGGGCGGAATCCTTGGATTTGGGGCGCCCTCGCCTATATCCTTCTGTTCGCCACGCCTTTCATCCTTGCATATGTTGCACGCCGGGAGAAGCGGTCATTACAGCAGTACTTGGCCCAGTATCCGGATGCGCGTAGCAAACGCGGCATGAGTTGTGCCTACTGCCAATCGAACAGTATCCGTCTTTGGCACCAGCGCGGCATTCTGTTCATGCGCGCAAAGCATCTGTGCAACCACTGCGGCTCCTACCTCTACGACAGCTGAAACCCCAGCCTTTCCAACGACAAGTTGGCCCTCCCTGCCAACCTATCCATTGAGCCTCGACCGACTCAGGGGACGGAGGTCGATTTGTCAAGGCCCAACTGCACGCCCCTGCTGCCGTTGTTCCAGACCTTGACATTTTCTCTGGGACGGTAGGATTGACTTACACGCTCCGAAGCGAGCGGAACAACAAGAGTCATTTTGAAGGAACACACAAGAATGAACAAGAAGCTGAAGTTTGGTCTTTCCGCAATCTCCGTTGCCTCGCTCATGGCCCTCGCAGCGTGCGGGGGCGGTGGTGGCGATGATGGTGGCCCCAAGCAGCCGACTACTCCGCCCACCACTCCGACCGGGCCGACGACTCCCCAAGAGCCCACGTCGGTGCCACCGGCTACGAGCATTGGCACCCCGACGTACCCAGCTGGCGACCTCCGCCTGACTTCGTATAGCGACCTCAACAGCTATCGCGTTGCCATGGGTGTAGGGGCACTGCGCCAGGATCCATTCCTTGACACGGCAGCCGACAATCACCTTGCATACATGAAGGCCAACACGGTAGTAGCCCACGAGGAGACGCAAGGAAAGACTGGCTTCACGGGCGTGAACCCCTATGAGCAAGCCGTGGCCGCAGGGGCGTCGAGGAATCAGTGGATCAGCCAAGCGGCTTCCAGCTCCCCGTTCTGCGTTGATAGCTTCAAGAACTCGGTGTATCACCTCCAAGGCATCACCAGCAACCAGGAGACTATCGGGATCGCCAACCGCGATGGCTATTGCGTGATTAACTTCGGCGTGTCGACCGGCGCGAACGGAAGCGGCTACGGCCTCCCGTCGTGGGGTGGCCAGCAATTGGCAGCTAGCAGTATGGCCTATTCTCCCGTCGATGGTGAACGCGTCGTCGGCGATTTCACCCCTGCAGGAGAATCTCCGAATCCCGCGCCGGACTTGTCATCGGCGGGCCATCCCATTATGTTTCGCGTTCCTGCGGCGAACGCGGGCGATGCCTTGACCGTCTCGAGCTTTACGCTCACGGGTCCTGGGGGAGCTTCCGTGCCTGCACGTGTCCTTGTCCCATCCAACGCAAAGAGCGGTTCAGCTGCTACCGCGGTCGAGGATGGACGACTCTACCGTGGCGTCGTCTTCCTGTTGCCAACGCAACCGCTGGCTGCGGGAACTTACACCGCAACGTTCGCGGGCGCCCGCAACAGTGTTGCGATCAGCAAGTCGTGGAGCTTCACGGCGTTCTAAGACGAGCGCATTTATAAAAATGGCCCGCTGAAGTAAGCGGGCCATTTTCCTTTCTACGGCTAAAATTCTCTCGACATTGCTACTACTTACAGACCTCGTACTGACTGCTTCCGTTGTTATTGCCGTTGCTCATACTGCCTGTCTTATACGCGCCCAGCCGATATCCACTTGCTTCGATAGCAGCGACTGCTCGCGCGCTCCACTCCGCCGAATCCCCATTTGACCTCCACATGTCCGACGCAACGAGGCCACCGTAGTAGATCGCGTACCCCACGCCCTCACAACCTCCGTCGGCAGTGCACTCTCCCATATCGCCGAGATAAATAAAAAAGCGACCGTACTCGTACAGGCACGCCGGCGGCGGCGGGGGCGCACAGCACGGCGGAGGCGGCGGGGACGGCGGCACTGGCGTATCACAGTACGGCAGACCGTTCCCCCTTCGCATCCATTCCTGCCCCGGCCGGCAATCCGCGACGGTCATCGGCGGCGCCGGGAATGAATAGAGTTGTGCATTTGCCGCGGGGAGTCCGACAGCGAGTACACATGCCGCGAGAATGCGCTTCATATTTGATCCTGGTTTTAGAGCATGCAGCCAAGTGTCACGGTGCCCACCAGCTGTCCGCCAAGCGCCCCTGTGTCGTTGCCGCTGTACCACGCTGCCGGAGAGATTGCGCTTGCCTGGGCGTACCAGTAGGTGCCGTAGTCATTCATCGAGAAGAAGGTGCCTTGAATGGGCGGCATCACGCTGCCCGTGATATTCACCATCCCCTGCTTTGGCGTGTACATCGCCCAAGCCGTGCCCCCCGGGCAGTAGTCTTTGGAGAAGGTCATCCCGTCTGTCACGTTGTCGTACTTGCGCGCGATGGAAATATTTCCCAACGCAGTGCTCAGAGCGACATACCGGTTCCCCTTGCAGATGTAGCCCAGATTGGTCGCGCTCGTTGCAATCTGGCCAGGGCTGCCACACCACATCCCTTCATAGATGTTTGCCACCGCTGTGCCGACTGACTGCCAGATGCCGCCCGAGCAAATCACATGTCCACCGCCAGTCGTGCTTCGACGCGTCGACGTCTCGACGTTGCAGGCGGTGCCAGGGGCACCCGTACTGGTCAAATAGGTGTCTCCACCGCTGGTCAACGCCGTCGTCGCGGTCACACGCCTCGCGTTGTTGACGTCGTTCGCGTTCATGTCGATCGACGTCTGCATCTGATTCAACTCGGGATGGCCTGGAACCTGGACCCGGTAGAGATACCCGTTGTTGGCCTGCGCGCCAGTGAAGGCGAGCAACGAGGCAAGCCGCCCACTTCCGGGGTTCGTGTAGTTCGCCAGCGGCACCTGCCACGCGCCATAGGCCCCATAGGCTCTGCTTGCGACCATCGTTGGGTCGCCGTTCTGCCCAGCGTAGGGCACGAAGCCGCCTTGCGCACCGGTTTGCGCAGCAATTTGCACGAGTTGGCGCGTGTCTGTGATGGCGCGCCCGCCCTGCGATGTAACAAGGGCTTGCAGGTTGTTCGGCGTCGGCTGCAGGACCTGGAGCAGCCAGGTTTGGCCGAACACGTTCGTCGGCGAGAAGCCCGCGGGCAGATAGCCGCCGTTGATCAGCATCGCCGGCGTGACCGAGACAGGCACACTCGCAGTGGCCTGCGCGACCAGCGTTGCAGCTTCGTCCTGTACGAACTGCAGCGCGGCTTTGTCGAAGACGAGCATTTGACTCCCCGCGGCCGCGGTTTGAACGTTTGTGACTCCGGCTTTCGCCCACGTCGCAAAGCCTGCAAGGCTCAGCATCGAGAGCATCAGCGCGACGAGATAACCCAGTATGGCTTCCATGGCTCAGGTGTTAATTTGTACCCAATGCACCAGCGATCCAACAGGAATGGTCGCCGGTACGCTGTATGTCATGCCGGTTGCGATGTTGACGGCCGTTCCCGCACTTCGCACGCGGAACCACGCCAGGTTGCCTTGGGTGCTGCCGAGAAGCGAAGCGCTGGCACCGGACGAGACACGCATGTACCCGTACACATCTCTGCCGCCGCTCGGGCTCGCCACCGCCATGCATCCCGCCCCCGCCGGCGCGACCACGCCAGTCGGAAGCAACGGCACCACGTTCGCTCCCACGAGGCCGGGCGTGGCGCCGGCGGTCGCGACGCAAGCCGCGCCGAAGGCCTGTGCCTGTTGCGCCGTCACAGTCGCCACCGACTCCATGCGTCCGGGCACGCCGGCTCCTGGCGCCGCTTCGGACAGCTGCCAACTCTGGGCCACGATTCCCAGGCAGAACATGACAGTGACGATGGGCAGAATGAGGTAACCCATTTCGACTCCTCAGAATGTGGAGCGCGCCCGGGATGTCACTGGAAGGTGAGCGTGAAGGTTGCTGTCGCGCTGCAGGCGGACCCGGCAGTCGCCTGGTCCGGCAAGCTCGCCTGCGTGAAGGTGGTAGTCCCAACGACCAGCGAGACATAGTCCTTCAGACCGGTAGCCGTGCTAACACACTGCTTTGCCGTTTGAGCGCCACCGCCGCCGAACCGGATCACGCCTTGCGAGCCCGCGTTTGCAGCCGACAGCGTCATAGCATTGCCCCACGGGTCAAACAGTGTCGTGCCGCGGACCATGTCCGTCGGAAACATACCCCCGGTTACCATGGCGGGCACGTTCGCCGTCGTGAAATTGGTGTACCCGTTGTTCCCTTGCGAGAAGCCCGCTCGGGCGTTCGTGATCAACTGAGCGATGTTGGTCGCGACAACACCGGCGTTGTGGCTCTGGAAGCCGTTGTAGCCGGCGTAAGCGATGCCGACGAGAGCCAGCAACCCCAGCACGATGGCGACGATGCGCCCCAGGATTCCGTCCATGTCTTTCCCCTATGCGAAGATGATGATCGTTTCCTTCCTGGCCCACTGCGGGCCAGGTTGCTCACTGGAAGGTCAGCGTGAAGGTGGCCGTCGCGCTGCATGCCGCGCCGGCGGTAGCCTGGTCAGGAAGGTTGGTTTGGTTGAAGGTCGTAGCGCCGACCGCAAGCGTCACATAGTCCTTGAGGCCGAGAGCCGTGCTCACGCATTGCTTCGCGGTTTGCGCGTTACCGCCACCGAAGGTGATGACGCCCTGCGACCCGTTGTTCGCCGACGCCAGCGTGACAGCGTTGCCCCAAGGGTCCACAAGCGTCGTGCCGCGGACCATATCAGTCGGAAACATCCCGCCGGTGATCATGGCGGCGATATTCGCGGTAGTGAAGTTGGTGTACCCGTTGTTCCCTTGCGAGAACCCGGCACGCGCGTTCGTAATCAGCTGCGTCATGTTGGTTGCGACAACGCCGGCCTTATGGCTCTGGAAGCCGTTGTACCCGGCATAGGCAATGCCGACCAGTGCGAGCAGACCCAAGACGATGGCGACGATGCGCCCGAGAATTCCATCCATGCGATACCCCTTAAATAGTTGAAAGCGTCAATATCTAGAACTGTCCCATCGAGGACGTGAGGATCGATGAGAGTGAGTTGGAGCCCAGTTGCAGCACCACGAAGGCGAGGAACATCAAGCCGGTGAAGATCGCCGACATCACCATCCCTTTGGCAAGCAACTGCCGTTCGATGACTTCAGCGTTCTGCCGCACCGCGACGGTGATCTTCTCGGTAAAGTCATCGAAGCCCGCATACGCACCGATTTCATCGATCAGGTCCAGAGACGGAAAACCATTGCCGGTCTGGCGCATCGCCTCAGCCAGATCCAGTCCATCCGCCAATCCGAGCCGGATCGGGCGCAGCCGTGACGCCAGCCATGGCGAGGCCGACCCGATCTGGCCCTCCAGTGCAGCGATGTCAGGCACGTTCGCACGCAGCAACGCGACGAAGGACATCAACCAGGTGAATCCGGTAATCTCGCGGTACGCCGTGAACGGGAAGACATGCTGGTCACAGAATCGCCGGCCGGCCCCGGTCCATCGAGACACCGCCCACCAGCTCCATATGGCGTAGCCGCCCAGCCCTCCAAATATCAAGGGCGCTGGCCATCCCACTGCCAGCTGACCCATCCAGTGCATGGCATAGGCCCAATCCGTCCACTTCTCGAGCGGCAGGACATCCAGGAACTGCGGCACGATGTAGCCACCGATCAGCAGCAGCACCACGTACAGCGTCACCAGATACACCGTCGGCGCGAAGAAGCTCGCCTGCAGCTTCTGGCGAAGGCGCGTGGTCAAGTCGCGCACGTCGAGCACGAGCCGCATCGCATCCGGCAGTTGCCCAGCCTTCTCGCCCGCGTCCAGCACGCTACGCTCGAGATCGCTCAGGCTCGTGCCGAACGCCGCCATCAGCGTCTTGCCGTCGCGTACCTGGCGTCCGACCTCGTGCGCCGCCTCCGCGGCGCGCTTCCTGCCACGCCGGGCTTGCCGCTCGCGGAAGTCCTCAAGCACCTGCGCGAGGGTCAGGCCGTTTTCCAGTTGGCTGGACGCCTGTTGATACAGGCGCCGCCGCATTGCCCAAGACAGTCCGCTCACAGTTGCTCCCGCATTGGAATTGCGTCGACACTGCGCTCAGCGTCGACCGGATCGAGCTGGCCGGCCAGGACGAGATCCATGGCGTGAGCGATCATTGGCTTGTCCGAGCCGGGCCTCAGCCGGTGCTTCCGCCTTGCGACCAATACCCCTTCGTTGATGCAGTCCTGCATCAGCGCTTCGCTAGTGACCACGACCTCCGCCACCGCCTGCTGACCAACAATGCCCTCCCCATGGCAGTGATCGCAGCCAGCGCCGCGAACGCGCACGCCCGACAGATCCCCCCACGAGCGCATCGCATGCAGCATGTAGTCCGGTAGCGACTCTGCAGCGCGCTCCATCGGCACGCAGCACTTCGGGCAGAGCAGCGGCACGATCCGCTGCGCAATCAGGCCGATGATCTGGTTGTGATTGCAGATCACTTCCGTCGCCAGACGAACGTGGTCCAGCATCACCAGACGCGGGAAGGTCTCGAACGGGTCGGTCACGTGCAGAGTGGTGAGAACCTGGTGGCCAGTGGCCGCGGCCTGCAGCGTCGCGATCGCCTCTTCGACGCCCCGGATTTCCCCGAGCAGCACGGCATCCGGGTCCATCCGCAGCGTCATGCGCAGCATCTCCGGGAACCGCTCGCTTTCCGTGGTGAGCTGGATCGCCCAGTCCATCGGATACTCGGTCGGGTTCTCGATCGTGATGAGCCGCTTCTGTGGGAAGAGACGCGCCTGATGGCGGGTGCATTCGAATAGCGTCGTGGTTTTTCCGCTTCCGGTCGGCCCCGTCACAACAATCACGCCCATGGGACGCCGCAGCAGCTGCGAGACGAGCTCGACTTGCAGCGGCGTGTACCCCATTTGGCCGAGTTTGAAATCGCCGCTCGGAGATTTCGGCAGCCGCAGATCCAGCCGCTTCGCCGCGTCGGCAGCATCCGCCTTTCTGGTGTCTCCGTGATGCTCACGATATTGCAACCGCGCCACCAGAAAGCCCCCTCCGCTCTCCGCCGGATAGGCGGGGCCGCGCACAATCCGTACGCTGGAAAGTCCGGTGCCCGGCAGCGCGTCGCCGGCAATCTGCGCGTCTTGCACGTCCAGCGGGTTATAGGTCGCGGCCTTGACGGTTGCCAGGCCGGTGTACATGGCGCGGATCAGGCGTTCACCTTCCTCCCTTCGCATGGACTGAGCGGTGACCGTGCGCAGGTCGCCTTTCACCCGTACCTGAATCTCGGTGTGATCATCACGGACGAGGATGTGGATGTCCGAGGCGACCAGCACGGCGCAATCAGCGATTAGCCGACGCGCAAGGCTCAAGGTCTGCAGGTCCGCGTCCAGCTGCTGGCCAGTACCGCGCTGTTGCCGCAACACTGCCAGTTCCTGCGCCGACACCTTGCGCATTTGGGGCGCAGCGCCGCGGCGGCGCAGCTTGGACTCCCAAGTCAGAAGACGCGGCGTGCCGAAGTGCCGCGCATCCACGTAAATGTCGCAACCGTGCGCCGACAGCACCTGCTGAACCACGTCATCAGTCAGGCCAAGCTCCTTGGCGACGTCTTCGACGTAGAGCCCGCTTTCCGACGCGCGCTGCCGCATGGCAGCAGCCTGATCGGGCGTCAGGTGGTTCAGGTTGCAGGCAACCCGGTCGAAGGTGGCCGTAAGATTCCGAGGATAGAGGATGTGGGGCTCCAGGACATCTGGAGGCGCCGGCAACGCCAGCACATCAGACTTCACTGCCGGCTCGGAGCGCGATGCAAATGCCGTGGTGCGTGCCGAATCTCGGCGTTGATTGCGCCAGAAGCGCGTAATGGACGTGATCATTATTGATTCCTCGCGGACAGCGATGCACCTGCCCGCATTGCGTACAGCTTCCCGGTGCCCTTCCATCCCTGAGCGGCCGCTTCGTAGCTGACTTCCGTCAGCCGCAATCCAGCCACGAGATCCAGACCATCACCGGCGACCAGCCAAGGCGGGGCACCGAACGCGATATCCGCGGTCATTGCCAGCCACGGGTCAACCGGCGTTTTCCCGTCGGTAGGGAGCAGCGGGGGTGGCATGGCCAACTGCAAGCCCACCCCGTTGGCATGCGCATAGGTCCATATCGAGCGCTGCGCCTCGGCAGTCGCATTGACTGCGCGCGGCGACGGCAGAAAGGCGGCCGGCGAGGGGGCCGTGGCGTTCGCCAGATTGCCGTCCACGGACAGCATCCCCGGCGCATTGGCGGCCACCCCGCCCTCCCGCTTCCAGCTGGTCTCGATCGACAGCGTCGTCGGGGTAGCCGGCTTGCAGCGCCAGCTTGCGAGCGTCCATCCGGCATCCGCCAGAACCTGCTTGTCCCACGCCCGGCGGCACGCCTGGAGGAAAGCAGCGGGGGCTGCCTCCTCCACCCAAGGCAGGGCCCTTTGCCGCGCGGCCTCATTGGCGCTCTGTGCTGCCGCGATCGCCCGCTGGCGCCTCATCTGCGCTTCGCGTTCCGCTTCCTGCTGTTGGTCATACCAGTACCATCCGCCGGCGACGAGCGAAGCGACACCGGCAACTGCCGCTGCCAGCGACGCGGTCGACTTCCACGGACCGGTCAGAACGTCTCGCATGACAGCCACGCCCTTCGACGCGCGCGCCATGCTTGCCAGATCGCGGAGCGTACCCTCGACCTCCGTCCACTCCCCTAGTACCGCTGCACAGAGGTTGTGACAGTTTGGCTGGGTTGTAGGACAGGCAAGCAGTTGTGGTCAACGAGCAGTTCGATGCTGCGAGCGATGCCTGCTTGCCGGCGGATCAATCCATTGCGTTCGAGGTTGAGCACCATTTGGTGGACGGAAGGAGCCGTGACGGCGAAAAATCGCTGCATGTCGTGCTCGGCCGGAGCGCGACCATTTATCAAGCTGTAGGCCCAGATGAAGGCGAGATACTGACCTTGCTTGTCGGTGAAGCTCGGGCAGGCTGAGCGCTCGCCAGACAATGGAAGCGATTTTTGATTCATTCGGAACCCCGGCAGTCGAAGGAGGCTCCCCCGAAGGAAGCCATCCGGATGAATCTACGCTATCGAGTCGAACTCGACCAATCCGAGCGTGAAGCGCTTGCTGCCATGCTAAGCGGCGGCAAGCACGCGGCACGCAAGCTCAAGCGAGCGCAGATCCTGCTTGCAGCGCACGCTGGCAAGGATGACGCAAGCATTGCCGCCACCGTGGCGGTTGGCGAATCCACGGTGTACCGCACCAAACGTCGCTTCGTGGAGGTGGGTCTGGAAGCGGCGCTGAACGAACAGGCTCGGCCTGGGGCCCAGCGCAAGCTCAGCGGCAAGGAAGAGGCCCTGTTGATCGCCACCGCCTGCACCAACCCGCCAGCGGGACGTGCACGCTGGACGCTGGAATTGCTCGCCGACACGTTCGTCAAACTAACCGAGCACGAAGAGTTATCGCGCGAGACGGTACGCCGGCGCCTGGCCGAGAACGATCTGAAACCCTGGCGCAAGGACATGTGGTGCATCCCCAAGATCGACGCGGAATACGTTGCACGCATGGAAGACGTGCTCGACCTGTATGCCGAAACCCCGGACCCGCAGCACCCGGTGGTGTGCTTCGATGAAAGCCCGACCCAGCTCATCGGCGAAGTACGCCAACCGATTCCGGCCGAGCCGGGCAAACCCTTGCGCTACGACTGCGAATACAAGCGCAACGGCACCGCCAACCTGTTCGTCTTCCTCGATGCACACCGTAGCTGGCGCAAGGTGAAAGTCACAGAACGGAGGACGGCAGATGACTTCGCCCAGTGCATGCGCGATCTGGTCGATATCCACTACCCCCAGGCACCGCGCATCCGGATCGTGCTGGACAATCTGTCGACTCACACGCCTGCTGCACTCTACCAAGCCTTGCCACCAGCGGAGGCACGCCGCATCCTGCAGCGGATCGAATTCCACTACACCCCCAAGCACGCCAGTTGGCTCAACATGGTCGAGATCGAAATCGGCGTGCTGCGAAGTCAGTGCCTGGATCGCCGCATCGACTGCCGCGACCGGCTGATCACCGAGGTCGCGGCTTGGGAGCAACTGCGAAACGCCAGCGGCGCTCGCATCAACTGGATGTTCTCTACCGAAACGGCCCGGGAAAAATTGGCCAAAGCCTACCCAGTACCGACCTCTGACAAACCGTCATAACCTCTGTGCGGAGGTACTAGTGCACGATGCCGCTCTCGAACCGCGGTCAGTTCCTCGAGCGAGCCAACCCGATCGCCGCCCGCAATGATGGCGTGGCCCTGCCGGACCGCGACAAACCAATATCGGTTGCCGTGGAGGTGAAAGAGGCCCATCCATGGCTGACGATGCTGGCCCGCCACAATCGCGGCGAGTGGCTTCAGCGCAGCCGGCTTTGCGCCGGCGACGGCCTCACAAAAGCCGCTCTGTACCGCACCCTCGGCGCTTTCATGCACCACGCCCCAACGAATGATGCGGCCAAGCTCCAGCGCTCTGGCTCGCAGGACGCTTTTGCTCGGCTGAGTTTCCTCGTGTTGCCAGGAAAGCCCGATGGCGAAGCCACCCTTGAGCCCGGGGAATGACAGGATCTCGACCATCTCTCAAGGCCTCAGAGTGCGCACTCGCTTGCCGTTGGCAAGCTTCACTCCACCATCGTCGATGCTTACGACTTTCCAGCCGCCATCCAGCGTGTCACCGGCCTGGACCGGCAACGTGCGGCCACCGACGTCAACAACGGCGTTGTAGTGACCATCGAACGCCCGCAACGACACCAACCGGGTCGATTCCGAAGCCATCCGCGGCGCGCGCTCTGCAATGCCGCCCGCCGGCATCGGACCGGTCAAGGAGATCGACGGCGCACCGCCTGCCGCCGAAGGCGCGCCAGCGGCAGGCGCGGTCAGTGACTCCTCCGCACGCTTGACTTCGGCCTTGAACTTGGCGATCTCCGCGCGTGCTTTCCACAGGGCAAGCTGCGACTGCAGCACCGCCAGCTCCGGGGCATCCGTATGGCGCGACGGCTGGGCAGCCTCCGTCGCCGCAGCGGCCGCACTGGCGGGCGGAACCATACTGGCGGTACTTGCGGTGGCCATAGGCGATTGCGCCGGCGCAACGACGGCCGATTGCGACGTCACCGAACCGCCGCCGGCAGAGGCAGAGGCAATTGCCGCCGCAGCCGGATTCGACATCGCCGAGGCCGCATTGGCAGAGGGAAATGCCGAGAGGCCGACGAGAACGAGGATCGCCAGCGCAGCCGGGGCCTGACGAGAATTGAAAGCGCGTTTCTGCATGGTGTTGTCTCTGTGTTACAGCAGGCGAGCCGAGATCACGATTGCGATGACCGTGTCTCCCTTGGTGGCACCAACCCCACCGCCAAGCGCGGCCATCCACGGCTCGCCGATCCCGTTGTTGGTCGTCGACGCCTTCTGGTTGCGCAGGCCTGTCAGTACCAACGATTCGCCGGGCTTCAGGGTGATCGACTGTGTGAACCGATTGGTCGGCATGGTGCGCAGCTGCACGCTGGTCTGATTCGCGTCACCGCCCGAGTTGAAGCGCGCCAGCGGAAGCAGATCCGACAGCGTCATGTCGAAGTTCATCAAGATCCGTCCGTCGACCACTTTGGGCAGGAAGTTGCTGGTGAAGCCATAGGTCACCGTGCCGGTCTGGATAGAGCTGGTGGAACCAACGTTCGCTGCAAGCGTCGTCTGCGACTGCGAAACATAGTCCTGTAGCGTCGCCGTCTGCAGGGCCAGCACCTTGCCGTTCTGCGTAACACCCGAGCGAGACACCACCTGCGACACGTTGCCAAGCGTCGATAGCGCCTGAACCGCAGCCTTGCTGCCGGCCAGCGGACCGCTCATGATCGTCGCGCCCAGGTTCATGGGAGACGCGCTGCCGGAGACCGTCGGCGCGCTAACTGAGCTGAAGGCCACACCAGGTTGGCCGCTGGAACTCTGGTAGGCAAGCGAAAGGTTCAGGGCGTAGTTGTCTTCGCGCGTGACACGCACCTCGTAGACCTGTACATCGATGGCCACCTGCTTGCCATACATGGCTGCCAGGCTCTTGACGAACTGCTCGATGCGATCACACTGCACGGGGTCGCCAGTGACCGTCAGGGTGCCAAGGTACTTGTCGACAACGACCTCGGCGCCCGCTCCCGCGACCGCCTTCGCGGTTGCCTGGAGGTTTTCCCACGGCTTCATCTCGACCGACATGGTCATCGACTGGCCGCTCCTGCCGCCACTTCCGCCCCCACTGCCGCCATTGCCGCTCGGCGCGGACATCCCGCCGGAGCTGCTGCTGTCCGACGTGGTAATGGACCCGTTCATGGACGAAGCATCCGAGAGACTCGGCAGCATGAAGGTGCGGGTCTCGGTCTTGAAGAACGCCACCGTGCCGTCGTTGTAGCGGGACCAGACGCCAAAATGCGCCTCAACCGCATCCAGATAGCCCTTGAAGTTTCCTTCATAGCGCAGAACCAACGGCGTTACGGGCGCAATGCTGCCCGAAGCGCTCCCCAGCGGCGTACCAAGGTCAGCCACGCGGGCCACGCCACCCATGGGGATAGGCCCACTCGGCCGGGCGGCCGCAGCAGGCTGCGCAGACGCCGGAATTGCCGGCAGCATGGCCGACGCATCGACGGTAGCCCGCACGCCCACGCTTTGCGCGATCCAGTTGGCTGCTTCCGTCAGGGAGCCGATGGTGCCCTTGAAGACCACGTGCTTGTTGTAAATATCCGGCTGCGGCTTGCTAGCGCGGACCTTCTCGCCCATCAGCCATGCGCCCTCATGCACCCGGAACACTGGGCGGCTTCGCGGCGCATCGGCATAAGCCGCGCGCGCATCGCTGCCGATGCTGTTTTGCACGTCGCGCGTTTCCATCACGCCGCAGCCCGACAGCAACGTGGCCACCACCACGGCAGCCGACGTGTAGCGCTTGCCTTGCATCCTCATCATTGAACCACCCCGTTTTGGCTAATAATCACCGTGCGGTTGCCGCGCCAGCTATCTCCGACCACGTCCGCACCATTGCTGGCGAGTTCCTCGACAACCAGCTGGACGGCGGCTTCGAAGTCGCTGCCGTAGGCCTTGTCGCCCGGCACGATCCACCCGTCTGGGACATTCCAAGCCACCGTCCAGCCGGCACGGTTAGCCCAGCTCTGAAGCTGCTGTTGAAGCGGCACCCCTTTGATAAGCCGGAATGTCCCAGCAGCTGGCACAGCAGCACCTGAAGCAGTCTGAGCGCTCGTCAGCGCTGCCACCCCGGCGCCGGACATGCCAGCCAAGTCGACCGCGCCGGAGGCCGCCGGCGAAGCGGTGTTCGCTGCCAGCAGCGCCCGCTCAGCGACACCCTTGCCGGCGCGCGTCGGCTGCAACGGCTGCCAGCCGTCGCTAGCAAGTTGAGACGCATGCGCTGCGGGCGCGATGATCAGACCGGCCAGCAATGAGCCCACGGCTCCAGTGATGCGGATGATTCGGTTGGAATGGCGCATAGCTATCGCTTTAGAAGAGATCGGTTAGAACTACCGCAGAGCGGCGCGCTGCAGCGCTTGCCACCGGGCGTGAATCTGGTTTGCGTACCGCAACTGCTTGTCTGGTGACGCGGCGTTGTAGGCACCCACTGCCTTCCAGGTCGGCCCAAAGCGCTGGATGTTCTCGCGCAGAATCCAGGCACCCACGTAGGCATTCACACACCCATTGAATAGGTGCGCGCGCGTGATTCCATACCTGGCCAGCCGGGGCAGATGGATCGAATTGATCTGCATGAGGCCGATGTCCTCAGAACCGTTGGTGTTGCGATTGGTGACCCACGGCTTCATGCCAGATTCCTGCAAAGCGATGCTTCTCAGCAGCAATGGACTGACACCGTGGAAGACCGCGGCGTCATCCAGGCAGTCGGCATACAGAGGCCCAGCCAGGATGGAAGTTACGAGCAGCGCAGCGAGCCGTTGCAGCATCACAGCGCCACCCTCCCAGGTTGCTCTTTGAACTTGACCTGTGGCACCCGATCGACGTAGACCACGTTGCCGTCAGCAATCACAGTCAGCCGAGCAGCAATGCCGTTGAACTTGTAGTACCGGTCCTTTTGCTCGCCGTTGCGCTGATGGTCATCGCCGAAGACAGAAACATTGACCATTGACCTGGAAAAACTCAGGTAGGTCGCTCCATCCTTTTCAAACACGAGCTCCAGCCCCGCGCCGTTCTCACGCGGGAAGAGATAGTCAATCTCAGGCACACGGTGTACTTCCACGGATTTGCCATCAGCAGTCGCGGTGAACCGGTCAACCGTTGTGAACGACAGCACTCGCTCCGACTCATCCCACTTAGTCCACAGCTTGCTGTCACTTTGGTCGCGCAACACCAAGTCCTTAGGTTCACGCTCAAAGCGGATTTCGATGCGGCCTTGCTTGTTGTCGCGGATGGCCACCGCACCGAAGGCCGTCGAAAGCGTCGGCCCTTCCTGCACCGTTGCTTCACCTGCCGGTACCGCGGCCGCTACCTTCTCCGTCGGGGATTCCGTCGCGGAGGCCTGCAGCAGCCCCCCCGCCGCCGCTGGGGTCTCACCAACGACAGCAAAGCTCTTGGGTGGTGTCCCGCGCAAGGCGATCACGCGGCGGGTGAAGTCGACCTCAGCATAGATGTTGCGGCGCTCCAAAAGACGACCCAGCGCCTGCAGCCAGTTCTCACCGCCATGCAACTCGATCGAAACGTCGTCGGTAAGCGCAATATCCTTCTGTGCGGTACCGCTCCAGCCGGCGGGGGCGAGCGACTTCACCAGCTGAGCGAGTGGCATGGACGGCCGTCCGGCGCGTACGAGCGGCAATTCTGTGTAACTGCCGATCATCACTAGGCGACCTGAAATAGCGGCTGGTCCATTGCCAGCATTGCTCGCGGGAGGCACCGCCTCGGCAGTGAAGCCATTCATTCGTCGCCAGCGCGCGACGACTGGTTGACCGTTGACGGCGTAGCGCACAACTTCCGGCACGCCATCAATCACCCAATACGGTCCGTTCTGATGCGCACCGTCCGCCTCGACCCGCTGCCCGAATCGGGGCTGGATGTAGGTCGACAGGCCATCATTGAAAATGAGAGCTGGGCGTTCGCTGGCGCGCGCGACCACGTGATAGTCGAAGTCGAGCGGATCGGTGTCTGCCGCCAATGTTGCGCCGCTCGCCGCCAAGGCCAACACGGAGATTAGTAGCGGCTTCATCATGGTTGCGTGGCCTTCAATTGCTGGAAGTGATTCATGAATCGGGCGAAATAGGGCCCGCCGCGCGCCGGATCTGCACTGTGGTACCAGGCCACGGCCTTCATGGCGGAGCCACTGCGTTGCAAGTTGTCGAGCAGAATGGATTCGGCCACGCGGATGTTTGTCGCCGGGCTTAAGGCGTCCCACGCAGACGCAAAGCGCTTGCCGTGGTAACACCAGTTGATCTGCATGATCCCAACGTCGAAATCACAGCGATTCGCCGCGCGCAGTCGGTCGATCGCTGCATGCGCCTCCTCCCTTCTATGAGCACTGGTTTGTCAAGTTCCTTTGGAGCTAGCCGACCAAATCTTCCTACGTGCGGCGTAGTCTGAAGCCGTCTGTTGTGCGCGCGTCAGACGTGACGTCTGACCACCTTCTATCCGCCGGCGCTTGGCCAGCCTCATCCTGCATGCGCATTACGCCGGAATCATCAACCAGGAACATGCCCCATCTTGATAAATCGGTTGCATCAGCAACCCGGGAGGAGGACGGGCATGTTCACCTCAGACCGTTTGTGCTTGCGTAGTTGCCTGACCGGGGCCGTTACCTCTTTCCTGCAAGCTTTTAGGAGGCCTACGCCGACTTCAGGCGTGCGCCTTCGGGAATCTCACCGTCTTTCAGATAGCGCCACAGCGCAATAGCCAGTCGCCGTGCGACTGCAACGATCGCGATGCGCCGAGCCCGCCGGTTTGGTCCCGTGCTCTGGGTGCGCTCGTTGAACCAGCGCGTAAGTGCACTGTCGGGCTGGTAACGCAGCCAGCACCATGCCATCTCGACCAGTAACGCGCGCACTCGTCGGTTGCCCTGTTTGCTGATGCCCTGGTCGACCTGGCTCTCGCCGCTGTCGTAGGGCTGGGGCACCAGGCCCGTACAGGCCCCCACTTGGCGCCGGTTGCTGAACTCCCTCCAGAACAGTTCGAGCGCGAGGCGCGACGCGCCCACTTCGCCAATCCCTTTCAGGCGCGCCAGGTCATCGCGTCGCTGGCGCGCGGGGGCGGGCAGGCTTGCCTGTCGCGTTTTCTCCAGCTCCGCGAGTTGCTGCTGTGCCAGCGCGAGCCGTTCGCACTCACGCAGCAACCGCCCGCGCATTTCGGGCGACAACGGCGCGCCGTCGTGACACTTCACCTCGTCACGGGCGAGCCGGCCGGCGAAGTGCTTGTGATCCACCTCATCCCAGCAGCCGAGCGTGGCCAGCAGTTTTCGCATCCGGTCGCAGTGCTGCAGCACTTCCTTCTGCAGTTGCCCGCGATCGCGCATCAGGTGCCGCGACGCTTCGTCCTGCGGCGATGGGACGTGAACCACGTGCATGCGGTCGCGCTCGCCACGTAGCCATGCGCGCAGGTTGATCACCAGCTTGATGGCATCGAGCCGGTCGGTCTTCGCGCGTCGCTTGTGGCGTTCGACGGGAATGCTGGCTGGATCGATGACGTAGCACTCGATGCCGCGCCCCTGAAGCGCACGACAGATCCAAAATCCGTCCTGGCCGGCCTCGTAGCTTACGACGACGCGCACACCTGCTGGCAGCGACCACTTGTCCTTGTGCTGTTCGATCAGGTCCAGCACCGCCTGCAGACGCGCTACGGCTTGCAGCTGCGCGACCGTATGCACCGCAGGCTGCTCGCGGTGCCCGTCGTGTAACGCGACCTTCCACTTCGCGGCCGCCAGTTCGAGCGAGACCGCCAACACGTCCTCGATACTCGTGTATGCCTGATCTGTACGCATGACGCTATCTCCTGTGAGCCAAGCACGACACGCTGATTCTAAGCAGGCTTGTCCCCTGTCTCATAGGATCTTGTGGCGAAGAACATGCCGCGGCCGGCCACGTTGAGCGTCCACGGCCACGGACGGCCCCGATATGCCGACTCATTCATCGCAATGCTGGCCAGAATCCGAGGATCGACCTTCGCGCTCATCTGCGCGAAGGCTTCGGTTTTGGGCGCACAGGCCCAGCCGCCGCGACGCTCGACCAGCGCCACCTGTGCACCGTCGTCCAGGCGCTCCGGGCGCAGCCAGCCGTCTCGTGCCAGCAGCGCGGTGAGCGGCACGGCTTGCCCTTGCACCACCACGGCGGGGGCCTGGCTTCCTTCCATGCGCAGCGTCGCGCCAATCCACCGTGCGGACCAGCCGAGGAACGGATCCAGCCCGCAGAAGAGCACGGGCCTTCCCGTCAGCGTCACAACGCGTGCACCAGCGGCGTCACGCACGACCAGCGCCGTAGGGCTCACCATCGCCTCGATGGTCTGTGCGCCGGCGCCGCTCATGGCGAGTGCCAGGAGGACGGTGGCACTAGGCTTAATCACGATATGGCTCCAGCACGATATCGTGCTTGACCTGCACCAGTAGCTTCTGGCCGGGCTTGGTGGTGATCGTCGGACGAATGTTCTGATTGCGGTTCAGAATCGTCTGCGCGGTCTGCGCAGCGACTTGCCCTGCCGTATTGCCAAAGGTGGTCAGGCCGTTGGGACCAACCGTCGTCGCCGTAGCGGAATCGTTAAAGTGCTGCTCCAACACGCCGATAATCAGCGCGCCGGCAAAGATCTTGAAGAAATGGTTGTTGACGTCACCGCTGATACCCGCGTAGCCATTGGGGTCGGCGCCGCCCATGCCCAACAGCGGTACCCACTTGGGAATCGCTGATCAATGAGGTTTGCGCTTGATGTTGCACAAGCCAAGGACTTCAGCTTTCGCAATGCGGGAGAGATGGGCCGATTCAAGCCGTCTTTCTCGCGTTTCGCACCTTTCCTGGCCACGCTTTGGGCCTCAGGACGGATTGCTCCCCTCTGAGGCCGACAACAGCTTCCTGGCGAACACCAGATTCGCCAAACCAAACAGGCTGAACAACTGCGCCGTGTTCTTGAACAGGCCCTTGTAGCGAACCTTGCGATGACCAAACAGATTCTTGATGACGTGGAACGGATGCTCGACCCGCGCCCGAATCTGGGCCTTGGCCCGCTCGACGGCGATCAGCAAGTCCTTGACCGCTCCGTCACGCATCGCCTTGATCTTGCCGCGCTTGACGGCCACCTGCCACTTCACGGTCTTGCCTTGCATCTCCTCGCGCTTTTCCACGCCCGTGTAGCCCGCGTCGCCAAACGCATGCTCCTCGTGGCCATGCAGCAATGCATGCGCCTGCGACACGTCCGACTCGTTGGCCGCTGTGCCCACCACGCTATGCACCAGCCCAGAGGCCGCATCCACGCCGACATGGGCTTTCATCCCAAAGTGGTAAGTAGACCCGGGGAACCGCCCCCCGAGCCTCTCGCAGAACCGTACGTGACACTCTCGCGTCATACGGCTCCCGTTATCCAGCCGGTTGCGTAACCACACGCCAGTGAGCGAACAGCATCGGGTTGTTATGGCGCATCCTGTCCAGCCATTCGGCACTTCGTCGCTTGCGCCTGTGCAGACCCTTGTACTTCCGTCGAGCCCAACGCTCAAGAGCGCAGTCGATGTGCTGGAAGATGCGAAGCATCGCAGTCTTGTAGAACGCGCCATAGTAATTCCACCACCCGTGGATCACTGGGTTGTACAGTCTCGCCACATCGGCAAGGGTTACATGGGTCTGGCGATTGAGTCGCCAACCCCGCACTGCCTGCCGCATCCGCTTCAAGGCACTCTCGCTGGCTCCCGGCAGGAAGCTGGTAAACGAAGGCCCCCCTTGCGGGCTGCGCGCCTTCCTCGGCCTAAACGTAAAACCGAGAAACGTAAAGCTCGCATGCAGATGGCGTTCGCTGCGGTTGCTGTCTCTGCAGTACACGATCTTCGATTTCTCCGGATGCATCGTCAGCCCACAAGCTGCCAGCCGTGCTGCAATGGACCGCATCACGTATTCCGCCTGCCTGCGGCTATTGCAGTGAACCACCGCATCATCCGCGTAGCGGGCAAACGGACAGTTTGGGCTGGTGCGCTGCATCCATCGGTCGAATGTGTAATGCATGAACAGGTTCATCAGGATCGGACTGACCACACCGCCCTGGGGTGTGCCCCGCGTGCGGGGCACACGCACCCCGTCCGCTGTCTCGAACGGTGCAACCAGCCACCGTTCGATGTATAGCAGTATCCAGTCTTCCCTGATGTGGGTGCGCACCGCTTTCATCAGCAGTCCATGATCGATCTGATCAAAGGCTGCCTTGATGTCAAATTCCACCACCCAGTCATATCGCCAGCAACGTTCACGAGTGATCGCTACCGCCTGCTTCGCAGACCGCCCCGGCCGGTACCCATAGGAGTCCGGATGGAAGATCGCGTCGAGACCCGGCTCAATGACCAGTTTGACCACGGTTTGCGCAACACGGTCTGCGACCGTGGGCACCCCCAGCTTTCTCGTACCTCCCGACGCCTTGGGAATCTCCACTTGCTTGACCGGTGGCGGGAAATACGACCCCGATGACATCCGGTTCCACAGCTTGTACAGATTCTTCGACAGGTTCTGCTCGAACTCCGCGATGGTTTCATCGTCGATCCCGGCAGCTCCACGGTTGGCCTTGACCTGCTGGTATGCCTCCCATACCGTGCGCTTCGCAATGTTGTACGGCTTCGCCGATTTCACGCCGCTCATCCCCGCAGGTTGACCGCGTTCATCAGCAGGATAACGCCGCCCCTTCGCTCCATTCCCATTACAGGAACTTCAACACTACTACGGGCGGCTCCGCCCCTCACTCCAGCATCGGTATTCTTCCTCATGGTGTCTGCCATTTGTCATTTCCCTTCACATCTGGAGCAAGGTTCTCACGTTCCGTACCAAAGCCTGCGCTGAGATCATGCCGCCTATACACCGGCTGCCACCGGGCCCGTAAACAGGTGCCGTCCCGGTTTGTCCTGAGGCGCTTGGCCAACCTCAGTTTCGACAGCGTCCTAGGCAATAACGATGCGTCATCGGACGGTTTGCTTTCGCTCATCTTCTCAGCACGTACCCGCCATCCTCTGCGGACGACTTCCCCGGTCGCTCACTACCACGCCTTTTGAACGCAGCAGCACCGAGTGGTTTGGAGCCTGCTCCTGCAAGCCGACTCCGGAAGGCCTTCTCCCATCTTCAGTACAGCATCGCAGACTTAAGCCTGCGTTCGTGACACACGCCAAGCATTGCCTTTCTTGGCCTGGTGCATCTCCGGGTCGCGGCTCTTCTTTTTGTTCTTGGTCGACGGTGGCGCCTCGATGATGGTGGCATCCACAATTGTGCCTTCCTTCATCATCAGTCCCCGCTCGCACAGCATGATGCCGATCTCGTCGAACAGCTTTCGCGTCAGTTCATGCTCGACGAGCAGGCGGCGAAACTTCAGCAGCGTGGTCGCGTCTGGCACCGCCTCGACTGCCAGGTCGATCCCGGCAAACGCCCGCATCGCCATGCTGTCGTACAGCGCGTCTTCCAGTGCCTCGTCCGACAGCCCGTACCACTGCTGGAGGAAGTAAATGCGCAGCATCCGCTCAAGGCCGATCGGCGGCCGGCCACGTTTTCCCTTGGGGTAGTACGGCTCGACCGCCGCAATCAGGCGCGCCCACGGCACCACGCTTTCCATCTCCGTCAGGAAGCGCTGGCGGCGCGTCACCCGCTTCTTGCCGTGGCTTTCCGCTTCCGCAAAACTGATCTGTCGCTTCATCACAGGACCTGAATCATGGACACGCTTATGACAACGCGCTCACCCAATGCCTCGATGACTCGCGCACTGATTTAATCAGCGATTCCCTTGCCGTTGGGCAACTGCATACGCACGAAGGCGGCGAGGATGCGCTCCTGTCCAATGGCAATGTCGCTGCTGTACGTGCCAACCAGCGTGGCGCCAGCCGGGATCGCCTTGCACGTGCCATTCACCGTGTCGTACACGTCGTTGGTAACAGTCGCGCGGAACTCGCCCGGCTTGTCAGAGTTGAGGCCGCCGACGAACGTGGCGGGAATCACGAAGCCCTGGCTCACCGTACACGGCGCGAGCTTGCCTGCGAATCCCGTACGGGTAAAGCTCGTGGCCGCTGCGCCGCGCAGGAATTGCCCGTCGCTCGGCGTAGGGGCGCTGTTGCCGCCCTCGGGCCCACCCATGCCGGGCATACCGCCGGCTCCGCCTACTCCACCCGTTCCATTCATACCCGCCACTGCGGCCAGCTGCTGGGCGCGCATCTGCGCCGGATCGACCACGCCGGAGAGATCCGGCTGGCGCTTGACGTCGCGCCGCATGGCCTTTCCGTCCGACTTGAAGATAGGCGAGGTCATGACGGTATCCATGTCGTTCGCCTGCTTCAGATCGGACGCGGGCGTGCCAGCGGCTGTCGCGGGCTGCACGAAGTCCTTCGCGGTCATCACTGGCGCCTTGGCCGGCTCTGGCTTGGTAGCCTGGGCTGCCTGCTGCGCAGCCTGTTTACGCGCTTCGTCTTGCTGCTGGCGAATGAGTTGATCCAGCCCGCCGTTGTCGGGGGTGCTGGTGCGCTCCTGCAGTTTCTTGGCCTTCTTGTCCTCGGCCTGCTTGGCCAGGTCCGACTCCATGTTGCTCTGGTAGAAATAGCCAAGCGTGCCCACCAGCACGGCCGCCACTACACCAAGCGAGGTGACAATATTGCGCGGCACCTTGCCGCTAGTCAGGGCGCTCTTTGGCGTCGGATACGTCAGTCACGGACTGCTTCACAATTTGCGCCTCGCTCAGAAAAGACCGAGGAAACGGCGCTTGCCGCGTAGCACCTTGACTTCAGTGTCGCCAGAGCGCAGCGCGATCTCGTCGGCCAGCCGCTGCATCACGAGAAACTCTCCGCGGCGGATGAAGTTGGCCACCACGTAGTCGCTGCCGTCCTTGTATAGCGCCACCGGCCAGTCCGAGCCGCGCGGGATGCGCATCCAGATGGCGGTGCCGTCATCGAACACCGTCTCCGGCTTGAACGCGGCGCTACCGTCCACGCGGTAGTCGAAGTTCAACTTGTCCGGCGAGACTGCGACGGCATCCGGCGCCGAATTGGGCGGCTCCCGCTCGGCCGCGCCTGCGCCATGCTCCGCCCGCGCCTTAGCCTTCGCGCCGAACGGCTCTTGCACACGGAAGCGCACCTTCTGATAGAAGATCCCACCCAACGGCGACGACACCAGCGTGAATTCGTAGCTGCGCTTGTTGGTATTGACCGACAGCGTGTTGACCAGCCCCGGGCCGCTCGGCTTCACATACAGATGGTTCGCACCATCCGTCTCGAAGCTCCAGCGGATGTTCTCGCCCCACGCTGGATCGCCCACGATCTGTTCATCAAGTGCAAACTCGATGGTGGTCACTTTCAGTGGCGCCGTCAGCACGCGGAAAATTTGATCGGCGCTGTAGGAAAACACAACCAGGCGCGAGTCGCCGGGCAAGGCCACCGGCTCGATCCCGCCATTGAACGGGTTCATTGGATTCATGGCGTCAGCCATGTCGCCGATCCCCAAGGCGGGCAGCGGCGGCGGCGCCTTGCGGGAGGGCTTGTCGGCCGAGAAGCCGGGGCCCGCCGAAAGCATCAGGCACATAGCCGCAGTCAGGCCAACGACGGAAAAACGGGAACGCAGGGATTGGGACATGGCTTAGGTGGCCGACTCAGGCGGCAGACTTCTGGATGCTGAAGAACACCGGGTAGATGCCAAACGGGTTGGCGGTCAGCGCCGCGTCGCTCTTCGGGGGATCGATCTGATAGCGGAAGGTCATGGCGTAGCGCTGCTTGCGCGGCTTCGCCCCTTCATCGCGGGTGGAGGTGACAAACTCCACCGCCACCGTGTTGTCCGGCAGCAAGGCGATGTTGGTGACCTGCACCTCGCGCACCAGCGACGGGCTTTGCGCGATGGCACGGAACGGCGCGTCTTCGGACAGCCAGTCTTCGAACTGCTTGCGCGCGGCGCCAACCATCTGCTTCTTGACGCTGTTGATGTTCTGGAAAATGCGCGAGCCCTCGATGTCTGGGGTGAGCACGGGCTCGATGGTGAACATGCGCGTCACCACATCACGGAACGCAACCTGGATCTCCAACCCCTTCGGCTGGTACGCCTCAAGCTCGCGCGCGACCGGCTTGCCATTAGCGTCCGCGGACACGCCAACCACACGCACCACAGGTTCTGGCGGTTGTCGTGTCATCACGGCAGCAACGGCCACCAGTGCCGCGACAAGCGTCGCGATCTTCCAGTGATTGCGTTCCACGACAAGTCGGGCGCTTCGATCGAACAGGAATTGGCTCACGTCCTCGCCGGCATACATGCCTGGCGCGGGAGATAGAGCCTTCTTGGATTCGTTGCGGCGGGAGAACAGTGGCATACGGCACCTGGTTGGATGCCGCCTATTGAACCAGCGAACATCCCAAGGCTTAAGCCAGAAAGCTATGCAATTTTTGACAGCTTTCCGAAAATCACTCGATGATGCTCCGAGACCTCGGCATACCAAGCGTTAGACGCTGAAGCGCGACGTCTTGATTCGACGGCCAGCGACACTCGGCATCTGCGACCCGCCCCCTGACGCTCCATTGCCTGGACCTCTCCCCAGAAAGCCGCCACTTTTGCGTCGCCTTTCCCAGGATTGCAGTCCAACCGGTTGGACTAACAGGTGCTATTGCTGTTCTTCGCATGACCGTATCGCGTAGCAACTATCTCCAGCTAAGTCCCTTCGTCTTCAGTGACGCACCGGCCGACGATCCCGCACCGAAGAGTTCGTGGAAAGCTCACGAAAATCGCATAGCTTTCGGCCGCACACGCACTCGTCGAACGAGAACAATATCGGCATGTCTGCACCTGCCGCACACCCCACCCTGCAATTCGACCAGCTCGAAGCGAGCGCGGTCGCGATGTTCTTCGAGGCGCTCGGTCCCATCAAGGCCTATGTCGAGGCTTCTGACATAGCGGAGGTGATGATCAACCACGCCGACAGCGTATGGATCGAACGCCATGGCGAACTTCGCCGGCTTGATATCCGGCTCGATCCGGCCATGATCGAAGGCGCTGTGCGGGCGCTCGCCGCCTCGGTACAGAAGTCCGCAGTGCGCGGCACGGACCAGGGCATCATCAACGCCGGCTACCAGGGCATGCGGATTGCAGCCGTGATGCAGCCCACCGCCATCGACGGCAACGCGCTCAGCATCCGCCGACACCGCGAGCAGAACCTCTCCCTTTCCGACTACGTCGAGATGGGCGCGTTCTCTGCCCGAGTGGCCCGCAACACCGCCGACGACAAGCCGATCTTTGACGGCCCGGTAGAGGATGAAGCGCTAAAGGCAGCGCTCACCCAACTGGTCGTGCAGCGCAAGAACATCCTCGTCGCCGGGGGCACGTCCTCGGGCAAGACCACCCTCCTAAACGCGCTGGTGGCCGAGATCCCCCACAGCGAGCGCGTGCTGTCCATCGAAGACACGATGGAAGTGAAGATGACGGTGCCCAACAAGGTCCGCCTGTTGTCCAACGCTGACACCCGCGTGACCACGCAACAACTGGTCGCCCTGTCCCTGCGCTTTCGCCCCGACCGGATTCTCGTTGGCGAAGTGCGTGGCGGCGAGGCGTACGACCTGCTGCAGGCGCTCAACACCGGCCACGATGGCGGGATGGCGTCGCTACACGCCAACAACGCCCGCTCCGCCCTGTCGCGGCTCGAAAGTCTTGCGATGCTCGGCATCCCCGCCGGCTCCCGTTGGGAGCTGGATGACATGCGCAAGCTCATCGCCGAATGCTTCCACTACGTGCTGCACCTGCGTCGTACCGGCGAGATGCGGCACGTGTCGGAAATCCTGGAGATTCAGGGCTTCAAAAACAACGACTACGTCGTCAATCGCGTTTTCTAACCGGGAGTTCACCACACCATGTTTCGATCCAACCCGCAACCGGGGATGCCGTCCAACACTAGCTTGAGCCGTTCCCAACACACAGCCCTGGTACTGGGCGCGGCACTGATGCTATGCGCACAGAGCGCCATGGCGGCCGACCTCGGGATCTTCAGTGGCCTGACCAACATGATTTGCTCAATCCAGGCACTGGTGAGCGGCCCCATCATTTTCGTGATCGGCGTGGTGGTCATCATTCTGGGCGCAATCGGTATCGCCAACTCGGAGTCGACCATTGTGAAGGTCGTCATGACGGCCATCGTCGGCATCGGCCTCGCGGCTGCCGCCATTCCGATTGCCAAGAACCTTGGCCTGACTCAGTACTGCTGATCATGCGCCAGCACGCCGTCAGCCGCTCGCTCTCCCTGCCGCGCATGCTCGGTGGCGCAGTGCGCGGGCTCGCCATCGCCAACGGAACCATCACCGCCCTGCTGTGCTATGCCACCTACACGGGCGGCTTCTGGACGGTGACCGGCTTCTTCCTGCTTGGCCTGTGTGTCCACTTGTTCCTGCGCTGGCTCACCACCAGTGACCCATGGTGGAACCTCGTGCTGAACGTCTACAACCACTACGGCGACGTCTACGAGTCCTCCCCGTGGCACGGGAAGTTTAGCCCGCGTTTTCGCCGCCCCTACGGCTTTGATAGCGATCTGCCATGCTGAAACGCCGCCCCATGCAAGAAATTGCACCGTGGATGACGCTGGTCACCCCCGACCTGGTGCTGAACAAGGATGGCTCGCTGCTGGCGACCTTTGACTTCGATGGCATCGACGCGGACAGCCCCAACACGCTGGACGTGTCGGCTGCCCGCGACCAGCTCGATCAGGCCTGCCGCAGCTTCGACAGCCGCGTGACCGCATGGTGGCGGCTACGCCACCGGCGCACCCGCGACTACATCGCCGGCACCTTCCCCGCCGTGTCTGACGCCCGGCTCGATGCGCTCAACCGCGAGCACATGTCCAGCGGCAAGTACTTCCGCAACTCGCATTCGCTCTCGCTTGCCTACACGCCGGAGAGCGGCATCGACAAGGTGTTCGAGCGCATGGCCTATCACATGACGGTCGGCGGCAAGAACTTCGCTATCGCTGCCTTCGAAACCGCCAAGGACGTGTTGCTGGCCCGCAATGCCTTCGCCTTCGACTTGCAGCGCACCGAGGCCGACGCCAAGCGCTTCGAGTCGATGCTGGACGCCTTCACGGGTGGTGTCACCAAGCTCGGCCTGACCCGCCTGTCGATGCAGGACAGCCTGGCGGCGCTGCATCAGACGGCCAATCCGACGGTGCCGCCGCGCCGCGTCCGCTTTCCTGTCACGCTGCTGGATACGCATCTGACCGAATCGGAAGTGACCAGCGGCGCCGACAAGCTGTTGTTCGAGTCGGCCCACGGCAAACGCTTCGCCGCCGTGGTGGCCGTCAAGGAATGGATGGGCTTTCAGGAAGCCGCGCTCGACGTGCTCACGCAAATCGACGCGGAACTGGACATCTGCATCCTCTATCGGTTTCTCGACACCCACAAGGCGACCAACTACATCGAGAAGATCCGCCGCTTCTACAAGATGGCGAGCTTCAACCTCTGGTCGATCGTCAAGCAGATGGCGGCCAAGGAGGAGACACAGAACGACGAAGGCCGCGAGCAACTGGCCGCCGAAGCGGGCGACGCGCTGCGCCGCCTGACCGCCGAGGGTCAGCAGCATGGCTTCGTTAATATCTCGGTGATCATCTACGGCGACACCGAGGCCGAATGCGAGGATGCCGTGAGCGAGGTGGTGGGTGCCATCACCAACGTTGGCTTCGGCCCGATCCGCGAGAAGGCGAACCTTCTGCCGGCCTGGAACAGCACCTTGCCCGGTCGTTGGGACAAGCAGCGCCGGCTGCAGTTCGTCGAAACGCCGGCCGTCTCCGACATTGCCCCGCTGCGCTCGGTGCGCCCCGGGCCGACCCGCAACAACTGGCTTACCAACCTGTCGGGGGTGGAGACGCCGCCGCTCACGTACCTGCCGACCCGCCACCGCACCGCGCAGCGGGTGGACATGCACCAGCCGGGCGGCAATGGCCACCTGCTGGTGCTCGGCCCCATCGGGGCCGGTAAGTCGGTCATGCTCAATTTCCTTGTCACGCAAGCAGGCCGCCAAGGCGCGCGCCGCATCCGCTTCGACAAGGATCGCTCGACCCGGATTCCGACGCTCCTCGCTGGCGGCAAGTTTGTCGACGTAACGGGGCGCTTCCAGGCGGCCACACAGACCAATCCGCTGTCCTTGCTCGCGGATGCCGCCAACTTCGCGTACGTCACGGACTGGTTGGTGCTCGCGATCGAGGACGATGACTTCCGTTGCACGCCGCAGCAGCGCACCGACCTGTATCAGGCCGTGCAGATCCTTGCGCGCTTCCCGCGCGAGCGCTGGACGCTGTCCAACCTCTGCACGCAGCTCCACGCCACGCTGCGAGAGCGCCTGCAAATCTGGGTGAAGGGCGGGCAATACGGCCACTTCTTCGACCACGTCGAGGATGCCTTCGAGGTGAGCGACGACCTGTCGATCGAGATGGGCGACCTGTTCACCAATTTCCCGCGCGCTGCGGCCCTCTTCATGGACTATGCGTTCTACCGCATTAGCCAGTCCATGGGAACCCGCTACACCATCATCGAGGTGGAGGAAGCTGGCTTCTTCTTCACCAACCCGCGCTTTTACGCCCGACTGGAAACGTGGATCGTGACGATTCGAAAGCTCAATGGCGCGATCTGGATGGCGACGCAGTCACTCCAGCAGGTTGCCCGGGTGGCGGACTTCGAGATCCTCAAGGACAACATCGCCAACATCATCTACCTGCCCAACAGCCAAGCCATTACGAGCAAGGAGCTGTACTGCGATGTGTTCGGCCTCACGCTCGATCAGGTGAAGATGATTACCGAAGCTGTCCCCAACCGCGACTACTACTGGACCACCAAGACCCAGAGCCGAATGCTGCAGACAGCGTTCAGCAAGGAAATGGTCGCGATGTTGCGCTCCGACGGCTATGCGCAGGAAGTACTCGACCGCCACCACGCGTCCGGGCTACCGGACTGGCAAGAGCGCTACGTGCGCGAAGTGTTGACGCGCGGCTAGTAGATAGCGCCCCGAATCCCCCACCTCACACTCAGGAACCCTCCCATGAACAAAGTGCTTGCAGGCGTGCTGGCTTCGGCAGCGTTGACCGCCTCGTCCCTGGCCCATGCCAGCGGCTGGCCGGTTTTCGACGCAGCCAACTTCATCAAGAACACCATGACCGCCGCCCAGGCGCTCAAAACCGAGATTTACGAGAACACGAACATCGTCTACCAGAACAAGATGATGCTCAATCAGCTCCAGCAAGCGGTCGGGCTGGATTCCGTTGCCATGGCCACGCAGGCGATGGGCATCCAGGAGGACATCCAAAAGCACCAGCGCTACGGACAAGCGATGCAGGAGTTGTACGGCAGCCTCGCCAGTAACGTCGACTTCCTTTCGAACGTGCAGGGCCTTGTAGCGTCGTCGGGCAAGACACCCGACCAGTGGTTCCGCGACCAGCGCACCCTGCTGGATAACGGCGACATGACCGCCAAGCGCCTATTCGGGCTAGGCCAGGACGTGAGCAAGAACAACGAGAAGCTCGCTCAACGCCGCCGCGATCTACAGCAAGACCTGAACATGAACCAAACGGCGCAGGCCACCGCTCAGCTCACCAACCAGATGCTGGACGTGATGGCCGGGCAGAACGCCGACCTTCTGCAGTTGATCGGAGCGAAGACACAGGCCGATGCCGTGAAGGATCAGCGCGAGAACGCCGAAACGGCCGAGAAGACGGCGGCCTCCGAACAGCTTGCGAGACAGCAGGCCGACGAACTCCAGAGGCTGCGCCAGCAGGTTTTCAATCGCGGCACGTTGGTAGGAAAGTGAAATGAGCCGATCGACGATCACGCGATTGGTGCTATGCGCCGTCTTGGCGCTGGTGGCCCTCCTCGCTGAGCCAGCCATGGCGCAACCGAGCGGCGATACGTCGGGTAGTTCCGCCGTGCTGATGCCAGCGCCAGGCTCCATCGGGGAAGGCTTGGTGTCAACCATCAAGGAATTGCTCGCTTTGCGAGACGGCCTGTTGGACGGCGGCATCTCCCTCAGCCAGCGCACTGCCTCGGAAGCGGGCAAGTTCGCGTGGGCACTCGCCGTCCTGACTCTCGGGATAGGCGGCGTCCGCTTCATGGCGCATCGGAATCCGGTAGGTGCCTGGGTGGAGTTCATTGAAACCCTGACTACTCTTGGGATCTTCGTCGCGATCTATCTCAGCTACAGCAGCTTCGGACCTAGCATCTTCAAGTGGTTTGACGACCTCGCACGTGCGATCAGCGGTGGCAACTACGATACCGGCGCCATCCTTGCATACACCGCCGCGCAGTTCATGGACTCGTTCTTCGTGGCCTTCAAGGCGGCCAAGTGGTACAACAAGCTGGATGTGATTTTTTCGTCGCTGGGATTGATCGTGGCATTTGTCTTCACCGCCCTGGCCTCGCTCGTCTACGCCTACTTCGTGATGGTCGGCCAGCTCCAGGCGGCAGTCGGCTTGGCCATTGGCCTTGTCGCAGTGTCCCTCGGCTTCTCAGAATTCACCCGAAAGTATTTCTGGGCCTGGTTCGACTTCATGATCACCGCCTCGATGTACGTCGTCACCGCCGCAATCCTCGCCAACCTCGTCGCCACGGCCACGGCAGAAACCATCAAACAGGTGGCGGCTGTTGGCACCAGCACCGCAGCGGCCGGGTGGAAGGCCGCATCATTGTCCATTGTGATCCTGTTTCTCTCGTTCGAGATTCCCAAGCTGGCTGGCTCTCTGTTCGGAACTGGTGGAGGCATCTCGGGCGGCGCCATAATGGGACTCGCAAAGGGTGCGTGGAAGCTTGGTAAGGGTGGGAAGTGAAGATGAACCAGCACCTTCCTCAGGATACTTCCACTCTGCTGGCCTCACACGAGCAGCGCATTGCCCTGATTCGCCAGTACGCCAACGAGGCCAACCCCGCTGACTTCGACGCGAAATGGCTCGCTGTACTGCGCGCTTGTGCAAGCTGGTTCTCGACCATGCCGCTACAGCCGGAACAGCACTCGGAGCCGGGCGGCGCGTTCCGTGCCACCGTCGAAGTGGCCTACTTCGCCATGCGTCTGTCGGGCGGGCAGAAGTTTGCCGCCGACCAACCGTCGGAGCGTCGCCGCCGGCTTGAGCCACAGTATCTGTACGCGCTCTTTCTGGCCGCGTGCTGTTCGTGGCTCGATGAACCCTGCCGGCACTTCCACTTTGTGCGGGAGGATACAGGCGAGCAGTGGCTGCCGGCCGCGCACGGAGCCTTTCAAACCTGGCTCGCGGGCAGTGCCTACCGCGTGATCCGGCTGGAGGCGCCGCTGCCAGTGGAGCGCATGCGCAGCGCCCTGCTGGCGCGCTCGATCCTTGGCGCCGAATCGCTGTCGTGGCTGGACGGCTCGGTGTTGTCTGAGCTGTTCGGCGCGATCAACCCAGCCCCGATGCCCACCGGCTTCGAAGCACAATTGCACAAGATCGTGCGGCAGGCGATCGCCGCGGCCCGCGACTACGAACAGAAGGCACGCCGGGCGGTGTTCGCTCCGGATACCACCGTGCCGCCCTCGGTCGAACAGCTTGCCGCGGCGGCGACACCCGGTGCGCCCGCGGCCGGAACCGCGCTTAGCCAGACCGCACCGGCGCCAGAGCCAGTCCCACCGACGCCCAGCGCTGCGGCGGGCGCGGCAGCCTTGTTTCAGGCCCCCCCCACGGTCCCCGATCCCGTGGCAGATATGGCCCCGGCCAGCACGCCAACCACTGCGGCACCATCGGTCCCGCCAGCCCTGGCACCGGTCGCCATCGATGCCGCTGCCATCAGCCGGGCACGCCGCGACGCGCCAGATCCATTCATGGCGTTGCTGGGCGGCTCGCGCATGATGAGCGAGTTCTTCTGCGCGCTTGCCCAGGACGTCACCGCCGGCAAGGTCAAGGTGGTGTGGGCCGAGAAGGGGCTCGTGCTGCCCAAGAAGATGCTTGGCAACTATGGCATCGCCAGCGACACGCTGATCGAGAACCTGCGCAAGCTCTCGCTCCTGTACGCCATGCAGGGCACCGACCTGATCCTGGCGGAGCGTATCGGCACGCTGATCATGCCTCGACCCAATACCCCGGTCTGATCCCATGGTTCGCTATATCAATCACTTCCGCCCGATGTTCGAGGCGCGCGCCGCCATAGGCTGGGCATTAGCCCTGGTGCTGATCGCGGCCTCGGGCATGCCACATTCGGGCTACTACGTCGCCCTCTGCGTGGCCATGCTGCTGCTGCGCGGATCGCAGGTTTGGCGCGCGCTGGCCTTCCGCATGGCGATTTCCACCAAGTGGCTCGCCAAGATCCACATTAACCAGTTGCTGGAGGAAAGCGGGAAGCTACGCAAGAACGACGACTCCATGTACCTCGGCACCGGCTTCGAATGGACGCAGAAGCATTGCCAGATTGCGCACGACATTCTGCGCATGCCATCGTCGGAGATCCCGGGCCTGCCGCGCTGGCTGCCCAAGAAGATCGTCGGCGCCGTCGAAGCCCGGTTCGGCCCCGCCCAGAGCGTCCGCGACCGCATGCCGCAGGGACAGTCCTGGATTCACGGCATGGAGCCGAAGAAGGTGTGTGTGCCATTGCACTACAAGGCGCTCGGCGGGCACACAGCAGTGGGCGGCACCACTGGCGCAGGCAAAACCCGAACCTATGAGGTCATCGCGACACAGGTGATTCACAACGCCGAAGACGTGATGATTATCATAGACCCGAAAAATGATCGGGACCTCCGGGACCGCGTAAAACTGGAGTGCGAGCGGACCGGACGGAAGTTCCTGTACTGGAAGCAAGCCGCTCCGTCCGAGTCGATCCGCCTGAATCCGCTGGAGAATTGGTCGCAACCGTCCGAAATCCCCAGCCGAATTGCGCAGTTGATGGAAGAAGGCCCGTTCCGCGACTTCGCCTTCCTCTTCATCGACCGCGCGGTCAAAGGGGAGCTTTACGTCGGCGACAAGCCCAACCTGCGCTCGATCCTCAACTACGCCCAGTCCGGCATCAACAGCTTGCTGGAGCGCTGCCTCAAACGCTTCTTCCCGGAGGCCGGCATGGCCGACTGGGATGACGAGGTCAACGGCTTCATGCAGAAGCTCGGCCAGAAGAGCGGTGCGACGCTGCTCGACGGTATGGTGCAGCTCTACCTGCAGCGCTTTGCCAACGTCGGGCGCGGCCACGAATCGATCGACGGCCTGGTCTCGACGTTCACGCATGACCGAGAGCATTACATGCGCATCATCGCCTCCGCGCTGCCTCTGCTGCAGATGCTGGCCACCGGCGAGACAGGACTGATGCTCGCGCCCAAGGCCGATGACTTCGAGGATGACCGCGAGATCTGGGACATCGACAAGATCATCAAGCAAAAGGCCGTGCTGTGCGTCGGGCTCGACTCCATGTCCAACAGCATCGTCGCCAAGGCCATCGCCTCGATGATCCTCTCCGATATCGCGTCGGTCGCCGGCACGATCTACAACTTCTACGACAAGCCGCCCGGTGTCGTGCTCATCATTGACGAGGTGGCCGAAGCCATCAACGAGCAGGTGATCCAGATCCTCAACAAGGGGCGCGGCGCGGGCTTCAAGGCCTTTGTCGCCTTCCAGAGCCGGTCCGATTTGGAGGCCAAACTCGGTAACGCAGCAAAAATGCTGCAGGTTTTGGCGAACCTCAACAACCAGATCATCTTACGATTGGAAGACACCGACACGGCGCAGTGGTTCTCCGACAAGGTGGGCGAAACCGGCATCACCAACATCGTCCAGTCGAGCACCACCAGCACCGGCAGCGAGGCCCACGTGGGCGAATTCAGCGGGTCGGTATCCCGTTCCCGGCAACTGGAGAAAGTGCCCCTGATTCCGGTGCGCCTGATTACCCAGCTACCCAATTTGCAATATTTCCTGCGGGTCTCCGGTGGCGCCGTCTACCAAGGTCGCATCCCCATCATCGAAGGATAAGTTCACACATGACCAGCCTGTTTCGCCAGATCGTCAAAGAGCACAAGCTCTCGGCCAAACTGTCGCCCGTCTTCATCTGCTTCCCGGAACTGGATGACGTCTGCACCCGCCTCGTGGACTTCATCGGCCTGAACTTCATCGTGCGCGACGAGCCGCTGGTGAAGGAGATGCTGATGGACGCCCTCGCCGGCTACAAGGCCGAGCGCAAGGACGGCTACGGCAATGTCGCCTTCATGCGAGGCCTCTTTGGCCGCGCGCACGAGCTGTACGCGAAGCGCTATGCCGCATTCAAGGGCGAGAAGTACCACGTCTGGGCGCCCTTCCTGGAACCGATCCCGCTGTTCGAAGCCCGTCAGGCGCCGGGGTATGTGTGTCGCATGGTCGACGAGCCGTGCCCGGAACCGATCACGCCGCGCAGCGCCGCTTTCCAGTTGGCCGCCCGCGTCCTCAAGGGACCAACCTTCCGCCGCTATTTCGAGGAATACGATGTCTGTGGCCACCTCGCTCATTGCTAAGCTTTCCGGCCTCGCACGCGTCGAGGTCGAGGATATGCGTGCATGGGTGCGCGCGAACGATGCCGATGCGCCGGTACCGGAGCGGTTCGCCCAAGGCCGCCACGCCTTTGCCATGGCGATGGTGAAACTCGAGCAGGCTAGCCCCGCCCAGTTCTGGGGCGGGCTGCTCGCCTTCATCGCGATTCCGATCTTGGCCCTGCACGCCCTGGTGCGCTGATATGAGCAACAGTCGTTTCGTATCTCACCTGCGGCTGTGGCTGATCGTCACGCCTGTCCTGTTGGCGACACTCGCGCCCATGCTGCCTGACGATGGGCATTTCGAGGTGGACGCAGCCGAACAGGCCTCTGTCGAATCCCTGTTCGGCGAGGATCGGGCCGAAGGCTTTGCCAGCCGTGCCAATGCGCGCTTCCGCGCTTGGTTCGTTGACTCGGGCGCGATCCGCCGCTCTTACTCTGGCTCTGCCAACCAGAGCTTGATCAGCGACGGGGGCACGGCCGGTGTTGCCGCAGGCTGGATGCGGCATTTCTGGATGGAGCTATACCGCAGCATTTACCGGGCCACGGTCGCCGGCAATTGGGCATGGGGCGCGCTCTTCTTCGCTTTCGCCATGCTTAACGACGGCGCCGTGCAGCGGCGCATTCGCGCTGCGGCGGCGGGCGTCGCTAGCCCCGTTGGCTTTCACCTCGCAGCGCACGGCCTGCTCATAGCTCTCGGCGTAAGCGTGTCGGCACTGCTGTTGCCACTCTCGCTGCCCGCCGGCGTCTGGACGGCCGCCACTGCCTGCGTAGGGGTGCTGGCCTGGCGTCTGGCAGCCTCGTTCCATGTGAACCGGTAGGCGTACTCACCTCAACCAAAACCTAAAGCATTCAACGCGGATCGCCCACCCATGGGGGTCCTTTCAGGAGAAAACCGCATGACCACCAATACCGACACCGCCGTTGTCAACCAAGACGACGCAGTGCTCGCCGCTGCCACGGATGCCCTGTCTCCGAACAACGCAATCGGGGAACTGGCCGAGGCTGCGCCGGGCGCCAACCCCGGTGTCACCGACGGCGCCGACGACGGCTCGATCGAGCGTGAACTGGCGGACATGGAAACAGCGGCCGAGTCGCTGCGCAAGGAAGGCCTGATCTCGGCGGCCGAGGCGGAAGAAAAAAAGGCTGAGGTCGCCAACACCCGCAAGCGCTTCCGCGAGCTGAAGCCCGAGGACCGCGCCGCTATCATCCGCCGCCGTCGCGAGATCGGCGCGCAGATCCTCACCCGCCAACTGGCCGGCGCCGCAGTCGTGCCAGTCGCTATCAAGCTCAACCACACCCGCCTGCGCCCGCTGTTTGAACAGTGGTGGCCATTCATGAACCGCATGAGCATCAACCTGCAGCGCTTCGGCAGCGCCACGTTTGGCAAGGGCGAGCTGTCCACCGTCGAGACCTACTTCGAGCGCGAACTGACGCGCATGGAAGACTACGTCGATGAGCAGCTGCGCGTGGCGGAAGCGTACCGTGGCCAGCGCGAATCGGAGATGCGTGCCAGGAAGGATATCGTGTTTGAGCCGACAGTCACACTCCCTTCTCTGAACCTGACGGTCGAGGCGTACTCCCGCTTCTCCATGCGCGTGCTGGGCGTCCTGGCGAAGTTCGACCGCACTATGGATCAGTTCGACTTCATGGTCTGGAACGGCATCCGCGATCAGAGCGATATCAACGAGGAGGTCGCGAGCTTCCTGCGCAAGTTCCACCCGCTCGGCTTGCGCAGCTACATGACCCACCTGAAGCTGATGACAACCGTTCGCGGCGTCTGAGCCCGACGTGCCGCCCATCTCGACTGGGGCGGCACGCTCCTCCCAACCACGATAGTTTCCAAACCATGAGCCTTGTGAACGCTACGGTGGAATTCCAGACCGACCTCGACTCCTTCGGAGAAGGGGTTGTCATTGCCCATGACGAAGAGACCGGCGGCCTGGTGATCCGCGATGATGAGGGAATCCACTGGCGCGGCGTCGAGGATCATGTCGAGGTGATCCTTCCGCCCAACGAACAGGCGGCCCATGCTGGATGAACTGAATCCGGCCCAACGCGAAGTGGTGGAACTTCGACGGCACTGCGTCGCGGTAGCGTGCCCAGGCGCCGGCAAGACGAAGACCATCGCCAGCAAAGCTGCAACGCTGTTGGCCGAATCGAATGCGACAGTCGGCGCGGTGACCTTCAGCAAGGATGCCGCGCTAGAACTGCGTGAACGAATTCTTGCGCTGGCGGGACCCGGGTCGAAAAAGCGGCTGCTGGCCGGCACCTTCCATTCGCTCGCTTACAAGCAGCTTGGCAGTGCAAGCGATCGCGCGCCTGACATCGCGACTGATGGTGACCGCATTGGCCTGCTACTGCAGGTGCTAGCTGACGCCGGCCTCGACTGGAAGATCGAAGACGCTATCTCCGTCATCGAGGCGATCAAGACCAATTTCGGCCAAACGCAATCCGGCACTCCGGAGGAGCTTCTCTACCATGCGTACCAGGAAGCGCTTGAGCGCAACGGGAAGATCGACTTCCAGGACATGCTGCGGCTTGCCGTCGAAGGCATGCAGCGCGGCAACATCGCGCCCTACCCCCTGAGGTACCTGCTGGTCGACGAGTTCCAAGACACCGACCCGCTCCAATATCAGTGGATCGCCTTGCACGCGCAGGCCGGTTCGGTCGTAACGGTGGTCGGCGACGACGACCAGAGCATCTACGGGTTCCGCTCCGTACTTGGCTTCCGCGGGATGGAATCGTTTATCCGGCAGTTCGATGCGCAACCGGTGGTCTTGGGCAGCAACTATCGTTGTCATGCAGAGATACTCGGCGTCGCCGACAAGATCATCCGCAACAATCGTGACCGGATTCCGAAGGAGTTGGTGGCGCACAAAGGGCCAGGCGGCCAAGTACTGTTCCAACGCTTCCCCGACGAATATGCAGAGGCGGTGGCCGCGATGAAACACCTGGCGCCTGCGCTGCACGCCGGCCAGTCCGCGGCAATTCTCGCGCGGACGAACCGGATTCTCGATCCTGTGGAGGCCGTTTGCCGCTCTCACGGCGTCAAGTATTACAGGGCCTCAGGCAAGTCCATCCTAAGCCGGCCGGAAGCCGCACTAATGTGCAATCTTCTGGAACTGATTCAAAAGACCAAGATCACTGGCGTCGACGCCCTCCTCTCCTTTGTTGGAATCGGGACAC
This sequence comes from Ralstonia pickettii, assembly GCA_050987995.1. Classification (GTDB taxonomy): domain Bacteria; phylum Pseudomonadota; class Gammaproteobacteria; order Burkholderiales; family Burkholderiaceae; genus Cupriavidus; species Cupriavidus pickettii_B. Next base: position 223,645 of record CP158806.1, read on the forward strand.
ACGAACTCAGGCTCCTGCATAGCAAAGGGCGGACTTCTGCTGAACAGCGACAAAAGAAGGAACTCGTTGACGTGGGCCTCTCCGAGGCGTCCGCCGACCGCTACCGCGAGCTAATGAAACGGCTCGCGGAATGGCGGTCCCTTTGCGACCGGCAATTCTTTTCCCTTGTACTCGAAGGCGTACGAGAGTGGATGATTCAGTATACGAGCGCCGATCAGGCCAAACGGGCGATCACGACTACCTTTGACGTCTTGTCTCGCCTCAACGGCCCGTTCTCGGAGCGACTGGATTTTCTTCGGCGCAATAACAACGAGCCTGCCCCGGATGCGCTGATCCTCACGACGATGCACAGCTCGAAAGGTCTGGAATGGGATCGAGTGTGGATCATCCGGGCGGAGGAGACGGTCGTCCCCGACGAGAAGAGCACCGAGGCTGAGGAGCGCCGCCTCTTCTATGTAGCAGTGACGCGTGCCCGGCAGGATCTACGGGTATCCATGACCAAGAAGAACCCGACTTCCGGGTTCATCCTTGAAGCCGAGCTTGGGTGACTTGGTACGTGTGCTGCGGTTGAGTAGAGACTGCTCGACGGGATGAGCAATTGCAGCCGCCGATGTCGAAAACAAGAAGGTACTACACGCTACCCCGCATTGCGCCGCCGGCGAATGTTGGCGCACTGCGAATGGAACCCGCCGATCGGCGTCCGGCAGGTCCCCCAATATTATTCGCGCTGACCCTTCTGGAGCTAGCGCGACCAATTGCAATTTGAAGGAGTTGTCGTTGAGCCCGTAGGCACGCCCAACAAAAAAAGCCTGGAGTTGGCGCTCCAGGCTTTTCATCCGCATAGACCAAAGGGTAGCAGGCTTCTCAACCCACTTGACCCGACCTCTAACACAGTTCGAGTCTACGAAGCCTCGCCCTTCGCTGTCAATGCTCCCTCCACAAATTATCATGTTGATCGAAGATGAATTTTGGCTTCGAGGGGCTTCCTATTGCCCAAAGAACAACAGCATGCGGCGGTGCGTCGCATGCTGCAGCCTCGATTGTTATCGATGGCCGGCAATCCAAGTCAGCCAGGTGCGATGCAGGGCGGCTGCCTGCTCGGATACTCAGAGCGATCGCATTGGTCTACGAGTCCGATGGGCTTCGGGCTTTGCACATCACTAGTCGGCAAGTTCTCGCCACGCTCATCCGCTTCGCACTGAACCAGAAGGATCCCACCGCGCTCGCCTTCATCAAGAAGTCAACGATTGCGCAGCACCTTGCGATTAGCGAGGCCACTGTCTATCGGGCGCTCGGAGCACTCGAAGATGCCGGGCTTATTGAGCGTGAACGGCAGCAGCGCACCAGGGCGCATCTCGAGGTCGTTGGCCGGATCCGGTTCACCGCAAAGTTGCTCCATTGCATTGGGGTTACTGGCGTGCAACTTTGGGCCGCTGACCCTCCGAACGGTCACGATGAGCCCCAGTTCAGCGCTACATCTCTCGCACAGGTGAGTGGCGTAAACAATCACCAGCAGTCTTCTACGAAGAAACATCCCGAGCGGGGAGTCTTTGTGCAGATTGCCGATCGGGCAGTGCCCATTGATCTGGCGCCTCTCGTGCGTGATCAAGAGCTGAAGACGTCCGCCCTCTTCTTGCTGATGCGACTTGCGAGGGAAGCTGGCCACCGACTGTCGGACGTCGTCTCGGCGGCCGGCCATGCTCTCAGGCCGCTCCGGGGGCGAGAACTGTTCGCCTACCTCAAGTCGCTCCTCGGAAAGCCTATTGATTATGGCCATGTCGTCCGGACTCAGAAGGTCCAACAAGATGAGAGACACGCAGCCGACGCTCGTGCCGATCAGGACCGGCAGGAAGTTATCCAACTCGTTGAGCGGTACCGCGGTAGACGGGTACCATCTCCCGACGGGCGCATCTATGAGGTGGACTCGGCCTCGATCGTAATAACCGAGGCCAGCGGCCGCCGAAGTTCATTAGGCCATGGCCAGGCGCGTGCCTGGCTTATCGAGATGGACAAAGCAGCGCGTGTGCTCACGCGCGCCCTCGTCGAGCCCCCTTCAGCGGCAAGGTCATCGCCGGCAGTGGCACAAGCAGCTATTGGGCAACTTCGCAGCATCCTCGATGGCAGACCTGTCTCGGTGGCGGATTATGAGTCCGCTGCCTGCACCCTGCACGGCGTCTTGTCCTGAGTATTGCGCCCCCTGCACCACAAGGTGCGGCGATTGTAAGCATGCCGCCGCGCGGGGCGGTAGCAGGCGTTGAGTTGTGGTGAAGTAGCGCTGGTGTGCTCAAATCAGACTTGCTGAGGCCGGTCCACCTACTCGCTTGGCGGCCTTCGCCGCCTTGTGCACACGACTGGCAACGAAGCCTCCAAACATGCTTCGAACATTAGGGTCATTGATGTGCTCATTGACGTTCAGGGTCGCCACGTTAAGTCTTCGTGCGAGGAGCTTGGCAGCCTGAGACTGACAAAATTCGGAGATCATGTCCGATTGCTGCTCAGTGGACAGCTTGTTGTAGGCTTCCCAACCGAAATCAGCTTCTCGTTGGTCGCGCTCCGCGCCAGCGGCCTTCACGCGGGCCTCGCGCTCAGCCATCTCTTGGTCAGCGGCCTTACGTGTTGACTCCGCAATGGCCGACTGATGATGAATCTGCCTGTCGAGTTCCCCAAGCAAGTAGCCCTCGCGAAGGGCCTTCATGAAATAACCACCTGCTCGCACCTTCACCTTGCCAACTTTCACGTTGTGCCGGGTGTACTCCATGGCCTGGTGGATTCGCTCGTCGTTGTACAGGTCGCGGTTGGTAATAATCTCGTTGAATTCGGACTGGTTGAGTGCGAACTCTTTGCGCAACGTCTCATAGACGTTGCGAAGCACGATGAACGCGGTCTTTTGCTCGTTGGGCTGCTCGGTAGCGTTCAATCGGAAGCGGACTTGGCCGATTTTCTTTGAACCGGGCACATTAAGTGTAAGCATCTCAATGTGGAGTCCGGTCACTTGGCGAATTTCCGAGATGGCTACCTCAAGGACTTTACTTCGGAAGTGCTTGAAGAGGTCGTAGGTTTTCTTCTCACACTCTAACCAAGCTCGTAGGGCTTGAACTTCGAACCAAGGCGTGATGCCCTCAACCATGAATTGTTGTAGTCGGTCGTACAGGACCTTAGAGTGCACCGACTTGAATACGTAGCGCAGGCTAAGAAAGTGGGAAGATTTTGGGTTCTTGATGGCGCGCTGTAGCCGTTCAGGAAGCTCGAAGATGAACTCCCCTTTTTCGATGAATGCTGAGCCCATTAGGGGCACTGCACCCCAGCGATCTTTGGAAGGGTCTTCGACGTCGATCTCGTTAAGCTCGATGGCTGCTTTCTGGGCTTCGCGAACAAGCTTGCTAAGGTGGCGTCGGTTGTTGCTGGTTGTGGCCAGAAGCCACTTGAACAATCCGACGTCGACCCGGTATTCGCGCCGGACTTCTTGGTCTTCAGCTACAAGAAAGTAGGCAACATCGATGAGACGACGGCCTGCCAGACTGAGGTCGATTATTTTGACGAAGGCATTGCTGCGACGGAACCCCAAATCCTTGGGTGCTTCCGTGACGCTTTGGCCTCGAGGAGCGAAGTCCTCGAACAATGCCAAGGCTAATTGTTGCGATGCGCTTTCCATACCACTTCCCTCCTTCGGGCAGGAGGTTGCAGGGGAAAGGTCGAAAAGTCAAAACATTTCTTGTGACTTTGCCTTCCTGTCGTCTGGTTTGCCTCTAGCGATGGTGTGGGCGAGTTTGGTCAGCAAGAGGGATTTGTCTGCGCCGCGGTTCGGGACAATTGTGGTGAGGTTTCCTGGGCTCGGTTACTTCGTCCTGCGGTGGGGTTGTTCGACGTGCCGCGCTTTGCGAGGTGTCTATAGGAGCGTCGGGTGGGTAGTTTGTTTTTTTTATTAAACAGAACACTACTTACTAGAGGCAGCAGGCTTCCCCATAAAATCAACGACTTAGTTTGGAAAGGTCACTTTTCTTGGTCGAAAGGTCGACGATTTTGTCTGGCAAGGTTACTAGATGTGGTCGAAAGGGCACCGGATTTGGCCGGGCCTCTCAGGTCGATGGGCCCTTGGCTCTGACAAGGTCACCGAAATTGTCCTGAAGGTCACAAGAATTGTTCGAATCGGGCCTAAGCCAAGCCCAACAAGGATGTGCGAGTGGTTTGCACGACGCACGGTCACAGGAATTGTATTTCTGCGGGCAAGGGCTTGATACGGAAGCGCTGATGGGGCAAGGTCACCAAGATTGTCCTTAATTGCAGCAACAACAGGCCGCGAGACGACTGGATTGACCCTTGCACGGGCAACAAGGTCATCAGAATTGTCTGTCCGGTTACCTGGAGTGGAAGGCAAGGTCACAAGATTTGTACGATCTGAGCCTCTAGCTGTCGGGGCAAGGTCACCAGAATTGTACGAACATCCCACTGGTTACTGGTTGATGGAACATAACGCCGCAGTCACCTAGGCAGTTGTCAACAGGTGCCGGCCCTTTTTTGCCAGTTGCCGATGATAAGTAGTCCCGTAGCGTCCGATGTGCCGGTCTTCATCAGTTGTTTCTAAGGGAGAGCAACGCCCGGAGGAACATGGTGACCTTTACCGCATGGCGATGCGTACAATTTTGGTGACTTTGCCGGGTAGGAAAGAACTCCGCTGTGGGCCCGACACCAATCTGCAAAACCACAAAACAGTGAATTCGTACAATTGATGGTGACTTTGCCTATTAGCCATCGATTCACCGGCCGTGGTGCGCCGTTCGATCTCTCCCGCGTGCCAGTCTTTATGGTGGGGACGGCTTAAGTCAATAATTTTCCTCCAACGCGAATTACGCTCTGGGCGGGCCAGGCCTCATCAGATACAGCGAACCGCGCACATAGAGCCCCTCCAGGCGTCACTTTTTCGCCAAAAGTGCGTACAAATACGTGAAGTTTCTCCGTTGGTCGCGTATTCTACGTTTCATCCTGAATTTCACATGGAACGTTGAATATGGTGGTGAAGAGCGAATTAACCGAGATTGACCGGACTGTCACGATTGGTTCAATGAGTGACTTTTCGAAGAAGCTTCAAAAACTTACTGAGGAACTTCGCGAACATATCCTGGCACCTCGCCCTCGGAAAAGTCCGCCCACGTTCACCTCCACTCAGGTGGCCGAAATGTGCGGCATCGACCGCGCGCGGCTTCACTATCTGGCAACGAAAGACGGGAGCACACTTCCGGCGGGTGAGCTTCATGGGCGCGTACGCCAATTTACGCTTGGTGAGACTCGGAAGTGGGTTCAACAAGCTTCACAGGTGAAGCCGTCCCCGCTGCTAAGAAAAGGCGAAGCGGATGGCCGCGTTCTGATTTCTGCCAATTTCAAGGGTGGTAGCTGCAAGACGACTTCGAGTATGTGCCTGGCGCAGGGATTGAGTTTGCGCGGTCGGAAGGTGCTGCTGGTTGACTTGGACCCTCAGGCATCGCTGACCGAATTGTGCGGCCTGTATGCCGAGAAGATGATTGTCGAGGAAAGCACCGTTCTGCCGTACATCTACAGCCCAGAAGACTTTACGCTTGAGAGCGTCATTCAGGAGACGTATTGGGACGGGGTTGATGTCATCCCTGCGCATCCATCTTTGTTCTCCGCCGAGTTTCATATCCCGGCTATGGCAAGCAAGTCGGCGAATTATCGCTTTTGGACGCTGCTACGTAAGGGCTTGGAGCCTCTTCGAAAAAAATACGACTATATCGTGTTGGATTCGGCGCCTTCGCTATCCTACCTGACGATCAACGGCCTGATGGCTGCGGACGCCATGGTGATGCCTTTGGTGCCGGAAAGTCTCGACTTCATTAGCTCGGTATCGTTCTGGAGTCTGTTCTCCGACATGGCGGACAGTTTCAAGAACATCGAAGGAAACAAAACCTACGACTTTGTGAGCATCCTGCTTTCGAAGGTTGACTATGGTGTAGCGTCTTCGGCTCCGATAGTTCGCTCCTGGGTACAACGCGCCTATGGCGATTGGATGAGCCCAATTGAAGTGCCGGCGAGCTCCGTAATGAGTAACGGAGCTCTCGCACTTGCGACGGTCTTCGACATTAGTAAGTTCGAGGGCAGCAACAAGACATTCCAGCGTGTGCGGATTCCGTTCGACGAATATTGCCGTTGGGTGGATGAGTTTTACGCTGGAAAGTGGGAGGACGCTTAAATGAATATGCGCAAGCGCATGCTGGAGCAGACCGCAAATTTGACTCCTGCTAATGAAATCAAAGTGGAGATCGCCCCCCAAGTTGCAGACCGTCCAAAGACTGCACCAGGGATGATGGCGGCCTTGAGTGCGGCACAGCTTCGGATTCGAGAATTGGAGTCCCAAGGGGCTGCAAGCACCGTTCCGGTCGAGAAGATTCGGCCGAATCCCTGGCAGCCGCGGATAAAGTTTGATGAGAGCAGTCTCACTGAGCTTGCGGAGAGCATTAAGGAACTGGGCCTAATGCAGCCCATTCTCGTTCGACGAGTCACGCCGGACAACGAAGAATCCTATTTCGAGCTGATTGCCGGCGAACGCCGTTGGCGAGCTCACCAGGTGCTGGGTCTGCAAGAAATCAAGGCGCTCATCACGGATGCGTCGGATGCAGATATGGCCGTCCTCGCTTTGGCTGAGAATGTCAGCCGCGAAGACCTCACCGACTACGAAATTGGCAAGGCGATGCGCCGTGTCGAGAAGGAATTTCCAGACAGGAAGCGGATGGCTGAATCCATGGGGATGAGCCGGAGCACACTCTATCGCTATTTTGCCTTCGACAATTTACCCGAATTCATCCGTGTAGATCTGGAGAGGAACCCTTCGCTTTTCAGCGGTACTGCGGCAAGTGACACCTACGCCGTACTCAAGAAGCATGGCGAGCCAGCTTTGGCGGTGGCTCGCGAAGTGTGGAAGCAACTTGTAGACGGTAGCCTTGAGCAGTCGAAGTTCGCCAAGCTGCTGGAGGCTTCGCTACTCCGTCGCGAAGCGACGCCCGTAACTTCCCAACGTGACATTCACAAGGTCTATGCCGGTAAGACTCAGGCCGGCAGCATAACCAAGGACTCCGTGAGCTTTACCGTAAAGCTCAAGAGTGCTGTCCTGACTGCCGCTCAGGAGGAGCGGATACGGACGGTTATAAACGAACTTTTTGACGGAGGACCGCAACGCTAGCAGTTGTCGTTTTCAGACTATTCGAACCCCTCATTGAGGGGTTTTTTTTGTGTTCCGAGTCGGAACACGAGTGTCGTTCTTATTGACGTGAGCTGAATTCCGCGTGGCCCTGTCAGACGCGGAGTTTGTCGGCGCGAACGGTGCAAGTGGATCCGTCGACAGCCCGTGCGATCGTGTTCCGAGTCGGAACACGACGTCTTGACATCCTCCCCTCCCTCGACCTTCGGCCGCCGCCTTTCGGCGAAAAGGAAGGGGACTCCTACGGCGCTACGCGATGAACTGCGCAGTCACTTCGGCGGGTTCCTGCTTCGCAGAGCGGCCCAGCTGCACCGACTCTCCACAGGCTGCAACGCGGTGTCCCCGCGCCAAAACATTGATCGCGCCAACCACGTCGGCGTTTTCCTCGAAACCGCATTCGATGCAGGCGAACCGAGCTTGCGTAGCCCTGTTGTCCGCGCTCACGTAACCGCACGCCGGACACGTCCGACTCGTGTTCTCGGGCGGCACTGCGACAAGCCAGCCGCCGTTCCACGCCAGCTTGTATTCCAACTGGCGGCGGAATTCGAACCAGCCCTGATCGAGAATCGCTTTGTTCAGGCTGGACTTGGCCCGAACGTTCTTCCCCGGCTTCTCGGCGCTCCCCGCTGCCGACCTAGACATGTTGCTCACCTGCAAGTCCTCGATACACACCATCGCGTGGTCTTTGCTGATCGTGGTCGTGGCTTTGTGCAGGTAGTCGCGGCGGGCGTTCCCGATGCGGGCGTGAATGCGCTGGATTTTGGCTTTCGCCTTCTTCCAGTTGCTGCTGAATTTCTGTTTACGGCTCATGGACAGCTGCGCTCGACGCAGGCTGGCCTCGTGCCGCATGAAACTATTGAGCGGGGCAAGGTAGCTCCCGTCGCTGAATGTGGCGAAGCGGGCCACGCCGACATCGATGCCGATGGCGCTGGAGGTCTGAGGCACGGGCTGCTCGACCTCTCGTTGCGTCTGGATCGAGACGAACCACTTGCCAGCGCTCATGGATATTGTGGCGTTGCGCACCTCGCCCATCACATTACGGCTGTTGCGGTAGCGCAGCCATCCAAGCTTCGGCAGGAAGATACGACTGTTCGCCTGATCCAGCTTGATCTGCTTTGAGTCCGGGTAGCGGAAGCTGTCGCCTTGCCCCTTTTTCTTGAAGCGCGGGGACGCGGCCCGTTTGGCGAAGAAGTTCTTGTAGGCTAGCTCCAGGTTCTTGAGCGCCTGCTGAAGCGGATGAATTGGAGAGTCCTTGAGCCACGGTGTCTCCGGCCCGTTGCGCCATCCCGTCAGGTGCTTTGCCATGGCGACATAGCCGATGAACTTGCCGCCCGCCTCGAAGTTTTCCTTCTGCAACGCCAGCGCCTTGTTAAAGACGAACCGGCACGAGCCGGCGAAGCGACGCATATCGCGCTGCTGGTCGCCGGATGGTATCAGTTCGTATTTGAAGGCTTGGAGCAGTTGCATGAATAGATCGTATCAGCATTCACGCGTTGTCAAGGACGCCTACGGCGTCCGCGCTATCCTTCCGCGCCCTGAAGGGCGAGGTTTGACGCGCTTACCGATCAAGCACACGCATCCCAACGGATGCGAACGGCTGCACCGATGCGGTCAACGAGTCTCCGGGTGCACTGGAAGCCAGCCCCATTGCCGATTACCACACCTCCACGACGCTCACACAGCATCTGGATACAGGAGCCTCGGAGCACACGCCCGCCAACTAGACGACATCGTGGGAAAAGCGTTGGCGCCGATCCGATTGCGCACTCGCCTGACTCTCTGAGGTGAGCAACCTGACCTTTCCGTTCATGTTGGTGGAGATCGGCTCGGAACGCCGCCATATCAACAAAAGCATTTATCGCCTGCCCAAGCGACTCCCGGCTGCGAAGGGCCGCCAACAGGAGAACCCCCAGATGTTTAACGCTTCCGAGTAAGTCCGCTGGAAGGCATCGTGTTCCGAGTCGGAACACGATGCTCAAAGGTCTGAAGCATCATCACCCGACAAAGGCGGGTATTGGGGGGGCCGCGTTCTGACTTGGAACGCAGCTGAGCTCGTCCCGTCGATACGTCAGGCGAGCGCATTATGGGCGTCGATGGAGGTCGCTCACAGGGCCCTTGTAGGGCATGCACTGCAAAACGACAGCAGCAATAGCTTTGCGGCGCAAGATCGCGCTGTTACGGCGCGCTGACGGCCGGGGACACGTCGCCAGAAAGAGTGCGACATGATTAAGGCGGGCGCCGAGCGTCGGCCCTCATAGGGGGATTCGAAGTTGTGTGTGCGGTCCTTCCCAACTGGACTGGATGCCGTCAATTACCTCATTGGCTGAAAGCGCTACGCGGCAGCTTTCGCGTGCCCTGCGCCAACAGCTACCAGATGGTCTCTCCTGCTCCATGATGGCTGGAGTCCATCGCTCAACGCGCTTGCCGCCTAAACCTCCAAAACCCAGCGCAGGGAGTTAGCCTCGTCTATTGCCTTTTCGAATTCCCCCACTTCCAGCTGCTGGTCCGCGACAGTCGCCCATGAATCTTTCCCAGGTATCACACGAGGACGGCCAATCTAAGACGGAACACTTGATCGGTGGAGAGACAGCGGCCCGCGGCCCTTCGAACTGGGCGCGACCGCCGCGAACTACGCACAAATCTTGACTTGGTCCAGCTGGGGGAACGGCGCTGCCGGAAGGCTCTTGTAGTCCTAGCAGTCTTTTGCGCGTACGCTCGCTAACAAGCTCCTCCGCGCGGGCTGCCACCTCGAGACTGAACGACGTCGCTACCGATACAAATGGCACCGTGACAACGACGCGTCGGGGCTTAGAGGGACACGATTTGCCGGAGCATTCTCGGGCTACCTTTGCAGGGATACCCTGCGTAGTCTGATTGGCAGCGAACCACCGATCGAACGCGAGTGCCGGACATGCGCAAGCTGCGGAATCGGACGATGCAATCCGCGGCCACACCTGTCAATGAGTTGCCTCACGTCACACAGAGCGTGCATGCCCCCGGCTTCGTCTCGCCGATTAGACACATACCCGCGTGGGATCCCGCGACACGATGGCGCAAGGGCCGACAGCAAGGTCACAAAGATTGTACGAATCCTAGTTGCAAGGCCTCCGTAAGACCTGTGCGCGGCGTGTTTAGCGCCCGGACTCTGCCGCTAGCGGACAATTGACGGTGACTTTGCCTGTTGGGAGTATCGGAACAGAACAATATTGGTGACCTTACGAGAGGCCGCCTGCCGCGCTGCATACTATTTGGTGACCTAACCATAGCGAGAATGGGCAATGACGGCAGGCTACAAGGGCCCCTTTTCGGTGGTCGCAGGCAAAACTGATGTTCGTACAATCTCGGTGACTTTGCCCTTGGCGCAGGGTTGACGTTTGGCAGATGAAATTGGCCATCTCGACATACCCGCGAAGCCGCATTCGGATGACGAAGGGCTGCGGAACTGAATGCGCGAAAGCGAAGAAAAAATATTTTGGGAGGGGGGCTTGGAATGGCAGCCGCCCGTTCACTAGGTAGTGGTCGGAGAGTCTCCACTACAGCCGAGGATGAAGCAGAATGCGGATTGCCGCCGGAGGCGATCATCAGCGCGGTTGGGCGGCTTCGCTAAGGATACCGTGGTGTCAAATCTCAAGGGCCTTCCCTCAAGGTCCTGGCCGAGCGAGAGGGAGGAACGCCCCCGCTTCGCGCGGCGCTAAGCTCGGTTGGCGTCCCGGCATTAGCAGCTCAGGCCCGGCTGGCGCGGGTGCGAAGCTGTCCGGGGGCAAAGCCTTCCGACGGTCGCCCACACTGATCGCAGAAGCGCCGCCACAAAGTACGCAGCAGCTGATCCAGGCCGCTGGCGGAATAGCCGGCCGCCACGCCCGCAAGCCGCTTATTGCGCCCGCGCGTGGTGGCAGGCTGTGCCGTCGGGGCTAACAGCGCTGCCTGCGCAGGCAGCATCATGTTCGGCCAACCGCGGTCGGCCCAATGTGCCTGTAAGGCCGCCTGGACAGCGGTATCAAGGGGCACCGCCTTTCGCCGCGAACTCTGGCGCTGCAATAACGTGCCGTCGGCACTCAACTGCAGGCTGGCGCAGCGCAGCACCGCCAGCTCGCTCAGTGGCAAGCCTGCGCTGCGCATAAGCTGGGCTGCTGCAAGCGCAGCACGATGTCGCGGACCGTGCCGTGCTTCTCCCAACCACGCCAGGAAGGCCTCCACGTCGGGTTGGTGCGACGGTGCACGCAACGCAGTGGGCGCTGCGGCGGCGGCTTGCCTTGGGGTGAGCGGGGCGCTTGCCAAATGGCCAGCCTTGACCAATGCGCGTAGCAGTGCCCGAACCACCCGTAAGGCGGCCTTCACCGAACTGGCCCCCAACGGGCCTTCGAACGGGCGCCAGTGCATTTTGTCGCGCGCCCCACTCGGGCCGCACCAGAACGCCGCCGGTTGAGGATCGGATAGAAATTCCTCATAAGACTCAAGATCGCCGGCCTCCAACGCCTTCAACCCCTTCTTGCGCGCAGCATTCCACAACAGCAGACGCTCGGCCTCGCGCCGATAGCTGTTACGGGTATGTGGCGCCCGGTCCTGCAGCCAGGCGCGTACGAACGCCAGATCGGCTGCAAGCGCCGGCGCTGCCGCGGTATTTGAGGCTGGCACCAGCATATGCTCGAGTGGTACGGGATACGGCATACCGGGGGCCAATGCCAAGGGCACGAGTGCGTCGCGGCGGGCGTGGGCAGCAGGCGGCAGCACATAGGCCTTGACCGCCGCGGCGCCCATCGCCGGGCGCTGGCGCACCAACCAATGCGTGATGACCTCGGCCGACTGCGCGCCAATGCGTGGCACCGCGCGCCACCAGCTGCTGCCGCGCCGGTTCGCCAAGGACGTCAGGTCCTCAATCCGCCGGATATTGGCCGCGACCAGCCGGCGTGCCAGGCTCGGCTTGAACCAGAGCGACACCTCGTGCTGGGGCTGGGGGTAGCCTTGCCCAAGCTGTTCAAGCGCCGACACGGCGTCAACACGCCGGGACATGCCAATCCCTGAGCGCGCGCGCAGCGCCTCGAACATGCCGGCAATCTCGGGCCGGCCATGCTGCAAGGCGAACTGCACCAGCCGGTCGCGCAAGGCCAGGATGCGCTGGATCGCCTGGGCCTCGCTCAGGTGCTCGTCCTCATCCGGGTCTAGCAAGTAGCGGTTGGCGATGTCCACCGGCCGCATGCCCTGCGCATAGGCACGGACCACGGCAAATTCGGTGCGGGTGAGCTTGGTGACGGCGTGCGTGTTGGGATCCTGAGCCATGGAAGCAGCGCTAAGTGCTTGACCTATAACAATATTCAGCACACTCCATCTGGAGCCGGGCGGAAATGCTGACTAAAGCGCAATGTAAATTATTTTTGTGCCGGACGCTACGCCTATTCGGCTGACTTACCGCGGGCCGTCCTAGTTTGGTTCAGGGAGGTCATCGGCTCACGCAGCGCCGCCTTGCCAACCTCGTAATGGCTGCGTGGCAGGCACAGACAGTGGGGAGGCGAAATGCGCTGCACGAATTGCCAGTTCGAGACTCGCCGACTTTCGGTTTCTGTTGCCGGAAGCCCCTAACAAGCCCGAAACGGTTCTGCCACGACACAGATCGCTGGCCGATCCAAGGGAAAATCTCGTTGAGCGAATATGTGAAATAAGAGAGCGACGCGCACTTGCATGAGAGTGTGTGCCCCCGCGACATGTGGAGCTATCAGAAAGTCGTAAGCGATAAATTCAGCACACCTTGTTAAGTCGAACCGTTACCCGGTAACGTATGCAAGACGGGAACGTTACCGGGTAACCATGACGAGGGGAGTGCAGGATGGCGCAGACGACAGCTCAGCGGCAGGCGGCCTATCGGGCAAGGCGCGCGACGGCGGGCAAGGACGGCAACGGAGAACGTCGGCTGGACATGTGGGTAAGTAGCGAAACGGATCTCGCGCTCGCGCGGCTGGCACGCCGTTACGCGGTAACGAAGCGAGAGATGCTGGAGCGGCTGATCGCGCGAGCCGACGATGCCATCGTGCGTCGGCTCGATCCGGATTCGGAGCAATGGGATCACTATTTCAAGGCGAGCCGGTAGGCTTGCCCGTTACCGGGTAACACGGCGAGTGCTCCCATATGGCCGATCGGCACCTCGGGTGCGGTCGGTAGTCGTTCAGGTGGCAGACGCTGCGACGAAGCTGAACGGCAGCAGGTCGATGACGTCCGCGTCCGGCGTGAAGGAGAGCGTGCAAATGTTGGGGAGGCCGTTCATCCCTTGTCTAAGCTCTGACTGATCGCACCACGCCGGAGCTGAAATACCTCCAGGCGAAGTGGGCAAGCCAGATGCCATATCGCAGGCCACCGCTATGCTTAAGGAAGTACTGCCGCTGGACAAAGGCATTTCGTTCAGCGGCACTCGGAATCGGATTCGAACTATTGGAAAACAACTCGACGCTGACATCGAGCGTGACATCGCAAAGCTGCCCCATTCGGTAGCGGACGTTCGGATTCGCGAATCAAGGCATGTCGCGGCCATGAGCGTCGACTCGGCGTGGCTGCGGCATTGCGACTCCGAGAGAGGTCTTGGCCGCCATGTCAACCTCATCGCCGGGCGAGCGACGTTCACTGACAGTCCGCCAAAGTTCTATGCCTATGTGCATCGAGAAGTCACCTCGGCTGCAGCGCGACTCGATCATTTCCTCAGTCGAAACGGTGTGGCGGCCGATGAACGCGTGACCGTGATCAGCGACGACGCCGGTGAATTTGAGAAGACCGTACAGGGTAGTCGACTCGCTCGCGGCAGGATTCTCGATTGGTTCCACATCGCCATGCAGTTCAACGCAGCGCAGCGTTCCGTCTTCGGCAGCAAGATGATCGACGCACTGGAACGAGAGGAACTAGAATCGATAGAGACTGAAATTACTCACGCCCAAGTTTCTAGTCTGGCATGGCAAGGGCCGCAAACGTAGAACGAAGCAATTCTGGGTCTCCCGCACTTTGTGTGACGGCCGCGTTGGGGGCTTGATTTCGGGCCGATCTGGCTTTACTTTGATCGTTACCATGAGCCAAGTTCTCGGTGGGATCGATCGTATTCTCGCCCGTGTAGGTAAGCGCGTCGTCTCCAGCGACGCGCGAGGGGAGACCATTACTGTCGAAGCCTGCAGTACGGTTCGCGCGGCACCGTGTCCTGCCTGCCATCGTTGGAGTCACCGACGCCACGGCCGCTATGTGCGCAGGCTGGAAGAACGTCCGATGCTCGACCAGCGGGTCGTTCTCGCCGTTGAGGTGCGTCGCTTCAAGTGTGCAAATGATGGCTGCCCCCGTCGTACGTTTGCCGAGAACATCCACGCCTTGGCCGGTCGGCATCAACGTCGAACGCGATCGCAGGTTCGGGCGTTGCACGCGCTGGGCCATGCCCTCGGCGGTGAGGCGGCTGCCCGGCTAGCTAACGCCTTGGGCTTGCGCACCAGTGCCGACACCGTGCTGCGGGAGTTGCGAAGAGCTCCTGAGCGCAAGCGCAAACCACGACCGCGGGTCATCGGCATCGATGACTGGGCGATCGCGCGCGGTCACCAGTACGGAACGATCATCGTCGACCTGGAGCGACGTGAGCCGATCGAAGTGTTCGCAGGCAGGGAAGGCACTGCGGTGGCCGCGTGGATGCGTGCGCACCCATCGATCGAGATCGTCGCCAGGGACCGGGCCGGGGCGTACTCCGAGGCGGTCGACATCGCGCTGCCGGCAGCCACTCAGGTCTCGGATCGCTGGCATCTACTTTGCAACCTGCGCGACAATGTCGAGAGACTGCTGTGCCGACTCGGACCGCAACTGCGCCAAGCCGCGCAGCAAGTCGAGGTCCGTGGCGTGACCCTGGGCCGGCAGCGGGAGCTGAGCCGCAACTCACTGTGGTCATGGCAGCGTCTGAGCGATCAGCGACGCGCCTCGCGGGTGGAGCTGTACGAGCGGGTTATGGCGCTACACGCCCAGGGCGGCACGATGAAAGGAATCGGGCAAGAGCTCTCAATCGACCATCGAACCGTGCGCAACTTCATCACCGCGGGGGCATTCCCGGAGCGCGCCCCCAGGGCGCGGGGTCCGACGCCTTTAGATCCTTATCTCAGCGATATCGAGGAACGAATCGCACAGGGCTGTCGCTTTCCTGAACTGATCTGGCGGGAACTCAAGCAGCGAGGATACACGGGCAGTCGCGCCGCCGTTCGGAATTGCGTGATTCGCCTCCTTTTTCCGCAGGGCAAGAAGCCTCTTTTCCAGGCACCCGTGCGCACGATGCCGTGCCCGTCGGCCCGGCGCGTGTTCGGATGGCTTATAGGATGGAGGAAGCTCGCGGTCGCGGAGCCCAGGAACGCGGACCACGAGCGCTTCGTGCAGGCGCTGTGCAAGATCGAACCCGTGGTGGGCGAGGTCCGCAGCCTCGCGCGGGAGTTTCTCGGGCTCATGCACCGGCGAAGTCCGCGGCAGTTCGATCGATGGTTGAAGCGTCTGTCGCGCTGCGACGCTGCGGAAATGCGCAGGTTCGCGCAAGCCTGCGCGCCGACTTACCGGCTGTGCGGGCGGCCTTCAAGCTGCCATGGAGCAATGGCCAGACCGAGGGTCACGTCAACCGGCTCAAGTTCCTCAAGCGGCAGATGTATGGCCGCGCGAACATCGAGCTTCTGCGGCTGCGGGTATTGAAGCCAAGCTGAAACGGCCCGCCTTGTCCTACTGGACCCGCTGGCCCGTTCGCCATCGCAGAGGAATAAGCTCGTGGGGCCAGGGCGAGGCCGACGGGGCTCGCCCAGGTTCGCGAATAAGCAGAAGAATGGTGGTGGGGGCGATGGAGACGACGGCCGTTCCACGCGACAAGATCCTCCACGCGAGTTCGCCGTCGTCACACAAATTGCGGAAGACCCGACTTTCCTTTGTTCTACGGCTGCTGACTGGCGTCCAACATGACCGGTCTTAAGGTGGGCGGTAGGATCCGGTTGCGCCAACGTTGCGATGGCCCCGCGACACTCAATCCCTGGCACGAACGGCAGGCCGTCGAGTTCGCGGAATTGCACTGATGTCTCGCGGGCCGATGATCGGGCGTGCAAAACTAAAAATGCAATTAATCGCCAAATTTACGCTACGACTGTAGAGGCTGGCCGCCATGGGTGTCGGGAAACGAAGGCAACTTATGATGGTGGATTATCATTTCAC
The DNA here is from genome assembly GCA_050987995.1 of Ralstonia pickettii. Taxonomy (GTDB): domain Bacteria; phylum Pseudomonadota; class Gammaproteobacteria; order Burkholderiales; family Burkholderiaceae; genus Cupriavidus; species Cupriavidus pickettii_B. Next base: position 240,035 of record CP158806.1, read on the forward strand.
GATTATGAAATAACGGTGGCGCCTTGGTCGCTGGCTGCCATTCTCTACGGGACGAGCTTTCCATGCCGAGACCACTACCTGATCCGACGCCGCCTTCCCGCGCGACGATTCGCACCATTCAACAACTGGGCGACCGCATTCGCGCCACCCGAGCAGGGGAAGGGATGCCCATTGACCAGGCTGCGAGGCATTGCGGGGTCTCCATCGGCATGCTGTCCAAGCTAGAGAACGGCAAGGGCGTCAATCTTGAGCACGCCTTGCGTGTGCTGGACGGACTGGGTTTGACGATGCTGGTCGTGCCCAAGGCCCATACGCCTTGGCTCGAACAGGCAGCGGCCCATGCATCCAAGACCGGCGAGCTGGCAGCGTGGGATTAGCCTGCTTAGCGAGGCTGCCATACGCGTCTCGGTGCGCCGCTTCCCGACGTGGCACAACTGATCATCTATGCGATCCGCGGCTTCACCGAGGTGGCCGACGACAGCGAGTCCATGGCCGGGATGATCCAGACCCAGGTGCGCTTGGTCGTGAGCGCGCTCGACCAGAACGACTGATCGACCAGGTTCAGCGGCCCGGCGGCAGTCTTGCCGCGGCTGAGGCGAGGCCGCTGCGCCGTTGTGATCAGGTGTCGACAGTGGCCCGCAATGCGCCTTACCGCAATTGCGGAACAGTCGCCGCAATTGGCGAACGGCGCGCCTGACCGTTTTTTTTTAATCTTCTCCCTACGGAAAACGGGATGTCTCCCAAGGTCCGAAACAGGAGCAGAGAAGATGATTACTAGCCTTCAAGCCGACGCGCTGATCGCCGCAGGCCAAACCCGGGCCGATGCCCTCGGCATTCCCGTCAACATCGCCGTGCTGGACGCCGGCGCTCACCTCAAGAGCTTCACCCGCCAGGATGGCGCGGTGCTCGGCTCGATCGATATCGCCATCACCAAAGCCCGCACGTCGGTGCTGTTCCAGATCCCCAGCGAAGCGGTCTGGGACTACGCCAAGCCCGGTGCTCCGGCCCCTGGTCTTGAGAACAGCAACGGTGGCCTCGCCGTATTCCCCGGAGGTTTGCCGCTGTTCGGCGCAGACGGCGCGCTGATCGGTGCGGTCGGCGTTTCCGGCGGTGCACCTTCGCAAGACCACGACATCGCCCGGGCAGCGGTAGCGGCCCTCATCCGTTGATTCATAAGACGCATACGCAAGTTCCCTCAACCATCAATCCATCCAAAAGGAGAATGATCATGACCACCAACACCAACCTGAAGACCATCCTGATCACCGGCGCCGCTGGCGGATTTGGCAAGGGCGCCGCCATCGGCATGGCCCGCAATGGCCACAACATCATCGCCACGGTGCACGTGTCGTCGCAGGTGACGCCGCTGCGCGAGGAAGTCGCTCGCCTTGGCCTCGCCGACAAGATCCGCGTGCAGCGCCTCGATCTGACCGATCCCTACGACATCAAGCAAGCGCTGACCTGGGATTTCGACATCCTGTGGAACAACGCTGGCATGGGCGAAGCCGGTCCGGTCTGGGAAATCCCGGTGGATCTGGTGCGCAAGAACTTCGAGGTGAATGTGTTCCTGCCGCTGCAGCTCACGCAGGACGTGCTGCGCAAGTGGATCTCGGAAGGCAGTGCCAAGGGCAAGAAAGTGGTGTTCACCTCCTCGATGGGCGGTCTGTTCACTCCGGCCAACTGGGGCACCTACGTCTCGACGAAGCACGCGCTGGAATCTGTCGCCGAAGCGCTGCAGCAGGAGCTGACCGCCTACGGCGTGAAAATCCAGACCATCAACCCCGGCGCCTACTACACCGGCTACAACGAGACCATGGCGGACAACCCGTTCCGCTGGCTGGACGAAAAGGTGCACTTCACCAAGCGTGCCGACCTGCGCAAGGGCTTCGATGATTTCTTCGCGACCCCGGAGGGCAAGATGGATGCGCAGGAAATGATCGACCGCATGATCGAGATCGTGCCGGCTGACACCGGCAAATTCCGCAACGTGGTGCCCAAGCAGATCGAGGACATGCTCAAGGTGCACCAGACGGCCGCCTGGGACAACATCATCTGACCCACTGTATCGCTCCGGATTGTTGGCGCCGCCTGCCGCGGTCCGGGGCTGAGGAGATGCTCATGACTACCCAAGCCTCCCCGACACGGAGCCCCGATGGAACTGCCACCGTGCGCCAGGCATTCGGTGCCTGGGCAGCCGGTACCGGCGGTCCCTACGACCTGCTGGCCGACGATGCGGTCTGGACCATTACCGGAAACTCGCTGGCCTCGAAAACCTATTCAAGCCGCGAGACGTTCATGAGCCAAGTCATCCGGCCCTTCAACGCGCGCATGAGCACCGGGCTCAAACCGACGATTCGCAGCCTCTACCAGGATGGAGACACGGTCATCGTCTTCTTCGACGCGAGCGGCACGGCGCGCGATGGCAAGCCCTACGCCAACACCTATGCCTGGTTCCTGCAACTGCGGGGCGAACGGATCGTGCGGGCATTCGCCTTCTTCGACGCGATCGCCTTCAACGACTTGTGGACGCGCGTGCAGCCCGTACCGTAGTCCGTCCTGGCTAGCAGGCACCCGCCGGCAAGCCTCTTTCCACTTTCTCGAATACACCTCGATGGCCGCGGCGTCTCGCAGAGCGGTCATCACACTTGCATGGAGCATCCCATGAAAACCTGGTTCATCACCGGCGCATCCCGCGGCTTTGGCGCGCTGATCGCCCAACACGCGCTGGCCCATGGCGACAATGTCGTCGCCACCGCACGCAACCCGCAGGCCGTCACCGAACGTCTCGGCCAACATCCCCATCTGCTGCCGCTCGCGCTCGACGTCGCTGACGAAGCACAGGCACAGGCCGCAGCGGCCGCCGCGGTCGAACGCTTTGGCCGCATCGATGTGCTGTTGAACAACGCTGGCTATGGCCTGCTCGGCGCAGTCGAGGAAGCCACCGGCGATGAGGTCGAGAAGCTGTACCGCACCAATGTGTTCGGCCTGCTGGCGGTCACGCGGGCCGTGCTGCCGCACATGCGCGCACGGCATTCCGGCCGCATCCTCAACATCTCATCCATTGGTGGTTACCGTGCTGGAGCCGGGTTTGGTGTGTATAGCTCCACCAAGTTCGCAGTAGAAGGCCTCTCTGAAGCGCTGCATGTGGAACTGGCGCCACTGGGCATCCACGTCACCGTGGTGGAGCCCGGCTACTTCCGCACCGACTTCCTCGACTCGACCTCGCTGACGGTCAGCCCGGCATCGATCCCGGACTACAACGTGACTGCGGGCGCGGTGCGCAATGTGGCGGCTGGCCTCAATCATGCGCAGCCCGGCGATCCGCAGCGGCTGGCCCAGGTGCTGGTTGAGTTCGCCGACGTGCCCAGCCCGCCGGTACGTTTGCCACTGGGCAGCGACACGGTCGCCGCGATCCAGGCCAAGCACAAGGCCGACGCTGAAATCCTGGCGCAGTGGCATGCCGTGTCAGTGTCGACCGACCTCGCCGCGGAGGCCGTGTGAGAGCCTCCAGGCCGGTGCTCCATCGAGCATCGGCCCCTTTCCTCGCTTTCCATCGAAGTATCGCGCACGCAGCCGTGCGATGGTCGGCTAGAGGCTTCGTCGATACGCTGTCGGCGTGGTGCCGGTGAGCTTGCGGAATGCCGCGGCGAAGGAGGATGGTGTCTCGTACCCCACGGCCAAGCCGATGTCGGTTACCGGCAACGCAGGGTCGGCCAGCAACTGGCGCGCCCGCTCGATGCGAAGGCGAACCAGCCACTCATGCGGGGTGCTACCGGTGGCCTCCCGGAATGCGGTGCAGAAGTGAAAGCGGCTGAGTCCAATCACACCGGCAAGGTCGTCCAAGCCAATAGGGGCGCCCAGGCGCTCGCGCATGTAGGTGGTCACGTTCTTGACCTGCCAACTCGCCAGGCCGCGCTGCGCTCCGGGTGCCGCGATGGCGCTGTGCGAAGAGTGACCCCGCAGCAACTGTGTGACCAGCAGGTCGGTGGCTTGCTCGACAAACAGGCGCGATGACGGGTCGGTGAGATCGGCCTCTCGGCCCAGCATTTCCATGACGCGCGCCGCGATGGGGTCGTCAAACCCCACACGCGGCAGGAGTTCCACGCCGTGATTGCCGCCGAGCTGCTCCATGCTGGAGCGCAGGCGGTCCTCGGACAGAAAAACGTGTGAGACGCCGATCGGCCCGGCGATATCCCAAGCACCGTCGTGGCCCTGCGGAATGATGGTGATGGAGCCGCTGCGCGTGGTGGACAACAGCCGTTCGCCACCCGTGCGCCACAGAATATCTTGCGCCTCGCCGTAGTAGGTCATGATGACGTGGCCATCCATGGGGCCCAGGTGATCGTGCAGCGCTCCATGGCTCCACGGCCGCGTCAAGCTCGTGGAGCCTTAACGTCGCGCCGCCGACTGGAGGCGAGCTGCCAATGAACTGCTCCAATGCGGCCGGGGCGGGTGTTCGGCTTGTGGCTGTGTCAATTATCTAGAGGCACGAACTTGTGGCTTGGTGATTCCGAGTGGCAATAGTAGTCATATTAAAGGCTCGGCGCTACCGAGGATTGCAGGTTCGTGATCTCGCTTCAGATCACTTGCCAATATGTGCCCGCGTTCGCGCAGGTCCCCCCAAAACCCGTGTGGCTGGGTAATGGGATGTGGTGGCTTGCTGCTCCCTTCATCGTGCCACGGCGTTCTCGCCGTCATGGGCAGCGCGTGCCTTGCACGCTGGCGGCCTATGGCCGTCTTCGACCCTGTGACGGCTTGCGCTGCGCCGTGCCCCGGAAGGGCGGGGCAGTTCCGCCCGGCATCCTTCAGGAGTTCACCATGAACTATGTATTTCTTTAGGCGATACAGCCTCAGCGAGCACCAACAAGTGGGCAAAGGGGCGCATTGCTGCGCCCCCAAGAGCGGATCAGACGACGATCCCCCGCCAGCCGCGCATCGCGGGCGCGTAGACGCTCAGACGCTTCTCCGCATGAAAGTGCAAGTCGCGCTCGATCGGTAGGCCTAGTCGTCCGCGCATGGTAGCCAGTTTCCTGCAGGCTGACACAGCCCACTTCAGGCATCCCTAGGCCCAAGTCGCACAGGCCGAAAGCATGGTCGAGATCATCAGGGTCGATCTCAGCCAGCAGCCGGGTTTGCCGCCGGCATCCGGTGTGAACAGCTTGGTTACTGGCGCCGGATCGAAGTCCGGGGTCTCGATGGATTCGCGGGAATGGCAAAGTTTCCGGGATTTACAACTTCTGGTTGTCAATAAAACAAGAAGCGGGCATCTAGTTGACGGCTACTGTGCTGTCTACGATGAGCATCGATTCTCCGACCGGAGCAGTACTATGAATGCCCTAATCGTCTACGCGCATCCCGACCCGAAGAGCATGAATGGCGCGCTGAAGGATGCCGCGGTTCGTGCCTTGACCGACGCTGGCTGGCAGGTCGAAGTGTCCGACCTCCACGCTCAAAACTTCCGCGCAGCAGCGGGATGGGAAGATTTCACCCATCCTGTCTCCCCAGAGCGTCTCGGCTACGCCCACGAGCAGCGCTACGCCACGAAGGGCGGTCACTACTCGGCTGACATCCTGGCCGAGCAGGCGAAGGTTCGCCGCGCAGACCTGATCATCTTTCAGTTCCCGCTCTGGTGGTACGCGGTGCCGGCAATCATGAAGGGCTGGGCCGACAGGGTCTTGGCCAACGGATTTGCTTATGACGAACTACACATGTTCGAGAACGGCCTGTTGCGCGGCAAGCACGCCATGTTGTCGTTTACGACCGGCGGCACCGCGGTGGAACTGTTGGCAGATCGCAAACACACCGGCACAGTTGACGAATTCATGCGGCCTTTTTCCGGGGGCGTACTGAGTTTCACCGGTATGCAACTGCTGCCTCCATTCATTTCCTACGCGCCTTCTAGCCTGGACCACGGCGGGCGGCAAGCGGAGATTCTGCAGTACGAGCACCGCGTGTACTCAGTGGCGACGCGTCTGGTGGCGGCGAGAGCCGAAGCCGATCTGACGCACGCGGAAGCGGCAGCATGATCGAAAAGACGAAAAGCGGGCAGTGAGGAAACTTAACAAGCACGTGTAGGCTCCTCGTAAGCCAGGATTGTTCAAATGGAATCACGGCGTCTTGAATACTTCGTCCGCATCGTGGATTCGGGCAGCATCACCAAGGCAGCGAATAGCTTGGCCTGGCACAGCCGGCGCTGAGCCAGCAGCTCGCGTGGCTGCAGAATGAGTTCAGAGTTCGACTTCTTCATCGGAACCTAATGGCATCCAAACCGCGGCTGCGGGTGCGGAGAGGCATGCCCGCATTCTGGTTCGTTGGGTCGATTTGCTGAAATCGGTGGTGGCAGAATCCGACTCTCGCAGTGAAACCGCATCACCTAAACCGTTTTGCCACCGTGCCATCGCCATCATCGAGTTCGAGAACGACGTGCATCGCATGTCGGCTCTCCCTCTCTTTGATAGGGCGATACTCCGATGCAGGGCGGCATTCCAGGCCTTTTAACGGCTTCGTCGCATTGTGCATTGATCGCTCCCGGGCGATGTGCGGATCGGTCGCCTCCAAAGTGGGCCAGCGGTCGTCACTCCAACCGCTCCAGCATTGCGGCGGCGGCGCGTACGTCCGCCGTGTTAAACCCTTCGCTGAACCGCGCATGCACTGGTGCGAGGACTTCGCGGGCCGCCCTCATGGAATCCGTCTGTTCGAGCAGCGAGGCCAGGCTCATCGCGCAGCGCAGCGACAAAGACAGCGCGCCCTGCTCCTGTGCCATCTGCAATCCTGCGCGAATCAGCTCACCGGCCGCGCCGATATTGCCGCCATGCCGTAGCCGGTCACCTTGGATACGCAGCAACTCAGGCGTAATCCATGGAACCACTCCGGAGCGCCCTCGTTCGAAATCCCCTTCGCAGACGAGCGCCGGATCCAGCGTGCATAGCGTGTCGCGGAGGGAGCGGGGCCAACTCGCCGGTACTTCGACCAGATCGGCTTGCGCACGTCGGCGGGCGAGGACCAGGTTGTAGCCTGCGCCGAATTGCCCCCAGAAGGTCAATGAGTGCTCTGTCGCCCGGTCCTGCAGCAGCCGGGTAAAGCGTTCGGCGCGTTCGTTATCGCCACACCAGAATGCAACAGGGCCACATCCCACCGAGATAGCGAAGCACAGCGAAAGCGAGTGGTTGATGTTCAGCGCACGTTCGATTGCGCCTTCCGCGTGGTCTATCGCCTGCTCCGGGAAGCCCTGCATCCACAGGATGCGCCCCAGTGTCATCAGCGCGGCAACCCGCTGGTCGAATTGGAACCCGCTACGACGCGCGCTGACATAGACGCTCAACGGCTGGCCGAGCACGCGCCTCGCATGGACGTATGCCCGCGCATGCTGCCCGGTGAAATGCATGCTCAACGTCATCATGCGATCATGCACGATGGCGTCGGCCGGGTTGCCGGTGAGCTGCGCCAATTCGCCGTAGTGGTTGGCGTGGTGCACGGTCATCGGATAGTCGCCACGGGAATTGTTCACCAGCCACAGGCCCCACAGCGCGTGCAACTGCTCCGGGATCAGTCCTGCATGCCGTGCCACTTCTAGGCCACGCTGGAACGTCGCGATCGCTTCTGGTGCCGAACCGCGAATGTTCCAGAGCGCATGGCCATGGGCTTCCCGCAGCGCGATCTCCCTTGCAGGTTCAAGCGGATCTAGGCTTTGCAGTCGCGCGATCAGGCGCTCGACGAGCTCCAGATACTCGGCCACATGCGAAAGCGCATACCAGAGCGGCGCGGACGCCCCCGCCAGTGCCGCGCCGAGCTTGACGTCGCCACTATCGGCCAGGCTCCAGTGCAGGGCGAAGCGGAAATCGTCCAGCAGGTAGGCATGACGCGCCAACCACTCGACACTCGACAGGTTCGGTCGCAAGCTTTCGGCGTGATCGGCCAGTTCCATCATGTGCGTGGCATGGCGGAGCGCTACTATTGCCCTCTCCCCATGGCTTTCCATCTGCGCGAGTGCATACTCGCGCGTCGTTTCCAGCAACCAGTACTGCACCGTTTCGCCGCTGATGTCGGACATCAGCAGAGATTTGCTGACGAGGTTGTAGAGATGGTCCTCGACATCCGCGATGGCGGCATCATGCATCAAGGCCCTGGCGCCCGCGGCAGTGAAGCGGCCGCGGAATATGGACAGACCGCGCAGAAGCCTGCGTTCTTCCTCCGGCAGCAGCGCATAGCCCCAATCGAGCGCGGCGCGCAGGGTCTGGTGTCGCGGCAGGGCCGTCCTGCGGCCGCGCGTCAGCAGCTTCAGCCGGTTGCCCAGATGCGCGGCGACGCCCCGCATGCCATGCCGGTCGACACCCGCGGCTGCCAGTTCCAGCGCCAACGGAATACCATCGAGTGCGCGGCAGATCTCGACCAGCGCAGGCAGATCCGTCTCGCATAGCTCGAATGCGTCCTGGCTCGACCTGACACGCTCGACGAACAATTCCGCCGAGGCATAGCGCAGCGTCTCGCGGACACCCAATTTCTCAAGCAAGGGTGGCACCGGCAATGCACCGAGGCGCCGCAACCATTCGCCCTGGATGCGCAACGGCTCACGGCTGGTCGCCAGCAGATGGACCCCAGGGACACCGGTCAGCAGGGTCTCGGCCAATTCCGCGGCTGCCTCGATGACATGCTCGCAGTTGTCGAGCACGATCAGGATGCGGCGGTCACGTAGATAGGCGAGTAGGTTGCGCAGCGATGCCGCTTCGAGTGCGCCGACGCCCAGCGCGGCGATGACCGTGTTGGTCACCAACGTCGCATCGTTGAGCGGCGCCAGGTTGACGAACACGACCTGGTCATCGAACAATGCGGCGATCTGGCGGGCCGCGGCCAGCGCCACCGTGGTCTTGCCCATCCCGGCCGGTCCTGTCACGGTCACGCAGCGCCGCTGGCGCAATTCGCTGACCAAGTCAGCCACGACTTCGTCGCGGCCAATGATGCGGGCGACCTGCGCTGGCAGCAATGGCAGCGTCGCGGACATGTCGGGAGCTGCCAAACGGGCGGGCGCGGCCGGTGCGGATTCCGTCGAACGGGGGGCCGGCAGCACGAGTGTCTCGACGCCTGCTGCAGTCGGCATCTTGAGCCCGCTCGTCGTGATCACCTCGGCGACGAAGCAGTAGCCTTGCGCGGGCACATTGACGATATACCGCTGTGCCTGGCGTCCATCGCCAAGCACCTTGCGCAATCCCGCAAGGTGCACGCGGAGCGCGCCGGGCTCTATTACCACATTGGGCCACACGCGGGCAATCAGATCGGCGTTGGAAACGACTTCTCCCGCTCGCTCGACCAGCGTGACCAGCAGGTCAAAGGCGCGGCTGCCAAGTCGCACAGGTACGCCGCCTTCGAGCAGCACCCGCTGGCGCGGGAACAGGCTGAATGGGCCAAAATTCAACGCGGCTTCGGAAGACATGATGGTATGGCATCAGACTGCATCGCAGACACGATCCTATTGCGGCCGGGTTATTCGCGGAATCATAGCATTGCATTAACCCGTTCGGGTCAAAACGGGAACGCCCCTGTCGTGCTGGTTACGGCAGGGGAAGGTTGACAATGGGTATGCTACAAGCGACGAGGCGAATGCTGTTCGGATTCCGAGATCGGCTAGGCCAAGACGGTCGTCCGGCCGGCGACCAAGCGGCCAGTGGAAGCGCCAGTCGGCTTCGCAAATTGTCGCATCGTTGATGCAGGCCAAACGCCGGCGCATCAGCTCGTTGCCGTCGAACTCCCAGTTCTCGTTTGAAAGGGGGGAAGCGGCGGGCGCTGATTTTCCATTACTGATCTCCGCGAAGTCGGGCCACGGGCGTAGTGCTGATTATGGGGCGGAAACGGGGTGATGCCCGCGACTGCTTCAGGCGGCGCCGGCGCCGCCATGATCCTGGAACTCCCGGCGGTAAGCGCTTGGCGTCGTTCCGCGCCGGCTGCGAAAGACACGCAGAAACTGGTTCTGGTCTGTGTAGCCGATGGTGGCCGCGATCTCGGTCACCGACAGCCGCGTCGTGCGCAACATCCCGCAGGCCGCCTCCACTCTGCGCTCGACCAGCCATTGCCGCGGCGGCTGGCCCGTAGAGGTCTTGAAGGCATGGCAGAAGTGGTGATACGAAATGCCAATGGTGTTGGCGAGCTCGGTGAGCGAGATCTCTTCCGCGAGGTCCCGCGTCATCAGCTCGCACACGCGCTTGAGCTGATAGGGAGCGAGCCCGCCACGACGAAGCCGGTTCTGCCGCTCGACCAAAACGGAATGACGCCGCAGTATCTGCAGAACGACCAGATGCGCGCGGCTGTCCATTTCCAACCTCGTTGGCGGCTCATCTTCGTCCAGTGCCCGTCGCAGATAGGCGTCCAGCATAGGCACGATGGCCGGATCCGTGCGCATCAACCGTTCGCGGCCGAGCAGCCCGGTGCAGTTCACCGCATCGCCGAGCCAGTCGGCAGCTACGGCGCGAAGAAAGGCGTCCGGGATCACGAAATGCACGAAACGTGCCGGCCCGACTGCAACCAGTTGCAACGCCATGCCAGCGGGGCGGATCACAAAGCCGTTGGACGGCAGAGTTTCCGTCGCTGGGCCCGACGGCAGAACCTGCTGGATCCGCGACGGCGCCAGATGCCATTCGATGAGATGTTCGCTTGGCGTGTGCGGCGCGCGCTTCGTGTCGTAGCCGTTCACGGCTTCGCAAATGGCGACCGGCATCAGCCATTGTTCTCCCTTGCGCGTCTGCACGACGGTCCCCGGCAAAGGTACATAGCCGTGCTCCTTCTCAACTTGCCTTTCCGGTCCGTCATGTCTGGCCCTTTCCATCCCGGCCATCGACGGATGCGGTTCGGGCGCGGCCATCGCCGCGCGCAAGATCAGGGAGGGATGGGTGCGTAGCACAATTCCATCCGATGAAGTGAATTGCGGTGCATTCATGGCGTCTGTAATTCGGGCTGTTGGTCAGGTCTGTTGTTCAGTAAGGGCGGGACGGTAGGAATCGTTGCGCTCATTTTTGTCAAAGACCCGGAATAACGTGAGTTAAGACTTGCTAAAGGTTTGCCGCTCAGCGGTACCCGGCACTCCTTGCCCCCGCACATTCTTAGCAACGGATAACTCGCGGCGACGAGGGCCATCGATCAACACTCGGCGAACACAACCAGAATGTCCCCGGGTCCACTGGCCCGTCGTCACTATGACCCGAACCTCGAAGCTCAACCTTTCTACCCCATTGCAACTCGGCGCATTGCGCCTGCAGCACCGGCTCGTGGTGGTCGGCACGTCGGCTGCGGAGCGATCGTCCTATTCGCTAGCAGCCCGATATCGCGCCAAGGCATCGGAAGGCGGCTTGTCCATTTGCGCACTTGCGGATGGGCACCAAACTGACGCCGCGCATCTGCTTGCTCGTGGCATAACGAGCGCCAACGAAGTCAATTGCTGGCTCGACGTGACGCAGGCTATTCACGCCAGCGGCGGTACTGCCGTCGGACGTATTGGGGAATCCATCGCGCTACCCGGAACGGTGCTGAACGACGATCAGATCGACGCGGCGCTCGATGCTTGCAGGACGGCGGCGGAGAATGCCAGTGATGCCGGCTTCGACGGCGTGGAACTTGCAGCGACGCTTGGGACGCTGCCGGAACAACTGGAAAGCTCGCCAGCCAACCCGCACGGAAGCGGTTTTCTTTGCGATGCCCTTCGGGCGCTGTTCGCAGTGTGGCCGGAAAATCGCGTGGGGCTCAACCTGAGCCTCCCTACAACGCCGGCCGACTTGCGACGATTGCATCACGCGCTGCGAAGTATCGATACCCGGGCACTGGCATACGTCCATCTCCAGGCAACGGGATCCGGCCATGCCATCTGGTGCAAACCCTATGCGTCGAGCGTTCGGCTGCACCATCGATGTGCACTGATCATCAGCGGCCGATGGACCGCACGACATGCGGACATGGCCATTGGCAGCGGCAAGACCGACGCCGTCGGATTGCAGGCTGGGGGAATGCCGGAAGAAATGGGCGCGGCATGGCGTGCGCAACTCAAAGTAATGGATTGATCGTCGTGCGTGATTGCGGCCACCGCCTGTGCCATTGCCAATCCGCCACTGACCGAAAGCGCAAACGGGTATCGCGCACAACAATCCGCGCCGAGAAAAATGTCATGACCGCTGGCAACATGGATCAACGACATCGGCGCACAGCGGCAACATCCGGCAGGCACCCGGAATGAAATGGAATGGATCGTCCGATGCGGAGCACGACAACCCATCCTCAAGAACACAGATACCGGAGAACAAGGCATGAACATCACCGCACTCCAGGCGCGAACCATCATCGATGCAGCGGAAAAGAAGGCGCGCGAACTGGGCCTGAACATTGTTATCGCCATCGTCGACGAGGGCACGCACCTGAAGGCCTTCCACCGGATGGACGGCGCGGTACTGGCCTCCAACGACATTGCGATCCGTAAGGCGCGGACCGCAGCGCTGTTCCAGGCCGAAAGCGACGCCGTCTGGGAGTACTGCAAGCCCGGCGCACCGGCGCCCTGCCTCGAACTCAGCAATGGCGGTCTCGCTCCGTTTGGCGGCGGCATTCCGCTGAAAGCGCAGGGCGGGGCCGTAATCGGTGCGCTGGGCGTGTCCGGCGGCGCCGTATCACAGGACGTGGAAGTCGCGAAGGCCGCTCACGCCGCGTACGAGAAAGCGATCTCGCACTGACTCGCAAGGGCAATACAGCAATACAGGCATCAACGGCAATACAGGCAGTACTGGTCTTCACACCACCGAGTTATTCATCAAACCGATCTGATAAACGAAAGGAACCCTCATGTCCAAGACCATCCTGATCACCGGCGCTGGCTCCGGCTTCGGCGAGTCCGCCGCCATCGGCATGGCCCAGAACGGCCATCAAATCATTGCAACGACACATGTTTCGTCGCAGGTCATGCCACTTCGCCACAAGGCAAAAGAACTGGGCCTGAACAACCTGCGCGTCGAGCGTCTCGATCTAACCGACCCCTACGACATCTTGCAGGCCCAGTCGTGGGATATCGACGTGCTGTGGAACAACGCCGGCATGGGCGAAGCGGGCCCGGTCTGGGAAATCCCCATCGACCTCGTGCGCAAGAACTACGAGGTCAACGTATTTCTGCCACTGGTCCTGACCCAGGGCGTGGTCAAGAAATGGGTGACCGAGAAGAAGAAAGGGAAAGTCGTCTTCACGTCCTCGATGGGCGGCCTGTTCACGCCGGCCAACTGGGGCACCTATGTATCCACCAAGCACGCGCTCGAATCCATCGCCGAAGCCCTGCAGCAGGAACTGGCGCCTTACGGCATCAAGGTCCAGACCATCAATCCGGGCGCCTACTACACCGGTTACAACGAGACAATGGCCGACAACCCGTTCCGCTGGCTGGACGACAGCAAGCACTTTACCAAGCGCGCCGAGCTGCGCAAGGGCTTCGATGATTTCTTTGCCACGCCGGAGGGCCGCATGGACCCGAAGGAAATGATCGACCGGATGATCGAGATCGTTCCTGCCGACACTGGCAAGTTCCGCAATGTCGTGCCCAAGGTCATCGAGGATATGCTCAAGCAGCACCAGATCGCCGCATGGGAGAATCCAATCTGATAGCAGCATGCCATCGGGGTTGGCCTCGCCGCGGCCAACTCTCAGCTCGAGACCAGGGCTCCCACCCCCCTCGTCGCCAAGAGATTCCGATGCATAAGGCAGTTTCGGCCGAGCCGGGCGGATGGCTCGCCCGGCTCGGCGCCCAATTGGCCGTGGCCGCTTCCTTCTTCGGCCTTCTGGCAATCGACTCGATGGCGCCAGTATGCCGGAGAGCGGACACCGAGCTCGACGGTGAATCCTATGCCAAAACCTACACCTGGTTCCTCGAACTCAGGAAGGGCAGCTCACGAATGCCTCGGCATTCTTCGATAGCATCGCATCTAGTGAGCTGCGGACGCGGGTGAAACCGGAGATGGCACGGTAACCGGGATGTCCGGGCCTGGACGATCCTGTCGAGCAAGTCGTAAGCGAATCATCAAGGAGAACAATGTGAAGACCTGGTTCATTACCGTGGTCACCGCGCTAAACCACCAACAGCCCGGCGATCCGGAAGCGCTTGCGCGCGCTATCGTCGCGCTTGCCGATGAGAAGGAGCAGCCAGTGCGGTTGCCACTGGGCAGCGACACGGTCGCGGCGATCGAAGCCAAGCATGCGTCCGACCAGGAAATCCTGCGGCGATGGCGCGCTACTTCCCTGTCGACCGATTTTATTGCCAAGCCGTAGCGCCTGCCCCCCCGGCTGCAGTTCACGAAGATGGATTTCATGTCGGAAGGTGGCCGCATCGCGACGTAAGCGTGCTGCAGGCGGGGAGAACGGATAACAGCCTTACTGGACGCCATATTTCGGGGTGGATAGTTGAGCCGGTTCACGCGATGATATGTCACTCGCCCGATGCGCCGGGCCGCCTGCAGCATCGACACGCGCATTATGGCTCTCATGAAAATTGCCCCCTGCCTGCAACCGCGCCCCGCTGTCTTTCGGACATACCTATCCGCACGGCGCTTCGTGGCGGCGGCATGCCGTCGCACGCTGCGAAGAGGCCGAAGCGATGTATGAACGACAACCGGTAATCGGCTGGACCGCAAGTGTTTCAGCTTGTTCTGGGAAGACCCAGAGCGGCCATCTATCGAGGCAGTTCACCGCACGCTGAGGCGGCTTCATCCTGCTCGGCAAGAGCGTGCGGGAGGTCGAGGCTTAGCGTGCTTCACTGCTTCCGGCGCTGAGGGGTGCACGGCAAGCTGATTGCCCCGATCAGCCTTTTTCCGTCGTGTCCGACCCCGAAGCCGAACGACTTGTAGAACGCCTTGAAGCAGTCTTCGCTATGCGGTGTTGGACCGGCGCTGCCATGCAAGTGCCGGGGACTTTGATGTCACTGATGATGCGCTTGCCGTTGCCCATGGGCATGGCCTTCCATCACTTCAGGCGCGTTGACTACGGGTTCAGGACTACCTGCTGTATAGGCCATTTGCCGCTCGATGGTCAAAGCGTTGGCGGTGCAATCAACGCGTCGTCGAATTCGCCACACGGGGCGAGCTTTCGTTTCGCGATCCCTCGGCGTACACCGTACTTAGTCTACCGCTCCCGCAACAGTCACACCAACTCGGCATGCTTTGGTCCCAGTCGGCATCGATCGGGAATCGTGCCGGCCATGCCGTTCACCGCCTCAGCGCAGGGCGTACCATGGATTCACCCCACTCGCATTCATGGAGACGACAACCATGGACAACACAGTCAAGCATGGTGGCGACCCGGCAACAGCACCTGCCGCCGACACGCCGATGCCCCGGCTCACCCGCCGCCGCTTCCTGCAATCCGTTGGCGCATCCAGCCCAACCGACAAGCTGTCGTTCATGTCATTCGGGGCTCATTTTGTCGAGGTGCGCTGGGATCCTGGCATTTCGCGCTTGCGCGTGGCGCGCGTGGTCAGCGCCATCGACGTCGGGAGGGTGATCAATCCAGTGATGGCGCGCACTCAGGTCGAGGGTGCCATCGTGATGGGCGTGGGGATGGCGCTGTTCGAAGCGACCGAGTTCGACGACGGCAACGGCATCCCGGGGAACAACAACTGTGCCGAGTACGTGATGCCGGTCCACGCCGACCAGCCTCAGATCGACGTCATTCTGCTGGACAATCCGGACTTGCAGTTCAACGAATTCGGCGCCCGCGGCATTGGCGAGATCGGCATCACGGGCTTGGCCGCCGCTGTGGCGAACGCTGTCTACCATGCAACCGGCAAGCGCATCCGTAACCTGCCGATCACCATGGAGAAGCTGCTGATGGACCTCCCACGGTCGTAGGCTGCGGAAGCAAGGGAACTGGCATGAACGAAGAACCGATTCCGAACGGGAACGCTACGCACGCGACGGTGGAGGCCGGATGCGACGACGCAGCCTTGGTAGACGATGGCGGCGTGTGCAATCATCCGCGTTATCACCAGATGTTCCCGGTCCTGGCGGAAGCAGAGATCGCGCGGGTGCGCCGCTTCGGCACTCTGCGCCACTTTGCCGCGGGTGATCATTTGTACCGCGCCGGCAGCCTTTGCCCGGGCGTGTTCTTGCTGCTGTCGGGCAAGGTGCAGATCTCGGGACGCGATGGACTGCGCGACGACAGAACCATCCATGTCTACGCGAAGCGTGGCGAGTTTACCTCGGACGTCACCCAGTTGTCGAACAAGCCCGCGGTCGTCGATGCGAAGGCCATTGAACCTGTCGAAGCTGTGCTGCTTCGCCCGGAGGAACTGAGTGGGTTGATGATCCGGGAAGCCGACATTGGCGAGACGATCATCCGCGCGCTGATCTTGCGGCGCGTGCTGGTGCTGGAGGAAGGCCACGGAGTTGTGCTGCTCGGCCGCCCGGGCGACCCCAACATGCTTGCGCTGCAGAACTTCCTGCGGCGCAACGGGTTTCCCCAGACCACCCTGGACGCTGAACAAGATGCCGACGCGATCGAAATGCTTGCCCGACTGACGCCGCAACCGGACGATTTCCCCCTGGTTGTGTGCCCGGACGGTAAGGTGCTGCGCAATCCTGACGAGCGGCATCTCGCCTCGTGCCTCGGCTTGATTCCGGAATTCGATCCGGGCCATGTCTACGACGTTGCGATTGTGGGCGCCGGACCGGCAGGTCTGGCAGCGGCTGTCTACGCGGCATCGGAGGGACTGTCAGTGGCGGTGCTAGACTGCCGGGCGCCTGGTGGGCAGGCCGGCACCAGCGCCCGCATCGAGAACTACCTTGGCTTTCCCACCGGCATTACCGGGCATGCCCTTGCCGGGCGCGCCTTCGTGCAGGCCCAGAAGTTTGGCGCGCATATCGGCATTCCGTGCGAAGTAATGGCACTGAACTGCGATCGGCAACCGTATTGCATCGAGATGACGGACAACCGTCGCATCCGCGCCCGCACGGTCGTGATTGCCAGCGGCGCCGAATACCGGCGGCCCGCCATCGAGAACCTCTCACGGCTGGAACGCTCGGGCGTCTACTACTGGGCAACGCCGGTGGAAGCGATCCATTGTCGCAAGGAGCCGGTGCTGCTCGTGGGCGGCGGCAATTCGGCGGGACAGGCGGCGGTCTTCCTGGCGAGCCAAGCGGAACATGTGCACATGTTCGTACGCGGTGCCAGCCTGACGCAAAGCATGTCGCGCTATCTGGTGGACCGCGTCGCCTCACTGCCAAACGTAACCGTGCATACACGCGTCGAGCTTACCGCTCTAGAGGGAGCCAGCTACCTCGAGCGCGTGCGCTATCGGGGTGCCGGCGCCGTTGAAGGCGTCATGACAACGCGGCACCTCTTCATCTTTGTCGGCGCCGATCCGAATACCCGATGGCTCCGCTCGTGCGACATTGCGCTGGACGGCAAGGGATTCGTGCTGGCCGGGACCGACCTGCCGACCTGCTTCAATCCGGCGTTGCCGCTGCAGACCAGCAAGGCGGGCGTGTTCGCCATCGGGGACGTGCGCTCGGGTTCGACCAAGCGCGTCGCATCGGCGGTTGGCGAGGGCGCCGCCGTCATCGCACAGATTCATCGCTTCCTGAACGAACTCGCGCCGGCCACCGCGGCCGGTGCCTGACCCGATATGGAATGGAAGCACGCTTCCATGCAATCTGCGCCTGCGCTGCGCGGCGCCAACTGCTGCGTTAGAACATGCTGAATCGACGTTTTCCCACCCGAGCATGGCACGGCTTCCGCCATCTCCGCCGTTCGCGTCCTTGGCTTGGCTATCGCCACGGTCGGCGCGCTGGGCATGGTGCAATCGGCAATGCGCAGACGAACCAGCAACGCGATCCATATTCCCAGGGCGCCCGCTCCGACAAATCCGATCCCTATACGCAAGGCGGCCGCGCCGAGATGCGCACCGACCTCGCGCCTACCAGCAAGGCACGCGACACCGATGGCGCGCGGACGGGCGCGCGGGACCCGTACTCCGACGGAGCACGACGCGGTGCTAACGATGGGGGCTTACCTTGACCCACATCTCGATTGGTAGGAGAGGTCGTAAGCTGCAGTGTCCGGACATGCGCCTTGTTGCCGTCAGCGATCGCGAGGGCGACGTGTATGACTTGTTCCTGGCGCAGCGCCCAGCCGGGGTGGATTGGTTGGTGCGCCGCCTGAAATCGGGGCGTGGACCATCCAGGGAAGTATCTGTGGGAGACGGTTGCTGCGGCGCCCTGGCTTGGGCAGACCGTACTGCACGTGCCTGCGAGCGATGGGAGGCAGGCGCGTAGCGCCCATCTGGTCTTGCGCTGTGTGCCGGTCCAACTGCGAGCGCAGCGCGGCCGCGGTGCAGCGGGTCTACCGAGTCTCGAAGTGTTTGCCATTCACCCGCTGGAAATCGAGCCGCACGAAGGCGTTGAGCCGTTGGCCGCGCTTGATGGACAAGTCACCGATGATGTCACCCATCGAAGTGCCCGGTACCATGCCTTCGATATCGACAATCGGCTCCAGCACGCTGGGCCGCGCCTTCAGCACCGCGTCGATAAACGCATTGCGCCCGGCGGTCGCGAACGTGACTTCCTCGGAATCGACCGGGTGGCTCTTGCCGTCGTACACGGTTACGCGCACATCCTGCACCGGGAAGCCCGCCAGCGGCCCGCTGTCCAGCACTTGGCGGATGCCTTTCTCCACGGCGGGAATGAACTGCCCAGGGATCGCGCCGCCCTTGACCGCATCGACGAACTCGAAGTCTTCGCCGCGTGCCAGCGGCTCTACCCGCATCACCTCGCCGAACTGGCCGGCACCGTCGGTCTGCTTCTTGTTCCGCCGATGGTTTCGCGGTAGGCGATCTTGGGCGGGCGCGTCACCACCTCCACTTTGTATTGCTCCGTCAGCCGCTCCAGCGCGCAGCGCGGGTGGAACTCCCCCAAACCGAACACCACGGTCTCGTTGGTGCCGGCCGGATGCTCCACGCGCAGGCACGGGTCTTCCGCGCTCAGCTTGTGCACCACCTCCGCCAGCCACAGCTCGTTGCCGCGGCGCGCCGGCTCAATCGCCAGGCCATAGATGAAATTCAAGCGGCGTCAGGTGGATGTCGCCGTCCTCGATGGCATCGTGCAGCACGGCATCGAAGCCGAGTTCATCACCTTGGCCACCGCGCAGATATCGCCCGGCCCGGCCCATGTGCTGGCCCACGTCTTCAAGGTGGTCTTCGATCCCTATGTCGGCAACTGGCGCTGTTCCGCATCCACCAGGGCATGGTGACGCGCGACAGCCAACTCGGAGCTGTATCTGGAGCAAGGCGAGGCGACCACGCCGGCAGTTGCACGCGCCGTTCGAGCATGCGCTGCGCGAAGCCCACCTGGTGCCGACCTGCTTTACCTCGGCCGCGACGGGCGCCGGCATTGCCGAACTGCTTAATGTGTTCGTGCGACTGCCGCCCATTCCCACCGAGAGCAACCCGCCGCTGTTCTCCATCAGCTCGGGGTCGATCTCAATGACCTGGTCGATCAGCGCATCGTGCGGGAAGGCACAGACAAAATCCGGCTCGCCGGCCAGATTGAAGAAGCAGTCGACCACCTTGTTGCTGTTGTCGGGCGGCAGGTTGATCGGCAGGCATTCCTTGCCGAAGGCTTCCTGGATCTCCGCGAGCAGCGCGGGCACGTCGACCTTGTTGCTGTTGCTGTCGCTGCCGTTGATGATGATCATCTGGCACAACTGGCGCGCCTGCGCCGATCTACCTGGTCGACACGCCCGGCTACCCGGACTTCTCCTGGCTGGCCATCCATCAATGCGCAGACCGGCATTGAGATGACCACGCGCCGCGCCACCATGGCCTGGGGTACGAAATAAAGCCCCCTGCGTCATGCCTATGAGCGTATCGCCCACGCGCATCTCGAATTGCCGGACGAACCGAGAGCCAACATGCACGATAGTCCCGATGCCATCCGCAACGTCGCCCTGTCGGGCACGCTGGGTGCGGCAAGACCTCGCTGGTCGAAGGCACTTGTACAAAGGCGGTGCCTGCACACGCCCGGCAGCAAGATCAGCGGCGCACGTCGTCGTGGTCGGTCGACACCGCCAGCGCCTGCCATGCGGCCAGTTCGCTTTCTACCTGGCGGTTCTTCTCGGTGATGCGGTAGACCGTGTCCGAGCCCAGGGGCAGGCGCACCGGCGGGGTTTCGCTGTCGGCCAAGGTCAGCAGGGCTGCCGCCAGCTTGGCGGGGTCGCCGGGCTGCTGGTGGTTGGCTGAAGCCATGTGCTCGCGCATTGCCCCGACCGTTTCGGCGTAGGCCGGGATCTCGGTGCGGACGCGCACCAGCGAGCTGGCATCGAGGAAGTCGGTGCGGAAGAAGCCCGGCTCGACCACGGTGGCGCGGATGCCCAGCGGCGCCAGTTCCGCGTCGAGCGCTTCGGTCAGGCCCTCGACCGCGAACTTGGTAGCGCCGTAGACGCCCCAGCCAGGGTACGCCGCGTAGCCACCGATCGACGAGATATTGAGGATGCGGCCGCTGCGCTGCCGGCGCATCTGCGGCAGCACCGCACGCGTCACGGTCAGCACGCCGAACACGTTGGTGGCGAACTGCTGCTCGACTTCCTGCGCGGAGGCCTCTTCGACCGCGCCGAGCAGGCCGTAGCCTGCGTTGTTGACCAGCACGTCAATGCGGCCGAAGCGGGCCACCGCGGCCTCGGCGGCGGCGAGCGCGTGGGCTTCGCTGGTGACGTCCAGCGCCACGCCCAGCAGGTTGTCGTGCTCGCCCAGTGCGGCGGTGATGGTTTCGGGGCGGCGAGCGGTGGCGACGACCCGATCGCCACGTGCCAGCGCGGCACGGGTCAGTTCCAGGCCGAAGCCGCGCGAAGCGCCGGTGATGAACCAGACCTTGCTGGTGGCGTTGGTGGTGGTGTTGGTGGTGTTGGCGGACATGGTGAATCTCCTTTCGGGGTGCTCGGTTTGACTGCGATGCCTGATGGCGGGGGCCACGGAGACAAATTTAGGCCCGCGACGCCCACAACACTAGGCAGTGCAATCGCGTTTCAATGACAACTTGTGGTTGGGAATAAAAAGCCCGGTCTCTTCGATTGAGTAAACCTCAACCGTGTGGCAGACTCGCCGGCATGGACAAGCTGCCCCCACTGAACGCCTTGCGCGCCTTCGAGGCGGCCGCGCGTCACCTCAGCATCACCACGGCTGCCGAGGAGCTGCACGTCACGCCCGGCGCCGTCAGCCGCCAGATCCGCGCGCTGGAGGACGGGCTGGGCGTGCAGCTGCTGCATCGCGGCCACCGGCAGATCTCGCTCACGCGCACCGGCGAGGACTACTACCGCGCCGTGACCAAGGCGATGGAAGACCTGCGCGAGGCCACGCGGCGATTGAGCAAACGCGCCAGGCGCAAGCAGCTCAAGGTGCGCGCCTACACCACCTTTGCGATGCGCTGGCTGATCCCGCGGCTGTCGAGCTTCCATGCCGCCAATCCCGGCATCGAGGTGCTGCTGACGGCGTCGCTCGATCCGGTCGACTTCCGCAAGGAAGACATCGATGGTGCGATCCGGCTGGGCGACGGCAAGTGGAGCGGCGTGAATTCCTACCGGCTGGTGTCGAACATCCTGGTGCCGGTATGCAGCCCCGCGCTGCTCGCGGGCGGGCCGAAGGTGAAGAAGCCCGCTGACCTGCAGCACCAGACCCTGCTGCACTCGATCGCGCGGCCGGATGACTGGGCCCACTGGCTCAAGGCCGCGCGCGCGGACGGCCAGGTCGATGCGCGCAGCGGCATGACTTACCAGAGCTCGGCCATGGCCTATGCGGCCGCGGTCGAAGGGCAGGGCTTCGCGATCGCGCAGCGCTTCCTGGTGGCGGCGGATCTCGACGCCGGCCGGCTGGTGGCGCCATTCCGCCAGACCGTGGACATGGGCGACTTCACCTACTACCTGCTGACTCCTGCCGACCGCAAGGAAAGCCCGAGCATGGCGGTGTTCCGGCAGTGGTTGCTGGCGCAGTTGGACACGCAAGGCTGAGCGCATCGCTGTGCTTACCATCCGGCAAAGCGCGCAAAGGCCTCCACTGGCTCGCGCGCGGTGCGCAGCCGGTTGGCCGGTTCGCGCGGATCGGGATGGCCGAGCGACATGCCGCACACCACGATCTCGCTGTCCGGTATCTGCAACTGTGCGCGGATGACCTGGTGGTAGCGCGCAAACGCCTGTTGCGCGCAGGTTTCCAGGCCATGCCCGAGAGCGGCCATCATCACCGCATGCAGGAACATGCCGAGATCCAGCCACGCAGCCTGGCCCTGCCCGCGCTCGATGGTGAAGAACAGCCCCACCGGCGCGCCGAAGAACGCGTAGTTGCGCGCGTACTGGCGCGCCATACCGGCGGCGTCGCCGCGCGGGATGCCGAGCAGGCCGTACAGCGCCTTGCCCAGCGTGCGGCGCCGCGCCAGGTATGGCTCGCGCCAGGCGGGCGGGTAGTAGACATAATCCTCGCGATGCTCACCGCCGCCGGTGTCGTGCAGTGCCAGCAGGGCTGCGCTGAGGCGGTCACGCACGTCGCCGGCGCAGGCGTAGACGCGCCACGGCTGCGTGTTAGATGCGCTCGGGCTGCGCGCGGCGTCGGTCAGGATCGCGGCCACGGTCTGCTGCGGCACCGGCGTATCGAGAAAGCCGCGCACGCTGCGGCGCGCATACAGCGCCGCGATGCTGTGGGCGCGGTTCATGACGCCGCGGCGGCAAGGCGCTGCTGGCCGGCATCGGCGCAGTGAA
Organism: Ralstonia pickettii; assembly: GCA_050987995.1. Taxonomy (GTDB): domain Bacteria; phylum Pseudomonadota; class Gammaproteobacteria; order Burkholderiales; family Burkholderiaceae; genus Cupriavidus; species Cupriavidus pickettii_B. The sequence goes on from CP158806.1 coordinate 262,769, forward strand.
TGGCGCCTTGCTTCGCCAGCGCGGCGATCTGCGACGGGCTGTAGCCCAGCTCGACCAGCACGGCCTGCGTATGCTGCCCGCAAGCCGGCGCCGGCCGCGATGGCAGCGCGTTTGCTTGCGCGCTGTTGATCGGGAATCCCGGCATGCGGATCTCGCCCAGTGTGTCATGCCGGACGCGCTGCACCATGCGGTTGGCAGCCACCTGCGGATGCGCCATGACATCCTCGTAGGTCGCCACGGGGGCGCACAGGATGTCGGCGCCCTGGAGCAACGCCAGCCATGTGTCGGTCGTGCGGGTGACGAAGACACTGGTCAGCGCCTCGACCATTGCTCCGCGATTGGCCACGCGCAGCGGCGAGGTGGCGAAGCGCGGGTCGTCGGCCAGCGCGGGCCGCCCCAGCACATCGCACAACCGGCGCCAGCGCTCGGGCATGTAGGCGGCCACCATGACCCAGCCGTCGGCGGTGCGGAAGGCCTGGTTGGGCGCGGAGTAGGGCGCCGCGCTGCCCACGCGCTCCGGCAGCTGCCCGTCGGCGCAATAGCTGGTGATGGACGACTGCTGCAGCGCCAGCGCCGCATTGAGCAGGTTGACATCGAGATGGCCGCCCAGTCCGTCGCGCGCCCGCTGCGCGAGCTTCGCCAGCACGCCCACGCAGGCCACGTAGCCGGTCATCACGTCGACCACCGGCGCCTGCACCTTGCACGGCTCAGCGTCGGGCAGGCCGATCAGGCTCATCAGGCCGGAATCCGCCTGCATGATGCCGTCGACGCCGGCGCGATGCGCATACGGCCCGTCCTGCCCGTAGGCGGAGATCGAGCAGTAGATCAGCGCGGGGTGGGCTTCGGCCAGTTGCACATGGCCGAGGCCGAGGCGTTCCATCACGCCGGGGCGCATGCTTTCCACCACGATGTCGGCATCCGCGATCAGGCGGCGTGCCACGGCCACGCCGTCGGCGGACTTGAGGTCGAGCGCCACGCCCAGCTTGTTGCGGTTGAAGCCGTGGAACAGCGCGCTGTCGTCGCCGAGCCAGCCCGGTCCCAGACCGCGGCCCAGCTCGCCACCCGGCGGCTCCACCTTGATGACCCTGGCGCCCATGTCGGCCAGCAGCATGGTGCAGGTCGGCCCGGCGCCGATCTGCGTGAAGTCGATGACGGTCAGGCCGTCCAGTGCGTCGCGCAACATGTCATGCCTCCGGAAGGGTGCGGGATCGTTTGAACGTGCCTTGCGCGGTGGCCACGAGCACGCCGGCATCGGTGGTCAGCTCCGCCGAGGCGAAGTACAGGCTCTTGCCGGCACGGGTGATCGTCGCCGTGGCGCGCAGCCGGCCCGTGCTGGCCTTGCTGAGATAGCTGATCGTCAGCATCACCGTGACCGCATGGCCAAGGGCGCCGCCGGGCCCGGTGGGCAACCCGGCGTAGCCGCAGGCGGCGTCGAGAAGGGTGGCGGTGACGCCGCCCTGGACGCTGCCCTGCCGGTTCAGGTGGCGCGGCTCGAGATCGAGCTCGAAGGTGCAGCGGCCATCGCCGACGCTGGCCAGGCGGATGCCCAGGTAGTCCAGCAGCGGGTTGTCCGTGGCGGGCAGGACATGGCGTTCGGCGTGCGCGTTCATAGCGCCACCTTGATGCCGTTGTCCTGGATCAGGCGCTGCCAGCGTGCCATCTCCTTGCCGATATAGGCCTTGAGTTCCGCCGGCGTGGAGGCCTGCGCCTCGAAGCCCTGCCGGGCCAGCTGCTCGGCGACGTCGGGCGACTTGAGCGCGGCCACCAGCGCGGCGTTGATCTTGTCGACCACGGCTTTCGGCGTGCGGGCCGGTGCCAGCAGGCTGTACCAGAGTTCCGCGTCATAACCGGTGATGCCGGCTTCGGCGAAGGTGGGCAGGTCCGGCATCAGCTTGCTGCGCTTCTTGCCGGCGATGCCCAGCGCGCGCAGCTTGCCGGCGCGCACGTACTGGATCGACGAGGCAAAGGTGGCGAAGGAGATCTGCACCTGTCCGCCCATCAAATCGGTGATGGACGGGCCGGTGCCGCGATAAGGCACGTGCAGCAGTTCGGTCTTGTTGAGTTTGGCACAGACTTCACCAGCCAGGTGCTGCGGCGTGCCATTGCCGGGGCTGCTGTAGCTGAGCTTGCCCGGATTGGCGCGGGTGAACTGGATGAATTCCTGCAGCGTGCGGAACGGCTGGTCGGGATTGGCGACCAGCATGATCGGCATTGACGCGATCAGCCCGACCGGCTCGAAATCGCGCTCGATCCGGAACGGCACCTTCATGCCGAGGAACGGGTTCATGGTGACCTGGCTCGACGCGATCACCAGCGTGTAGCCGTCCGGCGCCGCATGCGCGACATAATCGGTGCCGAGGTTGCCGCCGGCGCCGGGCTTGTTCTCGATCACGATGGTCTGGCCCAGCACCTGGCCCATCTTGGGCGCGATCACCCGCGCGAGGATGTCGTTGCCGCCGCCGGGGGCGAACGGCACCACCAGAGTGATCGGCTTCTGCGTGGGGTAGGGCGCCTGTGCCGCGGCCCCTAGCGCCGTGGCTGCCAGCACGCCGGCCAGCGCCGCGCGTGCGAATCGGGTAATGCGAGTCATGCTTTGTCTCCTGTCTGTTTGTTTTCAAATGCTCAGCGGCCGGTGTAGCGGGGCTGGCGCTTCTCGGCGAACGCCTGCCGGCCTTCGGTCCGGTCGGCGGTATCGCGCAGCACGCCCCAGTAGAGTTCGGTCAGCTGCTGCGCATCGGCTTCGCTGAGGTGGCTGGTCTGGCGCGACAGCTTCTTCACCGCCTGAACCGCCAGCGGTGCATTGGCGGCGATGCGGGTGGCGATGGCCAGCGCACGGTCGAGCAGCGCGGCTGGTGCCACCGCTTCGGTGACCAGCCCGATGCGTGCAGCCTGCGCGGCATCGATCCGCTCGCCGGTCAGCACTATCTGCATCGCATGCGCCGCCGGCACGGCCTTGAGCAGGCGATGCAGACCGGACACGGCGGGGATCGACCCGACCGCGGCTTCCGGCAGGCCGAAGCTCGCCTGCTCCGACGCAATCCGCACATCGCATTGCAGCGCGATCTCCAGCCCGGCCCCGAGGCAATGGCCGTTGACCGCCGCGATCAGCGGCTTGCACAGGCCCAGGTCGCTCAGGTCCATCAGCCGGATATAGAGGCCGAGGTCGGCCGCCTGCTCCGGCGCGCGGAACAGCGCTTCCGGGTAGGTGGCGGGCGAGCTGCGCGTGCCTTTCAGGTCGGCGCCCGCGCAGAAGGCGCGCGTGCCGGCGCCGGTCAGGACGGCCACGCGCAGGTCGTCGCGGTCGCGCACTTCAGTGAGGAGCGCGCGCAGTTCGCGCAGCGCGGTCACGTCCAGCGCATTGAGCGCCTCGGGCCGGTCGATCGTCAGCACGGCGACCGCGCCTTCGGTGTGGAGTCGTACGGTCATGGCGGCCTCCTTACACGCTCGGCGACGACAGGCTGCGCCCGCCGCAGACATAAAGCGTCTGCCCGGTCACATACGACGACTGCGGGTCCAGGAAGAAGCTGACCGCGTTGGCGATGTCGTCGGCGGTGCCGATGCGCTGCACCGGCACAGACTTCTGCAGCCGCGCCTGCACCTCGGGCGTAAAGCCGCGGAACAGCGGGGTATCGACAATGCCCGGCGCGACCGCGTTGACGGTGATGCCCTTGCTCGCAAACTCGATCGCCAGCGAGCGCGTCAGGCTGACCACGCCGCCCTTGGCGGCAGAGTAGTTGGCTTGCCCGAAACCGCCGAGCCAGGCCCGCGACGAGATATTGACCACGCGCCCGTAGCCGCGCTCGACCATTCCCGGCAGCGCCGCGCGGCAGCACAGGAACTGCGAGCGCAGGTTGGTATCGATGACCAGGTCCCAGTCCTCGTCACCACTCGCCGGTGGCGCGGTCACGCGAGGCAAGCAGGTGGGGGACGGGTTCCGCGCTCCAGAGCGGATAGGGCTGGTCTGACATGGCTGTCTCCTGTGGGTTGGCCTTGGCGTAATGGTTGTCGTCGGCGGGCTGCGCGACAAACGATATTTCCGGCGTTTTAGGTTGAGAAAAAGTCAAGCGAAGGGCCGGAATGAGGCGTCTGGAAAGGCGCTTTGTCCGGGGACCGGAGTCAGCCGTTCAGGGCTTGCCCTGACGTGTTGCCTCGACTTCGGAGCGGGCGATCACACCCACGCCGATGTGCCCTGCAACGCCGTGCCGCGCGGGCGCGGATCGCCTTCGAGCGCACGGGCACCATCGGTGTACGGATCGAACTTTCGCCGCGGAGTGGCCGAGACCTCGCTGCGGTCGAGGCCGGCAACGAGCGCGGCGGCGCCACGGTTATGCGCGCCTTCGGAGAAGGTGTCGAAACGGGCCTGCCGCTGGCCGTCGGTGAACACGTCATGCGTGCGCGCTGCCACGCTGGCGGGCGCGCTGTTGCCGGCTGGCGCGGCATTGGCGTTCTGGAGGGAGACGGCGACCACCAGCGAGATGGCGGCGGGAACAAGGGTGCGTGCGAGTTGGGCAATCATGATGTCGCTCCTGGAAACTGGTCATCGAAGAATGAGGCGGACGGTGGCTGTTGCGCGTTTCCCGGTGTGGTTCCGGGGATGGCGCTGTGCAGCCGCCGTTGAGACCAATTTAGGCGTGGAGCGAACGTCGCACTAGGGACTGGAATGGCGTTTCAATAGCAACTTCTGGTTGTCAGTGCTGCGGGCTAGCAGGCTCAGGGCACGATCCCACCAGCCGCGACAGCGACTGCTCCGCGCCCCGGGCCGCCTCCACCACAAAGTCGATGAAGCGCCGGACCCGCACCGGCATCTGGCTGCGATGCGGGTAGTACATGTACATGCCGACATTGCTGCTGCTGTAACCCGGCAGGATCGCCTTCAGCCGCCCGCTCACGAGGTCGGCGTGGATCATGTAGGCGGGCAGCTGGCCGATCCCCATGCCCGCCCGCACCGCTTCGACCTCGGGTTCGACGTCATTGAAGCTCGCCACCGCAGGCACCTCCTGGGAGACCAGGTCGCCGTCCACCTGCAGCTCCCACGGCACCATGCGCCCGGTCGAAGGACGCCGGAAGCCGGTGCACTGGTGCTGCAGCAGTTCGTCGAGGGAAGCCGGCTCGCCGTGCCGCGCCAGGTAGTCCGGCGTCGCGCAGATGACCAGCGGCACGTCGCACAGCCGCCGTGCCACCAGGTTCTGGCCGGGGCTGGTGCCGACGCGGAAGCCGACATCGATCCTGGCTTCGACCAGGTCGGTAAAGAGGTCGCTCAGCACCACATCGAAGGTGATGCCGGGGTATTGCTCGCGAAAGCCCCGCACCAGCGGGACCAGCACGCGGCTGCCGAGCGAAGGGGGCGCGGTCAGGCGGACCAGGCCGTCGTCGTCGCTCCTGCTGCCGCGGACCTGTTCCAGCGCCTCGTCGAGCTGGCGCATGCCCGGCGCGGCCAGTTCGAACAGGCGCGCGCCGTCTTCGGTCAGGCTGAGCTTGCGTGTGGTCCGGTGCAGCAGGCGTACGCCAAGATGGTCCTCCAGCGTGCGCACGGCCTTGCTGGCGGCCTGCGGCGTGACGCCGGCCTCGACCGCTGCGCGGTGGAAGCTGCCGGCGCGCACCACGCCGAGGAAGAGGGTGAGGACACGGGCCTTGTCCATGACTAGCAACGGATGGTTGAGAATCCGGCCATCATAGTGCGAATCCGGAACCAGCCGGAACTATGCCTGCGAACTACTGTGAGGAACCGGAATTCGAGAGACTGCGTTTTCTGAAGAATCAACGGCTTAGCAGTTAACCCGGCTAGCGCTCGCCTGCATTAGAACCGGAATTAGTTAGACTGCCCTGACTTGAAGCGCGAATTCGTTGGACTGCTCCGCACGGTTGCTCACCGCCTCTTGCCGCCCCCCAAAACGAGAAGGACTCGCTACATGTAGCGGGCGTCGCGAAAGCCGTACGGCTGGATGCACGCGACAGGTTCGATATTTCCCGCATATGAGGGTGCGCATCCCTTCTTGTCGCGCGGGGCGTTGCGCTTCATCGCTAGGAAGTTAGGACGTTCGAAATTCAGAGAGGCGCGGCGACAATCCACCCGTCTAGCGCGGGGCTAGTAATGTCTCGCTCGAGTGCCTACTAATCCAAATCTATTCGAGGGGAGAGTAGTAGCCATAAGGGCCTTGGCCGACGTAGCCGGGGCCCTCTTTACGCAAGTATTGCCTCACAGAGGATCACCAAATTTGTTGGTGCGGGTGCACGAGAGCCAGCTATGAGACTTATGTTCCACCAGCCCAGTCACCCGGAGCAGCCACTGCATGGCCTCCGCTACTACGCCATGATTGGGACAGGCCTAGTACCGCTGCACAGAGGTTGTGACAGTTTGGCTGGGTTGTAGGACAGGCAAGCAGTTGTGGTCAACGAGCAGTTCGATGCTGCGAGCGATGCCTGCTTGCCGGCGGATCAATCCATTGCGTTCGAGGTTGAGCACCATTTGGTGGACGGAAGGAGCCGTGACGGCGAAAAATCGCTGCATGTCGTGCTCGGCCGGAGCGCGACCATTTATCAAGCTGTAGGCCCAGATGAAGGCGAGATACTGACCTTGCTTGTCGGTGAAGCTCGGGCAGGCTGAGCGCTCGCCAGACAATGGAAGCGATTTTTGATTCATTCGGAACCCCGGCAGTCGAAGGAGGCTCCCCCGAAGGAAGCCATCCGGATGAATCTACGCTATCGAGTCGAACTCGACCAATCCGAGCGTGAAGCGCTTGCTGCCATGCTAAGCGGCGGCAAGCACGCGGCACGCAAGCTCAAGCGAGCGCAGATCCTGCTTGCAGCGCACGCTGGCAAGGATGACGCAAGCATTGCCGCCACCGTGGCGGTTGGCGAATCCACGGTGTACCGCACCAAACGTCGCTTCGTGGAGGTGGGTCTGGAAGCGGCGCTGAACGAACAGGCTCGGCCTGGGGCCCAGCGCAAGCTCAGCGGCAAGGAAGAGGCCCTGTTGATCGCCACCGCCTGCACCAACCCGCCAGCGGGACGTGCACGCTGGACGCTGGAATTGCTCGCCGACACGTTCGTCAAACTAACCGAGCACGAAGAGTTATCGCGCGAGACGGTACGCCGGCGCCTGGCCGAGAACGATCTGAAACCCTGGCGCAAGGACATGTGGTGCATCCCCAAGATCGACGCGGAATACGTTGCACGCATGGAAGACGTGCTCGACCTGTATGCCGAAACCCCGGACCCGCAGCACCCGGTGGTGTGCTTCGATGAAAGCCCGACCCAGCTCATCGGCGAAGTACGCCAACCGATTCCGGCCGAGCCGGGCAAACCCTTGCGCTACGACTGCGAATACAAGCGCAACGGCACCGCCAACCTGTTCGTCTTCCTCGATGCACACCGTAGCTGGCGCAAGGTGAAAGTCACAGAACGGAGGACGGCAGATGACTTCGCCCAGTGCATGCGCGATCTGGTCGATATCCACTACCCCCAGGCACCGCGCATCCGGATCGTGCTGGACAATCTGTCGACTCACACGCCTGCTGCACTCTACCAAGCCTTGCCACCAGCGGAGGCACGCCGCATCCTGCAGCGGATCGAATTCCACTACACCCCCAAGCACGCCAGTTGGCTCAACATGGTCGAGATCGAAATCGGCGTGCTGCGAAGTCAGTGCCTGGATCGCCGCATCGACTGCCGCGACCGGCTGATCACCGAGGTCGCGGCTTGGGAGCAACTGCGAAACGCCAGCGGCGCTCGCATCAACTGGATGTTCTCTACCGAAACGGCCCGGGAAAAATTGGCCAAAGCCTACCCAGTACCGACCTCTGACAAACCGTCATAACCTCTGTGCGGAGGTACTAGTCCTGTTCGGAGTGCTGTACTTGTTTGTGTCTTAGTGCAAGCGCGGCGTGTGTCAAGGTAGTTGTCGCGTCCGCCGCTATGCTGCGTGCCGGTACTGCTTAGGCTCTATACCAGCGCGTTCCGGGTTCAGGTAGACCACCTGCGCCAGGTCCCAATCCCGGATTCCAGTCGACCAGCGCTGCGGATGGCGCGCTCGTGCGGCTTGATACACCGCTGTGCGTCGCGCCAGCACGCCCGCCGCTTCGCCGCGGTGCCGCTGGTTCGGCGTGACGTACTTCAGGCCGCTGTGGCAGTGTTCCTCGTTGTACCAGCGCACGAACTTAAGCACCCACTCGCGCGCCTGCTGCAGCGTCTCGAACGGCCGCTCAGGCCACAGCGGACAGTACTTGGCCGTGCGGAACAGCGCTTCGGCGTAGGCATTGTCGTTGCTCACGCGTGGGCGGCTGTAGGAGGGAACCACGCCCAGGTACTGCATGGCAGCTCGCATGGTCGCCCCCTTCATGGCCGTGCCATTGTCCGAGTGCAGCACCAGCGGGCGGCCTGCGGTCTGCTCGCGCAGGCAGCCCTGCCCAAGCAGGTGGCTGGCATACTCGACCGATTCGCTCTCGTGCACCTCGTTGACCACCAGCTTGCGGCTGTAGATGTCCTGCATCATGTACCAATAGAAGAAGCGGCCCTTCACCGTGGTGGGCAGCCACGTGATGTCCCAGCACCACACCTGGTTCGGTCCGTCGGCACGGTGCGTGGTCAGCGGTCTGGGCTGCGCCTTGTGGCTGCGGCCGCGCCGGCGTCCTTGGCCCTCGGTCTTGAGCACGCGATAGAACGTCGATTCCGAGGCCAGGTAGAGGCCCTCGTCGGCCAGCTTTGGCACGATCTGGTGGGGCGTCAGGCTCTCATAACCGGGCCGGTTGGCGGCGGCGAGCACCGCCTGCCGCTCCCCCTCGCTGAGCTTGTTGGCCGGCACCGGGCGCTGCGCGCCCGGCCGGCCATCTTCAGGCGTATGGCGCCAGCGCTGCAAGGTCCGCTCGTTCAATCCCAGCTCCTCGCAGGCGCTGGATTGGCGCGCACCGCCCTGAACCGCTTCATCGATCAACGCGATGGCTTCGCGGCGATCCGAGACGTTGATCAGTCCTCCTCGTCCCTTCCCCAGATCGCCTCGGCTTTTTTTCGCAGTACCAGCAGCGCTGCTGTCTCCGCCAGCGCCGCATCCTTGCGCTTGAGTTCGCGCTCCAGCGCTCGGATCCGCTTCTGCGCGGTCTCTTCTTCGCGACGCTGCGCCAGGCCAGGCTTGGGCGGTGTCGTCGCATTCGCCTGCTCGCAAGCGGCACGCCACTGCCGGATCTGCTCGGGCTGAATGCCCTTCCGGCGGCAGTATTCGGACAGCTCCTCCTCACTGAGCGGCGCCGTCTCTAGCACCACCCGGAACTTGTCCGCGCTGGACCACTTGTCACTCTGTTTGCCGTTGCCTGGCACAACCTTTCCTTGCTCTCGGGCTTCCTCGCGCCATGTGCGCAGGCTCACTGTCGTGACACCCGTTTCCTTGGCCAACTCTACAACCGATCGGTTCAAGGGCGGCATCATCTGCTCAACCACCCACTCCTTGTACTCCGCCGGATAACGCTTCATCTTCCAACCGTTACCGCCCTCCATTGTCCTTCATCGAAAGGCGCCGGGGCGACAACTATCCTGACATGGAGGGAGCGCGCGAAAAAAAAGCGCGGCCATGCCGCGCTTGGACAATATCCTGACAGACACGGGGAGCGTTCTGCAGGTGGACTCAATGACACTGTAAGTTATCCGCACATTAAAGACAATTAGAGCCTTTTTAGATCGGAGTTCAGCGCTTCGTAACCACAAGACCGGGCATCGAAAGGTTCGGCTTGGTTCGAGGGGATCTCCAGCTGCCGCGGTTCTGCCTGGAGCCGCGTGGAACATCGGACAAAGTCCTAGTCCGCGTTTAGTTGCGGCGCTCCAGCGCCTCGCGAACCATCTTGAAAAGCGGGCCTCCCGCAGAGACGTCATTGGCTAGCCAGCCTTGGGCAGCAAGCCGATCGACCTCCAGTGCGATGGCCATCAAATCTGGCGCTGCTTGGTCGGCTTCAACGTTCAATAGCGCGACAGCGCCGCCGAGCGGACCCCAGTGCGTTGCGTGTTCCACGTTGCGCACTGCGCCGCCGCTCATGTCGTCGGCTAGTACCTGCACGAGCAGGTCGCCATGGCCTGCCTGGATAAGGCGCTGCAGCGCGTCGGCGAGCTGAGCGACGGTCAGGCTAGCGGACTCGATGGTGGTCACTTTACATACCCTTATCCATATTTCTTCTGCACCTGCCGGTCAGTTGGGGTGCGCAGCGGTTGCGGATTATGACCGGCAACTTTGCCGCAACGATTACCTCTCAAGTAGGGATATGCTACGACAAATATAGCTTGGCAATATAAGAAGTGTTGAATGCGTTCACCCATCCGGTTTTAGCGCGGGCCGCCTGAGACGCGGCCTCTTTTTTCTGGGTGCCGCAAGCCATCGACCGGTATCGCTCTGGGGACCTATGGAAGTAGCCAGCCACGCGCTCAGCTGAGACTGTGTTTGTCGTGTAATCATGCGGGAAGAGCACCACCAACTCGGACGGAGGTCTATGCATGAGCGATCAACACCAAAAAGTCTGGTCGTACCTCGAGATCACAGCGTGTGCGCAGAGGGCGATCGAGCAAATCCTTCATGGCGGCGGAGAGCATGCCGGTGGATGGCAGAAGCAAGCTGTCGCCTATGGCATCTACGTGGGCTGGTCCCAACTCACAGAAGGGCATCGGACCCCGACAGACGATGAGCGCCTGCATAAGCTCGTGCGGGATGGTTGTGTCCGAAAATAGATCAGCCGAAGCCGGACATCAAATTTATAATGTCTTTCTGGCATCACGTTTCATGTGCCCCACATCCCGTTGAGCCCCGGTCCCATCCGGGGCTTTTTTATGGTGGCATACACGCAGGTGAAGTGCCGGGAGTCACTTTCCGCCCTTCCTTGCCCGTTATCCGTACTTTAGTGCAGTCCGCGCATGCACAAAGGCGCAGTGACCATATCGCGTCCCGCCCGCCCTGCTTGTCACCGCTGTCGAAGGCGCGCCGCATCTGGAGGAGTGTCTGCTCGACCAGCTCGGCTTGCCGGTCGTCGCTCAGTTGTAGACGGATCTGTCGCCACAAGGCCCACAGTTCCGCCATGTTTTGCTCGTAAGTGGCACCGCTCCAACTGGGGTAATCGTCCGGTGCATCCGTTGCGCGTGCAGCGCTTTGGCGAAGTTGGCAAGTAACTCTTGCAGTGACATAGGGTTTAAAGTGTTCTAGCCGAACCGGTCAGACCATTTAGGCGGGCTGCATCACCGATGCCGGGGCGCTCCCGCGAGACCGCGTTGGCAATCCCACGCAGCAAAGCCCGTTCCACTGCGTGCGGCACGTGAGCGTCAGACAAGCTAGTGCCCCCGCGCGTATGCTCTAAGCGGTATGCCAGCACAAGAGCGGGCCATATTCGCGGCGTTGGGGCATACCTCGTCGCTGAGCGGAGCTGCAGTGGACGCGATTCTGGGAACGGATGAATGACCGGTGTCAAAAGCACGGGGGATCTACATGCAAATTGCGCTGGCGACCGCTGTGTGAGCATCTTTGCCACAACTTGTCGCTGCTTTGCTTCGTCTGCCGCGGCGCGAACGCCTGGCGCGGGCAAGCCAATGGCTGGCGCACGAGCGCCTGACGCCGCCGCAACAATCGCGCCCGCGTCGGCGCCGCGGCTCCTGCTACTCGATGAACCCTTCTCGGCAGTCGACCAGATGAGCCGCCAGGTGCTGTACCGGCTGCCGCCCTGCGCGAATTGCTCCAGCACAGAATAGCTCGAAACATCTCGTTGCGGCACCAGGCGCTCATTCCCTCTCAGTGCGGCTACTCGACAAGCGCGATCTGCGGCGGTGAACTGATCGAGGCGTGCGCTGGGGCGAGCGACGGACCGCTTGTTCTTTGGTAGAAGCTGATTTGATTTTTACCGAATGCGGCGCACGGCAGGATCATGTCCGTACTCGAGCGTGACCAATGGCTAAGCCGGGCAGAGACTGGGTCCATAAACTTCAGGAGACAGCCCATGACTGGACATGACATCCACGTCGTACCGGTCGGAGACCGCTAGGCGGTTGAGGCTAAGGGGCGGTCTTGGCCGCGAGACGTTCGATTCACAGGACGAAGCCATCGCTGTCGGAAAGAGCCGGGCCAAGGAAAAGGAAGTGGAGTTGTTCATCCACGGTCGAGACGGACAGATCCGAGAGCGCAACACGTTCGGTGACGACCCACGTCAAATCAAGGGGTGATGGCGTCCGGCCGGCTGCCGCTGGCGTCGACGCAGGCCGACCTATAGCCGACGTGCTATGCGAGGTGGCGTGTGTCCGAGAAGTCTCACTATTTCGGTAACTGCAGTCTCACAAAGACCTCCCCAGTCTCACCAATTTCGTTTCCCCACACTACTGAAAGAGAGGATAGAGAAAGGGAGAGGCTGCTACTTCAGCTCGCAGTGCATGCACAGCCCGGGCGGTATGCCCGCGATCCTGAGCGTGTGCGAGGCACGGACTTCAGCGGGAAGGGTTTCCGCGGAGACCAGCTGGAATCCATATCGGGCGAAATGACTCGGGCAATTGCTGGTCGCCAGCACCGCGCGACGCACGCCTTGCGCGCGAGCCCGCATCAATACCGCGGAGACCAGGTGAGTCGCCACCCCGAGCTGGCGATACTCGGGAATCACGGCCACAGACCGGATGACGACGAGATCGCCGTATTGCTCGGCCCCGGCGCATCCAACGATGCGGCCTTCCAGTACCGCGACGTGGAAGGCGTCCAGATGGTCTTCGAGCTGGTGGTCGTCCAGCCCGCATTGCGCGAGAACCATCGAAACTGCCGGCAAATCCTGCGTGCCCGCAGCACGAATGCGTAGATCTTTGATCATGAAGAAGCCGGTCGCCGGCGGTCCCTGACGCGTGGGCGATTGGGTGTGTGTTGATGTTGCGGGGAGAAAAGTACCCTATCCAACCCTCGGCGGGATAGGTTTCGAACACTAGAAAACCCTAGGATTGCGGATAAGTCCTGATAAGAATTACATCGAAAACTGCCTTGGGGCCCGCTGACATCCGCCCACGCCGCCAGTACAGGCGGCGTGGGCGGCATGTTTCCGCATCTGGCCGGACTAGTGCTCCACCAGGTGCTCGATGCGGATCGGCAACTCCCGCACCCGCGTTCCGGTGGCGTGAAACACGGCGTTGGCCACGGCCGGGGCCACGCCCACCAGCGCGATTTCACCCAATCCCTTCACGCCCAGATCGTTTACATGGGGATCGACCTCGTCGACAAAATGCGCCTCCAGTCCCTGGATATCCAGGTTGACCGGCACGAGGTAATCCGCCATGTGCGCATTCACCGGCCGGCCATCCCGCCGATCCAGCCCGGTTCGCTCCATCAGCGCCATGCCGATGCCGCCGACCATCCCGCCCGTGCACTGGCTGGCCGCCAGCCGCGGATTCACGATACGGCCCGCGCCATACGCGCCGACCACGCGCCGGACTCGGATCGTGCCGACATCTGGATCGATGGCGACTTCGACGAACACCGCCCCGAAGGCATGCATGGAAAACCGGCTGCGCACCTCGGCATCGGGGCCGGCCGTGGCGCTGGCCTCGATGATGCCGTCCGCGCCCTTCGCGCCCGCCTGGCGCTGGTCCAGCGCGGCCAGGCAGGCCGAGCGCACTGCCGAGCCGACCGACGCCAGGGTCATCGAGCCGCCATGTGGCGGGGTCGGCGGGAAATCCGAGCGGCCAAGGCTGAAGCGCACGCTGGCCATCGGCAGGCCCAGCGTCTCGGCGGCAATCTGCGTGATCGAGGTGTAGGTGCCGGGCCCCATGTCGCTGGCGGCGGCTTCCACTTCGGCCGTTCCGTCGGCAAGCAGGCGCACGCGGGCGCTGGCCTGGCCATGGAAGACCGGGTAGCTGGCACAGGCCATCCCCCAGCCGATACGCAGGCGGCCGTCCCGCATCGAGCCGGGCGCGAGCGTGCGGCGGGACCAGCCGAACGCGTCGGCGCCGCGTTCGTAGCAGGCAAGCATGGAGCGGCTGGAGAAGGGCAGTTGCATGCCCTCGTCGAGCCCGGGTTCATTGCGCCGGCGCAGTTCCAGCGGATCCATCCCGAGGGCGTAGGCCAGCTCGTCCATCGCGCATTCCAGCGCAAAGACGCCGGTGGCCTCGCCCGGACCCCGCATATAGGTCGGCGTGCCGATGTCCAGCGGCACCAGCCGGTAGCGGGTGCGCACATTGGGACAGCGATAGAGGAACGGCGTCACCGCAGTGAGTGCCTCGGTGAACTGCTCATAACGGCTGGTTTCGCCGGTGCCTTCGTGCACGATGCCGGTCAGCCTGCCGTCGGGCGTCGCCGACAGCGCGATGCGCTGCACGGTGCGCGGCCGGTGTCCGGTCAGATGGAACATCTGTCGCCGCGACAGCACCAGCTTGACGGGCCTGCCCACTTCGCGCGCGGCCACCGCCGCCAGCGTGACGTGCGGCCAGGTGCGCAGGCTGGTGCCGAAGGCGCCGCCGATAAACGGGCAGACGACGTGGACGTTTTCAGCGGGGATGCCGAAGACCGCCGCGATCTCGGCCTGCTCGTTGACCACGAACTGGCTCTTGCTCCAGAGCGTCAGCCGCACGCCTTGCCAGGCGGCAACGGTGGCGTTCGGCTCGATCGGGAAGTGATTCTCGCGCGCGGCATCGTAGGTGGCGTCGATGCTGACGGCTGCCGCCGCCAGCGCGGCCTCGGGGTCGCCGCGGACCCGGTCCGCTGAATGAGGACCGGGCTCGCGGCCCGCCTCCGGCACCACGGCTTCGGCGCGCTGGTCGAGCGGGTCGGAGACCGGCGCTTCTTCTGCATAGCGAATCTGCAGCAGGCCGGCCGCGTGCTCGGCCTGGTCCAGCGTCTGCGCCACGACCACGGCAACCGGCTGGCCGTAGAAGCGGACGCGGTCGTCCTGCAGGACATGCAGACGTTCGCCGTGCTCCGGATCGATAAAGCCCTTGTGCGGGGCGTACGCCAGTTTCGGCGCGTTCTCATGGGTGAGTACCGCCAGTACCCCTGGCAGCCGGCGCACGGCTTCGGCGTCGAGTGCGGTCACGCGACCCAATCCGATCGAAGCGCCCACGATCACCGCGTAGGCCTGCCCGGGTTGGTTGAAGTCGGCGGCATACCGCGCGCTGCCGGTCACCTTGGCGCGCCCGTCGACGCGGGCATGCGGCTGGCCGATATGGTTTGCGTTCATCTGCCTTCTCCTGCGAGTTCGAGGGCCCGTACCACGGTTCGTTGCAGCAGCGCGACCTTGTAGCGGTTGCCTGGCAGCGGCGTGGCGCCTGCAATCGTGGTAAGCGCGGCGGCCTCGAAACTCGCGCGTGTCGGCGGCTTGCCTTGCAGCGCGAGTTCGGCGGCGCGCATGCGCCACGGGCGGGTCCCAACGCCACCGCAAGCGAGGCGAGCGGCCTGGATCGCGCCATCCCTGACCTCGAATGCCGCCGCGGCCGATACCAGTGCAAACTCATACGAGGCCCGGTCCCGCACCTTCAGGTAGCGCGCTGTCCGTGCATAAGCGAGCGGTGGCACCCGCACCTCGACGATCAGCTCGCCTGGCTCCAGGGTGTGTTCAAGATGCGGCGTGGTGCCGGGCAGGCGGTAAAGGTCTTCCACGGGAAAGTGGCGCGCGCCCTGCGGTCCCCGTACATGGACCACCGCGTCCAGTGCGACCAGCGCCACCGCAAGGTCGGACGGATGCGTGGCGGAGCAATGGTCGCTGACGCCCAGGATGGCATTGCCCGCGTGCAGGCCGTCAATGGCGGCGCAGCCGCTGTCCGGCGAGCGCTTGTTGCAGGCGGCATCGAGCATGCGGAAGTAAGGGCAGCGCACGCGCTGGAGCAGGTTGCCGCCGATGCTGGCCATGTTGCGCAACTGGGGTGAGGCGCCCTCGACCAGCGACTCGGCGATCACCGGGTGGAGCCGGCCAACGTCGGCATGCGCGGCGACATCGGACATGCGCGCCAGCGCACCGATGACCAGCTCGTCGCCCTCCACGCGGATATGGTTCAGCGGCAGCGCGTTGATGTCGACCAGTTGCGCGGGCTGTTCCACGTGCTCGCGCATCAGGTCCACCAACGTGGTGCCGCCGGCGATAAAGCGGGCCCCGGCCGCGGCCGCCGCCAGCGCTTCAGCTTCGGAGCCGGCTTTCTGCAGCGTGAACGGGATCATGGCAGCTTTCTCCCGCCCACCTCGGCAACGGCGGCAACGATGCCCGGGTAAGCCCCGCAGCGGCAGATATTGCCGCTCATCCAGAAGCGCACCTCGTCGTCGGAAGTGGCATGGCCCTCGTTGATGCAGGCCACACCGGACATGATCTGGCCAGCCGTACAGAATCCGCATTGGAAGCCATCGTGCGCGATAAACGCGGCCTGTAGCGGATGCAGGTCGCCGTCAGCCGACGACAGGCCTTCGATCGTGCTCACGTGGGCGTCGTTGTACATGGCGGCGAGCGCAAGGCAGCTGTTGATGCGGCGCCCGTCCACCAGCACCGTGCACGCCCCGCACGCTCCCTGGTTGCAGCCCTTCTTTGTGCCCGTGAGATCCAGGCGCTCGCGCAGCACGTCAAGCAGGGATTCGCGCGGATCGATTTCGAGGTGGTGCAGCGTGCCATTGACCGTCAGGCGCAGCGGCATCAGTGCCGAGCTGGCAGGGGCGGGCCCCGGGGTGGCATCAAGTGCAAGGGTGCCGCGCATCTGCTGCCCGGCAGGCACGTCATCGCCGGGCTGTGGTTGGCTACCGTCGGAACGAACAGAACTGGACATAGTCGACATTCCTCCTGGGATAGCCCAAGGGGCTTGGGCTGTTGGGGACAATAGGGAGTCCTGCGGACTGGTGGGGCACCCGTCCGAACGCTGCAGGCATCGGTGGTCATCGCAAAAGAACGTCGTTGCGCTGCAGTGGACGATTTTTGCGCTGCCTGCATGATAGATAGGAAAAAGGGGCTCCGTCGGTCGGTTACATCAGGTCGTGCGGGATTGTGCAGGCCGGTTTACTTGGGCTGCCCTGGCACGGCAAGTTCTTCCATTCCGACGCCTTGAGCCCCGTGCCATGTGAAGAATGTCCCACTACCCGAGGAGACAACCATATGACAATGCATCCATTGACCTGAGCGGCAAAGTGGCGCTGGTGACCGGCGGCAACGGCGACATCGGCCTGGGGCATTGCCGAAGGACTGGCCGCGGCCGGCGCGGATATCGCAATCTGGGGCACCAATGCGGAGAAAAACGCCGCCACGGCCGACCGGCTCGCGCAGCACGGCCGCACGGTGCATACCGAGGTCTGCGACGTGGGCGACGAGCAGGCGGTCGATGCGGCCATGCAGCGCACGGTGGCGGCGCTGGGCCGTATCGATGGGTGCTTTGCACGACGGCGTCGGTGGCGGCGATCGAAGGCGCGCCGCGTCGGACACTATGCCGCCACTAAGCGCTACTCTAGATCCTATGTAGCAGGGAGGGCTGCTCAACTGACTCGTAGAATCAGCGAGTCCAGGCCTGCTCAAAGGGAGAGGATCATGTGCGCAAATCAGGTATCGAAGCTCCGTGCCGGGGAAGTCATACTGGCGGTGTCGCTCGAGCTGGCCGCCGGGAAGTGGAAGGTCGCGCTGCACGACGGGCTTCGGGAGAAGCCGGCGGTACATGCGGTGACGCAACCGCAGGCCCGGGCGCGCCTGCAGGCGATGCTGGACCTGATCGAACGGCAAAAGGAGAAATGGTCGCTGCCAGCAGACGTACGCATTGTGGTGAGCTACGAGGCCGGCCAGGACGGGTTCTGGATCTACCGGGCACTACGGGCTCGCGGGATCGAATGTTATGTCGTCGATCCCGCGAGCATCCCGGTTGAACGTCACAAGCGTCGTGCGAAGACGGACCGGCTTGATGTCATCAAACTGGTCATCAACCTGCGAGCGTGGCTGCGCGGCGAGCGCGATCGCATGCACGTCGTTCGTGTACCCTCGCCACAGGATGAGGCCTCACGCCATCTGATGCGTGATCGAGGTCAGCTGCAAAAGGAAGTCCTGCAGCACCGTGACCGCATGAGAAAACTGCTGGTCACCTACGGTTGCTGGAACGAGGTCGATCACAAGGCGTTCGCCGAGCGGCTCGAACGCGGTGAGATCACCTGTCACGACGGCGCGGCCCTGCCGGCGGAATTGCGCGAGCGGTTGCTACGCGAGACTGAACGGCTCGCGCTGGTCCAACGTCAACTCGCCACGCTGGAGGGGACATTGCAAGAGCGTCTGCCAGTGCCAGTGCCAGTGCGCAAGCGCATCGATCACCTGACACAACTCAAGGGCATTGGCCACATTGGTGCATCGCGTCTAGCCCTCGAACTCTTCTGGCGCGAGTTCAGCAATCGGCGACAGGTCGGTGCGTGCGTCGGCCTGGTGCCCCAGCCGTACGACAGTGGCGAGAGTCGGGTAGACCAGGGCATCAGCAAACAAGGCAACCGATGGGTACGCACGCAGCTTATCGAGACCGCCTGGCAGTGGCTGCGCTATCAGCCCGGCAGTGTGCTCACGCAGTGGTTCAACCAGCGCACCCAAGGTACGGGCCCCAATCGTCGGGCACGGCGGATTGCCATCGTCGCAGTGGCGCGGCGCCTGGTAATTGCGCTATGGCGCTACCTGAAGGATGGCGTCATTCCTGATGGTGCACAGATGAAACCGGCTTGAGCCATATTGCAAGCGATAGTAGATAGTGAGGGCGCGACAATCGGATCACTGACTGTTGCCGTGGTTGAAGTGGACATGCCCGTCCGCCCCCTGGGTTGCCGACGCAACCGATTTTTAGAAGGGGGCTGGAACGAGTCAGAGTCATACCGGCCATCCCGAGCGCGCCTTGCGTGGCGGTTGAGGATAGGGGCGGGGGGCCTTGGCGGATCTGCAGGCCCTCGCTCGTTACGCGCTCGCACATCTCGCTGGCGAAGAGCTTGACCATTGAGGCCTCGGTATCGGCACGCACGCCTTCGTCGATTTTTTCGCACACGGCGTAGAGCAAGGCGCGCGCCGCTTCGGGTCGGCGAGGAAGGGAAGGCGTTCTACCTGGCCACGGCCGGGCTGGAAACGGCGCGTGCGCATACCGCCGCCCGCTCCATCGGCCTGGCGCAGGGCAGCCTGTAGGATTCGATCCAGTATGCGAGGGACCGTTCTCAATTCGGCAATCCTATCGGCAACTTCCAGGCGATCCGCTTCAAGCTCGCCGACATGGCCACGCAGATCGTTGCAGTCGAGGCGCTGGTGCTGGTCAGTGCGCTGATCGCAGCCTTGCGCCTGCCCGTACGTAGCACGCGGGCGGCTGGCTCCCTTCGTCTGCAATTCCCGCACGTGCCGCTGGCCAACCGGCGACAGGTCTTGTACGGCATCGCCACCTTCGGCCCGGGCATCACCGCGACCTCGTTCGTGCTGGCACTGGGGCCATCGCTCCTGGCGCGGCTGCTCGAAGTGCGCAGTCCCTTGCTGGCTGGCGGCATGGCTTGCGCGATGTTTTTCACTGCTGTCGGCGTGCAGCTTGCCGTCCGGCAATGGCCGGTGGAGAGAATCTTTGCCGGCAGCGCGTCGGCCATAGTGCTGGCGATGGCTTGCCTGGCGCTGGCCATCCACGCCTCGCTGGTGCCGGCGCTGATCGCCGCAGCGTTACTCGCCGGGGCCGGCCAGGGGCTCGGCCAACTGGGAGGACTGATCCTGATCGGCCTGCATGTGCCGGACAGCCATCGGGCGCAGTCCAACGCAGTGCTCAACATCGGCGGCTATATCCCGGCGGGTCTGCTGCCAGTGGCCTGATCGACGCCGTGGGGCTGGCATCGGGCGCGATGCTGTTCGCCCTGGTGTTGGCTAACGGCCATGGCTGGGAGGCGCCTGGGCCGTTCAGCGGGCTGGGAAGGTTGGCGCCTGACTTGGTGGGTGTGGACCGGCCCACCCTGGCGGATTCGGGGTGAATCGGATGAAGGTCAAATTGAGGCTCCACCGTCGTAGAGCGAAGCGATTGTGTCACCGGTCCGCCCTCGACATCTTTGGCTTGTTGGCAGTTGCGGTGTCACTTTTGCATATTCTCGCGCCAGCACGAGGTGGTAGCCCAGCACCGCCCGCGTGCAGACGTCGATGATCACTAACAACCATACTCGCTCAATCTCGAACTCATGTTCAAAGCCAAGCGGATCGCGAACGACGACCTTCAGCCTGAGACCGATTCGATGACCGTCGAATTCGACCATCTGATAAGGACGCGTCACCGCTGGACTTCCTTCCCCAGCCTCTCGATGTGGTAGCCCCTTCAGGTGTGAAGCCCCATCTGCAAGGAAAATTCCGCCCATGGCGCAGAGGTGGCACTTTTGCTTGCGTACTGGTAGCCACTTTTGCTGCGGTATACGGCTTGCTAACGTCTTGGGCTTGCGCACCAGTGCCGACACCGTGCTGCGGGAGTTGCGAAGAGCTCCTGGGCGCAAGCGCAAACCACGACCGCGGGTCGTCGGCATCGATGACTGGGCGATCGCGCGCGGTCACCAGTACGGAACGATCATCGTCGACCTGGAGCGACGTGAGCCGATCGCAGTGTTTGCCGGCAGGGAAGCAACTGCGGTGACCGCGTGGATGCATGCGCACCCATCGATCGAGATCGTCGCCAGGGACCGGGCCGGGGCCTACTCCGAGGCGGTAGACATCGCGCTGCCGGCAGCCAAGCAAGTCTCCGATCGCTGGCATCTGCTGAGCAACCTGCGCGACAACGTCGAGAGGCTGCTGTACCGACTCGGGCCGCAACTGCGCCAAGCCGCGCAGCAAGTCGAGGTCGGTGGCGTGACCCTGGGCCGGCAGGGGTGCTGAGCCGCAACTCACTGCGGTCATGGCAGCGCCTGAGCGATCAGCGACGTGCCACGCGGCTGGCGCTGTACGATGTATGGCCGCGCGGGAATCTAGCTTCTGCGGCTGCGGGTATTGAAGCCAAACTATGGTGGTGGTGGGCGGTGGAGACGACGGTCGTTCCACGCGACAGCATCTTCCGCGCCAGTGCGCCCTCGTCACACAAAGTGCGGAAGACCAAACTTTCCTTTATTCTACCGACTTCACTCACCACCCGCCGCACCGACAATGGCCTGCGCTGACGGGCACAGGTGATCGACGAGTTGCCGTGCCGCGACGGGCAAGCCCTCATAGGACCGTATGCAAAGGTTCAACTTGCGATGCGCCCAGGGCGCATCGAATGAGATTATGCGAATGGCCAGTGTCTTGGCATAGCGCCGGGCCAGGCTGATGGGCAAGATGCCGATTCCCATATCAGCTTCCACCATCAGGCAGACGGCATCGTAGCTGTTGACCTGCATGCGGAATTTCACTGGGATGCCGTGCTCGCTGGCAAAGCGCAGCAATTGCATATTGATGTAGCTGCCGGTTTGCAGCCCGATCAGGTAGTGATCGAGTACCTCTGTTGTGGTCAGCTTCTTGCGCGAGGCTAGCGCATGGCGCCGCGACACTACCACGACGAGGTCGTCCTCGCGATACGGCAGCGTGATCACGCCTTGCGGCGACGTGCCGAGGTCCGCGAAGCAGCCGATGTCTGCCGCGTTCTCTGCGACGCCCCTCAGGATCGCGGTGCTGATGCGCTCCTCGAGCTGCAGTTGTATGTCAGGGTACTTCTCAATGAAGCCATGCAGATCCGCGGGCAGGAACTGGGCGATCGAGGAGACGTTGGCATAGATGCGAACCAGGCCGCGGGTGCCGGTGGCGTAGTCCTGCATCATCGTGGCGATATTCTCGAGGTCGTTGACGATGCCGCGCGACAGGTTCTGCAGGGCGATGCCGGCCGGCGTCGGCGCGATGCCCTTGTTGCTGCGTTCGAGCAATTGTGTGCGCAAGGTATCCTCTAGATCGCTGATGCGCTTGCTGACTGCCGAGGCGGCGATATGCTCCGCGTTCCGCGGCGGCCGCGATCGTACCGAGTTCGGAAACTGCAAGGAATAGCCGCAGCGAAACGGGGTCTATCTTCATGACGTCAGCGGACCGGGCGACAGATAGCTGGCATTATGCGCGCCACGCAAGTTCCAGGATAGCGCGCAGGTCGGCTTCGGTCGTGATTGGCCTGACGTTATTGCGCGTCACCATCGGATGCTCGAGCGCAGGCCCTATCATGGCATCGACTTGTGCCCGCGTCAGGCCCAGATCGTCCAGCGTTGTTGGCATGCCCAGGCGAACCAGCAAGTCGTGAAGGATGGCATGAAACGGCATGCCTGGCTGGCCGATGGCGGCGGCCAGGCGCTCGTGCTGCGGCTTGATCCATCCCTCGAGCCATTTGGACTGGGCGAGCATCAGCACACATGCCGCATCGCTGTGCGCGATGCCCCCATAGGGACCGATGATATGGACCATCCAGTGGCTGAAGCCGTGCGGCACGGACATCTGGCCCATGCCGGTGTACCAGGTGGCCAACTGGCACTGCGTGAAGGCTTCGGTCGCGCTCGCGTCGCCGAGCTTTGGCAGGTTTTGCACGTACAGCGCGATGGCTCGCTCGGCCAGCAGGCTCGCAAAGGGATGCGGCGACGACGAGCAGGCCGTGTTGATGGCATGGTCCACGCCGCGAATACCGGTAGACCACAGCAGCCGCACCGGTGTCTGGCGCAACAGGTCCGGGTCATAGAGGACGGCCACGGGCGATCCGTCGGGCACCACGAAACGTGCTTTCAGCCGGGTTTCGTCGTCGATCGGCGTGCTGACCGGTGTCCATTCCGACGTAGCCAGTGTTGTCGGGATCGCGATCTGGCGGATGGTAGCAGGCGCCTGCGATGTCGTCAGCATCTCAGTGCCGTCCGCTGACAAGACGAACTGCAGCTTGAGCAGGCTTTCGCGGTCGTAGGCATTCTCCGAGATGCACAGCTGCATCGCCTTACACATGTCCATGACCGATCCGCCACCGACGGAGACAATGACATCCGCACGGGCGTGGCGCGCTTGCCTGGCAGCCCGCAGGACGTTGGACAGCGGAGAATGCTCGCCCACTTCGTCGGTCAGCCCGACGATCATCTCCCCAAGCCGCGCCTGCAACCGGTCGATGAATGCGGTCTTTGTCCGGATTGAGCGGGAACACACAACAAAGACTCGATGGTATCCGAACAGCGTCAAGACGTCAGGCAAGGCCTCGATGGCCGAAACATTGTGGATGACCCGCTCATGTCCGGTAAAGCGGTAGCGTTTGGGCTCGGTGTTTTCCATCTGGCATCCTCGTGAAGGTAGGGAAGGTAGCCAGATGATGGCACCGGAACCGCCGCCAGGAAATCAGTGAATCGAGAGCCTGCCATCGCCGATGGCGATGGCACGTGGCATTCGACCGACGTCTCCGACGGCGATCAAGCTGGTGCCTCTTCGGGACTCGAAGATACGCTGTCGGCTTCGCATTCCAGGGGCACGCACGCGCCAGCGGTGAGAGGCTTCCGCGACCGGGTCGGGCGCAGCCATCAAACTATGCTCCGCTTGAGCTGGAACGCCACGGATACACGATCCGCAGGATAAACAGTGTCTGAAATTTCGAGGATCTTGCCCGCCCGCTTATAGTGACGAACCAGGTGCAGACCGGCGGATCCAGGTGCCACGCCAAGCTTGTCGGCCAGGGGCTGCGAGATGACCACGGCAGTAACAATCTGTCGAATTTCATCGATTGCCATGCCGCACTCTCTCTCGATGATCGCACTGACCAATATGGCGGGCTGTTTGAGGATTAGATCCGTCAGCCCTGTGAGGGTGGCGTCGACGTATATATCTGCTTGCGCTACAGGAGTCTTGCCTTTGCGAGCATCAACCCGCGTCCCGCTCAAGAGCGTCCAACGGCTGCCCATCGGCGCTTCGAGCCGTCTTGCCAGATCCCGATCCAGGGCGACCTCCGTGACCTTCTCGATTGCCCGCACTTCTGTGGCCGCCACGTGTACAAGGTCATCAATTGTGCCGATGGATTGCGTGTATGACGCAGACGGCGTTTGTCAACGTACTTGTCGCGTCACCTCACGCAACCTGCTTTAGTTCTGCTGGCTCAATCCGTTCCGGATTGAGCCAGACTTTGTCGGCCAAGCTCCAGTTCCGTGTCGACCCTGACCAGCGCTCTGGCGTTCTGGCCTTCGCCTCTGCATAGACCGCTTCTCGTTGAGCCAGCACCGCTGCGGATATACCGCTATGGCGCTGCGCCGGTGTCACGAATTTCAGCCCACTATGCTTGTGCTCGTGGTTGTACCAACGCACGAATCGCTGCGTCCATGCGCGTGCCTCGTCCACGCTGCCGAATGCTTGGCGCGGGTAGTCCGGCCGATACTTGCAGGTCCGGAACAGCGACTCGGCGTAGGGGTTGTCATTGCTTACGCGCGGCCGGCTGAACGAAGCGATCACCCCCAGGTTTTCCAGGGTGGCCAGCATCGTCGCGCCCTTCATTGGACCGCCATTATCCGAGTGCAGAACCAGAGGACGTCCAGCCAGACCTTCGGCCAAACTGGATCGCCGCATGAGCAACGCCGCCAACTCCGCCGATTCCGCCCGATGCACTTCGTGACCGACGATCTTGCGGCTGAACACGTCCAGCATCATGTACCAGTAGTAATACTGCCCCTTGATTTCCGCTGGCATCCAGGTGATGTCCCAGCTCCACACCTGATTGGGTCCGGTGGCGCAATGGCTGGTCACCACCCGGGCCGAGGGCTTGCGCGCACGACCACGGTGATGCTGCTGCGACGCACTACGCAAGACACGATAAAAGCTCGACTCCGAGGCCACGTACTGGCCGCGGTCCGCCAGCGTCGGGACGATCTGGCTGGGCGGCAAACTGGCAAACTCCACGCTGTTGGCTACCTCAAGAATTAGCTGGCGTTCCGGCTCGCTGAGCTTGTTGGCTGGCGCTGGCCGCTCAGTGGTGGTGCGAGCATCTGCGACCACCTCATCGCCCTCCTGAACCCAGCGCTGGAAGGTGCGCAAGCTCAGACCCAACTCGTCGCAAGCCTGGGCCAGTCGGCAGCCTGAGCGTTCTGCCTCTCGAATCAACGATATACACAACTGGCGATCTGGGACGCTGATCAGTCGTCCTCTTTTTCTCCCCAAATCGCCTGGGCTTTTTTTCTCAGGATGAGCAGTGCGGCCGCTTCCGCCAGCGCCTTCTCCTTTCGCTGTAATTCCTTCTCAAGCTGCTGGATGCGCTTCTTGTCACCCTTGGACTGAAGCCGTTGTTCTCGCGCCTGTTCACCGGCGTTGGCATTGGCCGATCGACAGGCCTCTCGCCAGGCAGCGATCTGCTCCGCGTAAAGACCCTTGCGGCGGCAATACTCCGCCAATTCCGCTTCATTGAGCGGCGCGGTTTCCAGCACCACCGCAAACTTGTCTTCCGAGGACCAGGCCTCGGGGTTCTTTCCATCTCCCGGCACCGGGACTCCTTGCGCTTTCATCTGTCGACGCCAAGCATACAGCGTTTGCTCAGTGATCCCCGTCTGCTTTGCCAGCGCCGACACCAAGGCATTCTCAGGAGGCATCATGCGGCGCAACAGCGCTTCCTTTCTCTCTGCTGAATAGGCTCTCATTCACTCTGACTCTACCGCCCCCAGACCGGGTCAATCGAAATCAGGTAACACGACAACTATGCTGACACCGGGGGCAGACGGATTTGCACTCGCCACGATCGTCCCCACTGCCTTCTTGCGGCTGATGTAGCCGAGTTCCTGGAGAACCTTGAGAGCGGCCCGGACGGTGTGCCGGCTAACGCCGTATTGGTCGGCAAGCTCAAGTTCCGTAGGCAGCAAACTGCCTACGACACGCCGGCCACCGATGATGTCCTTGGCAAGCAGGCTTGCAACTTCTGCGTATCGTGTTTGTGAACTATTGGCGGTGGCGTCGCTTTCCTTCTGCGTTGCGGACATTGGACTAAACAGTAGTGTGGTCATCAAAGGACCGGAATCCGGTCCCACTGGGATCACATTGTACTGTCGACAGAGCCGGACGCCCCCAAGGACTGGCTGGGGTCGTCCGTCATGCTTCTTAGTCAGCCCTCACGTTTGCACGCTTTGCTGCGTCGCCCCATCGAACAATCTCTGCTTGGATGAAGTCGCTGAATTCAGCGTGCCCCATCGTGCTCGGCGTGGCACCGAGGAGGGCCACTTCCTTTTGCCATTCCGGGCTTTTCACCGTCCCGTCGATTGCCGCCGTCAGCTTTGCCAGGACTGGGGGAGGCAGACCCTTCGGAGCAACCACGCCAACCCATGGGTCACCGCGGAAGTTCGGGTATCCAAGCTCCCCGACTGTCGGCACATCTGGCAACGTGCTCACCCGCTTGTCGCTCGCCACCGCGAGGGCCTTCAGCTTACCCTGCCTGATCAGAGGCTCTGCGATCGAAACCACCTCGAACATGACATCAACCTGTCCAGCGATCACATCGGTCATGGCGGCCACTCCGCCCTTGTACGGGACATGGGTCAAGTCGACGCCGGCGCGCTCCTTAAACATCTCCATCACTAGATGATTGGTCACCCCGTTTCCGCCGGATCCATAGTTGATCCTACCGGGATGGCTCTTTGCATACGCGATCAGGTCTTTCATGGTGGGGAAACGCGAGCCCCGGCTCGTAACCAGGACCAAGGGAAACGTCCCGATCAGGGCGATGGGCTTGAAGTCTCGCTTCACGTCGTACTTCAGGTTGTTATAGACCCAGCGATTCACTGCCATCGGGCCGCTAGAGGTCGCAAGCAGCGTGTAGCCATCCGGCTCCGCCCGAGCGACCAGCTCGGCTGCGAGGCCGGCCCCGACTCCAGGCCGGTTCTCGACAAAAAAGGATCGGCCCAGTGTGCTCGTCAGTCGCTGTGCGAGCTTGCGGGCGATGATGTCCGTGGTCTGTCCCGGCGGAAAGCCCACAACGATGCGAACGGGCTTGGAAGGATAGTCCGATGCCTTCAGCGGAGCAGAAACAGCCATCAGCAGCGAAACGACGGCGAGCGCCTTGAACTTTTTCATGTTGTCTCCTTTTGTACCTATGGTGGTGGTGGGTATGCATGCCCCGCCTATCGCTGCGGATTCCGATCCATTTCAGTCGTCGCCGCGAGCTCGCAAAGGCGGGCAAAGGCGCTGCATACGTCGATTGGCGGCCCAGAACAGGCTTCGCAGCGATCTGCCTCCATGCCCGGCCATGACCGGCTCGCATTGTTCTACCGGAAGCATCAGGGGTACGCCGAGTTCCGCGGCAGATGCGTAATAGATGATCCTGGTCCGCAGGTCATCGGCATGAAGCCGTGCCACGATAACGGGCTTCAGTTCGTTGATGCACGGTTTCGATGCATCAGACGCAACGCGTGCCCGAGCCATCTTTTGCAAGCCGCGGCTGATTTCACGAACTTCGTACAAGAGATCCATGAACTCTTCCGTCGAGGACCGCATCCTGGACGGCATCTCGTTGCATCTCAGCCCGCGAAGAAGCGCCGGCTGGCCTCTTCAGGGACCGTCATACCGGTGATCTTTGCTTTCTCGAGCACCGCCCAGAAATAGCGGTAGGTGGCGCGGTCATGCAGTTCGCCCTTGTACTGGATCGGGCCCCAATCCGCGTCCTGCGCCGCCACCAGGATGCTGGCGGCATCCTCCACCTCCGCGAAATCGGGGCGCATGGCGTTGACGATGGGCATGATTTGCGCCGGATAGATACTCCACATGCGCAGGAAGCCGAATTCGTTGCGCGCGCGGCTGGCGTCTGCGGCAATCACTGCCGCATCCTTCAGGTTCAGGCACACGTTGTGCGCCGGCACGATGCCGTTGGCCAACGCCGCCGCCGCCATGTCTGCCTTGGCGCGTGCCAGCAGGGCATGCTCAAACTGGCCCGGGCTGCGCATGGCAACGGCGGGGATCGCGCCATGGTGGCCGCTGACGAAATCCATCAAGCCGAAGTCCAGTACTTCAATGTTCGGCAGCTCGGCAATCTGAAACACTTCACGTAGCGCACCGTGGGTTTCGATCAGCACGTGTACCGGGATGGGCCTGTCCAGCCCCGCTTTCCGTGCTGCCTCGTCGATATACCCGATGACCTCGGCCACCTGCCCGTGACTGGTCGCTTTGGGCACGGTGATATAAGCCAGCCGGCTACCCGCGTCACCCACGATCTTGTCAACGTCCTGCCGCCAGGCCGGATGCGACGGATCATGGATGCGCGCGCCCGCGCGGCCGATCCGGTTGCGATCAGAGGCGATCATGCGAGCCACCATTGCCGCATGCTCCAGCTCCTGGCCGGCGGCAGCGCCGTCCTCGCAGTCGCAAGTCACGTCAAAGATCGGACCGTACTCAACCTGTAGGTCAAAGGCCTTGCCGATCAGCTTCTCGCTTCCGGCGAAGTGCTCACAGGTGGCCAGGACGGGGAAGGGCTTTTCGCCGGAAAACAGCGCGTCTCTCGGATGGGTTGTAGAAATCATGTCGTGGTCTTCTGGAAGAGTTTGGTTCGGTTGCGTAGGGCGCCAATGCGTGTCACGTCCCGCGCTTCGGCATGGCGATGGTGTAATCGAGGTCAAGCACAACATTGGAGGGATGCGCGGGGCGGCTCTCGCCCGCTTCGGGAAAGGCGATGAACGACGCGTTGGCATTCTTCACGCCTATCATGCGCAGCCGCAGTCCGCCTATGTGGTCCTGTCCCAAATCTATCTTGTCGATCACCTTGGTGGCACAGGCGATGGTGTCGCCGGCTTGAGTGGGATTCACATGGCTGCCGCCGTTGATGGCGAGGATCGAGAGGCTGTTCTCAAGCCCGTCATAGGCTAGCGCGCGGCATACCGAGATGATGTGTCCGCCGTAAACAAGTCGCTGCAAACCGGCGCTGTGCATGGCGTGGCCGTCGAAATGCGCTCGGGCCGTGTTCTGGTAAAGGCGCGTGGCGATGCTATGGTCACTGTCATTAATGGTCATCGCGCCCGGGTGGTCGATGCGCGCGCCCACGACGTAGTCTTCCCACAAGTCGCTGACACCGGTCATTGCCGTGATTTCACGCACCCGGACGGAGTAATCGTCGCGGCGCAAGCGCGCGCCCGGCACCACCGCATCCGTGGTGGGAATAACGGAGGCGCCACAGGGTGCGCCGTGATCGCGCTTGTGCACCATCACCCACCGCACCCAGCCGAGCACCTCGCGTCCGTCCTGATTGCGGGCGATGGAGCGCACGTAAACCACTCCGCTTTTGCGGTTGGAGTTCTCTCTCAGGCCGATGACTTCCGTCTCCACGGCCAGCGTGTCACCGGCATACACGTGGGACATGAAGCGCACGTCCGCGTAGCCCAGGTTTGCCACGGCATTGAGCGAAATATCGTGCACGGTCTTGCCGAAGGCCGTGTTGAACACCAGCAGGTCCTCCAGCGGCCGCCGCGCTAAACCCAGTTGTCGCGCATTGGTCTCTGCCGTGCACATCGCGGTGCGGCTGCCGGTCAGCCCGATATACAGGCTGTGGTCGCCTTCCGTCAGCGTACGCGGCGTCGCGTGGCTGACCTTCATGCCGACATGAAAGTCTTCGAAGTAGTTGCCGTCTAACCGGTTTTTCACGCTCTCCCTCCGTTCTTGCGTCATGCTACGAAACCAAACTAAGTACGTACATAGTGGTGCGTCGAAGATGTGCTGTCAACCATTTTGCAAGAATAGCCTTTGTTTTACGTGTGGAATGTTGCGGTACAGTTGGATTCTTGCTTTACTAGGTACGTACATATAAACATGTCATTTGGTGAACACGAACACAGAACAAGGAGAGTGACTTGCAACGACTGACAGAGGAGCGGCGCATGATTCAGGAGGCCGCGCGCCAGTTCACGATGGAGCGCGTGCTGCCTATCGCCAACAAGCTGGACCCGGACAAGGGCCAGATTCCGCGCGAGCTGATCGACGAGATGGCCGAACTCGGCTACTTCGGCATCCTCATTCCGGAGGAGTACGGCGGCCTGGGGCTGGGCGCCTATGAATACTGCCTGGTGGCTGAGCAGCTTTCGCGCGGCTGGATGAGCGTGGGCAGCCTGATCGCCCGCGGCAACGGCCTGATCGGGGCACTGAAGGGTCTCTCACCGGAGAAGAAGGCCGACTACCTGCCTCGCATGGCACGCGGCGAATGCCTCGGCGCGTTCTCGCTGTCGGAGTCCAACGCCGGCTCCGACGTGGCGAATATCTCGTGCCGTGCCGTGCGCGACGGCGACGACTGGCTCATTACTGGCAGCAAGTACTGGTGCACTTTCGCCGATGAGGCTGACTTCATCCTGGTGATCTGCCGCACCGACCCAGTCGTCGACCCCAAGGCGCGGCACAAGGGCCTGTCCGCCTTCATGGTGGAAAAGCCGCGCGGCGCGCTGCCGGAGGGCGTCAAAGGCAGCATCATCCCTAAGATTGGCTACCACGGCTGGACCACTTGGGAACTCGCCTTCGACGGCTGCCGCGTGCCGCATTCGAAGATGGTCGGCGAGGAAGGGAAGGCGTTCTACCTGGCCACGGCCGGGCTGGAAACGGCGCGTGCGCACACCGCCGCGCGCTCCATCGGCTTGGCGCAGGGCAGCCTGGAGGATTCGATCCAGTATGCGAAGGACCGTTCTCAATTCGGCAATCCTATCGGCAACTTCCAGGCGATCCGCTTCAAGCTCGCCGACATGGCCACGCAGATCGAAGCGGCGCGCGCCTTGCTCTACGCCGTGTGCAAAAAAATCGACGAAGGCGTGCGTGCCGATACCGAGGCCTCAATGGTCAAGCTCTTCGCCAGCGAGATGTGCGAGCGCGTAACGAGCGAGGGCCTGCAGATCCATGGTGGCGCGGGTTATACGACTCACTTCGCCGCCGAGCGCTACTGGCGCGATGCGCGCCTCACGAAGATTTTCGAAGGGACGTCCGAGATCCAGATGCGCATCATCTCCGATGCCATGCTGGGCAAGGCCGCGGTCTGAGCGAGGGGCAAGACATGAGTAAAGCGATTACGCAGCAGCCCGACCTGACCGCACGCGCCGCCGCGCTGGCCGTGGATCCGTCGCAGGGCTTTCCCGCCGAAGCACTCGCTGTCGCCAGGCTCTCTGTTTATGACTGCCTGACTGTGGCGATTGCGGGCGCGCAGGAGCCGGTTAGCCAGGCCGTGCGCGAACTGGTGCGCAGTGAGTCCGGCGCAACGCAGGCCAGCGCCTTTGGCCTGGCGCAGCGCATTCCGGCCCGTGCCGCGGCGCTGCTAAACGGGGCGGTTGCGCATGCACTGGACTACGACGACACGCATTTCGATTTCGTCGGGCACCCCAGCGTGGCGGTGTTGCCCGCGGCTTTAGCCGTGGCCGAGCAGCAACAGGCCAGCGGCAAGGCGTTGCTAGAAGCATTCCTTATCGGGGTGGAAATCACGTGCCGCGTGGGCGCTTGGCTGGGACGGTCGCACTACAATGCCGGCTTCCATCAGACCGCCACCTCAGGGGCTTTCGGCGCAACCGCGGCAGCAGCGCGCCTCCTCGGACTCGATGCGGAGCGTGCAAGCCATGCGTTCGGCCTGGCCGCCACGCGCGCGTCTGGCCTGAAATGCCAGTTCGGCACCATGGCCAAGCCCTTCCATGCGGGCATGGCGGCGTCCACCGGCGTAGAAGCGGCCAACCTTGCAGCGCTGGGCTTTGTCTCACGTCCGGACGCTCTCGCATGCGTGGGCGGGTTCGCCGACACGCATGCCGGCGCGCAAGGTGCCGCGGAAGATCCGTTCGATGGCCTGCCGGATACATTCCGCTTTGTCCGGGTTCAGCACAAGTTTCACGCTTGTTGCCACGGCACCCACCCCGCACTTGAAGCACTGACAGCCGTGCGTCACCAACACCTGCTGCAACCTGGCGACATCGCGAGCGTCGCGCTCACCATTGCCCCGCAGTGGTTACCGGTCTGCTGCATCGCGCAGCCGGCAACGGGGTTGGAGGCCAAGTTCAGCCTCGCACTGACGGCCGCGATGGCGCTGGCCGGGGTCGACACGGCTGCGCTGGGTTCATTCTCCGAGGCGAATTGCAAGGATCGCACGTTGGCGGAACTGGCCCGGCGAGTAGAAATCATTGCCGATCCGGCCATGGCCGATACCGCCTGCCGTGCCGCCGTGGTGACGAAGTCGGGGGCCTCGCTGACTGCTGCCGTCGACCTCAACAGCCCGTTGCCGTATGCCATCAGGGTCGCCAAGCTCCGAAGCAAGGCAAAGGCGCTGCTGGGTGCGCAGCAGGCGGAGGCCTTGTGGGAATTCGTCGACGCACTGGACGCTCAGCAGGCTCCTGTACTGTATCCGCGTTTGCACGCCTGGATGGCTGGCGGCGCCGCATGATCAACTCAATTCCGGAATTCATGATGCTGCGCGATGGCCAACGACATCTCACCACGACCGGCGCCCTTGCCGGCCTGCGGGTGGTCGATCTCACCCAGATGCTTGCCGGGCCCTTCTGCACCCAGATGCTGGCCGACCATGGCGCCGACGTGATCAAGGTCGAAGCATTGAGCGGTGACGGCACGCGCGTCACCGGCCCGTTTTGTGCCGACGATGCACTTCGCGACTTCGGCGGCTACTTCCAGAGCGTCAATCGCAACAAGCGCTCGATTGCGGTGGATCTAAAAACCGAAGCTGGCCGCGAAATTCTGCGCAGGCTGATTGATGAAGCCGATGTCGTGGTGGAAAATTTCCGCGCGGGCGTTATGGAGCGCCTGGGCTTGTCGTATGAGGTGCTTCGCGAGACCAACCCGCGCTTGGTTTACGGGGCAGTGCGAGGCTTCGGGGATCCGCGCAGCGGCGCGAGCCCGTATGCCCAATGGCCGGCCTACGATGTCGTCTCGCAGGCCATGGGCGGCATGATGGGCATCACTGGCCCGGACCGCCACACGCCCACCAAGATCGGCCCCGGCGTGGGCGACACCATACCGGCCCTCATGCTGTGCATTGGCATTCTTGCAGCGGCGCATCGGGCGCGCGATACGGGAAAGGGCCAATTCGTCGATGTAGCAATGACGGACGCCGTACTTGCCATGTGCGAACGTATTGTCTACCAGGTTTCCTACACCGGTGCGGCGCCGGCACCCGAAGGCAACCGCCATCCGCTGCTGTGCCCGTTTGGACTGTTCCGGGCACGCGACGGCCATGTATCCATCGCCTGTGCCACTGACGCGTTCTGGGTGAAGTTGGCCTGCGCCATCGGCCGCGAGGATCTGGCCCACGACCGCGCCTTCGCAACTAACGCGGCACGCGTGGCGCATCAGGACCAGGTGATTGACGCCATTGAAGCGTTCACCATCGTGCGCTCCAAAAAGGAGATTGGCCTGGTGCTAGGCGGCAAGGTGCCTTTCGGCCCCGTCTACACAGCGGCTGAGATTTTTGCGGACGAGCACTACGCGGTACGAGAAATGCTAGTGGAAGTCGAACAGCCCGGTTCCGCGACACCGGTGAAGATCGCCGGCGTACCCATCAAGCTCAGCGAATCCCCTGGGGCGGTACGCCGCCGCGCACCGATGCTGGGGGAGCACACCGAAGAGATCCTGACAGCTGCGGGTTACTTGCCACATCAGATCGCAAAATTACGCGATGACCGGACGATCCTGTGACAGGCGTTCCATCGAAATCCAATCGTCAAGACTGCACGGTCTCGAAACCATGACGATGCCATCCCGTCCCGGGTTGCGGCCCGAGGCTGTCTATGAGATGGCTTCATTGATCACCCATGCACTGGGCACGCCAGCATTGCTCAAGCTGCTTGGGCCCGAGGATGCATTCGGCTTGCCAGCGCATCGCACACTAGTTCACCTGCGTAGCGAGATGCTTCTGCGCGAGCAGCTGGCCGAGCTACTCCACAGCATGCCTGCGGGCACCACGATCGACGGGATCGTGGGTAGCCGGCTGCCAGCGGCGGAGGGCCGCCTGCTCGGAACTATGCTGATTTCCTCCCTGGGACCTGTCGTCATGTTCGGCGAAGGCCGGGATATCGCCTCACAGATCGCCAGTATGGCCCTGCATCCATGCCCGATCGACAGGGATAGCGCGATGCAGCTGGCGCGCTCGGTTTTGGTCTGTTCCGCCGCAAGGACTCACGAAGGCGTTGCCCAGGGCGCCCTCGATGCCATGTCCGAGGCGCTGACACAGCTTTCAAGAATGGCGACGGCCGCGTGGCTGTCGCAATTAAGTTGATATAGGCCAGCTCCGATTCAAATCGGTGAACTGTAAAACCTGCGAAATCTGCGGCGCCCCAGCTGTGTCGGGAACCCGCACTGCCGAGAAGCCAGACACAGTCCCTCTGGGGGCGTTGCTGGAGGGGAGTCCGCGATTCGTTGTTATGTCTGCTCGGGCTTACCGTTTCGCTTCGGCGGCTGCCAGTTTTCCACTAAGGCCAGCAGGCCAGGGAAACGCGCGTCCAGATCCTCGCGGCGCAGGCGGCTGCGCCGTTCCAGGCCATATTGGCGCTGGCGGATGACGCCGGCTTCACGCAAGGCTTTGAAATGGTGGGTCAGCGACGATTTTGGCCGGTCGAAACCGAACCATCCGCAGGGGTGGTCATAGGCATCCGACTCTCGCATTAGCTTGTACACGATGGTGAGGCGCAGCGGATCGGCGAGTGCGCCCAGAATAACTTCCAGCCGCAGATCTTCGACGGCTGGTTCCTCGAGCGGTGGCGGGAGATCCGCTGGCGTGTCAGTGATAGATGCTCTCATGGTGCACTTAATATAGCACCTGTACGAGATTTCTCGAACTGGTCTATAGTTCGAGAAATCTCGTACAGGAGTGTCGTCATGTCCGTTACCTCTACTGCCAGCGTCGCCAAGCCTTCCATCGTCTCCCCACCGGCACGCATGTGGAGGGCCGCCTGGCTGGTCACTGCTGTCTTCATGCTTTCGAACTCGACCACACCGCTCTACGTGCATTGGCAGGAGCAGCTCGGCTTTTCCTCCGGCATGCTGACCGTCATTTTTGCGCTCTACATCGCCGGATTACTGGGGACGCTGCTGGTAGCGGGGCAGTTGTCAGACCATTACGGGCGCAAGCCGGTATTGATCCCCGGGCTGGTCGCCGCGCTGGTTGCCTGCGGACTGTTCGCCAGCGCCACCTCGATCGGCATGCTAGCCGTGGGCCGGCTGCTGGCCGGCGTGGCCGTGGGCGTGATCGTTTCGGCCGGCATGGCGGCGGTGGTCGATGCCGGCGGCGCCGAGCGCAAACGCCAGGCGGCGCTGCTGGCCTCCATCGCGATGGTGCTCGGTGCCGGCCTGGGACCGCTGTTGGCAGGTGGATTGGCCCAGGCGCTGGCGCAACCGGTACTGCCTATCTTTGCAGTCGAGGCGCTGGTGCTGGTCAGTGCGCTGATCGCAGCCTTGCGCCTGCCCGTACGTAGCACGCGGGCGGCTGCTCCCCTTAGTCTGCAACTTCCGCACGTACCCGTCGCCAACCGGCGCCAGGTCTTGTACGGCATTGCCACCTTCGGCCCCGGCATTACCGCAACGTCGTTCGTGCTGGCGCTGGGGCCAACGCTCCTGGCGCGGCTGCTCGAAGTGCGCAGTCCCTTGCTGGCTGGCGGCATGGCTTGCGCGATGTTTTTCACTGCTGTCGGCGTGCAGCTTGCCGTCCGGCAATGGCCGGTGGCGAGAATCTTTGCCGGCAGCGCGTTGGCCACAGTGCTGGCGATGGCTTGCCTGGCGCTGGCCATCCACGCCTCGCTGGTGCCGGCGCTGATCGCCGCATCGTTGCTCGCCGGGGCCGGCCAGGGGCTCGGCCAACTGGGGGGCCTTACCCTGATTGGCCTGCACGTGCCTGACAGCCATCGGGCGCAGTCCAACGCAGTGCTCAACATCGGCGGCTATATCCCGGCGGGTCTGCTGCCAGTGGCGACGGGGTACCTGATCGACACCGTGGGCCTGGCATCGGGCGCGATGCTGTTCGCCCTTGTGTTGGCTCTAACGGCCATGGCTGGAGGCGCCTGGGCCGTTCAGCGGGCTGGGAAGGTTGGCGCCTGACTTGGTGGGTGTGGACCGGCCCACCCTGGCGGATTCGGGGTTTCGATGAATCGGATGAAGGTCAAATTGGGGCTCCACCTTCACGCGCGACGATTCGCACCATTCACCAACTCGGCGACCGCATTCGAGCCACCCGCGCAGGGGAAGGGGTGCCCATCGACCAGGCGGGCGAGGCATTGCGGGGTCTCCATCGGCATGCTGTTCAAGCTCGAGAACGGCAAGGGCGTCAATCTCGAGCACGCCCTGCGTGTGATGGACGGGTTGGGTTTGACGATGCTGGTCGTTCCCAAGGCGCACGCGCCTTGGCTCGAACAGGCAGCGGCCCATGCGGCCCAGATCGGCGAGGATGCGGCCAGGGAACAGCATGCCTGGCTGGGACAGTAGAGACGCGATCAGGATGGGGTCATGCTCGGATGCGGTCCTCGATCGGTGCGGAAATGCCATTCGCTTTCGTGCGATGCGCCTTATGCCTTGGCGGTCCATCCGATGCGGTGCCGCTCCTGCGGGCGGCTTTTTCCCGGTTGCGGCGTGGGCGGAAACCCATGCGCGCGGGGGGAATCGGCGAAGAAGCGCTCGCAGGAACCCAACTGCAGGGAAAGACTCACTTTGTCCCGGCCCCTCCCACCAGCCGATACCCCATTGCCCGATACCCTCGTTGGCGCTTCTCCCACATCCGCAGTAATGCCGCGTGCCCAGTGTCGACAAAATCGATGATCCGTACGTCGCTCTTGTTGGCATGCTCCCGGTGCAGCCGGCCCGCGTATTGTTGCAGGGTTCCTGTCCACGACACAGGCATCGCCAGCACCAGGGTGTCGAGTGGCGGGTGGTCGAAACCCTCACCAACCAGTTTGCCGATCGCCAGCAAGACGCGAGGCGCGTCGGCTGGCATGGTGTCGAGCGCGGCGACCAATGCGGCGCGTTGCGGCTTCGACATCCGTCCGTGCAGCACGAATAGCGGGGAAATTTGCCCGTCCAATGCTGCCTGGATGGCGTTGAGATGTTCGGTGCGTTCTGTCAGCAGCAAAATCTTGCGGCCTTGCTTGAAGGCCTCGAGCACTTCCGCAGCAATGGCGTCAGTGCGGGCCTGGTCGTGGACCAAGTGCCGGAATACGTCCTGAATGCCAGACTCTGTCGGCAGCTCAATTGGTGAAAGGCAGGTGTGCGGTACGACCTCCAAGGTGTGAGGTGAGCTGGGCGGCTTTGCCGCCGTGTACCGGATAGGCCCGCACTGCATGTAGATGATGGGCTGCTGGCCGTCACGCCGAATCGGGGTGGCGGTCAGGCCGAGCACGTACTTTGCCTTGGTCCGTTTCAGGATCGCATCGAACGACACTGCGCCAATGTGGTGGCATTCATCGACGATGACATGACCGTAGTGCTCGACCAGCGGGTTGACTTCGCCCTGCCGCGACAGCGATTGCATCACGGCGATGTCGATCTTGCCAGAAGGCTTGACCTTGCCGCCGCCGATGGTGCCAACGACTCCTTTGCCGACGCCCAGAAAGGCTAGCAGGCGCTCCTGCCATTGCTTGAGCAGTTCCGTGCGATGCACCAGTACCAAGGTGTTCACACCGCGACGGGCGATCATGGCGGCCGCCGTCACCGTCTTGCCGAAGGCGGTTGGTGCGCATAGCACGCCAGCATCGTGCTGCAACATCCCGGCGATGGCGGCCTCCTGGTCGAGGCGAAGCGTGCCGACGAAGCCAACATCGATGGGCTCACCCGGGTGGCGCTCGTCGCGTAGATCACAGCGGATGCCGTTGTCGCGCAGCAGTTCCAGCGCGGCATTCAGACAGCCGCGCGGCAGGGCGATGTGCTGCGGGTAGTTTTCTGCATTGCCGATCACGCGTGGCTTGTCCCACACCGACATCCGCATCGCTTGCGCCTTATAGAACTCGGGGTTCTGGAATGCCGCCAGACGAATCAGGCGGTTGGCCAGCGGTTGCGGC
Organism: Ralstonia pickettii; assembly: GCA_050987995.1. Taxonomy (GTDB): domain Bacteria; phylum Pseudomonadota; class Gammaproteobacteria; order Burkholderiales; family Burkholderiaceae; genus Cupriavidus; species Cupriavidus pickettii_B. Next base: position 300,600 of record CP158806.1, read on the forward strand.
AGTTGCGCCTTCTCAAAATAGATTAGGTTGGCCAATGTCACGGTCAGCGACTCCAGCATTTTGCCTCTGAGCTTCTTTGCCGCGGAATCGTCTTGCTTCCATGGCGTGGCTAAATCCTCATCGCCGATGAAGGTGACATCCAACGGGTGGACGCTACCCGTGGCACGAAAGATGGTTGGCTCGATGTCGTGCGGTACCATTGGCCGGATTGACGCCAGGAACGCCCACTGGTCGGGATAGGGATGAAGATCGGCATCGACGAACACGCTGCAGCCGTGCTCACGCGGTCGCTTCTGCAGCGGCAGGGCAATCAGATTGCCGAAGCCACCCTTTGGCATCGTGTCCTGGCTGGGAAACAGACGGTCATAGGAGGCGAGCTTGAGTTGCCGGGTACGCGAGCAGGTGTAGCTGATGATGGCTGTGCCCAGGCGGCGCACATCGCGCGCCGACACCTTGCCCGCGAAGAAGACCCAGGCATGCGCGCCCTGGCCGGAACGGGAAATCCCCAGCGCGACCGGCACACCGAGTTCGCCGCAGGACTGCACGAAGGCACGGGCATCATCCCGCCACTCGGCCTCATCGAAATCGACGGCAAGGAAATAGCAAGTGTCGTCTTCCAGCAGCGGATAGATGCCCACCGTGTGCTCACCGGCCAAATGGCCATAGATGACCAAAGCCGGCGCGTAGCCAGCCTTGCCCGTGGACTTGCTCTCCCAGCGGATTGGGTAGGCATCCGTGCGCCCGCGAAACAACCGGCGGAACAGCGCCACCTTGTCGACCGTGGAAAAGTGCGACCGCTCCGCTTCCTGAACACCAGGCGCGGCCTCCTTCGGCGGCAAGCGCCACGCGATGCCATGCGATTCCAGTAACGCGATCAGGCGGGCGTTCTCGGCTTGCAGCGCGGCGAACGCATCACGATCAGCCATCGACGCCATACTCGGCCAGCAATGCATCCATGTCATCGCCCACCCCGCAGCCGAAATTGTCACTGGTACGGCGTACTTGGGCAAGACGTGCCCAGAGTGCCGGCCGCTGTGTATCGGGCAAGGTTAGCGATCATTTGCAGCGACTGCTCGAACATGCGCACCAAGGCGTCAAAATAGCCGTCGTCCTGGTAGCCAACGTCAGCGCTGAAGCCGGACGACCGTTCGCAATAGAACACCATCAGTTCGGCCATCCCTTCCGGCTGGCCGTTGGCCTTCTTGTACTCCGAGATCGCTTTCTTCGCCTTGGCTACCGAGGTGTCCTGGTTTCTGCACACATCCGGCCACAGCCAGCGATCGATGGTCACTTTGTATGGCTTGAGCACATCCTGGCCCAGCGTAAACCGGGCGTGCAAGAAAGGCCTGGTTGTCCTTACTTGCCACGTACAGGGCCTGTACCAGCCCGATCAGGCCGGCACGGTCGAAGTCGGTCAGCTTGGTTTTGACATCGCTCCAGGAGGGCGAGGATTTGTGGGCGGCCTTAGGCTTCACGTCCGGCATTGACATGCTCCTACTGTGGAAGATCGGCGCCCGTGTCGCTGGTAGCAGCGCGGGCGTACACCGGTTCACTTCGGAGCAGCACGTCCGACAATGCAGCTCCAGGCCGCGCCTTCACTCGCCGCTCCCTGCGTCGTTTAGCTACCGACCCGCCGCAGCGCAGGGCTATGGCTACGGTTTCGTAGAATCCGCGCGGGCTTCCCTTCTTTTCGGGACAGGCTTCCACGCCGCGATCACTACCGGGAGCGTGCAGAGTGTAGAGCTTGTTCACGTGGCGGCAATGCAATCAGTTGGGAGACCCAGCCACCTGGGATGCTTTCCAAGCTGCGAGTTCCGAGGGGCGCAATCCGTAGCGGGCCAGTACGCCCTCGTGCAGCCGTCGGAGTTCTTCTACGATCAGCGCTTGCACGTTGTCACGATCCACTGCTGGCACTTTTGCCATGACGACCTGCCGAATCACGGATAGCGCATCCTGATCGGGTTGCAGCACGACGTCCCGGATCGATTGTTTGATCACATCACGCCAGGCAAGGCGTAGCGGATCGGGTTCCGCCAGATCCTGCTTGATGGCCAGGTACTCTTGCGTTGAGCGCTCGTAGGCCCAAACGTAGAGATCGCGCAGCAATTCGACGCGGGTCATCTCATGCATGCCAAGGATGGCGCGACTATAAGCTTGCTCCGGCACATCCAGGAACGTGAGCGGACAAAGGTTTGCACGGAACAGCGGCAGATTGGCCACCAGGCGTGAGGTGCGTTTGTTGACGTCCGCGAATGGCTGCAGGTATGGCAGGTGCACCAGCACGAAGAACGATTGTTCAAAGGGATCGGCAATTTGATTCACTTTCTCGAGCAGGACATCTAGTGCGCCCTCAATTTGCTGTGGTGCTGAGAGGGGACGGTAAACACTTTGGCCAATGTCCACCGCATGCTGGCGAATCCGGCCTTCATCGGCAGGGTTGGGCAACAGGTTCTCCGACAAGGCGCTATGCAGGTTCATCAAGGTATAGCGGTCGAAACCGACCGTACCGATGTTCCCCACCAGCAGTTCGATGGCAGTCTTGTGGTTGAGGATCATCTGGGTTTCGATAGCCGCCTTGCCTTGCGCCGCCTTCCCGTGCTCAATCAGCTCACGGGTGTCCAGGCGGGAATAGGTGTTGCCCTCCAAATGACTCGATGCCCATGACAGGTCAATCAGCAGCCGGTTCAGAATAGCCCTGCTATAGGTTCCAGCGGGGTCATCAGCCTGTGCGGTCTTGCCCATCTTGTGTAGCTGACGGCGAAGCGATTCCGACAGATACCGTGTGACATTGGGTTGATAGGCGTCAAGGAAGTCGCGTTGGTAGCCCACGGGCTTGCGCGCCTCCGGGGGCTGATCGATATACGCCACGATGTCGCGGCTGTCTGCGGAAAGCGGGATGTAACCCGGGAAGCGGTCTCGCTCCGTGGCGGTCGCGGCAACCTCTGTCGTTTTCGCCACGAAATAACGACGGGCGCGCCCTTTGCCGATCGCCGTGATCTGTTCGCCATCGATCCATTGGCTGATCCAACGTTGTGCTGTTCGCCGCGCAACGTCGGGATGCTGGGCCAGCAACTCGGCGAGCATCAATCCCGCGGAGGCTTTACGAATGCTTTCTAGTGTAGTGTTCCATTCTGTTTGGAACTTAAGCGACGGTTGGCGCGAATGACCTTCTGTAGGATGTCGCGAGCGTTCTTGGTCCAGATGAACGGCTTGGGGTTGATGTTGTGGTGAGCGATGTACTCGTTGATGGCGTCGACCAGTTCCGGCACGCTGGTGAATACGCCGCGGCGAAGTCGCTCGGTTGTGATGTCGCGAAAGAACCGCTCAACCATGTTCATCCATGATGCCGAAGTGGGCGTGAAGTGCATGTTGAATCGCGGATGCTTGGCCAGCCAGTCCTGCACCGCAGGATGCTTGTGCGTTGCGTAGTTGTCGGCGATCAGATGCAGTGTTTTTTCCTTGGGCGTCTCGCGGTCGATCTTGCGCAGGAATTTCAACCACTCGCTATGACGGTGGCGCTGCTGGCACTGGGCGATGACCTGGCCATCGAGCACGTTGAGCGCGGCAAACAGCGTGGTCGTGCCATTGCGCTTGTAATCGTGGGTCATGGTGGCGGCGCGCCCCTTCTTCAGCGGCAGACCGGGCTGTGTGCGATCCAGCGCCTGCACCTGGCTCTTCTCATCGCAGCACAGCACCAGCGCATGCTCGGGTGGCGACATGTACAGGCCCACGATGTCCTCAAGCTTCTCGACGAACTTCGGATCGCGCGACACCTTGAAGCCGCGCACGATGTGCGGCTTCAACCCGTGGGCGTGCCAATGGCGCATGATGGTGCTGGCGCTCACGCCCAACTCGGCGGCCATCTTGCGCGTGCTCCAGTGCGTGGCGGCCACGGGCTTGGCTTGAGTGGTCAGTTCCACCAACCGCGCCGTGTCCACCTTCACCGGCGGCGCACCGCGCGGCAAGTCGCGTTCGATCCCGGCCAGCCCCGATTGCGCATACCGCTCACGCCAACGCGAGACCTGCACGCGTCCGACTCGCAACTGCTCGGCGATGTCCTTGTTCTGCATTCCGTTGGCGGCCAGCAGCACGATACGCGCGCGCTGCGCCAGCCTCACGCTCGTGAGCTTGGACCGAACCAGCCTCGTCAACTTGGTTCGCTCTTCGTCGGTCAACAGGATCTCAGGGGCAACTCGCAATTGCTCTCTCCACGCTGTGTCGCAGTAGAGCAATAGTCTCATATATGTTCCATCAAGAACAGAACACTACACTAGGAGGGCGTGGGCAGTGGACATGTGGGCCGTGGCGCAGTTTGCTGGAGGGATGGCGTCATTGTGGCGCAGTTCTTCAAACTGCGCCACAAATTGGCGCGGATGTGGCGACGTATTAGATCCATGTATATGACGTACCCGGTGCGGCCAGTGTGGAGCTCACTCGGAGCTTGCCTGGTATTCAGGCGGAGCCGTTGCCGAACTTAGAATGCAATTAATCGCCGAGCTTCGCCTACAACCATGAATCGCTGGCTGGCATGAAGCAGTTCCCCTCAGCATAGAAGGCAGCCAAAATCCGATCCGGGATATAATTTCACTATCATGAAATGTGTGCCAAGAACGTGAGCATCAGCTGACCGATGTTCACGATGCTTTACTGAAGATGAGGGACGGCCCCTCGAAGTCGGCTTGCAGGAGCAGGCTTCAAACCGCCACAAGCTGCGTGGGTAAAGAGCCCTCGTGGTGAGCGTTGTTGGAAAAGTCGGGGGGAACCCCGGCAGGTGGGAGTCAAAGAGACGAACGCGAGTGAACCGCTGATGACGTGTCGTAATAGTGATAATCGATGTCAAAACCGGGGGGGTTTCATGCTCCGGGACAAGTTTGGGCGATGCCTGCTGACGGCCCACTCGGCATCCGGCATATAGGCGGCGTGACTTTGACTCAGGCTTCAGTAAGGAACTTGGGAACCTGTCGTCCCGATGCGAAGGGAGAAATCCAAGCGGAAGGCCTCCGCAAGGATGAGAGTACCGATGCGGGGCACAGGGGCGGAGACGTCCGTAGTAGGGCTGAAGGTCCTGTAATGGGGCTGGACCGAAGGGGCGTCATCGTCTGGCTTTGTGCTGCGGGCAACCCGCAAGGGGAGGACCCGCATGGATAAAGCAAAACCGTTTTGTATTTCCAAACCTGAGGTGTGGGAAGCATATCAGCAGGTGAAGGCCAACCGGGGGGCGGCGGGCGTGGATGGACAGTCGATGAAGGAATTCGAGGCGGATTTGAAGAACAATCTGTATCGGATCTGGAATCGGATGTCCTCCGGCAGCTACATGCCGCCGCCGGTGCTGCGGGTTGACATACCCAAAGCGGGAGGTGCGGGAACGAGGCCGTTGGGAATACCGACGGTGATCTCATAATGCACCTCTCACAGTTGATTGTAGGAATGTTGCCCCCGAAGATGCCCTGAAGTGCGCACCCAGTCCCGCAGTTGTTGTTCCTTGGTAGGATCCAGGGTGATCCACCACGGGCCCCGTCCATCAAGCTTCCGAGCGTGGACCACCTGGCGCTCAATCCAGTAATACACGACGTGTGGACTGATGCCCAGTCGGTGAGCGAGTTGTTGTACCGTGAGTTCGTCAGTCCGCTTGAGGCTGGTCGGCGCAATCCCGTACCGGTAGCGGATCCACTTGACCATGGAGAGCGTGAACGATTTGCCAGTTGGGCTGCGCAGGCCTTCCTGATTAAGGTGCGCAACGATTTGTGGGTCGGACAGATGTTGCGAAAGTTTGCGCACGTGCTCGACGGTCGCAGTGGGATAGCGCATCGCGTCGGTGACCGGCTTGGGCAAAGTCACGGTGGTGTCGGTACAGATGCCGCCCTGCCAACGCACATGTAGGACTACCTGTCTCGTTGCGGGCAGCTTCTCGACCGTAATGTCCCGGATGAGTAGTCGCAACATGCGCTTGCGATCCTTCGCTAGGGTCGCCGGGGCACGCCAAAGGCGCGGCAGATTGCGGGCAAGTGCGAGGATCTGGGCCTTCTGTTCGGGCGTGGCGACGCGCGCCTTCTGGCTCTGGAACTGGGCGGCTTCCGTCTTGATGGCTTCGAGGCGAAGCATCGCGTCATTCCAGCGCTGCTCGAGGGTGCCCGCGACCAGACGGTTGGCGGGATCGCATTCCTGGTAGCGACGCTCGGCAAGCGCGACCTCATACTCGGCGCGTTCGATGCGCATATGCCATTGGCGCATGATGGCGTGATCGCGCTGCTGGAGTTCGTTCAGGGCGTTCATGGCCAGTTCGAGTTCCGCTGGCCGCAGGGCCGCGAGCGCTGCTTCGCCGATCGCGTTGTCGAGCAGGTCGCTGCGCACGCTCATGCAATCGGTTGTCGCCAGACCCTGGCGGCGGCGCGCATTGCACAGGTACAACGGATAAAGGCCACCGTTACCCTGGTACCGCACGGTCAGCGCCCGACCACAGCAGCCACAGATCAGCATCCCCTGCAGCAGCGCCAACCCTTCACGCGCCGCACCGCTGAGCACGGAACCTTCGCCATTGGTTCGGTTGCGCGCCAGTCGCGCCTGATTGCGCTCGAAGTCCTCCGGCGTGATATAGCCTTCGTGATGGTCGGGCAGATGGACGCGCCAGTCCGCCTTGGGTACCGGCTGCACGCGCTGATGGACCTCTCCCTGTGGCGTGATGCGTCGGCGATACTGGTAACGGCCGAAGACATAGATGCCCGCGTACGAGGGATTGCGGATCAAACCGAGCACGCGCTCGTGTCTCAGGCTCCCCCAGATGAGTCGACCTGCCCAGGCACCGCCGTATGCGCGCTTAGGAAAGCGCAGCCCATCTTCGGCAAAGCGCTTGACGACTGCGTATGCACTGCCGGTCTGTTCAAATAAACGAAATACCAGTTGCACGGCGCCGCGAACCTCGTCATCGGGATCGAGGACGATGCGACCCTCATCGTCATAGCACAAGCCAACTGGCAGCGGAAAGCGCAACTCACCTTTCTGCGCCTTATTGAGCTTGCCGCCTTGGAGGCGCCCGCGCAAAAAGTGAAGTTCGGCCTGTGCCATTGTGCCTTTGAGACCGAGCAGCAGACCGTCGTTGAAGTCGCCCGGATCGTAGCAGCCATCGGCGTCGATGACGAGCGTATGGGTGAGTGCACACAACTCGAGCAGGCGATGCCAGTCCAGATTCGAGCGCGCCAGGCGCGAGACTTCCAGCGCAAACACGGCGCCCACTTGCCCCATCGAGACATCCGCCACCAGCGTCTTGAAGTCCTGGCGGCCGGTCATCTGGGCGCCCGACTGACCGAGGTCCCGGTCCAGGATCCGGATCGACGTGTCCGGCCAACCCAGTGCCAGCGCTTTGTCGCGCAACGCATACTGGCGCTCGGTACTCTCCTGATGATGCCGTACCTGAGCCAGCGTCGACTGGCGGATATAGATGTACGCCGGCTTGCTGTGATGTTGCGGGGTGATCTTGGTGTTCATCGACGGCCTCCTCACTCGGTTCCAGCGCGGACTCGGCGGTGAGCCAAGCCTCGAGCATGTTGGCGATGAGTACGCCGGCTGATTGCGGATCGATGGAGATGGTGAGCGACAGCGGTGCCTGGCTCACCGACGCCCCTCAGAGCGCCTCGCGGCGGCGTAGTAGTTCGCGATTGATCTCGCAGATCTCCTCGATGATCTCGCGGACCCGGTGATAGTTCGTCAAGTGTTCGGAGACTTCGGCGTAATCGGCCTGTGGCACGTAGTCCATTTGCGGCCGGCGCCCGGGGAAACTCACCGATAAGTAGTACTTGGGGCCATGACCGGGGCCGTCGGCGCACTTGCAGCCAGGCTTGCCGCAGCGCTTGTAGCGTTCGATGAGCGAGCCTCGCAAGAGCGTGTCCAATGCCGGCATTTGCTTGAGCAATTGCGCGCGGCGTTTGCGTAGAGTGGACGACGGAATATCTTGCATTGGCGGACCACGTTAAAAACTGGTCTGATAGTAGGTGAACGTGATCCATTGATCAAGCTCCTTTGGATTCTTTGGATGACTTCTTGGAGGACGAAGCGGCAAGCTGGTCGATCAGCGCAATCAGCTCCAGCAGCATGCCCAGATCGAAGCGACACGCAGGGACCTCGCGATCGTCTTCGACGATAGGCGCGCCCCAGTCGGTCCAATCGCGGGCAATACTGAAGCTGCCGCGCTCTACATGACCCAGCAGCAGTGTGTCGGCGCCCGCCACGCGGCGCGTCTTCAGGACCGGAAAGCGTTGGCCCCGGAGCGGATGAAACGGATGGCGGATCTCAGCCCATCCCAAATGCTCGTTGAGCACTTGTGTAGTTCGCGCTGACCGTCCCAACGATCTCCGATCGCATCGCTCAGACGGTGGTCAAACGATGCCTGGAGCCGCTCGTGGAACCGGTGTTTCACGGTGACTCATATGGGTATCGCCCCGGACGATCGGCGCATCAGGCGCTGAGCGTCACCCGGCAGCGATGCTGGGAGTACGAGTGGGTGCTCGACCTCGACATCAAGAATTTCTTCGGTAGTATCGATTGGGAACTCATGATGCGCGCGGTGCGCTGCCACACAGACTGCGCGTGGGTGCTGCTGTACATCGAGCGCTGGCTCAAGGCACCTGTACAAACGCCTGACGGGGCCGTGGAGTACCCGGACAAGGGCACGCCGCAAGGCGGTGTCGTCAGTCCGGTGCTGGCTAACCTGTTCCTGCACTATGCGTTCGACCGGTGGATGCAGAAGCATCATCCGGACGTACCATTCGAGCGTTATGCCGATGATGCCATCTGTCATTGCAAGAGCGAAGCGCAGGCGCGGCTGCTCAAGCAGGGGCTAGAGACGCGGCTGGCCGAATGCAAGCTGGATTTGCATCCAGAGAAGACCAAGATCGTGTATTGCAAGCAGGCCAACAGGCATGCAAGCTATCCGCTATGTCAGTTCGACTTCCTGGGCTATACGTTCAGGCCGCGAAGTGTCAGAAATCGGGTGGGCAAGCTGTCGGTTGGCTTCGTACCTGCAGTCAGCAACAAGGCTGCGAAAGCGATGCGGCAGGAGATGCGTCGCCGTAGTGTGTTGCACCGCTATGACCTGAGTCTGGCTGAGTTGGCGGACCGAACGCGTCCGACTTTGCGGGGTTGGATTCAGTACTACGGTCGATTTTATCGGTCTGCGCTGGCGCAGGTGCTGCTTGCCGTCGATGCCGCGCTAGTCCGCTGGGCCCAACGGAAATACAAACACCTCCGCGGTCGGAAGGTGCGTGCAGCGGCATGGCTGAAAGACGTCAAGTCTCGACAGCCAGGCTTATTTGCGCACTGGGCCATGGAGACCACGGTTGGACGATAGGAGCCGGATGAATCGAGAGGTTCATGTCCGGATCTGTGAGGGCGTGAGGGTGCGATTCCCTTGCGCTACTCGACAATCTGGCCAGAGCCTCCACGCTGGCTTGCTTTCTTCTCGGACGAGCCCCGATGCCGCGACCACTACCTGATCCAACACCACCTTCGCGCGCGACAATTCGCACCATTCACCAACTGGGCGACCGCATTCGAGCCACCCGCGCAGGGGAAGGGATACCCATTGACCAGGCGGCGAGGCATTGCGGTGTCTCCGTCGGCATGCTGTCCAAGCTAGAGAACGGCAAGGGCGTCAATCTCGAGCACGCCTTGCGGGTGATGGACGGCCTGGGTTTGACGATGCTGGTCGTTCCCAAGACCCATGCGCCTTGGCTCGAACAGGCCGCGGCTCATGCGGTCAAGACCGGCGAGGATGCGGCGTGGGGACAGCATACCTGGCTGGAAGCGTAGAGACGCTATCAGGCTGGGGGTCAACCTCGGAGGCGCCCCCGATGGTGCAGAAATACTTCTGGCTTGCCGCGCGGGTCGCGCCTTATGTCTTGCTGGTCCAGCCGATACGATGCCGCTCCTACGTAGCTTCGTGTCGCGCATCCTCTTCGCTGTGCAGGTACGCGCTGGTGGTGGCGATCGAGGCATGACCAAAGTTGTCGCGCACAAATCGCAGGTCGACCCGCTGGTCGGTCATGTGCGAGCTGGCGGTGTGGCGCAGCAAGTGGGCCGAGGCGCTGGCCAGCACTGCGGCCTGACCCTCCCACTCGGACCCGCGTGCCCGCAGGCGCCCGGCCGTAGCGCAAAATAAATTTGGGTCTCCCGCACTTTGTGTGACGGCCGCGTCGAGGGCTTGATTTCGGGCCGATCCGGCTTTAAGTTGATCGTTACCATAAGCCAAGTTCTCGGTGGGATCGATCGTATTCTCGCCCGCGTGGGTAAGCGCTTCGTCTCCCTTGCGATTACCCACAATTTTTGGCGAGTTTGAACCCGAGCTGAATATCGATGAGTCTTCGTAAGCCTCGCCAGATCACGGTATTGCCTGGTGGGGGATCGTTAGCGCGTGCCAGATAGCCGCCCAATTGGGCGAGTTTGATGGTGTACCGGGTAAGAGGCTCGGCAGTTGATGTCTTCGCGGTATCTTTGACCAACTGATCGAGCCGCTCGATTTCTGGCGGCGTTAATCCGATTTCTGCCGGTAGACGTGGGGTGGCTCGATGCACCATCGTCAGCCAGAAGAACACAGAATACGGCGATCAGATTGGCCAGCCGGTCGGCGGTACGCAACATGGAGTCCTCTGCCTTGCAGCCGGACTTCAGGATCTTGTGGAACACTTCAATTTTCCATCGTAGCGCGTACCAGTCCAGCTTCTCGACAGCTTGCCTGCGGGTGGTCACCGGCAAATTTGTGATCAGCTTCCACTCTATGCGCTTCCTTCCTGCAGGTGCGCCTCGTTCAATAGCATGGATCACCGTTAGGCGCAAGGCAGGGTAACGTCGTTGTTTGCCAATCGGAGGCAAAACTGTTATGCGCCGATCGCGGCGGCGGCGAGCCAGCCGGCGCAAACCAATCGCGAGAATCGACCCCGGGGCGGCGAAGCGGCGTGCTCGCGATCCGGCGTTGTCCGCGCGCCCGCTTGCAACTCGGGCTCTCGGAGTTTGAACCCCAAGGTTTTTAACGCTCCCCGATTGCAGTGGCACTTTTGCTTTCACTTGGATCGAAGGCAAAAGTGTCATTTCGCACGCAGTCCGCATGAAGTTTGCCACTTCGCATCCTAGACTCCGAGAGCTGAGAGCTGTCCGTTAGTTCTTGATCTGATGGAAAATTTTCCGCATTTCACGGAACCGGTCGCGCTTGCTTGACCGTCTGGCGCACACCCATTGGAAGCCTTTAGCCCGAGGCTGGGACGACGATTGACGGGTCGGGAAGCTGCGCGCTCCCGAAATTGCCTCAAACAAAAAGGGGAACCTAAAATGCGCCATTTCGCTGCACTGGGTTGTCTGACGGCTGTCGCTTTGTCCATTCAGGCCGCGCCGCTGCCCGACTCGAACCGGCCGGCACCCGGCACGGAGGCAGCGCGTTCGGCCCGCCTAGTCGACCGTGACGGCGACCGGATCTCTGATGATCTGCAGGCGCGGATCGCGGCGGCACGGCCAGGTGACCTCGTCCGTGTCGTCGTCACGTTCAGCGGCCCGGGCACTGCGGCCACGGCGCGGCAGGCGGTCGGTGCTTTCACGCTGGACCGCGAATTCAGGATCATCCGCGGATTCTCCGCCACCATGACGACCGCCCAGATAAGGGCGCTGGCGCAGCAGCCTGGCGTGCGGCGGATCGAGGAGGACTTCACCGTTTCGACCAAGCTCAACGCCGCCCGCGCCGACTTCGGCACGGACGCGGCACGCACCAGCTTCGGGGTTGACGGCGCCGGCATCAAGGGTTGCATCGTCGACACGGGCGTCGATCCGAACCACGAGCAGCTTGACGCGCGACCGATCCCGTTCTTTGATGTCATCAATGGACGGACCAGTGCATATGACGACCACGGCCACGGCACCCACGTCGCGTCGATCGCCTTCGGCGACGGCACGGGCGGCTCGGGCGCCGCCACCTACAAGGGCGTGGCGCCCGGCGCAGCGATCTACGCGGCCAAGGTGCTCGACCAGTCCGGCTCCGGACTCGAGAGCCAGGTCATCGCCGGCATCGACTGGTGCGTGTCCCAGGGGGTGCGGATCATTTCCATGAGTCTGGGCTCCAGCGCGCCGTCAGACGGACAGGACTCCCTGAGCCAGGCCGTCGATGCAGCGGTGAGCAGCGGTGCTGTCGTGGTGGTGGCGGCCGGAAATTCGGGCGACGAACCAGGGACGGTCGGCTCGCCCGGGGCCGCAGCGCAAGCCATCACCGTGGCGGCATGCGCGGAGTGGTCCGCTCCCGCCGGCGCGCCCAACCATTCGGACGGCATCTACGTGACGCCGTTTTCGAGCCGGGGACCGACGCTGGATAACCGTGTCAAGCCGGACATCTGTGCACCCGGACTGACCATCACGGCTGCAAAGGCCGGCACGGTCAGCGGTTATGTAACCTACAGTGGCACCTCCATGGCCACGCCGTTCGTCTCCGGCATCGTCGCCCTGGCTCTACAGGCGAATCCGACCCTGTCGCCAGCGGACCTGCGGCAGAAGCTCGAAGCCACGGCACAGGACCGCGGCCCCGCCGGCAAGGACAATGATATCGGCGCCGGGCTCCTTGACGGCTACGCGCTGGTGGCCAGCGCCAAGGGGGGCACCAGCTACCAGCCGACCGTCCTTCCGACGTATCGCAGGGTCACCGGCAGCGTGGCGAATCATGGTCAGTGGAGCTACACGTTCTCCATCGCCCAGGCTGACCTCGGTGTTCCCATCGGTGCCACGGTCACCATTAACGGCCAGGCGAAATGCATCCTGCCGCTATTGGGCGGCTGCTTCGCCGCGCAGTGGGATCCCGATCTCGACGCCCGGCTGCTGGACCCCAATGGCGTCGTGCTGTCCGAGAGCCTGTGCATGGCCGGCGTCGAATGCGGTGGCATCGGCCGTCAGGAAACGCTGCACGCACTGCCAACCGTGGCCGGGACGTACACCATCCAGGTGTCCCCGTCCGAGGACAGCGTGAACCTGGGCAAGGGCGGCAGCTTCGCCCTGGACCTGTCGAGCGGCCCTCGAGCCGGCATCGCGAGTCTGCCCGTGGTGCACGTGGGCGGCCTGAGCGCCAGCAGCACCGGAAACAAGACGGGATGGACCACCACCGTCACGGTCACGGTACACGATGCCAGCCACAACCCGGTGCCGAACGCAACCGTGAGCGGAACCTGGAGCGGCGGCTACAGCGGGAGCTCGGCCTGCACCACGGGCGCCGGCGGACAGTGCACGGTCACGAGCGGAACGATCTCCAAGCGAAAGAACAGCGTGACCTTCACCGTGACCAACATCACCGGCACGCTCACCTACCAGGCCAGCAGCAACGACATGACAAGCGTCACGGCGACAAAGCCGTGATGCGTTCGCGCTCGGCCGCGACCGGCATTGCTTCGATCTCAGCCCTGACCGCGTTCCACAGGTCGTGGCTCAGGTAGCGCGTGATCCGCGGCCGGGTCGGCGGGCGCCCCGGCGGGCGAGCGCGAGCGGATTGCCGGCCAGGTAGCCGGCTTCGGTCAGCCACGCGAACACTCGTTAAGGATAGCCAGCGCCTGGCGCACGCTGGGGGGGCGCGAGCTTGCCTTGGCTCGTTTCGGGACAGGAAAACGGGTCTCCCGCACTTTGTGTGACGGCCGAGTCGAGGGCTTGATTTCGGGCCGGTTTGGCCGTACGTTGATCGTTACCATGAGGCAAGTTCTCGGTGGGATCGATCGTATTCTCGCCCGTGTGGGTAAGCGCGTCGCCTCCAGCGACGCGTGCGGGGAAACCATTACTGTCGAAGCCTGCAGTACGGTTCGCGCGGCACCTTGTCCTGCCTGCCGTCGTTGGAGTAATCGACTCCACGGCCGCTATGTGCGCAGACTGGAAGAACGTCCGATGCTCGAGCAGCGGGTTGTTCTCGCCGTTGAGGTGCGTCGCTTCAAGTGTGCAAACGCCGGCTGCTCCCGTCGTACGTTTGCCGAGAACATCCACGCGTGATTCGCCTCCTTTTTCCGCAGGGCAAGACGCCTCTTTTCCAGGCACCCGTGCGCACGATGCCGTGCCCGTCGGCCAGGCGCGTGTTCGGATGGCTAGTCGGATGGAGGAAGCTCGCGGTCGAGGAGCCCAGGAACGCGGACCACGAGCGCTTCGTGCAGGCGCTGTGCAAGATCGAACCCGTGGTGGGCGACGTCCGCAGCCTCGCGCGGGAGTTTCTCGGGCTCATGCACCGGCGAAGTCCGCGGCAGTTCGATCGATGGTTGAAGCGTCTGTCGCGCTGCGACGCTGCGGAAATGCGAAGGTTCGCGCAAAAGCCTGCGCGCCGACTTACCGGCTGTGCGGGCGGCCTTCAAGCTGCCATGGAGCAATGGCCAGACCGAGGGTCACGTCAACCGGATCAAGTTCCTCAAGCGCCAGATGTATGGCCGCGCGAACATCGCGCTTCTGCGGCTGCGGGTATTGAAGCCAAGCTGAATCGGCCCGCCTTGTCCTACTGGACCCGCTAGACCGTTCGCCATCGCAGAGGAATGAGCTCGTGGGGCCAGGGCGAGGCCGACGAGGCTCGCCCAGGTTAGTCAATAAGAAGAATGGTGGGAGTGGGGCAGGAAAGACGACGGCAAGGTCCTCCACGCGAATTCGCCGTCGTCACACAAATTGCGGAAGACCCAACTTTCCTTTGTTCTACGGCACCAGCAAAGGCGGGCGTCATCAACCTGTCCGAGTGCCTCGCTGGGGAATGGGGTCCCAGGGGCGTTCGCGTGAACAGTGTTTCACCGGGCTTCACGCATACGCCAGCGCTGGAGAAAGGACTGGCGTCCCACACCCTGGAGGCGCCGGAGTTGGCAAGCAGCGCGGCATTGGGACGTCTGGTCGGGGCAGAAGAAGTGGCAAAGGCTGTCTTGTTCCTGGCCTCCGACTGGGCCGCGGCCATCACCGGGGTGAATCTGCCGGTGGATGCGGGATACCTCGTGGCACGATCCTGGGCTAGCTATGGCGGTTTGCGTCGGGCGACCGCCTAGACAAGCCACCGGCTGCCCACGGAATGCAACTGAATAACATCCGGCTGCCGTTCGATGTTGATGTCCACTGCCGCAGTGGAGGCTGCTGGTTGCGCGGCGCGATGCGTAGTGTCGCATTGAAGGCGGGGGAAAGTGCGCGGGTGAGCGCGTATCGGCGCTTTGACCTGTA
Organism: Ralstonia pickettii; assembly: GCA_050987995.1. GTDB lineage: Bacteria > Pseudomonadota > Gammaproteobacteria > Burkholderiales > Burkholderiaceae > Cupriavidus > Cupriavidus pickettii_B. The sequence goes on from CP158806.1 coordinate 315,774, forward strand.
CACCATGTCGCATAGCCTCATAGCAGCCAGTGACGTCATACATTTTGACGTCATGGCTTCGAGGCGTCCCATCCGGGACGAGAGCGGTGATCACTCGCGCCGCAACTGGACACACGATCCGGCGAAGCCCCTTACCTTGAAACTTGCGCGGACAGTCTTTGGCGAACCGAATGCGCCTTGGAGTCGGGCGCATGCCGCAAGGATGCTCGATCTTTCACTGCGAGACCTCAGTGCGTGGATGCTCAGAGAGGGGGCAGCCCTGACGAACTTGGTTTGCGAGCAGCGTCTGATGCGAGCATTGATCGAGGTTTCGCAAGGTAGGGGCCAACATGGCAGGTATGGCTTTGTTTCGCGCGAACGCCGTGATACCGCCTTCTTCGAACGCTTCGGTGTATGCGTGGAACAGGTTGCCGTGATCGGCCGGGTCGGTACGCTGAGTTGGTCCGGGAACCCAGTTGACCCGGGTTGGTGGCAGGGCTAGTCGGTCTTCATCGACGGTCAGGCGCAATCGTGCCCCGGCATGCCCGACGGTTTCGATGATGCGACTGCCAAGCGTGCATAACCGGGAATTGGGGACATAGGAGGGATTGGGGGCAGACCAACACGAATTCGTCAAAAATCTGTCACTCGCGTCAGAGAAGTATCGGCGTGCCCCTCCGATGGAGTTTAGCCAAAAAGCATGGGCCCGGACGTGCGCTTATTGTTCTTATTTTCGAAATGATTGTACATGTCGCTGCATAATTGTTGACTCATTGCTGTCACATTCCTGTCGCAATATCTGGCGACCGCGTCGGTGGGTGGTCACGGCTCGCACGCAAGCCGTGACGCCACCGGCTGGACTCTTCGCTAAAAAAGAAACTGGAATTGACAGTGAAAAAAGCTCTCTTCGCAGTGGCAGCCGCAGCGTGCGCCATGTCCGGCTCTGCCTTTGCCCAATCGTCGTCCAACGTGACGTTCTATGGCGTCGCTGATGCCGGCATCAGTTTTCAAAACCACGTCAATGGTGGCGCCAGCGGCAGTGGCTCCGTCGTTGGCGTGACGTCCGGTGGCCTCTCAGGTTCACGCTGGGGTCTGCGCGGGGTCGAGGACCTCGGCAACAACCTGAAGGGTATCTTCGTGCTGGAAAGCGGCTTTGATATCGATAGCGGTAAATCCGCGCAGGGTGGCCGCCTCTTCGGTCGCCAGGCCTATGTTGGCCTGCAAGGCAATTTCGGTGCCGTCACCCTGGGCCGACAGCAAAATTCATTGTATGACCTGTTTGGCGCCTACGACCCCATGGCGGCGGGCCCGATGTACTCGCTGAATTCGGTCGACAATCAATTTAACGGTCGCGCCGACAACGCCATCAAGTACACCGGCAAGTTCGGCGGCTTGACGGCAACCGGCTTCTATAGCTTCGGCCGTGACGTCAACGCTGGCCTCGGCGGCGAAGTGCCAGGCCACTTCAAGGTTGGCAAGAACTTTGGCGGTGGTTTGGCCTACGCGAACGGGCCGTTCTCGGTGGGCGTCGCCTACGACCAGTTCCAGCGTAGCACCCTGGCTTCCGCGGACCTCGCCGCAAAACGTGCTGCGATTGGTACGTCGTATGCCTTCGGTGCTGCCAAGGTGTTTGGCGGCTACCGCTGGATGCGTGACGAAGTCACGACTGGCACGGCCCGTCACGACAACCTGTACTGGCTCGGCGCGAACTACAAGTTCACTCCCGCCTTTACCCTGACCGGCGCGGCTTACTACACCGACGCCCGCACCGACAGCAAAGATTCGTGGATGTTCGTGCTGAACGCTGACTACGCCTTGTCCAAGCGTACTGACGCGTACCTGCTGCTTGGCTATGTTAACAACAAGGGCAATGCAACCTTCGGTGTGACCAGTACGCCCAATACGATGCCAGGCCAAAACCAGACCGGCGCAATGCTCGGCATGCGACATCGCTTCTAACTTCCTGCCCGCAGGACGAGGCGCGCCCCCTGGCGTGCCCACGACAGTCTCATATCGACCTTGGCTTTCACTGTTAAGGGCGTTTGGCCGGCACAAGTGTCGGCCATTTTTTTCGTACGTCGCTCGCTGTCAACCGGTCCAGATGGGTTTCCCACGCGGCGGAACTGGGGCAGCCGGGCAGCGACGGAGCTTCGACGGGGGCAACTTATGCCGCGCCGCGAAGCCATCCGCTTTAGTGATCGGCGAGTTCACACAGGCGCGGCGCTAACGCATAATGCTTGGTCATACGAATTTCATTGCAGCGCTGTTCCAACCGCGCCGCATCGAATCCGGACCCGACGAGGCTTCGGAGAGAACAATAAATCGGAGTCGCCTTGCCAACAGATCAGGTGCAGCGCAGTTCTGACGGGAACTGGATCGTTCCTATCCCCGGTCATAGTCCCTATTCATTCACCCGCATGAAATGCGGCTTCGACGCCCCCGACTCGCGTCATAAGGTGGTCTTGATCGACCTGAAGAAGCTGCTTGCTTGCGCAGATCGCGATAAAACGGACTATGTCCTCCAAGCTGCGCAGTACTGGCATGCGGGCAAGGTGCGCGGCATTCGCGAGTTCCTGGCACCCGGGCAGGAGCGGATTCCGGAAATTCCTTATGTAACGTTCACAACCCGGCGCTGCCGTACGTTAGCCGGATTGATTGGCTTTGCCCGCGAAGGTGTGGTGTCGTTTCGAAACGGCCAGCATCGCGCCCGCTATCTGGCCTTTGCGGGCGCAGGCGGCCTGCCGGTCGAGGTCCATGAAACTGAGGCGGATCTGCTCGAGCGTTTTTGCGGTTGGGGTCGTTAGCAAACGTCTGAACGCTTGCCGGGCGCGGAAAGGGAAGAGTCTCTGCCTGGTTGTCGATCGAACACGGCGACCAGCGCTGCATGAAATCAGCGGCTGTCCTGGTCGAAGGGGTTCCAGCCGATCGTCCGGGAATCCTGGGCCAACGGCGCCGATCAGTCACGCAGGCAGAGGGGCGCGAACGGATCAGGCAGCCATCGCTTCCGGCTTGGCGCTCGCGCCTTCCAGCGAAAAGCCGCTATAGCGCTTCCAGCGCTGACTTCGTGATGATGTCCTTGTATTGCTTGCCGCCACCCAGATATACGAGGAAGACTCGCGGCTTGCCAGGGACGTTGGCACCCCTGGTGCACACGGTGCGGGGCACGGCGGGCAACGTCAACGACGTGGTTGAGGCCAACAGCCTGCTGCATGGCGACGAAACCGACGCGTTTGGCAATGCGGGCTATCAAGGCGTGGACAAGCGTCCGGACGCGCGGGCGGGCGTGAACTGGCACGTGGCGATGAAGCCCGGCAAACGTCGCGTCCCGGACCAAAGCAAACCGCTTGGCGCGCTCGTCAATCAGGTCGAGCGAATCAAGGCGGGCATCCGGGCCAAGGTCGAGCATCCGTTCCGGGTCATCAAGCGGCAGTTCGGCTACACCAAGGTCCGCTTTCGAGGGCTGAGGAAGAACACCGCGCAACTCATGACCTTGTTCGCGCTGTCCAGCTTGTGGATGGCGCGCGGCAAACTGCTGGCTGCTCGAGCATGAGCGCGGTTCGGGCTCATGCTGATGCCTCGCGCGCAGCCCGCGAATGCTGCTCCGCGCGTGCCAGACAGCTTCGCTCTGGGCTGATAGGTTGGCGTCGTGGCGCATTTAGTTTCCCGTTAAACGGCCAAGCATACTCGATTCGCGTTTGTGCGGAGCATCCTTAGATCCCACGGTACCGAGAAAGTCGGATACCGCAGTCACAGTGATTGCACTTGTGTTGCGCGATGCCCTTTTGTCTTGGGATCAGGGCAATCGTGCAATACGATCGCGCGCAGCAACGTACTCCCGACTAAGCCGTCTCACGATCTCGGAGGTGGTAGGAATGTCATGGATCTGCGCCACGCCATGCCCGGCGCCCCAGATATCCTTCCAAGCTTTTGGCTTGGAGCGACCATCCGCAAAGCTCATCTTGGATTTCTCGCCTTCTCTCAGATTATCGGGATCCAACCCAATACGCTCGATGCTTTCGCGGACGTAGTTTCCGTGCACACCGGAAAATAGGTTGCTATAGACGATGTCAGACGCGCCGGCCTTGATCAGCGATTGCTTGTAGTCCTGGCTCGCATTGGCTTCCTCGCTGGCGATGAAGCGCGTACCGATGTAGGCAAAGTCAGCGCCCATGGCCTGCGCCGCAAGAATTGCATCGCCGGTGGCGATAGCGCCGGACAGCGCGATGGGACCGTGGAAGCGACGACGGACCTCACCTACCAAAGCCATCGGCGACAGAGTTCCAGCATGTCCACCGGCACCGGCAGCGACAAGAATCAGCCCATCAACACCAGCTTCCAACGCTTTCTCTGCATGGCGCAGATTGACCACGTCATGGAAGATAATGCCGCCATAGGAATGGACGGCTTCGACGATCTCCCGCACCGGCGCCCGCAGTGAGGTGATGAAGATTGGCACGCGATGGCGCACGCACGTTGCTACGTCTTGTTCCAGCCGCACATTGGAAGTGTGGGCAATCTGGTTGACCGCGAGCGGCCCGACAATCGCGCCGGGATTGGCCGCCCGAAAGGTGTCGAGCTCCTCCCTCATCAGCGTCAGCCATTCATCGAGTAATTCCGGCTGACGCGCATTCAATGCGGGAAACGAACCGACGATGCCGGCCTTGCATTGGGCTAGCACCAATTCCGGATAGCTCACCGTGAACATTGGCGACGAGATCACTGGCAAGGTCAGGTTCTGCAGGATGGGAGGCAGATGGGGGGCGGTAGCCATGATGGTGGTTCCCTTGAGTTGATTAAGTTCGGCTCAATCGAGCGACACACCGGAAAGTTTCACGCGTTCGCTCTGGATTTTTCGGTCTTGTGCCAGAAAATCCTTGAAGGCCGCTGGTGTGGAGCCTACCGCAACATAGGAGAACGCATCGATATACTTTCTCCGGAAGTCTGGAGACTGGACGATGCGGCTGACGTCAGAGGAAATCTTCTCCACTAGCGCGGTCGGCGTGCCATGCGGCGCCACAAGGCCGATATTGAAGACCGCATTGATCTCCTTGATCCCTAACTCCTTGAAGGTGGGCACATCGGGCAGCGCCGCCGAGCGCGTGTCCGCCGAGACGGCGAGGGCCTTGAGCGCGCCGGACTTGACGTGCTGCTCGATCACCGAGACGCCGAGCACGGCGGCATCGATCTGCCCTGAGATCACTTCTGGGATCAGTGGCGCGGCACCCTTGTAAGGGACGTGCACCATGGTCAGGTTCTCGTTATGCGTGAACATCGCCATGGGTAGGTGCGCGATGCCGCCGGCGCCAGAGGAGCCGTAGGTCATCGGCTTGCTTGCCGAAACCTTCTTCGCGAGCGCGATGAGCTCCTTGAGTGAATTAGCGGGCGAGGTCTTCGGCACGAAGAACACCAACGGTAGTGCCACGAGTCGCGAGACCTCGGCAAAGTCCTTGTCTGGGCTGTACGGCAGCTTTTTGTACAGGAATTGGTTCATGGTTAGCGCAGCTTCCGTGCCAGCAAACAGCGTGTAGCCGTCCGGCGCGCTCTTGGCGACGAACTCGGCGCCGATGATTTCATTGGCGCCAGGCTTGTTCAGCACCACCACCGGCTGCTTCCACGCATCGGCAAGCCGTGGCGTGAGCCCTCGCACGAAGCTGTCCACCGGCCCGCCGGCCGAGTACGGCACGATGATGGTCACCGGCTTGCTCGGGAAGCTCTGTGCCGCTGCGGTGCCGGCAACCGTAAGGGCGACCAGCATGCCGGTCAGTCTGATAAGGGATTGCATGATGTCTCCTGGTGTTCGTCTGGGGTTGCAATGCGCCACTGCACGGGCGGCCGCGGACAGGGGCCCCGATTCTGCGATCGGGTACCCCGCTGAAACGGATCAAGGGGAGAGCGGCGATGTGGCCCGCGTTCAGGCAGCCTGGGCGTCGCGCTTGAGCACCAGCACGTCGGTCGTGCCGTCCTGGATCACGCCACCGGTCTGGTCGATTAACTGCAGTCGCCGGTTCACGCGTCCTACGCGCTTGCTGGTGCCGGCCTCTGTTTCCAGGATCTCCATCCTGAGCCGCAGCGTCTGGCCAACGAAAATCGGGGCTGCGAAGGTCCAGTTCTGCAGCGACATCATGGCCACGGCTGATTTGTCAAAGACGCCGAGCTGATGCAGCATGCCGGTGGCCAGTGCGATGCCCAGCGCACCGTGGACCACACGCTGTCCGAAGCGCGTGCCCCTGGCGAATTCCGCGTCGGCATGGATCGGATTCCAGTCTCCAGACAGCATTGAGAACATCGTCAGGTCGGTCTCGGTGATGGTGCGGCCAGTGCTCTCGAACACCTGCCCGCGAAGGAAATCCTCGAAATAATGCGTAGTCGGCATGATAGTTTTCCGGAAAGGGTTCACGCGCCGGCGGCTGCGACAGGTTCGGCCAGCCGCGCCAGTGCCAGGTCGCGCAGCCTGTTGCGCTGGGTCTTCACGCCGTTGGAGCTCAGCGTGACCGGATAGGCATCGACGAACCAGACACGCGCGGGCACTTTGAACGGCGCCACCTGGGCGCGCATCTGGGCCATGACATCGGCCTCGGCTAGCCGGGTACCGTCGGTGAGGATCAGAAAAGCGACCACGCGGGTCTGCCCATCGATTTCCACGGCGACCACTTGCGCATCGGCGACACCCTCGAAGCGCTTGAGAACGGCCTCGATTTCGACCGGGTTGACCAGGAACCCGCCCAGGCGAATCGCATCGCCCATGCGCGTTTCATACACGAAAGTGCCGTCGGCGCGTAGATGACCAAGGTCTCCAGTTCGGAAAAAGCCGTCGGGACGTATCGCTTCAGCGGTGGCGTCCTGATCGTGGTCATACTCCAGGAACAAGCTCGGTGCGCTGATCTCAATCTCGCCGGACTGTCCAGCAGGCAGCAACGCCCCCGTCTGGACATCACGGATGCGCACGGTGGCCTCGCCCCGTGCCACTGGGAGGCCGCCTCCTTCGATGCGCGCCTGCACCGGCAGCGTCATCGGCTGGCAGGAAAACAATGCCAGGACTTCGCTCGATCCGTACAGCCCTGCGAGTGGAATGCCCCGTGCGCAAGCCTCGCCGGCATATTCGGAGAAGCTTGAAGTAAATGCACCGAAGCCGAATAGCCGCGCGGCCGGAAATGGCCGGTCCGCCGGTGCCGTGTCCAGGATGCGGCGATACATCTCATCGCTGCCGAATGTGTGCGTGACACGCTGGTCAGCCAGCAGCCTGGCGGCCTGAGGCCCGTCAAACGTCTCGAGCAGTACCACGGGCGCGCCCCCCGCGAACGCCGCCAGCACGCCATTCAAACCGAATACGCCACAGAACGGCAGCATGGCCAGCATGACCGCGCCATCCGCATCCATGCCATAAGCGTGTGCGCAACGCCAGGCATGATCGACGAGCGTGCGTTGGGGGTGAATCACCAGCTTGGGGCCTTTGGTGGTACCCGAGGTCGTGAACAAAATGGCGCAGGCATCGGGATCGGATTCATCCATCCCTTGCACCGGCTCGCGCATATGCAAATCGAAAGGCACCACCGGGCGGCCCAACAGACGGGCAGGCGTTGCCGGACTGGCATCCACCACCGCGATGGCTTGCAGCGTGGCCAGCGAGGCGGGATCCATGGCATCGAGAATCCCGGCGAAGTCGATCTTTCGAAAGCCCGGTTGCAGCACCAGCAGGCGGGCGCCGCTCTTTTCGATGAGGTAGCTCACCTCTTCACTACGATAGCGCGTGTTGACCGACACCAGCGTCGCGCCGACGCGCACCAGCGCAAAGAACAGCGCCAGCCATTCGATGCGATTGACGAGCCACACACCTACCCGGTCTCCCTTGCCGATACCCTGGGCGTCCAACCAGGCGACTGTGCGACGGCACAGCAGATCGAACTCTGCATGGGTGATGGCACGCTCACCCTCTATGAATGCGACCGCATCAGGGTGCTCTGCCAGGTGCGCGTCGATCAGGCTCCACAGATTCGCCTTCATGCGGCCTCCCATATTGCTGCATTCGCAGCGTGTTGATTGTTGTTCATCCCTACACTTGCTGACGCTTGTTCAGATCCTGCGCCCGGCATGCTGCCAATAGCCATCGCGCAGCTTGCGCTTGTGGATCTTTCCGCTTTCCTGGCGCGGCAGTTCGGTGCGCAGTTCGATCACCTTTGGCACCTTGTAAGCGGCGAGCCGCTCTTTCAGCCACACACGCATTCCCTCCGGATCCAGTTGCGCGCCGTCGGCAGGCTGTACCACTGCCACGACCATTTCGCCAAACTCTTCATGGGGCACGCCAAACGCCGCGCAGTCCACCACACCCGGCATGCCGGACAGTGCGTTTTCGATTTCGGCCGGGTAGATGTTCACACCGCCGGAGATCACCATGTCGCTCTTGCGGTCGCAGATGAACAGGAAGCCGTCGGTATCGACGTAGCCCATGTCGCCCACGCATGCCAGTCCTTCGCAATCTATCGCGGCGCGTGCCTCAGGGCGATTGTGGTAGGTAAAGTCCGCATAGGCAGGCTGGCGCACATGGATGTTGCCAACTTCTCCTGTGCCGAGGCGGCAGCCCGCGTCGCTGTAGATGCGCACCTCAGCCTCGCTCACAGGCCGGCCGACCGACCCGGGCTTGCGGATGGCGTCCGCGGACGAAATCACGGTGATCATGCCCATTTCGCTGGACGCATACGATTCATTGATCACTGGCCCCCACCAATCGATCATGGCCTGCTTGATGGCAACGGAAAAGGGCGCGCCTGTACAGGCGACGAAGCGCACAGACGACAGGTCGTAGCGGTTGCGCACGTGTTGCGGCAACGCCAGCAGGCGTACGCACATGGTGGGTACCAGGTACAGGTGCGTGATGCGATGGCGCTCGATGGCGCGCAGGGTGGCTTCGGCATCGAAGCGGGGATCCAGCACGACCAGTCCGGTTGCCAGCATGGCCTGCACGCCGTAGAGATTGGGCGCGCCGTGATAGAGCGGCGCGGACAGGTACACGCGTGCCTCCGCGGAAAAATCGAACACGGCCTTGACGGTATCGCGCAGCAGGCGCGGCTGCTCTGGATGCAGGCCCTGCTCGAGGCGCCGCACGCCTTTTGGACGTCCAGTCGTGCCGGAGGTATAGGCGAAGCGCCCGCGCGGCCGGCACGACGGACCGCTGTACGCCGCCTGTGCGCTGCGCCATGCTTCATAGCGAAGGACGTCTGCCGGCACTTCGCCGGTAACGCGCGAAGAGGGATAAGCCTGCACGGCCAACGGTTCTGGCGTGACCGCCAGTACGCGCACCCCTTCCGGGATCGCGGCACGCAATGTTGCTAACAGGTCCGCCTCGATGAACAGCACACAGGCACCGCTGTCCTGCAGGATATAGCCCAGCTCATCCACGGTGAACCGCCAGTCCACCGGACAGTGATATGCGCCGACGCGGTTGCATGCCAGCGTGATCTCGAACATCGCGGGCGCGTTGCGAAGCACGATGGCCACGACATCGTCCTCTCCCGCGCCCAAGGCAGCCAGGCCGCCGGCAACCTGCGCGGCGCGGCGCTCGATCTCAGCGCCGTCGAACCGGTCTTCGCCATATTGCAGTGAGGCAACCATTAACGCTCTCCTTTGTGGTACGTGCAGTTATTCAGGCTGCAGCCCGGCGTCCTTCACCAGGCGGCCATGGACCGCCAGTTGGTGTTTGATCAGACGACCGAACGCTTCAGGTGAAGAAGGCGTCAACGGAAAGCCCAGCCGGTCCATCTGTTCGCGTACCTTCGGATTGTTCATCGCGGCAACGAATGCCTGGTTCAGACGGGCCACGACGTCCTTGGGCATGCCCGCCGGCCCGACCAGACCCGCCCACGGCATGATCTCCAAATCCTGCATGCCTGCCTCGAGCAGCGTCGGCACATCGGGAAGCAGGCTGTTTCGCTGGGCATTGATGGAGACCAGTGCGCGCAGTTTGCCCTCGCGCAGATAGGACGCGCCGATGGTCGTACCGATCATGGCCTGGGTGCGGCCGGCGATCAGATCCAGCATGGCCGGCGGCTCGCCCTTGTAGGGCACCTGGGTCAGCTCGATGCCTGTGAGTGTCTTGAAGTGCGAGAACGCGACCACGCCGGTGTTGTTGCCGGTGCCGTAACTCAGCTTGCCGGGATTGGCCTTGGCGTAGGCGAGGAACTCGTTCAGGTTGCTGGCCGGGACGGCAGGGTTCACGTACAGGAAAAAGCCGAAGCGACCGACATCGGCGATGGGCGTGAAATCGGTCAGCACGTCGTAGGGCGGCTTCTTGCGCAGCGCCGGCACCAACGACAGGTTGCCCGACGTGGCGAGCAGCAAACGGTAGCCGTCCGGTGTCGCTCGGGCCACCTCCTGCGCGGCCACTAGCCCTTCCGCGCCTGGCTTGTTGTCGATCACGATGGGCTGGCCAAGCTGGGCCGATGCTGCCTGGCCGACCACGCGGGCCACTGTATCCGTAGTTGCGCCGGCGGGAAAAGGCACCACTAGCGTGATGGGCCTGACGGGATACTCGGCCTGCGCATTCGTTGCGATTGTCGCACTACAAAGCAGTAGCGCGGGTATGATCCGCTTCATGTCTCCTCCGCCTTTTTAACAAGCAAATCGGGCTTTGGGAGAGTATTGCATCCACTTTTCAGGCACGTAAGCCTGCGCTTGCGCACAGGTGCGTTGCGCGCAGCGCACCAATCGCTGCTCAAACCATGGAACTCGACGCTTACTTGTTTTTCGCCACGGTTGTGGAATCTGGCAGCTTCATGAATGCTTCGCTCAAGCTTGGCATTGACCGCTCCAATGTCAGCCGGCGCATCCGTAAGCTGGAGCGCGATGTGGAGGCGCAGCTCGTACGGCGGAGCACGCGCCGCATGAGTCTGACGGAAATAGGCGAGGCGTTTTACGCGCAATGCGCCGTCATCCGCGCCGAGGTAGAGCGCGCGGACGAACTACTGCACACCTTCGGCACTTCCATCCGCGGTCCATTGCGTGTAAGTTGTCCACCGGCGGTCGGCCGACTGTACTTGACCGCTATGTTCGCCGAGTTCTGCAATCTGTATCCCAAGGTATCGCTGTCGGTGAGCTTCAAAGGCGGTGCCGTGGACCTGATGGAAAATGATCTCGACCTGGCTTTGCGGGTCACCAATGACCCCGGCGAACATTGTGTGGCGCGTGCCCTCGGGCCGATCGAATGGATGCTATGCGCGAATCCCGAGTATTTGGAGCGGCATGGTCGACCGGTCACGCCGGAAGATTTGGCGTCTCATACCTGCCTTGGCGTGCGCACACGTGTGGGGCTGGAATATGTGCGAGAAGGCAGTGACCTCGTGCACAGGGTTTCCATCCAACCGCATTTGGAGTGCTCGGACTATGGTTTCCTTGGCGAAATGGCTGCGGCAAAGCTCGGCATTGGCTTGCTGCCTTCTTATGTCGCAGTAGAACATCTGCAAAGCGGTAGGCTGGAAACCGTCCTAAACGAATATAGGCTAACCCGTTCGCCTGGCAGCACACTGTATGCGATCACGCTCCCTAACCGATACACGCCGCCGCAGTTGCGAGCATTTATTGACTTTCTGAAATGCAAATTCGAGCAGGGCTTGCCTTGGGAGAAGGACTTGATGCGAACAGGGGGATAGCCCCTGCGAGTGCAAGGCGCAGTTGGAAGCTGCTATGCATTCGAGTCTGGGAAAAAGGGGGGCGGCTGAAGCCAGAACAGTACAGCGCGCAGCGAAGCATGCTCGTCGTGGCGGCGAGTTTGTGGCTGCGTTGGAGGTGCCGATGCGGCGAGGCGCTGCCCAAACGGGTCTCGCGAGGCCAAGAGCAAGCGGGAGGAGCTAAGCCCCCCGATCATTTGAGCAGGAAGGTTTGGCCAGCAGAAGGGGCCGGCCAGCTCCTGCTCGACGTTGGTCGCGTTCGATCTTCGCGTTGCCCTAAGCTGCCGGCCTGTTGCGGATCTCACGGTGCGCCACGTGTGCAGTTTTGTCGCTTATGCCTCTCTCAAAGAGGCTCAGCGATCGATTGCAGGCTTATTGCAGCGGAATGCCGGTGTCCTTGACCACGCGTGCCCAACGCTCGCGCTCGCTCTTGATGAAGTTTCCGAAATGCGTGGGCGTATCACCACCGGGCACGCCGCCCAGATCAGCCAGGCGTGATTTGACCTCGGGCTCGGCGAGGATGATAGCCACAGTCCTCTGCAGCCGGTCGATCACGGCCGGCGGCGTGCCTGCCGGGGCCACCAGGCCAAACCACGCAGTCACCTGGAAGTCGTCCAAACCGGCCTCCTTCATGGTAGGCACGTCGGGCAGCTCGGGGACGCGGCTCGCGCTGGTCACGGCCAGAGCCCGCAATTTGCCCGACCGGATATGAGGCAGAGAGCTGGGGAGATTATCCACCATCATGGTTACCTGGCCGGCGACCAAGTCGGCCACGGCCGGTGCCGCGCCCTTGTAGGGCACATGGATAATGTCAATACCGGTGCGCTTGCGGAACAGTTCGCCGGACAAATGGACCGACTGGCCAGTGCCGGACGAGGCGAAGGAAAGCTTGCCGGGCTGGGCCTTGGCCAGCGCTACCAGCTGGGCCACCGTACGCGCCGGCACATTAGCATTGACCACAAGAACGTTGGGTACCGACACCACCATGCTGACCGGCGCAAAGTCCTCCGCGCGATAAGGCAGTTGTCGGTACAAGCTATAGTTGATCGCATTGGGTCCGATATTGCCCATCATCAGGGTGTAGCCGTCGGGGGCAGATTGCTTGAGCGCCTGCACGCCAATAATGCCGGCACCGCCGGCACGGTTTTCTACCACTACCGGCTGGCTCAGGAGTTCGGCCATGCGTTTGCCAACCAGACGCGACGCGATATCCGTGGTACCACCCGCTGCCGCAGGTACAATCAGCCGGATTGGCTTGTCGGGATATGCCGCCAGCGCAGCGCCCGGGGCGGCCAATGCCGCCACGCCAACGGCCCCTGTCATCCCGGCTGTCGCCAATACCAGCCTGGCGATTGCCAGCCGCAGCATTTCAAGGCCTTGCTTCATCCTCGTCTCCCTAGTTGATCACGCCAAGGCGTGCGTCGCTTCTTGTTGGATCGGTTCCATAGGCGCGCCTAATACGGTAAGCCGACGGCGGTGACATTGGAATTCACCATTCACAAACGAGGCCTTCGACTTGACGAAACGCATGATCCCCGCAGCAAAGGAACCTGCCGACCCATTTGCGTTCCGACACGAGCGAGGTCAGCCCAATACTGGCTGTCCAGGCAGACTTGCATGGATGATCTCAGCACCGATCGCTGAAAACGGGAAAACGATTGCTGAGTTTATGAAGTGAGCCTTGTCGCATCTTCGAGCGCACTGACTGCTGCGGATGAGGCCGTGCAGACCGACAATCTGCGCTTCCCGATCGAGAGGCCAGCGACGTGCCCAATCGCATGCGAGAGCGGTTGGGTGCGACCTGACCGGCCTCAGCAGAACGGCGGCGTCCCGGCCGGCGCGTTCCTGACGATGGATGTGGTCTTCCCCCCGAGCGACTTGCCGCCCTGGCCCAAGGCAACGCCCGACAGAAGCGCATCCGTCGTCGATACGCTGAACGATCCAATCAAAAGACAGGACGGAGACAAATGAAATCCCTGCTGCAACGGGCTGTTCCCGCGGCCATTGACCACACCTAACGCCCGCACCGGCGCCGCCGCGCTGATGCTCGCCCTGGCCGCGGCCAGCGCGCCCGCCCACGCCGCGTGGCCCGACCACTCGATCCGCTGGATCGTGCCGTTCCCCGCCGGCGGCGCGATGGACAATATCGCGCGCACGCTGGGTGAAGATATGTCGCGCACGCTCGGTCAGGCCATCGTGGTGGAGAATCGCCCCGGCGCCGGCGGCAACATCGGCGCGGAGCTGGTTGCGCGCGCGCCGGCCGACGGCTACACCATGATCATCGTGGCCAACGGCATGGCGGTGAATCCCGCCCTGTACGGCAAGCTCAGCTACGACCCGGTGAAGGACTTTGCCCCGGTGTCGCTGCTGGCTGTGGTACCCAATGTACTGGTGGCCAGCAAGGCCAAGTCGCCAGTGAAGACGGTAGCGGAGGTGGTGGCCAATGCCAAGGCGCGGCCGGGCAAGTACACCTATGCGTCGGCGGGCAACGGCACCTCGATCCACCTGGCGGGCGAGCTGTTCACTTCCATGGCGGGCGTCGACCTGCTGCACGTTCCCTACAAAGGCAGTGGCCCGGCCATGACCGACCTGCTTGGCGGCCAGGTCGACTACATGTTCGACAGCATTACCTCGGCAAAGCCGCATATCGATTCCGGCAAGCTCACCGCCATCGCGGTAACGACCACCAAGCGCTCGACGGCGCTGCCCAATGTGCCAACCGTAGCCGAGTCGGGGTTGGCTGGCTATGAGCTATCGCCGTGGTTCGCCGCCTTTGTTCCGGCGCGCACGCCTCCCGCCGCCATTGCAAAGCTGAACCAAGCCATGCTCGAAGCGCTACGCAATCCTGCCGTGCAGAAACGGCTGGCGGCGATTGGCGCGGAGCCGATTGGCAGTACCCCGGCAGCACTACGCGACCACCTGGCGCGTGAGACCGCCAAGTGGGGCGAGCTGATCCGGGCGCGCGGGATCCGCGCCGATTGATCTCCGGATGCAGTCTGAGCCTAGTGCGATGATGCTCGGTAATGCGACCACGCAACGCTTCGCGCAATTCGGCATGCCCAGCAATGCGGTTTCAAGGGCGGACTCGATCCCGGCATCATGCAAACGGTTGTAATGGCCGAGCCGTTAATCGCGGCGTTGCCGGCTGCCGTCGCAGTTCGAGGTGACGACGCGCTCACGCCGGAAGAGTTGGCGCGGCGGCCATTTGTGCTTTACCCTGCACGACCAAGGCCCAGCTACGCGGACCATCTGCTTTCACTCTTTCGCGCTCGCGGGCTTCAGTTGCGGGTGATCCAGGAAGCGAATGAACTGCAAACCGCGTTGGGGCTAGTCGCGGCCGGTCTGGGCATCACCTTGGTGCCGGCCTCCGTACAACGTTTGCACCGCGACGACGTGCGCTATTACCCCATTGACGCACCTGGTTTCGTCTCGCCTGTGATCATGAGCATGCGGGCCGGCGACACGTCGCCCTTCCTGGCGCGCGCGGTGGAATGGGTGTTGCAGCACGCGGAGCCCTCTCAAGCATAGTGTCCTAGTTCTGGGTCGGCGGCCGATAGGAATGCCGCCTCATCATACGGCTGCTTTCAGGGAACAGGCTGACTTTTTGCGCAACCTGACGCTTAGCTGGGCAGAAGCAACTCATCATCACGGCTTGGTCTACCCGGGGAACGGCGTTACTTGTGACGCTCTTTCCCGAGGATGCATGTCAGCGAAGCAGTTGGGCCTTCTACCCTCGCGATCGGTCTAAAGGGGCTGTTCGACCGGTCTTCGCCAATGCCCTCAAAGCCGTTGCTTGAACGCAGGCGGAAGATGACCAATAGCTTGTTGCTGCGTCTTCATGAAGTCGACTAGAACCGCTTCGACGGAGGAAATCTAGGCGTTCGTACCTGGTGCGACGAACTTGAAGGTTACAGTATTGCGCCGGCAATCTTCGGCTGTCCAAGACCATCATACCCCCAGAGGTATGACCGTTCTACGACCCCTTGTCCGTGCGAGGCACATAGGGAATTCCCTCTTCCTCGTAGAGTCGATAAATCAGTTCCAGCATTTCCTTGATGTCACGCGACTCATCCATCGCACGCATACTCATGATGATGGGCGATGTGAGGGTTGGATCATCCAGTTCCATGTAGCTCACGTCGTCGCGCTTCAGCCCATAGACGCTGCTCGGGACGACTGCAATCCCTTCTCCTGCCGCGACAAGCCCCAATGCAATCTGCAACTCGCGCACGTCATAGATGCGCCGAGGGGTGAGGGCTCGCTCCTGGAAAGCCGACAGAACCTGGTCCGCGTAGCTTGGCCTCGGTGCCTTGGGGAAAACAATGAGTGTTTCGTAGATGAGGTCCCGAAGCGCGAGCATCGGCTTCGACGTCGAGAGCGGATGACCGACGGGAAGCGCAACGATCATTTTCTCCTCGCGCAGAGTCACCCGGCGGATGTTTGCGTCCTCGTGTCGAATCCGGCCGAACCCTACATCGATGCGTCCGTCCTTGAGCGCGCGAATCTGGTCCATTGTTGACAACTCGTGCAGGCTGAGCTCGACCGACTTGTTCTCGTCTCGGAATCGCCGAATGATCTTTGGCAGCATGCCGTACAGCGTGGAACCTACAAAGCCGACGGACAGACTGCGCTCGATGTTGCCCACGCGTCGCGTCATCGACTCCAACTCGTTCGTCTGCGCAATCAGATTCACCGCGTGCGAGTAAAAAAACTTGCCGGTCTCGGTGAGCTTGAGCGGACGGGAGCTCCGTTCAAACAGCTGTACCCCCAGGGCTTCTTCGAGCTGCTGTATTTGGCGGCTTAACGGCGGCTGCGCGATGTGGAGCCGCTTGGCTGCGCGGGTGAAGTTGCGTTCTTCTGCAACCGCTACAAAGTAGCGAAGGTGTCGCAGCTCCATACAATACCTCCGAGATATGGCGCAATACTAAAACAGTGTTGGACTGGGGCGTTTGGCGTCCTCTATTCTGCTTTCACACTTAGTTCAAGGCCAGATTATACCTTCCGAGCACTATCGGATCGGGCCAAAATGAGGGTTAACCCCACTAAAACACAGAAAGTTAGGAGCAGACATGAGCGTCAAAGTATTCGACTCGAAGGAAGTGCAGGACCTGCTGAAGGCCGCAGCGAATCTGGGAAGCCAAGATGGCAACGCTCGCACCAAGCAGATTACTCATCGTCTGCTGAGCGACCTCTTCAAGGCCATCGACGACCTGGACATGACGCCCGACGAGATCTGGGCTGGCGTGAACTACTTCAACAAGCTTGGACAGGATGGTGAGGCGGCCCTCTTGGCCGCTGGCCTTGGTCTCGAGAAGTATCTAGACATCCGCATGGATGCGGAGGACCGTGAAGCTGACATTCACGGCGGCACGCCGCGCACTATCGAAGGCCCCCTGTATGTTGCTGGCGCGCCGGTGCGTCATGGCGTCTCTAAGATTGATCTCAATGCTGACGAAAACGCGGGTCCGCTCATCATCCGTGGCACGGTGACCGGACCGGACGGGAAGCCCGTGGCCGATGCGGTCGTCGAATGCTGGCACGCCAACTCGAAGGGCTTCTACTCGCACTTCGACCCGACCGGGACGCAAGACGATTTCAACCTTCGTGGCGCGGTGAAGACCGGGGCTGACGGCAAGTACGAGTTCCGCACGCTGATGCCCGTTGGCTACGGCTGCCCTCCGCAAGGCGCCACGCAACAACTGCTTGACGCGATTGCCCGACACGGCAACCGCCCGGCCCACGTACACTTTTTCGTAACGAGCGACAAGGCTCGCAAGCTCACGACGCAGATCAACATCGAAGGCGACCCGCTGATCTGGGACGACTTCGCTTATGCGACGCGCGAAGAACTCGTACCGCATGTGGTCGAAAAGACTGGCGGCGCTGCGCTCGGCCTCAAGGACGACGCGTACAAGGAAATCGAGTTCAACATCGAGTTGACTCCGCTGGTGCAAGGCAAGGACAACCAGCTTGTGAACCGCCCCCGCGCATCCGCCACGGCGTAACCCCTCGCACGGCGGCCTGCCTCGCCAGGCCGCCAACCTCTCTGCACGAACTATCTGAACCGATGCCAAAGGGCTTGACCACGAAGCCAGCATAGGGAGACGACTCATGTCCGCAACTATCGACAAAGCACGACAACTGGACGATTTGCTGAGCAACGCCGTCCAGGATGACAAGGAAAATGGTGTCTTCCGTTGTCGCCGCGACATCTTCACGAACGCCGATTTGTACGAACTCGAGATGAAGCACATCTTCGAGAGCAACTGGGTCTACCTCGCGCACGAAAGCCAGGTACCGAACAATAACGATTACTACACGACGTGGATTGGTCGTCAGCCGATTGTCATCACGCGTGACAAGGCCGGTGAGTTGCACGCGGTCATCAACGCGTGTGCTCACAAGGGCGCCATGCTGTGCCGTCGCAAGCACGGCAACAAGGGCAGCTTCACCTGCCCGTTCCACGGCTGGACCTTCTCGAACGCCGGCAAGCTGCTGAAGGTAAAGGACGAGAAGACCACCGAGTATCCGGTGCAGTTCAACAAGCAGGGATCGCACGACCTGAAGAAGGTCGCGCGCTTCCAGAACTATCGCGGTTTCCTGTTTGGCAGCCTGAGCGAAGACGTGATGCCGCTCGAGGACTATCTCGGCGAGACGAAGGTCATCATTGACCAAATCGTCTCGCAGGCGCCGGATGGTCTCGAAGTGTTGCGAGGCAACTCTTCGTACATCTACGACGGCAACTGGAAGATGCAGATGGAAAACGGTTGTGACGGCTATCACGTCAGCACCGTGCACTGGAACTATGCCGCAACGATGGGCCGCCGCCATGTCGAAGGCACCAAGGCCGTTGATGCAAATGGTTGGAGCAAGTCGGTTGCGGGCGTGTATGGCTTCGAGCATGGCCATATCCTGCTTTGGACCAACACGATGAATCCTGAAGTGCGTCCTGTCTATCAACATCGCGACGAAATCGCAGCTCGCGTTGGCGAAGACAAGGCGAAGTACATCGTAAATCAGACACGAAACCTGTGCTTGTATCCGAACGTGTTCCTGATGGATCAGTTCAGTACCCAGATTCGCGTCGTCCGTCCAATCAGTGTCGACAAGACAGAAGTCAGCATCTTCTGCTTCGCACCGAAGGGCGAAAGCGCGGAAAGCCGCGCGATCCGCATTCGTCAATACGAAGACTTCTTCAACGTCTCGGGCATGGGCACCAGCGACGACCTCGAAGAGTTCCGTGCGTGCCAGGCGGGTTACGCCAGCACGACGTCAATGTGGAACGACATGTCGCGCGGCGCACCATTGTGGGTCCATGGACCTGACGCGAATGCGAAGGGCATGGGCCTGAACCCGCTTATCTCGGGCGAGCGCAGCGAAGATGAAGGTCTCTTTGTGGTTCAACACGAATATTGGATGCAGGTGATGCGTGAAGCCCTGCGGAAAGAACAGGCGGAGGCAGCCGTATGAGCATGGACTATCAAAAAATCTGTAGCGCTCTCTATCAAGAGGCGCGCTTTCTGGATGATCGTCAGTGGGACGAGTGGTTGGCCTGCTACACAGCAGACGTCACCTACTGGATGCCGGCCTGGGATGACGATGACAAGCTCACCGAAGACCCGCAAAGCGAAATCTCTCTGATGTACTACTCGGACCGCGGTGGCCTGGAAGACCGGGTGTTCCGTATCAGAACCGAGCGCAGCAGCGCGTCGATGCCGGAACCGCGCACCAGCCACAACGTCACCAATGTCGAAGTGCTGGCAGAGCGCGATAACGAAGTCGACGTTCGATACAACTTCAACACGTTGAGCCATCGTTACAAGGTCACGGATCAGTATTTCGGCACCGCCTACGTCACCTTGCGCAACGTAGACGACCGGTTGCTGATTTCGAGCAAGAAGATTGTGCTCAAGAACGACTATATCCGCCAGGTGCTGGACGTCTACCACGTCTGATGCCACGGGTTGGAATGAGAAAGGACGCAGGAGGTAACATGTCCAGCTACAACATCGCACTGAACTTTGAAGACGGCGTGACTCGCTTTGTCGAATGTAAGGCCGGCGAAAAGGTTCTCGATGCCGCTTTTCGCGCCAAGATTAACCTGCCGATGGATTGCTCCGACGGCGTGTGTGGCACCTGCAAATGCCGCGCCGAGAGTGGCAGCTACGACCTGGGCGACGACTTCATTGAGGACGCGTTGAGCGACGACGAGAAAGCCGGCGGTCTCGTGCTCACGTGCCAGATGGTTCCCCAGAGTGACTGCGTCATCGCAGTTCCGGCATCGTCGACGATGTGCAAGACCGAGCAAAGCAAATTCACTGCGACGGTCACGAACGTCGCACAGCACAATGATGCGGCGGTGGTCCTTGAGTTGGACGTGGACAGCATCCCTCCGGTCTTCCTTGCTGGCCAGTATGTGAACATCGACGTCCCCGGCAGCGGAAAGCATCGGTCCTACTCATTTTCGTCCGCGCCGGGCGCACCGAAAATCAGCTTCCTGATCAAGAAAATCCCTGGCGGCGTGATGAGCACCTGGCTCGAATCGGCGCAGCCAGGCCACAAGGTGCAACTGACGGGCCCCCTGGGCAGCTTCTACCTCCGGGCAGTGGAGCGTCCCTTGTTGTTCCTGGCTGGCGGCACGGGCTTGGCCCCATTCCTGTCGATGCTGGAAGTCCTGGTTCGCGCGAACTCGGAGCAAAAGGTGCATCTCATCTACGGCGTGACACGAGACCTCGACCTTGTCCAGGTTGAGGCTATCGAGGCGTACGTCGCGAAGTTGCCGAACTTTACGTTCAGCACCGTGGTCGCAGAAGCGGAATCGAGCCATCCCCGCAAGGGCTGGGTGACCCAGCATATGCCGGCTGAATGTCTGAACGATGGTGATGTTGACGTGTACCTGTGCGGACCTCCGCCGATGGTCGACGCGGTGCGCAAGTATTTCGACGACAACGGCGTGAAGCCCAACAGCTTCCAATACGAGAAGTTCACGCCCAACGCAGCCCCGGTGACCCCATGAGCGCCAAGCGATTCGAAGGCAAGGTGATGGTGGTCACCGGTGCCGCCCAGGGTATCGGACGCGGCGTCGCGCTACGCGCAGCGGCTGAAGGGGCGAAGGTTCTGTTTGTCGACCGCGCCGATTTCGTCTCCGAGGTCGCGGCGGAAGCAGTTGGGGCCGACACTGCCGGCTTCATTGCCGACCTCGAGACCTATGAAGGCGCAGCCTCCACGATGGCCTTCGCTGTGGAGAAGTTTGGTCGAATTGACATTCTGATAAACGGCGTCGGCGGGGCCATTCGCATGCGGCCCTATGCCGAGTTCGAACCGGCTCAGATTGATGCGGAAATCCGCCGCTCGCTCATGCCGACCTTGTACAGCTGCCACGCGGTGCTTCCGCACATGCTCGCTCAAGGACGCGGAACCATCGTCAACGTTTCCTCGAATGCAACGCGTGGCATCCGCCGCGTGCCGTATTCGGCTGCAAAGGGCGGCGTCAACGCGATGACGCAGTCGCTGGCGATGGAGTATGGCGAGTACAACATCCGCGTGGTCGCTGCAGCGCCCGGTGGAACTGAGGCGCCTCCCCGGCGCGTGCCTCGCAACGCGGCTGGAGATAGTGAGCAAGAGAAGACGTGGATGCGCGAGGCGGTGACGCAAGTTACTGAGTCGACTTTCTTCAAACGCTACGGCACACTCGACGAACAAATCGCGCCGATTCTTTTCCTTGCCTCTGACGAAGCAGGCTATATCACAGGCGCTGTGCTGCCGGTTGCGGGCGGCGACAACGGCTAACTCATCGAAGAAGCGACGATAGGAGATGGGACGGTGAGCTAATGGAGAGCCATTGTCCCAGCCGGGATGGAGGCGGTCCACAAAGAGATTCATTACGCGCCGCGCCTGCTGTGAAGGCCAGGAGCGCTGTGAGCGTCCCTTACCAGAGGGGTCGTGACGCGATGGCGAGCTGCGGGCCTTCGTAAAGGTCCGCCTCGGCCTACAACTATCCGCGCACCATCACATTCTGCCCACGCTGCCCAAGACGGCAACAGCAAGATCCAACGCTTCAGGTTCAGAGAGCTGGAGGCGCGCGCGTGAGCCGCAAATGCCGCGGAGAACGCCGCGACCATTCCTAAAACAATGGAGGAGACAAATCATGCGCCACATTGACGTTCACAAGCTCGCCGACGATGCGCGCTTCAACAGATTCCACGCTGGCCTGCTGTTCTGGTGCGCGCTCATCATCATCTTTGACGGCTATGACCTGGCCGTCGTGGGCATTGCGCTCCCATCCATCATGAAAGATATGGGCGTCGACGCGACCCGCGCCGGCTTCATGGTCAGTTCCGCGCTGTTCGGCATGATGTTCGGCGCCGTCATCATGGGTACTATTGCCGATCGCATTGGCCGGCCCAAAGCCATCGCAGTCTGTATTGCGCTCTTCAGCGTCTTCACTGCTGCGGCGGGAATGACGCATGATCCGATCACGTTCAGCATTACACGGTTCCTTGCCGGATTGGGAATCGGCGGTGTGATGCCCAATGTCGTCGCCCAGATGACAGAGTTCTCGCCGCGCAAGATCCGCGGAACCATGGTGACGCTGATGTTTAGCGGGTATTCCGTAGGCGGGATGCTCGCAGCAATCATGGGCAAATCACTGATCGAGACGTACGGTTGGCAATCGGTATTCCTCGCTGCGAGCGTTCCAGTACTTATCATCCCTGCTGTGTTAAAGCTCATGCCGGAGTCACTGCCCTTCCTGATCCAGCGCAATCGCCTGGACACTCTCAAGGCAGTACTGGTCCAGATGGACCCTACCTACCGTGCTCAGATGACAGATCGGTTCGACTTGCCGCAGGCCGAGAAAGGGTCCAGTGCTCCCATCAGTATGCTGTTCCGTGATGGCCGCGGCTTCAGCACCGTGATGCTATGGGTCGCCTTCTTCATGTGCCTGTTCATGGTCTATGCATTGAGCTCCTGGCTCACGAAACTTATGGCTGGCGCGGGCTATAGCCTCGGCTCGGCACTGACGTTCGTCCTAGTGTTGAACTTTGGCGCGATGGCCGGCGCAATTGGAGGCGGTTGGCTCGCAGACAAGTTCAATATCAAGTACGTGCTGGTTGGCATGTACGCACTTGCTGCAGTGTCGATCACGCTGCTTGGCTACAAGATGCCGACCGAGGCCTTGTTCCTCGTGGTTGCGCTCGCCGGAGCGTCCACGATCGGCACGCAAATTGTCACGTACGCCTATGCAGGGCAGTTCTACCCAGCGACCGTCCGGGGCACGGGCATTGGCTGGGCATCCGGTGTCGGCAGAAGCGGCGCAATCCTCGCGCCCATTGTCATCGGCGTGCTGGTAAGCATGTCCCTTCCGCTCCAGCAGAATTTCGCTGCAATGGCAGTGCCTGCTGTCATCGCCGTGCTGGCGGTGCTCCTGATCGACCATAAGCGGTCGGCATCGGTGCTCGACAGCAGGTCGAGCCAGGGTGCGGCGGCTTCAGAACGGACGGTCGCTCTACGCGCCCAACACCGCGAGTCCTGAGATAGGACAGCCAGGATGTGCGAAGCCTGTCTTCTCGGCGATTCGGCTCTCGCGGAGACGAAACGTCTGCCATTGCAGACCCAATCAGTATTGGACGAAGCCAGGCTGCCTGCACACGATGCATGCGAATTGTCGACCCATACAAACGAAGACGGCGCCAAACCAGCGCAGAGGTCGCCTTATCAATGACCCTGAAGGCGCAAACAAACACCGCGTCTACCCTACCCAATCGACTGAGATCAAGCATGAACAAGCCTTGCATTATTTCTGTTGCGATCACGGGATCACTGCCGCGCAAAATAGACAATCCGGCGGTACCCATCACAGTGAGCGAGCAGGTGGAGTCGACCCAGGCGGCATTCGAAGCCGGGGCGACTCTGGTCCATCTTCACGTACGCAACGATGACGAAACTCCCACGTCAAATCCCGATCGTTTCGCCCTGGTGCTGGAAGGCATTCGAAAGCACGCACCGGGCATGATCACCCAGGTGTCCACCGGTGGCCGCTCCGGGGCTGGCAACGAGAGAGGTGCCATGTTATCCCTGCGGCCGGACATGGCATCCTTGGCCACCGGCTCCGTCAACTTCCCGACCCGGGTCTATGACAATGCTCCGGACTTGGTCGACTGGCTCGCCACCGAAATGAAAACCTACGGCATCAAGCCCGAAGTCGAGGCGTTTGACCTGTCGATGATCTTCCAGGCCGCAGCTATGCAGGCAGCCGGTGCGATCGTCGGTCCCCTGCATATCCAATTTGTCATGGGCATCAAGAACGCAATGCCGGTCGATCGCGAAGTGCTTGAATTCTACGTTCGTACCCTTAAGCGCCTTTCGCCAGATGCGACGTGGACCGGCGCTGGCATTGGTCGAAATCAACTGACGATGGCTCGCTGGTCTCTCGAGCTGGGCGGGCACTGCCGCACCGGGCTCGAGGACAATGTGCGGATGGACAAGCATACGCTCGCTCCGTCGAACGCCGCGCTTGTGCGCCAGGTTGCCGAGCTTTGCGGGGAGTATGGACGCTCCGTCGCGACTGCAGCCCAGGCTCGCGAGATCCTGAATTTGTGCTGAGCACATTCCCACATCGCTCACCACAATAGCTACCGCTTAACCTCAGGCTGATCGAGTCCGCCAGGGTCTCCGCCGCCTCTGGTGTCTCGCAACAATCAATCCAGCAGTCCATTCCTGCAACTGCGAATGCATAGGGCTGAACATCCACATCACCCTTGACTTTCTAAAGGATGTCGCGATCGCTCTCGGTCCAGATGAACGGGCTGGGCCTATGTCGGCGGCCACGGACCAGGGCAGGGGGCGGCGCTCCGATTGGGCCGATCTGGCTCCACAGATGCTGTTGTGCAACTGCCGTTCCCATCGCCCCCGGGGAAGTTCCGATTACGGCCGCCGGCTTGTGCGTAAATAAATTCTTCCATATGGGCGATTGCAGCGCAAAAGTCGCCGTGCCGTGCTCCAACGGTAACCACGTCGATTGACTCGCGGGGCACCGGCCGCCAACGGAAGGCTTGTCAAGGGAGCAGTTGAACCTTGAGCAACTCGGGCTTGCCGCGAGGTTACAACCCAAAGGGATTTTCCGCGCGCTCTATCGCTCGAGGTCAAGCACTCAATAGGCACCTCAGTTAGGCGGCGTCAATCTGAAGCGCGTTGGTGCACGAAGCCATTAAATCCGCGAGACTGTGGAGGTGTTGGGCTAGTTGGCGCTCCGTTGGTGAATCGAAGCTGGGTGCAGTGACATGTTCGATTGCGGCACAAAGCATAGCGCCCATCCGCGTAATTGAGAGCCTCACTCTGCGCCGATCCGTGCTCGGTCGCTCCGCCATGACCAGGCCCCGCGCGCACAGCGCATTTAACATGGGCAGTTGGCCATCCGTACGAGACTGGATCTTTTCGTTCAAGGCGTTCATCGCCAGCGATGCTGGCGTTGTGGATTGCGATGTACCTCGGGTTACCGCGCCCATATTGGGCGATGGGCTCCGTCTACATCGTGGCGCATCCGCTCTCCGGTGCCACGCGTTCGAAGGCTCTGTACCGCGTGCTGGGTACGCTGCTGGGCGCAGCGGCCGGCGTGGCGATGGTACCGCCCCTGGTCAATTCCCCCCCGTTACTGATGGCGGCCGTGGCCATCTGGGTGGCCTGCCTGCTCTACGTCGCCTTGCTGCACCGTACGCCGCGCAGTTATGCGTTCATGCTGGCAGCCTATACCCTGCCGCTGGCGTTGCCGTCTGTCGACAGTCCCATGGGCGTCTTCGATCTGGCGGTGGCGCGCCGAAGAAATCTGTTTCGGCATTCTGTGCGCAAGCGTGGTGGGCGCGGTGATCATGCCGGCCAGCGTGGCCGACGTGTTGCGCAACAGATCTCGCCAGTGGATGACGGATGCGGCGCTATGGGCCAGCGACATGCTCTCGCCAAGCCTCAGTGCGCAGGTGACCTGGCCTAACAGCCGCCATCGCCTGGCCGCTGACATCCTGGCGTTGGACCAATTGATCAGCCAGTTGAGCTAGGACGCAGAGAGCGCCGCACACGTGCGTGCCGCGCGTGACCTGCGTGGGCAAATGCCGATGCTGCTGCCGGTGCTATCGTCGCTGGCGTCGATTGTCGAATCGATGCGGGTTGCCGGTGGCGTGCCGGCGCCCCTCGCCTTGAAGATGCGCGCGGTGAAGGACGGGATCCAGAGTGGCGCGACCGAGGCGGTCCCCTTTGCGCTCAGTCCGGTGCAGTTGAAACCGGGCAGTGATACTGAGCTCGTCGCGGCCGCCGAAGAGCGGCTGCATGAGTTGGCAGCACTCTGGGAGTATTGCATGACGCTGTGCAGTCGCTTGGGTGAGAAGCACCTCGCCAGAAAATGGTCCCCGAAGTTCCTGCGCTGGGAAGTGGGCCAGGCACGCCACTATAACCACGGCATGCTGCTGTTCTCAACCGTCACGGTGGCGCTTGCGATCTCCACCATGGGCATGTTGTGGATTGAGATGGGCTGGGCTGATGGCGCGGGCGCGGTGGCACTCGGCGATCTCGTGCTGTTTCTTCGCGGCGCTCGATGAACCTGCGCCAATGATCCAATCGTTCTGCAACTGGAACTTGGTTTGCGTGTTGATCTCGCATCGTGATGCTGTTTGCGGCTCTGCCGCTCGCGCATGACTTCGAGATGCTCGTGCTGATTTTCGCGGTGCCATACCTGATCATCGGCCTACTCGTTGCTCAGCCGCGTCTGGCGATGATCGGCATGCCGCTGGCCGTGGTCACGGCCAACGATATCGGCATCCAAGGTGCTTACAGCGCCAACTTCGCGTCGTTCTTCAACAGCAGCGTGGCGGGCATCGCGTTTGCGCTGGCCTGGACGCTCGTGGTACGCCTGTTCGGTACACGCGTTGCCACGCGCCGCCTTGTGCGTGGCGGCTGGGGCGATATCGCCGAAAACGCAATGGGCACGCGCACCCAATCCCATACCCAACTGCGCGCCCGCATGCTGGACCGCCTCGCGCAGCTTGTACCACGGCTGGCGGCAAGCGAAAGCGAGGTATCGATCGACGGCTTCAGCGAAGTGCGTGTGGAACCGACTACGCTGGCGCTGCAGCGGGAGATGGCAGGCATGCAGCCAGATGAGCGGCATGCAGCCAGATGAGCGGCATGCGGTCAGACGAGTGCTGCGCAGCATCTCCACCTACTACAAGGCACGCCTTGACGGCACGCTGGACGTTCCACCGTTGGCGTTGCGCAAGCGCCTGATCAACGCGCAGCAGAAGGTTCGTTCGCGCATCGCGCTGGCCGCGCTTGTCGATATGCAGGTGGCCCTGTTTCCTCCGGCGCTGCCGGGATCCGTTTCCGGAGAAGCTTGATGCCCTGTGAAATCAGCATCTATGGCGTATTCATTCCAGAGAGTGAGCCGCCACTCGCTCAGACTGCCTTTCGGGGGCCCGCTTGTGGCGGCTTATGCGTTAATTCTTCGTCCGCGCGGTAAAACTGGCCTTCCCCTAAAGTTCATTTCACGCCCAACCATGCCATCATCAATCCAGGCTGACCGGTTCTAACCCTCAAAACGCCACCATCGCAAAATCCTCCTTCCCCACATCGCACTCCGGGCAGCGCCAATCAGCAGGAATATCTTCCCAGCGCGTGCCCGGCGCGATGCCGTCTTCAGGCCAGCCGTCGGCTTCGTCATAGACCCAGCCACAGATGATGCAGACCCATTGCTTGAACTCGTTGCTGGAGGCCTGCGCTGCAGCGGGTTTGGCGTCGGTCGCAGTAACGGAGTTGGTCACGGTTCCGGCTCTTCCAGACTAAACACCAGCGGCGACGCCTCAGTCTGCTCCCTGTTGCCCAAGCGTGCCTGCAGTCGCGTGAGCAGGGCTTGTGCTTCATCGGTGGTCAGGTCGATCCAATAAGGATCGCCGGCGCCGTCGTTCAAGCGTTGCGGGGAAAACTGGATCTCTTCGGTGGTGTCTTTTTTATACATGCGACAGGGGACGGTGGATTTTTGTGTCTGCCGGCGTCTCCGGCACGGGGGCCGAAGCGGAGAACGCGCGTGCACGGCTCAGCCGTGCGTCTTCAGTACGACGCAGGCGAGCAGGCCAGGCACGGCGATCAGGCTCAAAGTCTGGATCAGGGTCAGCGGCTTGTGGGTGCGGGGGGGCGCAGTCAGAGGATGGCCGCTTCGAAGGCATGACGGGTTTCAAAAGCAGAGGCGCAGGATAACGCGCGCCGTGTTCGTGCTGGCGCGCGAGGTGATGGAGCTGGCTTGTGTCGATCAGGCCAGCGCGAGCGGGCCGGCCAGCCATCGCGCGAAGTCGCTGACGACCTGCTGGTTCAGGGTGTGGCCGATCGGATAGCGGCGGTTCTGGTTTGGCACGCGCAGCGCAGTCAGCCACTCTTTGGCGCGCTCGGCCCAGGCCACCGGCAGCTTGTCATCGAACTCGCCGTGGGAGATCAGCGCCGACAGCTTGGCCAGCGCCTCGCGCGGCGCGAGATGCGGTTCGATCTCGGGCAAGATACGGCCGCTCAGCACGGCGAAGCCCGTCACCTCTTGCGGCGCAGTCAGCGACACGCTGGCGCTGAGGATGCCACCCTGGCTGAAGCCTGCGATCACCGTGGGCACGCGCGGCGCTGCAACCTTGGCATCCTGCGCGTGGAAGCTGCGCACCAGCGTGATCAGTTGCTGGCGGCTGCGCTCGGCCTGCGCCGCGTTGATGGCCGGTGCGCCGTTCTGGAAGCTGACTTCGAAGAAGCCATGCTGGCGCGGGCCGAAGACCAGCGGGCCTTGTACCAACGCTATCTGCACGCGCGGGTCGATGTAGCTCGCCAGGGGAGCGAGGTCGGTCTCGTTGCTGCCGACGCCATGCAGCAGCAGAAGACGCCCAGCGGGGACGTCATCCGTATCACGCAAGCGATAGCGCAGGCCGGAGGCAGCATCCTGCTGCAGCGGGCCGATGTCTTGTGGGGTGGTGTTCATCTCAATTCCTGTGTTCAAGGCTTGGGGGGCGAAGCCGCTGCTCAGGCCGCCGCGCTCGCGCCGATCAACGTGCCGCTGACCTTCGGCATCCTGCACCTCGCGCCGCTGTGGGCCGCGTTCATGGAGACACATCCGCAAGTGGACCTCGACATCACGCTGAACGATCGCGTGGTCGACCTCGTCGACGAAGGTTACGACCTCGCGGTGCGCATCGGCGACATGCCCAGTTCTGCCCTGATCAGCCGCAAGCTGGTCAGCACACGCATGCTGCTATGCGCCACGCCGCGCTATCTGGAGCGGCACGGCACGCCGCTGCATCCACACGACCTCGCGCACCACCGCGTGCTGGCCTACACGAACTGGTCCGATCGCGACGAATGGCATTTCGACGGCCCGCACGGCAAGGTCAGCGTGCGCATTCGTGCGCGCGTGCACACCAACAACGGCGACACCTGCCGTGGCATTGCCCTCGGGCATGGGGGCATCATGCTGCAGCCCAGCTTCATGCTGTACGAGGACTTGCGCAGCGGAGCGCTGGTGGAGGTGATGCCTCAGTTTCGCGCCGCCGAGATCGGCGTGTACGCGGTTTATCCCACTCGCAAGCAGCTGCCGCTGAAGGTACGGCGGCTGGTGGATTATCTGGTGGAGGCCTTTAAGCACGTGTCGTGGGAGCCCGGCGGCCTCCACGTGCTAAGCAGCGCCGCTGACGATTGAACGGGTTGGTCTTATGCAAGTGCACCAGCGAACGGCGTACAGCACTGTGCCGATCACCGGCAGTGCCTGCGGCCCAGCTCCTTCGGTATGGCCGGAATTGCAAGCGCAGGTGCGTCGCTTTTCTTCTCGACAGGGCGCGGCATCGGTTCCGCGTGCAGACAGCCGGTCGGCTCCGGTTGCTGCTTCAGTCCGTCAGGAAACGCTGCGCGAGCAGTGCCCAGTAGGCGGCGCCGATGGCGATGTTTTCGTCGTTGAAGTCGTAGCCGGGGTTGTGCACCATGCAGGCGCCTGAGCTGTCGCCATCGCCATTGCCGATCAGCAGGTAGCTACCCGGGCAGCGCTCCAACATGAAGGCGAAGTCCTCGCTGCCCGGCAGCGCGGGACCTTGCGGCACGACACCGTCCGCACCCAGCAGTTCGAGCGCCGTGCGCCGTGCGAATTCGGTCTCCTGCGCCGTATTGACGAGCACCGCGTAGCCTTGCCGGTAGTCGATCTCTGCGCGCACGCCATAGCTTTCCGCCTGCGCTTGCACGAGGGCCTTGATGCGCCGCTCCAGCATGGCGCGCACCTCCCGGTCCAGCGCACGCACGCTGATCTCCAGCGTGGCCTCCTGCGGAATCACGTTGTTGGCGCAGCCGGCGTGCATGGCGCCGACGGTTACCACCGCCATCTGCAGAGGATCGACGTTGCGCGCGACCACGGTCTGCAAGGCCAGCACGATGCCGGCCGCTGCCACCAGCGGATCGGCCGCGCGGTGGGGCAGGGCGCCGTGGCCGCCCACGCCCCGGAGGGTGACGGTCGCGTAGTCCGACGAGGCCATCATTGGCCCCTCGCGCAGCACCAGCTTGCCCTGCGGCGTGCCCGGCATATTGTGCATGGCGAACACTGCGTCGCAGGGGTATTTCTCGAACAGTCCTTCCTCGATCATGCGCAGGGCGCCGCCCAGGCCTTCCTCGGCCGGCTGGAAGATCAGGTTGACCGTGCCCGAGAACGCCGCCTCGCGCGCCAGGTATTCGGCGGCGCACAGCAGCATGGCGGTATGGCCATCGTGTCCGCAGGCATGCATCACGCCGGCGTGGCGGCTGGCATGGGGCAGCACGCTCGCCTCGTCGATCGGCAGGGCATCCATGTCGGCCCGCAGGCCAAGCCGGCGTTTGCCGTTGCCGCGCCGCAGCCTGCCGACCACGCCGGTGCCGCCCAGGCCGCGCTCGACTTCGTAGCCCCATTCCACCAGGCATTTCGCGACGGCGTCGCTGGTGCGATGCTCCTGAAAGCCGAGCTCGGGGTGCTGATGGATATCGCGCCGCAACGCGATGAACTTGTCTGCGCCCGCGCGCAGCGATTCCAAGATGGCATGCATGGGGTTCCCATTCTGTGTCAGGTGAGGGGGGATGCGTGAGGTGCGTAGGCGCGTTACTGGGGCTGAAGCCCGATGGCCTTGGCCAGGCCACGATAGCGTGCGGTTTCGCTCTCATAGAATCGGGCCGCTTCCTGCAGCGACATCGGTGCGGCCACCAGTTGCATCTGGGCTTCCAGGCCAGCGCGCACGGCGGGATCCTGGAGCACGTTGCCGAGCGCCTGGTTCAGGCGCTGGACCACGTCGGGCGGCGTTCCCTTCTTGACCATGACGCCAGTCCAGATGGTGAAGGCGAAGTTCTTGAGCAGCTTGCCTTCGCTGATGGTAGGCACATTGGGCAGCAGCGCGGGACGGTTGGCGCCCACGGTGGCCAGCAGCTTCAGCCGCCCCTGCTGCGCCATGGCGCCGAGCGCGGCATTGAAGGGCACGATGGCGAAGTCCAGCTGGCCACCACCGATGTCCTGGACCAGCGGCGCCGCGCCCTTGTACGGCACGTGGGTCATTTTGGTGCCGGTGAGCTGCTGCATGTGTTCGACCAGGATGTGGTACAGGGAACCCATGCCCACGCTGCCGTAGGACAAGGGCTTGTCCTTGCGGCTGCGCGCCAGCGCGATCAGTTCGTCGGAGGAACTGGCCTCCAGGTCCTTGCGTGCAACCAGCGCCAGCACCGCGGTGGAGATGGGCTGCACCAGCTGGAAATCTTCGGCCTGCAGCCTGACCGCGGCGTTTGCCAGCGGGGAAAGGATGACCTCGTTGGGCGAACCCTGAAACACGTAGTAGCCGTCGCCCGGGGCGGACAGGACCTTCTGCGCGGCGATGGCGCCGCTGACGCCGCCGAGGTTTTCCACCAGCACGGTCTGGCCGAGCTGCTTGCTGATGGGCTGGCTCAGCACCCGGGCGATCGCGTCAGAAGCGCCGCCGGCGGGGTAGGGAACCATCAGCGCGATCGGCTTGGACGGATAGGACCCGCTCGCGGCAGCGCAAGCGGCGCCTGCTAGCGAGGCGGTGAGCAGGCCGGCCAGCAGGCGGCACAGGCGTCGTGTGAGGTACATCGTTGTCTCCTGTCAAAAATGCCAGGTCTGTTGCTTGCCCCGGTCGGGGACGCCTGGCTGCGAGCCATGTTAGGAAGGCCGTCCCACGATGTCCAATGCATCATTTTTTGCATTATCATTACAAAATTGCATACGAGAGGGCCGCATGAACCTGATTCAGCTCAAGCATCTGATTGCGCTGGCCGAAACCGGCTCTTTCAGCCAGGCTGCGGCGCGACTGCACCTGACGCAACCGGCGCTAAGCCGCAGCATCCAGGCGTTGGAATCGGAGCTTGGCATGGCGCTGGTGGACCGCATCGGCAAGCGCAACGAACTGACGCCGTTCGGGCTACTGGCGCTAGAAAGAGCGCGGCGCATCGCTTTCGAGGCCGGCGAGCTGAAACAGAGTGCGTGCGACCTGCAAGCCGGGGAGGCGGGCATGCTGCGCATCGGGCTCGGGTCGGGGCCGGGCGCCATGCTGATGACGCCCTTCCTGGTTCATATGGCCAAGCACCATCCGAAGGTCCGACTCACGATCTCCCGCGGCGCCACCAGTGTGCAGCTGCAGCAGCTGCGCGGCCGCGCACTGGACGGCATCGTGATCGACCTGCGCTCGCTGGTGCCGGGCTCCGATTTGAACGTGGAACGGCTACCGGACCTGCGTGCCGGCTTCATCTGCCGCAGCGGCCATCCGTTGCACCAGCTGCCGTGCGTGCGCTTCGAAGATCTGCTTGCCTATCCGATCGCTTCAAGCCCGCTGTCGGACGAGGTGGCGCGCATCCTGGTCGCCCACTTCGGGCCACGCGCGCATCCGGATGAAATGGTGACGTTGCGCTGCGAGGAAATCGCCAGCCTGGTGGAAGCGGCCCGGATAACCGATGCCGTCTTTCTGGGCATCATCGCGGCCGCGCGCGAGCCTATTGCGAGTGGGGAACTGGCGGAACTGGTGCTGACGCCGCCCCTGCATACCAGCGCGCAGTTTGCGCTGATCACCTTGCAGGGGCGAACCGAGACGCCCGCAATGCAGACGCTGCGGACATTCATGGCACAGAAGATGCGGGAGTAGCGGCGCCAGCGGGCTCGGGATCTCGTCGGCGCAGCCGCCGCTGCTCCCCGGCCCGGCTCCGTTCGAACTGCCCTGGCGGCCGTCCCCTGTGGGACAAGATCGAGGAACACTTCTACGCGCCGGAACCACGGCAAGTGTCGCGGGTGGTGCTGTGATGGCCCGCAACGGGGCTAGGCGGGACAAGTGTAAGCGTTGCGATCCCGTCGGAATATTCCAGACGAAGCTGACGGCGCGCTTCCGTGAAATGATACCCGGTGAATTCGACGCGACGGATCGTGGTACTTCCACTTGATAGGCTTGGGATGCCGGTTGTCCCGCAAGGAAAGGGGGCGGGCGGCTCGCTGAACTCGCCAATCCCCCCAACTGTCCTTCGTGACTGTGAGAGCTTGTCGCCCACTATAGTTTGAACTCCACGAGCAGGCGATCCCGATCCTGGTCCAGCGACGGTGGATTCCGCACATTGGTGAGGGTGTCGACGCCGCCAATCTTGACAGGGTTGCCGGCGATCCTGAGCGGTTTGCCCTGACCGATGCCGATATCGATGAGCATCCCGCGTGCCTCCACGTGGGGGTTCTGCATCAGTTGCGGGACACTGTTCAGTGGGCCATGAGGTATGCCAGCGGATTCGAGCACGGCCTCCCACTCCACAGTCGTGGCGGCAGCGAGGCGCTGCTCGAGGCAGGCCTTGAGTTCGACGTGATACTCGTTCCGTGCCAGGACCGTGGCGAACCGCGCTTCGCCCGCCCATTCAGCGTGGCCGAGGGCGTCGCAGAGCTTCACGAACAAGGTGTCATTGCCAACCGCAACGACGACGTGAAGTGTACTAAAGGTGGGTCTTCCGCAATCTGTGTGACGACGGCGAATTCGCGTCGAGGACCCTTGTCGTCGTCTTTCCCGCCCCTCTACCACCATTCTTCTTATTGACTAACGTAAACGAGCCCGCCACTCGTCCTGACCGCACGAGCTCACGCGCCTGCGATGACGAGCGGGGCTTGCATGTCCCGCAGGACAAGGCAGGCCAGTCGTTCAGTTCGGCTTCAATACCCGCAGCCGCAGAAGCTCGACGTTTGCGCGGCCATACATCTGGCGCTTGAGGAGCTTGAGCCGGTTGACGTGACCCTCGGTCTGGCCATTGCTCCATGGCAGCTTGAAGGCCGCCCGCACAGCCGGTAAGTCGGCGCGCAGGCTTTGCGCGAAACGACGCATTTCCGCGGCGTCGCAACACGACAAACGTTTCAACCATCGATCGAAATGTCGCACACTTCGCCGGTGCATGAGCCCCAGAAACTCCCGCGCGAGACTGCGGACCTCGCCCACCACGGGTTCGATCTTGCACAGCGCCTTCACGAACCGCTCGTGGTCCGCGCTCCTTGGCTCCTCGATGGCGAGGTTCCTCCATCCGACAAGCCATCCGAACACGCGCCGGGCCGACGGAATCGGCATCGTTCGCACGGCCTTCAGGACAAGCGGCGTCTTGCCCAGCGGAAAGAGAAGGCGGGCCACGCAACTCTGCACGCAGGCGGGACTGCCCTTATAGATACTATGAAGGGCTAGACAGGTCACCCCCTAAAGTAAAACGATGCGAACCCGTTTTGCGAAAGGAGCCTGCAAATGGACACAGCCCTTCAAAGACAGCCTACAACCTTTACCGGCGAACTGTATATTGCCTTCGAACTGGGCGATAAGAGTTGGAAGCTATCGCTGAGTGACGCCGTACGCGCGCCGAGCCGCCATACTGTGACAGCCGGTGACACGGAGGCCGTATTGAATGTGATCACCAAGGCCAAAGGACGATGCCAGCTCCCAACGGAGGCACGGATCCGCAGTTGCTATGAGGCCGGCCGCGATGGCTTCTGGCTGCACCGCTGGCTCACTGAGCAAGGTATCCATAACCTGGTGGTAGATTCGGCTAGCATTGAAGTCAACCGCCGCGCCCGACGCGCCTAGACCGACCGGCTCGATGGCGACAAGCTCCTGTCAATGTTGATGCGTTATCACGCCGGCGAACGGCGCGTGTGGGCCGTCGCACGGGTCCCGACGCCACAGCAGGAAGATGATCGGCGTTCGCACCGCGAACTCGAACGACTCAGGAAAGAACGCACCGCTCACAGCAACCGGATTTGCTCGCTGCTGGTATTGCATAACTTGCGGCCCCCACATATCGGGAAACGATCCTGGAAGCGCTGGTGGGCCGAGCACGGCTCGCAATTGCCTCCTAATTTGCGTGCCGAAATCGAGCGTGGACTGGCGCGACTGGCACTCGTGGACACGCAGATTTTATCCATCGAAGCGCAGCACCGTGGGGCGGTGAAGGCGGGCACGCAGCCAGCCATCGCGCTGCTTGCTAGGCTGAAGGGGATCGGCGTCGGCAGTGCTTGGCTACTGGTCAAGGAACTGTTTGGCTGGCGGCGCTTCCACAACCGGCGCGAACTCGCAGGCTGCCTCGGACTAGCGCCCATGCCCTACAGCAGCGGCGAAACCCATGTCGACCAAGGCATAAGCAAGGCTGGCAACAAACGCTCTCGCTGGCTGATGATTGAATGGCTCGGTACACCCAACCCCCGCTCCCCAAGGTTCTTAACGCTACAGCAGCCAGTAACACCTTCGCTTCGTTCGGCCCGGGTGGGTACGTGATCTGTAATTTCATTATCGTGAAACTATGTCGCGCGTAGCCCGGCTGGCGACCCCGCATTTTGTGCACTGCGGCATGAGGTCTCCTTCGGATGTCCTCTGAAAAATTAGATGCCTGATTGTTCTGGCACGCAAGTGCGGGACAGGCGCTCAAAGCGGGGTTACCCCGATTTGATGGAGTCTTGTAGTAAACATTGATAACCAAAGCGGGGAAGACCTTTCAGAGCAATGCCTGCCAGCTCATCAAGCTGTCGCATGAGACCTGCTCGGCGTGCAACGTTTGCGCCGTGAACCTGTCCTGGCCACCAGCGCGCGCCGAAAGGGCCAGTGCGGAGACGAACATTGCGTCGTCAACAGAATTGACGTATGTCGCGTCTTTCATGGCGCTGGAAGCCAGCACGAGACCTGCGTTCTCAGGTTCCTGTCAGTGATGCGGATGAAGCGCCAGGGTTGCATGAAGCCGACGCTGGGGGCGAGATGCGCAGCGTGCAACAAGCGTTCCAGCAATGCAGGATCGAGCGGGGCCGGCTGGAAGTGGCGCATGTCGCGACGCTCCCCGGATGACGCGATAGACGGCGGCAATTTCACTGTCGCTGTAGCGAGACGGGTTCATGGCTTGAATAGCGCGGCGGTGGCGCTTGGGCTGGAGGGAAGGTCGCAATGCAGGTAGCATGCCACGATGCTGGCGTGACGACAGACGGCTTCGCGCTGTGCGCTTTTGCGATACTGGCACATCCTAGGTCTTGCTGGTCCAACCGATGCGGTGCCGCTCCTGTGTGGCCTCATGCCGCGCATCCTCCTCGCTGTGCAAGTAGCCACTCGTGGTAGCGATCGAGGCATGGCCAAAGTTGTCGCGCACAAAACGCAGGTCGACCTGCTGGTCGGTCATGTGCGAGCCGGCGGTGTGGCGCAGCCAGTGCGCCGAGGCGCTGGCTAGGACATCGGCCTGCGCTTCCCACTCGGGCCCGCGCGCCTGCAGGCGCGCGGCCGCCAGGCCGAACATCTCTTTCAGAATCAGGTGCAGCGCCCCACGTGACAGGGGCTTCTCGCGGCCCGTCTCGCGGCCGATGACCGGCAGCACCAGCGGGCGTGTCTCTCCGGGCTGCGGCGTGGCCGGCAGTCCGTTGGCGCGGCAGTAGCGCGCCAGTTCGGCAATCAGCTCGTCGGTGGCGGGTACCAGCCGGGTCTTGCTGCCTTTGCCGGTCACCTCCAGCCACCAGCGCTCGATGCCCTGGGCATCGCGTCGGCAAAAAAACGCGCCCATGGTAGTGGCTGTCAATTCGGACGCCCGCAAGCCACCCAGATAGAGGACGGTCAATACCCACCGGCAGCGCGCCGCATGCAGGCGCTCGCGCTCGGTGGCGGTCGGCATCGCCTCGACTGTGTCTTTCACGGTCGCCCACCAGTCATGGCTCAGGTAACGCGTGATCCGTGGTCGGCTGGGGGCGCGCCGGCGCCGGGCCAGCGCGAGCGGATTGCCAGCCAGGTAGCCGGCCTCGGTCAGCCAGGTGAAGCAGGCATTCAGGATGACCATCGCCTGGCGCACGCTGCCGGGCGACAGCGGCCCGGCAAAGGGACGCCAGTCCGGATGGCTGCGCGCGAGCTTCTTGCTGCCGGTCAGGACCCAGCGCGCGGCCGGTTGCGGGTCGGCGAGGAAGCGCTCGTAGGCGAGCAGGTCTTCGTGGGTCAACGAGGACAGCGGCTTCGCCATTTGCAGCGCGGCCCACAGGAGCAGCCGCTCGACCTCGCGACACCTTTTTCCCCATGCCCGCTGCCGACCAGGATCTGACCGACGCCGCGCCACAGGCCGACCTGGCCGAGCTGCGCACGCGCTTTCCCGACACCCGCGCGCTGTACCGCGAGGTTTGCGGCCTGCTGTTCTTGGCGTCACGCCCACCGCCAACAAGCTCTACGGCCTAGTGCGCAAGGGCAGCATGGGTACGCCCGCCGAGGTGTTGCAGGCGTTCTGGCAGGAACTGCGCGGGCGCACGCGCGTCACCATCGACCATCCCGAGTTGCCGGAGGCGTTGAAGGACATTGCGGCCGGGGCGGTCCAGACCAACGAGGCTGCCA
Organism: Ralstonia pickettii; assembly: GCA_050987995.1. Classification (GTDB taxonomy): domain Bacteria; phylum Pseudomonadota; class Gammaproteobacteria; order Burkholderiales; family Burkholderiaceae; genus Cupriavidus; species Cupriavidus pickettii_B. The sequence continues at coordinate 353,272 of CP158806.1, forward strand.
CCGGCGAGCTGGCAGCGCTGCGCGCCGAGGCCCGCCATGCGGCCAGCGTGGCCGAGGCCGAGCGCGACGCCGCACGGACCGAGACCGTGGCGGCCCGGGAGGAGGTGGTCGCCCTCTGGGCGCAGCTGGCCGAGGCGCGCGAGGCGCACGACGCCGTGCAGGCGACCTGGCCACGGAGCGCCATGTCCACGCCGCAACCCAGGCCCGGCTGGAAGCGGGGCGGGCGGAACTGGACGCCGCCGGGCGGCAGCTGGCGGAACTGCACCCAATTCTCGACCGAGCTGGAACGCGCCCGCGAGCAGGTGACGCTCGCGCCGAGGCCAGCGAGCGGAGGAGCTTGCGCGAACCGGACGCCGAGCGTACCGCGCGCCAGAAGAGTGATCGCACGGCCGAAGGCCCCTTTCGAGATGCTCCATCTCATCGGCCGATGACTCCTGCCGACGATCCGCGTCGGGGCAAACACCCCCGCCAAAGCGGCGGGGAGCCATGCAGGTACATCGAAGCTATGCTGTAAGCCTACATGAGGTAGACAAAACATGAACGTATACGTACTTGGAACGGCGACACACCCACCAGCAATGGACCACCGCGGAAAGCGCTTGGAAGAGATTGCGTTTCACACCGCGCGCGCGGCTCTGGACGATGCAGGTGTGAGCCGCGGGCAACTCGACCATCTGACGATCGGTGCATGCGACGAGTTGGATGGGCGTCCCATCTCGAGCATGCTATTGGCCGCGCCCGCCGGCGGATTTCTTACCGACGAAATGAAGGTAACCGATAGCGGGGCCATGGCCCTATGCCTAGGGTATGCCCGCATCAAAAGCGGTGAGTTCCACCTCGGCCTGGTCTCGAGCTGGTGCAAGACGTCGAAGACGGACGTTGACTACATCATGCGGCTACGGGGAGACCCTTTCTTCTCTCGGCCCATCGGGCTGGACATGACCACAGCCGATGGCCTGCTGGCACAGGCCGTTTCCGAGGCCTTTGGCGTAACAGAGCAAGAGGCTGCCCAACGGGCAGCCGCAGGATTCGAGCGTGCGCGAAACAACCCTCGTTCTCTGCGGCATGAAGTGCCAAGCATGTCGCAAGTGCTGGACTCGGAGTATGCGGCAACGCCTTTGCGCACTTTGCATCGAGCACCAATGACGGACGGGGCTGCGACGCTCGTCCTGGCCTCTGAAGATTTCGTTCGGCGCAACAAGCATTTGAAGCCGCTCGCGCGCATCACCGGTGTCGGCTGGGCATCGGATTCGTACCGACTGGGTGCCTCGCGCCTGCGTTCCATGCAATCGCTTCAGAAGGCTTGGGCTCAAGCCATGGCTCAGTCTGGGGCGAAGTCCTCGGACGATTTCGACGTGATCGAACTCGAGAGTCAGACCAGTTGGCACGAGGCTGCATTCGTGCGCGCGCTCGGCATTAAGGATGAAGCCAAAGTTTCTCCATCGGGTGGACCCTTTGCACAGAATCCACTGTTCTGCACAGGGCTGATCGGTGCCGTCGAGGCGGCGCTGCAGGTTGGCGGTCGCGCCGGAGCCGTACAGCGACCAAACGTGAGGCGTGCCGCTGCTCATTCGTGCCACGGATATGCACAGCAGGGCAACTCGATCGTATGTTTTGAAAGTGTGGAGTCCAAGCCATGAGTGTCGCCGTCATCGCAACGTACCAGTCCGATTTCAAGACGAGCGATTCAAGCAAGACCTTCCCCGAGCAAGCCCAGGAGGCTGCCGTCGGTGCAATGAAGTCGGTCGGGATGACCCCCGACGACATTGATGCCGTGGTCTTTTCGCTGGCGCCGACGTTCTTCATGGGCGTGGCCGATGCGGACCGTTGGAGTGTGGATCACGTCTTCGCCGCAGGCAAGCCGATATTCCGTGTCCACACGGGGGGCGCCACCGGAGGCTCGGCTGTGCATGCCGCGCATGCGCTGGTGTCCTCGGGATTCGCGCGCTCGGTCCTCGTTGTCGGAGCGGAGCGTATCGCTGAAACGCCGGATGCCCAGAAGGTTCTGAACCTTATTTTCGACGCCTTCTACGAACGGGATATGCCGCTGTCCACGAACACCAGCGTCGCCCTTCAGCTTAGCCGGTATCTGCAGAACCATGGCCTCACGGAGGAGGACATGGCGCAGTCGGTGGTGCGGCAGCGGCGCAATGCGTTGGCCAACCCGCATGCGCACCTCAAAGGAGAGATCACGATCGATGACGTGATGAATTCCACACCGATCGCGCTGCCGCTCAAGCTGTTCGATATCTGCCCACGGTCCTCGGGTTCGGCGGCAATGATTGTTGGGGACGAGTCTGTCGCGAAGCGGTTCCAGACCCGACCCGCGTTCATCAATGGAATTGGAGGCGTGACAGACACGTACTGGATCGGCGATCGAATCACCCCTACGTCCCGCACAGACTGGAGCAGCCTCAAGGTTACTGAGATTGCTGCAAAGCGAGCGTTTGCGCGCGCGGGGATCACCGACCCCATGCGGGAAATCCAACTGGTCGAGTTGTACGACCCATATAGCTGCGTCGGCTACCAGCAACTGGAACATTTCGGATTCTGTGCACCTGGAATGGCTGCTCGCCTTGATCGAGAGCATGTCTGGGACGTCAAAGGCGGGCAGGTCGCCGTGAATCCGTCTGGCGGCACGTTGTGCACGAATCCTATCGCGATCACCGGCCTCGTCAGAGCGATCGATGCAGCATCTCAGATCATGGGGACGGCAGGCAGCATGCAAGTCCCAAACGTGCGCAACGCGCTGTCCACCGCCCTTGGCGGGATCGGTCAGTTTGCCAGCGTAAGTATTTTCGGCGCCGAGCCGACCTCCCATTGAACCACGTCGGAAGAAATGCGATGACTGACTCCAACAACCAAGATCAAGTGATCTCGGACACCATCTCCCTGCGCTACAACTACGCCCTCGGAGAGGTGGCTGGCAAGTTCATGGACGCCCTCAAGGAGGGCAAGATCCTCGCCACGCACTGCTCCAAATCAGGTCTGACGTACCTGCCCCCGCGCAGCTTCTGCGAGCAATCCTTCGAACCCTGCGATGCATGGGTAGAGGCTGGCCACAGTGGCGTAATCGAGCAATCTACCATTGTCATTCGTGGCTACGAGGGCAAGCGTAAGACGCCCCAGGCGATCGCTTTCGTGCGTCTGGACGGGACGGATTCTGCGATTGCCAACTACGTGGATGGACTGGATCTGAGCGACCCGAAGGCCGCCATGAAACGCATAGTTCCAGGTACACGCGTTCGCGTCGTCTTCAGCTCCAAGCGTGAAGGCCGTATCACCGATTTCAGCTTCGAGCTTGCCGACGAAGGAGCCTAAGCATGAAATTCAGTCTGATCAAATACGAACGCCGCGGCCGGGCCGCGTGGATCGTCTACAACGATCCAGAGAACATGAACGCCATTTCTCCGACGCAGATTGCGGAGGTTGGCGAAGCGCTCACGATGGCTGAGCGAGACCCTGATGTCGCGGTTGTCGTCCTGACTGGAACAGGGCGTGCCTTCTGCGCAGGCGCCAACTTGAAGGTCAACAGCGAACTGCTGGCAGACGATGTAGACCGGGTGGTCAACGAGTTCCTGGTTCCCTTGAAGCAGCTTCTTCGCAGGTATCGTGAAAGCCGAAAGCCAGTCATCGCAGCTGTGAATGGCTTCTGCATGGCAGGCGGCATGGAGACACTCCTTTGCTGCGATCTTGTCGTCGCTGTCGAAGGCGCGTTGATGGGCGATCAGCATGCGACTTTCGGACTGCTCCCGGCCGTCGGTGGCGCACAAGGACTGATCCGTACGCTTGGCATGATGCGCGCAAAGGAAATGATGTTCACGGGCGGCAGATATACCGCACAGCAGTTGCTCGATTGGGGACTCGTCAACAAGGTCGTTCCTGCAGTCCAACTGCAAGACGCCGTCGACGAACTGGTGGAGCTCCTGGCGCAGCGCAGTCCCGCAGGGTTGGCACGCATGAAGCAAATGGCCAACGACGAAGCGGAGATGCCCTGGGAAGCCTCGACACGCTACGAGCTTGCCCTGACGATTGGGCACTTGACAGGTGGCGATGTCCAGGAAGGCATGCAAGCGTTCATCGACAAGCGCGCTCCCAAGTTCAAGCGGCTATGAAAGCGATCAATCGCAGCGTTGCTCGGAAGACATAACCATGAGTGCGATTCTTTCTGGCGTGACAATCCTGGAGTTGGCCGGAATTGGCCCGGTGCCTTTTTGCGGGACCTTGCTGGCCGATCTTGGGGCGGATGTTATCGTGATCGAAAGAGCCGGTGCGGCGAACCGGAGTCAGGACGTCGCGGCACGTCTGATGAACCGAGGGAAGCGTTCGCTGACGCTTGATCTCAAGAGCGGCGAAGGCGTTGAAATTGCCCTGGAGCTCGGCGCGAAATGCGATGCCCTCATTGAAGGCATGCGGCCGGGTGTAGCCGAACGGCTTGGACTCGGCCCGGAGGCCTTCAGGGAATTAAATCCCCGGATGGTTTACGGCAGGATGACCGGTTGGGGGCAGAGCGGTCCGCTGGCAACGGCAGCAGGGCACGACCTGAACTACCTTGCGCTTTCCGGCGCAGCGTGGTTCGCAGGGACAGCCGGTATGCCACCTGTCCCGCCCCCCACCTTGGTGGGCGACCTCGGCGGTGGTGCCATGTACCTCGCCGTCGGCGTGCTCGCCGCCTTGCTCAATGCCCGGTCGACGGGCATCGGGCAGGTGGTGGACGCAGCCATCGTCGATGGAGCTGCACACCTGAGCACGCTACTGCTTTCGCTCAGGGCGGCGGGCCAATTGTCGGACGAGAGAGGCCGCAGCTGGATCGACGGCAGCCCGTGGTATCGCTGCTACCCCTGCAAAGACGGGAAGTTCATCTCGGTTGGTGCGCTGGAGCCTCAGTTCTTTGGAACGCTCATGCGTTTGCTTGACTTGGAGGCAGAGTTCGGACCTAGTACCCAATTCGATCGGTCCACCTGGCCCAGGATGGAACAACGGCTGGCTGAGATTTTCGCGAGCGCGACGCGTGACACATGGTGCGACAGGCTCGAGGGAACGGATGCGTGCTTCGCGCCCGTTCTTACTCCCGGCGAAGCTGCGGGACATCCGCACAACGTCGCCCGCGGTATCTATTCCAGTAGCCGCGGCTTCTTGGAGGCCGCGCCGGCACCGCGCTTTTCCGGAGATGCGCGCTCAGGAAAGGCCAGGGAAGCGCCGCTACCGGGCGCCCACACCATCGAGATTTTGCAAGAGCAGGGTTTGTCGGATCTGGCAATGGAAGCGTTGCGAAATAAGAGCGTGATCTGATCAAAAAGGAAAAGAACAGTGGAGACAGGCACTACCGTGCTCAGCGCGCAAAAGGTCAGCAAAAACTATAAGGGCTTCCAGGCATTGCGCAACGTGGATCTCGACGTGCGCCAAGGCTCTATCCACGGTGTCATCGGACCCAACGGCGCTGGAAAGACGACGCTGATGAACGTCCTGACTTGCACTGTGCGCCCGAGCCAGGGCCGCGTTTGCCTGGATGGCAAAGACGTCACTGGCCATCCAGCAGCGCAAGTGGCAGAACTCGGGCTCGTGCGCTCGTTCCAGATATGCGCCGTTTTTCCCCATCTGACCGTGCTACAGAACGTGCGCTTGGCGTTGCAACGCGTTAAAGGCGGGAGCTTCGCTTTTTGGGCGCACTCCAAGGCATTGCGCCACCTGGATGAGCGCGCAATGGCGCTCTTGCACGATGTCGGCCTCGACACATTCGCGAAGCGTCCAGCGGCGCAACTTTCGTATGGTCGAAAGCGGGCTCTGGAGTTTGCAACGACGTTGGCTGCGGATCCGCGAGTACTCCTACTCGACGAGCCCATGGCGGGCCTGGGTGTTGAGGAAATACCTCGTCTGGCGGCGCTGATCCGGAGATTTGCGGATGGGCGCACGGTGGTTCTAGTCGAGCACCACCTACCTGCGATCGCCGAGCTGTGCGATAGGGTGACTGTGTTGAACCGCGGCCAAGTATTGATCACTGGCACCTACAACGATGTAGCGCGACACGACGAGGTTCGTCGCGCGTATCTGGGACGTGGGACGCTGGTCTCTGGGGAAGCGACGAAATGACCGCCAGTACTTCGACAAATCTCCCGCTGCTTCAAGTCCGAGGGATGCATGCGTACTACGGGCAGAGCCATGTACTTCATGGGGTCGACATACAGATCCATGAGGGTGAAACGGTGTCTCTGCTGGGGCGCAACGGCGCTGGGAAGACCACGCTCCTACGGTCCATCATGGCGGCCTACGTTCGCCGCGAGGGAGAGATCCGGTTTCGCGACGTCGATCTTCTGTCATTGCCGATGTATCGGATCCCCCGTCTTGGTATTGGCTACGTCCCCGAGGAGCGTGGAATCTTCTCATCGCTGAGTGTCAGCGAGAACCTGGTGCTCCCGCCGTCGTTCCACAAAGGAGGCCTTTCGGTGGAGGAGGTCTATCGTCTTTTTCCTAACCTTAAGGGGCGAGGCAACACCTCGGGTACTCGCCTGTCGGGAGGCGAGCAGCAGATGCTCGCCATCGGTCGCGTGTTACGAACCGGAGCCCGTTTCATCCTGCTCGATGAGCCGACCGAGGGCCTCGCTCCCATTGTGGTCGAGGAGATCGCAGCGGCCATCGGCGAGTTGAAGCGAAAAGGATTCACCGTGTTGCTCGTGGAGCAGAACTTCGACGTGGCAGCAGCCGTTTCGGATCGGTTCTACGTCTTGGAGAAGGGCAGGGTCGTCGACGAAATGGGCAGCGATGAACTGTCGTCGCGCAGAGAGTCGCTCGAGCAGGCCCTGGGAGTTTGACATGGACGGAATCTTTACTTCACTCTCAATGCCGGTGCTGTTCGGCCAGGTCCTCGTCGGGCTGATCAATGGAGCGTTCTACGCAGTCATGTGCTTGGGCCTGTCGCTCGTGTTCGGCATGCTCAGGATTATCAACTTCGCACACGGTGCTCAGTACATGCTTGGCGCGGTCCTCGCCTACTTCCTTCTCACGCGCCTGGGTATTGGCTACTGGGGAGCGATGATCATTGCTCCGGCGCTGGTCGCCGCTGTGGGTATGGTGATTGAGCGGCTGCTGTTGCGCCGGCTCACTGGCACCGACCCGCTCTATGGGTTGCTCATGACATTCGGTCTTGCGCTGATCGCGGAGAGCGCAATTCTCCACTGGCTGGGAGCCACTGCCATTCCATATCCAATGCCGGACAGTTTGAAGGGCGGGACAAAGCTCAGCTTCATGTTCCTGCCAACCTATCGTGCCTGGGTCGTTTGCGTATCTCTCGTCCTGTGCGTTGCAGTGTGGCTTGCGCTCGAGCGCACGCGGCTAGGTTCCTACCTGCGTGCGGCCACTGATAACCCTGTTCTTGTCCAGAACTTCGGTCTAAACGTGCCGCTGATGCTGACCCTGACCTATGGCGCTGGTGCTGGCCTTGCCGCGCTCGCCGGCGTACTTGCCGCCCCCATTTATGGTGTCAGTTTTTCCATGGGATCAGGACTGCTCATAACCGTCTTCGCCGCAATAGTGATCGGAGGCATGAACTCCATACTGGGCGCGACCGTGTCGGGCCTGGCGCTGGGGCTGATCGAGGGACTCACGAAGGTGCTGTATCCACCGGCTTCATCCGTGATCGTGTTCGTGGTCATGATTCTTGTACTGACCGTGCGACCGCAAGGCCTGTTCGGGCGCCAAGAATAGAACGGGAGACTCACCTTGAAAGCATCTTTTCGCAACCTTCTCTTTGTGGTCCTGGTCGGGGCTGCCATCGTGCTCGCGCCGCATTTCGTGTATCCGGGCTTCTTGATGAAGGCCTTTTGCCTCGCCCTGTTTGCCTGTGCGTTCAACCTGCTGCTCGGGTATGCCGGCGTAATGTCATTTGGCCATGCAGCGTTTTTTGGGACCGGCGCCTATGCTTTCGCCTTCGTCGCCAAAAGCCATCAACTGGAACCACTAACGGCGGTGGCAGTGGGAACGATTACAGCAGCGCTACTGGGCCTTGCGTTTGGTCTCGTCGCCATCAAACGCCATGGCATCGGCTTTGCCATGGTGACCCTGGCGCTGAGTCAACTGGTTTTCTTCCTGGCATTGCAGCCCCCGCTGAATCAGTACACGCAGGGAGAAGACGGTGTGCAGGACATTCCACGAGGAATGCTGCTCGGTGTCCTTGACCTGCAAGATACGTTGACGACTTACTACGTGATCGCGGCCATCGTCGTCATTGCGATCCTCGCAATCCGTCGGATCGTCCAGTCGCCTTTCGGAGAGGTTCTTCTCGCGATCCGAGAGAACGAGCAGCGAGCAACCTCGCTTGGCTACCACACGCAGCGTTATAAATTGATTGCGTTCGTTCTTTCCGCCGCCTTCAGCGGCCTGGCTGGTGCACTGAAAGCGCTGGCCTTTCAGTTCGCAGTGCTTGCAGATCTGTCTTGGCATGCCTCGGGCGAAGTGGTTCTCACATCGCTCCTTGGGGGACTTGGAACGTTGGCAGGCCCCATTTTTGGAGGGCTCCTTCTTACCGGCATCGAGAGCTATTCTGCCGAGATCAATCTTCCAGCGCAAATGGTCATCGGAATCATCTTTGTGTTGTGCGTAGTGCTGTTCAGGCGGGGAATCTATGGGGAATGGATTCACCGCAGACAGGCGCGATTGCTGCTTGAAGAAGGTCGCCGGTCCCCAACTTCGCAGTCTCCTCCCTGCCAACATGGCGGCGCCGGGTAGATAAGCCAGCCTGCATTCCATCTTTCATCTTTAGTAAAGCCAGAACCATAAAAGAGACATATAGGAGACAATGACATGAAAAGGACTTTCGCCGCTATTGGCGTATCGATGCTAGCCAGCGTCGCCGCCGCTCAGAGTGCCGCTCCCTTTACTATCGGCATCATTACCGATATGTCGGGAACGTACTCGGCAATCACGGGGAAAGGATCAATCGAAGCTGCCAAGATGGCGATCGACGACTTCGGCGGCAAGGTGCTCAACCGGCCCGTGGACATCATCACGGCTGACCACCAAAACAAGTCCGACATCGCCGGCGCAGTGGCCAGGAAATGGCTGGAGGAAGGAACCGTTCAAGCATTGGCCGAAGGTACGAACTCGGCCACCACAGCAGCTGCCTTGGCCGCAGCAAAGGCCAAGAATCGGGTGATGCTGGTCACCTCAGCGGGATCGCCGATCTTTACCAACGAGCAGTGCTCTGACAGCGGCGTGCACTTCGGATACGATACGAATGCTGTCGCTCGCACCATTGTCGGCCCCTTGGTCAAGCAAGGGAAGGACACTTGGTACTTCGTCACCGCGGATTACGCCGGCGGACATGCTCTGCAATCTTCCATCGTGCCTCTGGTCGAGAAGATGAAGGGTAAGGTCGTAGGCAGTGTGCTCCACCCGTTCCAAGCTACGGACTTCTCGTCGTATCTTCTGCAGGCCCAGGCATCCAAGGCAAAAGTAATTGTTGCTGCCAACGCCGGCAAAGACACCATCAATACGATGAAGCAGGCTGCGGAGTTCCAGGTCGGTCAGGATGGCAAACAGGCGATGGCGACTTCCCTTCTGTTCTTGTCAGATATCAAAGCCATGGGTTTGCCCATCGCGCAAAAGTTGTATGCTGCCACCCCGTTCTACTGGGATATGAACGAGGCCACGCGAACATTCGCTCGCCGGTTTCAGCAACGCACGGGCTTCGCGCCGGAGATGACCCACGCCGCCTCGTATTCTGGCGTTCTGCACTATCTGAAGGCGGTGCAGGCAAGCGGCAGTGTCGACGCTCGTGCAGTCACGCAGAAGATGAAAGAGTTGCCGGTAAACGACTTTTGGAATTCGAACGTGCGCGTGCGCGCCGATGGTCGTGTGCTGCACAACTTCTACCTTGTTCAAGTCAAGACGCCGGCAGAGTCGAAGAGTCAGTTTGACCTTCTGAAGGTTCTCTCCGAAGTGCCCGGTGGGGATGCCTTTCCCAGCATTGCCGAAGGCAAGTGTGTGGCCGCCAAAGACGGAAAATAAGCAGGAGAAATTGTCATGAAAATGGACTTCAGTCGAGTGATGGGTTTGATGGCAACCCGATTTCGGGGCGCCAAGGCGGTAGTCAACGTGGAGCGCGAGCGCAGCTTCACATTTGATGAATACCATCTTATGACAAACCGGGTTGCTAACGTAATGCGGGGACCGTTGGGACTTGGGAAGGGTGATGTCGCCATCGCCATGGTGGACAACGACAACCTCACCCTGCTGCACTTTCCTACGGTGTTTAAGCAAGAGGCTACCGTCGCCTTCAGCAATTTCCGAGACAGCCATGCGGAGCACCTGTGGCAGGTCGATCTGGTCAAAGCGAAGGTGGCATTCCTGGAGAACAAGCTCGTTCCTCTCTACCATGCCGACCTCACGCAACGCGGATGCACGATCGTGGCCATGGATCCGTTGAGCGAGGCGGAGCGGCTACCTGGTGTGCTGTCGTTTTTGGATCTCGTCAATGCAGCTTCCGATGCCAACCCGGGTATCGAATTGGACGTGCATGAGCATGTGCCTGTCTTGCGTTTCACCGGAGGCACGACAGGGAAGGGAAAGTGCGCGATGTACTCTATCGACAATTTCTCGGGCACTCGGGACGCAGCCTACGCCTGCGGCGACTTCAGTTTCGGATCGGACACCCGGTTTCTGCATCTCACGCCAATCTCTCACGGCAGCATCCTGTTCTTCTGGCCCACATTCTTCGCCGGTGGAACCACGTACACGATGAACATGCCGGACTTGGAACTATGGTGTGAGATCGTACAGCGCGAGAAAATCACCCACGGCTTCCTCGTGCCGACGTTAATGTACCGGTTGGCCGATTCCGAAGCCGGACGGCGCTACAACCTGAGTTCGCTGAGACTGCTTGCCTACGGTGCTGCACCGATGGCCCCAGCGCGTCTGTCGCAACTGATCGAGGAATTTGGTTCGATCTTCATCCAACTGTACGGAGCCACGGAATCCATCCAGTTCGTTACATCGCTGCCCAAGTCGGACCACGTACTCGCAGACGAGCGCGCTGTCGCGCGTCTCTCTTCGGCAGGCCGCGTCACCCCTGGCGTGGAACTCTATATCTCGGATGACGACGGCAATGAACTGCCAGCCGGCAACGTGGGCGAAATCCGAATCCGGTGCCGGGCGACGATCCGTGGATACTATGAAAACCCGGAAGCCACCGCTCGTGAACTGGCCAACGGCTTCTGGCTTTCGGGCGACATGGGATATCTCGACGAGGACGGGTACCTCTTCATCGTCGACCGCAAGAAGGACATGATCATTACTGGTGGCTTCAACGTCTACGCCGTCGAGGTAGAGGCTGCACTTAGCGAACATCCGGCCGTCTCCGCTAGTGCCGTTGTCGGTGTTCCGCATGCCGAATGGGGGGAAGCCGTCCATGCAGAAGTCGTGCTGCGGCCGGGGAAGACCGTGACGCCCGACGAGTTGGTCGCCTTTAGCAAACAGAAGCTTAGCTACAAGGCTCCAAAGACCATCGCTATTGTGCAGGAGCTGCCGTTGTCTTCTGCCGGCAAGGTGCTGCGCAGGCTTGTGAGGGAAAAATACTGGATGAACAGCCAACGCAGCGTGAACTGACCATCATGACCGAAGCAGCACCAGCACTCTCGTATCCGTTCCAGGGTGTTCCGCATCCCGGCCACGCCACGGAAATCAAACCAGGTGTGCTGTGGCTGCGCATGCCACTTCCCTTCGCCCTGGATCACATCAACCTATGGGCACTAAGCGATGGTTCTGGCTGGACCGTTGTGGACACAGGCATTCGCAGCGTGGAGGTGAGAAATGCATGGATGACATTGCTCTCGCCGGCAGGCCCGCTTGCTGGCCGTCCAATCTCCCGCGTGATGGCAACGCACATGCACCCGGACCATGTGGGCATGGCCGGCTGGCTGACGCGTCGCTTCGATAGCGCGCTATGGATGACACGGGACGAGTACCTGAGCTGCCGGGCGATGCTTGCCGACACGGGCCGAGAGGCTCCTATCGATGGCGTTCGCTTCTATCAAAGGGCTGGATGGAGCGAAGCCGAGGTGGACGAGTACCGCACGCGGTTCGGGGATTTCGGCAAGATGATCCATCCTCTCCCTGACAGCTTCGTGCGGCTCACGGACGGCCAAATGCTGCAAATTGGGGGCCGGGGATGGGAAGTCATTGTCGGCACGGGCCATTCACCCGAGCACGCGTGCTTCTATTCGCGCGAATTGGATCTATTGATATCCGGGGACCAGGTTCTGCCCAGGATCAGCTCCAACACGTCCGTCTACCCTACGGAGCCTCAAGCGAACCCCCTGCAGGGATGGCTCGATTCTATCGAGCGGCTGATGCAGCGCGTGCCAGACAGCGCTTTGGTCCTGCCTGCCCACAACGAGCCCTTTCATGGTTTGCACGTCAGGCTGGAGCAACTGCGTGCGAGCACCCTGAGAGGGACCGATCGCGTCAGGCAACAACTCACTCAGCCTTTGAAAGTCATCGACCTGGTTCGCTCCCTGTACCGATCATCTGTAGTTGCAGAACAGATGCACCTCAATCTCGCGACCGGAGAGACACTCGCCCACCTGAACTATCTCGCCGAGCGCGGGGAAATCGTGGCGACAGAGGACGAAGACGGCTCGGCGCGCTACCGACTTGCTTGAGACTGCAATTCGGAGGCTGCTTCGGCCTTGCGCATCCAGGCGAGCACGTCATACCGGGTGTTAAGGCCTAGCTTGAGGAACACGTTCTGCAGGTTCCACTTGACGGTCGCTGGGGCAATACCCAATGTCGCGCCAATGCGCTTGTTGGACATCGATTGTCCAAGGAGTCGGATGATTTCCACCTCCCTTTGAGTGAGCTTCTCAAGCAACCCGTCAGCGCCCAGCACGCCAGAGACCGGCGAAATGTTCGGTTTGCGCTTGTGAGCACTCAGAAACTCGTGCAGCTCTTGGGACAACTTCAGCTTAGAAGTACGCCCCAGCAGCTGGTTCACAGGTTCCGCCCCTGCACGGAGCATTGACTGACGCAGTCCACCTGCCTCACAGAGATCTATTGCCTGTTGTGCGGCCGCGTCGGCCTCCTGCATCTGCTTCAGTCGGGAGTGGCATTGCGCCTCCAGGAGCAATACGGTGACAAGTGATCGAGTGCGCCGCAGCGATGATGCCTTTTCTCTCGCGGACTTCAGGTGAGCCAACGCTTCCTGATGACGATCCTCATCGAGCAGTACCCGCACCTGGGTGACTAACCAGATCAGCTCAATCTCCGACGCGAATCCCTGGTTGCCGGCATTGCGTGTCGCCAGTTGATCCAGAGCCGTCATGGTCAGTTTTACCGACCCCAACCTACCTTGCTCCAGTTCCAGACGGCACCGCTCCTCGAGCAAACAGGCAACCGCACGATCCGAGCGTCGTCCCTGAAACCGAGGCAGCACGGAAGCGATCAGATTGAAGGCGGCGGGGGGTCCGCCGAGATCGGCGGAAAGTCTGACCTGAGTGATGACACCGCGAACCATGGGATCCGGAGGCGACCAGTAGACCATGTCCCAACGCCCTGCCAGGGTTTGTCGCGCCTCCTCGAACTTACCGAGCTCGTATTGCGCATCCGCGAGGAAGGCCGCAGCGATTGCTGAGCTCACCGAGCGGCGGCCAGCAACCGCTTCGGTCTGTCGCAAGACTTTCAGCCCGTGCTGCTCGGCTGACAAGGCTTGGCCTGTTTCCAGGCGACTGACGGTACCGAGCGCGTGAACAATCAACGCCATCTCGTGCTTCTCGTGACGCAGGGAGGACGCAAGCTCCGCCGTCACCCGATCGGCCTCGTCATAGTCCCCGGCTCCTTGCGCCGCCGTGATCAACTCCGTCGCCAGGCACTGGCTGAGAAATGGTTGGTCTATGTCTGCCGGATGCAATCCCATGGCGATCCGCCGTACACGCGGAGTGTCGTCCTCGTACAGGGCGACACCCGCCTCGAGAATCTGCCTCTGCAATATGGCCTCCCTGTCTCCGTCAGGTGCGATGAATTCGATCCACCTGTTGGCTCGGCGTATTTGCGCGGTCAGCAAAAATGTCCAGGCTCCCATCGGGAGCAGCTTCGAGTTGGTGGTCAGCGTTGCAGGGTCGATGGCATCAACAATGCGGCGCATGCCGCCGAGCCCTGAAAGACTTCGCAGGCTCATGGGCGAGTTTTCAATCAGCTTGTCTATCGAGGAAGTCATGCCTGCAGCCTTTGCGTGGCCGACCGCGTCCAACAAAAAACCGTTCGCAGCGAACCAGGCGGCAGCGCGCCAGTGGCATTCACGCATGTCCGCTTCCCGGGCAGCTAGCCGGGTCCGGAGTGGCTCCGCAAACAACAGGTGCATGTTGTACCAGGTCTCTCCCTCTGACAGCTCAAACTTGGAAACGAACAGGTGAAGTTGAACCAATTCCTGAATTTGCTGTTCAGAGTTCTCATCGCCAGTAACCGCCTCTGCCAGGCGGTCACAGAATCGCGGGACGGTTGAGAGCCTCTCAAGAAAGGCCACCTGCTGTGAGGACAGTTTCGAAAGGACGTTCTCTGTGATGTATTCATGAAACCCTGAATCGTGCTGCAGGAGTTGCGTAAGGTTGTCAGAGTCTTCGTGGCGGAGCAAGGCGTGCAACAGAAGTTGCATCCCCGCAGGCCAGCCTTCCAACGCCTCTCGCACGTGATGCAACTGCTGCATCGACAAGGGGGTGGGGACCCGCTCTTGGAAGAAGGTTGCTGTCTCGTTGGCATCGAACGCGAGCAAATCCGGACCGATCTCTCCCACCTGCTCGCGCAGACGCAATCGGCTAACGGGAAACGCCGGGACCTGGCGCCCTGCCAGCGTGACCCGGAAGTTGTCTGTAGACTGTTCCAGCAACTCGCCCAAGGCCGATCGAGCCAGCGGATCGGTGAGATGATGCGCGTCATCCACGATCAGGTGAAGGTTTTTGGGGTGCTCCGCAATAGCATTCACCAGCGCAGAAACGAACGCGAGCATGCCCACCTGGTCTGTGTTAAAGAGCGAGACTGGCAGGATCTGACCGAACTCGACCCCTGCGCGCTGGAGCGATTCAAAGGCGTATGCAAAGAAGCTTCTTAGGTCGCCTTCGCCGCTTCCCACGGTGAGCCAGGCCACGTCTTCACCTTTGGCTGCAATGCACTGCTCCCGCCACTGGCTCAAAAGCGTTGTCTTGCCGAAGCCAGCCCCTCCCAGAATGATCGTCAGCTTGCGATTCGCGAAAGCATCGAGCTTGGCGAGCAAGCCCCTGCGCTCGACGGCTTGGTCTCCGAGTTCCGGCGGCGCAAAGCGTGTCGGGACTATGCAAGATGTCAGCATCTGAGCATGCTCCGCTTCGATGGGTGCCGGCGGTGAAGCGGGCGAAAAATTTGCTGACGACATGGTTGTCCCCTTCATCGGTATTCGGTCAGTATGGAGATACATGGTATTGTATTCCCAGCCTCCAGACAAAAGCGATGCCAAACAAGCGGGCTTCAACTAGCAGAACGCCATCGGATCAGCTGAATTCCCCGCCCCCGGCTCGAATGCACGATCGGCGCCCTGGTGCGAGAGGGCGCCGCCAGCCAGAGGGAACTGGCGATATGCCTTGCCGTCCGGAAGAGCCATGCTGTGCCCTGTCGAGAAATGCAGGGCCTCGGTGCAAACCTACCCTTTCCAATGCGCCAGCCGCATGCCGCCGCAGAGCTGCCCAAGCAATGCGGCCGGCCTCCAGTATCCGTATGCATCACCGCGCTGCCCGGCGTAGTGCGCCAGTCGCTGGGCGATGACGTCCAACCCGATGTTGTCAGCCATCCACATTGGTCCGCCCAGAAAGTCAGGGAAGCCGTAGCCCGCCACCCAGATCAGGTCGATGTCGCCGGGGCGGTACGCGATTCCCTCTTCCAGGATCTTCAGCCCCTCGTTGATGAGTGGGTACAACAGCCGCTCTGTGATCTCTTCGCGGCCGATGCTTTGGCGGCGCACGATTCCGTGCCGGTCAGCCAGTTGCTCGGCGATGGCCTTGACCTGTGGATCGGACGAGGGCGCCCGGCCTTCATAACGGTAGTAGCCTGCGCCGGTTTTCTGACCGTGACGGCCCATTGCGAATAGCTTCTGCACCAGCGCCCGGTAGCTCGGATCGTCCGGTAGCCCACCGGCCCGGCCGTGCTCTATGACGGTCTTGGCCCCCACGTCCACGCCGGCCATGTCCAGCATGCGGCATGGGCCCATTGCGAAGCCCAGCGATTCCACGGCCGCGTCCACGTCAGTGGGTTCGGCCCCTTCCATGATCAGGAACTCGGCCTCGCGCATGTAGACCTCGGCCATGCGGTTGCCAATGAAGCCGTAGCACACGCCCGAGACCACGGGGACTTTGCCGATGGCAGTGGCCAGCTTCATCACGGTCGCCAGTACATCTGGCGCGGTGGCGGTGCCGCGCACTACCTCGAGCAGTCGCATCACGTTGGCCGGGCTGAAGAAATGCATGCCCACAACGTCAGCAGGCCGGCCGGTGGCCTGCGCCAGCGCGTCCACGTCCAGCGTGGAGGTGTTGGTGGCGATGATGGCGCCTGGCTTGGTGATGGCGCCCAGCTTGGCGCAGATCTCCTGCTTGAGCGCGAGGTTCTCGAATACGGCTTCTATCACTAAGTCGCAGTCAGCCAGCGCGCCGTAGTCGAGCGCACCCTGAAGCAGATTCATGCGCGCGCCTACCTGCTGAGCCGTCAGCCGTCCTTTGGCGGCGCTGGCTTCGTAGTTCTTGCGCACCAAGCCCAGGCCGCACTGCAGCGCGGCGTCGGACACTTCGACGATGACGGTGGGGATACCGATATTGGCGAAGTTCATCGCGATGCCTCCGCCCATCGTGCCGGCGCCGATGATGCCGACCTTGCGGATGGGACGCAGCTTGGTGTCGCGAGGCAGGCCAGGGATTTTGGCCGCCTCGCGCTCTGCAAAGAACAAGTGGCGCAGCGCTTTCGACGACGGCGAGGGCAGCAGGCGCGCAAACTCGGTGGCCTCGACAGCCTCGCCCTCGGCGAATGGCAGCTCTTGGGCCGCACGCACGCAACGCACCGCCGCTGCCAGTTGGGGCCAGCCGGGCTTCTTCGCTGCCTCGGCCTCGGCCTTGGCCAGCACGTCGGCAGGCGCTGGCGATACGTCAAGTTCGCTGGCGCGGCGAACCGGCGCGTCTGTCGCTAGCAATGCCTCGGCGGCCGCCAGGCCGATGTCACGCGGCTCTCCTTCGGCCACCTTGTCGACCAGGCCGGCCTGCAGGGCCTGCTGCAAGCCGATCTTGCGGCCGGTGGTAACCAGGTCCAGGGCCAGCTCGGCCCCGACCAGGCGGGGCAGGCGCTGGGTTCCCAGCGAACCGGGGATGATGCCGAGCTTCACCTCGGGCAGACCCAGGCGCGTATCCGGACGGGCAACGCGGTGATGGCAGGCCATCGCCAGTTCCAGCCCGCCGCCGAGCACGGTGCCATGCAGGGCCGCGATCACCGGCCGCGACTGGGCTTCCAGGCGCGCCAGCACCGTGTTGAAGGGTTTGGCAGAGAAACCGGATGGATCTTCAAACGACGCGATATCGGCACCAGCAACAAAGGTACGTCCGGCGCAGTAAAGCACCACGGCGTCAAGGTCATCCGCCGCCTCGAAGCGGTCCAAGGCTTTGGCCAGACCGGTGATGAACGGGCCGGAGATGGCGTTGACGGGCGGGTTGTCGATCAGAATCAGGCCGATACGGCCTTCTTGTGTGAAGGTAATGGGTGATGTCATGGCAGCAAGCAGTGGGGCGGTTCAATCGGCGGCTAAGTAGCTGGAGCCGGGCGGAAGCGGTGCCAGCGGATCGACGAAGATGTCGGCCAGCAATGGGCTGGCCGGGTCGTTGCGGTAGAGATCGAAGTTGGACACGCCTTCTTCGGCCAGTACCTCGTCGTCGTGAACGAAGCGGCCCGTGAAGCTGCGCGAGGGCCGGCAAAGGATGGCGTAGGCCGCGTCGGCCATGATCTCCGGGTTGCGAGACTGCCGTAGCATGGCGTCTCCGCCAAGCGCGAACTCCACCGCCGCCGTCGCCACCGTGGTGCGCGGCCAAAGCGCGTTGCAGGCGATGCCGGCCTCACGCATTTCCTCGGCCAGCCCGAACATCACCATCGACATGCCGTACTTGGACATCGTGTAAGGCAAGTGCTGCGCGAACCAGTCGGCGCGCAGGTTCAACGGCGGCGACAGAGCCAGGATGTGCGGGTTGCTGCTGTGGCGCAGGTAGGGAATGCAGGCGCGGGACGTGACGAATGTGCCACGCATGTTGATCTGCTGGATCAGATCGAAGCGCCTGAGATCGATGTCCTCGGTTTTTGCCAGGTTGATGGCCGAGGCGTTGTTGATGCAGGCGTCGATGCCGCCGAAGCGCTCAGCGGTCTGGGTGACAGCCGCTTGGACCTGCTCTTCGTCGCGCACGTCCACTACCAGCGGCAGGGCTTGACCGCCAGCCTTCACGATCTCTTCGGCCGCGGTGTAGATGGTGCCGGGCAACTTGGGATGCGGCTCGGTGGTTTTCGCCGCGATGGCCACGTTGGCACCGTCCCGCGCGGCGCGTAGCGCGATCGCAAGACCGATGCCCCTGCTCGCACCGGTGATAAACAGGGTCTTGCCTGCCAGGGGGTTCTTGACGCCGCTCATGCCACCACCTCGAACAGCCCGGCTGCACCCATTCCACCGCCCACGCACATGGTGACCACGACGTATTTGGCTCCGCGCCGCCG
This sequence comes from Ralstonia pickettii, assembly GCA_050987995.1. Lineage (GTDB taxonomy): Bacteria > Pseudomonadota > Gammaproteobacteria > Burkholderiales > Burkholderiaceae > Cupriavidus > Cupriavidus pickettii_B. The sequence continues at coordinate 372,016 of CP158806.1, forward strand.
CCCTTCTATGAGCGCGTGGCCCACCAAACGGGCTCCGGTCATGCCGTATGGATGCCCCACAGAGATGCCTCCGCCGTTGACGTTGTAGCGGTCGGGGTCGATGCCAAGCTTGTCGCGGCAGTAGAGCGCCTGGCAGGCAAAGGCCTCGTTCAACTCCCACAGGCCGATGTCGTCGACAGACAAACCGTGTTGCTTGAGGAGCTTGGGTACGGCAAGCACCGGACCGATGCCCATCTCTTCCGGCGCCAAGCCAGCCACTGCGATGCCGCGGTAGATGCCCAACGGCTTCAGGCCGCGCTCTGCCGCCAGCGTGTCGTTCATCAGCACGCAGGCGGAAGCTCCGTCGGATAGTTGGCTGGCGTTGCCGGCTGTGACGCTGCCACCTTCAATCACTGGTCTGAGTGCGGACAGGCTCTCCAGCGTAGTCTCGGGGCGGTTGCCCTCGTCCTTGGCCAGCAGCACTTCGCGGTAGCTGACGGCCTGAGTTTCCTTGTCCACCACCGCCATGTGCGATGTCATCGGTACGATCTCATCGTCAAAGCGGCCTGCTTGCTGCGCGACTGCAGTGCGCTGCTGCGACTGCAGTGCGTACAGATCCTGCGCCTCGCGGCTGATGCCGTACTTTTTCGCCACGAACTCCGCCGTCTGCAGCATGGGCATGTAGGCTTGGACCGCTCGAGTCGTGACTACCGGGTCAGCTTCTGCGGCGGCCCAGTCGAAGTACTGCTTTTGCACGGCGGATATGTTCTCCTGACCGCCCGCGACCACTACCCGCATGCCGTCCACGATGATTTGCTTGGCTGCCGTGGCGATGGCCATCAGCCCGGACGCGCACTGGCGGTCCAGCGTCTGGCCACTCACCCCGACGCCCAGACCGGCGGCGAACGCACCGTTACGCGCCAAGTTCATGCCGGCGGTCCCGGCCGCCAGGACCGTGCCGATCACCACATCGTCGATCTCATCGGGGGCGACACAGCTGCGCAACACGGCATTCTCGATGGCATGGCCCAGCAGCGTGGGCGACTTGATGGCATTGAATGCCCCTTTGTAGGCGCGGCCGATGGGGGTGCGCGCCGTAGAAACGATGACAGCTTGACTCATGGGGTTTGCAATCGGTTTTTGGGAAGAAGGGAGTGCGACGCGGTTCAAGCGAACCAGTCGTCGTGCATATCGAACGCGCTGCGATCAACGTGCGCGAGTAAGGTCCACTGGGCTTCGGTCTGGGGAAGCTCCCACTGGAAAAAGTAGCGCATGGCCTGTAACTTGCCGCAGTAGTGGTCCGTCGCTTCCATGGTGGCGCCCGGCAATGCAAGCGTCGCCACGCGCCCTTGCTGCAGCCAGATCCACGCCAGTGCCACGCGGCCGAACGCATCGAGGTACACGGTCGCGTTGGCCAGCGCCAAGTCCGGTTCGCTGCGCTGCAGCCCCACCAACTGGTCACTGACCCGCGCCAATCGATCCAAAGAAGCACCCAATACGCGTGGCTCATCCTTGAGTCCTGCCTCGGCTGCGCGCTGCGCGTCGCGCCGCACGATGTCGATGAACTGCCGCAGTCCGGCGCCCTGTTCCATCACCACCTTGCGTCCCAACAGGTCGACGCCGTGGATGGCTTCAGCCCCTTCGTGGATCATATTCAGGCGCTGGTCACGATAGAGCTGCTCCAGCGGATGGTCGCGTGTGTAGCCTGCGCCGCCCAGCACCTGGATCGCCATGTCGTTGGCCGCCGCGCCATAGCGCGCCGGCCAAGACTTGACCACAGGCGTGAGCACGTCCAGCAGCCGTCGGGCGTCGTCGCGCGCGACCTGGTCCGGATGTGTATGCTGATCCTCGAACAGATGGCAGGCGTACAGGCAGAGGGCCAAGCCTCCTTCGGCATAGGCCTTTTGCGCCAACAGCAGACGGCGAACGTCGGAGTGCTCGATCAGCCTGACCTGTGCCGACAGCGGATCTTTGCTCGACGGCAGCCTGCCTTGTGGGCGTTCGCGAGCGTAGTTGAGCGACTCGCTGAAGCCTCGCCAGGCGATGCTAGACGCCATGACGCCCACGCCGATGCGCGCCTCGTTCATCATCTGAAACATGTGAGCCAGGCCCTGGTGCTCGCGACCTACCAGCCAACCCACTGCGCCATCCCTCTCGCCGAACGACAGCACGGCGGAGGTGGTGTTGCGCCAACCCATCTTGTGAAGCAGGCCGGCCAGTGCTACGTCGTTGCGTCCACCAGCACCGCCGTCTTCATCGGGCAGAATCTTGGGCACCAAAAACAGTGAGATGCCCTTGACACCCGCCGGCGCGCCCTGAATGCGTGCCAGCACCATGTGCACGATGTTTTCTGTCAGGTCCTGGTCGCCCCCGGAGATAAACATCTTCTGACCGAAGATGCGGTAGCTGCCATCAGCTTGCGGCACTGCCGTGGTCTTGATGTCCCCCAGCGCCGAGCCCTGAGATGGTTCCGTCAGAGCCATCGTACCCGCGAAGCGACCATCGCCCATCGGCGCCAAGTAGCGGTCCTTCAAGGCATCGCTGCCGAAGCTGCGCAGCAGATTGGCCGCACCGATCGTGAGCATTGGGTAGGCCGCCGTGCCTACGTTGGCTGCATAGAAGGCGCTCATCGCGGCGCGTAATACCACCTCCGGCAGTTGCAGGCCACCCTCTTCGTTGTCCCAGTGCGCGCTCATGAAGCCCGCATCCGCCACGGCTTTCCAAGCGGTCGCGGTGGGTTGAATCAGTTGGGCTTTTCCGCCGATGAATTGTGGCTCGTTCTCGTCACCGTCACGAAGGTGCGGCGCCAGCAGTTCCTCGGCCAGCTGACGTGCCGTCTCTAATGTCGCGTCGAACACCTCGCGTGAATGGTCGGCGTAGCGCTCGCGCTGCAGCAGGGACTCGGTGTCCAGAAACTCGTAAAGCAGAAACGAGAGCTCGCGCTGGCTGATGGTGGAGGCCATGAGATGTTGTCTCCGTGATTGAAATAGGAAAGCGAGCGCTTTCTCAGTATTATTTGTGATGCGATCCAGGAATGACCCGTCAGGGCCCCATGCCTCGGATGGCGCGCTGGAATGGTGGCGTGGTGTCCTGCCGTTCCCGTTTGCTGATGGCCGCGCTCAAGCGCCGTGAAAGCGCGCAGGCTCGCGCGCATAGAACGCCTCCAAACCAGCCCGAAAGTCTTGTGTGCCTGCGCAGTACACAAAATCTTGTGCTTCTGCTGACAACTGCTCTTGCAGTGTGCGGTTCATGGAGCTGCGGATGAGCCGCTTCATCGCCCCATAGGCCAGCGTGGGGCCACTGGCAAGGCGTTCGGCAATGGCGTCGGTTGCCGCGTCCAGATCGGCGGCAGGTACGACCCGATTGATGAGCTCCAGGCGCAGGGCTTCATCTGCCAAGAACGGCTCGCTGAGCAATGCAATCTCCAGTGCCTTTCGAGTGCCTACAAGGCGCGGTAGCGCCCACGAAGCACCCACGTCGCAGCTTGTGCCCAGGTGGATGTAGGCGAGATTGAACTTTGTGCCCTCAGCCGCTAGTACGTAGTCTGCCATGAGCATCAGGCTCAGGCCTGCACCAGCTGCAACGCCGTGTACCTGAGCTATCACGGGAGCGTTCATGCTCATAAGCAGGGGCAGGGCTTCGTTGAGCAGCGTGAGCAGCTCAGTGGCGCCCTGCACTGGGTCGGCACGCAGCGTGGCCAGGTCACCGCCCGCCATGAAGCCCCGGCCATTGCCGCGTAGGACAACGGCGCGCACGGTGTGGTCGGCGGCGATAGTCTGCACGGCCGTCAAAAGGGCACGGGCCAAGGGCACGTCGATGGCGTTGAGTGTATCGGGCCTGTTAAAGCGCAGCGTGGCGATAGCGCCCCGCCGTTCAAGCAGCAGAGGAGGCAAGATATCGGTGGTAGTACGATTCATACTAGATAGCTTTCAAAGGTTTTTATCGCAAAAGGTGGAAGTTCGTGCACGGATGGCCGACACCCCCCAGGCCAATGAGAAAACGCTGCTCATGGATGCCGACCGAATACGCTGCTGCGCCATAAGAGGAGCACCAGCAGTACGGCGGCGATGGACGGTACGGTGAATACGGCGCCCCAGAACAAATTGGGCGCGAGGAAGGTATCGCCGATCATTGGTGGGCCTCCCCAGCATGAAGCCGGGCAGACGGCGGTTGTCGGCCGTGCAGATCACCTGCACCAGGCCCGCCAGCACTTACGGTGACCACAAACGCGGAGATCGGAGGCTCTTCCGCCAGCGCGCGAATCATGGTGCGATCGATCGCCTCGCCCAGCAGGCCCGAGTTGAGCACCGCGGCGGGTGTGTTGCCGTTCCAAGTACGTATGTATTCATGTGTTGTCTACCTTCTAGAGACCTGAACCATAACGTCTATGTCCCTATACGGTTCCCCGCCACTTTGGCGGGGGGGAGAACGCAGATTGCTTATGGGGGCGAGCCGGGGTAAAGACGGAAACGACACATATGCAAAAAAGTAATAAAGAACGTGTCTTTTATGTCTGCCCCGACCTGTAGGCGGTGCAACAATTCGAGGTCAGCTGGTTCGGGTTCCTGCCGGTCATTGCCGACAGCACCGTGGTTTTGCGGAGCATGCCGAGAGGCTGTCGATTAACACGCCGCAGCAGCGCCCTCCAGTCCTAGCGCAATGGCATCTCGACCAGGGTTTCCCCGATTCAGGGCGCCGATGGTGCGCAGGTGTTCCGCGGCATCTGGTCGACCGAAGGCGAGTTAGACCGCCGCGGCATCGCCCAGCTAGGTCAAGTCGTGTACTGGCTCGATTCGGCCATCGCGTCCGCAGAAGGCATCACCTGTACTTTTCCGCAGACGAAGGGCGACCGCCACTACCGGACAGCCCGGTGCCGCCGCAGCGGCTGGCCCGTTTGCGCGACGTCGGATCGAATCGCGCGCCGGCCGCGCTGCCTGGCTCCAAGCCAGCGTGATAACCAGGCCGCGCCACAAGCTTGGCGTTCTGGCATCGACAACAAATTCTGGTCAGTTCGAGCGAGCTCCACGCAACCTCCCAAAGCGCTTTACCGAACAATTCCGCCTGTCCCGAATGGGAAGCCCCTTGCCATGGCCAGCATCGAACGAACTGCCTATCCTCGGTTTCCGCGTACCCTCGCGCTGAAGGATCTGCAGGCCTCGTACACTCCGCGGCCAAAGGAAATCGAGTGGGCGCAAGGCTTCGCGAGCACCGCTGAGCGGCGCCTCGCGCTTCTGGTCAACCTGAAGTGTTTCCAGTTCCCGCGCCACTTTGCGGCAGTGGAGGCGGTGCCTGCAGAAGTCTTCGAGCACGTGTCGGCCCGCCGGGGCATGGCGCCGCGGATCCGGCCAGGTTGCCGCCCGCCGTGCCGCTCTCCAGCACCGTCCTGATGACGACATCCTCAAGGATGCCGAAGCTCCGATCTTCTCCGTGTCGACTACGGCTTGGTGACCTGAACACAGTGGTGCCCGAACTGGCGGAAGCCTTAATGTAGAAGGAAGGAAGATGCTTGACTACCAAAAGACTCGGCACTGGACGTCTCCTCCCAGATTCACCCGCCCCATCCTGCAGGGGTTGGCGACCTATGGGATGGCATGTCAACTCTTGCTCAAGACATATTGCGACTATGACCCGGGACGCCTCACGTCCATCGGGGCGCGCCTGTCTGCACCCGTGTTTCCTGGGGAAACATTGCAATTGGACTGCTGGGAGAGTGGCGACGAGATCTCGTTTCAGGCCCGTGTAGTTGAGCGCGATGTCATTGTGCTTAGCCATGGACGAGCCGAAGTTGATGTTTCGTCGTATGCTACCTTGCCAAAATCTAACTGAGTTACCTGCGCTGCGTTGGCGGCGCTTTGAATAATGCAGTATTGAGGGCCACTCGCGCGAGCTCTCAATCAACCATCGAACCGTGCGCATGTTCGTCACTGCGGGGGTCTTCCCCGAGTGCGCACCCAAGTCGCGGGGTCCGACGCCTTGGGGTCCCCATTGCAGCTATCAATTTGCTTGTTCAAGACGGATTGCTCCCCTGAAACGGCCTTGTTGCATAAATCGAATTTGAAGGCAAAGGCACCGCTATGATCATGATTTCAGGCGATGCGGACGGACTTCGGGCGAGCGAGAGCCGCCATGCGGTTCAGCACGCCTACGCGGATCGAGACCTCGGTCGCCTGGGAGCCTATCTCACGCGCCCACAGGCAGGGGCCGGTGAGAGTCTTGAGCCGGTACATCAGGTTCTCGGCCAGCGAGCGCCGGTGATAGCCGCTAGCTTGCTTCCATTCTCGCCTACTGCTCTTTCCGATAGCGTCGATGGCCGCATTGCGCCAAGCTGCACCGGGCGTGTTGTCAGGCCAAGGCATCGCGCCCTCGCGCGGCGGGATCGACGGGGTAGCGCCGCGCGCTTCAATTTGCGCGTGGCACGGCTTGGTGTCGTAGGCACCGTCGCCGCCGATGGTTTCGATCGGCACGTCAGCCGGAATCTGGGCGAGCAGATCGGGCAACACTTCGCCATCGCCGACGTCCTGATGGGTCATCAGCGCGGCGCGGACTTGGCCGGTGTTCGCGTCCATCGCCAGATGAACCTTGCGCCAGATGCGGCGCTTGGACCAGCCGTGCTTGCGCACCTTCCATTCGCCTTCGCCATAGAGCTTCAGGCCAGTACTGTCGATGACCAGGTGCAGCGGCTCATCAGGGCGCAACGCCGGCAGCACGATCGCCAGATCCTGTGCGCGGCGAGACAGCGTCGTGTAGTTCGGTACCGGCAGATCAGGAAACGCGAGCTTGCGCAGGCTACCCGCAAAGCCTTGCAGCGCGCGCAGCGGCAGATGGAAGACTTGTTTGAGGCCAAGCAGGCCTTGAATCAGAGCATCCGAGTAGACCACCGGGTGGCCGCGCTTGGAGGCCTGCGCAGGAGGTGGCGCGTACATGCTCTGGTCGATCCACATCGTCACGTCTCCTCGTGCGATCAGTCCCGCGTTGTACTGTGCCCAGTTCATGACGCGGTATTTTGCCTTGGGCTCCGCTTGCTTCTTGGTCGTGTCTCTGCGCATCTTCCCGGCAAAAATCGAGAATCTACGCAGGAACTCGAAGTGTTAACAGAGGCACCGCTCAAACTGTTGTGCGTAAACGTCAGTACGCTGTCTAGCGGGCCGATTTATGCAACAACGCCCCCTGAAACGCCAGCAACGGCTTTTTGGCGATCACCAGATTTGCGAGACCGAACAGGCTGAACATCTGTGCGGTGTTCTTGGCCAAGCCCTTGTAGCGAGTCTTCTTGTGACCAAACAAGTTCTTCACCACGTGAAAGGGATGTTCCACCCGCGCCCGAATCTGGGCCTTCTTGCGCTCCACTGCCTTCGTCAGGTCCTTCCACCGACCTGCCGGCATCTTTTCAACCTTGCTGCGCTTTGCCGCTACGTGCCAGCTTATGTCAGCGCGGATCGTCCCTTGCCCTTGGGCTTGTTTGATCTCATCCCTGCGCTCCACACCTGTGTAACCCGCATCAAGATGCACTTGGCTTTCCTCGCCATGCAGCAGGTGATGGGTGTGAGCGATATCGCTTTCGTTCGCCGCCGTCGTGTGCAAGCTGTGCACCAGTCCCGAGTCGGCGTCGGCGCCGACGTGCGCCTTCATCCCAAAATGCCACTCGTTTCCCTTCTTCGTCTGGTGCATCTCCGGATCGCGCGACTTGTCCTTATTCTTGGTCGAACTCGGTGCCGCGATCAGCGTGGCATCGACCATCGTACCCTCTCGCATCAGCAGCCCCCGCTCACTGAGCACGGCCTTGACCTCATCGAACATCGCGGAAGTCAACTCGTGCTTCTCGAGCAACCGGCGAAACTTGAGCAGCGTAGTCGCATCCGGCGCCGACTCTTGCGACAGATCCACACCCACGAATTGGCGTAACGCCTGGCTGTCGTAGAGGGCGTCTTCCACGGCTTCGTCACTGAGACTGAACCACTGTTGCAGACAGTACATCCGCAACATCCTCTCCACGCCAATCGGCTGCCGCCCAACACGGCCGCTCGTCGGATACAGCGGCTCAATCAACGCGGTCCACCGTGCCCACGGCACGATCCGATCCATCTCCCCGAGAAACCTCTCGCGCCGTGTCACGCGCTTCTTCTTCGCGAACTCAACATCGGCAAAGCTCGTTTGTTTCATCCTTGTCTTTGTTTTCAATGCCTTCACCTTCAACGCGCTACGCTTCCCGTCAGATGACCTGTGGCTGAATTGATCAGCATTTCCCTAGTGATAGCTGCAAACTGGCGTCAGGAAGGCAAGGCTCCTGTGGCTAGCCCGGGTGTCGACGCTTGACAACTTTAGTTTTGTCTATGGGTGTTCGCCTCTTTGAAATCAACATCCACCACGTCCTCGACCGTCTTCCCGTCGCCCGCCCCTTGCGCGCTTGCTGAGCGATCCGAGGGCTGCCCTGCCTCTGGGCGCGCGTCGGCGTAGATTGAAATCAACATCCACCACGTCCTCGACCGTCTTCCCGTCGCCCGCCCCTTGCGCGCTTGCTGAGCGATCCGAGGGCTGCCCTGCCTCTGGGCGCGCGTCGGCGTAGATATGCTCGCCAAGTTTCAGCGAGGCCGTTGCGAGCGCCTGCACCTTGGCGTCGATCTCGCTCTTGTCGGCGCTCTTCAGTGCCGCCTCAAGCTCCTTGAGCGCGGATTCGATCTGTTCCTTCTCGCCCGCGTCCAGCTTCTCGCCATATTCAGTCAGTGCTTTGCGCGTGCTGTGCACCAAGGCGTCGCCGTGGTTGCGAGATTCGACCAGCTCGCGCAACCGACGGTCTTCGGCGGCGTGAACCTCGGCGTCGTTCACCATCCGCTGGATTTCCTCTTCGGTAAGGCCCGAGTTGGCCTTGATGGTGATTCTGTTTTCCTTGCCGGTGGCCTTATCCTTCGCTGACACGTGCAGGATGCCATTGGCATCAATGTCAAACGTCACTTCGATCTTCGGCATGCCGCGCGGCGCCGGTGCAATGCCTTCGAGGTTGAACTCGCCAAGCAGCTTGTTGCCCGTGACCACCTCGCGCTCGCCCTGGTAGACCTTGATGGTCACTGCTGCCTGGTTATCGTCGGCGGTGGAGAAGATCTGCGTGACCTTGGTGGGGATGGTCGTGTTCTTGGTAATCATCTTGCTCATCACGCCGCCAAGCGTTTCGATGCCGAGCGACAGCGGAGTGACATCGAGCAGTAGCACGTCCTTGCGATCACCTGCGAGCACCGCGCCCTGAATGGCAGCGCCCACCGCCACCGCTTCGTCGGGGTTGACGTCCTTGCGCGGCTCGCGGCCAAAGAACTTCCTGACCTTGTCCTGGACCTTGGGCATGCGGGTCATGCCGCCCACCAGAATAACGTCATCGATCTTGTCCACCGGTACCCCGGCGTCCTTGATGGCGATGCGGCACGGCTCCATCGTGCGCTCGATCAGATCTTCGACCAGGGATTCGAGCTTGGCGCGCGTGAGCTTCAGATTGAGATGTTTTGGCCCGCTGGCGTCGGCCGTAATATACGGCAGGCTAATCTCCGTTTGCTGGCTCGACGAGAGTTCGATCTTGGCCTTCTCGGCAGCCTCCTTCAGACGCTGCAGCGCCAACACGTCCTTGGAGAGATCGACACCTTGCTCCTTCTTGAACTCACTGATGAGGTAGTCGATGATGCGCTGGTCGAAGTCTTCACCACCCAGGAAGGTATCGCCGTTGGTGGCCAGGACTTCGAACTGCTTCTCGCCTTGTACGTCGGCGATCTCGATGATGGAAATATCGAAGGTGCCACCGCCGAGGTCGAACACGGCGATCTTGTGGTCACCGCTCCCCTTCTTGTCCAGGCCGAACGCGAGCGCCGCCGCGGTCGGCTCGTTGATGATCCGCTTGACGTCGAGGCCGGCGATGCGGCCAGCATCCTTCGTGGCCTGACGCTGGCTATCATTGAAATAGGCCGGTACCGTGATGACGGCTTCCGTGACAGGCTCGCCGAGGTAATCTTCAGCCGTCTTCTTCATCTTGCGCAGCACTTCAGCGGAGATCTGCGGTGGCGCGAGCTTCTTGCCCTGCACCTCGACCCACGCATCCCCATTATCGGCCTTGAGAATCTTGAAAGGCATCAGGCCGATGTCCTTCTGCACCTCCTGCTCAGCGTATCGGCGCCCGATCAGACGCTTGACCGCAAACAGCGTGTTCTGGGGATTGGTGACGGCCTGGCGCTTTGCGGGTGCACCGACCAGCGTTTCGTCGTCATGCACATACGCGACGATCGACGGCGTGGTGCGAGCCCCCTCGGAGTTTTCGATCACTTTGATCTGCTTGCCTTCCATCAACGCCACGCAAGAGTTCGTGGTGCCGAGGTCGATGCCGATGATCTTGCCCATGGTGTTTAATCGCCTCGCTCTAACAGTTCGGGGATTGCTCGCTGATCAACATTTGGGGGGACCGAGCGTAGATGTCCATGGGGTGCCGCCCGACATTGCACCAGCCGCACAATCACTCACCTTCCCTGCAATCCTTATGGCGGAGCTTCACCGCCCGTCAGTTCATCAAGATCCCGGGTAAGCCGGGACGCCGGTGGCGGCGGGTCCCCCGCCACGAGGAACTCTCCGGCCACGCCAAGTGCCTGGGGCGTGAGCCCCAAGTCGCCAAGCCTGGCCTTGAGAAAGGCATCGGCATACATGAGCCAGCACTCAAGCTCCGGCCCGCTGGTACCGAGCGCCTGCGCTGCGGCGGCGCGGGGCAAGGCATCCACATGACAGAGCTCAAGTGCCCGACGCCACGACGTGGGCAAATCCGCCATAAGGGCCGCCACCAATCTGCGGATCTCCTTGGCGCTAGCCTCTTCCTCGGGGGTACCGTTTGGCGCCGGCATCACGTCCTCGATCCGCAGAACCTCATCGGGCTGCCAATATTCGAACAGGGTTTCGTCATCGTCTTCATGCGGTTCCTGCAACTGCACCGGGATCCTGCTTTCCAGGGATATCCAGCGGCCCTCCTCAGCTTGCCGGCGAGCCACTTCCTCGGCCAATAGGGTGATCGCGATCCGGTAGAGCCAGGACAGCGGCTCGCGCCTGCGCGGATGCTGCGACAGCCTTTCACAGGCTCGCGCCAGCGACTCGTCGATGATCTCGTCAACGTCCGGGTCGCCCGGTTCAAGATCGCCGCGCGCCTGCAGATACGCGAGCTCGCGCTGCACGAAGCGCATGAACTCGGGAAGCAGGGGGCGCACGAGTTCGCCAAACAGCGCCGGTTCGGTGCCGGCCTGACCGGGCAGCGCAACCTTGAGTTGCCGCAACCCAGTGCGGCGTTCCTTGCGGCGCCACTGGTCCTCGTGGCGCAAATGGACGATGTGGCGGTCGAGTTGCCGCTCCAGTTCCGCGAAGGACTGCTCGAGGGCTTTGCGCAGTTCGAGCGACTCATCGCCGCAGGCGAGAACGGCGTTCGGCAGCCCCAGCCGGAGCCGGGCTCGGTAGACCCCGCGATGGCCACTTCTCTCCAGGGTCGCGCGCAGCCGGATGAGATCCGCTGGAAAGTGCGACAAGTGCCGCTGGAGATGCCGGTCGACGAGCATACCGATCAGGCCTTCCAGGTCCGAATTGGAACGCTCGGAAATGTTCCGGTAGCTGATCGCCGTTTTCATAATGACCCCACGTGTTGACCACTGGCGGTCTCAGCGAAGGCAGCCAAGACTCGCTCTGGATGCGGGCCACCACGAATGGCCCGGCTTCCCGGTCCGAGCCGGCCCCCTGCGACACTCACCTTAGCGATGTAAGGCGTCACCTATCGCGTGGGCTTGCTCGCTTCGCGCTTCGTTTTTGGTTTTGTGACGAAATCCTTGCGCCATCTACGCCATCGCCTCGCCAAAATTCCGGCAGTGCATTCAATGCAATCCCATGAACGATAGGCACTGCACGCGCCATTGCGCCTGCGCCTCACTGTATGGGGGGCACGACGCCAAGCTTCTCCGCCAACATCCGCTCATACACGCCAAAGTGCCTGTCCACTTCCGCCTGACTGACCACCACAACCTCCATGTTGACCTGCTCGACCCTCAGCCCAAACATCGTGGCCAAAGCCAATTCAAGATGGGGCGCTGCTTCCCTGTCTTTTTCGAAAGTCGTACCGACGCTGATCGTATAGGCTTTCTCGCCTTGTCCAGTCACCTCGACCAAGCGGGCGCCCGCGCTCAAATTATTCTCGATGGCAATCCTGGCCAGTTCCGCCACACTCCGCGTTCTCTCGGTCGGGAATCCGCGCGCGCATCTGAGGCGCACACGATGGGTGCCCAGCGTCAGCCATTCAGAATCGAACTCCATCGAAATCTCCCTTTGGAAACAAATGCAAGGATTCATATTAGTGTGGGAGCGTCAACCACTGATTGGCTGGCCAGCTCACTTGACTTCGATCTTCCTGACGGCTGGCGGCGGCGAACCCGACTTGGGTAGACGCAATGTCAATAGGCCTCGCTCAAATTTCGCATCGACGTGATCCAGGTCGAGACCATCCGGCAGGGGGATACTACGCATGAACGCGCCATACGCTCGTTCCAAGCGGTAACAGCCGTTTTCTTCGCTCCGAATATCCTGCTTCTTTTCACCTCGCAGCACCAGCGCCCCGTCTTCGATGGAAGTCTGCACATCTTCGCGGTCCATCCCCGGCAACTCGGCGGTGATCCTCAGCGCCGCGCCATCATCGACGACGTCGATCCGGGGCTGGAAGCGAGAGGAACTGAAGTCGCCGAACCATCGCTCCAGACCACTGAAGCCCGCGAACGGTTCATGCAGGAATTCACTCATCGCTCGCCAGGGGTCGCCGGAAAAATACCGCGAAACGTCCGGCCAGTCCGGCAACCCGTGCCTGGGCACTGAGACGTTGGATGACTCGTCCCCGGATGCTCTGGACGGCTTGTCGGCAGTCGTCCTGCGCAGGAACTTGAACGGGTTCCACTTGCCCAGTTCCGTTTTCATCTTGTCCTCCTATCGACGCGCATTTGATCCGTCCTCCCACGTCCTGCGGCGCCAGCGAGCCGGCGCCGCAGGGCGTGGCGTTGGACTGTCCAACACAATCTGCCAGGGCACGGCGGCGCCCGCGCAGGTGCCACCGTTGCCGGCCCCGCTGACGCGCTCACGCCACGGTGACTGCAATGCGGCGCGGACGGGCCTCATCGCGACGCGGGATCGTCAGCTTCAGCACGCCGTCCTGCAAATTGGCCTCGATCTTCGACGCGTCAAGGTCGGGGCTCAGCGAGAAAGCGCGCGCAAAGTGCGGCTGGCGAATTTCAGCGTGTTGCACCCGCAGCCCGGGAGGTGTGGGCACGACCGCTTCCGCTTCGATATGAAGGTTGCCATCGTGAACATTCACCTCGAGCTTGTCCTTGGTCACACCGGGAAGGTCAGCCCAGAGGGTGACGCCACCGCTGTCCTCGACAATGTCGACCGCAGGGAGCAATGTCATCGTCGGCGTCGACCTGTCCTCCTGGCTTTTTGCCACCGCGTTCTGGTCGCGCTCAACCACTTGGGTAGTCTCATTCATGGCATTCTCCTGGCGTTATTGGACTGTGATCGCCCGAGGCTTTGAGGCTTCCCGCTTGCCAACACTGATAGACAGGCAGCCGTTGGCATAGCGCGCCTGGACTTTGTCGGGGTCGGCGCTCTGCGGCAACTCGACGACGCGCCGGAACGTCCCGACGAATCGCTCCTGCGCATACGGCCGAACCTCCGGATCGTCCTCCGGGTGCGCCGCTTCACGCTCGCCGCTGATGGTCAGCAAGCCCTTGTCGATCGACACCTCGAACTTGTCCTGCTTGATGCCCGGTGCGAATGCAACGATTTCTATGGAGTCGTCCGTGGTGCCGATATTGACGGGCGGAAATGCCCCCAAGCGGCCGGAGCGGATGCTGGATGGGAAACCGCCGAACAAACTCGTCATCTGCCTTTGCATGCGGTCGAGTTCGCTGAAGAGGTCGGTTCCAAAGAAGAGATCACTCATGGTCGTATCCTCCTTAGGCACAGCAAGGAGGCGAAGGGGCATACGCGCTCCCACCCGCCTGCCAAGCTGCTGGCAAACAAACAGAAACACGCAGCGCGCAACGTCGCGACTGCCTGAGCGAAAATAAAATAGTAAGCGCGCAGCCAAATTTCAAGGGGGAGACGTGCGAATTTCCTCTGAAAGCTGCCGGGTGAGGCTAGCTGGCATGCACGGGCTTTTGGCCTGCTCGGGTGCAGGGATCTGCCAAAGGCTTCATCGCTCTGCGTAACCTTGAAGTGCAGTTTTGAGCACTCACGTTGAGAGCAAAGAGCTGTGCGGATTTGGTGCGCCGAGGCACTGGCCAGCACTGTGGCCTGCGCCTCCCACTCGGGCCCGCGCGCCTGCAGGCGCCCGGCCGCCAAACTAAACACCTCCTCTTCAGAACCAGGTGCAGCGCCCTGCGTGACAGGGCTTTATCGCGACCCGCCTCACGGCCGATGACGGGCAGCACCTGCCGGCGGGTCTCGCCAAATTGCGGCGTGGGCGGCAGCCCGTTTGCGCGCGATAACGGGCCAGTTCGGCAACCAGCTCGTCGGTGGCGGGCACCAGCGGGGTCTTGTTGCCCTTGCCGGTCACCTCCAGCCACCAGCGCTCGATGCCCTCGGCGTCGCGTCGGCAAAAAAAAACGCCCCCATGGCGGTACCCGTGACCTCCGACGCCCGCAGCCCGCCCAGATAGAGCACCGTGCAGAGCCAGCGGCAGCGCGCCGCATGCAGGCGCTCGCGCTCGGTCGCGGTTGGCATTGCCGCAACGGCGTCTTTCACGGTCGCCCACAGCCGTGAAGTGTAGTAACAGTGGGTCTTCCGCAATTTGTGTGACGACGGCGAACTCGCGTGGAGGGACCTTGCCGTCGTCTCCCCCGCCCCAGCTGATGGCCTATCTCGGACTGGTGCCAAGCGAGCATTCCAGCGGCAAGCGCGAACGACGAGGCGGTATTACCAAAGCTGGCAACAGCCATGTGCGGCGGGTACTGGTCGAGGCAGCTTGGACGTATCGGCATCCGGCGCGAAAGACCGCCACGCTGCAGCGTCGTGCCGAACGCACCACGACAGAGATCCAGGAGATTGCGTGGGAAGCGCAGAAACGGCCGTGTCATCGCTATCGTCATCTGAGCCGGCACGGCAAACTGCCGGTGCAGGTCTGTACAGCGATTGCGCGTGAACTGACGGGCTTTATTTGGGCCGTCGGCCAGCAGGCAGAGGTCAGACGGCCCTAGAGGTCAGACGGCCCTAACCGACAGATACCAGTGTATTTGGGCCAGGTCCGGCAGCGGTTGCCCGCCTTGCTCAAACTCGACGATGCGGCGGCCGATTTCCCAGTAGGTGGCAGTCATCAGCACGTTGACGCTTCGCGCAGCGGCTCGACGGGCGTCTTCCAGCAGGGCGACGATGTCGCCGTGCATGCTGCCATAGTCGGCACTGCCCGGAATAAGTTCGCTCATGCCGGCACCTCCTTCACCAGCTCATCGTCCTCGGCCACGTGGACCGAGAATCGAAGCAATCTGGTTTTTGAGGCTCGGCCGGAATTCGAAGATATCTGAAGCTTCAGATATTCACGATTACCCACACCGGCAGATTAGGCGAAGCGACGGCCGGGGAGCCGTCTGGAGCACGAAACCCCGGCCGTTGCAGTGCGCATAATCAGAGGGTTTCGAGGAAGGCCAAGACCTTGTCAGTTGCGTGATAACGCGGCGTACGCTGCCCGGCAGGTTGCAGGCGGCCTAGCGCTTCTTCTTTGTGCGCAAGATTTGACTCCATGTAGATGTGCGTCGTGTCGATGCTTTCATGGCCCAGCCACAATGCGATGACACTGATGTCGACGCCAGCCTGCAACAGATGCGTCGCCGTTGCGTGCCTTATGACGTGAGGCGAGATGTGCTTCTTTGACAGGCCCGGACAGGTATGCACTGCGCCGGCGATCGCCTTCTTCAGGATGCAATCGACGCCATTTCGGGTCAGCTTCTCGCTGCGGTAGTTGGTGAACAACAGCGACGTCGGCACCGCTTCCCGTTCGCGCATCCATTTCCTGATCACATCCGCCGTCCTGGCCCAGAGAGGCACACATCGCTCCTTCCGCCCTTTGCCGTGGATATGCACGAAGCTGCTGCGACTGCCGAGTTCCACCTGGCTGCATACCATTGTCGTAATCTCTGAAACTCGTGCGCCGGTGTTATACATCGTCAGCAGCATCGCATGATCACGTCGTCCGCACGGTGTCGAGAGGTCCGGTGCGCCAAGAATCGCCTGAATTTCGGGCCGCGACAACGCGCAGATCAGACGACGATCGGTACGTTTGGTCGGGATCGCCAGAACGGACGTGGCCAGGCCGGCGAAATCGGGCCTGGAAATGGCGACCCAGCGAAAGAACGAGCGAACGGCCGCCAATCTGGCGTTGCGAGATCGCACCGTATTATTGCGCTCCATTTCAAGACTGTCGAGGAAGGCCAAAATTACCGACGGACTGAGGTGAATGAGATTGAGTGCCACCGGTTCGATATGCATCTTCTCGGCAATGAACCGAAGCAGGAGGCGAAACGCATCGAGGTAACTCCAGAGTGTTTGTGGACTGACGTTTCGGTGCGTCATCAGATGCTTGACGAAGAATTCCTGGAGCAGTGGCCCAACAAGGGCTTCGGCATGCTTCATGATTGATCTCCCATGCCTGCGAATGAGGCGAAATGGTTCAATGCACTGCCCAGTAGCCCGGGAGTCGACGAGACGTACCAGTAGCTCTCTCTGGGGCTGACGTGACCGAGATAGACGGAGAGCATCGGGGCCAGCTCTGCTGCCGACGCCCCGTCTTCATACCATTGCGTTAGACGATGAACGGCGAATGAGTGACGAAGCGAATGTAAGGTCGGCCGTCGCCCATCCGGCAAATGCAATCCGAGTCTTGCCGTCGCGCCCGAAAACCACCGCCAAATGGAGTTCTGATCGAGGGGTTGTCCGAAATCTGTGACAAAGAACATCGTCGACCGCCTTGCATGACACTTATGCTCGCGCCGGTCGGCGTACTGCTTCAGATGGACCGCGGTCGTCGGGTGCAAAGGCACGATTCTCGACTTTTTGAATTTCGTTTCACGAACGACGACATGGGGCGGCTCATCCCACAGGTGCACGTCGGCCTCCTTGAGGTGTAATGCTTCGCTGATGCGTAGCCCAGAGCTGGCAAGCAGCCCCAGTACCGCGACGTAGGCGTCGGCACGCAGGCCGCCTCGCGGTCGCGCAGTCGTTGCTGCGTGCAGGATTGATTGCAATTGTTCTGCACTCAGGATGTATGGAGGATTGCGACGCGGGGATGGCAGCAGATGGTTGTCGGGAACTGAGGTTGCCGGATCGACAGCCTTTACGAAGCGCAGGAATCCACGCAGGGCACTGAGGATAGCGGACTGGGTTGGCGGCGCACGGTGAATCCGCGTGACCCATTCGAGTACATCATTCGCCTTGATCGATTCGCCAGGATGCTCAATCGCATAGTCTTGAACGAAACGTGCGAGGATTCCGACATGGGTATGCCGGTAACCGAGCAATTCGCGGTGTTCGACGTAGCGGATCAGCTGATCCTGAAGGTCCTCACCGTTCATGATCTGTCTCCCGGCCACGGCATGGCGATGCGCGACAGCGAAGGCAAGTTGAGCTTCGCATAAAGAGCGGTGGACTGCAGGGACTGATGGCCCAACACGTCGGCGATGTTCTTGAAGCTCGTGCCGCGTGCCAGCATGGTTGTTGCTGCAGCATGACGCAGAAGATGTGCCGCACCGCGCGCGGGAGCGACATCTGCACGATTCATGGCGCGCCGGACGATCTTGGAAATTGCGCTTGAGTCTGTGAATGGTCGCGCTGGCGTTACCGCTTGCAGGAAGATCGTCCTGTACGACGATGAAGGACGCTCTCGTCTGATGTATGCGAGCAATGCGCGTCCGACGTCACGGAGGAGCGGCAGGTCTCGGTCACGACGAGACTTGGCCCCTCGGATATGTATGATGCCGCCGGCCCAGTCCACGTCATCGAGATTGAGGTGCACGACTTCAGCGGCTCGCATCCCGGTCCTCGCGAGCAGGAGCATGATCGCCGTGTTCCGCAGCGGCTGAAACGTAGCAGCGTCGGCCACGCATTGGATGAGCCGATCCACATCGTCGCACGACAGGCTCGCTGGAAGCGTCGCGTGACGCCATCTCCGGATTCGTGGCAGTGTTTCCTCGAGACCGGGCGGCACCATTCCCCTGACGGCGAGAAAACGCAGCATCGCGCGTAGCGCGACGATCGGCGAGTTCGATGGTCGACGCCTCTTGCTCGAGAGTTCGTGACGTAGATATGCCCGGAGATCTTCGCTTGACAAGCCTTGCCAATTCGGTGGACGGTCGCCACACCACCCGTCCAAGAAGCCTTGGACAAATCGGCCATACTGCCGGCGGGTGCCCTCCGCCAGGCCCTTGGCAGCGCCCAAATACGCGTCAAACTCGCTGAGGAATTCGGCTGCGCTCGAAATAGACAGCACAAGCGTCGCGGGGCCATCCTTGCCGCGCGCCAGTTCAGACTGCACCATGATCTTCTCCTTGCCGGCCACCACGGCCGGTAGGAAAAGTTCAGGACATTATGCGAACCATTGCCACACCGCTCATCTCGCGCGGTCCCGTCTGAGCGCGGCGGTGTCGCCGTCGTCTACAGGGCACTTCGCCTAATCTGCCGGTGTGGGTAATCGTGAAATTTTCGCCAAATATAGCCTAACGCATTGATCTAGAAGGGGAATTTCGTATCCGTGTCCGCTTATCGTCAAGCGCCACGGGCACTTGCATGGCTCATCGTCTCAAATCGACCCGTTTGAGCCAGTCAGTTTCCGATCCTCGACGACCGAGATGGCTCATAAAACGGACATTCAACAGCGCGCCGGATTGGGTGTCGTCCATGGCTACCCCAACGATGTTCCGCGAAGACGAATCGGCTGCGCCCCAGATGATGCCATTCGGTACATTGCCCTCCCGTCTTGCCCTGACAACAAATAGAAACCCTGCCATACGTTGCGATGACGGTTGCAAAGTCATCGGTTATGTCGACTTCGTAGACCGACCCTCCGCCCCGCATCGACTGCAACCAGCAACGTCTCTGCTCTTCTGTGCAGCTTCGCCGCGCCAGCAAGCAGCTAGTCTGCCGCACACACGATTGCGTGCTTAGCGGAACAACCTCCCCTCTTGTAGATGAGCGGATAAAGGTTGCACGCCCGGTTGGAGATCGCTCGCAAGCGAGATGGTCGCAGCCTTCCGTTTCTCGGCTGCCTCATCAATAGCGCAGCGGAATCATTGTCTTTCCGAATCGGTATTGGCCTTGCGTCTCCTACCTTGCGATCATTGTCTCCCGCATTACCGACTTAAATAAACAGGAGGCAACACTATGGCAGGATGCCTTGGCCCGGTAACCACTTTTCTCGCAGGCCTCACGCTTGCCGTTGTGCCGCTTGCCGCGCTTGCGGCGCCATACCCTGACAAGCCTATCCGGCTGATCGTCACCTTTGTACCCGGTGGCGGCGCAGATATCGTCGGGCGTTACATCGCCGACAAGCTCTCACGCTCGCTAGGCCAGCCGGTCATTGTCGAGAACCGGCCTGGGGCCGGCGGGCAGATCGGTGTCAATGCGGGCCGGGCCTCGGCTCCTGACGGCTATACGCTGACCCTAATTTCCTCCAGCTATACCGTCAATCCCGGCCTGTACAGCCTCAAGTACGACCCTGTGGCAGACGTGACCCCCATCGTCCAAGTATCGAAGGGGCCGCTGATCCTGGTCTCGCATGCGGACTTCGCGCCGCGTAATGTCGCGGAGATCATCTCGTTGGCTCGCGCCAAGCCCGGTGCGCTGACCTTCGCCTCGTCCGGGGCCGGCAGCGTGATCCATCTTGCGGGCAAGCGCTTCGGTGCCAATGCAAAGGTGGAGTTGCGCCATATTCCCTACAAAGGCGGTGGCGCGGCGCTGAACGACGTGGTTTCCAAGCAGGTCGACTTGTACTTTGCCGCCAGCGCCAGCGCGCTGCCGCTGATCAAGGCCGGCAAGCTGAAGGCCTATGCGGTAACGTCTTCAGAGCGGCTGCCCGCCCTGCCGGCGGTGCCGACCGTCGCCGAAAGCGGTCTGCCGGGCTATGACGTTACGCTCTGGTACGGCATTGTCGGTCCCAAGGGGATGCCGGCCGATATCGTCAAGCGCGTCAATGGTGAGGTGAATCGCATCCTGGCACAGCCCGAGACGGCGACCAAGTTCGCCACCGATGGCGCCGCCCCGGCCGGCGGCACGCCGCAGCAGTTTGCCTCGCTGATCGGCCGCGAAGCGAAGATCTGGTCGGAGATCGTGACGAAGCTCGGGATTAAGCCTGACTAACCTAGACTGACTAAGCCGGCAGAAAGGCTGGCCACGCCAGCCCTATAACTGTCAGTCAGATTCCATATTGGAATTTACATGGTGGCCTCGGTACAGTGGGCCGGACAAGGTACAGGACGCGGTTGTCCTGACCGGTACACTGAGGAGACCAGGCTATGCTAGGCAACATGGAGCAGCAAGTGCAGGCAACATCGCGCGCCGGGGACAAGCAAAGCGCAGTCCGGTGCTACGAAGTACCGCGCTCAGCGGCGATCTCCATCGAGGTCTACGAGCTGGGTGTCGGCCCGGCCATCGTCTTGCTGCCGTCGCTCGGCCGCGGCGCAACTGACATGCTGGAACTGGCCGAGCCGCTTGCGGCTGCCGGCTATCGCGTGCTCTGCCCGGAGCCGCGCGGCAATGGCCGCAGCGTCGGCCCGCTTGCCGACAAGACCTTGCACGACTGGGCAGGCGATATCGCGGCTGTGATCGAGCATGCCGGCCAGGCGCCGGTCGTTATCGTCGGGCATGCCCATGGCAACTGGATCGCCCGCACCGTGGCCAGCGACCGGCCTGACCTGGTGCGCGCGCTGGTCCTGCTGGCCGGCTCGGCGGGCAAGGTGCCGAAGGATGTCGATGCCGTGCCGATTCCGCCGAAGGTACGCGCCCAGATCGAGCGTTGCGGCGATACCAGCCTGCCGGATGCGGTGCGCCTGGAAAGCCTGCGTGCCGTATTCTTCGCGCCGTGCAATGATCCTGCACCGTGGCTGCAAGGCTGGAACACGGAGCTGATGACGATGCAGACGCTGGCGCAGAAGCGCACACCGGTCGATGACTTCTTCGCTGGCGGCAACGTGCCGATCCTGAATGTGCAGGCTGAGTACGATGTGATTGCACCGCAGCGCTATGCCAATGTGCTGCGTGACTACCTGGGCGAGCGCGTGACCAACCTCACCATCCGCGATGCCGCGCATGCCTTGCTGCCGGAGCGGCTGGACGAGGTTGTGGCGGCGATCATCCACTATGTGGCTGCGCTGTCTCCGGCGCCAAGCGCGGTGGCTTGAAGATGGCATGCATGAAGGTGCCGTGATGCGGTTTAGTAGCCGATCGGTTCGCTCATCACTTCGCTCACGACCCGCATGACCAGATCGCTGGGCGCCTGCTCACGCCAGATTGCATAGAGCTGGATGTGGCCAGCGGTCTGGCCGATCTCGCGGAACACCACGCCTGGCAGCCCGGCGCGGGCGTAGGAACGCGGCACCAGCGCCACGCCCAGGCCGAGCTTGACCATCTGGAAGGTGGTCAGTGGATTGCGCGCCGTATGTGCAATGACGGGACTGAAGCCGGCATGCAGGCATGAGGCGATCATGCCGTCGAACAGCGCCGGCGCGTGCTCACGCGAGAATGCCACCAGCGGCACGCCCTCGAGATCGCGGAGCGCCAGCGCAGGCCTGGCGGCGAGTTCGTGGCCCTCGGGCACGACGATAGTGAAATACTCGGTGAAGATCGGCGTCTTGCCGAGGCCGCTGCGCGTCGGGATCGAATGCACGATGCCGATATCGAGCTTGCCCTGCATCACGGCATGCGCCTGGTCGGCCGAGCCCATGTCGGTCACGGCGATATGCAGTCCGGGGAAACGCTCTGCCATGCGCGTCAGAATTGTGGGCAGCACATGGAAGATGCCTGACGTCACCATGCCGATCTGCAGCGTGCCAATGTCCCCGGCCGCCGTGCGTCGCGCGGTGGTCACGGCTACGCGCACCTGGTCGAGCACGGCGCGGCAGTCTGCCTGGAAGGCACGGCCCGCGTCGGTCAGGCGGACTTCCCGGCGATTGCGCACCAACAACTCCACGCCCATCTCGTCTTCCAGTGCCTTGATTTGCTGGGAGAGAGGTGGCTGCGACATGTGCAGCCGCACCGCGGCCTTGCTGAAGTTCAACTCATCCGCGACGGTCACGAAATAGAGGAGTTGCCGGAGTTCCATGGCGCTGATTTCCTTGGGGGACAGGGCATTAGGATAGCCGCAACCAACGCAGGGCAGCGCGGTGCCATGTCATATGTCAGCCCTATAACTCATGGAGCGAAACAGTATTGGACGGTCTGCCGGCCCGTCCCTACAGTGGCCTGCATAGCGCGGCGGCATGCGGACGGAAGGATCCGGAAGCCTTTGGAGACCGTGCAAGAACCAAGGAGACAGCCATGAACAGGACAGGCAGAACAGGGCGGCGTGCGGTGCTGGGTGTGATCGGCGCGATGGCGCTGATGGTCGGATCGCAGCCGGCGGCGTTCGCGAGCGAGGCGTATCCCAATCGCCCGATCAAGATGATCATCCCTTACACCCCGGGCGGCTCGATCGATACAGTCGGGCGCCTGGTGGCTGCACAACTGCAGCGTCAGCTTGGGCAAGCGATCGTTATCGAGAACCGACCAGGCGCGTCGGGCATGATCGGGTCCGAAGCGGTGGCGAAGGCGGCGGCTGACGGCTATACGTTGCTCTTCAATGCTTCCAGCCAGGTCTACCTGCCGCTGGTCGCGAAGAACGCCCCTTACGACGCCATCAGGGATTTCACCCCGATCGCACAGGTGGGGCACGTGCCGCTGATCGTCGTCGCCAACACCAGCCTCCCCACCAGCTCGCTGCGCGACCTGGTCAAGCTGGCGAAAGCCAAGCCGCGGACCTACACCTGGGCCACTTCCGGGCTAGGCACCACCAGCCACCTGGCCGAGGAGATGATCCGCCACGCGTTCAAGCTGGAGATGGATATCGTGTCCTACAAGGGCGCCGTGCCGCAGTTGAACGACGTGATGGGCGGTCACGTGTCGGCGGCGGTGTCGCCGATGCCAGGCGCGTATCCGTTCGTCAAGGCGGGGCGGCTGAAGGTGCTGGCGGTCACCAGCAGCAAACGTATTCCGCAGCTTCCCGGCGTGCCGACCGTTGCCGAGAGTGGCCTGCCTGGTTTTGAGCTGCTGTCGTGGTACGGGCTCTGGGGTCCCGCCAACCTGCCTGCGGACATCACCCGCAAGCTGTCGCAGGAGGTCAACAAGGCCGTGCGCGAAGCCAGTCTTAAGACGCGCTTCGACGAGCTGGCCTTTGAAACCGTGCAGTCCACGCCCGAGCAGTTCAAGGTGGTGATCAAGGATGAGATCGACAAGGTCGCCGGCATCGTCAAGGCAGCCAGCATCCGTATCGATTGAGCGAAGGGCAGGGACAGGACAAGCAAGCATGCATCAGCAAATGCAATCGATGGCCATCACCCGGGAGCTCGCCGGATGGATCGCCGGAATCCGTAATGCCGACCTGCCGGACGCGGTGCGGCAGTCGGTCGCCGGACTCGCCCTGGATACATTTGGCGCCGGCCTGACCGGGCATGACGAGCCCTGGTCGCAGGCCATCCGTGGCTGGGCGGATGATGGTTACCGCGCTCCGCGCGGTGGCGGGGCACGCGCATGGGGCCGGCCGGGCAGGACGTACCGGGCCGCCGATGCCGCGCTGGTCAATGGCGCCGCTGCACACGCCTATGAGCTGGACGACTTCCATAATGCAAAGGTCCACTTGGGCGCGGTCGTATTGCCAGCGGTCTTCGCGTTAGCGGAGACGCTCGAGGTGCCGCCCGAGCAGGTTGAGACCGCTATTGCCGTCGGCTACGAAACCATGATCCGCTGCTCACTGGCGCTGCAGCCGGCGCTAGCCAGGATGAAGGGGTGGCATATGACCGCCGTGTGCGCGCCGCTGGGCGCGGCAGCGGCATCGGCGGTGATGCTGGGGCTCGACGCCGAGCGCACCGCATGGGCGCTGGGTCTTGCCGGCACACAGTCGGGCGGACTGTTTGCGTTCGCTTGCGACGGCACGGATTCTAAGCGCTTCCATCCGGGGCGCGGCGCGCAAGCCGGCGTGATGGCTGCCGAACTGGCGGCGCGCGGCCTGACCGGCCCGACGCAGTTGTTCGAGAGTGGGGACGGCGGCTGGCTCAAGGCGTTCTCGGAGTCGCCCAAACCGAAAAGGCTGCTGGAAGGGCTGGGCAGCGACTGGCATATGCCCCGGACCAATTTCAAGCCCTATGCTTGCTGCGGCAGTGCCCATGCGCATGTCGATTGTGCGCTGCGGATGCGTGCCAACTGGGCGGGGCAGGGACCGATTCGCGTCGGCATGCCGACCGTTGTCGATGTGCAATGCGGTTACCACTACGCGCCGGGCAGTGTGCTGAACGCGCAGATGAGCGCCCGCTACGCGCTGGCGGTTGCCCTGCTGGATGGCGAGGTACTGCCGGCGCAGTTCGGGCAGGCCCGCCTGGGGGACCCGAAGATCGTCGCGCTGGCCAACGCGATCGAGATCGTACGCGACAGCGAACTCGACGCTCTATATCCGGCCAGCTTTTGTGGCTGGGTGGAGCTGATGTCGAAGAACGGCGAGCCGCTGCATGCGTACCAGGCCAACCCGTCGGGCTCCGCGGAGAATCCGGCGCGCATGGCAGCCATTCGGGACAAGTTCCGCGCTTTGACGGCGGACGTGCTTGCGCCCGCGCAGGCGGAGGTGCTGATCGACGCATTTGGCAAGCTGACGACGACGCCGGTGCGCCACATCCTGGCCGCCGCCGAATCCGTCGCCTGAAGTCGGGCTACGCCTGCGGCACGCCGAGTGAACGCAGCGCGCGCTGCAGCACTGGCGAGCTGTTGTCGGGATTCCAGATCGCCGAGTATTCGGCGATGGCGGGCTCGCCGGTGAGGTCGCGCAAGGCCACGCCGGGCAGCGAAGCCTTGGCGAGCGTGGCCGGTACCAGGGCGATGCCGCGGCCCAGCCCCACCAGGCTGACCACTGACAGCAGGTGCTTGGCGTAATGCCGGATGTGCGGGCTGAAGCCGGCGTGGACGCAGGTGGAGGTCACAAGGTCGAAGTACGCCGGCGCACTGTCGCGCGGGATCGTGACAAAGGGCATCTCGGCCAGCCGCACCAGGTCGATGCGCTTGCGTTTGGCGTACGGGTGCGATGCCGGCAAAGCCACCACCAGCCGCTCCTTGTGGATGACATGGGCGCGAAGCTCGCCCGGGGGCGTGCCTATCTGCGCGAACCCCAGGTCGATGCGATCGCGCTGCAGCGCATCGACCTGCTCCGCGGTGCTGGTCTCCTCCCAGGTGATATCAATCTCTCCAATATCCTGCTCGAACTTCTGCACGATGCGCTCGACGTTCATGTACAGCACTGCCGCGACAAAACCGATGCGCAGGTGGCCGGTCTCGCCGTGCTCGGCTTTGCGCACTGCCTCCACGGTGGCGTCGAGCTGGTTGAGCATGCGGCGCGCTTCGCGCACCAGCGCCGAGCCGGCCGGCGTCAGCCGCACCGTGCGGCGGTTGCGATCGAAAAGCAGCACGCCGAGGTCCTCTTCGAGCTGCTGGATGTGCTTGGTCAGCGGCGGCTGCGAGATCAGCAGGCGCTGGGCGGCGCGGCCGAAGTGAAGCTCCTCGGCGAGCACGAGGAAGAGGCGGAGGGTACGGAGTTCGAGCATGGCGCGTGGGCTGAAGAGAGGGAAGACGAAGTCGACTTATTCTAGAACGGAATCAGTCTCTTCCTAAAACTGTATTGGACGCTATCGTCGCCTGCAACCAGAATAGCTTCCATCAAACCAACAATGAAGCGGAGACAGCCCGGCCGACCCCGTCGGATCGCGCCCCATCGGTGCCCAGGCCTGCGTTCCGTTTCTGACTGTCGACACGGAGCGCAAGCGAATGGAACGCCTCAAGCCACTGAAACCCGAAGAACTGACGCCCGAGCAGCAGGAAGTCCACGCGGCGATTGCCTCCGGTCCGCGCGGGCAGGTTCGCGGGCCGCTTGCGATGTGGCTGCACCGCCCGGGCCTGGCCAACCGCGCGCAGGCGCTGGGCCAGTACTGCCGCTATGACTCATCGTTGTCGCCGCGGCAGTCGGAGCTGGCCATCCTGCTGATGGCGCGCACCTGGATGTCGGAATTCGAATGGTGGGCACACAAGCCCATCGCGCTGAAGGCAGGTGTGACCGAAGACGTGGTCGAGGCGATCCGCACCGGGCGTGAGCCGGCCTTCGTCAAGGAGGATGAGCGCGTGATCCATGAGTTCCTGCGTGAGCTGCATGCCACGCGCAATGTGCCGGACGAACTGTACCAGCGCGCGATCGCGGTGCTGGGCAAGGACAAGGTGGTGGACCTGGTTGGCCTGGCGGGCTACTACACGCTCATCTCGATGACCATCAACGTCTTTGGTGTCGTGCCCCCGGACGGCAGCGCGCCGGAGCTGGTGCGCGCCTGATTTCAATTCAAACCGCTACCCCGAAACACAAGAGGATTCCGTATGTCTGGTCGTCTCGAAGGAAAGGTTGTCATCGTTACCGGCGCGGGTTGCGTCGGCCCCGGTTGGGGCAATGGCCGCGCCGTTGCGGTGCGCTTTGCACAGGAAGGCGCCAAGATTTTTGCCGTCGACAAAAGCGCTGATGCGATGCGTGAAACGCTGGAGCGGCTAGACGCCGCGGGTGCAGAGTTTGACTCGCACCTGTGCGACGTGACCGACACCGCGGCGGTCAAGGCCATGGTCGATGCCTGCGTGGCGCGCTTCGGGCGTGTGGATGTGCTGGTCAACAACGTCGGTGGCTCGGCCAAGGGTGGCCCGGTGCAGCTTAGCGAAGAAGACTGGGACCGCCAGCTCAACTTCAACCTGAAGAGTGTCTTCCTGACCTGCAAGCACGTGCTGCCGCACATGGAGCAGCAGGGGGGCGGCGCCATCGTCAATACCGCGTCGACTTCAGGCATCCGCTGGACCGGTTCGGCACAGGTCGGCTACGCCTCGGCCAAGGCGGCGATCATCCAGCTCTCGCGCGTGGTTGCGGTCGAGTACGCCAAGAAGAACATTCGCGTCAACACGGTGATCCCCGGCCAGATGCATACGCCGATGGTGGAGGCGCGCCTTGCCGGGCAACGCGCGGGCGGTGATGTCGACACACTGCTGGCCCAGCGCCAGGCACGTATTCCGCTCGGGTTCATGGGCGATGGCCGCGATACCGCCAATGCGGCGCTGTTCCTGGCATCCGATGAAGCGCGCTTCGTTACCGGTACGGAGATCGTGGTCGACGGTGGCATGAGCGTACGCTGCGACTGAGCAGCATCAAGCGCGGAACTAGCAGGCAGAGCTTTGGAGTTGCATATGAAATCTTCCCTTGGCATCGGGCGCCGCCAGGCGCTGGGCCTTATCGCCGGCGTCGTGCTGGGCACGCTGGCATCCGGCGCGCACGCCGCGACGTTCCCGGACAAGCCGATTCGCCTGGTGGTGGCGTTCTCGGCGGGCGGACCGACCGACATTCTCGCCCGCGTGATTGCACGCGATATGAGCACGCGGCTGGGTCAGCAGATCATCGTCGACAACCGTCCCGGCGCCGGCGGCAATATTGCAGCAGAGTTCGTGGCGAAATCGCCGGCGGATGGCTACACCCTGCTGTACAACAGCTCGTCGATCGCGATTTCGCCGGCGCTGTTCAACAACACCAAGCTCAATCCGGACCAGATCTTCGCGCCCGTCGGCTACGCTGCTACTGTGCCGCTGGTGCTGATCGTCAACGCCGACTCGCCAGTGAAGACACCGGCCGATTTCATCAAGCTGCTGAAGGCCAAACCGGGGCAGCTCAACTTCGGCTCGTCCGGTAACGGCACCATCGATCACCTGACCAGCGTGGTGTTTGCCGACAAGACCAAGACCAAGTTCAACCACGTCCCCTACAAAGGCAATGCCGCGGCACTGCCGGACCTGCTCGCCGGACGCATCGACTTCATGATGTCGGGGAGCCTGAACGCGGTGCTGCCGTTTATCAAGGAAGGCAAACTGCGCGCGGTCGCGGCCACTACAGTCAAGCGGGTTTCGGTGTTGCCGGACGTGCCGACGCTGGCTGAGTCCGTGCTGCCGGGGTTCGATTCCGGCACCTGGCAAGGCATTGTGGCGCCAAAGGGCACGCCCACGCCGGTGGTCGAACGACTCAACCGTGAACTGAACGCCACGCTCAAGGCGCCTGAGGCCATCAAGGCGCTCCATGCGCAAGGCGCGGAGCCTACCGGCGGCACGCCTGCGCAGTACCGTGACCTGATCCACGGCGAGTACGCCCGCTGGACCAAGGTGGTGAAAGACACCGGCGCGACGGCGAACTGATGGCAGCCATCGACAAAGCCAATATGCCCTCGCGGGCAGTGTGGGACTGCCACACCCATATCTACGGCCCCTATGACCGGCACCCGCTGCCCGACGGTGCAGTGTATGCGCCGCAGGTGGCACCGTTCGATGCCCTGCGCACAATGCACCGGTCGCTAGGCATCACGCACGGCGTGATCGTGCAGGCGGCCTGCTATGGCAGTGACCATAGCGCGCTGCTGGCTGCGCTCGATGCGGGCGCTGGCGCGTATCGCGGCATCGCCGTGATTGCGCCGGACATGGACGAGACGTTGTTGGCGCAGATGGCGGCACGGGGCGTCAAGGGCGTACGCATCGGCCTGATGAGCCATCTCGGCAATGCCTTTGATGCGGGTCGCGTGCGCGCGATGGTCGAGCGCATCCGTCCGTATGGCTGGCACGCGCTGGTCCATGGCACGCCGGGGGATGTGGTCCGGGCGGTCGAAGCCGTTGGCCATCTCGGCACCTCGCTCGTCATCGACCATATGGCGCGCGTTGCGGTCTCCGAGGCCGCGCTGGCGCGCCAGCTCGACAACGTCTGTGCGTTGCTGCGCAATGAATCGGTGTGGATCAAGGTCTCAGGCGTCGACCGCATCACCGCGGGTGACCTCGACGCACCGCAGGCACGCACCGTACTTGAGCACCTGTTGGCGGTGGCGCCCACCCGCGCGATCTGGGGCACGGACTGGCCGCATCCAAACCTGTCCTATCCCGTGCCGGACGACCGTGCGTTGCTGGGCTGGCTGCAAGCTGCGGCCGGCAATGAATCACTGCTGCGCGCCGTGTTGTCGGAAAACCCGTCCCGTCTCTACGGATAACCCTCTTTTCGGATCCTCTGGGCTGAACGATGACCATGCACTCTTTCCTTGCGCCGGCCGAGCCGGTGCGCTATCCGGATGCGCGCGTCCAAGCACTGAGCCCGCGCTTCGAGAAGTACCACCTGCCCCTTGCCGCGATCGACCGCATTGCCACCGGCTGCCGCTGGAGCGAAGGCCCGGTCTGGTTCGGTGATGGCCGCTACCTGCTGTGGAGCGATGTCCCGAACGACCGGATCCTGCGCTGGGATGAGGAGACCGGTAACACCAGCGTGTTCCGTAGCCCGTCAAACCATGCTAATGGCAACACCCGCGACCGGCAGGGACGGCTGGTGACCTGCGAACATGTCGGCCGGCGTGTCACGCGCACCGAGTATGACGGCAGCATCACTGTGCTGGCGGACCGCTATGACGGCAAGCCGCTGAATTCGCCCAATGACGTGGTGGTGAAGTCGGATGGCTCGATCTGGTTCACCGATCCGCCGTTCGGCATTGCCGGCTACTACCAGGGTGAGAAGGCGACTTCGGAACTGCCGGAGCGCATTTACCGCATCGATCCGGTCAGCGGCCGCCTTGACATCGTCGCCGATGACGTCAGCGGGCCCAATGGCCTGGCATTCTCGCCTGACGAGGAAGTGCTGTATGTGATCGAGTCGCGCACCCGGCCTCGCCGCATCCGCGCTTTTCAGGTCAGCGAAGGCGGCGAGGCGCTGGGCGACAGCCAAGTACTAGTTGACGCCGGGCCCGGCACCCCGGATGGCTTCCGTGTCGATATTGACGGCAGCCTGTGGTGCGGCTGGGGCATGGGCACGCCCGAACTCGACGGCGTGCGCATCTTTGCCCCGGACGGCGAACCCATCGGGCATATCAGCCTGCCAGAGCGCTGCGCCAACCTTTGTTTTGGCGGGCGCCATCGCAACCGACTGTTCATGGCGTCCTGTACGTCGATCTATACGCTTTATGTCAATACGCAAGGCGCGGCCGGCGGCTGATCGCAAGCAACCACAGAAGCGAGGCATTGCAACATGAGAAGGACTTTCCTGAAGGGTTCGCTGGCCGCGGTGCTGGCGATGTCATTTGGCCAGGCGGCCATGGCCGGCGACGTGGTGCGGATGGTGGTGGCATTCCCCGCGGGCGGGCCGGCGGACGCGCTGGCGCGCGCGATTTCTAGGCAATTGGAGACGGAGCTCAAGCGCACCGTCATCATCGACAACCGGCCCGGGGCCAACGGCGCCATCGCCGTCAGCGCGGTCACCAAGGGACCGGCGGATGGTTCGGTGTTCTTCCTGACCAGTGCCGGGGCTATTGTCATCAACCCGTCCCTATACAAGAACCTGTCGTACCGCCCTGAGCGAGACCTGATGCCGGTTTCGCTGGTGGTCACCACGCCGCAGGTGCTGGTGGTGCCGCTGCAGTCGAAGTTCGGCTCGGCGAAGGACCTGGTGGCGCAGAGCCGGGCCGGCCGCCCGGTGTCGCTGGCGTCATCCGGCATCGGCAGCATGCCGCACATGGCGATCGAGCTGTTCAAGGCCTCGACCTCGGCGGAGTTCCTGCATGTGGCGTACAAGGGCGCGGCGCCAGCCATCACCGATACGATCGGCGGGCAGGTGGATGCGTTCTTTGGCGATGCCTCGGGCCTGGTGCCGTTCATCGAGGGCAAGAAACTGAAGCCTGTCGCCGTGACCACGGCCAAACGCCTGCCATATCTGCCGGACGTGCCGACGCTGGATGAAAGCGGCATCAAGGGCGTCCATGCGGAGAACTGGTACGGCATGATGGTGCCCGCCGGCACGCCGCCAAAGGTTGTGCAGACGTTGAATGAGGCCATCCGGAAGACGTTGGAGAACAAGGACGTCAAGGCCAATCTGGCAAAAATGGGCCTGACGCCGGCACCGTCGACTGCTGCGGAATTTGCCGGTCGGATTCGTGCGGACGGGGACAAGTGGTCCAAGTTGATTGCGGAGCGGAACGTCAAGCCTGAGTAATGTGCTCGCCGGATCCCGGTCCGGGTGCGGGTCTGGCGTCGATTTGCAGTCCTGAATTCCCCAGGCTGGCGATCTGGGACTGGTTGGGGGAATAGGGTTGGCCCTGCAGGGTTTGTGCGCTCTGCAGGGCTTCTTTTTTTTGCTGACGGTCTGCCCGCCATCGAATTCCATACAGTGGAATTAGGAGGGTGTGGGATCGCCCGCCAGGGCCTAAGCTGTCTTTAACAAAGAAACGCGCCCGGTGCATGCAGTCTGATGACCGCGGCGTTCCGACTCATTCCAGGAGACAAAGCATGCATCCGTTCTGTACCGGCTTCTTCCGCCGGCTTGCCAAGGCGGCCATCCCGTTCCTCATGGCCGCGGCAGCGCCCTTGCCCGCGATCGCAGCCTTCCCCGACAAGCCGATCCGCATGGTGGTGCCGTTCGCCCCCGGCGGCGGCACTGACCTGGTGGCACGTGCGATGGGCATCACCATGGGCGCGGACCTGGGCCAGCCCGT
This sequence comes from Ralstonia pickettii, assembly GCA_050987995.1. Classification (GTDB taxonomy): domain Bacteria; phylum Pseudomonadota; class Gammaproteobacteria; order Burkholderiales; family Burkholderiaceae; genus Cupriavidus; species Cupriavidus pickettii_B. The sequence continues at coordinate 403,824 of CP158806.1, forward strand.
CATCGTCGACAACAAGCCGGGCGGCAGCACGATCATCGGCACCGATGCGGTGGCAAAGAGCGCGCCCGACGGCTACACGCTGGTGATGGCGACCATGGCCCACGCGGTCAACCCGAGCCTGCATAAGAAGCTGCCGTTCGATACGGAGAAGGCGTTCGCGCCAGTCATGCTGGTGGGCCGCTCCCCCAACGTGCTGGTGGTGAAGCCGGACAGCCCCATCAAGACCGTGCAGGACCTGATCGCGGTCGCGAAGGCAAAGCCGGGCAAGCTCAACTACGCCTCGCAAGGCGCAGGCACTTCGGCACACCTAGCCGGGGAGCTGTTCAAGAGTATGGCCAAGGTCGACATGAACCACGTTCCTTATCGCGGTGCCGGGCCGGCGATCACGGACCTGCTCGGCGGACAGGTCGATGTGATGTTCGCCACCGCAGCCGCAGTCGCGCCGCACCTGGAGAGCGGCAAGCTTCGGGCGGTGGCGGTCACGACCGCGCAGCGCTCGCTGGCGCCGGCGTTGAGCAAGGTGCCGACGATCGCGGAAAGCGGTGTGCCCAATTATGTGGCGGATAGCTGGTATGGCCTGTTCGTGCCGGCCGGCACGCCATCGGCGGTGATCACGCGGCTGAACGCCGCGGCGAAGAAGGCCGTGCACACCGACGCGTTCCGCAAGCGCGCCGAGCAGGAAGGGCTTGCCATCAGTGGCGGCACGCCAGACGAGTTTGGCCGCTACGTCAAGGCCGAGAGTCAGCGCTGGAGCAAGGTCATCAAGGACGCCAACATCACGGCCGACTGAGCGCGGCACTCGTACAGAACAGATCGCACTGATCGCACACACGGAACCGGACAGGACCATGGACAACTATTCCCTGATTGAACTGAAGATTGAATCTGGCATCGCGCTGCTCGCCTTTAACCGCCCCGACAAGCGCAATGCCATGAGCGACGACATGCGCTCGGAATTCATCGACGCGCTGGAGCGTGTGGCGGCGGACAAGGCGATCCGCGCCCTGGTGCTCACCGGCAACGGCAAGGGCTTCTGCGCCGGCGGCGACGTGGCCGGCATGCAGCGCCGCATGGAAGCGCCGCAGGGTGAGGTGGGCTTCAACGGTTGGAGCCGCCAGCAGCGGGTCCATCACACCATCAAGCTGCTCCACACCATGCCCAAGCCCACCATCGCCGCGGTCAACGGTGCCGCAGCCGGGCTGGGTGCCGATACCGCGCTGTGCTGCGACTTCGTGCTGGCGTCCGAATCGGCGTCGTTCTCCTGGTCCTATATCAATCGCGGCCTGATCCCGGACGGTGGTGGCATGTATTTCCTGCCGCGCCGCGTGGGGCTGTCGGCGGCAAAGGAACTGGTCTTCACGGGCCGCAAGGTCGAGGCGAAGGAGGCCAAGGCGCTTGGCATCGCCGACCGCCTGAGCAAGCCCGAAGCGCTGATCGGCGATGCGCTGACCTGGGCGGCGGAACTGAGCCAGGGCTCCGCCACCGCGATCGCGCTGGGCAAGAGCATCATGAACCAGTCCTTCGAACTGCCCGCCGACCAGGTGTTTGCCCAGGGCAGCCAGGCGCAGGGCATCTGCTACACCAGCACCGAGCATCGCGAGTCCGTGCTGGCTTTCCTGAACAAGACCGCAGCCAAGGCCTGAGACCATGAATGCTATCCAGCGACTTGTCTCGCCGCGCAGCGTTGCCGTGATCGGCGCTTCCGCTGATCCCTCCAAGACCGCCGGCCGCCCGGTTTCCTACTTGCGCAAGCATGGATTCGGCGGGGCGATCTACCCGGTCAATCCCAAGGTCGAGTCGATCGACGGGCTGCGTTGCTATCCCGACATTGCCTCGCTGCCCGAAGTGCCGGACGTCGGCATCGTGCTGCTGGGCGCAGAGCGTGCGCACTTGGCGGTGCGCGACCTGGCGGCGCGCGGCGCGGGCGCGGCCATCGTGCTTGCAAGCGGCTATACCGAGACCGGCGCCGAGGGCGCGCGTCGCCAAGCCGAACTGATCGAGGCGGCCGGCAGCATGCGCCTGCTGGGGCCCAATACCATCGGCCTGGTCAACCTGACTGACAACATCCCGCTGTCGGCGAGCGGCGCGCTGGAAATGGACCAGTTCCCGGCCGGCAGCATCGGCGTGGTGTCGCAAAGCGGCGGCATCCTCGGCGCCTTGCTGTCGCGCGCCGCGGCGCGCGGCATCGGCCTGTCCAAGCTGGTTTCGACCAGCAATGAAGTCGACCTGGACCTGGCCGACTTTATCGATTATCTGGCCGATGACGAGGCCACCCGCGTGATCGCGCTGTATGTCGAGAGCGTGCGCAACCCGGAAACGTTCCGCCGTGCGGCGCTGAAGGCGGCACGCGCTGGCAAGCCTGTGGTGGCGTTCAAGATCGGGCGCTCCGAGAGCGGCGCGCGCGCCGCGGTGTCGCATACGGGCGCGCTGGCCGGTGCGGATCGCATGTACGACGCGCTGTTCGAACAGGTCGGCGTGATTCGCGCGCAGACGTTCTCGGACCTGCTCGATATGCCCGCCGCCCTGGCTACCGGGCGCAAACTGACCGGCAATCGCGTGGCGATCCTGACCTCGACCGGCGGCGCCGGCACGCTGGTCTCCGACAGCCTGGGCGTGGCCGGCTTCGAGACGCCGGCGCCGGATGAGGCGACCGCGGCGAAGCTGCGCGCGCTGCAGAATGGCGACCACGCGGCGCTCGACCGCAACCCGATCGACGTGACCCTGGCCGGGCTGCAGCCTGACCTGCTCCGCGCCGCGATCCGCATCCTGCTCGACAGCCCCAGCTACGATGCGGTCGCAGTGATCGTGGGCTCGTCCAGCCTGGCCATGCCAGACCTGATGGCCAATGCCATTCGCGACTGCCTGCCCGGCAGCGACAAACCGGTAATCGCGTACGTGAGCCCGCATGCGCCGGAAGTCGCATCGCTGCTCAATCGTCGTGGCGTGCCGGCGTTCTCCGCGCCGGAGGCGTGCACGGTGGCGATCGACGCGATGCTGCGTGCCGGCAAGCTCAGCGCAGTCGACGAAGCGGGCACCCCCACGCTGCCGTTGCCGGATCTCGCCGCCTATGGTACCGGCTCGATCGACGAAGCCGCGGCCAAGACCTTGTTCGCCGGTTTCGGCGTACCGGTTGCGAAGGAGGTTGTGGTTACCGATGGCGCCGAGGCGATGGCGGCGGCGCAAGCCTTCCGCGGCAATGTCGTGCTGAAGATCTTGTCGGCCGAGATTACCCACAAGAGCGATGTCGGTGGCGTGGCCGTCAATGTCCCGCCTGCGGAGGTGGCAAGCCGGCTGGCAAGAATGGCAAGCGACGTGCAGTCGGCCACTGGTATCGCGCCCCAACGTTTTCTGGTGCAGGAAATGGTCAAGGGCGGCGTCGAAGTGATCCTCGGCATGCACCGCGACGCGCTGGGCACCGCGATCCTGCTCGGCATGGGCGGCGTGACCGCGGAACTGTTCGGCGATACCACGCTGCGGCTGCTGCCTGGCGAGTGCGGGTTGACCCGAGAGGCCGCGCTGGAAATGATCGGGCGGCTGAAGACGGCCCCACTGCTGCAGGGCTTTCGGGGCCGGCCGAAGGCGGATGTGGAGGCGCTGGCCGAAGCGATCGTCGCGTTCTCGCGCATGGTCGCCACGCTTGGCGACCGGCTGGTCGAGGCGGAAATGAATCCCGTGTTCGTCCTGCCCGAAGGGCAGGGTGTGGTGGCCGCCGATGGCGTGGCGGTGCTGGCCGGCAACGACAAGCCCTGACGAGACCCTGGCATGTGCAACGAGCGAGACGGTGCGTTGGTGAGTTCGGTCGATGGGTGCGAGGTCATCTGGCGAAGCTTTGGCGACGGCCCGACGACTGTGCTCCTGCATGGCGGCCATGGCAACTGGCAACACTGGGTGCGCAATATCGGACCGTTGTCCCGGAACCGCCGGCTGCTGGTGCCAGACCTGCCGGGCTTTGGCGATTCCGGTGCGGCGCCGCGCGCCGACCTGCCGGGACTCGTCGATGTCCTGGCTCGATCGCTGGCCCGCTTATCGGTGGACCAGTCGCTGAACCGTATCGACCTGGTGGGTTTTTCCTTTGGTGCGCTGGTGACGGCGCACCTTGCGACCCACACTGGCCTCGGCGATATCGAAGTTGGCCGCCTGGCGTTGCTTGGGCCGGCCGGCCATGGCGGTCCGCGCCGCATGACGCAGACGCTGGTCGACTGGCGCCGCTGCCACGATCCGCACACACTTGCCGCGGCGATGCGCGACAACCTGGCGGCATTCATGATCGCCGACCCGGCCGCCATCGACAGCGAAGCCGTGGCCATCCACACGCGTGCCTGTCGCGCGACCCGCTTCCATAGCAAGTCGATTTCGCGTGCGGGCGGATTGCAGCAGGCGCTTGCGCGCTTTGCCGGCCCGGTATTGATGATCTGGGGCGAAGCGGATGTGACCATGTCGCCCAAATCGATTGCCGGGATCGCCCGCGACTCGCGGGACGCATCAGCCGACGCGCCGGCAGTCAGTGTCAGCGTGGTGCCGGGTGTCGGCCATTGGGTCCAGTATGAGGCGCATCAACAAGTCAACGGGCTGCTGCAGGCATGGCTGCAGCAGATCCCCGACACGCCGGCGCATGCCGGCTGAGGAGAACCTATCTTGAACGCAACCGAGGCCTTTGGGTCGTTCTTCAGCGCCGTCAAGGCAGGGCCGCTGCCCGCCGAGGTGCTGCATCATGCGAAGCGCGCGCTGGTCGACTGGCATGCGGCGCTGCTTCCGGGCATCGGCACCGATGCGGTCCAGCGCCTGCAGGGCGTGCTGGAGGAAGAGCTTGGCCGCGGCAACGCCACGCTGCCAATGGGGCAACGTGCCACGGCGCGCGCCGCGGCGCTGCTCAATGGCGCTGCCGCCCACGCTGCCGAGATCGACGACAGTTTCCGTGATGCGATGTACCACCCCGGCGCCGCCACCATCGCCGCCGCCATTGCAGCCGCACAGGACGTGGGCGCCAGCGGCGAGACGCTGCTCAGAGGCATTGTCGTCGGCTATGAGGTCTCAACGCGCATCGGAGTCGTGCTGGGCCGGGCGCACTATCACTTCTGGCACAGCACCGCTACCGTCGGCACCTTTGGCGCGGCGGCCGCCGCGGCGTTTATCTATGGCGCGAACGAGGAGCAGCTTGCACACGCGCTGGCGACCGCGGCGACTTTCGCCGCCGGGCTGCAGCAGGCGTTCCGCATGGACTCGATGTCCAAGCCGCTGCACGCGGGCCGCGCTGCGGAGGCCGGATTGCTGGCCGCCCGCGCCGCCATCGCCGGCATCACCGGTTCGCTCGATGTGCTCGACGGTGAGACCGGCATGGGGCGCGCGATGTCGGACGGCCCTGACTGGAGCGGGCTGGCATCGACGCTTGGGAAAGACTTCCATATTTGCCGGCTGACCTTCAAGAACCACATTGGCTGCGGCCATACCTTTGCGGCAATCGACGGCGCGCTTGTGCTGAAAGCGAAGCTCGGCATCGACACCGCCCAAATACGTCGCATCCGCGTCGCCACGTATCGTCCGGCGCTGGATATCGCCTGCTATCTCGACCCCAAGAGCGAGAACGAAGCCAAGTTCAGCCTCAAGTTCATCGTCGCCGCCGCCCTGGTGCATGGGAGCGTGCGCTTGTCGGCCTACACGCCGGAACGGTTGTGGGACAGCGAGACGCGTCGGCTGATGGACTGCATGACTGTCGAGATCGACCCCGAAATCGACGGCTGGTTTCCTGGCAAGCGCGCGGCAAGGGTTGAGATCGAAACCCTGGACGGGGCCACGGCAGACTACCTGCAGCCGAATCGCAAGGGCGATCCGGAGGATCCGCTGTCCGACGCCGACCTCGACGGCAAGCTGATCGAACTGGCAACGCCGGTGATAGGCGCCGATGGCGCGCGCCGGCTGGCGCAGAAGATCTGGCACGTCGAGACGGAGCCGGTGGTCAGCCTGTTTGGCTGAGTAACGGCGCCCCCGCGCCGAGGAGACCAAGTTCATGTTTAGAACTTTTGCCACAGGGCGACTGCTGTTCATCATGCTGGTGACCGCGTTGCCGATCATTCCCCTGACCGCGCACGCGCAGCCGTACCCGGCACGGCCGGTGCGCATCATCGTGCCATTTCCGGCCGGTGGGGGCACTGACGTGATCGCCCGCTCGCTGAGCGACGAATTGTCGCGCGGGATGGGTAAGCCCTTTATCGTAGAGAACAAGCCCGGCGCCGGATCAGTCATGGGCAATGACCTGGTCGCCAAAAGCTCGGCGGATGGCTATACGCTGCTGCTTACGACCAGTGCCTTTTCTATCGTCGCCAGCATTGGAATCAAGTTGCCGTACGGCGGCATCCACGCCTTCGAGCCGGTGGCGCTGCTCGGCCGGGCGCCAAATGTGGTGCTGGTTCGCAACGATAGCCGAATCCGCTCGGCCGCAGATCTGCTGCGCGAGGCCAAAGCCAATCCCGGCAAGCTGACTTATGGCTCGGCAGGCAACGGTACGTCGGTACACTTGGCAGCCGAGTATTTCCAGTCGCTGGCGGGCGTCCGGCTCGTGCATGTGCCTTACCGCGGCTCAGCGCCCCAGTTCGCAGACCTGCTGGCCGGCCATATCGATGTCGCATTTGCGACGATGGCCAGCGCCGCAACGCTGATCCGCGACGGGCGCGTGCGCGCGCTGGCCGTGACTTCGCCTGCCCGGTCCCCGGCTTTCCCGCAGGTGCCAACCGTCGCCGAGGCTGGCGTTAAGGGTTATAGCGCCGAGGTTTGGTACGGCGTCTTCGTACCCAAGGGGACGCCGGCCACGGTGGTCGCCGCCCTGCATCGAGCCATCGCGCAGGCGTCTGCCGCGGGCGCGTTCCGCGACCGGCTGGCGCGCGAAGGGGTGGTGAGCGGCATCGGCGCGCCGCAGGATCTTCGCACTACTGCCGAACAGGAGATCAGCCGTTGGCAACAAGTGGTGAAGGACAAGGAGATCCGCATCGAGTAGCATTGCCTGCGGCGGTTGCAACCCAGCAAGTACATGCACCGGACGCCGCCTTCCAGAACGGTCACTGGTGCGCAGTGATTCCCTGTCATGCCAAACAGCATCGTCAACATCGAACGGATCAAACCAGGCCAAGGCAAGGCGACGCCCAACCGCTCACTAGAACGTGGCATTGCCGTACTACGCGCCTTTCGCGCCGGCTCGTCCATGCTCGGCAACAGCGAAATTGCCGAGCGCACCGGCTTGTCCCGCTCCACAGTCAGCCGCCTGACACAGTCGCTTATTGAGACCGGCATGCTCGAGTACGTCCCACAGTGCCGGGCCTACCGGCTGGGTGTGCCAGTCCTCAGTATGGCGCATGCCATGCGCGACGGCTCGCAGGTTCTCAAGGTCGCGGCGCCGATGATGGCCGAGGTTGCCATGAGGCACAAGATCAATGTCGGATTGGCGGTGGCAGAGGGAGACGAAATGATCTACCTGGAGTCGTTCCGCTACAACCGGCGCCAGTCACTGCGCACGGTGGTGAGCGGTCAGCGCATCCCCATGGCGCTGACCTCTCTCGGCCGCGCGCACCTCGCAACGCTGGCACCTGTGGCTTTCAACACGATGATGAGGGCCATGGCCGACAAGAACCGCGGCCGCGGCTGGGGGGAGCTGCGAAGGGAAATTGATGCTGCGGTGTGTTCCGTGCATGAGAAAGGCTACTGCGTCGCGTCATGGCAGCCTCAGGTTGTGGCCATGGCAACACCAATGCGCTTTGACGAATATGCCGTCCATGTATTGAACGTCAGCGTATCCACGCAACAGGATGCCGGTGCTGTCGAGGCGGCGCTGGCCAAGCCACTGATAGACCTTGCAGCGGCGATACAGGAGCGGATGCTGCAGGTGGAGTAGGGACGCTGCAGTATCGCGAGGCTCATAATCTCAGCCAGTTCCGGAGCATGGATGTTAGCGAGCTGTCGCTGGCGAGGATAGAAAGCACCCGCGCCTGTGTCTTGTGCGGCTGCTCAAGCGAGGAAGGCCGGCGAGTCGCTTACGGTCACGAATAATTCGGCGAAGGTTCGGCGCTCCAACAAGCAACAGCATGGAGCGGGCCGAATGACCGCTGCTGACGATCGCGGTCATTCGGCATATGCCGGGCGAGTGGCTAGTATTGGCCGATCTCTGCCTGTCGTCGGGGCCTGGCAGGAAGCGGGCCTACCGGCCCCAGCTTGCTGGTGACAATTTCAGTTCGCAACCTGCAAGCGCTTGTCCAGCACGGGCTGGCGCGAAAATGACCGAAATCGCCCGGCGAGTTGACAGATTTACTGTCGCGACTGTGACACCCATTAGCGGGACGGTGTCAAGTGAGCGAACGATATCCGCAGCTGCCCAAGTAGCCGGTTTTGAGTACCCGTATCCGAATGCAGCGGGCCGAGCGCGCCCGTTTCTTCGTTTGTTGGCTGCGACGGATCGCGCCAGACACCCATGAGGATCAAGCGATCGGCGTACAACGGTTGCGCGTCGCCCTGGTGGCTTCGCCACCCCAGAAGAACGTTGGTGCCGCAATGTGTCCATGGGGGTTCACACAAATATGTGGCTGCCGAATTGCCGGCGCCAATCCACGGCTGGCTCGCATTGCAGGCGGTCCGCTTTGACTGCAAATCGGGGACGGCGACACGGCATCCATTCACTTTTTGAGGGTTGACGCCCATTCACTTGCTATGGCTGGCCGGTCGCCGTCGTGGCCTTTACGCGAAGCAGCGTGTTACATCGAACGGTTTCCTTTCCTTCAGAATGTGGAAACACGCGCGGGCGAGCTTGTGCGCCAATGCCTTACGCGCGACGATCGGGTTCGTTCTGGCCTTCTTGCGCTCGTAGAAACGCTTGGCTTCGTCGCAAAAACGCACGGCAAAGTTGGCCGCCTCGACGAAGGCCCAGGACAGATATTTGTTGGGTCTCCCGCACTTTGTGTGACGGCCGCGTTGGGGGCTTGATTTCGGGCCGATCTGGCTTTACTTTGATCGTTACCATGAGCCAAGTTCTCGGTGGGATCGATCGTATTCTCGCCCGTGTAGGTAAGCGCGTCGTCTCCAGTGACGCGCGAGGGGAAACCGTCACTGTCGAAGCCTGCAGTACGGTTCGCGCGGCACCTTGTCCTGGCTGCCATCGTTGGAGTCACCGACGCCACGGACGCTATGTGCGCAGACTGGAAGAACGTCCGATGCTCGAGCAGCGGGTTGTTCTCGCCGTTGAGGTGCGTCGCTTCAAGTGTGCAAACGCCGGCTGCTCCCGTCGTACGTTTGCCGAGAACATCCACGCCTTGGCGGGTCGGCATCAACGTCGTACGCGATCGCAGGCTCGGGCGTTGCACGCGCTGGGCCACGCCCTCGGTGGTGAGGCGGCAGCCCGGCTTGCTGACGTTTTGGGCTTGCGCACCAGTGCCGACACCGTGCTGCGGGAGTTGCGCAGAGGTCCTGAGCGCAAGCGCAAACCACGACCGCGGGTCGTCGGCATCGATGACTGGGCGATCGCGCGCGGTCACCAGTATGGAACGATCATCGTCGACCTGGAGCGACGTGAGCCGATCGAAGTGTTCGCCGGCAGGGAAAGAACTGGGGTGGCCGCGTGGATGCGTGCGCACCCATCGATCGAGATCGTCGCCAGGGACCGGGCCGGGGCCTACTCCGAGGCGGTCGACATCGCGCTGCCGGCAGCCACGCAGGTCTCGGATCGCTGGCATCTACTGTGCAATTTGCGCGACAAGGTCGAGAGACTGCTGTGCCGACTCGGACCGCAACTGCGCCAAGCCGCGCAGCAGGTCGAGGTCGGTGGCGTGACCTTGGGACGGCAGCGGGAGCTGAGCCGCAACTCACTGTGGTCATGGCAGCGCCTGAGCGATCAGCGACGCGCCTCGCGGGTGGCGCTGTACGAGCGGGTCATGGCGCTACACGCCCAGGGCGGCACGATGAAAGGAATCGGGCAAGAGCTCTCAATCGACCATCGAACCGTGCGCAACTTCATCACCGCGGGGGCATTCCCCGAGCGCGCCCCCAGGGCTCGGGGTCGGACGCCTTTGGATCCTTATCTCAGCTATATCGAGGAACGAATCGCACAGGGCTGTCGCTTTCCTGAACTGATGCGGGAACTCAAGCAGCGAGGATACGCGGGCAGTCGCGCCGCCGTTCGGAATTGCGTGATTCGCCTCCTTTTTCCGCAGGGCAAGAAGCCTCTTTTCCAGGCACCCGTGCGCACGATGCCGTGCCCGTCGGCCCGGCGCGTGTTCGGATGGCTTATAGGATGGAGAAAGCTCGCGGTCGCGGAGCCCAGGAGCGCGGATCATCAGCGCTTCGTGCAGGCGCTGTGCAAGATCGAACCCGTGGCGGGCGAGGTCCGCAGCCTCGCGCGGGAGTTTCTCGGGCTCATGCACCGGCGAAGTCCGCGGCAGTTCGATCGATAGTTGAAGCGTCTGTCGCGCTGCGACGCTGCGGAAATGCGCAGGTTCGCGCAAAGCCTGCGCGCCGACTTACCGGCTGTGCGGGCGGCCTTCAAGCTGCCATGGAGCAATGGCCAGACCGAGGGTCACGTCAACCGGCTCAAGTTCCTCAAGCGTCAGATGTATGGTCGCGCGAACATCGAGCTTCTGCGGCTGCGGGTATTGAAGCCAAGCTGAATCGGCCTGCCTTGTCCTGCTGGACCCGCTAGCCCGTTCGCCATCGCAGAGGAAGGAGCTCGTGGGCCAGGGCGAGGCCGCCGGGGCTCTCCCTGGTTCGCGAAAAAGCAGAAGAATGGTGCTGGGGGCGATGGAGACGACGGCCGTTCCACGCGACAAGATCCTCCACGCGAGTTCGCCGTCGTCACACAAATTGCGGAAGACCCACGATTACTTCTCTTCACGCCTGCCATGGCGACCGGACTAGCGGGTCCAGTAGGACAAGGAGGGGCGGTTTAGCTTGGCTTCAACACCCGCAGCCGCAGAAGCTCGATATTCGCGCGGCCATACATTCGGCGCTTGAGGAACTTGAGCCGGTTGACATGACCCTCGGTCTGGCCATTGCTGCCATGGCAGCCTGAAGGCCGCCCGCACAGCCGGTAAGTCGGCGCGCAAGCTTTGCGCGAACCGACGCATTTCCACAGCGTCGCAGCACGACATACGTTTCAACCATCGATCGAAATGTCGCACACTTCGCCGGTGCATGAGCCCCAGAAACTCCAGTGCGAGACTGCGGACCTCGCCCACCACGGGTTCGATCTTGCACAGCGCCTTCACGAACCGCTCGTGGTCCGCGCTTTTTGGCTCCTCGACGGAGAGCTTCCTCCATCCTATAAGCCATCCGAACACGCGCCGGGCCGACGGAATCGGCATCGTTCGCACGGGCTCCAGGACAAGCGGTGTCTTGCCCAGCGGAAAGAGGAGGCGGGTCACGCAACTCTGCACGGAGCCGCGACTTCCCAAGTAACCTGGCTGCGTGAGTTCTTGCCAGATCAGTTCAGGAAAGCGACAGCCCTGGACGATTCGTTCCTCGATATAGTCGCGATAGGGATCCAAAGGCGTCGGAGCGCCTTGGGTGCGCGCTCGGGGAATAATCCCCCCCAGTGACGAACCTGCGCACGGTTACGTTGCTGATTGAAAGCTCGCGCGCGATTCCTTTCATCGAGCCGCCCTGGGCGCGTAGCGCCATCACCTGCTTGTACAACGCCAGCCGCGTGGCGCGTCGCTGATCGCTCAGACGCTCCCATGACCGTTGTGAGTTTCGGCTCAGAATCCCCTGCCGGCCCAGGGTCACCTTACTGACGGTTACTTGCTGGGCGGCTTGGCGCAGTTGTGGCCCGAGTCGGTATAGCAGGCTCTCGACGTTGTCGCGCAGGTTGCTCAGCAGATGCCAGCGATCCGAGACTTGCCTGGCTGCTGGCAGCGCGATGTCGACCGCTTCGGAATAGGTCCCGGCCCGGTCCCTGGCGACGATCTCGATCGATGGGTGCGCACGCATCCACGCAGCCACCGCAATGGCTTCCCTGCCGGCGAACACTTCGATCGGCTCACGTCGCTCCAGGTCGGCAATGATCGTTCCGTACTGGTGACCGCGCGCGATCGTCCAGTCATCGATGCCGACGACCCGCAGTCGTGGTTTGCGCTTGCGTTCAGGTACTCTGCGCAATTCCCACAGCACGGTGTCGGCACTGGCGCGCAAGCCCAAGGCGTCGGCAAGCCGGGCTGCCGGCTCACCACCGAGGGCGTGGCCCAGCGCGTGTAACGCCCGAGCCTGCGATCGCGTACGACGTTGATACCGACCGGCCAAGGCGTGGATGTTCTCGGAATCCCCTGGAGCGCGATTACTTCTCTTCACGGTCTGCTCGACCCACAGGCCCAGCACATCGCGTTGACCGTCTGCCTGGATTCCCAATGCCAGGTACACAGCCTTATTGCTGACGATGCCGTCAGTGCGGATCTTGACCCGTAGTGCGTTGAAGAACACGACCGGGTACATGGCCTCGAGCGGGCGATTCTGCCAGGCGATGGTCTCGGCCATGACTTCGTCGGTGACCGAGCTGATGAAGTCTGGGGAGACTTCGGTTCCGTAGCTCTTGGCCAGAAACGCCGGCGCTACCGTCAGGAGGCGAGCGTGGTCGATTTGCGTTCAAGATATCGAAACAACGCTCGCTGACACAGCTATCTCGGGGCTAGCCTCTACCTGCCTAGATCAATATCAAAGAGAGGCCAACCGTGACGCTACCCATTCCCGTTTCATTTGAGCCGATTCGATATGACGTCTCGGAACGCATTGCCACAGGGGCGGCCAGAACAAGAAACGTGATGAGATGCGTGGGAGACAGAAGCATGAAGACTTTTCAAAGACAATGGCTTGCAGCGATGGTGGTGTTGTCCGCTTCGTCGGTCGCATGGGGGCAGGGTACGGGCAGGTGGCCTGACCGGCCCGTGCGGCTCATCGTGGCCAGCGCAGCGGCCGGCGGTACCGACGCGCTGGCACGGGTGCTTGCCGAACAACTGGGCACGGTATTCGGCAAGCCGTTCGTGGTGGAGAACAAGCCCGGCGCCAATGGCCTGATTGCCAGCGAAACGGTGGCCAATGCCAAGTCGGACGGCTATACGCTGCTATTTACCTACGCCGGCGCCATGGTCGTCAACCCGTCCCTCTACACGCGCGCGCAGGACCCGCTCAAGAGCTTCGAGCCCATTGCGCAGGTAGGCAGCTTCGGCAACCTGCTCGTGGCATCGCCCAAGGTGCCGGTGCATAACCTGAAGGAGCTCATTGACTATGCGAAGCAGCGGCCCGGCCAATTGAGCTATGGCTCGTGGGGAATCGGTTCTGGTGGCCACCTGACGATGGAGACTTTCCTGAAGAAGACCAATCTCAGCATGACCCATGCGCCGTACAAGGGTACGGCGGCCGTGGCCACCGATCTCCAGAGCGGTACGCTGCCTGTCGGCTGGGTCGACGTGAGCTCGCAGATCGGGCTCGTCAAGGCCGGACGCCTGGTGCCGCTTGCGGTCAGTGGCACCACTCGGATGCCGCAGTTTCCGGATGTCCCGACGATGGGTGAACAGGGCTATCCGTTTCCGACCACGAGCTGGTACGGCATGTTTGCACCAGCCGGCACGCCGAAGGCGTTGGTGGATCGTCTCAACCAGGAGGTATTGCGCGCGATCGCCACGCCGGTCATCCGCGAGCGCCTGACCGCGCTCAACCTGCCGGTGGCGCCTACGCTGACGCCCGTGCAGTTTAGGAAGGTGGTGGCCGACGATACGCTGGCCTGGCGCCGCATCGTGCAGGCCACAGGCCTGAAACCGGAGTGAAAGAATGAAAGGAGGAATGGGAGCAATGCAAGCGTCGAACATGGCTACCGATGGCAACACCGTGCTGGCTGGGCTGCGTGTCCTCGACTTTGGCCAGTTTATCGCCGCTCCATCGGCAGGCCAGATCATGGCGGACCTTGGGGCCGATGTGATCAAGATCGAGCCCCCGGGCGGCGACGCCAGCCGCCGGTCCGGCTGGCAGGCCGACAACTGCGGACCGATGTTCTCGGCCTACAACCGGGGCAAGCGTTCCATCGTGCTGGATCTGCGTCGTGCCGACGACCGCCGCGTCGCGATGGAACTGGTGCGCAGCGCCGATGTGCTGCTGCAGAATGCGCGGCCGGGCGTGATGGAAAAGTACGGACTTGGCGCCTCGGAGCTACGCGAGCAGTATCCCCGGCTGGTCTACGCCTCGGTCAGCGGATTCGGCCACACCGGACCGGCCGCAGCACGTCCGGGTCTCGATATCGCCGCCCAGGCGGAAAGCGGCATGATGAGCATGAACGGCGACGCAGACGCCGATCCCACGCGGGTGGGTTTCACGGTAGTCGACGTCTTGGCTGGCCGCACGCTTGCCACTGGCGTGCTGGCGGCGCTCGTGCGCCGGGGCATCACGGGGCAGGGCGCCCATATCACGGTGTCGTTGATCGACGTGGCTGCCGATGCGCTGAGCCAGCAATGGGCCGAGTACCAGTTGCTCGGCGCACCGCCGTCGCGCTGCGGCAACGGGCAGGCGACCCTGGCGCCGGCAGCCGATGTCATTGGCACCGCCGATGGGAAGATCGTGGTTTCCGCCTATCTGCAGGAACACTTTGCGCGGTTATGCCATTGCCTGGGGCGTCCCGAGCTCGTCCACGATCCGCGCTTTCACGACAACGCCTCGCGTGTGGCCAATCGGACGGCCCTGCGGCAAGCGCTCGCGGGAATGCTTTCGGACCTTCCCGCCGAGGACGCTTGCAACCGGCTCAACGATGCCGGGGTGGTATGCGGTGTCGTCCGCGACCTCGGCAGCGCCATCGAGCAGGCGGGGGCTACCGCACCGGAGCGTTTGATCCGCGTGCCGTCGCCTGGCAACCGGGAACTCCGGATGCCTGCGCTGCCGCTGACCATCGATCACGCGCCACCACGCCCCGCGGCCCTGCCCGAGCTGGGGCAGCATGGGGCCGAAATCCTTGCCGAACTGGCTCGGTAAAAAATGACGCTTTAGACGGCACGCGCAAGGCAGCCTGACCGCGTGCCAGGCCCATGTGCGGCGACGATCCTCTGATCGTCGCCTGCGCTGCTTACCCGGCCATCGCCAACGTCCGCTTGGCGATGTGGATCTGGTGGATCTGGCTGGTGCCTTCGTAGAGACGGAACAGGCGGACATCGCGGTAGAAACGCTCGATGCCGTAGTCGCCGATATAGCCGTACCCGCCGAACATCTGCACGCAGCGGTCGGCCACGCGACCGCACATTTCCGAGGCGAAATACTTGCAAATCGACGCTTCCATCGTCACGTCCTGGCCCTCGTCGCGCTTGCGTGCCGTTTCCAGGATTAGGGCACGTGCGGCATGGATATCGGTCTGGCAGTCGGCGATCATGCCTTGCACGAGCTGGAAATCGGCCACCCGCTGTCCGAACTGCTTGCGCTCCGAGACAAAGCGCACTGCGTCGTCGAGCATGCGGATGGCCGGGCCGGTACACAGTGCGGCAAGGTGGATGCGCTGCTTGTTCAGCACTTTCATCGCGGTGCGGAAACCATGTCCTTCCTCCCCGCCAATGAGGTTTTCCGCCGAGACGCGGCAGTTGTCGAAATGCACTTCGGAAACGGGCGATCCGGCCTGGCCCATCTTCTCATAGGGCTGGCCGGTGCTGAGGCCGGGCGTCTCGCGCGGCACGATGAACGCCGAGATGCCACCGGCGCCGGGCTTGTCAGGATTGGTGCGCGCCATCACCGTGAACAGGCCCGCGATGGGGGCATTGGTGATGAAGCACTTCGTCCCATTGAGCACGTAATGCTCGCCATCGCGGATCGCGGTGGTCTTCAGCGCGGTGGCATCGGAACCGGCTTCGGGCTCGGTCAGGGCGAAGGAACCGGTCAGCTCGCCGCTGGCCAGCGCAGGAAGGTAGCGGGCCTTCTGCGCGGGCGTGCCATCCGCGACGAGAGCTTCGGAGCCGATGCCCGCATTGGTGCCGACCCGCGCCCGGAACGCCACGGAGCATTGCGACAACTCGATAGCGGCCAGCACCAGTTCCTCCGTTGTCATGCCCGCCCCGCCGTATTCCTCCGGAATCGAATAGCCGAACATGCCTTGGCGCGCCATGGCATCGACCAGGTCGTCCGGGACGTGGTCGAGGCGTGCCACCTCGGCTTCGCGCGGCAAGAGCTGCTCGCGCACAAAGCGGCGCAGCGATGCCAGGAACGGCTGGAATCCCTCATTGTCTCGAATCATGGTTCCTCGCTTTTGAATAATGGGTGTCATGCTGTTCGCCAGCGTACGCCCGGACCCGCCTACGCCAATATGGGTGTTTCGCTATCTTGAACGGGCGCCGCGGTGGAGCGCATACTGCTGGCTATACAACGACAAGCCATGCCAACCCCCAGACCGCCCCATCACCACCCCGACCCGGCTTTCGCCACGACCCTCGCCCATGGCCTCTCGGTTCTGCAGTGCTTTCGTTTCGGCGAGACGGTACTGAGCAATAAGGAACTAGCCGAACGCACTGGCTTGTCGAAGGCCACCATCAGCCGCCTGACTTATACGCTGGCGGCGCGAGGCCTGCTGCTCTATGACACGCCACTGCGCTGCTACCGTCTCGGCTCGACCGCGCTGTCGCTGGGCTATCCGCTACTGGCGAGCCTGCGCGTGCGCCAGGTGGCGCGGCCGTTGATGAAGGCGTTGTCCGACCGCATGCGCGGTTCCGTCTCGCTCGGCCTGCGCGACCGCCTCCGCATGGTCTATGTGGAGACCAGCCGTGGCCATGAGGCCATCGCATTCCGGCCTGACATTGGCGCGTCGCTGCCCATGCTCGCTTCCGCCATGGGACGGGCCTGGCTGGCGCAGGCGCGTGCGGAGGTGCGCGCGTCCGTGCTCGATGCCTTGCGCGACGCCGAACCGGACGACTGGCAGCGCCATGCCGACGCCATTCCGGCCGCCATCGACGATCTTGCGACACTTGGCTTCACACGCTCGCGCGGGGACTGGCTCAGCGATGTCCACGCCGTGGCTGTCCCCATGCGCTATCCTATCGACGGCGAGATCCTGGTATTCAACTGTGGGGTGCCTGCGGCGCGAATGGCGCCAGCCAAGCTCGACCGTGAGATGGGTCCGCGCCTTGTCCAACTCGTTGCCAACGTGGAGGCGTTGCTGGCATGACCGCAGACGTAGAGTGTGACGCCGACCGGCAATTTGCCACGACGCTTGCCCATGGCCTCGACATCCTGCTTGCCTACCGGCCGGGGGAAGTGCTGCTGGGCAACAGGGACTTCGTGCAGCGCACGGGACTATCCAAGTCGACCGTGGCCCGGCTGACCCACACGCTGACCGTGCTGGGCTACCTGCGGCACGAAGCGTCCCTCGGCAAGTACCGCCTCGGCGCGCCGGTGCTCGCGCCCGCGTACCCGCTGCTGGCCAGCATGCAGATCCGGCAGGTGGCACGGCCGCTGATGGAACGGCTGGCCGACGAGGTGGACGGCGCCGTTTCGCTCGGCATCCGCGACCGCACGCAGATGATCTACGTTGAGACGGCGCGCTCCACCGACGACCTTGTGGTGACGCCCGACATTGGCGCGGCCCTGCCGATGCTGACGACCGCGATCGGCAGGGCATGGCTGTGGCGGGTCCCGGCCGCACTGCGGGACCCTGTGCTGAACCGGCTGCGGCTGGAAGATGCGGACGGCTTCCGCCGCGCCGAAACGCAATTGGCGCAGGCGCGCCGCGACCTGGAGACGATGGGCTACTGCTCGAACCGCGCCGAATGGAGGCACGACGTGTTCGCGTTCGCCGTCCCGCTTTGCAGGCCCATCGATTCCCAATGGTTCGTGGTCAACTGCGGTGTCCGGGCGCGGGCCGGCGCATTTGCAGGGATACAGCGGACCATTGGCCCGCGGCTCGTGACGATGGCGCATGAACTCGAGGGTCTTCTCGGGTTGCAAGAGATGACCGGCCAGTAGCCGCTGCGGCAAGCTGGCGCTCGGCGCTCAGTCGATCTGCAAGCCGGCCACCTTGGCCAGCCCCTGCCACACGGTGACATCGTCACGAACTGTCGCGGCAAACTGGGCGACGGTTTTCTTGGCTGGGGGCGGCATGTTCTGTTGCGCGTATTTCTGGATCACGTCGTCCTTGGCAAGGATGCGATTGATCTCGGCGTTGAGCCTTTGCACGATCTCAGGCGGCGTTCCGGCCGGCGCGAACAGGCCATACCAGCCTTCCTTGTTGAACGGATAGCTCTGTTCGGTCAGCGTGGGCACCTCGGGTAACGCTGGTCCCCGCGCCGCGCCGGTGCAGGCGAGGGCCACCAGCTTGCCCGAGCGGATGTGCGGCACTGGCGAAGCGATATCGGTGAAACCGAGCAGCATGTTCTTCGACAGCAGGTCGGTCACCAGTTGGGCGCTGCCCTTGTATGGCACGTGCTGCATCGAGAGGCCATAGTGCGCCTTGATGCCTTCCATGACGAGATGCCCGGACGACCCGTTGCCCCACGATCCGTAGGAGAGCTTGTTGGGGTTCGCCTTGGCATAGCGCACCATGTCGGCCAGGTTCCTGAAGCCGGTGGACGGGTGGGCGACCAGCAGGATGCCGGCGGCGCCGACCTGCGCGACAGGCGTCAGGTCCTTCAGCGCGTCATAAGGCATTTTTGGCTGGATGACCGGGTTGATGGCGATGGCGGATGACGGCGTCATCAGCAGGGTATAGCCATCGGCGGCGCTCTTGGCAACCATGTCGGTGCCGATCAGGCTGTTGGCGCCGGGTCGGTTGTCCACCACAACCGGCTGCCCCAGCGCCTGTTGGAGATGGGAGGCGATCAGGCGCGCGAAGATGTCCATGCCGGCGCCCGCCGGCCCGGGCACCACCAGTCGGATGGGGCGCTTTGGCCAGCCGCTTGTGGCGGCACTGGTACCGGCCCACGCCTGGGAAACGAGGAACGCGGCGATACCGAGGCAGGTCCGCCGCCGTACGGGCGAGTGATGCATGGCTTGTCTCCAAATGTATTTTATATCAGGGCGTGCGCGGCGCCTTTCTTCCCTACGCATGCCGGGCGTACCGCGCAAGGGGCGCAATGATCAGGCCCGCACTGGAAAGCGTGCGGAGAAACTAGCCATCCTGGATGGGGTATGGTGCTGCAATGCTTGATTGTGTCCTGCGGGAAACGTAGGGAATACGCGGGGCTTCGCGCCGCACTGACCGGCGCCCCGGCCGACGCTCAGCCCGCCTGCACGGCCAGTTCCCAGTCGAACCCGCCCTCCGACGCCAGGAAACCTTCGCCCGGCGTCAAGGGCGCATGCCGGTATGTCGCCGGCGTCCGCCCGAGCTTTACCGGCGCCCCCAGCCCACGGTAGCCGTTCTCCATCTCCACCACCATTCCACGATGCGCCGTATGCGGGTGCTCCAGCGCATCCGCCACCGACACCACCGGTACGCACGGCACGCCGGCTGCGGCCAGCGTGTCGGCCAGCGACTTGCCATCGTGGTCGCGCAGCAGGGCTTCGAGGTCGGCCTTCAGCGCGACGCGGTTGACCGAGCGCGCGCCGGCAGTCGTATACCGTTCGTCGTCGGCCAGCGCGGGCGCGCCGAGGTGCTCGCAGAGGATCCGGAACTGGCGGTCGTTGCCGACGGCGAGGAAGACCGAGTCGGTGCCCGTGGCGACCGAGTCGTATGGGTAGATGTTGGGATGGGCGTTGCCGGTGCGGCCTGGCGTCTTGCCGTTCATGAACCAGTTGGCCGCGTGCGGATGGAGCAGCGACAGCCCGGCGTCATACAGCGCCGCCTCGACGAACTGCCCGCGCCCACTGCGCTCACGCTCCTGCAGCGCCAGCAGTACACCAATCACGGCGTTCAGGCCGGTGACCATGTCGACGACGGGTAGACCGACGCGCAACGGTCCGCCGTCGGCTTCGCCGTTGACGCTCATGATCCCCGTCAGCGCCTGGATCGCGGCGTCGTAGCCGGCCAGCCCGCCCAGTGGTCCGTCGGCGCCGTAACCGGAGACGCGGCAGTGCACAAGGCGGGGGAAGCGTGCAGCCAGCGTGTCATAGCCGAGGCCCCATTTCTCCATGGTACCGGTCTTGAAGTTCTCAACCACCACATCGGCCTCGGCTAGGAGGGCGACCAGGGCCTCACGGCCCTCGGTGGTCGTCAGGTCCAGCCGCATCACCCGCTTGTTGCGGTTGAGGCCGAAGTAATACGAGGCCACGCCATCCCTGAACGGCGGCCCCCACGAGCGCGTGTCGTCGCCCTGCGGTGGCTCGATCTTCAGCACGTCGGCGCCGTGGTCGCCGAGGACCTGGCCGCAATACGGGCCGCCGAGGATGCGCGAAAGGTCGATCACCCGGATGCCCGCCAGGGCACCGGCAGGCTTGCCTTTGCCAGCCATGCGTCCTCCTATTGGACCGAGACCGGCGCAATGCGGTGCGTGCCGGCGTTGAAGTTGATGATGGGGCTGGCCTGGTTGCACGTGGTCTTGCGGATCTTGCCGACGATCAGGTCATGCGTGCCAAGCGCTTCGGTGCAGACAATGTCGCATTCGATGCTGGCCAGCGCGTCATCGAGCACCGGCAGGCCATGCCCGCCTTCGCGCCATTGGCCGGACACAAAGCGGTCGCGCCCTTGCGGAGACTTGAGGAAGGTGTCGATGATGGCTCGGTGTTCTTCGCCCAGCACATTGGCAACGAACCGCCCGGTCTGCATCAACGCCCCGTGTGCTGAGGCCGACTTCTGGACGAAGAAGCCCACCATTGGCGGCTCCGCCGACACCGATGTCAGGCTGGAGACGATGATGCCCGCCACGTCCTCGCCGCTGCCGGTAGTGACGGCACTGATACCGGCCGGCAGCGCGCGCATGGCCGACTTGAAGTCGTCCACGGAGACGACTTCGTCCTGCTCGTTGAGGGTGAGATGGGCGCGAATGTCGCCGCGCTCGTCCACCCAGCCGTGCCGCGCTGCGAATCCCACCATGGAAGAGAAGCCGTCCTCCCATGCCGGATCGCCCGCATGCCCCGACAGGAAGCGCAGCACCGACGGCGCCAGGCGGACGTGACCCTCATCCTCGCGCCGCCCGATGCGCGCGATGGCGCGCTCCAGCCGCTCGTTGGGCTGCGGATCGATCAGCACGTCGAGCCGCTTGAAGTCGGCCGGGTCGCGCAGGGTGATGGCGCCGGCATTGGTCAGGTGGATACGCATGGCGGGCTCCTTAGGCGGCGACGGCCAGCTTGGTGCCCGGTTCGCCGAGCTCCTTGCGGATGGCCGGAATGATCCGGTCGCCCCACACTTCGATCTGCCGCAGCATGGTCTTCTGGTCGAAGTCGCCGAGCTGGGTCTGGAGGGCGATGTGCTTGGGCCGCAGGATGCTGATTTCGGTCAGCAGCTTGTCGATGACCTGGTTAACGGAGCCCACAGGCAAGTTCTTGCGCAACTGCTCGAACGTCGGATCGGTGTCCGACGGCACTTCCTTGACCATGTAGCCGTCATCGCTCTGCGCGCGGCGGAACTTGAGGCTTTCCGAGATGCGCCGCTGGAAGCGCGCGCAGTCGAGATAGGCGTCGATCTCGGCCTTGTTGTCGGAGGCAAAACCGCAGCGCAGGAAGCCAAACTTCACGTCGCGGTCCAGGTCCTTGCCGTTTTCCTCGGCGACTTTATCAAGGCGTTCGCGCAAGCCGGTGATAGCGTCGGTGCCATTGAGCAGGGCGGTCACGAACAGGTTGTGGTTCTCGCGCACACCGCGGCCAAGGGTGACGGGATTGCCGGAGGTGATCCACAGCGGCGGCATCGGCTCCTGCAGGCAGCGCACGGCAATGGAGCTGGGCGGAATTTTCAGGAATTGCCCATCGTGCTCGAAGATCTTCTGCGTCAGGCCCTTCGGGATGACGTCGAGGAACTCGTTGAAGATCGCGCCCGACTCGGCGATGTCAACGCCGAAGCGCTCGAACTCGAACTGCTGGTAGCCCGAGCCCACGCCCAGTTCGAGCCGGCCGTTCGACACCGTGTCGACAAATCCGACTTCGGCCAGGAAGCGCGCGGGGTGGTACAGCGGCAAAATGCACACCGCCGTGCCGAGCCGGATGCGCTGCGTCTTTGCTGCGGCATGGGCCACCATCATTAGCGGCGACGGCGACAGTGAATAGTTGTTGAAATGGTGCTCGGCGTACCAGGCGGTGTTGAAACCGGCCTGTTCCGCCACGACGGTCTGCTCGATGGAGTTGCTGATGACTTGCTTCGAGGTCTGGTGGTAACCTCGCTGCTGGGCCAGGATGAATACGCCGAATTCCATAGTTGTCTCCCAAAAATCCCGGTGAAGTTTCGAAGCATTCTAGGAGTCGGGTGGTATTGGCCGGAATACGGGAATCACGGCGATCTGTACTGCAAAAAATGGAGGAATGATGGACCGGCTTCGCGCCATGGAGCTCTTCCTGTCGATTTCCAAGACGGAGAGTTTCTCGGAGACGGCGCGGCACTTCGGGGTGTCCGCCACATCCGTGTCGCGCATGATCACGGATTTCGAGACCGAGTTGAACGTTAAGCTGCTGATGCGCTCCACGCGCCAGGTGGTGCTGACGGAAGCGGGGCAGGAGTATGCGCGGGAGCTGGAAGGCATCCTGTGGAACATCGGCCAGGCGCATCGCAACATCACGGAAATCCGCGCTGCGCCGAAGGGCACGCTGCGGGTGCATTCGCGCATGATGTTCGGATTAGGCGTTCTTCCGCCCCTGGTCGCGGCTTTCCGCAAGCAGTATCCGGACATCCATGTCGAACTCGTGCTGTCCGAGACCAAGATTGACCTGCGCCGCAGCAATTTCGACATCGACTTCCGGATTTCGCCGCCGGTGGAGGCCGGGCTGAAGCGGCGCATTCTCTTCCGGAGCGAGCGTTATCTCGTGGCGTCGCCCGCCTATCTTGAGAACCGACCCGCGCCGACGCGGCCGGAGGATATCCTCCAGCACGACTGCATGGCATACCTGCTGCCCGGCAACCAGCATAGCTGGCTGTTCAAGCGCGGGGAGAGCGTGGAGGAAGTGGGGTTCAAGCCCCGGCACGTGACCAACAACGGTGTCGCGCTGCTGGAGTGGGCGCGGCTCGGCGAGGGCATAGCGCTACTGGACGACTACACGGTCTACAACGACATCTCGCGCGGCACGCTCGTGCGGCTGCTGCCGGAATTCCGCGTGACCAATACCACCTTCGAGGAAGGGATGTACGCCACCATCCTGGACACCGCGATGATCCCGGCCAAGATCCGGCTGTTCCTCGACTTCGTGGCCTCGCACGTTTCAGGCGAGGAACTGCGCTTCAGTGCCTACGGCAAATCGGCGGTGCCGGCGCCCGGCTAGAGATGAATGCGGCAGTGGGGGCGCCCCGCACCGCGTAGGCCGGTGCCGCGCACGCGTAGCACGGCGCCATCCAATGGGCCGTCGGCTGACAGCCGGCCGCTGTCCCGGATCGTCGTGACATAGATCTCTTCCAGGGCCGGCCCGCCGAAGCAGAGCGACGCCGGGTGCGCTACTGGCAGGTCGATGCAATGGGTGAGTTGCCCCACGGCGTCGAATCGGGCGAGGGCGCCGGCATGCACGAGTGCCGTCCACAGGCCGCCGTCGCTGTCGAAGCAGCAGCCATCCGGCGCGGAGCCAAGCGGCGCGGTGTCGACGAAGCGCTCTCGGCCGGATAGCCTGCCTGCGGCATCGAGTCGGTAGCGGTAGATGCTGCGTGCCGCGCTGTCGCAGACGTAGAACTCCGCCCGCGACGGATGCGGCATCGGCCCGTTGACGATGCCGAAGCCCTGCTCGATCCGTGTGAAGCCGCCGGCGGAATCCAGCCGGTACAGCCCGCCTAGCGGCGCTTCGTCTGGCTCGCGAAAGACGTGCATCGTGCCCACGACGAAGCTGCCGTCCGGCATGGGCGTGCCGTCGTTCAGGCGCAGGTTGGGATGACGCTCGCCGATGTCCGCCACGGGCCGCAAGGCGCCGGTGGATGGCATATAGAGCGCCACCTGCTCCTTCAGGGCCACGACAAGGTTGTCTTCGCCGTTCAGCGCGAACGATCCCAGGGGCGCCGGCAGGTCATACCGCATGACGTCAGCCTGCGGCGCGTCGATCACATAGATCCAACCCCGGCGGCAATCCGCAAGCCATAGCCGCTGCCGGAAGGCGTCCCAGACCGGGCATTCACCCAGGTCGGTCCGGATGGTCCCGATTGGCGCGATCTCCATGGTCTGCGCTCCTCTTTCGTGATGGCCGGTGGGGTACGGGTACACATCCTATCGGCTCCCCGGCCCGCCGAATATGCCGCATTCCCGCAGAACACAACCAACAACTCTGACGGAAATCCGCAGGAATCCCCGCTCCTACAATCGAAAAAAGCCGGCCCGCAGCGAAGCGCGGCTGTTCATTCGATGCAAGGAGACAACCATGACGTACGCACACACCGCGCCGCTCGGCGCATTCTTCCGTCAGTCGGGAGGTCAGGCATGAGCGAGAAACTGGTCCTGATGGAGGTTTCCGACGGCGTTGCCCTGGTTACCCTGAACCGTCCCCCGGTGAATGCCCTGAACCGCGAGATGCGCCGCCAGATCGTGGCAACGTTCGACGAGATCTCGGAGCGCGAGGATATCCGCTGCGCCGTCCTGACGGGCGCAGGCAAGGTGTTCTGCGCCGGCGCCGACCTCAAGGACCGGCCAGAGGCCAGCGTGGCAGGCGACTTCCTGGATCACAACCGCCTGACGCGCGAAACCGGCAACGCAATCAGGGAATGCGCCAAGCCCGTGATCGCGGCGGTCAACGGCGTGGCGCTCGGCGCCGGCATGGGGCTGGTCGCAGCCTGCGACATCCTCTATGCGTCTGAGGAAGCCACGTTCGGCATGCCTGAGATCAACGTCGGCCTGGCTGGCGGCGCTTCCATGCTGCGCACGCTGTTCGGCCGCTCCACCGTGCGCCGCATGTTCTTCACCGGCCAGCGCCTGACGGCCCATGACCTGCTCCGCCGCAACGTTCTGGAAGACGTGCTACCTGCCGACCAGTTGTTGCCCGTGACGATGGCACTGGCTCGCGAGATCGCCTCCAAGGCCCCGCTTGCGATCATGTATGCCAAACGCGCCACCAACATGGTGGAAGTGATGCCCCAGCGCGATGCCTACCGCTTCGAGCAGGAGTTCACGATGGCGCTTTCCCGCACCGAAGACGCCCGCGAGGCCCGCGTGGCGTTCCTCGAAAAGCGCCAGCCGCAATTCAAGGGACGCTGACCATGGCGACGCACACTGAACGCCCGGGTGCCGGGCTAGGGCCCTTCTTCCACGCGCGCAGCATCGCCGTGGTTGGCGCCTCGGACGACATCACCAAGATCGGTGGACGTCCCGTCTACATGCTGCGCAAGCATGGCTATGCGGGCGCCGTCTACCCGGTCAACCCGAAGGGCGGCACCGTGCAAGGCATGACGGCGTATGCCTCGGTCCGTGATACGCCCACCGCGCCGGAACTGGCGATCCTGGCGGTGCCGGCCGCCGCCACGCCGGCCGCTCTGCGTGACTGCGCAGCGCGCGGCGTGAAGGCGGCCATCGTGCTGTCGTCCGGGTTTGGCGAACTCGGCGCCGAGGGCGCGGCGATGCAGGCCGAACTGGTCGACATCGCGCGCCAGCATGGCATGCGCATCCTGGGTCCCAACTGCCTGGGCACGGTCAACGTGGCCGACCGCATGATAGGGTCGTTTTCCATCAGCCTGGAGGAATACATGCCGCTGCCTGGCGGCGTGGGCATCGTCTCGCAGTCGGGCAACGTGGGCAGCCACACCATGAACACCGTGGCACGCCGTGGCCTGGGTGTGAGCCAGTTCATGGCAACGGGCAACGAGGCCGACGTAGACGTGGCCGACGGCATTGCCGCGCTGGCGGAGGACGAAGCCACACGAATCATTCTCTGCTGCATGGAGACTTGCCGCCACGGCGAGCGCCTTGTCGCGGCGCTGGAACTGGCCCGGTCGCGCGGCAAGCCGGTGATCGTCCTGAAGGTGGGCTCGACCGAGCAGGGCCAGGCCGCTGCCGCCTCGCATACCGGCGCGCTGACGGGTTCCGATGCCGTCATCGACGCGGTCTTCCGCCGACACGGCGCGCTACGCGTGCGCTCGGTGGAAGAACTGATCGACATTGGCCATGCCGCCTCGATCCTGATGCCCGGCCGCCTGCCACAGCGTGACGCGGTGACAGTGATGGCGGCCTCGGGCGGCTTCGGCGTCATGATGGCCGATGCCATGAGCCAGGCCGGCCTGCGTCTGCCCGCGCTTGACACAAAGACCTGCGAACGCATCCGCCACGTGCTTCCCATGGCCGGCACCGGCAACCCGGTCGACGCCACAGCGCAAATGTCCAGCCGCCCAGACATCCTCCAGAAGTTATTGTCCGCGCTGCTGGAGGATCCGTCGGGAAGCGCGCTGGTGATGTTCATGTCGCTGTCGCTGTACAACTCCCGCCTGCGCGGCGTGTACCTGGAGGCGCTGGCGCGTGTACGAGAAGCCCATCCCGAGCGTGCGCTGATGATCGTCAGCCAGGGGCCGGCCGACGCGGTGGCGCAGATCAACGCGCTGGGCATCCCCGTGTTTCCGAGCATCGATGCAGCGGCCAGCGGCCTCGCCGGACTGGTCCGGCTCGGACAGCTTGCCGGCCGACCGGCATCGGCGGCGCGTCGGCCCGTCCCGGAGGAAGCCGTTGACCCGGCCGTGTTCCGCAATGAGTACGAAGCCAAGCGCGTGCTGGCAGCCGCAGGCATCGACGTGCCGCAGGAAGCCGTTGTCCGCTCGGTAGAGGAGGCGGTGCGCGCCGCGGAAGGCATCGGCTACCCCGTTGTGATGAAGATCGTCTCCGCGGACATCCCGCACAAGACCGAGGCCGGCGGCGTGGCGCTCAACCTGCGCAGCGCGGCTGCGGTGCGCGACGCTTATGGGACGATTGCCGCCAGCGTCGCACGCCATGCGCCGCAGGCGCGCGTCGAAGGCATGCTGGTCGCGCCGATGGTCAAGGGCGGCGTCGAGATGATCGCCGGCATTTCGCGCGATCCGGTGTTCGGTCCGGTGGTAATGGTGGGCATGGGCGGCATCCACGCCGAGGTGCTCAAGGACGTCGCCGTGCAGGCAGCCCCGGTGAGCGAGGACGAAGCCCTGGCCATGATCCGTTCGCTGCGCATGTTCGCGCTGCTTGACGGCGCGCGCGGACAGCCCAAAGCCGACATCCGCGCAGCCGCTCGCTGCGTGGCGCGCCTGTCCGAGTTCGCCTGCCGCCATGCGGCCGGCATCGCCGAGATCGACATGAACCCCATCCTCGTCCGTCCCGAAGGCGAAGGCGCTGTGGTGCTCGACGCGCTCATGATCCCGGCCGCCCCAGCCACGCCCGCACACTGAGAGTCAGCATGCATATCGAAACACGCGATCAACTCGCGGCGATCCCCGATCCGGCCGCCGGACCCGAGGTGTACCGCCAGCACGCACGTCAATGGCTGCGCGCCAACCTGCCGGACCACATGCGTGCCGACAGCCTGGATTACCGCACCCCGACGCTGGAAGAATCCCGCGCCTGGGAGGCCGCCATGTACCACGCCGGACTGGCCGGCATGACGTGGCCAACCGCCTATGGCGGTCACGGACTGACCCTGCGCGAGCACCTCGCCGTCAACAAGGAGATCGGCGCCCAGCCCATGCCGGAGAGCGTCAGCTCCATCGGCAAGGAACTGGCCGGTCCGATCATCATGACCGTGGGCACCGAGGCACAGAAAGAGGCGTTCCTGCCCGCCATCCTCGCCATGCGCGAGTACTGGTGCCAGGGCTTCTCGGAACCCGATGCCGGCTCGGACCTCGCCCGGCTGCGCACGCGCGCCGTGCAGGAGGGCGGGCACTGGCGCATCAACGGCCAGAAGATCTGGACCAGCGGCGCGGCCAAGGCGCACTACTGCCTGCTGCTCACCCGCACCGGTACGGTCGCTGACAAGCACCGTGGCCTGTTGATGTTCGCTGTGCCGATG
Source organism: Ralstonia pickettii (assembly GCA_050987995.1). Classification (GTDB taxonomy): domain Bacteria; phylum Pseudomonadota; class Gammaproteobacteria; order Burkholderiales; family Burkholderiaceae; genus Cupriavidus; species Cupriavidus pickettii_B. The sequence continues at coordinate 431,796 of CP158806.1, forward strand.
AACACGCCGGGTATCCGCGTGGTGCCGATCAAGTCCATCGATGGCAAGGAGTCGTTTGCAGAAGTATTTTTCGATGACGTGGTGGTGCCGGACAGTGCCCGACTGGGCGCGCCCGACGAAGGCTGGAATGCCGCCATTCGCGTGTTATCCATAGAACGCGCGACCAACCGCATGTACCGCCCGTGGCGCTTCGAATGCGAGCTGCGTCATCTGGTCAGCGCCTGCAAGTCGGATGCGCAACTGGCGCGGCTGCTCGACGACGGCTACACGCAGCGCCGCGTCGGCGACGTGGCTTGCGAGATCGATGCTCTCAAGGGCCTGGTGGAGACGACCGTGTCCCGCTTGATGGCCGGAGAATCGATCGGCGCGCGCGGGTCGCTGACCAAGTTGTACTGGTCGGAATGCCACCAGGCGTTCGCCGGGCTGGCGCTGTCGCTGATGTCGCACGTGACGCCCCACTCGAGCCTGCAGGCGCGGCGCGCCCGCAAGGCGTTCAGCACCGCCTATCTCTTTTCGCGCGCGGAGACGATCTACGCAGGCACCTCGGAAGTGCAACTCGACGTCATCGCGCAACGCATCCTTAATTTGCCCAAGGACTTGACATGACGACGCGAGACGACGATCTGCGGCCCGAGGAATTCGCCCAGGCCGCCAGCGCAGCCATTCACGACGCACTAGCACGCGACTTGCGCGACGCCGCGCAGGTGCTGGCGGCAGCGGGCCTGTGCGGCGTATGTGCCCATGAGGAGGACGGCGGCCTTGGCCTTCCCATCGATTTCGCGCTCCCCATCGCGCATGCCGCCGGCAAGCTGCAACTGCGCCTGCCACTGCTGGAAACGATCCTGCTGGCGCAGGCGTTCCCCGGCACGCCAGTCGCCGCGGCGCTGGCGGCGGGCGACAAGGTCGCCACCATTGCGTGGCAGGGCAGCCTGCGCGAGGGCGTCGCTGGCCATGCGCGGCACGTGACGCAATGCGACTGGGTGCTTGTGAACGATGATGACGGCGCGGCACTGGTCGACGTGGCCGGACTGGCCTGCGAGGAAGACGGGTCGCTCGATCCCGAGTTTCCGCAAGCGTGGCTCGATCTTGAAGGCGCCGCGGTGGTCGCCCGACTCGATGCCGCGGGCCGCGCGGCGCTTGACCATGCGGCCTGCCTGCTGATGGCCGAACTGGCGATCGGCGCGGCGAACGGTGCGCTGGAAACTGCCGCCGGCTATATGGCGACGCGCGTGCAGTTCGGCCGGCCGCTGTCGGCCAAGCAAGCCGTGCGGCACCTGCTGGCGCGCATGAAGCTGCTGACGGAGGCCTCTGCGGCCGCCGTGCTTCGCGCTATGGCACGCAACGAGTATGGCGCGGCGCGCAGCGCTCGTCCGGCGCTGGCGGGTGCCATCGGCAATGCAGTCTTTGTCATCGAGAAAGCGATCCACCTGCACGGTGGCATGGGCTTTACGTGGGAAGTGCCGCTGCATTATTCGCTGCGCGAGGTCCGCAAGCTTGATGCGGCGTTCGGGGCCGGCGCGCTTGCGCGTGCGGTCGGGCATGATTTCATTCGAGGCGTCTGAGGAATTCGGGAGTGTTTATGCAACAGGATCTGGCAGGGCGCGTGGCGCTCGTCACCGGCGCAGGCGCCGGCATCGGCCGCGCCACAGCGCGTCTTCTCGCGGCGCGCGGTGCCATTGTGGCGGTCAACGACCTCAAGGAAGAGCTTGTCGGCGCGACGGTGGATGAAATCCGTGCGAGCGGCGGTGAAGCCTTCCCGGTCGTGCAGAACGTGGCGAGCCGGGATGGCATCGCGCAGGCGGTAAGCATGGCGGCCACGGAGGGCAAGCGTTTCGATATCCTCGTCAACAACGCCGCGTGGGTACGGTATCAGTCGGTGCCGGAAATCATGCCCGAGACGATGGACCGCATGCTCGACATCGGCTTTAAGGCGGTGATCTGGGGAATCCAGGCAGCCGTGGAGGAGATGGACGCGGAATGCGGTGGGGTTATCGTCAATGTGGCCTCGACGGCGGCGCTGGTGTCGGCACCCGCTTCGGTTGTCTATTCGGGCATCAAGGCGGGCATTCTCGGTATCACGCGTGCCGCTGCCGCGGAACTTGGCCCGCGCGGCATCCGCGTCAACGCTGTGTGTCCGTCGGCCGTGCCGACCGAGGGCACGCAGCGCAACCGCAATGCCGAGCGCGACGCACGCCGCGTTGCGCGCACCCCGATGGGCCGCCTCGGCAATGTGGATGACGTCGCCAGCGGCATCGTCTTCCTTGCCAGCGACGAGGCCCGATTCATCACAGCGCAGGCGCTCGTGGTGGATGGCGGCATCACGTTCACCAATCTCTGAGCGTGCCGGCGGTCCTTATCACCGGCGCGGCCGCCGGCATCGGCCGCGCTGCGGCGCGGCGGTTCGCCCGCGACGGCTGGCGCTGCGTGCTGGTTGACCGCGATGGCGCAGCGCTGGCCGCCACGGTGGCCGGCTTGTCGGCGCCGAAGGCGGGGCGCCACGAGGCGGTGGCGATCGATCTCACTGACGCGGGGGGCATCGGCGCGCTCGCGGAACGCACCGGTCCGCTGGACGCGCTCGTGAACAACGCGGGCATGTCGGACCGCACCAACCGGCCGGTCGTCGAGCAGGGTGGCGAAGACTGGCGGACGTTGCTGGCGCTCAACCTTGACGCGCCGGCACGGCTGGTCGACGCGCTGTCGCCGAGGTTGGTGGCTGGCGCGCGGGTCGTCAACGTGGCATCGGGCGCCGGACTGCGGGCGATCCCGTGGCGCGGTGCGTACAGCGCCAGCAAGGCGGGTTTAATTGGCTTGTCGCAGGCACTGGCGCGCGAGCGACCGGACTTTCGGGTGAGCGTGCTGTGTCCGGGATTCGTGCGGACCGAACTGGTTGACCGGCTCATTGCGAGCGGGCAATTGGATCCGGCGCGCATAACGGCCAAGATTCCGCTCGGCCGGATGGCGGAGCCGGAGGAACTGGCCGAGGCGATCCGCTTCCTGGCCGGCACGAGCGGTGCCGTGCCGTCCGGGCTGTTGCTGTCGGTCGACGGCGGCTCGTCGGTATTCGGCGGCAGCCGGGACTTTGCCCCGGCGAATGTCGACCCCGTCCCGTCCGACATGCCGCTTGGCCTTCGGGTCGCGGGCGACGTAGCAGGGCAGTGGTCTGGGCTCAGCCAGCAAGGAGAGGGCTATGCGGCGGTGCTGGACGTCTCGCCGCTGCGCGCGCCGCCCGGGGATCGCCTGGCGGCGGTGCACGAGGCCGCGCAGCGCTTCGCGCAGGAACACGCTCACCAGGCCAGCCTCACGCTCATGCTTCCGGTTGAAGCTGGCGAGGGCTGGCGGCAAGCGGGCGACCTTGCGGCGGCCGGCATGCTGGTGGCCACGCTGGCGTGCGAGTGGGGTCCCCGGGCGCTGCGCGTGAACGCGCTGTCGGTCGCGCGCGAAGAGCCGGAAGGCCTTGCGCCGCTCCTGCGTTTCATCGCCGGCGCTCGCGCGCAATACCTGACCGGGCAGGTTTTGAAAGTGGCCTGACATCGGGCACGCATCCCAGGCAATCAAGTAGTTGAAAAAGCGGAATGCCCGCTCTGCGGGCAGGGCATTTCACGCCTATTTCACGGGTTGCCCCGGTCACGCACAGGCACCGGGGCGCAACAACAAAAGGTGGAGACCATGCAATATAAAGTCGGCGCGACCGCGCTCTCCTGCGCGCTTTGCAGCCTTCCGGCAGCCGCTCAAACCAGCGTCACGCTCTACGGCGTGGTGGACGCGGGTATCGAATTCGCGAACCATCAGACTGGCGGCGCCCATTCCGTCGTTCGCATGACCTCGGGCAACGTCGCCGGCTCGCGCTGGGGGCTGCGCGGCACGGAAGACCTGGGCGGCGGCCTGAAAGCGGTGTTCGTGCTGGAGAGCGGCTATGACACCGATACGGGCAAGTCCGCGCAGGGCGGCCGTCTGTTCGGGCGGATGGCATACGTTGGCTTGCAGGGGAAGTGGGGCAGCCTTTTGCTCGGACGGCAGCAGACCGCGCTGTTTGACCTCATCGGTCCCTATGACCCGATGCTCCTTGCGCCGAAGTACTCCATCTTCGTGCAAGACCTGGCGTTCGTGTCGCGTGCCGACAATACCGTCAAGTACACGGGCACGTTCGGCGGGCTGGTGGCGTCTGCCATGTACAGCTTCGGCGCCGAGAGCGGTACGGCCAACGGCAGCGAAGTGCCGGGCGACCCGAAGCTGGGCCGCGAGTATGGCTTCCGGCTGAGCTACAGTCGTGGCGCCTTCAGCGTGGGCACCGCCTACGATGAGGTCAATACGGGCACGGTCACGGTCAATCCCGACGCGAAGACGCGGCGCGCCGTGGTGACCGGCACGTATAATTTCTCCCCGGTCAAGGTCTTTGCCGGCTACAGATGGGCCAAGGCGTACGACGGCGCGGTGTTGACCGGCGCGATTCCCGGTCAGGCCAATCAGGCCTCGAACCTGTGGTGGACCGGTGTGACGTGGCGAGCCGGTGCCGCTGTCAGCCTCAGTGCCGCCGCCTACTATCAGGACTTCCGGAACACGAGCAATGATCCCTGGTTGTTCGTCGGCATGGCGAAGTACGCCTTTTCCAAGCGCACGGATGCCTACTTCAGCATCGGTTACACGAAGAACAAGGGCACTTCGAACCTCGGCCTGGGCGCGGGCGGCTCCGGCTTCGGGACAACCACAGCCGGCACCAACCAGTTTGGCACCACTATCGGCCTTCGGCACATCTTTTGACGGCTGGCGGCTCGCGCCGCCTTATCGCTGTATCGTTGACTGATTCACGCTGGTCCGGTCTACGCTTTGCGGAGCAGCGCGTAAACCGGATCATGCGGGCAGGGGGCGCCAATCGGCTGGCGCGGGCCGAAGCGCTCGGTCTCGGTACCCTGCGGGGTGCCGAGGGGGTGGACCCAGTCGTAGACCACCACGCGTTGGGCGATCCGCCATTCCCCGTCGCGCTTCTCGAATCGGTCGACGTAGCGCCCAGCCAGGAAGACCTCCCGTTGCGCCGCATCGGGGTGAGGCCGCCGCTGTAATGCCTGGAAGTACGATTCCACCGCTGCCCCGTCGCCGTGGAAGGCGATCGAGATGTTGCCGAGAAAGTGGATCGAGCGTTCGCTGGTCTGCAGCCGGTCCAGCACCCAGTCGATAAAGCCGCTGGCGGAGCCGGAATAGGGACCATGCCTGTCGGTGGCATCGTCCCAGTACACGCTGCGCAGGGCCGACTCGTCGCAACGGTCGATGCCGCGGCAGTAGCGATACAGGCATTCTCGGATGGCTTCGCGGTCGAGCAGTTCGCCGAGGGCGGAGGGGTGATGTGGGGTCATCATGGGCGTGTCTTGACAGAAGTAACAAGAGCCGCGCGCTGCCAGCCGGCACCGGCGCGGATTCCAGTCGATACTTGCAGGCTTCCTCGTGCAGCAAATGGCGCCGCTGAAGGCCGCGCGGGATGGGTGGTCGCGCGCTACATGACCTCGCCGCCGTTGGGGCTCAATACCTGACCCGTCATGTAGCTGGCGTCTGCCGACGCCAGGAATGCGACGACCGTCGCGATCTCGTCCGGTACCGCCCGGCGCCGCAGCGGTACGCGGCGACGGACTTCTTCCTGGTATGCAGGATCCGAGCTCAACCGAGCGCTCATCGGCGTTTCCACGCGCCCTGGCGCGACCGCATTGACCAGGATGTTCCACGGCGCGAACTCGCGTGCCCAGGCACGGGTCAGGCTGACAATGGCTCCCTTTGCCGCCGCATAGACGCAGCCGCGCGGATGCGTACCGAACGCAGTGATCGACGAGGTGTTGATGATGCGTCCGTCACAACGCTGCTTCATGGCCGGCAGCACCGCGCGAGTGCACAGCATTGCACCCTTTACCGTCACGCTGAACATGCGATCAACGGCCATTTCGTCGATATTCTCAAACGCTGTCATGCCCCCTGGGATGCCGGCATTGTTGACGAGGATTTGCACGGGCCCAGTTTCGCGCTGCGCGGCGGCGAAACTCCGTTCCACTTCATCGCTTTTAGCCACGTCGGCGATGCAGGGGACCGCCATCCCTCCCGCTGCGCGGATCAGCGTCACGGTCTCATGTGCGCCGGCTTCGTCAATGTCGTTAACAATAACTGTCGCGCCGCGCGAGGCCAACGTAACACAATTGGCTCGTCCGATGCCGGAACCTGCGCCGGTGACTAGCGCTACCTTGCCCTGTAATGGTTGCATTTTGACTCCTGCCGAAGAGAGAAAACGCAGCCATGGTAGAGCGGTGCATGCGCGTCGCTTCCTGCGTTTTTTGCAGAACACATTCAAGCTTGTCGCAGCAATGTGCGATGCCATTCGCCGCTAGAATTTCCGCAAGCCCGCATCGGGCAAATCAATAAAATTACCCGGAGACAAAGCGATGAATCACTCGCCCATGCGTCGACGCGCCCTGATTGGAGGCCTCACCCTGCTCGCCTCGCACACCTGGTCGCGACTCGGCATTGCAGCCACGAATTGGCCCACGCGTCCCATCCGTCTGATCGTCCCGGGCCCTGCCGGATCGGGCATGGACATCTTCGCGCGGTTGATCTCGGCACACCTGAATGATGCCTTGCGGCAGCCGGTTGTCGTCGACAACCGTCCTGGCGCCAACAGCCTGATCGGTACCGACATGGTGGCCAAGAGCGCCGCGGACGGCTATACGCTGTTGATGTCTCCCTCGTCGGCGATAGCGATCAATCCCGTGATCCAGGCCAAGATGCCGTATGACGCATTGAAGGACCTCGCACCCATTGCGCAGGTTGGCGCCGCCGGCATCCTGCTGGTCGCGCATCCATCCACTGGCTTCAGGCACTTTGCCGACCTTGTCAATTATGCGAAGGCTAACCCGGACAAGCTGCCGTATGGCTCCTGGGGCAATGGCTCCACCGGTCACCTCGTGATGGAAGGCATCAAGGCGCACTACGGCCTGAAAATGCAGCACATTCCTTTCAAGGGCAGTGCCCAACTTGTCACCGATCTGCTGTCAAAAAACATGCTGGTCGGTTTCACTGACATTGCCTCGCCGGTACCGCATATTCGCTCGGGAAAGCTGGTGGCACTTGGCTGTACCGGCACGGCGCGCGGTCCCGCGTTGCCGGAAGTGCCAACCCTCAGCGAGCAAGGTTATCGATTTAGCAAGGACGGCTGGTACGGCGTCTTTGCTCCGGCTGGCACGCCGGCGTCAATCGTGCAGCGGCTGAACATGGAAATCAACCGCATCCTGATGACCGACGACGTTGTGCAGAAGTTCGCCCAACAGAATATGCCGAAACCCAGCACGCCGACTGTCAGCCAGTTTGCCGCGGTGGTACGCGAGGATGTGAGTACATGGCAGGGCCTGGCCAAGGTGGCGAACCTGCGGATCGAGTGAGGCGGAGAGACTCGTATTGGGGGCGGAGGTGTGCTGACCGGCCACGGCCTGGCGGTCGAAACGCCCATAGCGCTCGAAAGATCGAAGGCGCAGGCAAGAGCACTATGGTGTGATTGCCGTAAAGATCCTGGTACTCCAATAGGCTGGTACACCGTCATTTCCAGTCGCTCGATTCTGCTCGCGCAGATCGGTCGCACGTCATGGCGACGAAGGGGCCACGGCACATTGTCCTTGGCTAGCATGCAGCCCAGCAAAGCGCGCGCTGATGCTGACGGGTAAGCGAGGAAGCTCGCTTACCTGACGGAGCACGGGCAACCTGTGCAGCGCTTTCGCTTCGGCGGCAAGTCGGGAGTGACCGCTATAAACGAATCCATTCTGTCAATCCAGAATTTCGCTACGTAGCTGCAGATCGCCCTTGCTCCCTTCTGCGGAAGGCGCGTGCTGCACTGCATCAACCCTTTCACGTTGCAGGTCTGGGCAGAAATTTCGGATGCCAGCGCCGGCCGATGTTGTAGCTGCCGTAGCCGCAGCCAACCAGATCTTCCGCGAAGTCTGGCGGGACACGCCAGGCGTCAGGCGCGCCGAGCTCATGCTGAAGCTGGGCGCGCTGATTGAAGGCCAGGCGGACCGCATGTCCCGCATCGAAAGCACGGACAACGGCAAGATCGCTCGCGAAACCCGCCCACAGATGCTATGGGTCGGGCGGCAGTTGCGCTACTTTGCCGGCCATGCCGATAAGCTCTTTGGTCAGCACGTGCCGCTGGCGGCCAACCAGAGTTTCACGATCGCGAAATCATCAGAAAGTCCGCTATTTTTCGCTGCCCCAGCCGATCCGGTGCCGCTCCCTGGGAGGGCACTTTTTGCGGGCCTTGGGCCTCGTCGCCGCGTCCGGCCGGCGCGATGCTGGCTGTACACGATGGCCTGGTAGTGGGTTCCGTGTCGGGGCTTGCATCGAGGACGACATCATTGATCGAACCCGACGCGAAGGCATTCGCTACCGCAGCCCTGAGGTGATCCGGTATGGCATCAGCGCCGAGGAAACACACCGTTTTGGTCTACCCTGCGGCGGCACCATCCCGGCGCCGCCAGAGGAAAGTCCCGCATCCGAGTAGCTTCTCACGCAGCGTGCGGACTGAGAAATACCCTAAAGTGGGAAGTGAACCTCGTCGCACGAATTCGATGTGACCGCACGGCAACGCCGAGCCGACTGATGCGGGAGCGGTGCGGGCGGGCATTTCCAGGCTGACTGAACATGGGCCGATTTAAGCACGCGCTGCTTGAATATCACGAACGCAGCAAGCACCGTGTCAACAGCTACGCTCCTGGCCCCAGGCAGCTCGATTGGTCAACCCAGCCAGATCCGTTCCGTGTGTTTCAGGGCTCGCCGCGCATTGCATTGCCATTAGCCGCGGACGACTTGCCCGCACGCTACAACGATCTGCGCTGCGGCGCTCTGCCGCCGGCGCAGAAGTTCAGCCTTTCTACCATCGCAATTCTGTTCGAACTCTCGTTGGGGTTGTCAGCGTGGAAATCCTATGGCGCCCAACGGTGGGCACTGCGCTGCAATCCCTCGAGCGGAAACCTGCATCCAACCGAGGGCTACCTTCTTTGTCCAGCACTGCCCGGTTTGTCCGGCGGGGGCGGGGTCTACCATTACCTGTGCCGCGACCACGTGCTTGAACAGAGCGCCGCAGTGGATGACTCACAATGGACTGATGCGTTTTCCAGCGACGGCGTCTTGGTTGGCCTCAGCTCGATCTATTGGCGCGAGGCGTGGAAATATGGAATGCGCGCCTGGCGCTACTGCCAGCATGACTGCGGCCATGCCATCGCCGCAGTGAGTTATGCGGCGGCGGCTCTCGGCTGGCAGACGAGGCTGATGGTGGCGGCCGCCGACGAGGCCTTGACCGCATTGCTTGGATTGGACCGTGGCGCGGATTTCGGCGTGGCCGAGCGAGAAGTGGTGGATGGGGTGCTATGGATCGGCATTCCTGACGCACAGCCTGATCTTGAGCGCCTGTACTCGATTCTCGACAGGGCTCACTGGTACGGCTACGCGAACCAGCTAAGCCCGAGACATGCAAGCTGGCCGGATATCGATTCAATCGATCGCGCCACGCGCAAGTCTCAGACTCGCGAACCGGCGCCGCCAAATCCGGAACCGCCCCTGTGGTCTGCGACGCCGCTCCTCGACTTGAGCTTTGCCCGGATCGCCCGGCAGCGTCGCAGTGCTACGAGCTTCGATGGCACGGCACGCATCACCGCTGCAGCTTTCTTTGCCATGCTGGCAAGCCTGCTGGCGCGTCGCGACACGCCGCCCTGGAATGCGCTGATGTCCCCGGTTTCAGTGCATCCGGCGCTATTGGTCCATCGCGTGGACGATCTGGAGCCGGGCCTGTATGTGCTGCTGAGAAATTCCCAGGCGTTGCCCAGCCTCAAGCAGGCTATGCGGCCGGATTGGCTGTGGCAGAGGACTGGACCGGAGCATCTGCCACTCTATCTTCTGCTGCCTTACGATTTGCGCGCAGTGGCAAGGCTGATCTGTTGTCACCAGGATATCGCCGCCGATTCCTATTTTGCGCTGGGGATGCTCGCAAACCTGGAAATCGCCCTGAAGCAACCATGGCGTTATCGCCAGCTTTTCTGGGAATGCGGCATTCTCGGGCAGGCACTCTATCTTGAAGCCGAAGCCACCGGAGCGCGCGCCACGGGGATCGGCTGCTTTTTTGACGATGAGATGCATGCTGTGCTAGGAATCCAAGACCACGCTTGGCAAAGCCTTTATTACTTTACTGTCGGCAGTGCCGTTGCCGATCTGCGATTGTCGTCGTTTGCACCGTATGAGCCCCAGTCCTGACTCGGTGGCGCGGTTCCAGGAAGCACACTAATCGCCACGCATCCGGGCCATCTACACGCGCTCGCACCTATTGCATGCCGCGCATTCACGCGACGCTGTTCCGGCAAGGCATACACGTCGGGCCCTCAGTCCGCTCTTGAAGAAAGAACGCAATTAATCGCCAAGCGTCAAACCCCACAATCCATGGAGGCAGCACGAGGAGAACCATAGCGCGTGACAACAGCGAACCGGTAGCGACATGCGCGGGAGTGACAGCGCTATTAGACGCCGCGCAAGTTCAGCGATGTGAGGGCTAGGAACTGCAACGGATGGCGTTGATGGCTCCCCGTTACCTGGCCATTCCCTCGTACATGCCGGTGACGGTATCCATGACCTGAAGAATCCGCTCGCTGGTCGTGGCGATGTTTCTCAACCGCTCCGCGCGACTGACGCCGGTCTGTTTGAGCGCCTCTTCAAAGAAGAGCCACTGAGAGCCGGCAAGCTGCAGCTCACTGCGGATGACTGGCGTGTTCTGCGGCGCTACGGTGAGAAGTTCCTGCGCGGCCGCGAACTCCCTGGCGGAACTGTCCAGTTCCTGAGCCATCTGCGGGAAGGTGATGCCCCAGGCGCGGAACATGCTGGCCTTGGCGATTCTCTGCGAAAGCATGCGCTGTCGGCCGGCAACGTTGATCAGTTTGCCCGCTGCGGTGCCAGAATGCTTTTCGAGTTGTACGGTGCCTTGCTGCGCAAGCGTCAGTACGTGCTCGCTGGCCGATGCGATCTTCTTCGCGTTCTCGGGATTCGGTTTGCTGCCAGTTAGCAACTGCTTATAGACGATCCAAGTCTGCCCAAGCCTGTCATAGGTGTCCTTGATCTCCGGCGTCGGCGCGAATGACTTTAGATCCGTGAGTTGCCTGTCGAAGAGTGCCACAGACTCCTCGAGGATCTTCTTGGAACGTTCCGTCTCGACACCAAGGCCGACTTGGCAATATGCCTTGGCCATTCGCTGAGACAGCATGCGCTGGCGGCCCGCCTTGTTGATCGCTGAGTGGATGGTCATCGTTTCGGCGAACGCCGTCCCGCCCACCAGCCCCACGACGCAGCAGAGCAGCAAGCAGCAGGAAGTGAGGTAACGTTTCAAGGTCGCCTCCATATCAATGTCTGGGTGAACCCTTGGACGCGTTGCTTGAGCCGACGAGATGGCGGACCAGTTGATCCATCTCCTTGATGATGTCTGCAAGCACTTGCGTGATCACGGAGAACTCCCTCCCATACTCTCCCGCCCGTGCGGCGGAGACGCGCGCATTCATTGCGACGATGTTCGCCTGCATCGTAATATTGCTGAGCCGGTCGACGAGGTCGGCCTGGCGTTTTCGCACGGCCATCTCGCAACCATGCATTTCCTCTTGGTAGGCCTGTGTGACGCTCTGCAGTAGTTCCAGTATTGGCGTGGCCTGCGTCACGAGCGCATCGAGGGATGATGCTCGCCCGGCGGTATCGGCCGGCGGCGCGTCGATTGCCATCCGCGCCTGGGTGATGAATTCACGGATACGCGCATCGGCGCGCGAATTGCCGAAGTACAGTTGTTGCAACGCTGCGGAGAAGGCGCCCGGCAAACGCTCATTGCCAGTCACGAGATCCGAGTGCGCGGATTCGAACGTCGACAGGCACTGGCGAGCGCTTTCTCGGGCGGTTGGATCCCCTCGCGAGGCGAGCAACAGCTGGAGCACGATCCGTTGCGACAGCATGCGCTGCCGTCCGGAAAGGTTGATCAACGCGCCAATGGTCTCAGCGGACACTTCGGCCTGGGGTAACTGAGTAGAGGGGGCATTCATGCATTGCCTCGCAAATGGTGTCGGAACGGGACGTGCATTCGCGTTGACCAGAGACAAAAAAAGCGCCCCGAAGCAAGAGGCCCGCAAACCGCGTTCCCGGTTCACTGTCACCTCGCTTCGGGGCGCCATTGCCCCGGCCGCCCCTTTCGGAGCGCGTCATCGCGACTTGCCTGTTTGGTTAAAGGCCGCCATTGGCCTGTGTGTTCCTTCTCGCAATATGTGTGCCATACCTCACGCAAGTCGCGGCGAGCCGCGGGCAGGGCAATGACGGGGCGGGACTGAGCCGCCGCACTCATTTCGTGCCAAATGCGTCACGGAGATGCGGCCGCCGGTAGATGCCTCCCTGCACTCAACCCTCAACATGGATCCTGGGCAATGGCGCAGCGAGGTTTGGGCAACACCAGCAATCAGCTTGGCGGAGCGGCAGGCATTCGGCACGTCTTCTGCTTGAGGTCATGCGGGGATAGAAGCCGGAGTGACACATAGGCCCAAAAGTAATGAAGAGCGCGGCTTTTAGTGTCGGGTCTGCAGAGAGGTCAGCGCCACCACAAGCGGTCTCTGGAAATGATCGCCCCCAAAAGCGGCGACGATCCATTGACGGATACCGGGCGAGCCTGGCTGTTGCTCCGATTGATTTTGGATTCGGAATGACGAAGCAGGACAGTCTGGCCAGTTCGTCCGAGCGCGCTCATGCAACTGACGCCACACATATGAAAACCACATGCTTGTCCGGGCAGACGTGGCAGCTCATTCGTCGGGCGGAGGGTTCTGGGCCAGCAGGGCGAGGTCGGTCAGCGAAAGCGTGGCTTCGGCAATGTCGACCAGGCGGCGATTGTTGTCCATCGCAGCCTTCTGCAAGGCGCGGAATGCTTGGTCCTCGCTGAGCCCCATGCGTGCCACTAGCGCGCTTTTGGCGCGCTCGATCAGCTTGCGCTCTTGCAGGGTGCGCCGTGCCGCATCCAACTCCATCTCAGTCTGGGCCAGGCGTGTCGACTGCTTCTCCAGCAGGCTTTTGAGCGATGCCACGGTAGCGGCGTCCACGCTGGCCGGGGACCGCGAGGCATCGGGCATTCCCGGCAGGACCGGTGCGCTCTCCGAATATGTCGCCCCCGCATCGAAGAAGCGTTCAACGGCATGGGTGTGCGGGGGTGGATTGCCGAGCAACTGGCGCAACAGGCCGGCAGAATCCTGCAGGTCGGCCTGCGACGACCGGATCCGCGCCGCGCACGCTGCCCGCAGGCCGTGCACCACCTGCACCTCGAGCGTCCACATGCTGGCAATCACCTCGCTGCAGACTTCGAACCACTTCTCGCTGGCATCACTGTCGAGCGGGGCGCCAGGCGGGGTGGTCAACAGCGTACGGCGCATCTGTTCCAGGCCAGCCACCGACGGACTGGTCTGCTGGCGCCGCCACGTGGCAAGCAACGCGGGATCGGCGAACTTCTCCAGCACCTGGAAGCTGCGCTGCTGTGCCGCGATCAGATGCAGCACGCGCTGTTGCTGGATCTCGGTGCAGGTGCCCGAAGCAAACATTTGCGCCCCCACCGCGCGCTCCTGGCCAGCAGACTCCTTGCCTTGCACCAGGTACACAAAGGCCACCAGCGGCCGGGAGATCCCCGGATACAGGGCAACGTCGGCCAGATGGAAGATGAGTTCGAGCAGCGCGGCGACCAGCCGGCTGAATGCCGCCACGGCTTCAAGAGCCGTCACTTGGCATTGATCGATGCTCATGCGCAGCGCGGGAAGCGTTGCCAGGTCGAGTTGCACCCATGCCATCAACGACACCATCGGGCCACTTGCCATGTGCCCGGATCCGAGTTGGCTGGCAAAGCGCTCGCCAAGCCGTGCTTCAAGGCAAATGGCTTCTCCCTTGGCGGCCTCGCGCTCCGCAGCCAGGCTGCTGTCCGCCCGAGGCCAGAAAGATGCTGCTCGCGCCCCGTTCACGTTGCAGCGCATGGATCAGCTGGCCGATCAGGTCCGCCAGCTCCACACGGCTCGCCATCAACTGAACGGCCTCGATCTCAAGCTGCTTCGCCTGAAGGACAAGTTGTGAGGCGGTCAGTGGCATTGGCAAAGAGAGGACTTGGGGAGCGGTGCCAAAAAGGCAAAGAGTATGCCACTGGTTGGCCTGCTGCCGGTAGGTTGGCAGGGCCGCTGCGCTGTCAGCATGGCGCGTCAGCCAGGGGGATCTGGTGCCGCTCCTGCGTGGCCTCATGCCGCGCATCCTCCCCGCTATGCAGGTAGCCGCTTGTCGTCGACAGCGAGCTGTGCTCAAAGTTGTCCCGCACAAAGCGCAGGTCGAGCGCTGGCCGGTCATATGCGAGCCAGCGGTGTGGCGCAGCCAATGGGCCGAAGCACTTGCCCAGCACCGTGGCCATGCCAAACGCCGCCGTCAGGGTCAGGTGGAGCGCGCCGCGTGCAGCCATTGTGCGGATTTACATCGCCATCGACTCAGTTCCCGGTTGGCACCGACCAGTCCTCCACCACCAGGCCAGGGACGCGCCGGAACGCTTGGTCATTGGTCACCAGCATCGCGCCAGTCTCCAGCGCGTGCGCGGCAATCAGTAAGTCCAGCGCCCCCATCGGCTGCCCTTGAGATTCCAGTGCAGCGCGGGTTTCACCATAGCCGGCCATCACCGAAGGGGGCCAAGGCAACACCTCGATCCGACGCAGCAACTCGTCAACTGCGCGCGCGAGTCGCGCTGCGCCGGGGCGCTTGGCCAGCCCGTACATCAGTTCCGCGCCGGTGATGACCGACAGGCACAGCGTCGCCATCGGCGCGGCTGTCACGCGTGCCACGACTGCTGGGTGTCCTCGCAGCAGATGGCTCACGATATTAGTGTCAAGCATGTAGCGCGTCATTCGAGACCCGCCAGCGGATCCCGGGGTTGCTCGTCCTGCGCGCGCTCGGCCAGGAAGTCTGCCGGCACGGCGCTGCCCTGGATGGCGGCCAGGAAGCCGTCCCAACTCTCCGGCCGGCGCGACAGGATCACGTCGCCGGTGGACGGGTCACGGCGGATATAGACCTCGCGCTCAGCAAAGCGGAACTCCTGAGGCAGCCGCACCGCCTGGCTGCGGCCGGTGGTAAAGATCTTGGCAGTGGTGCTCATGGTGGATTCCTTTGATAGATATCAAAATATATACCACCTTGAGATGGATATCAAGATATCTACCACTTCTGCATCTAAGTGGGCGACACATAGATCGGTCAGCCCCATGGGGGGCACCAAAGTTTCATGATGGTGAAATAACTCGCCGTCCCGCTATTTCTCAGTCCCCCAGCCGATCCGATGCCGCTCCTGCGTTGCTTCATGGCGCGCATCCTCTTCGCTGTGCAGATAGCCGCTCGTCGTCGACAATGAGCTGTGCCCAAAGTTGTCGCGCACAAAGCGCAGGTCGACCTGCCGGTCGGTCATGTGCGAGCCGGCGGTGTGGCGCAGCCAGTGCGCCGAGGCACTGGCCAGCACCTCGGCTTGCGCTTCCCATTCCGGCCCGCGCGCCCGCACGCGCGCCGCGGCCATGCCAAACACCTCTTTCAGGATCAGGTGCAGCGCGCCGCGTGACAGCGGTTTCTCGCTGCCCGGTTTTCCAATCACTGGCAGCACCAGCGGACGCGTCTCCCCGAACTGCGGGGCAGGCGGCAACGCGTGGGCGCGGCGGTAGCGCGCCAGTTCTGCAATCAGCTCGTCGGTCGCCGGCACCAGCCGGGTCTTGCTGCCCTTGCCGCTCACCTCCAGCCACCAGCGCTCGATGCCCTGGGCATCGCGGCGGCAGAAGAACGCCCCCATCGTCGTGGCGGTCAGCTCGGAGGCGCGCAGGCCGCCCAGGTAGAGCACGCTCAGCACCCAGCGGCAGCGCGCCGCATGCAGGCGTTCCCGAGCGGTCTCGGTCGGCATTGCCGCGACGGTGTCCTTAACCGTCTCCCACAGGTCGTGGCTCAGATAGCGGGTGATGCGTGCCTGGGTGGGCGCGCGCCGGCGGCGGGCCAGCGCGAGCGGGTTCCCGGCCAGGTAGCCCGCCTCGGTCAGCCAGGCGAACAGCGCGTTCAGGATCACCATCGCCTGGCGCACGCTGCCGGGCGACAGTGGCCCGGCAAACGGGCGCCAGTCCGGATGGCTGCGCGCGAGCTTCTTGCTGCCGGCCAGGACCCAGCGGGCGGCCGGCTGCGGATCGGCCAGGAAGCGCTCATAGACGAGCAGGTCCTCGGCGGAGATCACAGAACAACCGCGATGCGGGAGGATTCCGGGGTTGACGTCAA
Organism: Ralstonia pickettii; assembly: GCA_050987995.1. Lineage (GTDB taxonomy): Bacteria > Pseudomonadota > Gammaproteobacteria > Burkholderiales > Burkholderiaceae > Cupriavidus > Cupriavidus pickettii_B. The sequence goes on from CP158806.1 coordinate 448,134, forward strand.
GTCGTTCGAAATACCCAAGCGGTTGATTTGGGAAGCCTGGAAGCGCGTGGCCGCCAATCAAGGAGGGCCGGGCGTTGACAGGGAAAGTATTGAATTATTCCGAAATCGCTTGGCGAGAAATCTATACGCCCTGTGGAATCGAATGAGTTCGGGGAGTTATTTCCCTCAGCCGGTCAAAGAGGTGCTGATCCCGAAGGGGGACGGGTTTCGTCCTCTCGGGATACCGACCATCACGGACCGAGTGGCTCAGATGGCGATCAAGTTGATGGTTGAGCCGAGAATCGATGCGATATTTCATTCATCATCGTTCGGTTATCGTCCTAACAAATCGGCGAAGCAAGCTGTGGCGCAAGCGAGAAGAAACTGTTGGCGCTACGACTGGGTAGTCGATATTGACTTGAAATCCTTCTTTGACACCATCGACCACGGGCTTCTCTGGCGTGCGGTAGAAAAGCACGTTACGGAGCCATGGGCACGACTCTACATCAGACGCTGGTTAGAGAGTCCGGTACAGAAGCAAACCGGGGAGTTGGTTGGTCGGGATCGAGGCACTCCGCAAGGCGGGGTGATTACGCCGCTTACAACGTTGCATACTTTTCACTCCGTCGTCTGAATCATTCGAATTTTCGCTCTCAAAAGCCCCAGGCTGTGGGTCAATCCTGAACACGACGACGATTTCATCCTTGTGGATTTCGACGCGCTTGACCAGACCCAATACGATCCTGCGCTTCGTCTCAAGATCAATAGTGTCCAGGTTTTCGCTGACGGCGCCTGCAAATTCCTCGAGCCGATTGATGACCAGAAACAGTTCGCTTTGCACCGCGCCTTGCTGCCTGGATTCAAGGATCTGCTGGTCAATCTGCTCAAGCCGATTCCTCAACTGCTGCATCTTCGGCTCGAAGTCGGACTTATCGAGGATGCCGTCCGCATAGCTGTCGATCAGCCGGGACTTTCCCTTTTCCAGCTGCAGCCGCTGCTTTTCTAGGTTGCTTGTGTCGAAGGCACTCTTCTCGTTGCGCTCCATCATATCCAGTCGACGCTCGTATTCGCTCTTCAAGCGTTCTGGATGCTTGAGCAATTCCACAACCTGCTGCCATACCAGCTCATCGAGCCTGTCTGTTCGTACCTGCAGATTGTCACAGATGCGGTGGCCGCCGAAACGGTAGGCATCGGTCCCAACACAGCGGTAATAGGCGTAGTCCCGCTGATGCCCCTTAGCCGCAGCCTTGCTCACCTTCTTTGCGTAATAGGCGTAATGGCACTGGCCGCATACCGTCAACCCTTGCAGCAGGCGTAGCGGTGCACTCTCTCGCCTCTGGCGCGCCAGCTTGCGGTTCTCGGCAAGCTGTTCCTGAGCCGCCTGGAACAGCGCCTCACTGACGATAGCCGGTACTGGGATCTCAATCCAGTCCTGCGGTTCGGTGCGTGTTGTCGAGTACGGCTTTCTGGGCACGTCAGCACTGTGGCGCTGTGCACGCACGCGGACCTGCAGGTGATCGCGCGACTGCGTCTTGCCGAACGCAGCTCGCCCCATGTACGCAGGATTGCGCAATATGCCCCACACCACACTACGGTCCCAGTACGGCTTGCCCGACGCCGTCACGGTACCCGACTCGGCCAGGCGGCGTACCACGTCCCCTATGCTCAGGCGGTCCATCCCTACCCACTGGAAAATCGCCCGGACCGTTGCAGCCTGGGGCAACTCGATAACGTACCGGGCCGGCGTTCCGTCGAGTTGCCGGCGAATGTAGCGGTAGCCGTAGGGCGCCCCGGACAGGACATTGATACTGCCGCGTTTTGCGCCGTGAAGCTTGCCACGACGGTGACGCTCGGCGATCTTCGCCCGTTCGTATTCTGCGATCATGCCCTGCATCTGCAATAGCAGCGACTCTTCCGGCGTCGTACCGATCGCGTGATTGAGGAACACCACCTGGACACCGCAGCCTGAGAACTCTTCCATCAGCAGCGCCTGGTGCGCATATTTGCGCGCCAGCCGGTCCGGTGACAGGATGTACAGCTGATCGATCGCACCGAGCGCGGCACAGTCCCTGAGCCGCTCCAATTGTGGCCTGATCAGCGTCGCACCGCTCACGCCAGCGTCAACGAAACACATGTCGTCGACGATCTGCGCGCCGTCAGTTGCAATACGCTCCTTCAGTGCAGCGATCTGGCTTTCAATGGTGCCGCGTTTGTTTTGCTGTTCGGAGGATACCCGCGCGTAGAGCGCAACCATCGCAGCTTTGCTCATCGTCTACCTCGCTTGATGGTCGCTTGCTTGGACTCTGCAGACCGCGTAGCGGACCGCTGTGCCGTCGCGCGTGCTTCGATCGGACTGATCTGCTCGTATGCCTTTTGCAACTGCTCCTGGGCAAAGCGGTTCGGCTCGAAAGCCAGACGCACGCTCCACTTTTTACGTCTTCGGGTCATCGCTGCACCTGCCTGTCAGCGGGAGCGACTGTCTCAAGGACAAGATCCACATTGACGTCAGCACAGCTTCTGGACCAGGGCGCCAGACACTCCCTCGAAATGCGCAGGCCCAATTTTATCCGGCAGTTTGCTCTATTGTTGGTGGCGTTAGCAGTCCGTTGTTGGCTAACCTCTTTCTTCACTATGCGTTTGATCGATGGGTCCAGACTGAGCATCCGGAGGTGCCGTTTGAACGGTATGCCGACGATGTGGTCTGTCATTGCAGGACGAAGAAGCAGGCGGAAAGATTCCTGTCCGTCTTGAGGGAGCGGCTTACCGCTTGTGGGCTTTCTCTACACCCGGAAAAGACACGCTTGGTTTACTGTAAAGATGGACGACGTCGAGAGGCACATACCCACACTAAGTTCGACTTCCTTGGATTCAGCTTTCACGCTCGGACGGTACAGGACCGAGAGGGAAACTTGTTCACCGGATTCGGACCTGCGGTAAGTCAAAAGGCGCTAACGCGAATGTCTCAGGCCATCAGAAGCATGAGTCTCAATCGAAGTACCTCATTGACGCTGCCCGAACTGGCGCGGCGCATAAACCCAATGGTACGGGGATGGGTGAATTACTACGGTGCCTTCTATCCGGAGCCGCTAAAACGGTTCTTGATCAGAATAGACTTACGGCTTGGCGGGTGGGCGCGAAACAAGTACAAGCGGTTGAGAGGACACAAACGACGTTCCTGGGCGTGGCTCAAACGATGTCGGGAAAGTCTTCCTCAGCTATTCGCGCACTGGGATTTCTGTTTCGAAGAACGGCGGACAAGAGGAGCCGTATGAATCGAGAGATTCACGTACGGATCTGTGAGAGCCTGAGGGGGAAGCTCCCTCGGGCCACTCGACCCTCGGTCATGCGGCCAATGGCTGTAGGTCGACGCTCCCAGAATGCGTCTCGACGATGGAATCGCGTTCGGGGTTCAGGGTCACTGCACCGATAGGAGCCCAGTTGCGCGTGGTGCCCGACCAGCGCTGCGGATTGCGTGCACGAGCCTGGAGATATACCTCGTGGCGGGCGGCGAGGATCGCGGCGTCTTCACCCGCATGACGCTGTGCGGGGCTGACGTAGCGGATGCCGATGTGCCGGTGATCATGGTTATACCAATGCACGAAGCGCGAAGCCCAGGCGCGAGCCTCCTCGAGGTTGGCGAAGCCCTTGTCAGGGAACTCCGGCCGGTACTTCGCCGTGCGGAACAGACTTTCGACATAGGCGTTGTCATCGCTCACGCGCGGGCGCGAGTACGACGGCTTGACACCCAGCCAGTTCAACATCGCCAGGACAGTCGTGGCTTTCAGAGTCGAGCCGTTGTCGCCGTGCAGCACTGGCTTGGCCGTCATGGCGTGGATGCCCTCGGCCAGCGCAGTGCGCTTGACCAGGTGCGCCGCATGGTTGGCATCGTCACTGTCGTGCACCTCGAAGCCCACGATCTTGCGGCTGTACACGTCCAGAATCAGGTACAGGTAGAACCAGCGGCCAACGATCTCGGCGGGCAGGTACGTCATGTCCCAACACCACAGTTGGCGCGGTGTGGTGGCTATATGCGTCGTCGGTGGGCGGCTCTTGCGCGGCGCCTTGGCGCGGCCTCGGTGCTGGTTTTGCCCATGCGCGCGCAGGACACGCTGGAAGCTCGATTCGCTGGCAAGGTACACTCCTTCATCGGCCAGCATGGGGACGATGCGCGCCGGGGGCATGTCGGCAAAGCGAGGCTCGTTGGCCACCGGCAGGATCTGCTCGCGCTCGGCTGGCGTCAGCGCATGGGCCGGCGTCGGCCGCACCGCGGCGGGCCTGCCATCACCCGATACGAGCCCGTGGTTGGCCTTCCAGCGCTGCAGGCTGCGCTGGTCGATGCCGGCGACCTCACAGGCCTGTTCCAGCCGCGCGCCGGCCTGCTGGGCCGCTTCGATGTCCTGGGCCAGCATCTGGCGATCTTCGAGCCCGATCATTCGTCCTCGCCTTTGTCCTTGTTGAAGATCGCCGAGACTTTTTTTGACAACACCAGCAACGCTGCTGTCTCAGCCAGGGCCTTGTCCTTGCGCCGCAGTTCGCGCTCGAGCTCTTTGATGCGCCGGCGGTCTTCCTTGGTCTGCTGCGGACTGACGCGCTTCTCCGCAGGCTCGGCAAGCGCTTGCGTTGCGCTGTCGCGCCATTGCTGCAGTTGCTGTGGGTACACGCCTTGTTCGCGGCACCAGGCGCTGCGGGCTGACTCGTCCATGGCTGCCGTGATGATCACTGCCTCCAGGCGAGCGGCAGCCGTCCAGCCGCGCTCGCGTGCGGGCTTGGCCAGTTCCTCACTGCGCCAGCGCTCCAGCGTATCTGCGCTCACTCCGATCTCCCGAGCCACCAGTTCCAGCGGGGCGTTCTCCGGCGGCAGCAACCGCGCCACCGCTCTGTTCTTAAAGACTTGTCCGTATCGAGCCAACTTGTTCTCTCATCATCGCCCCCTTACTGTGGAAACTGGCGGCAAGGGGGCCGGCGCCTTCGGCGCCGGCCTTCCACCGCCACTAAGAGACTTGAAATCAGGAAAGATTCAAGTTCCTATCGGGGCGACAACTATTGTGCCGCGGGGGGCATTACACGTGGAAAGAATTTTGTTTTTTGCATTATCCGTCAGGAGATGTAGACACAGCATGAAAGGCGAAATCAATGCCAAGGAAGAGTTTTATTATGAAAATGCAAATCAGTTATGTTGATCGACTCGTTTTTGGTTTAAATACGTTGAATTTCCTGGATTTCGCGTGGTTGCACGAACGGATGGCGGACGCGAATCCGAAATTGGAAAAGGACCACGCAACTCGCTTCAGAGAGGTGTTACCGGACCTTCCATTCACGCCCGAGTGGCTGGCGCACGCGTGGTCACTATATGTGTCGTATGCGCCAGATTGCGCGCGAGAAATCGGTCGCGAGGTTACCTTCCTGTACTTTATACTGGGGCTGCAGGACGCTCGGCCGAAACAGACAGCCTACTCGGAAGCCGTATTGCGGATAGCCATGAAAAATGGAGCGAAACGCGCGCATCAGATAATAAATATTGTCGCGATTTTTCACGAAAAAGACGGTGAATTACCCAGCTGACGCCAGCAAGTCAAATTGCGCGACCAAACGCGCACGTGAAGATTAGCCGCGGGTTGTAAAATATTTGTGTTGCAAGCTGCGCATAGAAATCTAATGAGAACGCCGCTTCCTGTTATTCCGGATTGAGATCGCTTCTAGCTATGTCACAATGCCTGTCTGGTTGCCTGGTTGCCAAACAACGAGGGATCACACGATGTTTCTGCTTTTCGCCGCCGCTGCGCCCTGTCGGTGTGGTGTGAACTTGGTGTGCGGCAGCATTCTTGGAACAAGTATGTTCGTGGCACCCCCACGTTGTTTACCTAAAAATGGATTCCGGCAGGATGGCTAGAACACCTCCACATATTGGGCCCGTTGCAGCAGTTGATGAGCAACCTCTGCTTACGCTCGAACGCTGGCGGGTGTATGAGACAAATCGAGGTGATCGCCATTTCGTCGGATATTGCGTGGAAATGCATGATGGCCGTGTGACAACTGCGATTCTTTCGTTCAATGCTAGTACGAAAACTGGCGTTACGACGAGCGGGCGGCGATATTTGCTGAAAGGCTGGCCCTGCTTCGATAGCGATGCAGAGCATGTCTGGTCCTTTTACACATCGCGGAATGAGATAACAGAGACAAGAGATGTCAGTCTGGAATACTTGTCGTCAGACCCTTGATGGCCTGACTTCGAGTTCCACACTGCGTTCGCATGCATGAGCAGTGGGCTGTCGAAGCGATCGCACGTGCCCGCCGCCGGGGCAGGGCAAGCTTCCAGTGGAGGCCAAGGCGATCGTCATGCCGGGCGCTCCACCGCTTTCGCGGCCTTGGCCACCAGCCGCAACCCCGTTCCCTCGTCGTCGGTGCACAGCCGTTTCACCTCGCCCGCCAGCAAGAGGAACTGGTTCTCCAGCTAGGTTCACGCGCCATCCCACCCCAGCTTGCGCGCGACGACTACCGGCCCGGCCTCATCGACGCCTTTCAGCAGGTCGTGGGGCGCCAGCAGGGCGCCGCAGGTCAGACGTTCAGCAATCTGCCTAGGCAAGCTCGCCGACCGGGTGGGCGGAAAGTCCTGCGGACGTTCCATACCATTGGAACACCCTCCGCGTCGTGGGTACCGCTGGTTCCATACCATTGGAACACCCTCCGCGTCGTGGGTACCGCTGGCCGTTACATTAGTCTAAGCTTTCATTTATTCTCATACCCGGAATCGGGGGCATCATTTTGGACATAGCTTGGGACATATATTGCACAGCCGCCCCAATTGACTGAGGCAGTTAAATCTTGCTGCGGCGAGCGGAACTCTGGAGAACTCTTATGAAGTGTCCCCCAGTATTGGCGACCGAGGCAAAACGACTAGAGGCGCTGTCCGGGTATGGACTCGAAAGCGACAGACCGTTGCCCAGCCTGGACCCAGTGGTCAAAATTGCCGCACGTGTCTTCAAGATGCCTGTCGCAGCGGTGAATATGATCGGCAGCGATCATGTCTTCTTTGCGGCAAGCACTGGTCTTGAGGGGGCGCAAGTTGACATGAGCCGCGACGTTTCGTTCTGTGCGCATGCAATCACCCGGAATGAAGTCATGGTGGTGCCGGATGCCACGCTCGACGAACGCTTTTACGACAACCCATTGGTCACGGGGCTGACCAACCTGCGCTTCTACGCCGGGGTCCCCCTGATGTCGCCGGATGGCCATGCCGTAGGAGCGCTTTGCGTGATTGATAGGCAGCCGCACCGCGATTTCTCAGAGGAAGACTGCGAGCGTCTGCGCGAGCTGGCCAAAATGGCAGGGGACAGGCTGGAGTTGCGCCGCGTCGAAATTGCTGCGCAGGCGGTGCGGCGGCGTTCCTCGGAGGCATTGACTGAAGACCAGCCCACCGCCTTCGTGCGGTTCGATGAACGACGGGGTGTCGTCGCCTGGAACGACGGCGCGGCTGCCCTGTTTGGATACGAGCCGAGCGAGGGCCCCGGCCGAGCCTTTGACAGCCTATTCCCCGAGCGAGAGAGGGCGGCATTGCACCAACTGATCTCGCGCGCGGAGGCCAGTTCGGTCAACGAACCGTCCATGCTCACGCAACTGCACGGCTTGCGCAAAGACGGAACGGGATTCCTTCTCGGGTTGTCCCTGACTTGCCTGCGCACGAACGCGAAGCTGACATGCAACGCCCGTTTGCAGGATCTAACAGCGCTGCGGCGTGAGGAACAGGCGTTGCAACGGCTAGCGAACATCGACATGCTCACCCGACTCGCCAACCGCGCGTGCTTCTATCGGTGTGTGGAAGAGACACTCACGCTCGCCTTGCCGGCAGCAGTAGTCATGGTCGACCTCGATGGGTTCAAGGACGTCAACGCCACGCTTGACCACGCGGTAGGCGATGGCATTCTCAGCGAGGTGGCTCGCCGCCTGGAGAAAACCGCGGGACCGAACGATACGGTCGCGCGGATCAGCGGGGACGAGTTTGCTATCCTGCTGCCGGACTGCGACAGTGTCGGGCAAGCGAAGGATGTCGCTCATGCCGTGATTGCCAACATGGCCGAGCCGATTGCCATTGATGGACATGAGGTGCGGCTATCGGTCAGTTGCGGCGTGGCCATCGCGCCGCTCCATGCACGGGAAGCGCTGGAATTGATCGGCAATGCGGATCTGGCTCTGTTCAAGGCAAAGAGCATCGGCCATGGGCAGTCGTTCGTCTTCACCACCGCATTACGGCACGAAGCGGTCGCGCGGCGGCTATACAGCATGGAGTTGCATCGGGCAGTCAGCGACGGCGAATTCGTGCTCTTCTATCAACCGCAGGTTCGCCTGGCCGACGGCTCCCTCACCGGTGCCGAGGCACTGATCCGCTGGCTGCATCCGCAGCATGGTCTTTTGTCTCCTGCGGCTTTCCTGCCCGCGTTGGAAGAGGGGGCGCTCGCCGTGAGTGCTGGATCGTGGATTCTTGATGAAGCCTGTGCGCAGGCAGCACTATGGCGCAGAAATGGCGCAAAAGATTTCCGTATCGGCGTCAACCTATGCGGCGCGCAGCTTCGTGCGGGCGACCTGGATTCACAGGTTGTCTCGGCCCTGGAGCGGCATTGCCTGCCGCCGCAGGCGCTCGAGCTTGAGATCACCGAAAACATCGTGCTCGAGGGCGACGACCGAGCCGTGGAAACGCTTCAGCGCTTGCGGGACCACGGCGTGGCGATTGCCTTCGACGATTTCGGAACCGGCTATGCATCGCTCAGCCTGCTCAAACGCTTCCCACTTACCCGGATCAAGATCGACCGTTCCTTCGTGCAACACATACATGAGTCAGATCGGGACGCTGCCATCGTCCGCGCGCTGCTCGATATGGCGCGGAGTTTCGGCCTGGAGACGATTGCCGAGGGGGTCGAAACCAAAGAGCAACGTGACACCCTGCACCGCCTTGGGTGTGAAGAGGGGCAAGGCTATCTATTCGGTCGCCCTTTACCAGCGCTGCAATTTGCCGAAATGTTCGAAATCGGGCTATGCTTGAGCCGACTGCGTCAATCGCCATGACGCGGTCGTCTGCGAGGTGTCGGCCGACGACATTCCATTATTGATGGGGTGGTAAGTATCCGGTCGACCATGATGCCGTCCCGGCAAGTGTGCAGCGGACTGGAGGCTGGAGGCTCGCGCCCGGTTAAGTGGGCTAATCAGCATGCACCCTGCATCTGGCAGGGCATGGCCCTGCTGGCTTACTCCATTCGAGTGAGTCGATCGGCATTCCCGTCGCGCTCACTCGACGCGGCACCATCTCTCAATTGTTGCCGCACGTGCTGCGTGTATTTCGGCATAATTCTCGGCATAAGAAAGTAGGTGCACCGGCCGGGAGCCCCGGGATTCGCTAGAGCCTTTGGCGCCGTCACCGAACAATTTTCCTTTCGCCAACTCCATTGGGGGAACCTATGATGCGCGTTTGGCAAGCCAATGCAGCTTCCGTACTCCTTGGATTGGCGCTGTGGTGTCACAGTGGCTCGGTTACCGGCGAGCCATCCGCCCAATGCTCCACTGGTCGACTCCTGCTTACCGGATCAAGCACCATGGCCCCCTTGATGATCGCCGTCGCTCGGCGGTTCGGCTCCATCCACCCGGGCGTGTGCATTGAGGTGCAAACCGGCGGATCGGGTCAAGGCGTTAGCGACGCCCGGCAGGGCAAGGCGGATATTGGCATGGCGGCGCGCATATTAGCCGAATCCGAGGGCGATCTCTATGGCTTCCCGATTGCCCGTGATGGTGTCGCAGTCATCGTGCACAAAGACAATCCAGTGCGCACGCTCGGCGACCGACAACTCATCGACATCTTCACCGGCAAGGTAACCAATTGGGCGCAGGTGGGAGGGCGCGATGCCTCAATCCAGGTGCTGGCCGGCGAGGCAAGCCGGGGGTCGTCCGAATTGTTCATGCACTACCTGAGGATCAAGTACGACGACATTCGGCCGCAACGAGTGATCGGCGATAACGCACCGCGGATCAAGGCCGTTGCCGAAGCGCCAAGTGCGGTCGTCTACGTCTCAGTTGGCGAGGCAGAACGCAACGCGAAGGCTGGCGTACCAATCAAACTGCTGCCAGTGGCGAGCGTGGAGGCGACCAGCCAGAACGTTCGCCACGGCAGTTTCCCCATTTCCCGCCCCCTTACCCTTGTCACCCGTGGGCTGCCGAACGGCTTGGCCAAAAAGTTCGTTGAGTTCTCTTTGTCGTCACAGATTACTGACCTTGTCATTGCCTACGATTTCATCCCCTACCTCGATTGAGCATGATTGGACGGAGCCCGCGAGTTGACTGCCTGGTTCGATCGGCTTAGCCTGCGCGCCAAGCTCAGCGTCGGCTACGCCGTACTGATTTTGCTGATGTTGGTGGTCGGCGCCGCATCGCTGGTCAGCCACCAACATGCCTTGGCCGCGGCCGAAACCTATTTCGAGTGCGATGACCGCGTCGCCGACCTGGGCCTGCAAAGCAAGGCGGCGATCCTCAACGCTCGCCGCTATGAGAAAGAATTTCTGCTTAAGCGTGGCGAGTTCGGCTACGAAGAGGCAAGATCGCGCTATGCCACCTTGGTGCGAACGCAGCTTGCCACGGTGCGCGACAACATGGACGCGATCCGGTCCCTGACCGACAACGCCGAGTTAGTAGTAAAAGCGGAGGCTATCGCGGCGGTGACCCGTCGCTACGAGAAGCTCTTCCTGCACGTCGTTGACCTTTATGGACAGCTCGGACGCGAAGACTTCGGCCTTGAAGGACAGTTCCGCCAGCATGCCCACGCAATCGAGGTACTGCTCGGCACCTCCGCGCCCGAACACCTGTTGAACGATCTGCTATCCCTGCGGCGCGCTGAAAAGGACTTCATCATGCGCGGCCAGCGCGCGAACGTGGAGACGTTTGGGCTGGTCATTGCCCGCTTCCACCGGCACATCGTTACCGCGGAGCTACCTCCCGAGCGGCGCCGCGAACTACTGCGACTGGTGAATGAATACGGAGAGCGGTTCAACGGCTATGTGCAAACAAAATCCGAAATCGAAGCCGGCACGCTGGCCTATCTGAGCGAGGTCCATGCTGTCGAACCGATGCTCGAGCAGCTTTATTGGCAGGCCCACCAGACCGTAGAGACCACGCGCGCTACATTGCGAAGCCTGAACCTCAAGACAACCTGGACCGTAATCAGTGGCAGCCTCGCAGCCTGCCTTTTTGGGCTCGTGGTTTCGGTACTCATTGCTCGCAACATCAACCGCTCGGTGCGGAATTGCGTTGACTTTGCTGCCCGCGTCGCCGACGGCGACCTTGCCGCCCGCCTGCCATCGGTGAGCCAAGTTGACTTCGGTGTCTTGGTAACTGGCCTAAACCAGATGGCGGATTCGATTCAAGAATCACGCCGGCTTGAGGATGAACGGTTGGCGGAATTAAGCCGCCTCAATCGCACCCTGCGCATGCTGTCCGAGTGTAATTACTCACTGGTTCGCGCGACGAGCGAAGCGGAACTGCTTGACACGATCTGCCGCCAGGTAGTGGAGATCGGGGGCTACCACTTGGCATGGGTTGGACTTGCGATGCATGATGAGGCGCGCAATATCCGTCCGGCCGCGATCGCCGGAGCTGATCACGGCTATGTTGCTTCCCTCGGTCTTAGTTGGGGTAATGATGAACGCCGCCTCGGTGTGGCAGGTCGCGCCATCCGCGAGGGCCGCCCCGTGGCCGTACGCAATTTACGTACCGACCCCATCTATGAATTGTGGCGGGAAGCGGCTGCGCAACGTGGCCTGATGTCCAGCATTGCGCTGCCACTAATGGTCAAGTCGGAAGTGGTCGGCTCGCTCAACATCTATGCTATCGAAGCCGGCGACTTCGATTCAGAAGAGGTCAAGCTGCTGCAGGAACTCGCGGACAATCTCGCCTTTGGCATTGCGGGCCTGCGTGAATCCACCGCACGGGTGCATGCCGAGCGGATCCTCGACTATCAATCTAATTACGATACCGTTACGGGTCTCGCAAACCGCAACCTGCTGCACGATCGCTTGCGAGAGGCCACAGCTCATGCGGCTTATTCCGGCGGGCAAATGGCGGTGTTGTTGCTGGGACTGGATCGTTTCAAAGCCATCAATGAAAGCCTTGGCCACGCGGCGGGCGACGCCATGCTCAAACACGTTGCCCAACGGCTGTCGGCGAGTTTGCGCGAAGGAGATACTGTGGCCAGGTTAGCCGGTGACGAATTTGTCGTGCTGCTGCGAGACGTGGCGCGGATCGAGGACGTGGGACCTTTCGCACGAACATTGCTCGAGGCAATCGAACAGCAGCCCGCATTGTTTGCTGGGGAGGAGATGTTCACTAGTGCCAGTGTGGGTATCAGCCTTTACCCAAAGGACGGCGCCGAAGGCGGCAGCCTGCTACAGCGGGCTGAGACTGCGATGCACAGTGCCAAAGCGCTTGGTGGCAATACCTTCCGTTTCTGTGCGCCTGACATGAATGAACGCGTCTCTGCCCGCTTCGCCCTTGAGGTCGGCTTGCGCAAGGCCATTGAGCGCGGTGAACTGCTGATGCACTACCAGCCAAAGCTGAGCCTGGCAAGCGGTCGGATCACTGGCGCGGAGGTCTTGGTACGCTGGCAGCACCCCGAAATCGGCATGATACCGCCGGCGGACTTCATCCCCCTGGCGGAGGACACCGGACTGATCGTGCCGTTGGGGGAATGGATACTCGAAAACGTTTGCCAGCAACTACGAAGCTGGTTGAATGCCGGGCTACCGGTGCCAAGCGTGGCCGTTAACCTGTCCGCGCGGCAGTTTCGACTAGAGGGGCTTCCTCACCTGATCCGTCGGTCGTTGCTGGCATACCAACTGCCAAGCCCATTGCTGGAGCTGGAAATTACGGAAAGCAGCCTGATGGACAATCTGGAGTCCGCGGTGCTAACCCTGCGGGAGCTCAAGAACATTGGAGTCAAGCTTTCCCTTGACGATTTCGGCACGGGATATTCGTCCCTCAGTTACCTGAAGCGCTTCCCTGTCGATCAGTTGAAGATTGATCGTGCGTTCGTGCGCGATATCGTCACGGATCCCGACGATGCGGCGATCTGCACGGCGATCATCAACCTTGCTCACACGCTGAAACTGAAAGTCATCGCGGAGGGCGTCGAAACCGCGGCTCAGATGATCTATCTGCACGAGCACCGATGCGACGAGATCCAGGGTTATTATTTTAGCGCCCCCCTTTCAGCAGAGGATTACGCGCGGCTGCTTGCCGAGGGCGGCGACCTCCCTGAAATTGCTGCCGGAGGCGCAGAACCGACACCACGACAGGGTAGTTGGTAGTTGGTGGCATGGTGCAGTCGAGCCGGCTCTCGTGCTCCTTGAAGGTGTCCCCCTTTGACTGCCATGCTGGGTGTGCCAAGAACGTGAGCACCGGATGATGGGATACCGTTTGTCGCTTGTTTGCCCAATGGTGTAGCCGTTAGAACATACCCAGTCGGCTGACCGGCGACTGCATTGACGGTGATCTGGTAATTGGAGGAGACGGTAGCGGGCAGGCTGTTGTAGCCGAGCGCAGCAAGCCTCGTCGCGTAGGCTCCGTGTCCACCAAGAAGCGCCCCTGTATGGCAGAGACTTCGAGCAGGAATGACTGCGCCGCTGCGCGATTGGAGCGCACCACATATTGGAGATACGAGGGGTAGGCGACGGATGCGAGGATGCCGACGATCGCTACGGTTACCATTAGCTCGACCAGCGTAAGGCCGGCCTCAAGCCGGACGTGCCTGCACGAACTGCCGCATACCGTGGCTGCCCCGATTCCCAAAAATAGCCCACGCTCTCGGCGTTTGTCAACGTACTTGTCGCGTCACCTCACGCAACCTGCTTTAGTTCTGCTGGCTCAATCCGTTCCGGATTGAGCCAGACTTTGTCGGCCAAGCTCCAGTTCCGTGTCGACCCTGACCAGCGCTCTGGCGTTCTGGCCTTCGCCTCTGCATAGACCGCTTCTCGTTGAGCCAGCACCGCTGCGGATATACCGCTATGGCGCTGCGCCGGTGTCACGAATTTCAGCCCACTATGCTTGTGCTCGTGGTTGTACCAACGCACGAATCGCTGCGTCCATGCGCGTGCCTCGTCCACGCTGCCGAATGCTTGGCGCGGGTAGTCCGGCCGATACTTGCAGGTCCGGAACAGCGACTCGGCGTAGGGGTTGTCATTGCTTACGCGCGGCCGGCTGAACGAAGCGATCACCCCCAGGTTTTCCAGGGTGGCCAGCATCGTCGCGCCCTTCATTGGACCGCCATTATCCGAGTGCAGAACCAGAGGACGTCCAGCCAGACCTTCGGCCAAACTGGATCGCCGCATGAGCAACGCCGCCAACTCCGCCGATTCCGCCCGATGCACTTCGTGACCGACGATCTTGCGGCTGAACACGTCCAGCATCATGTACCAGTAGTAATACTGCCCCTTGATTTCCGCTGGCATCCAGGTGATGTCCCAGCTCCACACCTGATTGGGTCCGGTGGCGCAATGGCTGGTCACCACCCGGGCCGAGGGCTTGCGCGCACGACCACGGTGATGCTGCTGCGACGCACTACGCAAGACACGATAAAAGCTCGACTCCGAGGCCACGTACTGGCCGCGGTCCGCCAGCGTCGGGACGATCTGGCTGGGCGGCAAACTGGCAAACTCCACGCTGTTGGCTACCTCAAGAATTAGCTGGCGTTCCGGCTCGCTGAGCTTGTTGGCTGGCGCTGGCCGCTCAGTGGTGGTGCGAGCATCTGCGACCACCTCATCGCCCTCCTGAACCCAGCGCTGGAAGGTGCGCAAGCTCAGACCCAACTCGTCGCAAGCCTGGGCCAGTCGGCAGCCTGAGCGTTCTGCCTCTCGAATCAACGATATACACAACTGGCGATCTGGGACGCTGATCAGTCGTCCTCTTTTTCTCCCCAAATCGCCTGGGCTTTTTTTCTCAGGATGAGCAGTGCGGCCGCTTCCGCCAGCGCCTTCTCCTTTCGCTGTAATTCCTTCTCAAGCTGCTGGATGCGCTTCTTGTCACCCTTGGACTGAAGCCGTTGTTCTCGCGCCTGTTCACCGGCGTTGGCATTGGCCGATCGACAGGCCTCTCGCCAGGCAGCGATCTGCTCCGCGTAAAGACCCTTGCGGCGGCAATACTCCGCCAATTCCGCTTCATTGAGCGGCGCGGTTTCCAGCACCACCGCAAACTTGTCTTCCGAGGACCAGGCCTCGGGGTTCTTTCCATCTCCCGGCACCGGGACTCCTTGCGCTTTCATCTGTCGACGCCAAGCATACAGCGTTTGCTCAGTGATCCCCGTCTGCTTTGCCAGCGCCGACACCAAGGCATTCTCAGGAGGCATCATGCGGCGCAACAGCGCTTCCTTTCTCTCTGCTGAATAGGCTCTCATTCACTCTGACTCTACCGCCCCCAGACCGGGTCAATCGAAATCAGGTAACACGACAACTATGCTGACACCGGGGGCTCTTGGCTATATCGCATCGCCAGGCTTCGGTGGCCCATGCTCGCACTCCTTAGTTTTTCTCCGGATTACCCCCCCTGCCGGAAAATTCAGGCGCCAAGTTTAGACGCGATTCATGCCATGGTCAAAGTCTATCGATAGCGTCTCTATAAGACCCAACTTGAGAGGGGATTTAGAGTCGGCGTGAGAGCCCATAATGCGTTCCTCGGCTTCCCCGAGATGCGGCAGCTTTTACACCCACGTAGATTTCCGTGGATTTCAATTCCCCGATGGTAAGGACCGCAGCCGCCTAGACTTCGATATTGTCTGCGCTGCCAAAAACCGCAAGATAGATTCTCCTTGAGCGAGCAGAATCACAACCCCCCGGGTTGCGGACCCCTGACGAAAGTCGTACGCTCGCGACAAACAAAAACACGATGGGATTTCTGGACATGGCTGGTGTAGCCGCGCGGGTCGCCGCGACCTTCTGGGCGGATCAACAGTACCGGGATAGTAAGTATCGCAAATACCGTGACTTCAGTCTGCTGATGACCGGCGTTCTTGCGGTAGTGGGAGCGATCTTGTGGGCGTGGGACTACGTTCACGATCCGGTGGGAGCGCAGCACACCGTCTGGCTTCGCGCGTCTATCCTTCCCTGCGCCCTGCCATATCTTGCGGCGCTGGCATTTCGGCTGTCCTGGCCATTAGCCTGGTTCGCAGCGTCGGCCACGATTGTTGCTTGGGAAGCTAGCTACGTACTGATATTGGGCCACCTGAAGGATAGCGCCAGCTACGGGATTTCCGGCTTCGGCTACTTCCTCGCCATGCCGCTGCTTATGACGCGCGGCTTCGTGTTCGTCGCTAACGTCGCACTGACAGTGCTCATTGTCGCTCTGCCGTTGGTCTTAGCTTGCATCGGGCCGGGTGCACAATTCCAGAGCGCCACATATGCGGAATTTGCCATACCGTTCGCCGTGGCCAGCATTGCGACGCTGGCAGCCTATTCGCAGCTTTATGCATCAAGCTGGGGAAAGCGTACCAAGCTGGCAGCAGCCTTGCACACGGATCCATTGACAGGGCTCGGCAATCGGTACCATTTCACCGAAGCCTTTCGCAAGGAGATAGCGCGCGCTCAGCGATTGCAGCATGCGTTCTCAGTGATCCTGGTAAATATAGACCAGCTCAAACGAATCAATGATACCCACGGGCATCCCGTCGGGGATCAGGTGATTCGCGCTGTGGGTAAAATATGCGGCGAGGTAGTACGTGGCAGCGATATTGTGACGCGGGTCGGGGGCGATGAATTCGGGGTGATTCTGTTCGCCTCTGTCGAGAACGCAATTGGCGTCGCGAAGCGCATTCGCCTCCGGATCCAGGAGCTACATATCACGGCCGCCGGCGGCGAGTGCCTCAGCGTCACCGTTAGCATCGGCCTAGCCGAGAGTGTTCATTCAGGCGAGAATCTGCTCAAGTCCGCCAGCGAAGCCCTTTGCAAGGCAAAGAAATTCGGACGCAACCGATATGCTTTGGGCTGACAACGCTATTGGCGCTGGTCATCGCTCTGTCGATTCGTTCACGCCATATCCGGACGCGTTCTTATTCTTACAGTGTCAGTGCGCTTCCAGCGCTGAAGCCGAGTATCCGGCCCGCCTTCCGGTTTCGGACCGGGCTATGTTGAACCGCATTCTGTTCATGTTCAAGACCGCAATGCGCTGGTGCGACCTGTCGACCGAGTTGGGCTTGGGTTCAGGCGTCTGCGCGAAGGCCCGAAGGCGGGCGCGTGGGGCCGACTGCACGAGTTGCTGCTCGCGAAGCTGGCTAACTCGAATCTTCAGGCGTACTGAGCTGGCTCTTTAGGCTGGAGCACAAGTGGCCAACGCTCTTGCTTTGGTCTCCGGGTAAGAACACACTCTGGCATTGCTCCACAACTTCCGTCGTCTTCGCATTCGCTTCGAGCGACGCGCTGACATTCACGAGGCAATTTATCGTGTTACGTAAGCGGCGGTTGGCGCGAATGACCTTCTGCAAGATGTCGCGAGCGCTCTTGGTCCAGATGAACGGCTTGGGTTGGTGTTGTGGTAAGCGATGTATGCATTGATGGCGCCGACCAGTTCCAGGACGCTGGTGAATACGCCGCGGCGAAGTCGCTCGGTCGTGATGTCGCGAAAGAACCGCTCAACCATATTCAGCCATGACGCCGAGGTGGGGGTGAAGTGCATGTCGAATCGCGGATGCTTCGCCAGCCAGTCCTGCACCGTGCAGGCTGCTTGTGCGTGGCGTAATTGTCGGCGATCAGATGCAGCGTTTTATCCCTGGGCGTCTCGCGGTCAATCTTGCGCAGGAATTTCAACTACTCGGTATGGCGATGGCGCTGCTGGCACAGGGCGACGACCTGGCCATCAAGCACGTTGAGCGCGGCAAACAACGTGGTCATGCCATTGCGCTTGTAGTCGCGGGTAATGGTGCCCGCGTGCACCTTCTTCTGCAGCAGCCCGGGCCGTGTGCGATCCAGCGCTTGCACCTGGCTCTTCTGGTCGCAGCACAGCACCAGCGCGTGCTCGGGTGGCGAAATGTACAGGCCCACGATATCCTCAAGCTTCTCGACGAACTTCCGATCGCGCGAGACTTTGAAGCCGCGCACAACGTAGGGCTTCAGTCCGTTGGCACCCCAGTGCCGCGCTAAGCTGGCCAGGACGCGTTCTGGATCTGTCGCGCGTTGCTTGCGCGCGGCATCGAGTGTCATGTCGTCGATCCGTCAGTATTCCGGTCGAACGCCACAGGCGGCGCGCCAAGAGCGACCGGCTCGCCATCAAGCTGGCGATCAATCTGCGTGCGTGGCTGCGCGGCGAGCGCGCCGCATGCATGTGGTGCACGTACCGTCGCCGCAGGATGAAGCGTCCCGCCAGCTGATGCGCGATCGTGGCGTACTGCAGAAGGAAGTGCTGCGGCACCGCGACCGCATGCGTAAGCTGCTGGCCACGCTCGGCTGCTGGGATGGGCTCGAGCACAGGACCTTCGCCGGCCGCCTCGCCCGGACGAGGTGAAGTGTCATGATGGCACGCCGCTGCCGCCCGAACTGCGTGAGCGGCTGCCGCGTGAGTGCGAACGGCTCGCGCTGGCGGAGCAGCAGCTTGCTTGAGAAGACGCGCCAGGCAAACGTGCCGGCCCCCGCGCGCCAGCGAAGTATTGACCTGGCGCGCCTGAAGGGGATTGGCGAAGTCGGCGCGTCGCGCCTCGCGCTCGAGCTGTTCTGGAGGGACTTCAGCAACCGGCGTCAGGTGGGGGCGTGCGTCGGGCTGGTCCCGCAGCCCTGGCGGACAGCGGCGAAAGCCCATACCGACCAGGGCATCAGCAAACAGGGCAACCGGCGGGTGCGCGCGCTACTGGTCGAGATGGCGTGGACCTGGCTGCGCTACCAGCCCGGCAGTTGCCCTGACGCAGTGGTTCAACCAACGCACGCAGGGCACCGGGCCGAACCGCCGGGCGCGGCGGATCGCGATCGTCGCGGTGGCACGGCGCCTCGCGATCGCGCTGTGGCGCTACCTGAAGGATGGGGTGATACCCGAAGGCGCACAACTCAAGTCAGCCTGAGTCAGACACGCAATCATGCCAGGCGCAAAACCGATGGGATAGTCCGTTTGAATGAACATGCCCGTCCTCAGCCAGGGTTGCGGACGCAACCGATTTTTGCAGATGGGGCATGCTCCCGGAAACAAATTCCGGCGTAACGCGCGTACAGGATGAGGCTGGCTCCTTGCCGGCGGATAGAAGACGGTGAGACTCTGGAATCTCACGGGCGCGATGACCGGCTTCAGAATGGATCGTAGCCATCGCTCCGCCGGGGGAACACGCGGCCGGAATGGCTTGCAGGCTGGCGGGCGCAATAACCGTAGAAACATGGAGAGCAGAAGGTCGTATCTTCGCGCGAGCAACTCGACGCGTACTTCGCTTCCTACGTTGGTATGGAAGGCGGAAATCCTGCAGCTCCAATTTGGTTTTGCGATATTACCCCACATCCAGGGGGTAATACTTTGGCTGCGCCCCTATAACCGCGTACGCAGCCCACTGCCTGGGACGACAAATTCGGAACCAGCATCGCGACAGCATGGCGCGCGCCCAGTCGCATCAGCGGATCGCAAGGATTATGGCGGCGGCACGGGTGCAGACTATCGAGGGCCAGCAACACGGAGACGACTGGAAACGCTACTTCGACAAGCATCTCTTTGGGCCTCAAGGTGCGGAATTCAAAGTCAGCCTCTTTCCGATACCCGCCTACCTGATTGGCCATACTCCCTGGTCTAAGGCATTTCGCGAGCAACCGGAACTCAGACTGAAGCAGCGATACCTCGATCTTTGCCGTACTGGCAGCCGTCCGCTTCATTGAGGCGATGCGCCGGCAGCGCAAGCCCAAGGTCGTGGTGTGCCAGGGTGAGCGGCACACTACGGACTTCGTGCGGGCCTTCGCCCTGGACGCGGTGCAAACCGAACACTATATCCTGCAACCAGCTGATCTTGCCAAGACACTGCAGGTCATGATGCACGACGACACGACATGGATCGTCTGCCCGGCGCTGGCTGCGGCCTGCGGACTTCCCCCAATGCGCGATAGGGTACTGCCTGCGCTCCCGCGAACCGGCCGGCTGGCTGTCTTATTTCTCTTATGGCCGCGGCCTAAAAAATAAATCATGGCATGACACGCAAGCACAATGTATCCCTCGCTAAGTAGGGGTGACGTGGATTTCGAATTGATTTAGCTCGTAATTGCTGTGAACGCAATGACAAGACCGCCTCATACCGATTCCTGCAATAGCCAGAAGGGGCACAGGTGGATACGACACACTGTGGACTTGGGCCTAAACGTGCGATACCCGCCGCACCGGTCCTCACGTGTGCCGACCTACGCCATAGGCATGGCGGAAATTTCCTGCAATTTCGATTGACGTCAAGGCAAAATGTAGAGACAATTCTCTACTTAAATCTGATGTTCGCGATGTTTAAATCACTCGATATCAGGGGCGTTGTTGCATAAATCAGATCTGAAAACAAAGGTTTCCCGTGCTGATGAATTCAGGCGATGCGGATGGACTGCGGGCGTGCAAGGGCCGCCATGCGGTTGAGTATGCCGACGCGGATCGCCACCTCGGCCGCCTGGGCCCCGACATCACGCGCCCACAAGCGATTACCCGTGAGTGTCTTGAGCCGGTACATCAAGTTCTCGACCAGCGAACGCCGGTGATAGCCGCTGGACGTCTTCCATTCGCGCCTGCCACTTCGGGCAATGGCATCAATGGCCTCGTTGCGCCAGACCGCACCGGACGTGGTCTGCGGCCATGGCATCGCTCCCTCACGCGGCGGAATCGACGGTTGCGCGCCTCGCGCGGCAATCGCCGCGTGACATTGCTTCGTGTCGTATGCGCCATCGCCACCGATGGTGTCGATTGGCGTATCGGTGGGGATTTGATCGAGCAACTCGGGCAACACGTCAGCGTCGCCAACGTCCTGATGTGTCATCAAAGCTGCGCTTACCTGGCCGGTCTTGGCGTCCATCGCCAGATGCACCTTGCGCCAGGTGCGCCGCTTCGAGTAACCGTGCTTGCGCACCTTCCACTCGCCCTCGCCGAATACCTTCAGGCCAGTGCTGTCGACCACCAGATGCAGCGACTGACTGGCGCGCTGCACCGGCAGCACCACGTTCAGATCCTGCGCGCGGCGACTCAGAGTCGTGTAGTTCGGGACTTGCAAATCGGCGAAGGCGAGCTTGCGAAGGCTATGCGCAAAGCCCTGCAGCGCACGCAACGGCAGACGGTACACCTGCTTGATTCCGAGCAGCATCTGAATCGCCGCGTCCGAGTAGACGTGTGGCCGGCCACGCCTGGGCGACGCCGCCTCGGGCACTGCATTCATCACGCTTTCATCGATCCACATCGTGACGTCGCCTCTCGCGATCAAGCCTGCGTTGTACTTTGCCCAGTTCCTGACACGGTAGATCCCCTTTGGCTCTCCCCGCTTGTGTTCGTCCTTGCGCATCTCTCGGGCAAAAATCGAGAATCTACGCAGTTACCCGAAGAGTTAACAGGGGCGCCGCCCAGACCGTTGCGCGTAAACGTCAGGGCCCAGCCAGACCCGGATTTATGCAACAACGCCGATATCAGGCTCAATAAATATGCTGCTTTCGACTTCCGCATTCCTGCTGTTCGAGCTGGTTTGGTTTGTCCCGCTTTACCGCATATTTCGGCGCGCGTATTTCCATGCGGCGTAAGCTCTTTTAGCAATCATTTCGCTGGTGGGTCCGCTCGTTTGTTTATGGATTCTTTGCATCCGCTCCTGGCCGCTAAAAGGTAAGCTTGTGCGGGTCTTTGCATAACCGTTTCATTGCGCAATTCTGCGTCGGCGCGTCGAGGCTCCCGCCCTCGGCGCGTCTTTTTTGCAGCGAGGTCGAGTGAGCTTTGTCATGCCAACCAGGTCGTCGCGCCTGGTATGGGCTTTCCTCGTGGTTGGTCTGTTCGCCAGCGGCCTGGCGTATTGGCAGAGTCGCACCCTGATCGAGCGTGAGCTGGACGCACGGCTGCAACTGGCCACCACCGAGGTGACCAACCGCCTGCTGAGACAGGTCAATGCTTATGCGGAAGTACTGCGGGGCGTGCAGGCCCAATTCATCGTCCACCCTGACTTGTCGCGCCGTGACTTCCAGCGACTTTATCGCGCGCTGGCGCTAGAGGCACGGCTACCCGGCGTGCAAGGCATCGCATTCTCGACAAGGGTGGCGCCGGCCTCGCGCGAGGCCTTTGATACCGTCCTGGAGCGGGAATTGAAAGACAACGACCTCGGCTATCCAACTGCGTTCCGGCGCGCCGAGATCGGGTCGGAGGACTCGTACGTCATACGGTATGCGGAGCCGATCGCGGTGAATCGGGTCGGCGTGGGAAGAGACCAGGGCGTTGGGGACGTCCGGCGGGCCGCGATCCGGCGCGCGCGCGACACTGGGGATTTGTCAGTGAGTCCACGACTGCAATTCCTGGCCAGGCCGGATGCGCCGGAAGGGGCCATTTTCTTCCTGCCCCTGTATCGGGGCGGGACCGTTCCGAGCACGCTGGATCAGCAGCGGGCGGAATTTTCCGGCGTCGTTTCGATCGCGGTGCGACTCGACGACATGCTGCAGGAAGTGTTTGATCCGAAGCTGCTCGATGATCTCGATGTGGAGATTTACGACCTGCAGCCCGCACAAGGCCAGTCTTTCCAGTACGACCGGCATCACCTGCTATTCGATAGCGGCAAGTCTGCGGGCGCGGTCAGCCTGCATGCCGGAAACGCGGCGTTCCCGCACCAGCGCACGGAGAATCTCGAGATCGGCGGGAGTACCTGGCGCGTGCAGGTGACGGCGTTGCCCACTCTGGTTCGCGCTTCACAGCGCTGGTTGCCACCGCTGGCGGCACTGGGCACCGGGCTACTGAGCGTGCTGGCATTCTGTTTCATGCGCATGCTCGAGCATCGCCGGCGTGCCGCAAACGTGCGTGCGAAGGTAGCCGAACAGGCCTTGCAGTCCAAAGAGGTGCAGCTTAGCCGCATCAGCGACGCCATCGATCAGATGCTGTTGACGATTTCCGTGCCAGACAGGCAGGTGCGTTTTGTCAACGCGGCCATAGAGGCGATCTGCGGCCGGCCAGCACAGGCATTTTATGACGCGCCGCTGCTGTGGCTGGAATGCCTCCATCCGGAGGACAAGGAATCGATACTGACCCTGATGGAGCAAATCACCGTCACCGGGGCGGAAGAATTCGAGTGCCGCATCGTTCGCCCCGACGGTGCAGTGCGATGGGTCAAGGGAAAAGCGCATTTCACCGCAGGCACCACGCCGGGCGCCGGATGTATCGACGGCATTCTGACGGACATCACTGAGTTGCGCCGGGCGCATGCCGCCTTCTTGCGGAATAACCGCGCCTTACGCGCAATCCATGCCTGTGACGCCGTCATTGCGGGCGCGACAGATGAAACCGATCTGCTGCAGGGGATCTGCGAGGTGATGGTCGATACCGGCTATCGCATGGCGTGGGCTGGCATGCTGCGTGGGGAAATGGAGGCCCTTCTCGTTCCCGTGGCAAGCGCGGGCGAACACCAGGACTATCTGGGGTCGCTTCAGGATGCCTTGGCACTCGGAGAGCGGGATCCCGGCCCCCTTGGGGAAGCACTGCGCACGCGCGCGCCGGTCGTTGCCAATCGGCTTGCCAGCGACACGCGTTTCGCTCGATGGCGCGACGAAGCAATACGTCGCGAATTCCATGCCAAGCTCACGCTGCCACTGTCCGGTAGTTGCCGGCCCATGGGGCTGCTGAATGTGTATGCGCGGGAAGAGGACGCATTCGACGCGGAGGAAGTCAGGCTGCTGGATGGCTTGGCCCAAGGGGTGGCGGTCGCCCTACGGTCTTATCAGCACCGCCGCGCACGCTCGGCCGCCGAGGCAGCGTTGCGTCTGCGACAGCGTGCCATCGAGGCATGCGCCAACCCGATCGCGATCACGCGTTTTGAGGCACCCGGTTACCCCACGCAATACGTCAATCCCGCTTTTGAGCGGGTCACCGGCTATCCGGCGTTTGCCATCCTTGGGCAAGGTCTGCGCCTGCTTTGTCGCGACGACCTCGACCAAGAAGGAGTGGCTGAACTCGATGCCGCACACGAGCAACAGCGCGACGGTCATGCGGTCATACGCGGCTATCGCCGCGATGGGTCAATGTTTTGGGCGGATGTCTACCTTGCCCCAGTGCGCGACGAGGCCGGCAAGGTCACCCATTTTGTTGCCGCCATCTATGACATTACGGCCTCCCGACAGTATGAAGCCGAGCTAGAGTACCGCACAAATTTCGATGGACTGACCGGACTGCCCAACCGGAACCTGCTGCGTGATCGTGCCTCGCAGGCGCTGGCCCTCGCCAAGCGCAACAAGCGATCCGTGTGGATCGTTTGCATGGACCTGGACCGCTTGAAGTTTGTCAACGACACACTGGGCCACGATGCGGGCGACAGCGTGCTCCAACAGGTGGCACAGCGCCTGTCCGCCGCCTTGCCTGCAACCGACACCGTAGCGCGGGCAAATGGCGATGCGTTTGTCGTCGTCCTGTCCGACGCGACGGATGAGCATGCCGCGGCTGCGACTACGCAACGGCTGATGGAGACCGTTGCCAAGCCGCTGACCGTAAAGGGGCATGAATATTTCCTGACCTGCAGTGCAGGCGTCGCAGTGTATCCAACCGATGGTGTCGATGCCGAGAGTTTGATGAGGCACGCAGATATTGCGATGCATCGAGCCAAGGAAGTCGGTCGTGGCACCTTCCAGTTCTATACGCGGGCGCTGAACGTGCGTGCGATGGAGCGCCTACGGCTTGAGGGAGACTTGCGCCATGCCGTACAGCGCGACGAATTGGTTCTCCACTATCAGCCGCAGGTCGACCTGCACTCCGGCCGTATTGTCGGTATGGAAGCCCTGGTGCGCTGGCAGCACCCACAACTTGGCATGGTTTCCCCTAGTCGTTTCATCGGCGTCGCCGAAGAGACCGGTCTGATCGCCCCCATCGGCGACTGGGTTCTCGGTACTGCCTGCAAGCAGAACAAGCGGTGGCAAGACGCAGGGTATGGTGACTTGCGGGTGGCAGTCAATGTTTCCGCTCAGCAGTTCCATCAGCAAGACCTGATGCAGATCGTCGTCGGCGTTCTCGAGGAGACTGGGCTGGCCGGGTCTTGCCTGGAAATCGAACTGACCGAGGGGGTTGTGATGACCGACGTCGAACACGCCGTCAGGATCCTCCATCAAATGAAGGGGCTCGGCGTGAAGCTCTCCATTGATGACTTTGGCACCGGTCACTCCAGCCTAGCCTACCTCCGACGCCTTCCCGTCGATGTGCTGAAAATCGACCAGTCGTTCGTGCGCAACCTGACCGCTCACGACGATGAGGCTGCGATCGTCCGCTCGGTGATCGCACTTGCGCACAGCCTGGGCCTGCAAGTGATTGCCGAGGGCGTTGAAACAGCAGCGCAGCTAGCCTACTTGCGAGGGCACGGCTGTGATCAGGTTCAAGGCTATTACTTCAGCGAGCCACTACCTGCCGATGCCTTTGAGCAACTATTGGCCCAAGGTAAGCACCTGCCCCCTGCAAACGAATTGACACCGATGGTCAAATAGTCGCCCGTAATTGGGCAAATCATTCGAGTGTTGGCTGAACGTTACCCACAACCCTTGATCGTCCTTCTTGCCAGAACATAGCGTGAACAATACGTTCAATCATTATTTGTTGCCCGTCGATGGCTGGGAGCTATCCTCTAAGGCGCTCGAGAAAATCATCATATTTGCTCGAGAAACGAAAGCACGGATCACGGTCCTTCACCTTCTCCGAGAGAGAGATTTGTTTGCCATGCAGGTCAAGAGACAGGTCGGCGCGCCAGAGCAATTGCCTGAGACCAGACCGCACGATGCTGAGGCGAACCTCAAGGTCATCGCAACGAAGGTGATGCAAGCTGGCGTCCAGTGTGAGACGACCTATGTCGTGGATCATCGGCTACATCAAGTCGTCCATCACACGGCTGCAGAAAGAGCTTGTGATCTGATCCTCGTGGTGCCTCACGGTCAGGGCGGCATACCACGCTTCCTCACCGGTGGTGAAAGTGAAGAAGAAGGTCTGCCACTTCACAAGATACCTTTTGTGGTGGTTTGAAGGTAACGGAAGCACGGCAGACTGGAACCCGGTCGCGTTATCGGCACCTGGTACCGGCGCGCAGGAATGGACTCGGATAGTGATACAACGATGAGAATGGCGTCGTTCAGGAAAATGCTAGCAGAACTGACTCAGCTGACAACTGCTCAGCTGGATGAATTAAGAAATACGATCGATATGCTGTGCACTGAACGTCTCCAATATCAACACATAGAGAATGATTGTCCCCGCACCGACCGCCACTATGGCGGCACGCATCTTGAGCGCTTCGACATGCAGGGCCAGCGGCAGTCAATGATTTTCGAAGATATCGGCAAGTTCTGGATTTGTGACGCAGTGGCGCCGAGTTTTCGGCTCAGAGAGAAAGACGAATTCGAAATCTATGAACGTTGCATCGAGAATGACTTTACGATGGACGATGCGGCCGAGATGTCCAGCCTGTTCATCAACGCCGCCGGTCTCCAGCGTTATCAGGCGTCGGAAAGTAATGAGTCAAAACCGATAGTTGTTAGAGCCGGACTAGACGTCAATGGAACCGTCCTCGCGCTGCCGCTGAAAGCAAAGCTCGAGCATCCAGACGTCGCTGCGCTCCCGTTGCGCAACTTCATTGACGAGCACGCACACGCACATACCAATGCCTCCATTGTCGCAGTGGGCGACTTAGTCGCTGGCGGAGAGGCGCAAAGCGGGCGCGAGCGCTCCCACAAAGCCGCAAATAACATCCCAAGCATTTTGGAGGAGCACGGCCTTACCGAGCACGAAAGCGTGGTGCTGGTTCTGATGCTGGAGGGAGTGTCCTACAAGGACATCGGCCATCGCCTGGGCTTAGCGGAAAGCACGATCAAGCAGCATGTCTCGGCCATCCTCCATCGGCTTGGCGCGCGTACTCGCAAGGAGGCTATGTCGCGGATGAAAAGTCTCTGCTTGCAGGAATTGCTGGCTGGAGACATGGCGCGTTCTGGTCACAACGCACGCAGCGAGCAAGGTCAATCGTTAACCCCAGCGGAAGGCATGTCAATCACGCCGGAAGAACTGGGTCTAACCCAACGCCAAGGCGCCGTGCTCGTCGCCTTGCTGGACGGATTGCCCAATAAACTGATCGCGCGACGCCTGGGCCTCTCGGAAAACACTGTCAAGGAACATGTGTCAGCCATCCTCCTGCGCCTTGGCTTGCGCACTCGCATGGAGGTGATGTCGAAAATGAAGCTTTTATGTGTGCGTTCCCGCTTAACATGACTGGCCTTGCACGCTGCCTCGATGAGAGTCTGGTCACGCTGAGGCGGTGACAAGCGGCGTTGTTGCATAAATCGGCCCGCTAGACAGCGTACTGACGTTTACGCACAACAGTTTGAGCGGTGCCTCTGTTAACACTTCGAGTTCCTGCGTAGATTCTCGATTTTTGCCGGGAAGATGCGCAGAGACACGACCAAGAAGCAAGCGGAGCCCAAGGCAAAATACCGCGTCATGAACTGGGCACAGTACAACGCGGGACTGATCGCACGAGGAGACGTGACGATGTGGATCGACCAGAGCATGTACGCGCCACCTCCTGCGCAGGCCTCCAAGCGCGGCCACCCGGTGGTCTACTCGGATGCTCTGATTCAAGGCCTGCTTGGCCTCAAACAAGTCTTCCATCTGCCGCTGCGCGCGCTGCAAGGCTTTGCGGGTAGCCTGCGCAAGCTCGCGTTTCCTGATCTGCCGGTACCGAACTACACGACGCTGTCTCGCCGCGCACAGGATCTGGCGATCGTGCTGCCGGCGTTGCGCCCTGATGAGCCGCTGCACCTGGTCATCGACAGTACTGGCCTGAAGCTCTATGGCGAAGGCGAATGGAAGGTGCGCAAGCACGGCTGGTCCAAGCGCCGCATCTGGCGCAAGGTTCATCTGGCGATGGACGCGAACACCGGCCAAGTCCGCGCCGCGCTGATGACCCATCAGGACGTCGGCGATGGCGAAGTGTTGCCCGATCTGCTCGCCCAGATTCCGGCTGACGTGCCGATCGAAACCATCGGCGGCGACGGTGCCTACGACACCAAGCCGTGCCACGCGCAAATTGAAGCGCGCGGCGCTACCCCGTCGATCCCGCCGCGCGAGGGCGCGATGCCTTGGCCTGACAACACGCCCGGTGCAGCTTGGCGCAATGCGGCCATCGACGCTATCGGAAAGAGCAGTAGGCGAGAATGGAAGCAAGCTAGCGGCTATCACCGGCGCTCGCTGGCCGAGAACCTGATGTACCGGCTCAAGACTCTCACCGGCCCCTGCCTGTGGGCGCGTGAGATAGGCTCCCAGGCGACCGAGGTCTCGATCCGCGTAGGCGTGCTGAACCGCATGGCGGCTCTCGCTCGCCCGAAGTCCGTCCGCATCGCCTGAAATCATGATCATAGCGGTGCCTTTGCCTTCAAATTCGATTTATGCAACAAGGCCGCGCAAAACGCTGGAACAGGTAGTGGCCAAGTATCCAGGTACTGAAGGCGCGCGTGCGGCGAACAACCGGTTGAAGACACTGAAGTAAGTGCGGGTCAGTTCGCGCTGGCCGTTGAGGCCGGCGCCCGAAAGGTGGTGCCTTGGTAGTGGCGGTCGCCCTTGGTCTGCAGGAAATAGCACTTCTTATCACTATGGCGACAATTTCCGGAAAACCTGTACGCCGGGACTTCCGCCCCGGCGACCGGCTTAGATGTGCGTGATGGGCAATCCGCCGGTAACGGCCGCGATCACGCTGTCCGACAGCACATTAACCGTCATTTGCACGCCCACGATGGCGTCATCGTGGTGCTGCGCGACCCCCTGCGCCTTCGCCCAGGCGAACGCGAACGCTTGGTCGGCGGTCATCGCGGCCGGCGTTTGCAGAGGTTGGAGGGTCACGTCGATACCGCGCTCGACCGGCCGGAGGCACATCAGCACCTCAACGGCATGCGGGGCGCTTTCGTGCCGATGCAGGTCGATGGCGATGAAGCGCCCGGAGGCCAAGACGGCCCGAATGGTTTTCACGTAAGTCATGCGGTCTCCCTAGAAGAAGCCTTCGCGCTTGCCGCGCTCGTTTGGCGGTGGCCGAGATATTCCGCGGGCACGTCGGTGCCAACTGGCGGCTTCCGCCGCAACCTCGGGACGGGGAAGTCCCTTCCATTCGAATACACCATCTAGCGCTACTCAGGGCCGAGCGCGACGGGGGACGTCGCGCACCGCGCCGCTGCGTTGGACGAGACGACATTGGAGTGCAGCCGTCGCCGCTATTTGAGTTGTGCGCGCGTAAACGTTTTCTTTGTGGCGCTTTGATCGCTATATGCCTGATCCAAGTGAAGCCTATCACCGCTCACACTGAAGGTAATCACCTCATCCAATGGATGAGTCCTCCAACGACCCGTTGAAGAAGCCCAGATGATGCGATTGCCTTCGACCTTGCAACGGTAACTCCATAGGGAACGATCATCCGGGCGGATATATGATAAGTAGATGACCGCACCATCCGTGCTGTCGATCTTCATGATGCGCGGATCTCTACCCATCAAAATTGAGATGCCTGCCTTGCAGAGTTCCTTGTTGGTTGGCCAAGGCTGAGATGGTGGCCCTGCAATTATGCCGTCGGAAATGACAAGCGATGCCATGCACACAACAATACACTGAAGCGGTAAGCGCCTAGACATGATCTCTCCCAAAATCACAAAGACGAATGTAATGCCTTCCATTCTGGCGGCGGCAGTCCTCCTCGTCGTTGGCGCGCTACAGGGCGATCCTGTCAGCGCTGCTGAGCAATGCTCTAGTTGCTTGAATTAGCTTTCTCTGCCCTGATGTCGTTACTGAGAAATGTCGGAGGTTAATGGTAGAAACGGTTCTAACTCATGGCGGAAATATTTTTCTGGCAACATACGAGTAGATCCTGTCCTAATTGCCGTAAGAAACTTTTCAACACGCGTCCGCTTGACGTGTACCGTTGGATTTGTCCAAAATTCATTAATACCATTTTCTGTAAGAAGATAGATATCCCCGCCTTGAGGAACGAGAAACGTTTTGACAACGTGGCTATCAAACGTCTCACTTCGACTACTACCAATCCATAAGCGAAATGGAAGACCTGGTAGCGGCCTAGATCCTATGAATGAAGGCGGGTCGGTAACGCACGCAAAGCGATCCTAAAGTAAGGTGCGACCCATTCACCTTGGAGCACGTCATGCAACCGACCCGTATCAATCATTCTATGCCCGGAGAAGATGTATTGGCAGTGGCCCTGGAGCTGTCGAACAGCGCCTGGAAAATCGCCCTGCACGACGGCAAACGGGAGAAGCCGCCGATGTGTACGGCGACGGCCAAGCGATACAAAGGGCTGCGCCGAGCATCAATCAGTGCCCGTTCCTTGGGGGAGTAGGTGAAGAACGTGGCAAGCTCGAACTCGCTGAGTTCCTGTGGGATCTGCCGCATCCCGAGGTAGGCCAACCGCCAGTGATCCATCGCGCTTCTCCCACGCGTGAGACGGACTGCGGAGGGTAGCGGCAATGAAAGGTGGTCGCAACGTTCAGCACGATAATATGTCGCTTGCGGCACTTCAAAAAACTGGAGCGAGGCAGACAGCTACCTATTGATTCATTGGCATTTTTTTAGGTGGCGGCCCGGAAACCCGCATGGCTACAAGGGGCGGCTACCCCAGTAAACTGCAGCGAAAACAAAGGGGGACCAACTCCTGTCACGACACCGGCAAGCCAGGGCCATGCTGGGTAGGCTGGTTCGCCTGCCATTCGCCGCCCAGTCGGCCCACCCGGTGATCGAGGCCATGGAGGTGCTTCGCAAGCTCTATGCGCGCAGCGCCGACTGGCTGCCCGATAAGGTTACGGCTCGATTAGGACGTGCCTGGCAGCCAGCATTGGAGGGCCAGGATCGCAAGCGGGCCCTGGCCGCCTTCGAATGGGGGACGCTGTTTGCCCTGCGGGTGGCGCTGCGTAATGGCTCGGTCTTCCTGGACCACAGCTTCGCCTACCGTAGCCAGGCGGCGCTACTGATTTCCAACGAGGCTTGGCAAGCCCGCCTTAATCACTTCTACGGCCACCTCAAGCTGCCGCAGGACGCCAAGATATTCCTCGAGCCCGTGGTAGCACATTTGGATGCGGGGTAGGGGTCGCTTCAGTTGACAAGGCAAGACGACCACCAAGCAGAGTTGGACGCTCCTTAAGACTGCAATGGCCTGGCGCATCGCTTGCTGTCGCGTGCGCGGTCCGAACTGATGTATTGGCGGCGCCTGGCTCACTGAACTGCGCCATGCTTATCCTCAGCGCATCGGCGCCTCCGGTACGTCTCGTTGAGGTTCGCCGTTGTAAGTCCACAGGAACTGGCGTGGGATCGGCCCCTTGTTGCGCCCGCCCTGACAGGTCTGCTCCCACGCGTGCGCCAGAATCCCAACCGAGCGAGACAGACAGAACAAGCCCCGCGCCAACGGTGCAGGAAAGCCAAGTTCCGCGTAGATAACCGCTGTCGCCCCGTCGATGTTCATCGGGATGGGCTTGCTTCGCCCCGCCGCGAGCGCGTTCTCGACGGCCCTCGCGATTGCCGCGTAGCGTCCGCTCAGCACGCCGTCGGTGCCGGCCTGGTCGACTAGTGCCAGCAGGCGTGGTGCCCGCGGGTCGACCGGATGGAAGCGGTGGCCGAAACCGGAGACAAATTTGCCGTAACGATCGCGGTAGTGTTGGAGCGCGGCGGCCACGGCGTCGGCCATGGTATTGCCTACGCCGAGGCGGGCAGCGACGTCCTCGTACAGCGCCACTGCTTGCTCACCGGCACCACCATGTACGTCACCCAGCACGTTGATGGCGGACGCCATCGCATTGTTGAGACCCACGCCGCAGGTAGCCGCCATGCGCGCGATGGCGATGCTGGGAGCCTGCGGCCCGTGGTCGACCGCAGCCATCAGTGCGGCATCTAGCAGTTCCCCTTGGCGCGGGCTGGGCAGTTCGCCGCGCAGCATTAGCCAGATCATCTGTGCAAACGACACGCGACCGATTAACTGGTCGATCGGGTAGCCGCGGTAGCGGATTTCGCCCGGACGCATATCGATGATTTCGGTGCGCCACCAGTCTTGTGACAGGCGCTGGCCCGGATCCATTGTGTTTTCCCCGGGATTCATGACTTCCTCAGCGCCGCTCATATTGCACGCTCCTCGCTGAGTTGGTCGATATCTGAATCGCTATAGCCCAGACTGCCGAGCACTTGGCGGGTATGCTGACCAAGTTCGGGTGGCGGCGTGTCCACAGCCGGTGCTTCGCGGTTGACCTTGAAGCCGGTACGCACCACGCGGATGTCGCGACCGACGCCTGGAGCATTGGGAAATACGCCGATCATGCCGCGGTCGCGCACCTGTGGGTGCGCTAGCGTGTCGGGTACGCTTAGGACCGGTCCCGCCGGAACGTCGGCAGCGTTCAGCAGGGGCCACCATTCCATGGCGGGTTTCTTCACCAGCTCAACCTCCAGCGCATCGGTCAGGGCAACGCGATTTGCCAGGCGGCCCTGACGCTGAGCGAAACGTTCGTCAGTGGCCAGTTCGGGCCGGCCAACCACGCGGCACACGGCCTCGAATTGCTCCTGCTTGTTTGCAGCGATGTTGAGCAGCCCATCGCCGGTGCGGAACGTGCCGGACGGGCTAGCCGTCATGTTCTCGTTACCCATTGGCGCCGGCGTCTTGCCTGCGATCAGGTTGTTTGAGACCACCCAGCCCATGGTGGCCAGCGTGGCCTCCAGCATCGATACGTCGATGAAATAGCCATCGGTGCGCTGGTGGTCGGCGAGCGAAGCCGCCACCGCGAAGGCCGCGGTAAGGCCGCCGATAGTATCCGAGACCGGATAGCCAACGCGGTAGGGCGCGGTCTGTGGGTCACCCGTGATGCTCATCACCCCGGACATGCCCTGGATGATCTGGTCATAGGCGGGAAGCTCTGCGAGCGGACCATCTTGACCGAAGCCGGAGATGGCGCAATAGATTAGTCGCGGATTCTCCTGCTTCAGCATCTCGTAGCCCAGCCCAAGCCGATTCATCACGCCGGGTCGGAAGTTCTCCACCACCACATCGGCGCTGCACACCAGCTTACGGAATACCTCCTTGCCGCGCGCATGCTTCAAGTTGATCGTTATCGACTGCTTGCCGGGGTTCTGCGCCAGAAATGACACGCCCATCAAGCGCTGATTCAGTTCCGGGTCGGCACCCAATTGGCGGGCCAGGTCACCGGTGCCAGGCGTCTCCACCTTAATGACTTCGGCTCCCATATGGGCGAGTTGGTGGCAGCAGAAGGGCCCGGCCAGCACGTTGGTGAGGTCGAGCACGCGGACATTGCGCAAGGGTTTTTGCATAACTGGTCTCCAATTTAGTGGAGCTAGGGGTAGCCGCCTTTTGTGCGAAATCTGGCGGGTTGCGAAGAGAGGGCGGCGTCCATGCCATCTTGGCGACAAGCGGTGGTTGGGACACTGGTCGCACATAGCCGCTGTCGGGCAGTAGCTGGCCGTTCGGGTCTCGGTTACAGTCTCTGGCCACGAGTCGCATTTAGCGGCATCGGCACTGTTGCGCAATTCCAAGCGGCGTTCAGTACGGTGGCAGCATTCCTCGACGCAGGAGACCCAGGGTTCGGCCGACCGCCGTACTTGGTAACCTGTCTCAGCGACTAACCATGCTCGCATTCACCGCGACGGATAGAGGTGAGCCGAGATGTTGGAACTCTTCGCATCCCTGCCCAAAAGAGAGCGCGTATGTCGCTCGCTTGGTTGCCGCTTGCGGCCGTCATGCATCTTGAGATATGCCGCTCTGGGACCACGCCCAACTCAAGGGCCGCGCCAAAACATATCAACAACTCACGCCCGGTGAATGAGGTCATCCACGCATCGAGCATGGATTCAAGGCGTTCAGCATATTCATGTCTATGGCCGGCACACTGCGCAAGCGTGCGCTTGTCCGCTTCGCGAGCAAGTGCGCGCACTTCCCACATCAGATCGCTCAATCGAGACAGCGGCGTGTCAGACCGGTTATCGACTCGCATAGTTTTGCCACTGCTCAACGTCATGACGGCGGACGAGTAGCAGTTTCAATGAGAAGTTTGTCGAGAACGCGTCCGAGCATTCCACCCGACCTCAACCATTCCGCTTCCACGGTAGTATTGATCCGGCAAACAAGCTTGAGGCGCTTCACAACTGTGCCATCTGGGGCGCGAATCGTGAGCTCGAGTTCTCCTCCAAGTCGTAGCGCCGCGGGCAGGCCGACCATATCGAGTGTCTCGCCTCCTGTAAGCAAGCTGCCAAGCTCCTCTTGTGTCTCTAGCGGCAGTACGCCGAATGCTACGAGGTTGGCGCGGTGGATGCGCTCGAAGCTCCTTGCAATCACCGCACGAACGCCAAGCAGGCGCGTCACCTTCGCGGCCCAGTCGCGAGCAGATCCGCCTCCGTAGCGCTCGCCCGCTATCACGATCGTCGGAACCTCGCGATCGGCGTAGATCCCCGCAGCCTCATGAATCGGGACGACGTCTCCATGGGGGAGAATTCGTGTGAAGCCACCTTCGATCTCGGAAAGCAGGCGGTTTCGGATGCGTGGGTTGGCGAAGCCTCCTCGCAACATGACTTCATGGTTAAGCCGCCTGGCGCTGAATGTTCCGTGTTTGGTCGCTGGAACGCCATGTTCCTGAAGCCATCTGCCGGCAGTTGAATCGGTTGGGATTCGGGAAACCGGGGAAATATGATCCGTGGTCACCGCATCGCCAAGAATGAGCAGCGGCCGGGCTCCCACGATATCTGATGTGAGCAATGGCCGTCTAATGGTTGTTTCAAGGAACGGCGGACGGCGGATGTACCCCGCGCGAGCTTCCCACGGGTATTCCTCCCCAACCGCGCTGGGGAGCGCGTCCCATTCCGCCGTTCCCAACTGCCAAATTCGCCGATTCGCAGCGAAGTGCGATTCGAGTCGGACCCCCTCCAATGCTGCTCGCACTTCCTGAGGGGCAGGCCAGATATCGGCCAGTCGGATGGGGGAGCCATTGAGCGCAGAGCCCAGCGGGGCAGATGACAGATCGACGGCGAGATTGCCGGCCAACGCATAGGCCACCACGAGCGCGGGCGATGCCAGATAGGCGGACCGGACGGCCGGATGAATTCTTCCCTCGAAGTTGCGGTTGCCGGAAAGAACGGCGGCAACCGACAGCTTCTCATTCTTCACGTAGGCTTCTACGCCGGGAAGCAGAGGCCCGGAGTTTCCCATGCAGGTGGCACAGCCGTGACCGACAACATGAAAACCCAGCGTGTCGAGATGTTGCTGCAGTCCCGCAGCGCTGAGGAGTTCGGACGCGACGCGGGAGCCCGGGGCAAAGGAGGTCTTGACCCATCTGGGCACATGCATGCCCCTCGCGACCGCGTTCCTTGCCAAGAGTCCCGCCGTGACGAGGGCCTCGGGATTTGATGTATTCGTGCACGAGGTAATGGCCGCAAGCACAACGGCTCCATGCGTTAGCCCTTCTCCCATCCCCGCGTGCCCGATCGTGGCCGGCACCTCGGTCAGGGTGCGGCGCTGTTGAGG
Source organism: Ralstonia pickettii (assembly GCA_050987995.1). Taxonomy (GTDB): domain Bacteria; phylum Pseudomonadota; class Gammaproteobacteria; order Burkholderiales; family Burkholderiaceae; genus Cupriavidus; species Cupriavidus pickettii_B. The sequence continues at coordinate 483,808 of CP158806.1, forward strand.
CAGAGAAGGGCCAGCGACCGTTGGTTCAACCGAGCCGAGATCGAAGTCGATGACCGCGGTGAAGCATGGCTCGGGATCTGAGGCCACTCGGTACGTGCCCTGAGCTCGAAGGAAGCTTTCCACCCGCGCCAAGTGTTCCTGAGGCCTGCCGGTCCAGCGAAGGTAGGCTAGCGTTTGCGCGTCCGGCGGGAAGTAGGCCATGGTCGCGCCATACTCGGGCGCCATATTGGCGACGGTAGCTCGATCGGGCACAGACAGTGTGCCGAGCGCAGGCCCGCAGAATTCCACCACCCGTTGCACAAGGTCGTGTTCCCGCAGTGTGGAGGTTAGCGTGAGGGCCAGATCACTTGCTTGGACACCTGGCCGAAGGCTGCCGTACAGGCGCACCCCAATGACATCCGGAATGCGCATGACGGTGGGCTCACCGAGCAAGGCTGCTGTCGCATCGATACCGCCAACGCCCCAGCCGAAGATCGAAAGGCCGTTGACCATGGTGGTGTGGCTGTCCGTGCCGAGTACCGAATCGAATCCCAAGAGTTCGGGGTCATCTGTTGTGTTCGTGCTGACGAGGTCGGCTAGCACTTCGAGGTTGAGCTGATGACAGATGCCGATGCCAGGAGGCGCGATGCGAAGGTTGGTGAACCGCTGGGCGGCCCACTTGAGAAATTCATATCGTTTGCCGTGCCGCTCGAACTCAAGCTGAAGGTTCGCGGAAAGGGCGGCATGCGTGCCGGATGCATCCACCTCCACAGCGTGGTCGACGATCAGATCTGCCGGAAGCTTCAGCGTGATGCCGGTGCCGCGCTGCGCTCGCAGCTCCTCATCGAGCGCAGCCAGGTCGGCGAGAACTGGAAGACCGGCCGCGTCCTGCATCAGGACACGGCCGGGCATGAAGCCCACGCTTTTGGCGCTCGACCCGGTGAGGGTCCATTCTCCGAGCGCCTCGATATCCTCCTTGCGCACAACATCGCCGTCTTCGTGGCGAAGCAGATGTTCGGCCAGCACCCGCAAGCTGTAGGGCAGCCGTGTAAGCGCGCCGGCGCCGTTCTTCTCTGCCTCCACGATGGACATGCAGAAGTAGCCTGGCATGCCCGGAAGCGCTGTCCGACATCTGAAGCTGTTGCGAGATAAGCGCATGAATTGTCTCGTTCTGTTTGGTACGTCTGGCCGTGCGCAGGCCCGGCACCCGCTGACGCGTATTTCGCGGGCAAGCGCGGGCCCGACACCAGTGAAAACGCTGGCGTCCCGGTATGCCTACGTCTGGGAAGAAAAAGCTACGCGTGACCTCCGACGTCCAGCCCGAGGAAGCGCTCCAGTATGGTGGGATCGTCGTCCAACGCCGCCGTTGGCCCTTCGAACACCATGTGGCCTTCCTCCAAGATGTAGTGGCGCGACGCCAGCGCCCGGCAAACGGCGAAGGTTTGTTCCACCAGCACGATCGATACGCCGGAGCGACCGACACTTGCAATCAGCTCGACCAGCTCGTCCACGATCACCGGCGCCAGCCCCTCGGTCGGCTCGTCCAGAAGCAGGACCTTCGGGCCCTGCATCAGCGCTCGCGCGATCGACAGCATCTGTTGCTCGCCGCCGGACAGCGCGCCGCCAAGGTTCTTCCGCCGCTCCTTGAGCCGAGGGAAGCTCGCGTATGCGCTCTCCAAAGTCCACGCGGAGTGCTTGCGCCTGGCGATCTTCAGATTCTCCTCAACCGACAGCAGCGTGAAGATGCCTCTGTCCGCCGGCACGAGCGAGACGCCAAGGCGCGAGATTTCGTCCGACTCAAGATCGCTGATGTCGACACCGTCGAGATGGACCGAGCCCGCGGTCTTCTGCAGCACGCCGACGATGGTATTCAGCGTGGAGGTTTTTCCCATGCCGTTTCGGCCCATAAGACTGACAACCTCTCCGCGACCGACTTGCAGCGAGACATCCTCCAACGCAATGCTCTTGCCATATGAGGCTTGAACGCCGCAGAGAGCGAGTAGTGGCTGAGTCATACCGAACTCCCGAGATAAACACGCTTTACGTTGGCGTCCTGTCGAATTTCATCAGGGGAGCCTTCTGCGATGACGTTTCCCTGGAACATGACCGTGATGCGGTCGCTGATGCCCATGACCACGTGCATGTTGTGCTCGACCAGCAGAATGGTGTAGCTAGCCTTCAACTGCAGCAGGAGCTCGGAGACACGGGGGACATCTGCAAGCCCTAGGCCTGCCATCGGCTCATCGAGAAGTAGGAGCTTAGGCCTGGCCACGAGGCACATTCCAATCTCCACCAGCCGCTGTGTGCCGTGTGAGAGGGCGCCCACCGGCACGGTCGCGTAGCGAGCGAGATTCAGCTCGATGAGCACCTTGTCGGCAATCTCGTGTTTGCTGGCCTCCTTGTTCCAGGTGCTCCAGAAATGGAGAGACCGGCCAGCCTCGTATCCCATTGCGGCAAGGCGCAGATTGTCCAAAACCGTGCTTTCGGGGAACAGGCTCGTCACTTGGAAGCTGCGCGCCATGCCAAGCTTCACCCGCCCATGCGCCGGAGAGCGCGTAATATTCTTGCCCTCAAAGTCGATTGTCCCGCGCGTGGCGGGCAATCGTCCGCTCACGATGTTGAAGAACGACGTCTTTCCCGCGCCATTTGGTCCGATCAATGAGTGGAGCGTATTTGCTTTCAGGTCGAGGTCGACCTTGCCCACGGCGGTGAAGCTGCCGTAGTCGAGGCCCAGCCCCCGAGTGGTCAGGATGGTGGCTGTCATCACGCAGTCTCCTTACTACTCAGGTGCGATCCGCTGGCCTTCCGTTTCTCACGTGACGTTCGCCATTGGGAAAAGACTCCACCGATGCCGCTCGGTGCGAAGAGGACGGTCACGATGAGCACAAAGCCGACAATCATTTGCCACCGCGGCCACAATTGGGAAAGCTGCTCCGCCATCAAGGTCATCAGCAAAGCCCCAAAGACGGCACCCAGAAGCGATCGTTTGCCGCCGAGGATGGCCATGATCAGAATCGTTTCCGACATCATCAGGTCGATGTTCGATAGGGGCGCTGAGCGCAACTGGATTGCATACAGCGCGCCCGCCAGCGCGGTCACGGAGCCGGATATGACGAAGGCGAGGAGCTTGAGACGCCGAACGTCGTAGCCTGCCATCTGGGCGCGCGTTTCGTTCTCGCGCACGGCGTCAAGTACCCGGCCAAACGGCGATCGCACGACCCGGCGCAGGAAAGCGAACGCGAGGAAGAACATCACCGACACGACCAGATACTGGCTCTGCAATTCCGAGAGGACGCCATCCAGACCGGCACTCAAGCGAGGAATGTCGAGAAGACCATTCTCGCCACCCGTTACATCCGGGAACGATAGCGCCGCGAAGAATGCCATCTGCGCCATCGCCAGTGTGATCATGACGAAGTAGATGCCTTTGCGCCGGATGCTCAGCATGCCGATGATCAGGGCGGCCACCGCACCAGCGACAGCACAGAGCACAAGCACGCCGAGGCCCAAGCCGGGATGGCTCCTTAGCAGTAGACCAGCCGCATAAGAGCCGACGCCAAAGAACGTTCCCTGCGCGAAGCTGAGCAGGCCGGCATAGCCGAGCATCAGGTTGCAGGCCGCAGCAGCGATCCCGAAGATCATCACGACGACCGCAGTGGTGGCGGACCCCGACATCAATGGCAATGCGAGGGGCAAGGCCAGCAGCGTCAGGTAGAACGCCCCGGCTGACTTTGAAATGGTATTAAGCACGGCCGAAGAGTCCTTTGGGCATCAGAAGAAGAACGACAACCATGAGAAGGAAGATGGCAAGGCGTGCTCCCTCCGGCCAGATGGCGCTCATCATGCTTTGTGTTACACCAATGATCAGCCCGCCGACCAGCGGTCCACTGAAGCTGCCCATGCCGCCGATGACGACCACCACGAAGGCAATGACGATGGCTTCGACGCCCATGGACGGATCAGCGCCGCGGAGGGGCACGGCCAGCCCACCGGCTAGGCCAGCCAAACCGGTTCCCAGTCCGAAAGCGATCGCATACACCCGCGACACTTTCGTGCCCAGCAGCTTGAGCATCTGCGGACGTTCGTTCCCTGCGCGGACCCTGGCCCCGAACATCGTTCGCTCGAACAGCCACCAGAGCGCCGCCCCAATTACCGCGCAAACGATGACGATGAAGACCCGATAGCTGGGGATGGGGTACGGTCCGATCATCAGGACGCTGCTCAGTGCCTCTGGCGGAGCCACGCGCTGGGACTCAGGCCCAAAGAAATAGACCACGGTTTCGGTGAGCACGAACGTGAGGCCGACGGTCACGAGGATCTGCGCCTCGTGGGACATTTTGTACGTTCGCCTGAGCAACCAGCGCTCGGCGACCAAGCCGACACTGGCGACGCAAACGAATGAGGCGATGAGGCCCAGCGCAAAACTCCCGGTTGCCTGGCTAGTAAAGAAGGCGGCGTAGGCGCCAACGAGAAACAAGGCGCCGTGTGCAAAGTTGACGAAACCAAGGAGACCGAAAATGATGCTCAGCCCGACCGAGAGCAGGAAATAGATCATTCCCAGGCCGAGCCCGTTCAGGGCTTGGAAGACATAGATGTTCATGTCGACGACTCCGGCTGTGGCCTCAGGCCATCTTGCAATCCGACGCGGATTTGGGGCTGGCAGTCTTCGACGACGACAGAATGTCCACGAAGTCGTCCGCATCCTTCATGGCGGACTTCTTCTTCCCTCGGGCAAGGAAGTAGTTCTTGATGACCTGATGGTCGAAAGGACGCACCTGCTCCTCGCCGGTCAGGCCGGCATAGGTGTAGCCCTCCAGCGCCTTGATGATGGCTGCGGGGTCTTCGCTGCCCCCTTTTCTGATGGCGTCGAACATCAGCGTGGCGATCTGGTAGTCGGCGGCCGAATAGAACCGAGGGTTCTCCTTGAATTCGCGCCGATACACGTCGAGGAACGTCTTATTACCCGGCGTATCGAGTCCGTGCCAGTACTGCAGGCCGAAATATATGTCCTCGGTGACATCGGCGCCGAGCGCCTGGAAAGTGTCCAGGCCGGAGAACCAGACAACTGCCACGGCCATGCGCGTCTTGATTCCGAAGCTGGCGGCCTGCCGGAGCAGGTCGAGCGTGTTTGCGCCGAAGTTCAGGATTACGAGAACATCGGCTCCGGAGCCCATCGCGTTGCCGAGATAGCCCGAGAATTCCTTTTCGGCAAGCGAGTGGTAGCTGTTTCCGACGAGTTCTACTTTCGCGTCCTGCATCACTGCCTTCGAGTTGCGCAGCAGCGCCTCTCCGAACACATACTGGCCGGTGATCGTGTACGCCTTCTTCCATTTCGGATTCTGTTGGAACAAGGGCCGCAGGACCGTGTTGACCGCGCCAAAGGTCGGTGTGGACCACCGAAACGTGGAACGGTTGCAGTCCTTGCCCGTGACCTCATCCGCTCCTACGTAGGTGATGTAGACGCCGTTCGCCTTGTTCACCTCCTTCATGATGGCCAGCGCCTCCGACGAAAGGGCGGCCCCGCCGAAATGGCGTGCGCCGTCCTGGCTGATGGCCTGCTGGACCTTGCGCACGGCAATGGCTGGGTTGCCTTCGGTATCGATGCGCTTGTATTCGATAGCGCGGCCAAGCCGGCTCCCGTAGGCGGAGATGGCTGCGCGTACGCCGAGGTCGCTGTACTTGCCGCTTGCAGCGAAGTTGCCAGAAAAGGCATTGATGCTGTAGTACACCAGCGGCTTCGGCTGGGCGACGGCAAGACGCGGGAGTGCAATCGATCCCGCGGAAGCGCCTGCTAGCGACAGAAACGTGCGTCTGTCCATGGTGAGTCTCCTGGAGTTCTTATATGTCGGTATGCTTGATCGGTTGCTTCAGCGGTCATTGCTGAGCGCAATGTACTGGGCAGCTCGGCGACCGAAGACCAGGCCCCGAAGCACGGACGTCGAGCCCGTATAGACTTGGTGATAGATGCCCATGGTTTCCCCAGCCGCGTACAGGCCTGCCATAACGCGGCCGTCCTGATCCAGAACCTGCGCGTTCTCATTGACCTTCAGGCCGCCAAACGTGAAGCAGTTCGTGGAGATGATCGGATAGGCGTAATAAGGCGCCTGGTCGATCGGACGGCACCAGTGACTCTTGTTGATCTCGAGGCCTTCGGTGCCGCGGTGGTCCACGGTGAATGGCTCGAAGGCATCCGAGCGCTGCGGGCATGCTGCGTTGAAGGTAGCGACGGTTTGCGCGAACGCATCTTCGGGAAGGCCAAGTTTCGCGGCGAGGGCGTCGAGCGTCTGCGCGGAAACGGGGGGCTGATCGCTGCGGATGCTGGTCTTCCAGCGCGGAATGTCTTCGACCTTGGAGTCGAAGATGACGTACGAGATGCCGTCCGGCTGATCCGCGATGGTGCGCGCGATGTTGTCGTAGTGCGCGTCGACGGTTCCCGGCGCCTCGTTGACAAAGCGCTTGGCGAGCTTGTTGACCAGCATGCCGTATGGGTAGATGAACACGACGGCCTCTGCCTGCCGCGAGCGGGGATCAACGGGCTCCGCGTGATAGGAACCGAATTCCCCGGCAGGAGCGGCGCCGGCGTTGAGCGCCATCTGGATGCCCTCGCCACGGTTGTAATAGCCGCCGATGGCAACTGGCCGAATGTGCTTTGCGCGCGGACCGACATACTTCGTCATCATCTCCGGATTACCCTGGAACCCGCCGCTCGCCAGGACCACGTGTTTTGCAAGCAACTGCGACCGGACGCCGTCGGGGTTCGTGATGACGACGCCGCAGGCCGCGCCGTTGTCGTTGCGAACGAGGTCGGTCGCAGTGGTACGGTATCGAATTTCACCGCCAAGTGCCAACGCCTTGGCACGCAATGCCTCGATGATGGCGAGGCCGCCGCCCTTGGCTGCGATGCGAGTGGTGTTCTGCGTCAGCAGGTAGATCGGTTGAGGTTCGAACTTCAGGCCCAGTCCCTTGAGCCAGGAGATCGTGGATGGAACCGAGTTGGCGAAAGCGGAGATGACTTCGGGATCCGGCAGGCTGTGCGACTTCACGAAGGACGGCCAGTCCGCGTAGGAGTCGGTGAGAGCATCGAGCACATTGGGGTCGATGTTCCATCCGGCATTGTTCGCGAAGTGCTCCTCGAAATCGGCGGAGATTTCCGAGTCGTTCTTCATGCGCATGTAGGCTTCGGTCCACCGCGAATTTCCGCCAAAGTGGCTCTCATCCGAGCGCTCCAGGTTGATGACCTTGAGGCCCGCTTCCAGCGCGGTAACGGCTGCGGAAAGCCCGGCAACACCACATCCCACGATGACGACGTCCGCGTCAAATTTATCGTTCACAGTAGCTCCTCCTGATTGTATTGGTGGTGCGCCATTAGCCCAGAACGAAGGCGTTTGCCTTGGCCGGCTTGGTAGTGATCCAGACACTCTTGGTCTGGAGATATTCCTTGATGGCGTCCACGCCACCCTCGCGGCCGATCCCGCTGCGCTTGTAGCCGCCGAACGGTGTGGTGAAGCTGGTCGCGCGATAGTTGTTCACCCACACGGTGCCTGCCTTCAGGCGGTCGGACATGTAGAACGCGCGATGCAGGTCGGAAGTCCATACCCCGGCGGCGAGACCGAACATGGTGTCGTTGGCGATGCGCAGGGCGTCGTCTTCCGTGTCGAACGGGATAACGGCAAGCACCGGCCCAAAGACTTCTTCCTGGGCGATACGCATGTCGTTTGTCACACCCGTGAAGATCGTCGGGGCGATGAACTGGCCTTGTCCGTAGGCGTCGCCGGTCAGTGCGTGGCCGCCGAGAATGCAGCGTGCTCCGCCGCTCTTCGCAATCTCGATGTAGGAAAGGATCTTCCGGAACTGGGCTTCGGTTGCGATCGGACCAACTTGTGTTTCGTGTTTGGAGGGGTCGCCGATGACCGCCTCGCTGGCAACCTTGATCAGCATCTCGACGAACTGGTCGTGCACATTGCGCTGGACCAGCAACCGGGAACCAGCCATGCAGGTCTGCCCGGCGGCTCCGAAGATGCCCGCCACGGCGCCTTTTACTGCTTGGTCAAGATCGGCGTCGTCGAAGACAATGTTTGCCGATTTTCCACCCAGTTCGAGCGTAACCTTCTTGAAGTCGCTTGCCGCAATCTCGTTGATGCGCTGGCCGGCAATGTCGCCACCTGTGAACGCGATCTTGGCAATGTCCTGATGGCGCACTAGCGGTTCACCCACATCTGCGCCGAAGCCCGTGAGGACATTGACCACACCAGCGGGGAAGCCGGCTTCCTTGGTCAATGCAGCAAGTTCCAGCAGCGATGCCGAGGTGTATTCGGACGGCTTGATGACCATCGTATTGCCGGCGGCCAATGCCGGCGCCATCTTCCAGACTGTCAGCGCGAGTGGGGAATTCCAGGGCGTGATCGCCGCGACCACCCCCAGTGGCTCGTGCTTGATGTAGTTGAAAACGCCCGGCTTGTTGATGGGAACCACGGCGCCCTGCACCTTGTCGGCCAGACCTGCGTAGTAGTGGAACCACTGGGCAACGTTCTGAACCTGTCCGGAGACTTCGGCGATCAGCTTGCCATTGTCCCGCTGCTCCGTCTCGGCCAGGCGCGCGACATTCGTGCTGACCAATTCGGCGAGACGACGCAGAAGAGCGCCGCGCTGCGTCGCGGTGAGATCCCGCCAAGCGGGATCATCAAACGCAGCCTTGGCCGCCTGCACGGCCTTCTCAACGTCTTGGGCATTGCCCTTCGGCACTTCCGCCCAGGCCTTGCCCGAATACGGCTCGATAGACTCGAACCACTGTCCCGAGGTGGAGTCGACCCACTCGTTATTGATGAACATCTGATAGCGCTTCACCACGTCTCCTTGTTCGGCTGTTGCAGGAACTTTAGGAGCGTTCTAAACTATAGTCAAGCGTTCTGGCAGATAGAACGGATCGGTTGCTGGATGATTATGGCCTATGATGCACATTGGAGAAAATCGAATGGCTCAGAAAAACCTTGAACCAAAGCAGGAGCCTGCCGGCGAGGAAGAAGTAGGAGTTGCAGCGGTGAATCGAGCGCTGTCCCTTCTCGACACGTTCTCGAAGGAGCACCTGTCCTTCACATTGGCGCAGATGGCCGAGCGGACCGGCCTGTACAAAAGCACGATCCTTCGGCTGGCCGAGTCGCTAGAGGCATACGGCTATCTGAGAAGGGGAGAAGGCAGCGTGTTTACCCTTGGTCCCACGCCGTTCCGGCTCGCGACGCTGTACCAGCGCAATCTGCATCCTGCGGAGCTGGTGATGCCTGTGTTGCGAAACCTCGTTGAGCTGACGGAAGAGAGCGCAACGTTCTACGTCATATCGGGGGACAAGCGCTTGTGCGCGTATCGCGCGAACTCGCCTCTCGCGATCACTGACAACGTGCAGGCCGGAGAAATGCGCCCCCTCGAGCGCGGCGCCGGAGGTAAGGTGTTACTCGCCTTCATGGGCCGGCAGGGTTCTGAGTTCGATACGATCCGCGAGGAGATGTTCTCGCTAAGCCGAGGGGAGCTCTATGAGGGCATCGTGTCACTAGCCTCGCCGGTGTTCGGTTCTGCGGATAAGCTCGAAGGCGCCATTTCCATCTCCGGTCCGGCAACGCGCTTGGGCAAGGAAGCGATCGCACGGATAAAACCACACTTGTTCCGGGCGTCCCAGCATCTGACCGAACTCTTTGGCGGGGATGGGTCTAGGTACGAAGTGTTGCTCTGATCGCCGCCCCTCAGATGTCCCTTTCGCTGAAGGGCGCTTGGGAGTATTTCGGAATGACAACCATGTTTATCGTTGAGTTGACCTATACGCAGCCGCTGGATGCCATCGAAGCCCGACTTTCCGAGCATCGACGATTTCTCGATGCTCAGTACGCGCGGGGCCTATTCCTAGTGTCTGGTCCCAAGAATCCACGCGATGGCGGCGTGATCTTGGTGAGTGGGCTCATCGCCAGAAACGAGCTCGACAAGCTGTTGCGCGAAGACCCATTCCACAAAAACGGCTTGGCGGAATACCGCGTGACGGAGTTTGCTGCGCTCAAGCACCATCCAGCACTGGCGAAGCTGCTGTAACGCCTTTGGCAGACTACGGTGACATCCTGCTTCAGAAGCGTCGTGACAAGGGTTCCAGGTTGTCCAGGGGGATAAAGATCGGCTTGGACGGGATCACGTCACAGCCGGTCCGGATGCCTGTAGAGTAGCGGCCATAAGAGCTGAACGAGAGAGGGTCCAGCATGCGTAGAGAAGTTCAGGCTGACGATATCGAACTCGGAAGCCCGCTGAGGTCGGCGCTGGTCGATGAGTTGGGTTTTCCGGTTGCTGATGAGGGCACGGTTTTCTATTCCGACGAAGACCGAACGCTCGTTTTGCGAGCAGGACGCTGTTTCTGGGCAGACAACATGGCGCCGCTCAGGGCCGACGAGCCGTCATCACCATGGCACGATCGCTATGGGCTTTTGGTCGGCACGCTGCTGCATGTCAAGCGCCCGGGCGAGGCGAATCGCGCAGCGGTCAGCCGGCTAATCGGCTTCGACGAAAGCGCGGCATTTATCGCCTGGCCTAGCCTCGCGGGAGAAGCCGCCGAGATCTCGGAGGGCGAAACGGTGCTTTTTCGCGGTTTTAGCGGTACCAGCATCCACGGCTTCTCTGCGCGCGTCCATGCGACATCGCGCACGCCGTTTCCCTACTGGATGCTAAGGGATATCACACACGTGGATGCACGCGAATTGCGCGGCAGCATCCGTGTGCCGGTCAGGCTGGTCGGCAAGCTCTCCGTAGACGATGAAAAGATCCCGCCACAGACTGTGCTGATCACCGATCTGAGCCTCGGCGGCGCGTCGGTCTCGACCACAATCAGTGCGCTGACCATGCCGGGACGCCAGGCTCGCTTGGAATTCACACTTCGTGCCGCCGGCATAAAATCGAAATTCTCGCTCGACGGCTGGACGCGCGAAGATCCCGATGCCCGGCCCTCGGAGCCGTTTCACAATGTAGGCGTCGCCTTTGACGGCTATAGGGAGCGCGAAGCGCTGCTGCTTCGTTCGTTTGTCCACGAGCAATTGCTCGAGAGCGCGACGATGAGGCCGGGCGGTATGCTGAACTATTAGATCCTGGTTGGGAGTGCTCACTAGCTGTTCTTGGGTTTCAAGGGGTAATCTATATGAACGCGTCCCTTTTGCGCCAGTTTTTCGCGTGCTCAGACTGACCGAACCGAGCCTGATCGGGATCGAAGCCTGCCACGGTTCCCATTACTGGGCACGTGAGTTGACTTCCTTGGGGCACACCGTTCGTCTGCTGCCAACGCAATACGTGAAGCCATTTCTGGTCGGTGGCAAGAATGATGCAAATGATGCTGCAGCGATCTGCGCCGCGGTGACGAGGAAGCGAGCCTGGCAAAGTATTTCAGCACCTCAACCCGACGAACCTTCCGCTGCACGACAGTATTCCCATGGCGATCCACACCGTGGATCTGAAAGATGTTCTTCGCGATATCCAAACCAATGGTCAGGGCGGGCATTGTTGTTCTCCCAAGAGTTGACTCTGTCAGTGTGGCCCCGGAGGGGGCGGGAGTCTGGGTCCGACCCAGGCTGCCCGGCACATGGGGGATCGGGTTACACCGCACATGATGTCCTTTGTGAACCGCCGGCACTTGAGCCTGGAAAGGCTCGAGACCGCGCAGCGAGAGCTGATTGAGCTTTATCTACGGCTGGACCTCCCGAAGCCTGGGGCGATGGCAAGATCGTCGCGGCCGATGGTACGCAGTACGACTTCTACGACAACAATCTGCTGGCAGGCTACCACTTCCGTTACCGCAAGATGGGCGCGGTGGCCTACCGGCATGTAGCCGACAACTACATCGCGGTGTTCCGGCATTTCATCCCCCCGGCGTGTGGGAAGCCATCTATGTCATCGAGGGACTGCTCAAGGCTGGCTTGAGCGTCGAGGCCGACACCCAGGGCCAATCGGCCGCCGTGTTCGCCTTCACGCATCTGCTGGGCATCAAGCTGATGCCGCGCATCCGCAACTGGCAGGATCTGAAGCTTTACCGTGCCGATGCCAACACCAAATACAAGCACATCGACCGGCTGTTCTCGGACACCGTGGACTGGGACCTGATCGCATTCCACTGGCAGGACCTGATGCAGGTAGCGCTATCGATCCAGGCCGGGACGATCTCCTCGCCGCTCCTGCTGCGCCGGTTCGGCTCGGAAAGTCGCCGCAACCGCCTGTTTCTGGCGGCGCAGAGCTGGTGATAAATGTCACTCGGGGAGGCGGGTAAGTTATTTTGATTCTTCACCGTTCTGCGTGCGCACTCTGAAGAAGAACGGGGGCGACGGCCACCACTGTCAGGTGGCCTCTAAAATATCACAAGTGGGACCCTGCCGAGGAATTCGACGTTCTCCCCCTCGCTGTCAATCCCCAACCGGCGCACACCCCATCCGCTAGACGCAACGAGGATCAAGTCGCAACCCTTGTCTTCGGCGGTCCTGATGATCGTTTCATACAGTTTCTCGGTGAGCGCATAAATCGTGTCACATGTTACCCCCGCTGCAGTGGCATCTCTTTCCAACATCTTGAAGTAGCCGCAAGTGGAATCCTGAGGATCCGGCGCGAGGCGATTCATCGTATCCACGGAAGTGTCACCTCGCGACAGGTCATTACGACTGGAAATTAATTGAAGCACAGTGATTCTCGCTCCGGTTTCTCTGGCAAATATGATGATTTTATGGAACGCTTCATCTGGCAGTGGCGATCCGTCGATTGGAAGCAAAAAATGCTTGAACATGCTGATCTCCCTCCATAAGGTGCGGCGCAGTGTCACGATTAGCCGTCTGATCGTGATCGCCGTCGGCTGTGGAGCCGCCCTGCGAGTGATGCTTAAGAACTCACCTGATGCTGTCTCCTATACCTCTTTCGCCTGGAGGCCTTCGGCGCTTGCTTGAGCGCATACGAGGATCACTAGGAAAGCCTATGCGACTCAGTGTCGTTCGCCATCCAACTTTGGTAGGGAAGATTCAAAGTGGGACACGGATAGCAGCGCCACGGTGGCAGAAGCAAAAATATTCGGCCATATTCACCAGATCCGCCGCTGACATTGAGGTGCTGTGCGCTAGCACCGCGATAGACCATCAGCAGTTCACTGCGCGGATGCGGTTCGCGACCCAGCAGGAGCCAACTGAAGTGGGTACTGCTGTTTACTTCCAGCAGGATTTCCGGCAATTGCCCGCCGGGTGTCGCTCGAAGAGTGCGCGTCACGCCAGGGAATCCGCGTACTGCCATGTAGTGTCGGAACCGCGTGGGCGAAAGCCTGCGGTCGTAGCCAAAGGGTGTACGAGGATCGAGACCGGCGCTGGCGCGCGCAAAGGTCGGTTACTGCCGTCGGTACCGTATCCAGATTGGGGAAGTAGTGCAGTTGCTGGAAAACCTTCAGCAGGACCCAGCAGGGCGCCACTGACCGAAATTTCGCCGTGCGACCAACCGACGGCGTCATCGCGTTATCCATCTATGATGCGGGCTCGGCCCTGACCGGGATCGTCAACGACCTGCTGCTCGCCTGATATGGGCCGCGCTTCACCATCGCGATCCATACCCAGACGGCGCTGGCCAACGGCGAGAAGCGGGAAGGATTCGAGATCCGCGTCCATGATGCTGAATCCGACCGGGACACGGAATTCTCCGTGATGTCGGGCGGGCAGAAGGTGTGGATCAATGAATGCTGGGGTATTGCGCTCTACCGGGCGCAAGACTCAGGGCAATCGCTCCAGAGGCTGTTCACCGACGAGGCGGACAGTCCATAGGATCCGCAGCGCAAGCGTACCTTCATTCGCATGAAGTGCGAAGTGCTGCGGCAAGGTGGATATGAGCGGGAATTCTTTACTTCCCAAACGCCTGATCTGGTCGACGAGGCCCACGCCGTCATTGGTGTGGTGGCGCTGGCGGCTCGGTAAGAGCTAGCGCCTCTTTCTTAACCATGCCCGTTTCCCGGAAGGGGCGGGCTTATTCTTTCCCAGCATGGAGTGTCTTGATGGTTGGGCTGTCTGTCTCAGATGCGCACTTGGTACCAATGCCACGAGCACACCGCGCTGCACCCCTCCTGCGCGCCCTGGCAGACGAGCTCGTCGCCATTCCGAAGCTTGAGCCGGGACGCGTCGCCGAGTGCGAGGGTCTTGTCGTGGGTGTCGCGGACTGTACGGAGGACTGATCCCTCATTGCGAGGGGGCTAGCGTTGGCTCTCTCTTTCCGTAAAATCAGATGTCGGAGTGCTTATCCGCCATGACTATGTCGAAGATCTTCATTTCGGCGGCTGAGGCCGCCAAGCTTCTGCCGCGTGGCAAGAAGGTGCACACGTTCATCCGCGTGTTCGGGTGGATGGGCGCTGACGTCGATCGCTCAAAGGTGCTGGCAGCCTTTGAGGCGGCCGGGCGTGTAGAAGTGTCGCCCGAGGCCGCGGTGTTTGACCATTACCTTGCCGTGCAACTTGATGGCATGCGTACGTATTTGGACACGAATCCTAAGGCCTTGCGTAAGCTATTTCCTATGCACGCGTTCCAGATGTCTGCACGGTCCTAGTACAACATCCCGCAAATAGCTTTAATAATTATCGGGCTGCAGATACGGCTGCAGGAGCGTGACGACCACCTGCGCCATCTCGTCGAGCGAGCCCGCGCCTGGCAACGGTTCCCAACGCCCACTATGGCTGCGAAAGGCGGCGCCATAACGATTGCGGCCGAGCTCGGTCAGCCGAGCCACCACGGTCGGCTCCTCGTCGTCCAGACGTTTGATCAGCAGGTGACGCCCGTAGGCTTGCGTGATGATCTGCTCGTGGCCGAGCAGGCTGCGCAGTTGCCGCTGCAATTCGGCAGCGTAATGTTTGGCGGGTAAGGCTGGCATGTCGATTCTCGATTACGATGCGCCGGTTTGTAGCGGATAGCCCCGGAAACTCCATTTGAACGGGCGTGCTGCCTGATTGTGCGCGCGGACAAACTGCTCGGTGCGTTCACGCAGGTGCGCGGTGCTGGTGTGGCTCGCGTGGCGCAGCACTCGGCGTGTGTAGCGGGCAAACCAGAGTTCGATCTGATTGACCCAACTCGCGTGCAATGGCGTGAAGTGGAAGTGAAACCGCCCATCGTGCCGCGCGTTGAACGCCTGCCAGACGGCCTGGGCGCAATGTGTGTTCAGGTTGTCCCAGACGACATGCACCTGTTTGCCCGGGTACGCGCTTGCCACGCGCTCCATGAAGGCTACCAGATCCTCCTGGGTGCGCCGGTCGCGGCAGTCTGCCAGCACCTGTCCGGTATGGACGTCCAGCGCGGCAATCAACGCCTGGGTGCCGTGCCGAACATATTCAAACTCACGACGACGCAGTCGCCCCGGCGCGGGTGCCCGTCCCGGGTACTTACGCTCGATGGCCTGAATGCCAGTCTTCTCGTCGATACTGAGCACCACCGCGTTTCGAGGTGCCTTGCGGTACAGCTTGCAAATCCCGTTGACCTTCTCGCGAAAGTGCGGGTCTGGGCTATGTAGCCATTGCTGAACCCGGTGCGGACGCACGTCGCCGGCCTGCAGAATGCGCTGCACCTGGCTGCGGCTGATCTGCCCGACGACGCCGCGCTCCACGGCGCGCGCCACAATCTCATCGAGCGTGGGCGTGACCCGTCCCTCAGGTTCCTGCGTTTCACACGCCAGCGCGATCAACTGTAGTCGCGCTTCCTGCGTGATGCGTGGCGGACGACCACTGCGCTCGCCTTCGCGAATGCCTTGGGCACCTTGCTGGGCAATGCGCTTGCGCCACAGGCAGACCGTTTGCACCGATACACCCAGTTCCCGCGCAATGACCGTATTGGCGTGGCCCTCGTGGGCCCACAATGCAATTCGCGCGCGCATCACATCTCGCTGCGCAGCCGTCTTGCGCTCGATCAGCGATAGCAGCTCCTGTCTTTCTTTCTTCGCCAGCTTCACTGGCGTTGCTTGGCGGCCTCGGCTCATCCCGCCATGATATCCGAGGCGATTAATTATTCAACCTATTTACGGGATGTTGTACTAGTCCATCGCGTCATTGAATTGGCACCGGGCGAATTCGCCGCGATGGATCGTCGTACTTCCACTTGATTGGCTTGGGATTCTTGTTGTGTTGACGGATATAACGCATCAGCTTGCGATCCAGGTCCTTCACCGAAGTGAAGACGCCTCGTGCGATCACATCGCGCTGAATGCGCGCAAACCAGTTCTCGACCTGATTGAGCCAGGACGTGTAGGTCGGCGTGTGGTGCATGTGGACGTTGGGGTGTTCGCTGAGGAAGTCGCGCACGCGCTCGGTCTTGTGACTGCTCACGTTATCGCAGATGACGTGGATTTCTTGCTCCGGTCGCTGACTGGCTACAACGTCAGTGAGGAAGGCCACGAACTGCTCACTGGTATGACGTGGCGCAGTCTTGCCGATCACCTCCCCGGTTGCCGTGTTGAGTGCGGCAAATAGGCTGAGCGTGCCGTTACGCTTGTATTCGAAGCCGTGACTCTCGGCACGTCCTGGCGACAGTGGCAGCATCCGATCCTTGCGATCCAGGGCCTGGATCGCGGTCTTCTCATCCACGCAGAACACCGCCGCATGCGCGGGCGGGTTCAGATACAGCCCGATCACGTCTGCAGCCTTCGTTTCGAAGTTGGGATCGTTGGAAATCATGTGCCGCTCCAACCTGTGCGGGCGCACGCCATGTTTGCGCCAGATGCGCTGCACGGTCGAGATGGACACGTCACCCAGCTCCGCGGCAAGCTTGTAGCTGCTCCAGTGTGTCGATCCGTCCAAAGGCTTGCGCTTGAGCGTGTAGCTCAGAACACGCGCCTCGAGTTTCTCAGGCGGCTGCATGGGCGCTCGTCCAGGATGGCGCGCGTACAAGCCCGCCAGCCGCTCCGCCAGAAACCGACTCGACCAACGCGAGATGAAACGCGAATCGCACCCCAGCCGCTCAATGATCGCGTCGCGCGATTCACCGTCTTCAAGCATCAGGATCAGCTTGGCCCGGCGCGCGTCGGCTGCCCGAATGGTTCGGCTGCGAGTCGCAGACAGCAATTGTTCACGCTCGAGCTCGGTCAGATTCATTTTTCCCATGCACCTGATCTAACCATAAATGGGGTGCTTTTTCAATGACGCATTGGACTAGTGTCCTGAGTCAGAAATTCGTAGACAAAATCGCCTGATGCTGGCGAGGATGTCATCGGCTGACTTCGTCCACACGAAAGGGTTGGGGTTGGCGTTGTTCAGGTCAAGGTATTGCCGGATGGCTTGCTCAAGTTGTCGGGTTGAGCGATGCGTGCCGCGGCGGATGTATTGTTCGGTGATGGTTGCAAACCAGCGTTCCACCTGATTGATCCATGAGGCGGAGGTCGGTGTGAAATGAACGTGGAAGCGCGGATGGCGAGCGAACCAAGCCTTAATCGACGGCGTCTTGTGCGTGCCGTAGTTGTCCATGACGAGATGCACATCGAGCTTGGGCGGCACGTTGGCTTCGATCGTGCGTAGAAACTGCAGGAACTCACTGCTGCGATGTCTGCGATGCAATTCACCGATAACTTTCCCTGTGGCGATGTCCAGCGCGGCGAACAACGTTGTCGTGCCATGGCGCATGTAGTCGTGCGTGCGTCGCTCGGGGATGCCTGGCGCCAGCGGCAGCATGGGTTGCGTGCGGTCCAGTGCCTGAATCTGGCTCTTCTCGTCAACGCACAACACCATGACCTTGAGCGGTGGGTCGAGGTACAACCCCACGATATCGCGCACCTTCTCCACGAACAATGGGTCGGTGGAGAGCTTGAAGGTCTCCTGTCGATGAGGCTGCAGTCCAAAGGCACGCCAGATACGCGTCACGGTCGACTGCGACAGATCCGCCGCGCGAGCCATGGTGCGCGTGCTCCAGTGGGTGGCGCCGACTGGCACGGATTCGAGCGTCTTGGCAAGAATCGCATCCACCTGTGCATCACCGATGGTCCTCGGTGCCCCTGGTCGCGGCGCATCGAGCAGTCCATCGAGCCGATGCGCCACGAAGCGCGCACGCCATTTCGATACGGTTTGCTGAGTGACACGCTGCTTTGCCGCGACGGTCTTGTTGTCCAGGCCTTCAGCGCTAGCCAGCACAATGCGCGCGCGCAAGGCCAACGCCTGTGCCGTCTTGCGCCGCATCGTCAGCGCCTTGAGTTGCTCACGTTCGACCTCACTCAACACCAGTTCCGCCTTTGGTCTTCCTCTCATCACCGTCTCGCCGTTTGCGTGCCTTCAACGCAGACTACTACGTGGCGCCAATAACGCAATGAATTTCTGACTCAGGACACTAGTCCGTTTCATAGCCCGGGATCGCAAGATGACCAGGCTTTTTTTCTTCAGACGCAGAAAGCTCACCATAAAAGCATAGCTATGCTCGAAACTCATGCGCCAAACGAGGCGATACTGGTGTGACACGAGCCATCGTACAGGCCAAGCCGATCTTGCAGACGTGCTGCTGGGAGACCACGGGTTTCAGTTCTGCGCTCGAGCCGTTGCTTTCGCGGATCAACTCTTTGGCAGGGACTTGCATTAGGTTGCGCGTCACTTCTCGAATGACGGGTGGATGCCGTCGCGCTTGGTGGCCAGATCAATCGTGCCGGTGGGCTGCTGTAAGAGAGCGCCGGCTACGCGCTGTGTGGCGAGCGGCAACTAGTTGCCAGCCGGCGCGGCGACGCCCAGGTCAAGGGCTTCGCGAAATGTGGAAAACACAACAGGGTTCGCAACCCTGCCCCCTGCTGTTATCCCCCTAGAGTACACTGCCCGCCAAACAGACACCCCACTTAAGTAGGGTTCCTAAAACGCGATAATTAGGGCCCGTCACCCCGCGCTTGTTATAGATTATTAAGGCATAAAAAAGGGCCGGTTTCGCATAGCAGCGCCCCGGCCAATAAGTGCTTTTTTGGCCAGTCGTTGGCGACGGCCGTTCAGCCGCATGGCTGCCATTGACAGCCGGGGGGAAAACAATCTTGCGCCAGACGCTTGCGCGCATGCTGCGCCCGCTTGCACGCCTTGGGCCGAGCCCCATCACGGCGGGCACCGTGCTGCTTGGCGTGCTGACGACAGCGTTCGTCTATGCGTTCTGCACCGACCTGCTGGAAAAGGACGTCCGCCTGCGTTTTGAGAACGATACCGGCGACGTCATCCGGCAGCTCGATACCCGGATCCGGCTCTATACCGACGTACTGGTGACCATGCAGGCGCTGTTCGGCGCCAGCGACCATGTCTCGCGCGGCGAGTTTCGCGATTTCGTCAGCGGGTTGAACCTGCCGCAGCGATATCCCGGTTTCCAGACGCTGAACTACGCGCCGTATGTGCCGGCGGCCGAGATCGACGCCTTTGTCGCCCGGGAGCGGAGCGATCCGATCCTGCAAGAAGCGGGCGTGACGTTCAACGTCCGCCCGCCCGGCCGGCGGCCGGGCCACTTCGTGCTGACCTATGTCGAGCCGCTCAATATCAACCTGGCGTCGATCGGGATCGATATGGGCGCCGATCCACGCCGCCTGGCCGCGCTTGAACGGGCGCGCGATACCGGGAAGTCGGTCAGCAGCGGCCGCCTGATCTTCAGCGAGGCCAAAAAACCGCATGTGGGCATCGCCCTGCGGCTGCCGGTGTACCGCAAGGTGCCAGACCTGGACTCCGTGGAAACGCGCCGGCGCGCCTATATCGGCTCGGTCGGCGCGGGGATCCGGGTGGACGACCTGCTGAAAGACCTGGTCAGCAACGAGAATCTGCGCCGGATCCGGTTCCGCCTGTATGACGCCGGAGACTTCGCGGAGGCGCCGGTTGCCCCCTCCGCCGCCAACCTGCTCTATGACAGTGTGACCGGACTGGCCGCCCGCGGACGCAGCCGGGGCACGGCGGGCAGCGCGGTCAATGCCAGTGCCGTGCATGGCGTGACGGCACTGACGCATAGTCAGACTATCCCGGGCGCCGGCCAGCATGACCTGGTCAAGAACGTGCAGCGGGATTTCGGCGGTCGGCGCTGGGTGATCGCCTTCGCGGCCGATGCCAAGGCCATCAGTGGTCCCCAGCGCTACTTGCCGGCGCTGGTGATGATTTCCGGCCTGATCATCAGCGTGCTGCTGGGCTGGCTGGCCTACGCGTTGTCGAGTTCGCGGGCGCGCGCCGTCGCCGTGGCCGACCAGATGACGCACAGCCTGCGCGATAGCCAGGCCGCGCTCGCCGAGGCGCAGCAGATCGCCCACCTGGGCGACTGGCGCATCGATCTGGGCAAGGACATCGCGCACTTTTCCCGGGAAATGACCCGCCTGCTCGGCTGGCGCGGCGACAAACCGACCCCGGACGCGCTGTTCCAGGCGATCGACGCCAGCCATCGCTCCGTGCTGCAGGAAAGGATGCGGGCAGCGTTGCAGGACCGCCAGCCGTTCGAGTTCGAGTGCCCCTACCGCTCGCGGCGCGGACGCCGGGGCTGGCTGCACCTGATCGGCCACGCGCATGGGGCTCCGGACAGCTTCGTCCTGCGGGGAACTGCGCAGGACATCAGCCAGCGCAAGTCCGCCGAGCAGGCCAGGACGCAGGAACACCAGATTGCCCTGCATCTGGCCACCGCCACCAGCGAAATCGAGGTGCTGGAGGAGATCGTCCACACGCTGCTCGCAGGCATGGACTGGGAAGCCGGTGCCTTCTGGCCGAGCGACGACAGCCACGGACTGAAGCTGCCGCCGGTCTTCCTGGCCCGCGTCAAGGCGCTGGAGCCCTGGCTCGCCGAGCGCCCAGCATGGCCGGCCGGTGCGGCGGTCTTGCAGGCGCCAGAATGGTATGCAAACCGGAACTCGATGGCCCGGCACGCGCAATCCAGGTGGCTCGACGCGGGCGGCATCCGGACGGTGTTCGCCTTCCCGCTGAGCAGGGGCCATGTGACGCTCGGCGTCGTCGAACTCTATTCCCGAGCCAGGCGCAGCCCCGATGCGCACGCGCTCGCGATGGCGAGCGGCATCGCCAACCAGACCGGGCACTTCCTGCAGAGGCGCCAGGCCGAGGAGAAACTGCGCTTCATCGCCAATCACGATGCCCTGACCGGCCTGCCCAACCGGCTGATGTTCAAGGCCGAGTTCGAGAAGGCGCTGACCCGTGCCGGCGCCAGCGACCGGACCCTGCATGTCATCTTCGTCGACCTGGACGAATTCAAGGTCGTGAACGACACGATCGGCCACAACGCCGGCGACACCGTGCTGCGCGTGATGGCCGACCGGCTGCGCGAGAGTCTGCAGGACGTGGAGCTGATCACCCGCTTCGGCGGCGATGAATTCGTCGTGCTGCTGGACCCCAAGGGCGATCCGACGCTCCTGGGCCGGACCATCGCCAGGATCCAGGCTGCGCTCGCGCCAGGCTTCGTCGTCAACGAATCGGAACTGCGCATGACGGCAAGCATCGGCATCAGTTCCTTCCCCGAGGACGGGAACGACTGGCAGACCCTGCTCAAGCATGCCGACCTGGCCATGTACGGGGCCAAGCAACTTGGCAAGAACGGCTACCAGTTCTACAGCCGTGGCATGAGCGCGTCCCTGCAGCGGCGCATCGACATGGAATCGCACCTGCACCGCGCGCTCGAGCAGAACGAATTCGTCCTCTACTACCAGCCGCGCATTGCGCTCGCGTCGGGAGCGTGCACGGCGGTCGAGGCACTGATCCGCTGGCACCACCCGGAACTCGGCATGGTCATGCCCGGCGATTTCATTCCCTTCGCGGAGCAGAGCGGCGCCATTGTCGAGATCGGCGCCTGGGCGCTGCGCGAAGCGTGCCGCCAGAATGCCGCATGGCGCGCCCAGGGACTGCCGCCGGTGCGTGTCTCGGTCAATCTGTCGGCACGGCAGTTCGCCGACAAGTCGCTCAGGCTGACCATCATCGATGCCCTGCGGCAAGCGGGCCTGCCGGGCAATATGCTGGAGCTGGAGCTCACTGAGAGCATGGTCATGCGCGATGCCGAACAGACTTCCAGCTGGCTCTCACGCCTGAAGCGCACGGGCGTGCGACTGGCGATCGACGACTTCGGCACCGGCTATTCCTCGCTTGCCTACCTGAGCCGCTTCCCGATCGATACGGTCAAGATCGACAGCAGCTTCGTCCGCTACATACCGGAAAGCCGCAGCGATACGCAGATTACCAGCGCGGTGATCGGGCTCGGCCACCGGCTCGGCCTGGAAGTGGTCGCCGAAGGCGTGGAGAACGAGGCGCAGCTCGAGTTCCTGCGCCGCGCAGGCTGCGACGAAGTGCAGGGCTACTACTTCAGCCATCCGCTGCCGCCGGCGAAGATCACTGCCTTCCTCGCCAGCCGCATGGAGAATGGCCCGCTTTCGAGCAGGGGGGCGCAACCGTCGACAGATGAAGTGATTACGTTCAGCGGAAACCAGCTCTCATCTTCCCGCCGAAACAGGTGAGCTGATCACATTCCCCCGAAATCGCTGATCATTCGCCCCGAAATAGGCCTCTAAAGGCGCGGCGACCAGCCGCTCCTGGCCGATTCCAGCCGGCCGCAGTGTAGCCCGAAATAATTCATTCGCAGCCTCAAGCCTACTGGCACAACTGCCGCCGGCTTCGCGCCAAAGCGGGGGCAACGACGATGTTCTCCGCGGAGAGGCTAATGAGCCACTTGCAATGCGCGCATGGCTTTGCGCGAAGCGCAGCAGACGGCAGAATGGATGGGCCAGCGCCACTTGCTCAACCAAAGGGATCGTGCGGCCGTTATCGGCGACCGCCGTGATGCCGAAGGTCGGCGTTTCATATGCCTGACCGAACCGATTTCCCAGCCCGCAGCAATCAACGCAGCAGCAAATCGGGCCCAGGGATTGGCCGGCTCGATCAACGCGCTTGTGACCGCCTCCGCCCACGCCGTCCATGGCCCGAGCAGCGAGCGCTGAGATTCGACGAACTGATACAACATGTGGGGCTCCACAACGAGGGCCGGCCCCGCGGCTGTCATCGCCGCGCCCATGACCATGCACAACAAGTACCGGCGTAGCCATCCCTCCACGCTCGGGCTACGATTGCCCACGCTTCCACATATGTGGCGCGACATTGCAACGCGGCCGAACCACAGCGCCGATTGCTCGGAGGTTGACCGCGCGGGCAACCGCCTTCTCCATGTTAGGTCGTTGCGGCATTTGGAGCAGGCACGGCGGCTTGCTTTGCTTCTGCCGCGAGCACGTTCTGTTCGGCTACGTCGGCCGCTTGCGTCGCGGTTTGATACAGCGTTTCACACCACTGGTTGGTGGTCGTGATCACCGAGGCCAGGACGCCCACGGCGGCTTCCGAACCCGGCGGCGCGCTCTTCATAAGATTGTCGACAAGATCCTTCACGCGGCGGTTGTGGGCTTCAAATTCGGCCCCGGTGGCCTTGGCGAAGTCGGCCTGGATGGCTAGCGCGATGTCATAAAGATCAGCATCTGCTCACCGGCGGGCTGCATCAGACCGACCTGCAGCACAAGCAGCTCTTGCGCGCCCTTGACGGCAAGCGCCTTGTGCGTCTTGTCCCTCGATTCGGCCAGGGACGCCTTCATGGCCTGCCGATTCAGTTCGATCAGTTTTTCCAGGCCTTCGAGCGCCTTAATGGTGAGGTCGGTCAAGAGGCTGAGATTCGCTCGCAGCGCGATACCGATTATGGCGGGGGGCAATGTTTGCATGACAGGCTCCTGAAATTCGACCCGGCGCGTGCCCGCAGCGGCGGATCCACCCGAATGCGCGGTTTTGGTTCATCGACTTCAGGCACCGACACAACGCAACATCGCGAGGATTGCCGGTGCTCAGGCAGGCTCCAGCGGCAATGGCGCTGGAGCGACCGCTTGTCCTGCGCGTCGCCCATCGACGCGCCTTGGAGGGCAGACAATACCGCAACGGGTTCGGGGTCCCCTTGATTCTCGTGCAGTTTACCGGGATAGCGCTCCCCAGCAGCTATGCGGGTTTCCGGACGATGGTCGGGTAAATAGCCTTGTAAATCAATAAGTTGCTGTCTACCATTTTCTCACCAGGAGAATTGCCTCCTGGGCGCACTTTCTTGACGCGTGCGTTGCGTCTCCGTCGCATTGCCGCTAATCTCGGCGGTCCGTCTCACGCTTGGGAGAAAGCGCGATGGATCACTGGCAACTGGCGTATCTCGGCATGCGGCAGATTCCGCGCGAACTCAGCGAGTTCGAGCTTGCCACGTTCTTCACCTTCTCCCCCAAGGAGCGGGCCCTGATCGACGCACGGCGCAGCCACCTGTACCGCCTGGCCTGCGCCGCTCACATCGGCTTTGTCCGCATGACAGGCCGCACGCTCGATGCCTACAAGCAGGTTCCCAAATTTCTCTGGGCCTTTGTTGGCGCGCAACTTGGCATCACCCCGCCGGATATGGGCACGCTCGGGGCGCTCTATGACGGGCGCACCGATACCCTGATGGACCACCAGATGCTGGCCTACCAGGCCCTCGGGTTCAGCCCAATGGCCGAGCATCAGCGACGTTACGTGACGCGCTGGCTCAAGGAGCGGCTGGCGGGCCAACCGAGCCGCAGTGACCTGCTGCACGAATTGAAACGCTGGCTGTACGAACATCGCATCCTGATTCCGCATGACCGGGCGCTGAAGCGGCTGATCAGCCAGGCGGTGGAGGCCTGCGAGGCAGCGCTGGCCGAGGCGCTGGTGCAAGCCTATGGCGAGGCCTCTCTCGACGCGTGGGGGACCTTGCTCCCGCGGCCGGAAGGCGACCGGGCGAGCCTCCAGCAATGGCTGTGGGCGGTCCCGCTACGCAATTCCACGCATCAGATGGGCGAGCTGTTTGACAAGATCGACCGGCTGTACCAGCTGGGCGTCCACCAAGGCTGGCCGGTGGTCTGCAATGAGGCAGTGGTTCGCCACTATGCGCGGCGTTGTGCGAATTGCCCAGCGTCAGTCAGCAAGCGGGTTGCGCAACAGTCCCGCCGCCTGGAAGCCGCATGCTTCTTGCGCTATGCCTTGTGTGCGGCCACGGATCACCTGTCATCCATGCTGCGCCACTGGATTCGCAAGTCCGTCAACGATGCGGGACGCCTGATCGACGCCGGCCGGCCGGACCCTGGCGTTAAGCTCCGGGAATTCGCTGCCGCCGTCAAGGCGCTGGTTGCCGACGAGACGCAGACACGAGAAGCCCTTTGCCAGCAATTGGGCGCCCTGGCCGACGCGGCGACCTCCCAGAATCTGCCAAGCCGAGCCAGCCTGATCCGCGCACAACTCCTGTCCCGACACCGGCAAGCCAAGGCCATGCTGGGCAGGCTGGTTTGCCTGCCATTCGCCGCCCAGTCGGCCCACCCGGTGATCGAGGCCATGGAGGTGCTTCGCAAGCTCTATGCGCGGAGGGCCGACTGGCTCCCTGATCGGGTGACGGCTCGATTGGGACGCGCCTGGCAGCCAGCATTAGAGGGCCAGGATCGCAAACGGGCGCTGGCCGCCTTCGAATGGGGGACGCTGTTTGCCCTACGGGGGGCGCTGCGTAATGGCTCGGTTTTCCTGGACCACAGCTTCGCCTTCCGCAGCCAGGCGGCACTGCTGATCTCCAACGAGGATTGGCAAGCCCGGCGTAACCACTTCTACGGTCATTTCAAGCTGCCGCAGGACGCCAAGACATTCCTCGAGCCCGTGGTGGCACATTTGGATGCGGGGCTCGCCAGACTGCGCGACGCTGTCCAGCGTGGCGAACTGAAAATCGATAGCGCGATCCATATCGATCCGCTCACGGCAACGAGGCCGGAAGCCTCCGTGGAGGCGTTGCGGCGCGCGCTGTTCGAGCGGCACCCCGGTGGGCAATTGCCGGATATCCTGCTGGAGATTGATAGCAGCACCCACTTCAGTTGGCTCCTGCTGGGCCGGGAACCGCATTCGCGCAGCGAGCTGCTGATGGTCTACGCCGCGGTACTGGCGCACGGCACCTCGATGTCGGCGGCAGACCTCGCGCGCATGGTGCCGGAGTTGTCGCCCAGCGCGATCCGACAAATGATGCATCGCATCGCGGACGAGCGCAAACTCCGCCAGGCCGCCGATGCTGTCCTGGTCTTCATGCACCAGCATCCGATTGCCCAACACTGGGGGCGCGCCGATCTGGCGTCGTCGGACATGATGTCACTGGAGACCACGCGCACAGTCTGGCGGGCACGGGCCGATCCGCGCCGGCGCACGAAATCGATAGGCATGTACACGCATGTCCGCGACCGCTGGGGCATCTTCTACGACCAGCCGATCCTGCTCAATGAGCGGCAGGCCGGCGCGGCCATCGAGGGCGTCATCCGCCAGAGCGGATCGGAAGACGTGGCGCAACTGGCCGTGGATACGCATGGCTTTACCGACTTCGCCATGAGCCTGTCCCGGCTACTAGTACAACATCCCGTAAATAGGTTGAATAATTAATCGCCTCGGATATCATGGCGGGATGAGCCGAGGCCGCCAAGCAACGCCAGTGAAGCTGGCGAAGAAAGAAAGACAGGAGCTGCTATCGCTGATCGAGCGCAAGACGGCTGCGCAGCGAGATGTGATGCGCGCGCGAATTGCATTGTGGGCCCACGAGGGCCACGCCAATACGGTCATTGCGCGGGAACTGGGTGTATCGGTGCAAACGGTCTGCCTGTGGCGCAAGCGCATTGCCCAGCAAGGTGCCCAAGGCATTCGCGAAGGCGAGCGCAGTGGTCGTCCGCCACGCATCACGCAGGAAGCGCGACTACAGTTGATCGCGCTGGCGTGTGAAACGCAGGAACCTGAGGGACGGGTCACGCCCACGCTCGATGAGATTGTGGCGCGCGCCGTGGAGCGCGGCGTCGTCGGGCAGATCAGCCGCAGCCAGGTGCAGCGCATTCTGCAGGCCGGCGACGTGCGTCCGCACCGGGTTCAGCAATGGCTACATAGCCCAGACCCGCACTTTCGCGAGAAGGTCAACGGGATTTGCAAGCTGTACCGCAAGGCACCTCGAAACGCGGTGGTGCTCAGTATCGACGAGAAGACTGGCATTCAGGCCATCGAGCGTAAGTACCCGGGACGGGCACCCGCGCCGGGGCGACTGCGTCGTCGTGAGTTTGAATATGTTCGGCACGGCACCCAGGCGTTGATTGCCGCGCTGGACGTCCATACCGGACAGGTGCTGGCAGACTGCCGCGACCGGCGCACCCAGGAGGATCTGGTAGCCTTCATGGAGCGCGTGGCAAGCGCGTACCCGGGCAAACAGGTGCATGTCGTCTGGGACAACCTGAACAGTGCGACGTGAAAGTCGCCAGACTCGTTGTTTCACCGCCGGAAACGGCGGGAGGAAACCGGGCGTTCCGTCGCCCGTAGTCTACCGGTGCATGCGATGCTGGCAACGGCGTTGTATGAAGCCACCGGGACAATGTAGCCCGGCGCAAGCCGCGTCTGGGTCGCGAGACCAAGGCTCCTCTGCGAGTGTCGATGCGGAGGGGGCGCTAGACTGGATGGCATGATCAAGATATCTGAACTGCTGTTAAACACCGTCATTGTCAAAAGGCCAAAGGCACTGACAGGCCTTACCCAAAATGGGAACGTAGTGAGGCCCGCCCTTTTGTTTATGGGGCGGCACGGACAGACACACTACCGGTGAAGAGGCAGGATCTAAACCATTCGTGCGAATCTGGTGGAACACGGTAAACCCGTATCGCTGCCCATCCGGGCAGGCCGACCGTGAGGAAGGCTGTTGGCGGTGCGGGCAAGGGAGTGCGGAGAAAGCGAATGCCACCCTGTAATCGGGCGGACAGGGATTGCGCTGCAAGGCAACATCATCCCACGCGAAAGCGGGCAGACTTCCGCATGGTCTTTCGTCACGAGAGAGCTTGACTAACCTTCAAAGGAGGAGAAGCAGATGACTGTGCAGCAGTTCGGCGCGGGTGCGTCCTCCGACCGCGCACGACACTGGCACGACATAGATTGGGCCAGATGTCATCGCGAGGTTCGACGGCTGCAGGCGCGTATCGTGAAGGCCCAACAGGCCGGCAAGTACGGCAGGCTGAAAGCCCTGCAGTGGTTGCTGACCCACTCGTTTAGCGGCAAGGCACTCGCCGTTAAACGGGTGACTGAGAATCGCGGAAAGCGGACTCCCGGCGTAGATGGCATCACTTGGTCTACGCCAAAGTCCAAGCTCGAAGCAGTGTTGTCGCTCAAACGGCGCGGATACCAACCGCGTCCGCTGAGACGGATCTTTATCCCGAAGGCCAACGGGAAACAGCGGCCCTTAGGCATTCCCTGCATGGTCGACAGGGCTCAGCAGGCATTGCATCTGCTCGCTCTGGAGCCTGTCGCGGAGACCACAGCGGACCCAAACTCGTACGGGTTCAGGTCCGTCCGGTCAACTGCGGATGCGATCGAACAGTGCTTTCGGGCGCTGGCACGATCGGATAGTGCGCAGTGGATCCTTGAGGCTGATATCCGCAGCTGTTTCGACGAAATTTCGCACGACTGGCTTGTCGCCTGCATCCCTACGGACAAGGCGATACTGCAAAAATGGTTGAAGGCAGGCTACCTTCATAACCGTGTTCTTCACTCGACGCAGGCTGGTACACCGCAAGGCGGTATCGTT
The DNA here is from genome assembly GCA_050987995.1 of Ralstonia pickettii. Taxonomy (GTDB): domain Bacteria; phylum Pseudomonadota; class Gammaproteobacteria; order Burkholderiales; family Burkholderiaceae; genus Cupriavidus; species Cupriavidus pickettii_B. The sequence goes on from CP158806.1 coordinate 512,355, forward strand.
TCTCCTGCGCTGATGAACATGACCCTCGACGGGCTAGAGCGAGCATTACATGCGCAGTTTGGCAGGCAGGCCCGCAACCCGACGAAGGTCCACATCGTCCGTTATGCTGACGACTTTATTGTCACCGGCGCAACGCGTGAAGTACTGGCGGATGAAGTGCAACCGATGGTCGAGCAATTCCTGGCGGAACGGGGGTTGTCGTTATCGCCAGAAAAGACCCGGATTACACACATTGACGATGGGTTCGATTTCCTCGGCATGAACGTGCGCAAATATGGCGGCAAGCTGTTGATCAAGCCAGCCAGAACGAGCGTTCAGCGCTTCCTGCGCAAGCTGCGGGACATTGTGAAGAACAACGCGACGGCGCGGCAGGACTGGCTGATCAGGAAACTCAATCCGCTCATTCAGGGATGGGCCAACTATCACCGGCACGTCGTATCGAAACGTATATTCAGCAACGTCAGTCACGCGATTTGGCAATGTCTGTGGCGCTGGGCACGGCGACGGCATCCGCGAAAGAACGCTCGGTGGATTAGGGCGAAGTATTTCCGGGTCGTTGGCTCGAATCACTGGGTCTTCGGCACCGAAGCCAGCAGGACGCCCGGCACAGGAGTGCCAAAACTTCTGCCGCTGTACGACATCGCCAGCACGCCGATACGGCGGCACCGGAAAATCAGGGCCGCCGCCAACCCGTTCGACCCGCAGTGGGAAAGCTATTTCGAGGAGCGTCTTGGCCTCGCGATGATGGACTCACTCAAGGGGCGGAAGCGGCTTATCCGGCTGTGGCTGAGTCAGGAGCGGACGTGTCCCGTCTGTCACCAGATGATCACGAAGTCCAGCGGATGGCGTTTATTCCATCTGGAACGGGTGATTGATGGTGGCACGGACGCGAGTCGCAATCTGCTGATGCTGCATCCGGACTGCCACGGGATCGCGCGTGGCCGACGATTCTCCGTGGTTAAACCGGCTCCGGCGACGGGGCTTTGAAAGGCTTGAGCGAAATGCGGGGAAACTCGCACGTTTCGTTCTTAGGGGAGGACCCGGTGGCAACATCGGGTCCTTACCCGACCACATTGCGCCCAGGCCGTCTGGCAGGCGTTCAACGCGCGGCACGATGGGCGGTTTCACTTCCACTTCACGCCATTGCACGCGAGTTGGGTCAATCAGATCGAACTCTGGTTTGCCCGCTACACACGCCGAGTGCTGCGCCACGCGAGCCACACCAGCACCGCGCACCTGCGTGAACGCACCGAGCAGTTTGTCCGCGCGCACAATCAGGCAGCACGCCCGTTCAAATGGAGTTTCCGGGGCTATCCGCTACAAACCGGCGCATCGTAATCGAGAATCGACATGCCAGCCTTACCCGCCAAACATTACGCTGCCGAATTGCAGCGGCAACTGCGCAGCCTGCTCGGCCACGAGCAGATCATCACGCAAGCCTACGGGCGTCACCTGCTGATCAAACGTCTGGACGACGAGGAGCCGACCGTGGTGGCTCGGCTGACCGAGCTCGGCCGCAATCGTTATGGCGCCGCCTTTCGCAGCCATAGTGGGCGTTGGGAACCGTTGCCAGGCGCGGGCTCGCTCGACGAGATGGCGCAGGTGGTCGTCACGCTCCTGCAGCCGTATCTGCAGCCCGATAATTATTAAAGCTATTTGCGGGATGTTGTACTAGGCTTTGATCTTTGTCCACGGCTAGCGCATCTGCGCGATCGCCGTCTCCATGTGCCCAGGGACCACGATGTACGGGCGGAATTGGCTGCGGTGACGGATTCGGATGTCCGGCTGGATCTGATTGAACGTGCCTGGGACGAACTGGTCCGCATTGCAGCGTCGGTGCAGAGCGGCCAATGCACCGCCGTCCAGGCGCTCACGCGCTTTGGCTCGGCGGCGAAGGGCCAGCCCGTTTATGAGGCGGGCATTCATCTCGGCCGGCTGTTTCGCACCATTTTCCTGGTTGACTATTTCACCAATCCGGCCTTCCGCCACGAGATGCAGCATGCCTTGAACCGTGGCGAGGCGGTTCACACGGTGCAGCGGGCCATCCACCATGGCAAGATTCCGCTCGAACTGACCCGGCATGACGCGTCGCTGGTGGCCGTGTCATCTGCCCTGACCTTGCTGTCCAATGCCGTGATGGCTTGGAACACACTGCACATGCAGCGTGCGCTCGATGCGATAGAGGCGATCGGCGGCGAAGCCATGCGCGCCGAAGACCTGCGCCAAATTGCCCCGACCCACCTGGAAGGCATCAACCTGCGCGGCACCTTCGAGTTTCCGATTGCGCGCTATGCCCATCGCCTGCTGCCGAACGCCGTAACGGCGCTGGATCAACCGGCCCGGCATCAGCAGGCCGGTTAGAGGCAGCAAGCCTGGAACCCGGACCAGGCTTCCTCGCCTATCACGCCTTACCGGCCGCCAAGTTTCGCCGAGACGGCACGTGCCAGCGGTTCGATCACTGCGCGACGACGCTTAATCATGCTGGCCGGCCCTTCGCTGTAGACCTCGCAGTCAAGCCGGGCGCCACCGCCGGGAAATGGCGTCAGGAGGATGCGGCCCAGCTGCCCAGCTTGCCGATTGCCGCATGCGACAGATGGTAGACGAAGGTGCCTCCTGGCATGAGCTCGCGCTCAACCTTTACATCGTTCGGCCAGACAAATGACGAAGTGGCCATCGATTGGCTCCAGTTGGGGTTCGAGGCGGAATCGTGGAGGCGCTGCCGGAAGGACTGAGCAACGCGGCGCTCCCTATTGTAGAACGCCTACTGCCGGGAGCCTCGCTTGGTTGCAGCGCTACACCGGCCCTCTGATGTTCGTCAACTGGGACAGAGCCCCGATTTGACCAGAATCGGGAAATTTCCAGGGCAATTTTCGCATTGCTCCGATATCCCGGCGGACTCGATACCCAATGGGGGAGAAGGGTCGCCAGCCGCCGGGCAAACACCAGCCTATGTCCCTTCCCGGCCACAAGCCGCCGTTCACATGGCCGTCTGACGGACGTTCAGGCGTCGGCTCAGCCTCGTAACCGGTCATCGGTAAAGACCAACACTCCTTCATCGGCCAACGCGGCCGCTCAGCGTGTAGACCTACAGTTTTCCGCATCGGTCCAGGCTCGGAAACCCCAAGCCATGGAACTCCGCATTCGGAAGCGCCGGCATCACCTGGTCTCCCCAATGTGACGACCGACGCGGACTTGGCCCACACAGGAACCATGTGTGCAATTCTCCCATCCCCTTCGCCACGATCCTGCCCCGTTCTTCAAACGCGAAGGCATCACCTAGCAGACGACGCGTCGTATCCGTGACCTGTATTCGTCCGGCAACGCCGTGCGATTCCATTCGGCTTGCGGTATTCACCGCATCGCCCCACAAGTCATAGATAAACTTGTGCTTGCCAACTACGCCCGCAACGACGGCGCCGCTATTGATGCCGATGCGCATCTGCAGGTCGTAGCCTCGTCGTTGATTGAAGCGATGCAGTGCGTCCATCATATCTATGGCCATACATGCCGCACGAACTGCGTGGTCTGATGCGGGCTCAGGCAAGCCCGCAGCCGCCATGTAGGCATCACCAATAGTTTTGATCTTTTCGAGACGGTACTGATCTGCAATGACGTCGAAATCAGTAAAGATTTCGTTGAGGATGCCGACCAGCCGCTCCGGACTCATCCCCGAGGAAAATTGCGTAAAGGCAACAATATCTGCGAACAACACGGTTACCTCTGGCAGACTATCAGCAATAATCTCCGGAATCTCACCTGGAACAAAATCGGGTCGCGCCTTCAGCCGCTCGGCAATTGGATACGGCAATAGACTGAGCAAGAGTCGTTCCGAGAGGCTTTGCTCCGCGACGATCTTCTCGTATAGGATTTGCAGTTCGTCGCGTTGTTGGAGGATTAACTCGTGGCTCGCCCGCAATTCCTGATTCTTCCTGGCGATTTCCGCCTCGGCTCGCTTCTTCTCGGTAATGTTTCGTCCCTCAGGGAGGAGGAAAACGATTTCGCCTTTGTGATTTCGAATGGGCAGGAGCGAGAAATCGACACTGATCGTCTCTTCGGGCGCCAAGCGCGAGTAGACTTTGAAGTCACAACGGACGAATTCACCTTGTCCGGCACGCCGGATAAGCTCACGTACCGCGGTTCTGGTCTCCTGCGAGACACCAAACCAATCAGCATCCCAGAATGGCGTTCCTCTGACCTGATCCATTTGAATGCCGAAACCCTCGACGGCTGCCCGATTGATCTCAAGAATCATGCCGTTGACATCGAGCAATCCGACGAACTGATACATATCGTCGACAATGACGCGAGCGAATTTTTCGCGCAATGTCTCCGGATCATCCGTCTTGGAGAGCGTCACACCGCGCACGCAAAACTCAGTGGCGTCAGAAAACACCTGGCAATTGGTAAGCATGCTGCACCTCACGCGCGAGATGTGTGCAGAGTTGTGCCCCCTGCACGCACCTAGACTACCTAACAGTTTAGGGGCTCTTTTGAAAAATGAGTGGGTTATGCGGCATGCGGGTTGATCTCGGAGAAGTCGAGCTTTCCGGCGATCAGGATGGTTTTGAAGCTCACATAACCGCGGGCCTTGCGCTTGGCGGCTTGGAACAGGCCGTTGAGCGCCTCCAGGAAGCCATTGGTTTGGCGCGTCTGGGTCCATGCAACGATGCCGTCGAAATGCTTGCGGATCATGCGCGCGACCTCCTTCATTGGCTCGACCTTGGATCGCATGACGTTTGACGTTTGTGCACCACTGCTCGAGCATGGCGGAAACAACGTTGATCTGCTTGCGCTCAAGGATGTCGCGCAACTGCTCGCGATACAGCCAGGCACGTGCCGTGCGTTTGGTCGTGACGTTGGCGATCAACGCATCGAGATCGGCACGCTGTGCGGCTGGCAAGCCGTCGCGATCCTTGAGCAGCGTCCAGCGCAGCCCTTTGAGGCTTGGATCGGTCTTCTGTTCGATACGCCGGGTCTTGTCCACCGCTGCCGAAGCGTGAGCCACGACATGGAACTTGTCGAAGGTGATGCGCGCGTTGGGCAAATGCTCGCCGACGCCGCCGTCTGCTCGCGGCACCACGCGTGCCAGGGAATGAGGCGGCGTAGCGTGCGATTTTTGCCGAATTCTCAAGTACCCCAAATACGGCGGGTGACGAGGCATGACCCGGCAAATTTCCGTACACCTTGCAACTGGCGAACGATCCATTGGCATTGTTTTTGCCGTTAGCTTCGATCAAGTAGGCGTGTACTGGTGGTGAACGGCGCCCCGCACCTGTCTAAGCGATTAACTGGCACACGACACGTTGGGACGATGCGTAAGGAATACGACCTACTTCCCGAACTTAGGCACCTTCAGAGCCGTGTCGTACTGCCCGCGGCAAGGGGCGCCTTTCAACCGCGCGGGCTTGGGCAGTGAGTTCTCAGCATCGCGGACCACAGACTCATAACAGCAGCTCGCGCGTGCTCATTCGTCAGCCTTGCCGAGGCCACTCCATACGACCTTGACAGCCTTGCGGAAGGCATGCAGTTGCGAGGGGCTGTCGTCACTCCAGCGAAGGAAAATAACCAGGCCCTCGCAACTGGACACGATCAATGTACCGCGCAATTCGCGTTCTTCCATCGACAGTTCCGGATTGAGTTCGCCGACGAGGTTCGCAAATAGCCTCGTGAACTGCTTTTGTACCTCTACAACGACATCGCGCGCAAACGGTTCATGCAGCGCCAACCCCCAACTTTCGAAGAGCGCTGCCGGCATCCCAGGTTTGGCAAACTCGGCGAAAGCGTCGTCGATGATCGCTTCGAGCCGCGCCTGCGGGGAGCGGTTTCTGTTTTCGGCCAAGCCTCGAAAGCGTTCGAAGTATCGTTTTGCGACCTCCTCGAGCGTGGCGCGCAACAGCGCTTCACGGGTCGAAAAATAGTGCTGTAACGTGCTCAAGCGGATGCCCGCATCATTGGCCACGCGGTTGATCGTGTACCCCGCGTAACCCGCCGCGATCAGCACGTTGATCGATACCTCGATGATCTCAGGCACCCGACTCTCCCGATTGCCGCGCCGTCTCGCGGGCGCCGCTGTTCGTGGGTCAAATATCGCTGCGGAAGTGAGGGTCAGTTTTTTCACGTGCACTCCGTTCTGAGGCGCTGACTGTCTCGCTGTTCGGCGCAAAGTTCGCGTCTGGCAACGGTCCGTGGGGGCGCGCCTGCCCTGTGCGACAACAATCAACGGTGCGGTTCTGCGCTTTCCGGGCATCGCGTTGACGAGTCGGCGCTGCGACTGCGGCGGTTTCTTCGGAAATCGCTCCACTTAATAGGTTATCTAACCTGACTTAAGTATAGGTTGAAAAACCGGTTTTCGCCAAACATCGACACCCAAAATGATTCAATCATGCCGCGTTCTGGTCGGTATCGTTTACCCTCAATCACCAAAATAAGAGGTTGCATTATAGGTTGCGTAACCTATAGTTGTCGGTACGGCAACCGACAAGACGTTGCAATGTTCCGGCCACGAATTGGCGGGACACGGTGGCGCCGCGGTGAGAAGGAGAGCGAGATGGATTCCGGAGAGATGTGCTTGCGATCGCTGGTCGCAAAGTGGTTTGGGCACTCTGCGGTGATGACCGTACGCGTGATGGAGTTCAGTCGCACACCATCGGATCGAAGGCGCTACGTGCGCATCGGCGTGGTGCGGCCGGACGGAGGTTTGACCATTGTTTTCTTCCGGCACGATGACGGTTCGTGGAACGTGTTCCCGGCAAAGGCGAGCACGCCGGCGATGCGCGCTTACCCGCTTGCAGCATAAGCGATGGGTCGCTAGTCGGGCGATCTCAGGAGAACCGGAATGAACATCCTGGAATTGGCGGCGGATGCTGGAATGCTGGTCGTACTTGACGGCAGAATCGGTCGCACCGAGTTCCGAAGCGTCCATGGAACCCTGGATGCTTTTCAGCGTTTTGCTCACGCGTTGGAATCGGCACTGGCGAATAGAGAGGAGTCCGATTGGTCTCAGTGTCGAGGCAGCCTGTGGAATAAGACGGCGCCGTACTGACCGACCGGATGATGGTCATCGCGCCGCAAATTCAACGACTGTCCAAGGACGAATCAACTTTCTGGATCATTCAGCAGCCCGCGAGACCGAATGACATTTGCAGATCGACGGATATGGCCAGCCAAGGCCGAAACTGCCCGCTCCGTGTCACGGCTCATGGCGGCTTCGAATATTTCCTTGTGCTCGGCATGCACTACGGCCGGCGGAGGACCTTGTGTGGCAGATAGCCGACGGTAACGTTCCGAGTTGTGGAACAAGACATCCCTGAACCTCGCAAGCCACTTGGACGGGGATGCCGCGACGAGTGCCTCATGAAATTCCTTGTTACGCATCTCCCACTCGTTAAAGCTCCCAGCCGGGTCGATGTTAATCCGTTCTTCGATCCGGCTGAGCCTACGGAAGCAGAGGACGAGATTGTCTTCCCAGTCGCCTTTACCCGTCTCGATGCTTTCAATGAGAGCGGTTGTTTCCAGCGTGATGCGTGCATTGGTAAGGTCATCGAGATCCGCCAGTGACATGGTGGTGACGGTGAATCCTTTCTGTCCCTCGGCGCTGACGAGACCGTCTCCGATCAAGCGAGTCAATGCTTCGCGCAAGGTACTTCCGCTGACGCCTAGAGATGTTTTCAGGGTGTCGAGGTGGCACTTTGAGCCCTGAGGATAGACGCCTTTTATTATGCCGTCCCTGAGAATCGCATAGGTTGATTCGATGGCAGTGGACGCCTTCCCTTCCTTAAGACCGAGACCAAAGTCCGCCCGCGACCCGTTGGTCATCTTGGCCAAGTTGCTCATTTCTTCAAAAACTCCCGAGTTTTGCTGAGTCACCGCTTTTCTCCGCTTCGTTGGACAGCAGTCAGGTTGGTCCGGTGTGCGATCAATCGGTAACTGCGGCACAGCTATGCAGAGACGTATCAGCCCAAGTCAGAGCCACAAGCCGCGCATACGAATGCCGACCTCGCCGCAGCCGGCGGCGTTGTTATGTTTCGAGCTATTTCACATGTCAATCATGGAGCACTGCGACTCGATTGGCAACGCTAGCGGCAGCCCTCAATGCGTGGCACTGGGACTTCGGCATCATCGGGTTTTCACGGATTCCAAAAAACGTCTGCTCACTCATAATAACGTCATTGTACATCAATAACGATATTTTGAATAGAAGACGTTTTTGTGGTGACTCACTGGGAGGTGGCTGCGGGGGCCTGCACGCAAGTCCCGCCGCATCGATGTCGGTAGCGTACTGCGCTGCTGGCTTCTCCACCCCTCGCAAGTCCAAAGTTCCTAACTGGAGTTCATAGATGGGCAACACCAATGCAGAAATTGGCGCCACGGTGCGCGCTGGGGGCATCGACACCAATCTTCACGATGCCGGAAGCGGCCAACCGGTAGTGTTGCTTCACGGCTCGGGTCCGGGCGTAACGGCCTGGGCGAACTGGAGAACGCTGCTCCCGGAATTGTCCAAGACCCGGCGAGTCGTTGCTCCGGACCTCGTGGGCTTTGGGTTTACCGAGCGGCCGGCAGGAATCTCGTACGGCCTTCAAACCTGGACGGACCACGTGGTTGGAGTTCTGGATGCGCTGGAACTCGATCGTGTGGATCTGATTGGCAATTCACTCGGCGGTGCCGTAGCGCTCGCGCTCGCCATCAAATTCCCGGAAAGGGTTCGCCGGTTGGTGCTGATGGGTTGCGGTGGCCCCAAGAGTACGATTACCGAGGGGCTTGAGGCTGTATGGGGTTATGAACCGTCCGTGGACAATATGCGGGTCGTGCTGGATTACCTCTCCTATGACCGCAGCCGGATCACGGATGATTTGGCCAAGCTGCGCTACGAAGCAAGTATTAGACCCGGGCATCAGGAGTCGTTTGCTGCGATGTTCCCGAGCCCGAGGCAGCAGCGGCTCGATGAGCTGTCAATCCCCGACCACGAGATCCAGTCCATCCCGCACGAGACGCTGCTACTGCACGGTCGCGAGGACCGAGTGATCCCGGTGGAAACGTCGATTCGACTGAATCAGCTTCTTAAGTCGTCCCAACTGCACGTTTTCGGCAAATGCGGGCATTGGGTACAGATCGAGCAGACACGAGGATTCATCAGCCAGGTCCAGGCTTTTCTTTCCGCAGAGTGATTCCGAAATTGGCGCGTTGGGCTATTTCGAAGCGATGCGATGAGCGGTAAGTTGACAGTAACCCCGGAGGAGACAATGAGTCACAACGAGACACACCCTATCAAGCTGAGCAAGACATGGCGGGACAGCGACATTCAGGCACTGGTGCGCGACGACATCGGGCGCCTCGATCCGCGCATTTATTCCGATGAAGATCTCTACCAGCTCGAGCTGGAACGGGTTTTTGGTCGATCGTGGCTGTTGCTCGGGCACGAAAGCCAGATCAGCAAACCGGGGGACTACATCACCAACTATATGGGAGAGGACCCGGTTCTGGTCGTACGCCAGAAGGATGGCACCATTGCTGTCTTCCTGAATCAATGCCGTCACCGCGGCATGCGTATTTGCCGCGCGGATTCCGGAAACGCTAAGGCATTCACGTGCAGCTACCACGGCTGGGCCTACGACACGGGCGGCAATCTGGTCAACGTCCCCTTCGAAGCGGAAGCCCTTCCGTGTCTGGACAAGAAAGAGTGGAGCCCACTGAAAGCGCGTGTCGACACTTACAAGGGGTTGATTTTCGCCAATTGGGACAACGAGGCCCCCGACCTGATCACCTATCTGGGCGATGCCACGTTCTATATGGACCACATGCTGGATCGCACCGAGGCAGGTACCGAAGCGATTCCAGGTGTGCAAAAGTGGGTTATTCCGTGCAACTGGAAATTCGCGGCGGAACAGTTCTGCAGCGACATGTATCACGCAGGCACGACTTCGCACCTGTCCGGCATTCTCGCCGGCTTACCCGACGGCATTGAGCTTTCGGACCTTGCGCCGCCGACGGTCGGCAAGCAGTACCGCGCCAAGTGGGGGGGGCACGGTTCGGGCTTCTATCTTGGCGATCCCAATCTTTTGATTGCCATTTCGGGGCCGAAGATCGCGAGCTACTGGACCGAAGGTCCCGCGGCCGAGAAGGCTGCTCAACGACTGGGCAGCGTTGAGCGTGGGACCCGGGTCATGGCGCAGCATATGACCGTTTTTCCCACCTGTTCCTTCCTCCCCGGGATCAACACGATTCGCGCATGGCATCCCCGCGGGCCGAACGAAGTGGAAGTCTGGGCGTTCACGATCGTCGATGCAGACGCACCCGACGATATCAAGGAAGAGTTCCGTCGCCAGTCGTTGCGTACCTTCTCGGCAGGGGGGGTATTCGAGCAGGACGACGGAGAAAACTGGGTTGAGATCCAGCATATCCTGCGCGGTACCAAGGCGCGTAGTCGTCCCTTCAATATGGAGATGGGGCTTGGCAAGGTCACGGAAGATGATCCCGAATACCCCGGGCGGATTAGCTATGTCTATAGCGAAGAAGCCGCGCGCGGGCTTTACACCCAATGGATGCGGATGATGATCTCCCCGGATTGGGCCGCACTGAACGCTACGCGCTGAGTCAGTTAATGCCTCGGCTCGAGGCCGGCCGGTTGATGGCCGGAGTCAGGTCTTGAGCGCTGTCTGATCCAGCGATCCTGCCATTAGAAATTCAGAGGGAATGGTCATGTCTGATCCCGTCAAGAAAGCCGACATCTTCACCAGGAAGCCGGTACCTGTTTCGCCCGAGCTACAGCACGAAATCGAGCAGTTTTACTACTGGGAAGCCAAGCTGCTCAATGATCGTCGATTTGAAGAGTGGTTTGCCCTGCTCGCGAAAGACATCCGATATTTCATGCCGATCCGCACAACGCGGATCATGCGTGATGCAGCCCAGGAATATTCGAGAGCTAACGAGTTCGCGCATTTCGATGAAGACGCAACGACGATGAAAGGGCGGTTGAGAAAAATCGTCTCGGACGTCGGTTGGTCGGAAAATCCGGCGTCACGTACTCGCCATCTCATCAGCAACGTGATGATTCTCAATGGCGCGTCCGCCGGCGAGTACGAAATTTCCAGTGCTTTCATCGTGTATCGAAATCGCCTGGAACGCCAAACCGATATTTTCGCGGGCGAGCGGCGCGATACGCTGCGCCGCACGGACGCCGACGCAGGCTTTGAAATCGTCAATCGGACCATCCTGATCGATCAGAGCACGATTCTCGCCAACAATCTCAGCTTCTTTTTCTAGGACAAAAGTATGGCATGGACGTACATCATGCAGCCGTCGGATCTGCCGCCGGGCGAGATGCAACGCCACGAGGGCGGCCCGGAACCGGTGATGGTCTGCAATGTCGACGGCGAATTCTTTGCTGTGCAGGACACTTGCACGCATGGGAACTGGGCGTTGTCCGATGGCTACCTGGATGGCGACGTGATCGAGTGCTCGCTGCATTTTGGCAAGTTTTGTGTGCGGACCGGAAAGGTGAAAGCCCTGCCGACCTGCAAGCCGCTCAAGATCTTTCCGATCAAGGTGGACGCGGGCGGGGTGCATGTCGACCTTGAAGCTGGCGAGGTGAAGCAATGACTTCCCATGTCGCAATCGTTGGCAATGGCGTTGCGGGTTTTTCGACCGCGCAGGCGCTGCGCGCTGATGGTTTCGACGGTCGTATTTCGCTAATCGGAAGCGAGGCGTATTTGCCCTACGATCGTCCGTCGCTGTCGAAGGCGGTGCTGGGTGGACTGTTGGAGCGGCCTCCGGTCCTAGCCGAGTCCGAATGGTTCGATGAGGCTCGCATCGAGCTGCTGACCGGACGGACTGTCAGCAGCCTAGACGCAGGCGCTCGCAGGATCGGCTTCGAGGACGGGGCGACGCTTGCCGCGGATGCCATCGTGCTCGCGACGGGCAGTCGTGCGCGAGGATTGCCGCTTCCAGGAAACCAGTTGCGCGGCGTCGTCTCGCTTCGAACCTATGACGATGTGCAGCCGTTGTGTCGAAGCTGGACGGCCGGAACGCGGCTGGTCATCGTAGGCGGCGGTCTGATTGGTTGCGAAGTCGCGACGACTGCTCGGAAACTCGGGCTGGAGGTGACCATCCTGGAAGCGGCAGACGAGCTGCTGGTTCGGGTGCTGGGGCGGCGTGTGGGGGCGTGGCTGCGCGAGGCGCTTTTAGCGATGGGAGTGCAGGTCGAGTTGCGTACCGGCGTAGCCGGATTTTCCGGAGCGCAGCAGCTCGAAGCGGTGACGGCCAGTGATGGGCGCCGCTTTACCGCCGACAACGCGCTCGTCTGCATCGGCGCCGAACCCGCTGACCAACTGGCTCGGCAGGCCGGTCTAATCTGCGACCGCGGCGTCATCGTGGATGACCGTGGTGCAACGTCTGCTGAAGGTGTTTTTGCGGTTGGCGATGTAGCCAGTTGGCCGCTTCGTGACGGCGGGCGGCGCTCACTCGAAACTTATCTGAATGCCGAACGGCAGGCAGCAGCGGTGGCTGCCGCAATCTTGGGAAAGGCGAGATCCGCGCCGCAGGTACCTGTTTCCTGGACAGAGATTGCCGGGTATCGAATGCAGATGGCGGGGGATATCGAAGGGCCGGGGGAGTTCATCATGCGCGGAACCCTGGGTGACGGTACGGCACTGCTCTTCCGTCTTTCGGGGGGGAAGCTTCAGGCCGTTGTCGCAATGGACGCGCCGCGGGACTTCGCCGTAGCTACGAGACTGGTGGAAGCACGGGCAGCTGTCGAGCCGGCACGATTGGGGGATTTATCGAACAACATGCGCGATTTTCTACGCGTACATCAGGGAGACGCAGCGTGAAACTGAAAGGCGAAGTGGCATTAATTACTGGCGGCAGCGCCGGCCTTGGGCGGGCAATCGTAGATCGCTACATCGCCGAAGGGGCTCGTGTTGCGGTGCTCGACAAATCGGTGTCCGGTCTGGATGAGCTCAGAAACCGTCATGGCGACGCGCTGATTGGCATCGAGGGTGACGTGCGCTTTCTCGATAGTCATCAGGAAGCCGTGGCGCGCTGCACGGAGGCGTTCGGCAAGCTCGATTGTCTGGTCGGCAATGCCGGCGTCTGGGATTTCTCGACTCAACTGGTGGAGATCCCTGCTGACCGCCTTGACGAGGCCTTCGACGAGATGTTCGCCGTGAACGTCAAGGGCTATGTGCTGGCAGCCAAAGCCGCGCTGCCCAGTCTGTACAAAAGCAGGGGCAGCGCGATTTTTACCGCATCAAGTGCCGCGTTTTACGCTGGCGGCGGCGGGGTCCTCTATACCGCCAGCAAGAACGCCGTGATCGGGCTGATCAAGCAACTCGCTTACGAGTGGGGCCCTCATGTCCGCGTCAATGGCATCGCGCCGGGAGGCGTGCTTGGTACCGATTTGCGCGGCCCCGAGACGTTGAATCTTCAGGATACGAGCATCAAGGCAGTGCCGCTTGCTGACGCACTCGGACCCGCTCTGCCGGCCGGTTGCGTTGCGTCGGCGGACGAATATGCCGGAGCCTATGTCTTCTTCGCGACGCGCGAGGACACCGTTTCACTGACGGGCAGCGTGCTGAACTATGACGGCGGCATGGGGGTGCGCGGCTTGTTCGGCGCGAATCTTGGCGCACAACTCGACAAGCATTTCACTTAAGCAGGAGACGGATATGAGCATTCAACGCCTTGGGTATCTCGGATTCGAAGTAACGGATGTATCTGCGTGGCGCTCGTTCGTCACGGGCAAGCTGGGCGCGATGGAGGGCGCTGTCACCGAAGCGCAGGCGCAGTTCCGGACCGATTCACGCGACTGGCGGCTCTCCGTTACCCAGGGCCCCTCCGACGATTATCTCTTTGCGGGCTACGAGGTCGAAGACGATAAAGCGCTCTACCGAGTGCAGGAACGTCTGGAGAGTCACGGCGTCGAGGTAAAGGTTGAAGGTGCCGATTTGGTCGCGAAGCGGGGCGTGCTCGGGTTGCTTTCCTGCGCCGATCCATTCGGAAACCGGGTCGAAGTTTACTACGGTGCAACCGAGCGATTCGAGCAACCGTTTGTTTCTCCGCTCGGCGTATCGGGATTTCAAACCGGGGATCAGGGCCTCGGTCACTATGTCCTGAGCGTTCAGGATATGGACGCCGCGCTCAGTTTCTATACCGATGCGATCGGCATGAAGCTGTCAGACATTATTGACTGGAAGCTCAACGCTGAGCTGAGTACCACTCTCTATTTTCTGCATTGCAACGGCCGTCATCACACACTGGCATTGGCAAAGCTGCCGGGGGCGAAAAAACTCCATCACTTCATGCTGCAAAGCGAGGGGCTGGACGATGTCGGTTTCGCCTATGACAGGTTTGATGCCGAGGGTGCCCTCGTTACGACGCTCGGCCGCCACACCAACGATCACATGTTTTCGTTTTATGGGGCGACGCCATCGGGCTTCGCCGTCGAGTTTGGCTGGGGCGCTCGCGATGTGGAGGTCGGCTGGTCCGTGGTCCGCTACGACCGTATCAGCGTATGGGGACATAAGCTCGTCGGTCGCATATAAGACACTGCTGCGCAATCCCGCGCGCGGCGAAATCATCGAAACCAGGAACTCATGAGAAGGGTGCAATGAATCAACCGGATACGGCATTAGCCCGCACAGCACTTGAAGCCGCCGATCTTCTGTACGAGGCCGAGCTCAAGGGAGTGGCCATACCTCCGGTGCGGTCTCTAATCGGCGAAACCGATTTGAAGCTGGCCTATGCAGTGCAGGAAATCAACACGCGACGGGCATTGGAGGCAGGCCGCCGCCTCGTGGGTCGAAAAATCGGTCTGACGTCCGCGGCCGTACAAAAGCAGCTTGGGGTGGGGCAGCCGGACTACGGCATGCTGTTTGCCGATATGGCGCGCGTCGAAGGCGAGGAGATCGTACTCAAGGACGTACTTCAGCCAAAGGTCGAAGCAGAGATTGCGTTTGTTTTCGGGCGAGATCTTGACGCAGATCAACTGACGGTGGCTGATCTGTTTCAGGCCATCGATTTTGCGGTGCCAGCCATCGAGATCGTGGGTTCCAGGGTACTTAACTGGGACATTCGCATCACGGACACCATCGCGGATAACGCATCGTCCGGACTTTATGTGTTGGGGTCCAAGCCGACTCGGCTCTGCGATTTCGACGCACGCCATGCAGGCATGACGATGGAGAGGTCCGGTGTATTGGTGTCGTCTGGTGCTGGATCGGCTTGCCTGGGATCGCCGCTCAATTCCACACTGTGGCTGGCGACAGTCATGGCTCGGGCCGGCTATCCACTGCGCGCCGGTGACACAGTGCTCTCCGGTGCGCTGGGGCCGATGGTGCCGGTGCTGGGAGGTGACGTATTTGACGTGTGCATTGCCGGTCTGGGGTCGGTAACCGCGGCGTTCGAAAAAGAGTAAGACGGCGTCGTGGGAGTGCAATCTGCAGGAATGAACCCTGGCTCGTTCGCACAGGCTTGGGCGTTCACCCGAACGCGAAACAAACTGACTCAAGGAACATCACCATGACCCGTAAATTCAAAGCTGCCATTATCGGTAGCGGCAACATTGGCACGGATTTGATGATTAAAATCCTGCGTCATGGTCGCCACATCGAGATGGGCGCCATGGTTGGCATCGACCCGAAGAGCGACGGCCTTGACCGAGCTGCGCGCCTCGGCGTGGCGACGACACACGAGGGCGTCGAAGGTCTCGCACGTCTGCCCGTATTCGACGAAATCGACCTTGTCTTCGACGCTACCAGTGCGAGCGCTCATGTCAAGAACGATGCCTTCCTGCGTACACTCAAACCCGGCATCCGCATGGTTGACCTCACGCCGGCAGCCATTGGTCCTTATTGCATTCCCGTCGTCAACGGCGCGGCGCATCTCGATGCGACCAACGTCAACATGGTCACCTGCGGCGGGCAAGCCACTATCCCAATGGTTGCGGCTGTTTCGCGCGTCGCCACGGTGCAATACGGAGAAATCGTCGCATCGATTTCAAGCAAGAGCGCCGGCCCGGGTACGCGCGCCAACATCGACGAGTTCACTGAGACAACGTCGAAGGCCATTGAGGTGGTCGGTGGTGCTCGTAGAGGCAAGGCTGTGATCGTATTGAATCCGGCTGAACCGCCGCTGATCATGCGCGATACGGTCTACACGCTCAGTGACTTCGTTGACCAGGACTTAATCGCTGACTCGGTCGAACGCATGGTCGCCGACGTACAAGCCTATGTGCCAGGCTACCGGCTGAAGCAGGCGGTTCAGTTTGATCGTATAGAGGCAAACCAGCCTATCAACATTCCGGGCGTTGGTCAGCGTATGAGCGGTCTGAAAACCTCCATTTTTCTCGAAGTCGAGGGCGCAGCTCACTACCTTCCTTCG
This sequence comes from Ralstonia pickettii, assembly GCA_050987995.1. Classification (GTDB taxonomy): domain Bacteria; phylum Pseudomonadota; class Gammaproteobacteria; order Burkholderiales; family Burkholderiaceae; genus Cupriavidus; species Cupriavidus pickettii_B. Next base: position 528,729 of record CP158806.1, read on the forward strand.
TACGCCGGCAATCTTGACATCATGACCAGTGCGGCGTTGCATACCGCCGAGTCGATGGCCTCGCGCGTGCGTTCTGTTGCCACTGTCTAACAACAGGAAAGATCATGACCAAGAAAATCTACATCTCCGATGTGACGCTGCGCGATGGTAGCCATGCGATCCGTCATCAATACTCGATCGAGCACGTGCGGACCATCGCCCAAGCACTCGACAGCGCTAAGGTGGACAGCATCGAAGTCGCGCACGGCGATGGCCTGCAAGGTTCAAGCTTCAACTACGGTTTCGGAGCTCATGGCGACGTGGAGTGGATTGAAGCCGTCGCCGACGTGGTGTCGCACGCCAAAATCGCGACACTGCTGATACCGGGCATTGGCACGATTCACGACCTGAAGGCCGCTTACGACGCCGGGGCACGTGTAGTCCGGGTGGCTACGCACTGTACCGAAGCCGACATCTCAAAACAACATATCGAATACGCGCGTGAATTAGGTATGGACACGGTCGGCTTTCTCATGATGAGCCACATGACGACGCCTGATCGTCTGGCCGTTGAGGCGAAGAAGATGGAGGGCTATGGCGCGACCTGTATCTACGTTGTGGACTCGGGTGGTGCGTTGACAATGACAGACGTGCGAGAACGCTTCCGCGCGTTGAAGGCGGTGCTGGATCCGAAGACAGAAACGGGCATGCATGCGCACCACAATCTGTCTCTTGGCGTTGCGAATTCCATTGTCGCCGTGGAGGAAGGCTGCGACCGCGTCGACGCGTCGCTGGCGGGAATGGGAGCGGGCGCCGGCAATGCACCACTCGAAGCGTTTATCGCTGCGGCTGACAGGATGGGTTGGAATCATGGTACCGATCTGTATCGGTTAATGGATGCAGCCGATGACATCGTCCGTCCTCTGCAAGATCGTCCTGTGCGGGTGGATCGAGAGACGCTTGCGCTCGGTTATGCCGGCGTGTATTCGAGCTTTTTACGCCACAGCGAAGCGGCCGCCCATAAGTATGGCGTAAAAACGGTAGACATCCTTGTCGAACTTGGTCGCCGACGCATGGTCGGTGGGCAGGAGGACATGATTGTGGACGTGGCGTTGGATCTGCTCAAACGGCAAGATCGTGAATGTGCGACAGAAAGGCAGCGACGAACGAGCGTCGTCGATTGAAGTAGCACCAGCCCCGATCGGATAGAGATGCGCATAATAACCCCCGGTGTCAGCATAGTTGTCGTGTTACCTGATTTCGATTGACCCGGTCTGGGGGCGGTAGAGTCAGAGTGAATGAGAGCCTATTCAGCAGAGAGAAAGGAAGCGCTGTTGCGCCGCATGATGCCTCCTGAGAATGCCTTGGTGTCGGCGCTGGCAAAGCAGACGGGGATCACTGAGCAAACGCTGTATGCTTGGCGTCGACAGATGAAAGCGCAAGGAGTCCCGGTGCCGGGAGATGGAAAGAACCCCGAGGCCTGGTCCTCGGAAGACAAGTTTGCGGTGGTGCTGGAAACCGCGCCGCTCAATGAAGCGGAATTGGCGGAGTATTGCCGCCGCAAGGGTCTTTACGCGGAGCAGATCGCTGCCTGGCGAGAGGCCTGTCGATCGGCCAATGCCAACGCCGGTGAACAGGCGCGAGAACAACGGCTTCAGTCCAAGGGTGACAAGAAGCGCATCCAGCAGCTTGAGAAGGAATTACAGCGAAAGGAGAAGGCGCTGGCGGAAGCGGCCGCACTGCTCATCCTGAGAAAAAAAGCCCAGGCGATTTGGGGAGAAAAAGAGGACGACTGATCAGCGTCCCAGATCGCCAGTTGTGTATATCGTTGATTCGAGAGGCAGAACGCTCAGGCTGCCGACTGGCCCAGGCTTGCGACGAGTTGGGTCTGAGCTTGCGCACCTTCCAGCGCTGGGTTCAGGAGGGCGATGAGGTGGTCGCAGATGCTCGCACCACCACTGAGCGGCCAGCGCCAGCCAACAAGCTCAGCGAGCCGGAACGCCAGCTAATTCTTGAGGTAGCCAACAGCGTGGAGTTTGCCAGTTTGCCGCCCAGCCAGATCGTCCCGACGCTGGCGGACCGCGGCCAGTACGTGGCCTCGGAGTCGAGCTTTTATCGTGTCTTGCGTAGTGCGTCGCAGCAGCATCACCGTGGTCGTGCGCGCAAGCCCTCGGCCCGGGTGGTGACCAGCCATTGCGCCACCGGACCCAATCAGGTGTGGAGCTGGGACATCACCTGGATGCCAGCGGAAATCAAGGGGCAGTATTACTACTGGTACATGATGCTGGACGTGTTCAGCCGCAAGATCGTCGGTCACGAAGTGCATCGGGCGGAATCGGCGGAGTTGGCGGCGTTGCTCATGCGGCGATCCAGTTTGGCCGAAGGTCTGGCTGGACGTCCTCTGGTTCTGCACTCGGATAATGGCGGTCCAATGAAGGGCGCGACGATGCTGGCCACCCTGGAAAACCTGGGGGTGATCGCTTCGTTCAGCCGGCCGCGCGTAAGCAATGACAACCCCTACGCCGAGTCGCTGTTCCGGACCTGCAAGTATCGGCCGGACTACCCGCGCCAAGCATTCGGCAGCGTGGACGAGGCACGCGCATGGACGCAGCGATTCGTGCGTTGGTACAACCACGAGCACAAGCATAGTGGGCTGAAATTCGTGACACCGGCGCAGCGCCATAGCGGTATATCCGCAGCGGTGCTGGCTCAACGAGAAGCGGTCTATGCAGAGGCGAAGGCCAGAACGCCAGAGCGCTGGTCAGGGTCGACACGGAACTGGAGCTTGGCCGACAAAGTCTGGCTCAATCCGGAACGGATTGAGCCAGCAGAACTAAAGCAGGTTGCGTGAGGTGACGCGACAAGTACGTTGACAAACGCCGATAATATTATCCGAGTGAGTTATTGTCGTTACGAATTATTCCATTCCGGAGATTCGCAAGTTTCGAATAAGGCGGCGTCCGCGGTTTGACAGCCACCCACGCCCCCGCCTCGTTGCCCATTCGCTCTGAAAATCCAAGAGTAAACGCGAGTCTGCGTCGGTTTACAACCCCTTATCCCTCGACATTCATCAACTTCTGCCTCGAACCATCGCTCTGGCCGGCCGTACTTCTAATGGAATGGAAAAACGGCTGCAAAGTGGAAGCGTTACAGCTCTCGCACATGGATCGAGTCGAACGTGCGCTCGTGCTGTACATGGTGGTCTCGTGGCGTATTGCGCGACTGATGCGCCTGGGCAGAACCTGCCCTGAGCTGGATGCGTCGCTGTTCTTTGATGCCGACGAGATACGGGGTGCCTATCTACTGGCGAAGAAGCCGCGCCCTCCAAAGCCACCCACGCTCAATCAAATGATTCGCCTGATTGCATCACTGGGTGGCTTCTTGGGCCGCAAGAGCGATGGCGAACCCGGCGCAAAGATGCTCTGGATCGGCTTGCAGCGAACCATGGATGCTGCCGCCACAATTCAGGCTCTACGCTACGAAGGCGCATGACTTCTGTAAAACGAGATGGTTTGACAGGCCTTGTGACTGCTCGTGCGCAAGAAACTAGGGGTGGCAATAAGTCAAATTGTCAATGTCAATCGAAGTATAAATTTTAAATAAACGGAGACGAAGATGGAATGCAAGACGGAAAGGTCGAAAATAAAAATATACAAGTGTTGTTTTGTTGTGCTTAGTATTATTCCAGCGGTCACCAGTGCTCAAAATGTGACACTCCAGCCGGATAACAGCCGCTGGTGGATCCGTACGGGTGGCGCATGGGCGGCATTCAATGCAGGCGCGGATATGAAGGCAGGTGGCCAGTTGATCCCAGGAGCAAGCCTGGACGTGAAAAACAATGCAACATTCATGGCCGAATTCGGCTACCGGATAACGCCAAGTGTGTCTTTGGGTTTTACCGTTGGCATACCGCCTACAACGACAATGAGTGGGACGGGAACCGTAGCAGGTGTGGGGAAGCTTGGCGAAGTGAAGTATGGCCCGGCAGTATTGACACTTCAGTACCAGTTTCAGGCGCTTGCTCCTTACAATCTGTACCCCTATCTGGGTGCCGGCGTTACATACGTTAAGATATTCGACACCTCCGACGGTGCTGTCTCCGACTTTCAGGCGCGCAATGCGTGGGGTGGGGTGGGCCAGGCTGGATTGGAGTACCGGCTGACGAAACACGTTGGAATCTTTGTTGACGTTAAGAAATTCATCCTGCGCACCAGAGCAACGGGATATCTTGGGCAGGTGCCGGTCCATGCCTCCGCGCGTCTCGACCCTGTCATGCTAGCGGCCGGTATTGCATTCCGCTTCTAGTGTCCTGAATCAGAAGTTCATTGCATTATTGACGCCACGTAGTAGTCTGCTTTGAAGGCACGCAAACGGCGAGGCGTTGATGAGAGGAAGACCGAAGGCAGAACTGGTGTTGAGTGAGCTCGAACGTGAGCAACTCAAGGCGCTGACGATGCGGCGCAAGACGGCACAGGCGTTGGCCTTGCGCGCGCGCATTGTGCTGGCTAGCGCTGAAGGCCTGGACAACAAGACCGTCGCGGCAAGGCAGCGTGTCGACGTGCATACGGTCTCCAAATGGCGATCGCGATTCGTCGCGGATCGCCTGGATGGGTTGCTTGATGCTCCGCGCCCAGGGGCGCCGAGGACCATCGGTGATGCACAGGTGGATGCGATTATTGCCAAGACGCTCGAATCCGTGCCGGCCGGCGCCACCCACTGGAGCACGCGCACCATGGCTCGCGCGGCGGATCTGTCGCAGTCGACCGTGGCGCGTATCTGGCGTGCCTTCGGGCTGCAGCCGCATCGACAGGAGACCTTCAAGCTCTCCACCGACCCATTTTTCGTGGAGAAGGTGCGCGATATCGTGGGGTTGTACCTCGACCCACCGCTCAAGGCCATGGTGTTGTGCGTTGACGAGAAGAGCCAGATCCAGGCACTGGACCGCACGCAGCCCATTCTGCCGCTGGCGCCAGGTATCCCCGAGCGACGTACGCACGACTACATGCGCCATGGCACGACAACATTGTTCGCCGCGCTGGACATCGCCACAGGGAAAGTTATCGGTGAATTGCATCGCAGACATCGCAGCAGTGAGTTCCTGCAGTTTCTACGCACGATCGAAGCCAACGTGCCGCCCAAGCTCGATGTGCATCTCGTCATGGACAACTACGGCACGCACAAGACGCCGTCGATTAAGGCTTGGTTCGCCCGCCATCCGCGCTTCCACGTTCATTTCACACCGACCTCCGCCTCATGGATCAATCAGGTGGAACGCTGGTTTGCAACCATCACCGAACAATACATCCGCCGCGGCACGCATCGCTCAACCCAACAACTTGAGCAAGCCATCCGCCAATACCTTGACCTGAACAACGCCAACCCCAACCCTTTCGTGTGGACGAAGTCAGCCGATGACATCCTCGCCAGCATCAGGCGATTTTGTCTACGAATTTCTGACTCAGGACACTAGATTCTCTGTCGCTTGCCCACGCTCGAACGTACCGACCCGGTTACGTGGCGCACGCCGCGTAGAACATCAACTTACGCAGGTTGATACACATGTGACGGCGAAACAGGTCGGACCGCGGGGAAGCAAACCTGAAGTCTGTCTCGTCCCTCGAGGACAGGTAGGAGATGAGGCCTTCCCCGGCAGATTCCATCCGGGCCAGCGGGCCACTCGTCCGCATTACAGGCCGGATGTAAGTCTGCAGCCTTATCCTGTCCGTCACGCATAAATATCACCTGGCAAACCGGGTAAGACACTCATGAATAGCAACGCATTTTCCATGTTCAGCCTGTGCGCTACATCTCGGACGAACACCTCAATCAGCGCGGTGAATCCTGTCCCATCGCCGGCCTGGGCAGCGATGCGGCGCTCCACCAGACGGAGGAAGTCAAGGCGGTCTTCCGCGAAGGGATCGAAGCCCTGATCCGCACTTACGAGGCCGCGCTTAGCGACCGGGCGACGCTGTCGCACGAGTCGCGGCGCGCGCTGGCAATGAACGTGCTGGCCAAAGCAGTCGGCGCGGTCGTGATGGCGCGCGCCGTGCCTGCCGGCGATCCGCTGTCCCATGAAATCCTGGAAACCTGCCTGGCCGGCGCGCTTGCCGATGTCGCACCGCGCGCCGGCGGGTGAACTGCGAGCTCTGCCGCCGGTGTCCGGCAAATCACTGGAGAATCTGCACCTCAAACCCCGTTTATCGGGTTAACATTTCTAGCGGGACGCGGCAATCTTGTTCCGGTAGACGCGCAGATGGACTGCAGCAGCCGAAAGCAGCGGTGCTTTAAGGCCGACCTGCTCACCCCGGCATATCAAGTCACCAAGGATCTGTTCAACCTCGACATCGCGCCCGCTCAGGAGATCGCGGAACATAGACGAGGCGAGCGGCGAGCCCTTCCTCGTCAGCTGCTGCTGCGCCTCTTTCACAAAGTCAGTCGACGGCGTTTCCCCAACAGCCGCAACAATCGCAACAATTTCAGCGAGTAGGTTCATGACGAAAGAGGTGCCCCCTTCAGTCGCCTCGATTTCACCGACCGTGCCACGCATAAGGCAGGTGATCGCACCAAGGCCAGCAAGCAAAATCCACTTCTCCCACATTTCACGGTGTATGACAGGAGAAAGCCTCGCGCCGATCGATGCGCCTTGCATAAATCGGTCAAGGGCTTTGATGCGGGCTGTCGTCTTGCCGTCAAGTTCGCCATAAGCAAAATCCTGGAGCGGGTTGAGTTGCACGATGCTGCCATCGTTCTCCAGGATCGTTGCTACCTTTAAAGCGCATCCGATCAAATTGTTGGTCGAAAAACGCCGGGCAAGCGCTTCCAGGTGCTGCATTCCGTTAAGCACTGGCAGGATTGCGTATTCCGGTGATTGTGACCGGTCATTCCGGCATCGTGACCACGGATTCCGTTTTATCGTGACCGCTGTGTTCCTGCGGTTTCCGGTTGATTGTGACCGGCAATTCCGGTGTCGTGACCGGTGATCGGTTGAGGGTGTTGCGCGGGGACGGATTCTACTCTGCCAGGCTAGGCAGTGGGGTTGCCGCTGGATGTGGCGCTCGTTTTTTGAGCAGTCTTTCTCATTGAGTCGCCGGCCAGCGTGATGCGGTGAATGCGGTGCATCAGGCGATCGAGAATCGCGTCGGCAATGGTGGGGTCGCCGATCCAGCCATGCCAGTGTTCGACCGGCAACTGGCAGGTGATGAGCAGCCCGCGGCTGCCGCCGCGATCGTCAATGAGTTCAAGCAGGTCATTGCGAGTGGTCGGGTCCAGCGGTGCCACCGCCCAGTCGTCCAGCACGATCAGGTCGGTCTTGGCCATCTGCAGCAGCCATTTGCCGAAGCCACCGCTGCCATGCAGGATACGTAGCTCTTCGGCCAGCCTGGGCACGCGCAGGTAAGCGACGGAGTGCCCGCGGCGGCAGGCGTACTGCGCCAGCGCGCAGGCCAGCCAGGTCTTGCCGACGCCGGTCGGGCCACCGATCAGGACGGTATGTCCGGTTGCGATCCAGTCGGACAGCACGAGGCTCGTGAGCTGCTTCCGATCAATGCCGCGGCCTGCGCGGGCGTCGAGGTCTTCGATCGCGGCGTGGGGGTACTTGAGGCGGGCACGCTGCAAGAGACGGGCAAGCTTGCGGTCATTGCGCCAGAGCAGTTCGCGGTCGATCAGCAGCGCCAGGCGTTCCTCGAAGGCGAGCGCGCTGGCGCCGGGCTGGGCAAGCTGTTCTTCCAGGGCGGCGGCAAAGCCGTCGAGCTTGAGTGAGCGCAGTTGCGCGAGCGTGGTATGGGTCATCATGAGACTGGGTTCCGGTTGTGAGCGCCGGGCAAGCAAGATCGACTGCGGGTGCTGCCCAGCGGTGTGCGAGGGCCATAGAGGCGAATCGCGGGAGTTAGTGCTGCCTGGCAGACGGCGTCACTGGTAGTAGCTGGGGCCGCGCAGGTGTGCGTGGTCGGGACTGACCCACTCGGCAGGAGGGGCCGCGGTCAGCCGATCGCGATCGGTTTCGAGCACGTTCTTGACGTGGCGGTATTGATAGGCGCCGAGCTCCAGCGCAATCGCACAGGCTGCCTCGAGACGATCCTTGCCATAGCGCCTGGCCAGGCTCAGCAGCCCCAGACAGGCGCGGTAGCCATGCTCCGGATGCTTGTGCTGCTCGAGCAGCCGGCGCACGACGGCGCCGGTGGCGCCGCCGATCTGCTCACCCCAGCGGATGAGGCGCTGCGGCGTCCATTCCAGGTGGGCGCGGTGGGCGGCGGGCAGATGCTCCGGCACCGTGGTGAAGCCACCGGCGGCTGCACGCGCATGAACGGCCACGCGCTGGCCACGGTGCAGCAGTTCGACCGCGTGCGCGGTGATGCGCGCGTCCAGCGTCTGGCCAACCAGGGCGTGCGGCACGCTGTAGCGATGCTTGTTGATCTCGACGTGCTGGTCGATATGGACCTTGACGGTGCGGAACCTGGCGACCTCATAAGGGACCGCGGGCAACGGGCGTAACGCCGGCGCATCCAGGGCCGCGAAGGCGCTGGCGCGGCTGCCCGGCAGCTTCTGGAAGGGGCGCTCATTGAGTGCGGGCAGCAACGCTGCAATCGCACGGTCGACCGCATGCACGGTCTCGAAACGCTGATGGCGCAGTCGTGCGAGGATCCAACGTTCTACGATCTGTACTGCCACCTCAACCTTCGCCTTACCGTAAGTCAGCAACTGCTTGTCATGCTGGCGATGGCGCAGCCATAACCATTGAGATCACCCATCCATTCCATCCGCGGCGCGGGGCTCGGCTGATCTTGGCGACTCGTCGACAGAATTGGGGCGAGGACCGGGTGATGTTCTACGATGCCAACGGCCAACTGGTGTCAATTCTGGCGTCATGGACCAACGTCGACGAGCCAGATGCGTTTGCACAGGCTGCTGCGGGTCGCTCCTGGTTCCGTACGGACGATCTACGTCGACTGCGCTCCCTGATCGACGATTTGGCGGCGGAGGTCGCGGTCCATGTCAAGTAAAATACGCCGCTGCTGTAAGCATAATTATGCCGCTTATCGTGTGATGCTGCGTGTAGGACCGCGGTATTGCTGGCTAATGCATCGGGAATCGCCTCATATCCTCAGCATTCGTAGGCTTGACATTCGAGTTATAGCGGCATATTTTAGATTACATACAGCGTGCGGAGTATGCCACCTTGAAGAAGCCCGATCCGAAGCTCGAACGCCTGAACCGCCTCGGTGTGCTGAATCCCCATCCGGAACGCGTGCGGGCTCCCTGGTTTCAGTCCGGCGAATTCTTCGACGCGAACGATCTCATTCAGGTCAAGTACGAGATGTTGCGCCACGTCAGTATCGGCGGCGCCTCCAAGGCCGAGGCGGCGGCGTTGTTCGGCGTATCTCGCCCAACCTTCTATCAAGCCGAGGCTGCGTTCGCACGCGACGGATTGGCTGGCCTGATCCCCAGGCAGCGCGGACCGAAGGGCGCGCACAAGCTCAATGCAGACGTAATGGCTTTCGTCGAGCGACACGTGGAAGGCGACGGACCGATTCACGCCCGGGCTCTGGCCGAGCAGATCGAAACCGAGCTAGGCATCTCGGTCCACCCCCGCAGCATCGAACGCGCAATGGCGCGCAAAAAAAAACTGTAGCGCCCACTCCCATTCGCAACGCGGTATCGCTGTCGCCGATCGCCGCGTACGAGACGTTACGGACGGCCGTGATCGACGGCTCGCCGCGCCCAGAAGGCGCTACCGCGTTGCGTTATCACGGCATGCTTCACGGGCTTCCTATGCTCGCTGAGACAGCGGCCGTCAAGAGCACCCTTCTACCTCAACACGAATTCACCGTGCATCCTGTGCAGCGTGACGATGAGTTCGTGCGGGTGCTTGCCAATCTTGTGCTGCGCACTCATTCGGAGCTCACCCATGTCTACTGATCGGTACCAGAAGGTCACCCCGGATCATTTACGGCGTGATGCATTCCTTTACGTGCGGCAATCGTCGCTGCGACAGGTATTCGAGAACACCGAGAGTACCAAGCGTCAGTACGCGCTGCGCGATCGGGCTGTCTCGCTGGGCTGGCCTATCGAGCGCATTCATGTCATCGACAGCGACCTCGGTCTGTCGGGTTCGAGCGCACAACATCGCGATGGCTTCCAGCACCTGGTGTCGGAGGTGGCCATCGGCCACGCTGGCATCGTACTCGGGCTGGAAGTGTCGCGCCTGGCGCGTAACAACGCAGATTGGCATCGCTTGATCGAACTGGCGGCGCTGACACAGACCCTGATTCTGGATGAAGACGGTGTCTACGATCCAGCCTATTTCAATGATCGTTTGCTGCTTGGATTGAAGGGCACGATGAGCGAAGCTGAGTTGCACGTGCTCAAAGCCCGCTTGCAAGGCGGCATGCGCAACAAGGCCCGTCGCGGCGAGTTGGAACTGCCTCTTCCCATCGGCCTTGTCTACCATCCCGATGGATCGGTCGTTCTTGATCCCGACCAGCAAATCCAGGACAGCTTACGGCTGCTATTGGAGACCTATCGGCAGACACAGTCTGCAAGCATGGTCGTCCGACGGTTTCGTCGCGAAGGCTGGCTGTTTCCGCGTCGAATTCCCCGTGGCATTGGTAAGGGTGAAGTGCACTGGGGCGAGCTCAACACCTCGCGTGCGCTGCAGATTCTGCACAATCCCCGATACGCCGGTGCCTTCGTGTACGGTCGCACACGAGCTGGTCGGAAGGCAGATATGACGGCCACCCAGCTCAAGGTCGACCAAGCCGACTGGCAGGTATTGATCCGCGACGCCCATGCCGGGTACATCAACTGGGCCGAATTTGAACGCAACCAACTTTCGCTCAAGCAAAGCGCAACGGCCTTCGGCAATCTCAGCCGAGGCACTATGCCGCGAGAAGGCGTCGGGCTATTGCAGGGACGAGTGATTTGCGGCTTGTGTGGTAAGCGAATGCGAGTGCGATATCAGGAAGTGAGCGGCAAGATCGAGCCATACTATGTCTGCCTCGATGACTCTGCGCATCGCGCGGGCAAGCCGTGCCAGTCGATCCGTGGGCGAGGCATCGACGATACCATCAGCGACTTACTGCTTGAGACAGTTGCGCCGGCGGCAATTGAAGTGGCCTTGGCCGTCGAGGATGAGATTGCCGAACGTATTGAACAGGCGAATGCGATGCGCACCAAGCAGGTGGAACGGGCGCGTTACGATGCCGAACTGGCCCGCCGACGGTACATGCATGTCGACCCCGCGAATCGAATGGTCGCTGACGCGCTCGAGGCTGACTGGAACCACCGTCTTCGGCAATTGGACACCCTCCAGCAAGAACACGATCGCCAACGCCAGTCCGACCAGGGCTTGCTTGGCGACGAAGCTCGCGCACGTATCCGGGCTCTCGCCGAAGACTTCGCTGTGGTTTGGAACGACGAGCGCATCGAGCCGGTCGAGCGCAAGCGCATGCTCGGTTTGCTCGTTGAAGATGTCACCTTGGTTAAGGCTGAGCGGATATCGATCCAGGTGCGCTTCCGCGGCGGCAGGACGACATCGCTCGTCACTGACAGACCTCGCCCCATCGCCGCGATTCGCAAAACGCTTCCCGACGTGGTACGCACCGTTGACGAGCTATTGGAAACCTGTACGGACCGCCAGGTGGCCCTTCGCCTCAACGAACTGGGTTATACGAATTGGCGAGGCCAGTCCTTCACGTTCAAGAAGGTCACCACTATCCGTATCGCCTATCAGCTCCCGAGCCGCTTCGAACGCCTCAGAAAGCGTGGCATGCTGACCGGCGACGAGTTGGCTCGACAGCTCGGCGTCAGCACGACCACTATCCATATCTGGGGTAGAGCCGGATTCTTAAAGCGTCACTTGTACGGCAACAAACATCGATGTCTCTACGAGCCTTTGACCAATGTTGTGCTGGTTCCCGGCAAAGGCGGTCGCAAACCGAACTCGCCGACTTTTATCGTCGCTCAACCTACCGAACAAGGTGCAATATGAAGCCTACTCCTTGTCCTGCGGACGCCGTGCACGGGCAGGGAGCACCGAGGTGCCGTAATGGCGCGCGAAGTCGAGCACCGTCTCGTTAGCGCGCGGCTCATAACGGTCGGCGTTAGCAATCAAGGCGCGCGGGTTATCTGGGACGATCAGTTCTGGTAATCGCGAGGAGCCAGTAATGTGAAGCAGCGCTGAGGGTTCGGATACGTTCGCTCGGGCACCCATTCTAGAAGGCTTTTCCTCCGGATTTGGCGGGTGTAACACCTTGGCGGGGATTCCCCCCGATCCAAGGAGACACCATGTCAGACCATGTATGTCCGCAGCACATTGCGTTAGTTGCGCAGCTGACGCAGCTTCTCATCGACGCCGGCTATTGCGTCAACGCGATCAACCGTCAGTCCGCCGTTGCGCGGAAGTTCCTCCGCTACCTCAAGCAGCGAGGCCTTGCGATAGTAGCCGTGCAGCCGGCCCATGTGGCGATGTACCTGCGCTGCGAGCTCCGCCGTTTCGAGCGGCGCCACGGGCACGCGCCACGGTCCCTCGAACACTGGCGTGCTTCGCACACCGCCGGCATTCACCAGCTGTTGAGGATGGCCATGGGCAAGTGGCCACCCGCTCCCCAAGCAAGTAGCGCATCCGAGGCGTTCAGCCAGAAGCTATGCACGGAGTATGAGCGGTGGCTCGATGATGTGCGAGGCTTGGCTTCCGACACCATTCACGAGTTGGCCGCGGAAGCGCGGCGGTTCATGCACTGGTATTTCGAACGCGCGGTGTCGGTGGACGATCTGGGGCGACTGACGATCGCCGATATCGACGCGTACATGCAGGCGAGATCCGGATCGCTAAGGCGGATCTCGCGCAAATCGCTGGCGCAGCGGTTGCGCTGCTTCATGCGCTTTGCGCACGCCTCTGGGAGGATCTCGCGCGACTTCGCCGCATGCGTGGTGGCGCCCACGCTCTACGCGTACGAGTCGATTCCGTCGACGCTGTCGCAGCAGCAGATCGACGCCGTCTTGCGGATCTGCCGTGCGGATCGGTCACCGAAGGGTCTGCGCGACCACGCGATCTTCTTGCTGCTCGCCAACTACGGGCTGCGTGCGGGAGAGATTGCACACTTGCGGCTGGACGACATCGACTGGCGGGGCGATCGCTTACACGTCCGCCATTCCAAGACCGACTCGGAATCGGTTCTGCCATTGCTACCGACGGTCGGAGCCGCGTTGCTTGCATACCTGCGTCGCGGCCGACCTGCAACGAGTGCGCGAGAGGTTTTCATCCGAGCACACGCTCCATATCGTGGCTTTTCCAGCGGCTCGAGCTTGTACACGCCACTACGCAGGCGGCTCGACGCTGCAGGCGTACAAGCCAATGGCAAGCGCGGCCCGCATGCCTTCCGGCACGCGCGTGCCATAAGCCTATTGCGCAGCGGGGTGCCGCCGAAGGTCATTGGGGACGTGCTGGGGCATCGCTCATTGAGTTCGGTGAGGTCGTACCTGAAGCTTGCTGTCGATGAACTGCGTGACGTCTCCCTGGAGATCAGCGAACTCCTGACCGAGGAGGCGTTATGAACACGTGGCTCGACGATGAAGGCGACGCCATCGAGCGTCATGTAGGTCACCTGGGGCTGCGCAGTCGCGATGCGGCCAAAGTCTACCGTTGTGTTCTGCGCGGGTTTCAGCGTTTCGTGCGGCAGCGTGGCGATGCCGCAGTTGGCACCTCCACCATGCAGGGGTGGCTGCTGGAGCGCGCGCGGCACTCGCCTGTCCACATGGTGCTGCACCGGGCGCGCATCGTTGATCGCTTCCTGGACTACCTGCAGTCGGAAGGCATGATCTCGCACAACCCGCTGGCGGAGCTGCGCTCTTGCTATGGTCAACGATGCGGCACGCCAATCGTCCGTGCGCTGCTCGCAGCCGACTCTCTGCAGGCGCTCGAGTCTTTGCGCCCGCCGGCTCGGTTCGCCAGCTTTCTCGGCGAGATGCTGCGCGAGCATGTGGAGCTCATGCGCGCGGTCGGCTACCGCTATGAGACACCGTCGGGCTGGCTCCTGCGTTTCGACCGGTTCCTGCAAGGTCGCCCGGAACTCGCCGGGCAACCGCCGGCGGTACTGTTGCAGCAGTGGGCCGCACAGGGCCGGACGCTGAACCACGCCTGGGAGTGCCAACAGGTGGGACGCACCCTGTTGCGCGCATGGCGACGTATCGATCCGAGCGTCGCGCTGCCGCCGCCGGATCGTCGACTGAAGCACCGCATCGAACGGGAACGCCGGCGTCCGTACATCTATACCCCGCAAGAGCTGCAGTTGTTGTTCGACACCGCGCGCACCTTTCCATCTCCTCGCGCTCCGCTTCGCCCACTTGCGCTGTACACAATGCTCGTGCTCGCGTGCTGCGCCGGACTGCGTCTTGGTGAACTCGCGCGCCTGGATCTTCGGGACTTCGACCTTGGTATGGGCATGCTCGAAGTTCGCGAGACGAAGTTCTTCAAATCCCGAAGCCTGCCCCTGTCTGACAGTGTGGTGGCAGTACTGCGCGAGTATCTCGACGCGAGACGACACGCCGGAGCACCGCAGGATGGCGACAGCGGCTTGTTCTGGCATCAGCAGGCTGCCGGTCGCTACTCACGGGTGATGATCGAGAAGATGCTGGTGACGGTGTTGAGACGCGCCGGGCTCAAGCCCGAACAGGGACGCTGCGGGCCGCGCATCCATGACCTTCGGCACGTATTCGTCGTCTATCGGATGCTTTCGTGGTATCGCCACGGAATCAATCCTCAGGCGCGGCTGCCGTACCTGGCGACCTACCTGGGCCACAAGGACATCAACTCCACTCTCGTCTACTTGACCGTGACGCAAGAACTGCTGCAGCTCGCCAGCGAGCGGTTCCGACAACTGGTTCTGCATCAGGTCCACATCCTCGGGAGAGCATCATGATGAAGCCGGCCGATCCTTTCCCGCGACTGCTGCGGACTTTCTTCTATGAGCGACTGGCCGAACAGCGCAACGTTTCCGCCCACACGATACGTTCCTACCGAGACACCTGGCGACTGTTCCTGGGCTTTGTCGCCGAGCGCCGACGTTGTCGTGTCGCCGAGATCATGCTGCAAGCGCTGAACGCAACCGAGGTCGCGGCGTTCTTGCAGCACAGCGAGCGCGAGCGCAAGGTCTCGATCGGCACGCGCAACTGTCGTCTCGCTGCGTTGCGCAGCTTCTTCAGCTTCGTCGCCGAGCGTGAGCCCACGGCCATCGAGCAGTGTGCCGAGGTGCTGCGAATTCCAACCAAGAAGGCGCCGAAGCCGGTGCGCCATGAGCTCCACATGCACGAGATCGAGGCAATCCTGGCGCAACCGGATCGCACCCAGCTAGAAGGGCAGCGTGATCATGCGCTGCTATGGTTCCTCTACAACACGGGGGCGCGGATACAAGAGGTGCTCAATCTTTGTCCTGCCGACATTCGATTCGACACACCGAGCTGCGTGCGACTCCTTGGCAAGGGTCGCAAGGAACGCATCTGCCCGCTGTGGCCAGAGACCGTCGAGTTGCTCAAGGCCTTACTGCAGCGGCAACCGTGCGCCAGCAACCAGCGGCTGTTTGTCAACCGATATGGCATGCCGCTGGGACCCTCGGGTGTCCGTTTCAAGCTCTCGCAGTACGTGCGTAGCGCCGCTGCTGTCGTGCCGACGTTGGCATCGAAGAAGGTCTCGCCGCACGCGTTTCGGCACGCGGCCGCGGTGCACCTGGTCGCCGCTGGCGTCGATGTCACCGTGATCCGCAGTTGGTTGGGGCACGCGAGCCTCGACACCACCAATCACTACGCCCAAGCCAACTTGGACACCAAACGCGAAGCCTTGCAGCGGCTGCAGCCGCATTCCAAGAGCGACAAGCCACCACCATGGCGCCGCGACGAGGACCTGCTCACTTGGCTGGAATCGCTTTGAGCTGGCCTACCAAATCTGAAGGAACCGACGCTGCTGGTTATGCTGGCTATGGAGGAGCGAAGGACCGGGCGTCGTTCCTTCACATTTCTCGCTGCTGCTGATTACCCGAGTAATCGCCAGCTGCCGATTACTGCGGGCTGCCGCCGATAAAGCTCAGGGCGCGCACCATCGAGGCGATCCAGTCCACCATCGTCTCGCGTGGCGTGGCGCATGCGAATGTGTAGCTCGACGCGCCGAGCGCCGCCACAAACACGTGGGCGCGGCCGCCGTCAGCCACGGCGATGGTCGGTCCGGCATAGTCGACGAACAGCTTCTCCCCGGCCTTGTGGGTCTGCCGCATCGAGCGCTTCAGGCTCTTGGCCCAGGCGTGGTACCGCTCGCAGAATTGCGTGTGGCGGTAGGTCTTGCCGCCGGGATGCGCCTCGACATATTCCTGCCACAGCAGGGTCAGCGTCACGCCCTTGCGGCGCAGTTCCTGGTGGATGCGGGCATAGTCCGGCGGCACGTAAGCGCTTTTGCGTGCGCTGGGCAGTAGGCGCGCGGCGATTGCAGCCTCGTCGAGCTCGCGTAGCTCAGTCCATGCCAGTCCGGCCTCAGCGGCCAGCGACACATACTTGGACACCACGCCTTTGGAGACTTGCAGCGCCGCGGCAATGCTGGCGTGCGACAGTCCGGACTCGTGTTTGAGTCGTAACACGTCTTTGATCATGCGTATCGTCATGGGGGGCTTGGGCATCGCTTCTCCGTGCAAAAACGCAGAAGGTTATCCACAGCCTGGGTTGAACAATACGCAACATCCCCACCCGGACCAGCGCGAGCAGGACATCACCATTTCAGCGGTGAGATCCCTCCCGGCGGCCTGGTCACGATCGCCGGAACGGCTGGTCACGATAAACCGGAAATGCCGGTCACGATGCCGGAATCCGTGGTCACGATAATCCGGAATGACTGGTCACGATCGGCCGGAATACGCACAGGATCATTGTCTCTGGGCCAATAGCGGGCGCGATGTCGTTAAAAACAGCCTGGAGTTGGAATGCTTTAACTGTCAACAATACCGCGCCGTAATGTTCGGTGATGTCGGCGGCAGTGCAAACTTTCGGACGCAGCGTTGCGTCGCCGTGCGGACTAACGATCCGCAGTCCTTGTTCCCGCAGTTGTGCGGCTCGTGCGGCTCGCACCAGAAAGGTAACGTCGCGTCCAGCTTCGATAAGTCGCCCTCCAAGATACCCGCCTGTAGAACCAGCACCCACGATAAGCAAACGCATGTCTCTTTCCTCTCATACGATGAAATGAAGAAGTTCACTTGGTGTCGAAGGACGACCAGGCACGCGCGCTCGGTTTTATGCGGCTCGGATCTGTCGTGCTTTCCTACGGAATGCTGTAGACATGTGAAAGCTGGCGAAGGTGATGCCGTTATCCGATATGAAGGGCTGTTGATTGCCCTGCCGCTCGGCGCTTTTAGTCATGCACGCTATCGTTCTTTTTCGAATCAATGTTCCGATGCGGCTTCCGCACCGAGACCGCTCAGCATGCGAAGCTGCTGCGCGTCGAAGAAATCGTCGCCGATGGTACGGCGTGTCGTGACCGATCCGAGCCAACCCGCGAAGAAGCCGATGGGAATGCTGAAGAGACCGGGATTCGAGAGCCAGAACGGCGGCGTGGTGTCCTTGAAAATGATGCCTTTCGCGCCGATCACCGCAGGCCCGATCAATACCAGGCCGATGGAGGACAGCGTGCCGGCCAGTACCGCCGCCACCGCGCCGCGATCCGAAAAGCGCCGCCAGTACATCGAGAAAAGAATCACCGGCAGATTGGCGCTGGCCGCGATAGCGAACGCGAGTCCGACGAGAAATGCGACGTTGAAGGTCTTGACCAGCAATGCGAGTCCCATCGCCGCGACACCGAAAACGATGGTGGCGACCTTCGCAATCACCACCTGCCGGCGTTCCTTGTCGCGAGAACTCGCGAAGAAATGACCGAAGATATCGTGCGAGATGGTCGAGGCCGACGAGATCATGATGCCCGAGACCACCGCGAGAATCGTTGCGAAGGCAATGGCCGACACACAGGCGAGCAGGAGTTCGCCACCGGCCGAACCGGAGCCGCCGCCGAGCGTGGTCGCGAGTAACATGATGGTGCTATTGCCGGAGCTCTTGGTCGCGAGAATCGCGGCCGGTCCGACGATTGCCGTTGCGGAAAAGCCGAGCAGAATGATCATGGCCGCGAAAGACACCATGACGATCAGCCCGATCTTCGCTGATTTTCTGGCCGCGACGGCCGACGGCACCGTATAGAACCGCGTCATCACATGTGGCAGACCGGCCGTGCCGAGCACGAGAGCAAGCGCGAGCGACAGCGTATCCAGCGGGTCCTTGAAGTAGCCGCCTGGCACGAAGTACTGCACCGGATGCAGCGACGAGATGCGGGCCTTGTGAAACAACGCGCCGACGTCGAAGGAAAAATACGCGAGCGCAAGCACGACGAGCACCGCGCCGGCACACCATACGAGGATGGCCTTGACGATCTGCACGTAAGTGGCCGCCACCATGCCGCCGAACAGCACGTACGCGATCATGAGCACGCCGATCAGCACGATCGCGGCATTGGCGCCGATCGGCAGCAGCAGACTTGCCAGCGCGCCGCCGCCGACCAGTTGCGCGAGCAAATAAGCCAGCGAAATAAGCAGGGAAGAACCCGACGTGGCCGCGCGCACGCCGCGACTGCGCAGGCGAAGCGCGACGACATCGGACAGCGTGTACTTGCCGCAATTCCTGACTGGCTCGGCGACGATCAGCATGATCATGATCCATCCGGCGATAAAACCGACTTGATAGACGATGCCATCAAAGCCGAACAGCGACACGAGTCCCGTCACGCCGAGAAACGACCCGGCCGACATGAAGTCGCCGGCCAGCGCGAGTCCGTTCTGAAACGGCGACAGATTGCGTCCGGCCACGAAGAACCCGGACATTCCGCGCGAGCGCCGCGCGCTCCATGCGGTCAGCACGAGACTGAGCCCGATAAATCCCAGGAAGGCGATGATTCTGAGTCCGCCATGACTGATGAAGTTATTCATGCCGGTCACCATTCGATTGTGCAAATGCGTTGCGGAGAAGGTCGGACGCTTTCGGGTCGTACGCGCGCTCCGCCCAGGAGCAATAGCCCCAGAAAGTCGCGGTGACCAGCACGAACTGAACGACCACCGCGAGCAGTCCGAGATTGAGCTCGCCGTAGACGGACAAGGACATCACGTCGGGAAACTCGAGCACGACGATCAACAGGCCGAAGTAGATGCCCAGCGAGGCATACAGCAAGGACCAGACGAAACGGTTGCGGAAGCGCGAAAGCATCTGCGTTCTTTCGACGAGAGACGGACTGGACGATCCGACTTTCGTCACGTTTTGCCTTTCGAATTCCGCGTTGATTGATTCCATCGATTGCATGTCGGGTCTCCTCCGTTATGGTGTCCGTGACGGACATCTGAATGGCAAATCGCTAGACCTTGGCCGGTAGTACTTCGCCGCGGCTCTCGCCGAAGCCGATTCGCGCGAAGCCCGGTTTCTCGCAGTAGCCGCGCAGAATGATGGCGTCGCCGTCTTCCACGTAGCTGCGTTTTTCGCCCGTATTCAGCGTGACCGGTTCGCTTGTGTTGCGTGCCAGTTCCATCAACGCGCCGGCCTCCGATCTCTCCGGGCCCGACACCGTGCCGCTGCCAAGCAGATCGCCCGCGCGCAGATTGCAGCCGTTCACGGCGTGATGCGCGACCATCTGGGCGACGCTCCAGTACTGATGTTTGAAACTGGTGTGCGAGAGTTGCGAGGCCGGAAGCTGGCCGGCGCGATGTCGCGCCGTCTCCATCCAGACTTCCAGTTGAATATCGATCGCGCCCGCCATCCTGTTCCGATCGGAGTCCAGGTATGGCAGCGGCTTTGGATCAGTAGCGGGGCGCGCCAACGGAAGCCTGAACGGCGCCAGCGCTTCCATCGTCACGATCCACGGTGAAATGGTGGTGGCGAAGTTCTTGGCCAGAAACGGGCCTAATGGCTGCATTTCCCACGCCTGGATATCGCGCGCGGACCAGTCGTTGAGCAGGCATAAGCCGAACACGTGACTGTCGGCCTGGTCGAGTTCGATCGGTTCTCCGGCGGCGTTGCCCTGTCCGATGTAGATGCCGAGTTCGAGTTCGTAGTCGAGCTTGAGCGACGGCGAGAAGATCGGCGCGTCGCTGCCGGGAAGCATGATTTGCCCCGCTGGGCGCACGAACTTCTGACCGCTCAACCCAATGCTCGACACCCGGCCATGATACGCAATCGGTATCGACTTGAAGTTGGCGCCCACGCCGCTCAGGCCGAGCAACTTGCTGATGTTGGTCGCGTGATACAGCGAGGTGTAGAAATCCGTATAGTCGCCGATCCGCGCGGGCAAACCGCATTCCACGTCCGTTAGCGGAATCAAACACGCCTCGATTGCCGCGCGATCGTCGGACGGCGCGTGTTCGTGAAGCGCGGCGAATAGTGCGTGCCGCAATGCGCGCCACGCGGACGGTCCCATCCCGAAGAATGCGTTGAGCACGGGCTGGCCGCATGCCCGCGCGGCGTCGGCGGCGGTACCGTTCAGACCCGCGCGGGATGCCCACGCGGCGATATCGAGCGCCTGATCACCAATGGCGACCGCGCCGCGAAACGCTTCGTCAGTGTTCTTTCGACGGAGCACCGCGTAGGGCAGATTCTGGATGGGAAAGTCGGCCGCCGGTGCATTCGCGGACTCGATCCAACTGCGCGCGGCGGGATCGTGAGTCTGATTCAAAGGCTGTTGCATGTTCGTCCCGTTTCTATCGGGTGATGGCGCGAGCCGGTCAATGACTGACCGGCTCGTTCACGTGCGTGTGGTATCGCGCTCAGTCGAACGGCTTCGCGGGGCTGTGCCGGCTCAGGAGGATGCCGCGTTCCTGCAAGTCCTGGATGAACGCGGCGCTGAGCTTGCGCTCGGCCAGTAATTCCGCGTTGTGTTCGCCCTGAAACGCGGGGCTGCCCGGCTGCGGCAACTCGGACTCGCTGAAATGCCACGGCGCGCCGGGCATGCGTGTCGTGCCGCCGGAGCGGTCGTCGACATCGACCAGCGCACCCCATTCCTGCACCCATTCGGAATCGGCGAATTCGTTGACGCTGCGGACCACGCCAATCGCGAGGCCGCCTTCGCTCACTTGGGCCTGGAGCAGATCGAGATCGTTGAAGGTGAGAATCCACGCGCGGACTTCGGCGAGCAGATCGGCAATGTTTTGCCGACGCAGCAGAGCCGTGCCGAAACGCGGGTCGCTCAGCAGATCGTTGCGACGCATCATCGCGCAGTAGCGGTTGAACATCGGCGTGTAGATCGGGCTGCCCGCGATGGTGAGTTGGCGGCCATCCGGCAGATCGAAGATGTGCGAATCGGGCGCCGAAAGAATGATCGGTTCGCCTTCGGTATCGATCTCCGACAATTGCGCGCCCAGGCGTTCGTTGACGGACAGCATGGTGGCGGCCATCGACACATCCACATACTGCCCCTGACCCGTTCGCGCGCGATGCTGAAGCGCAGCCAGAATTCCGATCACGCCGTGCAGGCCGGTGTACATGTCGGCGTGGCTGCACGCGTCGTTACGGACTTCGGTGAGCGCATCGCCGAAATGGTTCTGAACGATATCCGTCAATCCGGACTCCGCCTGCACGGTCGGCGCGAACGCGGGACGGTTTCGCCAGGTCGTCGATTGCCCGTAGCCGCTCAGCGACGCATAGATCACGGACGGATTGAATGCGCGCACCTGTTCATAGCCGAGACCGAATCGTTCCAGCGTACCGGGCCGGAAATTCTCGACGATGATGTCCGCGTCGCGGCACATATCGGCCATGATCTCGCGCGCCTCAGGAAAGTTGAGGTCGAGACTGAGGCTGCGTTTGCCGGCATTCTGCTGCACGTAATACAGCGACATGTCGCCGATGTGCGGCATGCTCACGCGGCCTATGTCGCCGGACGGCGGCTCGATCTTGGTGACGGTCGCGCCGAGGTCGAGCAGCGTTTTAGTGCAGTGCGGTCCGGCCAGAACACGGGTGAAGTCGATCACGCGAATGCCTTGGAGCGGTGCTGACATGATCAATCTCCCTTGAATTCGGCGGTTCCCGGTCCGGTCGAAAAGAACGCGGCGAAACCTCTTTCGCGGTCGGCCGTTTGCCAGATCGTGTTATTGGCATTGATCTGCTCCAGGTCGGCGCTGTGTACGCCGCCGCTCGCGGCGAGATTCGCGAGCCGCTTGATGCCGTTGAGCACTTTGGTCGGTCCCGCGGCCAGTTGACGGGCAAACGACATGGCGGCCGTCAGGAGTTCGGCTTCGGCCACGACGTGATTGACGATGCCCCAGCGTTCGAACGATTCAGCCGAATGCCGGCGCCCGATCAGCGAAATCTCCTTGGCGCGTGCGACACCCGCTCGCTGAACGAGCCGTTGAGCACCGCCTAGCAGCGGAATCAGCCCCACGATACTTTCGACCTGGCCGAAATAGGCCGTGTCCGCGGCAACGATCATGTCGCAAGTCAGTGCCAGTTCGAGGCCGCCGCCAAGCGCCGCGCCATGAACGGCGGCGATAGTCGGGACCGGCGTGTTTTCCAGTACATCGAAGAATTCGAAGAGCTGCTCCTCGCTGTGCTGGATCACGGTCTTGCCATTGGTGAACGTGCTCATTTCGGCGCCGGCCGAAAAGTGCCGCATCTCGCTCTTGAGCACGATCGCGCGGGCGCCGTCGGCAATGGCTGTGCGATACGCGGCGAGCAGATCGCCAATCATCGCGTCGTCGATCAGGTTGTGCGGCGGTTTGGCGAGGGCAATGATGCCAACGGCGCCGTCCATTTCAATTTTTACTGTGCTCATGGTTCTCTCTGCAAGTTTCGACAGGCGGAGCAAAGACGCCAACTCGATGTCGCTTCGAGCGGCTTTCGCGGCGCTGCATTCGTGGGGGGAATCCGGCTGAAGTGACCGATGCCAATGAGTTACGCTGCAGCCGTGCCGGATCGGACTAGTGCGGCGCGTTGCGTTGCGGCGTGAACGGGGCGGATTGCGCCATGCGGAAGGTTCGGATCCGCACCGGTCAGGGTTGTTACTAGTGCGCGGTAGAAGTTCGCTGAGGGCTTCATGGCTTGTCTCCATCTATTTTTCGGCTTGTGCCGTTGACGGTTACTATCTCATCGAGGTGACGGCGCGGCGACGTTCAACCCTGCCAACTTCCATGTCAAAATGTGCCAAGCTTGCCCAACGGCGAGCGGAAAAGTATGCGAGCATAGGCACTCATTGGAGTGAGACGTATCGTGCGACCCTCGAAAATGATCACGCCGCTGCATCCCGATCTGGACGCGCCCACGCAGAGTCTTCTCGGGTTGGCTGCGCTTGCCGCCGAACTCGCGGCCGAAGGCGTTTCTGTCGATAAACTGTTTGCGAATACCGGCGTCAACGCCAGCCAGATGGAGGATTCGCAGGCGCGGATGTCGCATCGCCAGCGCATTGCGATTTATCGGAATGCGCTGCGACTGGCAACACGCGCCGACGTGGGATTGCTCGCAGGTGCGCGCCAGCGGATCAGCGATTTCGGCATCTACGGCTATGCGATGGTCAGCAGCACGACCTTTGGCGACGCACTGAAGTTCAGCGTCGAAAATGTCAGGATGGCCGGCGCGGTATTGCAGATCAGCTATTCGACGGAGGGCAATACCGGCATTCTGAGCAGCCATGGGCTCGCATCGCTCGGCGACATGTTGCCTTTCGTCGCCGAATTCTGGCGAAGCTCGATGACCGTGTTATTCAGCCGGGTACTGGAAGCGCCATTTCCATCGAAGCGGATGGTCATGGCGTATCCCGCGCCGCCGCATTGGCGCAACTACGAAAGAATGTTCGATTGCCCGGTGGAGTTCGGTGCCGATTCCATGGAGTGGCATTTCGACGTGAACGTGCTGGACCGTCCGTGTCCGAACGCTAATCCGATTACCGCGCAGATCTGCCAGCAATTGTGCGATCGCATTCTCGAAGAAGGAGACGGCATTTCCGAGTTGCCGCGACAGATTCGTATGGCGTGCCTGAATACGCCGGGCGTGTTTCCTTCTGCAGAGAAGATGGCGGCGCAACTCGGCATGTCGCTCAGAACTTTGCACCGTCGTTTGGCCGACGATCACTACTCGTACCAAGCGCTGCTGAACGACGTCCGCCGGTCGCTCGCCATTGAGTTTCTTGAAAACACGCGGCTTCCCATCGATCAGGTGGCCGAGAGAATCGGATTTTCCGATGCAGCGAGTTTTCGGCGATCTTTCAGAAAATGGACTGGAAACTCGCCAAGTTTCTATCGGAAGGGTACGGGCGAGCGCCGGTGACCAAGGGGTCGACGGACGTTAGGGTGGTCGTCGTCGGACCGAGTGCGGCACTTCGATCTCGATGGTCTCGGGTCTCTGATGTTTCAACGACCGGCGGCAAGGGGGCGATTGTCGTCGTCGCAGCACGCGGCCATGAAGGGACGCTCACTTATGTTCGCTGAACGTATGACAGCAGCGCGCAATCGACGACGCGCTGCTGTCGCACATCGCGCCGCTCGGCTGGAATCACATCAACATGACTGGCGACCATGTGTGGCACACCAACAAACGCGTCGCCAAGGTGGACTGGACGATTTCGACCGATACGCACAGCCAGATCTGTCAGGACCAAGTGTTAGCGTAGGGTCACTGCTCCCCGGATGATCGTGCGGCGTTCAGTTCGAATCGACCGACCCTCGCCATGCCAGCCTTCCCCTGGTTTTCGGCCTGCTCAATCCTCATACTGCAACGGCCCGGCGAAAGTCTGCTCCACAAAGGTCCTCAGCTGGCTCAGGTCGGTTCGGGCGTAGGCCGCCGTGGTCTGCACCGAGGCGCGCCCGAGCAAGGCCTGCGCGGCGGGCAGCGGCACCTGGTGGTCGACCACCAGCGTGCGCGCATAGGCGTGGCGCAGCCAGTGCGGCGACGCCGCACGCAATAGCAGCGCCTGCGCCGGCTCGCGTGCCTGCAGGCCATCGGCCACGGCCGCAAAGATGGCCTTGACCTCCCGGTACAGGCCTGCCGACTGCAGTGCTTCGCCCTTGTGGCCGTGGATCACCGGCAGCGCTTCGTGCACGGGCGGCTCGGTCGGCAGGCCGCGGGCGCATCGGTAGGCGCGCAGCACCGCGACGCACGGGGTCGGCAGCGGGATGGCCCTGGGCTTGCGCCCCTTGCCGCAGACATAGAGGGTCCAGCGCCCGGGCGCTTCCGCCTCCAGCCGAGGCAGCCCCGTCTCGGCCGACCAGGCCAGTTCCGCCAGGCGCACGCCGGCGTAGCGGTACAGCGCCCAGATCGCGCGCCGCCGCTGTGCCGTCAGGGTGTTGGCGACGTCAGGCTCCGGCGCGTCGAGCCAGGCGTCGCACGCGGCCAGCAGCGCCGGCGGGAGCAGCCGCGTCGGGGCGAAGCCGGCGCGCGCGCGGCTGCCCGCGGACAGGCCGGCGGCCGGGTTGGCGTGCAGGTAGCCGGTGTCGTACCAGTAGCGGTAGCAGCTCGCCACCACCGCCAGCGCACGTGTGCGCGTGGCCTCCGACCGGGGCGGCCGGGCGCCCGTTGTATGGCCCTCGCCGTGCTGCAGCGCGTGCCGGTAAGCGAGCAGCTGCTGGCGCTTCAGGTCGGACAGGGGCCCGAGCTGGCGGGCCCCGCACCAGCGCATCAGGCGGCGCAGTTCGGCGCCATAGGCGCGCAGCGTGTGGGGCGAGCGCCCGGCCCGCTCGCGCAGGAAGAGCGCCAGCGCCTGCGCGTCGTCGGCGGCGCCGAGCGTGTTGGCGGCGGCGTGCGGCTGGGCGAAGCGGCCGGCGCGGGCGAGCCACGCCAGTTCCGCCGGGCCATGGGTAGCCAGCCACGAACTCGGCGCGGCCGGCCCCGTCGCCTGCGCAGCCGCCGGCACCGCGGCTTCCTTCCCGTAGGAGGCGCCAGACCGGAAGCGGCGCCGGTGCGTGTGCAGCAGCCGCGCGAGCACCGTCTGCGGGCTGGGCGCTTGGTTTGCCGATACTGTGCGCAGGCGCCCGCGCTCCCAGTATTCGACCGCCCCATCGTGCGCCAGCAGCAGCTTGAGCACGACCGGCTGCGCGGCCTTGGCCTCGGCCAGCGAGCCGTAGCGGCGCTTGATGCGCGCTAGCGTCCAGTGCGCGTAGACCGCGTGCCCCAGCGCCTCGGACAGGTAGGCGAGCGCCGCCACGACCGTGTCGGGCAACGCGCGCGGCGGTACCGCCGCGGTGTCGATCCAGTCGGCCGGGGTCATGGCTGCGCGGACCGCTTGGCGGTCGCCTTGCCCGTCGACCAAGGCGCGCGCGCCTTGGTCGGTGGTGGCGCCACGGCCAGGGTCGCGCGCAGCAGCTCGTCGAGCTGGGCGCGCTGACTGGCGGTGACGGCCTTGAGCGCGCTCGCCTCGCCGGCGGCGCTCTGACGCGCCGCCCGCTCGCTGGCCAGGTCCGCGTCGAGGCGCGCGCGCTCCTGCTCGAGCGCGGCAATGCGCCGCTCGGCAAACTTGAGCTGCGCCGCCAGTTGGGCGCGCTCGGCATGCACCGCGTCGCGCTGGTGCGCGGTCTCCTGCAGCAGCTGCTTCGACAGCGCCTCGTAGCGCGCCTGGATGGTGGCGACCGCCTCGGCGTGGGCGCGCTCGCCCGTCGTGGCGCGCTCCTGCGCCGCTACCAGCGCCGCGTCCAGCTGACCAACCCGGCTGGCCAGCTGTTCGGCGCGGGCGGTCATCGTGGCCAGCGCGGCGCGCGCCTCGGCCAGCGCGGTGTCGCGCGTGGCCAGGGCCTGGCGGGTCTCCGTGAGTTCCTGGCGCAGCAGCTCGACCCGCAGCTCGGCTTCGGTACGCGCGGCCTCGCTGGCCTCTACCGCCGCCTGCGCCTCTCGCTTGAGACGCACCACCTCGTCGAGTTGCACCGCGATCGCGGCTTGCCACAGCGCGCGCATCTGGTCGGCGATCTCGACCGGGATCTCAGGCAGGGCCAGGTCGGCCAAGCCCGCGCGCACCACCTCGGCCTCGATCGCATTGAGCGTGCGCGACAGCGTCGCCGGGTCGCCGCCGCCCAGGCGGTCGCGCAGCTTGCGCACCGACACCACGCGTCGGAAACGTGCGGCGGTGGGCGGCGCCGCGTCGCCGGCCTCGGTCAGCATGGCCAGCACCGTGGCGCGGATCTGGTCGGGGGTGGCGGCGAGGCGGGGCATGGCGGCGTCCGGGCGGGGTTTTCAGCCTATCTTACGCACGATGCTAACGTTAGGAAAGCCCTTTTATGGTGGATGAAAGCGAGGTAAGACGGATAAATCCTATTATCTGACCGAAACCGGCACCGGGAGCCTACCGAACCGGTCAGGTCGGCCCGCAGGGGTTCATTAGGGGTTCAAAAAGGCA
The DNA here is from genome assembly GCA_050987995.1 of Ralstonia pickettii. Lineage (GTDB taxonomy): Bacteria > Pseudomonadota > Gammaproteobacteria > Burkholderiales > Burkholderiaceae > Cupriavidus > Cupriavidus pickettii_B. The sequence continues at coordinate 556,072 of CP158806.1, forward strand.
GGATGCAGACCAGTCAGCAAATGACTGATTAGAAAGGGATTTCAGCGGGGCATCGCCCGGAAACCCGCATGAATGCTAGGGACGGCTACCCCGGTAAATTGCAGCAAAATCAAAGGGACCCCTCAATCGCGTGCTTGGCCTCAGCTTGTCGAATCTAAATGCTGAGCGGTCGAATAATCCAGGCCTCGATCTTGGCGACGCGGCGAAGGGCTGGGCGTTTCAGGTCACTGCTGACAAGTCCGGCGCCAAAGTGAAGGAAACGCTGGACAAGATCGATGCCGAGCAGAGTGCGAAGTATCCCAACATCCGCATCCTTGTGATTGGCGAAAAGCAAGGCTCCTATACTTTCACGGGCGAGCCCTACTAAGCAGCAGGATAGCCGGGAGCGGCACGCGCAGCCGCGGCGGATCCCGCTTCCTGGCCGAACTTGAACAACAGCTCGAACACCGTGCCCCTGCCCAAAGCCCGCACTGTTATCTGAACCCGCTGCGGGCATGGCCGCGTACATATTCGGCATGCTCCCGACTTCATCGAGAGCTCCTGTGAGGACTGCCTTTGCACGGACTTCTGCTGTGTCCCCCCGACTTTTCCAACAACGCTCACCACGGGGGCTCTTACCCACGCAGCTTGTGGCGGTTTTACTGCATGGCCGCTTACAACCTCGTGCGCATGCGCTCGCTGGGATTGCAGTAATCGCGGTAATGAGGCCGGCAACGGGCGCCAAATCAACGAAAAAGTCGATGAAGTAACGCCTGGCTTCCGGATTGAAAAATAGCGAACCCTTATAGGGGAAACTTCGCCTCTCGCGCGGTGAGTACTTCAGCCGCCTGTTAGGGCCTCCATCTCTCTGAATGTGATCGCGGACATACTTCTGATTGGTTCAGGTGCAGCGCAGCCGCCTCGAAGGCACGCAGGCTGGCGAGGCTGACGCAGGGGGATGGACAGTGCTGACTAAATCTCATCACTCTATTACCGAAATCTAGCTTGAAACCGATGACTTGATGAGAAATGATTCAGGCTTTCGCGGCACGCCCCCAGCTTGTGCACGTAGGCAAAACTGTGGCCGGCCCCCCCCCCCGTGATCCCACTCCCGAAACTCACTTCACCATCCTGGCGGCGCTTGCGACCAGCCAGCCGAAGGTATCCGCCATCGATGCCAACGGCACGCACCCGGCCAAGCCTCACGAAGCGCATGCACGGCACGCCGTAGCAACCCGATTAGCAACAAGCCACACCCCACGGAATTGCCGTGCAAGCGGCACCCTTGTCGACGCCAGGCACGCCATGGCAGAAGACGCAGTTGTTGACGGCGCTTCTGGCCGTCGACCACCTTAGCCGGGTTGTACTTCACGCCGCTCAGCTGCCTGGCCGCCGGCGAACTTGCCTGCGGCCTCCAACAGCCACTCGCGTAACCGCAGCATCGCGTCGCTCATCGGACGCGAGTCCGGCGACACCAGATAGTACGCGCTCATGAGATCGGAACGGAAACCCAAGCCGAGTTCGCCAGGGTTGCCGAAGCGCAATATGAAGCGCAAAACCGCCGGATACAGGAGCTTATCGGCAATCTGGCGGACAGCACGCCGGCTGGTTCGGAGAACGCGATGGGGGCATTGACCTCGGTGATGACCGCCACTAACAAGTTCTGTGAAGCGATGTTCCAGACTGCAAAGCAGGCGGTCGAGGTTGCCGAACAGAACGTCAGTGCCGCGAGCCACACGGCGTCAAAGGCGGCCAAGCAGGCGGTCGAGCAAACCTCGCAGACCGCGAAGGCATAGCGCGGGCGGCGCACCGCTGCGGCGGTCGGCTTACCACCGCCTCGACTGGCGAACCGCTCATCTTTGTCGGTGGCATGGAAGCATGGTTGAGACGATCGGCCTACTTACTGTGGCCAAGTAGGGCGGGGTCCTGCCCACTGATCCGTGCGCAACGATACGGCCAGGGATCCGGGGAGGCGTCCAGTGCGAAGCGCACTATCATGGTAACCGCGCCGCCCGGGTGCCAATCCACCGACTGCCAAGCGTGAAGAGGCAACAATGTTCCAACATCTCTTGGTGCCAACCGATGGGTCGGCGCTCTCGGAAGGGGCGGTCCGTGTGGCGGTGCGACTCGCCAAGGTATTTCAAGCCAAGCTCACCGGATTGCATATGATCCCGGAGTACCGCGTCTTCACCCACCGCATCGACATGCTGGAGGATACGCAGGAGCGCTACGCGCAGCTTGCTGAGAAACACGCGGAGCAATATTTGGGCGTGATCGCCCAAGCGGCCAAGGACGCGTCAGTGGCATGCGATACCATCTGCGTCGCCGGTGATCACCCCTATGAGGCAATTATCCAGGCTGTCGAGGCGCGGAACTGCGATCTGATCGTGATGGCGTCGCACGGCCAAGCCGGCGTGCGGGGCCTAGTGATCGGCAGCGAAACCCAGAAAGTCCTGACGCACTGCAAGATCCCAGTTTTGGTATTCCGCTAGCTGGAGCACACTGCATCCCCTACGCGGGCATTGAATTATGGCGGTTTTGCCTTAAAAGTTCTTGCGTATCAAGGAGTTGCGATATCGCTGTCCGTGCGAGGAACCGGGAGACGCACAACCTTGCTGCCGGCGGCTCCCCGGGTGATCACAGCGCCCTTTTTTGCACGAAAGGTCCGATCGGCGAACATGGATTGGATGCCTTGTTGGGCGCGGCGGGCACCCCTGGCGAACCGTCCGCCCCTCAGTCGTCCGTCGGTGAGCGGTTGGTTGGAATGGGGGCAAAGTCCAAATGGGCGGCAGCATACACGGCATTGCACGCCCAAACTTCTTTCCCCCTTATAGAAGAAGGGGACCCATTTGCCGTCGCTGACGCATTGGGCGCCGGGAAAGACCCGTCCAGCGGGAAGGGCGCCTGGCCCAGGAGTGGCCGTTCGATAAAGCGGCGACGGGTTGGCGGTATCAGGCGTCGTCCGACAAAAGAAAAGCTCTCGGCCGGGTGATCGAGTGATCAGTGATCGAGGGGCTTCGAGTGGCGCCGGCAGATCGCAGTCGCCGACGTCGATTCGGGCCAGCTCAAAAAAAGTCCCTCGGACTGGGAGGTCCGAGGGACATCAACGGGATGTGGGCCACATGAAAATCATTGCCCGAGCCGCAGTATATATATGGACTACGCTTCATACCACATTTGGATCCATGTGATTTCGGATGTGGCAATTTACGTGCCTAAATAAGCACATTTAAGCCAGGTTTCAATACCGTCACGCAAGATCGACGTGGGCGCGCACAAGCCTATGCAAGCGCTCATCATCGGCAGGGATCCGATGTCCCTCTGTAAGTTTGGCCCACCCCAAAATATATGCCATAAGCGACTACACGGTTCTGCCATCCACCGGCATGTTCCCCGCCGCCTTCGAGTATCCGCTTGATCGAATTCTCGGCACATGCTGTGATCTCCGCGTATGACCACATTTTTTGGTACTGATCATGGTGCAAGGCTCCGCTAGAGATGAATGTCACGCCACGATGAATTTGAGCGGCGTGACACTTCTGGAACAATAGCACCTCACAGTAATTCGCGCGCTGGGCCATAGCAGTCCAGCGGCGGGGCTTGCTGTTGATAGGCCGGCATGGCTTCACTGTTCGGGGCTTTTATGCTTGGATCTATTCGAAAAGACACGCCTTCCTGTGGACCGGCTCTATTGTGGATAAGCCGGCTGCTGGCTACGGCAACAAGTCCTCCCGCCGTCGAGCAACAATATCGACTTTTGAAGCAAGGTCACGGCTGCAAAGAGGGTGAAGTCTGAGTTGCCGCCGAAATACAGGGCCCCGAAGTCTGGGAAGACCTGGTCCGGCCGTGGCCGGGCGCCGGCTTGGCTGGGAAAGAACCCCAAGCGATTTCTGATTGCAGAGTAGCCCCCTGAACGAGAGATCGCTCTTGAAAGCTGGGGACAACGCCGGTTGGCACCTCTGCGGTTCTAGTTTCGGCGCGAGGCGTTTTTGATCGCACTCTGACGTCAGCTGGAGACTGTCAGCCTGCATGGGCTTTTCCTCCACGTGTCGAGTGACTACTCGACGGGACTAAGGGCAATATCACCCTGTGCTCGGGCTGCTATTGGAATCGGAAGCAATCGTCCGCGACTTGCCGTAGACAACGAACCTGCCCTTGCCCGCGTGTTTAGCCGCGTAAAGTGCGGTGTCCGCTTTCAAGAAAAGCTCGTTCCGAGTGCTGTCCTCGCCGGGCTTGTGGAGCACACCGCCAACGCTCGTGCTGCAAGTAATCAGGCTACCATCAAGGAGGCAGGGCTCGGAGGTCGCCGAAACTATCGCTTCGGCGACACGTTCCACTGCTTGCGACGTCGAAATGTCCTCCAGAATCACGGCAAACTCGTCGCCGCCCACGCGCGCAACGGAGTCGGATTCGCGAGCGCATGACCTCAGCCGCGTCCCTATGATGTTCAGGAGCTTATCGCCGACCACATGGCCATAAGTGTCATTCACAGCCTTGAAATTGTCGAGGTCGACGAGAAGCAGGGCCATTAGCCGGCTGCTTCCGTCGGACTGTTCCATGGCCGATGCCAAGCGCCGGTCAAATCCTTTCCGATTGAGCAGTCCAGTCAGGTCATCTAACTGTGTCGTTTGCTCGAGGTGCCGTATCTTCTGGCGCTCTTCAGTAATATCTCTGGCGAAGACATGCACTCCAACCACCGTGTCGGCCGTCCCACTCCAAGCGGGTTGATAGGTAACTTCAAAACAAACAGGCCGGTTTTCATAGTGGGGCTCAGCCTCGTATGTGACCAGTTGGCCTGACAGAGCGAGTCTGAGGTGAGGCTTTATCGCTTTCGCATAAACGTCATCACCCCAGAGGTGCTTGGGCGTCAGGCCGACAATGTCATCTGCAGACATCCCGAATCGCGCTTCGTACGCATGGTTGACAAACACGTAGTGTTCGTCGACATCGAGATAGGCAACGAGGTCCGGTATGTGATTGGCAATGGCATGGATGCGTGCTTCCCGCTCCTCCGCTTGTGCCCTTGCGTTCAGCAGAGCACTCGTGCGTTCGGCAAGCTGGCCCATCACGCTCGAGAACGTTCTGGCCAGGGCACCGATTTCGTCTGCCCTCGATGTGGGAAGCGCAGCGCATGCTGACAAGTCCGTCGCACTCTCCTGCACGGCCCGTTCCAGGTTCTCCAACGGAGCCAGCAAGCGTCTAGCCACCCGCCACATCAGCAACCCGGCAATAGCCAAGGCTGCTGCGGCCGCAGCTACAATCTTTGGCCGTGCGCGGGTGATTGGCGAGAAGGCTTCCCTTGCGGGGAGTGTGGCAACCAGTTCCCACCCTGCTGTTTCAAGTCGGTGTCGAGCAACAATGGGCCGCTTTGGCCAAGCGAACTCCCAAATGGAGCTGGCCCTGTCGGTGCCGCACGACTCACCTATGGAGTCTGCGGGCTGGAGTATCTTTCCCGGGTCAGCATGCGCAATGTAGCGAGGGAACTGCCCTGACGAGACAAGGCAATAGGCTCCGGTTATGCCGATGCGACTGCGAGACAGCGCCGAGGGGAAATTTTCTCGCTGGAGGTCTAAGCTCCCGACAAGAACTGCCCGGACCCGTCCATCAGGCGCGCGCACGGGTACGGCCATGAGGATGCCCGGGGCGCCGGTTACCTTGGTTATCACCGGTTCGGAAATGACGAGGGATGCGCCGTGCAGAATGTCATGAAAGTACCGCCGGTCCGAGACATCAGGGCTCTTGCCAATCGGTCTGGTATCGAATGCCCGCGTACCGTCCGGCCAGGCGAGGAATACCCAGTCGAACAACTCAGGAATAGGAGCGGCAGGTAGGGTGACGCGCTTCAGTTCGGCCGGACCACGGTCCAGCAGTGGGGCGAGCTGCTCGGCAAGCCGACGCAGGATGACCGCACGTACTTCGAGTTTGTCGTCGAGTTGTGCAGCGACCAGCTTGACCTGTGCGTCCTGCTGAGCCTGCAGGGATTCCTTTAGGTTTGCGAAAACGTAATGGCGTGCAACTAGAATCAGCAGGACCGCGAGAAGTAGAACCACAACGAGTATGGAAGCGACCACCCGGGATTTTAACGACCAGCGCATCCTTCAGCCTCACTGACTAATCGCACACTGTCTAGTTCGCTGCCTTAGCGACGAGCGGTATTGTTCAAAACATTGAGGCAGGAGGCCCCATTGGCTGTTCAGCCGAACGGGCACTGAATGCTCGATGTTAGCGTAATTTCGAATGTTACTTGCGTGTTTTCACCCTCTGGGCCTGGGCTATGTATCATCGCCACGTCGTGGCAAAAGCGACCTTCTCGACGATAGACTCGCACATCTGGCACCTGCTCTGGAAGTGGGCAAGACGTAGGCACCCCACGAAAGGAGCCCGGTGGGTCAGGCAACGGTACTACCGGCGCGACGGACACCGGTCGGCCACAGAGAGACCTGCCACCTGGTGGAGTAAGTTCGGCGGCATCTCGACCTTGGACAGGTTGTTCCTGCGATCCAGCACTCCATTTCTGGCGCTTGCTTCTCTTCGTCTCGGTCATTATCGAGCGGGCTATGCAGCGAGCTGGCGTTACTGTCCGGGCCAGGTGCAACCCACATGCTTGGATAGCCATTGCCATGTTGCATCAAGGTGCCGCGCTGCAAGACATCGCTGCCATTCTTCGGCGCCATTCCATCAAAACCATGCAGATTTATGCCAAGGTCCACGTCGACCTGCTGCAGGAGATTCCACACCCCCCCCCGCGAGCACCCCTCCGGCTTGCGGGGAGAGTCACCCCAGTGAAGCGGCTGACTACAATGACAGCAGCCATTCTCCTAGTACTACTGTGTTAAAAAATAAGGCATTATTCGCTTGTCTTCAAGTGAATTACGAGGAAAGCGATGGGAGCCTCTACGGAACGGTTCGCGGATTACGTGTCTTTGATGGCCCAGTCGCTTGGGCATGCTGATCGCGTGGAGCCGTTTCGTGGCTACTGCACCGGGTTGATGCTGCCGGTCAAGCGTAAGAGCATTGAGCCCATGGCGGCGCATTTGTCGCCAAGCCGGGTACGCTCGGAACACCAACGCCTTCATCATTTTGTAGCCGATGCGCCGTGGTCGGACGAAGCGGTGCTCGATGCGGTGCGCAGTTACACGCTTGAGCGAATCAGCCGGCGCGCGGGTTCGACGGAGGCGCTGATTATTGACGATACCGGCTTTCCAAAAAAGGGGAAGCACTCAGTCGGGGTTGCGCGGCAGTACTGCGGCCAATTGGGTAAGCAAGACAAGTCGCGGTGAGCGTTTCGATCGCCAATGAACACTTCAGTCTGCCGGTGCGCTACCAACTGTATTTGCCGCAAAGCTGGGCCGATGACGCGGAACGGCGTAGCCATGCCAAAGTGCCCGAGGCGCTTGAGTTTGTCACCAAGCCGATGCTCGCCCTGCAACTGCTTGAGAATCTTGGCGAGAGGCGATCGCTGCCGGAATTGGTCCTGGCCGACGCAGGTTATGGGGCGAGCACTGAGTTCCGCGAGCAACTCACGGCCATGGGCTTCACTTATGTGGTGGGGGTTACCGGCACGGTCAGCCTGCAGAACCAAGCTCAGGCGCCTCAGCAGGCGAAAGAGTTGGCCATGCAATTGCCGTCTCGGCGCTTTCGCACTCTCACATGGCGCGAAGGAACCAACCGCGCGTTGTCATCGCGTTTCGCGGCAACACGGGTGCATTGCGCCTCGCGCGCAGCCGGGCCAGGCGGGCCCTCCGAGGAGCAATGGTTGCTCATCGAGTGGCCCAAGGGAGAAGTCGAACCCACCAAGTACTTCCTGAGTACGTTGCCGGCTGACACGCCAATCAAGGAACTCGTGCGACTGGCAAAACTGCGCTGGCGCATCGAGCGCGATTATCAGGAGCTCAAGCAGGAACTCGGGTTGGGGCATTTCGAGGGACGCAGTTGGCGCGGCTTTCATCACCATGCGACGCTGTGCATAGCGGCTTACGGCTTTCTTGTCACCGAACGCCTGGCGGCGCAAAAAAAAACTCCAGCCCATCGGCTACTCGGCGAGGAATCTACCTTACCCGAAGGCTTCCGGCCCCGGGGCACCCCTGCGTAAGCAGCGTCACGTGGCAGATTCTATCGCCACGCTGCGATTGGAAATCGCTGCCGCACTGCTTGCCCGCCTTGAACGGTGCCCGTGCTGCGGTCGGAAAGCCGAGTGATTGTTAACACAGTAGTACTAGGCGGCTTGCATTGCGTCTTCGTCAATCCGGCAACGGTGCAAAGAACGCTGGCGTTTGTACCAGGGCGTGGCACACTGACGACGAGAAGCGGCAACTAGAGCACCATGCTAAATGCAATCCCTCCAGGCCAAAGGCAAACTCCGGCGTGCAACGCTCCCGTGCGTAGGTCGGACTGACCGTGGTGACTTTGTCGGTGTAGCGGATGCCAGCCTTCAGGAATGAGAGTTGTCCTCAATACATTGCGTTTTGGCATGCTATGCCATGTCGGCGCGGGTGGCGCAAGGGGAGGGCGTGGCTGGCTGGCTGGCGGATACCGTGCATGCGCACGACTGGCATGCCGGATTGGTGCCATTGCTGCTGCGCCTGGGCGGGCAGCGGCGGCCGCGCACAATATTCACCGTGCACAACGCAGCCTTCCAGGGCAATTTTCCACTCGACTGGGCGGCGAAGCTCGGCCTGCCACACGCAGTCGCGACCGCCGACGGAGTGGAGTTCTATGGTGTTTAACGCCCGGCGTGACGATCTGGTCGGCATCATGAACGGGATCGACGCCGAGCGCTGGGATCCCACCACCGATCCGCACCTGCCGCACCACTATTCGCGCGAGGACGCGCGCGGCAAGCGCTCCTGCAAAGCCGCGCTGCAGCGCGCGTGAAGGCGACTACTCGCGGTTCCCGGAGCTGATCACCGTCCTTGCGGTGCTGCCAGCCAACTACATCAAAGTACCGTGCTGGACGATATGGGCCGCAACGGCTTCGAGCGTCTGCCACAAGCGCGCGCCGCAAACGCTGGCACAGGGACGCCGACCCCATTGCCTACTGCGTCTTCGACCGGTCGGTCGACAAAGGGAAGGGGATTGACGGGGCAGCGATCGACCGGCTCAATCCGGGCCCTGCGTTCGCACAGGAGCATAGGCCGTAACTCGGCCAGCGTTGACGTACGGTCTAGGCATGGCTTACCCCCTTTGTGGTGCCATCCAAAATGAAAATGGGCCCTGACTGCATTGGTCAGGGCCCTGTCTGGCTACTGCGGCTACTGCTCCCCTCAAGTCTGACGGAAATAATAGGAAATAGGACCGTCGATTTCCAGTCCAACTGCCTCCCGCGTCCGAGGGGTGGTGAATCTCCCGTTTGATGCAGTATGAATGGTCACGCGGCACAGCTAGTCGGAAGCCCGGCATCAGCCGTTGATGTCGCGTGGATCGTTGCCGAAAGAGTTTCGCATCCGGATTCGTCCGTCGAGTACGTGAACGAACAGCTCCACTTTCTCTTGCCCACCGCGATGGCTTCGTGCTGAGACCTGAAAAACTATCTCCCGCATTGTCTTCGGTTTCAACACCATCCATTGGGGGTATTGTGGTCAAGCATGGCCTGTCTCCTTTCGAGGATGATGAGCCAGCATCCGCCCCGGGGGTCCCAGAGGTCGGGTCTTAGAATCGGTCGCCGTCTGACAAGCGCTTGAGCTTGTCGGTGAACTTCCGAAGCCTTTCCCGTTCGATCGCATTGGCGTGATTAGCACCTCCACACCCTGGAACGTCTTGACCAAATGCTGCTCTGCCTCCTTCATTGAGCCAAAGCCGGTGCAGCCTTTGACGCCAATTGTCTGACAATCGGTCGAAACGCAAGTGGATGTTGGCATAGAAAAATCGTGACCTTGGCCAAGCAGGCTGTCAGTCAGCCTTTTACCTGGTTTCGGAGCGGCTTGAGGCAGTTACCAGAATTGCATGCCAGAAGGTCCGGACTCCAAACGCCGATGCAGGCTTGCCAGGGCATTGCACCTGGTGCTCCGTGCCCTGCCATTTCCCGATTGTCGGGAGGAGGATGGCGGTTTTTTTTATGCAAAAGAGTTGCATTGCTGTTCCCATGCTCCCTCCGGCACCTAAGTATTAGGTCGCGCTCCGCCTCCCGCAAATTCCCGCGCCGCGCTGGGCAGCACCGGTCCGGATCACGGAAGGGGGTCGGCCACAGGCGGCAAATGATGCCGTCCCAATCAAGAGCGGAGAGAAGCCTGGACGCAGTCTTGCTCTCTCGCTGCAGCGATAAGGGCGGCAACTTGCATGAGGGGAGATCGGGGAAGCCGCACACGCCGGGCTAGCGGCTGGCTGGTCCGCTCGTTAGCAGGGTAGAAGTCCTTGACGATTTCTGCTAAAAGATGTCCCTTTTGGTCGACGTCGGCTGTCGGCAATCCGAGGCTTCGAGCACGAAACTAGCGCGGCCAACGGGCCGCTCTGTGGACACCCGTCTCTCGTACCGTTGTCAAACGTCAGAAGAAGGAAGTCTCCGGATGGAGAAACGTCGCCATAGCTTGCTCCGTGCCCATATCAAGGAGTTTGTTCTGCCACCAATTACTGACGGACTTGTGCTGGGAAAGCATTCCCCTATCGGCCATGTAGCTGTAGGCAAGGCTCTGAGTCTGCTAACAACGACGGCATTCGAACATATCGAGCTAGACGATGATGTCATCGGTGACGTTTTGGTTCGTCAGGCCATCCTCCGCAAGATACCGGCCAGCCAGCTCAAGGCGTTTGTTCTTGAGCAGATAAAGCCAGCCATGGGCCCCGAAGAAATCATCCACCTGAGCCTTGAGGTCGAACTCTTCCTTGAACAGAAAGTTGCATGATGGGTGAGTTGCAGGCAAAGGATTGCATTGATCCTTGCTGCCGGCGCGTCACGGCCGAGCAGCGCTATCACGATTTGCGCGGGATATTGTCGAGTCGCATAAAGGTTTTCGCCGTTCATGCAGAAACCGGAGCCTTCCTTGGGCTGGTGACAGACCGCCAAGCGATGCTGTTTCCGGGGCGGATATTTGCGGATCTGATCGTTCGTCGGCAAGCTAGACCTCTGCAACTGGCAGATGATCCGATGCCAGGCCTAGAACGCATGCGTCAGCACGAGCAGGAGTACCTACCTGTCATGGATGGGGGCGGGGCCTACTTGGGGGTAATCTCGGCCCTGAGCGTATTAACGACGTTGAGTCGTCGTGAGGAGGCGCATCGGCAAGCGCGAGAGTCGCTGATCGAGCAACTCCAAGGCGAGCTTGTCAATCGTCGCATCGTCGCCAACATTCTGGAAGCTGCCAGCGATGGCATCTTGGTGATTGACAGCGCGCTGAAGGTGGTGCTGGTCAACCGTGCGTTTTCTAGTATTACCGGCTATACGGCGGCATTCGCCCAGGAACGCAGGGCAGACTTTCTACGCTCTAGCCGGAACAAGCCAAGGCTATTCCGGACAATACGCGATGCCTTGGTTGGTGATGGCAACTGGGAGGGTGAAGTGTGGTTGTCATGCGCAGATAGGTCTATCTGCCCAGCCTGGGTATCCGTCGGGGCGGTCGCAGATGGTCAGAACACTCCCGCGCATTACGTCGTCATGTTCTCGGACATTGATCGGCGGGAAAGCCTGCGCGCCCAGCTTCTTCGTCTTGCTTACTATGACACACTTACCGGTCTGCCCAACCGCTTGCTTTTCCAGGAGCGGCTGGATCATGCCATTGCCCAGTCTCGTCAGACTGGCATCGGCTTCTCGCTTCTGTTCATCGACCTCGATCGGTTCAAGGACGTCAATGATGCGCTCGGCCACACCTTCGGTGATCGTCTTCTCTGTGCGGTAAGCGATCGATTCAAGACTCTCGTACGAGAGGTCGATACGGTGGCTCGCCTGGGAGGGGATGAGTTCACTTTCATCCTGCTCGAGATGGTTGAGCCCGAGCAGCTAAGCGCAATTGCACAGCGTATCTTTGCAGCACTCAGCACGCCTGTCGTACTGGATGGTCAGAAGATCTATGTGTCAGCCAGCATTGGCGTTAGTCGCTATCCCGCGGACGGCGCTACCGCGGAAGTGCTTGTCATGAATGCGGACGCGGCGATGTACCGCGCAAAGGAAGATGGCAATGGATCTTGCCATTTCTTCTCGACCACGCTTCATAAGCGACTTTCGGAGCGGTTGACCGTGTCGAACGCACTTCACCGTGCCCTGGAGCAGAACGAGTTCTCGCTAGCGTGGCAGCCGCAGTTCACCTTGTCCGACCGCAGGCTGGTCGGTGTCGAGGTCCTACTACGATGGCGACGTGAAGGCAAGGAGCTGGTGGCGCCATCGCATTTTATCCCGATCGCAGAAGAAACAGGCCTAATCGGCTTGATCGGGGATTGGGTGCTGCATGAAGCGTGCCGAAAGGTTGCGCGATTCGAACCCTTAATTGATGCCAGGGATTTTCGAATTGCCGTTAATTTCTCCCCGCTGCAACTCCGTTGGCACAACCAAAGAGCCGTGGAGACCGTGATTCGCGAATACGGCTTGGATTGTAGTCGCTTTAAAATTGAGCTCACGGAGAATGCTCTCTTCCTACAACAGGATGGCATTTTGGATTTCGTCCGGCAAGTCAATGCTGCCGGTATCGCTATTTCCATTGACGACTTTGGCACCGGCTACTGTAACCTGTCGAGCCTCAAGTATCTGCCGGTGCATGAGGTCAAGATTGACCGGTCCTTGATCAAGGATATATCGCATTCACCCGCCGACCGGCAGATCGTGATGGCGATGATCAAGCTGGCACATACGTTGGGACTACAAGTGGTCGCGGAAGGCATTGAGAATGGAGAGCAGTTGTCTCTGCTACAAGAGCTCGGTTGCGATGCGGGGCAAGGCTACCTGTTTAGCCCACCTGTGCCAGTTGAGGAATTAGTAGAGCTTCTGTCTTCGATGGCCGCTTCGAGCTAGCCCGTTCCCTCAGTGGGATATCGGAACGGCGGGGCGGGCTTGGTGCGATTTCCGTCGGCCTTCGCTGCTGATGTTCCACTACTCACGGTTCAGGGGCCTGCGTGTTAGCGCTTGTGAAGCTCTTCGGTCGGCGGACCAGCATTCTGCCGTTCAGAACGACTCCCAGTTGCCGGTGCCGGTGCCGGTAGGGACCGATCCGACCACCGCCTCTACGTGAGTCGCGCTCGCCTGGGGCTTGAATTGCGGCCGCACCGTGTTCTGCGCTGGGGTGGGCCGACGGCGGGCAGCGGGGGTGGGTGTCGTTTTGGCTGCTGTTGGCACTGAAGTCGCCATTGAGCTGCCACGTTCGTGCGAGAGCTTGAAGATGGCCACTGCCTGAACCAGATCCTGGGCTTGCAGCTTCAGGTTCTCTGCCGCAGAGGCGCTTTCCTCAACCAGCGCCGCGTTCTGCTGTGTCGCCAGGTCCATCTGGCTCACCGCTTCGCCGACTTGCGTGACACCAGCGCTCTGTTCGCTGCTGGCTGCGCTGATCTCGCCCATGATGTCAGTTACGCGCTTGATCGCACTTACGATTTCCTGCATCGTCTCGCCGGCCTGGTCGACCAGCGCCGTGCCCTGCTCGACGCGTTCGACGCTCGTGGTGATCAGGCTCTTGATCTCCTTGGCTGCGTCGGCGCTGCGTTGCGCCAGATTGCGCACTTCACCGGCCACGACTGCGAAGCCGCGGCCTTGTTCGCCAGCGCGGGCCGCCTCCACGGCCGCATTGAGCGCCAGGATATTGGTCTGGAAAGCGATGCTGTCGATCACGCCGATGATGTCGGCAATCTTTTTGGAGCTGTCGTTGATGCCCTTCATCGTGTCCACCACCTGCCCGACCACCTCGCCACCCTTGAGAGCAACAGTCGAGGCACCAAGCGCCAGTTGATTGGCCTGCTTGGCATTGTCTGCGTTCTGGGTGACGGTCGTACCAAGCTGCTCCATTGAAGCGGAGGTTTCTTCCAATGCACTGGCCTGCTCCTCTGTGCGCTGGCTAAGGTCTTGGTTGCCCTGTGCAATCTGCGCGCTCGCGGCAGCCACTCCTTCAGCGTTCTGACGCACGCCGGTCACGACCTTGACCAGGCTCTCCTGCATGCCCTTGAGTTGGGCCATCAGACTGGTGGCGTCGCCAGGCTTCAACGCAATAGGGACGCTCAGGTCGCCAGCTGCCACCCGCTGCGCCAGTTCGGCAGCCTCCCCTGGCTCAGCACCTAGTTGGCGGCCGATGGAACGCACCAGCCAGAAACCGAACACCATAGAAAAGGCAAGTCCGGTGGCGATGACGACAATGAACACCGTGAACAGCGTGGTGTAGCGGGCTTGCGCCGCGTTGAATTCCCGCTTCGCCTCGTCGCTCTGGAGCTTCTGTAGAGCTTGGTTGCCTTCCCGGACCGGTGCGAACAGCGGACGTAGCTTCTCGGTCACCAAGCGCCTTGCTTCGTCCAAGTTGTTGGCTCGCAGGGCGGCTACGGTAGGCAGCAAGCCCTCTTTTACGAACTTTTCCCGAGCTTCAGCGAAAGCCTTGGCCAGCTGTTTTTCTTCAGGCGTTAGGTAGGTTGCTGAGTAGGTCCCCCAAAGCTTGCCGATCGCGACGATATTGGACTCGACCGTCTCCGTGCTGGAATCGATCGTGGCTGCGTCGGGAGTGATCACTGCCACGGCAAGGGCTAGCCGATTGCGCATCAGCCGATCACCGATCTCGGCCAACTGCTGGATCGGCTCCATGCGGTCCTTGTAGACGGCTTCCAGGGCGGACCCAGTCTTCTGTACCCCCCACAGGCCCACCGATCCAATAGCAATGAGCAGTGCCGATAGCACGCCAATCAATAGCATTAATCGAGTGGCGACCTTCAGATTGTTCATGGACGTTCCTCCGATGGGATGTAAGATGACTTTCTGCTGCATTTGCTTTGACCAGCCCTATCTTGGCGCTCGTCAATGCCCACAAGGGATGGTGGACCCGCTCATCGACCAGCCAGCATTTGGACTCACGAGGATGAGTCTTCGAATTTCGACGCGACTTACTTGATATTTACGTCTGGTCAGAGGGGAACTTGATACACCCCCCTCTTTAGAAGGGGGCTAGCATGCACATATGAGCGGCAACGCGGCACTTTCGATTGGCGATAGGCCATTGCCTAGCCTCGACCCGGTGGTCAAAATTGCCGCACGTGTGTTCAAGACGCCTGTTGCAGCAGCGGCGTGGCCATCGCGCCGCTCCATGCACTGGAAGCGAAGGGACTGATCGGCAATGCGGACCTGGCTCTGTTCAAGGCAAGGAGCATCGGCCATGGCCAGTCGTTCTTCTTCGCCACGGCGTTACGGAATGAAGCGGTCGCGCGCCGGCTCTACAACATCGAGATGCATCGGGCAGTCAGCGACGGCGAATTCGTGCTCTTCTATCAACGCAGATTCGCCTAGCCGACGGCTCCCTCACCGGTGCCGAAGCACTGATCCGCTGGCTGCATCCGCAGCATGGCCTTTCTCTTGCGGCTTTCCTGCCCGCATTGTGAAGAGGGGCCGCTTGCCGTGAGTGCGGGATCGTGGCTTCTTGACGAAGCCTGTGCGCAGGCCGCGCAACGGCGCAGAAGTGGCGCGAAAGATTGAAAGATTTCCGCATCGGCGTCAACCTGTTCGGCGCGCAGCTTCGTGCGGACGACCTGGATTCCGTCTCGGCCCTGCAGCGGCATGGCCTGCCACCGCAGGCGCTCGAGCTTGAGGTCACCGAAAACATCGTGCTCGATGGGAACGAGCTGGCGTTGGAATCGCTCCCGCGCTTGCGGGATCACGGCGTGGGGATTGCCTTCGACGATTTCGGAACCGGCATCGCTCAGCCTGCTCAAACGCTTTCCACTGAGTCGGATCAAGATTGACTGTTCCTTCGTGCAAGGCATGCTCGAGTCAGAACGAGATGCTTCTATCGTTCGCGCGCTTCTCGACATGGCACGCAGTTTCTACCTGGAGACGATTGCCGAGGGCGTCGAACCGATGAGCACGTGACAGTCTGCACCGCCGCGGGTGTGACGAGGGGCAAGCTTATCTATTCGATCGCCCCAGCGCGGCAATTTGCCGAAGTGTTCCGAATCGAGCCACGCCGACTTTGATGGCGTCAATCGACATGATCGCGGTCGTCTTCGCGGTGTCGGCCGACGTCATTCCAATATTGAAGGGACGGAAGTATCCGGTCGACCATGATGCCGTCCCGGCAAGTGTGCAGCGAACGACGGATACGACTGCGGTGCTGCCTACGCTTGGGCAAGCGCGGGATCGAGCTTCCCACGCTCGGCAAAACGGGCCAAAGCAGGGAAAAGGGACCAGTCAGCAATCTGATGTGATGGGGGCCTCAGGCAGGCACGTCCGCAAGCCAGCATGGGTGTTGGAGGCTCGGCAGACAAGCCAGACCCTGAATTCGGGGAACATGAACGGGTGAAAAGCAAATGACGGTACCCATCGACGCCACACTTGAGGCAGTGGTCAGGCGCGATCGCCTAGTCGTCGTTACCGCGCTTACTACGGTTATCGCGCTGTCGTGGGCGTATCTGCTGCCCGGCGCCGGCATGGGCATGTCGGCGTTCGAGATGACCCGCGTGTCGCAACTCGGGATAGCAAGGAGCATGTCCGAGGAGGGCATGGCGGGCATGGCGATGATGACGCGCGCGGTCTGGACGCCCGGCTATGCCGTCCTGATGTTCCTCATGTGGTGGGTCATGATGGTCGCGATGATGCTGCCTGGCGCGGCGCCAGTGATTCTGTTATTTGCGACGATCAATCGCAGGCAGCGCGAAGCCGGCCATCCCTACAATGGGTTCTACATCTTTTGGGGGGCTCCATCGTTTGGATAATTGCCGCGGGCGCATTGCTGAAAAAAAATGAAGAGAGGGAGGGGGACCA
Organism: Ralstonia pickettii; assembly: GCA_050987995.1. Lineage (GTDB taxonomy): Bacteria > Pseudomonadota > Gammaproteobacteria > Burkholderiales > Burkholderiaceae > Cupriavidus > Cupriavidus pickettii_B. Next base: position 572,912 of record CP158806.1, read on the forward strand.
CCATGCGACGACTGATTCTCGTTGACATATCCTTGTTCTTCGCAACGATAGGGTGTTGTGCAAGCGCGCACGCTCAGTCCGGCGTGACGCTGTTCGGCATCGCCGACGCCGGTATCGAATACAACAATAATGCAGGGCGCAACGGCGACAATCTCGTGCGGCTGGTTTCCGGGAACCAGTCCGGCTCGCGTTGGGGGCTGCGGGGCGTGGAGGATCTGGGTAGCGGGCTGAAGGCAGTCTTTCTGCTGGAAAGCGGCTTCGACATCGATACCGGTAATTCGGGCCAGGGCGGGCGACTTTTGGGCCGCAATGCCTATGCAGGGCTCGACAGCCAATACGGCTCACTGCTGTTGGGGCGGCAGCAGACCGCCATGCGGGAATTCGGCAATATCTATGACCCCAACGCGATTGCCGATCGCTACAGCATCCTCTCGATTGCCCCGGAGTTTGGCGCGCGTGCGGACAATACTGTCAAATATGTGGGCAAGTTCAGCAAGCTAACCGGACAGGCTTTCTACTCATTCCAAGCTAATGGCACCGAAGTGGCCGGCAGCAACGTTTTCGGCCGTAATTTCGGCGCGTTCCTCAACTATGCTTCCGGCCCCTTCGCGCTGGGCATGGCCTATGACGATGCGCACGTCGGCACGCCGTCAAACCAGGCGCCGGTTCTGAGGCGCGTTTCCGTGGCTGGCACTTATGCAGTGGGTGATGCGAAGGTCTATGCGGGTTACCGCCTGGCGAAGGCCTATGATGGTGCCATGCTGCCGGGCGCCCAGGCGGCTACCGCCGGCTCCAACCTCTACTGGCTGGGCCTGGCCTACAAGGTGACGCCGACGTTCTCCCTGACTGGTGCTGCATACTATCAAGACTTCCGGCAGACCGGATCCGACCCGTGGCAATTTGTGCTTACTAGCGATTATTCGCTCAGCAAACGCACTGATCTTTACGCCTCAGTCTCCTACGCGCTAAACAAGGATAACTCGGCGCTAGGGAATCGCTGATTAAATCAGTGCGCGAGTCATCGAGGCATTGGGTGAGCGCGTTGTCATAAGCGTGTCCATGATTCAGGTCCTGTGATGAAGCGACAGATCAGTTTTGCGGAAGCGGAAAGCCACGGCAAGAAGCGGGTGACGCGCCGCCAGCGCTTCCTGACGGAGATGGAAAGCGTGGTGCCGTGGGCGCGCCTGATTGCGGCGGTCGAGCCGTACTACCCCAAGGGAAAACGTGGCCGGCCGCCGATCGGCCTTGAGCGGATGCTGCGCATTTACTTCCTCCAGCAGTGGTACGGGCTGTCGGACGAGGCACTGGAAGACGCGCTGTACGACAGCATGGCGATGCGGGCGTTTGCCGGGATCGACCTGGCAGTCGAGGCGGTGCCAGACGCGACCACGCTGCTGAAGTTTCGCCGCCTGCTCGTCGAGCATGAACTGACGCGAAAGCTGTTCGACGAGATCGGCATCATGCTGTGCGAGCGGGGACTGATGATGAAGGAAGGCACAATTGTGGATGCCACCATCATCGAGGCGCCACCGTCGACCAAGAACAAAAAGAAGAGCCGCGACCCGGAGATGCACCAGGCCAAGAAAGGCAATGCTTGGCACTTTGGGATGAAAGCCCATGTCGGCGTGGATGCGGCCTCTGGGCTGGTGCATAGCGTGGTGGGCACAGCGGCCAACGAGTCGGACGTGTCGCAGGCGCATGCATTGCTGCATGGCCACGAGGAGCATGCGTTTGGCGACGCGGGCTACACGGGCGTGGAAAAGCGCGAGGAGATGCAAGGCAAGACCGTGAAGTGGCAGGTGGCCGTCAAGCGCGGCAAGATCAAGGCGATGCGTGACGGAGCGGTCAAGGACTTGCTGATCGCCGTCGAGCGGGCCAAGGCCCAGATTCGGGCGCGGGTCGAGCATCCGTTCCACGTCATCAAGAATCTGTTTGGTCATCGCAAGGTTCGCTACAAGGGCCTGTTCAAGAACACGGCGCAGTTGTTCAGCCTGTTTGGTTTGGCGAATCTGGTGTTCGCCAGGAAGCTGTTGTCGGCCTCAGAGGGGAGCAATCCGTCCTGAGGCCCAAAGCGTGGCCAGGAAAGGTGCGAAACGCGAGAAAGACGGCTTGAATCGGCCCATCTCTCCCGCATTGCGAAAGCTGAAGTCCTTGGCTTGTGCAACATCAAGCGCAAACCTCATTGATCAGCGATTCCCTAGTCTTACTGTGTCACAAGAGTAGCCGTTGGTTCGGTCTCCGGCAGCATGGACACATGGCGAGTCTGCCGATCAATAGGATGCTGAGTTGATGGCGGATCGTGGTGATTGAATCAGCCACGTGTCGCTGGGCGCGCTGGGCTACCCCGCGGGATGTAATCTGCGGGAAGCGCAGGTGTTTGGCGTGCGATGAAGTTTTTTTTGGTGCCGACTGAACCGCCGGTGGTAATTCGTTCGGAGACCAGGAATCCATAGGCGGCTATGCTCAGTGCGGCATGGTGGTGAAAGCCCCGCCACCCTCGGCCTTCGTAATGCCCGAGCCCCAACTCCTGCTTCAAATCCTGGTAGTCGCGCTCGATGCGCCAACGCATATGCGCCTGGGCGACCAGTTCATCCAGCGCAATATCGGCCGGGAGGGTTGATAGGAAGTACTTCAATGGGTCAGCGTCCCCAGCAGGCCACTCAATTAGGAGCCACTGCTCGGGGCGCAGACGCGCCTTGCCGCTATTACCGCCGGCGTGACGCACGCGTACGGCGGCAAAGCGCCCACTGAGCGTTTCGTTTGAGCCTTCGCGCCAGCTAATCGTCTGGAATGCGGTAGGCGGCAGGGAATGCGCCAGCTCCTTGACGCTTATCGGCTGTCGATTGCGAGTGCGCCGCGGCATCACCGGCGGGCGGCCGATGCCGCTATATGGCTTCGGCGGCAACGGCTCCACCCCCGGTGGCCAGACCACGACCGCCGACGTGATACCCACCACATACGGCATGCCCAGATCACTCAGACGCTGGCGAAATGCGTTGTCCACTCCGTAGCCGGCATCCGCCAACACGCAATACTTTGGCGCGCCGGCGGCCAACAGCGATTCGAGCTGTTGCAGAGCAATCTCGGTCTTCGTTGTGAACCTCACCTCGTCGGGAATTCCAGCCTTCTCACGCCGCTCAGTATCTTCCGCCCATTCCCGCGGTAGATAGAGCTGGTAGGCTACAGGCACACTCGCCTGCTCACACGCCAGAGACACACTGACCGCGACTTGGCAGTTGTCCTGTTTGCCCAGCACCCCACAATACTGACGCGCGACCCCAACCGAATGTTTGCCCTTCTTCGGGAAGCCTGTGTCGTCAATGATCCAGAAGCCGCCAGTCGAGAGATCCATCTTGGGCACTACCCACTGACTGATCCGGCGCAATAACTCCTCATCGGACCAGTCTGCCTTGGCCACAAAGTGGTGCAGTGCCTGGTGCCGAGCGCTAGCGCGAAGCGGATCGACTCCTGCTGCCATCGGCTCCACACTCTTCCGCGTGAGCGGCAGCATCAGCCCTGTGCAGTAGCCCTTGAGTCCTGCATGACGGTCCGCATGCCCCAGTCCCGCCGCCAAATGCTCCATGTATTGCTCAAATCGCTCGCTCGCGCTCATCGCTCTTCATGAACTGTGCCAAGAAGTTTATAGTATGGCACGTTTATGACACAGTAAGACTAGGCATCAATGGGTTCAACAGTGGCAGCGGCACGTCGGCCGTCATCAACGTCCAGCCTGGCAAAGATCAGGTGGGTGCGGTGGTGGGCGTTCGTCACCGGTTCTGATGCGCCTTGCCACGGAGGGGGCGCCCAAGTTGAGGCCGACTAAGCGCAAGGCGGCGGTCTTCGCCTTGGGAATTTTGCACCCCTCGACACCGTGCACAATCTCGGCATCAGGCTGGTGATGGCGACACAGCAGTGAAGCTTGGCGGTAGAGCGGCAGGCTGTCTTCATATTTGCGGCACGATGTTAAGAGTGGGCTGGTTGTCATGCTGGCCGGCGGCGCTTTGGCTAGTACAGCATCCCTTCCGGGTCGTCCTTCATGGCTGCCATGGTCGAGAGGGGCTCGAACGGGACAGTCGCGCTGGTCACGCGCGCTAAATGGCGGCAGACTACGGCGGCGGCTTCGACAGATCTTCGAGAGGGAGTGCTCGATTGGTTCCACATCGCCGTGCACAAAACCTCGAAGAAGTGCGGGCGTGCGCCACGGACTTATATTTCCGCAGGTCATGACGCTTATAACAAAACAATTGAATATCTCAACCGAGTTTGAAAATGTGCAGCCTATTATATTGAGATGAATGTTTTTTTCTTGCCGGGTACGAACCACCTGAATGGGGGTGGAAAAATGTTGAAAAAGACGCTTTGGATAGCAGCAGCTTGCATCGCTGTGATTGGGGGATCGGCCTTTGCTGGCAATACCACGCGGGATGTTTATACCGACGGGGCGAAAGCTTCCAGGTTCGATGTGTACACGGATGGAGCACGGACCACCGACAGGCGCGACGTGTTCACGGATGGCGCAAGGGTGACTGACCGACGCGACATGTTTACCGATGGAGCCAAGACCACCGATAAGCGCGACCAATTCACGGACGGCGCTTGATCGCCAGGAACCAAAATTGAGCAGAAGCGTCCTCAGCGTGGCCAGGACTAACAGCCTGGCCTTCTTGTTTCCTGTGGGACCATTTCCGCCTGCGGGCTGCAGTGCTCCCGGATTTCCAACTCATAGGCCGCCCGCTGGACAATCTGCACCGCTTCACCGCGGTTCAACGCGTGCTGCATGGGGTAGTCGAAAGGACGACTACCCCCTCTACAGCGAGCAGGCGCGCCGCCATCGCCCACCGCCCAGACCTCAACCCCGATGACGATCCCGCCGACGAGCTCGACCATCCCTTCTGACTTCACGGGGGCCGCAAAGCCCCCGTTTTGCATGTCATCGCCGTTCCCCCGCTTCAGGCCCGCTGTCCCATCATCACCATCGCGGCTGGCGTACCTACCGGCGTCGCTTCGCCCCCGCATTCCTGCAGGCCTACCGACCATTTCATCTCGCGCTCTGCGCGGTCATGTTCATTCCCATCGCAGCGCGAGACAAACGCTGACGTTTCATCTCGATTAGCCCGGGATGCCAGTCCTCAAATAGCGCGGGACGTAACACTCCGTTTAGCCGAGCGCCAAGATACGGTCGCTCGCTAATTGGAGATTACGCCACCGCGAGGCATACGAAATCCCACGGAGGGTTGTGGCGAGGGCGTATCAATAGCGTTTCCGTTCCCAGAGGCCTATGCTTAACTCACAGTCTTTTGCTCCTACCCGCTATGGAGCGCCATCTTCCCGGCTCAGGCTCACGTCCGTTGTGGGCGGGCGAGCGGTCTGGGTGGCTCCGGGCGACGTGTTCAATGATACGTGGTTGACGGTACACATTGAGCAGCGCAACGGCGTGCTGGCGGCGCAGCTCGCCGACAAGGATTCCCACCCCCAGGCGCTGGAGGAACAGCAGCGTTGGCACAGGCTTGCCGCCTGTCGGCGCAGATGACAGCGTTGGCGTTGGTTCTGCCTATCGTTTACCGGATACCGCAAAGTGTCGCCGGCGGAGGAGGGACGAAAGTGAAGGGACAAAACAGACAACCATCAGCCCGGCAAGAAGACGTAACCCAAAAACCGGGGGACCGCAGTTTTGACTTTGCCGATTGAGTTCACTAGATTCGAATCAAACTGCGGGTGGCAAGCATTGATGGCACCGAGCAAGCCGCGAAGCGGCGTTTGGTCTACATCGGAATGCAGGGGAAATAACATAGGAGAACTATCATGACTCCCTGGGAGATCCAAGGCACCGAGCTGATTAACTGCAATTGCTCATACGGTTGCCCTTGCCAGTTTAACGCGCTGCCGACCCATGGATTCTGCGAAGCCATGGGTGCGATTTCGATCGCCACCGGCTTCTATGACGACGTTCGACTCGACGGCGTCAACATCGCGGTGGTGTTCCAATGGCCGGGTCCGATTCACGAAGGCAAGGGCAAGTGCCAGCCAATCGTCGACGAACGGGCCAGCCCGGAGCAACGTGATGCCGTTCTGAAAATCATGATGGGGCAGGATACCGAGCCGTTCGCGACGATGTTCTCGGTCTTTGCGTCGACGCTCGAACAGGCTTACGATCCGATCTTCACGAAGATCGATTTCGACGTCGATGTCGATGCGAGACGCGGCCGAATTCATGTCGAGGGGGTATTCGACATCGTTGGCGAGCCGATTCGGAATCCGGTGACGGGCGCCGAGCATCGCGCTCGCATCGATTTGCCCCTCGGCTTCGAATACGAGATTGCCGAAATCGGCTCGGGGACGAGCCGCTCGCAAGGCAACATCGCGCTGAATCTCAATGGCTCGTACGCGCAGTTCGCACGGCTGCACATGAACAACAAAGGACTGATCCGGCACCATTCTGCCGCATGAGCTCAATCGAGAATTTCCTCGGCCGTGAGCGCGTAATCACAGCGCTTGGCATTGTCGCCGTGATCGTGTCGTCGTGGTACTACCTGTGGACTGGTGCGGGAACGGGGATGGCCGCACTCGACATGACGGCGGTCACGTTGTTCCCGCATCGGCTAGCGGATGGCGGCAGCATGGAGATGTCGCTAGCGACCGTAGTCCTGATGTGGTGGACGATGATGATCGCAATGATGACGCCCAGCGCTGCACCGCTTATCTTGCTGTATCGGCGCGTCATGCGATATTACGGCACGCCGGAATCGAGATCGATTATTCCGTCGATGTTTCTTTTGGCCGGCTATCTGACTGCGTGGCTCGCGTTCTCGATCTGCGCGACATGGCTGCAGATGATCCTGCAGCCCGCCGGTCTTATCTCCGCCATGATGTTATGGTCGAAGAGCGCGGTCCTTTCCGCAATCGTTCTTGCTGCAGCCGGTTTCTATCAGTTCACGCCGCTCAAGCGCGCTTGCCTCAAGCAATGCCGTTCGCCGGCGAATTTCCTTACGAAGCATTGGCGCCCGGGAAGCGCAGGCGGTTTCCTTCTCGGGATGCGTCATGGGGCGTACTGCGTCGGCTGCTGCTGTTTGCTGATGACGCTGCTATTCGTCGGCGGGGTGATGAACGTGCTGTGGATCGCGGCGCTGTCGCTGATCGTCTTCGTGGAAAAAATCGTGCCGGGCGGCGATCGCCTTGGCCGCGTGCTGGGAGGGGTGTTGATTGCCTGGGCTGGCGTGACGCTGCTGGCATGAAGGTAGAGGCCGGACCAGGAACCCGCGGGGGCGCAGCAAGCCCAATCAAACAAGTACTCCGTGGCGGTCGGTGTGCACCATGTTGGCGGATGGCAGAACCCCGTCGTCGCCGAAGGTACCTAGTTGGGCTGGTCCAACATCACAGACGGGGCTTCGGATTTGCCGATGATGAGCGCCTGCATTAGCTTCTACCGGGAACCGCTCGTAGGCGAGAGGCCTCGTGCGTCAGCAAGGACAGCGGCTTGCCCGATTGCAACGTGCGGCCGAGCGCCACGCGGATTCACTATGCTTGCGCGCATCTCTCGCTCTAACAGGGCGATTCTAATCAGCGCGCTGCAAAGCGGTCCTTCAGTATCGAGCCTAGTTGTGTTCGACGCTGTCGGCGAGCGCACGCAGCAAGGCAGCGCCATCGCCGGTCCAGGCGCTGCCATGCATGCAGGCGAGCGTCGTCGGCTGCAATTCGGCGAGGCGTTGCAGCATTGCGCGGGCGCTTGTGGTGTGCGAAAAGTAGTCCAGCTTGCGGCGGAATGCCTCGCTTGGTTCGAGAATGTCATCCTGTGTTAGCGGAGGGTGATGCGAACCCCCTTGGGTGAACAAGTCGCCACAGAGCAGCGTTGCCGACTCGGTTTCCATCAGGAACCCGCATTCCCATGCGTGCGGCAGATGCGGTGTATAGAGCCAGCGCACGCTGTGCTGCCCGAGCGAAACTGTCTCGCCATCATCCAGCGCGCGTGGCAATCGGTCGGCATAATCACTAACCGAGACCATGGCCGCGATCTGGCCGCACAGTGGCTCCGCACGCGGCGCGGCCGCGAGAAACTCATTGAGTGCGCCGCATTCGTCGGCTTCGAAATGCGAGAAACCGACATAGCGCAAACGATCGATTGGCATAATCCGCTCGATTGCTTCCCGGACTACCGGAAACAGCTTGCGCAGACCGGTATGGAACAGCAGTGGCTCGTCGTCGTCGATCAGGTACTGGTTGAACGAGAATCCGCTCCCACCAGGAATCTCCACTGGCGTGGAGATGCGATAGATGCGGGCCGCAATCTCGTCGACTGTTGTACCGCTCGAAACGGATAGGGTCGCCATGGTACGCTCCTTTCCTGAGCAACTGACGTAGTCCGGGCTTGACCAAATCAGCAATGCACGTTCGTTGATTTTCGATCATCCGGATACAGATGTCCAATGACGCCTTCTGGCCGGTCTCGGCCGGACGCAAATCGAGGAACTGTGACCGTCCCCGCCGATACCGGCCGGGCAAACTCCTCCAAAGCGGCCATTCAACGCCTAGGTTCAGAGGCGGCCGAGCGAAAACCAGGCCGCCCGCTGGAGCCGCTCGTTGGGCAGCGTGTCTATTTTTTCTTTTCCTTGGTGGCGCTCTTCACTTCGATATTCATAATATGGCATTCAGCCGTACCCAGGTTTTCTACGCTATGACTCTCAGAATCACGCCAGCTCGCCTCGCCAGATTTGAATTCCGCCTCCTGACTCTTGCCGCCAGGAGTGGAAAACCGCACTTTGCAAGGAGTTAGGGCAACGGCCACGTAGCCGGGATGAGAGTGCATTGGCGACTTGCCTCCCGGCTTCAAGTGGATGTCTAACACGCGTACATACTGGTTGTCCGACGTTACTTTATAAATCTCTGGCGCCACCTTGGTTGGATCCTGTGCTATAGCCGCGCCTCCTGACAAAGCCAATAAGGCGGCGAGAAATGAACCGTGGACTACGAGATTGAGTTTTGGCATGGGCTTCCTCCTCTTAACCTTTCGGCGGTGAAGTACTGTCTCTCTAACAGGCTGCTGAAGTACTCGCCGCGCAAGCGGCGAAGCTTCCCCTGCAAGGCTTCCGGATTGTGATTTTTCACAATCCGGAAGCCAAACATCACTGCATCGACTTTTTCGGCGATTTGGTACCCGATTCCGGCCTCATTCCCGCGATTACGGCAACTGCGGACGGATTTGTCCCAGCGAGCGCATGCGAACGAGGTTGTAGGCGGCCATGCTCAGCACAAACATCTGGTCAACCTTCTTCAGGCCGCGCACCATCACCTGGCGGATGCGCCCCACGGGCTTGGCCCAGCCAAAGCCTTGTTCGATCAGCTTGCGCTTCTGCTGCGAGATCGCATAACCGGTGCTGTTGGCGATCTCGTCCGGAACGGCCGAGCGCCGCCCCGAGGTGTTTTGCGCCACGTGAGGCGTCACCTTCATCTCCAGGCATGCCTGAATGAATTCTTCGGCGTCGTAGCCCTTATCCGCGCCCACGGTGACTTCCACATCCAGATCCTCAGCCACCTGCCTGGCATCATTGAGCATGACCTTGGCGGCCTCGCGCTCGGCGTGTCCGTTCGCATTGGTCACCATCGCGCTCACCACCAGGCCGTGGCGGTTGTCGCTCAGGGTATGACCCATGTAGCGCAGTTCACTGGCGGTCTTGCCCTTGCGGTAGAGCCTGGCATCGGGATCGGTCTTGGACTCGTGCGTCTCGTTGCTGCGCTTGCGACCCTTGAAGTTGGCGCCGTCGTTGTCGTCTTCGTCGCCGCCATCCTTGCGCACGAAGCTCTTGTGGCCCGCCCACGCTTGAATCAGCGTGCCGTCGACGCTGAAGTGCTCGCCCGACAGCCAGTCCTTCTTCTGCGCGATCGCCAGCACTTCGTTGAAGAACTCGATTACCGCATCATGCTTGATCAGCCGTTCGCGGTTCTTGGTAAAGACCGTGGGCACCCAAACTGTGTCGTCCATCGACAGCCCGATGAACCAGCGAAACAGCAGGTTGTATTGCGTCTGCTCCATGAGCTGTCGTTCGGAGCGAATGCTGTAGAGCACCTGCAGCAGCATGGCCCGCAGCAACTTCTCCGGCGCGATGCTGGGTCGGCCGCCCTTAATGTCGGCCTCGTACATCTGCGCGAACAACCGGTCCATCTTCACCAGCGCCTGGTTGGCCATGGCGCGATCGAGCGCAGCGGGTGGGACTTCGGCACGAAATCATCCAGCCTCCGCATGGTGAACAGGCTTTCGGTGAAGGTGTCTGCGCCGCGCATAAATGTGAGGTCGGATGGGATCCTCAAATCAACGCTTCACCCGGCTGTCGCGCTGACTTCCTCTGAAGGTATTTCAGCGGCCTGCTAATGCTCGCAGCGTCTTGCCTCACTTCCTGACCAACGACGTTTTGCTCGTGATGCGCCATACAAAGATAACCTTAAACTGTGAGAACGCGAAATACCAGCGAAAGAAGACATAGTAGAGGATGTAGCTCAACACCCCGATATCGCGCCTACCGCTATCCTTAACATGGTGTTGATTTAATGCATTTTCCGGCAATTGCAACGGAGCAGATGCCCATTCAGAATAGCTGATGGCTGAAGGCGTTCAAGCGAAATGTAACGGCCGACGGCAGCTTTTGGCCGACAACGGTCCTCTCTGCACGCCGAACCTCGGCGCTGGATCCGCCTGGGCCGGCTTCTTATCGCTCTTGCGACGACAGCCGCCATGTCGGAGTGCCGCTCTCGAAGCTATCGAACCACTCCCGGATCGCGTCGGCCACAACGCTTGGATCGCAAGAGGCGGCGTCCGGAACGCACGCCCGAATGAGACCTTCGACGTCAAAGCGCTGTTCCGCCCGAGCCCGCCAGGCATCGCGGTTGTGGGCGAGGATAGTGAGGTGCTGGTCGCGGATCGGGATATAACGCATGGCGAAGACAGGAAACGGGAGTCCCGTGTTGACGGCCGCCTTCGCAAAAATCTTGAGCCACGCCCCAATGACCAGAGGGTGAACCGACCATCAGGTCTCTGCCTGGGCGTCGCGGGGATTGCACCGCAGTCCAGCTAATTCCGGATTTCCAGTTCAGCAAAAGCGCTCGTAGTCCGGCTAATTCCGGTTTCCTACACCAGTTCTCAGGGATGGAGTAGTCGGGCGCTTTCACGGTGGTTTCACTGTATGTTTGTACAGTATAAACGCCGCTCCGAAAAGTGGTGGAGATAAAAAAGTGCACGACGAAACGCCGCCCGCGGAGGGCCCAGTCTCGCTAATTCGCGCTTCTCGTCAGCATAGTCTCGCTAATTCCAGATCTTAGACCGGGCGAGCGGTGACCGAATTTGCGAATTTGCTGATAAGTCGTTGATTTTTCTGGCAACGCAGTCTGACGAATTTCGGTTCCTCACAGTAGTGCGGGGAAACGGAATTAGTGAGACTTCGCCGGTTCCTGTGAGACAGGAAATGCCGAATTGATGAGACTGCGGGGACTCAGAAGGGGGTCGCGTTGCGCCTCCGCCGACGCAGGGTTTTCTGAAGGACAAGGTCAGCGGCGACGGGCCGCAGTGGCCGGGAACGGCCAAACGACGCTTCCGTTTCCAGCCGTTGGTTTGGGCCTGGTCGGCCAACAGCGACCTCAGACAAGCGTGACATCCTCGATCGCCACGTCGCCCACCAGCATGTAGCCAGGCGCATGCGTGATACACAGCGGCAGCGGCGCCTGCACGGCCGCGGCCTGAGGCGTTACGCCGCAGCCCCAGAATACCGGGACCTCGCCTGGCAGGATGGCGGTGGGCTCGCCTTCGTCGGGACGGTTGATGTCTGCAATGCCGATCGCTGACGGATCGCCGGCGTGCACCGGTCTGCCATGCGCTGCCGGCAACGCGGCGCAGATCTCGCTGGCGCGGGCGGCCTGTGCCGGCGTATAGGGGCGCATCGACACCACCATCGGTCCGCGGAACGGCCCCACCGGCGTGGTGTCGATGCTGGTGCGGTACATCGGCACCACCTTGCCTTCATCGACATGCCGCACGGCCAGGCCGGCGCGCTGGAGCGCGTCTTCGAAGGACAGCGAGCAGCCCAGCACGAAGCCGACAAAGTCGTCGCGCCACAGCGCGCGGATGTCGCCGCACTCTCCGGTTAGCTTGCCATCGCGCCAGACCCGGTAGCGCGGCAGGTCGGTGCGCAGGTCGATATCCTCGCCCAGCCCCGGCATTAGCGGCGAGCCAGGCTCGGTCATGCCGATCAGCGGGCAGGGCACGGGGTTGGCACGGCAGTAGCCGAGGAAATCGTCTGCCCACTGGCGCGGCAGGATCATCAGGTTGCCCTGCACGCGGCCGGGCGCCATGCCGGCAGTGTGCCCACGCCAGGCGCCGCTGCGGATGGCGGCGCGCGTGGTGGCGGGGCTGGCTGCCCAGCCGGGCAGCGCAACGGCAGCGTCATGCATGTCGGGTCGCTCCAGGCCGGTGTCGCATTACCGCAGCGCCTCGCGCGCGGTTTCCCTGACGCTCAGGAGCCCAAGCAATGCGATGGCCGAGCCGCCCATCAGCAGGTACGCGGGCGAGAGCAGGTTGCCGGTGGCACCGATCAGCGCGGTAGCCACGTACGGCGTCACGCCGCCGCCGAGGATGGCGCCAAGGTTGAAGCTGAAGGCCATGCCGGAATAGCGCACGCGGGTCGGGAACTGCTCGGCGTAGGTGGGATAGCCGACGGACTGCACGATCGGCATTGGCAGCGCCACGATCAGCATGGCGAGGAAGGCCAGGCCGATGCTCTGCTGGTCCATCAGCGTCATCATCGGCACCACCAGCACGGTGTAGCCGACAAAGCCGATGGCGAGCACCTTGCGCCGGCCCAGGCGGTCGGAAAGGCCGCCCCAGAACGGCATCAGCACCGCCATGGTGAGGCTGACGAAGGCCATGATCCAGTAGACGGTGGCCTTGTCGTACTTGAGGTAGGTAGTCATGTAGATGTTCATGAACACCAGGCCCACCCAGTAGCCCACGTTCTGCCCGAAGGACAACACCAGCACCTTGAGCACCGCGGGCGTGTGCTGGCTGAACACTTCCTTCAGCGGTGCCTTGGGCGGTTCGTTGTGTTGCTGGAAATGCTGGAACGCCACCGACTCTTCCACGCGCTTGCGCACCAGGAACGAGATCATCACCATCGGGATGGCGCTCAGGAACGGGATGCGCCAGCCCCATGCGCTCATGGCTTCGCTGCCCAGGATGGAGGTGGTCAGGCCGCACACGGTGGCCGCCAGGGCGCCGCCGATGGCCACGCCCACAGGCGTGAACGCGCCGAAGAAGCCACGCCTGCCGGATGGTGCCGATTCGGCCACGTACGCCGCCGCACCCGTGACTTCGCCGCCGGCGAAGAACCCTTGCACCAGCCGGATCAGCAGCAGCAACAGCGGGGCAGCCAGGCCCGCGCTCGCGGCAATGGGCAGCACGCCGATGGCGGCGGTGGCAACGCCCATGCCGATCACGGTGACCAGCAGCACGGCTCGGCGGCCGATGCGGTCGCCGAGCCGGCCCAGCACAATGCCGCCGATCGGGCGCATCAGGAAGGCGCTGCCGAACACCGCCAGGATCGCCAGCAGCGACGCGGTGGCGTTGTCGCTCGGAAAGAACAGCGGTCCGATGGTGGCGGCTAGGTAGCCATAGATGCCGAACTCGTAGTACTCGATGGCGGTGCCGGCAGCGGCGGCCACCGCGGCCTTGCGGGCCACGGCTACATCGCCGTTGACTGGGGTCGAGGCGGGGACATCCGCCAGCGGCAGCGTGGAAGTGGGGGCGTTGGACATGGTCACATTTCCAGAAGCAGGGTGAACGAAGCCGCGCCGGCTGCCGGTGGCAGCCTGCGGGTCCCGGGGTCTGAGCATGAATATCGGTACGCTGCGCCGCCGTTATCGCGGCTGTGTACCTGTTGTTGTTAATGGACTGCCTGCCTTGTCAGGTCAGTCCTTGCTGCATTCACAGCGTTAATGCACGCCTGGAAGCTCTGGTTTTTATTCAGCAACAAGCGTGCCAATCAAAATCAACTGTGAAAATCGGTGGAAATAAACGCGACTTGTCCTGGCCGGTGATGACCATGCATTTTTCTGTCTCCTTTTAATCGGCTGCGCCAGAATGAACTGTCTGGGTGCATGCCGTGTTCCCTTGCGGGGCACGGCATGCACTACTCCCGCGTTATTTACTGCCGTTTCATTTCGTCAAAGCACGGGCAGCGATGAATTGCCGGGTATTTATCGAAATTCTCCGCCGGCGCTTGATCGTGTTTTGGAATAATCCCAAGCCATTGCCGGGAAAAGACTCGTCCTGAGAATTAGCCTGCCGGAATGAAAGCGCCCAATACCTGGCCTTCTTCGACCGGCTCGCCTTCACTGACCAGGTATTTGGCCACATAACCGTCGGCGGGCGCTTCCACGGGGATTTCCATTTTCATCGATTCAATAATCACCAGCGTGGCATCGCGCGATTGCGCAACATTTGGCGCGGCCACGATCTTCCACAACGTACCGGTTGTCTCCGCGACGATGGGCAAGGCGTTCGGGTGGTCTGACATGGGGACTCTTGTCTAGTTGATTTAAGGGGGGCGGATGGCGTCAGCGAAACGGCGTGGTACGCGGGGCACGGACCGTGATGCCTTCGGCCTCGAGCGCGGCGCGAATATCTCGCGCGAAACCGGCGGCGCCGGGCTGGTCACCATGGATGCACAGCGTGTCGGCGCGCACCGGCACGTCGGTGCCCTGCTGCGAGCGCACCACGCCGTCGCGGACCATGCGCAGCACCTGCGCCACCGCGGTGCCGACGTCGGTGATCATGGCGCCAGGCTGTCCGCGCGGCGTCAGCGAGCCGTCAGCCTGGTAGCTGCGGTCGGCAAATACTTCCTCGGCGACCGCCAGGCCGGCCTCTCGCGCGGCGCGCACCAGCGCGGACCCGGCCAGGCCAAAGAACACCAGGGCAGGGTCCACGTCGCGCACGGCCTCAGCAAGGGCTCGTGCCATGCCGTCGTCGCGCGCCGCCATGTTGTACAGCGCGCCGTGCGGTTTGACATGGGCCAGGTGGCTGCCGGCGGCGCGGGCAAAGGCCTGCACCGCGCCGACCTGATAGACGGTCAGGTTGTAGATCTCGCCGGCCGATAGCGTCATGGCGCGGCGGCCGAAGCCCTGCAGGTCGGCAAAGCCGGGATGCGCGCCCACCGCCACGCCCCGGGCCACGGCGGCCCGCACCGTTGCGGCGATGGTCTGCGGGTCGCCGGCGTGCAGGCCGCAGGCGATGTTGGCGGAGCTGATATGGGGCAGCACCGCCGCATCATCGCCAAGGCGGTAGATGCCAAAGCTCTCCCCCAGGTCACTGTTGAAATCGATCTCAGCCATGGCCGCGCTCCAGCGCCACGAAGGCCGCATCCTGCAACTGCGCGAGCCGTTGCGCTTCCTCCAGCTCAACCACGGTGAAGCGCACGCTCTCACCGGGCATGCGCTGCGCCAGCCGCGGCAGGTCCACCGCGCAGACGTGGGCGATCTTGGGATAGCCGCCTGTGGTCTGGCGGTCTGCCATCAGCACGATGGGCTGGCCGTCGGGGGGCACCTGGATCGTGCCGAATGCCACCGCTTCGGACCACATCTCGCGCGGCGAGGAAAGGGTCAGCGCCGGCCCTTCCAGGCGGTAGCCCATGCGGTCGGACTGCGCGCCTATACGGAACGCCGGGAATTCGGCGCTGGTGAATGCCGCCTGCGCGGCGGCGCTGAAGGCATCCCACTCGCGCCCGCGCACCACGCGCAGCGGGGCCTCGGGTGCTGCCATGATGCCGGCGGCGAACCGCGCCTGCGGCAGACCCTCGGGCAGCGCGGCACGCGGGGCGCGCAAGCCGATCACATCGGCCTTGCGCAGCGGCTTGCCCTGCATGCCACCATATCCGCCACGCACGAAAGTGCTGTGGCTGTTCATGACCGGCTCCAGCGCAAAGCCGCCTGCCACCGCGAGGTAGGCGCGCAGCCTGCTCTTGCGCTTGCCGAAGCTCAGCGTCGCGCCAGCCGGCACCACGCATGCCTGCGCGGTGGGCAGCGGCGTGCCGTCGATGCTGGCGTCGAGATCGGCGCCGCAGACCGCCACGGCAGTGGCCACGTCAAAGCGCAACGTGGGGCCCATCAGTGTGATCTCCAGGGTCGCGGTGTCCTGCGTATTGCCGACCAGCGCATTGGCCAGCCGATGCGCGCGCTCGTCCATGACGCCGTTGGCGGGCACGCCGAGCTGCTGGTAGCCGACGCGGCCGAGGTCCTGGAACGTGCTCAGCGCACCGGGCTTGAGCACCTCGATGGCGGCGCCGGCTGGTGGTACCGGTGTCGGGGTCATCGAATCGCTCCATGGGCCGGTGAGGGGGTGTCTTGCGACGCGGCAATGTCGTCGAACTGTGCGGCCGAGACCGGCACGAAGCGGACCTGGTCGCCTGCATTGAGCAGGCAAGGTGCATCGCGGTGCGGATCGAATAAGGCCAGCGGCGTGCGTCCGATCAGGTTCCAGCCGCCGGGCAGCACCATCGGATAGATCACGGACTGGCAGTTGGCCAGCCCGATCGAGCCGGCGGGCACGGCGGTGCGCGGCGTGCTGCGCCGTGGCGGGGCGAGGCGTGCGTCGAGCTTGCCCACGTACGGGTGGCCGGGCGCGAAACCCAGCATCAGCACATCGACCGGCGCCGCACTATGCAGCGCGATCACCGCATCGGGCGCGAGCCCGCAGCTTGCGGCCACCTCCTCGAGATCAGGCCCGTGGTCGCCGCCGTAGCAGACGGGGATGTCGACCACGCGAGCGGAGGCGGTCAAGGTGCCGAGTGGCTTGGCAAGCAGCACGGACAGCGCAGCGCTCAGCGCCTGGAACGGTGCCATGCCTGCCGCAGCGCTGACGGAGGACGGACGGTAGTGGATGCCCACGGTCGCCAGCGCGGGCACGACATCGGTCACGCCCGGCAGTGCGGCGGCACCAATGCGCGCCGCCGCGGCGCAGGCTTGCCGGTTGGCAGCGCTCAGTGCGGTGGCATCACGGCCGGCGTCGAATGCAACGACGAGCAGGCGATCGCCCGACGGTTCGATGCGCCACGGGATGGCTGCGGCGGGTGCCATGTCGAACGGCAGCGCGCTCATGGTTGCACCTCGGGCTGCACCTCGCTGGCGACGGCAGGCGGAGCCGCGCGCGGCGCCGTGCTCGCGCCGATCAGCCTGGCGCTCTCGCGCGTGACGAAGCCGGTATCAACCTGGCCCGCGCGGAAGTCGGGGTGCGCCAGCACGTTGCCAAGGAACTCGACGTTATGGCGAATCCCTTCAATGCGCGCCTGCGCCAGCGCGGCCATCATCGCCTGGCGTGCCGACTCGCGCCCGGCGCCGTGCGTGATCAGCTTGGCGATCATCGGGTCGTAGTAGGGCGTGATGGTGTCGCCCGCGCGCACGCCGGTGTCGACGCGCAACGCCGGCATCGCTGGCAGCGCGAAAGCCGACAGCTTGCCCGGCGACGGCATGAAAAGGCGTGCCGGGTTTTCGGCATAGAGCCGGCACTCGATCGCCGCGCCCTGACGACGGATGTCGGCTTGCGCCACACGCGCGAGGGTGCCTCCTGCAAGCCGGATCTGCGCCTGCACCAGGTCCCAGCCGGTGACCGCCTCGGTGACACCGTGCTCGACCTGGATGCGGGTATTCATCTCGAGGAAGAAGAACTCGCCGCTGTCGGCATCGACGATGAACTCGACCGTGCCGGCGCCGCGGTAGCGTTGCGATTCGGCCAGCGCGACGGCGGCGGCAGTCATGCGTGCCAGCACCTCGGGCGGCAGGCCGGGTGCCGGGCTTTCTTCGATGATCTTCTGGAAGCGGCGCTGCACCGAGCATTCACGCTCGAACAGATGTACGGCCGTGCCGTCGCCATAGCCAAATACCTGGACTTCGATATGGCGCGCGCGCGCGACGTAGCGCTCCAGATAGACGCTGCCATCGCCGAAGGCCTTGAGCGCGAGCGCCTGCGTGGTGGCCACGGTGGCTGCCAGTGTGTCAGGGCCGTCGACGCATTTCATGCCGATGCCGCCGCCACCGCCTGCGGCCTTGACCAACAGCGGATAGCCCACCAGCGCGGCAGCGTCTTCCAGCCCAGCCAGCTCACCCGGCAGGAAGCGGATGCTGCCCGGCAGCACTGGCACCCCACAGGCGGCTGCGATTTCGCGTGCGCGGTTCTTGTCGCCCATGTTCTCGATCGACTCGACCGAAGGCCCGATCCAACGCATGCCGGCGGCCTCGGCGGCCTGGGCAAAGGCAGTGTTCTCGGAGAGGAAGCCGTAGCCCGGATGCACGCCGTCGGCGCCATGCGCCAGCCCGGCAGCCAGGACGGCTTCGGTATTCAGATAGCTTTGTGCCGCGGGGGCCGGGCCGATGGACACGGCCACGTCGGCCATCTGGCAATGCAGTGCACCGGCGTCGGCCTCGGAATACACGGCCACGGTCTCGATGCCAAGCGCCTGCGCGGCGCGGATGATGCGACAGGCAATCTCGCCGCGATTGGCTACCAGGATTCTTCGCATGTCAGACTCTTGCTGCTTGGGGGCGGACACGCGGCGCTGGTTTCGGCGCCGCGTGGAGTGCCGGCCTGCGGGCCGGTCGGGGGCGCGGTGTGGCCGCGCGTTTGCAGACTTACTTGGCGAACAGCGAGGCGATATTGGCAAATGCCTTCAGCTCCAGCGCATTGCCCGACGGGTCCAGGAAGAACATGGTGGCCTGCTCGCCGACCTCGCCCTTGAAGCGGATATGCGGTTCGATGATGAACTGCATGCCGGCGGCCTTGAGCTTGTCGGCAGCCGCCTGCCAGTCGCTCATCGGCAGCACCACGCCGAAGTGGCGCACCGGCACGGCGTCGCCGTCCACCGCGCTGGTCTGGCGGTGGCCGCATTCTTCCGGCGCCAGGTGGGCCACGATCTGGTGGCCGTAGAAGTTGAAGTCGACCCAGTCTTCCGAGCTGCGGCCTTCGGGGCAGCCCAGCAGCTCGCCGTAGAATTCGCGCGCGCTGGCGATGCTGTGGACCGGGAAGGCCAGGTGGAAGGGGGGCAGGACTGCGGTGGATTCGCTCATGGTGTGGAGATTCTTGGCAATGGATTTGTGGTCTGGTCGTGCGGCACGCGGCAACGCACCGCCCTGGCCAAAGTCTATGCATGGCGAAAAATTAATAAAAGCGATATATTTTTGACCTTAGCTCCACGGAATTCGATGAATCGCCATGTTGCGAGAACTTCGCACCTTTATCGCCGTCGCCCGCCACGGCACCTTCGCCAATGCCGGCGCACACATCGGTCTGACACAGTCGGCCGTCAGCGCGCAGATCCAGCGGCTGGAATCAGAGCTCGGTTTCGCGCTGTTCGACCGCACCGGCCGTTCGGCGCGCCTGAACACCGCCGGGCGCGAAACGCTGGCGCTGGCCGAGGAGCTGGTGGTGCTGTACGAGCGGATCGGCCACCAGGGCCTCGACATCCAGGGCTCGGGCATGGTGCGCATCGGTGCCATCGCCTCCGCGCAAGCCACCTTCCTGGCCGATGCCATTGCCGCATTCAGGGCCGAACTGCCCGGCTGCCGTGTGCGCATGGTGCCCGGCGTCTCGCTCAACCTGCTCGGCCAGGTCGACGCCGGCGAGATCGACATCGCCGTCATGATCCGGCCGCCCTATGCGTTGCCCGCCGAACTGGAATGGCGCCCCCTGCTGGAGGAGCCCTTCGAGCTGCTGGCGCCCGCCGCGCTGGCCGGCTCGGACTGGCGGGACGCAATCGCCACGGCGCCCTTTATCCGCTATGACCGGGCTTCGTTCGGCGGCAGGCTGGTCGACCAGTTCCTGCGCAAGCAACGGATCGCGCCGCAGGAAGCCATCGAGCTCGACGAACTCGAAGGCATCGTGCAACTGGTGGCGCGCGGGCTAGGCGTGGGCCTGTTACCCCGCATGCTTGCAGGTGGCGCGCGGCCGCCGGGCGTGGCGGCATTGCCTCTTGGCGACGACACGTTCTATCGCGAGGTGGGGCTGGTCGAGCGCGCGCGGCACAGCCGGCAGCCAGTCGCGAGCCGGCTTGCCGACCATATCGGCAAGGCGGCGCAGGCGATGGTAGCGCTGGATCGACGCGATCGGCCTTGACCTGCAGCGCAGGTTTCATGTCTTTGGGCCCAGCGGAGCAATCTTCTATGGGCTGTCGGCGCTCGATATCGCACGGTCGGACATCTGCGGCTGATCAGGTGAGCTGAATCGAAAGCCGTCGGCCTGGCGTCTGATCGTCTGCAGCTGGCCGACTGCCGACGAAGGAAGGGCGTCCCGTCATCGGTGTACAGCATGGTACATTTTGCACCCCGCAGCATTTTCCTGACTCCAAAGCGAAGGATGCCAAAAACCAAAGCCTCGCCGCCTGACCGCTCCGCTAGCGAGCAAGCCATTCAATTGCTCGATGCGGCAACTGCCCATGTTCTGGAGAACGGACTCGGCGATCTGTCCTTGCGCAGTGTGGCGGACGCCCTGGGGACCAGCCACCGGATGCTCATCTACTACTTTGGCTCCGCCGACGGCTTTTGGCACGGCAGAGGCCAGGAAAGAGAACATCATCGCGGCGGCAAAGGCGGGGCCAGTGGTTATGTGGTCAAGCCGTTTACCGCGGCAACGCTGGACGAGAAGATCACCAAGATTTTTGAGAAGCTGGCCGCGGAAGGGATTTAGGGAAGATATTCTTGCGACAGGTCGCGCTTAAACACACAGCATTTGCCAGCCAACCTTGAGTTTTTTGCTGCGCCAGATTGGAGTAGCGTCGCGCACGCAGGCGGCATGATAAAGGTGCACTGGCCCCGCGCCGGCGGCGGACCAGTGTTTTCCGCGGTTCAAGGACGGTTATCCACATCGACGCGTCGTTGGCAGGGGCCGAGCCTATTGACGTCGGTGCATGCGCTGATCGGAGGTGCGCTGGTAATGGTCTTCGGCGCGGAGCACTCTCACCACCCTTCTTCAACGGAGGTGTCCTCGCCGGTAACGGGGAAGCGTTGCTGTCAAGGTGCTGGATTACAGAATCTGAAGCTGGCTGGGGCCGAGGTGCAGCTCGGTGGTTCGCCAGGCCCATCGGCGAAAGGTTGCCAAGCAGGTGTCTTTCGCTGCGTGCTAGCCTGTTGCAGGGGCCGTTCGATGAGCGACGGCGCGCGCTCGGGTATCGATTGGAGGGAGACCAACCATGTCTATCGAGAAGTATCGAGGATACATTATCGAGGGATTCGCAAAACCCGCTGGGAGTGGGGAATTTGCATCCTTGGGGCGCGTGACCAAGGATCGCCACGTCGTCATGGAGTCGGAGGTGCTCGGGCTCTACGAGAGAAATGAGGACGCACAGGGGCATGCAATTCTATGGGCTCAGGATTACGTGGATCGGCTGGAGAACTCTCACTGAGCCTAACAGGCTGCTGAAGTACTCACCGCGCAAGCGATGAGGCTCCCCCCGCAAGGCCGGGGGGCGCTATTTTTCACAATCCGGAAGCCGTGCGTCACTGCATCGACTTTTTCCGCGCTTTGGCGCCCATTTCCAGCCTCATTACCGTGATTACTGCAACTGCGGACGGATTTGTCCCAGCGAGCGCATGCGCACGAGGTTGTAGGCGGCCATGCTCAGCACAAACATTTGGTCGACCTTCTTTAGTCCGCGCACCATTACCTGGCGCATGCGCCCCACGGTCTTCACCCACCCAAAGCCCTGTTCGATGAGCTTGCGTTTCTGCTGCGAGATGGCATAACCGGCGCTGCAAGCAATGGCATCAGGAACGGCCGAGCGCCGCCCCGAGGTGTTTTGCGCCACGTGAGGCGTCACCTTCATCTCCAGGCAAGCCTCAATGAACTCGTGCGCGTCATAGCCCTTGTCCGCTCCCACGGTGACTTCCACATCCAGGTCTTCCGTCACCTGCCTGGCATCGTTGAGCATGACCTTTGCGGCCTCGCGCTCGGCGTGTCCGTCCGCATTGGTCACCATGGCGCTCACCACCAGGCCGTGGCGGTTGTCGCTCAGGGTATGGCCCATGTAGCGCAGTTCACTCGCAGTCTTGCCCTTGCGGTACAGCCTGGCATCGGGATCGGTCTTGGACTCGTGCGTATCGTTGCTGCGCTTGCGACCTTTGAAGTTGTCGCCGTCGTTATCGTCCTTGTCGCCCCCGTCCTTGCGCACGAAGCTCTTGTGGCCTGCCCACGCCTGAATCAGCGTGCCGTCGACGCTGAAGTGCTCGCCCGACAGCCAGTTCTTCTTCTGCGCGATGGCCAGCACCTCGTTGAAAAACTCGATGACCGCATCATGCTTGATCAGCCGTTCGCGGTTCTTAGTGAACACCGTGGGCACCCAAACTGGGTCGTCCATCGACAGCCCGATGAACCAGCGAAAAAGCAAGTTGTAGTGCGTCTGCTCCATGAGCTGACGTTCGGAGCGAATGCTGTAGAGCACCTGCAGCAGCATGGCCCGCAGCAACTTCTCCGGCGCGATGCTGGGCCGGCCACCCTTGATATCGGCCTCGTACATCTGCGCGAACAACCGGTCCATCTTCACCAGCGCCTGGTTGGCCATGGTGCGGATCGAGCGCAGCGGGTGGGACTTCGGCACGAAATCATCCAGCCTCCGCATAGTGAACAAACTCTCGGTGAAGGTGTCTGCGCCGCGCATAAATGTAGGGTTGGATGGGGTCCCCAAATCAACGCTTTAGTTAGTCGTCGCGCTGACGTCCGCTCGAGGTATTTCAGCGGCCTGCTAATGCAAGTGTTGACGCTCCAGCGGAATAATCTCGCTATTAAGAACCCGTGGAGCGGTTTAGCTCAAAGATTTTTTCGCACAACGAAGACGGGACGCGCACCGTACCCATGCCGACCATTGCGCCGTCTCCGCTGCGCAAAAAACCCTCTGCCTTATCGTAATAGATTCCATCGACGCACTAATTGGACAGTGTTTCGAAATCATGTTGACGGACCATCAACGCAATGGCGAAGAGCCACGGGGAGCCGAAGTAAGTACATCTGCCGGAGGGCTGGCTTCCAGGTCGCCTATTGCGCCGAGCAGTTCGAGAACGACGGCTCGCCCGTCTCAACCATCGTCAAGGGCGTGAAGCGCGCAATGGCTGGCGAGTACAGCCGCGCACTTCGCTGGGCAGTGTCGCCTTATCGAGATGGGATTCCGCCAAGGAGGCCCAGCGGGATATGGGATCGGCGCGTGCTCGTGGACCAGCATGGCGTCATGAAAGGGCCGCTGGCAAGGGGAGAGCACAAGAGTATCCCAGACGACCGCGTGACCTTGGTGCCTGGCCCGGAGAGCGCGGTACGCATTGTCAATCTCATTTACTCGTGGTTCGTTGAGGAGTCGCTACCCTTGCGGTTTCCTCCCCGCTAATTCACTGGTCTCCAAAAACGGGTACCCCCACTTACGTGGGGTTTTGCACTACGATATTTAGCGCCCGCCAATAAGTGCATTTTTCGCATCAGTTGTTTGTGACCGCCGCTCAGCCGCATGGGGCGATCGGACATGCCGGGGGAAACAATCTTGTGCCAGACGCTTGCGCGCGTGCTGCGCCCGCTGGGACGCCTTGGGTCGCGCACCATCACGGCGGGCATCTGCGACGTCCGCGCATAATCGGAGCAGGCTTTTTCGATCGACCAATCTGGTCGAGAGGAGAAGCTCATGGGTCACACTCAGTCCCCCGGTCATTCGGCGCGCCAAGCACAACGTCCCGACGCGAACTCGGTAACCGCGGAGCTACCGAGCGAGCTGCAGCATTGGCTTGACGATTTCGGTCGCCATCTATCGCAGGTCGTTGGGCTCGCGCCTAGGTCCCGCCATCAGTATTGCTTCTATGTTCGGCGATTTCTCGCTCAATATGGTGAAGCGACTGCTCTGGCCCAGTGGGTGCCACGCGGGGAATGGCTCAGCGCCTTCGTTCGCCAAGAGGCAGCCCGTCTCCATGGGCACTCCCGCAAGCAACCAGGCAATGCACTGCGTGCTTGGCTCAAGTATATGGTCTTCTGTGGTACGGCCGGCAGTGAGCTCAAGGATGCGATTCCCGCAATGCCTCACTGAAAGTATGCCTCCTTGCCGGTTCGCCTCACCGCAGACCAGATCGAGCGCATGCTCGCCGCCTCGCTCGACGGAAGCGCCCACGAACTGCGCAACCGGGCGATGCTGTTGTTTTTGGCGAGAATTGGCCTACGGGCCCAAGAGCTGACGCAGTTGATGCTTGACGATATCGATTGGGGCGCGGGCTGCATGCGTATTCGTCCCGGCAAGTCTCATCGTGAACGCTGCCTGCCGCTGCCCCATGATGTTGGCGAAGCCTTGTCTGCCTACCTTCTGCGGGAACGCCCCCGCAGTTCTTGCCGAGCCGTATTCCTGAGCACCAGGGAGCCATATGGACCGATCCTGGACACGTCGGTTGTGTCGAGAACCGTCCGCCGCGCAATGAACCGCGCTGGTGTGGTTGGCATCCCCGCTGCAGCACATGCGCTGCGACACACGGCGGCGACGCAAATGGTGTGCAGTGGAGCGAGTTTCAAGGAAGTCGCTGATGTGCTGGGGCACGCGTCGCTGGCGACGACAGCCATCTATGCGAAGCTCGACCTCGCCACGCTCGCGCAGGTTGCCTTGCCATGGCCGGGAGCGCGATCATGAGCGGGCATCCAGAGTTACGCGATCACCTGGAGGCATATCTCGCTGTCAGAGAAGCGCTTGGCTTCAATGATGCAGCTAGAAGGACACTGCTGCGAAGCTTCGTTGAGTATGTGATCACCACTGACAGATGGCCGATCGACGCAGAACTCGCACTCGATTGGGCGTGCGGACCGTCGTCAGTTCGCAGTGCGGCCGGACAGGCGAGCCGCCTTTCCGCGGTCCGACGGTTCCTGTGCTATCTGCGGGCCAGCGTTCCGGAAACGCAGGTGCCTGGAAGCGGGTTGCTTGCGCGGCAGCAGCGACGCAAGCCCTATATCTTCACGCAGGAAGAACTCACCCGCCTTCTGGATGTCGCCGCGGCAATGCGGCCGCGTCGCAAGCTGCGGCCGCACGTGTACGTCTCAATGATTGGGCTTTTGGCCAGCACTGGACTTCGCGCAGGCGAGGCCATCCGGTTGACAGTCGATGACGTGCGGCTTGACATCGATCCGCCGCGAATATTGGTCCTTGAGACCAAGTTCCGGAAGTCGAGGATCGTACCGCTGCATCCGACTGCCGCCGAGAAGCTCAAGACCTACGCACTACTGCGCCGGAGGCTGGGATATGCAGGGCTGTCGGACTTGTTCTTCATGTCCGAGATTGGAACGGCGATCAGCTACGGATTCTTCGCCACCTGGTTCACGCGCACTGCCCGACGGTTGGGCATGTCGCCACCACCGGGTGCTCGAGCGCCAACGCTGCATAGCCTACGCCACACCTTCGCCATCGAGCGGTTGACGCAATGGTGCCTGGAAGGTGAGCCGGTCCAGCAATGGGTACCGAATCTCTCCGTCTATCTCGGACACGTCAGCCCGGTAGAGACGTACTGGTACCTGACGGCAACGCCAGCACTGCTGACCGCCGCGGCGGCGGCGTTTGGACAGTATGCAAATCTGGGAGATACGCGATGAAGACAACTACCATGGTTGGACCACTGCTGCAGAGCTTCTTCGTCGAACATCTGCTCGCCCACAAGCATGTCAGCCCGCGCACGATCTCGAGCTACCGGGATGCGTTCCGTCTACTACTTCAGTTCGTGCGGGACAAGACGCACATTGAACCAGCCTCACTGCACTTGGCTGAGTCGGACGCTCCCGTCATCCTATCGTTTCTCGACCACCTGGAGACTGAGCGCCACAATTCGGTGCGCTCACGCAACGCCAGACTGGCGGCGATCCACAGTTTCTTCCGATGGGTCGCACTGTGCGAACCGGAAGCAGTGGGCATGGCCACACGGGTACTCGCAGTTCCGCTCAAGCGGACTGATCGATTGCTTGTGCAGTCGCTCACCCGTTTCGAAATCGATGCGCTGCTTGCAGCGCCGGACCGGTCCCAATGGCGCGGCCGGCGCGATTACGCGCTGCTTCTGACGATGTACAAGACCGGCGCGCGCGTTTCGGAAATCACCGCGCTTCGACAGGAACAGGTGCAGTTCGGTGCTAGCTCGTTGGTCAACTTGAAAGGCAAGGGCCGCAAGGAGCGCAGCATCCCGCTGTGGTCCAACACAGCTCGCGTGCTGAAGACGTGGTTCGACGAGCTAAAGCCAACCCATACGCCGATCGCGTTCCCAAGTCATCGCGGCCGGCAGCTGTCGCGCAACGGCGTCGACTACATCCTGCAGCAGGCCGTCGATCAAGCTGGTTCGCAATGTCCGAGCCTGATCGGCAAACGGATCTCGCCGCACGTCGTGCGTCATTCGACGGCCATGCATCTGCTCCAATCGGGGGTCGATATCAGCCTCATTGCGCTCTGGCTCGGACATGAGAGTATCGAAACGACCCACGTCTACATCGATGCCGATCTGGCCACCAAAGAACGGGCGCTTGAGAAGCTGGCGCCGGCCGAAGCGGCTTCCTTCCGGTTCAAGCCTCCGGACAGCGTACTCGCCTTCTTGCAACAGCTCTGATTATGCGCAGTCTCGTCGCCGGCGATCCAGCGCCAGCAGGCGTCGGACGACGAGCTTCACATAACCGACAACTGTGCCTAAACAGCCTTGTACTAAACCGCTGACGCGGTAGTGGCCGGTACGCGCAGGTCAGTGTCTGACATTGTGTTAGGCCGGTTGTCTAGCCGTGGGCAGCCACGGGGATGAGCAGGCGGACAGGAGCAGCATGGAGGCGCCCGACGGGGCGTTTCATCCACTGTTCTCTGGAGTTTCGCCATGACACCGCTACGCGAGCGCATGCTGCGCGACATGCAGATCCGCAACCTCGCCGACAACACGCAGAAGTCGTATCTCCTGCAGGTTTCCAAGTTCGCCCAGCACTTCCGTCGCTCGCCGGACGTGCTGGGTCCCGAAGAGATTCGCGCCTGGCTCGTCTATCTTCGCGAAGAGCGCAAACTTGCGCCCAGCAGCCTCTTTCCTGCGGTCGGCGCATTGCGCTTCCTCTACCGCGTGACGCTCAGGCGGCCATGGAGCGACGAGGACTTTCCCCTGCCGAAGAAGCCGGTCAGACTGCCGGTCATCCTGAGCCTGGAGGAAATCGCTACCTTCTTTGAGTCAATTGCCAGTCTCAAGCATCGCACCATCCTGATGACCGCGTACGCCGCGGGCCTGCGGGTTTCGGAAGCGGTGCACTTGAAGGTCATTGATATTGATAGCCAGCGCATGATGATCCGGGTGGAACAGGGCAAGAACAGGAAGGACCGTTACGTGATGCTCTCGCCGCGCTTGCTCGAGATCCTGCGACTGTACTGGCACGAGACTCGCCCGAAAGAGTGGCTGTTTCCGGGCGATATTCCCGGCG
Source organism: Ralstonia pickettii (assembly GCA_050987995.1). Taxonomy (GTDB): domain Bacteria; phylum Pseudomonadota; class Gammaproteobacteria; order Burkholderiales; family Burkholderiaceae; genus Cupriavidus; species Cupriavidus pickettii_B. Next base: position 600,354 of record CP158806.1, read on the forward strand.
CCCATCACCCGGTCCGCAGTCGGGCTGGCATGCCGGATCGCGCGCCAGCGCAGCGGTATCCGGAAACCGATCACCCCACATTCGCTGCGCCACGCCTTTGCCACCCACCTACTCGAGTCTGGTGCCGACGTGCGCAGGATCCAGCTGTTGATGGGTCATCGCAGCCTGGCCACCACCGCTCGCTACCTGAAGGTTGCCACCAGCACCGTGTGCGCCACGGCCAGTCCCTTCGATCTGCTGCCGCACCCCGATCCCTTCGTGCCCGTTCCCCCTGCGCCCACGTACTTCTGAACACGTATGCGCACGCCACTCGAGGTGGCGGACATCTTCCGTCACTGTGGCCCGCAGTACCGGCAGACCCATGCCGACAGCCTCAGTCGTGCACAGCGGCGCGCGATGAGCGCGATCGAGCTGTGCCGTACCGCCGCGCTCGGCGGACATGTCGAGCAGTGCGATGCGTGCGGCCATCAACGAATCGCGTTCAACTCGTGTCGCCATCGTTGCTGTCCAAAGTGCCAGTCGCTCGCGCGCGCACATTGGCTCGAGCACCGGCAGGCCGAGCTACTTCCCGAAGTTGAATACTTCCATGTCGTCTTTACTCTCCCCGAGCCGATCGCGGCGCTCGCCCACCAGAACAAGAAGGCGCTCTATGACATCCTGTTTCGAACCAGTGCCGACACGCTGCGCACGATCGCCGCCGATCCCAAACACCTGGGAGCAGACATCGGCTTCATCGCGATCCTGCATACATGGGGGCAGAACCTGCAGCATCATCCCCACGTACACTGTGTCGTACCGGGTGGCGGCATTGCTCTGCGCGACGAACGCTGGATCGCCTGTCGTCCCGGCTTCTTCCTGCCCGTTCGAGTGCTCTCGCGGCTGTTCCGGCGTCTGTTCCTCGAACAGCTTCGCCGCGCCTTTAACACCGATGCACTGCGTTTCTACGGCCAGCTCGCGCCGCTCGCTGACGCCGAAGCCTTCGCCGCATGGCTCGCACCCGCCGCGCAGGCCGACTGGGTCGTCTACGCGAAACCTCCCTTCGGCGGCGCGCGGCAGGTGCTCGACTATCTGGGCCGCTACACGCATCGGGTCGCGATCTCCAATCACCGCCTGGTGAGCTTCGACGGCCACGACGTCATGTTCCGCTGGAAGGACTACCGACAGGAAGCCGTGTGCAAGACGATGACACTCACGGCTGATGAGTTCATCCGTCGCTTCCTGCTGCATGTCCTGCCCAACGGCTTCAAGCATATCCGCAGTTACGGATGGTTGGCCAACCGCTGCCGGGCGGCGAAGCTGACCCTCTGTCGACGGCTGCTCGGGATCGAGACTCCGACTGTCGAACCGCCCATCGTCACGGAAGACTATCGTGATCATTACCAACGGCTCACGGGCAAGTCGCTGCGCGACTGCCCTGCCTGCGGCAAGGGCCACATGGTCTGCATCGACACGTTCCTGCCGGGTACACTGCCGCGGGCACCACCACCCACTTCCGATGATCCCTGATCCGCTCAGACCACGCCCCACACCACGTTGCCATCGATTTGCCTTGGTAACGCGTCCGCGCTTGTGCGCCCGAGCGGCAGCCGCCCGCCAATGTCATGCAAGCCCTGGCATCTGTCTTCTCGGTTTGCTCATCACATGCGGCGCGCGTCAAGGTAGATGTCGCCTCATTCATGCAGCCAAACGCTGGTTTTCGGCGCCTGGCTTGATACCGGTGGGCACGGCAATCTCGCGCTCCGGATTGAGCGTGACCGTGTCGATTGGCGACCAGTCTCGAGTGTTGCACGACCAGCGACGCGGGTTGCGCTCACGGGCTTGAACATACAGCGCGTGGCGCGCCGCGAGAATTTTTTCGTCTTGACCGGCGTGGCGCTGTGCCGGGCTCACGTAGCGGATGCCGCTGTGCCGGTGCTCATGGTTGTACCAGTGGACGAAGTGGGCCGCCCACGTACGTGCCGTGGCCAGATCGGCAAAGCCTGTAGACGGGAACTCCGGCCGGTACTTGGCTGTGCGGAAGAGGCTTTCCACAAACGCGTTATCGTCGCTCACGCGGGGACGCGAATACGAGGGCTTGACGCCCAGCCAGTGCAACATCGCCAGCACCGTGGTGGCCTTAAGCGTGGCGCCGTTGTCACCGTGCAGCACCGGCTTGGCCGCCATGGCGTGAATGCCCTCGGCCAGCGCCGTGCGTTTGACCAGATGCGCCGCGTGGTCGGCGGCGTCCCGATCGTGGACCTCGAAGCCCACGATCTTGCGGCTGTACACGTCCAGGATGAGGTACAGATAAAACCAGCGCCCGGCGACCTGGGCCGGCAAATAGGTCATGTCCCAGCACCACAGTTGGCGCGGCCCCGTGGCCACGTGCGTGGTGGGTGGGCGGCTTTGGCGCGGTGCCTTGGCGCGTCCTCGATGCCGGGTCTGCCCATGGGTGCGCAGCACCCGACCAAAGGTCGATTCGCTGGCCAGGTAGACACCCTCATCGGCCAGCATGGGCACGATGCGCGCCGGTGGCATGTCGGCGAAGCGCGGCTCGTTGGCAACGGCCAGAATGCGTTCGCGCTCCTCGATGCTCAGCGCATGCGCGGGCGTGGGCCGCTCGGCCCCGGGGCGGCGGTCGCCGACCACCAGGCCATTGTGGGCCTTCCAGCGTTGCAGCGTGCGCACGGTTATGCCAGCTACCTCGCAGGCCAGGCGCAGGCGAGCACCGCCTGCGTGAGCGGTTTCGATATGGCGGACCATCGTGTGGCGATCTTCCAGGCCGATCATGCGTCCTCGTCCTTGTCCTTCGGGAAGATCCCTTCGAGCTTTTTTGAGAGTATCAACAGGGCGGCGGCTTCGGCCAAGGCCTTCTCCTTGCGGCGCAGCTCGCGCTCGAGTTCCTTGATGCGCCGCCGATCGGCCTTTGTCTCACGAGGGGTGGCGCGCGCATCCTCGGGCTCAGCCAGCGCCTGCGTGGCGGCAGTGCGCCACTGCTCCAACTCCTGCGGATAGACACCGTTCTCACGGCACCAGGCGCTCTTGCTGGCCTCGTCCATCGCAGCCGTCGCCAGCACCGCCTCAAACCTGGCCGCCGCTGTCCATGCCCGCTCGCGAGCGGGCATGGACATAGCGTCCGCACGCCAGCGCTCCAGCGTGGCCACTGCCACACCCAATTCCCTTGAAACCACTTCCACCGCCGCACTCTCCGGCGGTAACAACCGCGCTACCGCCCGGTCCTTGAATTCTTTTCCGTAACGAGCCAGGTGAGTAGGCCGGAGGAATTTCACCTCCAGCCTCTCGCAGAACGGTGCGTGAGCCTCTCAACTCACACCGCTCCCATCAAGCGAACGCGCCTTTCATGCCTCGTTGCCAGTGTACGAATAACTGCGGTTGCCGCTTCGCGATGCCTTCTACGAAGCGAGCCGCCCGCGTTCTCTGTCTTCTCAGGCGCTTATACTTCCGCATCGCCCAAGCGATCAATGTCCTGTTGAAGTGCCGAAGCACCGGATACATCGCTGACGGACTGAACCGCCCGTAATAGCTCAACCAGCCTCGCAGGACTGGATTGTGCAAGCGGGCGATGTCAGCCACGCTGAGATACGTCCGCGTGCCGAAGCGTGCCTCGCGAGTTCTCTGCCGCATGGACTTCAGGGCGACCGCACTGACCGCAGGGGTGAAGTTCACAAACAGGCTGTTCCGTTTGCGATTCTTCACAACCCGCTTGCGACTGCCATCTTTGCAGTAAACGATCTTGGTCTTGTCCGGATGCATTTCTAAACATGACGACATAAGTATTGCAGCATGTATGATTGCGTGGTTACTCTAATGGAGAGGCAGCCATGCGCAGACTCGAGATTGCAGACGCACAGATAATGCAGTTGGCGATTCGACAGGAGATCGAGCGAAGCGAGGAGTCGCGGTATGACCACCGCCTGCACGGGGTGCTGCTGGTCAGCAGCGGTTACTCGTGCACTGAAGTGGGGCAGATGTTCGGTCAAGCGGCCACGACAGTTCAGCGATGGGTCCGACGTTTCGAGCGGGGCGGTTTCGACGGATTGCGGGAAGGTGAACGGCCCGGTCGCCCGCGTGCGTTGAATGACTCGCAATGGCGTCGCATCGAGGCGGATCTGCGCAAGACACCACGCGACTTCGGATTTGAAGCGGGCCTGTGGGATGGGCCCGTTCTATCGGAGCACTTGCGTCAGCGCTATGGCATCAAACTGGGCGTGCGGCAGTGCCAGAGGCTGTTTCGCCAGATGGGTTTCCGGCTGCGCAAGCCGCGCCCGCAGGTCGCCCAGTCTGATCCCGTTCGCGTTGCGGCGGTAAAAAAAACTGCGGCGACTGTCAAAGCGCGACGACATTGAGTTATGGAGCCTGGACGAATGCCATTTCCAGCAACACGGATCGCGCTGTCGCATGTGGGTGGCCCCGGAGATCCGCGATCCGGTGTTGATGCATGCGCCGACGCGAAAGTCGGTGGCATGTTTTGGCGCCGTCAGTCTGAGCACGGGTCGCTTCGTCTGGCAGGTATGCCCTGTCTTCAACGCAGAAACGTTTGCATCCTTTCTTCGCCAACTACTCCGCCATCGACGTCGCGGCAAGCGCATCGTCGTGGTCCTGGACAACGCAAAGTACCACCATGCCGTCCTGCTCAAACCGTTACTGCACAAATACAGGCGGCACATGACGTTGTTGTTCCTGCCACCATACAGCCCGCAACTGGCGCCTATCGAACGCGTATGGAAACTGACACGGCGCCTGGGGTTACATAACCGGTACTTCGCCACCCTCGTAGAAGTTCTCTCGGCAGTCGACGCCTGCTTCCAGCAATGGAAGAGACCAAACGAGGTACTACGACGACTATGCTGCATTATTTAAGACGCTGTGTTTAGATGGCACTCTGCCAACCGAGCCTGAAGCGCTGCCTTGACAGCTTGCGCCTCTTGTTCGGTGCGGCAGTGAACCAATCCATCATCTGCATACCGGCACCAGGGAAGCTGAGGGAACGTGCGAGCCATCCAAACATCGAACGTATAGTGCAGAAACAAATTTGCCAACACTGGGCTGACGACACCACCTTGTGGAGTTCCCCGAGTGCGTTCCACTCGAGTTCCATCCTTCAACTGCATCGGTGCCTTCAGCCATCGGTCGATGTACAGCATGGCCCAGTCGCTCTTCACGTGCTTTTGAAGCGCTCGCTGTAGCAAGTCATGGTCGATGTTGTCAAACAGGCCTTTGATATCAAACTCGAGAACCCAGTCGTATTTCCAGCACCGCTCTCGCGTTACCCCCACAGCGTCCAGCGCCGATTTCCCGGGCCGGTAGCCGTATGAGTCAGGCAAGAAGATCGACTCGATTCCAGGTTCAATAACCTGCTTGACTACCATCTGCGCAACACGATCCGCCACAGTGGGCACCCCTAAAATGCGCTCCCCGCCATTCTTCTTTGGAATGGCAACCGCTTTGACCGGATCGGGAAAGTAGCTGCCCGAGGACATGCGATTCCAGACCTTATACAGATTGCCTTTCAGGTCCGCTTCGAAGTCCTCGAGCGACTGCCGATCCACGCCCGCCGATCCTGCGTTGGCTTTGACTGCCTTGAACGCGTCATACACTAGCCACTTGTCGATGACAAACGGTTTTGTTGCACTCATGGTTTCCTCCTGTTCCCAGTTGAACGCAGAATGCAACTCGCTTGACCCAACCCCTTTGCTCCGGCCGCATTACCAGCTTTCATCGCTCGTACGGGTTGGTCCGTCCCAGTGCTCCGCATCGGTACTCTCACCTCGTGGCTTCAACCACTTGAGTTTCTCCCTTCACATCGGAACGACTGGTTCCCGCAGTTCCACACAAGAGCCTGGATCAGCTTCACGCCCCCTTTACGCCGGTCGCCGCCCGCCCAGTAATCAGGCTTCCGGCTGGCTTGTCCCAGAGGATAGAAGCGCCCCTGGTTTTGACGACAGATCTATAAATTACGACGCGTCATCGGAAGGTTCACTTTCGTTCGTCTCTCTGATCCCTACCTGTTCGAGGTATAGCCTCGACACTTTGCCCCAACGCTCACCACCACGGCTCTTTACCGCAGCAGCTTGGGGTGGTTTGACGCCCGCTCCTGAAAACCGACGCCGGAGGGCCTACCTCCATCTCTCATGCAGCTTGTACACAGTCCGTCAGTCCGTTCGAACCTCCGTTCCATGTGGCTGCGGCACACCTTCTATCTCTTATCGCCCCCAGGGTTCAAATTCTATCGGGGCGACATCTATTCTGCCGCGGGGGGCATGGTCTTGGCCATACTTGGCCATCCGGTTACCCTCAACTGAGATGTTCTGCCCACGCATTCCGAGTACGCCTGAGCACTGCAGTAGCGATTCAACACCCATAGAAGCGACCGCCTGTGGAGCGGTTCAGCACAAACGGTTTTTTGGCTACCGATCGCGGACAGACATCACCCGTCCTTGGTTGCCCTCCGAAGCCGCAATCGCTAACCAAAAAACCCTCTGCTTTATGCTCTGCAGAGCATAAGGACGTATCTTGGTCAGAGGCCCGATTCGCTGGATCCAGGTGCAGATGGCCGACTATGGGCTGACGATGGAGGAACTGGCGGCGGCGGGGTGCTTTGATCCGCCGCCGCCCCCTCCGCCGGTGCCGCGCCCGGTCTGCTACCGGAATGCCGCGGGGCTGAGCTGGGACGGGAGCGGCGACATGCCGGACTGGCTGCGGCGGGCGGTCAATGCGGGGCAGAGCGTGGAGTTTTTCCGGGTTGGATAGCGTCGCCGCTTCCCGGCTCAGCTGATAGCCGATCATGGGGCGAAACGCCTTGTGATAGCGGGTTAACGTGCGCCGCATTACAGCGTGCCGCTGTTTGAAGGTGCGGGCATGGCGGGAACAGGCGGGGGTAGCTACGCGTTTACCGGCAGATCAGGTCGACATATTGCGAGGCAGCTCCTTGTGACGGCGAATCACCTCGCTAGTGACGAATGCAAGGTACGCTTGCGCAAACTCTAGGTCGAGTCCCGCAGTCTCCGCCCGACTGCGAAGGCGCTGGACCTGCGCGTGTTCTCGCGCGGGGTCCGTGGGCGGCAGATTGTGGCGCGCCTTCAATGCGCCAATTTGCCGCGTGCAACGGAAGCGTTCGGCCAGTAGATGAACCATTGCTGCGTCGATATTGTCGATGCTATTGCGGAGTTCGAGAAGCTCCGCCTGTGGGGGCTGAATGTCTGTCATGTGAGTCCCTCATCATCGGCGCGATCATGTTCTACGCGCTGCGCTGGATAGTGTACCCTGCTATATTTTATCAGTCCAAAACGTGCATTCGTTGCGACCAATGTCGTAGTGAAATGACGAGACGCAGACCTTCTCCGAAGGGTGCGTCCGGATGACGAACGGAGCTTTGCTGCTCCCTATTTGGCGCGGTCTCTAAGCAGAGAGTCGGCCGGAATTCGCAAATATGTGAGGCTTCGGATATTCACGAATCCCGGCCAACCCCCCGCGGCAGAATTGTTGTCGCCTCGATAAAATCTGAACCTTGGGGGTGATAAGAGATAGAAGTGGCTCGATACGGATCACGGTAAGTCAGCGTCAATGACCGCTTTCCGACGAAGCTTCGGTGCTTTCGTAATAGCAACATTAGTAGGCGACAATCTTCATCCGGTCCGGTTATACACATCGCGTGGTAATCCGAGCGTCGACACATCCGGCCGGCGGGACCGTACAGGAGAGGCTGAGAGGATGTGTGCAGTGAACCACCAATCGGAAGATAGTGCTTATATCCGCGAGTCATAAACTTAATTACCAAAGTATAGGTTTTTGCGGCGCACAAACTGTCCTGCCAACCTATAGTTCACTGAGGATGGGAAAAGATGGCCACCGGAGGTGGAAAATGCTGAAGAAGGTCTTATTGCTCACTTTAACAGGTGCTGCACTTAGCGCTGGTGCAGCGATTGCCGGCACGATGGGGCCGCGTGACCCCTATACAGATGGAGGGAAAGCTGGAAAGTATGACGTCTATACCGATGGCGCGAGAGTTACGGACAGGCGAGACGTGTACACCGATGGGGCGAGAGCTACGGACCGGCGCGACGTATTCACCGATGGCGCGAGAGTCACCAACCGCGATGGCCTTGTCGAGGATGATAAAAAGTAAGGACCGGTTTGGCGTCAGCTGTTCGCAGTGCGACCCCCCATTACCCCACTCTTTCGGGGCTCCCTCACTTTAGGTACGTGCAGCAGGGCCACCTCACGAAGTTGGCCCTGCTGCAATTGCCGGGAAGCTAATCTGCGTTTCTGGCAGTGCCGCTGCAAGGCTGCGGGGACGCGAGTCGCAGCGGGCTCACTCTTTCTCTAGCCGATAGACGCCCTCGTACTTTGTTTCATTAAAGCCTTCGGGGGTCACCTTATCCAGCTTGCTTTTTTTGCTTTGGAATCGTCGTTTCCCTGAAGGAAAGACAAGCGGTACTGAGCTCTGACTTGGAGCACAGTCTGTCCCTGCTATCGGAACGGACGTGCGCTGAACGTGCGCCGGTTCGCGCCCCCGACAAGCGACCGAAATCGGAACCGAAGCGGCCGTCTGAGTGTCTGAGCAAATCGATGGCGGGATGGCCATTCATGGCCGGTTGCCGACGCTGGCGGCGAGTGGAAAGCGATTCTCCGGCTCGGACTAAGGCGCGGTTCCCTGGCCCGTTGCTTCGCCTAATCTGCCGGTGTGGGTAATCGAAATCCGCCCCCTCTCAGCTAACCCTCTGATTTTGATAGGAAATCGGTCGTTCCGATGCGCACGAGCGGGGCAGACGCGGTGGCTGTCAACGCAGGTCGGCATAGCAAGCTTTGCCACCGACACCGAGAGCCGAGCAGTGCAGCGCTAGCGCTAGAATGGCAGTAGTAGCAGCGCGTTCTTGGTAATTCCATCAAGCTCTGTGCATTGGGCGGGAATTCGACATCAAAATACGGCGTTGTTGCATAAATCAGATCTGAAAACAAAGGTTTCCCGTGCTGATGAATTCAGGCGATGCGGACGGACTGCGGGCGTGCAAGGGCCGCCATGCGGTTGAGTATGCCGACGCGGATCGCCACCTCGGCCGCCTGGGCCCCGACATCACGCGCCCACAAGCGATTACCCGTGAGTGTCTTGAGCCGGTACATCAAGTTCTCGACCAGCGAACGCCGGTGATAGCCGCTGGACGTCTTCCATTCGCGCCTGCCACTTCGGGCAATGGCGTCAATGGCCTCGTTGCGCCAGACCGCACCGGACGTGGTCTGCGGCCATGGCATCGCTCCCTCACGCGGCGGAATCGACGGTTGCGCGCCTCGCGCAGCAATCGCCGCGTGGCATTGCTTCGTGTCGTATGCGCCATCGCCACCGATGGTGTCGATTGGCGTATCGGTGGGGATTTGATCGAGCAACTCGGGCAACACGTCAGCGTCGCCAACGTCCTGATGTGTCATCAAAGCTGCGCTTACCTGGCCGGTCTTGGCGTCCATCGCCAGATGCACCTTGCGCCAGGTGCGCCGCTTCGAGTAGCCGTGCTTGCGCACCTTCCACTCGCCCTCGCCGAATACCTTCAGGCCAGTGCTGTCGACCACCAGGTGCAGCGACTGACTGGCGCGCTGCACCGGCAGCACCACGTTCAGATCCTGCGCGCGGCGACTCAGAGTCGTGTAGTTCGGGACTTGCAAATCGGCGAAGGCGAGCTTGCGAAGGCTATGCGCAAAGCCCTGCAGCGCACGCAACGGCAGACGGTACACCTGCTTGATTCCGAGCAGCATCTGAATCGCCGCGTCCGAGTAGACGTGTGGCCGGCCACGCCTGGGCGACGCCGCCTCGGGCACTGCATTCATCACGCTTTCATCGATCCACATCGTGACGTCGCCTCTCGTGATCAAGCCTGCGTTGTACTTTGCCCAGTTCCTGACACGGTAGATCCCCTTGGCTCTCCCCGCTTGTGTTCGTCCTTGCGCATCTCTCGGGCAAAAATCGAGAATCTACGCAGTTACCCGAAGAGTTAACAGGGGCGCCGCCCAGACCGTTGCGCGTAAACGTCAGGGCCCAGCCAGACACCCGGATTTATGCAACAACGCCTCAAAATACTTCAAGATCCGCTCTCATCCGGACGAAGGTGAGCATGCTTTTTAGTGCTCCATAATTCGGCCCAGGATTGCACTTGCTCTGCAGGCATTGGTTTGGCGACAAAATACCCTTGCGCAACGTCACACCCTATTGCTGCCACGTAGTCCCATTCTGCCTGATCCTCGACACCTTCGGCAACGATGCGCAGGCCGAGGCGATGAGCTAGAGATACTGTGGCCTCTATAATCGATTGGGAAACCGCTTTGCCTTCATGACCGGCGCTACGCACGAAACTTCGATCTAGTTTAAGTTCGGAAAAAGGGATATCTCTTAATTTGGTCAATGTCGAATGACCAGTGCCGAAGTCGTCAATTGACAGGGTCACCCCCATGAGCTTGAGTCGGGCCAGCACTTCAAGCGATACAATCGGGTTCCCCATTATCTGCGATTCGGTAAGCTCAATGGTCAAACAAGAAATATCAACTCCTGCAGAGGCGGCAGCCCTCTCCAACTCATCAAGAAATCCGAATGTGCTAACGCTCTCCATCTGCACGTTCAGTGCAATCGGCAAGTCGAAATCCAAGTCCTGCCAGCATTTCGCCTGAAGTAGCACTTGGGTAAGCATTGACTTGTTCAGTAATCTGGCATGGCCATGAGCCTCAATAGCATTAATAAATTGCGAGGCCGGCAATACACCACCGTGTGGGTGCTTCCATCGTGCCAGCGCCTCAACGCCAACCAACGTCCCATTCGCCAAGTCGACCTTTGGCTGGTAATACGCGACAATTTCAGACTCTTCAATCGCAGCCTTCAGATCGGCACTCGTAAAGCGGGGCGCTGGCATCTTGGGCGGACGCCAGGCCGGGCCAAGCCTTCTGTCGCGCAGGACCCTCTCCAACGACGCTTTGGTAACCGGCTTTGGCAAGCTGGCGATAACCTGTAGTCCGTGCAATTTGGCAAGCTGCTCCGCGGTCTGAAGAATTCCCGGGCCTTCACCGCTGACCAGTAACAGGGCGCCGGCATAACCGGCCGCGGAAAGGTGGCGGAGGAATTCGATGCCGTCCATTTCCGGCATCTGCAGATCTACGATTACTAACCGAAATGCACGTGGCTCTTTTTGGATCAGCGCGAGGGCATCATTGGCCCGTTCCAGCGCAGCAATTTTGTCGTGGCCAAGCTGCTCAAGCTGTCGGCTCAGCAGTCTGAGGCTGAATAAATCATCGTCAATAAGAACAACTTCTGGGGCAGGCGTGTTTTTCATTGTAGGTTCCTTCCGTCGGCAATCGCTATGCGAGCCTGCGTCTCGCGCTGCAAAGTCGAGAGTGCATGCGTAACGCGTAATGCCTCGTCCCCAAACGAAGCAAGAAGCCCACTCAAATCCCGTTCCTCCTTGCATGCGTTCTCGATCTGCACGCAAAGCTCACCCAAGGACACAGCGCCAACCGATCGTGAGGAAGACTTCAACCGGTGAGAGAGGTAGCTGGCCTCGTTGCGGTTATCGTTGGCCAGTGCTTGGAGCAGTCTGAGTTGCATCTCTCGCAACTGTTCGGCATAGGCAAATAGCAATTCGGAAACGAGCCGGGGATCGTCACCGATCATCTCATGAAGAATAGACACATTCACGGCGGGGTCGTATCGCCTTTGCTCTCCCTGTGCCACCACAGCGCCCTCTGACGCAGGCTTAAGCCAACGTTCGAGTGCAGCTTTCAAGCTATTGAGGTGCAGTGGTTTGGTCAGATAGTCGTCCATGCCTGCCGCTAAGGCGCGTTGTTTCTCTCCAAGCATGGCATTGGCTGTCAGTGCCACAATTGGCGTCTTCGCGCCATTGCCCTCGGCATCCCGGATCGCCCCAACTAGCGCGTAGCCGTCCATGATTGGCATGTGAATATCGGTCAGGATCAGTCCATAGTGGGACCGTCGCCACTCCTCAATCGCTTCGGCACCGTTGTTCACCAATTTGGATTGGTAACCGAGAAGCTCCAGTTGAGCACATATCACTTTCTGGTTGATAGGATCGTCCTCGACAACCAGAATCTTGCTGGATCCGGTGGACGGAGTCCGATGATGTTTTGCGGTCAATTCATCGGGCTTGGCTGCAGCAGGTGCTATCGGGAACGGAAGCATCGCTGAAAAGGCCGAACCTATCCCGACCTCGCTTGTCACCGAGATCTGTCCGCCCATGGCTCTGACTAAACGCTGACAGATCGCCAAGCCCAGGCCTGTACCGCCGTAGCGCCGCGTGGTCGACGCCTCGGCCTGCGTAAACGGCTCGAACAGATGAGGAATCGCATCGCCTGCGATTCCGATGCCGTTGTCCGTCACAGAGAAAGTGATGGTTTGCGCGGTAGGTTCTGCTTCGCTGACTCCAATAACATCGACGCTGATCTCTACAGATCCCGCTACCGTCGGTCGGCCGGTCGAAAACTTGATGGCGTTGCCGACCAGGTTATACAGCACCTGACGCAAGCGCGTTTCGTCTGCAAGTACCCATTCAGCCACGTTGTCGGAGACGACACAATGCAGACTGACATCTGCTGCATTGGCCACAGGAAGCAGGGCAAGATACACTCCCTCCACGACTTGACGCGGTGATACTGGGTTGCTTTCAATTTCCATTCTCCCCGCTTCAATCTTGGAGAAATCGAGGATGTCATCAATGAGACGAAGCAGCGTTGCAGCAGACTGGCGGATCGTCGAAGCGATATCGGATTGATTCTCGCTTAGCCCGCTGCGACTTAACACCTCGATCATGCCGACCACTCCATTCATGGGTGTCCGAATTTCATGGCTCATGGTCGCTAGGAAAGCGCTCTTCGCTCGCGACGCGGATTCGGCCTCGGCTTTGGCGAGCAACATCTGGTCCCGCGCGGCGCGGCTTTCGGTGACGTCCCGTGCAATCGCATAAATATACCCATCCGGTTCTCGTACTGCATTCCAGGCCAGCCAACGATATGTGCCGTCCTTGCAGGCATAGCGGTTCTCAAAATGCTCTGCGAGCACCCCCACATTGCTCGAGGCCGCAATCTCCAAGGTTCGCGGGCGGTCTTCCGGATGGACGAAATTAATATAGGGCTGGCGCGCAATTTCCTCTGATGTCCACCCCAGAACTTGGGTAAAGGCACGGTTCACACGTTTTAGATAACCGTCTTCGCTCGCGATGCACTGCAAGTCTATCGATAGTTCGAAAAACCGATCCCGCTGGCTTTCGGCCAGTCGGCGGGCACTAATATCCTGCAGGAGTACCAGTGCTGAAGATTCACCGTCCCAGTCGTAAGGCACCGCTGTTACCTCACATTCCAGTAAGGAACCGTCAAGGCGTATCCAACGCTCCGCGATGGTTGGCACACTGATGCGCTGCTTGCGTAGCAAACTAATGCGTGATTTGACCAGGGCACGGACCGTGCAATGGACTAGTTCGAGGATGTTTCGATCCAGCAGTGCATCAACGGAAGACGCCCTGAGCATACTGACGGCCATTGGGTTGGCGTAGCAGATCTTGTCGTTGCGTTGCACGATGACGGCATAGGGCAAAAACTCGATGAGTCTGCGATAACGATCCTCGCTTGCTTGAAGGGCCTTCTCCGCAGCACGTTCGACGCTGACATCGCGCATCACCAGCACGGTGCCCTGGAAAACCCCGGCATCATTGCGCAGAGGCGCCGCGCCAAGAATGATGTCAACTGGTGTCCCTCTTGCTGAGCCATGCAGCATCAAGTCTGAGCGGTTAAGCGGCAGGCCGGTGCGCGAGACCTCGCTGACGGGATCCACGAAGGACCCACTATCGTCTGCGCATGTCAAACGCAGTACTTCGGTCACCCGTCTGCCTACCGCCTCGCCCCATCCCAGACCGATGAGTTGGCTGGCCATTCCGTTTATACGCTTCACGTTTCCCACTGCGTCCGTGGAAATGACCGCATCGCTGATTGCATGCAATGTGATATGAAGATCCCGCTCGCTTTCCTGTAAATCGGCGTGGCTGGTGATATCGCGGATGAGCAGCACCGTTCCGCCATCACGGCGCGAATCGACCTGGATTTCGTACACAACAGTCGTTTGATCGGCGATAGGGAAAACCAGTGTTTGTTTTTCTTCTCCTTGCAGAGCCTCGCAAAGCGACTGTACCTTGGATGGTCGATCGAGGCTGGCGTCATGCCGAAAGAGCGTTTTGGCAACGCTCTCAATTCGAGTCCCTATCAGTTCTGCCCGGCTAGCCTCTAGAAGCAGCAGCACATGGCTATTGAGGCCGTCGACGCACCCGCCCCTGTCAAATCCCATTGCCGGATAGGGAATCGCCTGGAACAGTGCATCAATGCGCTCAGCCTTTCCGATTTCACGGTCTCTGGCGGCGTTTGCGGCGAGCGTGGCGCCGAGCATGCTGTCCATCAGGGCGGTCTGCTTTGCACGGGCATATAAAATCAGCGCCGTCATCAAGATTCCTACGATGAGCAGAAAGGTGCGTCGCGCGCGATATCCGGCAAGGTACTCTGGTTCGGAGAGGCCAACTGCTACAGCGAGCGGGTAATCTTTGACCGATCGAAAGGCGACGGCCTGGGTCGTACCGTCCACGAAACTTTGACCCCGAAAGTTTCCAGCAGTGGAAGATGCCGCAAATGCCCGCCCTAAAGCGCTAGTTAATGGGATTTTCGCGCCGAAATGCGAGTTCGGGTACGAGCGTCCTGCCCGTATGATGAAATCCCTTGCACCAAACACCAGTACCTGGCCATGTTCTCCCACTCTCAGCTGATCGAACAACTGTATCAGGTAGGCCGGGTCCAGGGAAACCACTACCACGCCGAGGAAATCGCCCTCACTGTCTTCAATTCGCTTGGATAACTGAATGGATGGTTTGCCGCTCGCGCGGCCAATGAGAGGCTCGCTGATATACAAGCCGGATGCCGAAGCATTAACCTGCGCGCGAAAATGCGGCCTGTCACTAAGATCAACTGGCTTGAATCCTGGGACGGTGGAGGCTCGCAGAATGCCACGCCGATCGATTACTGCAACTTGCAGAAATAGGCCTAACTGGACCGCTTTTGCCTGGACATAAGGGACCAGGGCAATATTAGGCCCAGATTTCAGCACTTCCTGAGTGACCATCCAGGCCAGTTGATCCGCTTGTCGCAGCACACGGGTTGTGTGTGCTGCTAAGAGATCGCTTAGTGCAGCAGCGCGTTCTTCAGCAGCATCCCGCTCCGAGTCCTGGTCCCACATCATGGCCGACGCAAGGGCGACCCACAATGCCAGTACGAGCACCCCTCCCCGTACCAGGGCTCTAAAGTGATTCTTGTTTAACAATTGATCGTGTGGTCCGCTGGCGGACGGTCGGTGGTGCCAGACTGTTGGCAGTACTTTGAACTTTAGAGTGATTTTACTAAAAATAGCCTTGGTGGTGACCAAAACGGCGGAGGGCAAAGCAGGACGGGGACGAAAGTTGGCATAAATCCACTCCAAAAGCCGCAAATGCTACGAAAAGCGTGCGATGAGCGGTGCCGCCCGGCCAGTGCAGCATCAGCGCCGCCATTAGCCGGCTTCCGAAGCTATCTCCTTGCCCAGGCTCGCAGCGCCTTCCCATTCCCAAGATCAGCCAGGCGGTTATGGGTTTTGGACAATTTTCAGATCGCTGAGGGCGCCGTTCTCATCGCCTAGTACAACATCCCGTAAATAGGTTGAATAATTAATCGCCTCGGATATCATGGCGGGATGAGCCGAGGCCGCCAAGCAACGCCAGTGAAGCTGGCGAAGAAAGAAAGACAGGAGCTGCTATCGCTGATCGAGCGCAAGACGGCTGCGCCCCCGGTGTCAGCATAGTTGTCGTGTTACCTGATTTCGATTGACCCGGTCTGGGGGCGGTAGAGTCAGAGTGAATGAGAGCCTATTCAGCAGAGAGAAAGGAAGCGCTGTTGCGCCGCATGATGCCTCCTGAGAATGCCTTGGTGTCGGCGCTGGCAAAGCAGACGGGGATCACTGAGCAAACGCTGTATGCTTGGCGTCGACAGATGAAAGCGCAAGGAGTCCCGGTGCCGGGAGATGGAAAGAACCCCGAGGCCTGGTCCTCGGAAGACAAGTTTGCGGTGGTGCTGGAAACCGCGCCGCTCAATGAAGCGGAATTGGCGGAGTATTGCCGCCGCAAGGGTCTTTACGCGGAGCAGATCGCTGCCTGGCGAGAGGCCTGTCGATCGGCCAATGCCAACGCCGGTGAACAGGCGCGAGAACAACGGCTTCAGTCCAAGGGTGACAAGAAGCGCATCCAGCAGCTTGAGAAGGAATTACAGCGAAAGGAGAAGGCGCTGGCGGAAGCGGCCGCACTGCTCATCCTGAGAAAAAAAGCCCAGGCGATTTGGGGAGAAAAAGAGGACGACTGATCAGCGTCCCAGATCGCCAGTTGTGTATATCGTTGATTCGAGAGGCAGAACGCTCAGGCTGCCGACTGGCCCAGGCTTGCGACGAGTTGGGTCTGAGCTTGCGCACCTTCCAGCGCTGGGTTCAGGAGGGCGATGAGGTGGTCGCAGATGCTCGCACCACCACTGAGCGGCCAGCGCCAGCCAACAAGCTCAGCGAGCCGGAACGCCAGCTAATTCTTGAGGTAGCCAACAGCGTGGAGTTTGCCAGTTTGCCGCCCAGCCAGATCGTCCCGACGCTGGCGGACCGCGGCCAGTACGTGGCCTCGGAGTCGAGCTTTTATCGTGTCTTGCGTAGTGCGTCGCAGCAGCATCACCGTGGTCGTGCGCGCAAGCCCTCGGCCCGGGTGGTGACCAGCCATTGCGCCACCGGACCCAATCAGGTGTGGAGCTGGGACATCACCTGGATGCCAGCGGAAATCAAGGGGCAGTATTACTACTGGTACATGATGCTGGACGTGTTCAGCCGCAAGATCGTCGGTCACGAAGTGCATCGGGCGGAATCGGCGGAGTTGGCGGCGTTGCTCATGCGGCGATCCAGTTTGGCCGAAGGTCTGGCTGGACGTCCTCTGGTTCTGCACTCGGATAATGGCGGTCCAATGAAGGGCGCGACGATGCTGGCCACCCTGGAAAACCTGGGGGTGATCGCTTCGTTCAGCCGGCCGCGCGTAAGCAATGACAACCCCTACGCCGAGTCGCTGTTCCGGACCTGCAAGTATCGGCCGGACTACCCGCGCCAAGCATTCGGCAGCGTGGACGAGGCACGCGCATGGACGCAGCGATTCGTGCGTTGGTACAACCACGAGCACAAGCATAGTGGGCTGAAATTCGTGACACCGGCGCAGCGCCATAGCGGTATATCCGCAGCGGTGCTGGCTCAACGAGAAGCGGTCTATGCAGAGGCGAAGGCCAGAACGCCAGAGCGCTGGTCAGGGTCGACACGGAACTGGAGCTTGGCCGACAAAGTCTGGCTCAATCCGGAACGGATTGAGCCAGCAGAACTAAAGCAGGTTGCGTGAGGTGACGCGACAAGTACGTTGACAAACGCCGTGCGCAGCGAGATGTGATGCGCGCGCGAATTGCATTGTGGGCCCACGAGGGCCACGCCAATACGGTCATTGCGCGGGAACTGGGTGTATCGGTGCAAACGGTCTGCCTGTGGCGCAAGCGCATTGCCCAGCAAGGTGCCCAAGGCATTCGCGAAGGCGAGCGCAGTGGTCGTCCGCCACGCATCACGCAGGAAGCGCGACTACAGTTGATCGCGCTGGCGTGTGAAACGCAGGAACCTGAGGGACGGGTCACGCCCACGCTCGATGAGATTGTGGCGCGCGCCGTGGAGCGCGGCGTCGTCGGGCAGATCAGCCGCAGCCAGGTGCAGCGCATTCTGCAGGCCGGCGACGTGCGTCCGCACCGGGTTCAGCAATGGCTACATAGCCCAGACCCGCACTTTCGCGAGAAGGTCAACGGGATTTGCAAGCTGTACCGCAAGGCACCTCGAAACGCGGTGGTGCTCAGTATCGACGAGAAGACTGGCATTCAGGCCATCGAGCGTAAGTACCCGGGACGGGCACCCGCGCCGGGGCGACTGCGTCGTCGTGAGTTTGAATATGTTCGGCACGGCACCCAGGCGTTGATTGCCGCGCTGGACGTCCATACCGGACAGGTGCTGGCAGACTGCCGCGACCGGCGCACCCAGGAGGATCTGGTAGCCTTCATGGAGCGCGTGGCAAGCGCGTACCCGGGCAAACAGGTGCATGTCGTCTGGGACAACCTGAACAGTGCGACGTGAAAGTCGCCAGACTCGTTGTTTCACCGCCGGAAACGGCGGGAGGAAACCGGGCGTTCCGTCGCCCGTAGTCTACCGGTGCATGCGATGCTGGCAACGGCGTTGTATGAAGCCACCGGGACAATGTAGCCCGGCGCAAGCCGCGTCTGGGTCGCGAGACCAAGGCTCCTCTGCGAGTGTCGATGCGGAGGGGGCGCTAGACTGGATGGCATGATCAAGATATCTGAACTGCTGTTAAACACCGTCATTGTCAAAAGGCCAAAGGCACTGACAGGCCTTACCCAAAATGGGAACGTAGTGAGGCCCGCCCTTTTGTTTATGGGGC
Source organism: Ralstonia pickettii (assembly GCA_050987995.1). Lineage (GTDB taxonomy): Bacteria > Pseudomonadota > Gammaproteobacteria > Burkholderiales > Burkholderiaceae > Cupriavidus > Cupriavidus pickettii_B. Next base: position 618,908 of record CP158806.1, read on the forward strand.
GGCACGGACAGACACACTACCGGTGAAGAGGCAGGATCTAAACCATTCGTGCGAATCTGGTGGAACACGGTAAACCCGTATCGCTGCCCATCCGGGCAGGCCGACCGTGAGGAAGGCTGTTGGCGGTGCGGGCAAGGGAGTGCGGAGAAAGCGAATGCCACCCTGTAATCGGGCGGACAGGGATTGCGCTGCAAGGCAACATCATCCCACGCGAAAGCGGGCAGACTTCCGCATGGTCTTTCGTCACGAGAGAGCTTGACTAACCTTCAAAGGAGGAGAAGCAGATGACTGTGCAGCAGTTCGGCGCGGGTGCGTCCTCCGACCGCGCACGACACTGGCACGACATAGATTGGGCCAGATGTCATCGCGAGGTTCGACGGCTGCAGGCGCGTATCGTGAAGGCCCAACAGGCCGGCAAGTACGGCAGGCTGAAAGCCCTGCAGTGGTTGCTGACCCACTCGTTTAGCGGCAAGGCACTCGCCGTTAAACGGGTGACTGAGAATCGCGGAAAGCGGACTCCCGGCGTAGATGGCATCACTTGGTCTACGCCAAAGTCCAAGCTCGAAGCAGTGTTGTCGCTCAAACGGCGCGGATACCAACCGCGTCCGCTGAGACGGATCTTTATCCCGAAGGCCAACGGGAAACAGCGGCCCTTAGGCATTCCCTGCATGGTCGACAGGGCTCAGCAGGCATTGCATCTGCTCGCTCTGGAGCCTGTCGCGGAGACCACAGCGGACCCAAACTCGTACGGGTTCAGGTCCGTCCGGTCAACTGCGGATGCGATCGAACAGTGCTTTCGGGCGCTGGCACGATCGGATAGTGCGCAGTGGATCCTTGAGGCTGATATCCGCAGCTGTTTCGACGAAATTTCGCACGACTGGCTTGTCGCCTGCATCCCTACGGACAAGGCGATACTGCAAAAATGGTTGAAGGCAGGCTACCTTCATAACCGTGTTCTTCACTCGACGCAGGCTGGTACACCGCAAGGCGGTATCGTTTCTCCTGCGCTGATGAACATGACCCTCGACGGGCTAGAGCGAGCATTACATGCGCAGTTTGGCAGGCAGGCCCGCAACCCGACGAAGGTCCACATCGTCCGTTATGCTGACGACTTTATTGTCACCGGCGCAACGCGTGAAGTACTGGCGGATGAAGTGCAACCGATGGTCGAGCAATTCCTGGCGGAACGGGGGTTGTCGTTATCGCCAGAAAAGACCCGGATTACACACATTGACGATGGGTTCGATTTCCTCGGCATGAACGTGCGCAAATATGGCGGCAAGCTGTTGATCAAGCCAGCCAGAACGAGCGTTCAGCGCTTCCTGCGCAAGCTGCGGGACATTGTGAAGAACAACGCGACGGCGCGGCAGGACTGGCTGATCAGGAAACTCAATCCGCTCATTCAGGGATGGGCCAACTATCACCGGCACGTCGTATCGAAACGTATATTCAGCAACGTCAGTCACGCGATTTGGCAATGTCTGTGGCGCTGGGCACGGCGACGGCATCCGCGAAAGAACGCTCGGTGGATTAGGGCGAAGTATTTCCGGGTCGTTGGCTCGAATCACTGGGTCTTCGGCACCGAAGCCAGCAGGACGCCCGGCACAGGAGTGCCAAAACTTCTGCCGCTGTACGACATCGCCAGCACGCCGATACGGCGGCACCGGAAAATCAGGGCCGCCGCCAACCCGTTCGACCCGCAGTGGGAAAGCTATTTCGAGGAGCGTCTTGGCCTCGCGATGATGGACTCACTCAAGGGGCGGAAGCGGCTTATCCGGCTGTGGCTGAGTCAGGAGCGGACGTGTCCCGTCTGTCACCAGATGATCACGAAGTCCAGCGGATGGCGTTTATTCCATCTGGAACGGGTGATTGATGGTGGCACGGACGCGAGTCGCAATCTGCTGATGCTGCATCCGGACTGCCACGGGATCGCGCGTGGCCGACGATTCTCCGTGGTTAAACCGGCTCCGGCGACGGGGCTTTGAAAGGCTTGAGCGAAATGCGGGGAAACTCGCACGTTTCGTTCTTAGGGGAGGACCCGGTGGCAACATCGGGTCCTTACCCGACCACATTGCGCCCAGGCCGTCTGGCAGGCGTTCAACGCGCGGCACGATGGGCGGTTTCACTTCCACTTCACGCCATTGCACGCGAGTTGGGTCAATCAGATCGAACTCTGGTTTGCCCGCTACACACGCCGAGTGCTGCGCCACGCGAGCCACACCAGCACCGCGCACCTGCGTGAACGCACCGAGCAGTTTGTCCGCGCGCACAATCAGGCAGCACGCCCGTTCAAATGGAGTTTCCGGGGCTATCCGCTACAAACCGGCGCATCGTAATCGAGAATCGACATGCCAGCCTTACCCGCCAAACATTACGCTGCCGAATTGCAGCGGCAACTGCGCAGCCTGCTCGGCCACGAGCAGATCATCACGCAAGCCTACGGGCGTCACCTGCTGATCAAACGTCTGGACGACGAGGAGCCGACCGTGGTGGCTCGGCTGACCGAGCTCGGCCGCAATCGTTATGGCGCCGCCTTTCGCAGCCATAGTGGGCGTTGGGAACCGTTGCCAGGCGCGGGCTCGCTCGACGAGATGGCGCAGGTGGTCGTCACGCTCCTGCAGCCGTATCTGCAGCCCGATAATTATTAAAGCTATTTCCGGGATGTTGTACTAGCGGGGCCGCGAATAGCCCGACGTAAGTACTTCCCTGCCGATGCTCCTCAATAGTTCCGACGCAACCCCCAACTCATCCGGCTCGTCCTCAACGAGCGGAACCATCTCTGCCGTTGCCGGACGGCATACTGACGGTTGCTGCTGGTTGAGCAATCGGCAGATACAGATCCACCCTTGTGCCCTTGCCGACTTCACTTGAAAGGCACACGTCGCCACCGGACTGGATGATGAACCCATACACCTGACTTAGTCCCAGACCCGTTCCCTTGCCTGCCTGCTTCGTGGTGAAAAACGGCTCTAACGCCTGCGCCAGCACGTCCGCAGACATGCCGATACCGGTATCGCGAACCCCAATGCGGACGTAACGACCGGCAGGCAGAGCCGGGGTCAGAGCCGCGTTCGACTGGACAGTCTCAGTGTCAATCGTGACTGTACCGCCCGTTGGCATAGCATCGACTGCGTTTACAACGAGATTGAGCAAGGCCGCCTCGAAACGCGCTGCGTCAATGAATACGAACGCCTCCCCGGGCTGTAGGGCAAGCTCGACATACGTGTTACGGTTCCCCGCACGTGAAAGCATCGGTGCGACCTCGCTAATCAATCCATTCACATCGCGTACCTGAGCCTGCAACGGCTGTTGGCGCGCGAACGAAAGCAATTGCTGGGTGAGAGACGCACCGCGGTCGATCGCCTTCCGCATGCCTTCGATCATTTTCTTGTCAATCGCCGTGCGTGACTGGATTGCCAGCACCTGGAGACCATTGGAAAGTACCGCGAGCAGGTTGTTAAAGTCATGCGCGACGCCGCTCGTTAGCCGCCCGACTGCTGCCAGCTTCTGCGCCTGAAGCAGCGCCGCATTGGCTTTCTCCAGAGCGGCCGCAGCTTCCTTTCGCTCGGTGATGTCGCGCGTCACTTTTGCGAACCCCACGAGAGAGCCTGCGTCGTCCCGGATGGCATCCACCACGACGTGCGCCCAGAAGCGGCTACCATCTTTGCGAACTCGCCATCCTTCGCGCTCGGCACGGCCTTCCCTGGCCGCTGTGGCAAGTATCAGGGCCGGCACACCGGCCGCCTTATCCTCATCCGTGTAGAAGCGCGAGAAATGCTCGCCGATGATCTCTGATCGTCGATACCCTTTGATTCGTTCCGCGCCGACGTTCCAACTGGTCACAATACCCGCCGGCGAAAGCATGAAAATCGCGTAGTCAGTGACGCCCTGAACGAGAATCCGGAACTGCTCCTCTGTTTCGCGCGCCGCCACCTGCCTGATGTCAATCTGACGTATGTCGGGCTGTTCTGTGGGTTTTTGCATTTAACTCTATATATTTGTGCCTACAAGTCCCCGTGGACCTTGGGCAAGTCTACGAACTACAATTTCCAGCCACCGACGATATCCCTGGGCATCGTCGCCTGCCATCGCTATGCGCAGCTTGCTTGCACGGCGTGGAACCGCGACTCCGCTTCGTGGAACAGCAACTTGACCTTGTCGACGTCCCACGGCCGTTCGGCCAAGGTCTCATGATCCCACTGACTGCGGGGCTCGGTCGGATGGAAGAAGTCGCCACCATAGATGTGGATGGCGCACGTCATCTTGCCGATCGGGTTCAACACAGAATGGATCGCCTCCCGGTCGAGCACCGCGACGTCGCCCACTCCAAGAGACTTAGCTGTCGTTGCCTCGATACCCGATGCCGTCCGCCGCCAGAAGACATTGTCCTCGCGTCCCGCATAGATGCGCACTGCCGAGAACATCCGATGATTGTGAGGCATGAGGCTCATGCACGGCGCCCAGACGAAATTGATGACCGTGACCTCGGGCGAGGTGTAGAGCGGTAAGAGGCCCGCGTGTTCCGGCTCGCCGAGCCCGGCAAAGATGCCGGCGCCGTCGGCAACAGCTTCTTCCACCACCTCGCGCACGGCCTGCGAGCCTTCGGCAACGGCCTTGACGCAATCCTCAATGAAGCGGTCTTTGTCGAACACGTTCCTAATCTCCTGCGCGGAGTTTTTGGTCCGAGGTCGTCTCACATTTGAGCCGCGCGCTCGGAGCGGAATGATGGCGTTCCCGCGTTCGTCGGTCCGGCGAAACTCAGCGGAAGTGGGCAAGTCGTTCTCGCTGCATCCGAATGCGAACAGCCAAGGCCGAGTTGCAAGAATAGGCGGTTGGCAGTTTCGGAGCCCTGCCCCTGCTCGAGCGAATGGGATGCCGGGCCGATGAGGCTGCATTGGCGCAACGACGGTGCGTACGCCAATAGTATAGGTGCGGTGCTTTGGTAGATGTGTCGCCGCGGCGCTAGTTAGCGCAAGCCGGCGGGCCGATCTATGCGAGACGGATGTAGAGGTCCAAGCGCCTCACAAATGACGTGGGTGATAAGCGCCTACCTACTATGGCGCGTCGCTTTGAGCTTGATGCTCGCCCACGGTATGCGCATGCCGCCGGTCGTCCTCGGCGTGCAGGTAGATGCCGGTCGTCTCAATCGAGGCGTGCCGCAGGTTCTTCTGGATAAAGCGGAAATCGGTACCGGCGTCGGATTGTTCAAGGGGCAGGAGGTCGTTGACGTACCGCTGCTGGAAGGAGGGCGTGACAGTTTCCCAGGCGCTTAGCCGCATGCGCCGCTTGTCAATCTGCTTGATCAGCGAGTTGAACGCTTTCTGCTTTCGACAGGAGGGGGCGGTTGTGAGCGGGCGCGATGCTGACAGACTGCTTTGTGCTGGCCATGAGTTGGATTTGCGCGCGGAAGCGGTGGAAAGCGAAGACCGTGCGCATTCTAGCCGATGAGCGGCGGATGGAAGCCGATCGCATTAGGCGGTAGCGTGGTCGCCTTCACCGGGACGATGTACGGTTCGATGGCGCGCTTGCGGCTGACCATGCGTCCGTCTTCATCGTACTCAGGTGCGTATGGCAGAACCATTCCGCGTCTTTGCGCTGCTGAGGGTCGACGCGGCGGGGATGAGAGCCCAACGGCTCTCGGTGCAGAACAACGAGGCACGTGCATCCATCTCCGCGCAGTCGTGAATCGACAACGATCTTGCATCACCTGCGGCGTTTCGTCGAGGCTCCCATCATGCCCGAAATGCTGTGAATCGTCACTATCCTCCAGGCTGGCTGCGCCAGATCGAGCCGCTGGGCGGCTCACGCCGCGGCGTAAATCACATAAAGCCCGAGTTCTTTATGACTTTTAGTACTTGCATCATTCCCAGGTTATCCCGGCACGCACCCTCCAGTGACGAGAGTGTCAAGATCGGAAGGATCCAGGTCAAACGGGTCCGCGCATCCTTGATCAAGATCAGGGTGGTGATCTCATGAGGACTCAGCATGGGTGTCTCCGGATTCGTTTTAGGCTTCGACAAGGCACTTTTGAGCCAATGACGCCCTGAACAACGCCGAGTCGGTCGCGGGCGGTCCACCTGTGCCGCCGGCTCCGAGGGCGGGGCTTGCCCCCTCCTCCCTGCAAGGCGCCAGGGATCCATTCAGTCCCACCCAGAGGAGGTACAGGACCTTCCGATGTGAGCTTGTCAGCGGTGCTTCTTTGCCGAAGCATTCTAAAATTCAATCGTAGAAGACAATCTTCGGAGAAGCCGCCATGCTTACAGCTTCAATCTTTGCTGCGGTGATCATTGCGCTCTATGTACTGGCAGTTCGAGCCAGTTTTTTTCACAAGTCGCCGCTCTACCCGGAACATGCCCATCCGCTGCATTATTGGTGGGATCGCATCGTTCACCATAAGAAGTAGGCTGAGGTCAGCGCTGGCGTCCGTGCCAGGCAGGCATGCGCGGTCGGAGTTGATGGCGGTAATTGACGCCATCGCTAACAGCAGACCTGCGATCCTTGTTGGATACTCGCAGGGTGGGCGAATCGCGCTCGACGCGGCCCTTCTGCCTCCATCATATGTCCGTGCCCTCATTGCGCCACTGTGAATGGCGCGCCCGAGGCGATCTATCGAATCAAGGGCCTGATGGCCCAACTGAAGGAAGCCAAAGGGGTCGGCGATTTTGGATCAGGTGAACGCGATCAAAGCTCGCCTTTGGCTAGACGGTCCACTGGAGCCCGAGGGTCGTCGCGTCATGGGTCAGGCGAGCCGGCTGTTCCTCGACATGAATGTCATTGCAGTCCGATCGCCGCTGGCCGGGTCGAACCCTTGATGTCGCGCCGGCCCGTTTGAGCGAACCGGCGCCGCCCATCTGCCGAGCCTGGAGCGACCGGCGGACATCGCGGACCTGCTCGTGGCGCCGGCTGCATCCTTGGCCCGCCCCGTCAACGGTCGCGGGAACGGACTACAACGACGATACTGAAGCAGGTGGGGGTGCGAACACCACAACGCAATCCCGCAGTTCCGGTCCGGAGACTCGGAATCAACGCTTCAACCTGCTGATCGGCTTGTTCTAGGCACAGGCGAGGCGAGACAGAGAGCTTTCAGCGCTGGACCGCAAGAGAGGGCCTT